>NZ_LMQW01000053.1 GCF_001425485.1 Aureimonas sp. Leaf427 | reverse complement strand
GGGCACCAGCAGGGCGATCTTCGCCCACTGTTCCCCGCTGATCTCATACCGCTTGGTCGCCATCCAAAGCTCCGTGTCGCAACACGGAACCCTATGAATCAGCGATCAACCCGATTGGGAATCCTGAATGTCGATCCGGCCTAGCCTTCCCGTCAGCAACGCGTCCTGGACGAGGAACGTCGGAAGGTTGGCGATGCCGAGGTTGGCGATCGCGGCGTCGACGAGGATCGTCTGGCGGTTGGCGGCGAACCCGACGCGGGGACGGACCAAAGCCGTTTTTCTGTCGCGCCCTGTCAGTTCCCAGGGACTGGCGTCGCGGGTGATCGCGAGCGCGGGAAGCGTCGCAAGCTCCGAGGGCTCGAGCATCTTGGGATGGGCATCGACGAACGCCGGACTCGCGACAGCGTACGCGGAAGTGACGCGATCCGCCGTGACATCAGGTCGGAGTCCGTCAACGGTCCCATCCGCACCACGAGGTCGTAGCCCTCCTCGACCAACGACACCCGCCGGTCGGCCAGGGTCATCTCGACGTTCACATCCGGGTGACGGCGCTTGAAGCGGATCAGGGCGGGCGCGAGGGCCGCGACGGCAATATCGGGTGGCAGCGACAGGCGAACGTTGCCGGACAGCGCCGTGCCGTCGTGCCGAACCTCCGCAACGGCGAGTTCCGCCAACCCGACCGCAGGAAGGCCTCGTTCGAAAAGTCTTCGGCCTTCCTCCGTCAGCACCACACCCGTCTTCGTACGGCGCACGAGGCGGACGTCGAGCGACTGTTCCAGGGCCGCAAGGCGCCGTGAGAGGGTCGCTTTCGGGATGCCCGTCGCACGTTCCGCAGCCGCAAGGCTTCCGGCTTGCGCGATCCGGGTGAAGATGACGAGGCCGTCGAAGTCGCTGAAGCCGATCATGTTCCATTTGTGGAACGGGGCCGCATCATGTTTCAAGCCTTTCGCCCGCTCCTCCGGCAATTACCTTCATTGCCATCGAAGCTCGTTCCAAAAAGAGGACGTACGATGGCCAAATTGTTTACGCCACAGAACACCGCCCTCCTGCTGATCGACCATCAGGTCGGCACGATGCAGCTCATCAAGAACATCGAAGCCGACAGTGCCAAGCGGATGGCGCTTGCGCTGGCCAAGGCCGCCCGCATCCTCGGCATCCCGACGGTCCTCACGTCGAGCCAGGAGGATCGGGCGCAGGGTCCGCTGCTGCCTGAGCTGGAGGAGATCCTACCCGAGGCCTTCGCGGCCCGGGTCAAGCGCGCGGGAATTGTCAACGCCTGGAACGATCCTGCCTTCAAGGCCGCCGTCGAGGCGACCGGACGCAAGAACCTGATCATGGCGGGCGTGACAACAGACGTCTGCCTCGTCTTCACGGCGATCGACGCCGTCGGCGAGGGCTTCGAGGTACAAGCTGTCATGGACGCGTCCGGCTCGCCCTTCGAGCTGTCCGAGGACATGTCGCGGCGCCGGATGGAGAACGCTGGCGTCGTCCTCACCGCGACCAACACCGTCATCGCCGAGCTCGCGCAGGACTGGAGTTCCCCGGAAGGCGGGCAACTGATCCAGTTGCTCTTCGAAGACGTGTTGCCCCCGATCGCCTCCTGAGCCTCCGCAAGCACCCGTCTCTGTCGGCGGTTGCCCCGGTGCCCACCGGGCTACACACCATCCCGCATCGAACGCGACGTCGGCCCGGACGACTATTCCGTGGCTGCCAACCAGGACATCCGCCATGGCCTACCCCGATCTCACCGGACGCTCGCTCGCCGACCTCATCTCGCTCGCTGGCCGCACCGCGGTCGTGACCGGCGGTGCAACGGGCATCGGCAAGGCGATCGCCACCCGTCTCGCGGAGGCGGGAGCGACCGTCGTTATCGGCGACCTCAACGCCGAGATGGCGTCCGCGACGGCCTCGACGCTGCCCGGCGCTGCCGCACACGTCGGATCGTCGCTCGACGTGAACGACCACGCCTCCGTCACGGCCCTTGCCGACCTGGCGATGTCCGAGACCGGGCGCCTCGACATCTGGGTCAACAATGCCGGGATCTACCCGTCCCGCCCCGTCCTCGAGATCACGGACGCGGAATGGGACAGAGTCATGGACCTCAACTTGCGCGGCACCTTCTTCGGCGCCCGCGAGGCTGCGCTCCGGATGCAGGCGAACAAGGGCGTGATCGTCAACATCGTCTCGACCGCCGCCTTCAACTCCAGCAACGGCGCGAACCCCGCCCATTACGTCGCCTCGAAGCACGCCGTCGCTGGACTGACCAAGAGCCTCGCCGTCGAACTGGGCGCCAAGGGCATCCGCGCCGTCGGCGTGGCGCCGACGCTGACCGAGACGCCGGGTGTGGAGGCCAAGCGGGCTGAGGGCGCCGCGGTGAACGAGGCCCTGGTCCGCTACGGCCAGTCCCTGCCGCTCGGCCGCTTGGGACTCCCCGACGACATCGCCCGCGTCGTTCTGTTCGCAGCCTCCGACTTCGCGGGCTTCGTCACCGGCACAGTTATTCCCGTCGATGGCGGGGACCTCGCCCGCTAGATCCGGCGTTCCCTATCCACCTGTCGACCCATGAAACGAACGAGAAGGTCGCCCCATGCAAATCCTGCGCGCTTCCCAGAACACGCCTCATGGCCAGGGATCCTTCAAGATCCGACGCGTGCGTCCCGGCGCGATCGTCGGGCCCGACGCCGGGCCGGCCTTCGGTCCGCTTAGTGTCATCGACCATGCCAACCTCGGCGTCGGAACTGTCGTCAAGATGCACGAGCACGTCAATGACGAGATCCTCAGCTACCTCTGGCACGGCACGATGCTCCATGAGGACCGGGCCGGCCACAAGATCCCGATCTCAGCGCAGAAGCTGATGATGATGAACGCAGGGGCGAGCTTTTGGCACGAGGAGCGGACGCCCGACGAACCCGTCGAGATGCTCCAGATCTTCGTGCGTCCCCGGGAGGCGGACCTTCCCGCAGCGGTCCACTTCCTCGATCGGCCAAAGGGCGTCCCGAAAGGCGAATGGGGCATGATCGCTGGTCCGGAGGGCAGCGACGCTCCACTCACCATCCGCAACTCGGTCAAGGTCTACGACGTGGCGATCGCGGCAAGCGCCGAGATCGACGTGCCCTCGGCGGACGGCTTGTCACCTTGGCTCTACGTCATGGACGGCGCGGTCAAGATCGGCGGCGAGACGCTTTCGAAGGGCGACGCGGCGAGCGACCTCGACACGCCGCTTCCCAAAGTGCGCGCCACCGCCGATGCCACGCTCGTCCTGTTCCTCGTCGACCGCAAGGCCACCGCCTCGCAGTCGGGTACGATCAGTGGTCGCTGACCACTGGGAAGCCCGCCCTCGACAGCGTTGGATCGACCGTCTCGTCGTCGAGTTGTACGTCGAACGCTCCCGTGCCGACGCCCGTGACAGGGTGCCAGATGAATGAGGACCTGTTCAGCCCTTCTGGACGGCCAACGACTGGATCGGAGACAGCATGTTGATGCGCCCCGCGGCGACGATCGAAGGCTTCCGGAGCGAGACGGTCTCCGTGAACGGCATCCGGCTTCACTACTGGATCGGCGGAAACCCCGACGGGCGCCCCGTCATCCTCTGGCACGGCTTCCTGTCGACGGGCTACGCATGGCGGGAGGTGGCGCCCAAGCTGGCAGCCGCTGGCCTCACGGTGCTCGTCCCCGACATGCGCGGCTACGGCGATAGCGACAAGCCTGCGGGAACGGAGGGCTACGACGCCCGAGCGCTTGCCGAGGAGTGCCGTGCGCTCGTGGCGGAGATCGGTTTCGGCAAGGGGCAGCCGATCGTCCTCGCCGGCCACGACATGGGGGCGCTGCCCGCCCTCATCTGGGCAGCGGACCATCCGAAGGAGGTCGCCGGACTTGTCTATGTCGAGGCTCCGGTGATGCTGTCCGAGGACTTGCAGGCCATCATCCGGTACGACCGCGAGGCCATGTCGGACGGCTCCATGTGGTGGTGGATCTTGCCTCTGGCTCCCGGCGTGCCCGAGACGCTCGTGGTCGGGCGCGAGCGCGAATTCCTCACTTGGTTCTACGACGGCTTCATGGTCCAGCGCGACGCGATCGGGCCCGACACCGTGGACGAGTACCTGAGAACTTTCTCGGGCCGGGACGGCGTCCTGGGTGCCATGGGCATCTACCGCGCCGCCTTCACCAGCATCGACCAGACCGAACCGCTCCGGAAACACAAGGTTAAGGTTCCCGTCGTCGCGATCGGCAGCGCGATGAACTTCGGCTCCAAGCAGGGCGAGATGGTCCAGCAGGTGGCGGAGAACGTTGAGGCGCATGTGATCGCAGACGGAGGGCACTTCCTGCCCGAGGAATGCCCGGACGCCGTCGCGGAGCACGTGCTCGCGCTGAGCCGACGCTGAAGGAGAACGCCATGACCGACGTTGCACACGCACCGACCCAACCCGGCTCCGCCATTCCAGCCGACGATCCCGGACGCAAGCTGGTGGTCGCGCAGCCCGACGACCCGAAGCTCCGAAACGTCGGGGTCGCAGGCAACACCTACACGATCCTTCTGACGGGCCAGGACACCGCCGGACGCTATTCCCTCATCGACATGCACGTCCCCCCGGGCGGCGGACCTCCGCCGCACCGTCACGACTTCGAGGAGATGTTCACCGTGCTCGAGGGCGAGATCGAACTGACATTCCGCGGCGAGAAGACGGTGGCGGGCGCGGGCACGACCGTGAACGTTCCGGCCAACGCACCGCACAGCTTCGTCAACGCCTCCAAGGAGCCCGCACGTCTCCTGTGCATGTGCACGCCGCCGGGGCAGGAGGAGTTCTTTATGGCGACGGGCATCCCCGTCGAGGGCCGCACGGCCGCGGCGCCCGCACCGAGCCGCGAGGAGCGCCAGTCCCGCATGGAGATCGCCAAGAACCTCGCCACCAAGTACCGGACGGAGATCCTGACATGAAGCTCTACTGGGGTCCTCACACCTGCGCGATCGGCATCCATGTCCTGCTCGAGGAGATAGGGAAGCCCTACGCGACGGAGAAGCTCGACGTTGCGGGCGGCGCGTCGCGAAAGCCCCCGTTCACGGGCATCAACCCGAAGGGCAAGGTCCCGACGCTCGTGCGAGACGACGGCTCGGTCCTCACCGAGTTCAGTGCCATCGCGACATGGCTCGCCCGTACGAACCCCGAGAAGGGTCTGCTGCCGGACGATCCCGAAGGCGAAGCCCGCGCGGTCGAGATGCTGGCCTACGTCGAGGGTACCATCCACGGCCAGGGCTTTGCCCGGATGTTCATGCCGACGCGCTTCGAGCCGCAGGATGTCGTCCACCAGACGGTCGGTCTCGGCGCCGGCTCGGTCAAGCGGCAGGGCAAGGAGATGGTTGAGGCGGGGTTCGCGATCCTCGATCCGCTTCTGTCCCGTCACCCCTACGCCGTCGGCGACACGTTCACGATCGCAGACGCGGCGCTGTTCTACGCCGAGCGCTGGGCGCCGCAGCAGAAGATCACCCTGCCGATCAACCTCCAGGCCCATCTCGACCGCATGAAGACACGACCGGCCGTCGCGAAGGTGATGGAATTGTGGGACGAGACCTGAAGAGGAGCGCGCAAGCAGCCAAACCTGCACGCCAGAGGAAGGCGAAGCGGCGAACCGGATCCGGAAAAGTGTTCGAGACCAAGCTGGGCCGCTGGCCTACTGGCCAGTGAAGCCCTCTCACTCCCGGCTAGCAACCGAGAGTGGCGTTGCAGGCATCGACTCCTGCGGCCAGTTCGCCTGTGAGAACACCCCGCCGTCTACCCATAGGGTCTGGCCAGTGACGAACGAGGCGGCTTCGCTTGCGAGGAAGAGAACGGGTCCCGCGATGTCGTCGGCCGTCCCTATGCGTCGGAGCGGCGTGATCCTCGACCAGCTTTCGGCATAGTCGGGAGCCTCGGCCAGGGTGCGCTCGTTCACGATCGCTCCGGGGGCTATGCAGTTCACCCGGATCCCGTACGGCCCAAGCTCAACGGCCGCGGACTTGGTGAACTGCTCGATGCCGCCTTTCGAGGCGGTGTAATCGACGAGGTTGGCAAACGCGAGTTTGTTGCAGCCGGAGCCGATGTTGATGATGGAACCACGCTTGCGGTCCCCGATCATCAGCTTGGCCGCATGCTTTGTGTTCAGGAAGGTGCCCTTGAGGTTGGTCCGAATGACACCGTCCCAGTCCGCCTCGTCCAGTTCGAGGAGCGGTGCCCAGGTCTGGATCCCAGCGTTGTTGACGAGGACGTCGGGAGCGCCGCCGAACCATGAAACGACGCCATCGAGAAACACGGCGACCTCCGACTGGTCGCCGACGTCGGAGGCGACCGCCTTTGCCCGCCCACCGAGAGACTCGATCTCGGCCACGAGACTGTTCGCCATCTCCGGGTTGGAGCGCCATGAGAAGGCGGTCGCGTATCCGCCCGCGGCGAAAGCTCGGACCAGTGTCCGCCCTATCCCGGTGTTGCCGCCAGTGACGATCGCAAGCTTCTCCATCCCGACCTCACTGGACCATGAAGCGGGAATGGTAGGGCAAGCTGGCCGCTCCCCAGGCCTTCGGCGCCGTCGAGATCTTTCCCGGCAGGACCGTCATGTGGGAAAGGGCGGCGGTGATTTCGCGCAGGAGAGGGTCCGCCGTTCCTGCCGGAGCATTCGTCGATAGCACCAGGGACTGCACGCCAACGAAGCCAAGAAGCGCTGAGACGGAGTCGACGATCCGGTCGCGACAGCGAGCGCGCCACGCACTCATGGCGGCTTCATCGTTGGACGGCGAGTTTGGTCTCTTCATTGCATCGGCGAGGTCCAGAAGCCCACCGACGGCATCCGGGGCGACACTACCGTTGTGGATCTGGTGGTTGAGGACTAGCCGGCACTGGAGACGGGAGCCAAGGTAGAAGAAAACGAAGTCGGAGAGTTGGCGTGCGACACCGAACAGGCTCTCCCCGCCGGCTGCGGCCGTCACGTCGTTCTGCATGAACACCGGAAGCCCGAGTGCGATCTCCAGGCCGGCCTGCGCGTCCGCCAAATCGTGCCCGAGAGTCTTGCGGATCCCAGGTCCGACGAGCGATTCGTCGGGCACCGCGAGTCCGATGCCGGCGATGCGGCCGCGCATGGCGTGATCGACGGAGCGGATCGCCTCGTCGATAGGCGCCTTCAATGGGGTGTCGTGCTCCCCTTCGATGTCCTCGTAGCGGTGTGCCTTGTGGAAGCGGATGTTGCCGACGAAGTCGATCACGACCACATCCGCGCCGCGCGTCCCGAAGCTGACACCCACTGAGAAAGCCCCTTCGGGGTTGAGGATCATCGGGATCGTCGGCGGTCCCATTCGCCCCCGCTGCGCCTCACCCTTCGCGACGAGACTTTCCTGCTCAAGCGAGCGTACGATCACCGAGATCGTCTGGGCGGAAAGACCCGTCTTCTGGCCGATCTCGAGACGGGTTGTGCTTTCGTTCTGGAGCAACAGGGACAGGACGAGCCGCTCGTTGTAGCTCCGCACGCTCGGCGCGTTCAGGCCGCTGGCGCGATCGGCAATGCGCAGCGGGTTGGGGGGAGCGAACCTCATGTCAGGCACGGTCGGACCTCGTCGGTTGCAAAAAGTAGGGCACGTGGCCGATGGGCATCGTAAGTGGTGTCATTCGATCCAGCCGATCGCCTTGACCTCATCGGCGAGCGCAAGGCCCAGGGCTTCATGTGCCTCGACGCCGATGTGGAAGCCGTCTCCGGGATCACATTCGCAGACCGACCCGGCGTCGAAGAAGTGGACGCCGAGCGAGTCCGCCATGATCTCGAACTGAAGCGCGAGGTGGTGCGACTTCTCCTGAGCGCCGTCGAAGATCGGCTGCCACTCCCGGATGTCGTCGAGCATGGGAGGCGGCGCTACGATCATGATCTCCGGCGCCGTACCGCCGGGGCCCGGCGCCAGTTCCCTGATGTCGTAGACGAGGCAGCCGATCCCCATGGCGACCTCCGACGGCGGCTTGTTGAAGCGAACCTTCAGGTCGTTGGTCCCAAGCATGAGGATGACGAGGTCGAGCGTGGCGTGGCTCTGCAAGCAGGGCTTCAGGTATGTCCGGCCGTTCTTGTGGGCACCCTCGATCGGGTCGTCGTGCACGGTCGTCCGTCCGCTCAGGCCCTCCTCGATGACGTACCAGTCCGGGCCGAGCTCGCGTTGGAGCACGCCAGGCCACCTTGCCTCCCGTGCGTAGCGTTCGAGCGGGCCGGCACCGGGGATCTGGGCATGCGTGTTGGAGTCGCCGAAGCAGAGTACCGACCTCATCACTGGCCTCGTTGGTGGGTGAGCCGACCGGGCCCGGGTGCGTCAGGTTCTGGATCGCCCCACGAGATGCCGCAAGCTCAGACACATTCATTCACTCTGAATAAGTGTTGACAAGCTTTTTCTTCGCGGGCAGTTTCACGCCAAGTCGGAAGCAACCGACATGGGACTTCGGAGACGCTGGAGGGCGTCTTCCACATCAACAGCATCAAACATCGAGCCTGCCGGAGCAGGGCCGCGGGGACGCGTCCGAATGCACCCGCACCGCTTCGAACCGAGTTTTTTGGCATCGGCACCGATCGCGGCGCCGTCGGGAGGACAGCTATGCGCAGAACACTGATGAACCTCGGCCTCGGCCTTCTGCTCGCCACGACAGCGGTCGTTGGCGCGGCCACGGCCCAGGAGGTCAACCTCATGAACGGCGTGACGGCGCGCCCGGGCGACGATCAGATGGTCGCCGCGGACACCTTCAAGAAGGCCGGCCCCTGGAAGATCGGCATGAGCCACTTCGGGGTGAACGCCAACACCTGGACCGTCCAGATGGCCCATGAGGCCGAGTCCGCGGCCAAGAAGAACTCGAACGTCGGCCAGTTCATCCTCCTCGACGCCAACCTCAGCCAGTCCAAGCAGGTTGCTGACATCGAGGACCTGATCGCGCAGAAGGTCGACGCGATCATCGTGACGCCCGTCACCCCGACCTCGGCGGACGCGGGCATCGCCAAGGCCGTGGCGGCCGGCATCCCGGTCATCGTCCACACGGGCCTCACCGAGACCGACAAGTACACCGTCGACATCCAGGGCGGCGGCAAGCATTTCGGCAAGGTGATGGGCGACTTCCTCGTCCAGAAGCTCGGCGGCAAGGGCAACATCTGGGTGCTGCGCGGATACCCGGCGCACCCCGAGGACATCAACCGCTACGCCGGGCTCGTCGAGGCGCTCAAGGGCACGGACATCAAGATCATCGCCGAGGACGCGGGCAAGTGGCAGTACGACACGGGCAAGCAGGTCTGCGAGGCCTTCTACCTCAACAACCCCGAGGTCGACGGCATCTGGTCGTCCGGCGCCGACATGAGCCGCGCCTGCATGGACGTATTCACCCAGTACGGCGCGAAGATCCCGCCGATCACGGGTGAAGGCAACAACGGCTTCTTCGGCCAGTGGATCGAGTCGGGCATCGACTCCATCGCTCCGGAGTACGGTCCCGAGCAGGGCGCCGCGGGCGTGCGCGCCGCCGTGGCGCTCCTCGAGGGCAAGCCGCTTCACAAGCGCTACGTCTACGAGCCGGCCGGCTGGGACATCGAGAAGGCCAAGGCGGCGTACCGCTCCGACCTGTCGGCCAACACGTGGTTCCCCTCGAGCCTCAGCGAGGAAGAGCTGAAGTCCTTCTACGGCAACAACTGACCCGTTTCTTCCCGGGTCGGGACGAAGGGAGCGGGCATCGCCCGCCCTCCCGCCAACTGCCCGACAGCCGCGAGCGCGACCATGACAGCAGCTCCCCTCGTCTCGATGACGGCGATCTCGAAGTCCTACGGAAGCATCAATGCGCTGCGGGACGTCTCCTTCGAGCTGAGGCCCGGCACGGTCCACGCCCTCATGGGCGAGAACGGCGCGGGCAAGTCGACTCTCATGAAGATCCTCGCTGGCGTCACCACGCCGACCGCAGGCGAGATCCATCTGAAGGGAGCCGCTGTCCGCTTCGGATCACCGCGCGAGGCCCTCGATGCAGGGATCTCGACCGTTTTCCAGGAGCTGTCGCTCCTGCCGAACCTGACCATCGCCGAGAACCTTTTCCTCGGACGCGAACCGCGCAAGCGCCTCGGCGGCGTCGACAAGGCCACCATGGAGCGCAAGGCCCGCGAGACGCTCCGCCAGCTCGACCTGGACCTCGATCCGAAGCGTCTGGTCGGCAGCCTGTCGATCGCCGAGCGCCAGTTCGTAGAGATCGGCCGCGGGATCACCGCCGACGCCGACGTCGTGATCCTCGACGAGCCGACGGCCGCCCTGAACGCCGCCGACGTCGAGATCCTCAACCGCCACATCCTCGCCCTGAAGGCCGCCGGCAAGGGCATCGTCTACATCTCGCACCGCATGGAGGAGATCTTCCGAGTCTGCGACACGGTCTCCGTCCTCAAGGACGGCCGCAACGTGTCGACCGTGCCGCTCGCCTCGGTCACGCCGAAGCAGTTGATCGCGTTGATGGTCGGGCGGGAGCTGTCCGAGCTCTTCCCGCCGCGGGCCGAACGCCAGGATTCACAGGTCGTTCTCTCATTGGACGGCGTCCGCCTGACGGAGAGCTCCGAACCTGTCCACCTCAAGCTCCACCGCGGCGAGATCGTCGCGCTGGCAGGCTTGGAAGGGCAAGGCCAGCGCGAGCTGATCCGGTCGATCATCGGCCAGCACCATCCGTTCGCCGGCGCCGTCGAGGTGAAGGGGCAACGGATCGACCTACCCGTCTCCAAGAACTCGGGTGTGCGCCAGTTGCAGTCGCTCGGGGTCGGCTTCGTGCCGGAAGACCGCAAGGACGAAGGCCTATTCCTCGACCTGTCCGTCGCCCACAACGTCGCCATCGGACTCCACGGCCGCCGGTCGGCGTCGAGCGTCGCAAAGGGCTACCGGGATACGGTGGCCGAGACGATCCGCTCGATGGCCATCAAGGTCGCGTCACCGGAATCCGCGGTCGGCTCACTGTCCGGCGGAAACCAGCAGAAAGCGCTCTTCGGCCGCTATCTCGCGCTCGGGTCCGACATCCTGCTCGTCGAGGAGCCGACCCGCGGCGTCGATGTCGGGGCGAAGGCGGAGATGTACCGCCTGATCCGCGACTTCGCGAACCGGGGTGGCGCCGCGCTGGTGCTCTCGCGCGAGACCCTGGAGCTCATCGGACTCTGCGACCGGATCTACGTCGTCCACGACCGGACGATCGTCGGCGAGATGCCGGCGGCAGGGGCGACCGAGCACGCCATTCTCGAAGCCGCGCTCCATCGCGCCGAACGCTAGGGGGAGACCATGTTCGCCACTCTCACCGACGGCCTCTCCACGCGCTACTCGCGCCACGGCCTCTGGATCCTGCCCCTCGCGGTGGGCCTCGTCGGGATCGTCGGGCTGGCCGCCACGGCCGACGACTTCCTGTCGCCGCAGAACCTCTTCAACCTGGCGGCCCAGGCGGCGGCCCTCCTCCTCGTCTCCATCGGCCAGATGTTGGTCGTGCTGGTGAGAGGCCTCGACCTCTCCGTCGGGGCGATGGTCAGCTTGACCACCGCCATCGTGTCGCTCGACGCCTCGCCCTGGGCGACCATCCCCGGGGCGCTTGCCGCAGCCGTCCTCGTTGGCCTCGTCAACGGCGTGACCGTGGTGCGCCTGAACGTCCACCCGATCATCGCGACGCTCTCGATGACGGGCATCATCCAGGGCGTCACGCTGTTCATCCGGCCCGTCGCCGGGGGCACGATCCCGGAGATCGTGACGACGCTCGTCCGGGGCGAGTTCCTCGGGCTGCCCATGCCCGTGTTCTGGGTCGTGCTGGCGATCGCGCTGGGCTGGAAGCTCATCCACGGGTCTCGCTTCGGCCTGCACCTCTTTGCCATCGGAGGCGGCGACACGGCGCACTCCTTCGGCATCCCCGACCGACGCAACACGGTGCTCGCCTTCGTCGCCTGCTCGGTCTTCGCCGCACTGGCCGGCCTCTTCCTCGCGGGACGCATCGCGTCGGGCGATCCGAACATCGGCACGCAATACGCCGTCGACTCGATCACGGCCGTCGCGCTCGGCGGCACGCAACTCGCCGGCGGCGTCGGCAGCCTCCAGGGCACCGTGATCGGCACCGTCCTCCTGGCCCTGCTGGCGAACGGCATGAACCTCCTCAACCTCTCGGCCTTCGTCCAGACCGCAGTGAAGGGACTGATCCTCCTTGCCGTCATCTCCATCCAGCCTCGCAAGTCCATCGGGCTCTGACATGGCCACCCTCGCCCGTCCCTCGCTTCGCGCCCTGACGCGGATCCCGCCCTCCTACGTCGTCTTCGCGGTGCTCCTCGTCACCCTCTGGCTCCTGAAGCCGGCGATGATGAACCCGAACATCCTCGCCACCTTCGCCAAGCAGGTCGCCCCACTCGGCATCGTCGTCCTCGGGCAACTCCTCGTCATCTCGACGCGGTCGATCGACCTCTCCGCCGGCGGCGTGATCCTCCTCGTCAACTACCTCATCTCCTCGGGCTTCTTCGGAGCATGGCACCCGCTGCTGCTCGTCGCCCTCTGCCTCGGCGTCGGCCTCCTCGTCGGCACGGTCAACGGCCTCCTTATCGGCAAGCGCCGGGCCTCCGCGGTGATCGTCACGCTCGCGGTCAGCATCATCCTCATGGGGTTCGTCGAGTACCTCGCCAACGGCAAGCCGCCGGGCAACGTGCCCATGGTGTTCCGCAACGTTTACAATGCCCGCGTCCTCGGCGTTCCGGCTCCACTCGTCTTCTGGTTCGCCCTTTCCCTCGGCATGAGCGTGCTCTTGGCCAAGACCGTGTTCGGCCGCTTCGTCGCCTCCATCGGGAGCAACCCGGTCTCGGCGCATTTCGCGGGCGTACCCGTCGAGCGCACGGTCGTGATCGCGCACGTCATGGCGGGGTTCCTCGCGGCCGTGGCCGGCCTCGTCCAGACCGCGTCGATCGCGGTGGGCAGCGTGCGCTTCGGTCCCGAGCTCGTCATGAACTCGATCGCCGCGACCATCCTCGGCGGCGTGATCTTTGGACGCGGGGCCGGCGTGTGGGGCCCGTTCTTCGGCGTCCTGTCCTTCGCCCTCCTCTTCGTCGTGCTGACGACGCTCGGCGTTCAGGAGCCCGGCAAGCTCGCCGTACAGGGCCTCATCATCCTCCTCGCCGCCATCTTTTACGGCGTGCGCAACAGCACCCACTGACCAGGAGACCCGTCCATGGACAAGAAACGCATCCTTTGCTTCGGCGACTCCCTCACTTGGGGCTGGGTCGCGACGCCCGAAGGGGCTCCGACCACGCGATTCCCTTGGGCGGAGCGCTACACGGGCGTGATGGCGACCGAGCTCGGCGAGGGTTACGAGATCGTCGAGGAAGGCCTGAGCGCCCGCACCACGTCGATCGACGATCCCGTCGACCCGAGGTTGAACGGCTCGGCCTATCTTCCCTCAGCGCTGGCCAGCCACCTCCCGCTCGACCTCGTGACGATCATGCTCGGCACGAACGACACCAAGAGCTTCTACCGCCGCACGCCCTACGAGATCGCGATGGGCATGCAGAAGCTGGTGATCCAGGTGCTGACCTCCGGGGGCGGCGTCGGGACGGTCTACCCAGCCCCTAAGGTTCTCGTCGTCTCGCCCCCGCCGCTCGCTGCCATGCCGAATCCCTGGTTCCAGGGCATGTTCGAGGGCGGTCACGAGAAGTCCGCGGCGCTCGCCGACCAGTACCGCGCCCTCGCCAACTTCATGAAAGTTGACTTCTTCGAGGCCGGCAGCGTCGTGACGACGGCCGGGGTCGACGGAATCCACTTCACCGCTGACAACAACACGTCCCTCGGCCGCGCCTTGGCTGCGAAGGTTTCGGAAATCCTGGGAACGAAGTGACAGCCATATGGCTGCCGCACCGATTCAACAACGGGAGGAACGACCATGAGAGAAGACATACAGGTAGGGATCAAGAGATCCACCCTAATGACCGCCATCACGGTCGTGCTCGCAATTGGAACCGCCGGGATCCAGCCAGCCGCGGCCGATGGCTGGCTGCCGACTTGGTCCGCAAGCCAGCAACGGGTCTGGGAACCGAACTTTTTTCCGCCTGTCGGCATCCCCCGAGCGATACGCGACCAGACGCTCCGTCAGGTGGCGCGCGTCAGTCTCGGCGGCCGTCAGGTGCGGGTCCGCTTCTCGAACCTCTACGGGACGCAACCCCTGCACATCGGCGCCGCGCACGTGGCGATCTCCGCCGGCGGCGCCGCGATCAACGCCGGCTCGGACAGAGTTCTGACCTTCGGGGGAAAGCCGTCGATCACGATCCCGCCCGGCGCCCCGGCGGTCAGCGACCCTGTCGACCTCGACGTTCCCGCACTCGCATCGCTTGCTGTCTCGACCTACTTACCCGACGTCTCGCCGACGACGACATGGCACAACGACGCGAGGCAAACGGCCTACCTGTCCGCGTCCAGCAACCAGACGAGCGCCGAGAGTTTCGAGGCCGCGCAGACCTTCCCATCCCGCATCTTCCTCGAGGGCATTCTGATCGACAAGCCGGCGGACGGCCGAACCGTCGTCCTATTCGGTGACTCCATCACGGACGGCGATGGATCGACCCGCGACGCCAATCACCGCTGGCCCGACTTCCTTGCGGAGCGGCTCCACGAGAAGGGTGTCCCGGTCGCGGTATCAAACCAAGGCATCTCCGGCGCGCGGGTCTTGCGTGACCAGTTGGGCGACAACGCCTTGGCACGTTTTGATAGGGATGTCCTCAGCCAGCCCGGTGTCGACACCGTCGTCCTGATGATGGGCATCAACGACATCGGGTGGGAGGACACACTGCTCGTACCCAAGACCGAGAAGGCACCGAGCGCCGACGAGATCATCACGGGCTACAAGCAGTTGATCGCCCGCGCGCACGACGAGGGTCTGCGGATCGTCGGCGCGACGTTGACTCCCTTCGAGAACACGTTCGCTGGAACACCCCTGTTCGGCTACTATAGCGAGGAGAAGGAAGCGAAGCGCGAGCAGGTCAACAGCTTCATCCGCAGTGGGGCGTTCGACGCCTTCATCGACTTCGACGCCGCGCTGCGGGACCCCGCAAATCCCAAGCACATCCGCGCGGAATACGATGCGGGCGATCACCTCCACCCCAACGACGCTGGCTACAAGGCTATGGCCGACGCCGTCGACCTCGCGGCCCTTGGCGTGAAATAGGTCCTCGAACTCGAGCCTCCGAAGCAATCGAAGGTGGGCCGACCATTCGGTTCGCCTTCCTACGAACCGGCTCGGCAAACAGCCGGATCGCGGGCCCATCGATGGGCAAGCCGTCCCCATCCAATGAACGCAGCCTACTTCGGAAGCGTGTGGCTCACTTGTCGGCGCCGCGCGACCATCCGTGCGATGGGCGTGCCATGACGAACAGGCAAACATGACAACCTTCGACATCCTAGTAGTAGGCGGGGGCATCAACGGATGCGGCATCGCTAGGGACGCTGTGGGACGCGGGTTCAAAGTCTTGCTGGCCGAGAAGTCCGACCTCGCCTCGGGGACGTCCTCGTGGTCGACGAAGCTGATCCACGGCGGGCTGCGCTACCTCGAGCACCGTGAGTTCCGCCTCGTGCGCGAGTCTCTCGAGGAGCGCGAGGTGCTTCTGCGGATGGCCCCGCACATCATCTGGCCCCTCCGGTTCGTGCTGCCGCACCACCGTGGCCTGCGCCCGGCCTGGCTCCTCCGGCTCGGCCTCTTCCTCTACGACCATCTAGGGGGCCGGAAACTCCTGCCGGCCACGCGGACGCTCGACCTGCGATCCGACGAGGCCGGCAAGCCACTGAAGGCCGGGTTCTCCAAGGCGTTTGAGTACTCAGACTGCTGGGTCATGGACTCCCGCCTCGTCGCCCTCAACGCCCGCGACGCCGCCGACCGCGGCGCTGAAATCCGCACCCGGACGGTCGTCACCTCCCTGCGTCGCGATGGCGAGATCTGGGTAGCGACTATGAAGGGCGAGGCAGGCACCGAGGAGATGTGCGCGCGCATGGTCGTAAACGCCGCAGGGCCATGGGTGGACGAGGTCATCCGCGGCCCGTTGGACCGCAACGATGCGCGGAACGTGAGGCTGGTCCAGGGCTCGCACATCGTCGTGCGCAAGCTCTTCGACCACGACCGCTGCTACATCTTCCAGAACGCCGACGGGCGGATCATCTTCGCGATCCCCTACGAGGGCGACTTCACCCTCGTAGGCACCACCGACCGCGACTACAAGGGCGATCCCGGCTCCGTCAGGATCACGGACGCGGAGATCGACTACCTGCTCTCGGCCGCCGACGAGTACTTCGAGCGCCCGATCCGCCGGGACGATGTCGTCTGGACCTACTCGGGCGTAAGGCCGCTCTTCGACGACGGAGCGTCGAGCGCGCAGGAGGCCACGCGCGACTACGTCCTCAAGGTGGACGGCGGCGCCAGTGAGCCGAAGGTGCTCAACATCTTCGGCGGCAAGATCACGACATACCGCCGCCTCGCCGAGAGCGTCATGGAGAAGGTCGAGGCGGCGCTCGGGGCGCGCGGTCCCCGATGGACGGCGACAGCGAGCCTTCCGGGCGGCGACTTCGCGCCCGACGGGTTCGGCGACGTGGTACGGGCGGTCCTCTCGGAATACCCGTTCCTGGCCGATCCCGCGGCCCGCCGGCTGGTGCGCCTCTACGGGACGCGGGCGAGGGCGATCCTCGGCACAGCGTCGAGCGACCAGGACCTTGGCCGGGACTTCGGCAACGGCCTCACCGAGGCCGAGGTCCGTTACCTCGCCGACCAAGAGTGGGCGCGCAGCGCGGACGACGTCCTGTGGCGACGCACGAAGATGGGTTTGAAGCTTCCCGCAAGCGCCGTCGCGGCCGTCGACGACTTCATCACCGCCCATCTCGGGGCCGTCCCCGCCCCTTCCCGATCCTGATCCTGATCCTGATCCCGAAAGGAAACGTTCCGTGTCGTCCTACGTCATGGCCATCGACCAAGGAACCACGTCGTCTCGGGCGGTCGTGTTCGACGGATCCTACGGCATCGTCGGGATCGGGCAACAGGAGTTCGCGCAGGCATTCCCGCGGTCGGGCTGGGTCGAGCACGACCCGGAGGAGATCTGGCGCACGGTCGTCGAGGCGGCGCGCTACGCCATCGCGACGTCGGGCCTGTCCGCCGCCAACGTCGCCGCCATCGGGATTACCAACCAGCGCGAGACCACCGTCATCTGGGACCGCGAGAGCGGAAGCGCGATCCATCCCGCCATTGTCTGGCAGGACCGTCGGACTGCGGATCTCTGCCGCTCGCTGAAGGACGACGGCCTTGAGGCCATGGTCACGGATCGGACCGGGCTCCTGCTGGACCCCTACTTCTCCGCCACCAAGATCGCCTGGATCCTCGACAACGTCGAAGGGGCACGGGAACGTGCCGAAGCGGGGACGCTCGCCTTCGGGACGATCGACACCTTCCTCCTTTGGCGCTTCACGGGCGGCAAGGTGCACGCGACCGACGCGACCAACGCGGCCCGCACGCTCCTCTACGACATCCGCCGCGGCTCGTGGGACGACGACCTCCTCCGTCTCTTCGGGATCCCGGTCTCCCTGCTGCCGGAGGTGCGGGACAGCGCGGCCGACTTCGGCACGACGGAGCCGTCCCTGTTAGGCGCGTCCATCGCGATCCGGGGCATGGCGGGCGACCAGCAGGCGGCGACCGTGGGACAAGCCTGTTTTGAGCCTGGGATGGTCAAGTCGACCTACGGGACGGGCTGCTTCGCGGTGGTGAACACGGGCGACAGGTTCGTCGCGTCGGGGAACCGTCTCCTGACGACGATCGCCTACCAGATCGACGGCCGGCCCACCTACGCTCTCGAAGGCTCGATCTTCGTCGCGGGCGCCGTCGTGCAGTGGCTTCGGGACGGCCTCGGCATCATCGACCGCGCCGAACAGTCGGGGACGCTCGCCGCGGCGGCCAACCAGGATCAGGAGGTCTACTTCGTACCCGCCTTCACCGGGCTGGGCGCACCTTGGTGGGATCCTGACGCGCGTGGGGCGATCTACGGGATCACGCGGGGGACCACGGCCCGCGAAATCGCCCGGGCCGCCCTAGAGTCGGTCTGCTACCAAACGGTCGACCTGATTGACGCGATCGCCAAGGACTGGCCGTCCGGCGCGCCGCGGAGCCTGAGGGTGGACGGCGGCATGGTCGCGAGCGACTGGACTATGCAGAGGCTGGCGGACCTCCTCGACGTCACGGTCGAGCGTCCCGTCGTCATGGAGACGACAGCTTTGGGCGCGGCATGGCTGGCCGGCTACCACGCGGGTGTCTGGCCCGGTCCCCGGGAATTTAGCGAGCGATGGCGGGTCGATACGAGGTTTGAGCCCTCCATGGAGCTGACGGGGCGGCTAGATCGGGTCAGTCGCTGGCGTGACGCCGTTGGAAGGACGTTGACTGATGGCTGAAGGGAAGACTGCCACACCTTTGCGAGCGCTCGAAAAGTTTGGAACTTGAGTTCGGGAAGGTCCGCTTCTCTCAATCCCAAACCCTAAGCTGACCGACCGGAACCCACCCGGTCGAGCCATTCATGCGGAAGGAAGCGGACGCCCAAAGAGGACAGGCAGCTTCCGACCCAACAGTGACGTACGCAGAGATTTACCGCGCCCTGAAAACAGCCATTCACAAAGGCACCTCAGAACATGCTACGACGTTTCGCCTGCCGACAATCGCATTGCCGGATCTGCTCGCACGAGGTCGATCAGTAACTCCAGCGCCGTCCTCACCCTCAGCGGCAGGTTGCGCCGTGAGGGATAGACGACGTTGATCGGCAGCCGGGTCGGCGGGAACTCCGGCATGAGCGGAACGAGGCGTCCGGCGGCCATGTCGGGAAGGGCCAAGATGTGCGAGAGGACAGCAAGACCCATCCCCGCGACGGTTGCACGATGGACCGCAACGGCGCTGTCAGCCACCAGCCGTGGAGCGACGGGAACAGTGAGATCGCGTGAGCCGTCGGAGAAGGACCACACCCGGCCACTGCCGGCGCGGCTGTAGCAGATGCAATCGTGGTCAGTGACATCCTGCGGATGCCGAGGTCCGGTTCGTCGCTCCAAATAGGCCGGTGCCGCCACGAGATAGGCCGTCGTCCAGCCAATGCGACGGCAGATCAAGCTGCTTTCCATCACCGGCCCGAGACGCACCTCAAGATCAAGACCCGCCTCAATCAAGTCGGACGCGGTCTCGTTCAGACGCAGCTCGACGACGAGGCCTGGGTGCGCCTGAAGGAACTCACCCATCCGATCGCTGAGGGCAAGGCCGAGCGGCGCAGGCAAGCTGATCCGAACCAACCCCGTTGTCGTTCCGCCCACCTCGCCGACGGCATCGCCCAACTCGTCGACGGCTTCCAGCACGCGAAGAGCATTCGGGATCATCCGTTCGCCCTCGGCCGTCAGCGAGAGCCCGCTGGTGGTGCGGTGTAGAAGACGCGTCGCGTAATGCGCCTCCAGAGCCGCAATTTGACGCGAGACGGCAGGCTGGGTCACGCACAGGTCACTGGCTGCCGCCGAGAAGGATCCGGTCTCGGCAACCCGAAGGAACGCGCGCAGTGTCGATATCAGATCCATTCGGGCGCCTCATACCGGAAGACATAAGCCTTATGCCATCCCACGCGCTGCGGCGCACGCAGGGGCAGAAAGCCGTTCCCGGGCAACCGCTTAAGCAGATGGACCATCTGCTTCTCAGGCGTCCGCGCCCTAAACGCCGGATCGAGAACGCTTTACAGACGGAGAATTAAGGATCATCTATGTCCATAAGGATGTCTAATATCCTTGATTGGAGACGCCCGATGAGCCCTCGCATCAACTACGCCCAGCAATCCCCCGACCTCTTCAAGGCCTTCATGGAGTTCAGCCTCGCGCTGACGAAGAGCGTCATCGAACCTTCGATCCACGATCTCGTGCAGATCCGCGCTTCGCAGCTCAACGGATGCGCCTTCTGCGTCGACATGCATGTGAAGGAAGCGACGATCCACGGCGAGCGTCCCTTGCGCCTCCACCATGTCGCCATCTGGCGGGAGTCGACGCTCTTCGCGCCCCGCGAGCGCGCTGCTCTTGCCTGGACGGAGGCTTTGACGGAGCTGCCCGAAGGTGGCGTTCCCGACGAACTCTACGAGTGGGTTCGCGGTCAGTTCTCCGAGAAGGAACTCTCGGACCTCACCTTTTCGATCATGGCGATCAACGGCTGGAACCGCGTTGGCATTGCCTTCAAGAGCGTGCCCGGCTCCGCCGACAAGGCCTACGGCCTCGATAAGGCCGGCCTGAACTAAGCCGGCGCCAAACTCACTCATCCCGACAACTGGAACGTGGTCGCGCTGGCGGCTGCGAACGGAGAAGACGTATGAAGATCGTCATCATCGGCGGCACCGGCCTCATCGGCTCAAAGACCGTGACACGCCTCAGCGCCCAGGGACACGAGGTCGTAGCGGCCTCGCCAAACACGGGAGTCGACACCATCACCGGAAAGGGCTTGGCGGAGGCTTTGGAAGGCGCGCAGGTCGTGATCGACCTCGCCAACTCGCCCTCCTTCGCGGACCAGGACGTCCTCGACTTCTTCGGAACGTCCGGCCGCAACCTCTTGGCCGCCGAGGCCGTGGCCGGCGTGAAGCATCACGTCGCGCTGTCCGTCGTCGGCACGGAGCGGCTTCAGGAGAGCGGCTACTTCCGCGGCAAGCTCCTCCAGGAACGGCTGATCAAGGAAAGCGGCATTCCCTACACCATCGTCCACTCCACGCAGTTCATGGAGTTCCTCGGCGGGATCGTGCAGTCCGGCACGGTCGGCACGACCGTCCATTTGTCGCCCGCCTTCGTGCAGCCGATCGCATCCGATGACGTCGCCGACGTCATGGCGGAGGTCGCTCTTGCTCCTCCGGCGAACGGAACAATTGAGATCGCCGGCCCGGAGCGCTCGCGCCTCAGCGACCTGGTCGCACGATACCTCACGGCCATCAGCGACGAGCGTACCGTCACGGCCGATCCCGAAGCCAAGTACTTCGGCGCTCGCCTCGACGATCTGTCGCTCGTCTCGAACGACGATCCCCGGCTCGGTCGGATCACCTTCGAGGACTGGTTCAAGATCGCCGTCCGCCGCTGACGGCGGCACCGTCCACCACGACCGTCAACTCCTTCATCACCCGTGAGGTTTCCATGATCAGATCATCTCTCGCCGCCCTGTCGGGTCTCGCCGCACTGTCGGCGCTCCTTGCCACCCCGATCGAGGCGGAAGCGCACGACACAGGCAAGGCGTCCAAGGTCACCGTCGTCTATGAGCACGAGCTTCCGAACGTTCCGGGCAAAAGCCTGAAGGGTGTGCTCGTCGAGTACGGCCCCGGTGGCAACTCGGAGGCGCACACCCATCCGGACTCCGCCTTCATTTACGCCACCGTCCTTGAGGGCGCGGTGCGCAACCAGGTCAATGACGGGCCCGTCACGGTCTACCGGGCCGGAGAGAGCTTCTCGGAATATCCCGGCGACCATCATGCGGTGAGCGACAACGACAGCCAGACCGAGCCGGCCCGTCTGCTCGCCGTGTTCGTGGTCGACACCAGCGAGACGACCCTCGTCCGTCCCATGAAGCCCTGATGCCGACGGAGCGGCGGTGCTGGCGCTAACCAGCATGGCCGCTCCGCCCTTCTGGACGCCGCAAGCCGCGGTCGCCGTTCCTCTTCAAGCGTGAATGGTTCCGATGGCCTTCAGCACCACCCTCCTGTCCGGCATCGTCGCGCTGAACGCCGTCGGCCTTATCGGCATCCTCGTTTGGCATCTGATTCCCGCCGAGCGGGCCACCTCACGGCTTGTGATCCAGATCGCCTTCTTCCTCGCGATGACCGGGCTCCTTCTGCGACACGACATTCTGCCTCGCGGGACCGTCGACGGTGAGATCGGCTGGCAGAGCGTAGCGCTCACTGCCGCCAAGCTCCTTTGGTGGCTGCATCTCGCCTGGGCTCTCATCGGCTTCGTGCGGATCTACCTCGTCGTCGAAGGACATCCGCGCCAAGCCCGGCTGTTGCAGGATCTCGTCGTCGGTGTCGTCTATCTCGGCACGGCGGCCGCCATGCTGGCCTTCGTCTTTGCCGTTCCGATCGGCACGCTCGTTGCCACATCCGGCGTCGTCGCCATCATCCTTGGCCTTGCGCTCCAGAATACGCTCGGTGACGTCTTCTCCGGCATCGCCTTGTCGATCGGTCGACCCTATGCCATCGGCGACTGGATCCTTCTCGGCGACGGCACGGAGGGACGCGTGGTCGAGAGCAATTGGCGCTCGACGCATCTCCTGACCTCTACCTGCAACATCGTGGTCCTGCCGAACAGCATACTGGCCAAGCTCGCGCTGACGAATGTCAACCGACCGGCTGAAGCGCATGTCCTCGTGATGACGCTGCGCATCGCACCGACCAGGATGCCCTCCATAATCGTCGAGGTTCTTCGATCCGCACTCGCGAGCTGCAACACGATCCTGCGTGATCCACCGCCGGCGGTGGCCGTGCGCAAGCTGGATGCGACTGCCCTGGAGGTCGAGCTTCAGTTCACCGTGCGCAGCCCCTCCCACCGGACGCCGGCCCGCAATGAGGTCGTCGACCGGGTCTATCGGCACTGCAAGTCTGCGGGTCTTCTCATTGCCCTTCCGCCGACGGCAGGGATCATCACCGCCGATCTTCCAACGGAGGAAACCGCCGCCCCGCCGCCCGTCACGGCGCTTAGGCTCATCGACGCCGTCCCGATCCTCTCGCGCCTCGAACCGGAAGAGAAGCGACGCCTCGCCGATGCTGCCTCGACCCGCACCTACGCGGCAGGCGATGTCGTGGCCGAGGAAGGTGCGATCCTCGACTGCCTGATGATCGTCCGGGAGGGAACGATTCAGATATTCCAGGGTGGCCAGACGGTCAGGTTCCTCTCACCCGGCGACGCCTTCGGCGAGCTGGGTCTCCTCGCCGGCTCCGTGGAACTTTGCCGGATGGAGGCACTCTCCCCTGTCACCGTCTACGCCATTCCAGAAGGGATCATCGCCGAACTCCTGGCCGAACGTCCGGGTCTGGCGGAGGATCTCGCACGAGAATTGGCAGACCGCATGCCCTCGCATGCTTTCGAAGAACAATCAGAGGATCGACGTCGGAAGATCCCGACTCTGATGAGGACGATCAAGGCACTCGTGCGAAAGGACGCGGCCCGGGTCAGCCCGCCCGCTTGACCACCCAATCGTAGGTTCCCTGCCAGATCGCGGGCGGCACGTCCAAAGCCAGCGTCTCCACCATGTCGGACAGGCGTACGCTGCGCAGCTTCGCCCGCCACGCTTCGTCCGCCTCCCACATCACCTTGGCGATCGAGCATGGCTTGTCGTCGCAATGACCGGCCGGACGGCAAGGATTGGCGGCCCGGATGTTGTTGCAGACGAAGGTCCGCGACTTGCCTTCGACGGCCTCGACGATTTCCAGAAAGTTCAGTTCCGAAGGTGGCCTCGCTAAGCGATAGCCGCCCGTCGGCCCAAGCGTCGTCAGCACCAATCCTGCCTGCGAAAGGCTCTGGAGAGCCTTGGACAGGTACTCCTTCGGTAGGCCGTGCAGCTCCGCCAGAGCCTTAGTCGACAGGTACCGCCCCTCCGGAACGGCAGCGAGGATGGCGCAACAGTGCAGGGCCCACTCGACCTGGCTCTTGAGGATCATCGAACGCCACCACGCTGTCTCATCACTGAGCACAATATAAGGACATTCTGCATCCGAAACTAGTGCGCAGTGGTCACTGATCCGCGTGAGATTCGGCGTGAAGTCACGTGCCTGAAACAATCAGAATGGATTGATTGATAAGGCGAGATTCGATCCCGCTTTGACGTGCACAAGGGTTTCAGCGCTTCCTGAAAGTAGCCTTTCGCGTTTGCACTTATCGATGGCCCTGTGGCGCTTCACCAGACGACAGCCGCAAAGCCGGATGGGCGAGCACGAGGTCGATCAGGAACTCAAGTGCGATTTTAGCGCCCGGCGATGATACTGGCGATCACGCCACTGGTGATGGTGATTAGCAGATAGTCGTTCCCGTAGCGAACCCAGCGCTGACCACGCCCGGGCGCCCGCAAACCGTAACGCTTGTACTCGCGGACCTCGCTGCCGCCCCGGCCGTAACGGCCACCTCGCTTCAGCCAGGACGGCTTCGACGCCTGTCGCAGACCCTTGCGGATCTCCCGCTGATCCTGGCGCAGTTCCTGGCGATCCTGACGCAGCTCCTGGCGTGCGTGATCCGGGCGGTTTTGAGCCGACGCCTCAGAAGCCGCAAGCATCGGAGACATCAGGAATGTCAGTGCGAGCGCCGTGAGGATGGACTTCTTCATGTGAGCGTCCTTCGTTCGATGACCAGAAGACCCGGCCATCTCGATGCCCCTGTCTACGGACCGGACCCTGAACCGTGGATGACCCTTGCATTAGCGATCGATCAGGTTCGGGTCGACAAGCCGATCAGGGACCCGCAGGGGTTAAGACGGGGGAACAGTGCTCCTCGCGATCTGGCCGTCGAGTGCCTCATAGTCGAAGTAGCCAATCGCCGCGTAGAGTTCGGCGCGGGTCTGCATGCGGGACAGCATGGCCGTTGTCGCTCCGTCGCGTGCTATGGCAGCGTAGAGGTCCTCCTGCGCCTTCGCGGCGACACGTAGCGAACTGACGGGCCAGATCACCATGGCGTATCCGAACTCCTCGAAGTCGGCTGCCGTGAAGGGCGGCGTCCGACCGAACTCCGTCATGTTGGCAAGCAGTGGGACGCCGGACAGCGACTTCGCGAAGCCGCGGAACATCTCTGCGTCCGTCAGTGCCTCGGGGAAAATCGCGTCCGCGCCAGCCTCAAGGTACAGTCGGGCTCGGGCGATGGCCCCATCGAGTCCCTCGGTTGCCACCGCATCCGTCCGGGCGATGACGAGAAGGTCTCGACGCGCTCGTACGGCAGCCGCGACCTTGGCTGCCATGTCGCGCGGATCGGCCAAGCGTTTGTCGGAGAGATGACCGCACTTCTTAGGAAGGATCTGGTCTTCAATGTGCAGAGCGGCGGCTCCCGCGGCTTCAAGGGCGCGCACCGTTGCCATGACGTTCAGCGCCTCGCCGAAACCCGTGTCCGCGTCCACAATCACGGGCAGCCCCGAAGCGCCCGCGACCTGACGAACGAAGAAGCCGACGTCCGCAGCCGTGACGATGCCAAGGTCCGGAAGCCCCATCGACGCGCTCATCGCTGCGCCCGATAGGTAGAGGCCCTCGAAACCGGCACGCCTCGCCTGAAGGGCCGCAAGACCGTTGTGCGCTGCTGGTAAGCGTAGGATGCCAGGAGCACGGAGCCGTTCCTTCAGCCTTTGGCCGGGTGAAGCGGCATTGGCGAAATCGGCGAGGTAGCTCATGCCGGGGTCCTTCCGCTTTCCAGCATTATTCCTGAGGCAGCTTGGCATCGACGGCGAGGACCGCAGTTCGGTCCCTGTACCGGGCGAGCACAAGCGGCACGACCAGCATCAGAACGGCCGCCGACCACAGCACGATGGCGATCCAGCTCGACCAGAGGATCGAGACCTCGCCGGCCGACAGGGACAGGGCGCGCCGGAGGTTCTGCTCCAGGATCTTGCCGAGGACGAAGCCGAGGATCAGCGGCGCCATCGGCACCGACAGCTTGCGCAGCCACCAGGCGATGACGCCGACGGCGACCATCAGGACGAGGTCGAAGTCCGCCGACTTGCCGGAGTAGACGCCGACCGCGCTGACGACGACGATGAAGGGAACGAGCGTCCAGGCGGGTACGGAAAGCATGCGGGCGAACAGGCCGACGAACGGGATGTTCATCGCGAGCAGCATGACGTTGCCGATGAACAGCGAAGCGATCAGACCCCAGACAAGCTCCGGCTGGCTGGTGAAGAGCACCGGGCCTGGCGTGATGTTGTAGAGCGTCAGCACGCCCAGCATGATCGCCGTTGTCCCCGAACTCGGGATGCCGAGCGTCAGCATGGGAATGAAGTTGGAGTTTGATGCGCTGTTGTTGGCGGCTTCGACGGAGGCTAGGCCCCGCAGGTCACCGCGCCCGAAGCATGCCCCTTCCGGATCCTGGCGTTCGACGATCCGCTTCTCGGTCGAATAGGCCAGAACGGATCCGACGGTGCCGCCCGCGCCCGGCAGGAGGCCGATGAAGAAGCCGATGACCGAGCCACGAAGCGTGGCCATCCAAGTCAGGCGCATTTCGGCGAGGTTGAAGAGGCTGCGCCCCATGCGCTCGACCTTGGTCGGAATGCCAGCGCGGTGGCTTTCGTAAAGAAGTAGAAGCTCGGAAATAGCGAAGAGGCCGATGACGATCGTGGCGAACTGGATGCCGTCGATGAGGTTCGGCATGTCGAAGGTGTAGCGGAAGACACCGGAGTTCGGATCGATGCCGACGGTCGAAAGCGCCAAACCGATGCCGACCGCGAGCAGCGCCTTTACGGGCTCGTCAGCGAGAAGCCCTGCCAGTGAGGCAAAGGCGAACACCATCAGGGCGACGTATTCCACGGGGCCGAAAGCGAGTGCCCAACGCGACAGGATGGGTGCCGCGAGGACGATGCCGACGGTCGCCAGCATCGAGCCAACGAACGAGGTCCAAGCCGAAAGAGACAGTGCGATGCCAGCCTTGCCCTGTCGCGACAGCGGATAGCCCTCGAGGGCCGTCATCACCGCGGAGGCCTCTCCCGGGACGTTGATGAGGATGGCGCTGATGCGCCCGCCGTATTCCGAGCCGATGTAGATCGACGCCATGAGGATCATGGACGATTCAGGCGGCAGGCCGAGCGCGAAGACGACGGGCACCAGCATGGCGACGGCGTTCACCGGACCGAGCCCCGGAAGGACACCGACCATCGTGCCGACGACGGCACCGAGCGCGGCGAGCGCGAGGTTCAGCGGCGTCGCGGCGACCGCGAAGCCCGTAAGAAGAAAGCCGAGCGTTTCCATCAGAGGAGACCCCCCATGACGCCGGTCGGCAGCACAACGTCGAGGCCGTGGTCGAACAGAAGGTAGGAGCCAACCGACAGGACCAAGCCGGTCGCCGCGCTCTGCCACCAATTCGCACCAAAGATGCGCGCCACGACGAAGCTCATTAGGGCCGTCGAAAGGACGAACCCGAGTGGCTGGAACAAGAGCGCATAGGCGACAAGCGTCACGGCGATGCCGAGGATCCCCTGATTGACGCCTGCCGCGTTGGGCTCGATGGCACCGCCGCCCTTGACCAGCAGAACCAGTCCGCAACCGCCGATCAGGATGGCCGTGATCATCGGGAAGGCACGGGGTCCGACGGGCTCGTAGGCGAAGGGGGCCGCAAGGCCCCATCCGAAGGCGACGAGCACCAGGGCCATGAGCACCGCCAAGCCCCCAAGAGTTCTGTCGTTGCTCATGGCTCCGGTCCCTTACTGGGCCATGAGGCCGAAGCTGGACGCCAGCTCCTTGTAGGTCGCCACGCGAGAGTCGACGAAGCTCCGCAGTTCGTCGCCCGTCATCGGCAGGGGCAAGAGGTTGCGCTCTTCGAGGAGCTTGGCGTAGCCGGGCGCAGCCATCGACTTGGCGAAGGCATCGGACCACCACTGGTAGTCGGCGTCCGATACGTCCGGGCCAACGTAGAAGCCGCGGACGATCGGCCACTCGATGTCGTAGCCCTGCTCCCTGGCGGTCGGAACTTCGGCGAGCTTGCCCGTGAGACGGTCGGCCGAGTAGATGGCCAGGAGCTTGAGCGGCGCGCCACCGTCGATCGCTGCCTGGCTGTCACCGACGTCGTTCATGCAAACCTGAACGTGCCCGCCTTGGAGGGCCGTCGCACAGTCGCCGCCGCCTTCGAAGGCGACGAAGCGCATGGTCCTGTGGTCGATCCCGGCAGCACGAGCCGTCAGTGCGGCCTTGGTCCAATCCTGGCTTCCGATGGTGCCGCCGGCCCCGAGGACGACTTTAGCCGGATCGGCCTTGATCGCAGCCATCATGTCCTTCAGCGAAGTCCAGGGCGAGTCAGCGCCGACAACGACCGCACCGTAATCCGTACCGACCGAGGCGACCCAGCGCACGTCGGCGGCCGTATGGGCGCCGAACTTGCCTTGTGCGAGGTTGAGAAGAGAGCCGGCCGAGAATGCGACGATGGTGCCGGGTTCCCCGCGTCGTTGGCCAGCGATCGTGTTGTACGCGACGGCGCCGATGCCGCCCGGCATGTAGGAAACGCGGAGCATGGACTCGAGTGCGCCCGAATCCTTCAAGGCGGCCTGGGCAAGCTTGCAAGTGATGTCGAAGCCGCCGCCCGGCTGGGCCGGGGCGATGCATTCCGGCTTTGCCGGCTCAGCCGCGGCGGGACCGGATCCAAAGGCAAGAACGGACGCGAGAGCCGTTCCGGCGGCGAGGGCCGCGCGGCGAAGGATGGTGTAGGTCATGGTAGCCTCCCGAAGATCGTTGCGGGCCTCCCCGCCCGAAAGGCTTTCTTAACGAGGTCTTGCTTTCATCCGGCTTTCAGTTGCGGTGCCATAATCTCGTTGCGCCGCGGCAAGGACGATCGATGCCCGAAGCCCTTGCATGGGTCGGTTTATGAACAGCACCGATCCGCCATGCGCCTGTACGATGGCAGCCACGATCGCGAGCCCCAGACCCGTACCGCTCCGATCGCTTCCGTGCTCCGGACGACCGGAGTGACCGAACCGCTCTCCCACCCGCGTAACGGTGACCGTGTCCATCCCGGGTCCCTCGTCCAACACCTCTGCGGTCACGAGACCCTCGCTTGCTGCGGCACCTGCCCGGAGCGTTACGGATCCGCCACGCGGGGATGCTTTCAGCGCATTGTCGAGGAGGTTGCTCACCGCTTCGAAGAGAAGGGGTTCGGAACCGCGGGCGAACAGTGGTTCCTCGGGAACCTCGACTTCAAGGTCTATCCGCATCCGCCTCGCCTCCGCGAAGTGCAGGCGCGCCACGTCGCGCAGAAGCCGACAAAGGTCCGTCGGAGCCTCCTGCGAGCCATCCATCAGCGATGCGTTCTTGGCGCGTGCGAGAGCCAGAAGTTGTGTGGTCATGCGCGCCGCTCGGTCGATGATTGGCCGCATTGCTTCGAGGGTCTGGCGGGCGGTGGCATGATCGTCCGCACGCAGGGCGAAGTCCACCTGCGAGCGTAGGACCGCGATCGGCGTCTTGAGCTGGTGTGAGGCATCGTCGATGAATTGGCGTTGGGCCTCGCCTTGCTCGCGGTGACGCTCCAGAAGGTCGTTGATAGCGTCCACCAGCGGGCGCACTTCACGCGGCAGCCCCGTCGTGTCGAGACGGGAGCGATCGTCGGGCTCGCGAAGGTCGAGGCGATCCTTCATGGCAGCGAGTGGCGTGAGAGCGAAGCGGGCACCGAGAACGAGAAGAACGGCCGCGACCAGAACGGCGATGACGTCGCGCTAGATCGCACGGTGGATGAGGCTCTGGCGGAAAGCCTCGCGCGAACCGGTGGTCTCAGCGACCTCGATGACGATGTTCTGGGCGTTCGAAGCCCCGTAGAGCGGGCGGTCGAGAGGACGCTTGAAGACGGCGACGCGGATCGGGCGATCGAAATAGGTCGCGTCGTAGAAGCTGATCTCTCCAACCGATAGCGCCGGCGGCGGCGGCAGGAGGGCGTCGCCGATCTGGACGAGGCCATCCTCGGTCGAGACGCGAAAGAAGACCTCGCCCGAGGCGGTCGCCTGGAAACTTTCGAACAGGGGATAGGGAAGCTCCACCCCGACGCCGCCGCTTTCGGTCGAGATGTTGAGGTTGATCGCCCGGACGGCGCCGGCCAGCGAGCGATCGTACGCGCTGTCGGAAAGCTCGTGCAGCGTCGTCGCCGACACCCAGAGGCCGGCGGCAAGCAGGAAGACGAGGCCAGGGACCGTCCAGAGAGCCAGCGTCAGCCAAAGCGGGCGAGCCGTCTCATGCGAGGCAACCCTTGCTTCAGGCCCCGCCATCTGCGGCCTCCAGGAAGTAGCCGAGGCCGCGCAGCGTCACGATCTGCACGCTGGCGCCGGCAAGCTTGCGGCGAAGCCGATGCACCATGACCTCGATGGCCTCGAGGTGCAGGTCGCTGTCGGTCGATACGAGGCGGTCAAGAAGCTGTTGCTTGGAGAGCGGCTCGCCCACCCGCTGGATGAGGACGCGAAGAACCGCGTGCTCGCGGGGTGCGAGCGCCAGCGGCTCGCCGTCGAGGGTGAAGCGCTGTGCGTTGTGATCGAAAACGAGCGGGCCGCACTGGTAGACCCCACGCGCCCGACCATGGCTGCGCCGGACAAGTGCGACGAGGCGCGCCTCCAGTTCCTCCACGGCAAAGGGCTTGGCGAGGAAATCGTCAGCCCCGGCATGGAGAAGCTCGACGCGTTTCGACAGGTCGTCCCGGGCAGTGACGATCAGCGTCGGGGTCGCGTCGTCGGCCTCGCGCAACCGCTTCAGGAGGGAGGCACCGTCGAGCGAGGGTAGGCCGAGGTCGAGCACTATGGCGTCGAACGTTTCCTTCTTCAGCCGCAGTTCCGCCAAGCGCCCATCCTCCTCCCATTCGACCACCGAGCCGCGTTGCGCGAGGCTACGGCTCAGCCAGGTGGCGAGGTCCGGATCGTCTTCGACAAGGAGGATGCGCATCGGAAGAACCTAACGACGGCAGGAGCGGGCGTGATCGTCTCGATATACCAGACCGTTCGGCACCACGATCTGTCGGTGGCCTTCCACGAAGGCCACCGACAGCTTTTCGATCAGGATCAAAAGCGGTCGGGCATCCGACCGTTTGGGTGATGAATAGTTTCCGATGAACAAGTAGGCCGAATGCGACGGTCGATGTTCGGGAAGCTGACGTGCGGGATCTGCGTTTCAGCTGTCACTGACCGCTGCTTTCGACGATGGCCTTACCAGGGTCCGTCACGATGCGGCTCGAGCCGTTCGCGAACACTGAGCGATGCCCGTCCGGCGTCGGCCGTCCTGTCGATTGGAACGACGCTATATCTCGCCGACTTCATGACGGCCCACAACTCCAGCAGACTTGAGCCGCTCGATCATCCATCGGCCCGCAGGTCCTGGAGGGGTATCGGCGGGGTAGACGGCCGACATCGGCATGACCTGCGAGCGGGCACCGAAACTTCGGACCTCCAGCGCAACGAGCAGGCCATTGGCAATGTCGGCCTCGACGAGGTGAAGCGGCATGCCGCCCCAACCAAGGCCTGCCTTGAGGAAGGCGTGCTTGGCGCCGAGATCAGCAAGACGCCACGTCTTTGACGAGACGACCCCAAACTCCTTGCCCGTCGTCAGCTTCGATCTGTCGGTCAGCACCAGTTGGACGTGCTCGAACAGCGTGTCGTCGGTGATGTCGTCCCGCGCGGCGGCCAATGGGTGGTGGGGCGAGGCAACCGCGATCATCACCACCTCGGAGATGCGCTCTGTCGTCATCGGCACGGGAGCCTCCGGAAGCGACCCCATGACGCCGAAGGCGCACCGCCCGTCGAGAATGGGTTCGATAACGGCACCGAGCGCCTCGACATGCAGGCGGAGCGGCGTGTCGGGGAACGCCATGCGAAAGGCTTCGACCGCCGCGGTCAGGTCGGCGATCGGGAACATCACATCGACGACGATGCTGAGTTCGGGTTCAAGGCCCCCCGCCAGTCCCCGGGCCCGCGCCTTCAACCGATCCATGCTGCCGGTGACGTTCCGCGCCTCCTCCAGAAGGGCGCGCCCATCTCTCGTCAGGATCGGCTTGTGTCCCGTGCGCTCGAACAGCTTGACCCCGAGATGACCCTCGAGATTGGCGATCGTCTGGCTCACGACGGACTGCGACCGACCTAGTCGGCGTCCCGCCGCAGAGAAGCTCCCGTCTCCGGCAGCGGCGATGAACGTGCGGAGCTGATCGATGGATAGGGAATCGAGCATATCGTTTTATACGATGGTTTCCATCGAAAGATATAGGCTGAGAGCGATGATCCTCGTGCGCTAGGCTTCATGAACCCTCGAGCCTAGGAACCTACACGTGACCCTATCTCCGACCGAACCCATTCGATCTGCCTCCACCCCGGCCCGCAAGGGACGGACGATTGCCTCCTGGACTCTGCGTGCCCTGTTGGGTGCCGTCTTCCTCGCCGCCGGCGGCGCCAAGATCGCGGGCTTGCCCATGATGGTTGAGATCTTCGATCAGATCGGGCTCGGCCAGGGCTTCCGCTCTGTCACCGGCCTCGTCGAGGTCGTTGGTGCCATCGGGCTGTTCGTCCCGGGCATGACCCTCGCCGCCGCCCTGTGGCTGGGTGCGACGATGGCCGGGGGCATCCTAACTCATCTCCTCGTTCTGCCGACGAGCCCCGTGCCTGCCATCATCCTGTTCGGCCTCTGCGCCGGTCTTGCATGGCTGCACCGCGACCAGGCCTTGGCGCTGAAGAACAGACTGGCCTGAACCCAGCGCCCAAACCGCTCCGGCCCTACGTCGCCGGCATCATCTCCCGCCTGACCTCAAGGATGACACCATGAAGCTCTTGCACGTCGATTCCAGCATCCTCGGACCGAACTCCGTCAGCCGCAACCTCTCGCAGGCTGCGGTCGAGCGCCTCAAGGCGGCGGCGCCGGACACGGACGTCACCTACCGCGACCTCGTGGCCGAACCGATCCCGCATCTGACGGGACGCTACCTCGCAGGCCAGAGCCCCGAGGTCCTGCACGACCAGGCCCTTCAGGAAGACCTCGCCCTTGGGGGCAAGGTCCTGGAGGAATTCCTCGCCGCGGACGTCGTCGTGATCGGCGTTGCCTTCTACAATTTCGGCATTCCCAGCCAGCTCAAGGCGTGGATCGACCGGATCGCGGTCGCAGGAAAGACGTTCCGATACACTGCGGCGGGCCCGGAGGGCTTGGCCGGAGACAAACGCGTCATCCTCGCGATCGCGCGCGGCGGCTTCTATGGCGCCGAAACGCCCGCGGCCTCCTTCGAACATGCCGAAACCTATCTGCGCTCGCTTCTCGCCTTCATCGGAATCACCCATCCCGAAGTGATCGTCGCGGAAGGACTGGCCGTCGGGCCGGAGCAGCGGGAAGGCGCAATGAAGCAGGCTTTGGAGACCATCGCTTCCCTGCGCGCCGCCTGACAAGGACTGAAGGTGCGTGGAGCGGGATGGAATAAACCCGTCCCGCTCCGTCTCTCACAACAGACAGGACGATCGAACGATGCCAACGCGTATTCTTTCGGCACTTTCCCTGGCAGCCCTGCTGCTGACACTTGCCGGGTGCCACACGACACAGTTCGGCAAGAGCATTGGCTATCCCTCGCCCCAGCAGGGCGCTCAAGACGGCGACCAGTCCCTTCAATGAGCGCGCTCATCCCCGAGCGTCAAAGCGTCGTCACCACGCTGTCACCGCGCACGAGCGGCACACCGATGGAGATCGGCATCGACAGCTTTGCCGTCTCGCTTCCCGATCCCTCCACGGGCGCGACCATTCCGCAGACCGAGCGAATGGAGCGGCTGCTCGACGAGGTGGAGACCGCCGACCGTGCCGGGCTCGACGTGTTCGGCATCGGCGAGCATCACCGCGCCGAGTTCCTCGACTCCGCTCCCGCCTTGATCTTGGCGGCCGCCGCGGCCAGGACGCAGCACATCCGCCTGACGAGCGCCGTGACGGTGCTGAGCGCGGCCGATCCCGTGCGTGTGTTCCAGGACTTCGCGACCCTCGACCTCATAGCCAAGGGACGGGCCGAGATCGTCGTCGGGCGTGGCTCCTTCGGCGAAGCCTATCCGCTCTTCGGCTTCTCGATGCATGACTACGACGCGCTCTTCGCAGAGAAGCTGGACCTCCTCCTGAAGCTGCGGGACAAGACGCATGTCACATGGCATGGCCGCTTCCGGCCGCCGATCGAGAACCGCGGCGTCTTCCCCCGACCGAGCCAGGCAAAACTGCCGATCTGGCTGGGCGTCGGCGGAACGCCTGAATCATTTGCCCGTGCGGGCACGCTCGGCCTGCCGCTGATGGTCGCGATCATCGGAGGTAGCTTCCAGCGCTTCCGTCCGTTGATCGATCTTTACAGGGCGGCGGGCTCAAGCGCCGGGCATGCACCGAAAACTTTGAAGGTCGGTGTCCATGCAATCGGCTTCGTCGGCGAGACGGCGGAGGCCGCTCGCGACGCCTTCTTCCCCGGCCACGCTTACATGATCTCGACGATCGGTCGCGAGCGGGGCTGGTCGCCACCGTCGAGGAGTCAGTTTGATGCGATGTGTGGCCCTGACGGCGCTTTCCTGATCGGCGATCCCCGCTCAGTCGCGGAGAAGGCCGTCATGGCCAGCAGGGCGCTCGGAGGCATCTCGCGCCTCACGTTCCAGATGAGTCCTGCGATGAACGATCCCATGGCAATGCGACGCTCGATCGAGCTTTTGGGCTCGGAGGTGGCGCCAGTACTGCGCACGACATCCGCCGCTCCACAGACTGTGGACGCTCTTCCGCACTGAACGAAGAAATCAGACTTCATCCTGCATCTCTTCGATGCCACTGAGCGAACTTTGGCCCAACGAGGGTTTAGCTCCCGATTTTCCGTTTCCGAACTATCTGACGGCAAACAACTGTTCACCGTTATGGACCCTCTGGCCAATGAGGGGGGCGGAATGTCAGCTAGCCTATGTTGGGATCTGAAAGCTGCCTGACCGCTATCCACTCAGCCGAGCCAATCGATGTCGGAGAAAGCGGACGTCCGAAAGCGGTCCATCCACTTTCGACCCCTCCCAGACTTTACGGCCGCGAATTGTAACGCCAGAAAGCAAGCGTTGCCGATCGCGATCGGTGGTGAGGGCGACCACACCGGATGCCAACCATGTTCGGCTGCTCTCACTTCGACGAGATTAGTCGCCGACCATACCCTGGATCCGGTTCGACAGGATCGTCATGTCGAACGGCTTCGTCACTACCTGCATGCCGGGATCGAGATGCCCGTGGCTCAGAACGGCGTTCTCGGCGTAGCCGGTGACAAACAGAACTTTGAGGTCCGCGCGCAACTCGCGGGCGGCGTCAGCGACCTGCCGCCCGTTCATGCCGTTGGGCAGGCCGACGTCGGTCACGAGGAGATCGATCGCCACGTCCGAGCGCAGAATCTGAAGCGCCTGTGGGCCATCGCCAGCCTCGATCGCCATGAAGCCGAGATCCTGGACGGCATCCACTACAAGCATTCGCACCAAGGGCTCGTCGTCCACCACGAGGACAGACCGGCCCCGGTTGTCGGACCGTATGGGTGCCGGTGCGGTCTCGGGCTCGTGCGCCTCCTCCTCGTGATGGCGAGGGAGGTAGATGCACACCATCGTTCCCGCGCCGACCTCAGAATCGATGCGGACCTGCCCCCCGGACTGCCGGCCAAACCCGTAGATCATCGAAAGGCCGAGCCCCGTGCCCACGCCGATCGGCTTGGTGGTGAAGAAGGGATCGAACGCCCGCTCCACGACGTCGGCGGACATGCCCGTTCCGGTGTCCGACACGCACATTGAGAGATACGGCCCGGGCGGCAGATCGCGCTCGCGCGCCGTCCGATCGTCGAGCCAGCGGTTGGCAGTCTCGATCGCAATCCGGCCGCCGTTGGGCATGGCGTCGCGGGCGTTGATGCACAGATTCAGGAGGGCGTTCTCGAGCTGGTTCGGATCGACCAGGGCTGGCCATAGCCCCGCCGTCGCGATTGCCTCCACGATGATCTGCGGCCCGACGGTGCGGCGGATCAGATCCTCCATCCCGGAGATCAGGCGGTTCACGTCGGTGGGCTTCGGCTCGAGCGTCTGGCGCCGCGAGAAGGCCAGCAGGCGATGGGTCAGGGCCGCTGCGCGCTTGGCCGCCCCTTGCGCTCCCACCATGTAGCGGTCGAGTTCGTCGATGCGGCCCTGCCCGATGCGCGTCTGCATCATGTCGAGCGAGCCGGAAATGCCGGCAAGCAGGTTGTTGAAGTCGTGCGCGAGCCCGCCGGTGAGCTGCCCGACTGCCTCCATCTTCTGGCTTTGGCGGAGCGCCTCCTCAGCAAGGCGCAGCGCCTCGCCGCGCTCCTTCTCCTCCGTGACGTCCCGTCCGAACGCGAAGGTGACGTCGCCGTTGGGGATCGCGGCCCAGGCGATGTATCGGACCGATCCGTCCTTGTGGCGGTAGCGGTTGACGATCCGCGGCGAGCCGCCCGCGGCGGCCAGGACATAGGCGTCGACGGTTTCCTGATGATCGTCGGGCAGCACGAACTCGTTGACGTGGCGCCCGACGAGTTCGTCGGGCCCGTAGCCGAGGAGCTGCGTCCAGGCAGGGTTGGCCCTATGCAACATGCCCTCGCCGTCGATGACCACCATCAGATCCGGCGAAGCGGTCCACATCAGGTCGCGCTCGGTGGTCCGCTCTTCCACGAGCCGTTCCAGCGTCTCGTTGGCCGTCCGAAGCTGGCCCTGGCTTTCCAGGAGCGCCTGGTCGGCGAGCACGCGCGCCGTCGTCTCGTTGGTGAAGATGAAGAGGCCGGCGACCTCGCCATTGCCATCGAGGACGCGCGAATAAGAGAACGACCACCAGGTATCGCGCACGCCCCGGTCGGTATCGAGGGTCCAGGGCAGATCGACGAAGCGCTGGCTGCGGCCCTCGAATGCCGCGTCGATGATCGGCTTCGCCTGGGCCCAGGCGTCAGCCCACACCTTGTCGAAGCGCTCGCCCATCGCCCAGGGCAGCCGGGGACCGAGAAGCGGGAAGTAAGTCTCGTTGAAGAAGAAGCTGAGATCCGGACCCCAGGCCAGGATCATGGATTCGGGCGAATTGAGGATCAGGCTGAGCGCAGAACGCAACTCACCCGGCCAGCCCGAGATAGGTCCGAGCGGATGGTCAGTCCAGTCGCGCTCGAGGATCATGCGCGAGGCGGCCCCGCCGCCGGCGAGGAATGCATGGGACGTACTCAAATCGTCGGGTCCACGATCGTCTCAATTAAGCAACCAAGTTGCTGGCCGACACATCCTTCCAGCACAGCTCCCAGGCATCATACAGGGCGGACGTGACCACGGGCCGGCCTTAAACGATGTCGCGAGCCGCGGAAAGCGGCAAGGCCTTGGCCCGTCCAGGGGCCCGACCGCGTTGAGCCAAACACACGGTCAATCGAGATCGAAGACATCGGCAGCGCCGATCCAAAGTCTGGTCTGTCTATCGCATACCTGAAAGCCGGCTGACCGCTAACCACCCAGCCGAGTCGATCGGCATCACGGAAGCAGTCGTCTGGAAGTGGTCGGACGAGTTTCGACCCCTTCTCGCCGTTCCGATGGAGGCTGCGGCTTCCCGGAAGCGGACATTTAAGTCGTCGCCTACGCTCACTGGCCGCCGACATCGTTCCTGACGAGATGGTCGAGGTTGGCGATCAAGCGCTCCAGTAGCTTGTTGAATACCTCGACTTCCGCCGTTGTGAAGCCCGCTAGCGCCTCGTCGTTGCTTTGGAAGAGGACCGTGCATGCCTCCGGAAGACGCGCTCGGGCGGCCCCGGTCAGGCGATGCGGCTGGAGCGGTCGTCGACCGGGTCCGGTGCCGAAGATCGCGATCACCTTGCCCCTGACTTAGCTAGCCTTTAGGGCCTGAGGGCCTCGGCTCGTGTCGATGTCGTTGTTGAAGGGTAGGTCCATGTAGGGGAACCGTTCGACCCGTGCCCGGATGCGCTTCTGGCGGCTTCCCGGCTCGCCCCAGAGCACCTCGACCTCGCGACCGATCTCGGCGTGCGCGACGTTCAGCAGGCTGAGGCTTCAACGGGCCGTGAGAGTGATCGCGGTGTTCCAAGGGTCGCGCACCGTCAGGCGCGATGGCTCATCGATCTCCATCCGATCGGCCAGGCGTCCCCGGGTCGCCTCAAGGACATCGCGGGCCGTCTCTATCTCGACATGCGACAAACCCGTCGACAGGTCGGTCCGGGGTAGCGCGCCGCGGCTGTTCCAGATGTTGGCGGCGAGCTGGTGGTGGTATCCGCCCGTCCCGAAGAAATAGGCGCCGGGGTAGCGGTTGGTTAGATCAAAGCCGAGGAGGTCACCGTAGAAACCCTCAGCCCGGGCGAGGTCTCCGACCTGGAGGTGGACGTGTCCGACGATGCCACCGTCGGAGAACCCGGACCACGCCCGACCGGCGGCCGAGCGCATCAGGTCCTCCATGTCGATGGGGTTGGACGACATGCGGATCGTGTCGCCATCCCAGGTCCACTGCGAACTCGGGCGATCGACGTAGATCTCGGTCCCGTTGCCTTCGGGATCGGCAAGGTAGAGCGCCTCGCTCACCAGGTGGTCGGCCGCCCCCTGGACGGCGATGGACTGTTTCGCAACGAAGTTCACCCATGCCCCGAGGTCGGCCCGCTCGGGCAGCAGAAAGGCGATATGGAAGAGCCCAGCCTCCCGCGGCGAGCGAAGCTTGGCGGACGGCTCGTGACGCAGCTCGAGAAGCGTCTTGCCATTCACCCCGAGGCCCATCGTCTTCACGGTGCGTCCCGTGTCTTCCAGACCGATGACCTTGCGGTAGAAGTCGGCGACACGGTCGAGATCGCGCACGACAAGCGTGACCTTCGCGATCCGATGCGGGGCTGCTGTCAGTACGGGATCGATCGAGGCGATCCGGCGCGTGTGTGTGGCGGTGGTCATGACGAGCTCCTCGGGACGGAGAGGCAGACGTTGGTCGTCAATGGGTCGCGCTGCTGCGGAGGACGGACGGGGTCGGGCGAAGGGCGTAGGCGCCCTCGCCCAGGAGAGCGACCCCGAGCAGTCCAACGATCCAGAGCGCGAGGAATTCCCACCCGCCGTTCGGGTTGGTAAAGAAGAAGCCGGCCGGGCCGTGAACGGTGGCGATGGCACCCAGCAGGATCGGGATGAGCGCCAGCGCGGCGAGCCGGCTGTAGATGCCGGCGATCAGGGCAATGGCGCCAACGATCTCGACGACGATGACGAGATAGGCGAGCGGGCCGGGAAGGCTTAGGCTCTGGAAGAACTGGGCCGTGCCGGCAGGTGTGAAGACGAAGACCTTCAACCCGACGTGGGCAAAAAACAGGATCCCCAGCGCAACGCGCAGGAGTGTGGCGGCATATGGTGCTGTGCGGGTGTCGATCATGTCCGGAACTCCAGCGTTTGACCTGCGCTATGTGCCCCCTGCCAACTTGTTCGATAATCCGGTCGCGGTGCATAACAGCTCACACCTCAGGAGTGAGTTGATGCTGGACAAGTTCACGGGACTACAGGTCTTCGCCCGCGTGGCCGCACTCGGCAACCTGTCCGGCGCGGCGCGCTCGCTTGGCATGTCGCAGACCATGGCCACCAAGCACATGGCGGCCTTGGAGGAACGGCTTGGCGTGAAGGTCCTCCATCGCACCACGCGTCGCATCACGTTGACGGAGGCAGGACGCCGTTACCTCGAAAGCACCGAGCGCATCCTCGCCGAAGTCGAGGAAGCGGATGCCGCGGCCATGGCCGAGCGCGTCGAGGTGACGGGTGTCCTGCGTGTCAACGCGCCCGTGTCGTTCGGCGTGCGTGCTCTCGCCCCCCTGCTTCCGGCCTTTGCCGAGCTCAATCCCGCCCTAACCATCGATCTCGGACTGAACGACCGGACGGTAGACCTCGTCGAGGAAGGTTGGGATCTTGCCATCCGGGTCGGGCGTATCAAGGACCAGTCGCTCGTCGCCCGCAGGCTGGCGCCTTGCCACCTGCTTCTGGCCGCATCCCCGGAGTATCTGCGGACGCACGGCACGCCCCGGACAGTCGCGGAACTCAGCACCCACAACTGCCTCGGCTATACGTTGTCGAGCACGCTCGGTCCCCGAAGTTGGGCGTTCGAGAAGGACGGCAGCCACGCCGTCCCTATCCAAGGCAACCTGCGCGCCAACAACGGCGACGTGCTGGTCGCGGCAGCCTCGGCAGGACATGGGCTCGTCTACGAGCCAACCTTCCTGGTCGGCGACGCCATCCGCTCTGGCGGGCTTTGCAGGGTCATCCTCGATCGTCCCCTCTTGGAGGTTCCCGGCGTCTACGCGATCTACGCCGCCAACCGCCGCCCCCCCGCCAAGGTCCGCGCATTCATCGACTTTCTGGTCGACCAGTTCGGACCGACTCCGCCTTGGGATCGAGACCTGCTGGGATGAACAATGAACACAGCCTGCGCGCTTCTCTTTAGCGTGCTCACGGGCGCCGCTCACGCCTTGAAGCGCTCGCAGGCACTCAGCCGCTCGACCCAGGCATCCACCGCGAGGTGGTAGATCTCTTCGTGAAGGAAGGCGATCTCCGTCGCGTGTGCCTCCTCCTCGACCTCGACCCACCAGCTTTTCGGTCGTCCGTCGGATCCGTCGTTCCAGCGGTAGCCGCGTTCCTTCAGCATGTCCTTGGTGTGGAACGGGCTGCCCTCGGCCCAGAGGCGAAGGCGCGTGCGCTCGGCGGACGCCGCGAGCTGCGCGAACGGACGGAGCGCTTCCGTCCTCGATGGGGACGCGAGAACCTCCAGCAGGGCATGGCAGTCGTCGACGGCACGGTGGCCGTTGTGGAACCAGCCGCTTTGGCCGACGAGGTAGCCGAGCTTGGTGCCCTCGAAGCCCAGGCCTGTCCAGTCGACATCCGAGACCGAGCAGGCCCAAGGCTTGTAGTCGAACCCGGGAGCAAGCTTCTCGCAAAAGGGACGGTCGAACTTGGCGTTGTGTGCGATGACGAGATCGGCGTCATCGACGAAGGCGGCAACCGCGTCGATGTCGATGCTCTGTCCCGCCACCATCTCAGCGGTGATGCCCGTGATCCGGGTGATCTCGGCGCTGATCTCGACCGTCGGCTCGCGCAGCGCGGAAAACACGCCGACGACGTCGCCGATCACGCCGTCGGCGTAGGCGAAGGCGACCATGCCGAGCTCGATCACCTCGTCCTTCGTGTGGTCGAGCCCCGTGGTCTCGGTGTCGAGGATGACGCCGATCTTCTTTCCCGCCGGGATCGGCCGGATGAAGGGCACCGCCGGACGTGGCTTCAGGCGACGCAGGACGCGGTAGTCGTCCGAGCCGTCGAGGATGTCGGCCATGTCCGCGAGCGACGGACCCGGGACTCGGGCTGGTGCACCGTGCGACATGCGGCGGGAGGACCCGGCACGACCGACAGGCGGCGCGGGGTTCTCGGCTTGAAAGGTCGCGAAGAGGTCAGCCTGTCGCTCCGGCGCGACGTCGAGTTTGGACTTCATGGAGGTCCCCAGGAACGGGGGCACCCTTCACGATGGGGGTTCGGGCGTCAAGATCATGAGGCAATGGGAAAATCAGCAATTCTATACAAGCCGCTCATCGCCTCATTTTGAAAGTCGGTTCGGCCGCATCATGTTGCCCGGAACCTTGAAGACGACGAGGTGCCTGACCGACGTATCGCCCTTGGGTAAGACTGTATCGTACCATATGCACTCTTCGAGCGCCGACGGCAGTCCGGTTCTCTTCTGAACCAGCTCCAGTACGCCGAGCATGCCAAGCTTCACGTTGGTGTTCTGGTAGCTGGCCGCCTGCCCCACGTACTTCGTGGCATTCTTGCGGGTGACTCTAGCTTTGTGGCGCTTCAGCTCGATGAGGAAACGCCATCCTCCATGACCAACGTAGATGTCGGCGCGACCTTTCGCGATGCCCTCCACCTCGGTCTGGATCCCGGCGCCATGCAGGTTCCCGGCTAGGAAATCGTGCAGGTCTTGCTGGAGGCCGGACTCATGTGCGCTCGGGTCGAAAAGATAGGCGCCACGCTGCCCAAGTTCGCTGCTTGCGGCATCCTGCCGGGCTGCGCAGAAGCAAATGACCTGCAAGACGAGCGCGTCGAAGGTGGTTCGCACCGTCCCGACGTAGTCGACAGACGCGGCGAGGCTGCCGCGCAAGGACGAATACAGGCGTTGCACCACGGGGTTCGCGATCACGACGTCCCAACCGACCCAGGCCCGAACGATCGCCAGCAATTCTTCAGTGAACCGTGGGGGTGCCTCGATGTCCCCGAGAACGTCCCTGAGCTCCCCGGTCAGGACGTCCTCTCCGGATTTTCCCGGCGGCTGCGGTTCCCCCGCCATGGCCTCGATCCGGCCGCGCAGCTTCGCCGCCACCCCGCGGTTGTCACCGACGAACTCGGCATCGTCCAGAAGGTCGTCGAGGTGGGCTAGCAGCGCTTCTCTGCGAACGAATGCCGCTTCGATGCGGGGCCGCAGGAACATCGACAACCCCTCTCCCCCGGGAACGGTGCGCTCGGCGTCGTAGACGCGAAGGAGCCGCCCCAGCACCTCCGACGCCTTATACCAGCTCTTGCGTTCCAAGTCGGAAGCCAAGCGCGGAACTGCCTCGAGTAGCTCGTGCCACTGAACGTCGCGGTCGCGTCGCGCGACGAGCCAATCAGGAAGGCGGCCGGCCGAGAGCAGGAAGGCACGGTCGGCTGCCGCCTCAGAGAGGACGCCGACTGCCCGCTCGAGCGGCTCAACACCGTCGCCCCCGTCGAACGCGCGGGCGACGTCGATGACGCTGGCGTAGAGCAGCGCGTCCGAACGGTCGGCGTCCAACTCGTGCGCCTCGCCGAACAGCACTCTGGCCGCTTCGAGACCGCCGATCACCTCGGCGCGGTCAGTTCCGTCCAGCGCGACGGACATGAGGGCGTTGCCGTATTCGAACGTCGCCTCAACGCGAGCTTCCGCGATCATGCGGAGCGTGTCGAGGACGCGGAGAAGCCGATCGTCCCGCCAAGTGTGGAACGCGACGCCCGCGATCTTGGCGGCATGCTCGGCGAATAGGCCGTTCTCGTTCGGCGTGATCTCGCAAAGGGTGGTGAAGAGCCTGTACGGGGGGAACGCATTGGCCAGCGACAGGCGCAACGCGACCTCGAGGGCGCGAGCAGCCGCGAAGCCCTCGCGGTCGTTGTCCCGTTCTGCCGCACGCGTCTCGAGGATGCCGTCCAGCTTGGTCGCGATGCGGGAGCACAGCGTGGGTGTCGACAGCAGGGTGTCCGAAGCGCCCCTGAAGCCGAGCGGATGAATGGTATTGGCGAACCCGCTCAGCAGAAGCTCGTCGGTGAACGGCTGGTCATCTCTCGCGGCGACCGCCGCCCACTCCGCAAGCACGTCGAGGTAAGGCGACCGGGCAAGGTCTTCGGCATCGCGCCGCACGGCATCGAGACCGCCCACCGCCTCCAAGGTGACGGGCAGGCCCTCGCCCAAAAGGCGCGTGATGGCCTGGACGGTCGACATCGGCAACTCACCTCCGGCCTTCCTACCAGAGGGGCTGACCCTTGGCGGCAACGCGACAATTCTCCGGCGCCAGCACCTCGAGCACCTTTTCGGCCTTGGCGCTCGAAACGAACACCTGAAGCCCGACCTCGCCATCGGCGACAGCGCGCAACTCCTTCAGCAGCGCCTCGAGGTTCGTCTCCTCCGTCTCCTCCGCGCTGGGCGAGTCGACGAGCAGGAGTCCCGGATGACGGCCGACGCCAAGCTGCTGTCCGATCTTCAGGAGGCCGATCGCGGTGGCAAGCCGCAACCTCAACCGCTCTCCCTTGGTCACGACCCCGAACCGCGTGTCCGTACCGCCCTTCCGGAGGGCCATGTGACCTTGCGCGTTGATGCTGACGCTCTCGAGCGCGACCATCCCAAAGCGCCTCGCGAGTTCGAGAACCTCGGCGTTCAGCGCCATGAACATGGTTTGCCCCGCGCTGTCCATGGCCTCCTTGGCGATGTCATGGGCAGCCTTGACGACCTTACGGTCCGGGTTCGGCCCCTCCGCGACGCTCTCCTCCATGGTGCCCAACGCCCCTTCGAGACGAGCCACTTCCAGTTCGGCTTCCCGCCGTTCGCGAAGGGTTGCGGAAGTGGATGCCGTCTCGAGTTCCCGACGGGCGCCCTCCATGGCGGTCTTCGCGGTGGCCAGCGATCGCCGGAGAGCGGGAAGCTCGGCGCTCGCGCGGTCGAAGGCAACACGGGTGGCGACCGCGCGGGCCTCTGCCTCCTCAAGACGCTCGTTCACGTCCTCCATCCGCTCGGGGTCGATTTGCTCCGAGCAGACCGAACAACTGAAGTCGCGGGCCTCGCGCTTGATCCGTTCCTTCGACACTCCGGTGTCGCATCGCGGACAGCAGGTGGGCTGGAGCCCGTTGAAGAAACTCATCGCGACGAAGCCCTCCCGTATGTCGCGAACCTCCCGCGCGTCGGCATCCGCGGTCGCCAGCAAGGCGCGCGCCTCGTCCTCGGCGGCCGCGAGTCTGCCGTCCAGCTCGAGATGAACCTTCGTCGTCCGCACGACCTTGGCGGCCAGATCCTCGACGTTCCCGACGAACGTCGCCGCCGTGTCCATCTCGGCGAGGCGGTCGCGCTCCCGCTTCAGGTCGGCCTCGATGCGCGCCCTCGCCTCGGCGTTCCGTTCGGCTGCCGCCGCGGCCAACGCTTTCCCGACCTTCCGCTCCGTTCCCGTCTGCTTCTCGGCAGCCGATGCCTGCATCACCGTCGACGCCCACGGCAGGCCGACGTAGAGCTGGAGGATGCGGCCTGGCAGGCCGGCCATCTGCGTGTCGCCCAGGAGGTGGTCGTGCTCGCCGCCAAAGTAGAGGCCCGACGACAGGGAGGGCCACCCATGCTCGACGAGCATCGCGGCCTCGTCCTTCCCGTTCTGCGACGGGACCGCGTCGAGGTCCAGCGCCTCCATCATGAAGCGTGACATCGCGAAGCCGAAGCCTTCGTTGCTCGAGAAGCGGTCGAGCACCTCCGGCAAGCCGTCCGGATGGACAAGAACGAGGCTTCCCGACGGGGTTCCGCCCGCAAGTTCGAAGGCCACGACGTAAGTGTCGCCGTCGAGCGTGAACTCGAGGCGGACGTTCTCCAGCCATTCGCGAATGTCGTCCTGCAACCGCTTCGGAGCGCCGCGCAGGCACCAGAGCACGACCTCGAAGACAGTGGACTTGCCGACCAGGTTCGAGCCGTGGCTGGCGACCGCCCACACGCCGTCGTCGAGGCCGTCCCAAGCGAACTCGAACCGATCCGCCTTTTCGCCCTTCTTCTGGCCGGCGAACCTGATCGACGCGATGCGCAGCTTCCTCACCTGGGCGATGCCTGGCTTGGGCCGAATGCCGCGCCGTCTCAGGATCTCCTCCACCTCCACGATGTCGACCTTGGACTTGGCCGCAACCTCCTCGTACCAGCCGCCGCTCATCCCGCGTCTCCCTCGTCGATCTTCCTCAGCCTCTCGCGCACGTGGTCCTCGATAGGAGGGATCGTGCCCCTGAGCGGGGTAGCGGCGTACTCCTTCTGAAGGTACTGCCGATCCTTGAGGGCCGAAGCTCCCGCGCCGCCCGCGACGCGGGCCGCTACCGCCGCCCGATCACGGTACCAAGCGAGTTCCGGCGCGAGGTCGGCGAGCCTTTGCATGGCATCGCGTCCGCGGGACGTGAGGAGGTAGGCTGTCTCCCTCAGGTGATTCGGGTCGCCTACCTTTTGCTGCCGAACGAGTTCCCGCGACCTCAGGATCGAGATGGCGTTGTGGACAGGCTCGTAGGCGCCGAAGTGGAACCGGATCATCGGCACTCGCCTCAGATCGGGCTCGCGGTCGTCGAGGATTCGCCGCGCAAGGTCGAGGTCCGCCCGGTCGCTCGTCAACGCGAACTCGTTGATGAGCTCGTTGGCGAGGTAGTCGGGATAGCGGACCCAGAAGTCCAAAGCCTGCAAACGGGTCTGCGCATGGAGGATTCCGACGACGTCGGGGCCGAACTCTGCTCCTTTGACCGGAGCAGCGGCTGCGCAGATGCATGCCAGCAGGCGGACGGCCGACTGATGGTCGGAGTGGGACTCAGCATTCGGCATGGCAGACCCGAAACGTGACCCGGGTGCATGCGCCACCGTGGCCTTCTGCGTCGAGTATGTCTGCCTGTGGTTGAGTGCGCAACGAGGGGCCGCGCGCACCTCTCTGACGATCGTAAGCCACGACCAAGTCCCAAAACCTGTCGCTTTGTCCCAAAGGGTCTGTCGTCTGCCAGTTTTGGAGCGGGCGATGGGGATCGAACCCACGACATCCAGCTTGGGAAGCTATACCTAGAGCTGTTCGTCGCCGTTTCCTCCGGTTTTCACCCATTGATTTCATTGGATTCTCTTGACGGCAGCCTTCACGGTTGTTCACTACGGTTCAGGGCCGGCCGGCCCGATCCGTCCAATATCCGTCCAAGGCCGTCCAACGATGCCCGAGCTGCCGAACACCAAGGGAGGCATAGAAGGCCTTCCCAGGCCCGAGAAGAACGCGGTCGATTATCGCGACACGAAACAGCGGGGCCTCTATCTCCGCGTTTCGCCGGCCGGCACCATGTCATGGTGCGTGCGCGACGATCGCGGCGGCCGGTCGAAGAAGATCGGCATCGGCCGCTTCCCCGATCTGCCCATCAGCCTCGCCCGCGACAAGGCGTCCAAGCTCCTCGCCTCCCTCGCGGACGGCATCGACGCTGGGGCCGAGCGGAAGGCCCAGGCGGCAGCGGCGGCGCAGAGGCGCATCGACACCGTCGAGGCTGTCGGCCGCATCTACATCGAGAAGACGGCGACCGGCCGGCACCGCTTCAACGGCAAGCCGATGCGCGCCGGCCCGCAAGCTCTGGAGCGCAGCTATTTCGAGAAGGTGGTGGTTCCGCGCCTGGGCAGCCGCCCCCTCGTCGAGTTGACCCGCGCCGAGATCCAGATCGCCGTCGACAAGATGGAGGCGGAGATGTCGCCAAGCGCGGCGCGCCACGCGCGCAACGTCCTGCAGAAGATCTTCGCCTATGCCATGTGGCAAGACATCATCACGACCGACCCCACCCGCTTCGTCTCCGCGCCGAGCTGGAAGGAGCGAGAGCGCATCCTGAATGACAATGAGCTGCGGGCCGTATGGCAGGGGCTCGATGCCGTGGCAGACATCGAAGGGGTCAGCGTCTCACCGCCGATGGCGCTCGCGATCAAGCTGGCCGCCGTGACGCTTCAGCGTCGCGGGGAGATCGTCGGAATGATGGTAGACGAGGTCGACGCGCGCGCGAGGACGTGGACCATGCAGGGCGAGCGGACCAAGAACGGCCGGCTTCATGTCGTGCCGCTTTCCGACCTCGCCTTCTCCCTGATCGAGGAGGCTCTCGCTCTTCGCGCCGGATCGGCGCGCGACAGCGCATTCGTCTTCCCGTCACCGCGAAGCCCCGACAAAGCCGTCGGGTCGATGGCCTTGTCTCATGCCTGGTGGCGCCTTCTACCGAAACTGAAGGTCCCGTCTCCGACGAGGCTCGATCCGAAGAGGACGAAACCCGTGACCGGCATCACGCTGCATGACCTCCGCCGAACCGGCGCGACCGCCATCACCAGCGAGCGCATCGGCATGCCTCGGTTCACCGTCAGCCAGGTTCTCAACCACACGAGCGATAGCGGCGGAACGGCGGCGGTGACGGCTGTCTATGACCGCAACGCCTACATGCGGGAGAAGCGCGCAGCGCTGGACGCCTGGGCCGCACTTCTGCAAGAGATCCTAGCCTTCGCGGACCGAAGGGACAATGTCGTGAACCTTGCCTTACAAGCCAAGGGTGGTGCGAAGCCCTCATATTGATCGCCTAAACCAAGCGTCGGCCTTCGAGCCACAATGTGACAACAAAACGGCAAGGTATCTTGACCGTCAACCAACGGAGCTCCATGCATCGTGCTCTGGTTGTGTAAGGGTACGACGTGGCTTTAAAACCATTCCTGAAGTGGGCAGGCGGCAAGCGGTGGCTTGTAGAGCGGAAGCTTCTGAACCTGGATATGCGAGGCACGCGCTACATCGAACCCTTTCTAGGGGGCGGAGCAGTATTTTTCCATACAAGTCCCGAACAAGCCATTCTTAGCGACGTAAATACGAGGCTCATTGAAACTTATGAGGCGATTAGATCCGATCCTCATCTTGTTTACAAACTTCTTTCCGATCATGCTCAACGACATAATAGCGACTATTACTATACAACCAGGACAACAGAATACGGAACTTTGCTAGAGCGCGCTGCTCAATTTCTCTATCTGAATAGATCATGCTGGAATGGCCTGTACAGAGAAAACACGCGAGGACAGTTCAACGTACCCATCGGCTCTAAAACGCAGCTTCTCTTCCCAAACGACGACTTTACCAGCGCCTCAGAATTACTAAAAAGAGCAAAACTAGTAAGCTGCGACTTCGAAGAGACAGTTGATCTCGCATCGGAAAATGACACTCTTTTTGTGGACCCACCCTACACCACGGCCCATAACACAAATGGCTTTGTTAAGTACAACCAAAAGATGTTCAGCTGGGATGATCAAGTCAGATTAAAGGATGCCTTAGTAAGAGCCGCCCGTCGAGGCGCGCGCATATTTCTCACCAATGCTGATCACGACTCAATACGCGAGCTGTACAGATCTGAAGCGGAGCCTGTTCCGTTGAATAGATATTCTGTAATTGCGGGCGACAGCTCAATGCGCAAAAAGACGACGGAGGCGATGTACATGATTGGAAGGCATGTTAATGCGTAAGGTTGGCGAGTTTCTCGAAAGATATCCGTTAGCTGAATCAATTCTTGAACTTGTTTTCAGCCTATTTTTCAATTTTGCTCCAATATTTGTAGCTGCGTTCTTGGCTATTTCCAGGCGGCCCGAATTTGATGCCGCCGGATTTGAAGCATCCTTCATATCATTTTTTGCAAAAGGCGAACTATCTCTCGTAGCGCTTGGCGTCTGCGGTTCGATACTATTCATTATCGTCTTTAAACCAAACAGCGCAAGCACCTCTACAAATGCGATCTTCGCTCTGTTAGTTACGCTAGGAGCCTTTGTCATCGGCGCGATAGTTGGCGACAATCCAGGGTTCGAGGCTGCTCGACCAACTTGGCTGTTGCAAGTTATTTTAATCCTTTATGTCCTCCTAAATCTTGCTTGGTTATTTATGTCAATTAAATCAAAGAGAGTTGATTTCTTAGCATCTGCAGAAAGCACTGTAAATCGCGCGGATAACATCATATCACAGTCACGCAGCCGAGGAGGACGCTGATGGAAAACGTAGTTCTCAAGGTTTTGCGGGTAGACCAGCCTATCGGCCAATTCTACATTGGTGCAATTCGTGCCGAGGTACTGGAGTCGATTGCAACAGTTGACGTTCGAGACTTTGTTAACGGGCATCCAGAGGATATTGCCGGCATACAGCGGCAGCTTTCAACTGCTCGTGTGACAAAAATTGGTGAATATGTAAATTTCGACTACGCAACGTTTCCTACTTCGATCGTTATTGCAGTTGATGAGCGCGCTGCGTCGATTGAACCTATGGCAGGATGCGAGGGGTTATACCAACTCACCATTCATGGATATTCTGGAGGCGAAAACGAAGAAGCTATAACGATTGATCGCTCCGCCTTCATTATTGATGGTCAGCATAGGCTTGCTGGCCTTGGTTATCATAAGAAAGATAGGCCTTTCGAGGTCAACGTTTCAATTTTTGTCGGCGTAGATATGGCTGACAAGGCTGAAATTTTTTCGACTGTTAATCTAGCTCAAACGAAGGTTAATAGAAGCCTTGTCTACGATCTGTTTTCCTATGCCAAATCACCGAGCCCATTTAAGATGGCGCATGAAGTAGTAATTGCACTTGTTCGAGATCAAGACGGTCCATTTTATCAGAGGATAAAGCGATTGGGGATTGCCACGCCTGGAATAGATGAAAAAGAGACACTCTCCCAGGCAACTGTCGTTCGAGGACTACTCCGTCATTTTCCTTCGAACCCCGACCAGGAGCGGAACAAGGGCTTCTTGGGTTTAGCAAGCAGACCTGCCCCCAAGGACTCCTTTCGCCAGCATATTTTTACGCCTTTTTATCGCAACGAAGACCCTGTTGCGGTATTTTCTATTGTTAGCAACTTCTTCGCAGCGGTACGCGAGAGGTGGCCTACAGCTTGGAACTCGTCAGATCAGGGATTTATTCTAAATCGAACAAATGGCTACAACGCATTGATTCGATTTCTTCAGGATGCGTATCTTTCTAAAACAGACACCCCTCGGATCGTTGGTCAGGACGAGTTTTCGTCCGTTTTTAATACTATAGACTTGCCTGCATCAACGTTTACTACAAAAAATTTCGCACCCGGAAGCTCTGGGTCGAGCGCTCTTTACAAAACTCTGCTGCAGGCGGCCAATCTGTAATATTATGGGTTGATTGAGCTATTGACCCGAGGTCGGGGTGACGAACCAGCACATTCTTAACGCATCAAGACCGCTGACCTTTTAGTGATCAGCGGTCTGGGCCGTTCGAATAGCCGGCGCCGGTAAAAAGTGAACCTGACAGCCCCCGCATCCTCACCGCTCCTGCCGACGCATCTCCGCCATGAGATCATCCAGCTTCCGGCCTTGAGCCTCAATCGCTTCCGCCGTGCCCGCCTCCTCGAGCTTCGCGATGGTAGCCGCGCTCGCTGCGATGGAGGCGACGGACGCCGCGATCCGCTCCAGCGTCTCGTTCAGCTTGGCGCCGTCGAGCGTGCCGTTCAGCCCTGCTCCGATCGCGCGCATCGCCACGGCAGCGTTCAACGGAGCGGCTTCCTGGCCTTCTCGGAAAGCCTTGAGAAAAGCCCAGGCGCATCGGCCGACCACGGCTGCCGCGACGGTCCAGAGCGCTGCCGTTTCAGGATCGCGCAGCGTGGCAAGCCATTCCAGCATCGCGGGCGGACCTCCTCAGACATTGATAGTGCGCGACCGCGTTGAGGACCGCCAACGAGAAGACAAGGCCCGGCCGAAACGGCTCGGCGAAGAACAGCGTCACCGCGAAGACGGCGAACATGAGGGAGGCCCATCCACTGACGACGGCGCGGATGTAGGGCGTCCACCAGGCGGCGCCGTTGATCCGAAGCGCGACGAGGTGGATCGCGCCGCGCATCGCGATTAGGAGCCCCCAAAACCCTTCCGAGGGCATGAGCCGTAGCAGCGGATCGTAGATCGCCGGCTCCAGCGTGTTCCATGTCGGCATGACGACGATCGTGCCGAAGAGAAGATCGAGGCCGGCGAGATAGGCTTCGAGCGAGCGGGTAGCATAGCGCTCGCTGCCGGGCGGAAAGAGGGCGATGTGCCCTCCCCCTCGCATCAGAACGAGCCAAGCGCGCCGCAGGCCGGGAACGGGCCGGCAGCCCATCAGCTCGCCCCGATCGGCTTCAAGGCTGCCAGGCGCCCGTAGAGCGCGAAGGCCGCGCCCAGAAGCGCGACGATCGGCGCCGCATAGAGGTCGGCCTGCGTCGAGCCGCCCTGCGCCAGGCCGATCAGCGCGGCGAGGCTGGAAACGATGGTCGTCGCCGAACCGAGAATGACGCGCGACTGATACCAGGGCTCGGAGTTCGTTGCGTTGAGGACGAGCGGGACCACGTCCTCGATGACAGCCTGGGCGATCGGCGCGGCGGCCTCGGCTTCGGCCGGCACGCTGGATCTGGCAACGGTGTCGTGAACCGCGTCGAGAATGACGCGCTGGATGGCGGCGGAGGTTCTGGACATGGCGACGGGCTCCTGAAAGGCAGCGAAGCGCTGCGGCTGGGTCGAAGGGACGGCGGGAGAAGTGCGGCGGGCCGTCAGAGCGGCCGAGACCTCGCGGCGCAACCGGTCGCCGCAGGCCTTGGCGCCGATCGTCGTCGGGTCGAACGCGAGGCGGGAAATGTCCCACTTGCCACGCTGTCTGATACCGAGCGTCCCCTGCACTTCGGCATGGGAAAGCACCGTTCGCGGCGTGACGACGATCGCATAGGCCTGGCAGAGATCGGCGACAGCCTCGACGAGGGCGCCCCACTGGACAGCCTTCATGGGCGCATGGCCGGCCAAGAAAGGCTCCTCGACAGCGCCGGCCATGCACGCGACGGAAATGCCGATCGAACCGGAATTGCAGTTCAGCGTATGGGCGGCATAGGCGCCGCGGATCGGATCGGCATTGGCCGAAATCGGCTGATCGCCGCGCACCGCCTGCCCGTCGCCGCCGATGATCACATGGTAGTGCTCTCGGTCGAGCGCGGAGACGGCATAGCCCCCGGCCGTCCAGTGGACGATGATGCGGGACATGCGGGCGCGCGGCATCCACGATGCGGGGATCTTGGGCATGGTATGGCTCCGGTCTTCGGGCATGAAAAAGCCCGGCGCGGTGGCCGGGCTGGGAAACGACGGGAAAGGCGGGGGTCAGTAGCCCCAGGCGGGGCGCGGGTCGGGGATCTCGCGGAGGATCGGGCTCGACAGCTTGAACTTGATCGGACCGGAGAGCTTGTCGCCGTAGAGATCGAGGCCCACCAGAAAGCGTTCGGACAGACCGCCGTCCGGCGCCATGATGGGGTTCGAAACGAGCCACCAGACACGGTTGCCATCCGCGATCGACACGCCGAAGTCGGGCGAGAAGCCGGACTGAAACACCGTGTTCGCCAGAACCACGTTGGCATTGCTGCGAAGGCTGACATTGGCCCGGATCGTCGAGACGGAGGCCGGACCGACCGTCTCCATCTTGAGCGCGAGACGATACCATTTGCCGAGGGCGGGGTTCGGCAGCGAAACGACCGTGAAGGCAATCCCGGCTTGCCAGAAGGCGGGAGCGGCGAGATCGGCGGGGGTGAGGTCGAGGACCTGCGCCTCCATATCACCGGAGACGACCTCCTTGGATGCGACGCAGGCCGAGAGGTTGCGCACGCTGTTGACGAGGAGATTGGAAGCAACGTTGCCGGTCGCGCCGCCGCTCTTGCCGCCGGCCGTGCCCTGCAGCTTCGCGAGCGCGGGGACCATGAGGTTGTTCGCCGTCGCGTCGGTGTCGAAGTAGCTGCCGGGAGCCACCGCGGTCTGAAGGATCGGCAGAAGGTGCTTCTTGGCGACCATCCAGCCGCCGCGCTGCCCGATATGAACCTTGTCGCCCATGAACATGAGGGGATCGAGGACGTCGGCCGGGGCGAGATCGGCCCAGGGGTCGAGAATGCCGAGAAGGCCAGGCCGGCCGGCCTGCGCGCGTATCCAGACATTGACGTCCCTGAGCACCTGATAGCGCGCATCGCCCGCCGGCCAGTCGGCGCGAGGGAAGATCACCGTCAGGATCGCGTAGACGCCGGCCTCGCGGCACCGGCGAAGCATCTGTTCGAAATGGCCGGTGATGTAGGCCGCCGTCCCGGCCTTGTCGTTGTCGTTCGAGTTGATCGTGTTCGATCCGCCCTCCAGAAGCACGATCTGCGGGTTGCGCGCGAGGATCGCGGGCAGGCGCGGGGCGATGCCGCCACCGACATAGGCGATGTTCGTATGGGTCCACTCCATGTGGTCGCCGAAAATGCCCTGATTGGCGCCGGCCATGTTCTGCCCGTTCGGCGCGGAAGCGTCGAACCAGGTGTCGAAGACTACGCGCTGGTCGATCGATCGAAGGTGGTCGAGGAAACCATAGGCAAAGGAGCCGACGATCTTCTCGCTGGTCGAGACGGGCGTGCCGGCATTGTTCGAGTAGGCGACGAGGCTGTCGCCCAGCGCCACCATCTTCGCGCCGGCCGCCATCGGCAGCGCCGGGAGGGCCGCGAGGAAGGGCGTCAGCTGAAACGTCTTGCTGCGGGGGCTGTTGGGCGCGAGCGGGTGGCTCACCTCCACCGCGATGCCGATCGGCACATCGGGCGTGACCGGAAGCGTGCCGCGGCGAAGCCGCGTGCCGTCCGGCGAAATCTTGAACCGGCCGTCGTCGGGGAACTTGATCACGATCTTAGCGCCCAAGACGTTCGAGCCCGCGACCGCAACCTCGCCGTTGGCCGGGATGGCCGTCGAGAAGGTCGAGGCGGACAGGGTCGGCGCGTCCAGAACGATCGGCGCCGGATTGCCGGCATCGACGACGCGCGTCACCGACAGGACGGACCGGATGCCGGCACCGCGTGCCCAGACCTTGCCGTCGAGCGCGTCGAAGCTTATCGACCGTTCGGGCATGCCGAGCAGGCTCTCGGCTTCGGGCGCCACGGTGCCGATCGAGAAGAGGGCGTCGACCCCTTCCTTGACGACGGCGCGGAAGCTCCCGGCTCCCGCGTTGGAGATCAGACGCCAAGTCTGATCGAGGACGATATCGACGGTTTCGAGTGCCATAGGATCTCCGGGCATGAAAAAGGCCGCTTGCGGCGGCCATGGGAACGGTCTGGATTGGTGGAAGGGTCGGTTAGGGCGTCGGCCAGCCGGCCGATGCGTCGATCGCTAGAATGCCTTCGATGTCGTCGGCCGCGATGAGAGCGAGAACACTGTCCTTCAGGGTTCGACCATGCTGGACGACGACCGAGTAGAAGGCGCCGACGCCATAAGCGAGCCCGATACCGTCGTCTGGCGTCGGCAGGGGCAGGCGCTCGTTCTCCATCGTGATCCAGCCATGCGCATAGCCTTCGGGCCACGCCAGCGCGCCGGCCTTCACCACGAGGGCCGTCACGGCAACGGCGCCGAGATCCGCACGGGTGCCGTCGCTCATGTCGATGTGGAGCGAGGTGCCGGGAACGGGATAGCCGGCCGAGAGGATGCCGTTGCGCTCTTGGTCGATCGCAGCCAACTTTCGGGCGCCGACCTCCTGCACCGGCAGCGTGGCGACCTGATAGGCGACGATCGCGGTCGTGGCGCTCACGAGCCATTGCGTCAGTGGTCGCGTCTCGACGCGCTCGCGATCGGCATCGAAGGCCGGCGGACGATAAATGACGAGCCGAAACCCGTGTTCGGCCAGTTCGGCGTCGGTGAGGAGACGACTGCCACCCTCCTCGTCCATCAGCCAGCCGGGATGAGGCCGAACGCGCGGTCCTTCTTCTGGAAAGTCCGTGAAGTACATCATGCCTGCTGGTTTCCTCTGATGTCGCCGTAGCCGTTCGGCCAGGATGCCCGGCCGTAATTGTAGCCCCAGAAGCCAGCAGAGCCGCCGGCGCCTCCCGCCTGCGGTGCTCGGATTACGTTGTAGAACCCGTTCCCAGGGTCCGCGCCCGTCTGAGCAACGCCGGCCCCTCCAGCCTGTCCCGGTTGGCCGTACCCGCCTCCGTTGCCGCCGGTTCCTCCAACGGCGCGAGCAACGAACTGCTCGCCATCCTGGTTTGGACTGTACCGAGCGACCGTCGCTCCGATGCCTCCGGTTTGGCTCGATCCGCTTGCAACATTTCGCTGCTCGCGCTCGACCTGGGTCGCACTCGTAGTGCTCGAATAATTGTAGACCGCGGAGCCCGGCTGGGAGACGCTTCCGCGTGCGCCAAGTGCACCACCGCCACCACCGCCACCCGCAAAGCAATCGCCCATTGCGGAGCTGCTTTGGTAGCCGTCCTGTCGAGCCCGCGCGCCACCACCGCCACCACCGCCGCCGCCGCCGCCCCAGATATGACCGTTGTTGTGGATCGTCTGGCTGTAGTTGCCGGCATCGCTGATCAGCAGGCCATGTCCGCCGGTCCCGCCGGCGCCGCCGGGGCTATCCCAACTGCCGCCGTTGCCGCCCGCACCCGCGACACCGGCAATATAGCCGTTGTTTATGACGGTGATCTCGGACCCGGCTGGGAAGTCACGGAGATTGAGAGCCCAGCTTCCGTCAGGCGGGCTGTAAACCCAGACGCCGGATGCGACCGTGTAAAGCACCTTGACGGGCTCGACGCCGCCCCAGCCTGCGGCGACGACTTTGCTGCGAAGCACGACGTTGGCTTCGTTGGCCGTCTGCATGATCTCGATGACGTTCTGGTAGACGCGCTTCCAGACGCTCGCATCGTTAACCCACAGTTCCTTGATCGGCTTCCAGACGCCGCCCTCGTTGACAAAGCCGGCCGTCATCGTTTTCCAAGTCGCCGCGTCTCTTAGGAGAACCGCCATCGGTCAGACCTTGAAATACTTGTCGCCTGGCTGCCCGCCGGCCGGCGAGCCCGTGCCGATCGTCTCGCCACCGACGCGCAGGCCGGCGATCGTCGCGGAAGAAAGCGACGCGCCCCCCGACGTCGCCAGGGTGCCGGTGACGGAAACGCCCGTTGCGGTCTTCGTCAGTGCCCCGAGCTCGATGTCGCTGCGCACCTCCGCCGGTGTCCGGCTCTCCCAGCCAGAGGCGTCCGCTTTGCCCCGCAGATAGCCCCCGGCCGTCACGCCGCCGAGGAGCGTCGCCTTGATCCAGTCGGCGAGCTTCTGGAGGGTATTGCGTGGCTCGTCGATCCCGCCGCGCACCGTCGAGACGGCGGTCTCGGCGGCCGTTTTGACGGTCGTCAGGGCGGCTGCCATGCCGTCGAACTCGTCGTCCACCTTGTCGGCGCTGATCGTATTGTCCGGCGCGCCGAGATCCCGATCGCGAACGAAGTTCTGACTGCGGACGAAATTGTTGCCTTGGAACGGCATGATGCCTCCATGAAAAAGGCCCGCCGAAGCGGGCCTGTGTTGGGTTCACTGACGGGCAAGAGCCCGTTGAAGTTCGGTTCCGGGCTCCGGCAGGCGAGGCCGGCCGACCGTCAGGTAAACCGGACCCTTCGGACGCTCCGGCTGGACGCTCACGGCCGAGCCGGCGGCAGCCGCCTTGACGTACCGCCGGGCGAGCGACCGAAGCATGGCGTCGGCCCGCTCCGGGTCAGACGGGACCTTCGTCATGAGGTAACGAGCCCGCTCCGGGTTCAGCAGCGCGTCGCGGACCAGCTCGTCGACCGAATTGATGCCGTTCTGCCGAAGCGCCGTGAAGAGAGCCGCCGCGCCACCGCCGGCCGCGGCTCCGACCGGGCCGCCAACGCCCGCGCCGACCGTGCCGCCGGCCACCGTCATCCAATTCTCCATGCCGGCCGACATGAGGTTCTGAAGCACCGAGCGCTGATCCTGCGCCGTGTTCGACTGGTTCGGGATCTTCACCGACGCCAGCGAACGGTTCGCCTGCTGGAGATCGGCGGCGACGGCCTCCATGATCCTGATCTCTCGTTCGTCGAAGACCGTGCGCAGCGCGTTGCGGTTCGTCTTCACGAAGGTCTGAAACTGGTCGGCCTTGATCAACTGCCGGCCGCTCGTTGCCGCCTCCGTATTGCCGACCATGCGAAGCGTCACATGCTCCGCAACCGCCTTGCGAAGGCCCTGAAGCGCATCCTTGTCGTTCCCAACCTTTTGGCGGAGCTGTCCCATCTGCCGCGCGGCGTCCTGGCGCGAGAAGAGGCCGCCGACGAGCCGGACAACGTCCTGCGGATCTTCCGTTCCCATCAGCTTGCCGAGCGCGCCGGCCTGCTCGGCGTCCAAGGCCGCCTTGCGGGCGGCCACATGGCTTTCGACGGCCTTGGCGGCATCCGATGCGGTGGCGATACGGGCGTCCAGCTCGGGAAAGGCCCGCAGCGCTTCGGCATGCGCCCGCCGCCAGCTCTCCAGCCGGGCCGGGTTCACGACGCCTGTCTCTCGATCGACGGCGGCCTTGCGCAGGCTGTCGATCGCGAAGGCCTCGATCGCGCCCATCCCTTTCCTCGAGCCGGCCGCATTTCGAAAGGTCTGGATGCGCTCGAAGCCGCCCTTGCCGGCCGTGAAGACGCGCGAGGCGACCTTCGCGCTCTCCATATTGTAGGGCGCATGGTCGGCCGGCCGCGCGAGCATCGGCCCCAGCTGCCGGTTGTCGAAGGTTCCGGCGCGCTCGCGCGTCGCTTCCGTCGCAATGTCGAGCCGAGCCTTGGCCGCATCGTCGAAAGGCTTCATCCCTTGTCCGCCGCCGGCCGGGGGCGTATATTCAGCGCCGATCGGGTTCCATGCTAATCCGGCCTCCCGACCGGTATCTTGCGGGGAGCTGGCGACAGTGGGAGCGGCTGAACCGGAAGCCGCGTCAGGGCCGTGCACCCTGGACCCGATCTTTTCCCCGAGCTTGTCCGCCGCCCGCCGACCTGCCGTGACGATGCGCCAATACTGGCCGCCATCGACCGGCGTCAGCTCGACGACGGCCACGCCCTGCGCCTCCTGCGGCGACGGCTTGACGAGAAGCACCCTGCCGTCACGAGCCTTGTACATCTGCGACCAGTTGGCGGAGACGTCTGTCACCATGTCCCAGGCGTCGTCATAGCCCAGGATCTCGGCATCCGACTGATGAACGGGATTGGCGACATGCTTCATGTCCGACCGGCGCAGACGGATCGGCGCATCGAGAAGCTGGCCGGGAACCGGCGCCATGCCGAGATCGGGATTGCCGGGCTCGCGGGGAACGAAGGGCTGGCCGTCGCGGGAGCGGAAGAAGAACGGGTCGTCCGCGGGTTTGGCGCGGATGTCGTCCATCGTCAGCTTTTGGCGGGCTGCTCCTCCTCCAGCATCCGGCGATAGTCCCGGATCGCGCGGAGCGCCTGTAGATCGGCCTCCTGTCGAGCGCGCTGTTCCAGATAAGCCAGGAGGGGAAGTCGTTGCGCTTCCGGCACCGAAGAAACCGCGTCCCGAATTGTCGTCACCGACTGCTGCCTCTGAGCGTCGGGCATTCCAGTCGCTGACCCATCGCTCAACATTGGCGGAAAGCGTGTCCTCTTGGCGAAGGGTTCCCGCCGCGACCGCCTGTTCCTCCATGAGGACCTTGCGCGAGACGGCGTTCTCCAGATCGCTTTCGATAGCACCGCGAAGCTGGATCAGTCGAGCCCAAGACGGCGACGGCCCGTGCCGGCCGCGCTCGTCGGCCGCCGCCTGGCTGACGCGCGAACGAAGCGCGGCGATTTCGCGGAACGGCATGACGTCGCCGTACTGGCCGACCACGGCATAAATCGCGGCCTCTTCCGGCCCCGGCGGCTTGGCGGACTTGGGAAGCTCGCCCACAAGCTCCTGCGCGACGCGGCGCACGTCCTGCGGCGGAAGCGCAAGGCTGCCGTCCGGGTCGACAGCCTCCCAAAGCTTGCCCTCCTTCTCCTTGGCCGCGTCGCGTCGCAGTTGCAGCGCCTCACGCATCGCGTCGCCGGCATCTTCCGGCCGCTGTCCCTGCCCAAGGCCACGATTTGCCGTGCGCTCCCATTCGACTGCATCCCGCAGCGACTTCGACGTCTCCGCGTCGATGGCCTTCAGCCGGCCGCGAAGGGCGAGCGAGACGGCTTCCGGCGCACCGTCCGGCTGGATCTCGTCGAGCGCATCACGGCGCGCGGCGTTCTGATCGGCGCGACGCTGCTGGAACTGCGCGGGGAACTGGTTCTGCGCATTGCGCTCCAGAGCGCCAAGGCCCATGTCGCCGGTCTGCTGAAACGTCGTCGGCTGGGAACCTGGCACGAGCGGCGCCCTGCCCTCCTCAATCGTCTTCATCGCCGCACGCGGATCGTCGGCGGCCTCGACGAGGCGTTGCCCCGCCAAGCGTTCGCGGCCGACCGCCGTCAAAGGCGCCGCGAAAGTGCGGCCGGCCTCCGCCAGGGCTCGGGTCAAGGCCGGAGCGCTCATCGCCGCCGCGCCCGCACCGCCGCCGACGAGCGAGCCGGCCAGCCCCGCGATCGGCTTGTAGGGATCAGGTGCGAACTCCTGCGCCGTGGCCGCGCCGCCGCCGGCCACGCCACCCGCCGCCGCATCGGCCGCTACGGCGCCCACGCTGCCGGACCGGCCGGCGAGCGCTTCCACGAGCGGCGCCGCGCCCGCCGAGGCCACGCCGGTCCGCAAAGCGGCGCCGGCAAGGCCGGCCGGAAGGACCGTGCCGCCGACGCCCTGTCCGACGCCGCGCACGATCCGCTCGTTGGAGTTCGTCGCTTCCGTGTTGGCCGGATCGAGCGGGGCGGCAACGGCGCCCATCGCCTTGCCAATCGAGCGCGATCCGCCGATGGGCTCGTCGATCGTGCCGACGTCGGACCCCGTCGCGGCATTGAAGCCGCGAATGCCGAGGTTCATTGCGCCGGTCATGAGGTCGACGGGCGCGCCGAGAACCCCGTAGAGCCCTTCGTTCACACCGGCGGTCGCGTTCATGGCGACGCCGCCGAATTTCGGGTCCGCCGCCGCTTCGACGACAGGCGCGTCATCCCACCAGTTCTTCGGCTTCGCGCCCGTCTCGACGATCGGCGCAGCATCCCACCAGTTCGCCATTCACGGCTTCCTTCGAATGGTTCCATCGGGCGCGGTGAAGGTCGCACCGGACGGAAGGGCATCGTATTCGGCTTGCGAGCCGATGGCGGCCGGCGCTGGCCCGCCGGCAGGGGCCGCGGCCGGGGCCACCGCATCGCCTCCGCCGCCCAGACGTGCGCGCATCGCGTCGTCCAGAAGCGGCGTGCTGTCGATTGCCTGCAGCCGCTTATCCGCCTCCGCCGGGTCGATCTCGCCGCGTAGGGCCGCCGTCGCCACTTGGGAGCGTTCGAGGTTGAGCTGCGCCTTCTTCTCGAAGGCCCCCATGATCAGGTCGTTCGCGCCCTCGCCATTCCGTAGCCTCGGGAAGGACGACATGAGGATGTCCATGTCGCGATCGGACATGGCGCCCGAGCCCGGCACGCGCAGGGTCGGCGCGATCTGACTGACGGTCGCCTGAAAGGCGTCGCCTGCCGAGGAAAATCCCGGAAAGCGCTCGGCCAAGCGGCCGGCGACGGGTCCTGTCGGCGCCTGCGTCAGAAGCTCTCGCATGGCCGGGATCGTCTGCGCCACGTTCGCCGCCGCGGTCCCTGTGTCGGCGATCGTTCCGAACCGCTCGACCATGCGTTCATCGGCTTTGTCGCGAAACTTCGTGGACGTCCCGCCGACACTGACGTTCGTCGCGCCCGCCTTCCGGTTCGCCTGTTCCCATTCCTGGAAGGAGCCGGTGAAGCCTTGCTGCTGGGCGAACTGGTATTCCCGCACGCTGCTCGGGGGCTCCGGCGGCTGGTTCGCCTTCGCCGTCTGAAGGTCGAGCGTGCGATCTGCCCTTTGGTTGGCGATCGTGTCTTGCCCGCGCTGATAGTCCTGTTGGCTCTCCCACCGCTGGTCTGCAACGCCGTCGCGGCCTCGCTGATATCCGCGCTCGTCCTGCCTCCAGGCCTGCTCTTCGGCACGCTGGGCGGTCTGCGCGCGGAACTGCTGCTGCCCCATGATCGCCTGGGCCGCACTGTCGCGATCGCCGCCGAGCTGGGCGACGGCGGCGAAGGCGGGATCGAGGTTCTGCGACGCCACCAGCTTCTGCAGCTCGCCCGCCTCCTCGCCCTCCGCCTCCTTTTTCTCGCTCGATGCCGCCCAAGTCTGGGCCAACGCTCCGGCGAGGTCCCAGCCATTCTGCGCCTGCGATCCCTGCCGCATCGCATTCGCCAGCATGGCGTCGAGAAGCTTCGTGTCGCGCTTCGGCTTGATGCCGATGTTCACGGTCGGGGCGGCCATGCTCTCTCCTGAAGGCGGCGGCGTTTGAGGTGCGGCGGGGCCGGGCTGCCCGCCGGATGCCAGGCCGGCGACGGCAGCGGCGGCACCGCGCGGCGCGGCCTGTTCGGCGACGGCTGAGACGAGGGGCGAGGCTTCCGCCTTCTTCGTCCCGCGTGCGCCGATGAGTTCGATGTGCCAGGGCTCCCAGGACATCGGGAAGGTCAGCCCGTAGCGCTCGGCATTGTCGTGGACCCACTGCCGGGCTTCGGGCGAGGCCTTGTCCAGGCGCTTACCGGCGGCGGAGAGGTCGGCCGCGTCGCCGTGATTGTGTCGGGAACCGCCGGGACGAGCGACCATCCGCCCGCTCTTGTCCGAGGCTTCCCAGAGCTGGCGCTGGCGCTCGACCGAGCGATAGCCGGAGCCGACCTGAAGACCGAGCTCCGGCGGAGCGGCGGCAAAGAGCGCCTGAAGCGAGGAACTGAACTCCGGCCGCATGCCCGTGAAGCTGTCCGGCCGCGTCGCGCCTCCGACCGCGTACCGGCTCCAATCCCAATTGCTCATGGCGCCTCGCGCAGCTTGCCGTAGTCGACCGCCAGAAGCCCGCTGGCAGAGCGAATGACCGCCGCCGGCATGACGCGGGCGACGTCCTGCGCCATGACGCCGATCTCGTGCGCGCCGCCCCAGACGTATTTGAACAGGTAAAGCGGCAGCCCGCGCCAGCCGGTGCCAAGCGGGACGAGATCGCGCTTCAGACGCCGGTCCGACCATTTCGTGATCGCCGCCGAGCCGAGGCCGAAGAGACCCGCCATCGGGTTGTTCGCCTGCGACGCCTGAAGCCTGTTCTGGAAGCCCTGCTGGGTGATGCCGGCGACGTCGGTCGGCTGCATGTTGTAGGTCGGCGTGTTCATGAAGCCCGGCGTGCCCATGACCGGAGCACCCTGGAGAAGGGCGGACGCCTCGTTGAAGTCCTGGTTGCGCAGCGTGAGCGCTTCCTGAAGCGCGGACGTGCGCTGGTCGTTGGTGAAGTTCGCGCCGGTCAGCCCCTCGCCGAAAAGCTGCCCGCGCGCGGCGGACGACAGGCCGAAGAGACGCGACTGCTCGGCGCCGCCGGCCGCGACCGCGTCGTAGGCTGCGCGGTTGTTCGCCTCCGACTGCGAGGCCTCCATGCGGGTCAGCTCGGCTTGGCCCGCCGCGCTGTCGAGGGGGATGCCGCGATCGGAGAGCTGCTGTTCGAGGCGCGATCGGTCGAGCTGCTGGCCCGGCTTCAAGAGCGCTTGGGCCTTCTGGAAGGTGGCGTCCTGCGTCCGCTGCGCATCCGCCCCGAAGTCGCCGACGCCCTGGATCGCGGGCAGACCGGAGGTGGAAAGGCTGGTTTGCCGGGTCGGCAATTTGGACAGGTCCATCGGGCCTGTCGGAATGCGGTCCGCCAGCGTCGCCGCCTTGTCCGTCAGCCCGGCCGCGATCTTCTCCTGCTGATCGTAGGTCGCCTGACCGGTCGGCGTCAGGGACACGGTCTGCGAGATCGGCACGCCGTCGGCGCCCCGCTGATAGGTCGTGGAGCCGGACGGGCCATACTGGTCGACGGCGTTGACGCGTGCGCTCTCGGTGATCGCCTCCTTGTTGGCGGCCGTCTGAGCCGCGATGGTCGCGGCCGGGTCCGGCGCCTTCGGTGTCTTCTTACCCACGGGCTGCCCCTTCCAACCATCTGCATTTGTCGCGCGTCATCCCGTAGGAGAGCGCCGTTCCACCATCCTCGAAGGTCTGCGGATGCGTTCCTTCAAGCTTGAAGCCGATGCGCTCGCAGAGCGTCCGCGAGGCCTTGTTCGTCCGCTTGATCAGCGAGGTCATGCGCCGGCAGCCGAGATCGACGAAGGCGTAGGTGCAGCCGACCCGAAGGAGCCGGCGCGTCATCCATGGCCCGTAGCCGGCAACGGTGACGCGCACGTCAGTCCCCCGGAACTCGGTGAAGGCGAGGCCCCCGATCAGCATGTCATCGCGCACGGCGCCGAAGGCGACGGCGTCTTCGAGGTCGGGCCGGTCCGCGATCTGGGCCGCGATCCAGTCCGCCACGAGGGCGTTTTCGCCGAAGAGGATGCGATAGGTCATGCCAGCCCGCCCGCCTCGATCGTCAGCGTCGTGGAAAGCCAGCGCACCGCGCCGGCCCGCGTGTCCGCCCGCAGCCCGACCGACAGGAAGTCGCCGACGCCGCCGACCCCCTGCAATTCGGTCGTGACGCGATCGGCACCGCCCCAGACCGCCCGATCCCAGACGCTTTGGTCCCAGCGGCCGATATCGGCGCTTTCGGCCGACTGGATCGCCACGCCCCTGCGCGGTTCCTTGAAATCGACGCCGAGAAGCGGCGTGACGAACGGGCTGACCTGCGACGTGACGATGGGCCGGACACTGGTGACGCGCTTGCGCCGGCCCGCGAGCCCCATCGTCTGCCAACTCCCCTGCCCGACCGCGACGATGGGCCGGCCGAGATCGGAGGCGCCGGTCATGCGGGCGATCTTGCCGTCCATCGTGCCGAAGGCGAGGTCGTCGCCGATATGGCCCCAGGACGAGGCCGGAAGATCCCGCCAGCGGCCCCAGGCTCCCGTCGCCACGCTCATGACGTGCTGCTCGGCAAAGCGCGAGGTCTGCGGAATGTGGATCAGAACGAGACGCGAACGCGGATCGTAGAGGAGCTGCCAGCCTGGGTTCCGGCCGAAGCGGGCGATGGCGCTCGCCGCCAGCCGCCCGATCTTCGTCCCGAAGCCGGCGACCGGCGAGCGGCCGGACGGCAGGAGGCGGGAGAGTTCGGCATAGCCGTCCGCCGAGACGGTGAGCACGTCGCCGCCGAAGGTCTCGGACGCGATCGGCCGCGTCGCGGTGAAGACGCCGACGCGCGCCCAGGCCGCGGCGTCGCCGGGATTCGAGCCGCGATACATGATCGCCTCGCCCGAGGACATGAAGAAGACGATGGCGTCGTCGTCGCCGGACCGGCCGCCGTCCGGCGTGATGACGGCGATGTCCTCGATCGAGCCGCCGCGCGAGCCAACACCGGAGAGATCGAAGCTCGTCAGCGCCCCTTGGATCGAGGCAAGATTGCCATACCAGAACGAGGACGAGCCGCGCTCGGCGAAGAAGAGCCGGTTGGCATGGGCGCGCACCCGGAAAAGTTTCGTGATGTCGGCCGGGCCGGTCCATGCCGGCGTCACCAGTGCGGAGCCGAGGACCGAGCGCGGCGCGTCCGTGCCGTTCACCAGATGGAGCCGGCCGCCGAGCACCGCCGGCCGCCAGACGTCCGAGTTGAAACCGCTGCCCAGCTGCAGGGCGGCAGGAACGTCGCCCGTGATCTTGAAGAGCTTGCCGCCCGAGGCCGCGATCGTCGCCGTCTGCCCTTCGTCGAAGGCATGGAGGAACGGCACAGGCGCAGCCGTCCCGAGATCCACCGCGATCCGGTAGCCCGGCCGTGTCTCGACGGCCCCTTCGACCGGCGACCAGTTCACGAGGTCGATCGCTTCGAAGGGCTGCATGCCGCCGGCCAGACTGTCGGAGGCATTGATGCCGCCGAAGGGTGCCGGCAGAGAGATCGGCGTGACGCGGGCCATGCCGGGATTGCTGCGACGGACGAGCGGCTGCCTCATAGCTGGATCGCATCCCCGCGCTGCGTCTTGGTATAGGCCAGCCCCAGCCGGGACAGCCGTTCTTCGACCGTGCGGAAATCCTCGGCGTAGTCGAAGCCGTTGTCGGAGCGCCAGCGCCAGAGGATGGCGGATTTGATCAGCCCCTCGTCGATCATCACGACGTCGGTGTCGATCGTCGGCGCCGGCTTGACCGTGCCGTCCGCCGCCTTCGCCCAAGCACGATCCGGCAGGAGCCGGTTCACAGGATAGCGGTCCAGAAGTTCGTCCGCGCTGGCGAAGAGAGCACCGAGGATCTGGGCGGTGAAGGGATCGGCGTTGCCGATCGCGGTCGATGGCGTCGGCAGCTGAAGGCGGACCGCCGCCGCCTTGACGAGATCCAGGACCGACGCCATCGGATCAGCGCGCCGGCTTCTTGGCCGCGGCGAGGTCCTTGGTCAGGGTCTCGTTTGCGGTGCGCAGGCCAGCGATCTCGTCGGCCAGCTTGCTCTTTTCACCCTGGAGGGCTTCGGCCTCGCCCTTCAGCTTTTCGACCTGCGCTGCGAGCTTGGGCGCCTGCGCATCGCTCTTCAGGTCGTCGATCGCGCTCTTCATGTCGGCGATCTGGTCGAGGAGGCCGGCATTCTCGTCTTCCAGCTCGGCGATGCGCGCTGCGAGCTTAGGCCCGTCCGAGCTGGTCTTGGCGAGGAAGGCCTTCGCCTTCTCCTGCGCCTCGCGCAGATCGCTCGGCGCCCGCGCCATGTCGGTCGCCGCCAGCTTCTCGACGGTGAAGATGCCGCGATCGGCAAGGCCCTGCCGGTCGGCCGCGTTGATGCCGGGCCAGGCGGCGAGCGGGAAGCCGTCCGCGTCCGGCTGGCGCGTGCGGTCGTAGACGCCGTACTCGACCGGGAAGCGGTCGAAGTCCTCCTGCCGGGCCTCGCGATCGACCGTGTTGTTGGCGTCGACCTGATAGAGGAAGTAGGTCGCGAGCCGATAGACGGCCTTGCCGTCCTCGCCGGTCTGGCCGGTGTCGGTGGCGCGGTCGTAGAATTTCGGGTTGCTCATGGGTTCGCCTTTGGCTGGAGCGCGTGAAAAAGCCGCCGCGAGAGGCCCCGCGGCGGCTGAGAGTTCTTTGCGTTTTCTGCAAAGAAGGGTCGGATCGGTCCGGCTTAGCGGACGACGACGAGGCGCGCCTGCCGGCTCCGGTTGTAGCAGGTGAGCGCGCCCATGAAGGCGATGTGCTTCGTCACCGCGTCGAGGTCCGGCGTGCTTTCGGGCAGGTCCAGCGGCTCGAACCCGCGACCCTCGTAATATTCGAGGTTCAGATAGTCCGTGTTCAGCATGAAGCCGCCGTTCGTCGGGTGCGCCGAGCCGTCGCTTTCGGAGACGACCGAGGCGCCCTTGAAGCGATAAGCCTCGAAGCCGAGCTTGGCGGCTCCGGCGTCCGTGTAGCGCTGGTTCTCCTGAAGCCCGTCCTCGAACGTGCCGAAGGTCTCGTCGTCGAGGGTGATGATGTCGGGCTTTTCGGTGCCGTTCGACGTCTTGCGGTAGAGCGTGTTCATGCCCTGCTTCAGACGGCGATAGCGCTCGTCGGCATTGGCCGCGCCCGTCAGGGTCACGGTCAGCGTCTTGTTGCGCCACCAGACGTTCGCCGCGGCATTCACGCCGCCGACCGTGCCCGTGGTCGGATCGGCGGCGACGATCGCGTCGAGGCCGACAAAGGACTTCGGGACCGAGCCGTCGCGATAGAGCGCGTCGTTGATCTTCGTCTTCAGCGTGTTCTCGGCGTTCATGACCTTGCCGCGCATCAGCTTCTTGATCGCGGCCTCGCCGTTGTTCTTGGCCGTCTCCTCACCCGTCAGGGTGATCGAGGCGGCGGCCTGCGCAGGCGAATAGGCGGCGTCGCCGATCGTCTTCTTCTGCGCACGGGTCAGGGGGTCGGTGCCCTCGTACCAGGCGAACAGCTCGGTATCCATGATGATCTGACCACGGATGTCGTTGCCGCCGTCGACCGACGTGACCCTGCCCTTCTTGTCCAGCGTCGCCAACAGCATGTTGGAGCCGAGGATGTTGTCGTAGAACTTGCGCTTGTACTTGGAGATCGTGAGCGCGACGAGCTGCGCGCGCACGTCGGAAGAAAGTGCTGCCACTGTATTGGCTCCTTATCGTTTGATTTCGGCGAAAGCCTGATCCACGGCGTCGTCGACCGTGTCGACCTGCTGCGACGGGCGCATGGAGCGCGTGCCGGGACGCACGTTGGAGCGGATGGCCTTCTGAGCCGCCGCCGCATCGTCCCGAGCCTTCTGAGCCGCCGCCGCCCGATCGGCCTCCTGCAGCCTCGTGCGCACCGCCGGATTGCTCCAGACGGCGGCCTCGTACGCCTTGTCGAGGTCCATCTTCGGATTGGCGCGGATCAGCGCCGCCATGTCGTTCTCGACGTCCGCGAAGTGCGGGCGAAGAGGATTGCCCGACGCATCCTTGGCGTCCCGGAACCCGGCGATGGTCTGTCCCGCCGCGTCCAGGGCGCGCCGCTGGGCGTCCTCACGCATCTGTGTCGTGAGGCTGCCGAGCCGCTCTTCGAGCTGCCCGACACGCGGGTCCTGGAAGGCGTCGTCGCCTGCCGCCGGCTGGGCGCCCGAGAGCCCCAGCACCTTCATGACGTCCACGCCCATCTTCTGGACGTGCTGGGCCACGAAGGCGAGATATTCCGCCGGCCGGCTGTTGGCGAAGCGTTCGAGGTCGGCGAGGTACTTCACCCCCTGCCCGACCGTCATTCCGCTCTCGTCCAGCTTGCGCTGGAAGTCGGCATCGACGACGGATCGAACCTCCTCGGCGAGCTTCACCGCCTCCGCGCTGCCCTCTGCCTTCTGCTGGTAGTCGGCCTCGATCGCGGCGACCTTCTTCTCGACGAGGGCTTTCGCCTCCGGCGGGAGCTTGGCGAACTCGGCCTGTTCCTCTGCGGTCCAACGATCGGGCGTCGCGGCGGCCTGGTCAGTTGCGGCGGCGGGCGTCTCGTTGGGGTTCTTGGCGACCTCGGCCGCAGCGGCGTCAGGGCGCGCGGTCGTCGTGTCGGAATTGGTGTCTGACTGGCCGGCGGCGATCTCGGCGAAGGCTTCGGTCAAAGCGCTGTCGACCGTGACGTCGTTATCGCCGCCCGCGTCGCCGCCCGTGTCCGCACCACCATCCCCGCCCGCATCGCCGCCGCCCTCGCCGGGCGCCTGGAAGAAGAAGCGCGGGCGGTGCCCGAAGCCGAAGGGCGCCTGTGCGCCGGCAGCGAACGCGATCGAACCCGCGCCGAGCGCGGTCGTGGTCTTCAGGGTCATGGTCAGCCTCGATGTCTCTTGCCGTTGGCGAGGAGCGTGCCTTTGAGGTCGCGGGCGTCGATGCAGTCGTGACGCTTCATTTCCTCGCGGCGCTGGGAACGCGACGTGATCGTCTCGCCCGTGATCGGGCTCTCGTAGGGATCGATGTCGCGCATGAAAAAAGGCCCGTCCGATCGGAGGGCCTTGGACTTCTCGACGAGCTTCCCGTCGCGCAAAACGTAGACCGACCGGCTCACATCACACCCCCGAACGGCAGCGCGCGGGCCGCCTCGATCTCGGCGCTTCGCTCCGCCATGTCGGCGCGGAACTCGATCTGCCGCATCTGCATGTTGTCCTGACGCTCCTGCATGTCGGCGCCGTGCTCCTCCTGCCGAATCTTCATATCCTGCTGCGCCTTCGCCCCGTCGATCTCCATCTTGGCCTTCGCGGCCTCGGCACGAGGGTCCGGCGGCGGCGGCTCGGGCGGCTGCTGGCCCGCCTGCTCCGCCATCTGCCCCAGCATGTCGAGGAGGTCCCGCGAGCCCTTGAAGGGCTTCAGGATCATCTTCATCATTTCGACGAGGAAGGGCTTCGGCACGGTGCCGTCCGCGACGAGCGGGCCGAAGGTCTGGATCAGGCCGCCGATCGCAGCGACGAGCGTCTGCGAGGCCTCCTGCTCCGTCGCCTGGTCGGCCGCGACGGTCGAGTCCGTCTCGATGTCGACGAGGCACATCAGCTGCGCCTCGTTGCGCAGATAGGCCTCGATCTCCGGCGTCACCTGTTTGCCCGACATCATGCCGAGGGTCGTTCCGGCGAATTTGGAGGCCATGATCTCGGCCGATATCCGCGTCAGCTCGCGCAGGAAGGCGGAGAGGCCCCGGCGCCGGTCGTCGATGCGCAGCGTGCCGAAATTGCCCTTGATCCGCTGCGCCGTCGCGGTTTCGTTCGGGTTCGAGGCACCCCGCAGGACGTCCGAAATGCCCGAGACCTCGTAAAGCGCCTGTTTCGCCTGCTCTCGCGCGCCGTAGAGCGCAATCGCCGCGTTCGCCAGCATGTCGAGCGGGATCATCCAGACGTTGGTCGACATGGCCGCCTCCATGTCCACGCCGGACACCGCGACCATCTTCCCATCCACGCCGTCCAGAACCTCCGCCAGCTCCTCGATCGAGCCGTTGTACATGCCGCGCACCTTCATGCGCTTCATGATCGCGTCGATGCGCTCGGTGATGCGCGCGACTTCTGCGGCGAGGTCGCGCCAGATCTCGTATTCCGGCACCGGCACCATGCTCTCGGTCGTCGAGATCGAGGTCATGGGCTCCGGGCACGGGAAGAAGCCGGCCAGCTCCAGCGTATCCTCGTCGCTGCGCAGAAGCACCGGGTCGTTGCCGGGGATGATCCAGTCGACGACGCGCCGGTCCTTGTCCCAGCACTCCCAGATGAGGGCGCGGGGCTCGCCCGACTTCGTCGCCTTGGTCGAGGCCTCGCCGGCTTCGGCCGGCGCATAGACGAAGGCGCCCTTGCTCCAGGCCTCGTCCTTCAGCTTCGCCAGGATCTCGGCATCCTCACCGAACTCCTTCTCCACCTGTGCCTTCGTCAGGTAGTGCCGGAAGGCCGCCCAGGTGCATTCCCGCCAGCGCCGCGCCGGCTCATGGACGAAGTCCTCCCAATAGACGTGGTCGAACTCCAGGGCCTCCCAGACCTTCCGGGGCTCGGTGACGGGCTTCCCATCCTCGCCAGCCATCGGCTGCCCCATCTGGTCGAGAACGGGCTGTTCCTCAACGACCGGCGCCCAGCGGACGCGGATCGTGCCACGGCCCGGCAAAAGCACCTCCTGCACGGCCCGGCGGATCTCCGCATCGAGGTTGCCGGCGTCGAAGGCCGAGTTGAGCGCGCCCTGCACGATCGTCGAGGCGGCGTCGGCCATGGCGTCCGGCGTCTGGAAGCGGCGCCGGACGTCGGCCTGCGGCGGCTGCTGGTAGACGGACGGGAACAGGATCGACGTGTTGGCGAAGAGCATGTTGAAGCGACCCCGGCCCGCGCTGCCATCGGCCGTCTTCTCCGCCCGGTAGATCTTCACGACCTCGCGGCCGGCGTCGCGCCATTTGCGCTCGACGCCGGTCGCATCGGAAATGCGCTCCTGCCAGCGGGTCGGGCTCACGCCCTCCGGGCCGGTCGGTTCGGGTTCAGTCGTCACAGGCGCTCTTTCGGGGTCTTCAGGGCGAAGGCGTTCTTCGCGAGGAAGGGGTTCTTAGATGCGTCGTCGCGGACCGGGGCCGCCTTGCCGCGCATGCGGTCGAGGAGCTGCGTCAGCTTCGTGATCGCGTCCACCTGGTCGTCATGGCGCCCATTCGGGAACACCATCAGCTCGGAGACGAGATCGGGCAGCCAGGGCATGCCGGCCCGGAAGAAGACCTTGCCGCTTGCCATCTGGCCTTGGAACGAGCGCGCCCGCGCGACCTTGTCCGTCGTCGAGGCGATCTGCTCGCGGGCGAAGAACACCTTGCGCTCGCGCATCCGCAGGCGAAGGAACGGCCCGACCGATTTGTTGATCTGGCCCGTCTCCTCCGCCCAGCCGAGCGGGTTGTGCAGTTCCACCATGTCGAGGAGCGGATCGACCCAGGTCTCGGGATCGCCCTTTCCGCGCCAGAGGTCGTGAACATAGAGGTTGCCGTCGCGATCGAAGGCCGCGACGACGTGGACCGTGAAGTCGCCGTCGTCCGACACCGCGTAGTCCGAGCCGCCATAGAAGCGGCAGCCCTCGGGAAGCGTCTCGTAGGTCTTCAGCCACTCCCGCTTGAAGATGTCGCCGGCATCGGGCGCCGGCCGCTGCTGGTAGAGCGAAGCCCAGGTGCGCGGCACCGTCTCGAACTGCCGCCAGTGCTCACGATCGAACCAGTCGGGCCACAGATATTCGCCGGCCGCGCGGCCTAGCGGATCGTCGTCCCGCTCCGCCTTCGCGGCGAGGCAGATGACCTCCCAGACCTGCCCGTCCCGGCACATGATCGCGCCGGACTGCCCGTCATAGCCCTCCGGCAGGATCGAGCCCGCCAAGTCCTCTTCATGCCAGCGCGTCTGGATCAGGACGATGGAGCCGCCCGGCACGAGGCGCGTCTTCAGATCATCCTGATAAGCCTCGATCGTCTTCTTGCGGATCGTCGGGCTTTCCGCCTGCTCACGCCCCTTTACGGGATCGTCGATGACCAGCAGATGGGCGCGGTTGCCGGTGATCCCCGAAAGGATGCCGCCGCCCATGTATTCCGAGCCGTTCGTCAGCGCCCATTCGTCGGCCGCCGCGCTTTCGCTCGACAGGGACGCGCCGTAGAGCCCGGCATAGCCCTTCTGCTTCACGATCGAGCGGCAGCGCCGGCCGAGCTTGCGCGAGAGGTCCGAACCGTAGCTGGCGCCGATGACCTTGAAGGCCGGCCGCCGCCCCATCGCCCAGGTCGGGCCGACGACGCTGGCATAGGTGCTCTTCGCACTGCCCGGCGGCATGAAGATCATGAGCCGGCCGTGCCGCGTCTCGACGCAGCGCTGAAAGGCCCGCATCAGAAGGCGGTGATGATCGGCGACGCCCGTCTCGATCGCCGCCGGGCTGGCGAAATGCTCCTCGTCCTCGTCGTCTTCCACCGGCTTGCCGGGGATCTCGATCGCCTGACTGAAACCGATCAGGCTTTCCCGCGCTCGCCTACGCCGCAGAAGCTCCGCCGCTGCCGCCGAAGGCGATACGGGCAAGTTCATCGTCCGTCATGTCCTTCGCGGACACAGCGAGGAATATTGACCCGCCATATCAATCAGATATTCGTCAAGGAATGGCGATTTTCGCGGTTGATATAGGAGCAAAATTTTAGCCAATGGCCAAGAAACGCCCTGCCGTGAACCCATTCAATTTCGAGCGGTACATCGGGTCAGCCGATCGAGCCGATGCCATCGTGTGCGCCACGGCAATCGAGATGGCCCTTCGAAATATTACGAAGAGAAAGATACGAAATGAACCTAAATATTGCGACAATGTATTATCTGGCATAGTGGAACCGGTTGGAAAATACGGAACTCTATGCGACTCTGCATTAAAGCTCGGCTTAATAAATGATTTGGTGCATAGTGACGTAATATTAATTGGAAAAATTCGAAACAGATTTGCGCACAACATCGAGATTGGATCATATTCAGACGAACCAGTCTCATCTTATTGTCGTGATCTTAATTTCATAGTGGAGAGAGGCTTTGATTCACTAACCGATCAAGTTTTTTCGCCAGGAAATCAAATCGATCCACCTCACGTACAGTATCGCGCGGGCGTTCCCGATCTTGTTAGTGTTCTACAAGACCCTCGTCGTAGGTTCAGACTTAGTTGCTACATCCTCATGGAGTGGTTCTTTGTCCGTCATGGAGAGGATATAGTGCCGCTTGAATGGGAGACAAATCCTCCGCCAGAAGCCAACTACCCGATCTGATTAGAGGTCTAAGCTTCGCTGAACTGCCGTATTTCAGCTTCGGCACGGACGCTCTTGGCCGAGCCCGGCGGCGTACACATCATCAAGCTGGCCACGCCGCATCTGGAAGTATCCCGATCCGGCTTTCCCGCGCTCACCTACGCCGCAGAAGCTCCGCCGCTGCCGCCGAAGGCGATACGGGCAAGTTCATCGTCCGTCATGTCCTTCGCACTGACCGCATGCTCGATCGGCCCGCCGTTCTTCCCGGTGTGTTCGAGCCGGTGGCGGTTGGAATAGGCCTCGCCCATTTCCTTCGCCGCTTGCTCTAGGAGCTGGGCCGCGAGCGCGAGGTTGCGCATGTCCTCCGCCTTCTCCGCCATGCGTTGGAGGGCGCGGAGGCGGACCGCCCGATGGGAGATCCCGATGCGCGCCGTGTCCTCCACAAAGGAGGTCCGCGCGGCCTCGAAGAGCGTGCGCCACTTCTCCGAGAGGTTCCGGCCAGCGCGCTTCGTCGGATCGTAAGCCTCGACCGCCTGTGGTGAGACGGTAACGTCGAACTCTTTCTTGACTGAGGCCGCCACGACGGACGGGCTGTCGAAGCACGCAAGTCCCTGAACGATATGGGTTCGGACCTCGTCCGTCAGCTTGCCCTTCGCCATCGGTCTATCAAGAACCCATCAAGTCAGGCGACGCGCCTCCCGCAGGTTCCGCAAGCGCCATGGATCAGCGAAACCGAGACGATCGGCCCCCTGTTCGCCGCCCGCACCAGATCGGCCGTCTTGCCCGCAGCAGCGCCGACGCCATAGCGCTCGACCACGCCGACGAACTCTTCCACGTCGTGGCCGCGAAGCGTGAAGGCCGGCGATCCGTCCTTCCGAAACTTCGGGCTGCCGTAAGGGTCGCGCTCCTGCCCACAGTGGTAAAGCTCATGCTCGACCAGGGAACAGAACGAGGCGTCGTCGCACTCGGCTGCATAGTCGGCATGGAAGGTGACGATGAAGTCCGGCACGAGGCCGAACCATTCCACCATCTGCTGTTCCTGCCGGGCCTTCTGCCAGCGAGCGCCGCGAAAGACGCCCGTCTCCGCCTGCCCGACCACCGCCATCATCTGCCGGGCGTTTGGGGCCGCGCACCACAGCATCCCGATCTCGGCATGCTGAAGGTGCTGGTGGTCGGGATTGGCGAGGATGCCATCGCCGGCGATGAAGGTCGCCCTTGCCCATTCCTCCAGTTCTAGCGCAGGGCCGAACGGCCGGTCCGTCGTTGTACCGTCAAGGCGGCAGAACTCGGGAGGTGGCGCGGGCCGGCACAGGAGCGGGAGGGAGACGACGGCCATGGACATTCGACCTTGCGTTCACGCGCGCCTCCTACCGCTGCTTCTACCGGTCGTGATGACGCTTGCAGAGCTCAGCCTTGTTTGCAGAAGGCCACGTTGAAGGAGGCAAACTTCCTTTCGGTAAACTTCCAGTCGATACCCCTTGAGGCGAACGATCAGTCATGCAAACTTTGGCCTGTCACAGCAACCGGAGGATAAAATGCGCGTCTTGGTCTACAGCGTTTCCGAAGTTCGCGTTTCCGTCGAGCAAGAAACTGGAGGAAAGAGCCTAAAGATTGAAGCGAAGGGGATGGTGAATACAGGCGGTTGGAGCGGCGGTGAATTGTCTCCGTGGATGTACATCGCGCCCCCGGCGGACGGAATTCTCGACCTAAGTTTCACCGCGGAGCCCCCTCGCCCAGGAACAATGGTGACGGAAGCTTTCGCGTCCATTCCCGCCTCGCTCCAGCTTCCCATTCCGGATTGGGTGTTAGGCGTCCGAGTTCACAGTTCGACCAACTCCGAAACTGCGATGCTACCGGAGACGTCAGCTTCGGTAGTCACGGCCAGCGTTCAGACACCTGACGACGGGATGCCGCTCCCGTGGCCGTTTCCGTGGTTCAGACCTCACGCAGCCTGACGTCTGATCTCGCTACAGCGCAACGTTCAGCGGGCGCGCTGAACTCCCGATAGTTGCGGCGGCAAGCTGTTGAACTGCTTCCGCCGCAATAGCGAACGCCCCACCCTGAGAAGACGTTGATGTGTACGCCTATGTATTTAATAGGTAAGAACGAAGAGGAATCGATATGTTTACCGTCATTATCTCGACTGCGATGTTTGAAGTCGAAAATAATCATCGAATTCGAATGCTCAGCATGTCTAATTCAACAATTCCAGGTTTTAAGTCGGAGGCGCTGGCAAAGACTGCTGCAAGCATTCTTGTAGTAAACATATTACCGTGCGAGCGACGAACATGGGTTGTTCAGGCAGAGTAAGTTGCGGAAAGACGAATTGAAGGCCCGATTTCCCGATTATGACACCAGCGCGTTCTACCGATCTGAGCTATCCTGCCAAAGACATCACGCTATCCCACAGCGTCTACCAAGATCGCCAGCGCGATAGCCCCATAGAAAGCCGGATGGGAAGCCGTGAAGCTCTTCCCGGTCTCCCGGCGGCGAACTCAATCCCGCACGGTCGGAGACAATCACGATGATCTGATTAGGCGAACACCCCTATGCCGTCAACACCAACAGGAATGATATCTTATTAAACTGCTCGCCTTAGCTTTTTGGCAGCAACGCCGAGTTCCCTTACGCTAGCGAACATTTCGCCTAGGACAATGATCTGCTCCCTGCCTGCGGGGTCCGCCACAGTGAGTTGAAGCTTCGCCAGCGCGCCTGTCACAAGCGTCACGACTTCCCCCTCCACGAAGTCGTGAGGCGCGGCGATGGGCGCCCTCATGTCGTCGAACTGGCCGGCCGCTTGCATTTCCAGCAACTCCGCGATCAGGCGGGACGGAACGGCGATCGGCCGGCTGCGCGGGTCGCGCGGGTTGCTCCCGAGGATCATCTTCACGCCGTCGCAAAGCCGGATGCGGCCGAACTGATGAGGCCGGCCGGCCGGCAGCCCAAGGAACACGTAGCCGACGAAGAGCGGAAAGGTACGCTCGATCCAGCGCTTCGAACGGTTGTGCTGGTATTCCTTCCGGCGCTCCGGCTTGTACGCCTCGAAACCGGCCTCGCGGATGGAGGCGACCGCGCGGTCCTCGCAATTCGGGTTCGTGCGCACCACGAACCAGTCCAGCGCTCGACTTGAAGTTTCGGCGATGACGGGCCGAGCGGTCTCTTCGATTGCCATCACTGCAGTGCCTCCTTCGCCCGCCGTTTCGCCCGAAAGCGGTCCATAATTTCCTGCTGCTCCGGGGTCAGCGGCACGTCAGGGCTGACGTCCGCCTCCTGCTGGCGGCGCTGCTGATCGCGGTTGCGTTGCAGCCGTTCGGCGTAGGGGATCGCCGAGCCGGTCGCGGCGCCAGATGCCGAGCGCACGCCGCCGCTGCCCGGCTTGAGATTGTCCCTCCGAAGCTGCTCGCGAACCCATCGGCGCCAAGCCGCCGGCCAATCGGCACTGAGGCCTCGATCGGCAGGAACGCCGCGCCAGAAGTCGAGGAACTGGTCGCTCTGAAGGCGAGCCTGCTCCGCCGTCAGGCCGAGCCCGGTCGCAACCGACAGGTCCGGCTCGAACCCATCGACCCTCGTCCCAATCGTCAGCCCGCTGCGCGCCCCCCTTGGGGGGCGACGCCCCGCAGGGGCGGCGGGGGTGTCTTTTTCCTTATCTGGTATCTGGTATCTGGCTTCTGGCTTCTGGGCCTTATCCCCTTGGTTATCCAAACCCTCGATTGTCGTTTCTTTTCTAAGGCTTGGATTCCCGCCCAACTTGCCGTTATCTCGAAGTTTTCTCGACTTATTCTCGTCTCTTTCCATGCGCCTGCTATAGAGAACGCCGTTCCGCTTGGCCGAATAGACGCCCGCTTCCGCCAGCTCGGACATGAGATCGGCGACCTGCTCCTCGCTCGCACCGACCAGCGAAGAGAGGTGACGGACGGACACGGCCTTGCCGTTGATGAGCAGATGCCCGCGCGGCTCCGCCTCGTGCATGATCGCCAGCATTTCGATCCAGAGACCGCGCGCGGCGAGGCTGCACATGCGCAAAGCAGGATCGGCCCGCCAGTCGGCAGGATAGAACTTGAGCCAGGGCTGTTTGCTCATCCTTGGGCGCTCTCCCAGGGCGACACGATGACAACGCAAGGCTCGCCGATCTCAACCCAGCCGATGGAAAGGCGGCGGACGAGGCTATCGTCGGCCAGCACGCCCGCAGCGACGAGAGCGTCCAGCGGCGCCTTTGCGAGATTGTCCACGTCGCGACGCCGGCCGTCCGGCGGCATCAGGTCGATGCGAACATGGACTGGCGTCGTGAACTTCGCCGGCCGCTGCGCCTTGATTGTCCACCCCGCCTCGTCCCGCCATGCACGATAGGCGGGCGAAGGCACGCGCCGGTTGCCCCGTGTCGGGAAGACGCCGTTCAGGCTCGGTGGAAAAGGCATGGTGATGCGAACGATCGACGTCATGCCCCGGCAACCTCGAACGTCTGCGAAGAGGCATCAGGGAACAGCGCGTCGCCGGCCGGCCGCAGCATACCCTTGCGGATCAACTCCTCGCAGCCCTCCGCATCGAGTGGGGCGCCGCCATGCTCCAGAAAGAAGAAGGCGCCCCGACCTGTACGCTCGTCCGGCACATACTGTTTGCAGACGCGACCACCCTTGCACTTCGCGGCAACGCGCTTCGCACGCGCCGAGAGGCGGCCAGAATCTTGCGCGATAAGCTGCCGGTTCGGACACGGCGTCATCGCCCTGCCCTCACGAACCAGCGCTTCGCTTTCAGATGCGGTCGCGTTGCGAGGACATCCTGCGGCGCCCGCCATGACTTGCGCCCGGCCCGCCATAGCGCGTCTTCCGCCCGATAGTTCGAGGCGAGCCGGTTCATGGCCTGCAACAGACCCAGCACCTTCGCGAGAGGCCGTTCGAACCGGTGCGCCATGTAGAGGTCGTACAGCTCCGCCCCGCGCAGACGGCGGCGGTTGTTGAAGGTGTGGCGGCAGGCTGGCGAGCAGAACTCCGCGGCGGCCGGCGCTGCCTCTCCGCACTCGGCGCAAGCGTGTACACGCGCCGTCGTCATGGCGACGGGACGGCGTTCGTCCGCTTCGACGGACTGTGCCGCCTCGCAGGCGCCGTAGTGTCGCGAGGCGCCACGACAGACGCCGACCCGCTCGTCGGCCATTCCGTGCGTTAGCGCTCCCATCACTGCATCCCCAGCGCTTGGAGATAGAGTTCGAGAACGGCGTCGAGTTCGGCGCGCTCGTTCTGGTCCTGCTTGCGGATGGCGACGATCTTGCGCAGGACGCGGGTGTCGTAGCCGCGGCCCTTCGCTTCGGCGTAGACGTCCTTCACGTCCTCGGCGATCGTCTTCTTCTCCTCCTCCAGGCGCTCGATGCGCTCGATGAAGGCCCGCAGCTCGTCGGCGGCGACATTGGTCTCGGCAACGCTCATCGGTCGTCCCCTTCCGCCGTGCGGATGCGTTGTTCGTCAGGCGTCTCGGGGCGAAGCTCGGGCGCCAGCCAAAGGGCCATCGCAGCGCCCGCACGCCGGGTCCGCTCCGCCCAATGCAAGCGTCTCAGCAGCGACACGAAGCGCCGCCACCCGAGCCGTTTCCGCGACGTATTCGGCATGGCTTCTCCTTGCTTCCTGCAGCTCGGCGACGGCGACGAGATCCATGATCTCGTCCCATTCGATCCGGCGGGCTTCACCGGCCCAGAGCGCGCGCACGCGCCGCTCGGTCCATTGGTCGTTGCGGCGTCGCAGGGCCTCGTAGAGGCGGTGCCACAGCGCTTTCAGGGGTTCGTCGTGACCGCGCGGTCCGGCCGCGCGGCGGATGAGGGACGAGGCGAGCGCTCCCGCTTGCATGGCCTCACCGTTTTCCAAGATCTTGGGTGATCGTGCCGAGAACTCGCGCATTCCATGCTCCAGTTTCAGGGGCATGGAGACGCGGGCCAGACACGGTGATCGACGACAGGCCGACCTCTTCGACGACTGCAAAGACCCTTTGCAGGAGGGCACATTCGACGGGACGCGCGCCAACGCTCCCGCCGACGATCCCGGCGGCGCCAACCGCGGGGATCGGGATTACTTTCGGCAGCGCCTCATCGGGCAGCGCCAAAACAGGATGAGGATCGAGGCGGCCCATGGTTCACGACCACCCCGCCTCGGCACGGCGGCGGCGCCATTCGGCGAGGCCGATCAGGACGGCGTCGCCGGGCGTAAGCTTCGACACGCCGTGAGGACGACATGAGTTCAGTTCGTCCGCCATAGCCTGCGGCTCCGGCCGGCGATCTCCCGCGATCCAGATTGCATAGGCGCGGTCTGCCTCGGCCTGATCGAGCGCGGAGATCATGCGGCCACCTCGTCAGAGGCAGCCTGCTCCATGAAGGAACGAACGCGGTGGCGGACGCCGGACCTCGGCTCCCGCCCCGTTCGCAACTGGAATACGAACATCTGATCTTTTGCGGCCGCACGCCCAAAGCGCGTCGGCGACCAGTTGTAGGTCCGAAGGAAGGTTTCGACTTCATGTCGGAAGGCTTCTAGCTCGCTCATAATCTCCGATTTAGTCGGATATTTCCGACTTAACAAGAGAGAATCCGACTTAATTCCGACTGGCATCCCCGTTGGACGCATCGGATAAATCCGACATGGGATCTGATAATTTGAAAGACCGTGTCCAAGAACGTTTGGCGGCCCTTGAGAAAGGACCTGTCGAAACGGCCATTGCGGGCGGACTGGAACGCAATTTCATTCTTGATATTTTGGTAGGTAAAAAGAAGAGCGTAAGAGCAGACGGACTTAAAAAACTTGCTGACGCGCTTAGAACTACTCCACGCTGGCTGATGGGCGAAGAGGAAACGCCACTGCTTATTTTGCCTAATCCTGAGAGACACGCACAATTGCTCACGATTGGTACACGGTTAAAGGGCTACATCGGAGACGGTGGAGAGATCGTAGAAACGGGCGACGGAGACGCGGGATTGGTTGAAACACCTCCAGGAGCCGTCGACGAGACTTTTGCGGCAGAGGTCAAAGGACTTTCGATGATGCCCGTCTATGAGGACGGGACATTGATCTATTGGTCAAAAATGCTTCCACCAGCTGACATGATCAACAAGCGCTGCATCGTTAAGCTGATGGACGGTCGCCTGTTCGTAAAGACGTTGCGGGCTTCCTCGACCAAAGACGAGTGGGATCTTGAGAGCATCAACCCTGCCTATCCTACGATCGAGAACGTTTCGGTCGAATGGGTGGCGAAGATCGACTGGACCAAGCCGGGGTGACTTCGCCAAATCAAAGATTGGTTGCAGGCAATCGAGGACAGGTCCCGCAGGACAACTGCAAGATCCAGTTAGCCAAGGCGCCCCCGCCGGCATCGAAAAAGACCTGATCCACCCTTTTGAACCTCTAGCTCGGCCCTGCCTCCGCGCGACAATTCCGCATCGTTAAAGTCGGATATTTCCTACCAAATGATTGACGGTCGGAAATATCCGACTTAACGGTACTCCATAGATCACGTCTCCGATGTCGATCGATGGAGAGCTAGATGACACCCCCAATCCGTCGCATGACCCTCGCCCAAGCCTTCCGGCGCTTTCCGATCGGCACGAAGGTTCAGTTCTATCCGCTCTCCGGCGAGCAGCATTTCGAGGAATCCGAAGTCCAGTCGGAACCCTGGGCTCTCGGTCATGGGCAGGTGGTCATCAAGATCACGGGGCGCTCCGGTGGCGTCGCCGTCGACCAGCTTCGCGCTGCCTGATCCACCCCTTTCGCGGGTTCGGATCGCCGGCCCGCTCCCATTTCGGGAGACTTCCATGATCCGCCGTATCGGCAACCACATTGCTTTGGGCGCGCTCCTCGCATTCATCGGCTTGACCGCGGCGCCGGCCGCCTTGGCCGCCATGTCGGGGCTCGTCCGTTGAAGGCGCTCGGTCCCGATTTCGAGCCGAAGCTTTCCGCCTTCCCGGCCGACCTTCAGAGCGAGGTCCGCGCCTGGATCGAGGGCGGCACCCTGCCCGGCAAGTTTCTGCAGGGTGTCCTCTCCAACGACCTCGCCGCCGCCGTCTATCGCGGCCGGCTGGAGCACCGGCTCTTCCTGGTCGACCTCGTCCGTTTCCTCGATTGGGAATGCCCGAACGACTGCTGGGGCTCCCCGCAGATCATGGCCGCATGGGCGGCGAAGGGCGGCCTCAGCTGCGCCCGCGCGATGGTGGCGGCATGACGCCCCGCCTGCCCTCCCCATCCACCTTGGTCGATCCGTCCGCCGAGAGCCGAGGCGTCGGCTTCGGCCTGCTCCTGTCCCTCGTCTTCGTCTGGGCGCCGGCCGGCGTCGTCCTCTGGAGTTGCTGCGCATGAACCGCCGATCATTCCTGATGCGCAGCGCCGCCGTGCCGGCCATGGCCTTCGTCGGCGCGCTCCCATCCGGGGAAGCACTCGCACTGGCCGTTCCGCCTGCAACGACAGCCGCCGCCATGCCGGCCGTTCGCGCTTCGACGCCGTGGAAGTGGTGGATCGGCGACGGCGAGCGCTTCCACGAGAGCTTTGGAACGCGCGAGGAGGCGATAACGGCGGCCCGTGATCACGAGGCGGCGTTCATCACAGAAGCGCGTCAGGGAATGGCCCTGCTGGAAGGCTTCGACGGCGGCGGGCTCTGCGACCTCTTCGAAGAGTGGAACGAAGAAAACGGCGACCCGGACAGCGGAGAACCGGTCTTCGACAGTGTCACGGGCGACGACTGGAACGATCTCGCCGAACGCCTCAACGCCGTGACGCTTCAATGGGCGCTCGATCGCGACATCGATCGAAAAGCGCAAGTCTGGATGTTTGCCGCCACGCGCAACATGGAGGGCATGAAGCCATGACCTCGTCTGATCCAGCATTCGGAACCACGTCACGCTCTGATGTCGGCGCGATATCGACGGTGCAGGAAATCGTTACCCGCCACATCCGAGCCCATTGGGTTGCTGAGGACGGCGGCAGCTTCCCCGAGCCTGACGGCTACCTCGCAATGGCGACCGAGATCGTCGGGAGCCTCCGCGAACGGCAGGCGGCCGAGCCGGAAACCGAGGAGGTCGAGGCGCTTCGGGCGGCGAATGCGATGCTGCGGAGTTGGCTCGGGCCGGCCGCACAAGTGACCATCGCGCAGATTGTCGCTTATGCCGAGAACATCGCATGGCAGGCCGGCGTCGGCTCGCTGGAGACCGCCGGCCAGATCGTCTCTTTCCTCGCCGATCGGCCCGAGCTGCTGCCGGCGTTCATGGATGGCAGCCTGTCTGCGATCGACACGGATCTGCTCGACCATCACGCCGGCCGCCTGACGTGGCACGGCATGGACGGGAAGGTCTACGCCCCCGACCCGGCCAAGGCGGGCCGCTTTCGCGATCCGGCCGGCCTCGCCCCGGCCCCCGCGACACCTCCGCGCATCGTGCCGGGCCACCCGGAGGATCGGGTGTGAGCGGCGTTCGAGAGTGGCCCGATGTCTGGGAGGCCCTGGAGGCGACCACGCCAAGCGGGAGGAAACCCAGCGCCGCGCGGCAGATCGGCGGACCGACGAAGCGCGAGCACAACGAACACCGCGACCGGATCATGCGGTTTCTCGGCGAGGTGGAGGGCGACATGACGGTCGCCGAGGTGCGGGAAGCCTTGGAGGAATACCCGTGACAAACCCCTCCCCCGTCAGACACGAGCTGATCGACGCGGCGCAGGATCTCGTCGCCGCCATCACCTTCGACGACAGCGGCATCGCCGGCCGAGGCGGCAACGGCGGACTGATTTCCAGAGAAACGATTCGGAAGGCGGACGAGCTGCGCTTCGCGCTGCTCCGACATGAGAAGGAACAGACGAAGTGACCGAGGCGTCCAAACCCGTCCAGGCCGGCGCGCTGCTATCGACGACAGAAGTCTGCGAGCTGATGAAGGTCGGCCGAACCACCCTCTGGAAGCTGGAGAGAACGACCGCGTTCCCGAAGCCCATCACGTTCGGAATGCGAATGAAGCGCTGGAGAGAAGCGGAAATTCAGCGCTACATCGACCGTCAATCAGCGGCCTGATGTTCATCGACGTTCGCTCTCGTCCTGCCCTATCCGTCCAATACCCGTCCAAACCATGATGGGGCAGGAATCAATTCAGATCTAACGTTATGAAATCGTTGGAGCGGGCGATGGGGATCGAACCCACGACATCCAGCTTGGGAAGCTGGCGTTCTACCGCTGAACTACGCCCGCGCTCACGACGAAGCCCTAGCGCACAAGGGGTTTGAGCGCAAGCAGGGCGAAAGGGCTTCGGAGGCGCGTGAGAACGAACGGCGTACCGTGGTAGACCGTGGAGCCGGGTTTACCACGGGTTTACCACGATCGCTCTTCGCCCTTCCCGCCTCCCCTCTCTCGTTGGGAGAAGCGAAGTGAGCGCGGACAAGCATTGCGACATGGGCGTGGGATGCGAGGAGGCTGGCGTCTGCTTCGCGGCGGCTCATGACGAGCCGTGGCGGTGCTCCCTCCACCCTCGCAAGCCGACCGAGATTGAGAACCTAATCAGCGATCTTCGCCATCAGGCGCGGCATGTGGATCATCCCGACGACAACCCGACGAACGGAGACCTCATGCTCAAGGCTGCGACGCTGCTTCAGCAAGCCGCAGGGTGGGTCGAGCCAAATGTGACGGCCGCTTTGGAGATGGCACGCGAGGCTTTGCGCACGAGCTACAATGTTACGACGTACCCCGGCGATGGCAGGACGCCGCAGGATAAGGCGATTGCTGCCATCGACGCCATTCTGTCCGCCTCTCCCGTGCATCCGCAGGGGAGCTGAGAGATGGACTTCCTACCGCCAATCGCGCATCTCGAAACGATTGACCGACGCGAACTCAACCGGCTTTTGGTCGCATGGGGCCACCGCATGGGCGTCTACTCGCGGCCGACCTACACCTTTGAAGCCCACCACGCCCTGTTCTCACATGGCGAACCCGTAGCGGTTACAGCTGCGGGAGAGACAGCGCGTGAAGTCGTGGGCCAAACTGGTATCCGGCGCGACGAAGCCGTAGAGCTTGTTAGGCTGTGCGCGTCGCGTCCTGACCTTTGTCGCCCGATGCTCCGCCTATGGCGGGAGTTTGTGTTCCCACCGATCGCTTTAATGCACGGGCGGACGGTAGCAGTCTCGTATCAGGACGAAGCCTTGCACTCTGGCGACCTCTATCGCTTCGACGGCTGGCAGATCCTAGGCAAAGGTGGTGGCGGTGGAACCGATGCCAGAACCGGACGGCCGAGCCGCAAGATGAAGATTTGGGGCTGGGCTAGTAGCGAAGTCGCCAGAGCGCAGCTGCGGGACCGCGTCACGACGGATCGTCGGATTGCGGCCTGACCCCGCTTCCCGCCCCTCCTCCCTCATGCCAAGATAGCGGAAAGGATTGAGACGAGACGCGCTGGAGATGATGGAGAGGGCGAAGATGCTGACCCGAGCCGACGAAATTGCAGCCGAGGCGCACGCCGGTCAGGTGGACAAGGGCGGCGCCCCGTACATCGACCATCCTCGTCGAGTGGCGGCGGCCGTCGAGGACGCGCCCGCCAAGATCGTCGCCCTGCTTCACGATGTCGTAGAGGACTGCTCCGCCTGGACATTGGACAGGCTTCGCGCTGAAGGGTTTGGCGAGGACATCATTGAAGCCGTGGACGCCATGACGAAACGACGAGGCGAGGACTACTTCTCGGCGATCCTGCGGGCGCGAGCGAACACCATAGCACGGCAAGTGAAGCTGGCGGACCTCGCGGATAACTCCGACCGGACGCGGCTGACGCATGTTTCAGAGGCCGATGAGCGCAGGCTGGACAAGTACGCGCGGGCGACGCTCATGCTGCGGAATGCCTGAGCGCGCCTACTCCTCCCGCTACCTCTGCGACCTGACGATCCCGCGCGTTGGTGTCGAATGCGCCAAATGTGGAATGACCCGCAGCTACGACAGGCTGAAACTCATGGCGAGGCTGACGAGCTTCGACCATCAGTGCTTGCCGCACCTGATCAAGCGCCTTGCCGCGGCCGAGGGCTGTCAACGACACGGCGCCGGCCAATATGGTGATCCATGCGGCTTACAATACGACAGCCAGACGAGACAGCAGTGGTCGGTAGGGCCGTGAACGATCGGCGCATTCCCCTCGCCGGCAAGGCCGAGCTATTGCGGCTGCTCCAGGCCGATCCGCGCGAGCTGTTCATTCCGAAGCCCGAAACGACGAAAGCCGCCGGCGCCCCAAAAGACACCGGCGGCTGAACGCAAAAAGAAACCCGCCTCGGACGAACCGGGCGGGCCAATTGATGCATGAGTCTGGGAGGAAACAATGCAGCCTAGGAATATCTCAGACGGCTTGCGTCGAGCTATTCCACTGGTTGCATGGGAGCCTTGCAACATCACGGGTAGAACTTGGAGACCGTCGTCCAGAACGGGTGGCATCGGTGGAACGCCTCGACGAAGCTTTTCGTGCGGACGTCCGCCGCCGGGATCGTGATCCGCCACGGCCCAGCGCGGGCAATTCCCACCGGACGGCTTGGACTAGACGTGTCGTTCGGATCGCGGATTGGCACCATGGACACGCGCTCAAACACTCCGGCCTCGGCTCCATAGTACCAGGCAATGCCCATGTACTCGCAGGACCGCAGCTTCTCGAATTCCGTCCGAACGATCGAAGCGTCCTTCGTCTGCGCCAGCACTTCCGTGAAGCGCATCTTGCCAAGCACTGGGAAGAACCGCGTTTCAAGGGCGGGTCCGACGAGGAAGAAGACGTAGAGACCACAGAGGACGGCGATCGTGCCAAGCAGCACTTTCAGCGGTCCGATCCAGCTAAGGGGTCGGGGGGACATTGAATCCTCCTTTGACCATGAAGGTGACGACCGCGGCGATGAGCGTGCCGAAGAAGGCGAGCAGCATCCATTTTCCGAGCCCGTAAAGGCCTTCGAGGCTCTTCTCGATCCGCTCCAGCCGCTCGTCGAGGTTCTTCTCGCGCTCGACGCCGACGGCCTTCTCGATCGCCTTCTCGGTCTTGATGCCACCGACCTCCGTCGTCAGCACCGAGATCGTCGCGGCGAGCTGCGTGTGGTCCTTGCGCAGGCGCTCCACGCTGTCGTCAGTTCCCGGCATCAAGGCGTTTCCTTCCTTGCTCCTCCATTGCTGTGCGAGCGATGGAGGTCATGTTGTGTCGCCGGCATTCGGCAGGCAGGTAGAGGCCGATTGCGCAGCCTCCCGCGACGGTGTCGTCGATCGCCTCCTGGTCTTCCTCAGTGCGACCGCGAGCGCCGGGCAGCGCCGTGCCGAGCGCGCGTCGCAGGTCAGGGGTGGCCGAGACACTTGCCGGCTTCAAAGTCGAAGCGCATCCCGCGAGCAACGCACTCGCGACGGCCAAGCCTAGCATTCTCACCAGCATTGCCGGCCTCCGTGTTGAGCTTTTCGATGGTGGTGAGAGTGTCGCGCGAACCATCCTCGCGGATCAGCCCGACGATATAGGTGGCGAAAAGCACGAGGCAGATGAGCCCCGCTGCGACGAGCGCGATCCGCAGAGCGAGCCCGTTCATGCCTCCACCGTCTGCTTCGACTTCCACCAGCCGGCGGCGGCATAGCCGAGCCCGGCGATGGCGCACCCCGTGATCGCGATCGTCAGGCCGGTCTGGACATAGTCGAGGATGCGCAAGGAGACGCCCAGGCTTGCCACCTGATAGGAGGCGTCCTGCAGGACCTCCTTCGCCCCGGCAATCGTCACGCCCGCGCCCAAGCCCCCGCCTACGCCCTTCTGGACGTCGACCAGCTTCGTCAGCGCCTGCTTGCCCGGGCGATCGTCGGACGCCTGCCGAAGCTCGCCCAGCGCGCTCTCCGTCTGCGGGCCGTAGATGCCATCCGGTGTCAGGCCGCGCGCTGTCTGGAACGCGACGAGGGCCGCCTTCGTGGTCGTGCCGAAGTCGCCATCCTCCTTCACAGTATAGCCGGCGCGGATGAGGAGCGCCTGCAGTTCGCGCACGCGGCGCCCCTTCGAGCCCATGCGCAGGAGTCCGTTTGGCTCCGAGGTCAGGCCGCCGAACTTCGCCGCGGCAGCCGCCATCTTCTCGTCGTAGCGGTTGGCCTTGTAGCTGGCGCCGTTGTAGCCGCGGGCGAAGGGCGCCCACTGCCCGGTCGCCAGCTCGTCGGTCAGGTTGTTCTGCTGGACGAAGCGCAGCATCAGCTCGACCTGTCCGCCAAGCCCGGATCGCGCGCGATCGACGAGCTCGAACACGCTGGCATAGCCGAGCGCCTTCCAGTGGAAGCCCATGACCTGGCCAACGCCGTAGGACGCGCTTTCATAGGCAGCTTGACGGTTGATCTCGGCCGCGCGCTCCAGCTGCGCCCAGCGCGCCGGCTGTCCGGCGGGGTAGAGCGTCTTGTCCCAGCGTTCCGACGCGAGCTTCAGCGCGACCGCCTCCTCACGCTCGGCCCCCTTCAGTCGGCGATAGAAGATATGCGGCTCGAAGAGGATCAGCGGGCGCTGCTCGCCCTTCACCGTGGCGAAGATGACGCCGGCGCTCTCGACCTCGGTGACGGCGAGGACGTGCGCTTCGGGCAGATTGAATGCGCGCGCGGCGGCGCCGACCTCACGCCGCTGGTCGAGAGTGAACATGCGAGGATCTCCGGGCACGAAAAAGCCCGGCTCGCGCTGGCGGCCGGGCTGGGGATGAGCGGTGGAAAAGGCTGTGGATTAGCGCGGGATCAACGGATCGCTTTGATGCTCAGCGTGATCGTGGTCGCGGCCGACAGGGAAAGGCCGAGAAGCGCGGTGAAGAGCGTTGCCAGCGTCAACTCACCATCCACGAGGCAATAGGCGTCGCCCAGCGACATGCCGCCGGGCAGTGCTTTGTCAGGTGTGATGGCGACGACATCGCCCTTCTTCAGGCCTGGCACGACGACTTTGCGCTCGGTCTTGCCGACGGCGATCGAGAGGCCGGCAGGAAGAACGAGCGCTCCGGTGAGGGTGACAATGCGAGCCTGCATCGCCGCGTCTGCATCCCCTCGAGCCTTGGCTTCGGAAGCATCCGCGTCCGACCGGGACTTTGCCTCGGCTGTCAGGGCATCAGCATTCGTCTTGTCACCGGCTACGCGGGCCGAAGCTTCGGCCGTGATGGCGTCGCCTCTGGCCTTCACCTCGGCAGAAATGGCATCGCCGTTCGCTTTGTCAGCCGCCGATCGCGCGCCCGCCTCCGACGTATCCGCATCCGTGCGGGCTCGGGTCTCGGCCCCAATGCTGTCGGCAAGCGCTATGTCGGCGTCCGCCCTGGTCCTTGCTTCAGTCGCGATGCTCGTCTGATCTGCCGGCTTCTCCTCCAACGCCTGGACGCGCTGCCGCAGCTTGCCGACTACGGGCCCCGTTCGATCCTTCTCCATCGCCTCACTCCGGCCAACCGTCGTTGATGTCGATGGCATCAAGCGCTGCCTGATCGGCCGCCGCCGTGATCTCGTCCTTCAGCACCCAGGACCGAGCAAGGATGCGAGCCCGCCACGAGCCCATATCGCTCATGGAAGCCTCTACAGCCGTCGACTTTGCTGAGAAGGTCGAGTTGTTCGCGTCCCGAATGGGCAGAAGGGTGTCGCCTTGATCCGACGAATTCAGATCCTGCGCCATGAGCTTGAGCGCCAACCAGGAAGTCACATCCTCCGGGCCGCGTTGGTCGAGGATTCGCGTGCCAATCGTGCCTCCAAAGTTGTGATGATAGCCGGCTGCGATGATCGCCTCGCGCTTGGCATTTACTGCAGCGGATTTGGCGCGCTTTGCCGAACCGAAAGCTCTCTCACTCGCTTCAACGGGGTTGGCGTGCAAGTTCGAAACCCGCTGGAACTCCGCCTCATCCGCAAAGACGAGACCGTCGCCGTCAAAAAATGTACTCTCGACTAGAGGTGAAGCCAGCGCAACGAGAGCGGCCGCCTCCTCAAGGGACAGATCAATACGCATCGACGTCTCCATCACGAGGCCCCGCCGATCCGGACGGCTGAGAGCGAATATTCGTCGAAGGTTTTAGTTGTACCCAGACTCTGGATAACCTGAAACCGGATCACGTCGCCCACGCTTAGAGCGACACCGACAGCCGTACCACTGTGCCCGATGGCGGAGTTGTCGGGCGTCTGGCCGCCATCGCTTGCCAGCGTCACGTTGTTGAGTGTGATGCGAACAGCTTGGCCGGAGGTAGACAAGCCATCCTCGCGGAGGCTGAGTGTCAAAAGCCAGAGACCCTCATCGCCGGCGCCAATTGTCAGGACACCCGCGGCGAAGGTTGACCCGCCCTTAAAGAACGTGGACGTCACACCGAAGCCCGAGAGGTTGGTGTAAGTGGCGGAAACGGTGGCGGTGGTGCCGCCAACCCCGGGGGCGGCACGAGCGGCCATGTAGCTCGACTTTGCCTTGGCTTGGGTCGCGGGCGTAATCACACGCGTGGCGTCAATGCCTGCGTCGACTTCGGCCTGCGTGGCGAGTTCGACAGGGCCTGAGGCCGTGTCGCTTGCCATCCACTCGGCCCAAGTTGTGCCGTCATAGCGAAGGACGACAAGGCGCGCGCCGTTCCAATGATTGACGATAAGGCCGCGGGGCGGGCTGATGAAGGCCCATGCCGAGCCTGCCCATGCTGCAATATTAGCTGACTGCCCGGCCCATGCGCCCGTTGGGGAGGACGCCACGATATAGCGGTCCCCGACCTCCGGGGAGGAAGGCGGCGAGGCCTGGAACCCATTCACCGGGATGTCCGCATCACCGTTGCGTAGGCCGATCGCATTAATTGCCTGCTGAACGTCTTGGAACAGCCGGTTGAAAAGCGCTCGATCGGCTTCACCGCATGGGAATCCCTGATCGACTTCAGGACTGGTTGGATCGCGCACGGGTCCGTTGACCGCCCAGACGGTCGGGAAAGGCAGAGCCATAATGTACCTCCTGCAGGATCAGACCGTCAGGCGCAGGCCAGCGGATCAATGAAGGTCGGGCAGAACCATTCGCTGCCGTCGCAAAAGCCGCCCCAGCCGGAGCCAAAGCCGAAAGAATTGGCGACGCCGCGGTGGACAAAGCGAGCGATGCCCGGCGCGAACGGCAGAACGCGGAACGCCAGCGGCAGCTCCTGCTCCTCGCGGCTCGTCAGAGCGCGTCCAGGCGCAGCGCAGGCCTTGCCCCGCCCCATTGAGACAGCGAAGGCCGATGGCCCCCAGATGAACCGTGCGGCGGCTTGAAGGTCGTCGATGCTGTAGTGCTGGAGAACCTGAAAGCGGCGGGCGCGGACATAGCCGCGGTAGACCTCGTCATCGGCAAGGCAGAGATCGCCTGTCCCGCCGGCCTGGCAGTCAGCCCAGACGACATCCTTGCAGAAGCCAAGCACGATGTGGTTCGGGTTCGCCGTACCGCAGGAGAAACCGAAGACCGGTGGAGTGACGCAGACGCAATGGCACCGCGGCCAGCCGAGCCGCTCGCCTATGAAGGTCAACTGCTCGCCAGCGGCTGTGTCGAGATCAAAGGCAGACGGGATCTTACATGCCGCGAGATGCGCATCTGCAATGGCCCCGACGTCGTAGCGGATCACGCCGAGGAGATTGTCGCTCTCCCGATATTGCGTGATGACGCGATCCATCGTCGCCTGAACGAGCGCCTCGCGATCAGGACAATCAGTCGACGACATGGAGCGTCACGTTCGCAAGAGTGATAAGCGGTATTTCGTTGAAGCCGAAGGCCAGCGGGAGTGCCGCCACGGTGCCCGCGTTCTTCGCGCCGCGCCCCGCGACCACTTCAACGTTCGGCTTGTCGCAGAGCGCTTGGCTCATAATGTGCTTCGTCAGGGTGACGCCGTTGCGAGGCCGGTTCGCATCGGACAGGTTTGCGACAAGCGTCGCGGCGATGGCACTTGTCGGATCGGGCGGGCACCCGCCGGCATCGGCCCATTTTCGAATGTCGAGCTCTAACTTGGTCGGCACCTCAACCGGACGGTGGATCATGATGGATCGGCAGTAGCCGTCGATCTCGGTCTCCACGCGCGTATTCCCGAACGACGTGATGCCCGGCACGATGTAGCGGCGCGCGACGAGCGCCAACGCCTCGTCATCCCCGCCGATCGCCGCCAGCGAGACGCTGTGGGGCGACATGCCATTGTCGTCCTCCTCGTCCGCGTCGTTGACGTAGATGCGCGCCCAGGTCACGCCAGAGACATTCAGGACGGAACGATAGAAGTCGGCATCGCGCGTGTTCGCCACGCCAGCGTTCGTGATGGCGAGCGACAGCGATGCGTCGGTCTCGCCGGGCTGCCGGGCGAGCAGCCGGAGCGCGGCCAGCCGGTCGAGCGGCACGCCCTCGGCCTGGCGCGGGTCGTAGGACTGGTAGACCTCCTCGGTCCTCTCCCAGCTCATCATGATCTGCTCGGCACGCAGCCCGTTCCACTGCCCCATCGGTGAGGCCGCAGTTTGGATCAGGCCGGAGCCAAAGATGGCGACGTTGGACTGCTCGATCGCGTCGAGGATCTCGGCCATGGTCGGGCGAACAAAGCCGGCAGGCGTGACGCCATAGCTCACAAGGACACCTCTTCGTCGTACTCGGTTCCGACATCAGCGCGCACGAGGTTCAGCCGGCGCGGCTTTCGGTCGAAGCGCAGGTCGAAGGCTTCGATCCCGGTCACGCCGTTGGTGTCCATGATCTCGGCCTTCATCACGCTCTCAGCGAGCGGCAGATCGACCTTCCGCCCCATGATGCGCTCCAGCCAAGGCACGCCGGCCGTCGTGTCGAGAAACCACTCGCTTTCGAAGGTCTGAAGTCGCTGCGCGGCGTGCTGCCCTACGGCCTCGGCATCGGCCACCATGGCAAGGTTGCCATCGGCGGCCAGAGCGAGATCGGGGATGCCCTGCCCGTTCGAACGAAGCGCTGGGGCTAGGCGGCGGATCGTCATAGCGCCATGGCTCGCAGCTTGGCCGCCAGCGCGGCAAGTTCGGGTTGCTGTGTGATGGGCCAGATCCCGGCAGAAGACCCGCCGCTGACCGTCGTCGTGAGCACCCCGAGGATCTCGACCACCTGTGCGAGGATGTCGTAGACGTTGCCCTCGGCACCCTCGATCGCGACCTTGCCGTCCTGGCTCATCTTCATGCCGAAGGAGCCGCTGGCGTTGGCCCGGATATGCAGATTCCTCGGATCGAAGTTCGGGATGGGGTCAGTCAGGCTCTCCCCGCCGTCGAGGAAGGCTTCCATGTCGGAGAGGTTGAAGGACCGGCCGTCGGAGGCCGCATAGCCATCATCCCCGCCGTCCGAGTGGAAGGCCTCACTGGACCGCATCTGCGGGCGCAGGGTGACCTTGTCGCCAGCCGCGATCGGATACGTGACAGAGCCACCGCCGGCCCGCGTGAAGCGCACAGGCACGTCATGCAGTTCTGGCAGAGACGTTGGCACACCGTTCAGTCGCTTCATGAGGAGCGGCTGGATGGTCGCGGTCTGCTTGGACGGATTGAACGACACGATGCGGGCGGGCATCTCGCCCCACTGGTCCTCGCGCTCGTTGCCGACCCGCGTATCGATTGCGTCGCCCGCAAGGCGGTTGGTCCCGCCGATGTAGCCGTGGCCGCTCATTTCACGCCCTTGTCTACCTTGCCTGACGCGATCTTCTCGCCCTCGATCGACGCCTTGAAGTCGCCGCTCCGATTGTTGCCGCTGAAGGTGACGGAGGCGACCCGGTAGACGCCGCCCTCGCTATTCATCTCCAGCACATGGCTTTCAATCCGAACGCGCCGGCCGGGGCGGATCTGGGGGTTCAGGAGTGCACCGACCTTAACGCCCTTGTCGGTGATGGTCGGGACGCCGATGAGCCCCGTGTCCGGCGTCAGGAGCACCATGCCGCCGACGTGCCCGTCCGCCGGCACCGTCTCGAAGGTCTCGTTCTGGAGGCTCCACTGGAACCCATGCTGCCGGCTGAGACGATCCATCTCGCGTGAGCATGACCCGCACATTGAATAAGGCCGCTTGAACGGCGGCAGGTCGTCCAGACCCTTCAGTTCGCCGCGTGTGACGCCCTGCTTTTCGAACTCCGCGCGTAGGCCTTCGACCACCTCCTTGACCGGAGTGCCGGCACGATAGGTCTTTGAGATCGTCGCCCGCCGAACCGCCGCGTCTCCATCGCCGCACTCGAAATGGGTGATGATGTCGTCGCGCTCTCGCGTGTGCTCTACGTCCCGCAGCTCACCGATGAAGATCGTGCCCACCGTCGAGACGTCGTCCGGTGAGATGTAGCCAGCCTCCAGTTCGATCCGGTCGAACTCCTTGCCCATCGCGTTGCGGGTGGCCTCTGCGAGGTTCCAGATGTCGATGGATGCGGTGTTCTGCGTCGAGGACATCGTTTTGGAGACGCTGAACTCAATCTGCAGCTGATCGTCGGTGCTGTCGCCAGGGTTGATGACCTTCGAGCCGGCAGAGCCCTTTAGGATCACTCGGACCTTACGGAGATAGAACTGCGACATCGGCGAGACCCGCGTGGTAGAGCCGGACGCTGCCGGTCGTGAAAGCATCGCGGCCTGGGTCGTCTCCGCCGAGCGCGAAGAGGATGCCGAGTCCGAGGCCAAGCCCCTCGAAAAGGTCGCGGCCAACCACGATTCGCCGGCCGCAGAGCACTGGCTGGTCATCCAGCGCCAGATCGAAAGCCCAGCGATCGGATGTCTGGTTGTAGCGAAGCCGGAAGGTGCAGCGCCGATCCGACAGGACGACGGACAGTTCCTGGTCCGGCGCGTCGATGACAGGGATCTCGATCATCCAAGGAACTGCTTCAGGAGGGATTGACCACGCGCCGGCTCGACGGGGTTGGTCCGAGCATCGCCGCGCGTGACGGTGCCAGCCGCCCGGTTCTTGGTTGCCGCGTCCGAAGCGCGCGAAGCGGAGGGTGTTGCAGCCCGACGACTGTCTTTCCCGCCGGGCTGCTTCTTTCCGCCTCGAGCATCGGCGTTGCCGCCGTTTTGCCCCGCGTCCGCACTGTCCCCCGGCGCCGTGGCCGAGGAGACGATCTTCACCTCCTGCAACTCAATCCGACCGCTGAAGATGTCCGAGACGCGCACGTCGCGCTCGGCCGCGATGCGCCGGATCAGGAGGTTGTCGTGCTTGGCGAACCCGGAGACGTAGGTGAACGGCACCCGCGCCTTCTGCCAGGCGACCAGAGCGGCATAGGTGGCCGCGAGCGTCGGCGTCGCGATCTCCAGCGTGATCCGAAACGGCTCGGAATGGGCATGGTCGGTGATGACCGAACCGTCCTCGATAGGGATCTCCGTGATGGAGAGCGTGCTTTCCGGCGCCTCGCTGACGACGACGGGAATGGGCACGGGGCCGATGGCGCGTGAGAAAAGAATCGCGGTCATCAGCCCCCCGGAGATGCGACGACGGCGGCGCGATCCTGCACCGCTGCACGGCCAACGGTGGCGCCGGCGGAGGAGAGGCCGGCGAGCGCTTGTTTGGCCGTGGAAACGTTCGCCATGAAGGCGGAGATGTCGAGATCGGCTCGTGCTGTGATGCCAGCCTGTAAATCGCTCATGGCAGCCTTCGCGATGTTCGCTGGGTTCAGATAGCTGGTGATGTCAAGAACGGCTTTCATCACTATCTCGGACCCACTTGCTAACCTGTCAGGGTCCACACCGAACTGCTGTCCGATCCCTTCAGCATTGACGCGCCCGTCTTGCTCAAGTTCAGCCATCGGAGTGAAAGCGATGCGGGGCGTTGCAGCTCTGGTGGTCTTCCCAGTGCTGGTGATCGGCGTCTTGTTCGGCTGAGCGACGGAAGGGGCTCCGATGAAACCGAACCTCGTCAGCGCACCACCGAGCTTCTCGTCGATCGCTGCGATGATGCGATCAATCTGCGCAATCACCCCATCGGCGAAGGCCTTGAACGCCCCTTCGGGGTTCTTGAGAACACCAGAGACGAACGTCAGGATCTCGCCGACTTGGCGAAGAGCGTCGGCCATCTCGTTGATGAACCGAACCGCCTCGGTGGAGGCGAACTCCTTCATACCCCGAACGAGGGCATCAATCTGCGATTCGCCTGCCAAGGCTGAGACGTTGAAGATGCCATTGATGGCGTCCGCCAGCCCCTCGGCCGCGGCATAGGCATCAACAAACGACTGGCGGACGCGCTCAAGCGCGGCCTCCCCGCCCTCCAGGCTGCCGATAACGCTGTCATCACCAGCGAGGCCGGACATCAGATCGTCGAGGACAAGGAACGCCGCGACCATCGGGACGCGCTTCGCAATCGCCATGATGGCGCTCCGCCCCATCGCCGTCGAGGCGATCAGGCCGGCGCCCATACCAAAAGCGGTGGCCGTCTTGGACAGTCCGGTCATGCGGCTGGAGAGACTGATGACGCCGTCGGCAGCATAGTAGAAGCCGCGACCGATCCGGTAGGCTTGCGTCGCGAGGTGCGTGGCCGTGTTCATCGCGCCGACAAGGCCGTTGGAAATCACTTCGGCGACGCGGTTCAGAGCCCCAGAGCTCGACCAGCCATCGACTGTATCAAGAACGCTGCTCAGACGGCGCTTGATGTCGTCATAGTAGCCGGCCTCGCCGATCTGGCGAAGGAACCCGGTCCATGAATCGGATAGGTTCGAGACCATGCCGTCCCAAGTCTTCGACTGCTTGTCCATCGCGCCGTTGAAGCGCGCGAAGTTCTGCCGCAGGAAGCTCGTGATGGCGTCGCCCTGCTTGGCGACGGTCTTCTCCACCGTCTTGCCGCCCTCCGTCCACGCGAAGGTCACTTTGTCCTTTTCGGTGGACGCCCGAACGCCGAACTCCTTCAGACGCTCGAATTCGCCGGTCGCAGCGTCTGCCAGCGCCTCAACGCCCGACATGAGGCTTTTGCCCATGGCCGACGATGCATTGCCGACGCTCTTCAAGGACCCGTCCATTGGGTCGATGCCGTACGACTTCAGGCGGACGAACGCCTCTGTGACCTCTGCGACCTCGTAGGGTGTTGTGCGGCCGAACTCTGTCACCCAATCTAGGGAGGCCTTTGCCTTCTCCGTGCTGCCCTCAAGCGTCTCGAGGGTAGCCTGATACTTCTCGAACTCCGCAGAGGTTCGCGTGATGCTAGCGACGAAGTTGCCGATCTGATTGCCAACGGCGAGGCCAGCGAAAACGCCTGAGACGGCAAGCCCAATCTTCGTGAAGGCTGCGGCGAAGTTGTTCGCCTGCTTCTCCGCGCCGTCGAGCTCGTTCTTAAAGCGTTTGAGGTCGCCCTCGCCCTTCAGGTCGAAGCCGAGGACGGCAATCAGCTCGTCGACGATCATGCAAACGCTCCAAACAAAAGGGCCGGCGGGGAGCCCCGTCGGCCTTCGTCACGAGCGCCTTGATGCCGCTCTCAGGGAAAGATGAAGTCGACGTCCGTCAGGACCGGGTAATCGCCGCTAGGCGCTTTCACCGTGCCCTCGATGGTTACGACGCAAGCGGCCTCGTCTTCTGGCTTGTCGAACCACTGTTTTTCGCACGCCGGAATCAGCCGCCGGAAGTCCTCGCGATCGGACCAGGGGCCTTGCAAGAGCGCCGATCCACCAGAAAGCCGAAGGAACCCGCCCTGAAAGCTGAGGCCGTCAACCCGCTGGTTTTCGATCCTGACCCGTTGTCCGATTAACTTCGGCGCTTCGACCATGAAGTCCAAGCTTGGAATCGTCTTCACAGGCGCTGCGGTAACCGGCGTCACCGCGCCAACCGCGAGCATCAGAACTGTAGCTGCAATCCGAGCGATCATCACATGCTCCGTCTCAGGTGTGGCGCCCTTCTTACTTCTCCCTCGCCTTCTCCGCCATGGCCGCCTTCAGGTCGAGCATCTCGTTCGCGTCCAGAACGTCATCGAGCGTCACCCATGATCGCAGATCTGCCAGCGTGTAAGCCGGCGGCTCCGCCATGATGGGCCGGTAGAGCAGCATCTTCCCGCTGACGGTTGGCGCGATCCGCTTGACCTGCGCCTCGCTTAGCGACCGGCCTTGATCGCGAGGCTCATACTGCCCGCGAGGCCGGAGATAAAAGGGCCGAGCACGGTCTTCAGCACGAATCCGACGAGCTCGTAGAGGCCGGTCGGATCGGTCGAGAACTCGGTATCCACGTCCGCTGGCTCGAAGGCGCCATTCTCGCCTTTGATTTTCGCCATCGCGACGACGTCGGCCACGAACTGTGTGCCTTCGCGCGGTTTAAGCCGGCTGAGGATGGCGATGGTCGCCAGCGCCGATTCCCCGGCGCCGATGCTCTTTGCCGACTCCGCATCTTCTGCGCCGGACATCGCACCGAACACCTTGCGCAGGTCGTCGGTCGATCCCTGGAGCATGTTCATGACGCGGAACTGAAGCTGAAGCGCCTCGGTCGCAAGCGGCTGGTCGACCCGGAACAGCCGGCCCGCAATCTTCTTCTCGGCCATGTCGGCTTACTCCTTCGGCACGCGGGTCATGTAGTTTCCGGTCCAGAGCACCCAGGTCCGAACCGTCGCCTGCTTGCCCATGCCGGTGCCGGGCGCCTGGCGGATCAGCGCCTTATCGCAGGCGCCGCCCTCGTTGGAATCGGTATCGCGCACCGTGAACGGGATGCCGTCGAGAGCCCCGGCACGCTGCGCCTCGAGCTGGCGGACCAGCTGCGCATGGATGGGCGAGCGGTGCTGGACTCGGAGCGTGATCGTCGCCGAGCGATCGACCATCTGAGAGAAGATCGTGGAGCCGTCGGCGCCGACAATGCCGGACCCGATATCGGCGCCCTCCTCGACAGTGATGCAGTCGTCACCATCCCAGAGGCCGATGACCTCGCGCCCGTTCAGTGTCGCGGTGACATTGCCGAAGCTGTAGGAGGTCTGAAGGTTGGACACGCCCATCGTTTAGAACTCCACGGAGATGTTGACGGTCGCGTAATGGACCGCGCCGGCATAGCGGAAGGTGACGTCGGTGGCCGGCGCGATGCGCTGCTTGCGCTGGGCCGCGGAGATCGCGTTGACGTCGCCGGGCGTCACGATGAAGGACGGCTGAATGTCGCCGTTCGTGTCGAGATACCGGGCGACGATGCCGGCGCGATCTGCGCGCACCATGACAGCCTCACAGGCGCCGGCGAGGATCGCCATGCCTCGGGGGTTGTCCATGGCGATGCGCTTGTTCGCGAGCATCGCGTTGAACACCTCCTCCTCCATCCGAGCGGCCAGCCAGTCGCAGGCGTGCACCTCGTCGATGAAGACGTCCTTGTTCAGCGTGCCGCCTTCCACCACCAGGCTGATGCCCTTGGTGTCGACATAGGTATCCGCGAGATGTCCGGCGGCCGGATTGCGCCCGAGCGCCGGCACGAATCCGGTGATGGCCTGAACGACCGAGGATCGCTTGTTGAGCGGGGCGAGCCCCTCGACTGCCTTGAACTTGGCGGTGTAGCCGGCGCCCTCCTCGTCGAAGTTGTAGCTGCCGAGCTTGGCGGCGTTGGCAAAGCCGGGGTATTTGGCCGCGTCGGTGTGGTAGAAGATGCGCGTCCGGTCGAAGCCGCTGGTCTTGTTCACCGCGGCGATGTTCGTGGTGTTCGCGAGATCCTCGATGCCGGCGTCGTTCGACGTGATGGACGCGATCTTGCGGCGCGCCTGCACCCATTCGATGAGGCCTTGCGCCGCCGGGCTGTCGCGGAGCGTGGCCTCGACATCGGACCAGTACCACTGCTCATCGAAGTCCTGGATGGCGTCGAGCTCGGTCTTAAACGCAGCCTTCTTCAGCGTCGGCGTGGCCGCAGCGGTGTAGGCCGTGAGGCTGACGAAGCCAGCCTTGATCTGGAGCGGACGCGGGCGCTGCGCGAACGCCTGTTCGGCGGCGATGTAGAAAGCGTCGGTCGGGACGAAGTCGACTGCCACCTCCTCGATCGCGCCATAGACCTTCGTCCGGCGCGTGGCGTCGAGCGAGCCGGTCACGGCTTTCGACTGGAGGAGCAAGGCGACGCCGAAGCCCTCGATCGCAGCGAAGCGGTCCTTGCGCGTGACCTGCACGTTCACAAATCTTGAAATGGGGACTGTCATGGCGTCCTCTCGTATGGCGCGCACGCCGGCCGCGATGGATAGGCTTCAGGCCTTGGTGATCTGGACCGGCGCCACGTCGACCACGTCGACTGTCACGCCGTCGCGGACGATGCCGCGGATCTCGATGTCCATCTGCGCGCGGGCCCGCCATTCCTCGTTGAGGATCTCGGCCGCGTCGCGGATGGCGCTGGTTTCGAAGAGCGTCAGCGGGCGCAGCGTCTCCGCCGTGCTCGCGAAGAACTGCGCCGTTTTGATCTGGCGTAGGAGTGTCTTGCCTTCCCCGCCATAGACGTTGACGGAGAAGCGCCAGAACCATTCGTGCGCGGTGGTCTGGGTGAAGACCTCGTTCTCGCCGGCGCCGACCGACGTAATCTCCATGGCGGCTGGCAGCTCGCGCACGCTGTCCGCCAGCATCAGGTTTAGGACGCCGTAGGGCTCAGCCGGCTCCTTCTGCCCTTGATAGGACTGGATGACGGTGATGCCCATGAGGCTGGCGATCCAGGCGCGCACCGCGTCACGGACTTCCTTCTCCGTCATCGCAGCGCCCCGAGGATGGCTCGGCTATATCCGCCGAGAGGCTGCCAATCATCCACGGACAGCACCTTGTAGCGCTCCCCTGTGATGATGCGATCGGCGGGCTCGAGCGGGAACCGGGTGAAGACCTTTGCCTGGGCCTCGTCGCGAAGGCCCTCCGGCATGTTGTCGAATTCCTTGGCCGAGAGCGGCTGAATGGATGCACGGATCGCAGTCGTCTGCGTCGTGCCTGGCACGGCATAGCCGTCGGCATCGTATCCACCACCGACGTCGCGCTCGTGCGTCGCCGCGGTGGTCAGGCGCGAATTGAAAGCGGCAGAGACATCAAGCGCCATCGTCCACCATGAAGGTCAGCCTCGTCCTCATGTCGCCCTCGTCGATCAGAGGCTTCTTGCCGGCGCCCTTCAGCTTGATCGTGACCGGGCTGTTTGGAGGACTGGTGAGGGTTGAAATCTCATGCTGCATGTCGCCTTGAGCGGAAACACCCAGACCGCGCAGCACCTCTCCGATCGCCGTCGAGCCGCGAAGGATCGCTCTGGCCCCGGCCGCCATCGACTTCTGATACTTCCCTCTTTTCGCGCGCATCGTGTTGCGCATGAAGGGCCGCTCCGGCACCGGTCCGCCCCAGCCGCCGCCAGAGGCACCGCCGCGCGTACCGAACTCGTTCCAGACCGCGCGCTGGACAATATCGCTCTCGACCTTGCCAGCCGGGAAGCCGACCTTGACCTTCGTCGGGCCCTTGAGGAGCGCGGCGATCTTAGCGACATCCAGCTTCTGGTTTCGATCCACCCGCGCCGTGAACATCAGGCCACCATCGGCCCGGCGAAGTTCAGCCGTAGGAGCCTCAGGAAGCGCTTGCCGTATTCCGTGGACGAATAGTCGTCCGAGCCGCCGGACGCACCTGACGAGGCCGCTGTGCCCCCGCCATAGCTGACCTCGACCTCCCCGACCTTCTCCTTCGTGATCGGGCCGGCATAATCGCCGTAAGAGACCGAGCCCTGCGCCTTCTGGATCGCGTCCTCAGACAGGAGGAGGTGCGCCGTCAGAAGCAAGATGGCCGGGACATAGTCGCGCTCGACCCACGAGGTAGAGACGGACGCCTGCGCCTCAATGAGCACCGCCTGCACGAGCGCGTCACCGACCGGAGCGAACTCGGCATAGCGCGCCCGGAACTCTGCGAGCGTCGGGGCGACGTAGGGCATCAGTCCTTCGCCTTGCCCTTGGGCTCTTCGGCCGCCGGCTTGGCATCGGCATCCACGAGGAGACCGAGCTTCACCCATGTCGCGATCGGTTCGGGCTGGGATGCGATATCGAAGTCGGGCACCGCCGCCGTCCGGCCTGGCTGGATTGTCACGCCGCCGACGGTCAGCGCGTCCTCATGCTTGTTCGTGATGTTGGTCGAGGCCATGGGGGCTCCTTACGGGCGTGGCAGGTCGGGAACGGAATGGAGGCAGCGGATAGCCCGCAGATGATGCAGGGGTGGCGGTTGGTAGTCGTTGACGTGACATCGCGTTCAGCTAGAAAACATCAGCGGATGGAGACCCTCGGTCCGCAAGAGCGCCGCGCAGTTCCCCACCAGCACTCTGCGCGGCGCGACCGCACTTGATACGGTGCCCCAGGGAGCTACGCCGCGATGCCCTCGACTAGACCTTCGTACCGGACAGTCGTGAGACCTCGCGAGTTCGGCGAACGGTAGATGCCGTGCGCCAAGTAGGGTTGGCCGTAGCCGGCATAGCCGAGCGGGCCGCAATACTCGCAGACGACCTTGCCGTTCAGCTTGGCCTGGAAGAAGCCGGTGCCGCCGCGACCGTCCAGGAACATGATCTCCAAATGATACTGTTCGCGGCCGATGGGGATCATCGGCAGGATGATCTCTTTGCCCTGCTCTTTCGGGTCGCCTGGATCGCAGCGGAGGTCGAAGATCAGGAACTCGCCGGCCACGGTGCGCTTGCGGCCGACAGCAGCGGACGGGGAACGCCAGCGACCGCCAAGAAGCAGCGGCTTGACATTCCACTGGATCAAGATCTCCCACCAGGGCCAGCCCGGCTGAAGGACGGGCAGGAACTGCGGCGCGTCCGGCAGGAGGTTGAGCATCGTCGCGGCGCGGAGCATCTTGTCGAAGCGGCGTCGGTCGTACTGGTCGTCGTCGTAGCCCGCCATGGCGCGTTGCGGCGCCTCGTTCAGGTTCGCGGCGTATTGCGCGGCCTCGTTGGCCGAGCAGTCGCCGAAGCGCACGGAGAAGTCCCGAACGATAGGGCCGCGCGGAGGCGCCGGAAAGCGCGTCGAGCATCGATCCCGTTGCGGGCGCGGCAGGATGAAGCGGCCTTTGTGCCCGTTCTCCTCGATCGGCTCTTCGTCCCTGTGCCAGACGATGGGCTTGATGTCGGCCATCAGGCCGGCACCGTCGCGCCGCCGTCGCGCGCCCACCACTGCGACAGCGTCAGGAACTGCAGCTTGCCGGCAGCAACCAGCGGGGCAGCCCACGGGATCATGCCGGCCGTGAAGAACTCAGGCGGCGTGTCGAGACCCGTAGCGCCCGCATAAGAACCGTGGAACAGCGGGATCAGCGTGCCGCCCGTCGCCACGACGCGATCGTATTCGGGCTGTGCCGCAGCCCAGCTCAGGTCGGTGTGCGACTTGCGCCAGAGGTCAAACGGCTGCGGAACCCCGAAGCGGGTGAACATGACATTGTCCTGCCCCGAGCCTCGAACGCCCGTGGTCGCGGACTTCCAGAACTTGGACGCGGCGAGCTTGGCCTGCGCCTGACCAACGGCCCAGACGCCGGTCTCGTCGATGAACGTCACCTTCGGCGTGCCGGCGGGGATCGGATTGTTCAGGATCGGATTGGCCTGATCCGCGGCATTTACGACGACCGTGCCCGCGGGAACGAGGTAGCCGTAAACGCTCTGACCGTTGGCGATGGTGCCGGCGCTTTTGCTCGTGACGGCCAGCGTGGTCGTGCCGTTTGCGGTGACGGCGGCAACGATCTTCGTCGCTGGCAGGATCGCCTTGTCGGCGTTCGGAAACGTCGTGTGGCCCCGGCCGCGCGTCCACCCGTTGTTCACAAGCCACTGGTCGCCTTCCGCCATCTTGGCGAGCCAAGCATCGGGATTGGCATAGGTCGTGACCGACTGGTCGAGGGGATGGCCGTCGAGGCAGATGTCGTCGCCCTTGGCGTAGCGAGCCTGATATGTGGCCTTCGATGCCTTGCCCGCGGCGCCAGCCTCAACCTGTTCCCACGGCAGATAGTGCGACATTGGGATGCCGGCGGCGTCCAGTGCGGGCGCGACGTTAGCAAGAAAGCTCGCCATGGCATCGTCATTGGTCAGGACGACCGTGCCTGGGAACGCCTTAGTCTTCCACAGGCCAGCGTGACGAATGACCGGGTTGAGGCCCGTGCCAATGCCGGTCACGCCGAAGTCGTCGCGGGCACGGACGTTCGTGACTGCGGGGCCGAGAGCGCAGCCGAACTCGGGAACCGTTGCAGCCTCGAACCGAAAGCCCGTCGTGCCGAGGTTGCCGTTGTAGAGCATGGCGGGCCGCCCGCCCGCCGCGCCAGGCCCGTAATAGGTGCCGTTACCGCCGCGCTCGATCTGAATGTTGGCTGCATAAGCGTCGATCGTGGGCTTCTCGACGTGGGTCGCCCAGACCAGAACGTCGTCGGCTGCGAGGTCGATCGTGCCCTCCGACTTCGTCAGCGTCATCGTCGTGCCGGTGCCGCGCCCTTCCAGCCGGATCGCGCCGGCGCCGCGAAGTTTGGTCGTCGCGTCGATCGAGGAGACGGGATTGCCGCCGATGGTGAAGCCGGTGAGGCTCTCGAAGGCTTCCAAAAGAACCGGCGTCGGCAGGACGGGAACAACCCCACCACCCGCGCCAGGGGAGAACGAGCCTGGAATAGGCGCATTCGGCCCGCCATTGATCGGACGCATCAGCCGCATGCGAGAGGACCGGGCCATTCACTTCTCCAATGCGCACGAAAGCGCCCGCCGGTTGCGGGTTGTGGAAGGTCAGAGGGATGCGGGCAGCGGGGATGGTACCGGCTGCCCGCCATCGCGTCAGTCGGGCTTGTTGGCCTCGACGAAGGAGGCCTTGTCGTCTTCGGACTTGGCGTCGAAGTCCTTCACCGCCTCGTCGCGGAGGGACTTAGTGACGGGCACGCCATCCTTCGTCACGACGTTCCAGCCGCCAGCCTTGCCGACGACCGCATAGACGCTCGTGGCTGGGGCACCGGTGTTCGGAGCCGAGCCGTTCTCCGAAGTCTCTTGGGATGCGATCAACCGCGCACCCAAGTTCTCAACGACACCGTTCAAAGCGTCCACCCTGCTGAAAACGTCCTCTCGCAGGCTGGCGATTGCCGCGAGGATCGCTTCTGGCTCCACCTTGCTTGTCTCAGGAGGCTGCGGCGGCTCGTCAGGATTCGGCGCGTAGTCTCCTTCGGCGGTAAGGAACGGTGCGTCGTCGATCGCCTTCTTGTCGCGCTTGAAGACGCTGAGTTCGCGCGTCTCGCCCGGCGCGAGATACGCAACACCACCGTCTGCCGTATGAATGCCCTGCAGGGCCTTGGAGTTGTTCGTGATCTTCACGTCCGCCGCTCCTTACTGAACGCTCGGGGCCGGCGACATACCGTCCGCGTAGGCCATGGCGCCGGGGAGACGGACTTCCGTGCCACCGGTGCGCGCGATGATGCCGGTCTCGAAGCCCATGATGGACTTCTGACGGGTCGGCAGAACCCGCCGCGGCATCGGGAGATGGAAGCGCAGAACCTCCGGGTCCTTGCGGTAAGCGACCATCCGGCCCGTGCCGCCGGCGCCGGCTGCGCCGAGTTCACGAAGCGGCTTGATGTCGAGCGCCTGTCCGGTCTCGGCCGTGTAGATGTTCCCCTTCTGCAGATACTCGAGCCCGCTGATGAGGAAGTCACCGGAGCCGACGCGGATGGTCGAGAGCAGCCGGAAGGCATCCGGCGGCAGACGCACGCTGTCCGCCCACTCCGTTTCAGCTGTGTTGCTGCGGATGCTGGCGAGCAGGTTGTTGATGTCGTTCAGAATCAGATCGACCGTCTTGGTAGACCAGAGCCGAGACGAGCCCGTGCCGTTGGCAGGAACATCGATGCGCGTCACCAGCGGGTTGTTCGCGAAGCCGGTCCAGCCCTTCTCGGCGGCGCCAACCATGGCAACGGAGTTGAGCAGGCGCTCGACCTTGTCCGCCGCGGAGATCGCCTTCGTGTCGTTCAGGTTGATCCCGTAAAGGGCCGCCTGATTGACCTCCTCAATGTTCCATTCCCAGCCGGAGCCGATCATGGCGAAGTCCTGGCTCGCCTGATCGCGGGTCGCCTGGTTGAACGGCATGTCGGTGCCGGCGCCGGAGAGGAACTTGGCCTCGCCCGCGGTGTCGATCGTGAAGAACGTGGTTCCGATCGCCCACTCGTTGCCTTCCGTGACCACGGGCACATGGGCCGCGTAGTTGAAGGTCGGGTAGCGGCGCTGATAGATCCGCGTCTCGATGTTGCGCCCCTGCGCGAGGACGAAGGGGTACGCTGCCTGCGCGTCTGCGAAGGCCTGGCGTTGCATGTTCATGATCAGGCGCTCCGGTTCTTGGTGCTGAACTCGACGACGGCACCGGCCGCGCCGGAGGTGTCGAAGAAGGTCTCGGGGAACGGGCCGACGATGCCCGTGCCAGCCGCCGCCACCACCCGGTCATTGACCGTGTCGTAGTAGACGGGATCGCCGTCCGCGACGGTGCCGCCGGCGACGTGGTACATCTGACCGCGGGTCATGAAGGCGCCGGTGAAGAACTGCGGGTAGCCGTCGACCAGCGTGGCGCCGGGCGAAACGGGCGGGACCGCCGGGTTCAGGACCGCGAAGCCCATGAACTTGCCGCCGGCCGCGAACGGGACGACGCCATGATCGCCGGCGCCACGCTGGACGGGCTGGCCGAACTTGATGCCGGCCGCGTTCTCGACGGAGCGGCTGATCTTGTTGCAGCTCTCCTCGTTCGCGATCTGGCCCTTGAGGCCCTTCGGAGGCGTGCCGCCATAGGTGGTCTGAAGCGTTGCCATGATCAGGGTCTCCTTCAGGCGGCCTTGGAGGGACGGGACGCGGCCTGCATGTCGGCGACCATCGCCTTCCAGGCAGCTTCGGGAACGGCAGCGTCGGTGACGGGCTGCGGCTGGCCGAGCAGTGCATCGCGCAGCGGGTCGGCCTTGGCGGCGTCCTCCGCGAGGATGTCGAAACGCGCGTCGAAGTAGGCGTCGGACTTGCCGGCCACTGCGGCATCCCCGAGCTTGGCGACGACGACGGCCTTCTTGATCGCAGCATCCGAGAGGCCCGCGGTCTTCACGTCCTTGGCGATCATGCCGGCGACCGTGACGAGCAGCGCGCGGTCCTGGACGCGCTTGTCGAGATCGGCGTCGGACAGCACCTTCCCCTTCAGATCGTCGATCGCGGCGTCCTTCTTGGCGAGTTCGGCATCCTTGGCCGCGAGCGCGGTGACGTGCGCCTTCTCGGCATCCGAGAGACGGGTCTCGACCGCCTGCTTGTCCTTCGTGATCTTCTCGATGGCAGCGGCGCCCGCGTCGGTCGTCTCGACCTGCAGCCCGTCGACCATCACCTTGCGCAGAGCATCGGCCATACGGCCCTCCTGTGAGTGATTGGCATCGTTGATCGGGGCGGCGCCCCATGGTCCGCCGGCAGCATCGCCGATGCGGCATTCGGCACCCGCCCGCCCTCGCGCGACGATCGCGACGTGGTTGGCCCGGATGTTCTTCTGGATGGCGTCGTAGGACTCGCCGTCGGCGGTCTTGCCGCTCTCGAAAGCGAGGTCGCAGGTGTATCCGGCGGAAAGCTCGCGCTTCCCGCCCTCGATCGACGCGATGGCGGAGGCATCCTTGACGATCAGGGGAATGCGCAGGCGGTGACCGTCGCGAAGAACCTCGCCGCTGGTCTCCCCGACTGCCAGGTCTTTCCAGTTGTCGGCCGTGACCGCGACCGTCGGATGGTCGTTCGTGATCGGGACATGGCTGAAGGAGGCGAGGCTCTTGGCGTCGAAGACCTCCGCCTCGGGCCGGTAGACCCGGACGATGGCGAGATCGGGCTTGCCGACCTCCGCGCCGGTGTAGGCCTGGATGCCGGTGCGCACGATGCGCGCGTCCGCGACGAGATAGCCGTCTGCCGTCCGTCGCGTGTCCGCGATCGGTGCAGCGTCGGTGAATTTCATTGGCGATGTCCTTGATCGCGGCTATCGTCGCCGCCCATGAACGACGAGCAATTCCGAGAGCTGAAGCAGATCCTCTTGGATCAGAACTGCCGGCTGTCCGACCTGGCGAACCATGTGCGACGGCTGCAGGTGCAGATGGACGATCTGCAGGCCGGCCTTCGCATCAACGACATCGCGCATATCGGCGGGATGAAGGAGCTCGACACGTTCATGTCGCTGCTCGGCAAGGGCCCTCGCCCCAGCCACACGCTGCCCCTGCCTCAGTCGAAGCGCTCACCGTCGAAGTAGACGATCCCGCGCGCAACGCACCGGCACTGGATAGGCTGCCCAGGTGGCAAGCCGTTCTCAGCGTCCGTCGGCTTCCCGTATTCGTATTCCTTGCCCTCAAGAGCCTTGTGCCGCGCCCTCACCCGCTCGTCGTGCGACGTGCTCCAGGCGTAAGACGTGACGCCGGCCTGCACATGCCGAAAGCGGTTGAGATCGCTTGTCAGCTTGGCGACCTGATCCCGCGCGATGACCTTGGCGCGGCGATCGGCGACCCCGAACTCCTCCGTCAGGCGCTCGCGGAACTGCTTGGCCGTCTGGCCCTGCAGCACCGCGTCATAGGCGGCCCGCTCCACCTTCGCGACGGTGTCGCTGGCGAGGCTCTTGATCAGCGAGGCGTTGCGCCCCACCGCGTCCTGCAGCTTGTCGCCCAAGTCCTCCTGCGAGACGACCGCAGCGATGTCGATGCCCAGCGTGGACCGGACAGAGGCCTTCCACTTCTCGGTGTGGCGGCCGGCCTCAAGCCCAAGGATGCGGCTGACCGTGCCCTCCGCGATGATGCCGAGCGTGACGGCCAGATCTTTCAGCGTCTCGAACATGCCCGAGAAGAGCGCGTCCTGCGTCAGGGCTGACCTCTGGCGGGCGATCTCGGCTTCCACCTGCGGGACAACGTCGGACATGGTCCGCGCCGCCAGAGCCCGCAGCATGGCCCGCTCTGCGCGGAGATATTCCTTCTGCGCCCCGCCGCTGTCCACGATCGGCGGGAGCGTGACGGAGGCGCGGCGGGTCTTGGCGGCAGCGAGGCGGGCGAGGTTGAAGGTCTGCATTCCAGCCCCGTCAGCTTTCGCCGCTCTCCAGAGCGTCGGTGATCTTCATCAGCGCATGCTCGGCACGGCGCATCCACCACAGCACGTCAGCGCCATCGGCGAATGACGATGCGAAGTAGAGGTCTCCGTCCTTGCCGACGCCGCAAATGACCACCCCTTCGAGCTTATCCGCCGCTTCTGCGAGAACCCGATCCGGGTCCGTGTCGAGCTTCGTGATGCCGGTGAAGGCGACGACGTCAGCCATGCTCGACCAAGTGGGGCGCAGGCGTGCTGAGCGGTACGCTGAACTCGACGCGGCCCGTCTTACGCTGTTGAGCGTAGCACTCGCCTTCGATAATCAAGCGCCCGCGCTCATCACGAGGGGTCACTATGACGTAACCGGCAATATCGTCTGCCTCCACACAGTCAGCGACAGCTTCTCCGTTCAGAAAGACATGGAAGTTCGAAGGGACGCGCATTCCAGCGATCACCAGCGTCATGTCACCTTCGCCTTCCAGTCCTCGTCAAGCGGCTCGAAGATCTCCGGCCCGAGCACGATCTCGCCCTGGTAGGCCTGCACCTTCGTCAGGTCCGCCGGTGCCCCGCCGTAGCTGATCGTGATGTGCGGCTGGTACTCGGGATGATCCCACGACGCGCCCGCCGCGATGATCTCCTCATGTCGCCACTTCAGCGAGCGCGAGGAGATGAGAAGCACGGTCGCCTCGCCGAACTGCTCCATGAGGCGCGGTCCGCCAGCAGCGATCTTGATCTCGCTCTCCCATGTCTCGCCAACGGCCATCCAGTCGACGGGTTGGCGTGAGAAGGCGATGGTGACGTGAAGGTCAGACGCCTCCAGCGTGGAGGTGAAGCCCTGCCGCTTGGCCCAGGCGATGATCTCCGCGCCGTTCTTCACCTTGCGGTGCACGTAGAGCGTGGCGGGCGCCGCATCGTTCGCAGCGGCCCGCATGCGCAGGATGGATGCCGTCTCGGCCGGGTCGACCTCGGGCTCTGCAGCCTTGGCGGAGAAGTCGATCTCGTCGCCTTCCGCCGCAGCCTCGTCGAGCGCCGCCTCGAGCCCCGGATAGGTGCCGTCCTCGACCAGCTGATTGCGCCGAGCCTTGGACATGGCGCTGTCGGGGAAGAGCCCGCCGTTGACGTCGATCTGGAAGGCCTGCGCCTTCTTCAGCCCGACGTCGGCCTTGTCCTTCTCGCTCAGCTGCCAGAGCGGGAGCCAGCGGTAGTGGATCTCCGCCGGCCGGCTGCCGAGCGCGGACCAGATCAGGCATTCGTCGAGGATCGACAGGGCCGGGCCGAGTTCAAGGTTCTGCCCCGCGCTGATCCGATCGTAGTAGTTGATCAGGTCCGATTCCCCGGTGGCGTTCATGCCGGCCGGCGACTGGCCCAGAAGGCGCGTGGCGGGGATGTCGGCCGCGCCTGAAGCGATCTGCAGGAAGCGGTCCAGCACCTCGGGCAGCGTCGCGAAAGACAGCTGCTTGGTCTCCCACTCCTCCTCCTTGTCGAGGATGAGCATGTTGTGGATGCCCTTCGCCATGCCGGCCAGGGTCATGCGGCGGAGGAACCGAGCCTCGTATTCGGGCTGAGACGCGAAGGCCATCAAGTTCGGGATGCGGACCACGTCGAGCTTGGCCTCGTGCGTCATCTCCGCGATGTTGCCGGCTGCCGATTCCGCGTCCTTCAGCGCGCGGCTGACGGTCTCGAGGATGCTGTCGCCCCAGCCTTGGTGCAGGACATGAGCATCGTCAGGAACCGGGTTACCGAGGAACCGGACCACACGCGAGGCGTGGACCTTGACCTGAGTGCCTGTGGCGCCCTGGATCGTGTAGAACCGCGGCTGGCCGAACGTGCGCGACAGCGGATCGCGATCGATCTCGCCCGCTGTGAGATGCTGCGGCGTCATCACCGTCAGGAACTCGATCTTGCCGCGCTGCATTCGCTCCGGCCGAAGCTCCTCGCCCGGCAGCTGCGAACCATCGCTGATCACGATCGCCGCGCCGCCGTAGAGCCGCGCCTTGGTCTTCGCCTCCAGCACCTTCCGCTGCACGTCGAGGCGCTTCTCCTCAGCCTCCAGCTTCTCGATCTGGTCGTCGTCGGCCTGCCATGCGCGCCATGCGCGGCACATGTCCATCGCCGGGATGTCGACGACTTTCCTGGGCAGCCAAGACCCGCGATAGGCCGCATCCAGCTCGCCAGCCTGCATCGGCACGAAGGCATAGACTGTGGACGCGCCCTTTTCCTTCGACCCGCCCATCCCTGTGATGAGATTGGTCAGGCTGTCCAGGAACGGGATGCGCATCGACGGTCCTAGAGGTTGGCGAGGGTGTAGCTGGACCCGAGCGCGAGCTCGTTTAGAGCGTCGGCGAAGGCGTCCACCTGATCGTCGAACTGCGAATTCGGAAACGAGCAGACCTCATCGAGGAAGGCGTCGTTCCAAGGCCCTCGAAGCAGCCTGACGTTCCCTGCCTCGGTCTGTGCTGATGCCGGCTTGGCGCGGAGAGCCTTCTCACCTGTCGGCGGGACAACCTTCACGTCGTAGCCGGCGAGGATCTTGACCTTCGTATGAGCGTCTGACTTGCCGGCGGCGCCAGGATCCTGCGGCATCCGTATGCGGACCATCTGCCCGTCTTGGGTGGCGATGTTCTTCAGGTTGCGTTCGACGTCGGCCGGCGACCAGCGATCCCGCCGGACATCCTCCACGAAGAAGAGCCCATCGACGTAGGCCATGCGCAGCCCCACGGTCCAATCGGGCTGCTTGCCCGGCTTTGGCGTGCTGGCGGCGAAATCCCAAGCCCTGCAGCGCACTGCGCCGGCCGGGACTGCATCAACGATCTCGAAATCGCCGCGCTGGAACATGCCGCCTGCGCGGGGTGCCGGGCGCTGTTGGTACTGGCCGGCATAGGCATAACTGCCCATGTCGCGCTTGAGCTTGGCGACCGCCTCAGGCCCGAACCTGACGGGGTCAAGGAGATCGCCCTCGTGCTTGCGCGGGTCCGTGAACCCGATCTCTGTGGTGCAGACCCGCTCCGGCTCGAACTCCATCGGCAGCATCAGGTGGACGTATTCCATCCCGACTTTGGCGATGACGCCCGACACGTCCTCTTCGTGAAGGCGCTGCATGATGACCACGATGGCCGAGCGCTCTTGATCGTTGAGGCGGTTCTGCGCGCCCTCTCGGAACTTGCGGGTCGTGGCGAGGCGATCGGCTGCCGATTCCGCGGTCTCGGTCGAGTGCGGATCGTCGATCACCAGCCGGTCGCCACGCTGCGACGTCAGGGAACCGAACGGGACGCCTTCTCGCGTGCCGGTCTTCGTGTTCGAGAACGACGTCTCGCCGGTGCGGTTCAGCTCGACCTCGGGCCAAAGCGACCGATACCAGTCCGACAGCATCAGGTCGCGGCACTTGCGCGTGTCGCGCTTCACCGGGCCATCGTTGAAGGAGGTGGTAAGGTAGCGGAGCGAGGAAAGCCCGCGCGGGCCCCATTCCCACGCCTGCCACATCACAGAGACGAGCAGGGATTTCGATGAGCCCGGCGGCACGTTGATCAGAAGCCGGTTGATCCGGCCGTCGGTCACCGCTTCCAGATGCGCGCAGATGGCGTCGATGTGCCAGCCGTGGGTGTATTTCGCTGTGGGCTCCAGCACATGCCAGGCCTCGCGGACGAACCCGGAGAGCGTCTGGCACTTGGCCCGGATACGTTCGGCGTCCTTTGCGACGCGGTCGCGCTCAGCCTGTTGGGTCCGCCTCGCCCTCTCCGCTCGCAGCATCCTCATCATCATCGGCGCCGGCGGCAAGCGGGCCGAAGATATCTTCGAGGGCGGTAAGCTGGTCATCGGAGAGGTTCGTCAGGTCCACGGTCTGGATGGGGCCCCCGCCAGGGCCGGACACCTCACGACGCTCGCTGTAGAGGCCGAGGAGCTTTGCCTTGTTCATGGTCGCGTCGATCGCTGCCTTGGCCTGCCCCTGGAGACGAGCGAAGGCGCGGTCCTCGTCGAGTTGGTCGGCGATGCTCTGGATTGTCACCTTGGCTCGTCCGGCGGCGTCGCGCTGCAGTTCGGACACCCGCTTCCGCACGTTACCATTTGCGACCAGCCGGGAGGCGTGGGACCTGTTTGGGGCATATCCCGCCTTGGCATATGCGTCGACCGCGCTGGAGCCCTTTGCGAGCGCACGAGCGAATGCCTCATGCTTCGCGTTGCTGAGCGCTGGCATCGTCGTCCTTCAGCTTCGGCGGGTTCGCCATCAGATGCCGCCCGACAGCTGGGATGGCTCGCACCATACCCTTGATGCCGTCCTTGGCCTTGGCGTCGGAGAGCATGCGCCGGCGCTCTTCACAGGATCGGCAGGGCGGCATCAGAGGTTTCCGGCGAGATAGGCCCTCGGGTTGTCAGGATCGACCGCCCGGGGCCCTACGGCGCCAATGCCGATCATGATCACCCGGCCGAACCATGCCAGGCATAGCGCGGTCGTCTCGAAGTGAGCTTCACCCGCCTCTTCGTCCGTCATGGCCGGGATGCCGTTTGCATCGCAGGGGCTGATGACGCGGCCGATGAAGGGCAGCAGGTTGCCAGAGAGGCGCATGGTTTTCCGATCAGTGATGAGGGCGAGCAGAGCGGCAGGCGATCAGAAGCCCGCTGTTGCCGCTGCCGATTGGGTGGCCGACATGCCAGCCGCTGCAGTTCCCGCACCGATAGGCGCGCAGGCCGTCACCCTTGCCTTTGCGGATCAGGTTGCGAACCACGCCCCAGGCGCTGCCTTCTGTCTCGTGCCGGACCTTGGAGGTGCAGGACTTCCGCCGGAGCCGCCGCTTGGATGCCATGGGGTATCCCTCCGCGCCGGGCATAGAAAAGCCCGCTCGGATTTCTCCGGCGGGCGAGTAATGGAATGGGGCGGCGGTTAGTGGGCGCGAGGCCGCTCAATGATTTCGACGGCTTCAAGCGCTCCGTCTGGCATGTTGGCGATGGCGTAGAAGGCGCCCTCTTCCGGGCATTCCATCATGTCCTCGTCAGCGAACGCAACGACCTCCAGCCGCTCGCCCTCTGTCGTGAAGTAGGCGCGATCTTCCATCTGCGCATTCCTGCTGCTGCGATCGGTGCCGGGCTTCTGTTCCAAGGCGCCGGCGGCCCGTCAGACATCACGCCGCGAGGGCGAGACCCGAGTGGGGAGAGTTGTCGTTGACAGCTTTCCGTTCGGCCCGATGAGGGTGGAGCCATTCCCGAGCGCGTTCGCCACTTCCCTAGGCCGTCGATCCTGTTTCGCCCCCATCAAGACCACACCGGATTCGCAGCTCTCCCACCTATCTTAGGGAGTGACCTTGATCAGAGGCTTGGGCCTTAAACGGGTGTCCCGCACTGGCCGGTGTGGTCTTGGTGGAGGCGGCGGGCGCTGCCCCCGCGTCCGACCTTGTTCCGCTTTGTCCGGATTACGCTCATCGCCAACGGCCCTATGCGGAGGCCGATCTGCTATCCGTTCGCCACCCGACGACGCCGCATCTCGTTCTGCCCTTCGGCCCACGAGGTATCGCGCATGTCGGGCTGGCTGGTCGGCTTTGCGTCGTCGGCTCGCCAGTGGTTGGCGCGCTCTGTCACACGTTCTGCGACCATATCAATGTCAGTACCCGAGATTGGGAACCTTGGCACTAGCCGAACCCAATCAGGCTCGTGCAACATTTGAGAGTTTTTCGATAAGCCTACAGCAACACTATGGAATGCACTGAAAACGTGTCTGTCTGCGGTGGTTCGATTTAGTCTCTTCTCCCGACAATATGAACGCCAAGACCCCGCAATCCGAGGTGCGGCAAGACACTGAGCCCAGGCTCCAGCTAGCACTCTGTCGTCTTGCTGACGGATCGTCGGAACCCATTGGCTGACAACCTCCTCCGCTCTGGAGACTGCTGCTGAATTTGGCCGGTAGATCACCCTCTGACCATTCCCGCCGTAGCCAACGTCATGCCCGCCCAGAGTTGTTGAGGCATACGTGGGCCAGACTGATCGCATCAGAGATGGACCGGTGTACTCGGGTCCGAGATGAGCGAACGTGTCTGCAGCCTCAACAAAGCGGGCCTTTGCCAAAATGATCAGCGGCGCGAGGATTGCCTCTTCCTCGAAGCTCCATGGCCGCATGGTTGATGGCGGTCGATACAACGACGAATTGCGCTTGTTCCTCTGGTTAAGAGCATGGGTCGCGTCACGCAGATTGGCAATCCGATTATCGCCAGTGTCCTGGTTGATGTGATCGATTTGAGTTGGGAGCGTCCCATGGACGTAAAGCCATGCCAAACGGTGCGCGAAGTGGTTTCGCCCATCAATCTTGATGCGCCGATAGCCTCGATCATCGGTCCAACCGGCAGTCTCGCCGGCTTGATGCCGTCGAATACGGGAAAGCCGCGTGAAGTCTCCGGTGGAAGGATCGTATGAAAAGAGCTGCATGAGCTCAGATTGGGTGATCATTTTCATGCGGCAGCTCCGAGAAGGTCTTGATCAATGCGGGCGTCGAGCGCGCGCTGCAGGTCACGGTAGAGGTAGGCGCGGAGGGTTTGTCGGACCGGCCAAGGGCGGCGCAGGACGGCCTCACGGCGCGCGTCGTTCAGATCGATGGTGTCGAGTGCGGCGAAGACGTCGGACGGCCTCTCCGCCCAGTCTGGACGCTGCAGGAGGATGTCCGACACGGCGCCGATGGTCTCGGACCAAAGCGCGCCCTTGTTCCCCTCGCTGTCGCGGATGAAGCGGAGCACGAGCGCGAGGTGATCGCCGCCGTGATCGTTCAGGATCTCGCGCATGGTGGCCCGGGCGTGGCTCTGGGCACCGCGGCGCCGGCGTGCCACCGGCACCAGGCGAACGCCAATGCCGTCTAGGAACTGGTCTAGATGGCTCTTGGCGTTGGTCATGCGACGGCACGCTCCCGGATCATGGCGACAATCTTGCCAGCGAGGCCTTCCGGCTTGCCGCTCTCGTCAGCGGTGAGCGAGCGCTCCAGCACCGTCGGTGTGACGCCATACTGAAGCGCGAGCGAGATGGTGACGGCCAGATCGCGGACGGCGATGTCCATCATGGTCCCGACCTTGCGGGTGGACATGAAGACCTCGGTGATCCGGGCATCATCGGTGTAGCCGAAGGTGACGGAGATCGGCATGCCGGCGAACACGATCTCTTCGTTCTCGGACGGGCGGCGGTGGGGCAGGACTTCGCGGCTCATGCGAGGCGGCTCCGCTTTGTCTGGACGATGACGGGCTTCTGGCCGGCCCGGGCGAACACCTTCCGGTCCTCGACGCGCTGGCGCTGCTGGCCCGCTTTGAACTCCAGGACCGCTGCCGTTACGCCCTTCGCAAACAGATCGACTTCCTCCACCCGCTCCGAGACAATCGGCGGGCACATGAATTGAAACACCAACTTGGTCGCGGCATCCTTCGCCGCCTCGGATGTCGGGAAGACCTGCGCCTCCTTCGTGCCGGGGATGCGCACGAACTTCCAGCCGCCGCCGGGCATCTTGAACTGGCCCTGATAGCCTCGGGCCCACGGGAAGGATCTGACCTCGGGACGGGATGTGTCGGTCATCAGAACAGCTCCGGCTCGGTCTGGCGTGTGCTGGCGTAGCGGGTGTATCGGCCTTCGAACTTCAGCTCGGACCGGACGCCGCCGGCGCCGTATCGGACTTTGATGGCGCCGATCTCGGCCATGCCCTCGGGATCGCGAGGCGTGTCCTCCCATGAGGATCGGAGCATGAAGCGCCGGCGGATCTCGTCGGCCTGCTTCTGGTCCTTGGCGACGCTCAGTTGCTCGTCGCGCCAGCGCTCGGGCCTGTAGATGTAGAGGATCGCGTCATAGTCCTCGCGCGCCTGCTCTCCGCCGAAGAGGTCCGCTGCGATCGGCCGGGGCACGTACCGATCCGCGCCCTTGCCGTTGCGCTGGTTGAGGAAGAGCACCGCGGCGCCCAACTCCTCGGCCATCGCCTTCCCGGCACCGTTCACTGCGCCGGCGATGCGGCCCTCGTGCGCCTTCGGATCCTCGGGCGTGACCTTGCGGTTGTGGTCGAGGATGATGAGCGGCGAGCCCCAGGGCTCACCATTCGGCTGCCGGCCCTTGCGGATCGTTTTCGTCCAGTTGCGGGCGATGGAGAGGATGCCGCCGATCTTCTGATTGTGGAGCTTGCGGACCTGGATCGGGAGTTCCTGCAGGTCGACGCCGGCCTCGGTGATGAGGTCGATCTCCTTCCGGTTCAGCGTCTCGGACTTGCCGGGATTGTGCCGGAGCATCTGCGAGACCGAGATGCCGGTCTGTTGCGAAATCATCTGCCGAGCGACCTGCTCGAAAGTCTGGTCGTAGGAGAGGAGCAGGACCGGGTTGCCAGCGTCGGCCGCGGCGCGGACGCACTGGAGCATCAGCGACGTCTTGCCTTCCCCTGACGAGCCCAGGAGGCCGTAGAGGTTGCCGACCTGAAACCCGTCCTCCTGGAGAACGTCCGCGATCTCGCCGAGCGGGAACGGGATGACCCGCCCCCCCTTCGTCCGGCCTTCGTTCAGCCGGCGCAGGAATGCGTCCATCACGCCGCTCATGGATTCGCGGGCCTTCATCGCGGGCGAGAGCGCGCGGATGCCGCCGAGATCGTCCTCGAGCCTGGAGATGATATCGGTGATGCCCTTCGCCGGATCGCGCCGGACGAACTCTTCGATGTAGCGGTCGAGCGTCTGGGCAGCGACCCGCGCGGCATAGGCGTCGAGCACCGCCAGGGCATAGTCGCGAGCATGCAGGACGGTGACGGCCTCGGCACAAAGACGCATGAGGTAGCCGCCGAGGTTCGTGTCGCCGATCTCCGCATCGACCGGCAGGAACGGGCGGAGCGTCACCGGATCGGCCTTCCGGCCCGACGTGATGAGCGAGCTCGCCGCGGTGAAGATGTCGCGGTGGATCGCCTCCTCGAAGAACCGGGCCTCGAAGCCGACCTCCAGCACAGGCGCCAGAGCTTCGTTGTTCACGAGGATCGCGCCGAGAAGCGCCTGCTCGGCCTCGATGTTGACCGCGCCGTCGAAGTCGATGGGGGTGAGCGCGTTCATGCTGCGGACTCCGAAAAAAGGGGCCCGAAGTCGGAGCCTACAGATGGAATCGATACCCGCCATTCCGTCTCGATCCGGCGCCGCGCCATTGCCGCGTAGTCGGGGTTCAACTCGATCAGCTCGGCCTTACGGCCATGGCGTAGCGCGACCAGAGCGGTAGTGCCTGCGCCGCCAAACGGGTCGAGAACGGTGCCGCCCTTCGGGCAGCCGGCGAGGATGCACGTCTCCGCAAGCTCCGGCGCCATGGTGGCGAAATGCGCATCAGAGAACGGCTGCGTTGAGATCGACCAGACGGATCGCTTATTGCGATAGCCGCGGCCAACGTCATCAAGGCCCGACTGATCGCTGCTTTCGTAGGAAGCATGGCGAGGAGGAACGCCACGCTTTCTTCCGCCCGCGACTGCCTTCATGGCCCCATTCGCCTTACCAGGGACGCGAGAAGAACCTGCCTGAGATGCGAGACCTACCTGCGCGAGACGACCGACCGAAGCTGGCGCGAGGCCCTCTGCGATTGCGTCAGCATCGTAGAAATAACGAGGCGACTTGGTGAGGAGGAAGACATACTCATGCGCCTTGGTGCAGCGATCGCGTACGCTCTCCGGCATCGGGTTCGGCTTGTGCCAGATGATGTCTTGCCGCAGATACCAGCCGTCATCCTGAAGGGCGATCGCGACGCGCGCCGGAATCATCATGAGGTCTTTCGGCTTCAATCCGGGCGTGCGCTTGAGCGATCCTGTCCCGGACTGCCCTCTTGGGTGAGCGGCAATCTGGCGCGCCGAGATCATCGACCCACCTTCCAAGGTGCCGGGCGTGTCATCTCCTCGAGACTGCGCGCCCCACGATCCCGCATAGCTGTCGCCGATGTTCAGCCAGAGTGATCCATCGGCTTTCAGGACGCGACGCACCTGCCGGAACACCTGGACCAGTGCCGCGACGAACTCAGCAGGCGTAGCTTCCATTCCGATCTGACCAAGCATCCCGTAATCGCGAAGGCCGAAGTAAGGCGGCGAGGTCACGACACAGTCGATCGAACCTTCGGGCATGAGGGCGAGCCGCTCCCGCACATCGCCCAGATGAAGCCGTACCCGGCCGTCGAGGAATGTGGAGATTGTCACTCCGCCGCCTCCGTCTCGGCGATCACCTCGAACGCGGCATGGCCCTTAAGCTCGCACCTCTGGCGCACGATGCGGCCGGCCTCGGCCAGGCGGGTGAAGGACTTGTCGAGCGCGAGGGAGGTGACTTCCATCTTGCCGGCCAACGTCGCCATGTCGAACATCGCCTGCCCATCGCCGCTGGCCGCCGCGCGCTGCATGATGTCGAGCACCTTGGCGTCGAGGGCGGCGTCTGTCGGACGCGGCGCGTCGGCGGGTGCTGGCGGTTTGGCGGCGGCTTGGACTATGGGATCGGCAGGGGCTTCCTTCGCCTTGCGGGCAACCGCGCGCTTCGGAGCGACAGGCGGCTCGACCGCGGCGGGCGGCGTTCCGACGCCGACCTCTTCAGCGACCGGCTCCTCAGCCGGGATGGCCGGTATGGTGCCAGTGGTCGTCTCGGTCGCGCCGATAGCGGCGAGAAGCTCGGGCGACGCGCCGTGCATGATCTTCGCGAACGTAGCCTGCGCCTCGATCAGGTCGTCGATCCCGTCGATGATGATACCGAGATCCCCCTCCTCCGCCTCTGCCTTGGACAGCTGCTCGCGATGGAAGCTCTGGTTCTGGTGCGCGGCCTGCTGCCGACGTTCGGCGCGCTCGCGGATGTCGACGAGGTTCATCATGCGGCTCGCTCCATCTGGTGCTTCATCATCTTGAAGGCGTCGGTCGCGGTGGCGGCGAAGGCCACGCCGCAGGCCTCGGCCATGTCGTCGTTGGTCACGGAGATCTTCAGCGCAGCGCAGCGCTCGCGGGCCGCCTTCTTCCAGGCCTTCCGGTCGAATCCGGGCTTGCGGCCGAAGCCGAGAAACTGCGTGCGCCAGGTGGCGGAGGCGATCAGGACGAAGGGGATGTCCTTGATCCGGGCCGCGGTGCAGAAGGCGCTCACGATCTGGTTGGAGAGGATGAGCGCGTTGGTCCCGCCGCCGGCGCCGGAGACCTCCACCTCCTCGCCCATGAACTTTTCCTTGCGCTTGCCGCCGGGAAGCATGCGGAGCGGCTGCTCGATCGCCACGAAGTCGGGCCGCCGCTTGCGGAGCATGACGACGAGCTCGCGGCCGAGGAACGACGCGCGGTCCTCGAAGCCGTCGCCCTTGGCGCGGAGCACTCCGACCTCCATGGCCGATATGCTGCGGGTGTCGTCGTAATAGGCGAAGCCGGTGGTGGAGGCGGCGTCGAGGCCGAGGATCAGGCTCATGCCGCCACCTCGCCAAACATCTCCGCCTGACGCGCATCGGCCCGGTCCAGCATCCGAAGGACCGTCTCGCCGCGGTGCTGGCGATCCCAGACGAACCACGCGTTGAGCATGGGCGGGGCACCCTGCCCGGTGAAGTCGATCTTCCAGCGCATCAGATAGACGCGGGCTGCCGGATGCTTCGCCCAGAAGGGCCCGAGTCCACCGGCGCCTGGGAAGCCCCAGTTCATCAGGAGCGCCATGTACTCGACGCCGAGGTTGTCGAGCGCATGCGTCAGCCAGCGAGCCTTGCCGTTGCCCCAGCCGCATTCGGCGAAGGGCGGGTTCGTGAGGATCGCAGGCGATGGCGCTGCCGGGAAGTCGTAGAAGGACCGGATGTCAGCACCGCAGCCGCGGTCAATCAGGTCCGATGCGCGGACGGTCAGCCCGACCGATTCCATCTCGCGCACCATGGCGCCGTCGCCAGCCGCCGGCTCCCAGACCGTATGGAAGTCCCTCAGCCGCCTTAGTTCGGCCGAGAGGATGGCGCGGGTCGGCTCGGGCGGAGTCGGGTAGAAGTCGTCCTTCTCACGTTCCAGCGCATCGGCCATGACGATGTCGCCAGCAAGGTCACGGACGGCAACGGGCTTGGACTTCTTGCCGGTGGCGCGGAACAGCCCGCGAGCAGACCCAGCCATCAGTCCTGCTCCTCGTCGAGATCGCCGCCGCCGTCATGGCCGGGGCCTTTGATCAGCTCGGCCGCCGCCTCGGCTTCCTTCTGCTTGATGCCGGCGAAGAGGGCGCCCTGCCCGTCATGCCATCCGCGAGCATATTCGTGGCCTTCCTCGGATGCCTCGCTGAAAGGGTTGTTCAGCGTGTCGCCACGAAGACCCGCCTCTTCGCCATCGCGATAGGCTCGCTCCACGAGCGGCATGCGATCGGTGAGAAGATCGAGCTGCGTGTTGATCGGGATGCCAGCGAAGCTCATGGCCTGCCGCTCGGCTTCCTGGCGGGCCTGGAGCGCTGCCTTGCCCTCGGGCGTCTGGGCTTTCTCGTAGGCCTTGATGCTGTCGAGGCCGAACTCCCCGAGGTCCACCTTGATCACCTTGCCGACGCGCTTCATCTCCGCGTTGGCGGCCTTCTGCGCAGCCTGGGCAGCGAGATACTTCTGCCGGCCGATGAAGAAGAGAACCTTGAGGTCCTTCAAGGCGATGTCGTTGTGCCCGATGCCGGCCGGGCCGGTTTCGGCGGATGCGGTGTTCTTCGCGGCGCGGGCCATCAGGCTCTCCGTTCTTGGCTGGTGGATGATGGAAGAAGGCCGAGCATTCGACCGGCCTCGGCTGCCGGGATGCCTTTGCTCTCGCGAAGGAATCGGTATTTCGCCGCGGTCTCCGCGTCCGGCAGGTCGAAGCCACCACGGCGCTTACGGAAGGATGCCTGAGCAGCTGCCGCGATCTGCGCCTGGACCTCGGGCCGCTCGCAGGCCTTCCGCCGGCGGGAGACGCGCTCGGCCCGGATGACGGGATCGGCCCACGTCGCTTTCATGTGCCGCGAGCGCTTGGCGACCACGGCCTTCGGCTGCTTCTTTCCGATGAGCCGCTCGGACTGGAGCTTGCGGCGCTCTTCGACGGAGATCAGCTTGTGCCGGGTGACGGCGCGCGAGATGGCTTCCCGCGTGGTTCCGAGATAGGCGGCGATCTCGGCATAGGTGAAGCCCATGCGGGAGCGCTTCACGACCTCGGCCTTGGCCTCGTCGGTCCAGGTGAAGTGAGGCATCAGCCTTCCCTCCGCTGGACGCGGGAGCCGAGCGCCATCGCCTCTTTCGTGGCGGCCTCGTCAATCGCGCGGTTATGGAGATGGCGGGCCAGCCCGCGAACGATGTGCTCTGCATAGGGGCCGACGGGGCGGAACGGGGAAGCCGCTACAGCCTCCCCGCCCCTCGTCGGCATGCTCTCATTGGCGGGGAAGCAAGTCCGTAGCCCGTCCGGGCCCGCCGCACATGAAAGCTGTTCCGATGCGCCGAACTGGCACCGGTCGAAAGTCCCGGACGGACTGTCTGTGAGGGAGCGGCCGCTCATCGGCCCGCCCCGGATTCCGCGATCACCCGCTCCTTGAGCCGGCGGAGGAGAAGCTCCTCCTTCTCGATCTCGTCGACGATGCAGCGGCCCTCGGCCGGGCTGATCTTGCCGTCGGCCAGCGCATCACCGATCTGCCCGAGCACGGCGCTGTCCTGCTTCGACAGGATGCCCATCTTGGCGCACCACGGCATGTCGGACGCGGTGTCGGGCCGCTCGCGCCGAACGATGTCGTAGCCCTGCGCATCGGCGAAGGCGGCCAGGATGACGGGCTGCCCAGCCTCAAGGTCGAGATCGAGCACGACGTCGATCGGCGCGTGGTTCAATTCGTGATCCGGGTTGGCGCTGGCATAGCGCGAAAGCGAGGCGCCGTTGACGCGCGTGGCGTGCTGGACGCTCTCCCCGCCGCCGGCCAGCGTCAGAGCGCGCCGGACCGCCGCCTTGATCGCCAAGCGCATCGCACCCGTGGATTTTCTGAGATCGGACATCTTCTGACCTGTCGGTGAAAGAGTGCGCTGCGGGATTTCAGTGAGCTATTGCCGGCCCTGCGACATGTTCGCTGCATGGAACCCAGCGGCGACGACATGGACGGACTGACGATGGTGGAGGCGGTGGCAGCCTTGCTCGGCGCCATGGGCGTGAGCAGCGTGGATCTGGCCTACGTCGCGGCCCGTAAGCACGGCACGGAGAGAAACTGGCACAGGGTCGAAACCCTCAGGCGCTTGGATGCTTTGCGCCGCTGCGCTGTCGCGGAGGAAGGGGCCGAGAAGGCAGCATGCGGCAAGCGAGATGCCGATCCAGATGGCGACACAGGCAAGAACGATGTCATGCTGCGGCCTCGCTGGCGGGAGCGGCGTGATGGGTGAGCTTTTCGGCCTTGCGGAGCGCCCTGTCGGACACCCATCCGGTCTGCCGGCCGCAGCCGTCGCAGATCATCCGGCCGACGTGGCGGGCCGGCTCAATGACCGGCGCCGCGTCGATGTGGCCGCGCGCTCCGCTGCACCAGCGGCAAGGCTTGAAGACGCCCTTGGCAGCTTGAAGGGGAACGGCGGCCACGAGAGTCATGCGGCGCGATCGACGGCGCGGAAATACTGCTCGACGTCCGCGACCATCGCATCCGCCACCGTCCGATCGCCGAGGGCGACCATGCCCTCCTTCAGATGCTCCGTCAGAGCTTCCGTCCGCTCGGCCTGGGCGTTCGACTTGCCGATGCGCAGATCGATGCAGCATTGGATTTCCAGCGCCGTCGCAGAGGCCTTGCTGATGTACACGTTTCGGCCGGTCTTCCGGGCCACGACGATCAGATCGCCGAGCGACTTGTGCAGGGTCTCGATCGGATTGGCGCCGACGGACAGCTTGGCCGAGGCCATCGCGTTCATCTGCTCGGAGACGTACCGACGCGCGCCCTTCGGGTTCAGGAGGTCGATCTGCGACCGGCAGAGCGTCGCGCCCTTGTCCTGGAACTGGCGAATGAGGGTTCCGAGGATGTCGACGCCAGCGCTGATGCTGAGCTGCCGGCCGCCGATGCCGAGGATGTTGCGGCGGCGCTTGCCTTCCGGCGAGACATCACCGCAGGCGATGATCTCTCTTCGGAAAGCCTCTCGAAATTCCTTCGTCTCAACGACGCGGTTTGCCATCAAACTGGTCCTTTATGGATTTGAAGAGGGAGAAGGCGGTCTCGATCATCGCCTTGTTTTCAGCGATGATTTGCTCTGGCTTGCCTTGGGTCATGCCGCGGAACACCGACCGCGGGTCTGCCTTCACGGCCACGATCTGCCGGCAGACACCGACAACCACGCGGGCTCGCTTTTCGGGATTGGCTGTCTCATTGAATTCGGCGTCGACATGCTCGTCGTGCTCAGCGTCGATCTCGGCTGCCAGGGCTTCGGTCAGCGATCGGGGAGTGAACGAGACGACGTTGCCGGTGTCGTGGTCGATGATCGGCGCCGTGACGGGCCCGGCCTTGAGCCGCGCATTCTCGGAACGGAGCTTCGCGATCTGCTCGTCGAGCTGCGCCTGCTTGGCGAGGTAGCCGTCTTCGATCTTCCTAGCCGCGACGGCTACGGCCTCGGCGATCTTGATATCGAAGTCGGACTGCAGCTCGCCGGCCTTCGCAGTCGCCTTCTCGGCATCAAGATCGGCGGAGAACTTCGCGGCCTCAGAGGCTGCATGCTGCCGCTTCAGTTCGGCGACATCGGCGGAGCGAACCACCTCGCCGGCCTCAATCATCCGCTCCACTTCCTCGCGGACCTCGATCGGAGTCTTGGGAGCGGCGAGTTCGTAGAGAGCAGATGCGTCCAAATTCAACAACATGTTGGATTTGCTGGCGAAGACCTTCGTCACCTGCATGAATCGTCTAGCCGTCTGGTCACTCATGCCGAACTCGGCAGATATCCACGGCAGGAACGAACCGTGTGGCAGCCGCTCTTTCATCCGGGTCAGATCGCGGCCGATCTCAACCACGTCTTCGGCCGTCCTGCGCAGACGAAGGTTGATCCGCTCCGCTGCCTGCCGTGCTTCCGTCGCAACGTCGACTGCGACGCTCTCATAGGAGAAGGCGACCTGCTCGCCCCGGTCGATGACGCGGAGCGTGCTCATGCCGCCACCGATGCGTTCGCACGCTGCCGGGCGAGCCACTCGAACGTGACGCCGGTGATCTGACGTGCGGAACACACCTCAATCACTCGGGACCAGTGCTCGGGCGCGATGCTCTCGCGCCTCCGCATCTGCCGTGCGGCCTCGTATCCACATCCAACCTCAGTCGCGAAGACTGCGATCGTCGGGAAAGTGTCGATAATGGCGGAGATCGATGCGGGTTCGTCGCTCATTCCCAATTCGTACATTCAGTACGAATTAAGCGCAAGCGGAAATCGTACACCCTGCACGAAGGAAATCGTTCAGAACGTACGCATGGAAGAGCCTAGAGAACGCCTCAAGCAAGCCCGCCTCGCGAAAGGCTATGAAACGCGGTCGGAAGCGTCGCGGGCAACCAAGTTGAATCTGCATTCGTGGAATAGCCACGAGAACGGGAACCGGGAAATCAGCCTGAAGGCCGCCTTGAAGTATGGTTCCGCCTTGGACGTAGACCCTGCTTGGATCATCTATGGCGCCAACCATGAATCGGCGACCATGAAAGAAGCTATCGACAAGGTCCTTCTTGACCTTGGCACGACCACACCGTCTGCAGACGACGACTACGATCCTGACCTCGGAGAGGCTACGCCAGGTTATCCTGTGATACAGATACCTGTTGTCTCGTGGGTAAGCGCCGGCGGCTTGAAAAAGAGGGACGGCGTTATTCTTGATGAGGTCGAACGTTATTTGCCGATCGCCGACCTGCCGCGAGGAGACTGGCTGGCATTGAAGGTCGAAGGCGATTCCATGAACCGCATCGCGCCTGACGGGTCTATCATCATCGTAAACCGCGCCGACGATTCGCTGATCAACGATCGATACTACGTCTTCGCGCTAGATGGTGGCGAGACGACCTTCAAGCGGTTCCGCCGAACTCCGCGTCCGATGCTGCAACCGTTTTCAACCAACCTCGATCACATGTCGCTTCCGGTAGATGAGGATGACGTCTACGTGGTCGGTCGCGTGAGGCGTGTGATCACTGACCTCTGATAGGTCTGCTTCAGTGTTCTGACGTCTGGTGTGGGAGGGTTCGAGCCAAAGACTCCCCTAACCCACGGAAGCCGAAGCTTTCGCAGGCTGGGGAGCCTTGGCTGTCCTGACGACCGGAGCCGGGATGGGACATACGCCAGGAGGCCTCGTCGGCTTCTCCGCCCTCATTTCTCCAGCGGCGCTGTAGGGTGATCTAACTCCCACGCCATCGACGCAGTGCTGGTAGTGGGATTGCACCACTCGTCGCCGATGCACCCTCTATACGATCGTACAAAACGTGCGGTCAACGGAAATCGTACAAAACGTACTTGACCGGCAATCGTACATACCGTACGAATGGCTCCATCGAACGACGGCGAACACGCCAACCGATGGAGCAGACAGATGGCCGAGACCCACGAATTCCCGACGCTTGAGGTCGCGACTGCGATGACCGGCATCGCCCTGTGCTCGACCTCCATCAGCCGCATGCACGAGATCGCGACTGTCTTGGCCGGTCACGACGTCTGGACGCACGAACTCGGCCACCGCGAGACGATGGATGCGATCGGCGCTCACGCCCGCATCGGGCTCCCCGACATGCCGACCCGCCATGAGGCCGAGGCCAACTGGAAGGCTGCAGCCGAGAAGGCGACCTCCGCTTATGGCGACACGGTCACCGTGACACGCGGCACGATGCAGCGTTCGGCAGACCCGGTGTCGACGCTCGCCGGCATGATGAACAAGCCTGCCGCCTGATCCACCCCATCGCGGGTTCGGATCACCGGCTCGGGAGACACACCATGCGCCAACCCACCCTGACCGTTGCCGAAGCCGCCAAGCGCTTTCCCCTCGGCGCCAAGGTCAAGTTCTTCCCCGTCTCCGGCGAGCAGCATGCCCAGGAAGCCGAAGTCGTCTCCCGTCCTTGGGAGATCGGACGTGGCGCGATGGTCGTGAAGATCACCGGCCGCTCGGCACCCGTCCTCGTCGAACACCTCATCGCAGCCTGAACCCTTTCACCGCGCACCCGCCGGGAGCTTTGCCATGCACATCCTCAAGCCGTTAGCCGAACTCCTCGCCCTTGGGGCCTTCATGGCCTGCTTCATGGGCTCGGCTCTCATCCTCTCCGACACGGCGCGCCCTTCGTTGCCCCTCATCGCTTCGATGGGGAGCCGCTGAGATGGGGATGCTGTCCAGCCTCATGATCCACGGCGTGACTGCGGTCGAGCTGACTTCCGCCATGCCGGACAACGGCAACAGCCGGACGCTCACGATCTCCACCGCGGACGGCGAACTGAGCATCACCCTTTTCGGTTCGACCGATGCGCTGGAGGGGCTGCCTCGCGCTGCGCGGTTCCGCGTCCTCTATGCTGAACCGGAAGTCCACGCCCTGGCAGAGGCGGCCGAGTGATGGGCCGCTCTCCCTACGGCTGGAACGACGGCCCTGGATATCTCGGGTTCGCCGATGCCGCGGCCTACCACGACCACAAGCGCCGCCAGGATCGCGACGACGTCTATCGCGAGGAACTGGAGCGTCAGGACGCAGAACGCGCCCGTGCGGCTCGGGAGGCGGCCGAGTAATGGCGCCCGCGATCCCCTTCCGCGTTCACTACGCCGCCGGCGGTGACGACCAGATCAAGGTCGTCCAGGCCGACACGCCCGAGGCCGCTCGCGACTGCATCCGCATCGCCTGCCTGCCGGACCCTGTGATCTTCCACAAGGTGAAGGTGGATCGGTCGGAGCGTCGGGCATGAGCGGCCGCATCCTCCAGGCGCAGAAGCTCGCCACCTCGTTCGATCCGTTCGAGGACGATCGCCCGGCGCGCCCTGCCCGCGCCAAGCCTCTGCCCGCCGATCTCATCGAGCGCGGCGCCATCGCGATCTACGGCACGATCATCCGCGCCAAAGACGACGACGAGGCCGCGATGAAGTGGGCCGAGAAGGCCAAGGAAAGCAACCGCCAGGAACGTCGCGCCGAGGCTGAGGCCTGCCTGCGCGCGGCGGGGAGGCTCTGACGATGGCCCGCGTCCAGTCAGTCCGCTTCGTCGCTTACACCTCGCCCGAGGCGCCCGAGCACCTCCGCTGGTACGGCGAAATCCTGCTTCAGCCGGCGTCCACCGCTGGCAACCCGAACCCGCGCGAGCAGGCCTTCAACATGCGGTTTTGGTCGAAGTCCAAGGCCCATGCGCTCGCCCGCGCCGAAGCTTGGTGGACCGAGCGCCAGGCAGAGATCGCCGCCGCCAAGGTCGCATCCGCAGAGCGCGCCGAGCGCCGCAGAAAGGTCGCAGCATGATCACCGAACGCACATGGGATGGCACGCAGATCACCGAGCCCGGCATCTATGCGGGCGTCCCGATCGAGACCTATCACGGCGACGTCGACCTGTTCGATGCGCCGTCGCTCTCCAAGAGCGCGATGAAGTGGCTCCTACCCTCGCATGGCGGCAGCCCGAAGGCCTTCTGGGGACGCTGGAAGCACAACCCGGATCACATCGCAGTCGAGACCACGAAGGCGCTCAGCTTCGGCAAGGCGACGCACGCCCTTCTCCTCGGCGACGAGGACTTCGACGCGGCCTATGCCGTCCACCCGGCGGTCTACCCGAACGAGAAGCCGAAGAAGGGCGAGGGCGACACCAAGCCTTGGAACTGGAACGCCGGCTTCTGCCAGGACTGGCGCGACCAGCAAGGCGGCAAGACGATCATCTCGCCGGACCAGCGCGCCATGATCGGCCGCATCCGCGACGACGCCGCGCGCTATCCGCTGATCCGCGACGCGCGAATCCTCGACGGCGCCATTGAGCGCACGATGGCCTTCAAGGACCCGGAGACCGGCATCTGGATCAAGGTCCGGCCCGACGTCATCCCGAGCGGCGATGGCATCTATGCCGACCTGAAGACCACGGCGGACTTCAGCGAGGACTTCCTCGAGAAGCAGGCCTTCGACGCCTGCTACTACCTGCAGGGTGCCATGATCCGCATGGTGTGTCGCGCACTCGATCTGCCGTTCACGACCTTCGCCCTCGTCTACGTGCTGAAGGACGAAGTGCCGGACACCGCGCATGTCGAAATGTCCGAGCACGAGCTCGACCGCGGCGAACGCGAAATCCGCTGGGCTCTGAAGACGATCCGCAAGTGCCTCGACGCTGGCGAGTGGCCCGGCGCGCGTCCGTTCGCCGCTGGCGAGCGCCACCTGCAGCTCAAGCCCTGGGCGAAGCAGAAGATCGACGACTTCCTCGAGATGGAGAAGGCCGCATGAGCGCGCTCGCCACGACCGATCAAGGGCGCGAGCTCTCTCCGCGCGATCGGTTTCGCAACGAGTTGGACCGCATGGGCGAGCAGTTCGCCGCGGCCCTGCCGTCGCACATCAAGCCGGAGAAGTTTCAGCGCGTCGTGATGACGGCGGTCCTCTCTGATCCGAACATCCTCAGCGCCGATCGCAAGAGCCTGATGGAATCGGCCATTCGCGCGGCGCAGGACGGTCTTCTGCCGGACAAGCGCGAAGGCGCCTTTGTCGTCTTCAAGGGCAAGGTCCAGTGGATGCCGATGATCGGCGGCGTGATTAAGCGCATCCACCAGTCCGGCGAAGTCGCGATGATCACGGCCAAGGTCGTGTTCGGCGGCGACAGCTTCCGGTCCTGGATCGACGACGAGGGCGAGCATCTTGCCTATGAGCAGGCCGAGCTCCCCGACTACGGCCACATCCGGCAGGTCTTCGCGATGGCGAAGATGAAGGATGGCTCGATCTACGTCGAGACGCTGACGCCGCGCGACATCGAGAAGATCCGCTCCGTCTCCCGGTCGCGCGACAGCGGCCCGTGGGCGACATGGTGGGAGGAGATGGCGAAGAAGTCGGCCATCCGACGGCTGTCCAAGCGCCTCCCGCTCTCGACCGATCTTCACGACCTGATCGCCCGGGACGACGCGATGTATGACCTGTCGCGCGCGCCGGATGCACGGCCCTCGCTGCAGGATCGGCTCACCGCCGGCAGGCAGGCGAGCCTCACCGATGCACGGGAAGGCTTCAATCGTGATCAGGCGACGGTGGAGACCGTCGAGGAACCCGACAACGAAACTCTGGACGAAGACGAGATCGAGGACGCCGAAGAGGAGGCCGCTGAAGGCACGGAAGCGGACGAAGGCTTCCCGGGAGACACGGCGGCGGAAGAGCAGCCCGACGAGAGCACTCAGCCTGCGCCGGCTGCCGTCGCCAACCTCCTCGCCGAGGCGGCCTCCAAACTCCTGGAGATCGCCACCAACGATCTGGACGGCAAGGCACGTCAGGACGCCATCGCTACCGCATCGGCCTTCTGGAAGAAGGAGATCCCCGAGGATCACCATCCGGCGCTGAAGAAGATCGTCACCCGGTCCAACGACGTCATCCTCGGCAAGTCCAACCTCGCCGCCGCGGTCGCGCTGATCGCCGCTGAGATCGGAGTGAAGGAGGCGGATGTTCGCCCGGCGGCGCGCCGATGAGCCGGACCGAGTTCGGAATCGTCATTCGCCGAGAAGCCTTCAAGCGAGCCGGCAAGAAGTGCGAAGCCGTCGGCGCCGACTATGGCCTGGAGCCCGGCGCCCGCTGCAACGGCGATCTCTCCGCAGGCTTCGACTTCGACCACATCATCGCAGACAGCATCGGCGGCGAGGCCACGCTCGAGAACTGCGCCTGCGTCTGCAAGCGATGCCACGCGATCAAGACCCGCACCGTCGACACGCCGCGCGCCGCCAAGACCAAGCGCCAAGCCGAGCGCGCCGGCGGCCCGCGCAAGCCCTCCTCCTTCCGCAAACCCGCGCCCGGCACCCGCTACGAGCAGGGTCCGTTCGGTCTGCGCGCCATCAAGGACGATGTCCGATGACCACCCCATCACAGATCGACGTTTCAACGCTGCGTGAGGGCGATGTCGTTACAGTGCGCGGCAAGATCATCGAAATGGGCAAGGCTGGGCCGCTCGTATCGATCGATACCCTCAACCCTGATCCGAGCGGCGCCTTCCATCACTCGCGCCTCGACATCGTCTCCGTCGAGCCCCACCCGCTGAAGGTCGGGGACCGAGTGCTTCGTGGAACGAGTGAAGTCAACATCCGCGCCATAGCGGGCGAGTGGGCTTGGACGACTTGGCCGAACAGCGAAAGCGGTGCCGTAAGCCGCCTCTCCGACCTCGTGAGGGCCTGACCATGCACCCCATCACAGACACACCTAGCACCACCCGCGCCCCGATCTCGGAAGCGCTGGGGTTCGCGAATGCAATCAAGCTCGGGACCGTGTTTTGGCTGATCGTGGCCGGCGGCGCGTGGGCGGTGTTCGGATGAGCGTCCGCGACTTTTCTCCCGCCAAGGCGAGCGGGTTCAACTCATCGGAGACGAACATGAGCGAGATGAAAAGCCTGGAAGACGGCAGCTTCTACGTCGAAGACGGCACACTCCATCAGTCGCCCCGCAAAACCAAAGATGCGGAAGGCCGCACCTGCATAACACTCGGTTTCCCAGTCGCCAAGCAGACAGAATGGGTGGCCAAAGGCGAGCTGCAAAAGGTCGCTGACATGCTGAACTCTCACGATGACCTGCTGGCCGCTCTGATCGCGAGCGAGCGCCTGTTTGAGCACACGTGGGCGATGAACGGCACAATTCACAAGCAGATGAAGGCGGCAATCGCCAAGGCCACGAAGGCACCCGCATGAGCACTCTCTCGACGACCATCCCCGCCACCACCATGCCGAACGCCACAGGCACCGAGACCCAGCCCATTCCTAGAGAAGGATGGCAGGCAATGAGCGCTGATATCCGCAAGATATTAGAAGATGCTGAGTTCTGGAAAACTGCTGATGATGCGGACGGCTATGCTGTCACGGTGGATCATGTCGTTTCAGAAATCGAACTTCTAGTTGAAAGTATTCTGAAGCAGGCCATCGAGAAAGCCACGACAGCCTTTCCGATGGCTACTTTTCTCAAGCGGCATCTGAAAAACCGCATTCTATCCTGCCGCCCTCTCGCCTCCGCATCCTCTCCGATGGACAAGGCTTCGGATGAGCGGCAGGCGGCACTCGTCAAGGCGGAGGGGAGGGGGTGATCTCGGTTATTCAGCTCTTCCTTCTCTTCGTTGTCTGGCCTGTTAGTTTCAAAGTAGCTTGTAATACCGGAAACCCGCTCTGGATTGTTGCCACATGGCTATTTAGCCCGTTCGCCGGAGGAGCGCTGCATTGCTTGAGATGAACTTCGTTTCAGATGATGTCCGGGCGAGGGTCGAGCGCGACCTGAAGTGGGCCGCTGATCAGGTGCGCGATATGATGGGCGTCGTCAGCCTTTCGGCACACCCGAAGGACCCTCTCGCCGGACGGCACAACTACGACCTCCTGCGCACGGTCGAGCGTCATGGCGAGCAAATCCGCGATGCTCTCCAGCGCCTCGCCTGTCTCCAGCCCGCCCCCGTCGTAGAGGACGGGACGGCGCGGGAGGAGCGTTGCGAATACTGCGACGGAACAGGCGACGTGCATCGTGCGGATGGCGAATGGCTTGGAGAATGCACCGCTTGTACTGCGGCCACCCTCGCCCCCGAAGTCCAGAACGCGGAGGCGAGCCTGCGGGCGGCGGCAGAGCGTATCCATTTCCTCTTCCCTGGCGACCAGATGGACAAGGTATCGGCGGGCGCGCTTAAGGCGTCGGGCGAGCACGAGCAACTCTATGCGGTGAACGCTGCCCTTAGAGTTCTCGCTGCCGCCCTCGCCACCGCCCCGGCCGTACCGGATGGGCGGACGGAGGAGGTGGAGGAGCTTATCGACTGGACGAAGCCTTTGGAGGTCTCGCGAGGCTTGAAGATGCCCGTCACCCTTCACACGGACGACGGCGACTGCAAATGGCTCAAAGTCGGGTTCGGCATCTACATGTACAACAACGACGGAACAGCCGTTGAAGATCGTGCGCCGCCTGTCCGCAATACGCCCGCCGCCCTCTCGGAGCGTCGGACATGAGCCGGGACGAGGTGCCGGCTCATGTCCGGGCGTTGGTTGTTCGTGTCTATGACGACATGGCGAACAGAGACGAGCGTTTGTCAGTATACGAATTGATGGAACGCGCCATCATGGCCGATCGCGCATCCCGTCCCGCCGCCCCGGCAACGGACGCGGAGGACATGCGCGCGGTCTGCGAAGCACTCGGGTTCGATCCAACGAACCACCACAACGCGGCGCGCTGTCCGTATTGCACACCCGCCGCCGCGCCCCAGGCGGTCGAGGAGCAGATATGGACCTATAGCCGCAACGGGTACACGGTCCGAACCAAGTCCCGTGAAATTGCAATGCGCGTCGCCTCCAAAGGTCACAGGGTCAACCCTTGCCTGTTCCCCGCCGATCGTCAGCGAGCCCGCGCCGGGCAGGATGGAGGCGCGTGATGGGGAAGCACCCTGAGAACGATCCCGGCTTCTGGTCGAGCTACGAGCCGCCACAAAGCCGCATCGCTGAAGCGATCATGATGCCTCTGGACGATCGTTGGGCCAACCGGGTGATCAACGCTTATCGATCGGACACGAAGCAGGAGCCGCGCCCATGACCGCCCATCCATCCCGCCCGGACCTTATCGGGGCGTTGGGTTTCGATCGACACGCGGAAATCCTCGAAGCCCGCGTCAAGCTTCACCGCACAATGGGAGGCAACTGGCTAATGTACGGGGACCCGGAGGCGGCGCAGGACAAGGCTGCGGCCAACTCTCTTCGCTCGGCATCCAAGCTTCTCCGCGCCGCCCTTGCCTCAGAGCCCGAGCCGCAGCCGGTGGCGGAAGAGACACTAGGCGAGAAGTGTGCCCGTGAATACCTCGCGCGCCGCGCCGCCTCCCCGCATCTGGCAGAGGAGAAAAAGCCGTGACCGACGATGCACAGCGCGACGAAGCAATCTGCCGTGAGGCTCGGGCCACGCTCATTCGCGATGCCATCCGATGGACAATCTGGTGTGCACGGCAAGGTATTCGCGCCGCCAAGTGCAAAGGCGTCTGGAGCCCCGACGATATCCTGATGGACTACATCAAGAAGACCGACGACGAGGACCAGATCCAGCTGCCCGAGCGGCTCGCAGAGCAAGCCCGCCTCAACGGCATGGGCTCCGAGCGGGAGGCAGAGGCATACCGCCGGGGCGTCGAGGACGGAAAAGACGCGATTTGGGAGCGGTTCTATGATGAACCAGGGACTGCTGGCCTAGGACATATCTTTCGCGCGATGGGCTGCATGCTCCCGATGGAGCGCGCCGCCATCCATTCTCTCACGGCTCCAGACAAGGAGGGGGCGTGATGGGCCTTCTCACACCAGCGGAGGCGGCGAAGCATCTTGCCATCTCCACCCGCCAGTTGCGCGACCTGACGCAGAACGGCAGCATCCGCTACGTGAACATCGGCCAACGGGATCGGGAGACGCGACGGTATCACCCGTCCGACCTCGAAGCCTTCATTGAGGAGCGGAGATGTCTGTATTCAAGCGCCCCGGCGCGGCGCACTATTCCTACGACTTCCGTCTTCGGGGTCAGCGATTTTCAGGCTCTACTGAGTGCGCGAAAAAGCGGGACGCGGAGAAATTCGAGGAAGGCATCAAACGAACAGCCGAAGCCAATCGGATCGACACCTCAAAGCCCTTGAGCTTCGAGAGCGCCGCGTTCCTCTACTACGACGAGATCGGCCAGCACCATTCAGATCCGTCCGGGCCGCAGCGCAACATCGCATGGCTACAAGACCAAATCGGCAAGACCACCATGATTGCGGATATCACGAACGCGATGGTGGCTCGCCTTGTCGCCAAACGACGCGGGGAAGGCGTCGCCAACGCGACTGTGAACCGGACGGTGGTCGAGCCGCTACGGACGATCCTGAACCGGGCCAAGAAAATGAACGGCGCAAAACTTCAAGAGATTGATTGGGCAGACCACAAGCTGAAGGAGCCGCAGGAGCGGGTTCGGGAGGCCAGCCACGACGAGGAGACGGCAGCTCTCGCGGCGATCCCCGAGGACTATCGGCCGCTACTGCGGTTCGCGATCCTAACCGGATGCCGGCGCGCTGAGATCGTCGGCTTGACGTGGCGCGACGTGAACTTCTTCGCCCGCGAGTTCCGCGTGACCGGCAAGGGCGATGTGGCCCGCACCATTCCCATGATCCAGCCCGTCTACGACCTTCTATGGTCGCTGCGCCGTGATGACGGCCCCGAGGTGTTCACCTTCATCGCCAAACGGACGCGCGATGGCCGCGTCAAAGGCGAGCGCTACCCGATCACAGCCGAAGGGCTTCACACCGTCTGGGCCAGGCACGTCGCGCCAGTCCTGAAAGACTTCAGGTTTCACGACACCCGACACACCGCTGCGACGCGCCTCGTGCGCGCGACCGGGAACCTGAAACTGGCGCAGAAGCTCTTGGGCCATACACAGGTCACGACCACCGCGCGCTATGCCCATGTGACGAACGACGACCTGCGAAATGGGCTCGAAGCGGTGGAGCGTGCAGCGATTACCACGCCCGTTGCCACGACAGACGCCGCAGAAACTGCTAAGATATTGAAAATGGCTGGAGAATGAGAATGAGCAATGAGGCTTGGGAAGCTGGCGTTCTACCGCTGAACTACGCCCGCGCTCGGCCATCTTGGTAGTGGACGGCGATCCGCCGCGCAAGAGGCGGCGGATCGGGTCGGGCAGGCGTCAGGCGAAATGCTTGGAGAGTTTAAGGCCCTGGGCCTGGTAGTTGGAGGCGAGGTCGAGGCCGTAGAGCCGTTCGGGCAGCGCGGCCATGCGCTCGTAGACGAGGCGGCCGACGATCTGCCCGTGCTCCAGGATGAAGGGCACCTCGTGGCTGCGCACTTCGAGCACGGCGCGGCTGCCCGTCCCGCCGGCGGAGGAATGGCCGAAACCCGGGTCGAAGAAGCCCGCATAGTGGACGCGGAACTCGCCGACGAGCGGATCGTACGGCGTCATCTCGGCGGCATAGGCGGGCGGCACGTGCACGGCCTCGGCGGAGACGAGGATGTAGAACTCGTCGGGATCGAGCACGAGTTCGCCCTCCCCCGAGCGCCGGATCGGCTCCCAGAACTCGGCGACGGCATGCGCGCCCCGCCTGTCGACGTCGACGACGCCCGTGTGCCGCTTGCCGCGATAGCCGACGAGCCCGTCCTCGTCGCCCACGAGGTCGATCGAAAGCGCGATGCCGCCATGCGAGATATTGGCCTCGCGGCTCGCGACCAGCGTTTCCGCCGCATGAAGCGCGGCAAGGTCGGCTTCGGTGAGAAGCGTGCCGCCGGCGCGAAAGCGGATCTGGCTGAGGCGCGAGCCCGGCCGCACCACGATGGGAAAGGTGCGCGGCGAGATTTCCAGAAAGAGCGGCCCCGTGTAGCCGGCCGGCACCTTGTCGAATTCCTGCGCCCCGTCGGTGATGACCCGGGTGAAGATGTCGAGCCGCCCGGTGGAGGATTTCGGGTTCGCCGCGGCCGTGACGCCGGTGGGCAGCGCGAGGCTCTCCATCAGCGGCACGAGATAGACGCAGCCCGTCTCCAGAACCGCACCGTTGGAGAGGTCGATCTCGTGCAAGGAGAAGCGCTTCAGCTTGTCGGAAACGGTCGCGTTCGGCCCGGGCAGGAAGCTCGCGCGCGCGCGATAGGCCGTCTTCCCCAGGCGAAGATCGAGGCTCGCCGGCTGGATCTGGTCGGCATCGAGCGCCGCAATGGATGAAATCGCCCCCGCGCTGTAGAGCGCCGCGATCTCGCGATCCGGCAGGATGCCCCCTGTCATGCCCGTTCCGATCCCTGACGCCCGACGCCTGCCGTTTCGGCAGCCCCCTTCCCCTAGCGGAGCGGCGGCCAAGAGCCAAGAGACCCCGCATTCGAGGAATTGACGCTTCGGGGTCTACGGCGCTATATCGGCGCGCATCGTGGTGATTTGGCCGGCCGGCTTGCAGCCACGTTAAACAATTCGCTAAAGGGCCGTCCCGAACGTATTGGCTCGGAGACCGGCTTTGCGGCGACGCGAAGACCGGCCTTTTCGCGTTGGGTTCGCGCTTGGCTGCGCCGCCCCGGATCAGGAGACCTGTCGATGGACACGAAATCGAAGACCAGCCGCACGCTTCGCCCGGCAACGCAGATGGTGCATGGCGGAACCGTGCGTTCCGGCTTCGGCGAGACCTCCGAGGCGCTCTTCCTGACGCAGGGCTTCGTCTACGACAGCGCCGAAGCCGCCGAGGCCCGCTTCAAGGGCGAGGAGCCCGGCTTCATCTATTCGCGCTACGGCAATCCGACGACGCGCATGTTCGAGGAGCGCATGATTGCGCTCGAAGGCGCCGAGGACGCGCGCGCCACCGCCTCCGGCATGGCCGCCGTGACCGCCGCGCTCCAGTGCCAGGTGAAGGCGGGGGATCACATCGTCTCCTCGCGCGCCCTCTTCGGCTCGTGTCGCTATGTGGTGGAAACCGTTCTCGGACGCGCCGGCGTCGCGTCCACCTTCGTCGACGGGCGCGATCTCGACGCCTGGCGCGAGGCCGTGCGCCCGGAGACCAAGGTCTTCTTCATGGAGACGCCGACCAATCCGACGCTGGAGGTCATCGACATCGCGGCCGTCGCCGAGATCGCCCATGCGGCCGGCGCCACCGTCGTCGTCGACAACGTCTTCGCCACGCCCATGCAGCAGAAGCCGCTGCAGCTCGGCGCCGACATCGTCGTCTATTCCGCGACCAAGCATATCGACGGCCAGGGACGGTGCCTCGGCGGTGTCATCCTGTCGAACCAGGACTGGATCGACAAGAATCTGGCGGACTTCTTCCGCCACACCGGCCCCTCGCTCTCGCCCTTCAATGCCTGGACCATGCTGAAGGGCCTCGAGACGTTGCCGCTGCGCGTCGCGCGCCAGACGACGAGCGCCGGGCTCCTCGCCGATCGGCTCGCGCAGTCGGACGAGATCGCGCGCGTCCTCTATCCCGGCCGCGCCGACCATCCCGATGCCGCCGTCATCGCCAAGCAGATGACGGGCGGCTCGACGCTCGTCGCCTTCGATCTGAAGGGCGGAAAGGAAGCGGCCTTCCGCTTCTCCAACGCGCTCGAAGTCATCAAGATTTCGAACAATCTCGGTGATTCCAAGAGCCTCATCACGCATCCCGCGACGACGACGCACAAGAACCTCGCCCCCGAAATCCGCGCCGAACTCGGCATCAACGACGGACTCCTGCGCCTGTCCGTCGGCATCGAGGACGTGGCGGATCTCATCGACGATATCGAGATCGCCCTTCGCGCGATCTGAGCGGCCTCTCGCAACCGGGATCACCGTGCCCGCCCCATCGGCGGGCGCGGCAGCGACACCTTCCGCGCCCCCGGTCGTTGACCGGCATGCCGCCCGGCGATAGGTCCGAGGACAACGGCTGGTAGAGCATCGGACGGAAGGGATCAGGACAGCCCATGTACAGCGCCACCACCCGCCACATCACGATCACGGTCACGCCGAGCTATCTGGAGGCGCAGTCGAAGCCGGACGACGGACGCTGGGTCTTCGCCTACAAGGTGGAGATCGAGAACGGCAGCCGCGACACCGTGCAGCTGACGCATCGCTACTGGCACATCACGGATGGCCGGGGCCATGTCGAAGAGGTGCGCGGGGCGGGCGTCGTCGGCGACACGCCGATCCTGTCGCCGGGCGACAGCTACACCTACACGTCCGGCTGCCCGCTGCCGACGCCGTCCGGCATCATGCGCGGCCATTACCGGATGCAGCTTCCCTCCGGCAAAAGCTTCGAGGCCGACATCCCCGCCTTCTCGCTGGATGCCCCGGTCCACCGGCGTATCCTGAACTGAGCCGAACCGGTCGCGCGAATTCAGTCGGTCTCGAATTCCTCCGGCGCGAAGTCGTAATGCTCGCCGCAGAATTCGCAGGTGACCGCGATCCGGCCCTCCTCGACGCTCTCCGTGATCTCCTCGGCGGAGAAGTTGGAAAGGACCTCCTTGATGCGCTCGCGCGAGCAGGAGCAGTCGTCGATGACGGCCGTCGCCGGAAAGACGCGAACGCCGCGCTCGTGGAACAGCCGGAAGAGAAGGCGCTCGACGCCGACATCGGGATCGGCGAGTTCGGAGTCGTGGACGGTCTCGACCAGCGCCTTGACCTCGGTCCAGGCGTCGTCGTCTGCGAAGACGGACAGGTCCTCGGCGCCTTCGGGCGCGTCGCCGCCGGGCAGGTCGGGCATGCGCATCCGCTCGGGCGCTTCGGGCAGGAACTGCGCGATGAGGCCACCGGCCCGCCAGGTCTCGACGAAGCCGCCGGCCTCCGAACGCCGTGCGATCCGGGCGACGGCAAGGCGCACGGTCGTCGGGATCTGCTCGGACTGCCGGAAATAGCCCTCGGCCACGTCCTCCAGCGAGGAGCCGCCGGTGAGTTCCACGATGCCCTGATAGCGCTGCATGTGGCCGCCCTGATCGACGGTCAAAGCCAGCGTGCCGGCGCCGAGCAGCGTCTCGGCCGCGTGCGGGCCGGCAGCGGCGGCGGCGACCCGCTCCTCGTCGAAGCGCGCATAGGCGCGGACGCTGGAGGGCGTCGTGAAATCGACCACGAGAAGATCGACCGGCCCGTCCGTCTGCGCCTGCGCGATGAACTTGCCGTCGAACTTCAGCGAAGTGCCGAGAAGGACGGTCAGAACGATCATCTCGGCCAGAAGCCGCGAGACGGGCTCGGGATAGTCGTGACGTCCGAGAACCTGATCGAGCATGGTGCCGAGCTGCACGGCGCGGCCGCGCGCGTCCAGCGCCTCCACATGGAAGGGCACGACCGCGTCGTCGCCGGCAAAGCCGAAGCCGCCGAGCCCGGAATAACCCGCCTCGTCCGAAGTGATCTGCGAACTCATGATGCGGCGACCTCGCCGAAGCACCAGGCGAGGATCGACTTCTGGGCGTGAAGACGGTTCTCCGCCTCGTCGAACACCACCGACTGCGGCCCGTCGATCACCTCGTCCGTGACCTCCTCGCCCCGATGGGCTGGCAGGCAGTGCATGAACAACGCGTCCGGCGCGGCGTGGCTCATCAGGCGTCCGTCGACCTGATAGGGCTGGAAGACGTTGTGCCCCCGCGCCTGATCCTCGCGGCCCATCGAGACCCAGGTGTCGGTCACGACGAGATCGGCGCCGCGCACGGCTTCCACGGCATCGAAGGTCGTGACGATCGAGCCGCCGTCGGCGCGCGCGCGCGCGATGCGGCCCGCATCCGGCTCCGAGCCCTCGGGCGTCGCGATGCGCAAGGTGAAGTCGAAACGCGCGGAGGCCTCGATGAAGCTGTTCAGGACGTTGTTGCCGTCGCCGCTCCAGGCGATCGTCTTGCCCGCGACGGAGCCGCGCTTCTCCTGATAGGTCATGAGATCGGCCATGATCTGGCAGGGATGCGTGTCGTCGGTCAGCCCGTTGATGACGGGCACCGTCGCGAATTCGGCCATTTCGAGCAGCCGGTCGTGCGTCGTCGTGCGGATCATGATCGCGTCGACATAGCGCGAGAGGACGCGCGCGGTGTCCGCGATCGTCTCGGACCGGCCGAGCTGCATCTCGGTGCCGGAGAGGAACAGCGTCTCGCCGCCGAGCTGGCGCATGGCGACGTCGAAGGAGACGCGCGTGCGCGTCGAGGGCTTGTCGAAGATCATCGCCAGGACCTTGCCGGAAAGCGGCTTCGGCCCGTCACGGCCGAGCGCCTTGCGCTGGATCGCATCGCTCACGATCGAATGCAGCTCGGCCTTCTCGACCACGGCCAGATCGATGAAATGCCGGGGCTTCTGCCCGAAGGCTCCGTTCATCCCCATGCCGCTCACGCCGACTTCTTGGCGGAGGCGAGCGACAGGCTCGAAACGGCGGCCTCGATGCGCGCCAGCGCCTCGCGCACCTCGTCCGCCGTGATGATCAGCGGCGGCAGGAGGCGCACGACATTGTCGCCCGCGGGAACGGTCAAAACGCCATGATCGCGGATCTCGGCGATCAGCGCCGTGTTCTGCACCTTGGCCTTGATGCCGAGAAGGAGCCCCTCCCCGCGCACTTCGGACACGACGTCGGGAAAGCGGTCGACCAGCGAGGCGAGGCCCTGCTTGAACTGCAGCGCGGCGTCGCGGACGTTCTGCAGGAAATCGTCCTCCAGAATCACGTCGAGCACGGCATTGCCGACCGCCATGGCGAGCGGATTGCCGCCGAAGGTCGAGCCGTGCGTGCCGGCCGTCATGCCCTTGGCCGCTTCCTCGGTCGCAAGGCACGCGCCCATGGGGAAACCGCCGCCGATGCCCTTGGCCACCGCCATGATGTCGGGGAAGGCGCCCGATGCCTCATGCGCGAAGAGATGCCCGGTGCGTCCAACGCCGGTCTGGACCTCGTCGTAGATGAGGAGGATGCCGGCCTCGTCGCAAAGCTCGCGAAGCCCCCGCAGGCACTCCGGCGGGACCGAGCGGATGCCGCCTTCGCCCTGGATCGGCTCGACGAGGATGGCGGCCGTCGCATCGGTGATCGCGGCCTTCAGCCCCTCGTGATCGCCGAAGGCGACCTGATCGAAGCCCTCGACCTTCGGCCCGAAGCCTTCCAGATACTTCGCCTGCCCGCCCGCGGCGATCGTGGCAAGCGTGCGGCCATGGAAGGCGCCCTCGAAGGTGACGATCCGGAAACGCTCGGGATTGCCGTTCACATAGTGATAGCGCCGCGCGGTCTTCACCGCGCATTCGATCGCCTCGGCGCCGGAATTGGTGAAGAAGGCGCGGTCGGCGAAGGTCACGGCCGTCAGACGCTCGGCGAGCCGGTTCTGTCCGGGGATCTCGTAGAGGTTCGAGACGTGCCAGAGCTTCTCGGCCTGGCTCTTGAGCGCCTCGACGAGATGGGGATGGGCATGGCCGAGCGAGTTGACCGCGACGCCGCCCGCCAGATCGAGATATCGGCGGCCGTCCGCCGTCTCCAGCCAGACACCGGCACCGCGCTCGAACTGGAGCGGCGCGCGCGCATAGGTGGAGTAGAGGGGGGAGGACGACGGGGACTCGGCAGACATGACGACGCTCATTTCCGTATCGGAAGGGGCGGCCCGGAATCCATGGAGGGCTCGCCGCAATGGCTCTTGGGGCCGAAGCGCGCCCGAGGCGCTCACCGGCGGTCCTGATAACGCCCCCGCAGGAGCATCCGCTTTCGAGGAAGTTTCGTGCCTATACCATAGAAAGAAGCGGAAATGTCAATCGAAGCCGGGTCTTCCTCGGTCGGCGGCGGGCGCTTTCGGTCAAGCGGCCGAACCGGGTTTCGAATCGAGACACCTGGGGAAAAGCTCGAAATCGATTCCAGTCAATGGGACCGACTCTTGTCACGGACTCACCCGATAGGTTAAATTTTCCAAGACACAAGATTTCGTGCGGCGGACCTCGTCAACCAATAGATGTTGATATCGCTTCCTGGCCTGTGGCTGGGAAGGGGATGATGGATTCCGTCCTGCCGCGCGGGCCAGAAGTGAAGGAGCTTTGCATGGGCTGGACCGACGAGAGAGTGGAGCTTCTGAGCAAGCTCTGGAGCGAGGGGCTGAGCGCCAGCCAGATCGCCACCCAGCTCGGCGGCGTCACGCGCAACGCGGTGATCGGCAAGGTCCATCGCCTGAAGCTCGAAGGCCGGGCCCGGCCCGCATCGAGCGGCGTCCTGGCGGCGTCGGAGCTGGTCGGTGCCGACGAGCTGAACACGGTGATCGTGGAGGAGAGCGACGTCTCCGTCGAGGAGGCCGTCGTCATTCCGGCCACCCTGCGCGTCGTCGCCAGCCCGTCCGCCCCCCGCTCCGCCCCCCGCGTGGACGGGGCTACGGCCTTCAAGATCGAGCCGGACGAAGAGCTCGTCATCGGCGACCTGCAGCCGCGCGTGCCCGGCGAGGTCGTTCCGATCTCGCGCAACCTGACGCTCGTCCAGCTCAGCGACCGCACCTGCAAATGGCCGCTCGGCGACCCGCTCCAGGCCGATTTCCGCTTCTGCGGCAACCATTCGAACGACGCCTCCCCCTATTGCGCCTATCACGCGCGCCTCGCCTTCCAGCCCGTCTCGGAACGCCGCCGCGTCCGCTGAGCGGCACCGACACGAGATCGAAACGGCGCCCTTCGAGGCGCCGTTTTTCGTTTCAGGCCCGGCGCGAAGTCCGAACATCCGCCGCGACGCGAAAAGGCCACCGCATCCGGCAGGATGCGATGGCCTCGAAGCAGAAGGAAGCGTGGCGTCAGGCGCTGAGGGCGTCGCTTCGCACGACGGCCTTGGCCGCCGTGAACTGCTCGTCCAGCGCATAGCCCGCGCCGCGCACGGTGCGGATGGGATCGCGCTGCCGGCCCCGGTTGATCGACTTGCGCAGGCGCCCGACATGGACGTCCACCGTGCGCTCGTCGACATAGATGTCCCGGCCCCAGACCCCGTCGAGCAGCTGCTCGCGCGAGAAGACGCGGCCGGGCGACTGCATCAGGAACTCGAGGAGCTTGAACTCCGTCGGTCCGAGCTTGATCTCGCGGCCCGACCGGCGGACGCGATGCGTCTCCCGATCGAGGTCGATGTCGCCGGCGGAGAGAAGCGTCGAGATCTTCTCGGGCTTCGCCCGCCGCAGCATGGCGCGCACACGGGCCAGAAGCTCAGGCGTCGAGAAGGGCTTCACCACATAGTCGTCCGCGCCGACCGAGAGGCCGCGCACGCGCTCGGATTCCTCGCCGCGCGCGGTGAGCATGATGATCGGCAGCCGCTCGGTCTCCGGCCGCGTCCGCAGACGCCGGCACAGCTCGACGCCGGAAAGGCCGGGCAGCATCCAGTCCAGGATGAGAAGGTCGGGAACCGCCTCCTTCAGCCGGAGGTCGGCCTCGTCGCCACGCGCGATCGTGTCGACGATGTAGCCCTCGGCCTCCAGATTGTAGCGCAGGAGAACTCCCAGCGCTTCCTCGTCCTCGACCACCGCGATGCGGGCGTTCACCTCGACGGCCCCTTAACTGCCGGAGGCCGGCGCGATGCCGTCCTCGACCGTGAGCCGCATCGAAGCGGTCTGGTCGTTCTTCGGCCGCTCCTGGGCCATCTGCTCGCCCGTCTTGATGTAGTAGATCGTCTCCGCGATGTTCGTCGCGTGATCGCCGATCCGCTCGATGTTCTTGGCCGAGAAGAGGAGATGCGTGCAGGCGGTGATGTTGCGCGGATCTTCCATCATGTAGGTCAGGAGTTCGCGGAAGATCGAGGTGTACATGGCGTCGATCTCTTCGTCGCCCTCGCGGATGTCCTCCGCGCGGACGTGATCGCGCTGCGCATAGGCGTCGAGCACCTGCTTCAGCTGCTCGATCGCCAGTTCCGAGAGATGCTCGATGCCGCGCACGAGCTTGATCGGCTGCTGGTGCTCGTGGACCGCGATGACGCGCTTGGCGATGTTCTTGCCGAGATCGCCGATGCGCTCGAGATCGTTGGAGATGCGGATGGCGCCGACGATCTCGCGCAGGTCGTGCGCCATCGGCTGGCGCTTGGCGATGGTCATGATGGCGCGCTCGTCGAGCTCGCGCTGGGCGGCGTCGAGAAGCAGGTCGTCCGCGACGACCGACTGCGCGAGGCCCCAGTCGCTGCGCATCAGCGCGGCGACGGCCCGCTCCACGATGCGCTCGGCCTGGCCTCCCATTTCCGAGATGCGGCGCACGATGAACTTCAGTTCTTCGTCGTAGGATCTGACGATATGCTCGTCCATGGTCTTCCTCCTCGTCCGCCGGTTAGCCGAAGCGTCCGGTGATGTAGTCCTGCGTCCGCTTGTCGTCGGGATTTTGGAACATCTTCTCGGTCGAGCCGACCTCGGCGATGTTTCCGAGGTGGAACATGGCCGTGACCTGGCTGACGCGCGCGGCCTGCTGCATGGAATGGGTGACGATCACGATCGTGAAGTTCTGCTTCAGCTCGTCGATCAGCTCCTCCACGATCGCGGTCGCGATCGGATCGAGCGCCGAGCAGGGCTCGTCCATGAGGATGACCTCCGGCGAGACCGCGATGGCGCGGGCGATGCACAGGCGCTGCTGCTGGCCGCCGGAGAGCCCCGTGCCGGCCTCGTGTAGCCGGTCCTTGACCTCCTCGAAGAGGCCGGCCCGGCGAAGGCTGGAGACGACGATCTCCTCCATGTCCGCCTTGGACTTGGCGAGGCCGTGGATCTTGGGTCCGTAGGCGACGTTCTCGAAGATCGACTTCGGGAACGGATTGGGCTTCTGGAAGACCATACCGACGCGGGCGCGCAGTTCCACGACGTCGATGTCGGGATTGTAGATGTCCTCGCCGTCAAGCGTGATCTTGCCGCCGACGCGGGCGGACTCGACCGTGTCGTTCATGCGGTTGAGGCAGCGCAGGAATGTGGACTTGCCGCAGCCGGACGGGCCGATCAGCGCCGTCACCTGCTTCTCGGCGATGTCGAGGCTGACGGCGTGAAGCGCCTGCTTGGCACCGTAATGTACGGTGACCTTATCGCCCCGCATTTTGATCTGTCTGTCTATCGGCACGGCCGGACCCTTGGTGAGTGTCGTCTGGAAGTGTTCCATCATGGTTCGGACCGTTCTACCAGCGCCGCTCGAAGCGACGACGAAGCAAGATAGCGGAGACGTTCATCACCGCGAGGAAGGCGAGGAGCACCATGATCGCGCCGGAGGTGCGCTCCACGAAGGCGCGGTCGGCCTCGATCGACCAGAGATAGATCTGAACGGGCAGCGCGCTGGAGGCATCGAGCGGGGTCGAGGGATAGTCCGCGACGAAGGCCTTCATGCCGATGAGGAGCAGCGGCGCGGTCTCGCCGAGCGCATGGGCGAGCCCGATGATCGTGCCGGTGAGGATGCCCGGCATGGCCAGGGGGAGAACGTGCTGGAACGTCGTCTGCATCTTCGACGCGCCGAGGCCGAGGGCGGCCGAGCGGATCGAGGGAGGCACGGCCTTCAGCGCCGCGCGGGTGGCGATGATGATCGTCGGCAGCGTCATCAGCGTCAGGACGAGACCGCCGACCAGCGAGGCCGAGCGCGGCATGCCGAGATAGCCGATGAACACCGCGAGACCGAGGATGCCGTAGACGATCGAGGGCACGGCCGCGAGATTGTTGATGTTCACCTCGATGAGGTCGGTGAACCGGTTCTTCGGGGCGAACTCCTCGAGATAGATCGAGGCGGCGACGCCGAGCGGCAGCGCCAGGACGAGGACGACCAGCATCATGGTCAGCGAGCCGACGATGGCGACGCCGACGCCCGAGGTCTCCGCGCGGCTGGAGGCGCCGTTGGTGAAGAAGCCCCAGTTGAAGTTCTGCTTCAGATGGCCGGAGGCCTTCAGCTGCTCGATCCAGGCGAGCTGCGCGTCCTTGATCGGGCGGCGGCTCTCGGGGATCGAGACGTCGAACTGGCCCTTCACAACGCTGTCCACGGCGCCGGATGCATAGACCCAGACCTCCCGCGTCTGGTTCAGCGCGGTGAGATCCGCCTGGACGATCTGCGACAGCTGCGCGGGGGCACCGTCGGAGAGGAGCGCGCCGGCCAGCCGCGTGGCCGCCTTGTCCTGCGGATCGACGCCGATCAGCCCGTAGAGCGATTCGCGGCCGATCTTCTGGTAGGCGAGCGGCCGGGCGAGGATGCGCGGATCGTCGGCCCGCTGGTTCTTCGGGTCGATCACGCTCTCCGCATAGGTCACGGGCAGCAGGATCTCGGTCTGGAAGAAGGACGTGTAGCCCTTCGAGATGACGCTCCAGAGCAGGATGGCGAGGAAGATCATGCCGATCGCGATCGCGGTGATTCCGTAGGCCTGGAACCGGCGCTCGGCGGCGTAGCGCTTCTTGATGCCGATGTCGCGCCGGGGCACGGCCCGGCGGGGGATGGCGGCCCCGTCGACGGTCGCGTCGGTCATTCGTACTGCTCCCGGTATTTGCGCACGATGTAGAGCGCGAAGATGTTCAGGCAGAGCGTGATGACGAAGAGCGTCAGGCCCAGCGCGAAGGCGACGAGCGTCTGCGGCGAGTTGAATTCGAGATCACCGGTCAACTGGTTGACGATCTTGACCGTCACCGTCGTCATGGCTTCGAACGGATTGAGCGTGAGGTTCGGCGCGACGCCGGCCGCCAGCACCACGATCATCGTCTCGCCGATGGCGCGGGAGGCGGTGAGGAGCAGCGCGGAGACGATGCCCGGCAAGGCCGCCGGCAGGATCACGTTCTTGATCGTCTCGGAGCGCGTGGCCCCGAGGCCGAGCGAGCCGTCGCGAAGGGTTCCCGGCACCGAGGTGATGATGTCGTCGGAGAGCGAGGAGACGAAGGGGATGAGCATGACGCCCATGACGAGGCCCGCCGTCAGAACGCTCTGCCCCTGGATGAAGTTCGTGTAGTCGCCGGTGACGATGCCGTTCAGCTCCGCCGAGAGATCGCGCAGGAACGGACCGACGGTGATCAGGGCGAAGAAGCCGTAGACGATGGTCGGGATGCCCGCGAGCACTTCCAGCATCGGCTTCACGAAGGAGCGCACGGCGCCCCGGGCATATTCGGCCATGTAGATGGCGGCGAAGAGGCCGATCGGCACGGCGACGAGCATGGCGACGAAGGCGATGTAGAGCGTGCCGGCGAGAAGCGGGATCAGGCCGAACTGGCCCTCGCCGCCCGTGCCGCCGGAGAAGCGGGGGTCCCAGACCGTGCCGAAGAAGAAGCTCGTGGCCGGCACGCGGGAGAAGAAGTCGACCGTCTCGAAGAGCATGGAGGAGACGATGCCGATGGTCGTGAGGATCGCGACCGACGAGGCGAGGATCAGCATGCTGCGCACGATGCCCTCGACCCGGTTGCGGGCCCGCATGCGCACGGCGATCTGCGACAGGCTCAGCAGCGCGCCGGCGACCGAGAGCAGGAGGACGAGAGCCGTCGTTCCGGTCCAGGCGATGGCCTGCTGCCGGTTCTGCTCGGCCGCGATCGGCACCATGTAGTCCTCGGTGGAGGAGGCGATGGCGATGCCGCGCCGCTCCAGAAGCGGCCGAAGCTCGGCGACCGAAAGGCTGGCCGCCCCTTCACGCTCGGCATCGGGCAGGATGCGAAGGCCCTGCGCCACCGTATCGACCATCGAGCGCGCGAGCGTCGCCTGGCCGGCATCGGCGGATTCCGGCATGGCGCCGGCGACATTGTGCGAGATGACGACGGGCGCCGCGATCAGGCAGAGCGCGAGCGCCAGGAGGGCCGGCAGGACGGCCCAGGAAAACACGTAGGAGCCGTGATAGGGCGGGCGGGAGTGAACCTTCTGGCCGGGCTCGGGCGTCAGGCGACGGCCTTTGACCACGGCCATATAGGCTGCGGCCGCTCCGATCAGGAGAACGATGGCGACAAGCGCGGGGATCGACAACGGAAAAGTTACCCTACCAACGGCAGGCGGCTCGGCGGGAGCGGCAACCGGCAACGGATGATGACCGGGCGCCAAGAGGCGCCGGCCGAATGGACTCCGGGGCCGGGCGCGACAAGCGCCCGGCCCCGGAAGAACATCGATCTTACATAGTCTTCCCGGCGTCGAAGTCCGAGCGGTAGGCTTCGCGCTCGGCATCGGGAGCCGGCACGAGGCCGTACTGGGCGAGCGGGCTCTCGGGGCCGATCATGTCCTCGGAGAGGAAGAAGTCGACATATTCCTTGAGGCCGGGAACGACGCCGATATGCGCCTTCTTCACGTAGAAGTAGAGCGGACGCGACACCGGATACTCGCCCTTCGAGATGGTCTCGACGGTGGGGACGACGTCGTTGACGGTCGCGACCTTCAGCTTGTCCTGGTTCTGCTCGAAGAAGGCGAGGCCGAAGACGCCGACGCCCTGCTTGTTCGAATCGATGCGGGCGAGCGTCTCGTTGTAGTCGCCGTCGATATCGACCGCGCCGCCGTCCTTGCGGACCGCATGGCACTGCTCGGCAGCGGCCTTCTCGTCGAGGCCGGACGCCTTGAAGGCTTCGAGGGCACCGGTCTCCTTGCAGCCGGCGGCCAGAAGCTTCTCCTCGAAGACTTCGCGCGTGCCGTGCTTCTCGCCCGGAATGTAGGTCTCGATCTTCCAGGCCGGGAGCGAGGCGTCGACGTCGGCCCAGGTCTTGGCCGCGTTGTCGACGACCTTGCCGTCGACGACGGTCTTGGCGGCGAGCGCCTTGAAGACGAGGGCCGGGGTCAGCTTGAAGTCCGGGCCGGCCGCGTCGCTGGCGAAGACGATGCCGTCATAGCCGAACTTGACCTCCTGGATGTCGGAGACGCCGTTGGACTTGCAGGTCTCCTTCTCGGAGTCCTTGATGGCGCGCGAGGAGTTCGCGATGTCGATGGTCGAGGAGCCGACGCCCGCGCAGAACTGCTTGAGGCCCGCGCCCGAGCCGCCGGATTCCACGACCGGGGTCGGGAAGTCGGGATAGGTCTCGCCGAAGGTCTCGGCGACGATCTGCGCGTAGGGCAGGACGGTCGAGGAGCCGGCGATCTGCAGCGCTTCGGTGGACTGGGCGTAGGCGGGAGCGGCGACGAAGGCGGCGCCGAGCGCGAGGCCTGCGGCGAAAGAGCGAATGGTCATGACGGGACCTTCCTGATGGGATTGGAGACCGAACCGGAATGGGGGAGCCGGAGGCCTCTGCGGCCGCCGTGGTTCACGGGGGTTTGGATAGCCCCCTTGGACGACTGGTCTATGACACTTCGATTGCGCTTTTGTGACAATATAAGTCTTTGAAATCGCTTGAATCGCGATTCGTCACGACGTCTTGTCGAGGGCCGGGAAGCGGGCTGTGAAGGTCGATCCCTCGCCGACCACCGAATGGACGAGCAATCGGGCGCGGTGTCGGATGAGGATATTGCGCACGATGGAGAGGCCAAGTCCGGTGCCGCGCTTGCCGCGCGAGGAGCCGACGTCGACGCGGTAGAATCGCTCGGTGAGGCGCGGGACGTGTTCGGGCGGGATGCCAGGACCGAAGTCCCGCACGGCCACATCGACGAAATGGCGCCCGCGCTCGCGCGTCTCCAGGAGCTGGATCGTCACCCGGCCGCCGCTCTCGCCGTACTTGCAGGCGTTCTCGACGAGATTGGAGAAGACCTGAACCAGCTCGTCGCGCTCGCCCGCCACCGCCAGCGGCGCGGTCTCGGGGTCCATTTCGATGGTGACGCCGGTCTCGGAGGCCAGCGGCGACAGCGCTTCGCGCACGTCGTCGAGAATCTCGGCGAGATCGACGATGCTCTCGACCGGAACGTGCCGCTTCATCTCGATGCGCGAGAGCGAGAGAAGATCGTCGATCAGCCGCGACATGCGCCCGGCCTGGTCGCGCATGATGTCGAGAAAGCGGAGCCGCGCCTGCGCATCGTCCTTGGCCGGCCCCTGCAGGGTCTCAATGAAGCCCATGAGGGAGGCGAGCGGCGTGCGCAGCTCGTGGCTGGCATTGGCGATGAAGTCGGTGCGCATCTGCTCGATGCGGCGCTCCGCCGTGCGGTCGCGGAAAAGAAGGAGGAAGAAGGCGGGCTCGCCGCCCTGCCCGACCGGAACGGGCAGGATCTCCACGCTCCAGGAGCGTTCGGCGAAACGTCCCTCCACGAGAGCGGCATGCGTCGTCTTGCGCTCGCGCACGGCCGTCTCGATGGCGGCGATCAGTTCGGGCGAGCGGAAGCGCAGCGAGATCGCGTCGCCCAGCGCCATCGCGCCGAAGACGCGCTCCGACACGCTGTTCTGGAAGCGCAGGAGGAGATTGCGGTCGATGAGGAAGGCGGGCTCGGCCATCGCCTCGACCACCGATTTCGTGCCGCTGTCCGGCCAGAGCGTCGCCTGCCGGCGGCGCGTCCCGCGCTCGCGGCGCGGCACGGCCGTATCCCGCGACAGAGCGAGACAGGCCACGAGGAAGAGAGAGCCCGCCGCAACCGCGACCCAGCGCGCGCTCTCGTCGAAGAACGCGATGGCGGAGAAGGCGGCGAGCGCCAATGCGACGACGCGCGCCAGCGGCAACTGGCGGGGCGCCTCCTTCACTCCGGGCTCGTTCATCGTGCTCATCGCATCTCCGAATCCGGCCGCCGTCTCGAAATCGCGGCCGATTCGGTCCTTATCCCTGAATCCGGCGACAAGGGCATGTCAGCCGGACGGCGGTTTCGTCAGGCCGCCTCGCCCATCCGGGCACGCACGCCGTAGAGGTCGAGCGGACGGCTGCCTGCGCCATAGCCCGGCTCGATCGCGATGCTTCCGGCGTTTCGGGCGCCGCGCGGAACCGCCATGTCGAAGACGAAGGCCTCGCTGGACTGCGCGGTTCTGAAGCGCTGCGTGCCGCAGACCGTCTGGCCGGAGAAGAGGCAGCGCACGCCGAATTCGCGCGGCTCGCCATCGGGCGAGCCGACGGTCAGTTCCACGCGCACGGTCTCGCCGGCCAGCTCGCGGGCGACGCCCGGACCGACCGCAACCTCGATCTCGCCGCCCTCGCCGGCCGAGCTCATGCGGACGGCCGGCCGGTCGTCGAAGCCGGTGACGGTCTCGACCCGGCCGCCGGTGGGCGTCGCGATGGCCGCGAGCTGCGTGCCGTCGAAGAGCGCGATCCATCGATCGTCGTCGCTCCCCGGGCTCGCATCGGAGGTCGCGGCCGGCTCCGTCGTGGTCGGGCCGTAGATCATGCCGTAGACGAGATAGGCCAGAAGCGCGAAGGCGAGCGCGACGACGAGGACGAAGATCCGGCGGAAACCGCCGGACGGGGCCTTGCCGCCGCTGCCGAAGCCGCTGGTCGAGGGCACGCGCTGCGGCCGGAGAGCGGCCGGGCCGGCGCGCCGGTCCGCGGCCGGCTCGGACGAGCGGCGCAGAAAGGCCGGCGCATTCTCGTCCACGAGCCGATGGCCGGAGGCCGAGCCCGTTCGAGCATCGGCGGCCGTGGCGGCGGGTGGCGGCGGAAGGTCGGCGGCATGGGCACGAAGCTCGCCGGGCATGGCACGCTCGTCCGGCTCCCCGTCCTCGGGCTCGGAATCGGGCGTCCAACCCGCCTCCCCCGCATCGAGGCCCGCTTCGGTCGCCTGATAGTAGTCCTGCTCGACCCGGTTGATCGTTTCGGCCAGACGAATCCGCTGCGCCTGCGCCGCGCCTTCGTCCAGCGGTCGCTCGGCGAGCATGCGCTCCAGCGCCCGTTCGGAGGCCGCGTAGATCGTCTCGCGAAAGGCCGGATCGCTCGCATCGCCCGCATCGAGCGCGCGCCGCAGGCTCTGTTCCATCGCGCTCATCGTCGTCTCCCCGCTCGCTCCGTCCAGACATAAAGGCTGGGTCGGCATTTGAACACGGGACGCTCCCGCCAGCCTCCCTCTGAACGCCTTACCGAAAATGGCTGAAGAAGGGCACCACCGCCAAAAAGAATCGTCGCGGAGCCCCTTCGGCCGGAAACTTCGCCGGGCACGGATTTACTTGGCGCCGGTGAGCCCAATCTCCCCCGCCATCGACATCGAGCCATTCGCATTGGAACGAGAGAACCCCTTGCCGCAGAGAACCTCAAGGCCGATCGCAGATCACGGCGTCATCGGCGACATGCAGACCCTCGCCCTCGTCGCGATCGACGGAACGATCGATTACTTCTGCCAGCCCGACATCGATTCGCCCTCGATCTTCGCCGAGTTGCTGGATGCCGAGCGGGGCGGCCACTTCCGCTTCGGCGTGCGCGACGAGACGATGCGCCATCGCCAGATCTACCTGCCCGACACCAACATCCTCATCACGCGGTTTCTCGGCGAGTCCGGCATCGGCGAGGTCTCCGACTTCATGCCGCTCGACGGCTCCGGCCGGATCGTGCGGCGGGCCAAGGCGATCGTCGGCGAACTTCTCTTCGAACTGTCGGTCTCGCCCCGCCCGGACTATGCCCGGATCACCCCGACGCTCACCCTCTTCGACGGCGGCTTCAGCGCCGCGTGGCCGGGCGCCGAGCCCCTCTATTTCCACACGTCCATGCCCGTGACGCTGGAGAACGGCACGGCGACCGCGACGGTCCGGCTGAAGGAGGGCGAGACCTGCCACGCCGTCCTCTGCCCCGGCCGCAAAGGCCAGAAGGCGGTCGACGACGCCTATGTGCGCGACGCTTTCGTGGAGACGCGCGCCTTCTGGCACGACTGGGTGGCCGCCGGAACCTACCCGACCTTCCGCCAGGATCTCGTCGTGCGCTCGGCCCTGACGCTGAAGCTCCTGACCTCCATGAAACACGGCTCGATCGCCGCGGCCGGCACGTTCGGCCTGCCCGAGGTGATCGGGGGCGAGCGCAATTGGGACTACCGGTTCACCTGGGTCCGCGATTCCGCCTTCACGATCTACGCCTTCTCGCGCCTCGGCTATTTCGACGAGGCGGAAGACTTCATGCACTTCCTCATGCAGCACGCGCTCTCCGGCGGGGAGCCGCATCTTCAGATCATGTACGGAATGGACGGCGGCACCGAGCTTCCCGAAATCTCACTCGACCATCTCTCGGGCTACGAGAACTCCCGCCCCGTGCGCATCGGCAACGGGGCCTTCGACCAGCGCCAGATGGATATCTACGGCGAGTTCATGGACACGCTCTACATCGCGTCGCGCGTCCGCGGAAAACCGTCCAATGCCGTCTGGTCGACGACGTCGCGGATCATCGACTGGCTCGCCGACAATTGGGGCCTGCCCGATCACGGCATCTGGGAAAGCCGAGGCGAGCCGCGCGAGTACCTGTCCTCGCGCCTCATGTGCTGGGTCGCGTTCGACCGGGCGCTGCGCCTCGCGATCCGCCACTCCCTGCCCGCGCCGATCGAGCGCTGGCGCGCCGAGCGCGACAAGATCCAGAAGACGCTGCTGGAGGAGTTCTGGAACCCCGAGATCGGCGCCTTCACGCAATACAAGGGCGGGCGCGGCCTCGATGCGGTGGTGCTGCTCATGCCGCTCGTGAAGTTCATCAACCCGCGCGATCCGATGTGGATCTCGACGCTGGCCGCCGTGAAGCGCGAGCTCGTCCACGACTGCCTCGTCCACCGCTACGTCAATCTCGACGAGAATTCCGACGGGCTGGAGGGCGAGGAAGGCTCCTTCACCATCTGCTCCTTTTGGTATGTCGAGGCCCTCGCCCGCACGGGCAAGGTCGGCGAGGCGCGCTTCCTGTTCGAGAAGCTCCATTCCTATGCCAACCATCTCGGCCTCTATTCCGAGGAGCTCTCCTCGGCCGGAGACCATCTCGGCAATTTCCCGCAAGGCCTCACGCATCTGTCGCTGATCTCGGCAGCCATATGGCTCGACCGCTCGTTGAACGGCGACCGCAGCGATCCCGCCTTCCACCGATTCCACCAGACGGAGGACCCCGATGGCGTCTTTTGAAAAACACAGTCTCGTCGGCCAGGTCGCCCTGGTGACCGGCGCTTCCGCCGGCATCGGCCGGGCCTGCGCGATCGAGCTGGCGCGCGCCGGCGCCGATGTCGTCGTCAACCACCGCCATTCCGAGGACGAGGCGAAGGAGACCGCCGCCGAGATCGAGGCGCTCGGCCAGCACGCCGTCGTCATCCAGGCGGACGTCTCGGTCGAGGCCGATATCGTCCGGCTCTTTGATCAGGCGGAGGAGGCCCTTGGGCCCCTCGACATCGTCGTCTCCAATGCCGGCCTGCAGAAGGACGCCAAGATCGGCGACATGACGCTGGACGACTGGAACGCCGTCATCTCGGTCAATCTCACCGGCGGCTTTCTCGTCGGGCGCGAGGCGATCAAGCGCTTTCGAAAGAAGGGCGTCCGTTCGCAGGTCAGCCCGGCCATGGGCAAGCTGATTTTCGATTCCTCGGTGCACCAGGTCATCCCCTGGGCCTTCCATGTGAACTATGCGGCCTCCAAGGGCGGGCTGCATCTTCTCATGCAGTCCCTCGCCCAGGAGGTCTCCGCCGAAAAAATTCGCGTCAACGCGGTCGCCCCCGGCGCCATCGCGACCGCGATCAACGCGCAGGAGCGCGCCCGGAACGAGGAGGGCATGCTGAAGCTCATCCCCTACGGCCGGATCGGCGAGCCCGCAGATATCGGCCGCGCCGTCGCCTTCCTCGCCTCGGATGCGTCGGACTACATGACCGGCCAGACGCTCTTCGTCGACGGCGGCATGACGCTCTATCCGGAGTTTCGCGGCAACGGCTGACCGCCCCAACGAAAAAGGGCCGCCCGTTGCCGGACGGCCCTTTCCAAAATGTCTCTAAGAGGTTGTCTGAGAAATCCCCGGCGCAGGACCGTCGAGGGATTTTTCGGCGATCACGAAGCGCCGAACGCAGTCGATGCCGGGGCATCGGCGAGGATCGGCAACGAAGTGACGCCGGAAAAGCACCGCCGGGCCGACCCGAGGGGCTTTTCAGACAGCCGCTAGGCAGCCGGGATCAGAGCTGGTCCTCGTCCTCCGCCACTTCGGCGGGCGTGCGGCGCATGGAGGTCAGCTTGGCGAAGACGGCGGCGGCGTCGAGCTCCTGGTCCTCGGTCGTCTCGCGGCCCCGATAGTTCTGGGTCTGGGCGGCGGAGAGCAGGCGCTCCTCCTCCGCGACCTCCTCGGGCCGCGCGATGCCGCGCGATGCCTTCTCGATCTCGATGTCGAGATCAATCTGCGAGCAGAGGCCGAGCGTCACCGGGTCCATCGGCGTGAGGTTGGCGGCGTTCCAGTGCGAGCGCTCGCGGATCTGCTGGATCGTGTTCTTGGTCGTGCCGACGAGGCGCGAGATCGCGGGGTCCGGCAGTTCGGGATGGTTGCGCACGAGCCAGAGAATGGCGTTCGGGCGGTCCTGGCGCTTGGAGACCGGCGTGTAGCGCGGCCCCTTGCGCTTGGCCTCGGGCACGCGAACCTTCGGCGGCGAGAGCTTCAGGCGATGCTTCTCGTCGGTCTCGCCCTTCAGGATTTCCTCGCGGGTGAGCTGGCCGGTCATGATCGGGTCCATGCCCTTGATGCCCTGCGCCGACTCGCCGTCCGCGATCGCCTTCACCTCGAGCGGGTGCAAGGTGCAGAAGTCGGCGATCTGCTCGAAGGACAGCGACGTGTTGTCGACCAGCCAGACGGCGGTGGCCTTCGGCATGAGAAGCTGCTGGGACATGAATGCGGTCCTCCGCTACGCCAGCTCCAGAGGGGCAGGCCGGTGAAACTTCACCACGATTTAAGGAATTGCGAAGGGTTATAAGACCTCCGCGTGCGCTCCGCAAGGAAATCGATGCGGTCGCTCTTCCGTCATCCTCAGCCTTTGTGGTGGGACGTCGTCAGAACGATCTTGCCGATATGGTCGTCGTCCATGTGACGATGCGCGTCCGCCGCCTTTTCCAGGGGATAGACCGTATCGATCAGGGGCTTCACGGCCCCGGACCGAAACAGCGGAAACACCTCCGCCTCGATCTCCCGCGCGACCGACGCCTTGAAATCGACGCTGCGCGCCCGCAGCGTCGAGCCCGTCAGATGCAGGCGCTTCTGCATGATGGGCTGGAGATCGATCTCCACCTTCTGCCCCTTCAGATAGGCGATCTGCACGATCCGCCCGTCCTCGGCCGCGATCTTGAGATTCTTGGCCGTATAAGGCCCGCCGACCATGTCGAGCGTCACGTCGATCCCGTGGCCGCCGGTCAGCCCCTCCAGCACCTCCGCAAAATCCTCGTCGCGATAGTTGATCGCCGCCGTCGCGCCGAGCCGGACGGCCGCTTCGCACTTCTCGCGGCTGCCGGCGGTGGCATAGACCTTCGCGCCGCGATGCGCGGCCAGCTGGATCGCCGTCGTGCCGATGCCGGACGTGCCGCCATGCACGAGAAAGCTCTCGCCCGCCGTCAGCCCGCCGCGCTGGAAGACGTTGTGCCAGACGGTGAAGAAGGTCTCGGGGATCGCGGCGGCCTCCACGAAGCCGAAACCGTCGGGAATCGGCAGCGTGTTCGCCTCGGCCACAGCCGCATATTCGGCATAGCCGCCGCCCGGCACCAGCGCCATGACCCGGTCGCCCAGGCGGTAGCGCGAACAGCCCTGCCCCAGTTCCACGACCGTTCCGGCGATCTCCAGCCCCGGCCAGTCCGGCGCGCCCTTCGGCGAAGGGTAGGCGCCGAGACGCTGCAACACGTCGGGCCGGTTCACGCCGGCCGCGTGCACCTCGATCAGAACCTGCCCATCGCCCGCAACCGGCATGGGCACGCGGGAGGGTTTGAGAACCTCCGGCCCGCCGGGTGCCTCGATCGTGATCGCGGTCATTTCTCTATCGGCTGTCATCGCTTGTCTCTTCGTCCCCGCAATTCCCTCGACAAGGTAGAGGAGGAATGAGCGAGGTCATCCCGTCTTCACCAAGGATTAGGGTTTACGCGGTCTTATCAGGGCATCCAGCTTGCTGGCTGACGAAGCGGCCTGCCGCTTCCTCCGACGTCTCCCTGTTGAAAACTTCGAAGGGCTGCTCGCGCGGCCCTTTTTTTCGTTTCGACGGGCGCTCGAAAGCGAACCGACAGGCTTAAGGCCCGTTAACCAGGATGGTTGAGTCGGCCTTGCCATCGGCTCTGCTTCGACGCACTTTCGGGCCAACGGTCTGCACCGTCGGACAAACCCGGCGGTGCGCCGCGATTCCTTTGGAAAGCTGGTGCGCCTCATGACCATTCAGACCCTGGAGCCGCGCGACGAGGACAGAACGATCCGACTGGCGGAGCATCTGGCCTTTTCCCGTTCGTTCCAGCCGCTGTTCAACGAAGGGATGACGCTCGTCGACGAGACGGCGATCTATCTCGACGGTCCCGGCCGGGTCGAAGCCAAGGCGCTGTCCCGAGCCGTTTCCACGCTCTATGCCGCCGAATCCATGCGCCTGACGACGCGGCTGATGCAGGTCGCCTCCTGGCTGCTGCTCCAGCGCGCGGCCAACCAGGGCGACATGTCGCGGGCGCAGGTCGAGGCCGAGAAGGTCAAGGTCCGTCTCGAAGGCGTGGGCACCGGCCGCGATTCCCCCTATTTCGGCGAGCTTCCCGAAGCCTTCCGCACATTGGTCGACCGCGCCCTCAAGCTGGAGCGCCGCATCGCCATTCTCGATCGCGAGATCTACGGCGACATCGACCAGATCCAGATCGAGGCGACCAACCCGGTCGGCGAGCAGATCGACCTCCTGCGCACGGCCTTCCTCGCCCGCTGAGCACGATCAGCGCCATCATAAGCATCGCCGTCATGAGCAAAGGGCGCCTCGCGAAAGCGGGCGCCCTTTTTTCGTCGATGTCGGCTCTCGGACCGCAAACGAAAAAAGCCCGGATCGCTCCGGGCTTTTTCGCATGTCGTCCGGGTGGACGAGATCAGATGCCGAGGCCTTCGTAGCGCTTCTTGAAGCGCGAGACGCGGCCGCCGCGATCCATCAGCTGCTGGTTGCCGCCGGTCCAGGCCGGGTGGCTGGTCGGGTCGATGTCGAGGTTCATCGTGTCGCCCTCGGAGCCCCAGGTGGAGCGGGTGAGGTACTCGGTGCCGTTCGTCATCACGACCTTGATCGTGTGGTAGTCGGGATGGGTGTTGGCCTTCATCGGGTCTGTCCGTCTCTAGAGTGGCGCTGTCCCGAAGGTCGCGCCGCGCTGCGACGGGAGCCGCAGGAGAGACGCATTTCGACGGGCATTCGGGCGCGATAAGCTTCCAAATTCGAGGGTGAGCCTATACATCAGCACCCATAAGGGCACAAGGGTCGCCGGACACCGCCCCTGCGGAAGGCGCGGCTTGCGCCGAGCCGCGGCTTCCGAGGGCCGAAAAGGCCCCAGATCGCCGGCAGGAGGAAGCAGCCTCGTCATGAAGACCCCGATGGCCCGCCCGGCGGGTGCTGAGGCCGCGAGTTCGCGCAACCTGAAGCCCCTCGCCCGTCTCCTGCCCTATCTCGCCCGCCAGAAGAAGCTGGTCGGCGGCGCCCTCGTGTTCCTGGCGCTGGCCGCCGTGACGACGCTCTCGCTGCCCGTCGCCGTCAGGCGGGTGATCGACCACGGCTTCTCGACCGCCGATACGGGCTTCATCGACGCCTATTTCGGCATGCTCCTCATCCTGGCCGGCATTCTGGCGATCGCCAGCGCGGGCCGCTACTTCTTCGTCATCACGCTCGGCGAGCGCATCGTGGCGGAGCTGCGCAAGGATGTCTTCGCCCATGTGGCGCGCCTCTCGCCGGCCTTCTTCGACAAGTCCATGTCCGGCGAGATCGTCTCGCGTCTGACGGCCGACGCGACGCAGATCAAGTCCGCCGTCGGTGCCACGGCCTCGCTCGCCCTACGCAACATCATCCTCGCCATCGGCGCGGTCGCCATGATGGCCTGGACGAGCCCCGGCCTTTCGCTGATCGTCATTGCCGCGATCCCCGTCATCGTCGTGCCGCTCGTCGCCTTCGGCCGCTCCGTGCGCCGCCGCTCCCGTGCCGCGCAGGACATGCTGGCCGAGGCGAGCGCCTATGCCAACGAGGCGATCGGCGCGGTGCGGACCGTCCAGGCCTTCACCAGCGAGCCCGCCGTCGCCGGCCGCTTCGCCGAGGCGGTGGACACCGCCTTCGACGCCGCACGCGCCTCCGTGACCTCGCGTGCTCTTCTGACGGGCTTTGCGATCTTCATGATCTTCGGCTCGGTCGTCGCCGTCCTGTGGATCGGTGCCCAGCAGGTGATCGCCGGAACGCTCACGGCCGGCACGCTCGGCCAGTTCCTGCTCTATTCGGTCTTCGCCGCGGGTGCCCTGGGTGCCCTTTCCGAGGTCTGGAGCGAGCTTTCGGCCGCCTCCGGCGCCGCCGAGCGCCTGTCCGAGCTGCTCGGCGAACGGCCCGCCATCGCCTCGCCCGCCCATCCGGCACAGCTGCCCGTTCCGGCCGTCGGCTCCGTGCGGTTCGAGCATGTCTCCTTCGCCTACGAGGGCGCGCCCCAGCGCACGACCGTGCACGATCTCTCCTTCGAGGTGCGGCCCGGCGAGACCGTCGCGATCGTCGGGCCCTCCGGCGCGGGCAAGTCCACGATCTTCTCGCTGATCGAGCGCTTCTACGATCCGACCGCCGGCCGCATCCTGATCGACGGCGTCGATTCGCGGGAGGCCGATCTTGCCGCCCTTCGCGGCCGGATCGCTCTCGTGCCCCAGGACGTCACCGTCTTCGCTGCCTCGGCGGGCGAGAACATCGCCTTCGGCCGCCCGGGCTCGAACGAGGCCGAGATCCGATCCGCCGCGACCGCCGCCCTTGCCAACGACTTCATCGAGCGCCTCTCGGCCGGCTACGCCACGCGCCTCGGCGAGCGCGGCGTCACGCTGTCCGGCGGCCAGCGCCAGCGCATCGCCATCGCCCGCGCGATCCTGCGGGATGCGCCGATCCTCCTCCTCGACGAGGCGACCTCCGCCCTCGACGCCGAGAGCGAGATCCTCGTCCAGCGCGCCCTGGAAAAGCTGATGCTCGGCCGCACCACGATCGTCATCGCCCATCGCCTCGCGACCGTGCTGAAGGCCGACCGCATCCTCGTGCTCGATGGCGGGCGGATCGTCGAAGACGGCACCCACGCCTCCCTGATCGCCCGCGGCGGCCTTTATGCCCGGCTGGCGCGCCTGCAGTTCGACAGCGGCCGGACCGAGCTTCTGGGCGCCGCCGAATAGGGAGCGGCCGCAGCACTCCGATCCGACCGGCCCTTCAGCGCTCGGTGAGCTTCAGCTCGATTCGGCGATTGCGGTTGCGGGCCTCCGGCGTGTCGGCGGGATCAATCGGCTGGAACTCTCCGAACCCCGTCGCGGCCAGCCGGTTCGCCGGCGCGCCCTCGGAGATCAGGTAGCGTACGACCGCAGCCGCGCGCGCCGTCGAGAGCTGCCAATTGTCGGCGAAGCGACCGCCGGTGATGGGCACGGCGTCCGTATGGCCGTCCACCCGGATGATCCAGTTGATGTCGGAGGGAATTTCGCGCGACAGCTCCACGACGGCGGCGGCGAGCTTGCGCATCTCCTCCGTGCCGCTCGGCTGCAGGACGTCGGAACCGGAGGGGAAGAGAACCTCGGACTGGAAGACGAAGCGGTCGCCGACGATTCGGATGTTCTCGCGATCCGACAGGATTTCCCTGAGCCGCCCGAAGAAGTCGGACCGGTAGCGCGCCAGCTCCTGCACGCGTTGCGCCAGCGCCACGTTGAGCCGGCTGCCGAGATCCGCGATCCGCGTCTGGCTCTCCTTGTCGCGCGTCTCGGAGGCGTTCAGCGCGTCTTCCAGCGCCGCGATCTGCTGGCGGAGCGCGGAGAGCTGCTGGTTCAGAAGTTCGACCTGCGCGGCCGCGCGCTGCGACACCGTCCGCTCGCCTTCGAGCTCGGTGCGCAGCTGCCCCGCCTCCGCGCTCGCGCTCGCCGCCGTGCCCGAGCCTTCCGTGAGGGCCCTCTGGAGCCGCGAGCGGCCGTCCTCCGCTTCCTGCAGGGAGGCTTGGAGGCTGGCAATCTGGTCCTGGAAATCCTGGCCGGTGCTGCGTTCGAGCGACAGGAGCTGCGTCAGCTCCTGGATCTGCGAGTTCAGCCGGTCGAGAACGGCGTCCCGCCCCGAAATCTCGCGGCTGAGCAGGAACTGCGCGAGCACGAAGACCGAGAGCAGGAACATGATGGCGAGAAGCAGCGTCGAGAGCGCGTCGACGAAGCCCGGCCAGTAGTCGATCGTCCGCTCGGACCGCCGGTTGCGCGAGAGCGCCATCGCCTCAGCCCTCGCGCCGGGGCGGGGTGATGGAGCTGGCGAGCCGTTCGAGCACGCCGCGCAGCTCGCGCTGCTCGCCCGCCTGCGCCTCGACGAAATCACGCAGGAGCTGCTGCTCGGAGCGCATGTGCTGGACGAGACCCTGAATGCTTTCGGCCAAGCTCGCCATGGAGGCGCTCGTCTTCGTCGAGACACCCTGTTCGGCCACCGCCTTGGCCAACCGCTCCGCGAGAAGGCGCACCTCCTCGGTGGAGGAGCCCGACCCGGCGGAGATCGGCGAGAGCGCGACATCCGAGCCGACATCGGTGACGGAGGAGAGCCAGTTCTCCAGCTCGGTGTAGAACCTGTTCTGCGCCCGCCCGATCTGCAGATCGAGGAAGCCGAGCACGAGCGAGCCGGAGAGGCCGAAGAGCGAGGAGGAAAAGGCCGTGCCCATGCCCTCCAGCGGCGCGGCGAGGCCCGCCTTCAGCGCGTCGAGCACGCTCGACGTGTCGCCGCCGCCCGGATCGAGGGAGCGGATCGTGTCGCCGATGGAGCCGATCGTGCCGAGAAGACCCCAGAACGTTCCGAGAAGGCCGAGGAAGACCAGAAGGCCCGTGAGGTAGCGGGCGATGTCGCGCGTCTCGTCGAGCCGCGTCGCCACCGAATCCAGCACCGCGCGCATCGACTGCGTGTTGAGCGCCAGCGACTGGCGGCGCCCGATCAGCGCGCGCATCGGCGCGAGAAGAACGGGATCGCGCATCCGCTCGAACTCGTCGGAGCCGTTGCGATAGGCGTTGACCCAGCGCACCTCGTGGGCGAGGCGCACGATCTGGATCAGCGCGAGCAGAATGCCGACCGTCAGGACGCCGACGATCAGGCCGTTGAGGCCGGGATTGGTGGAGAAGGCGCTGGTGATCTGGCGCCCGAGCACGGCGGCCACGAAGCCGGCCAGCGCCAGGAAGACCAGCATCGACCAGAGGAACACCATCGGGCTCGTCAGGTCGTCGGAATCGAAACCGCCCGGGCGCCTCTTCAGGTCGTCCGTCGGCGAATTGAAACCCTGCATCGCGCCTGCAACCCCAACAAGGAACGGCATGCTCACTGAGACATGCTTTCCTCGCAGCTTAAGCGACAGGCGTTAAAAGGAAACAGCCAGCGCGCGTCCCGATCGTCGCTCGGCTCCGCTTCGCCTTACCGAACGCATCGGTCGGGGCGACCTACCGGACGGCGGATGAAACGAAGGTTCCGCCCATCGTCCAACGCCGTCTCGGCCGCCTTCAGGCCGAGGGCTCGGCCGCCGGCGCCGCCGGAGGGGCCTTCGAACCGCGATAGGCCGCGCCCGCCGTCTTCAGCTGCTCGACGAGCTGGCGGTGCATGGTCTCGTTGCCGCAGGCGACGTCGCCCGCGATGTGGTCGAACTTGCCGCCGTCGGCATTGGAGACGAAGCCGCCGGCCTCGCGGATGATCACGGCGCCGGCAGCGATGTCCCAGGGCTTGAGGTCGCGCTCCCAGAATCCGTCGAGACGGCCGGCCGCGACGTAGCAGAGATCGAGAGCGGCCGAGCCGATGCGCCGGATGCCGGAGGACTGCGTCATCACATGGCGCATCTCGAAGAGGAAGCGCGCGTGGTCGCCGTGCCCGAGGAAGGGCGCGCCCGTGCCGAACAGGCCTTCGTGCAGCTTGGTGCGGGCCGCCACGCGGATGCGGCGGTCGTTCATGAAGGCGCCGCCGCCCTTCTCCGCCGAGTAGAGCTCGTCCGCCGCCGGGTTGAAGACGACGCCCGCGACGATCTCTCCGTCGCGCTCCAGCGCGATGGAGACGGCGAACATCGGAATGCCGTGGAGGAAGTTCGTCGTGCCGTCCAGCGGATCGACGAGCCAGCGGTGCTGGCTGTCCTTGCCCTCGATCGCGCCGCGCTCCTCCATGAGGAAGCCCCAGTCGGGCCGCGCGCGCGCCAGTTCCTGGTAGACGATGTCCTCGGCCTTGCGGTCGGCGGCCGAGACGTAGTCGGCCGGTCCCTTCAGCGAGACCTGAAGGTTCTGAACCTCGCCGAAATCGCGCGTCAGCGAACGGCCGGCCTTCATGGCGGCCTGCGTCATGACGTTGAGAATGGCGGAACGGGCCATGAGCGGCGAGCCTCGAAAGATGGAGATTTGAAAGAGCGGGGGCCGTCGGGTCCGGCAGGGACTGCCGGGGAATGCGGTCAGTCCGCGCGGCGGACGTAGGTGATCTCGTTGGTGTCCACGACGATGCGCTCGCCCGTGTCGATGAAGGGCGGCACCATCACGCGCACGCCGTTCTCCATCTTGGCCGGCTTGTAGGAGGAGGCCGCCGTCTGGCCCTTCACCACCGGGTCCGCCTCGACGATGGCGAGCGTCACCTGGTCGGGCAGCTTGATGCCGATCGGGCGCTCCTCGTAGAGCTGGACCGTCACCTTCATGCCGTCCTGCAGGAAGGCGGCTCGATCGCCGACGAAATCGGTCTGGAGTTCCAGCTGCTCGTAGGTCTCGGTGTCCATGAAGACGAGGTTCTCGCCCTCCGCGTAAAGGAAGGTGAAGTCCTTCAGATCGAGCTTGATGCGCTCGACGGTCTCGGCGGCGCGGAAACGCTCGTTGAGCTTGGTGCCCTCGATGAGGTTCTTCAGCTCGACCTGGGCGAAGGCGCCGCCCTTGCCCGGCTTCACATGCGAGGTCTTCACCGCCGCCCAGAGGCCGCCGGCATGCTCGATGACGTCGCCGGGACGGATTTCGTTGCCGTTGATCTTCATCGTGTCGCTCGAATGTCAGCTGAAAGGGGGAGCGGGACCGGCGCCCCGCGAAGGGGCTCAAGACCACAAAAGCCCCGCCCGTTCAAGCCTAGCCGGTCGCAGGTCAGCCCGCCCGGAAGCGGTTGGCGGCTTCGAGCGCTGCCTTCTGCGTGCCTTCGTCGAGGCCGCGGAAGAACGTGTCGAGGCCCGTATCGGCATTGTTCGCGCGCTTGGCGAGAACCGACCACTTGCCGGCCTCGATCTTGTCGGCGGGCACGCCGATGCCGTCTTTATAGAGATGCGCGATGCGGTTCATGGCGATCGGATTGCCGCGCGTCGCCGCGCGAAGCAGCCAGCGTGCGCCGTCCCCGGCGCTGGCGGGCCCGCCCTTGCCGTTGATCATCCAGATGCCGAGCTCGATCTGCGCGGTGTCGTGACCGCCGGCCGCCGCCGCCTGGAGCCAGTTTCGCGCCTTGGGCAGATCCGGCATCGGCACGCCCTTGCCGTAGGCGTAGATCTGGCTCATCGCGTACTGCGCATCGGCCACGCCGGCCCGGGCCGAGCGCTCGAAATAGGGCAGCGCCTCCGTGAAGCCGGCGACGGGCGAGGCCTGGATCAGCATCTGCGCGTAATTGTAGCCCGCCAGCGGAATGCCGGCATCGGCGGCGGCCTTCATCAGGTCGCGCGCCTTGGCGAGGTCCTGGCCGACGACCTTCCCGTCGATGAGAAGCAGCGCGAAGCGGAACTGCCCCTCCGCGCTGCCGGAACTGGCGGCCGCCTCGTACCAGCGGGCGGCGAGCTTCTCGTCCTGCCGAACGCCGAGGCCCCGCGAATAGATTTCCCCGAGCAGCGTCTGCGCGGCGGGATCGCCGAGATTGGCGAGCGGCTCGGCGAGCTTCACCGCCGTCACGTAGAGGCCCTGCTGATAGGCGCCATAGGCGCGCGCGGCCGGCTGCACCGCGGCATCGCCGGGCTTGGGGCTTTGCTCGGCGGCGGCCGCCGCTGTCGCCGGGGCGACCGGCACGGCCGCGGCCGGCTCGCTTCGCAGCGGCGAGGGCTTGGGGATCGGCACGCGCTGGATCGGCACCTGCTGCGCCGACGCGACGCCGGCGCCGAACAGCATGCAAAGAGCGGCGAGGACGAAAGCCCGCTTCACGCCGCGACGCTCTCGGCGAGTTCGTCGAAGACGCGGTTGGCCTGCGTCACGGCCTCGGCAGCCCCGTCCGGTGCGCCGAAGACGGCGCGGGACAGGCAGATGAACTCCGCGCCCGTCTCCGCGGCCTCTTTGAGGGACGAAAGATCGCCGCCCCCGAGGAGAATGCACGGCACTTCGACGATGTCGGCCCACCATTCCGCCATGTCGAGGTCGGCAGGGTCGGCCGCATCCTCCGCATCGCCGCCGAGGCGGCCGAACATGAGATAGTCCGGCAGCTTCTCGCCGGCCTCCAGCGCATCGTGCCGTGTCGTGAAGCCGGAAGCGCCGACGATGAGGCGCGGCTGGTAGCGCTCGACCGCCTCGCCGAGCGCCTCGACGTCGCCATCGGTGAGATGCAGCCCGTCCGCCTGGACTCGGCCGGCGCAGCGGGAATCGTCCGTGACGATCGCCGCCGCGCCATAGTCCTGCACGAGGGCGACGAGCGGCTCGGCAAAGGACTGGAAGGCGTCGGCGTCGCGTCCTGCGGGATCGAAGATGACGCTGGAGACATCACCGCCGGACAGGGCGGCGCGGAGCATGCGCTCGCCGGCTTCGCCGTCGGGCAGGAGCGTCGTGGCGAGGACGAGACGCGGACGAACGAATGCGGGCGCCACGGGGGCGGACTTCTTTTTCTGCTTGGCCATGGCCCATTCTACTCAAGCACGATGCGCATGGGTAGGGTCCGGCATCGAACGGCGCCCCGACCCTGCGACGAAGACCAGCCTCTCCCGCGCAAGCCAGCCCTTCTCAAACAAGCCAGCCCTTCTCAAACAAGAATGGCGGCATCGGGGCGCGGCGCATCGATCCGGCGCGGACGCGGCGATTGCGGAGCGAGGCGCATACCCCTATCGCTACGCGCGGCCCGAACCCGCGAAGCCGTCCCGAGCACCGCATGATCACCGATCCCCTCTTCTATATGGTCGCCATTCCCGCCGTGATCCTCGTCGGCCTCGCCAAGGGCGGGTTCGGCGGTGCGATCTCGATGCTCGGCGTGCCCCTGATGGCGCTGACGATCTCGCCGGTCGCGGCGGCCGGGATCATGCTCCCGATCCTTCTCCTCATGGATGCGGTCGGCCTCTTCGCGTGGCGCGGCACCTATGACGGCCCGCTTCTCAAGCTGATCCTGCCGGCATCGGTCCTCGGCGTCGGCCTCGGCTATCTCACCGCCACGACGATCTCGACCGACGGCGTGCGCTTTCTCATCGGAAGCCTCTGCCTTCTCTTCGCCGCGCATTGGTTCCTGGCGGCGCGGCACCGGCCGAAGCCGAAGGCACGCGACAAGGTCCGGGGCTTCTTCTGGGGGATCGTCTCGGGCTTCACGAGCTTCGCGACCCATGCGGGCGGCCCGCCCTTCCAGGTCTACGTCATGCCGCTGCGCCTGGAGCCATCGGTCTATGCCGGAACGACGGTCATCTTCTTCGCGGTGACGAACGCCTTGAAGATCCTGCCGTTCTTCCTGCTCGGGCAGCTGTCGGCCGACAATCTCGCGACCTCCGCCGTGCTCCTGCCGCTGGCGCCGCTCGCCACGCTCGCAGGGGTCTGGCTGGTCAAGCGCGTCGACCGCGAGCGCTTCTACCTCGTGACGACGGCGCTCCTGATCCCCGTCGGGCTGAAGCTCGTCTACGACAGCGTGGCGCCCTTTCTCTGAGGGGCCGGCCTTTCGGTCGCTCGACATCGGCACTGAAACGAGCGAGCGCCGCGGTATCCCGGTTTGATCCCGGGCGCGGCTAAAGCCGCGACCGGGCAGATGTTCACATTCGAAAGGTTCAGCGCTGCCCCGTTCGCAGCCGCTCCATTTCGTCCTTGAGCTGAAGTTTCCGCCGCTTCAGCTCCCGTAACTCCGCATCGCTGATAGCCGGCTTGGCCTTTGCCGACGAAAGCTGATCGTCGAGTGCCGAATGCCTCTGTTCAAGCGTCGCAAGATGCACGTCCAAGGACATAGTAGCTCCTTTCGCTTCGTTGGCGCCCGGCCGCTTCCTCCGATCCCGGTTTCACAGCGCGGACACCGAAGGGTGTCACAAAACCTACGCAGTGTCGAACCTCGGAAAGCGGCCTGTTTCACAATCGGGCGCGGGCTGATAATCGGTTGCAGGTGCGAAGCGTTCCAAGGAACGGGAACGATCGGGGCGAACGGACGAGATCCGAAAGGGGCTTCATGGCGGATCAGGAACAGGCGGCGCTGCGTCTTCAGGCGGCGCGGCTTCGGCAGGAGCATGCCGATTTCGATGCGGCGATCGACGCCATGGACAGGATGGGCTGCGACCGCCTCCAGATCCAGCGGATGAAGAAGAAGAAACTGGCGGTCAAGGACCGGCTCCAGGACGTGGAAGACCAGATCATTCCGGATATCAGCGCGTGAGCGGGCCGGCCGACGTCGCGGTGATCATGGGAAGCCAGTCCGACTGGCCGACCATGCGCCATGCCACGGAGACGCTGGCGAGCCTTGGCATATCCTTCGATGCGAGGATCGTCTCGGCGCACCGCACGCCCGAGCGCCTGTTCGACTTCGCCAGGGGCGCCAAGGCGGAAGGCTTCAAGATCGTCGTCGCGGGCGCAGGGGGCGCCGCCCATCTGCCCGGCATGTGCGCTTCGCTGACCCCCCTGCCCGTCTTCGGCGTGCCGATCGAATCCAAGGCCCTGTCCGGCAAGGACAGTCTTCTCTCCATCGTGCAGATGCCCGCCGGCATTCCCGTCGGCACGCTGGCCATCGGCCGCGCCGGCGCGGTCAACGCCGCGCTTCTAGCCGCCAGCGTCCTGGCCCTTGGCGACGAGGCCCTCGCCGAGCGGCTCGACGCCTATCGCGCCCGCCAGAGCGCCGCGGTCGCCGAGCGCCCGGAGGAAACGGCATGAGCGCGCCGCTGCCCATCGGGGCGACGATCGGCATCGTCGGCGGCGGGCAGCTCGCCCGCATGCTCGCCTCGGCCGCCGCCCGCCTCGGCTATCGCACGCTGATCCTCGATCCCGATGCCGCCTGCCCGGCGGCCCAGCTCGCCAACGAGACGATCGTGGCGCGCTACGACGACGTCACCGCGCTCGCCGATCTCGCCGAGCGATCGGCCGTCGTCACCTACGAGTTCGAAAACGTGCCGGTGGACCCGATCCGCACCGTCGAGGCGAAGACGCCGGTCTTCCCCCCGCCGAACGCGCTGGAAGTCTCGCAGGACCGCGTCGTCGAAAAGGCGTTCCTCAACGGCATCGGCATCGCGACCGCCGGCTGGCGCGCCGTCGACACGGCGCAGGAACTCGACCACGCGCTGAACGATCTGGGTGGCGACTGCATCCTGAAGACGCGCCGATTCGGCTATGACGGCAAGGGACAGGCGACGATCCGGCCGAAGAGCCCCTATGCCGACGCCTTCGAGAGCCTGGGCGGCAAGCCCTCTATCCTGGAGAAGAAGGTTCCCTTCCTCTACGAGCTCTCCGTCATCGCGGCGCGTGGACGGACCGGGGAGATCCGGGTCTACGACGCCGCCGAGAACGTGCATTCGCTCGGCATCCTGAAACGCTCCACCGCCCCCGGCCGCATTCCGCTCTACGTGGCCGCAGAGGCCGCGGCCATCGCGACGGAGATCCTGGAGCGGCTGGACTATGTCGGCGTCATCGGCGTCGAGTTCTTCGCCGCCGAAAGCGGGCTACTCGTCAACGAGATCGCCCCCCGCGTCCACAATTCCGGCCACTGGACGGAAGCGGCCTGCACCGTCTCGCAGTTCGAGCAGCACATCCGCGCCGTCGCCGGCCTGCCGCTCGGCGAGACCCAGCGCCACTCCGACTGCGTGATGGAGAATCTCATCGGAGCCGACGTGGAGAAGGCGCTGCCGCTCCTCTCCGAGCCGAATCTGGTGCTCACGCTCTACGGCAAGAGCGAAGCCCGTCCGGGCCGCAAGATGGGCCATTTCACGCGGCTGAAGCCCCTCGGGCTCGGCTGATCCCGGCGGCGCAAGGGCTTGCGCGCCGCCGTAAAGCGGGGCGCCGTGTTGACATTTCGATGTCACATGGTTTATCCCGCACGCAACTGAAGCGCGCCCGAAACGGCGCGCTTTTCCTTGAGTGGCGAGACGGGAGGCCCCGGTCGCGCGACACCACGACCGACGGTGAATGTCATGAAGATCAAGAACTCGCTGAAGTCCCTGAAGGCCCGCCACCGCGCCAACCGCCTGGTGCGCCGCAAGGGTCGCATCTACATCATCAACAAGGTCGCCCCGCGCTACAAGGCGCGCCAGGGCTGAGCCTTCCCGCCGGCGTGATGCCGGCGCGATGACCGATCGTGTTTTTCAGTTTGACGGCGCGCCTGCGAGGACTATCGTCCGAAGCATGCGCGCCGTCTTGCTGTTCACCGCTCTCGTCCTGTCCCTCGCCCCCGTCGGCGCCTTCGCGCAGGCGAGCGCCGAGGACAGGAGCCTGGAACCGCTTCCCGGTCTCGATCTGCCGGGCATCGAGGATCTCCTGCCCGACCAGTTCGACACCGAACCGGACGAGGTGCCGGAGCATCCCGTGCCACCTCCCCAGGCCGTCAGGCCGCCGCCGGCGCCGGAGCGCGCTCCCCCGCCCCCGGTGCCGCCCGAGGCCTCGCTGACGCGGGAGGAGCGGATCGACAAGCTCTTCGCCGATCTCAAGCGCGAATCGAACGGCGCGGCGGCCGGGCGCATCGCCCAGCGCATCGAATCGGAATGGGCCGACAGCGGCAGCGCGACGGTCGATCTTCTGGTCGGCTGGGCCGGCGAGGCCATGGCCAAGGACGACAAGGCCGCCGCCTTCGACCTCCTCGGCGAGGCGATCACGATGAAGCCGGACTTCGCCGAAAGCTGGAATCGCCGCGCGACCCTGCATTTCCTTTCCGACGACTACGGCAAGTCCCTCGCCGATATCGAGCAGACCCTCGCCCGCGAGCCGCGCCATTACGGCGCCCTGATGGGCCTCGGCGCGATTCTGGAAGAGACCGACCGCAAGCCGCAGGCCTTAGAAGCCTATACGAAGGTGCTGGAAATCTTTCCCGCGATGAAATCGGCGCAGGATGCGGTCGGGCGCCTGTCGGAAGAGCTGTCGGGGCGCGCCATCTGAAGCTACTGCGGCCGGGCTGACTGTTGGGTCACAGGGAGATCGACGGGCGTCGGAGGCGCGATCGTTCCCGTCGGAAGCGCCGAAAGACATGATGCCACAGCGTGCCGAACGGAGCGAACCAATCGCGCGCCGTCGCTGTTTCGAACCCCGAATGCTCGGATGGCCGGGCAGAACTTCGGAGAGATCGAAATGGCCGTACGTTTCACCAAGCTCGACAATGCCCTGTCCGCCGGCCTCAAGACGATGGCGGCGAAGGCGGCGGTGACGCAGATCGAGTACTGGGAAGAGCAGCTCGCCGAGGTCGAGGTTTCCGGCTCGAAGGGCATCCTCTCCGACCTGGAATCCTTGAAGAAGAAGCTGCAGGCGGACGAGGTCGACGGCGAGGCCGTCAAGAAGCTCCTCGGCTCGCTGGCGGAGAAGACCACCAAGATCAGCGGCCGCGTCGAGGACAAGGGCCTGTCCGAGCATCTGGCGAAGGTCGGCGAAGGTCTGGCCGCCTCGGCCTGAACTCTTCGGATCATGGCCTCGGCGGACGCTGACGCCGGACATGAAAAAGGGCACGGCGGAGACCATCCGCCGTGCCCTTCGTCGTTTCGAGTGCTGCGATCAGACGGCCGAGAGGCCGTCCGAGCCGATATGAGCGATGCGCAGCATGTTGGTGGAGCCCGGAATGCGCAGCGGCACGCCGGCCGTGACGATCACGCGCTCGCCGGCGCGGGCGTAACCCTCTTCCACCGCGATGCGGCAGGCCGTGTCGATCATCGCGTCGATGTCGTAGGCGTCTTCCGTCACCACGCAGTGCAGGCCCCAGCAGAGCGAGAGCCGGCGCGCGGTGGAGAGGACCGGCGAGAGCGCCAGGATCGGCGTCTGCGGGCGCTCGCGCGCCGTGCGCAGGCCCGTCGTGCCCGTGGCCGTGTAGGTCACGATCACGGCGACCTTCAGCGTCTCCGCCATCTGGCGGGCGGCAAGCGAGACGGCGTCGGCACCCGTCGCGTCGGGCTCGGAGCGCTGGGCGAAGATGATGCCGGGATAGATCGGGTCCTTTTCGATCTCGATCGCGATCCGGTCCATCGTCTGCACGGCTTCGACCGGATAGGCGCCGGCGGCCGACTCGGCCGAGAGCATGATCGCGTCCGCGCCTTCGTAGACGGCGACGGAGACGTCGGAGACCTCGGCGCGCGTCGGGACGGGCGCCGTGATCATCGATTCCAGCATCTGCGTCGCGACGACCACGGGCTTGCCGGCCTTGCGGGCGGCGCGCGTGATACGCTTCTGGATCGAAGGCACGCGCTCGAGCGGCAGTTCCACGCCGAGATCGCCGCGCGCCACCATGATGGCGTCGGACAGCTCGATGATCTCGTCGAGACGCTCGACGGCCTGCGGCTTCTCGATCTTCGACATGAGCGCGACGCGCCCGCGCGCGATCTTACGCGCCTCGGCCAGATCCTCGGGCCGCTGAATGAAGGACAGCGCCACCCAGTCGACGTCGCCGACCGCCAGGACCGCGTCGAGATCCTTGCGGTCCTTCTCCGTCAGCGCGCCGGTCGCGATCGTCGAATCCGGCAGCGAGACGCCCTTGCGGTTCGAGATTTTGTCGCCGGCCACGACCTTGCAGCGGATGTAGGTCTTGTCGGTCGCGATGCAGACGAGCTGCAGGCGGCCGTCGTCGATGAGGAGCCGGTGCCCGACCTCGACGGCTTCGAGGATTTCGGGATGGGGCAGGTAGACGCGGGTGGAATCGCCGTCCGTCGGATCGGCGTCGAGCGTGAACTCCTGTCCGAGCGTCAGCGTCACGGCGCCGTCCTTGAACTTGCCGACGCGAAGCTTGGGGCCCTGGAGATCGGCGAGGATGCCGATCGGGCGGCCGAGCGAGAGCTCGACGGAGCGGATGCGCCGCACGAGCTCGCGCATCGTGTCGTGATCCGTGTGGCTCATGTTGATGCGAAAGACGTCGGCGCCTGCTTCGTGCAACTTGTGGATCATCGCCTCGTCGGATGAGGCGGGGCCGAGAGTTGCAAGAATCTTCACTCGGCGATTGCGTTTCATGGTGTGCCCGTGCCCCCGCGTGGCGCTTCAGTCAGCTGAACCATCCAGCTGCCCTGTTCGCCTGTGTCGTATTCGCGGAAGCCGATCTTCTGATAGCCTCGCGCGAAACAGTCCTTGACGTCCGTGATCTTGAATTCGTTCTCGTCGATGCAGAGATCGGTCGTTCCCGCCCAGCGGCCTTGGCCCTCGGCATCTTCTGCATAGAGATAGTAATAGCGCGATGACAGCGCGCCCTCGATGATCGACTTGCAGGTCGTCGCCGGAATGCGCCACCAACCTTCCGTCGTCCAGCCGCTCTCGGCCCGGTAGCCGATCGCCACGCCCACCAGCGATTGCGTGCCGTTGCAGACGCGGAAATCGGCCCGCGCCTCCGTCGCCGCGAAGGGCGCCGATGCGAAAAGGCCGAGAAAGGCGAGGAGCGGAATCGACAGCGGAGCGGACAAGGCTCTGAACGGTCGGTGAGGCATGGACATTCCTTGAGGCAACGAACCGGCCTTGAGGCATCGAACCGGCGGACCGGACGGCGGGACTTTCGGTCCGCCGCCCGAGCCTGTCAACGACACCGCTGCACCGCAACGGGAGAAAATGCGAAACGATTAGCTGACCCAGCCCTTCAGCTCGCGCCGCACCACCGTCTCGATCACGTCCATGCCCTCCTCGCTGTCGTTGAGGCAAGGGATATGGCTGAACTTCTCGCCGCCATTGTGCAGAAAGATCTCGCCGGCCTCCTCCGCGATCTCCTCCAGCGTTTCCAGACAGTCGGACACGAAGCCGGGATTGAGCACCGCGATCCGCTTCACGCCCTCCTTCGCCAGCGCCTCCACGGTCTTGTCCGTGTAGGGCTGCAGCCACTCCTCGGGGCCGAAGCGCGACTGGAAGGTCGTCATGAAGCGCCCCTTTTCCCAGCCGAGCCGCTGCTCCAGCAGGCGCGAGGTCTTCTGGCAGTGGCAGTGATAGGGATCGCCCTTGCGGAAGTAGCTCTGCGGAATGCCGTGATAGGAGGCGATCACGCGCTCGGGCTCGTAGTCGAGACCGGCCAGGTGCGTCTCGATCGAGCGGGCGAGCGCGTCGATATAGGTGGGGTCGTCGTGATAGGCCGGCACGGTGCGCACCGCCGGCATCCAGCGCTTGGTCAGCATGTGGCGGAAGAAGGCGTCGTTGACGGTCGCCGTCGTGGACGCGGCATATTGCGGATAGAGCGGATAGACGAGAATGCGGTCGCAGCCCGCCTCGATCAGCGCATCCGTGCGCTCGGCGATCGAGGGCTTGCCGTAGCGCATCGCCCAGTCGACCACGATCTCCGGCTCGCCGGCCAGCCTGATGCCGAGCTTCTCGCCCTGGGCTCGGGTGAAGGTGCGCAGCGGCGATTCGTTGCGCTCCTTGTTCCAGATCGAGGCATAGGCCTTGCCCGATTTCGTCGGCCGCGTGTTGAGGACGATGCCGTAGAGGATCGGATACCAGGCCGCGCGCGGCCATTCGATCACGCGCTTGTCGGAGAGGAACTCCTTCAGGTAGCGCCGCATCGGGCGATAGGTCGTGCCGTCGGGCGTGCCGAGATTGACGAGGAGGACGCCGACCTTGCGCGCGAGGACCCGGGGATGGCCCACCGGCAGGGGACCGGTGGCGCGGTTGGCGTCGAGCGGCGCATGGGCGTTCATCGCGTCTTGTCCTTCGGCATGCATCGGCGGCACCACGGTCTGTCGCGGTGCCGCTCTGGAACGATTCCAGCACGATATAGGCCGAATGAAGCGAGTTAGAAACGCGGAGGAAGGTCGCGCCGCGCGGCGCGGCCGATCAGGTCCGCGTGAACTCGAAGCGGTTTCCGTTCGAGGAGGCGCAGGCCAGCCGGTTCGGCTCGACCTGGTTGCAGTTGGCCGCCACGCGAAGGCCCCGCGCCTTCGACGTGTAGTCGATCGAGACCTGGCCGGGCCCGAGATTGATGTAGGTGCCCTCGGCCAGAACCGCGCCCGTATTGGCCTCGACCGAGGAGAAGCGGCCGCCGTTGAAGTTCGCATTGTAGGCGATCGGCCCGCCGATCGAGTTCCAGCGGCCCTCGATGCCGCGGGGCTTGGCCTCTGCGACGGGCGCGATCGATGCCTCGCGCGTTCCCGTCTGGCAGGCGCCGAGCGAGAGGGCGGCGAGCGAGAGGATCGCGATGCGGATGAGGGGACGCATGGGAGGCCTTATGTCGGATGGAAATGGGAGAGAGCGGGGTCGCGTTCTCGTTCGACAGACAAGATGCACCGCAATACGCCGCAAGCAAGCCTTACACGATGCGCCATCGAAAATCGCTTGCGCCCATCCCGTCCGTGAAGGGCTTCCGCCTTCGACGCGATCGAGATAGCCGCACGGCCTCCGCCGCCGGATGGAGCGGCGCCTCGGCCGTCGATCTCAGACGACGCTGCGCCCGTTATCGGCGGGAATCACGGAGTGGATGGAGCTGATCGTCTCGATGGAGCGGATGCGCAGATCGCTGGTGAAGCCGAACCAGTACATGGTCGTTCCCATCACGAGCGAACCGTCCCGCTCGTCCCGGCGCGTCCAGTCGCAGCGGCTGGCGGCCTGATCGTCCTCGACGATGATGCCGCGATCTTCGTAAGAAATGTAGGCCGCGCGGCGCATCAGCTCCTCGAAATGGGTCTTGGCCTCGTTCTCGCCGTTCAGGCGGAACTCGCCCTCCATCCGGTCGTACCAGGGGGCGTCGATGATGCCGGCATTGCTGCGGTGTCGAACGATCGCGCCGGGCGCGAAATGGCGCGTCACCGGCCCGGGGCGCCCGGACAGCGCCGCATCCATCACTTCCTTCAGCACGGCCCGCTTCCGGTCGGCCCCCTCGTGGAGATCGTTCATCCCGGCTCCTCAAGACGCTACTGTCGCCGAAAGACGACACTAGGGCATCACGACGGATTGACCAGTCATCCCCTTCCATTCAAAGCCGAAATTGGAGGTCATCCCCCGAAAACACCCCGAGATCGGTTCCCGGCCACGAAAATCGTCGGCGGAACCGGCCCGTCGCCGGGGAATCACCGCTGCGCGGCGCTCCCCGGAAGACTCGCTCAGCGCACGAGGATGTTGCGGAACTGCCAGGGGTCCTTGCGGTCGAGATCCTCCTCGAAAAGGCCCGGCCGGTCCTGCAGCGGCGTCCAGTCCGTATAGGTGCCGGAGACCTTGCCGAGATAGGGACGCTGGACCTCGAGGCAGCGGCGGAAGTCCATCTCGTCGGCCTCGACGATCCCCGCCTCCGGGTTCTCCAGCGCCCAGACCATGCCGGCCAGAACCGCGGACGAAACCTGCAGCCCCGTCGCGTTCTGATGCGGCGCCAGCTCGCGGGCCTCTTCGACGGTTAGCTGCGAGCCGTACCAGTAGGCATTGCGATCGTGGCCATAGAGAAGGACGCCGAGCTCGTCCCCGCCGTCGAGGATCTCGCCCTCCGACAGGACGTGGTGGTGCGGCTGGATGCGCCCGGCCGCCCCGAAGAGCTCGTGCAATGAGAGAATCGCATCGTTGCAGGGGTGGTAGGCGTAGTGGCACGTCGGGCGGTAGACGACCTCGTCATGCTTGTCGCGGACGGTGAAGTAGTCCGAAATCGAGAGCGCCTCGTTGTGCGTAACGAGCAGGCCGAACTGCGCGCCATGCGTCGGGCACCAGGTGCGCACGCGCGTGTCGCCGCCCGGCTGCTCCAGGTAGAGGCCGAGCCCGTCGTCCTTCTTGTGGCCGCGCGCGTTCTTCGGCTTCCAGGTCTCGTGCGTTCCCCAGCCGAGTTCGGCCGGCTGCATGCCCTCGGAGATGAAGCCCTCCACCGACCAGGTGTTCCAGAAGACGCCGTAGGGCTTGGGGCTGCGGGCGCGCTGCGTGTCGCGCTCGGCGACGTGGACGCCCTTGACGCCGACTTTCTTCATGAGCTTCGCCCAGCCCTCGCGATCGCCGATGGCGGGCGCCTCGACGTCGTGGCCGGTGTCGCGAGCGACGTCGAGCAGGGCCTGCTTGACCATCCAGGAGACCATGCCGGGATTGGCGCCGCAGCAGGACACGGCGGTCGCGCCGCCCGGATGGCGCTTGCGCTCCTTCAGGAGCGTGCGGCGGAGCGCGAAGTTCGTGCGGTCACCGTTCGACAGGGCTTCGTCGAAGTAGAAGCCGAGCCAGGGCTCGATGACCGTGTCGATATAGAGCGCGCCCTGCTCGCGGCAGAGGCCGAGAATGTCCACCGAGCCGGTGTCGACCGAAAGGTTGACGCAGAAGCCCTGCCCGCCGCCCTCAGTGAGAAGCGGAGCGAGGACCTCCTGATAGTTCTTCTTGGTCAGCGCCTTCTGCACGAAGGTGAAGCCGCGCTCCTCCACGAGGGCGCGATGGTCGCCGACCGGATCGATCACGGTCACGCGCGAGCGATCGAACTCGAAATGGCGCTCGATCAGAGGCAGCGTGCCGCGCCCCACGGAGCCGAAGCCGATCATCACGATAGGGCCGGTGATGACGCCATGGATCGGGTGGGTTTCGGTGGTCATGATGCAAGTTCCTTTCAGCGGCGCCGTTGAAAGGCGCCGCCATGCACGAAGAAGGTCAATGGTTCAGCTACAGCATAACGCGCGGAGGCACTAGTTCTTCCAAGCGATGGCAGCCCGTCGGGGGCGTGAACAGCCGCCGTGGGACCGTCGGAATGCTGTCACAAAGAGGCTAGAACCATTTGTGGCGCTTCGCTTTTCCCCGGCTCCGCGAAACGGCCGGGCGATCCACCGTTTTCGCCGCGGCGCACACGCCCGGCATCGCGCTGCCGGGCGAAAAGGCCACGTTCGGCTCAGTCCGACAGCGTTTCCAGCTCGTCGATGAAGCCGGAAATGACCGAAAGACCTTTCGACCAGAAGGACGGATCGGAAGCATCCAGCCCGAACGGCGCCAGAAGTTCGGAATGATGCTTCGTTCCACCTGCTTTCAGCATAGCAAAGTATTTCTGCTGAAAGCCCGCTTCCGAGTTCTGGTAGACCGCGTAGAGCGAATTCACGAGGCAATCGCCGAACGCATAGGCGTAGACGTAGAACGGCGAGTGAATGAAGTGCGGGACGTAGGTCCAGTAGGTCTCGTAGCCGGGACCTGCATGCTGGGGACCGAAGGCTCCCGGCGCGAGATTGACGGAGGGACCCAGACTCTCGGCCTGGACCGACAGCCAGATCTCGCCGATCCGCTCGGCCGTCAGCTCGCCGCCCCGCCGCTCCTCGTGCAGACGCCGCTCGAAATTGTAGAAGGCGATCTGGCGCACGACCGTGTTGATCATGTCCTCCACCTTCGAGGCGAGCAGCGTGCGGCGCTCGGCCTTGGTCGTCGTCGCGTCGAGCAGCGAGCGGAAGGTCAGCATCTCGCCGAAGACGGAGGCCGTCTCGGCCAGCGTCAGCGGCGTCGGCGCCATCAGGGCGCCCTGCGGCCCCGCCAGAACCTGATGCACTCCATGGCCGAGCTCGTGGGCGAGCGTCATCACGTCCCGCGGCTTGCCGAGATAGTTGAGCAGCACGTAGGGGTGCACCGAGGGCACGGTCGGATGCGCGAAGGCGCCGGGCGACTTGCCCGGCCGCACGCCCGCGTCGATCCAGTTCCGGTCGAAGAAGCGCTCCGCGATCTCGGCCATCTCGGGCGAGAAGCCGGCATAGGCCGAGATCACCGTCCGGCGCGCCTCGGCCCAGGAAATGTCGCGGCGCTGGCTGTCCGGCAGGGGCGCGTTGCGGTCCCAGACCTCCAGCATCTCCAGCCCCAGCCACTTGGCCTTCATCGCATAGTAGCGGTGGGAAATGGCCGGATAGGCCTCGGCCACCGCCTTGGCCAGCGCATCGACCACGGCCGGCTCCACGCGGTTTGCCAGATGCCGGCTCTCCGCGACGTCGGAGAAGCCGCGCCAGCGATCGGAGATCTCCTTGTCCTTGGCGAGCGTGTTGGTGATCAGCGTGAAGGTGCGAAGGTTCTCGCCGAAGGTCCGGGCGAGAGCCGCAGCCGCCGCCTTGCGACGGGCGCGGTTCGCATCCTGAAGAAGGTTCAGCGTCTCCTCCAGCGCCAGTTCCTCCCCGTCCACCTCGAAGCGCAGCGCCGTCATCGTCTCGTCGAAGAGCCGGTTCCAGGCGCCATGGCCGGTGATCGACTTCTCGTGGAAGAGCTCCTCCACGCGGTCCTCCAGCTGATGGGGCTTGTCCTTGCGCAGATCGACGATCCACGGCCGGTAGCGGGCAAGCTCCGCGCTTTCGGCCATGGCGCGGTCGATGGCGGCGTCGTCCAGCCGGTTCAGCTCCAGCGCGAAGAACAGGAGCTTGGACGAGATGTCGGTGATCCGGCCCTGAATGTCGCCGTAGAACTTGGCGCGCTCGGGATCGGACGTGTCGCCGGAATAGACGAGACCGGCATAGGAGATGAGCCGGCCGAGGATTTCCTCCAGGCCCTCGAAGGCGCGAACGGCCTCGGCAAGCCCGCCCCCGCCCGGCAGCGCCACTTCGGTCTCGAGATTGCCGCGCCAGCGCTGCTGGAAGGCGCTGGCCAGTTCGGCGCTTCTGGCGAGATCGGCCGCGATCTCCGGGGAGTCCATGCCCGCATATAGGTCGGAGAGGTTCCAGCTGGGCAGCTCGTCCGCGCGGAAGGCGCCGTCGCCGGCAGAGGATCGGCCGGCAGGGGATCGGGAGGAGAGGACGGCGCGAGGGTGGGCGGTCATCGGGCAAGCTCCGGTTCGGTGCGTCCGGCCGTCGTGGTCTTCCGCGGGGAAGGCACGACGAACGAGGAATGCACCGGTTAAGGGTGCGTTGAGCGTGATCGTCAAGCCAATCGAAGCACCCTGTCAGCGATAATGCCGGTTCGGACCGATCGGTCCCGGACAACTCGAAGGCGTCGTTCATGACAGCCGATATCCTCGTGGTCGACGACGACCCCGTCCAGCTTCGCCTCGTGGAGGCGCAGGTGACGCGCATGGGCCACCGCGCCCGCACGGCCGATGGCGGCGCACGCGCGCTCGACATCCTGCGCGGGGCGTCCGGCCGCGACATCGCGGCGGTCGTGCTCGACCTCAGCATGCCCGACGTCGGCGGGCTCGACGTGCTCGCGGCGCTGCGCCGCGACGGGCGCGAGGTGCCTGTCGTCGTCCAGACCGCGCGCGGCGGCGTCGAGACCGTCGTGGAGGCCATGCGGGCCGGCGCCTTCGATTTCGTGGTGAAGCCGGTCTCGCCGGAAAAGCTGCGCGCCACGATCGGCCACGCGCTGAAGCTCTCCGCCGCCAAGCGCCCGGCCCGCGAGCGCGCGGGCAGCGGAGCGCCCGGCAGCCTCGACGGCACGCCGAGCCCGGCCATGGCCTCGGCGATCACGGTCGCCCGGCGCGCGGCCGGCTCGACCATTCCCGTCCTCATCGAGGGCGAGACGGGCGTCGGCAAGGAATGGCTGGCCTCCGCCATCCGCGCCGCGGGCCCACGGGCGAAAGCGCCCTTCGTCGCGGTCAATTGCGGCGCCCTCCCCGCGCAGCTCGTGGAAAGCATCCTCTTCGGCCATGAAAAGGGAGCCTTCACCGACGCCACGGAGCGCCGCACCGGCCGCTTCCTCGAAGCCTCCGGCGGCACGCTCTTTCTCGACGAGATCGGCGAGCTTCCGCCCGAAGCCCAGGTGAAGCTGCTGCGCGTTCTCCAGACCGGCGAGATCGACCCCGTCGGCGCCAGAGCGCCGGTGCGCGCGGACGTTCGCATCCTGTCGGCGACCAATCGCGACCTGGCCGCCGACGTGCGCAGCGGCCGCTTTCGCGAGGATCTCTATTACCGCCTGAACGTGCTCTCGATCCGCATCCCCCCGCTGCGGGAGCGGCGCCTGGAGATCGACGGCCTCGCGGCGAACCTTCTGAAGCGCTTTGCGAGCCTCGAAGGCGTCGATCCCGTTCCGCGCCTGTCGGCGGAGGCGCGACGGCTGCTCCTCGCCTACGACTGGCCCGGCAATATCCGCCAGCTCGAAAACGTGCTCCACCGCGCCACCGTCGTCGCGGAGGGCCCGGTTCTCCAGCCCGCCGACTTCCCACAGATCCTGCCCTTCGTCGACATCGGCCGGAGCGACGATAGCGGATGGAACGAGCCGGCGCCGCCCGCCGAGCCTCTTCCGCCGGAGGCACAGGGCGAAGCGGAGCTGTCCGTCTTCGACGCGGCCGGCGATCTGCGCCCGCTGGAGGCGGTGGAGGCCGACATCATCCGCCTCGCCATGCGGCGCTACGACGGGCGGATGAGCGAGATCGCGCGGCGTCTCGGGATCGGTCGCTCGACCCTCTATCGCAAGGTCCGCGACTACGGAATCGACGTCGATCCGGACACGGATCGCGAGGCGGAAACGGGCCGCGAATCGCCTTCTTCGTTAGCTCCCTCCTGAAAGGTTGGGAGTCTTTTCTTTTGCCCTTTGACGATTTTCGGCTAAGCGTCATCTTCGTGCCGCAGTCGCGAGAGAGATGAACACTCGTCTTCAGCGTTGCACGACAGGGCCGGCAAGACTCTGTTAACCATTCGAAGTTATTGATTTCTGGCTGGATTTCACCGTCGCCGAGATCGGTATATGAGGGACTAGGACCGAATGATCGGACTGAACGACCTGCTCGGCCGCATGTCGATGCGCGTTGCTTCCGTGGCGGCCCTGGGTCTCCTTTCCTTCACACTGATGACGGGGGCGGCCACGGCCGAGACCCGGGTCCTCAAACTCTACAATCTCCACACCAAGGAAAAGGTCGCGATCGCCTTCAAGAAGGACGGACGCTACCTGCCGCAGGGCCTGAAAGACCTGAACTGGTTCCTCCGCGACTGGCGCAAGAAGCAGCCGACGCAGATGGACAAGCGTCTTCTCGACCTGATCTGGGAAGCCTACCGCCAGTCCGGCTCGCGCGACTACATCAACGTCGTCTGCGGCTTCCGCTCGCCCGGCACGAACAACATGCTGCGCTCGCGCTCCTCCGGCGTCGCCAAGGAAAGCCAGCACACGCAGGGTCGTGCGATGGACTTCTTCATCCCCGACGTGCCTTTGAAGAAGATGCGCGAGATCGGCCTCAAGATGGAGGTCGGCGGCGTCGGCTACTATCCGCGCTCCGGTTCGCCCTTCGTCCATTTCGACGTCGGCAACGTGCGCCACTGGCCGCGCATGAGCCGCAAGGAGCTCGTCGCCGTCTTCCCGAAGGGCAACACGATCCACGTTCCGACCGACGGCAAGCCGCTGCCGGGTTACGAGCAGGCTCTGGCCGCCTACAAGTCCCGCAAGGGCGCCAGCGCGACGATGATGGCCTCCGCGCCCTCGCGCGGCGGCGGCAAGACTCTCTTCGCAGCCCTCTTTGGCGGCGGTGCCGACGAGGAGGAGGACAACGCGGACGTCGTGGTCGCGGCAGCGCAGACCGAGCCGAAGCGCGAAGTCGCCAAGAAGGCGCCCGAGCCGGCAGCCGCGAAGCAGGACGACGCTCCGGTCGCCGTCGCCGCCATGGTGCCGGTGCAGAAGCCGAGAATTCTGCCCGGCGGCGTCCCCCTGCCGATCCGCGACACGTTCGACACGAGTGCTCCGACCCCGCCGGCCGGCATCGCGGAGCGCCCCGCCGCGCCTGCGGCCGAACCTGCCATCGCCGAGACCGAGGTCGCTTCGCTGGTGCCCAAGCGCGTTCCGCTTCCGCAATGGGCGCCGCAGCGCGTGGCCTCCAAACTCGCCGCGCCCGCCATGCCGCAGCCGGCGGCGCCGCGTGACGAGGTCTCCGCCCTGATGGCCGCCGTCGAGGCCTCGCCCGAGGTGAAGGCGATCGAAGCCGACGCTCCGGCGCAGATGGCCTATGCCGTCCCGACGCCGCGCAGCCGCCCGCCCTTCGAGGCGATCCTGGCGGGCCAGCCGGCCAAGCCGGCCAGCGCCGAGGCCATTCGCGAAATCGCCAATATCGTGGTTCCGACGCCGTCCGCCATGCCGTCCCGCGTGGCCGCGACCGCCCCGGCGCCGCATGCGCTGAGTGCGGCGCCCCTCGACAAGGCGACCCTGACCGCTTCCATCTCCGCTCGGGCACCGAAGCCGACGGCGGCAGCGACGACCCCGCGCCAGAACCTCATCGTCGCCTCCAACCCGGCGCCCGCCAAGAAGCGCCCGACCGCGGCCGCCGCCCTCGATGCGATCCCGGACGGCAAGACCGGACGCTTCGTCCGCAAGTCGGCCAGCGCTGCACCTGCGCCCGCGGCGGCGCAGCCGAACCAGGACGCCATTCAGTCGCGCATCGAGATGGCGATGACCGCCGCCTTCGCGGAAGAATAAAGCAGACTCGATCATCTGACGGACAAGATGCCGGATCGCGACCATCGCGGCCGGCATCTTTCGTTTCAGGCTTCTCGTCCGCCCTGTCGCCGATGCTTCGGATGACGCCGACGAGCGCGGTCGTCACCCATCACCATAGTCTTCGACCTCACCGAACTCGCAGCGTCCATCGCAGGGCAAGCGAGGCGGCACAACCTTTGTCCGGTCGAGATGAACTGACATGCAACCGGACGGGCTTTTCACCCGTTGAACTCGCCGAAGACCCGACACCGTCTTGTCACCTTCGACCGGGATGCCGAACAACTTACGAGCCGCGTTCTAGACACTAAGCCGACACAACCTTATTTTTGGACTTACTCAGACGCGGCGAATCAATTTCGAATTTTGTCCGACATATCGTTTCCATCGACACGATTTCGCGGTAAGCGAAATTGTCTTCCGATGAAACCGTCGATCGCACTCGCCTGCGCTTCGAAGGGAACCTTCGCAAGCGATCAACGCCCGTTAAATCAAGAGTTGCGACCGACATGGCTTTGTATTGAGCTTTATACAGATCGCACGATGGCCAGAAACATCGTCTTTCGCCTTGACATGAAGTAATTCTCTATCAATAAAAGTTCTATCGACTTTCTCTCGACCTCGCTAGATGCTCGCCTGGAAGAACGGAACGCTGTCCCGTTGCACTTGCGCAACTGCTTGCACCACGCACCACAAGGATTGGTTGTCACATGGACCAGTTGGAACACATCGAAGGCAACGAGATACTGATGGAACTGACGGCCGAGGTTGTGGCGGCCTATGTCAGCAACAACTCTCTTGCTGTTACGGATCTTCCGTCATTGATCGCGGATGTCTACGGCGCGCTCGGGCGCACCAATGCCGGGCCCGCAGCTCTCGTCGCCGAAAAGCCCAAGCCCGCGGTTCCCGTCAAGAAGTCGGTTACGGACGACTACATCGTCTGCTTGGAGGATGGGAAGAAGTTCAAGTCGCTGAAGCGGCACCTCATGACCCACTACAATCTCTCGCCCGAAGAATATCGCGAGAAGTGGGATCTTCCCGCCGATTATCCGATGGTTGCGCCGAACTACGCCGCCGCTCGCTCGCGCCTGGCCAAGCAGATGGGCCTCGGCCACAAGCGCCGCCGCGGCCGCGCCTGACCCGACAGGAGGCGGGGAGCGGCTGGCGCTCCTCGTTCAAGGCCAGTGACGGCCGAAGACAAAGATTGCCGTCGCACGTCCGCGGGTATCGAACCGAGGCCTGACATGATCGGTCAGCCGCATCGGAGCGACTGTACGACCGGTGCAGCCCCGTCTCGCTCCGAAAGAGCTCATCGACCCTTCCCTGCCGCCATTGGTACGATACCGTACAGTCGCGTGTGGTCAGCGCGCTTCACCTGCTTGCCTTCGAGGGATGAGGGCGGATTTGCAACCGGCCCCCCGCAAGCGAAATCACTGACAGCGTCGCGCTCCCTTCGGGTCGAGCCGCATCTTCGACGTCTGCCCGAGACAACGCGCCCGTTCCGACCGCCATCCGCCAAACTGCTGCAAGCCGCGAGCGGCCGGTCGCGAGGCACTTCCCGCTTGTCGGCGATCCAGCGCATCCTCCGGCCGCCAAGCATCGTCTCCAAGAGACGGGAAGCGAGCGCCATCGATTCCGGATTTGAAACACGCCGCGCCCCGCGTCGGGGCGCCGTGCTCGGCGCCGTTCGCATCTGCGCAGTGATTTGTCGAAGCCACAAAGTTTGTCACTGGACAACTTTGGTGCCGTGCACCTAAAGTCCGGGCGGATGGATCGTCCGGCGCTTTTCGGCGCCGGGCTCGAAGACAGGTTCGTGCGGCCGATCGCAGCAAGCGACGGGCCGGCACGTCGACGAGGGGTTTCGACGATGACCGACGAGGCAATCAGGGTGGGCGAAGCCGGTGGATGGCGGCGGGCGCGGCCGGAAGGTTCGCTGTCCGATGTCCACCGTTCCGTCCGCGTCGGTCTCGGCGGCCCCAATCTGCGCAAGGCGGCCGCCTTCATGGGGCCGGGCTATCTCGTCGCCGTCGGCTACATGGACCCCGGCAACTGGTCGACCTCGATCGCCGGCGGATCGCGCTTCGGCTACACGCTCCTCGTCGTGGCGCTCGTCTCCAACATCATGGCGATCGTGCTTCAGTCGCTCTGCGCGCGCCTCGCCATCGCCTCGGGGCGCGATCTCGCCCAGGCCTGCCGCGATGCTTTTCCCAAGCCCGTCGCCTTCGTGCTCTGGCTGCTCGCCGAGATCGCCATCATCGCGACCGACATCGCCGAGGTCATCGGCACGGCCATCGGCCTCAACCTGATCTTCGGCATTCCGCTGGAGATCGGCGTCGTCATCACGGCGCTCGACGTCTTCCTGATCCTCTTCCTCCAGAGGCTCGGCTTCCGCTGGGTGGAGGCGTTGGTGATCGGCCTGCTCGGCGTCATCGCCGTCTGCTTCGCCGTCCAGATCGCGCTGGCCGATCCCAACTGGGGCGACGTCATTCGCGGCTTCGCGCCGACGACGGAGATCGTGACCAACCCGGAAATGCTCTATCTCGCCCTCGGCATTCTCGGCGCGACCGTCATGCCGCACAATCTCTATCTCCATTCGGGCATCGTGCAGACACGCGCCTTCGGCGAGACCCTGCCGGAGAAGCGTCAGGCGCTGACCTTCGCGACGCTGGATTCCACGATCGCGCTCTGCTTCGCGCTTCTGATCAACGCCTCGATCCTGATCCTGGCGGCCTCGGTCTTCCACACGACGGGGCGCACGGAGGTCGCCGAACTCGGCGAGGCGCATTCCCTGCTCGCCCCGCTTCTCGGCCTCGCCGTCGCGCCGACGCTCTTCGGCGTGGCACTCCTCTGCTGCGGCATCAACTCGACGGTGACGGCGACGCTTGCCGGGCAGATCGTGATGGAGGGCTTCCTCGACATCAAGCTGGCACCGTGGCTGCGGCGCCTGATCACGCGCGGCATCGCCATCATCCCGGCCGCCGGCGTCACCATCTGGTACGGCGATGCCGGCACGGCCGAACTTCTGATCCTCACGCAGGTCGTGCTCAGCCTCCAGCTCTCCTTCGCCGTCTTCCCGCTGGTGATGTTCACCTCCAACAAGGCGAAGATGGGCGCCCTGGTCGCGCCGAAATGGCTTGTCGCCATCGCCGTCTTCATCGCCATCGTCATCGCGGCGCTCAACGTGAAGCTCCTCTTCGACTTCGCTCTCGGCTGACATCGCGACGAAGAATGACCGGGAACCGTCCCTGGAACATATTGCAAGTTTATCGAACAGGTGTTCAGGATGACAGGCGCGGAGGAACCGGACGCTCGAAGAGCCGGCCCCGCCTGTCATTCGGGAGGATACGTTGGTCGACATACTTGCCGCCTTGAAGGGCGTGGTGGATGCGCTGGGCGCCACCGTCCTTCTTCCCATCATCATCTTCGTGATCGCGCTGGTGCTCGGCGCCAAGCCGGGCCGCGCCTTCCGGGCGGGCCTGACCATCGGCATCGCCTTCATCGGCATCAACCTCGTGCTCGGCCTCATGCTGACGACGCTGGGCGGCGTGGCGCAGGCGATCGTCACCAACACCGGCATGCAGCGCGACATCGTCGACGTCGGCTGGCCGTCGGCCGCGGCGATCGCCTTCGGCTCCTCGGTCGGCCTCTGGGTGATCCCGATCGGCATCCTCGTCAACGTCGCCCTCCTGTTCACGGGACTGACGCGCACGCTCAACGTCGACGTCTGGAACTTCTGGCACTTCGCCTTCGTGGGCTCGCTCGTCGTCGCCGCGACCGGCAGTCTCGGCTACGGCCTTCTCGCGGCGGCGCTGATGGCCGCTTTGTCGCTCGTGCTCGCCGACTGGACGGCCAAGGGCGTGCAGCGCTTCTACGGCGTGCCCGGCGTGTCCGTGCCGCATCTGGCTTCCGCTCAGATCGTGCCGCTCGCCATCGCGCTGAACTGGATCATGGACCGCATCCCCGGCGTCAACCGCATCCGCGTCGACACGGAAACCGTCCAGCGCCGTCTCGGCGTCTTCGGCGAGCCGATCGTGATGGGCCTGATGATCGGCCTCGTGCTCGGCCTCGTCGCCTATGCCGGCTCCGCCGATCTCGGCACCGTCATCACCAAGAGCCTGCAGACCGGCATGAGCCTGGCAGCCGTCATGCTGCTTCTGCCGCGCATGGTGAAGATCCTGATGGAAGGCCTGATCCCCGTCTCGGAAGCCGCACGCGACTTCGTTCAGAAGCGGGCCGGCGACCGGGAAATCCATGTCGGCCTCGACTCGGCCATCCTGATCGGCCACCCCGCCGCCATCGCGTCGTCGCTGATCCTCGTGCCGGTCGCGATCCTCCTGTCGCTGATCCTTCCCGGCAACCGGATCATCCTCTTCGCCGATCTCGCCGTGATCCCCTTCGTGGTCGCGATGGCCGCGCCCATCGTCAACGGCAACGTCTTCCGCATGGTGGTGATCGGCACGGTGACGCTTGTCGTCGGCTTCTATGTCGGCATGGCCCTCTCGCCGCTGATGACGACGACCGCCGCCGATTCCGGCTTCGCCATCCCCGCCAATGCGACCGGCATCACCAGCGTCGTGGACGGCTTCCTCTACATCCCCTGGATCGTGATCCGCCTGACCGAGATGCTCGGCCTCGTCGGGCTTCTTCTGGTGCTGGCCGGCGTCGTCGCCCTCCTTCTCGTCTGGCGCGCCGCGCCGGGGGCCATGAAGCGGCTGGCCGGGGCCGAAGAGCCGACCCCGGTTCCCGCGACCGTGCCTGCGCGCCCGATGGAGAAGCGGGCGTGAGCGACCTTCTGCGCCGATATCTCGATCGCCGCGCCGTCCTCGTCGGCATGCCGGCCGCCGACCACGGGGAGGCTATCGACCATCTCGCGGCACGGCTGCAGGAGATCGGCCGGGTGCATCCGAGTTGGGGCCCCGCCGCCCGGACGCGCGAGGAGACGATGCCGACCGGCCTGCCGCTCGGCGACCTCAATGCCGCGATCCCCCATACCGACCCCGAGCATGTGGTCGAGGCGGCCGTCGGGCTGGCGATCCTGCCGGAGCCCGTCCGCTTCCAGTCGATGGACGATCCCGACACGGGGCTCGACGTGCGCATCGTCTTCGCGCTCGCCATCAAGGACAAGGCCGAGCAGATCCCTCTGCTACAGGCCGTGATCGAAGCCTTGTCCGACGAAAAACGGCTGGCGCGCCTCGCGGCGGCCCGCAACCCCGACGAAGCCTTCACGGCTCTCGAGTCCTAGACTCCGTCCGGTTCATCCCGAAACCGGCGGACTCCGGACTCCGCTGTCGTCGCTTGTCTTCTCGAGACAAGCGGCTTCCACCTATCCCTGACAAACCTCTAGGAGAACGTCCATGCGGCGCAAAACCGTTCTGATCGCCTGCGGCACCGCGGTGGCAACCTCGACCGTCGTTGCGGTGGCGATCGAAGAAGCGATGGCCGAGCGAGGCATTCCCGTCGACGTGCGCCAGTGCAAGGCGACGGAGGTGCGCGGCCTTGCCGCCGACGCAGACCTCATCGTCGCGACGACCCCGGTCCCGGACGATCTCGGCCGCCCGACCTTCAAGGGCCTGCCGTTCCTGACGGGCATCGGCCGCGACAAGCTGCTCGATGATATCGAGGCGGCCCTGCGCGCCTGATCGCCGAGGGTTACGGTCGCGAGCATGGGATGCGGGATGCCGGACGGTATCCCGCGCCCGCCGCTCACATCATGCCGAGGGCCTGGAGATAGAGCTCGAGGATCGCATCGAGCTCGGCGCGCTCGTTCTGGTCCTGCTTGCGGATGGAGACGATCTTACGCAGGACGCGCGTGTCGTAGCCGCGCCCCTTCGCCTCGCCGTAGACATCCTTAATGTCGTCGGCGATCGTCTTCTTCTCTTCCTCCAGGCGCTCGATGCGCTCGATGAAGGCCCGCAGTTCCTCCGCCGCAACGTTCGTCTCGGCGTTCGCATCGCTCATGGGTGGTCCCCTGCTCCGGTCTTTCACCGATCGGCCGCCGGACGCCCGCTCCGGGCATCGACGGCAGCTTCAACGGCGTCCGCCCGCGGCACTAGCAGAAAGCGCACGCGGTTTGAACGGTGGAACGGCCTTAATACCGACGAGCCCTCGAATTGACCTGTTTCGCCGGAACGGCCTGTCGGCCGCGACCTGAGCCCAACGCTGGCCACTCCGGCGAAACAAGTGAATTCCAAGGCTCGTCGGTATGATTCGCTGCGGAAGGTCAGCCGTGCGGCTGGCGCGCGGCAAAGGCCGCCGCCGCATCCGGCGCGGCCTCCTTCTGGTGGAGCGCGCGCCACTCGTCATAGGGCATGCCGTAGACGATCTCGCGCGAGGCCTCCTTCGTCATCGGCTCGCCCGCCGCCTCGGCCGCCTCGCGATACCAGTTGGAAAGGCAGTTGCGGCAGAAGCCGGCGAGATTCATCAGATCGATGTTCTGGACATCCGATCGCTCGCTGAGATGCGACAGGAGCCTGCGAAAGGCCGCGGCCTCGTAGGCGATGCGCTTGTCCTCGTCGGCAGCCATGATCCGCTCCTCGTTGCCCGATCCGTTTCCATGTCGCATATCACCCCTGCCGCGCCGGTCTTCAAGGCGAAGGGCGACCGCGTCCGAAAGAGCTGACCTGCCATGACCCTGCCCCTTGCCCGGCTGCCGAAGGCCGCGATCCCCATCTCGGCGGCGGCGGCCCTCGGGCTTCTCGTGCTCGGCGCCCTCGCCATGGGCATCTCGCCGGTCTTCGTGCGCCACTCCGAGGTCGGCCCCTTTGCCAGCGCCTTCTGGCGCGTCGCGCTCAGTCTGCCCGTGCTCGCCCTCTGGTCGGTGATGGAGCGCCCCCTCCCCGGCGCCGCGCCGCGCTCCCGGCCCTACGGCGCGGTGCTTCTGGCCGGACTGTTCTTCACGGGCGATCTCATCTTCTGGCATCTGGCCATCGCCAACACCTCGATCGCCAACGCCACCTTCTTTGCGTGCCTCGCGCCGGTCTGGGTGGCGATCCTCTCGCCGATCACGCTCGGCGAGAAGGTCTCGCGCAACACGCTGACAGGCCTTGCCGTCTGCCTTCTCGGCGCGGCGCTGCTCATCTTCCATTCGGCCGGGTCCGACGATTCCCGCCTGCTCGGCGATCTCTACGGCATCGCCACGTCCTTTTTCTTCGGCCTCTATTTCCTCGCCGCCCGGCGCGCGCGGGGCAGTTTCGCGGCGGGGACGATGACGCTCCTGTCGACGCTCGTCACGACGCTCGGCCTCTTCGCGGCCGCACTCCTTTCGGGCGAAGCCTTCTTCCCCGGCACGGTCTCGGGGATCGTCAATCTCCTGGCGCTCGGCATCGTCAGCCATGCCGGCGGCCAAGGCCTCCTCTCCATCGCGCTCGGCGTTCTCTCCGCCTCCTTCTCCTCGCTGGTGATCTTCGTGGAAGCCGTCGCGGCCGCGCTCTTCGCCTGGGCCTTCGCGGGCGAGCGGCCCGATCTCGTTCAGGTCGCAGGCGGCATTCTCGTGCTGGCCGGCGTCTATCTGGCGCGCCCGCGCCCGGAGCCGGCGGTCGAACCGGCCCTTTGACTCGTTTGCAGTTGCGGCGGGCACGTCGAACGGGCAAGCCTTGGCCGCAGGTGTCTCAACGGAAAGGTCCCCTCGGATGATGGAAGTGACAGGTTTCGGCGTCTTTCTCGTCGTCCTCCTCATCCTCGGCATCTTCCTCCTTGTCTCGACCGTGCGCACGGTGCCGCAGGGCTATGCCTACACGGTGGAGCGATTCGGCCGGTACACGCGCACGCTGACGCCCGGCCTCAACATCACGACGCCCTTCATCGAGCGCATCGGCCGCCGGCTGAACATGATGGAGCAGGTGCTCGACATCCCGACGCAGGAGGTCATCACCCGCGACAACGCCTCGGTCGCGGCCGACGGCGTCGCCTTCTACCAGATCCTCGATGCCGCGGCGGCGGCCTACGAAGTGTCCGGGCTGGAGAACGCGATCCTCAATCTCGTCATGACCAACCTTCGCTCGGTCATGGGCTCGATGGATCTCGACGAACTCCTCTCCAACCGCGATGCGATCTCCGAGCGCATCCTGCGCGTCGCCGATCAGGCCGCCCATTCCTGGGGCATCAAGATCACGCGCATCGAGATCAAGGACATCAACCCGCCGCGCGATCTCGTAGACTCCATGGCCCGGCAGATGAAGGCCGAGCGCGAGAAGCGCGCCGAGGTGCTGGAGGCGGAAGGCCAGCGCAATGCCAAGATCCTGCGCGCGGAGGGCGAAAAGCAGTCGCAGATCCTGGAAGCTGAAGGCCGCAAGGCGGCGGCCTTTCTGGAGGCGGAGGCGCGGGAGCGTCTGGCGGAGGCCGAGGCCAACGCGACCCGCGTCGTCTCCGACGCGATCTCCTCCGGCAGCGTCCAGGCACTGAACTATTTCGTGGCGCAGAAATACACCGAGGCCCTCGGCAAGCTCGCCTCCGCCAACAACCAGCGCGTCATTCTTATGCCGCTGGAGGCCTCCTCCCTCATCGGCGCGATCGGCGGCATCGCCGAACTGGCGAAAGCCTCCTTCCCGGACGCCCCGCCGCCCCAGCCGCCGAAGCCCGCGGCCGGCCCATCGCGGCGAACCCAGAGCGTTCCCGCGACGACGGTCAGCTTCGACGCCCCGCCCTTCGGCAAGACGCCATGATCGACCTCCTCGGCAATTACGGCTGGTGGATATTGGGGCTGGTCTTCCTCATCCTCGAGATCGTCGCGCCGGGCGTCTACTTCCTCTTTCTCGGCATCGCGGCGATCGTCGTCGGCACGAATGTCGTCCTGCTCGGTTCGGCCGGATGGTTCGGCTGGGAACAGCAGATCGTCGCCTTCATCGTGGTCTCCGCCGTCGCCGTCCTCATCGGCCGGCTCTGGTACGGGTCGCGCGACGAAGCGGCGTCGCCCACGCTGAAGACCGGCACGGAGCGGCTCGTCGGCCGCGTCGCCACCGTGCGCGAGCCGATCGCCGCCGGACGCGGCAGGGTCGCGATCGACGACAGCTGGTGGACCGCCGAAGGGCCGGACCTGCCGGAGGGAGCGCGCGTGCGCATCGTCGGAGCGAACGGCTCGACGCTGATCGTCGAGGCCGCAGCATCGAGCCGGACGAAGACGCCGCAGCCCTGACGGCGGAGAGCGGCATCGCTCGCCGATGTCGCGGCCGGGGTCTGCGACAGGCGGGACGACGCTCAGCGCCGGGCTTCCCTGGCGCGAGGCGAGCCCCGCGTCAGCTTCCCTCCATCCTGGCCTTCTAGGGTCGGCGCGGGTCCATGTGGACCGATGCTCAGCCCGGTGCCGCGTTGAAGTCCACCCGTTCCCCGATCCTTCGACGCATCGCGGCGCTTGCGGCCGGCAGCGCCTGCCTCTTCACGCTGTCGACCGGGGCGGCGGAGACGCCTTCGGCCGCGCGGTCCGTCTCCGCGTCCGGCGATCTCGCGGCGGCGGGCCTGCGCACCGGCTCCTCCGCGGACCTCGCAGGCGACCAGCGCCGCACGGGCGCGACCGGCCCGAGCACGACGCTCGCGCCGGCGCCGGCGCGAACCTTCTACGAGACGCCGCCCAGCCCGGCGGACGGGCAGCGCACGCGGCTGGACGATCTCGACGGGATTGCGCCCGGCGAGGATCGCGACCGAGCGGCGGAAGCGCCGGAAGAGCCCTTCGACCTGATGGACGGCCCCGCAACGAGCGCCGAAGGTCGGCGGGCGGCCCGGCCGGACAATCTCGCGTCGAGCCCCGCGCAGGCGGCGGGCACCTATCCCGATTCCGCCGCCATCCTCGCCGAGCCGCCCGCAGGCTCTTCGGCGGCCGGCGAGAACGATCTCCTGATCGACGCCCAGCGCCGGAGCGTGCGCTCCCTCGACCTCGCCGTTCCCGCCAGCGCCGCGACGTCGCGCGGATCGGACGGGATCGGCGGGCGCATTAACCTGCCCGTCACGGGCCTGCGGCCCTCGGTTCCCCTCGATCGCGACGATGCCTTCGCGCCGGTCGGCATCCGCGCCGGCAGCTTCGTGCTCTATTCGACGCTGGACCAGAGCCTCGGCGCCTCGACCAATCTTAGCCGCAGCCCCGGCGGCGCATCCGGCGGCCTGTCCGAGACCGAGCTGGCCCTGCGCCTCCTGTCAGACTGGTCGCGCCATCAGGCCGAGTTGAACGGGCTCGTCTCCTATCGCCGCAATTTCGAGGGCCTCGTGGAGTCCGAGCCCAAGCTGGCTCTGGACGGACGCATGCGCCTCGACATCGACCGCCTGACGAGCGCGACCTTCACCGGCGCCGTTCAGTACCGCAAGGAAGACCCGGTCGAGCTGTCCCCCTTCGAGGCAGCAGGCGATCGGCCGGACATCCTGACCTATTCGGCGGGCGCGAAGGTGGAGCGGGCCTTCGGCCGGGCAAAGCTCGGCGTGGACGCCACGACCCTGCGCGAGACGACCTCGCGGGAGGAAAGGCCGGGTTTCGCCAGCCTCGACGAGAACTACACCACGACGACGGCGGGCCTTCGAGCCGGTTACGAACTGTCGCCCGCGATCCAGCCCTTCGTCGCGGGCAGCCTCGGCCGGCGCAGCTTCGACGAGGAGCGCAGCTTCGACGGCCTGAAGCGCGATTCGCTGATCCAGTCCCTGCGCGGCGGTCTCGCCTTCGATCTCGGTGAAAAGTTTCTCGGCGAGTTCGCCGCCGGCTATGCCTGGAACGTGCCGGACGAGGCGGGGCTGGAGACGCTCGGCGCGCCGACGGTCGATGCGCGGATCGTCTGGTCGCCCCAACGCGGAACCGATCTCGTCTTCTCCGCCGCGACCAGCTTCGAGCCGGACACGCTGACCGCCACGACCTCGACCCTCTACGAAGGCGGCCTGGCCCTGCGCCATCGCCTGACCGCGCGCACGGACCTGACGGGCGCGCTCTCCGTCGCCTATCGCGACGCCGATATCCGGCTGGATCGGGAGACGAGCTACGGGGTGGAAGCCGGCTTCGTGCACTGGCTCAACCGGACCTTCGCGGTCACGGGCCTCGTGCGGCACGAGCGTCTCGACAGCGAAACGCCCGGCGGCGACTACGATGCCGATTCCGTCCGGATCGGCCTGCGCGTCCAGCGCTGAACCGCGGATTGCCTTCGCTGGTCTCGCCGGACGGCGGCGTCAAGGCGCCTGAAGCCGTCCGCTGACCATCAAGTCTCGCGACCGGACGCCGCTGCGCCCGGTCGCGAATGCCTGTCGCGTAGATCAGGCCTTGCCGGCGGGCTCGACCGTTTCCATCAGCACCTTCAGGTTGTCCAACACCTTGTTGCGAATGTCGCTGCGCCAGAGCGCGAAGGCGACGTTCGCTTCGATGAAGCCTTCCTTCGAGCCGCAGTCGAAGGTGCGGCCGGTGAAGTGGTAGCCGAAGAAGTCCTGCTGCGCGGCGAGCTTCAGCATGCCGTCGGTGAGCTGGATCTCGTTGCCGGCGCCCTTCTCCTGGGTCTCCAGAATGTCGAAGATTTCCGGCTGCAGGATGTAGCGGCCCGAGATGAAGAAGTTTGAGGGCGCCTTCTCGGGCGCGGGCTTCTCGACCATGCCCTCGATCTTGAAGCCGATGCCCGCATCCGGGCCGCGCCCGACGATGCCGTACTTGTTGGTCTCGGCGGGATCGCAGGTCTCGACGGAGATGATGTTGCCGCCCGTCTCGTCGTAGAGCTCGACCATCTTCTTCAGGCAGCCCTCTTCGGCCTGCATGATCATGTCGGGCAGAAGCAGCGCGAAGGGCTCGTTGCCGACGAGCTCGCGGGCGCACCACACGGCATGGCCGAGGCCGAGCGGCGCCTGCTGGCGCGTGAAGCTCGCCGTGCCCGGACGCGGCTGGATGGACTCCAGAAGGTTCAGCTCGTTGGTCTTGTTGCGCTCGTTCAGCGTGGCGACCAGCTCGACCTGAATGTCGAAATAATCCTCGATCACGCCCTTGTTCCGGCCGGTGACGAAGATCAGATGTTCGATACCGGCCTGCCGGGCCTCGTCCACGACATACTGGATGACCGGACGATCGACGACGGTGAGCATTTCCTTCGGAATCGCCTTCGTCGCAGGCAGGAAGCGCGTCCCCAGGCCCGCCACGGGGAACACGGCCTTACGTACTTTCGGCATGCGTTTTCTCCAGATCGGCCCGCAGCACCGGCCTTTACCGTGCTTCTCGGGCTATGGGGCAGACACGACGGACGCCGCGTTTCTGCCGCGAAATACCAGCAACCTGGGAAAGAACCAATTCCGGCGCGGTTGTCGAGCGAAGATCGTGGTAAAGACGCCATTAACATCCTGCAGCTACGGTCTCACCATCGCCAAGCCTCCCTCGGACGAAGGTTCGATCCAGCGGCCAAGGCTCCAGCGGTATTGCGGATCGGGACGTCTCGTCTCGGCGCATGCCGGTTTCTTCGGAGGAACGACCATGAGAGGACTGTCCAGCCACGCCACGAGGCGCGCCGCCGCAGCCTGTTTCGCCGCGGCGCTCTATGTCGGCACCGCCCTGCCGGCCGCCGCCGATGCCGGCTTCCAGCGCTGGATCGCCGGCTTCGAGGAGACGGCCGTCAAGAGCGGCGTCTCGCGCCAGGTCTATCGCGCCGCCTTCGCCGGCATTTCGGACCCCGATCCGGAGGTGCTCGAGAAGGCCCGGTTCCAGCCGGAGTTCCAGGACAAGATCTGGGACTACATGGACAACCGCGTCCATGAGGAATCGATCGCCGAGGGGCAGGCCTATCGCGCCAAGCTGAAGCCGGTTCTCGATCGCATCGAGAGGCGCTTCGGCGTCGATCGCGACGTCCTTCTCGCCATCTGGTCGATGGAGTCGAACTACGGCCGCATCCTGACGCGCACGGACGTGGTCCGAAGCGTTCCGCGCTCGCTGGCGACCCTTGCCTATCTCGACAAGAAGCGCGCCAAGTTCGCCCGCTCGCAGCTGATCGCGGCACTGAAGATCGTGCAGGACGGCGACGTTTCCGTGCAGGGCCTCACAGGCTCCTGGGCGGGGGCCATGGGCCACACGCAGTTCATCCCGACGAGCTATCGCCTCTACCGCGCCGACATGGACGGCAACGGCCATGCCGACATCTGGACCTCCGTGCCCGACGCGCTGGCCACCGCCGCCAATCTCCTGGCCAAGAACGGCTGGCAGACCGGGCGCACCTGGGGCTACGAGGTCGTGCTGCCCTCTGAAAAGGTCGCCGCGCTCGCGGGCTCCAAGAAGACGGTCGGCCAGTGGGCCAAGCTCGGCGTTCGCCGCGTCGGCGGGCGCGACTTCTCCTCGCCCGGCGAGAACGCGAACCTCGTCCTTCCCGCCGGCCCGAACGGACCCGCCTTCCTCATGACGAAGAACTTCTACGTTCTGAAGGCCTACAACAACGCCGACAAATACGCGCTCGCGGTCGGCCACCTGTCCGACCGGATCGGCGGCGCGGGCGAGTTCGCGCAGGATTGGCCGCGCGGCTACAAGCGGCTGAACATGGAGGAGCGCTACGAGGTTCAGCAGCGCCTGACCCATCACGGGCTCTATGACGGCAAGATCGACGGCAAGATCGGCGAAGGCTCCAAAATCGCCATCATGTCTTATCAGAAGCGGGCAGGCGTCGATGCCGACGGAAATGCCTCCAAGGCGCTGCTCGATCTCCTGCGCAGGAACTGAACGCGAATGACGAAGCGGCCTGCCGAAGCTGGAGCGATCGCTCGACGGATGCGCCGGATGCTGGCCGTGTCCCTCGCCGCAGCCATCGCCCTGCCCGGCATGCCGCTTCTCGGCCTCCCGAGCCTTGCGCAGGCGCAGGAGCGCCCGCGCACCATCATGGACATGCTGTTCGGGCCGAGCGTGCGGCGGCGCCCGGCGCCTGCTTACGACGACTACGCGCCCCGCCGCATCATCGAGAGCCCGCGCGTCAAGCCGCGCCAAGCCAAACCGCCGCGCAGCGCCAAGAGCCGCACCGAAAAGGCCGGCAGCCGAAGCACCAAGACGGCGACGGCCCGCGCCGCCGCGGCGACCGCCGGCGTCGCGGCGCTGGCGGGCGAGGACAAGGGGCCCGTCGAGAAGAGCGCGACGGCCAAGACGGTTCTCGTCGTCGGCGACTTCATGGCGGCGTCCCTCGCACAAGGCCTCGCCGAGACGCTGATCGCCAACGCCGCCGTCCGCGTCGAAAACAAGGCGGACGGATCGTCCGGGCTCGTGCGCACCGATCATCTCGACTGGACCGCCAAGATCGGCCCGATGATCGAGGAAACCAAGCCCGCCGCCGTCCTCGTCATGGTCGGCTCCAACGACCGCCAGCCGATCACGATGGGCTCCTCGACCGTCATGCCGGGCACGCCGGAATGGTCGGCCGAATATGCCCGACGCGCCGACGCGCTCGCCAAGACGATCGACGGCAAGGATGTGCCGCTCGTCTGGGTCGGCATGCCTTCCTTCAAGTTCGACAAGATGAGCGCCGACATGGCGACCTTCAACGAGGTCTATCGCAAGGCCTCGGCCGGCGTCGGCGGCGATTTCGTCGATGTCTGGGACGGATTCGTGGACGCATCCGGCGCCTTCAGCGTTTCCGGCCCGGACATTGCCGGCCAGCAGGCGCGCCTGCGCGGCGACGACGGCGTGACCATGACGCCGGAAGGGGCCGAGAAGCTCGCCTTCTTCGCCCAGAAGCCGCTCTTCCGCCTGCTCGGCACGGCCGCCGTCTCCGGCCCGCTCGCGCCGGGCGAGATCGCGGCCGTCCCCGCCGCCACGCGGCCGGTCAACGCGACCTCGGCGCCGCTCGTGGGCCTCGCCGACCCCTCGCTCGACGGCGGCGATGCGCTGCTCGGCGGCCCTTCGCCTCAGCTCGTCTCCGCCGAGCCGAGCCCGCGCCAGCGCCTGATCGTATCGGGCGAGCCTACGGCGACGCCGATCGGCCGCGCCGACAATTTCAACTGGAGCGGCAAGACGGAAGCCGTGACGCCGCTGCGCGGCACCGACGACGTCATATCGCGCGGCAGCGTGGAGCTGCGCCAGCTGAAGAACGGCCAGGGCATTCAGGCGCCCAAGCCCATGCCGAGCCTTGCCGACGCCATCCTGGACGACTGGGCCGCGCAGAACGCCACCGCAGGCAGCAAGGCACCCGCCTCCCCGGCCGACGCCGCCTCACCCGCCGCGACGAGCACGGAGCCTTCGCCGCCGGCCGAGCCGCTATCGGAGCCGAAGGCCGAAGCCGGCGCCCCGATCAGCGCATCGCCTTTCGCAGAAGACCAGACGCCCCGTTGAAGCCGTCCCGTGCGCCCATCGAAGGGCGCATGGGACGGCGAAGACGCTCAGCGCGGCAGGGTGGTCGTGCCCATGAGGGCGAGGTCGATCGCATGGGCGGCCTGACGGCCCTCGCGGATCGCCCAGACGACGAGCGACTGGCCGCGGCGCACGTCGCCGGCGACGTAGAGCTTGTCCACCGAGGAGCGGTAGGTCCGATCGTCCGCCAGGACGGCGACATTGCCGCGGCTGTCGGAGGTCGTCGTCAACCGGTCGCCGAGATCGGCCAGAACGCCGGTCTCCATCGGGCCGGCAAAGCCGATCGCGATGAAGGCAAGATCGGCCTTGATGACGAATTCCGTTCCCGGGATCGGCTTGCGGCGAGCATCCACCTCGGCGCATTTCACGCCGGTCAGATGGCCGTCCTCGCCGACGAATTCGAGCGTCGCCACCTGGAACTCGCGGATCGCGCCCTCGGCCTGCGAGGAGGAGGTGCGCATCTTGGTCGCCCAGTAGGGCCAGACTTCGAGCTTGTTCTCGGTCTTCGGCGGCTGGGGCCGGATGTCGAGCTGCGTGACCTTCACGGCACCCTGGCGAAAAGCCGTGCCGACGCAGTCGGACGCCGTGTCGCCGCCGCCGACGACGACGACGTGCTTGCCGCCCGCCCAGATCTCCTCCGATGGCCAGCCGGAGCTGTCGACCGGCTCCGAACCGACGCGGCGGTTCTGCTGCACGAGATAAGGCATCGCGTCGTAGACGCCGGTGAGCCCGCCCTCCGGAATGCCCGAGGCGCGCGGCTTCTCCGCCCCGCCGCAATAGAGCACCGCGTCGTACTCCGCCGTCAGCTCGTCGAGCTTGCGGTCGACGCCCACATTGACGCCGCAGAAGAAGGTGACGCCCTCGCCCTTCATCTGCTCGACGCGCTTGTCGATCCAGTGCTTCTCCATCTTGAAGTCGGGAATGCCGTAGCGGAGAAGTCCGCCCGGCCGCGACTCGCGCTCGAAGACATGGACCTCGTGGCCGGCGCGGCCAAGCTGCTGGGCGGCGGCGAGGCCGGCCGGGCCGGAGCCGATGACCGCGACGCGCTTGCCCGAGATCGTCTTGGCCGGCATCGGGCGGATGAGCCCGAGCTTGTAGGCCTTGTCCGCGATTGCCTGTTCGACGGTCTTGATGGCGACCGGTGTGTCCTCCAGATTCAGCGTGCACGCTTCCTCGCACGGGGCGGGGCAGATGCGGCCGGTGAATTCGGGGAAGTTGTTGGTCGAGTGGAGATTGCGGATCGCGCTCTCCCAGTCGCCGGAATAGACGAGATCGTTCCAGTCCGGGATCTGGTTGTGGATCGGGCAGCCGGTCGGGCCGTGGCAATAGGGAATGCCGCAATCCATGCAGCGCGCCGCCTGCTTGCCGACCTCCTCGTCCGACATCGGCAAGGTGAACTCGCGGAAATGCCGGATGCGATCCGACGCCGGCTGGTATTTCGCCGTCTGCCGGTCGATTTCCAGGAAACCCGTCACCTTGCCCATCGTTACCCCACTCGAAACTGTCGCGAAGCGACGTTCATCCCCGCCCGCCGGCCGAACTGTGGCCGCGCTGCACAATACGATATTCAGCCGTTCTTAGAAGGGCTCTAGAGCTGCAACGCAAGCTTTCGGCTCGCGCTGCAGTCTCTGTCGGTCCCGGCCGGTCTCAGCCGAGATCAGGCGTCGTCGCCTTGTAGCTTTCCATCGCCTGAACGCGCTCCCACCAAGCGCCGAAGCCATCGGCCGCGAAGAGCGCGTCCTTGTCCGGCGTCAGCGAGATGTAGGAAGCGATCGGCGCGAGATAGAGATCGGCAAGGCTCGGCGCCTCGCCGGCCAGAAAAGGCGAGGCACCCTTCGTCTTCATGATGAAATCCAGCACCTTGCGACCCTTGTCCAGGCCGTCGCGGTGCTTCTTCTCGCTCTTGCCACCGACGAAGTCGGGGAAGAGATGGTAGGCCGCGACACCTTCGATCAGAGAGCCGTACCCGTAGGAGTCGATGATCCCGACCACCATGTCCATCCGTGCGCGATCCTTGACGTCGGATGGCACGAGCGACGGGCCCGGCAGCACGTCGTTGAGATACCGCGCGATCGCGAAGGTCTCGAGAAGGCGCAAACCTTCATGATCGAGCACCGGCACCTTGCCGAAAGGGTGGCGCTCAAGATGCTCGGGCTTCTGCGGATCGCCCTTCAGGACATTGAGAGGAACCTGCTCGAAATCCGACACGCCCTTCTCGGAGAGCAGCATCTTGACCGTGCGAACGTAGGTGGAGCCGTCGAAGCCCCAAAGTGTCATCGTAGCCATGTCATGTCTTTCGAAAGATCGATGGGACGGGGCAGTTAGAGCTGTCGCCTATGATCGCCATCCGTAACCGCCCGCTCGACGGGCGGCCCCGGGAAATCCCCGGAGCCCGATCGTCCCCTGACCTCCCTCGCACTGTCGAGATATGTCCAAAAGGAAAAGCCGATACCGACTGGAACGCTCGCCAAGAGAAGCAGAACTCGCCAGTCGACATCGCCGCCGTATATCGCGGCGGCGACGAGGATGTAGCCGAGCAAACCAACCGCGATGACGATCGCAATGGTTCTCCCGACGACCAGCACGGCTTACTCCGCAGCGACGCCCATACGCATCCGCTCCATCTCCTGAAGCGCACGACGATACTCGACCGGCATGACCTTGACGAACTTGGTGCGGAACTCCGCCCAGTTGTCGAGCATGGCCTTGGCGCGTCCCGAACCCGTGTAGTGGTGATGGTTCAGGATCAGCTGGTAGAGCCGCTCGTCGTCGTGGCCCGTCATGTCGGACGAGACGTTGACGCGCCCCTTGTGCTGGAGATCGCCGCCATGGTGGTGGAGCTTCTCCAGGAGATCGTCCTCCTCCGGCACGGGCTCGAGCTCGACCATCGCCATGTTGCAGCGGGCGGCGAAGTCGCCGATCTCGTCGTAGACATAGGCGACGCCGCCGGACATGCCGGCCGCGAAGTTGCGGCCCGTGTGCCCGAGGATGACGACGACGCCGCCGGTCATGTACTCGCAGCCGTGGTCGCCGACGCCCTCGACGACCGCAATCGCGCCGGAGTTGCGCACCGCGAAGCGCTCGCCCGCGACGCCGCGGAAGTAGCACTCGCCCGAGATCGCGCCGTAGAGCACCGTGTTGCCGACGATGATCGACTCCTCCGGCACGATGCGCGTGTTCTCGGCCGGCCGCACGACGATGCGCCCGCCCGACAGGCCCTTGCCGACATAGTCGTTGGCCTCGCCGATCAGCTCGAAGGTCACGCCCTTGGCCAGGAACGCGCCGAAGCTCTGCCCCGCCGTGCCCGTCAGCTGGACGTCGATCGTGCCGGCGGCAAGGCCCTTGTGGCCGAAGCGCTTGGCGACCTCGCCCGAGAGCATGGCGCCCGCCGAACGGTCGACATTGGAGATCGCCGTCGAGATCGACACCTTCTGGCGGCCGACCAAGGCAGGCTGCGCCTCCGCGATCAGCTTGCGGTCGAGGACCTCGGCGATCGGGTGGTTCTGGCGCTGGGTCCAGCGCATCTCGTCGTGCTCGCCCTCGGGCTTGAAGAACACCTTCGAGAAGTCGAGGCCCCGTGCCTTCCAGTGGTCGATCATCGGCTGCTTGTCCAGGCGGTCGGACTGGCCGATCAGGTCGGCGAAGCGCTTCACGCCCATCGCGGCCATGATCATGCGAACCTCTTCCGCCACGTAGAAGAAGAAGTTGATGACGTGCTCCGGCTGGCCCTTGAAGCGCTGGCGCAGGACGGGGTCCTGCGTCGCAACGCCCACCGGACAGGTGTTGAGGTGGCACTTGCGCATCATGATGCAGCCGGCCGCGATCAGCGGCGCGGTCGAGAAGCCGAACTCGTCGGCCCCGAGCAGCGCGCCGATGATGACGTCGCGGCCCGTCTTCAGCCCGCCGTCGACCTGCAGGGCGACGCGCGAGCGCAGGCCGTTGAGGACAAGCGTCTGCTGCGTCTCGGCCAGACCCATCTCCCAGGGGGAGCCGGCATGCTTGATCGAGGTCAGCGGCGATGCGCCGGTGCCGCCGTCGTAGCCGGCGACGATGATATGGTCCGCGCGCGCCTTGGCGACGCCCGCCGCGACCGTGCCGACGCCGACCTCAGATACGAGCTTCACCGAGATGTCGGCGGCCGGGTTGACGTTCTTCAGGTCGTAGATGAGCTGCGCCAGATCCTCGATCGAATAGATGTCGTGATGCGGCGGCGGCGAGATCAGGCCGACGCCGGGCGTGGAATGCCGGGTCTTGGCGATGGTCGCGTCGACCTTGTGGCCGGGCAGCTGCCCGCCCTCGCCGGGCTTGGCGCCCTGGCTGACCTTGATCTGCAGCATGTCGCCGTTGACGAGATACTCGGTCGTCACGCCGAAGCGGCCCGAGGCCACCTGCTTGATGGCCGAGCGCTCGGGGTTGGGCGAGCCGTCGGGCAGCGGCTGGAAGCGGTCGGGCTCTTCGCCGCCCTCGCCGGTGTTCGACTTGCCGCCGATCCGGTTCATGGCGACGGCGAGCGCGGCATGGGCCTCGCGGCTGATCGAGCCGAAGGACATGGCGCCCGTGCAGAAGCGACGGACGATGTCGACGGCCGGCTCCACCTCGTCGAGCGGCACGGGCGAAGCCCCCACCTCCTCGGCGAGCTTGATGTGGAAGAGGCCGCGGATCGCCGACTTCTCGACGGTCGAACGGTTCACCAGCTCGGAATATTCCTGGAACTTCTCCCAGGAATTGCCGCGCACGGCGTGCTGCAGCGTCGCCACCGCATCGGGCGACCAGAGATGGGCCTCGCCGCGCATGCGGTAGACGTATTCGCCGCCGACCTCGAGCGAGCGCGCCAGGACCGGGTCGTCGGAGAAGGCGAGCCGATGACGCTCGGCCGTCTCGCGCGCGACTTCGTCCAGCCCGACGCCTTCGATCGTCGTCGCCGTGCCCGTGAAGTAGCGCTTCACGAAGTCGGACTTGAGGCCGACCGCGTCGAAGATCTGCGCGCCGCAATAGGACTGGTAGGTCGAGATGCCCATCTTGGACATGACCTTCAGGAGGCCCTTGCCGACCGACTTGATGTAGCGGCCGACGAGCTCCTTCTCGTCCACCTCCGGCGGGAACTCCCGGCGGCGGTGCATGTCGATCAGGGTGTCGAAGGCAAGATAGGGGTTGATCGCCTCCGCGCCGTAGCCGGCAAGACAGGCGAAGTGATGCACCTCGCGCGGCTCGCCCGATTCCACGACGAGGCCCGCCGCGGTGCGCATGCCCTTGCGGATGAGGTGATGGTGCACGGCCGCGCAGGCGAGCAGCGCCGGGATCGGGATGCGATCCGGCCCGACCTGCCGGTCCGAGAGGATGATGATGTTGTAGCCGCCGACGACCGCCGCCTCGGCGCGCTCGCAGAGCCGCTCCAGAGCGCCCGCCATGCCCGCCGCGCCCTGTTCGGACGGGTAGGTCGTGTCGATCGTCTTGGTGTCGAACCGGTCCTCGCTATGGCCGATCGTGCGGATCTTCTCCAGATCGCCGTTCGTCAGGATCGGCTGGCGAACCTCCAGGCGCTTGCGGCGCGAGGAGCCTTCCAGATCGAAGATGTTCGGACGCGGCCCGATGAAGGACACGAGCGACATGACCAGCTCCTCGCGGATCGGGTCGATGGCCGGGTTCGTCACCTGGGCGAAGTTCTGCTTGAAGTAGGTGTAGAGCAGCTTGGAGCGCGAGGACATGGCCGAGATCGGCGTGTCCGTGCCCATCGAGCCGATCGCCTCCTGCCCGGTGGTCGCCATCGGCGCCATCAGCGTGCGCGTGTCCTCGATCGAATAGCCGAAGGCCTGCTGGCGGTCGAGCAACGACACGTCGGCGCGCGAGGCGCGGGGCGCCACGGGCTTCAGGTCCTCCAGGATCAGCTGCGTGTTGCGCAGCCATTCCTTGTAGGGGTTCGCCGTCGCGATGCCGCTCTTCACCTCGGGATCGGAGATGATGCGACCCTCTTCGAGATCGATCAGCAGCATGCGGCCCGGCTGAAGGCGCCACTTCTTGACGATGCGCTCCTCGGGAACGTGCAGCGTGCCGGCCTCGGAGGCGAGAATCACCAGATCGTCATCGGTCACGACGTAGCGCGCGGGGCGAAGCCCGTTGCGGTCGAGCGTCGCGCCGATCTGGCGGCCGTCGGTGAAGCACACGGCGGCCGGCCCGTCCCAGGGCTCCATCATGGCCGCGTGATACTCGTAGAAGGCCTTCTGCTCGGGGCGCATCTGCGCGTTGCCCGACCAGGCCTCCGGGATCAGCATCATCATGGCGTGGGCGAGCGAATAGCCGCCCTCGGTGAGCAGCTCCAGCGCGTTGTCGAAGCAGGCCGTGTCCGACTGGCCCTCGTAGGAGATCGGCCAGAGCTTGGAAATGTCGTTGCCGAACAGCTCCGAATCCACGCTCGCCTGCCGCGCCGCCATCCAGTTGACGTTGCCGCGTAGCGTGTTGATCTCGCCGTTATGGGCGACCATCCGATAGGGATGGGCGAGCTTCCACGACGGGAACGTGTTGGTCGAGAAGCGCTGGTGGACGAGCGCCAGCGCAGAGGAGAAGCGCGGGTCCTTCAGGTCCTTGTAGTAGTCGCCGAGCTGGTAGGCGAGGAACATGCCCTTGTAGACGATGGTGCGCGCCGACATGGAGACGATGTAGAAGTCGTGATCCTCCTTGCCGCCGCCGCGCGAATAGACGCGCGAGGAGACGACCTTGCGGATGATGTAGAGCTTGCGCTCGAAATCGTCGTCGCTGCCGATGCCGGGCGAACGCGCGACGAAGACCTGCCGGTGGACGGGCTCGGTCGCGACGATCTCCGGGGCCTGCGAGAGCGAGCCGTTGTAGACGGGCACGTCGCGCCAGCCGAGGACGGTCTGGCCTTCTTCCGCCACGACCGCATCGAACAGCGCCTCGAACTCGGCGCGCCTCTCGTCGTCCTGCGGCATGAAGACATGCGCAACGCCGTACTGGCCGGCGGCGGGAAGGCTGACGCCCTGCGCCGCCATCTCGGCCTCGAAGAAGTCGTGCGGGATCTGCACGAGCATGCCCGCGCCGTCGCCCATCAGCGGATCGGCTCCGACGGCGCCGCGATGGGTGAGGTTCTGCAGGATCGTCAGGCCCTTCTCGACGATCGAGTGGGACTTCTCGTTCTTCATATGCGCGATGAAGCCGACTCCGCAGCCGTCATGCTCGTTGCGCGGATCGTAGAGACCCTGCTTTTCAGGCAGTCGGCGGGGGCGCACTTTGGTCGCGACCGGGGAAATGGCGGGCGCCGCCTCGAAGGCGGCTTCGTTGGATGGCGTCAGCTTCGTCATCGCTTCTTCTCCCGTCAGAAGACCCGCCAGGCCCGGTAGCTCCGGGGGCGGCCCGTCATTTTCACGTCTATCCTTGTCGTTCAGGCCGTTCAGGTCCGGTCGGAGCCTCACGATCGCCGCATCGGCGGGATGGAGCCTCTTCACCGCAAGGCCGCAACGCGCCTCGCTCCCGGACGCCTCGACAGGACCCGAGATAGGGCAGCAATGCTGACCTATCTTTGGAAACATGCCAGAACACGACCCCGACCGCAAGAGACCCATCGCAAAACGCGCCCCGCCATCTGTCGCATCCGCTACGCGAGGTCGTGAAACCTTCCGACCGGCGTGTCCAGCTTGTTCTCGGCGCAAAAGCGAATTACGCCCTTTCCCATGATCTTCGCCTCCGACAATTGGTCCGGTCCCCATCCGGCCATCTCCGCCGCCCTTGCCGAACACGGCGCCGGCATGGCCTCCGCCTACGGCTCCTCGGTTCTCGACAAGACCGTCGAGCGGCGATTCGACGAGATCTTCGAGCGCGAGGTCGCGGTCTTCTTCGTGGGAACCGGCACGGCGGCCAATTCCCTCTCTTTCGCGGCGGTCAACAGACCGGGCGGCGTCGTGCTCTGCCACCGCGAGGCCCATGTCGTCGAGGACGAGTGCGGCGCGCCCGAATTCTTCACCCATGGTGCGCGCATGGCGCCCGTCGACGGCGCGGACGGCCTGATCGATCCCGTCAATCTCGCCCGCGAGCTGAAGCGCTTCAACCCCGATTTCGTCCATGCCGGCCAGCCCATGGCCGTGACGGTCAGCCAGCCCGGCGAGGCCGGCACGATCTATCCGACCGAGACGCTGGATGCGATCGCCGCCATCGCCCACCGGCACGATCTCTCGCTCCACATGGACGGCGCGCGATTCGCCAATGCGCTGGTCGCGACCGGCCTCTCGCCAGCCGAGATGACCTGGAAGCGCGGCGTCGACATCCTCTCCTTCGGCGCCACCAAGAACGGCTGCTGGTGCGCCGAGGCTGTCATCTTCTTCGATCCGGAGAAGGCGCGCCAGTTTCCCTATATCCGCAAGCGCGGCGCCCAGCTCTTCTCCAAGACGCGCTTCGTCGCCGCCCAGTTCATGGCCTATTTCGAGAACGGGCTCTGGCTTGACCTCGCGGCGCGGTCGAACGCCATGGCCGACCGCCTGCGCGCCGGCCTCGACGCCTCCAACCACGCCCGGCAGGCCTGGCCGACCCGCACCAACGAGGTCTTCGCCATCCTCGAGAAGGACCGCGCCGCGGAGCTGCGGGCGAAGGGCGCCGTGTTCTACGACTGGAACGCCCCGCATGCGCTCCACGACATCACCAGCGAGAACGAGACGCTGGTGCGGCTGGTGGCGAGCTGGTCGACCACGGAGGACGACGTGGACCGGTTCGTCGAACTGATGCGGTAGCCTCCCCGAGATCCCGCCCGGTCGCCGGCGATGCGGCCGCGTGCTCGCGAACATGCCTTGAGCACAATTCCGCGGCATGATGCTGTCGCGCGTCGAGGCGCGCCTTCCCTCCCTATCCAGATTCGGATTCCCTGATTGTCATCCCCACAGGTCGCGGCGGGCCGCAGCTTCGAACGTCCATCCCTTCATCTGGATGAGACCGTCATCCGGCAATTGTCGCGCCACTGCCTGCGCTTTCGCGATGCCGACGATCGCGCGGCCTGGTTCCAGTTCGCCACGACCTTTCCGCCCTTTCTCGCAACCGTCGGCCTCATGCTCTTCGGGGCCGCCTCCGGCGCCTACGGGCTCCTCGCGCTCTTCCCCCTGGCCGGCGCTCTTCTGGTCCGCCTGTTCGGCATCCAGCACGATTGCGGGCACAATTCCTTTCTCAGCTCCAAGCGCGCCAACCGCTGGGTCGGGCGGCTGCTCAGCGTCTTCACCCTGACGCCCTTCGGCTATTGGAGCCGCTCGCATGCGGTCCACCACACGACCGCAGGCGATCTCGGACGGCGCGGCATCGGCGACGTCGACACGCTGACGGTGGACGAATACCGCGCGCTGACGCCCTGGGCGCGCTGGCGCTACCGCGTCTACCGGCACCCGCTGCTTCTCCATGTGATCGGGCCGCCGATCTACTTCATCCTCTTCCAGCGCTCGCCCTTCGGGCAGGCGCTGCCGGCCAGCGAAGCCTGGCGCAGCATCATGGCGCTTAATCTGGCGCTTCTCGTCTTCTACGGCGGCCTCGTCGCGACCTTCGGCGCGGGCGCCGTGGCGCTCGCGGTCCTGCCGACGGCCTGCATCGCGTCCTGGGTCGGCGGCTGGCTGTTCTTCGTGCAGCATCAGTTCGAGGACACGCATTGGGAGGGCTCGGACGACTGGAGCCTCCAGCTCGCCGCGCTCAGCGGCAGCTCCTACTACGTGATGCCGAAGGTGCTGCAGTGGTTCACCGGCAATATCGGGCTCCACCACATCCACCATCTGAACAGCCGCATCCCGAACTATCGTCTCCAGGCCTGCCTTGACGGGGAGCCGCGGCTGGGTGCCATCTCGCGCCTGTCCATCCGCGAGAGCTTTCGCTGCATCGGACTGGCTCTATGGGACCCCGCGTCCCGCAAGCTCGTCGCGTTTTGAGCCCCGATGACCTTCGGGGTTCGGCCGCTGAGCGATCGTCGGCGGTCCGCAGCGTAAGGTTCGTGAATGGCCTCTGAGAGCCCCGCGCGTATCGTCGTGACCGGCATGGGCGTCGTCTCCCCCCTCGGCGTCGGAGCCGAGCCCGCCTGGAGCCGCCTCGTCGCCAACCGGTCCGGCATCCGCCGCCTGCCCGACGAGGCCGTGCCCGACGTCGCCTCGAAGATCGCAGGCGTCGTGCCGGGCCTCGACGAGGACCCGTTCGGCTTCGACGTCGAGACCATCGTGCCCTCGCGGGACCGGCGGAAGATGGATCGCTTCATCCACTTCTCGCTGGAGGCGGCGCGTCAGGCCATCACGCAGGCGCGCTGGGCGCCGGACGAGGCCGGCAAGGACCGCACGGCGACGATCGTCGCCTCCGGCATCGGTGGGTTCCACAGCATGCTGGAAGCCGTGGACATCGTGCAGACGCGCGGCGTGCGGCGGCTGTCGCCCTTCACCGTCTCCTCCTTCCTCGTCAATCTCGCGGCCGGCCAGATCTCGATCCAATACGGCTTTCGCGGTCCGCTCGGCGCCCCCGTCACGGCCTGCGCGGCGAGCGTCCAGGCCATCGGCGACGGCATGCGGCTGATCCGGAGCGGCGAGGCGGACGTCGTCGTCTGCGGCGGCGCCGAATCCTGCATCGCCCGCGTGACGCTCGGCAGCTTCGGCGCCGCGCGGGCGCTCTCGACCGGCTTCAACGACCGGCCCGAAGAGGCCTCCCGGCCCTTCGACCGCGCGCGGGACGGCTTCGTCATGGGCGAAGGCGCCGGCATGATCGTCATCGAAAGCTTGGCCCATGCGCTGGCGCGCGGCGCCGTGCCGCTCGGCGAGCTTTCCGGCTACGGCACAACGGCCGACGCGCATCATCCGACGGCCGCAAGGTCCGACGGAGACGGGGCCCAGCGCGCCATGCGTCTAGCGCTCGCGATGGCGCGGGTCGCGCCCGAAGAGATCGACTACATCAACGCGCACGCCACCTCGACGCCGATCGGGGACGCCAGCGAACTCGCCGCGATCCGTTCGGTCTTCGGCAAGGGCCGCGGCCCCGCCATCTCCTCCACCAAGTCGGCGAGCGGCCATCTTCTGGGAGCGGCCGGGGTCTTCGAGGTGATCGTGACGCTCCTCGCCCTGCGGGACGGTCTCCTTCCCCCGAACCTCAACCTTCGCGATCCCGACGAGATGGCCGAAGGGCTCGATCTCGTCGGCCCCACCACGCGGCGGTCCGAAGGTCGGATCGCGCTGTCCAACGCTTTCGGCTTCGGCGGCGTCAACGCCTCGATCGTCCTCAAGCGCTGGACGGGCGACTGAAAGCTTCAGCCCCGGCAAGGACCGGCTGCATCCAGTCTGGGACGGCGCGCCGCCCGGCCGTGTTGATCCGGGCCTTGGAGCCCGATAAGGACACGGCTCGAAACCGCTCGAGCATCCAGGGCGTCGCGATCGGGGATGGAATGCCGCTCTTCGACGTCCTCCCGGCCGATCTCTTCAAGCCGCTGGCCTCCCCCTCGCGGCGGCTCTATTCCGATCTCCTGCTCCACCTCTATCGCCGCACGTTCGAGCTGTCCGCGGAGGCGCCGCGGCGTGCGGAGGTGATGCGGGAGATCGAGGATTTCCTCGCCGGCTGGGAAGCGCGCAACGGCGCCGCCATCGACGAGGAGGCGCCCGAGCCGACCGCCGACGACCGCGCGCGCTCCTTCTACCAGCGTCTGGTCGAGACCGGCTGGCTGGTCGAGCATCGGGAGCGCTACGTGCGCCTCGTCGATTTCAATCCCGAAGCCAGCGTCCTCGTCCAGGTCTTCGCCGAAATCGAGCGCGGCGAGGCGCTGAGCTATGGCGGCGCGGTGCTCGGCGTCCTCAGCGCCCTGGAGGGCGCGGCGGCCGACCCCGAGGACCGCTCGGAGAGCCTGCGCAACGCGCTGCGCGGCGCCGGCGAGTTCGTGACCCATATGCGCACGGTGTCGATCTCGCTCCGACAGGCCGAGGAGCGCATCCTGAAGCAGCCGAGCGTGCGCGACGTCTTCCGGCACTTCTTCGAGGACTTCGTGGTCCGCCACCTGATCGGCGACTACAAGACGCTGCACACGAAGGAGAACCCCTTCCGCTTCCGCGCGGCCATCGTCGGCCAGGCCAATCAGATGCTGATGAACGATGCGGTCGTGGCCATCCTCGGCGAGGCCTATGCGCGCGAGGGCCGGGCCGAGGACGGAGAGGCCGGACAGGAGCGGGTGCGGCGGGAACTGGCCGAGATCATCGCCGTCTTCGACGCCGCCGACCGCCATCTCGACGAGATCGACGCGACCGTGGCGCGGATCGAGCGGCGCATCGTCAACGCCGCGCGCTACATGGACCGGATCGGCGATCCCGCCAAGCTGCGCCTGACCGAGGCGATCAAGGCGCTGGCGGACGATGCGCGCGAGGAGATCGCGGTGCCGACGGCGCTCCTGCCGCGCTTCCTGCCGCTCGGCCCCGTCCATGTGCCCGCCCCGCGCCGCGAGCGCATGGCGGTGGCGCCATCGGTGATCCGCGAGGTGACGGTCGATCCCGCCGCGATCCTCTACGCCCGGGCGAAGGAGGAATATGTCCGGCGCACCCGCGTCACCGCGCCCGTCCTCGCAACCTATGTGGATAAGGTGCTCGGCGAGAGGACAGAGGTGCGCGGGCGCGATATCCTCTTGCGGACGGTGGAGGATTTCGTCGCTTTCCAAAGGCTGCGGGAACTGCCTTCGATCTTCAACGGGGCGCTCGCCGCCCGCTTCGAGCTCGTCCTCCTTCCCGGTCGCTGCTCCAACGACTGGATCTCCTGCCAGGATTTCCTCATCCGCCGACGAGGAGGCAGAAACACCGATGCAGCGTGAGACCGACGAATTCCGCGACATCGTGGACGGCGACTGGGCCGGCGGCAACATCGCGGGCAAGCGCCCTTCGGCCGAGGAGATGACCCGCTCGCTCCAGGTCCTGATCACGCGCCAATGCGTCTACTCGCACACGGCCGGCATCGGGCGGACCTACGAGCTGGTGCGCGCCTATCCGACCTTCTACGAGCGCTATTTCGGCGCGCTCGGCTATCGGCTCGAAGTCTCGGCGCGCGACCAGATGGTGGCGCTCGCCGTGCCCGGGGACGAGCCGCGCTACGACGGCGTCTTCGAGCGCCTGCGCAAGGACGAGACGATCGTGCTCCTCGTCCTGCGCCTTCTCTGGGAGGAGGCGATCGCCGCTCACGAGATGGGCGATGCCGGAACGGTGGAGACGACGACCGACGCGCTGGTCGACCGCATCGAGAGCGCCACGCAGGGGCCGCCGCCCGAGGAGAACCGCCTCCTCGACATCCTGCGCCGCTTCCAGCGGCATGGCGCGGCACGGCTCGGCGAGCGCGACCGCGTCGGCCGCGTGTCGCCGCTGACGATCCTGCCCGGCATCGCGACCCTGGTGCCCGACTCCTACGTCGCCGACCTCATGGCCTGGGTCGAGACGCCCTCGCAGGGCGTCGATTCCGGCCTTGAAGCGGGTGTCGGGCCGAACCCGAACGCCGTCGAGATCGAGCGGACCGAGCCGCCGGCGGCGAGCGAAGGCGAAGCCGGGCGGCCGGGCGATCGGGGCCGGCCCGATGTATAGCCTTCGCCGGATCTCGATCTCCAATTGGTACCTGATCGACGCCAAGGACATCGAGATCCGGGGCGAAGCCGCCCTGATCGGCCCGACCGGCGCCGGCAAGAGCTCCATCCAGGACGCGATCCAGACCGTCATCGCTGGCGGCAACCAGAACCGCCTCCATCTGAACGCCAGCGCCAGCGGGCGCTCGTCGCGCAGCGTGCTCGAATACTGCCTCGGCATGACGGGAGACGCGGCCGAGGACGGCAGGCCCTTGCGAAAGTCCTGCGAGACCATTCTCGCGCTGACCTTCGTCAACGAATACACGAACGTGCCGATCTCGGTCGGCATCGCCTTCGCCGCGCGCCATGGCGACAGCCGCGAAGAGGTGCTCTCGCGCTTCATCGTGCCCGGCCATGCCTTCTCCATCGAGGCGATCCGCCGGGAGGAGAACGGCGTCTCGACTCTCGCGCCCTTCGCCGAGATCGCCGCGGAGATGCGGCGGACCCATCCCGAGATGACGGAGTACAAGTCCTCCGCCGAGCGCTTCACCGCCGACATGCTGTCCGCCATGCGCGGGCCAGCCTCGCCGCCCAATGCCCGGCACTTCCTGCGCGCCTTTTCCAACGCGCTGGCCTTCAAGCCGATCTTCGACCCGACCGTCTTCGTGCGCGAGTTCGTGCTGGAGCCCGATCCGCTCGACGTCGAGCGCGTGCGCACCTCGATCGCGACGTGGCGGGAGCTGGAGGCGCTGATCGAGGAGGCCGAGGCCAAGCACCACCGCGTCGTGCGCACGGCCGCGCGCTTTCGCGCCTGGGGCCGCGCCCGCATGGAGGCCGACCGCCTGCGCTGGCGGGCGGCGGCGGCCGACAGCTGCCGCGCCGGAATCGAGCTGCGCGCCGCCCTCGAGCTTCTTGCGACGCGCGCGGCGAGCCTCGACGTCGAGCGGCGGGTGCTGACGAGCCGTCGCGAGTGGATCAGGAACTGGGACGAGGAGATCCGCTCCAAACAGGCGCTTCTCGGCGCCGCCAGCGGCGAGGCGCAGCTTCGCCAGATCGACGCCGAAGCCAAGCTCGCCGAGCGCGACATCGCGGATGCGGGCCTCGCCTGGAGCCGCATCCAATCGGCCCTCGCCGACATCCTGCGCCTCTCCGCCCTCGTCGATCGTCCCGGCGCCGCGGCGCTCGCAGCCCTCGATGCGGCCCGTCAGGCGCTGAGCCTCGCCCCCGCGGGCCAGCCGCTTCACGAGACCCTTCGCGGGCGCGGCGACCGGCTCCAGGCCCTCGTGGAGGAGGCGCGCCGGATCGACGGCCTGCAGGTGGCGCTCGACGATCTGGCGCATGGCCTCCAGACCGAGGTGCGACGCCTGGAGGCCGATCACGAACAGGCCGCAAGCGGTCGCGCGCGCCCCCATGGCGGCTTCCTCTCGCGCGAGGTCGTGAAGCTTCTCTCGGCCCTGGAAGCGGCCGGCATCCCGGCCGTGCCGCTCTGCGACGTCGTCGGCATCGCCGAGCCCGACTGGCAATATGCTGCCGAATCGCTGCTCGGCCGGGGCCGGGAGGCGATCATCGTGCCGCCCCCGCTTCTGTCGCGCGCCTTCGATCTGATGTGGCAGGACCGGAACGCCTTTGCCGGCTGCACGCTCGTCAAGACCAGCGCCACCGCCTCCACCCGCTCGTTCGTGCAGCCGGGCAGCATCCTCGAAGCGCTCAGCACCGAGGACGAGCACGCGCGGGCCTTTCTCACCGTGCGCATCGGCGCCTTCCGCAAGGCGGAAACGGAAGCCGATCTCGACCGGCTCGACCGCGGCATCATGAAGAACGGCAAGACCTCGTCCGGCATGGGCCTCTCCGTGCAGCGCGATCTGAAGGACATGCTGCTCGGGCGCGGCGCCGGCGCCTCCGACGACGGCGCGGACCGGGACCGCCGCGCCCGGATCGAGCGCGACCTGACCGAGGCGAAGGCGCGCCTCCAGCGCGTGCGCGACGCCGCCCGCCGCCTGCCCGGGCTTCTTGCCGTCCTCGCCGCCGACCCCCAGCCCTTCGACCTCGAACACCGGGTGGGCACGGCCCGCCTTCGGCTGGATGCGCTGGCCCGCGACCGCCGGGCGGTGGAGGACAGCGATGCCGGCGGGCTGCGCGCCGAGATGGAGGACATCAAAGCCGAACGCGACGCCCATGCCGCGGAGCTTACCGAGGAGGTCGAGCCGCGCATCGAGGCGCTGCAGCAGGCCGTCGCCCACGCGACGGCGCGGGCGGGCGTCGCCGAGGAGAAGCTGAAGGCCGCCCACGCCCAGCGCCGCCGCGCCTTCGCGGTGATGGATGGCGAGACCCATCGGGCGCTCGGCGCGCTCGATCCGGAAACGCCCTCGGTCGCGGCCGTCTGCCGGGCCTTTCGCGCGGAGATCCGCGCGGGCGGCCCTGAGCGCCGCGACCTCGCGGCCCGGCTCGCGACGATGCGGAACGAGGCCCGTGCCGCCGCCGATCTCTCGGACGGCGCGGCGCGGCGCGAACAGCTCGCCGCCCTGCGGGACCTCGGCGACTACGCATCGCAATGGCGCATCGCGCTTCCCGCGATCGACGCCGAGAGCATGATGGCGGGCTATCGCTGGATCGCGGAGGAGCAGCGGCGCCTGGAGGAGAACGACCTTCGAAGCCATCGCGACGCCTGCGCCCGCGCCGCCGAGGAAATGCGCCGCATGCTGCGGGAGGACCTCCTCGCCCGCCTCTCCGAGAAGCTCGGCAAGGTCTCGCATCGCATGGACGGCATGAACCGCCTCCTGAAGCGCCATCGCTTCACCGGCCAGACCTATGCCTTCACCTTCGCCGTCGACGGTCGCTTCGCCCGCCTGCACGACCTCGCGACGAAGGCCGCCGAGGACGGGCTGACCGACGAGATCTTCGAGGCCTCCATGGACGACGTCGAGGCGATGATCGAGGGCCAGGAGGACGCCGCGCTCATGGCGGACTACCGCCAGTACTTCACCTTCGAGATCACCATGACCGACGCCAAGGGCGGGCGCACGAGCCTCTCCTCGCGCGCCATGAAGGGCTCGGGCGGCGAGGCGCAGGTGCCCTTCTACGTGGCGATCGCGGCATCGCTCTCGCTCGCCTACTTTCCCGGCCACATCGCCGGCCGGCCGGCGGGCATGGGGCTCGCGCTCTTCGACGAGGCATTCAACAAGCTGGACGTACCCAACACGCAGGCGCTCCTGCGCTTCTTCCGCGACATGGGCCTCCAGCTCCTCATCGCCGGGCCCGAAGACAAGCGCGCGACCTTCACCGAGGTGCTGGACACGATCGTCCTCGTCAACAAGTCGCTGGACGGCACCTCCGTCTACATCGACACCGAGCATCCCCGCGAAGCCGCCAAGCGGGCGCTTGCCGACCTCAACCCCGACCACCGAGCCCCCTCGACCTATCGATCGGCAGCGGAGTGAACGGCGCCGACGACGAAAAACGGCGCCCCGAAGGGCGCCGTCGCATGTCTTTTCGAACGATCCGACGGGGTCAGGCGGCGTTGGCCTCGATCTGACGCGCATTGGCGTTGTCCGCCGCCGCGATCTCGATCCTGCGGGGCTTCATCGCCTCCGGGATCACGCGGACGAGGTCGATATGCAGAAGCCCATTCTTCAGGCTCGCACCCTTCACCTCGACATGATCGGCCAGCTGGAAGCGGCGCTCGAACGAGCGGCCGGCAATGCCGCGATAGAGAACCTCGCTCTCCTGGCCCTCCGGCTTCTCCTCGGTCTTCTCGCCCTTGACCGTCAGGACGGTCTCCCGGCTCTCGATCGAAAGCTCGGAATCCGAGAAACCTGCGACCGCGAGGGTCACGCGATAGGCCGTCTCGCCCGTCCGCTCGATGTTGTAGGGCGGGTAGGACTGGGCGTTCTCGGGCTGGCTGAGCTGGTCGAGCTTGGCGAAGAGGCGGTCGAAGCCGACGGTGGAGCGATAGAGAGGAGCGAAATCGATGGCACGCATGGTATGTTCTCCTTGAGAAGCAACATGATGTCTGCGGTCTGGCACACGGCGCTTTGGCACCCCTCAACGGGCGGACCGGCCGGGCCAGCGGTCCCTTTCGGCGACCGCAGAACAAAGGTGGTGACACGATTTTGGGGCTTCAAGAACTCGTCGCGAGCCGGCTCCACTTTTTTCGGGCCGCCTTGTGGGCGCGGTCGCGGCCCGGTCTCCGCCGCCTGAACGCGATATGAACGCGTCGGTCCGGATGCGTTCAGGTGGCGGCGTCTAGGGTGCTCTCCATGGTTCGAGGGAACCACCGAGGAGACCGCCCGCATGAAGCCCGTCCGCGTCGTTCTAGCATCGCTCGTCGCAGCCATCGCCCTCACCGGCGCCGCCTCCGCAGGCGGGCGCTACGATCGCGACATCGTCGTCGTCCAGTCCTATGAGCAGGTTCGCGACCGCGGCGACTGGCGCGATGCACGCGACGACGACGACATCATCTCCGAGCGCCGCCTCGCCCGCCAGCTGAGGCGTCAGGGCTTCGTCGAGATCGAGGACATCGATCTGCGCCGCGACCGCTACATCGTCCGGGCCGTGCGTCCCAACGGCGCGCTCGTTCGCCTCGCGGTCGATGCCTATGACGGCGAGATTCTGGCCCGCGAGCGGATCGGCTGGGCCGGCGATCGCGGCCCGCGCGGTCCCCGCGCCGACTATGGGCGCGACCGCGGTTCCGATCCGCGCGATTTCGGCCGCCCACACCCGCCGCGCGACCGCGACGGCATCGAGTTCGATCTCGGCGGCGCATCCGTCGGCATCTACACGCGCTGATTTCTCTTTCCCGGCGTCACCGCGTCCTGCGGCCGACCGGGATATCGAAACGGCCGCGGCGTCCCGTCCCTTCCGCCGCGGTCGCTTGGGCCGGGAGTTCCGTTCGCGGGGCTCCCGGCCTACTTATGTTCAGGCTCGGCCTTCCATGCCTTGCTCTCGTTGACGTCGCTTGAACGAGTGCCGTCTAGAATTGACGAAGGCGCGACGGGCGCGCAGGTCTTGCATCGATGAATCAGACGTTTGGGCCCGTGAGGCTTTTCGAGACGCCGGACAATCCGCTGCCGCAGGGCATCGTCGCCGGCACCGTGACGACGCGCGACCGGGTGGCCCTGCGCTTCGCCCTGATCCCGAGCCGCCTGCCCGCGACGCGCGGCACCGTGATCCTTCTCCAGGGGCGCAACGAGGCGATCGAGAAGTATTTCGAGACGATCGACGACCTCACCGCCCTCGGCTACATGGTCGCGACCTTCGACTGGCGCGGCCAGGGCGGCTCCGCCCGCCTTCTGAAGCGCAGCCGCCTCGGCCATGTCACGAGCTTCGCCGCCTATGCCGAGGATCTCGAAGCGGTCTTCCGCGAGGTGGTCCTGCCCGATTGCCGCGGGCCCTTCGTGATTCTCGCCCATTCCATGGGCGGCGCCGTCGCCATGCTGGCCGCGCCCCGGCTGCTCAACCGGGTGGAGCGCATCGTCTGCGCCGCCCCTCTGATCTCGCTGCCCGAGAGCGGCCCCGATCCGCGGCGGCTTCTGGCCGGCACGACGGCGATGCGCTGGATGGGCCTCGGCCGCGTGCCCATGCCCTCGCCCGCCCGCGCCAAGGGCCCGCCGAGCATCGCGACGAGCTTTCTCACCGGCGACGAGAGGCGGCTGCGGCGCAACACGGCGCTCGTGGAGACGGCCCCGCAGCTCTTCGTCGGGCACCCGACGGCGGCCTGGCTGCGCGCCGCCACCGCCACGATGCGCCATCTCGACGATTCCGACGTGATCGCGGGGCTCCAGGTGCCGACGCTCTTCGTGACGGCGGGCGCCGACCGCGTCGTCTCGTCCACCGCAGCCGAGCGCCTCGCCTGGCGCATGCGCTCGGGCCATTCGATCACCCTGCCCGGCGCGCGCCACGAGCTGATGCAGGAGGCGGACCGCCACCGGGCGCCGTTCCTCGCCGCCTTCGATGCCTTCGCGGGCGGAGCCCTGCCGCTGGAATGACGGCAGGCGACCGAAGCGCCGGCGCGAAGAGGCACGAAGAGGCCGGCCGATCCTTCGCTTAGAGGCGCGGATCAGCCATGAAGCGTCAGCGTCGGCGTTCCGCCATGGGATCGCGCTGTGTCTGGCTGCAGATGATGAGGCTTGCGATGGACACGGGCATGCGAGACGTCCTCCCGACCTTTGGGCCTTCCGGCATCGCGTCGTTCATCGGCGCCCGGGACCACATCCGGAAGTAGACAGGAAAACCATTGAGATTTCGCGCGGCGATCGCCGCGAATCGAAGATCTCGTCCGGATAACAGACGGCAACGATCTCTCAGCCCGCCATGGCCTTCATCGCCGCCGCGTGCAGCGCGGGCGTCGCGGCCGCGATGATGTCGCCGCCGCCTTCGGCGCGCCCTCCGCCGAAGGTCGAGATCACCCCGCCCGCCTGCTCGACGATCGGGATCAGCGCGACGATGTCGTAAGGCTTCAGGCCGGGCTCCACGACGAGGTCGATCTGGCCGGCCGCGAGCATGGCGAAGGCATAGCAGTCCGTGCCGTATCGCGTAAGGCGGCAGGCGCTTTCCAGCGCCTCGAACCTTCCGCGCGCATCGGCGGAAAAGAGATGCGGCGAGGTCGTGAAGACGGTGGCGGAGGCAAGCTCCTCCGTCCGCCGGACCGCCAGTTGCCGAAGGCCCGCCGGCCCCTCGCACCAGGACGCCCCGCCATCCGCCCAGAAGCGCTCGCCGATATAGGGCTGCGACATGATGCCGACGCGCGCGATGCCGTCCACGGTCAGCCCGACCAGCGTGCCCCAGAGCGGCACGCCGGAAATGAAGGCGCGCGTGCCGTCGATCGGGTCGATCACCCATTGCAGCGCGCTGTCGCCGGAGGTCCCGAACTCCTCGCCGAGGATCGAATGGTCGGGATATCGCGCCTCGATCAGCGCCCGGATCGCCTGCTCGCAGGCGCGATCCGCCTCCGTCACCGGATCGAAGTCGCCTTCGATCTTGTTGTCGATCGCCCCGTTCATCCGAAATCGCGGCAGGCTCTGCGCATCCGCGGCGTCGGCCAGCCCGAAGAGGAAGTCCTTGTCCGGCAGGGCTTTCATCGGGGGCTCCCATGTCGTCGCGAGGTTTCGCGGTCCGGCCAGCCATAGGCGGCGGGAGCACGCCGCGCAATCTCCGGCAGGCTCCGCCAAACGCAACATCGGAGAGGATCGGAAAAACTGACGGACGGGATTAAATCATATTAATTGACGGATTGCCGGCTCGTGGATTACCCTTCGCGATGCGGCAGGCCTCCCCCTGCCGCCGCCCATTCTGGGTGTTCCTCCCGAGACTTGACCGCGCTGCCCCCGGCAGTGCGGTTCTTTTTTGCCGGGAAGCGGAAAGCCGTTGCTATTCCGCCGCCGCGGCATAGCCGAAATCGGCGCCGATGGCGGCGGCAAGCTCGGTGACGAAGGCGCAGAGATCGCCGCGCACCGCGTCGAACATGTGCGTCGGCACGTAGCGCTGCTCGTCGGCATAGAGGCCGCGGTTGATCTCGATCTGGATGGCGTGGATGCCCGTCGCCGGCGAGCCGTAGCGCTCGGTGATGTAGCCGCCGGCATAGGGCTTGTTGCGCGTCACGTCGTAGCCGAGGCGCGCCAGGGACGTCACGACCTGCGCGACCATTCGCCCGGAGGCGCTGGTGCCGAACCGGTCTCCGACCACGATGTCCGGCCGCCGCCCGCCCGGCAGCGCGCGAACGGTCGAGGGCATGGAGTGGCAGTCGAGAAGAAGCGCCATGCCGAAGCGCTCGCGCGTTTCGCGCAGCAGGGCTTCGAGGCTCGCGTGATAGGGCTTGTAGATCGTCTCGATCCGGTCGAGCCCCTCGGCGACGGAGAGCCGGCCGCGGTAGATCTCCTCCTTTTCCGCCACGATGCGCGGGATCGTGCCGAGCCCGCCGGCGACGCGCACGGAAGCGACATTGGCAAAACCCGGCAGGTCCGCGTCGAACATCTTCGGGTCGAGCTCGTAAGGCTCGCGGTTCACGTCGAGAAAGGCGCGGGGAAAGCGCGCGAAGAGAAGCGGCGCGCCGAGCGAGGGCACGAAGTCGAAGAGCTGATCGACGAAGAGGTCCTCCGAGCGGCGGATCGCATCGGCGGAAAGCTTGGCGCTTTCCATGAAGGCCCGGGGATAGACGCGCCCGCTATGGGGCGAGGAGAAGACGATCGGGAGGGTTTGGACCGGCGGCCGGAGAATCTCGAACGCGGGGCATCGTCCCGCGAGCGTCTGAAGGGTCGGCGTCGATTCGGACAAGGCATCCCCTTCCCGGTCTGGCGGCTGCAAGGAAAATATGTCTTGCTGCGGCGATCGTCACTCCATTCCCTTTAGAATTTGTAGGGACGATCTGGTAGAAGAGGGTTTGTGCTGCCACAATCCGCCCGCCGAGACACGTCGCCGCGGCGCAAAAGGACCTGATCCGAATGTCGAAGATCCTGCTCGCCGAAGACGACAACGATATGCGCCGCTTCCTGGCCAAGGCCCTCGAGAAGGCCGGCTACGAGGTCACCGCCTACGACAATGGCGGCAGCGCCTACGAGCGTCTGCGCGAGGAGCCCTTCTCGCTTCTCCTCACCGATATCGTGATGCCCGAGATGGACGGCATCGAGCTGGCGCGCCGCGCCACCGAGCTCGACCCGGACCTGAAGGTCATGTTCATCACCGGCTTCGCCGCCGTCGCGCTGAACCCCGATTCCAAGGCGCCGAAAGACGCCAAGATCCTGTCCAAGCCCTTCCACCTGCGCGAGCTCGTCGAGGAAGTCGGCAAGATGCTGGAGCAGGCCGCCTGATTTTTCGTCCCGAAGCGGATTTTCCACAGGCCTTATGAGGGTCGGACACGACTTTCTTCCGAGCCCTCTTGACGGCAACTCGGGTCCTGTGGTCTACCCCGCTTCGTCGGATGGGCGTGTAGCTCAGCGGGAGAGCACTACGTTGACATCGTAGGGGTCACAGGTTCAATCCCTGTCACGCCCACCATCCGACCCTTTCAAATCATTGATGAATTCGAAATGGCGCCTCGGGCGCCATTTTCGTTTTGCGAGCGATTTGGGTGTGGTCGGGGTGTGGCGGACTTTCATCCGAAGGAACGTCGAGGCGCCCGCTCTGCCTGCCGGAGCTTCCCCCTCATGGATGGGACATCAGGCCTGTCTCTGCCGATCGAGCCGCGGATCTCCCCTCTCGACGGGAGATGTCCGGCAGGACAGAGGGAGGCGCCGTCGAACGCAGACGCGGGAAACCGAAGCCTCAGCCGGGGCGGGGCAAAGACTGCTGCTTGGCGGCCACCGGAATGTCGTCACCGCCCGCGCGCTGCCCGCCCTCCCCGACACATCGGCCGGTCAGTTGAACGCCAGCCAGATGATCGTGAGCCAGCCGATGAGGCCGAGGCATGCGCCGAGCACGATGCCCAGGGCGGGGCCGCGGTCGCTGCCCTGATCGAGGTCTCCGCCGCTGAAGGGCGCGAAGGAATCGAACCACATGAAAAGCTGGGGCATGGCTGAAAACCTCGTCTGAAAACACCCGAGTTTCCAGGAGAGACGCCCGTCTGTCATGTCAGGAAAAGGATGACATGGAAGACGCACTTACGATCATGGCACCGCTCGTCCCCGCGCGGTCCCGCGCCCCCGAAGGTATGCGCGCTGCGTTCTCGCCGGTCCTGGTAGATGTCTATTCCGGTTTTCGCCGATCGTTCGTGCCGGCTCGGCCTGTGCAGCGCGCGGGCGAACCTTATGCTGCGCGAACGAAACACGGGCGCCGGCGACGGCGTCTCCCATGCCATACCCTACGATCACCGGAGCTCGCCCGATGACGATCCAGTCCGTTCGCCCGACCGCCGGCAAAGGCCGCCTGCGCCCGCCCGTGCGTTCGGTGCTCGATCTCGTCGGCGAGACTCCCATGGTCGAGCTGACGAAGTTCGACACCGGCCGCTGCAGGCTCTTTCTCAAGCTCGAGAGCCACAATCCCGGCGGCTCGATCAAGGACCGGATCGCCGTGTCGATGATCGAGGCGGCCGAGCGCAGCGGCGTGCTGCCGAAGGGCGGCACGATCGTCGAGGCGACGGCGGGGAATACCGGCCTCGGCCTCGCGCAGGTCGGCGTGCCCCGCGGCTACCGCATCATCCTCGTCGTGCCCGACAAGATGTCGCGCGAGAAGGTGCAGCACCTGCGCGCGCTCGGCGCCGAGGTGCACCTCGCCCGCTCCGACGTCGGCAAGGGCCATCCCGACTATTACCAGGACCGGGCGCTCGCCATCGCCAAGCGCACGCCGGGCGCGCTCTATCTCGACCAGTTCTCCAATCCGGCCAATCCCGCCGCGCACGAGGAGACGACGGGCCCGGAGATCCACCAGCAGCTCGGCGGCGACGTCGATGCGGTCGTCGTCGGCGTCGGGTCCGGCGGCACGCTGACCGGGCTCGGCCGCTATTTCGGCGCCGTCTTGCCGAAGACCGAGATCATCCTCGCCGATCCCGCCGGCTCCGTGCTCGCCCCCTACATCCGCACCGGAATCGTGGAGAGCGCGGGCAGCTGGACCGTGGAAGGCATCGGCGAGGACTTCATCCCGCCCAATGCCGACCTCTCCCTCGTCACCAAGGCCTACACGATCACGGACAAGCAGAGCATGTCCGCGACGCGCGATCTTCTGGCGCGCGAGGGCATTCTCGGCGGCTCCTCCTCCGGCACGCTTCTGGCGGCGGCGCTGCGATACTGCCGCGAGCAGACGGAGCCCAAACGGGTCGTCACCTTCGTCTGCGACAGCGGCAACAAATATCTCAGCCAGGTCTTCGACGATGTCTGGCTGGCCGAGCAGGGCCTGGCCGAGCGGGAGCAGCACGGGGACCTGCGCGACGTCGTGGCACGCAGCCATCGCGACGGCGCCGCGATCGTCGCCTCGCCCGACGATTCGCTCCTCGACGCCTATGGCCGCATGCGCCGGGCCGACGTCTCGCAGCTGCCCGTTCTGGAGGAGGGGCGACTGGTCGGGCTGATCGACGAGGGCGATCTCCTCGCCAAGGTGGATGGGCCCCGCGAGGGCCGCTGGGAGCGGTTCGCCGCGCCCGTGCGCTCGGCCATGTCGCAGAAGGTCCACACGCTCCAGGCCAGCCAGACGCTGGAATCGCTGATGCCGGTCTTCGACCAGAACGAGGTCGCCATCGTCCTCGACGGCGAGGAGTTCATCGGCCTCGTGACCCGCATCGACCTCATCAACCACCTGCGCCGCAACAGATGAGGCCGCCCGTCGCAACGGGCCTGGGCCGGGCGGGGTCCGATGATGCCCTCCCGGCGGATCGCTACTGCGCCGCCGCCTTCACCGCCGCGATGGCGCCATCGGCGAAGCTGCCGAGCAGACCCTTCTCGTTGCGATAGTCGATGCCCTGCACGACGCTGACCGTCGTGTCGTCCACGGCGATGCACTGGACGACGAAGACCCCGGAGCCCTCGGCGCCGCCGCTCACCGTCACGAGTTCGCCGGGAAAGCTTCGAACGTCGGCCGTCAGCCCGGCCTCGCCGGCGGCCTTCTGCACCTCTGCGCCGCAGGTCTCGATGCTCAGCTTGGCCGCGGGCGTGCGTTCGACGTGATAGGTCAGGTTGAAATCCGCCGTCTGCGCCGGAGCCGGAAGCGTCGCGCCGAGAAGGCCTGTCGCGGTCGCAAGCCAGATCGAATTCCTCATGCGGGAAAGTCCTCCATCCATGCGTCGAAGACGCCGTTTCGTTCGATGATCCAATCCGTGCCTAGGTCCGGGCCCGGACCAGCCTGTCGATGAACGTGGCGACGCCGTTCGCCTCGTTCGAATCCGTCACGATATGCGCCTGCGCCCGCACCTCGCCCGGCGCCTGGCCCATGGCGACGGCGAGGCCGGCGACGCGGAACATCGGCAGGTCGTTCGGCATGTCGCCGAGCACCGCGACCGCTCCGAGCGACACGTCGAAGGCGCGGGCGAGTTCGGAGACGCCGTGGCCCTTGTCGGTGCGAGGTGCCGTCGCGTCGAGATAATAGGGCTGGGAGAGCGCGATCGTGGCATCGGCGCCGAAACGCTCCGTTACCGCCCGTTCGGCGCGGGCGAGCAGAGCGGGATCGTCGCAGACGGCCTGGATCTTGTCGGCCCGGTCGAGAAACCGCTCGAACCCGTCGACCACGGTCGGCGACAGCGCGGCCGCGACCGTCTCCTGCGCGATATGCGGCATATCGAGCGTCTGCGTCATCCAGTGCCCGTCGGCGAAGAGCCAGACGGGAATGCCGAAGCCGTCATAGGTCTCGATCAGCCCGCGCGCGACCGCCGCGTCCAGGCGATGCGCCTCGACGATCCGGCCGTCCGGCGCAAAGATCGTCGCGCCGTTGAAGGCGCCGAGCGGGGTGTCAAGACCAAGCGCTTCGATCAGCTGGCCAAGGCCGCTGGGCGGGCGGGCGCTGATCAGCGTGAAGCCCACGCCGGCGGCCCGCAGCCGTCCCACCGCTTCGATCGTCTCGGGCGCCAGCGACTTGTCCGGGCGCACGAGCGTCCCATCGATGTCGGAAACGACGAGGCGGATGTTGCCGAGGGCGGCCCCGCCGCCTCCGGCTCCGTCAGCGGAAGCTGCCATTACTGCGGGATCTCGACATGCCCGCCGAAGCCGAAGCGCATCGCCGACAGCAGCCGGTCGGCATAGGAGTGCTCCTCGCGCGAGCGGTAGCGCGCATAGAGCGCGGCCGAGAGCACGTTGACCGGCACGGCCTGCTCCATGGCCGCATGGATCGTCCAGCGGCCCTCGCCGCTATCGGCGACCTTGCCCGAGAACTGTTCGAGCTCCTGGTTCTTCACCAGAGCCTCCGCCGTCAGATCGAGCAGCCAGGAGGAGACGACGCTGCCGCGACGCCAGACCTCGGCGATGTCGCGCAGATCGAGATCGTAGCGCTCGCCCTCCGGCAGCAGCGGCGAGTTCTTCGTCTTCAAGACCTCGAAGCCTTCGGCATAGGCCTGCATCAGCCCGTATTCGATGCCGTTGTGGACCATCTTGACGAAGTGCCCGGCACCGGCCGGGCCGGCATGGATATAGCCCCGCTCCGCCCGGTCGTCGGCGACGTCGCGTCCCTTCGTCGGCTCGACGATGCCGCGGCCGGGCGCCAGGCAGTCGAAGATCGGATCGAGCAGGCGCACCGTCTCCGCCTCGCCGCCGATCATCATGCAATAGCCGCGCTCCAGACCCCAGACGCCGCCGGACGTGCCGACGTCGACATAGTGCAGGCCCTTCTCCGTCAGCGCCTCGGCGCGCCGGATGTCGTCCTTGTAGAAGCTGTTGCCACCGTCGATGACGATGTCGCCGGGCTCGGCGATCTCGGAGAGCTGCCGGATGGTCTCCTCCGTCGGATCGCCGGCCGGCAGCATGACCCAGAAGATCCGCGGCTTGGCGAGAGCGCCCGCCATGGCCTCGAGCGAGGATACGCCCGTCATCTCCTCCTTCGCCAGCGTCGCCACGGCATCCGCCGACCGGTCGTAGACGACGCAGTCGTGGCGGCCTCGCTTCAGGCGGCGCGCGATGTTGGCGCCCATGCGCCCAAGCCCGATAATGCCGATCTGCATGATGCGATATCCCCTCAAAAAACGTATGGCTCGCCCCGCCTGCAAGCGACTTTTTGACGGCTGTTCAGTCTGCGCCAACGTATCCGGTCTCGGGGCTGCAATCGTCCCCGGCCAAGATGGAGCTTTCGCGCGTAYCGGTCCTCATAAACGAAACGGCGTCTGGCGCCATTTTTTTGGTCAGGATGTCGGTACACCGTTCGACTGTCAGGCCAAACGTATGGCTCGCCCCGCCTGCAAGCGACTTTTTGACGGCTGTTCAGTCTGCGCCAACGTATCCGGTCTCGGGGCTGCAATCGTCCCCGGCCAAGATGGAGCTTTCGCGCGTACCGGTCCTCATAAACGAAACGGCGTCTGGCGCCATTTTTTTGGTCAGGATGTCGGTACACCGTTCGACTGTCAGGCCATCTTTCCAATCCACTCACAGACATCTGCGACCTGAAGGTCTCCCTTCCGGTCGATCTGCCATCAGCCAGCCGACGGTGTTGCCGCCAGCTCGAAGGGACGGCCGCTTCTCAGCACCGCCCAGATGATCCTCGCCATCTTCGCCGCCAGCGCGACGACGGCCGTGTTCATGTGCGTTCTCGACAGGAGGCCGCGAAGCCACTCGCCYAGCAGGGTCTTTCCTTTTGCCAGGGACGGCAAAGCTGCCCGTGCTCCGTGGATCAGCATTTTGCGAAGATAGCCGTTCCCGCGCTTGCTGATCCCGAGGAGCTTCGGCTTTCCTCCGGTCGTCATCTGCCGGGGCACCAGGCCGAGCCAGGCGGCAAGGTCGCGGCCTCGTCCGAACGTCTCGGCCTTCCCGACCGAGGCCACGAAGGCGGTCGCGTTCAACGGGCCGATCCCTGGGATMGTCGAGAGCAACTTCATCGACGCGTCCTCGCGGGCTAGGTTCGTAAACTCCGCGTCGAAAGCGCCGATCCGGGTATCCAAGGCGCGCCATTCGGCCCGCATGTCCTCGATCAGCCCCCGGATGCGGCTGCTGATCGCAATCTCGTCGGCGAGAAGCTGATCCAACCGGAACTCGAGCTTACGCCGTCCCTTGGCCACCACGATCCCCCGCTCAAGGAGGATCGCTCGAAGCTGGTTGATCAGCGTCGTGCGCTCACCGACCAGGCGATCACGAGCCCGGTGCAGCGTCTGCATATCGAGCTGCGCGTCACTCTTCAGATCGACGAAGCGCATCGTCGGGCGGGTCGCCGCTTCCGCAATCGCCTCAGCATCCCGGTCGTCGTTCTTCTGAGCCTTCACGTAGGGACGAACATACTCAGGCGACATCAGCCGGACGTTGTGACCTTGATCACGGARRTGGCGACCCAGATGATGAGCGCCGCAGCATGCTTCCATCGCGACAATGCACGTCGGCATTCCCGCCGCCAGCTTCAACACGCTGTCCCGTCGCATCCGGCGCCGCAACAAGACCGTCGCATCCGGCGCCGCAACAAGAC
>NZ_LMQW01000052.1 GCF_001425485.1 Aureimonas sp. Leaf427 | reverse complement strand
TATTCTCTCCAGGATAACCCTCAATCCGCCAAGGAAGCGAACCAAAAGTCCCCGTATGAGGCTAACCGCCGCCCACGTCTCTCTTTCTTCTCATCTATGCAATTGTCAAAAAACACGGCGGAAACCTCCGCCGGCGGACCTAAACGACCTCAGTCGCTCAAAGCCCTCAAAACTGCACGAGGCCAAAGCCCCACCGTTTCGATCTGGTTCGATCCGTTCGGCTAACCGTAGAGCGAACTCTTCCGCTCGCCGCCGGCGCCGCCCCGTCGATGAGCGGTTTATAGGACAACCCACGCCAAACCGTCAACCGCCAAAAATGCAGAATCGTCAGAAATCGGAGAAAAAACGGAAGTGGCTGATTTTNAGCGAACTCTTCCGCTCGCCGCCGGCGCCGCCCGTCGATGAGCGGTTTATAGGACAACCCACGCCAAACCGTCAACCGCCAAAAATGCAGAATCGTCAGAAATCGGAGAAAAAACGGAAGTGGCTGATTTTGTTGGGGAAATGGCGTCGTAGAAACGTCAGGGTGACAAAAGCATGGCATCAAAGACCTTCGGCAGCACCAGGAATGGTCGTTGCTCGAAAGGCGGAACGACGCCGGAATGCGCGCCAAACAAGCACCCCGTGCGCTCCAAACAAACAGGGGAGACCCCTTCGAGGCCTCCCCGCCGCACCTTGTATAGACGACCTGCTTTGCTCCGCTCGAAGCCCTATCCGACAAGCTTGGCGTCGAGCGTAACCTTGATCGCGCCCAAAGCCTTCGAAATCGGGCAACCTTCCTTTGCGGTCGTCGCCAACTCCAGGAACTTCGCCTCCTCGATCCCGGGAACCTGTCCCTCCAGCTTGATCGCGCTCGACGTCACTTCGAACCCGCCGGTGATCTGATCGACGGTCACGACGGCGCTGGCGTTCAGCTCCGTCGCGGGCGTGCCGTTTTCGGCGAGGAGATGGGAGAGCTGCATCGCGAAGCAGCCGGCATGGGCGGCGGCGAGCAGCTCTTCCGGGTTGGTGCCCGACTTGCCGCTTTCGTCCTCGAAGCGCGCCTTGAAGGAATAGCCGTGCTCGGAGAGCGCGCCGGACTGCGTGGTGATCGTGCCCTTGCCGTTTCCGAGGGCGCCGCGCCAGACGGCGTTCGCATGACGTTTCATGGATGGTCCTTTCATAAGGGATGAGGAGGCCCGGTCCCGGCGCGCCCGGCGCCGACCGACCCGTCGGCTTCTCAACTCTCCCGTCCCCGGCGCGTTCCACGCCCCGCGCCTCTTGATGCCCGCGCGATCCCCGCACCATCCCCGCGCAAGCCCTGCCCCATCATCGTCGCCTTGCCGGCATTGCCTGCGCTTTCCCGATCGCTCCGGACCGAAGAGGCATCATGTCCCAAGCCTTCCTGATCAGCGCCACGTCCGAGCTTCTCGCCCACAAGGCGGAGTGGCTGCGCACGCTGGAGGAGGAGCGCCGGATCAGCGCCAACACGCTCGAAGCCTACGAGCGGGATCTTCGGCAGTTTTTCGGCTTTCTCACCGGCTATCACGGCCGCCCGGCGGGAACGCCGGATCTGGCGGATCTGAAGCCCGCCGATCTGCGCGCTTTCCTCGCGGACCGGCGCCGGGACGGCGCGGGCGCCAAGACGCTCGGCCGCGGCCTCTCGGGCGTGCGGTCCTTCGTGCGCCATCTGGAGCGCCGGGGCCTTGCTTCCGCCGCAGGCCCGCGCGCGATGCGGGCGCCCAAACAGCCCAAGAGCCTGCCGCGCCCCTTGAGCGTGGCGGACGCGCTCTCCGTCACCGAGGATGCCGGCGCGCTCGGCACGCTACCCTGGATCTCCGCGCGCAATGCCGCCGTGCTGACGCTTCTCTATGGCTGCGGCCTGCGCATTTCCGAAGCGCTGGATCTGCCGGGCGACGCCCTGCTCGACGAGACCGCGCGCTCCATGCGCGTTGTCGGCAAGGGCGGCAAGGAGCGTCTCGTGCCGCTTCTGCCGGTGGTGCTCTCGGCGGCGTCGGAGTATCGCCGGCTCTGCCCCTTCGATCTCGCGCCCGACGCGCCGCTCTTTCGCGGCGAGAAGGGCGGGCCGCTGCGCCCGCAGATCATCCAGCGCGAGATGCAGAAGCTGCGCGGCTATCTCGGCCTGCCCGAAACGGCGACGCCGCATGCGCTGCGCCACTCCTTCGCGACGCATCTTCTGGCCAAGGGCGGGGATCTTCGAACGATCCAGGATCTTCTCGGCCATGCCAGCCTCTCGACGACGCAGGGCTACACCGCCGTCGACGGCGGGCGGCTGATGGCGGTCTACGAGAGCGCCCATCCCCGCGCCCGCCGCTGAGCCGCTTCGCGATCGAGCGAAGTCCGCCAGACACGTTCAGCCTTTGGTCGCATTGGGCCGTTAGAAGACGGCAGCCCAGCTTCTCGCGCGGACGGTGTCGATCATGACGAGCCCCTCCTCCCTCCTGAAGGCCGCCTCGCGCCTTCTTCTCGGTCTGGCGCTTCTCGTGCCGATGGCGCTCCTCCTGGCGGTCGCCGTCGTAGCGCTCTCCGCCCCGGCCCGGGCCGAGGAGCCGGCCCCCGCCGCCGCCACCTGCCCCGGGACGAGCCTCCTGCCGAGGCTTCGCGAGACCGAGCGGTTCCGCCCCCTTCTGGAAAAGGCCGAGGCGACGCCGAACGGCCGCGGCAAGCTCTTCCGCATCGAGCGCGAGGGGCTCGCCCCCTCCTATCTCTACGGCACGATGCACATGACGGACCCGCGCGTCCTCGCCCTGGAGCCCCAGGCCGACAGCGCGCTCGACGGCGCCGGGCGCCTCGTGATCGAGACGACGGACGTGCTGAAAGGTCCCTCGGCGCAGCTCGCCGTTCTCGCGCGGCCCGATCTCCTGAACCTTCCCGCCGGCAAGCGGCTCGGCGACTATCTGACGCCGGAGATGCGCGGCAAGGTCGAGGCGAAGCTCCTCTCCTACGGCATTCCCTTCGGCTCGGTGGAAACGCTGCAGCCCTGGTTCTTCTCGGTCGGGCTGCTTCTTCCCGCCTGCGAGATGCAGCGGCAGGCGGCGGGCGCGGAGGTGCTCGACGTGTCGCTGGCGACGCGTGCGGAGAAGGCGGGCAAGCCGGTTCTCGGCCTGGAGACGGCGGTCGAGCAGCTGGAGGCCATGGGCTCGCTTTCCATGGACCTCCAGGTGCAGACGCTTCTCGCCACGCTGGAGCTGAAGCCGCAGATGCCCGACATCTTCGAGACGATGATCGAGCTCTACCTCTCCGGCGACATCGCGACGATCTCGGCCGTCGCGGAGGCCGCGATGCCTCTGTCGGAGGTCCCCGAGGAGTCCGTCGCCGCCTATACCGAGTTCGAGGACCGGATCATCGAGACGCGCAACCACACGATGGCGACCCGCCTCCAGCCGATCCTGAAGGAGGGCGGCGCCTTCGTCGCCGTCGGCGCGCTGCACCTGCCGGGCGAGGCCGGCCTCGTCGAGCTTCTGCGCAAGGCCGGCTACCGGGTCACGCGGGCGGACTGATATGCGGGCGGACTGATATCGAGAGGCATTGGAAATGCCTCTCGATCTTCCTTCTGCGAATGTCTCGAGCCTCGGATGCCATCGAGACATTCGCCATGTGCAGCGGCCGGATGCGTCAGCATCTTCGGCCGTTGATCTTGAATTGGCTCAAAACGCCTCGCGGTAGAGCGCCAGCGCGTCGGCCTGCGTCACCTCGACGGGATTGTTGACGAGAAGCCGCGTCTGCAGCATCGCGTCCGCCGCGAGGCGCGGCAGATGGTCGGCGCCGACCCCGACATCGCGCAGGCGCCGCGGCGCGCCGCTGTCGTCCATCAGCTGCTGCATCGCCGCCACGAAGGCATCGGAGCGCTCGGAGACCCCGCCGCCTCGCGCAGCGCCGACGACCTCGCCGAGTTCGGCATAGAGGGAGGCGGCCGCCTTGGCGTTGAAGCGCAGGACCGGGCCGAGCATCAGGGCGTTGGAAAGGCCGTGCGGGATGTGGAAATGCCCGCCCAGCGGATAGGCCAGCGCATGGACGGCAGCGACCGGCGCATTGGAGAAGGCCTGGCCCGCCAGCATCGCGCCGAGCAGCATGCCCTCGCGCGCCGCGCGGTCCGCGCCCGTCCGGCAGGCGGTGACGAGATGAGTCGAAAGCAGGCGGAGCGCTTCGCGCGCCAGGGCGTCGGAGATCGGGTTCTTCCGGTGGCGGCTCGTATAGGCCTCGATCGCGTGGACCATCGCGTCGATGCCGGTCGCGGCCGTGTGGATCGCGGGCAGGCCGACCGTCAGTTCCGCGTCGAGAAGAACGTGGTCGGCATAGAGCTGCGGGGCGACGACACCCATCTTCGTCGTCTCGCCCGTGGTTAGAATCGCGATATTGGTGACCTCCGAGCCCGTTCCGGCCGTCGTCGGCACGAGGACGAGCGGCAGGCGCTGCCCCCTCACCTTGCCGATGCCGTAGAGATCGGCGAGAGGCTGGTCGCAGGCGAGGAGCACGGCGGCAAGCTTGGCGATGTCGAGCGAGGAGCCGCCGCCGAGGCCGATCACCAGATCCGCCCCCGCCGCCCGGCCGCCCTCGACCGCCGCCAGAAGCACGGCCTCCGGCGGGTCGGCGACGACGCCGTCATAGATCGCGACCTCGAATCCCGCCTGGCGAAGACCCTCGGCGATCGGCTCGATCAGCCCCGCCCGGACGAGGCCCGCATCGGTCACGAGCAGCGCCCGGCGCGCGGGGAAGCGTCCGGCGAGACCGGCGCCGAGCCGCCGCGCGCCCGCCCACTCCATCTCGATCGAGGGAACGGTTCGAAAGTCGAAGGGGCGAAGGGTCATGGGTCCAACTGTCCTCAAAACGGTCTCGCGCCGCCGGCGGCCGACCATCCCGCTCCTCGTGTCTTCGCGCAAGCCGGGCCGTGATCCGCCCGCGAACTCCCCGGCGGAAGCCTCACTGCCGGGCCCTCCCCGCCGTCGCGGCACGCCCCGACACCCGCGTCGGCGAGACGGTCGCCAGCCGATCCCTTCAACGTGAACGGCGCGGCGCTTGCCCCTGCCGCCGATGAGGCACAGTCTTTCGATCGTGCAGGAACCGCACCAGGAGACAAGCCGCATGAAGAGATGGATGAGCACGACCCTCGCCTTCGGCCTCCTCGCAGGCGCCACCGCGCCCGCCCTCGCCGATTGCCCCGGCCACAAGGTCACGGCCGATTCCGGCATCTCGACGCCGATCGTGACCGCCGACACGGTGGCCAAGCCCACCGACGAAAAGGGCTGACACGCTTTCCGAAAACGAAAAGGGCCCGGCGCCTTTCGGAGCCGGGCCCTTTTTCATGGCTGCGATGGAGCTCAGGCGTGGATCGGCTTGCCGCAGAAGGCGGCGAAGGCGGCCTCGCGCACCGCTTCCGACAGCGTCGGATGCGCATGGCTGGTGCGGGCCAGATCCTCCGCCGCGCCGCCGAACTCCATGAGCACGGCCGCTTCCGCGATCAGGTCGCCCGCGCTGTGGCCGAGAACGTGGACGCCGAGCACCCGGTCGGTCGTCGCGTCCGCCAGAACCTTCACGAAGCCGTCGGTCGCGAGCATGGCGCGCGCGCGGCCATTGGCGGTGAAGTTGAACTTGCCGGCCCGGTAGGCGACGCCCTCCTTCTTCAGCTCGTCTTCCGTCTTGCCGACGGAAGCGACCTCCGGCGAGGTGTAGACCACGGACGGGATGGTCCCGTAGTTCACGTGGCCGGCCTGCCCTGCGAGGATTTCGGCGAGCGCCACGCCCTCGTCCTCGGCCTTGTGCGCCAGCATCGCGCCGCGCACGACGTCGCCGATGGCATAGACGCCCTTGAGGCTCGTCTGGAAATGGTCGTCGATTTCGACGCGGCCGGCCTTGTCGCGGGCGATGCCGAGGTCGTCGAGGCCGAGGCCCTCCGTATAGGGCCGGCGGCCGGTCGCCACGAGCACGACGTCGGCCTCCAGCACCTCGGCCTCGCCGCCCGCGACGGGCTCGAAGGTGACGGCGGCGCCGGCGGCGCCCTTCTCGACCTTCGTCACCTTGGCGTTCAGCTTGAATTCGACGCCCTGTTTGGCGAGGAGCTTCTGGAAGGCGTTGGAGAGGTCGGTGTCCATGCCGCCCAGCACCTTGCCGAGATATTCGACGACCGTGACCTTGGCGCCGAGACGCGACCAGACGGAGCCGAGCTCGAGCCCGATCACGCCGCCGCCGACGACGACGAGATGCTTCGGCACGCTCGGAAGGGCGATCGCGTGGTCGGAGGAGACGATCACCGTCTCGTCGAACGTGACGTCGACGCCCGGAATGCCGGCCACTTCCGAGCCCGTCGCGATGCAGATCGCCTTGGCCTGAAGGGTCTTGGCCGAGCCGTCCTCGGCCGTCACCTCGACCTCGCCGGCCGCCTTGATGCGCCCGGTGCCGATCAGGCCGTCGATCTTGTTCTTCTTGAAGAGGAAGGCGATGCCGTCGACATTGGCCTTCACCGTCTTGTCCTTGTGGCCGAGCATCGCGGCGAGATCCAGCTCCGGCTGGACCTTGATGCCGAGCTCGCCGAAGGAGTGGCTCGCCTCCGCGAACATCTCGGAGGCGTGGAGCAGCGCCTTGGACGGGATGCAGCCGACGTTCAGGCAGGTGCCGCCATAGGTCTTGCGCTTCTCGACGACGGCCACCTTCAGGCCGAGCTGCGCGGCCTTGATGGCGCAGACATAGCCGCCGGGGCCGGAGCCGATGACGACGAGATCGTAGGCTGTTGTATCAGACATGGGAGGTCGGCTTCTCGGGAGTTTCAGGGTTTCAGAGGAAGCGGACCAGCATCAGAGCCAGTCCGAGAATCGAGGCCAGCCAGACGAGGCTGCGCAGATACGGCACGCCGAAGAGGTAGAGCGGGATATAGACGAGCCGGGCCGCGATCCAAAGCAGCGCGCCCGTCTCGCCGAGCCCGCCGCTGCGCCCGGAGACGGCGAGCCCGAGCGCCAGCGCGACGAAGGCCGGATAGGTCTCGCGAAAGTTCTGCGAGGCGCGCGAGGCGCGGCCGGCGAGCGGCCCGAGAGGCTTGCTCTCCTCGTCCCGCGCCCCGGCATTCCAGCCCATGCCCCGCTCCGCCGTGACGAGCTGGCCCTGAAGGCAGACATGGGCGAGGAGCAGCACGGTGGACCAGGCGAGGACCAGAAGCTCGGTCGAAAGGGGCGGGAGGTTGTCCATGGAAAACGTCTTTCGGATCGGGGAAGGGGCTGAAAGCCCATCTAGGGCAGGATCGCCCGCGCGCCCGAAACATCGAGGATCGCCCCCGTCGAGTAGCTCGCCTCCTCCGATGCCAGCCAGAGCACCGCCCGCGCCACCTCCTCCGCCGTGCCCGGCCGCTTCATGGGCAGGCTCGGGGTCAGGTCGCGCACGCGGTCGGGCAGGCCGCCGGAGGCGTGGATGTCGGTCTCGATGATGCCCGGCCGCACCGCGCAGACGCGAACGCCCTCGGTCGCGAGTTCCCGCGCGAGGCCGACCGTGAACGTGTCGATCGCGCCCTTGGAGGCGGCGTAGTCGACGAAGAGCCCGGCCGCGCCGAGCTTCGTCGCGGCGGAGGAGATGTTGACGATCGCCCCGCCCCGCCCGCCCTTGGCGGTGGACAGGCGTTTGATGGCTTCGCGCGCGCAGAGCATGGAGCCGATCGTGTTGACGCGGAACATCCGCTCCAGCCGTTCGGCGGTCATCTCCACGAGCGTCGCCGGCCGGTCGACGATCCCGGCATTGTTGACGAGGACGGCGAGAGGCCCGAAGCGGTCGGCCGCCTGAAACAGCGCCAGGATATCCGCCTCGACGCCGACATCGCCCTTCACCGCGACGGCGCGACCGCCCTCCGCCTCGATCTCGGCCACCAGCGCCTCGGCCGCGTCCTGCCGCGCGGCATAGTTGACGACGACGCCGTAGCCGGCCCTTGCGCCGAGCCGGCAGACGGCGGCGCCGATCCCGCGCGAGCCGCCCGTGACGAGAAGAACGCCGCGATCAGCCATGCATCCGCTCCGTCGCCAGCTTCAGCCCGAGCCCGATGAAGACGACGCCCGTGACCCGGCCGATCCAGCGCCCTGCGCGAAGGAACCGGTCGCGCACCGCAGGAACGGTCAGAAAATAGGACACGCCGACGAACCAGAGAATCAGCGCGCTCGCCATGACGACCCCGTAGCCGATCTTCACGACCATCGGCGTCTCCAGGCTGACGAGCGACGTGAAAAGCGTGAGAAAGAAGACGACCGGCTTCGGATTGAGAGCGTTGGTCAGGAACCCCATGCCGAACGCCTTGGCGGCCGGCATCGGCCGGTCGCGCTCCGCCGTGTCGATCGCGGGCAGTTCGGGCAGGCTCGCATCGCGCAGCGAGCGCCAGCCGAGATAGAAGAGATACGCGGCACCGCACCACTTCACGATGTTGAAGGCGACGATCGACTGCGAGACGATGAGTCCGATGCCGAGAACCGTATAGCCGACGTGGAACAGCAGCGCCGAACCGATGCCGAAGCTCGTCCAGATCGCGGCTCGCCGCCCATGGGTCAGCGACTGGCGCATGACCATCGCCAGATCGGCGCCCGGAGCGACGATGCCGACCGAGAACACGGCCATCAGCGTGGCGAGTTCGAGAAGATAGGGGCTCATGGCAGGTCCTTCGGCTCGGAACTGTGTGTCGAATGCTGCCCCCGAAACGGGAGGATCAAAGGCCGGTCGGACGGCGGCATCGGGCGTCTCCGCCTGAGGACTTCGGCCGGCGGGCATCGAAGGCGTACCGCGCCGGACCCTTCGCCCGTTTCCCGGCCGTCTCGTGAAGCCGGCTCATGCGCTAGACCGTGATGGCCGCATCCGCCTGGAGATCCGACCGAAGGTCTGATCTCAGCGAGGCTCCCGCTCCCTATTCCGCCGCCGACTGCCGGTTCTGGTCCGACGCCATCGTATCGATCCAGGCAGCGACATCGGGATCGATCTCGGCCCTCAGAACATCGGGACAGATGTCGATCTCGCAGCCATCCGGTCCCATCCAGTAGATCGAATGGCCGTATTCGTAGAGGCGGACATCCCTGAAGACGGCGGGATCGTGCAAGGCGGCGTAGATCGGCACGGTCCGCATGAAGCGCTCGAAATCGACCGTGCCCGTCAGGCCATCCGTCCAGACGATCCGCAGGCGATGGTTGTCGAGCGCGTGGGCCTGCTGGATGCGATAGGTCATCACTCGATCCCCTGTGGCCGCTGCCCGGCACGAACCGCCTTCCACGCCAGCATCATCTCGTCGCGATGCTCGTCGAGCCATCGACCGAGCTTGCGCTCCATCGAGGCCGGCCCGCGATCGCCCATGACAGTGCCGGACGCGATGCTCATCCTCAAGCTAGTCTCGCCGAGAATGGCGTGAAAGTGCGGTGGATCGTGATCGTTGAAAAAGATCACGATCCGGATGCCATCGACGATCGCGATGGTCGGCACGCGTCTTACAGATCGAGGACGAGACGCTCCGGGTCTTCCAGCGAATCCTTGACGCGCACGAGGAAGGTCACGGCCTCCTTGCCGTCGACGATGCGGTGATCGTAGGAGAGCGCCAGATACATCATCGGCCGGATCTCGACCTTGCCGCCGATGGCGACCGGGCGCTCCTGGATCTTGTGCATGCCGAGGATGCCCGACTGCGGGGCGTTCAGGATCGGCGTCGACATGAGCGAGCCGTAGACGCCGCCGTTCGAGATCGTGAACGAGCCGCCCTGCATGTCGGAGACGCCGAGCTTGCCGTCGCGGGCGAGCAGGCCGAGACGCCCGATCTCCTTCTCGATCTCGGCGATGCCCATCTGGTCGGCATCGCGCACGACCGGCACGACGAGGCCCTTGTCCGTGCCGACCGCGACGCCGATATGGGCGTAGTTCTTGTAGATGAGGTCGGTGCCGTCGATCTCGGCGTTCACGGCCGGGATCTCCTTCAGCGCATGGACGACCGCCTTCGTGAAGAAGCCCATGAAGCCGAGCTTCACCTTGTGCTTCTTCTCGAAGAGATCCTTGTACTTGGTGCGCAGCTGCATGACCGCCGTCATGTCCACCTCGTTGAAGGTGGTGAGCATGGCCGCCGTGTCCTGCGCGTCCTTCAGGCGCCGGGCGATGGTCTGGCGCAGGCGCGTCATCTTCACCCGCTCCTCGCGCGGGCCGTCGGCGGCCGGCGAGGCGGCGCGGGGCGCGGCGGGAGCCGCCGGCGCCTTCTCCGTGACGCCGCGCGCCAGCGCCGCGAGCACGTCGCCCTTCAGAACCTGGCCGCGGCGGCCGGAGCCGTCGACGTCGCCCTCCTTCAGGTTGTTCTCGGCCATGATCTTGCTGGCCGAGGGGGCGGCGGGCATGGACGTGCCCTTGGCCTCGCCCGAAGCCGAGCCGGCCTCGGCGGGCGCGGGATCGGCCTTGGCACCGCCGCCGTAGTCGGCGGTCTGGGCGGGAGCGGCCGCTGCCGCGGCAGGCGCCTCGGCGGCGGGCTTGGGCGCAGGCGCGGAGCCGTCTCCGGCGCCGATCGAGCCGAGAATGCCGCCGACGGCGACGGTCTCGCCGTCCTTCACCGAGATCTCCTCCAGAATACCCGCCGCGGGCGCGGGAACCTCGACCGTCACCTTGTCGGTCTCGAGTTCGGCGATCGTCTCGTCCTGTTCGACGCGGTCGCCGATCTTCTTGAACCACTGGCCGACGGTCGCCTCGGTGACGGACTCGCCCAGGGTCGGGACTTTGATCTCGGTGGCCATGATGTCGTGTTCCTGAAAGGTTCGATGGGGCGGGCGCCGCGGGGGACAGGCGCGAAAAGGGGGTGGAACGGGCGGAGGCGGCTATCGCCGCGACCGCGAAAGGAGAGGACGCGGGCGGTTCGTCCGCCCGCGTCCCGGACCGTCAGCCGAGCGCTTCTTCGAGGAAGGCCGCGAGCTGCGAGAGGTGCTTCGACATGGTGCCGGCGGCCGGCGAGGCGGAGGAGGCGCGGCCTGCATAGCGAACGCGGCGCTTCTCGGCCGAGATCGTCTCCAGCACCCACTGGAGATAGGAATCGATGAAGCTCCAGGCGCCCATGTTCTTGGGCTCCTCCTGGCACCAGACGATCTCGCAGTGCTTGAAGCGCGACAGCTCCCCGATCAGCGCCTTCAGCGGCACCGGGTAGAGCTGCTCCAGGCGCAGGAGATAGACGTCGTCGATGCCGCGCTTCTCGCGCTCCTCGTAGAGGTCGTAATAGACCTTGCCCGTGCACAGCACGACGCGCCGCATCTTGGCGTCCTTCACCAGCTTGATGCCGGCGTCCTTCTTCATCTCCGCGTCGTCCCAGAGGAGACGGTGGAAGGACGTGTCGCCCGAAAGCTCCGACAGGTCCGAGACCGCCCGCTTGTGGCGCAGCAGAGACTTCGGCGTCATCAGGATCAGCGGCTTGCGGAAGTCGCGCTTCATCTGGCGGCGCAGGGCGTGGAAGTAGTTCGCCGGCGTCGTGATGTTGGCGACCTGCATGTTGTCCTGCGCGCAGGCCTGCAGGAAACGCTCCAGGCGCGCCGAGGAATGCTCGGGGCCCTGGCCCTCGTAGCCGTGCGGCAGGAGCATCACCAGACCCGACATGCGCAGCCACTTGGCCTCGCCCGACGAGATGAACTGGTCGATGACCACCTGCGCGCCGTTCACGAAGTCGCCGAACTGCGCCTCCCAGAGCGTCAGCGCGTTCGGCTCGGCGAGCGAATAGCCGTATTCGTAGCCGAGCACGGCCTCTTCCGAGAGCATCGAGTTGATGACCTCGTAGACCGCCTGTCCCTTGGCCAGGTTCGACAGCGGCACGTAGCGCGTCTCGTCCTCCTGGTCGTAGAGCACCGAATGGCGCTGCGAGAAGGTGCCGCGCTCGGAATCCTGGCCGGAGAGGCGGACGGGATAGCCCTCCGTCACCAGCGTTCCGAAGGCCAGCGCCTCGGCGGTCGCCCAGTCGATGTCGTTGCCGGTCTCGATCGCGTTGGAGCGGTTGTCGAGGAAGCGCTGGATCGTCTTGTGGACCTTGAACCCGTCGGGCACCTTGGACAGCTTGCCGCCGATCTCGCGCAGCGTCTTCAGCGGAACGCCGGTCACGCCGCGGCGCGGCTCGTCCTCCTGCTCGGCGCGGCGAAGCCCGGACCAGGCGCCGTCCAGCCAGTCGGCCTTGTTGGGATTGTAGTGCTGGCCGGCCTCGTGCTCGTCCTCCAGATGCTTGCGCCACTCGGCCTTGCGCGACTCGACGTCGGCCTCGCTGATGACGCCCTCCTCGACGAGCTTCTTGGAATAGATCTCCAGCGTCGTCGGGTGCTTGCGGATCGCGCGATACATGATCGGCTGCGTGAAGCCCGGCTCGTCGCCCTCGTTGTGGCCGTAGCGGCGATAGCAGAACATGTCGACCACGACGGGCTTGTGGAACGTCATGCGGAACTCGGCCGCGATCTTGGCCGCGTAGGTCACGGCCTCCGGATCGTCGCCGTTCACGTGGAAGATCGGCGCCTCCACCATCTTGGCGACGTCGGACGGATAGGGCGAGGAGCGCGACAGGCGCGGATTGGTCGTGAAGCCGATCTGGTTGTTGATGATGAAGTGCACGGTGCCGCCGACGCGGTGACCGCGAAGGCCGGACAGGCCGAAGCACTCGGCCACGACGCCCTGGCCCGCGAAGGCCGCGTCGCCGTGGATCAGCAGCGGCAGGACCTTGGCGCGAACCTCGGCCGGCACGACCTCGGTGCGCGTGCGCCCGAGCAGCGCGTCCTGCTTGGCGCGCGCCTTGCCCATGACGACCGGGTTGACGATCTCCAGGTGCGAGGGGTTGGCGGTCAGCGAGAGGTGGACCTTGTTCTGGTCGAACTCGCGGTCGGACGAGGCGCCGAGATGGTACTTCACGTCGCCGGAGCCCTCGACGTCCTCGGGCTTGTAGGAGCCGCCCTTGAACTCGTGGAAGATCGCGCGATGTGGCTTGCCCATGACCTGGGCGAGCACGTTCAGCCGGCCGCGATGGGCCATGCCGAACACGATCTCCTTCATGCCGAGCTGGCCGCCGCGCTTGATGATCTGCTCGAGCGCGGGGATCAGCGCCTCGCCGCCGTCGAGGCCGAAGCGCTTGGTGCCCTTGTACTTGACGTCGATGAACTTCTCGAAGCCCTCGGCCTCGATCAGCTTGTTGAGGATGGCGCGCTTGCCCTCGGGCGTGAAGGCCACGCCCTTGTCGGCGCCCTCGATGCGCGACTGGATCCAGGCCTTCTCGGCCGGGTTCGAGATGTGCATGAACTCGATGCCGAGCGTCGAGCAATAGGTCCGCTGCAGGATGTCGACCATTTGGCGGAGCGTTGCGAACTCCATGCCGAGAACGTTGTCGATGTAGATCTTGCGGTCGTAGTCGGCCTCGGTGAAGCCGTAGGACTTCGGGGAAAGCTCGTTGTAGTCGTTGTCGGGCTGGGCGGCGATGCCGAGCGGATCGAGCTTGGCGTGGAGATGGCCGCGCACGCGATAGGCGCGGATCAGCATGAGCGCGCGGACCGAATCCTGCGTCGCCTGCGTCACGCCGGACGCGCTGACCTCGGCTCCGGCGGCCTGCGCCTTCTCCTTGACCTTGGTCTCGACCTTCGCCTGGATCGTGCCCCAGTCGCCGTCGAGCGCCGAGACCAGCTCGCCGTTCGCCTGGACGGGCCAGCCGGGCTTGGCCCAGGAGGCGCCCGCGGCGTTCTTGAGAACGGTCGCCTTCTCCTCCTTCAGCTCGCGGAAGAAGTCGGCCCATTCGGCCGCGACGGAGGTCTCGTCCTTCTCGTAGGCTGCATAGAGACCCTCGATATAGTCGGCATTGCCGCCATAGAGGAAAGAGGTCTCAGCAAAGATGTCGTTCGCCGGGTCACGTGCCATGTGCGTTGCGGGGCGCCGGATGGGGCGCCGTCTCCTTGAGGTTCATCGCTGACATCCGGCGGGACGTCCTCGTCCCGACCCGGAAGCCGTTCACTCTGCGAGATCCGGAACACGGAACCCGCCATCACATCCCCTCGCCCCGAAATCCGGCCTTTTGCCGGTCGGCGCGGCGAAAGCCCCCTCGCCGCGCCGAAGGACGATCAGCCCTTCAGGACGTCGACCAGCGTCTTGCCGAGGCGCGCGGGCGAGGGCGAGACGCGGATGCCCGCCGCCTCCATCGCCGCGATCTTGTCCTCGGCGCCGCCCTTGCCGCCGGAGACGACGGCGCCCGCATGGCCCATCGTGCGGCCGGCGGGGGCCGTGCGGCCCGCGATGAAGCCGGCCATCGGCTTCTTGCGGCCGCGCTTGGCCTCGTCGGCGATGAACTGCGCGGCCTCTTCCTCGGCCGAGCCGCCGATCTCGCCGATCATGATGATCGACGTCGTCTCGTCGTCGGCGAGGAACATTTCCAGCATGTCGATGAACTCGGTGCCCTTCACCGGATCTCCGCCGATGCCGACCGCCGTCGTCTGGCCGAGGCCCTCGTTCGTCGTCTGGAACACCGCCTCGTAGGTCAGTGTTCCCGAGCGCGACACGATGCCGACCGAACCTTTCCGGAAGATGTTGCCGGGCATGATGCCGATCTTGCACTGGTCGGGCGTCAGAACGCCCGGGCAGTTCGGTCCGATCAGGCGCGAGGAGGACCGGTCGAGCCGCTCCTTGACCTTCACCATGTCCATCACCGGAATGCCCTCGGTGATGCAGACGATCAGCCCGATCTCGGCCTCGATGGCCTCCAGGATCGCGGCGGCCGCGCCGGCCGGCGGCACGTAGATGACGGAGGCGTCGGCCCCGGTCCGCTCCTTGGCCTCGGCCACGGAAGCGAAGATCGGGAGCTTTTCGCCCTTGGAGCCTTCCCAGGTCTCGCCGCCCTTCTTCGGGTGCGTTCCGCCGACCATCTGCGTGCCGTGATAGGCCAGCGCCTGCTCGGTGTGGAACGTGCCGGTCTTGCCGGTCAGGCCCTGCACGATGACCTTGGTGTTCTTGTCGACGAGAATGGACATGGAATTCCTTGAAGTCGAAGGACTTAGAGAAAGGGGTTCACGACGCGGACGGCGCCGTAGATCTGACCGTGGTTGAGGTCTGCCGAATAGAAGACGGGAGCGCCGAGACGCTCGGCGGCAGCAAGGAGAGCGGCGTCGTAATACTGAATCCGGTAGCGGCGGCAGAGCCAGTAGCCCCTCCGCACGATGTCGGCGTCGAGAGCCGTGAAGGGCATGGTCGAGAGGAAATCGATCCATCGATCGACCTCCTCCGTCCGCAGCCTGACCTTAGCCCGCGTTGCGCAATTGACGAATTCGGCAATGCTCTGCGCCGAGACGCCGAAGGTTTCCGACAGAACGAGTTCGCGCGCGATACGGGATTTTCGAAGGTCATCTGGTTTGGACTCGGCCGCCAGCACCAGGATGTTCGTGTCCATGAAGCTCGTCGTCGGAGACATAGCGGCGGCTCAGTTCCTTGATATTGGTCCCCGGCTCGAACTCGAGCGTCGAATTCTCCATGAGTTCCCTCATCCCAGCACGCGCCAACGCGATCTGAGCTTCCCGATCCACCTCGTGGAGGAGAAGGCTTCGGATCATCGCGTTCAACGACGTGCCTCGGCGCTCGGCCAAGCCGCGTGCCTGGTCGAGAAGCGCATCGTCGATGGCGAGAGTGACGTTCTTCATCGGAGAATCTCCACAGGATCACACAGCCGAAATATGTGTGATCCTGTGTTGGGTGACAAGATCAGCCGACCGCCGCCACGATCTTCTGTGCGGCGTCGTCGAGGTCGTCCGCCGCCGTGATGGCGAGGCCGCTCTCGTTCAGGATCTTCTTGCCGAGATCGACGTTCGTGCCCTCCAGGCGAACCACCAGCGGGACCTTGAGGCCGACATCCTTCACCGCGGCGACGACGCCTTCGGCGATGACGTCGCACTTCATGATGCCGCCGAAGATGTTGACGAGAATGCCCTTCACGTTCGGATCGGCGGTGATGATCTTGAAGGCCGCGGTGACCTTCTCCTTGTTGGCGCCGCCGCCGACGTCGAGGAAGTTCGCGGGCTCCTTGCCGTAGAGCTTGATGATGTCCATCGTCGCCATGGCGAGGCCCGCGCCGTTGACCATGCAGCCGATGTCGCCGTCGAGCGCGACATAGGCGAGGTCGAACTTGGAGGCCTCGATCTCCTTGGCGTCCTCCTCGCTTTCGTCGCGCAGCGCCTTGATGTCGTCGTGGCGATAGAGCGCGTTGCCGTCGAAGGAGACCTTGGCGTCGAGCACGCGCAGGCGGCCGTCCTTCATCACGATCAAGGGGTTGATCTCGAGGAGCGCCATGTCCTTCTCGGTGAAGGCCTGGTAGAGGATCGGGAAGAGCAGGAGCCCGTCCTCGCGCGCCTTGTCGGTGAGGCCGAGCGCGTCGCAGAGCTTGGCGCCGTCCTCGTCCGTGACGCCCGTCGCCGGGTCGATCGGCACGTTGATGATCTTCTCGGGCGTGTCGTGGGCGACCGTCTCGATGTCCATGCCGCCCTCGGTGGAGACGACGAAGGCGATGCGGCCGACCGCGCGGTCGACGAGGATCGAGAGATAGAGCTCGCGGTCGATGTCGGCGCCGTCCTCGATGTAGAGGCGGTTCACCTGCTTGCCGGCCTCGCCCGTCTGCTTGGTGACGAGCGTGTTGCCGAGCATCTCGCGGGCGTGGGCGACCGCTTCCTCGACCGATTTCGCCAGCCGCACGCCGCCCTTGGCGTCCGGGCCGAGCTCCTTGAACTTGCCCTTGCCGCGTCCGCCGGCATGGATCTGGCTCTTCACGACGTAGAGCGGGCCCGGCAGCTGGCGCGCCGCGGCCTCGGCCTCGTCGGCGGAGGTGATCGGAACGCCGGCCGCGACCGGTGCGCCGAAGCTCTTGAGGACGTCCTTGGCCTGATACTCGTGAATGTTCATGAAATCTCTCGGCAGGTTGGGGAGCGGCGCCGGAAGCGCGCGGCATCGAAAATGCGAAAGAGCCGGGCGTCTCCGCCCGGCCCGTTTCACGACTTCAGGTTCGGCGCGATGCCCTCGCAGGCTTCCATGAGCCCGCGCACGGAGGCGACCGATTTCTCGAACTGGGCCTTCTCGTCGCCGATGAGCTCGATCTCGATCACGCGCTCGACGCCGTCCGCGCCGATGACGCAGGGCACGCCCACATACATGTCCTTCTGGCCGTACTCGCCCTTGAGGGCGGCGGCGCAGGGCAGGACGCGCTTCTTGTCCTTGAGGTAGCTCTCGGCCATCAGGATGGCGGAGGCGGCCGGCGCGTAATAGGCCGAGCCGGTCTTGAGCAGGCCGACGATCTCGGCGCCGCCGTCGCGGGTGCGCTGGACGATCTCTTCCAGGCGCTCGGCCGAGATCCAGCCCATCTTCACGAGATCGGTCAGAGGCACGCCGGCGACCGTCGAATAGCGCGTCAGCGGAACCATCGTGTCGCCGTGGCCGCCGAGCACGAAGGCGGTGACGTCCTCGACCGAGACCTTGAACTCGTCGGCGAGGAAGGTGCGGAAGCGGCCCGAATCCAGGACGCCGGCCATGCCGACGACCTTGTTCTTCGGCAGGCCGGAGAACTTCTGCAGCGCCCAGACCATCGCGTCCAGCGGGTTGGTGATGCAGATGACGAAGGCGTTCGGCGCATACTTCTTGAGGCCGGCGCCGACCTGCTCCATGACCTTCAGGTTGATGCCCAGAAGATCGTCGCGGCTCATGCCGGGCTTGCGCGGCACGCCGGCGGTGACGATGCACACGTCGGCGCCCTCGATGGCGGAATAGTCGTTGGCGCCGGAAAGCTTGGCGTCGAAGCCCTCGACCGGGCCGGACTGCGAGATGTCGAGCGCCTTGCCCTGGGGCGTGCCTTCCGAAATGTCGAAGAGGACGATGTCGCCGAGTTCCTTGAGGCTCGCGAGGTGGGCGAGCGTGCCGCCGATCATGCCGGAGCCGATGAGTGCGATCTTGTTACGGGCCATCTGTCCTGGTCGTCCTTTGCGGGAGGTCTTAAGCTGCCGTCATCGCGCCGACGCGGGTGGGGATCTGCCCCGAACGCGGCCACGCCGTCGATCGATCGCCGTCCGATATGTGCGTTGCAACCGTCCGGGACGGGCGCGCGGCGCCACCCGGCCCGGCAATGCTGCCCGCGGGCTTAGGCCCCAAGCGTTAAAAATTCAACCGGCCAAGCCGCTGCATAGCGAATTCAACCGGTTAGAGCACTCGGCATTGACGTAAACGTCAAAGTGATTCGCCAAGCGGATCAAGGTGCAATCGCTCTCCCGCCCTGCAGCGAAAATTTCATGTCGCCTTTCGATGACATGACGGTTTTCGCCGCCCATCGCCGTTTCAGTCGAACGAAACCGCTGCCGAGCGAGCCTGATTCGGAACGATCGCGCCCGATCCGGCCTGCCAACGCAAGAACCGAACACCGTCGCCACGCCGTGGAGTCCGGCGGACGCGACGTCAACCGACGAACGTCGCCCGGTCCGCTCCAGGATCGCCTCGTCCTTCGCGGGTGGCGTGACCCAAGACCCGTCAGGGGGTCGCGACATGGGCGGCGAGATATTCCTCGGTCCGCATCTCGTTGAGGCGCGAGATCGTGCGGGCGAACTCGAAGGCCTCCGCCCCCTGCCGCCCGACATAGAGCGCCTCGGCCGGCGTCTCGGCCGACAGGACGATCCGCCGCCCGACATCGTAGAGCGTATCGACCAGCGTGATGAAGCGCTTGGCCTCGTTGCGCTCGGCATCGCCCATGACCGGCACGCCGTCGAGCACGACCGTGTGGAAGCGCTTGGCGATGGCGAGGAAGTCCTGCGCGCCGACCGGCTTCAGCATGAGGTCGGAAAAGGCGAAGCGGGCCGCCCCATTGCCGGCGCGCGGCACGGCGATCGTGTGGCCCTTCACCGAGAGCGAGGCCGGCGCATCCCTCTGCCCGTCGAGAAGCCGCGCCCAGATCGCGTCCATGCGCGCGCCCGCATCCTCGGCGAGCGGCGTCACGTAGAGATCGTCGGAGCCGAGCGTCGCCATCCGGTAGTCCGCCGCGGCGTCGAGGCGCATGATATCGGCATGGCACTTCAGGTCTTCCACGAAGGGCAGGAAGAGCGGCCGGTTCAGGCCGTTGCGGTAGAGGTCGTCCGGCGCGACGTTGGAGGTCGCGACGAGGACGACGCCCTCCGCGAAGAGCACCTTGAAGAGCCGCGACAGGATCATCGCGTCCGCGACGTCGGTCACGGCGAATTCGTCGAAGCAGAGAAGCCGCGCCTCCGCCGCGATCGCCGCGCCGACGGGGGGCATCGGATCGTCGCCCTTCGCCGTCCCGGCCTTCACCGCCTCGCGATGCGCGCCGATCCGCTCGTGGACCTCAGCCATGAAGGCGTGGAAATGCACGCGGCGCTTGGGGTTCACCGTCGCGGAGCGGAAGAACATGTCCATGATCATGGTCTTGCCGCGCCCGACATCGCCATGGATATAGACGCCGCGCACGGGCTCGGCCGCCTTGGCCCGCCCGAAGAGCCAGCCGAGCGCACTCGACTTGGCGGCGAGCGTGGAGGCCGACAGGTCCTTGTCCAACTGGTCCAGCCGGTCGGCGAGCCGCCGCTGCGCGCCGTCCGGCTCGATCTCGCGGGAGGCGACGAGCCGGTCGAGCGCGGCACGCACGGGCCCCGGGCGCGGCGAGCCGTCGGCGGTTCGCGAAGAGGTCGGCATGGCATGGCTCCGTCAGCGGAGCGACCACGCTCCCCGCACCCGGCATAGACGAGAAGCCCCCAAGGAACCGTTTCCCGCCCCGTGCCGCTTGCGAACATCTCGTCACGAGGGCATCGAAGACGCCCCGGCCTGTCACGAAGAGGCCCCGCGCCTCTGCGCCGGAGTCCCCACGCATTCGACGGCTGGATGCCTTAGCACCCCGCCGTCTCGATGAGGATGCACCACCGCTTCGACGAAATCCAGCCCGAAGCTCGGATCACCCGGTCGCGGACTGCAACAAGGCACGGCGCGCGATCATCGCGACCGGCCCCTGCGGCATCGAAGGCCAAGCGGCCTTTAGCGGTAGAGGCTGATCGCCTGCCCGCCGGACGTCGTGCCGTCGTAACGCGTGCCGCCCGAATTGGAGAGGTTGGCGACGGTCCCGCCGCTGGAATCCTTGAGGACGACCTGGCTGCCCGAGACGTCCCAGGCCGAGACGTCCGCGACCTGGCCGGGGCAGCCGCGCGAGGCCGCGCGATAGCCGCCGGTCCACTTGGTCAGCGCCATGAAGATCTGGCAGTTGCCGCCGCCGGAGGAGACCTTCCAGGCGCCGACGAGACCGTCGCGCGAGACCGGCGCGGCCGAAGCCGTCTGGACCGGAGCCGTCGTCGTGCCGGGGGCGGCCGCCTGATCGACGGGCGGAGCGACCGGGGCCGAGACCGGCGGCGGCGGCGCGGGCGGCGGCGGAAGCTGGCTGGAGGAGACCTGACCGGTCGGGGCGGGGCGGAGCGGTTCGGGCTGAACCTGCACCATCCGCGTCGGCTGGGCGCTCACGCAACCTGCCGCCGTCAGCGCCAGGGCGAGCAGAGCGCCCGTCTTCATCATCCGCCTCATTGCCAGACTTCCTCTTCGGCGGTTCCGGCCCTTGGGGTCCGGATTTCCGCGCCATCGCCGCCGATCCTTCGCCGCCTCGCCCGGTCGGGCGCTCGGCGATATCGTTTCGAAGGCGACTCGTGCCCCATCGACACCCGCTCCGTCGCGCATCGTCCCAAAACGGAACGCCGCACGGAAAAAGCGGGCATGTGTTCACGCACTGTTAAAGCGGAGGTTCCGCCGGGTTCGCAAGCCGGAAGTGGCACGATTGCGCGAGGAAAGGCCGATTGCGTGCCGAAATAACACGGCCCCGACCGGGGTTGCGCCCGGCAGGCTAGGTCGGCCGACCTCACCTTCGCGAAAATCCTCGCAACCGGATGGTGCCGAGCCCGGCCGGCGCCGGAACAGAGGGCCGGATCATCCGGCCCGCGGGCCTCTCACTCCGCGTCGAGCGCCATCTCCGCCACGGGCCGTTCGAAATCGCCGGTCTGCGGGTCCATGGCCCAGAGCTCGCCGGTCGAGATGTCGAACCAGGCCCCGTGCAGCGTCAGCCGGCCCTTGCCCTCCAGGATGGAGACGCAGGGAAAGGTGCGCAGATTGGCCAGGGAGAAGCGGATCGAGATGCGCTCGAGCGCCGTCTGCCGCTCGCCCACCGTCATCAGCTCGTTCGCCATGACCATGCGGGCGGGTGCCTCGACCATGCTCATCCACTTCCCGATGAAATCGCCCGGCGAAAGCGGCTCCATGCCCGGCGAGAGCGCGGCCTTGATGCCGCCGCAGCGCCCGTGGCCGAGCACGACGATGTGCTCCACCTTCAGCGCCTGGACCGCGAATTCGAGCGCGGCGGAGGTCGAGTGATACTCGCCGTCAGGCTCGTAGGGCGGCACGAGATTGGCGACGTTTCGGATGACGAAGAGCTCGCCCGGCGCGGCGTCGAAGATCGTCTCGGGCGCGGCGCGCGAGTCGCAGCAGGCGATGACGAGCGTCTTGGGCACCTGGCCCGACTCCGCCAGTTCCCGATAACGCCGCTCCTCCGTCCGATAGCGGCCGGACATGAAGGCCTTGTGGCCGTCGAGAAGCGAAGGAGGCAGAATATCCATGAAACCCGTTCTACCGCATCGCAGCGTCTGCGACAATCGAGCGCCTTCTCCCCGCTCCCGGTTGGAGGCCGGTCAGAACCAGATGGCGATCGGCAGTCCCCGCGCATCGTGCTCGAGAGGCTCGGGATGGGGCCGGGCCTCGCCCCTGCGGTGGCGCTCGGCGACGAGCAGCATGGCGCTCGCATCGAGAACGTCGTCGGCCGCGGCGCCCGCCGGAGGCGCCGAATAGAGGAAGGCGCGCGGCAGGCCCCGCGCCACGAGCAGGCGCCGCCGCTCCTCCATCCCGGCCGGGTTCACCTGCCCCTTGATCTTCTTCGGCAGCGTCATCGCCGCCCCGTCGTTCAGCTGATGGAAGGCGAATTCCGGGTGACTCTCGATCACTCGTTCGGCCAGCGACGGGTCCGCGCCAAGGAGCCGGTCGATCTCCATGATTCTCGGGAAGAGGCCGAAGCCCTGGATCGAGACGCCGCGCGGCGGATGCGACAGGCGCTCGGCGAGCCGGCAGGCCGCGACATGCATCTCGCGCCGATGCAGCTCGGAGCGGAAGGGCCCCGCCCCCGCCTCGACCGCCGCACGCGCCGGAATGGAGAAGACGCTCGACTGCCGCGCCGAGAGGAGCGGGCGCACCGCCTTCTCCGCCGCGCGCCCCGGCCCCTCGATCCGCTCGGGCAGGCCGATCGGCATATCCACCGCCACCACGACCCCCGGCCCCAGCGCATCCAGGAGGAAGTCGAAGCGCGGAAAGACCCGCGCCTCCGGCGCCTCCTCGGGCCGGCGCCGGATGACCGCGATCCAGCCGGCGCGGCACCCGTCGACGCCGGCAGCGAACGGTTCCGGCTCGCCCGACCCGCTCACGCCGGCGCCCTCACGCCCGGCGCCCTCAAGCTCGTCGATTGCCGTTGGGAAGTCCGAGCCGGCGCATCTGCACCATGGCCATCGGGTGTTTCAGGCTCTCCGCGTCCGTCTCCAGCGTCAGCTCGTCCGCCCCGCGCTTGGTCGTGCGCGCCAGAATCTCGTAGACCGCCGCCGTCGTCGTCTGAAGCGCCTTCTCGGGCGTCGCGCCGGAAAGGATGCGCGCCAGAAACACGGCCGAGGTCAGATCGCCCAGCCCGTGCGGCGCACGCTCGATCTGCCGGTGCTCGGCGAGCAACGCGTGCGTTCCGTCCACGAGGAGATTGCCGATGCCGCCGCGCAGCAGCGGAAAGGCCGAGGTCACGACCACGGTCGGCGGCCCCAGCGCCTGCGCCGCGTCGATGAGATGGGCGTTCTCGTGGAATTCCAGCCCCGTCAGGAATTCCAGCTCGAAGCGGTTCGGCGTCGCGATGTCGGCGAGCGGCATCAGCCGGTCGCGGATGCCCGCCAGCGTCGGCTCGGGCTGGTAGAGCCGCCCGCCGTCGCCCGTCACGGGATCGCAGAGATAGATCGCCTGCGGGTTCGCCGCCTTCACCGCCTCGACCAGCCGCGCCGCCGGCTCCACTTGATGTGGCGCGCCGAAATAGCCGGTCACGATCGCCCCGACCTCCGACAGCCACGGCGCCGTCGCCAGATCCTCCATCAGCGCCGTGAAATCCTCGGCCGGCGCCACGATGCGCGTCGCCGGCCCGTGGCCGGGATGCCAGGGCAGCGTGATCGTCGGCACGCTCCAGACGGGAAAGCCGAGCGATTCCAGCGCGAACACGACGGCCCGGTTGCCCACCGTGCCGCGCGCGACATGGCTGGAGACCGAGATCACCGCAGGCTTGTCCCGGCGGTCGGACGGGTTCGTCATCGACATGGCGCTCAGTCGTAGAAGAGGTTGGAAGCCAGGACGAAGGCGAGGGTCACGAAGCCCACAAGCCCGAGAAGACGTCCGATCCGCGTGCCCAGAACCTCGATCGGATCGGCCGGATCAGCGTCGCGGGCCGCGAAATGCTTGGCGACCCCGCCCATCATGCCCGCCATGCCGGCGCCCACCTGCGGCTCCGTCTCCTGGCGGATACGCTTCAGGATGGCGCGCGATTCGGCCACCCCTGCCTCCTCGTGCGGCCGCGAAGGACCCTGCCTGTCGGACTTCGATATCATGGCGGCAAGCCTGACCGAAATACCCGCAAAGGGCAAGGGAAAGCCCGCCGCTCCGGGCCGCAGCGCCCGCTTGCCCGCGGGCGCGCCCGCCCCTGTCACGCCGCAACCCGCCGCGCTATAGAAGATGGCCCGCCGCGATCCGGTTCGAGCGGGGTCTCTCGGCGGAACCCCGCTCTGCGGCGCTGCCCCTCTCGGAGCCTCGACATGACCCATGCCCTGCCCGCCCATCGCTCCGCCCGGCGCCCCGCGGAGGCGCTGACGCTCCTCGTCCTCGCGCTTCTTCTCCCGCTTCTCTCCGCCTGCGGCATCAACAACGTGCCGACCTACGACGAGCAGGCCAAGGCCGCCTGGGCCCAGGTCCAGAACCAGTATCAGCGCCGCGCCGACCTCATTCCCAATCTCGTGGAAACCGTGAAAGGCTTCGCCGCGCAGGAGAAAGAGGTTCTCACCGCCGTCGTCGAAGCCCGCGCCAAGGCGACCTCCGTCACGATCGACGCCGGCCAGCTCACCGATCCCGAGGCCATCAAGCGCTTCCAGGAGGCGCAAGGCCAGCTCTCAGGCGCCCTCGGCCGGCTCCTCGCCACCGCCGAGGCCTATCCGGACCTGAAATCCAACGCCAACTTCCTCGCCCTGCAAAGCCAGCTCGAAGGCACCGAAAACCGCATCGCCGTCGCGCGCCGCGACTACATCGAGGCCGTCCGCGTCTACAACACCGAGCTGCGCACCGTGCCCGGCTCCTGGTGGGCCGCCATCTTCTACCGCGACGCCAAACCCCTCCAGCCCTTCAGCGCCGACGAAGCCGCCGCCAAGCCGCCCACCGTCACGTTCAACTGAGGGCGGGAGAGGTGGCGCGCCGAGAGCAGGGGACGCCGTCCCCCGCACCCCTTGCCAAGGGACGCAGTCCCTTGGAACCCATTCTCGTGTTGGATCATCCAGGGGGCCGGGGCCCCCTGGATGATCCAAAAAGAAAGAAGGGTCCGGGAATTCGTTCTCGGGCGGGGTTCGGGGCGGCAGCCCCGCTCCTGGCACTCCTTCTCCTCCTCACCCTGCCCGCAGCCGCGCAGGAGCTGCCGGCGCTGACCGGGCGTGTGGTGGATCAGGCGGGGTTGCTCGATCAGGCGACGGAGGCGCGGCTGACGCAGACGCTGGCGGCGTTCGAGGCGAAGGCGTCGGATCAGATCGTGGTGGCGACGGTTTCCGATCTTCAGGGCTATGCGATCGAGGAGTTCGGGGTCGCGCTGGGGCGGGCCTGGGGGATCGGGCAGGAGGGCAAGAACAACGGCGCCATTCTGCTCGTCTCCTCGGGGGACCGGAAGGTTCGGATCGAGGTCGGCTACGGGCTGGAGGGCACGCTGACGGACGCGGCGGCGCGCACGATCATCGAGACCGACATCGTGCCGCGCTTCAAGAGCGGCGACTATGCGGGCGGGATCGTGAAGGGCGTCGACGACATGATCGCGGTCCTGTCCGGCGACGCGGAGGAGCTGGAGGCGCGCGCCAGGACCAACGAGCAATGGTCGGGCGAGGACACCGGGATCGCGCTCGCGGTCGGCGTCTTCTTTCTGGTCTGGGTCTTCCTGATGGGCATGGGCATGCTGTCGGTGCTGGCCCGCACCTTCGGCCGGAAGGTCGGGCGCAACACATGGCGCTGGCTCGGCCGCGACTGGACCTCGCGCGTCGGGCGCGCCGGCGGCATCGCGATCGGCAGCGGCTCGTCCTGGGGCGGCGGCTCGTCCGGCGGGGGCTTTTCCGGCGGCGGCGGGTTTTCGGGAGGCGGCGGCTCCTTCGGTGGCGGAGGCTCGTCGGGATCATGGTGAAGCGTCTGACCCTCACCGCCGAGGACCACGAAACGATTTCGGAGGCGATTCGATCGGCGGAATCGCAGACGACGGGCGAGATCTTCGCCGTCTTCGCCCGCGCCAGCGACACCTATCTCGGCCCTTCGGTCGCCGCCGCCCTCGCCTTCTCGCTGGCGGCAGGCTTGGTCAGCTCGGCCATTCTCGCAGCGGCCGGCATCGCGGTTCCATCGCTGGCTCTGGAGGCGGCGCAGGCGCTCGGCGCCCTCGCCCTCGTCGGTCTGCTCCTCGCCGTTCCGACCGCGCGGCTTCTCCTCGTGCCGCGCAGCGTCCAGCTTCGGCACGCCAAGCGCATGGCGCTGGCGCAGTTCCTGTCGCACAACGTCCATGCCACCGCGGAGCGGACCGGCATCCTCCTCTTCGTCTCCGAAGCCGAGCATCACGCGGAGGTCGTCGCCGACAGCGGCATCGCCGCCCGCGTTCCGCAAGAGGCCTGGGACGAGATCGTCGACCGCCTGACGGAGGCAGCCGCCACCAACCGCCTCGCCGAAGGCTTCGCCTCCGCCGCCACCCTCTCCGGCACCCTCCTCGCCCAACACTTCCCCGGCCACCCCGGCAACCGCAACGAACTCCCCGACCGCATCGTGGAGATCTGATGGTTTCGAGGATAGGTGTCGCGCAACGTGCGTCAGCGGATGGCTTGATCTCCGCCGTTGTGAGAGAGATGCCCGCAGACAGATGAGGGAGCCTCCCTCAAAGTCTGCTGGCAAAGCTTTTGGACCAAGTGCAAATCCCTCAGAACCTGATTCTTCTCCCCTGCGGGGAGAAGTGACCGGCAGGTCGATGAGGGGCATGCCAACCCCGACAGGATACAGCGCCTCTGGCGCTTCCCCTCATCCGGCTGCCGCCACCTTCTCCCCGTAGGGGAGAAGAACCAAGACGAGCAACCGTTTGGGCTGAAGAAGCAGCGGTCCCCTCGACAATGGCTCGGGAGGACAGAGGGAGTGCCTCCCACAAGGTCGGCCCGGCAAGCTCTTCGGACCAAGCGCCAACGCCTCAGAACCTGGTTCTTCTCCCCTGCGGGGAGAAGTGACCGGCAGGTCGATGAGGGGCATGCCATCCCCGACAGAATATAGCGCCGCCTCCGGCGCCCCCTCATCCGGCTGCCGCCACCTTCTCCCCGTAGGGGAGAAGAACCAAGACGAGCAAGCGTTCAGGTTGAAGAACAAGGGCGTCGGAAAGTCAGTGCGATGCACCCCCCTCTGCCTGCCGGCATCTCCCCCGCAAGGGGAGAGATCAGGCTCGTCGCATGCGGCTGTGGTTTCGATCGACCGGCGGAGCTGCCGATCTCCCTCCTTGCGGGGGAGATGGCCGGCAGGTCAGAGGGGGGTGCCTCCCGCGAAAGTTCGACGGGCAGGCGCCAGACCAAGAACTCGCGCCGCTCAGGCCCCGGTTCTTCTCATCGTTCTCCCGCCGGTCCCCGCCCCGCTCAGGCCGACAAATCCGCTAGCAGTCCCGCCGCCACCGTCAGTCGTGCGACCGAGGTCTCGCCGGAGCCGGCGAGCTGGGTGATCTGACGGCCGATGCGCTCCACGACGTCCCGCTTGCGCTCCGCCCAGGCCGCGACAGGCGATTGGCCGTCGGCGGGCGCCTCCTTCAGCGCCTGTCCGGTCAGCGTGCGGCGGGCATTGCCGATCTGGCCGGCCGCGCGGTCGAGCGCGAGCATCTCGTAGTAGTCCGTCGGTTCCAGGCGATAGAGCGCCGATTCCAGGCGCCCGATCTCGAAGAGCCGCGTGATGTCGAAATAGCTGGCGATCGTCTCGTCCAGAGGCCGCGATGTTTCACGTGAAACGGATGCGATGTCTGGCACGAGCGCCAGGAGGGGCAGGAGCGCGATATCGGCGGCGAGGTCTTCGGGCGTGCCGGCCTCCACGAACCGACGGCGGCGGTCCTCCGCCTCGTTGCGGGCGCGCTCGGTGGAAAGGTCGAGCAGGCGCGGCTTCAGCGACTCCACGCCGGCCTTGACCGACGTCACGATCGAGCCGCGCCCCTCCGCCGCCCGCCCGCTGCGCACGAACCAGCGCGTCGTCGCCTGGAGGAAGAGGCCGAGCGCCTCGTAGAGATCGTTCTGCGCCTCGCCGGAGACGATCCCGTCCAGCGCGTCGATCCGCGCGTAGAGCCCGGCCGCGCCGAACCCGTCATGGGCGGCGAGGAAGCCGGCCACGACATCAGCCGCCGAAGCGCCTGCCGCGTCGCGGAGCGCGGTGACGAAGGTCGGGCCGATCCGGTTGACCGCGAGATTGGCGACGATGGTGGCGACGATCTCCCGGCGCAGGCGATGGCCGTCGATGTCGCAGGTGAAGTCGCGACGCATCGGGCCGGGGAAATAGGCGTGGAGACGCTGCTCCAGATAGGGATCGTCGGGCAGGCCGCTCGCGATCAGCTGGTCGAAGAGCACGATCTTCGAATAGGCGAGAAGCACCGCCAGTTCCGGCCGCGTCAGGCCCTTGCCGGAGGCGCGCAGGTCCGCCAGCGCGGCCTCGCCCGGCAGCGTCTCGACCTCACGGTTGAGCAGCCCGCCCTCCTCCAACACTGTCATGAACCGCGCCTGGAGCGGCAGGGCCTTGGCGCCTTTGCGCTGCTCCAGCGAGAGCGCCAGCGTCTGCTCGTAATTGTTGGCGAGCACGAGCTCGGCCACCTCGTCGGTCATCGAGGCCAGCAGCGTGTTGCGCGCCTCGCGTGTCAGGCGTCCGTCCGCCATGGCGCTCTTCAGCGCGATCTTGATGTTCACCTCGACGTCGGACGTGTTGACGCCGGCCGAATTGTCGATCGCATCGGTGTTGATCCGGCCGCCGTGGCGGGCGAACTCGATGCGGCCGCGCTGCGTCGCGCCGAGATTGGCGCCCTCGCCCACGACCTTGGCCCGCACCTCGCGCCCGGTCACGCGAAGCGCGTCGTTGGCGCGGTCGCCGACCTCGGCATTGGTCTCGGCGGAGGCGCGGATGTAGGTGCCGATGCCGCCGAAGAAGAGAAGGTCCACCGGCGCCTTCAGGATGGCGGTGATGACCTCCGTCGGCGTGCCCGAGCGCCGGTCCCAGCCGATCGCCGCCGCCGCCTCCTCGGAGAGGCGGATCTCCTTCTCCCGCCGGGAGAAGACGCCGCCGCCCTTGCAGATCAGCGCCCTGTCATAGTCGGCCCAGGAGGAGCGCGGCGTGTCGAAGAGGCGCCGCCGCTCGGCGAAGGAGGCGGCCGCATCGGGCGCGGGATCGATGAAGATGTCGCGATGGTCGAAGGCGGCCAGAAGCCGCGTCTCCCTCGAGAGCAGCATCCCGTTGCCGAAGACGTCGCCCGACATGTCGCCGCAGCCGACCGCCGTGAAGGGCATGGCCTGGATGTCGAAGGGGCGCCCGTCCCGGTCGGTCTCGCGGAAGTGCCGCTTCACCGCCTCCCAGGCGCCCCGCGCTGTGATGCCCATGGCCTTGTGGTCGTAGCCGACCGAGCCGCCGGAGGCGAAGGCGTCGTCGAGCCAGAAATCCTCCGACTGCGCGATGGCGTTGGCCGTGTCGGAGAAGGTCGCCGTGCCCTTGTCGGCCGCGACGACGAAATAAGGGTCCTCGGCGTCGAAGCGCACGACGTTCTCGGGCGTCAGGATATCGGCGCCGACGATGTTGTCGGTGACGGAGAGAAGCGAGGCGATGAAGACGACATAGGCGGAGCGCCCAGCCTCGAAGACCGCCTGCCGGTCGCCCGTCTCGGGCAGGCGCTTGGGATAGAACCCGCCCTTGGCCCCGACCGGCACGATGACGGCGTTCTTCACCTGCTGCGCCTTGACCAGGCCCAGCACCTCCGTCCGGTAGTCCTGCGCCCGGTCCGACCAGCGAAGACCGCCGCGCGCCACGCGCCCGAAGCGCAGATGGACGCCCTCGACGCGCGCGTCGAAGACGAAGATCTCGCGGAAGGGCACGGGCGCCGGCAGACCCTCGACGGCCGAGGAATCCAGCTTGAAGGCGAGCGCCGGCTCGACCCGGCCGGGCTCCGAGCCCGGCGCCGCCGAGATGCCGTCGACGGCGTAGAAATTGGTGCGCAGCGTCGCGAGGATCACGCCGACGAAGCGGTTGAGGATGCGGTCCTCGTCGAGGCTCTCGACCCCCTCCAGCGCCTGCCGGATCTCGGCCAGAACCGCGAGCCCGCCCCGCTCGGCGGCAAGCCGCGTCTGGCGGTCCTCGGTCCCGTCGAGGTGGGCGGGCGCCTCGTCCAGCCGATCGGTGACGTCCCGCCGCGCGGGGTCGAAGGCGGCGTCGAAGAGGCGGAAGAGCAGCGTGGCGATCGCCGGCTGGCGCACGAGCACGGAGGCAAGGAGGTCCTGGCCATAGGGAATGCCCGCCTGCCGGAGATAGCGGGCATAGGCGCGCAGCACGTTCGCCTCGCGGAAGGAGAGGCCCGCCTCCAGCACCAGCGCGTTGAACCCGTCGCTCTCGATCCGGCCGGCCGAGACCGCCTCGTAGGTCGCCTCCAGCGCGGCGCCCCGGTCTTCCAGCGCGATCGGCCCGCCCCGCTGGCGGCGCAGTTCCATGTCGTGGAGATGGACGCTCTCGCCGTCCGGCCGGCGGATCTCGAAGGTGCGCTCGGAAACGACGGCAAAGCCCATCGCCTCCAGCACCGGCACGCGCGTCGAAAGCGCCACGGCGCTGCCGAGATGGAAAAGCTTCAGGCGCAGAAGCTCGTCCCAGTCCTCCGCCCGGCGGTAGAAGTCGATGGAGAGCGGCGTCTCCGGGGAAAGACCCGCCACCGCCTCGACGTCGCCCACGGCCTCGACCGGCGAGAAGGCCTCGCGATAGCCGTTCGGCAGGCGCGCGGCGGTGCGCGACAGCTCGCCCGGCCGGCCGGCCTCGGCCAGCGCCTTGTCGAAGGCGTCGCCCCAGGTCTTCGCCATGTCCGCGATGCGCGCTTCGAGCTCGGCCGGATCGACCTCCGGCGTCGCGCCGCCGCGCCGGCCGATGATGAAGTGGACGCGAGCGAGCGGCCCCTCCGGCAGCGCCGGATAGTAAGCCGAGACATGGCCGGCGAAGCTCTTGGCCAGAAGCTCGCCGATCCGCTCGCGCAGCCGCGAATCGTAGCGCTCGCGCGGCACGTAGATCAGAACGGAGACGAATCGATCGAAGCGATCGGGGCGCACCAGCACGCGCACGCGCGGCCGCTCGCCGAGCTCCAGGATCGCCCCGGCGAAGCGCTCGAGACGGTCGGTGTCGAGCTGGAAGAGATCGTCGCGCGGATAGGATTCCAGCGTGTTGAGCAGCGCCTTGGCCGAATGCGAGCCGGGCTGGAGGCCGAAGCGCGCGATCACCGTCTCGGCCTTCAGCCGCAGATAGGGAATGGTCAGGATCGAGCGCGTGTAGGCGGTGGAGGTGAAGAGGCCGACGATGCGCAACTCGCCCGCGAAGGCGCCGGAGGCGTCGTATCGCTTGACGCCGATGTAATCCATGTAGACCCGCCGATGAACCAGCGAGCGGGAATTGGCCTTGGTCACGATCAGCGGGTTCGGCGCCTGCAGGAAGGCGCGGATCTCCGGCGTCACCGTCACGGCCTCGCCCTCGCGGGACAGGACGCGCACGCTCGGATCGTTCAGGATGCCGAGAGCGGGCTCCTCGCGCCGCTTCAGGACCTCCTCGTTCTCGCCGCCGACATAGTCGAACTCGCGCGCCCCGAGAAAGATGAAGTTGTCGTCGAGAAGCCAGGCGAGAAGCCTTGCGGATTCCGCCACCATCTCGCGCGCGGCCGGCTCGCTCTGCCCCTGCGCCCGGCGTTCCAGATCGGCGACCGCCTGCTCGACCCGCCCGCGCATGGCGGCGAAATCGGTGACGGCCATGCGCACCTGCCCAAGCACGCGCGTCAGGTTCTCCACGAGAAGCGCCGCCCCGTCCGCGCCCCCGGCGAACTCGATGGCGAGCTGGATCAGGCTGACCCGGTTGCCCTCCGGCGCCATCGAGGGCGCGGCGGCCGAAAAGCTCGTCACGCGGCCATCGGAGCCGCGCACCGTGTCGAGGATCGGATGGGAAATGTAGCGGATCGACAGCGCCCGCTCCGTGATCTCCGCCATGACGGAATCGAAGAGGAAAGGCATGTCGTCGTGAACGATCGTGACCAGCCAGAGCGGCTCCGTTCCGGCTCCGAATCCATCCGGCTGCTCGACCCGGACGGTCGGCGCGCCCGGCCGGTGGTCGAGGAGCGCGGCGCCCGCGCGCTCGGCGGCGATGGCGAGCGCCTCCGGCGCGAAGGCGGCGAGATCCTCGGCGGGCGGGCGGGCGAGGAGAAGATGGGCGAGCGGCGCCTCGAACCGGTGCGCCTCGATCCGCGCCGTCACGGCCGCCAGAAGATCAACCTTGGTCATGTCCTGCTCTCCCCTCGGCCCCACCGCCCGGCATCGACCGCGCGGCGGACCGTTCCAGCCCGATGCGAATCGCGCCGAGGCTGATTCTAGGGCACGAAGCTGACATGTCGTTGGTGGATGGAAAACGGCCCGCGATCGGGGTCGCCAGAAACGTGTCCGCTCGTCACGGAAAGCACGAGGCGCCCCCTCTGTCCTGCCGGACATCTCCCCCTCAAGGGGGGGAGATCAGCGGTTGCGAAGCGGAGATCGTTCTGAGACGTCGGCGACGAGCTTGACCTCCCCCTTGAGGGGGAGATGCCGGCAGGCAGGCAGAGGGGGCGCCTCACGCCAACGCCGGCCCCCTCCCCCCCGCCCGCTCACTTCTTCTTCGAAACCGTCGGCACTTCCTTCTGCGGCGTCGCGAACTTGCCGGCGACGGTAGCGGGCGCTGCGACCTTCGTCTTGTCCGCCTTCGGCTTGCGGGTTTCCTTGTTGCTGCGCATCTGACCCTTGGCCATGACGTTTCTCCCTGCTGGCGTCGATTGGACGATCAGACTAGCACGCGGCGCCGGGCGCGAAATGGCCCCCGCCCCGTCCCGCGGAAATTTCATGCGCGCGCCACGATACGCCGGCGCAGACGCCGCGCTATGAGCGCCTCCGAAACCATCGAGTCGCGCCGGGCGTTCCCAAGCGCGGAGGCGGGAGACGATCGGACATGGCAGACATCGAGCGCGATCGTCGCGGCCCGCTCCGGCGCGGCGCCGTCCGGGGCTGGATCGGCTTCGACATCGCCGCGCAGCCCTTCTTCACTGTCGTCATCACCTTCGTCTTCGGCCCCTATGTCGTGGCGAGCGTCGCGGAGAACCCGGCGGCGGGTCAGGCCGCCTGGGGCCTCGCGGCGACGGTCGCGGGCCTTCTCATCGCCATGCTCTCGCCCGTGCTCGGCGCCATCGCCGATCGCGTCGGGCCGCGAAAGCCGTGGATCGCGGGCTTTGCGGCCCTCAAGATCGGCGCGCTCTGCCTGCTCTGGTTCGCCGCCCCCGGCGCCCCGCTCCTGCCGGTCCTGGCGCTCGTCGTCATCGCGCAGGCCTCGGCGGAGTTCTCCATCGTCTTCAACGACGCGATGCTGCCGAGCCTCGTCGCGCCCGCCGAGATCGGGCGCGTGTCCAACGTCGCTTGGGGCCTCGGCTATGCGGGCGGCATGGTCTTTCTCATGGCGACCCTCGCCTTCCTCGCCGCCGACGCGGCGACCGGCCGGACGATCATCGGAATCGCGCCGCTCTTCGGGCTCGATCCCGCGAGCGGCGAGGGCGCTCGGGCGACGGCGCCGCTGGCCGCGCTCTGGTATCTCCTGCTGCTCCTGCCGATGATGCTCCTCACGCCCGACCGCGCCACGCGCTCGGCGCTGGGGCCGGCGGTGCGCGGCGCCATGGCCGACCTCCTGGCGACAGGCCGCGAGGCGCGCCGACGGCCCGCGCTCTTCCGCTTCCTCGTCGCGCGCATGATCTACCAGGACGGCGTCAACGCGCTGCTGATCCTCGGCGGCACCTTCGCGGCCGTGCTCTTCGGCTGGACGATCACCGAGAGCGGCCTCTTCGGCATCCTGCTCAACGTCGCGGCCATCGTCGGCTGCCTCGTCGCGGGCCGCCTCGACCAGCGGCTCGGCCCCAAACCCGTCGTCGCCACCTCCATCGCGATCCTGCTCGTCGCCACGCTCGGCATCGTCTCGACGAGCACGGGCTCGACGCTGTTCGGCCTCGTCCCTCTTCCGGCCACTCCCTTTACGACCGGCCTGGTCCCGGCGGGCGAGGCGGCCGGGCTCTTCGCCACGCCGGCGGAAAAGGCCTATCTCCTCTGGGGCAGCCTGATCGGCCTCGCCTTCGGCCCGGTCCAGGCCTCCTCCCGCTCCTGGCTGGCGCGGAGCATCGCACCGGAGGAGGCCGGCCGCTTCTTCGGCTTCTACGCGCTGACCGGCCGGGCGACGTCCTTCGTCGCCACCCTCTCCGTCTCCGCTCTTACCGCAGCCGCCCTGCCCTTCACGGACGCAGAAAGCGCCGCGCGCATCGGCATGTCCGTCCTCGTTGCCTTCTTCGCCGTCGGGCTCCTCGCGCTTCTGGCGACGCCGGCGCCGGCAAGCCTCCCCCTCGAGCCGCAGGAAGCGCCTCTTCCCTAGCGTCGCAACTTCTGGAACATGGCGCAGGCGGCGCGAGGCCGCGGGAGCCTGCTGCCCATGCCGCCCATCCGCCCCGCCTCGGCTCTTCTGGCGATCCTCGCCCTCGCCGCCGCATCCCTGCCGGCAAGCGCCAACGATTCCGCCGCAGAGAAAGCCGCCGGCGGGCTCGTTCTGACGAAAAGCCATTCCGTGACGATGGAAAGCGAAGACCTCGTGATCTCGCCGACCGCGATCGACATCACCTACGTCTTCCGCAACACGACCAAGACGGACGAGACGCTGACCGTCGCCTTCCCGCTCCCTCCGATCGAGGGCTACGGCGTCTCCATGGAGCCGATCGACCTGGCCGAACCGGAGGCGCAGAACTTTGTCGGTTTCACCGTGGAGGCGAACGGCAGGAGCATCGAGCCCGAGATCGACGAACACGCCTTTCTCGGCACGCGTGACGTTACGGCGCTTCTGGAGGAGAACGGCCTGCCGCTGAACCCGGTCGTCTCCCGGCTCGGCGCCGCGATCGCCAACCTCTCGCCGAAGGTCCATGCGAGACTGGAGGCCGAGGGGCTACTCACCGAACGCGATCTCGGCGAAGCGCTCTGGCGCTACGAGGTGCGCTTCCACTTCGACCAGCTCTTCCCGGCTGGAGAGCCGGTGACGATCCGGCATGCCTACAAGCCTGTGGCCGGCTCGTCCTTCCTCACCAAGTCGTCCTTCGCGGAGCCCGGCTTCACCACGCTTCACTGCATCGACCTCGGCACTCGGAAAGCCATGGAGGCCGTGCTTCGCAAGGCGGGAAAGGACGCCTTGGACGGAGATCCCGTCGGCAATTCGCCGCTGAAAGGCGACCCGCTCGGCGGCCTCGCCTATCTTCGCACCGTTTCCTACATCCTGACGACGGCCAACAACTGGTCCGGCCCGATCGGCCGCTTTCGGCTGGTGATCGACAAGGGGGCGCCGGGCAATGTCGTCAGCCTCTGCCAGGACGGTATCCGCAAGACCGGTCCGACACGCTTCGAATTCGAGGCCAGGAACTACACGCCGAAGCGCGACCTCCATATTCTCTTCGCGAGCCCTGATGCGGCGGGATTCTTCGCGGAGTAGACCCTACCGCCGCGACCTGAGCCTTGCCGCCTCCACCGCGACGCCGAGCAGCGTCGCCTGGACCATGGTCTGGGAGAGGGCGGCCTCCTTGCGGCTGGCGAGGATCTCCGCTTCGATCCGGCCGAGAACGCCGGCGATCTCGGCGAGGGGCCAGAGGCCGAGGGCCGTCTCCAGCGCGGCCTTGCGACGGAAGTGCGGATGCCGGCTTTCGACGACGCGGGGGATGCTCTGCCCGCCCTTCTCCACCGACTGGCGCATCAGCTGAAGCGCCTGGAAATGGCGGAGCAGGCCCTGCTGCAGGAGGAAGCCCTGCGTGCCCGCCGCCGTCAGGCGCTCGATCAGCTCGGGCAGCTTCTTCACCTCGCCAGTGGCGGCCGCGTCGATCGTCTCCTCCACCGTGTCGACGGAGACGTCGCCGACGATCGCCTCGATGTCCGCGATCTCGATCGCGCCCTTGCCGTGGCAATAGAGGCAGAGCTTCTGGACCTCGCCGCGCGAGGCCAGGCGATCGGCGCCGAGCCGCTCGCGCAGCGCATCGCGCGCCTCGCGCGAAATGGTGAGCACGGCGATCTTCAGCTCCGCGTCGATCATGCCGTCGAGAGCCCGCGCCTCGTCGGGATAGCAGGGCAGGGCCATCGCGGCCCGCGCCTTCTCGGCGGCGAGGCGCAGGGCGGCGCCCTTCTTCATGTCGCCGCCTTCGACGACGATCGTCGCATCGCGCGGCGGATCGGCGCCGAGCACCGCGATCGCCTCGGCCAGCCCCTTGCCCGAGCCCGAGCCCGCCCCGCGCACCCGCACGAAGCGCCGACCGCCGAAGAGCGAGACGGTCCGCGCCTCGTCGAAGAGGCGGCCCACATCCTTCTCCACCTCGTCCGCCTGGAGCGTGATGGCCGAAAAGGGGTCGCCGGCATCGACGCCGGACAGCTCCGCGATCCGCGCCGCGCGCTCGGCGACGAGCCCGGCATCGGGCCCGTAGAGGAGCACGACGGGAAAGCTCGTGTCGGGCCGCGAGAGGAAGGCCTCGACCTCGCCGGCCTTCTTCTGCGCCACGGTCCGTTAGACCCCGCCCCGCAGATCCTTGGCGATCGCGGTGGCGACCGAAAGGGCCACGCGCTCGGCGGCCTCCTTGCCGGCCGTCTCGCGCGCGTCGAGCAGCGCGCGCGACGCGGCATAGAGCTGGTTGGTGCGGTCGAACGGCGTCGAGGCGAAGCGCGACCCCTTGTCGATGACGGCCGAATCGGAGAGGCGCACGACCTGATAGGCGACGGTGACGCGATAGAGGCTGGCGGCGGGCACGCCGGAGCCGCTCTGGATCGAGACGACGGTCTCGCCGCCGCTCACGGTCTGGCGAACCTCGTAGAGCAGCGGCGAGCGCGGCTCCAGTCCGCCGTTCAGCGCGAAGATCAGCCGGTTGCGCACGATCTGCGCGGTGCGCGTGTCGGCGGCGGAAATGCCAATCCGTCCCTTCGCAGCGGCCAGACCCGGCAGGGTCGGCGACTTCAGGTCGCGTGCTGCAGCGCCGTCGCTCTTGTAGAGCGGCTGCACCGTGCAGCCGGCGGAGAGCGCGAGCAGCGAGGCGAGCGCGAGGGCCCGAACGGCGCTCTTAGACCACGACATTCACGATCCTTCCGGGAACCACGACGATGCGCTTGGGCGTGCGCCCTTCGAGCGCGCTGACGACGACGTCGAGCGCCATCACGGCGGCCTCGACGTCAGCTTGGGACGCCTTCGTCGATACCGTCAAGTCGCCGCGTTTCTTGCCGTTGACTTGGACGGGCAGCACGATCTCGTCGACGACGAGAAGCGCGGGGTCGGCGGCCGGCCAGGGCGCGGCGGCGCAGAGGCCCTCCTGGCCCAGCGCCGACCAGCATTCCTCCGCCAGATGCGGCATCATCGGCGCGACCAGCCGGACGAGGAAGGACAGCGCCTCGCGCGCAGCGTCCGCATGGCCCGCATCGCCCTCGAGATCGAGCTCGACGAAGGCGGAGGACAGCGTGTTGACCAGTTCGTAGAGCCGCGCGACCGCCTTGTTGAAGGCAAGGCGCTCGATGTCGTCGCCGATGCCGGCCGCCGTGCGATGCGCCGCCCGGCGCACGGCCGTGGCCTTGGCGGTCTCGGTCCCGGCCGAGGCCGCCGCGCCATTGAGTGTCGCGATCCGGGGCGCGGTCTCGGAAACGAGCCGCCAGAGCCGCTGCACGAAGCGGTGCGCGCCTTCGACGCCCGCCTCCGTCCAGATCACGTCGCGCTCGGGCGGCGAATCCGACAGCATGAACCACCGCGCGGTGTCCGCGCCGTAGGAGGCAATGATGTCGTCGGGATCGACCACGTTCTTCTTCGACTTCGACATCTTCTCGATGGAGCCGATCTCGATGGGCGCGCCGTCGGAAAGGCGCGTCGCCGTCCGCGTGCCGTCCTTGTCGGTGATGCGGATATCGGCCGGCGCCACCCAGTCGCGGCCCGAGCGATAGGTCTCGTGGACGACCATGCCTTGCGTGAAGAGGCCCTTGAAGGGCTCGACGAGATCGAGATGCCCGCATTCCTTCATCGCCCGCACGAAGAAGCGGGAATAGAGAAGGTGCAGGATCGCGTGCTCGATGCCGCCGATATACTGATCGACCGGCAGCCAGCGATTGGCGATCTGCGGGTTGGTCGGCTCCTCGGCGCGCGGCGCGGTGAAGCGCGCGAAATACCAGGAACTGTCGACGAACGTGTCCATCGTGTCCGTCTCGCGCAGAGCCGGCCCGCCGCATTGCGGGCAGGTGGCCTGGCGCCAGGTCGGATGGCGGTCGAGCGGATTGCCCGGCTTGTCGAAGTCGATGTCGTCGGGCAGCTTCACCGGCAGGTTGGCTTTCGCCTCCGGCACGACGCCGCAGGCCTCGCAATGGAGAACCGGGATCGGGCAGCCCCAATAGCGCTGGCGCGAGACGCCCCAGTCGCGCAGGCGGAAGTTCACCCGTCGCTCGGCCTGCGGGCGTCCGTCGAGGAGCGTGGCTTCGAGCCGCTTGGCAACGGTGTCGAAGCCCTCCGCCGGCGTCATCCCGTCGAGGAAGGCCGAGTGGAAGAGCTTGCCCTCGCCGTCATAGGCCGTGACGCCCACCTCGAAGGTTTCGGCATCCGCGCCCTCGGGCAGGACGACGGGCACGACGGGCAGATCGTATTTGCGGGCGAAATCGAGATCGCGCTGATCGTGCGCCGGGCAGCCGAAGATGGCGCCCGTGCCGTATTCCATCAGCACGAAATTCGCGACGTAGACCGGCAGCGTCCAGGCGGGATCGAACGGGTGCACCGCGCGGAGCCCCGTGTCGAAACCGCGCTTCTCCGCCGTCTCGATCTCCTCGGCCGAGGTTCCGCCGCGCTTCACCTCCTCGATGAAGGCGGCCAGTTCCGCGTTCGTCTCGGCGGCGAGCTTCGCCAGAGGATGGTCGGCGGCGACCGCCAGGAACGAGGCGCCGAAGAGCGTGTCCGGCCGCGTCGTGAAGACGGACAGCTCGGCCTGCCCTGCAGGCGCGTCGGCCAGCGCGAAGCGGACCACGAGGCCTTCCGAGCGCCCGATCCAGTTCTTCTGCATCAGCCGGACCTTGTCCGGCCAGTTCGGCAGCGTGTCCAACGCGGCGAGCAAATCCTCGGCATAGTCGGTGATGCGGAAGAACCATTGCGTCAGCTCGCGCTGCTCGACCTCCGCGCCCGAGCGCCAGCCGCGCCCGTCGATCACCTGCTCGTTGGCGAGCACGGTGTTGTCGACGGGGTCCCAGTTGACCTTGGACTTGCGGCGATAGGCGATGCCTTTTTCGAGGAAGTCGAGAAAGAGCATCTGCTGGCGGTGGTAGTATTCGACGTCGCAGGTGGCGAACTCGCGGGACCAGTCGAGCGACAGGCCCATCGACTTCAGCTGCCCGCGCATGGTCGCGATGTTCTGGTAGGTCCAGTCGCGCGGATGGACCTTGTTCTGCATGGCGGCGTTCTCGGCCGGCATGCCGAAGGCGTCCCAGCCCATCGGATGCAGGACGTTGAAGCCCTTGGCGCGCTTGTAGCGCGCGACGACGTCGCCCATCGCGTAGTTGCGCACATGGCCCATATGGATGCGGCCCGACGGATAGGGAAACATCTCGAGCACGTAATAGGTCTCGCCGGCCGCGTCGTCCCGCGTCTCGAAGAGCTTGGCCGCCTCCCAGGCCTCGCGCCAGCGCGGCTCGGCCTCGCGGGGGTGATAGCGTTCGATGGACCGATCGCTCGGCCGTTCGCTGGTGGTGGACATGATGCGCGCGTCTCGCTGGGGTCAGGCGTCAATCAAAATTGACTTACATCCGGTTGCCGTCGTTCAACACGGGAGCCGGACGCACGTCAACCGGATCGCGGTCCAGCTGGGCGGCGCGCGGATCGTGGGCTAGAAGCGGATCGGATCGAATTTCGGGGGCGGAAGCAGCAGCGCCGGGCCAGCGGCGCGACCGGGGGAGACGGGCTCCCCCGGCTGAGGCGACAGCCTCGCTCCCGAGAAGGAGGTGATACGATGTGGTTTTTGCCACTCAGTATCGCGCTTGAGGTGAGGAGGACCCGGAAACACTGGCGAGTGACGTTCCGGGTCCAATTTACACTTTAGCAAAGGGTGTCGGCCTCGCGGCCGGCACCCACTCCCGCAATATAGCCTATGTCGACCGGCGTTTCAAAGCGCTTGCCAGAAAGCCTCCCATGACCGCACTCGACCAGTATCGCACCGTCGCCGCCGCCATCGCGGACGCCGAAAGAGAGGCCTCCCGCCCCGCCGGCGCCGTGACGCTCGTCGCGGTCTCCAAGACCTACGACGCCGAGGCCATCCGCCCCGTGCTCGACGAGGGCCATCGCACCTTCGGCGAGAACCGCGTGCAGGAGGCCATGGGCAAGTGGCCGGGACTGCGCAAGGCCTATCCCGGCATCGAGCTCCATCTCATCGGCCCGCTCCAGTCCAACAAGTCGGCGGAGGCGGTCGCCTGTTTCGACGTGATCGAGACGATCGACCGCGAGAAGATCGCCGCCGCGCTTGCCGCCGAAATGGCCAAGCAGGGCCGCCGGCTCGCGACCTATGTCCAGGTCAACACCGGCGAGGAGCCGCAGAAGGCCGGCATCGCGCCGCGCGAGGCCGTGGCCTTCGTGGAGCGCTGCCGCAGCGTTCACGGGCTCGACGTGGTCGGCCTGATGTGCATCCCGCCCGCCGAGGAGAATCCCGGCCCCCACTTCGCGCTTCTGGAAAAACTGGCACGAGAAGCCGGCTTACCAAAGCTCTCCATGGGCATGTCCGGCGACTACGAAACCGCCATCGCCTTCGGCGCCACCAGCGTTCGCGTCGGCTCCGCCATCTTCGGCGCTCGCCCGCCGCAAGGCTGAAACGGGTCGCGACACCTCAGAACGGCTTTCTTCGCCCCTCCGGGGAGAAGTGCCCGGCAGGGCAATGAGGGGTCTTTGCGCCCACCCGTCCGATCGTCGCGCCAGGGCCCCCTCTTCCCGCTGCCGCGACCTTCTCCCCGTGGGGGAGAAGAAACCTATCCTGATCGGGCATGCCCTGACCCCCGCCTTTGAGCCGCCAACGCCTCTCCCGCCACCTTCCATCGAACCGTCATGGAACGGCAGGCCGGCCCCCGCATTCCCGTGCCGCCGCCCTCGTCCGAACGGGCGGCGTGTCATGAGCCCGTGACGCCGCGGGCCGGCGCACCAGCCGGGGGATCGCCGATGTCCAAGGTCACCGTCGTCGCGGACAAGCGACGGCTCGCCACCGATACGTTGACGGTCACGGCCATCGCGCTCGGCTCGGTGCTGCTCGTCCTCGTCCTCTATGCCGCCTCGACGGCCTTTCTCCTCGTCTTCGCCGCGCTGCTCCTCGCCGCGATCTTCTGCGGGCTCGGCCATCTCCTGCAGCGGATTGGCCTGCCCCGCTGGCTCGCGATGATCACGGTCTATCTTCTGGCGCTGGCCGCGATCATCGCGCCGATCGCCTGGGGCGGCGTGGCGCTCGTCCAGCAGTTCAACGATCTCCTGAACGGCGCGCTGAACCAGGCGGACCGGCTGTGGACGATGCTCGGCGAGATGGGCCTGCCCGTCGGCGGCGAGGAGGGCAAGCCGATCGCGAGCACCCTGCAGGACCTTTTGCCGAACTCATCCGGCCTCGTCGCCTCCGCCCAGAAGGCGATCTTCTCCTTCCTCGGCGGCTTCGGCAATTTCTTCGTCGTCGTGTTCCTGGCGATCTTCATCTCCTGGCAGCCGCGCCTCTATCGCGCGGGCGTCACCAGCCTCGTCCCCCGCCACAAACGCGCCCGCATCGGCGAGGTGCTCGACAAGTCCGCCCGTTCGCTGATCCTCTGGGTCGCGGGCGACGCGATCTCCATGGCGACGATCTTCGTCGTGTCCTGGCTCGGCCTCTGGCTGATCGGCATGCCGAACGCCTTCCTCCTGGCGCTTCAGGCCGGCCTTCTCGCCTTCATCCCGACGCTCGGCGCCTTCGTCGCCGGCATCATCATCGTCCTCTCCGCCCTCGCGGTGTCGCCGGAGATGGCTCTCTGGGCGCTCGGCGTCTACATCCTCATCCAGGGCATCGAGAGCAACGTCACGACGCCCATCGCCCAGCGCTACATGACCGCCCTTCCCCCGGCTCTGACGCTCGGCTTCCAGATCCTGTTCGGCCTCCTCTTCGGCCTTCTCGGCTTCATCCTCGCCGTGCCCTTCCTGGCGGTTCTGAAGGTCCTCGTGAACGAGCTCTACATCGAGGACGTGCTCGGCGGCGGCGACGAGCCGATGGACGACTGAGCACGACCCGAACGGGTCCTCCGACACTCGCGCGACAGAACCCAAAGTCTAAGGCCGCGCCGCTGGACCCCCCGGTCGCGCCTGACTAAGTTGCGCGGATCAACGGGACCGGCCGCGTCGCGCGGCCGGAAGGCTTCCGCAGAAGAGGAGCCGCCCTTTCGGATCGAACGGGGAGAACGACCATGGCGACGATCGCGGTGAAGGACGAGTGGAAGGCGGGCGCCGCCATCGACGAGGCGGGCTACGAGGCCGCCTACCGCCGCTCGGTCGAGGACCCCGACGGCTTCTGGGCCGAGGCCGCACAGCGCATCACCTGGATCGAGCCCTTCAAGACGGTGAAGAACGCCTCCTTCGCGCCCGGCGCCGTCTCCATCAAATGGTTCGAGGACGGCCGGCTCAACGTCTCCGCCAATTGCCTCGACCGGCATCTCGCCTCCCGCGGCGACCAGACCGCGATCCTCTTCGAGGGCGACGATCCCGCCGACTCCAAGGCCATCACCTACCGGCAAGCCCATGAGGAGGTCTGCCGCATGGCGAACGTCCTCAAAGGTCGGGGCGTCAAGCGCGGCGACCGCGTGACGATCTACATGCCGATGATCCCGGAAGCCGCCTTCGCCATGCTCGCCTGCGCGCGCATTGGCGCGGTCCATTCCGTCGTCTTCGGCGGCTTCTCGCCGGATGCGCTGGCCGGCCGCATCGAGGGCGCGACCTCCAGCGTCCTCATCACCTCGGACGAAGGCAAGCGCGGCGGCAAGACCGTGCCGCTGAAGGCCAATGCCGACCGCGCCGTCGAGATCGCCGCCAAGGCCGGCCAGACCGTCGAGACCGTCCTCGTCGTGAAGCGCACCGGCGGCAAGGTCGCCTTCGACCCCTCGCGCGACGTCTGGTGGCATGAGGCCCGCGAGACGGTCTCCGCATCCTGTGAGCCCGAAGCCATGGGCGCGGAGGACCCGCTCTTCATCCTCTACACGTCGGGCTCGACCGGCAAGCCGAAGGGCGTGCTCCACACGTCCGGCGGCTATCTCGTCTATGCCGCGATGACGCATCAATACGTCTTCGACTATCGCGAGGGCGAGATCTACTGGTGCACGGCCGATGTCGGCTGGGTCACGGGCCATAGCTACATCGTCTACGGCCCGCTCGCCAACGGCGCGACGACGCTGATGTTCGAAGGCGTGCCGAACTATCCCGACGCCTCCCGTTTCTGGCAGGTCATCGACAAGCACAAGGTCAACATCTTCTACACCGCGCCGACCGCCATCCGCGCCCTGATGAGCCAGGGCGAAGGCCCCGTGAAGTCCACCTCCCGGGCTTCGCTTCGCATCCTCGGCTCCGTCGGCGAGCCGATCAACCCGGAGGCCTGGAACTGGTACTACCGCGTCGTCGGCGACGAGCGCTGCCCGGTCGTCGACACATGGTGGCAGACCGAGACCGGCGGCATCCTCATCACGCCGCTGCCGGGCGCGACGCCGCTGAAGCCCGGCTCCGCCACGCGCCCCTTCTTCGGCGTGGTGCCGCAGCTCGTCGACAACGAGGGGCAGGTTCTGGAAGGCGCCGCCGAGGGCAATCTCTGCATTACCCAGAGCTGGCCCGGCCAGATGCGCACGGTCTACGGCGACCACGAGCGCTTCGAGCAGACCTATTTCTCGACCTATCCCGGCAAATACTTCACCGGCGACGGCGCCCGCCGCGACGAGGACGGCTACTGGTGGATCACCGGCCGCGTCGACGACGTCATCAACGTCTCCGGCCACCGCATGGGCACGGCCGAGGTCGAATCCTCGCTCGTCGCCCATCCGAAGGTCTCGGAAGCCGCGGTCGTCGGCTATCCCCACGACGTGAAGGGCCAGGGCATCTACTGCTACGTGACGCTCATGGCCGGCATCGAACCGTCCGAGGAGCTCAAGAAGGAGCTCGTCGCCCACGTGCGCAACGAGATCGGCCCGATCGCCTCGCCCGACAAGATCCAGTTCTCCCCGGGCCTGCCCAAGACCCGCTCCGGCAAGATCATGCGCCGCATCCTGCGCAAGATCGCCGAAGACGATTTCGGCGCGCTGGGCGACACGTCCACCCTCGCCGATCCCGGCGTCGTCGACGACCTCATCGCCAACCGCCAGAACAAGCGGGGCTGAAAGCGCGGCACGCCAAACCCGTCAAACCTAGGTTCTTCTCCCCTCTGGGGAGAAGTGCCCGGCAGGGCGAAGAGGGGCCTTCGCTCCCGCCTTTCCAAACGGTGCGTCAGAGCCCCTCATCCGGCTGCCGCCACCTTCTCCCCTGCGGGGAGAAGAACCAGACCCTCGACCCGCCGCCGAAGCGACGACCTGCCGCGCAAAACTCCCCTGTCCCGCCCGCGGCTTGCGTCAATCTGACTTCTTTTTCCGCACGCCCTTGCTCTGCCACATTTCGCGCCCCATACTCTTCTCGTGTTCAACGAAGGAAAAGGAGGTGATCCAATGTCGAGTGATTTCCAAATGCCGGTTGGGTCTTTGTATCTCAGCGTCGGGACGAAGCAGCCTTCTTCCTTCGCCTAAGGATATGTCGATCCGGTAAGGTCGCCCGACCCCCGGCATGACAGGACTTCACGGGGCCGCTCCTTGGAAACAGGGAGCGGCCTTTTCTGTTTTCTGGTCGTCGTCTTTTCACCAGGAGCCGCCCGTTCGAACGATGCCGTTGGATGCTGAGGACCAATCATCTCGGAAGACCGAAGCGGCATGCACTGTAAAGCGTCAATTGACACTTGACGACTGGACAATTAGCTTGAAGCGTGGACATAGCGAGCATCAGGCACAAGGCATTGCAGGACTTTGCGCAGACCGGGCGTTCGAAAGGGCTACCCGGCAATCTGGTCGGCCGGCTTCGAAACATGCTGGCCTATCTCAACGCCATCGTGACGACCGAAGAGCTGAAGCTTCCGCCCAATTTCGGCGCGCATCAGCTTGGGGGAGATCGTGCCGGCATCTGGTCGCTGACGCTCACGAAGAACTGGCGCATGACCTTTTGCATCAACGAGGCACTGGAGATCGAAGACCTCGATCTGGAGGATTATCACTGATGGCCATCAAACTTCATGGAAGTTTCGCGGTTCATCCGGGTGCATGGCTGAAGACGGAGATGGTCGAACCCTTCGGGTTAAGCGTCACGTCGGCTGCCGAAAAGCTCGGTGTGACCCGTCAGGCCATGAGCCATCTTCTGAACGCCAGATCGGGCCTGTCTGCCGACATGGCGCTCCGGTTCGAGAAGGCTTTCGGGCTCGAAGCCGAGACCCTGCTTCGAATGCAGGCGTCGCACGATCTCGCGGTCGCCCGTGCCGGCGAGAAAAACATCAAGGTCGAGAGACTGGTCGCAGCCGGCGGATGACCCGCCCGCCCGGCCGAGCGGAGCTTCAGGCCGAGCGATACAAATCCCCCCGCGTCGGCGGCATGCCCGATGCCCCGCGCTGCTTCCGCGTCGCCACCGTCTGGAACACGCCGACCGTGTTGCGCTCGAAGGCGATGGAGCAGGCGCCGAGATAGGCCAGCCAGAGTCGCGTCTTCGGCTCGCCGACTTCGGCCACCGCCGCATCGTAGTTGGCCAGCAGCCGGTCGTGCCAGAGGCGGCAGGTGCGCTGGTAGTGTTCGCGCCAGCCTTCGACGTCGTGGATCTCGAAGCCGTTCTGTTCGAGCCGCATCAGCGTGTCGCCGATATGGTCGAGTTCGCCGCCGGGGAAGATGTATTTGGTGAGGAGGGCGAACTCCTTGTTCTTCCGGCGAAAGCGCTTCTTCTTGGCCGGCCGGGTGATGGCGTGGTTGAGGAAGATGCCGCCGGGCCTCAGGACGCGCTTCACCGTCCGGTAATAGGTGTCGTGCTGGTCGAGCCCGATATGCTCCTGCATGCCGATGGAGGAGATCTTGTCGTAGGGGCCGGTCACGGTCGTGTAATCGCGAAGCTCGATCGTGACGCGATCCTCCAGACCGAGGCGGCGCACCTTCTCCTTCGCATAGGCCACCTGCTCCTCCGAGAGCGTCACGCCATGGGCGGTGACGCCATGGTGGAGAGCGGCATGGCAGACGAGCGCGCCCCAGCCGCAGCCGATGTCGAGCATGTGGTCGCCGGGCTTCAGCCGAAGCTTGCGGCAGATCATCTCCAGCTTGTCCGCCTGCATCCGGTCGAGATCGCCGGCCGCCGCCACGTCCCAATCGGTCGCGTAGCCGCACGTATAGACCATCTCCCGGTCGAGAAAGAGCGCGTAGAAGGCGTTGGAGACATCGTAGTGATAGGCGATGTTCTCCTTGTTCTCGGCGGTGTCGCCGCTGCCGGGCTTCTCGCTCGGCTGCGCCTCCAGCGGCCAGGGCCCGCCGCGCGGCAGCGTCAGGAACATCAGCGCGGTCTTCAGCGCCAAACCCTTGTCGAGGCTCTTGCGGAAGGCGCGCGTCTTGACGCTCGGCCGCTGCTTCACGAGGTCGAACATCGTGCCGTTGACGATGTCGATGCGCTTGGCGACCCAGAGATTGGCGAGCGTCTCCAGCCGCGGATTGCGGATGAGCGCCGAGACGAGGTTCTCGTCGGCCAGCCGGATCGCGAGCGCGTCGGGCGCCAGATCGCCGGGCACGGTGGACCCGTCCCAGAGGTGGAACCCGATACCGAGGCCGAGCCGCTCGCGCGCATGGCCGAGAAGCCGCCGCATCTGCTCCGCCCGCACCGACGCCTTGCGATCCATGCCATGCTCCCCAACAGTCGAGCGAACAGATAGGGCATCCGCCGGAAAATCGCATGTCTTCTCGGACGATCGAACGCGGATCGGAATGGGCAGTGACGATAGAGAGAGTGATCTCCCTCCTTGCGGGGGAGATGCCTGGCAAGGCAGAGGGGAGTGCCTCGCGCCGGCCGTTGGAAATCTCGTAAAGCGCCACGCTCGACGACACCCCCCTCTGTCCTACCGGACATCTCCCCCGCAAGGAGGGAGATCAGGCTCGTCGCCGTCGTGCTTTCTTTGCAAATGCTGGGTAAGGCCGCATCGGCAGACCGGCGACCTGCCTCATGCCTCGTCGTCACCCGCCGCAAGCTCCGGACCACGCGAAGCGCTTAAAGCCTCTACGCACCGCCCCGGTCCGCAGCCCTTTTCGAACCGCCCGCGCATCCCATGTTTCACGTGAGACGCGCCCGATCCCCGCGCATTGCCATCGTCACGAGTAGGCCGACCATGCCCCGCCGTTTCCGCTTCCTTCTCGCGGCGTCCGCCTGCATCGCCTCGTCGGGCTGCGTTTCGGCGCAGGAGGAGACCGCGCCGCTGCCGGCGCCGACCGTTCAGGGCATGCTGCAGGAGCAGGTCGCGCGCTGCTGGAAGCCGCCGGTCGTGAAGGGCACGGAGGCCGAGGGCGGGCTTGCGCGCATCCGCGTCGCGCTATTGATGGATGGCGTGCTGGAACACGAGCCTCTGATCATCGACAAGCCGGCCGGCCCGATCGGCCTGCGCTTTGCAGAGAGCGCCGCCAAGGCGGTGGCGCAATGCGCGCCCTACAAGCTGCCGCCGGAGCTTTACGAGAACTGGAAGGACGTCATGCTGCACTTCGACACGATCAGCTTCGACGCCGCTCCCCTGCCGCGACAGACGCCGTAAGCGTCAGCCGGGCCAGTCCGGCAGGAAGCTCGACAGCTTCGGCGCGCCGGCGCACCAGTCGCGGCGCCGGCCGCCGTCATAGGGCGCGACCAGACCCTCGCGAAGAAGCAGCTTGGCGAGATCGGGCTCCTCGCCCGAGGCGACCTTCGCCAGGACGCGACCGAAATACTTGTCGCCGGAAATGTCGAACAGCGTCACGCCGTCCGTGCCGACCAGTGCGGTCAGCCGGTCGCGCGCCACCAGAGCCGCAGTCTTCTCGCTGTCGCATTTCGCCTTCAGCTCGGGCGCATCGACGCCGCGCAGGCGCACCGCGACCCGGGCCACCTGCCCCGGCCAGATATGCGCCTCCACCTCAAGCGTGTCGCCGTCGCGAACCTTCACGACCTCGGCCGAAACGGGCCCCGAGATGCGACCGCCCTCGTCCGCCCACGCGCCCGTCGACGCCAGGAGCATCGAGACGGCGCAACCCAAAAGGGCAATCGAACGAAGCATGAAGAGTCGGCTTTCGTGATGGATAGGATGTTGGTCCTATATGTGGGCGCTAGAACACCCGAACGCAAGCCTCTCACGACAAGCTTTCTCAATCCTTGAGAACCGATCCCTTTCTCCGTCCAGACCCGCGAATTCCAGCTCGCTCCCTGCATCGCAACCGTAAGGCGCAGGTTCTAGAAGTCCGAGATGATCCCGTTCTTCTCCCAGTCGCCGTAGCGCACGGGCTCCGGGCCGTTGCGACCGCCCTTCTCGGTGGGGCGCGCGGGTTCGGCCGCCGCCGCGCGCCGGGCCTCGGCTTCCGCCAGCGCCCGCCGGGCGGGGTCCGACAGCGGGCGGGCCGGGCGGTCGTCGGCTGCCGTCTCGGGCGGTCTCTCCGGGTCTTTCGACATGACGATTTCCTCTTTTTTTCGAAGACGCGCGGCGCGGCGTCTGTCATCACGAATTTCGATGTAGTCGCGGCGCGCTCCCGGGAAAAGCCGCCGGGCCTCGCGCGATTGAAGGGGCCGCCCGGCGCCCCCAAATATCGGCCGACCCATTCAACGCCAGCGAGAAGGCAGGACAGGCTCCATGAACAGGCTGAAGACCGCGATGCTCATCGGCTTCATGACCGCGCTCTTCATGGGCGTCGGCCTTCTCGTCGGCGGCGGGCGCGGCATGGGCATCGCCTTCGTCGTGGCGGTGGCGACGAACCTTCTCGCCTATTGGAACGCCGACAAGATGGTGCTGCGCATGCACGATGCCGAAGAGGTCGATGCCCGGACGGCGCCCGACTACTACGCCATCGTCGAGGGCCTCGCCCGCAATGCCGGCCTTCCCATGCCGCGCGTCTACCTCATCCACCAGGACCAGCCGAACGCCTTCGCGACCGGCCGAAATCCCGAAAACGCGGCGGTCGCGGCGACCACCGGCCTGCTCCAGCGCCTCTCCCGGGAAGAGGTCGCGGGCGTCATGGCCCATGAGCTCGCCCATATCCAGAACCGCGACACGCTGATCATGACGATCACCGCGACGCTTGCCGGCGCCATCTCCATGCTCGGCAACTTCGCCTTCTTCTTCGGCGGCAACCGCCAGAACGGCAATCCGCTCGGCGCGATCGGCGTTCTCGTCGGCATCGTCGTCGCGCCCTTCGCGGCCATGCTGGTGCAGATGGCGATTTCGCGAACCCGCGAATACTCGGCCGATCGTCGCGGGGCGGAGATCTGCGGCCAGCCCCTATGGCTCGCCTCGGCGCTGGCCAAGATCGCGACCGCCGCCGGCCGCACCGTCAACGTCTCCGCCGAGCGCAATCCCGCGACGGCCCATATGTTCATCATCAATCCCCTGAACGGCCAGCGGATGGACGGTCTCTTCTCGACCCATCCCGACACCGGCAACCGCATCGAGGCCCTTCGCGCCATGACCGACATCGCCCCCATCTCCGCCGCGCGCGTGACGCAGGGCTCGCCCCGCGCGCCCGCCGCAGGTTCCGCCCCCGGCCCCTGGTCGAGCGGCGCCGACCGCCGTCCCGGCGGGCGCAAAGGACCCTGGGGTTGAGCGCCGACGGGACCGGCCCCGGAAAGCCCCCCTACGGCAAGACCAAGCCCCGCGGCGGAAACTTCGACAGCACGCGCTCCGCCCCGCGCAAGCGCCCCCTGCCCGCCAAGCCCGTGACGCTGAAGCCCGACGGCACGATCATGCCGGACGGCTATAGCGCCGGCGACCGGCCGGGCCTCGGCGCCCGCCTCGTCGCCGCCAAGCTTCTCTCGGCCATCGTCGATGCCAAGACCTCGGCCGACGGGCTTCTCGACGCGCGCACCGGCCATCCCGGCCTTCGCGCGCTCGAGCCCCGCGACCAGGGCCTCGTGCGCGCCATCATTCTCTCCGCGCTGCGCTTTCGAGGAAGCCTCGAGACCGCGATCTCGGAGCGGCTGGACAGGCCCCTGCCGCCGAACGCGCTGTCGCTGCGCCACATCCTCCATGTCGGCGCGACGCAGATCCTCCATCTCGACGTGCCCGATTCCGCCGCCGTCGATCTCGCGGTCGCCTCGGCCACCGTGGATTCGCGCACCCAGCGCTTCTCCGGCATGGTCAATGCCGTCCTGCGCCGTCTGGCGCGCGAGAAGGACGAGGTCCTGCGCGGCGACGCCCTGGCTGCCGTGCCGGACTGGCTGCGCACCCGCCTCGTTTCGGCCTATGGCGCCGAGGGCGCCGATGCGATCGCGCGCGCGCACCTCACCCCCGCCCCGCTCGACATCACGGTGAAATCCGATCCCGCCGGCTGGGCCGAGCGGCTGAAGGGCAAGGCCCTTCCCACGGGAACGGTGCGTCTGGCGGAGATCGACGGACCGATCACCGCCCTTCCCGGCTTTGCGGACGGCCAATGGTGGGTGCAGGACGCCGCCGCCGCCCTGCCCGCGCGGCTGATGGGCGATCTCGGCGGCAAGCGCGTGCTCGACGCCTGCGCGGCACCCGGCGGCAAGACGGCGCAGCTTCTCAATGCCGGCGCCCGCGTCACCGCGCTCGACATCAACGCCAACCGAATGAAGCGCCTGCGGGAGAATCTCGGACGGCTCGGCTTCGAGGCCGAAACCCACGTGACGGATCTGGCGGCCTTCCAGCCGGAGGGCGGCGCCTTCGACGCGGTCCTCGTCGATGCGCCCTGCTCCTCCACCGGCACGATCCGCCGCCATCCCGACGTCGCCTATACCAAGGACGGCGCCGAGGTGGAGAAGCTCGCGGGCGTCCAGGCCCGCCTGCTCGGCGAAGCCGCACGGCTCGTCGCCCCCGGCGGCCTGCTCGTCTTCTCCAACTGCTCGCTCGATCCGGCCGAAGGCGAGGCGCTGATCCCGGCCTTCCTGCGCGAGAACGCCGATTTTGCGGTCGAGCCCGTGCGCCCGGAGGAAATGCCCGGCCTCGAAGCGGCGATCGACGCCTCCGGCTTCCTGCGCACGACGCCGGCCATGCTGCCGGACGAGGACCCCCGCCTCTCCGGCCTCGACGGCTTCTTCGCCGCGCGCCTGCGCCGGAAGGGCTAACGGGCGCCAGCCCCCCGCTTCGGCCGGCCCGCGCGGCGTCGGCCGATGCCGCCATAGTGCCTCGGTCTTCCCCGCCCGGAAGATCGAGGCCACCGGCCGAGCTGGAGCTTGGCGGACGCGGCGCCCTGCACGGCTTCTCCCGCCGCTCTTCCGCAGTCGTCACCCGGCCATGGATTCCATCGCCGCGCATCGCGTCGCGCTTTGCTAAGCTCCCCTGGTTAGCGATGCGTTTACCTTGATGCGAGATAGTGTGCCCGGCGCCGTGATCTTCACGGCGTGGAAACGAACGGATCGGCGCAGCGCCGATGTTCGGCAAGCGGCGGGTGTCTCATGGGACCGGGAGTTGCGGGGGAGTTGGCGGATACACCGCGCTTGGCGGGGTTGGTCATCTCGGAGGCCGTGCGCCGCGCGCGCCGGCGTCTGGCGATCGGCCCGCTCCATCGCTGGCGGTTTTCCGGCGGCGCGCCCGAGCGCCTTCTCGTCACGCCGCCCGATCTGCGCAAGGGCGATCCGCAGGTCGCCGCGGACATCTATGCCGGGCTCTTCTATCTCGGCGGCGAGATGCTGGAGACTCAGGGGCGCTCGCCCTTCCTTCTGAAAGCGCCCTCGCGCGAGTGGGAGGCCGAGCTTCATGCCTTCGGCTGGCTGCGCCATCTCGCCGAGGCCGACGATCCCCTGGCCCGCTCCAATGCCCGCGCCCTCGTCTCCGACTGGATTCGCTGCGCCGGCACGCAGCTCGGCTCGCGCACCCATAGCGTCGACATCACCGCGCGCCGCGTGATCGCCTGGCTCAGCCATGCCGGCACGATCCTCGGCGAGGCCGACTATCCCTTCTATCGCCGCTTCATGCGCTCCCTGGCGCATCAGCTGCGCTATCTGCGCTCCGTCGCGGCCGAGGCGCCGGACGGCCCGCCGCGCCTTCGCGCGCGCATCGCGCTGGCCTTCGGCTCGCTCTGCATGCCGACGCCCGCCAAGCACATGAAGAACGCGGCGCGCAACCTCTCCGACGAGCTGGACCGCCAGATCTTCGCGGACGGCACGATCACGACGCGCAATCCCGCCACGATCCTCGATCTCCTCGCCGATCTCCTGCCGCTGCGCCAGACCTTCGTCGAGCAGTCCCAGCCCGTTCCGCGCGGCCTCTTCACCGCCATCGACCGCATGCTGCCGGCGCTGCGCTTCTTCCGCCATGCCGACGGCGCGCTGGCGCTCTTCAACGGCGCGGCCGTCACCGAGACGCATCTTCTGGCCGCCCTCCTTCGCCACGACGAGACGCTGGGCGAGCCGATCAGCCAGGCGCGCCAAGGCGGCTACCAGCGCCTTGCGGCGGCCGGCACGGTGATCCTCGCCGATACCGGCCTTCCCCCGCCCTCGGCGCTCTCCGGCGAGGCCCATGCGGGCACGCTCTCCTTCGAGCTCTCCTCGGCGGCGGGCCGGCTCGTGGTGAATTGCGGCGCGCCCTCGCGGGCCGACCGCGAATGGCGCCGCCTCGCCCGCACGACGGCGGCCCATTCCACCCTCACCGTCGCCGACCAGTCCTCCTCGCGCTTCTCCCGGCCGGGGCTTGCCGAGCGCTTTCTCGGCGCCGCCCTCGTCGCCGGGCCGACGCGCGTCGCGCTCGCGCGGGAAGACGAGGACGAGGGCCAGCGCTTCACCGCCGCCCATGACGGCTATCTCAAGCGCTTCGGCCTCGTCCACGAGCGCCAGCTCTTCCTGTCGCGCGCCGGCGATCTCGTCGACGGCACGGACCGCCTGACGATGCCCGGCCTGCGCGGTCCCCTGCGCCATCCCGAGCCCGCGGCGCTCCGCTTCCATCTCCATCCCGCCGTCGTCGCCCAGCGCACGGGCTGGGGCGTCGAGCTTCAGCTGCGCGGTCAGACCTGGCGCTTTTCCGCCGATGTCGAGCCGACCCTAGAAGAGTCCGTCTTCTTCGCCGATAATATGGGCGCCCGGCGCACGCTGCAGATCGTCGTTCCCTTCGATCCCGCCGCGCGCACCGAGATCGCCTGGCGCTTCGAACGGCTTCGATAGGGGTCCTGCGTCGGGCGCGAAGCCCTGGCCCGCACGACCCGGAGACCCGCCGATGAAACCGACGCTCCTCGCCTTGGCGGCGCTTCTCGCTCTCGCCGGATGCGGCGGCATGACGAGGGCCGTTGCCATCCTGCCCAACACGACGGACGATCTGGCGAAGAAGAGCGAGGCCTTTCGCAAGCCGGCGCCGACACAGAAGGCGGAGCCCGCCCGGGCGCCCTGATTCGAAAGGCGCCCGATCCCCGCCATGCGTTGTGCGCGGGCGCCGGGGCCTTTATGGGACGGGCATGAGCCCGCGCCGAACGATCCCGGCCCGGACGACCCCAATCGCTCCAGGAGCCGAGCCATGGCCGTTGCCGCCAACCTTCACCCCGCGCCCGACCGCGTGCGCATTTCGCGCGCGCTTCTCTCCGTCTCCGACAAGACCGGTCTTCTCGACTTCGCCCGCGCGCTCGCCGGCCTCGGCGTCGAGCTCGTCTCGACGGGCGGCACGCGCAAGGCCCTGGCCGAGGCCGGGCTCACGGTGCGCGACGTCTCCGAGCTGACCGGCTTTCCCGAGATCATGGACGGGCGCGTGAAGACGCTGCATCCCGGCGTCCATGGCGGCCTTCTCGCCGTGCGCGCCGATCCCGCCCATGCAGAGGCGATGGCAGCGCACGAGATCGCGCCGATCGATCTTCTCGTCGTCAATCTCTATCCGTTCGAGGAGACCGTCCGCTCCGGCGCCGACTTCGCCTCCGCGATCGAGAATGTCGATATCGGCGGCCCCGCCATGATCCGCGCCGCGTCCAAGAACCATGCCTATCTGACGGTCGCGACCGACCCGGCCGACTATGCCGAGATTCTGTCGGCCATCGAGAGCGGGGGAGGGGAGACGACCCTGGAGCTGCGCCGCCGTCTCGCCGCCCGCGCCTTCGCCCGAACGGCGTCCTACGACGGCGCCATCGCATCCTGGCTCGGCGGCGAGGTTTCCGACGGCCCCGCGCGCCATGCAAGCTTCGGCGGCCGGCTCGCCGAGACGCTGCGCTACGGCGAGAACCCGCACCAGTCCGCCAGCTTCTACACGACCGGCGATCCGCGCCCCGGCGTCGCCACCGCGCGGCAGGTCCAGGGCAAGGCGCTCTCCTACAACAACCTCAACGACACGGATGCCGCCTTCGAGCTGGTCGCCGAGTTCGACGCGGCCCGCACGGCGGCGGTCGCCATCATCAAGCATGCCAACCCCTGCGGCGTCGCGGAGGGCGCCAATCTCCTCGACGCTTATCAGGCCGCGCTCGCCTGCGATCCCGTCTCCGCCTTCGGCGGCATCGTCGCGCTCAACCGCACGCTCGACGCGGACGCCGCCCGCGCCATCACCGAAATCTTCACCGAGGTCATCGTCGCGCCCGACGCCGATGCCGAGGCCATCGCGATCGTCGCGGCCAAGAAGAACCTCCGCCTTCTTCTCACCGGCGCTTTGCCGGACCCGCGCTCGGTGGGTCTGATGGTGAAGTCGCTGGCCGGCGGGCTTCTCGTCCAGTCTCGCGACAACGGCGTCGTCGACGACCTCGACCTTCGCGTCGTCACCAAGCGCGCCCCGAGCGCGGCCGAAATGGCGGATCTGCGCTTCGCCTTCCGCGTCGCCAAGCATGTGAAGTCCAATGCCATCGTCTATGCCAAGGATCTGGCGACGGTCGGCATCGGCGCCGGCCAGATGAGCCGCGTCGATTCCGCCCGCATCGCCGCCCGCAAGGCCGAGGACGCCGCCTTGTCGCTTCTGGTCGAATCGGTCGGCCTCGAACAGGCGACCGGCCAGCGCGCCGCCGGCCATCTCAAGCCGAAGACCCACGGCTCGGTCGTCGCCTCCGACGCCTTCTTCCCCTTCGCCGACGGTCTTCTCTCCGCCGTCGAGGCGGGCGCTACCGCCGTCATCCAGCCCGGCGGCTCCATGCGCGACGACGAGGTCATCGCCGCCGCCGACGCCCACGACCTCGCCATGGTCTTCACCGGCATGCGCCACTTCCGCCACTGAAACGAGAAAAGGCCGGCACCTGGTTCAAGGTGCCGGCCTCTTTCGATCGGAAGCAAAGGTCGGCGGAGCGGAAGGCTCCGCCGGATCAGAGACTGCGGATCTTCGGCTCCGAGACGGACCCGGCCTGCCGGGCCTGAAGCAGGCGGCAGATCTCGTCCAGCTGCTCCAGCGTCCCGTAGTCGATGCGCAGATCGCCGCCCTCGCCGGGCAGGCGGATTTCCACACGCATGCCGAGCGCATCGCTGAGGAGCCGCTCCAGCGCCTGCGTGTCCGAATCTTTCGGCTTTGCCGGGGAGGGGGCACTCGTCGGAGGCGCCGCGCGGGCACCGCGCACGCGCCGCGGCGTCGGCTCGGTCGTGGCGGCCGGCCCGCGCGCCAGTTCCTCCGCCTGACGCACGCTGAGCCCGCCCTCCACGATGCGGCGGGCGAAGCCTTCGGGATCATCGGCGGAAACGGCGGTACGGGCATGGCCGGGGGAAATGTCGCCGCGCGAGAGCATGTCGCGAACGGCTTCCGGCAGCTTCAGGAGGCGCAGCGTGTTCGCGACATGGCTGCGGCTCTTGCCGAGCACGTCGGCGAGATCGGCCTGCGTATAGCCGTGCTCCTCAATCAGCATCTCGTAGGCCTTGGCCTCTTCGAGCGCGTTCAGGTCCGCCCGCTGAACGTTTTCGATGATCGCGATCTCAAGCGATTCGCGGTCCGTGATGTCGCGCGAGACGACCGGGATCTCGGAGAGCCCCGCCTTCTGCGCGGCGCGGAAGCGGCGTTCGCCCGCGACGATCTCGAACGAGCCGGGGACGCCCGGCTTCGGCCGCACCAGGATCGGCTGCACGACGCCATGCGTCTTGATCGAGGCCGTCAGGTCGCCGAGTTCGGACTCGTCGAAGTTGCGCCGGGGATTGCGCGGATTGGGCGAGAGGCGGGCGATCGCGACCTTCTGACCCGCGTTCATTTCGGCGCCGAATCCACCGCCGGCTCCCATGGCGCGCACGGGTCCGCCGATGCCGCCGCTGCCGATCAGCGAGGCGAGGCCGCGGCCGAGCCGCTGGCGGGACTTGTCGTCGTTGCGCGCGTCGTCGCTCATGGGCTGGAGATCCCTCTTCGTCATGCGGCCTCGGTCAGCCGGCGTTCGCGCTGGATGACCTCGGAAGCGAGGCGGATATAGGCTTGGCTGCCCGAGCATTTCATATCGTAGAGGATCGCCGGCTTTCCGAAGCTCGGCGCTTCCGACACGCGCACGTTGCGCGGGATGATCGTGTCGTAGACATGGTCGCCCATATAGGAGCGCACGTCACGCACCACTTGGCTCGCCAGATTGTTGCGCCCGTCGAACATGGTGAGAACGATGCCGTGAAGGTCGAGCGCCGGGTTCAGCGTGTCGCGCACCTGCTCCACCGTCTGGAGCAGCTGACTTAGACCTTCCAGCGCGAAGAACTCGCATTGCAGCGGCACGAGGATCGAGTCGGCCGCCGCCATCGCGTTGACGGTCAGAAGGTTCAACGAGGGCGGGCAGTCGATCAGCACGAAGTCGAACTGCGGGTCCTCGACCGAATGGAAGTGCAGCGCGTCGCGCAACCGATAGGCGCGTCCCGCCGCGCCCGAGATTTCCGCTTCGAGACCGAGGAGATCGAGCGTCGAGGGAATGAGGAAGAGGTTCGGCACCGCCGTCGCCATGGCGCCTTCGCTGATCGAGGCCTTTTCCATCAGCACGTCGTAGGACGAGATTTCGCGGTCGTCGCGGTCGATGCCGAGGCCCGTGGAGGCATTGCCCTGGGGATCGAGGTCGATCAGCAGCGTCTTGCGGCCGACGGCGGCGAGCGCCGTCGCGAGATTGATCGCGGTGGTCGTCTTGCCGACGCCACCCTTTTGGTTGGCAAGGGTGATCACCCGCATGCGACGCATCGGTCCTGCATCCATCGCGTAAGATCTCCTCCACAAGAAGGCTCGAGGACGGGCTCGTTCTGTCGCCGAAACGAGCAGTTCAGGGGCGAGACGATGCCGGAAGGGGAGCGATGTCCCGCACTTCGAGGATCACGGAGTCAGTCTCGACCGTTGAACCATGCTTTACCATGGTGAATCCCCAATGGGCAGACGCTTCCGCGATTTCCTCGTCGTGACCTCTGCCTTTGGCAAAGTAGCAGGGGATATCCTGCCCGACACGGCCGGCGACCATGCCGAACAGCGTGTCGAGGCTCGCCAGAGCCCGCGCGCTGACGGCCTCCGCTCGGCCGAGAACGGCACCGGCCGACTCGATCCGCATCGCGTGCACCTTTGCGGGCAGGCCGAGTTCGCGGATAACGAGGCGCAGAAAGGCCGCTTTCTTCTCCGTGCTCTCGACGAGATGCACCTCCGCACTGTCCCGGTTCTTCAGAAGGATCGCGGTCACGAGACCCGGAAAGCCGCCGCCCGAACCGATATCCACCCAGCGCTGGGCCTTCGGCGCCAACGACGCGAATTGAAGCGAGTCGGCGATATGGCGTGTCCAGATGAAGGGGAGGGTGGACGGCGCGACAAGATTCGTCTTCGCCTGCCAGTTCGTCAGAAGGTCCACATAGCGATCGAGCCGCTCCAGCGTTTCACGTGAAACATCGGATCGTCCCTGGACGGCCGCTCGTCCACCATCGGTCTCAAGCGGCATTCTGGGTTTCCACCTTGCGCAACGAGACGAGGATCAAAGCGAGCGCCGAGGGCGTCATCCCATCGATGCGCTCGGCTTCCGCCAGCGTCGAAGGTCGCCGCTCCAAGAGCTTCTGCCGAAGCTCGTTCGAGAGCCCCTTCAGGACACTGAAGTCGAAGCTTGTGGGAATGGCGAGGTTCTCGCTCCGCCGCAACCGTGCGAGATCGCGGTTCTGGCGTTCGAGATAGACGTCGTAGCCCGCTTCGATTTCGATCCGTTCCCGAATCGAGGCCGGAATGGAGGCGATCTCGGGCCAGACCGCCGAGAGCCGATCCAGCGAGATATCCGGCTGCGAGAGCAGCTGCCACGCCGTGCGCGGACGCCCGTCCTGGTTGACGGAAAGCCCGGCGCGGCTGGCCTCCGTCGAGGTCACGCTGGAGGTTTCCAGCAACGTGCGGGCCAATGCCATCGCCTGCTCCGACGCTTCGAACACCCTGCGGCGCCGCTCGTCGATCAGACCGAGGTCGAGGCCGATGGGCGTCAGGCGGCGGTCGGCATTGTCGGCCCGAAGCGTCAGGCGAAACTCGGCGCGCGAGGTGAACATGCGATAGGGCTCGGTCACGCCGGTCCGCGTCAGATCGTCGAGCATCACGCCGATATAGGCGTCGCCGCGTCCGATCGTTACGGTTTCGAATCCACCCGATCTCCGCGCCGCATTCATGCCCGCCCAGAGCCCCTGCGCGGCAGCTTCTTCGTAGCCCGTCGTGCCGTTGATCTGGCCGGCCAGGAACAGCCCGCGCGCGAGCCGAGTCTCCAGCGTCGAATGAAGCTCGCGGGGATCGACATGGTCGTATTCGATCGCATAGCCGGGCTTCAGGATCTCGACATGCTCAAGACCGGGGATCGAGCGCAGGAAGAGGGTCTGCACATCCTCGGGGAGGGAGGTGGACAGGCCGTTCGGATAGATCGTCGGATCGTCCAGACCTTCCGGTTCCAGGAAGATCTGGTGCCCGTCGCGCTCGCCGAACTTGACGATCTTATCTTCGATCGAGGGACAATAGCGCGGCCCGACACCTTCGATCTCGCCGGAATAGAGCGCCGACCGGCCGAGATTGTCGCGGATGATGCGATGCGTCTCCGGCACTGTGCGCGTGATGCCGCATTCGATCTGGGGATTGGTGATCCGCTCGGTCAGATAGGAGAAAGGAACGGGCTCCGCATCGGCCGCCTGCCGGTCGAGGCCCGACCAGTCGATCGTCCGACCGTCCAGCCGCGCCGGCGTGCCGGTCTTCAGGCGTCCGAGGCGCAGGCCGAGCCGGCGAAGCGTGCCGGAGAGACCGACAGACGGGTCCTCGCCCATGCGCCCGGCGGGGATCTTCGTCGTGCCGATATGGATGAGGCCGGAGAGGAAGGTGCCGCTGGTCAGGACGACCGCGCCGCAACCGATGCGCCGTCCGTCCGAGAAGACGACGCCGGACACGGCCCCGCCGCCATCGATCTCCAGATCGAACACGTCGCCTTCGATCACCTGCAACCCCGCCTGAGCGCGGATCGCGGTCTGCATCGCGGCGGCGTAGAGCTTGCGGTCGGCCTGGGTTCGAGGCCCGCGCACGGCCGGGCCCTTGCTGCGGTTCAGAACCCGAAACTGGATGCCGGCGGCATCCGCGACCTCGCCCATCAATCCGCCCAGCGCATCGATCTCGCGCACGAGATGGCCCTTGCCGATCCCGCCGATGGCGGGATTGCAGCTCATCGCGCCGATCGTGGAAAAGCGATGGGTCACGAGCGCGGTCGCGGCGCCGGCGCGCGCGGAAGCCGCGGCAGCTTCGCAGCCGGCATGTCCGCCGCCGATGACGACGACGTCGAAGCGGGTGGGGAATTGGGTCATGGAAAGGGTTAAGCCGCTGTCGGCGGCCCCTGTCAATCCGACTGTTTCACGGGAATCATTTCCCGATGCAGAACTCGGAGAAGATCACGTCCAGCAGATCCTCGACGCCGACGCGGCCGGTCAGCATGCCCAACCGATCCGTCGCCCGCCTCAGATCCTCCGCCAGAACCTCCTCGGCATCGCGTGAGAGGAGCGCGTCGGCGAGGATGGCCCGGGCGGCCGAGACGATCTCGCGGTGCCGGACCCGCGTCGGCACGACCGCCGACGGATCACCCGCCGCGTCCCTGGCGGCCTCCGTAATGGCGAGGATCAGGCGATCGAGCCCGGTGCTGGTCTTGGCAGAGACCGCGAGACGGCCGTTATCAGCTTGGGCCGGGTCGAGATCGGCCTTGCCACGAAGATGAAGCGTTGGAACGCCCTGTTTCACGTGAGTCAGGTCCAGGGCACGATCGTCGTCCAGCAGGAGGACAAGGTCTGCCTCGGCCATCGCCTGTTCGGCCCTCGCGATCCCATGCCGCTCGATCTCGTCCTCCGTTTCCCGAAGCCCGGCGGTGTCGGTGATACGGACGGGGAGACCGCCGAGATCGAGCCGGACCTCGATGAGATCGCGCGTTGTGCCAGGGCGGTCTGAAACGATCGCGACGTCGCGTTCGGCGAGAGCGTTGAGAAGGCTCGACTTGCCCGCGTTGGGCGGCCCCGCGATCACGACCTTGAACCCGTCGCGCAGGATTTCGCCGCGCCGCGCCGAGGCGAGATGGGCGTCCATCTCCTCGATCAGCTGGCACATCATCGGGCGGACGGACGAGGCGACGTCGGCCGAGACGTCGCCTTCGTCGGAAAAGTCGAACGAGGCTTCGAGATGCGCCCGAGCCTGGATCAGCCGCCGCATCCAGTCTTCGTAGACCCGCCGCAGGGCACCGCCGCTCTGCGCGAGGGATTGCCCGCGTTGGGCCTCCGTTTCGGCGCTCAGGAGTTCGGCAAGCCCCTCGGCCTCCGTCAGGTCGATCCGCCCGTTCTCGAAGGCACGCCGCGTGAACTCGCCGGCCTCCGCCAGACGAATGCCGGGAAGGCGCGTCAGCGCTTCGAGACAGGCCGAGACGACCGCGCGCCCGCCGTGAAGATGAAACTCGGCGAGGTCTTCGCCCGTCGCGGTCGCGGGGCCGTCGAAGAGGATGACGAGGCACCTGTCGATCGGCTCGCCATCATGCGAGCGAAGGGTCCGCAAGCTGGCCCGGCGCGCGGGCGGGAGAGAGCCGGCAAGGGTGGTGATGGCGAGCTTCGCCGCCGGCCCGCTGATCCGAACCACGGCGACGCCCGAGGGCAAAGCGCCCGACGACAGGGCGACGATCGTTTCGGACACGACTCGAGCCTTTCTCGATGTAAAGTTGAGGATCGTTGCGAAGCCGAACCGATCAAGTCTTTGATGCGACTCGCAGAACTCTAGCGGAGACGGCGCTCCGCAGCGCAAGCGGAACGATTTCGAAGACATGGCGCGGCGTGCCTGCCGCGGCCCAGACGGTCGGATGGGCGAAGAGATCCTCATCCATCAGGATGCGGAGGTTCTCCGGTCTGCCGAAGGGCGAGACGCCGCCGATCGCAAACCCCGTCGCTTCGCGAACCTCCTCGGCGGTAGCCCGACGGATCGGCTCGCCGAGGCCGACGGCGACCGCCGCCTCGTCCACCCGGTTGGAGCCGGAGACGAGAAGGAGGACGGGCCGGGCGCTCTCCCTGCCCATGAAGACCAGCGACTTGACGATCCGCCCGACCACCGTGCCGAGGGCGCTGGCTGCGTCCTCGGCGCTGCGGGAGCCCTCCGTCTCGACGATCTCGACCACGACACCCTTCCGGGCCGCCGCCTCCACGACACGTCGAACGGATGGCGGCATGCGGCGTCTCCCGGCTTTCGGCCTTCGTTCAGGTGTTCATCGAGTCGAAGAAATCGGCATTGCTCTTCGTCTGCTTGAGCTTGTCGTTGAGGAACTCGACGGCGTCCGTCGTGCCCATGGGCGCGAGGATGCGGCGCAGGACGAAGATCTTCTGCAGATCGGCGCGGGGAACGAGGAGGTCCTCCTTGCGCGTGCCGGATTTGAGGATGTCCATGGCCGGGTAGATGCGCTTGTCCGCGACCTTGCGGTCGAGCACGAGTTCCGAATTGCCGGTGCCCTTGAACTCTTCGAAGATGACCTCGTCCATGCGGCTGCCCGTATCGATCAGTGCGGTCGCGATGATGGTGAGCGAGCCGCCCTCCTCGATGTTGCGCGCTGCGCCGAAAAAGCGCTTGGGCCGCTGAAGGGCGTTCGCATCGACGCCGCCGGTCAGGACCTTGCCGGAGGAGGGAACGACCGTGTTGTAGGCGCGGCCGAGGCGGGTGATGGAATCGAGGAGGATAACGACGTCGCGCCCGTGCTCCACGAGGCGCTTGGCCTTCTCGATCACCATTTCGGCGACCTGGACGTGGCGCACCGCCGGCTCGTCGAAGGTGGAGGAGACGACCTCGCCGCGCACGGAGCGCTGCATGTCCGTCACTTCCTCCGGCCGCTCGTCGATGAGCAGCACGATGAGGTAGCACTCGGGATGATTGGCGGTGATCGAATGCGCGATGTTCTGGAGAAGAACGGTCTTGCCCGTGCGGGGCGGGGCGACGATCAGGGCGCGCTGGCCCTTGCCGAGCGGGGCGACGAGATCGATGACGCGGGCCGAGAGGTCCTTGGAGGTCGGAACCTCCAGCTCCATCTTGAAGCGCTCGTTCGGATAGAGCGGCGTCAGATTGTCGAAATGGCTCTTGTGCTTGATGCGCTCGGGGTCGTCGAAGTTGATCGTGTTGACCTTGAGCAGCGCGAAGTAGCGCTCGCCGTCCTTCGGGCTGCGGATCGGGCCCTCGACCGTGTCGCCGGTCTTCAGCGAGAAGCGGCGGAGCTGGGAGGGCGAGATGTAGATGTCGTCGGGGCCGGGCAGATAGTTGGCATCGGGCGAGCGCAGGAAGCCGAAGCCGTCCTGCAGGACCTCGACGACGCCCTCGCCGATGATCTCGACGCCCTCGGCCGCCAGGTTCTTCAAAATCGCGAACATCAGCTCCTGCTTGCGCAGGACCGGCGCGTTCTCGACGCCGTTCTCCTCGGCGAAGGCGATGAGTTCGGGCGCCTTCTTGTTCTTCAGGTCCTGAAGCTTCATTTCGGACATTTTCGTTCGGGTGCTCCATCCCGCAGGCCGCGAAGACGATCGAGAGGCGGGATCTTGAGAAAAAGGGGAAACTGCGGGGGGAGGGATGCAAGGGACCGGACCCTGCGGGCCGGCCATCAAAGGGCGGGTCGGAACGGTCGGGACCCTGCATCGATAGGCGGAAGAACTCGACCATAGCTCTCCCGCCCCTTCCGCGCAAGACGCGAGATCGGCGCGGGGCGGCGGCTTTGACGGTCGCCGCAGAGCTTTGCCGCAGTGCGGCGCAACGGAATGCGGCGCCGATCGTTCCTGCCGAACCGCGCCGCATCGCGGCATTTGCTCAAGGGACGCCTCCATGACGACACGCCGAAGCCCGATCCTCTGGATCGCGGTCGCTCTCCTCCTTGTCTGCGGGGTGGCCTCGGCCATCGGCGGCGTCTGGCTCGCGGCCCTCGGAGGCTCCTTCTACTACATCGTGGCGGCCGTCGCCTTCCTTGCCACCGCCGGCCTTCTCGTCACCGGCAGCCCCTCGGCCCTCGTCGTCTATGCGGTCTTCGTCCTCGGAACGCTGCTCTGGGCGCTCTGGGAGGTCGGCTTCGACTGGTGGCCGCTCGCCGCGCGCGGCGACGTGATCTTCCTGATCGGTCTCCTGCTCCTCACCCCCTTCGTTACGCGCTCGCTCGGCCGGCGCTCCATCGCCGACGTGCTGGAAGGCCGGCACACCCACCCGACCGCCTTTCAGGGCGGCGGCCTGTTCCTCTCGACGTCGCTGGGTCTCGTCGCCGCCGTCGCGGTGGTCTCCTGGTTCACGGATCTCCATCGCATCGAGGGCACGGTCCCCGAAAACACGGTCGATCGTCAGGCCGCCTTCGCCGGCGACGTGCCCCCCGGCGAATGGCATGCCTATGGCCGCACGGGCGCCGGCGACCGCTTCTCGCCGCTCTCGCAGATCACCCCGGACAATGTCGCCAATCTCGAAGTCGCCTGGCAGTACAACACCGGCGACGTGAAGCAGGAGGGCGATCCGGTCGAGACGACCTTCGAGGTGACGCCGCTGAAGATCGCGAACCGCCTCTTCCTCTGCACGCCGCATCAGAACGTCATCGCGCTCGATGCCGATACCGGCGCCGAGATCTGGCGCTACGAGCCCGAGGTGAAGGGCGAGCTCGCCCTCCAGCACCTCACCTGCCGCGGCCTCTCCTACCGTTCGGCCGAAGCCGCAAGCGCTGCCACGGCCGCAGCCACGCCGCCGCCCGCCGCCGCCGCGATCCCGGCGACGACGGGCGATCCCGCGAACCTTCCCGTCGCCGCCGCCAATGCCGCGCTCGCGACCTGTGCGGCCAAGCTCTACATGCCGACGGCCGACGGCCGCCTCATCGCCCTCGATCCCGACACCGGCCGCGTCTGCAGCAATTTCGGCGGCGGGGACGGGCAGATCGACCTCTGGTCGCAGATGCCGAACGTGAAGCCCGGCGCCTACTACTCGACCTCGCCGGTCGTCGTCGCCAACGACCGACTCATCGTCGGCGGCACCGTTCTCGACAATGTCTCGACGGCCGAGCAGTCCGGCGTGATCCGCGGCTACGATGCCGATACGGGCGATCTCGTCTGGGCCTGGGATTCGGGCAATCCCGACCGCACGGAGCCGCTGCCGGAGGGCGAGACCTACACGCCGAACTCGCCGAACTCCTGGTCGATCTCGGCCAGCGACGAAGCGCTCGGCCTCGTCTACGTGCCGCTCGGCAACCAGCCGCCGGACCAGTGGGGCGGCAACCGCTCCGACAACGTCGAACGCTTCTCCTCCGCGGTCGTCGCGCTCGACACGCGCACCGGTGCCCTACGCTGGAGCTTCCAGACCGTCCACCACGATCTCTGGGACTACGACGTGCCGGCCCAGCCCAGCCTCGTCGATCTCGACGTGAACGGCGCGCGCGTTCCGGCCCTCGTCCAGCCGACCAAGCAGGGCGAGCTCTTCGTGCTCGATCGCCGCACGGGAACGCCGGTCCTGCCCGTGACCGAGCTGGCGGCACCGCAGGGCGCGGCGGCGGGCGACCACACGGCTGAGACCCAGCCGCGCTCGAACCTCTCCTTCGACCCCCCTCAGCTTCGCGAGAGCGACATGTGGGGCGTCTCCATGTTCGATCAGCTGGCCTGCCGCATCAGCCTCCACAGCCTGCGCTACGAGGGCCGCTTCACGCCGCCGTCGGAACAGGGCTCGCTGATCTATCCCGGCAATTTCGGCGTCTTCAACTGGGGCGGCGTCGCGATCGATCCGGCGCGCCAGATCGCCTTCACAACGCCGACCTATCTGGCCTTCGTCTCCAAGCTCGTGCCGCGCGAGAATGCGCAGGATCTCTACGTCCAGGACAAGAGCTTCGAGCCGGGCGAGGCGCTGCCGGCGCTGAACGAGAATTTCGGCGCGCCCTTCGCGGTGAAGCTGAACCCGTTCCTCTCGGCGCTCGGCCTGCCCTGCCAGTCCCCGCCCTGGGGCTATGTCGCCGCGGCGGACCTCATCACCGGCAAGGTCCTCTGGCAGCACAAGAACGGCACGGTGCGCGACCAGTCGCCGATCCCGGTGCCGTTCCGCATGGGCGTGCCGAACCTCGGCGGCCCCATCGTCACGGCCGGCGGCGTCGCCTTCCTGTCCGGCACGATCGACTACTACCTGCGCGCCTACGACGTCTCGAACGGCGAGGAGCTCTGGAAGGCTCGCCTTCCCGCCGGCGGTCAGGCGACGCCGATGACCTACGAGGGCTCGGACGGCCGCCAGTACGTCCTGGCGGTCGCCGGCGGCCACGGCTCGCTCGGCACCAAGACCGGCGACGCCGTCATCGCGTACCGGCTGCCCGCCGAGAAGTGAACACGGATCGTCGGATGTGAAAAAGGCGGCGTCCGCGAGGGCGCCGCCTTTTTGTTGGGATCGGAATGGGTTGGCGAGGTTGGCGAGAGGCACCCCCCTCTGGCCTGCCGGCCATCTCCCCCGCAAGGGTGGAGATCGGCAGCTCAAAAGGCGGTGACGATCCTGAGCCGTCCTCGACGAGACTGATCTCCCTCCTTGCGGGGGAGATGGCCGGCAGGCCAGAGGGGGGTGCCTCGCACGACCCCTCGCTCTTCGTGAAGCCCCCGACGAGCGAGCCCGCGCCCCGTTCAGAACGGCTTCACGATCACCAGGATCACGATCAGCGCCAGGATCACGGCCGGGACCTCGTTGACGATCCGCCAGAACTTGGCCGACTTCACGTTGCGATCGGCGGCGAAGCGCTTGGTGGAGGCGGAGAGGTAGCCGTGGAGGCCGGACAGGATCACGACGAGCAGGATCTTGGCGTGGAGCCAGCCCCCCTGGAAGGCGAAGCTCGACCAGGCGAGCCAGAGTCCGGCAGCCCAGGTGACGATCATCGAGGGCAGCATGATGCCCTTCAGAAGCCGCCGCTCCATCACCTTGAAGGTCTCGGCCTGCGGCGTGCCCGCGCCCGCTTCCGCATGGTAGACGAAGAGGCGCGGCAGATAGAGCATGCCCGCCATCCACGAGATCACGGCGAAGACGTGCAGCGCCTTGATCCAGAGATCGAAATCCATCGTCATCGCTTGAAGTCTCGCACGCGTTTGAGAAGCGCCTCGACATGGGCGATCGGCGCGTCCGGCGTAATGCCATGGCCGAGGTTGAAGATCAAAGGACCGCTGCCGAGGCGCTCCAGGATGCGGTCTATGCCCTCGTCCAGCGCCCGCCCGCCCGCGATCAGCCGCAGCGGATCGAGATTGCCCTGCACGGCGCCCTCGCGCTGCAGTTCCGCCGCGAAGGACAGCGGCACCTGCCAGTCCAGCCCGATCGCGTCGACGCCCGTTCGGCGGCGATAGTCCTTCAGGAGCGCGCCCGCGCCCTTGGCGAAGCCGATGATCTTCGCGCCCGGCACCGCCGCCCGAACCTGATCGACGATCCGCTTCACCGGGGCGACCGCGTAGGCCTCGAACGCGGCCTCGTCGAGCACGCCGGCCCAAGAATCGAAGATCTGCACGCAGTCCGCGCCCGCCTTCAGCTGGCGGATCAGGTAGGCGGCCGACATGTCCGCCAGAAGATCGATCAGCGCCGCCATGGCCTGCGGGTGGCGGTAGGAGAAGAGGCGGGCGGGCGCCTGGTCCGGCGTGCCGTGGCCGGCGATCATGTAGGTCGCGACCGTCCAGGGCGCTCCGCAGAAGCCGATCAGCGCGGTCTCGTCGGGCAGCTCGGCCCGCAGGCGCCGCACCGTCTCGATGACGGGCTCGAGATGCGTCTCGGCCCGCGTCGGATCGAGCCGGGCGATCTCCTCGACGGCGAGGGGACGCAGCATCGGGCCTTCGCCCTGCACGAAGCGCAGATCGCGATCCAGCGCATCGGGAATGACGAGAATGTCGGAGAAGAGGATCGAGGCGTCGAAGCCGAAGCGGCGGATCGGCTGGAGCGTGACCTCCACCGCGAAGTCCGGATTGTAGCAGAGGTCGAGAAAGCCTCCGGCCTTCTCGCGGGTCGCCCGATATTCCGGAAGGTAGCGGCCTGCCTGCCGCATCAGCCAGATGGGCGGGGGCGTGAGCGTCTCGCCCTCCAAAGCCCGGAGGAGTTTGCGCTGTCCCATGCGGGTCCGGCTCCATCTTCTCTTCTAAAAGATCTTATAGATCTGGATTCTGATTCTATGAGTCGGTGGATAGCCGGAATTAACAGAGGCCGATACGCCGCCGGGCGATTTCGCGCAGCCACGAGCCTGCGACATGGCGGCACCACCGTCTTCCCGCCGGTCCCGTGGACAAGGCCGCAGAAGAGGGAAAGATCAAAGGCTTGGCGGGCTCGTCGCCTGGGGACGATGTGGGAACGGTGCTAAGGACCTTCGCGATCGCCGCGCCTTCGTCCCCGATCTTCACAAGGCCGCGTCCACAGGGTGCGCCTTGCAGCGAAATGTGGACAAACCCCGCCTTCGCCGGCCCGGCCCCGGCGCCCGGAAACACCCTGGGGAGAAGTCCCGGCTTCTCAACAGGGGCCCAAGATTTGCGGGTGGAACCGCACGACGTGCTTGCGGTTCGCCTCCGAATCGAGTCCGACACCGCAAAAGGACCCTTCGAACCCGATCCTCATTAGGCACGGAAGATATGAATCAAACTTTAAGCGTTCGGGATGATCGGACATCGATGGGGGATCTTTCGAAGGTGCCGCTCGTCCTCGCCTCCGGCAGCGTCCACCGGGCGAAGCTCCTTGCCGATGCCGGGATCGCGGTGGAGACCCTGCGCTCCGCGCTGGACGAGCGCGCGTTGGAGGCGCCGCTTCTGGAAAGCGGCGCGGATGCCGAGGACGTCGCCCTCGTTCTCGCCGAAGCCAAGGCGCTCGACGTCTCCGCGCGGCGGCCGGACGCGCTCGTCATCGGCTGCGACCAGACGCTGTCGCTCGGCGACCGGCTCTTCCACAAGCCCGCCGACATGGCGGAGGCCCGCGCCACGCTTCTCGCCCTTGCCGGCCGGACGCACCGGCTGAACAGTGCGGTCGTGCTTGCCCGGGAGGGTGCCGTTCTCTGGCGCCACGTCTCCATCGCCGACATGACGATGCGCCCTCTCGATCCCGGCTTCATCGGGCGCTATCTGGCGCGGGCGGGGGAGGGCGTTCTCTCCAGCGTCGGCGCCTACCAGATCGAGGGCCTCGGCGTGCAGCTGATGGAGCGCATCGAGGGCGATCATTTCACCATCGTCGGCTTGCCCCTCCTGCCGCTTCTGGAGACATTGCGCGGGCTCGGCGCGATCGACGGCGGCGCGTCGCACGCGCGCCCGGCGGATGACGCGGGCGACGCAGCGGGCAGGGACGGTGACGCATGAGCCATGTCTTCCAGGATGACGAGACGCTGGCGGCGCCCCTCGACGGCCCGCGCGCCTTCGTCACGGGCTGGCCCGTCTGGCATTCGCGCTCGCCGCTGATCCACGGCACCTGGCTGCGCGAGCTTAGGCTTGCCGGTTCCTACCAGCGGCTCGGCATTCCGCCGGAGGAGATCGGCGAGTTCCTGGAGGGCTTCCTTGCCGGCCCCTTCGTCGGCGGCAATGTGACGATCCCGCACAAGGAGGCCGTCTTTCGGGCCCTCGACCGGCGGGACGCCGCCGCCGAGGCGATCGGGGCGGTCAACACGCTCTGGCGCGAGGGCGGGACGCTCGTCGGCGGCAATACGGATGCCTACGGCTTCTCCGCCAATCTCGACGAGCGCCTGTCCGGCTGGGCGGATGCGACCGAGGCTCTGGTTCTCGGCGCCGGCGGCGCCGCGCGGGCGGTGGTTCACGCGCTTCTGGAACGCGGCGTGACGCGCGTCGCGATCCTCAACCGAACGTCGGACCGCGCCATCGCCCTGGCCGAGAGCTTCGGCGCCCGCGCGAGCGGGCATGGCGAGGAGGAGCGGGAGACCCTGCTGGCGCGCACGGATCTCCTCGTCAACACGGTGCCGATCCCGCCCGTCGATCCCGAGATGGCGCGCTTCGGCTACGAGCCGCCGCTGCCCGATCTCTCCGCGCTGCCCGATCACGCCCTCGTCACCGACATCGTCTACGTGCCGATCGAGACCCCGGTTCTGCGGGCCGCGCGCGCGCGCGATCTTCGCGCGGCCGACGGGCTCGGCATGCTCCTCCATCAGGCGGCGCCCGGCTTCGAGCGCTGGTTCGGCCGGCGCCCGGAGGTGACGCCGGCGCTTCGCGACGCCGTGCTCGCCGATATCGCGCGGGCCGGCTAGAGCATGATGAGGTTTGGTATGGTCATTCTGTTGGCTGCGGCCGATGTGATCCGCCGGGAGAAGGGTGCGCGGCCGCAGCAAACCCGGAGGGCCGGCCGTCCTCGCACCAAATCCTTCGGGCCACGGCTCGAACGTAGCGCCGCTACGTCCATCGCCATGCCCCTCGACCTTGGCACGAGGACGGCCGGCAGAATGACCATCCCAAACCTCATCATGCTCAACCAATGATCGTGCTCGGCCTGACCGGCTCGATCGGCATGGGCAAGTCCGCGACCGCCGAGATGTTCGCCGAACGCGGCGTGCCCGTGCACTCGGCCGATGCCGCCGTGCACCGGCTCTATGCCGGCCCGGCAGCTGCCGCCATCGAGGCGCTGTTTCCCGGAGCCGTGATCGATGGCACCGTCGACCGCGACCGTCTGGGCGCCCGCGTGCTCGGCGATGCCGAAGCCCTGAAGCGGCTGGAGGCGCTGGTCCATCCGCTGGTGCGCCGGGAGGAGACGGCCTTCCTCGACGCCGCGCGCGGCCGCGGCGAGCCGCTCGCCGTGCTCGACATTCCGCTTCTCTTCGAGACCGGCGGGGAGGGGCGCGTCGACAAGGTTCTCGTCGTCACCGCCCCTGCGGACGTCCAGCGCTCGCGGGTTCTGGCTCGGCCGGGGATGAGCGAGGCGCGCTTCAAGGCGATCCTCGCCAAGCAGATGCCGGATGCGGAGAAGCGGCGCCGGGCGGATTTCACGATCGACACGTCGGAAGGGTTCGACGCGGCGCGGCGGGCGGTCGCGGACCTGATCGATCGGGTGCGGGCGGGTGGTTTGCGGGAGGCACCCCCCTCTGGCCTGCCGGCCATCTCCCCCGCAAGGGTGGAGATCGGCAGCTCTACGGTCGGCGACAAGCCGATCTCCCCCCTTGCGGGGGAGATGCCTGGCAAGGCAGAGGGGGGTGCCTCCCGCAAAGTCTAGTCCTTGCCCTTCGGCTGTCTTGTCTCGTTACGCCGTGTTTGCAGCGCCTCGCCCAAACGCTAGCCGGCACGCCTTCTTCGCACCGCCCGCCCGAACATACAGCGAACGCTTGGCCCCGCCCTTGCCAGCACCGCCCCGAGGCCGCAACATCGGGCTCTTCAAAAGGGCCCGGCCATGCGCGAGATCGTCTTCGACACCGAGACCACGGGTCTCGACTTCGAGGCCGACCGGATCATCGAATTCGGCGGCATCGAGCTCTGGAATCACATCCCGACCGGCAAGCATTTTCACGCCTTCATCCGGCCGGCCGGCCGGCGGGTCGATCCCGGCGCCTTCGACGTGCACGGCATCTCAGACGACTTTTTGAAGGACAAGCCGCTCTTCGAGGAGGTGGTGGACGAGATGCTCGCCTTCTTTGGCGACTCCACCCTCATCGCCCACAATGCCAGCTTCGACATCCGCTTCATCAATGCGGAACTGGCCCGTATCGGCCGCAAGCCGATCGAGATGGGCGTCGTCATCGACACGCTGCAGATGGCGCGGCGCAAGTTTCCGATGGCGCCCGCGACGCTCGACGCGCTCTGCTCGCGCTTTTCCATCGACACGACCAAGCGCGACAAGCACGGCGCCCTCGTCGATTCCGAGCTTCTGGCCAGCGTCTATATCGAGCTGATCGGCGGCCGGCAGGCCGCGCTCGGCCTCGTCTCGGAGCATCAGGAGGAAAAGCGCGACGCCGACGGCTCGGTCTCCCGCCTGGAGCCGCGCATGGCCCCGCTGCCCTCGCGCCTCTCGGCTTCGGAAGACGCCGCCCATCGCGCCTTCGTGGCGAGCTTCGGGCCGGACACGCTCTGGTTCCAGCACCTGCCCGAGGACAAGGCCTCCGCCGCCTGACGTCGCGGACGGTGCTCGGAGGGATAGACAGCGAGTGGTCTCCGTCTATCCCATCCGGTCAAGAAAAAGGGCGCCTCGAGCGCCCTTCGTCGTTTTCCGGAAGGCGTCCGATCAGGACAGCGTGACCTGGGACTTGGCGCGCTCCTCGGCCATGCGCTGCTGGAAGAGCACGGCGAAGTCGATCGGGTCGATCATCAGCGGCGGGTAGCCGGCATTGCGCGTGGCGTCGGCGATGATCTGGCGCGCGAAGGGGAAGAGCAGGCGCGGGCACTCGATGAAGAGCAGCGGCAGGATGTGCTCCTGCGGGAAGCCGGTCAGGCGGAACACGCCGCCGTATTCGAGCTCGACATGGAAGAGGATGTTGGCGCCTTCGCCCGCCTTGGCGTTCAGCGTCAGGCGCACGTCGTAGTCGCCCTCGGCCCCGTTGATCGGGTTGGCGCCGACATTGACGCCGATGTTGATGCCGGGGGCCTGGCCCTGGTTGCGCAGCGAGGCCGGTGCGTTCGGGCTCTCGAAGGAGAGGTCCTTGATGTACTGGGCGAGGATGTTGAGCTGCTGCGCGCCGGCGCCCTGCCCGTTTCCGTTCGTCTGCGTGTCCGACATTCTCTTGCCTCCCGCTCATCGCCGAGCGCTGTTTCTGGCCGCCCGTCGCGGGCTCGCAGCAGCCTTGCGGAAGGCCACTGCGTTCGGCGGCTGCGCTAACACTTCGGGACGCGGGCCGCAAGTTGGGGTGTCGAAACCCGGCTCAGTGCAGCGTCCGCTTGCCCGGCTCATCGCCCTCGCCCGACCAGGGCGAGCCGGCGCGCCCGTTCGGGTCGCCCCGGCGATGGAAGTCCTCGTCGTCGAGATCGAGGACGCCCGGCTGCGGCGTGCGCGGCCCCGCGCCCGGCATGCCCCGGCCGAAGCGCTGGAAGCCCATCGGCGTCGTCGCGACGACCGTGACGCTTCGCCCGAGCGCGCGCCAGAGAAGATCGCGCACCGGCGGCAGGAAGAGGAGAACGCCGATCACGTCGCCGATGAGGCCGGGCAGGAGGAGGAGGATGCCGGCCAGCACGATCATCACGCCATGCACGATGTCGCGGCCGGGAACGCGGCCGGCCGCCGTCTCCGCCCGAATGCGGGCGAGGGCCGCAAAGCCCTGCCGTTTCAGAAGGATCGCGCCGACGAGGGCGCTGCCCACCACGATGCCGAGCGTCGGCAGGAGGCCGATCTGTTCGCCGACGAGGATGAGGACGGCGATCTCCAGGATCGGCGCGCCGAGAAGAAGGACGGGGATGATCGGCATCGAGCCTTCTCCGCTTGCAAAGGGTGGAGGTGCCGGTCTTTCGCGGAACCGTTGTGCGGGGAAGATAGGTTGCGGGGCGGAAAAATTGAATGCGTCGCCCGATCTCTTATATGCAGCCGAACCATTCTCCGCCATGTCTGGCACAAGGACAGGCCGAGCCGGCCCACCGGGACCGGCCATCAACGATAAGGGACGCTTGCACGATGGGTTTCGGGACGATCTTCTTCATAGTCCTGGCGGCAGTCGTCCTCTTCCAGTTGCGCAATGTGCTCGGCCGGCGCACCGGCAACGAGCGTCCGCCCTTCGATCCCTACACGCGGCCGGAGAAGATCGAGGGCGCCGCGCCCCAGGGCAATGTCGTGACGCTGCCCCGCCGCGATCAGCCGCAGGCCGAGATCGTGGCCGAGGACCCCTACGAGGCGATCGACCGCATCGTGCCGCCGAGCGAGCCGGCCAATGCCCAGCTGCGCGCGGTGAAGGATGCCGATCCGAGCTTCCAGGCCAAGGAGTTCACCGAAGGCGCCAAGCTCGCCTACGAGATGATCGTCACGGCCTTCGCGGCGGGCGACCGCAAGACGCTGAAGTCGCTTCTGTCGCCGGAAGTCTATGCCGGCTTCGAGGCCGCGATCGTCGATCGCGAGGCCAAGCGCGAGGTCATGAAGTCCACCTTCGTCGGCATCGACGATGTCCGCGTGGTCGGCGCTGCGGTGAAGGAGCGCGAGGTCGTGGTAACGTTGCGCATCATCTCCCAGCTCGTCTCGGCGGTTCAGTCCGCCACGGGCGAGGTGGTCGACGGGGATCTGGAGGCCGTGGTCGAGGTCAAGGACGTCTGGACCTTCGCCCGCGACATGCGCTCGCGCGATCCGAACTGGAAGCTCGTCGCGACCGAATCCGACGGCGACTGACAGGACGAGGCCTCGCCATGATGGACGCCGCCCCGCCGCTCGCCGCTTCGGGAAAACCGCGCTCGGGCCGCCGCTCGTCCGCGGCCGGGCGGCTGCGGCGCCATCGCCGCTCCCCGCGGTGAGCTTCGCATGACGGCTCTTTCGCCCCTCTTCGGCCGCGCCGAGTTTTCCGACCTGCCGGGCTGGGCCGAGGCGGATCTCGGCTTGGCTCTCGCCGCCTTCCGCCGTTCCGCCGAGCGCTTTCTGGCTGGCGAGGTCGCGACCGGGCGCCTCGGGATCGACGCGGAGGCTTTTCGTCCCGCCGCCGAAGTCGCCCTTTCCAGCGCCGACGCCCTCGCCTTCTTCGAGACCGCGTTCCGCCCCGCCCGCATCGCCGCTTCCGCGACGGACGCGGCCGCGCGGGGCTTCTGCACCGGCTATTACGAGCCGGAGGTCGAGGCCTCCCTCGTCGAGACCGAGCGCTTCCGCTTTCCCCTCTATGCGCCGCCGGCCGATCTGGTGAAGGTCGACAACGTCTCTCGCCCGGTCGGGCTCGATCCGTACTTTCGCTTCGCCCGGCGCCGGCCCGACGGGATGCTGGACGAATATCCCGACCGCGCCGCGATCGAGGCGGGGTTCCTGAAGGGGCGGGGCCTGGAGATCGCCTGGCTCGACAATCCGGTCGACGCCTTCTTCATCCACATCCAGGGCTCGGCGCGGCTCTCCCTGCCGGACGGCCGGCGCATTCGCGTGACCTATGCGGCCAAGACCGGCCACCCCTTCACCGCCATCGGCCGCAGCCTCGTCGCGGAGGGCGAGCTGACGCTGGCCGAGGCCGACATGGACGGCATCCGCGGCTGGCTCGCCGCCTATCCCACCCGCGTGCGCGCACTTCTCGACCGCAACCGGTCCTTCATCTTCTTCCGCGAGGCGCCGGTCGAGGACGAGAGCCTCGGACCGGTCGCCGCCGCCAAGGTGCCGCTGACGCCGATGGCCTCGATCGCGGTCGATCGCGAGCTGCACACGTTCGGCCTGCCCATCTTCATCGATGCGGCCTCGCTCGTCCTGGACGGCGCGCCCTTCCGCCGCCTGATGATCGCGCAGGACACGGGCTCGGCGATCCTCGGCCCGGCGCGCGCCGATATCTTCGTCGGGTCCGGCTTCGAGGCCGGCCGCGCGGCGGGCCGCGTGCGCCATCCCGGCGATTTCTACGCCCTCCTGCCGGCCGCGCTCTGGCAGCGTTTGGCTTCGTGAGATGAAGCGTCCGCCATCGACCCAGATAGCGCCAAGAAGAGGACGCCGGTCCCTCAGCGAGGAGGAGCGCACGCTCTGGGCGGCCATCGCCAAGACCGCGACGCCGCTCGGAAAGCGCCGGCCCGCCGGCTTCGACGAGGACAATTCCATCTCCGCGCCCCCCGTCGAGAAGCCGAAGGCGACGCCGGAGAAGCGACCCGTCTTCGAGCCGCCGCCGCCGCTGCGGCCCTCGCTGATGCCGAGCTATCAGGCGCCGGGCCCCGGCGGCGCGAACGCGCTGTTTCACCCGATCGAGCGCCCGGTGCGGCGCAAGCTCGCCAAGGGCCGCCTGCCCATCGAGGCCCGCATCGATCTTCACGACCGAACGCAGGTCGTCGCCCACTACGCGCTTCTCGGCTTCCTTCGTCAGGCGCAGGCGCAAGGCTTGCGCATGGTGCTGGTCATCACCGGCCGCGGCGCCGCCTTCGGCTCGCGCGGCGTCATCCGGCGGACGCTGCCGCACTGGTTCGAGACGCACGAGTTCCGTCCGCTCGTTTCCGGGTTCGAGCCGGCCGAGCGCGAGCATGGGGGCGAGGGCGCCTTCTACGTCCGGATCCGGCGCCGATGACGCCCTTCGGCGAGCGCATCCGCGCGCTTCGGCGCGAACGCGGCGTGACGCAGGCCGAAATGGCCGCCGCGCTCGGCGTTTCCAGCGCCTATCTCTCGGCCCTCGAACACGGCCGCCGCGGCCGCCCGACCTGGCAGCTCCTCCAGCGCATCATCGGCTATCTCAACGTGATTTGGGACGATGCCGAGGAGCTGGAACGGCTGGCCGAGCTCTCGCACCCGAAGGTCAGCGTCGAGACGGCAGGCCTCGGCCCCTCCGCCACCGCCCTCGCCAACCGCCTGTCGGAAACGATCGCGCTCCTCTCGCCGGAGGACATCGACGCTCTGCTGGCGCAGCTGGAGACGGCAGCCGCGCGCGCGGAGGCGATCCAGCGGGCACGGCGGCGGCGGTAGGGGGCTGGGTTAGGCGCGAGGCGGCAAGGCGCTGGTGAGAGGCGGACCAAGACACGACCCTCTCAGACCCTGGTTCTTCTCCCCTGCGGGGAGAAGTGACCGGCAGGTCGATGAGGGGCATGCCACCGCTGACAGGACGCCGCTTCGCCTCGGGTGCCGCCCCTCATCCGGCTGCCGCCACCTTCTCCCCGCAGGGGAGAAGGACCAAGTCGAGCGACGGTTCGGGCTAAAGATGGGGGGGTTTGAGGTGTATGCGAGGCACCCCCCTCTGCCTGCCGGCATCTCCCCCGCAAGGGGAGAGATCAGGCTTGTCGCGAACGGCTGCGATTTCGATCGACCGCTGAAGCTGCCGATCTCCCTCCTTGCGGGGGAGATGTCGGGCAGGACAGGGGGGGCGCCCCGCACGAGGTCGGCCCAGCAAACCTCCGGACCAGACACGACCCTTTCAGAACCTGGTTCTTCTCCCCTGCGGGGAGAAGTGACCGGCAGGTCGATGAGGGGCATGCCACCACTGAAACGATACAGCGCCGCCTCGGGCGCCGCCCCCTCATCCGGCTGCCGCCACCTACTCCCCGTAGGGGAGAAGAACCAAGTCGAGCGACGGCTCGGGCTGAGATGGGTGGGGTTTGAGGGGGTATGCGAGGCACCCCCTCTGCCTGCCGGCATCTCCCCCGCAAGGGGAGAGATCAGGCTCATCGCGAACGGCTGCGAATTCGATCGACCGCCGAAGCTGCCGATCTCCCTCCTTGCGGGGGAGATGTCCGGCAGGACAGAGGGGGGTGCCTCACGCGAGGTCGGCCCAGCAAACCTCCGGACCCAGCACACGACCCTCTCAGACCCTGGTTCTTCTCCCCTGCGGGGAGAAGTGACCGGCAGGTCGATGAGGGGCATGCCACCGTTGACAGAATGATGCGCCGCCTCCGGCGCCGCCCCTCATCCGGCTGCCGCCACCTTCTCCCCGCAGGGGAGAAGAACCAAGACGAGCAACCGTTCGGGCTGAAAGGGCGGGCGTCGAACCCGGCCCCTCCATCACTCCTGACCGCGAACCCGGTCTTACTGCGCCAGCTTCGAGGCGAAGAGCGAGAGGGCCTTCTGGTAGACCTCGGCGCGGTTCCAGTCGCGGAAGACGCCGTAGTTGACCTCGCCCGGGCCGTAGCCGCCGCCGGCGGTCCAGCCGTGCTGCTGCAGGAAGTTCGCGGTGGAGGCGAGGACGTCGGCCTTGGAGCGGATGAGGTCGCGGCGGCCGTCGCCGTCGCCGTCCACGGCGTAGCGCAGATAGTTCTTGGCCAGGAACTGCGTCTGGCCGATCTCGCCGGCCCAGGCGCCGCGCATGTCGGCCGCGCGCTTGTCGCCGCGCTCGACGATCTGCAGCGCGGCCAGCAGCTCCTCGGTGAAGAAGTCCGAGCGGCGGCAGTCGTAGGAGAGCGTCGCCAGCGAGCGGAAGATGTTCATGTTGCCGGAATTGGCGCCGAAGCCCGTTTCCATGCCCCAGATCGCGACGAGCACTTCCTTCTGCACGCCGTAGCGCTTCTCGATGCCGTTCAGGAGACCGGCGTTCTGCGCGATGATGCCCTTGCCCTTCTTGACGAAGGAGGCGGGCGCGCGGCGCTCCATGAACTGCTCGAGCGAGAGCTTGAAGCTCTTCTGGTTGCGATCGAGGCCGATCACCTTCTTGTCGTAGGAAACGTCGCCGAGCGCGGACTGTATCGTCCCCTGCGAGATCCCCTGCGAGCGCGCCTCGGCCTTGAAATCCTCGAGCCAGGCGGGAAAGCCGGCCGCGTTGTTGCCGCAGGTGGCGGCGAGGGCCGGGGCGGCGAGGGCGCTGAGGCCGAGGGCCACGAGGAGCGTCCTCGCGGTGGTCTTCATCGCGGACATGGCGTCGGGTCCTTTATTCGTCGGATGGGCATTCGTCGGATGCGCGTTCGTCGGGTGGGCATTCGCCGGATGGGGCGTTCGTCGCGGGGCCATCGCTCGCCCGCCGGCAATGCCAGGGCGCGAAAGTCTCTGTGGCTTCAGGACGCTTTAGCGGATCGGGCCCGTTCTGCGAAGAGGTGGTAAACACGTCTTGGAGATCGGACCGCGATCCGCGCCGCGCCGGCCGAACTATCGGCGGGAATGGTTGACCAAGTGCTAACCGCCGGTCAGAGCCGCGTGACGAGCAGGATCACGAAGCCGAAATGCGTCAGCTGGTGCGCCGCCTGGTCGAGGCCGAACGCCCACCAGAAGCGCACGTCGGTGAGCGTCAGGTGGCGCGAGAGAACGGCCTTGCCGCGGTCGATCGAGGCATGCAGCACGAAATCGAGCGGCCCCAGCCACCAGAGCGAGGGCACCGAGACGAGCGCGATGAGCAGCGTCGCGGTCGCATGGACGCCGGCATGGGCGACGACCGGCGCAAGCCAGCCCCGAGGCGCCTTCTTGCCCATCGCCATCCAGCTCGTCTGCAGAAAATAGTCCGCGGCCAGTTGCTTGGCGGCAAAGGCGAGGTAGAGGAGAACGAGGGGCTGGAGCGGGATCTGCACCGGTTCGTCTTGTCCATGGCGTCGGTCGGAGGCTGGTCGGTCGGCCGTCCGAAGGACTCGTCCGGTCCCGCAGCATGGCCGCAAAGCGCTAAATTTGCATTGCATTCGATGATAGAGGCAAGCAGCCGTGGACACGGCGCAACCGCGCCTGGGAGACGGCCCGACATGACGACCGACACTGCGCAACCGGCCCCGGCCCCATCGCCGGCCGCGACGACACCTGCCTCGGCTTCCGGCGCCGGCCTCGCGCTCATGCTGCTCGGCATCCTCCTCTTCGCGTTGAACGACACGCTGGGGAAGGTCCTCGTCACCCAGTATTCGGTCGGCCAGGTTCTCCTCCTGCGCAGCATCGCCGGGCTGATCGTCCTGTCTCCAGTTCTCCTGCGGCAGGGATGGCGGCCGATCTTCCGACCGGCGCAGCCCGGGCTGAACGCGCTGCGCGTGGTCTTCACCACGATCGAGGTCTTCCTCTTCTACATGGCGGTCAAGCAGCTGCCGCTCGCCGACGTCATGACCTATTGGCTGGCCGCGCCGATCTACGTCGCCGCGCTGTCGCCCCTGCTTCTCGGCGAGCGCGTCGGCTGGCGGCGCTGGACGGCGATCGTCATCGGCTTCGGCGGCGTCCTCGTCGCGCTCGAGCCGTCGGCCGCCACCATGACCTCGGCGGCCCTCATCAGCGTGATCGGCTCCTTCCTCTTCGGCCTCATCCTCCTGACCGGCCGCATGCTGCGCGGCACGCCGGACACGGTCCTCGTCTTCTGGCATCTGGCGGGCTCAGCGGTGGCCGGCGCAATCGTTGCGCCCTTCGGCTGGGTTCAGCCGAGCCCGCTCGATTTCGCGCTTCTCGGCCTTCTCGGCGTCGTCGCCATGGTCGCCCATCTCTGCGTGAACCGCGCCCTGAAGCTCGCCGACGCCGCCGTCACCGCGCCCGCACAATACACGCTGCTCGTCTGGGCGATCATCTTCGGCTGGCTCGTCTTCGGCGACGTGCCGAGGCCGGCCATGCTGGTCGGTTCGGCCATCATCGTCGCGTCAGGCCTCTTCATCACCCTGCGCGAGCGCCAGCTCGGCAAGGCGGCCACCGTGATGAACCCGCCGCCAGCCTGAAACGATTCCAGTCTCTGGCGGTCGGACGGGCAAACTGATATCCCAGTTTGGCCATGTTCTCGTGACTCACGTGAAACGCACCGTCCTCACCCATCCGGAACCGCAACGCCCATGTCCCCGAACACCGTCCGTCTCGACCCCGCCGACAACGTCGTGACGGCGCTTCGCGCGCTGGAAACCGGCGCCCCCGTGGAGACGACAGCGACCTTGCAGCTCGTCCCGCGCGGCCACAAGATCGCGACGAGGCCCATTCCGGCCGGCGAGAAGGTCGTGAAATACGCGCAGATCATCGGCTATGCGAGCCGCGACATCGCGGCCGGCGAGCATGTCCACGTCCACAATATCGAGTTCCGCAACACCGCCCACGACTATCAGTTCTCGACCGACCTGCGCCCGGCCGTCATGGTCGAGCCGAACTTGCGCGACACGTTCATGGGCTACCGCCGCGCCAACGGGAAGGTCGGCACGCGCAACACGATCGCGATCCTCACCTCCGTCAACTGCTCGGCCACCGCGGCCCGCAAGATCGCCGCCCATTTCACGCCGGAGCTTCTCGCCGCCTATCCCAATGTCGACGGCGTCACCGCCTTCGTCCACGGCACCGGCTGCGGCATGGCGAGCGACGGCGAGGGCTTCGACGCGCTCCAGCGCGTCATGTGGGGCTATGCCCGCCATCCCAATGTCGCGGGCGTCCTGATGGTCGGCCTCGGCTGCGAGGTGAACCAGATCGACTGGCTGCTCGAAGCCAACGGCATCGAGAAGGGCCCGCTCTTCCACGCCATGAACATCCAGGACGTCGCGGGCCTCAGACGCACCGTCGAGGTCGGCATCGAGCGCGTCTTGGCCATGCTGCCGCTCGCCAACGAGTTCTCCCGCGAGCCGTGCCCCGCCTCCGAGATCATGGTCGGCCTTCAGTGCGGCGGCTCCGACGCCTGGTCCGGCATCACCGCCAATCCCGCGCTCGGCTACGCCTGCGACCTCCTCGTCGCGCAAGGGGGCACGGGCGTCCTCTCCGAGACGCCCGAGATTTACGGCGCCGAACACCTCCTCACCCGCCGCGCCGTCGACGGCAAGGTCGGCCAGAAGCTCGTGAAGCTCATCGACTGGTGGGAGGACTACACCGCCCGCAACAAGGGCTCGATGGACAACAATCCGAGCCCCGGCAACAAGAAGGGCGGCCTCACCACCATCCTGGAAAAGTCTCTCGGCGCCGCCGCCAAGGGCGGCACGACGCCCCTCGTCGGCGTCTACAAATACGGCGAGCCCATCCGCTCCAGAGGCTTCGTCTTCATGGACTCCCCCGGCTACGACCCGGCCTCCGTCACCGGCCAGATCGCGTCGGGCTGCAACATGATCGCCTTCACCACCGGCCGCGGCTCCGCCTCCGGCTACAAGCCCGCGCCCTCCATCAAGATCGCCACCAACACCGAAATGTACCGCCGCATGACGGAGGACATGGACGTCGACTCCGGCCGCATCGTCTCCGAAGGCATCACCATCGAACAGTCCGGCCGCGAGATCTACGACCTCATCCTGCGCATCGCCTCCGGCGAACAGACCAAGTCCGAAGCCCAAGGCCTCGGCGACTTCGAGTTCGTCCCCTGGCAGATCGGCGCCACGATGTGAGGGCACGGGGTCCTGGCGGGGCTGCCGCCCCGGACCCCGCCCGGGAACGAATTCCCGGACCCTTCTTCTTCTTTGACATGAATAAGGGGGCCATCGGCCCCCTTATTCATGTCAACGAGATGGGTTCCAAGGGACGACGTCCCTTGGCAGGGGTGAAGGGGGACGGCGTCCCCTTCGGTGCCCCCAACCTCACAGCACGAAGCGCGAGAGGTCGATATTGCCGGCGATGCCGTCGAGGGATTTGTGGACGTAGGCGGCGTCGACGACGTAGCGCTCGCCCGGCTTGTCCGGGGCCTCGAAGGAGATCTCGTCGAGGACGCGCTCCATGACGGTGGAGAGGCGGCGGGCGCCGATGTTCTCGATCGAGCCGTTGAGGTTGACGGCGGTGTCGGCGATGGCGTCGATCGCGTCCTCGGTGATTTCCAGATCGACGCCCTCGGTCTTCATCAGGGCGATGTACTGCTTGATGAGCGAGGCTTCGGTCTCGGTGAGGATGCGGCGCAGGTCGTCGCGCGTCAGGGCTTTCAGCTCGACGCGGATGGGCAGGCGGCCCTGGAGCTCGGGCAGGAGGTCCGAGGGCTTGGCGACGTGGAAGGCGCCGGACGCGATGAAGAGGATGTGGTCCGTCTTCACCGGGCCGTGCTTGGTGGCGACGGTGGTGCCTTCGACGAGCGGCAGTAGGTCGCGCTGCACGCCTTCGCGCGAGACGCCGGCCCCGCCGTAGCCGTCCTTGTTGGCGACCTTGTCGATCTCGTCGAGGAAGACGATGCCGTTGTTCTCGACCGACTGGATGGCCTCCTGCACGACGACCTCGTTGTCGAGGAGCTTGTCGGATTCCTCGCCGATGAGGAGGCCGTAGCTTTCCTTGACGGTGGTGCGGCGCTGCTTGGTGCGCCCGCCCATGGCCTTGCCCAGCATCTCGGAAATGTTGAGGACGCCGATATTGGCGCCGGGCATGCCGGGAATGTCCATGCCGCCCATCGGATTGCCGGTATCGGCGACCTCGATGTCGATCTCCTTGTCGTCGAGTTCGCCGGAGCGAAGCTTCTTGCGGAAGCTGTCGCGTGTGGCGGGCGAGGCGGTCTTGCCGACGAGCGCGTCGAGAACGCGGTCCTCGGCGCCCTGATGGGCCTTGGCCTTCACGTCCTCGCGCTTCTTCTCGCGCACGAGGCCGATGCCGATCTCCACGAGGTCGCGGATGATCTGCTCGACGTCGCGGCCGACATAGCCGACCTCGGTGAACTTGGTCGCCTCCACCTTGATGAAGGGCGCGCCGGCGAGGCGCGCGAGGCGGCGGGAGATCTCGGTCTTGCCGACGCCGGTCGGTCCGATCATCAGGATGTTCTTCGGCGAGACCTCCTCGCGGAGCGACCCTTCCAGCTGCTGGCGGCGCCAGCGGTTGCGCAGGGCCACGGCCACGGCGCGCTTGGCGTCGCTCTGTCCGATGATGTGGCGGTCGAGTTCGGAGACGATCTCGCGGGGGGAAAAGTCTGTCATGGAGCTCTCTGTGATGCCCGCCGAGGGGCGGGACCCGGAACGGGGGTGCCGGTACGGCACCGGCTCCCTGCCGCTAGATGGGATGGCGGACGGCGTTGCGCCAGAGCGCCGCGCGAGTGGTGAGAAAGCCGGCGAGGGGTTAGGGACGGAAGTTGCGACAGAGGGTGACGCCCTGTCGGCACGGCAGCGGAGCGAAGCATGTTCGACGCCTATCTCGGCCATCACCGGCGATTTCTCGGCGCCGCCGCCTTGGGGCTGGCGCTGTATCTTCTCCTGCCCTGGACGGGGCTCGGCGCGGAGCTGCATCTGGTCGTCGCGGTGGACGGCTTCTTCCTCGCCTATCTCGCCGCCATCCTGCACAAGTCGCTCGGCGCCTCGCCGGAGACGCTGAGCGAGCGCGCGAGGACGCAGGACGAGGGGATCGTGCTGATTTCCATCCTGACGGTGCTCGCCATCGTCTTCAGCCTCGTCTCCATCCTGACGCTTCTGAACAAGGCGGCCGGGCCCGACCGGCTGGGCCTCGTCCTCGCCATTCTCTCCGTGCCGCTCGGCTGGCTCATGCTGCACACGATGGCGGCCCAGCACTATGCCGATCTCTTCTATGCGCCGAAGGAGGGCCGGGCGGCGGGCGGGCTGGACTTTCCCGGCACCGAGAGGCCCGGCGCCTTCGACTTCCTCTACTTTTCCTTCGTGATCGGCATGACCGCGCAGACCGCCGACGTCTCGATCACCGGGCCGGGGATGCGCCGGGCGGTGCTCGCCCACTCGATCGCGTCCTTCTTCTTCAACACCGTGCTCGTGGCGATCGGCGTGAACGCCGCGCTCGGCGGCGCGGGGTAGCTATGCACGGGGAAGGGGAGCACACCGGTCCCGGTTCGGCTACCCCCAAAAGGCTCGGTGGATTCGGTGGCGCATGCTGCTGTAGGATCGATTCGGCTCTTGAAGCACATGCCGAGGCACTCGGTCGGACCGCAACCTCATCGGGCATGCGGTCGTCCGACGGGTGTCGCCGGCCGACGATGGAGGATGGAACTGGTGGCGGCTGCTTTGGCGATTCTGGCCGGCGTACCGAGGCCGTGGGACGAAATCCGTCTCGCCGAAGCCCTCGCCGGAATTGCGCTCGCCTACGGCTATCGTCACTATTCCATCTTCCACATTCCGGCCGCCGACGACGCGCGGGCCGAGATGAAGCTGATCGTCAGCAATTGGGAGCCGGCCTTCCTGAAAGCCTACGAGAAGCTCGGGCTCCTGCGCTTCTCACCCGTCATCCGGGCGCTGAAGGCGGGGCCGACGCCCTTTCCCTGGGACGCGGACATGCTGCACGGTTTCGACGAGCCGGACGAGCCGAACCCCCCCGCGCGGCTTCTGGCGGCGAACGGCTTTCACGGCGGCGTCTATCTGCCGGTCCACGGCATGACCTCGTTCCACGGCGCGCTCGGCTTCGCGGGCGACCGGGTCGATATCACGGAGGCGGAAATGGGCGAGCTGCAGCTGGCCGCCTTCGGCGTTCTCGGCATGCTGGCGACCTGCCGCTTCGAGGACAACAAGCGCGCCAACCCGCTGACGCCCCGCGAGCGCGACTGCCTGAAGCTCGCCATGCTCGGCAAGACCTCCTCGGAAATCGGCACGATCCTCTCTTTGTCCGAGCACACGGTCTCGCAGCATCTGACCACCGCGACGCGCAAGGTGAACGCCTCCAACCGCACCCATGCCGTCGCCGTCGCCGCGCAGCTCGGCTATCTCAGCTGAACAGCGTTCGGCTTCTCCAGCTGAACGGCGTTCGGCTCTTTCAGCCGATGAACCGCAGCCGGCATAGGGAGGCGCTCGCGTGAACGTTCTGCCGAAGGGTGTGCGGCATCTGCCGGGTTTCCTCGACAGGGCGGCGCAGCAGGCGCTGGTGGAGGAGATCCGCGCGGTCGTCGCGGCCGCGCCGCTCTACCGGCCGCAGATGCCGCGGACGGGAAAGCCGTTCAGCGTGCGCATGACCAATTGCGGCGACCTCGGCTGGGTCGCCGATCGCACGGGCTACCGCTACCAGCCCCTCCATCCCGAGACCGGAAAGCCCTGGCCGGCGATCCCCGAAACGCTTCTTGATCTCTGGCGCGGGACGTCCGCCTATCCGCACCTTCCCGAAGCCTGTCTCGTCAACTTCTACGACGAGACGGCCCGGCTCGGCCTCCATCAGGACCGCGACGAGGCCGATCTCGACGCGCCTGTCGTCTCGGTCTCGCTCGGCGACGCCTGCCTCTTTCGCATCGGCGGGCCCGTGAAGGGCGGTCGCACGACCTCGCTGAAGCTCGTCTCGGGCGATGTGCTCGTCCTCGGCGGGGAGGGGCGGCTCGCCTTCCACGGCGTGGACCGGCTCTATCCCGGCACCTCGGCCCTTCTGAGGAAAGGCGGCCGGATCAATCTGACCCTTCGGCGCGTGACGAGGCCGATGGCTCTATAGTTTGCGCAGCGCGACCTGTTCGATCCGGTGCGTGCGGCCCTTGGAGAGGACGAGATCGGCGCGCGGACGGGTCGGCAGGATGTTCTCGTAGAGGTTCTTCTCGTTGATCGTCGTCCAGAGCCGCTCGGCGGTGGCCAGCGCCTCCGCCTCGTCGATCTTGGAATAGCGGTGGAAGAAGGAGTCGACGTCGCGGAATGCGGTCTCGCGCAGGCGCATGAAGCGGTCGATGTACCAGCGCTTGATGTCCGCGACCTCGGCGTCGATGTAGATCGAATAGTCGAAGAAGTCGGAGACGAAGGGCACGACCTTTCCGTCCCGCGGCAGGTCGCGGACCTGCAGGACGTTCAGCCCCTCGAAGATCAGGATGTCGGGCTGGTCGACGCTGACGGTCTGCCCCGGCAGGACGTCGTAGGAGAAGTGCGAGTAGAGCGGCGCCTCGACATGGCGGATGCCGGCCTTGAGGTCGGAGAGGAAGCGCAGGATGCGCCCGACATCGTAGCTTTCGGGAAAGCCCTTGCGGGCCATCAGTCCCTCGGCCTCGAGGACGGCGTTCGGATAGAGGAAGCCGTCCGTCGTGACGAGATCGACCTTCGGCGAGGAGGGCCAGCGCGCCAGAAGCTCCGCGAGGATGCGCGCGGTCGTCGACTTGCCGACCGCGACCGACCCGGCGATGCCGATGATGAAGGGCGTCTTGGTGGAATCGGGCCGGGCGAGGAAGGCCTGGCGCTGGCGAAACAGGAGCTGCGAGGCCTCGACATGGGCCGAGAGCAGGCGCGAGATCGACAGATAAATGCGCGAGACCTCGTCGAGATCGACGGGATCGCCGAGACCACGCAGCCGCGCCACCTCCTCGGCCGAGAGCGTCAGCGGCTGGTCCGCCCGAAACCTGGACCATTCCTTCGCGGTGAAGAAGCGATAGGGCGAGAAGGTCGAGGGTGTCATCTGATCCATCAGCGCGGAGCGTCCAACGCCACGTGACCGCCTTCCGGGAGCCGCCGCGCCTTCTCCTCGAGGCCGGTTTCCGCCGTCCGCCGATCGAGCTCCGCCAGCACCGCGCCGAGCGGCACCCGGCGAAGATGGAGGACGACGAGGAGATGATAGAGGAGATCGGCGCTCTCCGAGGCGAGGGCGGCGTCGTCTTCCGAGATCGCCGCGATCACCGTCTCGACCGCCTCCTCGCCGAGCTTCTTGGCGGTCTTGGCGACGCCCTTGGCGGCCAGCTTCGCCGTATAGGAGCTCGGGTCCTGCGACCCCGCGCGCTGCGCGACGATCCGCTCGAGATCCTCCAGCGTGAAGCCGCTCATGCCCGAATCCCCGGAAAGCTCGCATCCGGCGGATCGCGGCGCATGGCGATGCCGGCCGCTGCCATGTGATCCTTCGCCTCGGCGATCGTGTAGGTGCCGAAATGGAAGATCGAGGCGGCGAGCACGGCGGCCGCATGGCCTTCCTTGACCCCCGCGACGAGATGATCGAGCGAGCCGACGCCGCCCGACGCGATGACCGGCACGGCGACGGCGTCCGCGACGGCCCGCGTCAGCTCGAGATCGAAGCCGGCCTTGGTGCCGTCCCGGTCCATGGAGGTGAGAAGGATTTCGCCGGCGCCGAGCGCCGTGACGCGGCGGGCGAACTCGACGGCGTCGAGACCCGTCGCCGTGCGTCCGCCATGGGTGAAGATTTCCCAGCGGCCGGGCTTGCCGGCGAGACTCACGCGCTTGGCGTCGATCGCGACGACGATGCACTGGTTGCCGAACTTGTCGGCCGCCTCGGCCACGAAGTCGGGGCGCTTCACCGCGGCCGTGTTGATCGAGACCTTGTCGGCGCCGGCCAGCAGCAGCTTGCGGATGTCGGAGACCTCCCGCACGCCGCCGCCGACCGTGACCGGCATGAAGCAGCGCTCGGCCGTCGCCGCGACGACGTCGAAGATCGTGTCGCGATTGTCCGAGGAGGCGGTGATGTCGAGGAAGCAGAGCTCGTCCGCGCCTGCCGCGTCGTAGGCCGTGGCGGCGGCGACGGGATCGCCGGCATCCACCAGCCCCTCGAAGTTGACGCCCTTCACGACCCGTCCGTCCTTGACGTCGAGGCAGGGGATGATGCGCGCTTTGAGGGTCAAGCCATGCCCGCCTTTCCCGCCGGATGGGCAGGTGTTGTGCCGGATCGCCGGAGGAGGTCGTCAGGCTTCATGAGCAAACGCTCTGGTTGTGTCGCCATGCGGTCTCCGGGTCCGCGCCGTCGAGGACAGGGCGTCGGACCCGGTTTCGAGCGCGCTTATGCGACGTCGTGATAGAGATCGGCAAGGGGAACGCGCAGATCGAATGCGCCGAGGGTTATCTGCTCGTTGATGCCGAAGAGAATGTCAGGCCCCACGAAGCCGTTCTCTTCCCGGTTCCAGATCCACGCACGGGGCTCGTCCTGACTGAGGACAAGATAGATGCGGAGCGAGGGGATGGAAATATACTCGGTGACCTTCGGTCCGAAATCGATGGCGAGAGACGAGGGCGAAAGGATCTCGGCAACGAGAATGGGAGCTTCGGTCGATAAAGCGGCCCCGTCGGTGCCTTTCTCCTCGATGTAGAGATCGGGATAGCGCACGCCGGCCTTCGTGCGAACGGCGTAGTCGGCCGTCCCGATATCGTACCGATGACGGTCGAGGCGGCTTCCCAACAGGAGGAGCAGGTTCGTGGCCACCCGATTGTGGTTCTTCGAGACGCCCGTCATCATCTCGACGATCCTTCCGTCCACGAACTCGCGCCGTCCTTCGCGCCCTTCGTTCCAGGCGAGAAAGTCGTCGGCGGTGCGGAGCGCGATGCCGGGCGTCTGGATGTTCATGGAGGCGATCCTATCAGCCTCGAACGATCGCTTGAAGAGGGCGCCTTTCGCCCGATTCACGTGAAACGCGGCGGGCCGGCTCAGCCGACGAGACAGCGGGCGGCGGCGTCGATCATCGCATTGGCGATCGTCATGCGCGTGTTGGCGCGCTCGCGAAGGCCCGCCTCGACGCGGTCGGGATGATTCAGCCGGGCGAAACGGCGGCGCAGGATCGAGAGCTCCTCCACCGAGGCGACGGCGTCGAGGTCGAGTTCGTAGGCGATGTCGTCGGCATCGATGCTGAGATCGGAGGCGTGCATGGCGCCGTCGAAGCCGGGAAGGGGCGAACGCGGGGCTTCCGGGCGGTACGCTTGGCGTGCCGCCGTCTCCGATACGGGCGCGGCCGCCGCGATGCTGTCGAGCACGCTCCAGAAGGCCGGCGCATGGCCGTGGCCGCCGTAAGCTCCGCCGGCGCCGCCGGGAGAGCGGGGACGGGCGATGTCGTCGAGGATGTCGGCGAAGTTCATGCCATTGCCTCTGGTGCCGATCGGGGAGCTTGCGCGAACCTGTCGTGACGGCAAGGTGTCATAAATCAGATGAAGCCGACGTTAAACCCGCTCGCCGCTTTCGAAGCCGCCGCTGCGATCCGCTTGCGCGGCGCGGAACTGGAACCGCTTCATCGCTGAATCGATCAGCGCGTTGGCGATCATCATCCGCTTGGTCGCGGCGAGGCGCAGGACCGACGGCACGCGGTCGGGATGGTTCTTCAGTGCGAAGTCCCGGCGCAGCCTCTGGAGCGCGCGGAGCGAGGCGAAGCGGGAGAGGCCGAGTTCGCGCTCGATCTCCGCCGGCTCGACGCTCGGGCCCTTCGGCTCCGGGCGCTGCGCACGCGGCGAGGAGGCGGATCGCCAGGAAGGCTCCCGCGACGTCGGTGCCGTGTCGTCGGCGGCAGGCTTGGCATCCTGCCGGAGAAAGGCGCGCCAGAACTCGGCCGAGCCTGTCGCGGAGGCCGGACGCTCCGGCACCTTGGCATCCTGCCGTCGGGCATCCGGCGCGGGCTTGCGCTGCGGGCGTCTCAAGATGTCGGCAAAGCTCATGGCGTCGGCCCGATCCGTCGAAATGTAACACCGCCATAAGAGCGCCGTGAGCCTTAGGGTTCCAGAACGTTCGGTCACGAAACCGTCGGAACTCGGCCGCTCTGCGCGCGTCTCTTCTTCAGTGCCACCACGAGGCGGGAGAGAGCGATGAACGGACCGACCACGACGGAGAAGACAGAGGACGACGACGTCTCCCCGATGGAGGCGCAGAACACCGGTCCGGCGAAGACGGGGCCGGCGGAGCCGGAGCTGCGGCAGGAGCAGCCGGGCGAGTCCTCCGCCCATCGGGGAAGCCCGGACACGCCGATGAGGCCCGGCGGCGAAGCGCCCACGCGCGACGATCTCTGAGCTTAAGGCTTTCGACGGCGGCTCTGGGGAACCGGAAGCCGCGATCGATCGCTTCCTGACGGCAGAACCATTGGGAGGAGAACGATATGGCAGGGTCCGAGACGAAAGCGCCGGGCGGCGACGACAAGTCCGCCGAGGACGCGGCGAAGACGGCGACCAACGAGGCCGAGCGCCACAAGTCCGGCGAGCTTCCGGCCAAGGCCGGCAAGGTCAAGCCGACGACTTAAGAAACGGCTCGTCCGAGCGAAGACCTCGAACGGAAAAAGGCCCGCCGGATCGCTCCGGCGGGCCTTTTCATGTCCGGCTTCGAAGACCCCGATCGAGGGGCCCTCCAAGGCTTACTCTTCGTCGCGCGTCTTCATCGCGGCGGCGAGGATGTCGCCGAGCGAGGCGCCCGAGTCGGACGAACCGTACTGTGCGACGGCTTCCTTCTCTTCGGCGATCTGCAGCGCCTTGATGGACACGCCGACGCGGCGGGCCTTCTTGTCGAACTGCGTGATGCGCGCATCGACCTTCTGGCCGACCGAGAAACGCTCCGGACGCTGGTCCTCGCGATCGCGGGCGAGATCGGCCCGGCGGATGAAGGAGGTGAGATCGGTTTCCGCGATCGTCACTTCCAGGCCGCCATCCGTCACCGCCGTCACTTCGCAGGTGACGATCGAGCCACGGCGCATTTCGCCGCTCTCGGCCGCCGCGACGAACGAGTCGCCGCCGACCTGCTTCATGCCGAGCGAGATGCGCTCCTTCTCGATGTCCACGTCGAGGACCTGGGCCTTGACCATGTCACCCTTGTTGTACTCCTCGATGACCTGCTCGCCCGGACGGTTCCAGTCGAGGTCGGAGAGGTGGACCATGCCGTCCACGTCGCCGTCCAGGCCGATGAAGAGACCGAACTCGGTCTTGTTCTTGACCTCGCCCTCGACGATCGAGCCGACGGGGAAGTGGTCGCGGAAGGCCTCCCAGGGGTTCTGGAGGGTCTGCTTGAGACCGAGCGAGATGCGGCGCTTGACCGGATCCACCTCGAGCACGACGACCTCGACCTCCTGGGTGGTGGAGAGGATCTTGCCGGGATGGACGTTCTTCTTGGTCCAGCTCATCTCGGAGACGTGGATCAGGCCTTCGATGCCGGGCTCCAACTCGACGAACGCGCCGTAGTCGGTGATGTTCGTGACGCGGCCCGTGACCTTGACGCCCATCGGGTACTTCACGCCGATGCCGTCCCAAGGATCGGCCTCGAGCTGCTTCATGCCGAGCGAGATGCGGTGGGTTTCCTGGTTGATGCGAATGATCTGGACCTTGACGGTCTGGCCGATCTGCAGGATCTCGGTCGGATGGTTGACGCGGCGCCAGGCCATGTCGGTGACGTGCAGCAGGCCGTCGATGCCGCCGAGGTCGACGAACGCACCGTAGTCGGTGATGTTCTTGACGACGCCGTCGACGGTCTGGCCTTCCTCGAGGTTCTGCACGATCTCGGAGCGCTGCTCGGCGCGGCTCTCTTCGAGAACGGTGCGGCGCGAGACGACGATGTTGCCGCGGCGCTTGTCCATCTTGAGGATCTGGAAGGGCTGGGGCGTGTTCATCAGCGGGCCGACGTCGCGGATCGGACGGATGTCGACCTGGGAGCGCGGCAGGAAGGCCACGGCGCCGTCGAGGTCGACCGTGAAGCCGCCCTTGACCTGATTGAAGATCTGGCCTTCGACCTTCTCGTTGTTGTTGAACTTGACCTCGAGATTGGCCCAGCTCTCCTCGCGGCGCGCCTTGTCGCGCGAGAGGACGGCTTCGCCCAGCGCATTCTCGATGCGCTCGACATAGACTTCGACCGTGTCGCCGACCTTGAGGTCGCTTTCCTTGCCCTTGCCGCCGAATTCCTTCAGCGCCACGCGGCCCTCGACCTTCAGACCGGCGTCGATGACCGCCATGTCCTTCTCGATCGCCACGACGATACCCTTGACCACCGCGCCTTCGGCGACGTCGTGGTCATGGTAGGATGCTTCCAAGAGCGCTGCGAAATCATCGCGCGACGGTTGGGTGTTCGACATTCTCTCTCCTCGGGGGACCCTCGTGATCCGAAAGCCGGCGCCATCCCTCGACAAGGGAACGCTGTAGCTCGGGTCGATCGGACGAAAGGGTCGGTGCGCCGTGTGGTTCGCGTTAAGGGTCGCCGTCCGATGGGTCCTGCTCCGTCGCATGTCTTGCGAGGGAGCCCGGACAGCCGCCGCTTGTCGCGGGGATCGGTCCGGGTGGCGCGGTGGACCCGCCAGGGGCAGGGGTTCGGTCATGGGTTCGATGCTCGGCGCCCGCCGGCCGGGGCGGCGCGGGCGAGCCCGAATCCGTCAAAGCCGAAAGGGCAGTTCTTCGAGAAGAACCGCCGTCTAGATGCCGTCCCGTTGGGCCCGTGACCGATCGATCAGTCCGCAGGCCGCCCGGAATGCCGTTTCTATATCCATTTCGCTCGTATCGAGCAAGTGCGCGTCCTCGGCCGCCCGCAGCGGCGCGGTGGCGCGGCCGGCGTCTCGCGCGTCGCGCTCGCGCACCTCGGCGAGGATGCGCTCGAAGGTCGCCTCCCGGCCCTTGGCCAGAAGCTCGTCGGTGCGCCGCCGGGCCCGCACCTCCGGGCTGGCGGTGACGAAGATCTTCACGTCCGCATCCGGGCAGATGACCGTGCCGATGTCGCGCCCGTCGAGCACGGCGCCCTTCGGGGACCTTGCGAAGTCGCGCTGGAAGGCCTCGAGCGCGGCCCGCACCGGCGGATGCACCGCGACGCGGGAGGCGAGCTCGCCGGCCTCCCGGCCGCGCAGAGCCCCGTCGTCGAGATGGGCCGTGTCGAGATCGCGCGCGATGGCGGCGGTCGCCTGCGGATCGTCGAGATCGACGCCGCGGCTCGCCGCCAGCTTGCCGATCGCCCGGTAGAGAAGGCCGGTGTCGAGATAGGGCAGGGCGTAATGGGCCGCGATCTTCAGGGCGAGCGTGCCCTTGCCGGCGGCGGCGGGTCCGTCGATCGCGATGATCAGGGGGGCGGTGATCAGGGGCTGGTCGGCCACGCGCGTCGTCCTTGAATGAAGCCTCGATGAAGAAGGCGGGCGGTCAGGTCGTCTTGTCGATGCCGGCGGGCGCTTCGGACGGGCCGGCTGCCGTCTCGTCCACCTCGTCCTCCGCCGCTGTCTCGGCCGGCGGAAGAAGGCGGCCGGTCGCGGCCGCCGCGATTCCGAGGGCGCTGCCCATCACATAGGGCACGCTGAGAAAGAACAGGATGAGCCCGAGCCCGCCGATCTTGTCGAGGGCCCAGAGGACGAGGAGCACGCCGCCGTTTCGCTGGAGCGTCGGCGGCAGGCCGGCGGCGAGCGTCTCCCGCCCGGCGATCGCGATGGCGAGCGCCAGGACGAGACCGAGCGCCCGCACGATCCGCCCGCGCGACAGGCGAAGCGGCGTCCGGCCGGTGGCGGCGGCGGCCCGGTGCAGGCCGTGGGCGACGTGGCGCCCGTAGACGAAGGCGAGCGGCGCGAAGAAGAGGAGCGCGAGCGCCGCCGCCGGCGTCACGGCGCCAGCGCCTCGAGATCGGCGCCGAGCCCGCCCATGAGCCCGACGAATTCGGGAAAGCTCGTCGCGATCATCGTGGAATCGTCGACCGTGACGGGCTTCTCGGCGGCGAGGCCGAGGACGAGGAAGCTCATCGCGATCCGGTGGTCGAGATGCGTCGCGACCGTTCCGCCGCCGAGCCCCGCGCCGTCCGGCCGGCCCGTGACGGTCAGCCAGTCGCGGCCTTCCTCGTGGTCGATGCCGTTGGCGGCCAAGCCCGCCGCGACGGCGGCCAGACGGTCCGACTCCTTGACGCGCAGCTCGTCGAGCCCGCGCATGATCGTCGTGCCCCGGGCGAAGGCGGCGGCGACGGCGAGGACCGGATATTCGTCGATCATGGAGGGCGCGCGGTCCTCCGGCACCTCGACGCCGGAGAGCTCGGCATGGCGCACGCGAAGGTCCGCCACCGTCTCGCCGCCCGAGATGCGCTCGTTCAGGACCTCGATCGAGGCGCCCATTTCGATCAGCGTCTGGACGAGGCCGGTCCGCGTCGGGTTCATCAGAACGTTCTCCACCGTCACGTCCGAGCCCGGCACGATCGCCGCCGCGACGACCGCGAAGGCCGCCGAGGACGGATCGCCCGGCACGACGAAGTCGGGCACGCCGACGAGCCGGCCCTGGCCCTCCAGCCGGATCGTGCGCACGCCGGCGGCGTCCGTCTCGACGGAGACCGTCGCGCCGAACCCGTCCAGCATCTTCTCGGTGTGGTCGCGCGTCATGATGGGCTCGACGACGGTCGTGATGCCCGGCGCGTTGAGGCCGGCCAGGAGCACGGCGGACTTCACCTGCGCGGAGGCCATGGGCACGCGGTAGGTGATGGGCGCGGCGACGCGGGGGCCGCGCACGGAGAGCGGCAGGCGGTCGCCCGTGCGGCCGGCGACCTGAACGCCCATCTCGCGCAAGGGATCGAGCACGCGGCCCATGGGCCGGCGCGAGAGCGAGGCGTCGCCGACGAAGGTCGCGCCGAAATCGTAGGGCCCGACGAGGCCCATCGTCAGGCGCACGCCCGTTCCGGCATTGCCGAAGTCGAGCACGCCGTCCGGCTCCAGGAGACAGCCGTTCCCGACGCCGTCGATGATCCAGGCCTCGCCCTCCCGTTCGATCCGGGCGCCCATGGCGCGCATGGCCCGGCCGGTCGCCAGCACGTCCTCGCCCTCCAGAAGCCCGGTGACGCGCGTGCGCCCCGCCGCGATGCCGCCGAAGAGGAAGGCGCGGTGGGAGATGGACTTGTCGCCCGGCACCTTGGCGCGGCCGGCCAGCGCCGCGCCGCGCTTCGCCCGCATCGGCCGCGCCTTCGTGTCTGCGCTCATGGCGCCTGCTCCCTTTGCGTTGTCTCCGATCGGCGAAATCCCTCGCCGCTGTCCTCGAAGACGGTCTCTTTGCGTCCTGGCCTGCGTTACCATGGACAAAAGCGCGGCGTCACCCGGTCTCCGGGTCCCGATTCGCTGGGCGTTAGAAGCCTTGCACCCGTGGCTTTGACAAGCCACATGGCAGGCCGTAAGGGACCTTCCCCAGCCGGCCGGTCGTGGCGGCGGCGGGAAACCGCGATGCCGGGGCCGTCTGTCCCGGCGCCGGGCTCCTGTCGGCAGCGCGGCGCGCACCGAATCATCAGACGAATCGATCGACCCTTTCCAGCGAACGCCCCACTCGAGCGCAACCTCCCTCATCAGCGCGAGACGGCACGGAACACGAGGATTTCATGGCGAAACCCGAACTCGGTACCAAGCGCGTCTGTCCGGAGACGGGGCGCAAGTTCTACGATCTCGGCAAGGAGCCGATCGTCTCGCCCTATACCGGCACGTCCTATCCGCTCTCCTTCTTCGAGGCGCCGGCGCGCGTCTCCAAGCGCGGCCCCGCGGCCGCCGTGGCGGAGGAAGAGGAGGAGGCCGAGGTCGAGGTCGTCGAGGCTGTCGACGAGGAAGAGGCGGTCGAGACCGTGTCCCTCACCGATGTCGAGGAAGACGAGGACGTCAGCGCCAAGCCCGAGAGCATCGACATCGACGACGACGAGGAGGTCGAGGTGGACGATGCCGACGACACGTTCCTCGAAGCCGACGAGGACGAGGACGACGACATGACCGACATCATCGGCTCGCGCGACGGCGACGACGACTGATCGCGATCGAAACGATCCCCGTGCGGTCCGAAGGGGCGCACGGGGCTCTGCCTGCGGTGGGCGGAAAGGCTTTTTATCACGGTCTCAGGCGCTTTTACGAAAAGTCGCTTGACCGGGTCCGAAAGCTTCTCTAGGAACCCGCCTCACGGAAGACGACGGGTCGCCCAGACCCGCCGCCCTCGGACGGTCCTTCGGGAACCGCTCCAAAGGATGGGGCCATAGCTCAGCTGGGAGAGCGCTACAATGGCATTGTAGAGGTCAGCGGTTCGATCCCGCTTGGCTCCACCAACTTCTTCAAATCACACAAGCATCTGTAAGATCGACGTCGCGTCGTCCGCCGACAGGCCGTCCTGCGGCGATCGGCGCCGTTGGCGTTTTCGCGTTCGTCGGTTGGATGAGCGGGAGCGGCGCGAACGGCCCCTCCATCCGGTCGGTCGCGACCGTCGAGAAGGTAGAGCCATGCTGCGAACGTCGATTGCCCTTGCCGCGCTTCTCGCCTCCGTGGTCCCATCCGCCGCCGCCGATCTGTCGATCACCGTGGAGGGCCTGCGCAACCGCACGGGAAGCCTTTCGGTCTGCCTCTTTCGCGATTCCGCTGAGTTTCCCGATTGCGGCGCGTCGAAGAGCGCGATTCGGCGGACGGTGCCGGCCAGCGCGGCCGGCCAGCCGATCCGGTTTCGCGATCTGGCGCCCGGCGCCTATGCGGTGACGGTGCTGCACGACGAGAATTCCGACGGGAAGCTCGACACCAATCTCTTGGGCATTCCGAAGGAGGGCGTCGGCATCACCAACAATCGGCTCCCCCGCTTCTCCGCGCCGACGTTCGGCGACGCGCGCATCGAGATGCCGGCCGGCCGCCGCCAGACCGTGACGCTCGTCTACTGGTAGACGGTCAGGTCCGCGTCCAAGTCTGCGTCTTGCAGAAGATCTTGAGCGCACAGCCCTGCAGCTTCAGCACGTCGCCCTGGACCGCTGCATTGCCGGAATAGGTCTTGTCGTCGCGCGGATCGGTGACGGTGCCCTGATAGGTGCCGTCGCTGCCGCTCATGCGGCCGGCCGACTTGCCCTTGTGGCGGCCGCTGACGACCTCCGCGCAATAGCTGCCGCCGCAACTCGTGACCTCGACGATGCCGCCGCCGGGGGCGCGCCACTTGCCGAGAATGGGCTCGTTCGCCGAAGCGCCGCCGGCGGCGAAGGCGAGGAAGGCCGCGGAAAGGAGAATGGTCCGCATCGATCTGTTCCCATGATGTTATGTTTGAGGGAAGGATGCTCGACCCGGCGATTTGGTTCCGCGCGACGCCGTTCACGACGCCGCGCGGAGGCCCGACGCCCCGAACGCGGCTGCCGCGCGTTGTGCCATGCCGAGGCCGAGGGCCAAGGCGCTGCTAGAGGTCGATGCCTTCCAGGATGACGTTGTCGTTCGTGTAGATGCAGATCTCGGCCGCGATCTTCATCGCGCGGCGCGCGATCGTCTCCGCGTCAAAGTCGGTCTCGGCGAGGGCCTTGGCGGCCGCCAGCGCGAAATTGCCGCCCGAGCCGATCGCCATCACGCCGGCTTCCGGCTCCAGCACGTCGCCATTGCCCGTCAGCGTCAGCGTCACCGACTTGTCGGCGACGATCATCATCGCCTCCAGGCGGCGCAGATAGCGGTCCGTGCGCCAATCCTTGGCAAGCTCCACCGAGGCGCGCATCAGCTGGTCGGGATATTGCTCGAGCTTGGCCTCCAGCCGCTCCAGAAGCGTGAAGGCGTCGGCCGTGGCGCCGGCGAAGCCCGCGATGACGCGGCCTTCCTTGCCGAGCCGGCGGACCTTGCGCGCATTGCCCTTCATCACCGTGTTGCCGAGCGAGACCTGTCCGTCGCCCGCGATCACCACCCGGCCGCCCTTGCGCACCGTGACGATCGTTGTGCCGTACATCGTCGCGGGGTCGTGTCTGTCCATCATCGATTCTGTCCTTCGCATCCGGCAGCCGATCCCTATCCTCGAGGCGATCGCGGTCCGCCGATGGCCGCACATGTATGGGCGATGGGGCCGGCTTCCAAGAAGCGCGGGCCTTCCCGTCGCGTAACGCTTGACGCGACGGCCAAAAAGCCCTTTGCGAAGGCAGGGCGGCGCGGGAACGAGGCGCTGCGACGGGCGATGGAGCGAGCGGCATGGGCGAGACGGCAGGACGGCGGGACGCCTCGATCGAGCGCTCCACCAAGGAAACGTCGATCCGGGTCCGAATCGATCTCGACGGCACCGGGCGATCGACGATCGCGACCGGCGTCGGCTTCTTCGACCACATGCTCGACCAGCTCTCCCGCCACTCCCTGATCGACATGACGATCGAGGCCAAGGGAGATCTTCACATCGACGACCACCACACGGTGGAGGACACAGGCATCGCGCTCGGCCTCGCCATCAAGGCCGCGCTCGGCGACCGCCGGGGCATCCGCCGCTATGCCTCGCTGGATCTGGCGATGGACGAATGTCTGTCGCGCGCCGCGGTAGACGTGTCCGGCCGGCCCTTCCTGATCTTCCGCACCGTGTTTCCGCGCGAAAAGATCGGCACGTTCGACACCGAGCTGGTGCGCGAGTTCTTCAACGCGCTCGCGATCAATGCCGGCATCACGCTGCACATCGAGACGCTTTACGGCGAGAACGCCCATCACATCGCCGAATCCTGCTTCAAGGCGGTGGCCCGCGTGCTCGGCGAGGCCGTCTCGATCGATCCCCGCCAAGCCGACCTCGTGCCCTCCACCAAGGGCGTCCTGGCATGACGGGCGGGCGGAGCCCGGCGCCGCGATGAGCCGCTTCATCATCTTCGAGCCCTCCGCCAGCGAGGAGGCAGGGCCGAGCGACCGCATTCGGCTCGTGCGCGACGGATTCGCTGGCTGGGCCGTGCTCTTTCCCTTTCTCTGGCTGTTCCGTCACGGCCTCTGGCTGAGCGGCATCCTGACGTTCCTGCTCTGGATCGGCTTCGGGTTCCTGGGCAAGATCCCGGGTCTCGGGCTCGCGGCCGCGGTCCTGCCGATCCTGCTCGGCATCCTCGTCGCCCTCGAAGGCCCCAGCCTTCGTGCGCTTCGCCTGAAGCGCAAGCGCTTTCGGGAAGCCGCCGTCGTCGAGGCGGACACGGAGGAGGAAGCCGAGATCCTCTATTATGCCGGGTCCGAATCGATTTCGGTTTCACGTGAATCATCCGGTGATTCACGTGAAACCACGCCGCCGCCCTTCGTCGGCCGCGCTTTCGGACCCTCGACCCATCTCCTCGATATTCCGCGGAGCCAGCCATGACCGAGACGCTCGCCATCATCGACTATGGCTCCGGCAATCTGCGCTCCGCCACCAAGGCGCTGGAGCGGGCCGCGCGGGAGGCCGGGCTCGATACGAAGATCCGCCTGACCGACGATCCCGAGATCGTGCGCCGGGCCGATCGAATCCTCCTTCCCGGCGTCGGCGCCTATGCCGACTGCCGCCGGGGCCTCGGCGCGATCGCCGGCATGGAGGAGGCGCTGGTCGAGGCCGTCGAGGCGGCCGCCAAGCCCTTTCTCGGCATCTGCGTCGGCATGCAGCTCATGGCGACGCGCGGCCTTGAAAAGGCGGTGACGCAAGGGTTCGGCTGGATTCCCGGCGACGTCGCGCCGATCGTGCCCTCCGATCCCGCGCTCAAGATCCCGCAGATCGGCTGGAACACGCTGACCCTCCTGCGCCCCCATCCGCTGCTGGAAGGCATCGCGACGGGGGAGGACGGGCTCCACGCCTATTTCGTCCATTCCTACCAGTTGCAGGCCGCCGAGAGCGACACGGTCGTCGCCACCACCGACTATGGCGGCCCCGTCACCGCCGTCGTCGCGCGCGACAACAAGGTCGGAACCCAGTTCCACCCGGAGAAGAGCCAGCGGCTCGGCCTTGCCCTCCTCACGAACTTCCTGCGCTGGAGGCCCTGAGCCCATGCCCATTCTCTTCCCCGCCATCGACCTGAAGGACGGCGCCTGCGTGCGCCTGAAGCTCGGCGACATGGATCAGGCGACTGTCTACAACGAGGACCCGGCCGCGCAGGCCCGCGACTTCGCGGCGGCCGGCTTTTCGCATCTCCACGTCGTCGATCTCAACGGCGCCTTCGAGGGCCGGGCCGTCAACGCGGACGCGGTGAAGGCGATCGTGGCGGCGGTGGGGCAGGGGATGAAGGTCCAGCTCGGCGGCGGCATCCGCACGCTGGCCGACGTGGAGCGCTGGCTGGAGGCGGGCCTTTCGCGCGTCATTCTCGGCACGATCGCGGTGCGCGACCCCGCCCTCGTGCGCGAGGCGGCGCGGCGCTTTCCCCGCCAGATCGCGGTCGGCATCGACGCCAAGGGCGGCAAGGTCGCGGTCGAGGGCTGGGCGGAGACGTCCGAGCTGACCGCCGTCGATCTCGCCCTTCGCTTCGAGGACGCCGGCGTCGCCGCGATCATCTACACCGATATCGACCGCGACGGCATTCTGGCCGGCATCAACTGGGAATCGACGATCGATCTCGCCGAGAGCATCGAGATCCCCGTCATCGCCTCCGGGGGTCTCGCCTCCATCGCCGACATCGTGCGCCTCACCATGCCCGACGCCGCCAAGCTCGAAGGCGCCATCTCGGGCCGCGCCCTCTATGACGGGCGTATCGACGCGGCGGAGGCCCTGCGCATCCTCGCCGGACAGTTCGAGGCCTGAACGAAAACGGCGCCCGGTCTGCGAAGACCCGGCGCCGCGATCACGACCCAGCTGCGGTCGATCAGACCGAATGGGAGAAGAGATCCTGCTCGTCCCAGCCGAGAAGATCCAGCTTGGCGCGCGTCGGCAGGTAGGCGAAGGAGGCCTTGGCGAGATCCAGCCGGTCCTCGCGCTCCAGGCGCTTCAGAAGCACGCTCATCATATCGTGCAGGTAGAGAACGTCCGAGGCGGCATATTCGATCTGCGCGGGCGTGAGGTTCTCGGCCGCCCAGTCCGAGGACTGCTGCTGCTTGGAGAGATCGACGCCGACGAGCTCGCGCGCGAGATCCTTCAGGCCGTGCCGGTCCGTATAGGTGCGCACGAGGCGCGAGGCGATCTTGGTGCAGAAGACCGGCTCCGTCATCACGCCGAACGCATGGTAGAGCGCGGCGATGTCGAACCTGGCGTAGTGGAAGATCTTGGTCTTCGTCTTGTCCGCCAGAAGCGCCGTCAGGTTCGGCGCCTCGCGCTGGCCTTTGGCGATCTGCACGACATCGGCCGTGCCGTCGCCCGGCGAGAGCTGCACGACGCAGAGCCGGTCGCGACGCGTATCGAGGCCGAGCGTTTCGGTGTCGATCGCAACCGAGCCGGTGTAGCGCGACAGGTCGGGCAGATCGCCCTTGTGCACACGGATCGTCATGAATGGGCCTTTCCGGCTGATCGAGCGGCGGGCTCCGCGCCCGCCTGGAATGTGTCGGGGATGGTGGAACCGGTCATCCCGAAAAGACAAACGGCAACGAGCGAGAGGGGAGGTCGTCTGGTTCGCGATGAACCTGACGAACGCCCCTCTTCGGCCGGTCAGAAACGGGAAAGCGCATCCCCCGTCAAGGCGGAGCGGACTTGCAGGCGCCGATCAGGCTGCTTCGATATCCGTCGCGGCGAATTTCGGGCCCTTGTAGAGCAGCGGAACCCGGTAATAGCGGGCGCAGGCATAGGCGAGGCAGTCGCCCGTGTTGAGGCTCGCGGGATGGCCGGCCCCGCGCCCGAACCGGCCGAGCGCCTCGATCGCGGCGGGGACGACCTGAACCGGAAGCGAAACGACCTGAATTCCCATCAGCTCCAGGAACTTGCGCAGCGCCAGCTCGCTTTCCTCGACGCGAAGGCCGAGCGTTCGCGCGACGCTGGCGCTCGTCTCGAAGACGGCGATGGGGGAGGTCATGCGCTTGGGGCTGGACTGGAGGCGGGCCGCGAAGATGCGGGCATCGCCCTCGTCCGTCAGCATGGCGATGAGGGCGGAGGCATCGACGAACATCAGCCTCTCCCCTGGCCTTTCTCGCGCAGGGCGCGGCAGAACTCGGCCGCCACGTCGGGCAGCGAGGGCTTCGCCGTCTCCCGCTCCAGCTCGTTGCTGAGCGCCAGATGGACCGCTTCCGTCAGGCCGATCTTCTTCAATCCCGCGAGCTTGCGAGCGAGAGCGTCGGTTTCCGGATTCTTGATGTGAAAGGGCATGGAGACGACACGGTCTATCGGGAAAGCGGGGAGGGGCTATCCCGGTCTGTATAGCGCGCTTTTTCCCGGCAGCTAAAAGGTTTCTATCCGTCTCCACAGGATCGGAAAGCCGCGCGCCGAGATACGGTGTATCGCCATAACGCTTCCGAATCGACGCTTTTAGCGTCGGCATCTATCCGTTTCGGGATAGAAACGGTTTCGGCGACGGCCCTGTGCCTATTCCCCTGATCCGACAGAGGAACTAGACGTCTGCCTATCCGCGTCTAGAAGTGCCCGGCGTGTAGACCGAAGGCGCCGGCCTCCGAGGCTACCGAGAGGCTACCGAGATGTGAGGCCGACTCTAGAGGACCGGCTGCGGCACGGGAATCCATGGGCGGCCGGACTCCACAGGTCTCTCCCGCCAGACTGTCACACGACTGCAATGGAACTGCGGCACAGGCAGGCGCCCGACCCTTGGAGGCCGGCTCTTCGAGGAGTGACACATGGACCGGGCCGACACGTTCACAGCCGACGTCGAGCGCATCCGCGACGAGCTGGCCGACGCTCTGGACGAAGAGCTGGAGATCGCGCTCGAAGAGGAGCGTCTCGACCGCGCGGCCGGACGCGCCGCGAAGGCCGGCTTCGACCGCAACACCTATTTCCGCGAGCTTCTGCGTCTCCAGCGCGAACTGGTTCGCCTCCAGGACTGGGTGCAGCACAGCGGCCTGAAGCTCGTGGTCCTGTTCGAGGGGCGCGATTCGGCCGGCAAGGGCGGCGCCATCAAGCGCATCACCCAGCGGCTGAATCCGCGCGTCTGCCGCGTCGTCGCCCTGCCCGCGCCGACCACCCGCGAGCGCACGCAGTGGTATTTCCAGCGCTATGTCTCGCATCTGCCGGCCGCCGGGGAGATGGTCCTCTTCGATCGGTCCTGGTACAATCGCGCCGGCGTCGAGCGCGTCATGGGCTTCTGCACCGAGGACGAGGTGGAGGAGTTCTTCCGCACCGTGCCGGATTTCGAGCGCATGCTCATGAGGTCCGGCATCATCCTTCTCAAGTACTGGTTCTCGATCACCGACGAGGAGCAGGAGTTCCGCTTCCACATGCGCATCAACGACCCGCTGAAACAGTGGAAGCTGTCCCCGATGGACCTCGAATCGCGTCTGCGCTGGGAGGACTACACCCGCGCCAAGGAGGCGATGCTGGAGCGCACGCACAGCGCCGAGGCCCCCTGGTGGATCGTCGAGGCCGACGACAAGAAGCGCGCGCGCCTCAACTGCATCGCCCATCTTCTGGCGCAGGTTCCCTATCAGGATGTCGAGAAGCCCCCGGTGACGCTGCCCTCCCGCGTCCGCCACGCCGACTACACGCGCCATCCCGTGCCGCGCGAGCTCTACGTGCCGGACATCTACGGAGCCTCATGAAGGACGCGCCGGGCCGGCTCGGTCCGAGCCTGATCTGGGCCTTCGCCTTTGCCGGCGGCCATGCCGTGCCGCTCGACGGGCCAAAGGCGCCGGGCCTCGCCTCCGCCGAGGGCGAGGCGCTGGTCTGGCTGCATCTCAATCTGGCGGATCAGTCCACGATCCGCTGGATCGCCGGCGATGCCGCCCTGCCGGAGGAGGTGCGCGAGCTGCTGCTCGGCACGGAGACCCATGCGCGCGCGCTGGTCTCGGGCGACACGGTCGCCTGCGTCGTTCATGATTTCGAGGTCGATTTCGCGGCCGGCGCGACCTCGCGCGTCGGCGCCCTTCGCTTCGCGCTGGCGCCCGGCCGCGTCATCACCGCCCGCCACCACCCGCTCCACGCCGCCGACGTCATACGCCGCCGCATCGACACGGGCGCGCGGCCGATGGATGGGGCGGCCGCGCTCGACCTCATCGTCACCTCCATCGCCAGCGTCGCCGCCAAGACCGCCGCGGAGCTCGCCGCCGGCGTCGAGGCGGCGGAGGACGCCCTGCTGCTCGATGATTTCGAGCCGGACGCCCGCCAGCTCGTCACTGCGCGGCGACGCGCCAAGCAGCTGCACCGCCAGCTCGGCGGCCTGCGCGCCGTGCTGACGCGGCTGGAGGAGGACGAGGACCTGCCGGAGCCGCTGCACCCGGCCGTCGAGCGTCTTGCCCAGCGCATTGCTTCCCTGGAGGGCGACGTGCGCGGCATCGAGGCCGATATCCGGCTCCTGCGCGACGAGCTGGACCTCCAGGCGGCCCGGCGCACCAATGCCAATCTCTACGTCCTCTCCATCCTCTCCGCGCTGCTCTTGCCCGCGACGCTCGTCACCGGTTTCTTCGGCATGAACACGAGCGGCATGCCCTTCGAGAGCGGCCCCTTCGGCACGATCCTCGCCGCGCTCGTGGCCGGGGCCGCCGCCTTCGCCGTCTATCTCTGGCTGCGCGCCAAGGGCTTTCTCGGCGGCGGCTGAGCGCCGGCCCGTTCGGCCGGGCGGGTTGGCGGATCGGGCCGGGCGCGCTATGCCGCCTCCAACGACCTCTTCCGAAACGAGCGACACCATGACCGAAACGCCCGACCAGACTCCCGACCAGATCGTGGACGAAACCGCGATCGCCCTGCCAGACCGTCTCGCGGCCGATCCGAGCAGCCCCTTCCACGATCCCGAGCTTCTCGCGCGCGGCGTCGGCGTCCGCTTCAAGGGTGTCGAGAAGACCAATGTCGAGGAATACTGCGTCAGCGAGGGCTGGATTCGCGTGCCCGCCGGCAATGCCCGCGACCGCAAGGGCAACCCGATGACGCTGAAGCTGAAGGGCCCCGTCGAGGTCTGGCTGCGCGAGCCCGGCGAGGCCTGATCGAAGCCGCCGCCGGGCCCGGTCGCCATCTGCGCGACGGACGCCTTGCGCCGGGCTGGCGGCGCCGAGACCCGTGATTTGACAGGCACGGCCGATTTCGGCTCAAGGACGCGGCAAGGCGGCTCTTCGGGACTTCGGGCGATGATCGACATCGGGCATTGGCGCAAAGGCCTGGGGCGTGAGGGCCTTTGGCGCGACGGCCTGGGACGCAAGGCCCTGGCGCCTCTCCTGGCGCTGGCGCTCGTCGCCTGCCAGTCGGCCGACCTGTCGGGCCCGACCTCGCCGCTCGATCCCGCCTCCCTTGCGGAAGGCTCCTTCGCCGAGCCGGAGATCCGCGCAGCCTCCGCCTATGTGGTGGATGCCGGCACGGGGCGGGTTCTTCTCGACGAGGCCGGCGAGGCGCCGCGCTATCCCGCCTCGCTGACGAAGATGATGACGCTGCATCTCCTCTTCGACGCCGTGGCGGCCGGCCGGCTCTCGCTCGACAGCGATCTCCTCGTCTCGCCCTTCGCCGCCTCGCGCGCGCCCTCCAAGCTGGGTCTTCGGGCGGGCGAGACGATCAAGGTCCGCGACGCCGCGCAGGCCCTGGCGGTGAAATCGGCCAACGACGCGGCGACCGTGATCGCGGAGAACCTCGCCGGCTCGGAAGCCGCCTTCGCGGTCCAGATGAACGCCAAGGCCCGCGCGATCGGCATGCGCCGCACGCGCTTCGTCAACGCTTCGGGCCTGCCGCAGGAGGGCCAGGTGACGACGGCCCGCGACATGGCGACGCTCGCCCTCTCGCTGCGCGGGCGCCACCCGCGCTTCGCGCCCTATTTCGCCGCGACCGAATTCACCTATGCCGGCAAGACCTACAAGGCGACGAACAAGCTGCTCGGCCAAGGCATCGGCGTCGACGGCATGAAGACCGGCTTCATCCGCGACTCCGGCTTTCACCTCGTCGCCTCGGCGGGCCGGGGCGGCCATCGCATCGTCGTCGTCGTGATGGGCGGCGTCACCGGCAAGGCCCGCGATGCGCGCGTCGCGGCCCTCGTCGCGCAGTACCTCTGACGCTCCGCCTGCACATCTGACGGTCCAATCCGATCGCTTGTCCCAGCGGCTTGCGAGGGCCTGACCCGAACCTCGGACGGCTCGGCTGCGCCTTTCGTGCTCTACTCCTCAGAGAGCCGGGTCGATACAATGAAAGCCGGCTAAGTTTCGGTCATTCGGGATCGGCATTCGGAAGGGCCCGGGGTCTCGCGGCGACCTCAGCTCTGGAGCGTAACGGCCTTCTCGCCCAAACGGCGCGCGATCCGCCCGATGGAGACCGTCGGCCGCGTCCGAGCTTCCGGCTTTCAGCCCGGCGCGCCCGCGATTTCGGCGGGTGTCAGCGGGTCCATGCCATGGGTGCGCCGGGCGAGATCGCATTCGGGATCGCCGGGCTGGCATTCGCGGCAGACCATCGGCCGAAGCTCGTAGATCGTGCAGGACGCGCCTTCGCCGACGACGCCCGCCAGCGCCAGGCAGCGGTCGTTCTCGCAGCGCATGCCCGACAGATCGGCGGCGACCAGCGTCTCCGGAATCCGGTCGAGCTGCTCGTCGCTTTCCATCGAGAAACGCGGCCAGTCCGCCGACGTGGCGCAACAGGCGCCGCAGACCCGGCAATCGAAACCGCTGCTCGTGCTCAATCCTCAGCCTTTCCCGACCGTCGACCGGGCATCCGCCATGCCCCGGCACGGCCCCGATATCGCCGGAGGTCCGAGCCATGAACCCCGAGCCCTACGCCCCGAGCCCGCATCGAAAAGACCCCGGCGCTTCCCGAACGACGCGCGCATCCATCGATGCCGCCGCGACCGCTCCCGCCCCATGAACAGGATGGCCGGCCCCACCGCAAGCCTGCGCTCGTCCCCACCTTGCCCGCATCGCCCCGATCCGCTATGAACCCAACCAACGGACGAGTTTCGCCCGCCGCCGGCCCGCCGGCCTTGCACCCGTAGCTCAGCTGGATAGAGCGCTGCCCTCCGAAGGCAGAGGTCAGGGGTTCGAATCCCTTCGGGTGCACCAAAATTCCACCACTTCGGTACAGAACTGCGAACACGGAACGCGTTCAGCATCAGCGTGCTGGAGCGCCATGCCTCTCGGTAACGAACCTACAGGACCTATCGAACTGTATGTCACGCAGTTGAACACAGGGATGCGGAAGCGGATCTTTCCGAAGCAGATGCTTTCGTCGTCGAACTGCTTCAGTTGATTCGATGGCCGTCACTCGCGCTAAAGAGGTGAACCTGCTCTCCTCGCCCTGCCACCGAAATCCGCTCGCCGACACGGATCGCGCTGGTTCGGGGGAACTCCACGGTGATCATTCGGTCTCGGCCAATGTCGAGATAGCCGAAAGTCTGGCTGCCCAGTCGCTCGACGACCGACAGTTCACCCGTGAACCATGCGACTTCTGGCGAACATACTTGCAGATCTTCCGACCGGATTCCGAGCGTGACGCGCTCTAACGTTCGAGCGGAGTCGACGAGTGGCACATCGACCTCTCCGGCGGGCAGGCGGAGCCGAAGGCGGTCGTCGCCACCGGCGACGACATCGCAGTCGAGCGTGTTCATCGTCGGACTGCCGATGAACTTCGCCACGAAGAGTGTCTGGGGCCGGTGATAGAGATCGAGCGGGGCTCCGACCTGCTCCATGTTGCCGCCGTTCATCACCACGATCCGGTCCGCCAGCGTCATGGCCTCGACCTGATCGTGCGTGACGTAGACCGTCGTCGCCTTGATGCGCCGATGGAGTTTTGCGATCTCCAGCCGCATCTCGATGCGCAGCGATGCATCCAGATTGGACAGCGGCTCGTCGAAGAGGAAGGCATCGGGATCGCGGACGATGGCGCGGCCCATGGCAACGCGCTGACGCTGGCCGCCGGAGAGTTGCGCGGGGAGGCGATCCAGAAACGGGTCCAGCTTCAGGACGGCGGAGGCAGCCTTGACCTGCTCCGTGATGGCGGACGGATCGGCATTCCGCATCTTCAGGCCGAAGGCCATGTTGTCCTCGACACTCATGTGCGGATAGAGCGCGTAGTCCTGGAACACCATCGCGATGTTGCGCTCAGCGGGCGGCAAGTGCCCAACTGAACGCCCGCCGATGACGAGATCGCCAGCGGTGATCTCCTCCAGTCCGGCGATCATCCGGAGAAGGGTGGACTTGCCGCAGCCGGACGGACCAACGAGGACAACGAACTCGCCGCTCTCGATCTCGAGGTCGATCCGCTTGATCACGTTCACCGAACCGTAGTCCTTGCGCACGGCCTTCAAAGCGATGACTGACATGGGTCTCCTCCCGACCGCTTGATCTTTCTCACATTATCAATAATGATATCGATAATAACTGGCAAGGGAGAGTGGGTTGGACGAGTCGCAAGATCTCATCACACTTCGCAACGGAACCGGAAAGCGCATCGCGTTGGGCAAGTCCGCCGTAGCCTTCACCGCTCTGAAGCGCGAGATCATGCTGGGCGAACTCGCCGCTGGGCAGGCCTTGGTCGAACTGGATCTTGCGACACGCTTCGGCTGCAGCCAGGGCACGGTGCGCGAGGCGCTGCTCCAGCTTCAGGACGAGGGCCTGGTCCAACGCAACGGCTACCGCGGAACGCAGGTCTCCGATTGCACGCTGGACGAGGCGGTCGAACTCTTCCGCATCCGGCAGTCCATCGAATGCAGGGGTATCGTCCATGTGCTGCGCCATCCCAGCCGCGCGCTGACGGCGGACCTCAGGGCCTTGCAGGCCGCGATGGTGGATGCAGCGGAGGCAGGCGACGAGTTGGAACTCGCCTCCATCGACCGGGATTTCCACAGCCGCATCTTTGCCGATGCTAGGCTTGGCGCGCTTGATCCGGTCCTTCGGCGCTGCCTCATCCACAATCACCGCTTCAAGATCTCCCGCTCGGCGGAGGCCCGCGATCTCGTGCAGACGGCCCGGCGCCACGAGCCTATCGTCGCCGCGATCGAGGCCCGCGATCTCGCCGCCGCTTCGGCCGCGCTATTCCACCACATCGCGACGATCGTCGATTTCGGCCCCAACATCTTTCCGGACCAGATCCAATGAGCGCCGTCGACGCTCCCATGGCCTTCGCCACGGACCTCGCGCCCGAGATGGCCGCTCTGATGGCGCGCATGGCGGCGGAGGACGGGCAGCAGCCCGATCCGACGCTCCTGCCGCCGGCGGACGGACGGCGTGTCGCGGAGGAGGGAAACCGGCGCTGGAACGTCGAGATGCCGGCGATGGCGCGCGTGGAGACGGCCGTCGCTGGGGCAGATGCCGTCCTCGGCTCGGCCGACACGCGCCTCCTCGTTCTCGTTCCCCCAAACGCTGGAGTGGGCGCGATCCTCTTCGTCCATGGCGGCGGCTTCGCCTTCTGCAGCCCGGAAAGCCACGAGCGCTGCGCGCGGGTTCTAGCCGCCGAGACCGGTCTTCCCGTCATCCTGCCGGATTATAGGCTGGCGCCCGAGCATCCCTATCCGGCGGGGCTTCGCGACGTCATCGGCGCCTGGCGCTCGGCTTTCGCGGCGACGGCGCGCTTCGGCCTTCGTCCGGGCCCGCTGGTGCTGGCTGGCGACAGTGCCGGCGCCGGGCTCTGCGTCTCGGCGATGCTGCACGAGGCGGATCGGCTTCGGGCCGATGCGGCTCTTCTTTTCTACGGTGTCTATGCCGCCGATTTCGACACTCAGTCCTATCGGAACTTCGCGGATGGCCCGGGCCTCACGCGTGCGAAGATGCAGCGCTACTGGAACTTCTATCTCGCCGACGAGGCGGCGCGACGTACGCCGCTCGCATCGCCGCTTCTGGTCGAGGATGCGGCACTTGCCGCCCTTCCGCCGCTGCATCTGATGGCGGCCGGCATAGACCCGCTTCTCAGCGACACGCTGAACTTCGAGGCGCGGCTCGCCGCCTTAGGTCGAGCGGAGCGCACGACGATCGTGCCGGGGGTCGTGCACGGCTTTCTGCAAATGACCAACGAACTGCCCCAGGCGCGGGAGGCGCTGGGGCGGGCGGCGGACTTCGTCCGCAGCCTTTCCTAAAGACGAACGGGAGGAACGACCTATGAAACGACTGAAGCTTCTTGCCGGGGCGCTTGCCCTCTTCACATCCCTCGGTGCCTCGATGGCACAGGCCGAGACGGTGCGCTTCTGGTACCATTTCGACAATCCCGAGAACCCGATGTCGGCTCTCGTCACGAAGTTCCAGGCGGCCAATCCCGATATCCGGATCGAGGCCGAGAACGTTCCCTGGAACAGCTATTACGACAATCTCTACACCGCGCTTGTCGGCGGCAATGCGCCGGACGCGGCCATGGTGAAACTCTTCGCCCAGCCGCGCCTGATCGAGATGGGCGCGCTGGAACCTCTGGGCGAGCGCATCGAGGCTTGGCCCGGCAAGGCCGAGCTTCTCGACAACCTCTTGACGCTCAACGCGGGACCCGACGGCAGCGCCTACTACCTACCCATCCAGTACGTCGTCCTCTACCTCTATTATCGCACCGATCTCTTCGAGGCGGCTGGCCTTCAGCCGCCGAAAACCTGCGAGGAGTTTCGCACGGCTGCCAAGACCCTGACCAAGGCGCCCGACACCTATGGGTTCGGCTTTCGCGGCGGCAAGGGCGGCTGGGACCAGTGGGGCTCGTTTGTCCTCTCGCGCGGCGCCGAGCTGAAGCCTGGCGGGCTCGACAATCTCCAGGCAATCGCTGCCAACGAATGGCTCGTCGATATGTTCACCAAGGACAAGTCGATCCCGCCCTCCTCCCCCAACGACGGCTTCCAGGAGATCATCGGCGCCTTCAAGTCGGGCAAGACGGCCATGACGATTCACCATATCGGATCGTCCAAGGACCTCGTTGCGGCGCTCGGCGAAAAAGTGTCAGCGGTGCCGGTGCCGCAATGCGACGGCAAGGCCTGGACATCCTATGGCGACGAGTCGCTCGCGATCTTCGCCAATTCGGAGGTGAAGGACGCCGCCTGGAAGTGGATCTCCTTCCTGGCGGAGGCGGAAAACAACGTCGAGTTCGTGAAGGCAACGAACCAGCTACCGGTGACGAAGACGGGTTCGGCCAACTGGACCGGACACGAGAAGCGCTTCGTGGAGGCGACGCTCGCCTCGCTGCCCTTCGCGGCTGTCCTGCCGCAATCCTCCGCGACGGCCGACTTCGTCAACACGGAGTGGCAGGCCTCGATGCAGCAGGCGATGACCGGCCAGATCACGCCGGCCGACATGATGAGGAAGCTGCAGGCACTCTTCACCGAATAGCCGCTTCTCGAACGTGGACGCCGGAGTTTCCGGCGTCCACCCCTCTCGGTCGATCCGAAGGCCCTTGTCCATGTCCACCCTTCAAGACATATCCGCGTTGGAAGGCGCGCCGCGACGGCGCTTCTCCCGCGACCGGCTAACACCCTACGCACTTCTGGCACCAGCAGTCGTCGTCGTCCTCGTCGTCGTCTTCCTTCCGATGGCGGAAGCGGTGATCACGAGCCTTTACGAACTGATCCTGTTCCGCCCCAATGCCAGCCGCTTCGTCGGACTCGCAAACTACGTAAAGCTTTACGCCGACCCCGTTTTCTGGGAAGCGCTCGGCAACACTGCGCTCTGGATCGGCCTGACTGTCCCGCTTCAGATGGGACTCGGTCTCGTCGCCGCCGTCCTTCTCAATCGCGAGTTTGCCTGGCGAGGTCTCGCCCGTGCTCTCGTCATCATCCCCTGGGCCCTGCCTAGCGTCGTGATCGCGTTGATGTGGCGCTGGATCTACGATCCGAATATCGGCGTCCTCAACGATCTTCTTCTTTATCTCTCCGTGATCACCGCAGCCGTGCCCTGGCTCGCCGATCCCGACATCGCGATCTACGCCATCATCGCCACGCTGACCTGGCAGGGCTTTCCCTTCTTCGCCGTGATGATTCTCGCGGCCCTCCAAGGCATCCCGAAGAGCCAGTACGAGGCCGCCTCGATCGACGGGGCCAGCGCTTGGCGCCAGTTTCGCCACATCACCCTTCCCGGCATTGCCCCGGTTCTGGCCACTGCTGGCCTCCTGCGCGTCATCTGGGTGGCAAACTCGATGGACGTGATCTTCGTCATGACCGGCGGCGGCCCTGGCTACGCCACGACGACCTTGCCGCTCTACGCCTTCGTGAAGGCACGACAGAACCTCGACTTCGGCTACGGCTCCGCGATCGCAGTGACCTTCACACTGATCCTCGGCTCGGTTGTCGCGATCTACATCGCCCGCACGATGCGAGAGGTCGAACGATGAACCGCCAAAGCTTCCTGAAGCGTCTTCTGACAACGCACATTCCTGTCGCGCTGATCGTCCTTCTTGCGCTCGGGCCTTTCGCCTGGATGATCCTGACCTCGCTGACGCCCTCGGCCGAGATCGTCTCACACGGCGTTTCGGTCGGTCCATCCAGCTGGAGCGCCGACAATTACGTGCGGCTCCTCCGACAAACGTCCTTCCTCGACAACATGGGGCACAGCTTCATCGTCGCGTTCGGAACGGTGGTTCTCGGCCTCCTCGTCTCGGTAACAGCGGCCTACGCTTTCTCGCGCTTCCGCTTCGCAGGGCGAAAGGCGCTGATGCTGCAGTTTCTCCTCGTCAACATGTTCCCGATCGTGCTTCTCATCCTGCCGCTCTTCGTCATGATGCGGCGGCTCGGCATTCTCGACACGCATCTCGGCCTCATCATTGCGAACGCTACAACGGCCATCCCCTTCGCGGTCTGGATGCTGACGAGCTATATCAGCGCTATCCCGAAAAGCCTCGACGAGGCCGCGATGATCGACGGTTGCTCGCGGCTGACGGCCATGCGGCGCGTCGTCCTGCCGCTCGCGTTGCCTGGCATCATCTCGACCGGCATCTACATCTTCATCACGGCCTGGAACGAGTATCTCTACGCGCTGACGCTCGGTGGGCGGAACGTTCGCACCGTCACCGTTGCCATCCAAACACTGATCGGCGAGTTCCAGATCGAATGGGGCCTGCTCGCGGCCGGCGGCGTTGTCGGCGCCCTGCCCGTGACGATCCTCTTCCTCCTCGTCCAACGCCGGCTCGTCGGCGGCCTCACGCAAGGGGCGGTCAAGGGCTGACCGCCCACCGCCTGACTCCAATCCCTCTGCTAAAGAAAGACGGTTCCATGAACCCGGTCGGGTTGATCTCTATGCAATATGCAAGGCCCTTCACGGCCGAGCATTTCCCGCTCTTCGAGAAGATGAAGACGCTCGGCTACGATTTCGTTGAACTCCTCGTTCCCGAACCCGGCGAGCTCGACACGCGGGAGACCGCCAAAGCGCTCTCAGACGCCGGCCTCGGTGTCGTGCTCGCCGCGCGCGTTAATCTTCAGCGCAACCTCTCCTCGGCCGAACCCGACGCACATCGGGGCGGCGTCGACTATCTGCGCTATACGGTCGACTGTGCCGCCGAGCTCGGCGCCACGATCGTCGGCGGCCCTCTCACGGGAAATCCGCTCGTTTTCGCCGGACGCCCCCCCGCACCTGTCTCGGAAGAGGAGCGCCTGGCGCGCAAGAACCGCTGCATCGAAGGCCTGAAGGCTGCCGGCGCGCATGCGGCGGGAACGGGCGTGACGCTGGCCGTCGAGCCGCTGAACCGCTTCGAAAGCGACGTCCTCTGCACGACGCAGCAGGCGATCGAGCTTCTCGACGCCGTTGATCATCCGTCTGTCCAGCTAATGCTCGACACGTTCCACATGGCGATGGAGGAAGCGTCCATCGCCGAGGCGATCCGGCTCGGCGGGACGCGCATTCGGCACTTCCAGGCCAACGAGAACCATCGCGGCTTTCCGGGCACCGGCTCGGTCGACTGGGTGTCCGTCTTCCGCGCCCTCCACGAGGTCGGCTATCACGGACCGGTCTCGCTGGAACCGTTCCGTCGGAATGACGACCGGTTCGGCGTACCCTTCGCGCAATGGCGCCCGCCGCACGAGGACGAGAGCGAGCGGCTTTCCGCGAGCGCCGACTTCATCAAATCCCATCTCGCCCTGACGGAGTTCAGACGATGACCCTTCGGATCGGTTGGATCGGCTGCGGCATCCACGCGACGCAGATGCTGCTGCCGCAGCTCCTGCGCCACGACGTTCAGATCGTCGCGCTGTGCGACATCGACAAAGACCGCTTGGTGCAAGCGGGCCGCCAGTTCGGCGTCTCCACGCTGACCTCGGACGCACACGAACTGATTGCCACGAGCGGCCTCGACGCCATCGGTATGGCGGTCGGCCCGGACCAGCATCTCGCCTTCGGCAAGGCGGCGCTGGAGAAGGGACTCCCCGTCTTCATGGAAAAGCCGCCCTCCGGCTCAGCCGCCGGGGCGCGCGAGCTGGCTGAAGCCTCTCTCCGTTCGGGAAAGCCGCTCCTCGTCGGCTTCATGAAACGCTATTCCGTCGGCAACAAGATCGCTCACAACGTGCTGAAATCCGGCCGCTTCGGAGACGTGCTTGGCCTCACCGGCTACTACATGACGGCGCCAGGCTATTTCACCGGCAATGTCGATTACACGGGCTTTCTACTGCACCACTGTGTGCACTACATGGACCTCGTCTCGCATCTCGTTTCGCCCGTAACGAAGATCACGGCACGCAAGGTCGAGAAGACGCCCGGCCACATCCTCTTCCATGTCGGCTTCGACTTCGAATGCGGGGCGATCGGCACGATCGTCATGGGAACCGTGCAGTCGCGTGGCACGCCCGTCGAGCGCATCGAGATCATGGGCGACCACCAGCGCCTGGAGGTCGAGAACGTCGTCGAGGTGCGCTGGCACCGCAACCCGCCCTTCAAGGTCGCCGACCCCGCCGCGACGCTTCTCGACGCGGAGGACTCGCTGACTTGGAAACCGAACTTCACGGCCGCCGCCAACGAGGACTACAAAGGCTATCACGCGCTTCTGGCCGATGTGGTCCCTGCTCTGCGCGGCGAGACGACATCCGCGCCGACCATCCATGATGGCGTGATTGCCATGGAGCGCCTGGAGGACATGCGGCTTCAACTCGCAATATAAGATCAGACAACGTCCAAAATAGGCCGAAAGCAGTCTGTCCGATTTACGGCAGACTCTAGGAAAAGCGGCCGTTCGGCTCTCCTGTCATGGTCGCGGAACCGGTTCACATAAGCTTTCGTCGTCCGAAGCACGGCTCATGTCTCGCGCTGGAGAAGACCGTCGACGAAGATGTCGAAGAGGCGCATGACGTTCGCCTCCCAGCCAGGCTCCTTGCCCATCATCGACATGCCGATCAAAGCTTGGAGCAAGTCCTCCGGCGTGATATCCTCGCGGATTAGGTTTGCTGCAATGCAGTTTCCTAGGAGAAGTCCGAGCGACCGCGTCAGGTGTTCGAAAGAGAAGGCGTAGACATCGGACGACTTGTCGACGGCCAAAGCGAGCGCCGTCAGCATGCCGCGCTTGGTGGCGACCAGACGAATGCAGGCATGTGACCACTGGCGCAAGGCCTGTACCGGATCTGGATCGTCCGCCAGGCTTTCGGCAAGACGCGCCATTTCCTCCACTTCACGTCGGTAGACGGCCTCGAAGAGAGCCTCGCGTGTCGGGAAATGCCGGTAGAGGGTGCCGATCCCGACCTCGGCGCAGCGTGCGACCGCCTCGAGACTCGCCTCGGGTCCGCCGCTGCGAAACACGGTCACTGCGGCAGCCAAGAGGCGTTCCCGGTTGCGCATGACGTCAGCGCGCGGCTTGCGCGTTCCCTTCTCCGATCCGGCCTCCATCTTACGAATTAGAACTCCTCCAACCTTGTAAACGGAGGGAGCCTCCGTATATGCTTTTGCAAGCGTCCCATAGCGATCCGCGTGGACGCGTTTCGGATGGCTGTCGTGCAAAACCGCCGACAGTCCCGGTTGTTACAGCAGGAGACGGGGGAAAGCATGACCCATTCCATCCGATTGACGATCAACGGAGAGGAGCGGCAGATCGAGCTCGACGATCCCCGCGTGACGCTCCTCGATCTCCTGCGCGAGAGGCTGGAGCTGACGGGGACGAAGAAGGGCTGTGACCGCGGGCAGTGCGGGGCCTGCACGATCCTTGCGGACGATCGGCGCATCAATTCGTGTCTGGCGCTGGCGCTTAGCTACGACGGCGCCGCCATCACCACCATCGAGGGGCTGGCTGAAAACGACACGCTGCATCCCGTCCAGGCGGCCTTCATCGAGCATGACGGTTTCCAGTGCGGCTTCTGCACGCCCGGCCAGATCATGAGCGCCGTCGGCCTCATTGCCGAGAACCAGGCCGGGAACGATCCGGAACGGGTGCGCGAGGGCATGAGCGGCAATCTCTGCCGCTGCGCCGCCTATGCCGGCATCACCGAGGCGGTGCTCGATGCCGGAAACCGGATGAGGGCCTCTGCTGGGGAGAAGGCGGCATGAAGAGCTTCGATTATGTGCGGCCGGCCAGTGTCGCCGAGGCCGTGATCGCCGCGGCCGAGCCGGGCACCGCGTTTCTTGCCGGCGGCACCAACCTCCTCGACCTGATGAAGGGCGGCATCGCGCGTCCCGGCAGGCTGGTCGACATCACCCGTCTGCCGGGTCTTAGCAACGTCGACTGGCAGGCCGACGGCTCGGTGCGCATCGGCGCCCTCGTGCGCAACGCCGACCTCGCACACGACCAACGCTTTGCCGCGCGCTTTCCGGCGGTCGCCGAAGCCCTCCTGTCGGGAGCATCGGGGCAGTTGCGCAACGCCGCGACGGCAAGCGGCAACCTGATGCAGGAAACCCGCTGTCGCTACTTCTACGACACGGCCAGCGCCTGCAACCGACGCGAGCCGGGCCGTGGTTGCGATGCCATAGAGGGCATCAACGATGGGCACGCGGTGCTTGGATGGAGCCCGGCCTGCATCGCCACGCATCCGTCGGACTTCTGCGTTCCGCTCGCCGCGCTCGGCGCAATTGTCGAACTCGAGGGCGTATCCGGTCGCCGGCAGGTGCCCCTCGCGCAGTTCCATCGCCTGCCCGGCGACACGCCCGACGTCCGCACGGTGTGCGAGCCCGGCGAGATGATCGTCGCGGTGCTGCTGCCGCCGGGCGCCGAGGCCTTCGCCGGTCATTCGCGCTACCTCAAGGTGCGCGAGCGCACCTCCTATGCGTTTGCCGTCGTCTCCGCGGCGGTGGGTCTCGATCTGGAGAACGGGAGCATCCGCGAGGCGCGCATCGCTCTTGGCGGCGTCGCGGCGCGGCCCTGGCGCTGCGAGGCGGCCGAAGCCGTCCTCGCGGGGGCAACGCCCGGCCGCGACGTCTTTGAGCGCGCCGCGAAGGCCGCCCTCGAAGGCGCCGCGCCCTCCGGCCACAACGCCTACAAGATCGCCCTCGCCGAGCGCATCGTCGCGCGGGCGCTCGGCCTGGCGGCGGCGGGAACGCCCGATCGCCTTCCGGCGCTGCCGGCCTCGCCCTTCGCCCCCCAGCCCAAAGGTGCCCTCCATGTCTGAGATGACCTTGAACGAGACGGGGCCGCGCCAGCGGCACGGGTCCAACATCGGCCAGCCCCTGACACGGCGCGAAGGCGTGCTGAAGGTGACCGGCGCGGCGACTTTTGCGGCCGACAATCATCCGGCAGGTCTGCTCTATGCGGTCGTCGCAACGAGTTCGATTGCCCGCGGAAGCGTGACCTTCCTCGATGAGGCCGCGGCGCGGGCGCATCCGGGTGTCGTGGACGTGATGACCCCCGCGAACCGGCCGCCGCTCGCATCCGACCCGGACGAGAAGTCGAACCCCTTCATGTTCCGGATGGATCTCCTGCAGAACGCCCGCGTCCGCTATCCCGGACAGCCGATCGCGCTCGTGGTGGCCGAGACGCTGGAGGCGGCGACCGAGGGGGCGGCGCTTCTGGCGCCTCGCTACGAGGCCGAAACCGCGCGCACCGGCCTCGACGGCGCGGAGAGCTTTTCGCCTGCCGTGGTTGGGGCGGGGAACCCCGCCTTCGCCGAAACCGGCGATCTCGATGCGGAACTCGCCGCGTCGGACCTTCGGATCGAGGCGATCTATGAGACGCCCGCGCAATACCACAACGCTATGGAGCCGCACGGCGTCGTCGCAAGCTGGAAGGGCGACAAGCTCTCGCTGGACATGCCGACGCAGGCCCTCGCGATGGCTCAGCAGCGCATCGCGGGCCTCTTCGGGATCGCACCCACCGACATCCATATCAAAAGCCCGTTCCTCGGCGGCGGCTTCGGCTCGAAGGGCTTCCCCGCCGGGCCGCAGGTGCTCGGCATCCTCGCAGCGCGCGCTATCGGTCGCCCGGTCAAGCTCGTACTGCGGCGCGAACAGATGTTCGGGCCCGTCGGCCACCGTGCCCCGACGCGCCAGACCTTCAACCTCGGCGTTTCGCAAGACGGAGCGCTGCGGGCGCTCGGCAACCACACGCGCACGGCCTCCAGCACCTTCGACGACTTTCTCGAGCCGGCCGCCGATGTCGCGCATACGCTGTATGCGAGCCCCGCCATCCGCACGAGCTACGACGCCGTGCGCCTCGACACCGGCACCCCGCTCTTCATGCGCGCGCCGGGCGAGGCCAGCGGCTCGATTACGCTGGAAAGCGCCATCGACGAAGCGGCCTGGGGGGTGCGCATGGATCCGCTCGAGTTCCGGCTGAGGAACTACGCCGAGGCCGAGCCGATCTCCGGCAAGCCCTTCTCGTCGAAGTCGCTGCGGGACTGCTATCGGCTGGGCGCCGAGCGCTTCGGCTGGCAGGGGCGCCCGCTCGAGCCGCGCGCGCGCCGCGACGAGGCCGGTCTCCTCGTCGGCACGGGCGTCGGCACGGCGACCTTCCCGGCGCTGATGTTCCAGGCGAACGCCCGTGCCACCATCCACCGCGACGGAACCGGGATAGTCGAGATCGGCGCCCATGACATGGGTCAGGGTGCATGGACCGCGCTGGCGCAGATCGCGGCGGATGCGCTCGGGCTCGGCATCGACGAGGTGCAGTTCCGCTCCGGCACCTCCGATCTTCCCGATGCCGGGATCGCCGGCGGCTCCGGCCATACCGCGACGGCAGGAATGGCGCTGCATGCGGCCGGAAACAACGCCATCGCCAGGCTCGCCGAGATCGCCACTGCCGACGAGCGCTCGCCGCTCTTCGGCGCGGGCAATGTCGGCACGGTGGCGATCGACGGGCGACTGGTGCGGCGCGACGACGAGAGCCGCGGCGAGAGCTTCACGGACATCCTCCAGCGCGCTGGCCTCGACAAGGTCATGGCGGAGGGCAAGAGCGCCGGCGACCCGGCGGCGCAGGAGACCTATGCCATGCATGCGCACGGTGCGGTCTTCGCGGAGGTGAAGGTCGATCCCGATCTCGGGCAGATCCGGGTCAGCCGCCTCGTCGGCGCCTTCGCGGCGGGGCGCATCATCAATCCGCGGATGGTGGAGAGCCAGCTTCTCGGCGGGATGGTGTGGGGCGTGTCCTTCGCCCTGCACGAACAGGCGCTCACCGATCCCCGCTCAGGCCGGATCATGAACGCCGATCTTGCCGAGTACCACGTTCCGGTGAATGCCGACGTGCCGTCGATGGAGGCGATCCTCGTGCACGAGGACGACCCGCACGTGAACGCCCTCGGCATCAAGGGCGTCGGCGAAATCGGCATCACCGGCACGGGCGGCGCGATCGCCAACGCGATCTGGCACGCGACCGGCCAACGCATCCGCCGCTTCCCGATCGGCCTTGCCGATCTTCTCGACTGAAGTCGCGCGCAATTGGAAAGCAAGGACCGGCGGCCGGACCAGCAAGCCGGACCCTTGCTTCGCTCGACTGCGAAGCAGTTCGTGACCGGGTAGAAAGAAGACCGTCCGCTTTTAGAAATGTTGAGTCGAAAAGCTGCCCTTCCGCAAACGACCCGTCCAAGACTTAAGGATTGAATTTGATGCCGCCCAAAACTGACGCGGCGTTTGCGTCGCCGCCGTGTGCAGTCTTGAAGACGCGGCTTTCGCGATCTTCAACTCGAGCACGGCAATTGACGTGTCCATCGATAAAAGGACGCAGACCGCTCAAGCAGTCCGCGTTCTCCAATATTTCAGTTTTCTGCGTCACTCGGCTGATCGACGATCATTTCCCGATCAAGTCGGCAGGCAGGTCCTGACCGAAGTATTTCTTGTAGATTGTGTTCAACTTGCCGTTCTTCAGGTTGGTGTCGACAAAGCTGTCGAGCGCCGCCTTGAAGCCGTCGTCACCCTTCCGCAGACCCATGGCCATCGGGTAGTTGTTCAGCTCCATCTTGATCTCGAGCCCGAGCGCCGGGCTCTGCTCGGCTACGGCTTGTGCGGTGGACAGCGCGGCCGCGAACACCTTCTGCTGGCCCGTCGCCATCGCGGTGTTGGTGGTGGACTCGTCCTCATAGCGTACGACGCTGGCATCGCTGTCGTTGGTCTTGATCAACTTGGTCAGCTCGATGTCGGCGGTCGTGCCACGTGCGACGGCGACTTCCATGCCGGCAAGGTCGGCGGCGGCCTTGATGTTGGTGTCCTTGGGGCCGGAGATGACCACCGGAATGACGCCATAGGGCTTGGAGTAGTCGATGACCTTCTTGCGCTCCTCGGTGATCGAGAACGACGCGATCACGACGTCGGCGCGGTTGGACAGCAGGAACGGCACGCGGTTCGCGCCAGACACGGGCACGATCTCGAGCGCCACCCCAAGGTCCTCGGCAAGGAGCTTGGCAGTCTCGACGTCGGACCCGGTTTCCTTGGCGGAGCCGTCGAGCATGCCGTAGGGCGGGTGGCTGACGTCAACGGCGACGATGATCTTGCCGCGCTCCTTGATGTCGGAAAGCGTGTCCGCGAGGGCGGCGCCCATCGAGGCGACGAGGCTGGCCGCGAGCACGACGCCCGCCAGAAGTGATGTCTTGCGCATGGTGTATCCTCCCATTATGCCGCGCCCGAAATGGACGCGGAATCCTTCACAGGCCGTTGCCCACGAACTGCTGGAGTTCCGGTGTGGTCGGGTTGGCCAGCATGTCGCCGTTGCCCTTCTCCCAGACGCGGCCCTCGTGCATGAACACGATCTGGTCCGCGACCTTGGCGGCGAACGCCATCTCGTGCGTCACCAGCACCATGGTCATGCCGCCTGCCGCGAGCTTGGCGATCACCCGCAGCACCTCACCGGTCAGCTCGGGGTCGAGCGCGGAGGTGATCTCGTCGAAGAGCATCAGGCGCGGCCGCATCGCCAGCGAACGTGCGATCGCGACCCGCTGCTGCTGGCCTCCCGAAAGCTGCTCCGGATAGTTATTGGCTTTCTCCGACAGTCCGACCTGCTCGAGCACCTCGGCGGCCAGCGCGCCTACGGCTGCGCCCTTCAGACCGTTCACCTTCCGGGGCGCGAGAGTGACGTTCTCTTCGACGGTGAGGTGCGGGAAGAGGTTGTAGCTTTGAAAGACGATGCCGACCTCTTTCCGCAGGTCGCGTAGGTCGAAGTCGCGGGCGAGCAGGTCGCGGCCGCAAACGCTCAACTTGCCCGCATTGATCCTCTCGAGACCGTTGATGCAGCGGAGCGCCGTGCTCTTGCCGGACCCGCTCTTGCCGATTAGGGCGACGACCTGACCCTCCACTATGTCGAGGGTGATGCCCTTCAGGACCTCCAAGGCGCCGAAGCTCTTGCGGACTTCGTCGAAACGCACGATCGGCGTTCCCGTGGATACGAGGGGGTCTTTCGAGATCTGGGTCAGCATGTCCGTCACTCCGGGACTCGATGAAGGCGACGCTCGAACCGCCGGGCGTAGACCGACATCGGGAAGCAGATCGCGAAGTAGATCAGTGCGGCCAGCGTGAAGACGACGAAAGGATTGAACGTCGAGTTGTTGATGACCTTGGCCGCGTAGGTGAGGTCGATGAAGCCGATCACCACCGAGTAGGAGGTGTTCTTCACAATCTGGACCATGAAACCTACGGTCGGCGGCACGGCGATGCGAAGGGCCTGCGGCAGGATCACGTAGACGAAGCGCTGGTAGGAAGTGAGCGCGAGGCACTCTCCCGCCTCCCACTGCGTCTTCGGCACCGACTGAAGGCAGCCCTTCCAAATCTCGCCGAGAAAGGCGCTGGAATAGAGCGTCATCGCCATGCCGGCGGCGACCAGCGCCGAGACGTTGTAGCCATAGATGCTCATGCCGAAATAGACGACGAACATGAGAACAGGGAGCGGTATGCCCTGGACGAGCTGAACGTAGAGGCTGGCCGTGCGCGAGACCCACCGCTTGCGGGCGGCCCGCGCCATGGCGAGCGGTAGGCCCAGGATGGTGCCCCCCACGAAGCCGAGCAGGGACAGGACGATGGTCCAGATCGCGCCCTGAAAGATGTAGAGGATCTGGTCGATCGTCAGGCCGAACATGGCAGGCTCCCCTAACAGGTTGCGAGATGGGTAAAACTGCGCTGAGCGATCATAACGGTGTCCCGAGGCGGCGCAGTCGCGGGAAGGCGAGGTTCGCCGCCCCGTGCAGCAGGAAGCGCAGCGCCGTCGCCATGATCAGGTAGAGCACGGCGATGACGAGGTAGACCTCGAAGCCCCGGAAGGTGAAGGACTGGATCTGGTAGGCGACGCCCGTCAGCTCTTCGGCCGAGATCTGCGACATGATCGAGGTCGCCAGCATCATCAAGATGAACTGGCTGACGAGGGCCGGGTAGACGCGCTCGGCGGCCTGGGGCAGCTGGATGTTCCAGAAGAGCTGGCTGCGGCTCATAGCGAGGCAGGAACCCGCCTCGAGTTGCCCGGCGTGAACGCTCTGGAAGCCCGCCCGCATGATCTCGGCGGTGTAGGCGCCGACGTTGATGACGAGCGCGACCACGGCGGCGTTGGTCGGGCCGATGCGGGCGCCGAGGATGGCGAGGCCGAAGAACAGCCAGAACACCTGGATGATCAGCGGCGTGTTGCGGATGCCCTCAACGTAGACGGTCACCGCGCGCTGGGCCCACTTCGGTCCGTATAGCCTTCCGACCGCGCAGGCGGTTCCGAGCGCGAAGCCGGGCACGATCGAGACGACGGTCATCCAGATCGTCAGCCAGATACCGTTGGCCAATTCCAAGTAATAGTCTGGCAGGAATGAGAAGTCGAAAACGTAAGACAAGGCGCTCCCTTACCGTCGATGTATATCCACGGTCGCTATGGTCTACAGTGATCTGATTTTGATGCGGTACGGTACGGCGACTACGCCGAACTACCAGCGAACGTTGCTTTCAACATGAAACCTCCTCCCAAAGGCCCGTCCGTGGAGAGTATCCGACTTGACAAATCAATCGCTAACATGGATGGTTATTGCTTGCAATAGCCATTTGGAACACCTCCAAACCAGCCAGCAGGAAAAGCCCGATGTCCGCCATCTCAGCTTCGCTATCTGCCATCCGCCTCAACTCGAAGGACAACGTCGCGGTGGCGCGATCAGCCATCGCCGCCGGCGCAAATGCGGGTGGCCTCGTCGCCACGACCGATGTCCCGGCCGGCCACAAGCTGGCGCTGGTCCCCATCGCCGAAGGCGCGGATGTCGTGAAGTACGGCCAAGTGATCGGGTTCGCGACGCGCGACATCGTGCCCGGCGAGCACGTGCACCTCCAGAACATGGCGATGCACGACAGCGACGTTCAGCACCAGTTCGCCGCTGACGCGCGTCCGACTCCGCTTCTTCCCGAGTCCGAACGCCGGACCTTCATGGGATTTAAGCGTCCTGACGGGCAGGTCGGCACGCGCAACTACATCGGCATCATCTCGTCGGTGAACTGCTCGGCGACCGTCTCTCGGGCGATCGCGGACCACTTCAACCGCAAGGGCGGACTCGACGGCTTCGACAAGGTGGACGGCGTCGTCGCCCTGACGCACGGCACGGGCTGCGCCATCAACATGCAGACCGAGGGCTACACCTATCTGACGCGGACGCTGAGCGGCTATGCCCGCAACCCGAACTTCGGGGCCATCCTGATGATCGGGCTCGGTTGCGAGACCAACCAGATCTCCTTCATCACGCAGAAATACGGCCTTGAAGAAGGGCCGCTGCTGCGCACCATGACGATTCAGCAGCTCGGAGGAACGCGCAAGACGGTCGAGATCGCCTCGAGCATCATCAATGAGATGCTGCCGACGGTGAATGCCGCCGAGCGCACGACGCAGCCCCTTTCCGGCCTGAAGCTCGCGCTCGAATGCGGCGGGTCCGACGGTTATTCCGGCATCTCCGCCAATCCGGCCCTTGGCTACGTGTCGGACCTCCTCGTGCGCAATGGAGGCACCGCAGTACTCGCCGAGACGCCGGAGATCTACGGCGCCGAGCACCTGCTGACGCGACGCGCCTCGACCCCCGCGGTCGCAGAGAAGCTGATGCAGCGGATCGCTTGGTGGCAGGACTACACGACCCGGCACGGAGCTGAGCTGAACAACAACCCCTCGCACGGCAACAAGGCGGGCGGCCTGACGACGATCCTGGAGAAATCGCTCGGCGCCGTGGCGAAGGGCGGATCGATGCCGCTGGAGGCGGTCTACGAATATGCCGAGATCATCGACAAGCCGGGCTTCGTTTTCATGGACACGCCCGGCTACGATCCGGTCGCCGTCACCGGTCAGATCGCCGGAGGCTGCAACATGCTGATCTTCACCACCGGGCGGGGCTCCGTCTCTGGATGGAAGCCGGTGCCGACCATCAAGGTCGCGACCAACACTGAAATGTTTGAGCACATGGACGAGGACATGGACCTCGACTGCGGCGGCATCATCACCGGAAACGACACGATCGAAGCGGCCGGGCAGCGCATGTTCGAGAAGCTCCTCGCGGTGGCTTCCGGCGAGCGCACCTTGAGCGAGACATACGACTACGGGGATAACGAGTTCGTGCCGTGGCAGCTCGGCGCGGTGACCTAGGCGGGGGCCGCCCGTCGCCCTGCTGCGCCGCGTCGTGACAAGCGGCGGGCAACCCTCTACCCCTCTCGCCGGGGTGAAGTCGATTTGAGAACGGATGTGCTGTCGTTGGTCGCGTTCGAGCGAAAACCTGCCTATGCCAGCATGACGGAAATGCTTCGGGAGAGCATGACCCGAGGCAGCATTCCTGCGGGCACCGTCATCCTCGAGAGCCATCTCGCGACCCTCTTCAATTCAAGCCGGGCCCCGGTGAGGCAAGCCCTGGCGACGCTGGAGGCGGAAGGCCTGCTCGGGCGCTTCGCCGGCCGCGGGTTGGTGGTCGGCCCCGGCTCAAGCCCGACTCGCATCCCGATCACCAGGGAAATGGTCACTCCGGCGGCGGAGCCGGGCGTCCTCCCCGACGTCGATCCGGCCGACGCGATCTACTACGCGGTCGAGCGCAACATCATCCTGCACTCGCTGTTCGGCGGCTTCCGGGTCAACGAGCTGGCGCTTGCGCGCGCATACGACATCAGCCGCCTTGCCGCGCGCAACCTTCTTTTGCGCGCGCAGGGCGTTGGGATCGTCGGAAAGGGCGAGAAGTCGCACTGGTGGATCGTGCCGCTCAACCTCGACCGCATGGCCTCGCTTTACGAGCTGCGGGAGATACTCGAACCGGTCGCCCTCCAGAACGCGGCGAACAGTATCCCACCCATCCTGATCGAGGAAATCGCCGTCCGGCACCGCGTCGCGATCGAGCGGTTTCCGGAGGTGGACATCGCAACGCTCGACGAGCTCGAGGACGACATCCACGTGAAGCTGCTCGGCTTCTCGACGAACCACGAGATCATCGGGGCGCTGAAGCGGGGGCGTGCCCTCTTTGTGTCAACCAAACACATCCAGATCGCGCTGAAGCGGACAGCCTTGATCGACCCGTTCCTCGATGAGCATCTCGCCGTAGTCGAGGCGCTGGGTCTTGGTGAAATCGACGCCGCCGCGAGAGGGCTTAGGGACCACCTACATGCGTCCAACACGAAGTCGCTGCGGAACCTCGCCCATTTCAACGAGACTCAGAAAGTGGAGCCCGTCGACTACATCCTAAGTCAGTAGATCGCGAACGGTTCATTGAGGCACCTCCTCAACCGGCTTTAACGCACCTCGCCTGACTTGCTCGGTCTGTTTCCCGCCATTAGATCCGCAGCCGACAATCACGAAGCAACCCCTCGGCAAACGACTGCTTCTGGAATTCGCGTGTGATCGGCTGAACAGCGGAAATGGGCGCGAAGCTGCCGTAACCGCTTTAGCTTCGTCTCATCGCCTGCTCGCCACGATTCTTGTAAGCGATTTCAATGATGTAGGTGTTCGCAGTTTTGTTCTGACCGGCGCACCGAAAATTCAAATCGTTGAAGCGACGAGATGGTGCAGGCTCCGGCCGCGATGTCCGCGGCTTGTCCGCGAGACGGGTCGATCGGGTTCATTTCGAACGGCACCCGCGGTGACGACGATAGCGTGAGAAAATCGCCGGATCCACGAAGCCAAACGCCCGGGCTGGCACCCGAGATATCGGGTTTTCGTGCGGTTCGAAGAGGGCACCGAGGGCGCCGACGAGGCTCCATCCGACACCTCCAACCCTTGCAACATGTTGCAAGGGTCGGGCGAGGGTCCATCCGATGCGGCCTTGATCCCGGACGATCGAACGACGCGCTAAGCAGGCATTTCGCCGGCGCGGCGGCAGGCGACGGCGTGGTCCGTGCCGTCGGTGACGAGCGCGGGTTCGCGCTCCGCGCAGGCGGGCAGTGCCATCGGGCAGCGGGTGCGGAAACCGCAGCCTGACGGCGGATGGGCGGGGCTCGGGATTTCGCCCTTCAGGCTCTCGATGCGGGCGCCGGACCTCAGCGACGGGCTGGCCGCCAGGAGAACCCGCGTATAGGGGTGGCGGGGCGAGCCGAAGACCTGCTCGACCGTTCCCTGCTCCACGATCCGTCCGAGATACATGACCGCGACGCGGTCGCAGAGATGGCGCACCACATGGAGGTCGTGGCTGATGAAGAGCAGCGACAGGCCCATCCGTGCGCGCAGGTCGGAGAGGAGATTGACCACCTGGGCCTGGATCGAGACGTCGAGGGCGGCGATCGGCTCGTCGGCCACGATGAGATCGGGACTCGGCGCCAGGGCGCGCGCAATGGCGATGCGCTGACGCTGCCCGCCCGAGAACGCGTGGGGGCGACGGCCGGCATGTTCGGGGAGCAACCCGACCTGCGACAGAAGCTCGGCGGTCCGCTGACGGCTCTGCGCCTCGTCCATGATCCCGTGAACCTTCAGCGCATCGGCGATCTGGTCGCCGATGCGGCGCTTGGGGTCGAGGCTGGCGAACGGGTCCTGGAAGATCATCTGCATCCGCCGGCGCAGCGGCCGCAGCGCCCCATCCGACAGGGTGGAAATGTCCTGGCCGGCGAATTCGATCTGTCCGTCGGTCGGGCGCAGCATCCGGAGAATCATGCGCCCGAGCGTGCTCTTGCCGCAGCCCGATTCGCCGACGATGCCCAAGGCCTCACCCTTGGCGATGGTCAGATTCACATCGCGAACGGCATAGAAGCCCCGCGTCTTGCCCGGCCGCCAGAAAGACCGGCTGCCGAACCTGCGCGACAGACCCTGCACCCTGACCAGCGGTTCGCCCGCGGCCGGTCGGGCCGGCTCCGGTGTCGACACGACGTTCATCATGCAACCTTCTTCCAGTGGAAACACCGCGACTGACGGTCCTGCCCGCTTTCACGAAGTTCGGGATGTTCGCCGCAGCCGGGCTGCGCCAGTCCGCAGCGCTCGGCGAAGCGGCAGCCGGGCGAGATGTTTCCGAGTGCTGGAACATGGCCGGGAATGGCGTGCAGACGCTCGTTCTCGCCCTCCGGCACGCTGGCGATGAGGGCGGCCGTATAGGGGTGCTTGGGCGCCGCGAAGACCTGGTCCACCGGACCGCTTTCGACGATCTCGCCCGCATACATCACGCAGATGCGGTCGGCGATCTGCGAGACCAGCGCCAGATTATGGGTGACGAAGATCATGCCCATGTCGGGATCGCGTCGTTTCAGATCGGCGAAGAGCTCGATGATCTGAGCCTGGATGGTCACGTCGAGGGCTGTCGTCGGCTCGTCGGCGATCAGGAGGCGAGGGCCGTTGGCGATGGCCGAGGCGATGAGGGCGCGCTGCTTCTGGCCGCCCGAGAGCTCGTGCGGATAGGCCTTCGCCTTCTCCTCGGGATCGGGAAGGCCGACCGCGCGCAAGAGATCGATCGCCTCCGCCCGGGCCTTGGACGAGCTGACGTCGCGATGGGCGCGAATTCCCTCGGCGATCTGCCGGCCGACGCGATAGACCGGATCGAGACTGCCGCCGGGGTCCTGGAAGACCATGGAGATCTCGTCGCCGCGCAGGGCCTGCATGGCGCTCTCGTCCAACGAGAGGAGGTCGACCACCGTCCCGTCCCGGCGCGTGAAGAGAAGGGTGCCGGAGGTGCGGTCGACGCCCTGGGGCAGGAGGCCGAGAAGGGCGAGCCCCGTCATCGTCTTGCCGGAGCCGCTTTCGCCCACGAGCGCGACCGTCTCGCCGGCGGCGATGTCGAGCGAGATGCCGCGCACCAGATCGGGCGCATCGGGCAACCCCGCCACGCGCAGCGAAAGGTCGCGCACGGAGAGGACGATCCTCCCGTCCTTCGAGGAGGAAACGGCGGCGGGCGACGACGACGCGGGGTTGGCCGGGCCGGAGCGGCCGGCATTCAGGACATTGGCATGCGCCTTCGGGTCCAGCGCGTCGCGAAGGGCGTCGCAGAGCGAGTTGAAGGCGATGATCGTGACGGACAGCGCCAGGCAGGGCCAGAGCAGCATCAAGGGCGCCTGATCCATCGTGCCGCGGGCGCCGCGGATCATCAGTCCCCAGGAGGGCGCGGGAGGCACGACGCCGAGCCCGAGAAAGGAGAGGCCGCTCTCCAGGACCATGGCGGCGGCGACCGTCAGCGAGAACTGGACGACGATCGGCGCGGTGACGTTGGGCAGAATCGTGCGCGTCAGGATGCGGACAGGGTGGGTCCCGATGGATTCCTGCGCCGCGACGTAGTCGAGCATGCGCACCGACAGCGTCTCGGCATAGACGACGCGGGCAAAGACCGGCGTGAAGAGAATGGACAGTCAGAGGATGAGCGTGCCCGACCCCGCTCCGAGCAAGGTGACCACGAGAAGGGCCAGCAGCATCGGCGGCAGGCACAGCAGAACCTCCGAGGAGCGGACCGTCGCCAGTTCCACGAAGCCGCGGAAATAGCCGCCGAGAAGGCCGAGGACCGTTCCGGCGATCGCCGACAGGGCCGCCACCGTGAAGGCGACCGCGAGCGACGTGCGCGCGCCCCAGAGGACGCGGCTCAGAATGTCGCGGCCATACTCGTCGCGGCCGAGCCACAGGCCCCAGCCGGGGCTCGCGAGCCGCTGCTTGACGCTCATCGCCAGCGGATCGGCAAGCGGCAGGAGCGGCACCGCGACGGCGAGCGCCAGAAGGGCGAGGACGATGGCGAGCCGGATGGCCGCGGGCCTCGGCAGGGATCGCAGGATCGACGTCATCGCGTTAGCCCCACGCGTGGATCGAGGACCGCGTAGAGCAGGTCGATCGCCAGATTGAGGAAGACGAAGATCGTCGAGATGACGAGGACGATCCCCATGACCTCCGGATAGTCCCGGGCCTCGACGGCTCGCACCAGATAGCCGGACAGGCCCGGCCAGTTGAAGACGTATTCCACCAGCACCGTGCCGCCGAGCAGCATGCCGAGCTGCAGCGCCAGGACCGTCACGATGGGGATGAGTGCGTTGCGCAGGGCATGCGCCACGATGATGCGGCTGCGGGGAAGGCCTTTGGCCCGCGCGACGCGGATGAACTCGCGGCCCAGCACTTCCAGCACCGAATTGCGCGTGACGCGGAAGAGGATGCCGGCAAGGCCGATCGCTATGGCGCCGGCCGGCATGACGAGCAGCGAAAGGTGCCGGAGGGGATCGTCCGAGAAGGCGACGAAGCCACCGGCCGGGATGAGCTTCAGGATTTGGGCGAAGACCAGCACCGCGAGGGTGCCGACGACGAAGACCGGCACCGAAACGGCGATGCTGGCCAGCGTGGACGAGATTTTGTCGAAGGCGCTTCCGCTGCGCACGGCCGCCAGGGTTCCCATCGGGATGCCGATGCTCGCTGCGATCAGGCCCGCCGCCAGGATCAGCTCCATCGTGCGGGGAAGGCGCACGAGAACCTCGTCGAGGATCGGATAGCCGTCCTGGAGCGAGACGCCGAGATCGCCGCGCAGCACGTTGGAGACGTAGGTGACATATTGGAGGGGGAGAGGCCTGTTGAGGCCGAGCTGCTCGCGCAGGTCGGCCACGATCGCCGGGTCCGGGGACATCCCGCCCTGGGACAGGAGGAGTTCCGCCGGATCGCCGGGAATGACGTGCAGGACCATGAAGATCAGGGTCGCCACGAGCCATATGAGGACGAAGGCGGCGGCCGTCCGCCGCAAAGCGTAGCCGATCATCAGCTTGAGCCCAGCACCGCGTCTTCGAAGGTGATCGCGGAGGAGAAAGTCAGCTGGCCCGGCAGGTTCTTGAAGCCGCTGAGCGACTGCTTCATCGCGTATCCCTGCTTGCGCAGGCACAGGCCCACCATCGGCACGTCCTCCAGGGCGACCGCCTCCATCTCGCGATAGATCGCCTTGCGCTTCTCCAGGTCGAACTCTGCGCGGCCGGCCGCGAGAAGCTCGGTGATCCGCGGAATGTCGAGCTTGTAGCTGCGGCTGATCGAGGGGGAGAGGCTGCCGTCGACGAAGGCCGTCAGGCTGTCGGGATCGTTCGTGTCGGCGGCGGCGCCGTGAACGGCGATGTCGTACTGGCCGCGGGTGCCCAGTTGCACGCGCGTCGACCAGTCGGGCAGCTGAAGCTCGGCGACGATGCCGACCTCGGCCAGCTGCTGCTGCACCACCTCGGCCGTGTCCTTCAGCATGCGGTATTGCGCGGTGGACAGGATGTTGCAGGTCAGCCCGTCGGCAAAGCCCGCTTCCGCCAGGAGCCGGCGGCTGAGATCGGGATCGTAGGCCCAGCCTTCGGAAAGATCGGCATTGTAGAACGGGCTGTTCCCGGCGATCGGCAGATGGGCGAGCGGGGTAGCGTAGCCGAAGAAGGCCGCGCTGACGATCTCCTCGCGCCGGATGGCGTGGGCGACGGCCTGGCGCACACGCTTGTCGTTGAAGGGCGCCTTGGAGCCGTTGAAGAAGAGGCCCATGAAGGGGCCGTCGACCGCGTCGAGCGTCAGCGCCGCGTCCTTGCCGATCTCCTCCATCGCGCTCCAGGGCACGTATTCGATGATGTCGACGTCGCCCGCGTCCAGCGCCGCGACGCGCAGGTTCTCGTCGGCATAGACGACGAGCTTTAGGGTCTTCGTCCTCGGATGCTCCGGCTTGTAGTAGTCGGGGAAGGCCTCGAGCGTCATCGACGTGCCGCGCTCCAGCGAGGCGATCCTGTAGGGGCCCGCGCCGATGGCGTCGGACAGGTCGGAACCCTCCTTGACGATGGCGAGATTGTAGCTGGCCATCCAGAGGGGCAGCGTCGAGATCGGCTCTTTCGTGCGCAGGATCACCGTCTGCGCATCCGGCGTCTCGATCGCCGCGATGGACTGCAGCTCGCCGCGATAGACGGCGGACGACGCCGGGGCGCTGATCTGCTCCAGGCACCATTTCACGTCCGCCGAGGTGACCGGCGACCCGTCGTGGAACTTGGCGGGCCGCAGCTTGAAGATCCAGCTGTTGTCGCCCTCGCGCTGCCAGCTTTCGGCCAGCGCGCCCGTCAGCTCGCCCTCCTTCGTGAAGGTGAGAAGGCCGCGATGGATCATCAGCTTGATCGATCCGGCGGCCGTTCCCGTCTGATCCCAGGGCTTGAGATTGGGCGGGAAGGTGGACAGACCGAGCGTGATCGTATCGCGGCCCTCGGCCCAGGTCGGAACGACATGGGCGAAGGTCATCGCGGCGGATGCGCCGAGGAAGGCGCGGCGGCTCAAGTTGAAGGGCATGTGAGATCTCCTTTGAACCGGCTGGCATCCGGCGCCCGCACGCAATGGCGGGCTGCTTTCGGCTCGAGCTGCGAAGCGAAATGACATGGTCTCGAAAAGCCGGGGCCCCGCGGGTGCGAGCTCCCGGCTTTCCGAAGGGTCAGGCGGCGGCGTCGGCCAGAAGCGCCTGCGTGGTCTTCCAGGCGTCCTGCAGGCCGAGCGCGAGGGCGCCGTGCTCCATGGTGAGGCACAGCGAATAGGCGCGGTTGGCCAGGGCGAACTCCTTCTCGCTGACGCTCCAGGCCGGCAGAATCCAGCGCTTGCCCGCCTTGTGGGCGGCATCCGCAACCGTCTTCAGGTCCGCGAAGTCGGCGGCCGAGCGCTTGTAGGCGCCCCGGTCCCGGCGAAGCGACAGGTCGCTCGGGCCGATGAACACGCCGTCCACGGTGGGCAGCGCCAGGATCTGATCGACGTCGCGCAGCGCGCCCGCGTGCTCGATCATCGGATAGCAGCGCGTGTTGGCGTCCTGGTCGGCGACCCACCGGTCGTCCGGCCCGCCATAGGCGACCGTCCGGCCGCCCGCGAAGCTGCGATCGCCGATCGGGGGAAACTTCGAGAAGGCGCAGACGCGCTTTGCGTGTTCGACGTCGAGGATGTGGGGGATGATCACCGCGTCGGCGCCGAAATCCAGCGCCTGCTGGATCGGGCCGCGCTCCGGGCCGAGCACCTTGGCCAGAACCTCGAAGCCCAGGCCCTTCAGGGCCGGGATGAAGCGGTCGAGGGCGGCGAGGTCGAAGCTGCCGTGCTCGATGTCGAGGACCGCGACGGTGTAGCCGATGCCGGCGGCGATCTCGGCTGCGGCGACGTTGGCGCTGGACAGCCAGATCGCCGGCTTGGACGGGAAGGAGGCGGGCATCAGTTCGCTCCGATCGCGTAGACGTCGGCGCGGCGATTGCTGAGCGCCGGCAGTTCCGATCGAATTTTGTCCTGATAGGCGAAGTCGAGATCCGCGACCGCCGTGCCGACCGTGTCGGACGCACAGGCCATGACGGTGCCCCAGGGGTCGATGATCATGCTGCGGCCGTTGCAGGCCTTGCCCGGCAGGTAGGTGCCGACCTGGCCGGCGGCGATCACGTAGCACTGGTTCTCCACCGCCCGGGCCCGCAGCAGAAGCTCCCAGTGGTCGCGGCCGGTGAAGAGCGTGAAGGCGGCGGGTACGATGAGGATACGGGCGCCCGACAGCGCCTGGATGCGGAACAGCTCCGGGAAGCGAACGTCGTAGCAGATGGAGAGCCCGACCTTCACGCCGTCGATCTCGGCGGTCACCACGTCGTTGCCGCAGGCGACCGTGTCGGACTCCTTGTAGTAGACGCGGCCGGGCAGATCGACGTCGTAGAGATGCAGCTTGCGATACTGAGCGGTGATCCGGCCCTCGCGGTCGATCAGGACGCTGGTATTGGCGCAGCGGACGTCGCCCTCGACCTTGGCGCGCATCGAGCCGATGACGATGTTCATCCCATGCTCGCGGGCCTTGGCCGCGAAGGCGTCCGTCGTCGCGCCGGGAATGGCTTCGGCCGCGGCGAGCGCGCCGGCATCGTCGCCCATGTACTCGACATATTCGGGAAGGACGGCGAGATCCGCGCCCTGCGCGGCGGCACGATCCAGAAGCTCCAGCGCCGTCCTTATGTTGGCGGCCTTGTCGCCTTGGGAATTGATTTGGCAGGTCACGACACGCACGAGCAGTCTCCGTTTTGTGTATGTGACACGTATACGTGAGATAGTATGTGAAGTCTACGCGAAAAGTGCTAGATTCGTCCGTGCGGTCGAACGGGGTCCTGGAAACGACGAGACGCGCCCGGCACCTTCCCATGGCGCCGATACGGGCCAGGTCTTCGGTTCCGCGGTCAGCCCATCCTCCCCGGTGCGCAAGACCCTGAGACGAGAAGGACGTCGGACATTGAGAGACGAATCGGAACGCCCGGCCTTGCAGCCGCTCGACAAGAAGCCGTCCGGCGAGCCCGCCAAGGAGCGCGTCTACAACTACGTGCGCGAGCAGATCCTGCGCGGCGTCCTGCGCGGCGGTTCCTTCGTGGAGGAGGAGAGCGTCTCCACGGTCGTGAACGTCTCGCGAACGCCGGTTCGCGAGGCCTTTCACCGGCTGGAGGCGGAGCGCTTCATCGAGCTCCTGCCCCGGCGCGGCGCCATGGTGCGCCAAGTGACGGCGGACGATCTGGTGCAGCTCTACGAGACGCGGCGGATGCTGGAGGGAACGGCGGCGCGCAAGATCTGCGAGCAGCGCATGCCCTTGAAGGAGGGCGTTCTGCGGAACCTCGAGGCGATGGAGAGCATGGAGGTCCATTTCGACGAGATCGACTTCTACCAGCACGTCCATCTCGACCGGAGCTTCCACCGCGCCATCGTGGAAAGCGCGGGCAACACGATCAGCACGGAGCTCTACGAGAGCCTCGGCTCGCGGCAGTTGCGCGTCGCCATCGCCGCGGCGACGGCGAACCCGTCCCGCATCCGCACGATCGTCGCCCAGCACCGCGACATCTACGACGGCCTGAACGCGCACGACTACGAAGCCGTCCGCGCCCTTCTGGACGAGCATCTCCACCCCGTGATCGACGTGGTCTCACGCCTCCCTGCCGCGTCGCACAGCTTTTAGGGTCCATCGGGGATCAGTGGAAACCGGTTGGCCCGAAAGAGACAAACGACGACGAGGAATTCGACTGTCCGGTACGGGATGAGCCTGACGGACTCTCGCGAGACGGGGGTCGCGCTTCGTGGGCTCGTCGGTATGGCGAGGCATGCGTGAAAGATCGACGGCGTTCTGTGCGCCGCCATGATCATTAAGCGCCGGCGTACCGGACCGACAGGCTCTCCGCGCCGGCTTTCAGCCGCTCGATGTAGCGGGCGTGATGCCCCAGGAGCAGGCGGCCCGACGCCGTCCACGGGATCGGGGGGGGGCCACCCACCCACGCTGGAGGGGATCTGGAAGGGACGCGAACTCTCCCGCATCGTCGCGACCGTGCACTTGTCGTTCCCGAAACGATAGAGGCCGAAACCCTCGTCCATGTCGCAGTTGATCGTCGCCCTGGCGTGCGTCCCCGCCGTCTCCCGTCAGCTCGCCAGCGCAGCTTCCAGGCGGGCGAGCCTTGCCGTCTCGTCCTTCCTCGCCGCCAGCGCCTGGTCCATCGCCACTGTCTCGAAGCGAACGCTTTGATGGGGCTGGAGCTGGCCGATCAGGTCCATGTCGGCCGAGATCACCGTGCCCAGCATGAAATAGCCGCCGCCGGAGACCGCGTCCCGGTGGAGGATGATCGGCTCGGTGCCGCCCGGAACCTGGATGGACCCGTAGGGATAGCAGCTGTCGACGATGTTGGAAGGATCGGACCCTGCGCCGAAGGGCTGCCGGCGCGGCACGAAGTCGAGCTTGCGGCCGCCGCGAAACCGGTAGCCGATGCGGTCGGCCTCGGGCGCGACCTTCCAGCTGTCCTCGAAGAAGCTCTCCTTGGCGCCGTCCGTCAGCCGGTGCCAGTAGAGGCCGGGCAGGACGCGCAGGGCCGCGGACGCGCCGCCGGCGGCGCGTCGGAGACCGGCGGGCACGCTGGTGCCCTCGCGCCCCTTGCCGGATGCAGCGCCGATCCCGACCGCGTCTCCCGCCTTCAGCGCGCGCCCCTCGAAGCCTCCGAGCGTGCCGAGCGCATAGGTCGAGCGCGATCCCAGCACCTCCGGCACGTCGATGCCGCCGGCGACGGCGATATAGGCGCGCGCGCCGCGCTTTAGAAAGGCGAAGGACAGGACCTGTCCGGCCAGAACCTTGAACGCCGTCCAGCCGGGCTGCTCGACGCCGTCGACCTTCGGCGGCATGTCCGCTCCGGTGACGGCGACGAGGGTGTCGGCGGAAAAGCGCAGCTCCGGCCCGAGGAAGACTGCCTCCAGCCCGGCGGCGCCGTCCTCGTTGCCGACGAGGCGGTTGGCGGCGACGAGGGCGAAGCGATCCATCGCGCCCGAGATCGGCAGGCCGAGATGGTAGTAGCCGGGGCGGCCGAGATCCTGAACGGTGGTGGCGAGGCCCGGCTTAACGACATCGAACATGCGCAGGGCCTCAGCCATCCAGGGCCTCCAGGAGTTTGGCATTGGTGCCTTCGGGATCGGCCGTGAAGGCGTCGAGCGAGAAGCGGACCGGGACGATCTTCGGTTCGAAGCGGCCCGCCTCCACCGCCTCGACCGCCGCGTCGTAGGCCGTGCGGTCGATCGGCTTGAACTTGATGATGTCGCCGGGCCGGAAGATCATCAGCTCCTTCAGATAGCCGATCTCGCCCTTCGGATCGTAGATCGGCATCGGCGTCACGCCGAACATCTGGTAGCCGCCCGCACCGCGCACCGAATAGATGCAGCCGAAGCAGCCGCCATGGCCGATCGTCAGCTTCGGCGTGTCGGTGCGCGGACGCAGGTACTTCGGCACCTCGATCTGCTTCGACCGCTCGACCAGCTGATAGATGAAGGGCAGGCCGGCGACGAAACCGACCATGGAGACGAACCAGGGCGCGCCCGCATGCGCGGCGATGAACGCCTCGACGCTGTCGAAGCCGTTGATCCTGGCGCCGTATTCGAGATCGGTCGCGTCGGGGTCCTGGTGGCGCTCGCGAAAGCGCATCAGCGTCTCGTGCGTCCAGGGATCGTTGTAGAGCACCGGGATCTCGATGATCCGCGTCTCGATCGTCTTGTCCGACGACTCGGCCGCCGCCTCGAAGCCCTTCAGCCTCTCCATCAGCGCATCGGGCGCGATCACGTCGGGATCGAACTTGATCTGGAAGGAGGCGTTGGCCGGACAGATCTCGGTGATGCCGGCAATGCCGCCGTCGCGAACGGCATTGGTCATCGAGAGGCTCTTGAAGAAGGCCTCCAGGGACATTTCCTCGTCCACCTCGACGAAGATGTGCTCGTCGCCGCCGTAGGAATAGCGTGTCGTCATCGGCCGGTTTCCGCTTCTCGTGTCGTGGGGGTGCCGATCGGATGGGCCGACAACCAATCCTCCAGCCAGCGCGTGTGGACGTCGCCGGCCCGCACCTCGGGAGCGGCCGCCAGGGCGACATGAAGCGCTCTCGTGGTCGGCAGGCCCTCGATGCGCAGCTCGCTCAAGGCCCGCGCCATCCGCGTGATGGCCGCCTCGCGCGTCTCGTCGTGGACGACGAGCTTGCCGAGCAGCGAGTCGTAGAAGGGCGGGACCGCATAGCCGGGGTAGAGCATCGTGTCGAACCGAACGCCCATGCCGCCGGGCACGTCGAGCGCCGTCACCGTGCCGGGGCCGGGCCGGAAGTCGAGGGCCGGGTCCTCGGCGCAGATGCGGGCCTCGATCGCGTGTCCGGACAGGCGCACGTCGCTCTGCGGAAGGGTCAGAGGCTCGCCGTTGGCGATGCGCATCATCCAGCGCACGAGGTCGATGCCGGTGATCATCTCGCTGACCGGATGCTCCACCTGGATGCGGGTGTTCATCTCGATGAAGAAGAACGCGCCGGTGGCCTCGTCGAAGAGATATTCCAGCGTCCCGGCGCCGCGATATCCGACCCGTTCGGCGAGGCGCACGGCGGAGGCGCAGAGCGCCTCGCGCTGGTCGGGCGTGAGGCAGGCGGCCGGCGCTTCCTCCCACACCTTCTGCCGGCGGCGCTGCAGCGAGCATTCGCGCTCGAAGAGATGGATGGCCCGGGTGCCGTCGCCCAGAATCTGCACCTCGACATGCCGCGCCTTGCCGATGAAGCGTTCGAGATAGAGCCCGCCGTCGCCGAACGCGGCCTTCGCCTCGCCGCTCGCCTGCGGGATCAGGTCCGCGAGTTCCGCCTCGTCCCGCGCCACGCGGATGCCGCGCCCGCCGCCGCCGGCGGAGGCCTTGATCATCACGGGATAGCCGATGTCGCGGGCGGCCGCGACCGCCGCGGCGACGTCCTCGACCACGCCTTCGCTGCCCGGCACCGTCGGCACGCCGGCGGCCATCGCCTCCTGCCGGGCCCGGGCCTTGTCGCCCATCTTGCGGATCGTGTCGGGCCGCGGCCCGATGAAGACGAGGCCGGCCGCCTCGACCATCTCGGCAAATTCGGCGTTCTCCGACAGGAAGCCGTAGCCGGGATGGACGGCGTCGCAGCCGCTGTCGACGGCGGCCTGCACCATCCCCTGCTTGTTCAGGTAGGATTTCGTCGCATGCGCGGGACCGACCGGAACGGTCTCGTCGGCAAGCCGTGCCGCGAGCATCGCGCCGTCGGCCGCGCTCACCGCCTGGACGGTCGAGAGACCGAGCTCCCGCGCCGCGCGGATGATGCGCACGGCGATCTCGCCGCGATTGGCGACGAAGACCCTGGAGATCGCCATGGCCTTAGGCGTCGAGGTCGTAGAGCGGCTGGCCGGCCATCACCGCGTCCTCGTTCTCGACGTGGAACGCGGCAAGGGTGCCGGCATCCTCGGCGACGACCGGCGTGAACGACTTCATCACCTCGATGAGACCGATCGTGTCGCCGACCGCGACCGCGTCGCCCGTGGACTTGAACACCGGGTCGCCGGGGGAGGCCGAACGGTAGAAGGTGCCCGGAAGCGGGGCCTGGATCGTCTTGACGGTCATGGCGGGTCACGTCCTCTGCGCGGCGGTGCGTTGCCGGAAGACTTGCAAAACTGTGGCGACGCGTAAAATCGCAAATTAGAATTCGGGTCATCGGAAAATCCGATATGGTCGTGCCGGACCCTTTCGATGGAGGCGCGCGGCATGTCGGTTTCGCTGAAGCAGATCCGCTATTTCGTCGCCGCGGCCGAGTCGGGACGGATCGGGCAGGCGGCCGTGGCGCTCAACGTTTCGCAGTCGGCCGTGACGGCGGCGATCCAGCAGCTCGAGGGACTGCTCGGCACCCGTCTCCTAGAGCGCACGCCCTCCGGCGTCACGGTCACGCTCGAAGGCAGCCGCTTCCTGTCGCAGGGGCGGCAGATTCTGGCGGCCGTCGCCGAGGCGGTGCACAGCCCGCACGTCTCCGGCGACACGGTCGCCGGCCAGGTCCGCGTCGGCGTGACCTACACCGTCGCGGGCTACTTCCTGCCGCGCCACCAGATGCGGTTCCAGGCGAACTTTCCCGGCGTGACGCTCGAACTCTTCGAGGCGCCGCGCGACGTGCTCGAACAGGCCCTGATCGACGGCGTGCTCGACATCGCCGTGCTGCTCGTCTCGAACCTGCGCGACGAGGCCCGGCTCGGCAGCGAAATCCTGGCCCGGTCGCCGCGCCGCCTGTGGCTGGCGCCGGGCCACACGCTGACCCGCGCCGAGCGCGTCCGCCTCGCCGACATCGCGCAGCATCCCTACGTGATGCTCACCGTCGACGAGGCCAAGCATACGGCCATGCGCTACTGGTCGGCGGCGGATCTGGAGCCCCGCACGATCTTCCGCACCTCCTCGGTCGAGGCCGTGCGCTCCATGGTGGCGGGCGGAATGGGCGTCACCGTCCTGTCGGACCTCGTCTACCGGCCCTGGTCGCTGGAAGGGCAGCGGATCGAGACGCGCATCATCGAGGACGACGTTCCGAGCATGGATGTCGGCCTCGCCTGGCGCCGGGAAGCCACCTTGAGCGGCGCCACCGAGGCCTTCCGCAACTTCATGCGCTTTGCGGTCACCGGTATCGGCGCGGGGCGTGGAGGGGCTGCGGCAGAGGCTTCGGCGGCAGGCAAAAGGCCATCGGTTTTTCAGATGTCGTCGCCCGCTTAATACGATTTGACGGGGCACCCCCGACATCTCCACGCTTGTCCCCGAACGACCGATCTCGGATCGGCGAAAGGAGTGCGGCATGGGCGTGACGATCAACTGCGATATGGGCGAAGGCTTCGGTCTCTATCGCTGCGGCGACGATGCCGGCATCATGCCGCATATCCATATCGCCAATGTCGCCTGCGGTTTTCATGCCTCCGACCCGTCGGTGATGCGCGCGACCGTGAGGCTGGCGGCCGAGCATGGCGTGGCCGTCGGCGCTCATCCGTCCTTTCCCGATCTGCAGGGGTTCGGCCGGCGCGAGATGCAGATGGGGCGGGACGAGCTGTCGGCCTGCATCCTCTACCAGATCGGGGCGCTCAAGGCCTTTCTCGACGAGGCCGGCCTGGCGCTCAACCACATCAAGCCGCATGGAGCGCTCTATGGCGCGGCGATGCGGAGCGAGCACGTCGCCCATGCGATCGCCGATGCGGCCGAACTCTTCGGCGTTCCCCTGCTCGGCATGGCCGGCACCTTGCAGGAAACCGTCTACGGCCAGCGCAACATCCCCTTCATCGCCGAATATTACGCCGATCTCGACTACGACGCCGAGGGCCGGCTGATCATCACCCGCCAGCACGACGCGAAGGACCCGGCCGAGGCGGCGCGGCGCGCCGTGAAGGTGATGACCGAGGGCAAGGCGACGACCATCGAGGGCAAGGACATGCCGATGCGCGCCGAGACCGTGTGCATTCATTCCGACACGCCCGGCGCCGACCGACTGGCGCGGGCCGTCCACGAAGCCTTGGAGCCCTGGTTCGCCTGACGGGAAACGTCAGGGAAACGTCGAGATCGGCCCGAAATTTGCCTGTTCGGGCAAGAGGGGGTGATGTCGTCGATCAAATGCCGCCCCGCCGGGCGTCCCGCCGGCAAGACCGTTCAACGGGACCGGAGATGCGTGCCATGCGAGCAACCTTCTCGACCAGCGCCAGTCCCCCGGCTGCCCGCAAGCAGTTCTGGCAGCAGGCGGTCTCCGAGACCTACTTCCCCCTCGACCTCCGGTTTCAGTCGGCGAGCGACTTCGATGGAACGCTCGACACCTGGACGATGGGATCGATCGCGGTCTCGCGCAATCTCTGCGACGCGCTGCTCTACCGGCGGCATGAGCGCCACCTCCTCAACGAGCGGGAGGAGAGCTTTCTCATCACCGTTCCGGAAGTTGCGGAGATCCGCTTCGTCCAGGACGGCCGGGAGGTCTATTGCAAGCCGGGGCAGTTCCTGATCGAGCGCAGCCATCTTCCCTACGAGTTCAGCCACAGCACGCGCGCCGCACTCTGGGTGTTGAAGATCCCGAGCGACGTGCTGCGGGCGCGCATCGCAAGGCCCGAGCGGCTGGCGACGCTCCAGTTCGATGCAAGCCGCAGCGTCGGCGCGCTCTTCGTCGACATGCTGCGCATGACCGCGCCCCGGCTCGACGAGATGGAGGAGGCGGAGCGCGCGACGATGGGGCGCCACCTGGTGGACCTCCTCGCCATGGCGATCGAGGCGGATCAGCGGGTGCTGGTCGGCCGGTCGTCGTCGGTGCGCAATGCCCATCTGCACCGCGCCGAGCACGTCATCGGCGCGCAGCTGCGCGACACGCGCCTGTCGCCGCAGGGCATCGCGGAGGCCTGCGGCATCTCGCTGCGCTATCTCCACCAACTCTTCGAGGCCGAGGGCACGACGGTCTGCGCCCATATCCGCAACCAGCGGCTTCTCATGTGCGAGACGGCCCTGAAGGATGCTCATTGCCGCAAGACGATCTCCGAGATCGCCTATGAATGGGGCTTCGCCGATCAGGCCCAGTTCAGCCGCAGCTTCCGCGCCAGGTTCGGCCGCACGCCGAGCGAGGTTCGGGCGGCCGCCCGCCATTCGTCGGCCCAGCTCGCCTGAGCGACGCCGCGACGTTCCGGGTGCGTCGGCTCATGCTGCGCTGCATGACCGGTAAACGGGCAGATGCCGCCTCGGCTCAAACTTTATGCCGAAATGCCCTGAGCGACAAAACGTGATGCGCTGAGACACAAGAGAAGGTCGCCGAAAGCCCGTTTAATCCTCGCCGATACCTCGGACATCCGGCGGCCGGCCGGCAGACGCTGCGGCACCGGGCGATGGAAAAGGGATAAGGCAACCTTGCAGACTCTACGCGTGGCCGTCGATGTGGGCGGCACTTTCACCGACATCTGCATCATGGACGAGGACACGGGTCTCATCCGGATCGAGAAGACCTCGTCCACGCCCGATCCGATCGACGGGATCATGAGCGGCGTCGCCAAGGCGGGCATCGATCTGTCGAAGGTCGCCCTCTTCTCGCACGGCACCACCGTCGCCACCAACGCGCTGATCACCCGCCGCCTGCCCCGCACCGCGATGGTCTCCACGCAGGGCTTCCGCGACGTGATCGAGATCCGCCGCGCCAACAAGGAAGACCTCTGGGACGTCTACAAGGACGTCGTCAAACCCTACATCCCGCGCCGCGACCGGCTGACCGTGCCCGAGCGCATCGACAGCGCCGGCCGGATCGTCGAGGCGCTGGACGAGGACAAGGCGCGCGACGTCGCCCGCATCCTGAAGAAGCGCGGCGTCGCGGCGATCGCCGTCTGCTTCATGAACGCCTATCTCAACGGCGAGAACGAGCGCCGGATGCGCGAGATCCTCCTGGAGGCGATGCCGGACGTCCCGGTGTCGATCTCCTCGCAGGTCCTGCCTGAAATCTTCGAGCACGAGCGGTTCTCGACGACCGTGGTCAACGCGGCGCTGAGCCCCGTCGTGGTCAGCTACACGACGCGGCTCGGCGACCGGCTGGCGGCCGGCGGCTACACCCGCGATCTCCTGCTGCTGCACACGGGCGGCGGCGTGATGACGCCGACGAGCGTCAAGGACTTCGCCGCCCGTCTCGCCGGATCGGGCATCGCCGCCGGCGCCATCGCCAGCCGCCACATCGCCGGCCTCTGCGGCTATCCGAACTCGATCGGCCTCGACATGGGCGGCACCTCCACCGACGTGTCGCTGGCCTACGAGGGCAAGTCGCGGGTGACCAAGGACTGGTACATCGAGTTCGGCTACCCCATCCGCTTCTCCTCCATCGAGGTGCTGACGATCGGCGCCGGCGGCGGATCGCTCGCCTGGACCGACGATGCCGGTTCGCTGCGCAACGGCCCGCAATCGGCCGGTTCGGTTCCGGGGCCCGCCTGCTATGGCAACGGCAACCGGCAGCCGACCAACACGGACGCCAACGTCACGCTCGGCCGTCTCGGCACGAGCCTTGCCGGCGGCAAGGTCACGCTCGACCCGAACCTCGCCCGCACGGCCGTCGAGGAGGGCGTCGCCCGGCCCTTCGATCTGTCGGTCGAAGATGCGGCGGACGCGGTCCTGCGCGTGGCCAACGCCAACATGTCCGATGCGGTCCGCCTGATCTCGATCAGCCGCGGCTACGATCCCCGCGACTTCGCGCTGGTCGCCTTCGGCGGCGCCGGGGCGCTGCACGGCGTCGACGTCGCCCGCGAGCTTTCGATCCCGGCCGTGATCGTGCCGCCCAATCCGGGCGTGACCTCCGCGCTCGGCTGCCTTCTCGTCGACATGCAGCACGACTTCTCGGAAAACTGCATGGTCGATGCCGAGGCGGCCGATCCCGTCGCCATCGAGGCGCAGTTCGCCCGCATCGAGCGCGAGGCGCTGGACCGGCTGGTCCACGAGGGCGTCGCGGAGGGCGACATCGTCCTGCAGCGCTCGATCGACATGATGTATCGCGGCCAGTGGCGCTCGCTGGCGGTCTCGACGCCGAGCCCGATCCGCTCGATCCCCGATCTCGTCGCCGATTTCCACCGCGAGCATCACCGGGAGTACAACTTCCGCCGCGACGAGGCGCCGGTGAGCTTCTTCCGCGTCAACGTCAAGGCGATCGGCATCGTGCCGAAGGCCGAGCTGGCCGTGCACGAGCCGACCGGCGTCGCGCCCGATCCCGTCTCGCGGCGCCAGGTCTGGTTCGAGAACGCCGCCCACGACACCCCGGTCTTCCAGCGCGACCACCTGCCCTGCGGCTTCGTCTTCGCCGGGCCGGCGATCGTCGAGCAGGTCGACAGCACCGTGGTGGTGCCGCCGCGCGCCACGGCCGAGGTCGACAAGTATCTGAACATCATCATCCGCGTGAAGGGCTGACACCCATGGCCGGCGAACAGACTCTCGATCCCGTGACCTTCGAGGTTCTCAAGAACTCCTTCATCACCAGCGTCGACCAGATGGGCGAGCAGGTGCTGCGAACCTGCTACTCGTTCGTGATCTACAACCACGACTTCTCCAGCGGCCTGCACGACGCCGACGGGGAATGCGCCGCCCAGGGCAACCAGGACATCGCGGTCCATGTCGGCACGCTGCATTTCACCTGCAAGGACGTGATGCGCGCCTTCAAGGGCGACATGCACGACGGCGACGTCTTCGCGATCAACGATCCCTATGCCGGCGGCACGCATTTCTCCGACGTCCGGCTCGTGCGACCGATCTTCTCCGGCGGAGAGATCATCGCCTTCGCCCAGTCGAACGGGCATTGGTCGGACATGGGCGGTTCGGTGCCCGGCTCTTTCGACGTCACGGCGAAGGACATGTTCCGCGAAGGCCTGCGGATCACCCCGATCCGGCTCTACGACAAGGGCGTCTTCCGCCGCGACGTCGCCAACATGATCGCGGCGAACACGCGCGATCCCGCCTCGATCATCGGCGACATCGAGGCCCAGGCGGAGGGAACCGCGGTCTGCGCCCGCGAGATCCTGCGGCTCGTCGACAAGTACGGCCGCGACACGGTCAAGGCGGGGCTGGCCGAGGTTCAGGACTATGTCGAGCGCGCCGTGCGCCAGCGGATCGCGGCGCTGCCGGACGGCACCTGGGAGACGGTGGACTACATCGATCGCGATCCCGCCGGCGGGGAGGGGATGATCCCCATCCGCATCAAGATGACGATCAAGGGCGACAAGGCGATCTACGATTTCACCGGCAGTCATCCGACCATCGCCACCATCTACAATTCGGCGTTCGGAGCGACCTTCTCGGCGGTGGCGGCGGGCATGAAGACCTTCTTCCCCGACCTGCCGCTGAATTCCGGCTTCTACCGGTCGTTCGAGCTGATCGTGCCGGAAGGCTCGATCGTCGACGCCAAGTGGCCGGTCGCGGTCACGGGCTTTCTGATGCCCTTCGAGAAGATCATGAACTCGATCTACGAGATGTGGTCGCAGCTGATGCCCGAGCGGGCGCTCGCCTGCACCTTCAATCTCGAATACCTTCTGACGGGCGGGCGCGACGCGCGCGTCGCCGACAAGCCGATCTTCATGTTCTACGACTGGCTGTCCGGCGGCTGGGGCGGCCGCAACGGCAAGGACGGCGCCAACGTCACGGCCTCCTGCTTCGGAACCGGCATGATGGCCCAGCCGATCGAGGGCCAGGAGCGGGCGACGCCGATCCTGATGACCGAATGCCAGATCCAGCGCGATTCGGCCGGTCCCGGCAAATGGCGCGGCGGCGTCGGGCTTCTGAAAGGCTCGCGCATGCTGGAAGCCGAGGAAACGGTGATCTCCTACATCTGCGACCGCGAGCGCGCCGTCGTCTGGGGCATCGAGGGCGGCCTTCCGTCCAGCCCGCACGGCCTGTCGCTGAAGCGCGCGGGCTCGGACGTCGTCGAAAGGCTGGGGACGATCTTTTCGGATGTCGCCCTGCGCGAGGGCGACGTCTTCTCCCGCCCGACGGCCGGTGGCGGCGGGTTCGGCGATCCGCTGGAGCGCGATCCGGCGAGCGTTCTGGAGGATGTCGTCGACGACTACGTGTCGATCGAGCGCGCCGCGAAGGATTATGGCGTCGTCATCCGCGAGATCGACGCCGAACTGTGCGCCTACGAGCTCGACGCCGCCGCGACGGACGCGCTGCGCGAGGAGATTCGCGGGCAGCGCGTCGCCTGGGCCCGCACCGATCCGGAGGGCGTCGCCGAACGGTTCCGGCTCGGCGAGATCGACGTGCTCGACGCGATCCGCCGGCATGCGGTGATCCTCGACTGGGGCACGGGCGAGCTTCTTCCCGAGTCCACGCGGCAGTTCCGCGAGACCTTCGAACGGCGATCCGTCGCCAACTGGGCTGCCCACTGAGCCTTTCGCGATCGAGCCGCCCTCTCGGTCGCGGAAGGATGTTCCAGACGACGCAAGGATGGAGCGCCTCTCTGCGTCCCAAGGGACGCACGGCGCTCCGCCCGCGCAAAGCAGTGCCGTCCAACAAGGCGCGTCGTGGAACGAGCGCCCCGTCCTCGTCCCCCGCAACAAGAAGGATTGAAGCCATGTCTCTTCGCACCCGCTTCGGCCGCGGCCTCGCGGCCGCCACCTGTCTCGGCCTCGTCGTCGGCGCGGCCTCGCCGAGCCTTGCCGCGGACGCGGCCTGGTGGCCGATGAAGATCTACGATTCCTCGTCGGGGACGCCGAAGGATGCCGAGTACACGCCGCTGGAAAAGGCCGAGAAGCCCTACAATCTCTGCGTCCTCTTCCCGCACATGAAGGACAGCTTCTGGGTCGCGGTCGCCTACGGCATCGTCAAGCAGGCCGAGGCGATGAACGTCAACATGACGCTCTACGAAGCCGGCGGCTACGAGAACCTGCCCAAGCAGCTCTCGCAGTTCGACGACTGCCTGGCGAGCGGCGCGGATGCGATCGTCGTCGGGGCGATCTCGGGCGCGGGTCTCGAGCAGAAGTTCAAGGAAGCGGCGGCGAAGAACATTCCGGTCGTCGGCGTCACCAATCCGATCCCGGCCAATTCGACGCCCGCCGCCAATGCCGTCGACTTCGTCGCCATGGGAGCGGTCACGGGCGAGGGGCTCCTCGCGCAGCTGTCCGCCGGCGAGAAGGCCAATGTCGTGACCTTCCCGGGACCGGCCGGCTCGGGCTGGGCGGAATCCTTCAACGAGGGCTTCAAGGCCGCGGTCGGCAAGAATCCGGACGTGACGATCCTCGACGAGAAGTTCGGCGACAGCGGCGTCGCCGTCCAGCTGCAGCTCATCCAGGACGCGCTGCAGGCCCATCCCGACATGAACGTGATCTGGGGAACCGCTCCGACGGCGGAAGCGGCGATCGGCGCGGTGGCCGAAGCCGGCCGCACCGACATCAAGATCATGTCCTCCTACGAGAACCAGGCGATGCTCGACGCGCTGAACCGCGGCGACATCCTCGCCTTCGCGACGCAGTATCCGGTCGGCGAGGGCGCCATCGCCATCGATCAGGCGGTTCGCCTTCTCGAGAAGAAGCCGGTGATGAGCCTCGTCCAGCCCGTCGCGGCGGTCGTCGACAAGAGCACGGTGCCGAGCCTGAAGATGGACCTGATCCTGGCGCCGAGCGACTGGACGCCGGTCTACACCGTCAAGGCCAAGTAAGCCCGCAAGGGGTTTTCGTCCAAACGAAGGAGACGACATGGAGCAAGCCGGCGAAGTCGGAACGCCTCGCCCGGAATCGGAGCCCTTGCTCCGGCTGGCGGGCATCTCGAAGCGGTTCACGGGCGTCCTCGCCCTGGACCGCGTCGATGTCGACGTGCGCGCGGGCGAGCTCCATGTTCTCTTCGGCGAGAACGGCGCGGGCAAATCGACGCTGATCAACGTCATCTCCGGCACCTTTCCTCCCGATGGCGGCAGTTTCCGTTTCGGCGGCGAGGATATCCGCTCCCTGACGCCGCAGCGCGCCCGGGCCATCGGCATCAGCCCGGTCTTCCAGGAGTTCTCCCTCGTGCCGACGCTGAGCGTGGAAGAGAATCTCTTTCTCGGCCGCGAGCTCTCCACCGGCGGCGTGCTGCGCGCCGGCGAGATGCGCCGGCGGGCGAAGGCCCTGATCGAGGAGCTCGGCTTCGATCTCGATCCCGCCGCCCGCGTCGACGACCTTTCGCGCGCCCATCAGCAGATGGCCGAGATCGCCAAGGCCCTGCTCGGCAAGGTGCGTCTTCTGATCCTCGACGAACCGACGGCCTCGCTGACCGAGCGCGAGACGGGGCGGCTGTTCGAACTGATCGCCAAGCTGAAGAGCCAGGGCGTCGGCATCGTCTACGTCTCGCACCGCATGCGGGAGATCCGGGCGCTCGCCGATCGCGTCACCGTCCTGCGCGACGGCCGCCACATCCGCACGCTCGGCGCCGCCACGGTGACGGACGGCGAACTGGTCGAGCTGATGACCGGCCGCAAGATCGACGTTCTGTTCCCGGCCATCGCCCATGCGCCCGGCGAGGTGGCGGTGGACGTGGAGAACCTCTCCGTCGCCGGCGGCATCGTCGCCGGCGTCAACTTCCATGCTCGCGCCGGCGAGATCACCGGCATCGCCGGTCTGGTCGGCTGCGGCAAGTCGGAGCTGGTGCGCGCCATCTACGGGCTGGAGCCCGTGACCGGCGGCACCATCCGCCTGCACGGAACGCCCTACGAAGCGGCGGGCCCGCGCGCCAGCCTGCGCAAGGGCGTCGCCTATTTCCCGGCCAACCGCGTCGCGGAGGGGCTGGCCCTGACGCGGCCGATCCGCGAGAACGCTTCGATGACGGCGCTCGACCTCAAGCGCTTCATCCGCTTCGGCGTGCTGCGGAAAGGTGCGGAACGGCTGCTGATCAACCCGATCATGCAGCAGCTGAACCTGCGCCCGCCCGACATCGAGCGCGCCGTCGGCAACCTTTCGGGCGGCAACCGGCAGAAGGTGATGCTCGGCCGCGCGCTGACCCGCGACCTCACGATCTTCCTGTTCGACGAGCCGAGCGTCGGCATCGACGTCGGCGCCAAGGTCGAGGTCTACGAGTTCATGAAACGGCTGGTCGAGGCGGGCGCGGCGGTCATCGTCGTGTCCTCCGAACTGCCGGAGGTGCTGGCCCTGTCGAACCGGCTCTACGTCATGCACAACGGCCGGATCGCCGCCGAGCTCGAAGGAGCGGCGAAGACCGAGCAGAACGTCCTGTCGGGTTTCTTCCAGAACCATCCGGCGGAGGCCGCAGCATGAGCGCCGCCGCAACCGCCCTTCGCTCCGCGGCGGGGCGCCGGATCGGCTTTCCGGTTCGGCTGGGCTTCCTGCCCGTCCTCCTCGTCGCCGTCGTCCTCGGCATGTCGCTGGTCTCGCCGCAGTTCTACGGCCCGATCAACATTCTTAACATCCTGCGCAACGCCTCGCTTCTGACCATCGTCGCCTGCGGCCAGGCGATCGTGATCATCGCCGGCGGCTTCGATCTGTCGGTTGGCGCGGTGATCGCGCTGGCGAGCGTCGTCACCGCCAAGGTCATGGGCCTTGCCGCCGCGGCCTTTCCCGGCAACGAGGCGGCGATCATCGCGTGCGGCGTGCTGGCTGGCCTCGGCTCCGGCCTCGCGGTCGGGCTCGTCAACGGGATCTGCGTCGCCCGGCTGAAGGTCTCGGGCTTCGTCGTGACGCTCGGCACCATGTCGGCCGCGGCCGGCGTGGGGCTGATGATCACGAGCGGCATTCCCGTCTACGGCATGCCGGACAGCTTCGTGAAGGGTTTCGGCCGCGCCCAGTTCCTCGGCCTGCCCACCGCGATCTACGTCGCCGTCGCCGTCGTGCTCGTGATGGTCTTCGTGCAGCGGCGGACGCTCTTCGGGCGCTACGTCTTCGCCATCGGCGGCAACGCCGAGGCGGCGACCATTTCCGGCGTCTCGATCGACCGCCATGTCGTGGGAACCTACGCCCTGTCCGGCGTTTTGGCGGCGGCGACCGGCATCCTCCTCACCGCGCAGGTCGGCTCCGGCCAGGCCAGCTTCGGCGGCGACCGCATGATGCTCCAGTCGATCGCCGCGGCCGTGATCGGCGGCGTCAGCCTGCGCGGTGGCATCGGCCGGGTTGAGATCGTCACCGTCAGCGCGCTGTTCCTGACGATCCTCGGCAATGCCCTCAATCTCCTGCAGATCGACTCGCGCCTGCAGCCGGTCTTTCTGGGGGTCATCATGGTGGCGGCCGTGGCCGCCGAAGAGTTCAGCCGCAGGAGGAAGACCCGTGTCTGATCTGGCTCCCCCCATGGCGCTTACCGAGACGACGGCGCCATCGCCCTGGCGCCGGCAGATCTGGCAATGGGCCCTGCCGATCGCGCTGGTCGTCCTGTTCCTCGCCTTCGCCGTCGCCGACAGCCGCGTTCTGTCGCCCGCCAATCTTCTCAACATCGCGCAGCAGACGAGCTATGTCGCGCTCTTCGCCATGGCGCAGGCGGTGGTGATCATCACGCGCGGCTTCGATCTGTCCCTCGGCCCGACCGTCTCGATGGTCAGCGTCGGCGCCGCGGTGGCCATGACGGCGGCGGTGGCCAGCGGCAGCGATCCGGTGGCCGTCCTCCTCGTCGGCCTCCTCTCCGGTATCGCGCTCGGCGCCGCCACCGGCCTCTTCAATGGCGTCGTCGTCGCGCTTCTGGGCGTCAGTCCGTTCGTCGCGACGCTCGGCAGCTACAACATCGCCATCGGCATCGCGACGACCCTGTCGGCGGGCAAGCCCGTGCAGGGCATGCCGGATCTCTTCTCGACGCTGCTCTATCGCGGCGACATGTTCGGCGTGCCCGCGGCGATCGTCATCGCTCTCGTCGTCGGCCTCGTCCTTCACCTCGCGCTGACGCGCACCGTGTTCGGCCGCTCGCTCTACATTGTCGGAACCAATCCCCGGGCCGCTTCCGTCGCCGGCCTTCCGGTGAAGCGCATCCTCGTGCTCGCCTATGTCCTCTGCTCCTCGCTCGCCGCGCTCGGCGCGCTGATGCTGACGGCCCGCACCGGATCGGGCGAACCCAATCTCGGCGGTTCGCTCTCGCTTCAGGCGATCGCCGCGGCGGTCGTCGGCGGCACGAGCCTTGCCGGCGGGCGGGGCGGGGTCGGCACGGCGGTGCTCGGCGCGCTGTTCATCACCATCCTGTCCAACGGCATGAATCTGACGCGGATCGACGGCTACGTGCAGATGGTCGTCCTCGGAGCGATCGTCATCGTCGGCGTCGTCCTCGATCGGGCCCGCCTCGCGACGCGCTGACGGCGCCCTTTTCCGATCGCGGCGGGGCGCGGCCCGCCGGCCGGTCGCCACGATCCTCGGCCATCGGCCGACACGGGAGGGTTTCACGATGCCGGACGTCTATGTAGCACGGACGCTGGCGTCCTCGCTCGACGCTCTGTCGGAGCGCGGGAAGGCGGGCGCACCCCTGGCCGGCGGCACCTGGATCATGCGCGCGCCTCTGCGCGGCGAAGCCTTCAAGACCTCCTATGTCGCACTGTCGAAGATCGCTGCCTTGAAGGTGATCGAGGTCGGCGATCGGTCGGTGGAGATCGGCGCCGGCGCCACGCATGCCGCCTTGGCGGACGCCCTTTCCGGACTTTCCGGTCTCGAAGCCTTGGCGGAGGCCGCCGGGGCCTCGGCCAATCCGGCCGTGCGCGGCATGGCGACCCTCGGCGGAAACCTTTCGACCTGCGACTTCGCCGCCGCCGATCTCGTTCCGGCTCTCCTGGCGCTGGATGCCGAGGTCGAGCTGGCCGGCGCCGGCGGCGTGGACCGCATGGGCATCGAGGCCTTTCTCGAGCTGCGATCGCAGCTGGAGCCGGGCCGGCTGCTGACGAAGGTCGTCCTGCCGCGCCGGCCTCAGCGTTCGGCCCATGTGCGCCTGCCTCTGCGCAAGGCCGGCGACTATCCGGTGGCCGTGGTCAGTCTCGCCGTCACGCTGGATGCGGCCTCGCGCGTGGCGACTGCCCGCATCGCGGTCGGCTCGGTCGAGCCGGTCGCACGTAGGTGGCGCGGCCTCGAAGCCGCGCTGATCGGCCGGTCGCTCGATCCCGACGCCGTCGCCGTGCTCGCCAAGGCGCATCTGGCGGACTTAACCGGGCGCGACGACGGCGTCGAAGCGCCCGGCTGGTACCGTGTCGCCGTTCTGCCCGCGCTGGTGCGGCGCGCCGCCGCCGCCCTTCTTGCCACGTCCTGAACCCGGGAGGTCCGATGCCGATCCGATTGACGGTCAACGGCCGCGAGCGTTCGTCCGACGCCCCCGCCATGGGTGCACTGGTCGATCTCCTGCGCGACGAGTTCCACCTGACCGGCGCCAAGCCGGTCTGCCGCGAAGGCTTCTGCGGCGCCTGCATGGTGCTGATCGACGGCGTGCCCACCCTGTCCTGCCTGACGCCTGCGGCGCTGGTGGAGGGATCGCATGTGCGCACGATCGAGGGCCTCTGCGCCGACGGCGTCCCGTCGCCGCTGCAGGCCGCGCTCGAGCGCCACGACGCCGTCCAGTGCGGCATGTGCTTTCCCGGAATGGTCGTCACGCTCACCGATTTTCTCGAGCGGACGGAGCGCCCCAGCCGCGAGGCGGTCCGCGCGGCGCTGACCGGCAACATCTGCCGCTGCACCGGCTACGAGCGCATTGTCGACGCCGCCCTGTCGCTCGCTTCCGACCGCGTCGGCCCGGCCGTCGCGCCCGGCGTCGAGGCAACCTGACGCGGGACATCGGGACGACGGACCGCGCTCCGGATGCCCGACGCAACGACGACGTTTGAGGAGCACGGCATGGACGCCTTTCCCAATGCCACGGTATCGGACTTCCGCCGCCGGGATGCGCGCGACAAGCTGATGGGCCTGACGCGCTACACGATCGATCGTAAGAGTTCCGGCATGCTGCACGCCGTCGTGCTCCGCTCCAGGGTTCCGTCGGGCCGCATCCTGCGCATCGATACGAGCCGGGCCGAGGCCATGCCGGGCGTTTGCGCGATCGTCGTGGCGGCCGACGCGCCGGGGCAGGCGGGAATCGGCATCGCCGATCATCCGCTCTTTGCCAGCGACGTGGTGCGCTACGACGGAGAGCCCCTCGCGGCGATCGCGGCCGAAACGCTGGCCGAGGCCGAGGCGGCCCTGTCGGCGGTCGAGGTCGAGATCGAACCGCTCGCCGCCGCCGTGGACATGCAGTCGGCCCTCGCCGAGGGCGCTCCGCTCGTCCATCCCCACTGGCGGGACTACGAGGTCCTTTTCGAGGGCGGCACCCATGGCGGCAACATCGCCTGGGAGGCGACGTCGGTGCGCGGCGACGTCGATGCCGCCTTCGCCCGCCCCGACGTCGTCGTCGTCGAGAGCGCCTTCCGCGTCGGGCGCCAGAACCATGTCGCCTTCGAGCCGCGCGCCGTCCTTGCCAGTTTCGAGGACGGGCGGTTCCACATCGAGACCTCGACGCAGGTGCCCTGGACGGTTCGCAACACGACGGCCCGTCTTCTCGGCGTGCGGCCCTCCGATGTCCGGGTGACCGTCCCGCCCGTCGGCGGCGCCTTCGGCCTGAAGTTCGACTGGGCGATGGAGCCCTTCGCCGCGCTGCTCGCCCGCAAGAGCCGGCGCCCGGTGCGGCTCGTCAATTCGCGGCAGGAGGAGATGCTGACCTGTCTCTTCCGCGAGAATGCCGAGATCCGCATGCGATCGGCGGTGACGCGCGAGGGCGAGATCGCCGGGCGCGAGGCCGTGGTGCTGATGGATTGCGGCGCCTATGGCGGCGAGCAGATCTTCCTCACCACCATGACGGCGCATACGCTCGGCGGGAACTACCGCCTCGGCGCGGCACGCATCGTCTCGCGCGCCGTCTACACGAACTCGCCGCCGAACGGCGCCTTCCGGGCCTGCAACGGCGTCTACAACACCTTCGCGCTGGAGCGCCATACGGACGAGATCTGCGCGTCGATCGGCATGGACCCGCTGGAGTTTCGGCGGCGCAACGTGATCGGAGCCGGCGACCTCGGCGCGACCGGCCAGGTCTTCGAAGGCGACGTGCTGCGCCCGATGCTGGACAAGATGGAGGCCCTGCGCGCGGCCTCGCCGAGCTTTTTGCTACAGGAGGGGCGACAGGACGGGCGACTGTACGGGCGCGCGACGACGGTCGGCACCTGGTTCGTCTTCACCGGCCCCTCCGCCGCCACCGTCAACATGAACGCCGACGGCAGCGCGACTCTCGTCACCTCCGGCGTCGAGATCGGTTCGGGCTCGATGATGCAGGCGCTGCCGCAGATCGTCGCCGGTGCGCTCGGTCTGCGGCCGGACCAGGTGATCGTGCGCACCGCCGATACGGATGCGGCGGGCTTCGACGTCGGCGTCGGCGGCGGCCGCACCACGGTCTCGCTCGGCGCGGCGAGCCTCTCGGCCGCCAACGAGGTGAGGACCAAGCTCCTCGCGGTGGCGGCCGAGATGCTGGAGGCCGATCCCGAAGATCTCGTCATGGAGAACGGCCGGATCGAGATCGCCGGGGCGAACGGGTTCGGCTACGCCATCGCCGAAGTCGCGGCACGCGCCCAGGCAAGACACGGTCCGGTCGCCGGGACCGGCGCCTTTACCGGCCGGGACACGCCCGCCATGGCCGGCTGCGCGGCCGGACATTTCATCGAGGCGCTCGATATTCCCGTCTTCGCCGTGCACGACTGCGACGTCGCGGTCGATCCCGAGACCGGCCATGTCGAGGTGCTGGCCTATCGGGTCGTGCAGGATGTCGGACGGGCTCTGAATCCGAGCGCCATCCACGGTCAGATCCAGGGCGGCGTCGTCCAGGGGCTCGGCTACGCCCTGCACGAGGAGGCCGGCATCGACGCCGCCGGGCGCATCCGCCAGAGCGGCTTCGAAACCTATCGCGTGCCCCTGGCCGGGGACGTCGTGCCGGTCCGGATCGAGCTCCACGAAGGCGCGCCGTCCATGGGTCCGCTCGGCACCAAGGGTGCGGGCGAGGTGCCGATCCTCAATGTCGGCGCGACGATCGCCTGCGCCGTGGCGAATGCGACGGGAAAGCGCGTCCAGGAACTGCCGCTGACGCCACCGCGGGTTCTGGAACTCATGCTCGGCCGCAAGCCCGAACTCGACCTTCCCCACATCGCGCCGCGCTGGGGCGACAATCTCCTGCGCCCGCACGGCCGCAGCGACTGATCGGGACCGTTCCCGTCCCGGCGCCCTCGTCGGGTGCCTACATCGCCTTCAGCGTATCGCACATGGCTTCGATGAGGGTGTCGGCGTTTTCGCGCGAGAAGACGAGGGGCGGGCGGATCTTCAGGATATTGGCGTTCCGGCCGGATGCGCTGATCAGCACGCGCCGTTCGCGCAGGCCGTTGACCAGCCGCGTGGCGATTGCGGCATCCGGCGTTCTGGCCGCCGGGTCGGACACCATCTCGACGCCGATGAACAGGCCCGCGCCCCGCACGTCCCCGATCGCGGGGAATTCGCCGGCGAGCCCGGCGATTCCGGCGCGGATATAGGCGCCGACATCGCGGGCGTTCTCCTGCAGCCGCTCGGCCGCCAGGGCCTCCAGCACGGCGATTCCGGCCGCCGCGGCGATCGGGTTGCCGCCGAACGTGTTGAAATATCGGATCTTCGCGCCGAAATCGGCGATGACCTCCGGCCGGACGACGAGGCCGGCCATCGGATAGCCGTTGCCCATCGGCTTGCCGAGCGTGACCATGTCCGGCTCGACCTCGTGGCGCTGGAAGCCCCACATCGTATCGCCGGTGCGGCCGAAGCCCGGCTGTACCTCGTCGGCGACGAACAGTCCGCCGGCGCGGCGCATGGCCTCGACGGCCGGCCGCAAGAAGCCCTTCGGCTCGGGAACGACGCCATCGCTGGAAAAGATCGTGTCGACGATCAGGAGCGCCGGCTTGATGCCGTGCCGCCGGAGATCATCGATCGCGCCCTGGACGTCGCGGCCGAAGCGATCGCGCGCCTCCTCCGGCGACTGGCGATAGGGATCGGGCGCATCGACGGTGCGCACATGCGTTCCGAGATCGACGGAGGGGCCGAGCGAGGGCGAGAACTCGGCCACCGCCCCGGTCACGCCGTGATAGGCGAGGCGGGTCACGACGATGCCGGTGCCGCCCGTGACATGGCGGGCGATGCGCACCGCCAGATCGTTCGCCTCGCTGCCGGTGCAGGTCAGCATCGCCTGGCTCAGCGCGTCCGGGAAAGTCGCCGTCAGCCGTTCCGCATAGTCGATGACGCTCTCGTGCAGGTAGCGCGTGTGCGTGTTGAGGACGGCGGTTTGGCGGGTGATCGCCTCCACCACCTTCGGATGGCAATGGCCGAGCGAGGCGACGTTGTTGTAGGCGTCGAGAAAGGGCTGTCCGTCCTTGTCGAAGAGCCAGACGCCTTCGCCTCGCACGATATGGATCGGACGTTCGTAGAACAGCCGATAGGCCGGTCCCATCACCCGTTCGCGCCGCTCGATCAGCGCCTGTTCCGCCGGGCTGAGGCGCGCGAAATCCTCCGCGCCAAAAGCGTTGACCATCGTCATCGGGTTACACCTCGCATGAATCGTGGATAAGCCGGCTCAGCTCGGCGGCCGGAATCTCGGACAGGCGTGCCAGACCGCGCCACGCGGACCGGTGGTTGCGCAGGATGTAGTCCCGCTCGTCCGGGCGCAGCGTCGCGCGCCATTCCGTGATGATTAGCGTCATCGCCAGCCGCGCGGCGATGAGGACCGGCAGGGCCTCGATCTCCGCCGCTTCCAGCGGCCTGACATGGCAGAAGCCACGCAGCATGGAGGCGAGCTTCTCCAGCCCGTCCTCGCTCCAGAGATGGTAGGAGGCCGCAACGGCGAGATCCGCGATCATGGGGCCGAACACCATGTCGCCGAAGTCGATGATGCCGACCACCTCGTCCGGCGCCTCGGGGTCGAGGAGGATGTTGTAGGGGTTGAAGTCGTTGTGAAGGACCTGCATCCGCAGGTCGCCCCAGATCGGCAGGACCCGGGCTTCGAACTCGTCGAGCACCGTCTGGATCATCGGCCGCCTCTCGGCGCCGACGAAGCTCGTGAGCGAGTCGAGATCGCGAAAATGCGAGAGGTCCCAGAGCAGTTTTCCCGGTGGGGGACGCGCCGTGGCGCCGGCCAGTCCCGACGAGAGGCTGGCGAGAGCGAGGCCGATCCGGCGGCACTGCCGCGGGTTGGCGGCGCTCGCCCCCATCAGGTCCCCTTCCAGATAGGTCAGCAGCCGCACCACGCGGTTCCCGCCGCGGGCGGGCAGGATGTGGCTCACCTCGCCGCCGAGCGTCGGCACCAGCCTCGGCACGGGAACGAGGAGCGGCCTCCTCGCCAGATGCAGGAGGACATCGGCCTGGAAGGCCAGCGAACGAACGTCCTCGACGGGGTTCGCGATCTTCAGCGTGAAGCTTTCCCCGTCCGTGGTGAGCTTGAAGGTCTCGTCGCGCTCGCTCGTCAGGCGTTTGGCGGTGCCGGCCCTTCCGAAGACGGAGAGCGCGAGATCCTCGACCTCGGCCACCGTGCATGGCTCCCAGTCGGCGTTGAGAATGTCGCTCTCCGGGGCAGGGGATGGCTGTGACATGGCGTATCCGGGGAAGCGAAGGGAGCGTTGACCGTGCGGACGGCCGATGCGACGTTGCCCCGTGATGCGTCATGCGTCAAGATGTTGATGCATCATGCAGCAGCTTGATCGTCGATGTGTCCGTAATGTCGTGAGCGGCAGCTTTCGAGCGGCGGCGGGAAGGAAACGGGACGGCGATGAGCGACTTCGAGCCAATGGACCGCAGCAGCCTCTACGAGGGCGTCTATGCGAAGATCGCGCGGGCGCTGACCGAAGGCGCGCTGAAGCCGGACGACAAGCTGCGCATCCGCACGTTGTCCGACCAGTTCGGCGTCAGCGTGACGCCGGTGCGGGACGCCATCCTGCGTCTGGTCGAGGCGCATGCGCTGGAATGGCGCGGGCCGAAGGACATTCGCGTGCCCCGGATGACGGAGCGCCAGCTGGACGAGGTCCGGCTGATCCGCCTGCGCCTGGAGGGGCTTGCCGCCCGGCTGGCGGCCGAGAAGCTCGATCGGGACGGGCTTCTCGCGCTGGAAGAGCTGGTCGCGGACAACGAAGCGGCCCGATCCGCCGGCGACGTGGCGGCGGCGGTTCGGCTCAACCGGGAATTCCACTTCAGCATCTGCGAAGCCGCCGGCCTGCCGGTGCTGCGGGCGATGATCCAGAGCCTGTGGCTTCGCATGGGCCCGATGATCGCCTCGGTCTACGAGAACGGCGGCGAGACGATGATCACCCATCACTACGACATCCTGCGCGCCATCGAGCGGCGCGACGGCGATGCGGCCGATGCCGCGATCCAGGCCGACATCAACGCCGCCGTTCAATTCTTCCAGACGTCCGGCGTTCTCGCGCCGTCCTAGATGGGACCGGGCCGCATCCATCTCGTGCGGACGGCGCTTTTCTGACCCCTGCCTATCCTGTGAGCATTAGGGTGAGCTTTTGGTGCGATTCCAGGTTTGGGGGCGCATCGACGTCAGCATTTACGGCCCGAATGCCCCCGCTCGATCTGGCACAAGCCTTGCAATGTGGTTTTTGACCACTTTGCTCGTTGCGTGGTTTTTAGATGGAGATCGGATCATGGTGGGCATATTGGACCGCAGGCGTTTCCTCCAGGGAGGCGCAGCATTGGCCGGGTTGGCGGGCTTCGCGCAGATCGATCCGGATTTCCTGATCTCGTCGGCCTTCGCGCAGACGGGCAAGCCGATGGTCTTCCTGTCCGCAGAGAACATCACCGGCAACTGGGACCCGACCGCCCACACGACGCTGTCGCAGAAGAACATCGAAGGCTTCGTCATGGGATTCCTGACGCGCACGCCGATGAAGCTCGACGATCCCGGCGCCGTCGTTTACGAACTGGCGACCGACATCCAGCTGCTCGATCCCAACCGCCTTCAGATCAAGCTGCGCGACGACATCGTCTTCCACGACGGCAAGCCGTTCAAGGCCGAGGACGTCAAGGCGACCTTCGAGTACGGCGCGCTGCCCGACCGCCCGGCGCAGTGGTATCCCGGCCCGACCGAGACGCTGACCATCACGACGCCGGACGACTACACCGTCGTCGTCGACACGTCGAAGGGCGGCTATCCCGCCCATCTCTTCATCTTCCTGGCGTCCTTCCTGCCGATCATGTCGGCCAAGGACGTCGCGGCCGGCCCGGGCGGGCCTCTCTCGCAGCGGCTGAACGGCACCGGCCCGTTCAAGTTCGTCGAGCAGCGCGGCAACGACACGGTGCTCGAAGCCTTCGACGGCTACTTCCGCGGCAAGCCCGCCATTCCCGGCATCAGCTTCACCTTCACCGGCGACTCCACCACCCGCATGCTCTCCCTGATGAACGGGCAGGCCTCGATCGTCGAGCGCCTGGAGCCCGAACAGGTCGACACGGTGAAGGAGAACCCCAACATCGCCATCAACGAGGTGGTGTCGGTCGAGAACAAGTATCTCTGGTTCCGCTGCTCCAAGCCGCCCTTCAACGACCCGCGCGTGCGCATGGCGGCCTGCCACGCGATCGACCGCACGCTGATCGGCGAAATCCTCGGCTCGGCCGGCCGTGCCTCGGCGAACTTCGTCTCGCCGGTGAAGTTCGGCTATGTCGATCTTCCCAACTACCCCGCCTACGATCCCGAAAAGTGCCAGGCGCTTCTGGCGGAGGCCGGCTTTCCCAAGGGCGAGGGCCTGCCGCCGCTCGAATACATCACCTCGGTCGGCTTCTATCCGAAGACGAAGGAATACGGCGAGGTGCTCACCGCCATGCTGAACGAGCAGGGCTTCCCGGTCAGCCTCACCGTGCTGGAGCCGGCGGCCTGGAACGAGCAGCTCTACCACCGGCCCGGCGGCGGACCCGGCCACATGGTGGATTGCGGCTGGTCGACGGGCTCGCCCGAGCCCGACCTCGTCCTGCGCACGCATTTCCACTCCTCCTCGCACCGCATCTGCGGCATCGAGGATGCCGAGCTCGACGCGAGCCTCGACAAGGAGCGCAGCGCCCCGACGCTGGAGGAGCGCAAGACGATCCTCGAGACCGAGACCATGCCGCTTCTCGCCTCCAAGATGCCGGCCCTCTCGCTCTTCACCTCGGTCATGATCCACGCGATGCAGAAGGATCTCGTCGGTCTCTACATCTACCCGGACGGCTCGATCGACGCCTCCAAGCCCGCCTGATCGAAAGCCGCCCCGCCGCGCCAACGCGGCCGGGGCGGCTTCTCCCACCCTTCAGGTCCCGCCGGAGTTCGCCCGCCCGATGTTCGTCTTCAGCTTTCTCGCCCGGCGCCTCGTGCAGGGCGCCGTCATCATCTTCCTCGTCTCGCTCCTGATCTTCACGCTGCTGCGCGTCGTTCCGGGCGATCCCGTGCGCCTGATGGCGGGCGGCATGGCGCCGGAGGCCCTGATCGAGCAGATCGCCACCGAGATGGGCCTGCGCGACCCGATCCTCGTCCAGTTCGGCCACTATATGGGCAAGGTCGTGCAGGGCGATCTCGGCCAGTCCTTCGTGCGCCCGGCCAACGGCGCATCGACGGGCGGCTCCTCCTTCGACGACACGACGCGCGGCGAACGGGCGAAGGTCCTCGACCTCATCCTCGAAACCCTGCCGATGACGCTGCAGCTGGCCGCGACCGCGCTCGTCATCGCCCTTCTCTTCTCCGCCGTTCTCGGCATCGCGGCGGGCCTCAGACCCGGAGGCTGGCCGGACAAGCTCGCCTTCTACGTCTCCTCGGTCTTCATCTCGCTGCCCAATTTCTGGCTCGGCATCGTGCTGGCGCTGCTCCTGTCGGTGAAGCTCGCCTGGCTGCCGGCCATCGGCTACGGCGGATTCTCCTACACGATCCTGCCGGCGATCGTGCTCGCCGTGGAGCTCTCGCCGGTCCTGATCCGCACGCTGTCGAGCGCCGTCGCGGCCCAGATGGCCTCGTCCTACGTGGCGGTCGGCCATGTGCGGGGCCTCGCCCGGCCGCGGATCGTGGCGAACCACGCGCTGCGCAACGCCTCCGTTCCGCTTCTCAATCTCCTCGGCGTGCAGTTCTCCAGCCTGCTCGGCGGGGTGATCATCGTCGAATACATCTTCGACTATCCCGGCCTCGGGCTTCTCACGATCAACGCCGTTCTCCAGCGGGACTTTCCGCTGATCCAGGGCATCGCGATCGTCACCAGCGCGATCTTCGTCCTCATCAACATCCTGGTCGATCTCGCCGCGACCAGCATCGACCCGAGGCTCGACTACTGATGAGCGCCATCGATCCGACCGTCGCGCCCGTGCCCATGGGCTCGGCCTCCGCCGCCCGCTCCATCGGCCGGCGCATCCTGTCGCGGGCCGCGCGCTCGCCGGAGTTCCGCATCGGCCTTGCGCTGTTTCTTCTCCTGGCGCTCGCCGCGGCCTTCTATCCCGAGCTCAGCGGCATCGATCCGACCAAGATGGACGTGCGCGCCCGCCTCCTGCCGCCGCTCTTCATGGGCGACAAATGGAGCTGGGCCCATCCGCTCGGCACCGACCAGATCGGCCGCGACATGCTGGTGCGCAGCCTCGTCGGCCTGCGCTACTCCTTCCTGATCGGCGTCGCCTCCGTCGTCGTCACGCTTCTCATCGGCTGCGCGCTCGGCACGATCGCCGGCTATTTCGGCGGCCGCACCGACACGGTCATCATGCGCCTCACCGACGCGCAGCTCTCCATCCCGATGATCATCCTCGCCATCGCGGTGCTCGGCGTCTCGCGCCCGACCATCCCGGCGATCATCCTCGTGCTCGGCCTCTCCAACTGGCCGGTCTATGCGCGCGTCATGCGCTCGGTGGTGATGGCCGAGCGGAAGGCGGAATACGTGCGAGCGGCGGAGGTGTCGGGCGCGACCCATGCCCGCATCATCCTGACCCTGCTCGTGCCGCTCCTCGTGCCGCCGGTTCTCTTCACCTCCGTCCTCGACGTCGCGCGCATGATGATCTTCGAATCGACGCTCGGCTTTCTCGGCCTCGGCGTGCAGCCGCCAACGCCGACCTTCGGCAACATCATCGCGGACGGCCGGAAGTACCTCCTCAACGCCTGGTGGATCGCCACCATGCCTGGCGTCTTCCTCGGCCTCACCCTGATCAGCATCAACCTCATGGGGGCCGCCTTCGAGCGCGCCCGCAACTCGATCCACGGAGGCGTCTGATGCGGGACCTGTCTGCCGATCCGCTCGACGGGGCGGGTGCCTCGCCCTCTCCGGTCCTGTCCGTCAAGGGCCTCACCGTCGATCTCGTCCTTCCCGGACGCGAGCGCACCGTCCTCGACGACATCTCGTTCGAGGTCCGGCCGCGCGAGATCATCGGGATCGTCGGCGCGTCCGGCGCCGGCAAGACCGTCCTCTCCAAGGCGGTCGTCAACTGGATCACGCCGCCGCTGGCGATCCGCGCGGGAACGGTGAGCTTTCGCGGGCGGAGCCTTCTCGGCCTGCCCGCCGAGGAGATGCGCCGCCTTCGCCGCGACATCGCCTATGTCGGCGCCGACCCGATGGGCGCGCTCGATCCGACGCTGCCCGTCGGCCGGCAGATCGTGGAGAAGCTGCGCGCCGTCGTGCCCGAGATCGGCCGGGCGGAAGCCGAGCCGCGCGTGATCGACCTTCTCGCCGCCGTCCGCATTCCCTCCGCCAAGGCGCGCTTCCACGACTATCCCTCGCAGTTCTCGGGCGGCATGATGCAGCGCGCGCTGATCGTGGATGCCATGGTCTCCAACCCCGCGCTGCTCGTCGCCGACAACGTCACGCAGCCGCTCGACGTGACGGTCGCCGCGCAGGTCATCCGCCTGATGCGCGAGCTGAGCGACCGGTTCGAGACTTCCGTCCTCTTCGTGTCCTCCTCGCTTCCGGTGGCGCGCGAGGCGGCCAGCCGCATCCTCGTCGTCGCGGAGGGGCGGCTCGTCGAGGAACAGGCGACCGAAGACCTCGTCGCCAACCCGCGCCACGCCTATACGCGCGATCTCGTCGCGCAAACGCCCGCCATCTGGAGCGCGTCGCCGGCGCTGCCGCGCGCGGCGGAAACGAACGAGGCGCCGCTCGCCGTCATCCGCCTCAACGACGTGTCGCAGACCTACAAGGTCAAGAAGCGCGGCTCCTTCGGCGGCACCAACGAGCTGCGGGCCGTGCGCAACGTCACCTTCGACGTCTTCAAGGGCGACAGCTTCGCCGTGGTCGGCGAATCCGGCTGCGGGAAGTCCACGTTGATGCGCCTTCTCAGCCGGCTGGAAAGCCCGAGCGCCGGCGAGGTCCTCTGCGAGGGCCGCGATATCGCCAAGCTCTCGGGCGCCTCGCTTCTGGCCTTCCGCCGCAAGCTCCAGCTGGTGCTTCAGGACCCCTTCGCCTCGCTGCCGCCGCGAACGGCCATCGGCGCCATGCTGGAGACGCCCCTTCGCATCCACGGCTGGCGCGACGCCCGGCTCATCCGCGAGAAGGTGCGCGAGGTGATGGACGATGTCGGCCTTCCCGTCTCGCTCTACGAGGAGTTGCCGGTCGGCCTCTCGGCCGGCCAGCGCCAGCGCATCAACGTCGCGCGGGCCATGGTTCTCGATCCCGAGATCCTCCTGATGGACGAGACGCTGTCGGCGCTCGACCAGGGCGAGCAGTTCAAGCTCCTCGCCCTGTTCGAGAAGCTCCAGCGCCGGCATTCGCTGACCTACATCTTCATCAGCCACGATCTGGCGATGGTGCGGAAGGTCTGCAACCGGATCGCGGTCATGTATCTCGGCGAGGTGGTGGAGCTGGCCGACAACGAGCGGCTCTTCTTCGATCCCGGCCACCCCTATACCAAGGCGCTCCTCTCGGCGATGCCGACCCTGGAGGCGCGGCGCTACCGGCCGGAGGACTGCCTCCTGGAGGGCGAGCCGCCGAGCCCGATCGATCTGCCGAAGGGATGCTCGTTCCGCTCGCGCTGCCCGCAGGCCTTCGCCCCTTGCGCTTATAGGAACCCGCATCTGACCGTGCGCGGCGCGCAGGATCTGGCCTCCTGCCACCTCGTGCCGAGCCCGCAGGCGTTGGCGGCGCAGGGTCTCTCTCCTTCGGCCGCGCTCTGATGCTCGTCCAGGACGAATTGCCGCCCTTGGTCCGGCGTGACAACCATTCGTCCGCGCGCCGGTCCCGTTCGGCCGGCGCGGGACGGGGAAGGACATCGCCGATGGGCATCACGGAGCAGCGCCAGCAACTCGTTCTCGGCGAGCTTCGCCGGGACGGGCGCGTCAGCGTCAAGGATCTGGCCAAGCGGCTCGGCATTTCCACCGAGACGGTCCGCCGGGACCTGCGCGACCTCGAGATGCAGGGCCATGCCCGGCGCGTCTACGGCGGCGCCGTCACCGACCGCAAGGAGGCCGACCAGCCCTTCGACGAGCGCCTGCGCGTCTCGGCCCGCGACAAGGCGCGCATCGCGCAGGTCGCCCTGCCGCTGATCGAGGACGGCATGACGATCTTCGTCGACACGGGCACGACGACGCTCGCCTTCGCCCGCCTCCTGGTCGGCCGGCGCGTCTCCATCCACACCAATTCCGTGGCGATCGCGGCCCTCCTCTCCTCCGATCCGGTGGCCGATGTCGTGGTCCTCGGCGGCTTCCTGAAGCCCGACTACAAGGGCCTCTACGGCCACCGGACGCTCCAGGGCATCCGCGAGCATGTCTACGATCTCGCCGTCATGGGCATCGTCACCGTGCACATCCAGCATGGCTTCATGGACATCGGGCAGGAGGAGGCGGCCCTGCGCCGCGCCGCCGTGGAGCAGGCCGGCCGCAGCGTCATCCTCGCCGACGGCTCCAAGTTCGGCCGCCTCGGCACGGTGCGGACCTTCGGCTTTTCCGAGATCCAGACGCTCGTCACCAACGCAGCCCCGCCTCCCGACTTCGCACAAGCCTTCCAGCAATCGAACGTGGACGTTCTTCATGCCTGACACTCTGCAGCGCTCCGGCGCCCTCATCGATCCCGCCCGGCTCGACGCCATGATGACCGCCGTCTCCGCCTTCGGCGGCGGAGAGGACGGGTCCATGATGCGCCTGACGCTCTCCGCCGAGGACGGGCGCGCAAGGGACTGGCTCGGCGCCTGGTTCGCCGGGAACGGCTTTGCCGGCAAGATCGACCCGATCGGCAACCAGTTCGGATTTGCCGGCATGGGCGGGTCCAACGCGCCCGTCGTCCTCGTCGGCTCCCATCTCGACAGCCAGCCGAACGGCGGGCGGTTCGACGGCGCGCTCGGCGTCGTCTCCGCCTGCGAGGCGATCCGCGCCGTGCGCGAGGCGCTGGAGCGGCGCGGCGTCCTCTCGGCCTGCGAGTTCGCCGTGGTCAACTGGACGAACGAGGAGGGCGCGCGCTTCCAGCCGAGCCTTCTCGGCTCCAGCGTCTTCACCGGGGCGGCCGAGCTCGACTGGGCGCTGGAGCGGCGCGACGGGAGCGGCATATCGGTGGGCGAGGCCCTGTCCTCCATCGGCTATGCCGGCACGGACCATGTCGCCGTGCCCGGCGCCTATGTGGAGCTTCACATCGAGGGCGGGCCGTTTCTGGAGCGCGAGAACACCCGCTTCGGCATCTTCACCCGCTTCTGGGGCGCCACCAAGTACCGCCTCGCCTTCCTCGGACGGCAGGCGCATACCGGCCCGACGCCGATGGCCGAGCGGCTGGACGCGCTTCTGGCCGGCGCCCATGTCGTGACCGGGCTGAAGGCGCTGGCGGGCGCCTACGGGCTCGACCTCCACACCTCCGTCGGGCGCCTGGAGGTCTTCCCGAACTCGCCCAACACCGTGCCGAGCGAGGCCGTGCTCTTCATCGAGCTCCGGTCGGGCTCCGCCACGGTCCTCGCCGAGGCGGAGGAGCGGCTGAACGCGATGATCGAAGCGGCGGCGAAGGAGGCGGGCGTCGGCTTCGAGATCCGCTCGGTCGACCGGCGCATCGCGGGCCCGATGGATGCGGGCCTCGTCGGCCTCGCCGAGCGGAGCGCGGCCGGCCACGGGGTCGTCTCCCGGCATCTCGACACGATCGGCGGGCACGACGCGGTGAGCCTCGCGGCGGTCTGCCCCTCCATCGTGCTGGCGGTCCCGAGCGTCGGCGGCGTCATCCACCACCCGACCGAGCTGACGCGGCCGGAGGACCAGGCCTTCGGAACGCAGGTTCTGGCCGACATGCTGATGACGCTGGCGACGGACGGTCTGGCGGCGCTGCAGTCTCGCGACGAGGCGGCGTGACCATGCCGGCGAGCCTGCCCGACACGCCGGAGCGGCTGGCCATCGCGGCCCTTGCCGGGGCGCGCGATCTCGTCGGAGAGCGGCCGCGGCTCGAGATCGCCGTAGAGGGCGCCGCCTCGCCCTCCTATCACGGCGTGGAATCGGCGAGCTTTCTCGTGACGGCGGAGGGAGGCGAGGAACCCGCCTTCTTCCTGAAGGTCGGCGAGCCCGCGCTGTCCGGCCTTCTCGATGCCGGCCATGCCTTTCGCGCCGCGAGCGCGATCGCCGATCTGGGGCTCGCGCCCCGGCCGCTTCGTCTGGCGGCGGAGGAGGGCGCGATCCTCTTCGAGCGCCTTGGCCCCGAATGGCGCCCGGCGACGCTCGATCTTCTGTCGCGCCGCGACAGTCTCGCCGCCGTGATCGGCGCCTTCGCGAAGGTCGCCGGGGGCGCCCGGTTCGGGCGGCCGGCCTCGGTCTTCGAGGGCATCGCGGACATGAGGGCGCTTCTGGGGCCGGACGCCGCCACCCTGCCGCCCGATGCCTGGTGGCTCTTCGAGGAGGTCGCGGCGATCGAGGCGGCCTTCGAGGCGGCCGGCAGCGAAATCCGCCCTCTCCACAACGATCCCCATGCCTCGAACCTCCTCTTCGGCCCCGGCGGCGCATTGCGTCTGGTCGATTTCGACAGGGCCGGCGACGGCGATCCGCACCAGCAGCTCGGCGCCCTCCTCAACGAGGCCTTCCAGTTCGAGGACGACATGCGGCTCGGCGTGGAGATCGCCGAGGGCGCCTTCCGCCCCGCCGTCTTCAACCGCTGCCGGGCCTATGCGGCGGCCGACGATCTCTACTGGGGCCTGCGCGCCCTTGTTCTCGACCGGCTGTCGCCGCGGACCGGCCTGGAGTTCCGCAAATATGCCGGCTGGCGCTTCCTGCGCTGCCGGATGCTCCTGAACAGGCCGGGTTTCGAAGAGACCCTGAGAAAGCTCGGATGAGGGCGCCATGAAGACACTCGGAGAAGCCTCGACGGATGCCGAGCGGCTGGTGGAAGCCGCGCTCGCGGACGCCGCGCCCTGGGCCGAGCGCCCGCTGCGCTACCGGCCCGTCACGGGGGGCATCAGCAACATGAACTGGCGCGTCGAGGTGGAGGGCGATCCCCGCCCCTATTTCGTCAAACTGCCGGGGCGCGGCACGGAGATGTTCATCGACCGCGCCGCCGCCCGCGCCGCCAGCCGTCAGGCGGAGGCGATCGGGCTGGGGCCGCGCACCTTCGACTATCTCGACCACGCCGATATCGAGATCGCCGAATTCGTGGACGGCCGCCGCGCCTCCACCCACCGCGACTTCGCCGATCCGGCCTTGCGGGCGGAGGCGATGCGCGTCTACCGGCGCTTCCACGACGCGCCGCTCCTGCCGCTGACGAAGACCGTGTTCGACATGATCGACGAGCACGACGCCCAGGTCGCCGCGCTCGGCGGCGTGGTGCCGGCCGACCATGCCTGGCTTCAGCGGCAGGTCCGGCTGGCGAGGCAGGCTCTGGAAGCCTCCGGCCTCGACCTCGTGCCCTGCTTCAACGATCCGATGCCCGGCAACTTCCTGATCGGCGCGGACGGCTCCATCCTCCTGATCGACTTCGAATACGCCTCCAACAACGACCGAATCTACGATCTCGGCATCTGGAGCGGGGAGATGTTCTTTCCCGAGAGCATCGACCGCGAACTGATCGAACTCTACTTCGGCCGCTACGAGGAAGCCCTCTATGCCCGCCTCGTCGTCCACAAGGCGCTGGCGGACGTGAAGTGGTCCACCTGGGCCATGGTCCAGAACAAGATCTCCACCCTCGACTTCGACTTCTACAAATATGGCGTCTGGAAGCATATGCGGGCCCGCTCGATCATGAGCGATCCGCGCTGGCCAGCCTATCTGAAGGCCCTCTGACACCATGCCGGACACGCTGACACCGACGCTTCCGTCCGACGCGGCGGAAGGCCTCGCCTTCGCCGAAGGGCTCGCCGACGCCGCGCGCCCGATCGCCCTCCGGCACTTCCGCACCTCGCTCGACATCCTGACCAAGGCGGACGAAAGCCCCGTGACGATCGCCGACCGGGCCGTGGAGGCGGAGCTGCGGCGTCGCATCGAGGCGCGCTTTCCCGATCACGGCATCTTCGGCGAGGAGATGGGAGTGAAGTCCGGCAGCGGCCCCGTCTGGGTGATCGACCCGATCGACGGCACCAAGAGCTTCGTCTGCGGCCTGCCGCTCTTCGGAACGCTCATCGCCTTTCTCGAAGAGGAGCGCCCGCTCTTCGGGGTGATCGACATTCCCGCGCTCGGCGAGCGCTGGACGGGGAGCCCGGCGGGAACCTTCCTGAACGGCGTTCCGGCTCGGGCGAGCAAGTGCCGGACCCTTCGTGAGGCGCGCTTCTTCACCACCTCTCCCGAGAGCTTTTCGGGCGCGGACGTCGCAGCCTACGAACAGCTTCTGGCGCGCACCGCGCTTCGCCGGTTCGGGGGCGACTGCTATGCCTACGGCCTTCTGGCATCGGGCCATTGCGACCTCGTCGCCGAATGCGGCCTCCAGCCCTACGACTACATGGCGCTCGTGCCGGTGGTGGAACGGGCCGGAGGCGTGATGACGGATTGGAGCGGCGATCCTCTGACCCTTGCCTCCGACGGTCGCGTCCTCGCCGCTTCGACGCCCGAACTCCATGCCGAGGCGCTCGCGCTCCTGGCAAGCTGAGCCCGCGCTCGGCCTTCTGTTCCGGCATCTCGCTTTCCCTCTAAGCCGATGTGGCCATTGTCATATCGAGCGACGTCCGCTTAAGTGCGGGCTTGGCGGAGATCGAAGCCATGCGCAGTGCATGATTCCGTGAGCGAGGACAGACGGGCGAAGTTCGATCGCCTCGTCCTGCCGCGCCTCGGCGACGGCTTTCGCCTGGCCCGCTGGCTGACCGGCAATCAGGCGGATGCCGAGGACGTGATGCAGGAGGCGTCGCTCCGCGCCTTTCTCGCGATGGACCGGCTGGTCGAGGACAATGTCCGCGCCTGGTTCATGACCATCGTCCGGAACACCTGCTATTCCTGGCTCGGCAAGAACCGGCCGGGAATAAATCTCTCGGTCGACGAGTTGATGCCGAAGGACAGGGATTTCATGGAGCGCGGTGGCCTCGCCGCCGAGCCCGTGCCGTCCTCCGAAGAGACCTTGATCGCGAAAGGCCGGGCCGCGTGGCTGGCGGAAGCGATCGACCGTCTTCCCGTCGCCATGAAGGAGGTTCTGGTTCTCAGGGACTATCACGACCTCTCGTATCGCGAGATCGCCGACGTCATCGCCGTTCCCGTCGGCACGGTGATGTCGCGGCTCGCGCGGGCCCGCCAGTCTCTCCTCCAACAGATCGATCTGGCCGACGATGAAACCTGACGACAGAGATCATCCGATGCTGGGCGCCTATCTCGACGGCGAGCTCTCGCCGGGCGAGACGCTGGAGATGGAGCGCCGGCTGGAGGCCGAACCCGAGCTTCGCCGGCTAAGGGACGAGCTGTCGGGCCTGTCCGGATCGATCCGCGACCTCGTGGCCGAGACGCCTGTTCCCGACCATCTGTCGGACAGCGTCCGCCGGCAGTTCGCCGAGGTGCGGGCCCTGCCGCAGGCGCAGCCGCGGCCGCCGTGGAAGCCGCAGCCCGCGGTGCAGCGGCGGGAGCGCCCGTCCTGGCAGGCGATCGCGGCGGCCCTCCTGATCGGCCTCTTCGCCGGCGGGCCGCTCGGCTACGGCCTGTCCCACCTGACCGAACGGCCGGCGACCGGCCCGATCGAGGACGCGATCTTCGCCAATCATCTGCGGGGCCTCGCCGCGCCCGAGCCCTTCGACATCGCCTCGTCCGATCGCCACACCGTGAAGCCCTGGTTCAACGGCCGCACGGCAATCGCGCCGGATGCGCCCGATCTTGCCGCGCAGGGCTTTCCGCTGGTCGGCGGGCGCGTCGACATCGTCGCGGGCAAGCCGGTTCCGACCCTCGTCTACCGGCGGCGCCAGCATGTCATCAGCGTCACCGTCGTGTCGAAAAGCGAAGGCGTCCCGCCGGGACCGGCCCGGCACGAGGGGTCTCGGATCGAGCGCTGGACGGCCGGCGATCTCGACTACTTCGCCGCCTCCGACCTCAATGCCAAGGAGCTCGGCGAGTTCGCCGCTCTGTTCCGCTCCGCGACGGCGCCGGCCGGCTGATCGCGGCCGTCGATACGAGCGGCCCCGGCCAAGGACCGCTTGTCTCCCGCGCCGCCCCTCGGCAGGTTCGGGAGACGCGGCGGCGGCCAATGCTGCCGGAACGCCCCGACTTTCGATCTCTCGAAGGTCAGGGCCGCTGATAGGACGCGGTCCGAAAGAATTTCCGGCGCCTTGGAATAAACCTCTCGCCGATCCGGTTCCCTCTCCAGCGACGCTGCGGGCGAGGGGAGGACGGCGTGGGGAAAGCGGCAGTCGTCGCGAAACGGGGGGCCGCTGAGGGCGTGCCTTCGCCGCCCTGCCATCGAGGGCCGGGCAACCGGGGGCCGGGTGCCCCGATCGTTCATTCTGCCGCGCGCCGCCGCGCGTGGCGGTTCGCTGCCGGCCTCGGCAGCTTCGCTCTTCGTCCAGAAACCCATGCGGCCGCAAGCCACCGGGGGGCTCCCAACCCCGCGCCGGCTTGGCCGGGCCGCCGAGGCGCCGTGGTGGGGATACCGTCGTCTCCATGGGCATGGTCTGGATTCGGAGCGTCGCCGAGGCGGCAAGCGGCGGCCGGGATCGGGGGGCTCACCGCGTCCCGGTTTCGGCCGTCGCTTCCTCGTCTGCTCGATCGAGGCGCGGGCGTCGCGCTCGTGGCGAGTGGCTTCCTCGCAGGGTGCCGGTCGGTCGTCGAAGGACGGCGGGCGGAGGCCGGGGCGTCGGGGCGCAATGGGGCGGACACGCCGCGCTCGATGGCGCCCGAACCCTTCCAACCCGACCGTGCAGCCCCTTCGCGCCCCCCTCTGCCTGCCGGCATCTCCCCCTCAAGGGGGGAGATCAGGCTTGCCGCAGGCGCTTCTCGTTTCGATCTGCCGTCGAAGCTGCCGATCTCCCCCCTTGAGGGGGAGATGCCTCGCAAGGCAGAGGGGGGCGCTTCGCGCGAACCCTTCCGCGATCGAGGGTTTGCCGTCCGTTGCGGAGAAGAACGCCGCCCCTCCACCTCGAGCGCTCCGGTCTCGGCCGGCGTCGTTCCTCCGTCCGCCGCCGGCCCGTGACATCCATGCACGTGCTCGGCATACCCTCCGCGGACGCTCTGATGCCCTTCCTGCTCGGCGTCGTGATCCTGCAGCTGTCGCCGGGCCCCGATATGCTGCTCATCCTGAACCGGGGCATGGTCCATGGTCCGAAGATCGCCTTTGCGACGATCCTCGGCATCGTGGTGATCGCCGGCACGGCGCAGATCGGGCTTCTCGTCTTCGGTCTCGGAACGCTGGTTCGGACCCATCCGGCCGCCATGCCGATGCTCCAGTCGCTGGGGGCGCTCTATCTTCTTTATCTCGGCCTTCGGATGATGACGACGACGCTCCAGGCGGGCGGGCAAGGCTCGGCGTCGCCGGTCGGGACGCGGCAGGCGCTTTGGGAGGGGGCGCTGAGCAGCCTCACCAATCCCAAATCCTTCCTGTTCCTCTTCGTCGTCCTTCCCCATTTCGTCGATCCGGCCTCCGGGCCGGTCTGGGTGCAGATGCTCGTGCTGGGTCTCCTGCACAAGCTGGCAAGCCTGGCGACGTTGAGCTCCGTCGCCTTGGCGGCCGGGCGGATGGGCGTCTGGACGCGGCGCTGGCCGATGCTGCTGTCGCTTCAGCGAAATCTCTGCGGCCTCCTGATGGTCGTGATCAGCCTGACCCTCGTGGGCGACGTCCATCGCCTCCTCTGATGGCGGCCGGTCGCAGTCCGCCGGCGTCGTGGCGACAGGCGGACAATCCGCCTCGCGGCATGCGACGGCCGGCCCGACCCTCCCGGCGGCTGAGCCTCCCGATCGATAGCAAGAATCTGAAACGGAACGACATTTCGGGACATCGGAGATCGCCGCGAAAACGAGGCTTGTCGAGGTTACAAAATAACATTACGCTACAGCCTCGATCGACCGATGCGAGACCATGCGATGCGAAAGCTGCCCGTCACCGTCCTGTCCGGCTTCCTCGGAGCGGGAAAGACGACCCTTCTCAACCACGTCCTCAACAACCGCGAAGGGCTGCGCGTCGCGGTCATCGTCAACGACATGAGCGAGGTGAACATCGACGCCGCGCTGGTCCGGGACGGCGGCGCGAACCTGTCGCGGACCGACGAACGGCTGGTGGAGATGACCAATGGCTGCATCTGCTGCACGCTGCGCGACGACCTTTTGGCCGAGGTCCGCCGTCTCGCCGAGGAGGACCGCTTCGACCATCTCCTGATCGAATCGACGGGGGTCTCCGAGCCGCTTCCGGTGGCCGCCACCTTCGAGTTCCGCGACGAGGCGGGGATGAGCCTGTCGGACGTCGCCCGGCTCGACACGATGGTCACCGTGGTCGACACCGTCCACCTTCTCGGCGACTACGCTTCGGCCGACTTCCTGCGCGACCGCGGCGAGACGGCGGGCGAAGGCGACGCGCGCACCCTGGTCGATCTCCTCGTCGAGCAGATCGAGTTCGCCGACGTGATCGTCCTCAACAAGATCTCGGCCGCCAGCCCCGCCCAGCGGGACGCGGCGCTGAAGATCATCCGCGCCCTCAATCTCGACGCCCGCCTCGTCGAGGCCGATTTCGGCGCCGTGCCGCTCGGCGACATTCTCGGCACGGGCCTCTTCGACTTCGAGCGCGCCCACGAGCATCCGCTCTGGTATCGAGAACTCAACGGCTTTGCCGGGCATGTGCCGGAAACGGAGGAATACGGCATCCGCTCCTTCGTCTACAGGGCCCGCGCGCCGCTGGACCCGATGCGCTTCCAGGCCTTCGTCGGCGAGGGCTGGCCGGGCGTGATCCGGGCCAAGGGCTTCTTCTGGCTGGCGACCCGCCCGCACCATGTCGGCGAGATCGCGCAGGCGGGCGCCGTCGTGAAGACGCAGAAGCGCGGGCTCTGGTGGGCCTCCGTTCCCCGGTCCAAATGGCCCGAGACGCCCGAATGGCGCCGCCTGATGGAGCCGGTCCTCGATCCCGTCTGGGGCGACCGGCGCCAGGAGATCGTCTTCATCGGCACCGACCCGATGGACGAGGCGGCGATCCGGGCCCGCCTCGACGCCTGCCTCGTCGAGGCGACCGATTTTACCCCGGGCGCCTGGACGCAGCTCCCCGATCCGTTCCCGGACTGGTCGCGCCAAGCCGCCTGAGGCCGGCCGGCCCTCGCGCTTGCCGCGCCCAACGCCGCCGTGTCCGGTCCGATCGTTGACGCCGCCGGCTCCTCCCGCGTAAGCTCGTCGCGACGGTTTCCCCGCGGCGACGAGCCCGGGGGATTAAAAGGGAACACGGTGAGGACGACCCAATCGGGGCCGAAACCGTGGCTGCCCCCGCAACTGTAAGCGGATGCCGATCATCCCCGGGACGCTTCTTCAGCGTTTCGGCGGGCCGCCGGGTCGCCCCGGCGCCATGCCACTGCCGGAGCCCGAAGGGCCGAGGCGGGAAGGCAGATGATCGGCGCGATGTCCGCGAGCCAGGAGACCTGCCGTCGAGCGATCGATCCATTGTCACGAGCGGGGATGCTCGGAAAGGATGCCCATGACGGCCCATACAAGGCACATCCGTGCCGAACGCCCGTTCTCGTCGCCACCCCGCCGGTGGCGCGCGTAGCACCGACAGATCCGCAAGATCGTCGACGACGCGAGGCGCGATCGGCGCCGCCCGGCCGACCCGTCCCTGTTTCGGGCCGGGCTCGAAGGCTCGCCCGCACGATCCGCCGCCTGCCCCGGTCGAAGGACCGCGCCCCTGCGCGTCGCTCGGCCATGGCGCTCCCGTATGCCCCTTCTCGAGAAGCCCCGTCATGATCCGCATCCGCATGCTCTCCCGCCGCGTCGGCCCCGTTCGGCAGGACGCACCGGCTGGCCCGGCCCGTCCAAGCCGGGGCTGAAGCCCTATGCTGTCTGCGGTCGAAACCGGACGGATCGGCGTCGAGTCGGTCGATCTCGTCACGCGCGACGCCCTCGTCATTCTTCAAGGCGTCCGTCTCGACGTCGCTCCCGGGGAGCGGCTTGCGATCGTCGGGCCGAACGGCGCCGGCAAGACCTCGCTGCTGCGCCTTCTCTTCGGTCGGGTCCGGCCGAGCGCCGGATCGGTCTCGATCGACGGGCGGAACCTCTCTCGGATTTCGCTGGCCGAGCGCGGCCGCTCCATCGCGGTCGTCGGCCAGAGCGACCTGCCGGACGGCCGGCTGACCGTCGCCGACTATGTCGGCCTCGGGCGCATCCCCCATCGGGGCCGCTGCCCGAGCGATCGTCATGCCCTCGTCGTGGACCGGGCCTGCGAGCGGGTCGGCCTTAGCGGACGCGGCGCGCGGCGCCTCGCGACCCTGTCCGGCGGCGAGCGCCAGCGCGCCGCGATCGCCCGGGCGATGGCGCAGGAGCCCTCCATCCTCATCCTCGACGAGCCCACCAACCATCTCGATCCGCGCGCCCGCGCCGACATGCTCGCCCTCGCGCGCGGCCTCGGGATCACGGTCGTCGCCGTCCTGCACGATCTCGCGCTCGTCTCGCCCTTCGCCGATCGCGTCGCCGTCCTGAAGTCCGGGCGCCTCGTCGCGCTGGGCGATCCGGCCGCCGCCCTCTCGGCCGCGACCGTCCGCAGCGTCTTCGACATGGACTGCTTTCCCTTCACCAATCCGTCGACCGGCCGCCCCCTTCTGGTCTTCGACACCCCCGCCGCCTGACTCTCACCTGACCTCGATCCATCGGAGACCGCCATGCGCCTCATGCCCGCCATCGCCCTCGCGGCGCCGCTTCTTCTGGTCGCGCCCGCGCTGGCCTTTCCCGTGACGGTCGAGAATTGCGGCCGCACCCTGACCTTCGACGCGGCCCCGCGGCGCGCCGTCGTCCACGACCTCAACATGAGCGAGATGGCCTTCGCGCTCGGCCTCCAGCCGCAGATGGCGGGCGTCACCGGCGTCTCCGGCTGGTACAAGACGACGCCGGCCTTCGACGCGGCCAAGGGAGCGCTCCCGGAGCTCGCCCCGAAATATCCGACGATCGAGACCCTCATCGCCGCCGACGCGGACTTCTTCATGGCCGGCTGGTACTACGGCATGAAGCCCGGCGGAGAGGTGACGCCCGACACGCTGAAGCCGAAGGGCATCGCGACCTACGTCCTCAGCGAAAGCTGCGCCCAGGTCGACAAGGCCCGGCCCCGCGCCTCGATGGACCTCCTCTACGAGGACGAGCTCGCGCTCGGCACGATCTTCGGGAAGGAGAGCGAGGCGAAGGCGCTGGTGGCGGGCTGGAAGGATCGGATCGCCAAGGTGGCGGAGGCGGTGAGGGGCAAGCCGCCCGTCTCCGTGTTCCTCTACGATTCCGGCGAGGACAAGCCCTTCACGGCCGGCAAGTTCGCCATGCCGACGGCCCTCGTCGAAGCGGCCGGCGGCACCAACGTCCTCGGGGACATGGCGATGAGCTGGGGCACGACCTCCTGGGAGGACGTGGCGGTGAAGAACCCGCAATTCCTCGTTCTCCTCGACTACCAGGACGGCGCGGGCTACGGCAAGCTCCTCGACTTCCTGAAGAGCCATCCGGCGATGAAGGACACGGACGCGGTGAGGAACGAACGGTTTCTGCCGCTGCGCTACGAAGAGATCACGCCCGGCCCCGCCAATGTCGACGCCGTCGAGGCTCTGGCCAAGGCCCTGCACCCAGCCGATTTCGCGGGCAAATGAAGCCCTTCGCAGCCAAGGCGGGCCCCCTGGCGCTCCTCTGGATCGCCGGAGGGAGCCTGCTGATCGCCCTTTCGGTCGCGGGGATCGCCTTCGGCTCCACCCCGCTGGAGGCGCGCGACGTCCTGCGGGTTCTCGCCGGAGCGCTCGGGATCGGCGACGGGGTCGCTGGGCCGATCGGCCGCATCGTGCTCGACCTCCGGCTCCCGCGCGTTCTCCTGGCCGTCTGCGTCGGCGCGGGCCTTGCGGTGGTCGGCGTGCTTCTCCAGACGACGACCCGCAACGATCTCGCCGATCCCTTCCTCTTCGGCCTCTCTTCCGGGGCGGCGGCGGGGGCGGTGTCGGTCATCACCGTCTTCGGCGACAGGCTCGGCGTCTGGACGCTTCCCGCCGCCGCCTTCGCCGGAGCGCTCGTCTCGGCGGGCGCGGTTCTGGTGCTGATGGCGCGCCAAGACGGGCGGGAGCCGGAGCGGCTGGTGATCGCGGGCCTCGCCGTCTCCTTCCTGTTCGGCGCGCTGACGACCTGGATGGTCTTTGCCGGCGACCAGAGGGCGGCCTATTCCATCCTGTTCTGGACGGCGGGCGGCCTCGGCCTCGCCAGCTGGAGCAACCTGCCGATCGGCATCTTCGGGGCCGGGCTCGCCGTCGCCACGGGGCTGGCGCTCCGGTCCCGGCTGGACGCGCTTCTCGGCGGCGAGGACACCGCGACCTCCCTCGGCGTCGACGTCGGACGGCTGCGCCTCCTCGTCTTCGCCCTCGCGGCGCTGGCGACGGCGGCTCTGGTCGCCCTTTCCGGCGTGATCGGCTTCGTCGGCCTCATGGTGCCGCACCTCGCCCGGGCGCTGGTCGGCGTGCGCCACGGCGTTCTCGTCGCGACGTCCGCGCTTCTCGGCGCGATCCTGCTTCTGGTCAGCGACCTCGCCAGCCGCGTCGTGCTCGCGCCGCAGGAACTGCCCGTCGGCATCGTCACGTCAGCCGCCGGCGCCCTGTTCGTTCTGGCCGTCGTGCTCGGAAGATAGAGCCGGTCCTCTCCCTCGGCTCGGTGAACGCGCCGGTGCCGGTCACGGGCCGCGCGGCTTCCCTCGGCGTGGCGGCGTGGCGAGCTGCATGATCTCCGCGACGTCCGGGACATCCTGCAGACGACCGACGGCCTCGATCAGGCGATCGGCGGCTCCGACCTGCAGGAGGGTTTCGACGCGCGCGCAGTTGCCGCGGAACTTGTCCAGGTGGCGGGACGGCGTCAGGGGGTGGCGCGGATGGCCGAGACTGTCGGCGACCGTCTCCTCCAGGCAGCGGCCGTCCGTCAGCTCGATCCGCGCCGACGACGGCGCGAAGGCGTCGATGCCGGCGCCGTCGAGCATCTGGAGCCTGATCGTCGCCGCGATGCGGCAGGTGGCCTCGTCGGCGAGGGCCTCGGGCTCGAAATCCCTCATCGTCAGCCCGCCGGTCACGAGGACGCGCGCCGCGCAGTAGGACAGGCAGAGACGGGCATAGTTGGCCTCCATCCCGGCCCGCGGCGGACGGCCGACCAGGCCGTGCGCCACCGGGGTCAGCGACAGGACGACCGTCTCGATCTCCTCCGGCGCGAAGCCGTGATGGGCCTGGAGGCGGAGCAGCGCCTCGATCGGGCCGTGCGTGGCTCGGCCGCAGGGAAAGGGCTTCTGGGACATTTCGTCGATGCGCCGGACCTGCCCGAGCGCGGCGACGACCGGCGCCGGATCGCTCGCGTCCTCGAAGAGGCGGAAATACCCGAAGCGCCCCTCCAGCACGTTCGTCGTCGATTGCAGGCCCGCCGCCGCCAGATCGCAGGCCTGCAGCGCGTTGCGCGTGTTGAAGCCGATCTGGAGCGCGAGCAGCATCGAGCCCTCCTCGTGGGCCTGCATCGAGCCGCAGGACTGGGCGAAGCAGGCGCCGAAGGCGGCGACGAGCCGCTCCTCGTCGAGCCCGAGCAGCTTGCCGACCGCCGCCGTGGCGCCGAACCCGTTGGCGACGCCCGGGCGGAAATAGGTCATCGGGGACCGGGCGGCCAAACCGATCGCGCAGGCGACATCGACGCCGACCACCACGGCCTCGATCAGGTGCCGGCCGGAAACGCCGCCCTGGACCTCCGCCGCCGCGAGCGCGGCCGGCAGCGTGCCCGTCAGCGCGTGGACCACCGCCTTTTCATGCAGGCTGTCGAACTCGGAATTGTGGATCTGGCAGGCGTTCAACAGGGCCGCGACGGGAGCCGGCAGCCGCTCGGCCCGCCCGAAGACGTGGCACGGACCGGCGCCGCCCCAGCCTACGGCACATCGCAGCAGCTCGTCCGCCCATTGGCCGCGGGCTCCCGCGAGCCCCACGCCGATCGCGTCGAGCACGAGACGGCGCGTCGTGGCGACGGTCTCCGCCGGCAGATCCTCGAACCGCGTCCCGACGACGTGGCGTGCGACATCGGCGATGGCGTCTGCCATGGATGGCTCTCCCTCTCCCGCATCGAAGAGGCCGGACGGCCGGCGCCGGCCGGAACGCCGGCTCGCCGAGCCTCGTTCGCCGAGGTCCGTCGCCCCCTCCCGCGCAAGACTACCGCTCTCGCCAGGCGGGACATAGCGCATGCCGGGCATAGCTGATTGTCGCAAAGCGCGGCGAGGGTCTCGCGCGCCCGTCGATCGAGGGCGCGAGGGTGCGAGGGCCCTGTCCGGCGCGGGCCTTCAGCGCCCGGCGAGGCCGCGGTCCCGCCTCGTTCACCGGCGGGAACGAGTGTCTTTCCGCAGACGAGACTACCGGGACCGCGGGCCGGAGCCGGATATGGGGGCGACGCGGTCGCCGAGCGGTTCCGCGGGAACAGGTCCGACAGGAGGGAAAGCACCATGGGTTTCTTCAGATTCGCAGTTCCGCTGGCGCTCGCCGCCGCCGCCTTCGCCTTGCCCGCCGCCCATGCCGAGACGGCGCAGGACGGCCGGTTCATCCGCCTGTCCTTCAGCGACGGGCGCCCCGACGCGGTCGGTCTCGAGGCGGTCGACGAGCAACTGGGCAAGGTCGGCGTGAGGGTGTCGGAGGTTCCGATCCCCGAGGCGAGCCGGTCCCTGATCGAGACGTCGAAGACGCGGGCGCTCGACGGGAAGGAGCAGAGCCGGCTCCTGTCGATCTTCTCGCTGGATCGCGACGGGCTCCTCGACCAGATCGCCAAGGCCGGGCGCAAGCCCGCGGTCGAGGGCGGCGGGGCGCTCTCCATCTCGGAGAAGGACGTTCCGCCCTATCCGAAGGTCTACGACATGAAGGCGCTCGACGCGGAGACCGTGGCCTTCCTCATGCGCAAGTTCGGCCGCCTCCACGTCAACAGCGCGGATGACGGGCACGGCATCGACGAGGTCATGACCATCGTTTCGGGCGGGCCCTATACGTGGTTCTTCGCCCTGGAGGACGAGACGGTCGCCAAGGTCCGCTTCAGCGAGGTGAAGGACGGCGAGAAGGGCTGGCGGATCAGCTATCCGGGCCTTGGTCCCCATGGCGGCTACTTCGACGCGCCGCACGGGCTCGTCGTCGCCCTGGCCCACGGGCCCGAGCGCTTCGTCATGCGCTACGAGGCGCCGAACGTGAAGTCCTCCCGGCGGCTGAACGACAATCCCTGGATCGACTTCACCGCCAACCCGCCGCTTCTGCTCGACCGGTCGAGGGACGCCGGCCGCTGATCGGCGCGGCCTCGTTCAGGGGCGGGCGGCCGGGGTTCTTCCCAGGCCGCCCGTCGTCGCGAAGGCCGGGAGGGGAGGGCGAGCCTCACCGGCCCGGCCATGCGGCCGCGAGCCGTCCGCCCGGTCGGTCGGACCAGGTCTTGAGATCGTCGGTGATGATCTCGATGAAGGCCCGGAGCTTGGGGGAAACGTGATGACGCGAGGGGTAGATCGCGTAGACCGTGGCCGTCGGCAGCGTCCAGTCGCCGAGCAGCCGCACGAGGCGTCCTTCCGCGAGGTCCGCCGCGACATAGGGGAGAGGCAGGAGCCCGACACCCAGCCCTTCGAGGAGGGCCTCCCGGATCGCAAGGCTCGACGTCGTCTGGAAACGCCCGGTCACGGCGATCCGCCGCGTCTCTCCCTCCCTGGTAAAGACCCATTCGTTCGCCCGGTCCGACAGCGTGTAGCGCAGGCAGTCGTGCCGCGGCAGGTCCTCGGGCGAGGAGGGCGCCTCCCGTTTGGCGAGATAGGCGGGCGCCGCGCAGACGACATGCGGCAGATCCGTCAGCGCGCGCGCCATCAGGCTGGAATCCTCCAGCCGGTCGCTGCCCCGGATGGCCATGTCGTAGCCGCCCTCCACGAGATCGACCTTGCGGTCGTCGAGATCGAGAAGGAGGGAGACGTCGGGATAGGCCGAAAGGAAGCGCGGCACGATCCGCGAAAAGCAGACGAGCGAAAGGGACAGGGGCGCTGCGACCCTCAGCGTGCCCGCCGGCCTGTCGGAGAGGAGGCGGATCGTCTCGTCCGCCCGATCGAGCGCGTCCAGCGCCTGCTCGATCTGCCCGAGATAGGCCGATCCCGCCTCCGTCAGGCTCCTTCGGCGCGTCGTGCGGTTGAACAGCCTGACCCTCAGATGGGCTTCCAGTTCGGAGATGTTCTTGCTGATGGCGCCGGCCGACAGGCCGAGCTTGCGCGACGCTTCGGCGAAGCTTCCGGACCGGGCCGCCGCGCGGAACACCTTGAGAGCCGTCAACTGGTCCATCGCGCGCCTCGATCGCGGGCATCGGGAGGCAGGGTCTCGCGGATCGTCGGCGATCCGCGAGACCCTGCACAAGGGGACGGGACGCCGGCCGCCCGGCATCTCTCGGGGCGTCAGGTCAGGCCGCGCCTTCGCCGGCCTGCCTCAGCAGGGCCCTCGCCCGCAGGCGCACGGGCTCGTCGACCATCGTCCCGTCGACGGCCGCCGCTCCGGCGCCGCCGGCGAGCACCTTGCGGGCCCAGGCGACCTCCGCCGCATCGGGGGCGAAGCCGGCGCGGATCGCCTCGATCTGCCGGGGATGGATGCAGAGCTTGCCTGCGAAGCCGAGCTCGCGCGCATGGCGCGCATCGCCGGCGACCGCCGAGGCATCGTCGATCGCCGTCGTCACCCCGTCGATCGGCGCGGCAAGGCCCGCCAGCCGCGAGGCCAGAACGATCTCGCTGCGCGCCGCCAGGAGGGCCTCGCGCGTGTGGGCGCAGCCGAGATCGGCGCAGAAGTCGATGCTGCCGAAGGCGAGGCGCGCGACCTGTCCCGTCGCCGCCACGCCGCGCGCATCGGCAAGGCCCCGCGCACTCTCGATCAGCGCGATCACCGGAAGGGGCGAGGCGGCGCACAGGGCCGCGAAGGCCGCGCCGCTCTCGGCCTTGGGCACGATCACGGCGGAAAAGCCCTTGCCGGGCAGCGCCGCCATGTCGGCTTCGTGCCACGGCGTGCCGAGGCCGTTGACGCGCACCAGAAGCGGCAGCGGCGCGAAGCGGCCGCGCAGGGCTGCGCGGGCCTCGTCCTTGGCGCCGGGCGAGACGGCGTCTTCGAGGTCGAGAATGACGGCATCCGCGCCGGCCGCCGCCGCCTTCTCGAAGCGATCGGGCCGGTCGGCGGGCACGAAGAGCGGAACGCGCATATGAAGGATCGCGCTCATGCCCAATGCGCTCCGGCGCTCATGCAGACGGGGCCGGCCCGTCTGGCGGTCCAGAGCCTCAGCGCCTCGCCTTCCTCGCTCGCATGCAGCGCGAAGGTGTCGGTGTCGAAGAGGGGCGAGAGGCCGCGAAAGGCGAAGCGCTTCGGCGGAGTGCCGCGCAACTCGCCGGCGTAACGATAGAGCAGCGCCGCCTGCAGGGGGCCGTGGACGACCAGACCCGGATAGGCCTCGACCTCGCGGGCATAGGGCCTGTCGTAATGGATGCGGTGGCCGTTGAAGGTGAGGGCGGAGTAGCGGAACAGGAGCGGCGGCCCGGCCGTCATCGGGCGCCGATGGACACCCTCCTCGGCCGGCGGCGCCGCCTCCGGCGATCCGCCGGGCGCCTCCGGCCCGCGATAGACGATGTCCTGCCGCTCCTCGACCACGAGCGCGCCGTCGACCGCGATGCGGTGGCCGACCGTGACGAAGCAGAGAGGGCCGCTGCGCCCCTCCTTGAGAACGACGGCCTCGATGCGGGAGGTCCGCGTCGCCGCGTCGCCGACGCGCAGGTCGCCGTGGAAGAGGACGTCGCCGCCCGCCCACATGCGCCGCGGCAGCGGCACCGGCGGTAGGAAGCCGCCCCGCGCCGGATGGCCGTCGGGACCGAGCCCGCCCGTCGGAGCGGCGGGCTGCGCCAGGCAGAAATGGATCATCCGCGGCACGACCTCGCCGGGGCCGGGCGGCTCGCCCGGAGCGTCGAAGGTCGCATGGTACTTGCGCGCCAGATCGGCGCCGACGGTCTCGGTCGCGACCTCCTCGCGGCCGATCCAGGCGCCGAGACGGTCGATGTCGATCCCCTCGCTCACGATGCGCGCCTTTCCCGTTCGTCCAGTGCCGCATGTTCGCCGATCGCCGGCACGGCGCCGTAGGCGCGCTCGACTCCGACGAGGATCGGCGCGGGCGCGGGCAGGGAGAGGGGGCCGGCTGAGGTCTCCACCGTGATGCGTCGCAGATGCGGATGCGCGGCGAGAGCCGCCATGTCGTTCACCGAGGCGAAGGCGGTATCGGCGCGCAGCAGCGCCGCCCGGGCCTCCGCCGCGTCGTAGCCGGCGAACGCCTCCGCGACCCTTTCGTCGGTCAGCGCGCGGTTGCGCACGCGCGCGACGTTCCGCGCGAAGCGCTCGTCGCTCGCCAGCTCGGGCGCCTTCAGGAACTCGGCGCAGAACGCCGCCCATTCCCGGTCGCTCTGGATCGAGATCAGGATTTCCCCACCGTCCCGCGCCGTGAAGACGCCGTAGGGGGCGATCGAGGGATGGGCGAGGCCGATCCGCCGGGGGGGCTTGCCGCCCGCCTGGTGGAGTAGGGGCACGGTCAGCCAGTCGGCCATGACGTCGAACATCGAGACGCGGATGTCGGCGCCGTCGCCGGTGACGCCGCGCGCGATCAGCGCTTCCAGAATGGCGGCATGGGCGGTGGCGCCGGTGGCGATGTCGACGATCGAGATGCCGACGCGGGCCGGCGCGTCGGGGCCGCCGGTGATCGAGGACAGGCCGGATTCCGCCTGGATCAGGAGATCGTAGGCCTTGCGCTCCGCCAGCGGTCCGGTCTCGCCATAGCCCGAGATCGAGCAGGAGACGAGGCGCGGGTGGCGCCGGCGCAGGGTCTCGGGCGCAAAGCCGAGACGGCCGAGCGCGCCGGGCTTCAGGTTCTGGACGAGCACGTCCGCCGTTTCGAGCAGGCCCTGCAGGGCCGTCTTGCCTTCGGCCGAGGCGAGATCGAGCACGAGCGATTCCTTGCCGCGGTTCAGCCAGACGAAATAGCTCGACTGACCCTTGGCCACGTCGTCGTAGCCCCTGGCGAAATCGCCTTCGGGCCGTTCGATCTTGACCACCCGCGCCCCGGCATCGGCGAGGCGCGACGTGCAGAACGGCGCGGCGACCGCCTGCTCGATCGCAACGACCAGGAGCCCCTCCAGGGGCCTGCCCGCGCTCGCCATCAGAACGACCTCGGCAGGTCGAGCACGTGCTCGGCGACATAGGAGAGGATCAGGTTGGTCGAGATCGGCGCGACCTGATAGAGCCGCGTCTCGCGGAACTTGCGCTCGACATCGTATTCGCAGGCGAAGCCGAAGCCGCCATGGAACTGGATGCAGGCATTGGCCGCCTCCCAGGAGGCCTTGGCGGCGAGGTACTTGGCCATGTTGGCCTCGGTTCCGCAGGGCTTGTGCGCATCGTAGCGCCGGCAGGCCTCGAACCGCATCAGATTGGCCGCCTCGACCTCGATGAAGCTTTCGGCGATCGGGAACTGCACGCCCTGGTTCTGGGCGATCGGCCGCCCGAAGACGACGCGCTCCTTGGTGTAGGCGCTGACCTTGTCGATGAACCAGTAGCCGTCGCCGATGCACTCCGCCGCGATCAGCGTGCGTTCGGCATTGAGGCCGGTGAGGATGTAGCGGAAGCCCTGGCCCTCCTCGCCGATCAGGTTCTCCGCCGGGATTTCCAGATTGTCGAAGAACAGCTCGTTGGTCTCGTGATTGACCATGTTGAGGATCGGCCGGACGGTCATGCCCGCGGTCTGCGCCTCCCTGAGATCGACGATGAAGAGCGACAGGCCGTCCGACTTCTTCCGCACCTGGTCGAGAGGCGTGGTCCGCGCCAGGAGGATCATCAGGTCGGAATGCTGGATCCGGCTGATCCAGACCTTCTGGCCGTTGACGACGTAGCGGTCGCCCTTCCGCACGGCGGTCGTCTTGATCCGGGTCGTGTCGGTCCCAGTCGTCGGCTCCGTCACGCCCATCGACTGCAGGCGCAGCTCGCCGCTGGCGATCCGTGGCAGATAGGTCCGGCGCTGCTCCTCCGAGCCGTGCCGGACGAGCGTGTTCATGTTGTACATCTGGCCGTGGCAGGCGCCGGAATTGCCGCCCGCCCGGTTGATCTCCTCCATGATCACGGAGGCTTCCGTCAGGCCGAGGCCCGAGCCGCCATAGTCCTCCGGGATCAGCGCGGCCATCCAGCCCGCCTTGGTCAAGGCGTCGACGAAGGCTTCGGGATAGCCGCGCGCCTCGTCGATCCTGCGATGATACTCGGCGGGAAACTGGGCGCAGAGACCGCGGATCGCGTCGCGTATCTCGTCGAAGCCCTCGCCGGCGACCGTTTGCATCGTGTTGTCCCCACGCTGGAATGGATGTCGGATCGAAAGGTAGTGCCCGCCTCGCGCGGGGCGCGAACTTTTCGCGGCCCGAGGTGGCCGGCGGTCCGCCCGACCTCAGGCCGCGGCGAGGTCGAGAAGCGTCCGGCTGGTCCGCAGCGTCTCGACCCGCCAGACGGCGTCGAGCAACTCGCGAGATCTTGCCGGAGGCAGCACGCCGCGAGCGCCGTCGAGGAACTTCTCCTCGAGTTCGGCGTCGGAGAGCGGATGATCCGGGCCGCCGCGATAGCGGTGATCCGACATGCGCGAGAGGCGCCGTCCGTCCGTGGTCGACACCTCGATCCGCGACAGGATGCGATCCTGTCCCATCGCGTCGATCGCGGGATCGTATTGCGTGTGAACGCGCGCCTGCATCGCCTGGACCTCGGGCGAGCGCACGAAGGCGTCGGTGAACTCCTCCTTGCCGGCGCGCCCGCGCAGGATCATCGCCGACAGAAGGAAGGCCATGCAGAACTTGCCCTGCAGTTCGGTCGTCGCGATCCGGTAGCGGATCGGGTGGAGGATGTTGTTGGCCGCGTGGAGCGTCACGCTCTCGATATCCGCGGGCGCGAGCGCCTCGTCCTGCATCACGGCCTTCATCAGATCCATCGAGGGATGCGTCAGCACCCCGCACGGGTAGGGCTTGACGCTGATGCCGGGCGAGACGAGGGCGAAGGGCCGTCCGAACCGCCCGAGGACGAGGCCGGGTTCGCCGCCGCGGCCGGCGACCGCCAGATAGCCCCACCGGCCGTCCAGCGCGTCGTCGTCGAAGGTGAAACCCTCCTTCACCAGCATCGCGGCGGTCACGCCGTTCTCGGAGGAGCGGCCGACATGCAGGGGCTTGCCCATCGTGCCGAAATTCGCGCGGATGCCGGCGGCCATGGAGGCCGCGCCGCCGATCGTCGCCCGGATTCCGGCCAGATCGAGACCGAGAAGCTTGGCCGCCGCGACCGCGGCTCCGAACGTGCCGATCGTGCCGCTGGTGTGGAAGCCGAGATTGTAGTGGTCGGGATTGATCGCCTCGGCGATCTTGCACTCGACCTCGACGCCGCAGACGAACGCGGTCAGCAGAGCCTCGCCGCCGACGCCCCCGAGCGATTCGGAAACGGCCAGGACCGCCGACAGGGGGGGAATGGTCGGATGGGTGAGCAGGCCGTAGGGGCGGCCCGGCCCCTCCGCCAGCTGCGTGTCGTCCCAGTCCATGACGTGGCCGGACAGCCCGTTCCAGAACGCGGCCTGCGGCGCGGACAGATTGAGCGCGGGGTGCCCGACGACGCGCGAGACCCCGTGGCCGCCGACCCTGCCGAGATAGCGCTCGGCCACGACGAGGGTCTCGTGGCGGCTTCCCGCCAGCATCACGCCGAGACCGTCGACGATGCAGCGCCGCGCGATGCGCACGACGTCCGGGGGGATGTCCGAGAAGGAGAGGCCGGCGGCGAAGCGCGCCGCGTCCTCGGTCAGCGACGTCGTCATCGGGCTGCATCCTTTCGGGAAAGGGGTGAGGGGGCCGAGGCCGGAGACCTCCAGACCTCGGTGAGGCCATCGACGTCGCCGACGATTCCGAACCGCGCCTCGACATTGCGCAGGGTCGCCGCATGCAGGCTTGCGTCCCAGGAGGCGCAGCCGTCGCGCGGAACACAGAGGTAGTAGCCGAGCTCGAAAGCCTCGCGGAGCGTGCTTTCCACGCAGACATTCGTCGAGACGCCGGTGGTCACGACGCTGCGGATGCCTTGCGCGCGCAGCAGCATGTCGAGATCGGTGCCCTTGAAGGCGCTGTATCGGTGCTTGCGGATCTGGAGCTCGCCGCCGAGAGGCGCCAGAGCGTCGACGAAGGCGGCGCCGTGCGTGTCCGCGATGGCGATCCTGTCGGAGGCGTAGGTCGAGCGCCGGCGCTGCGCGAGCCAGGGGCCGGAATCGCTGCCGTGATCCGGCAGCGTCCAGAAGCCGACATGGCAGACGAGGACGCCCGCCTCGCGGGCCGCGGCGAGGAGGCGGGCGATCGAGGGTATGATGCCTTGCGCGGCGGCGAGGGGGCGCCCGGCGGCGCTGGCCGCATAGCCGTCGACGCAGAAGTCGTTCTGCATGTCGATGATCACGAGGGCCGTGTGGGCGGCGGCGAAACGCTCCGCGAAGGCGTCGAGGATCGCAGGGTGGCGCGCGTTCATGCGGGTTGGCTTTCGGCGAACCAGTCCGCGATCTGCGAACCCGACAGGATATCGACGTCCTTGTGGGCCGTCAGACGGTCGAGCATGCGCTGCAGGAAGACGAAGCGATGCGGCACCCCCATCAGATGCGGATGGAGGCCGATGCCGAGGACGCGCGGGCCGAAGGTGCCGACCTCCGCGCCGAGACAGTCGAGGGTCGAGACCAGGCGCGAGAACAGCTCGTCGGACCGGTGTTTCTCGACCGCGTAGACCACGCTGTCGTTCAGCTCGAGCGAATAGGGCATCGCGATCAGCGGGCGGCCGGACGTGGACATCCAGCTGGGACGATCGTCCAGCCCCCAGTCGCAGACATAGTCGATGCCCCGATCGGCGAGGATGTCGGGCGTCTCGTAGCTTTCCCTGAGACCGGGGCTGAGCCACCCGCGCACCTTGCGGCCGCTGGCTTCCTCCAGGCGGGAGATCGACTGTTCGACGATCGCCCGCTCGTCGGGGGCGGACTGCATCGAGACCTGGTCGATGCCGTGTCCGATCAGCTCCCACCCCGTTTCCAGGATCGCCTCGAAACAGGCCGGATAGGCGTCGACGACGCCGGCGTTCAGGCTGACCGAAGCGGTGATCCCCCGCTCCCGGAACAGGCGCAGGATGCGCGGCAGGCCGACCCGCAGGCCGTACTCGGCCCAGCAGAAATTGGGAACGTCCGGCAGGTGCCGCGTGCCGTGCGGCGCCGTCAGCAGCTCGCGCGGCATCGGCCGGTCGAAAGGCCAGCTTTCGACGTTCAGGACGAAGTGGACGATGATCCGCCGGTCGTTCGGGATCGACGAGGGACGGCTCTGGCCTGCCCACGAAAACGCGATCCGTGGATGGGCGGCGGAGGTTTTGGAGAGTTCGGACGAAAGCTGCATGCGGTCTTCCCTGGCGCAGAGATCGTGGATGGCGCGCGGCCCGGCCGGCCGCCGGGCTCGCCCCGGTCTTATGCGGCGGGGCGGCAAGGCCTGACCAGAACCGCTCCGGTTCAACCAGTTATGCCGGCGGGGACGCCGGTCGGCGCGACGGGCCGCCGGCCTCCCCGCCGCGGACGGATCGATTCGTTGGGGGCCTATTGATCGGGGACGCGCGATCCGGTCAGATCGCATCGGTCTTCGACCCGCCCGCGCGCCGCGTCTCGTCCGGCGGCCGCAGCCGGGGCGGCGTCGGACGGAGGGGGCGCGCAGACATGGAACTTCGCCAACTGCGTTACTTCGTGACGCTGGCCGAGGCCGGCAGCGTCTCGCGCGCGGCCGCCATCCTCGGCGTGACCCAGCCGGCGATCAGCCGCCAGATCCGCCTTCTCGAGGAGAGCCTCGCCATCGCCCTCTTCTACCGGACGGGGCGCGGCATGGACCTGACGGAGGCCGGCCGCCTCCTGATGACGCATGCGCCGGGGGTCCTGTCGGGCCTCCAGAGGATCGAGAGCGAGATCGGCGATCTGCGCGGGGTCGCGGAGGGACAGGTCGTGCTCGGCGTGCCGCCCACCGAAGGGCATTTCCTGATCCCGCCGCTCGTCCAGCGGCTGCGCGCCCAGCATCCCCGCATCGCGCTGAAGGTGATCGAAGCCTTCAGCGGGCATGTCACCGAATGGCTGCTCAGCGGCCGGCTGGACATCGCGCTGTTCTACAAGCTCGGCAGCACCCGGCAGCTGTCTTCCGACGAGCTGCTGGTCGAGGGCCTCTATCTGATCGGCAAGGGCGGGCTGCCGGAGGGGAGCGGGCCGGTCGGCCTCGCCGAGATCGCGCCGCTGGACCTGATCCTGCCCAGCCGGTCGCATGGCCTGCGCGTGCTTCTGGAGCACGCCGCGGAGGCGCTCGACGTCCGGCTGAGGGTCGGGCTGGAGATCGACGCCCTCCTGACGATCAAGGCGCTGGTCGAGACCGGTGCGGGCATGACGATCCTGCCGTATCCGGCCGTCGAGCGCGACGTCGCCGCCGGCCGGCTGACGGCCCGTCCGATCCGGCGCGAGGACGTGTCGCGCACGATGATGCTGGGAACCTCCACGCAGCATCCGCTTTCGCTGGCCTCGCGCACGGTGACGCGCGAGCTTCGCCTCCAGGTGCTCGACCTCGTGCGGACCGGCCGGTGGCCGGGCGCCACGACCTGACGGCGACGCGGCGATGCTCGCGCGGCAGACCTTCGACGCCGCCGCCGCCGGCACCGCCCAAGGCGGCATAACCAAGCGGCATATCAGTTAGAAGTCCCGGCTCGCTTGATCCCCTTCCGGGCCCTCATCACTCTCATCCCAGCCTGCGGCGGGAACGAGCCGCGGTGTTCCGGAAACACGAAAAGCCGAACAGGATGGGGCTTCCTTCCGCAAGGACCCGATCTTTCGACGGCCGTCAGGGGGAGGACATCCATGACCGATACGAACGCAGGCACCGTCACGCTGACCGGCTCGCCGCCCGCCGAGGCCGGACGACGGCCGTCGCCGAAGCGCCTCGCCGCCGCGAGCATGGTCGGCACCGCGCTGGAATGGTTCGAGTTCACGCTCTACAACACGATGGCGGCGCTGATCTTCAACCAGATCTTCTTTCCCCAGTTCGATCCCATCGCCGGCACGATCCTCGCCTTCTCGACCTATGCGGTCGGCTATCTGTCGCGCCCGCTCGGCGGCTTCCTCTTCGGGCGGCTGGGCGACCGCGTCGGCCGGCGCGAGGTGCTGATGTGGACGCTCGTCCTCATGGGCGGATGCACCTTCGCCATCGGCCTTCTGCCGACCTACGCGACGATCGGCGTCTGGGGATCGCTTCTGCTGGTCCTCCTGCGCTTCGTCCAGGGCGTCGCGCTCGGGGGCGAATGGGCCGGGGCGGTGCTTCTGACGGCGGAGCAGGCCTCCGTCCGGCATCGCGGCTTCCAGTCCTCCTGGGCGCAGGTCGGCGCCATGCTGGGCATCGTCACGGGCATGGCGACGCTGGCCTTCTTCACGACCTGGGTCTCCGATGCCAGCTTCGTCGAATGGGGCTGGCGCGTGCCGTTTCTCGCCAGCGTTCTCGTCGTCGCCTTCGGCGTCTGGCTGCGGAAGGGCGTTCCGGAATCGAAGGAGTTCGAGAAGCTCGAGAAGGAGGGCGGCAAGGCCGAGGCCCCGATCACGGAGATCTTCACCCGCCATCTGCGCGATCTCCTGGTCGCCTCCGGCTCGCGGATCGGATCGGACGTGCTCTTCGGCTTCCTCGTGGTCTTCTCGCTGACCTACCTGACGCAGACCCTCGGCGTCCCGCGTCCGACCGCGCTCGGCGGGGTCATGCTCGGCGTCCTGGCGAACGGCTTCGGCTGCCTCGCCTTCTCGGCGCTGTCCGATCGCATCGGCCGCCGCATCGTCTATATCGGCGGCGCGCTCCTCTCCGCCGGCTGGATCAGCGTCGTCTTCGTTCTGTTCGACAGCCGCGATCCCGTCCTCATCACGGTCGCGCTGGTCGTCGCGCTGGTCCTGCATTCGGCCATGTACGGGCCGCAGGCCTCCTTCGTCGCCGAACAGTTCACCGCGCGCGTGCGCTACAGCGGCAGTTCGCTCGCCTACACGCTGGCCGGCGCGGTCGGCGGCGGCATCGCGCCCCTGGTCTTCGCGACGCTGCACCGCGAGTATGCCGGAACCCTGCCCCTGAAGATCTATGTCTGGGCGACGCTGGCCGTCACCATCGTCTCGGTCTTCGCGGCGAAGGAGACGAACAACCGGCCGCTGAAGACCTGAACGGCCGCTCGACGGTTCGGAGCCATGACGGGCGCGGCAGGAGAATCGGGCCTTCGCGCGCCGTCGAGACCACCGAACCTGTCCCGGCCGAGCGTGCGCCGGATTTCAGCGCCGCGGAAATTGAACCAAAGTCGCGTCTGAGCATTTCCAAGCCCAGGACAACATCGTCCGAACCTCTGGAGAGACCGATGGGTAGCGCAGGCGACAAGATTTCCGGCTTGGCCAACGAGGCGATCGGCAACGTGAAGCAGGCCGCCGGCAAGGTGACGGGCAACGAGCGTCTCCAGGCGGACGGCAAGGCGCAGGAACTGAAGGGCGAGGCGCAGCAGGCGGTCGGCGACGCGAAGTCGGCCGTCAAGTCCGGCGCCGACAAGCTCTCGGATGCGGCGCATCGCAAGCTCTAAGAAGCCGTCGACGGCTTTCGACGAAGGGCAGGTTCCGAAAGGAGCCTGCCCTTTTCGCGTTGAAGAGCGGCCCGGCGCCGGATGCGGGCTTCTCGTCCGGCGGCGCGACGCATGGCTGGAGGCGACGAGCGGACGGATCGTCGCAAGGCTTTCCCGTATCCGCCGGGTTTCCGGCATCTTCTCTTTCCAGGCGAGCCATGACGGCCCGGAACATCGCGCGCCGCATGCGTCCTTTGATCGGCTCGTGCGTTGCCTTCGGGACCGACCATCCAGAGGAGACGAGCCATGGGCACGACATTGACGGCGCAGTTCGAGACGCGGCGCGAGGCGGAGATGACCATCGAACGTCTCGTGCAGGAGCATGGGATCGAGCGGACCGACATCTTCGTCGCCGCCGCGGGCGCCGACAACACGGCCGGCGAGGACGTCGCGGGATCGGATGCCAAGGCCGGCGAGCCCAGCGTCGAGGAGCGGGGCGACGCAGCCCTCAACGGATCGATCGAACTGTCCGTCGATATCGAGGACGAGGCGAAGGCCGCCGTCATCCGCGAGGCCTTCGCGGAGTTCAGCGCGCACGATGTCGAGGAGGCCTGATCGTGACCGAACAGAGCAAGACCGTGTTCTCGCGCAAGGCCGCCGAGGAGAAGGATCGGGTGCCCGAGAACGGCGATACGCCCCGTGTTTCCGACACGCTGGTCGGCGCCGAGGGCTCGCCCGATCCCGACTATCACCCGGAGGCGCAGGCGAACGCGGTGACGGACTCGGAGGCGGGCGCGATACCCGACAATGACGAAGGCGGCATCGTCCCCCTGAAGCGGCGCGAGGGGCCGGCGACGGCCTCGTAAGGCCGTGGGCCCGATCCGGCGCATGGCGCGGATGAGGGTGGACGGGATGAAAGGTGCCGTTCGCCGCACGCGACGGGGAGATAGGCCGTCACCGTGTTCGCCCAAAAATTGGTAAGCCGGCTTCTACCTAAGCCGGCTTAGCTTCTTCGTCAGGTGGATCTGGCATTTGGTGAGGCTGGCGACGATCGAGCTGCGGACATCCACCGGCAGGGACCGCCTCAGGTCGTCTTCGAGCTCCCGGCGGGCCGCGGCGAGCTGCTTGCACACCTCCTTGCCCGCGGGCGTGATGCGCACGATGGTCCGGCGCTTGTCCCGCGGATCGTCCTCGCGGCACACGAGGCCCTTTTCGGTCAGCCGGTCCATCATCTTGGAGACGGTGGACGGGCGGACGCAGAGCTCGTCCGCCAAAGCGCTCGTCGTCATTCCCGTCTCGTCGAGCACCAGGAGAAGCTCGTCCTGGCCATTGTGGAAGCCGAGACTGGCGAGCTTGATCCCGTGCAGCGCGCGCATGGACTTCGAGATCAGGATCAGCGTCGGCACGATGTCTTCAGACGGTTCGAACACCGGTTCGACGGACTTCTGCATGACGGTTTCCTCGAGGTCTCTATCCCGAAAGAAACGTAACCGTTCACTGAAGCTTAGCATTCACATAGGTTGGAGCGTCGGGTTTTTATCGTCGCCGGCCTGCCGGGCCGCCGGCTTCGGTGTCGAGCCGGCCTGAAGATGGAGGTAGTTGGGATTGAAGCCCGCGAACTCTTCGAGGCGGCGCACGTCGATCACCGTCACCTGACGCCCGTCGATCGCGATCAGATCCTTCTCGCGAAGGCTCATCAGCATGCGGTTCGCATGCACGACGGTCATGCCCATCGTATCGGCGAGGTCGGCCTGCGTGAGGGGCAGGGAATAGCTGTTTCCCTCCACCAGCCCGACCGCGCGCAGGCGCATCAGCATCTCGCAGAGAAGGTGGGCGATGCGCACCTCCGCCTCGCGCTGCCCGATGCTGACCAGCCATTCGCGCAAGGTGGCCTCGTCGACGAGGGTGGCCCACCAGAAGGCCCGGGCGATCGCCGGGCGTTCCGTCAGCTCCAGGACGCTTTCCGCCGGGATCTGCACGACCTTGCAGTTGGAGAGCGTGGCGATGCCATGGTCCCGCTCCTTCAGGATGAAGACCTGGAAATCGCAGAAATCGCCCGGCACCATATAGGCCATGATCTGGCGCCGTCCGTCCGCGAGGAGCTTGTAGCGGCAGGCGAAGCCCGAGACCATGACATAGACGAAATCGGGCCGGTCCCCCTCGCTCGCGATGTCCTGCCGGGCGGGAATCTCGCGGATCGTGCGGCTGTGATGCTGCAGGAGATCCTTGTCGGCCGAGGAGAGAGGATGGAAGCCTTCGAGTTTCCGGATCATAAGATTGAGCGACTGCGTGACATCCATGATACGACAGGCCTCGATCCTCGTATGAGACCGATAGCGGTCGAAATCCCAAGGGGCAACGATTTCGTCGCTCCCACGTTGAGACCTCAGGCCCTCCTCGCAGGCGCCGTTGTTTGCAGAGCCCGACGATCGGCCGCGCATGGCGCGGCAGCCGAAAGCTCTCACATGCCGCGATACTTCTTCCACGTCTCCGGCGTTTCGCTTTTCACGGACACGCTCGGTGCCGAACTCGCGAACGATGCCGAGGCGTGGTCGGCGGCGGTCGTCTCCTGCGGCGAGCTGCTCCAGGATATCGACGGCAAGATGCCGGACCGGGCGGAGGTGAGGGTCACGGTCAAGGACGATACCGACCGTCTCGTCGCCGTCGTGCGCTTCACGGGCGAACGGCAAAGCCCGGTGGAGGAGCCCCCTATCCTCGCGAAGGAGGTTCCCCAACGGATCCTCGCGGCGATGGACACGGCTCTCGATTGGATCAGGGACGTCCATGATCCTGAGAACTACGGCCCCTTCGCCTCCCATCTCGCGGTGGCCGCGCTGACCTCGCTGGAAGAGGGCGACCGGGTCGGCGACGGCCTCGTCGTCCGGCGGGAGACGATCCAGTAGAGCAGCGACCCTCGATGCCGGCGGTTCAGATCCCGGCCACACAACAAGTCCCTTCCACCTCAGGAGCCGAATCCATGTCGAACATTCCCTACGAAGAAGGTCTCAGCGCCTTCCTGCAGGCCGAGCCGACCGGCAGCTGCGGCTATGCTTCCGGGTCCGATCAGGGGCGGGACTGGCTGCGCGGCTGGACCGACAGCCAGATCGCCGGGCGCCTGAAGGCGGAGGAGACCGGTATCGACGGCGAGGTGCAGCCTTGAGCGACACGTTCGAGATCCCCGATCCGGTCGTCGAGGCGATCGGGGAGGGCGCGCCCGCCGTTAAGGCGTTCCGGCAGTCCTCCGGCCTGTCGCAGCACGACGTCGCGGCGGATGCCGGCATGACCGAGGAGCGCCTCGCTGCGATCGAGCAGGGATCGCAGCCGCAGAATTTGGAGCTCGCGGTGCTCTCCGACGTGCTGGACGTGCCGGTCGGCCTTCTCGTCGACAAGTGACCGCCGCGCTTCACCCGTAGAGCCTGCCACCGGGACGCCGCCCTCTGCCGCGCCTGGCCTGCCGCCCGCCCGCGCGCCGAGGACATCGGTGCCGGGCGCGCCGGGACAGCTGTATCCAACGGCCATCGAGAGTGGGGCAAGCCCGGCTCATCATCTTGATGTTCAAAGGCTTGGACCGGGTCCGGCGAAGGCGACGCCGGAAGCTGAGGAGCGGAACCGACGGGACGGTGGCCCGTTGCGGGAGCCCACAGGGAGTCCTTCATGACAATCAATCTCAAGCAGCTGGCGATGGCCGCCGCGATGGCGCTCGTCGGTGCCACCGCCTTCGCCGCGCCCTCCAGCGCAGGGTCGATCGAGGTCCAGTACCGCGACGGCGACCGCTACGAGCGGCGTTCCGACGACCGTCGGGACATGCGCCAGGATCGGAACGACCGCTACGAGCGCCGCGGCCCGCCCCCGCGCTTTTCGGACGACCGCCGCGACCGCCGGGACGACCGCCGTCTCCGGCTGAGCCGCCACGATCGGGCCTGCCTTGCGACCTATCGCAGCTACGACCCGCGTTCCAACCTCTACCGGGACCGGAACGGCCGACTGCGGCAGTGCCGCCTCTGACGACGCTGCAGGGGCCCGCGCAAGCGGGCCTTTCCAAAGCCCGTGTCCGCGACGAAACGCCCGGCCTCGCGCGAAGAACCTGGCTTCGCGGCAACGTCGGGTAGCGGCTACGCGATCTCTCCGGAACCCGCGGGGCGCGGTACCCTTACCGGTCTGCGCCGGCGGCGCGTCCCGCCGTCCCGACGGAGCCGCGCCCCTGCCGCGCACATCGTCCTCTGCAAACATCGATCGGAAATGATCATGGCCGACCAGACCTTGAACGACCTCTTCCTGCATCAGCTGAAGGACACGTATTTCGCCGAGAACGCGATCCTGAAGGCGCTTCCCAAGATGATGGAGGCCGCCACCTCGACGGACCTCAAGTCGGCCCTCGGCGTCCATCTCGAGGAGACGAAGACGCAGGTGAAGCGCCTGGAGGAGGTGTTCGGCCTCGTCGACGCCAAGCCGGAAGGCGTCGAGTGCAAGGCGATCCTCGGCATCATCGCGGAAGGCGAGGAGGTCGTTGAGGAGTTCGCGGGATCGGAAGCGCTCGATGCCGGGATCATCGCGGCCGCGCAGGCCGTCGAGCATTACGAGATCACGCGCTACGGCACGCTCTATGCCTGGGCGAACCAGCTCGGACACGACGACGCGGCCGCCCTTCTGAAGGAGACGCTGATCGAGGAGGAGAACACGGACGACATCCTGTCCGATCTCGCCGAGACCTCCGTCAACGCCGAAGCGGACGACTGATACCGGCGGCCCTTACGAGGGATCGCGGCGTGGGGCGATGTCGCTCCGGGGCTCGGACATTTTCACGAGCGCCGTCATGACGTTCCGATTGCAACGAAAAGGCCCGCCGCGGAGAGATCCGGGCGGGCCTTTTTCATGATCGAAGAGCGGGGCTTGCCAGAGTTCCAGGGGAGGAGTCCGGCGCTTTCGCCGCCATCCAGTCGCGGCCGAAAACGGTTTTGCGACGAGGGTTTCGCAATATTTACGGGGGCGGCGTTTATGAGGTTGCAAACTTTCTGATCGCCTTACTCTTGTATGGAAACCGCGATCCGTCATCTCGTCGCAGATCATTCGGGGGCCTTCATCCTCGGCGCCGTCCTGATCTGCTCGATCACGGCGGGACTGCTCGTTTCGATGATGCAGCGGGCCCGGGCGAACGAGACCGTGGACCGGTCCCTGTGGATGGCCGCGATCACCCTCGTCGCGGGCTTGGGTGTCTGGACCACCCATTTCGTCGCCATGCTGGGGTTTCGGCAGCCCTTTATCGTCGGATTCGATCCGGGCATCACCGCGCTCTCCGCCCTGACCGGCATCCTTCTGATCGGACTTCCGCTCGCGGCGACCGTCCTGACGAAACGGCGGTGGCTGCAGGCGATCGGCGGCGGCATTGCAGGCGCCGGCGTCAGCGTGATGCACTTCACGGGAATGGGCGCTCTCGAAGGCTGTATCGCGACCCATCTGCCGACCGCCTCTCTCCTGTCCACCCTTCTCGGCATCGGCCTTTTCGCGGCCGCCCTCTCGCTGCCGGGCCGGCGCCTCTACAGGCCGCTGGCGGTCGCCTCGATCGTGCTGGCCGTCTGTCTCGTCCATTTTGTCGCCATGCTCGGCCTCCGGCTGGAGCCGATGGAGGAAACGGGATGGGCCGGCACGGACCAGGCGACGCTCGTCACCGTGCTCGTGATCACGGTCCTCTGCCTTCTCCTCATGGCGTCCTACATCGCCATCTCGGCGGCGAAGCTCGACCGGCAGCGGCAGGAAGGCGCGCTCCTCGGCGCGGCGCTGGCCAATATGTCGAACGGCCTCCTCGTCATCGGCTCCGACGGCGTCATCACCCTTCTCAACGAGCGTCTTCTCCAGGTCTTCGCCATCGACGGCGCTGACGTCGCCGTCGGCATGCGATGGGAAACCTATCTGACTCATCTCGGTCAGCGCCTCGGCTGGAGCGCGACGCGAACCAAGCGGATCATCGGCAACCATTTCCTCTGGTTCGCCAAGGAGGACACGACCTATCTCGAGCACGAGCTCGACGACGGGCGCGTCATCTCCGTCGCCTGCCGGCCGATGGCCGATGGCGGAGCGGTGCTGACCTATGACGACATCACGGGCGAGCGCGAGGCGCAGAAGGCGCTGGAACGCCTGGCCTTCGCCGATCCGCTGACCGAACTCGGCAACCGCCGCGCCTTCAAGACGGATCTGGCGACCGCGCTGCAGGCCGGCAAGGATGTCGCGATCCTCTTCATCGATCTCGATCGCTTCAAGTCGATCAACGACACGCTGGGCCAGGCTGCCGGCGACGAGGTGCTGATCGAGATCGCGCGGCGCCTCAAGACCCTCTGCACGCACAAGGAAAGAGCCTACCGGCTCGGCGGCGACGAACTCGCCATCATCTCCCGCACGGCCGACGAGGCCGCCATCGACGGGCTGACCCAGACCGTCGTCAAGGAGGTCGCCCGGCCGATCGCCGTGCTCGGGCATTCGGTCGTTCTCGGCTGCAGCGTCGGCATCGCCACCACGGCCGACACGCGGGACGGCGAGGCTCTGACGCAATATGCCGATCTCGCGCTGTTCAAGGCCAAGGCGCGGGGACTCCGGCAGAGCCAGAGATACGAGATCGGCATGCTGGAGGCCGCGACCGAGCGGAGCTGGATCGAGGCCCATCTGCGGCTCGCGCTGGAAAGCGACCAGTTCGTCCTCTTCTATCAGCCGATCTGCCGCTATCCCGACCAACGGATCGTCGGCTTCGAGGCTCTGATCCGCTGGAACCATCCCGAGCGCGGGCTCATTCCGCCGGATCGCTTCATTCCCATCGCCGAGGAAACCGGGCTGATCGCCAAGATCGGCGACTGGGTCCTGGCGCAGGCCTGCCGCGAGGCGGCCTCCTGGCCGGCCGGGGTGCATGTCGCGGTCAACGCCTCGCCGGTGCAGCTGAGATCGGAGGTCTTTCCCCTGACGGTGGCGAGCGTCCTCGCCTCCTGCGGCCTCCATGCCGCGCGGCTCTGCATCGAGCTGACCGAGACCGCCCTCGTCGAGGACGGCGAGCGGATCGCCGCGAGCCTCCAGATCCTCCGGCAGCTCGGCGTGACCATCGCCATGGACGATTTCGGAACGGGCTATTCCTCCTTCGCCCATCTCGTCGACTTCGCCCTCGACAAGATCAAGATCGACCGGACCTTCGTCCAGGCCGCGCCCGACAAGCCGAGCGCCATGGCCGTGGTGAAGGCGGTCATCCAGATGGCGCACGATCTGGGCGTCGGAACGGTCGGGGAGGGCGTGGAGACCACCGAGCAGCTGGCGCTTCTGGAGCGTCTCGGCTGCAAGGAGGCGCAGGGCTATCTCCTGGGGCGCCCCCTGTCCGCGGCCCATGCGCGCGACCTCCTGCTCCGCCAGGACCAGCCGGACGCGGTGGGCCCCTCGGCTCTCAGAGCCTGAATCGAAGCCGGCTCAATCGAGGCCTTGTCCGAGCGTCTCGGCGATCGCGTCGATGAGGCTCGTATCGTCGCCCGCGATGGAATCCATGGCCGACATGCGGACGAGGACGAGCGCCGCGATGCGCTCTTCCACGGTCTCCTCCGCATAGGTGTAGTAGATGACGGCGCGCTGCCCGTCGCGGTGGCAGCGGCCCTCGATCTGCTGGAGCTGGATCGCGCTGTGGCGCATGTCGTGAACGAGCAGCGACCGCTCGCGCTCGCCCCCGTCCATCTCGCCGCGATGGAGCGAGATCGATTCGGTGACGGTGAAGAGGACGGCGTCGAGCTGGCCGGTCTGGAAGGCGACGCGCGTCGCCTCGTTCGCCTCGCCGCTCCGCTCGCCGTTGATCTCGCCGACGCGCCAGCCCCGGCCGCGCAGCGTGTCGGCGAGAAGCGTGCTCGTCTCCAGGAAGGCGACGGAGATCGCGACCTGCTGGTCCTCGTCGAGAAGATCGGCCGCGAAATCGGCGGTGCCGGGACAGCGCAGGAGGCTCGCCTTCTGGCGAAAGCGCAGGTCCGCCGCCCAGCCGGCGGGCTTGCGCGTCGAGCCGCCGAGAAGGCCGAGCTCGCGGCGGAACTCGCGCCAGGTCGCGTCGTAGAGGCGGCGGGCGGGCGCATCGAGGGCGGTCGGCGCCAGTTCCCGCTGCACCTCCGGCCAGCCCGCGATCTCCTCGGGCCGCCGCCGCAGGCCAATCGCCCTCGGTCCCTTGTAGAGGAGGGCCGACATGACGTCCCGGTCGCGCTCGTTCGGCTCCCAGGCCCAGTTCTTCCAGCGCCCCTTCGCCCGGCCGATCGAAAGCCGCTTCATCAGCGCGCGGAACGCATCCATCTCCTCGCCCGGCGGGGTCGGCGCGCCGCCCGTGGCATAGGAAAGCAGCCGGCCGAGATAGGACAGCTCGTGCGGCGATTGGCCGGCGGTCGCGCTCATGTAGAGCGTGAAGGCGGCGGAGCTTGCGACCTCCCGGCAGACGAGGCCCTGCTGCGAGGCGGGATTGCGGATGCGGTGGCTCTCGTCGATCACCACGATCGGCCAGGGCTTCTTCAGGCTGCCCTTGCGGGCCAGCTCGTTGTTGCGGGCGCGCACCGAACGGCGGTTGGAGACGGCGGGCGGCGCCATCAGCTGCTTGGTGCGCTCGAAGTTCAGAAGCGTGACGCTCTTGTCCACCGCGGGCGAGCCGGCGATCGTGCGCCGCCATTGCGGGATCGCGCCCTTCGGACAGATCACCAGCACCTCGCGCTCCGGCATCGCGGAGATGGCGAGCCAGGCCGAGAGCGTCTTGCCGAGCCCGGTGAGGTCGCCGAGGAGGAAGCCCGGCCGCCCCTCGGCCTTCGCCGCGAGGATGCGGTCGCGCGCCTCGCTCTGATGGGGACGCGGGACGAAGACGGGCGGGGCGGCGGCAGGGGGCAAGGCGGTCCGTTCGGCGGCAGGCGAGGGAGGGATGCCTCGCCCTTTAAAGCATCGCACGGACGATCGCACGTAGCCGGCCGGCTCTGCTCTCCGACGATGAACCCGCCGGCTCCGCCCGGGTTTGATTCACGTGTGACAAACCGCCCCGAGAGGGTTCGCGACCCTTTACGCGGCCGAGCCCGTCTGCAGGCGCAGGGGCTGGAGGCCGGCATGGCGGGCGGGCAGGCGGTCGCCTTCGCCGAAAATGTGCCGGCGCAGCGTTCCGCCGCGCGGCTCCGTCTTGTAGATGCCGCGCTCCTGCAGGGCCGGGACGACGAAGCGGATGAAATCCACCCAGCTTTCCGGCACGACCGTGCGCGTGAGGTTGAAGCCGTCGATCTCGCCCTCCTCGATCCAGCGCTGCATCTCGGCCGCGACCGTGTCGCCGCTGCCGACGATCAGCGGATAGCGCCCGCCGAGCCGCAGCTGCTCCAGAAGCTGGCGCCGGGTCAGGCGCTTCTGGCGCGCGACGGCGGTCGTCGACTGGATGGCGTTGGTCGGACCGTAGGTGATCTCGTCGTCGAGCCCGTAGGTGGAAAAGTCGATGCCGCTGCCGGCGGCGAAATGGGCGAGGCCCGCCTCCGGATTGGCATAGGTCAGGTATTCCTGGAGCTTCTCCTCGGCCAGGGCGTCGGTCTCGCCGGTGACGACGCTGAGGCCGACGAGGATGCGGATGTCGTCGGCCCGGCGGCCGGCCGCGACCGCCGCCGCGCGCAGCTCGGCCGAGACGTTGCGCGCGGCGGCGGGATCGGAGGCGGAGATGAAGATGCACTCGGCATGGCGCGCCGCGAAGCGCTGGCCCCGCCCGGACGTGCCGGCCTGGAAGAGCACCGGCGTCCGCTGCGGCGAGGGCTCGCTGAGATGATAGCCCCGCGACTGGTAGAACGGACCCTCGTGCCGGATCTCGTGGATCTTCGCGGGGTCGGCATAGAGGCGCCCGGCCTTGTCGTTCAGCACCGCGCCATCCTCCCAGCTCGTTTCCCAGAGCTTGTAGAGAAGGTCGAGATAGTCGTCCGCCCGGTCGTATCGCGTGTCGTGCTCGGCCATGGCCGATTTGCCGACGCCGCGCGCGGCGCTGTCGAGATAGCCCGTCACGATGTTCCAGCCGATCCGCCCCTCCGTCAGGTGGTCGAGCGTCGAGAAGCGGCGGGCGAACGTATAGGGGTGCTCGACCGCCGTGTTCACCGTGACGCCGAAGCCGAGGTTCTTCGTCACCGCAGCCATGGCGGGGACGAGAAGGGTCGGATCGTTCACGGGAAGCTGGATGCTCTCGCGCGCCGTGAGGTCGATCGAATCCCGGTAGACGTCGTAGACCCCGACGATGTCGGCGATGAACATCGCGTCGAAGAGGCCTCTCTCCAGCGTCTCGGCCAGATCCGTCCAGTAGTCCAAGCGCTTGTAGTCGCTGGAGCGGTCTCGCGGATGCGTCCAGAGGCCGTGATTGATGTGCCCGACGCAGTTCATCGTGAAGGCGTTGAGCAGGATCTCTTTGCGGGGGCTCATCGAAAACCTTTCATGTCGCGCCTTGCGGGGCGCGTGTCTCTCGCTCGACCGGAGAACGCTCCATCCCCTCGATCCGACGCATCGGACTCCGCGAGACGGCGATGCCGGTTCGGGCGGCGGATGCTGCGGATCAGATCGCGCCGTGGCGCGGCGGGCGCTCGCCCGTCAGGTGATAGCGGCCGACCGCCTGGTATTTCCACCGCACGGGATCGTGCAGCGTGTGGGTGCGCACGTTGCGCCAGTGGCGGTCGTGACGATCCTCGGCGAGCGTCGAGGACGTGCCGGACAGCTCGAAGAGCTTGGTCGCCGCCAGAAGCCCGGCCTTGGTCGTGAGGATGCGCGCCTCGGCCACCGCGACGGAGGCCGCCGCCACGCTGTCCTCGGTCATGTCGGCCTGCGCCGCGTCGACGATGCGCCCGGCGCGCCGCAGAAGCGCCTCGGCCGCGCGCAGGCGAACGCGCACCTCGCCGACCGCCTGCAGGGTCAAGGGATCGTCGGACGCCTTGGCGACGCCGCTGTCGATCCAGGGCCGCGCGCGTTCGCGGATGAAGCGCAGCATGTCGGCCTCCGCCTCGCGGCCGATGCCGAGATCGATCGCGGCGTGCATGATCTGCGCGACCGGGCCGATCGTCGTCGGGCGGGCGAAGGAGGCGCCGAAGGGCACGACCCAATGCGGCTCGACGCGCACCTCGTCGAAGCGCACGGAGCCGCTGCCGGTGACGCGCTGGCCGAAGCCGTCCCAGTCGTCGGTCACGACGACGCCCGGCGCCGAACGCGGCACGAAGACGAGATGGGAGGCCGGCCCCTCCGCCTCGTCGGAGACGACCGCCACGGGAATCCAATGGGCGTAGATCGCCCCGGTGCAGTAGAACTTGGCGCCGTCGACGAAGAGACCGCCCGGCCGGCGGATCAGCTTCGTGCGGCGCAGGAAGTCCTTCGAGCCGATCTCGGCCAGCGCGTTGCCGAAGCGCTCGCCCCGGAGCGCCCGGCCGAAGAACTCGGCCTGCTGCTCCCACGAGCCGCCGACGCGCAGGACCTCCAGCGCGTAGAAATGGTTCTGCGGGATCTGCCCGAGCGAGCCGTCCGAGGCCGCGATGATCGCGACGATCTCGGCAAGCGTGCCGTTGGAGACCCCCGGCCCGCCGAACGCCCGCGGGACGGTGACGCCCCAGAGGCCGCTCTCGGAAAAGCGGTCGAGCTCGGCCCAGGGCAGGCGCCGGTCCCGGTCGCGGAGAAGGGCGCCGGCGCGGAACTCCTCGGCGAGCCGCCGGGCGATGTCGAGCGCTTCCGCATCGTCGCGGATGACATGGGCGGGGCGCAGGGGCAGCGAGGGCCCTTCCACGGCTTCCAATGCGGTTCGCGAATCCATCCTGTCCCCCTCAGTTCCACTGGTGGCGGCGGGGCAGCGCGCCGTTCAGGGCATGGTTGCCGAGGAGATGGAACTTCCACCGGACGGGGTCGTGCAGCGTGTGGACGCGGGCATTGCGCCAGTGCCGGTCGAGATTGTGCGCGGCCCGCGTGGCCGAGGAACCCGCGAGGTCGAAGAGCGTCTCGCTCGCTTCCAGCGCGATCTCCGTCGTCAGGATCTTCGCCTCCGCGACGGCGAGCGAGGCCTCGGCGCTGGAGAGGTCCGTCACCGGCTTCGCCGCGATCCGGTCGAGCACCTCGGCGGCCTCGCGCAGCACCTCTTCGGCGGCGTGGAGGTTGGTCGCGAGCCCGCCGACGGACTGGCGGATCGTCGGGTCCTCGACGGCCGCGGCAACCCCGGAATCCATCCAGGGCCGCGACCGGTCGCGGACGAAGGCGAGCGTATCGGCGAAGGCGCCGCGCGCGATGCCGAGATCGATCGCGGCCTGGATGATCTGCGAGATCGGGCCGGACAGGCCCGGCCGCTCCGCGAAGGCATGGACGGGCAGCACGTCGCCGGGATCGATGGAGACGTTGTCGAAGACGACCGAGCCGCTGGCCGTGGTGCGCTGGCCGAAGGAGGACCAGTCGTCGATCACGGTGACGCCCGGCGCGTCGTGCGGCACCCAGACCTGAACGGGCCGGTCCTCCTCGTCGAGGGCGCGGGTCGGAATCCAGTGGGCGAAGATGGCGCCGGTCGAATAGAAGCGCCGGCCGGTGAGGCGGAGGCCCTCCGGCGTCCGGGTAAGCCGCGTCTTCATGTGGAGCATGGAGGCGCCGCCCTTTTCGGGGCCGGCATTGCCGATGCGCTTGCCGGCGAGGACATCGGCGAAGAGCCGCGCCTTCTGCTCGGGCGTGCCGTGTTCGCGCAGGAGAGCGATGACGCCGAACTGGTTCTGCGGGATCTGGCCAAGCGCCGGATCGGCCGCGCAGAGGATCGCGAAGACCTCCGCGAGCGTGACGAAGGAGACGTCGGCCCCGCCATGTTCGCGCGGGATGGTGATGCCGCCGAGGCCGCTCGCCGTATAGCGCTCGATCTCCTCGAAGGGCAGGCGCCGCTCGGCATCGCGCTGGGCGGCCCCCACCGCGAAATCGGCGGCAAGGCGCCGGGCGACGTCCAGCGCCTCAGCATCGTCGCCGATGAGATGCGGCCGGGTCGGGGGCAGGGGGCTGCGCTTTGCCGCCTCCGACGCGTCCTTGGGAGAGAGAGATCCGCCGATCATCGCCCGGCTCCCTCTAGAGCATGATGAGGTTTGGTATGGTCATTCTGCCAGCCGTCCTCGTGCCAAGGTCGAGGGACAGGGCGACGGACGTAGCGGTGCTACGTTCGAGCCGTGGCCCGAAGGATTTGGTGCGAGGACGGCTGGCCCTTCGGGTTTGCTGCGGCCGCGCGCCCGCCGTGTCGAAGGGCTGCGGCCGTACCCCCGGTACTCCGACCAAAACGGATGTTTTGGTCGACTTGCCCTTCTCCTCGCGGATCGCATCAGCCGCAGCAAACAGAATGACCATATCAAACCTCATCATGTTCTAGCGGGCGCGCAGGCGTCGCACGGCGAGATCGCCGGCGAACTGGACGAGGCAGACGAGCGCGATCAGCACCACGATGACGACCGCCATGACGGTCGTGTCGAAGCGCTGGTAGCCGTAGCGGATGGCGAGATCGCCGAGCCCGCCCGCCCCGACCGCGCCGGCCATGGCCGAGGCGCCGATCATGGAGACGACGGTGATGGTGAAGCCGCCGACGAGGCCGGGCAGGGCCTCGGGCAAAAGGACGTGGCGCACGATGTGGCGCCGACGGCAGCCGATGGCCTGCGCGGCCTCGATCAGCCCCGGCTCGACCTCGCGCAGGGAAACCTCGGCGATGCGCGCGAAGAAGGGCGTGGCCGAGATGGCGAGCGGCACGATCGCCGCCCAGACGCCGATCGTCGTGCCCGTGATCAGCCGCGTCAGCGGCAGCAGCGCGACGAGGAGGACGATGAAGGGCGTCGCGCGGAATCCGTTGATGAGGGCGGCCACGACCCGGTGCGTGCGCGGCGCCTCGACGATGCCGCCGGGCGCGGAGAGGACGAGGAAGAGCGCGATCGGAATGCCGGCGACGAGCGCGATGCCGGCGGAGAGGCCGACCATGGCGATCGTATCCTGAAGCGCCTGGAGGAGGCGGGCGATCATCTGTTCAGACATAGCCGAGCACCTTCGCGTCGCGCCCGAGGGCGGCAAGGTCCGGCAGCTCTTCGCCGGGCGCGAGCGCGGCGGCGAGCACGAGCCGGCCATGGGTGTGGCCCTCGATCCGATCGAGGGCGGCGTCGATCAGGCGCACGGCGCCGAAGGGCCGGGCGAGCGCCAGGAGATCGGGCTCGGTTCGGCCGTCGTAACGCAGCTCCACGATCGCCTCCTCGCCGGCCCGCCGGTCCCGCTCGGGACGCAGCCGCGAGGCGAGATCCTCGGGTAGGCCGCGCGCCAGCGGCTGGAGCAGGGCCTTGGTGGCGGCATGGCGGGGATCGCCGAAGACCTCCCAGACCGCGCCGGTCTCGGCGACCTCGCCCCGGTCGAGCACGAGCACCCGGTCGCAGATCTCGCGGATGACGCTCATCTCGTGGGTGATGAGGATGATGGTCAGCCCGAGCCGGCGGTTGATGTCCTTCAGGAGCGCCAGGATCTGGAGCGTCGTCTCGGGGTCGAGCGCCGAGGTCGCCTCGTCGCAAAGGAGGATTTCCGGCCCGCTGACCAAAGCGCGCGCGATGCCGACGCGCTGCTTCTGCCCGCCGGAGAGGCGGGAGGGATAGTCGTCGTGCTTGCCCTCCAGCCCGACGAGGCGAAGCACCTCGTCCACGCGGCGGTCGATCTCGGGCCGGGAGACGCCGGCGACGAGCAGCGGCAGCGCGACGTTCTCGCGCACGGTCTTGGCCGAGAGAAGGTTGAAGTGCTGGAAGATCATGCCGACGCGCCGGCGCAGCGCCACGAGCGCATCCTCGCCGAAGGCGGCGATGTCCTCGCCGTCGACGAGAATGCGGCCCTCGGTCGGGCTTTCCAGCCGGTTGACCAGCCGGAGGAGGCTCGACTTGCCCGCGCCGGACCGCCCGATAATTCCGAAGATGCGGCCCGCCGGCACCTCGATGTCGATGCCGTGAAGCGCCCGGACCCCGGCGGCCGCGCCCTTGCCCCCCGCCGCGTCGTAGGTCTTGCCGATGCCTTCGAAGCGCACCGACCCCGCCTGTCCGGCGACGATGGAAGGCGTGCCCGCCGGCAGACGGGCGACGGACCTTTTGGCCGTCGCGGGCTCGCCCGCGCGCCGGCCGGGTTCGGCCGGGAACAGGCCCCGGCGCGTCAGCGTCCCTGCGGATGCCGTGTCGGTCATGAGCGGGCTCCTCTGTGCGTTTCGGGAGGGGGGCGCGTCTCTCGTCCGAAGCTCACTCTTCCCAGGCGATCGTGTAGAGCTTGGGATCGTTGGCGAAGGCCTTGCCGATCGTCTCGCGGACCTTCGGAGAGGTCTGGTAGATCGTCACGAACTTCTTCAGGTCGGCATCCTCCGCGCGATCCTTCTTCACGACGAAGCGGATGGCGAACTGGCGGTCGTCGATGCCGGAATAGATGAGCCCGCTCGCGGGATCGAAGGCCTTGGCGGCGACGATGAAATGCGGATAGCCGAGCGCGAGGTCCACATCGCCGGTGACGCGGACGAGCTGCGGCCCCTCGACCTCGGTGAAGGTCAGCTTCCTTGGGTTCTCCACGATGTCGTCGAGCGTTCCCTTGAAGCCGACGCCCTCCTTCAGCTTGATGAGACCGGCCTTTTCCAGGAGCAGGAGCCCGCGGCCCTGGTTCACCGGATCGTTGGCGATGGCGACCGAGCCGCCCTCCGGGATCTCGTCGAAGGACTTATGCTTCAGCGAATAGAGGCCGATATTGGCGAGCGTGCCGATGCCGATATCGGTGAAGTCGTAGCCGCGATCGGCGATCGCATTGTGGAGGAACGGCTTGTGCTGGAAGTAGTTGGCGTCGATGTCGCCTGCCTGCAGCGCGATGTTCGGCGTCGTCCAGTCGGAAAATTCGACGACCTCGACGTCCAGCCCCTGCGCCTTCGCCTCCTCGGCGGCGGTCGCCACCGAATCGGCATAGGCGCCGGGCGTCACGCCGATCTTCAGCGAGGCGGCGATGCCCGGCGAGACGGAGAGGAGGAGGGCGCTTGCGATGCCGGCGAGGAGGAAGGATTTCATGGGCGATCCCGAAAGAGAGGTCGTTGAGCGTCGGGTCGGCGGCCCGGCCAGCAGGGCGGCTCGAGCGGTCTCGAACCGGCTCCGATCGCCCGGGGCGCCGTCGGTCATGACGGGGATCTTAGACCTTTTATATCTATCGAGAAGATAGATAATGCTCTTATCTCGGCGCCCGTGAGTTTCGTTTTGCGATTCGGCGCCAAGGGAATCGCCGTGTCCGGCACCTCGGCGTGGAACGAACGGGCGTCATGTTGCGTTCATGACGCCTTCCTAGAAGAACCTTTTCCTCCCAGTGATTTGCGACCATGTCTCTACCCCACAGCCTCACCCGCCACGAATGGGAAACGCTTCGGCACATCGCCCTCAGCGCGCCGCCCAAGGTCCGCCCGGACGCCATCGTCCTCGGCCGGCTGAAGGGGCTGGACATGGTGGACGAGGCCGACGGCGCCCTGCACCCGACCCGGCTCGGCCGCAGCGCCATCGTCTTCGGCTCGCCGATTCTCTGGTCGAGATAGAAGAGGCGGCCGCCTCCGATCGCTTGGGGAAACGAGCGGACGGACGGTTTTGGGCGCCGGATGGCGGGCCTGCCGCGTGCCGTTCTCTGTGCAATCGACGGGTTGAGCCCTTACGCGCGACCTAAAATATAAGCCGGCTACGTAATGAGCGCGCGTTCGGGGCGTTTCGCATGGCGGAGGGATATCCGTCCGTTTGAAGGGGCGAGGCCGATGCGACCGACTTCGCCCTTTTTCTCGTCCGATCGTGCGATCAGGCCGGATCGGACAAGGGCTTCGGCGCGCGGGCAGCGTCGAGCGCTAGGAGATGCCGGACCTTCGGGCTCTCGGGGCCCTGGTGGAACCGCGTGACGCCGGCCTGGACATCGGCATCCGCCTTGGAGACCCGCCGATGCTGGCGCAGGTGCTCGGCCCAGGATTCCACGAAGAACCACTCGACGATCGTGCCGGGCTCCGCCGAATCCTCGCTGACGCCCCAGGCATAGGCGCCGTCGCGCCGGCGCGAGGCAGAAAAGCGCCGGAGCTCGGCGAGGAAGGCCGGGCGGTCCTCGGCCGTCACGCGATACTCGATCGTGATGATGACGGGCCCGCGGTCGTCGGCGACGGCTGCGGCGAGGAGCGGCTCGGGCCAGTGGTTGGAGGGCAGGAGATCGACCTCCCCCGTCGGCAGCTTCGCCCGGTGGAGGAGAAGGGCGAAGGCGGCGAGCGCCACCGCGCCCGCGACCAGCGCGGCCGGAATGCCGATCTCCTGCGCGACGAGGCCCCAGGCGATGCTGCCGACCGTCATCGCGCCGTTGAAGACGGTGAGATAGACGGCGAGCGCGCGGCCCCGCACCCAGTTGGGCAGGATCGCCTGCGCCGTGCCGTTCAGCGTGGTGAGGGCCGTGATCCAGGCGCCGCCGAGGACGAAGAGCAGCGGCAGGGCGAGAAGGCGCGGCGGCGAGAGCGCCAGGAGCGCCATGACGCCGGCCGTGACCAGCGAGGCGAGGAGGATCAGCCCGTCTGCATCCAGCCGGGCGCGAAGCCGCGGCATGACCAGCGCGCCGCCGATGGCGCCGGCCCCGACCGCGCCGAGGAGAATGCCGTAGAAGCCGGCGTCGCCGCCCAGAAGCTGGCGCGCCACCAGCGGCAGCAGCGCCCAGACGGCGCTGGCGAGCGCGAAGAAGACCGCCGCGCGCAACAGGACCCGGTGAAGCTCGCGGCTGGCCCGCGCATAGCGCAGTCCCGCCCGGAAGGCCCCGCCGAAATGCTCCGCCAGCGCGTCGTCGGAGGCCGGCGGACGCTTCCACCAGAGAAGCGCGGAAATGACGAGGATGTAGCTCGCGACGTCGGCGCCGTAGGTGACGGCGGCGCCGAAGCTCGCGAGAAGCAGCCCGCCCATGGCCGGCCCGATCGAGCGGGCGATGTTGATGCCGAGCGAGTTCAGCGCCACCGCGCTCTTCAGCTCCGCGCGCGGCACGAGCTCGGGCACGATCGACTGCCAGGCCGGCGCGACCAGTGCGGCGCCGACGCCGCCGAGGAAGGTGAGGCCGACCAGCGCCTCGATGGTGAGAAGGCCCGTTCGCGACAGGAGGAGAAGCGACAGGCTGACGAGCGCGAGAAAGACCTGCGCCGCGATCAGGAAGCGTCGCCGGTCCAGAATGTCGGAGAGGACGCCGGCTGGAATGGCGAGGAGGAAGATGGGCAGCGTGCCCGCCGCCTGGATCAGCGCGACGGCGGCCGGCGAGGCCGAGAGGTCCGTCACCAGCCAGGAGCTGGCGACGTCGCGCATGAAGCTGCCGGTGTTGCCGAGTACGGTCGCGCCCCAGAGCACCGCGAAGGTCGCGTGGCGCAGCGGCGCGAAGCTTCCCGGGGAGGGTGCCGGCAGGGACGGCGCCGGCGCAGAGGGTTCGGTGGTCATCGCATATGCCTCCTCGGTCGTCGCGCCCGGCGAGCCGGGGACTGTCGGGCCATAGAGCCGCCCGCCCGGAAGCGGACGGCCCGGACCCTCGCTCAGGCCTTGATGAAGGCGAGGAGGTCCGCGTTGAGGACCTCGGCATGGGTCGTCAGCATGCCGTGCGGATAGCCGGCATAGACCTTGAGCGTGCCGTTTTTCAGAAGCTTGATCGACTTCAGGGCCGCGTCCGCGATCGGCACGATCTGGTCGTCGTCGCCATGCAGGACGAGCACCGGCACGGTGATCGCCTTGAGGTCCTCGGTCTGGTCCGTCTCCGAGAAGGCCTTGATGCCGTCGTAATGGGCCTTCGCGCTGCCCATCATGCCCTGCCGCCACCAGTTCTGGACGACGCCCGGATAGGCCTTGGCGCCCCCGCGGTTGAAGCCGTAGAAGGGCCCCGCGGCGACGTCGAGGAAGGTCTGCGCCCGGTTCTCGGCCGTCCCCTTCCGGAAGCCGTCGAAGACCTCGATCGGCAGTCCTTCCGGATTAGCGTCCGTCTTCAGCATCAGCGGCGGGACGGCGCTGACGAGAACCGCCTTGGCGACGCGCCCGCTCGGCTCGCCATGCTTCGCCACGTAGCGGGCGACCTCGCCGCCGCCGGTGGAATGGCCGATATGGACGGCGTTGCGCAGATCCAGCGCCTCGACGACCGCGAAGGCATCGGCGGCGTAATGGTCCATGTCGTGGCCGTCCGAGACCTGGGCGGAGCGCCCGTGGCCGCGGCGGTCGTGCGCGACGACGCGAAAGCCGTGTCGGAGGAAGAACAGCATCTGCGCGTCCCAGTCGTCCGCGGAAAGCGGCCAGCCATGGTGGAACATGATGGGCTGGGCGTCCTTGGAGCCCCAGTCCTTGTAGAAGATCTCGGTGCCGTCCTTCGTCGTGATCGTGCCCATGGTGAGGTCTCCGCTTGGTTTCGATGATGATGTCTGCGCGGCAGTCGCGAGGTCCGGCAGGACCGAGGCCGCCGCAAGGGCGGCGCCCCCCGCCAGCGTCTGGCGCCGCGTGAGGGAGAGGGGATGAGGCTTGTCGGTCATCGCGTGTCTCCTCGCGGGGCATGGGGTCGCGGGGCATGGGGCGCGCCGCCCCGGGCAAGGTCCGCGAGCGCCACCAGCAGGAAGGCGCCGGCAAGGCCCAGATGCTCGAAGAAGGCGTTGGTCGCCATCTGGCGCTCGAAGCCCGCCGGCATCTCCCAGAAGCGCAGCGCGACCAGCGTCGCGGCCAGCGTGAAGAGCGCCAGCGCCAGCGCGCCGAGCCAGCGATGGAAGCCGGAGAGAACGAGGACGCAGGCGCCGATCTCGAGCGCGATCACGCCGAAGGCGAAGGGGACGGGCGGCGCGAGGCCGAAATGCTCCATCTCCGCGATGGCCCCGCCGAAATCGAAGAGCTTGGTCAGCGAGCCCTGGAGATAGGCCGAGCAGAGCGCGAGCAGCGCAAGGGCATGCAGGGCGCCCGCCGCCTTCGAGCGGGCGGGAGCGGCGGTCGGAGCGAGGGTTCCCGTCGCCATGTCAGACCGCCCAGCAGGCGCAGCCGAGCGCGCCCCAGAAGCTCTTGAGGTCTGCCACCGGCATCTTGCCCGCCCAGGCGCCGGCATGGTCGTGCCCATGCACGCCGCAGGCGCTGGCGCAGCCGCAGCTGGAGATCGCCGTCCGGCGGAGCGAGTTCGCGCCCGCGCGCTCCGGCTCGCCCCAGGCGCCGTAGCCGCCGAAGGTGCGCACCGGCGACCAGTCGGGCATGGGCTGCGGAATGTCGGTCTCGTCCTCGGCCGAGAAGTCGCCGGCGCCGTAGACGACGCGCCCGCCGACCATCGTCAGATCGGCGGTGAGATGCGAGATCTCGTCCTCCGCGCAGGCGAAGAAGTCCTTGGAGGGAACGACGAGATCGGCGAACTGGCCGGCTTCGATCCGCCCCTTCCGGCCCTCCTCGTTGGAGAACCAGGTGACGTTCTCGGTCCACATGCGCAGGGCCGTCTCGCGGTCGAGGCAGTTGCGCTGCGGCGTGATGCGCAGGCCCCCGACGGTGCGCCCGGTGATGAGCCAGGCGAGCGAGACCCAGGGATTGTAGGAGGCGACGCGCGTCGCGTCCGTGCCCGCCGAGGTCTTCACGCCCTTGTCGAGAATGCGCGCGACGGGGGGCGTCGCCTCCGCGGCGGCCGCGCCGTAGCGCTCCACGAAATACTCGCCCTGAAACGCCATGCGGTGCTGCACGGCGATGCCGCCGCCGAGCGCGGCGATGCGGTCGATCGATCGGTCCGAGATCGTCTCGGCATGGTCGAAGAACCAGTTGAGGCCGGCCAGCGGCACGTCCCGGTTCACCTTTTCGAAGACGTCGAGGGCGCGCGAGATCGTCTCGTCGTAGGTCGCGTGCATGCGCCAGGGCCAGCGGTTCTCGGCGAGCACGCGCACGACGCCCTCCAGATCGTCTTCCATCTCCGCCGGCATGTCCGGCCGCTCGACCCGGAAGTCCTCGAAGTCGGCGGCGGAGAAGACGAGCATCTCGCCCGCGCCGTTGTGGCGGAAGTAGTCGTCGCCCTGCTTGTACTTGGAGTTGGCCGTCCAGGCGAGGAAGTCGGCCTTCTCCTCCTTCGGCTTCTGCGTGAAGAGATTGTAGGCGAGACGGACGGTGAGCTGCTTCTCGTCGGAGAGCTTCTGCACGACGGCGTAGTCGTCGGGATAGTTCTGGAAGCCGCCGCCCGCGTCGATCGCGCCGGTGACGCCGAGCCGGTTCAACTCGCGCATGAAGTGGCGCGTGGAATTGACCTGATAGTCGAAGGGCAGCTTCGGTCCCTTGGCGAGCGTCGCATAGAGGATCGCGGCGTTCGGCTTGGCCAGGAGAAGCCCGGTCGGATTGCCCGAGGCGTCGCGCACGATCTCGCCGCCCTCGGGCGCGGGCGTGTCCTTCGTGTAGCCGACCGCCCGGAGCGCGGCGCCGTTCAGAAGCGCCCGGTCGTAGAGGTGGAGGAGGAAGACCGGCGTGTCCGGCGCCGCCTGGTTGATCTCCTCGATCGTCGGCAGGCGCTTCTCGGCGAACTGGTGCTCGGTGAAGCCGCCGACGACGCGCACCCATTGCGGCGGCGGCGTCACCGCCACCTGCCGCTTCAGCATGTCCATCGCGTCGGCGAGCGATCGCACGCCGTCCCAGCGCAGCTCCATGTTGAAGTTCAACCCGCCCCGGATGATGTGGAGATGGTTGTCGATGAGGCCGGGCAGGACGCGCCGGCCCTTCAGGTCGATCACCCGCGTCGCCGGCCCCGCATGGGCCATGACGTCCGCCGTGGTGCCGACGGCGAGGAAGAGCCCGTCCTTGATGGCGACGGCCTCGGCGCTGGGGTTGGTGCGGTCGAGCGTCGTGACGCGCCCGTCGCGGAGGATGAGATCGGCGGTCACGCTGGCATCTCCTTGGGTTGGCGCGGCGTGGCCGGCGCCGGTCAGGGCAAGGGCGGAGGCCGCCTGGAGAAAGGTTCGGCGGTTCGGCATCAGCTCTCGCTCCGGGGCTCGGCCTCGGGCGCCGCGCCTCTCGGCAGGGGGCCGAAGACATGCGGGTGGACCCGATGGCGCAGCACCGCCGAAGCCGACGGCCCGCCCGTGAGAAGCGTCTTCACGAGCGGCGGAATCTGCTCGCCGACGAGAATGCCGAGCAGCCCGACCAGCGCCACGACCGGCGGGGCGGGCGAGCGCACGTCGAGAAGCGCGTAGACGATGCCGACGAGAAGCCCGGCACCCACGGACAGGAGATACATCTTCATCCCCGCCTCCTTGCGTTGGCGTCGCGATGCGGCGCATCCCCATCCCCCAGGAGAGGGCTTCGGGAGGGCATGCGCCGAGCGATGGCAGCCGGAATCAAGAGCCGGCTTACTTTCCGTGTCGCGGTTCAGCCCTCGTGGGCGCCGAACATGGTCTTGGCATAGGTGATGCCGATGCCGTAGGCGCCGCCGTAGGTCTTGGCGATGCCGGTGGTCATCTCGTAGGTCTCGGTGCGCGCCCAGTCGCGCTGAAGCTCCAGGAGATATTGAAGCGAGGTCATGGGCTGCACGCCCGCCTGAATCATCCGCTCCACGGCGCGCTCGTGCGCTTCGGTCGAGATGTCGCCGCAAGCATCGGTGATGGCGTAGACCTCGAAGCCCTGGTCGAGGGCGGACAGCGTCGGGCCGACGATGCAGACCGAGGTCCAGAGACCGGCGAAGACGAGGCGCGTGCGGCCGATCCGGTTGACCTCGGCGATGACGGCGGCGTCTTCCCAGGTGTTCATCGAGGTGCGGTCGAGCAGCGCCTGGCCGGGAAAGGCGGAGGTGATCTCCTCGAACATCGGGCCGGAAAAGGTCTTCTCGGCGACGGTGGTGAGGATCGTCGGCACCTTGAAACCGGCGGCGGCGCGCGAGACCAGCGCGGCATTGGTGCGCAGATTGGCCGAATCGATCGATTTGGTCGCGAAGGACATCTGCGACTGGAAGTCGATGAGGATCAGCGCGTGGTCGCTGGGCGAGACGAGGCGGGAGCCGGGTGTGGGGGTCGCCTTTATGGCCATGGGATCGTCCTCTCGACGGCGGTTTCGATGTGACGAATCCATGGACGTCCGGGGAGGGATCGGTCTTGTCGGCTTGCCCGTTCCTTTGGACGTTTGCCCGCTGATCCGGTTTCCGGTCCGATCGACCGGAACCGGATGATTGGACCGGCTTCGTCCGTCGAAGGGCGCGAACTTGTGCAAGACGGGCCTTGCCGCCTCGCCTATGGAGGGCGCTGGGATTTGTGGAGTTGAAGGGCATGAGCGGAGGCGGGCTCCACCACGTCACGCTGGTTTCGAGCGACGCCGCGCGCTCCTGCCGTTTCTACGGCTCCGTTCTCGGCCTGCGCCTCGTCAAGCGCACGGTCTCGCACGAGGACCCCGGCACCTATCACCTCTGCTTCGGCGACGGAGCGGGCCGGCCGGGCACGCTCCTGACGCTCTTTCCCTGGCAGGGCGTGGCGCGCGGCCGGCGCGGCGCCTGCGAGGCGTGGCGCACTTCGCTGCGCGTGCCGCCGGGCGCGCTCGGCGCCTGGCGCCGGCGGCTCGACGCGCACGGCATCGCCCATTCCACGCGGCAGCTGCGCTTCGGCGAGACGGGTCTCCTCTTCGAGGACCCCGACGGGGCGCTCCTGGCTCTGGTGGAGGGGCCGGTCGTCGAAGACCCGGCGCCCGGCCCCGCACTCGAATGGCATGCGGCCGGCATTCCCGCCGAGGCGGCGGTGCAGGGCCTGCACGACCTCGTCCTCACCGTGCGCGAGGCCGCGCCGATCGGGGAGCTTCTCTGCGGGGTGCTGGGCTTTGCCGAGATCGCCCGCGAGGGCTGCTCGACCCGCCTCGTCGGCCATGCCGGACCCGGCGGCACGATCACGCTCGATCAGGCGGGGCCGGTGGCGCGCGGGCGGCTCGGGGCGGGCAGCATCCACCACGCCGCCTTCCGCGCGCCGGACGCGGCGGCCGAGGACCGGATGGCGGCCGAGCTTCTCGCGCGCTACGCGATTTCCGCGACGGTGCCGAAGGACCGGACCTATTTCCGCTCCGTCAACTTTCGCTCGACCTGTGGTCTTCTCCTCGAGATCGCGACGGACGGGCCGGGCTTCGCCATCGACGAACCCCTCGACCGTCTGGGAGAAAAGCTCGCGCTGCCGCCTTTTCTGGAAGCGCGGCGTGGCGAGCTGGAGGCGCTTCTTCCCAGGATCGCGAGCGCGCGCGCGCTGGCGAACGATCCGTTCGATCGATCGGAGACGGACAAATCGGCGTGATGATGGTATGGCGGTGTGATCAACGAACGGTCGAGGGCTCGTCGCCATGACACCACCGCGTGGAAAGACGGGAGAGCGCCGGGAGCTTCACGGCGACGCGCTCGGCGCCTATCTCGGCATCGCCGCCCAGCCCCTTCTGCGCCTTTCCAAGAACGGGCGAAGCCGCCTCGCGGTCACGCGCCTGACCCTTGCGGACCCGATCGGATACGACCGCACGGAGCCGAGCCAGCCCGACGAGGCCTATAGCCTGACCTACAAGCTGGCGCCCATCGAGCGGCTGGAGCTCTGGGACGACGGCCGCCCGACCCAGGACTGCGGCATCGCCGCCGAGACGGCCAAGATGATCGATCTCTCGCAGCCATCGCAGAGCCGAATCACCGGGCCCTTCGATTCCGTCCACGTCTACATCGCGAAATCCGCGCTGGACGATCTCGCCGCCGAAACCGGCGCGAGGGTGTCGGACAGCCTCGCCATGCCCTCCAACGAGGCCGATCCGCTGCTCGGCCAGCTCTGCCGGCTGGTCATGGCCGCGCCGCCGGAGCTGGAGACGGCCAATCCGCTCTTCGCCGAGCAGATCGGGCTCGGCATCCTCACCTATGTCGCCGAGCGCTGCGGCGGCCTGCGCCTGCCGAAGACGCCTGCCTCCGAGAGCGGCCTTGCGCCCTGGCAGGAGCGGCGGGCCCTGGAGATCATGCAGGCCCGCCTCGCCGCGCCCATCACCATCGCCGACATCGCACGCGAATGCCGGCTGAGCCCGAGCCACTTCGCCAAGGCCTTCAGGCGCTCCACCGGCCTCAGCCCGCACGAGCAGCTGACGCGGCTGCGGATCGAGGAGGCCAAGACCCACCTCCTCGGCTCCGCCCTTCCGCTCGCCGACATCGCGCTGATCTGCGGCTTCGGCGACCAGAGCTATTTCACCCGCGTCTTCACTCGCACGGTCGGAACCAGCCCCGGCGCCTGGCGCCGCGCCGTTCGAAGCTGAGCGGAACCCTCGAAGGCCGGCTCCGGCGGGGCGGCCGTCGGTATCAGGCGCTGCCGCCCTCCGCCAAGGCGCTCGCCGTGACGATGCAGTCGGCGATCTTGCGGGCGGTGAGGTCCACGGGGACGGAGTGGACGACGCTGCCCGGCAGCATCGCGGCTTCGCCGACCCGCGCCATGTCCGTCGCCGACACGTCGCCGAGGCCGAGATCGGCAAGCTTCGTCGGCAGGCCGAGGTCGCGGCAGAAGGAGAGCGCCTCGGCGAACTCCTCGGGCGGGCGGTTTTCGAGAACGAGAAGGCAGAGGACGCCGAAGGCGACCTTCTCGCCGTGGAAGAAGTGGTGCGTGGGCTCGAGCACGGTCAGCGCGTCGTGGATGCCGTGCGCGGCCGAGACGCCGCAATTCTCGAAGCCGAGGCCGGAGAGAAGCGTGTTCGCCTCGATGATGTTCTCGACCGCCGGCGTCAGGCGCCCCGCCTTGGCCGCGGCGAAGGCCGCGCGCCCGTCGCGCATCAGCGTGTCGTGGCAGGCGCGGGCGATGGCATAGCCGCCGATCGAGGCGGCATAGCCCTCGCCGATATAGTTGCGCGAGCGCGATTCGATGTTGGAGCGCGCCTCGTACCAGGTGGACAGCGCGTCGCCCATGCCGGACGCGAGGAAGCGCGCGGGCGCCTGCACGATCAGCTCGCTGTCGACGAGGACGACGTCGGGATTGCGCCCGCAGCGCACGACGCGGTCGTAGACGCCCTCCGGCGAGTAGACGACGCCGAGCGAGCTCGTGGGCGAATCCGTCGAGGCGATGGTCGGCACGGTGACGATGCGCGCGCCGATATGGAAGGCGGCGATCTTGCCGGTGTCGAGCGCCTTGCCGCCGCCGAGCCCGATGACGACGCCGGCGCCGTGCTCCCGCCCCGCCGCCACGCAGCGCGCGATCTCAGTCTCCGAGGACTCGCCTCCGAAGCGCAGGGAGACGGCGGAAACGCCGGCTTGCGTCAGCGCCGCCTCGATCTCGGGCCGCAGCGTGTCCCAGAAGAAGCCGTCGACGATGAGCAGCGCACGGCTTCCGAGCGGTGCGGCGTAGCGCCCGATATCGGCGACGGTGCCGGGCCCCTGGACGTAGCGGAGCGGTCCGCCGTAGCCGCGTTGGGTCATGATCTCGGTCCTTCGATCTGGAAATGCCGGCGATCTGGAACTGCCGGAGAGGAGGGGAAAAGGGAGAGGGCGCGCCGCGTCAGCGCAGCGTCAGGCCGCCGTCGACCGTGTGGATCTCGCCCGTGGTGAAGGAGGCGGCGTCGCTCGCCAGATAGACGACGGCGCCGGCCAGCTCGTCCACCGTGCCGATGCGGTCCATGACCGCGCCCTTCGCCCAATGGTTTTTCACGACGTCCGGATTCTCGCGCAGCACGTCCTCGGTGAGTTCGGTGAGGATGTAGCCGGGCGCGATCGCGTTGACGCGGATGCCGTGCTCGGCCCATTCCGTCGCCAGGCACTTGGTCAGCATGTGAACCGCCGCCTTCGAGACGTTGTAGGCGGAGTGGCGGAACGGCCAGTTCACGATGCGGCCGGACATGGAGCCGATATTGACGATCGAGCCGGACTTCTGGCGGATCATCATGCGCCCGATCGCCTGCGACATGAGGAGGACGCCCTCCACATTGACGCTCATCGTGTCGCGCCAGAGATCGAGCGGGAAGTCGTCGATCGGACCGGGATGGATGATCCCGGCATTGTTGACGAGAATGTCGGCGCGGCCCCAGCGCGCCTCGATCTCGGCCGCGATGCGCTCGACATCGGCGGGCTGCGAGACGTCGGCCTTGATCGCGAAACTGTCGCCGCCGCCGGCGTTCAGCGCTTCGACGAGGTCCTCGGCGATCTCCAGCGAGGACCTGACGACGACGGCGACATCGGCGCCCTGCGCGGCGAGCGCCTCGCTCAGCGCGCGGCCGATGCCGCGCGAGCCGCCCGTGACGATCGCCTTGCGGCCGGTGAGATCGAACAGGCGCGTGTAGTCTCGTTTGGCGGCCATGGGTCTTCTGGTCCTCCCGGATCTGGATATGGGTGTTTCGCGGGCCGCGCCCGGACAAGCCGGGGCGGCCTTCTCGCGGCCTTTGCGGCCGGTCTCTTGGGATGCGGCCGCCGCCTCAGGCGGCGACGGTCTCCGGCATGCGGATGGGCGGCATGACGAGCTCGCTCTCGCCGAGCTCCTTCAGGATCCGCTCGCTCGTGCGCAGCGCCTGCGCCACGATGGTCAGCGACGGATTGAACCCGGTGGAGGAGGGCAGGAAGGAGGCGTCCACCACGTAGAGATTGTCGACGTCCCAGACCTTGCAGTCGGTGTCGAGGACGGAGGTCGAGGGGTCCGTGCCGAAGCGGGCGGTGCCGCATTGGTGCATGGAGACCTTGATGTCCATCTTCTGCGTGACGATGATCGGATAGCCGAGCTGGCGCATCATGCGGCTCCAGACCTTCACCAGCTCGCCATGGGACTTCAGGTTGTTCTCGGTATAGGCGAGGCGGATCTTGCCGTCGGCGTCGACGCTGACGCGGTTGTTCGGATCGGGCAGGTCCTCCGACATCAGCCACCAGTCCACCGAGCGCTCGGCGAAGAGCGCCATCATGCGCTCGGGCGCCCATTTGACGCTCGCCGTCAGCATGCCCGCCTGCAGCTTGCCGAGGCCCTGGACATTGCCGAGCGGATAGGGGCGCTCGGCATTGGCGAGGTAGAAGTCGTTGATCGCCATCGACTTCTGGAAGACGACGCGGTTCTTCTTGAAGGGCGAGATCGCCATCATGGCGGTGTTGTTGTGGGCCATGTAGTTGCGGCCGAGCTGGTCGGACGTGTTGTTGCCGAGCCCGCGCGGATGCTTGTCGTTGGCCGAGCGCAGGAGGAGCGCGGAGGAGTTGATCGCGCCCGCCGCCGAGACGAAGATCTTCGCCCGGACGGTGTGCCTCTGCCCGCCATGCTCCAGCTCGACGGCGGTGACGCTCGCCCCCGACGGGTCGGTGACGAGCCGGTGGACGAAGGCCTCGGTCAGGAGCGTGACGCCGCCCTTGGCGAGCGCGGGATTGACGAGCCGGACCTCGGCGTCGCCCTTGGCGCCGATCTTGCAGGCGAAGCCGTCGCAGGTCGCGCAGCGGGCGCAGGCGCCGCCGTCGTGATAGTCGATCGCGATCGGCAGCGGGAAGGGATGCAGCCCCTTGGCGCGCAGCTTGGTCTCGAAGGCGGCGATCTCGGGCTCGTGGCCGATCGCGGGAAAGGGCATCGGGCCCGAGCGCGGAGGCTCGATCGGGTCGAGCCCGGCCTGTCCATGCGTGCCCATCAGGCGTTCGGCCCGGGCATAGTAGGGCTCGAAGGTCTCGTAGGAGACCGGCCAGGCCGGGGCGACGCCCGCCTCGTGCTCCAGCGCGCCGAAATCCTCCTTGCGGAAGCGCACGGTGGCCGCGCCGAAGAACTTCGAATTGCCGCCGACATAATAGTAGGTCGAGGGGCTGAAGAGCTCGCCGTTCTTGTCGCGCCACTGTTCCTTGGCGGCATACTTGCGCTTGTGGAAGACGGCGTCGACGCTCCAATTGTCGGGCTCGCGGGGCAGGCGGGGCCCGCGCTCGATCATCAGGATCTCGCGGCCGGGCGCGGCCAGCGCGTTGGCGAGCGCGCCGCCGCCGACGCCCGCGCCGATGATGACGATGTCGTAGCTCTGCTTCAGGTCTGTCATGGTCGTTGTCCTCCCTCGGGCGAGACGCGTCTTCGCGCGTCGTCGCGGCCGCGGTTTCCTAGAGCCCGTCAGGTTCACGCCGAACCGGACAGGCGCACGATTCCTTTGTTGTCGTTCGTCTTTTCGGGATAACCGGTTCCCGCTGATCCCCGACAAACTCTAGCTCGTCACATCACGGCGCCGACTTGCCAGGGCACGAACTCGTTGTCCCCGTAGTCGAACATCTCGCTCTTGGTCGGCTCTCCCGAGGCCGCCGCGAGGATGGCGGCGAAGATGCGCCGGCCGGCCTCCTCGATCGTCTCCTCCCCGGTGACGACGGGACCGCAGTCGAGATCCATGTCGTCCTTCATGTGCTCGTACATCGGCGTATTGGTGGCGAGCTTCAGCGAGGGGGCGGGCTTGAAGCCGGAGACCGAGCCGCGCCCCGTCGTGAAGCAGATCATGTTGCAGCCGCCCGCCACCTGTCCCGTCACCGCGACGGGGTCGTAGCCCGGCGTGTCCATGAAGACGAAGCCCGTCTCGGTGATGGGCTCGGCATATTCGTAGACCGCGTTCAGCCGCGAGGCGCCGCCCTTGGCGACGGCGCCGAGCGACTTTTCCAGGATCGTGGTGAGCCCGCCCGCCTTGTTGCCGTGGGAAGGGTTGTTGTTCAGCTCCGCCTTGCCGCGCGCGGCATAGTCGCGCCACCAGTCGATCCGGTCGAGCAGCTTCTGCGCCACGGCGGGCGTCGCGGCGCGCCGGGTCAGGAGATGCTCGGCGCCGTAGATCTCCGGCGTTTCGGCTAGGACCGCCGTGCCGCCGTGGCGCACCAGAAGGTCGGAGGCGTAACCGAGCGCGGGATTGGCGGAGATGCCGGAATAGCCGTCGGAGCCGCCGCATTCGAGCGCGAGCGTGATGTGGGCGGCCGACTGCGGCGTGCGGCGCGCGGCGTCGAGCGCCGGCAGCATCTGGCGCACCGCCTCGATGCCGGCCTCGATCGTGGCGCGCGTGCCGCCCATCGCCTGGATCGTCATGGTGCGGAAGTTCGGCCCCTCGGACAGGCCGTGCCGGGCGAGCAGCGCCGGGATCTGGTTGGTCTCGCAGCCGAGCCCGATCATCAGGACCGCGCCGACATTGGGATGGGTCGCATAGCCCGAAAGGACGCGGGTGAGATAGAGATAGCCCTCGCCCTGCATGTTCACCGCGCAGCCGCCGCCATGCGTGATCGGCACGATGCCGTCCACGTTCTCGAAGGCGTCGAGCCGTCCGGTCGCGGGCGAAAAATGGGCGGCGATGGCCTTCGAGACCGTCGCCGAGCAGTTCACCGAGGAGACGATGGCGAGATAGTTGCGCGTGCCGACCCGGCCGTCCGGCCGGCGATAGCCGAGGAACGTCGCCCGCCCGGCCTCCGGCACGTAGTCGGGCTCGCGCGCGTCGACGCAGAACTCGTGGAAGAGGTCGAGATCGGCCATGGCGAGATTGTGCGTGTGGACGTGTTCGCCGGGGCCGATGGCCCGGCTCGCAAAGCCGATGACCTGTCCGTATTTGACGACGGGCCGGCCTTCCGCGATGCCCTCGAGCGCCATCTTGTGGCCGCGCGGCACGCGGTCCTTCAGGATCGTGCCGCCCGGCAGCGGCGTCGTCATCGGGTCCAGTGCGAGGCGCGCGATGGCGACGTTGTCCTCGGCATGGAGGCGGATGAGGGGCGAGGGGCCGGCGGGACTGTCCAGCATCTAGAGATCCTTCGCTTTGAAATAGGCGCCGTCCTCGTGCATGGCGCTCATCACCGCGAAGGAGGCTTCGAGGTGGATCTTCATGGCGAGTTCGGCCTGGTCGGCATTGCGGCGCTCGAGCGCGCGCACGATGGCGGCGTGCTGCTCGGTCACGTCGGCGAGATGGCCGGGCACCGGCGCGGACAGCTGGCGCATCCGGTCGAGATGGGCCTTCATGAGATTGATGAACTTCCAGATGCGCGGATAGCGGCTGATGCCGGCGATCGTGGCGTGGAAGACGTCGTCGACCTCGATATATTCGTGCAGCGCCCCGCGCGCGAGAATGTCGCGCATCTCCGCGATCAGCGCGTCCAGGCGCTCGATGTCGGCATCGGTCACGAAGCGGGCGGCGCGGCGGATGCTCTCCACCTCCAGCGCCCGGCGGATGACGAAGCCCTCTTCCGCGACCTCGAAGGAGATCTTCGAGACATAGGTGCCCGAATGGGGAAACACGTCGACGAGATCCTCGTCGGCCAGCCGCTTCAGCGCCTCGCGGACCGGCGTGCGCGAGACGCCGTATTCCAGGCAAAGCTCCTTTTCCGAGATGACGGCGCCCGGAACCATGCGCAGCCGGACGATATGCTGGCGCAGCAACTCATATATCTGATCGGCCTTTTGAGCAGGCTTCTCGATCATCGCTCGCTGCACTCTTGCGGCTGATCCGTCCGCATTCATGGGCTTTTCCGCAGGTTTATAGGGGGTGTTGACAATGCCGTTCTCGTCTGGCTTCAATAACTCATATATCGGTTGACCATGCAAGGCGCAATCCGCTACCAGACGAACCCGGGTCGACGTGACGCAAGGCCCGAGCGCGCGGACCGGACCCGGAAGGCTCGAAACATTCGGTCGAAGCGACGCGACGCGGCTCCCCGGCGGGCCGCGACGGACGCCGTGCATCCGACATCTTGAAGACGACAACGCGAAAGCGCGCCCGACATGGCTCTCATCACCTATCTCACCCGCATCGAGTTCGACGAAGGCGCGATCGCCAAGCTGCCGTCGATCCTGGACGGGCTCGGCGTCGGCCGTCCGCTCCTCGTGACCGATCGCGGGCTCGTCGCCAGCGGGCTCGTCGAGCGCGTCGCCGGCCTTCTCGCGAAGGCGCCGATCATCTTCGACGAGACCCCGGCCAATCCGACCGAGGCCGCCGTCGAGGCCGCGACCGCGCTCTACAAGGAGAGCGGCTGCGACGGCATCGTCGGCTTCGGCGGCGGCTCCTCGATCGATCTCGCCAAGGCCGTGCGCCTCCTGACCGGCCACGAGGGCCCGCTCGCGCAATACACGGCGGTCGAAGGCGGAGCCGCCAAGATCCACGGGCGCATCTGCCCGCTCGTCGCGGTGCCGACGACCTCCGGCACGGGCTCGGAGGTCGGCCGCGCGGCGGTCATCATCACGGCCGAGGGGCGCAAGCTCGGCATCGTCAGCCCGCATATGCTGCCCTCCGTCGCGCTCTGCGATCCCGAACTCACCTACGGCCTGCCGCCCTTCCTGACGGCGGCGACCGGCATGGACGCCCTGTCCCACTGCCTGGAGACCTACATGGCGCCCGCGGTGAACCCGCCGGCCGACGCCATCGCGCTCGACGGCCTGAAGCGCGGCATTCCCGCCATCCGCCGCGCCGTCGCGGACGGCTCGGACCGCGGCGCGCGATGGGAGATGATGATGTGCGCGCTGGAGGGCGCGATGGCCTTCCAGAAGGGGCTCGGCGCCGTCCACGCGCTGACCCATCCGCTCGGCGCCGTGCGCGAGCTGAACCTTCACCACGGCACGCTGAACGCCGTCCTCATGCCGGCCGTGCTGCGCTTCAACCGCCCGGCCATCGGCGCGAAATGGGACGTGATCTCGGAGATTCTGGGCGGCGAGCCCGACAGGGTCGTGAAGGATCTGTCGCGCGACATCGGCCTGCCCGCCGGGCTCGACGCGATGGGCGTGACCGAGGCGATGATGGAGCGCGTCTCCGGCGAGGCGCTGAAGGACCACTGCCACGGGACCAATCCGCGCCTGCCGACGCGAGAGGAATATCTGGAGCTTCTGCACCAGTCGCGCTGAGCGGCGGGAGCGGAAGGATCGGACGGAGCCGGCTGGAGGGCCGCTCCGGGGGACATCAATCTGGGAGGAGATGGACATGACGAATTTCGACGACAACAGCCCGGAGGCCGCGGGCCTTCGTCTCAGCCGGCGCGGCTTCCTCAGCGGAGCCGCCGCCCTGACGGTCGCGGCCGCTCTCGCGCGGCCGAATTTCGCCTTCGCGCAGGACGCGCAGTTCTGCGCCTCGCTCGGCTGGACGGTCTGGGAATCGGGCCGCCACATCGTCAGCGGCTACGAGGACGCGATCAAGCGCCTGGGCGGCACGCTCACCATCGCCGACGCCAATTACGACGTGAAGAAGCAGGCCGACCAGATCGCCGCCTTCGTGGCCTCCAAGCCGGCCGCGATCTTCATCACCCCCGCCGACGCCGCCGCCATCGCGCCGGCCGTGCAGGCGGCCGTCGCCTCGGGCGTTCCGATCTTCTGCGGCGACAGCTACGTGCCGAACACGACGGTGACCTCCACCGCCATGTCCAACAATTTCGGCCTCGGCGCGGCCGGCGCGCAGTACATCGCCGACCGGCTGGGCGGCAAGGGCACCGTCGCGCTCGTCTCGCTGCCCTCCAACGAGTCCTGGGACCAGCGCACGCTCGGCGCGAAATCGGTCTTCATGCGCTATCCCGACATCAAGATCGTCTCCGAGATCGCCTTCGCGCTCGGCGGCACCACGACGCCGCGCCAGGTCGTCGACAACATCCTCACCGCCAATGCCGACCTCAACGCGATCTGGTGCGCCTGGGACGGCGCGGCGTCCGAAGGCACGCTCGCCATCAAGGCGGCCGGCCGCGACACGTTCATCACCGGCATCGACGGCGGCCAGCAGTCCTTCGAATACATCCAGGCCGGCTCGCCCTTCGCCATGACCATGGCGCAGAGCTTCTACGAGATGGCCTATATGAACGCCTTTTACGCCCACGAGGTCATCGCGGGCCGCAAGGCGCCGCGCTTCGTCATCACCCCGTCCTACGCGGTGACGCAGGAGAGCCTCGCCAATATCGAGATCCCCGACACTTACGACCAGCCCGGCGAAGCCGCCAAGCTCGGTTGGAAGCGCGCGCTCTAGAGTTTGTCAGGGATAAGTGGGAGCCGGTTATCCCGAAAAGACAAACGAATTCAAAGGACTCTAGGGTCTGTCCGGTTCGGAACGAGCCTGACGGACCCTAGGGCGCCGACGGTGACGCCTCCGGGGCGGCGGCAGGCCGCCGCTCCGGTCGTTCGCGAAGTGGGGAGGGGAGGGCCGATGGCTCGGATTTTGGACATGCGGGGCATCGCCAAGCGCTTCGGCACGGTGCAGGCGCTGGGCGGCGTCGACTTCCAGCTCGAGGCGGGCGAGATCCACGCGCTGCTCGGCATCAACGGCGCCGGCAAGTCGACGCTGATCAAGATCCTCTCCGGCGTCTACACCAAGGACGAGGGAACGATCGAGATCGCGGGCGCCGAGGTTCAGCTCGGCACGCCCCGCGCTGCGATCGAGGCCGGCATCGCCACCGTCCAGCAGCATCCCGAACTCGTGCCCGACTGCACGGGCGTGGAGAACATCTTCCTCGGCCACGAAGGCCGCAAGCCCGGTCTCTTCGCGCGGATCGACCGCGGCGCGATGCGCGATGCGGCCGACCGGCTGCTCCAGCGCTTTCCCATCGAGATCGACCTCGACCAGCGCGTCGGCGAGATGCCGGCGGTCGACCGCGAGATCGTCGCGATCCTGCACGCGCTGCGCCACGACGACATCAAGGTCCTCATCCTCGACGAGCCGACCTCGACGCTGACCGAGCGCGAGAAGGCCTCGCTCTTTCAGCTGATGCGCGCCCTCCAGGCGGCCGGCATCGCGATCATCTACATCACGCACCGGCTGGAGGAGGTCTTCGAAATCGCCGACCGGTTCACCGTCTTCCGCGGCGGGCGCAACGTGGCGACCTTCACCTCCCGGGAGGCGCTGGAGACGAACGTCTCCATCCCCGAGCTGATGCTGGACGAGGCGGCCGGCGAGCTCTTCCCCGTTCGCGACGGGAAGCCGGAGGGCGAGGTGCTTCTGGAAGCGAGCGGTCTCGGCCGCTCCGGACATTTCTCCGGCGTCGATTTCCAGCTGCGGCGCGGGGAGATCCTCGGCGTCTTCGGCCTCGTCGGCTCCGGCGTCGACGAACTGTCCAAGGTCCTCTTCGGCGCCATGCGCCCGGACGAGGGGACGATCCGCGTCAAGGGACGCGACGTCCGCTTCTCCGGCCCGCACGACGCCCTGAAGGCCGGCATCTTCCTCGTGCCCGGCGACCGGCGCGCGGAGGGGCTGACCATGACCAAGGACGTCGTCTTCAACACGACGGTCGCCCATCTCGGCAAGGCGTCGGGCCTCTCCGGTCTCCTGCGCTTCTCCCGCAACCGGCGGGACGCCGAGGCGCTCGCCCGGGACGTCGGGCTCCAGCCCCTGCAGCTCGACCGGCCGGTCAGCGCCTTTTCCGGCGGCAACCAGCAGAAGATCGTCATCGCCAAGGGCCTCTTCCGGACCTCCGACATCTACATCTTCGTCGAGCCGACGGTGGGCGTCGACATCGGCGCGCGCGCCAAGCTCTACGCGCTGATGCGCGAGCTCTCGCGCCGGGCCGGCGTCATCGTCATGTCCTCGGACTGCGACGAGGTCCACGGCCTCGCCGACCGCGTGATGGCTCTCTACAAGGGCCGGCCCGTCCGGCCGGACGCCACGGACACGACGCGCGACCAGCTCCTGGCCGCCGGCATCATGGGAGCGCGCGCCGCATGACAAGCAAAGCCCACCCGCTCCTCATGCGCACGGCGGCCTTCCTCGCCCTCCTCGCCCTCGTCGCGCTGGTCTTCGCCAGCCTCTCGCCGAGCTATCTCTCGCCGGAGAACATCCACGCCCTCCTCCGCCACATGGCCGTGCAGGGACTGGCGGCGCTGGGACTGACCTTCGTCATCGTGGTCCGCCAGTTCGACCTCTCCTTTCCCGGCATCGCCTCGCTCGGCGCCATGACGCTCGGCTGGCTGATCGCGGGCCGCTACGGCGTCGCCGTCGGCGTGCTCGGCGCCGTCGGCGTCGGGCTCCTCTGCGGGCTGATCAACGGGTTCGCGGTGGCCTATCTTCGCCTTCCCGACATCGTGGCGACGATCGCCACCGGCGGCGCGGCGGTCGGGCTCTCCTACTTCTATTCGAACGGCACCTCGATCTCGAAGAACTTCTTCATGTCGGGCATCCTCGATCTCAACGACGCGAAGTATTTCGGCATCGACGCGCCCGTCGCGATCCTCGGGCTCGCGGCGATTGTGGCGGCCGTCGTGCTGCACGGCTCGCGCTTCGGAAACGCCTTCTACGCGACCGGCGAGAACCGCGTCTCGGCGGTCTTCTCCGGCGTCCGCGTGAAGCTCTACGTGCTCGCCGCCTTCGCGGTCTCGGGCGCGCTGTCCTGCCTTGCCATCACGCTTCTCGTCGCCTCCTCGGGTGCGGCGAACGTCACCGCCGGCAACCAGCTTCTCATGCCGGCCTATGCCGCCGTCTATCTCGGCGCCGCCCTCTTCGGCACCGCCTCGGTCCCCGCGACCGTCGCGAGCACGCTTCTGATGTCGGCCATGCTGAACGGCTTCACCCTTCTCGCGGTGCCGTATTTCTACTCCGACGCCATCGTCTCGATCGTCCTGATCTCCGCCATCGCCCTCTTCGATCCGAAGATCGCCGAAGCCTTCCGCCGGTTCCGAGAGGCCGGCCGGTCCCCCTCGCGCGAGGCCCGTTCATGAGCGCCGTCATGACAAGACAGACCCGAGCCGCACCGGATGGCGGCTTCGATGCCAGGCGCTTCCTCGTGCGCTACGGGCTCCTCATCCTGCTCCTGGCTCTCGTCGCCGTCTTCTCCTGGCTTCGGCCGAGCTTCGCCAGCGCCGGAAACGTCAACGACATCCTGCGCTCCGCCTCGATCTCCGCGCTGATGTTCCTGGGGCTCACCTGGATCATCGCGGCCGGCGAGATCGACGTCAGCTTCATGTCGGTCGCCGCCCTCTCCACCATGATCGTCGCCGGCCTCGTCTCCTCCGGCTTTGGCTGGCCCGTGGCCGCGATCGTCGCCATCGCGGCGGGCGTGCTCGTCGGGCTTCTCAACGGCTTCCTCGTGGCGTGGATGCAGCTGCCGGCGCTCGTCATCACCATCGCGACCGGCGGCCTCGCCGGCTCGGTCGCCGCCGCCATCGGCAAGGGCACCTCCATCCCTTTGAACACGACGGGGTTCGCCGGCGCCCTGGTCGATGCCGATCTCGGCATCGTGCCGGTCCTGGCGCTGCTCGTCGCCGCGCTCTACGCGCTCGCCTGGTTCCTGCAGGACCGCACGACCTTCGGCCACTACATCTACGCCATGGAGCAGAACCCGCATGCCGTGGAGCAGGCCGGCGTTCCATCCGGGCGGCTGCTCTTCATGCTCTACGTCCTGTCCGGCACCGTCTCGGCGCTGGCGGGCGTCCTCCTCTGCGCCGATCTCTCCTCCGGCCAGCCCTATATCGGCTCCTCCTATTTCATCGACGGGCTGACGGCGGTGCTGCTCGGCGGCATGGCGCTGAAGATGGGCAAGCCGAACGTGGCGGGCACGATCACCGGCGTCCTCCTTCTCGGCGTGCTCCTCAGCGGCGCGGCGCTGCTCGGCTGGACCGATTCCCAGCGCCAGCTCGTGCGCGCGGCGCTGCTCATCGCGGGCGTCGCCCTCGTCGTCTGGACGCGGCGCAAGACGCGCGCCAAGCTCTAGAGCCGGCGGGACGATCGCCCCGAGAGTTCGCCCGGATCGGTGGAAACCGGTCATCCCCGAACACGACCGAAATCAGACGAGTCTCGAGCCGGAACCTTGGCTCCGCTCGATCGGAGCGCTCCGGCAGAGGCCGGGGCGCGACGGCTCACCCCGCCCTTCGCCCCTTCGAGGCCGTATCCATGCTGAAGACCCTTCATCCCCTCCTCACCGGACGGCTTCTCGCCATCCTCGCCGACATGGGCCATGGCAACGAGATCGCCATCGGCGACGCCAATTTCGGGGCCGCCAATCTCGCGACCCGGCTCGTCGAGCTGCCGGGCGCGTCGACCGACGACATCCTGGAGGCGATCCTTTCGCTCCTCCCCCTCGACGACTTCTCCGACGCCCCGCTGGCCGTGATGAAGGGCCCCGCCGGGACGGAAGCGATGTACGAGGGATTCGCGCGCATCGCCGAGCGGGCGGAAGGGCGCGCGGTCGGCATGGAGGTGATCGAGCCCGCCGAGTTCGTCGCGCGGACCGCCCGGGCCTATGCCGTCGTCTCCTCGGGCGAGCGGCAGCTCTACGGCAACATCATCCTGCGCAAGGGCGTGGTGCGGCCATGAGCGTCCGTCCGCGCCTCTCGATCGACAGCCACCAGCACTTCTGGCAGGTCGCCCGCGGCGACTACGGCTGGATGGGCGAGCATGTCGCGCCGCTCCTGCGCGATTTCCTGCCCGACGACCTGCGCCCGCATCTGGCGCGCGCCGGCATCGACCGGACGATCCTCGTCCAGGCCGCCGAGACGGAGGCCGAGACGGACTTCCTCCTCGGCATCGCCGAGCGCACCGACTTCGTGGCCGGCGTCGTCGGCTGGCTGGACATGGAGGCCGAGACCTTTCCCGAGCGCCTCGAACACTATGCCGGCAACCCGCTCTTCGTCGGATTGCGCCCGATGCTGCAGGGCCTGGAAGACGATGCCTTCATCCTGCGCCCCCGCGTCCTCGACCATCTGCGTCTCGTCGCCGAGATGGATGTCGCCTTCGACATCCTGACCTTTCCCCGCCATCTGCCGCATGTGGCGAAGGCCCTCGAGGCCGTGCCGGGGCTGCGCGCGGTCGTCGACCACCTCTCCAAGCCCTCCATCGCCGCCGGCGACCTCGACCCCTGGCGCGCCGATCTCGCCGCGGTCGCGGCCTTCCCCAACGTTTCCTGCAAGGTCTCCGGCATGGTGACGGAGGCCGCCGAGGACTGGCGTCCCGAGGCCTTCCGCCCCTTCGTCGCCCATGTCGCGGACATCTTCGGCGAGGACCGGCTGATGTTCGGCAGCGACTGGCCGGTGGCGACGCTCGCCGCCTCCTATGCCGAGGTCGGCGCCCTCGCCCGAACGCTGCTCGGCGAGCATTTCGGCCCGGCCGCCCTCGCCAAGATCTTCGGTGACAACGCCGCCGCCTTCTACGGCAAGGGCCGGTCCTTCGGCGCCGCGGGCAGCTGATCGTCGCCGGTCCGGCGTTTCGGCATTCCGCCGCGTTCGCCGCGGGCCGGAGGGAAAGGTTTGGCGGGGATCGTCGTTTCGGGATCATGGCATCCGTCGAGACCCCGCACGCTTCCCCCGTCCTTGCCGCCGAATGGCCGTTTCCGGCGCGGGCGGCGCTCGGGTCGTCCGTGCGCGGCCAGGGCATCGAGCGCGAGATCAAGGCGCGGCTGCCCTTTCCCGACCGCAAGCGCCTGACCGTCGCGGACGGCCGCATCCGCCTCGCCGTTCCGGCCGGCGAGGACGAGCGGTTCGCGGCCGCCTCCCGGATCGTCGAGACGGTTCTCTCCACCATCGACAGCTTGCCGGTCCTGCCGGGCGAGGTGGACGACATCCTCGCCATCGCGCCGCGCGAGCGGCTGAAATGGACCAAGGACGGCCGGCTCGCGAGCGCGGGCACACGGACCGTCAAGCTGCGCGGCCGCGCCAGGACCGTGACCTTCCATGTCTTCGATCCCCGGCAGATCGAGGACGTGCTCGACCGCGACCTGCCCTCGCTCTGGCGGGAGGAGGACGCGAAGGCGACGGCCGAAGCCAGACGCCGCGCGGCGGGCAAGGCCGCGCTGACGCGGGCCGGCAAGGGAGCCGGCGCGGGGCCGGCGGGCGCGAAGCGGAAGGCCTCGGCCGACGGCAGGACGATGGAGCTGAAGGACTGGGACGCCTTCGCGGCGGACGGCCTCCTGCGTTGACGGGCGGGCCTGTCCGCGAGAGGCTGCTCGAGGTGAAAGCCATCTGGGAGAAGCGGACATGGATCGGTGGACCGGCGGCTGCCTGTGCGGCGACGTGCGCTTCGTGGCGACGGGACGGCCATACCGGGTCGGCCTCTGCCATTGTCTCGACTGCCGCAAGCATCACGGCGCGCTCTTCCACGCCTCCGCCATCTTTCCCGCAGAGGCCGTGGCGATCGAGGGCGAGGTCGGCACCTATGCCGGGCGGTCCTTCTGCCCACGCTGCGGCTCTTCGGTCTTCGGTCGGAGCGACGACGAGATCGAGCTCGCCCTCGGCGCCTTCGACGGCACCGACCTGTTCACGCCGACCTACGAACTCTGGACCGTCCGCCGCGAGGCCTGGCTGCCGCCGTTTCCCCTGAACCGGCGATACGAGCGGAACCGGGACGAGGCCGATCGCTCCGAAGAATAAGCCGAGCGAACGACGCTGCACGGAAAGCGAACGGACCTGTCCTTTATCCGAACACCGAAAAGCTCGGATGCCGTTACGAAATTCGTCATGATTTCAACGGACGGATGCGCCGGGCTCGTCGATCGGGAGCGCGCGACGCCGCGCCCTCCTGCGCGGCGGTCCGGAAAGGCCAGGGTTTCCAGGGCTTCGCCGTCCCATTCTTGAGTCCGCATCACCAATTTTTAAAGGGTCACTGCGTATTTTAGGATACTTGTTTTCCAGAACCGGATAGCTGGCATGTCGCGACGGATCTTTCAGCGCAGGAACGCGGTCTATGCCGCCGGGTTGTCGATTTTCGCGGCCTCCACGGCGCTCGCGCCGCGGGCCGCGGAAGCGGGCGTCGCCTGCCCCGCGGATGCTTCCGTCCTCTCGGCTCGCATCCCCTCCTCGGACCTCGACAGCCGCTTCGGCGTGCTCTCGCCCTCGTCCAAGCCGCTGAAATTCGCCTATGTCACGCAGTTCCTCGACGACCCGTTCTGGTCGGAGGTCATGGCCGGCCTGCGCAGCGAGGCGGGGCGTCTCGGCGTCTCCGTCGAATCGACCGCTCCCAAGGACCGCATTTCCGAAAGCGAGCAGCTGGCCGTCGCGGAAGCCGCGCTCGCGACCAATCCCGACGTCCTCCTCCTGACGCCGATCAACGCCACCAATCTTCGCAGCGTCATCGACAAGGCGAACGCGCGGGGCATTCCGACCATCTCGATCAACCTGAAGCCCGAGGGCGTGCGGACCCATATCGGCACCGACCACGTCGCGCTCGGCGCGAAGGCGGCGGAGTTCCTGCACGAGCAGTTCCCGGGCGGCGCCCTCGTCGCGCAAATCGAGGGCGAGCTGACCTCGCCCTACCGGATCGATCGCGTGAAGGGGTTCAAGACGGGCCTTCAGGCCTATCCGAACCTGACGCTCGTCGCGAGCCGGACGGCCGACTGGGCGCGCGAGACGGCCATGGCCGCCACGCTCCAGATCATGGCGGACCAGCCCGGCATCCGGGGCATCTACGCCAATAGCGACCTGATGGCGCTCGGCGTCGTCGATGCGCTGGCCAAGCTCGACCGGCTCGACGACGTCGTGGTCGTCGGCACCGACGGCGTCCTGCCCGCCAAGGAGGCCATCGCCAAGGGAACGCTGGAGGGCACGACGGCCCAGTTTCCGCCCAAGGAAGGCGCGCTCGCCATCCAGACGGGCCTGCGCCTTCTCGCCTGCCAGCCGGTGCCCGGCTGGGTCGTCTCGCCGCAATCGGTGATGACCGCCAAGAGCCTGCCCGACTACGCCACGAACTGATCCGCGCCACGAACCGATCCGCGTCGGCCGGCGCTTTCGCGGCCGCTCGTCGTCCCCCCGCATCCATCCGCCCAGGTAGCTCGCCATGATCCAAGCCCGCACCACGTTCGGCATCGGCACCAAACTCTTTCTCGGCTTCGCGGTCGTCCTCCTGCTTCTCCTGGCGATCGCCGGCTACGGGGTGACGCGCATCTCGGGGCTCGGCGCGTCCTTCGACCACTACGCCGCGCGCTCCAACAATGCGGTGAAGGCCTCCGATCTCCAGGCTCAGCTGTTCCAGCTCCAGCTCTCGACCTCCGCCTTGGCGGCCCTCAACAACGAGGCGAACCAGCAGAGCGTCGAGACGGCGCTCGCTTCGCTGGAGCAGGGCCTCACGGACCGCATCGCCGCGACGATCGACCCGGCGCGCAAGGCCGCCTGGACCAAGGCGCTGGACGACGTGCGGACCGGCATGCGGCCGCTTCTCGTCGGCGATACGGGCCTTTCCGGCAGCCAGGACCGCGTGGACGAGGCGCGCGGCGCCGCCGCCACCGCGGTCGGCGCGATGAGCTCGACGGTCGCGACCATGCTCACGCGCATCGGCGACTTCGAGGATATCGGCGCGATCTCGGTCATCCAGGACCGCGTCCTCACCGCGCGCATGCTGATGCGCAGCTTCCAGTTCACGGGGTCGCAGACCGAGATCGGCGACGCGCAGGTCGCGCTGCGCGATGCCGAGCGCAAGTTCGACCAGTTCGGCCGGATGGGTCCGCGCGTCGCCCGCAATCCCCTCGTCGTCGAGGGCCGCACCAATCTGGAGGCGCTCTTTGCCGGCGTCGCGGCTCTGCGCGAGGCCGTCGATCAGCGCGAGGAGGGCCTCGCCAAGGTCGCGGATCTCGGCCGGCAGCTTTCCGCCGACATGCTGAAGGTCCGCGACGAGACGCTCGCCAACACGGAGCGGACGCGCACGGAGACCAAGGCGGCCGCCGACGAGGCCTATACGAACTCGATCCTGGCCGCCGGCTTCGCCGTTCTCATCGGTGTCGTCCTCGCCGCCCTCATCGCCCGCGGCATCACGAAGCCGATCAAGGCCATGACCGACGCCATGCTGCGGCTTGCCGCCGGCGACCTCGCCACCGCCATTCCCGGCGTCGGGCGCGGCGACGAGATCGGCGCGATGGCGGGCGCGACGCAGGTCTTCAAGGACTCCGCCAACGAGCGCCAGCGCACGGACGCGGCGGCCATGGCGAACCGCCAGCAGGCGGCCGAGGCCAAGCGGCTTGCCGACGAGGAGACCGCCAAGGCCGCCATCGCCCGCGAGCGCGCCTTCGTCGTGGAGAAGTTCGGCGCCGGCATCCAGGCGCTGGCCGACGGCAACCTGACGGCCCGCATGACCGAGGAACTGCCCGGCGACTACGAGCGCCTGCGCCTGGACTTCAACGGCGCGATCGAGCAGCTCGAGAACGCGATCTCGCGCGTCGTCTCCAGCTCCGCGACCATTGCCGGCGGCTCCAGCGAGATCGGGCAGGCCGCCGACGATCTCTCGCGCCGCACCGAGCAGCAGGCCGCCTCGCTCGAAGAGACCGCCGCAACCCTGAACGAGATCACCGTGACCGTGCGCAAGACGGCCGAGGGCGCGATCCACGCCCAGTCCGTCGTCGCCGCCGCGCGCCAGGATGCGGAGAAGTCGAGCGCCATCGTCGAGAATGCCGTGGCCGCGATGGGCGAGATCGAGACCTCGTCCGACCAGATCGGCAAGATCATCGGCGTGATCGACGAAATCGCCTTCCAGACGAACCTCCTCGCGCTGAATGCCGGCGTCGAGGCGGCGCGTGCGGGCGAAGCCGGCAGAGGCTTCGCGGTCGTCGCCCAGGAAGTGCGCGGGCTCGCCCAGCGCTCGGCCGAGGCCGCCAAGGAGATCAAGACGCTGATCTCGACCTCCTCGTCCCAGGTCGAGCGGGGCGTGCATCTCGTCGGCGAGACCGGCCGCTCGCTCGGGCGCATCGTCAACCAGGTCCTGGAGATCACGCAGATCGTCAGCGACATCGCCCTGTCCGCCCGCGAACAGGCGACGGGCCTTGCCGAGGTGAACGTCGCGGTCAATCAGATGGATCAGGTGACCCAGCAGAACGCCGCGATGGTGGAGCAGTCCACCGCCGCGAGCCACGCGCTGGTCGGGGAGGCGCAGCGCCTGTCCGACGCGGTCGGCCGCTTCGCCGTCGCCGATGCCGCGCCCCAGCGCGGCGCCCGCGCCCCGAAGCGCTACGCCCGCGCCGCCTGACGGGACGACGGCCGACGCGATCGGCGCGGCCTCGAAGCCCTCGGCGACGCCCGGTCGCCGAGGGCTTTTTCATGCGGCACTTCGATGTCGCTAGCGCTTCGGGGATCGTCGGACTCCACTCCGCCGACAGACTCTAGCGATCGCACCAGCGGTTGGTGTTGTTCGGCACGGCCTGGACGAGATCCTCGCTCATCAGCTGGGACGAGACGTCCCGCCCGTCGGAGAGCTGGATTCGGACGAGCGGCCAGCCGTCGGGATCGGTCTTGGCGGCGGGGAAGACGGTGTAGCCCCGCGACAGGAGCACGCGCAGCCGGTCCCGGACCTTGATGCCCGCGATCTGCTCGGCCCGGCACATGGCCCTGCGCCGGTTGATCTCCGGCGCCTCCATGTCCTTCAGCCGCCATCGGGAGCCCTGGAACCATCCCCGGTCGCCCGTGGAGACGCAGGAGGGCGTGCGTCCCGGCCGCGTGTCGCTTTCGCAGGCCGGCAGGATCGGGCCCGCCGCCGAGGGCAGGACGTGAATGAGAAGAAGGACCGCCGCCGCCGCGCCCCGGACCGCCTGTCGCTGCATCCGCATGTTCGCTCTCCCTGTCGGACCCCCGCAGGATAGGAGACCTCGCGCCGAACGTCACGCATCTCCCTGGGGTCGCGGGGACCGTCCGGTTTGGAGCTGGCTTCAGCCTTGCGCGAAGCGCGCGGCCTCGATGCGGGTCTCCTCGGCGTCGAGATGGCCGAGGCGCGTCGTGAAGGCGGCGGTGGCGCCGGGCGCGAGGCTTTTGACGTTGCCCTTGGCCTTTTCGGCCGCATAGCCTTCCGGCTCGCAGGTCGAGGGCAGGGCGAAGGCGGCGACGGACTGGTCGGCGCCCTTCAGGATCCAGCGGACCGTCTTCGGAAACTCCGCCGGGCGGTAGCGCATGACGAAGGCGTCGCCGGCCGGCCGGCGGAGCATGGCCTGCGTCTCGCCGTCCGCGTCGGTCTCGGGCGCCTCGATGTAGAAGACCTGTTCGGGATCGTAGCGCTCGCCGGCGCCGAGCACGCGGCTGCCGGAGGGATCGGCCGCAAGCTCCTCGATGAAGGCGAGATAGTCGGGGTTCGGCGCGACATGGCGGGGAACCTGGCGGCGCACGCGCGTTCGCTCGGGCGTGAAGGGTGCGCGCTGCAGGATCTCCGCCCCTTCTGCATAGGCGAAGTTGGCATGGCACATATACATGAGGTCCATGGCCGCCCCCGAAAGGTTGCGCACCTCCATCGCCATGTCGAAGAGGGCGCTGCCGGCCCGAAGCGTCACGGAGGGGCGGGCGAGGTAATGGGCGCCGAAGCCCATCGCATAGTCGTAGCTGCCGAGAATGCGCAGGTAGGGTCCGCCCTCGTCCTCGCCCGCCTCGATCGCCGCATCGTCCATCGGCGCGCAAGGAATCTCGCCATGGGCGGCGTGATCGTCCTCCGGCCCCGGCACGCCGTTGCGCAGGAGGCCGGAATGGAAGGCGAAGCAGCCATAGGTCTCGGCGATGGTGCGGACCCGGCGCGGCGCCTTGAAGATGCTGGTCATGGTGAGATCGACGCCGTCGAAGGCGGCGCTCCAGATCATCTGGCCGAGATAGGGCAGGACGACCAGCGATCCCCGCCGGTTGGAAAGCTGGATCGCCTCGACGCCGGTCGGGTAGCGAAAGAGCCTCGCCGAGAGTTCGCCGTGCTGGACGCAAGCGCGCTCGACCTCGTCGAACGCGGCGGGCCGGAGTTCGAACCTCGTGACCATGGCGTCTCCTTTCGTCGGGCGCTTTCGTTTCGAGCGGTTGGCGGCCTGCTTCAGTAGCCGCTGCCGCCGGCCGTCTCGTCCCCGGCGGAGACGATCGCGACGCTGGCGCTCGCCCCGATCCGCGAGGCGCCGGCCGCGACCATGGCCCGCGCGATCCGGCTCGTGCGGATGCCGCCGGAGGCTTTGACGCCGATGGTCGGGCCGACGATCCGGCGCATCAGCGCGACATCCTCGACCGTGGCGCCGCCGGTGGAGAAGCCGGTCGAGGTCTTCACGAAGTCGAGGCCGGTCTCGGCGGCGATGCGGCAGGCCGCGATCGTCTGCTCGTCGTTCAGGAGGCAGGTCTCCAGGATCACCTTCAGAATCCGCCCCTCGCTCGCCGCGCGCACCGCCGCCATGTCGGCCCGCACGCGGTCGAGATCGCCCTCGATGAGGGCGCCGATGTCGAGCACCATGTCCAGTTCGTCCGCGCCTTCGGAGACCAGCCAGGCGGCCTCCTCGGCCTTGATCCACGCGCCGCCGGCGCCGAGCGGAAAGCCGAGCACGGCGCAGGTCTTGACCTGGCTGCCGCTGAGAAGGCCCGCGACGAAGCCGGCATGGACGGGATTGACGCAGACGGAGGCGAAGCCGAAGGCCAGGGCCTCCTCGCAATGGCGCGCCACGTCGGCCCGCGAGGCCTCCGGCTTCAGGATCGTGTGGTCGATGAGACCGGCCAGATCGGACGACGGCGTTGCGGCTTTGCTCATGAATCCTCCCGAGATCCGTGGCGGCCGGGCGAGCCCCGCATCGAGGATCTGTCGGCCTTTCGCTGGGCGCCCGCTGCGTCGCGGGGGCTCGTTGGAACGAGGGTGTCCCATGCCGGCCGCGGCCGGGCAAGGGACCGGTAAGGCTCCTTAGAGCATCGGACGGTCAATAGGACCCAGTTCTGCTGGCCCCCTATCGGTCAAGGTCAAGGTGGGTGGCAAGGTCGACCAAAACATCCGTTTTGGTCTGACGTAGCGGGGCTACGGCCGCAGACGCACGCCGCTGGAATTGGCCGATAGGGGACCAGCCCTTCGGGTTTGCCGTGGTCGTCCGCCCACTTTGTCGGCTTGCTAGGCCGTGGCCCCGCCACGGTCAGACCAAAACGGATGTTTTGGTCGACGTCGCAACCCTTCGCGTGGATCGGGCGGCCACGGCAAACAGAACTGGGTCCTATTGACCGTCCGATGCTCTAGCCTTGGCGCGTCGAGACGTGGGCGGCGGCGGCGGCGTTGGCGCGCGCGAGGCTCTCGGCGAAGGGGACGCCGCCCGCAAGCTCGGCCACGAAGGAGCCGACGAACGTGTCGCCCGCCCCGTGCGTGCTGACGAGCTGGACGGGCAGGGCTTCGAGGACGACCGGCGCCTCTCCGCGCCGCACGCCGGCGAGCCCGTCCCCGCCGGCCGTCACCACGACGGCGGCGAAGCGCTCGGCCAGCATCCGGGCGGCGTCCGCGGCGGCGGCAAGATCGGCGACGGGATGGCCGGACATCTGCTCGGCCTCGATCGCGTTGACGACGAGAATGTCCACCAGCCCCGCCAGCTCGTCCGAGAGCGGGCGATAGGGGGCCGCGTTCAGGCAGACGAGCGCGCTCGCGGCCTTGGCGGCTCTGGCGGCGGCGACGTTGATCGCGTCGGGCACCTCGTTCTGGAGGATCAGCGCGCGCGCATCGACCCAGAGGCCGGGCTCGGCGAGGCCGGCCGGATCGATCGCGAGATTGGAGCCGGAGACGATGACCGCGCCATAGTCGCCCTCGGCATCGGAGATCGCGACGCTCATGCCCGAGCCGATGCCGGAGAGGCGCGCCACGCGACCCGCGTCGACGCCGCCGCGTTCGAGCTCGGCGAGGAGGAAGATGCCGAAATCGTCGGCCCCGACCGCGCCTGCCATGCGAACGTCGGCGCCGGCCTTCGCGGCGGCGACGGCCTGGTTGCCGCCCTTGCCGCCGAATTTCGGACGCCAGGCGTGGCCGGTGACGGTCTCGCCCTTGCGCGGACGGTCGGGCGCATCGACCATGATGTCGTAGTGGAGGCTCCCGACGACGACGATCGAGGGCTTGCGGGGCAGAGAGGTCATGAGGTTCGTCGCTTGGCTTTGACGGCGCCCATCGTGGCGGCGAGGTTGCGTTCGGCGGAGGCGAGGTCGCGCTGGGCGACCGCCGCGAAGACCGCGTCGAAGATGATCAGCTGCGCGATGCGCGCGGCCGCGTTCTCGCCCAGAAGCGGCGAGCCCTGCGCCGTCGAGCAGAGGACGACGTCGGCGATGTCGGCGAGCGGCGAGGTCGCGTAGTTGGTGAGGGCGATCGTGCGCGCGCCGCGCTTGCGGGCCAGTTCAACCGGCTCGATCACGGCGGTCGTCGTGCCCGAATGCGAGAAGGCGATGACGACGTCGCCCTCGCCGAGAAGGGCCGCCGACATCAGCATCATGTGCGCGTCGTCGAAGACCGAGCAGCGCACGCCGATGCGCAGGAACTTGTGGGCGACGTCACGGGCGATCTGGGCGGAGCCGCCGATGCCGTAGAAGTCGCGCTGCCGGGCCTTGGCGATCAGCTCGACCGCGCGATCGAAGGCCTGCGGGTCGAGGATGGAGAGCGTCTCCTCCAGCGCGTGGATCGAGGTGCGGAAGACCTTCTGGGCGATCTCCGCGCTCGTGTCGTCCGGCGAGATCTCCTGGTGAAGCTCGGCGGTGGGCAGGCGGTTGTAGTCGACGATGCCGCTGCGAAAGTCCTTGAAGCCGGAAAAGCCGAGCTTCTTGGCGATCTTCACGATCATGGCGCCGGACACGCCGGCATCGTCGGCGATCGTCTTCAGCGCGGTCGTCTCGTCGAAGTCGCGCCGGCCGACCATCATCTCCACCACCCGCGCCTCCAGCGGCGTCAGGTAGGGCATCATCATACGGATCCGCGGGCCGACGGTCCTCGGATCCGTAAAAGACATATTCATCCGCGGCCCCTCGTCGCCCGATCGATCAGCATGGCGACGAGGATGATAAGGCCGGTGGCGAGAAGTTGATAGAACGCCTGAACATTCAGAAGCGTCAGGCCGTTGCGAAGCGAGCCGAGGATGATGGCGCCGAGCAGCGTGCCAACGATCGAGCCCTTGCCGCCCATCAGCGAGGCGCCGCCGATGGCCGCCGCCGCGATGGCGTCGAGCTCCCAGAGCGTGCCGAGCGTCGGATCGGCCGCGCCCAGGCGCCCGACGAGGATGAGGCCGGCCACCGAGGCGAGGCCGCCCGAGATGACGTAGCTCGCGATCTTCGTCATGGCGACGGGAACGCCGGCGATGTGCGAGGCCTCCTCGTTGCCGCCGACCGCCAGGAAATACTCGCCGAGCGGGGTCTTGTTGAGGACGATCCAGATGACGAGGGCGAGCACCGCGACGATGAGGATCGGGCTCGGGACGCCGAAGACGGTGGCGTTGAAGAGGCTGCGGAACTCCGGGGGAATGCCGAAGATCGGATTGCCGCCGGTGTAAATCAGCGAGGAGGCCCGGTAGAGCGAGAGCGTGCCGAGCGTCACGATGAAGGGCTGCAGGCCGCCATAGGCGACGAGGATGCCGTTCACCGCGCCGGCCGCCATGCCGATGAGGAGCGCCAGCGGAATGGCGAGGACGATGGGCGTTCCGCCCGCCATCAGCGCCGCCGCGGCGACCGCCGCGATGGCCGCGACCGGGCCGACCGAGAGATCGATGCCGCCCGCGATGATGACCAGCGTCATGCCGAGCGCCACGCAGGCGTTGATCGAGGATTGCTGGAGGATGTTGAGGAGATTGCGCTCGGTCAGGAAGTTCGGGCTGAGCGCGGAGAAGACGATCACGATCGCGACGAGGCCGAGAAGCGTGCCGGCATCGCGCAGGCCGAAGCTGAAGCGCCTGCGATGAACGGGGGCGGAAAGCGTGGGGGGCGTGGTGGTGGACGAGTCGGGCATGGTTCAGGACCTCGAGGCGGAGGTGGAAACGGAGGCTTTGGCCGATTGCGGCACGGCGAGGGCGACGATCGCCTCCTCGCTCATGTCCTCGCGCTCGATGACGCCGGCGATGCGGCCCTCGCGCATGACGAGGACGCGGTCCGAGACGCGGAGGATCTCGGGCAGTTCGGAGGAGACGACGATCATCGAGCGCCCTTCGGCGGCAAGCTTCTCGATCAGCGCGTAGATTTCGGCCTTCGCCCCGACGTCGATGCCGCGCGTCGGCTCGTCGAAGAGGAGGATGCTGGCGCCCGCCGCGATCCAGCGGCCGATGATCGCCTTCTGCTGGTTGCCGCCGGAAAACGTGCCGATGGGCTTCTCGATGTCGAGCGGGCGAAGGTTCAGCTCGCGCATGAGCTTGGTGCTCGCCTCCGCCAACGCCCGATTCCTGACGAAGCCGAAGCGCGAGAACTTGTGCATGGAGGACAGGGCGATGTTGGAGCGCACGGAGCGGCGGGCGACGATGCCGTCGCGCTTGCGCTCCTCCGGCAGGAGGCCGAGCCCGGCGGCGATCGCCCGGCGCGGATTGCCGAGCGACAGGCGCTTGCCCTGAACCGTGATCGTGCCTTTGTCCGGCCGGTCGACGCCGGCGAGAAGGCGCAGAAGCTCGGTGCGCCCGGCGCCGACGAGACCGGAAATGCCGAGCACCTCGCCGCGCCGCAGCTGAAAGCTCGCATCCTGCACGGCCGAGCCGCGCGACAGATCCGAGACGTCGAGCACGACCTCCTCGCGGGCAAAGCCCTGGTGATGGGCGGTGGCGAGTTCGCGCCCGACCATGCGCTGGATGACCTCGGCCTCCGTCGTGTCCTTCATGACGACGTCGCCGACGAGGCGCCCGTCGCGCAGGATCGTCGCCCGGTCGCAGACGCGGAAGACCTCGTCCATCTTGTGCGAAACGTAGATGACCGAGACGCCCTTCTGCGAGAGATCGTGGATGAGCACGGCGAGGCGCTCGAACTCGGCCGGCGTCAGGCTGGAGGTCGGCTCGTCCATGGCGAGAACCTTGGCGTCCTCCATCATGGCGCGGGCGATCTCGACGATCTGGCGCTGGGCGACCTTCAGCGTGCGGATGGAAACGGACGGGTCGATCGAGGGATCGAGGGGCGCAAGGGCCGCGGCGGCGGCGCGCTCCTGCGCGCGGCGGTCGACGAGAAGGCCGCCGGCGGTGCGGATGGGGCGGCCGAGAAACATGTTCTGGGCGACGGTCAGCTCGGGAACGTGCTGGAGCTCCTGGTGGATCATCGCGATGCCGGCGGAGCGCGCGGCGCCCGGGCCGTGGCCGACGACGCGCACCCCGTCGATCTCGACATGGCCGGCGGAGGGCTCGAAGACGCCGGACAGGATGCGCAGGAGCGTCGACTTGCCCGCGCCGTTCTCGCCGAGCAGCCCGTGGACGCTGCCGCGCGCGACCGACATGGAAACGCCGTCGAGCGCCTTCAGCGCGCCGAAGCTCTTTTCGACATCCACGAGTCTGAGGCGGTCCATGCCAGATGTCATCCGATCAGTTCCTCTCGGCGCAGCGTCGGCCCGGCTTGGTTCGATGCGGCTGGATGCAATTTGCGAAGGGGCCGGAAGGTCCGGGAAACCACGGGCGGCGCTCGACGGCGCCCCCCTCTGCCTGCCGGCATCTCCCCCTCAAGGGGGGAGATCAGTCTCGTCGTCGAAACTGCCGATCTCCCCCCTTGAGGGGGAGATGTCCGGCAGGACAGAGGGGGGCGCCGTCGAAAGCGAACGGCAGCCAAACCGCAGCGCCGTCGAGCGCGACCCCCTCCGTCGACCGAACCTTCGCTTACTTCGCCTGCTTCAAAAGAACCTCGCGGAGGGCGTCGCCCTTGGCGGCGAAGGTCTCGACATTGTCCTTGGTGATGAGGGCCTGGGGCGTCGAGACGACGCGGGGCAGGTCCTGCTTGGCGGCGAGACGCAGGCCGACTTCCATCGCGACCTCGCCGGTGAGGACGGGGAAGCTGTCGACCGTGCCGGTCAGCTCGCCCGCCCGGATCGAGGCATAGGCGTCGGAAATGCCGTCGGTGCCGAAGACGACGACCTTGTCCTGCAGACCGGCGGCCTTCACGGCCTCCACGACGCCGAGCGCCATGCCGTCATTGTTGGCGTAGAAGCCGACGAGATCGGCGTTCTGCTGCAGGATCGTGGCGGCCGCGTCGTAGGCGACCTGGCGGTCCCAGTTGCCGGGAACGGAGGCGACGACGGTGAACTTGCCGCCGACGGCGATCGTCTCGGAGAAGCCCTTGGTGCGCTGGCCGGCGGCGAAGACGCCCGCCTGGCCCTCGATCACGGCGACCTTGCCGCCCTCGGGGCGGTTTTCCAGGAACCACTTGGCGACGCGCATGCCGTTGTCGCGCTGCACGTTGCCGACATAGTGCCGGACGCTCGGGATGACGGCGTCGTTGACGTTGACGACCGGAATGCCCTGGGCCTCCGCGCTTTCGAGCGCGGGCTGGAGGTTGTTGTCGGTCTGGGGCGAGAAGAGAAGCGCGTTGAAGCCCTGGCCGATCAGCGTCTCGGCGATCGAGAGCTGGCCGAGCTGGTCGCCCTCGCTCTGCGCCGCCTGATAGACGACCTCGGCGCCGACCTTGTCGCCGAAGGCCTTGTAGCCCTCGCCGAGGCTGCGCCAATATTCGTTGGTCAGCGTCTTGGAGACGCCGCCGACGCGCGTGCCGGACGGCACGGCCGGAAGCGCGCCGAACTTCTCGGTCAGCTGCGACCACTCGATGCGGTCGGTCTCGGTGTCGGAGTTCAGCGGCGCCAGATCCTGCGCGGCGGCCATGTGGGCGACGAGCGCGAGCGCGCCGGCGGCGACGAGTGACGTCAGGCGAATGGTCATGTCGGTTCCTCCCGGAGATGATGCCGGACGTCTCAGGACGCGGTCCGGCGCGCGGTATCGGTCACGGACCGGCGCTGGAGGCGCCGGTCGATGTTCGTTGATGATCGGTGCTCGGGCGCGGCCCGATGTCGGTTCGAAATCGGCGCAGACGCGCCGCCCGTCTTCGGTCTGAAATCGGCGCTCAGGCGCCGATCAGGGCCTCGTTGACGATGCTCTGGCTGGCGACGCCGTCCTGGCGTCCCTGCGCTTCGCCGAGGCGGTTGTCGCCGTCGAGCCTGTCGGCGATCGCGAGAAGGCGGTGGACGGTCGCGATGTTCGTCTCGCACTCCGCGACGGGGTCGAGGCCCGACGCGTCGGGAAACGTGTCGAAGTAGAGCGCGCCGTCGTAGCCGTCGCGGCGGATCTGGCGCAGCAGTTCCAGCGTCGAGCGCAGATGCACCGCGCCGACCATCAGCCCGTCGTCGCGCTTGCCGTAGCCATCGTTCAGATGGACGCCGAGAAGGCGCGAGCGGCGGGCGATCAGGGTCGCGGCATAGGCGGGCTGCTCGCCGGCATAGAGCGCATGGGCGAAATCGAGCGTGACGCCAAGATTGGCGCAGCCGACGTCGTCGATGGCCAGAAGCGTCGTGGCGCAGTCGCGCAGGAGCGCATGGGCGCGCGGCTCGTCCGGCTTGTACTCGATGGAGATGAGGCAGTCCGGGTCGTGCTCGGCCACCGCGCGAAGGCCGGCGATCTCGAGATCCCAGGCCTCGGCATAGTCGAGCTGGAAGTTGTAGTCGAACCCGTCCTGGCCGAGCCAGATCGTCATGAGGTTGGAGCCCATGGCCCGCGCGGCGTCGATGCCCTGCTTGGTGAGGTCGATCGCTTCCTGCCTCACGGTTTTGTCGGGATTCGTGAAGGCGCCGAGCTTGAAGGCGGGGTTCGTGTAGTAGCGCATGGCGAGGCCGTTGATCGCGAGGCCGAGATCGCCGACGCGCTGGCCGATCACCTTCGGATCGCCCGAGACATGGTCGGGAAAGTTCAGGTCGAGATCGGTAAGTCCTTTGGCCGTCGCGGCTCTTTCCGCCATCTGCATCATGGAGGGCTTGCCCTTGAGGTCGGGCCAGAAGGCCTGCGGGGCGGAGCCGAAGGAGTTGAGACGGGTGGCGAAGCGGCTGATGGACATGACCAAGTTCCTCGTTCTGACTTCACGATCTAAGGTAATTCTGTGAAGTCGTCAATCGTATGACAAGCTTTTTTCCGCCTAAAACCTTGTCCGGAAAGAGCGTTTCGCGCCTCTGTCAGCCGCGCCTCCGAGGCGCGCGCAGGCCGGCCCGCGGAAGGTCCGCAGGCGGGGGAGGGCGATCCCGCGACCAGGGTTTGCCTCCGGCGCCGCCTCGGCCGGGAGACGGCCGCAAGCGCGAGCCTCTACTTCACGGCGCCGGCCGTCAGGCCCTTCACGATGAAGCGCTCCAGGAAGATGCCGACGAGGACGAGCGGGGCGATGGCGGCGGTCGCGATGGCGGCCATCGACCACCAGTTGATGCCCTGCGATCCCGTCTGGCTCGCCACCATGACGGGAAGCGTCTTGGCATTGGCCCCGGTGAGGAGGGCGGCGAAGAAATACTCGTTCCAGCAGAGGATGACGGAGAGGATGAAGGCCGCGACCATGCCGGGCAGCGCGATCGGCAGGACGATGCGCAGGAACGCGCCCCAGATCGAGCAGCCGTCGACGAGCGCGGCCTGTTCGAGCTCGATCGGCATCCCGTCGAACTGGTCGCGCATGATCCAGATGACGATGGGCAGGACCGTCAGCGTGTAGATGAGGACGAGGCCCGTCAGCGTGTCGAGCAGCGCGAGGTTCTTGTAGAGGACGAGGAAGGGCATCGCGAGCACGACCGGCGGCAGGATCAGCTGCGACAGGAAGAAGAAGGAAATGTCCTTGTTGCGCATCCAGAGGAATTTGTAGGGAAAGCGGCTGAGCCCGTAGGCCGCGAGCGAGCCGAGAAGGACGGCGAGGAAGGAGGCGCCGAGCGCCGCGACGATCGAGTTCGCGAAGCGGCGCAGGAACTCCTCGCGCACCGTCGAGGTCGCGAAGATCGTGTCCGGCGAGAGGCCGAGCGAGCGCCAGCCCTTCCAGTCCGGCCAGAAGTCGACGAAGGGGATGAGGTGCCCCTGCGTGACGTTCACGGCCGTCTTCATCGAGGTCGTGATCGTCCAGTAGATCGGAAAGAGCGAGACGAAGGCCCAGACGATCAGCGCCACGTAGATCGCGATCCGGCCGATGCGGCCGGCGGTCTTCGAGGGCGCCAGGCGCTCGGCGTCGGCGTCCATCGCGGCTGCTGGGGCAAGGCTCGTCATGGCGGAGGTCCCCATCTCAGGCGCCCTTCTGCATCCAGCGGGAGACTGCCTTCAGGAGCAGCGCCACGAAGACGATGATGATCACGAGATAGACTTCGGCGAGCATCGTGCCGTAGCCGACGTTGGAGCGGTCGCGATATTCGCGGAAGATGAAGCTCGACACGGTGTCGGTGGCCCCGCCCGGTCCGCCCGCCGTGACGTTGATGACGATGTCGGCGAGCTTCAGCTCGAAGATGATGCGCAGCACCACCGCCGTGATCGAGACCGGCAGCATCAGGGGAAAGGTGATCTCGCGGAAGGACTGCCAGCCGCTCGCCCCGTCCACCTTGGCCGCCTCCCGGATCTCCTGCGGCAGGGCCTGGAGGCCGGCCAGAAGCAGGATCATGATGAAGGGGATGGAGACCCAGGCATCCATCGCCATGATCGAGACGCGCGCGGCCGTCGGCGAGGCGAAGAAGGCGGGATTGTCGATGCCGAGGTGCCGCGCGAGCGTCGCCATCGGGCCGAACCGGTATTCCATCAGCGACTTGCCGATCATCCAGGACACCGCGACCGGGGACAGCATCAGCGGCAGGAGAAAGGCGACGCGGAAGAACTTTCGCGCGCGGATCTCCGCATTGAGGAGGAGCGCGAGGCCGAAGGCGATGGCGTATTGCACCAGAACCGCCAGAACATAGAGAACCATGTTCAGGAGCGCGTTCCAGAAGTAGCGGTCGCCGAGGAGCTGGACGAAATTGTCGACGCCGTTGAAGCGCGGACCCGCGGCGGAAGAGAGGTTCCAGTCGGTGAAGGCGATGCCGAGGCCGAAGAAGGTCGGGAAGATCACCATGGCGACGGTGAAGAGCACGGCCGGCAGCACGAAGAGCGCCTTCTCGCCATCCTCGCCCCGGATCAGCACCTGCGCGGCGCAGAGCGCCAGCGACCAGACGAGATAGGCGTAGAGGACGGGGCGCCAGTCGGAAAAGCCGAGCGAGACGAGGCCGGCGGACTGGGCGGCCTGCAGGGCGACGAGGAGGAGGAGCCCGGCGGAGGCGAGCGAAAGAAGAATCCGGCCGAGCCGGCGGTGGCCGGGCGCCGTGTCGTGCGCGGGGACCTGCGACAGCGCGTGGTCCTCGTGGAGGGTCATGGAGTTCGGCATGACGTCTGGAATGCTCCATGGAGGAAGGTGAGGGGGTGGCGGCGCACGCCCCTCATCCGGCCGCTTCGCGTCCACCTTCTCCCCGGAAGGGAGAAGAATGGCGCTTTGCTCTGCACCGTCTGCGGTTTGCTTCTTCTCCCCTCCGGGGAGAAGGTCCCGGCAGGGGGATGAGGGGCCCGTGCCCCGCCATCCCCCGACCCCTCAAACCCCGAGCGAGGCCTTGTAGAGCTTGATCTGGCTTTCGCGGCCGATCTGGTCGGTGATCTTCTCCCAGGCCGCCGCGATGGCGTCGGCGCCGGCCTGGGCCGTCGCCTGGCCGGCGAAGATCTTGGCGAGCTCGTCCTCGGCGACGCTGTAATACTGGAAGATGCCGGGGATGCGGGGCTCGATCGCCGCGTTCGGGTGGTTGTAGGAATTGGACTGGGAGGCGAGGTAGTTCGAGATGAACGCCTCGTCGTAGCCCGCGCCCACCCATTCCTTCACGTCGAACTGGCTCTTGCGGTAGCACTGGAAGCCCGACGGATAGGCCGCGGTCCAGAGCGCCAGATCCTTGCCGCCGAGATGGGCCGCCGCGCTCCAGGCGGCCTTCTTCTTCTTCTCGTCGCTCTCGACGCGCGCCATCACGTAGACGCCCCAGCCCAGATACGCCATGTTCGGCGCCTGGTTCGGGCCGGAGGGCAGCGTGTCCCACTGGCCGGTCTTGGAATTGTAGACGTCGTCGGAGCCCGGCAGGATGTCGAAGGCGATCGTGTCGCCGACGACCGAGGAGTCGCTCGTGCGCGCCGACGAGCCGACATCGCCCCACCAGGCGAGCATCGAGCCGGTGCCGGCCAGGAACTGCTGGAAGGCGGCGGTGCCGGGATCGGCGTTCAGCTGGTCGCCCGCCTCCGAGGGCAGCGCGTCCACCACGTCCTGGATCGCGCGGACCCAGGCGGGGTTGTTGATGCGCGGCTTCATCGTGTCGACGTCGAAGAGCCAGGCCTTGTCGTCGGGATGCTTGGCGTAGGCGGTGGCTCTGGAGCCGAGGAAGTAGAAGCCGAAACCGCCCCACGCTTTCGGACTGTCGAGATAGCCGACGGCCTCCATGCCGCCGATCGTCTTGCCCTTCAGGAACTTCGTCGCCTCCTGGACCTTCTGCCAGGTCTTCGGCACGCCCCAGTCGCCCGTGTGGCCCTCGTCCGTCCAGGCCTTGGCGAGCTCGGCATCGGAGAAGACGTCGGTCCGGTAGTTGAAGTTGTGGCAGTCGCCGTCGACGGAGACGCGGTAGGTCTTGCCCTCCCAGGTGCCGACATTGCCGCGTAGGTAGTCGACATAGTCGTCCATGTCGATCTGGGCCTTCACCCAGTCCGGCATTTCCGAGGCGAGGCCCCGGCCGCAGACGTCGCCTTCGAAGGGCGCGCCCATTTCCAGGATGTCGAAATCGACCGTGCCGGTGGCGATCGCCTGCTGGAGGCGGGGATTGTAGTCGGCCTGGGCGAGATCGATCCAGGTGATCCGGGCGCCCGTATAGGCCTCCCATGGCTTCAGGAAGCCGCGGAAGAGGAGATTGTGGAGGTTCTGGTTGTTGAGCCCCATGAAGGTCAGCTCGACCCCGGCGAACTCGCCCTCCGCGACGCTGGCCTTCGTGGCCTCGAGGCAGAGCTCGCCGACCTTCTGCCAGTCCGCGTCCGTCGGCGAACCCGCGCCGACGCCGGGAATGGCGAGGATCTGCGAGCGCACGCTCTCCTGCGCGGAGGCGCTGCGAGGGCCGAAGGCCGGAAGCCCGTTCGCGGCCGCGATGGCGGCCAGCGCCGCGCCGCCCTTCAGAAGTCCGCGCCGGCTGAGGCCTGATGCGAGCATGTGCTCGTAATGTCCGATCTTCATCCTGTCCTCCCATGGAGACCGCCGGCTTTCCCGTCCGTGCGGCCGATCGTTGCGGTCTTCGAAAGCGGCCCCGTGGGCGCGTTTCGAAGGGCGTTCAGGCGAGACGAACGCCGGTTTCGGCGTCGAAGAGATGCGCGCGGCCGGGGTCGGGCGTCAGCGGGATCAGGGCGCCGGCGGGGGCGAGGAAGCGGTCGTGGAAGACGACCGTGATGCGCTCGCCGCCGAAGCGCGCGATGATCTGCGTCTCCGAGCCGGTGGTCTCGACCAGGACGACCTCGGCGCTGCCGGGACCTTCATGCGTGAAGTGCTCGGGCCGGATGCCGTAGAGGACGGGCCGGCCGTCGCTGCCGGCGGGCGCCGCGCTGAGCGGCAGGACGAGGCCGCTCTCGAGAACGACGCTCGGCGTCTCTCCCGCGCGGATGCGGCCCTTCAGCATGTTCATGGAGGGCGAGCCGATGAAGCCGGCGACGAAGGCGTTCGCGGGGCGGTCGTAGAGATCGAGCGGCGAGCCGATCTGCTCCACGCGCCCGTCCTTCAGGACAACGATCTTGTCGGCCATCGTCATCGCCTCGACCTGGTCGTGCGTGACGTAGATCATGGTCGTCGCGAGCCGGCGCTGCAGCTCGCGGATCTCGGCGCGCATCTGGACGCGCAGCTTGGCGTCGAGATTGGACAGCGGCTCGTCGAAGAGGAAGACCTTCGGATTGCGCACGATGGCGCGGCCCATGGCGACGCGCTGGCGCTGTCCGCCCGAGAGCTGGCGCGGCAGGCGGTCGAGATAGGGTTCGAGGTCGAGGATGCGCGCCGCATTCTTCACGCGCGCCTCGATCTCGGCCTTGGCCTCGCCGCGCATCTTCAGCGCGAAGCCCATATTGGCCGCGACCGTCTTGTGGGGATAGAGCGCGTAGGACTGGAAGACCATCGCGATGTCGCGATCCTTCGGCGGCAGCGCGTTGACCACGCGCCCGTCGATGCGGATCTCGCCGGAGGAGATCGTATCGAGCCCGGCCACCATGCGAAGCAGCGTGGACTTCCCGCAGCCGGACGGCCCGACGAGGATCACGAACTCCCCGTCCGGAATGTCGACCGAAACGCCATGGATCACGGCATGTTCGCCGTAAGCCTTGCGCACATCGACGATACCCATCGACGCCATGCGGCACTCCTCCCTCGGCCCCTCGGCGAAGGCTGCGCGCCCACCCCGCGCCGGGCGGGCCGAAAGGCCTTGCGCCAGGTGCGGGCGGAACGGCCGCCTTTGCCGCCGGCCCTCCCGACCGACCGCTCAGACTTCACACAATCCTAGAAATCTGTAAAGCCTCATTCCAACGCTTTGCATAGCAATCGACTGTTGCAGCGCGGTATAATTGCTGCATCGCATGACAATCCTGCTTCATTTGCTTGGATAGCGGTGGAAAGCCGTCTGGATTTCCCCGGACGATGAGCGTAGCGAGGGCTTCCGCCCCTGCCGCTCTTCACGGGAATGGTTGGGTTCGTGAAGTTGGCGGCCCACCGGCCGCAAGGGGCCTTGGGAGGACCGCACATGCTGAAGGGTATCGATCCGCGTCTCAGCGCGGAGATCGTCCATGTTCTCATGCTGATGGGTCATGGCGACGATCTCGTCGTCTGCGACGTCAACCATCCCGCCGCCGCCATCGCCCGCGACACGGTCTACGGAAAGATCGTCGATCTTTGCGGCTGCGGCATTCCGGCCGCGCTGGAGGCCATCCTCTCGCTCATGCCGATCGACGATTTCGTGGAGGCGCCGGTCGCGCGCATGCAGGTCGTGGGACGCCCGGAGGCCGAGATGCCGATCTTCGGCGCCGTCCAGGCCGTGGTCGACCGGATGGCGGGCCGCCCCGTCGGGATGCAGGCGCTGGAGCGCTTCGCCTTCTACGACGCGGCCAAACGCGCCTTCGCCATCGTGCGCACCTCCGATCCCGGCCCTTACGGCTGCTTCATCCTGCGCAAGGGCGTGATCGACGCCTGACGGACCGGCCCAGGCTGAGCGCCGCGCCGACCGGCGTCGGGGTCGCCGATACCGCGAGGCATGGAGGATGACTCGCGGGGACTCCTATGGCGGATGTCCCGAGCCTTGGAGGTTCCCGGACTTTCGGACCGTCTTCCTGGGTCGGATGCATTGGCGTCGTCGGCCGCCGGCATGAAGTGACGGCGCAAGCCCCGGTTCGATCCCGGGGCAGCGGATGCCGCGCACACCGACGGGACGGCGCAGCGTGCCCCGGACTCGATGACGAGGCTCGCTCGGCCTGCTCCCCCTCCCATCCACCCGGCCGACTCCTTCCAGAACATCCGAACGACCGTCGCGGCGGACATCCGGTCGAAGGCCGCGTCCGAGCCTTCGTGCGCGCGCGCTCCCATTCATCGCAGAGCCTTGAGGCCCCCGAACCCGGGAATCCCCGCCATGGGGGGCGGATGGCCGGGCGCGTTCGGCACGAGCCGGCGGTAGAAACCAGACCTGTACTCTTGTCATAACCCGAGAACAAATGTATCGGAATGGCAGGGAGGATATTCGATGACGCTTCTTCACGTTGGCCTCGCGGCCGAGCTCAATGCCTATGCCGACAAGCATGGACCCGTCACGGTGGGCCTGGCCGGATCCGGCCAGATGGGCACCGACATGGTGGTCCAGCTCGGCCTGATGCCCGGCGTCCGCCTGGGCGCGCTGTCGGAGCTGAACATCGCCGGCGCCGAGGCGGCGCTGAAGATGGCGGGCTCCGATTTCTCGCGCGCCTCCAGCGCGGCCGAGATCGACCGCGCCATCGAGAGCGGCCGCGTCGCGCTGACCGAGGACTACAAGGCGCTCTGCGCCTCCGGCCATGTCGANCGCGCCTCCAGCGCGGCCGAGATCGACCGCGCCATCGAGAGCGGCCGCGTCGCGCTGACCGAGGACTACAAGGCGCTCTGCGCCTCCGGCCATGTCGATGTCGTGATCGACGCCACGGGCAATCCGAACGTCGGCACGCTGATCGCGCTGGAGGCGTTCCGCAACGGCAAGCATGTCGTCATGCTGAACGTCGAGGCCGACATCACGATCGGGCGCTTCCTGCGCGAGGAGGCGGCGAAGGCCGGCGTCGTCTACACGGGCGCGGCCGGCGACGAGCCTGCCGCGACGATCGAGATCGTCGGCTTCTCCCAGTCGCTCGGCTTCGACATCGTCTGCGCCGGCAAGGGCAAGAACAACCCGCTGAAGTTCGACGCGACGNGCCGCGACGATCGAGATCGTCGGCTTCTCCCAGTCGCTCGGCTTCGACATCGTCTGCGCCGGCAAGGGCAAGAACAACCCGCTGAAGTTCGACGCGACGCCCGACGCCTACGAGGAGGAGGCGCGCCGCCGCAACATGAACGCGCGCATGCTGGTCGAGTTCGTCGACGGCTCGAAGACCATGATCGAGATGGTCGCGGTCGCCAATGCCACCGGCCTCGTGCCCGACGTGCCGGGCATGCACGGCCCCGCCGCCACGCGCGACGAACTCGCCTCCGTGCTCTGCACGAAGGAGGACGGCGGCGTCCTGTCCGGCACGGGCAAGGTCGACTATTCGATCGGCAAGGGCGTCGCGCCCGGCGTCTTCTGCATCGTCAAGCCAAAGCACGAGCGCGTGCTGGAGCGCATGAGCGATCTGAAGATGGGCCCCGGCCCCTGCTACACGATCTTCCGCCCCTATCACCTGACSAGCCTCGAAGTGCCGCTCTCGGCCGTGCGCGCCGTGATCAAGAAGGCGCCGGACATGGAGCCGGCCGAGCGCCCGGTCGCCGAATGCGTGACGCTCGCCAAGCGCGACCTCAACCCCGGCGACGTGCTCGGCAAGATCGGCGAATACGACTATCGCGGCTTCGCCATGACCTGGGAGGGSGCCCGCGACGAGCGCGCGCTGCCGCTGGGGCTTGCCGAGAACGCCCGCGTCACCCGCGCCGTCAAGGCGGGCGAGAAGCTGACCTATGCCAATTGCGAGCCGGACGACAGCCTCGTGATCTCCCAGATCCGGCGTCGTCTCGACCAGGCCGACAGCCGCTTCGTGGCGAGCACGGCGGCCTGAGGGGAAGGATCGAGGCCATGTCCGCCAGTTCCACGCTTGCCCCCGAGGGCCAGTTCCACGCTTGCCCCCGAGGCGCCGCCCGCCGCCGACGTCGCGGCATCGACCGCGCGCGCGGCGTCCTCCCGAGACGGCGACAACCGCCCCTTTGCCTTCCGGCACTTCCCGGCAGAGGTCTTGAAGGACGCGCTGCGCCAGATGCATCTCATCCGCCGCTTCGAGGAGGGGGCGGAGGAGAGCTACACGCGCGGCCTCATCCACGGAACCATGCACCTGTCGATCGGGCAGGAGGCGAGCGCCGTCGGCATCTGCCTGCCGCTCACCGACACCGACCAGATCACCTCCACCCATCGCGGCCACGGCCACTGCATCGCCAAGGGCGCGGAGGTCGGCCGGATGTTCGCCGAGTTCTTCGGCAAGGAGACNACCGACACCGACCAGATCACCTCCACCCATCGCGGCCACGGCCACTGCATCGCCAAGGGCGCGGAGGTCGGCCGGATGTTCGCCGAGTTCTTCGGCAAGGAGACCGGCTATTGCCGCGGCCGCGGTGGCTCCATGCACATCGCGGACGTGACGAAGGGCAATCTGGGGGCCAACGGCATCGTCGGCGGCGGCCTGCCGATCGCGGTCGGCGCCGCGCTCTCCATGAAGATGCAGAAGCGCCCGGACGTCGTCGTCTCCTTCTTCGGCGACGGCGCCAACAACGAGGGCGCCTTCCACGAGGCCTTGAACATGGCCTCCATCTGGAAGCTGCCGGTCGTCTTCGTCTGCGAGAACAACAAATACGGCATGTCGGTCTCCACCGAGCGCTCGACGGCGGTCAAGAACGTCGCCGACCGGGCCGSGGCCTACGCCATGCCGGGCGTGATCGTCGACGGCAAYGCGCTGTCGGACGTGGCGGAGGCCTCGGTGCGGGCGATCGAGCGGGCGCGGGCGGGCGAGGGGCCGACCCTCATCGAGTGCAAGACCTATCGCCATCGCGGCCATTCCAAGAGCGACCGCAACCGCTACCGCACGAAGGAAGAGATCGACGACTGGATCGCCAAGGACCCGATCGGCCGSTTCGAGGCCGAGATGCTGGAATACGGTCTCGTCGATGCCGGCGGGATCGAGGCCATCCGGGCGGACGTGGAGCGGGAGATCGCGGAGGGCATCGAGTTCGCCAAGGCCTCTCCCTCGCCCCGTCCCGAAGACGCGACGCGCTTCGTCTACACGGCCTGACCGCACGCTAAGGACCACGACGATGAGCGAGACCATCACTGCGGCATCCGGCCGCGAGCTTTCCTATGCCCAGGCGATCCAGGAGGCGATCGCCATCGCCATGGAGGAGGACGACCGCGTCTTCATCATGGGCGAGGATATCGGCGTCTACGGCGGSGCCTTCCAGGTCACSGGCGATCTCGTSCACCGCTTCGGCGCCGATCGCGTGATCGACACGCCGATCTCCGAGCTCGGCGGGGCGGGCGTCGCGGTSGGCGCGGCGCTGACCGGCATGCGCCCGATCTACGAGTTCCAGTTCTCCGACTTCGCGACGCTCGCSATGGAGCAGATCGTCAACCAGGCGGCCAAGCTGCGYTTCATGCTGGGCGGGGCGGTCTCYGTGCCGCTCGTCATGCGCTTTCCCTCCGGCTCGGGCACGGGCGCGGCCGCGCAGCATTCGCAGAGCCTGGAGGCCTGGCTCGGCCACGTGCCGGGGCTGAAGGTCATCCAGCCCGCCACGCCCTACGACGCCAAGGGCATGCTGCTCGCCGCGATCGACGATCCCGACCCGGTCATGATCTTCGAGCACAAGATCCTCTACAAGATGAAGGGCGAGGTGCCGGAGGGGCGCTACACCGTGCCGATCGGCAAGGCGCTGGTACGCCGCCCCGGGCGCGACGCGACGATCGTGGCCACCGCCATCATGGTCCACAAGGCGCTGACGGCCGCCGAGGAACTGGCCGCCGAAGGGATCGACGTCGAGGTCGTCGACCTTCGCACCATCCGTCCGATGGACCACGAGACGATCATCGCGAGCGTCATGAAGACCGGCCGCCTCGTCTGCGTCTACGAGGGCGTGAAGACGCTCGGCGTCGGCGCGGAAATCTCCGCSATGATCGCGGAAAGCGAGGCCTTCGACTATCTCGACGCGCCGATCATCCGCCTCGGCGGCGCGGAATCGCCGATYCCCTACAATCCCGAGCTGGAAAAGGCCGTCGTGCCCCAGGTCCCCGACATCGTGCGGGCCGTTCGCGCGCTGAAGCTGCGGGAGCGCTGAGCGATGCCGACCGAGGTCATCTTCCCCAAGGTCGACATGGACATGGCGACCGGACAGATCTCCCGCTGGTTCTACAAGGAGGGCGNAAGCTGCGGGAGCGCTGAGCGATGCCGACCGAGGTCATCTTCCCCAAGGTCGACATGGACATGGCGACCGGACAGATCTCCCGCTGGTTCTACAAGGAGGGCGATCGGATCAAGAAGGGCGAGCCGCTCTTCGAGATCGAGACCGACAAGGCCGCCATGGAGATCGACGCGCCGGCCTCCGGCACGCTGCGCGACGTGACNCGATCGGATCAAGAAGGGCGAGCCGCTCTTCGAGATCGAGACCGACAAGGCCGCCATGGAGATCGACGCGCCGGCCTCCGGCACGCTGCGCGACGTGACAGGCGCCGAGGGGATCGACATCTCCGTCGGCTCGCCTGTCGCCTGGATCTATGCCGAAGGCGAAGCCGCCGCGCCTTCGAACGGACAGCCGACGCCGCAGCCGCTCGTCGGCCCCGATCCTGACGTCGAACTCGATGCCCGCCGGGCGGAAGCCGGCGAGGTCGCCGCGCTGACCGGCGGGGCGAAGGAGGCCGCACCGGCAGAGCCGGGCGCGCCCGTAGAGACGCGCCGCGGCGTGCGCGCGACGCCGCTCGCCCGGCGCCTGGCGCGCGAGCGCGGCATCGATCTCGCCGCCCTCACGGGACGCGGGCCGCAGGGCCGCATCCAGCGCGAGGATGTCGAGGCCGTCGCCGAGGCCGCCCCGGCTTCCGCCCGTGCCCCGGATGCGCCGACGCCAGCGCCTGTCGCCGCCCGTCCCGCCTCCGCTTCGGCACCCACGCCCCGGCGCTCGCCGGAGAGCGGCGCGGCGCCGCTTCATCTCGTCTCCCTGCGCGAAGGGCAGGGGACGCCGATCGTCCTCATCCACGGTTTCGGCTCGGAAAGCGCCAGCTGGCGGCCGCTTCTGGCGGAGCTTGCGGAGATCGAACGGCCCATCCTCGGCGTCGATCTCGCCGGGCACGGCGCGTCGCTGGAGGCGCGAGCCGATGGGTTCGACGCTCTCGTTGCCGGTGTGGAAGAGACGCTCGGCGCGGAGGGCATCGGCGCCTGCCATCTCGTCGGCCATTCGCTGGGCGGGGCTGTCGCCGTGGCGGTGGCGGCCGGGCTCNGGTGTGGAAGAGACGCTCGGCGCGGAGGGCATCGGCGCCTGCCATCTCGTCGGCCATTCGCTGGGCGGGGCTGTCGCCGTGGCGGTGGCGGCCGGGCTCTGCCTCGATGTGCGCTCGCTCATGCTGATCTCGCCGGCCGGCTTCGGACCCGACATCGACACGGGCTTCATCGAAGGCTTCGCGCGGGCGACCGACGAGGCGCCGATCCGCACCTGGCTCCGCCATCTCGTCGCCGATCCCGCGGCGATCCCGGAGGGCTTCGTGCGCGCGACCGCGCGCGGCCGGGCCGACGGCCGTCACGCCGAGGCGCAGACGGCGATGGCGGCAGGCCTCTTCTCGCAGGGCACGCAGCATTTCGAGGTGCGCAGCCGCCTCGCCGATCTCGCCATGCCCGTGAANCGCCGAGGCGCAGACGGCGATGGCGGCAGGCCTCTTCTCGCAGGGCACGCAGCATTTCGAGGTGCGCAGCCGCCTCGCCGATCTCGCCATGCCCGTGAAGATCGTGGCGGGCGCCGAGGACCGGGTCGTGCCGAGCCGGCACTTCACAGGCCTGCCCGGCCCGATCGCGCTGCACGTCTTCCCGCAGACCGGCCACCTGCCGCAGATGGAGCGGCGGGGCGAAGTGGCGAAGCTCCTGCGTCAGCTCGTCCGGTAGGACGGCTCCGAGCCCGATCCGGTCCGGCGCATCGTCTTATGGATCGTCAGCCATCGGCCCGAAAATCGGTTTCGATTCCAGGGCCGATGCCGTAAGGGCCGGTTCCGGTCGGGAGGCAAGACATGGCGGCATTCGATCTCATCATCTTCGACTGCGACGGCGTTCTCGTGGACAGCGAGATCCTCGCCCGGCGGGCGATGCAGTCGGTCTTCCGCAAGGCGGGCATCGAGGTCACGGCCGCGATGATCGACGAGGTCGTCGGCATGAAGTTCGCCGACATCCTGCGCCGGCTGGAGGCGCGCACGGGAGCGTCGCTGGCGGCGGAGTATCACCCTGAGTTCTGGACGGAGACCAAGGCGCTCTTCACGGCGGAACTTCTGCCGACGCCGGGCATCCTCGCCTTCCTCGAAGCCTCCACCATCCCGCGCTGCGTCGCCTCCTCCTCGGATCACGGGCGCATCCGGCACAGTCTTTCCGTCTGCGGCCTCCAGCGCTTCTTCGACGAGACAGCGATCTTCTCCTCGCAGGATGTCGCGCATGGCAAGCCCGCGCCCGACCTCGTGCTTCACGCCGCGCGCAGCATGGGGGTGGCGCCTGGGCGCTGCCTCGTCATCGAGGATTCGCGCTTCGGCATCCAGGGCGCCAAGGCCGCCGGCATGGCCGCCTACGGTTTTCTCGGCGGTGCGCATCTCCTCGCCAATACGGGCGAGGCTCTGAGGGACGCGGGCGCCGACTTCGTCGCGCGCAGCTGGCCCGAGATCGCCGCGCGCCTCAACGCCTGACCAATAAATAAGCCGGCAAACTGATGGGTGCTGCTGAACCGCTTCGTTGCAAAAGATAAGCCGGCGAAGCGTCTAGGCCGCGCCGGCTCGTTCTTAGATTTCCGTCACGCATTTCTTGGCGCGAGGAATGGAAGCGGGGCTCATCGAGAGTTCGGTGACGCCGTTTTCCACGAAGAAGGGGATGAGGTCGGGCCGGGCGGCGGCCTCGCCGCAGACGCCGATCCAGATGCCCGCCTCGCGCGCCGCCTGCGCGGCCATGCGGATGGCGGTGAGGACGGCGGGATGCTCCGTGCGGTTGAGCTTGGCGACCTTCGGGTTCAGCCGGTCGGCGGCCATGACATATTGCGTGAGATCGTTCGTGCCGACGGAGAAGAAGTCGACCTCCCGCGCGATCGTGGCGGCCAGGAACACCGCCGCCGGGGTCTCCACCATGACGCCGAGCTCGGCCTTGCCATGCGCGACGCCGAGCGCGTCGAGCTCGGCCCGGCAGTCGTCGAGGAGCGCCCGCACGGTGCGGACCTCCTCCACGTCCGCGATCATCGGGAGAAGGATCTTGACGTTGCCGACGACGGCGGCGCGCAGGAGCGCGCGCAGCTGCGGCTTGAAGACGTCGAGGCGCTCCAGGCACATGCGCACGCCGCGCCAGCCGAGAAACGGATTGTCCTCGTGCTCGAAGTCGATGCCGGCGACGGGCTTGTCGCCGCCGATGTCGAGCGTGCGGATCACCACCGGATAGGGCGCGAAGGCGCGTGCGAGCTCTGTGTAGGTCTCCGCCTGCTCGTTCTCGTCGGGCAGCGTGCGGCGCTCCATGAAGAGGAACTCGGTGCGGAAGAGGCCGACGCCCATCGCGCCGGAGGCGAGCGCGCCGTCGATCTCGCCGAGCGAGCCGAGATTGGCCGCGACCTCGACGCGGCGGCCGTCGCGCGTGGTCGGCTCGATCGTGCGATAGGCCTCGAGGCTGCGCCGCTCCGCGCCCTCGCGCTCGATCGCGGCGCCGAGGCGCGCGAGGTCGGCCGCGCCGGGATCGAGAACGATCTCGCCGGAGGAGCCGTCCATGCCGATCGTGCCGGCCGCGCGCAGGGCCGCCTCGCCGATCGCGACGCCCAGCACGGCGGGAATGGCATGCGCCCGCGCCATGATGGCGACATGGCTGGTCGCCGCGCCCTTGCGGCAGACGATGCCGCCGATATCGGCGAGCGTCGCCTTGGCGAGGTCGAGCGCGGCGATCTCGTCGGCGACGATGATCGAGCCCTTCGGCATGTCGGCGAGCGTGGCGTCTTTCCGCCCGAGCAGGGCGAGGACGAGACTGCGCGTGACGCTGCGGATGTCCTCGGCACGGGCGCGCAGATAAGGGTCCGCCATCGCCTCGAAACTGGCGGCGATCTCCTGGCCGGAGGCGGTGACGGCGCTTTCGGCGTCCCGCCCCGCGCGGATCGCGGCTTCGACGGCCTCGACGAAATCGCCGTCCTCGGCAACGCCGATCAGCGCGTCGATGATGGCGCCGTCGTCGCGCTTCAGCCCCGGCCGCGTCTTGGCCTCGCGGAAGGAGGCAACGGTTGCGGTCAGCGCGGCGCGATAGCGGGAAAGATCGCCGTCGATCTCGCCCGGCGCCAGCGTGCGCGGCTGAAGCACGATCGGCGTCGGGAAGAAGGCGAAGGCGGGGCCGATCGCGGTGCCTTCGCTGGCCGCGATGCCGCGGCCGGCCGAGGGGCCTTCCGCCGGCCGCGGGGCGGGCAGTGCGGCGGAGGCGGCCGTGCCGGGCGCGGCGCTGAGCTGGATGTCGCCGGCGCCGGGCGTCTGCAGAAAGGTCGCGAGCGCCGAGACCGCGTCCGGCGCGTCGTCGCCCTCGGCCCGCAGCACCGCCTCGTCGTTTTCCTTCACGCCGAGCAGCATGAGCTTGACCGCGCTCTTGGCGCTGGCGCCGCGGCCGTTGCAGCGGATCTCGATCTCGCTGGCGAAGCCCTTGGCGAGCTTGACGAACTGCGTGGCGGGCCGGGCGTGGAGCCCTTCGTGCACGCGCACGACGACGGTTCGCTCGATCATGGTTGCGGTGTCCGATGTCAGAGAAGGAAAGCGCGGCGGCTCGGAGCCCGGGCTCAGGCGCCGATCACGATCTCGGTGCCGGCCGAGAGCGCTGCGGCGAGCGCGGTGCCGTCGACCTCGGTCGCGGCGATCTCGCCGGGCCGCTCGGGATGGTCCGCCCCGTTGAAGTTGATGACGACATGGCCGAGATCGCGGACCTTGGCCCAGGCGAGGTCGCCGAGGCCCGTCAGCTGCGCCTCGACGGGGCCGATGCGGATGGGCGTGCCGACCTTGGGCGCGTCGTCGCTCGGGCCCTCCGTCACGCGGTGGAGGACGGAGACTTCGGCCAGCTCGGGCGGCGCGCCGTCGGCGAAGAGGATGAGGACGCCGCCCTCCAGAAGATCGGGAACGTCGGGGCCGACCGCGGTGACGAGGGTGCGAAGATGCACGGGCATGGCGCTGTCCAGGACTGGGCCCGGCGCCCGGGGGCGCGGCGAGGCCGGAAGAAGGGGAGGACCGGCGCTTGGCGCGCGCCGGTCCTGCGGAGGGGTGTCAGAGGAAGAAGCTGGCGCCCCAGGCGATGAGCACGGAGACGGGCCCCATGATCTGCCGGCTGATGAGGACGGCGGGCACGCCGATCTCGATCGTCTTGGGCTTGGCTTCGCCGAGCGCGAGGCCGACCGGCACGAAGTCGCAGCCGACCTGCGTGTTGTAGGCAAACAGCGCCGGCAGGGCCATGGCGGGTGCGATCGTGCCGTTGGCGATCTGCGGGCCGATGATGGCGACGCCGATCACCTGCGCGATGACGGCGCCGGGTCCCAGGATCGGCGAGAGGAAGGGCAGGCCGCAGATCGCCGAGAGGATGATCAGGCCGACGATGTTGTTGGCGAGCGGTCCCATCGGCGCGGCCAGGAGATCGCCGATGCCCGTGTAGAGGATGATGCCGATCAGCATGGTCACGAAGGCCATGAAGGGCAGGACGTTGCGGATCACCATGTCGATGGTGCGCCGCCCGGCATTGAAGAAGATGCCGACCGCCCGACCCATCACGCGGCCGACGCTGGTGATGGCGCCGATGAAGCCGCCCGCCGAACTGGTGGGCATGGAGCCGGCCAGCGCGGCCGTGGCTTCGGCCGGCGAGGAGAAGGAGCGCGGCGCAGCCGTCGGCTGGCCCATGGCGGCCGGCGATGCCGCTTGCTGTCCCGCCGGTGCGGCGGAGCCGTCGGCCGGCGCCATGTCCTCCGTCGTCACGCCGGAAACGTAGATGTCCTCGGTGATGAACTGGGCGAGCGGCCCGGATTGGCCCACCTGCATGATGTTGATCGTCGGGATGCGCTTGCGGGCGTAGACGCCGCAGCGCGCGGTGCCGCCGCAGTCGATCACGACGGCCGCCATCTCGCTTTCGAGCGGCGGGTTGCGGAAGCCGTCGACGACGGTGGCCCCCGTCAGCTCGGCGAGGCGTCGTGCCACCTCGGGAATGCCGCCGCCGGTGACGGCGACGATCTTGTCGCGCTCGGGCGTCGGCTGGATCACCAGCGGGCCGCCCCAGCCGCCCTTGCCCTGAGACACTGTGATGGCGTTGTAGGTCTTGGTCATGGTCGTGTTCCCCCCGATCCCGCGCCTTAGAGCGTCACGCCTTCGCGCTGCGCGAGAAATCGCGTGACGCGTTCGGTGACGATGCCCTTCAGGAGAATGACGACGATGCCGACGATGAAGTAGTAGATCGCCAGGTTGATGTGGTAGCCGGCCGGCACGACGCCGCGGCTCTCCAGCTCCATCAGCGCCACGAGCACGCCGCCCCAGACGAAGTATTCGCCGGCATTGGCATGCGGGAAGAGACCGAGGATCGGGTGGCAGAAGGAGACGGCCGCATCGTAGAAGGCCGGCTTGTGCTTCTCTTCCAGAAACGTGCCGAACGTGTAGGCCATGGGGTTGGTGAGGAAGAACATCGCCAGCACCGGCAGGACCGTGTAGCGCGTCAGCGCGATGCGGCCGGCCTTCTGCGCGAGCCCGTGGACGCGCTCCTCGCCGATCATGCCGGTCAGCGCGTAGAAGGCGGTCATCAGCACGACGAGCGTCGGGATGATGCCGGTGACGAAGCCGAGAAAGACCTCGCCGCCCTTCTGGAAGACGCCGATGAAATGCCGGCCGATCGTGGCGAGCCAGCCGAGCTGCTCCTCCTGGTTGCCCGGCGAGAGCTGCTGGACGCGGCGGGCATATTCGTCGGCCGAGATGGGGGCGCCGGTCGCGGCGGCGGCGGGCGCGGCCCCTTGCGCGGCGGCGGGGTCGGCGGCCTGCGCCAGGAGCGTCGCCCCGTGGCCGGCCTGTTCGGCAAGAGCCGGGTGGCTCGCCAGATCGGCCAGCGGCACCGTCGCGGCCGGGTCGCTCAAGGCGTGCGCATAGGCGGCGCCATGCGCGGCGATATCCGCCGCTCCCTGCGCCAGCATCATCGTTAATGTCATTGGACCCTCCCAGGCCGGCCCCTCACGGGCGTGGCGACGCTTTCAACATCGATTCTGCAATGGATCGTCGGCAGCGCTCCCCGCACCGCCGCCAGAACGCCGGATGTCCCGTGGCCCGATGGTCCGTAGGACGAACAGGTTCTATTCTCGCCCGGACCGGACGACCGCCTCGCGGCGCCTCCCGAGCGCCCGGATGGTCCGGCTTCGTCTGTCCTGGATCAGGCGTGCGCCGGCACCATCATGGCGCCCGGCGTCTCGCGCTCGACCCGCTTGGCGCGGACCGTGTCCACCTGGTCGAGCGCCGCGACGATGGCGAGCTTGACGGAATCCTTGCCGGCATCGCCGGTCTTTGCCCGCAGCGCTTCGAGCGTCAGCCCCTCGTAGCCCTCCAGCCGCGCCGCCTTGGCGAAGACCGTCCGTCCGGCGATCACGACGACCCGGCGGACGGTGTCGTCCGGCGCGATCACGATGAGCGCGATGGCGCCGGCCCTCGGAAAGCGACCGCCCCGTCCGGCGCCCATCCAGCCGTCCGCCCAGCCCGACGAAAGCTCGCGGAACGCCGACCGGTAGCGTTTGATCTGGACCCACGTGCCGACGCATTGGAGCAGCCATGCCACGACGAGAAGCGCCAGCGCGCCTTGCAAACTCCACATCCCGCACCTCCCGATGGGCTCTTCTCGGCCCCGTCGCAGCGATCATGAACATTTGACTTTGACGATGTCAAGATGTTCTAACCATCAACCGTGCGAGGCGTCTCCGGGCGCCGGCTCCAGGAGATGGTGGGCCGTCAGTTCGTCCGTGATGAGAACCGTCGGCTTCACGTAGGAGAGGGACGCCCGCAGGATGTCGACTTTTTCCGGACCGCCGGAGGCGATGACGCGGCGGGGCGTCTGCCGGATCGCGGCCATCTCGGCCGACATGATGAGGCCGTTGATCGGATGATCGACGAGCGCGCCCGTCCCGTCGATGAAGTGGAAGAGCAGATCGCCGACCGCGCCCGCCTGCTGCAGGGAATGGCGCTCGGCCTCGGCGATGTAGCCGGTCCGATAGGTCGTCGCGCTCGCCGCGATGCCGCCGACGCTGAGCACGACGAGATCGAGCTGTCCGGCCATGTCGAGCGTCGAGCGCAGGCCGCAGCGCTCGATGAGCGCGGTCTTGGTCGCCACGCTGTCGACGATGGCGGGCGCGGTGAGGAGAAAGGCGTCGCCGTTGAAGATTTGGGCGAAGCGCCAGGCGAACTCCGCCGGATTGAACCGGTGGGCCTGCGAAATGCCGCCGAGAAGCGAGACGACGCGCAGATCGTCCAGCGGCTGGGCGGCGATGTAGGGCAGCGAATCGTAGAGGGTGCGGCCCCAGCCGAGGCCGACCGTCATGCCGCTCGCCACCGTCTGGGAGAGATAGTCGCCGATGGCCGCGCTGATCACGCGGGACGGGTCCTCGCCCGCGCCCGGCGCCGGGACGACGACGGCGCTTTCCAACGAGAACCGCGCCTCCAGCGCCCGCTCCGTCCGCGTCAGCTCGGCCAGATCGCCGGCGACCGAGATGCGCACCTCCGAGCGGTTGCGCGCCTCGGCGAGAAGGCGCACCACGCTGACGCGCCCGATGCCGAGCGCCGTCGCGATGTCGTTCTGCGTCATCTGCTCGACATAGTACATCCAGGCCGCGCGCACCCGCATGCGGTCGGCGCGCGAGTTGCCCGAACTCGGCCTGTCCTGGGACGACGCACCGTCGGGACCCGCCATCAGGACAGGTCCGCCCCGGCGGCCGAGGCCCGATCGGACGCGGCCTCGGCGGCCGGTCGCGCGGCGCCGGGGATCGGCGGTCCGGTTCGGGTTCCTCCCATATAAATCCTCTGACTTCCGTCGCCCGTATGCTAAAATTCCGCCATAGGTCGGAGAGTTCGATGTTGCCCCATCCCGATACCCTATCCATTCCCCTCAAGGAAGGAATTCGAGACCTTCGCTGCTCGATCCGCCTGGAGGCGCGCTCGGGCGCCGTGGCGAGCCGCGTGCTCGGATCGCCCCGGCCGACGCGCCGTCTGGCGACGCTGGCCGACAGCGTCCTGTCGCGGGTGGAGCATGTCGCGAGCCGCGTCCTGCCGCGCGACGAGAGCGATCTCGGCCAGCGGCTGGACCGGCTGATGGCCGCCCTTCGCCGGGGCGGCGAGGCCGAGCGGCCGGGCGATCTCTACGCGGTCTGCCGCGAGATCCCGCGCGGGGCCGACGCCTCGGGCGTTCTCGTCTCCGAGCTGAAGCTCGCGCGGCGGCCGGCCCGTCCGCCGCTCGCCACCGATGCGGACCTGACGCTCGCCGCCGTCATGAGAGCCCACGAGATGGCGAGCGCCGGCGTCCTGCGCGGCTGCCTCTCGGCGACGCTCCTGCCGGGCGCCGGCGAGACCGGCGGCGCCGACAGGCCGGCGCTCCGGCCCGGGGCCGACGAGGATGCCGCGCTGGCTTTGACATGCTGGCTCGCCGTCCTCGTGCGCTTCGAATCCATGGAGGAGGGGCGGCGCGTCCTCAACGGCGCGAGCCTTGCCGTGGATGCGGAGGGCGAAGGCTGGACCCTGCTCCTGCGCGAGCGGCGCTTCGCCGAGCTGGCCGGCGCGTGGCGCCGGACCGTTCCGTATCTGCCGTGAGCCGCGTCCTGCGGAAAGGCGCGTCTCGATGAAGGACGGCGCGGTCAAGCTGAACCTGAACCTGCCGCCGGCCGCCGACGACCGCGCGCATATGCGCCGGTCGATCCGCCGGCTCAGCGACTTCTCGAAGACGGTCGAGTTCGCGCTGCGGCAGTTCAACACGCGCTACGGCCTCCATCTGGAACTGGCGCCGCGCCACCTGACGCGCGCCTTCCTCGAATGGGCGCGCGCCTTCGACGAGCAGCGCGAGCTGGCCGACCGCGACCGGCGCGACTTCAGCCATTTCGCGGCCGGGCTCATGCTGCGCAGCCTGATCCGCAACCCCTCGGTGACGCCGAGCGCCGAAAGGCCGGGCCCGGCCGGCAGCCGGCACGAGGAGGATGCGCTCGTCGAGTTCTGGCCGGAGGGCGTCTTCTACTTCGAGTTCTGCATCACCGTGCTCGACCGGGTGCTGGAGGAGCAGTCGCTCGAGGCCATCGAGCTTTCGCCGCAGGCGATCAACCTTCGAAGCTGGCAGTCCTTCCGCGAGAACGTCGCCGAGAACCCCGATCTGGCGATCCCCTTTCTCGACCTCTTCCTCGGCGGCGACCCGGTCTGGGACTTCCCCACCGCCGCCCGCTTCCGCTCGGCCCTGAAGAAGCAGCTCCTCCCCGAAGGCCTCCCTCGTCCCGCGACCGCCCGCCCGCTGCGTCCGAACTGAACCTCGGCCGGCCCGCGGCCAGCATTCCCTCTCGCGGCCGGACGGGGCCGCGACGCGCATCGCGAAGGACGCGGGGGTCGCGCGCGGGATGAACGCGAGCGGGATGCACGGGTCGCGTTCGTGGGCTTCCGGCCGGCGTCAGCCGGAGACCCTTGCGCCGGTCATGGCTCCAGGGAAGCCCGGCACACGTCGCCCGTGAAGGCGAGCACCTCGATGGATTCGCCGAGGCCCCGCAGCGGAAACGATCCGAGGCTTTCCAGCGCGGCCTGACAGCCGGCCATGTCCGCGAAGGCGCGCGACAGGAGAACGGGCCGCTTGAGTTCCTTCGTCAGGGATTCCAGCCGCGAGGCGGTGTTGACGACGGGTCCGATGACCGTGAAGTCGAGCCGCCGCTTCGAGCCGATATTGCCGTACATGACGTCGCCGACATGGATGCCGATCCCGTAGCGCAGGAGCGGCCGGCCCTTCTGCCGAAGCGTCTCGTTGAAGGCTGCGACGGCCGTCTGCGCCTGCGCGACCGCCTGCAGGAGCTTGTCGCAGGCCATCGGCTGATCCAGCGGGAAGATCGCCAGAAGCCCGTCTCCCATGAACTTCAGGATCTCGCCGCCATGCGCCTCGATCGGATCGGACATGGCGTCGAAATAGCCGTTGAGGATTTCGATCACGTCGTCGCGGGGCCACAGTTCGGAGATCGTCGTGAAATCGCGGAGGTCGCAGATGAGGATCGCGGCGCTGACCGTGGTCCCGCTCCCCCTGGTGATCGCGCCGGCGAGAATCTCGGCGCTCGCATGCGGGCCGACATAGGTCTCCAGAAGCGTCCGGGCGAAGCGGTTCTTCAGGCGGATCTCGCTGACGAGGGCAAGCGCGGGAAGCAGGTCGGCGATGAACGCGATGTCGCCCTTCGTGAAGCCGCCCTGCCGATCGGTCGCGAAGGTGGCGACATGCCGGCGTTGGAGCGTGTGCTCGATGGGCCATGCCAGGTAGTCGGTCAGCCCCTCCTCGCGCAGCTCCTCGAAGATGGGAAAGGCATGTTCCAGCGCCGCCTTGGGATCGAGACGCTGGCGGATCGACGCCATGCCGGACTGGATGGCCTTGATCGGACTGTTCGTATAGGCGGCCGTGTCGAGGGCGCCATGCTCGAAGGTCTGCATCTCGGCCGTCGTCATGCCCTTTCTCCAGAGCATGGAGGCGCCCTGGAACAGGGGATGCTGGATGCGGAAGTTCAGCGTGGCGCGCGCGACCGGAACCCCGGCCTCCCGCAGCCGCTGGCACAGGTCCACGAAGATGTTGTCGATGAACCGCTCGTTCCGCGTCTCGATCATCAGCCAGTCGAGGATCGACGTGCGATGGCTCGGCCACTGCCCGGACTCGCCGAGGACGGCGCGCTGAGATGGTGTTTCGACCTGCATGGGATACTCCATTCGCACGAAAGCCGGATGGGCCTTTCCGCCTTAGATAGGTCGATCCATCCCCCGGCGCGACCGGTGGCACGATCGAAGAGCGGACCCGAGCGAGCCCCTGCCGCCGCGCCGACCTTCGCCGGCGACGATCTCGGAGGCGTCGGGAAGGTTCTCCACCCTTTGCGAGCCGGCCGCGTATGGGTCCCCGCGCAGCGTCGTCAGGCCGGCGGCTTTGCCGCGACGACGACGTATCGGTGCTGGACGTGCCGGATCAGTCCGCTGCGCCATGACATCCGGCACGCCTGTGCGAGGTGGATGGCCCCGAGCCGGGTGTCGACGACGATGCGCTCGTAGCCGCATTCCGCCAGCATCGAGGCGATGTCTTCGGCTCGCGCGCCGTCCTTGAAATGAACGCGCGACAAGATGCTGCGATGCTGTTCGGCCAGGTCGGGCGGAGCCGAGGATGCCGCAGCCGGCGGCTTCCTCCCCTTCAGAACCAGCGTTTCGAGCCGCGCCAGCAAGCGCTCGATCGGGCTTTGCCGCACGAAGTCGCCATCGACGATCAGGAGCGTGCCGCCCGGCTTGAGCACGCGCAGCCATTCGCGGAAGCAGGCCGCGGGGTCGACGAGTGTCCAGACCAGATGGCGCGTCACGACGACGTCGAAGCTCGCGTCGTCCTCGCGGGTCTGCTCGGCGTCGCCGAGCCGGAACGTGATGCGACGGTCGCGCGAGCGGGCTTTGGCTTTCGCCTTCGTCAGCATCGCCTCCGACCAGTCGAGGCCCGTGACCTCGAAGCCGAGATCGTCCAAGAGGTGCGAGATCACCCCGGTGCCGCTGGCAAGATCCAAGGCGCGACGCCCGTTTGCCGGGCCGAGGTGACGCGACAGCAGACGATGCCAGGCCCGCCGCTCGCGATCCGAGAAGATCTCGTGGCCCGGGACGTCGTCGAACGTGGCCGCGCGCTTCGACCAGTGGTCGCGAATCTCGTCGCGCAGCGTGTAGTTCGTTCCGCTCGGACTTTGCCCCATCGCACGGGTTACCTTCGAAGTCTTCTAAAAGATAAAAGTTGACCGGGTTTATCATGTCTTCATAGAACGCGGCATCGTCATCGGGAAATCGACACTATGCGGATCGTCCGTCGGACAGCCCTCGCCGTCATGGCGCTTCTCGTGTGTGCGGGCCAGCCCGCCGTCGCGGAGACCACGCACATCACCGACGTCGCGGGGCGTGTGGTCGAGGTGGAGACGCCGGCGAAGCGCCTGATTCTCGGCGAGGGCCGGCAGATCTACTTCGTCGCCGCGCTCGATCGCGAGGCGCCCTTCAGCCACATCGTCGGCTGGCGGGACGATCTGTCGAAGGCCGATCCGGAAAGCTACGCCGCCTATCTGGAGCGCTATCCCGAGATCGCGAAGCTGCCGACCTTCGGCGGCATGAAGGACGGCTCCTTCGACGTGGAGCAGGCCGTGTCGCTGAAGCCCGACGTCATCGTCATGAACATCGACGCCAAGACCGCGACGGAAGAGGCCGGCTATATCGAGACGCTGGCCAAGGTCGGCATCCCGCTCGTCTATGTCGACTTCCGCGAGAAGCCGATGCTGAACACCGAGCCCTCGATGCGCATCATCGGCAAGCTTCTGGGCAAGGAGACCGTCGCCGAAGACTTCATCGCCTTCCGCAAGAAGAGCATCGAAGCCGTGACGGATGTGCTGGACGAAAAGAAGCCCGCCCGTCCGCTGGTCTTCGTTGAGCGCGCCGGCGGCTATTCCGACGATTGCTGCATGTCCTTCGGCGACGAGAACTTCGGAAAGATGGTCGAGATCGCGGGCGGCACGAACATGGCCAAGGACATGATCCCCGGCACGTTCGGCAGCGTGAATCCCGAGCAGATCATCGCCTCCGATCCCGACCAGGTCATCGTCACCGGCGGCAACTGGGAGGGCTACGTGCCCGGCGGGGCCTGGGTCGGCGTCGGCTACGGAGCGGACGAGGCCGCCGCGCGCGTCAAGCTCGAAGCGCTGACGAAGCGCCCCGCCTTCACCGGCATCAAGGCGGTGAAGACCGGCGAGGTCCACGCGATCTGGCACCAGTTCTATAACAATCCCTACCAGTTCGTCGCGATCCAGGAGATGGCGAAGTGGATGCACCCGGACCTCTTCGGGGATCTCGATCCGGAGGCGACCTTCAAGGAACTGCACGCCCGCTTCCTGCCGCTGCCCTACAAGCCCGGCTACTTCGTCTCCCTGACGGACAAGGACGGCACGGCGAAATGAGCGAACTCGCCCTTCGGGCGGGCGTGGATGGAGGGCGGGGGCGCTATCGTGCCCTCGCCCTCAAGCGCATCGTGCTCCTCGCCGTCCTTCTTCTCGCGCTCTTCGCCAGCGTCTGCGTCGACATGGCGCTCGGACCGGCGAACTACACGATCCAACAAGTCCTCGACGCGCTCTTCCGCTCGGACGCGGTGAGCGACCAGCTTCGCGTCGTCGTCTGGGATATCCGCATGCCGATCGCGATCATGGCGGTGACGGTCGGCGCGTCGCTCTCGGTCGCGGGCGCTCAGATGCAGACCATCCTCGCCAATCCGCTGGCCAGCCCCTTCACGCTCGGCATCTCGGCCGCCGCCTCCTTCGGAGCGGCGCTCGCGCTCGTCGCCGGCACCGCGATCTTCCCCGTCGCGCTTCAATACATGGTGCCGATCAACGCCTTCCTGATGGCGATGGTGGCCGCGCTCTTCATCCACTTCGCCTCCACCATGCGCGGCGTGACCGTCGAGACGATCGTCCTTCTCGGCATCGCGCTCGTCTTCACCTTCAACGCGCTTCTCTCGCTTCTGGAATATCTGGCCTCCGAGCAGGCGCTCGCGGCGGTCGTCTTCTGGACGATGGGAAGCCTGACCAAGGCGACCTGGCCGAAGGTGTGGATCACGGCGGCTGTGCTCGTCTTCGCCGTGCCGATGTTCGCGCGCCAGGCCTGGGCGCTGACCGCGCTGCGGCTGGGCGAAGACAAGGCGGCGAGCTTCGGCGTCAACGTCAAGCGCCTGCGGCTTCAGACCATGCTGACGGTCAGCCTTCTCGCCGCCATTCCCGTCTCCTTCGTGGGCACGATCGGCTTCATCGGCCTCGTCGGACCGCACATCGCGCGGATGCTCGTCGGCGAGGATCAGCGCTTCTTCCTGCCGGCCTCCGTGCTGTGCGGCGCGCTCCTCCTCTCGGTCACCTCGGTCGTCTCCAAGACGCTTCTGCCGGGCGCGATCCTGCCGATCGGCGTCATCACCGCTCTCGTCGGCGTGCCCTTCTTCTTCGTGCTCATCTTCACGAACCGGAAGCGCGCATGGTGACCATCGCCCTCGAAGGACTCGGCGCGCATTACGGCAAGCGCACGATCCTGTCCGACATCTCGACGCCGGCGCTTCCCGCGGGCTCGCTGACCGCAATCATCGGCCCGAACGCGGCAGGCAAGTCGACGCTGTTCAAGCGCATCGCGGGCCTGATCTCCGGACCGGGCACCGTGCATCTTTCCGACGACGCGACGGGCCGCGACGGCGTTCGCTACATGCCGCAGGACACAGGCGCGAACGCCGTCCTCAGCGTCTACGAATCCGTGCTGCTGGCCGCCAAGCAAGGCTCGGGATGGCGTGTCGAGGATAGCGAACTCGCCGAGATCGACACGCTTCTCCGGGCATTGCAGATCGAGGGGCTCGCCTTCCGCAATCTCGGCGAGCTGTCCGGCGGCCAGCGCCAGCTCGTCTCGATCGCGCAGGCGCTCGTGCGAAAACCCAAGGTCCTGCTCATGGACGAGCCGACCTCGGCGCTCGACCTCTACCGCCAGATCGAGGTCCTCGCCTTCATGCAGCGCCGCGCGCGCGCGGAGGGCATGGCGGTCCTGATCGCCCTGCACGACCTCAACCATGCGCTGCGCTACTGCGACCAGACGATCGTGATCGCGCAAGGTACGATGGTCGCTTCCGGTCCCACCGGCGAGGTCATAAGTCCGGCCTTGCTGCGGACCGTCTATCATGTCGAGGCGCGGGTCGAGACCTGCTCGCAGGGCCGCCCCTTCCTGATCGTCGACGGCACGACGGCGGCTTGATCGTCGGGTTCACAAGGGCGGAGGCTGATTTGGCCCGGCGCGTCGGCGGACGACGGCGTGCCGATGCCTTGTCGGCTTCTCACCTTGCAAGACGCCTCCTCTCGTCGTCGGCGAGACCTGCGGGAAGCGTCGGGGCCGTTCGTCTACTCAGCCACGCGATATCCGATCCCGGGCTCGGTGAGGATGAGGCGCGGCGCGGCGGGGTCGTCTTCGAGTTTGGTTCGCAGATGTCCGATGTAGACGCGCAAGTATTGCGTGTCGCTTTCGTTCGCAGGGCCCCAGATCTCGCGCAGGAGCTGGCGGTGGGTGACGACCTTGCCGGCGTTGCGCAGGAGAAGTTCGAGGAGTTCGAACTCGCGGCGCGTCAGCTTGATCTCGGCAGAACCCCGCCTGACCACGTGGGCGGCGACGTCCATCGACACGTCGCCCGAAGCGAACGTCCCCGCATCGGCCTTCGGTTTGCCGTGTCGCAGAGCGGCGCGAAGGCGGGCCATCAGTTCGCCGACGCCGAACGGCTTCTCGACATAGTCGTCCGCGCCGAGGTCGAGGGCGCGCACCTTCTCCGCCTCGCGGTCCCGCGCCGACAGGACGATGATGGGGACGCTCGAGGTTCGCCGCAGACGCGCGATCACCTCCTTACCGTCGATGTCGGGCAGGCCGAGGTCGAGCACGAGCGCATCCGGCCTCAGCTCCGCGGCCATCGAAAGGGCCTGCGCGCCGTTCATGGCCTGGACGACATGATAGCCTTCGGCCGTCAGCGAGGGCTTCAGAAATCGATGGATCGCGGGCTCGTCGTCGACGAGGAGGATCGTCGGTCGGTTCATGGCGTCTGACCCCTTCCGTCCGGCAGGCGAATGCGGAACGCGGCGCCCTTGGGATGCGCGGCGTCCGGCGGCATCAGCTCGACGGTCCCGCCATGGGCTTCGACGATGCCCTTCGTGATGGCAAGGCCGAGGCCGGCGCTCTCGCCGCCGTCGGCCGTCGAGCGGCGGGCCCGCGCGAACTTCTCGAACACGTGCGGCCGCAATGCGTCGGGTACGCCCGGGCCGTCGTCGGCGATGTCGACCAGGACGCGGCCCTCCTCACCACGCGCCGACAGGACGATGTGGGCGTCGGGCCCGGCATGGCGGATGGCGTTGCCGACGACGTTGCCGATCGCCTGGTCGAAGAGGCCGCCGTCGACGAAGGCGAGAAGGGGCTCCGCCGGGACGCGGACGTCGAAGCGCTGCGTGGCCCCCCGCTTCAACGAGAGGTCCACGACGCGCTCCAGCGCCTCGCCGATATCGGCCCAGTCGCGGTTCAGCTCGAGCGCGCCGGCCTCCAGCCGCGTCATCGACAGGAGGTTGCGCACCATCTGGTCGAGATGGCGGGCCTCGTCGCGGATCTGTCCGAGGAGGTCGAGACGGGCCTCGCGGTCGAGCCTGTCCTCGTATTCCACCAGGGCGGTCGCCGAGCCGAGAACGGAGGCCAGCGGCGTGCGGAAGTCGTGGCTGATCGAGGCGAGGAGGATGTTGCGGACCCGCTCGGTCTCGGCGGCCGTTCGCGCGGTGCGGACCTCGGTCGAGAGGAGCGCGCGATGGAGGGCGGCGGCCGTCTGCTCGGCCAGAGCCGCGAGCAGCGTGCGCGCCTCGACGCTCAAGGCGGCGCCGTCGGCCGCGCGCTCGATGCCGAGCACCCCGACCTGCCCGTCGGGCGCGGCGAGCGGCAGAAAGGTCCAGCCGCTGTTCGGCAGGGTCTGCGTGCCCGCGCCCGCCGTCTCGCCGCGCTCGAAGGCCCAGCGCGCGGCCGCGCGGGCCGGCGTGTCGAGGCGGTCGTCCGGCGGCCAGGCGGCCGCGATCTCCAGATCGCCGGCGCCGGGGCGAAGCAGGACGCAGGCCCGGCCGATCGCCGCGTTGATCTGCGTCGTCGCGGCCTCCATCACGCGGTCCGCGCTCGGCAGCGCGGACAGTCCCCGGGTGAACTCGTACAGCCGGCGGGCGGCCCGCGTGCGCGCCGCGGAGGCCCGCATCTGCTCGCGGGCCTGCCCCGCCACCGCCGAGATCGAGACGGCGATGATGAGGAAGATCGCAAGCGCCAGCACCTCGTGCGGGCGCGCCACCGTGAAGCTGCCGGTCGGATCGATGAAGAAGAAGTTGTAGGCCGCGAAGGAGAGGAAGGAGGCGAAGACCGCCGGCCACACGCCGTGGAGAACGGCAGGGACGAGCACGGCGAGGAGATAGAGCATCGACAGGTTCGGCAGCGGCACGACGCGGAGCATCTGCGTCCCCAGGAGGGTGGCCGCCGCGACGCATCCGGCCGCTGCGGCGTAGCCGACAAAGGAACCGGAGCCCGGCAGGCGGGCAACGCGCCCGGCAGGGTCGACCTCTTCGGTCAGAACGTGGATCGAGATGCCCGAGGCGCGCCGCACGAGCGAGTCCGCAAGGCTCGGGGCCGGCCAGGGACGCCAGGCTCCCTTTCGCCGCGCCTTGCCGACGACGATCTGCGTGATGTTCTCGAACCGGGCGAAGCGGAGAAGCTCTCCCGGCAGATCGGAGCCGACGAGCTGCTGCGTCTCGGCGCCCAGCGTCTTGGCAAGCTGCAGCGCCGCCTCCAGCCGTGCCGCTTCCGGCTCGCTCGGCGTGACGCCCGGGCGCTCGATCGTCAGCGCGAACCAGGGGGCATCGAGCAGGTCGGCGAGCCGTTTGGCACCCCGCACGAGGCGCTCGGCCGCAGCGTTCGGCCCCAGACACACGAGCAGCCGCTCGCCCGCCGCCCAGGGGCCCTCGATCGCGCCGCCCTGCATGCGCTCGAGGAGATCGCTGTCGACGCGCGCGGCGACCTGCCGGAGGGCGAGCTCGCGAAGGGCGGTGAGGTTGGAGGGCTTGAAGAAGTTCTGCGTCGCGCGCGTCGCCGTGTCCTCGACATAGACCTTGCCCTCCGCGAGCCGGCGGATGAGCTCGTCGGAGGGCAGGTCCACGAGCACGATCTCGTCGGCGACCCGAAGCGTCGTGTCCGGCACCGTCTCCCGGACCCGGACGCCCGTGATGCGCTGCACGACATCGTTGAGGCTCTCGACATGCTGGACGTTCATCGTCGTCCAGACGTCGATCCCGGCTTGCAGGAGTTCGGCCACATCCTGCCAGCGCTTCGGATGGCGGCTGCCCTCTACGTTGGAATGGGCGTACTCGTCGACGAGGAGCAGGGACGGCCTGCGGGCGAGGGCGGCGTCGATGTCGAACTCGGAGACGAGACGGCCCTTGTAGAGCATGCCTTTGCGCGGCAGGACCTCGAGATCGGCGATCATCGCCCCCGTTTCGGCGCGGCCATGCGTCTCGACGATCCCGACGAGCACCTCGCGCCCGGCGCCCTTCGCGCCCCGGGCGGCCTGGAGCATGGCGAAGGTCTTGCCGACGCCGGGTGCGGCGCCGAGGAAGAGGCGCAGCTTGCCGCGGCCTTCGCGCTCGGCATGGACGAGAAGGGCGTCGGCGGAGGCGCGGGGCCCGTCATCCCTGTTCATAAGCCGGCTGTTCCTCTGGCTCGGATCGGCGTTCGGTCTGGGCAAACGAGCAAACGGGCAAACGCGCAAACGGGAAAGGGGCGCCCTCGCGGAACCCTCTATCTTATATCAGTGGCCCTGACCTTCGGCATACCGAAGGTCAGGGCAGGACGGCGGCATCAGCCGCCGCCGCGCCTCCCGAGCGGGTTGAGGGGCGGCGCGGGATACCGGCAGTCCTTTTCCAGGGCCGCTCGTATCGCACGGCGCGGGTTTCGATGCCCGTCTCACCCCGCCGGCGCGGCGGTCGAGGCCGTTGGCGTGCCTGGTCGCGGCGCCGTTCCAGGCTCCGCCTTCGGCGCGGCGGCGTCGAGCGCGAGGTTGACCGCCAGAACGTTGACCCGGGGTTCGCCGAGGATGCCGAAGGTTCGCCCCGTCGTGCCCTCCGCGATGATGCGCTTCACGCTCTCCGCCGGCAGGCCCCGGGCGCCGGCGATCCGCGCGACCTGGATCTCCGCGAAGGCCGGAGAGACGTCGGGATCGAGGCCGCTGCCCGACGTGGTGACGGCGTCGGCGGGAAGAAGGGCGGCGCCCGTCGCTTGGCTCATCGCCTCGCCGTCCGTCGTCAGACGTTCGGCAAGCTTGGCGCTCGTTGGCGCCAGATTCGTGCCGGAGGAGGCCGAGCCGTCATAGCCGCTGCCCGCCGCCGAAGGGCGGGGCTGGAGGTAGCCGTCTTGCGTGAACGGCTGGCCGATCAGCGAGGAGCCGACGGCCGTCCCGTCGCGCGAGACGAGGCTGCCCGTCGCCCGATCGTGGAAGACGGCCCCGGCGATGGCGGTCATGGCCAAGGGATAGAGGAGACCGAGCAGGACGGTGAGGATGCCGAGGAGCGTCGCCGCAGCGCGGATCTGGGACAACATGGATGTTCTCCTTGAGGAAGAGGGTTCAGGCGAGGCCGAGGGAGGAGACGGCGAGATCGATGAGCTTGATGCCGAGGAACGGCACGAGAATGCCGCCGAGGCCGTAGATCAAAAGGTTGCGCCGAAGCACGGTCGCTGCGTCCATCGGACGGTAGGGCACGCCGCGCAGCGCGAGCGGGATCAGCGCGACGATGACGAGCGCGTTGAAGATGACCGCCGAGAGGATCGCGCTTTCCGGCGAGGCGAGGCCCATGACGTTGAGGACGCCAAGCTCGGGAATCGCCGCGATGAAGAGCGCCGGGATGATCGCGAAATACTTCGCGACGTCGTTGGCGATCGAAAAGGTCGTCAGCGATCCCCGCGTCATCAGGAGCTGCTTGCCGATGCCGACGATCTCGATGAGTTTGGTCGGGTCCGAGTCGAGGTCCACCATGTTGCCGGCCTCGCGGGCGGCCTGAGTGCCCGTCTGCATGGCGACGCCGACATCGGCCTGGGCGAGCGCGGGCGCATCGTTCGTGCCGTCGCCGCACATGGCGACGAGCCGGCCCTGGCGCTGCTCGTTGCGGATGTAGGAGAGCTTGTCCTGCGGCGTCGCCTCCGCGATGAAGTCGTCGACGCCGGCCTCGGAGGCGATGGCGGCGGCCGTGACGGGGTTGTCGCCCGTCACCATGACGGTGCGGATGCCCATCCGGCGAAGTTCGGCGAAGCGCTCCTTGATGTCGGGCTTTACCACGTCCTTCAGATGGATGACGCCGATGAAGCGGCCGTTCTCGGCAAGCCCGAGCGGCGTGCCGCCGGACTTGGCGATGCGCTCGACGGCGGCGGTGAAGGCCGGCGGCTCCGGCACGTCGCGCCCGGCGGTCTCGCGCACGAACCGGCGGATGGCGTCGACGGCACCCTTGCGGATGCTCCTGCCCTCCATGTCGACGCCGGAGAGGCGCGTGGCGGCCGAGAAGGGGATGTAGCTCGCCTCACCCGATGCGGCACCGGGAACGCCGATGCCGTAGGTCTCCCGCGCGAGCACGAGGATCGAGCGGCCCTCGGCGGTCTCGTCCGCAAGGCTGGCCTGGACGGCGATCTGGGCTGCCTCCGTCTCGGTGACGCCCTGTACCGCGACGACCTCGGAGGCCATCCGGTTGCCGAAGGTGATCGTGCCGGTCTTGTCGAGGAGGAGCGTGTCGACGTCGCCCGCCGCTTCCACCGCCTTGCCGGACATGGCGAGCACGTTGTGCCGGATCAGGCGATCCATGCCGGCGATGCCGATGGCCGAGAGAAGCCCGCCGATCGTCGTCGGAATCAGGGTGACAAGCAGCGCGATCAGGATCGGCACCGAGATGGCGGCCTGGCTGTAGACGGAAAAGCCCGTCAGCGTAACCACGGCGACGAGGAAGATCAGCGTCATGCCGACGAGAAGGATCGTCAGTGCCAGCTCGTTCGGCGTCTTCTGCCGCTCCGCACCCTCGACGAGCGCGATCATGCGGTCGAGAAAGGAGGAGCCGGGTGCGGCCGTGATGCGCACGACGAGCCAGTCGGACACGACGGTGGTGCCGCCGGTGACGGCCGAGCGGTCGCCGCCGGCCTCGCGGATCACCGGGGCGGATTCGCCCGTCACCGCGGCCTCGTTGACGGAGGCGATGCCCTCGACGATCTCGCCATCGCCGGGCACGATGTCCCCGGTCTCGACGAGAACGACGTCGCCGACCTCAAGGTCCAGCGCCGACACGGAACGGACGTTGGCCCGGTCCTTCTGGTTCGCGATCTTCTTGGCCAGCGTGTCCGTGCGCGCCCTGCGGAGGCTGTCCGCCTGGGCGCGGCCCCGCCCTTCCGCGATCGCCTCGGCGAAGTTGGCGAAGAGCACGGTGAACCAGAGCCAGGCCATGATCTGGCCCGTGAAGAGAAGCGGGTTGCCGACGACAACGTCGCGGACGAATAGAACGGTGACGACGGCGGCGACGACCTCGGTGACGAAGATCACCGGGTTGCGCAACAGCGCGGCGGGGTTGAGTTTCTTGACGGCGTCGACGGCGGCCCGGCCGACAAGGTCGGGCCGGAAGGTGGACGTGGCGGCTTTGGCAGCCATGGGGGCAGTTCCTTTGGCACGGCCGCGCTCGCAGCCGACGGGATGGGGAAGGATGGGAGCCCGACCGACGACAGGGCCGGGGTCCCTGGCTCGTCAGAAGGTCTTGCCGCCGAGCATCTGCACTTGCTCCGCGATCGGGCCGAGGGCGAGGGCGGGGAAGAACTGGAGCCCGCCGAGGATCAGGATGATGCCGGCGAGCAGCCCGACGAAGAGCGGTCCGTGCGTCGGGAACGTGCCCGAGGAGGGGGCGAGCTTCGGCTTGGCGACGAGCGACCCGGCGATCGCCATCATCGGCACGATGTAGGCGAAGCGCCCGAGCAGCATGGCAAGGCCGAGCGTCGTGTTCCACCAGGGCGAGTTCGCGGACAGGCCGCCGAAGGCCGAGCCGTTGTTTCCCGCCGCCGAACTATAGGCATAGTAGATCTCCGACAGGCCGTGCGGCCCGGCGTTTCCAAGGCCGGACAGGGCCACGGGCAGCACGGCCGAGACCGACGAGAAGCCGAGGATCGCCGCGGGCAGGATGAGGATCGCGAGGATCGCCATCTTCATCTCCTTGGCCTCGATCTTCTTGCCGAGATATTCCGGCGTGCGCCCGACCATCAGGCCCGCGACGAAGACCGCGACGATGGCGATGACGAGGATGCCGTAGAGGCCGGAGCCGACGCCGCCCGGCAGCACCTCGCCGAGCATGATCAGCACCATCGGCACCATGCCGCCGATCGGCGTGAAGGAGCCGTGCATGGCGTTGACCGCGCCGTCGGAGAGGCCCGTCGTGACCGCCGCGAACATCGCGGAGGCGGCAAGGCCGAAGCGGACCTCCTTGCCCTCCATGTTGCCGCCGGAAGGATCGAGCCCGGCGGCAGTGAGGATCGGCGTTCCCGCGGCCTCCGCCCAATAGGCGACGCCGATGCCCGTGACGAGCAGGAGCGCCATGACCGACAGGATCGCGGTGGCCTGCCGCCGGTCGCCGACGAGGCGTCCGAAGGCGAAGACCATGGCGGTGGAGACCACCAGCATCTGCCAGATCGTCAGTGCGTTGGAGAGCGGCGACGGGTTTTCGTAGGGGTGGGCGGAGTTGGCGTTGTAGAAGCCGCCGCCATTGGTGCCGAGCTGCTTGATCGCGAGCTGCGAGGCGACGGGGCCGAGGGCCAGCGTCTGCTCGGCGCCTTCCAGCGTCGTGACCGTGGCGGCGGCCTCGAACGTCTGCGGCGTGCCCATCGAGACCTGCCAGAGGCCCGTGACGATCGCGAGCGGGAGGAGCACGTAGAGCGTGGCCCGCGTCATGTCGGCCAGGAAGTTGCCGACGGTCTTCGTCCCGGATCTCGCGAAGGAGCGCACGAGCGCCACCGCAAGGGCCATGCCTGTCGCGGCCGACAGAAAGTTCTGGACGGTCAGGCCCGCCATCTGGGACAGGTGGCTCATGGTCGTCTCGCCGCCGTAGCTCTGCCAGTTCGTGTTGGTCACGAAGGACACGGCCGTGTTGAAGGCGAGATGCGGTGCGAGGCCGGAGAAGCCCTGCGGGTTCAAGGGCAGCACGCCCTGGAATCGCAGGAGCAGATAGAGAAGAAGGAAGCCGCCCGCATTGAAGGCGAGCATGCCGAGCGTATAGCCGAGCCAGGTCTGCTCCTTCGCGGGGTCGATGCCGGAGAGGCGATAGAACCCGCGCTCGACGGGGCCGAGCACCGGCGTGAGGACCGTGCGCTCGTTCGCGAAGACCTTCGACATGAAGGCGCCGAGCGGAACGGCGAAGGCGAGAACCGCCAAAAGAACGATGAGAATCTGCAGCCAGCCGACGACGGTCATGGCACCTGCCTTTCGAACTGTCGGGGACGTGTCAGAACCGCTCGGGTCGCACGAGGGCGAAGACGAGATAGGTGGCGAGAGCGGCGGCGACGGCGCCGCCGAGGACGAGATCGAACATCGTCAGGCCTCTCCGGCCCAGCGCGCGTAGGCGCCCATCAAGGCGAAGAAGCCCAGCCCCGCGGCCAGATATAGAAGATCGAACATGCGAGCCCTCCTTTCGGGATCGCACGTCAAGTCGCCTGGAACGGCGTAAAAATTCCATATGAGTTTCGGTTCGACGAGCCGCTTCGACCGAGCGGCGGAACCCATTTTCGAGCCGGACATCCCGCCAGATCGGCTTCACGCGCCAAGAGCGGGACGCCAGCCTTACGCCTCGCCCTCTCCCGAAGCGGAACCTTCCGCTACCGACCCCCGTGAGCCGCCCGCGCCTCTTGCGTCTCGTGGACGTCGAATTTGATCAGGTGCCCGGCGACGGTGGCGCCTTGGACCCCATCCTAAATGTCGGCCGGAACGCGCTGGACAGGCTGATGAGCGCTCGCGTCAAATCGCTTCATGGGACGGAGCATCGCGAGGGGCTGCGTTGAACGGTCCTGTTGAACAGGAGGACCATCCGAAGCCGCCGATTTCGCTGAACATACCGGCTTTGCATCTCTTTTGAGAATGCTGTTGCCCAGGAAAGGAAAGGGCAGCCCCGAAAAGAAACGAAGCAGAATCAATAGTATACGGAGCAGCCGGCAATCGCCTTTGTATCACTGCCTTGTAGGCTGAGCAAACGCAGTTTGATACCCACGATCAGGCCGGCCTACGGCCGCTACCGTGCCTTTTCGACAAGTTAGTCCGCAACGAAATTTCAGTGAGCGGTCGATAGCTCACCAGTCCGCGAGCGATAGGGACAAAATAGGTACATCCTTCCCAATCTGACGCGAAGGCGTCATCGCGCAACGATGGCACCCACCAAACGAGCAACAATCCGATATCTGCAAAGGCCTATCTGGCGGCTCATCGAATATCTACCGTTGCACCCTTCCAAACCAACACGGCCTCACATAATTTCTGGGTGCCCATAGCCATAAAAATATGCGCGCGAGTCGCAGGGAGCAAACGTGGACGATATACCATTCACTGAGCTAGAGGTTCTCGCGGACGAAGCTACAAAGTTGCCAGCATTTTCGATAAATCTGACAAATGTGAGATCAGCTGTAAGCAGAATTCTTTCTGAGTGGAAAAGTTCGGGGGTATTCTTCGAGTATACCGACCATACCTTTGCCCATGTAACAGATATGCTTAAAGCTGCGGAATGGATTATTCCTAGCGAGACAAAGAGCATCATGACCAAAGGCGATTGGCTGATGCTAACGCTGTCGGTTTACATGCACGATGTCGGATTACTCGTGACGAAGGATGAATATGAAGCTCGGTCTAGTAATCCAGACTATCAGACATTCAAGTCAAGTCCGATTCTTCCATCAGATAAGCATAAGGAATACATAGCCAGACTTGGACAAATGCCCACAGCTGAGGCGGAGCGGATACAGTACCAGGAGTTTGTTCGCACCTCTCACGGAAAGAGAATTCGCGCTTGGATTGAGGGGGGATCGCTCAACGACAATGGTGCCACAGAGCCACTGCGATCTCTAATAAACGGATTATTGCATCCGCTAGACGCCACCTTTCGGCGCGATCTGGCAATAATATGTGAAAGTCACACGCTAGGTCACTCGGAAGCCGTCGCGTCGTTGAAAGTGTCGCAACCGTATGGCGGGCCGCAGGAAACAGTCAATTTACAATATATTGCTGTCATCCTGAGAACTATCGATCTAGTTCAGATTACGAACAGGCGTGCGCCGACAGTTCTATATCAAATCATCAATCCGAGCAATCCGATAAGCCAAGTCGAGTGGCAAAAACAGGGCGTTGTCCGGACAGTTCGCGCTGCTCCGCCTAGAGACAGGGACAACCGAGTAACAAAGATGGGTGTTTCGTCCACCATCGAAGTGCACGCTACGTTCAAGGAGCCAAACGGCTTCTTTGGTTTGACCAGTTATCTTGCATACGCGCAGAAGGAGTTGAATGCTTCGTACAGTCTAGTCCAGAAGTCTAGTGGCGATGTTATAGAGCCGTATTCTTTTCCTTGGCGTGATATTGACGACAAAGGGATCGACACTGACGGCTTTATGACGGAATCGTTTGAATTTTCGCTTGATCAGCACAAGATACTAGATCTGCTGACTGGTCACACGCTGTACAATAACTCTACAGTCGTGCTTAGGGAGTTGACCCAAAATGCTCTTGATGCAGTACGTCTTCAGAGTGTAATTGATAAAGCTGCCTCTCCATCACGGGCTGTTGAGATTTACTGGGACAGTAATAGCCGTGAACTTACCGTGCTCGACCGAGGCACCGGGATGTCACAAGAGGTTATTGAGAAGCATCTGCTAACCGTTGGATCCTCGAAGTATCAAGACCAGAAATTTAAAGAAAGGCACCCCGACTTTCACTCTATAAGTCGATTTGGTATTGGTGTTTTGTCCGCCTTCATGGTCTCAGATGACGTGGAGATTACGACATGTAGCGTCGATGATGATAAAGCCAGAAGGATTGCGTTACAGTCGGTACACGGCAAGTACCTGATCAAACTTCTCGACAAGGTTAAAGACCGTAGTCAGCTCCCGATGTATCCTCATGGAACAGCAGTTCGGTTAAAGCTGCGTCCATTAGCTGAAATCGGAGACGTTCTACATGTAGCCAGATCATGGTTAATGTTCCCTCGTTGCGACGTGAAAGTGTACATCGACGACAAAGAACCCGTGACGGTTGGTTTCGGGTCTCCTCGGCAAGCCATTTCCACCTACGTCGATTATTTGCAAAGTAGACGTGATAAGATCGAGTATAGGGTGGAGGAAATTACTCGTGACGAAGTAACGATGGCGTTCGCCCTATCAAGGACGGAACTCTTTCAGGACTGGACTTTCGTTACAGCGCCTACTGGAAGACGAGCATCAATCGTAGACGAGATGCCACAACCAGTTGCAACTTGCATTGAGGGGGTTGCAGTCGAGAGGACTACGCCGGGGTTTCAGGGGCAAAGTATCCTGGCAGTTGCCAATGCGACCGGTACTAAAGCACCGAAGACAAATGTAGCTCGCTCAGCTCTGGAGGACACGGCCGAGCAACGGCAAATGCTCAAAACTGTGTACGACATATATGGTGATCACATAACTGCAGAAATTTCGCGCCTCGCATCAACAGAGAGTTACTCGTTATCGCGAGCGGTCAGCTTCGCACCATTCATCGCGAGCCCCCTTATCGCAAGTAACGTTGCTCCGGCAAAGCCTGATCTCTTGAGAGATGCACTCGCGAGCGTACCTCTTATATTAGTAGAGGATAAAAATAAAAGATCAAATATATCCCTATTGGAGTTGTGTGCGCATAGTGAGTTTACGACTGTAGAGTCGCCGCTCTACCGGTCGATAGAGTACTTTGTCAAGGAGGCTCCGGCGGATGTCACGTCGCAAAAGTTGATGATGATATTGGGAAACGCGATGCCGCAAAAGGCAGACGATTTGACAGTGTGCAACATTCGCGATGGATATGTGGATGAGCATGTGAGATCTGCGTTTGACATTTTTCGGGTCACCGCTTCCCGGGAGTCGCGAGCGCTGACGCTAACGTGGCGTAAGCATACTCAGCCTACTCGTTGGCTTTCAAGCGCACAGGTATATGCGAACATTCTGAAAGAGGATGTGAATTTCTACCATCAACTTTCGGAAGCCAGTAGCCGAATGAGAAACGAGCGAGGCTACGACTCGATTAATAATGGCCTTAGCGTTCCAGTAGGCGAAGTCGAGACACAGAATCTCGAAACGTATGGAAGCTTTATTGCAAATCGTGAGCGCTACCTTAAGCCTGATACGCCACTAGCCGATTATTTTAAAGATCTTGCGGCTGACGAGGGCTTTGAACGGCTTCCCAAGCTGGCTTCCAGCTTCATATTCGTGGAGCTCATCAGGAGCCTTGCGTGGTCTTGGGATGTTATAAACAGCGACTTATTTGATCGTGCCGCTGCCAACTCCATAGTCGAAACCTTTCGGCCTTACGTGGATAAAGAAAAGTTCGTTACCGCTCTCAGGGGCACGAGTCCTAAGACATTTGACTCGTACGCTTGGGAACGTCGTGGAGATGGCTGGGATCTATCATGAGTGAGACAGCAAATCTTTTAATGGTTGAGCGTTACAAGTATATTCTTGACCAAAAAAAGAGTCTTAATGAGAGAACTTTCAAAATTGCCGCATTCTATCAAGCTGTCACGTTAGCTGTGGCGACGGCGCAGTTTAAAGTCGTTTCTGAGGCAGCAAACAAATCCCTGCGCACAACGCTTGCAGTCGATGCTAGCTGGGGCCTCTTTATCATCTTTTGCTTTGTGTCAATGGTCACGGTACTCTTGCTGGTCGGTGGGATCACTGCTTGGGCTGACTATAAGATTGAGGAAGAGGCGCTTGAAGCCGGACTGCTCAGCGACACGCGGATCGAAGGTCGGTTCTTCGACTTTTTAAAGTGGTATGAGACTTACCTAATCGCAGCAGCGATACTTGGGGTAGTGCTCTACCTGTTAATGCTCAAATTCCGTGTATTAGGAATACTGGAGACGCTGGGCTCACAGCTTTCTAGCACGTAGCACATTACGGCATACCCTGATGCGACGTCACATGCCTTTGGTTGGATAGCGTAACATCTGGGTTGACACTGCCTATTCGTGACAAATTAGCCTCGGGCCTAAAGCTTGAGGTTACATATGGCCCGTATTGGTTATGCCCGCGTCAGTACCATCGACCAAGATCTGGAGGGTCAGATTGCCAAGCTGAAAGCCGAGGGTTGTGCCGTCATTCGCTCGGAGAAAGTGTCAGGCGGCAGCCGCGACGGTCGGGCCGAGTTAGCTACGGTGCTGGAGTTTCTGAGGCCAGGCGACGAACTCGTCGTTACGCGGCTTGATCGCCTTGGCCGCGATACTCGTGACGTTCTCAATCTGATCCACGAAGCCGAGCAACGCGGCGCATTTGTCACCGTACTCGATCCGCATGTTTCGACGCGCGGTGAGATGGGGCACTTGGTTCTCACCGTGCTTGGCATGGTCGCACAGATGGAGCGGCGTTTCATCAAGGAGCGCCAGCGGGAGGGCATCGAACGCGCGAGAGCCGAGGGTAGCTATCGGGGCGGGAAGCGTCGCCTTGATCGGGAGCGTGTTCTCTCCATGCATTCGGCCGGAGAGGGTCCAACCGCCATCGCCAATGCCCTCGGCTGCTCCCGCATGCAGATCTATCGGATTCTTGCGTCATCCTTGGAAGGCTGAGGCCGCTGCGAAAAAGCTATTGCTTGGTGCGCGCGGCTCTCCTGATCAGTCTGCGCCCCTCCTGGTCATCCGGGCGTGACAATCACCCGTCCGCGAGCGGACATTCCAGATCGAGCGAAAATCGACAACTTTCGGGATGGAGAAGCTCGGCTAAGAACGCGAAACTCGAATGGTTTGCGGTACGTCCGCTTCGGAACAGGTTGCTCCGCTTAGCCTATCTGGGGTTTCGGCGAACGGTCGCTGTCGGTTGCCCAGCAGCGCCCTTCATCCTTAAGCCAATCGCGGATGCGTCGCCTGCGGGAGGCGACCCGATCATCCAGTCGGAATGGTTTGTAACCCCTGAGTCTGGGCCGCGGCGAGCGCCTTTTCCAGATCAGTCGTCTGGTAGGGCTTGTTGAGGACAACGGAGTCGGCAAATTCCTCGACAATGCCCTTCCGGCCGTATCCGGTTGCAAACAGGAACGGGATACCGCGTGCGCGCAGGATGGCAGCAACCGGGAAACTCTTCGCGTCGCCGAGGTTCACGTCGAGGACCGCAAGGTCGATGTCGGCCTCGCGGGCGAGCTCCAGCGCCGTCTCCAGTCGCATCGCAACGCCGACGACGGTGTGGCCGAGATCCTGGACCATCTCCTCCACGAGCATGGCGATCATCATCTCGTCCTCGACTACGAGGACGCGCAGGCTGCCTTCTGTCACGGGAGTCTTTCGTCAGGTGCCGGGAGCGGGGCGTCGATCGTGCATATGACCCCGCGCGGGTCGAAGGCAATCTCGACGTCGCCTCCAAGCTCCGCGGCAAGGCCGCGTTCGATCAACCGCGATCCAAACCCCTTACGCGACGGCTTCGCGACAGGTGGACCACCCCTTTCAGTCCATACCAGACGGAGGCGCTCTCCACCTTGCACGGGCTGTGTCCTCCAAGCGATCCCGACCCGTCCGCCATCGACCGACAGCGAGCCGTACTTGACCGCGTTGGTGCAGAGCTCATGGAGCGCCATGGACATCGCCAGCGCTGCTTTGGGCTTCAGCATCACATCCGGTCCGTCCAGCTCGAAGCGGTTGCCTGCTTCTCCAAGATGGGGGCCGACAGTGCGGTTGATGACCTCTCTTAACGAAGCGCCAACCCAATTTGCATCTGTGAGGACGTCATGCGCCCGAGCGAGTGAAACGAGGCGGGCGGAGAAGTCCTGCTTGGAGCGCTCGAAATTTTCGGGATTGCGGAACGTCTGGCTCGCGATGGCCTGCACCGTCGCCAAGGAATTCTTCACGCGGTGGTTCAACTCGTTGATGAGGAGGTGCAGGTGCTCCTCCCCAAGCTTGCGCTCGTGTACGTCCTCGGTCGATCCGTACCACCTGAGGATCCGTCCTTGCTCATCAAGCCGAGGATAAGCACGCGAGTGCATCCAGCGGTATTCGCCCGAGACCATCCGCACCCGGTGTTCGATGTCGTAGGGTTCCCCCATCGTCACGGAACCCGTCCAGACATCGATGGAGCGCTGGAGATCGTCCGGATGAATCGCCTCGCCCCAGGAGGCGCCGAGCCCGCTGCCCCCGGTCCACTCGCGCCAGCGCTCCGCGACCCGGTCCAACTGTCCGTTCGCCGCGGCCGTCCAAGCTGTCTGCGGATTAAGCTCGGCGGCGTAGCGATAGTTTGCCTCGCTCTCCCGGAGCGCTTCCTCGACCTCCTCGCGGTCGCCGATGTCGAAGACCGATCCGATGTACCCCAGGTATTCACCGTCCGGTCCAAAGCGCGGTTCGGCCCGGTCGATCGCCAAACGGTAGACACCGTCGGCCCGACGCAGGCGATACTCGATGTAGAAGGGCGCCCGCGCAGCGTTCGCCGCCATGAACTCGGCTGCGGCTCGCTCCTCGTCGTCCGGGTGGGTCGCTTTCGTCCAGCCGAGCCCGAGCGCCTCCTCCTCGACTTGGCCCGTGAACTCGTACCAGCGGCGGTTCAGGTAGGTGCAGTAGCCGCTCGGGTCGGTGATCCAGATCATTCCTGGTGCGTCGTCGGCCATCGTCCGGAAGAGGTCCGCGCCGGCCTTTAGGGACCGCTCGGCCAGGACCTGCCGCGTCGTCTCGGTGCAGGTGCAGAACATGCCGACGATCTGGCCCTCGTCGTCGAATGCCGGCGAATAGGAGAACGTGAAGAACGTTTCCTCATCCTGGCCTCGACGGTTGATCGTCAGAGGCAGGTTCTCGACCCAACTTGCATCGCCTCGAAGCGCTGCCTCGATGAACGGCACGATGTCCGGCCAGATCTCCGCCCAAATCTCGTGGAACGGTTGTCCGAGTGCCCGCGGGTGTTTCTCGCCGAGAATCTGGGCGTAGGCGTCGTTGTAGAGGAAGCCAAGGTTGGAACCCCAGGCCACGAACATCGGGAACCTCGATGCGAGTATGAGGGTGACGGTCGATTTAAGCGATTGTGGCCAGCATGCAGGAGGTCCGAGCGGTGACAACATCCAGTTGTGGCGCCTCATGCGCTCGCCCATCTCACCGCCGCCGCGCGGGAACGCTATCTCTTCGATCATGTCGTCGGCCCTCGTCAGTCAACGGCGACATGAGCAATGCCGAAGGTACCGAAGGCAATAGGGTTGTCCTTGGAAGCGGCCGTCTGCCGCGCGCTTACACTAGGGTATTGAAGGCTGACACCGTCCTAACTTCGGGGTCGCCGGTGGTCACCCAAAGACAAATCGACGGCACAGCCATTGAGATTCGAAACGACTGCCGTAGTCGTTCGCTCGGGTGCCCGCGCGGAAAGCAGGGCAGGTTGAACGTTGGTCGGGCCGCCAGCGGGATAGACCTGTGACCCGAGGCACCACATGGCCCAAACGACGCGCGCTCGCCGTAGCGCAATGTGCCGAACCATCGACAGTCAACCTTTTGTGCTCGGCCATACCAAGATTGAAAGCACGGTCCGCTATCTCGGTGTCGATGTTGAAAATGCGCTGACCTTGCCGAGGGCACCGAAGTGTAGCGTCTCCCATCTTCGCCGATCCCGTTCGGAACGGCCGCTTTCGCGAGACGGTCGCGGCCGTTCTCATAGCTGAGTTGGGTGGTTTGCGGTCCGTCCGGTTTTGGGAACTGATTACAGGGAAGGAGACGTTCGAGATATCGAAAGCGATCAGACCACACGGAATAACCTTCCATTCGTACGGGAGCCAAGCCAAAGCTGACTTTGGTTCTTGCGGGAGCTGCCGATGTGAAGGCGTAAGCCGGCGGATCACCAGAGACGTGACAACCTTGCTGACGCGCTGGGCAAAATGTAGCTCTCCCAACCGAAGAGTATCTGCTTAACTATCCTGCCTGACAGAGGATGTTTTTTGCGACCGGTTTCACCGGTTTTTAGAACTACTTACGTATCGTGCGCCTGTCTTTTGATTTGGCAGGCGGACATGACACAGCGTCTCATTTTCAGTCTCACGGTTGCGATCACTTTGCTGGCGAGCGGTCTTGCCTCGGCGCGGGAGTGGGTCGTCGATCGTGTTTCGGGCGCTGCCTTCGTAATCACGCCAGCGCGCGAGCGCATCGAAATCAAACGGCAAATGTCGATTGCCGAGGGTTTGACCATCACGACCACGGCCAACGGTCGCGTCCGTCTCGTCAGCGACAACAACGTGATGACGCTGCTTCCGAACAGCGCCGCCGCCGTAACGCCGAAGTCGTTCTTCAGCTCGAAGACCGAAGTGCTACAGCGGACTGGCAGCATCGAGTTCGATATCGAAAAGCGCAGTCAGCCGCACTTCACCGTGCAGACGCCTTACATGGCCGCGGTGGTGAAGGGGACGAAGTTCACCGTCAGCGTTGCCAGCAAGACCACGAAGATCGGGGTGGATCGAGGCCTCGTGCAGGTCAGCGATCTGCGGACCGGGCAGAGCGCGGCCGTTGGCGCAGGCCAGAACGCCAGCGTCAGCGCAGCCAAGGGCGGATTGAGAACCGGAGGCGTCAACGCTCCGGCCGTCAGCCCAGGCAAGCCGGCAGCTGCATCCGTCGCTCCCATGGGGGTCAGCCTGTCCGACTTCCGCAGCACGGTCGCCTCTGATCAGGCGAGCCCTTCGAAGGCCACTGAGGCGACGAACGGCGCCACGAAGGCAAGCGGCATCAGCGCCGGCAAAGCGTCCAGCGAAGGCAACGGTAAGGCTGGCGGCGGCAACGGCAATAACGGCGGGAACAGCGGCGGCAACGGTGGCGGGAACAGCGGCGGCAACGGCGGCGGCAACGGCGGTGGAAACGGTGGCGGCAACGGCGGCGGCAACGGYGGYGGMAACGGCGGCGGCAATGGCGGCGGGAACGGCGGCGGCAACGGCGGCGGGAACGGTGGCGGCAACGGCGGCGGCAATGGCGGCGGGAACGGTGGCGGCAATGGCGGCGGGAACGGCGGCGGCAACGGTGGCGGGAATGGCGGCGGCAACGGTGGCGGGAATGGCGGCGGGAACGGCGGCGGGAATGGCGGTGGAAACGGTGGCGGCAACGGCGGCGGCAAGAAGTAGGCCCTGTCGCCGCAACAGCTGATCCGGATCCACGCGTGCCCGTCATCTCGAACCTTCGGCGAAGCCCCAAGCGCCTGCTCGCCAGCGCTCTGCTGGGGGGACTGATCGCGGCATGCTTCCTGGTCGCCGATCTTGCAGGTCTGTTCAGCGCCTTGGACAACCGCCTTTCGGAGCTGCGGTTTGCCAGCCAGGCGCGGGCGCCGACCGGTGATATCGTGCTCGTCGATATCGATGCGCGCAGCATCGGCGAAATCGGCGTCTGGCCGTGGCCGAGGCGCCTCTACGGCGATCTCCTGTCGGCGGCGGCGAAGTCCGGCGCCGCCAAGGTCGCGTTCGACATCGACTTCTCCTCGGCCTCCAACGAGGCGGACGATGCAGCCTTCGCGACGGCTCTGGCCGGGGCCGGTGTCGAGACCTACCTCGCCGCCTTCGCTCAACCGGAAACAGCGGGAGCGACGACCCTTCGCATGGCCATGCCGATCGAGCTCTTGCTCCGGGTGTCCTGGCCTGCCAGCGTGGATGTGCCGCTGGATGCCGACGGGCAGATCCGGCGCTTTCCGCATGCGTCCGATCGGGCGGGCGAAACGCTGGCGTCCCTGCCGTCCGTGCTCGCGGGGCGGGACGGCAAGGGCCTGTTCGGGATTGATTACGGCATCTCCGCTTCGGACATTCCGCGAGTCTCGTTCGTCGATCTCCTCGGCGGCCGCATCGCGCCGGGAGTTCTGTCCGGCAAGAGCCTGATCGTCGGCGCCAGCGCGGTCGAGCTCCACGACCTCTTCTCGGTGCCCGTCTTCGGCACCGTGTCCGGATCAACCGTTCTCGCCCTCGCCACGGAGACCTTGCTCCAGAACCGCGATCTCGCCGCCCATTCGTTTCCAGCCCCGATCATCGCGCTCGTCGCACTCGTGGCGCTCGTTCTCACCGCGCGGCTGCGCATGGGCGCGGCCGTCGGTCTCCTCGCGCTCGCCATGCTGAGCCTCGAGGCGACCGCCTGGTGGCTTCAGCTGCACGGCGCGATCGTTTTGGAAACTGCGCGCCTTCAAGGGGGCGGCCTCGGCATCATCGTCTGGACGCTTCTTCGCGAACTGACCCTTGGCCGTCTGCGCCTCTGGATCGCGCGGATCCAGATGACCAACACCGAAAGCATGCTGGAGCGGGTCGTCGATGCGAGCTTCGACGGCATCGTCATTCTGGACGATCGAGGCGTCGTCGCGCGCGCCAATGCGGAGGCGGCCGCGCTCCTCGGCCTCGCGATGCGCGAGTTTCGCCGGTTGGACGACCTGCCGGAGGCGCTGCAGGTCTCTGTTCGTTCGCTTCTGCGCTCCGGTTTGCAGGGCGGAGCGCCGGTTGATCGGACGCTGCGCCAGATCGTCCTGCCCGTCGGCGCCGACGATCGCGTGCTCGAATATTCCATCGCCCCGTTCGAGATGAAGGCGCTCGGCGCGCACGAGGCGTCCGGCGCGGGGAGCACGCTTCATCTTTGCCTGACGCTGCGCGACGTGACCGATCGCGAGCGCTCGCAGGCCCGGCTGCGCCATCTGGCCTTGCACGACAGCTTGACGGGCCTCGGCAACCGCCGTGCGCTCGAAGCGGCCATCGCGGCACTGAGCGAGGTGCCCGGCGAGGCCGGCGGAGTGGCACTTCTCGTCTTCGACCTCGATCGCTTCAAAGCCGTCAACGACACGCTGGGCCATGGCACGGGCGACGAGGTGTTGATTGAAACGGCCGCGCGTGCCCGCCAGGCTTTCGGACCCGACGCGTTTCTTTCGCGGATCGGCGGCGACGAGTTCGCTGTTCTCCTCCGGTGCGGAGGGGCCGAAGCGGCCTGTGAGGCGGCGCGGCGCTTCCTGGCGTCCGTCGCCGAGCCGTTCCAGATCAAGGGCCACCGCATCTGCGTCGCCTCCAGCATCGGCATCGGCTGGTGGCCGCCGGGAACGCTGAACGCCACGGACATGCTGCGTCAGGCCGATACCGCCCTTTACCGCGCCAAGTCGCGGTCGGCGGCGACCGTCGTCGTCTTCGAGAGCGGCATGGACGTCGATCGCCTGGCCCGGCTTGCGCTCGAAGCCGATATCGAACAGGCCCTCGATCGCGGCGAGTTCGAGGTCGTCTACCAGCCGCAGGTCCTGCTCGAGACGGCCGAGATCATCGGTGCCGAGGCCCTCGTGCGCTGGCGGCATCCGGTTCGGGGCTACGTCTCGCCCGTCCAGTTCATTCCCGTGGCAGAGGAGATGGGCTTCATCCATCGGCTCGGCGCCTTCGTTCTCGAAGCAGCGTGCCTCGAAGCCGCCGGCTGGCCGGCGGAGGTCAAACTCGCCGTCAACGTCTCCGCTCTCCAGTTCGAAGCCGGCGACGTCGTGTCCGCGGTTCGCTATGCGCTGTCGCGCTCCGGCTTGGCGCCTGGACGTCTGGAGCTTGAGATCACCGAAAGCGCCTTTGCGGCTGAGACGAGCCGGCTGCGGGAGGCCCTGGACGCCCTGACGGCGCTCGGCATCGACTTCGCGCTGGACGATTACGGGACCGGCTACGCCTCGATCGGCTATTTGCACCGCTTCCCGATCTCTAAGATCAAGATTGACCGGAGCTTCATCACGGATGCTCCGACCCATCCCCAGACCGTTGCCGTCCTGCGCTCCATCCTGACGCTCGGCGACGGCTTGGGCATCCGCGTGATCGCCGAAGGCATCGAGACGTCCGAGCAGGCCGACGTGCTCGCCGCACTCGGCTGCCGTGAGGGTCAAGGTTACCTCTATTCGAAGCCGATCAGCGGTCTCGCTTTTAGAAGCATCGTCAACGGTCTGGTGAACCCACCCAGCCCGCTTCTGCGTATTGTCGCTTAGCAGGCGCCGCTGTCGGCTCTAGCGGGTGCTACTATAACTGTTCCTGTCGTTGCGAAAGACCGGCTGAGACGCACTTTTGAAGGGCGATCGGAGTTGCATCGGTGGCTATTCATGTCGAGACTGGCAGCTTATCCGCTGACGCATCGAACAAGGCTGCTGGTATGATTTCAACTGTTGCCACTGAAAATCAACGGTGATCCAAATGACCGCTTTCGACGCAGTGAAGTAACCCTTTGAGCGTCGAAGATGGGCCGACACCGGAGTGGCGGCTTTCTGGTCGGCCGGCTCGAAAGCTGCCGGTCGGTTCTCGGCCCTCTGCAGTCATACGTTTTCCAAGCTTCCACAAACGATCTGAGTTTTGATCCGCGTCATCTCCGTCTCGCTGAGATACCCTTCGGCCCTCATCCTGTGCAGACGTTCGAGCAGTTGAGTGGCTTCGAATAAGGAGAGGCGCTTTTCGTCCAAGATTGGCAGTACCGAGACGTCCGACGGCGGAACTATCCTGTGGTTCTCATGGCTGCTTGGACTTCGTTGCCCGACAACCGTCACTAGACCTACGTCGTCGGCAAAAAGGTTGAGCCCCGATGTCCCGCCTCGCGAGGCTTTGTCCGCCCCGCGGTGAAAGCCATGCAGCGACCAGACAAGCGCGATCAGCCAGCCGAGGATTGTCGCTCCGAACACCACCGTGATGATGAAGATGATCCAGCGATTGGGATGACCTCGCCAAAAGGCAATGAAGATCGGCAGCAGCGAGACGAGAATGCCGATGCCAATAAGGGTGAAGAAGGCCTCGCCGAACGTGGCGTCCATCAGCGGTCGGAGCCGCGCGACAGAGCCTGCGCCTTCATCACCTCGAACTCGGCATCGGTCAGCCCGCCACTGGCGCGCAGGGCTGCCAGACGCTCAAGGTCGCCGATCAGGTCGGCCGGGCCGCGGACGCTCGCTGACGGGGCGCTGTGAGGCAATGCGGGGCTAACGGCATTGCGGTCGAAGCTTGGCTCGGCGCGAGGCCCCCGAGCATGGGGTTTTCGATGAACCTGCTCGAAGGTCTCATCGTCGATGCTGCCGGGCTCAGGGCCGAAGCGATTGGGTCCGTCCGTCCCTCGAAAAAGGGCGAGGATAAAGCCAACGCCGATCAGGTTCAGGACGATCCACCAGCCCGACCAGTCGATGTCGTGCAGCCGCCGCACCTGAACCGCCATGCCGGGCAGGATGTGGACGCAGCCGAACAGCATGACGACGACGCCGGAGTTTTCGCGCACCGTGCCGAAGTAGGCTTGGTCGAGGAGGATCACGGCGATGCTGGCGGTGAGGTAGACAGCGTAGAAGCTCCAGAACTCGGCGCGTGACGCTCGGCCATGGAACACGGCATATTTGCGCATGGCATTGGTGTAGTGGGTCAGCATCTCTTACTCGCGATCAAAAGGTGGCTGGCAGGCGTGGCCGGCCGCCGGCGATCTGGGCGGCGACGGCGAAGTGGCCGGGGTGACGTCGTGATCGATCCGCATGTGCTCCGCGCCATGCATGGGGATCGGCCCCTGTCACATCGTGCGCACGCACTCGGGCGCGGTCATTGTCGCCGTCTCGCCGGAGGGGGTGAGGTCGAAGAACACGACGTTGTTCTGCTGGAGCGACACGACCATGAAGCGCTTGCGGTCGCCCATGACCGTTCCGAGCATGTCGTTCATGATCCCCGGCAGGGCTTGGAGGGCCGCATTCTCTTCGGCTGTGTAAGTGCCCATCTGAGGAAACGGGCTGGCGCCGCCCGCCATGGCGCGGCTGACGTGCTGGAAGGCGAAGGCCGTCCCGATCAACGTACGCCTACGGTCTAAACCGCCTTTCGGACTAACCGGCGCGGTAAGAGACTGCGCGTATGGACGTCCATAAGCACAGTGCCTTCGAGCGGTTGGA
>NZ_LMQW01000051.1 GCF_001425485.1 Aureimonas sp. Leaf427 | reverse complement strand
CGAGTGGATAGAGGCCAAGACGCAGTTCGCTGTCGTCTTTGCAGACCGCTTCGTCCTCTGACGAAAACGGCCTCCCGCACAGAACTCCTGACAGTCCCCCATGCCGATGCTCCGACGTCGTCATCGCGGTCATCACTCGTCCGTGGCGACGCGGTGATCGAGGAACCATGGCCTTCCAGGGATCTTGCCCGTCACACGGCTTGATCGCCGAACCTCATCCCGACCCACCCCAAGAAGGATCGGAACCCGACATGCACGGACCCAATCACCTCGAACTCAACAGGCGCGAGCTGATGGCCGCGACGGCGGCGTCGGTCGCCGCCACCACGATCCCGATGGCCGCCTTTGCGCAGACCCGTGAAGGTGCTGACGCGCCCGTCGTCTCGAAGGTCTCCTTCACCGTCAACGGCGAACGTCGCGACCTCGACCTCGACCTGCGCACCACCCTCCTCGACGCCCTGCGCGAGCACCTAAAGCTGTCGGGCACTAAGAAAGGCTGCGACCACGGCCAGTGCGGGGCCTGCACGGTGATTGTGGAAGGCCGGCGGATGAACTCCTGCCTGTCGCTTGCCGTGATGCACGAAGGCGACGAGATCACAACGATCGAGGGTCTCGGCACGCCGGATAATCTGCACCCGATGCAGGCGGCCTTCGTGAAGCACGACGGCTACCAGTGCGGCTACTGCACGCCGGGCCAGATCTGCTCGGCAGTGTCGGTTCTCGGAGAAATCCGCGACGGCATTCCGAGCCATGTCAGCGGCGATCTGAACGCCGCGCCGGATCTCTCCGAAACCGAGATGCGCGAGCGCATGAGCGGCAACATCTGCCGCTGCGGCGCTTATTCCAACATCGTCGAGGCGATGACCGAGGTCGCCGGGAGGCCCGCATGAAGTCCTTCACTTACGAACGCGCGACCTCACCCGCCGACGCGGCAAAGGCCGCGAGTGCAAAGCCCGGCGCGAAGTTCATCGCGGGCGGGACGAACCTCCTCGACCTGATGAAGCTCCAGATCGAGACCCCGCAGCATCTCATCGACGTGAACGGCTTGAGCCTCGACACGATCGAGGCCACCGAGGGCGGGGGCCTTCGCATCGGCGCGCTCGTGCGCAACACCGATCTCGCCGGTGATGCGCGCGTGAAGCGCGATTACGGCGTCCTGACGCGGGCGATCGTCGCCGGCGCCTCCGGCCAGCTTCGCAACCGAGCGACGACGGCGGGCAACCTCCTCCAGCGCACGCGCTGCCCCTACTTCTACGACACGAACATGGCCTGCAACAAACGCCGGCCCGGCTCCGGCTGTTCGGCGCTGGAGGGCTATTCGCGCCAGCTCGGCGTCGTCGGCGTCAGCGAGGCCTGCATCGCGACGAACCCGTCGGACATGAACGTCGCGCTCCGGGTGCTCGACGCCACCGTCGAGACCGTGAAGCCGGACGGGCAGACCCGCGCGATCCCGATGGCCGACTTCCACCGCCTGCCCGGCGACACGCCTCATATCGAGACGGCACTGGAGCCGGGCGAGCTGATCACGGCCGTGACCTTGCCGAAGCCGCTGGGCGGCACGCAGATCTACCGCAAGGTCCGCGACCGCGCGTCCTATGCCTTCGCGCTGATCTCGGTCGCGGCCGTCGTGCAGGCGGACGGGACAGGCCGCTTCGCCGTCGGCGGCGTCGCGCACAAGCCCTGGCGCGTCGAGGAAGCCGACGCGGAACTGGCGAAGGGCGCGAAGGCGGCCAGCGGGCGGCTGCTCGCCGATGCCAAGCCCACAGACCACAACGCGTTCAAGGTCCCGCTGGTCGAGCGAGCGCTCGGCGCGGTGATGGCAGAGGCGAGGAACTGATCCGATGAAGTTCGACACGCCCGCCACGACGAACCCGATCGACCAGCTCAAGGTGGTCGGCCAGCCCGTCGACCGCATCGACGGCCGCCACAAGGTCACGGGCACCGCGCCCTATGCCTACGAGCATCACGACGTCGCCCCGAACCCCGCCTACGGCTATGTCGTCGGCGCCGGCATCGCCAAGGGCCGTATCAGGTCCATGGACCTTGCCGCTGCCAACGCGGCTCCCGGCGTCCTGCGCATCGTGACCGCCGAGAACACGGGCAAGCTCGGCAAGGGCAAGATGAACATCGCCAAGCTGCTGGGCGGACCCGAGGTCGATCACTACCACCAGGCGGTCGCGCTCGTCGTCGCCGAGACCTTCGAACAGGCACGGGCGGCGGCTGGGCTCGTCGACATCCGTTACGAGGACGCATCCGGCGCCTTCGACCTTGCAGCGTCGAAGGATTCGGCGAAAAAACCGGAAGGCGGCGAAACCGATCCCGATGCCGATGTCGGCGACTTCGACCAGGCCTTCGCAGCGGCGGCGGTGAAGCTCGACGAGAGCTACACGACGCCCGACCAGTCGCACTCGATGATCGAACCGCATGCCTCCATGGCGGTCTGGGACGACGATCGGCTGACGATCTGGACCTCGAACCAGATGGTGAATTGGGCGCCCGGCGAGCTGGCCGCGAACCTCAACATGCCCGCCGACAAGGTGCGCATCATCGCGCCTTTCATCGGCGGCGGCTTCGGCGGCAAGCTCTTCGTGCGCTCCGACGCCCTTCTCGCCGCGCTCGGCGCCCGGCAGACCGGACGCGCGGTGAAGGTCGCGCTCCAGCGCCCGCTCGTCGCCAACAACACGACGCACCGACCCGCGACGGTCCAGCGCATCCGCATCGGCGCGGACCGCGACGGCACGATCACCGCAATCGGCCACGAGACCTGGTCGGGCAACCTGCCCGACGGCAAGCCGGAGAACGCCGCCGACCAAACGCGCCTCCTCTATGCCGGTGCACATCGGCTGATCCGCACGCGGCTTGCCACTCTCGACCTGCCCGAGGGCAACGCTATGCGCGCGCCGGGCGAGGCACCGGGCCTGATGGCGCTCGAGATCGCCATGGACGAGATGGCAGAGCGGCTGGGGATCGACCCGGTCGAGTTCCGCATCCGCAACGACACGCAGGTCGATCCGGAGAACCCGGAGCGCCCCTTCTCGCAGCGCCAGCTCACGGAGTGCCTGCGCCAGGGTGCCGAGCGGTTCGGCTGGTCGGCCCGCAACCCGCGACCGGGCCAGGTGCGCGACGGGCGGTTCATGGTCGGGCTCGGCCTGTCCGTCGGCTTCCGCAATGCACCGACCATGACGTCCGGCGCCCGCGTTCGTCTCGACCGCGAGGGTCTCGTGACGGTCGAGACCGACATGACGGACATCGGCACGGGCTCCTACACGATCATCGCGCAGACGGCCGCCGAGATGATGGGGCTTCCGATGTCCATGGTGGCGGTGAATCTCGGCGACTCCAGCTTCCCCGTCGCGGCGGGTTCCGGCGGCCAGTGGGGCGCTGCCTCGTCCACGGCGGGCGTCTACGCCGCCTGCGTGAAGCTCCGCGAGACGGTCGCGCAGAAGCTCGGCTTCAACTCGGGCGAGGTGGAGTTCCGCGATGGCGGCGTTCACGCCGGCAACCGCAGCGTTCCGCTGGCCGATGCCGCCCGGGACGGCGACATCAGAGTCGAGGACAAGATCGAGTTCGGCGACCTCTCGAAGCGCATGCAGCAGTCGACCTTCGCCGGACACTTCGTCGAGGTCGGCGTGGACGTCGCGACCGCCGAGGTTCGGGTGCGCCGCATGCTCGCGGTCTGCGCGGCCGGTCGCATCCTCAACCCGAAGACGGCGCGAAGCCAAGTGATCGGTGCCATGACGATGGGCGTCGGCGGGGCGCTGATGGAGGAGCTCGCCGTCGACAAGCGGTACGGGTTCTTCGTGAACCACGACCTCGCGAGCTACGAGGTTCCGGTTCATGCCGACATCCCGCACCAGGAGGTCATCTTCCTCGACGAAACGGACCCGACGGTCTCGCCGATGAAGGCCAAGGGCGTCGGCGAGCTCGGCCTCTGCGGCGTCGGCGCAGCGGTCGCCAACGCCATCCACAACGCGACGGGCGTCCGCCTCCGGGACTACCCGATGACGCTCGACAAGCTGCTCGAGCGACTGCCCGAAGTCGCCTGAGGTCCCACCGGACGTCGCCAAGCCTGACAAGGCTCTGGCATGCCCCCGATTGCTTCTGCGGAAGCCTTCGGGGGCACGATCCTTTTAACGCCACGGGCATCCGTGTCCTTAACGATCCGGTCACTCTCGACAAGCGCACCGAGCGACGGCCTCAGACGGCTTGAGATTTGGGGGAAGCGTCCTTGGGACGCCGCCGGGAATGCCGACCGCAACGTGACCATGGATGAATGGCACAGGCGGCGGCCGACATCCTCCGGGACTGCCGGATCGGGTCCGACCAGCGCGCGAACTGCCTTCGCATCGCGGCAGCAGTGGACATACGCCGTGGCAAGATGGACGAGGCAAGGGAGTCCATGCGCCAGTTGATGGCGATGGAGCCGGGCTTTACGCTGGAGAAGGAAGCAGGGCCCAGCGCTACGGAACGATGCCCATCATGGATCGCTACATCGCCGATCTCGGCGAGGGACGCCCTCCCCGATCGGCTGCGGTAGAGATCGCGGCGCCGCGTCCGGCCAGTTGACCTCGGGCGAGGCGTTTCCAACAGTCCAACGACGTAGCATCAGGCCGCACCTCCCGCGGCACCTCCGCCGGCTTCGATGATCATCCCCATGGATCGAGTCCACTCCACCATCTTGTTGGCGGCCTCTTCAGCCTGCGACGTCTCCTTCCCCATCCCCATTGCAGTCTCCTTGAAGGTTTTCAGGATGAGGGCGTAGCGCACTTCCCGAGCCTCGTTGGAGAGAGCGACGATCTCGATCGCTTGCCGTTGAACGGCTTCCATCATGGCATGGGCCGCCCTATTGCCGATGAGGCTCTTGTCGTCCGTCATGGAGTCTCGTCCTTGCACGCATTCGGTCAGACGGTTCAGCTCAGTAGTGCAACGCAACTGGCGACGGAAATCATTTCCGGTTTGGGTAGCGAGCCATAAGGCCGCTTACTGACCTCCTGTCGGAAGACCTGCCGTGGCCAGCTTCTTCGCTCAGTTGAAAGGTCGCCATTTCACTCCAGCGCCGTGAGCCCTCCTGGGGCGCTTGACGGTGAGACAGCGGCGGTCGTGGAACAGGCAGGCCTTGATCCACAGCGCAGGCGACTTCAAGATGGATTGGTTCAAGGACACGAAAGGCAACATTCTCGACGTCAATCAGATGTAGCGAGATCAGGGAGCCAAGTCATGACCGCCGAGCTCAAGCCTGCCGCCGAACTCGCCGCGCTAGACCCGGCGCACTGGCCGAACGAGAGCCAGGAGTACCGCGCTGCCCGCACGGCCTTGCTCGCCGAGGAGATCGAGCTGCGTCGTCATCTGTGGCGTGTCGCCGAGCAGCGCCGGATGTTGCCACAGGGTGGGAAAGTACCGCAGGACTACCGCCTCGACAGCCCAGACGGTCCGGTGCGGCTCTCCGACCTTTTCGGCAGCCGCGACACGCTGATCGTGTACTGCATGATGTACGGGCCCCAGCGGAACAATGGATGTCCTATGTGCTCCGCGCAGCTCGACGCCTGGGACGGGGAAGCCCGTCACATCGAGAAGCGCGTCGCGCTGGCGGTGGTAGCCCGGTCGCCCATCCACCGCATTCTGGACTACGCCAAGACGCGGGACTGGACGGGGCTGAAATTCTACTCCGACCCGTCCGGCGACTTCTGGGCCGACTACAACGGGGAGCGCGACGCCGACTGGCCCGGCTACCTCGTGTTCACGCGCGAGGGCGACGGCACGATCCGCCTGTTCTACGCGGCCGAGGGCGGAGGCCAGATTGCCGATCCGGGACAGGACCCCCACAACGCGCCCGACATGAACCCGCTCTGGGTCCTGCTCGACACGACGCCCGAGGGACGTGGTACCGACTGGTATCCGAAACTCGACGATTGAGGACGAGCTGCCCAAGATCCTCATCTCGATAAACGAGACGGAAGCTCAGGCGTCCCGCAAGCGCGCCGCCCTCGTCAGACGAACGTCAGCGACTTCCTTGATCCTCCGCACCGCGTCGTTGAAGCCTTCCGACGTCTCACCCGATCCTACGAGGCGACCGACCCGGACCTGACCCACCCGTTTGCCGACGACGACATCTGGTACCGCTCAGGCGAAGCGGTGCTGGAGTTCGAGAGATGTTGGATCGATGGCATGGGGCTGAACCTCGACTGAGGTGACGACGTCGCTGGTCAGCGTGAGCGTGACGGTGATGGACGACGACCGGCCGCCATACCAACCTCTCGCGACGTAGGTGCCGTCGGCGTACGTAGCGGAGGGTTTCGCCGTTGGTCGATGACCAGCAACGTGGATCTCCACGGGGGAATCCGTTTGCCCTGCGGCATGCGCAGTCCCCTCGCCGCTTGCGATCGCGAACGAGATGGAAAGACCTGCCGCCGTATCCTTGAGGCGCTGCGCCAGCGTCGTCATCGCACTTCCTTCACTCGTGTTGCAAGCAGTGAACGGCGACCACTTCCAAACGGGATGGCCGCGGTTTGATCCGCCCACAGCCTTACCTCGGTCCGTATTGCTCGTCGGAGACTTTTTCCAACCATTCGACGGACTTGCCGTCGAGGGACTCGGACACGGCGACATGGCTCATCCCGGTCGTCGGACCCGCTCCATGCCAGTGCTTCACGCCCGGTGGGATCCAGGCGACATCGCCGGGCTGAATCTCCTGGGCCGGCCCGCCCCATTCCTGGACGAGACCCTTGCCCGCAGTGACGATCAGCGTTTGGCCAAGCGGATGCGTATGCCAGGCGGTTCGCGCCCCGGGCTCGAAGGTGACGACACCGCCGCCGATCCGCGCTGGCGCCTCGCCCTGGAACCGACTGTCGACCCGGACGGATCCGGTGAAGTTCGCGGCGGGGCCGGCGGCGGACGGTTGCGATCCGTTCGGTATGATCCGGACGCCCTTCCCGTCCTCGGCGGCACCGGCGGCTGAGGCGAGAAGGAGGCAAGGCACGGCGATGGCGGCGAAGATGTTCATGGCGGTTCTGTCGGCTTTTAGTGTCGTGTCGGTGGGCGTCAGTTGCTGGTCGGGGCGGCGCCTTCGCCGGCGGATCCGCGAGCCTCGAACACGGTCTTGGCCACGGGAACCGCGGTCATGGCGTTTGGCCAGCCCGTGTAGAAGGCCAGATGCGTGATGATCTCGGCGACCTCGGTCTGCTTCAGGCCGTTCGCCATGCCGCGGTCCAGGTGGAAGGCGAGCTGGTCAACCTGGGCCGACGCGATCAGCGCCGATACCGTGGCGAGGCTCCGGTCGCGCGGCGCGAGCTCCGGACGCCGCCAGAGGTCGTCGAAGAGAACGCCGTTCGTGTAGGCCGAGAGAGCCGGCGCCACGGGAGTGACCGCAGCCTCGACGCTCGCCGCACGCTTCGGCTCGATTGTCTCGTCGACGGGAAGGGGCGCAGCGCCGATGGCGGCGAGCTGCTCAGGTCCGATGCCGCGCTTCTCGAAGACCTCCTTGGCCACCCCGACGGCCGACATGGCGTTCGGCCAGCCCGTATAGAAGGCAAGATGCGTGATGATCTCGGTCAGCTCGGTCGGCTTCACGCCGTTGTCGAGCGCCCGGTTGAAATGGCCGGTCATCTGCCGGGTGTGGCCGCCCGCGACGAGGGCCGAGACGGTCACGATGCTGCGGTCGCGCGGCGCGAGATCGGGACGAGCCCAGACGCTGCCGAACAGGACCTCGTCCGTATAGTCCGCGAGGGCGGGAACGGTGTCGCGAACGATCGGCGGCGCCATTCTGGGGAACGACCGCGCGGCCTCCTGCGCGAATGAGGGGCCGACGAGGACTGCGGTCGCCAAGGCGGTGGCAAGGACATTCATTTCGCTTCTCCCGACAGGTGAGCGGGGTGTCCGAACGAACGATGCTTGCAACGACGGTCACCCCTTCCTCCCAGAGGATAAGGTCGGCAACGGACGGGGATTAGCGGTGCATTCGGGCATGACCCTATGAAGAATACTCATGACTGGGCCGCCCGAACTGGCCGTCGCGAACTGGATCGATGCGATCGAAATGCCTGACGACACTGCCTTTCCGATGCCACCCAAGCGGCGTACCCGACCCGGCTGGCCACGCGTCACCGCTACGGTTCAATCGCCCCTGCGGGGCCTGTTCCATGACTGTGCTTCATAGCCTCAAGCGATTTATGCGGCCTAATCCAGGGAATGCCGACGGCGTATCTTGAGATTCATGGCAGGCGAGATCGCGTCTCGCCCCTCGAACCGAAAGGATTCACATCATGCAGAAGCGCACGCTGGGCCGGAGCGGCCTCGACGTATCGGCCATCGGCCTCGGTTGCATGGGGCTCAGCTTCGGCTACGGGCCGGCGACGGATCGCCAGGAGGCCGTCAAGCTGATCCGGGCCGCGCATGACCGCGGCGTCACCTTCTTCGACACAGCGGAAGCCTACGGCCCCGGTGTCAACGAAGAGGTCGTGGGCGAGGCGCTGGAGCCCGTCCGCAGTCAGGTCGTGATCGCCACCAAGTTCGGCTTCAAGGACGGCGTGCCGGCCAACGGTCTCGACAGCCGCCCCGAGCGCATCCGGCAGGTCGCCGACGGAGCCCTGAAGCGTCTTCGCACCGACCGCATCGATCTCTTCTACCAGCACCGCGTGGATCCAGCCGTGCCGATCGAGGACGTCGCCGGCGCCGTGAAGGACCTCGTCGAAGCCGGCAAGGTCGGCCATTTCGGCCTGTCGGAGGCCGGCGCGGACTCGATCCGCCGCGCCCATGCCGTTCATCCCGTCGCCGCGCTCCAGAGCGAGTATTCGCTGTTCTGGCGCGAGCCGGAGGCCGAGATCCTGCCGCTCCTCGAGGAGCTCGGCATCGGCTTCGTGCCCTTCGCCCCGCTCGGCAAGGGCTTCCTGACGGGCAAGATCGAAACGACGACCACGTTCGCCGCCGACGACTTCCGCGCGACGGTCCCGCGCTTCGCGCCCGACGCCCTGAAGGCGAACTTCGCCCTCGTCGAGCTCGTGAAATCGGTCGCCGCGGACAAGGGCGTGAGCCCGGCGCAGGTCGCGCTGGCATGGCTCCTCGCCCAGCGCCCGTTCATCGTTCCGATCCCGGGCACCACGAAGCTTCATCGTCTCGAGGAGAATCTCGGCGGGGCGGACGTGGAACTGACGGAGGCCGATCTCGCACGCATCCTGGACGCGCTGTCCGGCATCCAGGTCCAGGGCGAACGCTACGCCGCGTCCCACCAACGGTTCGTGAACCGCTGAGCCAAAAAGCGGTGCTGGTCGGCCAGCCACCGCAGAGCGGTTTGTCCGGCGCCCGACACCCAGAGTCAGCCCGGCGCTTCGAGGATCGATCCGCATCCCCGCATCCACATGGAAGGAAGACCCGCATGACCACGAAGCAAGGACCGAAGATCGGTCGCCGCGGCCTGCTCCTCGCGGCGGGCGCCCTCGCCGCAGCGCCACTCGCGACACGCGCCTTCGCTCAGCAAGCTCCAGCGGCCGGAACGGCGTCGGGCAGCGCGTCCACGTCCGTCGTCGCCGGGCGCAGGAAGCTGGGCGAACTGGAGGTCTCCAGCGTCGGTCTCGGCGTCCAAAACATGCACCGCACCTACCAGACGACGGTCCCGTGGCGTCCGGAGATGCTCGCCATCATCCGCGCGGCCTTCGACAACGGAGTGACCTTCTTCGACACCGCGGAAGCCTACGGCCCGCACGAGGACGAGCGGATCCTCGGCGAGGCCATCGAGGCGTTTCGCGACAAGGTCGTGATCACCTCGAAATTCGGCTGGAACATCGATCTGGAAACGGGCGTTCGCGGGCCCGGGCTCATCAGCCGGCCCGACCACGTCAAGCGCGCCATCGAAGGCTCGCTGAAGCGCCTGCGCACGGACCGCATCGACCTCGTCTACCAGCACCGCGTCGACCCCGCCGTGCCGATCGAGGACGTGGCCGGCGCGATTAAGGACCTGATGGACGAAGGCAAGGTCCTCCATTGGGGCCTCAGCGAAATGGGCCTCGCCACCCTCCGGCGTGCCCACGCCGCGCTTCCGCTGGCAGCCGTCCAGAGCGAGTACTCGATGCTGTGGCGCGGACCGGAAGCGAAAGTGCTGCCGCTCTGCGAGGAGTTCGGCATCGGCTTCGTTCCCTGGAGCCCGCTTGGCGTCGGCTTCCTGACGGGCGCGATCGACGCGAGGACGCGCTTCGCGGAGGGCGACATTCGCGGGATCGAGGATCGGTTCTCCCCGGAGAACCTCGCCGGCAACCTCGCGCTGGTCGACCTCGTCAAACAATGGGCGGAGCGCAAGGGCGCGACGCCGGCCCAGATCGCCCTCGCCTGGCTGATGGCCAGGAAGCCCTGGATCGTCCCGATCCCCGGCACGACACAGATGGCGCACATGCTGGAGAACAACGGCGCGGCCAACGTAACCTTCACGCCGTCCGAGTTCACCGAGTTGGATGCGGCGGTGGCGGCCATCGGGATCAGGGGCGCGAGGCTGCCGGAGGCCGTGCTCGCGTATTCGGGCGTCGAAGCGCCTGCAAGGAGCTGAGCGCCAGCGGGTCGCGGTCTTGTTCTTGAAGGACAGCACGATGTCACCGATCAACGCCATCTCGCGTCGCCAAGCCCTGAAGGGCTCGCTCATGCTGCCTTTGGTGGCCGGGCTGGGCGCCGCGTCGGCCTCCCCCTCGTCAGCCAGGGCCGTGGCCGCGGAGCCGCGCCGCGGCTCTAAGGTTCTCATCGCGTACTTCACCCGCACGGGCAACACGCGGCTGATCGCGACCCAGATCGCCCGGGCCAGAAATGCCGAGCTGTTCCAGATCGTGCCCGCCGATCCCTATCCGGAGGACTACGAGGCGCAGGTGGCGCAAGCGACGGAAGAACGCCGTCGAGGCTACGAACCGCCGTTGCAGGCGCTCGCACCCGCCTTATCCTCCTACGACACGGTCTTCCTCGGCTTCCCGATTTGGGGGACGACGGCGCCTTCGATCATCCGGTCGTTCCTGTCGAACCACGATCTCTCGGGAAAGACCTTGGTGCCGTTCATCACGCATGGCGGATACGGGCTTGGCAGCAGCCTCGACGTGGTCGCCGAACACGCGCCGGGCGCCCGCATCATCGAGGCGTTCTCCAAGGCGTGCGACCAGGAGCGCGAGACCCTTGCGGAAGTGACGCAGTGGCTCGAGACCACTGGAGTGCCACGTTGATCGAGGCATAGGTTTCCATCCAAACAACCGCGAGAACCGACATGGACATCAAGCGCAACGGCAGCCAGCCCTCGTCGCCGGGGCCAGCCGATTACTTCACGGGCACGGTGCGCCTGGACCAGCCGTTCAAGGGAAGCGAACCCGCGCGCGTCGCCGGCGCCATCGTCACCTTCGAACCCGGCGCCCGAACGGCCTGGCACACCCATCCCCTCGGTCAAACGCTGATCGTCACCGCCGGTCTCGGTTGGGCGCAGCGCGAGGGCGGTCCCGTCGAGGAGATCCGCCCCGGAGACATCGTCTGGTTCCCATCCGGCGAGAAGCATTGGCACGGGGCAACGGCATCGACGGCCATGACCCACATCGCCATAGCGGAAGCCGAGGGCGGCAAGAGCGTCGACTGGCTCGAGAAGGTGGCGGACGACCAGTACCGCGCTCCGGAGAGCGGTGGCTGAAGCCGCGTCAGGAAGGGCGAGAAGCGTCAGGAACTTCGAGGACGCTGACCGGTTGGGTATCGAAATCGGCAGGTCGCCGGCGCTGTGGTGTGGCATCGGGACGAGAAGCGAGGTGCTGGCGTGGCTCCAAGGGCGAACTGGAAGGGCGTGTTGAAGGTGGGCGAGGTCGCCTGTCCCGTTGCCCTCTACACGGCGGCTTCGACCTCCGACCGCATCGCGTTCCACACGATCAACCGCGCTACGGGCCATCGCATCCACCGCCAGTTCGTCGATGGTGAGACGGGAAAACCGGTGGAGAAGGACGATCAGGTCAAGGGCTACGAGGTGAGTTCGGGCGACTACGTCGTGCTCGAACCCGAGGAAGTGGCAGCCGCCGTGCCGGGCAGCGACAAGGTGCTGGACGTGTCGGCCTTCATACCGGCCGCCGAGATCGACAACGTCTATTTCGACAAGCCCTACTATCTGGCGCCCTCGGACGAGCATGCGCACGAGGCCTTCGTCCTCATCCGGGAGGGTCTGCGCGCCAAGAAGGTCGTCGCGATCGCGCAGACGGTGCTGTTCCGGCGCGTGCGCACGGTGCTGATCCGCGTCTACGGCTCCGGCCTGATCGCGACCACGCTGAACTTCGACTACGAGGTTCGCTCCGCCGACAAGGCCTTCGGCGACATGCCGGAGCTGACGGTCAAGGGCGAGATGCTGGATCTGGCCGAGCACATCATCAAGACGAAGAGGGGCAAGTTCGATCCCTCGGCGTTCGAGGACCGCTACGAGGCGGCGCTCGCCGAAGTGGTGAAGGCAAAGGTCGAGGGGCGCAAGATCAAGGCTCCCGAATACGAGAAGACCGACAAGGTCATCGACCTCATGGCGGCGCTGCGCGAAAGCGCGGGCGCTGCGAAGAAGAAGCCGTCCGAGACGAAGGCAAAGCCGAAATCGAAGGCCGCGCCGCGCCGCGCGAAGGCTGAGCCGGCGAGACGCAAGGCAAGCTGATGGCCGCTGCGCTCGAGCCCTACCGCAAGAAGCGCAACTTCGCCGCGACGTCGGAGCCCGAAGGCGGCGATGTCCGGAGCGGCGGCCAGAGCTTCGTGATCCAGAAGCACGATGCCACGCGCCTGCACTACGATTTCCGGCTCGAACTGGATGGCGTTCTGAAAAGCTGGGCCGTCACGAAGGGTCCGAGCCTCGTGCCCGGCGAAAAGCGCCTTGCCGTGCATGTCGAGGATCATCCGCTCGAATATGGCGACTTCGAAGGCACGATCCCGAAGGGCGAGTATGGCGGCGGAACGGTCATCGTCTGGGACCGCGGGACCTGGGCGCCCCTTCACGACGCAGCCAAAGGTTACGCGAAGGGGCATCTGGAGTTCGAGCTTTCGGGCGAGAAACTCTCGGGGCATTGGCATCTCGTGCGGATGCACGGCAAGCCCGGCGAGAAGCGCGAGAACTGGCTCCTGATCAAGGGCGAGGATGCGGCCGCGCGCGAGGCGGGCGATCTGGACATTCTCGAAGAGCGGCCGGAATCGGCCAAAACGGGCCGGATGTTGGACGAGGTCGCCGGCGAGGCACCCGGCTGGTCGTCGCGGACCGGCAAGATCGGCGCGAAGAAGCCCGCCACGAAGAAGGCGGCGAAGCCCCGTCGGGCCGCCTCGTCGCCTGCCGCGGACGAGCCGCCGGGCACCGCCCCGGATGCGTCCGGCATCGAGGGCGCCACTAAGGCGACTCTGCCCGATTTCGTCGAGCCCAGCCTCGCCACGCTCGTCGCCAAGCCGCCCGCCGGCAAGCGCTGGCTCCACGAGATCAAGTTCGACGGCTATCGCCTGCAGGCCCGGATCGAGGCCGGGCGCGTGAGGCTGTCGACGCGCAGCGGGCTCGAGTGGACGAAGAGGTTCGGCAAGCCGGTCGTCGAAGCTCTGCAAGCCTTGCCGGTCGGCACGGCCGTCATCGACGGGGAGCTGGTCGTGGAGACGAGCGCGGGAGCGTCGGACTTCTCGGCCCTCCAGTCCGACCTCAGCGAAGGGCGCTCCGACCGCTTCTCCTTCTATGCCTTCGACCTCCTTCATCTCGATGGATACGATCTGCGGCAGGTGCCGCTGGTGCAGCGCAAGGCGGTGCTGCAGGAGCTCGTCGGCCCCGACGGCGCAGTGCTGAAATATAGCGGCCACTTCGAAGAAAACGGTGCCACCGTGCTGCGCCACGCCTGCCGCCTCGGCCTCGAAGGCGTCATCTCCAAGCTTGCCGACGGCCCCTACCAGTCCGGCCGCGGAAAAGGCTGGGTGAAGTCCAAATGCTCGTCCCGCCAGGAGTTCGTCATCGGCGGCTACGTCCCCTCCTCCACATCCAGGAAGGCGATCGGCTCGCTGCTTCTCGGCCTCTACGACGGCGACCGGCTCGACCATGTCGGCCGCGTCGGCACCGGCTTTTCCGGGGCGGTCGCCGAGGATCTGTTCGAAAGGCTCAACCGGCTGAAGGCCGAGGCGAGTCCCTTCGGCGCCAAGCTCACGGCGGAGGAGGCGCGTCTGGCACGCTACGTCCGGCCGGATCTCGTGGCGGAGGTGGAGTTTCGCGCCTGGACGGCGGACGGCCATCTTCGGCACGCTTCGTTTCGCGGCCTTCGCGAGGACAAGTCGGCGCGGGAGATCGTGCGCGAGGTCGCGGCGACGCGCCCGAAGGCCGCGGCGTCGCCGAAGCCCTCCGTGGCGCTCACCCATGGCGATCGGGTCTACTGGCCGGATGTCGGGGTCACGAAGGAAGGGCTGGCGGACTATTACAGCGACCTCTGGCGCTACATGGCCCCCTTCATCGCAGACCGCCCCCTCGCCCTCCTGCGATGCCCGAGCGGGATCGCGGGTCCGTCCTTCTTTCAGAAACACGCCTGGAAAGGCCTCAGCAAAAGCATTCGGCTCGTGACGGACCCTTCGGCGGAGACGGAGGAGCCGTTCGTCGCCGTCGGGAATCTCGACGGCCTGATCGGGCTCGTTCAGGGGGCCGTCCTCGAGATCCACCCCTGGGGCTCGACGGTCGCGGACTGGGATCGGCCGGACACGATCACGATGGATCTCGACCCCGGCGACGGCGTCGACTGGACCGATGTCATCGCGGCCGCCGAAGAGGTGCGCGAACGCCTGAAGCTCGCGGGGCTCGAGCCTTTCGTGAAGACGTCGGGCGGCAAGGGGCTGCATGTCGTGGCGCCGGTGAAGCCGAGTGCCGACTGGCCGGCCGTGAAGGCCTTCACGAAGGCGATGGCCGACTCCATGGCCGCGGATGCTCCCGACCGCTACGTCTCGACGATCACCAAGTCGAAACGGCACGGCAAGATCCTCATCGACTACCTGCGCAACCAACGAGGCATGACGGCCGTCGCGCCCTATTCGACGCGGGCACGGCCGGGCGCGCCCGTCTCCATGCCGCTCGACTGGTCGGAGCTGAGCCCGGCGATCGGTCCGGCCTATTTCACCGTCGAGAACACGCCGACCCGCATGGCTGCCCTCGCCTCCGACCCTTGGGCGCATTTCAGGGCAGCGGAGGCCCCGATCGGGGATGCGCCGAAGAAGCGCCGCAAGCGGAGCTAAGGCGCCTTCCTCGGCGTCTTGTCGGAGGAGATGCTGCGGCGCAGGGCGTCCATGATGTTGACGACGTTGGAGGGCGCGGCGGGCTCGGCCGCCTTGGCCTTGGAAGGCCGCTTCCGACCCTTCTTCTTCGAGGCGATGAGATCGAGCAGGTTCGCCTGGACGGGGTCGTCGACCATTTTCGGGTCCCAGGGCTTCGACCGCTCCTCGATCAGCTTCTTGACGAGCGTCATCTGCTTGGCGTCCGGCTTTCCGGCCTTGATCTTGCCGAAGTAGAGATCCTCCGCCCGCACCTCGTCGCCGTAGCGCAGGGTCCAGAGGACGATTCCCTTGCTCCTCGGCTCCAGCATCACGGCCCGCTCCCGGCTGTACATGACGAGGCGGGAGATGCCGACCATGCCCGTCGAGGCCATGGCATCGCGGATGACGGAGAAGGCCTCCTCGCCGACGGAATCGTTCGGGGTGAGATAGTGGGGCTTGTCGTACCAGACCCATTCGATGCTGTCGGCGGGCACGAACATGTCGATATCGATCGTGCGGGTGCTTTCGAGGGCGACCGCTGCGATCTCATCGTCCTCCAGGAGGACGAAGTCGTCGTCGCCGCGCTCGTAGCCCTTCACCTCGTCGTCCTCTTCGACCGGCTCGTCGGTGACCGCATCGACGTTTCGCGTGACGATCCGGTTGCCGGTCTTGCGGTTGAGAGTGTGGAACTTGACCTTCTCGCTCTCGGAGGTCGCCGGCGACATCACCACCGGACAGGTCACCAGGGAGAGCTTCAGATAGCCTTTCCAGAACGAATGGGTCGCCATCTCGATCTCTCTCCTTCGACGAAAGACCGAACGGCCGGCCCGATGCCTGGTTCCTCATCGAGACGAAGCCTCGCCGGTGAGAGAGATCCAGACCGGCGCGTGGTCGCTCGCATGGTCCCATCCCCGGACATGGCGGTCGATCTCGGCCGCGGCGAGCCGTCCGGAAAGGTTCGGGCTGAGGAGGAGATGATCCAGGCGAAGGCCGGCGTCCCTCTCCCACGCCGTCCGCAGATAGTCCCAGAACGTGTAGAGGCGCTCGCCGGGATGGAGCGCGCGCACCGCATCCGTCCACCCCTGCCCGGTCAGACCCTCGAAGGCCTCGCGCACTTCGGGGCGAAACAGCGCGTCGTCGGTCCAGCGTTCGGGTCTGTGGACGTCGAGATCGGTCGGCATGGTGTTGTAGTCGCCGGCCAGGATCACCGGGGCGCCGGAGGCGAGAAGCGTGGCGGCATGTTCCGTGAAGCGCCGGAACCAGTCGAGCTTGCGCTCGAACTTCGGGCCGGGCGCCGGATTGCCGTTCGGCAGGTAGAGACAGCCGATCAGAACCCCTTTGACGGCCGCCTCGATGTAGCGGCTGTCGCTCTCGGCATCGTCGCCGGGAAGCCCCCGCCGCGTCTCGATCGGCTCCGACCCCCTCGACAGAATGGCGACGCCGTTCCAGCGGCTCTGGCCATGCCAGACCGCCCGGTAGCCGGCCGCCTCGATCGCGCCGAGCGGAAACTTGCCCTGGGGGGCCTTGAGCTCCTGCAGGCAGACGATGTCCGGTGTGGCCTCCTCCAGCCATCGCAGGAGCAAAGGCAGCCGGCCGTTGACGCCGTTGACGTTGAAGGTCGCGATCTTCACCGCGCCGGGGTCTCCGTCCTCCGGCTCCGCGCTCGGCCGCCCGCGGCTCGACGGTTTGGCACGGGTGGCCATCGATCACTCCGCGTCCGGCTGCACGTCAAGCCGCGGCTTCGAGGGTGCGGGACGAAGCGGTCTTGCCGGCCTTCGATATTTCCGCGGAAAGGCGGGCGCGCAGGAGGCCCATGACGGCCGCCTCTTCCGGCGTCAGTCCCGTCAGGCTCTCGCGCAGTTCGGCGTCCACCTCTTCCTTGATCTCCAGGAGCAGCGATCCGCTGAGATAGGTGTTGAGGATTTCCGGGTGGACGTAGCACTTGCGGCAGACCGTCGGCGTGTTGCCGAGACGGGCGGCGACACGCTCGATCGCCGCGCGCACGTTCTTCCGGGCCTTGGCGTCGGTATCGAACTCCTCGAACTCGCGCAGCGCCAGCGCGGCGAGGACCGTTCCGGCCCAGGTGCGAAAGTCCTTCGCCGTGATGTCCTTGCCCGTGATCTCCCGCAGATAGGCATTCACGTCGGCCGAGGTCACGTCGCGGGTCGCGCCGTCCTCGTCCACGTATTGGAGAAGTTCCTGGCCCGGCAGGTCCTGGCAGGCCTTGACGATCCGGGCGATCCGTTTGTCCTTCACGTCGAGGTTCCAGGTCTTGCCGCTCTTGCCCTTGAAGCGAAAGCGCAGCGCCGATCCCTCGATCTTCACATGCTTGTCCTGCAGCGTGGTCAGGCCGTAGCTCTGGTTCTGCTTGACGTAGTCGTCGTTGCCGACGCGGATCAGGGTCGTCTCCAGAAGGTGGACGGTCGTCGCGAGCACCTTGTCGCGCGGCAGGCCCTTCAGCGACATATGGTTCGACACGGTCTCCCGGATCTTCGGCAGGCAGTGCGCGAATTCCATGACATGCTCGAACTTCACCCCGTCCCGCACCTCCCGAAACTTGGGATGGTAGCGGTACTGTTTCCGGCCCTTGGCGTCGCGGCCCGTCGCCTGGATGTGGCCGGCGGGATCGGACGAGATCCAGACGTCGGTATAGGCGGGAGGAATGGCGAGGGACCGGATACGGGCGATCGTGTCCTTGTCCTTGATCGTCTTGCCATCCGGGGCGGCATAGCTGAACCCCTTGCCCGACTTGCGCCGCCGAATGCCCGGCTCCTCGTCGGAGACATAGACGAGGCCGGCGGACTCGGCGGCGTCGCGGGGGTCGACGACGGTCTGGACGTCGTCGTCTGCCGATGCTGCCATGGACCGCCTCCCGTGTTCGGTTTTGGGTCCTCAACCCGCTCCCTTCGGCCTGGTTCCTGAGGGCGGCGCGCTGCGTGCATGTGCCGCTGCTCGACCCGGCTGGCCCTCCTCGCAACGTCTCGACGATCATCCCGTTATGCTTCGTCGAGCAAGGAGGAGGCCGAGATGGCAAAGGATCAGACGAGCCGCGGACGGGCACAGGATCGAGCCCGGGTCGCCGGCGGGCAGGACCACGAAGTGCGCTACGAGGCGACCAAGGAGGGCGTCGGCGCAAAGGACGTGAAGGACGCCGTGAAAGCGGTGGGAAACAGCCGGAAGAAGGTCGAGGATCGGCTGGAGTCCGGCAAATAGCGGGACGTCAGGCGGCTGGCGCTTTCCGGAAGCGTCCGGCCGCCCGGTCGAACGATCGCCCGCACGCGACGCGGGAGGGCGTCGCGAACGAGAAAAGGGCAGACGCGATGTCGATCGCGCCTGCCCTTTGTTTTGCTTCGTCGGTTTCGTCGGACCGGTCAGCCCTCGTGCGCCAGCGGCTCTCGGGAGCCGGAGTCGCGATGGCCGAGGGCTGTCAGCCGCGTCCGTGGCGGACGGCGCGGCTGATGTCGCCACGGCTCACGCCGATGTCGGCGAGGGCGTGGTCGCTCATCCCGCGAAGGAGGTTGATCGACTTGCGCTGAGCGCGGAAGTTCTGGATTTCGGAGGTGAGGAAGCGGAACATTCGGGGTGGCCTTTGGGAAGCAATTCGATAAGCTATATTTAAAGGCATGACCTGCCTCTTAGTAGTGCACCTCATCGCACCTCTGCCGTGCGCATGACGCATGTCGGAAACTTCGAGCGCAGTTAGCGAATTCTTAATGGCGGTTTCGAGCACCGCAAATGCAGTAAGTTTCAGCGTTGCGCCGCTGGTGACGACGCCATTCTCGCGCTGAAATCCGATGCAACGGCTCCTGCGCGGCCCAGCCGCCCTGCATGCTCATTCGATAGGCACTGACCTTACCAAGACAGCTCCCCCGGCTTTTGGCGAGGTGGATTTCCTGCCGACCGTCCGACCCGCCGAGACGTCCGATCGATCGGATCGGGCTTCGTCGAGGCCCATTGCCTCCCGACCAGGAACCGGACATAGCCCGATCCGTTCGGGCTCCGTGCATTCGGGTCGTCGGACGAGCGCGACAGCACGCGCCGGTTTACACCGCTCGTTCGGCGCATCCCGAGGGCGACGCGCGGTTCGGACGTCCCTCTTCCCGCGCTGCGCACGCGGATGCGGGTCGGACGGATGAGACGGCATCGGAACGATCGCAGTAAAGGAGTTGGCATGACGGGACGTGAAGGACGGGACAAGCCTGAGACCGTGACCGATGCCGTCCCCTCGCCCCTCGTACCCGGCCGAAACTGCCAGCGGATCGAGCGCGCGACCCGGGCCTCCGTGATCGTCGACGCCGACGACTACTTCCGTTTCGCACGCGCCGCGATGCTGAAGGCCCGACGGCGGATCGTCCTCATCGGATGGGACTTCGACGGCCGGATCACGCTCGGTCGCGGCGGAGGGAAAGACGAAGCGCCGGAAAAGGTCGGGGACTTCATCTACTGGCTGGCGCGCAACCGGCCCGAACTCGAGGTCTATCTGCTGCGCTGGGATCTCGGAGCGCTGAAGACCCTGACGCGCGGCTCGACCATCTTCACCGTGCTCAAATGGATGAGCCATCCGCGCATCCACACCAAGCTCGACGGCGCCCATCCCTTCGCCGGCTCGCATCACCAGAAGATCGTCGTCATCGACGACAGCTTCGCCTTCTGCGGCGGCATCGACATGACCGAGGACCGCTGGGATACGCGCCAGCATGTCCACGAGGACGACCGCCGCCGCCGGCCGAACGGCACGCGCTACAAGCCCTGGCACGATGCGACGACGGCGGTGGAAGGGCCGATGGCGGAGGCGCTCGCGGCCGTCTCGCGCGACCGCTGGCACCACGCGGGCGGACGGAGAATGGAGCCGGTCGAGGCCATGCCCTCCTGCTGGCCCGACGACCTTCCCGTCCACTTCAACGACATCGACATGGCCGTCTCCCGCTCGGCCCCGGACATGCCGGGCGAAGAGGCCATCACGGAGATCGAGACGCTCTATCTCGACCAGATCGCCGGGGCGCGGCGGCTGATCTACGCCGAGAGCCAGTACTTCGCGTCGCGGCGCATCGCCGAGGCCATCGCCAAGCGGCTGGACGAGGAGGACGGGCCGGAGATCGTCGTCATCAATCCGCTGACCGCGCAAGGGTGGCTGGAGCCGATCGCCATGGACACGGCACGCGCGCGGCTGTTCGAGACGCTGCGGCGGCGCGACCGGCACGGGCGCTTCCGCATCTACCACCCGTTCACCGATGGCGGCGAGGCGATCTACGTCCACGCCAAGATCCTGATCGTCGACGACCGGAGCCTTCGCATCGGCTCCTCGAACATGAACAACCGGTCGCTTCGTCTGGATACCGAATGCGACGTGACGATCGACGCGGGTCTGCCGGGAAACGAGGGGCTGGGGGCGACCATCCTCGACATCCGCGACGATCTCCTGGCCGAGCATCTCGGCGTCGATGTCGAGACGGTGACACGCTCGATCGCATCGACCGGGTCGCTCATCCGGACCATCGAGGCGCTGCGGGGGCCGGGCAAGAGCCTTCGCCCCTACGAGACGCCCGATCTCACCGCCGTCGAGGAATGGCTGGCCGACAACGAGGTGCTGGACCCCGAAGGGCCCGACGAGATGTTCGAGGCGCTCAGCGAGCGGGGCCTGTTCCGGCGGCTTCGGTCGCGGCTGCGAAAGGCACCCTGAAGCTCGCGGGGTAAGGCGGCGGACGAAATGCTTCGGCGCGGCGGCGGATCGATACCGCGGGCGGGCAGTTCCCTGCCATGGACTTCGCCCTTAACCTCAGCCCCGACCCTTATATCCTTGTTCTGACAGGCGCCGGGCTGCTCATCGCGCTCGTCGCCTGGCTGCCTCTGGCGCTGCGGCGGCTGCCGCTTTCGCTGCCGATCGTCTGCATCGGCATCGGGGCCGCGATCTTCTCGCTGCCGCAGATGACGCTTCGGCCCCTGCCCGCCCTCTATCCCGAGATCACCGAGCGCTTTTCCGAGTTCGTGGTCATCATCGCGCTCATGGGCGCAGGCCTGAAGCTCGACCGGGTTTTCAGCTTCCGCAAGTGGGCGATCACCTGGCGCCTCATCGCGATCACCATGCCGCTCAGCATCGCGGCGATCACGCTCATCGCGGGATGGTGGATGGGCCTGTCCTGGACGCTCGCGCTGCTTCTGGGAGCCGCGCTCGCCCCGACCGACCCGGTTCTGGCCGCCGACGTTCAGGTCGGCCCGCCGAAGTCCGGCGAGGAGGACGAGGTGCGGTTCGGGCTGACCTCGGAGGCCGGCATGAACGACGGCTTTGCCTTCCCCTTCGTCCACCTCGCCATCGTCCTCGCCGCCGCAGCATCCACGGGCGAGGCTTGGTTCACGAAGTGGCTGACCTACAACGTTCTCTGGGAGATCGGGGCCGGCGTCGCCGGCGGCTACGCGATCGGTCGCGCCTTCGGCTGGCTCACCTTCCACGTTCCGGCGAAGACCAAGCTCGCCAAGACCGGCGACGGCCTCATCGCGCTCTCCGCGACCTTCGTTTCCTATGGCCTCACCGAACTCATCCACTGCTACGGCTTCCTTGCCGTCTTCGTGACCGCGCTGACCTTCCGCCATGCCCATCGCGACCACGACTTCCAGCTGGAAATGCACGAGCTGACCGAGCAGGTCGAGCGCATCGCCATGATGGTGCTGCTCATCCTCTTCGGCGGTGCCCTCGTCGGCGGCCTGCTGGCGGCGCTTCAGTGGATCGACGTCGCCGCCGCGCTCGTTATCCTCCTCGTCGTGCGGCCGGTCACGGGGCTGATCGGCCTCGTCGGGCATCGGGCGAACCTGCGGGAGAGACTGACGCTGGCCTTCTTCGGCATTCGGGGCGTCGGCTCGATCTACTATCTCGCCTATGGCCTCAACGAAATGGGGTCGGTCGAGTGCGGCGACCGCCTCTGGGCGATCGTCGGGCTGATCATCCTTGTCTCGATCCTGATGCACGGCATCACCGTTACGCCCATCATGCGCGAACTCGACCGAAGCCAGGGCCGCGACCCCGATGCGGAGGACGCGGCCCCGCCGCCGGGGCTGCTGGGACCGGCCTCCAGTGCCCCTCCCACGTCATAGCCTCCCAGCCGCCGCGAGACCGGGCCGGCGACGAACGGGACCGGCCGTCGCGGGCTGGACGATCAGGATGCGAGCATCAGGTCCATGTTCTGCACGGCCGCGCCGGACGCGCCCTTGCCGAGATTGTCGAGGAGGGCGACGAGGTTGACATGGCCCGCCTCGGGATTGGCGAAGACGAAGAGCTTCATCGTGTCCTTGCCGGCCAGCTCCGTCGCGTCGATGCGCGGCGCCGACCGCGTCTCTTCCTCGGATGCGACGGTGACGATGTCCTGGCCGGCATAATGGGCGGTCAGGGCCTCGCGAATGGCCCCGACGGTCGCGCCTTCGGCCAGACGATCGAGATGAAGCGGGACCTGCACGATCATGCCCTGCGCAAAGAGCCCGACGGAGGGCGAGAAGATCGGCGCCTTTTCGAGAAGGCCATGGATCTTCATTTCCGGCACATGCTTGTGGCTGAGCGTCAGCCCATAGAGGAAATGCGGCGCGGAGATCGCGTCGGGGCGGCTTTGATCCTCCATCTGCCCGATCAGCTGCTTGCCGCCGCCGGTGTAGCCGGACACGGCATTGACGGTGACGGGATAGTCGCCCGGCAGAAGCCCGGCCTGCCGGAGCGGGCGCAGGAGCGCGACGGCGCCCGTCGGGAAGCAGCCGGGATTGGACACGAAACGCGACGCACGAATGGCCTCGCGCTGGGCCGCATCCAGCTCGGCGAACCCGTATGCCCAGCCCGCATCCGTGCGATAGGCGGTGGAGGTGTCGATGATGCGCACCTTGTTGTTGCCGGCGACCATCGCGACGGCCTCGCGGGACGCGTCGTCGGGAAGGCAGAGGATGGCGACATCGGCCTCGTTCAGCATGTCCTCGCGAAGCGCGGCGTTGCGGCGCTCCGCTTCCGGCAGCGACAGGAGCTCGACGTCTCGGCGCCCTTCCATCCGCATGCGGATCTGCAGGCCGGTCGTGCCGTGCTCGCCGTCGATGAAGATTTTCGGAGCCATCTCTCTGCCTCGCTCGTCCAGGGTCGCGCCGGCGCGCGAACTCGCTCCGGCTGCCGTCCACATCTCGCCTCATCCGGTCGGCCTGCATCGAGGATGCCCGCGCGCCGGATCGAGGTCCCTTCCCGAATGTCAGCGAACGGCCGGGTCTGCAAGCGCTATCCCGCGCCGCACGCAGGAAAGAAGCGAGGTGCGCCGGCTGGACGGCACAGGGTGCGGCGACGCGGGTGAAAGCGACCGGCCATGTCAGCGTTTGGCCCGGCACAAGGCTTGCCCGGGGCGCCTATTGTGCAATGCAGCTATGCGTCGGACGCGATAGCTCGACGGCGAAGACCATCCTATCTTCTTCTCGGCGCCGCAGACGTGGCGCTAAAGAATTTTAAAGTTTCGCAGTGGCCATCCTCCTCCCAAAGGCCATTGCGGATCGTCCGCGACATCCTCCTCCCAAAGTCGCAGGGCACCCAAACGACGCCCGCCGGTCCTCCCCCGGCGGGCGTTGTCATTTCCACCGATCGAAGACACTGCCGCTTCGGCCGTCTATGCGCACGGGGAAAGCGAGGAGCACAAAACTCCCTGCACGGAAGCGCGAGTTCGGTCGCACCGGCCGGTCGAGGCGCGCGAAACACCCGTTCCGTCATTTCAGGTCAAGCCCCGGCGCCGCAGGGCGATGTCGTCCCGCTTATCAGCCGAGCTGCGAACGCGGGCCGAGCACCGAGACGGCGTCGAGGGTCGCGCCGTCCCAGTGGCGCCGAGGTGCCGGGGATCGGTCGATCCGCCCGCGTAGGCCGTCGGCGATCGTCCGCGCGTCGTCCCAGGGGCCGTAGCCGCTGGCAATGTTGACGTGGCCGGCCTCTCCAAGATCGACGAGGGCCGATCCCCAGCGGGCCGCGAGCCGCGCCGCGCCCGCGTAAGGCATGAAGGGATCGTTGCGGCTGGCGACGAGGATCGAGGCGAAGGGCAGAACCTCGTCCCGCGCGGCAGCTTGCGCCACGGCGAACTCGCGGATGGTCGGGTGAAGCTCCGCCAGCGAGCCAAGATCGGCGGGAGCCACGAGAAGCGCGCCGCCCACATGCGACGCGGCGGGGCGGCCGGCCAGGATGCCGACGAGCGCACAGCCGAGACTATGGGCGACGAGGATGACGCCGGGTGCGCTGGCCTCGATCCGGGCCTCCAGTGTGTGAAGCCAATCGGTGAACCGGGGCTTGGACCACTCCTCCTGCTCCACGAGCTCGGACGAAGCGTCGCGATGCGCCCAATGGCGCTGCCAGTGCCCTTCGGGCGAGCCGTTCAGGCCGGGAACGATCAGCGTTTCGATCATGTGTGCCTCGGGTTCGGGTCCGAGGAGACGCTAGGCGGCGCGGTGCCGGGGGTGAAAACACAAAAAACTAAATTCGGGGACCGCCGGGGAAGACGATTCCGAACGGTCCGCAAGGCTTCCCCGGTCGACGGACGACCCTTGCCGTGCCAGCCGCCTTGAGACGCTTCCCTGGCCCCTCACGCTGCCACGGCCGCGGCGGTCTCGCCCCGGTGTCGATCCTGAGCCGGCGGCATTCCGTCCACCCCCGGACGCGCCGGGCGCCCGATCAGGTAGCCCTGCACGGCATCGCAGCCGAGCGAGCGCAGGAGGCTGAGTTCGCCTTCGCTCTCGACGCCTTCCGCCAGGGTCTGGATGCCCAGCGTCTTGCCGATCTGCGTGATCGCCACGAGGAGGGCCATGGAATGGCGGTCGCCCTCCGCTCCCGCCACGAAGCTGCGATCGATCTTGATGCGGTCGAGCGGAAAGTCGCGGAGGTGGGCCAGGGACGAGTAGCCCGTGCCGAAATCGTCCATCGCGATCTTCACGCCGAGACGCCTCAGATCGGCGAGGATGCGCGCGACCTCCGCGCCATCGGCGACCATCGCCGTCTCCGTCAGTTCGAGCTCCAGGCGGCTGGGAAGAAGGCCGCTCTTGGAAAGGGCCGAGGTGACGTGGGAGACGAAGAGCGGCGAGCGCAGCTGCACGGGCGAGACGTTGACCGCGACATGCTGGTCCGGCGCCCAGCCGGCGGCCTGAAGGCAGGCCTCCTCCAGAACCCAGCGGCCGATCTCAAGGATCTGGCCGGTCTCCTCGGACAGGGGAACGAAGTCCACCGGCGAGACCATCCCGCGCTTGGGATGGTTCCAGCGGATCAAGGCTTCGTATCCGACGATCCGGTCGTCGGCGAGCGAGAGGAAGGGCTGGTAGACGAGGTGGAATCCGCCATTCGCGATGGCCTGTCCGATCTCCATTTCGAGGCGGTTGCGCTCCACGACGGCTTCGATCATGCCCGGCCGATAGAGCGAGGCCTGACCGCGACCGCTTCGCTTGGTCTCGTAGAGCGCGATGTCGGCCTGCTTCATCAGCTCGTCCGGATTCTCCGCGTCGTCCGTGGAGCAGATACCGATGCTGCAGCCGATCGTCAGCGAGATCGCGTCGATCTGAAACGGCTGGGAGAGCCGGAAGACGATCTCGCTCGCGCGGCTCTTGGCCAGATCGAGATCGCCGAAGACGAGGATCGCCATCTCGTCGCCGCCGATCCGGGCGACGAAACCCGCCTCGCCCACGATCCCGCGAAGTCGATTTGCGACCTCGACGAGCAGGCGGTCCCCGACGCCGTGTCCATGGGTGTCGTTGACGGACTTGAAGCGATCGAGATCGAGGAGAAGAAGCTTGTAGCCGGGCTTCAGGCTGAAGCCCTCTTCCATGCGCAGCTGCAAGGCGCGGCGATTGCCGAGGCCCGTCAGCGGGTCGTGGAAGGCGAGATGCGCGATGCGCCCTTGCGCCTCTCGGTCGCTGGTCACGTCGTCAAAGGTCAGGACCGCGCCGCCGCCGGGCACGGGCCGCACCTCGATGTCGAGGATGCGCCCATCCGCCGTCGCGCCGTCGCAGCGGGTCGAGCGGACGGATGTGACCGCATCCATGATGTCGCGGTGGATCCTGATCTGCAGCCGATCGTCCCAGCCGTTGACGCTGCCGACCGTCTGCAGCAGCGCATCGAGCGGCATTCCGTTGACGAGCTGCTCGCGCGTGACGGCGAACATTTCGAGATAGCGATCATTGAAGAGGCCGACGCGCCGGTGCTGGTCGATGAAGAGCAGGCCGTTCGACATGTTGTGGAGAGCGGTCGAGAGGATCGTGGAATGGGCCCTCTCCTGCGCCTCGAAGCGCTTGGCGGCGATCACGGTGAGGAAGGCGCCCATGAAGATCACGATCGCGCCGGCGGCCGTGAAGATGCTGAGCGTCACCGTGTCGCTCGATCCGGTCTCGAACCCGCCGATACGAACGAAGCGCGTGCCGGAAATGGCGATGAAATGCGTGCCGCAGACGCCGAGCGTGAAGAAGCCGCAGGTCATCCAATGCGAGTGCTTGGCCGTCGGAAGGCCGCGTGCCAGGGCAAGACAGGTTGCGCCGACCATGCAGGCCAGAAGGCTCGCGGTATGGGAATGGACCTGGAGGCAGCCCTGGATCGCGTCCATGCCGGTATAGTGCATCGCCCCGATGCCGAGGCCCGAAAGAGCGCCGAGGGCGGTACGCACCCGGCGCGACGAGACGACGGCCGAGATCGTGAGCGGCAGGCCGACGGCGAGGATGCCGAGCACGGCCGACCAGGCGGTCGTGACGACGCCGTAGTCGAGGATGATGTCGGACCTGTAGCCCAGCATGGCGATGAAATGCGTCGTCCAGACGCCGAGGCCCGCGACGACGGCGGTTCCCAGAAGCCACCAGCGGCGCGCCAGAATCGAAGAACTGCTCGACTGATCGATGAGCACCGAGAGGAGCCAGCCTGCGACGAGACAGATGATCAGCGCCGTCGCGACGAAGCCGAGAGAGTGATGCTGTGCAAGCTGCAGGATCGTGACGGTCATGCCGGCTTATCACTCGATTTCCCTCACCATTTGGCAAAAGGAGATAGTGAACATTTGGCAACCGAGCGCTCGGAGGCGTTCTGCCGGATGTTGCCGCCTTATCAAGGCGTTCACGGATCGGTGAGGTCGTCCGGAGGAAGGCTCGGAGGAGCCTTTCGCCCGCTCCCCGCGATAGCTGGATGAACGCGGGGGTCCGATCCTACTGCAGGCTGCCGACGAGCACGTCGCGGTTGTCCTCGATTCCGACCCAACGGCCGGCATTGGAGTCGGACTGGCGCTTCACGTAGGTGTAGGGCGTCTCGTCCCAGGGCAGGATGCGGTCGTCGAGATTGTCGAGGATCACGTCGCCCTTGTCGGTGCGCACGGTGAGCACGGCGTGGCCGCTGCCGTTCACCTGCCGGACAACGGTGATGAGGAGGGCGGAGGCGGGCAGACCGGCCTTCTCGAGTTCGCGCTGCTTCTCGAGGACGTAGTCCTCGCAGTCGCCCTCGCTGGTCGGGTAGGACCAGACCTCGGGAAGGCCGTACATGTCCTCGTCGGTGCGGGGCGAGATCGAGCCGTTAACGACCTCGTTGACGGCCATCATGCGCTTCCAGGCGATGTCGGTCAGCTTGACGACGGCCCGGCGGGCGTTCGCGCGGCACTCGCTCGGATAGCGTTTGCAGAAGTCGAAATGCCCGACCGGCTGGCTCGCGGCACCGGTGGTCGGCATGAACGAGCCGGCCAGAGCACCGGAGGTTCCCGCGAAGATCGTCGCGACGAAAGCCAGAACTGCAAGGTATTGAACGACATTTCGCACGATTGTCTGCCCTCTTTCCACCTGTCGGACCCGGTATGCGAACTAGATCAGCTCGTTCTTCGATACCGAGATCTGCGGCGGGGTGCCGGCTTCAGAGGCGAATGCTTGGCAGGCGTGGCGAAGACGATCGATCTGCATCGTTGTATTCGGCATCTGTCAAGCTCTCGACACAGTTCAGGACTGCTTCTGCCTCATTGTTGTAGCATTGCGGGACAGGCTGCGGGAGTCGGTTCCTTAAGAAAGGGTTAACGACGGTTTTTGTCCCGTTTTCGGACGGTCGGCGGGGCTGAGCTCCACCATGAGATGGCCGGATTGTCGGCCTTTGAAGAGGCCCGGTTCCCGTCGCCGCGACAGGGCGCCGGACCGACATGCGGGCGTGGCCATGTCCGCTCCAGCGTGCCGTCGCATAAAGGGCGTCCCGATCGCCCGCCCTGTTCAGCCGCCATCGATCCGAAGGACGTTTCGCGCATGCTGCCTCGACGCCTCGCCCTCGCCGCCCTTCTGGCTCTCGGCTCGCTGTCCGGCTGCGTCTCGATGACGGAGGACACCTACGACAAGCTCGTTCCGGCGGCGGCCAGCATGAAGGTGCGGCCACAGGGCTCGATCCTCGTGCGGATCTTCAAGGAGGAGAGCGAGCTGGAGGTCTGGAAACGCGGGGCGGACGGGCGCTACGCGCTCCTGAAGACGCATCCGATGTGCCGCTGGTCGGGCAAGCTCGGGCCGAAGAAGGCGCTCGGCGACCGGCAGGCGCCGGAGGGCTTCTATCGCGTGACGCCCGCGCTGATGAACCCGAACTCCAAGTATCACCGGTCCTTCAATCTCGGCTATCCGAACCCGCTGGAGGCGGCGCTCGGCTATAGCGGCGATGCGCTGATGGTGCACGGCGCCTGCTCGTCCGCCGGCTGCTTCGCGATGACGGACAAGGGTGTGGAGGAGGTCTTCGACGAAGCGATGCGAGCGTTCGGGCTCGGTCAGTCGGACTTCCAGGTCCAGGCCTATCCGTTCCGCATGACGGCCGAGCAGATGGCGCGGCACCGCTCCGATCCGAACTATGCCTTCTGGAAGAACCTGAAGCTCGGCTACGACATTTTCGACGTGACGCGCCGCGAGCCGGAGGTCGCCGCCTGCGGCGGACGCTACGTCTTCGACGCCAAGCCCGTCGTCGCCTCGGCCGAGCTGAAGCCCGACGCTGCCTGCCCCGCCCTTCGGACGAACACCGCGCCGGAGGTGGCCGAGCGGCGGGCCAAGGACGAGGTCAAGCTTCGCGCGCTTCTGGAAAGCGGTCAGGCGGGCAGCGAGCTGGCCTATCAGGACGGCGGCATGCATCCGCAGTTCCGCGAGATCCTCGGACGGCTCGGCGCGGACGCGCTGGCCAAGACGACCTCGGCCGACGCCGTTCAGATCAGCCGACCGGACGCGGCGCTCGCCGACCCCTATTCGCCGCCCGCGCCCACCCAGACCGCGACGCGCTGACGGCGCGAGGCCTCAGAAGCGTCCGCGCAGAGAGGTCATCTGAGCCAGCGCGCCCGATCGGAACCAGAGCGATTGCGCGAGGGCCCCGGCGACGTGCAGCCCGATGAGAACGAGAAGCGGCGTCCAGAGCAGCGTGTGGAGATCGGCTGACGTCTCGCTTCCGGTGATCCAGGCGAGGAGGCCGAGCGCCGGCATGGCGAGAAGGACGACGTAGAGCAACGCATGAGTCGCGCTCGCGAGCCAGCGCGCCCAGCCGGGCTCGGCGGCTCCATGGGGCGGGCGGCCGCAGGCGATGCGGTCGACGAGGCGGATCGCCATGGCGCCGAGGATCGCCGAGCCCACGGCGATATGCGTCCAGCCGAGCACCATGTCGAAGGTCTGGATCGACCGGCCCTCGAAGGTCGCGTCGAACAGCGTCTCCATCGATTCGCGATCGACGTACTGGACCGCGATCAGCACGACGACCAGCCAGTGCAGCACGACGTGGAGACGCGACCAGCCGCGGGGCCGAGTCCGGGTGGCGGGCGCATGGTCCTGAAGAAGGGCGTTCATGGGAGCGGCTTTCGCAAGGGGACGTTCCCTCGCCTCCTAGCCGCCGGACATCTCGGCCGGATGATCCCGCCTATACGGATCGTCCATCTACCGCCGCGACCGGCTGGAAACGCAGACGCACGCTGAGGCCGGGATCGGCATCGCCGACCTCGCGGCGGGCATCGTGCAGTTCGGCGATGGACGCGACGAGCGCGAGGCCGAGGCCGTTTCCGGGCGTCTCGCGGCTTCGGTCCAGCCGGTAGAGGCGGCGGAATACCTTCTCGCGCTCCGCTTCGGGAATGCCCGGCCCGTCGTCCGCCACCTCCAGCACGATGTCGCCGCCCTCGCGCGCAGCCACGAGACGGATCTCGCCAGGCGCGGGCACATGATGGATGGCGTTCTCGACCAGGTTGGCGAGCGCCTGGATCAGAAGATCGGCATCGCCGACGATAAAGAGACCGGGCTCGATCTTCGCGCGCAGCCGGTGGCCGGCATCGACGGCGACCTCGCCATAGGCATCCGCGATCCGCTCGGCAATGCCGGCGAGATCGAGCGGCGCGAAGCGCGATTTGCGGGCGCCCGCGTCGATCTGGGCGATGCGCAGAAGCGCGTCGAAGGCCGCCGCGATGGCGTCGCTTTCGGCCAAAGCCGCATCGACGGCCTTCTCCAGCGCTGCGCCGTTCTGCGCCTCCCCGATCCGCTCCAGCCCTTGGCGCAGGCGGGCGAGCGGCGTTCGAAGATCGTGCGCGATGTCGGTCGAGACCTGCCGGAGGCTGTCCACCAGCGTCTCGATCCGGCCGAGCATGTCGTTGATGTCGGAGGCGAGCCGGTCGAGCTCGTCGCCGCGGCGGGAGATGGGAAGGCGCAGGTCCAGCCGTCCGCCGACGATCGCCCGCGTCGTCGCCGCGATCGCGTCCACGCGCTTGGTGGGGCCGATGCCGACGAGATAGCCGCCGACGAGCGCGAGAATCAGCGTCACCACGCAGCCCGAGAAGAGCGCGGACAGGAGGATGCGTCTGATATCGTCGAGAATGTCGGAGCGGCGGGCGACGAGCAGCCGGTTGTCGCCCATCGTCACGCCTTCGGCATAGAGCCGCGAATGGCTCGACGGGGCGGCGCCCGCGCCCGCGCCGTCGCCCGCGACGGGATAGGGCTGGACCGTCGAGCCGGGCTTCCAGGCCTCGGCCGGCAGGTTGCCGCCGAGGCGGGCGCCGTCGGCCGCCAGAAGCAGGAAATGACGGTCGGAGGCCGCGCTTTCCGTCCGCTCCTCGACCTCCTCGATCAGCGTCGCATCGCCGCCCTCGGCAAAGGCCTGGCGGAAGAGCGTCATGTCCTCCGCGATCGAGGCCCGCACGATGCCGCGCATCTGGGAGAGCGTCGCGACATAGGTGACGCCCATGATGACGAGGACGGAGGCGACGAAGAGGAGGCCGTAGCCGACGGCAAGGCGGAACGAGGTCGTGCGGAAGCGATCAGGAAGCCGCATCGATCGAATATCCAGAGCCTCGCACGGTGCGGATCATCTCCGCGCCGAAGGGACGATCCACCTTGGCGCGCAGTCGGCTCACATGCGTTTCCACCACATTGGTCTTCGGATCGAAGTGAAACTCCCAGACCCGTTCGAGCAGCATGGTGCGCGTGAGGACGCGGCCCTTGTTGCGCATCAGGCATTCGAGCAGGCGAAACTCGCGCGGCTGGAGCTCGATCGGCTGGCCGGACCGCGAGACGGTGCGCGCGATGAGGTTCATCTCCAGTTCGCCGACGCGCAGCACGGTCTCCTCCCGGCGGCCGGGCGTCGCACGGCGGGCGAGAGCGTTCAGCCGCGCCATCAGCTCGGAAAAGGCGAAGGGCTTCAGAAGATAGTCGTCGGCACCCGCCTCCAGGCCCTCGACCCGGTCGTCCACGCCGCTGACCGCCGTCAGGAAAATGGCGGGCACGCGGTTTCCCCCGGCCCGGAGCGCCCGGAGCAGCGACAATCCGTCGAGCCCCGGCAGCATCCGGTCCACGACCATGACGTCGTAATGCCGGGTGAAGGCGAGTTCGAGCCCGATCGGGCCGCTGGAAGCATGATCGGCTTCGTGCCCCTCCTGCCGCAGGCCCGTCGCCACGAAGGAGGCGGTGGAGGCATCGTCCTCGATCAGCAGAACCTTCAACGGGCGTCCTTTCACGGATGAGGCGCCCTCCTGCCGGACGGACGAGGGCGCGTTCGGAACGACTATACCAAACCGTATAGGCGCGGCGACGTCTCTCCGAGACCGGCGCGATAGGAGATGCGTCTGCCGGAGCGTCCCGGCGTCCAGCTTGTGCGGCCCCCATGCGCCTGTTCCGACCGCGTCTCGGCACGATCCAGCTCGTGTCGATCGTCTCCGCCTATCTCGTCCTCCTCACCAACGAGACGTTCTGGCGCAAGGGCTTTGCCTATTTCGCCGGGCACGAGGTCCAGCTGGTCGGCCTCGGCCTCGCCCTCTTCCTTCTCTGCTTCGCGGCCCTGACGACGTTTTCGGTGAAGTATGTGGTGAAGCCGCTTCTCGTCTTCGCGATCGCCGTCTCGGCGCTCGCCTCCTACTTCGTCGACACGTTCGGCCTCGTCATCGACCGCGACATGATCACCAACGTCGTCCTGACCACCCCGGCGGAAGCCGGCCACCTCATGACCGGCAGCTTCTTCCTCCATCTTCTCCTCTTCGGCGCGCTCCCTTCGGTCCTCGTCGCCCTCGTGCGCGTCGAGCACCGATCCTTCCGGGCGAAGGTGAGGCGGCACAGCGCCTTCATCTTTCCGAGCCTCATCGCGGCGGCGGCGATCGTCTACGCCTTCTATCCCGGCTTCTCCTCGATCTTTCGCAGCCATGGCGACCTCATGGCGAGCTTTCATCCCGCCGCGCCCATCGTCGCGGGCGTGAAAGTGGCTCTCAGCGACATGGCCGAGCGCAACATCGTCGCCGCGCCGCTCGGAACCGACGCGAAGCGGGGCCCGATCGCCACCGCCTCGGCGAAGCCGATCGTGACCGTCGTCGTGGTCGGCGAGACCGCGCGGTCGATGAACTTCGGGCTGAACGGCTATCGGCGCGACACGACGCCGGAGCTGGCCGCCCGCGACGTCGTCTCCTTCCAGAACGTGACGAGCTGCGGCACCTCGACGGCAGTGTCCGTGCCCTGCATGTTCTCCAACCTCACCAAGGCGAACTATTCGAGCAAGGCGGGACGCTCGGTCGAGAACCTGACCGACGTGCTCGCCCATGCCGGCCTCGACGTGCGCTGGTTCGACAACGACACGGGCTCGATGCATGTGGCGGATCGCAGGGACTACGAGTTCCTGCCGGCAAGCAACGATCCGCGCTTCTGCGCGGGCGGCGAATGCCACGACGATATCCTGGTCGAGCGCCTGCGCCTGGCGCTCGACGACATCCACCGCGACACGGTGATCGTGCTACACCAGCTGGGCAGCCACGGACCGGCCTATCACGAGCGCTACCCGCAAGCCGCCGAGCGCTTCCAGCCGGCCTGCCGGAGCGCCGAGTTCACCGACTGCACGCGGGAGGAAATCGTGAATGCCTACGACAACACGATCCTCTACACCGATCACGTTCTGTCCGAGGTGATCGACCTCCTGGGAAGCCGCGAGGATCTGGCATCGTCGATGCTCTATGTCTCCGACCACGGCGAGTCGCTCGGTGAGAACGGGCTCTACCTGCACGGCATGCCCTACTTCCTCGCGCCCTCCACGCAGACGCATGTGCCGATGATCGCCTGGTTCTCCAAGCCCTACGAGGCCCTCACCGGCCTTCAGGCGGCCTGCCTCGAAGGGCGCAAGGGCGAGGCGCTCTCCCACGACAATCTCTTCCACACCGTGCTCGGGACGGCCGATGTCGTGACGAGCGTCTATCAGACGGGCCTCGACGCCTTCGCGCCGTGCCGCTCGCGGCAGAGCTCCACCCATCTCGCCGCCAACCCCGCCGAGCCGCACGAGGTGCTGAGATGACCCTCACCTCGACCGAGCCGGGTTTCGTGCCGCCGAAACATGCAGGGCTTCGCCATCTGGCGGAGGCCGCGGGCTACTCGCTCGGCGGGTTCAAGCGGCTCGTGCGCGAGCCGGCCTTCCGCCACGAGATCCTCTTCGGCGGCCTGCTTCTCGGGCTTCTGGCCGTGCTCGACGCGCCGCTTGCCGCCTTTCTGGTACAGGGCGGGCTCCTCCTGATGCTCGCGGCCTTCGAGGCCGTGAACACCGCGATCGAGCTGATCGTCGACCGCGTTTCGCCGGAATGGTCGGCCTTCGCCAAAAACGCCAAGGATCTCGGCTCGCTGTCGGTCGCCTGCGCGATCCTCGCCAATCTCGGCCCCCTCGCCTATGTCGCGGCTTCGCTCCTCGGCTACAGCTGAGAGACGCGCCGACCCCCGCGCAGCGCCGAGAGGCCGATCCTCTTCCCCCGCTCCCAGCCCGTGCGGACCGTCGGCTCAGAAAAGCGGCCGATGCTTAAAATGCCCGGCTGAAGATTCAGCAAGCCCGCAGACCGCGCATGCGAGCGTCCCGGCCTGGACGCATCGATGGAGCGGGCACGATGGCAGACGCAAAGATCACGGAAGAAGCGACATCCGAGCCGGCGGCGGAGGCAGACGCTCCCGATGCGGCGGCTCCGCCGAAGCGCTCCAAGATCAAGCTCCTCGCCATCGGCGGCGTCGCGCTGACAATCTGCCTTGGAAGCGGCGGCTACTTCGCCCTGCCGATGGCGATCGCCATGTTCGCGCCGGCCGGCGGGGCCGCGGCCCACGAGGCCGCCGCCGCCGAACCCGAAACCGCGACCGAAGAGGCCAGCGCGTCGGGCGGCCATGGCGGCGGCGCAGCCGCAGCGGCCTTGCCGGAGGCGCTTCCGGTGAAGATGCTGGTCATGCCCGACCGGGCGGCGTCCGACTATCAGATCGTCTCGATCTACGATGGCGAGGCGTTTCTGGCGACGAGCGACGCGGTGATCCGCGTTCAGGTGGGCTCCACGGCTCCGGGGCTCGGCGACATCCTGGCGATCGAGTCGACGGGAAGCGGCGGAATGGTCAAAGGCTCGCTGGCGACGCTGAAGACGTCCTGACCCGGCAGCGTCGCTTGATCGTTCGAAGGCCGCGGGGATCGCTCCCCGCGGCCTTCTTTTCTATCAGGCCTCGTCGAAACCGCCGAAATCCTCTTCGACCTCGGCGACCTCCGTCTCCACGGCCTCGCCCGCATCGGCGACCGCGCCCTCCACGGCCGCTGCGGGATCGCTGAAGGCATTCGACAGCATGGAGCCGAGCATCATGCCGCCGGCGACGCCCATCGCGGTCTGCGCGGCACCCGCGAGGAAGCCGCCGCCGCCACCTGGACGACCCGCAGCGTAGGCGCCGGCGCCGGGTGCATTGCCGCCCCAGGGGCCGGGGGCCTGGCCCTGCTGCGGCGCGCCCTGCCCTTGGGGCTGGCCGTAGGCGCCCTGCGGCGCATAGGGAGCCCGGGCTGGCTGGCGGGACGCCTGGGAGGCGCCGCCGCCGAAGAGCGAGCCGAAGAAGCCGCCGGAGCTCTGCGGCCGGCTGGTCTGCTGCTCCAGCTGCTGGATGCGGGCGCTGGCAGCTTCGAGCGCCTGCTCCTGCATGATAATGGTCTGCGCCATGTAGTAGGGCGCGCCGGGCTGGCGGCTGACGCTGTCGTTGATGAAGCGCTCGGCCTCGGCCTCGCGGGGCGGCGCATTGCGCTCGGCGTCCGAGAGCTTGCCGAAGAGATTCTGGATCAGGCTCTGTTCGTCGCGGTTCATGGGATCGCTTGTCCTTGGCTGGTTCGACGGAAGGAGCGAGGTCCCGCTCCCTCCAGGGCAGGTTCCGCTCTCCCCACGAGGGGAGAGGGGATCGCGGCTTTGAGGATTACTCCTCGCGCTGGCCGGTGAGGTTCAGCAGCAGCTGGAAGAGGTTGATGAAGTTCAGGTAGAGCGAGAGGGCGCTCATGACGGCCATCTTGCCGGCGGCCTCGGCGCCGTAGTGCTCGGAATACTCTTCCTTGATGCGCTGCGTGTCGTAGGCGGTGAGGCCCGTGAAGACGAGGACGCCGATGATCGAGATCGCGAACTGAAGCGCGCCCGACTGGAGGAAGAGGTTGACCAGACTCGCGATGACGACGCCGATGAGGCCCATCATCAGGAAGGAGCCCATGCCGGACAGGTCACGCTTGGTCGTGTAGCCGTAGAGGCTCATCGTGCCGAAGACGCTGGCCGTGATAAAGAAGGTCTGGGCGATGCTGGCGCCGGTGAAGACCAGGAAGATCGAGGCCATGGAGAGGCCCATGATCGCGCAGAAGCCGAAGAAGAGCATCTGTGCCGTCGCGAAGGAGACGCGCTCGATCCGGAACGACAGGAACATGATGAAGCCGAGCGGCGCCAGCATGACGACCCACTTCAGCGGCGAGGAGAAGATCGGCACGTAAAGCGCCGGCGTGTTCGCCACGAGGAAGGCGACGAGGCCGGTGATGACGAGGCCGATGCCCATGTAGTTGTAGACGCGCAGCATGTGCTTGCGCAGGCCCTCGTCGAAGAGAACCTGTGACTGGGCCGGCGCGGCGTTGACACCGAAGCCGCGGAAGGGTGTGTTCATCGATCTGTCTCCGTTGGGTTGATGGACGTCGGGACGCTTCAGGCGCCCGGTATCAGTGGAGGCTCGCCTCGATCGAGGCCGCCTCGCGTTCGAGCGCACGCCGGTCCGCGCCGGTAGAGACGAGCGCGTAGGCCACCTCGCCGACCTGCCAGTAGGCCGCCGTCGCCGCCCCTTGCGTCACCGCGCTCGCGCGGAGCACGTCGAAGGAGCCGGGCCGGACGGCGAAGAGCGACAGCGTGCCGAACTCCTTCGTCGCCAGCGACATTTCGAGGCTCGGCCCGAAGGTCGAGGGAAAGAGCTGCACGTCCGTCACCGTCCAACCCTTCGGCAGGCCGGGCACGCGGATCGCGGTCGCCGAGAGGATTTCGGCGGGATCGTAGCGCGCGGTCTCGGGCTGCGACCTCATGCCGGCCCGCAGCTCGCTCGTGCCATGCGCCCGCACGGCATCGGCGACGAAGGCCGGCGTCGGCGCGGAGGCGACGCTCTGGCGCACGCTCAAGGCGTTGAACTCCGCATGGGCGATCCAGCCGGCGCCGAGCATCAGGACGAGGGCGGCGGCGCGCGAGAAGCGGCGGGCGACGCCGCGTCGCTTCAGGCTGCGCTCCAGCCGGCCCGCAGCCTCGCTCGTCGCCACGCTGACCGGCAGCGGCTCGGTCGAGAGCGCGAGCCTCAGCTCGTCGCGGGCCCGCAGATCGGCCATGAGGCGCGCGGCCTCCTCCGGCCTCTCGGCCAGATGGGCCTCGACCTCGATGCGGCGGGCCGTGCCGAGCTCGCCGTCGATATAGGCGGCAAGATCCGCCTCGGTGATCGGATCAGGACTTGGGTGCATCCGAGCCTCCTTTCGCCCGCAGGCTCACGATGTTGGAGGAGCTACCCTCGTCCGCCTCGCCCTCGTCGATGGCGCGAAGGCGGGCGCGACCGCGCGACAGGCGCGAGACGAGCGTTCCGACGGGAATGCCGAGCGCAGCGGCCGCCTCCTCGTAGGACAGGCCCTCGACCGTCACGAGATGCAGCGCGGCGCGCTGCTCGTCAGGAAGCGCCATGAAGGCCCGGCGGACATCGGCAAGACGCGAGGCGCTTTCCTGCGAGGCGGCGGTGGACGGATCGACGCGAAGCCCGATCTCGGCATTGCGCACCGCCTCCGCCCGCTGCGTGCGCAGCCGGTCGACGAAGCCGTTGTGAAGAATGGACATAAGCCACGGACGAAGGCTCTTGCCAGAGCGGAACTGCTCCCGGCGCTCGAGGGCGCTGACCAGCGTATCGTGGACGAGGTCCTCGGCATCGGCGGAATTGCGCGTCAGGGACAGCGCATAGCGCCGCAAGGGCCCCAGCAGTCCGATGACGTCGATCTCGCGCTTCTGCTCGCTCATGCCCCGTATACGGACGACCCGCCGGTTTTCATCCATGCGCTGGCGAAAATTTTTGCGGAGTCCGAAACCGCGCCGACTTCAAGGCCCGCCGCCCCCGCGACGGACCGGCGCTTCCGGAGTCCACAAGGCGCGCGACTCCCACGCCGACCCAGGCAGCAAGAGGATGAAGGGATCACGAATACTGCAACTATTTTTATTTATGTGCGTCGCCATCATTGCTGCATAGCAGCAAAGCGTTCAGCCGGATTTGTTTTCGTCGCCTAGTCCAGGCTTTCGACTTCGAGAGGACGCTGCTTGACCTCGTCAACGGTTTTTTAGCTCCCGTTTGGGAAACTACTGGTCGCAGTCGTCTCCCGACGCCGAGGATGTCATGTTCAATCCCTTCCGCCAGAAAAAGACGTTTCGTGAGCAGTTCGCAGACGCCATCATGAAGCTCTCGCCCGATGGCTACTACGTCTTTCAGGACGGGGTGATCCGCGACTGCAATCCCGCGACCGAAGCGCTTTTGCGCGGTAGCTTCGAGCAGATCGTTGGACTGTCGCCGGAACAGATCGCCCCGGAATTCCAGGCCGACGGCTCGCGCAGCGCCGATCGGACCGTCGGCATCGCGGAGGAGATCAAGAAGAACGGCATCGCGCGCTTCGAGTGGACGATGAAGCGGCTGGACGGCACGACCTTCCCGAGCTTCGTCACGCTGATCGGGAGCCTCATCGACGAGAAGCCGGCCGTCCTCACCTTCATCGTCGACATGAGCGTGATGGTCGCCATGCGGGAAGAGGGCGACAAGGCTCGGCAGGCCGAGGAGCGCACCAAGCAGGCGCAGAGCCAGGCGATGGACGCGCTGGGTGGCGCTCTCAGCCGCCTCGCGAACGGCGATCTCACGGTGACGGTCGCCCATGCCATGCCGCCGGCCTTCGCCAAGGTCGGCGCCGATTTCGATCTCGCCATCGAAACGCTGTCCTCGGCCATGAGCGACGTCGCGACCACGGTCGGAAGCGTCGACGCGGCGACTCGCGGCATCGCGGATTCCTCCAACGACCTCGCCCAGCGCACCCAGCAACAGGCCGCCTCCCTCGAAGAGACCGTCGCCGCGCTCAGCGAAGTGACGCGGGCGGTCAACCAGACCGCCGAAAGCTCAAGCAACGCCCAGAAGGTCGCGACGTCCGCGCGCCAGAAGGCCGAAAAGGGCGGCGACGTCGTCTCCCAGGCCGTCGAGGCCATGAGCCGGATCGAGACCTCCTCGCAGAAGATCAGCCAGATCATCGGCGTGATCGACGAGATCGCCTTCCAGACCAATCTTCTGGCGCTCAACGCGGGCGTCGAGGCGGCGCGCGCCGGCGAGGCGGGCCGGGGCTTTGCGGTCGTCGCGCAGGAAGTCCGCGGTCTCGCGCAGCGGTCCGCGGAAGCGGCCAAGGAGATCAAGTCGCTGATCTCCACCTCGGCCGACGAGGTGCGGACCGGCGTCGATCTCGTCACCGCCTCCGGACGCAGCCTCAAGGACATCGTCGAAGAGGTCGAGACGATGACCGGCGTCATCGGCCGGATCGCCTCCTCCGCCAAGGAGCAGGCGGCGAGCCTCAAGAGCATTTCGAGCTCCGCCGACCAGATGGACAAGGCGACCCAGCACAATGCCGCGCTGGTGGAGGAGACGACCGCGGCCGTCCAGGCCCTCGCCTCCGACGCCGACCATCTCGCCCGCATCGTCGAGCGCTTCCGCACGGACGAGCGCTCGACCGGCTACGGTCATTCCACCGAGGCCTATCGCCGGGCCGCGTAAAGCTCGAAGGACAGAAGGAGCCCGGGCTCCCTGCCCGCTCGCTCGAGACACGAAAGGCCGGACGTCGGAGGACGCCCGGCCTTTCGCGTTCGGGATAAGTGGGAACCGGTTATCCCGAAAAGACAAACGACGACAAAGGAATCGAGGGCGTGTCTGGTTCAGCATGAACCAGACACGCCCTGAAAGATCACTTCATGACGGGCATCGAGAACTCGGCACCCGACTTGATGCCGGACGGCCAGCGCGAGGTGATCGTCTTCGTCCGCGTCCAGAACTTGATCGAGTCCGGGCCGTGCTGGTTCAGATCGCCGAAGGACGACTTCTTCCAGCCGCCGAAGGAGTGGTAGGCGAGCGGCGTCGGGATCGGCACGTTGATGCCGATCATGCCGATGTTGATGCGGCTGGCGAAGTCGCGCGCGGCATCGCCGTCCCGCGTGTAGATCGCGACGCCGTTGCCGTATTCGTGCTTCATCGGTAGGGCGATCGCGTCCTCGTAGGTCGCGGCGCGCACGACGGAGAGGACAGGGCCGAAGATCTCCTGCTTGTAGATTTCCATATCGGGCGTGACATGGTCGAAGAGCGAGGAGCCGACGAAATAGCCCTCCTCGTAGCCCTGCATCTTGAAGCCGCGGCCATCGACGACGAGTTCGGCGCCCTCGGCGACGCCCTGGTCGATCAGCCCGTTGATCTTGTCCTTCGCGGCCTTGGTGATGACCGGGCCGTAATCGGCGGAAAGGTCCGTCGCGGGTCCGATCTTCAGCGATTCGACCTTGGGGCTCAGCTTGGCGATCAGCGCGTCCGCGGTTTCCTTGCCGACCGGCACGGCGACCGAGATCGCCATGCAGCGCTCGCCCGCCGAGCCGTAGCCGGCGCCGATCAGCGCATCCACGGCCTGATCGAGATCGGCGTCGGGCATGATGATCATGTGGTTCTTGGCGCCGCCGAAGCACTGGGCGCGCTTCCCGTTGCGCGTCGCCTCGGCATAGACGTAGGAGGCGATCGGCGTCGAGCCGACGAAGGAGACGGCGCCGATATCGGGATGGGTCAGGATCGCGTCCACCATCTCCTTGTCGCCGTTGACGACCTGCAGGATGCCCTTGGGCAGGCCGGCCTCGATCATCAGCTCTGCAAGGCGCATGGGCACGGACGGATCGCGCTCGGACGGCTTCAGGATGAAGGCGTTGCCGCAGGCCACGGCCGGCGCGAACATCCACATCGGGATCATGGCGGGGAAATTGAACGGCGTGATGCCGGCGCCGATGCCGACCGGCTGGCGGATCGAATACATGTCGATGCCGGGGCCGGCGCCTTCCGTGAACTCGCTCTTCATCAGATGCGGGATGCCGATGACGAACTCGCAGACTTCGAGCCCGCGGACGATGTCGCCCTTGGAGTCCTCGACCGTCTTGCCGTGCTCGGCCGAGAGCATTTCGGCGAGTTCCTGCATGTTCTCGTTGAGGAGCGCGACGAACTTCATGAAGACGCGCGCCCGGCGCTGCGGGTTGGTCGCGGCCCAGGCGGGCTGGGCGGCCTTGGCGCGCTCGACCGCGATCTCCAGCTCCGGCAGACCGGCCAGCGACAGATGCGCCGACACCTGGCCCGTCGCGGGGTTGAAGACCTCGGCCTTGCGGCCGGACGTTCCGGCGACGCGCGCGCCGTCGATGAAGTGACCGATCTCGTTCATGTTCGCTCCCCTTGGTGGTTGCGGCGGACTTGAAGCCATTTCGGACTTTCGTTCAACGTGCGAGAATGCGTATCCGTTGTGCGCGGTTTATAGTCCTCGGAAAGCCTCACGATGAACTGGGACGATGTCCGCGTCTTTCTCGCCGTCGCGCGCAGCGGACAGATCCTGGGCGCGTCCCGGCGGCTCGGGCTGAACCACGCGACCGTCGCCCGGCGGCTCGACCAGCTGGAAGCCGGGCTCGGCGCCCGCCTTCTGGAGCGCCGGCCGAACGGCTGCACCCTGACGGACCAGGGCGTCGCCTTTCTCGACCGGGCCGAACGCATGGAGGCGGAGATGGACGCCGCGCGGGCCGCCGTCTCCGACGAGCGGCTGGATCTGGCGGGCACCGTGCGCGTCGGCGCGCCCGACGGTTTCGGCACGGACTTCCTGGCGCCCCGCCTCGCCCCCTGGCTGGCGCGCCATCCGCGCCTCAAGGTGCAGCTCGTGCCCGTGCCCCGCGCCTTCTCGCTCTCGCGCCGCGAGGCCGACATCGCGATCACCGTGGACCGGCCCGAGCAAGGCCGCGTCATCGCCCGCAAGCTCATCGACTACTCGCTCGGCCTCTTCGCCTCCAGCGCCTATGTCGAGGCATTCGGGGCGCCGGAGAGCCTCGACGACCTCGCCCGGCACCGGCTCGTCGGCTATGTCGAGGATCTCGTCTACAGCGCCTCGCTTCACTATGCCGAGGACCTCGGCGGCGTCTGGCCGAGCCGCTTCGAGATTTCCACGGCCCTTGGGCAGACCGTCGCCGTGGAGGCCGGCGCCGGCATCGGCATCCTCCACACGTTCATGGCCGCCCGCCGCCCTCATCTGATCCGCATCCTCCCCGACCAGACCATCCGCCGCACCTACTGGCTCCTCCACCACGAGAGCACACGCGGCCTTGCCGGCGTCGAAGCCGTCTCCAAAGCCATCACCGACCTCGTCGGCGCGGAACGGGCGATCTTTCGATGAAGGAAGGGAGATTACAGGACGCCGGAGGCGGCACGCGGCATACATCACTGCGGGGGAAAGGCGCACCGGGGCCGAAAGCCGTCGGGTGTCGCTTTTGAGCGGTCAGGAGGATGGGAACCGACCGAGGGCTTCAGTCTGGGAACAGTCAGCAGCTGATGAGCCGACAAGTCCAAGGCCCTGAAAAGGATGGTGCTGCGAGAGAGGATTGAACTCTCGACCTCTCCATTACCAATGGAGTGCTCTACCACTGAGCTACCGCAGCCGGTCGCTGAACGCGGGTGCCTTCTGCCACACAGGAGGGGGGAGCGCAAGCGGACTTGGCCAGCTTTGTGCAGCTCGGGACAAGGTTCGAGAGCAGGTTCACGAAAGCGTCTTTTAGCGCTTCGAATGGGGTGGACAGAGCCATTTTCGGATTCTATAAGCGCCACACCTTGCAGGGGCCGCTCGCCGGTCTCGGCGACAATGTCGCCATCGCAACGGCGCCCAGGTAGCTCAGTTGGTAGAGCATGCGACTGAAAATCGCAGTGTCGGCGGTTCGACTCCGTCCCTGGGCACCAGTCTCGTTTCGTGTCGTCCAAATGTTCTATCGGCGTGCTCGATATCGCATCTCCACGGACGCACCGGTGCTGTTCTTTGACGTCGTTCACCCGCCGCGCCAAACATTTTTCCGTCGCTCCATTTCGCCAGACCAACTCGCCAGATTTCAGCTGCGCGATCTGCCGCTCTGATGTGGATTTTGCTCGGTCTTGCGACGTCTGCCGGTTCGGCGGCTTTGGAGGGATCGGGGGGTTCAAGGCGCGCCATTCAGTGACGCGACACCTTCCTTGCGCCGACACCATTCCCAGACGGATGGGCGATACACACTGGCGCGGGCAGACAGGGAATCGCTTGAACGACTTCCGTCGAAGTCTTCGATCTCTGCTGGAAGCTTAAGAGCACAAGGTCCGCGGCGGGCGCGTGGCTTTCCTTTCGCAATGTCATAGCACCGGGATTCAACCAAGCTGGAATTGCCCCCCGCCCCGCGCGAGGCGAGGCGGTTGCAGGTGTAGCCGCGGCTCTGATGCGCTTGCTTACCGCTTCCGCCACTCGATGCCGGGCACCTTCAGGTCGATCGCGTGGACCGAGTCGGTGGCCGTGACGAACAGTCGGCGGCCGTCGGGGCCGCCGAAGGCGAGGTTGGCGGCGGGTTTGGGCGTGGGGATCAGGCCGAAAGGTCGCCCGGCTTCGTCGAAGATGCGCACGCCATCGATGGATCCGGCGTAGAGCCGGCCCTCGATGTCGAGCGCCAGGCCGTCCGGCACGCCCTTGTCGTAGAGGGCGAAGACTTGCCTGTCGGCCAGGGCTCCATCGTCGCCGATCGTGAAGCGGACGATGCCGTTCGGCGCGGTGGCGTCTCCGCCGGTCTCGCTGACATAGAGGGTCCGGCCATCCGCCGAGATGGCGATGCCGTTGGGCTGGCGGAGCGTATCCGTCTTGGCGTCGAGTCGACCGGACGGGTCGATGCGGTAGACGCGCCGGGCAGACTGTTCGGGTTCGGCCGGAATGCCCTCCTCGGGTTGCGTGATGCCGTAGGTCGGATCGGTGAACCAGATCGCGCCGTCGGGCGCGAGGACGGCGTCGTTCGGCGAGTTCAGGCGCTTGCCGTCATAGCGGTCGGCCAGAACCGTGATCGAGCCGTCCGGCTCCTGGCGAACCACCTGGCGTCGCCGGTGCTCGCATGTCACGAGGCGCCCTTCCCCGTCGAGAACATTGCCGTTGGCATTTTCGGACGGATCTCGAAACGTCTCGGTCGATCCGTCGTCGCCGAGCCGCCACATGCGGTTCGTCTTCACGTCGCTGAACACGAGGCTCTCGAGGTCCGGCAGGTAGCAGGGACCCTCCAGCCATCGGCCGCCCGTGAAGAGCGTCTTCATCTCGGCTGACGGGTCGAGGATCGTCTCGAGCGCCGCCCGTTCGGCATCGACCGTCGGCGCAGCGTGGGCTCGGTCGAGAGTGGCGCCTGCGACGATGCCCCCGACAAGACCCTTCAGGACCGCACGCCTCTGCCAGTTCGCCATCTCGCTCATTCCCACTTCTCGCAACACCTCCGCCAAATAAGGTGTGAGGAGCCGCGAGCGTTCCCCACCTCCAAGGAGGCGAGACCGAGACTTCGATGCCGGTCACTGCTGCAAAGCTGTGTCCAGGCAGGCCCCGCTCGCCAAGCTGCCGACGAATGGTCCGAGGCCTGCGATCAAAGCGGCGGCGAGAAGGGTGCGGCCTTCGCGATCAGTCGAACGGACACGGCCAGTTCGCGGGCGGGTTGAGGCCCGTGGGGAGCTTGGTCGCCTCGTCGCCGCAGGCGAGGTCGATCTGCGGCTGGGTCAGGCCCTTGGCCGCCGAAAGGTCCGCGCCTTCGATCCGGGTGAGGAACATATAGGCGCGGGAGAAATCCAGCGGGCTCTCGATCCGGGCGTTCTTGAAGCTCGCGCGGGCAAGGTTGGCGAAGGCGAAGCCGTTTTCGCCGAGGATCGCGCCGGTGAAATCGGCGCGCCCGAGTTCGGCCTTCTCGAAGCTCGCTCCTGTCAGGACGGCGCCGTTGAAGTTGGCGCGCTGGAGCTCGGCGCCGTCGAAGGACGCGCCCTTGGCGGAAAGGCCGGAAAAGTTGGTCCGGTAGCCCTCGATCTGCGTGAAGTCGGCGGCATCGGCGATGGCGCCGGCAAGCGACGTGCGCGCGAGTTTCGCGCCTTGCGCGTTGGCGCCGGCCAGGACGGCGCCGCTGAGATCGCTGAGGCTGAAATCGGCCCCGCGCAGATCGGCCTTTTCGAGATTGGAGCCGGGGATCATGATGTTGCTTCGGTTGCAGCCGCCCCAGTCCAAACCGGGCTCGGGATCTGCCCGGCAGTCGGCCGCCATGGCCGCAGCCCCCGACGAGAGAAGCGCGACGAGTGTCGCGGCCATCTTGAGACCGTGGGCCCGAAGCCGCATTCCGGCCGATTGCCTTGGCTCACGCATCGTCATGGCGATCCCCTCTTCCGCGTCTCGAAGGAAAAGAGGTGTCCTCCGAATTCGTTGCCGAAGGCAAGGCGACTTCTTCGAGAAAGCGAGCGACCGGCGAGGCCCCCGCGGGCGACGGCGGCTCGTTCCGCGGTCAGGTCTGACCCCCAAAAACGACGACGCCCGCCGGGGGAGGACCGGCGGGCGTCGTGTCTTGAAGTCCTACGGCTGGGAGGAGGATGCCGTCGAACGTCTGCGCTTCGGCCTCGGGGAGGAGATCGGCCGGAGCGAAGCTTAGAATTTAGCGGGTGGCCTGGCGGGCCACGGCCGGGATATCCGAGCGCGAAATGCCGAGGTCGGAGAGTTCGCGGGCCGAAAGGCTGTTCAGCTCCGAAACGGTGCTGCGATACTGGCGCCAGGACTTCAGGGTGCGGGAGATGCTCATCTTGGTGATCCTTCAGCGCTCCTCGTCGGTGGGAGCGGCTCTGTTCGTTTCGACAAGCTCTACATACGCGCCCTGCCCTTCCTTCAGTAGCGCTGGTTGTGCATGGCAGGCCGACCCGTTTTCGATATCTTCTCCCCGCCGATCAGGCGTGCATCAGCTGCATGGCTCGAGCCCGGAGCTTCGGCGAGCGGCATGGCCAGCCGGCGGATTTCCCCTGGGCGCCCTGCTCGGATCCATCGTCCGAGCGTCGTCAGTAGACCGGGCCGGCAATGGCCTCCGTGCCCTCTCCGACCAGACCGGTGTGCCGGGCGGTCGCGACGTCGCGGCGATGCTCCTGGGCCGCCATGCAGTCCAGATAGACCTGCGACTTCCGATCGACGCCGTAGCGCGAGCAGATCTCGGCATCGGTGCGCAGGGCGAACTGGCGCTGGTTGTAGGCGGTCGTGCAGCCGCCGGACGAAAGCAGCGACAGCATCGCCAGGCTCAACATCACCTTACGCATCTCATCTCCGCTTCCAGAACGACGGGCCATCGCTCTTCCCTGAGGCAAGAGGCTTGTACGAACCATGCCGATCGCGTTTCGCGCGGAAACGGGACGAGGCGCCCTCGCCTTGGCCGGGCCCAAGCGTTGTCGGGGGCGGCCAGCGGCGGTATAGCGGCGGGCGATTTGCGGAACGGGGACCTCGACCGATGAAGACGCTCACCATTTCCACCCGCACGATCTGCGGCATCGAGGAACTGCCGAGCCATGGAACGGCCGGCGTGACGCATGTCCTCTCCATCGTCGATCCCGGCTTGCCCGAGCTCGAAGCCTTCCGATCCTATGGCGACCATCGGCGCACGCTTCTGGAGTTCCACGACATCATCGACCCCTATCCCGGCCAGGTCATGCCCGCGCCGGAGCATCTGGACGCGATCCTGCGCTTCGGGGCCGAGCTCGACGCGGATGCGCGCGAAGGCGCGTCCGGCCATCTCCTCGTCCATTGCCACATGGGCATTTCGCGCTCGACGGCAGCCATGGTCACGCTGATGGCGCAGGGCGACCCGGAGGCCGGCGAGGACGAGCTGTTCCACCGCCTGCGCGACATCCGCCCGAAAGCTTGGCCGAACTCCGTGATGATCGGTTTCGCCGACGAGAAGCTCGACCGCGGGGGCCGGCTCGTCGAGGCGCTGCGCCGCCACTACGGGTATCAGATCCGTCACGAGCCGCGCATGCCGGTCTGGATGAGTGAACTGCGGCGGAGCCGTGAGGTGGAGATGGCCCTTCCCGTCTGACGCCGGCTGCCGGCTACCGGCTGAGGGCTCACGGCTTCGGCCCGATGCCGGACGAGACGCACTGGAAGAGCTGACGGTTCGCAGAGATGAGAGGGCTGCGACAATGCGGCCGGATCGAAGCGCCATGCCCGCCGTTTGCCTGTCACAACCAGGAGATCGACGACATGGCAGACCTCAGCGACAAAGCCCGCTCCATCCTCGCCTTCGCCGCCTATCATAGCCTCACCAGCGGCGAAGTCGTGCGCGAGGTCGTGCTCGACGACGGCAAGGGCCACAAGGCCGATCACGAGGGGGTGGAGGAGCTGTCCTCGGCCGGCCTCATCGAGGCGGAGGGAGCGCGGGGGCGTCTGACCGACGCGGGAAACGAGCTGCTCGGCAGGGTTCTCGACGCGATTCGACAGGCTTAGAGTTTGTCGACGATAAGCTGACCCGCTTATCCGAAACGACAAACGACGAAATCCAGATGAATCCGGCTCAGAATGAACCTGACAAAAATCTGGAAGGAATGGGGGCGAGAGAGGCGCATCGGCTTCCCCCCCCCCCACTGACCTTGCGAACCGTCGCGATCAGGCGGCGACGGACGCGGTGTCCCGGGCTTCATCGTCCGTGCGCACGCTGGGGGCGGCGAGCAGCGCGCGACCCTTTCCGTTGGATTTGACACGGTAGAGGGCCCCGTCGGCTGCGGCCATACAGCTTTCAAGCGTTCCGCTACACTCGCTCCACTTGGCCGCTCCGACGCTGGCTCCGATCAGGGCGAGGCTGTTACCTTCGATGGAATAGGGAACGGAAAGAGAGTGGATGATTCGGGCGCCGCAAGCGCGGATTTCGTCGTCGCCGACGAAGGAGCCGAGGATCAGAAACTCGTCGCCTCCCAGCCGGCTCACGGCCGCCTGCGCTCCGAAGAGTTCTTTCAACCGAAGGCCGACCTCCTGCAGGAGGCTGTCGCCGGCGGCATGTCCGAGACGGTCGTTGACGTTCTTGAAGCCGTCGAGGTCGATGTAGAAGAGGACGAGCGAGGGGTGCTTCTTCGCCAGTCGATCCGCCTCCTCGGCCAGCCCGCGCCGATTGAGGAGCTGCGTCAACGGATCGATGACGGCCTGCTCGCGGCTGACGATCTCGGCCTTCAGCGCCTTCAGCGCCATCTGCCGATGCTGCTTGAGGATCGACAGGTTGTAGGCCGCGAAGAGAACCGCCTGCACGAAGATCAAGGGCATGAAGGAGGGGTGGCTGAACAGAAAGGCCGTTTTGAAGGTCAGGTCGATGATCATGACCTGCGCGAAGGCATAGCGTGGCGTTGCGAAGTTGCGGGCGACGATGCCGCCGATCACCGCCAGGCTCGTGCCGAGAACGATGATCATGCTGACCAGATCGCCGGAAAGGACAATGACCCAGATGGTCGCGGCCTGCAGAGCGGCCCAGACCAGTCCCATCGCGAAGAGCGGATCGGCCGGCTTGTCGTATCGCCTCGTCAGCCGGAGCCGCACGGCGAGCAGCAGGCATTCCAGGATCGCGAAACCGACGAGCAGGGAGCTGTTCAGGCGATACGCGGCGACCAAGGTGATGGTCAGGCTGTTGATCGCGCCCATGACCAAGGGCACTTTCGTGGCGAAGGGAGTGGCCTGCAGACGCGCCCGCAATTCGAGAGGCACTTCGGCGCCGACGTCGGAAAGCCAGCGAATCGCCGAAGTTCTCGATTCGCCATAGGTCGACGTGACAGGCATCTGATTTTCCCCAACCCCATTTTTGCGACGTTGACTGAAATCTCTTTCCGCTTTCTTTCATGCAGCCTAAGACTTTAATGTTGCGATGCTTTCGAAAACGGGGATCGGCAGCTCGTTCGGGGGGCTCTTTGGTCGTTCCGTTACGTCGGCCGCTTCTGGAGGATCGTGGACGATGAAACGCATCTGGCTGGCGACCCTGGCAGCGTTACTGATGACGACGGAAGCGATGGCCGCGCCGGACGATAGACTCGACGCATCGAAGCGCGTGCTGCTCGTCTTCTCAAACGCGAGCGACCCCGCCCTCGCCGAACAGTCCAGGCTCCTCGACGCCGCAGGACCGAACGCCTTCGAGGAGCGCGATCTCCTCGTCCTCCTCGTTCCCGCCGCCGGGAAGACGCGCGTCCTCGTGGGCGGACCGGCCGATGCCTACGAGGCTGCGGCGCTTCGCCGGAGCCGGAACGTGGCGCCGGAGGCAGGTTTCACCGTGCTCCTCGTCGGCAAGGACGGCGGCACCAAATGGCAGGCGAAGCGGCCGGCGAGCCCGGAGGCGGTCTTCTCGATCATCGACGCGATGCCGATGCGTTTGGACGAGATGCGGCGGAACAGGCCGTAGGCTTGAGAGTTCAAGGCGGCAACCCGTTCCAGCATCGAAGGGATACGAAATGACCTCCTCACCATCCGGCGACGGCGATCGCGCGATCGCCGACATCGCCGAGCGCCACGGCTTCAAGCCGGAGGCCGCCAAGGTCCTCGCCGAGGCGCTGAAGCGCTCGGGCGGCAGCATGGCGCAGTTCAACCACCCCGATCTCGGCGGCATGGGCCAGTGGTCCAAGGGCGGCATGATGATGATCGGCGATATGAACAACGGCGATCTGAAGGCGCGCGTCGGCGACCTCGCGCGGGATCTGTCCGACGCCGTCCAGTCGGGCAAGATCGGCGACGAGGCGCAGGAATCGTCCTTGTCGAAACCGTCCTCGTCCTCCCACTCGTCGTCTTCGTCCTCCTCGTCGTCGTCGGGCGGGTCGTGGTGGCCGGGAGATCTCGGCACCCCGTCCTCGACGGGTTCGCAGAACAATTCTCGCTATGCCGTCTTCCCCGACAAGCAGCGCCTCGCGATCGACGACGGCGGGCATGTCACCGTCTACGACACCGGCGACGAGCGGATCGAGGGCGCTTCGCAGCAGCAGGGCGGCGACAGCTCGATGCGCTTCTCGACCCGCTCGGGCTCCGTCCGCGTCGAAGACCTGAAGAAGGTCGGCGACGGGGATTCGCAAGACGACGTCCGGGCGAAGCGGCAGGCCGGGCCTGCTTCGCCCGTTGGATCATCACCCACGCCCGGCCGTAACGAACTGACCTCGGTGCCCTCCCACTCCCGGGATCGGTCCCAAGGCAGCGGCGATCCGATCGATCTTCTACGCCGGCTCGCGGCCCTGCGCGACGAGGGCATTCTCACCGAGGCGGAATTTTCGGCCAAGAAGACCGAAATCCTCGCGCGGCTTTGATGCCGATGCCGCTGGGCGGACTCACCCGCCCAGCGGCCAGAAATAGGCGATGAGCGGCGTTCCGACGACGACGACGATGACCGAGAGCGGCAGGCCGAGGCGCCAGTAGTCGCCGAACCGATAGCCGCCGGGCGCCATGACGATCGTGTTGCACTGGTGGCCGATCGGCGTCAGGAAATCGCAGGCCGCGCCGAGCGCCACGCCCATCAGGAACGCATCGGTGCTCAGCCCGAGCTTCTGCGCGACCGAGGCGGCGATCGGGGCCATGACCAGCACCGTCGCCGCATTGTTCAGGAACGGCGTGATCGCCATCGCGATCAGGATGACGACCGCGAGCGAGCCGATCGGCGGCAATCCGTGCAGCACGGGCGACAGCCAGACCGCGATGAGATCGGTTCCGCCCGTCGTCTGGATCGCCTCGCTGACGGGAATGAGAGCTGCGAGCAGCACGATCACCGAGGCTTCCACCGTGTGATAGGCGTCGTTCATGCTCATCACGCGCAGAAGGAGCAGCACCACCGCCGCGCCGAAGAAGGCCATCGTGGCATTGGCGAGTCCGAGCGCCGTCAGCAGCATGGCGACGGCGAGGACCGCGATCGGCACCCAACTCCGCCGGTTGCGCCCCAGCACGATCTGGCGCTCGGCGAGCGGCAGGATCTTCAGGGCTCCCAGCGCGTCCGGCACGCTTTCGACGGTGCCTTTCAAGACGACGACATCGCCGACGCGAAGGCGCAGCGAAGCGAGGCGCTGGCTGATCGGCCATCCGCCGCGGCTGACCGCCAGCAGCGAGACGCCGTGCTTCTCTTCCAGCCCGAGCCGTCCCGGCGTCTGGTCCACGACCGGCGAGCCGGCGGAGACGACGCCCTCGACGACCGTCTCGCTCTCCACGTCGTGCTCGGTCTGGAGATCGGCGGAAAGGTGGAGGCCGGCAAGCGACACGGCGCGCTCGAGATCCTCGGGATCGCCGCCGATCAGAAGAATGTCGCCGACCTCGACCTTGAGGTCGGGCGCGGGGACGAGACGGCGGAAGCGCTCGCGGAGCACCCAGCGGATGGTGATCTCGTCATCCGCCATGCGCTGGATTTCGGCGACCGTCCGCCCGGCGGCGGCCGAGGTCTCGCTGACCGTCGCCTCCGCCGTGTAGGCGTCGAGTGCGAAGGAGGCGCCGAGGGAACTCGCTGGCTTCCGCTTCGGCAGGAGGCCCGAAGCGAGCGAGAGAAAGACGAAGCCGCAGAGCGCGATGCCGAAGCCGACCGGCGCATAGTCGAACATACGGAAGGGCTCGCCCGAGACGTCCATGCGGATCTTCGAGACGATGATGTTCGGCGACGTGCCGACGAGCGTCACGAGGCCGCCGATCAGCGAGGCGAAGGACATGGGCATTAGGAAGCGCGAGATCGAGGTGCCCGAGCGCTTGGCGACCTGCGAGGCGACCGGCATGAAGATGGCGAGCGCGCCGATGTTCTTCGTCACCATCGACATGAGCATCGTGGCGCCGACGAGGATCGGAACCTGCGTCCGGGCGGTCTTCATGTAGGGCATGAGCGGTCGCATGATCGTCTCGACGAAGCCGGACCGGGCGACCGCCGTCGAGATGATGAGCGCTGCGGCGACGATCACCACCACGTCGTCGGAGAAGCCGGAGAACGCCTTGTCGATCGGAACGAGCCCGAGCACGATCCCGGCGAGCAGCGAGGCGATGGCGATCAGGTCGTAGGGGAGCCTCCCCCAGACGAAGCCCGCGACGGTCAGGATCACCAGGCCGAAGGCGAGAGCTTGGTCGAGGGTCATGGGCTTTGGAACTCGCGAAGGTCGGCGGACATGCCGGACGCTCGTTCGCAAAGGCGGGCGCCCGAGCGCAAAAAGGTTCGGGAAAACAGGCCCGGCAACCTTCCCACGATCTCGAACGACGCCACCTTCCGAACGCGGGCCGGACTGGGTCTGCTCACAGAGGTGTTCGCAATGCAGTATGGTGCCCGGTCCCGTTCCGGCAATCCCTCCAAGGACCAGCGCCGGCGCAAGGACCAGCGCGAGGGGATCGGCAGAGGCACCATGCTGACGGGGCTTCTCCTCCTCGTCGCGATCGGCGCCTTCGGCTGGACCGTGATGGAAAGCCGCACCCGCACGGCCGAGATCGCGCATCAGTCGGCGCTGGTCATCGACGTGCAGCGCCTCGTCGCCTCCGTCACCACCGTCCAAAGCAGCCAGCGCGGCTATGTGCTCAGCGGCTCGGAATCCTTCCTTGAACCCTTCAACACGGGCCTTGCCGAGTTCGAGCGCGACGTCGCCGCGATCGGCGAGCATGGGGAGGCAAGCGGGGTGGACCCGAAGCGTCTCCTGGCGCTCCAGAGCATCGCCAGGGAGGAGATCGCCTATTGCGGCCGCGTCGTCGATCTGCGCCGCAGCCAGGGCTTCGATCCCGCCGTGGAGCTGGTGCGCCAGGGCGAGGGCAAGCGGCTGATGGATGCGCTGAGGGGCGAGGCCAATGCCATCATCAACACCGCGAACGGCGTCATCGGCGCCGAGCAGGCCGAGGTCGAGCGCGCCTCGGCCATGCAGGCGGCGACCTTCGCGGCGACGGTTCTCGCCGCCCTGATCCTCGCCGCCCTCGCCTTCCGGCGGCAGCGCGAGAACCGGGCCAATATCAAGCTGATGACCGGGCTTCTGGAAAACGCCCCGGTCGGCATCGGCTTCCTCGACGAGGACGGCAAGATCCTGCGGGCCAACGCGCCGTTCCACGCGCTCGCGACGGACGGAACAGGCAATCTCGCCTGGTCCGCGGCCGGCTCCGAGCAGAGCTCCATCGAACCGATCATCGCCGACGTTCTGGCGAAGGGCGCGACCGTGTCCGATGTCGACGTCACCATCCCCGCGACCGGCTCGGGCAAGACCGAGCGTTCCATGCTGGTCGCGGCCTTTCCGGTGGAATGGTCGGGCGTCAAGTCCGGGCCGGCGGTCGGGCTCGTCGTCCTCGACACGACGCAGCGCATCCTCGCCGAGCGGCAGCTGGAGGAGAGCGAGGAGCGCTTCCGAACGCTGATCGACGCGACCGCCTCGATCGTCTGGACGACGCCGCCGAACGGCCGCTTCGTCAAGCCGCAGCAGGGCTGGATGCAGTTCACCGGCCAGAACGAGGCCGAGCATCTGGGCAGCGGCTGGCTGGAGAAGGTCCATCCCGACGACCGCGACACGACGTTCAAGTTCTGGGCCGCCGCTCTCCAGAACCGCACGCCCTACAAGCTGGACCATCGCGTGCGCCGGGCCGACGGCGAATGGCGCAACATGAGCGTCACGGCCGTCCCGATCCTCGACGAGCGCGGCGAGGTGGCGGAATGGGTCGGCACGCATACCGACGTGACCGATCTTCGCCGCATCGAGGAGAAGCTCGGCGAGACCGGACGGCAGCTCACCACGCTCGCCGACAACATCCCCCAGCTTGCCTGGATGGCCGATCCGACCGGCGACATCTTCTGGTACAACAAGCGTTGGTTCGACTATACCGGCACGACGCCGGAGGAGATGCAGGATTGGGGCTGGACCAAGGTCCATCATCCCGACCACGCGTCCCGCGTGCTGGAGAAGTACAAGCGCCAGATCGCCGAGGGTGACGTCTGGGAGGACACGTTCCCGCTGAAGGGCGTCGACGGCACCTTTCGCTGGTTCCTCTCGCAGGCCGTCCCGATCCGCGACGGCGAGGGCCGGATCCTGCGCTGGTTCGGCACGAACACGGACGTCACGCGCCAGCGCGCGGCGGAGCAGGAGCTGGAAGCCGCCAAGGAAGCGGCCGAGGCGGCCAACCGGGCCAAGAGCCAGTTCATCGCCAATATGAGCCACGAGCTTCGCACGCCGCTTTCGGCCGTCATCGGCTATGCCGAGATGCTGGAGGAAGAGGTGGAGGATCTCGGCGAGGAGCATCTCCTCTCCGACCTGCGCAAGATCGAGGGGAATGCACGCCACCTCCTCAGCCTCATCAACAACGTGCTCGACCTCTCCAAGATCGAGGCGGAGCGGATGGAGATCTATGCCGAGACGATCGAGGTCCGCACGATCCTCGACGAGGTGACGTCCACCGTCGGCTCGCTCATGGCCAAGAAGAACAACCGCATCGAAATCGACATCGAGGGCGATCTCGGCGAGGCCCATACCGATCAGGTCAAGCTCCGGCAGTGCCTCATCAATCTACTCTCCAACGCCTCGAAGTTCACCGAGAACGGCGTCGTCACGCTGCGCGCCGGCCGCATGTCGGACGGCGGTCGCGACTGGCTGAGCTTCGAGGTCGAGGACACCGGCATCGGCATGAGCCAGGAGCAGATCGAAAAGCTCTTCGAGCGCTTCACGCAGGCGGATTCCTCGACGACGCGCAAGTTCGGCGGCACCGGCCTCGGCCTCGCCATCACCCGCGCCTTCTGCCGGCTTCTCGGCGGCGACATCGGCGTGCGGTCGCAGGAGGGCAAGGGCTCGGTCTTCACGATCCGCATTCCGGCCGAGGCGGTGGAGACGGTCGAGGAGCAGGAGATCCTGCATCTGGCCGGCGAAGGCGACGGCGGCGGGGCTGGTCTCGTTCTCGCCATCGACGACGATCCGAACGCACGCGAGCTCCTCACGCGCTTCCTCAGCCGCGAGGGCTTCTCCGTGCGCACGGCATCGGACGGCGTGTCGGGCCTCGAAATGGCGCGGGCGATCCGCCCGAACGTCATCCTCCTCGACGTCACCATGCCACGGATGGACGGCTGGGCGGTCCTGACGGAGATCCGCGCCGATCCCGTGCTCGGCGCCGTGCCCGTCATCATGGTTACGATCATCGACGAACACAGTCTCGGCTACTCGCTTGGCGCCTCCGACTATCTCCTAAAACCCGTCGAATGGGACAAGCTGAAGGAGGTGATGTCGCGCTACAAGGCGGATGGCGAAGGGCTGATCCTGGCGATCGACGACGATACGGACACGCTCGCGCGCTTCGCCACCATGATGTCGCGCGAGGAGGTGAAGGTGCCGGTCGTCACCGCGCCGAACGGACGCATCGGGCTCGAGCGCGTGGCGGAACGCATTCCGACGCTGATCCTTCTCGACCTCGTCATGCCCGTCATGGACGGGTTCGAATTCCTCGACCAGCTGCGCGCCAAGCCCGAATGGCGGAACATTCCCGTCGTCGTCCTCACCTCGAAGGATCTGACAGCGGACGAGTGGCGCCGGCTGCAGTCGGACGCCGATCAGGTTCTCGCCAAAAGCGATGTTTCGTTGAAGGAGCTAGTTGGCGAGATCCGCGTTATTGCGAAGCGCGGCGTGGTGGGCAACCCTCCGCTCGACCTGCCGACGCCAAAAGTGGAGCCACGGGCATGACACGCATACTCCTCGTCGAGGACCATGAGGAAATCTGGGACTTCCTGTCGCGGCGGCTGAAGCGGCGCGGCTACGACGTCGTTCTGGCGCATGACGGGCAGGACGGCGTCGACAAGGCCCGCGCGGCCAATCCCGACATCATCCTTCTCGACATGAACCTTCCCGTCATGGACGGCTGGACCGCCGCGCGCACGATCCGGGCGGACTCCTCGCTGCCGCGCATGCCGATCATCGCGCTCACCGCGCATGCGATGTCCGGCGACCGCGAGAAGACGCTGGCCGCCGGCTGCGACGACTACCATGCCAAGCCGGTGGATTTCTCGCGCCTGCTCGGTCAGATCGACGCGCTCCTGCCCGCCGCCGCCTCGACCGAATCCGTCGCCTGATGCTCGACTGGTTCCGCGGACGGAACAATGCCGAGACGGGCCCGCGCGATGGCGAGGCGCCCGTCCTGGAGCTGATGGCTCTGTCCGAGACGGACGCAGCGCCGGTGCCTTCGCGCGCCGGCGAGCCCGTTCTGGGGCCACGCGACCGGCAGCGCGACATCCTGCTGCGCACCCTTTCGGCGAAGGTGCTGAACGTCCATCTGGCGAACCGATTCCAGACGTCCTACCCGCTGGCCCTCAACTTTCAGTCCCTGGAGCCGGGTGCCGCGGCGCTTCTGGTGGAGGTCGCGGCCACCGCCATCCTCGCCGATCCCCGCACGGCGTCGCAGCCTCAGGCCGTCCGATCGCGCATGGTCGAGGCGCAGGCCAGCGAGACTCTGCTCGCCGCCTTCGACGAGGCGCTCATCCGTCCGAGGGCGCTCAGTCTCGTTCTGCCCGAGATCGTCGCGGCGGGGCTTTCGTCCCACGCCTATGCCGCCTCGCTGATCGCGCTTGGCCGCCCGACGGCGACCGGGCGGCATCATCTGGCTTATCTCGCGGCCCGCCTCGGGCTCGGCGAGGAGATCGTCGCCAGCCTCAGGCGGCGTTATCAGGGTTGAGTTCGCGCAAGGCCGCCGGCACCGCCTGCGTCTCCAGAAGGAGGACACGGGATACGTCGGAAAGGGTGACCCAGCCGACGAGCGGCCCCTCCCCGCGACGCACGCCGAGGCGGCGCACATGGTTCACCGCCATCAGGTCCATCGCCCGGTCGAGATCGTCGTCGGGGCCGCAGGTGACGAGCGGCGCGGAAAGAATGTCGCTCGCGACCGTCTCCTTCGGATCGAGGCCCTTGGCGACGACCCGGTACAGAATGTCGCGGTCCGTCACGACGCCGAGCGGCTCTTCCAGCGTTCCGATGGGCAAGGCGCCGACGTCGAGATCGCCCATCAGTTCGGCGAGCGCCGTCGCGCTCTCGCCCGGCCCGGCGAATTCCACGAACCGGCTCATGATATCGGACACTTTCAAGACGTCACCCTGATCTCTCGGCGCAAAAGTCGGCAGGGCCGCCTTCCGGCCGATCCGGCCCTGGGCCCTGCGGTGTGACAACGACGCAACTGCGAAAACGTTCAGTGGACGCAGGGGAACGAGTCCGCCCCTTCGACACTTCCTCGACGTCTCGTTTCTCCTTCAAGGGCGTATTTCCCGGTGACGATCCACATATCTCCCAACACCGCATCTTCAGCGCTCCCGAAGCCCGGCTTGAAACGCACCCGCATCCAGGAAGGCCGCCCCTATCCGCGCGGCGCCACCTGGGACGGTCTTGGCGTCAACTTCGCGCTCTTCTCGGCCAATGCCACCAAGGTCGAGCTCTGCATCTTCGATCAGGACGGCACGACCGAACTCGAACGGATCGAGCTGCCGGAATATTCCAACGAAATCTTCCACGGCTATCTGCCGGAAGCCCGTCCCGGCCTCACCTACGGCTACCGCGTCTACGGCCCTTACGAGCCTGAGGCCGGCCATCGCTTCAACCACAACAAGCTGCTGCTCGACCCCTATGCCCGCCAGCATGTGGGCGAGGTGAAGTGGGACCACGCGCTGTTCGGCTACACGATCGGCCACAAGGATGCCGACCTCTCCTTCGACGAGCGCGACTCCGCCGCCTTCGTGCCGAAGTGCCGCGTCGTCGATCCCGCTTTTACCTGGGGCGGCGAGCGCAGGCCGAACATTCCGTGGGAACGGACGATCTTCTACGAGACCCACGTCAAGGGTTTCACGGAGATGCATCCCGCCGTTTCGGCCGAGGATCGCGGCACGTTCGCGGGCATGATGAACCCGGAGATCGTCGCCTACATCAAGAGCCTCGGCGTCACTTCGGTCGAGCTTCTGCCGATCCATTCCTTCGTCGACGACAGCTATCTCGTCGAGAAGGGCCTCCGGAACTACTGGGGCTACAACACGATCGGCTTCTTCGCGCCGGACCAGCGCTATTGCTCCTCGCCCTTCGTGAACGAGTTCAAGGAGATGGTCTCGCAGTTCCATCATGCAGGCATCGAGGTCATCCTCGACGTCGTCTACAATCACACGGCGGAAGGCAACGAGCTGGGACCCACGCTCTCCTTCAAGGGCATCGACAACGCCACCTACTACCGCCTGATGCCGGACAACAACCGCTACTACATTAACGACACCGGCACGGGTAACACCGTCAACACCAGCCATCCCCGCGTCATGCAGCTCGTGACGGACAGCCTGCGCTACTGGGCCGGCGAGATGCGCGTCGACGGCTTCCGCTTCGATCTGGCGACCATCCTCGCCCGCGAGCCGACGGGCTTCAACGAGGAGTCCACCTTCCTCCACGCCTGCATGCAGGACCCGCTCCTCGCCAGCGTCAAGATGATCGCGGAGCCCTGGGACTGCGGTCCGGGCGGCTATCAGGTCGGCCGCTTCCCGCCCGGCTGGGCCGAGTGGAACGACGGCTATCGCGACACGATCAAGTCCTACTGGCGCGGCGACGAGGGCAAGGTCCCGGCGGTCGCTTCCAAGTTCAGCGCGTCGGCGGAGATCTTCGACAAGCGCGGTCGCAAGCCCTGGGCGTCGGTGAACTTCATCACCGCGCATGACGGTTTCACCATGCACGATCTCGTCTGCTACAACGACAAGCACAACGAGGCGAACGGCGAAGGCAATCGCGACGGCCACTCGCACAACCTCTCCAACAATTACGGCGTAGAGGGTCCGACCGAGGACAAGGAGATCACCGAGACGCGGTTCCGCCAGCTGCGGAACTTCTTCGCCACGCTCCTCTTCTCGCGCGGCACGCCGATGATCCTGGCCGGCGACGAGTTCGCCCGCACGCAGAACGGCAACAACAACGCCTATGCGCAGGACAACGAGATCGGCTGGGTCAATTGGGACGTGACGCCCGAGGGCCGCGACCTCGCGGAATTCGTGCAGAAGCTCATCATGCTGCGCCAGTCGCTGCCCATGCTGCGCCGGGGCAAGTTCCTGCATGCCAATTACGACGAGGAACTGGGCGTCAAGGACGTGTCCTGGCTGACGCCCTCGGGCACCGAGTTCGACGAGGAGCATTGGAGCGACGCCGGTGCGCGCTGCTTCGGCGTTCTCCTCGACGGCCGCGCCCAGTCGACCGGCATCCGCCGGCCCGGCACGGACGCGACGATGCTGATCATCATGAACGCGCATCATGACGTCGTGAACTTCACCTTGCCGGAAGCGCCGGGCGGCGTCCGCTGGCGCTGCGTGATCGACACGAACCTGCCGACCCGCGAAGAGCTGGTGCCCTTCGAATTCGGCACCGACTACATGACGACCGGCCGCTCCTTCCTCGTGTTCCTCCTGGAGCCCGTGGCCGGCGACGATGGTCACGAGGAAGCCCAGCGCTCCTTCGCCCACGTCTCCGAAGCCTTCGCCCGCGCCGCGATCGACCGGGTGCACCTGCCGCACAAGGACTGAGTTCGCTCGGTCGCATCACGATGAAGGCCCGCCGTGGAGACACGGCGGGCCTTTTGATTTGGAGGTGGTGGACGCAGGAGCGATGGCCGCCGGCTTGGTGCGGGACAGTGTTCGGGGGAAAATAGCTGAGCTGAGTGGGGAGGATGGTGCGCACATCGCAGGATTGGCGCTCACTCGGCGAGACCTTGCGCGAGGCGCCCCCCTCTGTCCTACCGGACATCTCCCCCTCAAGGGGGGAGATCGGCAGCTTGAGCGGCTAAGCATTATCTTGCGACGTTTGCGATTGGCCTGATCTCCCCCCTTGAGGGGGAAGATGCCGGTAGGCAGAGGGGGGCGACGTCTGGCGGCCATCCTTTCAAATGGCGGCCAACATATCCTACGCCGCGAGCTGCTTCTTCTCGCCTGCCGTCGCCTCGATCTGCGCGACGCCCGGATCGCTCGAAATCTCCAGCACCGCCTTCAGCGCCATGGTGAAGGTCGTGGCGATGACGTCGGCGTGGACGCGGCGGCGGAGCTGCTGGAGGGCGGCGGGGTCGCGTTCGCGCCAGATGCCGATGACGATGCGCGCGTTCGGCGCGATCCGGTGAGCGGCGCGGACGGCTTGGCGAAGGTGCACGGTGCTGAGCGGCTCCAAGAAGGAAAGCACGATGAGCGCGACGCCTTCGGCATCGGCGCGCGTCGGCTGGCGCTCGGCCAGTTCCTTCCACGTCACCATGCGCGCGCCGAGCCCGTGCTTGCGGATGGTCTGGGCGAGCATCGAGGTCAGCGGCGCGTCGAGTTCGCTGACGCCGGCGACGCAGACGACCGGCGCCGAACCGCGGAAGGCGGGAGCCAGCTCGTTCGCCTGCTTCACGACGAGGGCGACGGCCTGATCGGGACCGGCCGCATCGACCGCGGCGGCGGCTTCCGCGTCCAGCTGGCCGCCGCTCGGCAGCGGGCTCTTCACCCGCTCCAGCCGCTCGACCAGTTCCGAGGTCGAGGAGCGCAGGAGATCGAGACGTTCGCCGGCAACGGCAAAGCGCGCGACATCCTCATGCGCCAGACGCAGGCCCTCGAGCGCGATCTCGTCGTAATAGGTGACGAGCGCCCGCTCGCGCAGGAAGGTTCGGGCCTGATCGGAGGCTTCGCGGACGGCACCGGCCAGCATGCGCTGGTAGAAGATCTGCTGCGGCGAGAGCGCAGGGCGGTCGCCGAAGAGAACGTCGATCGTCGCGAGGCGCGGAACGTGGCGGCCGAGGACGACGAGGCAGATGGTGAGCGGCGTCGCCAGAACGAGGCCGACGGGACCCCAGAGAAAGGCCCAGATCGCCGCCGCGAGGATCACCGACAGAGGCGAAAGGCCGCTCGTGTGGCCGTAGAGAAGCGGCTCGATGACGTGGCCCAGCACCGGCTCCACGACGACGAAGAGCAGCGCGACATAGATCACCATCGACCAGCCGGGATCGACGGCGAAGGCGAGAGCCAGCGGCAGCGCCGCGCCGACGAAGGCGCCGATATAGGGAACGAAGCGCAGGATGCCGGCGAGAATGCCCCAGAGATACGGGCTCGGCACGCCGATCAGCCAGAGCCCCGTGCCGATGACGACGCCGAACACGGTGTTGACGAGGAGCTGCGTCAGGAGAAGCCGGCTGAGGCGGCGCGCCGCGTCGTCGATGGCCCCGGTCGTCTGCTGAAGGTCGTCCGTGCCGGCGAGGCGGATGAAGCGGTTTCGAAGATCCTCGCGCTGGGCGAGGATGAAACAGGCGAAGACGAGCACGATGCCGACGGTCGCCAGCGGATGAAGCAGCGGCGAGACGATGGAGGAAACAGTCTCCAGCTTGTTGGCAGGCGTCGCGATCTCCACCAGCATCGGCTTCGCCTCGGCTGCCGACTGGAGGGTCTGGCTGCCGCCGAGCGTCTCGAAGTCGCCCATCAGCTCCTGGATCGTGCGCGCGGCCCGCGCCATGGCGCCGTTGCCCTCGGTCGGATCGGAGAGGCCCTGGATCTTCTCCTGCATCGTGATGCGATAGGTCGGAAGGTCGGTGGCGAGCGTCGCGAGCTGGTTGGCGATGACGAAGCCGACGAAGACGATGGCGACGATCGCGACCGTCACCGCGCCGATGATCGCGACGCTCTGGGGCACCGCGAAGCGCTGGAGCCCGTTGACGATCGGCGCGAGGGCGAAGCTGAGGAGAATGGCGAGCGCGAAGGGCACGAAAATCTCGCGCCCGAGATAGAGGATCGACGAGATGCACAGGACGAGAACGCCGATGGCGAGCGCCGTGAAGAGCGGTAGCGCCCTGCGCAGATTTTCTGACGTGACGATATCCAACGCTAACTCTCCGGCTTCGCTCGCTTCTTGTCGGGAGACATAGGACGTCCGGCCGACTTGGATATGGCCGGCGCGAAACTTGAATCACTGAGCTTTCCTGCGCTCGCCATTTCACGGGCGCGCGCCAGTTTGGAAGCCATGGCTCAGCATCCCCATCGCGACCCGATCGGCCCCGGACAGGAGAGCGTCTGGGATTTTCCGCGGCCCGCGCGGCTGGAAGCGAACACCCGGCATCTGAGGGTCGAGTTCTGCGGCCGCGTCGTTGCGGAAACGCGCGGCGGGTTTCGCGCGATCGAGGCGAGCCATCCGCCCGCCTATTATTTTCCGCCCGAGGACGTCGACCTGTCGCTGCTCGTCCCGGCCTCCCGCCGAACTCTGTGCGAGTGGAAGGGCGGCGCGGTCTATCACGACCTCGTCCTCGGCGCGCAGATCTCGCAGGAAGCGGGCTGGTCCTATCCGAGGCCGACCCCGGATTTCGAGGCGGCCAGGGATCACATCGCCTTCTACGCCTCGCGGGTCGATGCCTGTTTCGTCGACGGCGAGCGCGTCGTGCCCCAGGAGGGCGGCTTCTACGGCGGCTGGATCACGAGCGGCGTCGTCGGCCCCTTCAAGGGACCGCCGGGCACGATGGGCTGGTAACGGCGCTTCTCAGGCGAGCAGTTCGTCCGAGAGGGCCCGCACGACGCCCGCCGCCTGCATGTCGTTCAGCGCCCGTTCGCGCGAGCCGTCGAGATCGATCGCCCGGCAGGCATCCTCGATCAGAACCACGTCCAGCCCGTGCCGGCGCGCGTCCAGCGCGGTCCAGGCGACGCAGAAGTCGAGCGCGAGGCCCGCGACGAAGACGCGGCGAATGCCGCGTTCGGTGAGATAGCCGCCGAGCCCGGTCGGCGTCGTCCGATCGGCCTCCACGAGCCCGGAATAGCTGTCGATCTCCGGCCGATAGCCTTTGCGAATGACCGCCTGCGCATGCGGCAGCCGAAGACCGGGGTGGAACTCGGCGCCTGCGCTCCCTTGCACGCAATGATCGGGCCAGAGGACCTGCGTGCCGTAGGGCAGCTCGATCGTCTGGAAGGGCTGGAGACCGTGCGTCGAGGCGAAGGAGACGTGGCCCTTCGGATGCCAGTCCTGCGTCGCCACGACATTGGCGATCCGGGCGGCCAGCCGGTTGACGATCGGCACGACCTCGTCCCCTCCGGGCACGGCCAGCGCGCCGCCCGGGCAGAAATCGTTCTGAACGTCGATGACGAGAAGGGCGTCGTACTGGCCGAAGGTCTGCATGCTCGTGATCCCCTCAAACATCATCAGCTCGATGGGCATGGAGGCGCGCCTTCGAGCCAAACGAAAGATGCAGACGAACACGGCGTCGGTCCAGCGATCAAAAAGGCGGGCGGATGCTTCTTCTTGCGGGAGGCGCTCTTGAAACTGAAGCGCGTCGTCCCGTTTAGCGAGACATGAACATCACCGCCCCGTTCCGCTCCCCCCGCCATCCCCTCACCGGCCCGACCGTCTTCGGGGCCATCGTCGTCTGCGCGGCGATCTGGGGTTTCGTCGCCCTGGCCGGCGAGGTCATGGAGGGCGAGACCCACGCCTTCGACACCTGGCTCCTGCTCTCGCTGCGCGACGCGGCGGACCCGGCCAATCCCTACGGGCCGGGCTGGCTGCGAGAGCTGGTGCGCGACTTCACCGCGCTCGGCGGCACCGGCATCCTGACGCTCCTGACGATCGCGGTCGCGCTCTTCCTGCGCCTTCAGGGCAACAAGCGCTCCATGTGGGTGGTGATCGCGGCGATCGGCGGCGGGTTTCTCATGTCCTCACTGCTGAAACACGGCTTCAGCCGCCCTCGCCCGGAGCTCGTGCCGCACGGCTCGATCGTCTACACGACGAGCTTTCCGAGCGGCCATGCCATGGTCTCCTCGGTCACCTATCTGACGCTCGCGACGCTGATCGCGCGCGTCCAGCCGCGCCGGGCGATGAAGATCTACGTCTTCACGGTGGCGATCCTCATCACGCTCGCCGTCGGGTTCAGCCGCGTCTATCTCGGCGTCCACTGGCCGACCGACGTCGCGGCCGGCTGGGTCGCCGGCTCCGCCTGGGCGGTCATGTGGTGGGCCATCGCCAACTGGATGGAGACGCAAGGGGTCGTCGAGCCGGAACTGAACGAGGAGCGCCCGGCCCTCGACGAAAAACGGCGCCTCCCGGAGGAGACGCCGCAGGTCGAACGCATCGCCGTGGAGTAAGGGCGATCAGGCCTTGTTGCGGTTGTAGACGTCGAAGCAGACGGCTGCGAGCAGCACGATGCCCTTGATGACCTGCTGGTCGTCGATGCCGATGCCCAGGATCGACATGCCGTTGTTCATGACGCCCATGATGAAGGCGCCGACGACCGCGCCGATCACCTTGCCGACACCGCCATAGGCCGAGGCGCCGCCGATGAAGCAGGCGGCGATGACGTCGAGCTCGAAGCCGACGCCGGCCTTCGGCGTCGCCGAGTTCAGGCGGGCGGCGAAGATGAGGCCGGCGAGCGCGGCCAGCACGCCCATGTTCACGAAGGTGAAGAAGGTCAGCCGCTCGGTCTTGATGCCGGACAGCTTGGCCGCCTTCTCGTTGCCGCCTACGGCGTAGATGCGCCGGCCGATCGTCGTGCGGGTCGTCATGAAGCCATAGACGGCGATCAGCAGCGCCATGACGATGAGGACGTTCGGGAAGCCGCGATAGGTCGCGAGCAGGTAGGAGATCAGCATGATCGCGGCGGCGATGAAGAGATTGCGCCCGACGAACATGCCGAACGGCTCCTCGGCCTTGCCGAAGCGCGCCTGCTTCTGACGCTTGCGCATGGACAGGACGATGATCATCACGGAGGCGAAGACGCCGATCAGAAGCGTCGTCAGATGCAGCCCGAAGCCCGGCGCGAAGTCCGGGATGAAGCCCTTGGAGAGAAGCTGGAAGGTTTCCGGGAAGGGACCGACCGAGGCCGAGCCCAGCACCTTCAGCGTCAGACCGCGGAAGACGAGCATGCCCGCCAGCGTCACGATGAAGGACGGCACCTTGAAATAGGCGACGAGATAGCCCTGGACCGCACCGATGACGCCGCCGACGAAGAGGCAGATCGCGGCGGCCGAGAAGCCGTCCATGCCCTGCTGCACCATCAGGACGGCGCCGAGACCGCCGATGAAGCCGGCGATCGAGCCGACCGAGAGGTCGATATGGCCGGTGATGATGATGAGAAGCATGCCGATCGCCATGATGACGATGTAGCTGTTCTGGAGGACGAGGTTGGTGAGGTTGACCGGCTTCATCAGGACGCCGTCCAGGAAGCCGCCCGTCATGATCTGGAAGAAGGCCATGATCACGACGAGCGCGATCAGCATGCCGTATTCGCGGATGTGGCCCTTGAAGAAGGACAGGTCGAAGCCGCCTTTCGGCTCGCCGGCCGGCGCCTTCTCGTCGATCGTCTTGATGCTCATTGCGCGTTCCCTCCCGCAGGTTGCGTCGCGGCGTCCTGTCCGGCCCGGATGATCGCGCGCATGATCTTTTCCTGGCTCGCCTCGTAGGCCGGCATTTCAGCCACGAAGCGGCCCTCGTTCATGACGTAGATCCGGTCGCACATGCCCAGAAGCTCGGGCATCTCGGAGGAGATGACCACGATGCCCCGGCCCTCGTCGGCCAGCTTGTTGATGATGGAATAGATTTCGAACTTCGCGCCGACATCGATGCCGCGCGTCGGCTCGTCGAGGATCAGAAGCTCGGGCTCGGAGAAGAGCCACTTCGACAGGACGACCTTCTGCTGGTTGCCGCCGGAGAGGTTCAGCGTCTTCTGGAAGATGCCGGAGCAGCGGATGCGCAGCTTCTCGCGGAAGCTCTCGGCCACCTCGCGCTCGCGCTCGTTGTCGATGATGCCGCCCTTGGAGATGCCCTCCAGATTGGCGAGCGAGATGTTCTGGCGGATGTCGTCGTCGAGCACGAGGCCGTAATGCTTGCGGTCCTCCGTGACGTAGGCGATGCCGTTGTCGATCGCCTTGGAGATCGTGGAGACGTCGATCGGCTTGCCGTGCATGCGCACTTCGCCCGAGACGTTGCGCCCGTAGGACTTGCCGAAGACGCTCATCGCCAGCTCGGTGCGCCCGGCGCCCATCAGGCCGGCAATGCCGACGATCTCGCCCTTGCGTACGTTGAAGGAGACGTCCTTGATCACCTGGCGCTGGGCGTTCAGGTGGTGGAAGGCGTTCCAGCCCTTCACCTCGAAGAAGACCTCGCCGATCTTCGGCTCGCGCGGCGGATAGCGGTCTTCGAGGCTCCGGCCGACCATGTCGCGGATGATGCGGTCTTCCGAGATCGGCTCGGCGCGGCAGTCCAGCGTGGAGACCGTGGCGCCGTCGCGGATGACGGTGATCTTGTCGGCGACGCGGGAGATCTCGTTCAGCTTGTGCGAGATGATGATGGAGGCGATGCCCTGGCGCTTGAACTCCAGGAGGAGGTCGAGAAGCGCCTGGCTGTCGGTCTCGTTCAGGCTGGCGGTCGGCTCGTCGAGGATGAGGAGCTTCACGCGCTTGGCGAGCGCCTTCGCGATCTCGACGAGTTGCTGCTTGCCGACGCCCAGATCCTTGATCAGCGCGGTCGGCGCCTCGAAAAGGCCGACCTTGGCGAGCAGCTCGGACGTGCGGGCATGCGCCGCGTCCCAGTCGATCACGCCCCAGGTCTGCACCTCGTTGCCGAGGAACATGTTCTCGGCGATCGAGAGGAGCGGCACGAGCGCCAGCTCCTGGTGGATGATGACGATGCCGATCTTCTCGGAATCGGAAATGCTCTTGAAGTGGCGGACCTCGTCCTCGTAGCGGATCTCGCCCTCGTAGGAGCCGGCGGGATAGACGCCGGACAGGACCTTCATGAGGGTCGACTTGCCTGCGCCGTTCTCGCCGCAGATCGCGTGGATCTCGGCCTCGTGGACCGCGAGATTGACGTTGTCGAGCGCACGGACGCCGGGAAAGGTCTTCGTGATGCCACGCATTTCGAGAATGGGCGTCTTCATCGGTCTCCCCACCGAACTCGCTCGCTTGACGAGCATCCTGCATGTCTCAGATCCGGCATTTCAGACGCCGGAACAAGGTCTGCGATGCGCCCTGCCCGCCCGATCACCAGAACGTGCCCGGCCGGCGGGCAGGAGCTGCGTTCGCGATCGGGCCCGGCGGGCGACATGGATCGGAAAATGGATGGCTCGGGGCACCAACGGGCACCCCGAGCCATTCGACCGGTGTCGGTCTTACTTCAGCTGGTCGGCCGTGTAGTAGCCGCCGCCGACGAGGACTTCCTCGAGGTTGGACTTGTCGACCGCGACGGGCTTCAAGAGGTAGGACGGAACGACCTTGACGCCGTTGTTGTAGGTCTTGGTGTCGTTGACCTTCACCTCGGTGCCGGCGGCCATGGCGTCGACCATGTCGACGGTGACCTTGGCGAGTTCGCGGGTGTCCTTGTAGATCGTCGAGTACTGCTCGCCGGCGAGGATCGACTTCGCCGACTGGACTTCCGCGTCCTGGCCGGAAACGATGGGCATCTTGAGATCGCCCGAGCCGTAGCCGACGCCCTTCAGCGAGGAGATGATGCCGATCGAAAGGCCGTCGTAGGGCGACAGGACCGCGTCGACCTTCTTGTCGGTGTAGTTGGCCGAGAGGATGTTATCCATTCGGGCCTGCGCGGTCGCCGGGTCCCAGCGCAGCGTGCCGACCTTCTCCATGCCGGTCTGGCCGGACTGGACGACGAGCTTGCCGCTGTCGATGTAGGGCTGCAGCACGCTCATGGCGCCGTCATAGAAGAAGAAGGCGTTGTTGTCGTCCGGGGAGCCGCCGAAGAGCTCGATGTTGAACGGACCGGCCGCGGTCTTCAGATCGAGACCCTTCTCGATCGTCTGAGCCTGCAGCACGCCGACCTGGAAGTTGTCGAAGGTCGCATAGTAGTCGACGTTCGGCGAGTTCTTGATGAGGCGATCGTAGGCGATGACCTTGATGCCGGCATCGGCGGCCTGCTGGAGCACGTCGGTCAGCGTCGTGCCGTCGATCGAGGCGATGACGAGGACCTTGGCGCCCTTCGTGACCATGTTCTCGACCTGGCTGAGCTGGGTCGGGATGTCGTCCTCGGCATACTGGAGATCGGCCTTGTAGCCCTTGGCCTCCAGCGCCTTGACCATGTTGTCGCCGTCCGCGATCCAGCGGGCGGAGGACTTGGTCGGCATGGCGACGCCGACGGTGCCCTTGTCCTGCGCGAAAGCGGACGAGGACAGAGCGGCCATGCCGAACACGGCGCCGGCCAGAAGCAGCTTCAACGATTTCATATGTCTCTCCCTGGTGAAACCCTGTCGCTCCGGCCGCAGATGCACCAAGGGACGCCTTGCCCGCCCGGCTGCACCTTCAAAACACCGTCTCGACGATCCTTCCCGCTCCGGCTCTGCCGTCCGTCCACCTATCGTCGCGAGGCTCCTGGAGCCCGCGATGCCTCCGATCCTGGACGGCGCCTCGGCAAGTGTCGGGACCATCATCAGGTTCACGATCGGAGTCAAGAGGCTCTCGCGCCATTGATCGTATCAAAGATGGTGAATCGCCCGGATGCGGATTGCCAATCGGCGCAGCTTGGTCAATGATCGGATCATTGGGAGAGAATCCGGATAACGGACCACGTGCAGCAAAAATCGGGACGACGCGAGGAGGTCGGCGAGAAGCCGAACCGCACGATGAGCCTTGCCGCCGACATCGGCTGCAAGATCACATCGGGCGAGCTTGCGGCCGGCTCGGCCCTGCCGACCGAGGCCGAGATCCAGAGCCAGTACGGCGTCTCGCGCACCGTCGTGCGAGAGGCCATCCGGCATCTGGCCGCCAAGGGTCTCGTGACCGTCGGACCGAAGGTCGGAACGCGGGTGCGCGAGGCCATCGACTGGAACATGCTGGATGCCGACGTCATGCGCTGGCACCTCGTCTCCTCCAACCGGCGTCCCTTCGTGGAAGCGCTCTACGAGATGCGCCTCATCAACGAGCCAGACGCGGCGCGGCTGGCCGCCTCGCGCATCACGCCCGAGCAACTCGTTCGCCTCGGCGAGGCGCTTCGCGCCATGGCCGAGAATCCGCGGGGCTCGCGCGAGCTGATCGTCGCCGACCTCGCCTTCCACCGGATCGTGCTGGAGGCGACGGGAAACTCGATCCTGCGCTCGCTCGGCACGATGATCGAGCGCAGCCTGTCCATCTCCTTCTCGCTCAGCTGGCGGCAAAATCCGCAGGAGGAGACGGTTCGCCAGCACGGCCGCGTGCACGACGCCATCAAGCGCGGCGACGGCGAGGCCGCCGCCCTCTTCATGCGCCGCCTCATCGAGAGCGCCTTCGAGGACGTGGTGTCGGCCCTTTACGTGGAGGAGGCCGGCCGCACGCTGAACTCCTTCCGAGACAACCAGATGGAGTCGCCTCTCGAGGCGCTTTCCCGGAGAGACAACCTGACATGACGGACATTCGCCTCGGGATCGTCGGCGTCGGCAAGATCGCCCGCGACCAGCACATTCCCTCCATCGCCAAGACCGGCGGCATCTCGATCGTCGCGAGCGCGAGCCGCCACGCCTCCGTCGAGGGCGTCCCGCATTTCCGCTCGCTCGCCGAGATGCTTGAGTCCGGCGTCGAGCTCGACGCCGTCTCCCTCTGCACGCCGCCCCAGGTGCGCCATGGCGATGCGCTGCTCGCGCTTCAGGCGGGCAAGCATGTTCTTCTGGAGAAGCCGCCGGGCGCGACGGTCTCCGAGATCGCGCCCCTCTTGGAGGCGGCCGAGGCTGCGGGCGTCACGCTCTTCGCCACATGGCACTCCCGCTTCGCGCCTGCCGTTGCGCCCGCGAAGGCCTGGGCGGCGGACGCGACGATCGAGAGCGTCCATGTCGAGTGGAAGGAGGACGTGCGCCACTGGCATCCCGGCCAGGACTGGATCTGGGAGGCCGGCGGCCTCGGCGTCTTCGATCCCGGCATCAACGCCCTGTCGATCGTGACGGCCGTCCTGCCGCGGCGCATGTTCCTGGAACGCTCGACGCTGTTCTTCCCTGCCAACCGGGCCCAGCCGATCGCCGCGGACCTTTCCTTCCGCGACAGCGCCGGCGTTCCCGTGACGGCGGAGTTCGACTGGCGCCAGACGGGGCCGCAGACCTGGGACGTCACGATCGTCGCCGACAAGGGCCGCCTGACGCTCTCGCGCGGCGGCAGCGTCCTGTCGATCGACGGCAAAGTCGTTTCCGAAGAGCCGGATGCGGAGTATGCCGGTATCTACGAACACTTCGTGAAGCTTATCGGCTCCGGCCGCTCCGACGTCGACCTCTCGCCCCTCGCCCATGTCGCGGATGCGTTCCTGCTCGGTCGCCGCGAGATCGTCGAACCCTTCGAATAACCGATCGCACCCATCCCTTTCATTCTCGCAGGAAGCTGAACCCCGATGCTGAAGAAGACCGACAACGTCAAACCCCTGCGCTCGCGCTCCTGGTTCGACAATCCCGCCAACACCGACATGACGGCGCTCTATCTGGAGCGCTACCTCAACTTCGGCCTCAGCCTGGAGGAGCTTCAGTCGGGCATGCCGATCATCGGCATCGCGCAGACCGGCTCGGACCTCTCTCCCTGCAACCGACATCACCTGGAGCTCGCCAAGCGCGTTCGCGACGGCATCCGGGAGGCCGGCGGCATTCCGCTGGAGTTTCCGGTCCATCCGATCCAGGAGACGGGCAAGCGTCCGACCGCCGGCCTCGACCGCAACCTCGCCTATCTTGCGCTGGTAGAAGTGCTCTACGGCTATCCGCTGGACGGCGTCGTGCTCACCATCGGCTGCGACAAGACGACGCCCGCCTGCCTCATGGCGGCGGCGACCGTGAACATTCCCGCCATCGCGCTCTCCGTCGGCCCGATGCTGAACGGCTGGTTCCGTGGCGAGCGCACGGGTTCGGGCACGATCGTCTGGAAGGCGCGCGAGCTGATGGCCAAGGGCGAGATCGACTATCAGGGCTTCATCAAGCTCGTCGCTTCCTCCGCGCCCTCGACCGGCTATTGCAACACGATGGGCACTGCGACGACGATGAACTCGCTCGCCGAGGCGCTCGGCATGCAGCTGCCGGGCTCGGCCGCCATTCCCGCGCCCTATCGCGACCGCCAGGAGATTTCGTATCTCACGGGCAAGCGCATCGTCGACATGGTGCACGAGGACCTCAAGCCCTCCGACATCCTGACGCGCGACAGCTTCATCAACGCGATCCGCGTGAACTCGGCCATCGGCGGCTCCACCAACGCGCCGATCCATCTGAACGCCCTCGCCCGCCATGTCGGCGTCGAACTCGACATCGACGACTGGCAGACCTACGGCGAAGAGATCCCGCTTCTGGTCAATCTCCAGCCCGCCGGCGAATATCTCGGCGAGGACTACTATCATGCCGGCGGCGTTCCGGCCGTCGTCGCGCAGCTGATGACGCAAGGGCTGATCCACGAGGACGCCCCGACCGTCAACGGCAAGTCGATCGGCGACAACTGCCGCAACGCGCGGATCGAGGACGAGAAGGTCATCCGGCCCTTCGACAGCCCGATCAAGACGCATGCCGGCTTCCGCGTTCTGCGCGGCAACCTCTTCGACAGCGCCATCATGAAGCTCTCGGTGATCTCGCCGGAGTTCCGCGCGCGCTATCTCGCCAATGCGGCCGATCCCGACGCTTTCGAGGGCCGGGCGATCGTGTTCGACGGGCCGGAGGACTATCACCACCGGATCGACGATCCGGAGCTGGCGATCGACGAGCATTGCGTCCTCTTCATGCGCGGCGCCGGCCCGATCGGCTATCCCGGCGCGGCCGAGGTCGTGAACATGCGCGCGCCGAACTATCTTCTGGAGCGCGGCATCTCCTCCCTCGCCTGCATCGGCGACGGGCGCCAGTCCGGCACGTCCGGCTCGCCCTCGATCCTCAACGCCTCGCCGGAAGCGGCGACCGGCGGCGGGCTCGCGCTCCTGCAGACCGGCGACCGCGTGCGGATCGACATCGGCAAGGGCACGGCGAACATCCTGATCTCCGACGAGGAGCTGGAAGAGCGCCGCAAGGCGCTGCTCGCCAGCGGCGGCTACAAGTATCCCGCCAACCAGACACCCTGGCAGGAAATCCAGCGCGGCATCGTCGGCCAGCTGTCGACCGGCGCCGTGCTGGAGCCGGCCATCGCCTATCAGCGGATCGCACAGACCATGGGTCTGCCGCGCGACAACCACTGATGGCTGCCGCGCAGTCGCCGAAGGACGCCGTCTGCGCGGCGGTCGACTGGGGCACGTCGAGCCTTCGCATCTGGCTGCTCGGGCCGGACGGCGCGGTGCTCGGCGAGCGCCGCAGCCGCGAAGGCATGCAGGTCGCGGCCGAGACGGGCTTCGCGGCCATTCTCGACGGCCATCTCGAGGCGCTTGGGGCGGACCCGGCTCTTCCCGCGATCGTCTGCGGGATGGCGGGCGCCCGCCAGGGCTGGGTCGAGGCGCCCTATGCCGAGACCCCCGCCTCGCCGGGCGACCTCGCGACCGGCGCGATCCTGGTGGAGGGCCTATCCCGCGAGGTGCGCATCCTGCCCGGCGTCGCGCAGAAGGCCGGCGGGCGGCCGGACGTCATGCGCGGCGAGGAGACGATCGTGCTCGGCCTCGCCGCGGAGTCGGATGCGATCGTCTGCCTGCCCGGCACCCATTCCAAATGGGTCTCGGTCGAGGGCGGGCGCATCACGGGCTTCTCCACCTTCATGACCGGCGAGGTCTTCGCGCTCCTCGCCGGCCACTCGATCCTGCGCCATGCCGTGGATTCCGGTCTCGACGTCCTGTCCGAGCGCGATGCCTTCGCGTCCGGCGTGGAGGCGAGCCTGAAAGCGCCGGACCTCACGCTGAACCGCCTCTTCGCGCTGCGCGCCGCCGGGCTTCTCGGGGGTGCCGGGGCGGCGGAGACGACGGCGCGCCTTTCCGGGCTCGTGATCGGGCTCGAAATGGCCGGCGCGCGTCGGCTTCACCCGGGCTCCGAGCGCATCCTCCTCGCCTCGTCCGGCACGATGCTCGACCTCTACTCGGCCGCTCTCGGCGTCGCGGGTTTCGCCTTCGAGGCGGCCGATGCGGACGCCGCCGTGCGGCGCGGCCTCCTTGCGGCAGCACGTCAAGCTTTCTCCCTTTAGACACAGGCCTTTGCCATGAGTTCCACTCCGCAGCCCTCCCCGCCCCGCATCATCTGGCCGACGCTGAAACGAAGCCTCGTCGCGATCCTGCGCGGCATCGGACCCGACCATGCCGAGGCCGTGGTCGGCGGGTTGATCGAGGCCGGCTTCGAAGCGATCGAGATCCCCCTGAACTCGCCGGAGCCGTTCCGCTCCATCGAGCTGGCGGCGCGGCTCGCGCCCGAAGGCGTTCTGATTGGCGCGGGCACGGTTCTCTCGACCGAGTCGGTCGATCGTCTGGCGAACGCGGGCGGGCGCCTGCTCGTCAGCCCGAACGTCGATCCGTCCGTCATCCGGCGCGCCGGCGAGCACGGCATGGTGACCATGCCCGGCGTCTTCACCCCGACGGAGGCCTTCCAGGCCATCGCGGCCGGAGCCTCGGCGCTGAAGTTCTTCCCCGCCGGCGTTCTCGGCCGGTCCGGCGTTTCCGCGATCATGGCGGTGCTGCCGAAGGATATTCCGGTCGGCGTCGTCGGCGGCGTGTCGGAGGCCGACTTCGCCGGGTTCGCCGAGATCGGCGTTCGCACGTTCGGCCTCGGCTCCAGCCTCTACAAGGCGGGGATGGCGCCCGACGAGGTGATCCGGCGCGGCAAGGCCGCCGTCGCGGCCTACGATGCGGCCTTTCCCGTTGCTCGCTGACCCTTTGCCGGTTGCCGTCGAAACGCTCGAAACGAGGCCTCGTCGTTAAGCTTAACTTTCGCACTGCGAAAGCTGAGCTTACCGATCAAGTCCTTGATCTTGCTTGAAACTAACTTTGATGGGCGGTTCGATGCGATCTTGATTGTGCGGTGCAGCGTAAATGTGTATGACTGTCCTTGGAGGAGAATTCTTCTTTCTTTAAGGATGTCCGCAATGATCAAGACCGCGCTTTTCGCCACCGCCGCTCTCCTCTCCGCCGGCGCTGCCCATGCCGAGGACCTGCGTCCCCTCGCCGGTCACACGATCGAGCTCGCCGCAGCAACCGGCTCCGTCTACTACACGAAGGAAGCCCGCGGCTTCCGCGTCGTTGCCACTCTGTCGGGCAGCGAGGGCGCCACGCCCGTCCGCTTCGTCGCCACGCTCGCCGATGGCCAGGCCGTGACGGTCTCGGTTCCGGTCGAAGGCGAAGCCGCCCAGGAGCTCGAGATTTCGCGCGATGGCGAGACCCTGTCGGTCGAGCCGGTCGAAGCGCTGATGGTCCGCGCCTCGCTCGACTGATCGAACAGCCGCCGCTGTCCAGCGGCGCGCTCGCAAGCGGGGACGGATATCCTCCCCGACTCGCCCGGTCGATCGGCCAGGCCCATTCGAGAGACGTTGCAGACGGTTCTCGATCGTGCCCAACCCAGTCGGTTCGAAAGCCTTCATGTCCTCGTGCGGTGCGGGAGGATGCTCTCGACCCTCGATCGTTCCGTGATCACGGCCGGCATCTCGCGATGGCGGCCGTTTCGCGTTCCCCCTCACGGCGGGAGCCATTATCGTCCTTGTCGGAGCCGAACGTCACGTCGATCCGGGGTCGTGTGCTCGTGCCATCCGGCCGGGCCTCAGACCTCGGGCTCCTGCGCCTCCGCGAGCGTCTCGGCGAAAGGCCAATCCGTTTGTTGTCAAAGCTCTTGCATCGTTTGGGCCTGTCCTTCGCAGGCAGGCGCCATAGCTTGGACGATGGTTCTGCGACGGATAAGGGGCGCGCGGTGGATCGTTCGCTTCTCTATGCCATCGGCGACGTCCACGGGCGGGCCGATCTCCTCGCCGACCTGCTGCAGGCGATTGAGGACCACGCGGCACAGGCGGGCCGGACGCATCGCATCTACTTTCTCGGCGACATCATCGATCGCGGGCCGGACAGCCGCGCCTGTCTCGATCTCGTGCGGGACACGCTTGCCCGCTCGCCGACGTCGCGGCTGATCCTCGGCAATCACGACGACTACCTCCTGTCCTTCTTCGACGGGAAGAGTTTCAAGGAATCCTGGTTTCAGCTCTGGATGAACCAGGGGGGTCGCGAGACCCTCCTCTCCTACGGCGTCGATCCCTCCAATCCGAAGGTGGCGCGAAAGAGTCTGCGCGAGCGCTTCGGCCATCATCACAGGATGCTGACCCTCGCCTCGATCATGGAATACGACGATGACTTCGTCTTCGTTCATGCCGGCATCGATCCCTCGCGCTCCCTGGAGAAGCAGACGCGGAGCGATTGCCTCACCATTCGCCGGCGGTTTCTGGAGCATGTCGGACCGCTCGGACACATCGTCGTCCACGGGCATACGATCCAGAGCCCGCCGCGCGCGGTCGCGACGGAGAACCGCATCTCGCTCGACACGGGCGCCTATTCCAGCGGCACGCTCACCGCTCTTGTGATCGACCGTCAGGCGCGCACGCTCGAAACGCTCTCGACCCAGCCGGACGGCCGCGTTCTTTCCGGCAGTCCCGTCCGGCTCGACCGCGGCCTCGGCACCGTGCTCGACGGCTTCGCCGAAGCCGCCTGAGCCGCTTGGTTTCTCATCAGGCGGAAACCGCGTCGACGATCCCGGCGAGGCCGGACTCGTAGACGGCGGAAATGACGCCCGTCGCCTCGTCGCGGCTGACACCCTTGGCATCGAAGGTCGATGTCCACTCGATCCGGGAGCCGTCGCCATCGGCCGTGACGGAAAGGGTGGAGATATAGCCGTCCACGGGCATTGCCCCGTCGAGAATCCGATAGGTGTAGCTCCGGCCCGCATCGTCCCAGTCGACGAGCGCTTCGAGGACGGTTGCACCATCGTTGAGGACCAGGAGGCGAAGCGTCTGCCCGTCCCGCTCCTCGATCGTGGCCGACTGGATGGCCGGATGCCATTTCGCGATACCGGCGAAATCGCCGATCGCGGACCAGACCTTGCCCGGCGATGCGTCCGTCGTCGCCGACTTTGTGACGCCGAGTTCGCCGAGCGAGGTCGAAACCTGTGGCAATGATGTCGAACCTTGCATGTCGTCCCTCCCGTGACATTCCGCGTGCCGTTCTAAGCATTTGGCGGAAACGTAGGTGAAGGTAGCACGTCTGCGCGGACGGACGAGAGCGCTGGAGCGTCGGACAAAAAAAGGGGCGGCTCGAAGGCCGCCCTCTCAAAAACTGGCTGGAGTATCAGGCCATGAAAAACCTGATACCGCGCAAACCGATACGAAGGGTAAAGGTTGCATACGGCCTCGACGATCATGCTTTCGGAACCGAAAAGTTTCAGGTTCGAGGCTTGGCTGCGACCAAGATGCTGCGCCTGCGCAACCAACCCTTGAACGCCGCGTTGAGAGGGCATTTCCCGGAGCGCGGACCCGTCCGCATTCCTTATTCCCGCGCGGTCGCCAGTGACGGGCGCGGATAGCCAGGAGTTCTCCATGTTTGGACACAAGCCGACCGCGTTGGAACGGATCTCGGACGCCCTCAGCGACATCGGCGACCGGATCGTCGATCTGGAGGAGCGCGTGGTCGAGCGGGTGAACCCGACGCCATCGGCGCCCGAGCGTGCCCGGCGGGCGATCGCGCGCCATCTGCCCGGCCATTCCAGCGGCATCTCGCGCTACGTCCCGGACTTCTTCTCCGGCTGGCACCTGCCGACGAGCGACGACGCGCGCTCGACCTACCGCTCGGCGCGCAACCAAGTTTCCAGCTGGGGCTCCTCGCTCTACGGCCTGCGCAACGATCTGCCGGACGTGCGCTCGCGCCTGTCCGACATCGATCTCCCCGATGCGCGCCTGCCGCGCTGGTCGAGCTTCAGCCGCGGCTTCGCCACGCGCAGCCGTCTCGAATATTTCCGCGATCGTCCGGGCCTGACCACGCTGGCCGTTCTCGGCGGCACGGTCGCCGTCGCGGGCGCCGCCTACTTCGTCGCCAAGAAGGTTTCCGAACACACGGAAGAGCCGGACTACGACGTCGTGCGCCAGGACGGCGACATCGAGATCCGCGACTATGACGCCATGGTGGTCGCCGAGACCGTGAAGAGCGGCTATCACGAGAAGGCCCGCCGGGTCGGCTTCGAGACGCTCGCCGACTACATCTTCGCCAACAACCGTTCGGGCAAGAAGATCCCGATGACGGCGCCGGTGCTGCAGCAGCTGTCCGAGGCCGAGGGCCAGACGCGCGGCTGGGCCGTGCGCTTCGTCATGCCCAAGCGCTTCACCAAGGGCGCCCTGCCGCAGCCGGCCTCCGGCGACGTGAAGCTGAAGGACGTGCCGGCCAAGCGTGTCGTCGCCATCCGCTTCAGCGGCAACTTCACGGCCTCGCTCGCCTCCAAGAAGCTGATGCTGCTCTACAATTACATCGCGGACGAGAACCTGAAGCAGAAGGGCGATCCGGAATACGCCTTCTACAACCCGCCCTGGACGCCCGGCCTCTTCAAGCGCAACGAGATCCTCATCGAGATCGACCGCTAAGAGCCGAAGACCGAGACATGACGAACCCCGCATCCTCCTTCGAGGATGCGGGGTTTTCGTTTGTCCCGAACCACTCGTCAGGTCTTGATGACGTAGTGCTTCAGCGTCGTCTCGATCACCCGCCAGGTGCCCTTGAAGCCGGGGCGGAGGACGAAGGCGTCTCCCGCCTTGACCACCGTCTCCGCTCCGCCCTCCTCCGTGATGACGGAATGGCCGGAGACGATGTGGCAGAACTCCCATTCCGCATATTCGACGCGCCATTCGCCGGGCGTCGATTCCCAGTAGCCGGCATAGAGGCCCTGGCCGTCGTCCTCGATGTTCCAGGTCCGGTTGGTCGGGTTGCCGGAGACGATCCGGTCCGCCGCCGGCGCGCCGTGCTCGGGCTCGCCGGCCTGTTCCAGGATGAAAATGCGGTCGGACATGAGTCTCGCTCCTCGCTCAGGTTCGCGCGAGCGCCTGGTCGAGATCGGCGAGGATGTCCTCGATGCTCTCGATGCCGACGGAGAGGCGCACCGTGTCGGGCCCCGCGCCCGCGACGACCTTCTGGTCGTCGGTCAGCTGCTTGTGGGTCGTGGAGGCCGGGTGGATGACCAGCGAGCGCGTGTCGCCGATATTGGCGAGGTGGGAGAAGAGCTCCAGCCCCTGCACGAAGGCGACGCCCGCCTCGTAGCCGCCCTTCAGCCCGAAGGTCAGAACGGCGCCGGCACCCTTCGGCGCGAATTTTAGCTGGTTCGCGTGCCAGGGATCGTCGGGCAGGCCGGCATAGGAGACCCAGGCGACCTTCTCGTGGCCCGAGAGATGCTCGGCGACTGCTTGCGCGTTTTCGCAATGGCGCTGCATGCGAAGCGGCAGGGTCTCGATGCCCGTCAGGATCTGGAAGGCGTTGAAGGGCGAGATCGCCGGTCCGAGATCGCGGAGGCCGAGGACGCGGCAGGCGATGGCGAAAGCGAAATTGCCGAAGGCCTCGTGGAGAACGACGCCGTTGTACTCGGGCCGGGGCTGGGACAGCGTCGGGTAGCGCGCGCTGGCGGACCAGTCGAACGTGCCGCCGTCCACGATGACGCCGCCCATGGAATTGCCGTGGCCGCCCATGAACTTCGTCAGCGAATGGACGACGATGTCCGCACCATGCTCCAGCGGCCGGCAGAGGTAGGGGCTGGCCAGCGTGTTGTCGACGATCAGCGGCAGGCCGTGGCGATGGGCGATCTCGGCGATGCCGGCGATGTCGACCACGATGCCGCCGGGATTGGCGATCGATTCGATGAAGATCGCCTTGGTGCGTTCGCCGATCGCGGCCTCGAAGGTGGAAAGATCGGCAGGATCCGCCCAGTTCACCCGCCAGTCGAAGCCCTTGAACGCATGGGTGAACTGGTTGATCGAGCCGCCGTAGAGCTTGCGGGAGGCGACGAAGTCGTCGCCCGGCTGCAAGAGGGCGTGGAAGACCAGAAGCTGAGCCGCATGGCCGGAGGCGACCGCGACGGCCGCCGTGCCGCCCTCAAGGGCGGCGACGCGCTCCTCGAGCACGGCCTGGGTCGGATTCATGATGCGGGTGTAGATATTGCCGAACTGCTGAAGGCCGAAAAGCGCGGCCGCATGTTCCACGTCGTCGAAGACGAAGGACGTCGTCTGGTAGATCGGCGTCGCGCGCGCGCCGGTCGCCGGATCGGGCGATGCGCCCGCGTGAACCGCAAGGGTCTCGAAGCCGGGGGTCGTCATCTCGTCTTTCCTCCAAAGGCCGAAGCGGCGAAGGGACAGCGCCTTCCGCCGCCCGGGCGACACAGTCCATCGACGTTCCAATCGGTGGCGGCCCGGCGAAACATCGTTCCGGACCGCCCTTCCGTCACGAGCCGATCAGCCGAGGGTGCTCGATCGCCGGGCAGCGGTCCATCACGACCTCGACGCCGGCGGCCATGGCCCGCTTCGCCGCCTCCGCATCCCGGACGCCAAGCTGCGTCCAGAGAACGGCGGGCCGGGGGTCCAGCGCCAGAAGCTCGTCGACGATGCCGGGCAGCGCGTCGCTGGCGCGGAACACGTCCACCATGTCGATCGGCTCGGCAATGGAAGCGAGATCGGCATAGCAGAGCTGGCCGAGAATTTCGCCGCCTGCCTGACCCGGATTGACCGGAACGACATGATAGCCCTTGGCGAGGAGAAACCGCATGACGCCATGGGACGGGCGCTCGGGCTTCGGGCTCGCCCCCAGAAGCGCGATGGTGCGAACCGTCGAAAGGATGCGCCGAAGGCGCTCGTCGGTCTCGATCGTTCCGCTCATTCATTCCTCCAGTCCGGCTTGCGCTTCTCGATGAAGGCCGAAATCCCTTCTTCGGCATCGCGCGCCATCATGTTCTCGACCATCACGCCCGCCGCATAGTCGTAGGCCTCGGCGAGCCCCATCTCGGACTGCCGGTAGAAGGCCTCCTTGCCGATCTTGACCGTGACGGCGGACTTCGCCGCGATCGAGGACGTGTATTTGTGCACGATGGTCGGCAGATACTGCGGCGGGACGACGCGGTTGACGAGGCCGAACTCGCGGGCGCTGCGCGCATCGATCGTCTCGCCGGTCAGGAGCATTTCCATCGCGTGCTTGGGCGCGAGGTTGCGCGAGAGCGCGACCATCGGCGTCGAGCAGAAGAGACCGATATTGACGCCGGGCGTCGCGAAGGTGGCCTCCTCCGAGGCGATGGCGAGGTCGCAGCTCGCCACGAGCTGGATGCCCGCAGCCGTCGCGACGCCGCCGATCTCCGCGATGACCGGCCGGGGATGGCGGACGATATCCTGCATGAGATCGGCGCAAAGGCGCATGGTGCGATCGAAGAAGGCGCGCCCGCCGTCGTCGTCGGCGCGATGGGCGGTCATCTCCTTGAGGTCGTGGCCGGCACAGAAGACCCGCCCCTCCCCGGCAATCACGACGACGCGGCATGCGGGATCGGCGGCTGCCTCGGCCAGCGCCGCGCGCAGCGCCTCCATCATGCGGATCGACAGGGCGTTCGCCGGCGGAGCGGAGAGGGTCAGCCGGTGCACCGGCCCCTCCCGCTCCACGAGGACGGGCTGCGTCTGGCTCAGTTCAACGATCTCGGCCAAGGGCACCTCCTGATGTCGCCGTCTTGCTAGCCCATCCCCGCAGGCCTGCCAATCTCCAGCTACGGATCACCGCAGCATTATGCGGTACCTGAATACCTCTATTGTTAAGCATCTGTTTTTGCTATCTTTAGCCCTGAAGGAAGCATGTCGGACACTCTTGACCTGAAGGAACGCGCGCGGTAGACAACCGCTCAGAGTGCGGTCCCTGGGGCCGCCCTTTTCGTATGGCGGTTCTTCTGGAATGCGCCGACGTGACGCTGTTCCAAGGAAGAACCCATGAAAACCTTCTCGCAGAAGAACGAGACGGTCGAGAAGAAGTGGATCCTGATCGACGCCGAAGGGCTCGTCGTCGGCCGCCTCGCATCGATCGTCGCGCTCCGCCTTCGCGGCAAGCACAAGCCGACCTTCACCCCGCATATCGACGATGGCGACAACATCATCATCATCAACGCGGACAAGGTCGTCTTCACCGGTAAGAAGTTTACCGACAAGACCTACTACTGGCACACCGGCTATGCCGGCGGCATCAAGCAGCGCAAGGCTCGCCAGATCCTGGAAGGCCGCTTCCCGGAGCGCGTCGTCGAGAAGGCCGTGGAGCGCATGCTGCCCGAGGGCCCGCTCGGTCGCCAGCAGCTTCGGAACCTGCGCGTCTATGCCGGGTCCGAGCACCCACATGCCGCCCAGACCCCCGAGACGCTCGACGTCGGCGCGATGAACTCGAAGAACAAGAGGGCTGCATAACATGGCCGACATGAACTCGCTCCAGGCTCTCGGCAGCATCGAGAGCGTCCAGGAAGCCGCTCCGGTCCACGTCCAGAAGCTCGACTCGCTCGGCCGCGCCTATGCGACCGGCAAGCGCAAGGACGCGGTCGCCCGCGTCTGGGTCAAGCCGGGCTCCGGCAAGATCATCGTCAACGACAAGGAATTCGCGGCCTATTTCGCGCGTCCCGTCCTGCAGATGGTGCTGCGTCAGCCGATCGTCGCGGCGAACCGCGACGGCCAGTTCGACATCGTGGCGACGGTCGCCGGCGGCGGTCTCTCCGGCCAGGCCGGTGCGGTCCGTCACGGCATCTCGAAGGCCCTCACCTACTACGAGCCGGGCCTGCGCCCTGTTCTGAAGAAGGGCGGCTTCCTGACCCGCGACAGCCGCGTCGTCGAGCGCAAGAAGTACGGCAAGGCCAAGGCCCGTCGTTCGTTCCAGTTCTCGAAGCGGTAACTTACTCGTTCTCGAAGTCCTACGGCGCAAGGGGTCGGCAGCAATGCCGGCCTCTTTTCACGTTTGACATCGCGTTGACAAGACCTTGATCCCCTGGACATTCCAGTTCATTTCTTTTGACAGATTGAGGACACGAACACGTAGGAATCAGGGGTCTCGCATGTCGTATGAGAACAAGGTCTCCTTCAGGGAAGGACGTATCGTTCTCTACACAAGGAATGGCTCGCCAACCTTCCACGTCCGCCTGAAGGTGGATGGCCAGGACGGCTACGTCGTGCGCTCAACGAAGAGGGTATCCGTCGAAGAGGCACGCACCTTCGCTGAGGACCTCTACGATGACCTGAGATATCGCGTCCGAAACAACCTCGATACCGGGACCCATACGTTCGCCTCTCTGTGGAAGAGATGGCTTGCCGCGAACCGGGCATCCCTCTCCATCCACCGGCTTCGCTACATCGAAGGGACGGCAAACCGCTACCTCCTCCCCTTCTTCGGCAAGAGGTCACTCGAGTCGATCAACGACGTGATCGTTACGCAGTATTGGACGTGGCGTATCGCCTACTGGTCCTCTGCGGAGGGGACAGCGAAGATCGAAGCCGCAAGGAAGACGAGAGCGACCAAGCAGAACCCCTGGATACAGAAGCTCGGCAACGTCGCGAAGGTCCCCGCACAGAAATCGCTGGATATGGAGAGGACCGCCCTCCTCCAAATCTTCCATTGGGGTGAACGCAACGGCCTTATGAAGCGAGTGCCTGACGTATCCTCTCCGAAAGTCAAACCACGAGGAGTCGTGGAGCGCCGGCCGGCATTCGAAATCGAAGAATGGAAAGAACTCTACCGCTTTATGCGGGGATGGGTCCGGGAGGAGTATACGGTCACCCCATCCGCCAGTCAGGGATCACCGATCGTCAGGAAGCCAAACGGCTTCCATCTTTGGCACCGTGAACTCCTTCGGAGCTACGTCCTCTTCATGGGAGCATCGGGCCTGAGACCCAACGAAGCGCGTCAACTTCGTTGGCGAGACATTGCAACCCACACGGATGAACAAGGAACCAAACACATTGTTCTCTACGTCGCACCGACGACGAAGACCGGAGAACGCGAGACCATCCCTCTCAGAAACGCTTGGGTCATCATCGACCGCCTTAAGGCGGCTTCGTCCTTCACGGCACCCGACAATCTAGTGTTCTGCGATCGATCCGGCGCACCCATCGACAATTTCGGAAAGACCTTCAAAGCCTTGCTGATCCGATGCAACCTGTTGAAGGATAGGTTCGGCCGCGATCGAACCATCTACTCGCTGAGACACACCTACTGCACTCTCAAACTTCTCCATAGCGATGTGAAGATCGAGGACCTCGCACAGAACCTTGGGACATCCCCGGCGACCATCTTCGCCCATTATCGCCATATCACGACGAGAATGAAGGCGAGTTCGCTGGGAGGTCAACTCCGGCCCGGCCTCAGTTCAAAGGGACTCTATTTCTGAGTTCCGGTCTCTACCCGTCGATCGGCAAACATCCAATCGGACCGGTCCCAGAGGATGCTCCATGCGCTCTGAGGGATACCGAGATCGGACATCCGATCTAAAACTTCGTAGACGATGGTCTCATCATCACCGAGCTTTCCACGCAGTTGTAAGGAGCAAACCACGCGCCCGTCTTCGTTGAGGAAATCGTCAGGCGACATGTGACCGACCAAGCGCTCTTCGAAGCCTTCGTCCACGCTGACGAGGATCGTGAGTTCAAACTGACCGAAGCCGGTTCCAGGCGCCATCGCTTGATTAATTCCTCTCGTCGTTTCCGTGAATACGGAGACCGTGCCTCTCAAAAGTTTCGCGCGGTAAGCGCCGCCCTAGAGTGAGCAGTATCGTGTCCATTTGACCCACTTCGCGGCGGTCACCGCCATGCGGCCATCATCCAGACGCTGTTCCTTCATGAGGGCTTGCGTCGCCTCCGGCTCCGCTGGCTCGACGGCGTATCGAAGTATGAAGCGAAAATAGTCGACTTCGCCCGGTCGTAGTTTCCTGATTGGAACCGCATTGACGACACAGGCGCAATAAGTCTGAACCTTGTCATCGTAGTCAGCGAGGAATGCCGCTCTTTCCTCATCTGAGACCCGTGGATGCGTTTTTGACATGAGAAGCTTCATCGGCGCCATCCCCCACAAACACGCCTCAGAGATCGCCTGTGCGTCCTCTGCAACCGAGGTCTCGTAGGGAGAAGGGTCCTCCGCCCGAGCGGGTTGAACGATACCAATGGCGATGGATGCAGCAATCCAAATGCCTCTGAATGCCAAGTTCAACTGACCATCTCCATCGCACTCGTGGTCGCATCAAAGAACCCGCGCTCTAGGGCCTTATTCGACGAACGATTGGTAATGAATACAATCACAATCCCAATGATCGTGATCAACATCATCACCACGAAGATCATCATGAGGAGAAACCGACCGAACGAGATGCCCTTCCGTCCAGAGAATGTAAGAACCGATGTGCCGTCTCTTCCAGCATCCAATTCGCTTATGATCGTGATCCGATGCATAGAGGATCGAGGGCGAAGAACAACTCGACCTTTCTTGTCGATGTAGGCTTTCCCAATTCGGGAGGACGCCTTGAGAAGAGCCGTGCGGACTTCCTCATTCGAAACCCCGGAGGGGACCCTTCTCGAAACTGTAAGATCATTAGCCACTGTAGTTCCCCTCTGAATACAAGAGACGCTACACAAATCTGGTGGCTATAGCCAGTGGTTTTCCGGCCATGGGAATGGTCGCGTTCTCCTTATGAACGGACGCGAACTCCTAGCTTGGAATCTGAGACGACTGAGGGTGGAAAAGGGACTCTCACAAGAACGGCTTGCAGCCGATACGTCCATCGACCGTGCCTACCTCGGCGGACTAGAGCGAAAGACTGAGAACGCCAGCGTCGATCTCCTAGATCGGCTCGCACGGGGACTGTCGGCAGGCATCTGGGAGTTGTTCGTTGTTCCTGAACCAGGGGCCGAACCGCCGAAGCCGCTTCGTGGTGGGAGAAGAGCTAAGTGATTGCGTTTTCTCGAACGATTGAGGCCCATTACGTCAGACACGAACGGCAGTCACCGACATTCTACCGTCGGACATCCGTAGGGGGTCGGACCAAACCATAATTAGGAGCCGGTTGATGCACCGGGTCACTCGTAGCCATCGATTAGTTTTGGTTCGGCAGCGAAGGGGGTATATGACAAAGGTAGATAACGGAATCACGTGAAGCGCATTGCTAGCACCACCTTACCTCGTCTCGCCGAAACTAACGGTTAGGGAAAAGCGGAAGTCCCTCTATCCGTATTACGCTGGCTTTTCGGAAGAGTTCGTGAGGACGGTCCTGGGCGGGTTGCATCTGCAAGAGGACGCAGTGATCCATGACCCCTGGAACGGCTCAGGCACGACCACAGCCGTTGCAGCGATGATGGGATTTCGGAGCATCGGATTTGATGTGAACCCGGCTTTGTCGATCATTGCGGCAGCACGAACTGCGACAAGGGAGGAAGCAATAGAGGTCCTCCAAGCGATCAAAGCGCTGGAAGCTCGACCTCCGAAGGGGAAGAGATCAGCGGCTATTCAACTAACCGCAATCTTTCATCGCCTTCACTTGGACACGTGCACACTGGCGGAGACTTACGAGAACCGCCGCGTAAGCTTAATACTATGCATCCTTTTTAGGGCGGCTAGGACACTCGCTAAGCCATCTCGGGCCAGTAATCCGACATGGTATAAGATTTCGCCCTTATCCCAACCCACGACGGCTACCGATGTACTGAACGAAGTTAAGAGGCAAGCCGATATCGACTTGGATTCGATTTCATGGCGGCAGTCGTCTACACCAGCACCGATGCTTCATACAGTTAACTCGTGTATACAACATCTTCCTGACGAGACGATCGATGCTGTCGTGACCTCTCCTCCATATCTAACGCGTATAGACTACGTGAAAGCTACACTACCGGAACTCCAACTCCTCTCCTTGATCTTTCCAGACCTCGATGAGCTAGACATACGTCGAAAGATGATAGGGTCCCCGTTAGTGGGCCGAACAGCGCCAATGGCCATTGATGCGTGGGGAAGGACCGCCTCTGACTGCCTTGGGCTCATCTCCTCCCATCCATCTAAGGCATCCAACGGTTACTACCTTCGGTTTTACCTGCGCTATTTTCACTCTCTTTTCGTGTCTCTTTCGTCGCTGTTTGAATCATTGAAACCTTCGGGCTTCTTATCAATGGTTACACAAACATCTCATTATAAAGAGGTATTCATTGATCTCCCACAGATTGTCGAAGAGATGGCCCTAGCGATTGGGTATCAAAGAACCGGGTCGAGCCAGTTTCACCAGTCTCGTTCTTTTGTGACATTGAATGCGAAGTCCAGCCGCACCCTTTCATGTGTCAATCCAATAGAACAGATATCAATTTTTCTAAAGCCGAATGCGCTGGTGCGATCATGAAAGCCAATCCATCCCCCACTCCCGTGGCTGACTACTGTCAGGATATCAACTTAGGCAAGATCGTAGTCAACAATGACTATCAACGCGCCGAGGGGATATGGTCTCACTCCGCCCGTTCGTTTTTCATTGAGTCGATCCTCCTAGAGTATCCGATACCCAAGCTATACCTCCACGCTCGCTTGGACCTGCTTACAAGGCAGGTCATAAAGGAGATAGTAGATGGTCAACAAAGGAGTAGCGCCCTTCGTGACTTTTACAATGACAAACTGAGATTATCAAGAACACTTATCACTGAAGATGTTCGAGGTCTCAAATACTCACAGCTAGACGACCAGTGGAAGACTGCCTTTTTGTCTTACTCGCTTCCAATCGACCAGTTTACCGGGGTAGGCGAGGACGATGTTCAGGAAGCTTTTCGGAGAATGAACGCGAATAATGTTCCTCTGAATGAGGAGGAGCAGCGCAATGCTCAGTTCCAAGGTCCATTTAAGTGGTTCATACTGGACATCGCGAAGTCCTACACTCCGATATTTAGGGAACTGAAGCTCTTCTCACGACGTGATTTTGTCAGGATGGTCGATGTCAAAGCATATTCAGAGATTGCCTATGTCTTAGACAGCGACTTCGCAACGATAAAGTCAGAACGCTTGAATGCGTTGTACAAAAAGTATAATAGCTCCTTCCCTCAGATAGATGAGTTTAGGATAGTTATATGCACGGGACTTGATGAGTTCGTTAGAAGAGAGGAACTCCATCTTCCTGTATTCCTTCGTGCCCATATTTTCCAGTCGATAGTAATTGCTTTGATTTCCCTAATGGGTAAGTTCAGGTTTGTCGAACGCATCTATGGAGAAAACAAGCAGCACGTAGATGAGATGATTGATCTCAACCCGACTATAGAAACGCTCGGTCTATGTCTCGAAGACCCGGATTCATATCCTGGCTACCACCGCTTTATTCAAGCCTGCACGAGAGGCACCAATACGGGTGAGGCGCGCACGGTCCGGTTCCTCTACTTCACACAGGCGCTTTCGAACGCAGTAGAATGAACCACTGTAGCGATCTTGAAAGTCTCTACGCGAGCTTTGAAAAGCGGCTCTATAGGCTGACTATAGAACTCGATCACGTGCGAGAGATCGAAGGCTACCGAAGGCGAATGATCCTTGCCCAAGTGGTTGTCGAGTTGGACAACCTTCTTTTAGGGTGCCTTCGTGAGTTCCTGGTTAGTTGCCTACTCGGCACGAGAACAGTCAACGGCACTCGTACAGCTTCTCAGCAAGCCCTCACTAGTGAAGGGGAAGCCTCGGCATTCATCATGTCTTCGCTGAACTCGTTTGGTTATCAACGGATGGGTTCGCCAGCAACAGTTCCTCGACGGAAGGAACCAACGATCCGCCAGCCAAGGGACGTGGAGAAAGTCCTCCTGGCTGCGAAGGCTAATAACATCGTGTCGGTTCAAAGGGCGCTGGCATTCAATTTCAAGTTCTTTGACGAAATAGGATCACTTCGCAATTTCTATTGCCATCGTAACAAGGATACGTACGACTCGGCATACAGTAAGGCACGCAACTGGGGGGCGACATCCCGGTTGCATCCAGATGAGCTTGTGTTGAAGCCTCGCCCGGGTCGGCCGGTCCCCATCATCAGGGATTGGATCGGAGAAGCACGGTTGTTCTTTGAGGAAATCACGGCCTAGGCTCACTAGCCCCGGCTCGTTTGAGATTTCCCCTCCCTCCTCATAGGGGGGTCTCCCGTCGATCAACATCCACTAACGGCGTCTGTAGCCTTCCAGGCTTATACAACTCGACGAACGGAGGTCCGAAGGCCGAACTTTTCTAGTCAACGCAGTCAAAGCTATCACCAGATACCTTCGTCAGACCCAATGTCTATCAGGCAAAACGGAGGGTCTTGAAGTCTCCCTACCGTGGGGATGGCAGGGGTTCGGACGCACCCCATTCTGTCGATACGCAATTGCAACAGTGCCTCCTAAGATCATTTGAGAAGGTGTTTTGGACGCCTCCAATGGGAATAGAGAAGGCGGAAGACGTTGCCGCTCCAGCATCAGTGGCGTTGATGGTGGCTTGGGACGAAAATTCGTCCTACGCGACTGGCACCTCTACATAACTAAGGCTCAAGGAAAGTTCAGATGTACGGCTTGTGCAGAGGATTGATAAGCCACGGGCGGTTCAGCGGCTCAGGCAATCGGCTAGTCGAAACTAATTAGCAGGCGGAGGCTGAGACCACCGCCTACTAGATTACATCTACTCATTGACGGCTATTCATAGATTTGAATGTCGCCAAAACCGTCTTTTTGTAAGAGATATAGAGGCAGACACAATCAACAGGGTCACTTCGATCATTTTATTATATAGCTATAGCGCCTTACTGTTCTCTATTAAGTTCCGATTCATTGATTTCAATTTTCGGAAGTCTTTCGACAAGAGATGCTAGAGCGGCTGGCGACACGGTCCAACCGTTAAGCGCACCTATCCAACGACCCCCAAGCTCTTTGATCATCTCCTTGCAAGGTTTTGTTTCCCCTTCAAGTAGATACGCATTCTTATATTTACTGGCCTTGATGCCGTTACCGTCTAGTTCGGCAGAAGGTTCATTATACACCTGATGACGAGAGGACTTTTTGATAATAGTCTTCCGGCTATCAGCAACAGTTGAGGAAGGCTTAGATTCGACCTTCGGCTGAGGAGCCGGAGGGACGGTGTCCTCGCCTCTTGAGTCCTGGAACGACTTAAGGATAGCCATTTGTCGAGCGATCTGGCCGCATGCTGGCCCAAGCGCCGAATGCCAGTTGCGATCCTGCCGATCGCCCTCGTACTGACCGGCCGTTATGCCCATTAAGTCTGTCGGTAACCGGAGGTCCTTTGCATTGTCCGGTATCAAGAAGAAGGAACGCTCAATCCCAAGGCGTCCGATGAAAAGACCCATTTCAAGTATGACGTTGTCGCGGACTGATTCATGTATCTCGTCACGTTTCACCGTGAGGTCGTCTGGCGAAAATACGAAGATGCCGAAATCGCTTTCTCGCAAGACTGCGATCAATGCCGACAGGGCACTCTGGGATAACAGGAAGATTCCCTGATTCCAGACAGAGCATTCTGCCTCTCTAGTTAAGTTGGAATGAACAGCATTGGCGATATGCAGTCCTTCTCGGGACGAACCTATAAAGACCTTAGGTTTCAATCTTTCCTCCTCTTGTCGCCTATCGGCAACAATTCGCCTGTTCCTTCAAAGCAGATACATCAAGGTTGTAGCGTCGAGGTGAAGGAAACTCAAGGTGGATGCTGTTCTACCTTACGTCCCTCACGTCCCTCGAGCCTTTGCGGCATTCGAGCTTTGTGGATGTCCAAAGCCAACAAATCGTTTCGTATGATACCTTCTCGACATACCGTCGATTGAATTCCAGCGCGGCAACCACGATCTATCCGCCTCTTCGGCATCGAGACAGTTTCGGAAAGCCGAAGTGTGAGACAACACATTGGCTCAACATCACTTTCCGTCTTATCTCATATGGGCTTGCCCATGTGAGACGCTGGCTCGACGTCAGTTTCAGTTTCATATGCATTCCTTTTGACATTTGAGACAATAAGTCTCATAATGTCAAAGAACCATGTGAGACCTGAAATCTATGACAACACAGCTTATCGGATACGGCCGAACAAGCACCGTCGATCAAAAATCGGGACTCGAGGCCCAGCGGGCAACCTTGGAAGGGGTTGGCTGCCACAAGCTCTTTCTGGAACAGATTTCTTCGGTTGCGATCCATCGACCGGCATTAGAGGCTGCTCTTAGCTACGTGCGCGAGGGCGACGTTTTGATTGCAACCAAGATCGACCGCTTGGCGAGGTCGATGTCGGACCTACTGATGATATGTCGACGCCTCGACGAAAAGGGGGTTTCTCTCCGAGTCTTGGCTATGGACCTCGACACATCCACAGCGACAGGGAAACTCATGCTTCATGTCTTAGGCAGCGTTGCTGAGTTTGAACGGACTATGATGCGAGAGCGGCAACTGGACGGCGTTCAACGCGCCAAGGCGGCAGGGGTGTATAAGGGACGTGTGCCAACGGCGATGAGAAAGACCGATGAGGTTATCCAACTGAAGGCTAGGGGCATGACTGCAAATGAAATCGCCCAAGCCGTTGGAATTAGCCGAGCTTCAACTTTCAGAATACTAGCATCTTTGAAAGATAGATCACCGGCTGACCGTCAAATAGAAGGCTGAGACTCGCGTCTATCGAGTATATCGAAGACCATTCCGTGAAACTCACGATATAGACCGATACCTAGATCGCCGTGAACTTCACCGGAGGTTATTCTGTGTGTCCTCACCTCGTCCGTTTCAAACCTTGCATATCCATAGAGATCATCACAAGCTTTTAGTAGGTCTATTACGTTTACGATGTATCCGGCAACTTCATGAAGGTTGCTGGGACGCCCTCGCCTTCCATTGCCAACCCTAGTCGTTAAACCCTCCAGACGCGACTGGAGGACTTGAATACGACTAAGAATTTCGGCATAGACGCGAGACTCGCCCTCTGTATGCGCTAGTTCGACCATCTCACGAAGCGCGAAGATGACGTCGGCACTGATTGGCTCATACTCAATGTGGCTGGCTGAGATAATCTGTCCAGGCCGTCTCTGTAGATGAGAATAGAGGGATGTCAGAGTGCAGCCAATCCTACGCGTCTCGCGTGACAGAGCGGACAGCTTAAGCGATAGATTGGACCTCGCACCAAGAAGACGCTGCGCACGCTCCTGTAGGCGGTGCCGTTCGATCTGACTGATTTGTTGTCTTACCATGGTCCCGGCGACAATAACCCCGGCTAGAGTTACTATCGTACCGAGGAGAGAGGCACCTTGGCTTCCCCACTGGAATGTAGTGAAGTCCCCTATCCATCCCCATATCAAGCGTCCGCAGGCTTGCGTTAGTAACCTCTGGCAGTAGTTTGGGATTAGTTCGACCAGCCTTGTAAATGCAATGACGATCCACGCGATCCCCAAGAGGGCTAGGACGACCTTTCGTTTTCTCACAACTAATCCCCACGTCCGACGCATGACTTCCTAAATGCAGCCGGCTCGTCATCCTAGCGATTGTGCGAACCCATATACACCAACACAGCGATTTGTCGCCTTATGGTCAGGCTTCAGTCGCCATTCGTGTTGCATTTCGGCGACAGTCGGATGGTAATTGTCGGAAAGGCGATGAAATTCGAACTTTTGGCTTGGAGTCCTCGATTTTCCCGTACGAGCACCCATACATAAGTGGAGAAGCAGGTTTCGTAGGCACTCAAAAGCCCTCGCGACCCTGCCTCTTAAGAATTGAACATAGCCGCCCCGTATGGGACAGCGGTCCGGGTGACTAGCCAGGTCAGGTCCGGGATACCGTTTGGGTTCGGAAAGCCGAACTAGCCTGTGGTGACAGGCGTAAAGCGTCGAGATTGATGGTGCCCGCGCACTCGTTGATCGAGTTCGCAGGAGTAGGAGCCTGTAGCTGGTTACCTACAGAGGCACCGTCATATCGATGTGGCGGCACACCCTCGCGTCATACCTTGTTAAGGTGAAGCATTTCAGTAAAGGCCGACCGCATGACCCCGGCCTACCACTACGGTGGTGAGATCATCGTTATGGTTCCTCGTCCTGATATCAGCAAACCTTCGCTTTCGCCGGAGACGGCGAAGCTATGTCCCGAGCCATCCTTCCGCAAATATTAGATAATAATCTTTATTAAGAAATAGAAAGTAGTGTGCATCCTATTCATTTGAATGAACGCTCTCTTGAACACGTGTTCATAATTGTTTCTAACCGATAGAGGACTGATGGATAGCTCATTCAGGGACGTAGTTGACTCTCTCCATCAATCATATGTTGCTCTCCTTAATATGACGCCAATAGAGGTAGGCAAGCCAAAGCCATATCCTCCACGCGATTCGGGAGTTTATCTATTCAGTCTAGATGGAAACCCTCAATACGTGGGTCGAACTCGGAACTTACGAAACCGATTCGATGCCCATCGTCTCCCCTCCTCTAAACATTGGTCAGCAGGATTCGCCTTTCAGCTTGCAAGACAGGCAACCAATCACGTTACAGCTTCATATGGGAGTAAGAATCACCTTACTAGACGCCAATTGATGGAGAATGAGGATTTCAACATCGCTTTCTTGGCTTCTAAGCTTAAGATTAGGACCATGCAATTCCAATACGTCTTGGAATCCAACTCCATAAGACAAACGGTCCTAGAGGTCTACTGCGCGGTTGTCCTTAACACCCCTTACAACAAGTTTGAAACTACCTGATAGTTCGGAACATGCGGAGCCTAGAAGAGGTCATGGTCCCCTTTGTATCACGCAGGCTACGTTCCAAGACACGTACCTTCCTTTGACATCGCGTTGACAAAGATAAATCGACTTCTGAAACGCCTGTGTAGGAGGGCTTTCAGCATGTTCCTGTTCTCGAAGCGCTAAGCTTTCGGTACATCCCATTCGAAAAAGGCCGCGAAGCACCCGCTTCGCGGCCTTTTTCATGGGTCCTCGCGGCGTTGTGCAAAGCCGTGCATCTTCAATGTGAGGTCCACATCCGCTAGGGGGAGCCGACCTCAACGCAGCGGGATGCGATCCTCATGGCCGGCACGACCATCGACAACGCCTTCACGGCGACGACCATCCTCGGCGCCGCGGGCGATCCGACCTATGCGGGCATCCCCTCCTTCATGCGGCGGCGCCTGACGAAGGATGCCGTCGGGGCCGACGTCACCGTCTGGGGCATACCTTTCGACGCCTCCGTCTCGAACCGGCCGGGCACGCGGTTCGGACCCTCTGCGCTTCGGAGGGCCTCGCAGATCTTCGACAACGATCCGCAATATCCCTTCCACCGCGATCTCTTCGAAGCCCTCAGCGTCGTCGACTACGGCGACTGCCGGCTGGACTACCGCCTGCCCGAGACCGCACATGCGACGATCCTCACTGAAGCGCAGAAGCTCCTCGGCCAGAGCGGCTTTCTGCTGACATTGGGCGGCGATCACTCCATCACCTTCCCCCTGCTCCAGGCCCATGCCGAGAAGCACGGCAAGCTGTCGCTGGTCCATTTCGACGCGCATCAGGACACATGGCCGCTGGCGGGCGAGCGGGTGGATCACGGATCGTTTCTGACGGCCGCGCTGAAGCACGGACTGATCGACCCGGAGAGCTCGATCCAGATCGGCATCCGCACCCATGCGCCGGAGACGGGCGGGCTGGAGATCATCCACGGCAACGAGGTCGAGGACCTCACCTCCGCCGAGATCGCCAAGCGGATCTACGAGCGCACGGGCGGCACGAACGTCTACCTCACCTTCGACATCGACTGCCTCGACGTCGCCTTCGCGCCGGGCACGGGAACGCCCGTCGCGGGCGGTCCCTCCAGCGCCAAGATGCTGGCCGTCCTGCACCATCTGAAGAATCTGCAGATCGTCGGCGCCGACGTGGTCGAGGTCTCGCCGCCCTACGACCACGCCGACATGACGGCGATCGCGGGCGCGACGGTCGCGCTCTACGTCATCGGCATCCTGGCGGAGAAGAAGGCCGGCTGAGACTTCGATTCAAGCGCTTGCGAGACTGATTCAAGAGGCTCGCGCAGTGAGTCCGGCAATCGGCCCAAGCCTTTCTTCGAGCACATCTTTCACAGTCCGCAGACGAAAAGGGCGGGAGCGGCATCATCGCCGTCCCGCCCTTTTCCGCTTCGAACGTCCGGCCGATCAGTGCCGCGCGGGCACGCGGTACGGGCCCTTCAGGCCCCGCGCATGGGCGACCGCGAAGGCGAGCACGACGAGGGCGCCGCCCTGGTGGAGAAGCGCCCACTCGATCGGAACGGCCAGAAGCAGCGTCGTGATGCCGAGCATAGCCTGGACGATCACGAGGCCGAGGAGCACGACGGCGCGGCGCGCATGGGTCGAGCCCGGCGCCTGCTTCACGGCGGCGACGACATGCACCAGCACCACGGCGAGGAGCAGATAGGCGCTCATCCGGTGCACGAACTGCACCGTCATCACGTTCTCGAAGAAATTCCGCCAGACCGGTTGCATGACGAGAAGCCCCTCCGGCACGATCCGTCCGTCCATCAGCGGCCAGGTGTTGAAGGTGAGGCCAGCATTGAGGCCGGCGACGAGCCCGCCGAGATAGATCTGTGCCAGGGCCAGAAAGACGATCAGCCCGGCAGCGTGCACGGAATGCTCGGAGGGGGCGTCCTCGTCGGAATGGGGCGCAAGGCCCCGCGCGACCCAGATCGTCGAGGCGAAGATGATGCAGGCGGTCGTCAGGTGGATCGCGAGGCGGTACTGGCTGACATCGGTGCGCACGGAGAGGCCCGAGGCGACCATCCACCAGCCGATGGCACCTTGCAGAGCGCCGAGGGCGAGAATGCCGAGCAGCTTGGGCTTCAGGCCGGCCGGAATGCGCCCCGCGATCCAGAAGATCGCCAGGGGCACCGCGAAGATCACGCCGACGAAGCGGGCGAGAACCCGATGCGTCCACTCCCACCAGAAGATGGTCTGGAACGCTTCGAGGCTCATGCCCCGGTTGATCTCCTGATATTGCGGGATCTGCCGATAGAGGTCGAACTCCTCCTGCCATTCGGCGAGCGAAAGCGGCGGCACGATGCCGTGGATCGGCTTCCACTCGGTGATCGACAGGCCGGACTCGGTCAGCCGCGTCGCGCCGCCGACGAGGACGAGCGCGAAGACGACGAGCGCCACCACATAGAGCCAGATCCGGATCAGGCGGCGATTGGTCTCGTCGGACGTGCGGGTCCGCGCGGCGTAGGGGGAGCCGGCGGCCGGGTAGGTGGTCGACATGCGCAAAGGGTCCTCTCCACGCGCCCTCGGCCCGTGAGGTCGCGGGAGCCAAGGGAGCTTGCGGTTCATCTGAACGCCCCGCCCCGGCTTTTCAAGCCGCCATCGGCCGCATCCGATGGTCGCGGCCTGCTTGGAGGACTGGCCATATCAGGCGCAAAAGCCCATAGACCGTGCCAACCGCAACGGAGCCGCAAGGAACGCGCCGATGCCGATCCGGCTGAAGAAGTTTATCGGAGCGATCCTGCTGATCGTCCTCGTCGTGGTCTACGCGATCTTCGCGACCGCTTTCGCGACGCTTTATCTGGCGGAGGCGAGTGGCTTCGTTCACCTCGCCTATTTCCTCGTCACCGGCCTCTTCTGGATCGTGCCGGCCATGGTGGTGATCAAGTGGATGGAAGGCTACTCGCCCCGTCGTCGAGCGTCGGACGGGAAGTAGGACCCCGTTCCGCCGACCGCCTATCGGGCAAGGTCGGGTGTCTGATTCACGCCAGTCTTCGTGGCGATAGCCTCAGCCATGGTCCGCGCTGTCTGAACTAGCACAGGACGCCACGGTGGCGGCGGCCCGCCGAGGGCTGAAATCCGGGGCGAGAAGCTGATCCAGCGTCAAAGGGCATTCTTCGGGTAGCGGAGGAACGGCGACGCCATGTTCATCCAGCGAATCCGCCGCGTTTCGCTTGGCGAGCTGCCAGATCTTCGGCAGGTCCAGCCGCTGCCGAAGCCCGGGTGAATAGGCGAGAACGGCATCTCCCTGAAACCCGGACGCTTCGCCCACCCAGTGAGCGACGGACGGCGCTTCATGATCGAATGCGATCTTGACGAGATGAGTCAGGGTCTGTCGAAGCAGGCTCGAGATTTCCCGGATCTCGGCACGACCCATATCCTCGATTTCCTCGGCCAGGTTTTCGATGTCGAGACGATTGGAGCTGAGGGGCAACGCGCGCAGAAGGGCCGCCTGGTCCTGCGTCCAGCGGTAGAAATCCGTGTCGTGCTGCTGCGACGGAGTCATGGCAGTCTCCCTTGAGAGACTGTCCGAGACGTGTCGGCCAAGCTCCCTCCAGAGGAGCACTTTATAGAGCAAGTCCACGGCAGGCAGAAGGCGGCCCGAACGAAGCTGTCTGCGCGTCAGGCGGCTCTGGCGATCAGGTGGAGATTGCGCGGATAGGCCGACATGAGCAGCGCCTGGCGCCCGCCGCAGTCGGAAAGCTCGCTCATCCGCTTTTCGGCGGTCTCGTCGGCGCCCGGGCTCATCGAGACGATGGCCGCGCTCCCGTCGCCGAGGAGACCCGTCAGGCCGCGAAGGGACATGGGTCCACCCGCGACGACGACGCAGTCGTAGACTTCGGCCAGCGTCGCGAAAAGCTCGCCCAGGCGCTCGGCCTGGATCGGAGCGGCCATGCCGTCGCGTCCCCAGACGATCGCATCGGCGCTGCCGGCCGCGTCCCGGTGAAGGACGGCCGCGATGGTGGCCGTGCCGGTCAGAAAATCGGAGAGGCCTGGCGCGGTCTCCTCGATGCCGAGATCGCTCGCCAGGACGCGGTCGAAACCGAGATCGAGAAGAATGGAGGCTTTGCCCCGCAGGGCCAGCGCCCGAACGAGATCGACGCTCGCGCAGCTGCGCGCGCCCTCGCCGGCCTCGACCACCAGCATCGTGCGAAGGCCGTCGGCCAAAGCGACATCCGCTATGTCCTCGGCTTCCATCGAAAGCAGAACCGGAGCAGATCGGGGCAGCTCGAGAATATCCGCCTCGGGGAGCTTGTCGCCGGTTTCGATAAGGCGCGGCGCCGATGCCGGATCGGGCCGATTCTCGTCGCCCGCCGGAGAGAGCTCGGGCTCCACGATCGCGACCGCAACGGAGCCGATACCCTCCGGGACGATGGCGGGGGGAGCCATCGCCGCGATGGTCTCGATTTCCCCGGCGTCGAGCTGGACCTCCTGACGACCGTCCGTCGCGTTCCCCTCGCCGAACTCGGGTTCGATCGGCGACGGCTCAATCCTCGGCGGCAAGGCGGTCGCACCTCGCGCGGCGGAGCGTCCCGCAAGCTTCGGCTCGTCCCATCGGTTGCCGGCGAGACGCCGGCGACGGGCCTTCAGCTCCGAGGCCGCGGCGTGAACGGAAGCGGCGAGCAGCCCGGCAAGGCCGGCAAGGGCCGCTGCGGGCAAGGCAGGCGATGCGGCGGCGGATTCGCCGGGCAGAGCGAGGTCGGCCAGAACGCGCGGCATCGGGGCCGTCGCCTCGCGCGGACCCGATGCCAGGACATCGCGGGCGGCGCGAGCGAACTCGCCCATCCGCGCATCCGTCAAGAGTTCGCCGGACCCGGCGGGGGCGGAGTGCAGGATCTCGGCCAGCCGCGCGACGGCCGGACGGTCGGGGTCTCGGCCGGACATCAGATCGGCAGACGCCTTGAAGCCGGAAGCCAGGGCATTGCCCGCCGTGACGGCCAGCTCGCCGAGCGATCCGGCGACGGGCCCTGCGGAGACGGAGCCGCGATCCATGAGAATGATCCGCGTCGCCGGCTGGACCGGCAGAAGAAGGCTGCAGAGGCCGAGCGCCGTCCCTGCAGAGGCAGCGGTGGAGAGGAGAATCGCCGCGCGGCGGCGCCAGAGGGCGCCGGCCAGCCAGAAACCCCGGTCGGTCTCGCGCGCCTGTTGAAACGGTCCGCTGGCCATCGCCGCTCTCCTGTCCTGACGGGAGGCAAAATTCTACGGACATGGTTAACAATGCATTAACGTTTCCCGCCTGGGTGGTCGCGGGACGCCGAACTGGTCATGCCGGGGTAAGGTTATTATTCTCTAACGATGGCCGGCGGGCGAGGCATCGCCACGAGTCGGACGATCGGGACAGAGCGGCCATGCGCATTCGAGCCATCAGCCTCGCGGGAGCGATGTGCGCGGGTCTGTCCGCCTGCACGAGCTACCAGCCCGCGCCGCCGGCCTTCCACAAGGCGCTGAACGAGCCCTACCACCTGGATTCCGGGGACAAGGTGCGCGTCACCGTCTTCGAGCAGGACGGGCTGACCAACACCTATGCGATCGACAAGGGCGGCTATCTCTCCATGCCCCTCGTCGGCACCGTGCCGGCGCGTGGTTCGACGACGAACGAGCTGGAGGCGACGCTCGCCGCGAAGCTGCGCGACGGCTACCTGCGCAATCCCGACATCACGGTCGAGGTCGATCAGTATCGGCCCTTCTTCATCATGGGCGAGGTCGGAACGGGCGGGCAGTACACCTATGTGCCGGGCATGACGGTGCAGAACGCCATCGCGATCGCCGGCGGCTTCTCCCCGCGCGCCGAGCAGCGCACGGTGGACGTGACGCGGCAGGTCAACGGCAAGGTGATGAGCGGACGGGTGCTGACATCCGATCCCATCCTGCCCGGCGACACGATCTATGTGCGCGAGCGTTTCTTCTAAGCCCTGATCTTTCGAATGCGAGGCTTTCGGCGGGGTCTTCCGTCACGCCTCTCGTCTAGGGTCGGCTTCGTTCCCGCTGCAGCATGCGGCCTTGGTGACGGCATGTTCGCCGCGGGAACACGGCGGCATGGCGGTTCAGACATGGATTGCTGCACCGCAGCGCAGACTGAAAATTAAGCCGCAACAGCTAAGATCGAGACATCTCGGCGGCTCGCCGCCGATCTCTGCCGACCCTTGCGACACGCGGGCCACGACGCGGGTCGAAGCCCGCTGCGAACGGCGCCTGGAGGCGACATGGATACGATCGACGGACATCTGCCCTTCACTCCCGATGCCGTCAGGGCCTTCGACGGTCCCCTGCCCCATATCGGGACCGGCGAGCTGAACGCCTATGCCGCGCAGGCCGCGCTCCAGTTCAAGCGCAAGGTCATGTCGCCCGCACTGCTCAGCGGCATCTGGCGAATCGTCGAGTTCATGCTGCTCCTTTCGGTCGCGGCCACCATCTACGTCGCCCATGTCGCACCGGTCAGCCCCGATCATCTGCGCTACCTCTGGCCGTCCGTTCTCGGCGCCGGCCTCGGCGTCGCCGCGATCCAGCTGGGCCAGGGCTACGAGATCGGCTTCCTGCGCTCGCGCTCGCGCCAGGTGATGCGCGTCACGCTCGCCTGGGGCGCGGCGCTGGCGGTTCTCGCGGTCGTGCTGTTCTTCGCCAAGGTCACGGACGATGTCTCGCGCATCTGGCTCGCCAGCTGGTTCGCGCTCGGCACGGTCTGCCTCGGCATCGGGCGGCTCGTGCTCTCCGCCAATATCAGGCGCTGGGCGCGCAACGGCGTGATGGAGCGCCGGGCGGTCATCGTCGGCGGCGGCCAGGGCGCCGAGGCGCTGATCCGCGGCCTGGAAATGGAGACCGACAGCGACATCCGCATCTGCGGCATCTTCGACGATCGCGGCGACCGCCGCTCGCCGCCGCTCGTCGCCGGCTATCCCAAGCTCGGCAATATCCGCGAACTCGTGGAGTTCGCGCGCCTCGCCCATGTCGACATGCTGATCGTCACCCTGCCGCTGACGGCAGAGAAGCGCGTGCTCTCGCTCCTCAAGCAGCTTTGGGTCCTGCCGCTCGACATCCGCCTCTCCGCCCATGCGACGCAGTTGCGCTTCCGTCCGCGCTCCTACTCCTTCATCGGCGACATCCCGATGCTGGACGTCTTCGACCGGCCGCTCGCAGACTGGGACTGGATCGCCAAGCGCATCTTCGACCTCGTCTTCGCCTCGGTCGCCATCGTTCTTCTCGCCCCGCTGATGGCCCTCGCCGCGCTGGCCGTGAAGTGGGACTCCAAGGGGCCGGCGATCTTCCGGCAGAAGCGCCACGGCTTCAACAACCAGGTCATCGAGGTCCTAAAGTTCCGCTCGATGTTCCACGAACAGTCCGACCCGGCGGCGGCGAAGATCGTCACCAAGGGCGATCCGCGCGTCACGCGTGTCGGCCGCTTCATCCGCAAGACCTCGATCGACGAGCTGCCGCAGCTTTTCAACGTGATCCTCGGCCAGCTCTCGCTGGTCGGTCCCCGGCCGCATGCCGTCTACGCCAAGTCCAGCGGAAACGAGGCTTTCGTCGAGATCGTGGACGGCTATTTCGGTCGCCACAAGGTGAAGCCGGGGATCACGGGCCTTGCCCAGATCGAGGGCTACCGCGGCGAGATCGACGAGCCAGAGAAGCTGAAGAAGCGCGTCGAATACGATCTGCGCTACATCGAGAACTGGTCGGTCCTGCTCGATCTGAAGATCCTCTTCCGCACCCCGCTGAGCCTTCTGAAGACCGAACACGCCTACTGAAGGCATAGCCAAGCGCAGGCAAACGAAGACGGGCGGTTGGCGATGGCGCCAGCCGCCCGTTTTCGTTCATCGTCGTTCAGGATCGATGACGGGACGCCTCACTTTCGGCCACGAGGACCGAGCAGCCAGCGTCAGGCGACCGCGTGCCTGCTCTGCCGGGCCAGCAGCAGCCGCGAAAAGTCCTCGGCCGGCATCGGCCTGCCGAAGAGATAGCCCTGCCCCTCCGCGCAGTGATGGCGCATGAAGTCGGCCTGTTCCGGTGTCTCGATGCCTTCGGCGATCACGTCGAGATCGAAGCCGCTGGCAAGGCGCGTGATGGCTTCGACGATCGCGACGTTCGAGCGCCCCAATCCGGAGCCGCTGACGAAGGAACGGTCGATCTTCAGGCGGGAAACGGGGAAGTCCTTCAGCATCGTCAGCGAGGCATAGCCCGTGCCGTAATCGTCGAAGGCGATGCCGACGCCGATGGCGCGAAGCTCGTGGAGGATCGAGGTGATGCGGCTTTCGTTCTTGAGGATCGTGTTCTCGGTGATCTCCAGCTCCAGCCCGCCCGCGGGAAGGCCGGCATCGCGCAGGGCGGCGGCGACGACGGCCGGCAGATCGCCGGAGCGGAACTGCGCGGCGAAGAGATTCACCCCCATGCGGAAGGTGGATGCGCCGAGCGCGCGCCATTCGGACGCCTGGATGCAAGCCGTGCGCAATATCCACTCGGAGACGGGAACCGCGAGCAGCCCCTCCTCCAGCGTCGAGAGGAAGGCCGCGGGCGAGAGGACCCCGCGCTCTGGATGGTTCCAGCGGATCAGCGCCTCGGCCCCGACGATCGCGCCGTCCCGAAGGCGCACCTGCGGCTGATAGTAGAGCTCGAACTCGCGGCGCTCCCAGGCCTGCCGGACGCCGGAGCTGAGAGACTCGCGGGCGTGTTCGAGGGGGCGGAGTTCCTGGGTGAAGAGCCGGACGGGCCGCTTGCCGTCCGCCTTCGCGCGATAGAGGGCGAGATCGGCATCCGCCAGGAGCCGGTCGGCCTGCCATTCGCCGCCCTCGGAGACGGCGACGCCGCAACTGGCGCCGACATAGACGCAGCGCAGTCCGATTTCGATCGGGCGGACGATCTCCGCGATGGCCGAATGCGCGAGGGCGGTCGCCGCCATCGGATCGGCGTTCCCCTCGACGAGGATGACGAACTCGTCGCCGCCGAGGCGCGAAGCGAGCGCGACCCCTTGCGACAGATGATCCAGACGGGCGGCCACCGTCTTCAATACCTCGTCGCCGGCGGCATGGCCGAGGCTGTCGTTGATTTCCTTGAACCCGTCGAGATCGACGAGAATGACCGCGGCCGCCCTGCCGCCGTCCGCCGCGGCGGCCATGCGCTGCTCCAGCACGCGCCGGTTCGACAGGCCCGTCAGCGAGTCGAAGTCCGCGGCCCGCTTCAGGCCGGCTTCAGCCGTAATCCGATCCGTGATGTCGCGGATGATGGCGCCGAATCGGTGCGCGCCGGCCTCCTGCCAGTGCGACAGCGAGAGTTCGATCGGAAACTCGCTCCCGTCCTTTCGAACGGCGGACACGGTGACGAGAGACCCGATGAGCCGGGTCGGGCGACCCGAGACCGCGCCCTTCACGCCGGCCTCGTGCATCGCGCGCTGGGCCGGGGGAACGATGATCGAGAGAGACCGGCCGACGGCTTCGGCGGCGGAATAGCCGAACATGCGCTCTGCCGCGCCGTTCCAGGTCAGGATGCGGTTGTCGCCGTCGGCGCAGATGATGGCGTCCACGGAAGCCTGCGCCACCGCGTCGAACCGGCGCTTGCCGCTTTCCTCCGCCAGGGCCGCCCGTCGGGCTTCCAGGCGCTCCAGGACCATTTCGGCGAGATCACGCAGCGCTTCTCGGTCCGCCTCGCCGAAGCCATGCCTCGGCGTGGTGTCCATGATGCAGAGGCTGCCGATCACCTGCCCTTCCGGCGAGACGAGAGGCGCGCCGGCGTAAAATCTGATCTGCAGCGGACCGGTGACGAAGGGCGAGGAGCGGAAGCGCTCGTCCAGCGTCGCGTCCGGCACGACGAAGATGTCGCGCTCGAGGATCGCATGGGTGCAGAACGACCCCTCGCGGCTCGACACGCAGAAGTTCACGCCCTGCCGAGCCTTGAAGAACTGATGGTCGGCCGCGACGAAGGAGATGGCGGCGATGGGCGCGCCGAAGAGACGCCGCGCGTGGCGCACGATGACGTCGAACCCTTCCTCGGGCCCCGTGGCGAGGATGTGGAAGGACTCCAGCGATCGCAGGCGCCGGTCTTCGCTGTCCGGCATGGGATAGCTGGGCGTCGGCGACGATCCCTTTGCCGCGTCCCTCATCGCAAAGGGCACGCGAAACGGGGCACGGCGACCATCGCCCATGGGTCGTCACGCATTCGGATTGCTTCCTCTCGTGAGCCGTGCGACCGAACCGCCCGCCGTGACGAGAGGCGGCGACGTTCGTAAGCGCGGCTGACAGGAAGCCTCTCACGCAGGTGTTACCGTCGTCTGACCGCAATCCCCCTCATTCGGGGCTCGATCGCTATTGTTCGAGAGGTGTTGCGACGGGGACGGCCCGCGATCCGGTCGGCCTGCCGGACCGTCGGCTCGGAGAGGGCGCGACGCCGCGTCCCCACGAGGTCGGGCCCGAAACGACGTGGGGGCCCGATCGGGCGGAGCCACGATCGAACCCCCACGGGTTCACGGATTCAGGCGGCCGAAGCTCAGTTCTCGACGATGCCGCTCAGCGCGTAGTGCTGGATCGTCTTGCGGTTGGCGATCAGCTCGTCGACCGTCGGCTTGCCCGTCATGGCGCGCGAGATGGCGATCTTGGTCGCTTCGTAATTGGTGCGGTAGAGATCCTTGAGGTCGATCTCGGCATGGCCGGGGCAGCGGGGGTCGAGCCAGATCATGATGATCATGCAGAGCTCTTCCGCGTCATCCTTCGGCAGGATGCCCTCGATCAGGCAGTCGACGATCGCGTCGCCGGTCGCGCCCTGAACGACCCCGCCGAGAAGGGCAATGTAGCCTTCCTCGCGGATCGTCGCCTTGGTCGTCATCATCGTGGCGGGGCGCACGAGCTGGTTGAGGTCGCGCACGACGAACATGCGCGTATGACCTTCGACCTGGCCCATCATCGACGCGAAAGCCTGGCCGACCGGACCCCGGACGGAGCCGATCAGCACTTCCGGCATGGCGTCGGTATATTGTCCCTCGGCGGCGAGAACGGTCGCCTCGCCCGTGCGGAACCAGATATCTGTCATGCACTCGCCCTCTTCGACGCCCGTTGAGCCGTTTCAGAGCTTTGGGCGAAGTGGGCGAGAGTCGCAAGCCGGAAGACCGGCTTTTCACTCGGATGAAATCACTCGAGGTCGTTTTTCACCGGAAGATCGACGCGAATCCGCGCCGAACCGATCGGATCAGAACGGATAGTTGCGGTTGCGGAACTGGCCGCGGTCGATCTGACGCTGGCGGCTTTCCAGGTCGATGATCGAAACGGCCTCGTTGAGGTATTCGGTCTCGAGGCGGTTGGCCGTCTGGCCACGGAAAGCGGAGCGGAGCTTCTGCATGAGGTTCATATCGGTTCTCCTTTCCGTCCAAATCTGGGTTAAATCGATTGATGTTGCAACGCACAAACCTGCATGCGAGCCATGCCCTGAGAAGGAGGCTCTTTAACGAGGCATCAACCTTTCGCATCGATGAACGGCATCGATCCCTTCGAACATGATTTTTATACCGATCGATAATAAACGCTTGACCGGCGCTCGGGCTTGCTCCATTTCCTTCCCTACCGAACGGTAGAAAAGGAGGTTCGCCATGACCGAAGACGACGCGCGCGGCGCATTCGACACATACGAGCCCTTTGCTTCTTCGAATGACATGGACGGCGACAGCGATGCGTCCCCGGCCGAGAAGAGCGGCGAGCGCGAGGCGGAGAGTCTGGCCGAGCGGCTGCGGGCGCTCGAGGCCTTCAGCGCCGCCTGATCTCGCAGGGCCATCCATTCGCATACCGAGGCGCCGCACCCGTGGGCGGCCTCGGTGCCCCCTCGTTTCGGCCCCGAACGGCGGCGCGAAAAGCGACCTCCCCCTTGCTCCAGGTCGCTGGCCGGCCCACCATCGGCCGGCGGTGCATGGGAGGCGGCATGAGCGACGATTTCGGCGTGGTGAGGAGCTTTCTTCTCGCCTTCACCGCCCTGTTCTCGATCGTCAATCCGGTGGGCACCGCCTTCATCTTCAGCCAGGTCACGGCCGATCGATCGCATGGCGAGCGCCAGCAGATCGCCGGCCGCATCGGGGTCTATGCTCTCTTGGTGATGCTGGGCGCTCTCTGGGGCGGCACGGCGGTCATGGACTTCTTCGGCGTCAGCATCGCCGCCCTGCGCATCGCCGGCGGCCTCGTCGTGGCGGCCTGGGCCTGGGAACTGCTCTCGGCGCCCGAGCAGCGCGACGAGCGAAAGCAGCGGCAGGCCGGCGAGGCCCTCGGCTCCGCCGACGTCGCCTTCTTTCCCCTGACCATGCCGATGACGACCGGGCCGGGAACGATCTCCGTCGCCATCGCGCTCGGCTCGAACCGGCCATCCGGCGCGGGCGGCTCGATCGGCTTCGTCACCGCCACGTCGCTGGCGGCCTTCGCGGTCGCGGTGCTGATCTGGCTCGCCTATCGCTGGTCGGACACGATCACCAACCTTCTCGGCGAGACGCGCGTCCAGGTCGTCACCCGTCTTTCGGCCTTCCTCCTTCTCTGCGTCGGCACGCAGATCACGCTGAGCGGCGTCCTGGAGGCGCTGGCCGCGGCGGGTATCGGACGCGGTCCCGGCGCTTAGCAACCGCAGCAATCAAGCGGTCGAGAGCATCTTCCTTCCTTCGATCACCGTTGCGGCACCGTCTGCGCTCCTCCCCGCAACCGCCTCGAATCGCAGAGGATCACTCAGAGATGCATAGCAGCCATGCGTTCGGGCGGCTGACATGATGCGTCGCAGCATGTATAGATCTTCCTGCATCGTTTCCTCCCAGATACATGCATAAATTCAAACCCGCCCGGTTCGTCCGCGGCGGGTTTTTTTTGTCCTGTAGGCGGGATGCTCGATCGTCCGGACTCGATTACGCCAGCGGCTCCGACCTTCGACATGTCGGAGCCGAAGCCGTTACGGCGGCGTCGGCCGCCGCCGCGCCTCCCGAACCTTTGGGGGGCGCGGGATACCGGCAGTCCTTCGCCAGCGCCGCCAGCATCAGTCGTGGAAGAAAGACACGATCTCGCCCTTCGGCACGGGTCGGCTGAAAAAGTAGCCTTGGACCTGCGAGAGGCCTTCCGCCCGCGCGATGTTCAGCTGGGCTTGCGTCTCCACGCCCTCGACGAGCGTCGTCATGCCCAGGCTGACACCGATGCCGGCGACGGCGCGGATGATCGCCAGCGCATCGCCGCGCGTTTCGGCCGCGACGATGAAGGACCGGTCGATCTTGATCTTGCCGATGGGAAAGCGGCCGAGATAGCTCAGCGACGAATAGCCGGTGCCGAAATCGTCGATGGCGAAGCGAATGCCGAGCGCGCTCAGCGCATCGAGGTTCCCGAGCGTCGTTTCCGTATCGACGAAGAGGGTGGTTTCCGTCAGCTCGATCTCGAGGCGATGGGGATCGAGCCCGGTCTCGGCCAGAATGCCGATCACGGTTTCGGCGAAGGTCGGCCGGCTCATCTGCGCGCTGGCGACGTTCACCGCGACAGAGATATGCGCCGGCCAGGCTGCCGCATCCGCGCAGGCGCGCCGGAGCACCCACTCGCCGAGCGGTGCGATCAAGCCGATGTCCTCGGCGATACCGATGAACTCCATCGGCGGCAGCAGGCCGCGCGTGGGATGGCGCCAGCGCACCAGCGCTTCCACGCCGACGGTCCTGTTCGTCGAAATATCGACGAGCGGCTGGTAGTGAAGCTCCAACTGGTCGCCGACGATGGCCGCGTGAAGCTCCATCTCCAACTGGTGTCGCTGACTGACCAGTTCGGACATGGAAGCGTCGAAGAGATGGATCGCCCCGCGCCCGCTCGATTTGGCGTGGCGGAGCGCCAGATCGGCCTCCCGTAGGAGCTTTTCGATCTGCGGCGCGTCGTCGGTGCAGATCGAGACGCCGATACTGACGCTGATGCGCAGACGGACCCGGGAGAGATCGTAGGGCTCGGCAAGGGCATTGCGCAGCCGGCGCGCGCTGGCGAGAGCGGCACTTTCACCATGGGCGCGAAAGATGACCACGAACTCGTCGCCGCCGAGCCGGCTGATGATATCGCCCTTGCGCGTGTTCTCGCGAAGGCGCCGTGCGACGGCCAGAAGAAGCTCGTCGCCGGAAACATGCCCATGGAGATCGTTGACGGTCTTGAACTGATCGAGATCGACGGAGAGCACGGCAAGCGCCGGCTCGTCGCCATCGACCCCTGCCAGAAGACGTCCCGCCTCCGTGTGAAGCGTGCGCACATTCGTCAGATCGGTCAGCGCATCGTGCCGCGACAGATGGGCAATCCGGGCCTCGGCCAAACGCTGCCGAGTGACGTCCTCGAAAGTCGAGACCCAGCCGCCGCCTTCGATCGACCGGTAGAGAACCGAAAGGATGCGCCCGTCCGCGAGCTTGCGCAGGATGGGTTCGGCCGTCTGAGCCTTCAGGGCCTGCCACGTCGACTCGCGTATGTCTTCGAAGGTCACGTTCGGCGGATAGCAGCCGTGCTCGATCAGCACCTCGCACACCGCCTGCTGCGTCATGCCGAAGACGAGACGATCATGGGGCAGGTTGAAGATCTCGTGGTAGCGCCGGTTGCAGACGACAAGGCGGGACTCCGCGTCGAACATGCAGAGCCCCTGATTCATATGGGTCAGGGCCGCCTCGAAATGCTTGTTGCGCTCCGAGAGCAGAGGGCTTCCCGGCCCCGCCGACGACGACTTCGGACAGGCGTCGGCGACAGCATCTTCCGGCGGCAGTTTGAGACCGCGTTCGATCCCCCTCTTCCGCGTCAACGCCATTTGCCCCATGCAGCCCCCGAGACGATCTTCATGGATCGATCATGTCGGTGGATATATGGCTTCAAGCGCCTTGCAATTCGATGAAGAGTACTGGTCAAAAAACTGGAGCGTCAGTCGAATCGCCGGCCTCCCGAGCAAGCGCTCCAATCGGCACCGGGATACTGCTTGCATACGTATGATCAGACTCGTGAAGCGTTCCTGGGGGCGAAGCGCTCGAGACTGAGGGCAGAGGCGAGATCCGCCGGCAATCCCGGGCCCGCCATCATGCTCGACACGAGTTCTCCCGTGATCGGGCCGAGCGTCAGTCCGAGATGCTGATGGCCGAAGGCGTAGAAGAGATTGTCCGCCGCTTCGGACCGGCCGATCGCCGGCAGGTAGTCGGGAAGGGTCGGGCGCGCGCCGGCCCAGCGCGCAGGCGTGCCGCGCAGGGGCAGGCCCAGTTCTCTGACATGGCGCTCCAGCGTCCGCCAGCGGCGCGGATCGGGCTGCGAGCGCGGCCCGGTGAACTCCACGAAGCTCGCCGCGCGAAGCCCTGCCGAAAAGCGCGTCACGATCATCGAGCGATCCTCGAAGACGACCGGCGGCGTGCCCTCCGGCCAGCCATGGTCGGGGCTTTCGATGTGGTAGCCGCGCTCGGCGATGATGGGAACGCGCGTGCCGAGCGGCTCCAGCAACTGGCCGGCCTGCACCCCGGCTGCAAGGAGCACGCGGGCCGGCTCCAGCGTCTCGCCCGACGCCAGCGCCAGCACGGCTCTCGTGCCGCGAAGCGTCAGACCCCGGACCCGATCCTCCCGCATCTGCCCGCCGGCCGCGCGGAAGGCGGCGAGTAGCCCCTCCCGCAAAGCCGCATGGCTCGACACCTGCGCCGTGTTCTCGAAGATCAGCGCGCCGGCGGGCGGCACCGCCATGAGGCGACCCAGATCCTGTCGCTCGGCCGGCGTCGCGACGCGAAGGCGCGCCGTGCCGATATCGGCCGAGGTCCAGGCCTCGACGCCGCGGGCCGCCGCACGCGGATCGTGCCAGACGACGATATGCCCCTCCTCCTTCAGGATGCTCTCGCCGGGAAGGCTCGCGGCGAGCCGGCGCCAGGCCGGCATGGCATCGGCGAGAAGGCCGCCGAGAATCGCCGCGCCGTGCCGGTATCGATCCGGCGTCGAGGCGCGCGCGAGCCGGAGGGCGAAGGGCAGCCAGTGCCCGACATCGCGAAGGGGAAGCGACAGCGCGCCGCCGGCGATCGTCAGCCGGCGGGGCGCCGAGCGGATCGTGGCGAAGGAGGCGAGCGGGGCGACCTGCTCGATCGCGATGTGGCCCGCATTGCCCCAGGAGGCCGCCAGGTCCGGCCCGCCGGAGTCGACGACGAGGGTCGAGACCCCTGCCCTCTGCAGGGCAAGCGCCGAGGAAAGTCCGACGATTCCGCCGCCGATCACGACCGTATTGGCTGCCACTTGACGCTCCCCGACGTTTCTGTCGTATATCGTATACGATTTTTGAGCGAAAGGAAGAACGAGATGACGACCGGCTGGCATGGCGTGTTTCCCGCAGTCACCACGCAGTTCGACGAGACCCTCGCGGTCGACCACGACGCGACGCAGAAGGTTCAGGACGCGCTGGTCCGCGACGGCGTGAACGGTCTGATCGTCATGGGCACCTGCGGCGAAAACAACTCGCTCGACCCCGAAGAAAAGCGCACCATCCTGAAGGGCGCGGTCGAAGCCGTCGCGGGCCGCGTGCCCGTCGTCACCGGCGTCTCCGAGTTCGACACCCGACGCGCCGTCGCCTATGCCCGCGACGCCGAGAAGCTCGGCGCGGACGGCCTGATGCTGCTGCCGGCCATGGTCTACGTGCCCAAGCCCGCCGAGCTGGTCGCCCATTTCAAGGCGGTCGCCGAGGCGGTGAGCCTGCCGATCATGCTCTACAACAACCCGCCGGCCTACCGCGTGAACATCGGCGCCGACGTGCTCCACGCGCTGGAGGACGTGCCGAACATCAAGGCGGTGAAGGAGAGCGCGCCCGATCCGCGCCGCTTCACCGACCTCCTCAACGAGTTCGGCGACCGCTACGAGCTCTTCGCCGGTCTCGACGACGTCGCACTCGAAGGCCTCATGCTCGGCGCCAAGGGCTGGGTCTCCGGCCTCACCAGCGCTTTCCCGCAGGAATCCGTGCAGCTCGTCGCCGCCGCCGACCGCGGCGACTGGGAGACGGCCCGCGCGATCTACCGCTGGTTCATGCCGCTTCTCCATCTCGACGCCGAGCACGATCTCGTCCAGTCGATCAAGCTGGCCGAACAGATCATGGGCCGCGGCTCCGAGCGCGTGCGCATGCCGCGCCTGCCGCTGACCGGCGCGCGCCGCGCCGAGGTGACGGCGATGGTCGAGCGGGCCGCCGCGACGCGCCCGAGCCTTGCTCCCGCCAAGGCGGCCTGACGCTCATGCGGCACACGTTCTTCTGCATCGACGGGCACACGGCGGGAAACCCCGTGCGCCTCGTCGCCGGGGGCGCGCCGCTCCTGCGAGGCGCCTCCATGTCGGAGCGCCGCCAGGACTTCCTCCAGCGCTTCGACTGGATCAGGACCTCGCTCTGCTTCGAGCCGCGCGGCCACGACATGATGTCGGGCGGCTTCCTCTATCCGCCGACCCGCGAGGACACCGATATCGGCATCCTCTTCATCGAGACGAGCGGCTGCCTGCCCATGTGCGGCCATGGCACGATCGGCATGGTGACCTTCGGCCTGGAACACGGGCTGATCCAGCCGCGCGAGCAGGGCAAGCTGCGCATCGAGGTGCCGGCCGGCATCATCGACGTCGCCTACGGCACCGAGGGCGATCGCGTCAGCTTCGTGCGCATCACCAACGTTCCCGCCTATGTCGCGGCGCGTGGCATCGCCATCGACGTGCCGGATTTCGGCCCGCTGTCGGTCGATGTAGCCTATGGCGGCAACTACTACGCCATCGTCGAGCCGCAGGGCGCCTACACTTCGCTGGACGATCTCGGGGCGGCGCGGCTGATCGAGCTGTCCGCTTCCGTTCGCCGGCTCGTCGGCGAGGCCTTCACGCCGGTTCATCCGCTGGACCCGACGATCCGCGGCGTCAGCCATGTCCTCTGGGCCGACAAGCCTCGCGGTAACGGGGCGGACGGGCGCAACGCCGTCTTCTACGGCGACCGCGCCATCGACCGCTCGCCCTGCGGCACCGGCACCTCCGCCCGCCTCGCCCATCTGGCGGACAAGGGGAGCCTCGCCGTCGGCGACCGCTTCGTCCACGAAAGCTATATCGGCAGCCGCTTCACCGGCCGCGTCGAAGCCAAGACGGACCTGGCCGGCGAGGCCGCCATCATCCCTTCGATCGAAGGCTCGGCCATCGCGACCGGCTTCAACACGATCTGGATCGACCGGGCGGACACGTTCTGGCAGGGCTTCCAGGTCGTATGAGCGCGACGCCGCTCCTCGTGCGGACCGGTCTTGCCGCGCGCATCGTCGATATCGTCCGCGACCGGATCGTCGCGGGCGAGCTGTCCGAGGACGGCGCGATCCGGCAGGATGCGCTGGCGGCCGAACTCGGCGTCAGCAAGATCCCGCTGCGCGAGGCCTTCGCCAAGCTCGAACAGGAAGGCCTCGTTCTCGCTAAGGCCAATCGCGGCTATTTCGTGCGCCCGCTATCGGCCGCGGAAGCCTACGACGTGTTCGAGCTGCGCCTGAAGATCGAGCCGGACGCGGTCGCGGCGGCCTGCGCGAAGGCGAGCCCCGGCGACATCCTGGTCGCCCGCGCGGCGCTGGCCGCTCTCAACGCCTCGGCCGCCGGCGGCAAGGCGGCGGCGGGTCCGCTGAACCGGGCTTTCCACATGGCCCTGGTGCGCCCCTGCGCCCGCCCCGTGACGATCCAGACGACCGAACGCCTCCAGATCATCGCCGAGCGCTACGTCGTGCACCATCTCCAGGCGAGCGGCCGGCCGGACCGGGCTATCGGCGAGCACGAGGCCCTCTTCGCTGCCTGGGAAGCCAAGGACCGCACGGCCTCCGCCAAGCTCTGCTCGGCTCATATCCAGGGCACGCTGAACGATTTGACGATCGAACTCGGCCGCAAGCCCAGCTGACGCGGCCATCGAAGCCGCGGCGGCGCGACGGTCGCCGGCCGAATGCAAACCATGCCCTTCGGCATGATCGAATTCAATCGTGATGATTTTGGGAAATTGGTCGGAGCGAGAGGATTCGAACCTCCGACCCCTTGGACCCCATCCAAGTGCGCTACCAGGCTGCGCTACGCTCCGACTGAGCGAACCTTTAGAGAGCGGGAGGCTCGCGCGCAACCCCCTTTTGCGGGGATCGCGAAGAAGGTTGAGGCGGCGCTCGCCCGCCTCGCCCGATCCGCCCTATCGCACCTGATCGAGCAGCCGCTTGCACTCCAGAAGCTCCATGATGACATCCTGGAGGCTGGCGGCGCTTTCGGTGGGAAGACCGAGTTGGGGGCCGGATTCGGCGTCGCGTTCGCCCCGGCGCAGAAGCGCGGAGAGGCCGCGCGGGCGGTCCTGATGGGCGCGGACGGGCTCGCGGGGCTCGTCGGCCTCCACGTCGAAATCCTCGACCTGCGGCTCCGTCTCGCCCTCGCCGTCCTCCGGCAGAGGCCCGGCGGTGCGCCCCGACTGGATATCGTCGAGCGCGGCGACGTCCCCCGCCCCGATCTGGATCACGAAGCGGTTGCCGTTTTCCTTGAGAATGCGCTGCACGCCCCGGATCGTGAATCCCTTCACGTAGAGCAGGTAGCGGATGCCCTTCAGAAGCTCGACATCGTCCGGCCGATAGTAGCGGCGGCCACCGCCGCGCTTCATCGGCTTGATCTGCGTGAAGCGCGTTTCCCAGAAGCGCAGGACATGCTGCGGGAGGTTGAGGTCTTCGGCGACCTCGCTGATCGTGCGGAAAGCGTCGATGCTCTTGTCGGTCATGTCACTCCAGTCGATCGGGGCCAGTCGGCGAATCGGCCTTGGACGGACCAGCAGGCAGCCGGGCGTGGGCGGGACGGCCGACCGTGAACCGGCCGGGTGAGACGGGAGACGACCGAAAGCCGTAGAGACTTACTCGGCCGCCTTCAGCATCTCGACGGGCGCGGCACCCGGGGCCCGGCGCTTGGCGTGCGATTCCAGGATGCGGTCCTTCATCACGTTCGACGGCTTGAAGACCGCGACGCGGCGGGGCGAGATCGGCACTTCTTCGCCGGTCTTGGGATTGCGTCCGACCCGCTCGTTCTTGTCGCGCACCAGGAAGGAGCCAAAGGAGGAGATCTTCACCGACTCGCCACGGGCGATGGTGGCGCAGATCTCCTCGAGGATCGTCTCGACGAGGAAAGCGGATTCGGTCCGCGACAGACCGATCTTGCGAAAGACCGCCTCGGCGAGGTCTGCGCGCGTGACCGTTCGATCGACCATCCGAAATCCCCTTGCCTGCGCGACGACGATGCTCCGACCGGACCATCCGCGCTGTTCCCCTCACATCCGCGAGCGGGCCGCTCCCCAGCGGCAACCGTTCGTGAATTTCGGCCAAGATATCGAAGTTGCTCAACAAATCAAGCGCCGCGGGTCACCAGCGGACGACGACGGCGCCCCAGGTGAAGCCGCCGCCCATCGCCTCCAGCAGAATCAAGTCGCCCGACCTTATGCGACCGTCGCGGGCAGCCCTGTCGAGAGCGAGCGGAATGGATGCGGCCGACGTGTTTCCGTGGTCGTCGACCGTGACGACGACCTTCTCCGGCGCGATGCCGAGCTTCTTGGCGGAGGCGTCGATGATTCGGCGATTCGCCTGATGCGGCACGAACCAGTCGATGTCGTTCGCATCGATGCTCAGCGCGGCGAATGATTCTTCCACGACGCCGGTGATCATGCCGACGGCATGCTTGAAGACCTCGCGGCCTTCCATGCGCAGCTTGCCGACCGTCCCCGTCGTGGAGGGACCGCCATCGACATAGAGCTTCTCCTCGTGGGCGCCGTCCGAGCGCAGGCGCGAGACGAGAATGCCGCGATCCTCGGCCGTGCCCTCGCTCTCCACCGCCTCCAGCACGACGGCGCCCGCGCCGTCGCCGAAGAGCACGCAGGTGGAGCGGTCCTCCCAGTCGAGGATGCGCGAGAAGGTTTCGGCGCCGATCACCAGCGCCCGCTTGGCCATGCCGCCGCGCAGGTAGAGATCGGCCGTCGTCAGCGCATAGACGAAGCCGCTGCAGACGGCGGCCATGTCGAAGGCGAAGCCATGATGGATGCCGAGCCGGCGCTGCACCTGGACGCTCGATGCGGGAAAGGTGTTGTTCGGCGTCGCGGTGGCGAGAATGATGAGGTCGATATCGCCGGGCTGAAGTCCTGCGGCGTCGAGCGCGCGGCGCGCGGCGCCCTCGGCGAGCGAGACCGTCGTCTCGCCCTCGTCCGCGATGTGGCGGCGCTTGATGCCAGTGCGCTGGACGATCCACTCGTCGGAGGTCTCGACCATGCCTTCGAAATCGGCATTGGCCATGATGCGGGCCGGCAGCATGGAGCCGGTGCCGCGCACGACGGAACGGACGACGCTCATCGGGCGGCCTCCGGAATCTCGGCGGCCGGAAGAACCGCCTCCACGGGGGTGGCATCCGCAACGGCGGCACCCGCGACGGCCTCGTCGGAGACCCTCAGATAGAAATTGCGCAAGTCGTCCTCGATCCGCTGCTGAAGCCCGTTTTCGGCCATGGCGTAGGCAAGGTCCATCGCGGCGGCCGTGCCCTCGGCGTCGGTGCCGCCATGGCTCTTGATGACGATGCCGTTGAGGCCGAGAAAGACGCCGCCATTCACCTTGCGCGGGTCCATCTTGTCGCGCAGCCGGTCGAAGGCGCCCTTGGCGAGAAGATAGCCGAGCCGGGCGAGCCAGGTGCGCGTCATGGCCTCGCGCAGGTAGCCGGCGATCTGCCGCGCCGTGCCCTCGGCCGTCTTCAGCGCGATATTGCCGGTGAAGCCTTCGGTGACGACGACGTCCACCGTGCCCTTGCCGAGATCATTGCCCTCGACGAAGCCGTGATATTCGAGCCCGCCGAGCGGCGTCTCCTTCAGGAGGCGCCCGGCCTCGCGAACGTCGTCCTGGCCCTTCACCTCCTCGACGCCGATGTTGAGGAGGCCGACCGTCGGGCGCTCGATGCCGAAGAGCGCGCGCGCCATGGCGGCGCCCATCATGGAAAAGTCGAGAAGCTGCTGAGCGTCCGCGCCGATCGTCGCGCCGACATCGAGCACGATGCTCTCGCCGCGCTGCGTCGGCCAGATCGCCGCGATCGCCGGACGCTCGATATTGGCCATGGTGCGCAGGCAGAACTTCGCCATCGCCATGAGGGCGCCGGTGTTGCCGGCCGAAAACGCCACGCCGGCCTCGCCGGTCTTCACGGCCTCGATGGCGCGCCACATGGAGGACTTGTAGCGGCCCTGGCGCAGCGCCTGGCTCGGCTTGTCGTCCATGCGGATCGAGACGTCGCAGTGATGGAAGACCGAGGCGGCCTTCAGCTGCGGCAGCGTGTCGAGGACCGGCATGACCTGATCCTGCTCACCGAAGATGACGAAGCGAAGCCCCGGATGGCGCTGGAGAGCGATGTTGGCGCCGGGCAGGATGACGGATGGCCCATGATCCCCACCCATCGCATCGATGGAGATCGTCACACCGGAATTCTGCTTCAAAGCCTGCTCGCTTTCGCCTGTCGGACCGTTCGACGCGGCGCGACCATAGTCATTTCCAACCGGCTGACAACCGAGGGCCAGCCCCGCCGCCGTCTCATGTCCAGACGCGCCCTGCGTTGCACCGCGAAGGCGGCGAAGGTGGGGCGCCGGCCTCTACGACCCGCGCTTCAGACTCTCCAGCTTGGCGAAGGGCGAAACCTTGCCGGCCTCGGGCTCCGGATCGGTGTCGAAATCCTGGAAATCGATGCCCGACGCTCGGGGATAGGGATCGAGCGCGAGGGCAACCAGCTCCGACAGGACCTCGCCGAAATCCAGCCGATCGCCGGAATAGGTCTCGGGAATATCCTCGCCCTCGGGGTCGAGGTGAAGCTCGCCGTCGACGGGCGAGGACGGCCTCGCCAGCCGCGACTGCTCGGGCACGAAGATGAGATCGACCTCCTCCTCGATCGTCTGCCGGACGGGATCGAGCGTGACGACGCAGGACTGCACGACCTCGGCCCGGTAGGTGCCGACGATCCGAACGCCCTCGCTGCGCCAGGCTTCCACATTGACGTCCGCCTGCAGAGCTTCGACGGCGGGAATATCCAGGCGGCGGGCCAGCGCCTCTCGCTCGTCGGCGCGCGCCTCGAAGACGATCGGCATGCCGTTCTTGGGCAGGCGCGAGACGCTGATCCAGAAGCTCGGCCCCTCCAGGCGGGGCTTGGCGTCGTCGTTCGTCATAATGTCACCCCCGCTCCATCCAGTCGGCCGGCCAGAATCGCCGCGTTGGAAAGCCGGCCATAGGCCTGATGCCGTTCGTTCATGTCGCGCGCAAGATGCGCGGCCTGCTCGGTGGTCCCGGCGCCCGCCAGCGCGAAGCGCCGCAGCGCCGTCGCGAGAGCGGCCTGATCCCCGGTGCCCAGCGGCGCGTCATAGGCCGCGACGCGCTCGTAGAACATGCCGGCCAGCTTGCGCATGCGCTTGGGAACCGAGACGTCGCCGATGCCGAGCTCGCGGATCGAATCCTCCACGTCGAGAATGAAGCGATCCACGAGATCCTGCGCCAGCGGCTTCAGCGCGGCGTCGTCACCGCATCGCGCCAGGAACAGGAACACCGAGATGCACAGCGATTCGAAACGGCCCATCACCGTGTCGGGCAGGCCACCCTCGGTGAAGAGGACCGGACGGCGGGACGTCTCGACGATCCCGGCATAGAGGTCGTCGACGATCTCGCGGTTGCGGCTCAGCGCCTTCCATCTCTTCAGCATCGATCTTGCGGCCTCCCGTAGAGCCGGGCCGTGACACGCCTTCCGTCCGATTGCAACGCCGGGCGGAGTGCTTTAGTTGAGGCCGACCGGAGGGGATCGCAAGGCTTTGCCGCGATCCTGCCTTGCATGGGGATTAGGGACGTCCGGACGCCGTTCCAGGGAGATGTCACGCGTGATCCGCAACGGACGAATTCTGCAGGCCGCGCTCGGCGCCACACTTCTCGGCAGCCTTGCCACGGTCAGCGCCTGTTCGACGGCCGAGACCCTGAACCAGGGCTATATCGTCGACGAGCAGACCATCGCGCTCGTGCCGGTCGGCTCGAGCCGCGAGCAGGTGATTCTGGCGCTCGGCTCGCCCTCCACCACCGCGACCTTCGACAACGAGGTGTTCTACTACATCTCGCAGAAGCGCGTTCGCACCATGGCCTTCATGAAGCCGACGCTGGTCGACCAGCGGGTGCTCGGCATCTACTTCAACAAGGAAGGCACGGTGGACCGGCTGGCCAATTACGGCCTGCAGAACGGCAAGGTCTTCGACTTCATCTCCCGCACGACCCCGACCGGCGGCAAGGACGCGAGCCTGCTCGGACAGATCCTGCAGCCGGGCGTTCCCGGCGCGGGCGCGGGCGCCCCGAGCAGCATCGGCTCGCAGGAAGACCGCGGCATCGGCCCGCAGCGCTAAACGGCGTGGATCGTCTCGACGATCCCGTCCCTCTGACGACGCGAGCGCTGGAGCAGGGTCGAAAGCTCCGCTTCGGCGCCAATTCGTTAAGCGTGAATCGGCGTTTGCGCCACAGGTCCGCCGTAAAGTCATGAGCCGTAAGAACAAGGCAAGCACCGCAAGCCTATAGGTTGCGCTCTCAGCGCCACCTGGACGCTGCGTTGTCGCCGCCGGCCGGCATTTCGCAGCATCCGCCACCGACCGGGTTACGATGCAAAGTCTTGCTCTCGCCACGCTTGCCGACGAGTTGGAAACGGCCCGTTCCGTGTCCATCGACTCCGCCGCCTCGACCCCGAAGCCTGCCGCCTCGAACATCCGCTTTCTGCGCCCGGTCGACGGCTCGCGCCGCGCCGGCCTGATGACGTCGCTGAAAAGCCTCGTGCAGCCGAAGGCGCCGGCACCGGTTCTCGACGCGGCACAGGCGATGGAGGCGGCCGTGCGGATCGTCGAGCGCCAGGGGCTCGGCGAAGCCAATCTCGTGCGCATGGCCGACAAGGATATCCTCTTCAGCGAAGACGGCGAAGCCTTCGTCATGTATGCCCGGCGCGGCCGGTCGATGATCGCGCTGTCCGATCCGATCGGGCCGGCCGATCGCTGGGAGGGCCTCGTCCACCTCTTCTGCGAGACGGCCCGCGCGTCCGGCTGCCGCCCGGTCTTCTACCAGGCCTCCCCCGCCCTTCTCGGCGCCTGCTTCGAGGCGGGCCTGAAGAGCCTGAAGCTCGGCGAGCAGGCGGTTGTCGATCTTGCGACCTTCGACATGAAGGGCGGCAAGTGGCTGAGCCTTCGCCGCTCGACCAACCGGGCCGAGCGCGACGGGCTGCAGTTCTCCTTCGTTCCCGCCTGCGACGTGCCGGCCCTGATGCCGGAGCTGGAGGCGGTCTCGAACGCGTGGCTCGGCCATACGCGCGCCCGCGAAAAGAGCTTCTCGCTCGGCAGCTTCATTCCCGATTATCTCGCGACCCAGCCGGTCGCGATCATGCGCTTCGAAGGGCGGCTCGTCGCCTTCGCCTCCGTGCTTGTGACGGACCGGCGCCAGTCCGCCTTCATCGATCTCATGCGCTTCGTGCCGGGCGTCCATCGCGGCATGATGGATCTTCTCTTCGTGAAGACCATGCTCCACCTGAAGGACGAGGGCTTCGCCGCGCTGAACCTCGGCATGGCGCCGCTGGCGGGCCTTGGCGACCAGGACGGCGCGCCGCTCTGGAACCAACTCGGCAAGACCGTCTACGAGTGCGGCGAGTCCTTCTACAATTTCCAGGGCCTGCGCGCCTTCAAGTCGAAGTTCGAGCCTCGCTGGGAATCGCGCTATCTCGCCGTGCCCACCCATTCCAACGCCTATCTCGCCATCATGGACGTCGCCATGCTGATCAGCGGCGGGTTCAAGGGCATGTTCGGCAAGTAGACCGCGACATCCTCTAAAACGCCGAGAGCCCGCCGATCGTGAGACCGGCGGGCTCTCGGCGTTCTTGGCACTCGCTTCAGTGGTGCGCGAGGATGGCGAGCAAGAGAAGCGCGACGATGTTGGTGATCTTGATCGCCGGGTTCACGGCGGGGCCGGCCGTGTCCTTGTAGGGATCGCCGACCGTATCGCCCGTGACGGATGCCTTGTGGGCCTCCGAGCCCTTCATGTGCCGCTGGCCCGCCGAATCGACGAAACCGTCCTCGAAGCTCTTCTTGGCATTGTCCCAGGCGCCGCCGCCCGATGTCATCGAGATCGCGACGAAGAGGCCGGTGACGATGACCCCGAGCAGCATGGCGCCGAGCGCGGAGAAGGCCTGGCTCTTGCCCGCGATCAGGAGCACGCCGAAATAGACGACGATCGGGGCGAGAACCGGCAGGAGCGAGGGCACGATCATCTCGCGGATGGCCGCGCGCGTCAGCATGTCGACCGCCCGCGCATAGTCCGGCCGCTCGGTGCCGGCCATGATGCCGGGCTTCTCGCGGAACTGGCGACGGACCTCCTCCACTACGGCGCTCGCCGCGCGGCCGACCGCCGTCATGGCGATGCCGCCGAAGAGGTACGGGATGAGGCCGCCGAGCAGCAGGCCGACGACGACGAAGGGGTTGGTCAGCGAGAAGTCCGGCACGACGTCGCGGAAATACTCGTAGCCCCGGCCGGCCGCCGCTTCGGCGACGAAGTACTGGAGATCGTAATTGTAGGCGGCGAAGAGCACGAGGGCGCCGAGACCAGCCGAGCCGATCGCGTAGCCCTTGGTCACGGCCTTCGTCGTGTTGCCGACGGCGTCGAGCGCGTCGGTGGACTTGCGAACATTGGCCGGAAGGCCTGCCATTTCCGCGATTCCGCCGGCATTGTCCGTGACGGGACCGAAGGCATCGAGCGCGACGATCATGCCGGCGACGCCGAGCATGGCGGTGACGGCGATGCCGGTGCCGTAGAGCCCGGCCAGCTGGAAGGTGGAGACGATGCCGGCGACGATGACGAGCGTCGGAAGCGCCGTGGATTCCAGCGAGACCGCGAGACCCTGGATGACGTTGGTGCCATGGCCGGAAACGGAGGCCTGGCTGATCGAGCGCACGGGCCGAAAGCCGATGCCGGTGTAGTATTCCGTGATCCAGACGATCAGCCCCGTGACGGCGAGGCCGACCACGCCGCAGATGAAGAGGTTCAGACCGTTGATCGCAAGGCCCGCCGAGGTCGTGCCGATCTCGCCGAAGCCGACCGTGGCATAGGTCGCGAGCGCCAGCCCGCCGATCGAGAGAAGGGTCGTCGCCCAAAGGCCCTTGTAGAGCGCGCCCATGATCGAGCCGTTCGCGCCCAGCCGGACGAAGAACGTGCCGACGATCGAGGTGATGATGCAGGCGCCGCAGATGGCGAGCGGGTAGATCATCACGCTTTCCAGCATGGGCTGGCCGACGAAGAAGATCGCGCCGAGCACCATGGTCGCGACGACGGTGACGGCATAGGTCTCGAAGAGATCGGCCGCCATGCCCGCGCAGTCGCCGACATTGTCGCCGACATTGTCGGCAATGGTCGCCGGGTTGCGCGGATCGTCTTCGGGAATGCCGGCCTCGACCTTGCCGACGAGATCGCCGCCGACATCGGCGCCCTTGGTGAAGATGCCGCCGCCGAGGCGCGCGAAGATCGAGATCAGCGAGGCGCCGAAGCCGAGCGAGACGAGGCTGTCGATGACCGTGCGGTCGGAGGCCGTAAAGCCGAGCTGGCTGGTGAGAACCCAGAAATAGCCGGCGACGCCGATCAGGGCGAGGCCCGCGACGAGCATGCCGGTGATGGCGCCGGACTTGAAGGCGATGTCGAGACCGGCCGAGAGCGAGCGCGAGGCGGCCTGCGCCGTGCGCACGTTCGCGCGCACCGAGACGTTCATGCCGATGAAGCCGGCAAGGCCGGACAGGACGGAGCCGACGAGGAAGCCGACCGCGGCAAAGCCCGAGAGAAGCCACCATGTGAGCGCCAGGACGATGACGCCGACGATGGCGATGGTCGTGTATTGCCGCGCCAGATAGGCCTGCGCGCCCTCGCGGATAGCGCCGGCGATCTCGCGCATGCGCGCGTTGCCCTGATCGGCCGCCATCACGGAGCGCGTCGCCCATGCCGCGTAGGCGATGGATAGCGCTCCGCAGAGTATGACGATGAGTAGTATGTTCGACATGCCGTTTCGTCCCCCCCAGACCGGACTTTGCCGGCCGCTCTTCTTCGAAAAGCCTTGGCCCTCACGCGACTCTTGCCGGCCGCTTCGGACAGGGGGACGTTATAGGAGGGTCATGGCGCGTCAAGCGACCGCAGGCATTGCGGCGAAGGGGCCGCGATCCGACGGCGGACGGACTGAGAGGCTCAGGAGCGCCAGAGACCGTCGAAGAGTGGAAGACCCGCGACGGCCGAGGCGCCGATCAACACGAAGCAGACGCGCCGGAAATGGCGCTCGTCGGTCGTGCGGTGAAGCGTCGAGCCGAGCCTCAGGCCGATCGCATAGGTCGGCGCGGCGAGCGCGCAAAGAAGAAAGACGCGCGCCTCGAAGAGGCCGCCGACGAGGTAGCTCGCGATCGAGATGACGGTGGAGACGGCGAAATAGGCGATGACGTTTGCACGGACCCTCGCGCCGGCGCTGGAGCCGCTCAGCCAATAGGCGACGACCGGCGATCCGCCGAGCTGCGCCGCGCCGGAAAAGACGCCCGCGATACCGCCGACGCCGACGGTCAGCGCCGTGTGCGGGCGGCCGAGATAGCGCCAGCCGCTGATAAGGAAGAGGAGAAGAAGGAAGGCAAGGCTGCAGATCGCCCATCGCAGCAGAACGGGATCGACGACGGCGAGAGCCAGAGTGCCGAGCGGCACGCCGACCACGGCGCCGAGCGCCATGGTCGCGACCTCCCGGCGATCGGCCAGGCGAAACGCGGCCGGGAGCATGCCGAGGGTCAGGATGGCGTCGACGACGAGGAGCGTCGCGGAGGCGAGCTTCGGGCCGACCACCGCGCTCGCCAGCGGGATGAAGATGAGGGCGGCGCCAAAGCCGGAAAAGCCACGCGCCGACCCGGCCAGGAAAGCGGCGAGAACGACGAAGGCGAGGCCCTGGCCGGAGAGCCCGGCCATCCAATCATCCGGCATCGAAGGGCTCGCGAGGGAAAGGAGGAATACCGGCGGCCATCGCCGTCAGTCAGGCATGGGCATGGTCGCGGGAAAGATCGAGGCGGCCGCGGCCGAAGCGGTCAGCTCGTCCCCCGCCCCTCGCCCCGCACGCGCCGCGAGACGCGGTCGAGGACCGCGTTGACGAGCCGCGGCTCGTCCTCGGCATAGAAAGCCTTGGCGATATCGACATATTCCACGATGATGACGGCGACCGGAACGTCCTTGCGCGCGGTGATCTCGTAGGTGCCGGCGCGAAGGATGGCGCGCAGCGTCGTGTCGAGGCGCGCCAGCGGCCAGTCGGGCGTCAGCGAGGTGTGGATCAGCGGATCGATCGCGGTCTGGCCGCGCACGACGCCGGAGACGATGTCGCGGAACCAGGCGGCATCGGCCTCGCGGTAGGTCTCGCCGTCGACCTCCTGCCCGAGGCGGAAGGACTCGTATTCGGCGACCGTCTCGAGAAGGCCGGTTCCGCCGACATCCATCTGATAGAGCGCCTGCACGGCGGCGAGCCGCGCTGCGCCGCGCTTGTTCGCGTGCCGGATGGGTTTGGGGGCCGCGTCTGACATGGGGCTCAGGCCCCCAGCTTTTCGCGGAGCGCGACCATGTGGAGGGCCGTGTCGGCCGCGCCGCCGCCCTTGTTCTTGCGATCGACGAGCGCGCGCTCGAGCGCCTGCTCCTCGTTCTCCACCGTCAGGATGCCGTTGCCGACGGCAATGCCGTCGTTGATCGACATGTCCATGAGGGCGCGGCAGGATTCGTTGGCGACGATGTCGAAATGATAGGTCTCGCCCCGGATGACGCAGCCGAGCGCGACATAGCCGTCATAGGACACGCCACCGGCATCCTCGGCCGCCAGCGCGAAGCTGATCGTCGCCGGAATCTCCAGCGCGCCCGGCACGGTCACGACGTCGAAGGTCGCGCCCGCCTTTTCCAGCGCGGCCTTGGCGCCGACGAGAAGGGCATCGGCGATGTGATCGTAGAAGCGGGCTTCGACGATGAGGATATGGGGATTGGACATAGGTGAACTTTCGAAGCGTCGATCGTCGGCGGGGTTGGAGCGACCCTATAGAGCATGTCGGACCCGCGCGGTATCTCGCTTCCGCAGGAAAGCGATGCGCGGGCCGGGACGGTCAGCCCGCGTCCGGCGCGAAGAGGCGCTCGGCATAGCGCGCGATCTGGTCGATTTCCAGGTTGACGCGGTCCCCGGCGCGCCGCTCGCCCCAGGTCGTCACCGCCAGGGAATGACGGATCAGGAGAACGTCGAAGACGTCGTCGGCGACGCCGTTGACCGTCAGCGAGGTTCCGTCGAGACAGACCGAACCCTTGCGGGCGATGTAGCGCTTGTGCTCGGGCGCGACCTTCAGGCGAAAGCGGACGGCCTCGCCCTCTTCCGTCACCTCCACGATCTCGGCGATGCCATCGACATGACCGGACACGAGGTGGCCGCCGAGCTCGTCGCCGACCTTCAGCGCCCGTTCCAGGTTGATGCGGGTGCCCTGCCCCCAGGCGCCGGCCGTGGTCAGGCGCAGCGCCTCCTCCCAGGCCTCGACCTCGAACCAGCGCTCGTTGGAGCCCTCGCCCGGCAGCGCGGTCACGGTGAGGCAGACGCCCGAGCAGGCGATGGAAGCGCCGAGCGAGATGCCGGCGGGATCGTAGACGGTCTCGACGCGAAAGCGTCGTCCCTGGTCGAGGGCCTCGGTGCTGGCGATGCGGCCGATGTCGGTGACGATACCCGTGAACATGGTCGGTGATCCTCAGGCGCCGGGGCGCCGGTCGTATTCGGTCCAGCGATCCCGGCCGAAGCGGGATGTCCGCGTCCTCGCGAAGCGCTGTGGCACGTCGTGCGGATCGATCGGAGATGCAAGCCCCCCCGCGCCGATCTCGCCCTCGCCCTCCACGAGGATCAGCCGATCGACGAGGTCTTCGGCGAGGAACTGCCGCGCGACGGTCGCGCCGCCCTCCACGAGGACCGTCGCGATGCCGCGCGCCGCCAGATCCTCCAGAAGCTCCGGCAGCGCGATGCGCCCGCTTCCGGGATCGGTCTCGCAGGCGATGATCTCGCAGCCGGCCTCGCGAAAGCGCCCCGCGCCGGGCCGGTCGCCGATGACGGCGAAGGCGGTCGGCACATGGCGCGCGGTGGCGACGACGCCTGCCGTCAGGGGTGCCTCCAGCCGGGCGTCCAGAACGATGCGCAGCGGCGAGCGGGCCTCAAGGCCCGGCAGGCGGCAGGTGAGCTGCGGATCGTCGGCCTTCAGCGTGCCGACGCCGACGAGGATCGCGTCCGAGCGCGCGCGCAGGAGATGCGTCTGCCGGTTGGCGACCGGCCCGGTAATGGCGACCTGTCCCTCCCCGGCTCTGCCGATGCACCCGTCGCGGGAGATGGCGAGCTTCAGCGTCACCTCCGGACGCCGCGCCGTGCTGCGCATCAGATAGCCCGACATGGCGCGCGCGGCCTCGGGCGCCAGAACGCGCGTCGTCAGCGCGATGCCGGCCTTGCGCAGGATCGAATGGCCGCGCCCGTCCACCCGGTCGTCGGGATCGCCCGAGGCCGAGACGGCACGGCCGATCCGCGCCGTCACCAGCGCTTCGGCGCAAGGCGGCGTACGGCCGTGATGGGCGCAGGGCTCCAGCGTGACATAGGCGGTGGCGCCGACGGCGAGCGCCCCGGCTTCGGCCAGCGCCTCCGTCTCGGCATGCGGGCGGCCGCCCGGCGCCGTGATGCCACGGCCGACGATCACGGGGCCCGCGCCGTCGTCGCGCACCAGCAGCGTCGCGACGGACGGATTGGTGCCGGTCAGGCCGGTGTTGCGCTCGGACAGGCGGATCGCCGCCGCCATGAAACGGCGATCGATCTCTACGCGCTCATCCGTGCTCATCGTTCAGGGCTCCCGCGGGTCGTCCGCCGGCTCGCCGTCGGAGCGCGCGTCTTCGAGCTCGCCGAGCACGGCCGCGAAATCCCTCGCCTCGCGGAAATCGCGATAGACGGAGGCAAAGCGCACATAGGCTATCTCGTCGAGGCCCCGCAGGGCCTCCATCACGAGAAGGCCGATCTGGTCCGAGGTGATCTCGCTCTCGCCGGTCGATTCCAGCTGGCGGACGATGCCCGAGATCATCCGCTCGACGCGGTCGGCCTCCACCGGCCGCTTGCGCAGCGCGACCTGGACGGAGCGCGCGAGCTTGTCGCGATCGAAGGGAACGCGGCGGCCGGACTTCTTGAGGACCTGCAGCTCGCGCAGCTGCACGCGCTCGAAGGTCGTGAAGCGGCCGCCGCAATCGGGGCAGACTCGGCGGCGGCGGATGGCGGCGCCATCCTCCGCCGGACGCGAATCCTTCACCTGACTGTCCTGCGAGGCGCAGTAGGGGCAGCGCATGCCGGTCGCGCCTCGCTCTCGTCCCGCTCTCAGCCGAGGCCGGTATAGATCGGGAAGCGAGCGGTCAGGGCCTCGACCTTCTCCTTGACGCGGGCTTCCGTCGCGGCGTTGCCCTCGTCGGAATTGGCGGCCTTCAACCCGTCCAGAACCTCCACGATCAGCTTGCCGACCTCGCGGAATTCGGCATTGCCGAAGCCGCGCGTGGTAGCGGCCGGCGTGCCCAGGCGAATGCCGGAGGTGACCGTCGGCTTTTCCGGGTCGTTCGGAACGCCGTTCTTGTTGCAGGTGATCGCGGCGCGGCCGAGCGCGACCTCGGAGGCCTTGCCGGTGAGGTTCTTCGGCCGAAGATCGACCAGCATCAGATGCGTGTCGGTGCCGCCGGAGACGATGTCGAAGCCGCCCTCGCGAACCGTCTCGGCCAGGACCTTGGCGTTCGAGACGACCGAGGCGATGTAGGACTTGTAGGACGGGCGCAGCGCCTCGCCGAAGGCCGCGGCCTTGCCGGCGATGACGTGCATGAGGGGGCCGCCCTGAAGGCCGGGGAAGATCGCGGAGTTGATCTTCTTGGCGATCGCCTCGTCGTTCGTCACCACGAGACCGCCGCGCGGGCCGCGCAACGTCTTGTGGGTCGTGGAGGTCGCGACATGGGCGTGGGGGAACGGGCTCGGATGCGCGCCGCCGGCGACGAGACCGGCGAAATGGGCCATGTCCACCCAGAGAATGGCGCCGACCGAATCCGCGATGGCGCGCATGCGGGCGAAATCGATGATGCGCGAATACGCCGAGCCGCCCGCGATCAGGATCGCCGGCTTGTGTTCGTTTGCCAGAGCCTCGACTTGATCGTAGTCGATGAGGCCGGTCTCGAGGTCGAGGCCGTACTGGACCGCGTTGAACCACTTGCCGGAAAGGTTCGGCTTGGCGCCGTGCGTCAGATGGCCGCCGGCATCGAGGCTCATGCCGAGCAGCGTCTCGCCCGGCTTGGAGAGCGCCAGGAGCACGGCCTGATTCGCCTGGCTGCCGGAATTGGCCTGCACGTTGGCGAAGCTGCAGCCGAAGAGCTGCTTGGCGCGCTCGATGGCGAGCTCCTCGACGATGTCGACATATTCGCAGCCGCCATAATAGCGGCGGCCCGGATACCCTTCCGCATATTTGTTGGTGAGGACGGAGCCCTGCGCCTCGAGAACGGCGCGGGAGACGATGTTTTCCGAGGCGATCAGCTCGATCTCGTGCTGCTGGCGATGCAGCTCGCCTTTCATCGCATCGAAGAGCGCGGGATCGCTGTCGGCGATACCGTCTTCGAAGAAGGTGGCGAAATCGGACGGGGACTCGGCGCGCTGCGCTTCGGACATCGGTTCTCTCCGTTTCGTGCCGCCCTGATGCCCGCTGGGGTGCCGGCTGGCGACGGTGGCCGATACCATGTCGTTGGCCGTCCGCCAATCATCGTTGGAAAACGACGAAGCCGAGAGCGCTTTGCGCCCTCGGCTTCTTTTCAGTGCGACCCTCGGACGATCAGTAGGCCTGATCGGCCGCCTGCGTCAGAACCTGCTCGTTGCCGGAATAGGCGACGGCCTGGAGATCGTTCATCGCGAGCTGCTCGGCTCCGTCGCGGTGGTAGATGTCGTCGCGGAACTGCACGACGTTCGGATCGGTCGCCCAGGCCGAGATATAGGTGAAGTAGACCGGCACCGGGTTCTTCAGGTTGATGTCCTGGCGCTTGCGCGTGGCGATCACGCGCTCGATCGACTGACGGTCCCAGCCCGGCTCGTCGCGGGCGAGCCAGACGACGAGATCCCGGACGTTCTGGACGCGTACGCAGCCCGAGGACTCGAAACGCATCAGCTTGGAGAAGAGGCTCTGCTGCGGCGTGTCGTGCATGTAGGTCGCATGCGTGTTCGGGAAATTGATCTTCACCGAGCTCATCGCGTTGTTCTTGCCGGGCTCCTGGCGAAAGAGGTAGCGGGCTGCCTCGTCCGTGTTCCAGTTGATCGACTGCGGCGGGATCTCGGTGCCGTCGGGCGCGAAGATCTTGATGTCGTTCTTCGTGAGGTAGGTCGGGTCCTTCTGCATGAGCGGAATGATGTCCTTGCGGACGATCGATTCCGGCGCATGCCAGTAGGGATTGAGATTGAGGTTCGTGATCTTGGAATTGAGGATCGGCGTCTGGCGGTCGATCTTGCCGACGACAGCCGTGTGACGCTGCACGACCCGGCCGCCCTCGACGGCCTCGATCGCCGCGGCCGGCACGTTGACCATCACGAAGCGCTCGCCCAGGAAGCCCGACATGGACTGGAGGCGGACGATGTTGGTCTGGAGCTGGCCGAGCCGGATATCGGCAGGCACGTTCAGCGCCTTGTAGGTATAGGTCGAGATCACGCCGTCGTCGGGCAGGCCGTGACGGGTCTGGAAGCGCTTCGTCGCGGCGTCGACATAGCTGTCGAAGGCGGGCGAGAGGCCGGCGGACTGGGACAGATCGCCCGAGACCATCAGGCGTTGGCGCAAGGTGGAGACGGCCGCGTTCTGAACGCCGAGCTGCAGCTTGCCGACCTCGGGCACCTGCGGCCAGCCGCCCATGCCGACGATCTGCTGATAGTTGCCCATCGCCTGCTGCATCGAGGTGATGGTATTGGGCGAGAACACGGGCTGGTTGGAGCTAACCTTGGCCGTGCCGCCGCTGGAGCCGCGCGTGTCGAACTGATCGTCCCAGTTGCCGCGCGTCGGCGCGGCCAGGAGATCGCTCAGCGCCGACTGCGCAAAGGCGGCGCCGGGCAGAAGGGCAGCGCCGGCAGCGGCAGCGCCCGCCAGAAGCTTGCGCCGCGACATCGTGCCCTTGTCGGACCCCTTGGTGCCTTCGTTCATCTCGACCCTCGCAGAATTCTCGTTCACCAGCGGTCCGTTATGAGGCCCCGTGGTAAACGAAAGGAAAACGCTGCCCTTCGGCGGTGCTTTGCCAGACATGCGTGCTTATGGTCTTGAATCCACGGTAATATGGCCAAAGCGTGGACCCTGGCCCGAACTCTGGGCAGGTCCGGCCGAATTCCGCCCTCCTGACACGCAAAGGCCTCGCGTCCCATTTCCAGGAGCGCGAGGCCTTTTCGAGATACCGACGTCGATGACGATCAGAGGCGATACTGGATCTGGTCGTTCCAGAACCGGTCGAGGCGCTGCATGGCCTTGTTCAGCTTCTGGAACTCCTGCTCGTCGAGCCCGCCCACCTTGTCGATCGAGCCGATGTGGCGATCGTAGAGGTCGGCGACCTTGGCGGCGATTTCCATGCCGGCCGGCGTCAGCTGAACGCGGACGGCGCGGCGGTCGACGCGCGAGCGCTTGTGGTCGATGAAGCCGAGATCGACCAGCTTCTTCAGATTGTAGGAAACGTTGGAGCCGAGATAGAAGCCGCGAGTGCGCAGCTCGCCGGCGGTCAGGACGCTGTCGCCGATGTTGAAGAGGAGCAGCGCCTGGACGGCGTTGATGTCGGTCCGGCCGGCGCGGTCGAACTCGTCCTTGACGACGTCGAGCAGGCGGCGGTGCAGGCGTTCGACGAGCTGGAGGGTCTCCATATAAAGCGCCTTCAGTTCCTGCTTCGGCTCGGCCAGCGCAACAACGTCGGTCTTCATCTGGTTCTTCATACTATAGGCTCCGCTGTTGCTAGCGACGGATGCTCTCGACTTGGCTCCATCTTGATCCCGACACTAGCGGCGCGGCATAAAATTCGACTTAAAACCCAAGCTTAACAGCCTATGACCAATGTGCCTTCGGCCGACTTGCTTAATGGGTTATGCGTTCGCGTGGAATCTTTTAAGTCTTATTGTCGAGAAGCGGGCGCATGCTCCTGGACAGGCGTCGGCGGCCCTCCCACCAGCCGACGAGACGCAACACGAGGAGGAGGAGGAATCCCACCACGTTCGCGGTCAGAAGCACGTCCGCCTCGCCGAAGATCTCGGGCAGTCCGACATGCATCAGCGCCTCGCCGATGACGATCAGCGCCCAGATCACGGCGCCCCAGGACACCGTCATCCAGAGACCGACCCCGGCGACCGGGTAGAGGACGGCCAGTGACGCGGCGGCGACCTTCCAGGCGGTCGGCATCAGATCGAAGCGCCAGAGCGCGCCCTCGTGCACGCCGACGATCCGTATCCAGTAAAGCGTGCCGAGGCAGAACATCAGAAAGCCCGCGACACGGCAGAGCACGACGGTGAGAAGCCGGTTCAGGCGTTCGGCGCGCTCGTCCTTCGCCCGGTCGCTCGCCGCGCGTTCGGTGATCGTGGGAGGAAGAGCCGTCATCGAAGGTCTGCCCATCATTGGCCGGAAAGGACGAGCCGGACGCATTCGGCCGCAGGGCACGGAACCGCCTGCTGCCCGCCTCGGCGGGGACCGCCGAGCGGGGCAGAGCTAAAGTCGCCGGGCCGGTCCGTCAATCGCGGAGCGGCGCGGGCCGCCGGCGGCGATCGGGAAAGCCGGCCTCCACCCGTTGCGGGGTCGCCTCGGCATGGTCTAGACCCTCGCACGATCGATGCTCCCACGAAGGTTCGAGCGCGTTCCCCGCCACCGGCCACAGGACGAGACGCCATGGCAAGCCATATCAGCGACCGCATCGATTCCATCACCGGAGGCGTGCGCATGCGACGGCTTCGACAGAACGACTGGGTGCGGCGGCTCGTGCGCGAGACCGTTCTGACGCCCGCCGATCTCATTTGGCCGATCTTCGTGCGCGATGGCGAAGGCGCGGACGAGCCGGTCGCCTCCATGCCCGGCGTCTTCCGCCGGTCCGTGGCGAGCGCGGTGGCGGCCGCCCGCGAGGCGCGCGACCTCGGCATTCCAGTCGTTGCGCTCTTTCCGTTCACGACGCCAGCGCTCCGCGACGAGACGGGCCGCGAGGCGCTGAACCCGGACAATCTCGTCTGCACGGCGACGCGCGCCATCAAGGCGGCGGTGCCGGAGGTCGGCATTCTCTGCGACGTCGCCCTCGATCCCTATACGAGCCACGGCCATGACGGCATCCTGCGGGGCGACCGCATCGACAACGACGCCTCCGTCGAGGTGCTCTGCGAGCAGGCGCTCGTCCAGGCGCGCGCGGGCTGCGACATTCTCGGCCCGTCCGACATGATGGACGGCCGCGTCGCCTGCATCCGCGGAGCGCTCGACGCGGAGGGGCTGCGCGACGCGATGATCATGTCCTATTCGGCCAAATACGCCTCGGCCTTCTACGGCCCCTTCCGCGACGCGGTGGGCTCGGGCGGGCTGCTGAAGGGCGACAAGCGCACCTATCAGATGGACTACGGCAACAGCGAAGAGGCCCTGCGGGAAGCCGCGCAGGACATTTCGGAAGGGGCCGACATGATCATGGTGAAGCCCGGCCTGCCCTATCTCGACATCGTCTCGCGCCTGTCGCGCGAGCTGGCCGTGCCGACCTTCGCCTATCAGACCTCGGGCGAATACGCGGTCATCGAAGCCGCCGCGCAGAACGGCTGGATCGACGGCGAGCGGGCGATGATGGAAAGTCTCGGCGCCTTCAAGCGCGCGGGCGCCGCCGGCATCCTCACCTATTTCGCGCCGCGCGCCGCGCGCAAGATGCTCGGGCTCGACGGCTAGACCGGAGATTGCAGGGCGCGCCGCCGCTTCCCATCTGAAGGACGACCGCCGGCGATGGCCGGCCCCTCCTCTCCATTCGGGACCGCAATGACCTACTCCTCTTCCTTCGAACGCCGGCCGCTCGACGACGGGCGCCTCTACGATGGTGTCAGGACGCGGCGGATGGTCGCCTTCCTGATCGACTATTCGATCGTCGCGCTGCTGATGATTCCCGTCTCGGTGATGATCTTCTTCCTCGGCATCGTGACCTTCGGCCTCGGCTGGATGCTCTACGCCATGCTCTTTCCGCTGATCGCCGTGCCTTATATCGGCCTCACCATGGGCGGGACCTCGCAGGCGACGCCCGGCATGCGGCTTCTCGGTCTTCGAATCGAGCGGCTGGACGGGGCCCTCGTCGATCCCGTTCTGGCGATCCTGCACGGCGTCGTCTTCTGGGCGGCGAACGCGGTTCTGACGCCCGCGATCCTCCTCGTCGGCCTCTTCACGCCGCGCAAGCAGCTCGTGCAGGACCTTCTCCTCGGCACGGTCGTCGTGCGCCGCTGATCCTTTGCCGGCGGGTGCAGGCGATCTTGCGATCGCTCGCACCCGCCGGTTTTCATGTGACGGCGGTTGTGGTTATCCTTCGGCAAGCCGATCGCCGACGTCGGATGGAATCATAGGTTTCCGCTTGCATGACGGTCCATCCGCAGACCCCGCAATTCTTCCTCACCTCGCCCTCTCCCTGCCCCTATCTCTCGGGCGAGTTCGAGCGGAAGGTCTTCACCCACCTCATCGGCGAGCGCGCGCCCGAGCTTCTCGATCTCCTGAGCCAGGGTGGCTTCCGACGCTCGCAGAACATCGCCTATCGACCCGCCTGCGAACGCTGCCGGGCCTGCATCTCGGTGCGCATCCTCGTCGACGAGTTCCAGCCGACGCGCTCCATGCGCCGCATCCTTCAGAACAATCGCGACATCATCGGCCGCATCGGTGATCCCGAGCCGTCGGCGGAGCAGTATTCGCTCTTCCGGCGCTATCTCGACGGGCGGCATGCGCGCGGCGGGATGTCGGAAATGTCGGTGCTCGACTATGCGATGATGGTGGAGGACAGCCAGGTCGACACGCGGGTGATCCAGTATCGCAAACGCGGCCCCGACTCGCGCTTTCTCGCCAGTTCCGACGGCCCGCTCATCGCCGCCGCGCTCAGCGACGTGATGGGCGACGGGATGTCGATGGTCTATTCCTTCTTCGATCCCGCCGAGCAGGACCGCAGCCTCGGCACCTACATGATCCTCGACCATATCGAGCGAACCAAGAAGCTCGGCCTGCCCTATCTCTATCTCGGCTATTGGGTGAAGGGCTCGCGGAAGATGGACTACAAGATCCGCTTCCAGCCGCAGGAGCACCTGCAGCCGAAAGGCTGGGAGCGCTTCGTGGAGACCGGGCCGGACTGATCCGACCGCGATGAACCGAGAAGCGTCCCCGCCTACCCGAAGCGGTTGGACTTCGGAAAACCGTTCGGCACGATCCGGCCGGACTGGCTTCGGTCGCCGCGCCATTCGAAGAGCTCGTCCGCCGTGCGCTGGAAGCTGCGCCCGCCTGCGCCCTGCCAGCCCAGACCTTCGGCCAGCGTGAAGACCTTCGCGTCGGAGAAGCCGCCATCCTTGTAGCGCTGGAGGCGAACGCCCTTGCCGCGCGCCATGTCGGGCACCTGGATCAGCGGGAAGATCAGCATCTTCCGGTTCTCGCCGACGATGGCGACATTGTCGCCCGTGGCGAGGACAGCCGCCGCCAGATGAACCCCGTCGGCGACGTTCATCAGCTGCTTGCCGCGCCGCGTGCCCGAGATCATCTCGCTCTCGTCGACCAGGAAGCCGTAGCCGTCCGAGGAGATCAGGAGGCGGCGCTGCTTGGGAACCGCGACGAAGCCGAGCGCGATGTCCGCGGCGTCCTCCAGCTCGAAGGCGAGGCGGATCGGCTCCCCCTGCCCGCGCCCGCCCGCCAGCTTGTCCGCCCCCATGGTGAAGGCGCGCCCATCGGTCGAGAGGAAGATGATCTTGTCCGTCGTCATCGCCGTGAAGGCGAATTTGAGCTGGTCGCCTTCCTTGAAGGTCAGCGCGGAGAGATCGGTGAGATGGCCGCGCATGCCGCGCAGGAAGCCCTTCTTCGACAGGACCACCGTCACCGGCTCGCGCTCGATCAGAAGCGCGTCGATATCGACGGACTGGCGCTGAGGCGCATCGGCGAAGGTCGTGCGGCGCTTGCCGAGCTTGGTCTTCTTGGAGAAGGCCTCGCGAACCGCGCGAACCTCGGCGTCGATCGCCTTCCATTGCAGAGGCTCGGAAGCGAGCAGCGCTTCCTTCTCGGCCTTCTCCTCGCTCAGCTGGTCGAACTCGCGCTTCAGCTCGAACTCTTCGAGCTTGCGCAGCGAGCGCAGACGCATGTTGAGAATGGCTTCGGCCTGGACGTCGGTGAGCTCGAAGGTCCGGATCAGCTCGGCCTTCGGCTCGTCCTCGTAGCGGATGATCCGAATGACCTCGTCGAGGTTCAGGAAGGCGACGAGGTAGCCGGCCAGGATCTCCAGCCGCCGCTCGATCGCCGCCAGCCGGAAGCGCGCACGGCGCAGGAGCACGTCGCGCTGGTGCTCCAGCCATTCGGCGAGCACCTCCTTGAGGTTCATCACCTTCGGCACGCGACCGCCGGAGAGGACGTTCATGTTCAGCGGAATGCGGCTTTCCAGCTCGGTCAGCCGGAAGAGCGATTCCATCAGGATCTCGGGGTCGATCGTCCGGCTCTTGGGCTCGAAGACGACGCGCACGTCCTCCGCCGATTCGTCGCGGACGTCGGCCAGAAGCGGCAGCTTCTTGGCCGTCAGGAGATCGGCGATCTTCTCGATCAGGCGTGATTTCTGGACGAGGTAAGGGATCTCCGTCACGACGACGACCCAGCCGCCGCGCCCCAGATCCTCTTTCGCCCAGCGGGCCCGGACGCGGAACGAGCCGCGGCCGGTCGCGTAGGATTCGCGGATGGCGGCCTGGCTGTCGATCACGATGCCGCCGGTCGGGAAGTCCGGCCCCTGCACGAAGCGCAGGAGCCCGTCCACCTCCGTCTCCGGCGCCTCGATCAGCTTCAGCGCGGCGTCGCAAAGCTCGGCCGCATTGTGCGGCGGAATGGAGGTCGCCATGCCGACGGCGATGCCGGACGAGCCGTTGGCGAGGAGATTGGGAAAGGCGCCGGGCAGGACGACCGGTTCCTGGTCCTCCTCGTTGTAGGTCGGGCGGAAATCGACCGCATCCTCGTCGATGCCGCGCAGGAGCAGCGTCGCGACGTCGGTCATCCGCGCTTCGGTGTAGCGCATGGCGGCCGCGCTATCGCCGTCCACATTGCCGAAATTGCCCTGGCCGTCGATCAGCGGATAGCGGATCGCGAAGTCCTGGCTGAGACGCACGAGCGCGTCGTAGATCGAGGCGTCGCCGTGCGGATGGAACTTGCCCATCACGTCGCCGACGATGCGGGCGGATTTCTTGTAGCCCTGCCCGGGATCGAGCTTCAGCACGCGCATGGCGTGGACGATCCGCCGGTGCACCGGCTTCAGCCCGTCGCGCACATCCGGCAGGGCGCGGCCCATGATCGTCGATAGCGCATAGGCGAGGTAGCGCTCTTCGAGCGCGGCCCTCAGATCGACCGGTTCGATATCCCCGCCATCGGCCGGCGGGTCGCTTGGCTTGCCCATGTCGGTCTCTTATTCGATGCCTTCACGGTGAACAAGACCGGAACATCCTTATCCAAAGATGAATTTCACGCGGATGCGAAGGCTTCGTTAAGCCCACGGCTCGGCAAAGCTTGACGCGGACGGGACGATCGATCAGGGGGCCCTATCATCTGGGCGAGCCAACCGGCGGGGCCGGTGGGAATGCCCGGGGAAGGCGTCGTTTGCGGCCCCCTCGCCGCAGGCGGACGCCTTCCTCTTGCCTCAGTTCGCCCATCAGACCATCCGCAACGATTTCACGAGAGGAATTTCCATGACCGTTCCGTCCAAGCGCATTCTCGCCGGACTCGCCCTTCTGATGCTCGGCTCGACCTCCGCGCTGGCTGCCGACGCGCAGGCCTTCGCTAACCGGCTGAAGGTGCTTTCGACCGCGCAGGGGCTGCCGATGAGCTTTGCCGGCGCCGAGGAGAGCGGCGACAACGTCGTCCTGAAGGGCGTGACGATCGGCGAGGGCGCGAACGCCTCCGCGCCGACCGACGTAACCTTCGAGGGCGTCACCGGATCGGACGCCGAAGGCTGGACGGTCGCGCGCATTCCCGTCGCCGACATCGTCAAGAAGGACGGCGCCAAGACCGTGACGGTGAGCGGCGCCGAGGTCACGGGCTTCAAGGTCGCGGGCACGGCGGGCGCCTCCACCCTGCCCGGCCAGTCCGACTTCTACTTCGACAGCGCCAAGCTCGCCGGCGTGACGGTCGAGGAAGGCGGCGCCAAGATGGTCGAGATCGCCGACGCCTCCCTCGTCAACACGGCGGCCGATGGCGGTGGTCTGACGACCGAGGCGGAAGTCGGCTCGATCAAGGCGGACTTCACCAAGGGCGAGCAGAACGAGACGACCAAGGCGATCGTCGATTTCGGCTATCCTCAGCTCAGCGGCACCGGGTCCGTCTCGGCGGCCTGGAACCCGACGAGCGGCGAGCTGTCCCTCGATCCCCTCAACATCTCCTTCGAGAATGTCGGCGCTCTCGACGTCTCCTATCAGGTGAACGGCTACACGCCCGCCTTCATCGCCTCCATGCGCGAGGTGCAGAAGCAGATGGCGGCCAATCCCGACGGCAATGGCGGCATGGCCGTGTTCGGTCTCCTGTCGCAGCTCAGCCTCGCCTCGACCGTGGTCAGCTACAGCGACGATTCCTTCGCCAACAAGATGCTGGACTATCAGGCCAAGCAGGCTGGAACGACGCGTGAGGCGCTGATCGCCGGCATCGTCGGTCAGGTCGGCGGCATGCTCGCATCCCTTCAGAACCCGGAGTTCCAGACGGAGGTTTCGACCGCCGTCGAGACCTTCCTCAAGGACCCGCAGTCGCTGACGGTGGCGATCGAGCCGGATGCTCCGATCCCCGCGACGCAGATCATGGGCGCGGCCATGGGCGCGCCGCAGACCTTGCCGAGCGTGCTCCATCTCTCCGTCACCGCGAACGACGTGGAAGACGGCGACGAGGGCGAAACCGCCCAGTAAGACCGCCGGCCGCTGCCGAGACGAAACGCCGCCGCAGGGGACCTTGCGGCGGCGTTCGCGTTTGAGGGGCATGACCGAGCTTGCACCCCTCATTCTAACCCTTCGCTTCGACGCCGAAAGCTTCGCCCTCTTCGACGGTCTGCGCCGACGTCATTTCCCCAAGGCGCGCAATCACATCCCGGCGCATCTGACGCTTTTCCACCATCTGCCCGGCGAAGCGGAACCCGAGATCGCGGCCCGTCTGAAGGAGGTGGCGGTGGCCACCCCGCGCCTGCCGCTCGCCATCACGGGCCTGCGCTTCCTCGGCTACGGGTCCGCCTATGTCGTCGAGAGCGCCGAACTCTCCGGCCTTCGCGCCGATCTCGCCGCATCCTGGCGCGACCGACTGACCCCGCAGGACGCTCAGGCGTTCCGGCCGCACATCACCATCCAGAACAAGGCGCCGGCACCGACGGCCAAGGCGCTCTTCGCCGAGCTCGACACGGCGTTCCGGCCCTTCGAGGCGACGGCGACGGGCCTGCTCCTCTGGCGCTATCGCGGCGGTCCCTGGGATGCGGCGGGAGAGTTCGCCTTTGCCGACGGCGATTGATCGAGCCGCCTCCGCACGGTAGAGGCACCGAACCATCGCCGGCTACGGATAGCGGCCGCGAGGGGTTCAGCCTGGATGTGAAGGAGCCGGAAATGTCGTTCAGCGCGTCGCTGCAAGCGGACAACCAGGAAGCGTGGTCGCGGACCGTCGAGCACCGCTTCGTGCGGGAAATCTACGACGGCAGCATCTCGAACAGCGTGATGGCGACCTACCTGATCCAGGACTATCGCTTTCTCGACAGCTTTCTCGCGCTCCTGGGCGCGGCCATCGCCACGTCCGACGATTTCGCCGCGCGTCTCCATCTCGGCCGCTTCGTCGGCGTGGTCTGCGGCGAGGAGAACACCTATTTCCTGCGCGCATTCGAGGCGCTCGGGGTGGGCGAAGCCGAACAGCGGGAGACGCCGGACAGCGCGCCGACCGCCGGCTTCAAGGCGCTGATGCGCGAAGCGGCGGCGACGCGGTCCTATGCGGCGGCGCTGGCCGTGCTCGGCGTCGCGGAATGGAGCTATCTCGACTGGGCCTCGCGCGCGCCGCGCCCCCTGCCGGAAAGCTTCGTCCATGCCGAGTGGGTCACGCTCCACGACAATGCCGAGTTTCGCGAACTCGTGGCGTTCCTGCGCGCCGAACTCGACCGCGTCGGGCCGGCGGAGGCGGAAATCGCGCGGGACTTCTTCCGTCGCGCCGTGGCGTTGGAACTCGCCTTCTTCGACGCGGCCTACCTGCCGCGCGGCTGATGGATGCAGGCGGGACGGCCTCCGAGGAAGCCGCCCCGCCCTCAGTAGATTCAGGCCTTCGCGGGCTGCGGCGCGACGCGCAGGCCGAGTTCGCGGAGCTGGGTCGGCGTCGCCGCGGCGGGGGCGCTCATCAGGAGGTCGTAGGCCTGCTGGTTCATCGGGAACATGGTGATCTCGCGCAGGTTCTTGACGCCGCAGAGCAGCATCACGATGCGGTCGACGCCGGCCGCCATGCCGCCATGCGGCGGGGCCCCGTACTGGAAAGCGCGGTAGAGGCCGCCGAAGCGCTCCTCGACATCGGCGCGGCTGTGGCCGGCGATCTCGAAGGCCTTCACCATCGTCTCGGGCAGCTGGTTGCGGATGCCGCCGGACGCGATCTCGAAGCCGTTGCAGACGATGTCGTACTGGAACGCCTTGATCGTCAGCGGGTCCTGGCCCTCCAGCGCCTCCATCCCGCCCTGCGGCATGGAGAAGGGGTTGTGGGCGAAATCGACCTTCTTGTTGTCCTCGTCCCATTCGTAGAAGGGGAAGTCGATGATCCAGGCGAGCTTGAACTGGTCGCGATCGACCAGATTCAGTTCCTCGCCGACCTGCGTGCGCGCGAGACCCGCGAAGGCCGCGAAGGTCTTCGGCTTGCCCGCGACGAAGAAGCAGGCGTCGCCCGCGCCGAGGCCGAGCTGCTGGCGCAGAGCCTCGGTGCGCTCGGGGCCGATGTTCTTGGCAAGCGGGCCGGCGCCCTCGATCGCACCGGCTTCCTCGCGCCAGAAGATGTAGCCGAGGCCGGGCTGGCCCTGCCCCTGCGCCCACGAGTTCATGCGGTCGCAGAAGGCGCGGCTTCCGCCGGTCTTGGCCGGGATCGCCCAGACCTCGACCTCGGGGTCGCCCGCGATCATGTTCGCGAAGACCTTGAAGCCGGAGCCGGCGAAGCTCTCGGTGACGGCCGACATTTCGATCGGGTTGCGCAGGTCCGGCTTGTCCGAGCCGTATTTGCGGATCGACTCGGCATAGGGGATGCGCGCGAAGGTCTGCGTGACGGGCTTGCCGTCCGCGAAATCCTCGAAGATGCCCCGGATCACCGGCTCCATCGTCTGGAAGATGTCCTCCTGCTCGACGAAGCTCATCTCGACGTCGAGCTGGTAGAACTCGCCGGGCAGGCGGTCGGCGCGCGGGTCCTCGTCGCGGAAGCAGGGCGCGATCTGGAAGTAGCGGTCGAAGCCCGACATCATGATCAGCTGCTTGTACTGCTGCGGGGCCTGCGGCAGCGCGTAGAAGGTGCCCTGATGGATGCGGGACGGCACGAGGAAGTCGCGCGCGCCCTCCGGCGAGGAGGCGGTCAGGATCGGCGTCGAGAACTCGGTGAAGGCCGCCTCGCCCATGCGCCGGCGCATGGCCGCGATGATCTGCGTGCGGCGCACGATGTTCTTGTGCAGCGTCTCGCGGCGCAGATCGATGAAGCGGTACTTGAGGCGCACGTCCTCCGGATAGTCCGGCTCGCCGAAGACCGGCAGCGGCAGCTCGCGCGACGCCGAGAGAACCTCGATCTCTTCGGCGAAAAGCTCGACCTCGCCCGTCGGCAGCTTGGCGTTGGTCGTCTCCGGGCTGCGCGCCTTGACCGTGCCCGTCACCGTCACCACCCATTCCGCGCGGATCGTCTCGGCGGTCTTGAAGGCGGGCGAATCGGGATCGACGACGATCTGCGTCAGGCCGTAATGGTCGCGCAGATCGATGAAGAGCAGGCCGCCATGGTCGCGAACGCGATGGGCCCAGCCGGAGAGGCGCACGGTCTGCCCGACATTCTCCCGGCGCAGGGCCGCACAATTGTGGCTGCGGTAGCGATGCATGGCTTGGTCTTTCCGGCTGTTCGTCCGATCCGCGATCCCGGCCGCCGTCCTGCAAGGGAGCATTCGTGCAATGGAGCGCGGCTTCGCGGCACATGGGGCGCCGCGAAGGTCGCGGGAAAAGCGCATGCGAACCCGCCCCTGTCAAGATTTCCGCTGTTCGCGCGGGCCTGCACAGGCCGCGCGCCGGGATGCGCCGCTTCTCGCGCGGCGAGGGTTCGCCTTTTGCCGCAATTCGGCTATGAAACGGCCATGGAGCCTATCACCACGACCGACGGCCTCGCAGAGGCCTGCCGCATCCTCGCCAAGTCGCCCTTCGTCACCGTCGACACCGAGTTCATCCGCGAGACGACGTTCTGGCCCGAACTCTGCCTCGTGCAGATGGCCTCGGACGATTTGGCCGTGCTCGTCGATCCGCTGGCGCCGGGCATCGATCTCGCTCCGTTCTTCGAGCTGATGCGCGATCCGGCGGTGCTGAAGGTCTTCCATGCCGCGCGGCAGGATCTGGAGATCGTCTACAAGCTCGGCGGGCTCATTCCCGCGCCCCTCTACGATACGCAGATCGCCGCCATGGTCTGCGGGTTCGGCGAATCGATCGCCTACGACCAGCTGGTGTCGCGCACGACGGACGGGCGCATCGACAAGACCTCGCGCTTCACCGACTGGCGCCGCCGCCCGCTCTCGGAGCAGCAGCTCGTCTACGCGCTGGCCGACGTCACCTATCTCTGCGACGTCTACAAGGTTCTGAACGAGCGGATCGAGCGCGAGGGCCGCGAGCGCTGGCTGGACGAGGAAATGGCCGTGCTCTCCAATCCCGAGACCTACGACCTTCATCCCGACGACGCCTGGAAGCGGCTGAAGCTCCGGGTGCGCAAGCCGATCGAGCTGGCGATCCTGAAGGAGGTCGCCGCCTGGCGCGAGCGCGAGGCGCGCGCCCGCGACCTGCCGCGCGGACGCATCCTCAAGGACGACGCGATCTACGAGCTGGCCCAGCAGGCGCCGCGCGACGAGCAGGCGCTCAGCCGCATGCGCGCGATCCCCAAGGGCTTCGAGCGCTCGGCCATCGGCATCCAGATCCTGGCCGCGGTGGAGCGGGCGCTGGCCATCCCGAAGGCGGACCTCCCGCCCCTGCCCAAGCAGACCCAGATGCCCGAAGGCACCGCCGCCGCGGTCGAGTTCCTCAAGGTTCTCCTGAAGATCGTCGTCGAGGAAAAGGGCGTCGCCGGCAAGATGCTGGCTTCCACGGACGATCTGGAACAGCTGGCCGCCAAGGGCGCCTCGGCGGACATTCCCGCCCTGTCCGGCTGGCGGCGCGAAATCTTCGGCAACCGGGCGCTGGAACTGCTCGACGGCAAGGCTGCGCTCTGCTTCCGCGACCGGCGCGTGGCGATCGTGGAGCTGGACTGAAAGCGAGCTGCTTTCCGGCAGCAACCGGTGGAGGGCAGCTTCTTCTCCCCTCCGGGGAGAAGGTCCCGGCAGGGGGATGAGGGGCGGCCCGCCGACAGTCCCGTTGAGACCGGGACCGAAAGCTGCCGCGTTCGACGCAACCGCCCTTCAAGCCACCGCCGGCATACCCCTCATCTGCCTGCCGGCATCTTCTCCCCGCAGGGGCGAAGAACGTGCCTTCTGAAAGGCGCTTGCTCGATGGCCCTTCCGGCGGGCGACTTCGGGTTCACACAGGCCGCACCCAGACCGTCGCGTCGTGGAAGGCGACGCCGCCCGCCGGCGCCACCGAATCCGCACCGATCAGCGTGTTGATCCCCTCCCCGCCGGCGAAGGCCGAGTTCGGCCAGAGGCCTTCGTGGAGCACGAAGCCGGGGCGGACCGTATCGGACACCCGGACGGGCAGTCGCAGCGAGCCGCGGCGGTTGCCGATCTCGACGAGAGCGTCGTCGGCAAGCCCCAGCCGGTCCGCATCCTCGGCATGGATCATCAGCTCCGGCCGCCGCTCGCGCGAGGTGGAGCCTTCGGTCTCGGCGAAGCTCGAGTTCAGGAACTGCCGCGCCGGCGAGGTCGCGAGGCGGAACGGGTGCTCGGCATTGGTCGGCTCGTCGAGCGCCGCGTGGTCGGGAAAGACCGGCAGCGACGCCGCAGGCCCCTGCGTTCCGCCCATCGAGGCCGGGGGCGTGTTCGGAGCGGAGAGGTTCAGCCAGTCCGCGCGGAAGCGGTAGCGACCGTCCTTCCAGCCGAAGCCCTTGAGGAAATGGGCGTCCTCGAAGCTCGGCTGGACGTCGAGCCAGCGGCCGGCTTCCAGATCGGCCAGCGTCCCGCGCCCGGAGCGGGCGAGCAGGTCCTCGATGAGGTCACGCTCCGTCAGGCCGAAGCCCGGACGGTCGGCCACGCCGAGCCGCTTGGCCAGCTCCTCGACGACGACGTGGTTCGAGCGCACTGTCGAGGGCGCCTCCACCAGCTTCGGCCCGAGCAGGATGTGGCTCTGGCCGCCGCCGCGATAGATGTCGTCATGTTCCATGAACATGGTCGCGGGCAGGACGAGATCGGCAAGCTCGGCCGTGTCCGTCATGAAATGCTCGTGGACGGCGACGAAGAGGTCCTCGCGCGCCAGCCCGTCCCGCACCAGCCGCTGCTCCGGCGCGACATTGGCGGGGTTGGTGTTCTGCACCAGCATGGCGAGGACGGGCGGGCCGCCCTGCAGCGCGGCGGGATCGCCTGTCAGAACCGGACCGATGCGCGACTGGTCGAGATGGCGGATGGCGGGATCACGGCTCGCCGTGCCCATGATGAGTTGCTTGTCGAGGCCGAAAATGTCGGAATTGGTGTGGAACGCGCCCCCGCCTCTGTGGCGCCAGTGCCCGTAGACGGCGGGGACGGAGAGCGCCGCGTGCATGGAGGCGGCACCGTTGCGCTGGCGGGTGAAGCCGTAGCCGAGGCGGAAGAAGGTGCGGGGCGTCCGGCCGATCAGCGCGGCGAAGGCCTCGATCTCGGCGACGGAGAGGCCGGTGATGCCGGCGGCCCAGCCCGGCGTTCGGGTGGCGAGATGGGCTTCGAGCCCGGCCGGATCGTCAGTGAACTCGGCCATGTAGGCGCGGTCGGCCGTCCCGTCGCGAAAGGCGCAGTGCATCAGCGCAGCGGCCAGCGCCCCATCCGAGCCCGGCCGCAGCTTCAGGGCGGTGTCGGCCTGTTTCATCGTGGCATTGTCGTAGATGTCGATGACGACGATCGTCGCGCCCCGCTCCTTTCGGGCGCGCGTCGCATGGGTCATCACGTTGACCTGCGTCGCCACGGCGTTCGTGCCCCAGATGACGACGCAGTCGGCCTCCGCCATCTCGCGCGGATCGACGCCGGAGAGACGCCCCGCGCCGACATGCCAGCCGGTCCAGGCCATGTTGGTGCAGATGGAATCGAACTGGTTGGAATAGCGCTTGGCATGGCGCAGCCGGTTGATGCCGTCGCGCTGCACGAGGCCCATCGTGCCTGCGTAGTAGTAGGGCCAGACGGCCTCCGAGCCGTACCGAGCCTCGGCCTTGACGAAGGCCTCCGCCACGAGATCCAGCGCGTCGTCCCAGCCGATCTCGCGCCAGGAGCCCGATCCCTTGGCGCCCGTGCGCTGGCGGGGCGTCAGGAGGCGGGCGGGATGGTGGATGCGCTCGGCATAGCGCGCGACCTTCGCGCAGATGACGCCGGCCGTGTAGTCGTTGTCCCGCGCGCCGCGCAGGCGGCCAATCCGTCCGTCCGCGACCTCGACGTCGAGCGCGCAGGTCGAAGGGCAGTCGTGGGGACAGGCGGTGTGGCCGGTGAAGGTCCGGCCGGTGGAGGCGGGAAGAGCGATGTTCATGACGGCCAGCATAACGCGGCAGAGGCCGGAATGTTATTCCTCTTCATGATGCTTGCGATCAACGAAAACGGCCGGAGCATCGCTGCCCCGGCCGCCGATCGATCGCTCGAGGCTTTACGCGGCCACGGCGTATCGCATGCGCTCTTCCTTGGTGAGCGCGGGATAGTCCGTGTAGCCCTTCGCGTCGCCGCCGTAGAAGGTGCTCTGGTCCCATTCGGCGAGCGGGGCGCCGAGTTCCAGGCGCGCGGGTAGATCGGGATTGGAGATGAAGAGCTTGCCGTAGCAGACGAGGTCCACCTCGCCGGCCTCGAGACGCTTCACCGCGAGGTCGAGATCGTAGTCGTTATTGCCCATGTAGGCGCCGGAAAAGCGGCTCTTGAGCGCGGCGTAGTCGAAGTCGTCCTTCTTGCGATCGCCGCCGGTCTGGCCCTCGATGACGTGGAGATAGACCGGATGGCGCTTCTCCAGCTCTTCGACATAGGCGTTGAAGACGGCCTGCTGGTTGCTCTCGAACGAGCCGCCCATGACCGTCACCGGCGAAATGCGCACGCCGACATGCTCGGCATCCCAGGCCGCGATCACGGCGTCGAGCACTTCCAGCGGGAAGCGCATGCGGTTCTCGATCGAGCCGCCGTAGCGGTCGGTGCGCTTGTTCGTGCCGTCGCGCAGGAACTGGTCGAGAAGGTAGCCATTGGCCGAGTGCAGCTCGACGCCGTCGAAACCGGCCGCGCGGGAGTTCTGAGTGGCGCGGACATAGTCCTGGATCAAGCGCGGCAGCTCGGATTCCTCCAGAGCGCGCGGCGCCACATGGTCCTTGAAGCCTTCTTCCGTGAAGGCCTTGCCGCTCGGCTGGACCGCGGACGGCGCGACGGGCAGCTGGCCGTTCTCCTGAAGGTCGGGATGGGAGATGCGGCCGACATGCCAGAGCTGGAGGAAGATCTTGCCGCCCTCCTCGTGCACGGCGTCCGTCACCTTCTTCCAGGCCGCGACCTGCTCGTCGTTGTAGATGCCGGGCGTCCAGGCGTAGCCGCGACCCTCGACGGAAATGTTCGTCGCCTCGGTGATGATGAGGCCGGCACCGGCGCGCTGGCGGTAATAGTCGACATGCAGCTGCTTCGGCACGCCGTCGCTCGTGGCCCGGCTGCGCGTCAGCGGCGCCATCACGGTTCGGTTGGAAAGCTGGATCGGGCCAAGGCCGAAGGGTTCGAAAAGCTTGGATTTCGCCACGGGACGAGTCCTTTCAAGGATTGCAAAGCGGCTCGCCGGCCGCTGTAAGGCCGCGGACACTTGGTGCTGCGGTGCGGTGGGATCAAGATCGTGAACGATCCGTTCCCAACCACGCAACGACACGCCGCCCGCGGTTCCCCTTCGAGGAGACAGGCATGAACTATCGTCACGCCTTCCATGCCGGCAATTTCGCCGACGTGCACAAGCACGCGCTCCTCACTGCCCTCGTCGAGTATCTGAAGCGCAAGGAGAAGCCCTTCCGCGTGATCGACACGCATGCGGGCCGGGGGCGCTACGATCTCTCCTCCGACGAGGCGACGCGCACCGGCGAGCAGCTGGAGGGGATCGCAAGGCTCCTCGCCTCTCCGGCCGCGAGTGCGCCCGAGCTGCAAGCCTATCTCGAGGTCGCCGGCGCGGAGCCGGGTTCCTATCCGGGCTCGCCGGCCCTGTCGCGGGCGCTTCTGCGGCGTCAGGACCGGCTTTCGGCCTACGAGCTGCATCCCGTGGACGCCGCGGCCCTGGCGGCGCTGTTCGCCGGCGACGTCCAGACCAAGGTGATCGAGCTCGACGGCTGGCTCGCGCTCGGCGCCCATGTGCCGCCGAAGGAGAAGCGCGGCCTCGTGCTCGTGGACCCGCCCTTCGAGCAGCCCGACGAGATCGGGCGGATGATCGAGGGCCTATCGGCCGCCCACCGCCGCTGGCCGACCGGCATCTATGCACTCTGGTATCCGATCAAGCGCCCGGCCGAGCGCAAGCGCCTGCACGAGGGGCTGAAGGCGACCGGGATCGGACGAATCATCGCGGCCGATTTCTTCCGCGAACCCTTCGCGGCGGAGGACAGGCTCGTCGGCAGCGGCCTTGCCGTCGTCAACGCGCCCTACACGTTCGCGGAGGACGCTTCGCGGATCATGGCAATTCTGGAACAGGTGCTCGGCAAAGAGGGGCGCGGTTCTTCGGAGGTCGTTGCGATCTCGGGCGAGCAACCTTAAGGTCCGCGTCATAGTTCTGCCTCAACTTGGACCCGTCCAGGGTCAACCGAGCGGGAAACCGATCCATGTGCAAGCTCCTGTCCGGGCTCGTCCTCTCCGCCGCCATCGCATCCGGCGCTTCGGCGCCCTCCTTCGCGGCCGACTATTACGGCGCCGAGCCGCCGGCGCAGGTCCATGCCAAGGCGCTCGTGCCGGCCTGCGAGGATGCAAGGGTGCTGGCGCAGGTCGAGGACCAGTTCGAATACGGCGCAGCCTACATGCTGAAGGCTGATCTCTCGATCAACGAATTCCGCGACCCCTTCGAGAAAGCCTATTTCCCGAAGGACGAGGATCACCAGATCGAGCGGCGCTACTGCCAGGGCGAGGTCGTTCTCTCCAACCTTCAGAAGCACACGATCTACTACGTGATCGCCCATCCGCTCGGCTATGCCTCGATCGGCTGGAAGGCCGAGGGCTGCGTTCTGGGGCTCGACAAGTGGTACGTCTACGGCGCCAACTGCCAGTCGCTCCGCCGCTTCTGATCGGCAGCTGACAGACATTCCGGAAAGACTGCTCTTCATGCGCCTCTTCTATGCGTCCGCCTCGCCCTTCGCGGCGAAGGTGCGGATGGCCGCCCACCATTGCGACATCGACCTCGAGCTGGTTCCCACCGACACCGGAGCGGAGCCGGCCGATCTCCTATCGGCCAATCCGCTCGGCAAGATCCCCGCTCTCGTTCTTCCCGACGGCAAAGGGCTCTACGACAGCGCCGTCATCTGCGACTGGCTGGATCGCCAGAGCGGGCACCGGCTCGTTCCGCAGGACGAGGCGGGCTGGCTGACCTGCAAGCGGATCGAGGCGACGGCGGACGGCATCGTCGACGGCGCGATTCTCACGGTCTACGAGGTTCGCTACCGACCCGACGAGAAGCGGCACCAGCCCTGGGTCGACAGGCAGATGGGCAAGGCCTGGCGCGGGCTGGCCATCCTCGAGGACATGATCGACGATCTCGGACCTCGGCCGACCACCGCTCACTTCGCCGTGGCCGGCCTTCTCGGGTGGTTCGAACTTCGCTTCAAGGGCGAATGGCAGGAGCGTCATCCCAAGCTCCAGGCGTGGTTCGCCGATTTTCCGAATACGTTCCCGGCCTTCCACGACCTTCAGCCGTTCAGCTGAGGGACGGCTGGTCGAGTTCGGCGCTACCTTCCGGCGCCTGAAGCATCCAGATCAGAACTTCAGCGCGATGCCCGCCCGGACGGAATGTTCGTCGAAACCCGACGAAGTCGTCGCCGTGCCGAGGTCGTAGGTCTTCGAGCCGAAATCGGAATAGCGGTATTCGAGCCGCGTATCGATCGTGTCGGTGATCTTCGCCTCGACGCCCGCGCCCACCGTATAGCCGAGATGGGTGTTCGTATCCTCGGCGGGTCCGAGTTTCAGCGTCTGATCGGAGGCCGCGACGCCGGCCGTGGCGAAGACCATGAACGGATCGACCGCCACGCCCACGCGGCCGCGCAGGGAGCCGAAGACGTTGGTCTCCGTGTCGAGCGGCAGGCCGGCCGCCCGGTCGAACCCGCCGGCCTCGACGCCGGATGCGCCGATATCGGCTTCAAGGCCGTAGACGATGCGATCGTTCTGCCAGTTGTAGCCGCCATAGGCACCGCCGACGACGCCGTCTCCGTCGAAGCGCGCGCCGTTCGACTGGTCGAATGTCTGCGCGCTATAGCCGACGAAGGCGCCGGCATAGGGACCGGACCAGATGTAGATCGGAGCGGAGCCTTCGATCGGAGCGACCGGCACGATATCGGGCGCCACCGCATCCGCGGCGAAGGCGACGGGCACGGCCGCCAGCAGCCAGAGCGCCGCGCCGCTCAGCGAAGCTTGCAATCTCGTCATCGCATGCCTCCTTCCCGGCCCGCCGGGTTCCCTGGTTCAACGCAAACGTATCCGACCATCCGCTTGGTTCCAGTATCATCGAAACCGACAATTCGAACGAGTCCCGCTGCTTCCGAAAATGTGGGCTCTCGGCGGCTGCGGCGCAAGGACGCCCATCCTTTCCCCCGCCGCATTCGCCCCCTCCCATTCCCGCGGCGACGAATCATATAGAGAGGATCGGACCTTATGCCGTTCCGAGCCGCGCCGTCTCCGGCGCGACGCCGCCGGTTCCGGCGCCCCACCCGACATGCCGGCCGCGCATTGATGCCGCGACCGACCAGCGAAGACGATATGAGCGATACGACAGAGACCCTGGCCGACACCGATTTCGACGACGACCTTCCCGAGGACGAGGAGGAGATCGCCGGCGAAGCCTTGGAGATCCAGGGCAATGCGGAGCTGATCGCGGCGATCGACTGGAGCCATGGCGGGCGCGACATCGACCAGACGCTGGAGGGCGCGCCGCTGATCGCCGCCTTCGTCAAGCGCCTGCCGAACTCGCCCGGCGTCTACCGCATGTTCGGCAAGGACCAGGAGGTCCTCTATGTCGGCAAGGCGAAGTCGCTGAAGAAGCGCGTCACGAGCTACACGCGGCTCGGGGGGCACACGAACCGCATCGCGCGCATGATCCGCGAGACGCGGCACATGGAGTTCGTCACGACGCGGACGGAAACCGAGGCGCTCCTGCTCGAAGCGAACCTCATCAAGCGCTTGAGACCCCGATTCAACGTCCTCATGCGGGACGACAAGTCTTTCCCTTACATCCTTGTTTCCGAAAGCCACGAAGCGCCCGCCATCATGAAGCATCGCGGCGCGCGGTCGCGGAAGGGCAGCTATTTCGGCCCCTTCGCCTCCGCTGGCTCCGTCGGGCGCACGATCAACTCGCTCCAGCGCGCGTTCCTCCTGCGCACCTGCACGGACAGCGTCTACGAGAGCCGCTCGCGGCCCTGCCTTCTCTACCAGATCAAGCGCTGCTCCGGCCCCTGCACGCGCGAGATCTCGATCGAGGACTACCAGGGCCTCGTGGACGAGGCGAAGGGCTTCCTCTCCGGCCATTCCAGCCAGGTGAAGCAGGGCATGGCGAAGGCCATGCAGGAAGCCTCGGAGGATCTCGACTTCGAGCGTGCCGCGATCTATCGCGACCGCCTCTCCGCGCTCGCCCATATCCAGGGCCACCAGGGCATCAACCCCGCCGGCGTGGAGGAGGCCGACGTCTTCGCCATCCACACCGAGGGCGGGCTCACCTGCATCCAGGTCTTCTTCTTCCGCACCGGACAGAACTGGGGCAACCGCGCCTATTTCCCGCGCGCCGACTCCTCGCTGGAGCCGACCGAGGTGCTGGGCGCGTTCCTGGCGCAGTTCTACGATTCGACGCCCGCGCCGCGCCTCGTCCTCGCCTCGGTGGAGATGGAAGATCGTGAGCTTCTCTGCGACGCGCTGAGCGTGAAGGCCGGGCGCCGGGTGCAGATCCAGGTGCCGGCGCGCGGTGAGAAGAAGGATCTCGTCGACCATGCGCTGACGAACGCGCGCGAGGCGCTGGGCCGGCGGCTGGCGGAGACCTCGTCCCAGGCCCGGCTTCTCAAGGGCGTCGCCGAGACGTTCAAGCTGTCGCAGGTGCCGCGCCGGATCGAGGTCTTCGACAATTCGCACATCATGGGCACGGCCGCCGTCGGCGCCATGATCGTGGCGGGGCCGGAGGGCTTCGTGAAGAATCAGTACCGCAAGTTCAACATCAAGAGCACGGAGATCACGCCCGGCGACGATTTCGGCATGATGCGCGAGGTCATGACCCGGCGCTTCTCGCGCCTCGTGAAGGAGCATGGCGACGCCGGCCCGGCGCCCGAGGCCCCGCCCGTGGAGGACGCCGCCGATGCGCCGGACCTGCCGGCCTGGCCGGACCTCGTGCTGGTCGACGGCGGCAAGGGGCAGATCTCGGCGGTGCGCGCGATCCTCACCGAACTCGGCATCGCCGAGAAGGTGACGACGATCGGCATCGCCAAGGGCATCGACCGCGATGCCGGGCGCGAGCGCTTCATCGTGGAAGGGCGCGAGCCCTTCTCGCTGCCGCCGCGCGATCCGGTCCTCTACTTCGTCCAGCGTCTGCGCGACGAGGCGCACCGCTTCGCCATCGGAACGCACCGCGCCAAGCGCAAGAAGGAGTTGGTGGCCAATCCGCTGGACGAGATCGCCGGCATCGGCCCCTCGCGCAAGCGCGCCCTCCTCCACCATTTCGGCACGGCGAAGGCCGTCTCGCGCGCCGCGCTCGGCGATCTTCTCAAGGTCGAGGGCATTTCGGAGGGCATGGCCAAGCTCGTCTACGACCATTTCCACGAACGCGGTTGAGGCGGCCTTCCCGACCGGTCTTTTTTCTTTTTCTCCGCGCGGCGGTTGACCTCGAAGCCCCGCCGGGATTGAACAGGCGGCGCCGTCATCCGACCGGACTTTCCCATGGCCTCTCGGGCTTACAACCTACCCAATATGCTGACCTATGCACGCATCCTGGCGGTCCCGCTGGTGGTGCTGTGCTTTTTCGGAAGCGGCGGGTTCGAGCCGACCGATACGGCGCGCTGGTGGGCGCTCGTCATCTTCGCGGTCGCCAGCATCACCGATTTCTTCGACGGCTATCTCGCGCGCGCCTGGCAGCAGACCTCGACGATCGGACGCATGCTCGATCCGATCGCCGACAAGCTGCTCGTCGCCGCCTGCCTTCTGCTGCTGGCCGCGGACGAGACGATCAAGGGCTGGTCGCTATGGGCCGCGATCGTCATTCTCTGCCGGGAAATCCTCGTTTCCGGGCTTCGCGAGTATCTGGCGGAGCTGAAGGTGAGCGTGCCCGTCACGCAGCTCGCCAAGTGGAAGACGACGCTCCAGATGGTCGCCGTCAGCGTGCTTCTGGCCGGCCCGGCCGCCGACAAGATCCTGCCCTACGCCACCCAGACCGGGCTCGGCCTTCTCTGGATCTCGGCGCTGGTGACGCTCTACACGGGCTACGATTATTTTCGCGCCGGGCTGCGCCATATTCCGGACTGACGTGGAGCCGGCTGCTTCCGCGCGTGTTTCCTCGAAGACAGCAGCGCCGGAAGGGAGTCGGCCATGAAACTCGTCTATTTCGCCTGGGTTCGCGAGCGAATCGGCCTTGCCGAAGAGGAGGTCGCGCTGCCGGCGGGCCTTCACACCGTCTCCGATCTCCTCCACTGGCTGCGCGGCCGCGGCGAGGGCTATGCCGAGGCGCTGCAGGCGCCCGAGGTGATCCGCGTCGCGATCAACCAGGAGCATGTCGAGCATTCCGAGACGATCGACGGCGCCCACGAGATCGCCCTCTTCCCGCCAATGACGGGCGGCTGAGATGGACGCCGCGGCGCCCTTCGTCCGCGTGACGCCTTTCGTGCGCGTGACAGAGGAGCGGATCGACATCGCCGCCGAGATCGCCGCGATGGCCGGCGGCGGGGCGATCGGCGGGCTCGTCACCTTCTCCGGCTATTGCCGCGACGAAGGGGGAACGCTCGCCGCCCTTGAACTCGAACATTACCCCGGCATGGCGGAACGCCAGATCGCTGCCGTCGCGGTCCAGGCCTGTCGCCGCTGGCCGCTCCTCGCCTGCCGCGCGATCCATCGGCACGGGCTGGTGCGGCCCGGCGACGAGATCGTGCTCGTCGCCTGCGCCTCCGCCCACCGCGACGCGGCCTTCCAGGCGGCGAGCTTCCTCATGGACTATCTGAAAACCAGCGCCCCCTTCTGGAAGCGCGAGCACCGGATCGACGGCACGCTCGGCGACTGGGTCGCGGCGAAGGACACGGACGCGGCGGCGACGGAACGCTGGGCGAAGAGCTGAGGCGGTGGAGAGCGATCTCTTTTTCCCTCCGGGGAGAAGGTCGCGGCCCCCTCGGCAAGCTCGGGAGGAATGAGAGGCGATCAGCCGCGATGGTCGGAACAAGGCCCCTCATCGGCCTGCCGGCCACTTCTCCCCGATGGGGGGAGAAGAACCTCTTTCTGAACGGCTCGGCTGCGAAGCGCGGAGACGGTGGAGAACTATCTTCTTCTCTCCTCCGGGGAGAAGGTCGCGGCAGCGGGATGAGGGGTGACTTGCCGCAGCGGTCGGTTCAAAGCCCCCTCTTCGGCCTGCCGGCCACTTCTCCCCGGTGGGGNAGCTGCGCCGTCATGTCCACGTCCTTGACGTTGAACTTCTCGACTGATCGCTTGGTTTCTTCTCCCCTGCGGGGAGAAGGTCGCGGCAGCGGGATGAGGGGTGACTTGCCGCAGCGGTCGGTTCAAAGCCCCCTCTTCGGCCTGCCGGCCACTTCTCCCCGGTGGGGAGAAGAACCTCCTTCTGAACGACTCGGCTGCGAAGCGCCGGGACGCCGGAGAACTATCCTCTTCTCCCCTCCGGGGAGAAGGTCGCGGCAGCGGGATGAGGGGTGACTTGCCGCAGCGGTCGGTTCAAAGCCCCCTCTTCGGCCTGCCGGCCACTTCTCCCCGGTNCGGGGAGAAGGTCGCGGCAGCGGGATGAGGGGTGACTTGCCGCAGCGGTCGGTTCAAAGCCCCCTCTTCGGCCTGCCGGCCACTTCTCCCCGGTGGGGAGCAGAATCTCGTTCTGAACGGCTCGGCTGCAACGCCCGGAGACGCCGAGACGCCGAGACGCCGGACAACTATCTTCTTCTCCCTTCCGGGGAGAAGGTCGCGGCAGCGGGATGAGGGGTGACCAGCCGCGACGGTCGGAACAAGGCCCCTCATCGGCCTGCCGGCCACCTCTCCCCGGAGGGGAGAAGAGCCTTATCCTGAAGCCTTATCCGCGCCAGCTTGCCCCATCAGCCGCCTTGCACCCCTCCGGCGCCAGCGCGTCCGGAAACCGGGCGTGCAACTGCCCGCAGCCCCAGCGGTTCAGCGGCTCGGGCATCGCGCCGTTGAGCTGCGTGCCCTCCGCATCGTGCGGGTTGGCGGTGGCCGTCACGTAGACGTACCACTTGCCGCCGAGGAACAGGCCGACGCCGAGGGCGACGCCGGCGGCGAGGCCGAGGAAGCGCAGCATGGATCAGGCCGCTTCGATGCGGAGCTTGCGGTCCACGACCTTGGAGAAGGCGTCCAGCCGCGAGACCGGCTTTTCGCTGATGAGACCGGCGAGATCGCGCGGCAGAAGCAGCGTGTAGCCGCCGCGCGGGTCCTGGCGCCATTGCAGGCGACCGAGAATGCCTGGCACCGAGGCGGTGAGGATATAGGCGACGCGGAAGAGCGAGGCGATCAGGCGCGCGCGCTCCAGAAGGCGCGGGCCGACGAGGTTCAGCATTTCCGGCTGCACGCCCAGCTCGAAGCTGCCCTCGTGCCGGTAGAAGTTGGCGAGCCCGAGATAGGCTCTGCCGGCATGGTCGATGGCCGAGAAGGAGGCATAGGTCAGCGTGGAGAAGCTCTGGGCTCCGCGATAGTCAGGATGGGCACGCCAGCCGACGTCGGAGAGAAGACAGGCCGCCTCGCGCAGGCGCTCCTCGTAGGGCGTCTCGTCGATCCGCAGCGTCTCGAAGGTGCGGCGGCTGAAATCGGCGAGTTCAACCGCATGGCGCGGCGAGCGGGCGCGCAGGATCGCGAATTCGAGCGCGGCCTCGATCAGCGGGTCCTTGCGGCGCTCCTCCTCCGACAGAAGCGAGTGGAGGTAGCCCTCGCGCACGCCGAGGGCGGAGAGGACGATGCTCGCCGGCTTGATGTGCTTGATCACCGCCTGGAGCGTCACGGCGCCGAAGGCGAGCAGCGTGCGGCGCTGCTTGGAGACGGCCGCGATGCCCGGCATCTTGTCGGGATCGCCTCTCGCGACCATGTCGAGAAAGTCCAGCCAGTCGGCCGCCGGCGCCTCGTAGCCGTGCATGACGTGGAGCGGATAGCGGCGCTGCTCCATGTGGAGCTTGGCAAGATTGCGCCAGGTGCCGCCGACCGCGAAGAACGGCCGCCCTGCCCCGCTGCCGGTCATTCCGCAGCCGCCGACATGCGCATCGGCCAGCGCCCGCGCCTTGGCGATGTCGTTGCCGGAGAGATCCTGAAGGCGCAGACCGCCGAGCGGCAGGGTCAGCCCCGTGTTGATGCGCCCGTTCGTGACGTCGACCAGTTCGAGGCTGCCGCCGCCGAGATCGCCTGCGATGCCGGACGGATCGTGGAAGCCGGCGACGACGCCCTCGGCCGCGAAATGGGCTTCGTCGGCGCCCGACAGGATCTTGATCGGCGTTCCGATCGCGGCCTCGGCCGCCGCCACGAAATCGGGACCGTTCAGCGCCTCGCGGGCGGCGGCGGTGGCGAGTGGATGCACCTCCGTGACGCCGGCCTGATCGAGCAGGCTGCGGAACCGCGCCAGCGCCGCGAGCGCGCTGGAGACGGAGCGCTCGTCGAGCCTCTTGGTCTGCGCCAGTCCCTTGCCGAGACCGGAAAGGACCTTCTCGTTGAAGACCATCGTCAAGGCGCGGGAATTGCCCTCGTAGATGACGAGACGGACGGAGTTGGAGCCGATATCGACGACGGCGACGGGCGTGCGCCCGGCGATCCGTCCCTGGGGAATCAAGTCAGTCAAAGCGCGAATGCTCGGCACGCTGGCGGGCGATGAGGCGGGGCGCGTCGGATTTCAGCGCCTTGCCCCGGCCGGACAGGCTGGGATTGGTCATGAAGTAGCGTTGGGTGTTGAAGGGCTGCTCCTCCGGCGGCGGCACGATGCGCCGGGAGGTGCCGTCCGACATGACGGACCAGCTCTGCTGGTTGTCGAGGATGTTGCCGAGCATGATCTGCGAGAGAACCTGGCTGTGCACGGTCGGATTGGTGATCGGCACCATGGTCTCCACCCGGCGGTCGAGATTGCGCGGCATCATGTCGGCCGAGCCCATGTAGACCAGCGCCTTTTCCGAGGGCAGGCCATGGCCGTTGCCGAAGCAGAAGATGCGGCTGTGCTCCAGGAAGCGGCCGACGATCGACTTGACGCGGATGTTGTCGGACAGGCCCGGCACGCGCGGCCGCAGGCAGCAGATGCCGCGTACGATGAGATCGATCTCGACGCCCGCCTGGCTCGCCCGATAGAGCGCGTCGATGATCTTGGCATCGACGAGCGCGTTCATCTTCATCCAGATCTGGCCCGGCCGGCCCGCCTGGACATGCTTCACCTCGCCCGCGATCGCATCGAGAATGGTGCGGCGCATGGTGAGGGGCGAGATCGACAGCTTGCGAAGCTCGGCCGGCTCGGCATAGCCGGTGATGTAGTTGAAGATCAGGAGGACATCGTGCGCGATGTCGGGATCGGTCGTGAAGTAGGACAGGTCCGTGTAGATCTTGGCGGTGATCGGGTGGTAGTTGCCCGTGCCCATGTGGACGAAGTTGACGAGCTTGCCCTCCTCGCGCCGGACGACCAGCGAGAGCTTGGCATGGGTCTTCTTCTCGATGAAGCCGAAGACGACCTGCACGCCGGCGCGCTCCAGATCGCGCGCCCACTTGATGTTGGCCTCTTCGTCGAAGCGCGCCTTCAGCTCCACCAGCGCCGTCACCGACTTGCCGGCTTCGGCCGCGTCGACGAGCGCGCGCACGATCGGCGAGTTGTTGGAGGTGCGGTAGAGCGTCTGCTTGATCGCGATCACGTTCGGATCGGACGCCGCCTGCCACAGGAACTGCGCCACCACGTCGAAGGATTCGTAGGGGTGGTGGACGACGATGTCCTTCTCGCGGATCGCGGCGAAGCAATCGCCGTTGTGCTCGCGGATGCGCTCGGGAAAGCGCGGAATGTAGGGCGGAAACTTCAGGTCGTCGCGATTGCAGCGGACGATCTGCGAGACCGATTCGAGCGCCAGCATGCCCTCCATCACGGAGACGCGGTTCTCGGGCACGCCGAGCTGGCTGGCGACGAAGATGCGCAGGTCTTCCGGCATGATCGAATCGAACTCGATGCGGATGACCTGCCCGCGCCGGCGGCGCTTCAGCGCCGTCTCGAAGAGGCGCACGAGATCCTCGGCCTCTTCCTCGACCTCGATGTCGGAATCGCGGATCAGCCGGAAGGTGCCGGAGCCGCGCACGCGGTAGCCGGGGAACAGGCGCGAGATGAAAAGCGCGACGACGCTTTCCAGCGGCACGAAACGCAGCTGGCCCTTGTCGTCCACCGGCAGTTCGACGAAGCGTGGCAGCGCGGTCGGCAGGCGCAGGAGCGCGTTCATCGGCTGCCCGTCGCGCTCGCGCATCAGCGCCAGGGCGATGGAGAAGCCGAGATTGGGAATGAAGGGAAACGGATGGGCCGGGTCGATCGACAGCGGCGTCATCACCGGGAAGATCGCCTCCTCGAAATGGCGCTCCAGCCAGACCCGGTCGTCCTTCTTGAGGTCCCCTGCCCCGACGATCGAGATGTTCTCCTGGCGCAGGTCCTTCACCAGTTCGGCCAGGGACGCCTGCTGCTCCTCCTGGAGGCGGCCGACCTCGGCGAGAATCTGGTCGAGCTGCTCCTGCGGCGTCAGCCCGTCGTCGCTGCGAAGCGTGATGAGGGCGCGCACCTGGGCGGCGAGCGCGGCGACGCGCACCATGAAGAACTCGTCGAGATTGCCGGCCGAGATCGACAGGAACCGCACGCGCTCGAGCAGCGGATAGGCGGTGTTCTGCGCCTCCTCCAGCACGCGCCGGTTGAACTGAAGCCAGGAGATCTCCCGGTTGATGAACCGGTCCGCGGGAAGCTCGGCGATTTCCGCAGGCTCGGCCCGTTCGGCCAAGACGTCGGGCTTGGCTTCGGCGGAGTTCGCCGCCAGCCGCTCGGCGATCTTGGCGACCGAGCTCGTCGCCGCCTTCACGGTCGCGGCCGCTTCCGGCGCCGCCGTCACGTCGGCTGTTCCGCTCGTTTTCCGCGTCCTACGACGCACCGGCCGCACTTCGCCGGCGGCGGTGTCCTCTTTCTCCACGCTTAACTCTCCGTGCTGCGCCCTTCTTCGGCGCTGTCGCTTCCCTTGTTGCCTATTTCGCTGTCATGGTCAGCCGGCTTCGCGATTTTTCTATCGTTTCCCCCAAAATCGGGCGCTTTGAGAACATCGGCAAGGAGGGATCGGTTGATGCGCTCCTTGCGGGCGAGCGCCTCGCGATCGACGGCGGCGACGAAGCGATTCGCCGCATCGAGCGAGCGCTCCATGCGCGCGGCGGCATAGGCGACGAGCTTGTGATCGACCGCCATCTGCCGATCGGCGAAGAGCTTGGCGAGAACCCCTTCGAGCAGCGCCTCGTCGGGCGCGCCGAGTTCGGCGCTCGTCGCCGCCTTCAGGCGCGAGGCGAGATCGGGAAGCGCGATCTCCATCGCGGCCGGCCGGACGCGGGAGGTCAGGAGCACGCTGCCGCCGCCGAGCCGCGCCGCATTGACGATGCCGAAGATCTCCGCCTCGTTCCAGCGGCCGCGATCGACATCGTCGATCACGACGGCGAAGGGCTCGTCGCCCGTGGCATCCGGCGAAGGCGGCACCGCGCCCGCCATCTCCGCCCAGGCCGCCGCCAGATGCGACTTGCCGGCGCCGGGCGGGCCGACCACGACGAGAACCGGATGGCCCCAGTCCGGCCAGCGATCGACGGCGGCGACCGCGAGCCGGTTCGCCGCCGTCACGATCAGATCGTCCCGCGCCTGCGAGGCGCGATGCGGCAGGTCGAGCGGCAGCTGCGAGGGTCTCGTCATGTCCGGACGGCCTCCGGCCGGTTCGCCCACCCGCGCGCCATCAGGCCTTCGGGACCGCATCGCCGCCGGGCAGGACCGGGCGGAACTCGGCGTCGAGCGCCGCGCGCATCGGCTGTCCCGCGAGGGCGCCGGGCTTGGAGATCTCCTGCCCGAGGCTGCGTCCGTAATACATCTCGCTCTGCATGTACTGGTTGATCACGAAGCGCATGAGAACGCCGACCGCGGCCGCGGCCGGCACCGCGATCAGCAGGCCGACGAAGCCGAACAGCGCGCCGAAGGCGAAGAGCGCGAACATCAGCCAGACCGGATGGAGCCCGACCGAGGCGCCGACGAGCTTGGGCTGAAGGATGTTGCCCTCGAAGAACTGGCCGGTGAAGAAGACGGCGAGCGTGGCCGCGACCCAGATCCAGTCCGGCCAGAACTGCACAAGTGCGACGCCGAGCGCCAGGAACAGGCCGACCGTCGAGCCTACATAGGGAACGAAGGAGATGAGGCCTGCGAAGAGGCCGATGAGAAGGCCGAAGTTCAGGCCGACCAGCGACAGGCCGACCGCATAATAGGTGCCGAGGATCAGGCAGACGCTGCTCTGTCCGCGCAGGAACCCCGCGACGGCGCGGTCGATCTCGGAGGCAAGGCGGCGAACCGTCGTCACATGCTGGCGCGGCACCCAGTCGTCGATCCGCCGCACCATCCGGTCCCAGTCGAGGAGCAGGTAGAAGGCGACGACCGGAGTGACGACGAAGAGCGACAGGAAGTTCACGAAGGCCAGACTGGACGTCCAGAGCGAGGCCATCACGGTGGAGACGAGACCGGAGCCCTCGCTGACGATCTTGCCGAAATCCTGCTTCAGCGCCGATTCGTCGCCCGGCAACAGCCATTGCAGCGGACCGGTGCGCGCCTGGAGCGCCAGCTGCTGAAGCCGGTCCAGATAGGACGGAAGGCGCTCCACGAAGGAGGCGATCTGGCTGCCGATCACGGGAACGACGACGAGCATCGTGCCCGTGAGAACGACGATGAAGACGAGGAGGATCACCAGACTCGCCATCAGCCGCGACAGCCCGCGCTTCTCCAGCCAGTCCGCGACGGGATCGAGGAAATAGGCGATCGCCATGCCGAAGACGAAGGGCAGGAGAATGCCGGCGAAGAGGTAGAGAAGGGCCAGGACCACGAGGGCCGTGATGCCCCAGAACATGGCCTGCCGTCGCAGCATCCGGTTGCGGTCGTTGCTCATTCCGGCCGTCTCCGTCAGCCCCGCCGGTGAAATGCGTCTCCGCGGGCGGCAAGATGGGGAGATAGTCAGGCCGGTGTGACCGGGTCAAGGCTTGGGACGGGCAAGGCTCGACGCGTCCAAGCTCTTGCCGCAACACCGCCTTCCGTGCGACCTCAAACCCCAAGGAGACCGCTTGGGACGCTCGCACCGATGCCGAGGTTCCGCTTCAGGTCCCGCACAGGACGGATGCCCATGAGCGAGCAGAAGAACAGCCTCACCTACGCCGATGCCGGCGTCGACATCGATGCCGGCACCGAGATGGTGCGGCGGATCAAGCCGCATGTGCGCGCGACGCGCCGGCCGGGCGCCGACGGCGAGATCGGCGGCTTCGGCGGGCTCTTCGATCTGAAGGCGGCCGGCTTCACCGATCCCGTTCTCGTCGCGGCCAATGACGGCGTCGGCACCAAGCTGAAGATCGCGATCGACACCGGCCTTCACGGCACGATCGGCATCGACCTCGTCGCCATGTGCGTCAACGACCTCGTCGTGCAAGGCGCCGAGCCGCTGTTCTTTCTCGACTATTTCGCGACCGGTAAGCTCGATCCGGCGCAGGGCGAAGCGATCGTCAAGGGCATCGCGGAGGGCTGCAAACAGGCCGGCTGCGCGCTGATCGGCGGCGAGACGGCCGAAATGCCCGGCCTCTACGCGGAGAAGGACTACGATCTGGCGGGCTTCGCCGTCGGCGCGGCAGAGCGCGGCAAGCTCCTGCCGAGCGGGGCGCTCGCAGCCGGCGACATCGTTCTCGGCCTCGCCTCCTCCGGCGTCCATTCCAACGGCTATTCGCTGGTTCGCCGCATCGTTTCTCTCGCCGGGGCCGACTATGCGGCGCCGGCACCTTTCGAAACCAAGGCCGCGACGCTCGGCGAAGCGCTGATCGAGCCGACGCGCATCTACGTGAAGTCGCTTCTGGCGGCATTGCGCGCCGAGCACGTCGCCGAGCTCGGCGGCATCAAGGCCCTCGCCCACATCACCGGCGGCGGCTTCCCCGAGAACATTCCGCGCGTCCTGCCCGATCATCTGGCCGCCGAGATCGACCTCTTCGCCATCCACACGCCCCCGGTCTTCCGCTGGCTGGCCAAGACCGGCGGCGTCGCGGCACCTGAGATGCTGCGCACCTTCAACTGCGGCATCGGCATGATCGTCGTCGTGTCCGAGGCCGAGGCGGCCGCCGTGTCGGCGATCCTCCAGAGCGAGGGCGAAGAGGTCGTGCCGCTCGGCCGTCTCGTCCATCGCGACGGCGAGGCCGTCCTCTACAATGGCGAGCTCGCCCTTTGAGCCAGACGAAGAAGCGCATCGTCGTCCTTCTCTCCGGGCGCGGCTCCAACATGGGCGCCTTGGTCGAGGCCGCGAAGGCGCCGGACTTTCCCGGCGAGATCGTCGCCGTCATCGCCGACAAGGCGAATGCGGGCGGGCTCGAACTCGCGCACGAGCTGGGGATCGAGGCGACCGCCGTGCCGCGGCAGGGCCTTCCCGACAAGGCCACGCACGAGGCCGCCGTCATCGCGGCCATCGAGGCGGCACGGCCGGATCTCATCTGCCTCGCCGGCTACATGCGCCTTCTCTCGGCCGAGTTCTGCGAGCGCTTCGCCGGGCGGATGATCAACATCCACCCCTCGCTCCTGCCGCTCTTTCCCGGGCTCGACACCCATGCGCGCGCGCTCGCCGCCGGGGTTCGGCTGCATGGGGCGAGCGTGCATTTCGTCACCTTCGAAATGGATGGCGGTCCGATCATCGCGCAGGCCGCCGTGCCGGTCGAACCGGGCGACACGCCGGACGACCTCGCCGCGCGGGTGCTGAAGGCCGAGCATCAGCTCTATCCGCATGCGCTCCGGCTGGTCCTCGACGGCTACGCGCGCTTCGTGGACGGACGCACGGAGTTCGGCGGCCTCGCGCCGGCGGCCGAGCAGGCCCGGTTGATCTCGCCCGCCCTCGGCTGAACCGCTCCCATCGCCGCAAACGAAAAACCCCGGCCGCTCCTTCGAGCGACCGGGGTTTCGTCTGTCGATCAATCGAGACGCGGCTGGATCAGCCGACGATCTCGGTCTGCGAGAACCAGTAGGCGATCTCCTCGGCGGCGGTCTCGGGGGCGTCGGAGCCGTGCACCGAGTTCTCGCCGATCGAGAGGGCGTGCGCCTTGCGGATCGTGCCCTCGGCTGCCTGCGTCGGGTTGGTGGCGCCCATCACTTCGCGGTTGCGCGCGATGGCGTTCTCGCCTTCCAGAACCTGGACGATCGTCGGGCCGGCCGACATGGACTCGACCAGCTCGCCGAAGAAGGGACGCTCCTTGTGGACGGCGTAGAAGCCTTCCGCATCGCGCTGGCTCATCCAGACGCGCTTGGAGGCCACGACCCGCAGGCCCGCCTCTTCCAGCATCTTGGTGATCGCGCCGGTAAGGTTGCGACGCGTCGCGTCGGGCTTGATCATGGAAAACGTGCGTTCGACCGCCATCGTGTTCGTCCTTTGGTTCGTGAGGGGTTTGGAAGGAAGGCGGAGAACGGCTTGGTGCAGCTCTCGCCGAAAGGGTTGGGCGCTCTATAGCCGCGCGGCCAAGAGGCGGCAAGGCATGGCGCGCTGGACGAGGCGGATACGGGGATCTAGCATGCGCCACCCGATCGGAGGCGCACCATGTACCGCGAAACCTTCCAGATGTTCGCGGGCTACAATGCCTGGGCGAACGAGCGGCTCTACACGGCCATCGCCGAGCTTTCGCCCGAGACCTTCGTCGCCGATCGCGGGCTCTTCTTCGGCTCCCTCATGCGGACGCTGAACCACCTTCTCGCCACCGACCGAATCTGGATGAAGCGCTTCACCGGCGCGGGCGAGGCGCCGAACAGGCTGGACGCGATCCTTCACGAGGCCTTCGGCGAACTCCGCTCGGCTCGCAAGGCCGAGGACGCCCGCCTCGGCGCCTTCATCGACGAGCAGTCGGAGGCCGACTTTGCCGGTACCTTCACCTACCAGCGCATGACGGACACGAGCACCCATACGCAAATGCTCGCGCCCGCCCTTTTCCATCTCTTCAACCACCAGACCCACCATCGCGGGCAGTGCCATGCAGCACTAACGGGGCTCGGCAGGTCGGCGCCGTCGCTGGACATGGTGGCGTTTCAGCGGGGGTGACGCGGATCGATTACTGATAGGATCGCAGGCCGAGCAATCGTTCGATCTGCTTCAGGTCGCGGTCGTTGTGAATGACCTCCGCATCGTTCGCCATGCACCACGTTGCGATGATGACGTCGATCGTGCCCCGAATGGTGATGCCGCCTCGTCGAAGCAGCCGATAATTCGAGGCCGCAAGAATCGCGATGTCGGGACCGCAAAGCGTCACCTGCCTAAACCTCGCAAGCTCGTCCGCGATGCGGCTGAGCGTCCGGTCGTCTCGAACACCCTGCAGAACTTCGGTCATGACGAGGTCCCCGACAATCACTCGACCGGTCAGCAGGGCCTTCTCGACCTGACGCGTGGGTGGCGTCGGCACTCCGTTGAAATAGTCGATCCAGGCCGACGTATCGATAAGGATCAACGATCGCGTCGCATGGCATCGAGATCGCCATCCCACTCGACCTTACCTTTGAAGTCGAGCATGCGCAGCTGCGCCTTGCGGTAGCCGAGCGATTCCCGCAGCTCCTTCTCGACGAGTTCAGTCGGGGTCTTGGCCCCGAAAATCCGCATCGCTTCTTCCAGCAGGGCGTCGTCGATATCGATTTTTGCCATTGCGCCTGATCCTCTCTGCCGCTCGGCGAAACGATGCGCGATCATAGCATCCTCGTCGGTCGCCTTCACGAGGATTGTCTGCCGCAACCGCCTTCCCCCCTCGCCCTCCGCATGGCAAAGCTCGATCCATGCTTCAGATCACCGACCTTTCGGCCCGCGTCGCCGGGCGCCTCCTCATCGACCATGCGAGCCTCTCCCTGCCGACGGGCACGAAGGCCGGGCTCGTCGGGCGCAACGGTGCGGGGAAGTCGACCCTCTTTCGCGTCATCACCGGCGATCTCGCCTCCGAGAGCGGCAGCGTCTCCATTCCGCGCGGAACGCGCATCGGGCAGGTCGCGCAGGAGGCGCCGGGCACGGAGGAATCGCTGATCGAGATCGTGCTGAAGGCCGACACCGAACGGCTGGCGCTCCTGGCCGAGGCCGAGACGGCCACCGATTCAGGCCGCATCTCCGACATCCAGCTGCGCCTCGCCGATATCGAGGCCCATTCGGCGGAGGCGCGGGCGAGCGCCATCCTCTCCGGCCTCGGCTTCGACGCGGCGGCGCAGGGCAGGCCCGCCTCGTCCTTCTCGGGCGGCTGGCGCATGCGCGTCGCGCTGGGGGCCGTCCTCTTCTCTCGGCCGGACCTCCTCCTCCTCGACGAGCCGACGAACTATCTCGACCTCGAAGGCACGCTCTGGCTGGAGAACTTCGTCTCGCGCTATCCCTATAGCGTGCTCCTGATCAGCCACGATCGCGACGTTCTGAACAACGCCGTCAACGCGATCGTTCATCTGGACCAGAAGAAGCTGGTCTTCTATCGCGGCGACTACGACAATTTCGAGCGCCAGCGCGCGGAGAAGATGGAGCTGCTGCAGAAGGCGAAGGTCAAGCAGGACGCCGAGCGCAAACATATGGAGGCCTTCGTCGAGCGCTTCCGCGCCAAGGCGACCAAGGCCCGGCAGGCGCAGAGCCGGCTGAAGGCGCTGCAGCGCATGAAGCCGCTCGCCTCGGTCATCGAGGAGCACGTGCAGCCCTTCTCCTTCGACGAGCCGGCCAAGCGCCCGGCCTCGCCGATCATCCGCATGGAGAAGGTCGCGGTCGGCTATGGCGACAAGCCGATCCTCTCCAACCTCACCCTGCGCATCGACACGGACGACCGGATCGCGCTGCTCGGCGCGAACGGCAACGGCAAGTCCACCTTCGCCAAGCTTCTGGCCGAGCGGCTGACGGCCCAGTCCGGCGAGGTGACGCGCGCGCCTGGGCTGAAGATCGCCTTCTTCGCGCAACACCAGATCGACGACCTTCGCCCCGCCGAATCCGCTGTGCAGCATGTGCGGCGGCTGATGCCGGACGCGCCGGAGGCCAAGGTACGCGCCCGCGTCGCGCGGATGGGCCTTGCGACGGAAAAGATGGACACGCCGGCCGATACGCTGTCCGGCGGCGAGAAGGCGCGGCTTCTGATGGGTCTGGCCACGTTCGACGCGCCGAACCTCCTCATCCTCGACGAGCCGACGAACCATCTCGACATCGACTCGCGCGAGGCTCTCGTGCGGGCGCTCAACGACTATCCCGGCGCCGTCATCCTCATCAGCCACGACCGGCACATGGTGGAGGCGACCGTCGACCGGCTCTGGCTCGTCGGCGACGGCACGGTCACGCGCTACGAAGGCGATCTCGACGAGTACAAGCAGCTCATCCTCTCCGCCCGCCGGGGCGGCGGCAAGGAGGACGCGGCGGAGGACGGCCGGACGAGCCGCGCCGACGCCCGCCGCGACGCGGCCCAGCGGCGCGAGGCGCTGGCGCCCATGCGGCGCGAGATCAAGGCGCTGGAGACCAAGATGACCAAGCTCCAGGCCTCGCTCGCCGAGATCGACGAGAAGCTCGGCGACGTCGCGCTCTACACCAAGGACCCCGCCAAGGCCTCCGACCTCGCCAAGAAACGCTCGGACGCTGCCAAATCGCTCGCCGAGATCGAAGAGCGCTGGCTTCTCCTGTCGGACGAACACGAGACGCTTCTGGCGGAGGGCTGAAACCGGAACCGGAGGATCGCCGCCGCCTTAAGGATGTCGAAGATTTCATGTCGCGCGCCCTCGGCACGGCGTGCGCGGCGCGCTAGTCTTAAGACATCGTTAAGATAGAGGCTGCGGACCATGATGACCGTCACCGCCGCGCACTGGCTCCGCCTTTCGCTGGCCGGCCTCCTTGCCCTTCAGCTCGCCACATCGTCCGAGGCGGTCGAGCGCGTGCCGCGGCCGAGCGAGTCGGGCTTCGCGCAGGTCGACGGCATTTCGCTCTTCTACCAGATTTACGGCTCGGGCGAGCCGATCCTCCTGATCCATGGCGGGCTCTCCGATGGCGAGGTCTGGCGCAGGCAGCTCGCCGCGCTGTCGGAAAACCATCGCGTCATCGTCGCGGACAGCCGAGGCCAAGGGCGCTCGACACGGGACGAGACGCCGATCACCTACGATCTCATGGCGGACGACTATCTGGCGCTTCTCGACCAGCTGGGCGAGTCGTCGGTCGCGCTGGTCGGCTGGAGCGACGGGGGCATCATCGGGCTCGACATCGCCATCCGCCATCCCGAGCGGCTGACGCGCATGTTCATCCAGGCGGCCAACGTCACGCCGGATGGAGCGCTCGCGCACGACCCGACCAAGGACGTGCCGGAACTGAAACATTACGAGAGTATCAGCGAGGAGATCGAGGCGCTCTGGGCGAACGAGCCGAACTTCACGCGCGAACAGCTCTCCTCGATCCCCGTGCCGACCGAGATCGCGATCGGCGAGCATGACGAGACGATCAGCCGGGACCACACGCTCTTCATCGCCAACACGATCCCGGGCGCGCGCTTCGTGCTCCTGCCGCAGGTCGGCCATTCCGCGCCGGTCGAGGACCCCAAAGGCTATGCTCAGGCCGTGCTGCGGTTCATCGACGGGACGGGCTGAGGCTTCCGTTCGCCTTCCGGCGGCGTGCCGTCAGGCCTTTTTCACCCAGCGCCGGTCTTCGGTCTGCTGCCAATAGGTGACGGCATGGCCGGCGGCCTTCTCGGCCTTCCAGCGCTCCCGGGCACCTGCGAGCTGGGCCTCGTCATGGCCGTCGAAAAGATAGACGCCCCGCGCCAGCCCCTCCAGCGAGCCGGGCACCGCGCCCTCCACCATGAATCGCACCTGCGGGTCGTTGGCTTTCTGGGTGGCGTCGATCGTCAGGAGGATCGGCTGAAGGGCGCCGTTCGAGGCCTCGTCCGTCCCGTGCGGGAGGAAGCTGTCCTCCCGAAAGGTCCAGAGATGCTGGTCCAGCGAATTGCGCCGCTCCTCCGTGGTGCATTGGACGACGACCCGCCATCCGCGCGACAGCGAGCGTTCGAGGAGGTCCGGCAGGGCCTCCTCGAAACGGCTTTCGGTCAGGTGATAGAAGAGGACCTCGGCCATGTCGGATGGGTCTTACCCCGCCCCGCTCGTCAGCTCGCCTCGTAGTTCGCCGCCACCAGCTGATTGAGCAGCCGTACGCCGAAGCCCGAGGCCCAGGACTGGTTGTACTCGTTGGCCGGCGAGCCCATGGCCGTACCCGCGATGTCGAGATGGGCCCAGGGCACGTCGTTGACGAAGCGCTGAAGGAACTGCGCGGCCGTGATCGAGCCGGCGGAGCGCCCGCTGCCGATGTTCTTGATGTCGGCGAACTTGCCCTCGATCATCTTGTCGTATTCCGGCCCGAGCGGCAGGCGCCAGACCTTCTCTCCCGTCGCCGTACCGGCGGCGTGGAGCTTCTCCGACAACTCGTCGTCGTTGGAGAAGAGGCCGGCATAATGGCTGCCGAGCGCGACGATGATGGCACCGGTCAGCGTCGCGAGGTTCACCATGAACCGCGGCTTGAAGCGGTCCTGGCAGTACCAGAGCGCGTCGGCGAGAACGAGACGACCCTCGGCATCGGTGTTCAGGACCTCGATCGTCGTGCCCGACATGGCGGTCACGATGTCGCCGGGGCGCTGGGCGAGGCCGTCGACGGAGTTCTCGACGAGACCCACGATGCCCACCACGTTGACCTTGGCCTTGCGGCCGGCGAGCGCGCGCATGAGGCCGGTCACGGCGGCCGCGCCGCCCATGTCGCCCTTCATCTCGTCCATCGAGGCGGCCGGCTTGATGGAGATGCCGCCGGTGTCGAAGACGACGCCCTTGCCGACGAAGGCGACGGGCGCCTCGCCCTCGGCCCCGCCGTTCCAGCGCATGATCGCCATGCGGCCGGGACGCGGCGACCCTTGTGCGACGCCGAGCAGCGCGAACATCTTCAGTTCGGCCATCTGCTTCTCGTCGAGGATCTCGACCTCGACGCCGACCTCGGACAGCGCCTCGATGCGCGCCGCGAACTCGACGGGGCCGAGCACGTTGGCCGGCTCGTTGACGAGATCGCGGGCGAGGATCACGCCCTCGGCCACCGCCTCGTGCAGGGCGAAGGCGGCGCGGGCGGCCTCGGGATCGGCGACGGCGATCGTGACGGAGGCCGGCGCATCCTTGCCGGCATCCTCGTCCTCGCCGTTCTTCTTGGCCTTCTTCGACTTGTACAGGTCGAAATTGTAGGCGCGCAGGACGACGCCGGCGGCGATGGCAGCGGTGTCCGCCGCGCCGATCGCGCCTTGCGGGCCTTCGCACCAGATCGTGATCGCCTCGGCACCCTTGGTCTTGGCCGCGATCGTGCCGCCGACCTTCAGCCAATCCTCTTCGCCATAGGGCTTGTCCGCCTTGGTGCCGACGACGATGACGCGATCGAGATCGCTTCCCGCGGGCGCCAGGAAATCGAGCGTGACGAGGCTCTTGCCCTTGAACTTGGCGATGCCGGCGCCGCGCGCGACGGCGGCCGCGACGGGCTGCGGCACCGAGGCTGCCAGGGACGCGCCCTCGCCGGCGAACACGGCGAGGACGCCGCCTGCGGGCGCGGTCAGCCCGGCAAAGCTGATGGTCGGTTTGATCGACATGAAGGCTCCGATACGAAGGGCGGCAGAACCGCCGGATGACGGCCCCTGACGGAGCCGGGATGGCAAGCCTGCCATCGTGTTGCAAAGGACACAGCCGCAATGGTGGCCACCGCCTGCGTCTTTGCAAGAGCGCAAGCGGGGGTTAAGGCATGGTCAACCATGTTCGTTGGTCCTTTCTTAGCCAAGCGGGCGCAGTTTGCGCAAACGGCCGGCAGAACGGACCGCCGATCTTCGCACGAATCCGGGCTCGGATGCCTGCGCGACGAGAGAGAAGACCCCTGAAGCGATCCTGCCCATGAGCCTTCTCGAACGATACATCTTCCGGCGGGCCTTCGGCTTCGCCGTCGGATCGCTCGGCTCGCTCGTCGTCATCGTCTGGGTGGTGCAGGCCCTGCAGCGCGTCGACATCGTGCGCACGAGCATGTCCGCGGCGGGGAACATCTTCTGGATCGCTCTGATGCTGCTGCCGGATCTGGCAGCGGGCGTCCTGCCCTTCGCGGTGCTGATCGGCTCGATCCAGGCGCTGAACGCGCTCAACGCCGATTCGGAACGCGCCGTCATGTCGGCCGCCGGCGCCTCCGGCCGCGTCGTGCTGAAGCCGATCCTCGCGATCGGCCTCCTCGCCGCCGTACTCAGCCTCTTCAACTCCCATGTGCTCGGCCCCGCCGCGCAGCGCAGCTTCCACGACGGGCTGCGCAGCATCAATGCGGACGCGCTCACGCTCTTCCTGCAGCCCGGCCGTTTCGAAGAGGTGCAGAACGGGCTCGTCATGAGCGTCTCCGCCGTCCACGGCTCGACGATCGAAGGCCTGTTCCTCTCCGACTCGCGCGATCCCAGCGCGGACCTCACCTATTTCGCCAAGGAAGCGCGGCTCGTCGACGAGGACGCGCAGTCGCTTCTCCTCCTCTACGATGGCCAGCTTCACCGCCGGACGAACGACGACGGCGCGATCTCGATCATCCAGTTCCAGACCTATGCCTTCGATCTCGCCACCCTGAAGCCGAAGAACGACGGGGACTGGATTCGCACCTCCGAGCGTCCGACGCTCGAACTCCTGAACCCCGATCCGAACGACGAGAGCTATCAGAAGAAGCCGGAGAACTTCACGCGCGAGCTGGCGCAGCGCTTCAGCGACTGGCTCTATCCGATCGCCTTCGCGCTCTGGGCCGTGGCGGTGGCCGCGCATCCGCGCACGAACCGGCAGGGCCCCGGCCCCGCCATGCTGCTCGGCATCTCCGGCGCGCTGTTCCTGAAGGCGCTCGGCTTCGTCGTCCTCTCGCTGATCGAGCGCGACGCCCGGCTCCAGGTGCTGGCCTATGCCCTGCCGCTTCTCTCGATCTCGGCCAGCCTCGCGCTGATCCGGTTCGACGTCCCCGTCTCGCAGTTGCCCGTCATCGACCGCATCTCGGACGGCATGGCCGCGATCACCCGTGCCATCGGACGGCTCGGGCCGCAGGCCGAGGCCGGCGGAGGCCGCCGCCGATGAGCCGGACCCTCAATCTCTACTTCCTGCGCCGGTTCCTGACGAACTTCACCGCGACCTTGGCGGTGCTCTTCGCGCTGGTTTATCTCATCGACATGATCGAGGTCAGCCGTCGCGGCCGCTTCGAGGATGCCGGCCTCCTGACGATCGCCGCGATCTCGGCCCTGCGCGTTCCGACCTTCATCGAGCAGGCCTTCCCCTTCGTCGTGCTCTTTTCCGCGATCTTCACGCTCATTTCGCTGAACCGGAAGCTGGAACTCGTCGTCGCCCGCGCCGCCGGCGTGTCGGTCTGGCAGATCCTGTTCCCCTTCATCGCCGGATCGATCCTGCTCGGGCTGGTCGCGACCTTCGTCTACAATCCGGTGGCGGCCTTCGCTCAGTCCCGCTCCGCCTCGCTCCAGACCGAACTGTCCGGCGGCGACACGACCGAGGGCGACGGCCGCGCGCCGTTCCTGCGCCAGTTCAGCGAGGGCGTCGATTCGATCATCGGCGCCAAGGCGGTGTCGGACGGCGGGATCAGGCTCGGCGGGGTCACGGCCTTCGTCATGGCCGAGGACGGCACGGTCAGCGAGCGCATCGACGCGCCGTCGGCACATCTGGAAGCCGGCCGCTGGCGGATCGAGAGCCCGACGGTGACGCGCCCCGGCTATCCGCCGCAGCGCCTCGCCTCCTTCGATCTGCCGACCTCGCTGCGCCCCGAATATGTCGAGCAGCGCCTCGCCGATCCACAGGCAATTCCGATCTGGGAGCTCGGCTCGAAGATCGAGATCGCGCGCAGCCTCGGCTACAATGCCGAAGCTTTCGCCATGCATTACAACACCTTGATCGCCAAGCCCGCTCTGTTCGTCGCCATGACGCTGCTGGCAGCCACGGTCGCGGTGAAATTCGCCCGTACCGGCCAGTCCAGCCGGACGATCGCCGGTGGCATCACCGCCGGCTTCGTGCTTTATGTCGTCACGTTCCTGGCACAGGCACTCGGCAGCAACTCCGTGGTTCCGCCGGTGGTAGCGGCATGGTTCCCGGTGTTGGCGGCAGGGTTGTTCGGGGTGACGATTCTGCTCCACCAGGAGGATGGTTAGTATGGTAGCGAGGGGGAACTCGCGCCCTTCGAAGACTGGTGGATTGAAGCTCGCTCTTTGCGCGGGCGTCGCCTTTTCCGCTCTTTGGTGCGCATCACTTCCCGCGTCCGCACAGGACGCCATCAATCCGCTCGGCGCGACCGTCGCGGTGCCCGCCGACGCACAGCTGTTTCTCGAGGCGGACACCGTCACGTACGAGAGCGACAGCGACAGCGGCATCGTCACGGCATCCGGCGGCGTCCAGATCGACTATGGCGGCTACAAGCTCGTCACGCGCGAGGTCGTCTACAACCAGAAGACCCGCCGGCTCGTGGCCAAGGGCGACGTCGAGCTGCTGCAGCCCGACGGCAGCAAGGTCTATGCCGACAGCGCCGACATCACGGACGACTTCGCCGACGGCTTCGTCACCGCTCTTCGCATCGAGACGGTCGAGAACACGCGCTTCGCCGCGGCCGGGGCCGTGCGCGAGGAGGGCAATGTCACGACCTTCGAGCAGGGCGTCTACACCGCCTGCGAAGCGTGCCGCGAGCATCCCGAGCGCGCGCCGCTCTGGCAGGTGAAGGCGCGCAAGATCGTCTGGGACCAGAAGGAGAAGGTCGTCCGCTATTACGGGGCGAAGTTCGAGCTCTACGGCCTGCCCCTGGCCTATCTGCCCTATTTCCAGGCCGCCGATCCGACCGTGAAGCGCAAGAGCGGATTCCTCGTCCCCTCGCTGAAGCAGTCCTCCGAGCTCGGCACCGGCGTGCGCGTTCCGTATTTCATCGCCATCTCGGATTCGATGGATGCGACCGTCGCCGGCACCTACTATTCGAACCAGGGATTCCTCGGCGAGGTCGAGTTCCGGCAGGCGACGGAAAACGGCTACTACACGATCCAGGCCGCCGGTATCTCGCAGAGCGATCCGGAAGCCTTCGGCGTTAACACGCCCGATTACGGGCGCGACACGCGGGGCATGATCGGCACGACCGGCCAGTTCGCGCTCAGCGAACAGTGGACCTTCGGCTGGGATATCCTCGCCCAGACGGACAAGAACTTCGCCAACACCTACGACATCGAGAACTTCAACCAGACCTATCACACGTCGGAAATCTATCTGACGGGTCTCGGCGACCGCAGCTTCTTCGATCTTCGGGCGCAGCGCTTCGACAATCAGAGCGACGACCGGATCGACCAGGACGTGCAGCCGGACGTCTTCCCCTCCCTCGACTACGAGCGGATCGAGGAAGGCCCGTTCGGCGGCGAGGTCGAGATCGACGTGAACGCGGCCCATCTCGACCGCAAGCTCGCCGATACGCGCGCGGCCAACTTCCTTCTCTGTGAGCCGCGCTTCATCGTGAAGGGCAGCTGTTCCTCCACGGCCGCCAGCGCGGTGGGCCGGACCTTCCCCTACCGGGACGACTTCTTCCGGCGTCAGGCCCTGGAAGGCAATTACAGCCGCGGCACGGCAGAGGCCGAGTGGCGCCGCACGCTGACGACGGACGAAGGGCTGGTCCTGACGCCGTCTCTCGGCCTTCGCGGCGACGCCTATCGCGCGGACATGTCCAATCCAGGTTTCGTCTTCCCGTCCGACATCGCGCTCGGCCGCACCTCGTCTCAGACGCTCGGCGGCATCACGGTCGACGAGGCCGGCTTCAAGGGCATGGCGACCGCCGCTCTCGAGGCTCGCTATCCCGTCGTCATCGAGACCGCGAACTCGTCGCACATCATCGAGCCGATCGCGCAGTTCCTGGTGCGGCCGAACGAGATGGATGCGGGCCTCCTGCCGAACGAGGACGCGCAGAGCCTCGTCTTCGACGCCTCGAACCTCTTCAGCAAGGACAAGTTCTCCGGCTACGACCGCGTCGAGGGCGGCACGCGCGCCAATGTCGGGCTGCGCTATGCCGGCACGTTCGAAGGCGGCTATGCGCTCGACGCGATGGTCGGCCAGTCCTATCATCTGGCCGGCGAGAACCCGTTCCAGAACGCCGATCTCGCCCTCGTCGGCTACGACAGCGGCCTCGAGAGCGATCGGTCCGACTATGTCAGCTCGCTCGCGTTCACGATGCCGGTCGGCCTGCAGCTCGGCGTGCAGGGCCGCTTCGACGAGGAGACGCTGGAGGTTCGCCGCACGGATCTCAGCGCGAATTACGGCTTCTCGCGCGGTAATGTCGGGGTCATCTACTCCTTCATCGGCGAGCAGCCCATCTACGGCTTCCAGGACGACCGGTCGCAGATCGGCACGAGCGCCTCGCTGAAGCTGAACGAGAACTGGACCGCCTTCGGCTCGCTCGGCTACGATCTGAAGAACGAGACGATGATCTCGCGCTCGCTCGGGCTGCAGTATCTCGACGAGTGCTTCAGCATCATGGCGAGCTATCAGAGCACCGAAGACACCTATCGGATCAACGACGCGCAGAACACGCTTCTGTTCAAGATCGGGCTTCGAACCATCGCCGACTTCGACTATTCCTACGATCTCGACGAGAAATAGCGCGTCCACCATCGTTTCGCCAAAGCTCGCCCCTATCGAGCGCGCAGACGATCCAGGAGACGGGGGCGAAACCCCGCTTCAGATCCCTTCGGGAGCCTTTCGCATGCCGACCGCACGTTCCCTCCTCCTGCGCCCGGCGCTCGCTCTGGCGATCGTTTTGGCTGCCGCCGTGTCGGGCACCGTCGCGGTCGGCCCCGCGATGGCCGCTTCCGAAATCACCGTGATCGTCAACAAGGAGCCGATCACGACCTTCCAGATCCGCCAGCGCGCCGCCTTCCTGAAGCTGCGCCGCGTCAATGGAAACACGACCCAGCTCGCCACGGACGAACTGATCGACGAGGCGCTGAAGCGTCAGGAGACCAAGCGCCGGGGCATCTCCATTCCGAACGAGGCGGTCGAGCAGGCCTTCCAGAAGTTCGCGAACGACAACAAGCTGACGCCGGACCAGCTCAAGCAGGTGCTCGGCCAGGCCGGTTTCTCCGACAAGGCCTTCAAGGACTACATCCGCGTCCAGATGGGCTGGGGCCAGGCGGTGCAGGCCAATATGCGCAAGTCGGAGGCGATGAGCGAGCAGGACGTCGTCCAGCGCATGCTGAAGGACGGCGGCAACAAGCCGACGACGACCGAATACACGCTCCAGCAGGTCATCTTCGTCGTGCCCGAAGCCAAGCGCAAGGCGATGGTCGGCGAGCGGATGAGCCAGGCGAACGCCCTGCGCGCGCGCTTCCAGTCCTGCGCGGCCAATTACGAGCTGGCCAAGGGCGTGCGCGACGTCACCGTGCGCGAACTCGGCCGCGTGCCGCAGCCCGCGCTTCCCGATCGCTGGAAGGACGCGGTGCTGAAGGCCGGTCGCGGCACCACGCCGCCGCAGGAGACCGAGCGCGGCGTCGAATATCTCGCCGTCTGCGAGACGCGCAGCGTGTCCGACGACAAGGTCGCGGCCATGGTCTTCCAGACCGAGGACCTGCAGAAGATGGGCAAGAGCGGGGAAGGCCCGGATGCCAAGCTTCTGAAGCAGTTGAAGGACAAGGCGGCGATCATCCGTCGATGAGCGGCGCGGCGCGGCCCGGATCGCCCGAGCGCATCTCCCTCGTGACGCTCGGCGAGCCGAGCGGGGTCGGCCCCGACATCGCGCTCGACGCCTATCGCCGGCGCGGCGAGCGGGGGTTTGCACCCTTCGCCGTCTTCGCCGATCCCGCCATGTTGCGCGCGCGAGCCGACCGGCTCGGCTACGACATTCCCTTCGCCGAGATCGCGGCGCCCGACGAGGCGCCGGCGGTCTTCGCCGATCGCCTGCCGATCCTACCTCTCGTCAACCGGCAGGACGAGCGGCCGGGCCGGCTCGATCCTTCCAATGCGCTGGGAACCGTCGAGGCGATCGACCGGGCGGCGGCCTTGGTGCTCGACGGCCGGGCGGGCGCGGTCGTGACCGGGCCGATCGACAAGAAGGCGCTCTACGACGCGGGCTTTCGCCATCCCGGCCACACCGAATATCTCGCCGATCTCTGCGAGCGGCGCCTCGGCGGCCGCTTCATGCCGGTCATGCTGCTGGCCGGCCCGGATCTCTCCTGCGTGCCGGTCACGATCCACGTTCCGCTTCGCGACGTGGCGGAGCTTTTGACGACCGAACTCATCGTAGAGACCGGGCGCATCGTCGCCGACCATTACATCCGCCATTTCGGCATCGCGCGTCCGCGCCTCGCGGTTTCCGGCCTCAACCCGCATGCCGGCGAACGCGGCGCGATCGGGTCGGAGGACGAGGCGATCATCGCGCCCGCCGTGGCGGCGCTGATCGAGGAGGGGATCGAGGCCTTCGGCCCCCTCCCCGCCGACACGATGTTCCATGCCGAGGCGCGCGCGGGCTACGACGTCGCGCTCTGCATGTATCACGACCAGGCTCTCATTCCCGCCAAGGCGCTGGCCTTCGACGAGACGGTGAACGTCACGCTCGGCCTGCCGCTGATCCGCACCTCGCCCGACCACGGCACGGCCGCGACGCTGGCCGGAACGGGCCGCGCCCGTCCCGCCAGCTTCATGGCGGCCCTGACCCTTGCCGAGCGCATGGTTCGGCGTGCCTCGGCGCAGGTCTCTTGAGCGCCGCCACCGCCTTCGACGGCCTGCCGCCGCTGCGGGATGTCCTGAAGCGGCATGGGCTGGAGCCCAAGAAGGCGCTCGGCCAGAATTTCCTGCTCGACCTCAATCTGACCGGCAAGATCGCCCGGCAGGCCGCGCCGTTCGCCGGCCATGTCGTGGTGGAGGTCGGCCCTGGGCCCGGGGGCCTGACGCGCGCGCTCCTTTCCGAAGGGGCCGAGCATGTCATCGCGATCGAGAAGGACCCGCGCTGCCTCGCCGCCCTCGCGGAGATCGCCGACCACCATCCAGGCCGCCTGACGGTCGTGGAGGCCGATGCGCTGAAGGTGGATATCGCGGCGCTGGCGGAGGGTCGGCCGCTGAAGGTTGTCGCGAACCTTCCCTACAATGTCGGCACGCAGCTGCTTCTCAACTGGATCGGCGGCGCCTCCTGGCCGCCCGCCTGGAGCGACCTGACGCTGATGTTCCAGCGCGAGGTCGCCGAACGCATCGTCGCCGCGCCCGGCTCCGACGCCTATGGAAGGCTCGGCGTCCTCGCCGGCTGGCGCACGGATTCCCGAATCCTCTTCGACGTTTCGCCGGAAGCCTTCACGCCGCCTCCGAAGGTCACATCCTCTGTCATCCGCATCGCGCCGCGCGCCAAGCCGATCGACGTTCCGCTGGCGCGCCTCGAGGCCGTGACAGCCGCCGCCTTCGGCCAGCGCCGCAAGATGCTCCGGCAGAGCCTGAAGCCGCTCGGCGGCGAGGCTCTTCTCGTCAAAGCCGAGATCGACCCGCAGCGCCGGGCCGAAACCCTCTCGATCGAAGAATTCTGCCGCCTCGCCGCCCTGGCATAAGGCGGCGCCACGGCGGCATAATGCGGCGTTAGTCGAGCTTCTCTGACAGCAATTCGGCCGTGAAGTCGAAGAGGCCGGGGCGGCGGTCGCGGCGCAGGCGCTCGGCCGCGACGATGGACTGGACCTCGGTGAAGGCCTCGTTCAGGTCGTAGTTCACGACGACATAGTCGTAGTCCCGCCAGCGTTCGATCTCGACCCGGGCGTTCTGCAGACGCATGGCGATCGTCTCGCCGGAATCCTCCGCCCGGCGCTGAAGCCGGTTGCGCAGTTCCGTCATGGACGGCGGCAGGATGAAGATCGAAACAATGTCGGCGCGGGCCTGCTCCTGAAGCTGGCGCGCGCCCTGCCAGTCGATGTCGAAGAGCATGTCGCGGCCCTCGCGCATCGCGGCCTCCGCGGCGCGGCGGGGCGTGCCGTAGAAATTGCCGTGGACCTCGGCCCATTCCAGAAGCTGGTCGCCGTCGCGCTTGGCCTCGAACTCCTCGACGGAGATGAAATGGTAGTGCCGGCCCTCGATCTCGCTGCCCCGGCGCTGGCGCGTGGTCACACTGACCGAGAGCGAGAAGCGCGGGTCGCTTTCGAGAAGGTGGTGGGCGATCGTCGATTTGCCGGCGCCGGAGGGCGAGGACAGTACGAGCATCAGGCCGCGGCGCTGAATGTCCGCGGCGGGTTGTATCTGGTTCATCTGCCTCATTCGATATTCTGGACCTGTTCTCGAAATTGATCCACGACGACCTTCAGGTCGAGGCCGATCGCCGTGAGGCTCGCGGAATTGGACTTGGAACAGATCGTATTGGATTCCCGGTTAAATTCTTGGGAAAGAAAATCGAGCCGCCGGCCGATCGGGCCCCCTTCGTCCAGAAGTTTCTGCGCGGCGTCCACATGGGTCCGCAGCCGGTCGAGCTCCTCGCGGATGTCGGCCTTGGTGGCGATCAGCGCGACCTCCTGGTGAAGCCTCGCTTCGTCCAGCCTCGGCGCGGCGCCGATCAGCTCGGCGACCTGCGCCGCGAGCCGTGCCCGGATGGTTTCCGGTCGGCGCGAAGGGTCGCTTTCGGCCCGGGCGGCCAGGGTCGCGATCTCCGACAGGCGCTCGGAAAGCACCGCCCTCAACGCCTCACCCTCGCTCCAGCGCGAGGCTTCCAGCCGGTCGAGCGCCAAAGGAAAGGCGTCGAGCACGATCCGGCGCCGTGCCGCTTCGCTGTCGGGCGAGGCGGCCGCCTCCTGCGCGGGCTCGATGATGCCGCGCAGCGCCAGGATGCCGTCGGCGGTCGGCGTGACGGCATGTCCGTTGGCGATCAGCCGGTCGCTCAAGGCCAGGACGTCCGCCAGCATTCGCTCGTTGACCGCGAAAGCCGGAAGCTCCTCGGCGCTGCGGACCGAGAGCGAGACCTGGAGATTGCCGCGCGACAGGCGGGCGCCCGCCGTCTTGCGCAGATCGGCCTCCGCGCCCTCGTATCCCTGCGGCAGTCGCAGGCGCAGATCGAGACCCTTGCCGTTGACCGAGCGGATTTCCCAGACGAAGGCGGTGCCCTCGATCTCGCCTTCGACCCGGGCAAAACCCGTCATGCTCGCAACGGGCATCGCTCGCTCCTTGGATGGCAACAGGGTTGGACGGGAATCAGGGGCGGAAGCTGTCGGTGTTGTCAGGATGCCAGCGCCTCGGCCCGACGTCCATTCATAGCCGCCTATTCACCGACGATCGGATCGTTCGGGTCCGCCGCGGCGGCGGCCGCATTGCGCTCGCGTTCGATCTGGCGATAGCGGCGGACATTGGCATTGTGCTCGTCGAGCGTCTTGGAAAAGACGTGACCGCCCGTGCCGTCCGCGACGAAGTAGACGTCGTCCGTCGCCGACGGGTTGGCCACGGCTTCGAGCGCCGCCCTGCCCGGATTTGCGATCGGGCCGGGCGGCAAGCCTTTGATGACATAGGTGTTGTAGGGCGTGTTGCTTTTCAGGTGGGACTGGCGGATGGGCTCGTCCGCCGGCTTGCCCGCGCCGCCCCAGATTCCATAGATCACCGTCGGGTCCGACTGGAGCCGCATGCCCTCGCGCAGCCGGTTGAGGAAGACGGAGGCGACGCGCGACCGCTCGTCGGCGCGGCCTGTCTCCTTCTCCACGATCGAGGCGAGCGCGACGAACTGGCCGACATCCTTGACCGGCAGGTCGGCATCGCGGCGCGCCCAGATCTCCTCGACGAGTTCGGTCTGCGCGGCCTTCATCTTGGCGACGAGTTCGGCCCGGCTCATGCCCCGCTGCACGCGATAGGTGTCTGGCCGAAGCGTGCCCTCCGGCACCATGGCGGGCAGAGCGCCGGTCAGGACCTCCTCCTTGCCGATGCGATCGTAGATCTGCTGGATCGTCCAGCCTTCGGGAATCGCCACCGAATAGAGGATGGAGGAACCGCTCTGCAGCTTCTCCATGACGTCGCGCATGCTGGAGCCCGGCTCGAACCCGTATTCGCCTGCCTTCAACTGCCCGGCGACGCCGGAGAAGCGGACGCCGTATTCGAAGATGCGGGCATCCGAGATGATGCCGGAGCGCTCGAGATTGGAGGCGATGCTTTCCAGACTCGACGAGCGCGGCACGAGCAGCGAGGCCTGCTCCGTCAGGGGACCGGGGCCCTCGAACTCGGTCTTGCCCCAATAGACGATGGCGGCGGCGCAAAGGAGGATGACGAGCGCTGCGGAAAACAGAAAGTTGAAGAAGACGACGATCTGGTTCCGGGCCCCTCGCGACCGCCGGGGCGGCACGGGACCCGCGCTCGGGCGAAGAGCCTCCGTCGCGGAGCGGGGCGTCAACTTGCGGGCGTCGCCGCCTCTCGTCTCGTCGCTCACGCGCTGGCCCTCGGAACATCATGAAAGGAAGCGCCGAAGCATCATCCCATTGTGGCGAAAGCCCGGTTATCGCAGCGAGAACCCTGTTCCCGGCAAGGCTCGGGCAAGGGTGTCATACCGGTGGCCCAACCTCAGTCAGGGCGGGACGGCGGCATCAGCTCCGCCGCACCTCCCGAGCATGTCAAAGGGGGCGCGCCGTGATACCCGTGGCCCCTTCTCCAGGACGCCGGTGTCAGCCTTCGAAGCGGCGCATCACGAGGGAGGCGTTCGTGCCGCCGAAGCCGAAGGAATTGGACAGGGCGATGTCCACGCGCCGCTCGCGTTTGACGTGCGGCACGAGATCGATCTTCGTCTCGACGGACGGATTGTCGAGATTGATCGTGGGCGGAACGACGCCGTCGCGGATCGCCAGGGCGCAGAAGATCGCCTCGACCGACCCGGCAGCGCCGAGAAGATGGCCGATGGCCGACTTGGTCGAGGACATCAGCGTGCCCGTCGCGCTGTCGCCGAGCAGGCGCTCGATGGCGCGCAGCTCGATCTCGTCGCCGAGCGGCGTCGAAGTGCCGTGGGCATTGATGTAGTCGAGATCGGAGGCACCGATGCCCGCGCGCTTCAGGGCGGCGGACATGCAGCGGAAGGCGCCGTCGCCGTCCTCGGCGGGAGCGGTGATGTGATAGGCATCGCCGGACATGCCGTAGCCGACGATTTCGGCATAGATCTTGGCGCCGCGCGCCTGCGCATGCTCCAATTCCTCGAGCACGACGATGCCGGCGCCCTCGCCCATGACGAAACCGTCGCGGTCGCGGTCATAGGGCCGCGAGGCTCTGGTCGGATCGTCGTTGAAATGGGTGGACAGCGCGCGGCAGGCGGCGAAGCCCGCCATGGACAGCCGGCAGACCGGCGATTCGGCACCGCCGGCTACCATCACGTCGGCATCGCCGAGCGCGATCAGCCGCGAAGCGTCGCCGATGGCATGCGCCCCGGTCGAGCAGGCCGTGACCACGGAGTGGTTCGGGCCCTTCAGCTTGTTGCGGATGGAGACATGGCCGGAAGCGAGATTGATCAGGCTGCCCGGAATGAAGAACGGACTGATCCGGCGCGGACCCTTCTCGGCCATCAGAAGCGCGGTGCGCTCGATGCCCTCCAGACCGCCTATCCCGGAGCCGATCAGGACTCCGGAGGCGATCTGGTCTTCATAGGTCTCGGGATGCCAGTTCGCATCGTCCAGCGCCTCAGTCGCGGCCGCGATCGCATAGACGATGAAATCATCGACCTTGCGCTGTTCCTTCGGCTCCAACCACTGGTCGGCATTGAAGGTCCCGCCCGAACCGTCTCCGATCGGGATCTGGCAGGCGACCTGGCACGACAGGTCGTCGACCTGGAAGGACGTGATCTTGCCCGCGCCGCTTTCGCCGGCGAGCAAGCGCTTCCAGGTCGTGTCGGCGCCAGCGCCGAGAGGGCTGACCATCCCGATGCCGGTGATGACGACTCGTCTCATGCTACACTCTTCAGCGACGGCGGTGGCCCGCCCCGCGGATCAGGCCTGATTCTTCTCGATGAACTTCACGGCGTCGCCGACCGTGAGAATGGTCTCGGCGGCATCGTCCGGGATCTCGACGCCGAACTCTTCCTCGAAGGCCATGACCAGCTCGACCGTGTCCAGGCTGTCCGCGCCGAGATCGTCGATGAAGCTCGCGTTCTCGGTGACCTTCTCCTGCTCGACGCCCAGATGCTCGATCACGATCTTCTTCACGCGCTCAGCGGTATCGCTCATGTCTCGTCCTCAGTTGGGTTGCTTCGCCGCTCTCGTTAGACGCGGGCCGTTGGTGAATCAAGCACTCGCGATCGGGCGCCCCCAGGAACGCGGCGGTTTCGCCGCATTCACGGTTTGCGCTTAGCATGGTCGCGGTGAAGGTCAAAGTCCGTGGGGTATCAGAGCCAACCCGAAACACGGACGGGTCGGCCTGTTCGATCAGATCATCGCCATGCCGCCGTTGACGTGGATCGTCTGCCCGGTGACGTAGGCGGCCTCGTTGGAGGCGAGGAAGACGGCGGCGGCGGCGATCTCGGCGCCTTCGCCCATGCGGCGCATCGGGATGGCCGACATGATCGCCTCCTTCTGCTTGTCGTTCAGCTTTTCCGTCATCGCGCTCGAGATGAAGCCGGGCGCGATGCAGTTCACCGTGACGTTGCGCGAGGCGATTTCCTGGGCGAGCGACTTCGAGAAGCCGATCATGCCGGCCTTGGCGGCGCAGTAGTTCGCCTGACCCGGATTGCCGGTCACGCCGACGATGGAGGTGATGTTGATGACGCGGCCGAAGCGGCGGCGCATCATGGCGTGGGTCAGCCCGCGCGTCAGCCGGAAGGCGGCGGTGAGGTCGATCTCGATGACCTTGTCCCAGTCGTCGTCGGACATGCGCACGAAGAGCCCGTCCTTGGTGACGCCGGCATTGTTGACGAGGATGTCGACCCCGTCCATCGCCTTGTCCGCCGCCTCGGCCAGCGCCTTCTGATCGTCGCGGTTGCCGAGATCGGCGGGGAAGACATGGGCGCGCTCGCCGAGATCGGCGGCGAGAGCATCGAGCTTCTCGCGGCGCGTGCCGTGCAGGCCGACGGTAGCGCCCGACTGGTGGAGGGCGCGGGCGATGGCCTCGCCAATGCCGCCGGATGCGCCGGTGACGAGGGCCTTGCGGCCGGTCAGGTCGAACATATGGAATCAGCTCCGATGTCTCGTCGGCCTCTCCGGCCGGTTTCGGCGCTCCGGACGGGCGCCGGGGCGATGAAGATCAGGTGGCGGGCGCCAGCGCCGCGTCGAGGTCGGCGGGCGTGCCGATGCTCTGTGCCTTCAAGGACTTGTCGATGCGTTTGGCAAGCCCGGCCAGCACCTTGCCGCTGCCGACCTCGAACAGCGTGTCGACGCCGGCCGAGGCCATGAACTCGACCGATTCGCGCCAACGGACCTGCCCCGTCACCTGCTCGACGAGACGGCGGCGAATCTCGCCGGGATCGGTGATCGGGGCTGCGAGGACATTGGCGACGAGCGGCACGACGGGCGGGCGAATCGTTGCACCCGCCAGCGCCTCGGCCATGCGCTCGGCCGCCGGCTGCATCAGGGCGGAGTGGAAGGGCGCGGAGACGCTGAGGGCAATGGCGCGCTTGGCGCCGCGCTCGGTGGCGAGCGCCATGGCGCGGGCGACGGCGCCGGCCTCGCCGGAAATGACGATCTGCCCGCCGCCATTGTCGTTGGCGGGCTGGCAGGCGCCGCTCCGATCGGACGCATCGGCGGTGACGGCTGCGACCGCCTCGTGATCGAGGCCGAGAATGGCCGCCATCGAGCCGCGCCCGGCCGGAACGGCCGCCTGCATTGCCTCGCCGCGGATGCGCAGGAGCTTCGCCGTCTCGCCGATGCCGAGCGAGCCGGCGGCCGCCAGCGCGGAATATTCGCCGAGCGAATGGCCCGCGACGAAGGCGGCGCGGGCGGAGAGGTCGAATCCGCGGGCTTCCATGGCGCGCAACGCCGCCAACGACACCGCCATGAGGGCGGGCTGGGCATTGGCGGTGAGGGTCAGCTCGTCGTCCGGCCCCTCGAAGATGAGTGTCGAGAGCCGCTCGCCGAGCGCCTCGTCCACCTCGTCGAAGACGCGGCGGCTCTCGGCGAACGCCTCGCTCAGCGCCCGGCCCATGCCGGCGCTCTGGCTGCCCTGACCCGGAAACATCAATGCCAGCGTCATTCCCGCCCCCCGAAATACCAGGCTCGCGGGCCGCGCGAAGTTCGCCGGCCCTGCCTCTTGTCGGGCGTGTTGAAGGCTCAAGCGCCCGGAGCTGTCAAGCGCCCCAAAGCCTCAACTCCGAGCCAAGTCCTTAAAGGAAGATCAACCTTGTCCGACCTAGAGTAGCATCTTCGGATCGTGGACGAGTTGCAAAGACGCAGCCTCCCCGGCGCTTTCGTCCTCGAAGGACCTTCATGACAGACGACGCGCAAAGCGGTTGGCTTGGCGAACTGGCACAGTCCGATCTTCCGCAAGTCGTCGTCGATTCCGACGGCGCTCTGCGGCATGTCGGATTGGCGGCCTTTCGCCAGCTCGGCCGCGCGCCCGGCGATGCGGAGGATCTCGTCGATCTTCTCTTCGCGCGTCTGGGCGGCGGCGGACGCGGGGATCGGCAGAAGGCGATCCAGCTCGTCTGCCGCTCGACCGGCTCGATCGTCCTTGAAGCGGGCGTGACGCGCATCATCCTGCGCGTCCAGGGTCTTCGCGCCGGCCTGAGGACGGTCGAATGGTCGGAGGAGTTCATCGAGGACGCCGACGGCGAACTGACCGACAGCGAACTCCTCGCCGAGGTGCTGAGCCAGGTCGATCACGGCATCATCCTCTACGACCGCGACCCCGAGGGACGCGACGTCGTGCGCCTTCACAACCAGCTTGCCGAAGACCTGCTGGAAGCGCCCGCCGGCTTTCTCCGGCGTGGCCTCCGGCGCGACGAGATCGTCCGCTTCTGCGTGGAGCGCGGGGATTACGGTGCCTACGATGCATCGGACTATCTGAAGAAGGTCGAGACCGGCGACGAGGTCAGGGCGACCGGCCGGCGCCCCTCCGGCCGCTACGTCGAAAGCCGCTCTCGCGCGCGCTCCGAGGGCCGGGGATCGCTGGCGCTGAACTTCGACGTCAGCGAGGACGTCGCGCGTCTGGAGCGGCTGGTAGAAGCCGAAGAGCGCTATCGTCTCATCGCCGAGAATGCGCCGACCGGCATCGTGAAACTCGGTGCGGCCGGGAATGTCGTCTTCGCCAACAAGGCGGCGACGGAACTTCTCGGCCAGCCGATCGAGGCGATCGATCTCTTCCGGCAGCTGATTCCCTCCGACGGCCTCTCCATCGAAGCGCATCTTGCTAAGAGCACGACCTTCGACGCCGAGATCCGGCGCAGCGACGACGTGCTGCACGTCATGGTTTCGATCGCACCGAGCCGGCGCGTGCGGGGCGCGCGAATCGTGACGCTCGCCGATTTCACGGCCCTGCGCGTCGCCAAGCTGCAGATCGAGCACATGGCCCATCACGACCCGCTGACGGGGCTCGGCAACCGCAGCCTTTTTTCGCTTCGCTGGGCAAGGATCGAGGCGCGGGACGTCGAGACCTATCCCGTCCATCTGGTCGCGCTCGACCTCGACCGATTCAAGCTCGTCAACGACGATCACGGCCATCACGTCGGCGACCTTCTCCTCGCGACCGTCGCGGAGCGGTTGAACGCCGCCGTCCGCAATCGCGGCGAGATCTTCCGGCTGGGCGGCGACGAATTCGCCGTCATCGTCAGCGACGATTCGCGCGGCGTTGCGCTCGACATGGCGGAGGAGATCGTCCTGCAGATCGGCAAGCCGTTCACGGTGGACGGCATCGTCGCCTCGATCGGCTGCTCGGCGGGCGTCGCGTCCATGCCGCTGGACGGGACGACCGGCATCGAGGTGCAGCGCGCGGCGGACGCTGCGCTCTACAGCGTCAAGCGCAACGGGCGGAACGGCTTTGCCTGCTACGATCCCTCGCTGGACGAGATGAGCGACGAGCGGCGGCTGGCCGGCGACCTGGCGCTGGCGCTGGCGCACGACGAGTTCGACCTCTATTTCCAGCCCACCTTCGACATCGACACGGGCCGCATCACGCGGATGGAGACGCTGATCCGCTGGTTCAGCCGGCGGATGAACGGCTTCGTCAGTCCAGGCCTCTTCCTGCCGGTGGCCGAGGAGGCGGGCCTGATCGTGCTCATCGATCTCTGGGCGCTCCGGCGGGCCGTGCAGCAGGCGAAGGACTTTCAAAAGGCAGGCATCCGGCGGCCCTGCCTTTCCGTCAACATCTCGCCGACGACCCTCTCGCGCTCCGGCATCGCCGAGCGGATGATCGAAACCCTGCGCAATGCCGAGATCGATCCATCGCTGATCGAGATCGAGATGACGCGAAGTCCCTTGCAGAAGGACATGGCCGCCGTCCGGCAGACGCTCGATGCGATCCGCGCCGGCGGCATGACGGTGGCGCTCGACGATTTCGGCGCGGCCGGCAGCGGACTTGCCATCCTTCAGGCCCTGCCCTTCGACCGGGTGAAGCTGCACGGCTCCATCATCGAGGGGATCGGGCGCGACGAGGATGCCGAGGCGATCGCCTCCGCCGTCCTTTCCATCTGCCGCCGCCTCGGCCGGAAGCTGACGGCCGAGGGCGTCGAGACCGAGCAGCAATATGCCGCGCTGAAATCCATCGGCGGAACGGATGCGCAGGGCTCCCTCCTCGCCCCGCCCGAGCCAGCCGAGGCCGCCCTCGACCGGCTCTTGCGCCAGGACGGGCTCTCGCGGTCGCGGGGCTCGTCCCTGTCCGCCCGCAAGGCCTGACGCCGGACGACGCCGGCTCGGGCCGCTCTTGCGTTTCAGGGCAATTGCGTCTAGGCAACCCTCGTCTCACTGCCCGGCGAACAGCCGGGGGCTGAACGGACTTGTGCCCGAACGACGGACGATCTTCGTCCGAAGCGAGGGCGAAGGCGGCTCGAAGGAGCCGGCGCGTCCCGTGTCCCCGCTCTCGACCAAATCTCGAAGACGCGCCTTTCCGCCAGTGCCCCAGGGCATTTGGAGAGTCGCAGAGGCTTAGCCGCTGTCTCGGGCAGGTTGCGACAACGCAAAATGGAAAGGCGAAAGTGATGGCTCAGTACGAGCATGTCTTTCTCGCCCGCCAGGACATCAGCGGCCAGCAGGTCGACCAACTCGTCGAGCAGTATCGCGGCGTGGTCGAAGCCAATGGCGGCAGTGTCGGGAAGGTCGAGAACTGGGGTCTGAAGACCCTCACCTACCGGATTCGCAAGAACCGGAAGGCCTACTACACCCTCATGAACATCGATGCGCCCGCATCGGCCGTTCAGGAGATGGAGCGCCAGATGCGCTTCAACGAGGACATCCTGCGCTACATCACCATCAAGGTGGAGAAGCATGACGACGCACAGTCCGTCATGATGCAGAAGCGCGACGACCGTCCGCGCCGCGATGGCGACCGCCCGGGCGGCGACCGTCCGCGCCGCGACCGCGACGACCGTCCGCGTCGCGACGACGACGATCGTCCGCGCCGTCCCCGCCCCGTAGATGCGGAGTAAGCCACGATGAGCGACACTTCCTCCTCGACCGTGCGCCGGCCGTTCCATCGCCGCCGCAAGTCCGACCCGTTCGCGGCGAGCGATTCGCCGAAGATCGACTACAAGGACGTCCGTCTCCTGCAGCGCTACATTTCCGAGCGCGGCAAGATCGTCCCGTCCCGCATAACGGCCGTCTCGCAGAAGAACCAGCGCGCCCTCGCCCAGGCGATCAAGCGCGCCCGCTTCCTCGGCCTTCTGCCCTACGTCATCAAGTAAGGCACAAAGGCGGCTCCCAAACGGCCGCCTCCAACCTTCGCGAGCGCCCTTTCCCCTCGGGGACCGGGCGCCCGCATCCCGCCCGGCCAATGGCATGGCCGATCAAAAGCGCGGGCCTTTCCGAACTTCCCGCCGAGTTGGGGCCTGAGCCCCTAACTGCGCTACGACGCAGGACAGCGACCAGGACGACATGAAACCTCAAGCGATCCTCATAGGCCTCGTCGCCGGCGCCGCAGCCGCGCTGCTCTTCGCCGGGCTGATCCTGCAGTCGTCGACCGCGCTCGTCCTCTCGCTCGCCACCCCCATTCCGATCTTCATCGCCAGCCTCGGCTGGGGCAGCGTCGCCGGCGCCATCGCCGCGATCGCGTCGGGCGCCGCGATCACCGCGCTGACCGGTACTTCGTCGAGCGCGCTCATCCTCATGACGACGATGACGCTGCCCGCCGCCCTCATCGGCCATCTGGCGGGCCTCGCCCGGCCGATCGAGCAGGCGCCGCGAAACGTCGCGACATCGTCCGCCACTCCTTCGACGCCTTCCCTAGACTGGTATCCGCTACCGCGCATCCTCCTCGCCATCGCGGCCGTCGCGACCACGGCCTGCCTCTTCGTCGGCTGGCTCGTCAGCTACGACACCGCCGAAATCGGCGCCTCGATCGGCGAAGCGCTGCGCACGCAGCTTGCCGCCAACGGCGCGGACCCCGTGACGCAGGACGAGATCCAGGCGATCGCCCTCGTGATGGTGAAGATCGTGCCCTTCGTGCAGCCGGCGCTTCTGACGATCATCCTCGTCGCCTGCCTGCATCTCTCCGGCCTCGTCACCCGCGCTTCCGGCCGCCTGCCGCGTCCGCGCGACGACATTCCGACGGCGGCAGGTCTGCCGAAGGTCGCGGTCGCGGTTTTCGGAATCGGCATTCTCGGCACGTTCCTTTCCGGCACGGTCGCCACCGTCGCGGCCGTCGTCTGCGGCACGTTCGGCGCGGCGTTCACGCTGGTCGGCCTTGCCAGCTTCCACCGCCGCACGCGCGGACGACCCGCGCGCGGCCTCGTTCTCTTCGCCGCCTATACGGCGATCGTCCTTCTCTCCTTCCCGCTGGTCGCCGCGACGATCCTCGGGCTCACCGAAACCATGCGCAGACCGGTCGAGCCGGCGGCATCGGCCTGATCATTCCACCACCCAACCAAAGGACCACAGCCATGGACGTCATCCTTCTCGAGCGCATCACCCGCCTCGGCCAGATGGGCGACACCGTCCGCGTCAAGGACGGCTTCGCCCGCAACTACCTTCTGCCGACGGGCCGCGCCCTTCGCGCCTCGGAAGCCAACCGCAAGAAGTTCGAATCGCAGAAGGCGGACCTGATCGCCCGCAACGAAGAGAAGAAGAACGAGGCGGCCGCCGTCGCCGAGACGCTGCAGGGCCAGACCTTCACGGTCGTGCGCTCCGCCGGCGAGACCGGCCAGATGTACGGCTCGGTGTCCGCGCGCGACATCTCCGACATCCTCAAGGAGAACGGCTTCAAGGTCGGCCGCAACGAGATTCTGCTCAACCTGCCGATCAAGGCGATCGGCGTGCACTCCGTCTCGATCCAGCTTCATGCCGATGTCGAGGTCTCCATCTCGCTGAACATCGCCCGTTCGCATGAAGAAGCCGAGCGTCAGGCCCGCGGCGAGACCCTCACCTCCGCCGCCGCCATCTACGGCGTCGACGAGGACCCGATCGTCCCCGGCAACGGCGGCGAAGACGAGATCGTGGACGACGAGTCCGAAGAGGCCTGATCCTCTCCGTCTCGGCGTTCCGCTGCGACCCAATCTGGAAAGCCCCGGTCACGCCGGGGCTTTTTTCTTGCGCCGCCTCGGCCCACCGACTCGTCGCGGGGCGCGCCGATCTCTCGACGTCGTAGAGTCAAGGACATCCGTCGCTCGCTCCACAGCGTCGTCCGTCGGCCTGTGGACGGGGCGCTTCCAGACTCCCATCTCTGGAGAGAAGCGACGGGAGCCTGTAGGACGGTCCTTTCGCCCCTCATACGATCTCGGGGCCCCTCTTAAGATCTCGGGAATGACCGCCATGGCCGAACCGGCCCGCAAGTTCGAGGAGGAGACCGCGCTCTACCGCGAGGCTCCCGGCAATATCGAAGCCGAGCAGGCGCTTCTCGGCGCGATCCTCGTGAACAACGACGCCTATTACGTCGTTCACGATTTCCTGAAGCCGGACCATTTCTTCGAATCGCTGCATCGCGACATCTACGCCCGCGCGTCCGAAATGGTGCGCATGGGCAAGATCGCGACGCCCGTGACGATCAAGACCTTCCTTCCCGCCAACGAGAAGGTCGGCGACATCACCGTCGCGCAATATCTCGCCCGACTCGCTGCCGAGGCGACGACGGTCATCAACGCAGGCGACTACGGCCGCGCCATCTACGACCTCGCCATCCGGCGCTCGCTGATCCGGATCGGCGAGGACATGGTCAACATCGCCTTCGACGCGCCGCTCGACATGGAGCCGAAGGCCCAGATCGAGGATGCGGAGCGCCGGCTCTTCGAGCTGGCCGAGACCGGGCGCTACGATGGCGGTTTCCAGTCCTTCACCGATGCGGTGACGCTCGCCGTCGAGATGGCGACCGCCGCCAAGGACCGCGACGGCGGCCTGTCCGGCATTTCCACCGGCATCATCGCGCTCGACCGGCAGCTCGGCGGCTTGCAGCGCTCCGACCTGATCGTGCTGGCCGGCCGTCCCGCCATGGGCAAGACCTCGCTCGTGACCAACCTCGCCTTCAACATCGCGGCCGCCTTCGAGCCGGCCAACCAGTCGGACGGGACCTTCGCGGCGAAGAACGGCGGCGTCGTCGGCTTCTTCAGCCTGGAAATGTCGGCCGAGCAGCTGGCGACGCGCATCATGTCGGAGCAGACGGAAATCTCGTCCTCCAAGATCCGCCGCGGAACGATCAACGAGGCCGAGCTCGTCAAGCTCATCGCCTGTTCCGAGCAGATGCAGAAGCTGCCGCTCTACATCGACCAGACCGGCGGCATCTCGATCGCCCAGCTCGCGGCGCGCGCGCGGCGCCTGAAGCGCCAGCGCGGGCTCGACGTCATGATGATCGACTATATCCAGCTCATGCAGGGCTCGGCGAAGAACTCGCAGAACCGCGTCCAGGAAATCACCGAGATCACGACCGGCCTGAAGGCGCTCGCCAAGGAGCTGAACGTCCCGATCATCGCCCTTTCCCAGCTCTCGCGACAGGTCGAGAACCGCGAGGACAAGCATCCCCAGCTCTCGGATTTGCGTGAATCCGGCTCGATCGAGCAGGACGCCGACGTCGTGCTCTTCGTCTATCGCGAGGAATACTACCTCTCGAACAAGGAGCCCAAGCAGGGCACGCCGGAGCATCTGACCTGGGAGCAGGAGATGAACGAGGCGCGCGGCAAGGCCGAGGTGATCGTCGCCAAACAGCGCCACGGCCCCACCGGCACCGTCCCCCTCGCCTTCCAGGCCGAGTTCACGCGCTTCGCGGACCTGGCCGACGAGGCCTATCTACCGGAGCGGTACGAGTAGGCGGATCGACGATCCCGGCGCTCCCGGCAAGATCGTTGCCATGGAGGCGCCGATCTCGGATCATGGAGACGGCCCATCGGACGAGCGTTATCAGGCGCCCGCCATATCGGAGACAGAGGTCATGACCCGTCTGGACAAGATCGAGCAGGATATTGCCGGCCTTTCGCACGACGAGTTGGCACGATTCCGAGAGTGGTTCGAACAGTTCGAAGCCGACCGCTTCGACCGGACGATCGAAGACGGGATCAAGGCCGGCGAATTGAACGCACTCGCGGATGCAGCCCTCTAGACTGATACGCTACCTCACCTGATCGCCGTGCGTCCGACGTCGGCATTGCGGCCTTCAAAGAGGCAATAGATGGAGCTTGTTTCCTTTTTGTTCTCGTGCGACATGGGGAGCGATCAGGGACTATCGCGACCGACATGGCCAAGACCAAAGCCACCTTCATCTGCCAGAACTGCGGCGCCGTCACCAATCGCTGGCACGGCAAGTGCGAGGCCTGCGGCGAGTGGAACACGATCGTCGAGGAGACGGTCTCCGGCGGGATCGGCGGCGGGCCGAGGCAGAGCGCCCGGCGCGGACGCCCGGCGGCGCTCATGTCGCTCTCCGGCGAGATGGAGGAAGCGCCGCGCATCCTCACGGGCATCGGCGAGCTCGACCGCGCGGCCGGCGGCGGCATCGTGCGCGGATCGGCGATCCTCATCGGCGGCGACCCCGGCATCGGCAAGTCGACGCTTCTGATGCAGGCGGCGGCCGGGCTCAGCCGCGGCGGCCACCGCGTCGTCTACGTGTCCGGCGAAGAGGCGGTGGCGCAGGTCCGGCTCCGGGCGCAGCGCCTGAAGGCCGCCGATACCGACGTGCTCCTCATGGCCGAGACCAATGTCGAAGACATTCTCGCCACGCTCCACGAGGACAAGCGGCCGGACCTCGTCATCATCGATTCGATCCAGACGCTCTGGTCCGACATGGCCGAATCGGCGCCGGGAACGGTGACGCAGGTGCGCACCGGCGTGCAGGCGCTGGTGAAATACGCCAAGTCGAGCGGCGCGGCCGTCATTCTCGTCGGCCATGTCACGAAGGACGGGCAGATCGCGGGGCCGCGCGTCGTTGAGCATATGGTCGACGCGGTCCTCTATTTCGAGGGCGAAGGCGGGCATCACTTCCGCATCCTGCGCACCGTGAAGAACCGCTTCGGGCCGACCGACGAGATCGGCGTCTTCGAGATGGGCGACCAGGGCCTGCGCGAGGTGCAGAACCCGTCGGAGCTGTTTCTGGGCGAGCGAAACGGGAAGTCGCCGGGCGCCGCCGTTTTCGCGGGCATGGAGGGCACGCGGCCCGTTCTCGTGGAAATCCAGGCGCTCGTCGCGCCCTCGACGCTCGGCACGCCACGCCGCTCCGTGCTCGGCTGGGACGGGCCGCGCCTCGCCATGGTGCTGGCGGTGCTGGAGGCCCATTGCGGCGTCCGGCTCGGGCAGCACGACGTCTATCTGAACGTCGCCGGCGGCTTTCGCATTTCGGAGCCGGCGGCCGATCTTGCGGTGGCCGCGGCGCTGGTCTCCTCCCTGTCCGGACTTGCCCTGCCCACGGATTGCGTTTATTTCGGCGAGATCAGCCTGTCGGGCGCGGTGCGTCCGGTGGCGCATGCCGCTCAGCGGTTGAAGGAGGCGGAGAAGCTTGGGTTCGCGCAGGCGGTACTCCCGTCCCTCAGTGCAGACCTTCCGAAGGGTCGGAGCGGCTCGATCAACGAAATCGACAGCCTTCCCCATCTCGTCGCGCGCGTCGCGGCGGGGCGAGCGAGCGAAGACCGATAGAAGACGGGGCGCCGGAACGGGCGTCCGAGCGAAGATGGCAGGGACAGCCGGGTCCAAGGCCGGCGCTCCGGCGCTCGGCGAGCGTTCGGGGCCACAGAGGTGGAAGTCATGACGGTCACACTGCTCGATGCCATCCTCGTCGGCATCATGCTGGTCTCGGCGCTGCTCGCCATGGTGCGCGGCTTCTCGCGCGAGGTCCTGTCGGTCCTGTCCTGGCTCGCGGCGGCGGCGGCGGCCTTCTTCTTCTACAAGCAGCTGACGCCCTACGTGAAGCAGTACGTGGAGAGCGACACGGTGGCGATGGGCCTGTCCGGCCTCGCGATCTTCTTCCTGACGCTGATCATCGTCTCCTTCATCACGCTGCGCATCGCCGACTTCATCATCGACAGCCGCATCGGCGCGCTCGACCGCACGCTCGGCTTCGTCTTCGGCGCGGCCCGTGGGCTCGCCCTCGTCGTCGTCGCCATGCTCTTCTTCAACTGGCTCGCGCCGGAGAACCAGCCGACCTGGATCGCCGAGGCTCGCTCCAAGCCCTTCCTCGACGATCTCGGCGCGCGCCTCGTGGCGGCCGTGCCGGAGCGGCCGGAGGAGCTTCTTCCCGAGCAGATCCGCGAGAAGCTGGATCGCCAGCCGGCGGCCGAGCCGTCCACGATCGAAGGCGCGATCGAGGGCGCCGCTCCCTCCGATACCGGCGCCGCCGACGCTCCGGACGAGGCGCCGGCCAACTGATCGAAGGCCCGAGACGGCGCTTTTGCCGGGGTTTGGGCAAGGATTCGCTGAACAAACCGTTTCGGGTGCAGTTTGTGCGTCGCGAAATCGGTCGGGGACGCCTATATAGACATCGCAGACGGTGCCATCGTCGAACGCCGAGCCTGTCCGAACCTCGTATAGGTTCGGCCGGGCCTTTCGGTATTTCAAAGTTCGTTCGGCGGGTCCGGCTCGGAGACTGCACGCGAGGCATGCCGGCCTAGCCCGGCGGATGGCGAGACGAGACATGGGCGAGACCCCTTTCGGCGATCCGGACGACGACACGCTGCATGAGGAATGCGGTGTCTTCGGCATCTTCAACCGCGCGGATGCCGCTCCGTTCGTGACCTTGGGGCTCCACGCCCTGCAGCATCGCGGACAGGAGGCGGCGGGCATCGTCTCCTTCGACGGAACGCAGTTCCACGTCGAGCGCCATGCCGGGCATATCGGCGACACGTTCACCAAGCAGTCCGTGCTGGAGCGCCTGCCCGGCACCTCGGCGATCGGCCATACGCGCTACTCGACCTCTGGCGGCGGCGGCCTGCGCAACGTGCAGCCCTTCTTCGCGGAGCTTTCCGCCGGCGGCTTCGCGGTCGCCCATAACGGCAACATCACCAATGCGATGACGGTCCAGCGCGAGCTGCAGCGCCGCGGATCGATCTTCTCCTCTACCTCGGACACCGAGACGATCCTCCACCTCGTCGCGACCAGCGCGGCGCGGATGTTCACCGACAAGCTGATCGATGCGCTGTCGCGGCTCGAAGGCGCCTTCTCGCTCGTCGGTCTCTCGCCGAAGAAGATGATCGGCGTGCGCGATCCGCTCGGCATCCGGCCGCTCGTGCTCGGCGACCTCGAAGGCTCGCCGATTCTCGCCTCCGAGACCTGCGCGCTCGACATTATCGGCGCGACCTTCGTGCGCGACATCGCGCCGGGCGAGATGGTGATCGTGACGGAAAGCGGGATCGAATCGATCTTCCCCTTCCAGGCGCGCCGCCCGCGCTTCTGCATCTTCGAATACGTCTACTTCGCCCGCCCCGATTCCAACATCGAGGGCCGCAACGTCTACGACATCCGCAAGCGGATCGGAGCGGAGCTGGCGCGCGAGAGCCACGAACCCGCCGACATCGTCGTGCCGGTGCCCGATTCCGGCGTTCCGGCGGCGATCGGCTACGCGCAGGAGGCGGGCCTGCCCTTCGAGCTCGGCATCATCCGCAACCACTATGTCGGCCGCACCTTCATCCAGCCGACGGACGCGATCCGCCACATGGGCGTGAAGCTGAAGCACAATGCCAACCGCGCGATCCTCGAGGGCCGCCGCGTCGTCCTGGTCGACGATTCGATCGTGCGCGGCACGACCTCGCAGAAGATCGTGCAGATGGTCCGCGATGCCGGCGCCAGCGAGGTGCATATGCGCATCGCCTCGCCGCCGACCCGCTCCAGCTGCTTCTACGGCGTCGACACGCCGGAAAAGGCCAAGCTCCTGGCCTCGCGCATGTCGGTCGAGGAAATGGCCGACTTCATCAAGGTCGACAGCCTCGCCTTCCTCTCCATCGACGGCCTCTACCGCGCCGTGAAGGAGCCTGCGCGCAATCCGCTGCAGCCGCAGTTCTGCGACGCCTGCTTCACCGGCGACTATCCGACCTCTCTGACGGACCATGAAGGGTCCGCCTCCAACGTCCGCCAGCTCTCGATGCTGGGCGGCGCCGGCTGAGACATCAGACGATCGAGCTGCCCGGCCCGATCGCCTCGACCGGAAGCCGAATGCGGCTTCCGCAAGTTTCCCATCTCATCGATCCGCCTGCGGCCGGAACGGCTGCTCGCCTTTCTCCGTGCGGCGTACTATCGGAAAGCCTGCTTCGGTCCGAAGAGGCCCGACGGTTTGGAACGCATGCGGAGTGGCATCCATGGGAAAACTGGACGGGCGGATCGCCCTCGTCACCGGCGCCTCGCGCGGCATCGGCTATAGTCTCGCAAAGCTGCTCGCCGGCGAAGGGGCCCATGTCATCGCCGTCGCGCGGACCGTGGGCGGGCTGGAGGAGCTCGACGACGAGATCCAGGCGGCCGGCGGGGCTGCGACCCTCGTTCCCCTCGACCTCTCCGACATGGCCGGCATCGACCGGCTGGGCGGCGCGATCGCGGAGCGCTGGGGCAAGCTCGACGTGCTCGTCGCCAATGCCGGGGCGCTCGGCGTCCTCGCACCCATCGGCCATATCGAGGCGAAGACCTTCGAGAAGACGATGACGCTGAATGTCACCTCGACCTGGCGTCTCATCCGCTCGACCGATCCGCTGCTGCGCCGCTCCGATGCCGGACGCGCGATCGTTCTCTCCTCGGGCTCCGCCCATTCCGCCAAAGCCTACTGGGGCCTCTATGCTGCGACCAAGGCCGCCGAAGAGGCGCTGGCGCGCTCCTGGGCGAACGAGACCATGAACACGGCCCTTCGCGTCAACTCGGTCAATCCCGGCGGCACGCGCACGGCCATGCGCGCGCTCGCCATGCCCGGCGAGGACCCGCAGACGCTGCCCTCGCCGGCCGAGGTCGCGACGCGCATCCTGCCGCTGGCCTTTCCGGACTGCACGGAAACGGGCCGCATCTTCGACGTGCGCCAGAACCGGTTCACGACCTACCGCATGCCGGACTAAGACCGGAGATATCGAGCCGCGACGATCAGGGAGATCCTCCTTCATGGGTGTCATGTCGCTTCCCGCCGAGGGCGGTTGCCGCTGCGGTGAGATTCGGTTCCGGCTCTCCGCCGCACCGGTCTTCACCGCCGTCTGCCATTGCTCGGGCTGCCAGCGCATGAGCGGCAGCGCCTTCTCGACCACGATCTCCGTCCCATCGGACGGTTTCTCGCTTCTTTGCGGCGCGCCCGTCATCGGCGGGCTCCACGGCCCCCAGGCGCGGCATCACCACTGCCCGCATTGCAAGAGCTGGATCTTCACACGGATCGAGCCTGACATGGGCTTCGTGAACGTTCGCGCGACAGCGCTCGACGATGCCGCCTGGTTCGAACCCTTCCTCCAGACCTATACGAGCGAAGCCCTGCCCTGGGCCCTCGTCGCGGCCCCGCACAGCTATCCGCGCTTTCCTGACATGGCGGATTTTCCGGCGCTCGTCGCCGAATTCGCCGCGACGCAGCGTCTGGCGTAAGCCGCCGCGTCCGGCGCGATTAGAGTTTGTCAGGGATAAGTGGGAACCGATTATCCCGAAAAGACAAACGGCCACAAAAGAATCGAGAGTCTGTCTGGTTCAGTATGAACCTGACAGACTCTCGTCGATAGGCAGTCCCGTCGGCAGGCCGTCGAGGCTTTCGACGTTCTTCTCGCGGCGGTAGGCGACGAGACCCTCCTCGCCCTTGGCCATCGCCCAGCGGTCGAGAACGTTCCGCTCTCCCGCATGGTCGAAGAGGGGGACGCCGTAACCGCAGGAGGTCTGGACGAGGTCCACGTCGAGAAAGACGATCTGGCGGGCGCCGAGCGGCTCGCCGGCCGGACAATGGCGTTCGAGAAAGGCGTCGTAGGCGGGCGAGCCGCGAAAGGCGATGCGGCCTCGCCCGTAAAGGCGCAGGATCAGCGGCGGCCCCTCGAAGGCGCAGAGCATGATCGTCAGCCGACCGCCCGCCTTCACATGGGCTGCGGTCTCCGAGCCGCTGCCGGTGAGGTCGAGATAGGCGACCTCGTTCGGCCCGAGCAGATGGAGATGCTCGGTCGAGCGCGGCGAGAGGTTCACGTGGCTGTCGCCGGCCGAGGAGGCGGTGAAGAAGATCTTCTGCCGCCCGATGAAGGCGGCCTGTTTCTCGTCGATTTCAGGAAACTGCTTGGCCATGGCCGTCCGTCCTCAAAGCGCCGCCGCCTCGCGATCGGCCTTCGCCTGACGCCGGAAGGAGCGGACGGAGAAGATCATCGCGATGAAATAGGCGATCGTCGTGGCGCTCAGCGTCTCCCAGAGGAAGCTGACGAGCAGCGCGACGTAGAGGACGAGGCCGAGGATCACCGGAATAACGAACTCGCGCCGGATCTGAACGCCGATCGTCTTGCCCGACCAGGTCGGAATACGGCTCGCCATGAGAAAGCCGATGACGAGAAGATAGCCCGCCGACAGAAGGGCCGTCGCCTTGGGCGAGCCGAGGTCGATGCCGGTGAAGGAGAGATAGAGCGGCAGCATGGCGAGGCCGGCACCGGCCGGCGCGGGCACGCCGGTGAAGAAGGCGCTCTGCCATTCCGGGCGCTTGGGGCCGTCCAGCATCGTGTTGAATCGCGCCAGACGCAGCGCGCAGGTCGCGGCGAAGAGAAGCGCGGCGATCCAGCCGGCAGAGCCGGCCTCGCGCAGCGAATGCGCGTAAAGCACCATGCCCGGCACGACGCCGAAGTTCACGATGTCGGCGAGCGAATCCATCTCGGCGCCGAACCGGCTCTGGCCCTTGAGAAGGCGCGCGATGCGGCCGTCGATCCCATCCAGAAGCGCCGCCCCGATGACCATGCCGACGGCCAGCTCGAACCGGCCCTCGAAGGCGAGGCGCATGCCGGTCATGCCGGCGCAGATCGAGAGGATCGTGATGAGGTTCGGCACGATGTGACGAAACGGGATGCGGCGGCGAACGGCGACCTCGGCGGTGGCGTCCGAGGCGGCCGCGTCGTCGAGATCGGTCGGGGGCAAGGGCGCGGTCATGGCGGCGTTCCTCTCCTCAATCCCGGCGGAAAGGCCAGGCGGGGCCGGAGCTGCCGAACTCGGCGAGCACGGTCTCGCCGGCCTTGGCGCTCTGCCCTTCCGCGACGCGCGGGCGGGCATCCTCGGGCAGGTAGACGTCGAGGCGCGAGCCGAAGCGGATGAGGCCGAAGCGCTCGCCGGCCTCCAGGCGGTCGCCCGTCGCCGACCAGCAGATGATCCGGCGGGCAACGAGGCCCGCGATCTGCACGACGCCGATCTCGCCGCGCGGCGATTCGATCACGACGGAATTGCGCTCGTTCACCTCGCTCGCCTTGTCGAGCTCGGCATTCTTGAACTGGCCCTCGCGATAGGTGATCCGCGCGATGCGGCCGCGCATCGGGGCGCGGTTCACGTGGCAGTCGAAGACGTTCATGAAGACGGAGATGCGCAGCATGGGCTCGACGCCGAGCTCCAGCTCCGGCGGCGGCACGACATGGCCGACCAGCGAGACATGGCCATCGGCCGGGCTGACGACGAGATGATCGGCGATCGGCGTGACGCGCTCGGGATCGCGGAAGAAATAGGTGCACCAGGCGGTCAGGACGAGGCCGATCCAGAAGAGCGGCTGCCAGAGCAGGCCGAGCAGGATCGCTCCCACGAAGAAGGCCGCAATGAACGGAAACCCTGCCCGATGGATCGGAACGAAGACATTTCGGATCGACTGGATGATGTCCATGACGCTCGGCACCCCTTTTTCGGGGGATGACTACAGCATCGCGGCGGGCGGTGGTATCTCCTTTCCGAACCCGCGGCGGTCACGAAGCCGCGGGTTGGGCCGGGTGGAGAGGCCGAGCGACAAGCGCTTGCAGCGGCGGACGCCGCCCGCACGGCCGGGTCGCGAGGCCTCGCCCACCATGAGCGCTGGCACAGATCGCTGACGGCGGCTCGAGCTTACTGGCTGACGTAGAGCGCCTTGTTGTCCGAGTTGCAGGTCAGGTCGTACTCGAAATCCTTGTAGTTGGTGTCGCCGCCGTCCTCCCAGTGATTCTCCTGGGTCGGCCGGCATTTGCCCACCACCTGCAGGCGTTTCGATGCGTCCGCCGCGTCGCTCCAATAGGTCTTGGTGGAGCCCTTCCGCTGATCCTGAAACTGGTCCCAGACGATCATGCCGACCCCGAACGTGTCGTACGTGCTTCCCAGCACGTAGGTTTCGGATGCCGATTTCAGCGGCGGGACGATGGTCTTCTTGCCGGACACGATGTTGTAGTCGTAGGTGATGACGTCCTTCTTCATCAGGATCTTGCCGTCCTTGTCCTTGGTGAAGACGAAGATCGTCTTCGGATACCAGCCGGACGCGCCCGTCGGCGTGAAGGTGACGCTGATGATCTTGGGCAGGCTGGCCTTGTTCGCGACGTTGAAATCGAGTTTCGGGATCTGCGCGAGCTTCAGGAAGGACGTGGGGGCCGATCCGGAGACGGCACCCGTGATGTCGCCCGTGGTCGTCAGCGTGAAGGTCGGCTTATAGGTCTTGGCATCCGCGCCCATATTGGCCGCGAAGAAGGCGTTCGCGGTCGCGACCTCGTTGCCGGGCGGCGCCTTGGCGCCGGCGAGGATCGCGGCATCGAGACTTCCCAGGACCTTGCGCCGTTCCGCGATCATCTTGGCATAGTCGACGCTGCCGCCGATGCCGATCACGATAGGAACCGTCGCCAAAGCCGCGATGACCGCGAAATTGCCGCGGCGGGACTGAAAGAACGTCTTCAACAGCGACATCTACGCCTCGGATCGGAGCTTCTCGATGCGCCGTCTATACCAAGTGCGCATTGAGTAGATTTTAAGCCTGACCCTAAGTTTGGATTTGCACTCTTTCCCTCTTGTTGACCATGCGCGTGCCGCAGCGCGGTCCCGGTGTCGTTGTCGTAGCCGACTCTACCGATCGGATGGTTCCGGCGCCGTCCGGCGGCGCTCGAGAATGCCGAGTTCGTCGGCCTCGCGTGCCCGGCGCAGGGTCTCCTCGGCCTCCGTCGCCTCGCGCTGCATGCGCCACATCTCGGCGTAGAGGCCTGCCGTCTCCAGAAGTTCGCGATGGGTGCCGCGCTCCACGATCTGGCCGGCGCGCAGGACGATGATCTCGTCGGCGTCGATGATGGTGGAGAGGCGGTGGGCGATGGTGAGCGTGGTCCGCTCCTTGGAGACGAGATCGAGCGCCGACTGGATCTCCTGCTCGGTATGCGTATCCAGCGCGGAGGTCGCCTCGTCGAGGATGAGGATCGGCGGCGCCTTCAGGATGGTGCGGGCGATGGCGACGCGCTGCTTCTCGCCGCCCGAGAGCTTCAGCCCGCGCTCGCCAACCATCGTGGCGAAACCATCGGGCAGGATGTCGATGAAGCCGGCGATCTGCGCGAGTTCGGCGGCATGGCGCATCTCCTCGTCGCTCGCCTCGATCCGCCCGTAGCGGATGTTGTAGGCGATCGTGTCGTTGAAGAGCACGGTGTCCTGCGGGACGATGCCGATGGCGGCGCGCACGCTTGCCTGGGTGACGCGGGAAATGTCCTGCCCGTCGATCAGGATGCGCCCGGAGGCGACGTCGTAGAAGCGGAAAAGCAGACGCGAGATCGTCGACTTGCCCGCGCCGGAGGGTCCGACGATCGCCACGGACTTGCCTGCCGGAACCTCGAAGGAAATGCCCTTCAGAATTTCGCGCTGCGGATCGTAGTGGAAGCGCACGTCCTCGAAGCGGATGGCGCCGTCGGTGACGCGAAGGCTGACCGCGTCCGGCCGGTCCCTGACCTCCTCCTCGACCTCCAGAAGATGGAACATCTCCTCGATGTCGGTGAGGCCCTGACGGATCTCGCGGTAGATGAAGCCGATGAAGTTCAGCGGGATCGACAGCTGCATCAGCATGGCGTTGATGAAGACGAAGTCGCCGAGCGTCTGCGTGCCGGCCTGCACCTCGCGCGCCGACATGATCATGGTGATGCCCATGCCGATCGCGAAGATCACGCCCTGGCCGAAGTTCAGCCAGCCGAGCGAGGTCCAGGTCTCGGTCGCCGCCTTCTCGTAGCGCGCCATGGAGCGGTCGAAACGCTCGGCCTCCATGGCCTCGTTGCCGAAGTACTTCACCGTCTCGAAGTTGAGCAGCGAATCGATCGCCTTGGTGTTCGCCTCCGTGTCGGAATCGTTCATCTCCCGGCGGATCGTGATGCGCCAGTCGCTCGCCTTGATCGTGAACCAGGAATAGACCGCGACCGTGCCGGCAATGACGACGAGATAGGACAGGCCGTAGGAGAAGCCGAAGATCGCGGCCGTCAGCGCGAATTCGAGAACGGTCGGGACGGAGTTCAGGATCGTGAAGCGCACGATCGTCTCGATGCCCTTCGTGCCGCGCTCGATGATGCGGCTGAGACCACCGGTGCGCCGCTCCAGATGGAAGCGGAGCGAGAGCGCATGCATGTGCGTGAAGGTGCGGAAGGCGAGCTTGCGCACGGCATACTGGCCGACGCTGGCGAAGAGCGCATCGCGCAGCTGGTTCAGGGCGACGGAGAGGATGCGCGCGACATTGTAGGCGACGACGAGCGTGATGGCGCCGGTCAGCACGATCGGCAAGACCTTCAGCGCGCTGTTCGTGCCGTTCAGCGCATCGGTCGCCCATTTGTAGAAGTAAGGAATGCCGACCGTCAGGAGCTTGGCGAGCACCAGATAGAACGTCGCCCAGACGACGCGCGCGCGAAGATCGGGCCGGCCGACCGGCCACATGTACGGCCAGAGATTGAGAAGCGTCGAGAAGGTCCGTCCGCGATCGGCGGAGACCGTCTTCGGTGTCGATGAGGGCAAGGGAACCGTCCGATAGGGAGCGCCGGGCGCCCGGATGCCTCAAGGCGAGGCGGCGCGCCGGCTTTCGAACCGTTCTAAAGTCTCGCGGCGCCCGGGGAAAGCCCCTGCCCCGGTCGGCCCGGTCGATCGGCTACTGCGCCGCACCTTCGGGCATGCGGAAGACCTGGCCGGGATAGATGCGGTTGGGGTCGCGGATCTGGTCGCCATTGGCGAGGTAGATCGTCGTGTAGCGCGCGCCCTGGCCATAGGCCTGACGGGAGATGCGCCACAGCGTGTCGCCGCGCCGGATGATCACGCGGGCGCCCGCCGCCTGGAGCGGCGCCTGCCGGGCGGACGCGACATCGCCGTCGCCCGCCGTCTCCGTCGCATCGGCGGTGGAGACGGCGGTCTCCCTGCCCGGAGCGCCGGTCGAGACCGCGCCCGGCTCGGCAGTCGCCGAGGACGCGTCGCCGGCGGGAACGTTTCCGGCCGGCGGCATCGCGCCGTCGGCAGCCAAGGTCTGCGAGGAGGGTTCGCCGGAGCCGGGTGCCGCACCCGGCGCCGGTGCCGCGTCGCCCGTGGGCGCCGCGTTCGACCCGGCGCCGGCGACGGCGGACATGCTGCGACCCTCGGGCTTGACGAAGGGCACTTCGACGCGGGCGAGGACACGGCCGTCGGCCGCGACCTGATCGGCGCGAACCATATGCTGTCCCGGCGCGACGGCCGATCTGGTCGAAACCAGGAAACGGTCGGTCCGGCGGCCGGCATGTTCGGCCAGGAAGACGTTGTCGATATAGACGCGGATCGTCAGGCCTGCAGGCGCCCGGCCCGCGACATAGACCGTGTCGTCCTCGATCTCGACGGCCTCGACCGCGAGTGCGCCGTCTCCGACGAGGTTGGAGGCCGGCGACGGGTCGGAAACCGGCGGGGTCACGCCATCGGCGGCGGCCTCCGTCGTGCCGGAACCGGCGGCGAGCGCCGTCCGACCCGTGGACTCGCTCGCCTTCGGCACGCTGATCAGTCGGGAGGGCTGGTCGGGCGTCTGCACCAGGGCGAGGAGTTCGTCTTCCCGGCCCGGCTCGGGCACGCTGACGATGGCGGTCTCGCGCGAGGTCGCGGCGGCGCCGTCCGCGCCGGTCGCCTCGATGCGGATCTGGTGCTCGCCGACGGGAAGCGGCTTGTCGAGAACGATCGCGAAATCGCCGCCGGGGCCGACCTTGTCCTCGCCGAGGACGGAGGTGCCGTCGGTCAGCCGCACCGTGGAGCCGGCCGCGGCCTTGCCCGCCATGACGGTGGAGCCGTCCGGCTCGACACGAAGGATATCGAACGTGGGGACGGGGGGGCCTAAGTCGGCGGCCGCGGTCGTCGCCGCCGTCTCGCCGGTCGCCGTCGCCGGTGCCGTTTCGGCCGGGCCGGGCTCGGCCTTGGGCTCGGCCGACGCGCCGGCGGAGGCCGACGGTTCGGACGGCGTCTCGCTCGCGACCCGCAGCTTTTCGGTGTTCAGCATATCCCAATAGCCGGCGAAGATCGCGGCCAGCAGGACGAGGCAGAACAGAGCTATGCCCACGATACGACGTTTCATTCCAAAGTCCGTCCCATGCCGCCCACCGAGACTTCGAGGGCCCGCATGGGTCGAAGACTTAACGAACCCTTTACGCGCTCACAAGCGAACAACGAATCATCCTGCCATGCTGGTAAACGGCAATGCCTGCCGTTCCGTCCGAGGGGGCGCCGCAGGCGGTCGTGCGGGTTTCGATGGGATGCGCCATGCCGGACGCGACCGAACGGGCCGACGCACCCGGAGCGCCCTCGCCGACATGACCCGGCGGGAGGGGCACGACACCTATCCAAGGCCGGATACAGGCTCTAGAAGTCGGCTCGACCCTCAAAAGCCCCGCGCCTTCGCGCCGCGCCCGGAAAGGCCGCCCGATGTCCTCCCTCCCGTCCGAACAAAAGACCGGGGCCCGCCGCTTCGAGGTCGGCTCCGTTTCCTTCGGCAACGATCTGCCTTTCGTCCTGATCTCCGGCCCCTGCCAGATCGAAAGCCGCGACCACACGTTCCGCATGGCCGAGGCGCTGTCGGGAATCGCGGCCGAGGCGGGCGTTCCCTTCGTCTTCAAGGCCTCCTACGACAAGGCGAACCGGACCTCGCTGTCGGGCCAGCGCGGCGTCGGCATTGAGGAGGGTCTGAAGATCCTCGCCGACGTGCGCGAGCGCTTCGGCTGCCCGGTCCTCACCGACATCCACGACATCCCGCAGGCCGCCGCCGCCGGCGAGGCGGTGGACATTCTCCAGATTCCGGCCTTCCTCAGCCGGCAGACCGATCTTCTCGTCGCCGCCGCCAAGACGGGACGCTCGATCAACGTGAAGAAGGGCCAGTTCCTGGCGCCCTGGGACATGGCGAACGTGGCGGCCAAGCTGTCGCAGTCGGGCAACGAGCGGATCATGCTCTGCGAGCGCGGGGCCTCCTTCGGCTACAACACGCTCGTCACCGATTTCCGCGCCCTGCCGATCATGGCCGAGACCGGCTATCCCGTCGTCTTCGACGCGACCCATTCGGTGCAGCAGCCGGGCGGCCAGGGCACGAGTTCGGGCGGCGAGCGACGCTTCGCCCCGCCGCTGGCGAGAGCCTCCGTCGCCGTCGGCGTCGCCTCGGTCTTCGTGGAGGCGCACGACGATCCCGACCATGCGCCGAGCGACGGGCCGAACATGCTGCCGCTCGAATGGATGCCCGGCTTCCTCCAGAGCCTGAAGCGCATCGACGAGATCACCAAGGGCTGAGAGCCCTCGCAACCGAAACCCGGGACGCCGCCATGCTGGACAGAGCCGAAGCCCCCTCGCCCAAGCTCGCCGCCGCCATCGACGAGGCGCGGCAGACGATCGAGATCGAGATCGCCGGCCTTCACGCCCTCGCCGCCTCGATCGACGAGCGCTTCGTGACGGTGGCTTCGATGGTGAAGCGCTGCAAGGGCCGGGTCATCGTCACCGGCATCGGCAAGTCCGGCCATATCGGCCAGAAGATCGCGGCGACGCTGGCTTCCACCGGCACGCCCGCCTTCTTCGTCCATGCCGCCGAGGCCGCCCATGGCGATCTCGGCATGGTCGGGGCCGAAGACCTCGTCATCGCCATCTCCAATTCCGGCGAGAGCACGGAGCTTCAGGCGATCATCGAATATTGCCGGCGCTTCCAGGTCGCGCTCGTCGCCATGACGGCGCGGCCGGACTCCGCGCTCGGCCGCAATGCCGATGCGATCCTCCTCCTGCCGGATGCGGCGGAGGCCTGTCCGCTCTCGCTGGCGCCCATGACCTCGACGACCATGTGCCTCGTGATGGGCGACGCGCTGGCGGCGGTGCTGATCCGGGCACGGGACTTCCGGCGCGACGACTTCGCCAAGTTCCACCCGGCGGGCAAGCTCGGCGCCCAGTTGCTGCGGCTCTTCGAAGTGCTCGACCGTCGCCCGCATCTGCGGGACGTGCCGCGCGTCGAGACGACGAGCCCGATGCCGCAGGTGATCTCGGCGATCAGCCAGGGCCAGCGCGGCATCACCGCGGTCTACGACGGCACGCGCTTCGAAGGCGTCGTCACCGATGGCGACCTGCGCCGCGCGATGACGGACCGCACGATCTTCGACAAGACGGCGGCCGACATCATGTCCCGCCATCCCCGCCGCATCGGCGCCGACCGGCTCSCCGTCGACGCGCTCGCGCTCTGCGACGAACACCGCATCTCGGCGGTCTTCGTCATGGATGCGGAAGGCGACGTCGCCGGGCTGGTGCAGCTCAAAGACCTGCTCCAGCTCGGCATCGTGTAGAGTTTGTCAGGGATAAGTGGAAACCGGGTATCCCGAAAAGACAAACGACAACAAGGAACTCGAGAGTTTGTCTGGTTCAGAATGAACCTTACAAACTCTAGGCTTCAGGCGTTCGACACGCGCCAGATGACGTCGCCGACATCGTCGGCGACGAGCAGCGATCCGTCCGCGCCGAGCGTGACGCCGACGGGGCGGCCGTAGGAGACCTTCTCGTCGGGGGCGAGGAAGCCGGTGAGGATGTCGCGCGGCGGGCCGGAGGGGCGGCCGTTCTCGAAGGGCACGAAGGCGACCTTGTAGCCGCTGAGCTTCGAGCGGTTCCACGATCCGTGCTGGCCGATCACCATGCCCTCGCCGAACCCGTTCAGCGTGCCGGCCGGCAGCCAGCAGAGGCCGAGCGAGGCCGTGTGGCCGCCGAGCGCATAATCCGGCGCGATCGCTCCGGCGACGAGGCCCGCGTCCTGCGGCACGCGATCGTCGACCGTCCGGCCCCAATAGCTGTAGGGCCAGCCGTAGAAGCCGCCCTCCCTGACGGATGTCAGGTAGTCCGGCGGAGTCTCGTCACCGAGCCCGTCGCGCTCGTTCACCACGGTCCAGAGCGCGCCGGTATCGGGCTGGATCGCGAGGCCGACCGGATTGCGAAGGCCGGAGGCGAAGACGCGGCTGGTGCCGGAGGCGAGGTCGATCTCGTAGATCATCGCCCGCCCCTCCTCGACCGCCATGCCGCTCTCGGCGATGTTGGAGAGCGAGCCGACGCCGACGAAGAGCTTGGTGCCGTCCGGGCTCTTCAGAAGGCTGCGCGTCCAGTGTCCGTCCGGCTTGTAGGTCGAGATGCGCCGGGGCTGCGCCGAGATGCGCGTCTCCCCTTCCGCATAGGGGAACGCCACGACGCCGTCGGTGTTGCCGACGTAGAACGTGTCGCCGACGAGTGCCATGCCGAAGGGCTGGTTCAGGTTCTCGACGAAGGTGTGGCGCGTCTCGGCCGTGCCGTCCTTGTCGGTATCGCGCAGGAGAATGATCCGGTTCGGGCTCGTGCCGACCGCCGCCGCGCGCTTCATCGTCGCGTACATGGCGAGGTCGAAGGCCGACTTGATGGGTCCGGCAAGGCCGATCGCCTCGGCGACGAGCACGTCGCCATTCGGCAGGACCTCGATCCAGCGAGGATGCTTCAGCCCGCTCGCGAAGGCGTTGACCTTCAGGCCCGGCGCCGCCGTCGGCGCCTGCCCGACCTCCCAGCCCTTGGCCGTCGGCATCTTCAGCGTGGGAACGGCGCCCTGCGGGCGCGCTTCCGGAATCGTCGGCGCCGTGCCGTAGGCCGGCGCGCGAATGGCGTCCTTGCGGTGGCGGACCTTGACGGCGCCGGCGCCGATCAGCGCGACGACCTCGGCGAAGATGCCGGACAGGCTCATGATGGGTTCACTCCCGGAAGGTCCCGCCGACGCGGCGCCAGGGGCGTCGGTTCGCGGTTCGACATATCAGTAGGGCTACGAGGCATAAGGCAGCTCGCGGGCGATGCGAAGCCCCATCGACACAAGCTGGTATCCAAGATCGGTTCGTAAAGGCTCGGCTCCGGCGAAGCTGGTGGCAAGGCAGCGGTTCGGCCCTTTCCCCGGCACGCCCGGCAATTCTATATGCCGGCCTTGCCATCGCCGGGAGCCTGGGCGATGGCGTCATGATCGCGGGTGCGGACGGCGCGCCGGCCTTCGACGGTTTGGGAGAACGGGATGATCACGATCGAGCGGCATGCGGCGACGCTGGCCCTGGCCGAACAGAGCCGGGCGACCCTGGTCGGGCGGGTCTTCCGGCCCGAGCTCGGCGGCCCCTCCGTCGTGCGGATCACGGATGGTCGCGTCTTCGACATATCGGCAAGCTTCGCCACCGTCCGCGATCTCTGCGAGACGGAGGACCCGGCAGGCGCCCTCAGAGCGGCCGTGGGCGAAGATATCGGCGCGGTCGCCGACCTCCTCATTGCAGCGGACCCGCAGGCGCGCGACGGCGAGCGGCCCTATTTTCTCGCGCCCGTCGATCTCCAGGCGCTGAAGGCGGCCGGCGTCACCTTCGTCGCCTCGATGCTGGAGCGCGTGATCGAGGAGCGCATCCGGGGCGATGCGAACGCGGCGGCCGGCGTGCGCGCCACGGTGGAGGGGCTCGTCGGGCGAGACCTCAAGGCGCTGAAGCCGGGCTCGGCGGACGCCGCCAAGCTGAAGACCGCGCTGATCGAGGCGGGCGCCTGGAGCCAGTATCTGGAGGTCGGCATCGGCCCCGATGCGGAGATCTTCACCAAGGGCCAGCCGCTCTCGGCCGTCGGCACGGGCGCCGAGATCGGCGTCCATCCCGCCTCCACCTGGAACAATCCCGAGCCCGAGATCGTGCTCGTCGGGGCGTCCAGCGGCCGCATCGTCGGTGCGACGCTCGGAAACGACGTGAACCTTCGCGACGTCGAGGGCCGCTCCGCCCTTCTCCTCGGCAAGGCGAAGGACAACAACGCGGCCGCCGCGATCGGCCCCTTCGTGCGGCTCTTCGACGAGCACTTCACGCTCGACGACGTGCGCGCCGCGGACCTTTCGCTGACGGTCGACGGACCCGAAGGCTATCGCCTCACCGGCCGGTCCTCCATGCGCGAGATCAGCCGCGATCCCGCCGACATCATGGCTCAGGCGGTGAACGCGCATCATCCTTACCCGGACGGGCTGGTGCTCTATCTCGGCACGATGTTCGCGCCGGTCGAGGATCGCGACGAGCCCGGCCGCGGCTTCACGCACAAGGTCGGCGACATCGTCTCCATCGAAACGCCGGCGCTCGGCGTCCTCGTCAACCGCGTGCAGCCGACGGACAAGGTCGCCGGCTGGTCCATGGGCACCGCCGATCTCATGCGGAATCTGGCGAAGCGCGGCCTTCTCGCGTGAAACGTCAGGCAAAGAAAAACCGGTAGGCCACAGCAGCCTACCGGTTTTCCGGTTTCGCTCGCTCGTCGGGATCGGCGTCAGCGGACGACGCGATTGCCTCGAACGGCCCGCACGATGGCGATCAGGATGCAGGCGCCGATGAAGCCGGCGACGAGATAGCCGATCCACCCGCCGAAGGACACGCCGATCAGGCCAAAGAGGAAGCTTGCGATCGCAGCGCCGACGATGCCGAGAACGATGTTGAGGAGCACGCCCGTGTCGCGGCCCATGAAGCGGTTGGCAGCCCAACCCGCAATGCCGCCGATGATGATGGCCGCGATCCAGCCGACGCCTGCATCGTTCATGTCCTGCTCCTTCTTACGCATAGGGACCCGGCACATGCCGCCCTTGGCCTGCGTAATGGCCGGGGGGCGCCAGAGTTCCCGGCGGACGACGTTATAGGCGCGAAGATCGGGCGGGCATCGGACCGACAGCTCTCGAAGGTCGCCGTCGCGGCCCGGCACGGGAACATGGGCCCGTGCCGAGGCTCCGCCCGCTGACGACCTCGTCCAGGCGGCGATCTTTCGGCAACACTGCGTCACCTCATGGCCTCGTCGGCTTAAGTTGACGTTTTGAGAACACATTCTCATAGTTTCCCATCTTCGCAGACAGATCAGTCTGCCTTACCGAGAGCGGCATTCCGAGCACCGAAACGGAAGGCGAAGCTCGAAAGGTCTCGGCTTCCATGCGTCTTTGTTCCTGCCCTCCGTCCGACGCCGTTCTCGAAGAGGCCGGCCGGAATCGCCGCGACTGGACGGGAACCCCGAAACCACAGCCGACGGGCTGGCTGATCTCGGTCCTCGTTTCGATCCTCGCCGCCGCGGCCCTGGCGCTGTTCCTCCAATATGCGCCGGACGCTTCGACGCTCTTCCGGGAGGACGGGCCGATCGAGACGCTACAGGCGGCCGTGCTCGTCGTCGTCGCCGGTCTCTTCGCCGTCGGCTTCAGGCGCTCGGCGGGATCGCGGGCCTTCTTCTGCCTTCTGGCCGCCTATGCCTGCATCTTTGCGGTGACGCGCGAAATCCCCCGCTGCGGCAGCGCCTTCGTCGGGGGCGAGGTCTGCCTCCCCTCGTCGTGGAAGCGCGCCGTCGTTCTCGGCGCCTCGGCCCTGGCGGTCCTCGCCCTGGTGCTGCGCCCGCTCGACTGGCGCGCCGTGCTGCGGCCGTCCAACATCTTCTGGGTCTGGCCGAGCGCCATCGTTCTGGGCTTTCTCGTCTCGGCCGAAGCCCTGGAGAGCTTGGTCTATTACAGCGCGATCGAGGAGTTTCTCGAACTCGTCGCCTATTTCCATCTCGGCTTCATAGCCGTCTCGATTCTTCGACAACCCGTCCTGCGCTAAATCTCCCCTCCACGAGGCCGGGAGAATCGGCGACCCACGCTCGCACGGCTTCGCCCCAAGGTTGCGGTCAGACGACCGCGGCGGCTACACACGTCCTGCGTGTCCCGAGAAGGCGGTTTTGCGAACCGACTGCAGGCTCGCAACCTATCCCTCTGCCTGCGCTATCGAAATACACGCGTAACCGCAATTCCAAGTTGATCCATGCGTTTTCGATTTGTAGCTATAGGTTGATATTTATCCTCCACTCTATCACTGGTTGATAGAGATGGGGTCGGTGCATGCCGCAGAGGATCGAAGCGTTCATCGCGCGTTGGCAGGGGCGCGAGGGCGGACAGGAGCGCGCCAATTACGGCCTGTTCCTCGCCGAGCTCTGCACCGCCCTGGACCTGCCGCGGCCCGATCCGGCTTCCGTCTCCAATGCGGGGAACGACTACGTCTTCGAGCGGCGGGTTCGCGAGGTGGCGAGAGACGGGAGCGTCTCCCATCGTCGCATCGATCTCTACAAGCGCGACAGTTTCGTGCTGGAGGCCAAGCAATCGCGTTTCTTCGGCGAAAAGAAGCTCGACGACGAACCGGAGCCCGGCGCCGATGCCGGCCGGCGCGGGCGCCGCAGCGCCAATCGCGGCTGGGACGCGCTGATGCTGAACGCGCGCAACCAGGCGGAGGGCTATGTGCGCCTCCTGCCCTCCGATCACGAGCCGCCGCCCTTCGTGCTCGTCTGCGATGTCGGCCATTGCATCGAGGTCTATGCGAACTTCCGGCGGGACGGGAAGGCCTACGATCAGTTTCCCGATCGCCGCTCCTTTCGGATCTATCTGGAGGAGCTGCGCGACCCCGCCGTGCGCGAGCGGCTGCGCCTCGTCTGGTCCGACCCGATGGCGCTCGATCCCGCGCGCCATCGCGCCGAGGTCACGCGCGATATCGCCGCGCGGCTCGCGACCGTCTCGAAGACGCTGGAAAAGGCCGGCCATCCCGCCGAGGAGGTCGCCATGTTCCTCATGCGGCTGCTCTTCACGATGTTCGCGGGCGACGTGGACCTTCTGCCGAAGGACGCGTTCACGGCGCTCCTGCGCGACTGCGAGCGCCAACCGGACATCTTTCCCGCCATGCTGGAGGATCTTTGGGCGGCGATGGACAAGGGCACGTTCACCGCCTCGATCAAGCACAAGGTCAAGCGCTTCAACGGCGAGTTCTTCAAGAACCGCACCGCTCTTCCCCTGTCGCGCGAGGCGATCGGCGAGCTCGTGGCCGCGGCCGACCGGAACTGGCGCGAGGTCGAGCCGGCGATCTTCGGGACGCTGCTCGAACAGGCACTGGAGCCGAGCGACCGCCGGCGCCTGGGCGCACACTACACGCCCGGCCGCTATGTCGAGCGTCTGGTCGTGGCGACCGTCATCGATCCGCTGCGGGCGGAATGGGCGGAGGTTCTCTCCACGGTGGAGCGTCAGAAATCGGCCGGCCGCAACCGCGACGCGATCGCGACCGTCCAGGCGTTTCACGACAAGCTCTGCGAGATGCGGGTGCTCGATCCCGCCTGCGGCACCGGCAACTTTCTCTACATCGCCCTCCTCCTCATGAAGAAGCTCGAGGACGAGGTTCTGGAGGCCGTGGTCGATCTCGGCGGCCAGGAGGCGCTGACGGGCCTTGCCAGTCACAGCGTCGATCCGCACCAGTTCCTGGGGCTCGAACTCAACCCGCGCGCCGCCGCCATCGCCGAACTCGTTCTCTGGATCGGTCATCTCCAGTGGCACATGCGCTCCAAGGGCGGCATTCCGGGAGAGCCGATCCTGCGGGCCTTCCACAACATCCAGGTGATGGACGCCGTGCTGGCCTCGGACGAGGACCGGGCGGACGACGACGTGCCCTATCCGAACCCGCGCCGGCCGGACTGGCCGGCGGCCCATTTCATCGTCGGCAATCCGCCCTTCATCGGCGGCAAGGATCTCAGGGCCCGCCTGACGCCCGACCGGGTCGAAGCGCTCTGGGCCGCGCATCCGCACATGAACGAGAGCGCCGACTTCGTCATGTACTGGTGGGACCGGGCCGCCGAGCTTCTCTTGCGCAAGGGGTCGATCCTCCGGCGCTTCGGCTTTGTCACCACCAATTCCATCAGCCAGGTCTTCCAGCGCCGCGTCATGGAGCGGCATCTCGGCGCCAAGCGCCCCCTGTCGATCGTCATGGCCATTCCCGACCATCCCTGGACGAAGCAGGCGCGCGACAGCGCCGCCGTGCGCATCGCCATGACGGTGGCCGAAGCCGGCTCCGTCGAAGGCGTCCTCGGCGAGGTCGTATCGGAGGACGGGATCGACACGGATTCGCCGGCGATCGTCCTGCGCGAGGTTCGCGGACGGGTGAATTCCGATCTGACGGTCGGCGTGGACGTGAGTTCAGCTCTCCCACTTCTCGCAGGCTCGGGGCTTTGCTCGCGTGGCATGTCGCTTCATGGCGCCGGCTTCATCGTCACCCTGCGGCAGGCGCTCGCGCTCGGCCTGCGCCGGCATCCGGGCCTTCGCGACCATATCCGCGACTATCGAAACGGACGCGACCTCACGGCGCGGCCGCGCGGGGTCATGGTCGTCGATCTCTTCGGGCTCGGCATCGACGACGTCCGCCGTCGGTTTCCCGAAGTCTATCAACACGTCCGGCTGGAGGTGAAGGAGAAGATCGAGATCGTGGACGGGCAGGAGAAGCGAACCGGCCGCGACTGGAACAACCGCCAGAGCTATCGCGACAACTGGTGGATCTTCGGCGAGCCCCGCCGGGAGCTGCGGCCCGCGCTCGAGCCGCTGCAACGCTACATCGTGACGGTGGAAACCGCCAAGCATCGCGTCTTCCACTTCGTCGATCGGGCGATCATACCGGACAACATGCTCGTGGCCGTGGCGGTCGACGATCCGTTCGCGCTCGGTGTCCTGTCCTCGCATGTTCACAAGGCCTGGGCCTTGCGGGCCGGAGGCTGGCTCGGAATCGGCAACGATCCCCGCTACTCGAAATCCCGCTGCTTCGACCCGTTTCCGTTCCCCCTCGCTTCCGGCATCCACGCGCCGACCATCCGCGCCATTGCCGAGGAGCTCGACGCCCATCGAAAGCGTGTCCTCGCCGAGCATGGCCACCTCACCCTGACCGGCCTCTACAACGTCTTCGAACGCCTGCGTGCGGGCGCGAGACCTGCGCAGCTGACGCCGAAGGAGCGGCGCATCTTCGACGACGGCGTCGTTCTCGTCCTGAAGGAGCTTCACGACCGGCTGGATGCGGCGGTCGCCGCGGCCTATGGCTGGCCCGCCGATCTCCCGCAGGAGGACATTCTCGCCGGGCTCGTAGCGCTGAACCGCGAGCGGTCGTCGGAGGAGGCGCGCGGGCTCGTGCGCTGGCTGCGGCCGGACTATCAGGTGCCCCGCTTCGGCACGGAGACCGAGCGGGCGCGCCAGCTGGAAGCCGATTTCGGCGCCGCGGTGGCCGCGACCGCGACGGGGCCCAAGGCCCCCTTCCCGAAGAACGAGCTGGAACAGACCGTCGTCGTCATGGCCGCCCTCGCCGCCGCCGGAAGGCCGCTCGACGCCGCCGGCATCGCGGCGCGGTTCAAAGCCGCCCGCCAAGTTCGCACCGCGGTCGGCGACGTGCTCCATGCCCTGCGCCGCATGGGCCAGGCGTCCACCGAAGACGAAGGCCGCACCTTCGCCCTCAAACGCGCGGCATGACCCTGGGATCGCCGGCCCCAAACCTGTCCGCCTGCCGGCACGCCAACCCGAATTCTCGGGACACCGCCGCCGAAAGCACCGGAAAGGCTTGAAACCTCGGCCCGACTCCTTTAGACGCCCCGATTGGAGAGGTGGCCGAGTGGTCGAAGGCGCGCCCCTGCTAAGGGCGTATACGGGAAACCGTATCGAGGGTTCGAATCCCTTCTTCTCCGCCATCCCGTCGATCTCACATCAAAGCGCGATATTCTGGGCGATGGCTATGCAGTCACCGCCGCGTGGCCGAGAGTTGCGCGCTCGTGCGCTACGCCCAAGGGCGCCGCCACCGGCGCCATCGGACGATTGAGGGCACCGTTATTCGTCCTGTGCGCATGTCCTGCTCGCTCGGCTGATCGGGAGGCGAAGCGTGGTTCCCCAAACCATCAGGGCGACGGCGCTGAAGCTTGCTCCGAGCAACGACACGCCGGACCATCCCGCGCGGGCATAGGCCATCGTCGAGCTGATGGCCCCGATGGCGCTGCCGATGGAGTAGAACACCATGTAGCCCCCGACGAGACGGCTGCTCGCTTCGGGATGGCGGCCGAATATGATGCTCTGATTGGTGACATGGACGGCTTGCACGGCCAGATCGAGCAGGACGACGCCAACGAGAAACAGCGGCAAGGATGCCGGCAGCATCGCGATGAGCGCCCATGAGGCCAATAACAGCGTGAGCGACATTCCCGTGGTCCATTGCCCGAGATCGCGATCGGCGAGCCGGCCCGCGCCTGTCGCCGCCACCGCCCCTGCCATGCCGACGAGGCCGAACAAACCGATCTGCGTATGGGAATACGAGAAGGGCGGGACGCTGAGCGGCAGGACCAGGGCCGTCCAGAACGTGCTGAACGTCGCGAAGACGAACAGGGCCAGGAGACCGCGAACCAGCACTATCCGGTCGCGCAGGAACAGGATGGGGATCGAGCGCAGCGTGGCGGCGTAGCTGTCGATGCTGTCGGGCGAATGCTGGCGCGGCAGGACACGGATCAGCAGTCCGACCATTGCCGCCGTCAGAATGGCCGAGGTCAAATAGACCGAGCGCCAGCCACCGAGATCGGCCAGCAATCCAGCGATGAAGCGGGCGGCGAGGATGCCGATCACGACGCCGCTCGTCACCATGCCGACCGTCTTGCCACGCTCGGCAGGAGTGGCCAGCGTCGCTGCGAACGCCACCAGGGTTTGCACCACGACGGCAAGCAGGCCCATCGCCGCCAGACTGGCGAACAGTATCGCCTCGCTGCCCGCCGTCGCCACGGCAAGCAAGGCAACGACCGACAGGATGCCCTGGCCGAGGATCAGACGGCGGCGGTCTCTCAGATCGCCAAGCGGAACAATGAAGATCAGCCCCAGCGCATAGCCAACCTGCGTCAGCGTCACGACGAGACCGATCGCGGACGGGGAGATGCCGAACTCCCGTGCCATCGAATCGAGCAAGGGTTGGGCGTAGTAGATGTTTGCGACGCTGAGGCCCGCGGCGACGGCGAAGATCAGCGTGGTGATCCTCGACAGTCCCGTGCCTGTCTCGCGCCGCGTGCGGCTTTTGTCTGCGTCCTGCATGGCGGTTCCGCTCGCGACGTTTCATCTAGTCCTATATCAAGACCACTTGAGCGCGCGTCAATCTAGTTCTATTTTGGGACCAGAGTTGACCGATGGAGATCGAAGATCATGGCCAAGCGGGTGAGCCAATGGGATGCGGGATGTCCGGTCGCGCGCGCGCTGGATGTCATCGGCGACTGGTGGTCACTGCTGATTGTCCGCGACGCCTTCGACGGCGTCAGGCGGTTCAGCGATTTTCAGACGGGGCTCGGCATCGCAAAGGGGATGCTGGCGACGCGACTGCGAGACCTGACCGAACGCGGCATTCTAGAGATGGCTCCCGCCTCGGACGGCAGCGCGTACCGGGAATATGTCCTGACGGAGAAGGGGCGTGGTCTTTTCCTCGTCATCGTCGCGTTGCGTCAATGGGGCGAAGGTCATCTCTATCGCCCCGACGAACCGAAATCCTCGCTGGTGGACATCGAAACAGGCGTTCCCGTCGCCCGACTCGAGTTGCGTTCGCAGGACGGGCGGCCCCTGGATTGGAGCGATACAGAAGTGAAGAAAACCGATGGCCGCGGCCCGGATGCCGACGGTGCGGGAAACTCAGCGAGAACCGTGAAGCGTCAGGGACAAGTGGAAACCGGTCATCCCGAAACGACAGACGATGTCACGAGAAGTCGGAGTCTGTCCGGTTCGGAACGAAGCTGACAGACTCCGGCAGGTTGTACGGCTCTGGCGCAATCCGTTGCGAATGGACCGGAAATGCCGTCCCTCGCATATCGGCCTACGGCGCTACGTTGCCGGAGACAGCTGCGAGCCGCCGGCATGACCTCGGTCCGCGGCGAAGAAGCGATCGCCATGGCAATCGAAAGGATCAACGGATGCTGCTCGACGACTTGCAGGAACAGATTCGCTCGGCCGCCCGCGATTTTGCGGTCCATCGTCTCGCTCCCGGCGCGGCCGCCCGAGATCGGGACAGCGCCTTTCCCCATGCCGAGCTCAAGGAGCTGGGAGAGCTCGGCTTCCTCGGCATGCTCGTGACGGAAGAGTATGGCGGCTCCCAGATGGGAACGGTCGCCTACGCCCTGGCGCTGGAGGAGATCGCGGCCGCGGACGGCGCGTGCTCGACGATCGTATCGGTCCATTCCTCGGTCGGCTGCGTGCCGATCCTGCGCTTCGGAACGCCGGAACAGAGGGCACGCTTCCTTCCCCGGATGGCGTCCGGCGAATGGATCGGCGGTTTCGCCCTGACCGAAGCCCAGGCCGGGTCCGATGCCTCGGCCTTGCGCACCCGCGCCCGGCTGGACGGCGATCACTATGTCATCGACGGCTCCAAGCAGTTCATCACCTCCGGCAAGAACGGCAAGGTGATCATTGTCTTCGCCGTGACCGATCCGCAAGCGGGCAAGAAGGGCATCTCCGCCTTCATCGTGCCCACCGACACGCCGGGTTATCAGGTCGTTTCGGTCGAACATAAGCTGGGGCTGCACAGCTCGGACACCTGCTCGCTGGCCTTCGACGACATGCGCATCCCGGTGGAGAACCGCCTGGGCGCGGAGGGCGAGGGCTACAGGATCGCGCTGGCCAATCTGGAGGGCGGACGCATCGGCATCGCGTCGCAGGCGGTGGGCATGGCGCGGGCCGCGTTCGAGGCGGCAACGGCCTATGCCAAGGAGCGCAGGAGCTTCGGCAAGGCGATCATCGAACATCAGGCCGTCGGGTTCAGCCTCGCCGACATGGCGACCCAGATCGAGGCGGCGCGCCAGCTGGTGCTCCATGCGGCGAGCCTGCGCGACGCGGGACGACCGTGCCTGACGGAAGCCTCCATGGCCAAGCTGTTCGCGTCGGAAATGGCGGAGAAGGTCTGTTCGGCGGCCATTCAGGTGCATGGCGGCTACGGCTATCTTGCGGACTATCCGGTCGAGCGAATCTACCGCGACGTGCGGATTTGCCAGATCTACGAGGGCACCAGCGAAGTGCAGCGCCTCGTCATCGCCCGTCAACTGTAGGAAAAGACGATGCCAAACGCGATCGAGATCAGCAGGGAAGGCCGCGTCGCACTGATCCGGCTCAACCGTCCGGCGCAGCTCAATGCGTTGAATTCGCAGATCGCGGCCGAGATGGTTGCGGCGGTGGAAGAGCTGGAGACGGACAAGGATATCGGCGCGCTCGTGGTGACGGGTTCGGACCACGCCTTCGCGGCCGGTGCCGATATCGCCGAAATGGCGGGCAAGAGCGCCGAACAGATGGTCGAGGAAAATTTCTTCGGCATCTGGGACCGCTTTGCGGACAGTCGCCTGCCGAAGATAGCGGCCGTCAACGGCTATGCGCTGGGCGGCGGCTGCGAACTGATGATGATGTGCGATTTCGCCATCGCGGGCGAAAGCGCGAAGTTCGGTCAGCCGGAGATCAAGCTCGGCGTCATCGCGGGCATGGGCGGCACCCAGCGCATGACGAAGCAGATCGGTCGGGCGTTGTCGATGGACCTGCATCTGACGGGGCGGACGATGGCGGCGGACGAGGCCTTGCGCGCCGGTCTCGTGGCCCGCGTCGTGCCCGACGCGGACGTGGTCGCAACCGCGATGGCCGCGGCGACGCAGATCGCCGGCTACTCGCGCCCTGCGGCACGCCTGGCACGCGAGGCCGTGATGAAAGCGGAGGAATTGTCGCTGCGCGAAGGCATTCTCTACGAGCGGGCCCTCTTCCACCGTCTGTTCGGCACCCACGACCAGCGCGAGGGCATGGCCGCCTTCATCGAGAAGCGCCAACCCGACTTTCGAGGGGAGCGCTAGAATGTCCGAGGCGCCGCGAAATGACGTCACGCCACACGACACCGTTCTCATGGCGGTGGAGGGCGCATTGGGGCGCCTTCATCTCAACCGACCGGAGGTTCTGAACAGCCTCGATCTCGATATGGTCCGCAAGATCGCACGAGATGTGGAAGCGCTGGAAGGCAACCCCGCCGTTCGCGCGATCGCGCTGACCGGGGAAGGCCGGGCGCTCTGCGCGGGCGGCGACGTCAAGATGATCTGGCAGTCGGGGCGAAGCGCGCCGGCGAAGGCTCTCGCCTTCTGGGCGGAGGAATACCGGCTGAATGCCCGGATCAGCCACCTCAGCAAGCCCTGGCTCGCCTTGATGGACGGAATCTGCATGGGCGGCGGCGTCGGCCTGTCCGTCCATGGCAGCCACCGCGTCGTGACGGAGCGCACGAAGTTCGCGATGCCGGAAACCGGCATCGGCTACTTCCCCGATGTCGGCGGCACATGGGCGCTGGCGCGCGCGCCGCGGCGCCTCGGGTTCTGGATCGGCCTCACCGGGGCCAGCATCGGCGCGGCCGATACGATCGCCGCCGGTCTCGCCGATATCATGGTTCCGTCCGATGCCATTCCGGCCCTTTTGTCGGATATCGCATCCGGCCGGAGCGTGGATGCGGCTTTGGCGGCCCATGCGGTCGATCCCGGCCGTTCGACGCTGAAGGAGAATGCCGGGCTCATCGACGACATCTTCCGCATCCCGGACATGGGAGGCATTTTCGCGGCCCTGCGCGACGACGGCTCGGACTTCGCCATGGCGACGATGTCCCACCTCGAGCGGAAATCACCCACCAGCCTCGTTCTGACGCTGCATCTCATGCGCGAGGCGCAGAGGTCGGCCTCGCTCGAAATGTGCCTCGACCGCGAATACGCAACCGATGCGGCGATCCTCGGCGGTCACGACTTCTATGAAGGCGTCCGCGCTGCCGTCATCGACAAGGATCGCAATCCGGTCTGGTCTCCGGCCAGACTGGAAGAGATCGATCAGCCGGCCCTTCTCGCGACGATCAAGCCCCTACCCTCCCTGTTTCCGACAGCGGCGTCGGACCACCTTCCATGGAAGCAGAGCTGATCGGAACCGGCCGGTCGCCTTCATCAGCCCCTAAAAGGGCGCTGCGCCATTTCGCTCGTCCGGCAGGGCTCGACCGCGGGAGACCGTCGGCGCGAGGCGACTGCGACCGAACTGGACGCACCCGTTCGACGGAGCGATGATGGGCGCGTGGCAGAACGGGATGGGTCATGAGCTTTACGTTTCGCCAGCTTCGATACTTCGTGGCGGTGGCGGAGGGGGGAACGGTTTCGGGGGCGGCGCAGATCTTGTCGGTGTCCCAGTCGGCCGTGACGGAGGCTGTGAAGGATCTGGAATTCGATCTCGGCGTCCAGCTCTTCGAGCGCCACCGGCGCGGCCTGTCGCTCACCCATAAGGGCCAGCTCTTCCATCGCCATGCGCTGAAAATCCTCGGCGCCGTGTCCGATGCGCGGCAGAGCTTCGCCGAGGAGACGCGGTCGGAGCCCGGCCATCTCAACTTCGGCGTCACGTCGCTCGTCGCGGGCTATGTCCTGTCCGAGATCCTGGCGCGCTACCGCCGCGCGTTCCCCGCCGTCGAGACCCGCGCCATCGAGGACAATGGCGACTATCTCGAACATCTCCTGATCGGCGGGGAGCTCGACGTCGCGGTCATGGTGATCTCGAACCTGCGCGATGGAGTGGCGCTCCAGTCGCAGGTCTTCGAGCGCTCGCCCTACCAGCTCTGGATGCCGAGCGGCCATCCGCTGGCGGCGAACGACGTGGTGGAGGCCGCCAGCATCGGGCGCGAGCCGCTGATCATGCTGACCGTGGACGAGATCGAGGAAAACACCGGCCGGCTTCTCTCCGCGCTCGGCGCCAAGCCGAACGTCGCCTTTCGCACCCGCTCCGTGGAGGCCGTCCGCAGCCTCGTGGCGACCGGTGCCGGCATCGCGCTCCTGCCCGACCTCGTCTATCGGCGCTGGTCGCTGGAAGGCGACCGGATCGAAAGCCGGCCGGTCTCGGGGGACCTGCCGATGGTCGAGGTCGGGGTCGTCTGGCGGCGGGGTTCGGTGCTCGGGCGCGCGGCCAGCGACTTCATCGCCATGGCCGGCGCCGACCACGGGCCCGCGCGGCCGCGCTGACTGATATTCCTCGATCGGCTGGCCACCGGGCTTCTGAGTGGGATCGCCCATCCGCGCGCATCGAAAGGCCGCCTTCGGCGGCAACCTTCAGCTATCGGTTTTTCCGAATTCACGTATCGGGCGAATGCGTTTGCCATGTTCGAACCTGCCGCTAATCTCGCCAGGACGGCTTGCTGCCCAGTTCCTCACCTCGATGGAGAGTCTCGATGAAGCCCATGCTCAGGACATGCATAGCGCTGACGGTCTCGGCGGCATTTTGCGGCCAGGCGCTTGCCCAAAGCGCGATGACGGCGGTGGGCGACGGGGAAGGCGAAGTCCGCATCGTCGCCTGGCCCGGCTATATCGAGCGCGGCGAGACCGACAAGGCCTATGACTGGGTCTCCGAGTTCGAGACGGCGACCGGCTGCAAGGTCTCGGTCAAGACCGCCGCCACCTCCGACGAGATGGTCACGCTGATGAACCAGGGCGGTTTCGACCTCGTGACCGCCTCGGGCGATGCCTCGCTGCGGCTCGTCGCGGGCAAGAAGGTCCAGCCGGTCAACACCAGCCTCATCCCCTCCTTCGCCAAGGTCGACTCCCGCCTCCAGGATGCGCCCTGGTACACGGTGGGCGGCGAGCACTACGGCGTTCCCTATCAGTGGGGGCCGAACGTGCTCCTCTACAGCACCGAGGTCTTCAAGGAGGCGCCGACCAGCTGGGGCGTCGTCTTCGAGCCGCAGGACCTGCCGGACGGCAAGCCCAACCAGGGCCGCGTCCAGGCCTATGACGGCGCGATCTACATCGCCGACGCCGCCAACTACCTGATGACGAAGAAGCCCGAGCTCGGCATCAAGAATCCCTACGAGCTGAACGAGGAGCAGTATGCCGCCGTCCTCGAGCTTCTGAAGGGCCAGCGCGCGCTCGTCGGCCGCTACTGGCACGACGCCGCCGTGCAGGTCGACGACTTCAAGACCGAAGGCGTCGTCGCCTCCTCCTCCTGGCCCTTCCAGGTGAACACGCTCCTCGCCGACAAGCGGCCCGTCGCTTCCACCATCCCGGCCGAGGGCGCCACGGGCTGGGCCGACACGACCATGCTCGCCACCGACGCCGCCCATCCCAACTGCGCCTACAAGTGGATGGAACATTCGCTCTCGCCGAAGGTGCAGGGCGACGTCGCCGCCTGGTTCGGCTCGGTGCCCGTCGTGCCCGACGCCTGCAAGGCCAGCGACCTGCTGGGCGCGGAAGGCTGCGCCACCAACGGGTTCGAGAATTTCGACAAGATCAAGTTCTGGCGCACGCCGACCGCCCAATGCGAAGCCGGCACCTGCGTGCCCTATTCGCGCTGGGTCTCCGACTACATCGCCGTGATGGGCGGCTGATGCCCCGCACGAACGGGACTGGCACCGCAGGGGACGCCGTCCCCTGCAACCCCGCCAAGGGACGTCGTCCCTTGGAACCCGTTCTCGCATGTCTCTCAGGATGGGGCCTCCGGCCTCATCCTGAGAGACACCTGAAAAGAAGGGCCCGGGACTTCGCTCCGCCCGAAGGACGGGCGAGACCAGCGGGCCGCGCAGAGGGTTCAGGGCGCCGGGCTCGGTGCACCAAACGCCAGCGTGCGGCATGAGCGCCGTCGAGCTTCGAGAGATCAGCCGTGTCTTCGGCACCGTGCGGGCGCTGGACAAGATCGATCTCGCGATCGCGGAGGGCGAGTTCTTCGCGATGCTGGGGCCGTCCGGGTCGGGCAAGACGACCTCGCTGCGGCTGATCGCGGGCTTCGAGCAGCCGAGTTCGGGCGCGGTCCGGATCTTCGGAGAGGACGTGACGGGCGTTCCGCCCTATCGGCGGGCCGTGAACACGGTCTTCCAGGACTATGCGCTGTTCCCGCATATGAGCGTCCTCGACAATGTCGCCTATTCGCTGATGCTGCGGAAGGTGGCGGGGCCGGAGCGGCATAGGCGGGCGGAGGCGGCCCTGGAGATGGTGCGGCTCGGCGGCTACGGCGCGCGAAAGCCGGGGCAGCTCTCCGGCGGGCAGCGGCAGCGCGTGGCGCTGGCGCGGGCGATCGTGAACCGGCCGAAGGTCCTGCTTCTCGACGAGCCCCTCGGCGCGCTCGATCTCAAGCTGCGCGAGGAAATGCAGGAGGAGTTAAAAAGCCTCCAGCGCACGCTCGGCATCACCTTCGTCTTCGTCACGCACGACCAGGGCGAGGCGCTGTCCATGGCGGACCGGGTTGCCGTGTTCGACACGGGGCGCGTGGCGCAGGTTGGAACGCCGGAGGAGATCTATCGCCGCCCGGCGAGTCGCTTCGTCGCGAGCTTCGTCGGCTCCTCGAACATCCTGCCGCCGGACTTCACCGAGGCGGTGACGGGCCAGCGGCGCTGGGCGAGCCTCCGGCCCGAGGCGATCACGGTCACGACGCTCGGAGAGGCGCTGCGCGGCCGGATCGTGACGCGCAGCTTTCTCGGCGCGACGACCCGTCTCGGCATCGAGCTTCCCGACGGCACGAAGATTCATGCCAGCGTTCCGGCCGGGCAGTCGTTGCCGGCGGATGGGCAGGTCGGGCTGAACTTTCCGCGCGAGGCGCTGCATCTGATGGAGGCGGCGACGTGAGGGCCGGCCGGACCCATCGATCTCCCCCCTCTGGCAAGGAGACCGAGCCTGCCCCGACCGCTGCGGGGGACGTTCGATGAGCGTCGTCGTTCAGCCGGAATCGGGACGAAAGCCCTCCATCGCGGATGCGCTCTGGCGCCGGCCGACGCTTTTCGCCGCGCTGCTTCTGGCGCTGCCGCTCGGCTGGCTGGTCGTCGTCTATCTCGGCTCGCTGGCCGCTCTCCTCCTGCAGAGCTTCTATTCGCTCGACGACTTTTCCGGGCTCGTCGTGGAGGAGTTCACGCTCTCCACCTATGGCCAGCTCTTTTCCGCCTCGAACCTTCAGATCATCCTGCGCACCGTGGTCATGGCGGCCTCGGTGACGGTCGCGGCGGCGATCGTCGCCTTCCCCATCGCCTATGTCGCCGCACGCCATGCCAAAGGCGCGTGGAAGGCGGCCTTCTATCTGGCGGTCATGCTGCCGCTCTGGTCGAGCTATCTCGTTAAGGTCTATGCCTGGAAACTGATCCTCGCCAAGGAGGGCATTCTCGGCTGGGCCTTCGCGACGCTGCACCTGACACCCGTGCTCGACGCGGTGCTGGCGATCCCCGGCATCGGCGGCAACTCGCTGTCGGTCTCCGCGCTCGGCACCTTCCTCGTCTTTCTCTACGTCTGGCTGCCCTACATGATCCTGCCGCTGCAGGCCTCGCTGGAGCGCGTGCCGAAGACCCTCACCGACGCCTCGTCCGATCTCGGCGGCTCGCCGGCGCAGACCTTTCGCCATGTCACGCTGCCGCTCGCGCTGCCCGGCCTCGTGGCGGGCTCGATCTTCACCTTCTCGCTGACCCTCGGCGACTACATCATCCCGCAGATCGTCGGAACGTCCCGGCTCTTCATCGGGCAGGCCGTCTACACGCAGCAGGGCACGGCCGGCAACATCCCGCTTGCCGCCGCCTTCACGATGGTGCCCATCCTCATCATGGGCCTCTACCTCTGGGCCGCACGGCGCGCGGGAGCCTTCGATGCGCTCTGAGCCCGGCACGCCCTCTGCCCTGAAAGCGGCGGCCGCAGCCGGCCTTCTCTTCCTGCTGGCGCCGCTCGCGCTGATCTTCGTCTATGCCTTCACGACGGAGGAGCGCTCCTTCGTCTGGCCGCCGCCGGGCCTGACGCTGCGCTGGTTCGCCGTCGCCTGGGAGCGGCCGGACATCTGGGCGGCGCTGACCCTGTCCTTGAAGGTCGCGGCGGTCTCGACGCTGCTGGCGCTGATCCTCGGCACGCTCTGCGCCGCCGCGGTCAGCCGCTTCCGCTTCTTCGGGCGGGAGGCGGTGTCGCTTCTCGTCATCCTGCCGATCGCCCTGCCCGGCATCGTCACCGGCATCGCGCTCCGCTCCGCCTTCGGCGCCTTCGAGATCCCCTTCTCCTTCTGGACGATCGTCCTCGGCCACGCGACCTTCTGCATCGTCGTCGTCTACAACAATGCGGTCGCGCGATTCCGCCGCCTCCAGGGGTCGCTGATCGAGGCCTCGATGGATCTCGGCGCCGACGGGTTTCAGACTTTCCGCCACATCGTCCTGCCCAACATCGGCTCGGCGCTTCTGGCCGGCGGAATGCTCGCCTTCGCGCTGTCCTTCGACGAGGTCATCGTCACCACCTTCACCGCCGGCCAGGAGCAGACTTTGCCGCTCTGGATGCTGGAGGAGTTGATCCGGCCAAGGCAGCGCCCCGTCACCAACGTGGTGGCGATGATGGTGGTGCTCGTGACCTTCCTGCCGATCCTCGCCGCCTACTTCCTCACCCGCGACGGCGGCGAGACCGCCGGCGGGGGCAAATGAACGACCACCCGGAGAGCACCCCCATGCACACAGAGATGCTGATCGGCTCGAGCTTCGAAGCGGGCACCGAAGCCGAGGAAACGGTTCTCGATCCGAAGACCGGCGAGACGATCCTGATGCTGCCGGAGGCCTCGGCCTCCCAGATCGACCGCGCCGTGGCCGCCGCCGAGACGGCCTTCAAGAGCTGGTCGCGCACGACGCCGGCCCAGCGCTCGGCCTATCTTCTGAAGATCGCGGACGCGATCGAGCGGGACGCGGAGGCCTATGCGCGCCTGGAGGCGCTGAACTGCGGCAAGCCGATCAATGCCGTCTTGAACGACGAGATCCCGGCGATCGTCGATTGCTACCGCTTCTTCGCGGGCGCCGTGCGCACCGTGCCTGGCCAGGTCGCGGGCGAATACCTGCCGGGCCACACGTCGATGATCCGGCGCGATCCGATCGGCATCGTCGCCTCCATCGCGCCCTGGAACTATCCGCTGATGATGATGGCCTGGAAGCTCGCCCCGGCCATCGCGGGCGGCAACACGGTCGTCTTCAAGCCCTCCGAGCAGACGCCGCTGACGGCGCTGAAATTCGCCCGGCTCCTTGCCGACATCCTGCCCGAAGGCGTCGTCAACATCGTGCTCGGCCAGGGCGGCAGCGTCGGCAACGCGCTGATCAACCATCCGAAGATCGACATGGTGTCGATCACCGGCGATATCGCGACGGGCAAGAAGGTGCTCCAGGCGGCCGCCAAGACGGTGAAGCGGACGCATCTGGAACTCGGCGGCAAGGCGCCCGTCGTCGTCTTCGACGATGCCGATCTCGACGCCGTGGTGAGCGGCCTTCGCGCCTTCGGCTTCTACAATGCCGGGCAGGACTGCACGGCCGCGTGCCGCATCTATGCCGGGCCGAAGATTCACGACAAGCTCGTGGCCGATCTCTCCGCCGCCGTCTCGACCATCCGCTATGCCGAGGCCGACGACACGGTGAACGAGATCGGACCGCTCATCTCCAAGCGCCAGCGCGACCGTGTGTCGAGCTTCGTCGAGCGCGCCGCCGAGTTCTCGCACATGGAGGTGACGGCCGGCGGCAAGACCGCGGGCGATCGCGGCTTCTTCTTCCAGCCGACCGTGATCGCGGGCGCCCGGCAGGACGACGAGATCGTCCGGCGCGAGGTCTTCGGCCCCGTCGTCTCGGTGACGCGCTTTTCCGAGCCCGAGGAGGCCGTCGCCTGGGCCAACGATTCCGACTACGGCCTCGCCTCCTCCATCTGGACGAAGGACATTTCCAAGGCGATGGAGACGGCGGCGCGGATGCGCTACGGCTGCACCTGGATCAACACCCATTTCATGCTCTGCAACGAGATGCCCCATGGCGGCCTAAAGCAGTCCGGCTACGGCAAGGATCTCTCGACCTACGCGCTCGAAGACTACACCGCCGTCCGCCACGTCATGATCGCCCACGGCTGAACCGGCGAGCGCCGTGCGTCGTCGGGGACGCGCGGCGCGGCCTCTCCTCGCAACCGTCAACGAGCGGTTTCGGCTCATTGCAAATGTGAGAGGAGCCGCCATCCGGCAGCGTGCGACGGGTCGCTGCGCGCCTCCACATCGGCCCTTAACCATCTGACCGCGAAAGCGGTTCGGCTGGCATCCGGTCATGTCCTTCGGTACGCAAACCCACATATCCGCGCCTTGCGGACCCGGATATTGTCATTATACCATCGGATGTGCGCGGGGGCGCTCGGGAGACGGCGGGAGAGCCGGAATTGCAATTGGCTCACGGCTTTCAGACCACAGCCGACAATGATCTGGTCTCGGCTATCCTTTTCCCGGACATTCAGCGCATTCTTCGCACGATCCGCGTCCATCTCGGAATGGACATCGCCTTCGTGTCCCATGTCGTCGGAGCCGAACGCGTCTTCCGCTACGTGGAGGGCGCGTCGTCGCTGGTGGAGCTGAAGGTCGGCGACTGCGGACCGCTCGACGAGAGCTACTGCCAGCGGGTCATCGACGGGCGGCTCCCGGAACTCGTGCCCGACACGTCGGCGGTGTCCGAAGCCATGGCGATCCCGGCGACGAGAGAGCTTCCCGTCGGCGCCCATATGAGCGTGCCGCTGCGGTTCTCGGATGGCAGCGTCTACGGCACCTTCTGCTGCTTCAGCCATGCGCCGCGTCCGGCCCTCAACGATCGCGATCTCGACGTGATGCGGGCCTTCGCCGAGATCACGGCTCACCAGATCGAGTCCAGCGAGGCGCAGCAGCGCGAGCGGGACGTGAAGCGCGCCCGGATCGAGGCCGTCCTGGCGGCGGGCGGGCCCTCCATCCTGTTTCAGCCGATCATCCTTCTTTCGGATCGCCGCGTGGTCGGCGTCGAAGCGCTGTCGCGCTTCGAGAGCGAACCGCGGCGCTCGCCCGACCAGTGGTTCGCGGAGGCCGCGGAGGTCGGGCTCTGCACGGCGCTGGAGCTGGCGGCCGTTCGCAACGCCCTGAAGGCCTGGGCGCCGGTCTGGCGCGACATGCCCCTGCAACTCGGCCTCAACTGCTCGCCGAAGCTGATCATCGAGGGCGGGCTGAAAGACGTCCTCGCGGAGGTTCCGGCCGACCGGATCGTTCTGGAGCTGACCGAGCACACCGAGGTCGACGACTATCTGCTCCTGAATGACAGGCTCCAGCCGCTGCGCGATCTCGGCGTGCGGGTGGCAATCGACGATGCGGGCTCGGGTTATGCCAGCATGCGCCATATCCTCACCACGCGCCCCGACATCATCAAGCTCGACATCAGCCTGACCCGGCGGATCGACAGCGATCCGATGCGCCGGGCGCTGGCCCAGGCGCTCATCGGCTTTGCCGCCGGCTTCGACGGGCGGATCGTCGCCGAAGGCGTCGAGACGGAACAGGAACTGGCTGCCCTGCACGAGCTCGGCGTCCACGCCGCTCAGGGCTATTTCATCGCCCGGCCGATGACCGTCGAGGCCTTCCGGCAGTTCCTCTCCCACCGCTAAGCCGGCGGAGCACCGGCTCGGTGCCTTCGACAAGGCCGATGCCCCGTATCTCCCCCCAAACGAAAAAGAGGCCCTGGCGGCCCCTTCTTATCGTCGATCGATCGGGCGAACCGCCGTCAGAACTCCGCCCACTCGTCCGCGGCAGCACGCGGAGCGGCGCCGCCATGTCCCGTGGCCCGCATCTGCGGGACGGGGCCCCTCGGGGCGGCAGCGGCGGGCCTGGACGGAGCAGACCTTGCGGCGGCCGGCGCGGCGGAGCGCGTGCGGAAGGTCTCGACCAGCTGCGCCAGTTCGTTGGTTTCGGCGGTCAGCGTCTGCGCGGCGGCGGTGGTTTCCTCCACCATCGCGGCATTCTGCTGCGTGACCTTGTCCATGTGGTCGGCGGCCGTCGAGACCTCCTTGAGGCTCGTCGACTGCGCCTTTGCGCTCTGCGCGATCTCGGAGATGACGCGGTTCATCTCGGAGACGCCGGAGAGAATGTCCCCCAGCGAGCGGCCGGAGGCGGAGACGAGTTCGACCCCTCGCCCGACCTGCGCGGCCGAAGCCGAGATCAGCGTCTTGATCTCCTTGGCGGCTTCCGCCGAGCGCTGGGCAAGACCACGGACTTCCTGCGCGACGACCGCGAAGCCGCGACCGGCTTCGCCGGCGCGGGCCGCCTCGACGCCCGCGTTCAGGGCGAGAAGGTTCGTCTGGAAGGCGATCTCGTCGATGACGCCGATGATCTGGCCGATCTTGTCCGAGGACTGTTCGATCTGGCTCATGGCCTCGATGGCGCGGCCGACGATCTCACTGCCTTTTTCCGCGTTCTTCTGCGCCGTGGCGACGGTCGCCTGCGCCTCGCCGGCATTGCCGGCCGTCTCGTCGATGCCGCGCGCGACGTCGGACAGGGCGGCGACCGTCTCCTCCAGATTGGCCGCCTGCTGCTCGGTGCGCTGCGAGAGATCGTTCGACGCGGTCGAGATCTCGCCGAGGCCGACGCGGATCGAGCCGATGGAGCCGACGACCGAGCCGATGGCGGTTTCGAGCGAGGCGACGGCGGAGTTGAAGAGATCGCAGATCGCCTGGTACTCCGCCGCGACCGGCCGATCCAAGCGAACGGTGAGGTCGCCCTTGGCCAGCGCGCCGAAGCCCGTGGCGATGTCGTCGACGAAACCGGTCAGAGCGCGGGCCTTGGCCAGTTCCACCTCGGCCTGACGATCCGCCTCGCTGCGATTAGCCTCGCGCGTCGCCTCGGCCTCGCGCTCCAGGCGCAGCTTCTCGATCGCGGCGTCCTTGAAGGTCTGCACGGTGGCGGCCATCTCGCCGATCTCGTCGCGCCGCCCGGCATGGGGCACCTCCGCTTCGCGGTCGCCGGCCGCAAGGCGGCGCATGGCGGCGGTGATCGCCGCCAACGGGCCGGCGATGCTGCGGGCGATGGGCAGCGCGCTGGCGCAGAGGACGATCAGAATGAGAGCCATCCAGCCGAGCGACTGGTAGAGCTGGTTCTCGAACTCCGCCTGCAGGTCGTCGATGTAGACGCCGGTGCCGACCGTCCAGTTCCAGGGGGCGAAGAGCTGCGAATAGGAGAGCTTGGGCAGCGCCTCGGTCTCGCCCGCCCGCGCCCGGTAATAGGTGGTGAAGCCGCCGGCCTTGCCGGTCTCGATCAGCTTGCGGACATGATAGAGGCCGGTCGCGTCCTTGTCGTCCCAGCCGCTCTTGCCCTCGAGCTTGCGGTCGCCATGGATGACGCGGGTGCCGTCGGGCTGGAAGGCGAAGATATAGTCGCCCTTGCCGTAGCGCATGGAGCTGACGGCATCTCGCGCGGCCAGCTGCGCCTGCTCCAGCGTCAGCGAGCCGTCCGCGGCCTTGTCGGCATAGAATTGCAGCGCGGAGACGGCCGACTGGACCTGCGCCTTCAGAAGCGTTTCGCGGCCCTCCCAGATCATGCCCTTCATGGCGACGAGCTGAACCGTCATGGCGGACAGACAGATCACGGCCGACACCGCGATCAGCAGCATCAGCTTACGCCAGATTGTAAAACGCATCGAAAGCCCCGATCCCAAACCCCGTGACGGACAGTTCTAGCGTTAAATTTATAAGGAACTCTTGTGCCGCCGCTTCATAATGCCACTGCTACGCTTTCATCGCAGCACAGCACACGCGAGCACATATCCACCGATCGCATTCCAGTTCATTCGACTGTCGAACGAGCTGAACCCAAGACGCTCGACCGAGCATGGCTCTGGGCCCATCGAGCGCCGATCTGTTCATGTCCCGATGCGGCAAAGAAGGCGCGCCCTCACCCGGAGAGGATCGCGGGTTTCTATTATCCGATGGCGGGCTTGCCGGGCCTTTTGAAACGAAGCACGGGGCACGCGCCGTTCCCCCCCCCTCCCAGCGTGGACTGCTCTCGAAGGCATCATGTCCACGAGAACCGCCAGCCCGGCCGGATGACGAGCATCGACGTGGATCGTCTCGATCGCGCCGGCACATCCCGACAGAACGGCGGCACTATGCCGGCCGAAAGGCCGTCAGCCGCCGGCACGATGACTGTCTCGTCTACCCTACCGAAGGAGACCGTCTCTCGACGGTGCCTCAGTGTTAAAACTTGTCTTGAAGATTTTCAGCGAAGATAATGGTGGGTGTGCACAGGTTCGAACTGTGGACCCGCTGATTAAGAGTCAGCTGCTCTACCAACTGAGCTACACACCCATCATGCGGCCGAGGCCAGCACCGCGCCGCCGGGGCAGCGCGTTCGGTTCCGAAGAACCGATGGCGGCTCTATAGCCAGAGTCGCCGGTCGTGTCCACCATCCAAAGGCGCGAGGTGCATCTTTTTTGGCGGGTGGCTCCCCTTTTGCCCTCACGCCCAGGGAAAACGCCGGGTCAGCGCGGCCGGAAGCGTCTCCGGCACGATGCGGCGGATGTGGCCGGCGGCGTGGGAGGCCTCGGAGCCTGGCGAGGAGGCGCGGTCGTTGAATGGATCGCCGGGGCCAAAATCGGACTGGTCGGAGCCCGAAGGCTTGGCGTCGAAGCCATGCGCCGCCTGTTCCTCTTCCTCCGAGACGACGTCGAGAAAGCGGATGCCCGCGAGCATGCCTCGGCGATAGACGAGCTTGGCCGGCCGCTCGGGGTCGTCGCCGATCCGAACCTCGAAGGTCTTCGGAAGATGGGCGGCTTCGTCGATGGTCAGGAGGGCGCCGGTCGCGGAAATGTTGCGGACGATGCAGTCGTAGGTCGAAAAGCGGTTGTTGAAGAGGATCTTCGCGCGCTTCAGCGTGCGGGTTCGCGGGGCGACACGACGCTCGGAGCCATCGGGTTCCTCGTGGGTCACGGCGCTCACGGCGGCCTCCATCGGGTTTCGATCGATAGCCGACCATATGCGATCAGACTTAAAGCTTTACCAAGATAACCCGGCGGAAGCATGCGCTTCCCCGGCTCGAAGGCCGGGGAAGAATGGTCGTCGGCGGCAAAAGCCCGGGTCCGGATGATCGCGGTCGCGACAGGCCGGACACGGGCCGCGGCCGGGGCTCCTGCCGGATCTCGTCCGGCGGGAGCACCCGTGCCGCTTTCTTGCCGAAGGCTTAGTTGCGGGCCTTGTCGACCAGCGCGTTGGACTTGATCCACGGCATCATGCCGCGCAGCTTCTCGCCGACGGCCTCGATCTGGTGGCTGTCGTTGTTGCGGCGGATGCCCTTGAAGCGTGCGCCGCCCGAGCGGTATTCCTGCATCCAGTCGGAGGTGAACTTGCCGGTCTGGATGTCCTTCAGGACCCGCTTCATCTCGGCCTTGGTCTCTTCCGTGATGATGCGCGGGCCGGTGACGTACTCGCCCCACTCGGCGGTGTTGGAGATCGAGTAGTTCATGTTGGCGATGCCGCCCTCGTAGATGAGATCGACGATGAGCTTCACCTCGTGCAGGCACTCGAAATAGGCCATTTCCTCGGCATAGCCGGCTTCCACCAGCGTCTCGAAGCCGGCGCGGATCAGCTCGACCAGACCGCCGCAGAGCACGACCTGCTCGCCGAAGAGATCGGTCTCGCACTCTTCGCGGAAGTTGGTCTCGATGATGCCCGAACGGCCGCCGCCGACGCCGCAGGCGTAGGAGAGCGCCAGTTCCAGCGCGTTGCCCGAGGCGTTCTGGTGAACGGCGACGAGGCAGGGCACGCCGCCGCCCTTCTGGTATTCGCCGCGAACGGTGTGGCCGGGGCCCTTCGGCGCGATCATGATGACGTCGACGGAGGTCTTGGGCTCGATCAGGCCGAAATGGACGTTGAGGCCGTGGGCGAAGGCGATGGCGGCGCCGTCGCGGATGTTCGGCGCGATGTCGGCCTTGTAGATGTCGGCCTGCAGCTCGTCCGGCGTGGCCATCATCATGAGGTCGGCCCAGGCGGCGGCCTCGGCGACGGTCATGACCTTGAAGCCGTCGGCCTCGGCCTTCTTGGCGGTCGGAGAGCCGGACTTCAGCGCGATGGCGACGTTGCCGGCGCCGGAATCCTTGAGGTTCAGCGCGTGGGCGCGGCCCTGGCTGCCATAGCCGATGATGGCGACCTTCTTGGACTTGACGAGGTTGAGATCGGCATCCCGGTCGTAATAAACGCGCATCGCTTCGTTTCCTTCGTTTCTGACGTGGTTGGTGCTGGTAGAGCGGCGAGACGGCCACATTGCTCGATCACCGGCGGCTAGGGCCGCGCTCGGCGTTGGGGATCGGCGCCCGATCCCGGCCTTGCCCCGTGAAGGGCGAAGAACTGCTCGGTCGCCCGCCGCGCATTCTGCGCGATCTCGTCCGGCGTCGGCGCGAGCTGCTCGCCGAGGAGAAGACGGATCTGCACGTCGCGCACGACGAGACCGAAGAAGGTGGCGAAGGCTTCGTCCGCGTCGTCGAAGACGATCAGCCCGGCGGCGCGACCGGCCTCGATCATCGGACGAAGGCGGCGGCGCATGGCGGAGGGCCCGTTTTCCAGCACGATCGAGCCGAGCGCGACCGAAGCCGCCTCCCCGCCCCGATCGGCGACGGCCTCGCCCACCGCAAGCCGGTTCAGCGCGACGGAGGTCCGCCCGGTGATCACGGTCAGCCAATCGCGCGCAAAGCCCTCGAGGCTCTCGAAAAGCGCGTCCCGATCGAGCCCGCCGGCCGGCACGGGCGGCATGCGGACCTTGGCCGCCTGCCACTGCACGGTGGCGGTCAGAAGACCGTCGCGGCCGCCGAACCACTTGTAGAGCGTTTCCTTGGAGCAGCTCGCCCGCTGCGCGACCGCGCTCATGGTCAGCGATTCCCCGGCATCGACGAGGAGGCCGAGGGCGGCATCGAGCACCTCGCGCTGACGCGTCGTCAGCGGCCGGCCTTCGATTTCGGCATCCTCGATGTCCAAGTTCCTGCCGCTCCGCCTGAAGTACCGTACGTTACGGTACGGCTCTCTAGCGGGCTTCGATGCGCGCCGCAAGAGGTCCTCGCGGCGATCGCCGGCGAGACGGTGCGGCTCGGCCTGCGCAGGCGGCCGGGCGCCGGCTAGATCCTTCGTCGCGCATGACGTTCTGGCCTGGTGCGGGTAAAGCAGCTTTGGAAAGCGCGGGCGCGTGCGGAGGATCGTTCGCGATCGGGGCATGCGCGGATGCGTGATGAACTCTCTGCGACGGGAGCATGGCGGCAGTTGACAGGCCCGACCCAGGCCTGTTCCCTGCCAGCGCCGCGGAGAACGGCTGGAGGATGCAATGGGAAGTTCAAGATTCGTGCCGCTCGTGATCGCCGGATTCATCGGCCTTCTCGTCGGCTGGCTGCTCGGACCCGACGTCGATGACGTCGAGGAGGCGCTCGGCGACCGGCTGACGCAGATCGAGGCGAAGGTCGATGCCGTGCAGGCGCCGCTCGGCGCGCTCCAGACGGGCTTCAAGGGCGTCGACGAGCGAATCACGCAGATCGCGACGCAGGTCCAGGCCGTCGGCACGCCGACGACGGATGCCGTCACCGCGCTCTCCGCGAAGCTCGACGAGGCCAATGCAGCGACGAAGGCCGCGACCGACGCGCTCGCGCAGAAGCTCGACGCGATCGCCGCGGCACCGGCTCCCGCAGCGTCCGCCGGCGGCGGCGAGTTCGCGGCGCTGGCCTCCGGGCTCGGCAATAGCGGCGCCATCCTCCTTGCCGGCCAGTCCGCGATCTTCGGATCGCAGACGCTGACGGTCGCCAGCGTCGCCGACGGCAAGGCCTCGCTGGCCCCGCAGGGCGGCACGCCGAGCGAAGTCGCATCCGGCGCATCGGTCGATCTCGGCAATGGCTGCTCGGTCACGCTGAAGGGCGTCGCCGGTCCCGCCGCGCTGCTCGCACCCGCCGGCTGCGGCGCTCCCGCCTCCGGCGCCGCCGCTCCGGCAGCGGCTCCTGCACCGGCGGCCCCGGCAGCGGCTCCTGCGCCCGCAGCGGCCCCTGCTCCTGCTGCCGCTGCTCCGGCCGCAGCCGCGGCTCCGGCCGCCGGAAACGGCTCGCTGGTGATCGGCCAGACCGCCGTGTTCGGCGAGAAGAAGGCCTTCCTGTCGCGCATCGACGCCGGCGCCCAGACCGCCCACTTCTTCGTGCCCGGCAAGGGTCAGGTTCCCGGCAAGGCCGGCGAAGCCGTCGATCTCGGCGATGGCTGCAGCCTGACGGTCGCCAGCGTCGAGGCGACCTCCGTCTCGGTCCAGCCGACCGGCTGCGGCGAGGCGCCCGCCGGCGCAGCGCCCGCAGCACCCGCCCCGGCAGAGGCAGCGGCACCGGCGGCGCCGGCCCCGGCCCCGGCCACAGCGCCCGTCGCCCCTGCCGAACCCGCCGCTGCACCGGCGGCGGCCCCCGCGGCCGCTCCCGCCGGCGCGGCCGGTGCCGGCGCACCGATCGGCATCGGACAGACCGCGACCTTCGGCGAGAAGCGCATCTTCCTGTCCCGCCTGACGCCGGATGCCGCCTACATCGTCGTGATCGGCTCCGGCCCGCAGGAAGTGAAGACCGGCGCATCGGCCGATCTCGGCGGCGGCTGCACGGCCAAGCTCGACAAGATCGATGCCGCCACCGCGAGCTTCACGCCCGCCGGCTGCTGACCCCAGGGAACGACCAGCGCAAGACGGCGGCGGAGCGATCCGCCGCAGTTTTCATTTGAGCGCAACGAAAAACGCGACGCGCGAGGGAATTCGTCGGTCGGGAGGCCAGCTCGGTATTGGGCCGCTCTCACAGCGGGTGGAAGCCCAGCCTTCCGGACTGCCTTCAGCGGACGATCGTCAGCTTCTCCGCCGCGCGCGTGATCGCGGTGTAGAGCCAGCGATCCCGGGTCTCCTTGAAGGCCCAGCTCTCGTCGAAGAGCATAACGTCGTTCCACTGCGAGCCCTGCGCCTTGTGGACGGTCAGGGCGTAGCCGTAGTCGAAGTCGTCGTAGCGCTTCTTCGTCGCCCAGGGCACTTCCTCGTCCGGCGCCTCGAAGGCCTGTTTCAGGAGCTTGATCTTCGCCGCGCCCTGATCGACATCGTCGTCGTCGGGCTTCACGATGAGATTGACGCCGGGCTTGGTGGATTCCGGCGAGGCCGTCATGACCTGCCAGAGAGAGCCGTTCAGGAGGCCCTTGGCGGGATCGTTGCGTAGGCAGACGAGCTTGTCGCCGGAATAGGGCAAGGCGCCCTGGAAGCCCTTCAGCTCCCGCAGCCGCGCATTGTAGCGCCGCCGCGTCCGGTTGGTGCCGACGAGAACCTGATCGGCGGCGAGCACGCGCTCGCGATCCACGTCCTCCTTGCCGATCACCTGCGCCGATCCGTAGTCGCCCTTCATCAGGGGGCGTCCCTCTCGCACGGTGAGCGCGAGGTCGATGATCGGATTGTCGCGGGCCTGACGATGGATTTCGGTCAGCAGGAAGTCCGGCTCGGCTTCGGTGAAGAAGCCGCCGCCCGAGACGGGCGGGAGCTGTCCGGGATCGCCGAGCACGAGGACGGGCGTTCCGAAGGACAGGAGATCGCGCCCGAGCGCCTCGTCCACCATGGAGCACTCGTCGACGATGATGAGCTTGGCCTTGGCGACCGGGCTCTGGCGGTTCAGCGAGAAGGTCGGCGACATGCGCGAAGAGCCCTTCTCCTCGTCCGTCACCGTCTCCTCCCCCCGGGGGCGATAAATCAGCGAATGAAGCGTCCGCGCGCTCTTGGCGCCCTTCGAGCGCAGGACCTGCGCGGCTTTGCCCGTGAAGGCGGCGAACTGGACGGACCCGTCGATGCCTTCGGCGAAATGCCGGGCGAGCGTCGTCTTTCCGGTTCCGGCATAGCCGAAAAGGCGGAAGAGCGGCTTGTCGCCGGCTGCCAACCAATCGGCGACCTCTTTCAGGGCCTGATCCTGCTGGGGTGAGAATTTCATATCCCGTCAGTGACAGGATTCGGCGGCCAAGGGCAAGGCGATCAGCCGGCGGAGAACCGATAGTCGACATCGGCGAAACTGTCGGTCGGGAAGACGTAGAGAAAGCGCACGGGCGCACGGCCCTCGTTGCGGATGCCGTGCTCGGCATTGCCGGGAATGAAGACGCAGGCGCCCGCCCCGACCTGCGTCTCGACACCCTCGACGGTGACGATCGCCACGCCCTCCGTCAGAAAGTAGAGCTCGGCTGGATCGTGCCGGTGCAGCGCCAGATGCCCGCCGGGTTCCAGATGCGCGATGCCGGCGGTGAGCCCGGCCGTCGGCGTGCGGTCGGCGGAGAGAAGCGTCTGCCAGCCGACGACGCCGCGCCCCTTCGGCTCGCTCCACCCCTCGCTCGCCAGCCCGGTATCCTCGACGATGAAGGGCTGGACCGGCATGGCTGGAACTCCGCGCTTTAGAGAAGGATGGGAACGATCGACAGGAGAAGCGCCAGACCCATCGCCCCGTTGAAGATCCGCAGGCGGCGGGGATGGGCAAGGAAGCCGCGAAGCGCGACGCCGAAGCCGGCCCAGACGGAGACGCTCGGAAAGTTCACCAGCGCGAAGGCGGTGCCGACGAGCACGACCGAGAGCGCGGGATGCTCCGCATTCGTGTAGGCGCCCATCGCGACCAGCGCCATGGCCCAAGCCTTGGGGTTCACCCATTGGAAGGAAGCGGCCTGGAGGAAGGTCAAGGGGCTGGACGAAGCCGCACCCTCCCCAATCGAGCGCGAGGTCGCGACCTTCCAGGCGAGCCAGACCATGTAGACGACACTCGCGATCTTCAGCGCGGTCTGTGCGAGGGGAAAGGCGAGCAGCAGCGCGCCCAGCCCGAAACCGACCGCCAGAAGCAGCGCGAAGAAGCCGAGCGCGATGCCTAGCATATGGGGAATGGTCCGCCTGAAACCGAAATTCACGCCGGATGCCATGAGCATCATGTTGTTCGGGCCCGGCGTCACCGAGGTGACGAAGGCATAGACGACCAGCGCGAAGAAGGTTTCGAGCGGCATCGCCTCACGTCTCGAACTTGCCGCGCGTGAGAGCAGCGACGCCGGTGCGGCAGACCTCGACGAGACCCAGAGGCGCCATGATGGCGATGAACTGATCGATCTCCGAGACGCGGCCGGTGATCTCGAAGATGAAATGCTCGATGGAGGCATCGACGATGGTGGCGCGGAAGGCATCCGCCAGACGAAGCGCCTCGACGCGGCTGTCGCCGGTGCCGGCGACCTTGACCACGGCAAGCTCGCGCTCGATCGGGCCGTCATGCCCGTTCTGCCGGGCCGCGACCGTGAGGTCGAGCACGCGGTGGACGGGCACGATCCGGTCGAGCTGGCTCTTCAGCTGCTCGATGACATGCGGCGCGCCGCGCGTGACGACGGTGATGCGCGAGAGATGCTTGGCATGCTCGGTCTCGGAGACGGTCAGGCTCTCGATGTTGTAGCCGCGGCCGGAGAAGAGCCCGATGACGCGGGCGAGAACGCCCGGCTCGTTGTCGACGACGAGCGCGAGCGTGCGCGTCTCCACCTGCTCCTTCTCGTCAGTGATGAAATAGGCGGAAGCAGGCGGCTGGACGGGACGGTTCACGTTGGTCTTTCGAATACAGTTGAGGGAGTCACAAAAGGTGCACGGGAATGTCGAGCCACAGACGCTGGGCACTTTTGGCGAGCGCGCGGTCGAAGGTCACGAAGTCGTCCCGCGGTCCCGATCCGAGGATGTGTAGCGCATCGGCGAAATCCATTCCGCCTTCATGCAGGGCGATAGCGGACCCGACGCGGGTCGGGTCGATGAAGCGTAGGTTCGGATGATCGAAGAGCTTTCGCAGTAGATTGCTCACCGACGATCGTCCGAGGCGATAGGCGCTTCGCAGAACCCATTCGGTCTCGAGGATGACGGTGGTCTCGACATGCAGCACATGCCGGGACAGGAGTTCCAGCGCGCGGTCGGACTGCTCGGCATCGTCGATGACGGAGAGGCGGACGAGAATGTTCGTATCAACGATTCTTCGCATGCCAGCGCCGCGCAGCCTCGTCTAGAACCGTGGCGTCCATCATCTCCTGCGTCACAGGCGGGCCCGTGTAACGGATTCTGGCCGCCAGGAAGGCTTCGATGGCCGCCTTCTTCTCCTCGTCGGAGCGCTCGGACGGGTCGTCGGCCGGAACAGGTCGCAGGACAACCTTCTCGCCCTCGCTGAGGACTTCGAACTCGGTGCCCGCCTCCCACCGATGCGCATCGCGCACGTCCTTCGGGATCGCGATCTCACCCGTCTCCGACAGTCTCACCCGGATCGTCACGGCCCTCTCCTTCTCGCCCGAACCCTCCGCGCCCCATACGAGGCGCGGAGGGTTGGATCGACCTTACACCAAAGCCTTGCCCTTGGCGTCGATCGCGTTGGCGACGGCCTCGTCGGTGGCCTCGTCGGGCAGCATGATCTCGTTATGCGCCTTGCCGGACGGGATCATCGGGAAGCAGTTGGCGAGCTGGGCGACGTGGCAGTCGAAGATGACCGGGCGGCGGACGTTGATCATCTCCTGGATCGCGCCGTCGAGATCCTCCGGCTTGTCGCAGCGCAGGCCGACGCCGCCATAGGCTTCGGCCAGCTTCACGAAGTCCGGCATCGCCTCCGAGTAGGAGTTGGACAAGCGGTTGCCGTGGAGCAGCTGCTGCCACTGGCGGACCATGCCCATGTACTGGTTGTTTAGGATGAAGATCTTGATCGGCGCGTCGAACTGGACGGCCGTCGACATTTCCTGCGTCATCATCTGGATCGAGGCGTCGCCCGCAATGTCGATGACGAGCGAGTCCGGGTGGGCGATCTGGACGCCGAGCGCGGCGGGCAGGCCGTAGCCCATGGTGCCGAGGCCGCCGGAGGTCATCCAGCGGTTGGGCTCCTCGAAGCCGTAGAACTGCGCGGCCCACATCTGATGCTGGCCGACCTCGGTCGTGATGTAGGTGTCGCGGTCCTTCGTCGCCTCGTAGAGACGCTGGATCGCATATTGCGGCATGATGATCTTGTCATCTTGGCTGTAGGCGAGGCAGTTGCGCGCGCGCCAGCCTTCGATGGTCGCCCACCAGGCCTTCAGAGCATCGCCGTCGGCCTTGCGCCCCGCGCCCTTCCAGGCCGCGACGATATCGCCGAGGACATGGGCGACGTCGCCGATGATGGGCAGTTCGACATGGACGTTCTTGTTGATCGACGAGGGGTCGATGTCGATATGGATCTTCTTGGAGTTGGGCGAGAAGGCATTCAGCCGGCCCGTGATGCGGTCGTCGAAGCGCGCGCCGATGCAGAGCATGACGTCGCAGTCGTGCATCGCCAGATTGGCCTCGTAGGTGCCGTGCATGCCGAGCATGCCGAGCCAGTTTTCGCCCGAAGCCGGATAGGCGCCGAGGCCCATCAGCGTCGAGGTGATGGGAAAGCCGGTCAGGCCGACGAGCTCGCGCAGCAGCTGGCTCGCCGCGGGGCCGGAATTGATGACGCCGCCGCCGGAATAGATGACCGGCTTCTTCGCCGAGGCCAGCATCTCGACGGCCGCGCGGATGCGGCCCTCGTCCGTGTCCATGCGCGGGCGATAGCTCTGGTGGCTCTCGATGGGCGCCGGCGGCGTATAGGTGCCGGTCGCGAACTGGACGTCCTTCGGAACGTCGACGACGACCGGGCCGGGTCGTCCCGACGTCGCGACGTGGAAGGCCTCGTGCAGGACGCGCGCGAGATCGTTGACGTCCTTGACCAGCCAATTGTGCTTGGTGCAAGGCCGCGTGATGCCGACCGTGTCGCATTCCTGGAAGGCGTCCGAGCCGATCAGCGTCGTCGGGACCTGGCCGGTGATGCAGACGAGCGGAATGCTGTCCATCAGCGCGTCCTGCAGCGGCGTGACGGCATTTGTCGCGCCGGGGCCGGAGGTGACGAGCATGACGCCCGGCTTGCCGGTGGAGCGGGCATAGCCTTCCGCGGCGTGCCCCGCGCCCTGCTCGTGGCGGACGAGGATGTGCTTGACGTCCGACTGCTGGAACAGGACGTCGTAGATCGGCAGGACGGCGCCGCCGGGATAGCCGAAGAGGTGCTCGACCCCGTGGTCCTTCATCGCCTGGACGACCATCTGGGCGCCCGTCATCTGTCGTGTACCGGCCTGCATCTCGTCTCTCCCCGCTCCGGGCTCGTTGTGCGACCGATCTCGCTGTCCCCCTGGGGGATGAGCCGGCCTTTCGTCTCGTGTCTGCTGGTTTTAGGTCTGAATTCCGAGCAATAAAAAAGGGCCCTCGAAGGGGCCCTCAGCGCACACGCGGCTTTCGCCGGACGATCCTCAGATCGTCACGCGTGTGCGCCCCATAAGTACGAGAATCATCTTGCTCATGGGAAACACCGTAAACACCCGCCGCTTCAGCGTCAAGTTGGCGTGATGGCGCTCAGCCCAGCTGGATGCGCCGATAGCGGGCCTCGGTGAAGGCATAGCCGCCGAAGGCGATGAGGCCGATGCCCGTGGCGGCCAGGAAGAGCCAGCCGAAGGGCCAGGCGGACATGGCGTCGAGCGCGGTTTCGAGGCCCGGCGTATGGCCGTCGCGGTAGGACGCGGCGCCCGTGCCGAGGAGCCAGGCGAGGAGAAGATAGGTGAAGCCGCGCGCGAGCAGGCCGAACTGGCAGACCGGCTTCACCCAGGCCTTCTTGTCCGCCGGGATCGTCATGTACTTCTCGAAACCCGCGCTGACGGCCTTGAACACATGCGCGCCGCCGACGACGACCATCAGCGCGGCCACGGCATAGGTGAAGGTCTGGCCCCAGCCGGCCTCGTAGGCCATGGCGATCCATTCCTTGGTCGTGCCGCCGGAGGAGGACGATCCCGCGCCCCAGGCCAGCGCGCCGGCAAAGAAGGCGAGCGCGGCGTAGGAAATGCCGCTGCCGACGAGCCCGGCCCGAACGGCGACGCCTTTGGCGCCCGTTCCGTGGCGGTCGACGTCCCGGATCGCCTGCAGGAAGCGCCATGCGGCAAAGGCTGCGAGCGCCGCGACCAGCGCGACGAGCAGCACCTTGCCCCCGACCGTTCCGAAGACGAAGCTGACGGCGTCCTTGGAATCCATGGTCTGGCCGGTCGAATAGGCGGCCTTGAAGGCGAAGTAGCCGATGATGACGAAGACGATGCCGCGCGCGACGTAGCCCGCCCGCGCCGCCTTTTCGATACGGTCACTGTGGCGGCGGATGACCTCGGTCGCAGACATGGCTCAGTTTCCTCTTCCGCCGTCACCGCATGTTGACGCCACCGTGAACGGCAGTCGGGCAAGGGAGTTCCGCCGGCGGCTAGGGCCGATCGCTCGTTACGTCCCCAGCTCCTGCAGGAGCCGCGGAAGGTCGATCTCCGCTGGATCGTCGAAGCGGCGCCAGTCGGCCCCGAACTGGTGGCGAAACCAGGTGTCCTGGCGCTTGGCATATTGACGGCTGCGCGTGACCGCGCGCTCGACGGCGGCCGCCAGCGTCAGCTCGCCGGCCAGATGAGCGCCGAGTTCGGGAAGGCCGATCGCCTTGGCGGCAAGGCCCTCCCTCGCCGTCGGCCGCGCGAGAAAGGCGCGCGCCTCCTCCAGCGCGCCGCCCGCCATCATCTGGTCGAAGCGCCTGGCAATGCGCTCGCGCAGGAGGTCGCGCGGCGGGGTGAGGACGATCTTCACCGCCCGCGCCGCGTCGACGACGGCTTCGCCCTGCCGGCGCTGGAGATCGGCAAGCGGCGCGCCGGTCGTCTCGCCGAGCTCCAGCGCCCGGAGGATGCGCTGCGCATCGCCCGGGCGAATGCGGGCGGCAGCTTCGGGATCGCGCAGCGCGAGTTCGGCGTGAAGCCGCGCCGGCCCTTCTTCGGCCATGCGCCCGCGCCAGCGCTCCCGAACCTGTGGCTCCACCGCCGGCATGTCGTCGAGGCCGCCGAGCAGCGCGCGGAAGTAGAGCCCCGTTCCGCCGCAGACGATCGGCAGGCATCCGCGCCCTCCGATCTCGGCGAGAACCGCCGCCGCATCTCGGACATAGGCGCCGGTCGAATAGGGCGATTCCGGCGAGACGTGGCCGTAGAGCCGGTGCTCGGCCCGCGCCAGATCCTCGTCGGAGGGCCGTGCGGTGAGGATGCGCAGGCCCTCGTAGACCTGCATGGAATCGGCGTTGACGACGACGCCGCCGAGCCGTTCCGCGATGGCGACGGCCAGGGCCGACTTGCCGCTCGCGGTCGGCCCGGCTATCAGCACGGCTGTCGCCTTTTCCCCGCCAGAGACCCGTCCTGTCATGATCGTCGTCACGCTGATCTCCGCGCGCGGTCGCGCCGGTCTCTCCAAGGATGTCGCCGAAGGCGCCGCCGCGCTGCTCGGCTCCGCCGCGCCGGACTGGCTGGAGGCCGGCGTCGCCTGCGACCTTCGCCTCGACGCCGCACCGTCCGACGAGACGATCGCCGAGCTGCGGCGGCGGCTCGCCGAGGCTCGGCTCGACGTCGTGGTGCAGGAGGAGGCCACCCGGCGCAAGCGGATTCTGATCGCCGACATGGACTCCACCATGATCGGCGAGGAGTGCATCGACGAGCTCGCCGCCATGGTCGGCATCAAGGACGAGGTCGCCACGATCACCGCGCGCGCGATGAACGGCGAGATCGCCTTCGAGCCCGCCCTCGTCGAGCGCGTCGCGCTTCTGAAGGGCCTCGACGAGAGCGTCATCGGCGAGGTCATCCGGACCCGCATCACCCTTGCCGCGGGCGGACCTGCGCTCGTCGCCACGATGCGCGCGAACGGCGCCCGCACGGCGCTCGTCTCCGGCGGCTTCACCGCCTTCACCTCGGTGATCTCCGAGCGGCTCGGCTTCCACGAGAACCGCGCCAACCGCCTCGTCATCGCCGACGGGAAGCTCACCGGCGAGGTCGAACGCCCGATCCTCGGCCGCGAGGCGAAGGTCGAGGCGCTCGAAGCCATCGCCGCCGAACTCGGCCTCACCACGGCGGACGCGATCGCGGTCGGCGACGGCGCCAACGATCTCGGCATGATCGGCATCGCCGGCTCCGGCGTCGCCGTCCACGCCAAACCCTCCGTCGCGTCAGCCGCCCCGCATCGGATCGACCATGCGGACCTGACGGCGCTGTTGTTCATGCAAGGCTATCGGGGCGAGGAAATCGTCGAGGGCTGAGGACCATCGATGCAGCCGATGGCTGCTTCTATCCGACCGAAGGACGGCGCGCGGGCCAATAGGCGGCCAGAATGGCGGAAGCCGGCTTGGAGACGAGGCTCGCGGCCGTCTCCCCTTCGTGAGCCGTCAGATACGCGTCCACGACCAGCCGGCCGAGCGCGTAGCCTGACCATCGCGGAAGACCGTCTCCGCCGAAGAACCAATCGGCGTGATCGTAGTCGTCGCGATCGAGCATGCCCGCCGCTCTTTCTATGACCGCATCGGACAGATCGTCGACCCGAGCCCAGATCGGAGTCCGGCAGCCCGTCACTTCCATCGCAAACCGGTCTGCCAAACCTTCCGAGACCACCGCTTCGCCGAGCGTGGCGCCGTAGCCGCAGGCGGCATGGCGCAGGGCATGGTGCAGTTCGTGGGCGAGGATCATGCCGAAGGCTCCCTCCCCGACACTGCGCTCGAAGGTCTCCGATCCCGGCGCAACCGCGATCGTCAACGCGCTTTGCTCGTAGCAGGCACCCCCGAGACCCAGTTCCGGAATGATCATCATCGAGTCGTGGCGAACCACGACATCCAAGGCATGACGGCGATCCTGTTCCGCGACGAGTGCATCGGTCCGGCGGGACACGGCATCGGCTTCGATCCCCATCCGCACCTTCCAGCGCTCCAGCGATCCCGCAGCTTCGAGCATATGCAGCCGAAGATCCAACGCCCCCCTCCCAAGAAGCCCAAAAGCCGTCAGCCTCGCCTCAAGCACCGCTTCTTCGCCCCTCCGGGGAGAAGTGCCCGGCAGGGCGATGAGGGGAATTCGGCGCAATTTTTGGCCTTCGGCCACCCCCTCATCCGCCTGCCGGCTCCTTTTCCCCGCCGGGGCGAAGAACGCAGCTCGACCCTTCAGCTCTATTCGATCGGCACCACCACGAAGCGCAGCTCGCCGCTGGCGGAGGCCAGCAGGAACAGGGCGTTCTTGCGGCCCTCGCCCTTCAGCTTGGCGACCTTGGCGGCGACGTCCTTGGCGGTCTTCACCGTTTCCTGCGCGACCTCGCGGATGACCGCGCCGGCCTCGATGCCCTTCTCGGCGGCGCTGGAACTCGGCTGGACGGCGGTGACGACGACGCCGGCGGCGTCCTTGGCGAGGTCGAACTCGGTACGCGTCTTGTCGTCGATATCGGCAAGGGTCATGCCGAGCGTCTCGACCGCGGAGACGATCGCATCGCCGGTTTCCACCGGCTCCGGCTTGGCGTCGTCCTCGGCCATCAGCTTTTCGGCGTCCTCCAGGCGGCCGAGCGTGATCTCGACCGTGATCTCCTCGCTCGGATCGCTCGTCAGCGCCTTCTTGCGCAGGAGCTTGACCGGCACCTTCCGGCCGATCGCCGTCTCGGCGACGATGCGCGGCAGGTCGCGCGAGGAGGTGATGGGCTTGCCGTCGAATTCGGTGATGACGTCGCCGACCTTCAGGAGCCCGTTGTCGGACGGGCCTCCCGCGACGATGCCCATGACGAGCGCGCCCTTGGCGTCGGCGAGATTCAGGCCCTTGGCGATCTCGTCCGTCACCTCCTGGAAGCGCACGCCCAGCCAGCCGCGCCGCGTTTCGCCGAACTCGCGAAGCTGGCTGACAACATTGGCGGCGAGGACGGAGGGGATGGAGAAGCCGATGCCGATCGAGCCGCCGGTCGGCGAGATGATCGCCGTGTTGATGCCGACGACATCGCCATACATGTCGAAGAGCGGGCCGCCGGAATTGCCGCGATTGATGGCGGCGTCCGTCTGAATGAAGTTGTCGTAGGCACCCGCATTGATGTTGCGCCCGCGCGCGGAAACGATGCCGACGCTGACGGAGCCGCCGAGGCCGAAGGGATTGCCGACGGCCATAACCCAGTCGCCGATCCGCAGCGTCTCGGAATTGCCGAACTTCACCGCCTTCAACGGCCTCTTGGCGTCCACTTTCAGGACTGCGAGATCGGTCTTGGTGTCCACGCCGACGATCGTCGCGTCGAGCTTGGTGCCGTCGGTGAAGTTGACGCTGATCTCGTCGGCGTCGGCGATCACGTGATTGTTGGTGACGATGATGCCGGACGGGTCGATGACGAAACCGGAACCCATGGATTCCGCCTTGCGCGCGACGCCGTCGCCATCCTTGTTCAGGTCCTCGAAGAACTCCTGAAGGGGCGAGCCTTCCGGTGCCTTCGGCGTCGGAATGCCGCGCCCGGCATCCTCCATCGTCTGCGAGGTCGCGATGTTGACGACCGCGTCGAGCAGCGGTTCGGCTACATCCGCGACCGAAGCCGGGCCGTGGCTCGTCGGGCGGGAGGCCGGCGGCGCGGCGGGCGTGACGCCTGGCGCGGCGGGCCTCAGCGTATCGGCGACGGGCGGCTGCGGGGCGATGGCCTGTCCTTCGGCGGGCGGCGAGATGACCCCTTGCGCCAGCGCCGAACCCTGGCCGAAAACGGCGAGAGCACCGAGCGCCGCGCCGGCGGCGGCGCCGCGAAGCAGGAGAGTTGTCGATCCGGCCATGAAGAATCCCGCTCGTCGCCGGCCGTCTCGATCCTCCCGGCGAGGACCCGATCACGCGCTGCGACTCGAGCCGTCAGGCAAACCGAAAAAAGCGTCTGAATCAAGGGAATTGCCGGTAACGTGAGCGGCGGTGAACAGCCCGACGCAAAACGGCCCGCCCCGATGATCGGGACGGGCCGCCTGTATCTAAGGGCCTCTGGACCTCGCGGCCGGCCTCAGGGCGTCGTCGTCGCAGGCGCCGGCGAGAGGTCGGCGGACGCCGGAGGCGTCTCTGCCGGGACGGCGGCCGGAGCGGGCTCCACCGCACCCGTCGTCGTCGGCTCGGAGGCCTCCGGCGCCGGTGCAGCCTCGGCGGCCGGCGCTGCGGACGGCGTCGCCGGCGCCGCGGGAGCGCCGTTCGAAGCGACCGGGGCGCCCGGCTCGTTGAAGTAGCGGAAGAACTCGGAATTGGGCGACAAGACCATCGTCGTTCCGGTGTTCTGCAGCGCCGTCTCGTAGGCCTTCATCGAGCGGTAGAACTCGAAGAACTCCTCGTTGGCGCCGAAGGCCGTCGCGAAGATGCCGTTTCGCTCGGCTTCGCCCTGACCCTGCAGGATCTCGGCGTCGCGCCGGGCGCCCGCCACCGTCTCGACGACCTCGCGGTCGGCGCCGGCGCGGATCGTGCGGGCGGAGACCTGACCACGCGCCCGAAGAAGCTCGGCTTCCGCCAGACGCTCGGCCTTCATGCGCTCGTAGGTCTGCTGCGAGACCTCCTGCGTGAGGTCCGTGCGGCGGATGCGCACGTCGAGCAGTTTGAGGCCCAGCGAAGCCGCATCCGGCCGGATCTGCTCGGCGACCTGCTGCATCATCTCGCCGCGCTCCTCGGAGAGCGCCGCCTCGAAGCCGCGCTGGCCGTAGACCGTGCGCAGGGCGGAGTCGAAGCGCGTGCGCAGCCGCTGCTCGGCCTGCGGCACGGAGGCCGAGACCGTTCGCCGGAAGAGCGCCGCATCCTCGATGCGATAGGCGAGGAAGGCGTCGACCTCGTAGAACTTGCCGCCGGAGACCTGGACGCGGATGTTGTCGAGGTCGAAGCGCTTGGTCTGGTCCGAGAGCTTCTGCACGGTGTCGGCGCCGGAGAAGCCGAAGGGCAGCTTGAAGTAGAGGCCGGGCTCCTCGACGACGCGGCGGATCTCGCCGAAGCGCAGGACGATCGCCTGCTCCTTTTCCGTGACGATGAAGAGGGAGTTCCAGAGGACGAAGACGGCCGCGAGCGCGACGACGAGAATGCCGGTGAAACGGGTGCTCATCAGTTGCCTCCCTGCGGGGCCGAGAGGCCGGCGCGGGGCGCCGCCGCCGGGGCCGCGCCATTGATGCCGCCGGCGCCCTGGAGCTGGTTCAGCGGCAGATAGGGCACGACGCCCTGTGCGCCCGACGTGCCGGGCTCCATGATGACCTTGGAGGAGCCCTTCATCACGCCTTCCATCGTCTCCAGGAAGAGGCGCTTGCGCGTCACTTCGGGCGCCTTCTCGTATTCGGCGAGGATCGAGGAGAAGCGCTGCGCCTCGCCCTCGGCCTCCTGCACGACGCGGTTCTTGTAGGCGGCGGCGTCTTCGCGGATCTGCGCGGCCTCGCCTCGGGAGGCGCCGACCTGCTCGTTGCGATAGCGGTTGGCCTCTTCGACGAAGCGGTCCTCGTCCTGCTCGGCGCGCTGGACCTCGTCGAAGGCATCGGCGACCTGCGTCGGAGGAGCGGCGTCCTCGATGGCGATCGCGTTGATGCGAAGGCCGGCATTGTACTCGTTGAGCGTGCCCTGCGCGATGGCGCGGACCTCCTCGGCGATCCCGGCGCGGTCGTCGCGGAAGACGGCCTGCACGGGACGACGGCCGACGACCTCGCGCATGGCGCTTTCAGCGACCTGCTGGAGCATGGCCTGCGGATCTTCCACATTGTAGAGGAAGTTCTTGGGGTTATCGACCTGGTAGAGAACCGCGAACTGGACGTCGACGATGTTCTGGTCGCCCGAGAGCATCAGGCCCGACGTGTCGCGCGACTGGGCGCTGCCGATGGTGATCTGGCTTTCGACGACCGGCACGGTCTCGACCGTCTCGACCGGCCAGAAGGCGAAGTGCAGGCCGGGCTCGGAGAGCTCTTCCTTCGGCTTTCCGAAAACGGACTCGACGCCCACCTCGTCCGGCTGGACCGTATAGACCGAATTGAACAGCCAGAGCGCCGCGACGCCCGCAAGCAGGATCGCGCCGAAGGCGAGGTTGCCGCCGGAGCCGCCCCCACCGCCGCCGCCGCCCCCGCCGGGGATCGCCCGACGAAGCCGATCCTGGCCGCGGCGCAGGATGTCCTCGAGGTCGGGCGAATTGTTGCCGTTGCCGCCGGGGCGCGGGTTCTGCGGGCCTTGTCCCCAAGGGCCGCCATTGTTGCCGCCGCCCTTCCAGCCGCCGCCACCACCCGTCTGATTGCTCCAGGGCATCGATATCCTTTCGGCCGATAAATGAAGCGCGGGGTCCTGCCCCGCGCGACGTCAACATCAAAGCTCTTATAGGAACTGCCAAATCCGCTTTCAACGCGAGCGCGACTTTTTAGGCCGGAAGGATGAGGCTTCGCGCGGGAATGCTGAACGAGGCCTTCCGGCCCGCATGCCGTTGTTTCGATGGCGCTCGGAGGCTCTTTCGAGGGCCGCGGGGCTCCTACATAAAGCTTAACGATGCCCGGCGTTCGTAGACCGAATATCTCGTCGGCGAACTGTCGTCCGGGCCGGCCTCGGCCGGCTCGTCGTGGATCAGCGCCCAGACGGCCGGGTCGATCGGCGGGAAGACGGCGTCGCCCTCCGGCTCCGCCTCGACATGCGTCACATGAAGCCGCGTCAGGCGATCGAGAAACAGACGGTAGATCTCGGCACCGCCGGCGACGACGATCTCGGATGAACCGCGCGCTGCCGCGAGACGCTCGGCGAGCGCCAAGGCCTCGTCCGGCTTTCCCGCACGATACGCGCCCTCGAAGGGCAGTTCCCCGCCGCGCGTCAGCACCACGGAATCGCGCCCGTCGAGAACGCGGCCGATCGAGACCAGAGTCTTGCGGCCCATGATCATGGGCTTTCCCATCGTCAGCCGGCGATAGCGCTTCAGGTCGCTCTTCAGCCGCCAGGGCATCTCGCCCTCGCGGCCGATCACGCCGTTGCGGGCCATGGCGACGACCGCGACGAGGGGAAGCCTCTCCACCGGATCAGACCGCGACGGGCGCGGCGATATGGCCATGCGCCTCGTAGCCTTCGATGGCGATGTCGTCGAAGATGAAGGCGAAAAGATCGGTGATCGCCGGGTTCAGCCTCAGCGTCGGCAAAGGCAGAGGCTCGCGCGAAAGCTGCAGCCGCGCCTGCTCGAAATGGTTCGCATAGAGATGGGCGTCGCCCAGCGTATGGATGAACTCGCCCGGCTTCAGCCCCGTCACCTGCGCCACCATCGCGGTGAGCAGCGCATAGGAGGCGATGTTGAACGGCACGCCGAGGAAGACGTCGCCCGAGCGCTGGTAAAGCTGGCACGAGAGCCTGCCGTCCGCGACGTAGAACTGGAACAGGCAGTGGCAGGGCGGCAGAGCCATGTCGTCCACCATGGCCGGGTTCCAGGCGGAGACGATCAGGCGCCGCGAGTTCGGGTTGCGCCGGATTTCGCTCACGACACCGGCGATCTGGTCGATCGAGCCGCCCTTCCCGTCCGGCCAGGAGCGCCATTGCGAGCCGTAGACGGGACCGAGATCGCCGTTCTCGTCGGCCCACTCGTCCCAGATGCGCACGCCGTTCGCCTTGAGATAGGCGATGTTGGTCTCGCCGCGCAGGAACCAGAGAAGCTCGTGCACGATCGAGCGCAGATGCAGCTTCTTGGTCGTCACCAGCGGAAAGCCGTCGGCGAGATCGAAGCGCATCTGGTGGCCGAAGACCGAGCGCGTGCCCGTGCCGGTTCGATCGCCCTTCACGGTGCCTTGGGAGAGGACGCGGTCGAGAAGATCGAGATACTGGCGCATGGAAAGCTCCGCTCCGGTGCCGTGCGGCCCACCTTCGGCCCCGCTCGCGGACGGGTCGTCCCTCGGAACATCGACAGACATCGGCAAAACCGCCGCCGGTGTCCAGACTGGGATCGCAGGGGAGCACGGTTCTCCCCCGGGAAATGGAGGCGCAGGCGGCGATCCCGGAAACCGCAGCGGGGCCGTCCGGCTCCGTTGCGGACGGCGGCGGACGCAGACCTTGTCCGCGCGACGTGTTCGCGGCCTCGCTCTCCGATGTCGTTTAACGCTTGTTCAGAGACGCGGGAGAAAAGCCGGTCGCGCAAGACGCCCGTCGACGCTTTCGGCCTTTCCAGACGCGGGCGTTGTGCCTATATTCCTCGGTGCCGGTGAAAGCCGGCTATGGCGATAAACTGACGGTGTAATAAACCATTCGGACCCGGGGGCGGTACCCGGCGCCTCCACCGGAAGCTCTCTCCTCATCCCGCCGACAGGCGGCGACGAGGGATCGGAGAGCTTGCGGCGGGGGCGAAATAGGATCGACGAGGGTGTAAAGATCGGACTTTCGCTCGGCATTGTACCGCCGTTATCGGGCTATTTTTATAGTTGCCAACGACAACTATGCGGAAGTCCGTCTCGCTGCTTAAGGCAGCGCGATAGCTTCGAATCAAGCCCTGGGGGTTCGCACTTCTAGGCGGGGTCCGGAGGCACCTGGCAACAGAAGCCTCTACTTGATTTTGTCCGGCACCCGCGCTGACCGCCGGTTCCCCGGTCGACGACATGCTGTGCGAGACGCCATTATGGGCCAGGACCTGATCCGCTACGACATCCTTGCGCAGGACGCGCTTCGCGGCGTCATCCGGAAGGTGCTGAGCGAGGTGATCAAGACCGGATTGCCCGGCGAGCACCACTTTTTCATCACCTTCCTGACCTCGGCCCCCGGCGTGCGCATTTCCTCGCGGCTGCGGGAGAAGTATCCGGAGCTGATGACGATCGTCATCCAGCACCAGTATTGGGACCTCGCCGTCACCGACACGACCTTCGAGGTCGGCCTGTCCTTTTCCGACATTCCCGAGCGCCTGCTGATCCCGTTCGCGGCGATCCGCGGCTTTTACGATCCGGCCGTGAACTTCGAGCTGGAATTCGACGTGCGCGATGTCGAGGCCGCCAACGGGTCGTCCGACGAGACCCCGCTGCCGCTGGCCCCGCCCTCCTCCGCGAAGCTGCCGCGCATGCCCGCTTCCGCGCCGTCCAAGCTGCCGGCGAAGATGGCCTCCAAGGATGCCGCCGGATCGGCCTCCGAAGCCGAGGACGCCGAGGAGACGGGCGAGAAGAAGCCCGCCGAGGTCGTCTCGCTCGACGCCTTCCGCAAGAAGACCTGATCGGCCTTGGGCGAGGTCGTCAACCTTCGCCTCCAGCGTAAGCGTGCCGCCCGGCGCGCGGCGGACGCTGCGGCGGACGAGAACCGGATCGCGCATGGATTGCCGAAAGCGGTCCGCGAGATCGCCGGACGCCGGACGGCCCAGGACATGGCCCGGCTCGACGGCCGCCGCCTGACATCCAAGAGTAATGTGGCGAAGACGGCCGTTTCCGCCGATGCGACCCCGTCGGTCGTGTCCGACCGGGACGACGACCACTGAGCGAGCCGCGCGCCTCGGCCGGCGTCGTCAAACGCTCGCTCACCATTCGCGGGCACCGCACCTCCATCAGCCTCGAAGACCCGTTCTGGCGCGAGCTTCAGTCGATCGCCAGCGCGAAGGGCCTTTCCCTTGCCCGCCTCGTCGCCGACCTCGACGCCAACCGCCCCGACGGCACGAACCTCTCGTCGCTCCTGCGCGTCTACGTGCTGGAAGAGGCCCTCTGCCGAACGGCGCTGTAGGCGGCGGACGAGCGCGAAGTTTTCCGTATCGTGTGCCGATAGCGGTTCGATCGAAAGCGTCGGCGGTCTGCCGTGGTTCGCTCCTGGGCGAGGCTCGGCCACGACCATCCGATCAGTCACGAACGCAGCCACCCACCTCGGCGAACGACCGTTGCCGCTGCCGATCCCGTGCGGCTGCTTTCTAAAACTTCAAAGGGTCGTTCACGCCGGGCAGCGACGGGAAGGGTTCGGACGGGGTCGGAGGAGCCGGGGCCGGCGCGATCGGGGGCGTGAGGTCGAGTTGGCGCGGGAGCGCGGGACGGGTCTCGGCGCGGGGTTGGTTTCGCGGAGCGGCAGGGGATGCGGCTTCCGGCGCGGGCGTCGGCGCCGGGACGACCGGGGCCGGCGGCGGGTTCGCTTCCATCTGGCGGCGAGCGGCCTCGACGGCTTCGCGGCGCCTGATCTCCTCGTCCTGCGGCGTCTCGGTCTGTGCAGGCTCCGGTGCCTGCGTCGCCGCGCGGGCCTCTTCGCTCCGTCGGCGCGCCTCTTCGGCCGCCGCGGCGGCCTCGGCGCGCGCGGTGCGCTCGGCCTCGCGGGCCCGGTCAAAGCGCGCCTCGCGGCGAAGGCGCAGACGCTCCTGCAGCTGCTCCTGGATGGCCTGCACCCGCGCCTCCTCACGCTCGATCGCGCGCGCGGCGAGATAGGCCGCAAGCGGCTGCGCGTCCGTCCTGAAGACGGGCGCGCTCAAGGGGCCGTCCAGCGTGTAGGCGACGGCGGGATCGGCGCCCGCGACGGCCTCCTCCCCCGCCTGGAGAGCGAGGCGCAGGCCGGCGTCGATCGTCTCGCGCCGCAGATCGACCGTCCCGGACAGCGTCAGGGCCTCTCCCGTTGTCTCGGCCGTGATCGGCGAGATGCGGGCGACGCCGCCGGCGATCGCGATCTCCGTCTCGGCCAAGCCGATCGGATAGCTCGCGCCCTTCGCTGCCTCCGCGACCAGCCCCGCGACGCGGCCGGCCTGCGGCTCGAAGCCCTCAGCATCCGCCGATGTCAGCACCTTCGGCAGAAGGCCGGTCGGGATGCCCGCGATCGATCCGCTGTCGATGCTGGCCCGCCCGGCTCCCGCGAGAGACGCGATGAGCGCGGGATAGGACTGGCCGGAGGCTTCGAGCTTCAAGGTCGCGTCGAGCGTGCCGGCGGCGGGCGCGTCCGCGACCTCAGCGCCGCTCGACACGTCCTCGGCGTCGCCATCCGGCGCCTGCTCGGCAGGATCGGCTCCCTCCGGCGTCCCCGCGCTCGAAGGGTCGGCGGCATCGGGCCACGGCTCCTGCCCGGCGCCGTCGGTCCCCGCATCGGCAGCATCCGAGGGCGCGGTGCCGGGGATCGTCACGCCGCTGTCGCGGAAGATCGCCCGCAGCTCCGCGTCGGTCAGCCCTTCCGTCGCACCTCCGCCGCGGGACAGAATGTTGCCGATGTCGAGGCCGGAAAAGTCCATGTCGGCGGAGAGGCCCGCGACGCCGTTGGCATTCTGGAGGCTGACGCCGCCGCGCAGATAGCCGCCGGCGATCGAACCCGAGATGTTCTCCAGCGCGATGCGGGCCGGGCCGGTTTCGAGCGCGGCGGCGGCATCCGCGACGACCGCGCCGCGACCGAGGTCGAGGGCGCCGACATTCAGATCGAGCGCCGTCTCGATCGGCGGCAGCAGCGGGGTGCCGAACCCCTCGGCCGCCCAGGGCGAGGCTCCGTCCGAACGTTCCGGCGAGCGGCCCGTCACCAGCGTCGCGAGCCAGGGCACCGAAAGCGACGTCGCCTCGATCCGCCCTGTCACCGGGCCGTCCGTCGTCTTCCGAAGCTCGCCTCTCAGCGCGCTGTCGGCGATCTCGGCGGTCAGCCCCTTCAGCGTCCAGTCGCCTTGGAACCAGGAGAGATGGCCATCGAGCGAGAATGGCAGCGCTTCCGTGCGCGACTGGCCGGCCTCGATGGCGAGCGCGGTGAGCCAGGGCGAGAGGTCCTCGCTCTTGGCGCCGACGCCGAACTCGGCCGAGGCGATGCCGGCCGTCGTCACGTCGAACGTGCCCTCCGCCGCCGCGCTGGAACCGGGCGCGTCGAGCGAGGCGCTGGCGGCGACGGGCCCGGTCGCGCCGGCGGAAAGCTGGAGCTTCAGGCCGAGCGGCGCGGGCGGGCCGGTGGCGATGGTGTCGAGGCCGAGCTGGCCGAGGAGCGCGGCCGGATCGGGGCTCGAAAGCCCCGCCTCCAGGCCGAACCGCCCGCTCGTGCCCTTGGCGTAGATGCCGTTGCCGAGCGCCACCTGAAGCGTCACGTCCGTCGCGGCGGCCTTGCCGTCCAGCTGGATGCGCAGCGTCGGCTTCTCGCCGGGGGCCTCGGTCACGGTCGCGACCGTGCCGCGGATCGCGAGCGGCGCCAGCGTCGAGGCATGCTCTTCCAGAACCGCGAGCGCGGGGCTCTGCGGCAGGCGCGTGCGCAGAAAGGCCGTGAGCCGCGTCGGGTCGGCGGTGGAGAGGTTCACCGAAAGACTGCCGCCGGCCTCCGTGTCGAGGCCGGTCAAGGTGCCGGACACGGCGAAGTCGGCGCCGGCGAGATCGGCGACCGCCATCCGGTTCACCGCCAGCGTGTGGCCGTCGAAGGAGAGGTCCGCATCGATCCGCTCGGCGGCAGCGCCGGAAGAGCGGACGGGCCCGGCGCCGAGCTTCAGCGCGAAGCGGCTGGTGGGGCTGAAGCCGGCCGTGTTCGGCTGCGAGAAGAGGCGGGAGAGCGCGAGGAGCGCGTCGAGATCGACGCCGCCGGCAGAGAGATCGGCGGTCAGCCCGTCCGCTCCCCGATCGAGGCGCCCCGTCACTGTCTCGCCGCCGATGTCGAGTTCGAGATCGTCGAAGCTCTGCCGCTCCGCCGTCAGCGCGACCTTGGCGGAGAGCCCGGCCTGACCGAGGCGGCGAAGCGCGGGGTCCACGCCGCCGGTCAACCAGTCGGAAAAGCCGCTCGGCTGGCGCGAGGCGAGAAGGAGATCGCCGGAAAAGTTCAAAGGCTCCAGGCCGAGCGTGCCGGTCGCCTCGAGGCGCGTGCGCCCGGGCAGCTCGGCGCTCAGCCCCTCCACGCGCCAGCCGTCCGGCGCGGGCGTCGCGCCGAAGGCGACGTCGCGGATGGTCGTATCGCCGACGAGGACGATAGGCAGCGAGAGCTTGACCGTTCCGGGAATGGTGGGCCGGGGTACGGCGCTGAGAACGCGGCGGGCCGCCTCAAGCCGCTGCTCGAAGCTCGTCGCCTGACGGACGGAATTGCCAAGCCCGGGCTCCGTGCCGTTGGCGACGGCGTCCACATCGACCTGCTCGCCTTCGAGCGCCAGATCGAAACGCGGGGCGGCGCCGAGGGCGAGCCGGCCGCCGCCGGTGAGGATATAGGGCCGATCGCGACCGCCGGTCGCGATGCGCGTGTCCTCGAAGCTCACGGCCGACGGGCTCGCCACGAGCTTGGAGGTCAGCACCATCGGCGGCAGGATCGAGGCGGGAGACCCCGTCGCGGGCTTCGGCGCAGCGCCCGTGTTCGGCGGCGGCGGCAGCGGGCTCGAAAGGCGGATCGTGCCCTCGAAGCGGGGCGAGGCGGGATCGCCATGCGCGGTTCCGTCGAGAACGATCTCGGCATCGAGCGTCTTGGCGTCCAGCGTCAGGCGCAGCGGCAGGCCGCCCTCCGGCTGCACGGCGCCGCTGGACAGGAGAACCTCGTAGGGCGCCCCTCCCATCTGGAATGTGCCGGTGCCGGCGAAGGGTCCGGCGAGCGAGCGGGCGGAGAGCTCGGCGTTCAGCCCGTTGAGATCCTGCGTGCGGCCGGCGGCACGATCCTCGATCGTGACGCGCCCCTCCTCGATCGCGACCTTTTCGAGGATGACGGTCGCCCTTCCGGCCAGACCCGCCGTGCCGCCGAGCGCGGGGATGCGGCCGGACGTCTCGATGGGAACTGTCAGATGCGGGCGCTGCAGCTCCATGGAGAAGATGCGGATTTCGCCGGAGAGGTAGGGCGCGAGTTCGGCATCCATGCGGAAGTGGTCGACGGCGAGAAGCGGCGCGTCCTCGGGGCGGGCGCCGACGACGACCACATCGGTGAAGGTGACGCTCGGAAAAGGCAGAAGGCGCGCCGAGGCCTCGCCCCGCACGGTGACCTGGCGCCCGAGGATGCTGCCGGCCTCGCGCTCGAAATCGGTGCGATAGGCGGTCCAGTCGATGAAGAGCGGCGCGATAAGCGCACCGAGAAGCGCGACCACGAGAAGCCCGCCGATCGCGACGAAAGCCTTGACCAGAACCCTGTTCCTTCAACCTATGCGCAGATCCGCACGGGCTAAGCTTACGCCAGAACACGGCGCTTTTGTCGATGCGGCCCGGTCTACAGGTTCGGGAAAATCTTGCCGGGGTTCAGAATGTTTCCGGGATCGAGCACGGCCTTGATCTGCCGCATGACGTCCACGGCCTCGCCGAGTTCGTCGTCGAGATAGGCCCGCTTGCCCTGCCCGATGCCATGCTCGCCCGTGCAGGTGCCGTCGAGATCGAGCGCGCGTCGGCTCAGCCGCCCGATGAAGCCCTCCGCCCGGTCGATCTCGGCGGGATCGTCGGTGTCGATCAGCAGCGTGACGTGGAAGTTGCCGTCGCCGACATGGCCGACGATCGGCGCGATCAGCCCGGCCTCGTCGGCGTCGGCCTGCGTGTCGGCGATGCAGACCGCCAGCTTGGAAATGGGCACGCAGACATCGGTCGCGATGGCTTTGGCGCCGGGGCGAAGGGTGAGGCTCGCCCAGTAGAAATCGTGCCGCGCCTTCCAGAGCTTCGCCCGCTCCTCCGCCTTCGTCGCGACGGCCAGCGGTCCGCCGCCGTTCTCGGCCGCGATGAGGCCGAAGAACTCCGCCTGTTCGGCGACGCCCGCCTGCGACCCGTGCAACTCGACGAAGAGGCAGGGCGAGTGCGGCAGGTCGATCTTGGAATAGGAGATGGCCGCGGAGATGGCGAGCGCATCGAGAAGCTCGATCCGCGCAACGGGAATGCCCGCCTGGATGGTCTGGATCACCGTGCGGCAGGCGCTCTCGACGTCGGGAAAGGGGCAGACGCCCGACAGAATCGCCTCGGGAATGCCGTAGAGCCGCAGGTTCAGCTTGGTGATGATGCCGAGCGTGCCCTCCGAGCCGACGAGAAGCCGCGTCAGGTCGTAGCCTGCCGCCGTCTTCTTCGCCCGCCGCGCGGTGCGCACGATGCGCCCGTCCGCCAGCACGGCGGTGAGGCCGATGACGTTCTCGCGCATCGTGCCGTAGCGGACGGCGTTGGTGCCGGAAGCGCGCGTCGCCGCCATGCCGCCAAGGCTCGCATTGGCGCCGGGATCGATCGGGAAGAAGAGGCCGGTGTCGCGCAGCTGCGCGTTCAGCGCCTCGCGCGTGATGCCCGGCTCCACGGTGCAGTCGAAATCCTCGGCATCGACCTTCAACAGCCTGTCCATGCGCGACAGATCGAGCGAGATGCCGCCCTCCGGCGCGTTGACATGACCCTCCAGCGAGGAGCCGACGCCGAAGGCGACGAGCGGAGCGCCATGCGCGGCACAGGCGAGCACGACCGCCTGCACCTCCTCCTCGCTCGTCGCATGGATCACGGCGTCCGGCATCTGGTTCGAGATGTAGGTCGTGGTGTGACCATGGGCGCGGCGCACGTCCTCGCCGGTCAGAAGCCTCGCGCCGAACCGGGCGCGCAGCGCCTCGATGGCGGCCGGGGTGCCGGCGCGGGGCCGGGGATCGTCGCGTCTCAGATCTGCAAGGGTCATCGTATCCGCTCGATGGTCATGGCATCAGCCGCAATGGTCATGGCATAGGCAACAGGAGCCGCAAACCTGGAACGAGAGGACCGAGAGCCATGAGCCCAACCCCGACGGAGGCCGCCGCCGGTTCCCGCTCCCGCCCCTTGACGGTCCGGCCGGAGTGGATCGATCTCAACGGTCATCTGAACCTTGCCTACTATCACGTTCTCTTCGACGAGGCGGCCGCCGACGAGCTCGATGCGCTCGGCCTCCTGCGCGAGGAGGTGGCGACGACCAAGCGCTCGACCTTCGTGGCGGAAAGCCATGTCGTCTACATCCGCGAGCTGCACGAGGGCGCGCGCGTCTTCGTCACCACGCGGATCATCGATTTCGACGAGAAGCGCATGCACATCTTCCAAGAACTCCATCACGAGGACGGCTGGTTGGCCGCGACCGTCGAGGCCATGGTTCTCTCCATCGATCTCAACGGTCCGAACGTCGCGCCCTGGCCGCCCGTCGTCTTCGAGAACATCAGAGCCGGGGCCGCGTCGACCGCCGCCCTGCCCCGCCCGCCCGGCGTCGGGCGGCGCGTCGGCATCGTGCGCAAGGCGCCCCCCGTCGCCTGAGCCTCACTCGCCGCCGAGCTTGTCCTTCAGGAACGCCGTCGTGCGGCCCCAGGCGAGATCGGCGGCCGCCTTGTCATAGCGGGCGGCGGAGGTGTCGTTGTTGAAGGCATGGTTCACGCCGTCGTAGACGAAGACCTCGTAGTCTGTGCCCGCCGCCTTCAGGGCCGCCTCGAAGGCCGGAATGCCCGCATTGATGCGCTCGTCGAGCCCGGCATAGTGCAGCATCAGGGCCGCCTTGATCTTCGGCACGTCCTCGGCCGGGGCCTGCCGCCCGTAATAGGCGACACCGGCCGCGAGATCCGGCTGGACGGTGGCGAGCGTGTTGACGAGCCCGCCGCCCCAGCAGAAGCCGACAGCGCCGACGCGCCCGTTCGAGCCCTCCGCCGTCTTCAGCCACTCGACCGTGGCCGCCGCCTCCCTGGCGGTCTTCGCCGCATCAAGGGCGCCGATCATCTCGCGCGCCTTGTCCTCGTCCGGCGGCGTGCCGCCCGCGGAGGACAGGAAGTCCGGCGCGAGAGCCAGGAAGCCCTCGGTCGCGAAATGGCGCGCGACATCCTGGATATGCGCGTTGAGGCCGCGGTTCTCGTGGATCACGATGACGGCCGGAAAGGGCCCCTCCCCCTTGGAGGGCTTGGCGAGATAGGCCTTCATCTCCGTGCCGGCGGCATCGTAGGTGGCCCAGACCGCGTCGATGGCGGGATCTGTTTCGGCGATCATCGCGGCCTTGGCCTTGGAGGCGCCTAAGAGCGGCGCGATGGCGGCGGCCGCCGTCGCGGAGCCCGCGAGCGCGGTCAGCTTCGACATGAATCCGCGCCGGTCGAGCGTCAGATGGGTGTATTCGTCGTAAGCGTCGATCATCGCCTGCGTGACCGCTTGTGTCGGTTCGTCGTTCCTGCCCGCCATCGTCGATCCTCGCCAATTCTTCTCTCCTCGGATAATAAGGGCGCCAGAGTCCTGCGGCAATGCGCAGACCGGCCAAGGGACGGGCGCGGCGGGGCGAAACGACGCGACGGCCTTCGGCCCCTCGCGCGAACGTTCCCCTAGTGTTCCCCGATCTTTCCGTGAGATAGAGCGGCATGAGCGATTCAGACGACAGGCTCCCATCCGCACCGTTCCCGGCCGCGCCGTCCGGCGGCATCGCCGCGCGGGCATTGGCCGCGCGCGGCCGCAGCGCACCGGATTATCTGACCGGCCTCAACGACGAGCAGCGCCTCGCGGTGGAGACCACGGAAGGGCCCGTGCTCGTTCTGGCGGGCGCGGGCACCGGCAAGACGCGCGTCCTGACGACGCGCATCGCGCATATCCTCCAGACGAACCGCGCCTATCCAGGGCAGATCCTCGCCGTGACCTTCACCAACAAGGCCGCGCGCGAGATGAAGACGCGCATCGGACTTCTGGTCGGCGGACAGGTCGAGGGCATGCCCTGGCTCGGCACGTTCCACGCGATCGGCGTGAAGATGCTGCGCAAGCATGCCGAACTGGCGGGGCTGAAGTCCAACTTCACCATCCTCGACACCGACGACCAGATCCGGCTGATCAAGCAGCTGATCCAGGCCGAGAATCTCGACGACAAGCGCTGGCCGGCCCGCACCTTCGCCCAGCTCATCGACGGCTGGAAGAACAAGGGCCTGACGCCGAAGGACATTCCCGAAGGCGACGCCCGCGCCTTCGCCAACGGGCGCGGCCGCGAACTCTACCAAGCCTATCAGGACCGGCTGAAGGCCCTGAACGCCGCCGATTTCGGCGATCTCCTGATGCACCCGATCGCGATCCTGCGCACCCACCCGGACATTCTCGCCGACTACCACCGCCGCTTCCGCTACATCCTGGTCGACGAGTATCAGGACACGAACACGGCGCAGTATCTGTGGCTGCGCCTGCTCGCGCAGCGGCCGAAGACGCGGGCACCTCAAGCACAGCCATCTCAGGCACAGCCGATCTCCCACCTTGAGGGGGAGATCGGCTCGTCTCCGCCGCCCGTCAACATCTGCTGCGTCGGCGACGACGATCAGTCGATCTATGGCTGGCGCGGGGCGGAGGTGGACAACATCCTGCGCTTCGAGCGCGATTTCCCCGGCGCGACCGTGATCAAGCTGGAGCGCAACTATCGCTCCACCGAGCATATTCTCGGCGCCGCCGCCCATCTCATCGCCCATAACGAGGACCGGCTCGGCAAGACGCTCTTCACCGATCTCGACGATCCAGAGCACGAGAAGGTCGCGGTCCATGCGGGCTGGGATTCGGAGGAGGAGGCGCGGGCCGTCGGCGAGGAGATCGAGCAGCTTCAGCGCAAGGGCCACAAGCTCAACGACATGGCGATCCTCGTTCGCGCCTCCTTCCAGATGCGCGAGTTCGAAGACCGCTTCGTCACGATGGGCCTGAACTACCGCGTCATCGGCGGCCCGCGCTTCTACGAGCGCCAAGAGATCCGCGACGCCCTCGCCTATTTCCGGGGCGTCGTGCAGCCGGCCGACGACCTCGCCTTCGAGCGCATCCTGAACACGCCCAAGCGCGGCATCGGCGACGCGACGATCCGCCAGCTCCGCGACTATGCGCGCGCCAAGGGCATTCCGCTGATCGCGGCGGTCGAGGAGATGGTGGCGACGCAGGAGCTGACCGCCAAGCCCCGCAAGTCGCTGACCGAGGTCGTCGGCAATTTCCGGCGCTGGTCGCAGCTCCTGCCGACGACCAAGCACACCGACTTGGCCGAAATGATCCTGGAGGAATCCGGCTATACCGAGATGTGGCAGAACGACCGCTCGGCGGACGCACCCGGCCGGCTGGACAATCTGAAGGAACTGATCCGCTCGATGGATCTCTACGAAAGCCTGCCAGGCTTTCTGGAGCATGTCGCGCTCGTCATGGACGTCGACAAGAACCCGGACGCCGACGCGATCTCGCTGATGACGCTCCATTCCGCCAAGGGGCTCGAATTCGAGACGGTCTTCCTGCCCGGCTGGGAGGAAGGGCTTTTCCCCCACCAACGCGCGCTCGACGAGGGCGGGCGCTCCGCGCTGGAGGAAGAGCGGCGCCTCGCCTATGTCGGCATCACGCGCGGCAAGAAGCGGGTGAAGATCTGGTTCGTCTCCAACCGGCGGATTCACGGGCTTTGGCAGTCCACCATTCCGTCGCGCTTTCTCGACGAACTGCCGGAGGCCCATGTCGAGGTCATGGAGGCCAGCGCCTCCTATGGCGGATATGGCGGGGGCGGCACGGGCGGCTACGGCGCCAGTCGCTGGGACGCCGACGCCTTTTCCACCACGTCCTATCAGACGCCGGGCTGGCGCCGGGCCCAGGCCGCCCGCGCGGGCCAGGGCCAGCCGGACACGGCCTGGGGCTCGCGCTCCGGCCCGAAGGACCGCACCATCACCTATGGCGAGGACGGCGCGAGCGGACCGAACCTTCGCGAGCGCTCGCCCTCCGCGGGCAAGGACAATCTCTCCGCCAAGGCCGACCGCTACGCGGCGGAAAGCGCCCGCCGCGCCGGAATGGATGAGGGAGCGCCGAAGAGTTCGGGCTTCGCGGGCCGCATGGGCGGCGCCCAGCCGGCCCCGACGCGCGGCCACAACCAGCCGCCGCGCAAGGGCGCCGGGCTCTACTCCTCGGCCCGGGCGGGCGGTCCGCGCGAGATCGAGGGCACGCTCGTCGCCAAGTCCGTGGCGACGGAGGAGAGCCGCTTTGCGATCGGCGACCGCGTCTTCCACCAGAAGTTCGGCCCCGGCTCGGTCTCCGTCATCGAGGGGAACAAGCTCACCGTCGATTTCGACAAGGCCGGGCAGAAGCGCGTGCTCGACGGGTTCGTGCAGCCGGCGGCTTGAGTTCCCTCGTCCCACCATCCCGGAACGAGAGCCGGTCAGTCGCATGGCGCCGGGCCGCGTCGATAGGTTCAAGGACCGGATCGAGACGCCGAGCTATTCTTTCTGCCAAGGATATTGCTTGTCGATAAAAGACAGGCACATTCCGGCGTCGCCTGACTGAGGTGGATGCGACGCATAGGCTATTGCCTCGATCATCTCGCGAGCCCGGTTAGGCTCCGCATGCAGTACGGCTTTCGCTGCACTGAGCTTAACCTGCATACTCGGGTAGGCGAAGAGACCGAGCAACGCTGCAGTGCCATCAGCACCACGAGCCAGGATTTCGTCGCGGATCTCCCAGCCCCAGTAAATTTCCCGGCTGATAGCCTCGATATCGTCCTCGTTCTCGAATTCGGCATCATCTTGGAGTTCCGCCTGTCGAACGGCAGACTCGGTGAACTCGGATATCAGAACATTGAGGCTGGCAGTCTTGAGTTCGGTGGACGTTATCATTTCAGAACTCCATACCTTCGCCCGCTATCGCTCGCTCGACGGCCGTGGCAACACGTTCCAGCTCTAAAGCGGACCGCGCCTCAGTCCTGCCGCAAAGGCTCATGCGCCGCTCTGGTAGGACCGGAAGGCAGGGCCGGCTTCCAAAGCACGACGAGCGCGAGCGGATCGAAATCCAGCCCCCCGCGCACCCTTGGGAAACCGCTCGGTCGAGATGGCGATCATGACATTCGGAACCAATGTGAAGGAGCGGCACATCTCCTGCGTCCTCGTGCCGATCGCACGGTCGAATGATGTCCGTCGTGCCGTCCTGATATTACGCGCCGGAATCGACAAGGAACAGCTCGCCCGGCCCGAGCTTGCGGTCGGTGTCGCGATTGACGCGGTAGTGGAGAATGGCGCGGTTCGGGCCGGAGCCAGCGATCTCGGCCGCGCAAAGCACTTGCTCGACCGGGACGGAAAGAACGACGGCGACCTCGAGCCTTCGCTAATGGTTCGAAGGCTTTGTGATCAGGGAGCCATATGGCTCTTACCGGCGTTGACGGGGCGGATACGAAGGAGAGCCCCATGAGCGACATGACGCTGCACGCCTTGGCCAAGGCCATGAAGGACATCGATTTCTGCATGCTCTCGACGAGAGCCGCCAGCGGCGACATCGCGGCCCGGCCGATGAGCAACAATGGCGATGTCGAGTATGACGGCGACAGCTATTTCTTCACCTACGAGGAGGCTCACACCGTCGCCGACATCGAGCGCGACCGGAAGGTCGGCCTCGGCTTCCAGGGCTCGAAGGGTCTGCTCGGCAAGCCCCCGCTCTTCATCTCGGTCGAGGGCGAAGCCGAACTGATCCGGGACAAGGCCGCCTTCGAGGCCCATTGGACCTCCGATCTCGACTATTGGTTCAAGGACGGGATCGATACGCCCGGCATCGTGCTGATCAAGGTTCATGCGACGCGCGTACACTATTGGGACGGGAAGCACGAAGGCGAGATCAAGATCTGAATTCGGTTCCCCTCGGACGGCGACAGGTCCGATACGAGTCTCGTCGGCTGAAATCTCCGGCCGACGAGCCAGTGACGCGTCTCGTCCGTCGCCTTCTCATGATGGCGTGATCCTCGGCCTCGCGCAGACATTGCAGCCCGAGCCTGCCTTCCACACTTCTCACCTATATGCCAATATTATAATACTTAGATACTGTTGCGAAGACGAACGTTTATCGTTGAGTTTTGAGTCTCGATTTCGCTGTTTAGTTGCGATTTCGCGTTCCGCGCTACTGTCCAGTGGCAATAGGTCGGCCGTAAATCCTGCGGTAATTCTACACGAAGCCAACCATTCTTTTTCTGGAGGTAGCCTCCACGGCCCCAACAGCCGATAAAATTTCAAACTTCCCGTCACACCTACCGTTCTGAACGAATTCTCTACTTCTTCGCCTTAGATTCTGACGCAAGGTCGGGGCGTGCATCTGGGTGCAGTTTCCGGTCGGCCCCGGTTTCAACGATGGCGCACGTCTGTACGTGCACCATCCGCCCTGTCAGGTGATGTCATGCCCCATCCCAACATAAAACTCGCCATGAGCGTGATCTTCGGCGTGATCGCGCTGGTGATCGTGATGCTGTCCTGGCTTACGCTGGGCGGCCTGCGGTCGTTGAACTCCGGGACGATCGACGTCGCGGACAACTGGCTCCCGAGAACGGTGGCCTCCGGCCGGATCGAGACCGCGCTCAACGATCTGCGCGTGGCCTACGGCCAGCATCTCGTCGAGGTCAACATCCACCGGATGAAGGACGCCCTCGCCGTCGCGCACGAGAAGGAAGCGGCGCTCAAGGCTTCGCTGGCCACCTACGAGGCCATGATCTCGACGGACGAGGAGCGGCGCATCTTCGCGGCGATCCCGACGGCCGTCGCCGAATACATCCAGCATGGCGCCTACATGCTGGAAATGTCCGAGGGCAATGCCAAGGATCTCGGGGGCTATCTCTTCGGCCACGCCATGGGCGATGCGGCCGCCATCGTCGAGAAGGCGACCTCAGCCCTCGTCGCCTACGATTCGGAAGGCGCCGCCGCCTCGAAGGCCGAAAGCGGCGCAACCTACGATGCCGTGATGGCGAAGATCTTCGGGGCCGTCCTGTTCGTCGCCGCCGTCCTCGCCGCGGCCGCCGTCTATGTCCTGCGCGGCATCGCCCGCCCCGTCGAGGGGATCACGCAATCCATGATCCGTCTGGCCGAGGGCAATACCGCCGCCACGATCCCCTATGCCAACCGCCCCGACGAGATCGGCCAGATGGCCGGCGCGGTCGAGATCTTCCGGCAGGCCGCCATCGTCAAGGCGCGCCTGGAGGGCGAGGCCGAGGCAAACCGGCTCCGCACGGAGGGCGAGCGCGGAAAGCTGATCGAGGAGGCGAACCGGCTCGCCCAGAAGCGCCTGCAGGAAGCGACCGCGGATCTGGCGGCGGGCCTCAGGCGCATGGCGAGCGGCGAGCTGCGCTTCCAGCTCGACGTGCCGCTCTCTCCCGAATTCGAGAGCCTGCGCCACGACCTCAACTCGGCCGTCCTGCAGCTCGGCGAGACGCTGACCGCGGTCGTCACCTCGGCCTCCGAGATCGACGGCCGCTCCTGGGAGATCAGCCAGGCGTCGGACGATCTGGCCCGCCGCACCGAGCAGCAGGCCGCATCTCTGGAAGAGACGGCCGCCGCCCTCTCGACCATCACGCTGAACGTCACCAATTCCAACAAGCAGGTCGAAGAGGCGCGCGCCATCTCCGCCCGCGCCAACCAGAGCGCGGTCCGCTCCGGCGAGATCGTCGCCGGCGCGGTCGCGGCCATGGGACGGATCGAGGAATCCTCGGGCAAGATCGCGAGCATCATCACCGTCATCGACGAGATCGCCTTCCAGACGAACCTTCTGGCGCTGAACGCCGGCGTCGAGGCGGCGCGCGCGGGCGAAGCCGGCCGGGGCTTCGCGGTCGTCGCGCAGGAGGTCCGGGGCCTTGCCCAGCGCTCGGCCCAGGCCGCCAAGGAGATCAAGAGCCTGATCGACCAGTCGAGCCACGAGGTCGAATGCGGCGTCCAGCTCGTCAGCGAAACCGGCTCCTCGCTGAAGGACATCGTCGAGCACGTCGTCTCCATCGACACGTCCATGGATGCGATCGCCTCCTCGACCAAGGAACAGACGCTCGGCCTGCGCGAGGTGAACCTCTCCATTCTCCAGATGGACAAAGTCACGCAGCAGAATGCGGCCATGGTCGAGGAGACCAATGCCGCCAGTGCGACGCTCGCGCGAGAGGCCGCACAGTTGAAGCAGCTGATGACGCAGTTCGAACTTCCGCGCGCCGCCGCGCCCGCGCGCCGGGATCAGCCGAAGGCCCAGCGCAGCCCGACCCGCGCCGCCGCCTGATCCGGCGACAGACAAAAGACGACAGAGAAAGGCCTCCCCGGCTGTCATAGCCAGGGAGGCCTTTGTCGTTTTGGACCATCGTCGTCTGCGACACATCTGCACAAAGCCGCGCCATGCAGCCCATGAAACCGCCATTCAGGAACCGTTCAGGCAAAAGACAGTTAGATCCTTCAATCAGAACTGTTTTCGCACGGAGGCGTAGATGCGCATTTTGAAGACAATTGGAGCGAAGGTGATCGCGGCCGCCGTTGCGCTGTCCGTCGCGCCCCTGGCGATCCCGGCCAGCGTGCCCGTCGTCGGTATCTCGCAGGCGCAGGCGCAGTACTATGGCGAAGGCCGCCACTGGCGCGGCGACCGCGACTTCTACCGCGGCGATCGTGACTTCTACCGCGGCGACCGCGGGTACTATCGCGGCGATCGCGGCTATTACAGGGGCGACCGTGGCTACCGCCATCGCAACAACAACGGCGCGGCCATCGCCGCCGGCGTGATCGGCCTCGGTCTCGGCGCGGCCATCGCGAGCGCGGCCCAGCCTCGCTACGTCTATCGCGACGCGCCGGTCTACTACCGCGACGCGCCGGTTCGGTATCGCCCGGCCCCGCGGGCTGTCTATGCCGGCGGGCGCTACGAGCCCTGGAGCCGCGCCTGGTACAACTACTGCTCGGCCCGCTACCGCTCGTTCGACGGCCGCAGCGGCACGTTCCAGCCCTATAACGGACCGCGCCAGTTCTGCCGTTGATCTAGGCCGACAGTCCGACGAGACGGAAAGGCAGGAGCCGTAAGCTCCTGCCTTTTCTCGTTACGGCTCAGCCGCCGATCGGTCGGGTCATCTCGGCCAGCCATCCGGCCGCCGGATGATCGGCCAGGACCGGCGAGAGACGATCGGCGACGCGGGCGTGATAGGCGTCGAGCCAGCCCCGCTCCTCGCCGGTGAGAAGAGCCGGGTCGATCAGGCGGCGGTCGATCGGCGCGAAGGTCAGCGTCTCGAATCCCAGCATCGGCTGCTCGCCGCCCTCGATCGCCTCCGGCGCCAGCGTCAGCACGAGATTCTCGATGCGGATGCCGAAGGCGCCTTCCCGATAGTAGCCGGGCTCGTTGGAGAGCATCATCCCGGGCTCGATCACCGCCGCCCCGCGCCGCGAGATCGACTGCGGTCCCTCGTGCACAGCGAGATAGGAGCCGACGCCGTGGCCGGTGCCATGCGCATAGTCGAGGCCGGCCTTCCAGAGGGCGATGCGCGCAAGCGGATCGAGGTCGAGCCCTCGCGTGCCCTTGGGAAAGCGAGCGGTCGAGATGGCGATCATACCCTTCAGGACCAGGGTGAAGGCGCGGCGCATCTCGTCGGTCGGCGCGCCGATCGGCACGGTCCGGGTGATGTCCGTCGTGCCGTCCAGATATTGCGCGCCGGAATCGATCAGGAACAGCTCGCCCTGCCCGAGCTTGCGGTCTGTGTCGCGATTGACGCGGTAGTGGACGATGGCGCCGTTCGGGCCGGAACCCGCGATCGTGTCGAAGGAAATGTCGCGCAGCGCCATGCCGTCGGCCTCGCCGAACTCGGCGCGGAAGGCCTCCAGCTTCTGCGCCGCCTCGATCTCCCCGACGCTGCCGGGCGCGGTGCCGTCGAGCCAGTGCAGGAAGGCCGTGACCGCCGCGCCGTCGCGCAGGTGCGCGGCGCGCGAGCCCGCGATCTCGGCCTCGTTCTTGATCGCGCGCGGCAGCCGCGCAGGGTCGGCGCCCTTGACCACACGCCCGCCGGCAGCCTCGACGAGCGTCGCGATCCGCGCGGCGGCAAGGCCGGGATCGAGCATCACGGCCGTCTCGCCAAGCGCCTTCAGCGCGGGCTCGAAGGCCTCCGGCGCCTCGATCGCGGCGAGCGGCTCCAGATGCGCGCGCGCCTCCGGGCCGAGCTTGTCGGCGTCGATGAAGAGCTGCGCGGTCCGGCCGCGGTGGAGGATCGCGAAGGCGAGCGGCAGCGGCGTGTGCGCGACGTCGGCACCGCGAATGTTGAAGGTCCAGGCGATCGAGGACGGATCGGTCAGGACCGTCGCATCGGCGCCCGCTTTTTCGATCGCAGCCTCGATGTCGCGCAGCTTGTCGGCGGCCGCGCGGCCGGAATAGCGCTCGGGATGGACGGAGACGGCGCCCTTCGGCGGGGTCGGGCGATCGTTCCAGGCACGATCGATCGGATTGGCGCCGAGCTCCACCAGCGAGCCGCCGCCGGCCTCCAGCGCCGTGCGCAACGCCGCGACCTCGCCGAGCGTGTGGAGCCAGGGATCGACCGCGATGCGCAGGCCCTTCGCCTCGACGCCGAGAAACTCGACGAGCGGCGTCTCCACGGAGCTTCTCGGCTCGAAGACGGAGAGATCGACCTGATCGCGCACCTGCACCGTGTAGCGCCCGTCGACGAGCACGAAGGCTTTCGACGCGAGCACGACCGCGACGCCGGCCGAGCCGGTGAAGCCGGTGAGCCATGCGAGACGCGCCGCGGAGGGCGGGATGTACTCGCCCTGGTGCTCGTCGGCGCGCGGCACGACGAAGCCGTCCAGCCCCTCGTCGGCGAGGAGGCGCCTGAGATGCTCGACGCGCCGCGCGCTTTGGCTGAAATCGACGGTCTCATCGAAGGTCTGGAACATGGCTCTCGTCTCCGGCTCGTCTTTCGTCGCGAGAGCAGAGGGTTACAACAGCGGCGCAGGGCTGGGAACAGCCGGATCCGCTGGGTCGGGCCGGCTCAGGATTCGGAGCCCGCACGACATGATGAACGAAAAATGACCGTTCGCTCTGTTTGCATTGCAACATACGCGGGGGACCTATGCCTTTCCCGCCATGGTCGTGAGGCGCCGGCGCGGGCATATTGCGAAGGGAGGAGGACGGATTCGAACATAAGGCAGAGACCCATGATCACGACCCAGCTTGCAGACCTCCGGGGTCGCCATCGCATCCGCCAGAGCGCCATCGCCCGCTCCCCGTTCGAGACCGTCATGCAGGTGCGCGACCGCCGTCTGCGCCGCACGACCGCCTCCGTCATGATCTTCGACGGCGGCGAGCGCCTCGACCTCTCCCAGATCGAACGCCGGTCCTTCTTCGACCACGCCGCGCCCGAGCGCTGCTGAATCTCTGCCGCGAGGTCGCCTGGTTCCGGGCGACGCAAGCCGCGCGATCAGCGGCTGAGGTGCAGCGTCACCCATTCGCCGCGCAGCAGCGTCTCGCGGTGGTAGAGGCCCTGAAGCCGATAGGCCGATAGAACGGCCCGGCGCTGGCGCTCCAGAATGCCGGACAGGATGACGTTGCCGCCTTCGGCGAGATGCGCCTGAAGCTTCGGCGCGAGGTCCATCAGCGGACGCGCCAGGATGTTGGCGACGATGAGGTCGTAGGGCGCCCGGTCGCCGATGGCCCGCGCCTCGAAACCCACCGCGACGGCGGCCTCCACGAAGCCCTGCACGCGGTTGGCCCGGATGTTCTCCCGCGCCACCGCGACCGCGACCGGATCGATATCCGTCGCGAGAACCGGAATGCGCGCGAGCCGGGCGAGCGCGATGGCGAGAACCGCGCTTCCGGTGCCCAGATCCAGCGCATGGCCCGGCCGGCGACGGCGCACGATCCGGTCGATCATGGTGAGGCAGCCCGAGGTCGTGCCGTGATGGCCGGTGCCGAAGGCCTGGCCCGCCTCGATCTCGATGGCGAGATCGTTGGCGCGCACCCGATGCCGGTCATGCGCGCCGTGGACGACGAAGCGCCCGGCCCGCACGGGCTGCAGCCCCTCCAGCACCGACTTCATCCAGTCGGTCTCCGGAATATGCTCGACCTCGACCGACACGCCCTCGACACTGGAAACCGCCGCCTCCACGGCGCCGAGCATCGAGGCGCCGCCGGCCTCGTCGTCGAAATAGACGGAGACCTCGTAGAGGTCGGCCGCCTCGTCGAGTTCGAAGACGCCGACGGGCGCGCCCTCGTCCTCGAACGCGATCTCCCAGAGCGACGAGATGCGGTCCGCGACGGTGCGTCCGGCGCGGGTGAAGTAGCGGGTCTGCGTCACGGGATGGCGTCCTGTCTTCGAATCGGGCGGCGGATACGCTGCACTTTAGAGATTGGCGAGCCGCTCGAGCTTCTCTGTGGTGGTCTTCGGGTTCTCGCCCCAGGCGATCGTGCCGGCGAAGCGGCCGGCGGAATCGAGGAGGAAGGTCGAGGCCGTGTGGTCCATCGTGTAGTCCGCGCCCTCCCCCACCTTCTCGGCATGGACGCCCCAGCCTTTCAGCATCTCCGCGATCTTCGCGGGCTCGCCGGTGATGGCGACGATCTCGGGCGAGACGGCGCCGACATAGTCCTTGAGGACGGCGGGCGTGTCGCGCTCGGGATCAACGGTGACGAAGACGACGTTGAGGTCCTTGCCCTTGGCCTTCAGCGCGGCCTTCTCGGCGGAGAGTTCGGCCAGCGTCGTCGGGCAGACGTCCGGGCAATGGGTGAAGCCGAAGAAGACGGCCGAAGGCTTGCCGCGCAGCGCGGCCTCCGTGATCTCGGCGCCGTTCTGGTCGACGAGCCGGAAGGGCGAGCCGTAGGCGGCCTCGGCCGATGTCGGCGCCGTCGTGCTCTGCGAGAGATAGACGGCCAGCGTCGCGCCACAGACGAGGGCGACGATCGCCCAAAGGCCGATGCGGAAGATCTGCGCGCCGCTCATTCGGTCATCCTTGAAGGGAAACGGGCCCCGTTCGGGACCACCATGGACCGCGATATAGCGTTCCCGCCCGCCGGCGCAAAGCGCGCGGCGCCGGAAGCGGTCGATCGGCCATCGTCACGAGGCCGGACCTCGAACGTCTACGCCGCCGAGACCGTCGCGGGCGCCCGGCGCTCCGTCGCGAGGTAGAGGAGCGCGGCGGTCGGAAAGCCGAGGCCGAGCGCGCAGAGCCCGGGCCAGCCGAAGGCCTGGAGCACCGGGCTTGTCAGCGCCGAGCCGAGCGCGCCGCCGCAGAAGAAGGTCGCCATGTAGACCGCGTTCATCCGGTTTCGCAGCGCGGGGTTCAGCCCCAGGATCTCGCGCTGCCCGATAACGAGATTGGCCTGGACGCCGAGATCGACGAGGACGCCGGCAACGACCAGCGCCACCAGCGAATGCGCGCCGAGAAAGGCCGAAGCGAAGCCCGCCGCGACCGCCAGCATGGCGACGATCGTTCCGATGCGCTGATAGCCGCGATCGGCCAGCCGCCCCGCGACGGGCGCGGCGAAGACGCCGGACAAAGCGAAGAGCGCGACGCCGGCCGCCGAGAAGCGGTAGGCCTCGCCGAAGAGAAGCAGCGGCGCGCCGGTCCAGAAGAGGGAGAAGGCGGCAAAGAGCGCGGCATGATAGAGCGCACGCCGCCGCAGCACGGGCACGGTGAGGAAGAGCCGGCCGAGCGAGCCGATCAGCTCGGGATAGCGCTCGCCGCCCTCGGGCCTGCGGCTGGGAAAGAGCGCCGCGCCGGCCAGGAGCAGCGCGAAGACGAGGCCGGCCGAGGCCGCGAAGACGCCGCGCCAGCCGAGGATCTCGGCCAGAAAGCCCGAGAGCGGGCGCGCCATGAGAATGCCCGCGAGAAGCCCCGTCACGACATTGCCGACGACGCGTCCGCGCGCCTCCGGCGGCGCCATGGAGGCGGCGAGCGGCACCAGCATCTGCGCGGCCGAGGAGGTGAGGCCGACGACGAGCATCAACGCGAAAAGGGCGGGCAAGCCGGGCGTCAGCGACAGGCCGACGAGCGCCGCGACGTTCGCCGCCATGGTGGCGAGGATGACGCGACGGTTCTCGAAGACGTCGCCGAGCGGCACGAGCAGCACGAGGCCGAGGCCGTAGCCGATCTGGGCCGCCGTCACGAGCCAGCTTTCGGCCGAAGGCGCCAGGCCCATCCCCTCCCCGATCAGCGCCACCAGCGGCTGCGCGTAGTAGAGATTGGCCGCGAGCGCCCCGCAGGTGAAGGCGAAGAGAAGGGTGAGGCCGGGGCCGAGGGACGCCGGCGCGCGAAGGGGTGATGTCATGGCGTTCGGCCGTCTTCGCCGTCCCGGCCGCCGGGAGGCTCGCTCGCAGCCGGCATAGCATTGCGCCGCATCGCCCCCAAGCGGTCTTGTGCGGTGCGGCCATGGCTTGCTCGCGGACGGCAGGGCCTTATGCTGCGGGGGGACTTCAGGAGGAACGGACCCCATGCGCTTTTCCGGCACGGACGCCTATGTCGCGGGCAAGGACCTGATGGTGGCGGTGAACGCGGCCATCGCGCTCGAGCGCCCGCTTCTCGTCAAGGGCGAGCCGGGCACGGGCAAGACCGAGCTTGCCGTCCAGATCGCGACCTCGCTCGGCCTGCGGCTCATCGAGTGGAACGTGAAGTCCACGACCAAGGCGAGCCAGGGCCTCTACGAGTACGACGCGGTCTCCCGGCTGCGGGACAGCCAGCTCGGGGATGCCCGCGTCGCCGACATCGGCAACTACATCCGCCGGGGCAAGCTTTGGGAGGCGTTCGACTCCGACGAGCGCGTGGTGCTTCTGATCGACGAGATCGACAAGGCCGACATCGAGTTTCCGAACGACCTCCTGCAGGAGCTCGATCGCATGGAGTTCTACGTCTACGAGACCGACCGGACGGTGCGCGCCAAGCGTCGGCCGATCGTCGTCATCACGTCGAACAACGAGAAGGAACTGCCCGACGCCTTCCTGCGCCGCTGCTTCTTTCACTACATCCGCTTTCCCGACGCCGAGACGCTGGAGCGGATCGTGGAGGTGCACCATCCCGGCATCCGTCCCGATCTCCTGCGGGCCGCGCTGACGCAGTTCTACGAGATCCGCGATCAGCCCGGCTTGAAGAAAAAACCCTCGACCTCCGAAGCCCTCGACTGGATTCGCCTTCTCGTCGCCGACGACGTGGCCCCGGAAGACCTACGCGAAAGCCCGACCAAGATGCTGCCCAAGCTGCACGGCGCCCTCCTGAAGAACGAACAGGACGTCCACCTCTTCGAACGGCTGGCCTTTCTGGCCCGGGGGCGCGGCTGATGTCTAAGATCGTCATCCGCCCCATCGTGGCCTCCGACGAGGCCGAGTGGCGCCGGCTCTGGACCGCCTATCTCACCTTCTACAAGGCCAGCGTCTCCGAAGAGGTCTATGCGACGAGCTTCAAGCGGCTGCTCTCCGGCGCCGACAACGAGTTCCGCGGGCTCATCGCCCTGCAGGACGGGCGCCCCGTCGGCCTCGCGCACTATCTCTTCCATCGGCACGGCTGGCGCGTGGAGAATGTCTGCTACCTCCAGGACCTCTATGCCGATCCCGACGTGCGCGGAACCGGCATCGGCCGCCGCCTGATCGAGGCGGTCTATGCGGCGGCGGACGCCGAGGGCTGCCCGCAGGTCTACTGGACGACGCAGCATTTCAACGAGGTGGCGCGCACGCTCTACGACCGGATCGGCGAGCTGACGCCCTTCATCAAGTACCAGCGGAAGGTCTAGCATCGTGAAGGACACGCTGAGACTGTATCAGGTCGATGCCTTCACCGACCGGCTCTTCGGCGGCAATCCGGCGGCCGTGGTGCCGCTGGACGCCTGGCTGCCGGACGACGTTCTCCAGCGGATCGCGATGGAGAACAACCTGTCGGAGACGGCCTATCTCGTGCCGGAAGGACCAGCCCGCTGGGCGCTGCGCTGGTTCACGCCGACGATCGAAGTGCCGCTCTGCGGGCATGCGACCCTGGCGAGCGCCTTCGTGCTGGCGCAGGTTCTGGGCGAAGAGGCGGAGGTCCTGACCTTCTCGACCATCTGGTCCGGCGATCTCGCGGTGACGCGGGACGGGCAGCGCTTCTCGATGCGCCTGCCCCGCCGCAACGCGAGCGGACCCGGCGATCTCGATGCCCTCGCCGATGTGCTGCGGGCGCGGCCGTCGGAGGTCGTCGTCGTTCCGGCCGTGCAGGACGACACGTTCCTCGCCGTCTTCGAGACGGAGGCGGAGGTGCGGGCCCTCGCTCCCGATTTCCGGGCCATGGCGGCGCTTCCCGCGCGCAACGTCATCGCGACGGCGCCGGGCGAGACGTCCGACTTCGTCTCCCGTTTCTTCGCGCCGAAGGGCGGCATCGACGAGGACCCGGTGACGGGTTCGGCCCATTGCGGGCTGGTGCCCTACTGGCACGGGCGCATGGGCAAGACCGAGTTCCACGCAAGGCAGGTCTCGTCACGCGGCGGCGAGCTGTTCTGCCGGCTGGAAGAGGACGCGGTGATCGTCGCCGGTCAGGCCGTTCTCTACATGACCGGCGACTTTCGCCTCTAACCGACAGGGCGTTCAACCCGATGTTCCTGCCCTTCTTTCTCAAGCTGAAAGCTGCGGGCGTGCCGGTGACGCTGCGCGAGCATCTGGCGTTTCTGGAGGCGCTCTCCGCCGATCTCGTCACCTACGACGTCGAGGGCTTCTACTATCTCGCCCGCTCCTGCCTCGTGAAGGACGAGCGGCATATCGACCGCTTCGACCGCGTGTTCTCGGAGGCCTTCAAAGGGCTGGAGGCGCTGTCCGGGGAGGCCGGCACGGAGGCGCGCGAGCTTCCCGAAGACTGGCTCCGCAGCCTTGCCGAGCGCCATTTCACCGAGGAGGAGAAGGCGCTCGTGGAAAGCCTCGGCGGTTTCGACAAGATCATGGAAGCGCTGAAGGAGCGGCTGGCGGAGCAGGACAGCCGCCACCAGGGCGGCTCGAAATGGATCGGGACGGGCGGCACCTCGCCGTTCGGCGCCGAAGGCTACAACCCGGAAGGCGTGCGCATCGGCCAGGAGACGAGCCGGCACCGGCGGGCGGTGAAGGTCTGGGACCGCCGCGAGTTCAGGAACTTCGACGACGGCGTCGAACTCGGCACGCGCAACCTGAAGATCGCGCTGCGCCGCCTGCGACGCTGGGTGCGCGAGGGGGCCGAGGACGAACTCGACCTCACCGGCACGATCCGGGCGACGGCCGAACACGGCTATCTCGACGTCGTGACGCGGCCCGAGCGGCGCAACGCCGTGAAGGTCCTCTTGTTTCTGGATTCCGGCGGCTCGATGGACGACCATGTCCGCGAGGCCGAGACGCTCTTCTCCGCCGCGCGCTCGGAGTTCAAGCATCTCGAGGTCTTCTACTTCCACAACTGCCCCTACGAGCGGCTCTGGACGGACAACCGGCGGCGCCACGAGGCGACGCTCGGCACGCTCGACGTGATGCGCACCTACGGCGCGGACTATCGCGCGATCTTCGTCGGCGACGCCTCGATGAGCCCCTACGAGATCGCCGTTCCCGGCGGCTCGGTCGAGCACTGGAACGAGGAGGCCGGCGCGGTCTGGCTGTCGCGGCTGACGGCGAAATGGCCGAAATCCATTTGGCTCAATCCGATCGCCGAGACGCATTGGAACTGGACGCAATCGATCGGCCTCGTGCGCCGCGCCTTCGAGGAGCGGATGTTCCCGATGACGCTGAAGGGCGTGGAACAGGCCATCGCCGTCCTCGCGCGATAGAAAAACACGGGCGGGCGCCTGAAAATCGCAACCTCCGCTTCCTACATGAGGCAATAGAGATCACAGGGGAGAATTCCGCATGCTTTCGTCTCGAACCTTTCGGTTCGCCAGCCTGTTCGCCGGCCTCGTCATGGCCTTCTCCATGGTCGCCATCGACCATGCCGATGCGCGTCGGGGCGGAAGCTTCGGTAGCCGCGGCTCGCGCACCTTCCAGTCCGCGCCGGCGACGACCACCGCCCCTCGCCCGGCCGCACCCGTCGAGCGCTCGATGACGCCGGCCACCGCCGCGCCTTCGACGGCCGCAGCCGGCCGCAACGCGGCCGGTGCCCAGCGCCCCGGCTTCATGAACGGCTTCGGCGGTTCGCTCCTGCGCGGCCTCGCCATCGGCGGCCTCTTCGGCCTGCTCATGGGCAGCGGCTTCGGCGGCATGGCCGGCATGTTCGGCCTTCTCTTCCAGATCCTCCTCATCGGCGGCGGCATCTGGCTGGTCATGCGTCTCCTGCGCTCGCGCAAGGCTTCGCAGCCCGCCATGGCGGGCATGGGCGGCATGAACCGTTCGGCCTACGACCAGAACGGCCCCCGCGCTCCGCAGGGCGGCGGTCTTAGCGGTCTCGGAAGCAGCCTCGGCGGCATGGGCGCCGGCCTCGGCGCGCGCAACGCGAAGGCCAAGCCCTCGAACCCGGACGAGCTCGCCGTCAGCTCGCAGGATCTCGACACGTTCGAGAAGATGCTGACCGAGATCCAGAGCGCCTACGGGCGCGAGGATTACGGCACGCTGCGCCGCGTGACGACGCCGGAGATGATGTCCTATCTCTCCGAGGAACTCGGCTCCAACGCCTCGCGGGGCCTTCGCAACGACGTGTCCGACGTCCGCCTTCTCCAGGGCGACATCGCGGAGAGCTGGCGCGACGCGAACCGCGACTATGCCACGGTCGCCATGCGCTATTCGTCGATCGACGCGACGGTGGAACGCGAATCGGGTCGCGTGGTCGAGGGCAGCACCACGGAAGCGACCGAGAGCACGGAGGTCTGGACCTTTATGCGCGAGAACCGCGGCGCCTGGCAGTTGTCGGCGATTCAGGAAGCCTGATCGCTTCGCATCACTGTCGAACTTCGAAACGGGCGCCTTCGGGCGCCCGTTTTCGTTTGGCGAACGTCTTGGCGTCAGTAGCCCAGAGCGCGCGCCGCGACGACGAAGCCCGTGCCGATGGCGATCGTCACCAGCATCGGCAGTCGCAGCGATAGGACGGCGGCCAGCAGAATGCCGATGCGCTCGGGCCATGCGCCGGAGACGAGCGTGGGCACGACGATCGTGGTGAGCACCGCCGCCGGCACGGCGTTCAGCGCCGCCTCCAGGCGCGACGGAATGCGCTCCATGCGCGCCAGCAGAAGATGCCCGCCGAAGCGGGTCGCATAGGTGAGGAGGCCGCCGAAGAGGGCGACCCACCAGATCTCGTTCATGCCGGCACCTCGACCGCTTCGGGCGCCGGCGTCTCGGGCGTGTCGGGCGTGTCGGGCGTCTTCAGCACGGCGTAGAGAATGCCGCCGAAGGCGCCGAGCGTGATGTGCCAGGGCGCGCCGAGGGTCACGTAGATCGCGGCCGACGCGATGCCGCTGGCGAGCACGACGGGCAGGAAATTCGCCCGCGCGCGAAAGGCCATCAGCAGCGACAGGAAATAGATCGGCAGCACGAAGTCGAGACCGACCGCATAGGGGTCCTTGATGAGCCCGCCGAAGATCGCACCGACCGCGGAGGAGGCGCACCAGTTGAGATAGAGAAGGATGTTGTAGGTGAAGTAGAAGGTCTTGGTCAGCGGCGTCTCGGCCGCGCGCGCCTCGGCCGAGCCGAAGGACGGGTCGGTCAGGAGAAAGAAGGCGGCGGCCTTCTGGAGCGGCGAGAAACGCTGGAGATGCCGGCCGATCGAGGCGGAATAGAGCACATGGCGGAAGTTCAGCGCGAAGACGGAGACGACGACGACCCAGAGCGGCGAGCCGAGGCCGATCATCTGAATGGCCGCCAGCTGGCTCGCGCCCGCGAAGATCGTGGCGGAGAGGCCGAGCGTCTCGGCCAACGTCAGCCCCTGCCCCGCCGCGACCGTGCCGTAGACCGCGCCGAAGGGCGTGGTCACGACGAGAACGGGCAGGATCTGCCGAAGCGCGGCGCGGGCTTCGCTGGACGCGGACATGACGGGCCTTGCTGCAGGACGGGACGGACCTTCGCGTCTTAGAAGGCAAGGGGCTCGAAGCCAAGCGGCGTCAGCGCGCCCCGACCTTGGAAAACAGGGCCACGACCTCGCGAAGCTGCGCCTCGTCGCCGGACAGGATCTGAGCCCGGTCGCCGGCCATCAGCCCCTTCACATGCCGGCAGAGATTGCCGAAGCGGCCCGCCGTGCAGGAACAGCGAAGCGCAGGCACGCCGCCTTTGGAGACGAGCTGCACGTCGTAGGGCGTGCCGGTGCTGCCGCGAACGACGAAGCGGCCGGAGGGCGCGGCGGGGCGCGGCCGCCGCTGCTCGAGCGCGCGCGCCGCGATGCCGCCGGGCCTTGCAGCCGGGGCCGCCTCATCCGCCGCATGGGCGCGGCGCAGGCTGGTGAAGCGGGCGAGATGCTCGATGTCGCGGACTTCCGCCTTGCGCACGCCCTCGATGGCGATGGCGGCGCAGGCGAAGGCGTCCTCCCCCGCATGATGATGGCGGAAGGTGACGCCGAACCGGCGGGCGAGCGTGGAGAGCTTGTGGTCGGGCGCCTCCGGCCAGAGCCGCCGGCCGAGCTGCACCGTGCAGAGCGAGGCGAGCGCCGGGCGCGGCAGTCCGTAGAGGGCGAGCGTCTGGCCGAGCACGGCCAGATCGAAGCTCGCATTGTGGGCGAGGATCAGGGCGCCGTCGATCTCGTGCCGGAAGGTCTCGTAGATGTCGGGAAACTCCGGCGCATCGCGCACGTCCTCGGGCCGGATGCCGTGGACGCGGATATTGCCGGCATCGAAGCGCATCTCCGGCGGCCGCAGCAGATGGTAGGCCCGCCGGGTGACGGAGCCGCCTTCGACGAAGGCGAGACCGATCGCGCAGGCGCTGGCGCGCGAGGCGTTGGCGGTCTCGAAATCGATGGCGACGATGGTCATGTCCGGTCGGTTCCTCGGCGCCCTCGGATCAGCCGGCGCCATCCTTCGCGGTGGATCAGGCGGGCGCGATCATGTCCAGCCATTCGTCCTCGGTTATGACCTTCACGCCATTCTCCCGGGCCTTGTCGAGCTTGGAGCCGGCGCCGGGTCCGGCGACCACGAGATCGGTCTTCTTCGACACGGAGCCCGCGACCTTCGCGCCCAGCCCCTCGGCGGTCGCCTTGGCCTCGTCGCGGGTCATCTTCTCCAGCGAGCCGGTGAAGACGACCGTGAGGCCGGCGACGGGCGAGCCCTCCACCTTCGGCCGCGCGATCGCCTCGGTGGAGACGCCGGCCGCGAGCAGGGCCTCGACGGCCTCTCGATTGTGCGCCTCGCCGAAAAAGTCGATCAGCGAGAGCGTCGCGACCTCGCCGATATCGCCGTCCCGCGCCAGCGCGAGGAAGGGCTCCTTCGGCCGATGGTGCTGCGCTTGGGCGATGGCCTTGCCGAACGCCGCGCCGTCCTCGCCGTAGCGCTCGCGCAGCGCGACGCGCTGGTTGGATTTCAGTGCGAGCGCGGGGTCGCGAAGCGGGTTCCAGGCGGGGTCGGCGAGCTTTTCGGGCTCCACAGCCATCAGCTTCTCGAACGTGCCGCCGCCGATCGTGCGCAGGGCGAAGAGCTCCGCCCAGTCCTCGCCGGGGCGGGAGGCGGCGGCATCGGCGATGCCCGCCATCAGGGCGGGGATATCGGCGAAGTGGCGCGCGAGAGCCTTGGCCGTGGTCTCGCCGATATCGGGAATGCCGAGAGCGAAAATGAAACGGTCGAGCGCGACGGTGCGCCGGGCTTCGATCCCGGCGAGAAGATTCTCGATCGCTTTCGTGGTCTCGGCCTTCTTCGGTGCCTTTTCCGGCGCGGCCTTGCCGTCGGCGAGCCGGCGCGCCTCGGAGATCGCCTGCCGCCGCGCCTCGATCGCATCGCGCAGCGGCTCGAACTCCAGCCTGAAGATATCAGCGGGCTGGCGCAGAAGGCCTGCGTCGAACAGCGTCTCGATATAGGTCTCGCCGAAGCCCTCGATATCGAAGGCGCCGCGCGAGACGAAGTGCTTCAGCCCCTCCTTCGCCTGCGCCGGGCAGGTGAGGCCCGCCGTGCAGACGCGAACGGAATCGGTGCGCCCGGTGCGCGGGTTGATCTCGCGAACGGCGTTGGAATGGCAGACGGGGCAGTGATCGGGAAAGCGGAACGGCTCGGCCCCCTCCGGGCGCTTTTCCAGGACGACATCCACCACCTGCGGAATTACGTCGCCCGCGCGCTGGATGACGACGGTGTCGCCGATGCGCACGTCGCGGCCGCCGCGAATCGGCTGCCCGTCGGCATCGCGGCCGGCAATGTAGTCCTCGTTGTGGAGCGTCACGTTGGAGACGACGACGCCGCCGACGGTGACAGGCGTCAACCGCGCGAGCGGCGCGAGCTTGCCGGTGCGCCCGACATTGATGTCGATCGCCTCCACCACCGTCATCGCCTTCTCGGCGGAGAACTTGTGCGCGATGGCCCAGCGCGGGGAACGGGAGACGAAGCCGAGTTCGTCCTGAAGCGCGAGATCGTCGACCTTGTAGACGACGCCGTCGATGTCGTAGCCGAGCCCGGCCCGGTCCGCCTCGATCGCGTGATAATGGGCAAGCAGCCCCTCCACCGTGTCGAAGCGCTGCATCAGCGGGTTGACGGCAAAGCCCATGGCGCCGAGCGCCGTCACGACCTCGGTCTGCGTGGCGCCCGGCACCTCGCTCGCTTCGCCCCAGGCATAGGCGAAGAAGTGCAGCGGCCGCGAGCGGGTGACGGACGGGTCCTTCTGGCGCAGCGAGCCGGCGGCCGCGTTGCGCGGATTGGCGAACTGGCGGATTTTCCGGCCGGATACCTCGGGCGCGCCGCTTGTCTCGGCGGACTCGGACACCGCCTCATCCGAAGGCTCGATCTCCTCCGCGGCACCGGCCTCCTCGGCTCCCCCGCCCTCCCCGGCCGCGCCGCCGGCCAGGCGGGCGTTCAAGGCGGCGAAATCGTCGTGGCGCATATAGACTTCGCCGCGCACCTCGAAGACGTCGGGCCTGCGCCCGGACAGCCGATGCGGAATGTCTGCAATAGTCAGGGCGTTGCGCGTGACATCCTCGCCGACCGCGCCGTCGCCGCGCGTCGCGGCCGTGACGAGTTCGCCCTTCTCGTAGCGGAGCGACAGGGAGAGGCCGTCGATCTTCGGCTCGGCGGTGATCGCCAGCGGATCGCTTTCCTTCAGGCCGAGAAAGCGGCGCACGCGTCGGGCGAAATCGGCGACGTCCTCGTCGGAAAAGGCGTTGTCCAGCGAGAGCATCGGCCGGGCATGCGTCACCTTCGCAAATTTCGCGGATGGAGCGGCGCCGACACGGTGCGAGGGCGAGTCCTCGCGCAGGAGATGGGGAAAGCGGCGCTCGATCGCGCTGTTGCGGCGGCGCAGGGCGTCGTAGTCGGCATCCGTGACGGTGGGGTCGTCGTCCGCGTAGTAGCGCCGGTCGTGCTCGGCCATCTCGGCGGCAAGGCGCTTCAGCTCGGCTGCGGCCTCGTCTTCGCTCAAGGCTTCGACGGGCGTCGGATCGGACGAGGGCTTGGACATGGGGATCGGCCGTTCGAAGAAAGGGCGGGTCGGACCCGCCTCTACCAGACCGGCCTTTCCCTCACCATGACAAGTTGCCGAAGCGCCTCCGTTCCGCGCGTCAGGCGCCGTGCCCGATCAGCCGCGCGGCAGCGGCGCGGGCCTCGGCGGTGACGCTTTCGCCGGCCAGCATGCGGGCGATCTCCTCGGTGCGGATGTCGTCCTCGATGCGCACGACGCGGGTCGCCAGACGCTCGTCGCCCGGGCGCGATTCGGCCTTCGAGATCAGAAGATGCGTCGTCGCGCGGGCCGCGACCTGGGGCGCGTGGGTGACGGAGAGAACCTGGACGCGCGTCGCGAGGCGCGCAAGACGGCGGCCGATCGCATCCGCGACCGCGCCGCCGACGCCCGTGTCGATCTCGTCGAAGACCAGCGTCGGCGCCGAGCCCTTGTCGGCGAGCGCGACCTTCAGCGCGAGCAGGAAGCGCGAGAGTTCGCCGCCGGAGGCGACCTTCATCATCGGCCCCGCCCGTGTGCCCGGGTTGGTGCGCACCCAGAACTCCACCGTGTCGATGCCGGCGGCGGACGGGCTTTCAGCATCCGAGGAAAGCTCCACGATGAAGGCGGCGCGCTCCAGCTTCATGTCGGGAAGCTCGGCCATGACGGCGGCTTCGAGAAGGCGCGCGACGACGAGGCGCTTGGCGGAAAGGTCCTGCGCCTGCGCATCGAAGCGTGCGCGATGCTCCTTGGCTTCGCCCTCCAGCCGCGTCAGCCGCTCCTCGCCGGCATCGAGATCGGCGAGGTCGCCGATCATCTGGGCGGCGAGATCGGGCAGCGCATCGACGGCGCGCGAGTACTTCCGGCCGGCGGCGCGGAGGGCGAAGAGCCGCTCCTCGCACTCCTCCAGCGCGCGCGGATCGAACTCCAGGCTGCGCAGGGCGGCCTGAAGGCTCATCTGCGCATCCGACAGCGCATCCAGCGCCGCGTCCAGCCGCTCGATCGGCGCGTCCAGCAGGCCGGGAAGCTCGTCCTTCTTGCGATCGAGGCGCTTCAGGAGGCCGGCAAGCGCGGGGATCGGCGAGGCATGGCCGGACAGTTCCTCATGCGCGTCGTTGACATCCGTCGCGATCTTCTCCGAGCGCATCATCACCTGACGCCGCGCGGCTAGCTCCTCCTCCTCCCCCACGATCGGGGCAAGTTCGGAGAGTTCCTCCACGGCGGCGCGCAGATAGTCCGCCTCGCGGGCGGCGGCTTCGACCTTGGCGCGGTGGCGCACGAGCTCGCCCTCCGCCTTCTTCCAGGCGGCATGGGAGGCGGCGACCGTCTCGGCCTCGGTGCGAAGGCCGCCATATTCGTCGAGAAGCCGGCGGTGCGCCTCGGCGTCCACCAGGGCGCGGTCGTCGTGCTGGCCGTGGATCTCGACCAGCGTCGCGCCGATCTCGCGCATGAGCGAGACGCTGGAGGGTCGGTCGTTGATGAAGACGCGGCTGCGGCCGTCCGCGCTCTGGATGCGCCGCAGGATCAGATCGCCGTCGTCGTCGAAGCCGTTCTCGGCCAGCGCCCGGCGGGCGGGATGGGCGGCGGGCAGATCGAAGACGGCCGAGATCTCGCCCTGCTTGGCGCCATGGCGCACCAGCCCGCCATCGCCGCGACCGCCGAGGGCGAGCGACAGCGCGTCGAGCAGGATCGACTTGCCCGCACCCGTCTCGCCCGTCAGCACGGACAGGCCGTCATGGAGATCGAGATCGAGCCGTTCGATGAGGACGATGTCGCGGATCGAGAGATGGACGAGCATGAAGGATCGCTATCGGAGCCGGACGATCCGGCGCGGTTCGCAACACATAGGGTCTTCCCCGCCGATACGCGAGAGGCCTTTCACCACAGACGGTGCCGATGCGGCACGTCGGATGCTCTTGGACAGCCGTATCGGCGGGTGGCCGAAAACGCGAAAGGCCGGCGCGCTGTCGCACCGGCCCTCGTCTCGTCGCAGGCGTCGGGCGCTCAGGCGCCGCCGGTGATCGCCTTGGTCGCGTTGGCGAACCAGGACGTGGCCCCGCCCGCGCGCGGCTCCAGGCCGTTCGTCTGAAGCAGGGAGTAGGAGTCCTTGTACCACTGCGAGTCCGGGAAGTTCTGGCCGAGCACGGAGGCTGAGGCCTGCGCCTCCTGCGTCAGGCCCATGGCGTAGTAGGACTCGGTCAGGCGCGCGAGCGCCTCCTCGACATGGCGCGTGTTCGGATAGGTGTCCACGACGGTCTTGAAGCGGTTGATCGCGGCCAGATACTCGCGGCGCTCCAGATAGTAGCGACCGACCTGCATCTCCTTGCCGGCCAGCTGGTCGCGCGTCACGCGGATCTTGGAACGGGCGTCCTCGGCATATTCGGACTCGGGATAGCGGTCGACGACCTCCTGCATGGCCGCGGAGGCGCGCGCGGTTTCCTTCTGGTCGCGCGTCACGTCCGGGATCTGGCGGAAGTAGGAAAGGCCGATGATGTACTGCGCGTAGGGCGCCTCGTCCGTGCCCGGATAGGTCGCCAGATAGCGCCGCGAGGAGGTCACGGCCTCTTCGTAGTCGCCGTTGCGATAGCTGGTGAAGGCGCGCATCACCAGCGCCTTGCGGGCCCATTCGGAATAGGGATGCTGGCGGTCGATCGCCTCGAACTTCTTGGCGGCTTCGCCGAGACGTCCGCCTTCGAGATTGGCGAGGCCCTGGTTGTAGAGAACGTCGGCCGGCTCGGTCTCTGCGGCGAGCGCCAGAACGTCGGCGGAGTCGTCGTCCTTGCCGAAGGACAGGCAGCCGCCGAGAGACAGCGAGCCCGCGACGAGCGCGAGGCAGGCGGCGCCCCGCAGCAGCGTGGAACCACGGGCGAACGACCTTTCGGCGCGCAGGAACGGCATGTGACGCATGAAGACGTTTCCCCTCGGACCCCCGACGTCCGGGCTGTCTAGATCAGACCACCGAGGCCTGCAACGCGCAGAAGGGGATTCAACAAGCCTTTTTTAAGGCGATGGTGCATCGGACCATAGGCCGGGCCAAGAGACGCCAAGTCTAACGCCGCAGCCGACGCGGCTCAACGCCGCCGAGCGCAAGCTTAGCGCGCGCCTGTTTCTTGGCGGCGCCAGAAACCCGGCGGCCCGGAGCGGAAATACTCCGCCCGGCAGAAGCCTGTGGATCAGAGCGTCTGCGGGCCGTAGGCGGGCGCGGCGACGGCGGCGGTGATCAGCGGCGAGTGACGGGCGATGTCGCGACGACGGGTCGGGACCTCGACGATCTCGTAGGCCGTGTGGTCGGCGAGCAGCGCCTGGAGCGCGAGCGCGTTGACCTTGTGGCCGCCGCGATAGGAGCGGTAGCAGCCCAGAATGCGCGCGCCGCCGAGAGCCTGATCGCCCACGGCGTCGAGCGCCTTGTGGCGGACGAACTCGTCGACGAAGCGCAGGCCGTCGGAATTGATGATGCGGTCGTCATGGCCGATCACGACGGAATTCTCGAGCGAGGAGCCGAGCGCATGGCCCGAGGCCCAGAGACGCTCGACATCCTTCATGAAGCCGAAGGTGCGGGCGCGGGCGAGCTCGTCGCGGAAGAGAGCGGGCGAAAGATCGCCCGCGAAGACCTGCCGGCCGATGGTCGGCGAGGCGAAGTCGATCTCGACCTCGAAGCGCGTGCCCTCGTGCGGACGATACTCGGCATAGGCATGGCCGACCTCGACGCGAACCGGCTTCAGCACGCGGATGTAGCGGCGCTTGGCGGACTGGCGGGACAGGCCGACGGACTCGATGGCCTCGACGAAGGCGGCCGAGCAGCCGTCCATGATCGGGACTTCGTTGGAATCGATCTCGACGATGACGTTGTCGACGCCCATCGCGTAGAGGGCGGCCATCAGATGCTCGATCGTCGCCACATGAACGCCACGCAGATCGCCGACGATGGTCGACAGGTCCGTCGCGGGCACGTTGGACGAGAGCGCCTTGATCTCGTGCGGCAGGGTGCGGCCGGCCGTGAAAACGTGAAAGATGACACCCGTTCCAGCTTCGGCGGGGACGAGGGAAAGCTGCACGGGGTTGCCGCTGTGGACGCCGACGCCGTTGAAATCGATCCGCGCGCCGATCGTCTGCTGATGCATCAACACGATGGGAAGTCCTCTCTAACCGACCTTATGCGCGGCGGCATCCGCTGAACTGACTAGCGTTTCCGCCCCGCCGGTTAGGCTTTCGACCTCTTGCATCAGCCCCCTCCCCAGGGTCGACCGAAGCGTCGATACGCCCGTCTTTCACTACGCCATGAAACTAGGTGGATGAAGCCTTTCCGCCAAATCACGGATTCTTACCCGTTGTTACCGGGACACGGGTCCGCACGCGGAATTTCGGCATATAATCCAGTTCGTTAACAAAAGAGCCCGCCGTCTTGCAACGGCGGGCTCTGTGTCATGACTGCAACGCTCGTCGTGCGCTCAGTTCGTCTGGCGGCGCAGGAAAGCCGGGATCTCCAGCTGATCGTCCTCGGCGGAGGGACGAACCTGCGAAACCGGGCGGGCCGCGGAGTCCGCCGCCTGACGGCGCGGCGCATAGGGGTTCTGCTCGACGACGGCGCGGCGGGCTTCCGGCGCACGCGGCGCGCTCTTGGTCTCGGCGGACAGACCCTCTTCCTCGTCGCGGCGCGAGAGGCCGGTCGTGAGGCGGCGCAGGAGACCCATCGGGCCCTTGTCGTCGGCGTTCATGTCGAGAGCCGAGGAACGGCGCTCCATCTCGGCCTGGACGACCGGGGGGAAGTCCTCGACGCGGGGCATGCGCGAGGCAGGAGCGGCCGTCTCGCGGCGGGTCTCGGCGACCGGCGCGCGGTGCTGGACCTGTGCGATCTCGGCCTGAAGGGCGGCGGAGAAGTCGTCCTCCATGTCCTGCGTGTCCATCGCGGGAGCCGCTTCCATCTCCGGCTCGTAGACGGGCGCGGCGGCGACCGGTGCCGCGGCGCGGGGCGCCTCGACGGGAGCGGCATAGGCCATGGCGGGCATCGCGGCCTGCTGGACGGGGGCTGCGGGCGCCGCGGCGGCCGGGCGCGGCATCATCGGCGCGTGGCGAACCTCGATCGGGCGGTTGTAGGCTTCCTGCGCCGTCTTATCGATGCCGGTCGCGACGACCGACACGCGGATGACGCCTTCCAGGCTCTCGTCGAAGGTCGCGCCGAGGATGATGTTGGCGTCGCTGTCGACCTCCTCGCGGATGCGGGTCGCCGCCTCGTCCACCTCGAAGAGGGTGAGGTCGCGGCCGCCGGTGATCGAGATGAGGAGGCCCTTGGCGCCCTTCATCGAGGTCTCGTCGAGAAGCGGGTTGGCGATCGCGGCCTCGGCGGCGGCCATCGCGCGGCCCTCGCCGGACGCCTCGCCCGTGCCCATCATGGCCTTGCCCATCTCGCGCATCACGGAGCGCACGTCCGCGAAGTCGAGGTTGATCAGGCCTTCCTTGACCATGAGGTCGGTGATGCAGGCGACGCCGGAATAGAGGACCTGATCGGCCATGCCGAAGGCATCGGCGAAGGTCGTCTTGTCGTTGGCGATGCGGAAGAGGTTCTGGTTCGGAATGACGATCAGCGTGTCGACGTTCTTCTGCAGATCCTCGATGCCCTGCTCGGCAATGCGCAGGCGACGCTGGCCCTCGAAGTGGAAGGGCTTGGTCACGACGCCGACGGTGAGAATGCCCTTCTCGCGCGCCGCGCGGGCGACGACGGGGGCAGCGCCCGTGCCGGTGCCGCCGCCCATGCCGGCGGTGACGAAGCACATGTGCGAGCCGAGGAGATGATCGCAGATCTCGTCGAGCGACTCTTCGGCGGCCGCGCGGCCGACTTCCGGCTGCGAACCCGCGCCGAGGCCTTCGGTGACGGCGACACCCATCTGGATGACGCGCTCGGCGCGCGAGGAGCGCAGCGCCTGGGCATCGGTGTTGGCGATGACGAACTCGACGCCCTCGAGGCCCGCGTTGATCATGTTGTTGACCGCATTGCAGCCGCCGCCGCCGACACCGAACACGGTGATCCGGGGCTTCAGTTCCGTGATGTCGGGCTTCGCCAGGTTGATGGCCATGTTCTTCATCCTCTTTGCGATAGTGGCCGTGTCGCCGCGCCGGCCTGTCAGTTTAGGTGGGTCGAACAAGACGCGCGGCGCGCGCTTCTCTGGAGGGACCGGGCCGATCCGTGGCCCCGATCCCCGATCGGTTAGAAACTCTTCCGCACCCAGGAGCCGAAGCGCCCTAGTGTGGTGCCCTCGTCGAAGGCGAAACTGGCGGCGCCCGATTCGGCGAAGTGCTCGCTCGGCGCGATCTGCGGGTAGATCAGGAGACCGACCGCCGTGGCGAAGGCCGGGCTCTTGTTGGCCGCGCTGAGGCCGGCGACGCCGACCGGGCGCCCCAGGCGCACGTTGCGCTGCATGATGGAGCGCGCGGCATCGCCGAGACCGGCGAGCTGGCTGGCGCCGCCCGTCAGCACCACGCGCTTGCCGATGACATGGCCGAGGCCGGAGGCCGCCAGCCGGTCGCGGATCAGCTCGAACGTCTCCTCGACGCGGGGCCGGATGATCCGCGCGACCAGCGAGCGGGCGACGTTGACGGGCGCCTCGAAGCCTTCCTCGCCGAGCGGAGCGACCTCGATCGTCTCGGAATCGGCCATCAGCTCGCTCATGGCGGAGCCGTGCATGACCTTCAGACGCTCGGCATGTTCGGGCCGAATGGACAGGCCACGCGCCAGATCCATCGTGATGTGATGACCGCCGAGCGCGACGCTGTCGGCATAGACGAAGCGGCCGTTCTGGAAGATCGCGATCGTCGTCGCGCCGCCGCCCATGTCGATGCAGGCCGAACCCATGTCGGCCTCGTCGTCGACGAGCGTCGACAGGCCGGAGGCGAAGGGCGTGGCGACGAAAGCTTCGACCACAAGATGCGCGCGGTTGATCGCAGCCTCCAGATTGCGCAGCGGCGTCTCTTCGGCGGACAGGACGTGCATGTCCGCGCCGAGCCGGCGACCGACCATGCCCTGCGGATTTTCGAGCCCGGACTCGCCGTCGAGCGAGACATCGAACGGAATGGAGTGCAGCACGACGCGGCCGGGCTCGATCGGCGCGCGGGCGGCAAGGCCGAGCACGCGCTTGAGATCGGAGGCCTGGACCTCGCCGCCGTCAACGCCGAGCTCGCCGCGACCGCGCAGGCTCTTCAGCCGGCCGGCGGTGAGCGAGACGATGAGGCTCTCGATCGTCAGGCCCGCCTGACGCTCGGCGGCGTCCACGCAGAAGCGGATCGACTTCTCGGCCGCCTCCAGATCGACCACGACGCCCGACTTGATGCCGCGCGAGCGCTGGTGCCCGATGCCGATGACCTCGATCTCGTGCGTCCGGTTCGGCAGGATCTCGCTCTCGCCCTTCGGCTTCAGCCGGGCGATGAGGCACGTCACCTTGGTCGTTCCGATGTCGAGAACGGAAATGATGCGGGTCTTGCGCGAGGAAACCGACTTCACGCGCGGGAGCTTGCCGCCGCGACGGGACAGGAGCGTCATACCGGCTTCTCCTTGGAGGATTGCTTGATGACCTTTTCGCGCGCCTTCAAAGCGGCGTCGCGGCGCACGAGGGCGTCCGGCGTCAGTTTGACGACCATGCGATCGGAGATGCGCATGTCGACGGCGAGAATGTCACGCGACAGCAAGCCCACGTCCCTATCCATTTTGGAGACCGCGGCAGCTGCCTCGATCGCCCCCTCCTCGGGAAGTCTGATGGTCACGCCGTTCTCGAGACGAAGATCCCAACGGCGTTCCCCGACGCGAATGTAGGCCTTCACCCTTGCGCGAAGCTCGGGAAGCACGTCGAGCTCGCTCAAAAGAGCCGCCGCGTTCTTGCCTGCGCCCGCGCCGACGAAGAAGGGCAGGTTCGCGAAGCGCGCCGCGCCGTACGGCATGATCTCGCCGCCGTCCCGGTCGATGATGAAGAGCTCCCGCCCCTTCTGCCAGACGGCGAAGGGCGCGCGCTCGACGAGCTTGATCTCGACGCGGTCGGGATAGGTCTTGGAGACCGAGGCGTGCTCGATCCAGGGCATGGCTTCCAGCGCCACGCGTGCCGCCTCGGGATCGAGCGAGGGAAGGCTCTGCGCGCCCGTTCCCCAGAGCGTCTGAAGAACGTCGATCTCGGAGGTCTCGCCATTGCCGGCGACGTCGATCTTGTCGATCGCAAAGCCGAGCGGCTGCGCGATCGTGTCGATGACGGTCGTCGTATGGCCACCCAGCGACATGCCGTAGAGGGCGGTCGAGGAGAGGAGAACGGCCGCGATCGTGCCGAAGCGCGGCGCGCGCAGACGCGACAGGTTCTCGCCGAGGGCCGCGAGGCGGCGTCCCGCGATGGACAGGCGGAAGGCGAGCTTGAAGCCCTTGCCGTGATCGAAGGTCGGCTCGCGCTGGAAGCTCGGCTCCCGGCGGGAGCTGCGGTTCACCGCCGGCATGACGCGTCCTCCACCATCCAGGTCAGGAGCTCGCCGAAGGAATGGCCTGCGGCACGCGCGATATCGGGAACGAGCGAGGTCGGCGTCATGCCGGGCTGCGTGTTGATCTCCAGCCAGACCAGCTCGCCATCCTCGCCGAACCGGTCGTCGTAGCGGAAATCGGAGCGCGAGACGCCGCGGCAGCCGACCGCGCGATGCGCGGCGAGCGCCGCCGCCTGGACGCGGTTGGCGATGCGGGCCGGGATCGGCGCCGGGATCTCGTGGCGCGAGCCGCCCGGCATGTACTTGGAATCGTAGTCGTAGAAGGCGTGGCCTTCGGTCGTGATCTCGCAGACGCCGAGCGCGACATCGCCCATGACGGCGCAGGTCAGCTCCCGCCCATGGACGAAGCGCTCGACCATCACGCTCTCGCCGAAGGTCCAGTCGGTGCCGTGGAGCTGCTGGGGCGGATGGGCCTGATCCTCGCGCACGATGAGCACGCCAAAGCTCGACCCTTCCGCGATCGGCTTCACGACATAGGGCGTCGGCATGACATGGGCCTTGGCCACGTCGCGGCGGTCGAGCACCTTGTGGTCGATCACGGGCACGCCCGCCGCCTTCGCCACGGTCTTCGCCTTGACCTTGTTCATGGCCAGCGCGGAGGCGAGCACGCCGGAATGGGTGTAGGGAATTTCCAGGAATTCGAGGACGCCCTGGATCGTGCCGTCCTCGCCGAAGGGGCCGTGAAGCGCGTTGAAGCAGACGTCCGGCTTCAGCTCGGACAGAACGGTCATCACGTCGCGGCCGACATCGATGCGCGTGATCCGAAAGCCCTCGGCCTCCAGCGCATCGGCGCAGGCGGCGCCGGAGGACAGGCTCACCGGCCTCTCGCTCGACCATCCCCCCATCAGTACCGCGACATGCCTCGTCATCGAACGCCCATTCCCATCCCTAGCCAGGGTTCGAGCCCTCCAAGGGCCCGGTTCCTATTCATGGCGTGGCGATGGTTAAGCAGGCGTTAAGGCCGATCGGGCGTCGAAAGAAAATCGTAAGGGCGATGGAAGAAAGGCTCCCCGCGACTGCCACATAGGCATTTCCTGTTACGCTGGAGCCACATAGGCGATCCCGGTTTCGCCAACGGCATCCATCTGTACCCGTTGCCGGATGTCCCATGGAGCGGTACAATGGTTTCATGATGGTGAGACCATGATCGTCAGCTTTCGCGACGCGGCCCTGCAGGTGTTCTTCACGGACGACATTCGCTCGCGAACCATTCCGGCAGATCTGGAAGCAAGACTCTTTCGGAAACTCCAGATGATCGACGACGCCATGACGGATCAGGATCTACGTGTGCCCCCCAGCAATCATTTCGAGAAGCTGAGCGGCACGCTCGAGGGCCATCACTCGATCCGCGTGAACAAGCAATGGCGCCTGATCTTCAAATGGGACGGTGATCGAGGCGAAGCTTCCGATGTCCGTCTCGACGATCACAGCTATCGGTGAGGTGATTCATGCTCATGACGAAGCGCAAGCCGGCCACGGTCGCTGAAATTCTCGTCGAGGAGTTCATGCAGCCGATGGAATTGACCCAGGCGGCCCTGGCGGACGCGATGGGCGTTCCCCGCAAGCACGTCAACGAGCTCTGCAACGACCGCCGGGGCATCACGGCAGCGACCGCGCTGATCCTCGCGCGCGTCTTCGGCAACAGCCCGGACTTCTGGCTGAACGTGCAGCGTCGAAACGACCTTTGGCAGGTTCTGAACTCTCCGGAAGGATTGGCGCGGATCGATCGGGCGAAACCGCTGCCGACCGCTGCCTGATCGTCGCGGCGGCGCGGCTCCACCGACGCCGCCTAAGCCGCCTTGAACGCCCGCACCTCGTGGCCCGGCACGAAGGCGCCGAGGCGCTTGATCTCCCAGTGGAGGTCGATGCCGGAGGTGGCGTGGACGCGGGCGCGGACGGTTTCGCCGAGCGACTCCAGATCGTGGCCCGTCGCCGAGCCGGTGTTGATCATGAAGTTGCAATGAAGCTGCGACATCTCGGCGCCGCCGACCGCAAAGCCCCGGCAACCCGCGCGGTCGATCTCCTTCCAGGCCGATGTGCCTTCGGGGTTCTTGAAGGTCGAGCCGCCCGTCTTCTCGCGCACGGGCTGGACCGTCTCGCGATGGTGCTGGACCTCGTCCATTCGGGCGCGAATCTCGCCGCGCTCCGTCGGCACGCCCTCGAAAAGCGCGCCGGTGAAGATGAGATCGCCCGGCGCGCCGGAATGGCGATAGGCGTAGCCCATATCGGCCCTGGACAGGATTCGGAGATCGCCCCTGCGGTCGATCGCGCGGACCTCGACGACGCGCTCGCAAGTCTCGGTGCCGTTGGCGCCGGCGTTCATGCGCAGGGCGCCACCGATCGAGCCGGGAATGCCGTGGTAGAAATGAAAGCCGCCGAGCCCGGCTTCGAGCGCGACCGCCGCCAGGCGCTTGTCGGGCGCGGCCGAGCCGGCGCGGATCGCGCTGTCGCCCGCCGTCGCGACGTTGCCGAAGCCCTTGGCCGAGAGGCGGATGACGGCGCCCGAAATGCCGCCGTCGCGCACCAGCAGGTTGGAGCCGATGCCGACGATCGTCACCGGAACCTCTTCCGGCAGGGCGCGCAGGAAGGCGGACAGGTCCTCTTCGTCGGCCGGCTGGAACAGAAGTTCGGCAGGTCCGCCCGCGCGGAACCAAGTGATCTTGTCCATGCCGGCGTCGGGCGTCAGCCGGCCGCGCAGGCCCGCGAAGCGGTCGCCGAGGCGCGCGAGCAGCCCTGCCCCGTCGACCATCAGGCGCGGCCCGCCCGAAGCGCCGCCAAATCCTTCGGCAGCGCATAGGCCCACTGGGTGATGGAGCCGGCGCCAAGGAAGACGACGATGTCGTTCGGCTCGACGAGGCGATCGAGAAGCGGCGCGAGTTCCTCGGGGCCGTCGATCAGCTTGGCGTCGCGATGGCCGCCGAGCTTCAGCCGCTCGACCAGCATTTCCGAGTTCACGAACTCGATCGGCTCCTCGCCCGCCGAATAGACGGGCGCGAGGATGACGGTGTCGGCATCGTTGAAGCAGGCCGCGAAGTCGGCGAAAAGGCTCTGGAGGCGCGTGTAGCGATGGGGCTGCACGACGGCGACGACGCGACCCTTGGCCGAGGAGCGCGCGGCGGCGAGCACGGCGCGGATCTCGACGGGATGATGGCCGTAATCGTCGTAGAAGTCGGCGCCGTGGACCGTGCCCGTATGCGTGAAGCGCCGCTTGACGCCGCCGAAGGCGGCAAGACCGGTGCGGATCGCCTCGGCCGAGATGCCGATCCGATGCGCGACGGCGATGGCGGCGGTGGCATTGGAGACGTTGTGGCGGCCGGGCATGGGCAGCGTGATCTCGCGGATCTCGTCCTGCCGGCCGGTGACGCGGTCGCGGATCGTCACGTCGAAGATCGAGCGCGAGCCCTCGGCGCGCAGGTTCTCGAAGCGCACGTCGGCCTGGAGATTCTCGCCGTAGGTGATGATGCGGCGGTCCTCGATCTCGGCGACGAGGGTCTGCACCTCGGGATGGTCGAGGCACATGACGGCGAAGCCGTAGAAGGGCACGTTCTCGACGAAGGCGCGGAAGGCGGCGCGGACCTTGTCGAACGTGCCGTAATGGTCGAGGTGCTCGGGATCGATGTTGGTCACGACCGCGATATCGGCGGGCAGACGCAGGAACGTGCCGTCGGACTCGTCGGCCTCCACCACCATCCAGTTGCCGTCGCCCATGCGCGCATTCGTGCCGTAGGCGTTGATGATGCCGCCGTTGACGACGGTCGGGTCGAGGCCGCCGGCATCGAGCAGGGTCGCGACCATCGAGGTCGTCGTCGTCTTGCCGTGCGTGCCGCCGATGGCGATCGCCTGGCGGAAGCGCATGAGTTCGGCCAGCATTTCGGCGCGGCGCACGATCGGTAGCAGGCGCTCGCGGGCGGCGGCCAGTTCCGGGTTGGAGCGCTTGATCGCCGTCGAGACCACCACGATCTCGGCCGCCCCGAGATTTTCCGCGGCATGGCCGATCATGACCTTGATGCCCTTGGCGCGAAGGCGCTGCACGTTGGCGCTGTCGCCCTGGTCGGAGCCCTGGACGGTGTAGCCGAGATTGGCCAGCACCTCGGCGATGCCGCTCATGCCGATGCCGCCGATGCCGATGAAATGCACCGGGCCGATATTGGGCGGCATCTTCATGAAAAGGCTCCGAGATACGAAAAGGTCAGCGTGTCGAAGCCGCGGACATAGCCTCAACCACATCGGCGAGCAACCGCGCGGCATCGGGAATGCCGGTGGCGCGGGCGGCCGAGGCCATGACCATGGCCTTGGCGGGATCGTTGGCGATGCCCTCGATCAGGCCGGCGAGACGGATGGCGGACAGATCGGACTGGCGCGCCACGATCGCGCCGCCCGCGGCCTCCAGCTTGGCGGCATTGGCCGCCTGATCGTGGTCGAGCGCATAGGGGTACGGCACGAGGATCGAGGGACGGCCGATCACCGAGATTTCCGACACGGTGGAGGCGCCCGAGCGGCTGACGATGAGATGCGCGCGTCCGATGCGCTTGGCCATGTCGGTGAAGAAGGGGGAGACCTCCGCCTCGATCCCCTCGGCCTCGTAGAAGGCGCGCACGCGCTCCTGCTGCTCGGGCCGGGCCTGCTGCGTGACGTGGAGGCGGCGCAGGATCTCGATCGGCAGAAGCCGAACGGCTTCCGGCATGACGTCGGAGAAGAACTGCGCGCCCTGGCTGCCGCCGAAGACGACGAGCCGGAAGGGCTGGCCCGGGCCGCTCGGCTTGTAGGCATAGGCGGCCGATTCCAGCACGGCCGGGCGCACGGGATTGCCCGTCACGACGAGCTTGCCGGCGATCTCGGGTGCGAGGCCTTCCTGCGGAATGCCGGCGGCGATCCGCGTCACGCGCTTGGCGAGAAACTTGTTGGCCCGGCCCATCACGGCGTTCTGCTCGTGGATGAGCGTCGGACGGCCGGCCTGCGAGGCGGCCAGCATCGGCGGGACCGTCGGATAGCCGCCGAAGCCGACGACGACCGCCGGCCTGATCCGCCGGATCAGCGCGCCGGCGGCGCGAAAGCCGCGCCAGAGCTTCAGAAGCGAGCGCGCGACATGGAGCGGGTTCTTCGAGCCGAAGGTGGCGGAGGGAACGACATGGATCGCCTCCACCGGAAAGCGCTCGGCATATTTTCCGGCCCGCTCGTCGGTCGCCAGATGCACGACATGGCCTCGATCGACCAGCTCATGCGCCAGCGCCTCGGCCGGAAAGAGATGGCCGCCGGTGCCGCCGGCAGAGAGAAGGATGGGGCCGTTCATGGGGGAGCGCTTCGTCCAGATGAGATGCGTGACATTCGCAGGAATCGAACCCGAAACGCCGCGCCGCGGAAAATCGGCCGTCTAGAACTGCCTCGCCGAAAGGCCTAATCGCCCGAAGCTACTCGACTCCAGTTCCGATCGCATTCCCCGGCCGACCCGAATGTCAGCCGACAGCGCCGCTCTTTCGCTCGAAGCGTTCGCGCCGACTGCGTTCGAGTTCACGGTCCAGGGACCAGCCAGCGTAGTAGGTCACGAGAAGCGTTCCGATCGGCAGCAAAGCCAGACCGAGAATGTAGAACAGCGTCGTACTCATCCGTCCAACCTCCTCAACCACTGCTTCGCTCTCATATGAATATAGGGACTAAGGCCAAAACTGAAGAGGCTGACGCAGGCTGCGAAGATCTGTTCGTGGCCGGCAGTGGCGTTGAGCGCGATGCTCGACGGAATGGACAGCCCACCGACGAGCGCCAATCCGACCGCGATCCCGTTCATATAGGTCGCAGTCAGCTTGATCTGCTCCTTGCCTGCATCGCTGGGAAGGCGCGGCGACACGGTCGGGTCGTTGCCGCCATCGATCGGATCGCGCATCGAGATCTCACGTTCCCGACAGCGCCATCGTCCGATCCATCAGCCGATCCGTCTGCGAGGAGTTCTCGGGCTTCTTGCGGGTGAGCGCCAGGATGAAGCCGGCGGAGATGGCGATGGCGAGCATCGAGGAGCCACCATAGGAGATGAAGGGCAGCGTCATGCCCTTGGCGGGCATCAGCTGCAGATTCACCGACATGTTGATGATCGACTGGAGGCCGAAGAGGAAGACGAGGCCGGAAATCGCCAGCCGCGCGAAGGGATCGCGCTGCGCGAAGGCGACCGACAAGCCGCGGATCACGATGAAGCAGAAGATCGAGGCGAGCAGCATGCAGGTGACGATGCCGAACTCCTCCGCGATGACGGAGAAGGCGAAGTCGGTGTGGCTGTCCGGCAGAAGGCGCTTGACGGTGCCCTCGCCCGGGCCCTGGCCGAGCCAGCCACCACGCATGATGGCTTCGCGCGCCGTGTCGGTCTGGAACGTGTCGCCCTCGCCGGTGAGGAAGCGGTCGATGCGCGAGGCGACGTGCGGGAAGACGAAATAGGCGGAGAGGAAGCCGACCGTGCCGATGGAGCCGAGGACGGCGATCCAGAGCCAGGGCATGCCGGCCATGAAGAAGAGGCCGCTCCAGGCGCCGGCCGTCAGCATGGTCTGGCCGAGATCGGGCTGCGCCACGAGAAGCGCTGTGACGACGAAGAGGAGGATGATGGCGAAGAGATTGCCCGGAATATCGGCGCGGCGCTGCTTCTCGGCGAAGAGCCAGGCGCAGACGACGACGAAGGCCGGCTTCATGAACTCGGACGGCTGGATCGTCATCGGACCGATCTCGATCCAGCGGCGGGCGCCCTTCACTTCCATGCCGAAGAACAAGGCGCCGATCATCAGAACGATCGAGCCGGCCAGGAGAATGATCGAGGCGCGGCGGATGCCGCGTGCCGTCAGCATCGAGGTCGCGATCATCGCGGCGATCGAAGGCAGAAGGAAGACGCCGTGACGCTTGACGAAGTGGAATGGGTCGAGCCCGAGCTTCTCGGCGACGGGCGGGCTGGCGGCGAAGGAGAGCACGAGGCCGCCGATCATCAGCGTCAGAAAGGCGGCCAGGAACCAGCGGTCGACGCTCCACCACCAGTCGGTGATCAGGGCTCGTTTGGCGCGTGTGCTCATGCTCCACCCTTTCGGAAAAGCTCGATGCCGGGAAGGCGCGCCACGGCGTCGCGGAAGGCCGCCCCGCGCACTTCAAAATTGCGGAACTGGTCGAAGCTCGCACAGGCCGGCGAGAGGAGCACGACCGGCTCGCCCTCCCCCGTCGATCGCGCGGCATCGCGCGCGGCATGGGCGACAGCGATGTCGAGCGTGCCGGAAATCTCGAAGGGCACGCTCTCGCCGAGCGTCGCGGCGAAGGCCGGCGCGGCCTCGCCGATCAGATAGGCCTTGGCGACGTGGGGAAAGAGCGGCGCAAGGCTGGCGATGCCGCCTTCCTTGGGCAGGCCGCCCGCGATCCAGTGGATGGTCCGGAACGAGCCGAGCGCGGGAGCCGCGGCATCCGCATTGGTGGCCTTGGAATCGTTGACGAAGAGGACGGAGCCGATCCGGCCGATCTCTTCCATGCGATGGGCGAGGCCCGGAAAGCTTGTCAGCCCAACCAGAATCTCCTCGGCGGAGAGGCCCGCCGCGAGGAGCGCCGCGACGGCGGCCGCCGCGTTCTGCCCGTTGTGGCGCCCGCGCAGGGAGCCGATCCCGGCCAGCGAAAGGCTCGCGACGGGCGCCCCGGCCTCGGCGACGACGACGCTCGCGCCGTCGAAGAAGACGCCGTCCGCGAGGGTCTGCGACTGCGAGATGCGCACGACCTTGCGACCGGCGGCCTGAAGCTCGTCCGCGATGGCTCGGCAATAGGCGTCGTCCACGCCGACGACGGCGGTATCGGCGCCGCGCAGGAGCCGCGCCTTGACCTCGGCATAGTGCTCCATCGAGCCGTGGCGATCGAGATGGTCGGGCGTGAGGTTGAGAAGCAGGGCGACGGAGGGCGCAATCGAGGGGGCGAGGTCGATCTGATAGGACGAGCACTCGACGACGTAGAAGCGCGTCGGCACGGGCGGATCGAGCGTCAGGACGGCGACCCCGATATTGCCGCCGAGCTGCGTGTCGCGGCCGGCCGAGCGCAGGCAATGAGCGATGAGCGCCGTCGTCGTCGACTTGCCGTTCGTGCCGGTGATGGCGACGAAGGGGGCCTCCGGCGCATGGGCCCCGCGCTCGCGGCTGAAGAGCTCGACATCGCCGATGATCGGAACGCCGGCTTGCGCCGCGAGATCGGCCGTCCAGTGCGGGCGGGGATGGGTCAGTGGCACGCCGGGCGAGAGGATCAGCGCCGAGACGCCGGACCAGTCGATATCGTGGAGGTTTCCCGTCGCGATGCCGTCGCCCGCGGCGGCTTCGATGCTGGCGGGATTGTCGTCGAAGGCGATCACCGTCGCGCCGCCGGCCTTGAGCGCCAGGGCCGTCGCGCGGCCGGACCCGCCGAGCCCGAAGAGCGCGACGGTCTTGCCGGAAAAACTCGTGACCGGGATCATGGCGGCCTACCGCAGCTTCAGCGTGGAGAGGCCGACGAAGGCCAGCATGAAGGCGATGATCCAGAAGCGCACGACGACCTGGCTCTCCGTCCAGCCGAGCTTCTCGAAATGGTGGTGGATCGGGGCCATGAGGAAGACGCGCTTGCCCGTGAGCTTGAAGCTCGCGACCTGGATGATCACGGACATGGCTTCGATCACGAAGAGGCCGCCGATGATGGCGAGAACCAGTTCGTGCTTGGTCGCCACCGCGATGGCGCCGACCATGCCGCCGAGCGCGAGCGACCCGGTGTCGCCCATGAAGATGGCGGCGGGCGGGGCGTTGAACCAGAGGAAGCCGAGGCCCGCGCCGATGACCGCGCCGCAGACGACGGCCAGTTCGCCCGTGCCGAAGACGTAGTGGATCTGCAGGTAGTTGGCGAAGTTCACGTTGCCCGCGAGATAGGCGATGAGGCCGAAAGCGGCGCAGGCGATCATGATCGGCACGATGGCGAGGCCGTCGAGACCGTCGGTCAGGTTCACCGCATTGCCCGCGCCGACCATGACGAAGGCGCCGAGCGCGACATAGAACCAGCCGAGATCGATCAGGAAGGACTTGACGAAGGGAAAGGCCAGCGAGGTCGCGAAGGTGCCCGTGCCGGCATAGACCGTCAGCGTGCAGGCGATGCCGGCGATGGCGAACTCGATGGCGAGACGCGCCTTGCCGGAAAAGCCCTTATGCGACTGCTTCGTCACCTTCAGGTAGTCGTCGTAGAAGCCGATCGCGCCGAAGCCGATCGTGACGAGCAGCACGGTCCAGACGTAGAGATTGCTGAGCTCGGCCCAGAGAAGGGTCGAGGACAGGATGCCCGTCAGGATCATCAGTCCGCCCATCGTGGGCGTGCCGGCCTTCTTGAAATGGGTCTGCGGCCCGTCCGCGCGGATCGGCTGGCCCTTGCCCTGGCGCAGACGCAGGTTCGAGATGATCGCCGGCCCGAACAGGAACACCACGATGAACGAGGTGATCATCGCGCTTCCCGTCCGAAACGTGATGTAGCGGAACACGTTGAGGCCGGGGAAATCGGCAGAGAACTGGCCGAGATATGCGAGCATTTACACGGTTCCCGTCTGCGTCGCGGTCGAGCCCGCGCCATTCGCGGAACCCGGCACACCGGAGCCATGGGCCGCGATCAGCCGGTCGACGATGCGCGACAGGCCGATACCGTTGGAACCCTTCACCATCACGACATCGCCGGCGCGAAGATGCCCCAGCAGGCTTGCCTGAAGCTCGTCGAGACTCTCGTGCCATTCGGCCGGGAGTGTGCCGTCCAGCGCATCGTCAAGCGCCTTCATCTCGTTGCCGAGGAGGTAGACCCGATCGACCCCGGCCTCGACCAGCACGGGCCCGAGTTCGGCATGAAGATCGCCGGACTGCTCGCCGAGTTCCAGCATGTCGCCGAGAATGGCGATGCGGCGTCCGCCGGAGGACGGCGCCGCCGCGGCGAGAACCGCGATGGCCGCGCGCATGGAGGCGGGATTGGCGTTGTAGCTCTCGTCGATCAGCGTCAGCTCGCCCTCGCCGAGGGGCAGGCGATGGCGCTCGCCGCGCCCCTTGCCCGCGCGCCAGCTCGACAAGGCGGCGGCGACGGTCTCGACATCGGCACCGACCAGCTGCGCGGTGCCGAGGACGGCAAGGAGGTTGTCGGCGATGTGGCGGCCGGAAGCGGCCAACTCCAGGGCGACCTCCGTCTCGCCGATTCTGGCCCGCATCCGCGCGCCGTCGGGCATGGGCTGGAAGTCGAGAAGCCGGTACTCGGCCCCCTCGCCCTCGCCGAAGATCTTGATGTCGTCGACGCCAGCCGCGCGCGCCATTTCGATCAGGGCAGGCCCCTGCGGATCGTCGGCATTGACGACGGCCGTGCCGCCCATGACGAGGCCCTCGAAGACCTCGCCCTTCGCTTTGGCGATCTCGCCGATGTCGTTGAAATGTCCGAGATGGGCGGGCGCGATCAGCGTCACGATGGCGACGTGCGGGCGAACGATCTTGACGAGCGGGCGGATCTCGTCGGGATGGTTCATGCCGATCTCGAAGATGCCGAAGCGGGCGTCGGCGGGCATGCGGGCGAGACTCAGCGGCACGCCCCAATGGTTGTTGAACGAGGCGGCGGAGGCATGGACCTTGCCGGCGGCGGAAAGGCCGTGGCGCAGCGCTTCCTTGGTCGTCGTCTTGCCGACGCTGCCCGTGACGGCGACGATCTTGGCCTTCGATCGGGCGCGGGCGGCGGTGGACAGGCGCACGAGGGCGGTCAGCACGTCCTCGACCACGATGAACTGTCCGTGCACGCGGCCGAGCGCGGGCAGCTTCTTCTCGGACACGACGAGGACGGACGCCCCGGCCGCCACGGCGGCGGTCAGGAACGTGTGGCCGTCGAAGCGGTCGCCCTTGATGGCGAAGAAGGCGTCGCCCGGCGTGACCGTGCGCGTGTCGATCGAAAGGCCGGTCACGCCTCGCGGCATGGTGCCGATGGCACGTCCGCCCGTGGCCGCGACGAGCGCGTCGATATCCCAGAGATAATCCGTCATTCCGTTTCCCCCGCGATGGCGCGACGGACCTCCTCGTGATCGCTGAAAGGCAGGGTCTGCCCGCCGATGGTCTGTCCGTGCTCGTGGCCCTTGCCGGCGACGACGATCGTGTCGCCGGCCTGCGAGAGGCCGACCGCGTGGCGGATCGCCTCGCGCCGGTCGGCGATCTCCTCGGCCCCGGCGGCGGCTTCGATGATCGCGGCGCGGATCGAGGCCGGGTCTTCCGAGCGCGGGTTGTCATCCGTGACGATCGCGACATCGGCAAGGCGGGCCGCGATTTCGCCCATGATCGGGCGCTTGCCGCGATCCCGGTCGCCGCCGCAGCCGAAGACGCAGATCACGCGGCCCGTCGTGAAGGGACGCACGGCCGAGAGCACGTTCTCCAGCGCCTCGGGCTTGTGGGCATAGTCGACGAAGACGGGAACGCCGGATGCCGTGGTCCCCGCGAGGTCGAGGCGGCCGGGCGCGCCCTCCAGATGTTCGAGAGCCCCGAGCGCCGTCTCGGCGGGAACGCCGGTGACGATGGCGAGCCCTGCCGCCGTCAGCGCGTTCGCCATCTGGAACTCGCCGGCCAGCGGCAGCACGACGCGATGGATGCGCCCCTCCGCCTCGATCTCGGCGATCTGGCGGCTGCGCTCGTGCTCGAGGCGTTTCAGCTGAAGGAGCGTGCCCTTGCGGCCGACCGTCTCGATGCGCATTCCGGCATGGAGCGCGATGGCGATCGCCCGGTCCGACCAGGGGTCGTCGGCGAAGATGACGGCGGGCGCGCCGCGCGACAGGAGGACCTCGAAGAGCCGCATCTTGGCGGCGAAATAGTCCTCGATGGTCGGGTGGTAGTCGAGATGATCGCGGCCGAGATTGATGAAGGCGCCGGCAGCGAGCGTCACGCCGTCGAGGCGGCGCTGGTCGAGACCATGGCTGGAGGCTTCCATCGCGACATGGCTGACGCCCTCGGCGGCAAGCTCCGCCATGACGCGGGCAAGCTCGATCGGGTCCGGCGTCGTCAGCGAGCCGTAGTCGTCGCGGGTCGGCGAGCGAATGCCGGTCGTGCCGACGGAGGCGGCGGCATGGCCGGCTTGCGCCCAGATCTGGCGGGTGAAGGCCGCGATGGAGGTCTTGCCGCTGGTGCCGGTGACGGCGACGATCGTCTCCGGCTGGCGCCCGTGGAAGCGCGCGGCCATGAGCGCGAGCGCGCGGCGCGGATCGTCGGCGACGAGAAGCGGCAGGGCGGTCTCGACGGGCGCTCCCGCGAGGATCGCGGCGGCGCCCTTCGCCTCGGCATCGCGCACGAAGCCCGCGCCGTCGGCCCGAGAACCGCTTAACGCGGCAAAGAGATAGCCGGGCTTCACGGTCCGAGAGTCCGAGGAAAGGCCCTCGATCCGAGTACCGAGCCGTTCGGCCCCGCTGGCGATGCCCTCTGCAAGATCGCTGATCTTCATCTGTCCCAACCCGCGTTCGATGCGACGACCGGCGGATGGCGCCATCCGGCCCGGAAAACGTCGCGGACCTTTAGTGACTGTCGGCCGGCTTGGATAGGTCCCCGGCGAGGGCCCGCCCGCCCGGGCCCGGTCAGTTCGAGACGAGAAGCGGCCGGTTGGCCTCGCTGAAATCGGGCTTCACCTTCAAGAGCGCGGCCGATCGGCGGATGATGGCGCCGACCGTCGGCGCCGCGTTCATGCCGGCCGTCGCGCCCGCCTTGCCCGCTTCGGGCTTGGGCTCGTCGAGGACGACGAGAACCACGAAGCGCGGCTTGTCGATCGGAAAGGCGGCCAGATAGGCGTTGAAGCGCTTGTTGGCGGCGTAGCGACCGTTCACGACCTTCTCGGCCGTGCCCGTCTTGCCGCCGACGCGATAGCCGGCGACCTGCGCGCTCTTGCCCGAACCGCTCCGTCCGTTGAGATCGAAGAGATAGCGGATCTCGTCGCTCGTCCTCTTGCGCACCACCATTTCGGCCACGGCATCGGCCTCGGCCTTGGTGCGCGGCAGGAAGGTCGGCGGGATCAGCCGGCCGCCATTGACGAGCGCGGCGGCCGCGACCGCCGTCTGGAGCGGCGTCGTCGAGACGCCGTGGCCGAAGGAGATCGTGATCGAGTTCAGCTTCTTCCAGACCTTCGGCTGGGTCGGCATCGCCGTCTCCGGCAGCTCCGTCTTCAGCCGCGTCAGAAGGCCCATCTTCGTCAGGAAGGCCTTGTGGCCCTCGATGCCGACGAGATCGGCCTGCTTGGCGGTGCCGATATTGGACGAGTATTCGAAGATTTCGGGAACGGTGAGGACACGGTGCTTGCCGTGGAAATCGGAGATGGTGAAGCCGCCGATGCGGATCGGGCGGGAGGCGTCGAAGCTGTCGGTGATCTTCACGAGGCCGGAATCCAGCGCCATCGCCGTCGTGAAGGTCTTGAAGGTCGAGCCCATCTCGAACGTGCCCGCCGACATGCGGTTCATGTTTTCCGTCTTCAGCGCGTCCTTCGGATCGTTCGGGTCGTAGTCGGGCATCGAGGCCATGGCGAGGACCTCGCCCGTATCGACGTCGAGCACGACGCCGCCGGCCGCGATCGCGTCGTAGCGCTTCATCGACGCGGCAAGCTCGTCGCGCATGATGTGCTGGACGCGCAAGTCGAGCGAGAGGCGGACCGGCGCGAGATTGTCGCCATTGGCGAGGTTCATCCGCTGGATGTCGCCGAAGCCCTGGTCGTCGACATATTTCTCCATGCCGGCGATGCCCTGGTTGTCGACATTGACGAGGCCGACGACATGGGACGCTGTGGGGCCGCCGGGATAGAAGCGGCGCTTCTCCGTGCGAAAGCCGATGCCGGGGAGACCGAGCGCGAAGATCTGGCTCTGCTGGCGCGGCGTCAGCTGGCGCTTCAGCCAGACGAAGCCCGCCTCGCCGGACAGGCGCGCATGCAGGCTGCGGGCGTCGAGATCGGGCAGGACGGACAGGAGCGCCTCCGTCGCCTCGTCGGGATCGACGATGCGGCGCGGCTCGGCGAAGAGCGAGGCGGTCTTGATGTCGGTCGCCAGCACTTCGCCGTTGCGGTCCACCAGATCGGGACGCGAGGCGACGACGGGACCTAAGCGGCCGTAGCTGGCACCCTCCCCCGGGATCGCGCCCCACATGAGAAGACGCCCGCCGATGACGGCATAGACACCGAAGAAGAGGCCGACGGCAATGGCGAAGCGTCCGCTGTGACGCGGCGGCGCCACGCGACGGGCGCGCAGGGGCACGCGCGACGATGTCGCCTCCGCCTTGGAAGCGCGGGAAAGGCCCGGCCAAGCCGGAAGCTTCATTCGCATCATCTCACGACGCTGCCGGCGTTGTCGGCGAAGCCGCCGAGCGCCTTGGTCGGGTCGGGCACGAGATTGATCGGCTGCTGCGGCAGCTCGTCGATGTCGACGATCTGGTCCGGCCGGATCGCCTCGAGGGACAGATCGGCATGGAAGGCCTCGGCGAGGCGCTGCAACCGGTCCGGCTGGTTGAGCAAGCTCCAGTCGGCCTGGAGAAGCGCGATCGTCTCGCGCTCCAGCGCGCTCTTGCGCTCGACGGCGGCGATCGCATCGTCGATCAGCTCGGCCTCGTGCTTCACCTTGAAGGTCCAGGCGGCGGCGGAAATCATGACCGCGATCAGGACGATATCGAGCGTCTTCAACATCGGGGTTCAGGCTCCGGAACGCGGCAGGTCGGCAAGGGCGGGAAGGTCGAAGAAGGCCCCGGCATCGGCATCGCCGCGCGGGGGCGCGTCCGTGCGAAGGCCGACGCGCAGCTTGGCCGAGCGGGCGCGCGGATTGGCGGCAAGCTCCGCCTCGCCGGCCGTCACCGCCTTGTTGCGCGAGGCGAAGGTCAGCACCTTCTCCGCGACGTCCGGCAGATGGCGCGAGCCCGTGACCTGCTCGGACCGGTCGCGCAGGAAGCGCTTCACGATCCGGTCCTCCAGCGAGTGGAAGGTGACGACGACGAGGCGCCCGCCGGGCTTAAGGGCGCGCTCGGCGGCGAGGAGCGCGCGGGCAAGCTCGCCCAGCTCGTCGTTCACGAAGATGCGCAGCGCCTGGAAGGTGCGGGTCGCGGGATCGATCTTGTCCTTCGGCGCGCGGCCGATGACCTTGAGGATATGGCCGGCGAGATCGAGCGTCGTCTCGAACGGGCGTTCGGCGCGGCGCGCCTCGATCGAGCGCGCGATGCGCCCGGCCTGCCGCTCTTCGCCGAGGAAGTTCAGGATGCGGGCGAGGTCGCCCGTCTTCAGCGTGTTCACCACGTCGGCCGCAGAGGGGCCGGAGCGGCTCATGCGCATGTCGAGCGGGCCGTCCTTCTGGAAGGAGAAGCCGCGTTCGGCTTCGTCGATCTGCATGGAGGAGACGCCGATATCGAGCACGACGCCGTCGAGCGATGCAAAGCCAGCGGACGCCGCCAGCGCATCGAGATCGCCGAAGCGGCCGTGGACGGGCGTCAGCGCGCCCGAGGTTTCGGCCTCCAGCGCCCGCGCCGTCTCAATGGCACCAGGATCGCGATCGACCGCGAGCACACGGGCGCCGGCCGCGAGGATCGCGCGGCTATAGCCGCCCGCGCCGAACGTGCCGTCGAGGACGATCTCGCCGGATACGGGCGCCAGTGCCTCTAGAACCTCGGCGAGGAGAACGGGGATGTGGCGGACAGGCTCGCCCGCGACCGGCGCGGCGCCGCTCATCGGGAAGGCTCGGCCGGTCGGGAGGCGCCGGAGGCCCGCGCGGAGGCCAGACGCTCGCGCGCGGCGGCACGATGGGCCTCGAACTGCGAGGGCTCCCAGAGCTGGAAGAAATGATTGCGGCCGACGAAGACGACTCGGTCCGTGATGCCCGTGTGCGAGCGGATGAAATCGGTCACCGAGATCCGGCCCTCCGCGTCGAACTTGAGAAAGGCACCATCCCCGTAGGTGAAGAGCGACATGTCGGCATAGGCCTCGCTGAACGGGTCCTCGGAGGCCATGCGCTCTTCGTAGCGCGTCAGGAGATCCATGCCGCCGACGTCGATCGCGGGCTGACCGATGGCCTGCAAGGCATAGAGCTCCTGATGGCCGCGCGCCGCCAGAACCTGACGGAACCCGGCCGGAACCGAGACCCGGCCCTTGGAGTCGATGTTGTTGACCGAATTGGAAAGAAAACGGTCCATCGAGCCCCATGCCTGCATCCCCTTTCGCGACCCGCCCCATCACGGTCCCACCCCATCAGAAAACCGAACGCAAAAGCCCGTCCTCGGCCAGCGAACAGGCTGACAGAAGGGGCTCCGAACGCGCCGGAGTTGAATTCGTATGGCTGTAGAACCGCCCGATCGGGCCGCCGGGTGATGTCGTCGTGGTTAACATGGGCCCCTATGGGCGTCAATGGGAACGGCCCCCACAGACCTGTGGCAGGCATGCAAGCCGTTCATAGCTCATCAAGCTTAACACGTTCTTAATATGAGAGATTTCAATCCAGGCGTGGTGTGGCAAGCTTGCCTCAACCTGCCAGTTGCAGCGCAATATCCGGGGCTCGATCCCCAAGTGAAACCGGCACTTAAGCGGCTTCCCATGCCGCTTTCGGGCAAAGGCTCGAAGACGGCTACAAAATCAGGTCGCTTTACAATTTTGAATTGCTAACGCCACGGCATTTTCACCCGGAAATGGGAGTCCGCGGACGGTTCGAAAGTGCCAGTCGGCCTATAAGCCGGGTTCTGTGAGCGGCTCTCGCCGCCCGGCGACCATTCCTCTGGGACGACGCTTGCGCGCCGCCTCGAGCAACCCACCCGAACGACTGACCCGGAGAGGCCGGCGGTCGCCCGCCACGTCGTTCCTATTCGGTCTTGCTCCCGGTGGGGTTTGCCGTGCCGCCCATGTTGCCATGAAGCGCGGTGGGCTCTTACCCCACCGTTTCACCCTGACCCCGCAGACGCCATCCGCCAGCGCACGAGGCGCCGGTGCGAGGATGGGCCGCGAGGCGGTCTGTTCTCTGTGGCACTTTCCCTAGGGTCGCCCCCGCCGGGCGTTACCCGGCACCGTTTCTCCGTGGAGCCCGGACTTTCCTCCCCCGCCGTCTTTCGACATTGGCGGCAGCGGTCGCCCAGCCGACTGGCGCGCGAGCCATCGGACGCGCGCGCGCTCGTGTCAACCCGCGAGCGCGCTCAGGCGACGGCGAAGGGCGAGGTCGGCAGGCTTACGAGGAGGCGGTGGAGCGTCTCGATCGTGGAGAGGTCGGCGACGCCATCGATCTTGGCCGGGCGGAAATGGCGCTGGAAGGCGATGGTCGCAAAGCGCGTCGCCTCGTCGAATCGGCCGTTCGCCTCGACCTCGTAGCCATAGGCGGCCAGGAGGCCCTGATAGGCCGCGACGGGCTCGCCGGCATCGCCGAGCCCGAAATAGCGCCCGCCCCGGATCGGCGAGGGCGCGACGTGGTGGCCGAGCCCCTCGCGGTGCAGCCGATCCCAGGGGAAGAGCTCGCCCGGGTCCTGCTTGCGGGCGGGCGCTATGTCGGAATGGGCGAGGATGTTTTCGGCCGGTATGGCCCATCGCGTGCCGATGTCGCGGCAGAGCGCGATCACGCGCTCGATCTGCGCGTCCGGGAAAGGCCGATAGCCGTGGTCGTGGCCGGGATTGACGATCTCGATGCCGACGGACCGCGAGTTCACGTCGTCGCGCCCCCGCCAGCTTCCCGCGCCCGAATGCCAGGCGCGCAGGCGCTCTTCCACCAGCTGGACGATGCGGCCGTCCTCGTGGACGAGATAGTGGCAGGAGACCTGGCTCCGCTCCATGGCGAGCCAGCGGGCCGCCGCTTCGCCGTCCTCCATGCCGGTGTAATGGAGGATGACCATGTCCGGCCCCGCCTGCCCGCGCCGTTCGCCGATGTTCGGCGAGGGCAGGATGGCATCGACCAGCAAGCTGTCCGGCGCGAAATCCGACCTCACGAGGCCACCGCCCGAGCGACTTCGTCATAAGCCGCGTTGATCGCCTTGATGCGCTCGAGGCCGATCGCCATGAACTCGTCGGGCACGCCGCGCGCCGCGAGGCGGTCCGGATGGTTCTCCTTGACCAGCTGGAGATAGCGCGCGCGCACCACGGCCGGCGGCGCATCCGGCTCGACGCCGAGCACGGCATAGGCGCCCCTGCGGCCCGTCGAGACATGCCGGCGCAGGATCGCGGCGAACTCGGCTTCGGGGATGCGGAAAATCTCGGAGACGTGGGTCAGGAAATCCAGCTCTCGCTGGTGGATGACGCCGTCGGATTTGGCGATGTGGAAGAGGCCGTCCAGAATGTCCGCCAGGAGCTGGCAGCCGCCGCTCGGGTCGGTGCAGAGCGTCGTCATCCGGCGCGCATAGGCCTCGTATCCGGCCGTGTCCTCCTTGGCCAGATCGTAGAGGCGGAAGACGTTGCGCAGCTCCTGCGGCGGAATGTCGAAAATCTGCCGGAAGGCCGAGATTTCGGGCGCCGAGACGATGCCGTCGGCCTTCGCCATCTTGGCGGCCAAAGCGATCATGGCGACGGAGAAGGCGACGCTGCGCCGCGTCTCGCGATCGCCGGAAAACAGCGTTCGAATGCTCTCGTAGAGGCCTTCGAGCGTTTCGCGTCCGCTCTGCGGCAGGGATCGAAGAAGGGCCGCGAGGCTGGAAAGGATCTGCATCGACTGTTCCGAACCCGCCTCTCTAGCACCCGCTGCGCTGTCTCCTGGCGTTCCCCCGATCCTATCGCGCCGCAACAGGCGGCGTCACCCCCCGTTCTCCTGCCGAACACTCCTTCTTGAAAGCGCAGGCTTCCAGAAAGTGGCCTCGAAACGAAAACGAGGCGACCCGCCGAATGCGGATCGCCTCGCGATCGTTCGAAAGCCCCCGTCCCGCCCCGCGCCGAAGGCGCGGCGCGGGAGCATCGAGGCTTACTGGGTGGTCGTGGTGCCCGTGGTCGTGCCCGTGGTTCCGGTCGTGCCGGTCGCGGGGGCCGTGGTGCTCATGGAGCCCGTCGCAGGCGTCGTGGTGGTGGTCGTTGCAGCCGGCGCGGTCGTCGTCGTCGTTGCGGCGGGCGTCTCGGTCTTGTTGTCCGAGCAGGCCGAGAGCGCGAGGAGGGCCGAGGCGCAGATTGCGAGAGAGATCGTCTTCATCGTCAACATCCATTTCGTTGTTTCGGAGCCTCAACGCATGGAGGCCCCGCGGCGTTCGGTCTCCCATCATCACGCCTCATTTCGATGCGCAACGATCCGAACCCTTCAGGTGGAGCATCGACGATGCCCCGCGCAATATATGGGGTGCGCGACGGGCGCGGCGAGGGAGAGGCAAGCTTTCGATGCTAGAGGCCGCGTGGCGACGCCGAACCGAACCCACGATTTCAAGCTCTTGCACCCTTGCGGAGATATCATGACGCCTCCTCCGTCCCGCCCCCTTTCGCGCCGCGCCTTCCTGCCCCTTCTGGCCGGCGGGCTGCTCGGCGGCTGCAGCGGCGGCGGGCTCGACGCGCGTGATCTAGCGCTGTCCGGTTTCACCGGCCCCAGCCCGAACCACTATCCGATCCACGGGATCGACGTTTCGAAATACCAGGGCGACATCGACTGGTCGGCCGCCCGCAATGGCGGCGTCGCCTTCGCCTATCTCAAATCCACCGAGGGTGGCGACCGCGTGGACTCGAGGTTCGAGGAGAACTGGAAGCGGGCGGGCGCGGCCGGCATGCCGCGCGGCGCCTACCACTTCTTCTACCATTGCCGCTCCGGCGCCGAGCAGGCGCGCTGGTTCATCCGCACCGTGCCGAAGCAGGCCCATGCCCTGCCCCCGGTTCTCGATGTCGAGTGGACGCCGGATTCGCCGACCTGCACCATTCGCCCGCCGCGCGAGGATCTCGTGCGCGAGATGGAGGACTTCCTCAACATCGTCGAGAAGCATTACGACACCCGGCCCATCATCTACGCGCCGATCGACATCCATCGCGACCGGCTCGTCGGCACCTTGCCGCGCCACGAGTTCTGGCTGCGGGCGGTGAAGGATCATCCGAACAACGTCTACACCGACCGACCCTTCCGGTTCTGGCAGTGGACGGCGACGGGAACGGTGCCGGGCGTGACGGGCGACGTCGACCGCAACGCCTTCTCCGGCTCCAAGGGCGACTGGGCGAAATGGCTGAAGGCGCGCAGCATCCGCGCCTGAGCGCGCCGATGGCAGCTTGACGAGGCGGCGCTTTCCTTCAAACCGCCACGTTGGACCTAAATAGGTCCGCGCCAGTCGCAGCGCCTGATTCGAGGCTCCGCCGGGGATCGATGACCCGGCCCGGCCGAAGGCGCGTCCGTTTCGAAGGAAAGCCTGCCCATGTCCGTTCGCCGCCTCGCCGTCTGCCTCGCGCTCCTCCTCTCCGGCACCTCGCTGGCCGCAGCCCAGTCCGCTCCCGCCTGCGGCGGCGACTTCGGCGCCTTCATCGAGGGCGTGAAGACGGAAGCGCGGGCGGCCGGCATTTCGGAGGCCGCGATCGAGGCCTCGACGGCGCGCATGGTGCCGAACCCGAAGGTGCTGGCGCGCGACCGGGCTCAGGGCGTGTTCAGCCAGACCTGGGGCGAGTTCTCCACCCGCATGGCGAACGCCTCCCGCCTGAAGCAGGGCAAGGCGAACCTTCAGAAATACGCCTCCACCTTCAAGAAGATCGAAGCGGAGACCGGCGTGCCCGGCCCGGCGATCGCGGCCTTCTGGGGCCTCGAGACCGACTATGGCGCCGTTCTCGGCGACTTCGACACGCTGAGCGCGCTGGCGACGCTGGCGCATGACTGCCGCCGACCGGAGCTTTTCCGCCCCCATCTCATCGGCGCGATGCAGGTCGTCGATCGCGGCTATCTCACCCCCGACGAGATGAAGGGCGCCTGGGCCGGCGAACTCGGCCAGACGCAGATCCTGCCCGAGGAGTATCTTAAGTTCGGCACGGACGAGGACGGCAACGGGCGCGTCGATCTCCTGAAGGACGACGAGGACGTTCTGGCGACAACGGGCAAGTTCATGCAGTCGCTCGGCTGGCGCAAGGGCGAGCCCTGGCTCGAAGCCGTGCGCGTGCCCGACGACTTTCCCTGGGATCGCGCCGCGCTCGCCAACAAGGAGCCGCGCTCGGAATTCGCGAGCCTTGGCATCACCAAGGCGGACGGCTCGGCGCTCGAAAGCGACGCGCTGCCGGCCTCGCTCATCCTGCCGATGGGCCGGGGCGGCCCGGCCTTCCTCGCCTTCCCGAATTTCGACGTCTATCTCGAGTGGAACAAGTCGCTCGTCTATTCCCTGACGGCCGGCTACTTCTCGACCCGCCTCGCCGGCGCTCCGCCGATCGACATGGGCAATCCTCAGAAGGGCCTTTCGACCGACGAGATGAAGTCGCTCCAGACCAAGCTCGCCGGCCGCGGCTACGATGTCGGCAAGGTCGATGGCATTCTCGGCGGCGCCACCCGCGAGGCGGTCCGCCGCGAACAGCAGCGCTTGGGGATCCCCGCCGACGGCTGGCCGACGCCGGACCTGCTTGCCGCGCTCTGAAAGCGTTCTGAGCGATGGAAGACGGCTGGAACGAGTCGGCGGAAGGTTGGATCGAGGCTCAAGGCGTCGATGGCGACTGGGGCCGTCGCTTCGTCCTGGACCGGCCCATGATGGCACGCGTGACCGGTCGAGACTTTATCGACGCCATCGATATCGGCTGCGGCGAAGGCCGATTTTGCCGGATGCTGCGCAGGAGCGGTCTCCGCCCCGTCGGGATCGATCCGACGGCGGAGCTGATCGAACGGGCTCGCCGGCTCGATCCGGACGGCGACTACCGTATCGGAAAAGCGGAAGCACTGAATGTTGCGGATCAATCCTTCGATCTCGCGGTCAGCTATCTTTCCCTGATCGACATCCCCGATCTTCCAAGGGCCATTTCCGAGTTCAATCGGGTGCTTCGTCCCGGCGGCACTTTGTTGATCGCCAATTTGCAAAGCTTCAATACGGCTGGTCCGCCCAAGGGCTGGACGCGCGAAGCCGATGAAACGCAGCGTTTCTACATTGATGACTATCTCGACGAACGTGCGCAGTGGGTTGAGTGGGGTGCCATCAAAGTCCTCAACTGGCACTGGCCGCTGAAAACCTACATGAAGCTTCTACTGGAAGCGGGCTTGCAACTTCGACATTTCGACGAACCAGAGCCGGTTGAGGCAGAACAATCCCAAACCGACCGCTACCGCCGGGCGCCGTATTTTCTCATCATGGAATGGCAAAAGCCGTCCTGAACGATGGCGCCTCAACCGCGGTGCAGGAAGTCCGCGACCCGACCGTCGCATACGACGGAACACAAATGCCGCAGACTGATTTTGACCGAACGGCCCACGAACCTTTCACTCTCGTCTGCTATCGTCGTCCGATGAGCAACATCCACAAGTTCGAACCCCGCAAGCCGAAGCCAGCGCCCGCCAAGCCGAAGCGCGACACGGCGAAGCGAAACGCCCTCGTCGTCATCATCGGCGTCGCCGTTCTGGTCGTAGCGTCGATGCTGTTGAGCTCGTTCGGAACTGAGATGTAAACTTGCTAGGATGAACGGCGGCAGATGTTCCGTTACACTTACGATGACATCTTGCTAGGCTTGGCGTCGTAGAAACCCGGGGCCAATTATGCCGGACGCCATCCTTCCGTTGAAGCGCTATTTCGACTTTTTCGGGCGCTCGCGTCGACGGTAATTTTGGCTTTGGGTTCTGCTGTACTTCGTTATTTCGCTGGTTTTGCCCACGGTGGATTTGATCGCAGGACTTGGCGGCGCCGTAGACACGCAAGTCGCGGCGAACGCGACATCTTATACGCTGAACGGTGGTCTTCTCAGTAAGATCTGGTTATTTGGAACTCTACTGCCCAGCTTTATGGTTACGGCGCGCCGTCTGCACGATAGCGAACGAAGCTCTTGGTGGATTGCACTTCCTTTAGCACCCATTTTTATCGCAAACTCCAGCCTACCTTTTTACCTTATTGGTTCGGAAATGCCGTCTACCGAAGGCGAAATTCTCAAACTAACAATCTATCTGGGCGGTTTTGCGCTTATCAGTCTTGTGTCGGCGATCATATTTCTTGTTTTTCTCTGCCTCGAAGGTACACCGGGCACAAATCGCTACGGGCCCAATCCAAAAGATCAAAAGTAACTCGCCGCGGCGGTGGCCGGCGTACAGACCGTTTGATTTCAAGTTCCTTCTGCGTGCACCCGCCCCGCCTGCCGCCTGCGCCGAATGGCCCGCCGCAGCGCGCGCCGCCGGATGTTCAGCCGGTGCGCCCAGTCGCCCAGCGCATCGACGCTTCGCACGGCCCGGCCGCGTTCAAAGGAGAGTTCCGCCAGCGCCCGCCTGAACTCGACGATGCCGAAGCGGGCCTCGTTGTCGATCATGCGCATCAGCGACATCCAGGCGGGCGAGACGAGGAGCGTGATGGCCGTCACCGCGATGGCGAGGCGGTAGACGTCGTCGCCGATGGCGCCGGACGCGAAGGCGGCGGCGGCGATGATGAAGGAGAACTCGCCGATCTGCGCCATGGAGAGCCCGGCCTCCAGCGCGGTCCGGCGGGGCAGGCCCGCCATGCGGATGAGAAGGATGTTGAAGGCCGTCTTCGCCATGATGACGAAGATCGAGGCGAGGAGGACGAGCTTCCACTCCTCCACAATGAAGGACAGATCGATCAGAAGGCCGATCGACAGGAAGAAGACGACGAGAAGCAGGCTCTGGATCGGCTCGATCACCGGGATCACCCGCCCCCGCAGCGTGGAGGAACCGACGATCAGCCCCGCGATGAACGCGCCATAGGCGGGCGACAGACCCGCGACGCCGGAGAGCGAAGCCAGAGCCAGGCAGAAGGCGAGCGAGCCGAGGACGAGGATCTCGACATTGTTCTCCACCGCCGCCGCAAACGAGGGCCGCAGCTTCGGCCGCCGGCCGAGATAGCGCAGGAGCAGCGCCAGCACTCCGACCGCGCCGACGATCTTCAGCGCGATCATCGGCCAGCCGATCTCGGCGGTGCCGCCGAGCGCGGTGGCGAGGATGAGCATCGGCACGACGGCGATGTCCTGCGCGATCAGGACGCCGACCGTGATGCGCCCGACATCGGTGCGAAGCTCGCCGATCTCGGCCAGCATCTTCATCGCGACCACCGTGGAGGAGAGCGCGATGATGAAGCCGAGGATGATGGCTTCGGATAGCGTAGCGGTCGAGATCGCCATCAGGCCGAAGGTGATGGCCATGGCCGCGCAGAGCTGGCCGCCGGCGATCTGGAGCGCGGGCTTCAGCGTCTGCACGAAGGCCTTCAGCGACAGTTCCATGCCGATGAAGAAGAGCAGAACCACGACGCCCATCTCGGCGAGCGCGGAGACGTTCTCGGAGTTGTCGATGACGCCGAAACCCGTCGGCCCCAGCGCGATGCCGGCGAGGATGAAGCCGATCATCGGCGGCAGCTTCAGCTGCATGAGAAGCAGCCCCGACGTCACCGCGACGACGGTGACGAAGGCGATCTCGACCAGTCCGGTCGCATGTCCGGCTGCCTGTTCCAATCCGATCCCCCGCCCCTGCCGCGGCCCTGGAATCGGTCGCTGCGGCCATGGAGGGCAGGACTGCGGCTCCTTGATGGTGCCGCCCTGTGCGGTGCAAAAAATCCGTCGGAAAGGCCGGGGTCTTTCGCAAGGCGAACGGTCTTCCCATATGATTTCCAGACGCCGGCCCAACCCCCGGCGCGATGCCGGAAAGGTCCTTCGAGAAAGACGATGGTCTACAGCACCACCGCCGACGCCGTCCCCGAAGCCGCGTTCTCACGCTCCGAGCGCATTCGCCGCCTGAAGCGGATCAGCCGCCTCGCTCGGCTCATGGACACGGCCATCCGCGTGCCGGTCATCGGCGTGCGCTTCGGCGCCGATTCCGTCATGGGCCTCGTCCCCGGCATCGGCGACGCGGCCGGCGGCCTGATCGGTCTCTTCATCATCAACGAAGCGCGCAAGCTCGGCCTGCCCCGGCACAAGATCATGCGCATGGTCGGCAATGTCGGCCTCGACGTCGCGGTCGGCTCCGTGCCGCTCCTCGGCGACGTGTTCGACGTCTACTTCAAGGCGCACAAGCGCAACGCCAACATGATCCTCGACCACTTCCCCGATCACCGGGCGGATCTCGATCCCGAGCTTCTGAAGGACATCACGCCGAAGCGCTGAGGCGAGGTTCCGGGCTGCCGAAAGCTCATGTCGGTAGCTGCCAACAGCCTTAGTCAGGAACGCTTAAGTTAACGACCCGTTCGGATAGGACCACAGCGAAAGGTCCTTCCATGTTCATGCGAGTCGACAAGCTCCAGGCCGAGCTTCCTGCGCCGAAACGGGCGGATCCGAACGCGGCGGCCGCGCTTCAGGAACTCCTGGGCGGCAAGTACGGCGAAATGTCCACGCTCGGGAACTACATGTTCCAGAGCTTCAATTTCCGCTCCAAAGACAAGCTGAAGCCCTTCTACAGCCTCGTCGCCTCGATCACGGCGGAAGAGCTCGGCCATGTCGAGCTCGTCTCGAACGGCGTCGCCATGCTGGCCAACGGGCCGGACAAGCCCAAGGGCGACGAGAAGGACGGCGGCGACATTTCCGGCGCGCCCTTCGAGGACATGAAGGACATCCGCCTCGCGGCTGCCTTCCTCTCCGGCGGAGGCGGCGCGATGCCGGTGAACTCCAACGGCGCCTCCTGGAACAACGACTTCATCACGACGACGGGCAATGTCGTCGTCGATCTCCTGCACAACTTCCATCTCGAATGCGGCGCGCGCCTGCACAAGCTGCGCGTCTACGAGACGCTGACCGATCCGACGGGTCGCGAGGTCTGCGGCTATCTCCTGGTGCGCGGCTCGGTCCATGCGCATGCCTATGCGCTGGCTCTGGAGAAGATCACGGGCGTCAAGATCAAGGACTTCCTGCCGACGCCGAACATTCCGCTCGACAAGATCCCCGAGTGCCAGAAGTATCTCGACGAAGGCTCGCATCGCCGCCTCTATACGTTCAGCCCGAACGACTACAAGGAGATGGCCGGCATCTGGGGCAATGGCGAAGTCGCTCTGCCGAACGATCCGCCGGGCGAGCTGGAAGTCGTCGACGGCATGCCGGAAGGCGGCAAGATCCACCAGCTGACGGGCGTGCCCTCGGCCTTCACCCCGGACTACGCGCCGGAGGAAATGTTCGAGATCGCGCAGAAGCTCTACAAGGCGTCTCGCTGATCCCAGCAAACGATGGGCGAGGCGCTCGGCGCCTCGCCCTAAAAACCGGCAGATAACTGCATCTCGTTCTCTTGCAGATGCGCGAAGCTGACGGCGACGAGCCCCTTCTGCATCGCCTCCAGGTAGAGCGGGAGATCGGCCGTTAGCAGAACGCGGTCGTGATTCAGGATTGCGAGTAGACCGGCATCCGTCAGTCCCAGCGACCGAAATTCCGCGGATGGAGCGATGTTCACGGACGGGCTGTAGATCTCCTCGCAATGCAGGATCAGCCGCCGGAGCGAAGCGGCAATCTCCGACTTCATCGGTTCGGAAATCTGACGTGTCAGGTTGGACGTTTCTGTGAGCACATTGACGCTGCAGATGAGGCTTCGGAACCGATCGACCACGCGGCACAAGAGATCATGGTCCTCCGACCGATAGGCCGAAAGGCGCTTGTGGCGCTCGATGTAGCCGCGATCGGCATTGCCGACGACCAAGAGAACCGCAAGCTGGGTATCGAGAACAAGCGCCTTGCGCACCGCTCAGTTCAGCTCTCGCAACTTCACCGAGATGATCGCGCCATCCTCATCGCGCACCTTCACGACACGGTAGTGCCTGTTGGCCAAGGCATCGGCCCCCAGGAGGTTGGAAAGCCCGCGGCGATCGTCCCAGGGACGGGAGAATCCGAGGGTAATGTGCCAGACCCGCTCGTCGTCGCTGTACTCGATTTCTTCAAGCCCGAGATTTTGAATCGATTCACCGACGAACAATTCGGCTATGCCCCGTTTGGCGGAACTCACGGCTTCGGCTGGACGCATCGTAGGGCCCTTCTGTTCGGTCGCTTCAGATTTGGGAGAAAGCCGGCTCCGACGCAAGATGATCTCCCGCCCCTACTCCCCCATCGTCTCCAGGCTCGCATATCCTTCCGCCTTGCCGGGGTCGAACGGGGTCGTCACCTCGACGAACGTGTCGGGATAGAAGCCGTTGAAGCGGGTGCGAAGGGAGAGGGAGTAGGCGCCGATATGGCCGATCTCGATCCAGTCGCCGGTGTCCACCGTCTCGGGGAGCCAGAAGGGCCGGGAGAGGATGTCGACGCTGTCGCAGGTCGCGCCGCAGACGCGGAAGGGGGCGATGGTCTTCGGGTCGCCGTTGCGCCGGGTGCGGGCGGGATCGGGGATGAAGCGGGCGGGCAGCGTGATCTTGCCGGTCCAACTGTCGGATAGCGAGGCCCAGATTCCGTCGTTGATGTAGAGCCGGCGGCCCTTGCGCAGAAGCACGCGCACGATCAGCGAGAAGGCGCGCGCCACCACGACGCGGCCGGGCTCGGCGACGAGCGCCATGTCCTGGAAATCATGGGCTTCGATGTCGCCGCGAAGGCGCGACATGATCTGGCCGAGGCCCGGCATTTCGGGCTTCTTCGATTTCGGATCATGGCCGTATTCGGCGGGAAAGCCGCCGCCGACATCGAGCCCCGCCAGCGGAACGCCGGCCCGCGAGCGCACCCAATAGGCCGAGCGCAGCGCCCGCTCGTAGGTCTCGGGGTCCTCGATCTGCGAGCCGACATGGAAGCAGACGCCGACCTTGAAGCCGATATTGTGGCAGCGCTGGAGAAGCTCGACCGCATGGGCGGGCGCTGCGCCGAACTTCTTGGACAGCTCGTAAGCCGCGCTGCCCTTGGTCTGCAGGCGGATGAAGAGCGTGATGGTCGAGGGATCGAGATCGAGCGCGCGCACGATGCGCAGGATCTTGGCGACCTCGTCCTCGTGGTCGAGCGACAGGATCCGGATGCCGTAGGTCTCCAGCGCGAGCCGGATGTCGGACTGTGCCTTGACCGGGTGCATGTAGAGCATCTCGGCCTTGGGCGCGACGGCGCGCACGGCCGCGAACTCGCCGGGCGAGGCGACGTCGAAGATCCTCACGCCCGCCTCCGACAGGGCTTTCAGCACCATCGGCTCGCCATTGGTCTTCACCGCATAGGCGGTGTCGCCGGGAAAGGCTTCCATGAAGGCCTTGGCGTCCTCCTTCAGGACGTTGGGGCGGAAGCAGTAGACCGGCACGTCCGGCCGCAGCGCCAGGGCCGCATCCTTGGCCGTCTCGAAAATCTGCATCGGTGTTTCTTCAACCTTGCGCGAGGGGATCGGGCGGTCTCAGTCGCGAAGCGCCCGCACCTTTGGAAAACGGGTGGCATGCGAGGGCGTCATCTGCAACACCGGAGACCAAAGGAGCGCCTTGCGATGACCATCCAACCGACCGCCCCGCCTTCCATGAGCGGGCGCTCCTGGGCACTCCTCTTCGTGCTGGGCGGGCTCTGGGGCGGGTCCTTTTTCCTGACGCAGATCGTCATCCGCGAACTGCCGCCGCTTCCCCTCGTCGGCGCCCGGCTCGGTCTCGCCGCTCTGGCGCTTCTCGTCTACCTGCGCCTGCGCGGCATCTCGTTCGCGCCCCTGCGCCAGCGCGCGGGCGACTTCCTGATCCTCGGCCTTCTCAACAATGCCGTGCCCTTCCTTCTGCTCGCGATCGGGCAGACGCGGATGGGCGGCGGGCTCGCCTCGATCCTCAACGCCACGACCCCGCTCTGGACGATCCTCGTCGCGGCCATCGCGACGTCGGACGAGCGGCTGACCGGCCGCAAGCTCGCGGGCGTCATGCTCGGCATCGTCGGCGTCGCGGTGCTGGTCGGACCGGAGGCCTTCGGGACCGGTCATAGCGTTCCGGTCTACGCCTTCGCGGCCATTCTCGCGGCGACGTTCTGCTATGCGCTGTCCGGCGTCTTCTCCCGCCGCTTCAAGGGCGTTCCGCCGGCCGTCGTGGCGACCGGGCAGCTTTGTGCCTCCGGCCTGATGATGATGCCGCTCGTGCTCGCGGTCCATGGCCCTCTCGTCTACGGGGATCTCAGCGGCGGCGGCGCGGTCGCGCTCCTGGCGCTGGCTCTCGGCGCCACGGCGCTCGCCTTCATCCTCTTCTTCCAGATCGTGGCCGCGGCGGGCGCGACGAACGCCTCGCTCGTCACGTTCCTGGTGCCGGCCAGCGCCATCCTTCTCGGCGTGTTGTTCCATGGAGAGGCGCTGACGGCGGGCGAGGTCGGCGGCTTCGCGCTGATCCTGGCAGGCCTTGCCGCGATCGACGGGCGCATCGCGCGCCTGATCCACGCCCAGGCCGTCGCCCGATGAGCGCCCTCACCCTTCGCCAGCGCCTCTCCGCCATCGAGACGGGAGCCCTCTCGGCCAGCGCGTCGATCGCGGAATTCGCCGAGCGCGTCGATGCGGCGGATGGCGACATCCGCGCCTTCGTGCGCCGCGCGCCGGCCGAGACGCTCGAAGCCGCGCGCCATGCCGCGGGGCCGCTCGCCGGCATCCCGCTCGGCATCAAGGACATCTACGACACCGCCGACATGGCGACCGAGCATGGCTCGCCGATCTATGCCGGCCATCGCCCGCGCGCCGACGCGACGCTCGTCGCCATCGCGCGCGAAAAGGGCGCGTTCATCGCGGGCAAGACGGCGACGACGGAGTTCGCCTATCTGACGCCGGCCAAAACGCGCAATCCCCGCGATCTCGCGCACACGCCCGGCGGCTCCTCGTCCGGCTCGGCGGCTGCGGTCGCAAGCGGCATGGTGGCGGGCGCCTTCGGCTCGCAGACGGCGGGCTCGATCATCCGCCCCGCCGCCTTCTGCGGCGTCGCCGGCTACAAGCCGAGCTTCCGCCTTTTGCCGACCGTCGGCATGAAGAGCTTTGCCTGGTCGCTCGACACGGCCGGGCTCTTCGCCCCGACCGTGTCCGACGTCGCCCTGCTCGCCGCCCTCCTGACGGGCCGCGCGCTCGACGTGGAGCCGGTCGAGGCGCGGGACCTGCGGATCGGCATCTATCGCTCCGGCGCCGACGATGCGCTGTCGCCCGAGATGGCGGAGGCCGTTTCGCGGGCTGGGCGCCTCATGGAGCGCGCAGGGGCGAGTCTGATCGATGTCGCGGAGACGGAAACGCTGGCCGCGGCGCGTCTGGCGCAGCCGCTGATCCAGTCCTACGAGGGGGCGCAGTCGCTGGCGCATGAGCGGCTGATCGAGGGCGCTCGGCTGAGCGAGAGCCTGCGGCAGGCCCTCGCCGAGGGCGCGGCTCTCTCGCCGGAGCGCTACGACGAGGCCCGGCGCGCCGCGCGGCAGGGGCGCAAGGCGGCGACCGCCCTCTTCGAGGAGGTCGATGCGCTGATCGCGCCGTCGGCGCTCGGCGCCGCACCCGCCTCGCTCGCCACGACCGGCGATCCCGCCATGAACCGGCTCTGGACCGTGACGGGCAATCCGTGCGTCAACGTTCCAGGTTTTCAGGACGAAGACGGCCTGCCGCTCGGCATCACCCTCGTCACGCGCTTCGGCCGGGATCGGGCGGCCCTCTCGATCGCCGACCTGCTGGAGCGGCTCCAGCGGCCCGACTGAACCTTGTCCACAACAAGGCGATGGAATATTTTGGCGTCATTTTGATCATTTATGGCAAGCCATGCCATCAATGTCACCACTATGAGCATAGCATCCCGCGAACGATCACGGATTGAGATAAGCCGTCATATCCCGTGCGGTGCAGCATGAATTGGATCTTTACCTATCTGAACGGTGGGTTAACGTGTTGGGCATGAAACGTGAGGGAAACACGATGCTCATTTCGCGATCCCTGAACCTCCTGATGATCTCGGCCGCCTTCGTTTTCGTCGGCGCCATGGTCCTGGGGGTCCTGCCGTAGGGCTTTCGCAGCCCGTCCATCGGCGATCCAGATCGATATCCGAAAGGCCGGAGCGGAAACGCTCCGGCCTTCGCCGTTTATAGGGTTGCGAGGCAAGAGCGTCCGCCCTGGCGCCCCCTCGGATGTTCGAACGCTGAGGCTCGCGACTTCGAACATCGAGCGGAGTTAGAAAGGCGCTTGGGGCGAGCCGCTTCCCGTCTCGGGGAAGCGGACGCCGGTTCAGGCGGCGGCCGCCGTGCCCGCTCCGGCCACGCTTGCCGCCGGCTCGCCGGTCTTGGGGCGAAGGCCGAGAATGTGGCAGATCGAGTAGACCAGATCGGCGCGGTTCATCGTGTAGAAGTGGAAATCGTCGACGCCGCGCTCGACGAGATCGAGCACCTGCTCGGCGCAGACGGCGGCCGCGACATGGCTGCGGGTCTGCGCGTCGTTCTCCAGTCCCTCGAAGCGCTCGGCCAGCCAGGTCGGGATCGTGGCGCCGGTGGCGGCGGAGAAGCGCGCGACCTTCACGAAGTCGTGGATCGGCACGATGCCGGGCACGATCGGGATATAGATGCCCGCCTTGCGGACGCGCTCGACATAGCGCTCGTAGAGATCGTTGTCGAAGAAGAACTGGGTGATCGCCCGCGTCGCGCCATTGTCCACCTTGCGCTTCAGGAGATCGATATCGGTGGCGAAATCGGCGCTTTCGGGATGCTTTTCAGGATAGGCCGAGACGGAAATCTCGAAATCGTCGATGGCGCGCAGGCCCGCGGCCAGTTCGACCGCGTTCCGGTAGCCGCCGGGATGGGCGACATAGGCCGCGCCCGCGCCGGCCTGGCTGTCGCCCCGCAGCGCCACGAAATGGCGAACGCCCGTGTCGCGATACTGCCGGACGACGGCATCCACCTCCTCGCGCGAGGCATCGACGCAGGTCAGATGGGCGGCGGGCGCAAGGTCCGTCTCCTTCAGGATGCGCGAAACCGTGTGATGCGTGCGCTCGCGCGTGGAGCCGCCCGCGCCGTAGGTGACGGAGACGAAGCTCGGCGAGAGCGGAGCGAGCCGCTCGATCGCAGCCCAAAGCGTCTCCTCCATCTTGTCCGATTTCGGCGGAAAGAACTCGAAGGAAACGCGGATATCCTTGCCGGACGAGGGCGCGCGACGGGCCATGGGGCGTGCTTTCTTGCAGAGGGTCGAGTTGTCTAGACGGCGATAGAAGACGCGATCTCGGCCGCAGGGCGGCGGTCCCGCGCGAACCAGATCGTGACGGTCAGGCGGTCGGGCTCGGCCGAGCCGGGTCCGAGGCGATCGACGGAGAGGAGGTCGAGACCGGCCTCCTCCAGGATCGCGGAAAGCCATTCCTCGCTGAAGCCGAGGCGCAAGTGCGCGTGCTCGTTGCGTAGGAATTCCAGATGATGCGGGGCGAAGTCGACGACGGCGAGCCGGCCGCCCGGCGAAAGCACCGAGGCCGCCTCGCGGAGCGCGGCGGCGGGATCGTCGAGATAGTGCAGCACCTGATGCAGCGTCACGAGATCGAAGGCATCGCGCGGCACGGGCAGCCGATAGCAGTCGCCGAGGCGCACCGTGGCATTGGCGATGCCGCCGGCCTCGAGCTTGGCCCTCGCCACCTGCAGCATCTCGCGCGAGGCATCGATGCCCGTGGCGCGGCCGCTGCGGCCGGCCAGAAGCTCGAGCAGACGGCCCGTGCCGGTTCCGATGTCGAGCAGGCGCTCCACCGGCGCCTCGCCGATCCGGTCGAGCAGGCGGCGCTCGACATCGGCATCGGGCGCGTGGAGAAGGCGGATGCGGTCCCAGCTTCCGGCATTGCGCGCGAAATAGTCGGCCGCCCGCGTCGCGCGGTCGCGGCGCACGGCCTCCAGGCGCTCGGCATCGCGCCGAAGCGTCGCGTCCTCGCCGTCCACCCGCTCCAGCAGCCGCTCGACGAGATCGGCGACGGCCGCATCGTCGGCGAGGCGGAAATAGGCCCAGGCGCCCTCCTGGTAGCGCATCAGGATCTTCGACTCGACGAGAAGCTTCAGATGGCGCGAGATGCGCGGCTGGGACTGGCCGAGAATCTGGACGAGATCGGTCACGGTGAGATCGCCGACGGCCAAAAGACGCACGAGCCGAAGGCGCGTCGGCTCGCCCAGCGCCTTCAGCGCATCGACGGCGCGTTCGAAATCGAGATGGGAAGACGACATGGGAGCCCGCTGAACCATATAAAGATATCTTTATATGGTTTTCCGACGAGCGATCAAGCCCCTTCGTGCGGCCGGCGCTTGACGGAGCCCTGCCAAGACGGGCGAAGTCGCCGGATGACGACACCCTTACCCCCGGCCCCGTCCTCGATCCGCCCCGGCGAGGTGCCGTTCACCCTCGATCCCGCCGGCGCCGACGATGCGCGCCTCGCCTTCATCGGCCGCGTGCGCTCGTTCCATCGCTCGCGTGCGGAATGTCCGAAGAATCTCCGCGAGGCCCGCGAGCGCGGCGGGCCGGCCCATGTCGAGATCGCCGAGGCCTTCCGGCCGGCGCTGGCGGGCCTTGCAGCCGGACAGGCGGTGCATCTCCTCACCTGGCTCGACGGAGCGCGACGCGATCTCGCCCTCCAGACCCCGCGCCATTCCGCCGAGCCGCGCGGCACCTTCGCCCTGCGCTCGCCCGTCCGGCCGAACCCGATCGGGCTGCATCTCGTGCGGATCACCACGCTCGACATCGAAGCGGGCCTCGTCGGAATCGATGCCATCGACGTGCTGGACGGTACGCCACTTCTCGACATCAAACCTTATTTCGAGAGCGTGGACGTTCCGCCTCCCCTGCCCGAACGACCCGCCGGCGACGAGGCGAGATGACGACCAAGCGCCAGCAGGCGATCGCGAAATATCTCACGCTGACCATCCCGCGCGTCCCCTTCTTCGACGCGGAGGCCATTCGCGAGGCCGCGGGCGCGCGGCGCATGAAGGATCTGCCGCCGGCCACCGCGCTCTGGCTGGCGACGATCGCCTATATCCGCCATGCCCATACCGACTACGACACGCTGCTCGACGAAGGCTACGGCCGGGACGCCGCGCGCTTCTTCGTCGTGGACGCGATCAACGAGACCCTCGACCGATGGGGGGCAACCCGGCGCCTGGAGCCGGAGCCGGACGAGGAGAGCGGCGAGAGCGAGCCCGACGCATCCGGCGACTGATCTTCGCCGAAGGACAAGCGGAGCGCAGGGGGCCGCCGGACCGCGGAGCGAGAGTGCCCCGCCGTCGGCGGCTCCATCGAATGGATCGGCCGATCGTCCGTTGCACCGGCTTCGACCCGCCTTGCAGGATCGGCTGCCCGTTCGCGCCGTCGGCATCGGGTGATCCGGCGCGCAAACCGGCCGGCCGGCAGCAACGGAGCAGTCTTCTTCGAAAAGACGCGGTCGAAGCTCGCAGTGTACGATCCATGGATTGTTTGAACTGACACACTCTTGTAAGTCGAGCGCGTTTCGACGATGCCGACGGCCGCGCCAATAAGGACGGCTTAGTAACGAAAGTTTCCATCTCATGGCGACAACAGCGCGACCGATCGGTCTTCCAAGTAAGATCTGGCTCGTCTTCCTTGGACTTGTTCTATTTCTCGTCGGTGCATTCTTCGTCGTCGCGGGCAGGAAGCTTCTCAGCCTTGGCGGCAGCTGGTACTTCCTCGTCGCCGGCCTCGTCATCTGCGCTTCCGGCGTTCAGATCGCCCGCCGTCGCCCGTCGGGCGCCTGGCTCTTCGCGGTCGCCTTCCTCGGTACGGCCGCATGGTCGCTCTGGGAGGTCGGAACGACCTTCTGGCCGCTCGTCTCGCGGCTCTTCGCCATGGCGATCGGCCTCGTCGTCGTCATCCTCAGCGTTCCGCTTCTTCGCCGGAGCGCAGGACGCTCGCCGGCCTCGGGGCCGAGCTTCGCCTTGGCCGCGATCCTCGCCGTGATCTGCGGCGCGGTCGCCTACGGCATGTTCCTGCCCCATCCCGAGGTCGCGGCGACCGGAACGGTACCGACGACCCCGGTCGATCCCGCGGCCACGCCCACGAACTGGTCGAGCTACGGCAACGATGCCGGCGGCACGCGATTCGCGGCGCTGGACGAGATCAACCGCGACAGCGTCTCGAAGCTCGGCGTCGCCTGGACCTACCGGACGGGCGACACGCCGGAGAGCCCGACCGGCAACGGGGCCGAGGATCAGCAGACGCCGCTTCAGATCGGCGACCGGGTGTTCCTCTGCACGCCCCACAACAACGTCATCGCGCTCGACGCCGACACGGGACGCGAGGTCTGGAAGACCGAGATCAACGCCACGTCGTCCGTCTGGAACCGTTGCCGGGGCCTCGGCTATTTCGACGCGGCAGCCGCGCTCGCGCAGCCGACCCTGCCGGGCGCGACGCCCGTCACCGCCGTCGCCGTGGCGCCGGGCGCGCCGTGCCAGCGGCGGATTCTCATGAACACGATCACGGCCGAACTGATCGCGCTCGACGCCGAGACGGGCGCCTTCTGCCCGGACTTCGGCGCGAACGGCCGCGTCAATCTGAAGGCCGGGCTCGGCGCCGCGCCGGACCCGCAATATCAGCTCACCTCGCCCCCGACGATCGCCGGCACCACCGTCGTCGTCGGCGGGCGCGTCGCCGACAACGTCCAGGTCGACATGCCGGGCGGCGTCATGCGCGGCTTCGACGTCGTGACGGGACAGCTGCGCTGGGCCTTCGATCCCGGCAACCCGGCGATCACCGGCCTCCCGCCGGAAGGCCAGACCTACACGCGCTCCACGCCGAACGTCTGGGCGCCGATGACCTACGACGCAGCCTCCAACACGGTCTACATGCCGGTCGGCAGCCCGTCCGTCGATCTCTGGGGTGGCTCGCGCACCGAGCTCGACCATAGATACGGCGCCTCGATCCTTGCCCTCGACGCGACCACCGGCCGTGAGAAGTGGGTCTATCAGACCGTTCACAACGACCTCTGGGACTTCGACGTGCCCATGCAGCCGACGCTGATCGACTTTCCCGCCGCGGACGGATCGAGCGTTCCCGCGCTGATCTTCGGCACCAAGGCCGGACAGGTCTTCGTGCTCGACCGCGCGACGGGACGGCCGCTGACCGAGGTGATCGAACAGCCCGTGCGCTCCGCCGCCATCGAGCGCGAACAGTACGCGCCGACGCAGCCGCGCTCCGTCGGCATGCCGCAGATCGGCGCGCAGACGCTGACCGAGGCGGACATGTGGGGAGCGACGCCCTTCGACCAGCTCCTCTGCCGCATCCAGTTCAAGTCGATGCGCTACGACGGGCTCTACACCGTTCCGGGCACGGACACGTCGCTGAGCTTCCCCGGCTCGCTGGGCGGCATGAACTGGGGCGGCCTCTCGATCGACCCGAACGCAGGCTATGCCTTCGTCAACGACATGCGTCTCGGCCTTTGGGTGACGATGGTCCCGCAGCAGCCGAGCCCGGCCGCGACGGCTAATGCCGCCACGAGCGGCGCGGAGACGGAGAAGAGCGGCGGCGAGACGCCGAACACGGGAATGGGCGCGGTGCCCCTCAAGGGCACGCCCTATTCGGTCAACAAGAACCGCTTCCTGTCGCAGCTCCAGATCCCCTGCCAGAAGCCGCCCTTCGGCTCGCTGACGGCGATCGATCTGAAGACACGCCAGATCGCCTGGCAGGTTCCGGTCGGAACGGTTCAGGACACCGGGCCTTTCGGCATCAAGATGCTGGCGCCGATCCCGATCGGCATGCCGACCCTCGGCGGCACGCTCGCCACGCAGGGCGGCCTCGTCTTCATCGCGGGCACGCAGGACTACTACCTGCGCGCCTTCGACAGCGGCACCGGCCAGGAGGTCTGGAAGGCCCGCCTGCCCGTCGGCAGCCAGGGCGGACCGATGACCTACAAGTCGCCGAAGACGGGCAAGCAGTATGTGGTGATCTCGGCAGGCGGCGCTCGCCTCTCGAAGGATCGCGGCGACTACGTGATCGCCTACGCCCTGCAGCGGTGAAAGGAAGCATCACGGCCGGCGCGCGGGGGTCTCCTCGACGATGCGCCGGCCGTGTACGGGCTGCTCGGAGAAATCGCGAGGAGACCGTCGCCCATGACCTTCAGAGCCTCGCCGATGCGATGCTCGATGGGCTCGAAAGCAGCGTCGAACTATTGGTTCAGGAGTTCGGTCAATGCGTGACGCGGCAGGCGTTCGGACCCGCGGGTGACGCCGCTCAGGTCGCGCATGAGAATGGCCGCGCCGACCGTTCGCACGCTTCCGCGAGTAACGGCGCATCAGTAAAGGCTTGCCTTGAGCCATCGAGGTGAGCCCGCGAAGGATGGAGCCGACGTCAAGGATCGCACGCCCGCCGGGCTCCGACGCTTCGCCGGGGCGCCTCGCCCCCCTCCCCGGTTAGGCTCAGCAAACTCGTGCGCAACCGGGTGCGGAGCCTTCGCAGGCGCGACGATCTTGGGCAGAGCCTGCAGGCCCTCGGGCTTTCGGCAAGCTCGCATCGCCGGCCCGCCGGATGCCCGAACGGCTCGCGCATCACGCTCCCTCAACCGATACGACGTCGAACGAAGCGCCCGGCAGCGGCGAGCCTTTCGCAGCGCCCGCCGTCGCTGCCGCCTCGGGCGGTTTCACGCGGAACCAGGTCGCGTAGAGCGCGGGGAGAAAGAGGAGGATCAGCACCGTACCGCCCGCCGTGCCGCCGATCAGCGTGTAGGCCATCGAGCCCCAGAAGACCGAATGCGTCAGCGGGATGAAGGCGAGCACGGCGGCGAGGGCCGTCAGGATGACGGGGCGCGTGCGCTGGACGGTCGCCTCGATGACGGCATGGTAGTCGTCGAGGCCGGCGTGCTTGTTCTCCTTGATCTGCTCGATCAGGATCAGCGTGTTGCGCATGAGGATGCCGGCGAGCCCGATCATGCCGAGAATGGCGTTGAAGCCGAAGGGCTGGTCGAAGGCCAGGAGGATCGGCACGGCGCCGACGAGACCGAGCGGTGCGGTGAGCACGGTCATGAAGGTCGCCGAGAAGGACCGGACCTGGACCATGATAACGACGAGTGTCAGCAGGATCATGATCGGGAAGACCTTGGCGAGCGCGGCATTGGCCTTGGCCGCCTCGTCGATCGAGCCGCCCATCTCGATGCGATAGCCCTCGGGCAGCGAGGCGATCAGCGGCTGGAGGGCGGCCAGGACGGCGGTCGAGACCTCCGGCGGCTGCGCGGTTTCCGCGATGTCGGAGCGAACCGTGATGACGGGCGTCCGGTCGCGGCGCTTGAGGATCGGGTCCTCCATCTGCACCTCGGTGCGCCCGATCTGATCGAGCGGGATCAGCTTGCCGTCGCGGCTGGTGAGCGAGAAGTCCTTCAGCCGCGTCGGATCGAGCCGCTCCTCGCCGGCGCTGCGCGCGACGATGTCGACGGTGCGGATGTCCTCGCGGACCTGCGTCACCGTGATGCCGCTGAGAAGGAACTGGAGCTGCTGGGCCGCTTCGGTCGGCGAGAGGCCGATCAGTCTCAGGCGGTCCTGGTCGAGCACGAAGCGAAGGTTCGGCGTGCGGCTGCCCCAGTCCCGGTTGGCCTGTCGCACGTCCGGCACCGAGCGCATGACCGACAGCGCCTCGCCGGATATCCGAACGAGCTCCTCGGGGTTCGGCCCCATGACGCGGAACTCCACCGGGAACGGCGTGTAGGGACCGAAGACGAGCTGGGTGACGCGCACATAGGCTTCCGGCGCGAGGCCCTCTGCGACGGCTTCGCGCATCCGGTGCTTCAGCACCTCGCGGGTCTCGGCGTCCTTGGTAAGGACCACGATCTTGGCAAAGGCGGGGTCGGGCATTTCCGGCGACATGGCAAGAAAGAAGCGCGGCGCGCCCTGCCCGACATAGCTCGAGACCAGCTCGGCCTCGGGCTGCGCCTGAAGCCAGATCTCCAACCTCTCGACCGTCTTCGTGGTCGCCTCGATGCTCGTGCCCTCGGGCAGGCGGACCTCGACGAGGACTTCCGGCCGGTCGGAGGTCGGGAAGAACTGCTGCTTCACGCCGCCCATGCCGACGATCGCCAGCCCGAAGGCCAGCACCACGGCGATGCAGACCACGAACTTGTGGCGCACGGCCGCCGTGACGACGGCGCGCAGGCGCCGGTAGTTCGGCGTGTCGTAGATCGCATGGGTCCCGCCGGGGATCGGCTCGATGTCGGGCAGGAGCTTCACGCCGAGATAGGGCGTGAAGGCCACCGCCACGAACCAGGAGGCGATGAGCGAGAAGCCGACGATCCAGAAGATGTTGCCGGCATACTCGCCCGCCGTCGACTGCGCGAAGCCGACGGGCATCAGGCCGATCACGGTGACGAGGGTGCCCGACAGCATGGGCGCCGCCGTGTGGCTCCAGGCGAAGGCGGCCGCCTCGATCCGGTCCATCCCCTCCTCCATCTTCACCACCATGACCTCGATGGCGATGATCGCGTCGTCGACGAGAAGGCCGAGCGAGAGGATCAGAGCGCCGAGCGTGATGCGATCGAAGAAGCGCCCGGTGTCGAGCATGATGAGGAAGACCACCGCCAGCGTCAGCGGCACAGCGAGCGCAACCACGATGCCGACGCGCCAGCCGAGCGCGATCAGGCTGACGACGAGCACGACGCCGAGCGCCATCACGAACTTCAGCATGAACTCGTCGATCGAGGCCGAGATGTTCACCGCCTGATCCGACACCTTGGAGAGGCTCATGCCGAGCGGCAGCCGGGCGCCGATCTCGGCGGTCTTGGCTTCGAGCGCCTTTCCGAGGTCGAGGCCGTTCCAGGCATCCTGCATCACGACGCCGAGCATCAGGGCCGGTTCGCCCTCGGTGCGGATCTGGAAGCTTGCGGGGTCCTCGTAGCCCCGGCGCACGCTCGCGATGTCGGAGAGGCGCAAGGTACGCCCGGAGGCGACGATTGGCGTGTCCGCGATCTTCTGGACGTCGTCGTAGGCGCCGTCGAGGCGCAGGAAGACCTGTGGCCCCGCCGTGTCGATGGAGCCGGCGGGCGAGACGGTGTTCTGGCGTTGGAGGGCGAGGAAGACGTCCTGCGCGGAGACGCCGAGCGTGGCGAGCTTGGCATAGGAGAACTCGACGAAAATCCGCTGCGGGCGCTCGCCGAGGATGTTGACCTTCTTGACGCCGGGCACGTCGAGGATCTCCTGGCGCATGGCTTCGGCCTCGCGCACCAGCGCGCGCATCGGCATGCCCTTGGCCTTCAGCGCGTAGAGCCCGAACGTCACGTCCGAGAACTCGTCGTTGACGAAGGGGCCGAAGGCGCCGGACGGCAGGTTGCGCGCCTCGTCGCCGAGCTTCTTGCGCGCCTGATAGAACTCCTCCTGCACATCCTTCGAAGGGGTGTCATCCCTCAGCGTCAAGGTGAGGAAGGCCTGCCCCGGCCGGGCGATCGTCTCGACGCGGTCGTAGTGGCGCAGCTCCTGGAGCCGCTTCTCCAGCGGTTCGGCCACGAGGTCCTGCATCTCGCGGGCCGTGGCGCCGGGCCAGACCGTGGTGACGACGAGCGTCTTGATCGTGAAGCTCGGATCCTCGGAGCGCCCGAGGTTGACGAAGGCGAGCGCACCCGCGAGCGCGAAGACGATGATCAGGAAGAGCGTGACGGAGCGTTCGCGGACCGCGATGGCGGAGAGATTGAGGCTCACGGCTCAGAACCCCTTGGCGGGGAGAATGCGCACGGCCGCGCCCTCGTGCAGGAGATGGGCGCCGAGCGCCGCGACGGGCGTTCCCGGCTCGACGCCGGAGACGACGGCCGTTTCCTCGCCGAGCGAGAGGAGCGTCACCTTGCGCAGGTTCACCTTGGCGGCACCGCGGTCGACGACCCAGACGCCCGTCGTGCCGCCCTCATCGAGAATGGCGCCGATCGGCACCTCGGCCGAGGTCGCGGCCGTGGGGTCCTCGATCCAGACGGTCACGGTCGAGCCGATCGGGGCCATCGCGGCGTCGCCATCGAGCACGTAGCGCGCCTCGTAGGTGCGGGTCTCAGCGTCCGCGGCATTGGAAAGCTGGCGCAGGGTCGCCGTCCAGCGGCGGTCGCCGAGGCCGTAGACGCTGGCCTCCGCGGTCGATCCGATGGCGGGGCGCACGGTCTCGGGCAGCGAGATCGTCGCCTCGCGCTGTCCGCCATGGGCGAGACGGGCGACGACCTGGCCTGCGGAGACGACCTGTCCGGGCTCGCCGAGCGTCTCGACGATCGAGCCGTCGGCGTCGGCAACGAGGACCGCGTAGCCGGCCTCGTTGCGGGCGACGTCGGCCTCGGCCTCGGCGGCGGAGAGCTGGCCCTCGGCCGCGTCGAGCGCGGCGAGCGCCTGCTCGTAGCGCTGCCGGGGCGACTGGCCGAGCTTCAGAAGCGTGGCGTAGCGCTTCTCGTCGGCGCGCGCCTGCACCGCTAGGGCCCTCGCAGCGTCCGCCGCCTTGGTTCGCGCCGTCAGGGCAAGGCGGAGATCGCGGTCGTCGATCCGCATCAGCGGCTGGCCCGCCCTCACCTCGTCTCCGTCGTCGACGAAGCGCTCGACGATCTTGCCGGGCACGCGGAAGCCGAGATTGCTCTGGACCCTGGCTGCGACCGATCCGGTGAACGCCCGCTCCGCCGCGCCGATCCGCTGCGCCTCGACGGTGGAGACGAGCGGCGGCGCGAGGCGCGCATCGGCCGGCGCCGCGTCCGTCCGCTCCTGGCCGGACACGGAAGCATAGGCGGCGAAGCCGGCGCCGCCGGCGGCAAGCGCGACGACCGCATAGGCTGCAAGGCGGAGGGGTTTCATGGGACACCTCGTTTGACGGGAACCGACCGTCACGTTAGATTGCGTTTGCATTCTATATCGATAATAGAATGCGATTGCAATCTAAGAAAGGTGATCCCGATGCGCGTGTCGCGAGCCCAGGCCGAAGCCAACCACGAGCGGGTGATCGACGTGGCAGGCAGGCTCTTCCGCCAGCACGGCTTCAACGGGATCGGCCTCACCGACCTGATGAAGGGGGCGGGACTGACCCAAGGGGGCTTTTACAAGCAGTTCGCCTCCAAGGAGGATCTCGCCGCCAAGGCCTATGCACGGGCCTTCAAAACCGTGCAGGAGCGCTGGCGCCAGTTCGCCGGGCATGATCCGAAGCGGCCGCTGGCCTCCCTCGCGCGGAACTATCTGTCGCCCGAGCATCGCGACGAGCACGCGGAAGGCTGCGCCATGACCGCGCTCGGCGCCGACGCGGCGCGCGGGGGGCCGCTCGTCCGCGCGCCGATGGAGGACGGCGTGAAGGCCTATGTCGATTTCATCGCCAGTTGCATGCCGGAAGACGTGGCGGACCGTCGCGAACGCTCGATGGCGATCGCCTCCACGATGATCGGAGCGCTCCTCCTGTCGCGAAGCGTCAACGACGCGGACCTGTCGAAAAAGATCCTCGACGCCGCGATCCGCGACATCGTCGAGCGTCCGGAAGCCGGCGCGCGGGCCGAGGAGCCGCGTCCGTCCTGACGACGTCAAACGATCGACCGGGCCGGGTCAGGTCAAGCCCGAGCAAGCCAAAACATATCCGGCTTCCGAAGCACCCGGAAGGGTTCAGCCGTAGATCCACTGCTCGGGAAGGCGAGCCTCGAAGGCCTCGCCGAGGGCGACACGGCCGGGCTTCTCGATCCAGCCGACGAGGCCGCGCCTGTTCTTGGCGGCTTTGGGAAAGCCCATCTCGATATCGGCGCGCCCTTCGAAATGCCGGGCGATGCTGCGCCCCGCCAAGCGGCACGGAGCGTTGTCGCCGTCGATCTTCACGGTCGCGCCCCCTTCGAAGAAGAGGAGCGTGCGCGGCGGGAGATGAGTCAGATCGGCGATGCCCTCGATCAGCATGTTGCCGCCGATCCATTCCGGCTTGATCTCGGGAATGCCGAGCGCCTCGGCGGCCTGCGCCAGTTCGTCCGGCGCGAGCAGCGAGAGCTGGCGCTCGTTGCGCATTTCTGTGCCCCGCTTGTACCAAGGCTCGCGCCCGCCGGAGCGGCGCGTCGGGCCGCCATGCACGTCGCCGGCGATCCCGTCGAAGGAGAGGTCCAGCGCCTCCACCGGCGCGGACACGAAGTCCTCGCCGAGCGCGGCATAGAGCCCCGCGATGCGGCCGGACAGCTTGCGGGCGGGAATGCGCTGCATCGTTCGATCCTCACTCGTGCAGATGCGGATGCTCGTTGGACTTCAGATCGACCGGCGTCCGGCGCTTGGCCGGTTTGAAGGTGACGACGCGATAAACGTAGATGAGAACGGCCGCGATGACGACGGTGTTCGAAACCGGTCCGATGAAGCTCTCGATCGACGAGAAGTTCTGGCCGAGAATATAGCCCGCGAGCGCAAGGCCCGCCGTCCAGACCAGGGTTCCGACCGCCGAGATGGCGAAGAATGTCAGGAACGGCATGCGCGACAGGCCGGCCGGCACCGAGATCAGCGTGCGCACGGTGGGGATGAGCCGGCCGAAGGAGACCGCCCAATAGCCGTAGCGCCGGAACCAGCGATCGGCGGATTCCACGTCCTCCGGCGTCATGGTGATCCACCGGCCATAGCGCTCCGCGAGCCAGATCACGCGCTTCTCGCCGAAGGCATAGCCGAGATAGTACCAGGGAACGATGCCGGCGAGCGAGCCGATCGTGCCGGCGACGATGACGGTGACGATCGACATTTCGCCGGTGGCCGCCTTGTAGCCTGCCAGCGGCATGATGACTTCGGAGGGGATGGGCGGGAAGATGTTCTCCAGGAACATCAGGAGCGCGATCCCGAACGGCCCCAGGCTGTCCATCAGGTTCTGAACGAAAACATCCATGCGGCCAGCCGTTTTTCCGTTGGTTGCAGTGCGGTCGGCGTCACTCATGGTCAAATCCGCCCGATGAAACAAGGGCGGATCGACGAATTGCAGCGGCCGACCCGGCCCGTGCCGAAGGAGGACGAGGCGCAGGGCAGGCAAAAAGGGGCCGCAATCGCGGCCTCCGGGGGGCTCGGCGGGAGCGATCCGGCGATACGGCTCGACGCGCGGCGGAATGAATGGCACCCTTCGCGGATGGCGACCGGACTTGCGACCTTCGATGCCTTCTCCTGGGCCAGTCTTCTAAAGGGCCGGCGCGTCCTCGTCGTCGACCGAGACGGCCCGCGCGGCCGCGCGACGCTGGAGGCGCTGGAAGAGGCGGGCGCCGTCGCGACCCTCTCGCCGAACCAGGCCTTCGCGGCGGACCGGTTGGTCGAGGGCCCTTTCCGCCACATCGTCCTGTCGCTCTCGGGCACGGAAGCCTTGGGCGGGCGCTTCACCGATGGTCTACGGGCGGCCGGACGGGGCGCGATCGTCCTTTCCGACCCCGCGCGCCACGAGGAGCTGCGCACGGTCCTGCCGGCCGCCCGGATCGGGGATCAGACGATGGATGCCCGCTCGCTCGTGCTCTTCGTCATCGAGACGCCGGATGAATAAGGGAGGAGCCGGTTCGGCTCAGTCCCGGCGCTCCACGGACAGACCGAGCTTCTCCGCCACCTCGTTCGCCGTATAGGGCTTCTGCAGGATTTCGTAGGACTGCCAGTCCGGCTCGACCCCGGCGCGGCCGTAGCCCGTGGCGAAGACGATCGGCACGCCCCGCTCGCGCAGGGCTTCCGCGACCGGATAGATCTTGTCGCCGCCGATGTTCACGTCGAGAACCGCGACGTCGATCCGCGGCGCGGCCGCCACCATTTCCAGCGCGCGACCGACCCGCATGGCGAGTCCGACGAGATCGCAGCCGAGATCGAGGAGCATGTCCTCCAACTGCATGGCGACGAGGCTCTCGTCCTCGACGACGAAAACCTTCAGCCCGTGCAACTGCCGCGCATCAATGGGCATGGGGCCCCGCACGCATCTCGATTTCGTGGATCGGCACGTCGAGCCGGCAGACGAGGCCCCGCGCATCGACGGCGATGCGCAGCTGGCCCCCGAGCTCGCCTTCGACGATGCGCTCGATCAGCCGCGTGCCGAAGCCGGGCTTGGGCAGCGTCGCCATGGAGACGCCCCCCTCCTCCCGCCATTCGAGAACGAGCCGCCCGCCATCCTCTTCCGCCTGCCGCGACCAGCGGATCGCCAGCGAACCGGAATCGCGGGCCAGCGCGCCGAAGCTCGCGGCATTGGCGGAGAGTTCGTGAAACACCATGGCGAGCGCGATGGCCGCCCGCGGCACGAGATCGACGCCCGGCCCTTCCACGGCGATGCGATGGCTGCCGAAGGGGGCAAGTTCCTGCCCGAGCAGGCTCGCGAGGCCCACCGCCTCCCAATGGCTGGCGCTGAGCGCATCGTGCGCCTTGGAGAGCGCCTGGATGCGCGCCTCGAACGACGCGCGCGCCGCCTCGGAGGCGACCGACTTGAAGCTCTGCCGGGCGATCGACTGGACCGTCGCCAGCGTGTTCTTAACGCGATGATTGAGTTCGTCCACGAGCAGCCGCTGCCGGTTTGAGGCCAGCACATGATCGGTGCGGTCGGCCGCCTGCACGAAGATGCCGGCGATGTTTCCGTCGACGTCCCGGATCGGGTGATAGGAGAAATCGAGATAGGTCTCGCGCGGCCGCGGTTCGCCGTCCTGGCGCAGCGTGATCTTCTGACCCTCGGCGCTGTGCGGCTGGCCGAGTTTGTAGACCCCGTCGAGAAGCTCGTAGAAGCCCTGGCCGGCGATGTCGGGAAGCGCCTCGCGAACGGGCAGGCCGATCAGCGCCCGATCGCCGACGAGCCGACGATAGGCGTCGTTGGCGAAGGTGAAGACATGGTCGGGCCCGGAAAGGACCGCGATCATGCCGGGCGCCTGCTGGAACAGGCGGCGGAAATGGCTGCTTTCGGACAGGCTCGCCTGATAGGCGGTCTCGGCCTCGCGGGCGCGCTGGAGAAGCTCGACGCTGCCGGTCCGCATGCGGAAGGGCAGAGAGGCCGCTTCCTGCAGAGCGACGACGTCTGTCACGTCCACCGTGTTCTGGAGGATGTAGGCGACCGATCCGTCGCCGGCCTTCAAGGGCGTGTGGATCGCGGTCCAGTAGCGCTGCTCGAAGCCGCCGCCTTCGCTTTCGGGACGCGGGATCTCGTAGGGAATGAAGGCGATCGTATCGCTGTCGCCGGTCTCGAGCACCTTCCGGAAGGAATTCTCCAGCCGGCGGCGTCCCTCGCCCTCGTTCGGGAAGAGATCGAAGAGACGCCCGCCCACGAGTTCGGAGCGGCTCTTGTTGACGGCGCCCTCATAGGCGGCATTGGCCGCGACGTAGCGCAGATCCCGGTCCAGGATCATGTGCGGACTGGGTAGAACCATGAAAAGGCTCTCGAAGTCGATCACATCCATCCCTGCCCGGCGTCCCCCGCACATCCATCACCATACGCGCCACGCTCGCGCGAAGTCCGGGCACGGGTGATTCCCCATAGCCCGGCCACCTCGCGCCGGCCTGTCGCCGGTGTCGCACTGCTTGACGGCACACCTATGCGCCGCCAAGCCGACGACAAGCCTTCAGCGCGTCAGGCGCTTGTAGGTTGGACGCTTCGGGTTAACCGAGTCGGCACCGAGACGCCGGATCTTGTCCTGCTCGTAATCCTCGAAGTTGCCCTCGAACCATTCGACATGGCTGTCGCCCTCGAAGGCGAGGATGTGCGTCGCCAGCCGATCGAGGAACATGCGATCGTGGCTGATCACCACGGCGCAGCCCGCATATTCCTCCAGCGCGTCCTCCAGGGCCGTCAGCGTCTCGGTGTCGAGATCGTTGGTGGGCTCGTCGAGAAGGATGACGTTGTTGCCGGCCTTCAGCATCTTGGCCAGATGCACGCGGTTGCGCTGGCCGCCGGAGAGCGTGCCGACCTTCTGCTGCTGGTCGGTGCCCTTGAAGTTGAAGTTGCCGACATAGGCGCGGGAGTTCATCTCGTACTTGCCGAGCTTCAGGATATCGACGCCGCCGGAAATCTCCTCCCAGACGTTCTTGTTCGGCGCCAGAGAATCGCGGCTCTGGTCGACATAGCCCAGATGCACGGTCTCGCCGACCTTGATCGTGCCGGCGTCCGGCTGCTCCTGGCCGGTGATCATGCGGAAGAGCGTCGTCTTGCCCGCGCCGTTCGGCCCGATGATGCCGACGATGCCGCCGGCCGGCAGCTTGAAGGAGAGGTTGTCGATGAGGACGCGGTCGCCGTAGCTTTTGGTCAGGCCCTCGACCTCGATCACGCGATTGCCGAGGCGCTCGCCGGCCGGAATGACGATCTTGCCTTCGGCGGGCTTGCGGTTCTCGGACGCCTCGACGAGGTCCGAATAGGCCTTGATGCGGGCCTTGGACTTGGTCTGGCGGGCCTTGGCGCCCTGGCTGATCCACTCGCGCTCGCGGGCGATGGCGCGCGACCGTGCATCGTCCTCGCGGCCTTCCTGCAGCATGCGCTTCTGCTTCTTCTCCAGATAGACCGAGTAGTTCCCCTCGTAGGGAACGCCGCGGCCGCGGTCGAGCTCGAGAATCCAGCCGGTCACGTTGTCGAGGAAGTAGCGATCGTGCGTGACCATCAGGACGGAGCCCTGGTATTCGCGCAGGTGCTTTTCGAGCCAGGAGATCGTCTCGGCGTCGAGATGGTTGGTCGGCTCGTCGAGGAGCAGGATCTCGGGCTTGGAGAGAAGAAGCTGGCACAGCGCCACGCGGCGCTTTTCGCCGCCGGAGAGGCTCGCCACGTTCGCATCGCGGGGCGGGCAGCGCAGGGCTTCCATCGCCATCTCGACCTGGGGCTCGAGGTCCCAGAGGTTCTGGCTGTCGATGACGTCTTGGAGCTTGGCGCCTTCGTCCGCCGTCTCGTCGGAATAGTTCATCATGAGTTCGTTGTAACGGTCGAGGATCGCCTGCTTGTCGGCGACGCCGAGCATGACGTTCTCGAAGACGGTCTTGGACTCGTCGAGATGCGGCTCCTGCGGGAGATAGCCGACCCGCGCGCCCTCGGCCGCCCAGGCCTCGCCGGTATATTCGGTGTCGACGCCCGCCATGATCTTCAGAAGCGTCGACTTGCCCGACCCGTTCGGGCCGAGAATGCCGATCTTGGCCTCGGGGTAGAAGGACAGATGAATGTCCTCCAGGATCTTCTTGTTGCCATAGGCCTTCTTGAGGCCCGACATGTGATAGATGAACTGGCGTGCCATGGCGCGCGCTTCTCCAAGGTCGGATGAGGCGGGATTTGCGCCTGACTTAAGCCAGCCGGCGCCGATGAGCAACAATGGGCGCGCATGGCAGGGCTTCGCCCCTTGCCGGACGACCCCGGATCGAGACGCCGGACACCTTCCCGGACAAACCCGCTACTGCCGTCCGACCGCGTCGACGATGCCGCCCGCACAGCCGCCCCGAACCTCCGGCGCGGCGAGGATCAGGGGCGCGAGATCGGCACCGGGGCGAATGTCGCCGGAGAGGCCGAGCGTGATCTCCGAGATCAGCTCGCGGCCGCCGTCTCGCCGGCAGGTAAGACGGACGCGGTCGCCGGTGCCGGCACCGAAGCTCCGGTCGAACGCGGCGCGGACCTCGTCGCGGCTGACGCTCTGCCCGACGCGCCCCGAGAAGAGCGCACGCACGCCGGACGCATTGACCGCCTTCAGCACCTCCAGCGAATCCTGGAAATACTCCTCCGCGTCGGTGCCGTAGCAGGTGCCGTGGCGCAGCCATTCGTGCCGGTCGAGGCCCGATCGCGTGCCCGGCATCGCCTCGTCGAGGGCCTTCTTCGTCTCGGCGGACAGCTCCGGGGGCGGCAGGGCGTTCCAGTCGCGCTCGTCCGCCTCGCGCAGCTGGCTCGAAACGCCGCAGAACTCGCGCCCCCGCGGCTGCGGCCAGAGACCATGCAGCGCGAAGTTCGACGCGTCGAACCGGTCCGCGGTCTGCGCGGCGCATTCGGGACGCCCCGAGGTCTCGCAGAAGGCCGGCTGCCAGTTCATCGCGACGATCATGCGCGATCCCGTCATGCGCCGATCGGCGCGGCGTGGCGTCCCGCGCGGCGGCGGCGGAGCCGTCTCGGCCGTGGACGCGCCGCCTGCTTCGACCGACGCGACGCGCGCGCCGCAGGTCTTCTCGATCCACCTCTTCTCCGGCGAGGCGCCGGGCGTCACCACCAGATAGTGCGTTCCGTTCGCCTTGTTCTCGGCGAGGAGGCGGTAGGTCGTGCCGGGCTTCAATCGTATGTCGCCGGGATTGTCCGCGCTTCGAATGGCCGGCGTCGCCGCGCAGGCCTCGGTCGCGCGCAAGAAGCCATCCAGCACCGGCTGGGCGCGGCCCGATCCGGCGCCGAAGAGAATGACAGCCGTCGCGAGAGCCGAGACGAGCAGCCCGGTTGCCGGAAAGACGCGAGAAGGAGGGAGCGGCAAAAAGAACATTATGGCAACATCCTCGATTTCGGTAGCCGGCGCAAGAGCCCGCGGAGAAAGCATCGCGGCATCGATTTCAGCGCTATCGGAGACTCCGGCGAAGCGCTATCGCTCGCTATGTCCGGCCGTCCGGATCGAGGCGGGAGACCGCCCGTCCGCGAGAGAAGCGCCGAGGAGAGACGCCCTTGTACGACCAGCGCTTCACCCTGGACAGTCCGACCGGCGCGGCGCTGAACGTGCGCACCGCGCGAGCCCGGCGCGAGCCGCGCGGCATCCTGCTCGTCCAGCACGGGCTCGCCGAGCATTCCGGGCGCTACGAGCGCTTCGCCGGCGAGATGGCGGCGCTCGGCTTCGAAGTCTTCGTACACGATCATCGCGGCCATGGATCGACGTCCGCGCTCGACGCGCCGCTCCGGCGCTTCGCCAAGTCCAACGGGGCCGCGAAGGTCGTCGCGGATGCCCATGCGGTGATGGTTCATGCGCAGAACGAGCATTGGGGCCTGCCGGTGGTCGTCTTCGGCCATTCGCTCGGCGGCTCGATCGCGCTGAACTTCGCCGAGCGGCACGGCGCCGAGCTGGCGGGCGTCGCCATCTGGAACGCCAACCTCACCTTCGGCCTGCAGGAACGCCTCGCCGTCCAGGCGCTGAAGGTGGAGCGCGCCCTCAAGGGCTCGGATGTCGGAAGCCGGCTCTTCGCGCGCGCGACCTTCGAGACCTGGGGCCGCTCGGTTCCGGGCGCGCGCACGCCGGCTGACTGGCTCTCGCACGATTCCGCCGCCGTCGACGCCTATCTCAGCGATCCGCTCTGCGGCTTCACGCCGACCGTCTCCATGGCCGGCGACATCGTCGAACTCGTGCGCCAGGGCGGCTCGGCCGAGCGGCTGACGCTGCTTTCGCCGGACCTTCCGTTGCATGTTCTCGGCGGCAGCGAAGACCCCGCGACGGCGAAGGGAACGGCGATCGAGACGCTGGCGGCGCGCCTTCGCGTCAACGGGGCCCGGCGCATCAGCGCGGAGGTGATCGCGGGCGCCCGGCACGAGACGCTGAACGAGATCGAGCTCTACCGCGCGCCGGCCCTCGCCTCGCTTTCCGTCTGGCTCGGCCGCATCCTCGCGGAGCATCCGACCGTCGATTCCTGACGGCATGGCTTTGCTTCGCCGCATCAGGCCTGCGGCTTCAACGCCTCGGGCATGGGCGGGCCGAAGCGCTCGGGCGTGACCACCTTCAGCTCCTTCAGCTCGGCCTCGGTGAGGACGTAGAGGTCTTCCGGCGCGGTGCGCATGGCCTTGATCCAGACGGCGGGATCGACGCCCATGTCGAGAAGCAGCTCCTGGCATTCGGCCGTCGTCGCCTGGATCTCGGAGATCGACCGGTCGCGGTCGCGCATCGGCGCCGGGCCCGGCGCATCAGTGGCATAGACCTGATGCACGCCGATCCAGGCGCCCGCGCCGGCCCGCCGCTCGCGGCCGCCGGAAAAGAGAAGCGGACAGGCGGAGGCGCAGTAGCCATCGGCGGGAACGCGCGTGTCGAGGCCCCGCTCGCGCACCAGCCGCGCCATGGCGACGGCGTCCGACACCGAGCCGCCCGGCGAATGGATGACGAGCGCCGCGATCGGACGCTCCGATCTGTCGAGCGCCGTGCGCAACGCCTCGACGCTGCCGCGATCGATCCGGCCGATCGCCGTGAGGATGCCGCCGCCGGCCTCGACGAAGCGCATGGGCGCGGCCATGGCTTCGCCGTCGACGGGGCCGTCATAGCCGGGAAGCCGGGGCTCCCCGCGATCGGGGCCGACGGGGATCGTCTTCGGCAGATAGGGCCGGATCTGGTCGCCCGGCACGGGGCGCTCCAGCGGAACGGGCTCGGTGCGCGAGGATCGCGCCGTGTCCGCCGAAGCCAGCGCCATGTCGCGATAGTCGAGCGCCACGACGCCGATCGCCATGGCGAGCAGCGTGTAGAAGGTGGCGCGCAGCACCGTTCCGTCCGGCACGCGCCGCCACAGGCGTTCGAAGCGGCCGGGAGAGGCGTCGCTCTCGATCATCGAGGTCCCTTAGCGATGCACGGTCTTCGGGAAGGGCGCGACCGGGTCGTTGCGCTGGACGATGTCGTCCTCGGCCTCGCCGATCACGATCTCGCCGCGTCCCTCCTCGGCGAGGCGCAGCTTCTGCTGGATGCGAAGGGCGCGCATCAGCTCGGCCGTGCTCATCTCGACCTCGCCCATCTCGTCGCCCTCTTCGCGCCGGATGACCTCCTGCACGATGCAGAGGATGAAGATGAGGACGCCGGGCACGAGATCGATCGCGATGGCGCCGGCCCAGGAGGGCAGGAAGTCGCGGGCATAGCGGATGACGGCTTCGGGCGCCGAGAGCGGCGTGAAGCGCACGGGTTCGATCACCGGACGGGCGAGGATCTCGTCGGCGGCCGCGCCCAGCGCTACGCTCTGCGCCTTCACGGCGGCCTCGACCTTGCCGACGACCTCGCTCTGGCGGGTCTGCAGCTCCGCATCCGTGCCGTCGGCGACCGGAGCGATGAAGGTCTGGCCGAGATCGGCGGCGGCGCGCTTGACGGCCGGCGCGACGGAGGTCTGCTGCAGGCCGGCGATCAGGCCGGAGAGCTGCACCGCCTCCTCGGCATAGGCATTCGAGCGCTCCGCGACGGGGCCGCCCGACGAGACGAGCTCGCGCATGGTGGACAGGCGCTTGCTGCCTTCCGCGAAGATCGTCTCGACAGCGGTGCGCGAGCCTTCGACCTCGGCCTGAAGACCGCTCAGCTGGGTCGACATCTGCGACAGGAGCTGCACGACGGTGCCCGAGCCCGAGGTTCCCGTCAGCGCGCCGGACTGGCGCTCGATGTCGGCGAGGCCGGCGAAGCGCTGGGAGGCGAGCTGGAGATCGGGAAGGAGGCTTTGCGAGGCCAGCGCGTTCTCGTGCGCGGCGTTGAAGCGCTCCTGATAGTCCTCCGTCGTGTTGGCGAGATGCTGCTCCAGGGCCGCCGAGCCGGCGAGCGCGGAGGCGTTCAGCCAGGAGGACATGGCCATGATGAAGCAGGCGCCCATCGCCATCGCGACATAGAGCATCCGCCGGCTGCCGGCCTGACGCACATGCGGCATGAAGCGCAGGAGATAGGACCAGAAAGCGTAGATCGCGACGGAGACGGAGGTCGAGTAGATGACCGCGCCGAAGAAGACCGTCGTCGCCGAGCCGTCGAGAAGCTCGCGCACGCCGAGATAGGTGAAGACGCCGCTCGCCAGCGCCAGAACGGCGAGCGTCACATGCGTCGTCGTCTCCAGCGCCCGGATCTGACCGCGCAGGGTATAGCCTTGGGATACGCTCATCGTGTGCCGCCTCGCATTGCGCCGCACGATCGAAGCGCGCCTCCTCCTTCGGCAAGGATTAAGCAGACATTAAGGCTTCGAACCCGTGTCGCAACGGCGCGGACGTGGATTGCGCTTCAAGCGGTTAACGGCCGAAGGCGTCGGCGGCGAGCGCGGGCTCGGGGCGCCGTGCCGCCTCGCGGAACACGCGGCGACGGGCGGCGAGAACGCAGTCGGTCAGCCGCCCGGCGGTGGCGGGCGGCACCGTGCCGTCCCCTCCCCCGCCGAAGAGCGCGCCGTCCACCTCGGCGAGCGCCTGCGCAACGGTCGGATCGGCCAGCCAGCGCCGGCCTTCGGCGCCGTCTTCGAGGGCCAGCCGGTAGACGGCGGCGCGCAGGGCCTCCGGCCTGCCGCTCCAGTCGGCGAGGTAGACGGGAACGAGGCGGCGTCGGCGCGCCAGACCGTCCAGAAGGCGGCGCGGCACCGGCTCGCGGTCGCGGCGGCCGGGGGCGAGCAGAAGCGCGACGCCGCCCGCGAAGGCGAGAGCGCCGGAGCCGAGCGAGAGGGCGAGCCGCGCCAGCGGGCTCCAGGCGTCCTTCGCATCGGCGAGCGGCTGGCCGGGGACCACCATGCCCTCCCCGACGCTGGCGCCCGGCACGATCGCCTGGCGCATCTCGCGCGCCGCGACGTCGAACCAGGGCAGGAGCACCTCGCGCAGGATCACGGGATCGCCGGTATGGGGGCGGACGTCGTAGGTGTAGATCGCATGGGCGACGGGCAGGCCCTCGACGATCTCCGTTCGGCGCTCGACGGGGCCGGGAAAGATGACGAGGCCCGGCGACTGGGTGTCGATCGTCGGCGGGAGCTGCTCGGCCAGCGTTCCCGCGGCCGTCACCTCCAGGCGCCGGCGCGAGGTCTCGCCGGCCTTCAGCGTCGAGGGATCGACGCTCCAGGCATCCGCGATCTCGACCGAGCGGGCGGGAAGCCACCACGTGTCCTCGTCCTCCGGCCCGTCGGTCGGCGCGGTCCAGGGGCGGATGGAGAGCTCGACGGGCTTCGACACGGCATCGACCTTCCAGCGCTTGTCCTCCGCATCGATCAGCGTGACGTGATGGGTGAAAGGCGGGATCGTGTAGGTCTTGGCCTCCGGCGCGAAGATCGCGATGCGGCGCGTGACGCCGAACCAGTTGGCCGAGCCGATCTTGGTGGGCGCCCAGACGTCGCGGCCGAGCTGGGTCCAGCCGAGATCGGCCAGATCCGGCTGCTCCATGGATTCGGTCGTCGCGCGCGCCTTGAAGTAGAAGCGGACCACCATGGTGACCATCTCCTGCGCATAGGCGCCGCCCTCCGGCATTTCGAAACTGACCTCGCCGAAGGCCTCCGGCGGCTTGTCGCCGGCGAGTGCCGGACCGGACAGGAGACCGGAAAGGACGAGAAGCAGCGCCAGGATGCGCATCGGCGTCACCATGTGTCGGCCATCGGATCGAGGGCGAGACCCTCGCGCTTGCGGCGCTCCATTTCGGCGACGAGCTGCACCTTCAGAAAGGCGCCGGGATCGTCGGCGATGGTCTTCAGCCATTGGCGCGTGGCCGGCACGGAGCGCTGGTCGAAGCGCTTCTGCACGTTGCGCTGCATCTCGGCCATGGTGATGACGGCCGCGCTCGCCTGCCCGCCGGAGCGGCCGGCGCCGCCGGCATCGCCCGCCGAGCCACGCGCATCGCCGATGCCGGACTCGTCGCCCTGGCGCGAGGTGCCGAGCCGCGAGACGCGGCTGCCGCCGGGCGCCTTGGCCTGGGAGGAGGATTCCTTGTCGCCCGCGCGGCCGGCACCGGAGGTCGCGGTCTCCTTGCCGCTGTCGCTCGGATCGCCGGACGAGCGGTCCTTCTCGCCGAAGGCCGCCGCGTTCGTCTTGGCCCGCCCGCCCGTCTGCGGCTGGATGCCGGTGAAGGCGAGGAGAAGCTGCCGGTTGGCGCCGGCATCGGCGACGAGCGAGCGCGTCACATGATGAGAGGCGAGGACCACGTCGTAGGAGGCGATCGCCTCCTCCATGCGGCCCGTGCGGGCCAGCGCCTCGGCGCGGTTGTAGGCGGAGACGGCGTCCTGGCGATCTTCCAGAAGCCGGGTGGCGCGGCGGAAGTCGCCGGCGCCAAGCGCGGCATAGCCGGCCAGCGCCGGATCGGCGCTGACATGGCTGGCAAGGCCGGGCAGGCCGAGCTCGACGAGGCTGCGCGCGACGCTCTCGCGGCCCTTGCCGAAGGCCCCGAGGGCGAGGACGGCCGCGGTGAGCGCCAGGACGAGAGCGAGGCGGACCATCACGCGGTTCTCCGGAAGAGCATGAGCGCGGGAATCGCCGCGATCAGGAGGAGGAGCGGGCCGAGATCGACCCAGGCGAGCGCGCGGAAGTCGCTGGCGCCGATGCGCCTTGCGGAATCGTCGGCGAGCGCCGCGATGACGGGCGCGAGGTCCGACACGTCGCCCGCGACGCCGCCTGAGAGGCCGGCCAGGGCCGCCAGCTCGCCGGGATTGCCGTCCCGGCCGATGGCGGACTGGGTGTAGAGCGTGTCGATGCGAAAGCCGGCCTCGGCGATGCGGGCGGCGGCAGCGCGCGTGCCTTCGCCGAAGGTCCCGCCATCGGAGACGAGGAGGATGTCGCCCGCCACGATCCCCGCGCCCTGCAGCATCTCCAGCGCCAGATCGAGCGCCTGCGTCGGGCGGGAGCCGGCGACCGGCACCGTCGTGCCGTCGAGGCCGAAGATGGTCCGCGCCAGGGCGGCGTGGTCGGAGGTGAAGGGGCTGGCGATGAAGGCCTCGCCGGCGAAGACGACGAGCGCGGCCTGTCGGGTGCCGGAAGCCTCCAGCGCTTCCTGCGCGGCGGTGCGCGCGGCCTCGAAGCCTTTGGCCTCGGCCACCGATTTCGACAGGTCGAACACGACGACCGTGCCGTCGAGATTGCGGAAGCTCTCCGTCGCCGGGCGCTCCAGCGCGGGGCCGACGAGCGCGAGCGCGATGAGGAGGCCGAGGGCGGCGAGAACCAGGTTGCGCCGGCCGCGTCCGGCGACGACGCCGCCGCGCTTGGCCATGGCGTCGAGAAGCCGGGGCTCGACGATCCTCGTCCATCCGCCGAGCGCGGAGACGCGGCGCGCGGCGAGGAAGCCGAGAAGAAGGACGACAGGCAGCGCCAGGACGAACCACGGGCGCAGGAGGCCGAAGCCGGACAGATCGATCATCCCATCCTCCTTCGCCCGAGCATCATGCCGGCCGCGACAAGCAGCGCGAGGGAGCCGGGAAAGGGCCAGAGGCTGCGGTGGACGATCGTCGCCGGGGCCGCGCTCGGGCTCTTCTCCAGCTTGTCGATCGCATCCATCACGCCCTTCAGCTCCTCGGTGGTGCGGGCGCGGAACGCTTCGCCGCCGGCCTCGGACGCGACGTCGGAGAGCGTCTGCGAATCCACGCCCTCGTCGCCGCGCTCGCCGCCGCCGAGCTCGATCGGACCCATGGAGATCGTGTCGACGCGCACGCCGAGCGCCTTGGCGAGGCCGGCCGCCGAGCTCGGCTGCACCGTGCCGGCATTCTGCGCGCCGTCGGAGAGGAGCACGACGACCTTGGACTTGGCGTCGCTTTCGGAGAGCTTCTTCAGCGCCAGACCCAGCCCCTCTCCGATGGCGGTGGAGCGGCCGGCAAGGCCGACATCGATGGAGTCCACGACCTTCGCCACCGCCTCCACATCGAAGGACAGCGGCGAGGCGACGAAGGCGCGCTCGCCGAAGACGACGAGGCCGACGCGGTCTCCGGCGCGGCCGAGCACGAAGGCGCGCGCCAGCGTCTTCAACACGTCCATGCGGCGGCGCTTTTCCCCGTTCATCTCGAAATCGGGCCGCTCCATCGAGCCGGACACGTCGAGCGAGAGAATGATGTCGCGGCCGGTTGCGGGGGCGGCGGGGGCGGCCGTGACCGTGCGCGGGCCGGCGAGCGAGAGAACCAGAAGCGCCCAGAGCAGCCAGGCGAGCGCCAGTCGGCGCTTCTCGGCGGACAGGACGGCGGCGCCTTCGGCAAAGCCGGCCGCGACCGTTTCGGGCACGCGCAGGGCGCCGCCCGCCTCGCCCGCCGGCGTCAGGAAGCGCATGACGAGAAAGGGCAGCGGCAGGAGAAGGAAGGCGATCGGCCAAGCGAAGTCGAAGGCGTCCGGCAGCGGCATGGCGTCAGGCCCTCACGCCGGAAAAGAGGGCTTCCAGCCGCTCGGACACAGTGCCGCGCGCCTCGGCCGTGCCGGGTTCGTAGAGGCCGCAGACGAGCGCGCGGCCGGGACCGGCGGTGAAGAAGTCGGTGGCGAAGCTTCGGTCGAGATGGGCGGCGAAGGCCTCGCCGTTCAAAAGCGCGGCCTCCCGCCCGTCGCGCGCGGCGACGACGCGGCGCAGAAGCCGGACCTGGACGATCCGCGCCTCCGCCGGCGGCAGGGTCTTCGCGCGCTTCAGCTCGGCCAGCGCGCTCGCCGCCACGCGCGCCCGGCCGGGAATGCGGCGCGGCCAGAGAAGGGCGACGAGCAGCGCCAGGAGAAGCCCGATCGCGACGGGCAGCGCGACGTCGCCGAGCGAGAGGTTGGCTGCGGCCGGCGGCAGATGGGCGGGGCGCAGCGCCTCCAGGATCTTATCGGCGTCGGGCATCGAAAACCTCGATCAGTCCGGCGAGCGACAGCGGCTCCAGCGAGGCGTCGAGCACGAGCGCGCGTCCGCCCAGCCGCTCGATGCGGCGCACCCGCGCGTCGATCTCGCCGGCGGCTCTGGCGTCCTTCACCTCGCCCGAGCCCTTGCGGCCTTCCATGGAGAGATAGGGATAGGTGCCGGGCGTCGGGGCGCGCTCGAAGGCGTCGACGGTGAGGAACACGTCGAGCGCCGCGCGGTGGACGAGATCGCGGGCGACGGCGTCGAAATCCTCGCCCGGACGGTCGAGCGCGCTGGCGAGAAGCAGCGTTCCGTCATGGGGCAGCGTGCGGCCGGCGGCCTCGATCAGCTCGGAGAGCGGCGGCTCCTCGGAGCTTTTGGCGGCGAGCGCGGCGGCATGGGCGGCGGCGAGGCGCCCGGCGACGGCCTTCATCGAGCGGTCTCCGGCGCCCGGCCGGTGGAAGAAGGTCTCCGCCCCGCCGACCGCGAAGACTCCGACGCGCCCGCCCTGCCCCGCCACCCGCCAGCCCGCCAGCGTCAGCGCCTCGGCCGCCGCGACAGAGCGGAAGGCGCGCTTGGTGCCGAAGAGCATGGAGGGCCGGAAGTCCGCGACGAGGAGAACGGAGCGCTCGCGCTCGTCGCGGAAGCTGCGCACATGAAGCTCGCCGGTGCGCGCCGTCGTGTTGCGGTCGACATGGCGCACGTCGTCGCCATAGGCGAAGGGGCGGATGTCGTCGGTCTCGAGGCCCCGGCCGCGCTTTCGCGTGACGATGCCGCCGGGCAGCATCATCGTGCGCGCGTTCGCGCCCGGCTCGCCCGCGCCGATCAGGTGGCGGATGGCGAGGAGATGATCGGTCGCAAGGCTCGTTCCGTCGCCGCCGGTGGTGCTCATGCCCTGCCCTCCCAGGCCCGTTCCAGCTGCGCGTTCAGAGCGGAGCCACCTCACCCAGAAGGCGCCGGATGACGCCGCGCGGCGTCTGCCCGTCGGCGCTCGCCCGCCAGGTGAGAAGCGTGCGGTGGGCGAGAACGTCACCGGCGAGATCGGCCACGTCCTCGGGAATGGCGAAGTCGCGCCCGTGGAGATAGGCCCGAGCCTTGGCGCTCGCGGCCAGGGCGAGCGTGCCGCGCGGGCTCGGCGGATGCTCGATGGCGCGGCCGATCTCGGAGGCCGGATCGGCGCTGCGGGGCGCGGTGACGAGGCGCACGATGAAGTCCTTCAGCGCCGGCGAGAGATGGACGCGCATCGCAGCGTCGCGCGCCTCGCGCACCTCGGCCAGCGTCAGCTTCGTCGCCATCGCGCCCGTCTGGGACACGGTCTCGGCCTCCACGAGGTCGAGAATGCGCCGCTCGGCCGCCGCATCGGGCAGGCCGACCACGACATGCATCAAAAAGCGGTCGAGCTGGGCCTCGGGCAACGGAAAAGTGCCCTCCTGCTCGATCGGGTTCTGCGTCGCCACGACCATGAAGGGATCGGGCAGCGCGTGCGTCTGGCCGCCCGACGTCACCTGCCGCTCGGCCATGGCCTCGAGCAGCGCGGACTGCACCTTCGGCGGCGCGCGGTTGATCTCGTCGACGAGGACCAGCGAGGCGAAGACCGGACCGGGCGAGAACTCGAACGTGCCCTTGGCCGGCTGGAAGACGGGCGTTCCCGTGATGTCGGCCGGCATCAGGTCGGGCGTGCACTGGACGCGGTGGAAGCTCGCCTCCAGCCCTTCCGACAGGCGCTTGACGGCGCGCGTCTTGGCAAGGCCCGGCATGCCCTCGACGAGCAGATGCCCGCCGGACAGGAGCCCGATCAGGAGACGCTCGACCAGCGTCTCGCAGCCGATCAGGCCGTCCTGGAGACCGGTCTTCAGGCGCTCCAGGCGCAGGCGAACGGCAGCATCGGCGCCCGAAGGCGCCTTGGTCGCAGTGGATGAACTCAAGCGCTCTCTCCCGCCGGGTGCCCAAGCCGACATCCCATTGATTACGAACTCGGCAGGGAGGCGTCAACACACGGACCCGGGAGACGAAGGAGCCGGGCTGCCGTTCGCTGCAGATGCGCGGAACCGACATGGCGCCGTCGCGACGGGGCGCTATGTTCGCCGCTCACTGCATCGACGAGGATCGACATGGGTCTTGCCGCCTTCCAGTCCCCCGGCCGCTTCTACCGGGGGAACATCCACACCCACTCGACCCGGTCGGACGGCGCGCTGACGCCCGACTTCGTCTGCAAAGCCTATGCCGAGAAGGGCTACGACTTCCTCTGCCTCTCCGACCACTTCCTGGAGCAGTATGGCTATCCCGTCGTCGACACGGCTACTTACCGGACGGAAAGCTTCACGACGATCCTCGGCGCGGAGCTGCATGCGCCCGAGAACAGCCAGAAGGAGCTCTGGCACATTCTCGCCTGCGGCCTGCCCGGCGACTTCGCGCCGCTCGGCGAGGGCGAGACGGGCGTCGATCTGGCGCGCCGCGCGGTGGAGGCCGGCGCCTTCGTCGGCATCGCCCATCCGCAATGGTCGTCCCTGACGATCGAGGACGGGCGGGCGCTCGCCGGGATCGCGCACACGGTCGAGATCTACAACACAGGCTGCGACGTCGAGAACGTGCGCGGCGACGGCACCTACCTCCTCGACCAGCTCCTCAGCGAGGGCCACCGGCTCACCGGCTACGCGGCCGACGACGCGCATTTCAAGACGCCGGACGCCTTCGGCGGCTGGATGATGGTGAAGGCGGAGGACAACACGCCCGAAGCGCTGCTCGCGGCGATGAAGGCGGGACAGTTCTACTCCTCGCGCGGCCCGGTCATCGAGGACATTTCGATCGACGGCGAGACGCTGCGCGTGCGCTCCTCCCCGGTTTCCGGCGCCTGCATCGTCGGGCGCGGCTCGCGGGCGGTCTATCGCGGCGCTCCCGGCATGGTGGAGGCGGACCTGCCGCTCGAGCGCTTCGCCGGCGACTGGTGCCGCGTGATGGTCATGGACGAGACGGGCCGGCAGGCCTGGTCGAACCCGATCCATCTCTGACCAAACCGGCTCGGGCGGTCGGAGACCGTCCGCCGCCCGGAAGGATCGCTCCCGTGCCGCGGCTTTCCTCGACCGATACGAGGGCTGATTGCCCTCGTCCGCCGCGCCGCTTAAGTGGTGCTGTGCCGACAGTCCTCACCCGCTCCGCCACCCGAGCCAGGATCTTCTGAATGCGAGTCGCCATCTATGCGACGCCGCCGGCCGGCGCGGCGCTGACGCGCGCCGCCGCGCTCTGGCTCGGCCGCGACGCCTTTTCCGGCGAGCCGACGCGGGAACCCGATCCCGCCATCGACCCGCTCGTCGCAGAGCCTGCGCGCTACGGGTTCCACGCGACGATGCGCGCGCCGTTTCGAATCGCGGACGGGTTCGATCTGGAGGATGTCGACGCGCGGCTCGCCGATTTCTGCGCCTCGCGCCCGGCCGTGACGCTGCCTGCGATCGAGCTTTCCGCCATCGGCTCCTTCTTCGCGCTCGTGCCGTCTGCGCCGAGCGCGCCGCTGGCGGATCTGGAGGCCGCCCTGATCGAGGCCTTCGAGCCCTATCGCGCCGGGCTCACCGAGGCGGAGATCGCGCGGCGGCGCCCCGATCGACTGAGCGAGCGCCAGAGGGCGCATCTCGACGCCTACGGCTATCCGTATGTGCTCGAAGATTTCCGCTTCCACATGACGCTGACCGGCTCCGTGCCGGAGGCCGAGCGCGCAAGGGTCGCGCCGCGTCTGGCCGAGCGCTTTGCCGCCTTCGACGGCGCGCCGCTCGTCCTCAGCAGTCTCGCCCTCTTCATCGAGCCCTCGCCGGGCGCCCCGTTCCGCGTGCATTCGCTGCACCATTTCGGCCAGCCGGCGGACCGATGAGCGGCGAGACGATCCTCGACAACGCCCGTCTCGTCCTCGCCGACGAGATCGTCTCCGGCCATCTCGTGCTGCGCGGCGGGCTGATCGCGGAGGTCGCGACCGGCCTCGCCGGACGGGGCGAGGACATGGAGGGGCAGACGCTCGTTCCCGGCCTGATCGAGCTTCACACCGACCATATCGAGGGCCATTACCGGCCGCGTCCCCGCGTTCGCTGGAACAAGACGGCGGCTCTCCAGGCGCATGACGCGCAGGTCGCGGGCTCGGGCATCACGACGGTCTTCGACGCGCTGCGCGTCGGCATGGACGACAAGGCGGACCTCGGCACCGACGACATGCTGGAGATGGGCGAGGCGATCGTCTCGGCGAAGGCGCAGGGGCGGCTGCGGGCCGACCACTTCATCCATCTGCGCTGCGAGGTCTCAGCCGACAACGCCGCCAGCGGCTTCGAGCGCTTCGAGGTCAACCCGCTGGTGAAGCTCGTCTCGCTGATGGACCACGCGCCGGGCCAGCGGCAGTTCACCGACATCTCGGCCTACCGCGCCTATCACATCGCCAAATTCGCCTTCAGCGAGGCCGAGTTCGACGCCTTCTGCGCGCTGCGCATCGCCGAGTCCGAGCGCTACGCGCCGGGCAACCGCGCCTTCATCGCCGAACGCTGCCGCGCGCTCGGCATCGCGCTTGCCAGCCACGACGACGCGACGCCGGCCCATGTCGAGGAATCGCTCGCCCTCGGCGTCGCGCTGGCCGAATTCCCGACGACGCTGGAGGCGGCCCGCGCCTCGCATGCGGCGGGGCTGAAGGTGCTGATGGGCGGGCCGAACGTCGTGCGCGGCGGCTCGCATTCCGGCAATGTCTCGGCGCTCGACCTGCAGAAGGCCGGCCTTCTCGACATCCTGTCATCGGACTACGTGCCGTTCAGCCTGATCCAGTCCGTCTTCCTGATGGCCGAAACGGGGGCGGCGTCCCTGCCCGACGCGATCCGGCTCGTCACGAAACATCCGGCCGAGGCGGTCGGGCTCTCCGATCGCGGCGAGATCGCGCCGGGGCTGCGGGCGGACCTCGCCCTCGTCCGCCCGATGCCGGGGTCGCCGCCCGTCGTCGCGGCGGTCTATCGCGAGGGGCGGCGCGTCGCCTGACGCGTCAGGTCCGCGCGCGAAATCCGGCGAAGAGGCCGGCCAGAAGCGGCTCGCCGACCGCGACGATGTCGATCTCGCCCTTGCGCCGGAGGCCTTCCGAAAAGAGCCCGACGAGCGCGCAGATATAGGCGTCGGCGGCCAGCTGGGGACGCCATCTCGGGGAGAGTTCGCCGGTTTCCGCCGCGCGCTGGAAGACCTGGAGGATGATCGCGCGCATCTCGTCGTCGGCTTCGCAGCGCAGAAGATCGTCGCCGGCCGGCCCGACATATTCGCAGCGGAAGAGGATGATCGTGTAGACGCGGCGCGCCCGCTCGTCCGCCAGGAAGCGGGTGATCATCTCGACCGTCGCCTCGTGCAGAGCATCGAGATTGCGGTTCTCCAGATCGACGATCCGGCTTTCGAAAAACTGGCGCTGCGGCAGGCGGGCGCGGTCCTGCATCGCGCCGAAGAGATCGGTCTTGTCGCGAAAATGCCAGTAGATCGCGCCGCGCGTGACTTTGGCCGCCTGCGCGATAGCTTCCAGCGACGTGCGGGCGACGCCGCTTCGATCGAACAGGACTTCGGCGGCGTCGATGATCGCATCGCGCGTCGCGGCGGCCTCTTCCTTCGTTCGACGTGACAATTTCGTGTCCTTGCTTACATTCAGTCCCGTATGTAAATACCGCAGCGCAGCAGTCCACCCCTCTTGTCCGGTCGCGGATCGCCCCATGACGAATTTCAAGTTTTCCGGTCTCGCGGCCACAGCGGCCCTTTTCCTTCTGCCGACGAGCCTTGCCGAGGCGCAGGCGCCCGGCGGGGCCGCCCCGCCGCCGCCGGCCGTGACGGTGGAGACGATCGAGGAGAAGCCGCTTCCGATCACCTACGAATATGCCGGGCGCGTCGTCGCCTCGCGCGAGGTCGAGGTGCGGGCGCGCGTTCCCGGCATTCTTCTGCAGCGCACCTTCGAGGAAGGCACGCGCGTCCAGCCCGATCAGGTTCTCTTCCGCATCGACCCGCGCGAGTTCGAGGCGCAGGTGGCGCTGGCCCAGGCACAGCTCGCCCAGTCGCAGGCGACGCTGAGCCAGGCTCGCCGCACCGAGGAGCGCCAGCAGACGCTGACCCAGCGCGGCGCGGCCTCTGCGGCGACGTTCGACGACGCGACCTCCTCGCGCGAACTGGCGGAAGCGCAGGTGGAAGCCGCGCAGGCGACGCTGGAGACGGCCCGCCTGTCCCTCACCTATGCGACCGTCAACGCGCCAGTCGGCGGCATCACCAGCCTGGAGCAGGTGCCGGAAGGCAGCCTCGTCGCGGTCAACACACTTTTGACGAAGATCAGCCAGCTTGACCCGATCTACGTGAACTTCTCCGCCGCCGACACCGAGGCCGCCGCGATCCGCCGGCTCGTCGAAGGGGGCGCCGCCAGCGGCAACCGCAACGATCTCGTGGTCGAGGTCTCCTTCGGCGACGGCACGGTCTACCCCGAGAAGGGCACGATCGACTTCACCTCGTCCTCGATCGACACCGAAACGGGCACGATCCTGTCGCGCGCCGTCCTCGGCAATCCCGCCAACCGGCTGCTTCCCGGCCAGTTCGTGCGCGTTCGCGTCAGCGGCCTGACGCTGGAGAACGCGGTCTCGATCCCGACCATGGCGCTGATGCAGGGTCCGCAGGGGCCCTTCGTCTACACGGTCAATGCCGAGAACGTCGCCGAGGTCCGCCCCATCCGCACCGGAACCGAGATGGGCGACCGCACCGTCATCTCGGAAGGCCTGAAGGCCGGCGACAAGATCGTCAGCGTCGGCGTCGTCAAGGTCCGGCCTAACGCACCCGTCGCGCCGTCCGCGCCCGAGGCCGTCGCGGCCGACGGTCCCTCCGTTCCGCAGAAGGCGGCGACGCCGGCAGGCTCCAGCGAGGCGGCACCCGCCGGCAATGCCGCGGGCGCACAGGCCGGCGCCGCTGCGGCGTCCGCCAGCCAGTCGCCGAACTCCTCCACCGCGAAGGAGGGCGCGCAGTGAACGCGCGCTTCTTCGTCGACCGTCCGGTCTTCGCCTCCGTCATCTCGATCGTCATCTTCCTCGCCGGCATCATGGGCATGCGGGCGCTGCCGATCGAGCAGTATCCCGAGCTCGTGCCGCCGGAAGTGGTGGTCTCCGCCGCCTATCCCGGCGCCAGTGCCGAAACCCTCGCGCAGACCGTCTCCGCCCCCCTCGAGGAGCAGATCAACGGCGTCGAGGACATGATCTACATGAAGTCGACGAACTCCTCGTCGGGCACGGCCTCCGTCACGGTGACGTTCGCCAGCGGCACCGACCCGGATCAGGCGACGATCAACGTCAACAACCGCGTCCAGCAGGCCGTCTCCTCGCTGCCGACCGAGGTCCAGCGCCTCGGCGTCACCGTGACGAAGCGCTCGTCCTCGATCCTCGCCGTTCTGACGATGACCTCGGCGGACCCGCGCTACGACGCGACCTACGTGTCCAACTACGCGCTTCTCTACGTGCTCGACGAGCTGAAGCGCTCCTCCGGCATCGGCGACGCGCAGCTCTTCGGCCAGCGCGACTATTCCATGCGAATCTGGCTGCGGCCGGACCAGCTGGCGCAGTACAACCTGACGCCGACCGACGTCGCCACCGCCATCCGCGAGCAGAACGCGCAGTTCGCCGCCGGCCAGTTCGGCGCCGAGCCCAACCCGAACGAACTCGCCTTCACCTATTCGGTGACGACCGGCGGACGCCTGCCCGACGCGCAGGCCTTCGAGAACATCATCCTGCGCTCCAACGCCAACGCCGCCTCGCTGCTTCTCAAGGATGTGGCGCGCGTCGAGCTGGGCGCGCAGGACTATGCGTTCAACGCGACCTATAACGGCGCCTCGACCGTTCCGATCGGCATCTATCTCCAGCCCGGCGCCAACGCGCTGGAGACGCTGGAGGGCGTGCGCGCCCGGATGGACGAACTCCAGGCCTCGTTCCCAGACGGCATTTCCTATGCCATTCCCTACGACACGACGAAGTTCATCACCGCCTCGATCGAGGAGGTCATCAAGACCTTCATCGAGGCGATGGTGCTGGTCTTCGTGGTCGTCTTCGTCTTCCTCCAGAACTTCCGCGCGACGCTGATCCCGATGATCGCGGTGCCGGTGTCGATCATTGGCACGTTCGGCATGCTTCTGGTGCTCGGCTTCTCGATCAACCTCCTGACGCTCTTCGCGCTTGTCCTCGCCATCGGCATCGTCGTCGACGACGCCATCGTGGTGCTGGAGAACGTCGAGCGCATCATGACGACCGAAGGCCTGCCGCCGAAGGACGCGACGGCGAAGGCCATGTCCGAGGTGACGAGCCCGGTCATCGCGATCGTGCTCGTGCTCTGCGCCGTGTTCATCCCCGTCGCCTTCCTCGGCGGCCTCGCGGGCACGATGTATCGCCAGTTCGCCGTGACGATCGCCGTCTCGGTCACGATCTCCGGCATCGTCGCCCTCACGCTGACGCCCGCGCTCTGCGGCATCATCCTGAAGAACTCGCATTCCAAGCCCTGGGCGCCCTTCCGCTGGTTCAACACGGGCTTCGAGAAGCTGACCAACGGCTACGGAGCCGGCGTCGGCTTCCTGATGCGCCATGCCTTCCTCTCGCTGGCGCTCTTCGCCGGCATCTGCTTCGGCACCTATCATCTCTTCGCCACCCTCCCCGGCTCGCTCGTGCCGGACGAGGACCAGGGATCGAACTTCGTCGTCGGCATCCTGCCGCCGGCCTCCTCGCTCGTGCGCACGACCGAGGCGATGAAGCAGGTCAGCGAGAACATCCGCGCCAATCCCGCCGTGCAGGACGCCGTGACCTTCGCCGGTTTCGACCTTCTCTCGGGCTCGCAGAAGACGAGCGCGGGCGTCGCCTTCGTGACCTTGAAGGACTGGAAGGAGCGCACCGATCCCGCACAGGACGGCCGCAACCTGCCGGGCGCCTTCATGGGCGCCAATGCGGGCGTGCGCGACGCCATGGTGCTCGCCTTCAACCCGCCGCCGATCCAGGGCCTTTCCACGACCGGCGGCTTCGACCTCTTCGTCCAGGACCGGGGCGGCGGCGGCACGCAGCAGCTGATCGAGGCCACGGACGCACTCGTCGCCGAGGCGGCCAAGCGGCCGGAGCTTGCGGGCGTTCGCACGACCTTCACGGCGAGCGTGCCGCAGTACAAGATCGACGTCGACCGCGAGAAGGCCAAGGCCCTCGGCGTGCCGATCGAGCAGATCTTCACGACCATGCAGGCGACCTTCGGCAGCCTCTACGTCAACGACTTCACGCTGCTCGGCCGCAACTATCAGGTCAGTCTCCAGTCCGAGGCGCAGTTCCGCGAGAAGCCCGAGGACCTGAAGTTCGTCTTCGTCCAGTCGGCCTCCGGCTCGATGATCCCTCTGGATTCGCTCCTGAAGGTGACGCGCGTCGTCGGCCCCGACCTCATCGAGCGCTACAACGCCTTCACCGCCGCCAAGGTCTCGGGCGGGCCCGCGCCGGGCTATTCGTCGGGACAGGCGCTCGCCGCCATGCAGGAAATCGCGGGCGCCCTGCCCGAGGGCTACGACATCGCCTGGACCGGCTCGGCCTATCAGGAGATTCAGACCGGCGGCACGGGCGCCATCGCCATCGGCTTCGGCATCCTCATGGTCTTCCTCATCCTAGCGGCCCAGTACGAGCGCTGGTCGCTGCCGATCGCCGTCATCCTGGCGGTGCCCTTCGCCATGTGCGGCGCGCTGGTGGCGATCTGGCTGCGGGGTCTGGAGAACGACGTCTACTTCCAGATCGGTCTCGTCACCCTCGTCGGCCTCGCCGCCAAGAACGCGATCCTGATCGTGGAATTCGCGGTGATGAAGCGCGAGGAGGGCCTCAGCGCCTACGATGCGGCGCTGGAGGGAGCCAAGCTCCGCTTCCGGCCGATCGTCATGACCTCGCTCGCCTTCATCCTCGGCGTCGTGCCGCTGGCGATCTCGACGGGCGCGGGCTCGGCGAGCCGGCACTCGATCGGCACGGGCGTCATCGGCGGCATGCTGGCGGCGACCTTCATCGCGATCTTCTTCATCCCGCTCTTCTTCAAGCTCCTGACGCGGGACAAGAAGCCGAAGGCCGACGCGCCGAAGCCCGCCATCGGCCACGGGCCAAGCGACGGTGCGCCGCAGGGAACGCCCTCCGCGGCCTGACGCGGGCCCCGCCCCGCTCCGCGACCGAGCGAAGACACCCGCGCGGCGTCGCGGGGTCTTCGCTCCGGGGTCCCCGGCCCCGGCCGGGGGCGCGGCGATGTTGCGCTGCGACAACAGTCGCCAAGCCATTGCGTCCGGTCTATGATGCGCGCACTGCACGCCAGGATGCGTTCGGGGTAGGTCTCTGGCCGTGCCACCGAGCCCCGAGCATCGCGGCACGGTCTGCAGCATGCCGGAGATCTGCCTCTTGTCCTCACAGATCGGGATCGAACAGCCGGCGGGCCGGCAAGATCCTTCGCATGCGCCGAGCGGCTTCTGGACGCTTCTCCTCGGCTCGATCGGCGTCGTCTACGGCGACATCGGGACGAGTCCGCTCTACGCGCTGCGCGAGGCGCTCGTGCATTCGGCGGCGGACGGCCTGCTCGATTCCGAGGTGATCGGCGTCGTCTCCATGCTGATCTGGGCGCTGACGCTGATCGTCACGGTCAAATACGTGCTGCTGATCCTCAACGCCGACAACAACGGCGAAGGCGGCACGCTCTCGCTCCTCGCCCTCACGCAGAAGGCGCTGGGCAAGAAGAACTTCCTCGTCGTCATCGGCATCATCGGCGCTTCGCTCTTCTACGGCGACGCGGTCATCACGCCGGCCATATCCGTGCTCTCGGCCGTCGAGGGCCTGAAGCTCGTGACGCCCGCGCTGAACGACTGGGTGCTGCCGATCACGACGGCGATCCTCATTCCGCTCTTCTTCGTCCAGAGCCGCGGTACGGGGCAGATCGCCACCTATTTCGGGCCCATCACGCTCGTCTGGTTCGTCGTCATGGGCCTTCTCGGCCTCCTCCACATCGGCGACCGGCCCGACATCCTCCACGCGCTGAACCCGATGAACGCGATCTACTTCGTCGTCGACCACGGCTGGATGGCGCTGATCATCATCGGTTCGGTCTTCCTCGCCATCACCGGCGCCGAGGCGCTCTATGCCGACATGGGCCATTTCGGCCGCAAGCCGATCCGCATCGCCTGGATCGGCCTCGTCTTTCCCGCGCTGACGCTGAACTATCTCGGCCAGGGCGCGCTGATCATGGCGCGGCCGGAGACGCTGGAGAATCCGTTCTACCTGATGGCGCCGGACTGGGCTCTGATCCCGCTCGTGATCCTCGCCACGATGGCGACCGTCATCGCGAGCCAGGCCGTCATCACCGGCGCCTTCTCGCTGACGCAGCAGGCGATCCAGCTCGGCCTTCTGCCGCGCCTCGAAGTGCGCCACACGTCCGAGCAGCAGTTCGGGCAGATCTACATTCCCAAGGTCAACGCCCTTCTCTTCGTCGGCGTGATGGTGCTCGTCTGGACCTTCGAAAGCTCGGCGCGTCTGGCCAGCGCCTACGGCATCGCCGTCACCGGCAACATGGTGATCACCTCGATCCTGGCCTTCCTCTTCCTCTGGAAGTGCTGGAAGTGGTCGGTCTGGCTGTCCGCCCTCGCGATCATTCCCTTCCTCGTGATCGAGTTCATCTTCCTCGGCTCGAACCTCCTGAAGGTGCTCGACGGCGGCTATGCGCCGTTGGCGCTTGCCTCGGTCCTCTCCTTCCTCATGTGGACCTGGGTGCGCGGCACGCGGATCGTCTACGACAAGGCCCGGCGCGAGAGCATCGCGCTCGACGACCTGACGCGGATGCTGGAGCGCTCCAAGCCGATGCGCGCGCGCGGGACGGCGGTCTATCTCACCTCCGATCCCGAGACGGCGCCCTCCGCGCTCATGCACAACCTCAAGCACAATGGCGTGATCCACGAGCGCAATCTGATCATGACGATCCGCGTGGAAAACGTGCCGCGCGTGCCGCCGGCCGAGCGCGTTCACATCGAGGAGGTCTCGGAACTCTTCACCCGCGTGCTTCTCAGCTTCGGCTACATGGAAGAGCCGAACGTGCCCAAAGCCCTGTCTCTGGCGAAGAAAAAGGGGCTGAAGTTCGAGATCATGTCGACCTCCTTCTTCCTCAGCCGACGCGCCTTCCGACCGGTCGCGACCTCCGGAATGCCGCTCTGGCAGGACAAGCTCTACATCTCGATGGCCATATCGGCTGCCGATATGTCCGACTTCTATTCCCTGCCGACCAACCGCGTCGTGGAAATGGGTCAGCAATTCTCGCTATGAGGCTCGCTCCGGCCATCGTCTTGCCGAAAGCGTCATCTTTTCAGGGCATGGTCCGGCCAAGGACTGGAACAGCGGACCCCGCCCTATGATTCCCACGATGTCTCCCCGAGACGACAACCCGATCGACTGCGAGACGGGAGCCGAGGACGCGGAGACGGCGGCGGTGGTCGCAGCGCCCCCCGCGATCGTCTCCGAGGCGCCGGTCGAACCGCCGCATCTCATGAAGCGGACGCTGGCGGAAATCCTCCTCGCCATCGCCAACGACACGTCCCGCGAGCGCGTCTCGATCGCCGATCTCGTCGCGGCCATGCAGGATCGGGCCTTCGGCGCGCTCATGCTGATCTTCGCCATGCCGAACGCGATCCCGACGCCGCCGGGCACCTCGGCCATTCTCGGCGCGCCGCTGGTCTTCCTCGCCGCGCAGCTGACCTTCGGCCGCAAGCCCTGGCTTCCCGGCATCATCGCCAACCGCTCGCTGCCGCGCACCGATTTCGCCGCCATGATCGAGCGCGCCGCGCCCTGGATCGCCCGCGCCGAAAGGCTTCTGAAGCCGCGGCTCGTCGCCGTCGCGCGGCCCCCGGCGGAATACGCGGTCGGCGCGCTCTGCCTCCTGATGGCGGTCATCCTCATCCTGCCCATCCCGCTCGGCAACATGCTGCCGGCCATTACGATCTGCCTCTTCTCGCTCGGCCTTCTCGAGCGGGACGGGGTGTGGATCCTGGCGGGCGTCGTCTTCTCCTTCATCTCGAGCTTCGTCGTCTTCGGCGTCGTCTACGCGATGGTGGCGGGCCTCCTTCTCCTTTTGTCGAACATTCTCGCATAGCGAGAAACCGGGAGGCCGTCCCCGGCCGGGCACGGGGGCCGGTCGAGCATCGTTCCGGCCGGGGTCGAGGTGCCGCGGACCAGGGCGACGATCAGCCGAATTTATAGCCATGCATCCACTAAGCGTTTCCGTGGGTCGATCTTTCGCCCGAACATTGCGAAGCATCACCAGCGGCTGACGCCGGCTCGGGCTCCCCCGAGTCGGCCCTTTCGCGCGGTTTCGTCGGCGTCGCAAAGGAGATCCTGTTGGTACACGTCCTGACATTCAGGCCGGTCATCCTGCGGTTGAAGAGCATCATCGATCTGGCTCCGGACGACGAGGCGGCTTTCGAGCGGCTTCCGATGACGGTCCGGGAATTTCCGGCCGACCTCGACATCGTCCGGGACGGCGACCGGCCCCATCAGTGCTGCTTCGTCCTCCAGGGCCTGACCTGCCGCTACAAGGTGATCGCGGACGGGCGCCGGCAGATCCTGGCTTTCAACATTCCTGGCGACATGCCGGATCTTCAGAGCCTGCATCTCGACATCATGGACCACAGCGTGGCGACCGTGGTGCCGAGCCGGCTCGGCTTCGTGCCGCATGCGGCGATGCACGAGCTCTGCAACAGCCGGCCGGGCGTGGCGGCCGCGCTCTGGCGCGAGACGCTGATCGACGGCGCCACGTTCCGCGCCAAGATCACCGGCATCGGGCGCATGTCGGCGCGCGCGCGCGTCGCCCATCTCTTCTGCGAACTTCTCCTGCGGCTCGACGTCATCGGCCTTGCCGATGGCTTTCGCTACAAGCTCCCCCTCACCCAGACCGAGCTCGGCGATGCGCTCGGTCTCAGCGTCGTCCACGTCAACCGCATCCTCCAGGATCTTCGGACCGACGAGATCATCGCCGTTGAACGGCGGACGGTGACGATCCTCAACTGGGAGCAGTTGAAGGCCGTCGGCCAGTTCGACCCGACCTATCTCCAGCTTCGCGCCAAGCCCTCGGTCGAGCTTTTCGGCGGCAACTGACGGGAAAGAGCCGGTGTCCGGGCAGCCCCGGATACAAAATGTTGCACGGCCGTCATCGAACGTTATCGCGCCGCCGAAATGCGGCCATAGCTGCGGCCGATGGTCTCCCCCGACCGACACGTTCAGGGGACCGACCGATGACCGCGACCACGAACCAGCCGACAGGCGCCCGCAAGCCTCGCCCGATCTGGACCCTCGCGCGGCGGCTCGGCGTCCAGGCCGTCCTGTCCGTGACCGTCATGGCCGGGCTGCATCTCGCCTCGGTCGGCGGCTACGACATCCGCGATCTCCTGCCGGAACGCGCGCCGGGCGTGGCCGGGCCGGCTCTCCCCTCCGCCGATCCGGTCCGCGTCACGGGCGTTCCCGTCCGCTTCGACCTGCCCGTCCAGGCCGGGAGCGCGCTCGACCATATCCTGCCCAAGCCACCGGCCGAAGAGGTCGCCGCGGTCGTGCCGCCCAGCCCCGCTCCGGCGGCGGCGCGCGAGGCACGGCCGGCGGTTCTCCCGAGCGCCGCGCATGTCGCGGTGCCGACGCCACGGCCGCAGCCACGGCTCGCCGCCGCCATCCGCCCAGCCGCCGTTCCCCCGCGCCCGAGCGAGGTGCCCTTCGACGTCAGCCCGCGCGGGCTCGAGATCTACGGCGTGGCCGAACTCGCCGCCGAAGAAAGCCCGCCCATGCCGATCCAGCTCGCCGATGCCGGCTTCCGCGTCGGGGATCTCGTGCCGTCCGGCGGGGCGATCCTGACGCGCACGGCGGAGGTCACGGGATCGGCCGCCCATGCCGTGACCGGAACGGCGACGCGCCTCCTCGATCTCGTTCGATAGGGCTTTCGGCGGATCGGACGTCCGGCCTCGAGTTCGTCAGGATAAGGGGGCGCCGGGCGTCCCAAGCCAGATTGCCTGAGGGTCAGAACGAACCTGACGGACTCTGGGACAGCGGCAAGCGGACGGTCTGGCGCAGGCCGCCTTCGGTCCGGTTGGCGATGGCGATCGAGCCGCCGGCACCCTCGACGATCTCCCGCGCGATGGCAAAGCCGAGGCCCGCGCCGGGATGGGCCTGCCTTCGGGACGCATCGACGCGGAAGAAGGGCTCGAAGACCCGCGAGAGGAGGTCCTCCGGAATGCCCGGCCCGTCGTCGTCGATCTCGACGATGGCCACGTCCTCCGCTTCGCCGAGTCGGACGCGCGCGCCGCCGCCATGGGTCGCGGCGTTGTCGACGAGATTGCGCAGCGCGCGCTTCAGGCCGAAGCGCCGGCCGTCGACGTCGATGCGCGGCATCGGCAGCGCCTCCGTCACGTCGCGGCCGATCTCGCGCAGTTCCCCGGCGATCTCGCCGATCAGCGCATCCAGCGCGAAGGCGGCGCTCTCGTCGCCGCCCGCCACCTCCTCGCGCACGAGCCGGATCGCGCTGTCGGCGATGCGGTCGAGTTCGGCGAGGTCCTTCAGCCAGGTTTCCTGCTCCTCCGGCGGCAGGAACTCCGCGCGAAGCCGCATCCGCGTCATGGGCGTGCGCAGATCGTGGCCGGCGGCCGCGACGAGCCGCATCCGGCTGTCGACGGCCAGCTTCAGGCGATCGGAGAGACGGTTCAGCGCGGCGGCCGTGGCGCGCACCTCGGCCGGGCCCTTCTCGTCGATGCGCGGAATATCGCCCTGCGGCCCGACGGAAGCGACCGCCCGCTCCAGAAGCTTCAGCGGCTCCAGAATGCGGCGGGCCGCGAGCGTCGAGATCGCGACCGCACCGACGATGAGGATGGCGAGATAGGTGACGAGCGGGCTCACCGGCTGCGGCGGCGGGCCGGGAAAGGGCATGTAGGCATAGCTCGCCCCGTCGATCGGAATGGCGATGCGGCGCCGGGAGACGCCGGTGTCCTTCACCTCGACCAGGGGCACGATGTCGATGCCCATGCGCTCGGCCGCTTCCCTCAGACGGTCGGAATCCTCGCGCTCGATCCGATTCTCGGGGGGCCGGGGTCCGAGATCCAGCCCGGCTTTGGCGGCAACGGCTGTCGATCCCCCCGCGAGAACCGAGATCGCCTCCGCCTGCCGCACGAAGCTCGCCTCGAAGCTTCCATCGTCCCAGCGCCCGACGAAGCGGATGGTGATGAAACCGGCCAGAAGCACGACGCCGACGATCGAGGCGACGAGGAGGATGGCCAGCCGCGCGCCGAGCGACTTCATGGCGCGGCTCCGAGCTTCTCCACCGCGGCGGTGAACTGATAGCCGCCGTTGCGCACGGTCTTGAAGAGGCGGAACACGCCGCCGTCGCCGAGCTTTCGCCGCAGACGGCTCATCGTGACGTCGACCGAGCGGTCGAACGGATCGATGGCGCGGCCATGCAGAAGGTCGAGGAGGACGTCGCGCGACAGGACGCGGCCCGGGCGCTCCAGGAAGATGAGGAGTAGGTCGAACTCCGCGCCCGTGAGCTCCACCTCGGCGCCGGCCTCGTCCGCGACGCTGCGCCTCAAGGGATCGACGTGGAACCCGTCGAAGCGGAAGGCGCCCGTGGCCGGCGCTTCGACCGTCTCCTCGCGCCGCTCGCCAGTGCGCCGAAGCACCGCCTTGATGCGGGCGACGAGTTCCCGCGGGTTGAAGGGCTTGCCGAGATAGTCGTCGGCGCCGAGTTCGAGGCCGATGATGCGGTCCACGTCCTCCTTCAGCGCGGTGAGAAGGATGATGCCGAGGTCGGGCCGGCGGTCGCGCAGGTCGCGGCAGATGTCGAGGCCGGAGCCGTCGGGCAGCATGACGTCGAGGACGACGACCTGGACCTCGCCCTCCGCCAGCCGCGCCTCGAACTCGCGCCGGCTTCCCGCCAGCACCACCTGGAACCCTTGCTGCTCCAAGTATCGGCCCAGCAGGCGGCGGATTTCCTGATCGTCGTCGACGACGAGAATCCTGTTTCGGCTGTCCATCGGTCCAACGCCTTTCGCTTGGCCTTCCTTATCCGGCATGGCATGCGGACCGGCGAGCGCTTTTTCGTATCGAAACCTCTCCGGCCCAGGCCACAAAGCCGCGCCTCCGAGGGCCGCCTCCGCGACGCGCAACATTTCGCAACACATCGACACCACATGGTCATGGCAGGGCCATTCGAAGAGAATAGATCGGAAAGCATGGCGCGGTGTCCGAGGCCGCCCGGACCGGCGCCGTCGGTTCCGACATTGCGTCGCCGGGCCCTCGGGTCCGTCCGAGAAACAGCAGATGGAGCGTCCGTCTTTGCATCCTTCGGGACGCATGGCGCTCCAGGGAGCTGAAACGTCCGACCCTCCGGACGTTTCAGCTCCCGCCCTTTTCCGCCGGCGCCGCCGGCCTTTGCGAAAGCCCGAGCCGACGCCATGTCGAAGCCGCTCCTCTGCCTCCTGACGCTTGCGACTTTCGCATCGGCCGCCTCCGCCACCCGCGCGCAGGACGCGGCCTCGGCCGCCGTGCCCCCGACGCAGGAGCGCGTGAGCCTGACCGTCACGACCGATGCCGTGCGGCGCGAGAGCGTTGCCGCCAAGGTCTCGGGAACAGGTCTCGTCGAGGCTTGGCAGGAGGTCGCGGTGGGCGCGCCGACCGGCGGGCTGGCGCTGGTGGAGATCCTTGCCGAAGAGGGCGACCGGGTGGAAGCCGGCGCGGTCGTCGCCCGGCTGGATGCGAGCCTCATCGAGGCGGAGCTGGCGCAGTCGCAGGCCCAGCAGCGCAGCGCGGAGGCGAGCTTTTCCGCCGCCGTTTCCGCCAACGAGCGCGGCCAGCGGCTCGGCAAGTCCGGCTCGCTCGCGGCCGAGACGATCGAGGAGCGCCAGACCGCCGTCGAGACGACGCGGGCCGCGGTCGAACAGGCGAAGGCCGCCGTGAGGACGCTGGAGGTCCAGCTCGACCGAACGGTGATCCGCGCGCCCTTCGCCGGCCGGGTCTCCTCCAAGCCCGCGACGCTCGGCACCATCGTGCAGGCGGGCGCGGAAATCCTGCGGCTTCAGCGCGAGGGCCGGCTGGAAGCGGCGATCCGGCTGCCCGAGCAGTATCTCGCCCATATCGCCGTCGGCGACGCCGCCGACGTGACCGGCCCGGACGGCGCGGTCCTCCAGGCCCGGATCGCCTCCATCGCCGAAACCGTCGATTCCGCCAGCCATCTCGGCACGGTGCGGATCGGACTTCCCGGAGACACGAAGCTGAAGGCCGGCATGTTCGTTCGCGCCGGCGTCTCGGCCGGCGGCGAGCAGACGATGACGGTCGCCTCCGGCGCCTTGACCTTCCGCGAGGGGCGGCCGGCCGTCTTCGTGGTCGGCGCGAACAACCAGGTCTTCCTGAAGCCCGTCGAGGTCGGCACGCGCGGCGGCGACCGCGTCGCGGTCTCCGGTGCGCTTTCGGAGGGCGAGCGGGTCGTGACGTCGGGCGCCGGCTTCCTCAACGACGGGGCGGTCGTGCGCGTGGTCAGCCAGGCCGCCGAGACGGGCGCCCCGGTGGAGATCGTGCGTTGAACGGGATTTCCGCCTGGTCGATCCGCAACCCGATCCCGACGATCGTCCTCTTCCTGACGCTCGCCTTCACCGGCCTCTGGGGCTTCGGCCAGCTTCGCGTCAACACCATGCCGGACATCGACTTTCCGATGGTGACCGTCACCGTCGTCCAGACCGGCGCATCGCCGACGGAGATCGAGACGCAGGTCACCGATCTCGTGGAAAACGCGGTGCAGACGCTCTCCGGGGTCGAGAGCGTGACCTCCACCATTTCGGAAGGCGCCTCCACGACCGCCATCGAGTTCACGCTCGACATGGACCTGATGCAGGCGACCGACGACGTGCGCAACGCGGTGGATTCGATCGCCAGCGATTTGCCCGATGCCGCCGAGACGCCGCTGGTGGCGCGGGTCGATGCCGGCGACTTCGCGATCCTGACCTATGTCGTGGACGCGCCGGCGCTCTCGCCGGACGATCTGTCGTGGAAGATCGACAACGACGTCGCCAAGGCTCTTCTGGCGGTGGACGGCGTCTCCAAGATCACGCGCTCGGGCGGCGTCTCGCGCGCGATCCTCGTCAAGCTCGACCCGGACCGGCTGAACGCGCTCGGCGTCACCGTCGGCGACATCTCGCGGGCGCTCGCGGCGCAGAACGTCAACCAGTCGGGCGGTCGCACGGTCGTGGGCGCCGCCGAACAGTCCGTGCGCACGCTCGGCCGCGTCGATTCGATCGAGGCGCTGCGCGAGACGCCGATCGCGATCACGGGCGGTCAGTCGATGCGGCTCGCCGATTTCGGCGAGATCGTCGACGGCTGGGAGGAGCCGCGCAGCCGAGCCCGGCTCGACGGGCGGGAGGTCGTCGCCTTCTCCGTCTACAGCGCCAAGGGTTCGTCGGAGATCGCGGTGACGAACGCCGTGCGCGCCGCCATCGGGACACTGGACGCGGCGGACGCGGGCGCAAGCTATGCCGAGGTCACGTCCTCCTCGACCTTCGTGCAGGAGAGCTACGACGCCGCCTTCGAGGCGCTCTGGCTCGGCGCGGTGCTCGCGATCGTCGTCGTCTTCCTCTTCCTGCGCGACATCCGCGCGACGCTGGTCGCGGCGACCGCCCTGCCCCTGTCGCTGATCCCGACCTTCGCCGTCATGGCCTGGCTCGACCTGTCGCTGAACACGATCACGCTTCTGGCGCTCTCGCTCGTCGTCGGCATCCTGGTGGACGATGCGATCGTGGAGATCGAGAACATCGTCCGGCACATGCGCCGGAGCGGCAAGTCGGCCTACGAGGCGGCCATCGAAGCGGCCGACGAGATCGGCCTCGCCGTCGTCGCGACCACGATGACGATCGTCGCGGTCTTCGTGCCCGTCGCCTTCATGCCGGGCATTCCGGGCAAACTCTTCGTCTCCTTCGCGATCGCCGTCTGCGTGTCCGTGCTCTTCTCCCTCCTCGTCGCGCGCACGCTGACGCCGCTGATGGGCGCCTATTTCGTGAAGGCGAGCGGGGCGGACAGCCATGACGACACGCCCGGCTGGGTCTTCCTCTACCTTCGCATCCTGCGCCAGGCGCTGCGCTTTCGGTGGATCACGGTGCTTCTCGGCATCGCCTTCTTCGCCGGCTCCGTCTTCCTGGCGACGAAGCTGCCGACCGAGTTCATGCCCGCCTCGGACCAGGGGCGCTCGATCGTTTCCGTGGCGCTCCAGCCGGGCTCGACGCTGGCCGAGACCGACGCCGTGACAAAGGCCGTCAGCGCGAAGCTGAAGAGCCAGCCGGAGGTCGCCTCCGTCTTCGCCTCGATCGGCGCGACGACGGAAGGCGGGATGGGGCCGGTGCGGATGGGCGCGGGAGCGAGCGTCGTGACCGCGACGGTGACGGCCAATCTCAAGCCGCGCGAGGAGCGCACCGTCTCGCAGCAGGATTTCGAGGCGCGCTCGGTCCATCTCTTCGACGACATTCCGGGGGCGCGCATCCAGTTCGGCGCGGACGGCCAATCGGGCTCGAAGGTCGAGATCACGCTCGTCGGCGAGAACAGCGAGCTTCTGACGGCGACGGCGGCGGAGCTTGCGGCCGGAATGCGCGGCATTGCCGGCCTCTCCAACCCGATCTCGGACGCGGCCACCGCCAAGCCCGAACTGGTGATCACGCCGGACAAGGCGAAGATGGCGAGCGTCGGCGTCACCTCCGCCGAGATCGCCTCGCTCCTCAACATCGCGACGCTCGGGGATGCCGACCGGGCGCTCGCCAAGTACAATCTCGGCGATCGCCAGATCTACGTCATCCCCACGCTGTCGGACGCCGCGCGCGGCGATCTGTCGATTCTCTCCTCGCTCAGCGTCCGGGGCAGCGTCGCCACCGTGCCGCTCGGCTCGATCGCGGACTTCTCCTTCGGCGCCGGCCCGACCAGCATCAACCATGTCGACGGCGAGCGCACGGTCTCGGTCGAGGCGGAGCTGAACGGCCTGACGCTCGGCGAAGCCCGCGCCGCCATCGAGGCGCTGCCCGTGATGAAGACGCTTCCGGCGGGCATTCACGAGCGCACGCAGGGCGACGCCAAGCGCATGGCCGAGCTTTTCTCCGGCTTCACCACGGCCATCGCGGTCGGCATCCTCCTGATGTTCGGAACGCTCGTCCTCCTCTTCAACTCCTTCCTCCAGCCGGTGACGATCCTCACCGCCCTGCCCCTCTCGATCGGCGGTGCCTTCGGCTTCCTCTATGTCACCGGCGCGTCGATCGCGGTCTCGGTGCTGATCGGCGTGCTTCTCCTCATGGGCATCGCGGCCAAGAACTCGATCCTCCTCGTCGAATACGCGATCCTCGCGCGCCGCTCCGGCACGGATCGCCACACCGCGCTGATCGAGGCCGCGACCAAGCGTGCCCGCCCGATCGTCATGACCTCCATCGCCATGGCGGCGGGCATGGCCCCGATCGCGCTCGGCATCGGCGCCGACGCCGAAAGCCGGGCGCCGATGGCGATCGCCGTCATCGGCGGGCTTCTTTCCTCGACCGTGCTCAGCCTCGTCTACGTGCCGGCGGTCTATACGGTGGTGGACGACATCGAGCGCGTGCTCGGCCGCTGGCTGAAGAAGCTGCTGCCGCGCGAGGCCAGGGCGGTGGCGGAGCCGGCGGAGTAGGACCGTTCCCGGCGACCCGCGGAGCCGGCGGGAGCACGCCTCGTTTCTTGCGAAGATTTCATTCTCATCCGCCTTCGCAAAGCCGCGAAGGCGGCGGGAGGATGATGGATCGAAAGGACGAGGTGCCATGGATACGAGAGATCGCGAGGCCATCGACGGCCTTTTCACCCGGATCGAGGATGTCGAGCGGCAGGCGGGGCCGCGCGATGCCGAGGCGGAGCGGCTGATTGCCGAGCGGGTGCAGCGCCAGCCGGCGGCCCCCTACTATCTCGCGCAGACGGTCGTCATGCAGGATCTGGCGCTGACGACAATGCAGGCGAGGATCGACGAGCTGGAAAAGGCCGCGAAGGCGCAGCCAGCGGCAAGCTCGGGCGGCGGCTTCGTCTCTCGCGCGCCCGGCGCCGGCGCCGGCGCTGGCTTCGGCACGGCGGCGCGAACCTCCGTGCCCGGCGTCGGCGCGCGCGAGCCCTGGGGACAGGCCGAACCGCAACCCGGCGCCTATTCGCAGCCCGCGGCGCCGCAGGGCTACGCGCCTCAGCCTGTCGCCTATCCGCAGCAAGGTTACGCCCCGCCAACGCCAGGGTTCGGCGGCCGGATGGGAGGCGGCGGTTTCCTGGCGGGCGCGGCGCAGACGGCGGTGGGCGTCGCCGGCGGCGTCATGCTCGGCAGCGCGCTCGGCTCGATGCTCGGCGGACATGGCGGCCTGTTCGGCGGCGAAACCGCCGCGGCCGCCGGCACGACCGAGGTGACGGAGACCGTCACGAACAACATCTACGAAGCCCCGCAGGAGGATGTGCGGGATGTGTCCGATACCGGAGCGGCGGACGATGCCGGCTATCAGGATGCGTCGTTCAACGATGCCGGCACGGACGATGGGTTCGCGGCGGACGACGGTGGGTATGACGACGTTTGATATCGGGTCATGTGCGAGGGATTAGCGCGAGGCGCCCCCCTCTGCCCTGCCGGGCATCTCCCCCTCAAGGGGGAGATCGGCAGCTTTGAAGGCGTCGATCGGCTTGAGCCGTCCGCAGCGAGAATGATCTCCCCCCTTGAGGGGGAGATGGTCGGCAGACCAGAGGGGGGCGCCTCGCGCCGGCCGGCATCCATGTGCCGTGCAGCAAACGTCCACCCGCTGCGAATAATTCCGCCTCCTACTCCGCCGCCTCCGCCACCGGCACGTAATTGAGGATCGGGCCAAGCCAGCGTTCGACCTCGGCGACGGCCATGCCCTTGCGGGCCGCGTAGTCCTCGACCTGATCGCGCTCGACCTTGGCGACGCCGAAATAGTGCGACTCGGGATGGCTGAGATAGAGGCCGGAGACCGAGGAGCCCGGCCACATGGCGTAGCTCTCCGTCAGCGTCACGCCGACGGCCTTCTCCGCGTCGAGCAGCTTGAAGAGCGTCACCTTCTCCGTGTGGTCGGGCTGGGCGGGATAGCCGGGCGCGGGGCGGATGCCCTTGTAGGGCTCGCCGGCAAGGTCCTCCGGGGCGAAGGTCTCGTCGGTCGCATAGGCCCAGAACTCCCGGCGCACGCGCTCGTGCATGGCCTCGGCGAAGGCTTCGGCGAAGCGGTCGGCGAGCGCCTTGACCATGATCGAGGCGTAGTCGTCGTTCGCCTTGGCGAAGCGATTGGAGATCGCCTCCTCCTCGATGCCGGCCGTGACCACGAAGCCGCCGACATAGTCGCCCGCCCCGGAGCCGACGGGCGCCACGAAATCGGACAGGGCCATGTTCGGGCGGCCGTCGCGCTTGGAGAGCTGCTGGCGCAGGGTGAAGAAGGTGGCGAGTTCCTCTGCCCTGCTGTCGTCGGTGAAGAGGCGGATGTCGTCGCCGACGGAGCCTGCCGGCCAGAAGCCGATGACGCCCTGCGGCCGGAACCAGCTCTCCTCGATGATCTGCTTCAGCATGGCTTGCGCATCCGCGAAGAGCGACCGCGCGGCCTCGCCCTGCTTCTCGTCTTCCAGGATCTGCGGATAGCGGCCCTTCAGCTCCCAGGTCTGGAAGAAGGGCGTCCAGTCGATGTAGCGTGCCAGCGTCGCCAGATCGTAGCTCTCGAAGACGCGGGTGCCGAGGAAGCTCGGGCGCGGCGGCACGTAGGCGGACCAGTCGAGCTTCATCGCGTTCTCGCGGGCGCGTTCCAGCGGCAGGCGCTTCTTCTCGGCCTCGCTGCGCGCGTGGTTGGCGGCGACCTTCAGATACTCGTCGCGAATGCCCGCGACATAGCCGTCCCGCGCCTCCGGCGAGAGGAGGTTCGAGACGACGCCGACCGCGCGGCTCGCGTCCGTCACGTAGACGGTCTGGCCGGCATTGTAGCGCGGGTCGATCTTGACGGCGGTGTGGACGCGGCTCGTCGTGGCCCCGCCGATGAGAAGCGGGATGTGGAAGCCCTCGCGCTCCATCTCGGAGGCGACATGCACCATCTCGTCGAGCGAGGGCGTGATCAGGCCGGAGAGGCCGATCACGTCGACCTTGTGCTTCCGCGCCTCCTCCAGGATGCGCGCGGCCGGCACCATGACGCCGAGATCGATGATCTCGTAATTGTTGCAGGCGAGGACGACGCCGACGATGTTCTTGCCGATGTCGTGGACGTCGCCCTTCACGGTCGCCATCAGAACCTTGCCGGCGGCCTGCCGCTCCTCGCCGCCGTTCAGCCGCTTCTCCTCCTCCATGAAGGGCAGGAGATGGGCGACGGCCTGCTTCATCACGCGGGCGGACTTCACCACCTGCGGCAGGAACATCTTACCGGCGCCGAAGAGGTCGCCGACGACGTTCATGCCGTCCATCAGCGGGCCCTCGATGACATGCAGCGGCCGGGCGGCGGCCAGGCGCGCCTCCTCCGTATCGGCGTCGATATACTCGGTGATGCCGTTGACCAGCGCATGGGCGAGGCGCTTGTTCACCGGCCATTCGCGCCAGGCCAGATCCTGCTCGCGCGCCTGCTTTCCGGCCGAGCCGCGATAGCGCTCGGCGATCTCCAGCAGGCGGTCGGTCGCCGTGCCGCCGGCCTTGGGCTGACGGTTGAGGACGACGTCCTCACAGGCCTCGCGCAGGTCCGGGTCGATGGATTCGTAGACCGCGAGCTGGCCGGCATTGACGATGCCCATGTCCATGCCCGCCTGGATGGCGTGGTAGAGGAACACCGCGTGCATCGCCTCGCGCACGGGCTCGTTGCCGCGGAAGGAGAAGGAGAGGTTCGAGACGCCGCCGGAAATGTGGACATGCGGCAGGGTCTCCACGATCCGCCGGGTCGCCTCGATGAAGTTCACGCCGTAATTGTCGTGCTCCTCAATGCCCGTCGCCACCGCGAAGACGTTGGGGTCGAAGACGATGTCCTCCGGCGGGAAGCCGACCTGTTCGGTCAGGAGCTTGTAGGCGCGCGTGCAGATCGCGACCTTGCGCTCCTCGGTATCCGCCTGCCCCTCCTCGTCGAAGGCCATGACGACGACGGCCGCGCCATAGGCGCGCACGAGCCGGGCCTGCTTGAGGAAGGCCTCCTCGCCCTCCTTCATGGAGATCGAGTTCACCAGGGGCTTGCCCTGCACGCATTTGAGGCCGGCCTCGATGATCGACCATTTGGAACTGTCGATCATGACGGGAACGCGGGCGATGTCGGGCTCGGCGGCGATGAGGTTCAGAAACTCGACCATCGCCTTCTCGGAGTCGATCAGGCCTTCGTCCATGTTGATGTCGATGACCTGCGCGCCGTTCTCGACCTGATCGCGCGCCACCGGCAGCGCGGCGTCGAAGTCGCCGGCCGTCACGAGCTTGCGGAATTTGGCCGAGCCCGTGACGTTGGTGCGCTCGCCGACATTCACGAAGGGAATCTCCTTCGTCAGCACGAAAGGCTCCAGCCCCGACAGGCGCATCTGCGGGACATGCTCGGGGATGGCACGCGGCGACTTGCCGGCGACGGCTTTCGCGATGGCGCGGATGTGCTCGGGCGTCGAGCCGCAGCAGCCGCCGACGATGTTGACGAGGCCCTCGTCGGCAAAGCCCGCGATCTGCGCGGCCATCATTTCGGGGCTCTCGTCGTACTGGCCGAACTCGTTGGGCAGGCCGGCATTCGGATAGGCGCAGACATAGGTGTCGGCGACGGAGGAGATTTCGGCGAGATGCCCGCGCATTGCGTTGGCGCCGAGCGCGCAGTTGAGGCCGATCGTGAAGGGGCTGGCATGGCGCACGGAATGCCAGAAGGCGGTCGGCGTCTGGCCGGAGAGCGTGCGGCCGGAGAGGTCCGTGATCGTGCCGGAGATCATGACCGGCAGCGTGACGCCCTTCTCCTCGAAGACCTGCGAGCAGGCGAAGATCGCGGCCTTGGCGTTCAGCGTGTCGAAGATCGTCTCGATCAGGATGAGGTCGGCGCCGCCGTCGATGAGGCCGTGGATCTGCTCGGCATAGGCGATGCGCAGCTCGTCGAAGGAGACGGCGCGAAAGCCCGGCCGGTTCACGTCCGGCGAGATCGAGGCGGTGCGGTTGGTCGGCCCGAGCGCGCCGGCTACGAAGCGGCGCTTGCCGTCTTCGGCCTCGGCCCGCAGGCACGCCCGACGCACGAGGCGCGCGCCGTCGCGGTTCAGCTCGTAGACCTGATCTTCCATGCCGTAATCGGCCTGGGCGATGGAGGTGGAGGAGAAGGTGTTGGTCTCGATGATGTCCGCGCCCGCGATCGCATAGGCGTAGTGGATGTCCTCGATGGCCTTGGGCTGCGTCAGGATCAGAAGATCGTTGTTGCCCTGGAGGTGGCACTCGCAGCCGACGAACTTGTCGCCGCGGAAATGCTCCTCGTGGAAGCCGAGCCCCTGGATCTGCGTGCCCATGGCGCCGTCGAGAACGAGAATGCGCTCGGCAGCGGCGCGCTTCAGGGCCGTCAGCGAGTCCTCGCGAACGGGCGCTGCGTCGAAGAGGCGGTCGGTGAGGTTGGTCATGGGCACCCGGCGATCAGCTTGGGACGGTGTCTCGTCGATCATATAAACACATCCTTATATGAGAATAAGATGCTTGACGAGACGCGGTCGCTCCGCAGTTTATCTTCCTTCTAGGCGCGAACGAGCACGGCAGGAAGACGATGATCCCCGCAGCCTTCTTCGAGCGCCCCTCCTCCCTCGTCGCCGCCGAGCTGATCGGCGCGACGCTTCTCGTCGACGGCGTCGGCGGCATCGTCGTGGAGACGGAGGCCTATGACGAGACCGACCCGGCCTCGCACACGTTCGGCGGAATGACGCCGCGCAACGCCTCGATGTTCGGCCCCGCCGGCCATGCCTATGTCTACCGGTCCTACGGCATCCACTGGTGCCTCAACGTCGTCTGCGAGCGGGCGGGACACGGCAGCGGCGTGCTGATCCGCGCGCTGGAGCCGACGGCGGGGATCGAGACCATGCGCGAGCGGCGGGGCGTGGCCGATATCAGGCTCCTCGCCTCCGGCCCCGGCCGCCTCGGACAGGCGCTCGGCATCGACCGGAGCCTCGACGGGCGCGCGCTCGACGCGCCCCCTTTCGAGCTTCGCGCCGGCACCGCCCGAATCGAAACGGCCGCCGGTCTGCGCATCGGGATCACGCGCGGCGCCGATACGCCCTGGCGCTTCGTCGCCGCCGGCTCGCGCTTCCTGTCGAAGCCGCATCGCGCGAGCATCGCCTAGATTCGAGGCGCATCCGCTTTGCGCTCAGGCTTGAGGCGGTGCTAAGGATAAGGCTCCCTTTGAGCCATCGGATGCGCCGCCATGTCGAATGCCCTGCCGAACTCGATCTACGCCAAAGACGTCGAGTACCTGCTGCACGCCGTCACCAATGCGCGCAAGCACGAGGAGATCGGCCCGATCGTCATCGACCGGGGCGAAGGCGTCTATGTCTACGACACGGAGGGCCGCAAATATATCGAGGCGATGTCGGGTCTCTGGAGCGTCGCGGTCGGCTTCGGCGAGAAGCGGCTGGCGGATGCGGCCTATGCCCAGCTCCAGAAGCTGCCCTACTACCATTCGTTCAGCCACAAATCGAACGAGCCGGCCATCCTGCTCGCCGAGCGGCTGATCCAGATCAGCCCGGAGCGCCTGCGCAAGGTGTTCTTCACCAATTCGGGCTCGGAGGCGAACGACACCGTCGTCAAGATGGTCTGGTACATGAACAATGCGCTGGGGCGGCCCGAGAAGAAAGGCTTCGTCGCCCGGATCAACGGCTATCACGGCATCACGATCACGTCCGGCTCGCTGACGGGCCTGCCGACGAACCATCGCGATTTCGACCTGCCGAACATTCCGGTCAAGCACCTGACCTGCCCGCATTTCTGGCGCTTCGGCCTGCCCGGCGAGAGCGAAGAGCAGTTCACGGACCGGCTCGTCGCGGAGTTCGAGGCCTACCTGGAGGAGGTCGGCGCCGACACGATCGCGGCTTTCATCGGCGAGCCGTTGATGGGCGCGGGCGGCGTGCTGCCGCCCCCCGTCGGCTACTGGCCGAAGATCCAGGAGGTCTGCCGGAAGAACGACATCCTTCTCGTCGCGGACGAGGTCATCAACGGATTCGGTCGGCTCGGCACGATGTTCGCCTGCGACTATTACGGGATCGACCCGGACATTCTCGTCGTCTCCAAGCAGATCACCTCGTCCTATCAGCCGCTCGCCGCCATCCTCATGTCGGACGCGGTCTATCAGGCGATCGCGGACAACACGGCCAAGATCGGCACGTTCGGACACGGCTTCACGGCCGGCGCCCATCCCGTCGCCATGGCGGTGGGGCTCGAAAATCTCGCCATCATCGAGGAGCGCGAGCTCGTCGCCAATGCGGCGGCCATGGGCGAGATCCTGCAGCGCGAGCTGCGCCGCCGCTTCTCCGATCATCCGCTCGTCGGCGAGGTTCGCGGCGTCGGGCTGATCGCGGCGGTGGAGCTGGTGGCGGACAAGGCGACGAAGCAGAAGTTCGATCCCGTCGGCAAGGCGGGCGGCTATCTCTTCAACAAGGGCCACGAGCACGGCGTCATCATCCGCGCCATCGGCGACCAGATCGCCTTCTGCCCGCCGATGATCATCACCGAGCCCGAGCTGATGGACATGCTGGACCGCTTCGCCCTCGCCCTCGACGACACCACGGCCTTTCTCGGCCGCTGATCGGAGGCGTCGTTCATGCTCGCCATCAATCCCGCCCTGGCGCGGGTGCCCGCGCCGCCGATCAGCCAGGCGGCGCGCTGGGCGCAGACCTATGACGGCCGCGCCGGCCCGCTGATCAACCTCAGCCAGGCCGTGCCCGGCAACGCGCCGCCCGAGGACCTCGCCCGGCGCCTCGGCGAGGCCGCCGCCAGCGCGGAGGGCGCGCGCTACGGCGCGGTGCTCGGCGACACCGTGCTGCGCGAGGCCTATTCGGCCGACGTCTCGGCGCTCTACGGCGCGCCCGTGGCGCCGTCCGAAGTGGCCGTCACGGCGGGCTGCAACCAAGCCTTCTTCGTCGCCGTCATGACGGTGGCGGGGGCCGGCGACGCGGTGATCCTGCCGGTGCCCTTCTACTTCAACCACCAGATGACGCTCGACATGCTCGGCATCGAGATCCGCCCTCTGGAAACGCGGCCCGAGGACGGGTTCGTGCCGACGCTGGACGGGCTGAAGACTGCAATGAGCGACAAGGTGAAGGCGGTCGCGCTGGTCACGCCGAACAATCCGACCGGGGCGATCTATCCGCCGGAGACGATCGAGGCGATCTACGATTTCTGCGCCGAGAACGGACTCTGGCTGATCCTCGACGAGACCTATCGCGACTTCCTGCCGGCCGGAAACCGCGCCCCGCACGGGCTCTTCGGCAAGCCCGACTGGCGCGAGCATCTGGTCGGGCTCTACTCCTTCTCCAAGTCCTACGCCATTCCGGGCCATCGCATGGGCGCGATGACGGGCGGCGCGGATTTCCTGGCCGAGGCCGAGAAGGTGCTGGATTCGCTCCAGATCTGCGCGCCGCGCCCGCCCCAGGCGGTGCTCGCCTGGGCGATCGGGGGGCTCACCGACTACCGCCGGACGACGGCCGCCGAGATCGAGGCGCGCGCCGAGGTCTTCCGCAACGCCATGGCGCCGCATCCCGACTGGCGCATCGAGCAGCTCGGCGCCTATTTCGCCTATGTGCGCCACCCGTTTCCGGGCATTCCGGCCGCGGTCGTGGCCGAGCGGCTGGCGCGCGAGCTCGGCATCGTGACCCTGCCCGGCCCCTTCTTCGGGCCCGGCAACGAGAACCATCTGCGCATCGCCTTCGCCAACGTCTCCTCCGAGCGGCTCGGCCATCTCGGCGAACGGCTGGCGCTGGCGCAGGCGCTCTTCGCGGAGGAGACCGTCCATGGATGAGGCAAGGCTCGCCGCGCTCCGCGAGCGCTTTTCCGGCGCGAACGAAAGCACCATCCACGACGAGCATTTCGCCGGCATCGCCAAGCGGCTGATCAATCCGAGCGGCACGCGCGTCGCGCCCTTCGCGGGCCTGCCGACGCTGCTCGACATGCCGTTTCGCACCATCGACTGGTCGGCGCCCGATCTGGCCGAGCTCGACGTCGCGCTGATAGGCGCGCCGATGGATCTCGGCGTGACCAACCGCAACGGCAGCCGCTTCGGCCCGCGCGCGCTGCGCGCCATCGAGCGGATCGGCCCGTACAACCATGTTCTGAAGACCATGCCGGGATCGGAACTGGCCGTCGCCGATATCGGCGACGTGCCCTTCCGCAGCCGGTTCGATCTGGCGCGTTCGCACGAGGACATCGAGGCGACCATCGCGAAGATCGTGGCGGCCGGCGTGATCCCGCTGACCGTCGGCGGCGATCATTCGATCACGCTGCCGATCCTGCGCGCCATCGGCGCCGGGCGTCCGGTCGGCATGATCCATATCGACGCCCATTGCGACACGTCCGGCCCGTTCGACGGGTGCAAGTTCCACCATGGCGGGCCCTTCCGCCATGCGGTCCTGGAGGGCGTGCTCGATCCCGAGCGCACGATCCAGATCGGCATTCGCGGCAGTTCCGAATATCTCTGGGAGTTCTCGAAGGCCTCCGGCATGACCGTGATCCATGCCGAGGACATGCCCGGCATGGGCATCGAGGCGATCGCTTCGGAGGCGCGGCGCGTCGTCGGCGACGGGCCGGTCTATCTCTCCTTCGACATCGACAGCCTCGACCCCGCCTTCGCGCCGGGAACGGGCACGCCGGAGATCGGGGGCCCCGCGACGCGGGAGATCCAGGCGCTGATCCGGGCGCTCGCAGGAATCGCGCTCGTCGGCGGCGACGTGGTCGAAGTCGCGCCGCAATACGATGCGACCACCAACACCGCACAGGCGGGGGCACAGATGCTCTTCGAGATTCTCAGCCTCGTGCCCTTCGCGCCCTCCGAAACCCGGCGGACGCAGCCTTAAGGAAGACGCCATTGCAAGTCAGGGCCTGCCAGATCGACGCCGAACTCGGCACGCCCGAAGCCCGACGCTCCGCCATCCGCTGGCTCGTCGCGGATGCCGCGAGCGACGGGGCCGATGTCATCGTCTTTCCCGAACTCGCGCTGACGGGCTACGGCGCCGGCGACATGATCGGCAGCGATGCGCGGACCGGAACGGGGGCGGCGCTCGCCGAGCTGAAGCGGCTGGCGGACGAGCACCGCATCACCATCGTGACCGGTCTTGCCGTCCTCGGCGCGGGCGGCGTGCTGAATGCCGCCGTGGCGGCCCAGCCCGGCGCCGAGCCGATCGTCTATGCCAAGCGCCATCTCTACGGCGACTACGAGAAGGCGCTCTTCGTGCCCGGGCGCGCGCCCTCGCCGATCTTCGAGGTCGCGGGCATGAAGGCGGGGATGCTCGTCTGCTTCGACGTCGAGTTTCCCGAGCGGGTGCGCGAGCTGGCATTGGCGGGCGCCGAGATCGTCTTCGTGCCGACCGCCCTTCCCCGCAGCGAAAGCGCGCGCTTCGTCGCCGAGCATGTCGTGCCGGTCCGCGCCTTCGAGAACCAGATCTTCGTCGTCTATGTCGATCATTGCGGCGAGGACGAGCGCTTCGCCTATCAGGGCCTTTCCTGCATCGCCGCGCCCGACGGCACGCGTCTTGCGACCGCCCCGGCGGACCAGCTGGCGATCCTCAGCGTCACGATCGAGCCCGGCGATTACGAAGCCGCGCGGGAGCAGAACCCGTATCTGCAGGAACTCGCCGAATCCCGCCTGCGATAAGCGCCGGCCGCGCTCCGTGGGCAGGGACGCGTCGTCGCCCGCGGCTTTCGAAGCCCTTAATCAGCCCTTCGTGGCGAGCGCCGCGAACTCCTCCGCCGTCGCGTAGGAGGACTGCGTGCCGCGCCGGGTGATGGAGTGGCCTGCATAGGCGGCGGCTCGGTCCAGCGCCTCGCGCAGCGCCATGCCGCCCGCATAGAAATGCGCGAAGGACCCGATGAAGGCGTCGCCGGCGCCGGTCGTATCGACGGGCTCCACGCGGATCGGCTTGACGTGATGCACCCCGGCGGCCTCGACGAGCAGCGCGCCGCGGCTGCCGAGCGTCACGATCACAACCTTGATCCCGCGCGCGATCAGCGAGCGCGCAGCGGCCTCGACCTCGGCCTCCGTGCCCGTCGGAAGCCCCGTGAGCAGCGCCAGTTCGGTCTCGTTGGGCACGACGAAGGTCGCCGAGGCGATGCGCGCGGGATCGAGGCCGGCCACGGCCGGTGCCGGGTTCACCAGCGTCTCGATGCCGTGCTCGGCGGCGAAGGCGACCGTGCGATAGACCGTCTCCAGCGGAACCTCCATCTGAAGGAGGATCAGCTTGGCCGAGCGCAGGGCCTCGCCGGCCGCGTCGACATCGGCGGGCGAGAGCCGGTCGTTCGCGCCGCGCACGATGAGAATGCGGTTCTCGCCGGATTCCTCGACGAGGATCGTCGCGACGCCGGAGGCGCCTTCGGCGCGGCCGACATGGGCGGTGTCGATGCCGTTCGCGGCGAAGTTCTTCAGCTGCGCATCGGCGAAGGCGTCGTCGCCGACCTTCGACACCATCACCACATCGGAGCCGAGCCGCGCGGCGGCGACCGCCTGGTTGGCACCCTTGCCGCCATGGCCCATGGCGAAGGCGGGAGCGTCCAGCGTCTCGCCGGCCTCCGGCATGCGGCCGACATAGGTGACGAGGTCCATCATGTTGGAGCCGACGACGGCGATGCGAGCGGACATGGCGTTTCTCCCATGGGCCGATGCGCCGGGCGCATGCGGGCAGGCCGGCGGTGTTCCACATCGCTCGCCGCGCCGTCAAGCAAGAGCGTCGGACGGTCCATGGAACCGGGTTCCGTGACCGCCCGACGCTCCTCGAAGCAGAAGGGCTTGACCCTCCCCTTACTGGAAGGATCATCGTCCCCGTCGTGGCGCCGGAAGCCTCGCCAGAGCCCGCGCCTTACCGACGAGACAGGAGATTTCCATGACCCTTCGCCGCCTCCGCCACGCGATCCTCGCGGCCGCGCTTTTCTCGGCCGGCCCGGCCCTTGCCGAGGAGGCCGGCAAGGCCGCCGATCCGCATGCCGGCCATTCGATGAGCCCGATGGCCGCCGAGACGCCCGCCGCCTGCAAGGCCGCCGAGCCCAAGGCGGACGCGGCCGGCGGCATGGCGCCGGGCATGGCGATGCAGGGCTCGATGAGCGGTGATCTTTCGCCCGTCCAGGCCGCGAACATGGCGGCCATGGAGGTGATGCACGGGCCGATGACGGCGGCCGCCGCGATCGAGGATGCCGATCTCGCCTTCAATTGCGGGATGATCGCCCATCATCGCGGCGCCATCGCCATGGCGAAGGTCGAGCTGGAACACGGCAAGGACACAGCCTCTCGGACGCTCGCGGAAAAGATCATCGCCGCGCAGGAGACGGAAATCGCAGAAATGACCGCCTGGGTGGAGGCCCACGCGAAGTAGCGCGGCGGGCGCCGTGGGATAAGCCGCACCTCCCGCCGATCCGCCCGGCCAAAGCGTTGACCGGGCGGCGGCTGAGGCTATCATGTCGCACACACAAGAGCTTTGGGAGGAGCTTCGCATCGTGCCGTCGCCTGCCTCCGGGCTCTCCATCGAAACGGGTCTTCCGCAGGGCGCGCGCGACGACGCGCCGCCGGTGGAGACGGTCGTAGCCGGCCCCGCCGCTTCGGCCGGGCCCGCCTCTCATCCGACACGAGCGAAAGCCTTTCTGCCTTGAGCGACTACGACATCCGCGATCCGCGCTTCTCGCGCCTCATCTTCGGCCCGGCCAAGCTGGAGCATCTCTGGACCGGCGGACGCTGGGTGGAAGGCCCGGTCTATGTCCCGGCGGCGAAGTCGGTCGTCTGGTCGGACATTCCGAACGACAGGCTGCTGCGCTTCGACGAGGGCAGCGGCGCCGTCTCGGTCTTCGAGAAGCCCTGCGGCTATCACAACGGCCACACGCTGGACCATCAGGGTCGAATCATCGCCTGCGAACATGGCGGGCGCCGCATCTCGCGGCTGGAGTTCGACGGCCGCTGGAAGGGGCTCGTCGACAATTTCGAGGGCAAGCGCCTGAACTCGCCGAACGACGCCGTGGTGAAGTCGGACGGCTCGATCTGGTTCTCGGACCCGACCTACGGCATAGATACCCATTACGAGGGCCACCAGAGCGCACCCGAGCTCGACGGCTCGAACGTCTATCGGCTCCACCCGGAGAGCGGCGCTCTCGAATGCCTCATCACCGACATGGTGAAGCCGAACGGGCTCTGCTTCTCGCCGGACGAGAGCCTGCTTTACGTCGCCGACACCGGCGCGACGCATCGGCCCGACATGGAAGGGCTGATGCGCGTCTACGATATCGACGCCGGCGGAAAGGCCGTGAACGGCCGCCACTTCGCGACCTGCCCCTCCGGCCTCTTCGACGGCATCCGCGCCGACACGAACGGGAACATCTGGGCCTCCACGGGCGCGGGCGTCGCTGTCTACGCGCCCGACGGCACTCATATCGGCGGGATCAACGTTCCCGAGATCGTCTCCAACCTCTGCTTCGGCGGCCCGAAGCGGAACCGGCTCTACATCACCGGCCAGACCTCGCTCTACTCGATCTACGTCAATGCCCACGCGGCGGGCTGGACCGCCTGACAGGCACGGAGGCGCCGAAGGCCTGTCAGGTTCATACGGAACCAGACAGGCTCTCGATTCCATTTTTGTCGTTTGTCTATCAGGGATAACCGGTTCCCGCTTATCCCTAACAAACTCGAGGACCGGCATCGAAATGCCGATCTCTTCTCGCGAGAAACGCGCTCAGACGAGCGCGGTCGGCATCGGCCGGCCCGCGAAATGCGCTTCGAGATTGGCGAGGACGAGGTCGCCCATGGCCTTGCGCGTCTCCACCGTGTTGCTGCCGATATGGGGCGCCAGCACGGTGTTCGGCAGGCCGAAGAAGGCTTCTGGCACGCGCGGCTCGTCGGCGAAGACGTCGAGCGCGGCGCCGGCGATCACGCCCGAGCGCAGCGCCTCGATCAGCACGGATTCGTCCACCAGCGAGCCGCGGGCGATGTTGACGAGGATGCCACGCGGCCCCAGCGCCTGGAGCACGGCGCGGTCGACGACGTTGTGCGTCTCCGGCGAGGCGGAGGCGGCGACGACGAGGATGTCGGACGCTTCGGCGAGACCGATGATACTTTCCTGGAAGAGATAGTCGACGTCGTGCGGCCGGCGGCCGGAATAGGCGATCGGGCAGCCGAAGGCCTGGAAGCGGCGCGCGATCGCGCGACCGATGCGGCCGAGACCATAGATGCCGACGCGGCGCCCGGAAAGCCGAAGCCCGGTCGGCCGATCGCCCTGAAGCCAAGCGCCGGAGCGAACATGCGCATCGGCCGGAACGAGGCCGCGCAAGAGCGCGATCGTGAGGCCGACCGCGAGATCGGCGACGTCGTCGGTCAGGACATCCGGCGTGTTGGAAACGCGGATGCCGCGCGCCTTGGCGTGGTCGAGATCGACCTTGTCGAAGCCGACGCCGTTGATCGAGACGACCTCCAGCCCGGGAAGCTTGTCGGCGAAGTCCCTGGTCACGCCGATATGACCGCCCGTGACGATCGCGCGCACCGCTCCCGCATCGAGGCCCGCCACGGAAGCCGGATCGTCGGTCGGCGCGAGCCGCGTGACCTCGTAACGCTCGTGTAGAACGGCCTCCACATCGGGCGTCAGATGGCAGAGCTGAACGAGGGAAGGCTTCATCGGGAGGGTCCGGTCATCGAGGGGTTTGGAAGCGCCCGTATTGGGGAACGGGCAGGCGCTCAGCTGTGCTGAAGAACGCCGTTTCGGCAGGTTTTCCACGATCGCGGTGCCGAGGCAAGGTGACGGGGAATGGCCGCGGAGCGACGCGCCGCGAGGACGGATCGTTTGCAAGGCGGGACGACAGGTGGTCACATCACGGTCGAAATTGTCGCGGACCATCGCAACGTCCGCGGGGGAAGCGGCGTTAGCCACTCCGTGGTTAATGGAAAATCGGAAAAGGGATAGCGATGCGTGAGGACGGTATACCCGAGGAGGTTATCGAGGCGATCGAGGACGGCGTGCCGCCCGTGCGCGCCTTTCGCGTCGAGACCGAGATCACGGTCGGCGAGCTTGCGGAAGACACCGGCATTCCGCCGGCCCGGATCGACGCCATCGAAGACGGCGCCACTCCGAAGCCGGATGAACTGAAGGCGATCGGCGAAGCGCTTCACGTGCCGCCGGACGTGCTTCTGGTTCCCTCCGCCGTCTGACGGAAGGTCCTTCCGCCGGCCTTCGTGGCCGGCCCCGGGAAGTTCGGCCCGGCCGTGCCGGGCCTTTTCGTGTCGGGGCCTGACTTGTCAGATACCCTGACGATCCTTTTCCTCTTCGAAGGAAACGGCCACGTCGGCATTGGCGGACAGCCAGACCTTGTCGCCCTCGACCTCGGCGATAAGCCCTGTCGAGATGAAATGGTGGTGGCCCCTGTGGGAGCCCTCCCCGCTGTCCTTCTTGGTCAGCTTGATCCGGTCGCCTTCGACCTTGTCGACCGTGCCGATATGGACGCCGTCGGCTCCGACGACTTCCATATGTTCCTTGATGGCGGATGTGTTGGACACGCTTCAGTCTCCTTGACGATGTCGAGTTGAAACGCGCGGCGCCCCGCTTGGATGCACGCAAGCTCGCGGGAGCGATCCGATGCGCGGCCTGCCCTCAGCTCCGCTTGGGAAGACCGTTCTGCTCGGCGACGATGTCGGCGAGGAAGGGCACGAAGTCGCCGCCCCGGCCAATGCCGTCCGCCGTCGCATAGGAGTTCTTCACGGCGCTGGAGACGTGGCTGGCGACGCCCGCCTCGTTCGCCATGCCGACGAGATAGCGCATGTCCTTGTGGGCGTTGCGGATGGAGAACTTGTGCGCCTCCGGATCGCGCCCGACGACGTAGCCCATGAAGGTCTGGTAGAAGCCGCAATCCATCCGGCCGCCCGCGATCACGCCGTGGAAGGTCTCGGCCGAGACGCCCGCCTTCTCGCCGATGGCGAGCGCCTCGGCATAGAGCGCGGCATAGCCGAGCGAGAGGAAGTTGTTCAGGAGCTTCATCGTGTGTCCGGCGCCGGGGCCGCCGGTATGGATGATGCGGCCGGACCAGGTTCCGACGATCGGCTTCACCCGCTCGAAGACGTCGGGCTCGGCGCCGACCATGGAATCCAGCTCGCCCGCCCAGGCCTCCTTCGGCGTGCGGCCGAGCGGCGCATCGACGAAGGCGACTCCCTTCTCGGCGGCGAGATCGTAGAGCCGGCGGGTGGAAACGGGATTGGCGGTCGAGGTGTCGATGATGACGAGGCCCGGCCTCGCATTGGCCAGCAGCCCGTCCGGCCCGGCGACGACGGCTTCCACCTCCGGCGAGCCGGGCAGGCAGAGGACGACGACATCGCAGGCCCCGGCGATCTCGGCGACGGAAGCCGCCTCCACGGCGCCGCGGCCGACGAGATCCTCGATCGCCTCGCGGCGGCGGTTGGCCAGCGCGTGGAGGGCATAGCCCTTCTCGACGATGTTCTTGGCCATGCCGTGGCCCATGTAGCCGAGGCCGATGAAACCGACGGTTTCGCCCTTGCCATTTCCTGCGGACATAAGCTTCCCTCCCATTGGATGGGGTGATGACTATCACCGCGTCGCAATGCCGTCCCGACAAAGATCGCGTCCTTCCAGTCGCGGCGGGGCGGCCGGGAGGACGGGACATGACGGACGGCGCTTGCAAGGTCGCGGTGATCGGGCTCGGCTCGATGGGGCTCGGCATGGCGAAGGCCGGCCTTCGCGCGAGGCTCGCCGTCTCCGGCTACGACGTGGCGCCCGGCCAGCGCGAGGCGCTCGGCGCCGAAGGCGGACGCGTGGCCGAAAGCGCCGCGGACGCGGCCGAGGGCGCGGACATCCTCGTCGCCGTCGTCGTGAACGCGGCTCAGACGGAGGCGATCCTCTTCGGCGACGGGCGAGCCGCCGACAGGATGGCGAAAGGCGGCGTCGTCGTCTCCTGCGCCACCATGGCGCCCGCCGACGCGCGCCGCCTCGGCGCGGCGGCGGAGGCGAAGGGCCTTCTCTATCTCGACGCGCCGATGAGCGGCGGGGCCGCGCGCGCCTCGACGGGCGAGCTGACCTTCATGGCATCGGGCAGCCCGGCTGCCTTCGCCAGGGCCGAACCGGCGCTGTCCGCCATGGCCGCGACCGTGCACCGGCTCGGCGACGAGGCCGGCATCGGCGCGTCCTTCAAGATGGTGAACCAGCTCCTCGCCGGCGTTCACATCGCCGCCGCCTGCGAGGCCATGACCTTCGCCGCCAAGCTCGGGCTCGACCTTCCCAAGGTCTACGAGGTGATCACCCAGTCGGCCGGCAACAGCTGGATGTTCGAGAACCGCGTTCCCCACATCCTCGACGCCGACTACACACCCCGCAGCGCCGTCGAGATCTTCGTCAAGGACCTCGGCATCGTCGCCGACATGGGCCGCGCCGAACGCTTTCCGACCCAGCTCGCGGGGGCGTCCCTGCAGATGTATCTCATGACGGCGGCGGCCGGGATGGGGCGCGACGACGATGCGTCGGTGGCCCGGATGATCGCGGGGGTGACGGGGGTGCGGCTGCCGGAGTGAGGAAGGTATAGCCCCGATGTCTAGCGAGGATCGACTGAAGCGATCTCAACCGACAAGCGGATGTAGACGCAGGGTTATCGTCAACGTGGTGACATCGGAACAAGCCGTACGGCTCTCTGACGTCAGGACTACTTGGCTCGTCGTGCCGGCACTGGACGATACAGAAGGACCCGTCCCTGCGGACGGACTTGGAGCAGGACGTCGAATTCGGCAATATTGGCCGTCAGGAGCGTGAGGCCGAACTTCTCCGTTTGAAGAAACAAGGTGCAGTCGTTCAGGGCTTTCATCTTGTCGTCATTGGCATAGCCCTGCGTGCGGCCGAGCATTCCGGCAAGGACCGCGGCCCGGCCGATGACGTCGGCGTCCGGCACGAGTTGTCGGTGCTCCGGCATTGCCCGGACGAGGCGCTCGATCCCAGCCTTCACGGCCGGGCTGCGCTGGTCGTCCTCACGGAGCTGCCCGAGGCCGAACATCAGTTCCCCGACGGCGACCATCGAGTGGTTCACGATCCGGATGTCCATCAGCCTGTCGACGGCGTCGGGCGCGGTGCCCTTCAACTGGTCGATATAGACGCAGGTATCGAGGAGCAGCGGGCCGCCGGCGCTCGCCTCGTCGCCGATATAGGGCAAATGGTCGTCCGCGCGCCGGGCGAGCGTTCGACCGGGATCGCTTCTCCTGACGCGCTCGGCTGTGCCGAAGTCGAAGCCCACGATGTCAGAATCCGAGGTCCATGTCAGGATCGATCGTCCCGCGCACGGCATGGAACGCCTCGGCAAAGTCGTCCTCGATCGCGATGGTCGCCAAAGCGAACTCGATGAGCTCGGTGTCGGAGGCAAGCCCCGTCCTGGCCTTGGCCTTCGCGATCAGTTCGCTGCTGACACGGCCCGCGATGCGTCCGTCCTTCGCCACGGTCAGGCCCTCACTGGCAGCGGCGTGCATGACGGCATCGACCATCTTGCCGCTCTGGATCGAGCGGACGGCAAGGTCGTTGCCCAAAGTGCGTTTGCCGATACCCGATGGATCATCGACATCCAGAACCGTCTTGCTTGGACGAGAGCGGCCTTGATTTTTTGCCATGCCATACCCTCGTTCAACGTTTTGTATTTTCGTACAACATAGCGGAATGGCCCAGTTTCTCAACGGGAGTGTTTCCGCACCGAACCCGATGGATAGAGGCCCGCCCAAGCCGCCGCTCACCCGTACCGCGCCATCGACAGATCCGACACGTCCATGTTCGTCCTCACCCCCGAGACGAGATCCGCCAGGATCTTCGCCGAGCCGCAGGACATGGTCCAGCCGAGCGTGCCGTGGCCGGTGTTGAGCATGAGGTTGGTGTAGCGGGTCCGGCCGATGATGGGGGTGCCGTCGGGGGTCATGGGGCGCAGGCCCGTCCAGAAGGTGGCGGCCTTCAGGTCGCCGCCGGGGAAAAGGTCGGAGACCGACTGCTCCAGCGTCGCGCGCCGGGCGGGAGGAAGGTCGGAGGAGAAGCCGGAGAGTTCGGCCATGCCGCCGACGCGGATGCGGTCGCCGAGGCGGGTGATGGCGATCTTGTAGGTTTCGTCCATGACGGTCGAGACCGGCGCGCGGCTCTCGTCCACGATGGGCGCGGTGATCGAATAGCCCTTCACGGGATAGACCGGGATCTTGATGCCGAGCGGCCTCAGAAGCTTGGGGCTGTAGCTGCCGAGCGCGACGACCACGAGATCGCCGGCGATCGGCCCGGCGCTCGTCTCGACGGAGGTGACGCGGTCGCCCTCCGCCGAAAGGCGCGTGATGTCGGTGCCGTAGAGAAAGGTGACGCCGAGGCCTTCGGCGATCTTCGCGAGGCCTTGCGTGAACTTGAAGCAGTCGCCGGTCTCGTCGTTCGGCAGGCGGAGGCCGCCGACCAGCGTCTGCCGGACATGGCCGAGCGCCGGCTCGGCGCGCACGCAGCCGTCCACATCCAGCACTTCGAAGGGCACGCCGCCCTCCTTCAGAACCTCCACGTCCTTGGCGATGCCGTCCAGCTGCTTCTGCGTGCGGAAGACCTGGAGCGTGCCGGCCATGCGCTCGTCGTAGGATATGCCGGTCTCGTCGCGCAGCGCCATCAGGCAGTCGCGGCTATATTCGGCGACGCGGACCATGCGCGACTTGTTCAGCTGGTAGCGCTCGGACGTGCAGTTGGCGAGCATCTGCGCAATCCAGGCGTACATGGCGGGATCGGCGTTCGGCCGGATGATCAGCGGCGAATGCTTCATCATCAGCCATTTCACCGCCTTCTGCGGAATGCCGGGAGCCGCCCAGGGCGAGGAATAGCCGGGCGATATCTCGCCGGCATTGGCGAAGCTCGTCTCCAGAGCCGCCGCCGGCTGGCGGTCGATCACCGTCACCTCGTGGCCGGCCTTCGCCAGGTAGTAGGCGCTGGTGACGCCGATGACGCCGCTGCCGAGAATGGTGACCTTCATGGGAGGATTCCATCGAGGTTGGAGGCCGAAAGAACGCGGCGGGCATAGCGGCGGCCAAGGCCGGTGAGGATCTCGTACGGGATGGTGCCGGCATCCGCCGCGACCATCTCCAGCGTCTGGTTCGGCCCGATCAGCTCGACCGTGTCGCCGAGCGTCAGCGCGCCGTCGAGCAGGCCGGAGACGTCGAGGATGATCGAATCCATCGAGACGCGCCCGGCGATCGGAAGGCGGACGGACCCTTTGTAGGCTGCACCGACGCCGCTGAGGCAGCGCGGCCAGCCGTCGGCATAGCCGACGGCGATCGTGGCGAGCCGCATCGGGCGGTCGGACACCAGCGTGCAGCCGTAGCCGATGGGCGTTCCCGCCGGCACCGCGCGCGTCTGGATCACGCGGGCATCGAGCCGGATGACCGGCTTCATGGGGTTCGCACGCCCGGCGGTCGGGCCGACGCCGTAGAGCGCGACGCCGGGACGCACGAGGTCCTGCCGGAAATCGCCGCCGATCGCCGTCGCGCCGGAATTGGCGATGGAGAGCGGCGCCTTGGGCAGGCGGGCGGCGAGGTCGAGGAAGCGGGCGAGCTGTTCGGGATTGTAGGCGCTCTCCGCCTCGTCGCCGCAGGCCAGATGCGTCATGACGAGGCGAAGCTCGATGCCGGCAAGGCTGCCCTCCCCCTCGGTCAGCACCTCGACCTCGGCGGCGGAGAGGCCGAGACGCGACATGCCACTGTCCACCTGGAGCCCCGCCGGCAGTGCGCGGCCCATGCGCGCGGCCAGCTCGCGCCAGGCGGCCACCTGTTCGAGGCCGTTCAGGACGGGAACGATGCCGGCTTCGGCGCAGAGGGATTCCGAGCCCGGCTGCAGGCCGTTCAGCACATAGGTCTCGGCGTCGGTGCCGATATGGGGCGCGAGATCGAGGGCTTCGGAGAGATGGGCGACGAAGAAGTCGCGGCAGCCGGCGCGGATCAGGGCGGGCGCGACCGTAGCGACGCCGAGCCCATAGGCATCGGCCTTGACGACGGCAGCGCAGCGAGCGGGCGCGGCGAGCGCTGCAAGGGCGCGATAGTTCTCCACCAGGGCGTGGAGATCGATGGTCAGCAGCCCGCCGGCGCCCCTGTCGTCCTTCGTCCGGGCAAGGTCCATGCGCGGCCTCCGCAATCGAGCTGTTTCATCGAGTGTAGCCCCGGTTTTTGCGAAGAGGCTTGTGTTCCCTCGAAGCCTCTTGCGAAGATCGTCCCGCCTTCGAACCTTCTTCGACACCTGAGCACGATTCCGCCATGAGCGATCTCGACACGATCGACCGCAACATCGTCCGCCTTCTCAGGCTGGACGGGCGCATGAGCAATGCGCGGCTGGCCGAGGAGGTCGGCCTTTCGCAATCGGCCTGCCTGCGGCGCGTCCAGCTTCTGGAAGAGCGCGGGACGATCCAGGGCTACACCGCCATCGTGGCGGGGCCGAACGAGGCTGAAGCGATGGTCGCGATCGTGCGCATCACGCTGGACCGGCAGAGCGAGGAGTTCCTCGACCGGTTCGAGGCGGCGGTGCGCCGGCATCCCGAAATCCGCGAATGCTATCTGATGACCGGCGACGCCGACTACATCCTGCGGCTCGAGGCGCGCAACGCGGCGGATTACGAGATCGTCCACAAGGAGATTCTCTCCCGCCTGCCCGGTGTCTCGCGCATCCATTCGAGCATCGCGATCCGCAGCGTCCTCTCCTCCGTCCGGCGCCGCCGCTGAGACGCGGCGCGGATTCCGGCAGGCCACGGTGCAAGGCGAGACGGCCTCGGACGCCGAAAGATCTGGAAGGCCGACGGTCCCGCCTATACGAAGCCTGCGGCCCGTTGCGGGCGGCCCGCCGGGACCCAAGGGCCAAGACCTTCGACGAGAGGAATGCGGACGATGCGCACGGCACTGATCGCCTGGGACTACCCGCCGAGCCCGACCGGGCTTTCGACCGCCGCGCGCGAGATCGCCGAGAGCCTTGCCGAGGCCGGAACGGACGTCACCGTCTTCACCCTCGACCGGTCCGGGCGGTCGCAGTCCGCCGGCGTCTCGATCGTCGGATGCGAGATCGGCAAGCGGAGCCCGCTCGGGCCACTCGCGGCGCCCCTCGCCGTTCGCCGCGCCGTGCTTGCGCTGCACCGGGAGAAGGCGTTCGATCTGGTGGAGGCGACGAACTGGCATGGACCGGGGGCCCTGCTCGCCGGGCGGCCGGGCTTCGCCTTCGTCACGCGCAATTCGACGCCGGCGGCCCTCTCCCGCGAGCCCGGCGGCTCGGTCGCCGCCCGGCTCGACGGCTGGATCGTCGATCGGCTGGAGGCGCGAAGCGCGAAGCGAAGCGACGGGCTGATCTCGAACACCGGCAGTCATGCGGCGGAGATCGCCGAAGCCTATCGTCTGCCGAAGGACGGCACGCCCCATGCCGCGATCGGCCTCAGCCTGAAGCCCGAGACCGTCGCGCGCGGCCGCGCGGCGCCCTATCCGGGCGAGGGCCCGGCGGGTGGAAGCGGCACGGTGCGCATCCTCTTCGTCGGCAAGGCCGAGCGGCGGAAGGGCTTCGATCTGATCCTCGACGCCGCCGAGCGGCTGTCCTGCATCGATCCGCCGCTCGATTTCGAGCTGGTGCTCGTCGGCATCGAGCCCTCCGATCTGCCGGCCGGGGTTCCCGCTTCGGCCCGCGCGCGCATCCGCGCGGCCGGACGGCTGCCGGCTGAAGCGGTGGAGATCGAGTACGAGCGGGCCCACATCATCCTGGCGCCCTCGCGCTACGAGTCCTTCGGCCTCGTCTATCAGGAGGCGCTGGCCTTTGGCCGACCGGTCGTCGCCTGTTCGGAGGATGCGAGCGCCCGCGCCTTCATCGGCGCACCCGGCGCAGGCCTTCTGGCGGAGCCGAACGGCGCCGATCTGGCGCGGGCGCTGAAGACGCTGATCGAGGATGCCGGGCTTCGGCAAGCGCTGCGCGCCCGCGCCTTCGAGGCCTCCGGCCGCTTTTCGCGCCGGACGCTCGGAGCGGAAACGCTGTCGCTCTACGAAAAGGCGCTCGGCCGCCATCGCGAGCGAACGGCGGCGACGTCCCCATAGGACTCCGTTCCCGCCTTGAAAGGGTCCGCGCCTGCGACCTGAAGCGCCTGCGGCTTCGAGGATCGTTCGGCGCGGGATCGACGTTCTCTCTTCATGACGTGTCGAAGGACACAGGTGCCGGGCGACCCCATCTCCAGGGGTCGCCCGTGGAGGAGTTGCGTCGATGTTGCAGACCGTCACGATCGAGACCCGCGCCGCCGAGGCCGAGCATATCGGCCCGCTTCGGCCCGTGGGCGCGACGGCCGCGCTCATCCATCGCAAGGTCGGCGCGCTCGAAGGACGCCCGCTCCTCTACGTCGCGCAGACCGCGCGGCGGGCACAGGACATTCTGGTGATCCTGAAGGCCTTCGCGCCCGAGCGGGACGCGGCCTTCCTGCCGCCCTGGGACAGCCTGCCCGGTGACGGCGTCGGCCCCTCCCCCGCCGTGATGGGTCGGCGGATGAGCGTGTTGCGCTGGCTGACCGACGAGGCCAAGCGCCCTCCGGTGCTTCTGACGACCGCCGAGGCGCTCCTGCGCCGCGTGCCGCCGCGCTCGGCCTGGAGCGGCTGCCATGTCGAGCTCTTCGCCGGAGACGAGATCGACCCTCAGGCGCTGGGACGCCGTCTTGCCGAGATCGGCTATGTCGTGGACGACCGGGTGGACGAGCCCGGCGAGGCCGCGGTTCGCGGCCGGGTGGTCGACATCTTCCCCGCCGCCGCGCCGCGCCCCTGCCGCATCGAGCACGAGAACGGCCGCATCACCGCCATCCGCTCCTACGATCCGCTGACCCAACTCTCGGTCGCGACGTCGGAGCACCTGATCGTCGATCCCGCGAGCGAACTGATCGGGGCAGCGGCAAGCGCTGCCGGCCGCGAGCCGGATCTCGTGCGCCATTACGGGACGCTCGAGACGCTCTTCGACTACCTGCCGGATGCCGTCGTGCTCATGGAAGAGGGCGTCGATCGGCGCGCGGATTCCTTCTTCGAGCAGATCGCGGAGGAGAGCGGCGAGCGGGTCAGGCGCGGTCCGGACAAGACCTTCCTGAAGCCCGCCGAGTTCTCCCGCGAGATCGCCGCGCGGCTCGATGCGGTCGTCGAGGACAAGGAGGACGACGAGGATGCGCATGTGCCGCGCTTCGTCACCTCCGAGGCGCCGCTGGAGGCTTTCGCGGCGCATGCCGGACAGGCTCTCGACGCCGGCCTTCGCGTCGTCTTCGCGGCGCCGACGCAGCCGGCGCTCCAGGCTTGGCTGAGGCCGGCGGAAAAGGCGCTCGGGCGCGAGGCGACGTCCGTCGCGGGATGGGACGAGGTCCTATCCGCGAAGCCCGGCGCCTTCCTGTCGCTGATCGCACCGCTCGCCGAAGGGTTCCGCCAGGGAGAGATTCTCGTCGTTGCCGCGCGGGATGTCGTGGGCCATCGCGCGGGCTCCGCGTCGGAGGGCCCGAGCGCCGCGCTTCCCAGCGCCTCCACCCGTTTCGAGTTCGGCGATGCCGTCGTCCATCTCGACCACGGCGTCGGCATCCTGGAGGGGCTCGAACGGCTCGGCGACGGCACGGAAGCCATTCGCCTGCGCTACGCCGACGATGCGACGCTGCTCGTGCCCATGTCGGAAATCTCCGCCCTCTGGCGCTACGGCAGCGCCGCCGGCATCCGTCTCGACCGGCTGAAGGGCGAAGGCTGGGTGAAGCGTCGGAACGAGATCATGAGCGGCATCAAGGCGACCGCCGACGGGCTCGTCGCGCTCGCGGCCGAGAAGGCCGAGCGCCGCTGCGACGCGCTTCGCCCGGAGACGAGGCGCTTCGAGCGGTTCTGCGCGCGTTTCTCCTACGAGCTGACGCGCGACCAGGAAGCGGCGACGGAGGCGATCCTGGAGGATCTCGCCTCCGGGCGCCCGATGGACCGGCTGGTCTGCGGCGATGTCGGCTTCGGCAAGACGGAGGTCGCGCTCCGGGCTGCGGCGGCGGCCGTTTTCTCCGGCCGGCAGGTCGCCATCGTGGCGCCGACGACGGTGCTGGCGCAGCAGCATTTCCGCCTGTTCCAGAAGCGCTTCGCCCGCCTCGGCGTCGAGGTGGCGCAGCTCTCGCGGCTCGGCGGGGTGGCGGAGGCCAAGCGCGTCAAGGCGGGCCTTGCCGACGGATCGATCCACCTCGTCGTCGGCACGCATGCGGTGGCCGCCAAGGGCGTCTCGTTCCACAACCTCGCCCTCGTCGTGATCGACGAGGAGCAGCGTTTCGGGACCGCGCACAAGGCGGCGCTGCGCGCGCTCGGCGCCGATGCCCATGTGCTCGCCATGACGGCGACGCCGATCCCCCGCACGCTCCAGGCCGGCTTCGTCGGGCTGCACGAGCTCAGCGTCATCGCGACGCCGCCGGTGCTGCGCCAGCCGATCGCGACGCGCGTCGCCCCCTTCGAGGACGACATGGTCCGCGAGGCTCTGCTGCGCGAGAAGAAGCGCGGCGGGCGCAGCTTCGTCGTCTGTCCGCGCATCGAGGATATCGAGCCGATGGCCGAGCGCTTGAGCCGGCTCGTGCCCGACCTTTCCGTCGCGACCGTCCATGGGCAGATGCCGGCCGAAGCGCTGGACGAGGCGATGCTGGCCTTTGCCGGCGGCGAGGGCGACGTGCTTCTGGCGACCAACATCATCGAAAGCGGCCTCGACGTGCCCGGCGCCAACACGATGATCGTTTGGCGCCCCGATCGCTTCGGCCTCGGGCAGCTTCACCAGCTGCGCGGGCGCGTCGGGCGCGGCAGCCGGCGGGGCATCGCGATCCTCGCGACCGATCCGGCAAAGCCCCTGGCGGAGACGACGGAAAAGCGGCTGCGGGCGCTGGAAGCACTGAACCGTCTCGGCGCGGGTTTCGAAATCAGCGCGCGCGATCTCGACATGCGTGGCGCCGGCGAGCTTCTCGGCGACGAGCAGGCGGGCCATCTGCAGCTGATCGGCCTCTCGCTCTACCGGCATTTTTTGGAACACGCGCTCGCCGTCGCTTCCGGCCACGAGGTCTCGGAGGACCGCGTGGCGGACCTTCGCCTCGGCGTCGAAGGCGGCATTCCGGCGGACTACATTCCCGAGCCCGAAATGCGCATCAATCTCGCCGCGCGCATCGCCGGCGCCCGCGACACGGCCGCGCTCGACCTTCTCGTGGCGGAGGTCGAGGACCGCTTCGGGGCCCTGCCGGCGGAACTGGTGCTCGCCTTCGACCTCGCACGGCTGCGCTGCGCCTGCCGCAGCCTCGGCATCCACCGGCTGGACGCCGGGCCGAAGGCGGTGGCGGCAAGCTTCGATCTAGCGCGCGCCGAGACGCTGTCCGCATCGGCCGACCTCTCAGGCGAGCCGGACCTGCGCTGGTCCGCGCATCGGCTGATCGACAGCTCGATCTCGCGCAGTGGCGCGGACCCCGTCGCCGCAGCCCTGCGTCTAACGGAGACGATCGAACGGCTGGCCCGGCCCGCCATCGCCGCCAAGCGCGGACGCAAGACGGCGGCCGCAAAGACGCCGGCGCGCGCGCGCACCGCGCGCGGAGCCCGTCAGCAGGCGACAGCCAGCGGCGGGGCCATGTCCGCGGTATAGGTTCGCGCCACGCCGCGCCCCGCTGCCTTCGCCGCATATAGCGCCTGGTCGGCCCGGCGCATCGTCTCGGACAGGTCGGGGTTGTCGGCGCCGACGCTCGCCATGCCGATGGAAACCGAGATCGACAGGCGCTGCGAACCGAGATCGCAGGGCTCGTCGCAGGACACGAGGATGGTGCGGGCCATACCCTCCGCCGTCGGCCTGTCCGGGGCGAGAATCGCGAACTCGTCGCCGCCGAGACGCGCCGCGACGGCCCGATCGGCGGTGATGCTGCGCAGCCGGTCGGCGAACTGCCGGATCAGGATGTCGCCGGCGTCGTGACCCAGCGTGTCGTTGACGCGCTTGAACCGGTCGATGTCGAGATAGAGCAGCGTCGTCTCCCGCTCGCTTTCGGCCGCGGTGCCTTCCGCCTCGGCGAAGCACTGGGCGAAGGCCATCCGGTTGAGCAGCCCGGTCAAGGGATCGCGGCGAGCGAGGTCGAAGGCGCGCGCCTAGCTCGCGACGAGCTTGGCGTTCAGCGCCTCCAGTTCCGCGATGCGGCGCGCCAGCTCCTCGGCGAGGCCGAGATCGGAGGACCAGCGCTCCGACAGGGCGGACGCCATCTGGCGAAGCTCGTCGGCGTCGAACGGCTTGACGATGTAGAAGACGTGGCGCGCGCTGCCGGTGGCGGCCCCGATATCGGCCGGCCGGTGATCGGAATAGCCGGTGACGATGACGAGATTGACATGCGCGTCGAGGATGCGGATGCGGCGCGCGGCCTCCAGCCCGTCGATGCCGGGCGGCATGCGCATGTCGAGGAAGACGACGCCGTAGGGCCGTCCCTCCGAGAGAGCGGTTTCCACCGCGCGCACGGCCTCCTCGCCCTGCCGGCAATAGGTGATCTCGTTGATCGGCGCACGCGCGGCGCTCTCCTCGGGCGCCCCGAAGAGTTCCCGGGAGAGGGCGTCCATCTCGCCGCCGGGCGTCTCGGGTTCGGCCGTCAGTCCGTCGAGCACGCGCCGATAGGCTTCGTGAACATGGGCGTCGTCGTCGACGACGAGGACCCGGCGGAGGCGTCGATGTCCGGTCATGCAGCGACCCTCTCTTCGAGATCGGCGACCGGCAGGGTCAGGCACAGCGTCGCGCCCTCCCCGCGACCGCGGCTTTCGGCGCGAAGGCCGCCGCCCATAGCCCGCGCCGCATTGGCGCACCAGTGAAGCCCGAGACCGCCGGTCCGATCGCGGCGCGTGGAAAAGCCCTTGCGGAAGATCGCCTCGATGTCGGCCTCAAGGATGCCGTCTCCGTTGTCCGTCACGTCGATCCGGATGGCGGGCCTTCCGTCGATTTCGGCCGGGCCCGTCGTCAGCTCGATCCGCCCCGCGCGCGGCCCCGCCGCCTCGATGGCCTGAACGGCGTTGACGACGAGATTGTCGAGGATCTGGTCGATCACGACGCGATGCCCGAGAGCCGCAGGGCCGGGATGCACGGTCGCGATCGCCGTCAGATCGGGCCGGTCTCCGAGGCGCCGGACGGTGCGCGTCAGGGCATCGGCCAGATCCACCGGTTCGGGGACACGGTCGGTCTGGGCGAGACGGTCCTCCTCGCGCAGGATCTCTTCCACATGCTGCAGCCTTTCGCCCATCAGCTGCAGGTCGCCCTGCCGGGCGCCGCTGGCCTTCAGCGCCTCGCGCGCCGACAGGACGAGCAGTCCCTGCAGCTTGGCGGTCCGCGCGGCATCGACGCCGTCGCGGCCTAGCTCGTCCAGGACGCGCGCCATGTTGGTCCGCCAGCCGGCGCTCTCGCGACGTTCGAGGTCCCAGGCCATCGCGGCGATGGGACTGACGGCATTGCGGATGTTGTGCAGAAGGCCCGCCGCCTGATCGGCCGCGCCGTGCCTGTAATCGCTGCGTCGAAGCTCGCTTCGCAAATCGGCCAGTTGCTCGGCCATGCGGTTGAACGAGGCGATCGTCTCGCTCAGCTCGTCGGCAGCCCCGTCCTGCGGCATGGGATCGAGATCGCCGGATGCCGCGACTTGGCCCAGATGGGCGCGCATCCGCTCGATCCGCTGCACGGCGATCCGGCGAATGGCGAGGCTGAGGCAGACGAGGATGGCCAGCATCGAGACGAACATCAGGCCGCTCGCCCACCAGATCGCCGTCTGGCCGGCCGCGACGTTGCGGCGCGTCGTCGTCGTCACCAGCTCGGCCACGGGCCGGCCGTCGAGGGAGGTCAGGGTCCGGCGCGTCTCGATGAAGGTCGGCTCGCGAAGGAAGGCGGGCCTAGCCTCGGCGCCGGGCTCGGCCGGGTCCAGGCGGAATTTGACCTTCGTCATGGCATTGAGGTCCGCGACGTCGATCTTCCGACCGAAGAGAATCGCGCCTCGGGTGCCGGCCGGCCCGCCGAAGCGCGCATAGCCGATGGCGACGGGACCTTGATCGACGAGAACGAGGCCCGATCCGGCGCCCGCCTTGCCGGGATCGCCTTTCAGAACAGCCGCGAGGGAACGGGTTGCCAGCGGGAGCGACGTCTCGCCGGGGATGACGCTCCCCGTGCCGTCGAGGCTTGCAGAGACCGTGATCCGGCCATCGGCACCGAGGACGGCAGCATAGTCGAGCCCGAGCGCCTTCATCGCCTCGGGGCCGGGCGCCTCCTTCATGGGTCCAGCCGCCTGCGAGCCCTGGCCCGCACCGCCGGCGATCGCGGCCGCGTAGAAGGCCGCTGCGTCGGCGATCCGCTCCTCAGCGGCTTCGATGGCCTCCAACGCGCGGCCTTCGTTGCGTTCGCTCGCGGCTTCTTCGAGTTTGTAGAAAAGCGGCATGATGGTCGTCTGGACGACGATGGCATTCACGCCGGCCGCCGCCACCATCGCGGCAACGAGCGTCAGGTTGATCTTCTTGACGATGCGCATTCAGTGCGTCTCCAGCTTCCGCCGGAGACATTACCCAAAGGCAATTAAAACGACGTTGCAATCGGAAGCTTCAGTGAGCGTCTGTCTTGCCGCCGCCAGCCGTGTCGGACGTGTGCGACCGTTGGCCGGTGACCGCCTTCCAGATCGGAGCGATGACCCGCGAGACGACCGGGATCAGCGCGCCGCCGACGACGAGGCCGACGAGGCCGGCTCCGGCGGCCGTCACCAGCCATTCGAGGATCGCGGTGAGCGCGGGGATCGCGGCGCCGATCGAGACGGCGACGCCGTGGATCGCATGCTCGATGCCGGCGAAGCCGTAGGTCGCCAGACCGTGGACGATGATTCCGCCGCCGACCCAGATCATGGCCGCCGTGCCGACCACGCCGAGAAGCTTCAGGAAATAGGGCATGCCAAGGACGAGCCCCCGGCCGACGCCGCGCCACAGCCCGGCGAGAGCGGACGTGGACCGGCTGGCGGCCATGGCGACGCCGACATCGTCGGCCTTAACGATCAGCGCGACGCCGCCATAGACGACGACCGTGATGCCGATGCCGACGACGGCGAGCACGATCGCCTCCATCCAGATCGAGCTGTCGGGAACGCTGGCGAGCGTGATCGCCATGATCTCGGCGGAGAGGATGAAGTCGGTCTTGATGGCGCTCGCCACCTTCTCGTCCTCCAGCGTCTGCGGATTGATCGCGACGGAGCCGATCTTGGCCTCGTGCGCCTCGGCCTTGTGCGGCACGATCCACTCGTAGACCTTCTCAGTGCCCTCGTAGCAGAGATAGGCGCCGCCCAGCATCAGCAGCGGCGTGATCGCCCAGGGCGCGAAGACGCTGAAGGCGAGCGCGGCGGGCAGGAGGAAGACCAGCTTGTTCTTGAGCGAGCCGAGCGCGATGCGCCAGACGATCGGTAGCTCGCGGGCGGGCTCGAACCCGGTGACGTAGCGCGGCGTCACGGCGGCATCGTCGATCACGACGCCGGCCGCCTTCGCTCCGGCCTTGGCGGCCTGCCCGGCGATATCGTCCAGCGACGCGGCGGCGACCCTGGCCAGGGCCGCGACATCGTCGAGGAGCGCGATCAGTCCAATGCTCAAGGGCCTAGTCCTTCCGGTTCGTATGCCGTCACTGCTTAGCAACCGGGGGGACGGGAGGGAACGCGCAAAACCGGCAAGCCCAGCGAAGATTCGGCTCAGCGAGCGGTCGAACCCTATCGCGGATGCAAGCGCACCGGGAACGATTGCCCCCGATGGCCGCGATCGACGCGCATGGTTTTGCGTTCTCTCGCCGGCCGATTGACAGGAGGCGGTGGGGCACCGACGATCGGCCTACTAATTCAGTCGACTGAATGGAGAGCCGACGTGTTCCGCAAAACTGCCTTCGCCCTCGGGTTCGCCCTTCTCGCCTCGTCTTCGGCCCTGGCCCAGACGACCCTTCTCAACGTCTCCTACGACCCGACGCGAGAGCTTTACCGCGACTTCAACCAAGCCTTCTCCAAGCATCTCGAAGCCGGCGGCAAGGAGGCCGTCGCCGTCCAGATGTCGCATGGCGGATCGGGCGCGCAGGCCCGCACCGTCATCGACGGTCTCGACGCCGACGTCGTGACGCTGGCGCTCGAAGCCGACATCAACGCCATCGCGGAGAAGACCGGCAAGATCCCGGCCGACTGGCGCGGCAAGCTGCCCAACAACTCGGCGCCCTACACGTCGACCATCGTCTTCCTCGTGCGCAAGGACAATCCGAAGGCGATCAAGGACTGGGGCGATCTCGTCAAGGACGGCATCCAGGTCATCACGCCGAACCCGAAAACCTCGGGCGGCGCGCGCTGGAACTATCTGGCCGCCTGGGCCTACGCCAACAAGGCCTTCGGCAACGACGAGGCCAAGACCAAGGAGTTCGTCGGCAAGCTCTATCGCAACGTGCCCGTGCTCGACACCGGCGCGCGCGGCTCGACCACGACCTTCGTCCAGCGCGGCATCGGCGACGTGCTGCTCGCCTGGGAGAACGAGGCGTTCCTGGCCATCGAGGAGCTCGGCCCCGACCAGTTCGAGATCGTCGTGCCGACCATCTCGGTCCTCGCCGAGCCGCCAGTCGCGCTGGTCGACGGCAATGTCGACAAGAAGGGCACGCGCGAGGTCGCGACCGAATATCTGAACTACCTCTACTCCCCGGAGGGCCAGACCATCGCGGCCAAGCACTTCTATCGTCCGGCCGAGCCCGATGAAGTGACGGACAAGGCGCTGCTCGATCGCTTCCCCAAGGTCGAGCTCGTGTCGATCGACGACGCGCAGTTCGGCGGCTGGAAGAAGGCGCAGCCGGCCCACTTCGCCGATGGCGGGATCTTCGACGAGATCTACAAGCCCGCCAACTGATCACCCTCCTCGCCTCGCCCATTCGGCGAAGCTTGATGTGAAGAGCGGACGCAGGCGCGGCAGCGCGCTTGCGTCCGTGGCATATGCGAGCCAGTAGAGACGCCACCGGCGTTTTTAGAACGCTTCGCGATTTCGATACCCAGCCGCGTTCGCGACCCTCGTCCCGCAAAGGCGCGCGAGCGCACAACGACGATCCACGAAAGGCCTGCCGCACGTCATGACGGGACGCTTCGCCCTCAAGCGACCGAGCGTCGTGCCCGGTTTCGGGCTCGCCTTCGGATTCACGCTCTTCTACCTCGCCCTCGTCGTCCTCATTCCGCTCGGCGCCCTCGTGCTGCGCGCGGCGGGCCTCGGGTTCGGCGATTTCCTGGCGCTGGCGTCGGACCGACGGGTGCTCTCCGCGCTCTGGCTCTCCTTCTCCGCCTCGCTGGCGGCGGCGGCCATCAACGCGGTCTTCGGCCTTCTCGTCGCCTGGGTGCTGGTGCGCTACCGCTTTCCCGGCCGGCGGCTCGTGGATGCCGCGATCGACCTTCCCTTCGCGCTGCCGACCGCCGTCGCCGGCATCGCGCTGACCGCGCTCTACGCGCCGAACGGCTGGGTCGGACAGGCCTTCGCGCCCTCCGGCATCTTCGGCTTCCTCTTCGGGCCGCAGGGCCTTCGCATCGCCTATACGCCGCTCGGCGTCGTCGTGGCGCTGACCTTCGTCTCGCTGCCCTTCGTGGTGCGCACGGTCCAGCCGGTTCTGGAAGAGGTGGACGCCGAACTCGAACAGGCCGCGGCCACGCTCGGCGCCAACCGCTTCCAGACCGTGACGCGCGTCGTCCTGCCGATCGTCATGCCCTCGCTCGTCACCGGCTTCGCGCTCGCGCTCGCCCGGGCGGTCGGCGAATACGGCTCGGTGATCTTCATCGCCGGCAACATTCCCTACGTCTCGGAAATCGCGCCGCTCATCATCGTCATCCGGCTGGAGGAGTTCAACTATGCGGGCGCGACCGCGGTGGCGGCGATGATGCTGACGATCTCCTTCGCCATGCTTCTCGTCATCAACCTTCTCCAAGCCTGGAGCCGGAGGCGCTACGGCCATGCCAGCTGACACAGCCACCGCCAAGATCCCCCGCCCGGTCACGACCGAGAGCCCGCTCGTGAAGTGGGTGCTGATCTCGATCGCGCTCCTCTTCCTCGGCTTCTTCCTCTTCCTGCCGCTCGTCGCGGTCTTCGTGGAAGCCTTCCGCAACGGCGTTTCGGCCTATTTCTCGGCGCTGGCCGAGCCCGACGCGCTGGCCGCGATCCGGTTGACGCTGATCGTCGCGGCGATCTCCGTGCCGCTGAACGTCGTCTTCGGTCTTGCCGCCGCCTGGGCGGTCGCCAAGTTCGACTTCAAGGGCAAGAGCCTTCTCATCACGCTGATCGACCTGCCGTTCTCGGTCTCGCCGGTCATTGCCGGCCTGATCTTCGTGCTTCTCTTCGGCGCACAGGGCTATCTGTCGACGCTGGTGGCGGCGAGCGGCGTGAAGATCGTCTTCGCCATTCCCGGCATCGTGCTCGCCACGATCTTCGTGACGCTGCCCTTCGTCGCGCGCGAGCTGATCCCGCTGATGCAGGAACAGGGGACCGGCGACGAGGAGGCGGCCGTCTCGCTCGGCGCATCCGGCTGGAGCACGTTCCGGCGCGTGACGCTGCCCAACGTGAAGTGGGCGCTCCTCTACGGCGTCCTTCTCTGCAACGCCCGCGCCATGGGCGAGTTCGGGGCGGTGTCGGTGATCTCCGGGCGCATCCGGGGCGTCACGAACACGATGCCGCTGCATGTGGAGATTCTCTACAACGAGTACGCCTTCTCCGCCGCCTTCGCGGTGGCGACCCTCCTCGCCTTCCTCGCCTTCGTGACGCTCGGCTTCAAGGCCCTGCTCGAAGCGCGCTACTCCGGCGACATCGCCGCCACCGGCCGCGCCGGCCACTGAACGGATCAGACACCATGGATATCGGCGTCAGGAACATCCGCAAGGAGTTCGACCGCTACCCCGCCCTCCACGACGTCTCGCTCGACATCCGATCGGGCGAGCTGATCGCGCTGCTCGGCCCCTCCGGCTCCGGCAAGACGACGCTGCTGCGGCTGATCGCGGGCCTCGAGTTTCCGACCAGCGGCACCATCCACTTCGGCTCGGACGATGCCTCGACCAAGAGCGTGCAGGAGCGGAACGTCGGCTTCGTGTTCCAGCACTATGCGCTGTTCAAGCACATGACGGTCGCCGAGAATATCGGCTTCGGCCTCTCCGTGCGGCCGCGCGGGCAGCGCCCTCCGGCAGCCGAGATCCGCCGCAAGGCCGCCGAGCTGCTCGATCTCGTCCAGCTCGGCGGTCTCGGCAAGCGCTATCCGGCCCAGCTCTCCGGCGGCCAGCGCCAGCGCGTGGCACTGGCGCGGGCGCTGGCGATAGAGCCGCGCGTCCTTCTTCTCGACGAGCCCTTCGGCGCGCTCGACGCCAAGGTGCGCAAGGAACTGCGCCGTTGGCTGCGCGAGCTGCACGACCGCACGGGCCACACGACCGTCTTCGTCACGCACGACCAGGAGGAGGCGCTGGAGCTGGCCGACCGGGTTGTCGTGATGAGCCAGGGCCGGATCGAGCAGGTGGGCGGAGCCGACGACATCTACGACCGCCCCGCCTCGCCCTTCGTCTTCTCCTTCATCGGCGCGTCCAACGCGCTTCCCGTCGTCGTCTCGAACGGAGAGGCCCTCTATCGGGGCCATGCGCTCGGGTCCGGGCTCGGCCAGGGAACGGCGGACGGGCCGGCCAAGCTCTACGCGCGCCCCCACGACATGGAAGTGGCGACGCCCGGGCCGGGCGCCTTGGGCGGAACCGTCACGCTGTCGCGCCGCGCCGGCGGCTCGCGTATTCTGGAGCTGGCTCTCGACGAGACGGGCGAGCGCATCGAGGTCGATGTGCCCGCCGAGACGGGGTTCGATCCCGCCAAGGGTGCGTCCGTCGCGGTGCGCCCCCGCAAGGCCCGCCTCTTCCGGGACGAACAGACGGGCGCCTGAGCGCCCGCCTCCATCTTCATACCGGCGGCCCGACCTTCGTCCGGTCGAAGGTCAGGGCGTTTAGGCGTCAGCTGCTGCGCGCCGGTCGGCACGGGATAGCGGCGATCCTATTCCAGGGCCGCTGGCATCAGAGCGTCTCGGGAGCGGGCTCGGCCTGATCGGCGGGATCTTTCGGGATGCCGCCCGGCGCCTCCGCCCGTTCTTCATCGTCCGCCAGCTCTTCCAGCGCCTCCATCTCGTCGATGACGCCGTCCTCGATCATGCTCTTTCGATCGCGAATTTCCGGCGGAAGGTCTTCGATGGTGCTCGACATGGTATTTCTCCCTTACATTCATCGGGAGAACGGGCCGGCGGGCGCGAAGGTTCACGCTCCCGCGCCTCGCGCGGCCTCCGCATCGATCCGCCGCAGCGTCGCCTCGTCGGCCTCGCCGCCGTAGAAGACCGCGAGAGCCTTCGCAAAGATCGGCTCCGCCGGATCGGCGGCAGCAAAGAGCGTCATCGAGGAGCGGAACTTCAGGTCGTCCGGCGAGCCGAAGATGGCATTCGCCGTTTTGCCGGGGTGGGCGAGAACGAGCCGCGTCGCCTCGATCAGCCGCGCTCCGAGCTCGGGATGGGCGAGATAGGCCCGCGCCTCCTCGCGGGACGCGAGGGCATAGAAGCGCGCGGTCGGGCTGTTGCCGAGCCCCGCGATCTGCGGAAAAACGAACCACATCCAGTGGCTGACCTTCCGGCCGGCGGCGAGTTCCTGCCGAACGGCGGCGAGAACCCGGTCCTGCGCTTCGACGAAGCGATCGAGATCGGCCACGGGCGCGTCCTCCTCGGCAACCGCGACGGTTTGCCGTTCCGGGTGGAATGTGGTTCGAAAGAACGGTCGGGCGAGATCGCAGGCGCGAGAGAATCGGCGCGGCGGTGCGGCATGGCCTGCGACGGATCGAGACGAACGGGAGCGAGAGGCTGCACGATACCCAACTCATCGCCACGATCGCCGTCGGCTTCGTGCTCGCCTTCGTCTTCGGCTATCTGGCGAGCCGGCTGAAGCTGCCGCCGCTGGTCGGCTATCTCGTCGCCGGCATCTTCGCGGGACCGTTCACGCCGGGGCTCCAGGCGGACGTCCAGTTGGCCGGGCAGCTCGCCGAGATCGGCGTCATCCTCCTGATGTTCGGCGTCGGCCTGCATTTCTCGATCCAGGACCTGATGGCCGTGCGCTGCGTCGCCATTCCCGGCGCGATCGGCCAGATCCTGCTCGCGACGCTTCTCGGCATGGGGCTCGCGCATCTCTTCGGCTGGTCGCTCGGCGGTGGCATCGTCTTCGGGCTCAGCCTCTCCGTCGCCTCGACGGTGGTGCTTCTGAAGGCGCTGGAGGAAAGCAACCTCCTCGACACGCCGAAGGGCCGCGTCGCCGTCGGCTGGCTGATCGTGGAAGACCTCGCCATGGTTCTGGCGCTCGTTCTTCTGCCGGCCTTTTCCGGTCTGCTCGGCGGGGCGGAGGAGGTCGCGGGCCATGCTGCGGCCGGCGCGAGCGAGGCCTCGCTCGTCTGGACGCTCGCCGTCACGCTCGGCAAGGTCGCCGCCTTCGTCGCGCTCGCCATCCTCATCGGCCCCCGCGTGGTGCCCTGGCTCCTCGCCGAGGTCGCGCGCACCGGATCGCGCGAGCTCTTCACGCTCTCGGTGCTCGCCATCGCGCTCGGCATCGCCTTCGGCTCGGCGAAGGTCTTCGGCGTGTCCTTCGCGCTCGGCGCCTTCTTCGCGGGCGTCGTCCTCTCGGAATCCCATTTCAGCCATCGTGCGGCGCGCGATTCTCTGCCGTTGCAGGATGCGTTCTCGGTTCTGTTCTTCGTCTCCGTCGGCATGCTCTTCGATCCGACGATCATCCTGCGCCAGCCGCTGGAGGTTCTGGCGACGCTCGCCATCGTCATGCTCGGCAAGGGCGTGATCGCGCTCGGCATCGTCCTCGTGCTCGGCTATCCCGTGGGACTCGGGCTCGGCGTCGCGGCCAGCCTCGCGCAGATCGGCGAGTTCTCCTTCATCCTCGCCGGGCTCGGCCTGTCGCTTGGCCTTCTGCCGGACGAGGGACACGACCTGATCCTCGCCGCCGCGATCCTTTCCATCACGCTCAATCCCCTCGCCTTCCAGGCCGCGAACGCGCTTCGCACCTTGGTGCGGGAAAAGGGCTCGCCGAGGCTGCTCGCGCATGGACAGGCCGGCTTTGCCGCGCTCGACGCGGAGCTTGCCGCCAACCGCCGGCGCAACGAGGAGAAGGGCGCGGCCCGCGCGCTCGAACTGAAGTCGCTTCTCGACACGTTTCCGGTGCTTGCCCCCGTCGGCGAGGACGAGCAGGAGGAGCTTCTCCTTCTCTTCCAGCCACGCCGCGCGACGCCCGGCACCCGCGTCATCCGGCGCGGCGACCGGGCGGACGGGATGTATTTCATCGCGGCCGGCCGGGTCGAGGTCGAAGTGCCCGGCGGCAATGTCGATCTCTCCGCCGGCGCCTTCTTCGGCGAGATGGCGCTGCTCACGGGCTCGCGCCGCACCGCCGACGTGACGGCGACCGACTATTGCGAGTTCCTGATGCTGGAGCGTCGCGACTTCTCGCTCTTCATGTCGCGCCATCCGCAGGTACGCGCAGCCGTCAAAGCGATGGCGGCCGAGCGCCTGGAGCGCAACCGCCGGAGCGCCGAGGGCGGCGAGACGGAGCTGGACCCCGCCGAGGCATCGGCCGCGACGTAGGGCGACAGCGATGCGGTCGGCGGGACCGCCAATGCGGCCCCGCCGACCCCGGAAGCTTCGGACGGATCTACGGGCTTTTCGGCCAGAAAATTGCGGGTGCGCGAACGCGCCCTATCGAGCGATGTCGAATGCGATGATAGGACCACATTCGTTTCGCGAACGAACATCCGGGTGATGCCATGCCACATCAGCAGACGGGAAAGCGGCCGACGGCGGCTGAGAGCTTCCGCACCCGTCTCGGCCTCGTCATCGAGCGCACGGGGATGCGGCCGGCCGCCTTCTCGCGCTTTGCACAGGTGGATCGGTCGACGCTCTCGCAGCTTCTCGCCGCCGACAGCCCGCGCCTGCCCCGTGCCGATACGCTGATCGCGATCGCCACGGCCTGCCACGTCTCGGTCGACTGGCTGCTCGGCCTCAGCCAGCGCGAGGAGGTGGGCGCCGAGATCATCGAGGCCATGCTGCAGATCGAGCCGCACGAGCGCTCGCCGATCGACGAGCGCTTCGTCGCCTGGCTGCGGGAAGCGGAGGGCTATCGCATCCGCACCGTGCCGGAGAACCTACCGGATTTTCTGAAGACGGAGGACGTGTTGCGCTTCGAGTACCGGTCCGCCGCCTTCGGCTCGCCGGACTCGGCGGTCGGCGCGGTCGGCGCGCGGCTCGATCTGATGCGCCGGCCGGACAGCGAGCTCGAAATCGCCGCCGCCGTGCAGTCCTTCATCACGCTCGCCCATGGCAGCGGAAAGTGGGAGGGCCTGCCGCTCGCCATGCGCATCGAGCAGATCGAGCACCTGAAGCATCTCTATTCGGAGCTGTATCCGAGCCTTCGCATCTACGGCTACACGCTGAGCGAGGTCTATTCGAGCCCGTTCACGGTGTTCGGGCCGAAGCGCGTCGCGCTGTTTCTCGGCACGAGCTATCTCGTGCTGAACGCCGTCGAGCATGTGCGCCTGTTCGGCCGGCGCTTCGACGAGCTGATCCGGCTCGCCGTCATCCAGCCGCACCAGATCGAAGGCTTCCTCGACGATCTCCTCACGGAGATCAGGTGAGGAGAAGGTTGTCCGCCGGCAGGGAGGCCGCCTCCCGCGCCGGGGCCGGATGGCGCCTTACGGGATGCACGACGCTGTCATGCGAGGCGAAGAGGAATCTTCGGAAGACCTCGCCATAGCCGTCGTAGACATGGCCGCCATTCTCCAGAAGCAGCCGCGCGCGGTTCTCGCGATACCAGGCGGGGATCTCGTACCAGGGCATGGCGGGCCGCTCGTGATGGACCGCGTGCAGGTTGTTGTGAAGGAAGAGTAGCCCGAAGACCGTGCTGTTCTCCACGATCGCCGTACGCTCGGCGACGCCGTCGGCCGCCTTGTGTTCGGCGAAGGAGCGGATCAGCAGCAGCGAGACCGACGGGTAGATCACCGCCAGGATGTAGAAGCCGAGATCGATGCGGCAGACGAGCACGATCCAGGCGACGACCGGCACGGTCCAGAGAACATGCTCGGCCCAGATGCGGCGCGTCAGGCGGTCCCGGTCGCGGATCTTGGCGGCTTCCTCGCCGAGGAAATGGAGGATCATCCAGGCGGGGCCGAGGACGAGGCGCCCGGCCAGCGTCTTCTGCGCCGTCAGCATCCAGCGGCCGAGAGGGCCGAGGCGCGTCCAGTCCTCGGGCGTCAGATAGCGTGATTCCGGGTCGTCCAGCGGGTCGGTCAAGCGGTCGTCGCGATGGTGGCTGAGATGGGAAAGGCGATAGGTCTCGTAGGGCAGCCAGAGCGAGAGCGGCACCATGCCGAGCATGCGGTTGAATCCGCGCGAGCGCGTGGGATGGCCGTGGAGGATCTCGTGCTGGAGCGAACTCTGCCAGGCGACGAGCCAGGTCGCGACGGCAGCGAAGAGCCACCACGGCATGGAATCGTGCCAGAAGGTCACGGCGAGAAACCCGCCATAGATGAGGCCGGCGAGCGCGAGGGTCGGGCCCTCGACCGCCCGGCGCCTTGCCGCCTTCGGCCGTCCGTTCTGGCTTTTCACGGCTTCGATCCCCTGTCAGACTTCGGTCGTTCCCCGCTTTCATGAGAGCGCCGCCGGGACCGCCGCATCAAGGATCGTGATGCGTCACTACGCCGCGTATCGATACAAATATCCTAAGAACGATGATAATATCGCGCTTTGCTACCTTTTCATCGAAAAGCGACAAAGAAATACGTATGCGTCCTTACGATATGACGTCGCGATAGGCCGCTGGCGTCGGAAGGAAGGGTCCGCAGTCGTCTGTCAGACTGACGTTGGAGGCTGGCGCGATCCGTATCGAAGAAGGGTCGGCTCCGGCGGCACGATCGGTTATGAGGGGAGGCTCGTCCGTTTTGCCGCCGTCTCGGCGGGCGGGAGGAAGAGCCCTCTGTCCCAGACCGTTCTCGGAGACCCGCATGACCCTCGTTCTCGTTCCCGGCGCCGTGACGCTCGAAATCCTCGAGGGGATCTATCGGGGCGACGAGCCGGTGCGGCTCGATCCCGCCTGCCGGCCGGCCGTGGAAGCGGCGGCACGACGGATCGCGGAGATCGCGGCGGGCGATGCCGCCGTCTACGGCATCAACACGGGCTTCGGAAAGCTCGCGAGCGTGCGTATCGCGCCGGGCGACGTCGAGACGCTCCAGCGCAATCTCATCCTCTCCCATTGCTGCGGCGTCGGCGCGCCGCTGGAGCGCGGCGTCGTCCGGCTGATCATGGCGACCAAGCTTCTCTCGCTCGGCCACGGCGCTTCCGGCGTGCGGCCCGAGATCGTGGCGCTGATCGAGGCGATGCTGGAGGCCGACATCCTGCCGGTCATTCCCGGCCAGGGCTCGGTCGGAGCCTCCGGTGATCTCGCACCCCTCGCCCATATGGCGGCCGCGATGATCGGCGAAGGCGAGGTGATTTCGGACGGCGAGCGCATGGGCTCGCGCGCCGCGCTGGAGGCCGCGGGCCTCGCGCCGGTCGTGCTCGCGGCCAAGGAGGGGCTTGCCCTGATCAACGGCACGCAGGTCTCGACCGCGCTGGCGCTGGCGGGCCTCTTCCGCGCGATGCGGGCCTTCCAGGCCTCGCTCGTCACCGGCGCGCTTTCGACGGACGCCGCCATGGGCTCCTCCGCGCCCTTCCACGCCGAGATTCACACGCTTCGCGGCCATCGCGGCCAGATCGATGCCGGCGCGGCGCTTCGGGCCTTGCTGGCGGGCTCGGCCATCCGCGACAGCCATCTCGACGGCGACGAGCGCGTGCAGGACCCCTATTGCCTGCGCTGCCAGCCGCAGGTCGGCGGCGCCTGTCTCGACATTCTGCGCCAGGCCGGACGCACGCTGGAGATCGAGGCGAACGCGGTGACGGACAATCCGCTCGTCCTGTCGGACGGCACGGTCGTCTCCGGCGGCAATTTCCACGCCGAGCCCGTCGCCTTCGCGGCCGATACGATCGCGCTCGCCATCTGCGAGATCGGCTCGATCGCCCAGCGGCGCATCGCGCTTCTCGTCGATCCGACGCTCTCCTTCGGCCTGCCCGCCTTCCTCGCCCGCAAGCCCGGCCTCAACTCCGGCCTGATGATCGCGGAAGTGACCTCGGCCGCCTTGATGAGCGAAAACAAGCAGATGGCGCATCCGGCCTCGGTCGATTCGACGCCGACCTCCGCCAATCAGGAGGATCACGTCTCCATGGCCTGCCATGGCGCACGGCGGCTTCTCGCGATGACCGAGAACCTCTTCGCCATCATCGGCATCGAGGCGGTGACGGCGGCCGAAGGCATCGACCACCGCGCGCCGCTTCAGACGGGGTCGGAGCTTCTGAAGGCGCTCGGCGTGATCCGCGGCGTGATCCAGCCGCTTGTGTCGGACCGCTACATGGCGGGCGATCTGGCGGTGGCAGGAGAGCTCGTGCGGTCGGGCACGCTGACGAAGGTCGTCTCGGCCGGCGTTCTGCCGGCTCTCTGAGGGCGGCACTCACGGTGTGACTCGATGAAGGATTTCGCGTTCGTTATGGCGTGATTCACTGCCGCGCCCTACGAGCGGGATACGACGATGGCGCATGGCCTGCCGATCATGACGGACGTTGCGAGCCCTTTGGAGTTGCGTCGGTTTGCCAAGTGGGAGCCGCACGGCCCACGGTGCAACCGATGCTGACCGTCGCCA
>NZ_LMQW01000050.1 GCF_001425485.1 Aureimonas sp. Leaf427 | reverse complement strand
TTTTTGGCTGGATGAATCTTAGCGATTACTTAATTATAATTACGTCCTTAAGTCATTGGATGATTGTATCATTAACTATTTCTTTATTTTGGTGTGAGGAACTTATCATGAATCCACTGGTTTCTGCTGCTTCGGTTATTGCTGCTGGGTTGGCTGTTGGGCTTGCTTCTATTGGACCTGGAGTTGGTCAAGGTACAGCTGCGGGTCAAGCTGTCGAAGGTATCGCGAGACAACCTGAGGCAGAAGGAAAAATACGAGGTACTTTATTGCTTAGTTTGGCTTTTATGGAAGCTTTAACAATTTATGGCCTGGTTGTAGCATTAGCGCTTTTATTTGCGAATCCTTTTGTTTAATCCAATCCTAGAAATCGCAAAATTCTGGATTTTTTTCGTAGTTTTTTTAATTCTATCAAGATTTAACTCCTACAATTATTCATTGAGACAACAATCCTTGGGAAGGACTAATTTGAGGATGGGGAATTAGCACATCGATTCGCTTTCTTCCTTCCCCTTATTTTTTTAGTTTAATGGAAACCTTTTTTTTTGAGGAGTGTTGCGAAAAACGAGGTTTAAGTTTTTGGAAATTGACATCAANACTTGGTCTCAAATTCTAGCTTAATTCTACTTAAGTCTCATTATTATTATTGAAAATTAAAAACCTTGGAAAATACATTTGTAATATAGAATAGGTTTTTGATTCTGTTTACAAATATCCAAATAGGTAAATTAAATTATGAAATTCAATTTTCTTTTTATTTTCAATAAAAAGAATAAAAAAAAAGGACAGAGTTCTTTTTTTATAGTTTAGCTAGAATAGGAGATTATATGAAAAATGTAACCGATTCTTTCGTTTACTTGGGTCACTGGCCATCCGCCGGGAGTTTCGGGTTTAATACCGATATTTTAGCAACAAATCCAATAAATCTAAGTGTAGTTTTCGGTGTATTGATCTTTTTTGGAAAGGGAGTGTGTGTGAGTTGTTCATTTCAAGAATAGGCTGGATTCACCCAGCGGCACTATAACTAGGAAAGAGTGCGTAATCCCGCGAATTACTTCTAAATAAAAAAAATTATATTTGAGAACCATAGCATTTCGTTATTCTTTGGTAAGTCTACTTTACTTTGATTCTCTATCAACCACAAATTTGGGACCATTAATTAACATGGTTAAAGCTAAACCGTTTGAAGTTCAGATGCAACATGGTACTCTTTCTACTATATGTAGTCTCATAAAAAAATGAATAAGATTTTCAAAAAGAATAGTTATACTTTTTTTCGATATAAAACACTCATGTCGATAAAATTTTTTGAGTCTTTTTTTATAATGCAGAATTGATAACCTACGTATAAAGTAATAAGAATTCTTTGGATTTTAAGAAAAAAATAAACAACTTTGCTGACAATTATCAATTTTTCATTGGTCAGAAGAATCCTCCGAGTACTTTTGTCTTGGATTGGTGATCTTTTTCGATAGAACTATATATTGAATATAAATTGAATACAAAAAAATCGGGCGAGGGTAGGCTCATTACATGAAAAATATGGGAATGGAAGTTTCATAAATAATTGCTAAATGATTGGAATAAGTGAGCATGAGAGCCAAATGAATCGAAAGATTCATG
>NZ_LMQW01000049.1 GCF_001425485.1 Aureimonas sp. Leaf427 | reverse complement strand
AAAACCCAGCCTGATCGCGTCCTTCGCCCGCGGCATCGCCAGGGATCTCGCCGCCGTGCGCGCTGCCGTCACCGAGCCCTGGTCGAACGGCCAGACCGAAGGGCATGTCAACCGCCTGAAGCTCGTCAAGCGCCAGATGTACGGCCGCGCTAAGCTCGATCTTCTGGAAGCTCGCCTCCTTGGAGCGCCCTGATCGTCATCGAGACTGCGTCAGACCCAAAATTGCACGCCGAATGACACTCTTTTTCTCAGGCTCTCTCCCGTGAGTTCGATGCGATAGGCGTTGTGGACGAGGCGGTCGAGCACGGCGTCGGCGATGGTGGGATTCCCGATGATCTCGTACCAGCGTCCGTCGGCGAGCTGGCAGACGAGTTGCTTGTGGGGACGCTTGCTTTGCTCGCAGCGGCCGCCGGCGCGGCGAAAGCGGATCGACGCTGAGAGTTGCGGCCAGTCGATAGGGTAGAAGCCACGCATTTCGGGTTTGATAGGCACGGGGGGGCGTCCAATTGAGTGCCGACGGCCATGGGCGAAGCGTGTGGAGGATTCTAGCCGAAGCCGGAGTCGCGCGCCAAGAGGCAAACGATGCTGGAATCGGCATTCGCTTTCAAAGTTCTGCGACGGTATCGTTTGAAGGGCATTTGGGGACGCAAGACATGCTGAGAACGAAATCGGCTTCTCGTGTCATTGTCCCCTCCCGACTCCCCGCCGCGACACTCGTACTCATCGTTGGCAACATCGTCTGGATGTTGGTTTTCGGTCTCGATAGCTATGAGTTCGAAGGGGTTACGGCGACGGAGCTCGGCTTTTCGTGCGGACTTCTCGCCTGCGCAATCGCAGTGTGGGCTGTCCTGGGTAGTGCTCGGAAGATAACCGCCCTGCTGGTATGGACCCTGGTTTCCATAGCAGTCGTTCTGACTGAACCGCTGGTTGCCTCGATCCTGATGTGGTTGACGCGCCGACACGGAGTCTTACTCAACCTTGAGACGGATGAAAGTCTTCCGTGGTTCTCGGAGATGTCGCAGCGTCACGATCGAGGCTCGAGCGAAAGGCAAGGCATCCGGCCATGAAGTGCGGCCAGTCCGGTACAGCGATCTTCGGATCTAGCGGTTCGGGCAGGAGCGACCACAGTTGGGACTGTCAGGAGTTCTGTGCGGGAGGTCATGATGATGGAAAGGAAAGGACCATCGCATGGCTATCGACAAAGAGCTTTTGGACCAGCTTCTGGCG
>NZ_LMQW01000048.1:270000-273158 GCF_001425485.1 Aureimonas sp. Leaf427 | reverse complement strand
CTTGCGATTTGCAGACCTGGCGGCGACCGACTTTCCCGCGTCTTGAGACGAAGTATCATAGGCGCTGGAGCGTTTCACGGCCGAGTTCGGGATGGGATCGGGTGCAGCCGCTCCGCTGGAACCACCAGGTCGGCAAATGGCAAGTTGTGAAGCTGATCTGGCGATCAGGACGCTCGCGCCGGTTTGCCGGGGGCAAACCGTCTCCGCTGGGGCGGAACGCTGAAGCGTTCCGACGGCCTATCGGCCTACGGGGCGTCACGACCTGAAGCGCAAGCGCTGCCAAGTCATGTGAGCCACCGCATTTCGCGGGGATTTGAAGCGTCTGATTACACCTCTGCAGGGAGGTGGTGTCGTCGAATGGAATGGTTTGGTCTCAATCCTGTCCGAACCATGCGCCCGGAGCGACTTTCCAGGGAAAGCCACTACAGTAGGACGCTAGTCCGTCGCGCCTGATGGCGCGGAGCCAAGCTCGCGGATGCGAGCGCCGGCGATTGAGGCCCAACAAAGAACCATGAGCCCGATCACCTCGTGAGAGGTGGTCATGGGCGAATGGGAATGATCAAGCCGATCGGGCTATTAGTACCGGTAAGCTTCAAGCATTGCTGCTCGTCCACACCCGGCCTATCGACGTGGTGGTCTACCACGGCCCTGATAGGGAACACTGGTTTTGAGGTTCGTTTCCCGCTTAGATGCCTTCAGCGGTTATCGAGTCCGTACATAGCTACCCTGCACTGCGGCTGGCGCCACAACAGGTCCACCAGAGGTACGTCCATCCCGGTCCTCTCGTACTAGGGACAGATCCTCTCAATATTCCTACACCCACGGCAGATAGGGACCGAACTGTCTCACGACGTTCTGAACCCAACTCACGTACCGCTTTAAATGGCGAACAGCCATACCCTTGGGACCTGCTCCAGCCCCAGGATGCGATGAGTCGACATCGAGGTGCCAAACAACCCCGTCGATATGGACTCTTGGGGGTCATCAGCCTGTTATCCCCGGCGTACCTTTTATCCGTTGAGCGATGGCCCTTCCACACGGGGACCACCGGATCACTATGACCGACTTTCGTCTCTGCTCGACATGTCCGTCTCGCAGTCAGGCGGGCTTATGCCATTGCACTCGACGACCGATTTCCGACCGGTCTGAGCCCACCATCGCGCGCCTCCGTTACTCTTTGGGAGGCGACCGCCCCAGTCAAACTACCCACCATACACTGTCCCGGACCCGGATGACGGGCCGCGGTTAGACATCCATGACGATAAGGGTGGTATTTCAAGGATGGCTCCACACGAGCTGGCGCCCATGCTTCAAAGCCTACCACCTATCCTACACATGCCGACACGAATGCCAGTGTAAAGCTATAGTAAAGGTGCACGGGGTCTTTCCGTCTGACCGCAGGAACCCCGCATCTTCACGGGGAATTCAATTTCACTGAGTCTCTGCTGGAGACAGCGGGGAAGTCGTTACGCCATTCGTGCAGGTCGGAACTTACCCGACAAGGAATTTCGCTACCTTAGGACCGTTATAGTTACGGCCGCCGTTTACTGGGGCTTCATTTCAGAGCTTGCACCCCTCCACTTAACCTTCCAGCACCGGGCAGGCGTCAGACCCTATACGTCGTCTTGCGACTTCGCAGAGCCCTGTGTTTTTGGTAAACAGTCGCTACCCCCTGGTCTGTGCCACCCCACCACACTTGCGTATGAAGGGGTCACGCTTCTTCCGAAGTTACGCGTGCAATTTGCCGAGTTCCTTCAGCAGAGTTCTCTCAAGCGCCTTGGTATGCTCTACCAGTCCACCTGTGTCGGTTTCGGGTACGGTCTATACGGTGGGGCTATTTCCTGGGACCCCTTCGCTGCACAATCAATCCGTTAAGACTGTACAACACACGGGATCCGTCACTCACCACCAGGCCCACGATTATTAACGTGGTTCCCATCGACTACGCCTTTCGGCCTCGCCTTAGGGGCCGGCTAACCCTGCTCAGATTAACTTTAAGCAGGAACCCTTGGACTTTCGGCGAGGGTGTCTCTCACACCCTTTATCGTTACTCATGTCAGCATTCTCACTTCCCATACCTCCAGAGGCCCTCACGGGTCCTCCTTCAACGGCCTAGGGAACGCTCCGCTACCACTCACGTCATAGACGCGAATCCACAGCTTCGGTGCATGGCTTTAGCCCCGTTACATTTTCGGCGCAAAGACCCTTAATTAGACCAGTGAGCTGTTACGCTTTCTTTAAATGATGGCTGCTTCTAAGCCAACATCCTGGTTGTTTTGGGATCTTCACATCCTTTCCCACTTAGCCATGACTTGGGGACCTTAGATGGTGGTCAGGGTTGTTTCCCTCTTCACGACGGACGTTAGCACCCGCCGTGTGTCTGCCGGATAGTACTCTTGAGTATTCGGAGTTTGATTGGGTTTGGTAAGACGGTGAGTCCCCCTAGCCCATTCAGTGCTCTACCCCTCAAGGTATTCATCCAACGCTCTACCTAAATAGATTTCGCGGAGAACCAGCTATTTCCGAGTTTGATTGGCCTTTCACCCCTAGCCACAAGTCATCCCAATCTATTGCAACAGATGCGGGTTCGGCCCTTCAGTGCATGTTACTGCACCTTCAGCCTGCTCATGGCTAGATCACTCGGTTTCGGGTCTAATCCGACGAACTGAACGCCCTGTTCAGACTCGCTTTCGCTGCGCCTCCACCTACCGGCTTAAGCTCGCTCGTCAGACTAAGTCGCTGACCCATTATACAAAAGGTACGCCGTCACCCATGATGGCTCCGACTGTTTGTAGGCATCCGGTTTCAGGTTCTATTTCACTCCCCTTGTCGGGGTGCTTTTCACCTTTCCCTCACGGTACTGGTTCGCTATCGGTCACACACGAGTACTTAGGCTTGGAGGGTGGTCCCCCCAATTTCAGACAGGATTTCACGTGTCCCGCCCTACTCGAGGACCTCACAGAGCATTATGCCTACGGGGCTGTCACCCACTCTTGCCACGCTTTCCAACGTGTTCGGCTTCTCTCTTGTGAGGCCACTGGCCTGGTCCGCGTTCGCTCGCCGCTACTGACGGAGTCTCGGTTGATGTCCTTTCCTTCGGGTACTTAGATGTTTCAGTTCCCCGAGTTCGCTTCTAACCCCTATGTATTCAGAGCTAG
>NZ_LMQW01000048.1:0-265000 GCF_001425485.1 Aureimonas sp. Leaf427 | reverse complement strand
ACCCTGTCCGACGAGCCGGTGCAACTGGCCTCGTTGGAGCCCGTCGATCCCTCGCGCTTTTCCGACACGTCGGACGCAGCATCCTACGAGCCCGGCTCGGCCTTCCGCGTGATCGAGGAGAACGTCTCGATCTCGATGCCGGACGAAGGCGGCGCGCGCTATCAGGAGGAGATCATCCCCTTCCGCGAGACGCGCCCGATCGTCGAGGCTCTCGCCGACAGCGGCTACGAGAGCATCGAAGCCCTGCGCGCGGCCGGGCGCCTGACCGATCTTCTCGGCACGAAGGTTCTCGATGCCGGCAATGTCGTGCGCGTCGGCGCGGCGATGACGGGGGAGACTTCGCGGGTCGTGCGCCTTTCGGTCTATCGCGGCGTGCAGCACATCGTGACGGTGGCGCAGACGGACAAGGGCACGTTCGAGCCGGCCGCCGAGCCGACCAAGAGCGCCGCCGTTCGCGACGCCTTCGACGAGAGCGCGACGGAAACGCCGCGCCGCGCCGACATGCCGACCGCCTATGACGGCATCTATCAGGCGGCGCTCGCCTACGGGCTGAACGAGAAGCTCTGCGGGCAGCTCATCCACATGCTGGCCTCGGAGGTGGACTTCCAGTCCCAGCTTTCGCCGAGCGACCGGCTCACCGTCTTCTATTCGCTGGAAGAGGGACAGAACGCGGCGACCGACGCCTCCGACATCCTCTATGTCGAGGCGCGCTTCGGCAATATGAGCAAGCGCTACTACCGCTTTCGCGGACCGAAGGACGACCGGCCCGACTATTACGACGAGGAAGGCCGCAGCTCCCGGCAGTTTCTCCTGCGCAGCCCCGTGCCGAACGGCCGGTTCACCTCGCCCTTCGGCACGCGCCGGCATCCCGTGCTCGGCTATTCCCGTCCGCATTGGGGCGTCGACTGGGCCGCGCCGAGCGGCACGCCGATTCTGGCGGCAGGCTCCGGCACGGTCGAGCAGGCCGGATGGACCAACGGCTACGGTCGGCAGACGATCATCCGGCACGCCAATGGCTACGAGACCTCCTATTCGCACCAGAGCGGGCTCGCCAAGGGGGTCGCCAAGGGGGCGACCGTGCGGCAGGGCCAGGTGATCGGCTATGTCGGCTCGACCGGCCTCTCCACCGGCAACCACCTCCATTACGAGGTGAGCGTCAACGGACAGAAGGTCGATCCGATGCGCATTCGCCTGCCCTCCGGCAACACGCTCGAAGGCGACGAGCTCGAGGTCTTCAAGCGCGAGCGCAACCGGATCGACGAGCTTCTGCGCGAGCGCGCGGATGCGGCGCATGTCGCCTCGCGCTAAGACAAGCCGCTTCGCGACGCCTTATATCAGCGGCCCTTACCTTCGACGCGTCGAAGGTAAGGGCGTCACGGCGGCATCAGCCGCCGCCGCGCCGGTCGGCGCGAGATACCAGCGGTCCTTTGCCAGGGCCGCCGGTATCACTTGCAGTAGGTCGCGCCGTTCTTTCGTGCCGCGATGTCGAGATGGAAGTGCGTGGCGTGGTCGGCATCCGTGCCGGGGCCGAGAACGGTCTTGAACGGGCCGCAGGCGCCGGTCCGCACGGTTTGCAGAAACGTCTCGTCCGGCGTGTTCGGCTCCTTGGCGGCGATGCCGATCTCGCGGCCGCTCTTGAAGACGAAGCCGCCGATATCGATCGCGCTGCCTCTCGCATGTTCGGAAATGCCGCTTTCGCTGGCGCGCGGACGGCAGACATAGGTCGAGGCGTGGCGAAACTCGGTCAGGCTCTCGCCGGGCAGATCGGCCTTGGCGGCAGGCACGACGCTTCGCGTCATCCAGTCGTCCAGCGCCAGCGCGGTGCGGCAGAGCATCTGCGTCTTCGGCGACACGGCGACGCCGGAGGAGAGGCGCTTCAGCGAAACCGGGCGAAGAACGCCGCATTCGCCCTCGCTGATCGTCTCGTCCACCGTGAACTCGGCGCCACGGGACTTCAACTCGGCTTCGCAGGCGATCGAATCCTCGACGGCGGCGGCGGCTTCCACCGTCGCTGCGGGCGTGACGTCGAGTTCGCGCGACTTCAGCTTCTCGGTCGAGTTCGGCGCCTCTTCCGCTTTCGGCGCCGGGGGCGGCGGGCTCGTCTCGGGCGCCGGCACGGGCGCGACCGGCGGCGGCGGAGGGGCCGCGGCTGCAGGTGCGGGCGCGGCTTCGGCCGGGGTCGGTGCCGGACGTTCGTCGGGCACGGGGATTTCGTTCAGCGGCTTTTCGGCCGCCGATGTCGCCGGAGCGTCCGGCGCCTTGTCCGGTGCTTGCGCCGGCGTTTCGGCAAGCTCGGCGGGCGCATCGGCCGGGCGGGCCTCCGGCTTCGCGGCCTCGGCGGGAACCGGCGGCGCAAGGGGCTCGGCGGCGGGAGCCGGATCGGACGGCGCCGCCGGGCGGGCTTCCGGAACAGGCACCTCCGAAGCGTCGCCCGCCGCGGCAGTGCTCGCCGCACCTGCCGCCGCTGCTGTGGCCGCCGCGACGGGGGCTGCGGCTTTCGCCGCTTCCGTGCGACGCTTGGCCGGCTTGGCCTTCGTCCGCTCGCCGGCCCGGCCGACGGGATTGGCGTCCTTCCAGGGCAGCGTGTCCCGCGCCATGGCCGGCGCGGGTAGGATCAGAAGCAGCGCCAGGGCGCAGGCGGCAACGGGCCTCACCCCTTGAACTCCACGACCGTCTTCGCCGGCTGGATCAGCCTTGCCAGCGTATCGGCATCCCAATTGGTCAGCCGCACGCAGCCGTGACTGGCCGTCTTGTCGATCTTGGACGGCTCGGGCGTGCCGTGAATGCCGTAGGTCGGCTTGGAGAGATCGATCCACATGGAGCCGACAGGCCCGTTCGGCCCGGCCGGCAGGGTCAGCTTCTTGGCATTGTCGCCCTGCTTGAAGTTCTTCTTCGGATCGTACTCGTAGACGGGATCGGGCGCGGCGCCGTTGACCTTCATCGTGCCGCTCGGCGAAGGCGTGTCCTCCGATCCGATCGTGGCGGGCAGGGCGAGAAGCATCTTGCCGGATTCGTCGTAGGCGAAGAGTTCGCCCTTCGACCTGTCGACCACGATCCTGTCGACGAGGGGCTCGGGGCCCGGGCCGGCGCCCGGATCGGCGACGAGGATCTTCGTGCCGACGGCCTCGAAATCGGCGTCGGGATTGAGGATGCGCAGGAGATCCTCGTCCATGTGGAAGCGCTCGGCCAGCGCCTCGGCGGGGCCGCGAAAGCCGAGCCATTCCAGCTTGGCGAGATCGGCGTAGTCGGTGGGGAGATCGGGCACGTAGCGCGCGCCGATATCCTCCTCCGTCAGCGTGTAGGTCGTGACGACGGGCGCGGTGTCGGCGGAGAGGCTCTTCCAGACCGCCTCGTCGAGCTTTCCGTCCCCTTTCAGGTCGTGCATCTCCTCATAGGCACGCACGGCCTTGTCCGTGTTGCCGCCGGCCAGACCGTCGATCACGCCCGGCGAGACATGGGCGCGGTCGAGGAGAATCTGCGCGCGGATGAGAAACGGGTCGGGAAGCTTGTCGGCCTCCTCCACATCGACCTCGGCGGCCTCCTTCTCGTCGGCGATGGCCTCCTTGGTCGCGGCCTGCGGGTCGGGCGTTTCGGGAATGTCGGTCGCCTCGACCGCCGCGCCGTCCGTGGGGGCTGCGGGCGCCGCCTCGTCCTCGGCCTTGGCCTCCGTCTTCGCCTCGCTCGCGGCTTTTTCCCGCGTCTGCCAATCGGACAGGACGGCGGCGTTGATGGCTTTGGCGGAGAGGTCGGGGGCCGAGAGATCGGCGGCCGGAAGATCGGGGGCCGTCCCGGCGGCTGAAGCCGCGCCCGAGGCGAGGATCAGAACCATCGCCGTCATCAACCGTAGCGTCATCGAAACATCCCCACACGCATCCGGGCCAATGCCCGGCCTCGACCGGACAGGAGAACGTGCGAAAGACGCAGCGGCTCCCGCAATTTCGCCGGCCTTCGAACTATTCGATGAATTCGACCGTGACGCCCGGCTTCACCAGTTTCGCCAGCTCCTGCGCATCGAAATTGGCGAGACGCACGCAGCCGTGGCTGTTGGTCTTGCCGATCTTCGAGGGCTCGGGCGTTCCGTGAATGCCGTAGGTCGGCTTGGACAGGGCGATCCAGATCGTTCCGACCGGGCCGTTCGGGCCGGGGGGAATGGTGAGGATCGACTTGTTCTGGCCTTGGGTGAAATTGATCTTCGGATTGTAGGTGTAGTTCGGATCGAAGGCGATGCGGCTCACCTCCACCGTGCCGCTCGGCGAGGGCGTGTCGGAGGAGCCGATCGTCGAGGGATAGGCGGCGACCAGCCGGCCGGCCGCGTCATAGGCGCGAACCTGCTCGCGGCCCTTGTCGGCGATGATGCGGGCCACCGGCTCCTTCACGTTCTCGCCGACGGCCATGACCTTGATGATCGTGCCGGGCCTATTGAAGTCGGCGCCGGGATTGATCGTCTTCAGATAGTCCTCGTCCATGTGGAATCGCTCGCCGAGCATCTCGGTCACGCGCGTGTAGGACATGGCGGGAAGCTTTGCCTTCTCGGCATAATCCTCGGGGATCGAGGCGAGATAGGGCCCGACGAGATCCTTGTCGGTGATCGTGTAGGAGACGACGGCCGGCCCGCCCGTCTCGTCCAGCTGCTCGGCCAGCGCCTGGGAGTCGGTCGCGTCGATGCGCAGGCCGAACTTCTCCTCGTAGGCCGCGACCGCCTTGTCCACGTTGGAGCCCATGCGACCGTCGATCACGCCGGGCGAGATGCCGGCGCGATCGAGCAGGACCTGCAGGGCCGCGATCTGCACGGAGGCGTTCTTGCCCTTCGGGCCGACGACGCTCGGCGCGGGGCGCGATTCCGGCGCCGTCGTCTCGCCGGGGAAAATCGGCGCCGAGCCGCGATCGGCGGGAAGGCCGCCGGGCGAAGTCTCGCCGGGCAGGCCGGCGCTGCGGCCGGACTGCGGATAGGCGTCGTCGTAGAGCGGATCGGGCAGCGGCGAAGCCTCGATCGGATAGTCCTCGTAAGGATCGGCCGAGCGCGGCAGGCGCCCGCCGCCGACGGGGCCTTCGAGGATGATCTCGTCCCCCGAGCGGCGCGGATCGTTGAGAACGACAGGGTCGCGCGACTGCGAGGGGCGACGGCGCGGCCGCTCCACGGAAATGATGCGCCCCTGCCCGTCCACCGTGACCGTGCGGCCGAACTCGTCGACGAAGGTCTGCGTGCCGCGCCCATTGTCGTAGAAGGGATCGACCTCGGGATCGTAGAACTGGGCGAGGCGAACGCCCGCCTCCGGTGAGGAGGCAACGCCGACCTTTTCGGCACGCGCCGACGCCGGAGCATCGGCCGCGGCGAAAGCCGGTGCGCCGGCGGCCGACAGCGCCAGGAAAGCGAGCATCGCAGACTTCATCTCACGTCCTTCCAAGCGAGGGCTCTTCGGCAGAACCTCGGAGCGCCGAGCATCCGAAGGGGCGCCTTACGGCGGGTCCCTCCTTCGCATCGCAAAGCCGGCATCGTTCGACACGGCTTCCCGCATGGTTAGCCCCGGCATGGTTAGCCATTGATGAATGAACGCGACATGAAGATGGCCGGCGCCGCCGGCGGCGGTCTCGCGGCGCCCCGCCGCAAGTCTCGCGGAAGCCTGCGCAGGCGGGGTTTAGGCCGCTTGTCCGGCGCACCAGCCGGACGACCAGGCCCATTGAAAATTGTAGCCGCCGAGCCATCCCGTCACGTCCACGACCTCGCCGACGAAGAAGAGGCCGGGCACGGTCTTGGCCTGCATCGTGCGCCCGTCGAGGTCGCGCGTGTCGACGCCGCCGAGCGTGACCTCGGCCGTGCGGTAGCCCTCCGAGCCCGCCGGGCGGAAGCGCCAGTCGGAGACGGCGGCGGCGACCCTCGCCAGCTGCTTGTCCGAGTGCTCCGCCAGAGTGCGCGCCGGTGCCGCGCCGGCCGCGCGTTCGGCGACGGTCTGCGCGAGGCGCTTGGGCAGGATCGCGGAGAGCGCGGTCTGCACGGCCTGCCGGCCGTTCGCGGCGCGCGCCGATTTCAGGACGGCCATCGCATCGATATCGGGGCGCAGGCGAACCGCGATCTCGTCGCCCTCGCGCCAATAGGAGGAGATCTGCAGCATGGCGGGGCCGGACAGACCGCGATGGGTGAAGAGCAGAGCCTCGGGAAAGCGCGTCTTGCCATGCGCCACTTCCGCATCGACGGCGACGCCGGACAGGGGCGTCAGCGCTTCGAGGCTCGCCGGGTCCAGCGTGAGCGGCACCAGGGCCGGCCGCGTCTCGGTCAGCCGCAGCCCGAACTGGCGGGCGATCTCGTAGCCGATACCCGTCGCGCCCATTTTCGGGATCGACTTGCCGCCGGTCGCGACGATCAGCGAGCGGCCGAGGACGCGCCCCTCCCGCTGGCCGGAGAGCGCGACGACGAAACCGTCTTCGTTGCGCTCGATGCCCCCGATGGCCGTGCCGAGCGCAAGCTCGGCTCCGCCCTGCCGCATTTCGGCGAGCAGCATGTCCACGATCTGCCGCGAGGAGCCGTCGCAGAAGAGCTGGCCGAGCGTCTTCTCGTGATAGGCGATGCCATGGCGCTCGACGAGGCCGACGAAATCCTCGGCCGTGTAGCGCTTCAGCGCGGAAATGCAGAAGGCCGGGTTCTGCGAGAGGAACCGCTTGGGGTTCGTGCCGGTGTTGGTGAAGTTGCAGCGGCCGCCGCCGGAGATGCGGATCTTTTCGCCGGCCGCCTTGGCATGATCGACGACGAGCACGCTGCGCCCGCGCCGGCCCGCTTCGGCAGCCGCCATCATGCCGGCCGCGCCGGCTCCCAGAACGATGGTGTCGAAGGTCTGCACGGTCTTGAGCGATCCCGATCCGGCGCCCGTCCGCGCGTTTTGACGTAACGAGGCAGGCGCTTCAGGCCCCGTGCCGGTCGGCACGTTCCATGGGCCAGCGTTCAGATGACCGCAAGCCTTTGCTTGCGCTGCGGCGGGGGAAAGGCCGCGTCGATTTCCCGGCAGTCCTCCCGCGTCAGGGCGATCGCATCGGCCGCCGCGTTCTCCAGCGCATGGGCGGGCGAGCCGGCCTTCGGAATCGCGATCATCTCGTCGCCCTCCAGCGCGAAGGCCAGCGCGATCTGCGCCGGCGTCGCCTTGTGCCGGCGCGCGATGCGCTCGAGCGCGGGATGGCGCAGAAGCGCGCCGCCCTGCCCGATCGGCGAATAGGCCATGGCCGGAATGCCCCGTTCGGACAGGAAGGGCAGAAGGTCGAACTCCGTGCCGCGCTCCTCGGGATTGTAGAGGATCTGGTTGGTCGCGCAGCGCTCCCCGCCCGGCAGATCGAGAAGCTCCTCCATGTCCGCCGTGTCGAAATTGGAAACGCCCCAGTGGCGGATCTTCCCGCTTTCGACGAGCGCCTCGAAGCCCTCGAGCGTGGCCTCCAACGGATGGCCGCCGCGCCAGTGGAGAAGGTAGAGGTCGATCCGATCGGTGCCGAGGCGCTTCAGCGAGGCCTCGCAGGCGCGGATCGTGCCGGCCCGGTCGGCATGGGACGGCGCCACCTTGGAGACGAGATAGGCCCGATCCCGGCGCCCCGCCAGCGCTTCGCCGACCAGCGTCTCGGAGGCGCCGTCGGCATAGATCTCGGCGGTGTCGATGAGGGTCATGCCGACGTCGAGGCCGGCGCGAAGGGCGTCGATCTCGCCGCGCCGCAGCTCCCGGCGCTCGGCCATCATCCAGGTGCCCTGCCCGAGCGCCGAGACCTCCGTTCCGTCCGGCAGCGTCACCGTCTTCATGCCTCGTTCTCCCCGACGTCCTCGCAGGCCTCGTCCATCCGTCCGCTCATGCGCCTTGAGGGCCGCAAGCGGAACGGCTGGGGCGGGCCACCGTTGTTCCTGCAAACTGAACCCGCAAATCTGCTTCTGCAAGGAGACCAAGCCCATGTCCTCCACCCTCGGACAGCACGAAATGGCGAGCGTCGAAGTTTCCGGCGACAATATCGAAGCCAGCCGCGTCAGCGGCACCAGCGTCTACGACATCCAGGGCGAGAAGCTCGGTTCGATCGAGGATGTCGTGCTCGGCAAGCGCGACGGCCGCGTGAAATACGCGATCCTCTCCTTCGGCGGCTTTCTCGGCATCGGCGAGGAGCACTATCCGCTGCCCTGGGAGACGCTGAAATACGATGAGCGCCAAGGCGGCTATGTCGTCGGCATTCCCATCGAGCAGTTGAAGGGCGCTCCGAACTACAATCGCTCGGCGCGCCCGGCCTGGGACGACCCGGACTACGGCCGCGGCATCGACGACTATTACGGCATGCGTCCGGTTCTCTGAACGGCGTTTCCCGAGATGAAAAAGGGGCGGCTCTTGGGAGCCGCCCCATCTTTTTCGTGCGATCAGGCCGCGACCCGGTCTCCGACCGCGTCGGTCTTCGAGCCGACGACATGGAAGATCAGGTGATCGCCGCCCGCCGTGATCTTCACGCGGGATTCGTCGCGCACCTCGCCGAGAAGGATCTTCTCGGCCAGCGGGTCCTGCACCTCCCGCTGGATCACGCGCTTCAGCGGGCGTGCGCCATAGGCGGGATCGTAACCCTTCGCGGCCAGCCAGAGCTTGGCGCTCTCGTCGAGCTCCAGTTCGATCTTGCGATCCGTCAGCAGCGCTTCCAGGCGCTTCATCTGGATGTCCACGATGGCCCCCATTTCCGAGCGCCTCAGCCGGTGGAAGAGGATCGTCTCGTCCACGCGGTTCAGGAACTCCGGCCGGAACGAGGCGCGCAGCGCATCCATGACCTGCGGACGCACGACATCGACATCCTGCTCGTCCGTCAGGGTCGTCAGATAGTCGGCGCCGATGTTCGAGGTCATGACGATCAGCGTGTTGCGGAAGTCGACCGTCCGGCCCTGCCCGTCGGTCAGGCGCCCGTCGTCGAGCACCTGCAACAGGACGTTGAAGACGTCGGGATGGGCCTTCTCGATCTCGTCGAAGAGCACGACCTGATAGGGCCGGCGACGCACGGCCTCCGTCAGCGACCCGCCCTCCTCGTAGCCGACATAGCCGGGAGGCGCGCCGATGAGGCGGGAGACGGAGTGCTTCTCCATGAACTCCGACATGTCGAGCCGCACCATGGCGGTCTCCTCGTCGAAGAGGAAGCGCGCCAGGGCCTTGGTCAGCTCAGTCTTGCCGACGCCGGTGGGGCCGAGAAAGATGAAGGAGCCGATCGGCCGGTTCGGGTCCTGCAACCCGGCCCGCGCGCGGCGGACGGCGCGCGACACGGCCTGCACCGCCTCGCCCTGCCCGACCACACGCTGGCCGATCGCATCCTCCATGCGCAGGAGCTTGTCGCGCTCGCCCTCCAGCATCCGGTCCATCGGAATGCCGGTCCAGCGGGAGACGACCTGGGCGATGTGATCGGGCGTCACGGTCTCCTCGACCATGGACGATCCGCCGCCCTCCTCCTTGGCCTCCGCCTCCTTCAGCTCGCGCTCGAGCCCCGGGATTTCGCCATAGGCCAGCTCGCCCGCGCGCTGGAACTCGCCCTTGCGCTGCGCGGCGGCCAGCTCGTTGCGGGCTTCGTCCAGCCGCTTCTTCAGATCCGCGGCGCGGCCGAGCTTGGACTTCTCGGCCTGCCAAGCCTGGGTGATCCGGTCGGATTCCTCCTCCAGATTGGCCAGCTCTCCCTCCAGCCGCGTCAGGCGCGAGCGCGAGGCGTCGTCGTTCTCGCGCTTCAGGGCCTCGCGCTCGATCTTCAGCTGGAGAATGCGCCGATCGACCTCGTCCAGCGCTTCGGGCTTGGAATCCACCGCCATGCGCAGGCGCGCCGCGCCCTCGTCGATGAGGTCGATCGCCTTGTCCGGCAGGAAGCGGTCAGTGATGTAGCGGTTCGAGAGCGTCGCCGCCGCGACGAGAGCGGAATCGGAGATGCGCACCTGATGGTGCTGCTCGTACTTCTCCTTCAGGCCGCGCAGGATCGAGATCGTGTCCTCGACCGAGGGCTCGGAGACGAAGACCGGCTGGAACCGCCGGGCGAGCGCGGGGTCCTTCTCCACATGCTTGCGATACTCGTCGAGCGTGGTCGCGCCGACACAATGCAGCTCGCCGCGCGCGAGCGCCGGCTTCAGGAGGTTGGAAGCGTCCATCGCTCCATCGGCCTTGCCCGCCCCGACCAGCGTGTGCATCTCGTCGATGAAGAGAATGACCTGGCCGGCCGCGGACGTGACCTCCGACAGGATCGCCTTCAGCCGCTCCTCGAACTCGCCGCGATACTTCGCGCCGGCGATGAGTGCGCCCATGTCGAGCGCCATCAGCCGCTTGTCGCGCAAGGATTCCGGCACGTCGCCATTGATGATGCGCAGCGCCAGCCCTTCCGCGATGGCGGTCTTGCCGACGCCGGGCTCGCCGATCAGCACGGGATTGTTCTTGGTCCGGCGCGACAGAACCTGGATCGTGCGGCGGATCTCGTCGTCGCGGCCGATCACCGGGTCGAGCTTGCCGTCGCGCGCGTCGGCCGTGAGGTCGCGGGCGTATTTCTTCAGCGCGTCGTAGCCCTGCTCGGCGGAGGCGGAGTCGGCCGTGCGCCCCTTGCGCAGGTCGTTGATCGCGGCGTTGAGGCCGTTCGCGGTGACGCCGGCCTTTTCCAGAATCTGCGCGGTCTTGGCGGTCTTCTCGACGCACAGCGCCAGGAGCAGTCGCTCGATGGTGACGAAACTGTCCCCCGCCTTCTTGGCGATCTCCTCGGCCGTCGCCAGAACCTTGGCCAGCGGCTGCGAGATATACATCTGCGAATTGCCGCCGGACACCTTCGGCACGGCGTTCAGCGCGGCGTCCACGGCGAAGCGCACGTCGGCCGCCCGGCCGCCCGCCTTCTCGATGAGGCCGGCCGCCAGCCCTTCGGCATCGTCGACGAGAACCTTCAGGAGGTGTTCGGGAAGGACCTGCTGGTGGTCCCGCGTCAAAGCTGCGGTCTGTGCGGCCTGAATGAAACCACGGGCGCGCTCGGTATAGGATTCGATGTTCATGCGTGTCTCCCTTCGCCGATTCCCCCGCTTTGCGGCAGGAATCGTCCAGTTCGGAGTCCGGCTCCCGCTGTTCGGCGAGCCGCTCTGCCTGGGAATATGGGAGCTGGAAAGATCACTGAAAAGGGGCGGAAGCCGCGTCTCGACCGGGCTTTTTCGGACCGCCGCAAAGCGTCAGCCGCCGGAGCCCCCGAACGAAAAAAGCGCCGGATCGCTCCGGCGCCTTCTGTCTTGTTTCGGTTCGTGACGATCAGCCGTTCGAAGCCATGAGGAAGGCCGGCAGGTGATCGCCGCCATCCTCGGGAGCGTCGTCGTCCGTCTTCTTTTTGCGCGGACGGCCGGGACGGCGCTTGGCCTTGACCTCGCCCTCCGGCGCATCGCCCTCGGCAGCGGCCGGCGCGGAGATCTCGGCGGACGGCGCCTCGACAGGTGCGGGAGCCGGCGCGGGTGCCGATCCGGCTTCGGCTGCGGGCGCCTCCGCGGAAACGGCCTCGCTTTCGCCGAGCCGGGCGCGACGCGGACGGCCGCGGCGGCGCGGTTCGCCCTCGGAGCGGGCGGGCGCGTCGCCATAGGTCTCGGCGGGCGCCTCGACATTCACCGGGACGGGAGCCGGCTGGAACTCGGCCTGGACCTCGGGAGCCTGCGGCTGGGGCTGGGGCTGGGCTTCGAAGCTTGACGCGGACGGCGGCAGACCGACGAAGGGCTGGGGCCCGAGACCGGAGGGGACCGGCGCCTGCGCCTGCGCGGCGCGCTCGCCCTGCTGCTCGCCCTCGTTCCGGTTCTGCCGGAACTCGCGATTGCGCTCGCCGCGATTCTCGCGGTTGTTGAAGTCGCGATTGCCGCGGTTCTCGCGGTTCTCGCGGTTTTCACGGGGCTGGCCGTCGCGGCTCTGCTGGTCACGGCCCTGCTGATCGCGGTTCACGTTCGGCTGGTTGTCGCGCGCGGGATTGGCGTCCCGGTTCTGATAGTCGCGATTGCCGTCGCGCTCGCCACGGTTCTCGCGGTTCTGATAATCGCGATTGCCGCGGTTCTCGCGATTTTCCCGGTTCTGGCCGTACTGGCCGTCGCGGTTCTGGCCGTTCTGGCCGTCGCGGTTCTCGCGCTGGTAGGTGTCGCGCTGGCCGTTCTCGCGCTGGCCGCCGTCGCGGTTGTCGCGCATCTGCGGCTGGGCGGCGTCGGGCTGGCCCGCACCGTTCTGCGCCGTCTCGTCGAAGATTTCCTCGCCGTCCTCGTCATACTCGATTTCGCGCTCGTCGCGCTGGACCTGGAAGGAGCCCTGGGCGGCCGCGACGATGCGGCCGTAATGTTCGGCGTGCTGGAGGTAGTTCTCGGCCATCACGCGGTCGCCGGATGCGGACGCATCGCGCGCCAGCGTCAGATACTTCTCCGCGACGTGTTGCGCCGTGCCTCTGATCTTGACGTCTGGACCATTGGACTCGTAGCTCCGCGACATCGGATTGGGGCCCTTGCGGCCACGCCCCCGGATGCGTTGCTTGTTCTGCTGCTGCCCTGGCCTCATGGTCTTCCTGTCTTTGGATTTCCGGCTGTCAGCCGGGGGCTGTCTCTGGAGTTCCGGCAACCGCCGGGGGGTGTCCTCGGGTTTTCCGGCTCTGCGCCGGGGCTCGCTCTGGATGTCCAGCCGCCAGCCGGGGCTGTCTTCGATGTCCGGCCACCAGCCGGAGGCTGTTCCTGGATGTCCGACTGCCAGCCGGGTGGTTCCCTCATGGCGGAGGACGAAGCATCGCTCCGCACGGTCCGGCCCGCTCATCGCGCGGCCGCCATCAAAAATTCGCTGTCGCTTCAGCGTTTTCGGTTCAGCTAGGCGATCCCGATTGCTGGAGTCACGGTCGGCCGGCGAGCCAATTCGAGCATCCCACCTTCCGGCAGCGTCCCTGGCGGCCGGGCCCGGAGGGATGTTCCCCCTCGATCATTCCGTGACAAGCCAAATCTAGAGGCTCGAACGGCCGGGAACAAGCCCTTTCTGGAGCCGTCCCCCGAATGTCTCGTCTTTATCGCGGCCGAAATGAACTTCAAACGATTCGACGAAAGGCCAGAGCCCGCTCGATACCGGCAAGATCACGCGCCGACGCGACGAGTTCGAAGCTCTGCTTCTCGAAACACTCCGTTACGTCGCTTGCCTGGCCCTGACCCATTTCGACGAGAACGTCGCCGTCCGCACGAAGAAGCCGCGCGGCATCCTCTGCGATTCTCCGATAGGCCGTCAGGCCGTCGGCCCCGCCGTCGAGCGCGAGGATCGGATCGAATTTTCGCACCTCGGCGGAAAGACCCGGTATCTCGTTCGTCGGGATGTAAGGCGGGTTGGAAACGATGAGGTCGAGCGGCCCTTCGATCGCGCGACCGTAATCGGACAGAAGTGGCCGGAACCGTGCGCCGACGCCGGCCGCCTCGGCATTCTTCGCCGCCGTCTCCAGCGCCCCGGGAGAGAGATCGACGCCGATGGCCTCGGCCCCGGGGTAGAGCGCGAGCAGGGAAACCGCAATCGCGCCGCTGCCGGTTCCGAGATCGGCGAAAAAGCAGGAGCCCCGGGCGGCGATGTGGCGCTCGACGGCGGGGCGGCAGAGATCGACCAGCACCTCCGTATCCGGCCGGGGCTCCAGCGTGTCCGGCGACAGCGCGAAGTCATGCGCATAGAAGGCCCGCCTGCCGAGAATGCGGTGCGTCGGCTCGCCCGCGAGGCGACGTCGTAGACGCGTCTCCACGAGAGCGGCCACCTGCGGCAAGACGGCATCCCCGCCCCGCAGGATCAGCCCGGCCGCGTCGAGCCCGGCGGCGTCGGCGACCAGGAGCCGCGCGTCGAGATCGCCGCCCGCGATGCCGGCCAGCCGGCGGCGGGCCTCCACGATCAATGCGGCAAGTGTCTGCGCGCGATCAGTCATCGCCGGCGACGGCGGCGAGAAGGCCCGCCTGATGGTCGGCGATCAGGGCCTCGACGAGTTCGTCGAGATCGCCCTCGATGATGCGGTCGAGCTTGTAGAGCGTGAGGTTGATCCGGTGATCGGTCACGCGCCCCTGCGGAAAATTGTAGGTGCGGATGCGCTCGGAGCGGTCGCCGGAGCCGACCTGGCTGCGCCGCGCCTCGGAGCGCTCGGCATCGGCCGCCGCCCGCTCCATGTCGAAGAGCCGCGCGCGCAGGACCTGCATGGCGCGCGCCCGGTTCTGATGCTGCGACTTCTCGGCCGAGACGACCATGATTCCGGTCGGAAGATGCGTGATGCGGACGGCGGAATCGGTCGTGTTGACATGCTGCCCGCCGGAGCCGGAGGCGCGCATCGTGTCGATGCGGATATCCTCGGCGCGAATGTCGATGTCGATCTCCTCGGCCTCGGGCAGGACGGCGACGGTGGCGGCGGACGTGTGGATGCGCCCGCCCGATTCCGTCTCGGGCACGCGCTGAACCCGGTGGACGCCGGACTCGAACTTCAGCCGCGAGAAGACCCCGCGCCCGTTGACGGAGGCGACGACCTCCTTGTAGCCGCCGACCTCGCCTTCGCTGGCCGACAGAAGCTCGACCTTCCAGCCCTTCGTCTCGGCATAGCGCTGGTACATGCGGAAGAGATCGCCGGCGAAGAGGCCGGCCTCCGAGCCGCCGGTGCCCGCGCGGATTTCGAGAATGGCGCTCTTCTCGTCCGCCATGTCCTTAGGAAGAAGGAGAAGCCGGATCTCCGCGCCGAGCGTCTCGATGCGCGCCCGGATGGTCTCGACCTCGCCCTCGGCCAGCTCGCGCATCTCGCGGTCGGCGGCGGGGTCTTCGGCAAGGGACAGCGTCTCGGCCAGCTCGGCCTCGCTCTCGCGCAGCCGGGAGATCGCCGAGACGATGGCCTCCAGCCCGGCATATTCGCTCGCGATCTTCGAGAAGGTCTCGCGGTCCCCGCCCTTGGCCATCTCGGCCTCGAGATAGGCATGGCGGCGGACGATCTCGTTCATCGTGTCGGAAGGCAGGCTCGGCATGGCGTCCTAGAGATGGGGAGGCAGAGGCGCTTGCGCGACGGAACCACCGGCAACGCCCGTCGTCCGGACGCCGCACGGCGCGGGAGCCCGATCCTCGCTAAAGGGGAATGGAATGCGACTCGGCGAACTCGGTCAGAAGCTCGCGCATGGTCCGCGTGCGCTGCCGGTCCTCGATCAGCTCCATCATCGCGCGATGCAGCTTTTCGGCTTCGGTGGCCAGAAGCATGGCCTTGACCGGCCCGAGCGCCGAGGGCGTCATCGAGATCGACCGGAAGCCGAGCCCGATCAGCGCCATGGCGGACAGCGGCTTGCTCGCCATCTCGCCGCACAACGTCACCGGCACGGAATTGCGGTTGCCGGCGTCGAGGATGGACTTCAGCGCCAGAAGGAAGGGCGGCGAGAGATCGTCGAAGCGGTTCGCCATCCGCGCATTGCCGCGATCGACCGCCGAGAAGAACTGGAAGAGATCGTTCGAGCCGATGGAGACGAAATCGACGAGGCTCATCAGCTCGTCCAGCTGGAAAAGCAGCGAGGGCACCTCGATCATGGCGCCGAGCTTCAGCCGGCGCGGCATGACATGGCCGAACTTCGTCAGGTGCTTGAACTCGCGGCTGACGAGATCGCGCGCCTGCCGCATCTCGGCAAGCTCGGTGATCATCGGGAACATCACGCGCAGCTCGCGGCCCGCCGCCGCCTTCAAAAGCGCGCGCAGCTGCGTGCGCATGAGACCGGGCCGGTCGAGCGCCAGACGAATGGCGCGATAGCCGAGCGCCGGGTTCTCCTCCGGCGACTGGTGGATGTAGGGCAGGATCTTGTCGCCGCCGATGTCGAGCGTGCGGAAGGTCACGGACTTGTCGCCGGCCGCATCCAGCACCGAGGCATAGAGCCGCTCCTGCTCGCTCCCCTTCGGCATGGAGGAGGCGATCATGAACTGCAGCTCGGTGCGGAACAGGCCGATGCCGGCCGCGCCGGACTCGCCGAGCTGCGGCAGGTCGACGAGAAGGCCCGCATTCATCATGAGATCGACGGGCACGCCGTCGCGCGTCTCGGCCGGCACGTCGCGCAGCGCGCGGTAGCGCTCCTGCCGGCGGGCGCGGAACTGGACCTTTTCGACGAAGACCTTCTCGACATCGGAGGGCGGGCGCAGATGGACGCTGCCGTCGTCGCCGTCGACGATGATGGCGTCGCCCGCCTCGGACATGGAGACGACGCCCTTGGCCTGCCCGACGACGGGCAGCCCGAGCGCGCGCGCCACGATGACGACATGGCTCGTCGCCGTGCCCTCTTCCAGGATCAGGCCCCTGATCTGCTCGCGGCGATAGTCGAGAAGCTCGGCGGCGCCCATGGAGCGCGCGACGATGATCGCATCGCGCGGATCGTTCTCGTCCATTCCGATCTCGGGCCGGCCCATGAGCTGGCGCAGCAGGCGGTTGGCGAGATCGTCGAAATCGTGCATCCGCTCGCGGATGTAGGGATCGGTCGTGTGCATCATGCGCGCGCGCATGTCGCTCTGCACCTTCTCGACCGCCGCCTCCGCCGTCAGCCCGTTGCGGATCGCCTCTTCCAGGCGCCGCACCCAGCCGCGGTCATGCGCGAACATGCGGTAGGCCTCGAGCACGGCCCGGTGCTCGCCCTCGGCCGCGATGTCGCGGCGCGACAGCATGTCCTCGATGGAAATGCGCAGGAAGCCCAGCGCCTTCTCCAGGCGCGTGATCTCCGAATCGGCATCCTCGTTGAAGAGGTTGGTCACGACGACGCGCGGCTCGTGGAGGATGACGTGGCCGAGGCCGATGCCTTCGGCCAGACCGATGCCGGCGAACGAGACGGGGCGCGACAGGTCGAGCACGACGCCGGGCTTGGACAGGCCTTCCAGGCTGCCGGCGGCGATCATTTCCGCCACCACCATGGCGACGGTCTCGAGAGCCTCGACCTCCTCCTCGCGATAGACCCGCTTGGCGCGGTTCTGCACGTCGAGCACGCCGAGCGTGCGGCCGGCGCGCAGGATGGGCACGCCGAGGAAGGCGTTGAACGGCTCTTCGCCCGTCTCCGGCAGATAGGTGAAGGCGGGATGCTTCTGCGCTTCGGCAAGGTTCAGCGAGCGCGCGGTCGCCGCGATCGTGCCGACGAGGCCTTCGCCGAGCCGCAGCTGCGCCAGATGGACGGAGCCGGGATTCAGGCCTTCGGTCGCGTAGAGCTCCAGCACCGCGTCGGCGCGCAGGACGTAGATCGAGCAGACCTCGGCGACCATGTTCTGGGCGATCGAGCGCACGATCTGATCGAGCCGGGCCTGGGGCTGCAGCGGCTCCGCCATCAGCTCGCGGATTCGCCGCATCAGGACGCGGGGGCCGGAAGAATCGCTCCTGATCAAAGCCGTCGTCCCGTTGCCGCCCCCATGCGCAAGGCGTCCCCCTCAAGGCGGAGCCGATGCCCCGCCCGCCTCAGACTGTCAGATCGCCCGCCGCAGACCCCTTGCCAAGCACGGGGACCTCTTTCGGGTCCCTCAGCTCGGCTGACGGATCAAGCTTTGTCCAGACCGTACACCGAATGCAAGCTGCGCACGGCAAGTTCCGAGAACTCGCCGTCGATCAGGATGGAGATCTTGATTTCCGAGGTCGTGATGGCGCGGATGTTGATGCCGCGCTTGGCGAGCGCCTTGAAGGCAGTGGCCGCGACGCCGGTGTGCGAGCGCATGCCGACGCCGATGACGGAAACCTTGGTGAGGCCGGGCTCGGACTGCACCACGTCGTAGCGCATCTCGGACTTGGCCTTTTCTAGGATCGCCGTCGCCTTGGCGAGGTCGCCAGCCGGGACCGTGAAGGTCATGTCGGTGCGCGTGCCGTCCTCGGAGATGTTCTGGACGATCATGTCGACGTTGACGCCGGCATCGGCCAGCGGCCCGAAGATCGCCGCGGCGACGCCGGGCTGGTCCTCGACGCGCCGAAGCGAGATCTGCGCCTCGTCCTTGGCATAGGCGATGCCGGTCACGACCTGCTGTTCCACGATGTCATCCTCGTCGCAAATGAGCGTTCCGGGCGGATTCAGGAAATCGCCCATGCCGGGCGCATCGGGGTCCTCGAAAGAGGAGCGCACGAAGAGCCGTACCTTGTGGACCATGGCGAGCTCGACCGAGCGCACCTGGAGAACCTTGGCGCCGAGCGAGGCCATTTCCAGCATTTCCTCGAAGGAAATGCGCGACATGCGCCGGGCCTTGGGCTCGATGCGCGGGTCGGTCGTATAGACGCCGTCGACGTCGGTGTAGATGTCGCAGCGATCGGCCTTGATGGCGGCCGCGATCGCGACGGCCGACGTGTCCGACCCGCCACGCCCGAGCGTCGCGATGCGGTTGTCGGGCGCGATGCCCTGGAACCCGGCGATCACGGCGACCTGGCCCTCGGCGAAGCGGCGCACCAGTTCTGAGCCGTCGATTTCCTGGATGCGCGCCGCGCCATGGGCGCCGTCGGTCTTGATCGGGATCTGCCAGCCCATCCAGGAGCGCGCGTTGACGCCCATGGCCTGGAGCGTGATCGCCAGAAGGCCGGCCGTCACCTGCTCGCCGGATGCCACGACGGCATCGTATTCGCGCGCGTCGTGCATGGGCGAGGCCTGACGGCACCATTCCACGAGTTCGTTGGTCTTGCCGGACATGGCGGAGACGACGACCGCGACCTGATGGCCGGCATCGACCTCGCGTTTCACATGCCGCGCGACGTTGCGGATGCGATCGATGTCAGCGACCGAAGTGCCGCCGAATTTGAGAACGAGACGCGCCATGGTGGGAATACGAAGCCTGGAAAGGCGGCTTGTCGGACCGCAAAAACTCATCGAATTTCAGGCTGTGAAGATCTCGCCCGTTCGACGGCCTCCCAGCGGGGTCGGGTTAGCCGAAATGATCGGGTTTCGCAAGAATGCGAAGAGCCGGCCTCCAGCTTGCGGCGCCCACCTCGATTTCGTATATACAAACGTCTAGCCGTAGAGGTCGTCGTGGAGCTCCGGGGGTTCCAATGGGATGATGGAAATTGGCCCAAATGCGCAAAGCACGGACTGACGAGGGAAGAGATCGAAGAGGTCTTCCGCAACGGTCCCCGGATGCGGCCCGACCCGACGGCGAGCTCGGAGGAGCGTTTCAACGCGGTGGGGACGACACATGAGGGCCGTCACGTCTTCGTCGTCTTCACCCTTCGCGGAGACCTGATCCGTCCGATCTCGGCCAGGTTCATGCATCGCAAGGAGATTGCACGCTATGAGCAGCGATAAGCCTCTCAAGGCCTTTCCGACCTTCGGGTCCGACGAGGAGGCCGAGCGCTTCGTCGATACGGCCGATCTGTCCGAATACGACTTCTCCGATTTTCGGCCGGCCTCGTTCGAATTCGCCCGGAAGGACACGCAGATCAACATGCGCGTGCCCGAAGCGCTTCTGGAGGCCGTGAAATCTAGGGCCAAGGAAAGAGGCCTGCCCTTCACCCGCTACATCCGGCTTCTCATGGAGGAGGACATAGCGCCCCGTCAGCTTGACTTCCCCCGCCGGGAACAGACCTAAAGCGACAGGACGGATGCGACGGAGAATTCCATGAGCGAAGCGCGGGCGACGACGATCGACGAGGGCGAAGTCGAGCGCTTCTCCAGGCTTGCGGCCGAGTGGTGGAATCCGGTCGGCAAGTTCAAGCCGCTGCACAAGTTCAATCCCGTGCGGCTCGCCTATATCCGCGAGCAGGTGGCGATGAACTTCGGTGCCGACGCGACGGGGCTGAAGCCTTTCGAGGGCCTGTCCTTTCTCGATATCGGCTGCGGCGGCGGGCTGATCTCGGAGCCGCTGGCGCGGCTCGGGGCCGATGTCGTGGGCGCCGACGCCTCCGCGACGAACATCGAAGTGGCGCGGCTCCACGCCTTGGAGAGCGGCCTTGCCATCGACTACCGCGCGACGACGGCCGAGGACATCGCGGCTGATGGCGAGACCTTCGACGTCGTGCTCGCGCTGGAAGTGGTGGAACACGTCTCGGACGTTCCGCTCTTCCTCTCCTCCTCAGCGCGCATGGTGAAGCCCGGCGGGCTGCTCTTCGTCGCGACGATCAACCGGACGCTGAAGGCGCTCGGCTTGGCCATCGTCGGCGCTGAATACGTGCTGGGCTGGCTGCCGAAGGGCACGCATCAATATGCCAAGCTCGTGCGTCCCGACGAGATCCGCGATCCCGTCGAATCGCAGGGGCTTTCCTTTATCGACGAGACCGGCATCGTCTATCATCCGCTGGCCGATGCCTGGCGCCGCTCGAAGGACATGGACGTCAACTACATGATGCTCGCCCGCCGCACCTGACGCTGGTCTTAACCCCATCACGCGTCGGCGCGGAGCGCGACATGAAATCGTCGCACGGAGGCGTTTGAACGCGCCTTCGTTTCTGCTACTGCAATCCTGCCGAATGCAGTCAACTTTCGGGACGGGCGTGCTGCGGACCCTTTCGCGCCGTCCGGCCTGTGACAGGATACGACATGGCAGCTCTTTTCGCGTCCGTATTGTCGACCGACGAGCCCCGCGTGCTCGCCTTTCCCCATTGTCCGACCTTCCACCGCATCGGCAGCGCGCCGGGCCTCACCGAGGCGGAGCGCGGCGATCTCGACCGGCTGCGCTGGATCTTCCTCAAAAGCCGTCTCGCCCCCAAGCCCGATCTCGATAAGGCGTGCTTCCTTCTTGCCGGCGGCGAAGGCGCCTCGGTCGAGCGCTACGGCTTCGCCTTCTTCGGCGGGCTCGGCGTGCACGGGCTGCGCGAGATGAGCTTCTACCGTCCGGGCGCGAAGGGCGCGAGCGAGGACGAGATCTGGCTGATGCGGCTCGTTTCCGCCTGGCGCAAGGGCGAGGAGAAGGCCGCCGGCGCGCTCGTCGCATGGCGCGTCTCGGCACCCGGGCGCCGCTGGATGCGCTTCCTGTCGAGGGGTATGGTCGAGCTTCTCGACGCAACGCCGACGGATCGCCCCGCTCTTTAATCTCGCTCTTTAGAATGATTCAAAACTAGCTTGCGCTCGACGTCTGCTTCGCATAGATTGGAACCATTCCAAAGAGAGAGGCGGCTGTGGTCCGCCGCAGCCCAGGAGACCGACGATGGCATTGGTAGCAGCGAAGATCGACCCGACCGCCAAGGAAGAGATCGTCAACGGCCTGACGCAGGCCGTCGCCGAGACCTCGATCGAGACGATGAAGGCGCAGAACTTCCATTGGAACGTGACGGGCATGTCCTTCGGGCCGCTGCACGAGCTGTTCCAGAAGATCTACGAGGATCACTTCGAGGGGCAGGACCTTCTCGCCGAGCGCATCAAGCAGTTCGACGTCCATGCCGAGGGCCGCTACTCGGTCTTCCTCGATCGCTCCAAGGTCGAGGAGCATGACGGCCGCACGGACGCCAAGACGATGATCGAGGTCCTCTTGAAGGATCAGGAGACGATCTCCGCGACGCTCTCGGCCCTCGCCCAGGTCGCCGACGAGCACGGCGACTACGCCACCAACGATCTGGCGACCGCCCGCATCGAAGCGCACGACAAGTTCGCCTGGATGCTGCGCGCCCACCTGAAGTCCACCGCCGCCTAAGCGCAGCGAGTCCCTTCGAAACAAAAGGCCCCGCCGGTCGATCCGGCGGGGCCTTTTTCTTTGGTCGCTGTCGAAGCGATCATACCGGTGGGCCCGACCTTCGACATGTCGAAAGCCAGGTCAGGACGGCGGCATCAGCCGCCGCCGCGCCGGTCGGCGCGCGATACCAGCGGTCCTTGGCCAGGACCGCAGGTACGAGACCTAGCCGACATCGACCGATCAGGGCTTCATGCCGGGCATCGCGTGGCCGGAATGGTCCGCTCCCTTCGCGCCGACAGCGGCAACCGGCAGCGTCAGCTCCACCGCGCCCGCCCGTTCGAAGATCAGCGTCAGCTTGACCGTGTCGCCTTGCTTGAAAGGCGTCGCGACATCCGTGAACATGAGATGCGTCGAGCCCGGCTTCAGCTCCACCGTGCCGCCCGCGGGAATATCGAGCGGGCCGTCGAACGGGCGCATGGTCATCACGTCCCCCTTCATCTCCATCTCGTGGATATCGACCGAGCCGGCCGCCTCGGAGGCCGCGGAAAGAAGGCGGTCGGGGGATGTGCCGGTGTTGGCGATCGTCAGATAGGCGCCGCCGACCTTCTGGTTCGGCAGCATCGCCCGGGCAAAGCCCGCCGAGACCTCGATCGGGCCGGCCACGGCCGAGCCGAGTTCCCCATGCCCATCCGTGCCGGCCTCGGTCTTGGCAACGCCCCCCGTCGTGCCCGTGTCGTGGCCGGAATGCTCGTGCTCGACCGCTTCGGACGAGACGGTCACGATCGGGGCGGGATGCTCCAGCGAATGGGCGTCGACGCCGGCGGGCGCGACCTCGTCCCAGGCGACGCTCGCCCCGCCTTCGCAGATCTGCGTCACAGGGAAAGCGACGCGGCGCTCGGCGGGAAAATCGGCGAAGGTGCCGCGCACGACGAACTCGTCGTACCAAGCATCTTCCAGCCGGCCGCCGAGCCAGCGGATCTCGACCGGACCGTTCGAGACGGACTCGCCATGCAGTTCGTAGGCGGCGGCATAGGGCGCCTCGATGATGGCGAGCGTCCAGCCGGGTTTCGGCATGGGCTTGGCGCCGACGAAGCCCTCGGGCAGGCGCACATGCACCTCCACCGTGGCCGCGCCATCGCAGCCATGCGGCACGGCGAGAACGGCCTTGAAGGCCTTGCCGGAGACGGCGCGGCTCTCGGCCATGGATGTGTGGGCGCAGGCCAGCGCCGGGAGAAGAGCCAAGCCGAGGCCGAGCGCGATTGCGGATTTCATGGGAACGTCCTGATCAACGAAGGAGCCGCTGCGGCGCGCGGCCGGCGGCGGAAGGGCGGCGATGCGATCAGGCAGCGTCGGGCGGCCCCTGTCCGGCGCGCGCGAAGAGCGCGAGCGGCCGTCGTTCGGGCTCTGCGAAGGAGCCCTCCCCTCCGGCGGCGAGGACGAGCGGCCGAGGCGCGACGAGAAGCGCGGCGCCCTCGGGCGGCGGTCCGCCGAGCGGGGTCGAGCAACAGCCGGCGGCCAGGCAGGGACATTGCCGGCCGTGATCCTCCTGTCCCCCATGCGCCGCACCGGCGCCGGAGGCCGCCGAGCAGAGATGGCGGTCGGGTGTCGCACCCAGCGCCGCACCGGCGTCGAGGCCGGCGACGAAGAGCTGGAGGATGAGCAGAAGGACGGCGAGCAGCGCGGCCGCGGGCAGATCGCCGCGCAGCGTCGTCATCGCGAACCGGTCGGGTCGGGCCGTGCTCATGGCCCCGTCCCTAGAGCCTGTCAGAAGGCTTGGATAGGGGCCGCGCAGAAGGGCGGACAGCTTTTCGGTTCGGCGGGCAAGAAAGGCGCCGCCAAAGGACGGTGGCACCGAACCCTCGACAGGGTCCGGGGCCACCGTTTTGCATCAGGCCTCGACGACGTAGGCGCCGTGGCAATGCTTGAACTTCTTGCCGGAGCCGCAGGGGCAAGGCTCGTTGCGGCCGACCTCGCCCCAGCTCGACGGATCGTTCGGGTCGAAGCCCTGCGCCATCTCGTCCTCGCCGGTCGAGGCGTCGATATGGTGCGCCGCCATCTGCGGCAGAAGGCCGAGTTCCTCGGCTGCCATCTGCGGCTGCTGCTCGTCCTGGCGCTGGATCTCGACGCGCATCAGCTGGCCGGTCGTGCGCTGGCGCAGCTGCGCGAGCATGGACTGGAAGAGCTCGAAGCCCTCCGACTTGTACTCGTTCAGCGGATCGCGCTGCGCATAGCCGCGGAAGCCGACCACGGAGCGCAGGTGATCGAGGTTGACGAGGTGCTCGCGCCAGAGCGCGTCGATCGTCTGGAGGACGACGGAACGCTCGATATAGGTCGTGATCTCCTCGCCGAAGCGCTCGCGCTTGGCGGCGTAGTAGTCGTCGGCGGCGGTGCGGATGCGCTCGCGCAGATCGCTGTCGTCGATGCCCTCCTCGTTGGCCCATTCCGCGATCGGCAGATCGAGGTTCAGGAACTCCAGAACCTCCGCCTTCAGCTCGGCCGTGTTCCACTGTTCGGGATAGGCCTTCTCGGGGATGTGCCGGGCGACGAGGCCTTCGACCACCTCGTGGCGCATGTCGGTCACGGTCTCGGTCAGCCCGTCCGCGTCCATCAGTTCGAGCCGCTGCTCGAAGATGACGCGGCGCTGGTCGTTCATGACGTCGTCGTATTTCAGGAGATTCTTGCGGATGTCGAAGTTGCGCGCCTCGACCTTCTTCTGCGCCTTCTCCAGGGCCTTGTTGATCCAGGGATGGACGATCGCCTCGTCCTCCTTGAGGCCGAGCCGGGTCAGCATCGTGTCCATGCGCTCGGATCCGAAGATGCGCATCAGGTCGTCCTGCAGCGACAGGTAGAACTTCGAGCGGCCGGGATCGCCCTGGCGGCCGGAGCGGCCGCGCAGCTGGTTATCGATGCGGCGCGACTCGTGGCGCTCGGTGGCGAGCACGTAGAGACCGCCGGCTTCGAGCGCGATCTGCTTCAGGCGCTTGATGTCCTCGCGGATCGCGACCTCCGCCGCCGTCCGCTCGGGACCTTCCGGCATGTCCTTCAGCTCGTGCTCGATGCGCATCTCGACATTGCCGCCGAGCTGGATGTCGGTGCCGCGGCCGGCCATGTTGGTCGCGATCGTCACGGCGCCGGGAACGCCGGCCTGGGAGACGATGAAGGCCTCCTGCTCGTGATGCCGGGCGTTGAGGACCTGGAAGCCCTTCAACCCGTCCTTGGCCAGCCGCTCGGCCAGCATTTCGGACTTCTCGATCGAGGTCGTGCCGACGAGGATCGGCTGCTTGCGCGCCGCCGCGTCCTGGATCTCCTTGGCGATCGCGCGGTACTTCTCCTCGGCCGTGCGATAGACCTCGTCGTCCTCGTCGATGCGCTGGACCGGAAGGTTCGTCGGGATCTCCAGCACGTCGAGGCCGTAGATGTCGCCGAACTCGGCGGCTTCCGTCGAGGCCGTGCCCGTCATGCCGGCGAGCTTGCCGTACATGCGGAAGTAGTTCTGGAAGGTGATCGAGGCGAGCGTCTGGTTCTCGGGCTGGACGGTGACGTGTTCCTTGGCTTCCAGCGCCTGATGCAGGCCTTCCGAGAAGCGGCGGCCCGGCATCATGCGGCCGGTGAACTCGTCGATGATCACCACCTCGTCGTTGCGGACGATGTAGTCCTTGTCGCGCTGGAAGAGCTTGTGGGCCTTCAGCGCGTTGTTGACGTGGTGGACGATCGCGACATTCTCGATGTCGTAGAGCGAGGCGCCGACGAGATGGCCGGCCGATTCCAGGAGGCGCTCCAGCTTCTCGGTGCCGTCCTCGGTGAAGGAGACCTGCTTCTGCTTCTCGTCGACCTCGAAGTCCTCGGCCGAGAGCTGCGGGATGAAGGCGTCGATCGTCTTGTAGAGGTCGGACCGGTCGTCGAGCGGGCCGGAGATGATCAGCGGCGTGCGCGCCTCGTCGATGAGGATCGAATCGACTTCGTCGACGATCGCGAAGTGATGGCCGCGCTGGACCATCTGGTCCCGGTCATACTTCATGTTGTCGCGCAGGTAGTCGAAGCCCAGCTCGTTGTTCGTGGCGTAGGTGATGTCGCAGGCATAGGCCGCCCGGCGCTCGGCATCCGACAGCCCGTGCGTGATGATGCCGGTGGAAAGGCCGAGGAAACGGTAGACGCGGCCCATCCACTCGGCGTCGCGCGAGGCGAGGTAGTCGTTGACGGTCACGACATGGGCGCCCTTGCCGGGCAGCGCGTTCAGATAGACCGGCAGCGTCGCCATGAGGGTCTTGCCCTCGCCGGTGCGCATCTCGGCGATGGAGCGCTTGTTCAGGACCATGCCGCCGATCAGCTGCACGTCGAAATGCCGCATGCCCAGCGCGCGGCGCGCGGCCTCTCGGACCGTCGCGAAGGCGGGAACGAGCAGATCGTCCACCGACTTGCCGTTGGCGATCTCCTCGCGGAAGCGCACCGTGCGCGCGGCGAGATCGGCGTCCGACAGCCGCTCCAGTTCGGGCTCCAGATCGTTGATCTGTCGAACGAAGGGATCGAAGCGCCGCACGATGCGATCGTTCGAAGAGCCGAGCAGCATGCGGGCAAGGCCGCCGAAACTGACCATGAACAGGCCTTTCTAGAGAATGTCCGGCGCGGTGGCGGCCATCGATGGCCCGCCCGTCCGCTCCGCCGCCGTGCGCGCCGCCGGCCCCGCGGCCTCGCTTCCGCCAACCGTCCACGGCGGCGAAAGGGCCTTGCCGGAGGCGGCTGGAAGCGGATCGACCATGGGAATTTCGGCGCGCCGGCTCGATGTTTCTTGCGTCATTCGCGAGGTTCGGCCGCTGGACTTGAACGACGACGGAGAGATAAGAGGGGGTGCAAGCGATGTCAACGCCGCGGGAACGCGGCCCAGCGGCCCTTAAAAGACCGCAAAGCCGGGACTTTCAAGCCTCTGCTTTTCGTCCTTCAGACCGCCGGCCGGACCCGCCGCGATCGCAGCCCCGTTTTTTCCCGAGGAACCATCGATGACCTCCCTCAAGCGCACGCTTCTTGCCGCCGCGTCCCTCCTCCTGACGGCCGGCGCCGCGCCTTCGGCCTTCGCGGCGGATGGCGACGTCATCGCCAAGGTCGGCACGCAGTCGATCACCGAGGGCGAGCTGAAGACGGCCGAGACCGATCTCGGCGAGCAGTTCGGCAAGATGCCGCCCGAGCAGCGCAAGCTCGCCGTCCTCTCCGCGCTCATCGACATCAAGTCGCTCGCGCAGGAAGCCGAGAAGGCCAAGATCGGCGACGATCCGGCCGTGAAGTCGCGCATCGCCTTCCTGCGCGAGCGCGCGCTCCACAATGCCTATTTCCAGAAGAGCGGCGTCGAGGCGATCACCGATGCCGAGCTGAAGGCGCGCTACGATGCCGAGCTCGCCAAGCTGAAGCCGGTCGAGGAAGTCCATGCGCGCCACATCCTCGTCAAGACCAAGGACGAGGCGCTGGCCGTGATCAAGGAGCTCGACGGCGGCGCCGACTTCATGACGCTCGCCGCCTCCAAGTCCTCCGGCCCCTCCGGTCCCGAAGGCGGCGACCTCGGCTTCTTCGGACCCGGCCAGATGGTGCCGCCCTTTGAGAAGGCGGCCTATGCGCTGCCCGTCGGCACCTACACCAAGGAGCCGGTCGAGACGCAGTTCGGCTGGCACGTCATCCAGGTCACCGAGAAGCGCCCGCAGCCCCAGCCGGCCTTCGACCAGGTGAAGGAGCAGGTGCGCCAGGTCGTCATGCGCGAGAAGTACATGCAGATCGTCCAGAAGGCGCGCGACGAGCTGAAGGTCGAGTATGTCGACCCCGCCATGAAGGGCCAGGTCGAGGCCATGGAGAAGGCCATGTCCGAAGGCGCCCCCGCCCCCGAAGGCGCCGCCCCGGCTCCGACCCCGGCGCAGTAAGACAGTTCCACGACATCGGGGCAGGCGTCTGGCATTTCGAGGCGAAACCGGAGATACCGGTTTCGCTTCGGACCGGACGGCGCAAGGGCCGCCCGGTCCGGGCGCCGTCATCAGCCCAGAGGTCTCGCCCCATGTCGCACGACATCTCGCCGCTCGCTCCAGCGACCTATGCCGAACTCGGTCCCGTCGAGGGCCTGCGCATCGCGACCGCCGCGGCGGGCATCAAGTACAAGGGGCGCACCGACGTCCTGATGATGGTGCTCGACGAGCCCGCTTCGGTGGCCGGCGTCTTCACCCGCTCGCTCTGCCCCTCCGCGCCCGTCGACTTCTGCCGCGAGAGCCTGAAGGGCGGCCGCATCCGCGCGCTCGTCGTCAATTCCGGCAATGCCAATGCCTTCACCGGCATGAAGGGCCGCGAGACCACCGCGATGACGGCGGTCGCCGCCGCCGAGGCGGTCGGCTGCCGCACGAGCGAGGTGTTCCTGGCTTCGACCGGCGTCATCGGCGAGCCGCTCGATGCGTCGAAGTTCGCCCATCTTCTCGAAGGCATGGCGAAGGACGCCGACGGCACGCGCTGGCGCGAGGCGGCCGACGCGATCATGACGACCGACACCTACCCCAAGCTCTCCACGAGAAGCGTCGAGATCGGCGGCGTCGGCGTCGTCCTCAACGGCATCGCCAAGGGCGCCGGCATGATCGCGCCCGACATGGCGACGATGCTCTCGTTCCTGGCCACCGACGCCGCCATCGCGCCCAAGGCGCTTCAGGCGATGCTCTCCGAGGCCGTCGAGCCGAGCTTCAACTCGGTGACGGTCGATTCCGACACGTCCACCTCCGACACGCTGATCCTGATCGCCACGGGCGCGGCCGAGAAGCGCGGCGCGCCGGCGATCGAGGACCCCGCCGATCCCCGCCTCGCCGCCTTCCGCGCGGCACTCGGCGACATGCTGATCGATCTCGCCCGGCAGGTCGCCCGCGACGGCGAGGGCGCACGCCACGAGATCCAGGTGACGGTGGAGGGCGCCGCAAGCGACGCCGCCGCCAAGCGCATCGCGCTCTCGATCGCCAACTCGCCGCTGGTCAAGACCGCGGTCGCGGGCGAGGACGCCAATTGGGGCCGCGTCGTCGCGGCCGTCGGCAAGGCCGGCGAGCGGGCGGACCGCGACAAGCTGGCGATCCATTTCGGCGAGGTTCGCGTCGCCTTCGCGGGCGAGCGCGATCCCGACTATTCGGAAGCCGCCGCCTCCGAGGTCATGACGCGGCCGGAAGTGCCGATCCGCGTCGAGCTCGGCCTCGGGACCGGCCGCTGGACGGTCTACGGCTGCGACCTCACCAAAGCCTATGTCGAGATCAATGGCGACTATCGAAGCTGACGCCGCCGTGCGGCGGCTCGCGATCGTGCGCCGGCTGGAGGCGGCCGGTTTCCGCGCGTGGCCGGCGACCTCGACCGCCTTCGACGGCACATGGGCCGTGCGCCTGACGACGGGCTATTCCGCCAAGCGCCTGAACTCGGTCAACCCGCTCGACCCGTCCGACCATGCCGATCTCGAAGGACGGATCGAGCGGGCGGCGGCGCGCTTCGCCGCCTTCGGCCGGCCCCTGCTCTTTCGCCAGTCGCCGCTCGCCCCGCGCGCCCTGATCGAGCATCTCGACGCGCGAAACTGGTCGCGCTTCGGCGAATCGGTCGTCTTCACCGCCGATCTCTCCACGATCGACCTCGCCACGGCGGTGGACCGCATCCCGATCCGCGACACCGCGCGCTATGTCGAGGCGAGCCTCTGCGTCCACCGGCGCGCCGACGACACGCGGGCGGGCCTTGCCGCCATTCTGGAGGCGATCGAGCCGCCGATGGCGCTCTTCATCCAGGAGGATGCGGAGGAGCGGCCCGTCGCGGTGGCGCTGGCCGTGCACGATGCGGACCTTGCCGGCGTGCTCGACGTCGCCGTGGACGGCGGCCATCGCCGGCAGGGCCTCGGCCGGGCGCTCGTCGGCTCGGCGCTGAAGCATGTGCATCACAAGGGCGCGCGCACCGCCTGGCTCCAGGTGGAGACCGGCAACGAGGCCGGGCTCGCCCTCTATCGCAGCCTCGGCTTCTCCGAGGCCTATCGCTATGTCTACCGCGCGCCGCCCGGCGTCGAGGTCGTCTCCTCGACCGGTCCGGCCTGATACCAGGAGGCATCGAAGATGGCTCTTGGTATTCCGTTTGCGAATGTCCCGAGCCTTGATTGCATCCGAGACATTCGCAGTGGTTTCAACGCCCGGATGCGTGAGCATGTCAGGACGTTGGTATGAAGGGTTCGTTCACCATGCCGACGAAGAAGATGCTGCTGGTGGCGGCCTGCGCGCTCGTGGATTCGGATGGGCGCATCCTTCTGGCCGAGCGTCCGGCGGGCAAGACGCTGGCCGGGCTCTGGGAGTTTCCGGGCGGAAAGGTGGAGCCGGGCGAGACGCCGGAAGAGACGCTGATCCGCGAACTTCAGGAGGAGATCGGCGTCACGACGCAGGCCGCCTGCCTCGCTCCGCTGACCTTCGCCAGCCATGCCTATGAGGAATTTCATCTACTTATGCCCCTTTACGTGTGCCGGCGCTTCGAGGGCATCGCCGCGCCGCGCGAGGGGCAGCGGCTGAAATGGGTACGGCCGGCCGCGCTCCGGGACTACCCGATGCCGCCCGCCGACGCGCCGCTCATCCCCTTCCTCGTCGATCTCCTCGGGTGATCGGAACGGGGCTTTCAGGGCTCTGAACGAGGTCTGAAGACGGGACCCGGCATTTAAGTCAATGTTCACCGGTTTCTTGCACGTTCCGGCCAAGAGAGGCCCCTTACCGGGGTCGACGACGGTCTGGAGGTCGCGACGTGAAAGATGTCGATACGAACAGAAACCGCTCGCAGATGGCCGAGGGCATCGCGGAAGCCCGGACGGGACTGTTCCGCGCAACCCTGCTCTTCGGGTCGATCGCGGCCGCCTTGTCGCTGATCATCGTGCCGGCGGCCGACCGCCATTCGCGCGAGATCGCCGAGCAGCGCGCCACCGACGACATCGTCACGGGCTCGATCACCCCGTCCGGCGCCAAGCCCGGTCCCGAGCGCTACACGGTCCGCCGCAGCGTGTTGAAGCAGGAAAGCAGCGGCCCGTGCCTGCTCTTTCCCGACGGCTCGCAGAAGGGCGCGTGCTGAGCGTGGCCGGCATTATCAGGACCTTCGGCCCCGCGATCGCCCGGGCCGCGATCCGGCTCGCCGGCTCCCTTCGCGTCTTCGCCAAGGCGCGGAGCGGGTCGGTCGCGATCGAGTATTCGGTGATCGCGGGCCTCGTCGGCACCGCGATCGTCGCCTCGCTCGGCCTGATCGCCGAGCCGCTCGGGCAGATGCTCGTGCGACTGGGCTCGAACTGACGAAAGCCGCTTCCGGTCAGGCGCCGCTCCGGCCGGAGCGGTCGTTCAAGGCATCGGCGAGGCTCGCCTTGGCGCTGCCCGGCTTCAGCGGCTTCTGCTGGCTCTCATGCGGCTTCCAGCCGGAGAGATAGACGACGTCGAAGGTCGCGCGCACCCGGCCGTCCGGGTCGGAGAAGCGTGCGGCATAGATCTCGGCGGCCCGCAAGAAGAGCCGCCGCGTCGCCGGGCGCCGGAGGCGCTGCCGCATCATGTTCGCCATGCCCATCTGCCGGATGTCGCGCATCAGCTCGAAGGCCGAAGCGTAGCGCACCATGATCCGGTCCTGGTCGACCACGGGCAGCGCGAGCCCGGCGCGCTGGAGAAGCCCGCCGGCGTCGCGAATGTCGATGAAGGGCGCGATGCGCGGCGAGGCGCCGCCGAAGATTTCGGTCTCGGCGGCGAGAAGCGAGGCACGCAGCTCCGTCAGCGTGTCGCCGCCGAGCGCCGCGGCGAGAAAGAGCCCATCCGGCTTCAAGGCGCGCCTCGCCTGGACGATCGCGCCGGGCGTATCGTTCGTCAGGTGCAGCGAGAGCGTGGAGACGATGAGATCGGCGAGATCGACGCCGATCGGCAGCGCCTCCTCGTCTCCGACGACGCGCAGCACGCCCTCCCCGCCGCCGGCGAGCAGCGCCGGATCGCGCTCGACGCGCAGGATCGTCTCCACCTGCCCCCCCGCCGCCAGCGCCTCCGCCATCTCCCCGGTATGGCCGCCGAGATCGACGGCGAGGTCGAAGCGTCGATCGACCAGCGAAAGGCGCTCGGCAAGTTCCGCGGCGACGGCGCGCAGCAGGAACCGGGCCCCTTGCGAGTCCGGATCGCCGGCATGCCGCCGGCGGCGGGCGTCGAGAAGGCGTCGGTCGAAGATATCGGTCTCGCTCATGAGCGGCGTCGCCATTCCTGTTGTCGAAAGCCCGCGAATCGGCGTCGCGCGCCTGTCGGCCAGATGACCCTTTGGAGGCCGGTCGGTCGAGGGGTTCGTCGCCCGCGAAGAGCAGCCCCTCCCCGCGGCGCGCGAAACACGGCGGCATCCGCCGCCGCGCGCCGCGATCGAAACGCTTCGCCCTTGTAGCTGACGGCGAGCGGCGTATCGTCAAGGACGGAACGACGCATCGCCGGAGCGGTGGAGGAGCGGAGAGGACGGCATGGGATTGTTGAAGGTGGGGGGCCGGTTCGCGGCAAGTTCTCTCGGCCGGTTTCTCTTTCCCCCGGTCTGCCCCGGCTGCCAGGCCGCGACGGAGCGGGCCGACGCGCTCTGCGCCCAGTGCTGGACGGGCCTCTCCTTCATCGAGCGGCCCTATTGCGAGGTGCTGGGCCTGCCCTTCTCCTACGATCTCGGGCGAGGCTTTCTCTCCGCCGAGGCGATCGCCGATCCGCCGCCCTTCGCGCGGCTTCGCGCAGCCGTGATCTACCGCGATCTGGCGGCCCGCCTCGTCGCCTCGCTGAAATACAACGACCGCACCGATCTCGTGCCGCTGATGGCGGGCTGGATGTCGCGCGCCGGCGCCGAGCTGATCGCGGAGGCCGACGTCGTGGTGCCCGTGCCGCTGCATGCGCGCCGGCTCTGGCGGCGGCGCTTCAACCAGTCGGCCGAGCTCGGCCACCTCATCGCGCGGAACGCCAAGGTGCCTTACGCGCCGCGCGCGCTCCTGCGCGTCAAGCAGACGCGCGCCCAGGTGGGCCTCGGCCCCGCCGAGCGCCGGCTGAACGTGCGCGGCGCCTTCGCCGTGCCGCCGGAACGGGTGGGCGAGATCAACGGCCGGCGGGTGCTTCTCATCGACGACGTCTACACGACCGGCGCCACCGTCTCGAGCGCGACGCGCGCCCTGAAGCGGGCGGGCGCCCGGGACGTCGACGTTCTCGCCTTCGCAAGGGTTGCGGCGGGGGCGTGAGGCGTCCATATCCTCCAGAAAGCGGCCCCTCCTTGGACAAGACCATGAGCGACATCGTCATCTACACGCGCCAGTTCTGCGGCTATTGTGCGCGGGCCAAGCAGCTTCTCGACGCCAAGGGCGTCTCCTACGAGGAGAAGGACGCCAGCAACTCGCCGGAGCTGCGCCGCGAGATGACCGCCCGCTCGAACGGCGGCTCGACCTTCCCGCAGATCTTCATCGACGGGCGCCATGTCGGCGGCTGCGACGATCTCCACGAGCTCGACCGCAGGGGCGATCTCGACACGCTGCTCGCCGCCTGACGGCCCCCTTCCCGGAGACCCCTCGATGACCGTCTTCAAGGCCGCCGTCCTTCAGATGCGCTCCGGCACCGATCCCGATGCCAGCGCCGAGGCGCTGACCCGGCTCGTGGAGGAGGCGGTCGCGGCCGGCGCCACCTATCTCCAGTCGCCCGAGATGACCGGCATGGTCCAGCGCGACCGCGCCGGGCTGAACGCCAAGCTGAAGGACGAGGCCGGCGACGTCGTCGTGGCGACGGCCTCGGCGCTCGCAAAGCGCCATGGCGTCTTCATCCATGTCGGCTCGGTGGCTGTCGCCGTCGAGGACGGCAAGGTCGCCAACCGCGCCTTCCTCTTCCGCCCGGACGGCAGCCGCGCGGCGACCTACGACAAGATCCACATGTTCGACGTGGACCTCGCCAATGGCGAGAGCTGGCGCGAATCCAACACCTATCGCCCCGGCGGCTCCGCCACGCTGGCCGATCTCGATTTCCCCGGCGGCTCCGCACGGCTCGGCTTCGCGGTCTGCTACGACATGCGCTTTCCGCAGATCTTCCGCGCCGAGGCCATGGCGGGAGCCGAGGTTCTGACCGCGCCCGCCGCCTTCACGCGCCAGACCGGCGAGGCGCATTGGCACGTGCTCCTGCGCGCCCGCGCCATCGAAAACGGCGCCTTCGTCATCGCGGCCGCCCAGGGCGGGCGCCATGAAGACGGCCGCGAGACCTATGGCCATTCGATCATCATCGACCCCTGGGGCCGCATCCTCGCCGAGGTCGACGGCGACGAGCCCGGCATCGCGGTCGCCGAGATCGACACGAGCCTCGTCGCGGACGCGCGGGGCAAGATCCCGAATCTTCGCAACGCGCGCGACTTCTCGGTCGTGGACGCAACGGCCGAGCCCGCTCGGACCGAGGCTGCCGAGTGATTCATTTCGCCCTGCGCTGCGAGGCGGCGGGGCACGCCTTCGACGGCTGGTTCCGCTCCGGGGAGGACTTCGACGGTCAGGCGCAGCGCGGCCTCGTCAGCTGTCCCGTCTGCGGCTCGACCTCGGTCGGCAAGGCGCTGATGCGCCCGGCCGTCGCCGGCACGCGCGAGGCGCCGACGCCGGCCGAGATGGCCAAGGTCGCGGAGACGCTGCAGCGCATGGGGCGCGAGGTCCGGGCGAGCGCCGACTATGTCGGCCCCAATTTCGCCGAGGAGGCGCGCCGCATCCATTACGGCGAGGCCGACGAGCGCCGCATCTACGGCGAGGCCTCGCCCGTCGAGGTGAAGGGGCTGATGGAGGAGGGCATCGCGGCCCTGCCGCTGCCGCCCCTACCCGAAGAGAAGAACTGATTCCAGCACAGGCGGCCGCCGCTGCAGCGCCTCTGTCATCCATTCGAAGGAAAGACCACTTGGCCAATATCTGGCAGAAGGCCCCCTCGCCGTGCATCGACGTCTGCAAGTTCCGGGACAAGGGACATTGCATCGGATGCCAGATGACCAAGCCCGAAAAGAAGCGCTTCAAGAAGCTGAAGGGCAAGGCGGAGATCCGCCCCTTCTTCGAGATGCTCTCCGAGCGCCTCGTCTCGAAGGATCGCTACGGCTACTGGTCGCGCATGTATCGCCGCCGCTGCGAGCGGAAGGGCGCCGACTGCCCGCTCGACAAGCTCGAAGAGAGCCGCGCCGACCTCGCCGCCTGATCCCTGCCGGAGCCCCCCATGTCCGACGCCATCCGCTTCGACGACGACCTCGACCTCTGGGCGCGGGTTCCGAGCCCCTGCGTCGACGTCTGCAAGTACAAGCGGCAGGGCCGCTGCATCGGCTGCTCCATGACGAAGATGGAGAAGGACACCTTCCCGCGCCATGGCGGAGGCGCCGCGAAGAAGGCCTTCATCGAGGGCCTCGTCGGGCGCCTTGCCGAATCCACCCGCAATCCCGGCTTCTGGATCATGTCCTATCGCCGCAAATGCGAGATGGAGGGCGTGGACTGCCCGGTGCGCGAGGCCGATGAGGCGTGAAGGCGGCGAAGCGGTCCTTCTAATCCTTTCCGGCCGCCCCGGCGCCGGCAAGACGACGCTCGCCCGCCGCCTCGCCGGTGAACTCGGCGCGACCTACCTCCGGATCGACACGATCGAGGAGACGATCGCAGCCGTTGGGTCGGGGGTCGGTGCCCTCGGCTATACGGTCGCCTACGCCATCGCGCGCGACAATCTCGACGCCGGCAACACCGTCATCGCCGATTGCGTCAATTCGATCGAGATCACCCGCATCGCCTGGCGGGCGGTCGCCGCTGCGGCCGGCCGGAATGCGCTGGAGATCGAGATCGTCTGCTCCGACCCGGTAGAGCACAGGCGGCGGGTGGAAGCGCGTCTCACTGGCGGCAAGAGCCGGCCGACCTGGGCGGATGTCGTGGCCCGCGAGGACGAACGCCGGACGCCGCCGGTCCCCCGCGTCGAGACCGCCGGGCGGAGCGAGGAAGACGGCCTGCGGGACATCCTCGCCCTTCTCGCCGAACATGAAACGGAAAAGGCCCCGCCGGGCGAACAAACGGGGCCTTCTCGAACGTAGCGGCTTCGGGGGCCATCGGGCTGCAGCGCGACGATGTCTCACATCGTTGCGCCGACCCTCGTCCGCGTTCCGAGCGCCGAAGCTACTTCAGGAACCCGTCGAAGACGGTCTGCTTCTTGGCCGCGATCGGCTTGCCCAGGCGGTCGAAGCCGGGGCGGCGGTGCTGCTCGGCGGCGTAGGCGTCGGCCGTGATCGGGGCGCCGGTCTTGTAGGAGAAGGTGGAGATCGGCGCGAAGTCCGTCGGCGTCATCTCGGCCACGATCCGCTCCTCCTCGGCCTCGTCGGCGAGGCGCTTGGAGGCGACTTCGGCCGATTCCGCCACGGGCGGGCAGGCGCCGGCCGGCGAAAGGGTCTGGCCCTCCGCCAGCTTCGGATCGAAGACGTAGCGCTTCTCGCAGGCGCCGACGACCGGGGGCTTCTTGGTCAGCTCGAACCGGTCCGAGCCCTCCTTCAGCATCTTCCAGAAGGCGTAGTGATCGGACTGGCGATGGCGCGCCATGTTTCTCGGCGTCATGCGGAAGGGCATGGCCTGGATCTGGAAGGAACGCTGGCCGCCGGCGAAGCTGTCGCGGGCGAGCGCGTAGAGCTCCTCGACCTGCCAGTCGTCCATGGCATAGCAGCCGGACGAGTTACAGGAGCCGTGCACCATCAGATGCTCGCCGGTCGCGCCGTTCGCCTGATCGTACTTGTTGGGATAGCCGATGTTGAAGGCGAGATGGTGCTGGGAGTCCGGGTTCAACTGGCCCGGCGTCACCGTGTAGAAGCCCTCGGGCGCCTGCCGGTCGCCGGCCGCCTTCTTGGGCCCGAGCTTCCCGGACCAGGCGCAGATCGAATAGGTCTTGAGAAGCGCGTACTCGCCGTTGGACGTCTGCTTCCAGACCTCGAGTTCGGACTCCTCCTTGAAGAGCCGGACGAGCATGGGCGACTTCACGCTCATGTCCTTGGTCTTCATGTCCGCCACGAGGGCGGCGGGAACGGGCGCGTTGGCGCCCATGAGGTCGCCGAGATCGGCGCCCTTCTGGCATGCGGAAACGGTCATGAGACTGGCCGCGAGCAGCGCGGCGGTCATCCAACGTCTGACGAGCATCCCCGCCCTCTCGTTCGCCGGCGCTTCGGAAGCGCCTGTGGCATCCATCCGCCGCAAGGGCCCAAGGGCTCCAGCGACCTGAGGCTTCCGCCTGCCGACGCGACGCGCGAGGCAGGGGTTAAGGAAGCCTTCACATCCCGTTGTGCATTCGATCGATGAAGAAACGGTTAAGCACCCGCTTCATCGCATCCTCGAGGACCGGTGCGACCGGCACCGAGGGCCGCACATTGCCGGATCGCGCCCGTGGCCGAAAGGCCGCGAGCGTGTCGTTCGCGCAACGGTCGCCGCTCAATCGGAGGGCGGCGGGAACCGCTTCGCGGCGTCGACGATGAGGGCTTCGTTCAGAGATTGCGGCCGATCGCGAGGAACTTCTCGCGGCGGAGGCGCCGCAGCGTCTCGCCGTCCTTGCCGGTGAGATCGGCGAAGGCGGCGCGCAGGTGCTCGGCCGCGGTGTCGATCGCCTCGTCGGTGCTGCGATGGGCGCCGCCGAGGGGCTCGGGGACGATCTCGTCGATCACGCCGAAGCCCTTCAGATCCTGCGCCGTGATCTTCATCGCCTGCGCCACGTCGCGCGAGCGCGTCGCGTCGCGCCAGAGGATGGAGGCGCCGGCCTCCGGCGAGATCACCGAATAGATCGCGTGTTCCAGCATGAGCACGCGGTTCGCCGCCGCGATGGCGATGGCACCGCCCGAGCCGCCCTCGCCGATGACGAGCGAGACGATGGGAACCTTGAGGTTGAGGCACATCTCGGTGGAGCGGGCGATGGCCTCGGCCTGTCCGCGCTCCTCCGCGCCGATGCCGGGATAGGCGCCGGCCGTATCGACCAGCGTCAGGACGGGCAGGCCGAATCGCTCGGCCAGTTCCATGATCCGCACGGCCTTGCGATAGCCTTCCGGCCGCGCCATGCCGAAATTGCGCTTCAGGCGCGTCTGCGTGTCCGAGCCCTTCTCCTGGCCGATCACGGCGATGGGCATGCCGTCGAAGCGGCCGAAGCCGGAAATGATGGCGTGGTCCTCGGCGAAGAGCCGGTCGCCGGCGAGCGGCGTGAAGTCGGTGATGATGCGCTCGATATAGTCGAGGCAATGCGGGCGGTCGGCATGGCGGGCGACCTGCGTCTTCTGCCAGGGGGTCAGCTTCTTGTAGAGCTCGACCAGCGCATCCTTCGAGCGCTTCTCCAGGCGCTGGATCTCCTCGGAGACATCGACGCCGTTCTCCGCGACGCCGATGTTCTTCAGGGAGAGGATCTGGCTTTCGAGGTCGGCGACCGGCTTTTCGAAGTCGAGGTAGTTGTGCATGGATGCGCGACCGCGCGGGTCCTTTCGAAGCATTCGGACCCGTCCACCGAAGGTCCCGGCGACAGCCGGCCCGTGCTTGCATGACAGGCATGCGCCACGGGGTACGGAACGGGTCGAATTTGCGCGCAAACTGGCGATGCGACCCCGCCTTGTCAAGAAAGCGGCGGCCCGGATCGACGCGCGCGGCGCACGATTTGGCGAGGCCCTCGAAACGAGCCCGTCGCAGGACGCTAGTCCCGACCCGCCTCCGAGAGCGGATGGTGGTCCGTGACGAGGCGCAGGAGCCGCTCCTCCAGGACATGGGTGTAGATCTGCGTCGTCGAGATGTCGGCATGGCCGAGCAGTTCCTGCACGGCGCGCAGGTCCGCGCCGTTCTGCAGGAGATGGCTCGCGAAGGCATGGCGCAGGACGTGCGGCGAGACGCGCGCGGGCGCAATGCCGGCCCGGATCGACAGCGCCTTCAGATCGCGCGCGAAGGCCTGGCGGGTCATGTGGCCGCTCTCGGAGAGCGCCGGGAAGAGCCAGGGCTGGTCGGCCGCGCGGGAGGCGGCTCCCGTCTCGACCTCGGCGGCCCGGAGCGCGGCGCCGAAGGCCTCCATCGCGTCGCGGGCGCGCTCGCCGAGCGGCACCATGCGCTCCTTGTCGCCCTTGCCGCGCACGACGATCATGCGCGAGCGCTGCCGCAGCACGCCCCGGGGAAGGCCGACGAGTTCGGAAACGCGAAGCCCCGTCGCGTAGAGGATCTCGACCAGCGCATGGAGGCGGCGGGCCCGCGCGAGCGCGGTCGGCGAAAGATCGGTGCGCGAAGCTTCCGCCGCCGCCGTGTCGAGCAGCCGCCCCGCCTCGTCCTCGCTCATCACCTTGGGCAGCGAGCGCGCCCGCTTCTGCGCTTCCAGCGTTCCGGTCGGATCGTCCGGCCGCATCCCCTCGCCGTAGAGATAGCGGAAGAACTGCCGGAGCGAGGACATGCGCCGCGCCTGGCTGGAAGCGGCGAAGCCCTGCACCGCCAGATGCGAGACGAAGGCGCGCAGATCCTCCGCGCCCGCCTTGCCGAGCGACCTCCCGCGCCCCGCCAGGAAGCCGGCCGCATCCTCCAGGTCGCGGCGATAGGCGGCGATCGTGTTGTCCGCCGCGCCCCGCTCGATGGCCATCATCTCGAGAAAGCTCTCGATATCGGCGCCGTCCCGCCCCCCTGCCCGGCTTTCCCCAGCGGCTCCGCTCATCGGCGCAGCGTGCCGCCGGTGACGTTCGGATCAACGGCGGCGGGTGCCGCCTGGGCCTCGAAGGGGCCGATCTCGGTCGTTTCGGCCGCCGGCGGCGCGGCGGGCGCCGGCGCCTCGACCTTGACGCGCGGCGGGATGGCGACCTCGACCGTCACGGGCCGGGTCGTCGGCTGCACGAGCACGACGAGCGCGGCCATCGCGGCGAAGACCGCACCGGCGGCAAGGCCGAGAATCGACAGGATGCGGACGAGAGTGGGCATGCTGAAAGGATCGCTCTTCTCGCCAAGGGTCGAACGGCCGCTGCGCCTGCCGCGCGCGATTCGCGGCGGGAACACCGTCGCCGCTTTGAATGAAAGAATGCCTTAAGGCCCGCAAGGCGCAAAGCGGAAGAAGCGCTCCGCCTTGACGCAACACCTGATTTGCTGGCACCCCATCGACCGTTCCAGGAGATGTGACATTCTGAACATGCATCGTCAGCTCGGCCCCGGAAGCCCCTTCGGCCTCGGCGCGCGCCTCGGCTCGCGTTCGATCGTCCTGGTCGGCCTCATGGGGGCGGGCAAGACGACGGTCGGGCGGCGCCTCGCGCAAATTCTGGACCTTCCCTTCAAGGACACGGATGCGGAGATCGAGACGGTCTCGCGCATGACCGTGCCCGAACTCTTCACCGCCTATGGCGAGCCCGAGTTCCGCGCGCTGGAGGCCCGCGTCGTCACGCGCCTCGCCGCGGACGGGCCGCAGGTTCTGGCCACCGGCGGCGGCGCCTTCATGAACGCCGAGACGCGGCAGGTCCTCTCCTCCAGCGCCGTCACCGTCTGGCTGAAGGCCGATCTCGACATCCTGATGGAGCGCGTGGCCCGGCGCGGCAACCGCCCGCTCCTGAAGGCCGCCGATCCGCGCGCCGTCATGCAGGACCTCATGGACAAGCGCTATCCGGTCTATGCCGCGGCCGACATCACGATCGCCTCGCGCAACGTGAAGCGCGAGGTCATCGCCGACGAGATCGCCGAAGCGCTCGACCGGTTCCTCGCCCCCGCGCCCTGAGACATCGCCCCATGGTTCCTGCACCGACCACCGTCCACGTTCCCCTGGGAGAGCGGGCCTACGACATTCTGATCGGCCCCAAGCTGATCGAGGCGGCGGGTGCCAGGATCGCCGAGCGCCTGCCCGGCGCGCGCGTCGCGATCGTCACGGACGCGACGGTCGCCGCTCTCCACCTGCCGCGCCTGCGCCTGTCGCTGGCCGCGAGCAACGTCGAGTTCGCCGAGATCGTGCTGCCCGCCGGGGAGACGACGAAGTCCTGGGCGCATCTGCAGGAGGCGGCGGAAGGCGTGATCGCGGCGAAGCTGGAGCGGGGGGACGCGGTCCTGGCGCTCGGCGGCGGCGTGATCGGCGATCTCGCCGGCTTCGTCGCCGGGATCGTCCGACGCGGCATGCACTTCGTCCAGATGCCGACGACGCTGCTCTCGCAGGTGGACAGTTCCGTCGGCGGCAAGACCGGCATCAACTCCCCGCAGGGCAAGAACCTTCTCGGCATCTTCAACCAGCCGCAGCTCGTCCTCGCCGACACGGCCGCGCTTGACACGCTCTCGCCGCGCGAATTCGCCGCCGGCTATGCGGAGGTCGTCAAATACGGGCTGATCGACCGGCCGGACTTCTTCGCCTGGCTGGAGACGGCCTGGCCCGAAATCTACGCCGGCGGCCCCGCCCGCATCGAGGCGATCGCCGCCAGCTGCCGCGCCAAGGCCGAGGTCGTCGTGGCCGACGAACGCGAGGAGGGACGCCGCGCGCTTCTCAATCTCGGCCACACGTTCGGCCACGCGCTGGAATCGGCGTGCCGCTACGATGCGGAGCGGCTCGTCCATGGCGAGGCGGTCTCGATCGGCATGGTGCTCGCGCACCGCTTCTCCGTGCGCCAGGGCCTCGCCTCCGGCCAGGACGCGGGCCGCATCGAGGCGCATCTGGCCGGCGCCGGGCTGCCGACGCGGATCGGGCAGATCCCCGGCGCCGGCTTCTCCGTGCCGGAGCTGATGGACAAGATCGCGCAGGACAAGAAGGTCAGCCGCGGACGCCTGACCTTCATCCTGACGCGCGGCATCGGCGAGGCCTTCATCGCCCGCGACGTCGATCCCTCCGATGTCGCCGCCTTCCTCGGCGAGGAACTCGGCCGCTGAGCGAAGGCTCCTAAGCTTTGCCGAGGCTCGGACGGGATCATCGCGCCCGCGCCACCGGCGCGTGATAGCGGCGGCGCCAGCTTCGCGGGATCGCGAGGGAGGCGGCGGCAAGGAGGGCCGAGAGGCCGGCCGCCAGGAGGATCGCGCTCCGCCCATGCGCGATGCCGAACAGGGCGCCGAGAACGGCCCCGCCGAGCATGCCGACGAAGGGCACGAGCTCCAGCGCCCAGCCGGCGCCGGAGCGATCGCCCACCATCCACCGCCCGAGCCCCCGCCCGAAGCGCGACAGCGCGCCCGTGACGTAGGTGATGCCGAACGGGTGTCCCTCCACGCGCTCCACCGCCGCGTTGACGAGGCCCATGGCGAGGACGGCCGAGAGGACGGCCAGCGCCGAGCGCTCGGGCCCCGGCAGGAGCGCGGCGAAGGCGAGCAGCGCGGCGATCAGCCCGAGCAGCACGAACTGACGCCGCCCGGCCATCCAGATGATGACGATGCCGAAGGCATTGCCCGCGACATAGGCGAGGAGCACGCCGGCCAGAAGCAGCGCCGTGCGAAAATCCCCGCCGCCGAGCGCGAGGGCGAGCTGCGTCGTGTTGCCGCTCATGAAGGAGACGAAATGGCCGATCGAGAGGAAGCCGATCGCATCCGTCATGCCGGCGAGCGCGGCGAGGCCGGCGACGAAGGAGAAGCCGGTCAGCCGCCGCCTGCGTCGCCACCGCGCGCGCAGCGCCGCCCGGCCGCCCCGTGTCGCGGCGATCACCGGCGGGCGGGCTCGCCGGGAGCGCTCGCCTCGATCGCGAGCGCATGGACCCCGGCCGCCAGCTCCTCGGCCAGCAGCGCGTTCACCGCGCGATGCCGGGAAAGTCGGCTCTGGCCGGCAAAGGCCTCGGAGACGATGCGCACGCGAAAATGCGTGCCCGCCGATCCGTCGAAGCCGGCATGATGCTCGCTCGTGCCGTGGTGATGGCCGGCATGGAGATGGCTTTCGTCGAGCACGGCGAGGCTTTCCGGCGAAAAGGCCTCGCGCAGCTTGTCCTCGATGGTCTGGCGGGAATACAGGGTCATTCCGGGTTCCGATGTCATGGCTTGTTCCGTGCCTTGGGAGGCGTGAGCTGCGCCGCGGCTTGGGCGAGGGCTTTTTCCGGTCTGTCAATTCTTGTTCGGCGCCGGCTTGGACACCATAATCGATCGCAATGAAGCTCGACTCCAAATATTTCGATACGATCCGCGTGCGGGGCCGCACGAAGGCGCCCGAAAAGGCGAAGGTGCCGGACTGCGCCTGGGATGGGTGCGACAAGCCGGGCATCTACAAGGCCCCGCGCGGCCGCGACCACGAGGGGCAGTACCTGCACTTCTGCGTCGATCACGTCCGGCAGTACAACAAGTCGTACAACTACTTCTCCGGCCTGAACGACCAGGACATCCAGACCTATCTGAAGGACTCGCTGACGGGGCACCGTCCGACCTGGAAGATGGGCGCGGACGGCGCGACGCCGGGCGCGGAAGCCCCGAAGCAAGCAGCGCGCCGCGCCGCGCCCCGGGCGCGCGATCCGTTCAACCTCTTCGAGGACGGCACGCCGCGTCCCAAGGGCGCACCCCGCGTCAAAAAGGTGCGCTCGCTGGAGGCCAAGGCCCTCATCACGCTCGATCTCACCGAAGAAGCAGGTGGTGAGGCGATCCGGACGCGCTATAAAAGCCTCGTGAAGCAACTGCACCCCGACGCCAACGGCGGGGACCGCGGACACGAGGATCGGCTGCGCGAGGTCATTCAGGCCTACAAGCTCTTGAAGCAGTCCGGTTTTTGTTAATCGAGGACAGGCTCGCCGCCGATCCCGCTCCGAAGGTGCGGGACGGGCTCCGGCGGACCTCTCCGTGACTTGACGGCGACATGCGATTCTCGCGCGCGCCCCTGGAGGTTTGATGAGTGCAGCGGTGCAGGATGTGGCCAAGCTCCCGAATGCCACGATCTCGGTCCGCGAGACCTTCGGTTTCGAAAGCAACCTGACCGTCCCGGCCTATCGCGAGCCCGACGCGCACGTTCCCGAGATCGACCCGGACTATCTCTTCGACAAGCCGACGACGCTGGCGATCCTGGCGGGCTTCGCCAAGAACCGGCGCGTCATGGTGTCCGGCTTCCACGGAACCGGCAAGTCGACCCATATCGAGCAGGTCGCGGCGCGGCTGAACTGGCCGTGCGTGCGCGTCAATCTCGATAGCCACGTCTCGCGCATCGATCTGGTCGGCAAGGACGCGATCACGGTCAGCCAGGGCATGCAGGTCACGGAGTTCCGCGACGGCATTCTGCCCTGGGCCTATCAGAACAACGTCGCGCTGGTCTTCGACGAGTACGATGCCGGCCGTCCCGACGTGATGTTCGTGATCCAGCGCGTGCTGGAGGCCTCGGGCCGCCTGACGCTGCTCGATCAGGCCCGCGTCATCCGCCCGCACCCCGCCTTCCGCCTCTTCGCCACCGCCAACACGGTCGGCCTCGGCGACACGACGGGCCTCTATCACGGCACGCAGCAGATCAACCAGGCGCAGATGGACCGCTGGTCCATCGTCACCGTCCTGAACTACCTGCCCCATGACAACGAGGTCGGCATCGTCGCGGCCAAGGCCAAGCATTTCGACACGAAGGAGGGTCGCCAGACCGTCTCCAAGATGGTGCGCGTCGCCGACATGACGCGCTCGGCCTTCGTCAACGGCGATCTCTCCACCGTCATGAGCCCGCGCACGGTCATCACCTGGGCCGAGAATGCCGAGATCTTCGGCAATGTCGGCTTCGCCTTCCGCCTGACCTTCCTCAACAAGTGCGACGACCTGGAACGCGCGCTGGTGGCGGAGTTCTATCAGCGGGCGTTCGGCGAGGAACTGCCGGAAAGCGCGGCGAACGTGGTGTTGGACTGATACGCGCCGAATAGGACGATGCGATGAACCGACGGCACCTCCTGACAACGATCTTGGTGCTGAGCCTCGTTCCACCGGCTGCCGCTCGCAATCCACAAATGCAGGTTCTACGGGTGGAAGGCGTTCTCGACGCGCAGACCTATCGCGGATTTGAGGCTTTCCTCTTCAATTCCATGGACAGGGTCGTCGGCCTCGATATCCGCGTCGAGATCGCCGAAGACACGGGACCGGGCTCCATAGAGGCCGGCGTGTCCCCGGACGGCAAGTTCGTGGCTTACCTCGTCGACGGCAAGGACAGCGAAATCGTGGCACAAGAGGGTTTCGTCCGATCTCGCGGCTCGGTGATCTTCGACGGCTATTTCGTCGTGAAATCCGGCGGATTGCATCAAGGGATCGAATCCCTTTTCCTCGACAAAATCGAGGAAGCCTCCGTGCTTCTTTCGAAGCAACCCATCAAGACGATCGAGATCGCACGTCTCAATCCCAAGATCAGGAAGCCTTAACCCGTGGCCCGCATCGGCGACAACTCCAAGCCCGGCGCCAAAGGCGCTCCCGACCGCGAGCCGTTCCGGCGGGCGGTGGCCGGCTGTATGCGCGCCATCGCCGGGGATCGGGAGCTCGACGTCACCTATGGCAACGAGCGGCCGGGGCTGACCGGGCAGCGCGCCCGCCTGCCGGATCTGCCCAAGCGCGCCTCGAAGTCGGATGTCGCAGTGACGCGCGGGCTCTCGGACGCCATGGCGCTCCGCCGCGCGCGGCACGACGTGAAGGTTCACGCCACGCTCTGCCCGGAAGGGCGCGGGGCGCGCGCGGTCTTCGACGCGGTCGAGCAGGCGCGCGTCGAGGCGATCGGCGCCAATGCCATGACCGGCGTCGGCGACAATCTCGCCTCGATGCTCGAGGACAAGTATTTCCGATCCAACCTCGCCGACGTCACCGACCGCGCCGAAGCGCCGCTGGAGGATGCCGTCGCGCTGATCGTGCGCGAGCGCCTGACCGGACGCGCGGTCCCGAAAAGCGCGGAGGCGCTGGTCGACGTCTGGCGCGACTGGATCGAGGAGAAGGCCGGGCCGAAGCTGGAGCGCCTCAGCGAGAAGGTCGACGACCAGCGCGCCTTCGCCCGCGCGCTACGCGACGTTCTCGCTTCCATGGACATGGCCGAGGAGCTCGGCCAGGAATCGGAGGAGGACGAGTCCAGCGACGAGGACGAGGCCGGCGACAACCAGAGCCGCGACAGCGAGACGGAGGGCTCCGAAAAGGAATCGGGCTCCGAGGACGCGCAGGCCGAGGAGTCTGAAAGCGAAGGCGAGAGTGAGGACACGGCCGAGGCCGAGGAGTCCGAGGTCACGGCCGACGATCCCGTGGACGACGATTCGCAGGATTCCGAGACGCCCGGCGAATCGCGACGCCCGAACCAGGCGCTGTCGAACCACGATCCCGACAAGGACTACCGCGTCTTCTCCACCGCCTTCGACGAGATGGTGGGCGCGGAGGAGCTGTGCGACGAGGCCGAGCTCGACCGCCTGCGCGCCTTTCTCGACAAGCAGCTGACGACGCTGCACAGCGTCGTCGGGCGCCTCGCCAACCGTCTGCAGCGCAAGCTGATGGCGCAGCAGAACCGCTCCTGGGACTTCGACCTGGAAGAGGGCTATCTCGATTCGGCGCGGCTCACCCGCCTCGTGACCGATCCGATGCAGCCCCTCTCCTACAAGCAGGAGCGCGACACCGCCTTCCGCGACACGATCGTGACGCTGCTCATCGACAATTCCGGCTCCATGCGCGGCCGTCCGATCACGGTCGCCGCGACCTGCGCGGACATCCTGGCGCGGACGCTGGAGCGCTGCGGCGTGAAGGTCGAGGTGCTCGGCTTCACCACGCGCGCCTGGAAGGGCGGGCAGGCCCGCGAGGCCTGGCTGAAGGCGGGCAAGCCGCAGAAGCCCGGCCGGCTCAACGACCTGCGCCACATCGTCTACAAGTCGGCGGATGCGCCCTGGCGCCGCGCCCGGCGCAATCTCGGCCTGATGATGCGCGAGGGCCTCCTCAAGGAGAACATCGACGGAGAGGCGCTGATCTGGGCGCACAACCGCCTCCTCGCCCGGCCCGAGCAGCGGCGCATTCTGATGATGATCTCGGACGGCGCGCCGGTCGACGATTCCACGCTCTCGGTCAATCCCGGCAACTATCTCGAAAAGCACCTGCGCATGGTGATCGAGGAGATCGAGACCCGCTCCCCGGTCGAGCTACTGGCCATCGGCATCGGACACGACGTCACGCGCTACTACCGCCGCGCCGTCACGATCGTCGATGCGGAGGAACTGGCGGGCGCCATGACCGAGCAGCTCGCCGACCTCTTCGAGGACCAGGGCTACGCCCCCGCGCGGCGGACGGGCCGCCGCCGGACGGCCGGGGCCGGCCGCTGATGGCAGCGTGGGGCTCGCTGCGCCGCCTGCCGCGGCTGGCGGCACTCGGCGTCGCGCTCGCGGCCGCGGTCGGCGTGTCCGGCAGTGCGGCCGTCAGCGCCGAGGGCGAGCCGGTCGTGCGGGCCTCGCTTCTGCCGCGCTTCGACGTCCGCAAGGACGTGCAGCGGTTCGGATCGCTCGACTATGTCGGCGGCTTTTCCTACGCCTCGTCCGATCCGCGCCTCATGGGCGTCTCCTCGATCCGCCTGACGAAGGACCGGTCTGAGTTCCTGGCCGTCACCGACACCGGCTACTGGTTTTCCGGGACGATCCGGCGCGACGAGGCCGGGCGGCCGATCGGCATCGACGAGGCGGCGCTCTCGCCGATTCTCGGCGTCAACGGCATGCCGCGCGTGAAGAAGAAGGGCGATGCCGACGCCGAAGGGCTGGCGATCACAGGCGACCGCGTGCTCGTCTCCTACGAGCGCACGCCGCGCATCGAGAGCTTCGCGCGGCCCGCCCGCCTCGCCGACGTCGCGAACGAACGCCCGCGCACCATCCCGGCCCCGATCCCGCGCAAGGAGCTGCGCTCCAATGCCGGCATGGAGACGATCGCCGTCTCGCCGCGCGACGGGCGCATCGTCGTCATCACCGAACAGTCCCTCGACGAGAACGGCGATCTCTTCGCCGCGATCCTCGGGGCGGGCGGCGGCGTCTTCAAGGTGAAGCGGGACGGGCCCTGGCACGTCACCGACGGTGCCTTCCTGCCGGATGGCGACCTCGTCCTGCTCGAACGCCGCTACGAGGGCTTCGGCCGGGTCGGTATGCGCCTGCGACGGATCGAGGGGGGTAGCATTCGTCCGGGCGCCCTCGTCGACGGGCCGGTGCTGATCGACGCGGATCTCTCGCAGGAGATCGACAATATGGAAGGCCTCGACGCCTCCGTCGGCGCGGACGGTTCGACCTACCTCACCCTCGTCTCCGACAACAACGGCTCCTTCTTCCAGCGCAACCTCTTCCTGGAGTTCCGCCTGACGGACCAGACGGCGCAAGCGCCGTCGGACTGAAGACGCAGGCGGTCAGTCCGGTTCGTTGAAGATCAGGCGATTGCCGAAGGGATCGGTGACGGTCAGGGTGCGCGCCTTCCAGGGCGCATGCTCGATGGCGGGCCGCGCGTAGCCGTAGGCTTTGGCGCTCAGGTCCGCCGCCAGCGCTTCGATGCCTTTGCAGGGGACGAAAAGAGCGGTTCCGGGCGTTCCGTCGCCATGGTGCTCGGAGAGATGCAGCCGGGCCCTGCCGCGGCTGATCTGGAGATAGAGCGGCAGGGCCGGCTCGAAGCGATGCTCCCAATCGACCGAGAAGCCGAGATAATCCAGATAGAACTCCCGCATCTTCGGCAGATCGAAGATGCGCAGGATGGGAATCGGGGCTTCGATATCGATGGACATGGGCGGAGCTTAGCCGCTCCGCCGGTCGCCGCAAGCCTCGATCAGGCGATCGACACGCCGGGGCGATAGGGCATCAGGCGGTTCATCAGGACGCGATAAGGCACCAGCGCCACGACCGCGATGACGAGCTTCACGCCGAAATCGCCGATGGCCCAGGAGATCCAGCGCGGCGCTTCCGCCGAGAAGGCGCCGAGAAGCGGAGCGACCTGAAGGGAGAAGTCGTCGTTCGGCCCGATGAAGGCGAAGGCCGGCGCGAAGGCGATGGTGAAAAAGGTGATCGTATCGACGACCGAGCCCGCCAGCGAGGCGAAGGCCGGCGCGCGCCACCAGGACTGCATGCGCAGCCGGTTGAAGACGAGGATGTCGAAGAGCTGCGCGGCGAGGAAGGCCGCGCCGGAGGCGAGCGCGATGCGCAGCAGGCGCTCGCCGGTCGCGGCGAACTCCAGAAGCCCGAGCCTGAACAGCAGCGGCGGCGCGACGAGCGAGGCCAGGATGGCCACCGCGAAGCCCGCATAGACCACGCGCCGGGCGAGAACCGGGCCGAAGCGGCGGTTCGTCAGATCCGTGACCAGAAAGGCGAAGGGATAGGTGAAGGCGCCCCAGGTCAGGATATCGCCGAGGGCGACACTCCCGATCGAGCCGGCGACGGGAAACTGCACGAGGACATTGGAAGCGACGACGATCAAGGTCATCGCGGCCACCGGCAGCGCAAGCAGACGCAAGTTCATTTTTTTAACCTGGGTGATGGAACCAGAAAAACCGGGAACGGATGTCCCCGGCCTCAATCAATTTTGACGTATGATCCAAGCCGTAGCTTAGGCCGCGACCTCGGCGGAGACCTTCTTGGCGATCTGACGCTTCAGAAGACGGGCGCGCTGCGACAGCTCGGCCTCGTCGGCCTTGAGCAGGAAGGCGTCGAGACCGCCGCGATGCTCGACCGAGCGAAGGCCGGCAGCCGAGACGCGAATGCGGAAGCGCTGGCCGAGGGCGTCGGAGATCAGCGTGACGTTCGACAGGTTCGGCAGGAACCGGCGACGGGTCTTGTTGTTGGCGTGGCTGACATTGTTGCCGTACTGGACGGCCTTGCCGGTCAATTCGCAGACGCGCGACATGAGACACCCTTTTCGTTATGAACGGCCACCGCAGAGCGCCACCGGCTGTCAGCCGGGCGATCAGCATCCACGAGGCATGATCGGAAATCGGTCCGCTCTATAGTCCGCGCACCCCGCAAGGTCAACCGTGTGTGATCGCCACCGCGACCGAAGGCCTGCCCGACAACGGATTTCGGCCCCATTCGCTGCTAGATTGCTTCCTCGCCGGAGCGATTCTCCGGCGCCTCTCTTCGGCGGAAAGCTGCTCATGACCTTCTGGAAGCCGGCGCTCGGCGGTCTCGTCCTCGCCACGACCCTCGCCACCGGCCCGATCTCCATCGCCGGCGCCTCCGCGCAGGCCATGTCCTCGCAATACAGCGTCTCGCTGATCGGGCTGCCCGTCGGCCGCGCCTCCTTCGACACGACCATCGACGGCAGCCGATTCTCCATCGAGGGCACGCTCGCCTCGACCGGCCTTGCCGACATCGTCTCCAAGACGGCGGGCTCGAGCCGCGTCGCCGGGCGCATCCGCGGCGACAGCATCTTCGCCGAAAGCTACGGCCTCTCCTACACGAGCGACAAGCGCTCCTATTCCAGCACCGTCGCCTTCCGCTCCGGCCGCGTCGAGACCGCCGAGGTCGCGCCGAAGGTCACGCGGCGCAAGGCGGACTACGTGCCGGTGAAGCCCTCGGAGCTTCGCGCCGTGGTCGATCCCCTGAGCGGGCTGATGATCAAGGCCAAGGCGACGCCGGACGCCGTCTGCTCGCGCACCCTGCCCTTCTTCGACGGCTGGTCGCGGCTCGATCTCCAGCTCTCGCCGAACGGCACGCGCGCCTTCTCCACAGACGGGTTCGAGGGCGATGCGATCGCCTGCAACGTGCGCGTCAAGCCGGTCAGCGGCTATCGCGCGACGTCGAAGGGGGTGAAGTTCATCCAGGCGCAGACGATCGAGCTCTGGTTCGCGCCGATCGGCGCGACCGGCATCTTCGCGCCGGTCTACGCCAAGATCCCGACCGAGATCGGTCCGCTGACGCTGAGGGCCTCGAGCTTCGCCAAGAACTGAGACGCGCCGGAAGGAGCCGGGCTTTCGCGGTTTGACCGGGCGCACGCGGCGGCCCTATAGGGCGAGTGGTTTTCTCTCCGCTCGATCGGCGCTCCGTCTTGGCCACCCTCCTCGGCTTCTCCGCGATCCTCATGTGGTCGCTTCTCGCCCTGTTGACCGCGCGAAGCGGCGCCGTTCCGCCCTTCCAGATGAACGCGATGACCTTCGCGATCGGCACGCTCGTCGGCCTCGTCTGGCTGGCGTTCCGGCGGCGGCGGGGACCGGTGGCCGGCCTGTTCCGCCAGAGGCCGGCGGTCTGGCTGCTCGGGATCGGCGGGCTCTTCGGCTATCATGCGCTCTACTTCGCCGCGCTGCGCGCTGCGCCGGCCGCCGAGGCGAGCCTCATCGCCTATCTCTGGCCTCTGCTCATCGTGCTCGGCTCGGCGCTCCTGCCGGGCGAGCGGCTGCGCTGGTTCCATCTGGCGGGCGCGGCCCTCGGCCTCTCCGGCGCCGCGCTGATCATCGTCGCGCGCAGCACGGGCGGCGTCGGCTTCTCGCAGGAGCATCTGCTGGGCTATGGCCTCGCCGCGCTCTGCGCCGTCTTCTGGTCGGGCTATTCGCTGCTCTCGCGCCGCTTCGGCGAGGTGCCGAGCGAGATCGTCGCCGGATTCTGCGCGGCGACGGCCGTTCTCTCGGCGCTCGTGCATCTGGCGATCGAGGAAACGGTCTGGCCGGTAGGCGCCTCGCAATGGGGTGCGGTCGCCCTGCTCGGCCTCCTGCCGGTCGGCGCCGCCTTCTACGTCTGGGACCATGGCGTGAAGCACGGCGACATCCAGCTTCTCGGCGCCGCCAGCTATGCCGCGCCGCTTCTCTCCACGCTCGTCCTGATCCTTGCCGGCGAGGCCGCCTTCAGCGCCCCCATCCTCGGCGCCGCCGCGCTGATCACCGCCGGCGCGACGCTGGCGGCTCTGCCGGTGTTTCGCAGGCTGATGGGGCGGAGCGGCCACAATTAAGCCGTTCGCTCGGGTGGCCGACGATCTTGGCGACCATGCCGGATGAACAGGATTCGAACCTCGTCTCCGACGATGCGATAGGCGAAGACATAATCGCCGACGACCAACTGTCGAAAACCCGCGCTCTCGTTCCCATCGCTTGGAGGACCACTTTCGGGGAACTCCGAGAGACGATCCCGAGCCGACTGCATCCGAATGAGAAATGCGTCGGCAGACGCAGGAGCGTGACGCCTAAGATACGCGGCCTCGCGTCTCAGATAGGCTGAAGCCGAGCTGGAAAGCCGAACCCGCTTCAAGCCGCCTTTCCGTGAACGATGGCAGCGAGATCGGCGAGAACGTCGTCGAAATCCTCGGCTTCACCTTCGGCAAATTCGGAATCGCCCTTGGCGGCGGCGAGGAGATCGGCCCCCTCGCCTGCAAGATAAGCCGTCAGCGCCCGCTCGATCACCCAGTCCGGCGAACGTCCGATCGCTGTAGCAAGACGGGAGACGCCATCGCCGACCGTGTCGGACAGATGAACCGATACATCCCGCATGGCGTCTCCTTCCTTCATCGGTCGACCTTTCGACAAGGGCTCAGTCTATGGCCATATGGCGAGGCTCGCAATCTTCCGATCGCCCTTGTGCCTACCCTGCGGCGGATGCCTTTCTCGGCGTCGGGCGCCAATCCTTCGGCGCCATTTCCAGGCTCTCGAAGCAGAAGCCCGGCGAGACCGTGCAGCCGACCAGCGTATAGGCGCCGAGCGTCGTCGCGGTCTGCCAGCAGCCGGCGGGCACGACGATCTGCGGCTCCTCGTTGCCGGACAGGTCCGGACCCAGCCGATGGGCGGAGGCGTCGTGGCCGTTCGGCGACAAAGTGATCACGAGCGGCGCGCCGGCATACCAGTGCCAGACCTCGGCGGCGTCGGTGACGCGGTGCCATTCGGAGGTCTCGCCGGCTTCCAGCATGTAGTAGATCGCCGTCGACCGCGGGCGGCCGGTTTCATCCAGCGCCTCGTCGCGGAAGGTCTCGCGATACCAGCCGCCTTCCGGATGGGGCTTCAGGCCGAAACGCTTGACGATGGAAAGGGCGGCGGAGCTCATCAGTATCCATTCCTTTTCTCACGCAGGGCTGCGAAGACCTCGGCGGGCTCGGCCCCCGTCATGCCCATTTCGGCCATCAGATCAGGATCGTCGGCGCGCAGGAAGGGGTTCGTCCGCTTCTCCCCGCCAAGCTCCACAGGCAGCGTCGCCTTGCCCGCGATCCGAAGGCGTTCGACCTCTTCGACGCGGTTTCGCAGCGCCGTGTTGCCGGGATCGACGTCGATGGCGAAGCGGGCGTTGGTCGTCGTGTATTCGTGGCCGCAATAGAGCAAGGTCTCGTCCGGCAGCGCCCGCAGCCGCTGGAGCGACTCCCAAAGCATGGCGGGCGTTCCCTCGAAGATGCGCCCGCAGCCGAGCGAAAAGAGCGCGTCCGCCGCAAACAGCGCCTTGGCGCCCGGCATGTAGTAGGACACCTCGCCCAGCGTGTGGCCGGGCGTGTCGATCACCTCGACCTCGATGGCGCCGATGGAGAACCGGTCGCCGCCCGAAACGGTGCGGTCGATGCCGGGGATCTTCGCCTTCTCCTTCACCGGCCCGACGATCTCGACGGCAAAGGCCGCCTTCAACGCCTCGTTCGCCTCGACATGATCGGGATGGTGGTGGGTCGTCAGAATATGGGTCAGACGCCAGCCTTCGGCATCGAGGGCGCGGCGGATCGGCCCCTCCTCCGGCGCGTCGATCGCGATCGTCGCCCCGCTCGACGGATCGTGGACGAGCACGCCGAAATTGTCGGTTCGGCAGGTGAACTGGCGGATCTGGATATCGGGCACTCCGGGGGCCTCCGATGGCTGGGACGGCGAGCCAAGTCGCGACACTTCGAGGTAGGGCATCGAGCGGCGCATGGGAGGGCCTTTGCGATCCTCTCTCGTCGATCGGTCGGCGGAAGGCCTATCGCAGCCGGCGTGCGGCGCGGTAGACTGGGGCACCGCGCCGCGGCCCCATCGGAGATCGCAGTCCCCTGAGCATGAATTCCGACATCGTGGACCTTCGCGAGTTCTATGGCTCCGCTCTCGGCACGGCCGCCGAGCGCGCCATCGCGGCGGCGCTTATTCCGCTGTGGCAGCCGATCTCCGAGGAGCGGCTCCTCGGGCTCGGCTATGCGTTGCCCTATCTCGACCGCTTCTCCGCCGATTGCGAGCGCGCGCTGGCCTTCATGCCGGCGACGCAAGGAGCGGTCGGCTGGCCGATCGGCGCGGCCTCGCGCACGGCGCTGGTGGGAGCCGAGGATCTGCCGCTCGGCGACGCCTCGATCGACCGCGTGCTGATGGTCCACGCGCTGGAATTTGCGGAAAGCCCGCTCGACATGCTGACCGAGGCCTGGCGCGTGCTGGCCCCCGGCGGCTCGATCGTCGTCGTCGTGCCGCATCGGCGCGGCGTCTGGACGAGATTCGAGCACACGCCCTTCGGCTCCGGCCGCCCCTGGTCGCGCGGCCAGCTTTCGCGGCTGATGCGCGAGGCCATGTTCACGCCCTGCGCCTGGTCGGAAGCGCTGCTCTTCCCGCCCTTCCGCCGCCGCTCGCTCTTCGGCCTCTCCCCGACGCTGGAGCGGATCGGCCGGCGGATCTGGCCGGCGTTTGCGGGCGTCATCATCATCGTCGCGACGAAACACGTCTATCGCGGGCTCCCCGTCGCCAGCGCCGCCCGCGAGCGGCGCCGGATCGTTCGGCCCGTGCTCGTGCCCCAGGGCGCCGGCGCGCACCGCGCCCCGCCGAGCGGGGTTCATCGCGCCGGGCCGGAGACCTGACGTTCGGCCCCGCCCGTCCTATCTTCGACATCGATCCACCCATCGAAAGGCTCCGACGATGAAGACGCGCACTCTTGGCGGCAAACTGGCCGTCTCCCAGATCGGTCTCGGCTGCATGGGCATGTCGGAATTCTACGGCGACGGCGACGACGCGGAATCGGCGGCGGTCATCCACCGCGCTCTCGATCTCGGCGTCTCGTTCCTCGACACGGCCGACATGTACGGTGTCGGGCGGAACGAGGAACTGGTCGGCCGCGCCATCAAGGGACGGCGCGACGAGGTCGTGCTCGCCACGAAGTTCGGCAATGTGCGCGGGCCGAAGGGCGAACGCCTCGGCATCAGCGGCCGGCCGGACTATGTGAAGAGCGCCTGCGATGCGAGCCTAAAGCGCCTCGGCGTCGAGATCATCGACCTCTACTACCAGCACCGCGTCGATCCGAACGTGCCGATCGAAGAGACGGTCGGGGCGATGGGCGATCTCGTGCGGGCCGGCAAGGTTCATCATCTCGGCCTGTCCGAGGCCGGCGCGGAGACGATCCGCCGGGCGCACAAGGAGCATCCGATCACGGCCCTGCAGACGGAGTATTCCCTCTGGAGCCGCGACCCGGAGGAGGAGTTTCTGCCGGTGGTGCGCGAGCTTGGCATCGGCTTCGTCCCCTATTCGCCGCTCGGACGCGGCTTCCTGACCGGGCGCTTCAAGACGCCGGAAGACCTTGCCGAGGGCGATTTCCGCAAGGGCTCGCCGCGCTTCGCCAAGGAGAACTTCGAGCGCAACCTGAAGCTCGTCGCGCTCGTCGAGGCGATCGCCGGCAAGAACGGCGTGAAGCCGGGACAGGTCGCGCTCGCCTGGGTCCTGTCGAAGGGCGAGGACATCGTCCCCATCCCCGGCACCAAGCGCATCGCCTATCTGGAGGAGAACGTCGCCGGCGGAGAGTTCACCCTGTCGGCCGCCGACATCGAAGAACTGGAAGCGGCCTTCACGCGCGACGCGGTCGCGGGCGAGCGCTACCCGGAGGCAGGGATGAAGGCGGTGGGGCTGTGAGGGTATATCGAGCGGGATACCTGCGATAGGCTCTGTGGAACCGACGGGCGCCGAGGAACCACGATGAACGAGAAGAGCGATTTGGAAGAGGCCGTCAAAGCTCTCGCGCTCGATGTCTTTACGAGTGACGTCGTCGAACGCGTCGATTTCCGTCCCGACGAGGATCACGTCGGTGATCCCGTTGTTTGGGTGACCATTCTCGTTCGTGATGGACGGATGCCGCTCGGAGCCGCAAAGACGTTTCCGTTTGGAGGACGCGTTGCCGACGCGTTTCGCCGATCCGGCGAGACGGCCTACCCGATCCTGTCCTTCGTTCCCGTGTCCGAATTTCGGGGAGTCTATCCTGCGGCCGCTTGATCTTCTGGCTGTAGCCCGATCTCTCATCGCGGCGGAGAGCGGATCGGCACCGGACGCACATGTCAGGCGAGCGATCAGCTCGGCCTACTATGCCTTGTTTCACACCGTCGCCGAGGCCGGCGCCGATAGCTTGATTGCACGAGGCGATGACACGTCGTCTCGGATCGCCTGGAAGCAGGTCTATCGCGCCTTGGACCACGGAACGCTTCGCTCCGCCTGCCTCAACGGCAAGACGATGGAGGCTCTCCCGACAACGTTTCGCGACATTGCCGCGGTCATCTTGCGCTTTCAGTCGAAACGACATCTTGCCGATTACGACCCGGACGTCCAATTCTCGCAGGCAGACGCCATTGAGGCGATCGACGACTGCGAAGCCGCCATCCTCGCCTTCGCCGCAGCGCCCGAAGCGGAGCGCCGGGCCTTCGTCGCCTTCGTGCTGTTCAAGACCCGCTGAAGCGTCAGCGCTTCAGGACGAACACGCCCTGCTGGCCGAAGAGGTTCCAGAAGGCCCAGGGCATCTTCATCCCCATCTTCTGGCCGGTCGCGTTGATCGCGACGGCGGTCTCGATCGTCGCGCCGATCTCGGTGGAGAGCTCCACGAAGTCGCGCATGGTGCAGAAGTGGATGTTGGGCGTCTCGTACCAGGCGTAGGAGATGTTGCGCGTCACGGGCATGCGGCCGTTCAAGCCGAGCGCGAGGCGGATCGACCAGTGGCCGAAGTTCGGGAAGGACACGATCGCCCGCTGCCCGATGCGCAGAAGTTCGCCGAGCACGATCTTGGGATTGCGCGTCGCCTGGATGGTCTGGGACAGGATCACGTAGTCGAAGGCGTCGTCGGGATAGTGCACGAGGTCGCGGTCCGCGTCGCCCTGGATGACGGAAAGGCCGCGCGCCACGCATTCGTTGACGCCGATCTGCGACAGTTCGATGCCGCGCCCGTCGACGCCGCGCCGCTGTTCCAGAAGCTGCAGCAGCGAGCCGTCGCCGCAGCCGACGTCGAGAACCCGGCTGCCCGGCGCGACGAGGTCCGCGATCAGCTGGAGATCGATGCGCTGCGCCGCCTCGGCCTCCGCTAGGGAGGCCGGCGTCGGCAGGGATTCGCCTGGAACGGCCATGTCAGAGCCCCCTCAGCCGCGCGGCCGACTGGATGAAACCGTCCATGGCCGCGAAAAAGTTGGGCTCTTCCAGGAGGAAGGCGTCGTGGCCGCGATCGGTCTCGACCTCGACGAAGGAGACCGAGGCCGCCGCCGCGTTCAGCGCGTGGACCACCGCCCGGTTCTCCTCGGTCGGGAAGAGCCAGTCGGAGGAGAAGGAGACGAGGCAGAAGCGCGTTCGGGTGTTCCGGAAGGCCTCGGCGAGGCGCCCGCCGAAGGGCTCGGCGATGTCGAAATAGTCCATCGCGCGGGTCATGTAGAGATAGGAGTTCGCGTCGAACCGGTCGACGAAGGTCATGCCCTGGTAGCGCAGATAGCTCTCGATCTGGAAATCGGCGTCGAAGCCGAAGCCGAGCGTCTGCCGGTCCTGGAGGTTGCGGCCGAACTTCCGCTGGAGCGCGGCTTCCGAGAGATAGGTGACATGCGCCGCCATGCGCGCGACGGCGAGGCCCTTGTGAGGCCGCGTGCCCTCCGCGATGTAGCGCCCGCCCCGCCAGTCGGGATCGGCCATGACGGCCTGACGCCCGACCTCGTGGAAGGCGATGTTCTGCGAGGAATGGCGCGCGCCGGTCGCGATCGGCAGCGCGGCGAAGACGCGGGTCGGATAGCTCACCGTCCATTGCAGGACCTGCATGCCGCCCATCGAACCGCCGATGACGGCGAAGAGCGTGTCGATGCCCAGGCGGTCGATCAGCATGGCCTGCGCGCGCACCATGTCGCCGATGGTCAGGACCGGCAGGTCCAGCGCATAAGGCTCGCCCGTCTCGGGATCGATCGAGGCGGGGCCGGTCGAGCCCATGCAGCCGCCGATGACGTTGGAGCAGACGACGAAGAAGCGGTTCGTGTCGATCGGCAGGCCCGGCCCGATCAGCGAGGACCACCAGCCGGGCTTGCCCGTCACCGGATTGGTGCTCGCGCAATACTGGTCGCCGGTCAGAGCATGGCAGACGTAGATCGCGTTCGACTTGTCGGCGTTCAGCGTGCCCGCCGTCGTATAGGCGATCTGGAAGGGCGAGAGATCGCGGCCGGCATCGAGCCGCAGCGGCTCGCCGGGGCCGAAATGGGCGACGAGGCTGGAGGGATTGCGCGCCTCGCGGGCCGCGGCATCCTCGATTGCGTCTCTCGGGCTGGCGACGGTGAGGGTCATGGCAGTCGATCGGTTGTCTTTGACGTCGAACGAAGGTGGCACTCATCATCTTCGGACCCTCAAAGCAAGCATTCGCTGCTCCCTCGTCCGCTTTGCAAGTTGGCGAGCCGCCCGATAGAAGGCGTGCGACCTTCGAAAACGGGGAATGCTGGAATGACGGCTGCGACGCTTGGCGACCCGTCGAGGCTTGCGGAACTCAGGGCCAAGATCGATGCCATCGACGAGTCGGTGCACCGGCTCCTGATGCAGCGCGCGAGCGTGATCGACGAGCTGATCGAGGTGAAGGGCACCGCCCGCAACGGCGCGGCCTTCCGCCCCGGGCGCGAGGCCGACATGATGCGGCGGCTCGCCGGGCGGCACGAGGGGCACCTGCCGCTCACCGCCGTCGAGCATCTCTGGCGCGAGATCATCTCGACCTTCACCGCGCTCCAGGCTCCCTTCGAGGTCGCCGTCTCCAGCGGCGGCGGCTGGACGGAGGCGGTGGAGGCCGCGCGCTTCACCTTCGGCTTCTCGGTGCCCCTCTCGGTGCTCGGCACAGCCGATGCCGTCGTCGCCTGGATGGAGGCCGGCGGCGACGACCGGCTCGGCGTCGTCCTTCTCGGCGAGACCTGCGGCCCCTGGTGGCGGGGCCTAGACCGCGCCCAGGTCGTTGCCCGCCTCCCCTTCTTCCAGGCGGACGGGCGGCAGGCGGACGTGCCGGCCCTCGTCATCGCCCCGCCGCTCGCCGACCCCGTGCCCTTCGAGATCGCCTGCCTCTCGCTGGAAGGCCCGGCGGCGGCGATCGAGGCGGCCCTCGCCGGCCTCGATGCGGACGTGATGGCCGAAAGCGCCGCGAACGGGACGCTCGCGCGGCTCGTCGCGGTTCGCGACGCAGGGGCGCTTCTCGGCCGCGCCGACATGGCCGGCCTCGACATCCGCGCGGTCGGGGGCTATGCGGCACCCTTGCGCACGGGCGCCTGACGACGCCGCGCGACCCTCAGACGACGAGCCCCGAGGAAACCAGATGGCCAGCGAAGCCGCACGACCGTTCGAGAGCGCAGGAGCGTCGAACCGGCCCGTTCCGAACAAGGGCGTCCTCGACATCGAGGCCTATGTGCCGGGCAAGAGCCACGCGCCGGAAGGCGTGACGCTCCACAAGCTCTCCTCTAACGAGACGCCGCTCGGCCCCTCGCCGAAGGCGCGCGAGGCGATGATCGCGGCGGCCGCTTCGCTGGAGCTCTACCCGGACGGGCAGGCGAACGCGCTGAAGGCCGCCATCGCCGAGACACAAGGGCTGAACGCGGCGAACCTTCTCTGCGGCAACGGCTCCGACGAGCTGCTCGGCCTTCTCTCTGCCGCCTATCTCGGCGAAGGCGACGAGGCCATTCACACCGAGCACGGCTTCCTCGTCTACGACATCTACATCCGCGCGGCCGGCGCGACGCCCGTCGTCGCCCCCGAGCGCGACCGGCGGGCCGATGTCGACGCGATCCTGCGGCTCGTCACGGCGAAGACGAAGATCGTCTTCCTCGCCAATCCCAACAATCCGACCGGCACCTACCTCTCCTACGACGAAGTGCGGCGCCTCCATGCGGGCCTGCCCGCCAACGTCATCCTCGTGCTCGACGCGGCCTATGCCGAATATGTCGCCAAGAACGACTACAGCGCCGGCGTCGAACTCGTCTCGGCCAACCAGAACGTCGTGATGACGCGGACCTTCTCGAAGATCCACGGTCTCGCTGCGCTTCGCATCGGCTGGATCTATGCGCCCGAGCCCATCGTCGACGCGCTGAACCGCATCCGCGGACCGTTCAACCTCAACGCGCCCGCCATCGCGGCGGGCGCCGCGGCGATCCGCGACCGCGCCCATGCCGAGAACGCGGCCCGGCACAATGAAGAGTGGCTGGCCTTCCTCACCACCGAGCTTACTGCGCTCGGGCTGGAGGTGACGCCGAGCGTCGCGAACTTCCTGCTCGTGCATTTCCCCGAGACGGCCGGCCGGACCGCCGCGGAGGCCGACGCCTATCTGACCAGCCGCGGCTTCATCCTGCGCCGCGTCGGGTCCTACGGCTTTCCCAATGCGCTGCGCCTCACCGTCGGGTCGGAGGCGGCCTGCCGCGGCGTCGTCGCCGCGCTGACGGCGTTTCTGGGCAGCAAGGCCGGCGCATGACCGAGCCGCTCTTCGCCCGCGTCGCGCTGATCGGCATCGGCCTCATCGGCTCGTCCATCGCCATCAATCTTCGCGACCGGAACCTCGCCTCCCACATCGCCATCTCGACCCGCAGCCCGGCGACGCTGGCGCGGGCCGAGGAGCTCGGCCTCGGCCACAGCTTCCATGCGAGCGCGGCGGAGGCGGTGCGCGACGCCGATCTGGTCATCCTCTGCGTGCCCGTCGGCGCCTGCGGCGCGATCGCGGCGGAGATCGCCCCGGCGCTGAAGGCCGGCGCGATCGTCTCCGACGTCGGTTCGGTCAAGGCGGCCGTGGTGGAGGCGATGCGGCCCCACCTGCCCTCCTCCGTCCATTTCGTGCCGGCCCATCCGATCGCGGGCACCGAGCAGTCCGGCCCCGATGCGGGCTTTCTCGATCTCTTCGAGAACCGCTGGACGATCCTGACGCCGATCGAGGGCACCGATCCCGGCGCGACGGCGCGGCTCGGCGCGCTCTGGGAGGCGGCCGGCGCGCGCGTCGAGACGATGACGGCGGAGCACCACGACCTCGTCCTCGCCATCGTCAGCCACGTTCCGCACCTCATCGCCTACAACATCGTCGGCACCGCAGCGGATCTGGAGACGGTAACGCGCTCGGAGGTCATCAAGTTCTCGGCCTCCGGCTTTCGCGACTTCACGCGGATCGCGGCCTCCGACCCGACCATGTGGCGCGACATCTTCCTCAACAACCGCGAGGCGGTGCTGGAGATGCTGGCGCGCTTCTCGGAGGATCTCGCCTCGCTGCAACGCGCCATCCGCTGGGGCGACGGCGACGCGCTCTTCGACCTCTTCACCCGCACGCGCGCCATCCGCCGCTCCATCGTCGAGGCGGGGCAGGATACGGCGGAGGCCAATTTCGGCCGCCAGCCCGTGCGCAAGGATGCCTGGAACGAGACGCATCCCGAAGGCTGACGGCCGCTGAACACCGGGCCTCCCCGCCCTACCGCACGGGCGGGATCGAGCCGAGGGGGATGAAGCCGAGGGCGGCGCGGCCGTCGCGCACGGCGATGTCGATGACCGTGCGCCCGTCCACCGGCCGGCCGGCGATGCCGACGGCGGAGGCGATGGTGCGGGCGGTGCCGGCCAGGCGCGGGTTCAGCGCGCCGACGAGATCGGCGATGCCGGCGGGATCGCTGAGCGCGATCTGGAAGTCGCCGGAGATCGTCCCGTCCGGCGCGATCTGGAACGGCCCCGAGACCTCCGCGCTGGCAAGGACCGGCGGGACGCCGGCGGACGATGCCGCGCTCGCAGGCGCCGCGCCTGCCGACGCGCCCGATCCGGCAAGGCCGATGCGCAGGGCGCGGATCGTGCCGTTGCGGCCTGCCAGGGCCTGACCGAGCGTCTCCCCGACCGCCTCCCCGCCGAGCCATCCGGCCGCGCCATCGATCGTCGCGTCGGCCGCGACGTCGAAGCGCGGGACGGCGGCGAGCGCCGGCTCCAGCAGCTGGATGTTCGCGTCGGAGACGGCGACGTCCAGCGCCTCGCCGTTGCGGCGCAGATGAAGCTCGATATGGTCGGAGCGCGCGATGGGGCGACGATCGGCGGCGGGCTCGGCGAGCGCGATCTCCGGCGCCTCGACGACGAGCGCGAAGCGGTCGAGCCCTTGCGTCCAGAGATGGGCGCTCGCCTGGGCGAGGCGCCAGCGCAGGTCGAGCGGCGGCGTCTCGGCGGTGTCCACGACGAGCGGGCCGTCGAGCTCGGCGACGAAGCGCGTGGGATCATAGATCTGTCCGGCCGTGCGCAGCCCGCCCGCCGTCGCCTTGGTGCCGGTCGCGGCCTCGTCGAGCCCGACCGCGCCGCAGCGGATGCCGAGCCGGAACGGGTAGCCGAAGACCTCCCGGTTGTCGCAGGAGACGAGGACGCCCTGGCTTTCGGCCTGGCGCAGGCCGTCGGACACCGCCGCGTCGAGCTTTCCGGCCAGATAGAACCAGGCCCCGGACAGGGCGGCGAAGAGCAGAATCGCGACGACGGCGATCCAGACGAAGGCATTCCGGCCGCGGCGGCGCTCGTCGGTGGTTGACGCGGACATGGGCATTCCCTTTCTGTGCGCCGGCCCTTTCTGTGCGCCGGCTCATCATCGAGCGGCGACGGGGCATCCTTGTTCGCGGCATCCCGCACGGGACCTGCCGCGAACCGTAGAAGACCGGCGGACCGACATGAACGATCTCTGGGTGTTTGGCTATGCGTCGCTGATCTGGCGGCCGGGTTTTGCCTTCGAGGAGCGGGCGAAGGCCCGGCTCGGCGGCTATCGGCGCTCGCTCTGCATCCACTCCTACGTGCATCGGGGGACGCCGGAGCGCCCCGGTCTCGTCTTCGGCCTCGATCGCGGCGGCTCCTGCGTCGGCATGGCCTTTCGCGTCGCCGCCGAACATGGCGAAGCCGTGACGGCCTATCTGCGCGAACGCGAGCTGGTGACAAACGTCTATCGCGAGCTTCGGCTTCCCGTGCGCCTGGACGACGGCCGGCGCGTGCAGGCGCTCACCTACGTCGTCGATCGCGGCCACACGCAATATGCCGGCAGCCTGCCCGTGGACGAGGCCGCCGCGATCGTGGCCCATGCGCATGGGCAATCCGGCGCGAACGTGGACTACGTGCGCTCCTGCTTTCAGGAGATTTCGGCTCTCGGGCTGAAGGACGGCTGGCTGGAGCAGATGGTGCGGCGCCTGCCCGGCCGCAGCTGATCGCTCAGCCGATGCCTTCGACCTTCAGGCGCACCGCGGCCGTCATGGGCGGCGCGTCGGCCTGCGCATAGGCCTGCCGCAGCAGATCGGTCGAGCTGCCTTCGATGGCGGCCTCGAGGCGCGCGGTGAACTCGGTGCGGTCGAGGCCCGGCTCGATGGCCGGCTGGAAGGCGACGCGGACGGTGCCCGGGCGATAGGGCCCCTTCTTCTTCGGCCAGTAGAGGCCGGAATTCAGCCCAGCCGGCACGACGGGCAGGCCGAGCTTGTCGTAGAGAAAGAAGGCGCCGGACTTGTAGCTCGTCGTCTCGCCGGGTGCCGTGCGGGTGCCTTCGGGAAAGATCACGATGTGGCGCCCCTCGGCGGCGGCCTTGGTCGCGCCGTCCAGCATGGAGGCCAGCGTCGCGCCGCGCCGCGTGCGGTCGACCGGAATCATGCCGAGGCGTGCCGCGTACCAGCCGAAGAGCGGAATGCGCATCAGCTCCTTCTTCAGGATGAAGGCCGGGCGCTCCAGCTCGGGCACGAGGGCCAGCGTCTCCCAGTAGGACTGGTGCTTGGGCGCGATGATCGCCGCCGTCTTCGGAATGTTCGCCTTGCCCGTGAACTCGGCATGGGTTCCCACCACGATGCGAAAGAGCCCGAGGCTCATCCGCGCCCAGACCCGCGTGATGCTCCAGGCGAAGCTGGTGGTCGAGACGGCGAAGATCGGCAGGAAGACGATGAGATACAGCGCCATGAAGGCATAGAAGAGGACGCTGAAGGCAAGGGATCGGATGGTCGTCATGAGGCGGGAGAAATCCGGTCACTAAAGTTCGTCAGGGATAGGTGGGAACCGGCTATCCCGAAAAGACAAACGACAACAAGGGAATCCAGATACCCGTCCGGTTCGGAACGAACCTGACGGATGTCTAGAGCGACGCACGGGCCGCGACGGGGGGACATTTGCACCATGCGGGCTCCGGGTGAAAGACCGGAGGGATCACATCGCGCCGATCAGGCCGCCAGGGAGCCGGTCAGGACGGGGTCGCGGCGCGCCGGACATCGGCGGTGATGGAGGCCTCCGGCGGCTCGTCCGACACGAGGAGACGCACGCGGGCGGCCAGGAGCTTGGCGTATTCGGTGACGAGCACCTTGAGGCCGAGGCCGCTCGGCACCGAATGGCCTGTCCACAGATCCGCCCGCGCCACCGGATAGGGCCGGATGACCGGGACATGGGCGAAGCGGTCGAAGGTCATGAGCGTGCGCGGCATGTGATAGTCCGACGTCACGAGGATCAGCTCGTCGAAGCCGCGCGAGCGCGCCCAGCGGCCGGTCATCTCGGCATTGCCGATCGTGTTCAGCGCGTCGTAGTCGAGATCGACGCAGCAGTCGAAGAGCGCGCGGTCCGTGCCGGTCAGGCGCGAGAGGGCGGCGATGCCGGTTTCCGGATTGACGCCGCTGATGAGAAGCCGCTCGGCGCGACCCTCCTTCAGAAGGCCGATCGCCTGATCGAGGCGCATGGCGCCGCCGGTGAGGACGACGATCCCGTCCGCCCGCTCGACGCGCGCGGGCGTCGAAAGCTCCGCGACCTCCTGGGCGAACCGCACGAAACCGCCGAAGAGATAGCCGCCCGAGACGACCGCCGCCAAAGCCGCCGCGATCACGAGACGCCGCCGCCTTCCGCGCATCCGCCGCTCGCCCCGCACCCGCCCCGTCCGCCCGGTCGGGGCGTCCTTGGCGAGGGAGGAAAAGGCGGGTGTCATCGTCATCTGGGGTCAGCGCTCATGGTGTCTCTACGATCGTCTCAAGGTCTTAACGATATCGTCTACATCTCGACGGGCGAAATCATGTCGATCGCCGAAAGCTGATTCAGCACCGTCCATCGAGAGGTCAACGCCGTCAACGCACCCACGGTTGCCACCACGACCACGACCCCGGCATAGCCGGTCCAGCCGATCGCGAAGGAGCCGAAGAGCGCGCTGATCTGGTCGGCCTCCGGCGTCGCCTGGTTGGAGCGCGTCCACCAGCCCATGGCGACGAAGACGAAGAGGGCGGCAAGGCCGCCGGCCGCGGCGCCGAAGAGGCCGAGCTTCAGGAAATGGCCCTGGAACTCGCCCGCGATGAAGCTCGAACGCGCGCCGACGAAGTGGAGCACTTCGATGATGTGCCGGTTGCCGGACATGGCGCCGCGCGTCGCGAAGATGACGGTCAGGACCGTCGCGATCATGACCAGCGAGAGGATGGCGACGCCGACGAGAACGGTCGCGTTCGCCATGGAGACGAGGCGCGAGACCCAGGCGCGGTGATCGTCGAGGCTGGCCTGCGGCACGGCGGCGACGATGGCGCCGCGCAGCGCGGCGAAGTCGGGCGGCGAGGTCTCGTCGATCGAGACGAGCACGAGGCGGGGCACCGGCAACTCGTCGAGATCGAGCCCCTCGCCGAGCCAGGGCTCCAAAAGGCGCCCCGTCGCCGCGTCGTCCATCGGCTCGGCACCGGCGACGCCCGGCGTCGCCAGCGCGATCCGGCGGACCTTGGCCAACGCGTCGGCCATGTCGAGCCCCTCGTCGGGACGGACCTGGACCGTGACCTCGCGCGAGATCTGGCTCTCCCAGATCGAGGCGGTGGCCGCCACGAGCGTGACCGCGCCGAGCGTCAGGCTGGCGAGAAAGGTCATGATCGCGATCACGGTCATCAGGGCACGGCCGGCGACGTTGCCGGGGGGCACGATCGGCGTCGGCCGTGTCTCGCCAGTGCGTTTCAGCGCCTTCGGCAGGCGCTTGGCGGCGGCAAGGCGCAGGGTGTCAATCATAGATGTCGAGCCTCCCTTCCGAGAGGATGAGCCGCCGGGCCTCCACCTGATCCATCAGCGACAGGTCGTGCGTGGCGATGATGACGGCGGTGCCCGTGCGGTTCAGCTCCATGAAGAGGCGCAGCAGGCGCTTGGCGAGCGGAGCATCCACGTTGCCGGTCGGCTCGTCCGCGAGAAGGATGTCGGGCTGGTCGATCAGCGCGCGCGCGATGGCCGCGCGCTGCTTCTCGCCGCCGGACAGGACGACCGGGAGCGCGTTCATGCGCTCGCCGAGGCCGACCCATTTGATGAGGTCGATCACGTCCTGGCGATAGCTCGCCTCCTCCTTGCCGCGCACGCGCAGCGGCAAGGAGACGTTCTCGTAGGTCGTCATGTGGTCGAGAAGGCGGAAATCCTGGAAGACGACGCCGATGCGCCGGCGGATCGAGGGCAGGTCCGCCCGCGTCAGCGTGGAGACGTCCTGGCCGAGCACGGTGATGACGCCGCGCGTCGGCCGCAGCGCCAGGAACAGCATGCGCAGGAGGCTGGTCTTGCCGGCGCCGGACGGGCCCGTCAGGAATTGGAACGACTGTTTGCGGATCTCGAAGGTGAGATCGCGCAGAACCTCCGGCCCCATGTCGTAGCGAAGACCGACATTCTCGAATCGGATCAAACCAGCGCCCTGCCCTTCCACGCCTCGCCCGGCAAACGGCGCCGGGCCGCGGTCTCTACAGACCCCCGACTGTGGTCTTTTCACGCCGCCGGCCGAGCCATGCCGCGCCCGAAGCGGCGCTTCAACCCTTCGTTAACCATAAAACCTTACCCATTCCTGAACATGGCCATGAACGCGGCGATGAACACAGCCAAGGCGAAGGACGGGTTCGATATGTCTGCAGCAGCAGCGCAGTTTCCCATCTCGCCGGGCACCCACGAGCACCGTCGGCAGCGCCCCGTCCTCGTCATCGACGGCGAGGCGACGATCGTTTCGCGCAGGGCCCGCGCGGCCGAGCCGGTCGCCGGCGATGGCGCGGAGGCCCGTCCCGAGGTGCCGGTCGAGCCGCGGCCGCAGGTCGACGAGGCGCTCGACGCGCGCCTTCGCTACAAGGCCGCCAATCAACGGTCGTCATCCCCCGATCTCGTCTTCCAGCATGCGCGGCGAGGCATGCAGGCACGGGCAGAAGGTGCCGCGTCCCGTCGCGGGCTCGACATCTTCACCGACGCCGCGCGTCCGGGCGGAGCGCGGCGAAACCGCCGCCTCGCCGGCCTTGCCGCGATCGTCGCCCTCCTGTCGCTGCCCGTCTTCGTCCTCTCCGCGCCAATCGCGCCCGCCGAGGCGACGCCGGGCCTTGGCGGTCCCGTCATCGCACCGCTCGTCATCGACCAGATCGCCACCTCGATCGTGCCGCGCGGCGCCGGCGCCGTTCTGACGGTGGATGCCCGCATCCGCAACGTCTCGGGCGCGGTCGCGGCGATCGCGCCAGTGCGCATCACCCTCGTCGAGCCCGATGGCGGCCATCGCTCGAAGTCGCTCGTGCCCGGCGTCTCGACGCTCGGCGCGGGGCGCTCCGTGCGCTTCCATTCGACGGTCGCCGTTGCTAAGGACACGCGGGGCGCCGTCGAGGTCGGCTTCGTGGCGCCGCCCGCCTCCTCTGGAAAGACGCATCCCGAATGATCACGGTTCGCGGCCGCCGCATCGAGACGCTGTTCACCGAGGCGCAGATTTCGGCCGAGGTCGAGCGCATCGCCGTCGAGATCGCGGGCGGAGCCCGGGAGGATCTTCTCGTCGTCGCGGTGCTGAAGGGCTCCTTCGTCTTCGCCGCAGACCTCATCCGCGCCCTGCATCGCGCAAAGGTCGCGCCGGAGGTCGAGTTCATCTCGCTGTCGAGCTACGGCGCGGGCACGCAGGGCGGCGAGGTGCGCGTCGTGCGCGACATCGAGACCGACGTCGCCGGCCGATCCGTCCTGATGATCGACGACATCCTTGAATCCGGCCGAACGATCAAGTTCGCCCGCGACCTGATGCTGTCGCGCGGGGCACGGAGCGTCGAGATCGCGGTCCTTCTCGACAAGCACATGCGGCGCAAGGCCGAGATCGAGGCCGACTATGTCGGCTTCCAGTGCCCGGACCGCTTCGTCGTCGGCTACGGCATGGATGTCGGCCACGCCTTTCGCGAGCTTCCCTTCGTCGGGGACGTCATCGGCGACGAATGAGCCCCCCGCGTTAAGCCTCGGGCCCCGCGTTAAGCCTCGGGCAAGGGGGGCTTGCTAGGCATACCCGTTCCGGTTCGAACGGCGCCCTCGCCGTAGGCCGGCTGAAAGGGACGCTGCCATGGCCAGGATCTTGATCGCGGAGGATGACGACGGCGTGCGGCTCCTCGTTGCGAGAGCCCTGCGTCTGGAAGGCCACGAGGTCGTCGCCGTCGAGGACGGCGAGGTCGCGCTGGAGCGGCTCGTGGCCGATCCCGACTTCGACCTCCTCCTCTCCGACATCCGCATGCCCGCCATGACCGGCATCGAGCTCGCCTATGCGAGCGCCGCCCGCTGGCCCGATCTCGCGATCCTCCTGATGACCGGCTATGCCGAGCAGAAGGAAGCCGCCGAGGACCTCATGCGCATCATCGTCGGCGTCGTGGACAAGCCGTTCAGCCTGTCCGAAATCCGCGAGCGCGTGCGCGACGTTCTGCGCGACACGGCACCCGCCGCTTCAGAGCGCGACGCGCCGATGCTGCGCTACGCCTGAGGGGCGACCCAGTCCTCGCAGCGCAGGCCCTCGACGCGCCGGAACTCGCCGAGATTGTTCGTCACGACAACCAGTTCACGGCTCCGGGCATGGCCGGCAATCATCGTATCCAACGTGCCGATCGTTTGACCGATACGCTGAAGCGCAGCCCGGATCTGTCCCGAATGGGCGGCTGCCGCCGTGTCGAACGGCAGGACATCCAGACGTTCGATCAGCTTTTCGATCTCGCCATGCCCCTCGTCCGGCCGCTGCGACTTCTCCGCTCCGAACCTCAGTTCGTGAAGAACGATCGTCGAAATGGACAGCAGGCCGGCCGTTTCCTCGAAGCGCCTGCGAAGCGGAGCCGTGCGATTTCGCAGGAGATGGATGCAGACATTCGTGTCGAGCATGTAGCCCGTCACTAGAAGGGTTCCCGCACGCTCTCGACCGGCTGCTCCCGATCCGGAAAATCGATTCCCGGCGCGTCGAAGAAGTCGGTCCATGTCTTGGCCGAGGCGTGTCGACGCTCCTCGCGGGCGGACACAAGACCGTTCGTAAAGTTCTGGTCTACCGCCACCTGCTCGAGAACGATGCGAACGGCATCGGCCACCGTCAGACCGCGTTTCGCGAGGATGGCAGTTGCCTCCTCGCGGACGGCGTCTTCAACCTCGACGCTGACGATGCTCATCAAGCCCATGCCGGCCTCCTCATCGGATCGAACAGACCTCAGCGTAGCGCCGGCACGAACGACAATCAAACCGCTCAGCCACGCCGCTCAGCCCGTCGTGCCGCCGAGCCCCTTCAGCCCGTCGATCAGCTTCAGCGCATCGGGGCTCGCCCATTCGGCGGGGCCGCTGAGGATGCCGCGGGCGCAGCCGGCGGGATCGACGAGGAGGGTGACGGGCAGGCCGAGCGCAAGGCCCCGCGCCTTCAGATCGTTGAAGACCCCCATCGTCTCGTCGCGGTAGAAGGGCAGGCTCGTCAGCCCCGTCTCCGTGTAGAAGGCCTTCGGCTTCTCCGCCTCGCCGAGATCGACATTGATCGGCACGACCGCGAAAGCCTCGTCGCCGCGCTCGCGTTCGAGGGTGTCGAGCGCCGGCATCTCGGCCCGGCAGGGAAGGCACCAGGTCGCCCAGAGGTTCACGAGGAGCGTCTGCCCGGCGAAGCCCGAGAGCGTCGCCGGCTTGCCGTCGCCGTCCTTGAAGGCGAGCGACGAGGCGTCGAAGGGCGTGTCCAGCGGCTGGACGGCGGCGACCTCGCCCCGCGCGCCGGCATCGAGCGCGGCGCGGGCCGCCTCGTCCTCGCCGCAGGCGGCGGCGCTCATCGCTTCGTTGCCAGATCGCGTCTCCATCACGTATAGGACCCCGGCACCCGACAGCGCGCCGAGCGCCAGCGCGGCAAGGCCGATCCCGAACAGACCCCGGCGCCGGCGGCGCGGCGGGGGAGACGATGGGCTCGGGCTTTCAACGGACATCGGCGACGAACCTCTTCGTGGATTTCATGAACGATACGAGCGGCAAGACCCCAAGCGACAGGCCCGCCGGCGGCAACGAGATGTGGGGCGGCCGCTTCTCCAAGAAGCCCGACGCGATCATGCAGGAGATCAACGCGTCGATCGACTTCGACAAGCGTCTCTATGCCGAAGACATCGCCGGGTCCAAGGCCCATGCCCGAATGCTGTCCGATCGCGGCATCATCGGGGCGGCGGATGCAGAGGAGATCCTGAAAGGGCTAGACCTCGTCCTCGCCGAGATCGAATCGGGCGCTTTCGCCTTCTCGCGGGAGCGCGAGGACATCCATATGAACGTCGAGGCCCGGCTCGCCGAGCTGATCGGCCCGGCCGCGGGACGGCTGCACACGGCGCGCTCGCGCAACGATCAGGTCGCGGTCGACTTCCGGCTGCACGTCAAACGCGCGACGCTGGACTGCGCGGCCGCCCTCGACCGGCTGATCGAAGCCCTGCTCGACCGGGCCGAGGAACATGCCGAGACCGTCATGCCCGGTTTCACCCATCTCCAGGTCGCCCAGCCCGTGACCTTCGGCCATCACTGCCTCGCCTATGTCGAGATGGCTGCGCGCGACCGCTCGCGCTGCATCGACGCGGCGAGGCGGATGGACGAGTCTCCGCTCGGCGCGGCCGCCCTTGCCGGCACGGGCTTTCCGATCGACCGGCACCAGACGGCGGCGGCGCTCGGCTTCCGCGAGCCGACGCGCAACTCGATCGATTCGGTGTCCGACCGCGACTTCGCTCTCGAATTTCTCTCCATGGCCTCGATCGCGGCGGTGCACCTGTCGCGCATGGCCGAGGAGATCGTGATCTGGTCGACGCCGCAATTCGGCTTCGCGCGCCTGTCCGACGCCTTCTCGACCGGCTCCTCGATCATGCCGCAGAAGCGCAATCCCGACGCGGCCGAGCTCGTGCGCGCCAAGACGGGCCGCATCAACGGCGCGCTGATCTCGCTCCTCACCGTGATGAAAGGCCTGCCGCTCGCCTATTCGAAGGACATGCAGGAGGACAAGGAACAGGTCTTCGACGCGATCGACAGCCTCGCGCTGGCGCTGGCCGCGACGACCGGCATGGTTCGCGACATGACGATCGACGCAGAGGCCATGCGCCGCGCCGCCGGCCACGGCTTCTCCACCGCGACGGACCTTGCCGACTGGCTGGTGCGCGAGGCCGGCTTGCCCTTCCGCGAGGCCCATCACGTCACCGGCCGCGCCGTCGCCATGGCCGAGACGCGCCGGATCGGACTGGAAGCGCTCTCGCTGGACGATCTCCAGACGCTGCATCCCGGCATCACGGCCGCCGTCTTCGACGTTCTCGGCATCGACGCCTCCGTGCGCTCGCGCACGAGCTTCGGCGGCACGGCGCCCGAGAACGTGCGCCGCGAGATCGCCGGATGGCGCGAGCGGCTTCCCGCGCTGCGGCAGATGATTTCGGATGCCGAACCGGCTATGACGAAGACAGCCTCCACCGACGCCGGATGAAGTCCGGTGTCGGTGGAGACCAGCCCGAGCGGCGCTCGAGCCTTTTTGCCGGACTTCTTCCGGCCCGAACGTATTTGATGGCAGGGGGAACCAGCGGTTTGACGACGATGCGCGGAACGTGCCTCCTCCTTCTCCTGGCGGCTGGCCTCTCCCTGACCGGCTGCGGCCGCAAGAACCTGCCGGTCTCGCCGAGCGGCGCCGCCGTTCCGATCGGCTCGGAAGCCGATCCCGGCACCCCGGCCGCCCAGTCCCGGCTGACGGGAACGCAGACCTTCCAGCGGGCGTCGCGGCTGTCCTCGACGAACGATCTGACGGTCTCGCCGGCGGAGGTCAGCCGCAATCCGAACGCGAAGACGAAAACCTTCCTGCTCGATCCCCTGCTGAACTGATCCCATCCCCTCGGCGCGGCCCGGCCGCCGCCATGCCTGGAGCCGGGGCAAGCGCCCCGACGAGCGCCATGAACCATTTCGAGTATCGCGACGGCGTTCTTCATGCCGAGGACATCGCTCTCAGCCGCATCGCAGCGGAGGTCGGAACGCCCTTCTACTGCTATTCCACCGCGACCCTGACGCGGCACTACCGCGTCTTCTCGCAGGCCTTCGAGGATATCGACTCGCTCGTCTGCTACGCGATGAAGGCCAATTCCAACCAGGCGGTTCTGAAGACGCTGGCCGATCTCGGCGCCGGTGCCGACGTCGTGTCGGGTGGCGAGCTGAAGCGCGCGCTCAAGGCCGGCATTCCGCCCGAAAAGATCATGTTCTCCGGCGTCGGCAAGACGGAAGAGGAGATCGATCAGGCGCTCGAGGCCGGGATCTTCTGCTTCAACATCGAGTCCGAGCCCGAGCTCAACCGCCTGTCCGAGCGGGCGAGCGCACTCGGCCGCACCGCGCATGTCTCCTTCCGCATCAATCCCGACGTCGACGCGCGCACCCATGCCAAGATCTCGACCGGCAAGAAGTCGGACAAGTTCGGCATCGCCTACGATCGGGCGTTCGAGGTCTACGGCCGGGCACGCGAGCTTCCCGGCATTCTCGTCGCCGGCATCGACATGCATATCGGCAGCCAGATCACGGAGCTGGAGCCCTTCGACCTCGCCATCGCGCGGCTCGTCGCCCTCGTCGGCGACTTGCGCGCGGATGGGCACCGGATCACCCATATCGATCTCGGCGGCGGTCTCGGCGTGCCCTATCGCGCCGCCGACGAGACGCCGCCGGACCCGCAAGCCTATGCCGCGATCGTCAAGCGCCATGTCGTCGGGCTCGGCTGCAAGGTGATCTTCGAGCCGGGGCGGCTGATCGTCGCCAATGCCGGCGTGCTCGTGTCGAAGGTCGTCTACGTGAAGGACACAGGCGACAAGACCTTCGTCATCGTCGATGCCGCGATGAACGATCTCATCCGCCCGACGCTCTACGAGGCCTGGCACGAGGTCATCCCCGTCGCCGAGCCGCAGGCCGGCGAAGCCCACATCGTCGCCGACATCGTCGGCCCCGTCTGTGAGAGCGGCGACTACATGGCGAAGGATCGCGAGATCCCCGCGATGCAGGCCGGCGACCTCGTCGTGTTCGGCACGGCCGGCGCCTATGGCGCGGTCCAGGCGGGAACCTACAACACGCGCCCGCTCGTGCCGGAAGTGCTCGTCAACGGGGACGCCTTCTTCGCCGTGCGCCCCCGGCAGACCGTCGAGGAGCTGATCGCGCTCGACCGCCTGCCGCCCTGGCTGGCGCCCGTCGCGGGTTGAGGCAAAGCATCACGTCGCCGTCACCGCCTCGCCTTCGCCGCAAAAACTGCTAGGCTCCTCATTCGACGAGGAAAAAGGCTAGGGCGCGCGATGAACGAGGAGACCGGACCGATCCGCTCGGCCGGGCAGCAAGGCCCCGCATCGGCAAAGCGCCCGTCCGCCGTTCCCGCCAGCCTCTCCTCGACGCGCCGGCGCGCCTACGGGGCGATCCTGATCGAGCGGGCCTATCCGCTCCTGCTCGGCCTCGGCCTCGTGGCGGCGGTCTATCTCATCCTCTCCTGGTTCGGGCTCTTCGCCGCCGCGCCCGCGCTCCTGCGTTTCGCGCTTCTCGGCCTCGTCGCCGCCGCCGTGCTCTTCGTGGTCTGGCGGTCGCGCGGCCTTCGGCTGCCGTCCGCCGAGGCGGTGGACCGGCGGATCGAGGCCAAAAGCCGGCTCGACCACCAGCCGCTCGCCACGCAGATCGAGCGCCCGACCTCCGACGATCCCTTCGCCCTCGCCCTCTGGCGCGAGCATCAGGCGCGGATGGCGGCTCGCCTGCGCGATCTTTCGGCGGGAACGCCGCGCACGGAGCCCGAGCGCTTCGATCCGTTCGCGCTTCGCGCCGTCGTCGCCCTCGTTCTCGTCACGGCCTTCGCCTTTTCCTACGGCTCGCGCGGCGGACAGATCGACGACGCCTTCGCCGCGACGCCGGGGCCCATCCTGCCGGGCGCGCGCGTCGATGCCTGGGTGACGCCGCCGACCTATACGGGCCAGCCGCCCGTCTTCCTCACCGGCACGAAGGCCGAGGGCGCCGAGGAGGCCGCCTCCCTTCGCGTGCCCGCCGGCAGCGTCCTCTCCATCCGCGTCTCCGACGGCGCCAATGCCGCGCTTACCTTCACGCCCGATGGCGGCGAGCCCGCGACGATCGCGCCCGGCCCCCTGCCCGAGGCCGCGAACGACGCCAAGCCTCCCGTGCCGGTCGCGACCCCGGCAAACGCCGCTCCCGATGGCGCCGAGAACCCGGCACCCGGCGCCGGGTCCTACGAGGTGAAGCTCGCACAGAGCGGCTCGGCCGAACTCTCCGGCGCCTTCACGCGGCTCGGCGGCTGGCGCTTCGACGTCGTGCCGGACACGGCGCCCTCCATCGCCTTCGCGGCGGAGCCGGCGACCGCGCGCAACGGCGCGATGGAACTCGCCTATACGGTGAACGACGATTACGGCGTGCGGCGCGGCGAGGTCGAACTCGTCGTCAAGGAGGAGGCCGCGCCCGGCGCCCGGCCCCTCGTAGCGGCGCCCGAGATCGCTCTCGCCATGCCCCGCCGGGCCAAGGGCGAGGGGAAGGGCCGGACCTCGGCGAACATCACCGAGAGCCCCTATGCGGGCGCCAAGGTCGCGATGACGCTCGTCGCCCATGACGATGCCGGGCAGACCGGCGTCTCCGAGCCCAAGCTCCTGACGCTGCCGGCCCGCCGCTTCTCCAACCCGCTGGCGCGCGCCGTGATCGAGCAGCGGCGCATCCTGGCGCTCGATGCCAATGCGGCCAAGCGCGTCGTCGGCATGATCGACGCGGTGACGGTGAGCCATCCCGAATTCATCGCCCGGTCCAGCGACTATCTGGCGCTGCGCGCCGCGCGCACGCGCATCGCCACGGCCGCCAATGACGACACGCTGCGCGAGGCGGTCGATTTCCTCTGGCAGATCGCGCTCGGCATCGAGGACGGAAACCTTTCCGCCGCCGAGAAGAACCTGCGCGACGCCCGCGAAAAGCTGTCGGAAGCTCTGGAAAACGGGGCGAGCCAGGAGGAGATCGACAAGCTGATGGCCGAGCTTCGCGAGGCCATGCAGGCGTATATGCAGGCCATGGCCGAGGCGATGAAGGACCGCCCGCCCTTGTCGCAGAACCAGATGTCGAACGCGCAGGAAATCCGCCCCCAGGATCTCGACAAGATGCTCGACCGCATCGAGGACCTCGCCAAGTCCGGCTCCAAGGACGCCGCCCAGCAGCTTCTCTCAGAGCTGCAGTCCATGATGGACAATATGCAGGCCATGCAGCAGCAGCCGGGCCAGCAGGGGCAGAGCGGCGAAGAAAACGCCATGCAGCAGCAGATGGACAAGCTCGGCGAACTGCTGCGCCGACAGCAGGAGCTGAAGGACAAGACCTTCGATCTCGGCCGCAAGCAGGTCGAAGAGCAGCAGCGCCGCCCCCGCCAGCCGGGCGAAGAGGGCCAGCCGGGCCAGCCCGGCGACAAGGGCGAGCCGATGACGGCCGAGCAGCTGAAGGAGGCGCTGAAGTCGCTCAAGGACCAGCAGGCGCAGCTCCAGAAGGAGCTCGGCGAGATGCAGGACGGCATGAAGGGCATGGGCATCGAGCCCGGCGAGGGCTTCGGGGAAGCCGGCAAGGCCATGGGTCGTGCGGAAGGGGCGCTCGGCGAGGGCGACGACGGCGGCGCGGTCGGCGAGCAGGGCAAGGCCATGGAAGCGCTGCGCCGCGGCGCCAAGGACATGATGAGCCAGATGCAGCAGGCCATGCAGCAGGGCCAGGGCCAGCAGCCCGGCCAGGGCCAGATGGGCGAAGGCTACGGCCGCGGCCAGCAGCGCTCCGGCCGCGACCCGCTGGGCCGACAGCGCGCCACGCAAGGCCCCGATTTCGGCCAGGACGTGGACGTGCCCGACGAGATCGACACGCAGCGCGCCCGGCGCATTCTCGATTCGATCCGCAGCCGCCTCGGCAACCAGCTCTCGCCTCAGCAGGAGCGCGAATACCTGGAGCGGCTGCTCCGCACGCCCTGACGCTCCGCCGCCCTTCGGCGACGGGGCGGCCCGCGATGTCAGGGGCCTCTGGTGTCTCTCAAGAGAACGCCGCGCGCGGCTGACAGCGGCGGCGGTTCTTCGCGACCGTGGCGGCCCGGCAGCACCACTCGGCCGAAAAGCGCCCGGCGCCGCTCAGCTTGGCTGAAGGCCGGACGGATGGTGCGCCGGGACGACCGTTCGGAAGCCGGCCCTGGCGAGAAGCAGGAGATTGGCGCCGAGAAAGGCGAGGAGCAGAAGCGCCGTCCAGCAGTGGACGATGTCGAGCACGCCGATCCGCCCGTTCAGCTCCTTCAGCAGGCCGAGGAGAAAGGCCGAGACCCAGGACGCCGCCGAGACCGAACCGGAGGCCAGGCCGATCAGGCGCGCCTGAAGCGTCGCCCCGCTGAAGAGCGGCTGGTGCACATCCTTCAGCGTCATCGGCATGACCCAGCGATGCAGGGCGAAGCCGTTTAAGGTCAGGATCGAGACGATGCCGATCTTGCCCCAGAGCTTGGGGTTGGCGAGCTTGGCGGGGTCGGTCAAAGAATAGAGGATCAGGAAGCCGAGGCCCGAAATCCAAAGCAGCAGAAGGCCGATCGAGACGACCGCACCGATCAGCTCGAAGGCCGTTCCGACCGACTGCGACTGCCGCCCGCGCACCATCCAGGACAAAAGCCAGGCGTCGAGAATCAAGGCGCCGCCGAAGCCGATGGAGAGGCCGACGAGGTGGACCGCGAGGAGGGCGTTGCGGGGATTGAGCGGCGCCAGGAACCAGGGAAGGTCCGCGGCGCCCCCTCCTGGCGCGAGGGTAGAGGAGACGGGCGCGGCGGCGGCGGCGAAGGCGCCGTGATCGAGCATCAGCGAGGGACGGAGATCGTCGAGCCGCCCGGCCGCCTCGATCGGGCCGATGGACCCTGCCCAGAAACAGAAAAGGCCGAGAGCCAGCGCGAGGGCATACCGCTCCGTCCGCGACATCGCGGCCATGGCGGATCGGAGCGATCTGATGCGAGCGATCATGAAACAGGGCACCGTCGGCAGGGATCGAGCGGACGCGCCGAACCTAACTCGACAGTCTTGAACCCGCGTTAAGGCGGCCCGATCCGACCTCCCGATCTCCGGCGGCCCATCGGCGCATCGGCTCTGCGCCTGCGATCAGCGCGTCGGGACGGGCGTCTCGCCACGATAGTCGTAGAAGCCGCGCTGCGTCTTGCGGCCGAGCCAGCCGGCCTCGACATATTTCACCAGGAGCGGACAGGGCCGATACTTGGAATCGGCGAGCCCGTCATGCAGCACCTGCATGATGGAGAGGCAGGTGTCGAGGCCGATGAAATCGGCCAGCTGGAGCGGCCCCATCGGATGGTTCGCGCCGAGCCGCATGGCCATGTCGATCGACTCCACCGATCCGACGCCCTCGTAGAGCGTATAGATCGCCTCGTTGATCATCGGCAGGAGAATGCGATTGACGATGAAGGCCGGGAAGTCCTCGGAGACGGTGACGGTCTTGTCGAGGGACGCGACGAAGGCCTTGGAGGTCTCGAAGGTCGGATCGCCCGTGGCGATGCCGCGCACCAGCTCGACGAGCTTCATGACCGGGACGGGGTTCATGAAGTGGATGCCGATGAAGCGGTCGGGCCGGTCGGTGGCGGAGGCGAGCCGCGTGATCGAGATCGAGGACGTGTTGGTGGAGAGGATCGCGGAGGGCTTCAGGACCGGGCAGACGGTCGCGTAGATCTTGCGCTTGACCGTCTCGTCCTCCGTCGCGGCCTCGACGACGAGATCCATGTCCGACAGATCGGAAACCGTCTGCGCGGCGCGGATGCGCCCGATCGCGTCGGTCTTCTCCGTCTCGGTGATCTTGCCGGACGCGGCCTGCCGGTCGAGGGTCAGAACCGCCTTCTCGACGCCGCGAACGGCGCGATCCGGGGTGAGGTCGTAAAGCGTCACGTCGTAGCCCGACAGGGCGACGACATGCGCGATGCCCGGGCCCATCTGCCCGGCGCCCACGATTCCAATCTTGCGCATCTCGTCTGCCATTCGTCCCGCCACCGCGCCGCACCGTTTGCAGGTGCAGCATAGACCGTTTCCACGGAAGGAATGGACTCAATTCTGAGAGACGTTCGAAGTTCGTGGCGCGGTGTGCCCGGATGTGCGGTTGCCCGCCCGGCGAGGCGGCCGAAGCGCTTCGATCCGCCCTGTCTTATCTCACGACCGCCCCGGCCTTGGGCATGCCGAAGGCCGGGGCGGTCGATGTCAGAGCTTGGACGCCATTTCCGGCAGGATCTGGAAGATGTCGCCGACGAGGCCGTAGTCGGCGACCTGGAAGATCGGGGCTTCCTCGTCCTTGTTGATCGCGACGATGACCCTCGAATCCTTCATGCCGGCCAGATGCTGGATCGCGCCGGAAATGCCGGCCGCGATGTAGAGGTCGGGCGCCACGACCTTGCCGGTCTGGCCGACCTGCCAGTCGTTGGGGGCATAGCCCGCATCCACCGCCGCGCGGGAGGCGCCGACGGCGGCGCCGAGCTTGTCGGCAAGCGGCAGGATGACCTCCTCGAACTTCTCCTTGGAGCCGAGCGCGCGGCCGCCGGAGAGAACGATCTTGGCGCTGGTGAGATCCGGGCGCTCGGAGACGGCGAGCTTGTCCTCGACGAAGGTGGAGACGCCGGGATCGCCGGCCGCCTCGACCGTCTCGACGGGCGCTGCAGCGGCACCGGCCCCGGTCGCCTTGAAGGAGGCGGTGCGAACGGTCACGACCTTGACCTTGTCGGCGGACTTCACCGTCTGGATCGCGTTGCCGGCATAGATCGGCCGCTCGAACGTATCGGCGCCCTCGACGCCGGTGACGTCGGAGATCTGCATCACGTCGAGGAGCGCGGCGACGCGCGGCAGCACGTTCTTCACCGTCGTCGTGGACGGGCCGACGATCGCATCGTAGCTGCCCGAAAGCTTGACGATGAGATCGGCCAGCGGTTCGGCGAGGCCGTTGGCGGTGGGTCCGCCATCCGCGACGAGAACCTTCTCGACGCCGGAAAGCTTGGCGGCCTCGGCCGCTGCGGCGGATGCGTTGGTGCCGGCGACCAGCACATGCACCGCGCCGCCGAGAGCGGCGGCGGCGGTCAGCGCCTTGGCGGTCTGCTCGGAGAGCGCGCCCTTGTCATGTTCGGCGATCAGAAGCGTCGTCATCGAAATGGTCCTCTCGTCTCGAAATGGGTCCTGCCTCGTCCGATCCGGATCGATCCCCGCAAGAGAGCCCGGCCGCCGCATGTCGCTCGCGCGAGGCGGCCGCCGGACATCTCCGGAGGATCGGCAGGGATCAGAGGACGCCCGCCTCGCTCTTCAGCTTGCCGATCAGCTCGTCCACCGAGGCGACCTTGACGCCGGCGCCGCGCTTGGCGGGCTCGACGGTCTTCAGGACGGTGAGACGCGGGGCGACGTCGACGCCGTAATCGGCGGGCGACTTCTCCTCGAGCGGCTTCTTCTTGGCCTTCATGATGTTGGGCAGGGAGGCATAGCGCGGCTCGTTGAGGCGAAGGTCGGTCGTCACGACCGCCGGAAGCTTCAGCTCCACCGTCTGCAGGCCGCCATCGACCTCGCGCGTCACCACGACCTTGTCGGCGGAGAGCTCGACCTTGTTGGCGAAGGTGCCCTGCGCCCAGCCGAGCAACGCCGCCAGCATCTGGCCGGTCTGGTTGCAGTCGTCGTCGATGGCCTGCTTGCCGAGGATCACGAGGCCGGGCGCCTCGGCTTCGGCGATGCCCTTCAGGATCTTGGCGACGGCGAGCGGCTCGACCACGCCCTCGGCCTTCACCAGGATCGCGCGGTCGGCGCCCATGGCGAGCGCGGTGCGAAGCGTTTCCTGGGCCTGCTGCGGGCCGATGGAGACGGCAACGATCTCGGTCGCGATGCCCTTTTCCTTCAGCCGGATCGCCTCTTCGACGGCGATCTCGTCGAAGGGGTTCATCGACATCTTCACATTGGCAAGATCGACGCCCGAACCGTCCGGCTTGACGCGGATCTTGACGTTGTAGTCCACGACGCGCTTCACGCAGACGAGAACCTTCATGGCAGCATCTCCCCTTTGCACCCGACCGCCGTCAACGTGGCCCGGCAGGATCGGGCCGCCCCCATATCGGCGGACGCTTCGACGAAGGGTTCTGACGGGTCGCCCCGCATCTTTCAAGTCTAGAGACGACGAAGGGAAGCCGCATTTGCCACAAGACCGGGCTCTTCCCGCTCCCGGCGCACTGACGTTGCGTCAGCGGCTGGCGCCCGGAACCCAAAGCACGTCGGACCGGCCCATTTCGTTGGCGACGCGGGCCGCGACGAATAGATGGTCGGACAAACGATTCGCGTAGAGAAGCGCGGGTCCGCCGACGACCTCGCCCTCGATCCGGGCGAGCGCCACCATGCAGCGCTCGGCGCGCCGGCAGATCGTGCGGGCGAGATGGAGATGGGCCGATGCCGCCGAGCCCGCCGGCAGGATGAAGCTCTTCAAGGGCTCCAGCTCGGCGTTCATCGCGTCGATCTCGCGCTCCAGGCGCTCGACCTGCGAGCCCACGATGGCGAGGCGCTCATAGGGCAAGGGCTCGCCGGTCTCGGGCGTCGCGAGATCGGCGCCGAGGTCGAAGAGATCGTTCTGGATGGTGGAGAGCATCCCGTCGAGCGCGGCATTGGCGTGGAGCCGAGCCAGTCCGATCGAGGCGTTCAGCTCGTCCACCGTGCCGATCGCCTCGAGCCTGAGATCGGACTTCAGCCGGCGCGGTCCGCTGCCGAGACCGGTCGTGCCGTCGTCGCCGGTGCGGGTGTAGATGCGGTTCAGCTTGACCATGTCGGGACATCCTTCCAGGAACTACGGGGCCTTCCGCGAGCTATCAGGCCTTCCAGGAGCTATCGGGCGAACCAGAGAGCGCCGACCATGACGAGGACGGCGATCGCCTGGAGCATGACGCGGGCGCGCATCAGCTTCTGCGAGGTGTTGCCGGGCCCGCCCCGCAGCATGTTGAACAGTCCCATCAGGAGCACGATGGCGACGGCGATCATCACGCCGAAGGCGAGGATGCTGAGGACGCTGGACATGACGCGGCTTTCCGGTGGGCGCTGGTTGGACCTCATATAGACCGCGCGGCGGCATTGAGCGAGGCGGCCCCGCGACGCGGGGGCCGGGCGAGCGAGGCGGCCCCGCGACGCGGGGGTCTCCAGCCAAGTAGCCCCGCGACGCGGGGGCCGGGGTGAGCGAGGCGGCCGCGCGGTTCAGCCTCAGCCGAGCGGCGGGGCCTCCTTCGGCGCGCGGGCGTGGGTTGCCGCCGCGACCCCGATGCCGGCGAGCGCGAGGCCGCAGAGTTGCACCGGCGCGAGCCGCTCGCCGAAGAGCAGGAAGGCCATGACGGCGGTGACGCCCGGCACGAGATACATCAACGAGGACACTTTCGAGACCGCGCCCTCCCGGATGAGGAAAAGCAGGAGAAAGATCGCGCCGATCGACAGGACCAGGGTCAGCCAGAGCAGCGCGAAGACGAACTCGGCCGTCCAGTCGATCGCCTGCGTTTCGAAAAGGAAAGAGCCGATCGTCACGGGAACGAGCGCGCCGACATATTGAAGCGCCGTGCCCGTGCGCAGATCCAGCCCGCCGACGAAGCGCTTCTGCCAGACCGTGCCGACGGAGATGGAGATCATCGCGAGGACGGCGGGACCAAGCGTGATCCAGCCGAGCGAGGGATCGAGATCGAGCTTGGGCAGGATCACCAGCCCGACGCCGGCGAGCCCGAGCGCAAGGCCCAGCCAGTGGCGCGGGCGGATCGTCTCGTGAAGGATGCGCGCGGCGAGCAGCGTCGTCACCAGCGGCTGAAGGCCGGCGATCAACGCGGCAAGGCCGGCGGACAATCCGTGGCGCACCGCGAAGAAGACGCCGCCGAGATAGAGGCCGTGGATCAGCCCGCCCGCGATCATCGCGTGCAGAGCCGGCTTCAGGCCGGGGCGCGGCAGGCCGGCGAGAAGCGCGACGGGCGCCAGCAGGACCAGCGCCGCGGCGAAGCGGAGCACGAGAAAGGTGAAGGGCTCGGCATGGGGCATGGCGTAGCGCGCCCCGATGAAGCCGGTGGACCAGAGAAGAACGAAGAGGGCGGGAAAGGCGGGGAGAAGGCGCTGCATCGGCTCGGGACTTTCTCGGAGCGGCCGCGTCGGCCCTCCCGCCCGGCCATAGCAGCCGGGCAGGGGCAAAGGAAACGGCCTTGCCAAGCGCCGGCCGAGGCAGGACAGTGGCGGGGCCCGAAGCGATGCGCAGCCGATCCGCCGCGACGAGACCGGCGGCGCGGACGCATCATGCAGACCATTCTCAACGTCGTCGTTCCCATCTTCGCGCTGATCGGCGCCGGCTTCCTCGCCGCCCGCACGGGGTTGCTCGCGGTGTCCGTCGGCGACGCGCTCGCCAAGTTCGTCTTCGTCATCGCGGTGCCCGCCCTCCTCTTTCGCACCATGGCGACGGCCGCCTTCGCCGGGGCGAACCCGCTTTTTCTCTGGTTCGCCTATTTCGTCGCGGTCGCGGCCACCTGGGCGGTCTCCTCCCTTCTCGTCCGGCGCCTCTTTTCCACCGATCGGCGCACCGCCGTCATCGCCGGCATTTCCGCGAGCTTCTCCAACACGGTCTTCGTCGCCATCCCGGCCGTCGACCGCGCCTACGGGCCGGAGGGGCTGGAGGCGCTGTTCCTCATCATTTCCGTCCACCTGCCTTCGATGATGGTGGCGGCGACGCTGATGATGGAGCGCGCCGCCGCCAAGGACCTTGTCGCCGCCGACACCGCTCCCGAGCCGGCCAGCCTCGCGCGGACGCTCCGCGCGGTCGGGCGGAACCTGTCGCGCAACGCGATCGTCGTCGGCATTCTCGCCGGCCTCGCGCTCCGCCTGTCCGGCCTCTCCCTGCCGACCGATCTCGACGAGGCCGTGCACCTTCTCGGCGGGACGGCCGGGCCGGTCTCGCTCTTCGCCATGGGCATGTCGCTGACGCGCTACGGCATCCGGGGCGATCTTTCGAGCTCGACGCTCGTCTCGCTCCTCTCGCTTCTCCTGATGCCGGCGATCGTCTACGGGCTCGGCGTCGCGATCCTGCCGCCGGTCTGGCTGAAGGCGGCGGTGATCACCGCGGCCTGCCCCGCCGGCATCAACGCCTTCCTGCTCGCCACGCATTTCCAGTCGGGCGAGCGGCTGGCCGCCACCGTCATCCTCGTCTCGACGCTCCTCGCCATCGCATCGCTCAGCTTCTGGCTGGCCTTCCTCGGCTAGTCTCATGCGGGCCGGGCGAAAAGCCGAGGCGCGCGCGGATGCTTTCGGCGGTCTCGCCGGCCTCCCGAAGTGCGCGGAGCGAGACGTCGCCTCGGCTCTTGGAGAGCTTGCGCCCGTCATCGCCCAGCACGAGCCGATGGTGGTGGTAGACCGGCTCGGGCAGGCCGAGCAGCGCCTGGAGCAGGCGGTGCACCGAGGTCGCCGCGAAGAGGTCCTGCCCGCGAACGACATGGGTCACGCCCTGCAGCGCATCGTCCACGGTGACGGCGAGGTGGTAGCTCGTCGGCAAGCCCTTGCGCGCCAGGACCACGTCGCCCCAGGCGCCGGGATCGGCGGCAAGGCGCCCCGTCTCGCCGGCCGGCCCGGCCCCGGTCTCGGTGAAGCCCAGCGGACCCGCGCGGGACAGGGCCGCCGCCATGTCGAGGCGAACGACATGGGCGTCGCCCGCCGCGATGCGGGCGGCACGCTCGCTCGTGGAAAGCGCGCGGTCGTCTCCGGGATAGAGCGGCGCGCCGTCGGGATCGCGGGGCCAGCGCCGGCCGGTCTCGGCTTCCGCGCGCTCCGCCCGGGCTCGGATCTCGCCGCGCGACAGAAAGGCCGGATAGACCAGCCCCTCCTGCTCAAGACGGTCGAGCGCTTCGCGATACCGGTCGAAATGCTCCGACTGCCGGCGCGGCTCGCCGTCCCATTCGATACCGAGAAAGGCGAGATCGGCGAGAATGCCGCGCTCGAGCTCGGGCCGGCAGCGCTCGGGATCGATATCCTCCAGCCGCAGCAGGAATCGGCCGCCGCTCGCGCGCGCCATCGCATGGTTGGTGAGGGCGGAGAGGGCATGGCCGAGATGCAGCTCGCCGTTCGGGCTGGGGGCGAAGCGGAAAACGGGTGGATCGCGCGATGTCATCGCGCCATGCTTGCCCGAGCCGGGGCCCGGCGCAAAGGGCCGCAGGGAGCATGCCCGCCGATGATCAGGACCGAGGCGGACATCGCCCGCGAACTTGCCGCGCTCCTCGCGATCGATCCAAGCCTCCACCCCGTCGCGGAACGGGCGGGCGCCCTCCCCCTTCGCGTCTCGCCGCCGGGTCTTCGCGGGCTGATCGGCACGATGATCGGGCAGCAGGTGTCGCGCGCCAGCGCGACGGCGATTCTCGGCCGGCTCTCGGCGCTGGCCGACCTCGACGATCCCGCCGCGATCCTGTCGCTCGGCGATGCCGAGATGCGCGCGGCCGGCCTTTCCCGCGCCAAGGAGCGCACGCTCCTGGCGATCGGCGCGGCGGCGGCCTCCGGCGCGCTCGATATGGACGCGCTCTCGCGGGCGCCGCCGGACGAGGCGATCGCGGCGCTCGTGCAACTGCCGGGCATCGGCCCCTGGACGGCCGAATGCTTCCTTCTCTTCTCGCTCGGCCATCCCGACATCTTCCCCGCGGGAGATCTCGCCCTGCAGGTCGCGGTCGGCCATGTGCTCGGGCGCGCGGACAGGCCGAGCGCGCGGGAGACGATGCGCCTTGCCGGCGCCTGGGCGCCCCATCGCTCGATCGCCGCGAGGCTCTTCTGGGCCTTCTATGCCACCCTTACGAGACGCGACGCGGCGCCTGCGGACGGCCCCGCCGAGACGGCCACGGGCAAGGCGCCGCAGCGGCATGCCGTCGCGGAAAAGGCAGGCTTCACAAAGGCGACACGATAGGACACGATAGTCTCTGCGTAGAGAGTGCAGTCACGGTTCGTAAAGGAGTCGGGTACTTTGACGATCGCGGTCGCCCAGCATTTGCCGCCGGCGCTGGTCCTCAACGCGGATTTCCGTCCTCTCAGCTATTACCCGCTTTCGCTCTGGGGCTGGCAGGATGCAATCAAGGCCGTGTTCCTCGACCGGGTGACGATCCTGGCCGAATACGAACAGACCGTCCGCAGTCCAACCTTCAATATGCAGCTTCCCTCGGTCGTCTGCCTGAAAGCCTATGTGAAGCCGGCGCGCCATCCCGCCTTCACGCGCTTCAACGTCTTCCTCCGCGACCGCTTCCAGTGCCAGTATTGCGGCTCGCCGAACGAGCTGACCTTCGACCACGTCATCCCGCGCTCGCGCGGCGGCCTCACGACCTGGGAGAACGTCGTTGCGGCCTGCTCGCCCTGCAACCTGAAGAAGGGCGGGCTGATGCCGAAGGATGCAGGCATGCTGCCGCACCAGATGCCTTACCAGCCGACCGTGCACGACCTCCACAACAACGGCCGGCTCTTCCCGCCGAACTTCCTGCACGAAAGCTGGCTCGACTATCTCTACTGGGATTCCGAGCTGGACCCGGAATAGACCGAACCGCTCGGGCCGAGGCGGGAGCGTTTTTCTGCGGCTTTTCAAGCCTACCGGAGCGGAAGGCCTGTCAGCCACGCTGCGACCTTGCAGCCTCCGTCGTCCGGGCTTGCGAAACGATCATCGGGCTTCGAAGCGGCAACGGCCATCGAAGGACGGCAGAGGGGCAGCGCCCTCGCCTCCTCCGGAGCCCCTGCCGGCTCGCTTGGCTTATCGGCGGAGCGATGCCTTGCCGGCAAAGCGGTCGGCCGGACCGAGGCCCGTGCGCAGCGCAACGAAGGCGAAGAGCGCGGAGGCCAGTACGTTCCAGCCCGCGAAGGACAGGCCGAGGAACCGCCCGGCCGCCTGATCGCAGGCGGGCGGCTGGACTCGGTCGATCGTAGCGAGCAGATCGCCGCCGAGGTCGGCACCGCCGGCCAGCGCGCAATCGGTCGGACCCGCCCAGAAATGCCACTCGACGCCGGCATGATAGACCGCGAGATAGAGGCCGTAGAGCATGACGGCGCCGATGGCGACGAGAAGCAGCCGCGTCAGGATCGCCGGCGCGCGCGCCTTGGCCGAGACGAGCGCGGCCAAGGCGAGGCCGATCGAGACATAGTAGGGAACGCGCTCCTGAAGGCAGAGGGCGCAGGGGATATAGCCCCCGACATGCTCGAAGAGCAGCGCGGTGCCGACCGTGCCGGCCGAGCCGACGATGAGGATCGCCGCGCCGAGCGTCTGGCGCAGCCCCGCCGGCCCACTGACAGAGACCTCACCCGCCATCTCGCCCCATCCTTCCAACGCCGCCCCGTCTCCCGGAGCCTCCGCCAGCCTCTAGCATCCCCCCGGACCAGCGGGAAGGCACGCGGCCGACACGGCCGCCCTCGCCCTTTGCCGGCGCCGGGGCTACCGCCGAGACGACCCTCCCGCGGCGGGAAACCTCTGGACCGAAGCGCTCCCCCGTGGCATGAGAGGGCCGCCTCCATCGCCCCGGCCCCGGCCGTTCGCGCGATGTCCGGGCGATGCGGGTGTGGTGGAACTGGTAGACGCGCCGGACTCAAAATCCGGTTCCGCAAGGAGTGTCGGTTCGATTCCGACCACCCGCACCATTTTTATTTGCGCCTTGCCGCCCGCCAACCCAAGGCGCGGGTTCGACGTCGCTTCGCTCCGCCGCACCATCTCTCCTTCGCGGCGCCGCCGGCCGATCCGTCGCGTGGGTTCGACGTTTCTCCGCAGACCCCGAACCACTCCGTCCCCGTCCGATCGCGTCGACTGCATGGCGTTTCGTCTGACCCTCGTCGACGTGGCGCGGCTTGATCGTCGTTGGACAGGCGACTGCCCAAAGCATTCGGGGATCGTGCCGTCGCCGATGATGGGCCGTCACACGGGCAGCAGAACCGGTGGCGTGTGAAGCTACGCTTCATCCGATCTCGCACGGACGGACCGCATCGTCTTGTTGCCCGACTCGGTCGGGCGCGCCGGACGTTCGAAAGCGGAAGGCGGCCGGGGTCCGGCCGCCTTCCGTTCTTTGCGGCTTCAGGACGTGCGGTAACGCTCGAGCCAGTGGGCGTAGGGCGCGGGAAGGGTCCAGGCGGCCTTGTCGACGCCGAGCTCTTTGGCCGCGCGGTAGGGCCAGTGCGGATCGGCCAGGAGGGGGCGTCCGAGGGAGACGAGATCGACCTTGTCGTCGGCGATCAGGGCCTCGGCCTCGGCGGCCTCGCTGATGAACCAGCTCGTCGTGGCGGGCAGTCCTGTCTCCCGGCGGACGCGCTCGGCGACGGGCGCCATGAAGGCCGGGCCCCACGGGATGTTTGCCGTCGATGTCGAGAAGCCGATGCTGACGTCGATGAAGTCGAGGCCGGCCGCCTTGAAGCGGCGAACCATCTCGATCCCCTCTTCGAGATCGTTCGAGCCGTCGAATTCGGTGACGCCGAAGCGCGCGGCCAGAGGCAGGTTCTCCGGCCAGACCGCCCGGACCGCCTGCAGCGTCTCCACGAGGAAGCGGGCCCGGCCCTCGAAATCGGAACCGTAGGCGTCCTCGCGCTTGTTCGACCAGGTCGAGAAGAAGGACTGGGCGAGATAGCCGTGGGCGAAGTGCAGTTCCAGCCATTCGAAGCCGGCAGCACGCGCGCGGCGGGCCGCGGCCACGAAGTCGGCCTTCACCCGCTCGATCTCGGCGAGCGTCATGGCGCGCGGCACCTTGGGCAGACCGCCGCCGAAGGCGATGGCGGACGGCGCGATCGTCTCCCAGCCACGCGGGTCATCGGCGGCGATGTGGTCGTCGCCTTCCCATGGCCGATTGGCGCTGGCCTTGCGGCCGGCATGGCCGATCTGGATGCCGGGAACCGCGCCCGCCGCCTTGATGGCCGCCACGACCGGCTTCCAGGCATGGCCCTGCTCGTCGGTCCAGATGCCGGCGTCGCCCGGCGTGATCCGGCCCTCCGGCGAGACGGCGGTCGCCTCGGCGATCACGAGGCTCGCCCCGCCGCGCGCCAGTCCCGCGAGATGGACCAGGTGCCACTCGTTGATGACGCCGTCGTCGGCCGAATACTGGCACATCGGCGAAACCACGATGCGGTTTCGCAAGGTGACGTCCTTCAGCGTGTAGGGGGTAAACAAGGCGGGCATGGGCGGTTCCTGACTGGGATTTTGGAAGAGCCGTCGACGGCTCCACGAGGATGGTACGATAGTTCGGTAATAGTCGAACATTGAGACGCCCACAAGCCTGTGCTATCCCTTCCCCATGCGCTCCATTCCTCATCCGACGATCGAAGAGGTCGCTCTCAGTCAGGTGCTCTACGCGCTGAGCGACCCCGTGCGCCTCTGCGTCGTCCGCCAGCTCGCGGCCGAGGGCGAGGCCACCTGCTCGGCTCTCGACGGGGGGCGGCCGAAATCGAGCATGTCGCATCATTTCCGCGTGTTGCGCGAGGCGGGCCTGGTGCGCACGCGCACGGACGGCCCGGCCCATATGAACGAGCTGCGGCGCCGGGATATCGACGGAAAGTTCCCGGGTCTCCTGGCCGCGGTGCTCGCCGTCGAGCCGGACGAGGCTCGCTGACACGCCGTTCCCGGCGCGACGCGCATCACAGGATTGTTCGGACGGCATGGTGGCATCCCGCAAGTACAAGCCCTCCAGAAAGCGCGAAGAGACCTCGGAGCAGATGCGCCGGCGCATCAAGGACGGCGCCTGGACCGTCTTCGCGCGACAGGGTCTGGACGGCTCGACGATCACGGACATCGTCGCGGAGAGCGGATCGTCCACCGGCAGCTTCTACAATCATTACCGAACGAAGCAGGCGGTCTTCGACGAGCTGCTGGCGGACCGGACCGCCGAGGTGCGGTCGGTCACGTCGGCCGCGCGGGCGCGGGCCGACGACCTCGAAACCATGCTGAGACTGTCCTACGAGGACCTTCTGGACCACATTCTCGGCATCGAGGACGCCCTGTCGTTCCTCGCCCGGAACCAGCATCACATCCGCACCAGCCTCTACGGCGGCGACGGCACGAGCGACCTTCTCGCCGACATTCGAGACGACGTGGCGCGCGGCATGCCGGGGCTGTCGCTCGACGACGACGAGATCTCGCTCGTCGCCAGCCTGATCGTTTCGATCGGGATCGAGACCCTGCTTCGGCTCGATGCACGCCGCGACACCGACATCTCGGCGCTGGCCGCGCTGATGACCCGTCTGATCGTCGGCGGGATCGGCGGTCTTCGCCAAGGATGAAAACTTGACGACATCCTCAACTATCCTCATCGTCCCCGCAGGGGGGACGATGACATGCAGGAAGCCGACTACGTCATCGTGGGTGCCGGCCCCGCCGGCTGTGCGCTGGCGGCGCGGCTGGCGGCTTCGCGGGAGAAGCCGTCGGTTCTCCTGATCGAGGCCGGCCGTCCCAAGCCCTCCATGCTGTCGATCCTCCCGGCCGGCCTCGCGGCTCTCGTCGCATTGAAGTCGCCCTACAATTATGCGCTGGGCACCGTGCCGCAGCCGGAGCTCGGCGGCCGCCGGGGCTACGTGCCGCGGGGGCGCGGGGTCGGCGGCTCCAGCCTCATCAATGCGATGATCTACATTCGCGGACAGCCCGAGGACTACGACGGATGGGCGGCCGGCGGCTGCGCCGGCTGGAGCTGGGAGGACGTCCTGCCCCTCTTCCGCCGCTCGGAAAGCAACCAGCGCGGCGCCGACGCGTGGCACGGCGGCAGCGGACCGATGGCGGTGTCGGACCTCGCCTCCCCCAGCCCCGTCTCGCGGGCCTTCGTCGAGGCGGCGCGACAGGCGGGCTATCCGCCGAACGGGGATTTCAACGGCGCGACCCAGGAGGGCGTCGGCCTGTATCAGGTGTTCCAGCGGCACGGCGCGCGCCTGGATGCAGGCTCGGCCTATCTGGGCGAGGCGCAGTCCTGGCCCAACCTGACCATCGCGAGCCATCTGCGCACGGAGCGGGTGACCTTCGCGGGGCGGCGGGCCAGCGGCGTCGTGGTCGTCGGCCGTGACGGACGGCGCGACATCCGGGCGCGGCGCGAGGTGATCCTCTCGGCGGGCTCGATCGCCTCGCCGCACTTGCTGATGCTGTCCGGCATCGGACCGGCCGGGCACCTCGCCGAACACGGCATTTCGCTTCACGTCGAGGCACCCGACGTCGGCCGCAACCTTCAGGACCATCTCGACTATACCGGGCTGCAGCGGATGAAGGGCCCCGGCCTCGTCGGGCTCGGCCTGGATACGCTGCTGCGCGGCGTCGCGTCCTATCCCGCGTGGCGCAAGGGCCATGGCATGCTGACCAGCAATGTCGCCGAGGCCGGCGGCTTCGTGAAGAGCGATCCGCAAGCGGCGCGGCCGGACCTGCAGTTCCATTTCTGCACGGCGCTCGTCGACGACCACTGCCGCCGCCCGCATATGGTGCGGGGCATTTCGCTGCATGTCTGCGTCCTGCGCCCGGAAAGCCGGGGCGAGGTGCGGCTGGGCTCGCCCGATCCGGCGGCCCCGCCGCTGATCGACCCGCGCTTCCTCTCCGCGCCGGCCGACCGAGACGTGCTTCTGAAGGGCGCTCGGGCGGTGCATCGCATCCTGGAGGCGGAACCGCTCGCCCGCTATGGCGGCCGCTACCTCTATGCCAGGCCGAACCCGAGCGATGCGGCCTTGGCCGAGCTGATCCGCGACCATTCCGACACGATCTATCACCCGGTCGGCACCTGCCGGATGGGCAGCGACACGCGCTCGGTGGTCGCGCCCGACCTCACGGTGCGCGGGGTGGAGGGCCTGCGCGTCGCGGACGCCTCGATCATGCCGGCGCTGGTCAGCGGAAACACGCAGGCGCCTTCGGCGATGATCGGCGAGAAGGCGGCCGATCTCATTCTCGGACGGAGCGCGCTATGAGAGACGACGATCTTCGGGCCGCGTTCGACCGGCTGCGTGCGGCATCGCGCTCCACTCCCGCCCCCGACGCCTCCGCCCGCGTCGAGGCGCTCGAAACGCTGGCCCGGATGGTGAACGGCCATGCGAAGGCCATCCGCGCCGCGATCGACGAGGACTTCGGCGGCCGCTCGCACGACGAGACGCAGCTGCTCGAACTGGTGCCGGCAATGCGCGGCATCCGACACGCCCAGCGCAACCTGCGGCGCTGGATGCAGGACGAGCGCCGTCCGGTCGATCTCGTGTTCCAGCCCGCGCGCGCCTGGGTGCGCTACGAGCCCCTGGGGGTGGTCGGCATCATCGCGCCCTGGAACTACCCGCTGCTCCTGTCGATCGCGCCGCTCGGCGACGCGCTGGCCGCGGGCAACCGCGCGATGCTGAAGCCCTCGGAGCTGACGCCGCGCTTCTCCGATCTGCTCGCCCGGCTGATCGCCGAACACTTCCCGGCGGATCGGGTGACGGTGGCGACGGGCGGGGTCGACGTCGCGCGCGCTGTGGCGGCTCTGCCCTTCGACCACCTTCTCTTCACGGGATCGACGTCGGTCGGCCGCGAGGTCATGCGCGCGGCTGCCGATCACCTGACGCCCGTGACGCTGGAACTCGGCGGAAAGTCGCCCGTCATCCTCGCGCCCGACTATCCGCTCGCCAAGGCGGCGGCCTCCATCGCCTTCGGCAAGTTCGTCAATGCCGGCCAGACCTGCATCGCGCCGGACTACGTGCTGGTGCCGCAGGCGGATGCGAGGCGCTTCGCCCAAGCGGTGATCGATGCGACGCAGCTTCGATACAGGACCATCGCCGGCAACGGGGACTACACCGCGATCATCTCCGAGCGGCATCGCGATCGCCTGTGCGCCGCCATCGAGGAGGCTCGCGCGGGCGGAGCCGAGATCGTCGTCCATGGCGACGCGGCCCGGGATCCGGCGCGGATCGCGCCGACCGTCGTGCTCGATCCCGGCGCCGACAGCCTTCTGATGCGCGAGGAGATCTTCGGTCCGGTCCTGCCGGTCGTCGGCTATCGCACGCTGGACGAGGCCATCGCCTTCGTCGCCGCGCGCGAGCGCCCCTTGGCGCTCTACTGCTACAGCCACGACGCGGCGACGCATGCGCGCGTGCTCGGCGGCGCGACGTCCGGCGGGGTCACGCTGAACGGCACGCTGCTCCACATCGCGCAGGACGGCCTGCCCTTCGGCGGCCTGGGGCCGAGCGGCATGGGCGCCTATCACGGACGCGACGGCTTCCGGCGCTTCAGCCATGCCCGCGCGGTCTACAAGGTCGGCGCGATCAACGTCTTCGAGCGGCTGGGAGCGCCCTGGAGCCGGGCCACGCGGATGATCGCGAGATGGCTGGCGCGCTAGCCGCCCCCTCGGCCCCTCCCCGCGCGGGACCGGTGCCCCGCGCGGATGTTCGAGCCTTGCGGCCCGGACGAAGGCTTTCCGTCAGGCCATTCCGTGCACGGCGTGCGTCAGCGTGCGCTCGATGCCGCGCAGCTCGGCGAGGCCCTTCAGCCGTCCGATGGCGGGATAGCCGGGCTGGGCGTTGCGGGAGAGATCGTCGAGGATCTCCTGGCCATGGTCCGGCCGCATGAAGATCTGCCGGTCCGCCCGGCCGTCCTTCGCCCGCTGCTTCTCCTCGGCGACGATCGCGGCCACGACGGCCACCATGTCCGTGTCGCCGTCGAGATGGTTGTCCTCGAAGAAGGAGCAGGGATAGCTGCCGGTCTCGCGCTTCACGTTGCGCAGATGGGCGAAGTGGATGCGCGGGGCGAGACGCTTCGCCATTGCCGGCAGATCGTTGTCGGGACGCGCGCCGAGCGAGCCGGTGCAGAAGGTCACGCCGTTGGCCGGGCTGTCGACCGCCTCCAGCATCGCGGTGTAGTCGGCCTCGGTCGACAGGATGCGCGGCAGGCCGAGCAGCGGCCATGGCGGATCGTCGCCATGCGCGCAGAGCCGCATGTCGAGGCTTTCGGCCACCGGCACAACCTCGTTGAGGAAAGCGAAGAGATGCGAGCGCAGGCGGTCGGCGTCGATCGCGGCGTAGCGCGACAGGGCGGCCCGCAGGCTGTCGATCGTGTAGCCGTCGGCGGAACCGGGCAGGCCGAAGCCGACATTGCGCGACAGGGCGGCCTTCTTATCGTCCATCATGTCCCGGAAGCGGCGCTCGGCCTCCTCAACGAGCTCTGCCGGATAGTCCGCCGCCGCGTTCGCCCGCTCGAGCAGGAAGAGGTCGAAGGCGACGAAATCGGGAAAGTCGAAGCGCATCGTCTTGGCCTTGCGCGGGGTGGACCAGCGCAGGTCGGTGCGCGTCCAGTCGAGCACGGGCATGAAATTGTAGCAGACCGTGTGGATGCCGGCGCCGGCCAGCTGCCGCAGGCTTTCCTTCCAGGCCTCGACATGGGCCTTCCAGTCGCCGGTCATGGTCTTGATCTCCTCGGAGATCGGGATGCTCTCGACCAGCTCCCATTCCAGCCCGCCGGCCCTCACCTCGTCCTGCCGCCTGGCGATCTCGTCGGCGGTCCATGCCGTGCCGGTCGGCACGTGATGCAGGGAGCTGACGATCGCCTCGGCACCGGCCTGGGCGGCGTCGAGAACGCTCACTTTGTCGACGGGGCCGAACCAGCGCCACGCATGTCTCATGCTCTCGATCCTTTTCGATAAGGGTATCCGGCTCGGTGCTCGATCCGCGGCCTTCAGGGCGCGATGTCGGCGTCCGGCGCTTCCACGAAGAAGTCGGCATTGTCGGCCGCGATCTGGTCGACCGCGGCGAAGGCGGTGCGCAGATGGGCCTGCATCACCTCGACCGCGCCGGTCGGATCGCCGCCGACGACCCGCCCCACGAGGTCCTCGTGCTGGCGGAAGATCATGTCCAGCCAGACCGAGCGCTCCAGGGAAATGTAGCGGAGCCGGTCGAGCGAGACCTTGGCCGACGCGATCACGTCCCAGACATGGGGATGACCGGCGATCTCCATCAGCCGCCGATGCATCGTCTCGTCGGAGAGGAAGAAGCCGACATGGTCCTTCCTCCTGATCAACCGCTGCTGCTCCTCCAGAAGAGGATGGAGAAGCTGTTCCTTGTCGCTGCGCGTCGAGGAGGCCGCCCGTGCCACCGCGCTGCATTCCAGGCTTTCCCGGACGAACTGGGCGTCGCGCACCGAGCCCATCGAGATCGGCGCGACATAGGTTCCGACCTGCGGAATGATGATCAGGAAGCCCGCATCCGCGAGCTTCTGGAAGACCTGCCGCACCGGCGTCCGGCTGACGCCGGCCTCCTTGGCCACCCGGCTTTCCGAGAGCACCGCCCCCGGCCTCAGCTTGCCCGTCAGAATTCGCATGTAGAGCGAATCGTGAAGCTCCTTCACGCCCATTCTGGTCTGGCTGAGGGGCGTCGGCATGGACATGACGGTCAGTGCGCTCCGGCGGTGATCGTGCTGAGGAACTGGCGTGCCCGCTCGCTCTTGGGGTTGGCGATCATCTCGCGAGGCGGGGCGTCCTCGACGATCTTGCCGCCGTCCATGAAGATCATGCGCGTTCCGACATCCGCCGCAAAGCGAATCTCGTGCGTGACGAGGAGCATGGTGCGCCCCTCCTGCGCCAGATCGCGCATGACGGTCAGAACCTCGCCGACGGTCTCCGGGTCGAGGGCCGAGGTCGGCTCGTCGAAGAGGAGGATGTGCGGCTCGGCGCAGAGGGCGCGGGCGATCGCCACGCGCTGCTGCTCGCCGCCGGACAGCTCGGCCGGATAGGCGTTGATGCGATGGGTCAGGCGGACCTTCTCGAAGAGGGCGCGGGCCCGCTCCTCCGCCACCTTGCGCTTCTCCTTGTGGACGACGACCGAGGCCAGGACCACGTTCTCCAGCGCCGTCATGTGCGGATAGAGATTGAAGCTCTGGAAGATCATCCCGATGCGCCGGCGCACGTCGATGATGCTCCGGTCGGCGGCCAGGACCGGCTTGTTCTCGAACCGGATCTCGCCGCCCTGGATGCTCTCCAGGCCGTTGACGCAGCGCAGCAGGGTGGACTTGCCGGTGCCGGACGGGCCGATGAAGCAGATGATCTCGCCGGGGCGCACGTCCAGGGAAATCTCGTTGAAGATCGTTCGCTGGCCGTAGCGCTTGGTGATCTTGTCGAACTGGAGGATCGGCTGGGTCATTGACCTGCTCCTGCAATCATCAGCTTCGTCGAGACGCTGGTGCGCCGCTCGAAATAGGCCCCCACGAGCGAGATGCCGTAATTGATGAGGAAGTAGAGGAACGCGAGGATCAGGAGAGGCACGAAGCCGCCGCCTTCACTTTCGCGGATGAGAAGGCCCGTCTTGGTCAGTTCGACATAGCCGATGATCGAGGCGAGCGAGGATTCCTTGATGGTCGTGATGTAGACGCCGACCGAGGGCGGCAGGATCACCTGGAGGGCCTGGGGGCCGACCACGTGGCGCATGGTCTGGGCATAGGTCATGCCGGAGGCCCTGGCCGATTCCCACTGGCCCTTGCCGACGCTGGCGATGCCGGCCCGAATGACCTCCGACATCGTCGCGGTGGCATGGAGAGAGAGGGCGAGCGTCGCGGCGAGGAAAGTCGAGACGTCGAAGCCGGCGACGAGCGGCAGGCCGAAATAGGCGAAGAAGAGGACGATCAGGATCGGGATCGACCGGAAGAGTTCGGTGAAGACGAGCGACAGGAGGCGCAAGGGCCACCACTTGGACATGCGGCCGAAGGCGACCAGCGTGCCGGCGACCGCGCCGATCATCAGGGCGAGCCAGGACAGCCAGATGGTGAGGCCCGCCGCCTTGAGGAAGAGCGGTAGATAGGGAAGCCAGGTCTCGATCATCGACGGGCCCTTTGATCTGCGAAGAGCCAGTACCCGACACCCAGCCGCAGGAGGTTCACGATCTGGCAGAGGACCAGATAGACGAGGGCGGCGATCAGGAACGTCTCGAAGAAGCGGAAGGAAATGGAACCGGTGGTCTGCATCCAGGACGCCACGTCCTCCACCGCGATGGTCGATGCGAGCGAGGAGGCGAGGATCACGGAGATGAACTGGTTTCCGAGCGAGATGTAGATCGTGCGGAACACCTGCGGCATCACGATGTGCCGGTAGAGCTGGACCGGCGTGAACCCTTGGGCGCGCGCCGATTCGAACTGTCCCTTGGCGACGGCCACGAGGCCGGAGCGCACGATCTCGGCCATGTATCCCGCGCTGTTCAGCGTCAGCCCGATCAAGGCAGCGGTGTAGGACGACAGGCGCAGCCCCGTCGCGGGAAGGCCGAAATAGACGAGGTAGAGGATCACGAGGAGCGGCGTGTTCCGCATCACCTCGATATAGGCCAGCGAGATCCCGCGAGCGAAGGGGTTCGCGCTGCGACGCATCACGGCCAGAATGCAGCCGAGAGCGAGACTGAGGACGATCGCCGTCACCGACAGGGACAGCGTGATCCGCGCGGCTTCCCAAAGAAGGGGAATGTATTCGTAGATGCTGCGAAACTGGAACGTATACATGAGACCGATCCTCCGGAGAGCAGGGGCGGCCGCAGCCGCCCGTGCGGTCTGATCGCGGGAGGAACGGGTTAGTAGCGGGCCTGGAGCGAGGGCTGCTCGATGCCGAACCACTCCTGGAAGAGCTTGGCGTTGTCGCCGCTGGCGTTCAGCTGATCGACGAAGAGGTTGACGACGCGCAGCCAGTCGGCGTCGCCGGCCGGAACGCCGATGGCGATCTCGGCGCGGGCGAGCGAGCCCTCGGCCTGGCGCAGCTTGCCGGCATTATCGGCAATGGCCTTCTGGTTGTAGAACTCGTCCTCGGCGATGGCATCCACCTGGCCGGACAGGAGCGCGCTCAGCTCGTCGGCCTGCGTGTTGAAGCGAACGATCTGGGCATTGGGCATGCGGGCGGGAACCGCGCGCTCGGCCGTGCCGCCGCGGGAGATGGCGACGCGGATGCCCGCCTCGTTCGCCGCCTCGATCGTCTGGTGCGGGCTCTCCTGCGGCAGAAGGAGACGCATGTTCGTCACGACGTAGGGGTTGGAGAAGCCTACCGAGGTGGAGCGCTCCACGTTGCGCGTGAAATCGGCGATGGCGACGTCGACCTTGCCGGTCTGCAGCGAGGTCACGCGGCTCGGAATGTCGGTGATGACGAATTCCGGCTCGACCTTCAGCGCCGCCGCCAGCTTCTTGGCGATCTCGATGTCGTAGCCCTCGGGCTCGCCGCTCGGGCCGACCTTGCTGTAGGGCGGCAGGCTGCCGAGAACGGCGACGCGAAGCGTGCCGCGCGACAGGACGTCCTGCAGGACCGCGCCGTTTTCGGCGAGCGTCGGCGTCGCCATGGATACGGCGATGGCGAGGCCGCCGAGAATTCCGAGAACCGTGCGCTTGATGGACATGATCTTCCTCCCAAAGTGACGATGACAAAGTGAACGTTGCGCTCCGGCCCGGCCGAAGCGGTCTTGCGAGAGAGCCGGGTCTTCACCGCGGCGTCTCGTTTCCGGTGCCGAGCGGCGGGCGCGGGCAAGGGTCCGGCGGCCGCGCCTTCGGCGACCCCGGGTCCGGCTTCGTCGCCGTCTCGAACAATCAGGGGAAGCCGGGCCCCGCGGGGCCGGACTTCATCTCATCCTTCCGGGGAAGGATCAGGCGTCGAAGGCGAGCTGCACCTTCAGAACTTGCTCGGGATGCTCCTCCACGAAGGCGAAGGCCGCCTTCGCGTCGGTCGCGGCAAAGGTCTGCGTGATCATGGCCTCGGGCTTCAGAGCGCCGCTTTCCAGCCAGCCGATGACCTCGGGAATGAACCGCCGGTTGAGGCGCGAGCCGACGAGGGTCAGCTCCTTGCGCACGATCTCCTGCTGGCTGACATTGCAGGGCCCCGGCGAGAAGCCGAGCAGGCCGATGCGGCCGGCGGGTGCGGCGACGCGGCAGGCCTCTTCCAGAAGCGCCGGAACGCCGGCGCCGTCGATGACGACGGACGGGCCGAGGCCGTCCAGCTCGCCGGCGACGGCCTCGGGGACGGAGCGCTCGCGCGAATTGATGACGAGGTCGGCGCCGAAGGTCTTGGCGCGCTCCAGCCGGTCCCCGTCGATATCGACGACGATGCAGCGCGCGCCGCGCATCTTGGCGACCTGAAGCACGGTCACGCCGACGGTGCCCGCGCCGTAGACGAGGATCACGTCCTCGGCGGTGGCGGCCGTCCGGGAGAGGACGTTGGCGGCAACCGCGAGCGGCTCGGCGAGAGCGGCGACATCGAGACCGATCGCGGACGAGACCTTGACGGCATTCGCGGCCGGCACGACGGCGACCGAACGGAACCCGCCGTCGCGATGCACGCCGATCACCTGGAGATGCGCGCAGACGTTCGACCGCCCGATGCGGCAGGGATAGCAATGGCCGCAGGCGACAACGGGGTCGGCCACGACGGGATCGCCGATCGCCAAGCCCGACACGCCCTCGCCGAGCGCCTCGATCGTGCCGGCGAACTCATGGCCGATGATGCGCGGATAGACGGCGAACGGGTTCGAGCCGTGCAGGATGTGGATGTCGGAACCGCAGATGCCGGCGCGGCGGACGCGGATCGAGACCTCGCCCGGACCCGGCTCGACAAGCCTGTCCCCGGACCGAACGACGAGATCGTTCGGCGCCAGCACCGAAATGGTGGTTGAGCTTCTTTCGAGCATGACCGGATGCGTCCTCCCAAATCCGATTCCCGTCTTGCATGCTTGTATACGAGTACGGCTAAGCGTGCAAGCCAGGCGCCCGCGTCGTCGCGAGATTTCCGTTAGATCATTGATAAACATAAATTAACGGGCGGCAGGAATTGCCGCCCCATCCCTCGAAAGGTGGCCATCCCTCACGGAGACGTCGGGAGAGACCGCACCGCCGCCGCATTCCGACTCGGGCGATCAGGCCTCGCCGACCGTGTAGGGCAGAGCGGTTCTCGTGTCGTGATCGACCTGCAGTCTGCGCATCAGCGGGGGAACCGCGCGCTGCGGGCAATTGGCGCGCTCGCAGATCCGGCAGGAAATGCCGATCGGGGAGAAGTTGGCCTTGGCGGAGAGGTCGAGATCGTCGGCCTGCACGAAGGCATCGGCATAGGAAATCTCGCAGCCGAAGGCGATGGCGTAGCGCGGCTGCGGGCTGTGATAGCCCATGCCGGACTTGGTGATCTGCGTGGCGAGGCAGAGATAGCGCACGCCGTCGGGCGTCTCGGCCAGCTGCCGGATGATCCGCCCCTGCGCCTCGAAGGCCTCGTGAACGTTCCACAAAGGGCAGGCCGCGCCGAATCTGGCAAATTGCAGCTTGGTCGAGCTGTGCCGCTTGGTGATGTTGCCGGCGCGGTCGATGCGCGCGAAGAACACCGGCACGCCCTTGTTTCCGGGGCGCTGCAGGGTGCTTAGCCGGTGGCAGACCTGCTCCAGGCTGGCGCCGAAGCGGGCGGCGAGGAGGTCGAGATCGTGGCGCAGGCCGCTCGCCGCCGACAGGAACTCGCCATAGGGCAGAAGCAGAGCGCCGGCGAAGTAGTTCTGCAGGCCGATCTTGCAGATCTCCATCGCCTCGGCCGTCCGGAAATTGGCGTCGCGTGCGATGGTGTCGATGAGGGCGTGGGCGTGGAGTTGGGCGACCTGGAGGGCGATCTGGAAATCGCGCGTCGAGGCCGGCGCGTAGCGATTGATGAAGAGCGTTCCGCAGGATCGGTCGAAGTGCCGGAGCCGATCCTTGTCGGGCTCGGCGCGCTTCACCTCGATGCCGTGCCGCGCCTTCAGGAAGCCGGACAGGGCCGCATGGCTGTCGCCCTCCCCCAGGCCCAGTTCGCCCGCCAGCCGCTCCGCCTCCACGTCGAGCGCGTGGAGGTAGTTGTCGACGAAGTGGAAGAAGTCCCGCACCTCCTCGTAGGGCGTCGTCTCGGCCAGGGAGGCGGAGCGGCCGAGGCTGTCGCTGAGCCCGACGAGCTGCTCGCTGTTTCGCTTGTAGCCCTGATGGGCGCGGATGAAGGCGCGCGCGAGATTGGGCGCGCTCTGGGTGACGAGCTTCAGCTCCTGGACGTTGAGCGCGAGGTTCTCGAACAGAGGGTCCGCCAGCGCCTCGGTGAGGGCCGAGAGAAGCCGGTCTCCCTCGCCGGAGGAGAGCTCGCTCATGTTGATCTGGAACTTGTCGGCCAGCGCGACAAGAACGGCGGCGGACACCGGCCGCTGGTTGTTCTCGATCTGGTTCAGGTAGCTCGTGGAGATGCCGATGCGTTCGGCGAACTGGGCCTGGGTCGCCTTGTGGGCGTCCCGGAGTTCGCGGACCTTGCGGCCGATGAAGAGCTTTCCGATCGCCATGTTCGCAAATTCGCAAATCGAGTTTGCAATTTATAGTTTACTCATGCACGCACGATCAAGCGTTTTGTGAACGCCGGACAGACGCTACAAGCGAGGCCGACAGCGACCGCCCCTGAAGTGGAAATGGCATGCGATCCGTTCTTGAGCAGCTGGATACGAGACGGGCCGAAGCGCGCCTCGGCGGTGGTCGCAAGCGCATCGACGCCCAGCACGGCAAGGGCAAGCTGACCGCGCGCGAGCGGATCGAGGTTCTCCTCGACGAGGGCTCGTTCGAAGAATACGACATGTACGTGACCCACCGCGCGGTCGATTTCGGCATGGCCGGCCAGAAGATCGCGGGCGACGGCGTCGTCACCGGCTGGGGTACGATCAACGGACGGCAGGTCTATGTCTTCTCGCAGGACTTCACCGTCCTCGGCGGCTCCCTCTCGGAAACGCACGCGCAGAAGATCTGCAAGATCATGGACATGGCGGTGCGCAACGGAGCGCCGGTGATCGGCCTCAACGATTCCGGCGGCGCGCGCATCCAGGAAGGCGTCGCCTCGCTGGCGGGCTATGCCGACGTCTTCAAGAAGAACGTGGATGCGTCCGGTGTCATCCCGCAGATCTCGGTCATCATGGGCCCCTGCGCGGGCGGCGCGGTCTATTCGCCGGCGATGACCGACTTCATCTTCATGGTCCGCGACAGTTCCTACATGTTCGTCACCGGCCCCGACGTCGTGAAGACCGTGACGAACGAGATCGTCACCGCCGAGGAACTGGGCGGCGCGCGGACGCACACGACCAAGTCTTCCGTCGCGGACGGGGCCTACGAAAACGACGTGGAGACCCTGGAGCAGGTGCGGCTGCTCTTCGACTTCCTGCCGCTGAACAACCGCGAGAAGCCGCCCGTCCGCCCGTTCCACGACGATCCCGCCCGGATCGACATGCGGCTGGACACGCTGATCCCCGATTCCTCCGCCAAGCCCTACGACATGAAGGAACTGATCCTCGCGATCGCCGACGAGGGCGACTTCTTCGAGATCCAAGAGGCCTTCGCCAAGAACATCCTGACCGGCTTCGTTCGCATCGAGGGCCAGTCGGTCGGCGTCGTCGCCAATCAGCCGATGGTTCTGGCCGGCTGTCTCGACATCGATTCCGCGCGCAAGGCGGCCCGGTTCGTCCGCTTCTGCGACGCCTTCAACATTCCGATTCTGACGCTGGTCGACGTTCCCGGCTTCCTGCCCGGCACGTCGCAGGAATATGGCGGCGTGATCAAGCACGGGGCGAAGCTTCTCTTCGCCTATGGCCAGGCGACCGTTCCCATGGTCACGCTGATCACGCGCAAGGCCTATGGCGGCGCCTACGACGTCATGGCGTCCAAGCATATCGGGGCCGACGTCAACTATGCCTGGCCGACCGCCGAGATCGCGGTCATGGGCGCCAAGGGGGCGACCGAGATCCTCTACCGCTCGGAGCTCGGCGATCCCGAGAAGATCGCCGAGCGCACGCGCGAATACGAGGAGCGGTTCGCCAATCCCTTCGTCGCCGCCGAACGCGGCTTCATCGACGAGGTGATCATGCCCCACTCCTCGCGCCGCCGCATCGCCCGCGCCTTCGCCTCGCTTCGCAACAAGCAGACGGACGTGCGGTGGCGCAAGCACGACACGATCCCGTTGTGACCGTCCGGCCCGCTGCGACCGGCCGGCCGGGCCTTCCTCTCCTCGGCCGCCGGCGCTCCTCGGGCCTTCCGTCTCTGCCCGATGACCTCGTCCACACATCGTCACATGCGCGACAATCGTTGGATCTTCCATGTTTCATAAAATTCTGATCGCGAACCGTGGCGAGATCGCCTGCCGGGTCATCAAGACGGCGAAGAAGATGGGCATCGCCACCGTCGCGGTCTATTCCGACGCCGATGCCGAGGCGCTGCATGTGAAGATGGCCGACGAGGCCGTGCGGATCGGGCCGGCGCCGTCGAACCAGTCCTATATCGTCATCGACGCCCTTCTCGACGCCATCCGTCAGACCGGGGCCGACGCGGTTCATCCGGGCTACGGCTTCCTGTCGGAAAACGCCGCCTTCGCGCAGGCGCTGGAGAAAGAGGGCGTCGCCTTCATCGGCCCGCCCGTCCGCGCGATCCAGGCGATGGGCGACAAGATCACCTCCAAGAAGCTCGCCGCGGAAGCCGGCGTCTCCACCGTGCCCGGCCATATGGGCCTGATCGAGGATGCCGACGAGGCCGCGCGGATCTCGGCCGAGATCGGCTATCCCGTGATGATCAAGGCCTCGGCCGGCGGCGGCGGCAAGGGCATGCGCATCGCCTGGAGCGACGAAGAGGCCCGCGAGGGCTTCCAGGCCTCCCGCAACGAGGCCAAGTCCTCCTTCGGCGACGACCGCATCTTCATCGAGAAGTTCGTCACCCAGCCGCGCCATATCGAGATCCAGGTGCTCGGCGACAAGCATGGCACCGTCCTCTACCTGAACGAGCGCGAATGCTCGATCCAGCGGCGAAACCAGAAGGTCATCGAGGAGGCCCCCTCGCCCTTTCTCGACGAGGCGACGCGCCGCGCCATGGGCGAGCAGGCGGTCGCGCTGTCCAAGGCCGTCGGCTACCATTCGGCCGGCACCGTCGAGTTCATCGTGGACGGCAACCGCAACTTCTACTTTCTGGAGATGAACACCCGCCTCCAGGTCGAGCATCCCGTGACGGAGCTGATCACGGGCATCGACCTCGTCGAGCAGATGATCCGCGTCGCGGCCGGCGAGGCGCTGGCCTTCGCCCAGTCCGACGTGCGCATCGACGGCTGGGCCATCGAAAGCCGGCTCTATGCCGAAGACCCCTACCGCAACTTCCTGCCCTCGATCGGCCGCCTCTCGCGCTATCGCCCGCCGACGGAGGGGCGGCGGCCGGACGGCACGATCGTGCGCAACGACACCGGCGTCTTCGAGGGCGGCGAGATCTCGATGTACTACGATCCGATGGTAGCGAAGCTCTGCACCTGGGCCCCGGACCGGCTGGCGGCGATCGACGCCATGTCCGCCGCGCTCGACGGTTTCGAGGTCGAGGGCATCGGCCACAACCTACCCTTCCTCTCCGCCGTCATGCAGCACGAGCGCTTTCGCGAAGGCCGGATCACCACGGCCTTCATCGCCGAGGAGTTTCCGGACGGCTTCCACGGCGTCGAGCCCGATCCCGCATCGGTGCGCCGGCTGACGGCGGTCGCCGCCTTCGTGCACCATACGCTGCAGGAACGCGCCGCGCAGATTTCCGGCACGATCGGCAACCACCGCCGGGTCATCGGCCGGGACTGGGTCGTCACCTTCGCCGGCCACGACGAGACCGCTGCGATCGAGACCACCCCGGACGGCGCAAGGGTCGCTCTGTCGGACGGGACGGCGCTGACGGTCGCGACGGACTGGCGGCCCGGAAGCAGCCATGCCGACTTCCTGGTCGACGGCACGGCGATGGGCGTGAAGATCGACCTTTCCGGCGCCGTCATCCGCCTGCGCTGGCGCGGCATGGATGTCCGCGCCCATGTGCGCAGCCCGCGCGTCGCCGAGCTTGCCCGGCTCATGCCGAAGAAGGTCCCGCCGGATACGTCGAAGTTGCTGCTCTGCCCGATGCCCGGCATCATCACCGCCATCGCCGTCGCCGAGGGTCAGACGGTGGAGGCCGGCCAGGCGCTCGCGACGGTGGAGGCGATGAAGATGGAGAACACGTTGCGGGCGGAGCGGCGGGGCACCGTGAAGCACATCGCGGTCGCGGCCGGCCAGAGCCTTGCGGTGGACGAACTCATCATGGCGTTCGAGTGATGGCGGGGGACAAGACGCTTTCCGACTGGGCGGCGCTGGCCGAGCGCGAGGTGAAGTCCCCGCCCGATGCGCTGACATGGCAGACGCCCGAGGGCATCGCCGTCAAGCCGCTCTACACCGAGGCCGATCTCGAAGCGGCCGGCCATCTCGGCTCGCTGCCGGGCTTCGCCCCGTTCACCCGGGGCCCGCGCGCCACCATGTATGCCGGCCGGCCCTGGACGATCCGGCAATATGCCGGATTCTCGACGGCGGAGGCGTCGAACGCTTTTTACCGTAAGGCGCTGGCGGGCGGGCAGCAGGGCGTCTCCGTCGCCTTCGACCTCGCCACCCATCGCGGCTACGATTCCGACCATCCGCGCGTCGAGGGCGATGTCGGCAAGGCGGGCGTGGCGATCGACTCGGTCGAGGACATGAAGATCCTCTTCGACGGCATTCCGCTCGACAGGATCTCGGTCTCGATGACCATGAACGGCGCGGTCGTTCCGATCCTCGCCGCCTTCATCGTCGCGGGCGAGGAACAGGGCGTGCCGCGCGCCGCGCTGTCCGGCACGATCCAGAACGACATCCTCAAGGAGTTCATGGTCCGCAACACGTACATCTACCCGCCGGAACCTTCCATGCGGATCATCGCGGACATCATCGACTACACCGCGCGCGAGATGCCGAAGTTCAACTCCATCTCGATTTCCGGCTATCACATGCAGGAAGCCGGGGCGACGCTGGTGCAGGAACTGGCCTTCACGCTCGCCGACGGCCGCGAATACGTGCGCGCCGCCATCGCCAAGGGCCTCAACGTCGACGACTTCGCCGGCCGGCTCTCCTTCTTCTTCGCCATCGGCATGAACTTCTTCATGGAGGCGGCGAAGCTCCGCGCGGCCCGGCTCCTCTGGACGCGGATCATGGAGGAGTTCGCGCCGAAGAAGCAGTCCTCGCTGATGCTGCGGACCCATTGCCAGACCTCCGGCGTCTCGCTGCAGGAACAGGACCCCTACAACAACATCATCCGAACCGCCTTCGAGGCCATGTCCGCCGTGCTCGGCGGCACGCAATCGCTGCACACCAATTCCTTCGACGAGGCGATCGCCCTGCCGACGGAGTTCTCCTCGCGCATCGCCCGCAACACCCAGCTGATCCTGCAGCACGAGACCGGCGTCACCCGCGTCGTCGATCCGCTGGCGGGCTCCTACTATGTCGAGAGCCTGACGGCGGATCTGGCCGACAAGGCCTGGGCGCTGATGGAAGAGGTGGAGGCGCGCGGCGGCATGACGAAGGCCGTGGCCGAGGGCCTGCCCAAGCGCCTGATCGAAGAGGCCGCGACCCGCCGGCAGGCCGCCGTGGACAAGGGCGAGGAGGTTATCGTCGGCGTCAACAAGTACCGGCTCGAGACCGAGGACGCGATCGACATTCTCGACATCGACAACGCGGCGGTGCGCAGCTCGCAGATCCGGCGGATCGAGGAGACGCGGCGGCGGCGCAGCGCGAGCGAGGTCGCGGAGGCGCTTCGGGCCCTGGAGGACGCCGCCCGCACCGGAACCGGCAATATGCTCGACGCCGCCGTCGCCGCCGCCCGCGCCCGCGCCACGGTCGGCGAGATTTCCGACGCCCTGCGCGCCGTCTTCGGCGACCACACGGCCGTGCCCGAGGTCGTCAGCGACATCTACGGCGAGGCCTACAAGGACGAGCCGGAACTGGCCGTCCTCTCCGCAAGGCTGGCGAGCGTCGCGCAGTCGATCGGCCGCAAGCCGAAGATCATGGTCGCCAAGCTCGGCCAGGACGGCCACGACCGCGGCGCCAAGATCATCGCCTCGGCCTTCGGGGACATGGGCTTCGACGTTCTGACCGGGCCGCTCTTCCAGACGCCGGACGAGGCGGCCGAGATGGCGCTCGCGGCGAAGGTCCACGTCGTCGGCGTCTCGTCGCTGGCGGCCGGGCACAAGACGCTTCTGCCGCAGCTGATCGAGGCGCTGAAGGCCAGGGGCGGCGGCGAGGTCATCGTCGTCTGCGGCGGCGTCGTGCCGCGCCAGGACTACCAGTTCCTTCTCGACCACGGCGTCGCCGCCGTCTTCGGACCCGGAACCAACGTCATGGAAGCCGGCCGCGCGGTTCTCGATCTGATGCAGGGCAAGCTGCGGAACTGGTGAGGCGACGATGCTCGGACCCGTCAATCACATCGCCATCGCCGTCCCCGACCTTGCGGCGGCCATCGCGCTCTACGAGCGGCTGGGCGCGGACGTGTCCGCGCCCCAGGACCTTCCCGAACATGGCGTCACGGTCGTCTTCATCCGGCTGCCGAACACCAAGATCGAGCTTCTGCATCCGCTGGGCGAGCGCTCGCCGATCGCCGCCTTCCTTGCCAAGAATCCGTCGGGCGGCATCCATCACGTCTGCTTCGAGGTCGCCGACATCGGGGACGCCGGCCGGACGCTGGCGGAAAGCGGCGTGCGGGTGCTGGGATCGGGCGAGCCGGCGATCGGGGCCCACGGGCTTCCCGTCCTCTTCGCCCATCCGAAGGATTTCGGGGGAGCTTTGATGGAGTTCGAACAGGCGGCGACGCCGGCGCCCCGTCCCTAGAGTTCGTCAGGTTCATACTGAACCAGACGGACTCGAGATTCCTATGATACCGTTTGCCTTTTCGGGATAACCGGTTCCCACTTATCCCCGACAAACTCTGAACGCCGTCAGTCCTTGAAGATCTGCCAGCGGTGGAGGCGGATCGAGCCGGCGTCGCCGGGGCGCGACTCGTCGTCCGGGGTGGCGTCGAGTTCGACGGTCTCTCCGGTGGCCGCGAGGACGACGAGACGGCGGCTGTCGGGGCGGTCGAGAATGCGCTCGATGCGCGCGGGGAGGCCGTTCGGATCGAGCGGGCCGCTCCAGGCGATGTCGCGGGGCCGCGCATAGAGGGCGGCGGGACCATCGGCAAGGCCGGGAGCGGCGAGGTTCAGGGGCCCGAGAAAGGCGCCGCCGCCGCGGATCTCGACGGGCAGGCGGTTGGCGTCGCCGAGAAAGTTCAGCACGAAGGCCGAACCCGGACGGCGCGTCACCTCGCGCGGCGTGCCCGACTGCACGATGCGGCCCTCGCTGAGGATGACGACCTCGTCGGCGAGATCGAGCGCCTCCTCCTGGTCGTGCGTCACGAAGATCGTGGTGATGCCGAGATCGTCGTGGATCTCGCGCAGCCAGCGGCGCAGATCCCGCCTGACGGCCGCGTCGAGCGCGCCGAAGGGCTCGTCGAGCAGCAGGACGCGCGGCTCGACCGCCAGCGCGCGGGCGAGCGCCACGCGCTGGCGCTGGCCGCCGGAAATCTGCGCGGGAAAGCGCCGGCCGAGGCCGGGCAGGCGCACGAGGCCGAGAAGCTCCTCGACCCGCGCGGCGATCTCCGCCTTCGAGCGACGCGGCTTCAAGGCCTCCATGCCGAAGGCGATGTTCTCGGCGAGCGTCATATGCGGGAAGAGCGCGTAGTGCTGGAAGACGAAGCCGACGCCGCGCTTGGCGACGGGGATGTTCGTCGCATCCTCCTCGCCGAAGCGGATCGAGCCCTTGTCGGGGAAGTCGAGCCCGGCGACCATTCTCAGGATCGTCGTCTTGCCGGAGCCGGAGGGGCCGAGCAGGGCGACGAGCTTGCCCGAGCCGATGTCGAGCGTCACGCCGTTCACCGCGGCCGCGCCCTCGAAGATGCGGTGGATGCCGTCGAGATGGATGTTCATCGGGCGGTCTTTCCGGGCGGGATGGTCGCGTCGATCAAGGCCGGGCGCGAGGGCCGGCGGCCGGCGCCCCGGCCCTCAAGCCAGACCTTCAGCGACAGGGTGACGACGGCAAGGACGGTCAGGACAGCGGCGGCGGCGAAGGCGCCGGCCGTGTCGTAGTCGTGGTAGAGCAGCTCGACATGGAGCGGCAGCGTGTTGGTCTGGCCGCGAATGTTGCCGGAGACGACGGAGACCGCGCCGAACTCGCCCATGACGCGGGCGTTGCAGAGCACCACGCCGTAGAGCAGCGCCCAGCGGATGTTGGGCAGCGTCACCTTTCGGAACGTGCGCCAGCCGCCGGCGCCGAGCGAGGTCGCGGCCTCCTCCAGATCGCGCCCCTGCGCCTGCATCAGCGGGATCAGCTCGCGCGCGACGAAGGGCGCGGTGACGAACAGCGAGGCGAGCACGATGCCGGGCAGCGCGAAGAGAACCTGCACGCCCGCCCCCTGCAGCGCCGGCCCGAAGAGCCCCTGCAGGCCGTAGACGAAGAGATAGGCGACGCCCGCGACGATGGGCGAGACCGAGAAGGGGATCTCGATCAGGATGACGAGAAGCCGCTTCAGCGGGAAGTCGAACTTCGTCACCGCCCAGGCCGCCGCGACGCCGAAGGCGGTGTTCACGGGAACGGCGATGAGCGCGGTCAGCAGCGTCAGGCCGATCGCATGGAGCGTGTCGGGATGGACGATGGTCGAGCCGAAGGCGGAAAGGCCGGCCGAGAAGGCCTGCGCGAAGATGACGGCGAGCGGGGCGACGAGGACGAGGAGCGCGAGCAGCACCGTCGCGCCGATCAGAAGCCGCCGGACGGGGCCGCGCTCGCCGATGCGCGCGCGGGTGGATCTGCGGGCCGCCATCAGCCGCGCCTCGTGTAGCGCAGCGCGCGGGACTGGAGGAAACCGGTGACCGCGAGCATGAGGAAGGCGGCGATCAGCATGACCGAAGCGAGCGCGGCGGTGGCGGGATAGTCGTATTCCTCCAGCCGGATGAAGGCGAGAAGCGCGGTGATCTCGGTGGAGCGCGGCTGGTTGCCGGCGATGAAGATGATCGCGCCGAACTCGCCGAGCGAGCGGGCGAAGGCGAGCGACACGCCGGCCAGCAGCGAGGGCGCCAGAAGCGGCAGGAGGATCTTGCGGAAGATGCGGGCCTCGCCGACGCCGAGCGAGAGCGCGGCCTCCTCGAGCGCCGGATCGAGGTCTTCGAGCACGGGCTGGACCGTCCGCACCACGAAGGGCAGGCTGGTGAAGACCATGGCGACCGCGATGCCGAGCGGCGTGTAGACGACCGTCACGCCGATCGCCTGCAGCGCCTGGCCGAGCCAGCCGTTGGAGGCGAAGAGCGTTGTCAGCGCGATGCCCGCGACGGCGGTCGGCAGGGCGAAGGGCAGGTCCACCACCGCGTCGAGCAGGCGCCGGCCGGGAAAGCGGTAGCGCGTGAGGACGAAGGCGAGCGCGAGGCCGAAGACGGCGTTGAAGGCGGTGGCCGCAAGCGCGCTAAGGACGGTGACGCGATAGCTCGCCACCGCGCGCGGCGAGGAGACGATGCGCCAATAGTCGGCAAAGCCGAGACTCGCGGCCTTGAAGACCAGCGCGCCGAGCGGCAGGAGGACGACGACCGACACGAAGAGGAGCGTGAAGCCGAGCGTGAGGTTCAGGCCGGGCAGGACGCGGCGGGACACGGGCGAACGATGCTCCTCGACATAAGAAGGGCCGGAACATGGGAAGGGCCGGCGCGGGCCGGCCCTCGATCATTGATGACGTCCTACAGGATCGCGGCCCGGAGGGAAGCCGGCAAATGGGGCCGGCCCCCGATCGATCTCAGCGGTCGCCGTAGATCTGGTCGAGCAGGCCGCCGGAGGCGAAGTGCTCGGCCTGGACCTTGTCCCAGCCGCCGAACGTGTCCTCCACGGTCAGGAGCCGCACCTCGGGGAAGCTCGACGCGAAGCTCTTGGCGACCGCCTCGTCGCGCACGCGATTGCCGTTCTCGGCGATGATCGTCTGGCCGGCCGGCGTGTAGAGGTAGTTGAGATAGGCGGTGGCGAGGGGACGCGAGCCCCGGGCATCGGCGACCTTGTCGACGACGGCGACCGGAAACTCGGCGAGAAGGCTGACCGGCGGCACGACGGTGGTGAACTTGTCCTCGCCGAACTCCTTGGCGATGCCGCGCGTCTCGGCCTCGAAGGTGATGAGCACGTCGCCGATCTCGCGCTCGACGAAGGTCGTCGTCGCGGCGCGCCCGCCCGTGTCGAAGACCGGCACGTTGTCGAAGAGCTTGGCGATGAAGGCCTTCACCTTCTCCTCGTCGCCCTCGAAGGCCTCGCGGGCGAAGGCGGTGGCGGCGAGATAGGTGTAGCGCGCGTTGCCGGAGGTCTTGGGGTTGGGGAAGACGACCTTCACGTCGTCGCGCACGAGATCGTCCCAGTTGCGGATGTTCTTCGGGTTGCCGGCGCGCACGAGGAAGGCGGGCAGCGAATAGTAGGGCGAAGCGTCGTTCGGAAGCTCGGCCTGCCAGCCCTTCTCCACGAAGCCGCCCTTCACCAGCGCCTCGACGTCCGTCACCTGGTTGAAGGTCACGACGTCGGCCTCCAGACCTTCGAGGATCGCGCGGGCCTGCTTGGAGGAGCCGGCATGCGACTGGTCGACCGTCACGTCCTTGCCCTCGGCCGCCTTGTAGGCCTCGGTGAAGCCCTTGTTCACGGCGGCGAACAGCTCGCGCGAGACGTCGTAAGACGCATTCAGAATCTTGGTCGGCTCGGCACTGGAGGCCTGCCCGATCATCAGCGCCAGAATGGCCGCACCGAGCGCCAGCGTCTTCTTCATGAATTCATCCTCGAGTCGGGGAAACGGTCGGCTCCAGCCTAGGGGCCGCGCTTCCCGCGCACGAGGCCGCGGCGCTTTGTCCTTGCGCTGCCGGGGGGAAGATTATTCCGGATACGGGGGCGGTCGCGCAAATCCGCCGTCCGCCGCGTCCTTCAATGCAAGGGAAGCATGGACTTCAGGCGCTCGCGCATGAGGCGAACCATGTTGCGGGAGCTGCGCGCGCGGGCGAGCCCCTCGGCCGCCTGATCGACGCGCTTTCCGGCGTTCTCCGACAGTCCGACGACGAGACTGCCGATCGGCAGGCGCGTCTTCCACAGCCGGTTCATCAGGAAATGATCGGGCACCGCGCAGGAATCGGCCCTCGTCACGGCGGGATCGGCGATCAGTGCGTCGCTCGCCTCGATCATCATGAGAAGGCCCGGCGAGGCGGCGGCATGGGTCTCGTCATAGGCCATCTTCCAGGCGAAGGCCTCCCCGCCCGTGACGAAGGCGACGAGGCTGGCGATCGGCGCGCCGTCGAGGCGCAGCGTGAAGATGCGGGCGCGGTCCTTCTCGGCAAGGCGGTTGACGCTCTCGCGGGCGAAGGCGGCGCGGTAGCGGTCCATGACGAGCGCGCTGCGCGAGCGGCCCTTCCAGCCGCTGGCCTCCAGATGGAGGAAGGCCTCCAGCGCATGGCGAACGTCGGTCGGCTCGCGCGCCACCTGGAAATCGAGCGTGCCCTTGGCCTCCAGAAGGCGACGCTGGCGCGCGACCTCCCGCCGGCGGCGCGAGGAGAGCGCGGCCTCGACGCCCGTCTTGGCGCCGGCGTCGAGCGAGGCGCGCTCGAAGGCGTTGGCGCTCGCCATGGGAAGGCCGAGCTTTTCGGCGGCGCTCATCAGCGTGCGGGCGAAGGGGCCGTCGAGGCGAAGATCGGGCAGGACGAGGAGGCCGGGAAGACGCAAGCCGTCCTCCTTCAGCACCTCCAGGAAGCTCACCAGGGTCTGGAGCGGATCGTCGCTGTCCACGAGGGGCGTGCCGAGCGGGCCGAAGGGATGGGTCCAGGCGCGCATGATCGCGGGGCCGCCGAAGAGGCCGGCGCGCTCCACCGAGAAGGGCATGAGCAGGCGCACGCGGCTGCGCCGGGCGCCCTCGTCGCGCATCACGAGAAGGCGCACGCTGCGATCGTCCAGCCGGGGCATGGCCGGGATCAGGAATTGCGGGGAGAAGAAGACGTTCTGGTCGATCGAGCGGCGGGTGAGGAAATCCAGCTCGTCGATCAGGCCGAAGGCGGCGCGCGGGCGATAGATCGAGACGCGGCGCACGCCATCTTCGCGCAGGAAGGACACGCTGGCATCGGGCAGGCCCCGCGGATCGTCGGCATCGACGAGCGCCATGGCCGGGGCCGCGCTCGGCGAGGCCATCAGTTCGTCGGCGAGAGGCTTGGCGCTCATCGGTCGCTCCGCGGAAGGTCTCGACTCCGGGGAGAGATGCGCCGGCCCCGACAGGAACCGGACGAAGCGCTCGAACGCCGTTCGTCTTGGGAACGATGCTAACAGCGGGAGTTTAAGGCTCCGTTCGCAAGGATGATCAAACGCTCACGCGCCACATGACGGCGCGAGCCGATCAGCCGGCGAAGCCGCCCGCCTTCAGGAAAGCGTGCTCCTCGTCCCGGCTGTCGCGGCCGAGGACGGCGTTGCGATGGGGGAAGCGGCCGTGGCGGGCGATGATGTCGCGATGCTCCTCGGCGAAGGGGAGGTTCTCGGGGCCGATCTCGCGCATCCACTCGACGCAGGCCTCCTGATCGCCGAGATCCTCCGAATGCATCAGCGGCATGGCGAGGAACTGGTTCACGTCCTCGCCGAGCGTCACCGCGTCGCCGCGCGCCAGCGCCGCCTTGGCGATGGCCAGCGCCTTCTCGTCGGTGGCGAACATGCGGGGGCTGCCGCGATACATGTTGCGCGGGAACTGATCGAGCAGGAGGACCAGCGCGAGCGCGCCCGTCGCATCCTCTGCCCAGGCGTCGAGATCGCCCTGCGCGGCGCGCTCGTAGATATCCTCGAAGCGCTGGCGGATAGTCTCGTCGAAGGCCTCGTCCTTCTCGAACCACTTGTCGGGGACCTCGCGCCAGAAATCGACGATCCGTTGCGGGTCGATGGTGTAATCGCTCATGTCGGGGTTCCGTCGGGACGAACAGTGCTTCGACGCCTATTTAGAGGCTGTTATGAACCTTGGACAGGTGTTGTGCCGCTTGTGTTGGGTCGCGGGGTAGGAGCCCGATGCCGCCGGTAGCGGGGCTACCGGCAAAGAGGGCGACGCACATCCGCGGCCCAACACAAGCGGCCCTTCGGGTCGTGTGAGCGACGCCATCCGGGGTGTCGGGTAGAACAGACAAGACAGATAGTCTTGCCTGTTCCACCCTCCTACCGGCCTGAACGTCGCTGACACGACACAACACCTGTCCAAGGTTCATAACAGCCTCTAGGAACGAGACGGCCATGCAGAAAGACGCGCGTGAACTCGACCTTCGCGGCCTGCGCTGCCCCCTCCCCGCGCTGCGCACCGAGAAGGCCCTGCGGCACGCGGCCCCCGGCGAGAGGCTGGTCGTGCTCGCCGACGATCCCCTGGCGGGCATCGACATTCCCCATCTCTGCCGGACGGAAGGACACCGGCTCGTGGAGACGGGCGCGCAGGACGGGTTCCGGCGGTTCGTGATCGAGCGCTGCGGGGTGGACTGAAGCGTCCGGCCCCTCAGAAGCTCATGCCGGGAATGGCGAGCGGATTGTCCGTCAGCGCCTTGCGGTCGGGCGAATCCAGCCTCGGCACGCCGGTGAAGGCGGCGAAGAGGTCGCGGATGTGGCGCTCGTCGAGACCGTCGCCGATCAGCACGAGCCGCGAGGCGGGCTTCATGTCGCCCGGCCAGGCGGGCAGGCGCACGGGCGGATGGAGATAGGTGCGAACGCCGTGCAGCACGAGCGGGCGGCCGGGCTGTTCCACCGTCGCCACAACGGCCTTCATGCGCAGGAGCCGCGGCCCCTGCGTGCCCGCCAGAAGGTCGAGGAACTCGTGGATGACGGCGACCGGGATCGGCGTCTCGTGCAGGATCGAGAAGGAGTTGATGCCGCCATGGCGAGAGGCCGTGGTGCCGTGATGATGATGACCGTGCGCGCCGTGATCGTGGTCATGATCATGGCCGTGCGCATGATCGTGGGCGTGGTCGTCGTGGGCGTCGCCGGAGGGCGCGCCCTCGCCCAGCCAGCGGGCGACGTCGGCGATCTTGGTCTCGGGATCGTAGAGGCCGCAGTTGAAGAGAGCCGATGGGCCGGCCTCGCCGAGCGCGGCGTCGAGGATCGGCGCGCGCGGGTTGAGCGCGGCGAGATGGGCGACGAGCGCGGCTTTGGCGCCGGCCGGCGCAAGATCGGTCTTGGTGACGACGAGGCGGTCGGCGACGGCCGCCTGTCGGCGTGCCTCCTCATGCGCGGCCAGGGTCGCCTCGCCTGAGAGCGCGTCGACGACGGTGACGACGCCGTCCAGCGCATAGGCCTGGACGAGGGCGGGATGGCCCATGAGCGCGGCGAGGACCGGCGTCGGGTCGGCAAGGCCGGTCGTCTCGATGACGACGCGCTTCAGCACCGGCGCGCGGCCGGTCTGCATGCGGTCGGCGAGATCGGCCAGCGTGTCCACGAGGTCGCCGCGCACGGTGCAGCAGAGGCAGCCGTCGGAAAGCTCGATCAGCCCGTCGCGGGCGGTCTCGACCAGGAGATGGTCGATGCCCGCCTCGCCGAACTCGTTGACGATGACGCCGGTCTCGGTGACGCCGGGATCGACGAGAAGACGGTTCAGGAGCGTCGTCTTGCCCGCGCCGAGAAAGCCGGTGAGGACGGTGACGCGAACCGGAGCCGGCAGCGCGCCGGGCCGGCCGGGGGCGCTCAGTTCGCCACCCGGGGCGTCGGCACGGGAATGCCGCGGCGCGTGACGCCGAGATCGACGGGCGGCGCGGAGGAGGCGATCGTCTGCGGCTCGGCCGCGGCGCGAAGCTCGGCGGCCGCGGCATGGGCGGCATCGTCCGGCTGCGGCGGGCGGAAGGTCGGGATGGGCAGGCCGTAGGCCGCGATCAGCGAGATGCCGGGCGCGACCTTGGACGTGCCGGCGGCACCGCCGAGCCCGACCTGGACGACGGAGCGCGGGCGCTGCAGCTGCGCGAGCTGGCTGCGCTTCTCCACCGCCGCCGGCCCCTTGGCGGCCGCCGCGGCCTCGGCTTCCTCCTCGGCCTTCGCCTCCTTGGCGCGGGCCGTGCGGCCGGCGGGCGAGCACATGCGCTCGGAAATGTCGGCGACCTCGCCGCCGCCGACGGGCATGTCGGACAGCTTCATCGAGCCGGAGCCGGGCGTCGCCTTGAAGCCCTCCTCCAGGAGTTCGGCGGCGTGACGGTCGCGCACGGCCGTCCCGTCCGCGCCGAGCACGACGGCGACGAGCGTGCGCCCGTCCCGCGTCGCGGAGCCGACGAGGTTGAAGCCGGAGGCGCAGATATAGCCGGTCTTCATGCCGTCGGCGCCCTCGAACCTGCCGAGAAGACCGTTGTGATTGTTGATGACGGCGTCGCCGACCTTGATCGCCTCGGTCGAGAAATAGTCGGAGAAGGCGGGAAAGTCGCGGCGCAGGGCGGCGGCGACGAGGGCGAGATCGTGGGCGCTCGAATACTGTCCGGCGCCGGGAAGCCCGTGCGGATTGACGAAGTGCGAATCCTTCATGCCGAGCGCCGCGGCCTCGGCGTTCATCTTCTCGACGAAGGTCTCGACCGAGCCGTCGCCCAGCGCCGTGCCGATGGCGACGGCGACGTCGTTGGCCGACTTGACCATCAGCATGCGCAGAGCATTGTCGAGGCGCATGACCGAGCCCGGCTCGAAGCCCATCTTGGAGGGGGCCTGCGTCGCGGCATAGCGCGTCATGACGACCGGCGTGTCGAGCCCGGCCCGGCCCTCGCTGACGGCCTTCAGCGCGACGTAGGTCGTCATCAGCTTCGTCGTCGAGGCCGGATACCAGCGCTTCGTCGCATCCTTCTGGGAGAGGACGGCGCCGGTCGCGACGTCGACCACGATCGAGGTCTCGGCGCGGGCGGCGGAGAGGGCTGACGCGGCAAGGCCGGCGGCGAAGAGGACCGCGGTGCAGCGCCTGGCAAGCCGAATGGCCTTCAAGCTGACATCCTTCAGGTTTCGCCCCTCTGCGCGGATCGCTCGAACGAGTTGGGGCTTCGATTGCGCGCTATCTCGCCTGTGTGACCATGTCATGGCAAGATGGAGCGCGATATGACGGGCGGTGCCTTCGGGCAACGCCGGGGACGGAAATGGATACTATGCTGAACGAAAGCCGCATCGCGGCGGCCATCGACGACGCCGTGCTCTGGCGTCACCACCTCCACGAGCGCCCGGAGCTGCTTTACGAGGTCGAGGAGACCGCCGCCTTCGTCGCCGAGCGGCTGCGATCCTTCGGCTGCGACACGGTGGAGACGGAGATCGGCCGGACCGGCGTCGTCGCGACGATCCGGGGCCGGCGCGGCACGAGCGAGCGCCGCATCGCGCTGCGCGCCGACATGGACGCGCTGCCGATCAAGGAGGAGACCGGCCTGCCCTATGCCTCGCAGCGGCCCGGCGCGATGCATGCCTGCGGCCATGACGGGCACACCGCCATGCTTCTCGGCGCCGCCCGGACGCTTGCCGAGACGCGCGATTTCGACGGCACCGTCATCCTCGTCTTCCAGCCCGCCGAAGAGGGCGGCGCCGGGGCGCGGGCGATGATCGAGGACGGGCTCGTCACGCGGTTCCGCCCCGACGCCTTCTACGGGCTCCACAACATTCCCGGCATCGCGCTCGGCACCTTCGCGGTGCGGCCGGGCCCGATCATGGCCGCGACCGACGAGTTCCGCGTCGCCATCACCGGGCGCGGCGGTCATGCCGCGATCCCGCACCGCACGGCGGACCCGATCCTGGCGGGCGCGGCGCTCGTCCAGGGGCTGCAGCAGATCGTCTCGCGCAACACCGATCCGCTGGCCTCGCTCGTCGTCTCCGTCACGCAGTTCCATGCCGGATTCGCGCACAACGTCATTCCCGACGATGCCATCGTCTCCGGCACCGTGCGCTCGCTCTCCGACGAGACGCGGACGGCGGCGGAAGCCCGCATCAGGGCCATCGCGGCCGGCATCGCTCTGGCGCACGACTGCGCGCTGGAGGTCGAGTACCAGCGCAACTATCCCGTCACCGTCAACGACCCGACGGCCGCCACCTTCTGCGGCGACATTGCCGCCGGGCTGGTCGGCGAGGAAGCGATCGACCGCGCCGTGGACCCTTTGATGGGCGGCGAGGACTTCTCCTACATGCTGGAGCAGCGGCCGGGCGCCTTCGCCTTCATCGGCAACGGCCCCTCCGCCAATCTGCACCACGCGCTCTACGATTTCGACGACCGGGCCATCCCCTACGGCATCGCCTATTGGGTGGCGCTCACGGAAAAGGCGCTGTCCCCGGCTTAGCGCCTCACTGCGGCCTGCCCTTCTCCCAGGTCGCGTTGGCCGAGAAGAGCGGCACGGTCGAGATCGCCATCTTGGCGCTGCCTTCGGAAATCTCGCGGGCGAAGGTCAGATAGATCAGCGTGTCGTTGGCCTTGTCGTAGACGCGGTTGACCTTCAGCGACTTGAAGACCAGCGAGCGGCGGGCCGAGAAGATCTCCTCGCCGTCTTTTCCGAGATCGATGTCGCCGACGGTGATCGGGCCGGTCTGGCGGCAGGCGATCGAGGAGTTGGACGGGTCCTCGAACCAGTTTCCCTGGCGCAGGCGGTCGACCACGCCGCGATCGAAGTAGCTGACATGGCAGGTGATGCCCTGGATCTTCGGGTCGGCCACGGCCTCGATCTTGATCTCGTTGCCGAGCCAGTCCGTGCCGATCTCGCCGACCTCCTGCGCGAGGACGGGGGCCGCCGAAAGAAGCGCGGCGACGAGGGCGAGAAGGGAGCGGCGCATGTGGCAAGCCTTGGAGCGAGAAGCACGCGCCTCAGATGGCGCTGGCGCAAATCAGCTTCAATAAGGCCGGTGACGGAGCATGGTCGCGCGAGGGCCGATCGCGGGGCCTCGTCCCGGGGTCAGGCGCGCGTCGGCCGCGCCTTGCCGAAGGACGACCGCACCGGGTCCTCGCCGCAGGGGTGCTCGAGTTCGGTCTCGACCCAGCGGGCGGCCTCATCGAGGTCGGCGAAGGTGGTCGTCGGCAGGCCCTCGAGCTGGCCGAAGGCGGCTTCGAGATAGAGCCGGCCGCGCTCCTCCAGATGCTCGGCGCCGGCAAGGCGCACGAAGACGCCGACGAGCTTGCCGTTGTAGAGCGCCAGATGGCCCTCCTCGTCCTCGCTGTCCGTCGCAATCAGCATCGGCTCGAAGATCAGCAAGGTCGGCTCCTCGGCGTTTGAACGATCAAGCCATTGCGGCGCCTACCGGTTCCTCGATCGTCGATCGAGATTTGGACAGGCTCCTACACACCCGCCCGGCGCCCGCCGCGAGATGGAAACGGGACCGGTCGTCAGGCGTCGAGGACGGCGGGCAGGACCCGGCGGTTCTCGCGCCACCAGATGTAGAGCCCGCTGGAAATGAGGATGGCGGTGCCCAGAAGCGTCGTCCAGCGCAGGTGATCGCCGAAGAGGAGAAGGCTGAGGATCGTGGAGAAGAGGACTTGGCTGTAGAGAAAGGGCGACAGGAGCGAGGCCGAGGCCGAGCGGAAGCCGACGACGAGGCAGAAATGCCCGACGGCCCCGACGCAGCCGACGAGAACGAGCAGCGCCATCTGCTCGGAGGTGGGCGTCTGCCATTGCGGCACGACGAGGATCGTCAGGATGACGGCGCCGACCGCCGTCGTGTTAAACTGCGTGGCGGGCGCCTCGTCGCTGCCGGCCAGCTGCCGCGTCAGGAGCATGTAGACCGAGTTCGCGCCGGCCGCGAGAAGCGGGAAGAGGAGGTAGGGATCGGTGCCGGCGACGCCCGGCCGCACGATCATCAGGACGCCGAGAAACCCCGCGACGACGGCGAGGATGCGGTGGATGCCGATCCGCTCCTTCAGGAAGATGACCGACAGGATGGTGATGACGATCGGCGAGCAGAACATGACGGAGGTCGCATCCGCCAGCGGCACCCGCGCAAGGCCGACATACATGAGGACGGAAGCGCCGAGGAGCGCCAGCCCGCGCAGGATATGGATGACCGGGCGCTTGGTCTTCAGAAAGCGCGTTCCCGTCGTCGCCGAGAGATAGCCGGTCATGATCACGGTCTGGAAGACGTAGCGCCCCCAGACGACCTGCAGGACCGGAAGGTGGCCGGTCAGATACTTGCCGCCCGCATCCATCACCGAGAAGACCATGCCGGCGAAGACGGTGAGGAGAATCCCGACGAGAAGTCTGTTGCCGTTCACGAATGTCGCCGTGCAGGAGGGAGGGGAGCGGGCCCTCCCTTAGCGCGCGATGCCGCCCTGCGCATCGCACAATCTCTCATGCCCCGTGTTCTTGCGTGATCTCGTTCCGGCGTAATCTCGCTCCGGCACGATCCCGGCGACGGGCCGCCGCTACTCCCCGCGCGGGAAGCGCTGCTGCTCCTCCAGGACGTTCAGGTCCATGTGGTTGCGCATGTAGCGCTCGGAGGCCTGGCGGAGCGGCTGGTGGTCCCAAGGGTAGTAGGCGCCGTTGCGCAGCGCCTCGTAGGTGACGTGGCGCCGGGCCTGGCTCTCGCGCACGGCCCGGTCGAAGGCGGCGAGGTCCCAGCGCGCCTCGATCGCGGCCCCGAGCCGCGCCCGCGTTTCGGCATGGGCGGGATCGCCCGCGAGATCGTGGAGTTCCTTCGGGTCGGCGGCGAGATCGAAGAGGAGATCGGGATCGGCCGCGCAGCGGGAGAGCTTGAACGGCCCGTCGCGCAGCGCCACCATCGGGGCGATGGAGCCTTCGGCGGCATATTCCATCGGCACGGGCTCGGCGCGCCGGCCGGAGGCGGCGGTTCCGAGGAGGGAGAGCCCGTCCGTCCAGGGCTCGACCTCGGAGAGATCGATGCCGGCCAGCTCGGCCAGCGTCGGCACGAGATCGAGCGTGGAGACGGGCGCCTCGACGAGGCCGGGCGCAAGGCCGGGCGCGGCGACCATCAGGGGCACGCGCGAGGAGCCCTCGAAGAAGTTCATCTTGAACCAGAGGCCGCGCTCGCCCAGCATGTCGCCGTGGTCGGAGAGGAAGAGGATGGCGGTGTTCTCCTCCAGCCGGCAGCGCCGGAGGATGTCGAGGATCTCGCCGATCTTTTCGTCGACATAGGAGATGTTGGCGAAATAGCCGCGCCGGGCGCGGGCGATCTCGGCCGGCGTGATCTCGTACTTCTCGTCCTCGCAGGCCCGCATCAGGCGCTGCGAATGGGCGTCCTGCTGCTCGTAGGGGATGCGCTCCACCTCCGGCCGAAGCTCGGCGCAGTCCTCGTAGAGATCCCAGTACTTCCGGCGCGCGACATAGGGGTCGTGCGGATGGGTGAAGGAAACGGTGAGGCAGAAGGGCCGCCCGTCCCGCCCGCGCGAAAGGTCGTAGAGCTTCTGCCCCGCGAAATGGGCGACCTCGTCGTCGTACTCGTACTGGTTGGTGATCTCCGCGACCCCGGCGCCGCTGACCGAGCCGAGATTGTGATACCACCAGTCGATCCGCTCGCCGGGCTTGCGGTAGTCCGGCGTCCAGCCGAAATCGGCGGGATAGACGTCCGTCGTCAGGCGCTCCTCGAAACCGTGGAGCTGGTCGGGGCCGACGAAGTGCATCTTGCCGGACAGCGCGGTGTGATAGCCGGCGCGGCGCAGATGATGGGCATAGGTCGGGATCGAGGAGGCGAACTCGGCGGCGTTGTCGTAGACGCCGGTGCGCGAGGGAAGCTGGCCCGCCATGAAGGAGGCCCGCGCCGGGGCGCAGAGGGGGCTCGCCGTATAGGCGTTGGCGAAGCGCAGCGAGCGCCCGGCAAGCGCCTTGAGATGCGGCGCCTTCAGGAACGGGGCGGGCCCATCGGGAAAGAACGTCCCGTTCAGCTGGTCCACCATGAAGATCAGGACGTTCGGGCGCTGTGTCACGGCGGCGGGCTTCCGGTCTGTTGTCGTCGGCACGGACGCTAGAAACTGGGCCGCCACCATGCGCGTCTCAGCGCGCAACGGAATGTCGTCATTGGCGCGGCGGTGGCCGCTTCAGGCAACCTGACGGGCGATCGGCGAAGCGCCGGCGTGCCGCTCGATCTTTCGGGACGGGTCGCGCGGCGTTCCGCCGAGGCGCACGCGGCTGGTCGCGACGTCGCGCGACAGCGGGCGGTCGAAGAGATAGCCCTGGCCGTGATGGCAACCGGCCGCGCCGACGAGGTCGCGGTGCTCCACGGTCTCGATGCCCTCCGCCACGATCTGGAGGCCGAGCGTCCGGGCGAGGCCGCAGATCGCGCTGACGATGGCGAGGCTGGAGGAATCGGTCTCGCTGGAGCGCACGAAGCTCTGGTCGATCTTCAGCTTGTCGAAGGAGAAGCGGCGGAGATAGCCGAGCGAGGCGTATCCCGTGCCGAAATCGTCGAGGGAGATGGCGACGCCGAGGGCGCGAAGACGCGCGAGCACGCCCAGAACCGCCTCGTCGTTCTCGATGAGGACGCTTTCGGTGATCTCGATCGTCAGGCGCGCCGGGGCGATGCCGTGCCGCGCGAGGGCCTCCTCGATGCAGCGCGAGAGCGAGGGATCGGCGAACTGCCGCGCCGAAACGTTGATCGAGATGGTGATGGCCTCCGGCCAGCCGGCGGCGGCCTTACAGGCCTCGTCGACCACCCAGCGCCCGATCTCGACGATGAGGCCGCTCTCCTCGGCGATGGGGATGAATTCGGCGGGCGAGATCAGGCCGAGCTCGGGATGGCGCCAGCGCAGGAGCGCCTCGAACCCGTCGATCCGCTGATCCGACAGATCGACGATCGGCTGGAAGACGAGAAAGAGGTCGTCGGCCGCCACCGCCCCCGCGAGGCGCTGGACGAGCCGCTGGCGGCGCAGGGCGGTGCGGTGCATCTCGTGTTCGTAGACGCAGGTCCTCCCCCGCCCGCCGGCCTTGGCGGCGTAGAGCGCGAGGTCGGCGTTCTTCAGAAGGACGCCGGGGTCCAGCGCCGTGTCGGGCTGATGCGTGGCAAGGCCCATCGACACGCTCGCGCGCACCGACTGTCCCGGCATCTGCAGGGGATCGCGGAAGGCGAGGAGGATGGCGTCGGCGCAGACGCGCGCCCGGTCGCCCGCCAGCGCTCCCTCGAAGAGAATGGCGAACTCGTCGCCTCCCAGTCTCGCGAAGAGGTCGGCATCTCCGAGGACGCCCGCCAGACGCCGCGACAGGGCCACCAGGAAGCGGTCCCCCTCGATGTGCCCGAGCGTGTCGTTAATGTCCTTGAAGTTGTCGACGTCGAGAAGAATGATCGCCTGCGCCTTGGTGGATTTCAGCGACCGCAGCTTCTCGTTCAGCGTGAAGCGATTGGCGATCCCGGTCAGCGCGTCGTGATGGGCCATGTGGTTGGCCTTGGCGTTCTGCCGGTAGACGAAGACGACGAGGGCGACGCCGAAGCCGATCAGCGCCAGGATGACCGTGCACAGATAGGCGAAGACGCCGAGGAGCTTGGTCTGCTTGGCCGCGACGACGTCGCCCGCGACCGCATGGGACATGGAGGACAACCGCGCGAGGCGGGTGTTCATGGGATGGATCAGCGTGATGGCCCTGGCCGCGACCTCCGGCTCGGCGACCCTGTCGATCAGCGGGCCGATCTCGTCGATGATGGTCTTCAGTTCGCGCAAGGGCGCGAGCGTATCGGGCTCGTCGGACCGGTAGGTCGAGAACTCGCCTTCCAGCGAGGCCTTGATGCGGCCCAGCACGATCTGGTGGCGCAGCTTCACCTCCGAAAGGTCGAGGCCGGAGCCGGGTATGACGGCGCCGGCGATCGCGACTTCCAGGCGCAGGAGCTCGGCGCCCGCCTGTGCCAGATCGAAGGTCTTGTTGTAGCGGGACGCGTCCGCGATCTCGTCCTGATAGCGCACGGCGAGGATCGAGGCGACGACGGCCAGAATGGCGAGGACGCTGGTGGTCAGCGCCAGAAAGAGCCGGAGATAGCGGGCTCGACGGGTCATCGGGTCATCCTCGCCATCGGATCAGAAGATCTCGATGGTGGTCAGCTGCCAGACGCAGCGGGCATAGACCGACTGCTGCTGCAGGCGCTCGTCGCTGTCGAAGGGGAAGACCACGAAGAGCGGGCCCTTGTCGCTGATGGGCATGACGTTGCCGTCCTCGCGGTAAGCCAGGATGCCACCGAGGCCCTTGATGTCCGCGATCTCGATCTCGGCCATGTAGTCGTTGAGAGCAATGAGGCGCAGTTTCGTGCCCTTCGCCCCGACGAGATCGAGGAACCGATCGATGCCGATCCCCTCGAACGCGGTCGGGCCGGCATGCCAGGGCGTCTTCGTCGTGAAGGCGATGCGCGGCTGGGCTTCGAGATCGGCCAGAGTGAAGCTGCGGCTCGCGCCGTCGGCGACGGCGCCGCTGACGGTGAGGATCGGCGCTTCGGCGAAGGCGGGGCGGGCGGCGAGGGCCGCGAAGGCGACCGCGCCCTGCAGCAGCGCACGCCGATGGAGCGTAGGGATCATGACAGGCTCCAGGACGTAAGCGAGACGGGCGATATCTACCCGGCAGGCCTTAACGTTCATTGAATACTCCCCCGAGCGCCCGCTCGGCGGCGGCGCCCTCTTCGGTCGGGATGGGCGGCGTCTGGAACCCTGCGGCGAAGCCGGCCATTGTGAAGGCGAAGGGAGACGACCATGGACGACGACGAGAGAATCCGCCGCAAGGCCCACGAACTCTGGGAGCACGAGGGCCGGCCGGAGGGGCGTTCGGCCACTCACTGGGCCTCCGCGCGCGAGATCGTGGCGCTGGAGGACAGTTTCGGCTCCACGCTGAAACCGGTGGAGGAGACCCTCGAAGAGGTGGCCGAGCCCGAATTCATGGCGGAGAACCAAGGCGACGTGCCCGGCCTCACCGATGTCGGCGAGGATTCCGGCGGACCCAGCCGCGACCGCGAGAAGAGCGTCGCCGACCAGCTGCCGCTGGCGGTGGACAAGAAGAAGCCGGCCCGCAAGGGCAAGTCCAAGGGCTGACGCGAGACGATCCTTGCGGCGTCAGGCCTCGCGCAGGCGCAGGCGCCGCGAGAGGTCGGACGCGAAGACGCCCTTCGGATCGACCGCCTCGACGATCTCGCGAAATCGCGGATGCCCGGGATACATGCGGCGGAAACCCTGCGGCGAGAGGCAGGCGTCCTTGGCCAGATAGATGCGGCCGCCATGGTCGAGCGTCAGGCGCTCCAGCCGGCGCATGAGATCGGGCGTGCCGCGCCGGGCGGGAAAGTCGAGAGCGAGGGTGAAGCCCCGCAAGGGGAAGGAGAGGAGCCCCCGCCCCTCTCCGCCGAGCGTCTTCAGGACCGCCAGGAACGAGCCGGACCCATCCGCCGCGATGGCCTCCAGGAGCTTCGGAATGCCGATGTCCGACGCCTCCTCCGGCAGGACGCACTGGAACTGGTAGAAGCCGCGCCGGCCGTACATCCGATTCCAGTCGAGCAGCGCGTCGAGCGGATAGAGAAAGCTCGTCAGCGGCGTCAGGCGCTCGCGCCCGGCCGATGGCACGCGGCGATAGTAGAGTTCGTTGAAGAGGCCGATGCTCAGGTGATTGAGCGCGATGGCCGGCAGATCGACCGGCAGCCGCCGCGCCTTCGAGGTCGCCGGCGCGCGAAGGCCCGACGGCGCGGTCTCCGCCGTCTGCAGAATGCCGCGCCCGAGATGCCGGCCCCGCGCGACCGCGTCGATCCAGGCGACGGTGTAGGTCGCGCGCTCGCGCCCTTCGCGGAGGCCCGCCATCAAAGCGGAGATGTCGCCCGCCCTGTCCTCGCGCATCACGACGTCGCTCGACGCCACCCGCTTCAGCCGGATCGCGGCCTCCACGATGATGCCGGTCAGGCCGAGGCCGCCGATCGTGGCGCGGAAGAGATCGGGCTCCTCGCTCGGCGAGATGCGGGCGATGCGTCCGCCCGGCAGCGCGAGGGACATCCACTCGACATGATCGCCGAAGCTTCCCGCCCGGTCGTGGTTCTTGCCGTGGACGTCGTTGGCGATGGCGCCTGCGACGGTTGCGAAGGCGGTGCCCGGCGAGACCGGCATGGCCCAGCCGTCGGCGAGATGGGTTTCGATCACCTGGCGAAACGTGACGCCGGGACCGCAGACGAGAAGGCCGTCGGACCCGAGCGGCGCCATCGCGTCGAGCCCGGCGGAAAGGAGCGTTTCGCCGCCGTCGTTCAGCGCGACGTCGCCGTAGCTGCGGCCCGCGCCGAAGGCGATGAGGCCGCGCGCGCCCGCCTCCGCCGCAAGGCGCGCCGCGACGGCCTCGGCCCCTTGCGGCTCGAAGACCGCCGTCGTCGCGTGCGCGGTCCGTCCCCATCCGGTCAGACGTCGGGAGGCCGGGTGGCCGGACGAGGAAATCGACATGGAAAACAGTCTCCGTTCGCGCCGCGCACCTTATGAACAAGTCATCAATAAATTCTTGGGAAAGACCGAACCAAGACTGCGGCGGCGTCTCGAAGGGGCAGGCCTGCAATGCTTTGGCGATCTTGGGACTTTGAGTAACCAAGGTTTAGGAGTTCGGCTCTACGTTGAGTTCTCGCAGACCCAACGAAACGGACGCACCACAACGTTGCCCCGACGGGCATCCGAATGTCGGCGCACGCAGACGGGCCTCATCCTCTTCTCAAAGAAACGTCATGCGCTTCTCCGACCTTCGCATCCGACAGAAGATCGCTCTTGCCTTCGCCGCCATCGTGCTCGGCGCAGCCATGATGGGCCTCGTCGTGCGCGGTTACATGGACCGTATCGAGACGGCGCAGCAGGCAACCGCGCTGCACAACGCGGTCATCACCGCGACGATCGAGGCGCGCGCCGCGATGTCGCGGCAGGAGAATTCGCTCCGCGGCTTCCTCATCACCCGCGACGACTACTATTCCGGCCGCGTGAAGCGCCATGCCGACAGCTTCGCCAAGCAGATCGAGACGATCCGCGGGATCGGCAGCATCATGGGCGATCTCAGCGCCAAGCTGGATCTCATCACGAAGAACAGCGCGGCCTGGCAGAGCGAGATCGCGGCGAAGGCCATGATGCTCGCCCGCTCGCCGGAAACGCTCGGCGAGGCGTCCGCGCTCATCACCTCGGACGCCGCCTCCGCGCTGATCGATCCGATCGAGGAGACGCTGGACGGCTGGCGCGACGCGGAGACGACGGCCATCGCCGAGAACGTCGCGGCCCAGGACGCCGCCTTCTCGCAAGCCAGCTGGACCTTCGTCGGCGGAACGGTCGCGCTTCTTCTCCTTTCCATCGGGCTCGCCATCCTCCTGACGCGCACCCTCGCCCGGCCGATCTCCGGCCTCTGCGACGGCATGGAGAAGCTCGCCCGAGGCGATGCGTCGATCGCCGTCGCCGGGCTCGGCCGCAAGGACGAGATCGGCCAGATGGCCGCCGCGCTCGACCGGCTGAAGGCGGTGTCGCGCGAGCATCAGGTTCTCGAGGCGGACGCGCTTGCCTCCGGCCGCGCCGAAAAGGAGCGCCAGGCAAGCGACGCGGCCATGAGCGAGGGCTATGCGGTCGCCCATGCCTTCTTCATGCAGGAGGTCGGGGAAGGTTTCGCCAAGCTCTCGGACGGCGATCTCGGCGCGCGGCTGAACAAGCCCTTCTCCTCCGACTACGAGGCGATGCGCGAGCTCTTCAACACGAGCGTCGCCAAGCTCGAGGATGCGTTCGGGGCCGTCGTGCAGTCGGTCGGCGCGATCCGCACCGGCCTCGGCGAGATCACCGTCGCCTCGAACGATCTGTCGCAGCGCACCGAGCAGCAGGCCGCGAGCCTGGAAGAGACCGTCGCGGCCCTTTCCGACGTGACGCGCGGCATCGGCGAGACCGCGGACGGGGCGAACCGCGCCCAGGCCGCCGCCGCCCAGGCGCAGAGCGACGCGCTGAAGGGCAACGAGATCGTCGGCCGCGCCGTCGCGGCGATGAGCGCCATCGAAGAATCGTCCGAGAAGATCGGCCGGATCATCGGCGTCATCGACGAGATCGCCTTCCAGACGAACCTCCTCGCGCTCAACGCCGGCGTCGAGGCGGCCAGGGCCGGCGAGGCGGGACGCGGTTTCGCCGTGGTCGCCCAGGAAGTGCGCGGCCTCGCCCAGCGCTCGGCCGACGCCGCCAAGGAGATCAAGACGCTGATCGCCGCCTCCACGGCGCAGGTCGCGGACGGCGTCGAACTCGTCACCGCATCCGGCCACTCGCTGGACGAGATCGTCGAGCAGGTCGGCAAGATGAGCCAGGTCGTCTCCGACATCGCCCAGAGCGCGAGAGCCCAGGCGCTGAGCCTCAAGGAAGTCTCCGCCGCCGCCGACAACATGGACAAGGTCACGCAGCAGAACGCCGCGATGGTCGAGGAAACGACCGCGGCGGCCCAGCATCTGGCCAGCGAGACCGAAGCCCTTGCCGCGCTGACCGACGGCTTCCGCGTCCGCGCGGCCGCCCCGGCCGCCGTCCGGCCCATCCGCCGCCCCGCTCCCGCTCCGTCCAAACCCGTGGCGCAGATGCGCGCGGTCGGCCGCAGCGGTGCCGCTCCCGCCCCCACCAGCAACGCCGATGATTGGGAAGAGTTCTAAATGCGCAAGCCAAAGACGGCCGCCAAGCCGGCCCCCATAGCCGGGGCGACCCTCGAACTCCCCCGCCACCTCGACTACCCCGCAGCGGCCCCGCTCCACGAGAGCCTGATGGCCGCCCGCGGCGCCCCGATCGTACTCGACGCCTCCAGCGTCGAGCGCATCGGCGGCCAGTGCCTGCAGGTCCTTCTGTCCGCGGTCGTGACCTGGAAGAGCGACATGACGGCGCTCGAAATCGCAAAGCCCAGCCAAGGGTTCCAAGACGGATTGCAGCTTCTCGGGCTGACCGTCGACAGCCTGATCGACAAGGAGATCACTCGATGAGCAAGACCATTCTCACGGTCGACGACTCCCGCACCATGCGCGAAATGCTGCGCCGCGCGCTGGAGGCCTCGGGCTTCAACGTCGTTCAGGCCGAGGACGGCGTCCACGGGATCGAAGTCCTTCAGGGCATGGACTATCCCGACGTCATCATCACCGACGTCAACATGCCCCGCATGGACGGCCTGCAGTTCATCGAGGAAGTCCGCTCGGACCAGTCCTTCCGCGCCATTCCGATCCTCGTTCTCACCACCGAGAGCGACGCGGAGAAGAAGGCCCGCGCACGCCGCGCCGGCGCCACCGGCTGGATCGTGAAGCCCTTCGATCCGGTCAAGCTCGTCGACGCCATCAAGCGCGTCGCCGCCTGACGTCCCCTTCCCGCCCGCTGGCATGCGGGCGGACGCAGCTTCGGTCTCCGCGCGAACGCGTGCGGCGACCTGCGAGGCGACAAGCCTCGATCCTGCCTGATCGTCCAGAAGGACGAGTTGGGACCAGGTCCGATGAGCAAAGTCCGGCACGGCCCGGGCACCCGAGGAGACTTCTATGGACGCGATGGCGGAAATCCGGGCGACATTCTTCGAGGAATGCGTCGAGCAGCTTGCGGAGCTCGAATCCGGCCTTCTCGCCATGGAGAGCGGGGCCGCCGACTCCGATACGGTGAACGCCGTCTTCCGCGCCGTCCACTCGGTGAAGGGCGGCGCCGGCGCGTTCAACCTCAACGACCTCGTCCACTTCGCCCACATCTTCGAGACGACGCTCGACGAGGTCCGCTCGGACCGGATGGAGCCCACGCCCGAGGTTCTGCGGGTGCTCCTGCGCGCCGCCGACGTTCTGGCGGACCTCATCACCGTCGCCCGCGACGGCGGTTCGGTCGATGCGGTGCGCACCCGCACGCTCGTCGGCGAACTGAAGGAGCTCGTCGAGGGCAAGCCGCTCTCGGCGGTCGAGGTCGTGGCGGAAGCCGAGCCCGAGGCCGAAGAGGCCGAGGACGAGCCGCTATTCCCGATGTCGGAAGGCGACGGCATGGACGGGCTCGACTTCGTGCCGGTCGCCGTCGAGTTCGACGACGTTCTGGCCGATTCCAGCTCCAAGTTCCGCATCACCTTCAAGCCGCGCCCGGAAATGTACGCCAAGGCGAACGAGACCGCGCGGCTCATCCGCGAGGTCCTGGCGCTCGGCTTCGGCCGCGTCACCTGCGACACGAGCGACACGCCTCTCCTGCCTGACTGCGACCCGGAGGGCGCCTTCCTCGCCTGGACGATCGACCTGACGACCGACCGCGACGAGGCCGAGCTCCAGGAGATCTTCGAGTTCGCCTCCTACGAGGCCGAGGTCATCATCGAGCGCGTCTTCGCGACGGACGAAGAGAACGACGGCATCGATCCCGAGATCGCCGCCCTCCTCGCCCGCATGCAGGCCGCCGACGACGCGGCCGCCGAGCCCGCCAAGGTCGAGGAGAAGCCGGCGGCCAAGGCGAAGGCGGCCCCCGCTCCCGCCGCGGCTCCCGTCGCCGCCGCCGAGCCGAAGCCCGCGCCGGCGAAGGCCGCACCCGCCAAGGCCGCCCCGGCCCCCGCCGCCGCCGCGCCCGCCGCCGCCAACGGCGAAGCCACCACGCAGGCCGGCGCCACGATCCGCGTCGATCTCGAACGCGTCGACCGCCTGATCGATCTCGTGGGCGAACTCGTCATCCATCAGGTCATGCTGTCCCAGCGCGTGACGCAGGCGGGCCTCGCGCACGCCTCCGACGTCGCCGTCGGCCTCGACGAGCTGGAGCAGCTGACGCGCGAGATCCAGGACTCGGTCATGGCGATCCGCGCCCAGCCGGTGAAGTCGGTCTTCCAGCGCCTGCCGCGCCTCGTCCGCGAGGTCGCCGACGCCACGAAGAAGAGCGTCAAGCTCGTCACGGAAGGCGAAGGCACCGAGGTCGACAAGACCGTCATCGAGCGCCTGTCCGATCCGCTGACGCACATGATCCGCAACGCGATCGACCATGGCGTCGAATCGCCGGAGAAGCGTCTGGCCGCCGGCAAGCCGGAAGAGGGCACCGTGCGCGTCGCCGCCATGCACCGCTCGGGCCGCATCGTCATCGAGATCTCCGACGACGGCGCCGGCATCAACCGCCCGGTCGTTCGCGAGATCGCCATCAAGAAGGGCCTGATCCCGCCCGATGCCGCCCTCACCGACGAGGAGACGGACAACCTCATCTTCCTGCCGGGCTTCTCGACCAAGACGGAGGTCTCCGAGCTTTCGGGCCGCGGCGTCGGCATGGACGTCGTGAAGCGCTCCATCCAGGCGTTGGGCGGCCGCGTGTCGATCGCCTCCAAGCCCGGCGAAGGTTCCATGTTCACCATGAGCCTGCCGCTGACGCTCGCCGTCCTCGACGGCATGATCGTCTCGGCGGGCAGCCAGACGCTCGTCGTGCCTTTGACCGCCATCATCGAGACGCTGAAGCCCAAGCCTTCCGAGGTGCGCGGCTTCGGCTCCGACCAGCGCCTCATCGCGGTGCGCGACGCCTTCCTGCCGCTGATCGACGTCGCCCAGCAGCTCGGCTACCGGCACCAGCCGACCGACGCGATCCAGGGCGTCGCGATCCTGGTCGAGGCCGAGAACGGCAGCCGCTCCGCGCTTCTCGTCGACGGCATCCAGGGCCAGCGCCAGGTCGTCATCAAGAGCCTCGAATCGAATTACGGCCGCGTTCCCGGCGTCGCCGCCGCCACCATCATGGGCGACGGTCGCGTCGCACTGATCCTCGACGTCGACGCGGTCGCTGCGACCTCGCGATTTGAACAGAATTTCTTCGGCAACGGCCTACAGGCAGCGGAGTGACGGCCATGGCAGACTACGATCACAACGAAAAGGTCGGATTGCGCGAACTGATCGCCTTCCGGATCGGCGAGCAGGAGTTCTGCGTCGACATCATCTCGGTCCGCGAAATCCGCGGCTTCGCGGCGGCGACCCCCCTGCCCCACGCCCCGAACTTCGTCGTCGGCGTCATCAACCTGCGCGGCACGGTCCTTCCGATCGTCGACCTCGCGGCGCGCCTCGGCTTCCGCCCGACCGAGCCGACGGCTCGCTCGGTCGTCATCGTCGTGCGCGTCGACCGCCAGATGGTCGGCCTGCTCGTCGATGCGGTGTCCGACATCCTCACGGTCAGCGACGATCTTCTCCAGGCGACGCCCGACATCGCCTCGGAACTCGCCCGCACCTTCGTGCGCGGCGTGATGGCCTTCGAGGGCCGCATGATCTCGATGATCGCGGTCGACAGCGTCCTGCCGCCAAGCGAAATGGCGGCCTGACGCTCGACCTCTGCAAGGACGGACCAAGAGCCGTCCTTCCGGCACGCAACTGGAAGGCATGAACGCAAATGTCGAGGCTCGATGCAGACCGGCGCGACCCCGAGGGCAGGACGGGGTCGGGCGAGTTCCTCCTGACGGATGCGGACTTCACGATGATCGCCCGCATCCTCCACGAGGATTCGGGGATCCTGCTGGCGCCTTCCAAGAGCAACCTCGTCTACTCGCGCCTCGCCAAGCGCCTGCGGACCCTCGGGCTTTCGAGCTTCAAGGAATACTGCGCCTTCATCGCGGGCAACGAGGGCGCCAGCGAGCGCATGAGCATGCTCGCGGCGCTGACGACCAACGTCACGCACTTCTTCCGCGAGAACCATCATTTCGAGCACCTGAAGAGCGATCTCCTGCCGCCTCATCTGGCCGACGCCAAGCGCGGCGGCCGGGTGCGCATCTGGTCGGCCGGCTGCTCGAACGGGCACGAGCCCTATTCGATCGCGCTGAGCGTGCTCTCGATGATGCCGGAGGCGGCCAATCACGACGTGCGCATCCTCGCCACCGACATCGATCCGAACGTCGTCGCCTTCGGGCGGGCCGGCGTCTACGACGAGGCGACGCTGGAGGCGGTTCCCAAGCCCCTGCGCCAGCGCTGGTTCAAGCCGGTGCCGGGCGATGCCTACGAGGTGTCGGACGCGATGCGCGACCTCGTCTCCTTCCGCGAGCTGAACCTCATCGGCGACTGGCCGATGCAGGGCACGTTCCAGGCGATCTTCTGCCGCAACGTCACGATCTATTTCGACCAGCCGACGCGCGAGAAGATCTGGCACCGCTTCTGCCGGTACCTGGAGCCCGGCGGCTGGTTCTACATGGGCCATTCCGAGCGTCTGACGGGACCGGCGACCGAGTTCCTCTCCTTCGAGGGCACGACCGCCTATCGCCGCCTGGATGGCGTGGTGAAATGATCCCGGTCCGCGTTCTCGTCGTCGACGACTCGCGCACCATGCGCGCCCTCTTGAAGCACGCGATCAGCCACGATCCGCAGATCGAGGTGGTCGGCGAAGCCGCCAATCCGCTCGAAGCGCGCGACAAGATGAAGGAGCTCGACCCGGACGTCGTGACTCTCGACATCGAGATGCCGAACATGAACGGGCTCGAATTCCTCGAGAAGATCATGCGGCTCCGGCCGACGCCCGTCATCATGGTCTCGAACCTGACGCAGCCCGGCGCCTCCGCGACGCTTCAGGCGCTGGAGACGGGGGCCTTCGACTGCATCTCCAAGCCGAACGGAATGCAGGGCAACACGCTGGAGCACCTGCCCAACCTCATCAAGGAAGCGGCAAAGGCCAAGCCCCGTCTGGTCGCGGCCCGCGGCTCGGCCGAGCGGGCCGGCGGCGCACCGCGCGCCGCCGCGCCCGTCTTCGCCCAGCATGCCGACTGGCCCGACCTCGTCGCCATCGGCTCCTCGACGGGCGGCGTGGAGGCGCTGATCACCGTCCTCTCCGACTTTCCCGCCGACTGCCCGCCGACGCTGATCGTGCAGCACCTGCCCGCCACCTTCACCTCCTCCTTCACCGCGCGGCTCGACAAGATCTGCAAGGCGCATGTCGTTGAGGGGCACAATGGCGACATCCTGAAACGCGGCCACGTCTACATCGCGCCGGGCGCGCAGCACATGATGGTGACCGGCAGGGGCGGCCAGCGCATCCGGCTGACCACGGACGAGCCGGTGAACGGGCACAAGCCCTCCGTGGACGTTCTCTTCCGCTCGGTGGCCGAGCTGGTGGAGGGCCGCATGACGGGCATCATCCTGACCGGCATGGGCCGCGACGGCGCCGAGGGCCTTCTCAAGATGCGCGAGGCCGGCGCCAAGACCATGGCGCAGGACGAGGCCACCTCGCTCGTCTACGGCATGCCGCGCGTCGCCCACGAGATCGGCGCGGCGCAGAAGCGCGTGCCCCTGAAGGGCGTCGCGCGGGAGACCTTCGGCTGAGCGCAAAGCTCGGTCGATGACGGCGCGACGACGGCGTCGCCGCTTCATAAGACTATGATATTATAGACATTTACGGCTTCTCTCGCGGATCGAAAACCACGTCGCCGGCGCACTCTTCGAATGATTTTGGGACTCCGGCAAGGTTTTTCTTAACGTCGATAGGGTTGAATAACGGACGGATGCAACGAGGGGCTCGCAAGGGTGCCGGCCGTTGGCGGACGACGGATGACGGGCCGATCTCTTCTGGGGAGAGGTCTGCCTCGACCGACGGACGCGCAGCCCGGTTTCCACCCATGTCGCCGCTCGGAAGACCAGCCTTGAAGGAAAAGACGGTATGGCCAGCAAACAGATGCTCAAGGTCCTCGTCGTGGACGACCAGCGCACCAGCCGCATGCTGATTCGCGACGCCCTCGACCAGATCGGCATCAGCCAGGTGAGCTTCGCGGCGGATGGCGAGGAGGCGCTGAAGATGATGATGGCCTCCCCCGCCAACTTCATCATCTCCGACTTCAACATGCCGAAGCTGGACGGGCTGCAGCTCCTCAAAGCCATCCGCTCCTACGCGCCGACCAAGAAGACGCCCTTCGTCATTCTGACGGGGCGCGGCGACAAGGAACTGGTGCAGAAGGCGGCCGCTCTCGGCGTCAACAACTTCCTCGTCAAGCCGGTCTCCGTGCCGGTTCTCCAGAAGACGATGGAAGCCGTTCTGGGACGTTTGCAGTAATGGTCGAGCCGATCGCACGTCGCCGTCTGAACATCATCCAGGGCGAAGCCAAGTGGGGCTCGGGGGAGGACCTCGTCCTCACCACGCTCCTGGGCTCCTGCGTCGCGGCCTGCATTCGCGATCCCGTCGCCGGCATCGGCGGCATGAACCATTTTCTCCTGCCGGGCTCGGGAGACGCCAGCCATTCCTCGCGCTCCGAAAGCTACGGGCTCTATCTGATGGAGCTTCTGATCAACGGCCTGATGAAGAAGGGCGCGCGCAAGGACCGGCTGGAGGTCAAGCTCTTCGGCGGCGCGCGCACGCTGGACGGGCTGACCGACATCGGCTCCAAGAACGCCAAGTTCGCCAAGGACTTCCTCGCCATGGAAGGCATTCCCTGCCGCGGTGGAGACCTCGGCGGCGACAAGGGCCGGCGCATCGAATACTGGCCCCATACGGGACGCGCCCGTCAGATCTTCATCGAGAAGTCGGCCGGACTGCCCCCGCCGCCGCCCATCCGGGTCCGGCAGGAATCCATCGGCGATCTCGAACTCTTCTGATCCCTGCCCGACACGTTCCATCGAAAGCTCGACCCATGGCGAAAACTGCCGTCTCCGATATCCTGATGCGCATGTCCTACGAGCTTCACGCCCTGGCCGAGGCGACGGACGAGTTCCACCACCTCGCCTTCGGCGCGGACGGCACGCCGTCTCTCGCCAATGCCGATTTCGTGCGGGCGACGCAGAGCATCGACCTCACGCAGCAGATCCTCGCCAATCTGTCGGATTTCACGGCTTGCCTCGCCATGGCCTCGCCGGAGACGGTGACGATCGACGCGCACGAGGCGCTTTCGCTGATCACGCTCAGCGACCTCAAGGACCGCCTGAACGGCAATGCGCCTGAAGCCGACCTGCCGCAGGCGGTTCCGGCTGACCAGGACGGCGAACTCGAGTTCTTCTGAAGGATCGGGCCGGGACAGGCCGCCTCTGCACGGCGCTCGAGCTCGCCGGAAGCGGCCCGGATGCTCGATGCCTTCACGCCGAGCGCCAGACACCGAGCGCCAGGGCTTCGAACCCGGACGAGACATGGGATCTGCGGGCACCTGACGCGGCTTCGGCGGCGCGGCGCGCGAGCACCCTTCGAGGTCAGCCGACCGTGGCGATCACGCTCAGCACGTCGTTCTGCGAAAAGGGCTTCGGCACGAAACCGACGGGCCGGCATCGCGAGGCGGTGGCGCGCGTCTTCGGATCGAGATTGCCGCTGATGAAGAGCGAGGGAACGTCGAAGCGCTGGCGAAGGTGCATCGCCGTCTCGACGCCGTTCGTGCCGCGCGCGAGATTGACGTCCATCAGAGCCAAGTCCGGCGAGCTGCTTTCGGCGAGCGCCAGAGCCTGATGCATGTCGGCGGCGACGCCCACGACCTCATGCCCGGCATCCACCAGCATGTCTTCCAGATCCATCGCCAGGATCAGCTCGTCTTCGACGATGAGAACGCGCAAGCTCATGCGGCACACGGATCTATCGGAACCCGGACGCGCGGCATGCCGACCATCGAACCGCCGTCTCGGCCGAGCATGGCCATTCGAGCCGCGGTCAGCGGGATCTGAATTGTCCTGTGTGTCACGGTCGATACCAACTCCAACACCCCTCGATCCTCCCACCCGCCGACCCCATCGACGGACGACCCGCCCAAGGACGGCAGGTCTTGCGCGATGCGGCGCGCAGAGAGTCTCACGGGGCGAACGTGTCATATCTGGAAACGTTCCCAAGTTTCGTGCGCAAGCTTGGAACCGTTGCAGGAATATCTCACATGCGATGGACGCGGCGGCGAAAGGCTGCCGTTTCCCTCGGCGCTCTCCTCCCTTAAGACTGTCGGCGGGGCCGGCGCTGCCGGTTTGGAGCAGAACCACCGGGGGGGATCGGGGATGACCAGCCGCTACCATGAGGTCGTCGCCGAATGGCGGGACGATCCCGAAGGGTTCTGGATGCGCCAGACCGAGGCGATCGACTGGTTCGAGGCGCCGCGCACCGCCTTCGATGCGTCGAGCGGCGTCTATGGCCGCTGGTTTCCGGACGGGGTCTGCAACACCTGCCACAACGCGCTCGACCGCCATGTCGCGGCCGGGCGTGGCGATCAGGCGGCGATCATTCACGATTCACCCATCACCGGCGAAGTGCGCCGCATCACCTATGCCGAGCTTCTGGCCGAGGTGACGGCCCTTTCGGCCACGCTGCAGGATCTCGGCGTCGCCAAGGGCGACCGCGTCGTCATCTACATGCCGATGGTGCCCGAAACGGTCGCGGCCATGCTCGCCTGCGCCCGGCTCGGAGCGATCCATTCGGTCGTGTTCGGCGGCTTCGCCGCGCGCGAGCTTGCAACCCGCATCGACGACGCGCAGCCCAAAGCCGTGCTGACCGCCTCCTGCGGCATCGAGCCCGGCCGCATCGTCGCCTACAAGCCGCTGCTCGACCGCGCGATCGAGCTCAGCCTCCACAAGCCCGGCGCGGTGCTCCTCCTCCAGCGGCCGCAGCTGGCGGCGGACATGGTGGAGGGCCGCGACCACGATTGGGACGCGGCCCGCACCAAGGCCCTGGCCGAGATCGAGGGCGGCCGCACCGTGCCTTGCGTCCCGCTGAAGGCGACCGATCCGCTCTACATCCTCTACACGTCGGGCACGACGGGGCAGCCCAAGGGCGTGGTGCGCGACCAGGGCGGCCACATGGTGGCGCTGCACTGGTCGATGGAGGCGATCTTCGGCGCCCGCGCCGGCGAGGTCTTCTGGGCGGCCTCCGATGTCGGCTGGGTCGTCGGCCATTCCTACATCGCCTATGGCCCGCTTCTCAAAGGCTGCACGAGCGTTCTCTTCGAGGGCAAGCCCGTCGGCACGCCCGATGCCGGCACGTTCTGGCGCGTCATCGCCGAGCACGGCGTCGTCGCGCTCTTCACGGCGCCGACGGCCGCCCGCGCGATCCGGCGCGAGGACCCGGAGGGACGCCTGCCCGCGACCTACGATCTGTCGCGCTTCCGCACGCTGTTCCTGGCGGGCGAACGGGCGGACACCGAGACGATCCGCTGGGCGGAGGCGGCGCTGAACGTGCCCGTCATCGATCATTGGTGGCAGACCGAGACGGGCTGGCCGATCGCCGCGAACCCGGCCGGCCTCGGCCTTCTGCCGACCAAGTACGGCAGTCCCGGCGTGCCCATGCCCGGCTACGACATGGCGATCCTCGATCCCGACGGCGAGCCCCTGCCGCCCGAGACCATGGGCGCGATCGCGATCCGCCTGCCGCTGCCGCCCGGCGCGCTTCCCACGCTCTGGAACGCCGACGAGCGCTTTCGCTCCGGCTATCTCTCGGCCTTTCCCGGCTACTACTCGACCTCCGATGCCGGCCTCATCGATGCCGACGGCTACATCGTCGTGATGGGGCGCACCGACGACGTGATCAACGTCGCGGGCCATCGCCTCTCCACCGGCGAGATGGAGGAGGCCGTCTCCGGCCACCCCGCCGTCGCCGAATGCGCGGTCGTCGGCATGCGCGACGAGATGAAGGGCGAACTGCCCTGCGGCTTCGTCGTCCTGAAGACGTCGAAGGGCGAGGCCTATTCCGGCGTCGAGGCCGAACTGGTGGAACGGGTGCGCGAGCGCATCGGCCCGGTCGCGGCCTTCCGGCGCGTCGTCCTCGTCGACCGCCTGCCGAAGACCCGCTCGGGCAAGATCCTGCGCGCGACCCTGAAGAAAATCATCGACCGCGACGCCTACGACACGCCCGCTACGATCGAGGACCCTGCCGCGCTCGCCGAGGTGGAAAGCGCGGTCGAGCGGCAGCGGCGGGAGCCATGAGAGAAGGACCGGCAGGCTCCATGCCCGGCCTTGCCCCCTACCCGGTATCAGGCTCGTCATGGTGAAGCGCGAGGGACTGTCGCTGGCGAGTGCCCGGCGCATCGCGCTGGCCGCGCAGGGGTTCGGGGAGGCGCGGCCGGCGGAGGTGCTGGACTGGCGGCGGATGGGGCGCGTGGTGCAGCGGCTGCACCTTCTCCAGATCGACAGCGTCTCGGTCTCGGCGCGGGCGCATTACATGCCGCTCTTCTCGCGGCTCGGCGCCTATCCGCGCGCGACGCTGGAAGGCGCCGCCTGGGGCCGGCCGCGGAGGCTCTTCGAATATTGGGCGCACGAGGCCTCGCTCCTGCCGCTGGAGCTTCAGCCGCTCCTGCGCTGGCGCATGGAGCGGGCCGCCGCGGGCCTCGGCATCTATGGCGGGCTGGCAAGATTCGCGAAGGACCGGCGCGAGGCCGTCGAGGCCGTCTTCCGGCGCATCGAGACGGAAGGGGCGCTGGCGACCTCCCAGATGGAGGGTCCGAAAGGACGGGGCGGCTGGTGGGGCTGGAGCGACACCAAGCAGGCGCTCGAATATCTCTTCTGGGCCGGCCGCATCACCACCGCCACGCGGCGCGGCTTCCAGCGCGTCTACGACCTGCCCGAGCGCGTCTTGCCCGCCGCCGTCCACGGCGCGCCGACGCCGAGTCTGGAGGATGCGCAGCGCGAGCTCCTGATGCGCTCGGCCCAGGCCCTCGGCATCGCGACGTCCGGCGACCTTCGCGACTATTTCCGCCTCTCGCCGGAGGACGTGCGCCCGCGCCTCGCCGAACTCGTGGAGGCCGGGGCGCTTCTGCCGGTCGCCGTCGAGGGCTGGTCGCAGCCGGCCTATCTGCACCCGGCCGCGCGCGTGCCGAGGCGCATTACGGCGACCGCCCTTCTCTCGCCCTTCGACCCCCTCGTCTTCGAGCGCGACCGGACCGAGCGGCTTTTCGGGTTCCGCTATCGGATCGAGATCTACACGCCGGCGGAGAAGCGGGTGCACGGCTACTACGTCCTGCCCTTCCTCCTCGGCGAGCGGCTGGTGGCGCGCGTCGATCTCAAAGCCGACCGGGCGGCGGGCACGCTCCGCGTCCTCTCCGCCCATGCCGAGCCCCACGCGCCGGCCGAGACCGCCGAGGCGCTGATGGCGGAGCTTGTCGTGATGGCGGGCTGGCTCGGCCTTGCCGAGGTGACGGTCGTCCCGGCCGGGGACCTCGGCCCGGCGCTCGCGGCCTTACGATGTCATGGTCCCGTCATGGACGCTTCCGGCGAATAGCGCTATGAGCGCGCCCGACCAAACGCCACGCTCCTCCCCCCGCGAAAGGACCATCCATGCCGACGAATGCCGAGAACGGGGAAGCGCAGGCGGAACTCCTGGCGCAGGCCCTGCCCTTCATGCAGGCCTACGAGCACAAGACCGTGGTCGTGAAATACGGCGGGCACGCCATGGGCGACGCCGATCTCGGCAAGGCCTTCGCGCGCGACATCGCGCTGCTCAAGCAGTCCGGCATCAATCCGATCGTCGTGCATGGCGGCGGCCCGCAGATCGGCTCCATGCTGAAGCGCATGGGCATCGAATCGCGCTTCGAGAACGGGCTGCGCGTCACCGACCAGAAGACGGTCGAGATCGTCGAGATGGTCCTGGCCGGCTCGATCAACAAGGAGATCGTCGCCCTCATCAATGCCGAGGGCGAATGGGCGATCGGCCTGTGCGGCAAGGACGGCAACATGGTCTTCGCCGAGAAGGCGAAGAAGACCGTGATCGATCCCGACTCGAACATCGAGCGCGTGCTCGATCTCGGCTTCGTCGGCGAGCCCGTCGAGGTCGACCGCACGCTGCTCGATCTTCTCGCCCGCTCCGAGATGATCCCGGTCATCGCGCCCGTCGCGCCCGGCCGGGACGGCCACACCTACAACATCAATGCCGACACGTTCGCCGGCGCCATCGCCGGCGCGCTGCAGGCCGCACGGCTCCTCTTCCTCACCGACGTTCCCGGCGTCCTCGACAAGTCCGGCCAGCTCATCAAGGAGCTCTCGGTCGCGCAGGCCCACGCCCTCATCAAGGACGGCACGATCTCCGGCGGCATGATCCCGAAGGTCGAGACCTGCATCGAGGCGATCGAACGCGGCGTCGGCGGCGTCGTCATCCTCAACGGCAAGACCCGCCACGCGGTGCTCCTGGAACTCCTGACCGAGCACGGCGCGGGAACGCTGATCGTTCCCTGATCCGCTCTCGCCCCTCCCGCGACGGACGGCCGTCCGCGGGAGGGGCGCACGGACGATCAGTCGAGATCCCGGGCCAGCGCATCGCCGACAAGCCGTGCGATGTCATCGTGAATGTCGCGACGGGAGCGACCGCCGGCATCGTCGCAGAGCGGGTCGGTCTCGCCCTCGCGTCTGAGAATTTCCGCGCCATCGGCTCGGCATTCGCCCAGGAACGAGAAATGATCCGCATCGGCGATGCGATCGAGGGAGGCGCCGGGAACGAGGGGCGCCAAGCCGGAGGCCTCGACCCCGAGCCATGTCGTTCCGGCCTTGCCGAGATTGAGGAAATGAACGGGAATCGCGATGCCTTTCAAGCTGTCCGCCCGATAGGCCTGCGCGAGCGCCGGATCGACGGCGACGACCGTTCGGATGCGCGGGTCCTCGAACGACCCGCCGAACCGTTTCCCGTCGAGCCGCCGCAGATCGACGCCGCCTCTCGCATACCAGGCGCAGTCGGACATGGCGCCGCGATCGACGGAGCAGTAGTCGGCATAGGCCGCCGCATCGGCCCTGGCACCGGCGAGGGCAAGGACGCTGAAACCTCCGAGGGAGAAGCCGACCGCCCCGACCCGGCCGGGATCGACGGCGCCCGCCCAGGCCTCGTCCGCTTCCAGCCCGGTCACGACGGCCGACAGGTCCGCCGGACGCTCCCAGATCTTGACCGTCTCGGACGGCCTGGAATCGCCACCGGTGGTTCCCGGATGGTCGGGTGCCGCGACGACGAAGCCGCGCGCCGCGAGGGAACCGGCGAGCCAGCCGAGATTGGCGGCACGTCCTCCCGAACCATGCGACAGCACGATCAGCGGATGGCGGCCGGGCACGACCGGAGCGTCGGCGAAACCTTGCGTTCCGACGAAAAGCGGATTGGCGCCGATCCGACGAAGCGTCCCTCCCTCGCCGGCCGGATACCAGAGCGTCACCTGGAGCGGACGATCTCGCTCGGGCGATGCGACGGCGAGGGTCGTTGTGCCGACGGTCTCGGCGGCGGCGGCCGTCGAGGAGGCGCCCGAGGCGAGAAACGCCACGAGAAGAAGCGGCTTGAGAAAGCGGATCATGGAGGCTGGCAACCTTTTCGGCAGGAGTTTCGACCGGCCGAGCTCACCATTCGCGGACCTCGCCGCTCGACCTTCTTCCTGTTCGAGGTCGTGCCGGATCGCGATCGAGGCCGGGATCGGGGCCCCTTCGCTTCCTGGTTCCAACGGATATGATCTTCGTTCCCCTGCCGTTCCTCGTCACCCTGCTCTGCACGATCTTCGTCGTTCGAGGCCTCGCCGCCGGCCACTCGACCGGCGACCGGAACCCGCTGCTCGGATCGATCGCCGCTTACGGGCTCCTCTCTTTCGTCATCGGACTGCGCTGGGGCTACGGCTTCGCCGCTCTCGCCGTGCTCCAGCCCGTTCTCTCCACCCTCGCATTGAGCCTGACGGTCTCGGCCTTCCACAAATGGGCAGGGCATCGATCCGGCCGCGACATCCGATATCTCGACATCGTCCTGCCCACGCTGGGCGTCGCCCTGATCGGGCAAATCGTTCCGGGTGCGATCGGCTGGGTCATCATCGCCCTCTTCGTGGCAGCGGGCCTGACGCTCGGCCGCCTGGCGCTGGGCGGCGCCGATGCCCTGCCGCGTGCCGCACTCGACGAGACACCCCTGATCTACCGCTCGCTCCAGGCGACGGCGGTCTTCTTCCTCCTGTCGGCCCTCATCGACCTCGCGATCGATCTCGATTTCCAGTGGACGGGCGGCAGCCATGCCGCGCGGATCGTCGCCATCGCCAACCTGCCGGCGCTGCTGGCGCTTTGCATCGTGGCGGCCGCGACCGGCCGGGCACCGCCGCGCGAGCCCCTACCCTCACGCCCGGCCCCGGCGGATGTCGGCGCCGGAACCGACGAGGAAGCCGATGACGCGCTTCTCGCTCGGCTCGACGCGGCCATGGCGGAGCGCGGTCTTCACCGCGATCCCGATCTGACGCTCGAGCGCCTCGCCCGAAAGCTCGCCGTTCCGGCGCGACAAGTATCGAGCGCGATCAACCGCCGCCGCGGCCAGAACGTCTCGCAATATGTGAACGGGCATCGCGTGGCGGAGGCGCAGCGGCTGCTCGCAACGACGGATCGGTCCGTCACCGACATCATGTTCGAGGTCGGCTTCCAGACCAAGTCGAACTTCAATCGCGAGTTCAGACGGCTCGCCTCGTGCTCCCCCAGCGATTGGAGGGCGCGGCATCGCGCATCCGACGAGAAAGACGCGACGACCCGAGACGCTCCGTAACGGACGGTACGGTTTGGCTTGCGCCGTACTCGTCGTTACGCTAGGGGTCCGGCGTCCTCATCAGTCGCAGGCTTCCCATGTCCAGCATCGCTCTCGCAAAGCCCGCCAATTCCAGGTCGCGCGTTCTCTTCGCCAGCCTCATCGGCACGACGATCGAGTTCTTCGACTTCTACATCTTCGCCACGGCGGCGGTGCTGGTGTTTCCGACGCTCTTCTTCCCGAGCGCCGATCCGACCTCGGCCACGCTGAACTCGTTCGCGACCTTCGCCATCGCCTTCTTCGCCCGCCCCGTCGGCGCGGCCGTCTTCGGCCATTACGGCGACCGGATCGGGCGCAAGGCGACGCTGGTCGCGGCGCTGATGACGATGGGCCTCTCCACCGTCGCGATCGGCCTTCTGCCGACCTACGAGACGGCGGGCGTGCTGGCGCCGCTGCTGCTCGCTCTCTGCCGCCTCGGCCAGGGCTTCGGCCTCGGCGGCGAATGGGGCGGCGCGGTGCTGCTGGCGACCGAGAACGCGCCTCCCGGCAAGCGCGCCTGGTACGGCATGTTCCCGCAGCTCGGCGCCCCCATCGGCTTCATCTGCGCGACCGGCAGCTTCCTCCTCCTTTCCGACTTCCTCACGGACGAGCAGTTCTTCGCCTGGGGCTGGCGCATCCCCTTCGTCGCCAGCGCGCTGCTCGTTCTCGTCGGGCTCTATGTCCGGCTGAAGATCGAGGAGACGCCCCAGTTCGCCCGGGCGATCGAGCGCAACGAGCGCAAGCGCGTTCCGCTCGTCTCGATCTTCGCCGAGCACAAGCGGGAGCTCGCCGCCGGCACGGTCTCCGCGCTCGCGACCTTCGCCCTCTTCTATCTGATGACGACCTTCGTCCTCTCCTGGGCCACCTCGGCGCTCGGCTTCTCGCGCGGCACGTTCCTGCCGATCCAGATGCTCGGCGTCTGCTTCTTCGGCTTCGCGATCCCGCTTTCGGCCATGGCGGCCGACCGCTGGGGCCATCGCGCCGTCCTGATCGCGGCTTCGGTCGGCATCGGCCTCTTCGGCTTCACCTTCGGCCCTCTCTTCGGCTCGGGCTCGACGGGCGCCGTCATCGCCTTCCAGATCCTCGGCTTCGCGCTGATGGGCATGACCTACGGCCCGCTCGGCACGGCCCTGTCCGATCTCTTCCCGACGAACGTGCGCTACACCGGCGCATCGCTCACCTTCAATCTCGGCGGCATTCTCGGCGCCTCGCTCGCGCCCCTCATCGCGACGCGGCTCGCTGGCGCCTACGGCATCTCCTCGGTCGGGCTCTATCTGACGGCGGCCGCCGCCGTCACCGCGGTGGCTCTCGTCCTCGCGCCCTCCAAGGCGCGCCTCGAACAGGCCTGAGCCTTCAGGCCGCGCCCGCGAGAAGACCGAGGATCGCACCCAGAATGAGAAGGCATCCGGCCGCCTCCATCGGCCGGATGCGCTCCTTGAAGAGGAGCACCGAGGACAGGAACGTGAAGACCAGCTCGATCTGCCCGAGCGCGCGAACATAGGCGACCTTCTGGAGCGTCATGGCCGTGAACCAGCCGACCGAGCCGGCGACGCCGACGATCCCGACGAGGAAGGCCGGCACCCAGGCCCGGCGGATGGCGGCAAGCTCCGCCCGATCGCGCACCGCGAACCAGACGAGCATGACGATTGTCTGAAAGGCGGTGGCGACGCAGAGCGCGAAGGCCGCGCGCATCGCGACTTCGGCTTCGCCGAGCGACAGGGAGGCGAGGCGGAAGCAGACCGCCGAGGCGCCGAAGAGCGCGCCGGACAGAATGCCGATCCCCGCCGCCTTGGAAAACAGAGCGCCCCGCCAGCCGCCTGTGGCCGCCGTGCGCCCGCCCAGCGAGATGAGGACGACGCCGCAGACGCCGACGAGAATGGCGGCAAGGCCCGCGGCCGAGACGGTCTCGCCGAGGATGAGAAGGCCGAAGAGCGCGGCCTGCACCGGCTCCGTCTTGGAATAGGCGGTGCCGACCATGAAGTTGCGCAGCGCGAAGAGCTGGACGAGGCAGAACGTGCCGCCGATCTGCGCCAGCCCGCCGACCGCCGCCGCCGCGAAGAAGCGCGGCGAGGTCTCCGGCCAAGCGAGGCCGCCGATCTCGTGCAGCCCCACGGCATAGAGCAGGACCACGGGAAATCCGAAGCCGAAGCGAGCGAAGGTCGCCCCGCTCGGCTTCAGGCTGCCGTTCAGGCGTTTCTGCAGCGCCGAGCGCGCGTTTTGCAGGAAGGCCGCGGCGATGGTAAGGGGAATCCAAAGAGGCAAGGCGGCACCTGGAACGCTGCTGACATGCCCGCTCTATGCGCCGCGCACCCTGGACGGGCAAGCCGCGCCGCCCTCAGCCAAAGGCTTCCCCTTCATGAGCTCCGAGACCCTGATCCGCCAGACCGCCGAGGCGGTGCCCGCCGACTTCGCCCATGTGCGCGACTGGGTCTTCGACCTCGACAACACGCTCTATCCCCGCCGCACCGATCTCTTCGCGCAGATCGACGTGCGCATGACCGAGTTCGTCGCCGACCTCCTGAAGCTGTCGAGGGACGAGGCGCGCCTCGTGCAGAAGGGCTTCTACCGCGACTACGGCACGACGCTGCGCGGCCTGATGACCGTCCACGACATCGATCCCGACGCCTTCCTCCAATACGTGCACGACATCGACTATTCCGGGCTCGTCGCGGACCCCGCGCTCGGCGAGGTGATCAAGGCCCTGCCCGGCCGCAAGTTCATCTTCACCAACGGCGACCGGGGCCATGCCGAGCGGACGGCGCGGGCGCTCGGCATTCTCGACCATTTCGAGGATATTTTCGACATCGTCGCCGCCGGCCTCAACCCCAAGCCGGCTGCCGCGACCTACGACCTCTTCGTCGGCCGCCACGGCATCGAGCCGGCGCGCGCAGCCATGTTCGAGGACCTCGCGCGCAATCTCATCGTGCCCAAGCGCCTCGGCATGCGCACCATCCTCGTCGTTCCGCCCGCGCTCGAGGAGCTTCTCGGCGACGTCTGGGAGCACGAGGGCCGGGAGGGCGAGCATATCGACTTCATCACCGACGATCTCGCGACCTTCCTGACGCGCATTTCCAACGTCTAACCGGGGCGCTCGTCAGCGCTTCAGCTGCGAGCGGCCGCGCTGGACGAGGGAGCCTTCGGTGTCGGGGTCGGCGTGCGAGATTTCGACATCGGCCTCGCGGGGCTCCTCGAAGACCTTGTTCTCCTCGAAGATCGCGTCCTGCTGCTCCCGCGCATAGGTCGCGGTTCCGGCCTGGGCCTCTTCGCGGGCATGGGCGCTGGCGGCGTCGCTGTCCGTCCAGTCCTTGCTCGCCCGGGTCTCGTCGGGGACGATCTTCTGCGGCGTGTCGAGGTTCTGCTGGCGGCGCATCATGTCGGAGTCGGTGTCGGTCATGGCGTTGCGTCCTTCGCTGGAGGCGGTCTCTGCCCCTTCAAACGTCGCGCGAACGTCCCCGTTCCGACCGCTCAGAACCCGTAGAAGCTGCGGATCGCGGCCCAGCCGTCCTCGGCCGTGTCGGCGAAGGTGATGAGGGCGACGTCGTCCGGCGCGATCATGCCCTCTTCGGCGAGGGTATCGAGATGAAGGACGCGGGCCCAGAAGTCGGAGCCGAAGAGGATGACGGGCATCTTCGCCATGCGGCCGGTCTGGATCAGCGTCAGCGCCTCGAAGAGCTCGTCCAGCGTGCCGAAGCCGCCGGGGAAGATCGCCATGGCCTTGGCGCGCAGGAGGAAGTGCATCTTGCGCACGGCGAAATAGTGGAAGTTGAAGCAGAGTTCCGGCGTCGCGTAGGCGTTCGGCGCCTGCTCGTGCGGCAGGGTGATGTTCAGCGCGATCGAAACCGCGCCGACATCGGCGGCGCCGCGATTGCCGGCCTCCATGACGCCCGGGCCCCCGCCCGTGACCACCACGAACTCCTTGCCGCCATAGGTGTTGGCCGAATGCTTCGAGCACATCTGCGCGAAGCGCCGGGCCTCCTCGTAATAGCGCGAATTGGCCTCCAGCCGCTGCCTCTGGCCCTCGTTGCGCGCGGCCCAGGCGGCCGCGCCGGGGGCTGGAATACGCGCGCCGCCGAAGAGGACGACCGTTGAAAGGATGCCCGCCTCGGTCAGCGCCATTTCCGGCTTCATCAGTTCAAGTTGCAGGCGCACGCCGCGCATGGCCTCGCTCGTCAGGAATTCGGCGTCGTCATAGGCGAGGCGGAAGGTCGGCGAGCGCGTCTGCGGCGTGTCCGGCTTGACCTTGGCGAGCGTGCGGTCCTCGCCGGAGCTGGGAAACGGATCCCAGGTCGCGGCTTCGGCGTCCGGTCCGGTCTCGTCGGTCATCTCGAATTCCCTCCCTCGCGCTCGGCCTGCCCGGCTTCCTTCTAGAACCATCGGGGCGCGAATGGGACCGGTTCTCTTTGCCGCGACCGCACGATGCTCTAAGACACGGCCCGACGCTTGGAAACCAAAAGGACGCTCGATGACCGCCGCTGCCCATGCCGACCTTGAACGCACGATCGAGGCTGCCTTCGAGGCGCGCGACGGCATTTCCGCGACGACCAAGGGCGAGGTCCGCGAGGCCGTCGACACCGCGCTCGATCTCCTCGACCGCGGCGAGGCGCGCGTCGCGACGCGCGGCGAGGACGGCGCCTGGACCGTGCATCAGTGGCTGAAGAAGGCCGTGCTTCTCTCCTTCCGCCTCAACGACATGGCGATCATCGAGGGCGGGCCGGGCGGCGCGACCTGGTGGGACAAGGTGCCCTCGAAGTTCGAGGGCTGGGGCGAGAACCGCTTCCGCGAGGCCGGCCTTCGCGCCGTGCCGGGCTCGGTCGTGCGCCGCTCGGCCTTCATCGGGCGCGGCGTCGTGCTCATGCCCTCCTTCGTCAATCTCGGCGCCTATGTCGGCGAGAACTCGATGGTGGACGGCTGGGCGACGGTCGGCTCCTGCGCGCAGATCGGGCGGAACGTGCATCTGTCCGGCGGCGTCGGCATCGGCGGCGTGCTGGAGCCCATGCAGGCCGGCCCGACCATCATCGAGGACGACTGCTTCATCGGCGCGCGTTCGGAGGTCGTGGAAGGCTGCATCGTGCGCCAGGGCGCCGTACTCGGCATGGGCGTCTATATCGGCCAGTCCACCAAGATCGTCGACCGCGAGACCGGCTCCGTCACCTATGGCGAGGTGCCGCCCTATTCCGTCGTCGTCGCCGGCGCCATGCCGGGCAAGCCGATGGGCAACGGCGAGATGGGGCCGAGCCTCTACTGCGCCGTGATCGTCAAGCGCGTGGACGAGCGCACGCGTTCGAAGACCTCGATCAACGAGCTGCTGCGGAGCTGAGGCGGATTGGGGGCGCTCGGTCGCGAGGCCGGGCGTTCACGGGGCGGGCCGGCGCCTGCGCGGCCTGTCATCGAGGGTTGGGTGCGAGGCCCCCCTGTGCCCTCCCGAGCCTTTGTCGAGAGGCGGGCATCTCCCCCGCAATGAGGGAGATCGGCCTGTCGCTGCCGTGTGAAGTTCGGCTTATCGCTGCCGTCTGTGGGTAGGCTCATCGCTGCCGGCAAAGCTACGGCTTGTCCCCGCCGCCTGAGACTCGGGTGACCGCCGTGCTGCGAGGTTTCGATCCTCGGCAAAGCTGCAGATCTCCCTCCTTGCGGGGGAGATGTCCGGCAGGACAGAGGCCTTGCCGGGGAGATGTCCGGCGGGACAGAGGGGGGTGCCTCCCTCGGCCCGTTCAGACGGCCCTTTCAGAAGAACGCCGGCAAACCCGACCGATCAGTCCAGCGCCACATGGGTGACGCGGCCGCCGCGGTCGCTGACGGGGGCGGCGAAGGACGGGGTGGCGAGGGCCGAGCTGGTCGAGACGACGGGCGCTGCGGCGGCCACGCGGCGGCCGGCATCGGAGGCAGCGGCCGAGACGATGGTGCGCGAGGTCGGCAGCGGCACGCCCGGAAGGGCCTCGCGAGAGGCGACGGCGACCGTCTTCTGGCGCTCGGCGGCGGCGGTGATCGTGCCCTTGTTCACCGGGCCCCGGCGGCGCTCGATGGCGGCCATGTGGCGCTTGACGTTGGAGCAGTAGACGGACGCGGCCTTGCTCATGCTGGTCGTGCGATGCCCGCCCTTGTAGCGCATCGCGGTGCCGCAGACGTCGTGGCCGCTGAGCTCCCAGGCGCCGGCGAGATACTTCATGCCGTAGCGAAGATTGGTCTCGGGGTCGAAGAGGCCCTTGGCGGGGCCGGCGAAGCCGAGGCCGCGCGCCGTCGCCGGCTTGATCTGCGAGAGGCCGTAGGCGCCGCCGCCGATCGCGGTCGGATTGTAGTGGCTTTCCACCCGCACGACCGCATAGGCGAGATCGCTCGGAATGTTGTTCTCGGCCGCGGCCTTCTCGATCAGCTGATCGATGGAGGACGATCCGGTGATCGTGTCGGTGCCTTTGAACGTGTCGCCGATGCGCTGGCGAACGCGGCGGGCGGTGTCGACCGTCGTGTCGATCGCGGCGACCGTCACGTCCTTGGCCGCTTCCGCGCCGTCGCCGACCGTCTCGATCGTGGAGGCGACAGCCTGTTTCGCACCGCCGGCAACGGCGCGCGCGCCCTTGACCGGAACGGCGGCGATCTCGGCGACCGTCTCCATCGTCGTGTGCGGGCGACCGCCCTTGGTGGCCTGCTCGACATTCGACGCAACGGGCGAGGACCCGGGCGCCGTGGCCGAAGGCTGGACCGCGGCGGTCTGGACCGGGGCGCCTGCCGCGGGCTCCGCGCCCGGCTTGAAGGACTGCTTGGCGGCGGAGAGATCGGCGATGGCGAGCGAGGCCTGCTCGGCCTTGCGATCGGCGACGTCGGCCTTCAGCGCCTCGGCCTTGGCCGCATCGTCGGCCGGCGCGGCGGGAACGACCGCGTTCGTCGCTTCGACAGCGCTTTTCGCATCGGCCAGCGCGGCGACGGAGGGCTTGGTCGTCGGCATCGCGACGCGGGTGCCGTCGGCGAAGGCCATCACGCGGACGGGCGCATAGCCGTAGGAGCCCGCGGCGGGCTTGTCGGTCAGGGCGGGCTTGGATGCGGTGGAGTTGCAGCCGGACAGTGCGAGGGGGACCACGGCGCAGGCGACGGCGAAAACACCGGCCTGTCGTTCGGGGCGCGATGTCCGCCCCTGTCCCGTTGCCTGTCGCATGCCGTTCTCCTTGGCCGTTTCAACGATGCGAACGTCGTTCGGCGGCAAAGAAGGCAGCCGGAAGGCGAAGACGGCGTCGCGCCTTCGTCTTTACACATTCTGTTCCGGCATGAAACCTTTTGGCAACATGTTGGTGCTTGGAACCGGCCGTTCCGATCGGATACGACAAGCCATGCACAAGCTTCAGACCGATCCGACCGCCCTTCTGCAATCCTTGATTCGATGCCCGTCGGTCACGCCCGAGGAAGGCGGCGCCTTGAGCGCATTGGAGAATTTCCTGAAGCCCCTCGGCTTTGCCGTCGAGCGCCCCGTCTTTTCCGATCCGGGCACGCCGGACGTGGAAAATCTTTTCGCCAAGCTGGGGACAACCGGCCCGCATCTCGTCTTCGCCGGCCATACGGACGTGGTCCCGCCGGGGCCGGAAGGCGACTGGCGCGAGCCGCCCTTCTCGGGCGCGATCGTCGAGGGCGAGGTCTACGGGCGCGGCGCGGTGGACATGAAGGGCGGCATCGCCTGCTTCCTCGCAGCGCTCGCCCGGCAGATCGCGCGCGAGGGCCTGCCGAAGGGCCAGGTCTCGCTATTGATCACGGGCGACGAGGAAGGCCCGGCCGTCAACGGCACGACGAAGCTGCTCGACTGGGCCGCCGAGCGCGGCCACCGCTTCTCCGCCTGCCTCGTCGGCGAGCCGACCAATCCCGACGCGCTCGGCGACATGATCAAGATCGGGCGGCGCGGGTCGCTGTCCGGGCGCCTCACCGTCAAGGGGCGGCAGGGTCACGTCGCCTATCCCCATCTCGCCGACAATCCCGTGCGCGGGCTGATCACGCTGATGGATGCGCTGCTGGCCGAGCCTCTCGACGCCGGCAACGAGCGCTTTCCGCCGTCCAACCTCGAGATCACCGCGCTCGACACGGGCGAGCGCCCCTCGGTGAACGTGATACCGGGCGCCGCGAGCGCCGCCTTCAACGTCCGCTTCAACGACATCTGGACGCCGGAGACGCTGGGCGCCGAATTGCGCCGCCGGCTCGACGGCGCGCTTGGCGACACGAGCCGGCGGCCGGGGCGCAGCGAGCCGATCGTCTACGAGATCGAATGGCGCGAGCGGCCGGCCGAGGCGTTCCTGACGCGCGACGAGCCGCTCATCGCCTCGCTGCGCGAAGCCGTGGAGGCCGTCACCGGGCGCCGGCCGGACCTTTCAACCTCGGGCGGCACGTCGGACGCCCGTTTCATCAAGGATCATTGCCCCGTGGTCGAGTTCGGCCTTGTCGGGCGCACCATGCATATGTCCAATGAACGGGTCGCCGTTTCCGATCTCGAGACACTGACGGACATCTATGACGCCTTCATCTCCCGCTGGTTCGCCGCAAACGCCTGACAGCGTTCCCGACCTTTCCGAAGTGCTCGGCTATTTCCGGGGCGCCGCCCTTCTCATGGCGGGGCGGGCGGAGGGGTTGAAGCGGCTGGATCTCTCGGCGGACGGGTTCTGGACCTCGTTCACCGCGATCCTCGTCGCCGCGCCCCCGGTCGCCTTGTCCTGGATCGAGTTCGAGACGGCCGAGCAGCAATCGGGCATGGCCAGTTCCGCCGGGCCGCTCACGGTCTATCTGGCCCATGCGCTGGCCGACGTCGTCGCCTGGGTCCTGCCGGTCGTGGTGCTGATGCTGCTGGCCAAGCCGCTCGGGCTGAGGCGTAAGATCGTGCCGCTGGTGGTGGCGACGAACTGGGGCGGCGCGCTTCTCGCCTGGGCGCTGACGCCCTACTACATCCTGATCTTCCTGATCGGAAACAACGATGCGAGTGCCATGCTGGGGCTGGCCGCGACGATCGCCACGATCATCCTCACCGCCCGCCTCGCCTCCACGGCGATCGGCCGCGACCTCTCGATCGCGGCCGGCGTGGTCGTGCTGATGATCGTCTCGACGCTCGTCTCCTACGGCGCGGTCATGGACCTCACCGGCGTTCCTCTTCTCTAGAGAAGACGCTCAAGCGCAGGCGTCGGCCTCGCGCAGGGCCGCGGCCGGCCGGGCGCGCTCGGCGGAGGCCGAGAGCGCGAAGATGCCGAGACCGCCGAGGCCGAGAACCGCGCCGACCCAGCCCGTGGAGGCAAAGCCGTAGCCCGCCGCGATGGCCGCGCCGCCGAGCCAGGCGCCGAGCGCATTGGCGACGTTGAAGGCGGAGTGGTTGAGCGCGGCGGCCAGCGTCTGCGCGTCCCCGGCGACATCCATCAGCCGGGTCTGCAGAGCCGGCCCCACGGCGACGCCGCAGCCGATGAGGAAGACGCAGAGGAAGAGGACGACCGGGCTCGAGGCGAAAAGGGCGAAGACGGTCAGCACCACGACGTTGAAGACGAGCATGCCGCCGATCGTGCCCATCAGCGAACGGTCGGCGAGCCAGGCGCCCGCGATATTGCCGAGCACCATGCCGGCGCCGAAGGCGACCATGATGAGGGGCACGCTGGACTCCGAAAGGCCGGCGACCGCGACCGCCGTCGAGGCGATGTAGCTGAACACCGCGAACATGCCGCCGAAGCCGACGGCGCCGATGCCGAGCGTGAACCAGACCTGCGAGCGCGCGAAGGCGCCGAGCTCGCGCATGGCGCCCGCCCCGTCCCTCACCCTGTCCTGCGGCACGAAGATCGCGACGAGAAGAACGGTCAGCGCGGCGATGGCGCCGACGGTGGCGAAGAGCGAGCGCCAGCCGGCGAGCTGGCCGAGCCATGTGGCGAAGGGCGTTCCGATCAGCGTCGCGACGGTCAGGCCCAGCATGACGCGGCCGACCGCCTGGGTGCGCTTGTTCGGCGCCGCCATGGAGGCCGCGACCAGCGCCGCGACGCCGAAATAGGCGCCGTGCGGCAGGCCGGACAGGAAGCGGAAGACAACGAAGCTGCCATAGCTCGGCGCGAAGGTGCTGGCGAGATTGCCGAGCGCGAAGATCGCCATCAGAATGAGCAGAAGCTGGCGCTTGGCCATCTTGGCCGCCGCGAGCGCGATGACCGGCGCGCCGACGACGACGCCGAGCGCATAGGCGGAAATCACATGGCCGGCCTCCGGCGTCGAGACGCCGAGCCCCTCCGCCACGTCCGGCAGGAGGCCCATGATCGCGAACTCGCCGGTGCCGATGGCGAAACCGCCGATGGCGAGGGCGAACTCGGTGAGGCCCGCGGCCCGCCGCGAGAGGGGCGGCACGCCGGCCGGGGCGAGACGCGCGCTGGACGACGCGACGATCGAGGCTTCGTCCATGACGGGCTCCTGGACTGTCGAAGGAAATGTCGGGATCTGCAAGGCGCGCCCGAGCGCACCGATCGGCAGGAGGCTTCAGGTTACTGCATCCGGCCGGGCCGGACTCCCCGCAATCCTGCAGGGCACCCATGCCAAATCACGGACACTGATATCCCAGATGCCCGATAGCGCCGCGACGACCCGTCAGTCGTAGTCGACTCGCGTGAGGTAAAGCCCGTCCGGCGGCGCAACGGGCCCGCAGCGTTTGCGGTCGAGCGATTCCAGCGCCGAGACGAGGTCCTCTTCCGTCCAGCGGTGCTCGCCGATCATCTTCAGCGACCCCGCGAAGGAGCGGATCTGGTTGTGCAGGAAGGACTGCGCGCTCGCATGGATATGCACCTCGTCCCCGGGGCCCTTCATCACGTCGAGCCGGTCGAGCGTGCGGACCGGGTTCTTCGCCTGGCAATGGGCCGAGCGGAACGTGTTGAAATCATGCGTCCCGAGAAGGCGCTTGGCCGCCTTGTCCATCGCTTGGATGTCGAGGGCCTTGCTGACCCACCAGACTTGGCCCTGGAGCAGCGCCGGCGGGGGGCGGCGGTTGAAGATGCGGTAGAGATAGTGGCGCTTGCGGGCGGAGAAGCGGGCATCGAATGTATCGGCCACGGGCTCGGCCGCCAGGATCGTCACGGCCTCCTCGCGCAGGTAGGCGTTCAGCGCGTCGCGGATCGTATCGGTGCGATAGGGTTTCGGCAGATCGACATGGGCGACCTGCCCCGTCGCGTGGACGCCCGCATCGGTGCGCCCGGCGCCGAAGATCGTAATGGGCTCGCCGACGAAGGCTTGGAACGCGGTCTCGATCGCCTCCTGCACGGCATGGCCGTTCGCCTGCCGCTGCCAGCCGACATAGCGCGTGCCGTCATACTCGACGGTCAGCTTGTAGCGCGGCATCAGCCGCGCCCGAGCCGCGAACCCGCCGCGACGGGCGCGCCGCGCAGGAGCGCCTCGGCCGGCATCGGCTTGCCGCCCGCCCGTTGGAGCTCCAAAATCCGCACGGCGCCCGAACCGCAGGCGACGAGAAGCCGCCCGTCGAGCGCGGTGCCGGGCTCGCCGGCACCCGCCTCGGCCATGGCCCGCAGCAGCTTCACGCGCTCCGGCCCCTGGCCGAGATCGATCAGCGTCCAGGCGCCGGGAAAGGGCGAGAAGGCGTTGATCCGGCAGGCGACCGACGCGCCCTCGCCGGAAAAGTCGATCCCCGCCTCGGCCTTGTCGATCTTGCGGGCGTAGATTGTCTCGCGCCCGGTCCGGGCGGCGATGGCCTCCTGCGCCTCGTAGGCGATCGAGCCCGCGCCGAGCGCGGCGACCGCCTCGACCATGGCGTCTGCCGTCAGGAGCGAGAGGCGGTCGTGCAGCTCGCCGGAGGTTTCCGCGCCGCCTATCGCGACCGTCTTCGTCAGAGCGACCGGCCCCGTGTCGAGGCCTGCCTCCATCGCCATGACCATCACGCCGGTCTCGGCGTCGCCGGCCTCGATCGCGCGCTGGATCGGCGCGGCGCCGCGCCAGCGCGGCAGGAGGGAAGCATGTCCGTTGAGGCAGCCGAGACGCGGCGCATCCAGCGCCGCCTGCGGCAGGAGCAGCCCATAGGCGACGACGACCGCGACATCGGCCCGAAGGTCCCGCAGGGCCTCGATCTCCGCCTCGCCCTTCAGCGAAAGAGGGGTGCGGACGGGAAGGCCGAGCGTCTCCGCCTCGGCTTGGACGGACGAGGGAACCGCCTTCAACCCACGACGGCCGGCGGCGCGGGGGGGCTGGGCGTAGACGCAGGCGATCTCGTGACCGGCTTCGACGAGAGCCTTCAGCGTCGGGACGCTATAGGCGGGCGTTCCCATGAAGACGATGCGCATATCGGGCCTTTCAGGCCGTCGCCTTGCGCGCCAGCTTGGTGAACTTCTTCACGACCATGTCGCGCTTCAGCTTGGAAATATGGTCGATGAAGAGAACGCCGTTCAGGTGGTCGATCTCGTGCTGGAGGCAGGTGGCGAGAAGGCCCGTCGCCTCGCTCTCGTGCATCGCGCCGTCGAGCCCGAGATAGCGCACCGTCACCGTGCCCGGCCGCTCGACCTCGGCATAATAGTCTGGGATCGACAGGCAGCCTTCCTCGTAGACCGACAGGGTCTCGGAGGTCGCCACGATTTCCGGATTGAGAAAGACCTGCGGCGCCTTCTCCTCGTCCTCGCCGGCGAGGTCGATGGTCAGCATTCGCAACGGCTCGCCGATCTGGATCGCCGCGAGCCCGATGCCGGGCGCGTCGTACATCGTCTCCAGCATGTCGTCCGCCAGCCGCTTGACGGCGGCATCCACCGTCTCGACGGGGCGCGAGACCTGGCGCAGGAGCGGATCGGGCAGGATGATGAGCGGCTTGATCGTCATTCCCGTCAGGTAATGGCTGGCGGCGCGGCGGTCAATCGCAGGCCGTTTCGAGAGCCCCAGGGCCCGCGCATCCGCCGCCTCCGCTCATTTTGTTCTTCTTTTGATCTGGATTTGACCTGCGTTCTCCTCTAGCCTCCCGACCCATGGATCTCGGCTCGCTCACCGCCTTTCTCGACCGGTCGATTCCGCTCCCCGGCGGAACGGTCGGCATCGGCCCGGCTCTGGCGTCCGCGCTCGCCGTCCTTCTTATCCTGGCACTGGTCGGCGCGCTGCGCGGGCGGAGCGCGGCGCGGCAGGCGGCGGCCGAGACGGCCGACCGTCTCGACGCGGTGCTCCAGTCCCAGGCCGAGATCACCGGGCGCATGCAGACCATGGCCGAAATCCTCGGCACACGGCAGGCGGACCTGACGCGGACGGTTGCGGAGCGGCTCGACGGCATGTCCTCGCGCGTCGGCCAGTCCATTCTGGAGACGACGCGCGAGACCAAGGCGAGCCTTTCCGCCCTGTCCGAACGGCTCGCGGTGATCGACCGGGCGCAGGGGCGGATCAGCGACCTGGCGGGCGAGGTCGTGCGGCTTCAGGATATCCTGTCCAACAAGCAGGCGCGCGGCGCCTTCGGACAGGGGCGGATGGAGGCGATCGTCGCGGATGCCCTGCCGCCCGGCGCCTTCACCTTTCAGGCGACGCTCTCCAACGGGCGGCGGCCGGACTGTCTCGTCCATATGCCGAACCGGGGGCCGGCCCTCGTGATCGACGCGAAGTTTCCGCTGGAGGCCTGGTCGGCCTTTCGCGACTCCGAAGCCGATGCGGACCGGCAGCTCGCCGCCGCGCGGCTGCGGCGGGACATGGACGTCCATGCGCGCGCCATCGCGGAACGCTATCTCCTGCCCGGCGAGACGCAGGACACGGCCTTTCTCTTCGTGCCCTCGGAATCGATCTTTGCCGAGCTCCACGAGCATTTCGCCGACATCGTCCAGAAGGCGCAGCGGCTTCGCGTCGTCATCGTCTCGCCGGCTCTCCTCATGCTCTCGATCCAGGTGGTGCAGTCGATCCTGAAGGACGCCCGGATGCGCCAGGAGGCTGGGCGCATCCAATCGGAGGTGCGGCTTCTGATGGAAGATGTCGGGCGCCTCGACGCACGCGTCGCCGCCCTGAAGACCCATTTCGGCCAGACCGGGCGGGACATCGACCAAATCCTGATTTCGACGGAGAAGCTGATCCGACGCGGCGAGCGAATCGCGGAGGTCGAACTCGGGCCGGCGGAGGACGCGATACCGCTGGCGCCGCAGGGACAACTGGTGGGCCTTTAGATGGAGAAGTGCTCACTCGCCCATCCGATCTCGTGCAAGGAGGTGTGGGAAGATGAAGACGATCCATTGACAAATCGTTACGTTGGAATGGATCGAAAACGGTCGATGTCACGTTTGAACGACATCTGAGGTCTTGCCTTTCGGAGAGCGGCATGCGTCGCCAGTTCCAGGCCCTGTTCGTTGGTTGCTTGCTCGTCGCGACGCCTGCCGTCGGCGCGACCTTCGGCACTGACGTAGCGTCGCTCTCGACCGCCTATCAGCAAGAGACCGAACCTTCGTTTCGCCTCGGCCTGCAGATGCGCCTTGCCTGGACCGGCGATTATGTCGGGCCCTTCAGCAGCGAGATCGACGCGGCCAGCCTTCGCGCCATCCGCGACTTCCAGGCTCGCCACGGCATGTCCGCGACCGGCATCATCGACGAGGCGATGCTGCGCCGCCTGATCGATGTCAGCGACCGTGCGGAACACCAGACCGGTTTCAAGATGTACGACGAGGCCGCGACCGGAACGCGCGTTGCCTTGCCGACGGCGCTCGTCGCCGATGCGGGCCCGACCGATGTCGGCCGTGTCTGGCGCTCGGAGAACGGCACGATCGAAATCGAGGCCGTTCGCATGACCGGCGACGGCCAGTCGATCGACGGGCTGTTCGACGTTCTCGGCTCGCCTGCGGCAACGCGCACGGTCGAAAGCGCCGTTCTTTCGACCGACGGGTTCTCGGTGTCCGGCACGGAGAACGGCCGGCCCTATTCCATGCGCTTCGGCGGCACGGACGGCGACGTGCGCGGCTATGTCGTGTCCTACGACCGTTCGGTCGAATCGGCGATGCGCCCGTTCGTGACCGTCGCGATGAACCTCTTCGAACCGGTCGCCCCCGGCTCCGAACTCCGTCTGGTCGGTCGCGAATCCGGCGAGTCCAACGTTGCGCGTCGCGCGGAGACGGTGCCGAACGTGTCTCTGCTTCATGCCGGGATCGCGCCGGATGCCGATTCCGAGAGCAGCGGCATCGACTCGTCGGGCAGCGGCTTCGTCGTCTCGAAGGATGGCTGGCTCCTGACCAATGCGCATGTCGCGAAGTCCTGCCGCTCGGTTCTCGTCGGCACGGCGGGCAAGGCCGACAAGGTTCTGATCGACGAAGAGAACGATCTTGCCCTCGTGCATGTCGATGCCGATCTCGGCGCGCCGCTGCCGATCGCGGCCGGCGTTCCGCGCCTCGGCGAGGATATCCTGGCGCTCGGCTACCCGCTGCGCTCGATCCTCGCGGACAGCCTGAACGTCACGCGCGGCAACGTCTCCTCGCTGCTCGGCCTCGGCAACGACAAGCGCTATCTGCAGATTTCGGCGCCCGTCCAGCCCGGCAATTCCGGCGGCCCGCTCGTCGATCTCTCCGGCCGCGTCGTCGGCATCGTCACGGCCAAGCTGAACGCCGTCGCCATCGCCGATGCGACCGGCGACATCCCGCAGTCGATCAATTTCGCGATCCGCCCGGACGCGGCCATTCGCTTCCTCGACGACAACGACATCGCCTTCATCAAGGCTGCCGAGCGTGGCGCGGACAAGAGCGTCGCCGACACGACCGAGGGCGTTCAGTCCGCGATCCATCCGGTTCTCTGCCTCAACGGCGAGTGACCTTCCCCTCTCCGTCGCCGGCGCTCGGGGCCGGCGACGAGCGTCATGCCTCTGTTATGTGCCGCGTCTAGCAGTCTGGAACCGTTTCAAAGAGGGGCTCGTCCCCGAAGAAGGGTTCCGGATCATGACCGACCACGACATGACGCGCGCCGCGTTCCGCACCTCTCTCCTGGAAGAGAACGAGGGCGACGGGCACAACGAAACCGCCAATCCGACCATGGGCGAGATCATCGCCTCGCGCTTCTCGCGCCGCGACTTCCTGCGCGGATCGCTGGCGACCGCGGCGATCGCCGCGACCGTCAGCCCCCTTGCCCTCGCGACCGCCGGCGATGCCCGCGCCGAGACGGCCGGCACGGCGTCCGACGCCTCGCGCTTCACCTTCACCGAGGTCGAAGCCGGGATCGACGCGAACCACCACGTGGCCGCGGGCTACGACGCCGATGTTCTGCTTCGCTGGGGCGACGCGCTCTTCCCCGATTCGCCGGCTTTCGATCCGACGCGGCAGAGCGCGGAGTCGCAGGCCCGCCAGTTCGGCTACAACAACGACTATGTCGGCTACATCCCGATCGACGGCTCCTCCGAGCACGGGCTTCTCGTGGTAAACCACGAGTACACGAACGAGCACCTGATGTTCCCCGGCATCGTCTCGGTCGTCGACAAGCCCGATGAGAAGGACCCGGCCAAGATGGTCAAGGCGCTCGAGATCGCGCCGGCCGACAAGGCCCGCGTCGATATCGAGATGGCCGCGCATGGCGGCACCGTCGTCGAGATCCGCAAGGAGGGCGGGAAATGGGCGGTCGTGCGCGACGGCGCCAAGAACCGCCGCATCACCTCCACCACCGAGATGCAGCTGTCAGGCCCGGCGGCCGGCGATGCCCGCCTCCAGACCGTCGCCGACCCGTCCGGCCGCAAGGTCTTCGGCACGATCAACAACTGCGCCGGCGGCGTCACGCCCTGGGGCACCTATGTCATGGCCGAGGAGAACATCCACGGCTACTTCATGGGCACGCTGCCGGAGGGCCACAAGGAGGCCGAGAACTACAAGCGCCTCGGCATTCCGGAAGGCACCTATGCCTGGGGCCAATTCCACGACCGCTTCGATCTCGCCAAGGAGCCGAACGAGCCGAACCGCTTCGGCTGGATCGTCGAGGTCGACGTCGAGGATCCCAATTCCATCCCGAAGAAGCGCACCGCGCTCGGCCGCTTCAAGCACGAGGGCGCGGATTCGATCGTCTCCAAGGACGGCCATGTCGTCTTCTATCTCGGCGACGACGAGCGCTTCGACTATGTCTACAAGTTCGTGACCGCGGGCACGTTCGATCCGAACGATCGCGCCGCCAATCTCGACCTTCTCGACGAGGGCACGCTCTATGTCGCCAAGTTCTCCGAGGACGGCACGATCGCCTGGATGCCGCTGACGCATGGCCAGGGCGAGTTGACGGCGGCAAACGGCTTCGCCTCGCAGGCCGACGTTCTGATCGAGACGCGCCGCGCCGCCGACTTGCTCGGCGCGACGAAGATGGACCGGCCGGAGGACATCGCGCCGAACGGCGTGAACGGGCGCGTCTACGTGATGCTGACGAACAATTCCAAGCGCAAGGAGACGGACGCCGCCAATCCCCGCGCCAAGAACGCCTTCGGCCACATCATCGAGATCGCGGAGGCCGATGGCGACTTCGCGGCGACGACAGGCCGCTGGGAGGTGCTCCTGAAGTGCGGCGACCCGTCCGTCGCCGAGGTCGGCGCCTCCTTCTCGACCGAGACGACGAAGAACGGCTGGTTCGGCATGCCCGACAATTGCGCGGTCGACACGGACGGGCGGCTCTGGGTCTCCACCGACGGCAATTCGCCGAAGGCGACGGGCCGCACGGACGGCCTCTTCGCGGTGGACACGGAGGGCGCCGCGCGCGCCACGTCCAAGCTCTTCTTCCGCGTGCCCGTGGGTGCGGAAATGTGCGGCCCGCTGATGCTGCCGGACATGGCGACCTTCTTCGTCGCGGTCCAGCATCCCGGCGACGGCGGCGAGGATTGGGAAGGCTTCGGCCGCCCGTCCTACTACGAAGACCTCTCGACGCGCTGGCCGGACTTCAAGCCCGACATGCCCGTCCGTCCCTCGGTCGTCGCCATCACCAAAGCCGGCGGCGGCAAGATCGCGAGTTCCTGAGCAGTCGGATCACCCGATAGGCTTCCAACTCGGGCGCGGCAGGTCTCCTGCCGCGCCCGAGCCATTTTCGGCTGCATCCGGCCGATCGACCGAGGCGCAGGGGTCTCAACTCATGGCGCACGGCGCTTGGGGCAAGCGCCCTCGTCCTTCGACGGGCTGAGGGTGAGGGCGGCGGAGGGGTTCGCGGTCGGGCCCGGTGGGCCGTCTCATTTCATTCGCGCGGCCAGCGCCTTCGAGGGCCAGCAGGTCGCGGGCAGGCCGGCCTTCGTCTCGTAGGCGCCGATGGAGCGGCGGGTCTTGAAGCCGGGCAGGCCGTCGGCGCCGCCGACATCGTAGCCCGCCGCCTGGAGCTTTTCCTGAAGGCGGGCGACATCGCCGCGCGAGAGGCCGGTCGGCTTGCCCCAGCCGGCTTTCAAGGCGCCGGCGCCGGCCATGCGGTCGGCGACATGGCCGATGAAGAGGGCGTAGAGATCGGAATTGTTGTAGCTTTTCAGGACGTAGAAGTTCGGCGTTGCGACAAAGGCCGGACCGGAGCGGCCGGCCGGCATGAGGAGATGGCCCGTCGCCTTCATCTCGCGCGGCGGGAAGGGCTTGCCGGAGATGCGGGTGACGCCCTCGGCGGCGAAGGCCTGGATCGGGCGCCCCTTGTCCGGCCCCTCGCCGGCGCAGGAGACGGCGGCGGGAACATCGGCCTCGAAACCCCAGCCGCGCCCCTTGGCCCAGCCGTAGGACTCGAGATAGCGGCCGATGGAGGCGAGCGTGTCGGGGACCGAGCCCCAGATGTCGCGGCGGCCGTCGCCGTCCTCGTCCACCGCGAGCGCCTTGAACTTCGTCGGCATGAACTGCGGCTGGCCGAGCGCGCCGGCCCAGGAGGAGCGCATCTCGGAGACCTTGAGATGCCCGTCCGCCACGATGTCGAGCGCGGCCAAAAGTTCGGTGCGGAACATCTCCTTGCGGCGGGAGAGATAGGCCTTGGTGCCGAGAACCTCGAAGGCGTTGTAAGGAATCTTCGCGGCGCCGAAGCCGGATTCGCGGCCCCAGATCGCGACGACGATCGGCCCGGGCACGCCGGTCTCCGCCTCGATCCGCGCCAGAAGCGTCGCATGGGTCTTCAGAAGCCCGCGCCCCTTGGCGGCGAGGCCGGCGAGCTTCTTCTCGTCGAAATAGGCGGCGGGGCTCTGGAACTCGGCCTGCCGGTTCACCTCCTCCACCTTCGCGGTCTCGCCGGGTCTCTGGAGATCGGGCAGGTCGAGATTGGGCTTCACGCCCCGAAAGGCCTCCTCGAACACGGCGCGCGGCACACCGTTCGCCTTGGCGGCCGGCCAGATGTCGGCTTCGAGGAACTTGCGAAAGCCGGTCTCGACGGAGGATTGGGCGAAGGCGGGGCCCGCGAAGATGATCGCACCGACGAGGACGATGGCCGTTCTCAAGCCTCGCTGCATGGAAACCTCACTGTTGGGGATGGAAATAGGCGTCGATGTCCCGATGCCCCTCGACGATCGCGACGATCTCGAGGCGCTCGCGATCATGATACCGCATGAAGACGACGTAGCGGCCGATGGCGACGGAGCGAAGATCCGGGCGAATCTCTGGTCTCGTCCTGCCCATCATACCGGGCAGAGAGGCGAATTTCCGGCACTTCGTCCTGATCCGGTCGACCACTCTTCGTCCCGTTTCCACGCTGCCGGACGTTCTCGCGACATGCGTCAGGATCGAAACGAGGTCGGCCTGCGCTTCCTTCGTGTAGAGAAGGCGGCGCAATCTCAGGAGCCCGTCGCGCTCAGCCGCTCCGTTGCCGCATCCAAGGCCTGTTCGACATCTGCATCCGACGTCTCGCCGCCCGCGGCCAGCGAGCGCCCGATCTTCGCACGAAGCCAGTCGAGCTTGCTCTCCCGCTCCTGCAGCAGGCGAAGCCCGTCTTCGACGGCCTCGTCGGCGGAGGCGTAGCGGCCGCTTTCGATCAGCGTCTCGACCAGACCGTCCCAGGGGCTTGCGACCTTGACCTGCATTTCGTCCGCTCCTTCGGCTGTGCGAGCATTCTACCAGAGCGCCGCCGGCTTTCGAAATCGCTTGCGCGTCAGAAGCTCGTCCGAGCGCGCATCGCCGCCGAGAGCGTACCCTCGTCGAGATAGTCGAGCTCGCCGCCGACCGGAACGCCGTGGGCGAGGCGCGTGATCTTCACGTCGAAGCCGGCGAGCTGGTCGATAATGTAATGGGCCGTGGTCTGGCCCTCCACCGTGGCATTGACGGCGACGATGACCTCGCGGACCTCGCCGGAGGCGACGCGCTCGACGAGGCGGCGGATGGTCAGATCCTCCGGGCCGACGCCTTCCAACGGTGAGAGCACGCCGCCGAGGACGTGGTAGGAGGCGGACAGCGCCTTGGCGCGCTCCAGCGCCCAGAGGTCCGACACGTCCTCCACCACCACGACGAGCGTCTGGTCGCGCGCGGGATCGCAGCAGATCGTGCAGGGGTCGCGCGTGTCGATGTTGCCGCAATTGGAGCAGACGACGACGCGCTCCAGCGCCTCGGCCATGGCGCCGGCGAGCGGGGCGAGGAGCTGCTCGCGGCGCTTGACGAGATGCAGCGTCGCGCGCCGCGCCGAGCGGGGGCCGAGCCCCGGAAGCTTGGCGAGAAGCTGGATCAGCCGCTCGATCTCGGGGCCGGCAATGGATTTGGCCATCGTGTCGTCATTTCGATTCGTCGTCGAGCCGGGCGCGATCGGCAGGCGGCATCGCTTGGCCGATCGCGCTTCGGCGAAGGCTTAGAAGGGGAACTTCATGCCGCCGGGAAGCTGGAGGCCGGCAGTGAGCGATTCGGTCTTCTCCGCGATCGTGGCTTCCAGGCGCCGCTTGGCGTCGGCATGGGCGGCGACGAGGAGGTCCTCCAGAATGTCCTTTTCCTCCGGCTTCACCAGCGAGGGATCGATGGAGAGCGCTGTGAGGTCGGACTTGCCGTTCAGCGTGACGGAGACGAGGCCGCCGCCGGCCTCGCCGGTCGCCGAAATGCCGGCGATCTCGTCCTGAAGGCTCTGCATCTTCTCCTGCATGGCCTTTGCCTGCTTCATCATCCCCATGATGTCCTTCATGGAATCCCTTTCGCTGGTGTTCTAACTCTTGCCGGTCGCAACCGGCGGGTCGTCGTTTCGTCGCTCGGAGCGCCGTCGCATGAGAGGTCGGCGCGGTCCGTCTCGGGCTCGGGCCCGTCAGGCCTCGTCGTCGTCATCCTCCGGCGGCGGATCGGCGGGCGCCTGTGCCTCGGGCAGTCCGGCCTCGACCGCGATCTCCGCGGCTTCGGCCGCGGCCGCCTCGCCGCGCAGCCGCACATCCACGACGCGCGAGCCGGGAAAGAGTTGCAGGATGGCGGCGACTTCCGGGTCGAGAGCGGCGTCGGTGACGAGCGCCGTGCGCCGCGCCGTCTCCGCCTCCTCCAGCGTCGGCCGGCCCGGCTCGTTCGAGATCGAGACGGTCCAGCGGCGGCCGGTCCATTCGTGCAGCTTGCGCTGGAGATCGCCGGGCAGCGTGCGCGGCGCCTCGTCGGTCAGGGCGAATTCGAGCCGCCCGTCCTCGATGCGGACCGGGCGGATGTAGCGGCGCAGATAGGCCCGCATGCGCGAGTCGCGCTTCTCCTCCGAGAGCGCGACGAGCGCCTCGATCGAATCGTAGCGCGGCGCCTGCGGCTCGGCCTGGACGGGAGAGGGCTGCGGCGCGCGGCTCTGCGCGCGCGCCTCGCCGCCGCCGTTCGAGGCGATGGACAGGCGCGGCGGGGCGGAGAGCAGCGTGGCGGAGGGGCGCTCGGCCGTCGGCCCCGAGGCCGAGCCGCCGCCGTTCGGCGCGGCCGGGATGGCGGGCAGATCGTCGCCGCCGCGTAGGGCGCGCAGGAGATCGGCGGGCGCCGGCAGGTCGGCGGCATGGGCGATGCGAATCATCGCCATCTCGGCGGCCTGGCGCGGCGCGCTCGCCCCCCTCGCCTCCTCGATGGCCTTCAGGAGCATCTGCCAGACCTGGGAGAGCGTGCGCACCGACAGGCGCTTGGAAAGGTCCAGCCCGCGCTGGGACTCGGCGGGGGCAAGCGTCGGGTCCTCGGCGGCGCCGGGCACGAAGCGGAAGGAGGTGACGAGATGGGTGAAGTCGGCGAGATCGGCGAGGACCACGACCGGATCGGCGCCGCCCTCGTACTGGTCGCGCAGCTCGGCCAGGGCCTTGGCCGCGTCGCCGGCCATCAGGTGCTCGAAGAGGTCGATCACCCGCCCCCGGTCGGCAAGGCCGAGCATGTCGCGCACGGCCTCCGCCCCCACGGTGCCCGCGCCGTGGGCGATGGCCTGATCGGTCAGCGAGAGGGCGTCGCGCACCGAGCCCTCGGCGGCGCGCGCGATGAGGCGCAGCGCGTCGTCCTCCGCCGGCACGGCCTCGGCCTCGCAGATGCGTTTGAGGTGCAGGATCAGCTTGGCCGCGTCGACGCGGCGCAGGTCGAAGCGCTGGCAGCGCGACAGGACCGTGATCGGCACCTTGCGGATCTCGGTCGTCGCGAAGACGAACTTCACATGCTCCGGCGGCTCCTCCAGCGTCTTCAACAGGCCGTTGAAGGCCTGGTTGGAGAGCATGTGGACCTCGTCGATGATGTAGACCTTGTAGCGCGCCGAGACCGGGCGATAGCGCACCTGCGCGATGATCTCGCGGATGTCGTCGATGCCGGTGTGGGACGCGGCGTCCATCTCCACGACGTCGACATGGCGCCCTTCCATGATCGCCTTGTCGTGGATGCCGGGCTCGCGCATGTGGATCGTCGGCTCGTGGATCTCGGCCGTCTCGTAGTTCAGAGCGCGGGCGAGGATGCGCGCCGTCGTCGTCTTGCCGACGCCGCGAACGCCGGTCAGCATCCAGGCCTGCGCGATGCGGCCGGTCTCGAAGGCATTGGTCAGCGTGCGCACCATCGGCTCCTGGCCGATGAGGTCGTCGAAGCTCGCGGGCCGGTATTTGCGCGCGAGCACCCGATAGGGCGCGGCGGCGGGATCGACCGCGCTCATCGGGCCGAATCGTGCATTTGGGGAAGACGAGGAGGTCGAGGCGCCATGCTCCTCACTTAAGCCATGATGCCGGCCGTTCAAAGCGGGACTTGGCGCTCGAGGCTGTTATGAACCTTGGACAGGCCACGATGGAATCGGTCGGGGACGCCATGAACCTCTCGCGCTATCAGAAGCTTCGACGCGGCGCGCTGGCCGGACTTCTGGCGAGCGCCTTCCTGGCGCTCGCGGTCGTCGGCTCCAGCCATGGCGAGGAGATGCACGAGTTCATCGAGCAGCTCGGCTTCGCGCTGATGATCGCCGGCATCATGGGGCGCATCTGGTGCACCTTCTACATCGGCGGGCGCAAGTCGGCCGAGATCGTCGATGCCGGGCCCTATTCGATGACGCGCAATCCCCTCTACGTCTTCTCCACGGTCGCGGCGGCCGGGGTCGGCGCGCAGACGGGCAGCCTCGTTCTCGGCGCGGTCTTCGCGATCGGTTGCGCGCTCGCCTTCCAGCCGGTGATCCGGCGCGAGGAACGGCATCTCCTGGAAAAGTTCGGGGCGCCCTACGCGGCCTATGTGGCGCGCGTTCCGCGCTTCGTGCCGCGTCTCTGCGGCTACGAGGACCGGGCCGAGATGACGATCCGCACGGACCGCGTCTACCGCACGCTGATCGACGGGCTGGTCTTCCTGACCGCGATCCCGCTCTTCGAGGGCATCGAGTTCCTGCAGACGAGCGGCCATCTGCCGCTCCACCTTCTGCTGCCCTAGGCGCGACAGACTCACTGCGGCGCGCAAGACGACGTCACCCCGCATGGCGGGGATTTCAGCCGAATGAACCTGTCGAAGGGAAAAGGGTGGGAGGCTGGCACGATGACCCGTGCCGTGCTCGTTGGGGCTGCTTCCTTCCGGACCTGACCCGGTTGGCGAGTGGCTCGTCCACCACCAACCTCCCGCCGCTCATATCGCAGGGGCGCGGGCCGATTGCAAGGGGCGGTTCGGGCGTGCCATGAAACGCCATGCAAGGCTTCGAACTCGATCCCCGACTCGCGCGGGACACGCTGCCGGTGACGGTGCTGAACCTCTCCGAGGTTCGGCTGATGAACGACCGGCGCTTTCCCTGGGCGATCCTGGTGCCTCGGCGGCCCGGCATCACCGAGATCTTCGAGCTGCGGCCGCTCGACCAGGTCCTCCTCTCCTTCGAGACGCTGTCGCTGGCGGACGGGATGAAGCGGGTCTTCGGCGCGAAGAAGATGAACATCGCGGCGCTCGGCAACATGGTGCCGATGCTCCACACGCATGTCATCGCGCGGTTCGACACCGATGCGGCGTGGCCCGCGCCCGTCTGGGGCGTCGGCACGGCGGAACCCTATTCGCCCGAGGAGGCGGCCCGCATGACAGATCTCATCCGCAACGCGGCGCTTCCCTCGTGACCGGGGGCGGCGACCGGCCCGCCTTCGGCTTTGCGGGAAACCGGCTGGACCGGGGCGGCGAGACGCGCAACGAGGCGACGCTCGCCACCGCCCTCGACCATCCCGGCGCCCGCATCTTCGCGTCGGCGGAAGGGTTCTGGCTCTGCCGGGGCGAGGAGGCCACAGCCGACCCCGTTCTCGACCTGACGCTCGCGCGGGCGCTCGGGGCGGACCTGTCTGCGGCGGTGCTCCTCGGGCACGACGCGGCCGGTGTGCCGTCGCTGGCGGTCTCGGCAAGCGCCAGCGCGGGCGCGGCGGCCGATCTCACCGCCGTAGCACTCAGGCCTCTCGCCATGAGCGGCCGTCTGAGCGGCGACATCGAGGGGCAGCTCGGACAGGCCGAGCATTTCCTGAACTGGCACGCCAAGTCGCGCTTCTGCGGGCGTTGCGGGACGGAAACCAAGCCCGAGGCCGCCGGCTATCGCCGCAAGTGCCCCGGCTGCGGCGACGTTCACTTTCCGCGCACGGACCCGGTCTCCATCATGCTCGTTCACGACGGCGCGGACCGCTGCATTCTCGGCCGCCAGCCGCGCTTTCCCGAAAAGATGTGGTCGTGCCTTGCCGGCTTCATCGAGCCCGGCGAGACTCTGGAGGACGCGGTGCGCCGCGAGACGCTGGAAGAGGCCGGCATCCGCGTCGGGCCCGTCGCCTATCTCGCCTCGCAGCCCTGGCCCTTTCCGGGCTCGCTGATGATCGGCTGCGCGGCGCTCGCCCTCGACGACGAGATCGTCTTCGACGGGCTGGAACTGGAGGACTGCCGCTGGTTCAATCGCGACGAGGTTGCGCGGATGATGGCAGGAACGCACGAGGACGCGCTGACCGCGCCCAAGCCCTTCGCCATCGCGCACCATCTGGTCAAGGCCTTCGTGGACGGCGCGCTGAAGGGCTGACGCGCGAGCCCCCGGGCTGCGCCGCGGCCGGCCCGGATCACTCCGCCGGCACGAGGAGCGCGTGCCGGTTCTCGGCGGCCCTGTAGACGCCGAGATTGCGATATTCGGCGGAGAAGAAGCGGAGCTCCTCCAGGGCGCGGGCGACGGCGGGATCGTGCGGGTGGCCCTCGATGTCGGCATAGAACTGCGTCGCCGAGAAGCTGCCGCCGATCTGGTAGCTTTCGAGCTTGGTCATGTTGATGCCGTTGGTCGCGAAGCCGCCCAGCGCCTTGTAGAGCGCGGCCGGAATGTTGCGGACGCGGAAGACGAAGGTCGTGACCACGTCGCGGCTGATATAGGCGCGCTCGGTCTCGTTGAGGCGGGGATCGCGCGGCGCCCAGAGGCTCGTCGCCCGCTCTTCGGCATCGGCGAGATCGACGCGGGACGGATCGCGCAGGACGACGAAGCGCGTGACGTTGGAATCGGAATCCTCGACATTGCGGTCGAGAATGTCGAGGCCGTAGTAGCCGGCGGCGAGTTCCGGCGCGAGGGCGGCCTGATCGCGGCTCTCCATCTCGGAGACCTCGCGCGCCGCGCCCGCCGTATCGCCGGCGATGACCGGCTTCCAGCCGTTGCGCTTCAGGTATTCGCGGCACTGGCCGAGCGCATGGACATGGCTGTGCACGGCGCGGATTTCCTCCCGGCGGACGCCCGGGCGGACCATCAGCTGGAAGTGGATCGGCATGAAGTGTTCGCCGGTGATCTGCAGGCCGGATTTCGGCATGAGATGATGGATGTCGGCCACGCGCCCGGCGAGCGTGTTCTCGATCGGGATCATCGCATAGGCCGCCTCGCCGCTCTTCACCGCCTCGAAGGCGTCGTCGAAGGAAGGGCAGGGCATGGGCTCCAGCGTGTCACCGAAGACGGTGCGGCAGGCCATGTCGGAATTGGCGCCGGGCTCGCCCTGGAACGAGATCTTCTGCAAGCGGCTCACGTCCTGTTCTCCCCGGCCTGATGGCGCCGCGCGCGCTCGAGATCCTCCGGCGTGTCGACGCCGAGCGGAACGGTGTCGACGATGCCGGCCATGATGGTCATGCCGGCCTCCAGGGCGCGCAGCTGCTCCAGCCGCTCGCGAAGCTCCAGCGGCGAGGGCGGCAGCGCGACGAAGCGCTCCAGCGCGGCGCGCCGATAGGCGTAGAGCCCGACATGGTGGAAGAGCGGCCCCTCCCCCCAGGGCGCGGTGGCGCGGGTGAAATAGAGCGCGCGCAAGGTGCCCGGCGCGATCTGCGTCCCCACGAGCTTCACGACGTTCGGATTGGTGCGCTCGGCCGCCTCGGTGATCTCGAAGGCCAGCGTCGCGATATCGCAGTCCGGGTTTTCCAGAGGCGCGAGGACGCGTCCGATCATCGCGGGGTCGATGGTCGGCAGATCGCCCTGGAGGTTGACGATCGTCCGGCAGTGCCCTTCCGGATCGACGGCGAGAAGCGCCTCGTGGATGCGGTCGGAGCCCGATTCGTGGGTCGGCTTCGTCATCACGCCTTCGAAGCCGTGAGCCTCGACGATCCTCGCGATCTCGGGCGTATCGGTCGCCACGACGACCCGTCCGAGCCCCGATGCGGCGGCCCGTTCGGCGACGCGCACGATCATCGGGCGGCCTCCGATATCGGCCAGCGGCTTGCCCGGCAGGCGCGTCGAAGCCAGCCGCGCGGGAATGAGGATGAGGACGGACATCGGAGGTATCGGGGCCTTGGTGCAGAAAGAAGCTGCGGGGGCGATTGAACGCCGGGCTTCGAGGTGTCAAAAGGTCGTTTAGAACGCCTCTTATAGGCGTTGTCGATCATCCGCAAAGGACCGAAGGTTCCGATGCGGATACAGGATCGTTGGGAGGCCGCCAAGGCGGCTCGTTCGTTGTAAGAGGCCGCCGATGCGGCCGGCATGTCGGGAGCCGCCGTCTTCATGGATTCCTTAGAAGCCAACAAGATCTTCGGAGCCGTGCTGGGCACGATCTTCGTCGTGTTCGGCGGCAGCCTTCTCGCGGATGGCCTGTTTCACTCCGAGGCGCCGGAAAAGCCCGGCTACACGATCGTCGCGGCGGAAGCCCCGGCGGCCGGCGGCGCACCGGCCGCGGCGGAAGACCCGCCGGTCGCCACGCTCCTCGTCTCGGCCAATGCCGAAAAGGGCGCGACCGAGTTCAAGAAGTGCCAGGCCTGCCATTCCGGCGAGAAGGGCGGACCGAACAAGGTCGGCCCCGATCTCTGGGATCTCGTGAACCGCCCGGTGGCGGTGCATGAGGGCTTCTCCTATTCGGCCGGCATGAAGGACTTCGCCAAGGGCGGCGAGACGAAGTGGGACTACGACCACCTCTATCACTTCCTGAAGGGCCCCAAGCAGTATGTCGCGGGCACCGCGATGGGCTTTGCCGGCATCAAGGACCCGCAGGGCCGCGCCGACCTCCTGGCCTATCTGCGCACGCTCTCCGACAGCCCGGTGCCGCTGCCCGAGCCGACCGCCGCCGCCGAGCCCGCAGCCGCCACCGCCGATGCGGCCCCCGCCGCGACCGCGCCGGCCGACGCGCCTGCGGCTCCCGCCGCCGGCGCCGCCGAGCCGACGCAGGGCTCCGGCCCGACGCCCGCCAACACCCCGGCCACGCCGGCTCCGGCGGCCCAGGCCGCTCCGGCTGCACCTGCACCTGCTCCGGCGGCTCCTGCTCCCGCTGCTCCTGCTCCTGCCACGGCGGCTCCTGCTCCCGCAGCGCCTGCACCGGCGGCTCCGGCGGCACCCGCTCCGGCTCCTGCCGCTCCGGCACCGGCAGCGCCCGCTCCGGCAGCGCCCGCAGCCGCCCCGCAGCAGCAGGGCGCGGCGACGCCTGCGCCTGCCGCAGCTCCCGCCGCGACGCAGGTCGCGAGCGCCGGCGACGCCAAGGCCGGCGCGCAGGTCTTCAAGAAGTGCCAGGCCTGCCATGCGGTCGGCCCGAACGCGGCCAACAAGATCGGCCCCGAGCTGAACGGCATCTTCGGCGAGGCGGTCGCCTCGGTCGAGGGCTACGCCTTCTCGCCCGCGCTGAAGGCCTATGCCGGCACGCACCCGACCTGGGACGACGCGGCTCTGACGGCTTGGCTCACCAACCCGAAGGGCGAGGTGCCCGGCACCAAGATGGCCTTCCCCGGCCTGAAGAAGCCCGAGGACATCGCCAACGTCATCGCCTTCCTGAAGAGCTACGACGAGACCGGCGCCGGCGGCCCGCAGTAAGGGTCCGCACCGATCCGCTAAGACGACGAAGGCCCTGGCGAAAGCCGGGGCCTTTCGATTCGGGGCACCCTCCGCCTTCGCCCAGGCTCTCCGTCATCCGGCCGCCTTCGCGAGATGCCACCCGGATCGTGATCGATCGCCGCTGCGGAACGGTTGGACAGCGGCGCCGGGGCGATTAAAACTTCGTCATGATCCTATGTGTGCCGAACGACGGCCACAGTCTGCACCAAAGCGTGGAGCGTCGAGCTCATCGCACCGGAGGTCCTCCTTGACGCCATTCGCGCGCCGCATCGTTCCCAGCCTCGCCATTCTGCTCGCGGGGCTCGTTCCGGCGCCGTCCCAGGCACAGACCACCGCCCCCGCGACGGCGGCACCGGCCGCGGCTCCAGCGAGCCCGGCCGCCGCCGATCCATCGACGCCCGCCCCGATCGCACCCGCCACGCCCGACGCCGCCGCGACGCGCGACTGGCGCATCGGCACGAGCCTTCTCGGGGATCTCAAGTACGAGCCGGGCTTCCGGCATCTCGACTACGTCAATCCCGACGCGCCGAAGGGCGGGCGCATCCGGCTGGATGCGATCGGCAGTTTCGACAGCTTCAATCCCATCGCCTCCAAGGGCGACGCCGCCGAGGGGCTCGGACTGATCTACGAGACGCTGACCTCGCCGACGATGGACGAGACCTCGACCGGCTACGGCCGCATCGCCGACGCCGTGTCCTTTCCCGCCGACTTCTCCTCCGTGACCTATCGCATCGACCCCAAGGCGCGCTGGCACGACGGACAGCCGATCACGACCGAGGACGTGATCTGGAGCTTCGAGGCGCTGAAGGAGGTCAATGCGAGCCAGGGCTTCTACTATCGCCATGTGGTCGACGCGGCGGAGACGGCCCCCGGCGAAGTGACCTTCACCTTCGACGAGAAGAACAATCGCGAGCTGCCGAACATCGTCGGCCAGCTGATCGTCCTGCCCAAGCACTGGTGGACGCGCAAGGATGCGAACGGTCGCCAGCGCGACATCGCCGAGACCACCGTCGAGGCGCCTCTCGGCTCCGGTCCCTACCGGATCGTCTCGTCCTCGACCGGACGCGGGGTCTCCTACGAGCGCGTCAAGGACTGGTGGGGCGCGGACCTGCCGATCAATGTCGGACAGTACAATTTCGACCGCATCGACTACATCTACTTCCGCGACGACACGGTGGCCTTCGAGGCCTTCAAGGCGAACCAGTTCGATTTCTGGAGCGAGAACAAGGCGTCGCGCTGGGCGACCGGCTACGACTTTCCCGCCGTGCGCAGCGGCGCGGTGAAGCAGGAGCGCTTCGAGAATTCCTATCGCTCGGCGGGCCTGATGGTCGGCTTCGTGCCGAACCTGCGCCGTCCCCTCTTCCAGAACGTCGATCTGCGCCGCGCGCTGAACTATGCGCTCGACTTCGAAACCATGCAGCGAACGCTGTTCTTCGGCGAATATGCGCGGCCCAATTCCTGGTTCTACAACACCGAGCTGGCGGCGACCGGCACGCCCTCGCCGGCCGAACTCGCCATTCTGGAGCCGCTGCGCGGCAAGGTGCCCGACAGCGTCTTCGGCGCCCCCGCGACGAACCCGGTCGGCGGCGACAATGCCCGCATCCGCGACAATCTTCGCGAGGCGGTGAAGCTCCTGAAACAGGCCGGCTACGAGCAGCGCGGCGGTAAGATGGTGGAGACCGCGACCGGCACGCCGCTCTCCTTCGAGATCCTGCTCAACGGCGACGCGCTGTCGGGCGTCGTCGCGCAGTATCAGGAGAGCCTGAAGCGCATCGGCGTCGAGATGCGCATCCGCGCCGTCGATCCCTCGCAATATATCAACCGCATCCGCGCGCGCGACTACGACGTGATCTATAGCGGGCTCGCGCAGTCGCTTTCGCCCGGCAACGAGCAATACGACTATTTCGGCTCCGACGCGGCGGACAAGCCGGCCTCCCGCAACTATGCCGGCATCAAGGACCCCGTCATCGACGAGTTGGTGCGCCAGGTCGTCCAGGCCAAGGATCGCGACACGCTCGTCGCCGCAACGCGCGCGCTCGACCGGGTTCTGATGGCCAACCAGTACATCATCCCCTCCTACGTGCCGAAGGACGAGCGCGTCGCGTACTGGGACCGGTTCTCGCATCCCGAACTGCCGGAATATTCGGATGGCTGGCCGACGATCTGGTGGTGGGACGAGGCCAAGGCCGCCAAGATTCCGGCGCAGCAATGAGCACCGCCCTTTCCCGCCTGACGCGCCGCACGGTTCTGAAAGGCCTCGGCCTTGCGGCCGGCGCGGCGGTCCTTCCGCGCGCGGCCTTCGCCGCCATTCCCACGGACACGCCGCTGCATGGGCTCTCCGCCTTCGGCGACCTGAAATATCCGCCGGACTACGGGGCGTTCGACTATGCGACGCCGGGGGCGCCGCAGGGCGGGCGGATGAACTATTCGGTGCCGAACTGGGTGTTGAACCAGTCGCCGCAGACCTTCGACACGCTGAACACGTTCGTCCTCCAGGGCAACGCGCCGCCGCGGCTGGAAAGCCTCTATGACGGGCTGATGGTCTCCTCGCTGGACGAGCCGGACAGCCTCTACGGCGCGCTGGCCGAGACCGTGTCGATCTCGACCGACCGGAACACGTTCACCTTCGCGCTCCGGCCGGAGGCGCGCTTCTCCGACGGCAGGAAGGTCACGGCGGGCGATGTCGCCTTCACCTATCGGGTGCTGAAGGAGAAGGGCCATCCGTCCATCGCCGTCTCGCTGCGCGAAATGGCCGAGGCCGTCGCCGTTGACGAGCGGACGTTCCGCCTGACCTTTTCGGGGAAGCAGACCTACCAGGAGACGCTCGACGCCTTTGGCCTGCCCGTCGTGCCGGAAGCCTTCTTCGAGGGCCGCGACTTCGAGCGCACGGGGCTCGACGTCATCCCCGGCAGCGGGCGGCGAAAGATCGGGCGCATGGAGGTCGGCCGCTTCATCGAATACGAGAAGCGCGAGGACTATTGGGCCAAGGACCTGCCCTTCGCGCGGGGCCTCGACCATTTCCAGACCGTGCGCATCGACTTCTTCCGCGACCGGCAACCGGCGCTGGAAGCCTTCAAGAAGGGCGAGATCACCTTTCGCGAGGAGTTCACGACGCGGTCCTGGGCCGTGGAATACGACTTTCCCGCCGTCGCCGCCAAGCAGGTGATCAAGCGGGAGTTTCCCGTCGAAACGCGGCCGAAGTTCCAGTGCTGGGCGCTGAACCAGCGGCGCCAGCGCTTCGCCGATCCGCGCGTGCGCCGGGCGATCAACCTGTGCTTCGACTTCGAGTGGACGAACCAGAACATCCTCTTCGGCCTGCGCACCCATTCCGACTCGCCCTTCGAGGGCTCGCCCTACAAGGCGGCCGGCACGCCCTCGCCCGCCGAACTCGCCATCCTGGAGCCGCTGCGGGGCCAGGTGCCGGACGAGGTCTTCGGCGCGGTCTGGACGCAGCCGGTCTCGGACGGGACGGGCAACGACCGGAAACTCCTGCGCGAGGCCGTCCGGCTTTTCGACGAGGCGGGATGGAAGCGGCAGGGCTCGGGGCTGGTGAACGCTTCCGGCGAGGTCTTCCGCCTGGAATACATGATCAACGGGGCCGAGCAGCAGCGGGTCTACGGCAAGTTCTTCGACACGCTCCGCCGGATCGGGGTGGATGCAAGCTTCCGGCTCGTCGACGAGGCGCAGTACCAGGACCGTCAGCAGCGCTTCGACTACGACATGATCCTCGCCGCCTTCTCCTTCAGCGCGACGCCGACGCGCGACAGCCTCGGCCTCTTCTTCGCAGGCCGGTCGAGGGACGTGCCGGGCTCCTACAACTTCCCCGGAACGGCCGATCCCGCCGTCGATGCGCTGATCGCCAAGGTCGGCGAGGCGACGACGCGCGAGGATCTGACCACGGCCATCCTGTGCCTCGACCGGGTGCTGCGGGCGCGGCTCGACTGGCTGCCCAACATCAATGCCGACCAGCACCGCGTTGCCTATTGGGACCTCTTCGGCTTCAAGGAGGAGAAGCCCGACTACGGCTTCCCCGTCGAATCACTCTGGTGGTACGACGAGGCACGGGCCAAGGCGATCGGCCGGGCCTGATCCCGCGCCGCCTCGTTCCAGGCGGCGATACGATGCGACGACGACCGGAGGCCCATGGGCGCCTATATCTTCCGCCGACTGCTCCTGATGATCCCGACGCTGATCGGCATCATGGCGATCTCCTTCGCCGTGATCCAGTTCGCGCCGGGCGGGCCGGTCGAACAGGTCATCGCCAATCTGCAGGGCCAGGGCGGCTCGGGCGCGGACCGCGTCGGCGGCGGCTCGTCCGATTTCGCGGCCGGGGCGCAAGGGGGAGAATCGTCGGGCTACCGCGGCGCGCAGGGGCTCGACCCCGCCTTCATCGAGCGGCTGGAGAAGCAGTTCGGCTTCGACAAGCCGCCGCTGGAGCGCTTCGGCCTGATGATGTGGAACTACATCCGCTTCGATTTCGGCGAGAGCTACTTTCGCTCGGTCTCGGTGATCGACCTCATCCTGGAGAAGATGCCGGTCTCGATCTCGCTCGGCCTCTGGATCACGCTCCTCTCCTACGGCATCTCGATCCCGCTCGGCATCCGCAAGGCGCTGAAGGACGGCTCGACCTTCGACACCTGGACGTCGGGCATCATCATCGTCGCCTATGCGATTCCCGGTTTCCTCTTCGCGATCCTGCTCATCGTGCTCTTCGCGGGCGGATCGTTCTACGACCTCTTCCCGCTGCGCGGCCTCACCTCCGACAATTTCGCGCAGATGTCCTGGCCGCAGAAGATCGCGGACTATTTCTGGCACCTGACGCTGCCGCTCATCGCCCTCTCGCTCTCGGCCTTCGCGACGACGACGCTGCTCACGAAGAACTCCTTCCTCGACGAGATCCGCAAGCAGTATGTCACGACCGCCCGGGCCAAGGGCCTGACGGAAACCAAAGTCCTCTACGGGCACGTCTTCCGCAATGCGATGCTGATCATCGTGGCGGGCTTTCCCGGCGCCTTCATCTCCGCCTTCTTCGCGGGCTCGCTCCTCATCGAGACGATCTTCTCGCTGGACGGGCTGGGGCTGCTCGGCTTCGAGAGCATCTACAAGCGCGACTACCCGGTCGTCTTCGCCACGCTCTACATCTTCTCGCTGCTCGGCCTCGTGACGACGCTGATCTCCGATCTCACCTATACGTGGATCGACCCGCGCATCGACTTCGAGCGGAGGGACGTCTGATGGACGGCACACGCGACCCGCTGGCACCCGCAGAGCGCGTGCCGGAGCCCGCAGAAGCGCGCCAGGACGCGCAGGCCGACACGTCGGGCGTCGCGCAGATGGCGCCGTCCGCTCAGGTCGTGCGCGCTCGCCTTTCGCCGATCAACCAGCGGCGGCTGCAGAACTTCCAGGCCAACCGGCGCGGCGTCTGGTCCTTCTGGATCTTCCTCGTCCTCTTCGTCGTCACGATGTTCGCCGAGCTCGTGGCCAACGACCGGCCGCTGATCGTGAACTACAAGGGCGAGTATTACGCGCCGCTCTTCGTCGACTATCCCGAAGAGGTCTTCGGCGGCTTCCTGCCGGTGACGAACTATCGCGACCCGTTCGTGCAGGACGAGATCACGGCGAACGGCTGGATGATCTGGCCGCCGATCCGCTACTCCTATCGCACGGTCAACAACGAGATCCCGACGCCCGCTCCCTCCGCGCCCTCCTGGACCTTTTCGAAGGAGGAGCTCTGCGCGCGCTATCCGCAAGGGGTGGCGGACCCCAACTGCACCTACGGCAACTACAACTGGCTCGGCACAGACGACCAGGCTCGCGACGTCCTCTCGCGCCTCATCTACGGGTTTCGCATCTCCGTTCTCTTCGGCCTCATCCTCACCGGCCTCTCCGCCGTGATCGGCGTCTTCGCGGGCGCGGTGCAGGGCTATTTCGGCGGCTGGGTCGATCTCATCTTCCAGCGCTTCATCGAGATCTGGTCCTCGATCCCGGTCCTCTACCTCCTCCTCATCATCGCCGCGATCCTGCCGCCGGGCTTCTGGATCCTGCTCGGGATCATGCTCCTCTTCTCCTGGGTCTCCTTCGTCGGCGTGGTGCGCGCGGAGTTCCTGCGGGCGCGAAACTTCGAATATGTCAACGCCGCGCGCTCGCTCGGCGTCGGCGACTGGACGATCATGGTGCGCCACCTCCTGCCCAATGCCATGGTGGCCACGCTGACCTTCCTGCCCTTCATCCTCAACGGCTCGATCACGACGCTCACCTCGCTCGACTTCCTCGGCTTCGGCCTGCCCCCCGGCAGCCCGTCCCTCGGCGAGCTTCTCCAGCAGGGCAAGAACAACCTCCAGGCGCCCTGGCTCGGCATTTCCGGCTTCGTGGTGCTATCCTTGATGCTGTCCCTCCTCGTCTTCGTCGGCGAGGCGGTGCGCGACGCCTTCGATCCGCGCAAGAGCTTTCGATAGGATGGAACGATGAGCACGCTGCAGAAGACCATCGTCGAACATGCATCTGCCTCCGATCTGCCGGACCGCTTCCGGGGCGACCTCGCGCCGGGAACGCCGGTGACGGTGATCGTCCTTGCGGAAGATGAGCCGACGCGTGACGAACGGCCGCGATACCTGCGCTACTGGGGCGTCGCCAGCCATCTCGGCACGACGACCGAGGAGTCCGTTGCACGGGTGCGCGCGCTTCGGGACGAATGGGACTGATGCAGGAGCGGCTCTACATCGACGCCAACGTCGTCATCGACTTCATCGAGAAGAGCGATCGCCACCTCATGATCCTTTTCGCCGAAGCGGAAGCGCGCGCCGTCGGCCTCGTGACGAGCGAACTGACGCTGGCGGAAGTGATCGTGCAGCCGCTCCAGCGCAGCGAGGCCTGGCGGGTGCACGTCTTCGAAGAGCTTCTCGCCGATCGCAAGCTGATCGAAATGCTGCCCATCGATCGCACGATCCTGCGCCGATCCGCCGAACTCAGGGCATCCATCGGCGGAACGACGCCGGACAGCATCCACGTAGCGACCGCCCTCGCGGCCGAATGCGATGCGATCGTCTCGTCGGATCGGCGTCTAAAAATGCCCAAGCCCCTTCACCGCCTTTCGCCGGCAGACCTGCCGCAGCGCCCGGGAGCGCCCTCGTGAGCCACGACCATTCCCATCACGACCACGCCGGCCACTCCCACGCCGCTGGCGGGCACGACCATGCCGGGCATGCCAGCGAGAGGCGCATCCTCATCGCGGCGGCGCTGACGGGCACGTTCATGCTGGCGGAGATCGCCGGGGGCATCTTCTCGGGATCGCTGGCTCTGCTGGCCGATGCCGGACACATGTTCATCGACTTCGCCGGGCTCGCGCTCGCGGTCTTCGCCATCCGGCTGTCGCGGCGGCCGGCGGATGCGCTGCGCAGCTATGGCTACGGGCGCTTCCAGATCCTCGTCGCCTATTCCAACGGCCTCGTTCTCTTCGCCGTGGCCGGCATCATCCTCTACGAGGCGGTGCAGCGCATCGCGGCGCCGGTCGAGGTTCTGGGCGGGCCGATGCTGGTCATCGCCATCGGCGGGCTTCTGGTGAACATCGTGAGTTTCTTCGTCCTCCATGGCGGGGACAAGGAGGATCTGAACCTTCGCGGCGCCCTCCTCCATGTCGTCGGCGACCTCTTAGGCTCGGTCGCGGCCATCGCGGCGTCCCTCGTCATTCTCTGGACCGGGTGGATGCCGATCGATCCGATCCTCTCCGTCCTCGTCGCCGTGCTCATTCTCGGCAATGCCGGAAAGCTCGTGCGCGATTCCGCCCATATCCTCCTCGAAGGCACACCGGCCGGCGCGGAAGGACAGGCCATCGCCAAGGTGCTGATCGCCGAGGTGCCCGGCGTCGAGGACGTCCACCACGTCCATTGCTGGGCGCTCACCTCCAAGCGCCGCGCCGCGACGCTGCACGTTCGGCTGAGAGCTGGAGCGGAGGACCACCCGACCGTGACGGCGGTCAAGCGCCTGCTCGCGGCGCGCTTCAGCATCGAGCACGCGACCGTGGAGACCGAGCGCGAGACCTGCGCCGACGCCGCCCTGAAGGAGGGCGGAGACGGGCACGATCACCACGACCATGATCATGAGCACGCGCATGGGCATGGGCATGGGCAGGACCGGCGGCACACGGCCGCCAAGGCCTCGCACGGCCATGATCACGGCCATTCGCATCGCAGCGCCGGCCCCGGCATCTTCCAGGGAGTTTCGACATGAGCGCGCTCGCGACGCCGTCCCCCGCGCCCGGCCGGCCGCTCCTCTCGGTCGAGGGGCTGCAGGTCGCCTTCACGCAAGGCGGCAAGACCTCGCTCGCCGTGAAGGGCGTGTCCTTCACGGTCGGCGCGGGCGAGACGGTGGCGCTGGTCGGCGAGTCCGGGTCGGGCAAGTCGGTCTCGGCGCTCTCGATCCTGAAGCTCCTGCCCTACCCGGCCGCCAGCCATCCCGCGGGCGCGGTCTACTACCGCGACGAGAACCTCATCGACGACGACGAGCGCGATCTCAGAAAGGTCCGGGGCAACAAGATCTCGATGATCTTCCAGGAGCCCATGTCCTCGCTGAACCCGCTGCACACGATCGAGCGGCAGGTCGGCGAGGTGCTGAAGCTCCATCGCGGCGTCTCGACGGCGGAGGCGCGCAAGCGCACGCTGGACCTCCTCCATCAGGTCGGCATCCGCGAGCCCGAAAAGCGCCTCGGCGCCTATCCGCACCAGTTGTCCGGCGGCCAGCGCCAGCGCGTGATGATCGCGATGGCGCTCGCCAACGAGCCGGACCTCCTCATCGCGGACGAGCCGACGACCGCGCTCGACGTCACCGTGCAGGCGCAGATCCTGGAGCTTCTGAAGGTCCAGCAGCAGAAGCGCGGCATGGCGCTGCTCTTCATCACCCACGATCTCGGCATCGTGCGCAAGATCGCCGACCGGGTCTGCGTCATGTATCGCGGCGAGATCGTGGAGACCGGGCCGACGGAGGAAATCTTCTCCAACCCGCAGCACCACTATACGCGCCATCTCCTCGCCGCCGAACCGCGCGGCGCCCCGCCGCCGGCCAATCTCAACGCGCCCCTCGTGATGGAGGCGAAGGACGTAAAGGTCTGGTTCCCGATCCGCACCGGGCTCTTCCGCAAGGTGACGGACCATGTGAAGGCAGTGGACGGCATCGACCTCCAGCTTCGCGCGGGGCAGACGGTCGGCGTCGTCGGCGAATCCGGCTCCGGCAAGACGACGCTCGGCCTCGCGCTCTGCCGCATGATCTCCTCCAAGGGCGCCATCACCTTCGAGGGCGAGCGCATCGACCAGCGCTCGTTCCAGGCGATGCGCGCCTTTCGCAAGCGCATCCAGATCGTGTTCCAGGACCCGTTCGGCTCGCTCTCGCCGCGCATGTCGATCGCCGACATCATCGGCGAGGGGCTGGCCGTGCACGAGCCCAAGCTGTCGGCGCATGCGCGGGACGCGCGCGTCGTGGCCGCGCTCGGCGAGGTCGGGCTCGATCCCGGAACGCGCTTTCGCTATCCGCACGAGTTCTCGGGCGGGCAGCGCCAGCGCGTGGCGATCGCGCGCGCGATGGTGCTCAATCCGCGCTTCGTCATGCTGGACGAGCCGACCTCCGCGCTGGACATGAGCGTGCAGGCCCAGGTCGTGGACCTCCTGCGCGATCTGCAGGAGAAGCACGATCTGGCCTATCTCTTCATCAGCCACGACCTGCGCGTCGTGCGCGCGCTCGCCAACGAGGTCATCGTCATGCGCAACGGACAGGTGGTCGAGCGAGGCCCCTCGACGGAGATCTTCGAGCGGCCACAGACCGACTACACGAAGGCCCTGATGGCCGCGGCCTTCAACATCGAGACGGCGCCGACCGGGATCGTCGCGCAATGAGGGAGAGCCATTATCGCGACGCGCTCGCCGACCAGCCGCTCGACGTCTCCTTTGAGACGCGCGAGCGGCTGCACGACGGCTTCCGCCCCTTCGAGAAGATCACCCTGACGCATCGCTCGATCGACGGGACGCGGCAGATCGGTCCCCTCTCGCGCGAGTTCATCGCGACGGGGTCGGTCGCGATCGTCGTGCCCTACGATCCCAAACTCGATGCGATCGTGGTGCTCAGGCAGTTCCGCATCGGCGCCGCGCTGAAGACGCCGAACGCGGCGGCGATCGAGCTGCCCGCCGGGCTGATCGACGCGGGCGAGGCGCCGGACGCGGCGGCGGCGCGCGAGCTGCTGGAAGAGACCGGGCTCACGGCGCTGGCCGTCGAGCGCTGCTTCACCATGCTCCCCTCGCCGGGCCTCACCGACGAATACGCGCTGATCTTCCTCGCGATCGTCGATGCCTCCGATCTCTCCGACGCCGCCGGGCTCGACGACGAGCACGAGGACATCCGCCCGATTCTGGCGCCCGTCAGCGCGCTGGTCGAGGCGGTCGACGAGGGGATGATCGAGAACGGCTTCGTCATCGCCTGCACCCATTGGTTCGCGCGCGTCGGCCGCGCCCGGGCAGCCGGACTTCAGGCCGCCATCGCCCTCGACGAGGAATCCGCTCGATGACCGTTCTCCTCTCCATCACCGGCTATCCCTCGAAAACCTGGCTGGACGCCCTGGAAAAGGCGCTGCCCGGCCGCCGGATCGTCACCGAACCCACCGGGGCGAGCGATCCCGGGATCGACTATGCCGTCGTCTGGAAGCAGCCGGAGGGGCTGCTCTCGACCCTGCCGAACCTCAAGGCCATCTTCTCGATCGGCGCGGGCGTCGACCACGTCCTGCGCGACAAGAGCCTTCCCGACGTCCCGATCGCCCGGATCGTCGCGGAGGACCTGACGGGCCGGATGAGCGAATACGTCGCCTGGCGCGTGCTCGACCATCACCGGCGCGGCTTCGCCTACCGCGCGCAGCAGGCCGCCGGCCAGTGGAACGAGCGCGTGCAGCCGGCGGCCGGCGCGGTGACGGTCGGCATCATGGGCCTCGGCGAACTCGGTCGGGACGCTGCGGAGAAGCTGAAGCCCTTCGGCTTCAAGCTCGCGGGCTGGTCGCGCACGAAGAAGCAAGTGCCCGGCGTCGCGTGCTTCGCCGGCGACGAGGAGCTCTCAGCCTTCCTCGGCACGACCGACATCCTCGTCGTGCTCCTGCCGCACACGCCGGCCACGGCCGGGATCCTCGACCGCGCCCTCTTCGCCAAGCTGAAGCGCGCCACGCCCTTCGGTGGTCCGATCCTCGTCAATGCCGGCCGCGGCGGGCTCCAGAACGAGGCCGACATCCTCGCCGCCCTCGACGCCGGCACGCTTCTCGAAGCCTCCCTCGACGTCTTCCAGACCGAACCCCTCCCCGCCACGAGCCCCCTCTGGCACCACCCGAAGGTCTTCGTCACGCCCCACGCGGCCGCCAGCTCCGACCCGGATGCGCTGGTGCCGCTGATCGTCGGACAGATCGAGGCGCTCGAACGCGGAGAGGCGCTGAAGCATCTGGTGGATCGGACGGCGGGGTATTGAAGGCGACGGTTGCCGAAGCCGCACTCTGGATCGACGTCAGAGTCAATCTCAAGCGTTGGGTTTCCCTGACTTCGCAATCTTCGATCCTGCCCTTTGCGGCTTACCGGCGGCATGAACGAGCCGCCTGAAGGTCGGGCAGTCCATATGGGATGGCGCCGGACAATCGGCGACGTGGCGGAGCGTGTCGCGGAGGGCGGTCAGTTGCCTGATCTGGCGATCGATCTCGGCCGCCTTCTCACGCAAGACAATGCGGGGCAGGTCGGCCACGCCGTCCTTGCCGAACATTCCGGCGATTTCCGCAAGCGAGAATCCCGCCAGCTTCCCCATGGAGATCAGCCTGAGCTGCAGCAGCACTTCGGGCGGGAACTGGCGACGCAACCCGTGGCGAGAGACCGAGGAGATCAACCCGGCCTCCTCGTAGTGGCGCAACGCCGAGGGTTTGATTCCGCTCCTTGCAGCGACCTCGCCGATATCCAGACATCTCATGCTTGACCTCAAGTCGAGTTGAAGTGGCAGCCTGCGCTGGAACACTTTATTCGGCAAGGAACGCAGAGATGGAAACGAACGACACCCTTCCGTCGGACGGGAAGCGGACGGGCGTCACGGCGACCCTGGCGCTGTGCATGCTGCTGGCAACTCTTGGAACCAGCATCGCCAATGTCGCGCTGCCTTCACTGGCTCAGGCGTTTGCGGCGCCTTTCTCCCAGGTGCAGGCCGTCGTCGTCGGATATCTCGCGGCATTGACGGTCTTCGTCGTGGTCGCAGGCCGGTTGGGTGACCGCTACGGGCTCAAGTCCATGCTGATGACGGGGCTCGGAGTGTTCCTCTTCGCATCCGTGTTGTGCAGCCTGGCGCCGAACCTCTGGTCGTTGATCGGCGCACGTGCGGTTCAAGGCGTCGGTGCGGCCTTCCTGATGGCGCTCTCGATGGCCTTGATGCGTCAGATGACCGCCAAGGCTCATATCGGGCGCGCCATGGGCCTCGTCGGTACCATGTCGGCGTTGGGAACGGCGCTGGGCCCCTCGCTGGGCGGGCTGTTGCTTCCGGTCACGGGATGGCGGGGCATCTTCTGGGTTCAGATTCCGCTTGCGGCCACCGCCTTGGTTCTTTGCCTCGCGACGCTGCCCACCGAAACTCGGGAAGAGAAGACGCCCATGCCGAGTTTACTGGCTGTGCTCGACGGCAGGATCGTTCCCCATCTCTTCGTCAACATGCTGGTGGCCGCCGTGATGATGACGACTCTGGTGGTCGGCCCCTTCTATCTCCGTCTCGGACTTGGCTTGACGGAAACATCGATCGGTCTCGTCATGGCGATTGGGCCCGGCATTTCCATGATCTGCGGTGTTCCTGCGGGTCGGCTCGTCGATGGCTGGGGCGGCTACCGCGTGGCTGCCGCCGGGCTCCTGCTTCTCGTGGGCGGCAGCTGTCTGCTTGCGCTCCTGCCGAAGATGATCGGCGTTGCGGGCTATGCACTTTCCATCATGGTTCTGACGCCGGGCTATCAGCTCTTTCAAGCGGCCAACAACGCGGCGGCGCTGGGCGACGTATCCAGCGAGCGCCGCGGCACAGTTTCCGGTCTGCTGAACCTGTCCCGAAATATCGGCCTGATGGCCGGCGCCTTCTTCATGGGCGCCGTCTTCGCCTTCGCCGTGGGCGTGGAGGACATCATCCGCGCGACGCCTCAAGCGGTTGCCACCGGGATGCAGATGACCTTTTTGCTGGCGACCGGGCTGACGGTTCTCTCTTTGGGGATTGCCTTCTCGTCGGGGCTTGCCGGCACCCGTCGGTAGGTCCAGCACCGGCTCCGTTGTCGAAATTCCTCTCAAAGATCTGGATGGGCGAGGTACGGCCCATAGCATGCGCCGTGGATCACGGAGCGACTCGCCATCTAAAGCCGCCGCACGCTCGTCACCCTCGACCCCCTCGCCTCTGCTCTCGCCACCACATCGGCCAGCGGCTCGATCGTGACCATCATGTGGAAGGCGTTGGCGTGGAGCAGGCGGGTTTTGTCGGCCATGAGGCCGACATGGCCTTTCCAGAAGACGAGGTCGCCGCGGCGGAGGGGTTCGGTCGTGGGGAGCGGCGCGCCGAGGGCCTGCTCCTGCAAGTCGGCGTCGCGGGGCGCCGCGCAGCCGGCCATGGAGAGGGCGAGCTGGACGAGGCCGGAACAGTCGATGCCCAGCGTCGACTTGCCGCCCCAGAGATAGGGCGTGCCGAGAAAGCGTTCGGCGGTGGCGACGACGTCTTCGGCGGCCGCGTCGGGGAGGCTCAAGTGCTGGCGGACGATGGCGCCGGCGGGGTGAACGAGTCCGTAGGTGGCGTTGTGGTCCGCAGCTTCGCCGCGCACGGCGACGAGGGCGCCCATGGGAAGGCCGGCGAGCGGCGGGAGCTTGATGTCGGGGCCGGGGAAGAGGAGCGTGCGCGGCACGGCGACGCGGTGGGTCGGCAGGGCAAACGAGGGGCCGAGCGAGGGCCCGAGCGCGGTCGTCGGCATGTAGCCGACATAGCCGTCCGAGAGAAGCTGGACCCAGGACCAGCCCTCCTCGTCGGTCTCGAAGACGAGCACGGTCTCGCCGTAGAGCGCTTCAGTCTCCAGCGCGGCATCGGGGCGCGGCGCGCGGCGCAAGGGGGCGATCGGGTCGAGCACGATTTCGGGTCGGCCCTCGACGAAGCGGTCGGCCTCGACCCGGCCCTTCAGCCGGACATCGGCGAGATCGGGGCGCATGGCGTTGAGGCGCTTGTCGAGCGGGGCGGCCCTATCGAGCGGGGCGGTCATGGCTGGAGGCCCGCCGCCTGCTCGACCACGCGGTCGGCCATCTTGGCGACGTGGAGGCTGCCCTTGACGGTGCGGCGGACGAGGACGTTGCGCTTGTCGGCGGGATCGCGCCGACGCTCCACCAGCTCCAGCCCGCCCATCGTATCCAGCGCCCGCGTGATGACGGGCTTGGTGACGTTGAGACGCGCGGCGAGCCCGCGCACCGTGTGGGGCGGGGCTTCCAGATAGATGGTGAGGAGGATGGCGGTCTGGCGCACGGTCAGGTCATGCTCCTCGTCCCGCGCCTGGAGAAGCGCGGTCTGATGGAGAAGTCGGAGCGCTTGCGCGGGCCGAAGCTCGATACCCATGAAGAACCGCCGTCGTTTCGGACCCGTTCTCTTTCATAGCCGAGCTTCGTTGAGATTTCACCCTGCATGTGGGTATCGGCCCTCGATCACCTGGAAGAGCGCGCGCAACCCTTGCGCCTCGCCGCCGACGGGGCCGAGATGGGAGGCCTGTGGGCGCCAGCCGTAGACGTCGAGATGGGTCCAGCTCGCCGCCTTCTCCACGAAGCCTTCGAGGAAGAGCGCGGCCGTGATCGCGCCGGCGAAGCCGTCGGGCGTGACGTTGTTGATGTCGGCGATCTTGGAGGCGAGCGAGCGCGCATAGGGCTTGTGGAGCGGCAGGCGCCAGAGCGGATCGGCGACGGCCGCGGAGGCCGCGGCGAGATCGGCGGCGAAGGCCTCGTCCGCGGTGAAGAAGGGCGGCAGGTCCGGCCCGAGCGCGACGCGGGCGGCGCCCGTCAGCGTCGCCATGTCGATCAGGAGCTCGGGCGCCTCCTCGTCGGCCAGCGCCAGCGCGTCGGCGAGGATGAGGCGGCCTTCCGCATCCGTGTTGCCGATCTCGACCGTCCGGCCCTTGCGGCTCTTCAGAATGTCGCCGGGGCGGAAGGCGCTGGCGGAAATGGCGTTCTCGACGGACGGCACGAGCACGCGAAGCCGCACGTGCAGGCCGGCATCCATGATGGCGCGGGCAAGGCCGAGCACGTTGGCGGCGCCGCCCATGTCCTTCTTCATCAGGAGCATGCCGGAGGCGGGCTTGATGTCGAGCCCGCCCGTGTCGAAGGCGACGCCCTTGCCGACCAGCGTCACGCGCGGCGCGTCCTCGCGGCCCCAGAGAAGCTCGATCAGGCGCGGCGCGACGGAGCTTGCCCGGCCGACCGCATGGATCATCGGAAAGTTCTGCGCCAGGAGATCGTCGCCGACGATGGACGTGACGGTCGCGGAGAACTCGGTCCCGACCGCGCGCACGGCGGCCTCGATCGCATCCGGCAGCATGTCGTTGGCGGGCGTGTTGATGAGATCGCGCGCGAGCGCGACGGAGGCCGCGAGGCGCCCGGCGCGGGCCTCGACCTCGGCGGGAAAGAGAAGGCGCGCGCGGGGCTCGCCATCGGGATTGGCGCGGTAGCGCTCGAAGCGGTAGGCGCCGATCCGGTAGGCGAGCGCGGCGAGATCGGCGTCGAGGGCGTCCGGCCCTTCGAGGCGCCAGTCGCCCTCGGGAAGGCTGCGGCCGAGCGCGCCGGCGAGCAGCGACCGGGCGGGCGCGTCCGCCTCGGCGCCGAGGCCGAGCACGGCGCCGGCAAGGCTCGCCCCCTCGCCCGGCACGAGAAGCACCTCGCCCGCCCCGGCCTTGAAGCGCGTGGCGGCCGCCCAGGCCCGCGCCGGCTCGGGCAGTTTGTCGAGCCCCTCGCGCCCGATCGTCCAGACGGGAAGCGCTGCGGCATCGGTTGGCGCGTTCGGGGCAAGGTTCATGGTGTTCATCGCTTTCTGAGGTCCGCTCGCGGACCGGTATCAACGCTCGCTCTGGTTAACGAGATATTGTCGCCTTCGGTCAAGACGGGCCTGCGACGCGATCTCGGCGGGACATCGAGCCTCGGGAAGGGATCGGCATGGGAACTGAGGACCGCGGACAGGCTTGGACGCTGCGAGCCGCCCTTCTCATGGCAGCGGCGGGCTCGGCCATCGCCTTGTCCGGTTGCTCGCAGACCTCGCGCGAGACGACCGGCTCGATCCAGCGGCCCGGCCTTGCGCGCTCGCTCGACAAGATGACCGCCAGCCAGCTCGACGGGGCCGTGCGGACCTACGGCGCGGCCTACGAGCGGAACCCGAAGGACAAGCAGACGGGCGTCGCCTTCGCAACCGCGCTGCAGATGACCGGGCGCAACGACCAGTCGCTCGCCGTGATGCAGCAGGTCGCCATCGCCCATCCGAAGGATCGCGACGTGCTCTCCGCCTACGGCAAGGCGCTGGCCGCCGCGGGCGACCTCGAGAAGGCGCTCGAGACCGTGCGCCGCGCGCAGACGCAGGATTCGCCGGACTGGCGCCTCTTCTCCGCCGAGGGCGCGATCCTCGACCAGCTCGGCCGCCCCGACCAGGCTCGCGATCTCTACCGCAAGGCGCTCGACCTCCAGCCGAACGAGCCGAGCGTCCTCTCCAATCTCGGCATGTCCTACATTCTCGCCAACGACCTTCCCTCGGCCGAGACCTATCTGTCGCGCGCCGTCTCGCAGCCCGGCGCCGACAGCCGCGTGCGGCAGAATCTGGCGCTCGTCGTCGGGCTCCAGGGCCGTTTCGACGAGGCCGAGAGGATCGCCTCCGCCGAGCTGAGCCCCGAAGATGCCACGGCCAACGTCGCCTATCTGCGCAAGATGCTGGCCCAGCAGAACACCTGGTCGATGCTGAAGGACAAGGGCGAGGCGCCGAAGAGCTGACCGAAGGCCTGGATATCCTGCGACATGCAAACGGGGAGGCTCCCAGAGGGCCTCCCCGTTTGCATGTCGCCCGCCTGCGCTCGGCGCCTTTGAGGTGGCTACCGCGCCATGATCTGGATGACGGCGGGGCCGATGATGACGGCGAAGAGGACCGGCAGGAAGAAGATGATCATCGGAACGGTGAGCTTGGGCGGCAGGCCAGCGGCCTTCTTCTCCGCGATGTTCATGCGGGCGTCGCGACTTTCCTGCGATAGCGTGCGCAGCGCCGTGCCGAGAGGCGTGCCGTAGCGCTCGGCCTGGATGAGCGCGGTGCAGACCGCGCGAACACCCTCCATGTCGGTGCGCGCCGTCAGATTGTCGTAGGCGGTCTTGCGGTCGGTCAGATAGGCGAGCTCGGCGCAGAGGAGGACGAGTTCCTCGGCCAGCGGCACCGACTGGATGCCGATCTCGTCGGAGACGCGGCGGAACGCGGCCTCGATGGCGCTGCCCGATTCCACGCAGATGAGGAGAAGATCCAGTGCGTCCGGCCAGGCCCGCTGGATGGAGAGCTTGCGGGAGGCCGCCTTGTTGGTCACGTAGATGTTCGGCAGGTAGAAGCCGATATAGGCCGCGAAGAGGCAGACCACGAGCCGCACCATCGTGCTGCTCTCGGCAAGGACGTCGAAGAAGAAGATGTAGGACAAAGCCAAGGCGAAGAGCACGAGCGGCGTCGCGACGCGCGCGAAGAGGAAGAGCGTCAGCGGCTGCTGGCCGCGCAGGCCGGCGACGCGAAGCTTGGCGACGGTCTTCTCGTCCACCAGCGCGTTCTTGAGATTCAGCTTCTCGACCACCGCGCCGGCGAGGCCCTTGGCATCGACCTGCCGGACCTGCCCCCGGCGCGAGCGCTCCTTTTCCGTGCTGAGCCTCGCGCGCTCGCGGGCCCGCACCTCGTCGCGCTCCAGCGCCACGGCCTTCATCCGCGTCTTCAGCTCGTTGCCGGACAGCATGGGCATCGCCACCGAGACGAAGGTGGTGAAGACCGCGATGGCGACGAAGACGCTGAGCACGAACTCGCCGGAGAGACCGTAGGATTCCAGGATGCGTTCCATGCCGGGAGGCTTTCGATGGCGGGCTTTCGCCGGATGCGGGCGGCGGGTCGGCCTAGAGTCCGTCAGGTTCATACCGAACCAGACGGACTCCAGATTCCTTTGTTGTCGTTTGTCTTTTCGGGATAACCGGTTCCCACTTATCCCTGACAAACTCTAGAAGTCGAAGTTGATCATCTGCCGCATCACGACGATGCCGATCACCATCCAGATCGCCGAGGCGCCGAGAAGAAGATTGCCGACCGGCTGGGTGAAGAGGAGGCCGATATAGTCGGGGGTGGTGATGTAGACGAGCGTGCCGACGACGATGGGAAGCGCGCCGATGATGCCGCCGGAGGCCTTGGCCTCCATCGACATGGCCTGGATCTTCCCCTTCATGCGCTTGCGGTCGCGCAGGACGCGGCTGAGATTGCCGAGCGCCTCCGACAGGTTGCCGCCGGCCTGGGACTGGATGCTGACGACGATGGAGAAGAAATTGACCTCCGGAATCGGCATGTTCTCGTAGAGCCGTTCCACCGCCTCGGACATGGAGAGGCCGACCTGCTGGGCCTCCACGACCTTGCGGAACTCGGACTTCACGGGTTCGGCGGCTTCCGTGGAGATCATTCGGATCGTGTCGTTGACGGGCAGGCCGGATTTCACGCCGCGCACGATGAGGTCGATCGCGTTCGGCAGCTCGTCGATGAACTTCGCCTGCCGCTTCTTGCGCAGATGGTTCACCGTCATCCGCGGCATGGCATAGCCGAACATGAGGCCGATGCTGCCGGCGATCCACAGCGGCTGGCCGACCATCAGGGCGACGAGCAGCGCCACGAGGCCGAGCGCTGAGCTGCCGAGGACGAACTGCCGGTCGCTGATGGTCAGGCCCGCCTGCTCCATGCGCCGCTTCAGCGAAGGCTTGGCGGTGTGGCGCGAGCGCTCCTTCTGCTTCTCCTCGATCTCCTTCAGCGAGGTCTGGATCGTCTTGCGGCGCTTGGCCGCCTCCTGCAGCCGGTCCCGCGCGATGCGCTTCGACGAGCCGTCCGTCTCGGCCCGCTTGAACTGGTTCAGCCGCGCCTCGGCATTGCGCTCGGAGGCGATGCGCGGCTGAAGCAGGACGTAGGCGAGCGCCCCGCAGGAGAGGGTCGACAGAACCACGAAGAGGATCAGCGGCAGCCCGGACATGGTGGGGTCAGATCCTCTTGGTCACATCGGCCTCGTCGAGGGCCTTCGCCAGACGCTGCTCCTCGTTGTAGTAGCGCGCGCGATCCCAGAAGGCGGGGCGGCCGATGCCCGTGGAGCGGTGCTTGCCGACCAGCATGCCGTTCGCGTCCTCGCCGAGGATGTCGTAGACGAAGAGATCCTGCGTGGTGATCACGTCGCCTTCCATGCCCATCACCTCGGTGATGTGCGTGATGCGGCGCGAGCCGTCGCGAAGGCGCGCGGCCTGGATGATGACGTCGATGGAGCCGACGATGATCTCCTTGACCGTGCGCGCGGGCAGCGTGAACCCGCCCATGGCGATCATGGACTCGATGCGGTTCAGGCATTCGCGCGGCGAGTTGGAGTGGATCGTGCCCATCGAGCCGTCGTGGCCCGTGTTCATGGCCTGGAGGAGATCGAAGACCTCCGGGCCGCGGACCTCGCCGACGATGATGCGCTCGGGCCGCATGCGCAGGCAGTTCTTGACGAGATCGCGCATCGTCACCTCGCCCTCGCCCTCGATATTGGGCGGGCGCGTTTCGAGACGCACGACATGGGGCTGCTGCAGCTGGAGCTCGGCGGAGTCCTCGCAGGTGATGATGCGCTCGTCCTTGTCGATGTAGTGGGTCAGGCAGTTGAGGAGCGTCGTCTTGCCGGAGCCCGTGCCGCCGGAAATGACGATGTTGCACCGGACGCGCCCGATGATCTCGAGGATCGTCGCGCCTTGCGGCGAGATCGCCCCGAACTTCACGAGCTGGTCGAGCGTCAGCTTGTCCTTCTTGAACTTGCGGATCGTGAGGACGGCGCCGTCGATGGCGAGCGGCGGGGCGATGACGTTGACGCGGCTGCCGTCGGGAAGGCGCGCGTCGCAGATCGGCGAGGTCTCGTCGACGCGGCGCCCGACCTGGCTGACGATGCGCTGACAGATGTTGAGGAGCTGCTGGTTGTCGCGGAAGCGGACATTGGTCTCCAGCACCTTGCCGGCGACCTCGATGAAGGTCTGGCGGGCGCCGTTGACCATGATGTCGGCGATGTCGTCGCGCGCCAGAAGCGGCTCCAGAGGGCCGTAGCCGAGAACGTCGTTGCAGATGTCGGCGAGGAGGTCCTCCTGCTCGGCGATGGTCATCGCGAAGTTCTTGATCGCGATGATGTCGTTCACGATGTCGCGGATCTCCTCGCGCGCGCTCTCGGCGTCCAGCCGGGCGAGCTGGGAGAGATCGATCGTGTCGATGAGGGCCGCGAAGACCTGCGTCTTCGTCTCGTAGAAGGAGGCGCCGCGCTCGCGCACGGCATTGCCGCCGGCGGCCGGGGCGGGAGAGGCCGGGCGCGGGTCGGCCGCGACGGGCGCCGCGGGGGCGGGCGCGCGGAGGCCGGTGGCTGCGACGGGCGCAGCCGGCGTGGGCGCGGGGCGCTCCATCACCTTCGCGCCGCCCTCGCCGGCTCCGCCGTTTCCACGTTTTCCGAACATCGCTACTCACAACCCTTCGTTCGACGGTCGATGCCGCTCAAGGCTCGATGGAGCCGGCGGGACAGGCTACTTGCGGCGGAACCGCTCGAAGAGCCCGGAGGCGCCGCGCTTGGCGCGCCGGGGCTCGGAGCGGCCGGTCAGGGCGTAGGCGATCTGGTGGAAGGCCTCGACGCTGGCATGCTTGGCATCGGTCTCGGCGATCATGCGGCCGTTGTTGGCGGCCGCGCCGAACACGCCGGGATCGAAGGCGATCTCGGCGATGGGCACCAGTTCCAGCGGATCGGCGAACTCCGCCGCGCTGATCTCGGGACGTTTCGGCATGCCCAGCTGGTTGAGGACGAGGCGCGGCGGACGGTCGTTGGGGCGGGCGCGCCGCAGCGTGTCCACGAGGTTCTTGGCATTGCGCAGATTGGCCAGGTCCGGCGTCGCGGTGACGACGATGTCGTCGGCGCGCGACAGGACGGTGCGCGTCCAGTCGTTCCAGACATGGGGCACGTCGAGCGTCACGATCGGCGTCGAGCGCTGGGCGGTCTCGATGACGGCGGTGAAGGCGTCGGCGGCGAAGTCGTAGGTCCGGTCGAGGATGGAGGGCGCGGCGAGAAGCGAGAGATGGTCGGCGCATTTCGACAGGAGACGGTCGAGAAAGACGTCGTCCATGCGATCGGCCGAGAAGACCGCCTCGGCGATGCCCTGCGCGGGGTCCTGGTCGAAATTGATGTTGGCGGTGCCGAAGGGCAGATCGAGATCGGCGAGGAGGACGTCGGAATTGAAGAGCTTGGAGATCGACCAGGCGACGTTGTGGGCGATCGTGGAGGAGCCGACGCCGCCCTTGGCGCCGACGAAGGCGAGCGTGCGGCCGAGCGGGGCGGCATCGGGCGACATGAAGAGCGTCGCGATGACGCCCATGAGGTCGGGCATCGCGATCGGGGCGATCAGATACTCGGAAATGCCGTTGCGGATGAGATCGCGATAGAGCGTGATGTCGTTGTGATGGCCGATGATGACGACCTTGGAGCCGGGATCGCAGACATCGGCGAGGCTTTCGAGCTCGCCGACGAGCTCCTCGGCGCCGGCGCGCGACTCCAGGATAACGAGATTGGGCGTCGGAGCGCCGGAATAGTGCTCGACTGCCGCGCGGATGCCGCCCATGTGGACGCGCACATGGGCCTTGGCCATGCGCCGGTCCTCGCCCGCGCGCTCGATCTGCCGGGCCACCGGCTCGCTTTCGCAAAAGGCCTGGATCGAGATGCGCGGGATCGGGCGCACGGCTTCCATGGCCGCGGCGGTCTCGTCGCGGCCCCCGTCCTCGGTATCCCCGTCGAGCGAGGCGGCGTTCCTGTCGATCATGGCCGGGCTCATGGGTTGTAGTTGATTTCGGTGCGCGGGCGATCGGAAGAGGTCACGCGGCCCTGGCGGAAGTCCTCCAGAACGGTGGTGCGCCGCTCGGCGTCGATCTCGCCCTCCCCGCGCGGCCCCAGAAGATCGCGCGGATCGGCGATCTGGGCCGCGAGGTTCTGCTGCGAAGCGCAGCCGAAGTTGAAGTAGTTCCTGTTCTCGTGCGTGGAGCCGAGATCGTCGGGCCAGCGGCCGCACGGGTCGGTCTGAGCCGTCAGCGTCGAATAGGCGAGCTGGATCGGCACGGGGCCCGTCATGCCCGATGCGTCGTAGGACTGGACGAGGACGCGCGTCGGCCCGACGCCCTCGTGCCGCAGCGCCTTCAGGACATCGGCGGAGGCCAGTTCCGCGGCCGCGGAGTTGGCGGAGCCGCCGGGCACCACGACACGGATCGCGGCCGAGCCCGACCGCTTGAAGCGCCGGGCGAAATCGGCGACGCGGTCGCGCGATGCGATGGAGAGATGCACGTCCGACGAGGTGATCGGGATGTCGAGCGTCTTTTCGGCCTCGGCCACGACGATCGGATGGCGCGTCCTGTAGTCGTCCGGGATCGAGCCGACCTCGATGGAATCGCGCTTGGCGCAGCCTGCGAGGAGGGCGACGCCGAGAAGCGCCGTGCCGACGAGAAGCGCGCGGTGCCGGGCGACGCCGGAGACGGGGGCCGGGATGGATGACGGGATCATTTCAGTCTCTCCTCGGCCGGGTCACTTGTAGATGTAGCCGACGATGCCGTGGTAGCGGCCGGGCGGAAGCTTGGTCTCCATCGTGCCGTAGACGCGGTTGATGCGGCCGAGGAAGTTGGAGGCGCCGTCGGAGGAGAAGTTCAGATTGTCGTCCGGCCGCGCCAGAGCCTGCCGCGCGACGGGCCGCACGAGATAGGGCGTGACGATGACGACGAGCTCGGTCTCGTAGCGCTGGAAATCGCGCGAGCGGAACAGCGTGCCGAGGATCGGCACCTTGGCGAGGCCGGGATAGCCGGATATGACCTGCCGCTGCTCGTCGCGCACGAGGCCGGCGATGACGAGCGAGCCGCCGGAGGGAAGCTCCACGGTCGTGTCGGCGAGGCGCTTGCGGATCTGCACCGCCCCCACGCCGCCGTCGCGACCGCCGGCAATATGAAGCGGCGATTCGAAGGTCGGCTCCGACACCGATGTCCGCAACTTCAGGCTGATACGGCCGGGAGACAGGACCACCGGCGTGAAATCGAGCCCGATGCCGTAATCCATGCGCTCGGTTTCAATCCTGCGCGAGTCGGGAGTGGCAGGAATCGTTTCAAAGGTCGCGTTGCCCTGGGCATCGTAGCCTTTGAACTGGCGGCTCTCCGCGGTTCCGGGTGTAAACGTCTGGCCCATGGGAAGCGTGAACTCGCCGCCGACGCGAAAGCTTGCTTGTTCGCCCGAGATCGCCGTCAACGACGGCTCGGCCAGGGTCTTCATGACGCCGGCTTGTTCCATGGCATTCAACTGGGCGGAAATGCTTCCGTTGCCGATGAGGCCGGCGACACCGGTTGCGGACGACGAAACGGCTTTTCCGAGGGCAAAAGGATTGTCGATCAGCGTACCGATGCCGATGCCGTCGATCGTCGTCGATCCCGTGCCGTTGAAACCGAGCTGCTTGACGACCGAGCGCTGCACCTCGGCCACCGTGACCTTCAGCGTTACCTGATCCTCGCCCTGGATCTGGAGAAGGTTGACGATCTGGCTCTTGCGACGCGCCTCGTCGGTGTCGGTGCTGATGGACACGCCGCCCGCACTGGTCGCGCCGGTCGGCGTCTGGTCGTACATGCCCGTCGTCGCCTCGCCGCCCGTAAGGTACACATTGGCGAGGCGGACGACCTTCGATGCGTCCTGCGGGGTCTGCACGGAGCCGGTGAGGACGACGTTGTCGTTGAGGATCTCGACCGTCACCTCCGAATCCGGCACGTATTTGCGGATCGTCGACTCCAGACCCGCCACGTCGCGCTCGATGCGAAGATCGAGGACCGCGATCTCGCGCCCGGCGGAGTCGAAGACGAAGATGTTGGTTTGGCCGACCTGCTTGCCGAAGATGTAGATGCGCCGCGCCGTGCGCGTCACGGCATCGGCGACCCTCGGGTTCGAGACGAGGATGTCGTGCGCGTCGCGCGGCAGATCGATGACCTTGGACTTGTTCAGCCCGAGCGAGATCCGCTGCTGCGGGTTCGAGATCGCGATGATGTCGTCGCCTGCCGCTGCGACCGGCGTCGCCGCCAGCGGGGACAGGGCCACGAGAAGGCTGAGGCCGCCCGAGAGTATCGTGCGCGCCATGAGGGCGGCGGAGCGGCGGGGCTTGGCGCGGATCACGTCGATCATCGTCATCGTCACTTCTTGGGAGTGATGTCGGTCGTCTGGCCGTAGCGGACGATGCGGATCTTGCCGGGACGCTGCTCGTCCTGGAGCAGGAACTGCGCATAGCCGGGCGAGCCCGGAACGCTGTCGGCGAGCGAGCGAAGCGAGAGGACGAGGCGCTCGGCCATCTGCTGGGCGGCGGTGAGGGCCTCGGCCTGTTCGGCATCGACCTCCAGCGTCGCGGTCGAGCCGACGACGACCTTGGTGCCGTTCTGCTCCTCGATCGTCTGGTCGATGGCGAGGACGCGGAGATTGGAGAGGACCGTCTCGGTCTCGAATCCGGCCTTCTCGGAGCCGCTCGCCGTCCCGTCGCGGCGCCGCGTCATGATGACGTCGACATGGTCGTTCGGCAGGATGAAGCCGCCCGCCGACGTATCGGCAGTGATCTGAACGGCGATCGCGCGCATGCCGGCCGGCAGGATCGCCGACATGAAGCCGCGATCGGTCTTGATGAGCTTGTCCTCGCGGATCGGCTCGCCGGCGAAGAAGGTCTGGCGCGCGACGGAGCCCTTCAGCTCCTCGACGGCGTTGGGCCGCTGGTTCTTCTGGATGAAGGTGCCGCTGACGCCGTCCTGCGGCCATTTCTGCCAGTCGAGCCCGTCCGTCACGGACGTGCCCATCGGCAGGTCCTTGTTGGCGACGAGGACTTCGGTCAGCTTGATCGGCGGCTCCGCGGGCGCCGCAGTGATGATGACCGGATCGGCCGCGTCCGGAGCGGACAGATTGGACGCCACGAGCGCCGCGCCACCTGCGGCCAGGACCGCAACGCCAAGGACCGCAAGACGCGCGATCTTCATTCCGGTTTCCTCGCACCGAAGCCTCGCACCATGCGGGCCGTCGGAACGCTTATCGGGCCGGAACCGTCAATTTATAGTTAACGAAACCCTACGGTCTCCCCCGCGCGTTGACGAAAACGCAACCTTCGCGAAAGGTCGGGCGCCTGAAGGCAGCAACCCTTGGCATCGAGATGGCGGAAACGTCGCGCCACGAGGTGGCGGCGGTGATGTGCGGGAGCGGGCCCGTGTCAGGCGCCGAGCGCGAGGGCGATGCCCATCCAGGAGCCGGTGCTGAAGGTCGTCAGGCCAGCCGCGCCGAGCGCGATGCCGTAGGGGACGCCGGTCTCCCGATCGAGGAGATGATCGACGAAGCCGATGCCCGTGACCGGCAGCATCTGGGCTCGCGCGAGGAGAAGCGCCATTGTCAGCGCTCCGCCATAGAGCGAGGCCATCATGGCATAAGTGCCGAGGTCGGCGGTCGGGCCGAACCAGATGGCGGTCGCGGCGATCAGCTTGGCATCGCCGCCGCCCATCCAGCCGGCCGCGAACATGCCGAAGGTCACGACGAGGCAGGCCATGGCAACGCCGACATGCGCCGCGATCTCGATCGGCGGCTTGCCGATGAGCCATGCGACCGCGAGAAAGGCGACGACGAGCAGGGTGGAGACGCAGTTCTCGATCGTCATCGACACGAGATCGGAAAAGGCCGCATAGGCCATGCAGATCGGGAAGACGACCAGGACGAGAGCGAGGGTCACGGGCAGGTCTCCGGGTCTTCCGAATGCGGATGCCGAAGGCGTCGCCACCTTCCGAACGGATTGCGGCGCGATCCGGGCGGAGCGGCCGTCTCGAGGGGCGGGCCGACTATTTGGCGGTCGTCATCGCCGTCGAAATGGCGCCGAAGGCAGTTTCGATCGCCGTGCGCAGCAACGGAAAGGCGGCGAGGATCGCGACCGACATGACGGCGGCGATCAAGCCGTATTCGATCGCGGTGGCACCGGATTCATTGCGACCGAAGCGAGAAAGCATGTGGGTCACGGTCGGGTCCTTCGATCCGCTTGAGTGAAGCATGGCGACCGGCCTTGCGCCGATCGACCGACGGCCTCGAGCCGAGTGTCGAAAGCGACCCCTGCCTTGAAGGAACAGTCCCGCATTCGTCTGCGGGACCGTTTTCGCAGGGCGCTCTCGAGGCCGGCTCTTACTTGACGGCGGCCATATTCGAGGAGATCGACGAGAAGGTCGTGGAAAGAGCGGTCTTCAGCGTCGGGAAGGCGGCGATGACGGCGACCGACATCAGAGCGGCGATCAGGCCGTACTCGATGGCGGTGGCGCCGGATTCGTTCTTGGCGAAGCGAGCGATGAGCTTGGTCATGACAGGTTCCTCTGTTTTGCGATGGCAGGCGAAGCCGTCCGAGACGGCGGCCGATCCGATGTCGAAGGGAGTGAAGCGATGGTCGGGCCTCGCCGCGAACGCTGGCCCGCAGGGCCGGCCCGTCGCCGCGAAGGCGTTCGATGACAATTGGTTACTTGACCGCGCCCATCGTCGTGGAGATCGACGAGAAGGTCGTCGAAAGAGCGGTCTTCAGCGTCGGGAAAGCGGCAATGACGGCGACGGACATAAGCGCGGCGATCAGGCCGTATTCGATGGCGGTAGCGCCGGATTCGTTCCTGGCGAAGCGGGCGATGAGCTTGGACATGATCGGTTCCTATGATCCGCGTTGAGCGCTGCCGTCGGATTGTTCCCACCGAGCGGATGGATGAGAACCTAAGCCCCGAGCGTTGCAGTCGATTTAAGGAAGACGCTAAACAACGCTTAAATGGCCGGCCGTCCTCATTGCAGTAAAGAAAGCGTTGCGGGCTTACCGATCTAAAGACTTCGTTCACCAAGAACCGCTAGCGTCCTCTTCCAACGACACGCGCCTTGGATGGGACTTCGAATGCTTGGCTTGAAGCGCTTTGCCGCCGGACTGGCGCTGGTCCTGGCGATCGTTCCGGCTTCCGAGGCCCTCGCCTTCGATTCTGACGCCATGCTGAAGGTCGCCACCGACCAGGCGCGCGTCCTCAAGATCGACCGGCCGGCGGAGACCGTGATCATCGGCAATCCCGCGATCGTCGACGTGACCATCCACGACGCCTCCACCCTCGTCCTCACAGGCCGATCCTACGGCGTGACCAATCTCGTCGTCCTCGACGCACGGGGAAATTCGATCGTCGACGAGCAGGTCATCGTGACGAGCAACGAGCTCGGCACGGTCCGCGTCTACCGGCAGGCGCAGCGCGTGACCTTCGCCTGCTCGCCCGAATGCGAGCCGACGGTGACGATCGGCGACGACGGCGGCACGTTCGACGCCTCCTTCGGCCAGTTCCAGACCCGGCAGTCCATGGCGGTCGGCGCGGCCAAGTAAGGACCGACGACCGAGGATGCGGGACACATCCGACGGTTGAAGGCAGCAGGAATGTCTCAATCGCATCCGAAGCTTCGGCCGGAGGAGCCCGTGCGATTGATGATACGTTTACCGAACCTTTGAACCTGTTCTCAATCGCCGCGCGTCAGGATCGCCGCCATGAGCGATCTCTCCGATGCGATGCCCGATCCCGGCACAGACACCGCGGATGCCCCGATGCCGGCGCGGCGCGGAATTCTGCGACGCTTCCGGCGCGACCGGAAGGGCGTGGCGGCGATCGAATTCGCGCTTCTGGCGCTGCCCTTCTTCCTGATGATCTTCGCCGCGATCGAGACCAGCATCGTCTGTCTCGCCGAGATGACGCTGGATCAGGCCGTGGACCAGGTGGGGCGCACCGTGCGCACGGGCCAGGCGCAGAAGGCGAACCTCACCAAGGATGCGTTCAAGCAGCAGATCTGCGCCAAGGTCGGTTTCCTGCTCGCCTGCGACAAGCTCTCGGTCGACGTCGCCACCTACGACAACTTCGCCGCCATTCCGGAGCCGCTGACGAACGGCAAGCTGGACACGAGCGGCTTCGGCTACGCACCGGGCGGGAAGGAGACCATCACGGCCGTGCGCGCCTTCTACAAATGGCCGATCACCACAGACATGATGCGCAAGTACCTCGCCGACGGCGGCGAGAAAGGGGACGGAACGCACCTCCTCTACGCGATCTCCGCCTTCCGCACGGAGCCCTTCTGATGACCGCCCGCCAGAACCTCTCCCGGCTCGTCCGCCGTTTCGCGCGGGACCGGCGCGCGATGGGCGCGGTCGAGTTCGCGATGGTCACGCCCTTCCTGCTCACGCTCTATCTCGGCGGCTCGCAGCTTTCGATGGCGCTGACCATCGACCGGAAGGTCGACAATGCCGCCGCCACGATCAACGATCTCATCACGCAGTCGAACACGACGAACACGGCGAGCATCGCCGGCCTCATGAACGTCGCCAAGTCGATCCTGACCCCCTACGATCTCGCGCCGCTCCGCACCCGCATCACGCAGGTGAAGATCGACGACAAGGGCATCGCGAAGGTCGACTGGGACTACCCGACCGGCGGCCTGCCGAAGCTGGCCAAGGGCTCGATCTTCAAGCTGCCCACCGATTTCTCCAGCTTTCCCGACCGCTATCTCGTCGTGGCTCAGACGAGCTATACCTACACGCCCGTCGCCGGCTACTTCATCACCGGCTCTATCCAGATGGGCGGCACGACCTATCTCAACCCGCGCAATGGAACTAGGATCGACTGCACCGACTGCTGAGGCGCAAGCCCTCGGCGACCATGGGTCGGCGAGCTTGGTCTGAAGGAGCGGGATCTTTGGCGCGTGCCGTCCTCATCGTGATGGATTCCTTCGGGATCGGCGAAGCGCCCGATGCCGAGGCGTTCGGAGATCGCGGCGCCGATACGTTCGGCCACATCCTCGGCGCCTGCGCCCTCGGGCGGGCGGATCGCGAGGGCCTGCGCAAGGGTCCCCTCCTCCTGCCGAACCTTCGCCGGCTCGGTCTCCACCGCGCGAGCGGGCTTTCCTCGCCCGAACCCATCGGCCTCTACGGCTCGGCGAGCGAGATCTCGCGCGGCAAGGACACGCCCTCCGGCCACTGGGAGATCGCGGGCGTGCCGGTCCTCTTCGACTGGGGCTACTTTCCGCAGACCGTGCCGGCCTTTCCCGCCGAGCTGATCCGCCAGATCGTCGACGAGACCGGCATTCCCGGCACGATCGGCAACCGGCACGCCTCCGGCACCGAGATCATCGAGGAGCTCGGCGAGACGAGCGTGCGCACGGGACGGCCGATCTTCTACACGTCCATCGACAGCGTTCTCCAGATCGCCGCGCATGAGGAGGCCTTCGGCCTGGAGCGGCTCTACGAGGTCTGCCTCGCCGCCCGCCGCCATGTCGATCCGCTCAATATCGGGCGCGTCATCGCGCGGCCCTTCGTCGGCGAGGACCCCCAGAGCTATCGCCGCACGGCCAACCGGCGCGACTATGCCGTGCCGCCGCCGGAGGACACGCTGCTCGACCGCGCGACGGCGGACGGCCGGCGGGTGATCGCGATCGGCAAGATCGGCGACATCTTCGCCCATCGCGGCATATCGGAGGTCCGCAAGGGCGACGGCAACATGGCGCTCTTCGACGCCATGCTCGGCGCGATCGCGGATGCCGGGGACGGCGATCTCGTCTTCGCCAATTTCATCGATTTCGACAGCCTCTACGGCCATCGCCGCGACGTCGCGGGCTATGCGGCGGCGCTGGAAGCCTTCGACCGCCGCCTGCCGGAATTGGAGGCCGCGCTCCGGCCGGGCGATCTCGTGGTCATCACCGCCGACCACGGCTGCGATCCGAGCTTTCGCGGCACGGACCACACGCGCGAGATCGTGCCCGTCCTCGCCTTCGGCCCTGGTATCACTTGCCGTTCCATCGGCCTTCGCCCGAGCTTCTGCGACATCGGCGAAAGCGTCGCCGCGCATCTCGGTCTGGAGCCCGGCCGGCACGGGCAGAGCTTCCTGTCGGGCGAGGGTTCGTAGCCGCAAAGGTCATTGGGCTGCGCCGATTTCCGGGGATTGCCGGCGGGTCGCGCCATGCTTGCTTGGCGCGGCAGGCCGGGCGCTCTAGTCTCCCCGCCGACAAGCGAACCGAAAGGCCTTCCGCATGGACGGAGTTACCGTCGTCGACCATCCGCTGGTGCAGCACAAGCTGACGCTGATGCGCAACAAGGAGACCTCGACGGCCAGCTTCCGCCGGCTGCTGCGCGAGATCTCGACGCTCCTCTGCTACGAGGTCACGCGCAATCTCGACCTCACGACCATGCGCATCGAAACGCCGATGGTGGCGATGGACGCGCCGATCCTGGAGGGCAAGAAGCTCGTCTTCGCCTCCGTGCTGCGCGCCGGCAACGGCCTTCTGGAGGGCATGCTCGACCTCGTGCCCGCCGCGCGCGTCGCCCATATCGGCCTCTACCGCGACCACGAGACGCTGGAGGCGGTGGAGTATTACTTCAAGGCGCCGGAGGATCTGGAAAACCGCCTCGTCATCGTGGTCGATCCGATGCTGGCCACCGGCAATTCGGTGATCGCGGCCATGGACATGCTGAAGGCGCGCGGTGCGAAGAACATCCGCTTCCTCTGCCTTCTCGCGGCGCCCGAGGGGTTGAAGCGCTTTCGCGACGCCCATCCCGACATCCCGGTCTTTACCGCCGCGATCGACAGCCATCTCAACGAGAAGGGCTACATCATGCCCGGCCTCGGCGATGCGGGCGACCGGATGTACGGCACGAAGTAAGCCGGCGTTTCGTCAGAGCGCGCCGCCTTCAGTCTTTCCTCAGCAAAGCCTGCCAAGCTTGGCTCCGATGGCCGGATGCCCAGATCCGGCGCGGGCGATGCCGGCTTGCCGGCACCGCCCCTTCCAAGGAGCGGCCGGCATGTCGAAGGGTTTGATCGCGATCGTCGGGGCCGTGGCGGTCGTCGGCTTCGCCTTTCCCTCCGTGTTCCAGCGCTATCAGGCCGAACTCTCGGCGGAGGCGGGGCGCGAAGAGATCGTGTCGCCGCCGGCCGCCGTCGTGGAAGCCGCCGCGCCCAGCACGGCTCCCCTCGGACGTTCCGCGCGGCTCACCGCCGAGCCCGACGGGCACTTTCGCACCAGCGCGCGTTTCAACGGCCGCGCGGTTCCCGTCCTCGTCGACACCGGGGCGACCTATGTCTCGATCAGCGAGGAGACCGCGCGCAAGCTCGGCCTCGTCCTCGCCCCGGCGGATTTCCGCTACAAGGCCGAGACCGCCAACGGGCAGACGGAGGTGGCGCTCGCCAAGCTCGACCGCGTGCAGATCGGCACGATCGAGGTGCGCGACGTCGAGGTCATGGTCTCGCGCGGCAAGGTTCTGTCCACGACGCTCCTCGGCATGAGCTTTCTTAGCAAGCTCAAGCGCTTCGGCGTCGAGGGCGCGACGTTGAACCTCGTCCAGTGAGCCCTCACGCGATCCGCGCGATGACCGTCGCGCGCTGCGCCGGAGCGGCGTCGCCGAGCGTATAGGCCTCGCGCACGAGGCGCACCGCCGCCTCGGCCGCATCCGCATCGCGGGCATGGACGAGCCCGAGCGGCTGGCCCGCCTCGATGCGCGCGCCGATGCCCTCCAAGGCGGTGAGGCCGACCGCGTGATCCACCGCGTCGGTCGGCCGCGTGCGCCCGCCGCCGAGCGCGAGGACGGCAAGACCGAGCCGGCGCGCATCGACGCCCACGACGAAACCGGCCTCAGGGCTCGCGATCTCGCCGACGACCGCCGCCTTCGGCAGATAGGCCGTCCTGCGCGGCACGAAATCGAGAGGCCCGCCGAGGGCGGCGACCATCCGGCCGAAGACCTCCGCGGCCGAACCGTCGGCGAGAGCCGCCTCGGCGCGGGCGCGGCCGGACGCGACATCGGAGGCGAGGCCTCCTTGCGCCAGCATTTCGGCGGCGAGAGAAAGCGTCACGTCGAGGAGGCGGGCGTCGCGATGTTCGCCGGTGAGGAAACGCACGGCGTTTTCGATCTCGACGGCATTGCCGGCGGCGCTCGCCAGGGCCTCGTCCATGTCGGTGAGGAGCGCGACGGTCGGCAGGCCCGCCCCGTTCGCGACCTCGACCATGCTTCGCGCCAGCTCTTCGGCCGCCTCGCGCGAGGCCATGAAGGCGCCCGAGCCGGTCTTCACGTCGAGGACCAGCCCCTGCAGGCCGGAGGCGAGCTTCTTCGAGAGGATGGAGGCGGTGATGAGCGGGATGGATTCCACCGTTGCCGTCACGTCGCGGACGGCGTAGAGGCGCCCGTCCGCAGGGGCGAGGCGTCCGGTCGGGCCGATGATGGCGCAGCCGACCTCGGCGACCGTCCGGCGGAAGAGCGCGGTGTCGGGCGCCACCGTGTAGCCGGGGATCGATTCCAGCTTGTCCAGCGTGCCGCCGGTGTGGCCGAGGCCGCGCCCGGAGATCATCGGCACCGCGCCGCCGCAGGCGGCGACGATCGGCGCCAGCATCAGCGAGACATTGTCGCCGATGCCGCCGGTCGAATGCTTGTCGAGGATCGGCCGCGAAAAGCCCGACCAGTCCAGCACGTCGCCGGAATCGCGCATGGCGACCGTCAGGGCGACCGTCTCCTCCGCCGCCATGCCGCGCAGGAACACGGCCATGGCGAAGGCGGCCATCTGCCCCTCCCCGACGCGCCCGTCCGAAACGCCCGCGACGAAGCCCGCGATTTCGGCCGCGTCCAGCGCGTGGCCGTCGCGCTTGCGGCGGATGGTCTCCTGCGGGAGCATCATGGGCGGAAGTCGGGCAGCGCGGCCTTGAGAATGCGCGCCAGCGTCGCGCCGCCCTTCGGGGCCACGGTCTTGGTCTCGTGATGGCTGAGTTCGGCGCCGGTCATGCCGGCGCCGTAGTTCGTGACGACGGAGGCCGCGACGACCTTCAGCCCGAGAAAGCGGGCGAGGATGGTCTCGGGAACGGTGGACATGCCGACCGCGTCCGCCCCCAGAAGCCGCGCCATGCGCACTTCGGCCGGCGTCTCGAAGGACGGGCCGGAAAACCACATGTAGACGCCGCGATGGAGGGCTACGTCCTCCTTGGTCGCGGCCTCGATCAAGGTCGCGCGCAAGGCCTCGTCATAGGCCGCCGTCATGCCGGTGAACCGGGCGTCGGAGGGCTCACCGATCAGCGGATTGCGGCCGGAAAAGGCGATGTGATCCTCGATCAGCATGACCTCGCCCGGATGGATCTCCGGCTTCAGCGACCCCGCCGCGTTGGTGAGGACGAGAATGCGGATGCCGAGGCCCTTCAGCGCCTCCAGCGCGGGGCGCATCGCGGCGCTGTCGCCGGCCTCGTAATAGTGGACGCGGCCGGAGAGAGCGAGGATCTCGACGCCCGCGAGCCGCCCGGCGACGAGCTCGCCGGAATGGCCGGAAACGGCGCTCTTTGGAAAGTTCTCGATCTCGTCATAGGGAATGCGAAGCGCATCCTCGATCTCGGCGGCGAGCGCGCCGAGGCCGGAGCCGAGCACGAGGGCGATCTTCGGCGACCGGCCGCCGAGCCGGGCGCGCAGGGCCTCGACGTCGACGGCGCTCATGCCGCGGCTCCCCCGACCTCGTCGGACTCGAAGCCGCGCGGGAAGAGCGCGTCGAGGCGCAGCGTCTCGACGACGCCGGTCTCGTCGCAGAGGTGGACGCGCGCATCCGGCCCGGCGAATTCGGCGATGCGCTGGCGGCAGCCGCCGCAGGGCGTGCAGCGCGCCTTCTTGGGCGCCACGACGGCGATTTCGGCGATGCGCCCGCCGCCGTCCATGACCATGTGGCCGATCGCGGTCGCCTCCGCGCACCAGCCTTCGGGAAAGCTCACGACCTCGACATTGCAGCCGGCGAAGAGGCGCCCGTCCACCGTGCGGATCGCGGCGCCGACGGGAAACTGCGAATAGGGCGCATGGGCCTTTCGCATGGCCGATCGCGCGAGCGAGAAGAGATCGTCGGCCATGGTCTATCGTTCCTTCACATAGGGTACGCCGCCGGCCTTGGGCGGCACGGCCTTGCCGACGAAGCCGGCCAGAAGCACGACGGTCAGCACATAGGGCAGAGCCTGGACGAACTGCACCGACACCTCGCCGACGAGGGGCAGGCTGACGCCCTGGATGCGGATCGCGACCGCGTCGAGCAGGCCGAAGAGGAGGCAGGCGCCGAGGACCGGCAGCGGCTTCCACTTGGCGAAGATCAGCGCGGCGAGCGCGATGTAGCCCTTGCCGGCCGTCATGTCGCGGTTGAAGCCGGCGCCCTGCGCCAGCGCCAGATAGGTGCCGGCGACGCCCGTCAGCACGCCGCAGACGATGACGGCACGATAGCGCAGCCAGGCGACGGAGATGCCCGCCGTGTCCACGGCCGCAGGATTTTCGCCGACCGCGCGCAGGCGCAGGCCGAAGCGCGTGCGAAACAGCACCCACCATGTCACCGGCACCATCGCGAAGGCGGCGTAGACGAGGATGTTCTGGCCGGACAGGATGCCCGAATAGATCGGCCCCAGCACCGGCACGCCCGCGATCTCGGCGGCGAAGGGCAGCGTGACCTCGCCGAAGCGCTCGGGCCCGACGAGCGCCGGGGTGCGCCCGCCCTGCCCGTACCAGTTCTGGCCGAGAAGCACGGTGAGGCCGGCGGCGACGAAGTTCAGCGCGACGCCGGAGACGATCTGGTTGCCGCGATAGGTGATGGAGGCGAGGCCGTGCACCAGGGAGAAGGCGACGGCCGCACCGATGCCGCCGAGAAGGCCGACCACCGCCGAGCCGGACAGGGAGGCGACCACGGCGGAGACGAAGGCCGCGACCAGCATCTTGCCTTCGAGGCTGATGTCGAAGACGCCGGCCCGCTCGGAATAGAGCCCGGCCAACGCCGCCAGGATCAGCGGCGTCGACAGGCGGAGCGTCGAATCCAGCGTGTTGACGAGGAAGGCGGCGTCCATCAGCGGGCCTCCGCGACGGGCGTCGTCCTGGTCGAGCGCAGGGCGATGCGCCGCCAGCCCGCGCCCACCATCGGCCGCAGCATGTTCTCCAGCGCGCCGGCGAAGAGGATGACGAGGCCCTGGATGATGACGATCATGTCGCGAGAGATGGCCGGCATGTCGAAGGCGAGTTCCGCCCCGCCCTGGTAGAGCACGCCGAAGAGAAGGGCGGCCGGCAGGATGCCCGCCGGATGCGCCCGCCCCATCAGCGCGACCGCGATGCCGACGAAGCCGGCGCCCGCGGGAAAGTCGATCTGCAGCCGGTACTGGTCGCCCATGACCGGGTTCAGCGCCATCATGCCGGCGAGGCCGCCCGAGATCGCCATGGCGATCACCACGAGCCGCGTGCGCTTCATGCCGGCATAGAGCGCGGCCTTGGGCGAGGCGCCGAGCGTGCGGATCTCGTAGCCGAGCCGGGTGCGCCAGATGAGGACCCAGACCGCGAGGGCGGCGGCCAGCGCGACGAAGAAGGTCACGTTCAGCGGCGCGCCGCCGAGACTGGCGCCGAAGGCCTCGAAGAGACCCTTCAGCTTGGGAACCTGCGCGCCCGCCTCGAAGGTGCGCGTCTCCGGCTGCATGGAGCCCATCGGCTTCAGCGGGCCGACGAGGAGATAGACCATGATGCTGGCGGCGATGAAGTTGAACATGATCGTCGTGATGACGATGTGGCTGCCGCGCCGGGCCTGGAGGATCGCGGGAATGAAGGCGAAAGCGGCGCCGAAGACGAAGCCCGACAGCGCCGCGATCGGCAGCGTCAGCCACCAGGACAGTGAGCCGCCGAGGCCGAGCGCCACCAGCGCCACGCCGAGACCGCCGAGATAGGCCTGCCCCTCCCCGCCGATGTTGAAGAGCCCGGCATGGAAGGCGACCGCGACGGCGAGCCCGGTGAAGATGAAGTTCGTCGTGTAGTAGAGCGTAAAGCCGATGCCCTCGCCATAGCCGAAGGCGCCCCGCAGCATCAGCCGCGCCGCCTCCAGCGGGCTTTCGCCGACGATGAGGACGACAAGGCCCGCCACCAGAAAGGCGACGGCGACGTTGAGGATCGGGATCAGTCCGTAGTCGACGATCCTCGGCAGCTTGGCATAGGGACGGCTCAAGATGCGGTCTCCGGGCGCGCGGGATCGAGATCGAGCAGACCCCGCTCGTCCATGGCGAAGAAGGGGTTGTGGGCGAGTTCCCAGAGATGGCCGTCGGGATCGGCGAAATAGCCGGAATAGCCGCCCCAGAAGACCTTTTCCGGCCGCTTCACCGCCGTCGCGCCGGCGCCGAGCGCCGTGTCGAAGAGCCGGTCCGTCTCCGCCTCGCTGGGAAGGTTGATCGCGAGCGTCACGCCGCGAAAGGCCGGCAGGGGCTCCGCCGTCAGGCCGGCATCCTTGGCGAGATCGGCAAGACCGAAGAGCGAGAGAACCAGGCCCTCCCCTTGCAGGAAGACGACGCTCTCGTTGCCCGCCTGCGTCCGCGTCCAGCCGAGCGCCTCGTAGAAGGCGCTGGCGCGTTGGAGATCGGAGACGCCGAGCGTCACCAGCGTGATCCGCGCATCCCTCATGCCGCCCGCCCCTCGATCGCAGTCGTGCCGACGCCCGCCATCAGGCAGCCGAGATCGCGCTCCTCGGCGCCCGGCCCCCGCTCTCCGACGATCCGGCCGTCGAACATGACGAGGATGCGGTCGGACAAAGCGCGGATCTCGTCGAGCTCGACGGAGACGAGGAGGATGGCGCAGCCGGCATCGCGCATCTCGACGATGCGCCGGTGGATGAACTCGATGGCACCGACATCGACGCCGCGCGTCGGCTGGCCGATCAGGAGCACCTTCGGGCCGCGCTCCATCTCGCGCGCCAGCACGATCTTCTGCTGGTTGCCGCCGGAGAAGTTCGCGGTCTTCAGCCGGGCGTCGGGCGGACGGATGTCGTAGGCCGCGATCTTCTCGGCCGCGTCCCGGCGCATGGCGGCGCGATCGAGAAAGCCGCCGCGCGAGAAGCCGGGCTCGCGATGATAGCCGAGAACGGCATTCTCGTTTTCCTCGAAGGCGAGGACGAGGCCCATGGAGTGGCGATCCTCCGGCACATGGGCGAGGCCCTTCGCCCGCAATGCGGCGGGATCGCCGGCCCGCGTCGGATCGAGCGGCTCGCCGAGAAGCTCGACCCGGCCGCTCTCGGCGCCGCGCAGGCCCGCCAGGGCTTCCAGAAGCTCCGACTGGCCGTTGCCCGCGACGCCGGCGATGCCGACGATCTCGCCGGCCCTCAGATCGAAGGACACGTCCTTGGCCATCGCGACGCCGCGTCCGTCGCGGACCGTCAGGCCCTTGACCGACAGGCGCGTCTCGCGCGGCGTCGCCGGCGCCTTGTCGACCGAGAGGAGCACACGGCGCCCGACCATCAGCTCGGCCAGCGCCGCCGAACTCGTCTCGGCCGTCTTCACCGTCGCCACCATCTCGCCCCGCCGCATGACGGAGACGCTGTCGGTGACGGCCAGGATCTCGCGCAGCTTGTGGGTGATGAGGATGATCGTCTTGCCCTCGTCGCGCAGTTGGCGGAGCACGGCGAAGAGATGATCGGCCTCGGGCGGCGTCAGGACGCCCGTCGGCTCGTCGAGGATCAGGATATCGGCGCCGCGATAGAGGCTCTTCAGGATCTCCACCCGCTGCTGCAGCCCGACCGGCAGCTCGCCGACGACCGCATCGGGATCGATGTCGAGGCCATGGTCCTTCGACAGGCGCTTCAGCTCGGCGCGCACGCGCGCGATGCCGGAGGAGAGGAAGGCGGATTTCTCGGCGCCCAGCATGACGTTCTCGACGACGGTGAAATTGTCGATCAGCATGAAGTGCTGATGTACCATGCCGATGCCGGCCGCGATGGCCTCGCTCGTGCCGCGGATGGCGATCGGCTTGCCGTCGACGCGGATCTCGCCGGAATCGGCCTGATAGAAGCCGTAGATGATCGACATGAGCGTCGACTTGCCCGCGCCGTTCTCGCCGACGATCCCGTGGATCGTGCCCTTCTCGACGGCGAGGCGGATGTCGCGATTGGCGGCGACGGCGCCGAAGCTCTTCGAAATTCCGATCAGCTCGATCGCCGCCATGAACGCTCCGTCCTTATGCCCTCGCCGAGTCTATGGACTTGGATGCGCGATGGAAAGCCGCCTTCGCCATGCGGCCGGGCGTTCTCCAGAGCCGATGTTTCGCCGCGCGGGCTTTGGATGATAGAGCCTCGCCCGACAGCCGAACCAGGAAAGACCCGAGCCATGAACGCCGACCCGCGCATCGAGGATCTGCAGATCCTCCTCTCGCATCAGGGCCTCGTGATCGAGGACCTCTCCGAGGAGGTCCGCCGGCAGGGCGCGGCGATCGACCGGCTGGAGGCCGTGCTCCGCCAGTTCGCCGATCGGCTGCAGCAGGCCGAGCCGGCGCCCGCGATCGACCGGCCGCCGCATTACTGAAGCCGGGATGCGGGCGCCGTCGGGGCGCCCGCGAAGCCGCCTCAATAGGGGCAGGCGTTGTCGGCGTAGTAGCTGTGGACCTTCACGGTGCCGGCGATGATGTCGGCCTTGGCCTTCTCGGCGGCGGCCTTCATCTCGGGCGTCACGAGGCTGGCATTGTTGTCGTCGAGCGCATAGCCGACGCCGTCCTCGGCGAGGCCCAGAACCTGCTTGCCGGAGGTCCACTTGTCGGCCGCGGCATCCTCGAAGGCCTTCTCGACCGCCGTGTCGACGCGCTTCACCATCGAGGTCAGGACATGGCCGGGATGGAGGTCGTTCTGGTTGGAATCGACGCCGATCCCGAACTTGCCGGCATCGGAGACCGCCTGGAGCACGCCGATGCCGGTGCCGCCGGCCGCATGGAAGATCACGTCCGCGCCCTGGTCGAGCTGCGACTTGGCAAGCTCGCCGCCGCGCACGGGATCGTTCCACGCCGCGCCGGTCGTCCCCGTCATGTTCTCGATGACCGTCGCATCCGCCTTCACCGACTTCACGCCGCCCTTGTAGCCGCAGGCGAAGTTGCGGATGAGCGGGATGTCCATGCCGCCGACGAAGCCGACCTTGCCGCCTTCGGACTTCATCGCGGCGAGAACGCCGACGAGATAGGAGCCCTGCTCCTCGGAAAAGAGGATGGAGCGCACGTTCGGCAGGTCGACGACCGAATCGACGATGGCGAACTTGGTGTCGGGAAACTCCTTGGCGACCGTCTCCAGCGACGCCGCCTGGCTGAAGCCGATGGCGACGATCGGCGAGGCGCCGTCGCGCGCGAAGCGGCGGAGCGCCTGCTCGCGCTGGGCATCCTGCTGCACCTCGAAATCGCGATAGGCCGTGCCGGTCTTCGTCTTGTAGGCCTCCGCGCCCGCATAGGCGGCCTCGTTGAAGGATTTGTCGAACTTGCCGCCGACATCGTAGACGACAGCCGGCTTGATCTCGGCGGCGGAGGCGGCGCCCACGGGAATGGCCGCAGCAAGCGCGGTCGCGCCGAGAAGTCCGGTCCAGAATGCACGCATAAAGGTTACGCTCCCTTGGATCTCGGCCGCCTCCCGGCAGCCTCGATGATCTTGTCTCGCCGGCACGAAAAAGCCCGGCCGCACCGTCCTCAGACTGGCACGACCGGGCTTGGCCCGCATCTAAAATCGGCTGCGACCATCGCTGCCCGCCAAACGATCAGCTCGCGACGGCCAGACCGATCGGGCAGGACACGCCGGTGCCGCCGAGGCCGCAATAGCCGCTCGGGTTCTTGGCGAGGTACTGCTGGTGCTCCTCCTCGGCATAGTAGAAGGGCGGCGCGTCGCGGATTTCGGTCGTGATCTGGCCGCCATGTCCGGCCGCCGTCAGCGCCCTCTGATAGGCCGCCTTGGCAGACTCGGCCTCCTCGCGCTGGCCGGGCGAGGTCAGATAGATGCCCGAGCGGTACTGGGTGCCCATGTCGTTGCCCTGACGCATGCCCTGCGTCGGATCGTGGCTCTCGAAAAAGAGCTTCAGCAGCGCCTCGTAGGACACGATCTTGGGGTCGAAGACGACGAACACGACCTCGTTATGCCCGGTCTGGCCGGTGCAGACCTCGCGATAGGTTGCGTTCGGCGTCTCCCCGCCGGCATAGCCGACGGCGGTGGAATAGACGCCGGGCGTCTTCCAGAAGACGCGCTCGGCACCCCAGAAACAGCCGAGACCGAAGATCGCGGTTTCCAGCCCTTCCGGGAACGGCGCCTTGATCGGGTGACCGTTGACGAAATGCGTGGCGGCGGTGGGAAGCGGCTCGGACCGGCCGGGAAGCGCCTCTTCGGGCGTCGGCAGCTTCATCTTCTTGGAAAACATGTCGAGGAGAAACATCGAGATGGCCTTTTCGGCTGCTGTTTCGGGAACCGCTCCGGTCAGCGCGCCAGACGGCGGGCCCGCGCTTCGCGCGGCCGGGCGAGAAGGAAAACGAGAAAGGCGAAGACGGCCAGAACCGGAGCCGCCGGCCAGGAGGAGACGAGGACGATGAGATCGGCGGTCACGCTGGAGGTTTCAGCGCCGGGACCGAAGGGCAGGCCGATCGAGGCCATCGCATCGCCCATGGCCGTGATCCGCACCGCATCCTGCGCGATCGAGCGGGCGATGTCCCCGACGGCGAAGACGAGCGCCAGCGCCAGAAGCAGCGTTCCGACCGCGTTCACGAAAAACCGGATCATGCGCCTCTCCCAAACCCGGCGATCGAACCCGACGCGCCCCGCGCCGCTGCTCCATTAAGTGGGAGGACAGCCCCCTCGATGCAATGCCGCCTGGATCGTCCCGGTATCGTTGCGAACCCGTCTGAGCCACCGTCTTTCCAGGGCGTCGATGTCTTCCAAGGCGCCAAGCGCTCCCTGTCGAAAACTCTCGCCTTCTAAAACATCGTGCCTTCGCCTGCCGCCGCCGGCCCCTCGCCGCCCGAAATCGCTTAAGACCGCTCTCCGTCGTCCCGAAGACCTCATCCGCCGCGTCCACGACCTCGCCCTCGGCAGGCACATTCCGTCCATTGGTTGCTCGTCGAAGGCGGCAGCCAGCCCCGAATTCGCCGCGAGGCTTGCGGGAGCCTGTGACGAGAGGGTGACGGGGGTTGAAGTCTACCGCGAACCGGTGGTAGGTCACGCCAACCAAAACCGGGAGCGCCCGCCGCCCCCGGTTCCGCAGCGCCCGGCCCGCCGGACGCCGCGACGGAGAGGTGGCCGAGTGGTTGAAGGCGCACGCCTGGAAAGTGTGTTTACGTGAAAGCGTAACGCGGGTTCGAATCCCGCTCTCTCCGCCATTAGACCTATTGATTTCGTTGACTAAATCTCCGCCCAGAGGGATGATTTATCTGTTCGTGAACCCAGGGGCGAATTCACGATGCAGCTGTCCCGGCTATGTGGTGCGCTGCGCGAGTTGAGAGCGGTCCGCAATCCATTCACTGCCTCCTCAAGCCCTTCCCGTTGCCTTCGATCAGATCGTTCCAGGCGAGGCATAGCGGCGTTTCACCGAAGGGACGGTGTCAGCTCTCTAGATCGTTGACGAATTGATCTAGAAAGCGAATGACATATCCCGCTTTGACGATGCGGTAGAAGCCATTTCCCGCTCTGACGATGATACCGGCGAAGAACGCGGTTAGGGCGTCCTGGACCATATGGACGGAGAATGCAGATCCCCCGCTCATTCCATCCGGCTCGTATGTCATCGGGTCTATAGTGCGCAGCAGTAGGAGAGAATCGTCGGAGGGCTGACTATCGAGGACGCAGATTTGTATCCGCTTAGCTAATCCGAGCTTGTTGTCTTCTAACTCATACGCCTGAGCTTTTGATGGAAACCCGGCGAGTATGAGGAACGGAATTTCGACGTTCGGGCCGTTGGGCGGAGCGGTTTTTAACGTGAAGAACCGTTCCTGCATCGAAGGATGGCAGAGGCAGGGTTCCGTGAAGTCGAACGCCGCGAGGTCATGGTAATCCCACTCGTTCAACCTGCGATCAAAATGCCTGACTCCAGCTGAAGAAAGGCAGGACTCTCCATCGGATGTCAGAAGCGATACGCGAGAAGGATCAATACCTTTCAGCTGATGGCGGCAGCATATCAAAAGAAATCGTCCCCGATATTTGATCGCCACCGAAGAGCCTGCGGTAGAAACCTTGTATACTTCATCGTCGTTCCAGACGAATAAGCATTGTGCATACCTTGCCAGTGCAGATTGAACCGAGCCCACTGGAATGATGACGCCATTCAGGCTGACACTGTAATCAACAAGGCTCTCGATTAGGGTTTCAGCCATTTACACTACGTCGCAGAGGCTGACTCGGGACGCAACCTGAACTGTAGCGCGCTGCGCGATTTGGGACAACTTGAAGCGGCTTTCGCATTGACCGCAACTCGCATGGCGCGCATTCAACGCCTCGAAACGGCATTACCGAACGAATGATCAGCTGGCTGGCTTTCAACGGATCGCCCTTCGAAACGCTATAGGTCGCTTCGACCCGCTCGATGTCGAAGGCGGCGAAGATTTCGCGGATCGCAGGATGGTCGTTGATCGACGGGATGAAGCTGCCTTTCAGCCGCCCGAGCCGCTCCGCCATCGCAGCGTAGTCGGCCAGCACGATGGCGCCCTTGCCGTAGACATGTCGGTTCCGAAGGCCTGTCCCACGACCTTTTCGCCACAAGTATTGGCTTTCCGCGCTTCGAACGTCCGGCGGTCACAGCCGGTCGATGCGCTCGTTGAAGAGGGCGAGTTCGGCCGGGTCCATGCGGACGACGTGGCGGTCTTCCGGGAAGGACTTCGCGTTGACGTCGGCGACGTATTCGGAGAAGGCGGCGATGCGCTCCTGCTGGAGGCGGTCGTGTTCGGCGGCGAAGTTGCGGTAGACCTTCGAGTGACGGGGAACGCGGCCGCGATTGGCGCCGAGAATGTCTTCGGCGAAGAGATATTGCGCGTCGCAGCCGCCGCCCGACCCCATCGAGATCATGAAGAGCGAGGTCCGCTGCGAGATGGCCTCTGCGACCTCGACGGGCACGACCTCGATCTCCGCGCCGAAGGCCCCGGCGGCTTCGAGGGCGCGGACCTCCTGCATCATGGCGAGCGCGCTGGCCGCCGTCTTGCCGACGGCCTTCCATCCGCCCGTCCAGGTGCGGCGCGAGGGGATGAGCCCGACATGGCCGATGACGGGAATGGCCTCGTCCGCCATGCGCTTGATCGTGGCGGTGCTGGCGCTGCAGTAGACGGCGTCCGCGCTGGCTTTCACCATTCGGAACGCCCAGCGAACGAAGTCGTCGCCCGTGCCGATCTCGTAGAAGTTCTCCCCCGGCATGGAGAAGAGGCTGGGCGCGGCGTCCCGGTAGCTCGGGTGGAGCATCAGGTCCGGCGGGACAGATACGATGTCGATTCCCGCCTGTTCGGCGGCTTCCGCCTCCTCCAGCGTCATGACGCGGAGCATGGTCAGCTCGCGCTCGCCCCTGATGGCCCTGAGATCCGCGACGGTCGGCCTGATGCGCTTCATGAAAAATTCCCTCCCGCAATGGCCGGCTTCAAGCCGCCAGCAGCGCCTTGAGTTTGACGTGAGGTGCCGCGAGGTCCTGCGGGACCGGGCGCGAGCGCCTTGCGATCAGCATCTCGGCGAGGCGGATGTCGCGGGCGACCGCGGTGCCCGGGCCGATGCCGGAGGCCGCGACCAGCCGGCCGTCCTCGGCGAGATGGAAGAGGATGAAGCTGCCCTCGCCGAGATCGCGGCGCACGACATGGCGCCCCTCGTCGCAGAGGCCCGCGATCTGGAGGCCGAGATCGTATTGATCCGACCAGAACCACGGCACGGCATCGTGGCCCTCGTGGCCGCCGAGCATGTTCGCGGCGGCGAGCGCCCCCTGCTCCTGCGCATTGCGCCAGGCCTCCAGCCGCAGGCGGCGGCCGCCGTAGAGATCCAGCGGAAAGGAGCAGCAGTCACCCGCTGCGAAGATGTCGGGATCGCTCGTGCGCAGTTCGGCGTCGACGGCGATGCCGTTCGAGGTGGCGAGGCCGGCCCCTTCGGCAAGTTCGACATTGGGCACGGCGCCGATCCCGACGATGCAGAGGTCGGCCTCCACCGTCCGGCCGCCGGCCAGCGCGATCCGAAGGCCCGTCTCGGTCTCCTCGATGGCCTCGATGGTCATGCCTGTCAGGATGTCGACGCCCCGGTCCCGGTGCTCCCGCTCGATCACCTCCGCGATGTCCGCCGGCACGGCGCGCATCAAGAGGCGCGGCAGGCTTTCGACCACGGTGACCGGACAGCCGAGCCGCCGCGCCGAGGCGGCAAGCTCCAGCCCGATGAAGCCGCCGCCGATCACCGCGACGCGGACGCCGCGCGTCAGATGGGCCCGGATCGCCCGCGCGTCGTCGAAGGTGCGCAGATAGACGCAGGCCGAAAGGCCCTCCGCCATCGGCAGGCGACGGGGCCGCGCGCCGGTGGCGAGAAGAAGCTTGTCGTAGGGAATCAGGCCGCCCGTCGAGAGGCGCACGGCCTTGGCGGAGCGATCGATCGCGACGACCTCGGCACCGGCGATCAGCGACACCCCTTGCTCCTCCAGCATGTCCCGGCTCGCAACGGCCTTCGGCTCGGGGCCGCCGTCGATCGCCATCGCGTCCTTCGACAGCGGCGGTCGTTCATAGGGAAGATGGAGTTCGGCACCGATCAACGTGACGGGCGCCGTCGATCCGCGCTCGCGCAGGCCGATGGCGGCGCGCAGGCCGCATTCGCCGGCACCGACGACGACCATGCCGCGCTCGAAGGGCGGGATCGTCATAAGGTCAGCCGATGTCGATCAGGACACGGCCGGCCTCGACCTTGACCGGATAGGTCTGGAGGTTGACGCAGACCGGCGCACCCTTGGCCTGCCCGGTCTTGTAGTCGAAACGGCCGTTGTGCTTGGGGCACTCGATCACGTCGTCCATGACGAGACCATCGGCGAGATGCACCTTCTCATGCGTGCAGAGGCCGTCCGTCGCAAAGTAGGCGTCGTCGGGGGAGCGGTAGATCGCGAAGGTGCGGCCGGCATGGTCGAAGCGGATCACGTCCTCCTCGTCCACGTCGTCGGCAGCGCAGGCGTCAACCCAGCCGGTCATCGATATCCTCCCATGGGTCGTGTTCGTCCGGCGCCGCGGTCGTGTCTTCGACCATCCTGCGGGGCGTTACTCGGCGGCGGCCAGTTCGAAGTCGTGATACTCGCCGCGATAGGGCCTTGCGGTCGGCGGCAGGTCGCGGCGGAGATAATGGTCCTCGTAGCGCAGCTGCTTCTTCAGGACCGGCCAGAGTTCCTTGTAGGCGTGCCACATGGACGGGTTCGGCACCGGCAGGTCGTGCTTGATCATCTCGTGCAGCCGGGGCAGCGCGTGATAGGGCACCATCGGAAACATGTGGTGCTCCACATGGTAGTTCATGTTCCAATAGATGAAGCGGCTCGCGCGGTTCATGTAGACGGTGCGCGTGTTCAGCCGGTGGTCCGTGACGTTGTCGGCGAGGCCGAGATGCTGCAGGAGCCCGGTCAGGACCATGTGCCAGCTGCCGTAGAGACGGGGCAGGCCGATCAGCATGAGCGGCAGGAACGACCCGGTGGCGAGCGCGAGCGCGATCGTCGCGACATAGATCGCGACGTGCCAGCGCGCGGCCGTTTTCACCTTCGCGACCTCCATCTCCGGCACGTAGGACTTCTCGTCGGCATCGAGGCCGACGGTTGCCTGACGAACGAGCGTCGGCAGGGAATAGCGGAAGTCGAGAAGGCCGGTGAACATCAGCGCGGTCTTCAGAAGATCGGGCGGGCGCATCACGGCGATTTCGGCGTCGCGGCCGACGATGATCGTGTCCGTGTGGTGCCGGGCATGGCTCCAGCGCCACGTCACGGGATTGCGCATGAGCATGAAGGAGGCGATCTGGTAGACGACGTCGTTCATCCAGCGCGTCTTGAAGGCCGTGCCGTGGCCGCATTCGTGCCAGCGTGAATCCGAGGCCGAGCCGTAGAGCACGCCGTAGACGAGGAAGAACGGCACGCACCACCAGGTGCCCCAGAAGGCGATCGCACCCGCCGCGGCCAGCACCATCGTGCCCAGCCAGATCGCGGTGTCGCGGATTGCGGGCTGGTCCGAGCGCTGCATCAGCGCCTTCATCTCCTTGCGGGAGATGTCGGTGTGATACCACTCCGCGGCCGCCAGACCATTTTCCACCGCCTCGCGCGAACTGACGCCGGTCAGGCTGTAGTCACGGCGCGCGCGCGCGGGCTGGAGATTCTCAGCAATGCTCATCCATGCCTCCCGAATGATGCAGAACCAATGCTTGAGCTCCAGCCATAACAGGCGATGCGGCGCACATCAATGAGACATCTCAATTAATGTCTTTTCACATCATTTCACGTCATTCTGTCGCAGCGGGACGAAGTGCCCCGAAGGCGTCGGAAACTCCTCCTCGGGCTGCACGGCGATGGAACGGATGCGCCGTTCGGCCTCGTCGAGGGCCGCGGCCCCGTCGAGAATGCGAAAGGTCGCGTCGTAGGAGCGGCTCTCGCCATGCTCCAGCCAGATCATCTCGCCGCGATCCCGGGCGGCGAGGTCGCCGAGGACATGATGGGTCGAGGGCTCGATTCCGAGCGCGTAATGGCCGGCCTGGACGTTCTGCCACTCATAGGCGCAGGGGAGCTGCGACTTGCGCGTGACGAGTTCGAAGCCGAGCCCGGCGGCCTCGTTGATCACGGCGACGGGCACGCGCCCTTGCGCATCCGCCGCCATCTCGTGCTCCCAGACCTGCTCGCGAAAGCCGAGTTGCGGGGCCGGCATCGTGCGGTAGCCAGCGTTCTGGCGCCGATAGGCCTCGCCCGCATGCGCGGCCCAGACGACGTCCCGGATCGGCGCGACATAGCGCGTGCCCTCGTCGAGCAGCGGATGGCCGAGATTGACGTGGTAGAAGAACATGTGCGGCGTCCGCGAAAAGCCGTGGTTCTCGACACGGTCGCGGATGCGGATCTCGTTGCCGCCGAGATCGGCCTCAATGCGGCGGATCAGGTGCAGGTCTTCGCCGAAGACGGCGGACTGCTGCACGATGCCCTCTGCCCAGAGCACGCATTCGTCGCCTGTCCAGGTCTCGCCATAGCCCGTGAGGCGGGCGGGGATGGTGCTGAGGCGTCCGTGGAGGGAGTGCGAGACGCTCCGCTTGCCCGGATAGTTGTAGGTGTCGGCGGGAACCTCCTCGGGGCCGAGGATGTGATCGAGGCCGCAGGTGACGAGGAGGCCCGAGAAGGAGCGCGCCCAGGCGAGGCCCTTCTCGCCCTCGTCATCGTGCAGGCCGGGATGGCGGAAGCCGGAGGGCGAATGCCAGCCGATCGCCCGACCCATGTGGTCGCAGTCGGCGATGTCGAGGGCGCGATCGACGAGGGCGGTGAAGCGCAGGCCCGAGCCGGTGCGAAACTCCAGCATTCGGATGCCGCGCTCGACGCCGTCTCCGAGGGTCATCAGCCGCACGCCCGCGAACTGCGAGAGCATTCCGGATCGCTCGGCGACCTCGCGCCGCGTCAAGCTCCGTCCGTAAAGTTCTACCATGCGGGGGTCCTCAATGAGCCTTCGCGTCCACCGCCAGATCGGCGACGTCGACCCCCATGATGAGCGCCTCGACCGAGAGAAGATCGGTATCGGCGACGTTCCTCTCCGCCACGACCTCCCCCCGGCGCATCACGACGATCCGGTCCGCGACCTGGAAGACGTGGTGGATGTTGTGGGTGATGAGGAGCACGCTGTGGCCGGCCGCCTTCACCTCGCGCACGAAGCGCAGCACGCCATGCGTCTCCTCGACGCCGAGATTGTTGGTGGGCTCGTCGAGAATGATGAGCTTGGCCGCGAACTGCATGGCGCGGGAGATCGCGATCGACTGCCGCTCGCCGCCGGAAAGCGTGTTCACGAGGACGTCGGCATCGAGCTTCTTGGAGATGCCGACGCGCCGCAGAAGGGCCGCCGCCGCCTGCCGCAGGTCCGCGAAATCGAGCGGGGCGAAGACGCCGAGCCAGGGGAGCTTCACCGGCTCGCGGCCGAGGAAGAGGTTGCGAGCGATCGAAAGATCGGGTGCGAGCGAGGTGTCCTGGTGGATCGTCTCGATGCCGAGCGCCATGGAATCGCGCGCGTTGCGGATCGTCGCCCTCCGGCCGCGCACATGGATCTCGCCGCCGTCGAAAGGGTGAACGCCGGAGATCGCCTTGATGAGGGTCGACTTGCCCGCGCCGTTGTCGCCGAGAAGCGCCACCACCTCCCCCTCGCGCACGATAAGGGAGGCGCTGCGCAGCGCGTGGACATGGCCGAAGCTCTTGCGGACGCGGTCGAGCCGCAGGATTTCGCCCGCGCCCGTCATCGCCGCAGGCTCCCTTTGCGGATCATGGCATGCACGATCAGCATGACGAGGATGATCGCGCCGACGAAGATGTTGAAGGCGAGGCCCGGCACGCCGATCAGCACGATCCCGTTGCGGATGGCGCGCAGCATGAAGGCGCCGATGATCGTGCCGAGGATGGTGCCGCGCCCGCCGGTCAGCGCGGTGCCGCCGACGACGACCATGGCGATGACCTCGAGCTCGTAGCCGGTGCCGGCGACGGGCGAGGCGTTGGAGATGCGGAACGCGCTGATCATGCCGGCAAGGCCGGCCAGAACCGAGGTCAGGACGAAGAGGCCGATCTTGACGCGATCGGCCGGCACGCCGCGCGCGACGGCGGCATTGCGGTTCGAGCCGATGGCGCTGATCCAGTTGCCGAGCTTGGCGTAGTTCAGGACGTAGCCGCAGAGGAGCGTCAGCGCGATGAACCACCAGAGCGAGGTGTAGAGCCGAAACCCGCCGAGCGTGAAGCTGCCGGCGAGGAGGCTGACGAAGACGCCCGGCTCGTTCCAGGCCTTCAGCGGAAAGCCTTGCGTGATGTAGAGCGCGACGCCGCGCACGATCATCAGCATCGAGAGCGTCACCAGGAAGGACGAGATCCCGATCTTGGTGACGATCAACCCGTTGATCAGGCCGATGGCGATGCAGACGAGGAGGCCGATCGCCAGAGCCGTGCCGATGTCGATCCCGCCATTCTGCGCGAGCAGCATGACGATCACCGGCGCGAGCGCGAAGGTCGCGCCGACCGACAGGTCGAACTCGCCCGCGGTCAGAAGCAGCGTCATGCCGAGCGCGATGATGCCGAGCTCGGGCAGGAAGGCCATCATGTTGGAAATGTTGAGAGGCGACAGGAAGGCCGGACGCGCGATCGAAAAACCGATCAGCACGACCACGAGGATGACGAGCGAAGCCAGTTGCGGCGAGGCCGCCAGCCCCCGCCAGTATCGCCCGGCCGGGGGCAAGGGTTCGGTCAAAGCGGACATCGGACGTTCCCGCGCAAGGCCGCCGGCCCGAAGACGGCCGGCGACGGTTCGATCACTTGGAATAGAGCTTCAGGATCGGCTCGACGCTCGTTCGGTCGTAGAGGCTGAAGGTCTGGATGTCGTAGCCGATCGGCTCGCCGGAGGCCGCAAGGTTCAGAAGCGCCACCGGCATGAACCCTTGCGCGGACGGATACTGCCAGGCCGCGGCCTTGAAGTAGCCGTCGCGCACCGCCTCGGCCGTCGCCTGCGAATTACCCCAGCCGACCACCGGCACCGAGCCCGGCGCGATGCCGGCATTGTCGAAGACCTGACGCACGGCGGAGGCGACGGAATCGCCGAGCGCGATGATCGCCGGCGGATTGTTGGCCAGCATGTAGTCGCTCATCTTGGCGATGATGCCGGCCGGGTCCGTGCCGGCATCCACCACGTCGTAGGTGATCCCCAGGGGGTCGAAGACGCTGGCGATGCCGGCGGTTTCCAGCTGCTGGTAGCTGGCGCCCGGCACCTCCACCGGCAGGAAGACCTTGTCGCCCTGCTTCACCAGCTTGTTGTCGACGAGATAGCGGGCCCAGGTCGCGCCGGCCTCGGTCAGATCCGCGCCGACATAGGCCTGCCGTCCGGTCGCCGGATCGTCCGTGTTGAAGAAGACGACGGGAATGCCGGCCTCCTTGGCCGCCTTGACCTCCGAGGTCCAGAGACCCGGCTGCGCGGAAGTCGTGCCGATCCCGTCGGGCTTGGCGGCGATGGCGGAGTTGAAGGCCTCCTTCTGCGCCGCCATGTCGCCGCCCGAGAAGGAGATCTGGCAGTCGACCGCCAGTTGCTCGCAGGCTTTCTGCGCGCCGGCATTCCAGTCGAGCCAGAAGGCGTCCGACGGCCCGCCATGCGACAGGAGATAGAAGGTCTTCCTGGCCTCCTGCGCATGGCCGGGCGCGGCTAGCGCCGCGCAGGCGATCAGCGTGGCGGAGACCAGCTTCAGAACCGTCCTCATCGTCGTCGTCCCTTCGGTTGGAGCTTCAGAGGCCGTTGTCGCGCAGCTTGCCGTCGAGAAACGTCTTGGCGCGGGGCACGTCGTCTTCCGACAGGTGCTCGATGATCATCGGGATGTTCGGATGCTTCTCGGAGAGCCGCTTCAGGTAGAGGTCGTAGTTCAGCGAGCCGAGGCCGGGTGCCGGCAGTTCGATCTCGCCGACCCCGCGAAAGGTGTGGCTCTCCAAAGCGTCGGCATCGCCGATGTCGGCATGCTTTTCGGACTTGTCGTCCCCCGAGCGCTTCACGTCCTTGGCATGGCCGATCTTGATCTTGTCCGAGAGCGTGTCGAAGACCTGGTCGAGGATCTGGTCCATCCGGTCGATATTGTGGGTCTCGAAGTAGTTGGTCGGGTCCATCAGGAGGCCGAGACCGGGATGGTCGACCTGCGCGAACATGCGCACCGTCTCCTCCACGGAGCCGACGACGTTGTTCACATAGGTCTCGAGCAGGAAGACCGCGCCGTGGTCATAGGCGGTCTGGGCGAGGTCCGCGACGACCTTGCGGCACTCCTCGAAGCCCTCTTCCGTCTTGTTCTTCTCGTGGTGCACCCAGTCGGACTCGGTGTTGTAGGTGCCGGTCTCGGAGATCACGTAGGGCGTGCCAAAATGCCGGGCGTTGCGGATGATCTCCTTCAGGTAGCCGACCCGCTTCTCGCGCTCGGCCGGATCGGGATGGATGATGTTCGTGTAGCCGGAGATGCACGAGATCGGCAGGTGGTGGTCGCGGAACGTGTCGCGGACCTGCTTGGCCTTGTCCTTGCTGATCTGGCCGGCCGAGAGGTCGACATCCTTGAAGTGCAGGTCGAGCTGCACCGTGTTGAAGTCCAGCGCACGGATCTTCTGTGCGGTTTCCTTCAGGCCATACGGGAAATAGCCCGTGAAAATGCCGGTCTGCATCATGTCGATGGTCTCCCTGCGATCAACGGTTCGTGGAAATCTCGGACAGCCGGACGGTGCGGCCCTCCGCGATCGAGCGGTAGCCGGCCTCGACGAGGGCCATGGTCCGGACATTGTCGGCCACCGACAGAGCGGGCTCGGCGCCCGTCTCGATCGCATGCTGGAGCTGCTCCATCACGCCGATGAAGGCATGGGGAAACCACATCGTGTCCCAGGTCGGCGTCACCCATCGCCCCGCGGTCGCTTCCGTCGCGGCGAATGTCAGCGTCGAGGCCGCGCCCGTCGGCCAGCCGATCGTGCCCTTGGCGACGCCCTTGGTGCCGTCGATGCGCCAGCCGATGTGCTGGTCGTCCTCGTATCCCTCCTGACGGGGACCGGACCAGACATCCTCCAGCGACACCGCCAGAGCGCCGGAGGCGAAGCGAAGCGTCGAGACGGTGATGCCGTCCTCGTGGTCGAAGGTCGTTCGCGGGTCCCGGCGGGTCTGCGTCGTGATCTCGGTCGGCTCGCCCAGGAGAAAGCGCAGCACGTCGAGATGGTGCACGCTCATGTTGGACAGCGTCAGCCGGTCGTAGTCCTTCAGGAAGGGCTGCCAATGCGGGATGGCGTGCATGTCGATCTGGGCGAACACGATCTCGCCGAGCGCGCCGCTGTCGATGATCTGCCGGGCGACGCGCATCGACTGGTCGTAGCGCATGTTCTGGTTGACGGAGAGGATCTTGCCGGCCGCCTTCGCCTCGTCGCGGAGCGCGATGGCCTCGTCCAGCGACAGAGCCAGCGGCTTCTGCGCGAGGATGCCGCGAATATGCGGCTGCCGGAACGCCTTCCGGATCAGGTCCGGCTGCTGGTCCGGCGGATAGGCGAGATCGACGATCTCGATGCTCTCGTCTTCGAGAAGCGCCTCCGGCGTGTCGTGAACCGTCGGGATGCCCCAGCGATCCGCCACGGCCTGAGCCTTGGCCTTCGTCCGCGAGGCGATGGCTGCGACGGTGAAGCCGGCCTCCTTGTAGGCTGCAAGATGGCATTCGGACATGATCATGCCCGCGCCGATCGCACCGATCCTGTAGCCCCGGCTCCGCACCTCGACATCGGGCGCGAAGGACGTGGCGGTCAGGATCGCAGCCTGCCTGCCGTGTGCGGCAGCGCTCATCGCGCCGCGCCCCGGCGGCGGCTCGCGCCGAACGGCAAGGCCGGCATGCGCATGGCGATCCTGTCGCGGCACGTCGAAGATCGACGCCGCGAGCAGCGGTCATTGTACGACATCACGATGTCCTCCCGCGGAGCAGGCTCCTCAACCCGCTTTCGCGACGGGATATTGACGCGGGCTTTCGAGAGGTGTCAACGTCAAATTACGTCATAATGCCTCAAATAATGTCGGGGGAGCGTGAGGCTCGTCGTCGGATACCGATCGAAGACCCTCGTCCTGCACGATCCAGTCGTCGGTGGAGATCGGCTTGCGGCGCATCATGCCGATGCGCGAAGTCTGCTAAGAACGGGACTCATGTGGGAGCGGGACTCGTGCGCGTTCGAAGCGGCTTGGCTTGGAACGCATGGGAAAGCCGGAGTGAAGCGAGCGTGCGTGCAACCCTGATCGACGTGGCTCGAGAGGCCGGCGTGTCGCCCGCAACGGTGGACCGCGTCCTGAACAACCGTTCGGGGGTCCGAACCCGCACACGCCAGATCGTCCTGGAGACCGCGCAGCGGCTCGGCTATATCGGCGAGGAGGGCGGGACCGGCCCCGCTGTCGCCCATCGGCCCGGCGAGCGAATCGACCTCCACTTCGCCCTGCCCGCCGGCACGAACCCCTTCATGCAAACGCTTCAGGCCGAACTCCTCGGCCAGGGCAAGGCGCGCGACGGGATCGCGGTCCATGTCGAAACGATCGAAGGGTTCGACCCCGATGCCCTCGCGCGGATGCTGCAGGGGCTGCAGGGAAAGACGCAAGGCGTCGGCGTGATCGCGCTGGATCATCCGACCGTTCGCGAGGCCATCCGCTCGCTGTCGTCGAGCGGCGTGAAGGTCGTGACCATCGCCTCGGATATCCTGCATGTGCCGCGCGTCGCCTATGTCGGCATCGACAATCGCGCCGCCGGCCGCCTCGCGGGCTATCTCGTGAAGCGTTTCGTCGGGCCGGGCCGAACGAAGATCGCTCTCTTTGCCGGCTCGCTGTCCTATCGCGGCCATGAAGAGCGCGAGATGGGCTTTCGCCACTTCCTGAACGAGGAGGCGACGGGCCTTCACATCGTCGAGATGCGGGAGATGCTGGACGATCGCGAGAAGGCTTACGAGGAGGCCTCGGCCCTCCTCGACCGCCATCCCGATCTGGCCGCGATCTACAATGTCGGCGCGGGCAATACCGGCATTGCAAAGGCCCTGAAGGAGCACGGATTCCAAAAGGACGTGACCTTCATCGGCCACGACCTCACGGCGGCCGCCCGCGCCTTGCTGCTCGACGGAACGCTCGACGCGATCATCGATCAGAACCCCCGCGTCGAGGCGCGGGAGGCGCTGAACATCCTGACCCACGCCATTTCCGACGTGCCCTATGAAGGCCACCCGCCCCGCTTGCAGGTGATCTTCAAGGAAAACATTCCAGAGCATTAGAATCGACGCATCGAAGATGCCGAGGCATCCGGTCGTTCAAGACGACCGACCCTGAGGATGTCGGCCCCGAGGCTTGCCCGCAAGATTTTGTTTCTATTCTGTTCCGGACGGAAACAGGGTCACAGCCATGCTGTCTGACATCAAGCTCTTCGGTGAGGCGGTTCGCAGGGGGCTCGGGGTCGAGGTTCGGTGCGGCTGCGGCAAGACGGCGACGTTTCGCGCGTCCGACTTTCGCGAGACGATCGGTCCCGGGGAGGCCATCGAGGATCGGACGTGGCGCTGTTCGTGGTGCGGGGAGCGGGCTCGCTCCGTCCGCTATACGGCGCTGGATCGAAACGACCGGGAGGGTCTGGCGCAATGGCGCAAGCCGGGCGGCTGAGTTCGGGTCGCTCGACGATGCCGGACCGGAGCGAGAGCGGACTTGATGGACGTGACGGTCACGGGGCGGTCACGCGCAACTGACCGGCTCCGTAGGCGCCTATCCCGGTTTTCGGGAACGCGGGGATCGAGGGGCGGCTTCTTCGTGGGACCTCCATTCAAGGATCTCCCATGCCATCCCGATATTTCCGCGACAGCCTCGTCGGCTTTTCGCTGCTCGTCTCCATGCCCATGCTCGCCCTTCCCGCTGCCGCGCAGGACGCTCCGAAGCCGACGGCCGAGATGCAGGCGGTTCTCGACAAGTTGAAGGAGCTTCAGGCCAAGCCCGTCTCGACCCTCACCGTGCCCGAGGCCCGGATGCAGGCGAGCGCCGCCGATGCGGCCATGGGCGTCCAGCGCGACAAGAGAATCTCGCCGGCACCCGAATCCAAGGTTGCGACCAAGGACATCGCCATTCCGACCAAGACCGGTAGCGTGCCGGCCCGCCTCTACATTCCCGAGGGCACGGGGCCCCTTCCCGTCATCGTCTATTATCACGGCGGAGGCTGGGTCATCGCCGACATCAACACCTACGATGCGTCCGCCCGCAGCCTCGCGCTCGGCACCGGCGCGATCGTCGTGTCGGTCGACTATCGCCATGCGCCGGAAGCGAAATTTCCCGCGCAGCATCAGGACGCCTACGACGCCTATGTTTGGGTGGTCGAGAACATCGGCTCGCAGAACGGCGACAGCCGGCGGATCGCCGTGGCCGGCGAGAGCGCCGGCGGCAACCTCGCCGCGTCCGTCGCGCTGATGGCGAAGGAGATGAAGGCGACGCAGCCGGTCCACCAGCTTCTCGTCTATCCGATCGCCTCCAACGCCATGGACACGCCGTCGAAGACGGCCTTCACGCAGACCGCGCCGCTCGCGACCCCGGACATCGCCTGGTTCGTCGACCATGTCTTCGCCTCCAAGGACGAGACGGCCGATCCCCGCATCGATCTCGTCGATCGCAAGGACCTGGCCGGCGTCGCGCCGGCGACCGTCATCGCGGCCGAGATCGATCCGCTCCGCTCGGAGACCGAAGAATACGCGGAGAAGCTGAAGGCGGCGGGCGTCGCCGTGAACGAGAAGACCTTCCCGGGCGTGACGCACGAGTTCTTCGGCATGGGCAAGGTCGTGCCGGCGGCCAAGGAGGCCATGGACATGGCGGTCGCCGATCTGAAGCAGGCCTTCGCCAAGGCCGGCCAGTGATCCGCAGCCGCCCCCTTTTCCCATCCTACGAAAGCCGAACCGCGATGAAGACGCTGACCCTGACGCTTGCCCTCCTCCTGTCGACGCCGGCGGCCTTCGCGGCCGATGCCAAGTCGGCCGACGCCGCCGATCCGATCATGACGGTGGCAACGCCGGACTTCGCCAAGACCGTGATGAGCTCCGACCAGTTCGAGATCCGCTCCAGCGAGATGGCGAAGACGAAGGCCGAGGCGGCTGACGTGAAGACGTTCGCGGCCGCCATGATCGAGGATCATACGAAGGCCGAGACGGAGCTGAAGGCCGCCCTCGGCAAGGGCGCGGCTGCCGCCCCCGCTGATCCCGCCCTGGCGCCCAAGCATGCCGCCATGCTGAGCCAACTCGAAGCGGCCGAGGGCGCGGACTTCCAGACGCTCTACATCGACATGCAGGCGCAGGCCCATATGGAGGCCGTGGCCCTCTTCCGGACCTATGCCGGCTCGGGCGACGACGCGGCGGTGGTGGCCTTCGCCAAGACGACGCTGCCGGCGCTCGAGAAGCACATGGCGCATGTCCAGGGTCTGGTGAAGGCGCACTGAGGATCGAGCGGACCGCATCGATCCGCTCCCGTCGATAGGACAAGGCCCGCCTCGGAGAAAACCGGGCGGGCCTTGTCGCATCCGGGTGATCTCGGGACGGTTCGGAACGCCGTCCAGTCGTCGCTCTGATCGAAGGATTGCCCGGCGGCGACGCCCGACCCCGTCATGCGCATATGAACGAGGGGCTTGCCGACGAGCCCAATTCTGGACCCGGACGGGTCGGCTCGCCCTGCGTCAGCCGTTTCAGCCGATGCCGGACTCGTGCAGGCGCACGCCGGCACCGCCGCCGATCTCGGAAACGAACTGCACGCCGGCCGCTTCCAGAGCCCGCCTCAGCGCTTCCACGTTCGCCTCGGCCGGAGCGATCTTGCCGGCCTCGTAGTTTCGGATGGCCGAGACATCGGCGCCGGTGGCTTCCGCGAGATGGAGCTGCGACCAGGCGAGGAGCGAACGGGCGGCGATGCATTCGGCGGGTGTCATCATGCGGGCAGCCTAAGCCGCGGCGAACGGACCGGCAATGCGCTATCGGCCGGCCGTGCGGCGGCGGCGTTGCTCGCGCCGAACCCGCTTCGGCGGAGCGCCTGCATCGGCCTGGATGACATCCTCGAACATAAGGCGGCGCACGTCTCGCGAGATTACGCCCCACCGCTTCTCTTCTCTTCGGAACGCAGCAACGGTCGCCGCGATCGTCGTCGGAGGTTCGCCCCTCAGGCGGCGCGGGTCCGGGCGTCGGAGGGCGCGCCGGCCTTGGCGAGGAAGGTCTTCAGTTCCGAGACGGGCATGGGCCTGGCGATGAGATAGCCCTGCAGGTTCTGGCAGGATTCGCCGAGAAGGATCTCGCGCTGCTCGTCGGTCTCGACGCCCTCGGCCGTGACCTGCAGGCCGAGATCGCGGCTGATGCGCATGACGCCTCGCACGATCGCCATGGACTGGCTGTTGCTCGCGATGTCCTGAACGAAGCTGCGGTCGATCTTGATGCGGGTGAAGGGCAGCGTCTGCAGGAAGCTCAGCGACGAGTAGCCCGTGCCGAAATCGTCGATGGCGACGAGGATGCCCATGGCCCGCAGTTCCATGAGGATGGACAGGGTCTGGGCATGATCGGTGATCATCGCGGTCTCGGTGATCTCCACTTCGAGACGGTGCGGGTCGAGCCCGCTCCGGTCGAGGGCAGCCCGCACGCGCTCCATCAGAAGCGGGTCGCGCATCTGCGTGGCCGAGACGTTGACCGCCAAAGTGAGGTGGGACGGCCAGGAGGCCGCCTCGAGACAGGCCGTCTGGAAGACCCAGTTGCCGATCTCGGCCATGAGGCCCAGTTCCTCCGCCAGCGGAATGAAGTCGCCGGGCGGGATCATGGTGCCGCAGGGTTGCGTCCAGCGGATCAGCGCCTCGAACCCTTCGATGCCGGCGCCGTCGGCCTTGCTGACGGGCTGGTAGAAGAGCCGGAACTCCTCGCCGGAGATCGCCTGTCGCAGCTGCATTTCCATGGTCCGGCGCTTCAGGGCCGACAGCGCCATCTCCTCGTCGTGGAACCGAACGCATCCGCGCCCGTCGTGCTTGGCCTGATAGAGCGCGATGTCGGCGCGATCGACGAGGTCGGAGGGCGTCGCCTCGTCCTCGGGCCTGGAGACGGCGATGCCGATGCTGCATCCCATGCCCAGCGTTCGCCCCTCGAAGTCGAAGGGCGATGCGAGCCTGTCGTGGAGCCGCTTCGCCATGGCGGCGACGTCGCCCGCGCTCGGCGAGCCATCGACGAGAACGATGAACTCGTCGCCGCCCACCCGATAGGCGCGGTCGCCGTCGCGAAGTCCCTTCGACAGCCGGCCGGCGACCTCCTTCAGGACGGCGTCCCCGGCGAGATGGCCGTGCGTGTCGTTCACCGCCTTCAACCGGTCGAGATCGACATAGAGGAGCCAGCACGGGGCCGAGGCGCCGGCGAGGCGGGCGCCGAGGCGCGCCTGCAAAGCGTCCCGGTTCTGCAGGTCGGTCAAGGCGTCGTGCGTCGCCTTTCGCAGCACCGCCTTCTGGCTGCGGCGAAGCTCCGTCACGTCTTCCAGCGACAGAACCGTGCCGCCGTCCTCCGCCCTGCGCAGGATGACGAGAAGGGTCCGGGCGTTCCAGTCGATCTCGTGCGAGACCTCGCGGCACGTCGTCTGGCGAAGGTCCTCCAGAAGATCGAGGGTCGCGGCCTTCGGAGCCTCGCCCGAGGGATCGCGCAGGAGATCGGCGAAGCGCTCCCCTTCGCCCGCGCCCCGATTGATCCCCAGCAGCGCGGCGAAGGCCGGATTGCCGAGGACGATCCGCAGATCGGCGTCGAGCAGGCAGGTCGCGTGCGGATTGAAGGACAGAACGGTGCGCAGATGGTCCGACATGGCGGCGAGGGCCAGCGCCTGCTCGCGCTGCTCGGTGCAGTCGCGCGTCACCTTGGCGAAGCCGACGATCTCGCCGTCGACCTCGACGGCGTCGATGACGACGTTGGCCCAGAAGCGGCTGCCATCCTTTCGGTAGCGCCAGCCCTGGTCCTCGCAGCGACCGTCGCGGCGGGCGGTGTCGAGATTGCTTTCGGGAATCCCGGCGCTCCGGTCGCTCTCGCCGTAGAAGCAGCCGATATGCCGGCCCAGGATCTCCTCGGCCCGATAGCCCTTCGCGAGCTCCGCGCCGGGATTCCAGCTGGTGACGTGGCCATCGAGGCTCAACATATAGATGGCGTAGTCCGTGACGCTTTGAATCAGAAGCCGAGACTGAAGGTCGTCGCTGTGGACAGACGGCATGATGCACCCCGCAAGCAGTGGTCCCATCATGGCGGATGGACGTGTGGATCGGCTTAATAAGTCTTGTCGACGGACAGCATGTCGACCCGCTTTTCCGTTTGTGCTTTTCGTGTCTAGCGGATCGTCAACTTCCATCAGACGAACTTAGCGATAAACTCAGCGACATGACGCAGCGTCATGCCTGACCGGCAAACCGCGCGGGGCACACGGCATCGGGATCGGTGCATCGCGGAGCGCGACGGCTGGACTGTCCGCCCGGTCTCATGCTTCTTCCCCGGCATGTGCGATCTCTACAGCCTGACAAAGGGCAAGGCGGCCATCCGCGAGCTCACCCGCGCCGCCATCGACCGGGCGGGCGACTGGACGCCAATGCCGGGCATCTTTCCCGACGACTCCGCGCCGGTGGTCCGATATATCGACGGCGCCCGCGTCCTGTCCCTGATGCGATGGGGCATGCCGTCGACGACCTTCGCGCTCAAGGGCCGGACGAACGATCCGGGCGTCACCAACATCCGCGACACGAAGAGCCCGCATTGGCGCCAGTGGCTGCCGGCGGAGCATCGCTGCCTCGTGCCCTTCACCTCCTTCACCGAACACGAGGCGACGGGCGACAGGCGACGGGCGCCCGTCTGGTTCGCCGCCGGCGAGGAGCGGCCGATGATGGTCTTCGCCGGCCTCTGGACACGCTGGACCTCGGTTCGCAAGTCCGCGGATGTGGAGGTGACGGTCGATGCGTTCGGCCTCCTGTCGAGCGATGCGAACAAGACCGTCGGCGCCGTCAACCCGAAGACGATGCCGGTCATCCTGACCGACCCGGACGAGATGGACCTCTGGCTTCGCGCGCCCTGGCCGCAGGCAGCCAAGCTGCAGCGGCCCTTCCCGGAGGACGGTCTCCAGATCGTCGCGCGGGGCAAGCGGAGCGACGGCGCGAAAAGGGCCTGACGAGGCGCCTCCCTTCCGCCCTCCGCGCCCTATCTGGATGAGGCGTTCATCGGAACGCTGGAGGAGAAGGCCATGAAGGAAAGCAAGGGCAAGACCAAGAAGCCGGCGGCGCCCAAGGCGAACGCTTCGGCGCCCAGCCAGAAAATGCCGGGCGTGACCCCGCCGAAGCCGAAGAAGTAAGCCGAACCCCGCCGCAGGCCGCGACGATCGCGGGACGGTACGGGGACGCGGCCCCCGGCGGTGGATCGCCGTCGAAAACAGTCTTCCATGGCACGCCAGACCTCGGTCTGGCGTTCGCCTTTCCGTCCCCTGGCGCGGCCGCGGATCGTCAGGCTCGCCGGCGCGGCACGAGATGGAGCGCGCCCAAGGCCGGTTCGATCCTGTCGAAGGCCACGTCGAAGATCTCTTCCATGCGCCCGTCGCGCAGGATCTCATCCGGCGCCCCATCCAGCGCGATGCGGCCCTTCTCGATGACGACGAGGCGATCCGCATAGGCGGCGGCGAGATTGAGATCGTGCACGATCGCGAACGCCAAACCGCCGCCAACCGAAAAGTCGCGCGCGAGCTCCAGAACGTCGAGCTGGTGGCGCATGTCGAGGCTGGCCGTCGGCTCGTCGAGAAGCATCGCCTTCGGCCGCCCCCCTTCGACGGGCGGCCCGATCTGCGCGAGAACCCGGGCGAGATGGCCGCGCTGCTGCTCGCCGCCGGAGAGATCCTGAAAGACGCGGGCCGCAAAGCCGCCGAGATCGACGCGCTCCAGCGCCAGCACGGGCTCGCGGCGCCGCGCATCCGGCGACAGGCCGGGCCGCGCCTCGAGGCCGAGGCGCACGACCTCCAGGACCGTGAAGGGAAAGGCCAGATGCGAGGCCTGGGGCAGAACGGCCCGGCGCGTCGCGAGGCGTTCCGGTCGGATGGCGCCGAGCGGCTCGCCCTCGAAGCGGACCTCGCCCTCGTCGGGTCGAACCTCGCCGGTCAGCACCTTCAGGAGCGTCGACTTGCCCGCGCCGTTCGGCCCGACGAGCACGGTGAAGCATCCGGCCCGAAGCTCCAGCGAGACGGTGTCGAGGATCGTCCGGCCGTTTCGCCGGAGGGATATCCGATCGAGCGCCAGCATCAGAAGGCCGCAAGGCCGCGGCGGCGCAGGAGCAGCCAGAGAAAGAAGGGCGCACCGAGGGCCGCCGTCAGGATGCCGATCGGAAGCTCGGCGGGCGAGGCCACGGTGCGCGCCACCATGTCGGCGAGGAGGAGAAGGATCGCGCCGAGGAGTGCCGAGCCCGGCAGCAGAACCCGATGATCGGCGCCGATGGCGAGGCGCAGCATGTGCGGCACGACGATGCCGACGAAGCCGACGACGCCGGCGACCGCGACGGCCGCTCCCGTCGCCGCGCAGACGAGGAAGATCGCGAGCCGCTTCACCCGCTGGACGCGAATGCCGAGATGGAAGGCCTCGGCCTCGCCGAGGGTGAGCGCGTTGAGGCTTCGGCCGAGGGTCAGGACGGCGAGGAGCGCGGCGAGCATGATGGGTCCGCAGGCGAAGAGCTTCGGCCAGTTCGCGCCGGCAAGACCGCCCAGCGTCCAGAAGGTGATGTCGCGCAACTGCTGGTCGTCGCTGAGATAGACGAGAAGGCCGAGCGCGGCGCTGGCGAAGGCGCCGATGGCGATGCCCGCCAGAAGCAGGGTCGCGACGCTGGTTCGGCCCTGGCGCGTCGCGATGGCGTAGAGAACGCTCGTGGCGGCGAGACCGCCGACGAAGGCCGCGACCGGCAGGGCGAAGCCGCCGAGCGCCGCGGCGAGCGTGCGAAGCACGCCCCCCGCGCCGACGATCATCGACACGGCGCCGAGCGCGGATCCCGAGGAGATGCCGATCAGGCCGGGATCGGCCAGCGGATTGCGGAAGAGGCCCTGCATGACCGCCCCCGACACGCCGAGCGAGGCGCCGACCAGCGCGCCGAGCAGGGCTCTGGGCAGGCGGATCTGCCAGACGATCACGGTCTCCCCCATCGATTCCCGCGAGCCGGGCCCGGCCAGGAGGATCTCGACGACGCGCGCCGGCGACAGGCCGGCCGGCCCGACGCCGAGCGAGACGACTAGGCAAGCGCCGAGCGCCAGAAGAAGAAGGCCGAGCGCGACGGTGCCGCGGCCTGCGCGGTCGCCCTCTCTCTGCCGGGGCAAGATGCCGACCGCGAGGCTCAAGGCGCCTTGACCGGGAGAGCCGACGTCGGCAGTTCGGGATGGAGGCGCGCGGCGAGATCGCGGGCGGCGGCCGGGGTGCGCGGGCCGAAGCCGAGCAGATACAGCATGTCCATCGAGACCAGCGCCTTGTCTCGGCCGGCCGGGGTCGCGGCGATGGCGGGCAGCGCCAGGATGGCGTCCCTGTCGGTCGGAGCGCCCGCGCGCTCGCCCATCAGGATCACGTCCGGCTGAAGCTCGGTCGCGGCCTCCCAGGAGAGCGTCTTGTAGCCGTCGAAGCCGGACAGGACGTTGGTCGCCCCCGCCAGCGTCATGATGCCGTCCGCTGCCGTCCTGCCGCCCGCCGCCATCGGACGCCCGTCGACGAGCGAATAGATGAAGAGGACGCGCGGCCGGCGCTCCAGCTTGGACAGATCGGCCGCGAGCGCAGCGAACTCGGCGTCGATCTTCCCGGCCAGCACCTCGCCTTCGGCCTCGTCGCCGAGCGCCTTGGCGACGGTCCGGACCTTGCCGGCGATGCCGGAGGCATCGAAGCCGGCGGGAACGTGGACGACGGGAATGCCCGCGCCGTCGATGGCCTTGACGGCCTCCGGCGGGCCGGAGCCCGCCTCCATCAGGATGAGGTCGGGCGCCTGGGCGAGGATGCCCTCGGCCGAGAGGGCGCGCATGTAGCCGACATTGGGATGGGATGCGGCGGCCTCCGGCGGGAAGAGGCTGGTGGAATCGACCGCGGCGATCCGCTTCTCCTCGCCCAGCGCATAGAGAATCTCGGTCGTCGCGCCGCCGATGGAGACGATGCGCGAGGGGCCTTCGGCGAGCGCCGGCGCCGCCGCGAGAAGCCCCGCGGAGAGGAGAAGGACGCGCAGCGAGGACGCGGCAGCGGGAAACGGGGTCATCGACGATGCTTTCATTTCGTGAGGATCAGCTTGCCCTGCCGCGTCATCGACAGGCGATACAAGCTTCCCGCATGCCGAATTCCCACTTCGCGATCGCCGACGAACAGGTCTTCGGCAGTGTAGATGCGAAGGGAGGGCATCCCGCCGGGCGGGTTCTCTTCCGGATGTTGGATCTTATTGCTCACGACGTCGCCGCTGTTTGGAATTGCTCAAATCTGGAATGGTTCTCAACTATATTCATTCCCAGACTTATTGTTGACTTTCATGTTCATATTTCGATAGGACCGTCAACATCCAACGGACATCCGGCAGGGGGTCGGACGTCCGTCACGAGGCAAAGCCAGCCATCCCGCGACCTGCGGCGACCACGCCAGCCATGCTGTTTGACGACCGAACAGGGGAACGACCATGGACTGCATGCGACGCCGCACGACGACGGCTCTAGCCACGAGCCTCGCCCTCCTGGCGGCGGCGAGCCAGGGAGCGCTGGCGCAGACCACGGCTTCCGCCACGGGCACGAGCAACGAGGCGATCGTGCTCGACACGGTGACGCTCGACGGCGCGAAGAAGGCCGAGCCGGCGGGGCGCGCCGAGACGGTTCTGACAAAGCGCGTCACCCGCGCCGAACTCGACGCGGCGCAGGTCGACGATTTCGACGACGTCTCGCGGCTCGATCCCGCCATCAACTTCAGCGAGGGCTCGCGCTCCTTCAACATTCGCGGCCTCGACCGCTCGCGCGTTCTGACCACGATCGACGGCGTGCGCGTTCCCTGGCTGGAGGACGGCGCGCGCGGGCTCGTCGGCGGGTCCGCGAGCTTCGACTTCGACACGCTGTCGGGCCTCGACATCGTGAAGGGCGCCAATTCCAGCGTGTTCGGCGGCGGCGCGCTCGGCGGCGTCGTCGCGCTGCGCACGCTCGATCCGGAAGACCTGCTGCCCGGGGACAAGCGCTTCGGCGGGCTCAGCCGCGCAGGCTACGATTCCAAGGACCGGAGCTGGTCGGTCGACCAGGCGCTGGCGGCGCGCTTCGGAGATACGTACAGCCTTGTCCAGGCCGGCTTCCGGCGCGGAAACGAAATCGAGAACCAGGGCGTCATCGGCGGCTTCGGCGCCCCGCGCACGGACAAGGACCCGCTCGACTACGACCGCACGAGCCTGCTCGCCAAGATCAACCAGCATGTCGAGGGCGGTCACGTGTTCGGCCTGACGGCGGAGTCCTTCGACCGCGACGAGGACACGAACGAGTTCACCGCCCTCACCACGACCTACGTGCCGGGCTCGGTCACGCGGGATGAGACGAACAAGCGCCAGCGCCTGTCCTTCGAATACGACTACGCCCCGGAAGAAACGAACGACCGCATCCGGGCAGCCCATGCCGTCGTCTACTGGCAGAACCAGGAGATCGACAACGACTTCAACGCCATCCGGCGCACGCGGCCCATCGGCGACTACCGCCGCCTCACCGAGCGCGGCGAGGAGACCTTCGGCCTTTCCGGCAGCGCGCTCGCGGGCTTCCAGACCGGCGCGATCGACCATGGCGTCAGCTTCGGCGGCGAGGCCTTCATGAGCCAGGCGACGCAGGCCTCGAGCGGGCGCGACAGCTGCCCGCCGCCGCCCTATCCGCCCGCCTTCTTCAACTGCAACTTCCTCCATTCCAACCAGTCGGACATGCCCGATGTCGACGGCACGACGCTCGGCCTCTTCGTCGAGGACGAGATGGCCTTCCTCGAAAACCGCTTCCGCCTGACGCCCGGCGTGCGCTTCGACTGGTACGAGCAGGAGCCACAGGCCACCGAAGGCTACACCCGCAACCCGACCTATCGCGGGCTGCCGGCCTCCTCCAGCGACAGCGCGCTCTCGCCGAAGCTGCGCGCGGAATACGATCTGGCGCCCGAGATCACCGTGTTCGGCCAGTGGGCCCAGGCCTTCCGCGCGCCGACCGCCAACGAGCTCTACCTCACCTATGGCGGCCCCGGCACCTACCTGCGCATCGGCGATCCCGACCTGAAGCCCGAGACGAGCGACGGCTTCGAGGCGGGCGTCAAGTTCGGCACGCCCGAACTGAACGGCTCGGTCAACGCCTTCTACAACACCTACGAGAACTTCATCGACGACGTCGCCGTCACGCCCGCCTCCGTCGGCCTTTCGCCCGGCGTCTATCCGCTCGGCATCACGCAGATCGTCAACCGGGCGAATGTCGAGATCTACGGTTTCGAGGCCACGGCCAACGTCGCCCACCCCTCCGGCTGGCACGGCTTCGCCACGTTCGGCGGCTATGTCGGACGCGACACGGACACCGACGTCCATCTCAACACGATCCCGGCGGTGAAGGCGCGGCTCGGCGTCGGCTATGCGACCGATGTCTACGGCGCCGACGTGATCTTCACGGCGGCGGCGGCCCGCGACGAGGTCGAGAACGACTTCGCGGCGACGCCGAGCTACAATCTCGTGGACCTGACGGCTTGGTGGGCGCCGACCGAGGTCAAGGGGCTGAAGGTGAAGGGCGGCGTCTACAACCTCTTCGACGAGATCTATTACGACGGGCTCGACATTCCCGATTCCACCTCGCTCGCCAAGCCCTACTTCACCGAGCCCGGACGGAGCTTCAAGGCGACGCTGACCTACCAGTTCTGACGGCGCCGGGCGCCGCAACGTTTGAAGAGAAAAGGACGATCATCATGTTCATCGCCATGAACCGCTTCAAGGTCATGCCGGACCGCACGGCCGAGTTCGAGACGATCTGGCTGGAGCGCGAGAGCCACCTGACGGGCCTTCCCGGCTTCGTCGAGTTCCACATGCTGCGCGGCCCCGTGCGCGAGGACCACGTCCTCTACGCCTCGCACACGGTCTGGGCGAGCAAGGCCGACTTCGAGGCCTGGACGCGCTCCGACGCCTTCCGCGCCGCCCATGCGCGCCCGAAGACCAGCGAGCGCGAGCCGACCTATATCGGCGGCCCCTCCTTCGAGGGCTTCGAGGTGTTCCAGCACATCACCGCCGGGGCGACCGCCGACGCCGCTTGAGCGCGGCGCTCCGACCGCGCGCATCGGGGCGGCCCCGCCGCCTCCGACGGCAGGCATCCGACGAAGCGAGGCCCGGTCGCCGAAAGGCGGTCGGGCCTCATCGCATCGCAGCCGTGCCTCAGGCGGCGGTCTCCCCGCTTCCCGCCCCCGCGATCGCCACGGGGAAGAGCGCCGTGAAGGACGTGCCGGGGATGTCGACGAAGCGGCAGTCGACGCCGTAGACGTCCTGCATCGTGCCGGGCGTCAGCACGTCCCGCGTCGGTCCGGCCGCATGGATGGCGCCGTTCCGCAGGATGATGCTCGACGCGGCGTAGCGCGTGGCTAGATTGAGATCGTGCAGGACGGTCAGCGTGACGACCCCATGCTCGCGCGTGTAGCGCTCGACCGCCGAGAGCATCTGCAGCTGGTTGGCGAGATCGAGCGCCGAGGTCGGCTCGTCGAGCAGCAGGAGGCGGGGCCGGCGCACCAGAGCCAGAGCCAGCGCGATCATCTGCCGCTCGCCGCCGGACAGCGCCCCCGGCCGACGGTCGGCAAAGCGCGACAGGCCGAGAAGCTCCAGGATCTCCCCGGCTCGGGCAAGGCTCTCGGGCGGGGCGCGCCAGGACCTTCGTCCGCCGCTCTGGGCGAGCAGCAAGAGCTCGAACACTGTCATCTGCACGTCGAGATGCGTGACGTCCTGCGCGACATAGCCGACGAGGCGGGCCCGGGCGGCGGCGGTCATCGAAAGGAGATCCTCGCCGTCGAGACGGACGCGGCCCCTCGCCCGCCGAAGGCCGCAGAAGCCTTTCAGGACGCTCGACTTGCCCGCGCCGTTCGGCCCCAGCAAGGCCACGATGCCGCCGGGCTCGGCGCGGAACGCCATGTCCTCGACGATCGCCCGCGAGCCGATCGAGACCGAGTAGGCCGAGACTTCGAGGCTCATCGGCCACCCGCCCGCGCGGTCTGGCGCAGAACGAGGAGAATGAAGAACGGAAGGCCGGTCAGCGAGGTCACCATGCCGAGCGGCAGCACGGCGCCGGGGATGACCACCTTCGAGGCGACGGACGCGAAGAGGGCGAAGACCGCGCCGACGGCGATCGTCGCCGCGATCGTGAAGCGGTGATCCTCGCCCACCAGAAGCCGCGCGACATGCGGGCCGACCAGCCCGATGAAGCCGACGATGCCGACCACGGCCGTCACCGCGCCGGCCAGGAGCGCGGACAGGCCGAGCATGACGATGCGCATGAGGCGCACGCGGACGCCGAAGACGACCGCCTCCTCGCCGAAGGAGCGGATCGTCGTCAGGGCCCAGGCATTGACGAGCACGATGGGCACCGCGACGAGGCAAAGCCCGCCGGCGATCGAGACCTTCAGCCAGGTCGCCCGCTGGAGCGAGCCCATCAGCCAGAAGACGATGCTCTGCAGCTGGTCGACGCTCGCCACATATTGAACGAGCGAGAGCAGCGACGAGAAGACGAAATGGAGCGCGATGCCGAGAAGGGTGATCGACTGGACGCTCGTTCCCCCGCGCGACAGGCCGAGGACGAGGCCGACCGCCAGGAGCGCGAAGAGGAAGGCGTTCACCGCCGTGATCAGCTCGCCCGGCAGCCAGGGCATCGCGCTCGTCACCGACACGCTGAAGCCGAGCGACAGGGCCGCGCCGAAGCCGGCGGCCGAGGAGACGCCGAGCGTGAACGGCTCGGCCAGCGGATTATCGAGAATCGTCTGCATGAGAAGGCCGGACAGCGACAGGCCGATGCCCGCGACGAGCGCCATCAGCGTCATCGGCATGCGCAGCTCCCAGACGATGAAGCGCGCGCTCGCCTCGGCCCGGTCCGGCCGGAACAGGACCTCCGTCACCTCCGAAATGCCGAGCGTTCCCGAGCCGACATAGATGTCCACGACGAAGGCGCCGACGGCGACGAGCCCTAGGGCGACGAGAATGGCGACGCGCCGCGCGACCGAACGCCCATAGTCGGAGGATGCCGATCCCAGCGGCGAGCTGGAATCGGCTTCGAGGGAGAGACGGGTCATGCGGGCATCCGCTGTTCGAGAGACGGGCGGGGCCCGTTCGGCGGCGCGGGGACGAAAGGCCGGCCCGCGCCGTTCGGCGTCACCGCCGTTCAGTCGGCCAGCGGCGCCTTCGCCCCGAAGACGAGCGGGAGATCCTTGGGCAGGCCGGTGAAGCGGTCCACCAGCGTCCTCAGATCGGCTTCGGGATCGAGATCGGCGAAGCGATCGGGATAGAAGGCCTTGGCCATGAACTCGATGGCATAGACGTTCCAGGGGCTCGCATAGAGTTGGTGATAGAGGCCGTAGACCCGATCGTCCTCGACCGCCTTGATGAACTGGAAACCCTTGCGGCCCGACAACACCTTCAGGGATGCCTCGATCCGTCCACGATCCGCGGCGATGCCGATGGGCGGCGAAATCGAGCCGTCATTGCTGAACTTCGAGCCGCTCATCAGCAAGACGTCCGGCTTGGCGTCGATGAGCGTCTCCGTCGCCACGTCGCCGGTGCGGCCCTTGACGAGGCGGGAGCCGAGATTCTCGCCGCCGGCCTCGGCGACGAGCTTGCCGAAATAGACGTCGCCATGGGTGAAGCAGCAGGAGTCCGGCCCCTTCTGGCCCGCCTTGGCCTCGATGAAGACGAGGGGCTTCTTCGGCGCGCCCTCGATGCGCTGGCGCACCAGCGCGAGCCGCTCGGCGTAGAAGGTGTTGAAGGCCTTGGCCTCCGCTTCCCGGTTCAGCACCCGGCCGAGCAGATCGACCGTCTTCGGGCTGTTCTTCGTCGGCTCGAGTTCCGTGTCGACCAGGACGATGGGAATGCCGAGACCGGCCAGGCGATCGAACAGGTCGGCATCGTCGAGAGCTTGGCGCGTGCGCACCTGGAAGATCAGGAGATCGGGCTTGGTGGCGGCGACCTGCTCCAGATTGACCTGGCCCTCGTCGCCGAACTTCATGTCGATCGGCCGTGCCGAGCTTTCGGGCCAGCGCGCGGCGAAGGCGGCGAAGGAGTCCGGATCGGACCTTGCGAGAATGTTGTTCCAGGCGACGATCCGCTTGAACGGGTCCTCGCGGTCGAGCACCGCCAGCGTGAAGAGATCGCGGCCATCCTGCACGACGATCCGCTGCGGCTCGGCCTTGATCTCGACGTTCCGGCCGGCAAGGTCGGTGACGACGAGCGGATAGTCGGTGGCGTGGGCGGGGGTGGAAAGACCGATGCCGAGAAGAGCGGCTGCGAGGGGGAGGTAGCGGGACAGGTGCAAGACGTCACATCCTTAGGGAAGTGCTGATTGGCGCCCATCGTCCTCCCCACGATCGACGCCGCCGGAAAACGGACCCGGCCCTGCCGCGGCTAACAACCGATACTTGACTAAGTCAATCATATTATAGAGGCCGGCAGACAGTCCGCATGCCGGACCGGGCTCGCGCCGAGCGGGAGACATCCCGCCGGCACCGGCACCTCGGGCACGAGCCCCGGCCGTGACTTACGACCTCAGCGTCATTCCCACTCGATCGTGCCGGGGGGCTTGGAGGTGATGTCGTAGACGACGCGGTTGATGCCCTTGACCTCGTTGATGATGCGGGTCGCGGTGTTGCCGAGGAACTCCATGTCGTAGGCGTAGAAGTCGGCCGTCATGCCGTCGACGGAGGTCACGGCGCGCAGGGCGCAGACGAACTCGTAGGTGCGGCCGTCGCCCATGACGCCGACCGTCTGGACGGGAAGGAGCACGGCGAAGGCCTGCCAGATCACGTCGTAGAGGCCGGCCTTGCGAATCTCGTCGAGATAGATCGCATCGGCCTGCCGCAGGATGTCGAGCTTCTCGCGCGTGATGCCGCCGGGGCAGCGGATGGCAAGGCCCGGACCGGGGAAGGGATGGCGGCCGACGAAATGCTCCGGCAGGCCGAGCTCGCGGCCGAGGACGCGGACCTCGTCCTTGAAGAGCTCGCGCAGCGGCTCCACGAGCTTCATGTTCATGCGCTCGGGAAGGCCGCCCACATTGTGATGCGACTTGATCGTGACCGAGGGACCACCGGAGAAGGAGACGCTCTCGATCACATCGGGATAGAGCGTGCCCTGCGCCAGGAACTCGGCGCCGCCGATCTTGGCGGCCTCCGCCTCGAAGGTCTCGATGAAGAGGCGGCCGATCGTCTTGCGCTTGGTCTCGGGATCGACCTCGCCTTCCAGCGCGTCGATGAAGAGGTCCTGCGCCTGAACATGCACGAGCGGGATGTTGTAATGGTCGCGGAACATCGTGACCACCTCCTCCGCCTCGTTCTGGCGCATGAGACCGTGGTCGACGAAGATGCAGGTGAGCTGGTCGCCGATCGCCTCGTGGATGAGGACGGCCGCGACGGAGCTATCGACGCCGCCGGACAGGCCGCAGATGACGCGGCCGGAGCCGACCTTGGCCCGGATCTCCTCGATCGCCTGCGCGCGGAAGGCGGCCATGGTCCAGTCGCCGGCAATGCCCGCGACCTTGTGCACGAAATTCGCGATGAGCTTGGCGCCGTCGGTCGTGTGGACGACTTCGGGGTGGAACATCAGGCCGTACATCTTCCGGCTCTCGTCGCCGAAGACGGCATAGGGCGCGCCGGGCGACTTGGCGAAGATCTCGAAGCCGGGCGGCATGTCGATGACGCGGTCGCCATGGCTCATCCAGACCTGATGGCGCGTGCCCTCCGGCCAGAGGCCGGAGAAGAGCGCGCAGCTCTTCTGCACTTCCAGGAAGGCGCGACCGAACTCGCGGTGATGGGAGGGCTCGGCCCGGCCGCCGAGTTGCACGCACATGGTCATCTGTCCGTAGCAGATGCCGAGAATCGGAATGCCGGCGTCGAAGACGGCCTGGGGTGCGCGCGGGCTGTCGATATCGCCGGTCGAGGCGGGTCCGCCCGACAGGATCACCGCTTTAGGCTTCAGCCGATGGAAATGTTCCTCGGCGAGCTGGAAGGGCACGATCTCGGAATAGACGCCGGCCTCGCGAACGCGACGCGCGATGAGCTGCGTCACCTGAGAGCCGAAGTCGATGATGAGGACGGTGTCGGGGTGGTGTGTCATCGCGGGGCTTTAGGCAAGTGTCGACAATAAGGCAAGGCCTTTACGTGTCCGGCCTCGATGGCGACGGCCAGACGGTCCACCGCATCGGCGAGGCGCTCGTCGATGACGGGCAGGAGCGCCGTCCAGTCGTCGTAGTGGTGAAGCTCGGCCGCGCCGTCCGAAATGCCGCGCAGACCGATCAGCGGCAGGCCGAAACGCTGGCAGGCGCGCAGGATGGCGAAGGTCTCCATTTCCACCATCTCGGCATCGATCGCGTCGTAGGCGGCGCCGGAGACGATGTTCGCGCCGGACGACATGCGGGCCGCGGGCAGGCCCGCGATCGGCGTCGGCAGCGGCATGTGGATCGGGTGGTCGACATAGGGCGTGACGCCCTTGGTGAAGCCGAGCGGCGAAGCGTCGATGTCGCGCCAGGAGATCGAGGAGGCCTGATAGACTGCGCCCTGCTCCAGCACGCGCGAGCCGGCCGACCCGAGCGAGACGACGAGATCGGGCAGACGGTCGGCATTGGCCAGCGCCTGCAGCGCGACGCCGAGGCTGAGCGCGGCCTCGATCGGGCCGACGCCCGTCATCAGCGGGCGGATGCGGGCTTTTAGATGCGGGCCGTATTCGGCTTCGGCCGCCATGGCGAAGAGCACGCGCCGGCCGGCTAGCTCGTCGACATGCAGCTCGGTCACGGTCCCCTCGCTGAGGCTCATCGGCGCATTCCCATTTGACGAGGTTTCGCGGATCAATTGGCGAGGGCGATCGAGCCGTTGAGGAGGGAGGCGAAGGCGACCCAGGCGGCATAGGGGAGGAAGAGAAGGGCGGCAGTTCGCTCGGTGCGCCAGGTCTTGGCGATGAAGAGCAGGATCATCGCGAGCATCGCCAGGATGATGGCAAGTCCCCAGCCGATGAGATGGGCGCCGAAGAAGGTCGGCGACCACGAGAAGTTCAGCGCCATCTGGACGAGCCAGAGCGCCAGAGCGCCCTTGAGGCCAGCGCGGACCACGCGCCAGCCGGCGACGGCGATGAGGATGTAGAGCACCGTCCAGGCGATCGGGAAGAGGATGCCGGGCGGGGTGAACCAGGGCTTCTGCAGGCCCGCATACCAGTCGCCCGGCGGGTTGTTGATGCCGATAACCATGCCCCCGCCGAGAACGGCGGCGACGAAGAGGGCGAGAAGCCCCCAGCGCTTCGGCGCGGTGCTCGCGGTGGCCGGGCGGCTCATCGGCGGACCAGCCGCGCGAAGAAGAAGCCGTCTGTGCCGGTGAGGCGCGGGGTGAGGGTCAGCGTACGGCCGCCGGCCAGGGCCTCGGCGCGGTAGCGCCCGCCGGCCGCGGGAAGGACGCGGCTCCAGATCGCCTCGGCATCGTCGAGCTTGAAATCGGGATGACGATCGAGGAAGGCGGCGATGCGCTCCCCGTTCTCGCGGCCGAGAAGCGAGCAGGTGATGTAGGCGAGCGTGCCGCCGCGTCTGACGAAGCGGGCGGCGCTGTCGAGCACCTGATCCTGTTCGGCCATGCGCTTGTCCACCGCGCTCTGGGCGAGGCGCCACTTGGCGTCCGGCCGGCGGCGGAACGTGCCGGTGCCGGTGCAGGGGGCATCCACGACGACGCGGTCCATCGCCTCGACCAGCGCGGAGAGATCGTCGCGCGGGCCGTGGACCTCGACGTTCGAGGCCTCCGCGCGCTTCAGGCGGTCGTAGATGGGGGCGAGGCGCTGGCGATCGCTGTCGAAGGCGTGGATGCGCCCCTCCCCGTTCATCGCGGCGGCCAGAGCCAGCGTCTTGCCGCCGGCCCCCGCGCAGATGTCGAGGATCGTCTCGCCGGGCGCGGCCTCCACGAGGCGGGCCGCGATCTGCGAGCCCTCGTCCTGGATCTCGAAGGCGCCCTTCAGGAAGCCCGGCTCGACCTGAACGTTCGGATGTCGCCCGTCGCCGGCGATCGGCGGAATGCGGATGCCCTCCGGCGCGATGCCGGCAGGTTCGGCGCCGAAGGGCGACAGCTCGCCGAGAACGGCGCCCGGGGTCGCGACCAGCGCATTGGCGCGGATATCGAGCGGCGGGCGCGCGGAGAGCGCTGCAGCCTCCTCGATCCAGTCGTCGCCGAAGGCGCCGGCGAACTCGGCGGCCAGCCAATCCGGCAGATCGGCGCGCACGGCGTCGGGCGCGGCGGAGCGATCGGCCTCGGAAAAGCGCTTCAGCGTCGCCTCGTTCGGGAAGGTCGGGGCGAAGCGGTCGCCTTCGAGCGCGGCGGCAAGGCCGGCGCCGTCGAGGCCGCGATTGTCCATGATGGCGGCCAGCACCAGCGCGCGTGGGCTGTCGTCGCCCATGCGCCAGCCGAGCGAGCGCTTGGCGCGCAGGACGTCGTAGACGATGTTGCCGATGGCCGCCCGGTCGCCCGAACCCGCGAAGCGATGGGCGAGACCCCAGTCCTTCAGCGCATCGGCCACCGGCCGGCGACGCTTGGACGTGTCTTCGAGAACCTCGACGGCGGCTGCGATGCGTCCGCCTAGGCGCATGGGAGGGCTCCCTGTGCGCGGTTGCGGGAGGACGAAGGCTGGCACGGGAATAGGGTCAAGGTCTCACGATTCGTAGGGGTTCAGGAGCTTCGCGCCGGTCGGCTCGAAATGTCGGGTGTTTCGGGTGACGACGGTGAGGTCGTGTTCGAGGGCGGTGGCGGCGATGAGAAGGTCCGGGTTGGTGTTGCGCAGCTCGTCCGTCAGGCGCCCCCAACGGCGGGCGACCTCGATCGTGACCGGCAGAATCCGTTGGTCATAGACGAGCAGAGAGCGCTTCAGCCAGTCCCGATGTCGATTCGCCGGCTGCCCTTCGCGCTGCTCGATCTTGTGAATGCCGCGCTCGATCTCGCCGATCGTCATGACGCTGACGTAAGCCTGCAGATAGCGGGTCGCATCCATCCAGGTCACGACCCCGGGATGCGGCTGAGTCTTTCCCAGCTCGGACAGAACCATCGTGTCGATCAGATACATCAGCCGAGATCGATTTCGCGAAACTCCGAGGGATAGAGATGGCGGTCGTCGAACACGTCTTCCAAACCTTCGGGAAGCTTCGGAAAGTCCATGATGTGCTCGATAAACGTCTTGGGCCGCTTCTCCATCAGGTCGTAGCTGGAGGCCGCGGCGACGACGACCTCGCCGAGCCCCTCGATCGTCACGCGTTGCGGATGACCATGGAAGGCAGCCTCCGCCAGCGAGGCGAACTGCGCTTCGGCATCCTTCAGAGTCCAGTTCGATCCCATGTCGGCCTCTTGACGTGAAGGCATCACGATAAAGGCATCGTCCGCCCTCAACAAGGCGCTTCCTCTGCAGAGCCCGAAAGAAGGAAGGCCGGGATCGCTCCCGGCCTTCCAGTCTCCTCGATCGACGGTCGAGCTTACTCGGCGGCCTGCTGCGGCGTTTCCAGCGTCACCGAGATGGCGGGCTCGCGGCCCGTCAGGGTCTTGCGGGCGGCGCGCACACCGGCCTCGTAGTCGGCATGGACGCGGCCGAAATGGGCGAGCTGGCGCTCGGCGATCTCCTCCGGAATGCCCGACATCGCGGCGGCGATGTTGGCGAAGAGGCGCTGCTTCTGTCCGGCGTCGAACAGGTTGAAGAGCGCCGTCACCTGGCCGTAGTCGTCGTTGCCGACGCGATGGTTGTAGCGGTCGGCATCGCCGTGGATGCGAAGCGGCGGCTCCTTGGCGCTGGGCTGCTCGACCGGGCCGTTCACCGAGTTCGGCTCGTAATAGGCGTCCGGATTGCCCGTGCGGATGCCGCCATACGTGTTCATCTGGCCGTCGCGATGATAGTGGTGGATCTCGTGCTTCGGCCGGTTCACCGGGATGTTCTCGTAATGCGTGCCGAGCCGGTGGCGATGCGCGTCGGCATAGGAGAAGACGCGCGCCTGGAGCATCTTGTCCGGCGAGAAGCCGATGCCGGGGACGATGTTGGACGGCGAGAAGGCCGCGTTCTCGATCTCGGCGAAGTAGTTCTCGGGATTCCGGTTCAGCTCGAGCACGCCGATCTCGATCGGCGGGTATTCGGAATGCGGCCAGACCTTGGTGAGGTCGAACGGGTTGTACGTCGTCTTCTCGGCGTCGAGCTCCGGCATGATCTGGACCTGCACGGTCCAGCGCGGGAACTCGCCCTTCTCGATGCCGCCATAGAGCGCTTCCTGATAGCTCTCGCGCGTCTTGCCGATGACCGCGTCGGCCTCTTCGTTGGTGAAGTGCTTGTGGCCCTGCTGAGTCTTGAAGTGGAACTTCACCCAGTAGCGCTCGCCGGCATCGTTCCAGAACGAGAAGGTGTGGCTGCCGTAGCCATTCATATGCGCGGGGGAAACCGGGATGCCGCGATCGGACATCAGGATCGTCACCTGATGCAGGCTCTCCGGGCTGAGCGACCAGAAGTCCCACATGGCGGTGGGCGAGCGCATGTTGGTCTTCGGATGGCGCTTCTGGGTGTGGATGAAGTCGGGGAACTTGTAGGCGTCGCGCACGAAGAAGACGGGCGTGTTGTTGCCGACGAGGTCCCAGTTGCCCTCGTCCGTGTAGAACTTCAGCGAGAAGCCGCGGACGTCGCGCTCGGCATCCGCCGCGCCCGCCTCGCCGGCGACCGTGGAGAAGCGCGCGATCATCGGCGTCTCGGCACCGGGCTGGAGGACCTTCGCCTTGGTGTACTTGGAAATGTCACCGGTGATCTTCAGCGTGCCGTGCGCGCCCCAGCCCTTGGCGTGGACGACGCGCTCGGGGATGCGCTCGCGATTCTGGTGCGCCAGCTTCTCGATCAGCTGGTAGTCCTGCAGAAGGACGGGCCCGCGCTCGCCGGCCGTCCAGGAGTTCTGATTGTCCGGAACCGGGGCGCCGGCGGTCGTGGTCAGGATCGGCTTGTCGGCCATATCGGTGTCCTTCGTTAAGCTGGAATGGTTCCAGGGGACTTTGATACGCTCTCGGCGATCATCGCAAATCGTATTTCCTGGCCGCACCGATCAGCTTATCCTATCGCCATGCTCACGCTTCGCCAGCTCCGCTCGTTCCGCACGCTTTCCGAGACGCTCCATTTCGGGGAGGCGGCGCGGCGGCTCAACATTTCCCAGCCCGCCCTCTCCGCGCAGATCGCCGCGATGGAGGAAAGCTTCGGCAGCCTCCTCTTCGAGCGCCGGCCCTCCGGCGTGACCATGACGCCCTCCGGGGAGGCGATCGTGGAGCGCGTGCGCACCATCCTCACCGATGTCGACGAGCTCGAAGGTCTCGGCACGCCCGCCGGATCGGTTCTGTCGGGTCGGCTGCGGCTCGGGCTGATCGCCACCGTCGCGCCCTATCTCCTGCCGACGCTCCTCGCGCGGCTGGCACGCGAACATCCGACCCTCGACATCTCGATCCGCGAAAGCCTGACGCGGGTGCTCGTCTCCGACGTCATGGCGGGCGAGCTCGACTGCGCGGTGGTCGCCCTTCCCGTCGGGGAGGACCGGCTCCAGGCCATCGCGCTGTTCGAGGATCGGTTCCATCTGGCGATTCCCCTAGCCGAAGCCGGGCGGTTCCAGCAGGGGCGCGTGCCGCTCGGCGCGCTGGCGGGGGAGCGGCTCATCCTCCTGGAGGAAGGCCACTGCCTGCGCGAACAGGCGATGAAGGTCTGCCAGCTCGTCGAGAGCACGCGCTTCTCGGGCCTCGGTGCGACCAGCCTGTCCACGATCCTGCGCATGGTGGCGGGCGGGCTCGGCGCAACGCTCATCCCGGACATGGCCGTGCGGGTGGAGATGGCGGCCGGCGGCATCGAGGTCCTGCCGTTCCAGGAGCCCGCGCCCTCCCGGCGGCTCGTGCTCGTCCACCGCCCCTCGACGGCCCGCCGGGCGGATTTCGAGGCGCTGGCCGGGCTCCTTCGCGACGGCCGCGAGCCCTCCTGAAATGGTAGAGCCCCTAACTACCCCAAACTAAACTTCCGGCGTAGCGTCACGCAGTTCACGTAAACGTCAGCGGGAGGAAAGCCGGCGTTTGCGGACGTGACGCCGATGGGAGGAACCGATGGCGATTTTCGACTACAAGGGCCACAATGCGGGAGCGGAGGTGGCCGAGGCCTTCAACCTCGCGCGCTATAGCCAGCTGAGAGCCTTCGGCGCGTTGGGAGACGCGGGCGGCGTGCTGACGGGAACCAGCGACAAGCTGGCGCCGCCGGCCGGATGGCGAGACCTGACCGCTTCCGAACTCGGCATCGACCCGCACAAGGTGGACGGACTCGGCTTCTTCGACGGCTCGACGTCGCTGAGCGCGCAGACCAAGATCATGGGATTTTTCGGCGCCGACGGCTCGATCGAGCGGATCGGCATCGCCTTCGCCGGCACCAGCGACATCGGTGACCTGCCCGACTACCTGTCGCTGGCCAAGGGCGGCTATATCGACCAGTTCCGATATGCGCTGGACGCGACCGCGGAATTCGCCAAGGCGCATGGCTTGAGCGGCGACGACGTCGTCGTCACCGGATACAGCCTCGGCGGCGGCGCCGCCAACATTCTCGCGGAGCGATCGGGCGAGATTTCCGGGGGCTTCTACGACGACGCCAACTACTTCGCCTTCAGCTCCCCCAACATCTACGACAACGGCGAGAAGATCCTGAACTTCGGCGGAGAGAACGACCTCGTCTACCGATCGCTCGGCACCTCGACCGATTCGATCCTGGAGGGCGTGACGGAGGCGCTCGTCCACAAGGACAGGCCGTTCGACAGTTCGATCGACAACACCGTTCTCTTCAACGATCTCTATGCCAGCCCGCTCTCGCCCTTCGGCCCGGACACGGTCTTCAACCTCGTCGGCGGCTGGAATGCCCACATCACCAACATGTTCGCCGACGCGCCGCTAACGATCGCGAATTCGACCTTCTCCTCGATCATGGAGAAGGACAGCGCGATCGTCGTCTCGCAGCTGAGCGACCTGCTGCGCCCCGTGGTCTGGGTCGAGGACGTCGCGCGCTCGACATCGAGCCATTTCGGCGAGCCGGCTTTCATCCTGGGCTCCGACAAGGCGGACCTCCTGCGCGACGGCCAGTCGAATGATTTCCTCGACGGCTTCGGCGGCGACGACCGGTTCAGCCTCTCCACCGGAAACGACGTCGTCGCGGGCGGTGCGGGGTCCGATACGGTGGAGCTGTCCGGCAAGGCCAGCGACTACGAGGCGATCCACCTGACGGACGGCACGCTCGTCCTGCGCGACCTGACCGGCCAGTACGGGCTGAAGGAACTGTCGGGCGTCGAGACGGTGACGTTCGGCCATGCGCCCGATCTTCTCGGCACCTCGACCTATCAGGTGCGGGAGTCCAAGCTCGACAGCCTGTGGTTCCTGACGGGCGACAAGGGCTATGCCAGCCACCGCGAAGGCGGGGTCGGCGACGATGCGCTGACCGGCACGGGCGGCGTGGACCGGCTCTTCGGCATGGGCGGAAACGACGTCCTGCACGGCGGGGCGGGCAACGACCTTCTCCATGGCGGCGCGGGCAACGACAAGCTCTTCGGCGATGCGGGCAATGACGAGCTCTTCGGCGGGATCGGAAACGATCTCCTGGTCGGCGGGGCGGGCAACGACCGCCTGTCCGGCGGCGTCGGCAACGACATCTTCGACTTCTCGAAGGGCGCCGGCGGCCGCGACGTCATCACCGACTTCAACGCCGGCGTGGAGGGCCACGACACGCTCGTCCTCAGCGCTTCCCTGTTCAAGACGGCGGATGCGGCGATCTCGCAGTTCCATCAGGTCGGCAGCGATGCCGTCCTGTCGTGGAACGGCGGCAGCGTGGTTCTTGCGAACTACGATCTGTCGCACCTGCAGGCGAGCGACATCCTGCTCGCCTGAGCGAAACCGCCGACGCGCGCCGGAGGGGGTGGGGGCATCGCCTTTCCGGGAACGCGCGCGGCTGCAGCCGGCCACCCCGGCGCCTCGGCCGCACGACAAGCGGGCGCGGCGGGGTGGCCGGCATCGTACCGACGAGCCCTCGTGACGGCGCCCTCGCCGTTCGGCCGCGCCACCATGTCGCCGGCGCTTTCGTGGTGCCTCGCGCGCTTTCGTCGCGGGACGACCGCCCCGCCTTCGCGGCGATGTCAACGCTCGGCCGTAAGGCCGTTCAGGCGCCCGAGCGGCGACCCGACCGGCCCGCCTTCGCGGCAAAATGGATTGCAAAGCGAAGCGATCTCGGGTCACGTCGCGCGCGTCGCATCGCTCGCGGCGGGCGAGACGGGGAGCCTTCGTGACGGTTCGAACGGCGGAGGACGAACGAGGAGGGCGCAAGGCGGCGATCGCGATCTGGCGCCGCCGCCTGCCCAGCATCGCATCGCTTCGTCTGGCCTCGGGACTGGTCCTCTTCGCCTACGCGACCACCCATCTCCTCAACCATGCGCTCGGCAACATCTCCCTGTCCGCCCTCGAAGCCGGCGCCGAGATCAAGCGGGCCATCTGGACGGGCCCCGTCGGCCTCACCGCGCTCTACGGCGCTCTCGTCGTCCACACGCTCCTGGTCGTGGCGAAGACGGTGCGCCGCCAGAGCTGGCGCATGCCGGTCTGGCAGCTCGTCCAAATCGCGACCGGCCTCGCCGTGCCCGCGCTCCTCTTTCCCCACATCCTGGCGACCCGCGGCGCGGAGGTGATCCTCGACGTCGAGGTCGGCTACCGCCGGCTCCTCACCCTGGTCTGGCCGAGCGGGCTGCTTCTGCAGACGCTGCTTCTCACCGTCGTCTGGCTGCACGGCTGCGTCGGCATCCATGCCTGGCTGCGGCTGAAGCCCTGGTACGGGCGGCTCGCGCCGGTCCTCGGCTGGGTCGCCGTCGCCATCCTCATCTTCGCCTTCACGGGCTTCGTCAGCGCCGCCCGCCTCGTGGAAGCCGAGAATGCCGGGCGGCGCTATCTGCCGCTGCCGGCGCTCCACTGGATTTTGCGCGAGACGAGCGGGCTGCGTCTCGTCTCCTTCCTCGCCGGGGTCGCCCTCGTCTTCTCGCCGCTGATCAAGCCGTTCCTCAAGCGGCTGCGCGCGGAGTTCACCGTCACCTACGACGGCAATCGCAGCGTGCGGGGCGGCTTCGGACAGACGCTGCTCGACATCAGCCGCGAGGCGGGGATCGCCCATGCCTCGGCCTGCGGGGGCCGCGCGCGCTGCTCGACCTGCCGCGTGCAGATCCTCTCGGGCCTGTCGTCGCTCTCGCCCGCGGGCCCGGCGGAGGCCCGGCTGCTCGACCGGATCGACGCGCCGCCGGACGTGCGCCTCGCCTGCCAGGCGCGGCCGACGGGCGACGTCACCGTGCGCCTCCTCGTCGGCGCCTCCAAGGTTTACGACCCGGCCTCGGCGACCGATCCCTATCGCTGGGGCGTCGAACGGGAGGTCGCCGTGATGTTCGCGGATCTGCGGGGCTTCACGCGGCTCACCGAGCGGCGCCTCGTCTACGACGTGGTGCATCTCCTCAACGCCTATTTCGACCGCGCGTCGCGCGTCGTCGCGCTGCGGGGCGGGCAGATCGACAAGTTCATGGGCGACGGGCTGATGGCGCTCTTCGCGATCGAGGAGCCGATCGAGACCGGCGCGCGCCATGCCGTGGAGGCCGCGCTCGATCTTCTCGGCGTCATCGAGGCGATCAACCAGGAACTGGCCGCCGATCTCGACGAGCCGCTGCGGGTGGCGATCGGGCTTCACTGCGGTCCGGCGATCCTCGGGCGCATCGGCGGGGGAGAGACCGACACCGCCTTCACCGCGCTCGGCGACACCGTGAACACCGCCTCGCGCCTGGAAGGCATCGCCAAGGCGCAGAACGCCCCGGTCTGCCTTTCCGAGCGGCTGATGCAGGCGGCGGGGCTCGACCCCTCGGTCGGCGAAGCGCTGACGGCGGACATTCGCGGCCGGGAGGCGAGCGTTCCCGTTCGTCTTTTCGCCGACGGCGCCACGCTGAAGACGGCGTTGACCGCGACGGTGGCGTCATAACGCCGGAGGCTCGACCAAGCCCCGGGGCCGGGCGTTGCGATCAGAGCCGATAGCCGATTCCGACGCCGACGACGACCATGTCGAGGTCCGACTTGAACGACGCTCCGCCGCCCGTATAGGTCTGCCCGGGCACGAACACGTATTTCGCCATCGCATTGGCGAACCAGTCGTCGGACAGCTGATAGTCGAAACCGACCTGAACCATCGGGGAGACGAGCCGCTCGATGTCGAAATCGGCGATACCGGCGGCCGGATCGATCCGCACCGGCCAGGATACGCTGGCGCCGGCACCGACATAGGGGTTCAGCCGCGCCTCGGGACGGAAATGGTACTGCGCGAGGGTGGAGACGGCAGCGCTCCAGATCGAGCCGATCTCGAGCGTGCCGACGACGGTGTCGACGATCTTCGGCTTGGACAAAGCGATGCCGCCCTGAACTTCCAAGGACACATGGTCGGTCAGGAAATAGGCCATCTCGCCGTCGGGCATGATCTGATCGGGCGTTTCGATGCGACCGCCGATCAATCCGACATCCGACGTCTCGCCATGGGGCAGAAGCCCCATGATGCGGGCGCGGAGGAGCCAGTCGCCGGCCCCGAGCCCCGTCGAGGCGGGCGCATCGGTCTTGGCGGACGGCAGCGCCGTCGCGGCATCGGCAGCTTCGGCGATGCCCGGTCCCGTGGACGCGAAGGCCGATGCCAGCACGAAGGCCCGCACCGGACGTGCGATCGAACGGCGATAATCCGCCGGTTTCATCGTCATGGCGACGGCCTCCTGAGTCAGCGGGACGTCGCACACGGCACGGACCGTGCCTTGCGACTTGGAAGGCAGAAGCAAAAACCCACGGCGATGTCTGCTTAACTATAATATAAATACTCTTGCAGCGATGTTGCTACACTTTTTCTTTATAGTTGGCAATTCTAATGGCTGGACCGTCGCAAGCTCTAGGCAAGCTAGAATATAAGTAGAGCTTATTCTATGCCAATGAAGTGCCGGGCGCCCCAGCATGTGGACCGCCACATCCGAGCGATGCCGCCCTTCGAGGTTCGGCGGCGCGCGTTCGAAGGCACGTTCATCGGCCAGGGCTGGAACGGCGGGCGTCGCCGTCCCGTCTTTGCAGAAGGGCTTCGCCGCGAAAGCGCGTCGGTTGCGGCATCCGTTCCCATCGCGAACGAGGGCTGACATGGCCGCGCCCCTCGATGTCGCAACCCTGTTCTTCGCGAGCTTCCTCAGCCGCTTCGCCTATCTCGTCGTCTTCTTCGTCATCGCCCTTCGTCGGCCCCAGGAACGATGCCTGTGGCATTGGATCGGCGCTTTGGTGACATCGACGATCGGGACCTTCGTCGTGGCGCAGATCCCGCCGACCGACGATCTCGGCGCGGTCTCGGGCTTTATCGTCTATGTCTGCTTCTCTGCGAGCCTCACGCTGTCCTGGAGCGGGTTGCGGCTCTTCTATGGCCGAACGATCGTCTGGCCGGCCGTGGTCGCGCTGACGATCCTGCCCAGCCTCGTCTCCACGGCGAGCATGGCGGCAGGGTTCAGCCTCAACACGGCCCTCCTCCCCATCTTCGCCATCTGCATGGTTTCGGCGGGGCTTCCGGTCGCCGAGATCCTTCGTCCGTCGGCGGAACAGCGTCTCTGGTCGCAATATGTCGTCGCGCTCGCTTTCTTCGGCTACTGTCTGATCTTCCTCATTTCGATCGTCATGATCCTCCTCGGCGAGATGAACAGCCGGACCGTGGACAGCGGCCGCATGTCGATCGTCGTCGATCAGGTGACGGGGGTCCTGGTCTATTTCGGTTACCTCGCCATGGCCGGCGAACGGGCGAGTCTCGAGCTTCAGGGCCTTGCGGAGGTCGATCCGCTGACGGGTCTCGCCAATCGCCGGGGTCTCGATCGTCTCGTGAAAAGCCGAGACGTCGTTTCGCCGAACCGGCCTTCGACGGGCCTGCTCGTCGCCGATATCGACCATTTCAAGTCCATCAACGACACCTTCGGTCACGACGCCGGCGACACCGTCTTGAAGCAGTTTTCGGAGCGGATTCGATCGAGCCTTCGAACGGGCGACATCGCCGCGCGATGGGGCGGCGAGGAGTTTCTCGTGATCCTGCCGAACTCGACCGTCGATCAGAACCTCAAGATCGCGGAGCGGTTGAGGGCGGCGATCCAGGCAGAGCCGTTCGATCTGCCGGCGGGACCGGTCCACGTCACCGTCAGCATCGGCCTCACCGAGTTGCAGACGGGAGAGGGCGATCTCGTGCCGGCGATGCGACGGGCGGACAACGCGCTCTATGCCGCCAAGGGCGCCGGCCGAAACCGGGTCGGGCGCTTCGACGGCTTGGCCGCGCCGGCCGCCCTCGCCGTCGCATAGATCGCCACCGTCACCGCTCGATCCGAACGGGAGACGGCCCTTCCGCCGCGATCGGAAATCAGACGCCGCCCACGCCCAGGATGTGGACGGAGAGAATGAGCCAGAGCGCGGCGACGGCTGCATAACCGACCAGCCACACCGGCATGCGCTGGCTGACGCGGTTGGGGCCGAGATGGATCGCGGCGTGGAGAATGCGCGAGCCGGCGAAGATCCAGGCCAGGAGCACGGCGAGCCAGGAGGCGCCGTTGACGACGTAGAGCGCCAAGCAGACCGCATAGAAGAGAACGGGCAGCTCGAACTGGTTGGCGATGTTGCGCGCGGCGACGGCGCCCCGCGCCGGCTCCGTTCCCGACGCGCGCCAGGCGGCCATCTGTGCCTCGTCGCTCCGCGCCGCGCCACGCCTGACGGCGAGCACGCCATAGACGGCGAGCGTCAGGAACGCCTGGACGATCATCGGCCAGAGGATGGCGAGATTGCCGTTCACGGCGCCGGCCTCAGAGGCCGGAGCCCGGATAATTCGGGCTTTCGCGCGTGATCGTCACGTCGTGAGCGTGGCTCTCGCGAAGGCCGGCATTGGAGATGCGCACGAAGGTCGCCTTGGTGCGGAAGGCCTCCAGATCGGCCGCGCCGACATAGCCCATGGCGGCGCGCAGACCGCCGGCGAGCTGGTGCAGGACGGCCGAGACCTGGCCCTTGTAGGGAACCTGGCCCTCGATGCCCTCCGGCACGAGCTTCAGCGTGTCGCGCACCTCGGCCTGGAAGTAGCGGTCCGCCGAACCGCGCGCCATCGCGCCGACCGAGCCCATGCCGCGGTAGGATTTGTAGGAGCGGCCCTGGTGCAGGTAGACCTCGCCGGGGCTCTCGTCGGTGCCGGCCAGAAGCGAGCCGATCATGGCGGCGGAGGCGCCGGCGGCGAGCGCCTTGGCGAGATCGCCGGAATACTTGATGCCGCCGTCCGCGATGACGGGAACCCCCGCCTTGTCGGCCTCCTCGCAGGCGCCCATGATGGCGGAGAGCTGCGGCACGCCGACGCCGGCGACGATGCGCGTCGTGCAGATCGAGCCGGGGCCGATGCCGACCTTGATCGCGTCCGCGCCGGCATCGATCAGCGCCTTTGCGCCGTCGGGCGTCGCGATGTTGCCGGCGATCACCTGGCACTCGTTCGACATGCGCTTCACGCGCTCCACCGCGTCGAGCACGCGCTGGGAATGGCCGTGGGCGGTGTCGACGACGATGACGTCGATCCCTGCGTCGATCAGGCGCTCGGCCCGCTCGAACCCGTCCTCGCCGACGCTGGTGGCGGCGGCCGCGAGAAGGCGCCCCTGCGCATCCTTCGAGGCGTTGGGATTCAGCTGGGACTTCTCGATGTCCTTGACGGTGATGAGGCCGATGCAGCGGTTGTCGCCGTCGACGACGACGAGCTTCTCGATCCGGTGCTGGTGGAGAAGGCGCTTGGCCTCGTCCTGCGCGACCGTCTCGGCGACCGTGATGAGATTGTCCTTCGTCATCAGCTCGTGGATCGGCTGGCGGTCGTCGGTGGCGAAGCGCACGTCACGATTGGTCAGGATGCCGACGAGTTGCCCCGGCGTCGGCCCGCCTTCCGTGACGACGGGAATGCCGGAGATGCGGTGCTGCACCATCAGCGCGCGCGCATCGCCGAGCGTGGCGTTCGGGCCGATCGTGACGGGGTTCACGACCATGCCGCTCTCGAACTTCTTCACCTGCCGCACGGCCTCGGCCTGTTCGGCGGGCGTCAGATTGCGGTGGATGACGCCGATGCCGCCGGCCTGCGCCATGGCGATGGCGAGCCGCGCTTCCGTCACCGTGTCCATGGCGGCGGAGAGAATCGGAATGTTGAGCTTCAGCGTGCGGGTGACGCGGGTGCGCAGATCGACCTCGCCCGGCATGACCTGCGAATGGCCCGGCTGGAGGAGGACGTCGTCGAAGGTCAGCGCGGTCGCGCCGGTCGCGGTTTCGATGATGCGAGCCATGCCAAGTCCCTCGTGATCTGAGACCTTGCCGGCCGGTGTGCGGTGCAGCGGGCGGCGAAGGGTTGGCACGGGCTGCTAGCATGCCCTCCCCGGATTGGGAAGAACCCCGGTCGCACGACGGCGATGGCGGCACCCGCCGTCCACAGGGCGGCGAGGCTGCTAAAACCGGCTTTCGCCCGGTTTTAGACGTCGAGCTGGTAGCTTAGGGGCACGAAGCGATAGCCCTCCCCCGTCTTTTGCGCATAGCCGATACCCGGAAACGGCATGTGATAGCCGAGGAACGGGACTCTCTCCTCGGCGATCCGATCGAAGACGCGGCGCCGCGTGGCGATGGCGGCGGCCTTGTCCATGTCGAAGCGCACCTCCCAGTCGGGACGCTGGAGCGAGGCGACGAAGTGGTTGGCGGTGTCGGCGGTCAGCCAGAGCGTTTGATCGCCGGAGACGAGCTCGAAGATCATGTGGCCGGGCGAGTGACCGAAGGCCTCGTGCGCCGTGATGCCGGGCGCGACCTCGGCCCCTTCCGCGATGAACCTCGTCTTGTCCTTCAGCGGCACGACGTTGGCCTCGACCAGCTTGGCATTGTCGGCGCGGGACCCGGCCTTCGCCTCGGCGGAGGTCCAGAAATCGAACTCGACCTGCCCCGCGACATAGCGGGCGTTCGGGAAGGTCGGCCTGCCCTCCTCCATCAGCCCGCCGATATGGTCGCCGTGCATATGGGTGAGAACGACGATGTCGACATCCTCCGGCGAGAGGCCGGCCGCGCCCATGCGCTCGACCAGCAGGCCGAGGCCGTTCGCCCGCCCCATCGGCCCCATTCCCGTGTCGAAGAGGACGAGCGTATCGCCGGTCTCGACGAAAACCGGATTGAAGCCGTTGGCGAAGCGGGTTTCCGGCAGAAGGTTCTCGCGCATTAGGGTTGCCACCGCCTCCGCGCTCTGGTTCTCGCCGAAGGTCGGATGCGGGCCGTCGCCGGGGCGCACGCCGTCGAGGACGACCGTGACGGTGGCTGCGCCGATCTTCACGCGGTGCCAGCCCGGCCCGGTCTCATCCTTGGCGCCTGCCGCCGTCGCAGCGCCGGCGGTGGCGGTGGCGGCCGCGAGAACCGTTCCGGCGGAGAGCCCGCCGGCGGCCGCCAGCTTCATCGCGTCGCGTCGATTGATGGTCATGTCGCATCCTCTTCCCGATCGGGCCGCATGGGCTCGCCGGATGTCGACCGGCGCATCGAGGCCTCTTCATAAGGCAACCTGGGGAGACACCGGCCATCGGCAAGCGGAAGCGGCGGAACCTGCCGCTGCCGCCGCGCGGATCAGGCCTCGGGCGGCGCGCCCGTCGCGGCAGGCGGGGCGATCATGCGCGGCAGGAGCTGCTGCCACACGGCCGCGACGAGGACCATGAGGAAGGCGACGCCGCCCATGGCCGCGCCCGTCGCGCGGGTCGGCGCCCCCGGCGACATGGCCGCGAAGGCGAGGCCGAGCGAAATCCAGTAGCCGAAGCGGCGAAAAAACGGATGCTCGGCGATCTCGCCGGCGAGAAAGGCAAGCGAGAGGACGACGAGGATCGGAAGCGCCTGCGGGTGCAGCTGCCAGCCCGTGACGGGCAGCTCGTCCCATATGCCGGGCGCGGTGCCCGCCGGGCGCTCGAAGCCTGCAAGCAGCCGTCCGGGCGTCTCGAAATAGGCGAAGAACTGGGACGCCGTCAGGAGCGCGAGGGCCGCCAGCATGAGAAGACGCGGCGGCGTCTTGTCGCGAAAGAATCGTCCCCCGGAACCCATGCCGTCATCCCCCCACCCGTAGGGAAGAATACCCGCCGGCCCAAGCCTTGCAAGGCCGGACGCCCGGTTCCGCAGGCCTTCCCTCCGCTAGAATTGCGTCGCGGGATCGGCTCCGCGAGCGGCGGGCATCCGGCGCGTTCGATTGCCTCGGCCCTGCATTCGCCCTAAGTCGGGCAGACGCTCGTTCATCCCCCTCCCCGAGGCCATCCGCCGTGAAGCGCATCGTTCCCCTGGTGCTGGCGGTCGCGCTGTTCATGGAAAACATGGACTCGACCGTCATCGCGACGTCGCTCGCCACGATCGCGCGCGACATCGGCACCAGCCCCATCGCCCTGAAGCTGGCTCTGACGAGCTACTACGTCTCGCTGGCCGTCTTCATCCCGATCTCGGGGCGCATGGCCGACCGGTTCGGCGCCAAGACCGTCTTCCGCTGGGCGATCGGGGTCTTCGTGGTCGGCTCGCTCGCCTGCGCCATCGCCAATTCGCTCGAAGGCTTCGTCGCCGCGCGCTTCCTGCAGGGCGTCGGCGGGGCGATGATGACGCCGGTCGGGCGACTGCTCCTCGTGCGTGCCGTGCCGCGCTCGGATCTCGTCTCGGCCATGGCCTGGTTCACCATTCCGGCCCTCGTCGGCCCGCTCGTCGGCCCGCCCATCGGCGGCGCCATCGCGACCTATGCGGACTGGCGCTGGATCTTCCTCATCAACCTGCCGATCGGCCTCGTCGGCATCGCGCTGGCCACGCGCTTCCTGCCCTTCGTCGAGCCCGTCCCCGACATCTCCTTCGACTGGCGAGGCTTCGCCCTGTCGGGTTTTGCCTGCGCGGGCATCGTCTTCGGCCTCTCCGTCGTGTCGCTGCCGGCGCTGCCGCCCGTCTTCGGCGGGATCATGGTGATCGCGGGGGCGATCGCCGCCGCCTTCTACGTGCGCCATGCGCGGCAGACGACGCGGCCGGTTCTCGAACTCCGGCTCCTGAAGATCCAGACGCTGCGCGCGGCCATCATCGGCGGCGCGATCTTCCGCATCGGAGCGGGCGCGGTGCCCTTCCTCTTCCCACTGATGCTCCAGCTCGGCTTCGGCTACACGCCGCTTCAGTCCGGCCTCGTGAGCGCGGCCTCGATCGGCGGCGCCATGATGATGAAGTTCCTGGCCAAGCCGGTCCTCAAACGCTTCGGCTTCCGGTCCACGTTGATCGGCGCGGGCGTGATCGGCGGGGGCCTGATGACGCTGATCGGCTTCTACGAGCCGACGACGCCGCTCTTGCTCCTCATCTCGCTGCTTCTCATCGGCGGCTTCTTCCGCTCGCTCTTCTTCACGAGCGTCAACGTCCTTGCCTTCGCCGACGTGCCGGAAGCGCGCACGGGCGACGCGACGGCCATGCTCGCCGCCTTCCAGCAGGTCGCCATCGCCACCGGCGTCGCGACCGCTGGCGCGATTCTCGAAATCCAGATGGCGTTCGGCACGGACGGCGTCTCCACCATCGCCGATTTCCAGCGGGCCTTCATCATCGTCGGCGCCGTCACCGTCTTTGCGGCCATCGCCTTCGTCAACCTCTCCTCGGAAGCCGGCGCCGAGATCGCCGGCCGGCGCGTTCCCGCGGAATGAGACGGACGGCCCCGGGCGATCGCCGATGCCCCGCGTCGGTCGATACGACGCCGAGCCCGGCTGTCAACCGAGCGGGCCCGGCTCGCCCTCGGCTTCCGGCACCTCCACCTGTTCCTCGCGCCGTCCCTTGAAGGACTTGGCGAGGAGATAGAGCTCGACCGAATCCTCGCGGCTCGCCGGCGGTTTCACATGGTGGACGCTGACGAAATGCTGCTTCAGCATGGTCAGAAGCTCGTTTTCCGTGCCGCCCTGGAAGGTCTTCGTCAGAAAGTGGCCGCCGGGCTTCAGCGTGCGGACGGCGAAATCCGCCGCGACCTCGCACAGATGCATGGTGCGGATATGGTCGGTCTTGCGATGGCCGGTCGTCGGCGCGGCCATGTCGGAAACGACGATGTCCGGCGGCCCGTCCAGCGCCTCGATGAGGCGGCCGGGCGCGGTCTCGTCGAGAAAATCCAGCTCGAAGATCGTCGCGCCGGGGATCGGATCGACCGGCAGATAATCGATCGCGACGATGCGCGATTCCTTGTCGGAGGCATTGGCCCGCTCGACCGCGACCTGCGTCCAGCCGCCCGGCGCGGCGCCGAGATCGACGATCCGCATGCCGGGCTTCAGGAGCTTGTAGCGATCGTCGATCTCGATCAGCTTGTAGGCCGCGCGGGAGCGATAGCCGTCGAGCTTGGAGCGGCGGACATAGGGATCGTTCAACTGCCGCTCGAGCCAGGCGCGCGAGGACGCCTTCAGCTTGTTCTTCTTCTTGACGCGGACCACGAGCCCGCGATCGTCTCCCCGACCGCCCACCATTATCTGTTCCTCATGTCATCGGGGATCATGCCCCCGCCGCTCATGCCAGAGCCTTCGGGCGCACAGGCTGGGGCCGGCGCCAGACGCCGTCGGCGACCATCATTTCCGTGAGCAGGCCTTCGCGCAGGCCACGATCGGCCACGCGCAGCGTGCGCGCCGGCCAGACCCGGCGGATGGCCTCCAGAATTGCGCAGCCCGCCAGCACCAGATCGGCCCGGTCGCTGCCGATGCAAGGGTTGGCGACGCGCTCCTCGAAGCTCCAGCCGGCGATGCGGGCGACGAGTTCCGTCACCTCGGCATCGCTGAGCCACAGCCCGTCCACCTGTCGGCGATCGTAGCGCTCCAGCCCCAGATGCACGCCCGCGAGCGTCGTCACCGTGCCGGACGTGCCCAGAAGATGGAAGGCGGGACCGCCGACCAGCTCGTCCAGCCGGCCGCGGCCGGGAAAGCGCGCGATGCGCTCGACCACTTCCTCGATCATCGCCTCGAAAAGCTCGGGGCCGACATCGCGCCCGCCATGGCTCTCGGCCAGCGACACGACGCCGACCGGCAGCGAGGTCCAGGCGACGATGTGGTTGGACAGGCGCCGCGAGGACCCGCCGCGAAGGTCGAGAAGCGCGATCTCCGTCGAACCGCCGCCGATATCGAAGAGCACCGCGCCCTCCGCCGTGCGATCGACCAGCGAGCCGCAGCCGGAGACCGCAAGGCGCGCCTCCGTCTCGCGGCTGACGATCTCGAGCTCCAGCCCGGTCTCGCGCTTCACGCGCTCGATGAACTCCTCGCCATTCGCCGCCGCCCGGCAGGCCTCCGTCGCGATCAGCCGGGCGCCCGCGACCGTTCGCGCGGACAGCTTCTGCGCACAGATCGCGAGCGCCGCGGCCGCGCGATCCATGGCGGGGCCGGCCAGACGCCCGGTGCGGCCGAGCCCTTCGCCGAGCCGCACGATCCGCGAGAAGGCGTCGACCACCCGGAACTGTCCGGGCCGCGTCGGCACCGCGACCAGAAGACGGCAATTGTTCGTGCCGAGATCGAGAGCGGCATAGACCGGGGGCTGAACGCGCTCGCCCTCCCCGGCCGCCGCGGCCTGATGAGAGGCCGCCATCGGCTGTATCGCCGAGCCGATCCGGTCGCCGGACGTCGCGGCCGATGCATCCGCCCTCGGCGCCTGCGTCGTCGCTCCGACGCTCGGACGATCGTTGCCGGTCGCCGGCGAAGCCGCGCCCGACGCCGCCGAGCCCGGGCCGGAGCCGTTCGTGTCCTGTCCGGCCGGGACCGCGATGCGAGCGAAACCCGCGTGGCGATCGTCGAACGCGGGGCGATCGGCCTCGGCACGATCCTCGACGCCGCCCCGGAAGCCGGCCTCAGCAACGCTCCCGGACGCCACGCGCCCATCGGACGCACGCTGTTCGCCGCTCCGTTGCCGAGAATTCCCGGCAGACAGGTCACGGCCGGCAAGGCGCGATGCGTCGCCGTGATCGCCGGCCGCCTGCGCGCCAGCCGAGCCCGGCGACGCGGAGCCCGCGCGCGGCCCGACCTCCGGGCCGTCGACGGACGAATCGGCTTTGGAACCGGCCTGCGACGGAGTGGCCGGGCGTTGGAGGCCCTTGCGACGCCGCCGGCGCGAACGCGCGCCCGGCTCCTTCGAAGGCTGCGACGAACCGGCCGCGGGGGATACCCCCTCGGCGGACGCGCTTTTATCCGTGGACCTCCCGCCCGAAGACCCTCGTTCCGTCGGTCCGCCCGCAAGGCTCGGCTGCACGCCCGGCTTCCGCCGCCGACGCTTCTGCCGCTTGGTCAGCGGCGGAGCGGCACCTTCGTCCGGCCCGGCTTGGGCCTGCCCCGGTCGCACGTTCCCATCCTCGGATGCAGGCACGGGGATGCGATCCGGCGCCGGCCGATCGCCGAGCGCCCGCTGGACTGCCGCACCATCGTCCGCCCGCCGCGCGGCATCCTCCGACGCCATGCCGCTCCGCTGCCCGGACGGCCCCGCAGACATGGCCTTCGACCGCGCCGACAGGTTCGGCGACATCGAAGCCTCCCGCCCCGCATCTTCGGCATAGCGAAACGACCCGGCCTTGCCCGACGCAAGACGCGGCCGCGCGGAGGCACCCTTCGCAGCGGAACCGTCATCGTCCCGGCGGGATGCCCCCATCGGATCGATCAGCGCGGCAGGCGGTCTCCCCCGAATATCATCGATGCTCACTATATCTCTCCGGCGCCGCACAACCCGAAAGGTCGGTTCTCGCGCCTTGGTTTTTGTGTTGTGCGGACTGTACCAAGCCCTTCGCGAAGCACAAGAGCGGTCCCGCCCGCCATGGCAGACCATCCACCCCGTCCTCACGGGCGGCCCACCCGCGCCTCTTCCCCTCCCGCACCACCCTTTCGAGCCTCCCGTCCTCCGCCCGACCAAGTCCGCCATCCCCCGGCATCAGCCGCATCCGGCCCTTGGCGAACGTTCCGAACTCATCTCCCAGCCCTCGCCGTCGGCCGGCGATCAACGCCAGCGCCGCTCGAGCGGACGCGGCCACCCCTCTTCACCCCCGACCCGTGTCGGATCGGATCGGATCGGATCGGAAATGACGAGCAGGCAAAAAGAGGGGTTTCCAGACCGCCCTCGATCGACTATAGGACCCCTCATCGGCTGTCGCACAGCACGATACCCTGCTGGGGAATAGTTTAAGGGTAGAACAGCGGACTCTGACTCCGCTAGTCTTGGTTCGAATCCAGGTTCCCCAGCCAGCAAACCCACTGAAATCGCTAAGCTTTTGGCTCTCATGGGCACGGATCAGAACAGAACCGCCATCCTTAGACAGTCGCGTTAGACAATTATGCGCCCGCTTTGTTCCTCTTGATGGGGTCGAAAGCGATCGTCGCGGCCGTCATTCGGGTGCGATGATTCGCCTCCTGCGAGTAGTGCCGGGCCATCGCAATCGTCTTCTGACCGAGCGCAATCGCGATATCCTCCTCGCTCGCGCCGTCTTCCTTCAGCAGCGCGCCGATCGTGTGCCGCAGGCCGTGGAACGTCAGACCGGGCGCCACCCGCCCGTCCTCCTCCAGCTTGCCGATCAGCTTGAAGAACGAGGAGCGGAAGCCGTCGCCGGTCAATGCCGTGCCGCGCGAGTTCACGCACAGCGTCATCGCGGCCGGCTTCGCCAGCTTGCCCGCCAACCGATCCTTCTCGGCTCTCGCCGCTTCAGCGCTCGCCGCCTGTTCGATCACTTCGGCCAGAGTCGAATGCAGCGGCCAAGCGATATCGACGCCCGCCTTGTTCGTCCGAGCGACGATCCGCCCGTCCTGGACGCAGTTGCGCGGCAGTGAGATCACGTCGCCCTCGCGAAGGCCGGCGTACATTCCCAGCGCGATCGCCAGCTTCAATGCCGGCGGTGCCGCGTCCATCACGGCGGCGCGCTCGTTCGCCTTCCAGGCCCGGTTTGCCTTCGGCGCGCTCTTGGGTTTCGGGATCTGGCGGACGCCCTTGGCCGGATTGTCCTTCATCTTGCCGCGCTCGGTCGCCACGCCGAAGACGGCCGCGAGAACCGCGATGACATAGTTCGCGAACCGCCGCTTCCTCTTCGCGAAGGCCTTGTCGCGCAGCCCGGCGATGAACGCCCGGTCGATCGAGGCCAAGGGCATCCGGCTCAGAGGCTCGAGATAGGCCAGCACCTTCTCGTAATCGGACTTGGACCGCGGCGCGAGATCGAGCCACCGATGGTGCGTCTTGTAGAGCGCGATCGCCGCAGCCAGCGTCCCATCGATCGCGGCCGGCCGGCCCTTCGCCTTCTCCTCGGCGACGCGCAGCTCCTCGAAGAACTCCGGCGTTCCGAACGTGGCCATCAGGCGCGTGCCGCTTGCCCGATGGTAGCAGTACATCTCGCCCTTGACGGTGTACCGCTTCAGTCCCTTCACCGTCACTGTGCTAGGTCCCCGCCGCAGCATCATCCATCATCCCGAGCCAATCATCGCCCGAAAGGTTGGCCTCGGTTTTCGTGAGTCCGTCAAGCCAGGTGTCCAGCGCCTTCCGATCCCAGCGCACCACGGCGCCGAACCGAACCGGTGCAACCGGGCATTCCCGCTGGAACACGTTGGGCGAGACGGCGAGGTAATCGGCGGCCTGCCGAGAGTTCAGGAATCGCCGCTCGGGCAACGCAAGACGGGTGCGTTCGATCGTCGTCATCGCCACAGCCTTTCCAGCCCGAAGAGCTCGTAGATCGCGACCCGTCCGTCCGGGTATCCGCGGTGAAAATCGTTGCGGCTGAAGCGGAGCCGCCAGCTCTTGGAGAGCTGAAAATGGAAGAGGCCGATCCGAACGTTCACGAGGCAGTCGCTCACTGTTCCGTCCCTCCTCGTGTTCTTGAAGCGTTCGCCTGCTTGCCGTAGATTGTGGCGGGGGGAACGCTCTCGACCGGCCTTTCCATTTCGCCGCCGCTGCCTGGGGAGGTCCGTCTCCGGGCAGCGGTTTGGCTTTAAGGCTTCGTTGTCGGGGGACTGGGTGTTTGAACCCTGAGCTCTGCTCGTCGCATACCAAGCTCTCGGCCGGGCCGCTTTGCTTCAGGCTGCTGGCGATCCGTCAGCCGTCTTGATCCGCGAGAACTCGATCAGATCAAGCTGACGCTTCTGTTCCATCATCGCGATCGGCAAGCCGAGGATGAACCAGAGCTGTCCGGCCGCGCGAGTGCCGAACGTTTGGCGAGCTTCCGTCACCATGCGAATGCGCCCCGTCTCGGGTTCATGAGCCTCGCTGTCGGCGGGTATCTCCACCCCCGGCAGCTTGGCGCCGCGGTAGAAGTTTTCGAACAGGACGCCGTAGCATTCGCGTTGGTAGACGAGCACCTTCGCCTTGACCGTTTCGTCCTTGATGCGGCTGCTGTCGATGGTGAACAACCAGCCGTTAACGAGTTCGAGCTTCAGGCAAGTCGTCTCCTGCGCCCCGCCACAGCCGAAGGGTACGTGCATGACACACGTCCCTTCGGACAGGATCGGGTCCCGATTGAGACGCTGACGCTGGGCATTCCAGTCCAGTCCCATCGCTTTAACGATCGGCTTGAGCGCGACGAACGTGCCGTCGTCGCTCTCAAAACCGAAAAGCTCGTCTCCGCGGAAATTCGCGGTTACAATGTTGCCCATCAATGGCTCCTTTCAGCCTTTGGTGGATGGGTTGCCCCTGGAAGGGCAACGGTGAAGCTGCGACGAGGCAGAGGTTCCTAGGTGTTCAATCCCAGGGTTTCATGGTGAGATCCTTTCCTCGAATTGGAAGGAGGCTCTATGGGACAGGTTCGTCACGGCAGCGCCACGACCACGC
>NZ_LMQW01000046.1 GCF_001425485.1 Aureimonas sp. Leaf427 | reverse complement strand
CTGTATGCTTCTCGCTGGAATCTTATTAAAAATGGGAGCGTATGGGTTGGTTCGAATCAATATGGAATTATTACCTCACGCTCATTCTATGTTTTCTCCTTGGTTGATGGTAGTCGGTACAATCCAAATAATTTATGCAGCTTCAACATCTCCCGGTCAACGTAATTTAAAAAAGAGAATAGCCTATTCTTCTGTATCTCATATGGGTTTTATAATTATAGGTATTAGTTCGATAACGGATCCTGGACTTAATGGAGCTATTTTACAAATAATCTCTCATGGATTTATTGGTGCTGCACTTTTTTTCTTGGCAGGAGCGAGTTATGATAGAATTCGGCTTGTTTATCTTGATGAAATGGGTGGAATGGCTATCTCGATTCCAAAAATATTTACAATGTTTACTATCTTATCGATGGCTTCCCTTGCATTGCCAGGTATGAGTGGTTTTGTTGCAGAATTAATCGTTTTTTTTGGAATAATTACCAGCCAAAAATATTTCTTAATTTCAAAAACTTTCATTATTTTTGTAATGGCAATTGGAATGATATTAACTCCTATATATTTATTATCTATGTTACGCCAAATGTTCTATGGATATAAGTTAATTAATGTCAAAAACTTTTCTTTTTTTGATTCTGGACCTCGAGAGTTATTTCTTTCAATCTCCATTCTTCTACCAATAATTAGTATTGGGATTTATCCTGACTTTGTGCTCTCATTAGCAAGCGACAAGGTCGAATCCATTTTATCTAATTACTTTTATGGGTAGTTTTCAGGAGATAAAAAAAAGCATTAAATTGAATTGTAATCAGAAGTCTTTGGTCTTTGTCTTGTGAGAACCTTTTGAATCATTGTACTACTTGATTCAAAAGGTTCTTGATGATTGACTACTAAAAACGAAATAGGATTTCTTAACTTAATATGAAGTTAGATATAGATGCTATTCTTTATTTATTTGAATGTGGATTCTTTTTTCTATATTTAATTCGATGTAAAAGAACCATAACTATGTAAACCTATTCCTAAAAGATTGACGCCAAAATAGCATATCCAAATTAAAAGAAAACCTATCGAAGCCACAATTGCAGAATTTATACCCCTACCATTCCTATTTGTTTTAATATGTAAATAAATTGCGAATATGATCCAAGTAATAAATGCCCAAGTTTCTTTTGGATCCCAGTTCCAATACGAGCCCCAGGTCTCATTAGCCCATCCAGCTCCTGAAAGAATGCCGACGGTTAAAAAGATAAATCCAAGACTAATAATACGAAAACTCCAATAATCTAATTGTTCAATCAATTGATACCTATAATAATTTCTAGAAAAACTAAAATTAATGTTTTGT
>NZ_LMQW01000045.1 GCF_001425485.1 Aureimonas sp. Leaf427 | reverse complement strand
GGTTGAGAGCGAAAGGCGGCACGACATGGCAGCGATCTCCAACGTAAATCGCCATTTCCGCCGCCAAACTGCATCAGTTGTGAGTCAGACCCAGTTTTGAATGCCGTTTGACAGGCCGCGGCATGCATCTCGGCCTCACCGTGAAGCTCACAGCCCTCGTCGCGCCGTTCTATGAGGAGGCGAGGGGGCTCGCCCGATGGCTGGCCGAGACGCCGATGGCGGAGTTTCGGCCGTTCGAGGCGGTCTTCGATCCGAGAGAGAAGGGGGTGACACTTCTGTCATCCAAAAACCAAACCCAAATCATCTCTTCCTCCGCTGCGCTCGGATTTGCGGTCACAGGCCGCTTCGCGACCCGTGGAGGGCTTTCGAGTAAGATAGGGCAAGGATCGTGCCAGCGGTCTGACGCCGCTCAGCGGCCCTCCAGCGCGATCCTCGTCAGCTTCGTCATCGGTTCGCACCCCATGATTGCCTTCGCTTATTCGCTGTTCCAGGTCGTTGCCTCGTCGTTCGGTGGGGAAGGGTATCATGACGCTCACATCCCGGACGGACGCCATAGGTCTCACGAGGTGAAGGGCGAGCGCAGCCGGGACACGACCGTATCGGTGAGCGACCGGGTTCAGATCACGAAGTCGGTTCGCGACTGGGCCACCCGGCTCGATCTTCGCGGCGGCGAGTTCGGAGAGGTCGAGCGCATCGAGGGCGGCCGGATGACGGTTCGCATGGACGGGGGCGGGGCAGGTCAGCTTCGACGCTCGCGAGCGTCGGGGGTGGGATCTCGGTTATGCATCTCCTCGAAGATCGCCACGGGGCGGAGACCCGGCGCCTCTTTTAGAAGCGGGACGATCTCGGTCTCGAAGAAATCAGCGAGGGGATCGGCCCTGCGCCGTCCGCGAGGCGTCCGCGTCGACGGCAAGTCCGGCGCCTTCTCCAGCCGATAGCCCGCGCTGGTGCTGAACGAAGCCTTGGCGGCCGCGATGGTCACGGAGTCTGTCTGACGGAACTTCATGAAGAGCCTCATCTGATGATCGGTGATGTGGCGGCCGGGCAAGCGATGGTCCTCTCGATCGAGACGGAATCACCGCAGGCCAAGCCGACCGCGATCGCCAGATGGGGCTTGGAAATCCCCCACCGCCGGTGCCGTGCCTTCGGTCGGGCTACGCCCTCCCTCCATCACGACACCGGCGGCTGCTTCTCATCCTGATTGTCGCGCTTTCCCATCCTGATTGTCGCGCCGCAGCGCACCCCGTTTTGATCGGACAGGCGGCATAGCTGATAAGGCATAGGCATCCGCCTATGAGTACGACTATGTCGAAAGCTCCAGACGGCCCGTTTTCGCGGGTTGAAGTGATTACTTCCGTGCAGCGCCGACGGCGATGGTCGACCGCCGAGAAGGTCCGCCTCGTTGAGGAGGCGATGCAGCCCGGGATGAGCGTGTCCTTCGTGGCGCGCCAGGCCGGCGTCTCGCCGTCTCAGCTCTTCGCTTGGAAGCGCCGAATGCTGGAGGGCGGCCATGCCGCCGTCCAGGCTGACGAGGACGTCGTTGGCACGTCGAGGGTCCGCGATCTGGAGAAGCGGGTTCGCGACCTCGAGCGTCTGCTTGGCCGCAAAACGATGGAGAACGAGATCCTCAAGGAGGCGCTCGACGTCGCTCGCCCAAAAAACGTATGGCTCGCCCCGCCTGCAAGCGACTTTTTGACGGCTGTTCAGTCTGCGCCAACGTATCCGGTCTCGGGGCTGCAATCGTCCCC
>NZ_LMQW01000044.1 GCF_001425485.1 Aureimonas sp. Leaf427 | reverse complement strand
CCCCATGGAACGGTTCAAGGACTTCCACGATCTCCTGAATGGCCCTCCCCAGCCAGACCTCGAAGCCGCCGGAGCCAATCTGCTCGCCCTGTGCGATGCCGCCAACACAACTCCACTGCTGATTCAGTTGCACAAGGATCTCAGTGCCCTCGTTGAATCTCGTGATTGGTGGCATGGCAAGGCAAACGAATACCTTGAATTGCTTTCGGATCTATCGAAATCAGCGGAGGCTGCAAAGACGGCTCTTAAGGGCAGAATTAAAAGCATAGAGTATACTGGAGAATCTAGTCGTCGATCCGATGATGCCGCTGTGATCGATCAGTTGACGTCGGCGCTAAAACGTTCGAAGAAGCTCTTATCTGATGGGCGAGGTAACCAGGTCACGCGTGTTGCTCGTTATGTAAAAGATCATCCTTATGCTCGGCATCCATTCCTTCGCCCATTGAGACGAGGCGTGATCTGGGCCATCCGTCGGCTCGGCCGGATTTAATAAGGCACTTCAAATCAATCTAAATCCCACCTCAAACGCTCGGTACGACGCTATGCACAGCGCTTCCGCCACCGACCGGCAGACGAGCACGGTCCTCCTCCTTCTTCCCTTCGCTGTCGAAGGCTCCCTCATCGTGCGGATTGCGCGAGCGCTGCGGAGGCGCGGCGAATCGATCCAGTGCTTGATTCAGCAGCGCGATACCGGGGCTTACAAGCGTGATAATCTCGCTGACTTCGAAGCAACCGGTGACTTAATAGACTTATCTCTCCACGATCCAGACACGTGGAGAGAAGTGCTGCGCGATGAAATCAAAACGCGCCACGTAGGCGGCTTGGTTCAAGTGGGTGCCTTCCAGCTCTATTCGCTTCTCGGCTTTCTCAAGCAGGATGTTCCTAGTCTTCGCATAGCCGATCTTATATACAATCCCATCGGACACGTCGTACGTCACTTCCTATACGAGGGCGCTATCGATCGCGTTTTCGTAGAGAGCGATTACATGCGCGGCGTGATACGGGCTTCGACCCGTCGCCCGGACCGTTGTATCGACGTTCTCCACAGTGGCATCGATCTCGACGCCTTCAGGCCGGCACCGGCATCCGCACAACCGTTGACGCTTGGCTTTATCGGGCGTTTCTCCGAAGAGAAGGGTCCCCTCGATTTCGTGACTCTCGCCGAAACCCTTGTCGTCGCTGGTTCGTCCGCGCATTTTGCCGTGTTCGGCTCGGGACCCATGGAAACAGAAATGCGTATTCGCTGCCAGACCGGTGCAGCCAGGCATCGCATAGTTTTCCATGGCTACATTTCGGATGTGCGTGATGCCTTTGGCGCGGTGGACATCCTCGTTCTTCCATCGCGGACCGACGGGCGACCGGTGGCCGTAATGGAGGCGGGAGCCAGCGGCGTACCGGTGATCGGGTCACCGGTGGGAGGCATACCGGAAATGATCGCAGATGGCGTCAACGGTTGGATCGCGGGCCCAGGCGATGTCGAACGGATTAGCGCACTGATCGCAGAACTTCATCACTCTCCCTCACGGCTCGCCAGTCTGCGTGCAAGCGCAAGGGCCTATGCTGAGAGCCATTTCAACGAAGATCTGATGCTGGACACCTATGCGGAAGCTTTCCGTGGTCTAGCAAGAGTTGAGCGCGCTGCTGCGCATCTACCCGACCTGGATATGGTTGCGAAGAATGGAGTTCCCGCGCAGACCGATACGGTTCGGAGTGCTCTTGCATGAGCGGCGGTGAGCCTCTCGTCTCGTTTGTCGTTTTGTCCTACAATTACCGTCACTATATCGGCCAGACGA
>NZ_LMQW01000043.1 GCF_001425485.1 Aureimonas sp. Leaf427 | reverse complement strand
AGGGTCTTCTCCGCCCGCGCCTTGACCAGAAGGCTGGAAGTGCCGATGGAGCCCCAGAGGTTCCTAGGTGTTCAATCCCAGGGTTTCATGGTGAGATCCTTTCCTCGAATTGGAAGGAGGCTCTATGGGACAGGTTCGTCACGGCAGCGCCACGACCACGCACGCCATCCGAGCAGCAATACAGCGATCGAAAGCTTCGATCGCGACGTTGAGCCGGGAGCTGGGCATCAATCCGAAGACGGTGGCCAAGTGGCGTAAGCGTCAAACTTTGGAAGACATGAAGACCGGCCCGAAGGAGCCGCGCTCAACGGTTCTGACCGAGGCCGAGGAAGCCATCGTGGTTGCCTTTCGCCGGCATACGCTGCTGCCCCTAGATGACTGCCTGTACGCTTTGCAGCCAACGATCCCCCACCTGACGCGCTCGAGCCTGCATCGCTGCCTTCAGCGGCATGGCATATCCAGATTGCCGGATGTCGAGGGCGACAAGCCCCGGCGCCAGCGCTTCAAACGCTATCCAATTGGTTTCATTYACATCGATATAGCCGAGGTGCAGACCGGCGAAGGCAAGCTCTACCTGTTCGTCGCCATTGATCGAACAAGCAAATTCGCGGTCACTCAGTTGGTCGATAAGGCTGACAGGCGAACAGCCTGGGAGTTCCTCGAACACCTGCTGCAAGCCGTTCCGTACCAGATCCACACGATCCTGACCGACAACGGTATCCAGTTCGCCGAGCAGCCGCGCAATCGAAACACCGCCTGGTCCCGGCAGATGCGCTTCGACATGATCTGCGAGGCGAACGGCATCGAGCATCGGCTGACCAAGCCGAACCACCCCTGGACCAATGGACAGGTCGAGCGGATGAACCGCACCATCAAGGAAGCCACCGTCAAACGCTTCCACTACGAAAGCCATGATCAGCTTCGGGTCCATCTCGCCGACTTCATGGCGGCCTACAACTTTGCCCGCCGGCTCAAGACGCTCGGTGGCCTGACGCCCTACGAATACATCGCCAAAATCTGGACGTCAGAGCCACAACGGTTCATCCTCAATCCGATCCACCAGATGCCGGGACTGAACACCTAGNGGCCTGACGCCCTACGAATACATCGCCAAAATCTGGACGTCAGAGCCACAACGGTTCATCCTCAATCCGATCCACCAGATGCCGGGACTGAACACCTAGTTAGCCCTAACGGTATCAATAAAGGCGACAAGATGTTCGATCCTATGAACTGAGTCGCTTTTTCAGAATATGCTAGCCTTTCATCCAGCCAACATTTTGAAACGTAGAGCAAACGCTGAAGCATTCCGATTCACGCTAAAGGTGACTCGAAACGCCTAGAAGCTTAGAAACATCCGCCGTGTCGCGAATTGAGCCCGCAAATCGCGGGCCGATTTGTGCAATGATTTGGCCCGCGGCGACGACGCCGAGTTGAGCGCTGACCTTCTTCGATAGACCCCCCGTATAGCCACGGAGAAAGCCGGCGGCGAAAAGGTCACCGGCGCCGGTCGTGTCGACAACCGTGGAAACCTCGGTCGCGGGCACATCAATTCGCGTTTTGCCCTCCACGACGACGCAACCTTTCTCCCCCCGCGTAACAGCACCGAACTTGCGGACGTCGGCGGCCAGTTGCGTGAGCGCGGCGTCGAAATTCTTGGTCTCGTAGAGCGCGAGAACCTCTGCTTCGTTAGCAAAGACGATGTCGACAGCGCTTGATCTCATGAGATCTAGAAACTCTGCTCGATAGCGATAAACGCAGTAGCTGTCGGATAGGGTTATCGCCACGTCACGGCCGTTCGCATGTGCGATACTTGCAGCTTTCCGTATCGCATCCTTTGCGAGTGGAGGATCCCAAAGATATCCCTCGAAATACGTGACCTTGGCGGCAGCCACGAGCTCTTCGTCGATGTCGTCGGGCGATAGTTCGACGCAGGCGCCGAGATATGTGTTCATCGAGCGCTCGCCGTCCGGTGTGACGAGAATCATGGAACGCGCGGTCGCAGGACCGGTCGAAAGTGGCGCTGTTTGAAAGGCGATGCCCAGCGCCCGGATATCATGTGTGAAGATCGCGCCGAGTTGGTCGTCGCAGACCTTGCCGATGTAGCCGGCCGTGCCGCCGAGACTGACGACTCCGGCTGCGGTGTTGGCGGCCGAGCCACCGGACATTTCGACGGCAGGTCCCATCGCATTATAGAGGCTCTGAGCACGGGTTGTGTCGATCAGCGTCATAGACCCCTTCGGGATTCCCTGCTCCTCGAGAAAGGCATTATCGGTGCGGGCAATGATGTCGACGATGGCGTTGCCGATCGTCAGCACGTCGTACTGGATCATGTCGCGTCTTTCGGGACAAAAGGCGAAGGCCTCGAGCCGGCCTTTTTCAAGGCAGGCCATGGCCGTCTTAAATCAAGGGACGCTTTACGATCAAGCCGCCTTCGCCGCGCTCGAGGACAGCGCGGCCTTCAGCTTGGCCACGAGATCGGTCTTCTCCCAGGAGAAGGCTCCGTCCCGGCCCGGCTTGCGGCCGAAATGGCCGTAGGCGGAGGTCTGGGCGTAGATCGCCTTGGAGAGACCGAGATGCTCGCGAATGCCGCGCGGCGTGAGGCTCATCACCTCGCGAAGGGCGAGTTCGACCTGCGTCTCGTCGACCTTCCCCGTGCCGTGCAGATCGACATAGACGGACAGAGGCTCGGCAACGCCGATCGCATAGGAGAGCTGGATCGTGCAACGGTCCGCAAGTCCGGCCGCGACGACGTTCTTGGCAAGATAGCGGGCCGCATAGGCGGCGGAGCGATCGACCTTGGTCGGGTCCTTGCCGGAGAAGGCGCCGCCCCCGTGCGCCGCGGCGCCGCCATAGGTGTCCACGATGATCTTGCGGCCGGTCAGCCCCGTATCGCCGTCGGGACCGCCGATGATGAACTTGCCGGTCGGATTGATATGCCACTGGCAGTTCGCCTCGATCTCCAGACCGTCGAGCGCCTCGCGGATCACCGGCTCGACGATGGCGCGGACGTCAGCGGAGGAGAGGCTCTCGTCGAGATGCTGCGTCGAAAGGACGATCTGGTTGACGCCCACCGGCTTGCCGTTGAGGTAGCGCACCGTCACCTGGCTCTTGGCGTCGGGCCCGAGGACGCCGCAACCCTTTTCGCCGGCCTTGCGGTATTTGGTGAGGAGTTCCAGAATCTTGTGCGCGTAATAGATCGGCGCCGGCATCAGCTCGGGCGTCTCGCGGCAGGCGTAACCGAACATGATGCCCTGGTCGCCGGCACCCACGTCCTTGTCGCCGCTCTCGTCGACGCCGGCCGCGATATCGACCGACTGCGGATGGAGCCGCACGTCGATCTTCGCGGTCTTCCAGTGAAAGCCTTCCTGCTCGTAGCCGATGTCGCGGATCGCCCGGCGGGCGGCGGACTTCACCTTCGAGCGCATGGCCTTCTCGTCGAGAGACGTGCGCACTTCGCCGGCGATGCAGACGTAGTTCGTCGTGGCCAGAACCTCTGCGGCCACGCGGACCTCCGAAGCCGGCATGCCCGCCTTCTTCGCTTCGCGGAAGAACAGATCGACGATCTCGTCGGAGATGCGGTCGCAGACTTTGTCCGGGTGGCCTTCCGAAACGCTTTCGCTCGTGAACAAGTACTCGCTACGCATCTTTTAAGGCCTTTTGTCCAAGTCCGCCGGTCGCGCTTCTAGTCATAGGGACCTGAAAGGGTCAAGGCATATCCAACCGAGCGGGATGCCCAAACGCAGTTCGATGCCACGTCGTAAAGCGACATTTTCCGTCACCTCTGCGACCTTGCGTCAGATTCGGGCGTCGCTTTCTCCGACTGCGAACACCTGCTTCATATCATAGAGCAGCCCGTCTGGACCCAGCAGTTCCCTGAGGCGCGCCGCGCCGGCCTCTCGAAACGTGCGATGCCCGACGGCGGCGACGACGGCTTCGAACGGACCGTCCGGCAAGGTCGGCACGAGCCGCAGGCCATAGGCCCGCTCGACGTCGTCAGGGTCCGCTTCCGGATCGAACACGACCACCTCCCCCGCCAAGGCCTGAAGTTCGGCGACGAGATCGGCGATCTTCGTGTTGCGGATGTCGGGGCAGTCCTCCTTGAACGTAATGCCGAGAACGAGAACGCGCGCCCGCGCCACGTCGATCTTCCGCTCGAGCATCGCCTTGACGATATCGAGCGCGACCCAGCCGGCCATGCGGTCGTTGATCCGCCGTCCCGCCAGAATCATCTCGGGATGGAAGCCGATCGATTGAGCCTTGTGCGTCAGGTAATAGGGATCGACGCCGATGCAGTGGCCGCCGACGAGGCCGGGCACATAGGGATGAAAGTTCCATTTCGTCCCGGCGGCGGCCAGGATATCGCGCGTCTCCAGGCCCATCCGCTTGAACAGCTGGGCGAGTTCGTTGACGAGCGCGATGTTGACGTCGCGCTGGATGTTCTCGATGACCTTGGCGGCTTCCGCCACCTTGATCGAGGGCGCCTTGTGCGTCCCGGCCGCGACAACGCGGCCATAGATCGCATCGACGAGGTCGGCCGCCTCCGGCGTCGAACCCGACGTCACTTTCACGATATCGGAAAAGCCGTGCCGGCGATCTCCGGGATTGATCCGCTCGGGAGAGTAGCCTGCGAAGAAGTCCCGGTTGAAGAGAAGGCCGGACGTGCGCGCCAGGATCGGCACGCAGACGTCCTCGGTCATGCCCGGATAGACGGTGGATTCGTAGATCACGACACAGCCCGGGCGAAGAGCGCGGCCGACCATTTCCGAGGCGCCCTCCAGCGCCGTGAGGTCGGGCTGGAGGGCTCCGTTGATCGGGGTGGGAACGGCGACGACGAAGACGTCGACCTCCGACAGATCGCTCTCCTCACAAGAGAAGCTCAGACGACCGGCCGCCGAAAGGGCTGCGGGTCCGACCTCGCCCGTTCGATCCCGCCCCTGGCGAAGCTCCGCGATCCGCTGGGGATCGATATCGAAGGCAACGACATCGAATGCCGCAGAGAGAGCGACGGCCAACGGCAAGCCGACATATCCAAGACCGATCACGCCGAGCCGCGCCGTATCGAGTTCGATCATCGCCATCCGTCGTCCGATTTCCTGAGTCGCGTCAGCCTGTCCCATGTTCGAAGGTCCCCTCTCTGGCAAGGGTGCTTGCGGTTCGGACGGACGGAATGGCCGACGGTAGATGGCCATGATCAATTCTGTTGATCAATGCGATCAATCAGCCGAATGGCAGCTTGCAACCTCTGCGGCGCTATGAAAGTGATCATGTCCAAGAACTGACGCTCGAAGAGGCGGGCCACACGGCGTGGTCGAGCGGTTCGCCAATGGGGTTTCCGCAGGGGTCAGACGACGATCCAGCGGCGAAGCAAGGACGCTTCATGGAGTACTTCTTTCAGCAATTGATCAACGGCTTGACGCTCGGCTCGATCTACGGGTTGATCGCGATCGGTTATACGATGGTGTACGGCATCATCGGCATGATCAACTTCGCCCATGGCGAGGTCTTCATGCTCGGCTCCTTCATCGCGCTCACGACGATTCTCGCGCTGGCGATGATCGGCATCACCTTTTTCCCGCTGGTCCTTCTGATCATGCTGATCGTCGCCATGGCGTTCACCGCCCTCTGGGGCTGGTCGATCGAGCGCATCGCCTACCGGCCCCTTCGCGGCTCGTTCCGCCTCGCGCCGCTGATCACGGCGATCGGCATGTCGATCTTTCTCCAGAACTTCGTCCAGGTCACGCAGGGCGCCCGGTCCAAGCCGCTCGCCCCCCAGCTCGACGGCCGGATCGATCTTTACCTCGGCAGCGGCGGGTCGATCGGCGTCCAGATCTCCTACATGCAGATCCTCATCATCGTGACGACGGTCATCCTGATGATGGTCTTCTCCTTCGTCATCTCCAAGACGGCGCTCGGCCGGCAGCAGCGCGCCTGCGAGCAGGATGCCAAGATGGCCTCCCTGCTCGGCGTCAACGTCGACCGGACGATCTCGCTGACCTTCGTCATGGGCGCCAGCCTCGCGGCCGTCGCCGGCATCATGTACCTCCTCTATTACGGCGTGATCGACTTCTACATCGGCTTCCTCGCCGGCGTGAAAGCCTTCACCGCCGCCGTTCTCGGCGGCATCGGCTCGCTGCCCGGCGCCATGCTGGGCGGGCTTCTCATCGGGCTGATCGAAACCTTCTTCGCCGGCTACTTCGCCGCCGAATACAAGGATGTCGCCGCGTTCTCGATCCTGGCCATCGTCCTCATCTTCATGCCGTCCGGTCTTCTCGGCCGTCCGGAAGTCGAGAAGGTCTGAGCCGATGTCGAGCATCACCCCGACCTCTTCGATCCTGCCGGAAGGTGCCGAGGCCAAGGAGGAGCAGCGTCGCGCCGCCATGCGTGGCGAGCCACCCTTCGCTCCGGCGCCGCCGGCCGACAGCCGCCTGAAACTCTCGCTGAAGGATGGGCTGGGCGCGGCTCTCGCCGCCGCGCTGCTGACGATCTTCTTCCTGCTCCTTCGCAGCGACATCGCGGTTGGAGGCCTCGTCCTCTCCGTCCGGCCCGATCTCTGGATCGTCGCGATCGCGATCGTCTTCGCGGTGCGCTTCCTCGTCTCCTACCTCTTCTTCCGGGCCCCCCGGCGGGAGACCGTCGCGGCGGTCGCCAAGGCGCCGCGCCCGGCGAGCGCTGCCCGCAACGCCGGCCTCCTCGCCAAGGGCTTTTCGGCCCTGATGCTGCTGCTCGGCCTCGCCCTGCCCTTCATCATCCAGGCCGTCGTGCCGGGGCAGAGCCGCTATCTGATCGACCTCGCCATCCTGATCGTGACCTATGTCATGCTCGGCTGGGGCCTCAACATCGTGGTCGGCCTCGCCGGACTTCTCGATCTCGGCTACGTCGCCTTCTATGCCGTCGGCGCCTATTCCTTCGCCCTTCTCGCCATCAATTTCGAGCTCGGCTTCTGGGTGTGCCTTCCGATGGCGGGCCTCTTCGCCGCGCTCTGGGGCATCGTGCTCGGCTTTCCCGTGCTGCGCCTGCGGGGCGACTATCTCGCCATCGTGACGCTGGCCTTCGGCGAGATCATTCGCGTCGTCCTCCTCAACTGGTCCGAGGTGACGGGCGGGCCGAACGGTCTCCTCGGCATTCCGAAGCCGACCCTCTTCGGTCTCGAGTTCGGCCGCGGCGCCGGCTCGTTCTCGGAGTATTTCGGCATCGAGTATTCCTCGCTGCACCGCTTCATCTTCCTCTACTACATCATCCTCGCCTTGGCCCTCCTGACGAACTTCGTCACGATGCGCATGCGCAAGATGCCGATCGGCCGGGCCTGGGAGGCCCTGCGCGAGGACGAGATCGCCTGCCGCTCGCTCGGCATCAACACGACGAACGTGAAGCTCACCGCCTTCGCCACGGGCGCGATGTTCGGCGGCTTCGCCGGCTCGTTCTTCGCCACGCGCCAGGGCTTCATCTCGCCCGAGAGCTTCACCTTCATCGAGTCCGCCATCATCCTGGCGATCGTCGTCCTCGGTGGTCTCGGCTCGCAGCTGGGCGTCGTGATCGCCTCCGTCGTCATGATCGGCGGCATCGAACTGCTGCGAAACCTCACGATCCTGAAGGTCGTGTTCGGCGAAGGGTTCGACCCGACCCAGTACCGCATGCTGATCTTCGGCATCGCCATGATCGTGATCATGGTGTGGAAGCCTCGAGGCCTCATCTCCTCGCGCCAACCCTCCGCGGTCTACAAGGAAAAGAAGAAGATCGGCGCCGACATGGTCGCCCAGGGGGAGGGTCACTGATGTCCACCACCAGAACCTCCGCCCGGCGCTGGCTCGCCGATCCGATCCTCAGCGTCGAGCATCTGACGATGCGCTTCGGCGGGCTGACCGCGGTGAACGACCTGTCCTTCACCGTCGGGCGCGGCGACATCACCGCGCTGATCGGGCCGAACGGCGCGGGCAAGACGACCGTCTTCAACTGCGTCACCGGCTTCTACAAGCCGACCGAAGGGCGCATGGCGATCCGGCGCGGGCGCGGCATCGGCGACGATGTCGTGGCCAACCTGACGAAAGGCGGGCTCCAGCAGACGACGGCGCCGACGGGCACCGTGCACCTTCTCGAGCGCATGGCCGACTTCCAGATCACCGAGAAGGCGGGCGTTGCCCGCACCTTCCAGAACATCCGCCTCTTCGGCGGCATGACGTGCCTGGAGAACCTTCTCGTCGCGCAGCACAACCGGCTGATGAAGGCTTCGGGCTTCACGATCGGCGGCCTGTTCGGCCTCCCCGGCTACCGCCGCATGGTCAAGGCCTCGATGGAGAAGGCGATCGCCTGGCTGGAGCGTGCGGACCTGATCGACCGTGCCGACGACCCGGCCGCCGACCTGTCCTACGGCGCGCAGCGGCGCCTCGAGATCGCGCGCGCCATGTGCACCGATCCCGCCCTCCTCTGCCTCGACGAGCCGGCCGCGGGCCTCAATCCACGCGAATCGGCGGAGCTGAACAAGCTGCTCCGGCTGATCCGGGACGACCACGACGTCTCCTTGCTGCTCATCGAGCACGACATGGGCGTCGTCATGGAGATTTCGGACCACGTGATCGTTCTCGACTACGGCAAGAAGATCGCCGACGGCACGGCCGAGGACGTCCGCTCGGACCCCAAGGTCATCGCCGCCTATCTCGGCGTCGACGACGAAGAGGTGGAAGCGGTGGAGGAAAAGCTGGAGGCCGGCGACATCGACGCGGCCATCCGCGAAGCCCACGTGCCGGCCGTGGCGCCGACGGGAGACGCACGATGAGCGCGCTGGCTCAAACGGCTCCCGGCGAGCCGATGCTGACGGTCCGGGGCATCCAGACGTTCTACGGCAAGATCCAGGCCCTTCGGGGCGTCGACCTCGACGTGAATGCGGGAGAGATCGTGACCATCATCGGCGCCAACGGCGCCGGCAAGTCGACGCTGATGATGACGATCTGCGGAAGCCCGCGTGCCCGCGAAGGCTCCATCGTCTATCGCGGCGAAGAGATCTCGCAGCTTCCCACGCACCAGATCATGCAGCGCGAGATCGCGCAGTCGCCGGAAGGCCGCCGCGTCTTCGGGCGGATGACGGTGATGGAGAACCTGCAGATGGGTGCGACCCTGCAGGACGAGAAGCATTACGACGACGATCTGCGGAAGGTCTTCGAGCTCTTTCCGCGCCTGAAGGAGCGCGCCGGCCAGCGCGGGGGCACGCTGTCGGGCGGCGAGCAGCAGATGCTGGCCATCGGCCGCGCCCTCATGAGCCGCCCCAAGCTCCTGCTTCTGGACGAACCCTCGCTCGGCCTTGCGCCGCTTATCGTCAAGCAGATCTTCGAGGTGATCCGCGAGTTGAACCGCAACGAAGGCCTGACGGTCTTCCTGGTCGAGCAGAACGCCTTCCATGCGCTTCGTCTCGCCCATCGCGGCTATGTCATGGTCAACGGCTCGATCACGATGACGGGGACGGGACGCGAGCTGCTGTCGCGGCCGGAAGTCCGCGCGGCCTATCTCGAAGGAGGAGCGCACTGATGCCGAACGAGATGGGCCTTCTCTGGGAAGTCAGCATCGTCGAATTCCTGATCGTCACGGTGGTTCTCGCCGGAGGCGGGGCCTGGATGATCGGCCGCTCGACCGCCCTCACCTGGAGCGGCTGGGGCATCCTCGTCTTCTACGTCGTGCTTCTCGCGATCGCGACGCGGTTCCTGCATTTCGCGCTCTTCGAAGGCACGTTCTTCCTGCCCTTGGAGACGCTCGGAACCGCCCTTCACTACGCGGTGGTCGACTTCGTCATCCTCATGGCCATCGCCTCGGTGGGCCGCCTCTTCGTCCGCTCGCGCCAGATGGAGCGGCAGTACGGGTTCCTTCAGCGCGCGCCGAGCGCGGGAGAGACCGTGCCCCGTTGACGGCTGGTCGACGAGACGTATCAATGGGCTGAAGCGAGCGCGAAGCTTTCTCGGGTTTCGCGCATCGCCGGCTTCGAACCGCATCCGTCCCGGGCTGAACCCGGCCGGCCGCTCCGAACACGAGCACACGTTCACCAACAGGAAGATGGTCATGAAAAAAGCACTCTTTGCCGGCGCCGCTCTGAACCTCGTCTTCGCGGGTATGGCCTTCGCCGACATCACGATCGGCGTCGCCGGTCCGATGACCGGCCAGTACGCGACCTTCGGCAACCAGCTGAAGATCGGCGCCGAGCAGGCCGTCGCCGACATCAACGCCAAGGGCGGCGTGAACGGTGAGAAGCTCGTGCTCTCGGTCGGCGACGACGCCTGCGATCCCAAGCAGGCCGTGGCGGTGGCCAATTCCTTCGCCGGCCAGGGCGTGTCCTTCGTGGCCGGCCACTTCTGCTCGGGCTCTTCGATCCCGGCCAGCCAGGTCTATGCCGAAGAAGGCATCATCGAGATCTCGCCGGCTTCGACCAACCCGGACTACACCGAGAAGCGCCCCGGCGAGATGATCTACCGCGTCTGCGGTCGTGACGACCAGCAGGGCCTCGTCGCCGCCGAGTACATCGCGGCGAACTTCAAGGATGCCAAGGTCGCCGTCCTCAACGACAAGTCCGCCTACGGCAAGGGTCTGGCCGACGAGACCGAGAAGAACCTGAAGGCCAAGGGCGTGACGCCCGCCGTGGTCGAATCCTACACGGCCGGCGAGAAGGACTATTCCTCGCTCGTCACCAAGCTGAAGCAGGCCGGCGTCGGGCTCGTCTACGTCGGCGGATACCACACCGAGGCAGGCCTTCTCGCCCGCCAGATGAAGGAGCAGGGCGTCAAGGCGACGATCATGTCCGGCGACGCGATCGTAACGGACGAGTACTGGGCGATCACGGGCGATGCCGGCGAAGGCACGCTGATGACCTTCTCCCCGGACCCGCGCAAGAACCCTGAGGCCGCTCCGGTCGTCGCCGAGCTCGACAAGGCCGGCAAGACCGCCGAGGGCTACGTGCTCTACACCTACGCCGCGATCCAGGCCTGGGCCGACGCCGCCACGCAGGCGAAGTCGACCGAAGCCGAGGCGGTCAACAAGATCCTTGCCACCGCCGACTTCAAGACCGTGATCGGCGACCTGAAGTTCGACGGCAAGGGTGACGTCACCCTGCCCGGCTACGTCGTCTACGAGTGGAAGGCTGGCAAGTACGACTACGTGACGGCCGCCAAGTAAGCCAAGGCGTCTCGTCGAAACGGGCCCCGGTGCAGCGATGCGCCGGGGCTTTTTAGTGTCCCGACAAATCGTGGATCGAACGCCTGCGGTCCCTTCCGGGCTGCTCGAACGGCGGCGCGGGACGCAAGCGAGAGGCGGACGGGACGGCCGAGGCCAGAAGGTCAGCCCTCCTGCGTCAGATGCCGGGCAGCTGGTCGAACCCGATCAAGGGCTTGGAGTCCGCCGGGAAGGAACCGCCCTCGGAATCGATGACCGCCTGGATCTCCCGGCTCGGCATGAAGTCGGGAATGGTCGCCTTCAGGAGCCGCAGGGCGCGCGGCGCGTCGCCGAGGTCGATCAGCCGGTGCATCTCGTCGAGGATGCGCTGCAGGACGGCCCATTCGATCGTGCGGGGAAAGGCGGAGAAGATGCCGTCCACCCGCGTCGGCGCGAGCTGTTCCTGCGTGTCGAACAGCTCTTCGTAGAGCTTCTCGCCCGGACGAAGCCCCGTATAGACGATGCGGATGTCGACATCGGGCTTGAGCCCCGAGAGCTTGATGACGTTGCGCGCGAGATCGATGATCTTCACGGGCTTGCCCATGTCGAGCACGAAGATCTGTCCCCGCCCGCCGTCGTCCTCCAAGCTGTGCGCGGCCGAATGGAGGATCAGGAGGCAGGCCTCCGGTATGGTCATGAAGTAGCGCTCGACGTCGGGATGCGTGACGGTCAGCGGGCCGCCGGCCTTCAGCTGCTTCTCGAAGAGCGGAATGACAGAGCCGGCCGAGCCCAGCACATTGCCGAAGCGGACGGTCACGAAATGCGTGTCGCCCGTGTCGGGCGCGAGATCCATCGTCTGACAGCACATTTCGGCGAGGCGTTTGCTGGCCCCCATCGTGCTCGTCGGGTTCACCGCCTTGTCGGTCGAGACCATGACCATCAGCTGAACCTTGGCCGCGACCGCCGCCTCCGCGACGTTCCGCGTGCCGATCGTGTTGGTGAAGAGCCCCTCCAGCGGCTGCGCCTCGACGATCGGCACATGCTTCAGGGCCGCCGCATGGAAGACGACGGAGGGCCGGTGTTCGGCGAGGATGCGCGCGATGCTCGCCTTCTCCCGCACATTGCAGAGCGCCGCGTGGAGATCGAGCTGCGGCATGGCACGCCTCAGATCGCTTTCGATCGAGTAGAGCAGGAACTCGCTCGCATCCAGGAGGATCAGCTTCTTCGGCTTCAGCTGCGCGATCTGGCGCGTCAGCTCCGAGCCGATGGAGCCGCCGGCACCCGTGACGAGGATGATGCGCCCGCCGATCAGGCCGGTGATCTGGCCCATGTCGAGCCGCCGCGGCTTGCGCTCCAGAAGGTCCTCGAGCTCGATCGGCTGAAGATCGGAGGCCGTCGTGATGTCGCGAATGTCGAACATGTCGGGCAGCGACAGGAGTTCGAGCTCCTGCTCGCTCGCGGCCTCGACGAGTTCGTTCAGCATGGCGTGCCGCGCATAGTCGTCGCGCGTCCGCGTCAGGATCAGCGCATCCGGCCGCCGGCCGAGCGCCTCGTAGCGCTTCACGGTCTCCGCCAGCCGGTCGAGCGTTCCGACGACGGGCACGCCGCGGATGAAGCGGCCGGACCGGCGGCCGCGCTCGTCGATGATGGCGAGCACGTCGAAGGAGCGGCTGTCGCGCTCGGTCACGGCCTTGATGAAGGCCTCGGCATTGTCGGTCGCCCCGACGAGGATGACGCGGCGGACCGACCTCGGATCGCCGGGCTTGCGCCGGCGGTCGCGCTGGTTGCGATAGGTGCGATAGGCCGCGCGCGGGCCGGCCAGCAGGAAGACCAGGAACGACCAGGCGATGATCGGCACCGAGCGCGGGATCAGGTCGAGCCGCGAGATCAGGAAATGCGCGACGACGAAGAGACAGGCCGCGATCGTCGCGGTCTTGCAGATATAGACGAAGTCCGGCAGCGAGGCGTAGCGCCAGACGCCCTTGTTGGTGCCGACGAAGTATCCGACGATCCCGACGAGAAGGCCGAAGACGAGGGCCGCCGAGACGTAGACCGGCCAGTCCTGCGCGAAGAGACGGACGTCGAGGCGCAGCACCATGGCCAGGAGAAAGGCCGCCGCGCCCATGATGCTGTCGTGAATCCAGACAGCCGTCCTGGAAATCAGCGCCCGAAGGCGGTTTCTGACCATCGATCTGCCTTCGCCGCTCGCCTTGGTTCCCGGATAGCGAGCGGACCATAGCATTCCCGCCGCTTCGCGCATCCTCCTGATACCGGTTCGAATGGACGACAGAAAGGCCATCAGCGCCCCGTGACGGTCCGCAGGATCAGGGCGAGATCGCCGAAGAACGTCGCGTCCGCGATGTAGGATGCGTCGATCTCGGCGAGGCGCTCGGGCTCGGACATGTCGACCCCCATCACCTGCGCCTTGCCGGTGATGCCCGGCCGAACGTCGAGCACGCCGCGTCGCCGCCGCGCCTCGATCAGAACGGTCTGGACGGGCAGGCAGGGACGTGGGCCGACGAGGCTCATCTCGCCCTTCAGCACGTTCCAGAGTTGTGGCAATTCGTCGAGCTTCGATCGGCGCAGGAAGCGGCCGATGCCCGTGATGTGGGCCACGCCCTTGTGCTCGTGCGTTCCGAGCGAAGCGGTTCCGACATGCATCGTGCGCAGCTTGTAGCAGGTGAAGACACGGCCTCCCCGCCCCACGCGCTCCTGCGCGAGAAGGCCGGGGCCGGGCGAATTGCGCCGGATGGCGAAGGCAAGCACGCCGATCAGCCAGCCGAGGACGACAAGGCCGGCAAGGCTCGCCGTGACGTCGAAGAGGCGCTTCATCCGGGACGTGCTATGCGCTGGCGCAGGAGCGCTACGGGAGGAGAAACCATGCGGATCTTGGTCACGGGCGCCAGCGGGTTCGTCGGGCGCCATCTCGTAGCGAGTTTGCGCCGCGACGGCAAATCCGTGATGGTCCTCCAGCGCGGCGGAGCGGCCTTGGCCGACCCCGACCGTTTCGCGGGGCCGGCGGACCTTGCCGATCTCGACACATGGCCGGACTGGCCGCGCGACCTCGACGCCGTCGTGCATCTGGCCGCGCTCAATCCGTCCCGCCGCCAGCCGGCGACGCCGGAGGCGCTGGCCCATGCCAATGTCGCCGGCACCGCCGCCCTCGTCCGCCGCGCGAAGCGGGAAGGCGTGCCGCGGATCGTCTTTCTCTCGACCTCGAACGTTCACGCGCCGAGCGCGGTCCCGATCGACGAGAACGCTCCGCTCGGCCCGCAAAGCCCCTATGCCCGTTCCAAGGCGGAAGCCGAGGCCGCCTTCTGGCGGGAGCTTGCGGGCGGCGAAACGCAGGGCTGCATCCTTCGGCCCGCGCCCGTCTACGGCCGGGGCGGAGGCGGCAATGTCGCGATGCTGGTCAAGCTTGCCCGGCTGCCGCTTCCCCTGCCGATCGAAGGGCTCGGCGGACGGCGCAGCCTGCTCTCCATCGATCGCCTCCTCTCCGCGATCGACATCTGCCTGACCTCGGACGGCGCCATCGGCGAGACCTTCCTCGTTGCCGATCGCACGCCTCTGCGCCCGGCCGAGATCGTCGGCGCCCTTCGAGAGGGCTGGGGCCGGCGGGCGGGCACGGGCGCCCTGCCCTCGTTGCTGCGGCGAACGGTCGAAGGAAAGATCGGCGGACGCGGCCTCATGGCGGATTTCGTCCTCGACGTATCCCGCCTGTCCGCCAGGACGGGCTGGCGGCCGGCGGAATCGACGCGATCGGAGCTGGCGCGGATGGCTGCGGCCGGCGATCTCTGAAGCCGCGCGGGGCCAGCCGTCAGATGGCGGCCGAGAGGGTCGCCCGCGTGCCCAATTCGATCGGCTCGTAGACGATCTCGGTCTTCAGGCTGTTCGCCATGGCCGCCATCAGCCGGCGGCCGAGCCCGGTGCCGCGCGCGGGGGCCGCGGTGGAGAAGCCGCTGCCGTCATCCTCGACCACGAGACGAAAGCGCTCGCCCTCCGCCTGCTTCAGCGAGATGCGGATCTCGCCGGGCGCTCCGGGCGAATAGGCGTATTTGCAGGCATTGCTGACGAGTTCGTTGACGATGACGCCGAGCGAGACCGCACGGTCCGTGTCGAGGCGGATGGGATCGGTGTCGAGACGCATCGGGCGCGGCGCCGAGGGGGTCGACCAGGTCTCCTCCAGCTCGCCGACCAGGGCCGCCAGATAGTCGGTCATGTCGACGAGATCGACGTCGTCGGACGTGTAGAGCCGGCGATGGACCTGCGCGATCGCGAGGATGCGGCGCTGCGTGTCGCGGAGCGCGGCCTTGGCGCTCTCGTCGGACACGCTTCCGGCCTGCATCTGCACGAAGCTCGACACGAGCTGCAGGCTGTTGGCGACGCGATGGTTGACCTCCTTCAGGAGCGCCTGGAGGCGGCCGTTGGATTCGCGCAAGGCCGCTTCCGCATTCTCCTTGTCGCGTCGGAGCTGACGGCGCTCCAGAGCCTGGACGAGGCTGCCCGCCAGGAGATCGAAGAAGTCGTCGCCGATCGATTTGACGACATAGTCGCTCGCCCCCGCCTTCATCGCGGCGATGGCGATCCGGCTCTCCTCCGAGCCGGTCACGTAGATGACGGGCGGCGGGTCCGGCTGCTCCAGAAGACGCTTCAGCGTCTCCAGTCCGTCCTGGCCCGGCATGTAGTGATCGACGGCGACCACGTCGAACCGTCCCTCCGCCTGCGCGGCCTGACCCTCCGGGCCGGATGCGGCCGTCACGACCTCGTATCCACGGCGCGAGAGCGCGCGCGCCGTCAGGCGGCACAGGCCCTCGTCGTCGTCGATATAGAGGAGGCGCGGCGCCGAACTCATCTGGCGTCGTCCTCCACGTCCGGCACCTGGATGACGCTGAGAAAGAGGCCGAGCTGGCGGATCGCCTGGGCGAAGCTGTCGTAGTTCACCGGCTTGGTGATGTAGACGTTCGCGCCGAGATCATAGCAGCGCTGGATTTCGACCTTGTCGTCCGTCGTGGTGAGGACGACGACGGGCGTGCGCTTCAACGGCCCGTCCGCCTTCATCCGGGCGAGGATGTCGGTGCCGCTCATGTCGGGAAGGTTGAGATCGAGGAGCACGAGCGCTGGGCCGTTCTTCGCGGGGCCTTCCGGCGCGTTGAAGAGATACTCCATCGCCGAGGTGCCGTCCGTGAAATGGCGGATGGCGTTGGTGACGCCGGCGCGACGGATGTTCTTCTCGATCAGCCGGGCATGGCCCTCGTCGTCCTCGATCATGACGATGTTCACGGTCTGATGCGCGCTCATCGAGCCTGCTCCTTGTTCGCATGGTAGCGCGGCGGCATCGATATGCCGAACGTGGCGCCCCGATCGAGCTGCGACTCGCAGCTGACCATCCCGCCCAGCCTGTAGGCCAGGGCGCGCACATGGGCCAGTCCGATGCCTTCGCCCGGTTGATCTTGCATTCCCGACCGGCGGAAGAGATCGAAGATCCGCTCGTGGTCCTTGGGGTCGATGCCCCGGCCGTTGTCCTCGATCTCGTAGAGGATGCGCCCCTTTTCGCTCCGTCCGCGCACGGTGATTCGCCCGGGCCGGCCCGGCTTCAGGTACTTCACGGCATTCTCCACGAGATTGGAGAAGATCTGCTCCACCGCGACGCGGTCGCTGACGAGGCCCGGCATCGGCCGGACCACCTCGACCTCCGCGCCGATCTCGTCCAGCCTGTGGCGCAGGCTGGCGACGATGCCGTCCGCCATCTCGCCGATGTCGAGCGGCTCCGGCGTGATGATGCGCCGCCCCTCCCGCGAAAGACGCAGGATCGCGTTGATGAGCCGGTCCATCTTCTGCGTCGAGGAGCGGATGAAGCCGATCGCCTCCGGCAGATCCTCGCGCACCGCGAGCTTGGCCGGCTCGGTCACGAAGTCGGGCGCGTCGGCCTCCAGCCGGTCGATCAGCTCGCCCAGCGGCTTCGTCGCCGCGTCCAGCTCGGCGGTGAAGCCCATGACGTTGACCAGCGGCGAGCGCAGGTCGTGGCTGACGATATAGGCGAAGCGCTGGATTTCGTCGTTGGCGCGCTGGAGGTCCGCGGTGCGCGAGGCGACTGCGCCTTCGAGATTCTCGTTCAGCGCGGCCAGCGTGTCGCGCGAGCCCTTCAGCTCGCGCATGCTGCGCCGGACGGTCCAGACCGTGCCGGCCGCCAGGAGCAGCACCAGCCCTCCCGCCGCGGCGAGGATGAGATAGGAGGTCCGGATACTGGCTTCCTGGCGCGAACGGCGCTCCGCCAGGAGCCGCTGTTCCGCGGCCGTCATGCGCCGGGCGATCTCGCGGATCTCGCGGACGACATCGGCGCTTCCGCTCGCAATGAAGTCGTTTCGCGCGGACTCGGGATCGCCGATCCGCCGGGCCTCGATGGCGCGGGACACGTCGTCGAGCTGGCGCTGGCTCGCCTTGCGAAGCTCGGCCACGAGGACTTCCTGCGCCGGGTTGTCCTTCGTCAGCTGGGCCACCCGCTCCAGGAGACTGGTGGCCGAGGCCGCGGCTTCCGCGGCGCTCGAGGCGAATCGCTCGTCGGCATCGAGAAGGAAGCCGCGCCGCGCCGTCTCGCTGCGCTCCGTCAGGCCCCGAAACTCGGCAAGGGACAGTTCGACCTCCAGCGTGTGCGTCACGAGATCGCTGATCTCGTGCGAGCGCACCACGCCCCAGACCGCCGCCCCGACGCCGAGGCCGACGCCGAGAAAGCCGAGAAGAATGGCGAGAAGGATGAAACGTTCGAAGAACCGGTTCGAAATCGTCATGGCAGGCTGTCGTCCCGTCGTCCTGGCGTCGTGCGAAGGCGCCGGCGGGCGTTTTGCGCCCGCCGTTCGACGCTCGCAGAAGTGCCCCGGAGCGAGCGAGAGTCCAGCCCCTTCGTTGCGCCTCGACGGGAATGACGGGCGCGCTTTCGGTTCGACGCCGTCCGCCGCCGCTCAGAGAAGAGCGGAGCGGATCGCCGGATAGAGCGCGCGGTAACGGCCGTAGGCCTCCTCGAAGGCGCCCTCGTGCTCGCGGCTCGGCTGGAAGGCACGGGCGGCCGGCGGCTCCGACATGACCTCCAGCGGATCGGCGCCCGTCGCCGCGCAGAAGCCGAGACGCGCGGCACCCAGCGCGGCGCCGAAGTCGCCGGCCGCCGGCAGCACGATCTCCGCCCCGAGCACGGTCGCCATGGTCTGCAGCCAAGCCGGCGAGCGCGAGCCCGCCCCGACCGCGATCAGGCGCTCGATGCCGCCCCGCCCGACGCCGGCCTCCAGGCAGTCGCGCATGGAGAAGGCGACGCCTTCCATGACGGAGCGCGTCATCGCGGCACGATCGGTGCCGGCCTCGAGGCCGACGAAGGCGCCGCGCACGCCGGCATCGTTGTGCGGCGTGCGCTCGCCCGACAGGTAGGGCAGGAAGAGAAGCCGCCCCGGGCCCTCGGCCGTATCGCCGACGGCGCCGGCCAGCGCGGCGGGCGTCTCGCCGAGAACGGAGGACAGCCATTCGAGCGAGCCGGCCGCCGAGAGGGTCACGCCCATCTGGTGCCAGGTGGCGGGCAGCGCGTGGCAGAAGGTGTGCAGCGCCGTTTCCGGGCGGGGCGCATAGGATTCGGCGGCCGTGAAGAGCACGCCGGACGTGCCGAGCGAGAGGAAGCCCGAACCCGGGCGCACCACGCCGACGCCGCAAGCCGAAGCCGCATTGTCGCCGCCGCCGCCCGCGACGACCGTTCCCGCCGGAATGCCGAACTCGGCGGCAAGCTCGGGCCGCAGCGCGCCACCGGCCTCGGTGCCCTCGACGAGACGGGGCATGTGCGAGCGGTCGAGCTTGGTGCGCGCGAGCATGGCGTCGGACCAGTCGCGCGCGCCGGTATCCAGCCAGGACGTACCCGCCGAATCGGACATTTCGGACACCGCCTCGCCCGTCAGCCAGAGGCGGAGATAGTCCTTGGGAAGGAGGACGCGGCGGACCTTCTCGAAGATCGCAGGCTCGTTGCGCGCGACCCAGAGAAGCTTCGGCGCGGTGAAGCCGGGAAAGACGATATTTCCGGTGATCGCGCGCGCCGCTTCGTCGTCGAGTTCGGCGGCTTCCGCGTGGCTGCGCGTGTCGTTCCAGAGAATGCAGGGGCGCAGCGGCGTCTCGTCGGCACCGAGGATCGTCGCCCCATGCATGTGCCCGGACAGGCCGATGCCGACGACGGCAGCCATTTCGGCGCCGTGGCTCGCCTTGAGCTGCGCCAGGGCGGACCGGCAGGCGGCGATCCAGCTGTCGGGGTCCTGCTCGGACCAGCCGAAATGCGGACGCTCGACCGAGAGCGGAACGCTGACGGTCGCGATCGGCGCTTGGTCGGCTCCGACGAGCAGCACTTTCAGCGACGAGGTTCCAAGGTCGAGACCGAGCGTGTTCGTCATGATCATTCTCTCCCTGACGGTCGAGGCCGCCCTCTCGCTGCCCCGCCCGCTCCTCCGCCGCAAGCGGCTCCGATCGTTTGAGGTACGTAGCGCAAAGCGCGAAGCCGGAGCAAGACGCGCAAGTTCCAGGACGGTCCTGCCCCGCCGCGACTGGAAGCCCGCGCCGCAATCGGCTAGCGCTCCCCCGATACACCGTCCCCGGAGAGGTCCCATGAGCCGCATCGTCTATGTCAACGGCGACTACCTGCCCGAGGCGGAGGCGAAAGTCTCCGTCTTCGATCGCGGCTTCCTGATGGCCGACGGGGTCTACGAGGTGACGACGGTCGTCGGCGGCAAGCTGATCGATTTCGCCGGCCACGCCGCGCGGCTGGAGCGCTCGCTCGGCGAGCTGGAGATGGCGCGACCGCTTGGCACCGAGGCTCTGCTGGAGGTCCACCGCCAGCTCGTGACCCGCAACGGGCTCGACGAGGGCCTCATCTATCTCCAAGTGACGCGCGGCGTCGCCGACCGCGACTTCGCCTATCCCGCCAAGGATACGGCCCCGACGCTCGTCCTCTTCACCCAGCGCCTCGCCGTCCTGGAGCGCGAGAGCGTGAAGCGCGGGATCAAGGTCGCCTCCGTGCCGGACCTTCGCTGGGCGCGCCGCGACATCAAGACGGTGCAGCTTCTCTACCCGTCCATGGCCAAGATGGCGGCCAAGGCCAAGGGCGCCGACGATGCCTGGATGGTCGAGGAGAACGGCGAGGTGACGGAGGGCTCCTCGAACAACGCCTATATCGTCACCGGCGCCGGCACGATCGTCACGCGCCCGCTCGGCCATTCGATTCTCCACGGCATCACGCGATCCGCCGTCCTGCGCCTTGCGGCCGAGACCGGCCTCGGCGTCGAGGAGCGGCCTTTCGCGCTTCACGAGGCGAAGGCGGCCCGGGAAGCCTTCATCACCTCGGCCTCCGCCTTCGTCACGCCCGTCGTCGAGATCGACGGCACGGCCATCGGCGACGGCCTGCCCGGAGAGACGACGAAGCGGCTCCGCGCCATCTACATCGAGGAGAGCCTCGCACGGGCGATCTAACGAATCGGCCCTCCCCGCGACCGTCGGTTTCGCTTGGCAAAGGTCGGGCGCGCCGGCGGGTTTCGCTTTTCAAGATCGAGGTTTCGCTTTAGAGAAGATCGAACCCTTGGATCTCGGATGCGGGAAACCCATGCTTTCGGAACGCCAGCAGCAGATCCTGGAAATGGCCAAGCGGGCCGGCCGCGTGCAGGTCGAGGACCTCGCCCAGCGCTACGAGGTCAGCGTTCAGACCATCCGGAAGGATCTGAACGAGCTCTGCGACCAGCGCCTCCTGTCCCGGGTCCACGGCGGCGCCATTCTCTCCTCCGGCGTCGAGAATGTCGGCTACGATGCGCGTCGCGCGATCGCAGCCTCGGAAAAAGCCGCGATCGGGCGCGCCGTCGCCGACCTCATCCCGGACCGCGCCTCGCTCTTCGTCAACATCGGCACGACGACGGAGGCCGTCGCGCAGGCGCTTCTGCGCCATGCCGGGCTCATGGTAATCACCAACAATATCAACGTCGCGACCGCCATGCGGCCCTATCCCGAGATCGAGGTCGTCATCGCCGGCGGCGTCGTGCGGCGCTCCGACGGCGGCATCGTCGGCGAGGCGGCGGTGGATTTCATCCGCCAGTTCCGGGTCGACTTCGCCGTGATCGGCGCCTCCGCCATCGATGCCGACGGCTCGCTTCTCGACTACGACTACCGCGAGGTCCGCGTCGCGCAGGCGATCATCTCCAACGCCCGGCACGTCATCCTGGCCTCCGACGCGACGAAGTTCGAGCGCAGCGCCCCGGTGCGAATCGGCCATCTCAGCCAGATCGACACCTTCGTCACCGACCACTGCCCGCTCGAGTCCATCCGCGCCGTCTGCGCCGAGCAGAGCGTCCGCCTGATCGAAACGGAGCGCAGCTGAAGCGCTCGCTTGACTTTCGGTTTGTTTTCGCCAATCCTCCATTCAGTTTCGCAAGCGCAACCGATTTGCTGCAATGCGAAAAGGGCGGACCATGACGCATTTCGACGTCTTCATCATCGGCGGTGGCATCAACGGCTGCGGCATCGCGCGGGACGCGGCCGGCCGCGGCTATCGCGTGGGCCTTGCCGAGATGAACGATCTGGCGTCCGGCACCTCGTCCTGGTCGACCAAGCTGATCCATGGCGGCCTGCGCTATCTCGAGCACTACGAGTTCCGGCTGGTGCGCGAATCGCTGATGGAGCGCGAGGTGCTCTGGCGCATCGCGCCGCACATCATCCGCCCGCTGCGCTTCGTGCTGCCCCATGCCAAGGGCCTTCGCCCCGCCTGGATGCTCCGCCTCGGCCTCTTCATGTACGACCATCTCGGCGGCCGGAAGGCGCTGGCGGCCACGCGCACGGTCGATCTGACGAAGGGTCCGCTCGGCGCGCCGCTGAAGAAGATCTTCGCCCGCGGCTTCGAATATTCGGACGCGCGGGTGGACGATGCCCGGCTCGTCGTCCTCAATGCCCGCGACGCCGCCGCCCGCGGCGCCGACATCCGCGTGCGCACCGAGGTGACGGAGGCGCGCCGCGAGGGCAAGCGCTGGCGCATCACCCTTCGCGAGCGGGACGGCGGCGCCAAGCGCGTCGTCACGGCGGACTTTCTCGTCAACGTGGCCGGCCCCTGGGTCGACCGCGTGATCCAGGCGGCCATGGGGCGCAACGAGGCCCATCACATTCGCCTCGTGCAGGGCTCGCACATCGTGACGACCAAGCTCTTCGACCACGACCGCGCCTACATCTTCCAGAACGCCGACAACCGCATCATCTTCGCGATCCCCTACGAGGACGACTTCACCCTCGTCGGCACGACCGACCAGGATTTCGACGGCGAACCGGGCGCGGCGAAGATCACCGAAGGCGAGATCGACTATCTCCTCTCGGCCGCCGGCGAGTATTTCGAGAAGCCGCTCTCGCGCTCCGACATCGTCTGGACCTTCTCCGGCGTTCGCCCGCTCTACGACGACGGCGCCTCGAAGGCGCAGGAGGCGACCCGCGACTACGTGCTGAAGGTCGAGGGCGACAAGGCGGCCGGCGAGGCCGCCGTGCTGAACGCCTTCGGCGGCAAGATCACGACCTATCGCAAGCTGGCCGAAGAGGTTCTGGAGCGCATCGGCGAGCGCATCGGCGAGCGCGGGTCCCCCTGGACGGGCGGGCAGGCTCTGCCCGGCGGCGCCTTTCCGCTCGACGGCGTGGGCGCGCTGGAGGCGCGCGTGGCGACCGCCGCGCCGCGTCTCGACCAGCGCACCGTGCGGCGGCTCGTGCGGTCCTACGGGCTCGACGCGCCGAGTTTTCTTGCCGGCGCCGATCTCGGCGAGGACTTCGGCCACGGCCTCTTCGCAGCCGAGGTCGACTGGCTGATCGCACAGGAATGGGCCGTGACGGCGGACGACGTCCTCTGGCGGCGGTCCAAGCTCGGCCTTCGGTTCTCCAAGACCGAGATCGAGCGGCTCGACGGCTACATGCGCGAACATTCGCGGCTGGGGCGGCTCGCAGCGGAATGAGACCATCCGGCCGGCCTCGATGGCGCCGGTCGCGACCTTGACATCAGACGACCTCGGGAGGGTGCGGTGCTGGAACTGATCGACGTCGGCAGGACCGTCGGAGCTGAAACGCACATCGCGAATGTGTCGCTGACGCTCGAGCGCGGTTCGCTGAACGTGCTGCTCGGACCGACCCTGTCGGGCAAGACGAGCCTGATGCGCCTCATGGCCGGCCTCGACCGGCCGACCAGCGGCCGTATCGTCATGGACGGCCGCGACGTGACCGGCGTTCCCGTCGCCAAGCGCAACATCGCGATGGTCTACCAGCAGTTCATCAACTACCCCGCGATGACCGTCTACGAGAACATCGCCTCCCCCCTCCGCATCCAGGGCAAGTCCGCGGCCGAGATCGACACGGCGGTTCAGAAGGCGGCCGGGCTGATGAAGCTGACGCCCTATCTGCAGCGCACCCCGCTGAACCTGTCCGGCGGCCAGCAGCAGCGCACCGCGCTCGCCCGCGCCCTCGTGAAGAATGCCGAGGTCGTGCTGCTCGACGAGCCGCTCGCCAATCTCGACTACAAGCTGCGGGAAGAGTTGCGCGAGGAACTGCCGCGCCTCTTCGCCGAAACGGGCGCGGTCTTCGTCTATGCCACGACCGAGCCGACCGAGGCGCTGCTGCTTGGCGGCAACACGGCGACGCTGAGCCAAGGCCGCATCACCCAGTTCGGCCGCACGCCCGACATCTACCGCCGCCCGGCCGATCTCGTGACGGCGCGCACCTTCTCCGATCCTCCGCTGAACGTGCTCGAGCTCATCAAATCCGGCACGCGCCTCTCCTCCGCCTCCGGCCTCGACGTGCCCGTTCCCGAGCGCTTCCACGCGCTGGCGGACGGGCCCTACAAGGTCGGCCTTCGCCCGCACCACCTCTTCCTCGGCAGCGCCCGCGGCGAGAACGTGCGCCTGAAGGGCCGCGTGGTGATCTCGGAGGTCACGGGCTCGGAAAGCTTCGTCCATGCCGATTGGGACGAGACGCGGATCGTCGCGCTGGTGCGCGGCATCCACCGCGTTTCGCCGGGCGATGCGGTCGAACTCGGCTTCGATCCCGCCGATATGCTCCTGTTCGAGCCGAGCGGCCGGGCGGTCGCATCGGCCCTTCCGTTGGCGGCTTGAGGAACGACCATGGCCCGCATCCGCCTCGACCACATCCGCCACGCCTACACGCCCGAACTCGCGCGTGCCGGCAATTACGCGCTCCGCGAGATCGACCACGCCTTCGAGGACGGCGGCGCCTATGCGCTGCTCGGCCCGTCCGGCTGCGGAAAGACGACGCTTCTGAACATCATCTCCGGCCTGCTGACGCCCTCCGAAGGCCACGTTCGCTTCGACGAGCGCGACGTCACGGACCTGTCGCCCGAGCTGCGCAACATCGCGCAGGTCTTCCAGTTTCCCGTCATCTACGACACGATGACGGTGCGCGAGAACCTCGCCTTCCCCCTGAAGAACCGGAAGGTGCCGAAGGCCGAGATCGAAACGCGCGTCACCGACATGCTCCGCCGCATCGGCCTGGAGACCAAGGCCGACCGGAAGGCCCAGGGACTGACGGCCGACGAGAAGCAGAAGATCTCGCTCGGCCGTGGCCTCGTGCGGTCGGACGTGAACGCCATCCTCTTCGACGAGCCGCTGACCGTCATCGACCCGCACATGAAGTGGCAGCTCCGCTCGCAGCTGAAGGAGCTGCACCGCCAGTTCAAGATGACGATGGTCTACGTCACGCACGACCAGACGGAGGCACTGACCTTCGCGGATAAGGTCGTCGTCATGTATGACGGCGAGGTCGTGCAGATCGGCACGCCCGAGGAGCTGTTCGAGCGCCCGCGCCACACCTTCGTCGGCTATTTCATCGGCTCGCCCGGCATGAACGTGCTGCAGTGCCAGCTGGACGGCACGGACGCGGTGGTCGGAAGCGCGCGCATCTCCATGCCCGGCGGCGCGCGCGCGGCGGCCGCCGGTGCCAAGACCGAACTCGGCATCCGCCCGGAATTCGTGCGCCTCGTTCCGCGCGGCCAGGGCCTGCCCGTCACGATCGACCGCGTCGAGGATGTCGGCTCCGAGCGCATCGTGCGCGCCTCGCTCTTCGGACAGAAGCTGGTTTCGGTTCTCAGCGAAGGCACGAGCCTTCCCGCCGAGGCCGACGCCGTCTTCGATCCGGCCGCTCTCAATCTCTATGCCGACTCCTGGCTGGTCGAGCGGAGGCCGTCATGAACAAGACATTCGATAACAAGGCATGGTTCTTCGTCCTGCCGGTCCTGCTGCTGGTCGCCTTCTCGGCGGTCATCCCGCTGATGACGGTCGTGAACTATTCGGTGCAGGACAGCTTCGGCAACAACCAGTTCTTCTGGGCCGGCACCGAATGGTTCGTGGAGACGCTGACCTCCGAGCGCTTCCATCAGGCGCTCCTGCGCAACCTCCTCTTCTCCGCCATCATCCTCGCGCTGGAAGTGCCGCTCGGCATTCTCGTCGCGCTGGCCATGCCGAAGAAGGGCATCTGGGTTCCGGTCTGCCTCGTCCTGATGGCTCTGCCGCTGCTGATCCCGTGGAACGTCGTCGGCACGATCTGGCAGGTCTTCGGGCGCACCGATATCGGTCTTCTCGGACACACGCTGACCGGTCTCGGCATCGAGTACAACTACGTGCAGAACACGTTCGATGCCTGGGCGACGCTGATCGTCATGGACGTCTGGCACTGGACGAGCCTCGTCGTGCTCCTCTGCTATGCCGGCCTCGTCTCGATCCCGGACGCCTACTATCAGGCCGCCAAGATCGACGGCGCCTCGCGCTGGGCCGTGTTCCGCTACATCCAGCTGCCCAAGATGGGCCGCGTGCTCCTGATTGCCGTGCTCCTGCGCTTCATGGACAGTTTCATGATCTACACTGAGCCCTTCGTCGTCACGGGCGGCGGACCCGGCAATTCCACGACCTTCCTCTCGATCGATCTCGTGAAGACGGCCGTCGGACAGTTCGACATCGGTCCGGCCGCCGCGATGAGCCTGATCTACTTCCTGATCATCCTTCTCCTCTCGTGGATCTTCTACACGATCATGGAGAATGCCGGCCGGGACCGCGCCGTGAAGGAGCCGGTGGAATGAGCGCACAGACCATGGTCACGTCCACCGCGGAAGCCGGCGGCATCCCCGCGAGCGCCCATTCGGAAGTCGCCCTGAAGGCCCGCTCGCGCCGCCGTTCCGGCTCGTTCAAGCCCAAGGCCCTGATCCCGATCGTCTATATCTTCTTCCTCCTGTTGCCGATCTACTGGCTCGTCAACATGAGCTTCAAGACGAACACGGAGATCACCAACGCCTTCACGCTCTGGCCGGTCGAGCCGACCTTGCGCAACTACACGGTGATCTTCACGGACCCGTCCTGGTACGACGGCTACATCAACTCGATCATCTACGTCGTGATGAACATGGTGATCTCGGTCTCCGTCGCGCTGCCGGCCGCCTATGCCTTCTCGCGCTACCGCTTCCTCGGCGACAAGCACCTGTTCTTCTGGCTCCTGACGAACCGCATGGCGCCGCCGGCGGTCTTCGCCCTGCCCTTCTTCCAGCTCTATTCGGCCTTCGGCCTGATCGACACGCATATCGCGGTGGCGCTGGCGCACTGCCTGTTCAACGTGCCGCTCGCGGTCTGGATTCTCGAAGGCTTCATGTCGGGCGTGCCGAAGGAGATCGACGAAACCGCCTATATCGACGGCTATTCCTTCCCGCGCTTCTTCTTCAAGATCTTCACGCCTCTCATCGCGAGCGGCATCGGCGTCGCGGCCTTCTTCTGCTTCATGTTCTCCTGGGTCGAGCTTCTCATCGCCCGCACGCTGACCGTGACCGACGCCAAGCCGATCTCCGCCATCATGACCCGCACCGTCTCGGCCTCCGGCATGGACTGGGGCGTGCTGGCCGCCGCCGGCGTCCTCACCATCATTCCCGGCGCGATCGTCATCTGGTTCGTGCGCAACTACATCGCCAAGGGCTTCGCCCTGGGGAGGGTTTGACCATGCCTGACCTGTCCTGGATGGCCTGGACCTGGCCGACCGCGATCTTCTTCCTGTGCATCTTCGGGCTGATCGCGCTGATGGGCGTGTGGGAATACGTCTCGCCCGGCGGCAATCCGCGCTACGGTATCCTGCGCTTCGAGACGACTCGCGGCGACCGGCTCTTCCTCACACTTCTCGGCTCGGCCTTCATCTGCCTCGGCTGGCTCGGCTCGACCGAACTGCCGCTCTGGTATGCGCTCTTCGTCTGCGCGGCCTATGCGGTCCTCGTCTTCCGCCTCGTCTGAGGCAAACCCTTCGCTCCGGATGGCCGGAGCGGTATACGGCGCGCGCGACCTCGGCCGGTCGACGCGGACAGCGTCCGGAAACGGCGACCGGCCCTGAACACTCTGGGAGGAGAACCCCGATGAAACGCAACTGGTTGCTATCCTGCGCGGCGCTCGCGCTGACGCTCGGTGCGAACCCGGCCTTCGCGGGCATGGACGAGGCGAAGGCCTTCCTCGACGCCGAGGTGAAGGATCTCTCCACCCTTCCCCGCGCGGACCAGGAAAAGGAGATGCAGTGGTACATCGATGCCGCCAAGCCCTTCGCCGGCATGGAGATCAAGGTCGTCTCCGAGACGCTGACGACGCATGAATACGAGTCTAAGGTCCTGGCGCCCGCCTTCACCGCCATCACCGGCATCAAGGTGACGCACGATCTGATCGGCGAGGGCGACGTCGTCGAGAAGCTCCAGACCCAGATGCAGTCGGGCGAGAACATCTACGACGCCTATGTCAACGACAGCGATCTAATCGGCACGCACTGGCGCTACAATCAGGTCCGCAACCTGACCGACTGGATGGAAGGCGACGGCAAGACCGTCACCAGCCCGACGCTCGATCTTCCCGACTATATCGGCACGTCCTTCACCACGGCGCCGGACAAGAAGCTCTACCAGCTGCCCGACCAGCAGTTCGCGAACCTCTACTGGTTCCGCTACGACTGGTTCAACGACGAGAAGAACAAGGCCGACTTCAAGGCGAAGTACGGCTACGACCTCGGCGTTCCCGTGAACTGGTCCGCCTACGAGGACATCGCCGAGTTCTTCACCGGTCGCGAGATCGACGGGAAGAAGGTCTATGGCCACATGGACTACGGCAAGAAGGACCCCTCGCTCGGCTGGCGCTTCACCGATGCCTGGCTCTCGATGGCCGGCAACGGCGACAAGGGCATTCCGAACGGCCTGCCGGTCGACGAATGGGGCATCCGCGTCAACGAGCAGTCCCAGCCGGTCGGCTCCTGCGTCGCGCGCGGCGGCGACACGAACGGCCCCGCGGCCGTCTACTCCATCCAGAAGTATCTCGACTGGATGAAGGCCTACGCTCCGCCGACCGCGCAGGGCATGAACTTCTCCGAAAGCGGCCCGGTCCCGGCGCAGGGCGAGGTCGCCCAGCAGATCTTCTGGTACACGGCCTTCACCGCCGATGCCGTGAAGAAGGGCCTGCCCGTCGTCAACGAGGACGGAACGCCGAAGTGGCGCATGGCCCCCTCGCCGCACGGCGTCTACTGGAAGGACGGCATGAAGCTCGGCTACCAGGACGTCGGTTCCTGGACCCTGATGCAGTCGACCCCGGTCGACCGCGCCCAGGCCGCCTGGCTCTACGCCCAGTTCGTCGGCTCCAAGACCGTCGACGTGAAGAAGAGCCATGTCGGCCTGACCTTCACGCGCGAATCCACGATCCGCGACAAGAGCTTCACCGAGCGCGCGAAGAATCTCGGCGGCCTTGTCGAGTTCTACCGCTCGCCGGCCCGCAAGCAGTGGTCGCCGACCGGCACGAACGTTCCCGACTACCCGAAGCTGGCTCAGCTCTGGTGGCAGGCTGTCGGCGATGCGGCCGCCGGCAACAAGACGCCGCAGGAAGCCATGGACAGCCTCTGCGCCGAGCAGGAAAAGGTGATGCAGCGCCTGGAGCGCGCCGGCATCCAGGGCGACAAGGGCCCCAAGCTCAACGAAGAGAAGGACATGGCCTACTGGGTCGAGCAGGCCAAGGCGAACGGCACGCTCGCCCCGCAGCCCAAGATCGAGAACGAGAAGGAAAAGCCGGTCACCGTCAATTACGACGAGCTGGTGAAGAGCTGGGCGGACGCCAACGCCGCCGCGAAGTAAGCGCGGCCCGCGCAACGCGGCTCTAACGACGACGACGGAAAGGCCGGGCCCTCCCGGCCTTTCCCATATCCGCTCCACCGATCTCGCCCCCCTTTTCTGGAAGGCAAAGCTTCATGTCCGGCTACGTCCTCGCGATCGACCAGGGCACCACCTCGACGCGCTCCATCGTCTTCGACGACGCCTTCCGCATCGTCGGCGTCGGGCAGCAGGAGTTCGAGCAGCACTTCCCGCAATCGGGCTGGGTGGAGCACGACGCCGAGGAAATCTGGAAGACGGTCCTGGCGACGATCCGCACCGCGCTCGCCGACGCCTCCCTTTCGGCCGCCGACATCGCCGCGATCGGCATCACCAACCAGCGCGAGACGACGGTTCTCTGGGATCGCGGCACGGGCAAGCCGGTCCACAACGCCATCGTCTGGCAGGACCGCCGAACCGCTCCCTTCTGCCGCAAGCTCGTGGAGGACGGCGCGGAAGCGATGGTGACGGCGAAGACCGGCCTTATCATCGATCCCTATTTTTCCGGCACCAAGCTGCGCTGGCTCCTCGACAACGTGGAAGGCGCTCGGAGCGCTGCCGAAGCCGGGAAGCTCGCCTTCGGCACGATCGACAGCTTCCTCCTCTGGCGCCTCACGGGCGGCAAGGTCCACGCGACCGACGCGACCAATGCCAGCCGCACCATGCTCTTCGACATCGTCGAGAACCGCTGGGACGACGAGCTTCTCCGGCTTCTCGACATTCCCGCCTCGCTCCTGCCGGAGGTCATGGACTGCGCGGCGCGCTTCGGCGAGACCGATCCCGCTCTCCTCGGCACCGCGATCCCGATCCTCGGCATGGCCGGCGACCAGCATGCCGCGACCGTCGGCCAGGCCTGTTTCGAGCCCGGCATGATGAAGGCGACCTACGGCACCGGCTGCTTCGCCGTTCTCAACACGGGCTCCGAAAAGGTCGTCTCGCGCAACCGCCTTCTCTCGACCGTCGCCTACCGGCTGGACGGCGTCACGACCTACGCGCTGGAGGGCTCGATCTTCATCGCGGGCGCCGCCGTGCAATGGCTTCGCGACGGGCTGAAGATCGTCGAGCGTGCCGATGCCACGGGCCCGATGGCGGCCTCCGCCAGCGACGCCGAGCACGTCTATCTCGTGCCCGCCTTCACCGGCCTCGGCGCACCCTGGTGGGACGCCGAGGCGCGCGGCGCGATCTATGGCCTCACCCGCAACACCGGCCCGAACGAGGTCGCCCGCGCCGCGCTCGAGGCGGTCTGCTTCCAGACCGCCGACCTTCTCGACGCCATGCGCCGCGACGGCGCGGCGAGCGGCAGGACGGTCCTGCGCGTCGATGGCGGCATGGTCGCCTCCGACTGGACCATGCAGCGCCTCGCCGACATCCTCGCCGCCCCCGTGGACCGGCCCGTCGTCCTGGAGACGACCGCGCTCGGCGCGGCCTGGCTGGCCGGCTACAAGGCCGGCGTCTGGCCCGACCGCGCCGGCTTCTCCGCCCGCTGGCAGCTCGAACAGCGGTTCGAGCCGAAAATGGACGCCGTGACGCGCGGCACCAAGCTCACCGGCTGGCAGGACGCCGTGCGCCGGACGCTGTCGAAGCCCGCCTGAACGCTTCCCCGCACGAAACCTCGGGGACCGAAGAAGCGCTTCCGCCTCGTGACGCCGGCCTGCGCCATGCTATCGTCGCGCCTGGGCGCCGAAGCAGCATGATCGGGAGGAACGCCATGGGTTTCGGTTGGAAAACGGCGGCGCTGGCCGTCGCGCTGACGCTCGCCGGTGCTCAGGGGGCCCTTGCGCAGGAAACCGTCCGCGTCGGCGTCCTCAAGTTCGGCACGGTGAACTGGGAGCTCGATGCGATGAAGCGCAACGGGCTCGACGCCAAGCACGGAATCTCCGTCGAGGTGCAGCCCTATGCCGGCGAGGACGCGACGGCCGTCGCGCTCCAGGGCGGCGCGGTCGACATGATCGTCTCCGACTGGCTCTGGGTCTCGCGCATGCGCGCCGAGGGCGTGCCGTACGTCTTCGCCCCCTATTCGACCTCGGTCGGCTCGATCATGGTGCCGAAGGACAGCCCGATCCGCGCGCTGAGCGATCTGAAGGACAAGCGCCTCGGCGTCGCCGGCGGTCCGCTCGACAAGAACTGGCTCCTCATCCAGGCGCTCGCCCGGCGCGAAGGCAAGATCGACCTCGCGGAAGAGGCCGACATCGCCTATGCCGCGCCGCCGCTCCTGGCCGAGAAGGCGAGACAGGGCGAACTCGACGCCGTCCTCATCTTCTGGAACTACGCCGCGCGCCTCGAAGCCGCCGGCTTCCGCGAACTCGTCTCGGGAGAGGAAGCCGCAGGCGCGGCAGGTGCGAGCGGCCCCGTCGCGGCGATCGGCTATGTCTTCCCCGAGGGTTTTGCCAAGGCTCATCCCGCCGCCGTCGAGGGGTTCCTCGCGGCCTCGCGCGAGACCAAGGCGCTGCTGGCAACTTCCGATGCCGAATGGACCGCCCTCGCCCCGCTGGTCAGAGCGGAGGACGAGGCGACGCTCCGCACCCTGCGCGATCGCTACCGGCGCGGCATTCCTGCCCGGCCGGTGGCCGAGGAGGAGAAGGACGCCGAGCGGCTCTACCGGACGCTCCGCGCGATCGGCAGCGAGAAGCTGGTCGGGCGCGGCGAAGTGCTGGACCCTGGAACCTACTGGGCCGGCTTGAAGAATGCCTCCTAACTCCGGCGCAGCCGCCGCAGCGCGAGCTCAGGCGATGCCGGCGCTCGTCGCGCTCGCATCCCTCATCGTGCTTCTTCTCGTCTGGTCTGTCGCGGCCCATCTGGCGCAGTCGCGGCTGGTCCCGACGCCCTCGGCGGTGCTGGCCGCCGGCTGGGCCGACACGCGGACGGGCGAGTTGCCCTATCATCTCGCCATGACGCTGATGCGCGTCGCCGGCGCCTTCGTCGTCGCGATGGCGCTCGGCTCGGCGATCGGCATCGCGCTCGGCATGAACCGGGGTGCCGACCGCTTCTTCGATCCCTGGCTCGTGCTGTTTCTGAACATCCCGGCCCTCGTCGTGATTGTCCTCGCCTATCTCTGGATCGGGCTGAACGAGACGGCCGCGATCGGCGCGATCGCGGTGAACAAGATTCCGAACGTCGTGGTGACGTTTCGCGAAGGCGCGCGGGCGCTCGACCGGCCGCTCGCGGAAATGGCGAAAGTCTATCGCTTCGGCTTTCTCGATCGCCTGCGCCATCTCGTCCTACCGCAGCTCCAACCCTATGCGGCGGCGGCCTCCCGCTCGGGCCTCTCGCTGATCTGGAAGATCGCCCTCGTCGTCGAACTGCTCGGCCGCTCCAACGGCGTCGGCTTCCAGATCAATCTCTACTTCTCGCTGGCCGACGTCGCCGCGATCCTCGCCTATACGCTCGCCTTCGTCGCCGTCATGCTCGCCATCGAACTTCTGGTCCTCCAGCCGCTGGAAGCGCGCGCCACCCGCTGGCGGGGCCGTCATGCCTGACCGCAAGGATATCGAGGCCGGCGGCGGACTGCGCGTGGCGATCGAGGAGAAGACCTTTCTCTCGGCCGATGGCGTAAGCGTCGAGACGATCCGGGGCCTCGCCTTCGAGGCGCGAGCCGGCGCCTTCACCACGCTGATCGGCCCGTCCGGCTGCGGCAAGACGACGACGCTGCGGCTCATCCTCGGCCTCGACGCCGAGTTTCGCGGCACGATCGCTCGGCCGACGGATGATGGGCGCATCGCCGCCGTCTTCCAGGAGCCGCGCCTTCTCCCCTGGCGCGACGTGGAGACCAATGTCCGCCTCGCATTGCCTAAGGCCATGCGAACCCGCGATCTGGCGCCGCTCTTCGAAACGCTGGGGCTCGCCGGCATGGAGCGTCGCTTTCCCGGCGAGCTGTCGCTCGGCCTTGCCCGCCGCGCCGCACTGGCCAGAGCCTTCGCCCTGGAGCCCGCGCTGCTCCTTCTCGACGAGCCTTTCGTCTCGCTGGACGAGGAGACGGCGACCCGACTTCGCGCCCTCCTGATCGAGGTCTGGTCGGCCCGGCCGACGACGGCGCTGATGGTCACGCACAACCTGCGCGAGGCCGTGGAACTGTCGGACCGGATCGTTTTCCTATCCCCCCGCCCTGCCCGCGTGCGCGGCATCGAGGACATCTCGACGCCGCGGACCGAGCGGGACCGGGCCTGGCGCGAGGCGACGTTGGCAAGGCTCGACGAGACCTATCCCGGCGTTCTCTGAGCGACCGCGCGAGCCCCTTTCCGCCCTCGGCGGCTTGACCTTCGCAGCGCGGCATCCGACCTTGGTCGCATGAACATGATTCGATCCGTCTGCGTCTATTGCGGCTCCTCCTCGGGCCGCGACGCATCCCATCTCGCGGCCGCCGAAACCCTCGGGACCGCTCTTGGAGCATCCGGCATCCGCCTCGTCTACGGCGGCGGCACGAAGGGCATCATGGGTGCCGTCTCCGATGCCGTGATCCGCGCAGGCGGGCAGGTGACGGGCGTGATCCCGCGGTTCCTGATCGACATGGAGGCGACGGAGTCCGAGCTGAAGCGGCTGGACGAACTCGTGATCACCGACGACATGCACCAGCGCAAGCACATCATGTTCGAGCGCTCCGATGCCTTCGTCGCCCTGCCCGGCGGCATCGGCACGCTGGAGGAGCTGATCGAGATCATGACCTGGGGCCAGCTCGGCCGGCACCGCAAGCCCGTGGTCATCGCCAATGTCGGCGGCTTCTGGGACCCGCTCTCGGCCCTGCTCGATCATATGCGGGCGGAAGGCTACATCCACACCGGCCATCAGGTCCGCCCGCTCGTCATCGACCGCGCGGAGGACATCGTGCCCGGGCTGAACGCCGCCGCGGCCGGCACGTCCGGTCTGGAGACCGGTGATCTCGCGGTGATCGACAAGCTCTGACCGGCCCTGCCGAGGTAGGCTCCGCCCGGTCGTCAGGCGACCGGCGGCTCCGCCTCCAGGCGGCAGCGCTCGGCGCGCAGGCGTGCCCGCCTTTCGAAGAGAAGCGAGCCGACATAGATCGCGACCGCGCTCCAGATCAGCGCGAAGGCAATGAGCTGCCAGTTGGAGAACGGCTCGCCGAAGACGAAGACCGCGGTCAGAAACAGCATGGTCGGCGAGACGTATTGCAGGATGCCGATCGTGGAATAGTCGAGGAGCTTGGCTCCCGCCGTGAAGAGGATCATCGGGATCGCGACGAGCGGGCCGTAAACGATCAACAGGATGGCCGTCGACGTGTCCGCCGTGAAGTGGCTGGGCTGCCGGCCGGCCAGCACCAGCAGGAAGACGACGGCCGGTCCGATGAGGACCAGGAGCTCGACGAAGAACCCCTCGATCGACCCGACCGGCACGACCTTGCGCAAAAGCCCGTAGAGCCCGAACGTGATCGCCAGGACGAGCGCGATCCAGGGCAGCCCACCCGCCTGAACCGTGAGAATGACGACGGCGATGCAGGCAAGCGCGATGGCGAGACTTTGCGTCCGCGTCGGCCTTTCCGAAAGAAAGATCGCGCCGAAGCACACGTTGACCAGCGGGTTGATGTAGTAGCCGAGCGCCGCGTCAATCGCGTGCCCTTCGATGATCGCATAGGTGAAGACGCCGAAGTTCACCGAGATGATCGCCGCCGTCAGCACGAGGATCGCGAGATGCTTCGGCGTGCGGAACACTTGCGCAACCGCACCGAAAAGCCCTCGCCACCAGACGATCAGAACCGTGAACGGCAAAGCCCACACGATGCGATGCGACACGAGCTCCAGCGCCGGGACATGCGAGAGCTGCTTCATGTAGAGCGGAATGACGAGGCCCCATATGAGATAGGCACCGAGCGCATATCCAAGACCCCGCGAGGCCGGCGATCGTTCACGCTGAGAGAGCAATTGTCACCAAAGTTACAGAGACCGAGAAGCGCCGGAATCAGCGGATCGGAGAGCTCCAGTCCGGCTCGTCGATATGACCCGGATCGACGTCGCCGTCGAACCAATCCCGCTGATGGATGCTGCCATCCTCCAACACTTCGATGAGCTTGTTGACAGGCAGCTCGTACATATCGGCGAGATGGTCCAAGACCACTCCGAACAGGCGCTTCTGGTCGTCGCGCTCGACATTGGGGACGATGACGATCAGACCGTTATGAAGCTCCTGAGCGGCATATTCCTTGAGAAAATCCCTCCGGTTGTTGGTCACGAAGATGTAGTCGTTCTCGAGCGCGAAGCGCGTCAGGTTCCAGTCCTGCCAGCCAGCCTTCCCGATATGCGGTCCGAAGTCCGCATCGAGACCTCGGGCCTTCGCGACCGCAACAAGCTGGGCGCTCAAACATTCGTCGATGAAGAACCGGTCCATCCGAAGCGGTCAGCCCGCGACCCTTCGGGACGGTTCCCTCGTCTCCACCAAGCTCTCGCCCAGTTCGAGTTCGGCCCATTCGCGAACGGCTTTGATCCCGTCGACAGGCAAGGTGGGATAGTCCTCGAAGATTTCCTCGTCGGAACGTCCCGCTCTCAGATAGGCGACGATCGTCATCGCAGGAACGCGGGTTCCTTTGACGACCGGAGAGCCGCTCATGACGGAGGAGTCGCGGACGATCCGAGAGGCAACCTTCGGCTTTCTGGCAAGAGTGACCATCATTCGTTCCTTCCGAAGGCCGGAACGATGCGCCGACCGAACGAAAATGTAGCACGCGGACGTCCTCGGTACGAGCACGCTCCGGCCCCGAGGACGGGGCCCGATCCGGGCGATGCCGGTCGAACGTGCAGCAATTGCCGCCGTGACGTTTCGGCTTGGATCGGCCGATCCTTTGCCCCAGGTCAGCGGCCGGCGAAGGCGTCGGTCGCCGCGATCAGCCGTTCCAAGATGCCGGGATCGGAGAAGGCGTGGCCGGCGCCCTCGACGAGATGGAACTCGGCCTTCGGCCAGGCCTTGTGCAGCGCCCAGGCGTAGCGGGCGGGACAGGGCATGTCGTAACGACCGTGGATGATCACGCCCGGAATATCGGCGATGCGGTGGGCGTTCCGCAGGAGCTGGCCCTCTTCCAGCCATCCGGCATGGACGAAATAGTGGTTCTCGATCCGCGCGAAGGCCAGCGCGAACCGGTCCTCGTCGTGTTTGGCGCTGCTTTCGGGGTCCGGCAGGAGCGTGATCGTCTCGCCCTCCCAGAGGCTCCAGGCCTTGGCCGCCTCGATCTGCGCCACCGGGTCGTCGCCGACCAGCCGCTTGCGGTAGGCCGCCATGAGATCGCCCCGCTCGGCCTCCGGGATCGGGGCGAGGAAGCGCTCCCACTTGTCCGGGAACATCTGCGAGACGCCCCACTGATAGTACCATTCCAGCTCGGCCCGGGTCAGCGTGTAGATCCCGCGCAGAATCAGCGCCGAGACGCGCTCGGGATGGGTCTGCGCATAGGCCAGCGCTAGCGTCGAGCCCCAGGAGCCGCCGAAGACGAGCCAGCTTTCGACCCCCGCCATCTCCCGCAGCCGTTCGATATCGGCGACGAGATGCCAGGTCGTGTTGGCCTCCAGCTCGGCATGCGGCGTCGAAAGCCCGCAGCCGCGCTGGTGGAAGAGCAGAACGTCGTAGCGGGCGGGATCGAAGAGGCGCCGATGCGTCGCCGTGGCGTACGAGCCCGGCCCGCCATGCAGGAAGACCGCCGGCTTGGCGCCGGGCGTGCCGACGCGCTCCCAATAGACGCTGTGCCCGTCGCCGACATCGAGATGGCCGGACGCATAGGGTTCGATCTCGGGATAGAGGGCGGGCGTGCGGCTCATGGCTTGGGCTTCCAATCGAGATCGGTGTCGTGGTCGGGATGCTGGTAGGAGACGAAGCTTGCGAGAAAGGCCGGTGCGTCCTCGCCGTCCTCGCCCTCCATCGTGTCCCGCGCGGGTAGCTCGTGCAGGCGATCGACATAGCCGATGCGGGCTTCCGTGCCGAATTGAATGACCGGCGCGATGGCGGAGGGATCGTCGAAGGCACCGATCGCCAGCGAGAGACCGTCGGGCGCCTCATAGGTCAGCGGCGTGCCGCAGGCCGAGCAGAAGCCGCGGCTGACGGCATCGGACGAGCGGAAATGCGAGAGGCTCCCTCGCGTCCAGGCCAGCCGTTCGGCCTCGACGCCCACGAGCGGCGCGTAAAAGGCGCCGAACGCCTTCTGGCACATTCGGCAGTGGCAGATGGAGGCACGCCCGAGCGCGCCCTCGATGCGGAAGCGCACGGCGCCGCACTGGCACCCGCCCGTGTAGAGCGGCCTGTTGTCGAGCGACATCGGATCGATCCTTCCCTGGTTCACTCGTCGGCGAAACGCCCGGTCGCGGCCAGGAGTTCGGCGAGGATGCCCGGCTCGGAAAAGGCGTGGCCCGCGCCCTCCACCATCCGGTGCTCGGAGCCCGGCCAGGCCTTGTGCAGCGCGTAGCCGGTGGCCGCCGGCGTCACCACGTCGTAACGTCCCTGCACGATCACGCCGGGAATTCCGGCCAGGCGTCCGGCATCGCGCAGGAGCTGGCCCTCCTCCAGCCAGAGGTCGTGGATGAAGTAATGGTTCTCGATCCGCGCGAAGGCGATGGTGGATTCGCCGGCCGGGGCCGGCTTGCGCGGCGGCGCGGCGGGCCCGATCCCCGCATCCCGGCGCAGCATGACCGTGCCGCCCTCCCAGGCCGCCCAGGCGCCCGCCGCCTCCGAGCGCACCTGCGCGTCCGGGCTCGTCAGCCGGAGGCGATAGGCCTGCAGGGGCTCGTGGCGCTCGGCCGCGTCGAGGGGACCCAGAAACGCCTCCCAAAGTTCGGGAAAGAGCCGGTTGGCGCCGTCGCGGAAGAACCAGTCGAGTTCCGAGCGCCGGCCGGAAAAGACGCCGCGCAGCACCATGGCCGTCACGCGCTCGGGATGCGTCTCGGCATAGGCGAGCGCCAGCGTCGCGCCCCATGAGCCGCCGAAGAGCATCCAGCGTTCCACGCCCATCATCAGGCGCAGGCGTTCGAGATCGGCCACGAGATGCCAGGTCGTGTTCGCTTCCAGCTCGCCCTGCGGCATGGAGCGGCCCGCGCCGCGCTGGTCGAAGAGCAGGATGTGATAGCGCTTGGGGTCGAACAGCCGACGGTGATGCGAGCCGAAGCCGCTGCCCGGCCCGCCATGCAGGAACACGACCGGACGCCCCTCGGGATTGCCGCACAGCTCGTAATAGAGCGTGTGGCCGTCGCCGACGTCGAGGCGGTCCATCTTGTAGGGTTCGATCGGCGGATAGGGTTTCGGCGGCTCGACCATGAAGTTCCGAACGGGTCAGACGCGCAGGATCGCGCCGGGATACCGCGCGACGGCGGCGTCGGCGGTGAGGAAGGTCAGACCCTCGACGCGGGCTTGGGCGATGAGAAGCCGATCGAACGGATCGTAGTGCACGAAGGGCAGAGTGCCGACCGCAAGCACATGCGCGGCCGACACGGTCAGTTCGGCATAGCCGTTCTCCAGAAGGCCCCGCCTCAGATCGCTCGCCTCGCCTCGAAAGCCGGAACGACCCGTACCCTTCTTGACGACGAACTCCCAGAGGCTGACGACGCTGAAGACGAGTTCATTCGCCTCGTCCTCCATCGCGGCCTGCGCGCGCGGCGATAGCAGTTCAGCTCGCTCGGCGGCCCATATCAGAAGATGCGTATCGACAAGGAACCTCACCTTTGGCGGTCGCCTGCATTTGAAGCGTCGTCGGCGGGGGTCTCGTTGGTGTCCTCGCCTTCGAACATCCGGCAAATCTCGTCGGCATACATGGTGTCAAAATCGGCGGGAACCTTGAACTGGCCCTTCATGAATCCGAGGCGCTGCTGCTTCCTGGGCACCTCGGGCTCCAGCGGCACGACCTTCACCATCGGCTTGCCGGCCTTGGCGATCACAAAAGCCTCGCCGCCCGCCGCCTCTTCGACGAGACGCGACAGATGCGTCTTCGCCTCGTGCATGTTCACCGTGCGCATGGGGCACCCCTCGACTTAGTTCACCCAACTTAGTCGAGGGGGACGCTACTCGCAAGCTTAGCGCTTGATCTCCCAGGTCGTGACGCGCTCGCCGGTGGCCGGGTCCTTGCCGTCCTTGAGCTGGATGCCCTGCGCCAAGAGTTCGTCGCGAAGGCGGTCGGCCTCGGCGAAGTTTTTCGCGGCCATGAGGTTCTTGCGAGCCATCACCGTTTCGCGGATCGCGGTCGTATCGAGGCCCAACAGCTTCGCCGCTGCCAGTTCCTTGAGCGTCGGCTTCGAAACGGGAACATAAGGAACTCCGTCCGATCCGCCTTCGACCTCGGCCATGCGAGCCGCTTCCCCGTCGATCTCGTGAGACGTTGGACTGACCTCAGATGCGATGACGCTCTGCCATGGCCCGATTCCGAGAAAGTAAAGGTTCGCGGCCAGCGTCTCGGCCGGCTTGTGACCGGAGCGGATCTCGCCTTCGAGCTTGTTCAACTCGAACATGACCGAAGCGAAGTCGAGATCGTCGCTGAGGGCTGCAACGATCTCGGAACTCGGAACGAGTTCGAAACTGTGCAGAGCCAGATCGCCGACCAAAGCCGCCCATGCCGCCGATTTCGCAGCCGCCTCCTCCAGCCGCCGGACCGAGAAGTCGATCGGCTCGCGATAGTGGGTCATCAGCATGGCGAGGCGCAGAACCTCGCCCGGCCATGGACGGCCGCCGAACTTGGTCGTGCTCAACAATTCGTCGATCGTGACGAAGTTGCCGTCCGACTTCGACATCTTCTTCCCCTCGACCTGGAGGAAGCCGTTGTGCATCCAGATCTCGGCCATCGTCTCGGTGCCGTGGGCGCAGCGGGACTGGGCGATCTCGTTCTCGTGGTGAGGGAAAATCAGGTCGAGGCCGCCGCCGTGGATGTCGAAGGTCTCGCCGAGATAGGCCTCGCTCATCACGGAGCATTCGATATGCCAGCCCGGCCGGCCGCGGCCCCAGGGGCTGTCCCAGCCGGGCTCCTCCGCATCGGAGAGCTTCCAGAGCACGAAGTCGCCGGGATTGCGCTTGTGCGCGTCCACCGCGATGCGGGCGCCGGCCTGCTGCTCGTCCAGCCGGCGGTTCGAAAGACGGCCGTAATCAGCCATGGACGTGACGTCGAAGAGCACCTCCCCCGCCGCGACATAGGCATGGCCGCGGGCGATCAGCCGTTCGATCATCGAGATCATGTCCGGCTTGCCGTCGCCGCGCGGCGCAACGAAATCGGTGGCGCGCGGCTCGAAGCTCGGCGGCAGGGCGCCGAGCGCCGAGACGTCGCGATGGAACTGCGCGGCCGTCCCCTCCGTGACGCGGCGGATCGCCTCGTTCAGCGGCAAGTCCGGAAAGTCGCGGGCCGCCCGCGCGTTGATCTTGTCGTCGACATCCGTGATGTTGCGCGCATAGGTGACGTGGTCCGCCCCGTAGAGATGACGGAGCAGCCGGAAGAGCACGTCGAAGACGATGACCGGACGCGCATTGCCGATATGGGCGAAGTCGTAGACCGTCGGACCGCAGACATAGAGGCGCACCTGCCGCTCGGCCTCCGGCACGCCGCTCTCCGGCCGCCAGTCGATCGGCCGCAGCGTTTCCTTCGTGCGGGTCATCGTATTGGTGAGGCGCAAGCCCCGGACGCCATCGTCGCTCATCGCCCGTTCCCGGCTCTGGTTTCATGCGGGCGGCGCCGTCGATAAGGCTCCGCCCGCAGCCGCGATAGAGACTCCCGCCGGGATGGGCAACCTCGCGAAGCGCGCGCCGCCCGCGCCAACCGCTCGGCCACGGGAATCCCTGTTGCGGCGTCGCCACTTAACGCCTTCAAGTCGTCCGGTAAGAATTCGTGTTTAAGGTTCGGTTATCATTCGCCTCTAAACTGTCTCAATCGCAGCCGCTCTAGGGGCTGCACGAGCCCGAAGCGGCCGAACCCTTGGAAAGTGACATGAACCAGACCGTAGTGAAGTTTCGTTCGAAGAGCGAACGCGAGCAGGACGTCAATCTCCTCGCCCAGTATGGCGAGATCGGCATCGCCGCCATCAATGCGGCCAACCAGGCCTTCCGCGGCAAGCACAAACAGCAGCAGATGCAGCAGCAGGCTTCCGAGCAGATGCGCGCCGTCGGCTATTCCGACTGATAGCCATCAGTCCGACTGATCACATCGGTCCGACCGATGGCATCGGTCCGATCGGAAACGGGCCTCGCCCGCCAGGGTGACGCCGGCGTTCATCGCACGCCGGCCATGCCGCCGATCCCAGAACGACAGCGCCCGGCGTCGAGCCCGGCGACATACGCTCTCAGCCGAGGCGACCACAGTCTGCAAACACCCGCTAGAAGAGGCTGCCCTGCGCCGGCCCGTCCGGCTTCGCCTCCGCCACCCGATCCGCGCCCTCGACGGGCTGCTGGAGATCGGGGCCGACATGGGCCACCTTGTTCACACGATCCGACACAGCGACCGCTTCGAAGAGGTCGTCGGCCGCCGGCATCAGGAGATCGGCGACCTCCCGGGGCTCGAAGGCACGGCAGTTCAGCCATCGCGCGATCTCGTCGGGCTGAATGACGACCGGCATCCGCTCGTGGATCGGCGACAGCGTCGCATTGGCCGAGGTCGTGAGGATCGCAGCCGTGTCGATCTCCGATCCGTCGGGCGCGTGCCATGTCTCCACGATCCCGGCGAAGACGATCGGCCCCCGCGATCTCGGGCGGATGAAATAGGGCTGGCCCTTCGTGCCCTTGCCGTCGCGCCGCCATTCGTAGAAGCCGCTGGCCGGCACGAGACACCGGCGATGGCGCATCGCGCCGCGAAAGCTCGGCTTTTCCGCCGCCGTCTCGGATCGTGCGTTGAAGGTCAGCGGAAAGCCCTTGGCATCCTTCAGCCAGCCGGGCAGGAAACCCCAGCGCACGAGCCGCCCCTCGCGCCCCTCGGTCATCGCCTCCGGGCGTGCGTCGCGACCGCCGAGCACCACGAGAATCGGCTGGGTCGGCGCGATGTTGTAGCGCGGCGGAAAACCGTCGAGCTCGTCGAGATCGAGGAACTCGGCGACCTCCCGAGGTGTCGCGGTCAGTGTGAAACGTCCGCACATGGAAGGGGTTGAGCCTCAAGGCGCCCGCGCCGTCAAGCCGCAAGGCTCTTGCCGGATCGCGCCCCGGCGTTTAACTGCCGTTTCATGATCAGCGCTGCGCCTCTGGCCGACACCAAGCCGCCCGTCCTCGGCGTATCCGCCTGCATCTTTCGCGCGCGGAAGGTGCTGCTCGTCCAGCGCGCCAACCCGCCCTTCCAGGGCTTGTGGAGCCTTCCGGGCGGGCGCGTGCGCTTCGGCGAGCGCCTGGAGGCCGCCGTGCGCCGCGAGGTCGAGGAAGAGACCGGCATCGCGCTGCCGCGTTACGCCTTCTACTGCATCCACGAGGCGATCGAGGCGGAAGCCGGCATCCACGCTGTGATCGCGGTTCACCGCGCTGCGCAGGAGCTTCCCGTCGGCATCGAGCCGGAAGCCGGAGACGATGCGCGCGCCGCCGTCTTCCACGAGGTCGCGCACTTGGCCGCGATGGAGAGCGAAGGCCTTCTGACCGGCGGCCTCGTCGAGATCGTCGCCTCGGCGCACCGCTCGCATCTCCTGGGCCTCTGAGCCGTTCGCTCGTCTCTCATGTGGCGCGAATGGCGCAGTGCGGGATGAATTCCGACGGCCTTTTTCGCATTCCTTGCAAAAGCCTTAAGGAGGCTGCAGATCGACGGTCATGACCGAACGTCGATCCGTTTCCAGCCTCGTACCGGCGCTGCTCCTGGCGGCTGCCCTGGTCGCGGGCGGACCGGTTTCGGCGCAGGAGCCGCCTTCGTCTCCGGACGTGCCCGCGGCCGAAGCGCCGGCAAAATCCTCGGCCAAGGACAAGGCGAAGGACGCAGAGAAAGCCGAGGAGAAGCCGGCCGCGACCGCGCCCTCGAATGCGAGCTTCATGAAGCCGCTCGGGCGTCTCTCCTCGATCCTCGGCTCCGTGCATTTCCTGCGCACGCTCTGCGGCGATCCCGGCGCGGCGGTGTGGCGGCAGAAGATGAACGAGCTGCTGGATGCCCAGGCGCCGAACGAGGCGGACCGCAAGATCCTGATCGCCAGCTTCAACAGCGGCTATCGCTCCTTCGAGTCGACCTATCGCCAATGCACGCCCGCCGCGCGCCTCGCCGTCTCGCGATATCAGGCCGAAGGCGCAACACTCAGCCGGGAAATCGGCACCCGCTACGGAAATTAACGCTTCGCTAAGGATCAGCGAAAGTCGGACGCCAGCCTGCCGCAGGATCGTGTAGGACCTTAACGACAGGTGAAGCCGAAAGGCTCAATGAGAGGGATCGGGATGATCGATTTGCAGAACGCCGAACTCGACGCGATGATCGAAGCCGAGAAGAAGCAGGTTGCGTTCGAATATCACCACGAGGCTTGGGCCGACGGCATCTCCGACGGGATCGAAGCCGAGATCCTGGCGGAAACGGCCATTTCCACGGCGCTGACCGAGCTCGTGCGCCTGCACGGCGAGGAGGAGGTCCTGGAGCTTCTCGTCCGGCTGCGCGAGCGCATCGAATATGGCGAGTTCCGCGCCGACCGGAACCTGCAATAGGCGCGCCGTTTTGCGGGCGCGAAAGAAGACGAGTATGATCGACGTCCATCTTGCCAAGCTCTGCGGGGCCCTCGGCCTCGCCGTCCTGCTGGCACAGCCGGCTCACGCCTTCTCGCAGATCGTGACCAAGGACGGCGTCGCGCAGCAGCGCGAAGGCATCGTCTCCGTTCCGCTGCCGCCGCTGGCCGGCACGGTCACGCCCTCGGCTTCGCCGGAACCGGCAGCGGCGCCCGCAGCGCCGGTCGCCAACCCGCCCGTTGCCGCTCCAACCGCTCCTGCGGATGCCGGGCCACAGCCGACGCCGCCGGCGGCCCCGGCCACGCAACCGCCCGAGAACGCCCCGGGTACCGAACCCGCAGCGCCCGACGCCGCACCCGACGGCGAGGCTCCGGATGGCGAGGGCGCAGAGGCGCCGACCACCGGCGAGATCGACCCGTCGACGGTGCCGGCCGGCGCGATCGCCAAGACGATCGACGAAGAGGATGCAGGTCCGCCCGCCGTCATCGTCTATGGCGAGGAAGGCCTGCCCAAGCCGGTGCGCGATCTGCGTCACACCCTGATGGCCATCGCCAAGACCGGCGATATCGAGGCGCTGCGGCCCTATATCCAGGTCGGCGAGGAGGGCACGCTCCTCTCCTTCGGCGAGGCGAGCGGCGATCCCATCCAGTTCCTCAAATCGGCCTCCGGCGACGGCGAAGGCGTCGAGCTTCTCGCCATCATGCTGGAGGTTCTGGAAGCCGGGCATGTGCGCAACGAGCCCGATTCCGACAACGAGATCTTCGTCTGGCCCTACTTCACGGCGGTTGCCGTGGACAAGCTGACCAAGCCGCAGAAGGTCGAGCTCTTCGAACTCGTGACCGCCGGCGACTATCAGGAAATGCTGAACTTCGGCGCCTACAACTTCTACCGCATGGGCATCTCGCCGGACGGCAAGCTGCAGTTCTTCGTCGCGGGCGACTGAAGGCCCGCGCATCGAACGCTCTTCGAAGCAGTTGCTCCGATCCCGGCCGGCCTATTTCAGCCAAGCCCTTCCGAAAAACGCACCGGCTGCCCCTCGCCCGGCGCGACGATCTCCCCCTCCCACATGATCCGCTGCCCGCGCACCACCGTGCCGACCGGCCAGCCCGTCACCTCGACGCCGTCATAGGGCGTCCATTGCGCCTTCGAGCCGATCCAGGCATTGCGGATCGTCTCGCGGCGCTTGAGATCGACGATGGTGAAGTCGGCGTCGTAGCCGCGCGCGATCCGGCCCTTGCCGGCGATGCCGAAGATGCGCTGCGGGCCGGCGGAGGTGAGGTCCACGAAGCGGGCGAGCGACAGACGGCCGTTCGCCACATGGTCGAGCATGATCGGCACGAGCGTCTGAACCCCCGTCATGCCGGAGGGCGACTGGGGATAGGGCTTGGCCTTCTCCTCCAGCGTGTGCGGCGCGTGGTCGGAGCCGAGAACGTCGATCACGCCGTCGGCCACGCCCCGCCAGATCCCGTCGCGATGATGCGCGTCGCGCACCGGCGGGTTCATCTGCAGAAGCGTGCCGAGCCGGGCGTAGTCGGCCGCGCTCATCGTCAGATGATGCGGCGTCGCCTCGGCGGTGACGAGATCCTTGTGCCGGCCGAGAAACTCGATCTCCTCCGCCGTCGAGATGTGGAGAACGTGGATGCGTGCGCGCACCCGTTCGGCGATCGAGACGAGGCGCTCCGTGCAGCGAAGCGCCGCCACGGCGTCGCGCCAGACGGGATGGGAGGACGGATCGCCCTCGACGCGCTCGCCGAGCCGCTCGCGAAGGCGGAACTCGTCCTCCGAGTGGAAGGCGGCGCGCCGGCGCGTGCGCTTCAGGATCTCCGACACGCCCTCGTCGTCTTCCACGAGGAGGCTGCCGGTCGAGGAGCCCATGAAGACCTTGATGCCGGCCGCCCCCGGCAGGCGCTCGAGGTCGGCGACATCGCCCGCATTCTCGCGCGTGCCGCCCACCCAGAAGGCGTGGTCGCAGTGCATGCGCCCCTTGGCTCGGGCGAGCTTGTCGGCGAGCGCGGCCTCACTCGTCGTCAGCGGATCGGTGTTCGGCATCTCGAAGACCGCCGTGACGCCGCCGAGCACGGCCGCGCGCGATCCCGATTCGAGATCCTCCTTGTGGGTCGGGCCGGGCTCGCGGAAATGCACCTGGCTGTCGATCACGCCGGGCAGGATGTGCAGCCCCCGGCAGTCAACGACCTCGCCGGCCGAGGCGGCGTCCAGCGAGCCGATCGCCGCGATCTGACCGGCGCGGATGCCGATGTCGCGCAGGCCTTCGCCGTCCTGGTTGACGACGGTGCCGCCCTTGAGGATGAGATCGTAGCTGATGGGCACGGGCGCATTCCTTTCGCGGCTCGACCCCGCCGGGACACGGGCGGGGAGCACGGCCTTGCTTGTGACTTCGGGCCGGCGCGTCTACGTAACCGAAGAGACGCAGCGAAGCGAGACGCCATGCCCTTTGCCCGACTGGCCGACCGCCGCCTTCTTCTGGTGAAGGGAGAGACGGCTTCCGCATTCCTCCAGAATCTCGTCACCTCCGATCTCGACGCGATCGGAGGTGACGAGGTTCGCCCCTCCGCGCTCCTGACGCCGCAGGGCAAGATTCTCTTCGACTTCCTGCTTAGCCGGATCGAGGACGGCATCCGCATCGACGTAGCAAGCATCGCGCGCGCCGATCTCCTGAAGCGGCTGACGCTCTATCGCCTGCGCGCCCCGATCGCCTTCGAGACGCCGGAGACGGAGGTCTTCGCCATCTGGGACGAAGAGGTCGGCTCGGTCGACCGTCGCTTTGCCGAGACGTCCGTCCGCCGGCTCTACGGCGAGGCGCCGGCCGGCATCGAGGAGCGCCCGTCCGCCGAGTTCGAGGCCCTGCGCATCCGGGCCGGCATCGCCGAGGCCGAGCGCGACTTTCCCGCCTCCGACGTCTTTCCGCATGACGTTCTTCTCGATCAGAACGCCGGCGTCTCCTTCAAGAAGGGCTGCTATGTCGGCCAGGAAGTCGTCTCCCGCATGCAGCATCGCGGCACCGCGCGGCGCCGGCTGGTCCTGGTCGAGGCGGACGGCCACCTGACGCCGGGCGCCGAAATCCAGGCCGGCGAGCGCCCGATCGGCACGGTGCTGACGGCGACGGGCGGCGCGGGCATGGCGATCGTGCGCATCGATCGTCTCGCCGCCGCGCTCGCCGCCGATATCGCGCTCGCCGCAGACGGCGTGAGGGTGGACGTCGCCATTCCGCCCTGGGCCGGCTACGTCCTGCCGGAGCCGGCTCCCGCCGGCGAGGATGCGGGCTCGTGAGAGCGGAGAAGGCGCCGCGCGTCTGGCAGCGCATGCTGTCGGGGCGAAGGCTGGATCTCCTCGATCCCTCCCCGCTCGATATCGAGGTGGAGGATATCGCGCATGGGCTCGCCCGCGTGGCGCGATGGAACGGCCAGACGCGCGGCGAGCACGCCTTCTCCGTCGCCCAGCACTCGCTGATCGTGGAGGCCAATGTGCGCCTGCCCGAGGACGATCCGCGCTGGCGTCTGGCCGCGCTCCTGCATGACGGCCCGGAATACGTGATCGGCGACATGATCTCGCCCTTCAAGAGCATCGTCGGCGGCGACTACAAGCTGGTGGAGGAGCGGCTGCAGCGCGCGATCCACCTGCGCTTCGGCCTGCCCGCGGTGCTGCCCGCACCCGTCCTGAAGGCGATCAAGGCGGCCGACCGGCTCTCGGCCTATCACGAGGCGACGCGGCTCGCGGGCTTCTCCACCGAGGAGGCCGGCGCCTTCTTCGGCCGCCCCGCCGAGGGCGTGCCCGCGCCGGCGACGCTGGAGCCCAAACCCGCCGAGGTCGTCGGCCGGCTGTTCCTCGCCCGCTTTCGCGAACTCGACGTGCTCGTTCGCGCCGGGGGTGCCACGTCTGGAGCCCGCTGAGACCCATGCCCTATCTCGTCGTCTCCTCGCTGGCGCATCTCACCGCGACCGTCGCCGAACACGGCGCGCTCGATCTCGTGACGCTCATCAACGAGCACGCGATCGTCGAGCGCCCCGCTTCCATCGAGCCGCATCGTCATCTCTTCCTCGGCATGAACGATATCGCCGAGCCCTCGGAAGGCCTCGTTCTGCCCGCCGACTCGCATCTCGGCCGGTTGCTCGCCTTCGGAAAAGCCTGGAGCCGGGAGGCTCCGCTCGCGATCCACTGCTATGCCGGCATCAGCCGCTCCACGGCCGCAGCCTACATCCTCGCCCTCGCGCTGCGCCCCGATCTCGACGAGACGGCGCTCGCCGAGGAGCTTCGGCGGCGGGCGCCGTCCGCGACGCCGAACCCCAAGCTGATCGCGCTCGCCGATGCCGCGCTCGGGCGCGAGGGCCGCATGATCCGCGCTATCGCCGGCATCGGCCGGGGCGCGGACGCCTTTTCCGGCACGCCCTTCGTCCTGCCGATCTGAAATGGGCACGCTGCAGGTCGAGGTCGGGCTGAACGCCGCCATCGTCGCCGTCGGCGGCGACGCGCCCCTCGTCCTGATCGTGCCGGCGGCGGAGCCGGGCGAGCCGGACGGCCTACCCTTCGGCCCCTTCGATCCCCTGCGCCATCGCACCTTCGAGGCGGGACTGCGCACCTTCGTCGGCAGCCAGGCCGGCCTGTCGCTCGGCTATGTCGAGCAGCTCTATACGTTCGGTGATCGGGGCCGGCACCGCGCGGCGGGCGATGCCGCGCCGCATGTCGTCTCCGTCGGCTATCTCGCGCTCGCCCGGATGGAAGCCTCCGCTGATCCCGCGCTCGCCGAGACGGGCGCGGCCTGGCGCTGCTTCTACCGCTATTTTCCCTGGGAAGACTGGCGGGGCGGCCGGCCGGCCGTGATCGACGCAGTGATTCTGCCCGGGCTCCTCCGCTGGGCCGCCATGCCGAGCCCACGAAGCGAGGAGCGCGCGAGCCGGCTCCGCCTCGCCTTCGGCACCGGCGAGGGCGCGAGCTTCGACGAGGAGCGCGTGCTCGACCGATACGAGCTTCTCTACGAGGCCGGTCTCGTCGAAGAGGCGGTGCGCGACGGGCGCTTTCCCGCCGTCTCGGCCGAGGCCGAACTCGGCACGCCCATGCGCTTCGACCACCGCCGCATTCTCGCCACCGCCATCGCGCGGCTGCGGGCCAAGCTGAAGTATCGCCCGGTGATCTTCGAGCTTCTATCGCCCACCTTCACGCTGACGGAGCTTCAGACCGTCGCGGAGGCCATCGCCGGCCGGCACATCCACAAGCAGAACTTTCGCCGCTTCGTCGAGACGACCCAGCTCGTGGAGCCGACGGGCCAGTCGAGTTCCGCGACGGGCGGGCGCCCCGCCGCCCTCTTCCGCTTCCGCCAGGAGGTGCTGAACGAGCGCCCCTCGCCCGGCATCCGCTTCGGCCGCGCGTAGAAGCCGCCGACTGTCCCGAACGTCAGTCCTTCGGCTGGTAGACGTTCTCAGGCCCGGGGAAGCTGCGGTCGCGCACGGCGTCCGCATAGGCCTTCACGGCCTCCGTCACCGCGCCGCCGACATCGCCGAAACGCTTGACGAAGCGGGGCACGCGCGGGCTGAGGCCGAGCATGTCCTCCAGAACGAGGATCTGCCCGTCGCAGCGCGCGGAGGCGCCGATGCCGATGGTCGGAATGTCGATCGCGTCGGTCAGGCGCACGGCGAGCGGCTCGACCACGCCCTCCACGACCACCGCATAGGCGCCCGCCTCGGCCACCGCCTTCGCATCGGCCTCGATCGCGGCCCATTCGGCGCGCTCGCGCCCCTGCGTCTTGAAGCCGCCGAAGCCCATCATCGCCTGCGGCGTCAGGCCGACATGGGCCATGACCGGAATGCCCCGCCGGGTGAGGAAGGCGATGGTCTCGGCCATATGAACGCCGCCTTCGAGCTTGACCGCGCCGCAGCCGGTCTCCGCCATCACGCGGGACGCGCTGCGAAAGGCCGCGGCCGGGCTTTCCTCGTAGGAGCCGAAGGGCAGGTCCACCACGACCTGCGCCCGCGCCGAGCCGCGCACGACGCTCGCCCCGTGCAGGATCATCATGTCCAGCGTCGCGCCGAGCGTCGAATCCAGCCCGTGCTCGACCATGGCGAGGCTGTCGCCGACGAGAATCACGTCGGCGATCTCGTCCACGAGCCTTGCGGTCAGCGCGCTATAGGCGGTGAGCGCGACGATCGGCTCGCCGCCCTTGCGGGCGCGGATGGCCGGAGCGCTATGCCGCTTGATCTCGCTTCGTGCGCTCATGCCCGTTTCCTTCCGTGGCAGCTCCCTGGCGAGCTGAAGCGCGTCCGGCCGTGCCGATTTCGCGCTGGTCGATGAGAAGCACATTTCCGAAGCGCACCGTCACGAGCACGACGGCGGACGCATCCCCGATCGCTGCGATCTCCGCCAGCGTCGCGGCATCGCGCAGATCGACCGAGCGAAGCTCAGCGCGCGGTTCCGCCGCGATCATCGCGCGCACGGCCTCCACGATCGCGGACGGATCGCTTTCGCCCGCTTGCGCCATCGCGCCGGCGCGGTCGAGCGCGCGGGAGATGACGACGGCGGCGCGCCGATCCTCGGCGGTCAGCCGCACGTTGCGCGAGGAGGCGGCGAGCCCGTCGACCTCGCGCACGGTCGGCACGCCGACGACGGCGATGTCCATCGACAGATCGCGCACCATGCGGCGGATCGTGACGAGCTGCTGGAAATCCTTCTCGCCGAAATAGGCGCAATCCGGCTGGACGATGTTGAAGAGCTTGGCAACGACGGTCGCCACGCCCTTGAAATGGCCCGGACGCTGCGCGCCGATGAGGATGGTCGAAAGCGACGTGACCTCGACCGCCGTCTGCATCGGCTCGGGATACATCTCCTCCACATCGGGCGCGAAGACGATATCGACATCGTGCCGGCGGCAGAGATCGAGGTCGCCCTCGAGATCGCGCGGATAGGTCGCCAGATCCTCGTTCGGCCCGAACTGGGTCGGGTTCACGAAGATCGAGAGCACGACGACGTCGCAGGCCCGCCGGGCCTCGGTCGCGAGCGCCATGTGGCCGCGGTGGAGATAGCCCATGGTCGGCACGAGGCCGATCGTCCGGCCGGCGCGGCGGTGATCCTTCAGCGCCGCACGCAGCTCGGCGATGGTTCGCGTGACGAGGGTCTGTGTCATCGATCTCAACCGGTGCCCTTTTATGCCGCACCGTTTGCCAGTTTTGCAGGCGCGCGTCATCCACATTTGCGCATTGCGGTCGCCGATGCGACCCGCATGCTGGAACGGCGCCGGAAAATCGTGTTTGTAACGCTTCGGAGAGCGAATCCTTCGCCGGTTTGGAGTCCATCGATGCGTCTGACGCCCGCCTTCGCCCTCGGCCTTGCGCTCGCCGGCCCCGCAGCCGCCCAGACGGCGCCGTCCGATGCCGGCGCCAAGGCGCTGGCCGAGGAGCTGGCGGTCTATTTCGGCACCTCCGCCTTCGAGGCGAAGGTCGTGACGGTCGCGCCCGAGGGCCCGGGCTACCGCATCACCTTCGCGCCCAATGCCGCCATCGCGCCGCTTCTGGAGCCCGGAACCAAGGTCGAGATCGCGCCCTACTCGATCCTCGCGGCGGAGCGGAGCGACGGAAACTGGGACGTCTCGTCCAAGGACCCGATCAGCGCCGTCTTCGACGTGACGATCGAGGGCCAGCGCCAGACCGGCGACTACAAGTTCCAGGCCGGCACGTTCACCGGCGTCTATTCCCCGAAGCTCGGCGTGTTCCTGTCGGGCACCGCGAGCATTCCGGGCGCGACGATCACCGCCAGCGATCCGGCCTCAGACGTGACCGCGACCTTCGGGGCGATCGGCTCCGAGAGCACGGCGCGCGAGGTCGCGGGCGGCGCGGTCGACGCCGATATCCGCCAGACGATGACGGGGCTCAAAGAGACGGTCGCGGTCAAGCTCGATCCCGAAGCGGGAACGGAGCGCGCCAACGTCGACGTCGCGGTGGCCGACATCACGTCGGCAACGACGATGGCAGGACTCAAGAGCCGAGCCCTTCTCGATCTCTGGGCCTTCGCCGTCGCGCGCGCCGACAAGGACGCCATCGTCAAAGATCAGGAGATCCTGCGCGGGCTGCTCGGCACCGCGCTCCCGCTCTGGTCGAAGATCGACGGCGCCACCGCGTTCAACGACGTGAACGTCACCTCGGCCTTCGGCTCGTTTTCCGCCAAGTCGGCCAAGGTCCGGCTCGCGATGGACGGCATCTCGACCTCCAGCGGCCTGAGCTACGGGTTCGACCTCGCGGGCCTTTCCGCGCAGTCGCCGATGATGCCGGGCTGGGCGGCGAGCCTCATGCCGCGGGACGCCTCCGTCACGATGAAGCTGGAGGGCGCCGACATCGAGACGCCGTTGAAGCGCGTCATCGCCGAGTTCGATCTGTCCAAGGACCCCGCCCTGCCCGAGGAGACGAGCACGGACCTCCTCGCCGGCCTCTCCGAGAATCCCCCGCGTCTTCTGATCGAGAAGAGCCGGCTGACCTCGCGCGATCTCGATCTCACCTTCGAAGGGCAGTTTCTCTTCAGCGCCGCTCAGCCGGAATCGAACGTGACGATCGAGGCGAAGGGCCTCGACAAGGTCATCTCGACCCTCCAGGCCGAGGCCGCCAAGGACCCGTCCGTCAACGAGGTCGTCGGCATGCTGGCGCTGGCGCAGGGCTTCGCCAAGCCGCTTCCGGAGGGGCGCTCGCAGTGGATCGTCTCGGCGAAGTCCGACGGTTCCGTGATCCTGAACGGCAACCAGATCGTGGCGCCCACGCCGGAGGCGGACGAGTTGAACGTGGACACGCCGCCGACTCCGGCGCCGACCGACGAGAACGCGCTGCCCACCGAAGATCCCGCGACCGAGGGCGACGAGCCGGCACCGAAGACGCCCTGACCGGATCGCTTCCGGTCAATCGATCCGAATGTCCAGCCCGAGATCGAGCGAGGGCGCGGACATGGTGATCTTCGAGGTCGAGATGTAGTCGACGCCGCTCTCCGCGACGGCGCCGATCGTGGCGAGCGAGATATTGCCCGAGGCTTCCACGGCCGCGCGCCCCGCGACGATCGCGATGCCACGGGCGAGCTGCTCGGGCGTCATGTTGTCGAGAAGAACGGCGTTCGGCCCCGCCGTCATCGCCTCTTCCAGCTGCTCCAGCGTATCCACTTCGACCTCGACGGCGACGAGGTGCCCGGCATAGGCACGCGCCCGCCACACGGCCTCCGCGACGCCGCCGGCCACCGCGACGTGGTTGTCCTTGATGAGGATCGCATCGTCGAGGCCGAAGCGGTGGTTCGATCCTCCGCCGCATCGCACAGCGTACTTCTGCAGCGCGCGCAGGCCCGGCACGGTCTTGCGCGTGCAGGTGACGCGCGCCTTGGTGTGAGCGATGCGCGCCGCATAGGTCTGCGTGAGGCTGGCGACGCCCGACAGGTGCATTAGAAAGTTCAGCGCGGTGCGTTCGCCCGAAAGGATCGCCTGCGCGGGTCCCTCGACCTCCGCGACGATCGCGCCGGGGGCGAGACGGTCCCCGTCCGTCATGAGACGGCGCATCTCGATCGCGCCGTCCATGGCGCGGAACGCCTCTTCGGCGAGGTCCATGCCGCAGAGAATGCCGGCCTCGCGCGCCCCGATGACGAGACGCGCGCGAGCCGCGGCGGGGATGGTGGCGGCGCTCGTAATGTCGCCGGCCCGGCCGAGATCCTCCAGAAGCGCCACCCGCACGGCTTCCCGAACGAGCGGCAGCGGCAATGTCGGCAGCATGTCGGACGGCTTCATGTCAGCGCTTCCTCGGCGAGTTCGGTCGTGACGCGATCGACCTCGGCCAGCGTCAAGCGCGTGCGGCGGCGCCAGGATTCGACGGGTTCGGGACGATCGGAGCGAAAATGCCCGCCGCGGCTCTCCTCGCGCAGGAGAGCGCCGACCGCCACGAAGCGCGCCGCGATCAGCCGGTTGGCGAAATCGGCGCCGCGCGGCGGCCGTGCCAGGGCGGCCAGCGCCCGCAGAGCCCGGCGCAATCCGCCGGCGTCGCGGATGACGCCGACATCGCGGCTCATGACGGCGCGAAGCTCGCGGATGGCCTCTGCGTCGTCGGCCCCTGCGACGAGCGGCTCGGGGGGCGGGCGGACCGTGGCGGGCGCGGCATCGCTCGCATCCGTCAGCGCCTCGGCAATCCGCGCGGCAAAGACCACGGCTTCCAGCAGCGAGTTGGAGGCGAGCCGGTTCGCGCCATGGACCCCGGTCGAGGCGACCTCGCCGCAGGCCCAGAGGCCCGGCACGCTGGTTCGCCCGTCCGCATCGGTGAGGACGCCGCCCATGTGATAGTGCGCCGCCGGAACGACGGGGATCGGCTGGGTCACCGGGTCGATGCCGGCCGCGCGGCAGGAGGCGGTGACGGTCGGAAAGCGCTCGGGAAACGCCGCGCCGACGGCGGCGCGCGCATCGAGAAAGGCGCCGCGCCCGGCGGCCTGTTCCGCGAAGATGCCGCGCGCCACGATGTCCCGCGGCCCGAGTTCGGCGTCGGGGTGATAGTCCGGCATGAAGCGCCGGCCGGTGCGATCGACGAGAACGGCGCCCTCGCCGCGCAGGGCCTCGGTCGCGAGCGGCGCGGGATCGCGGCCGACATCGAGCGCGGTCGGGTGGAACTGCACGAATTCCGGATCGGCGATCAGCGCGCCGGCGGCGGCGGCCATGCCGAGTCCCGCGCCATGGGCCTCCGGCGGATTGGTCGTGACCGCATAGAGATTGCCGATGCCGCCGGAGGCGAGCACGACCTGCCCGGCGGCAATCGTCACGCGTCGGCCGTCGATTGTCCGCGCGACCACCCCGGCCGCCGCGCCGTCCTCGATCAGGAGGCGCTCGGCCACGATATTCTCGACGACCCGGATCGAAGGCGTGGCGCGGACGGCCGCGACGAGCGCCTCCATGATCGCGCGCCCCGCCATGTCGCCGCGCACGCGCACGATCCGCCGCTCCGAATGCGCCGCCTCCCGCGAAAGCTGCAGCCGGCCTTCGAGATCCCGGTCGAAGGGAACGCCATAGGCCAGGAGGTCGCGCACCCGGGCGGGCGCCTCCGACACCATCAGCCGCGCCACCGCCTCGTCCACGATGCCGGCGCCCGCGACCAGCGTGTCGGCGAGATGCTTCTCGAACGTGTCGTCCTCGGCCATCGCCGCCGCGATGCCGCCCTGCGCCCAAGCGGAGGAGGCCCCCTCGCCGATCGGCGCGGCCGCCAGGACCGTGACCGGACGGGGGCCGAGCTTCAGGGCGCAGAAGAGCCCTGCCAGCCCGCCGCCCACGATGAGGATCGACGCCGTCGCGTCGCCCGCGCTGCTCAAGGCTGCCATCGGCCCATCCGCCTCTTTCGTTGAGACCCGTTCCTGCCTGCGGCCGGAGTTGCGCGAGGATGCGCCCGCGAAGAGGCGGCGTCCTCCAAGCCTCCGGCAGCCGCTCAGACCTTGAGGTTCACCATGCGCTCCACGGCGAGGCGGGCGCGGTAGGCAAGCGCGGGATCGACCTCGACCTCGTGCGTCATGGTCAGAAGGCTGTCGAGGATCTTCGGCAGCGTGATGCGCTTCATGTGCGGACAGAGATTGCAGGGCTTGATGAAGGTGACGCCGGGCGCCTCGCCCTCGATGTTGGAAGCCATGGAACATTCGGTGACGAGCAGCACCTTGGCGCCGGGTTTGCGGCCCTTGGCATAGTCGATCATGCCCTTGGTCGAGCCGGTGTAATCGGCGATCGCGACGACCTCCGGCGGGCATTCGGGATGGGCGATGATCTCGATCGCGGGATCGGCGTCGCGATAGGCTTGAAGCTCGGCCGCGGTGAAGCGCTCGTGCACCTCGCAATGGCCCTTCCAGGTGAGGATCTTCACCTTGGTCTGCGCGGCGACGTTCTGCGCCAGATACTCGTCGGGGATGAGGAGCACGGTGTCGACGCCGAGACTCTCGACCACGGCCACCGCATTGGACGACGTGCAGCAGATGTCGGACTCCGCCTTCACGTCGGCCGAGGTGTTGACGTAGGTGACCACCGGCACGCCCGGATAACGCTCCTTCAGGAGCCGGACGTCCCGCCCGGTGATCGATTCGGCCAGCGAGCAGCCCGCGCGGAGATCGGGGATCAGAACCGTCTTGTCCGGGTTCAGGAGCTTCGAGGTCTCGGCCATGAAGTGCACGCCGCACTGCACGATCACCTTGGCATCGACCTCGCTCGCCATGCGGGCAAGCTGCAGCGAGTCGCCGACGATATCGGCGACGCAGTGGAAGATTTCCGGCGTCTGATAGTTGTGGGCGAGGATGACCGCGCCGCGCTGCGCCTTCAGCCGGTTGATCGCGGCGACATAGGGCGCATGGAGCGGCCATTCGATGCGCGGGATATGATGGGCGACGCGGGCATAGAGATGCTCGGTCTCGGCCGCGACCTCGGGCGTGTAGGACAGATCGGGACGCTCGACCGGCTCGAAGGCGGATGCGGCCATGCCGGGCAGAAAGCCGAAGGCGTCGGGGCCCCGCGCTGTCGTTTCGCTCATATGCACCATCGCCGCTCTCCCTACCGCGAAGGTGGCGCCGGATATACTCACGATGAGCATAAGGTGGCGCCGAGAAGACCGGGCTCCCTGCCCGGCTAAACTTTCAGATATTCGCTTCTTCGAGCCGTGACAAGAGTGCTCGGTTGCAACGGCCCATGAACGCCATCGGCCCGGTTGCCGAACGGCTCCGCGGTCGGACGCACGTCCCGATCCGCGTCCTCTAAGCAGCGGGACCAGTGCCGAGCGCGGCGGCGTGAACGCTTGCCGCCCGGATCGCGGCAAGGACACCTTCGCGCGACGGCGGCTCGTCGATGCCGCGCGCATCCCAGACGTGGCGGGCGAAGAAATGGCGCGTCAGGCGAAAGCCGTCGGCGAGCGCCGTCTCGTCGGCGCGCCCGCCCTCCCGCGCCAGGAACTCCGGCAAAGCCAGCATGCGGTCGTGCCAAGGCAGGCCCGCCCCCCGGCTCACCGCACGACCCGATTTCGGCGAGACATAGACGAGGTCCTCGCGAGACCCGGTGGCTGCGCAGGCGCCGAGATCGAGGCCGAAGCCGAGCTCTTCGAGAAGCGCCAGTTCGAAACGCAGGATCAGTTCGCCCGATCGTCCGGCATCGCCGAGATGCTCGGCGATGATGGCCAGTCCGTCGTAGAGCCGGGGATGAGGATCGCGCTCGGGCAGGAGCCGCAGATGCGCGGCGAGAAGTTGGATGCCGTGGAGCCCGATCGGCGTTTCCATCAGGCGCGCCGCCCGAAGCTCGACCGGCTCGATGACGAAGGTGCCCATATGCTCGTCGAGCCGCGCGCGCCAGGTCGCCTCGACCTGGTTGCCGGGCTGGAGCACCGGCTGCTGCTTGCGCGACCGCCCGCCGCGCACGAGACCGAGATGCCGGCCCCGATCGCGCGTCATCAGTTCCACGACGACACTCGTCTCGCCCTGGCGCCGCACGCCGAGGACGATCCCCTCCTCACGCCATTCCATGATCGGACGCCTTCGCCAAGCCTGCCTGCAACCCGTTCGCAGGAAGGACGATCCGCCGCCCCGCCTCCACGATCATATGGGATTCCGGCCCGATCGGCGAAGCGCCGTCAGCCGGAAAAGTCGAGACCCATCTCGCGGTAGCGCTCGGGGTCGTCGCCCCAGTTCTCGCGGACCTTCACGAAGAGGAAAAGGTGGACGCGCTCCTCGGCTGCTTCGCCGATCTCGCGACGCGCGGACTGGCCAATCGCCTTGATCGTCTCGCCCTTGTGGCCGATCACGATCTTCTTCTGGCTCTCGCGCTCGACATAGATCGTCTGTTCGATGCGGATGGAGCCGTCGTCGCGCGTCTGCCAGAGCTCGGTCTCGACATGGCTCGAATAGGGCAGTTCCTGGTGCAGGCGCAGGAAGAGCTTCTCGCGCGTGATCTCGGCGGCGAGCTGGCGGATCGGCAGATCGGTGATCTGGTCTTCGGGATAGTACCAGGGACCTTCCGGCAGGCGCTGCGCCAGCCAAGCCATAAGGTCGGCGCAGCCCGAGCCGTTCAGCGCGGAGATCATGAAGACCTTCTCGAACTCGACGCCGCGCTCCGTCAGGTCCTTGGTGAGGCCGAGAAGCTTGTCGCGCTGGATGCGATCGACCTTGTTGAGTAGGAGGATCACGGGGTTCCGGCTGTCCTTCAGCCGCTCGAGGATCGCCTCGACCTCGTCGTTGACGCCGCGCTCGGCATCGACGAGGGCGGCCACGATATCGGCATCCTTGGCGCCGCCCCAGGCGGTCTTCACCATGGCGCGGTCGAGCCGGCGCTTCGGCGCGAAGATGCCGGGCGTGTCGACGAAGACGATCTGCGCCCGGTCCTCGATCGCGATGCCGCGCACGAGCGCGCGCGTCGTCTGAACCTTGTGGGTGACGATCGAGACCTTGGTGCCGACGAGCTGGTTGAGAAGCGTGGACTTGCCGGCGTTCGGCGCACCGAGAAGGGCGACGAAGCCCGAGCGCGTCGGCCGCTCCTCCGGGGCCGCGACGGGGGCGGTGTCCTGATGATCGTCTTGGCTCAACTTTCGTCCTTCCAGATACCTTCGCGACGCAGGATCACCGAAGCCGCCTCCTGTTCGGCAAGCCGCTTGGAGCGCCCGCTGCCGTCGGCCGGCTCGACGTTCTCGATCACGGCACGCACCGTGAAGACGGGATCATGATCCGGTCCGGTGCGATCCACCAGCACGTAACGCGGCGGCGTCGTCGAGCGCGTGTGCACCCATTCCTGCAGGGCGGTCTTGGCGTCGCGCCGCGCCTCGCCGACCGCCTCGAACTTCGCCGCCCAGAAGCGCAGGATGAAGCTTCGGGCGTCCTCCATGCCGTTGCCGAGATAGATGGCCGCGATCAGCGCCTCCACCACGTCGGCGCGCACGCCCTTGGTCTTCTCGCCCTTGACCTTCTTCAGGTCCCCGCCGTGGCGGATGAACTGGGCGAGGCCGATCTCGTCGGCGATCTCGGCGCAGGCCTCCGCGCTCACCAGAGCGTTCAGCCGCAGCGACATCTCGCCTTCGCTGGCCGCAGGGAACATCTCGAAGAGCTTCTCGGCGACGACGAGGCCGAGCACGCGGTCGCCCAGGAACTCCAGCCGCTCGTAGCTCGACGCCGCGTTCGACTTGAGGCTCGCATGGGTCAGCGCGCGCTCCAGCCGCGCCGTGTCCGAGACGCGCAGGCCGATCCGGCGCTCGAGCTCCTGCGCCGACCGGTCGATCTTCAGCTGAGCCATGTGAAGAAGCGGCTCGGGCGCAGTTCCGTCGGCCACAGCCAGAGCTTGAGCGGCGATTCGCCGCCGTCGATCGAGAAGAAGATCGTCTGCGCCTTGCCGATCAGGTTCTCGGCGGGGACGTAGCCGACGTCGAGCCGGCTATCGGCGGAGTTGTCGCGATTGTCGCCCATCATGAAGTAATGGCCGGGCGGCACGACGAACTCGCGCGTGTTGTCGGTCGAAGAATTGGGATTGAGATCGAGCGTCAGATAGCTGACGCCGTTCGGCAGGGTCTCACGATATTGCGGAACGCGGCTTCCGTCCTCGGCGATGAAGTCTTCGGTGGCGACGCGCGGCACGGCGACGTCGTTGATGAAGAGAATGCCGTCGCGCATCTGGACCCGGTCGCCGGGCAGGCCGACGAGGCGCTTGATGTAGTCGACCTCCTCCTCGTGCGGCTTGCGGAAGACGACGACGTCGCCCCGCTCCGGCTCGGAGCCGAAGACGCGGCCCTCGAAGGGCAGATAGCCGACATAAGGCGGCAGCGAGGGTAGCGAGTAGCGGCTGAAGCCGTAGCTCCACTTCGAGACGAAGATGTAGTCGCCCACGACCAGCGTCGGCATCATCGAGCCCGACGGAATCGAGAAGGGCTGGAAGAGAACGGTGCGGATCACCAGGGCGAGCAGAAGGGCCTGGACGATGACCTTGATGGTCTCGCCGAAGCCGCCGCTCTCTTTTGTTTCGGCCCGATCGACCATGCCTATCCTCGTCCTTGCGCCCGCGGCCCGGCCGCAGGCGCCTTATAGCACCGCGACGCCCGCTGGAAACCGTTTCGTCACGTTTTCGAAATCCGCGTCATCGAGAGTCCGTCGGGTTCAGTCCGAACCAGACGGACCCTCGTCTCGTCTGTTGCCGTTTGTCTTGTTCGGGATGACCGGTCCCACTTATCCCTGACGAACGTCAGGGGACGTCGAGAGGCCGCGCCTCGATCACGACGAAGGCCTGCGCGAGCGGGTGATCGTCGGTGATGGTCACGTGGATGACCGGGACGTGGCCGGCCGGCGTGATCGCGTCGAGCCGCGCGCGCGCGCCGCCGGTCAGCGTCATGGTCGGCGCGCCGCCGGGCAAGTTGACGACGCCCATGTCGCGCCAGTAGACGCCGCGCGAAAGCCCGGTGCCGAGCGCCTTGGCGCAGGCCTCCTTGGCCGCGAAGCGCTTGGCATAGGAGGCGGCGCGCTGAGCCCGCCGGTCCGATTTCGCGCGCTCGACCTCGGTGAAGATGCGGTCCGTGAAGCGCTCGCCATGCCGCTCGATGGCCTTGGCCACGCGCCGGATATCGATGAGGTCGCTGCCGATTCCGATGATCAAGCCGCGCTCCCCATGGGACCGCGCGGCAGCGCGCTCGCAGCCCGGCGCTCCTGCAGGCGGATCGCACGGCGGCGCTGGAACGAACGAGAGGCGAGATAGACGACGCCGTAGGCGACGGCGGCGAAGCCGAGGCCGAGCGGCACCGAACCGACGAGCATCGGCTTGACGATCGGCTCCCAGATCGCGGCGAGATCGCGGTTCATCAGGGCATGGGTGAGGCCCGACGGAGCCGCGGCGTCGCCGGGCGCGGGCGAGACGCCGAGAATCAGGCGCCCGACCTCGTAGGTCGCGGCCCAGATCGCGGGAAAGGTCAGCGGATTGCCGACGACGCAGCCGAGCGCCGCCGCCGCCATGTTGCCGGACAGGCAGAAGGCGAGCGCGAAGGCGATGAGGAAGTGAAAGCCGAGAAAGGGCGTGAACGAGGACAGGACGCCGGCCGCGACGCCGGCGGCGATCGCATGCGGCTTGGCGTTCAGGCGAAGCACGCGCTTCTTCAAATAGGTCGCCGATCGGCGGAAGGACCGGCGGGGCCAGCAGGCCGTGCGCAGCTTCGTCCAGAATGTCTGCGGCTCGCGCCGGCGGAAGAGCATGGAAATCTCGATCGTCGTGAAGGCGGTCGCGCCGGGTCGGGAGAAAGAACGGTCGCCTTGGAGCCGCTTTTCCTACAGCGAGCGGCTACCCGGCTTGACCGGCGGAATTGCGGCAAGCTCCGGCGGCAGCGCATCGGCGGGATAGGCCGGCACCTCGTATTCGGCCAGCGCGATCAGGGGCACGCCGACATCGGCCTTGCCTGCCGAGCGGTCGATGATGCAGGCGGCCGCCACGACCTCGACGCCGAGCCCCTTCATGCACTCGACCGTCTCGCGGATGGAGAGTCCGGTCGTCACGATATCCTCCACGATGACGACGCGCGCGCCGGGCTCGATCTCGAACCGGCGCAGGCGGAAGACGCCCGCCTCGCGCTCGACCCAGATGGCCGGCACCTTCAGATGGCGCGAGGTCTCGTAGGCCGGGATCAGCCCGCCGACGGCGGGGCCGACCACTGCGTCGATCGTGCCCGGCACCTCGGCGCGGATGCGCGCCGCCAGCGCGGTGCAGAGCCGCTCGGTCAGGTCGGCATGCATGAAGACGCGGGCCTTCTGCAGGAAGATCGGGCTGCGCAGGCCGGAGGTCAGGATGAAATGCCCCTCCAGATAGGCGCCCGCCTGCCGGAAGATGTCGATCACCTCGCGCGTGTCCATGCGACTGCCTTTCGTCTCGCCGTCTTCGATCAGCCGTTCAAGCGGCTCGCCTCGGAGACGCAGGGCTTGGCGCGCAGCTGATTCAGCGTGCGCGTCAGGTGCTGCAGATCCCACACTTCGAGGTCGATGACCATGCTCGTGATGTCCGGCGCGGGCTTGACCATGGAGAGGTTGTGGATGTTGGCGTCGTTGGCCGCGATCGTCTCGGCGACCTCGGCCAGCGTTCCCGGCTCGTTGGACACCGAAATCTGGACGCGCGCGGGAAAGCGCGTGCTCATCTCCGACGAGATGTCCCAGCGCACGTCCACCCAGCGCTCGGGGTGATCGTCGAAGGCGGCGAGCGCGGGGGACTGGATCGGATAGACCGTGATGCCCCGGCCGGGATCGAGGATGCCGACGATCCGGTCTCCCGGCACGGCCCCCTCCTCGCAGAACTGCACCGGCGTATCGACGCCCGCGCCCCGGATCGGGATCGCGAGCCCCTGCTTCTCGGCCTCCGCGATCGAGGGGATGCGGAACATCATGCCGGTCGCCGCCCGCAGCTGGAACCAGCCGTCCTCCTCCGTGCGCACGCCGGGCTTGGTGACGCGGCTGTCTTGGAAGTCGGGATGCACCGCGCGCAACACGTCGGCCGTCGCGATCTCGCCGCGGCCGACGGCGGCCAGCGCATCGTCGATCTCGCGATGGCCGAGCTTGCCGAGATAGGGCTTCAGCCCCTCGCGCGTGAAGGTCTTGCCCGAGCGCGAGAAGCTGCGCGCCAGCATCTGCTGGCCGAGACCGGCGTACTGGCGGCGGATGGCGAGCCGCGTCGACTTGCGGATCGCGGCGCGCGCCTTGCCGGTGACGGCGATCGTCTCCCAGGCGGCGGGCGGGGTCGCGCCCTTCGAGCGGATGATCTCCACCTCGTCGCCGTTTCCAAGCTCGGTCACGACCGGCATGATGCGCCCGTCGATCTTGGCGCCGACGCAGGTGTCGCCGACATCGGTGTGGACGGCATAGGCGAAATCGATCGGCGTCGCGCCGCGCGGCAGCGCGATCAGCCGGCCCTTCGGCGTGAAGCAGAAGACCTGGTCCTGGAAGAGCTCGAGCTTGGTGTGCTCCAGGAACTCCTCGGGATTGTCGCCGTCGGCCAGAAGCTCGATCGTCCGGCGCAGCCAGGCGAAGGCGTTGGATTCGGTGGAGAGCACGACCCGCGCCTCCCGGCCGGGCTCGGCTTCCTTGTAGACCGCATGGGCCGCGACGCCCTGCTCGGCGATCTGGTGCATGTCGCGCGTGCGGATCTGGAGCTCCACGCGCTGGCGCGACGGGCCGACGATCGTCGTGTGGATCGAGCGATAGTCGTTCTGCTTGGGGATCGAGATGTAGTCCTTGAAACGGCCGGGCACCATCGGCCAGGCGCGGTGCACGATCCCGAGCGTGCGGTAGCAGTCGTCCTCGTCGCCCACGATGACGCGAAAGCCGAAAATGTCGGAAAGCTGCTCCAGCGAGAGCGCCTTGCGCTGCATCTTGGAGAAGACCGAATAGGGCTTCTTCTGCCGGCCCTTTACCTTGGCCGTGATGCCGCTGCCCGCGAGGCGCTCGGTGAGGTCCTTCTCGATCTGAGCGATGGTCGCGGCGTGCTTCTCGCGAAGCTCGGCGAGGCGCGCGGTGATCGTCTCGTAGGCCTCGGCGTTCACATGGCGGAAGGCGAGGTCTTCCAGCTCCTCGCGCATGTCCTGCATGCCCATGCGGCCGGCGAGCGGCGCATAGATGTCCATCGTCTCCTGCGCGATGCGCATCCGCTTGTCCTGCCGCATATGGCCGAGCGTGCGCATGTTGTGCAGCCGGTCCGCGAGCTTGACGAGAAGGACGCGGATGTCGTCGGCAATGGCCAGAAGCAGCTTGCGCAGGTTCTCCGCCTGCTCGGCCTTCTTCGACACGAGGTCGAGACGCTTCAGCTTGGTCAGCCCCTCCACGAGCTGGCCGATCTTGGAGCCGAAGAGCTGGTCGATCTCCTTGCGGGTGGCGTCCGTGTCCTCGATCGTGTCGTGCAGCAGCGCGACCGCGATGGTCGCCTCGTCGAGGTGCATCTCCGTCAGGATCGCGGCGACCTCCAGCGGATGGGAGAAATACGGATCGCCGCTCGCGCGCTTCTGCGACCCATGCTTCTGCATGGCATAGACATAGGCGCGATTCAGGAGGGCTTCGTCGAGATCGGGCTTGTAGCTCGCGACCTTCTCGACGAGTTCGTATTGGCGCATCATCGGGCGGGGAAGACATCCTGCGAGTGTTGTGGACGGCGGATACGCGGGAACGAAAAAAGGGCGCCTCGCAGCCGCGAAGCGCCCTTCTCAATATAGGAAGACTTTCGGCGGAGCCGAAAGCCTAAACCGCGACGAAAGGTCAGAAATCGTCGTTCTTCTCGGGGGCGACCAGGCCCTCGATGCCGGCGAGAAGCTCGTCTTCCGACATGCGGTCGAAGGCGATGTTCTCCTCGCCGTCGGCGGCCGAGCCGAACACGGTCGAGGCATCCTCCGGCAGGCTCGCCTGCGAGGGCGCCTGCGGCTCCGGCTCGTCGACCTCGACATGCTTCTGCAGCGAATGGATCAGGTCTTCCTTCAGATCGCCGGGCGAGAGCGTCTCGTCGGCGATCTCGCGCAGCGCGACGACGGGGTTTTTATCGTTGTCGCGGTCGATCGTGATGGGCTGGCCCTGAGCGATCTGGCGAGCGCGGTGGCTGGCGAGCAGGACGAGCTCGAAACGGTTCTCGATCTTGTCGACGCAGTCTTCGACGGTGACGCGGGCCATGCCTGTCTCCCCTAACGCTCTGAACTCGGACGGTAAGCTGCGTCCCTTAGCGGCATAAGGCAGACGGCACAAGCGCAAGGGACGGGAAATCAACCCCGCCCGACGATAAAAGCCCGCAACCGGGAGCTAGGTCTGCAACCCCAGCGCAATGTTGGCAAGCCGCTGCGGGCGGCCTAAGACAAAAGGACGGACCGTGTCAGCAGCCGCCGGCCCGTCGCGCACCAGCCGAGACACCGTCTTCCAAACGCTTGCCAGGTATCGATTTTCGAATGTTCGACTCCCGCGAAAAGATCGCTCTCTTCATCGACGGCGCCAATCTCTATGCGACTTCGCGAAGCCTCGGCTTCGACATCGACTACAAGAAGTTGCTCACCGCCTTCCAGAAGCGCGGCTATCTCCTGAGAGCCCACTACTACACGGCCCTGATCGAGGATCAGGAATATTCCTCGATTCGCCCGCTGATCGACTGGCTCGACTATAACGGCTATCGGCTCGTGACGAAGCCGGCCCGCGAGTTCACCGATTCGGCGGGCCGCCGCCGGATCAAGGGCAATATGGACATCGAACTGGCCGTGGACGCGATGGAGCTGTCCGACACGGTCGACCATTTCGTGCTCTTTTCCGGCGATGGCGACTTCCGCTCGCTCGTGGCCGCGCTCCAGCGCAAGGGTCGCAAGGTCTCCGTCGTCTCCACCCTGACGACGCAGCCCCCGATGATCTCCGACGATCTGCGCCGTCAGGCCGACCACTTCATCGATCTGGCGAGCCTTCGCAGCGAGATCGGCCGCAGCGCCGCCGAGCGCGAGGCCCGTCTCGCCCGCCGCGCCGAGCACGACGGCGATCTCGACCAGAACGAGGAAGGATGAGCCGAAGGGACGCCGACCGTTGACACCTGTCTCCGCTTCCGGCGCCGAGCCGCCCCAGCCCGATCGCGACTGCCCGCTCTGCCCGCGTCTCGTCGAGTTCCGCCGGACATGGCGCGAGAAGGAGCCGGACTGGCACAACGCCCCCGTCAGAACCTTCATGCCCGCCGGCGGCCCTGCGGCCGTCGAGCTTCTGATCGTCGGTCTGGCGCCGGGCGTGCGGGGCGCCAATCGGACCGGGCGGCCCTTCACCGGCGACTATGCGGGCGACCTCCTCTACGCGACGCTGAGCCGCTTCGGCTTTGCCAACGATCGCTTCGCCGCCCGCCCGGATGACGGGCTGGAACTGAAGGGCACCGCGATCATGAACGCGGTCCGCTGCGTTCCCCCGGAGAACAAGCCCCTACCGGTCGAGATCAACACCTGCCGCCAGTTCCTGACGCCGACGCTGACGGGCCTGCCGAACCTTCGCGCCGTCGTGACGCTCGGGCGCATCGCCCATGATTCGACGCTGCGCGCGCTCGGCATCCGTCTGAAGGACGCGCCCTTCCGCCACGACGGACGCCAAGACATCGCAGGCCTTCGCATCGCCTCCAGCTACCACTGCTCGCGTTACAACACGAACACGGGCGTCCTGACGACGGAGATGTTCGAAACGGTCTTCGCAAGCGTCAGGCAGTTTCTGGACGGGTGATATCGGATCAGACGGACGTTCCGGGGCGTCGGCCCTTTGCGCCATCGGGGCGCGATACGGCACTTCCTGCAGGCGCCTGCGACGGGCCGTCGCGCCGCGAGGCTTCCATGAAAGCGGCCGTTCCGAAAATGCCCGCCATCAAACCCGAGATGCGAAAGTCCACGTCCAGCCGCTCCCAGTGAAGACCGGTCTCCCCCAAAAGCTCGACCTCCGACAGGTCCTCGTCGGAGGCCGATTCCAACCCTTGCAAGGCATGAGCCGGAACCCAGAACGCGGACCCGTTCGAAAACTCCACGACGACACGCCTGGACGACAGGTCGTAGCGCACCGAGACCGGGATCGGACTTGCACTCCGCTCCCGAATGCCGCGACGGGTTGCGTCCAGATAGGCCGCGGTAGCGGTTTGACCCTCAGCCATGAATCTCGGTCCATTTCCTCAAGAGAAACTCATGATGGCTGGTGACGATCGATAGCGTCTTCGCGAGTTCACGCCTCGTCATTCCTCGCTGAGACAGAACCCGCAGACGAACGAGGTCGATCCGGGCTTCGCCGTCTCCATAGGCGTGAACATGGGCCGGCTCGTGATCATCCAGATAGATGACGATCCGCAAACCGGCCTCGCGAAGAACCGTCACCATAGGGACACAGCGTAAGCCAACGGCGCAGCTTTACGCAAGGCAAGCATCGCCGTGCTTCAAGCGAACGCTTGCGGGGGATATCCATCCCATCCGTCAGCGGTTTTCCTTCATCAGGCGCTGCTTCTGGCGGTTCCAGTCGCGTTCCTTCTCGGCCTCGCGCTTGTCCGGTGCGTTCTTGCCGCGGGCGATGGCAAGCTCCAGCTTCGCCATGCCGCGCTCGTTGAAGTAGATCTTCAGCGGCACGAGCGTCATCCCGTCTCGCTGGATGGCGCCGGCGAGCCGGTTCAGCTGCTTCTTGTGGACGAGCAGCTTCCGGCGGCGCTTCGGAACGTGGTTGAACCGGTTGGCCCAGAGATATTCCGGCACGTAGGAGTTGATGAGCCACAGCTCGCCGCCCTCCTCCGTCGCATAGGCTTCCGCGATCGTGGACCGGCCCTCGCGCAGCGACTTGATCTCCGTGCCGGTCAGGACCATGCCGGTTTCGAGCGTGTCCATGATCTCGTAGTGGAACCGCGCCTTGCGGTTCTCCGCGGCGATGTTCGACTTCTGCTTTGCGGGTTTGGCCATGGAAGTCCGGTCTCATGCGACGAGGGCCGGATCGTCCGGCCGTCGGCTGACGGATATGGGGTGGCGGCCGCCCGGCAGCCAGACGGGACCGGAGACGGCCGGACCTGCAGCCTATGCCGAGGGCGGCACAGCCGAAACGCTCAGTTGAGAAGGCCGGCGTGCCTCAGCGCGCTGTCGATCGCCTCCTCCGTCGAGCGCTCGATCGTCATCAGCGGCGAGCGAACCACGTTCTCGGCCTTGCCGAGGCGCGACAGGGCGTACTTCACGCCAGACACACCGGGCTCGATGAAGATCGCCTTGTGCAGCGGAAAGAGCCGGTCCTGATAGTCCAGCGCACGCGCGAAATCGCCGGCGAGACAGGCCGTCTGGAACTCCGAGCAGAGACGCGGCGCAACATTGGCCGTCACCGAGATCGCACCCCGCCCGCCGAGGGCCATGTGCGCCAGCGCCGTCGCATCCTCGCCGGTGATCTGGATAAAGTCCGGCCCGCAAGCCTGGCGCTGGTCCGACACGCGGTCGAGCTTGGCCGTGGCGTCCTTGACGCCGACGATGTTCGGGAAGTCGGCATGAAGCCGCGCCATCGTCTCGACGCTCATGTCGATGACCGAACGCGGGGGGATGTTGTAGATGAGGATCGGCAGGGTCACCGCCTTGGCGATGGCCGCGTAATGCGCATAGAGGCCGCGCTGCGTCGGCTTGTTGTAATAAGGCGTCACCACGAGGAGACCGTCCGCCCCGGCATCCTCGGCGAAGCGGGCGAGGTCGATCGCTTCCGACGTGTTGTTGGAGCCGGCCCCGGCGATGACCGGAACCCGCTTGTCCGCGACCTCGATGCAGAGTTCGACGACATGCTTGTGCTCGTCGTGAGTCAGCGTCGGGCTTTCGCCCGTGGTGCCGACCGGCACGAGACCGTGCGAGCCTTCCGCGATCTGCCAGGAGACGAGGGCGCGAAACGCCGCCTCGTCCAGCGAACCGTCGGCGGCGAACGGCGTCACCAGCGCCGGCATCGAACCCTTGAACATGCCCTGCCCTACTCCCATCGGTCCCCGCGCATGCGAGGCATACTTTTGCGCCGGAAGACGTTCCGGCGAGACGCTCGAGCGCCGCTCGGACTTGGCAGACCCTGCCGCCGGGATGCTCCCGGAGAAAGGGTATGCCAAGCGGCACCACGAGCGCGGCGGACCCGAAGAGTCCACCCGACATGAAAACGGCCGCTTTGCCTTCCACGAAGCTCGGCAGCATAGTGAAGGGCGATGATCGAAACAAGCGACGCAAGCGCGGCGGCGAAGTCCGAAAGCGCCATTCTCACCGGACTTTACGATTGGTTCATGGCGCCCGTGCACAATCGGGAAACCATAGAGCGCGGCCCTTTCGGCGTCGCGCCGACGAGCATTTTGATGCGTCGAAAGGTTGCCATGCTATTCCCGGCCGTCACCAAGCGCGTTCTCCTGCAGGGGCTTGCCGCGACCATGCTCGTGCAGGCCGCGGGCGCGCAGTCCGTTCTTCCCCCGGCCGGGCCGATGCCGACCGTTCGCCCGATGAGCCGCGACGGGGTCGCCATTGATCCCGCGAGGTTCGGCCGCTCCGCGCCCGCGGCGGCGAACCCGCTCGTGGCCCCCCGGCAAGCCGCGCCCGCAGCCGCCACAGCCGAAGTCGATCGGAGCGCGCAGGCCTTCACCGCCTCGATCTCGGCGATCTCCTCGCGCCCGAGCGACGTGCGCGCCATTGCCGGCGAACTGGCGGGCGGCCTGAAGTCGCTCTCGGCCGGCGACGTGAACAAGGCCCGGGCGATCCGCGAAGGCATGCGGCGGGGCACGCTCGACCGGCAGATCCTGACCTGGGCGATCGCCCTCAACGGCGGCCGGGACGTTCCGGCACGCGAGATCGCCACGGCCGCCGCCGAGCTGGAAGGCTGGCCGGGCATGAAGACGCTGCGGGCCAATTCCGAGCGCGCGCTCTATCGCGAGCAGCCGGCGGCACGGGACGTGGTGCAGGCTTTCGCCGGCACGCGCCCCCAGACGGCGGAAGGCGCGATGGCGCTCGCCCGCGCGCAGATCGAACTCGGACAGGCCGGCGAGGCCCGCCGGGTGATCGCCCGCGTCTGGCGCGAGGACAAGATGGACCGCGCCGTCGAAAGCCAGATCCTCAAGACCTTCGGCCCCATGCTGACCAAGGCCGACCACAAGCGGCGCATGGACATGCTGCTCTATGCCGACCGCGTTTCCGACGCCGAGCGGCTGAAGACGCTGGCCAATGCCGAGCGCCTCTTCGCCGCGCGCGCCGCCGTCGTGCGCGAGGACAAGAGTGCCGCCAAGCTCCTCGCCGCCGTGCCGGCCGGCCAGCGCTCTGACCCCGGCTTCCTGTTCTCGCAGGTCGAATATCTCCGCAAGGCCGACAAGGTAGAAGAGGCCGCGCGCATCCTCCTCCAGGCGCCGACCGACCGCGACGCGCTCGTCGATGCCGAAGCCTGGTGGAACGAGCGGCGCATCATCGCGCGCGATCTTCTCGACCGCCGCCGCTACAAGGACGCCTACCGCGTCGCCGCAGCCCATTCGGCGGAAAATCCGGCCGAAGCGGCGGAGGCCGAGTTCCACGCCGGCTGGATCGCACTGTCCTTCCTCGGCGACACGAAGACGGCCGCGCGGCACTTTTCCAAGATCGCCGAGCTTTCCAATCGCCCGCTCTCGCAGAGCCGCGCCTATTACTGGCTCGGCCGAACGGCGGATAAGAGCGGCTCCGGCAATGCCGCGCAATATTACGGCCGCTCCGCCGCCTATTCCACGACCTATTACGGCCAGCTCTCGGCCTCCCGCCTCGGCAAGGGACAGGGCAGCGTCGCCTATCCCAAGCCCAGCTCCGCCGAGCGCCAGCGCTTCGAAAGCCGCGCCGCCGTGCAGGCGATCCGACGGCTGGAGGATCTCGGCCTCGAAAGCCGCGCCAACATCCTCTACCGCGCGCTCGCCGACGAGTTGACGAGCCCCGGCGAACTCGCCCTTCTCGCCGCTCAGGCCGAGCGACGCGGCGACCATTATCTCGCGCTGAAGGTCGGCAAGCAGGCGAACCAGCGCGGCATCGATTCGGCGGCCGCCCTCGCCTTCCCGATCGGCGTCATCCCGGCCTCCGCCAACATCTCGGCCTCCGGCAAGGCTCTTGCCTATGCGATCGCGCGCCAGGAATCCGAGTTCAACCCCGGCGCCCGCTCGCCCGCCGGCGCGCTCGGCCTTCTTCAGCTGATGCCGGGCACAGCGAAATCGGTGGCCCAGAAGGCCGGCATGCCCTTCTCCCTCGCGCGCCTCACGACAGACCCCGGCTACAATGCCGCACTCGGCTCGCGCTTCCTCGGCGAGCAGATCGACAACTTCGCCGGCTCCTACATCCTCACCTTCGCCGCCTATAATGCCGGCCCCCGCAGAGCCCGCGAATGGGTCGAGCGCTTCGGCGACCCGCGCGGCAAGTCGATCGAGGAGGTCGTGGACTGGGTCGAGCGCATCCCCTTCACCGAAACGCGCAACTACGTGCAGCGCGTGATGGAGAACTATCAGGTCTACAAAATGCGCCTCGGCGCCGGCTCCAACATCCAGCAGGACCTCGTCTTCGGCCGCCGCGCGGGGTGAAGAAAGCGCTCGCTGAAACGACGAAAAAGGCCCCCGGAGACGATCCGGGGGCCTTTTTTTATGAGAGAAGCAAATCGTGCACCGACTCGATGGCCGATCCAGCCGACGAACGCATGCGAAGTCGCTGCAGAACGGCTTCTTCTCCCCTCCGAGGAGAAGTGCACGGCAGGGTGATGGTGGGCCTTCGCGCCCGCTTTCTTGATTGTTGCGCCAAGCCCCCTCATCCCGCTGCCGCGACCTTCTCCCCAAAGGGGAGAAGATGCCCGCTCGGAAACCGCCTTGCACGCTTCCACAGCGAACCCTCATTCGCCCCGGCCCGGCACGCCCTCCGCCATTCTTCGTCATGGAACTGCCAAACGACGTCACGACCACTCAGCACAGGCTTCTTCGCCCCTCCGGGGAGAAGTGCCCGGCAGGGCGATGAGGGGCGATTGCGCCCACCTCTCCCATCGTCGCGCTGAAAACCCCTAAGCCGCTGCCGGACCTTTTCCACAAGGTGAGGAGCAGACGGAGAAGAAGTGGCGCCAAGCGGCTCGCATGGCAGGGACTGAAAGGGGGGCTTTATCTCAACCAACACGACGGTCGGAGACCGCCTGCATCGCTGCGAAACAACCCAAAACGAAGAAAGGCCCGGCGTTGCCGCCGGGCCTCCCTGATTCGATCGGAGTGATCCGATTAGAACGTGCGCTTGAACTCGACGAAACCAGCGGTCGTGTCGAGGTCGTTGCTGATCGAGGACGGAAGGTCGACCTCGCGGTAGGAAACTTCGCCCAGAACCGAGAAGTTCGAGGTGATGTTGTAGCCGACGTTGCCGGCAACGCCCCAGTACTCGGCATTGCCGAGGTTGAAGGTCGAAACAGTCGAAACGCCGTTGGTGACGGTGTTGACGCTCTGCTTGAGGTCGAACGTCTCGCCGTAAACGCCGGAGACGGCCAGGAAGAGCTTGTCGAGCTGCTGCTGGTAACCAGCACCAACCTGCCACTCGCTGACGAGGTTGTAGGACTGCGTCGAGGTCAGGTTGACGACCGTCGGGAGCGCACCAGCGCCCGCACCGGTGAAGATGCCCTGGCCGCGGAACGCGCCGCCGGGAACGATGTAGTTGCCGCCCGTGTCGCCGGCGTAAACCGTCGGATCGAAAGCGTAGTGACCTTCAACCTTGAACTGGCCACCGGCCATGATCAGGTCCTTGAGGGTGACGCCGGCCTTCAGAGCGAAAGCGCCGTCATCCGAGTCGTTCAGATCGCCGTTGTAGAGGGTGGCGAAGCCGGGCTGGAAGCCAGCAGCAGCCGACGAGTCGACGATGAAGGTGTTGGCATAGGACGGGATCGCGTAGTTGAAAGCACCCGTGCCGCCAGCCGAACGGCCGATGCCGCCGATGTTGCTCTGCTCGTCGTAGACGCCAGAGACGTAGGCCTCGCCCCAGCCGCCTTCGTAGGCGAGCTGACCGACGACGTCGGGAACGAAGTCGCCCGAGCCATCGTCTTCGACCGACACGGCAGCCGTGAAGCCGGCAACGGCGAAGGTGTAGGAGATGCGGTTGGTGCCGAGATCGCCGACCGACCAGTCGTTGTCGGTGAAGAGGCCGTCACGCTCGGCCCAGAGCGAGTCGAGCTTGCCGATCGTCAGACCACCGAGCTGGATGTAAGCCTGGTCGATGCCGACGCCGTTGTTGATCGTGCCCTGGCCGGAGTTGGTAGCGGCGTTGTTCGTCGCCTGAAGGCGGATGAACGAACGGAGCATGCCGAGCTCGGTCTCTTCGCGGGCGTCGAACTCGACGCGAGCACGAACGCGGCTGCCGACGTTGTAGTCGTCGTTGCCGTTGCCCCGGATGAAGAAGCCGGGAACGTTGCCCGTCACACCACCAACAGCCGAAGAAGAGCCGTCCGAGAAAACGATCGTGCCAGCAGCGCCGGAAGCGCTGTTCAGGTTGTCGAGGTCGATGTCGTTGTTGGTCGTGTTGTCCTGCGCTTCGAGGCGCATACGGACGTAGCCGCCAACCTTGAGGCAGGTCTCGGTGCCGGGGATGTAGAAGAAGCCGGTGCCGTAGGTGTCGCAGATGCGGACGTATTCAGCCGGCTCGGGCTCGACCTGAACGACTGCGTCGGCAGCGCGGGCACCGGAAACAGCGACGAAAGCCGCCGCGGAGCCGAGAAGAAGGCTCTTAATGTTCATGTCCTGACCTCCAGTCAAGTTAATAGGTTAGGGTTGGGCCTTGTTATGAAGGGCAAAGCCTTCCCTGCCCCATCCCCTGCGTCGAAAGCCCGAAGCACTGACCGCGTTCTTTCTGACGCCACCTTTATCGAGCCCTGCCTCCGACGCAATCGCTGAAACACGGGTTCGGGGCCCTGAGAGCGGTTTGGACACACCCGTGTGACTGGAATGACACGTTTCTATTTACCGTCCGGTAACCTTCGTTAATCGAGGCTTAACCGAGGCTGAATTCCCGGCGTTTGTGGCCTCAATCGGGTGCGTTCCGGAGAGATTTCGACGAGCGCATGGCGAGGGTGGGGCGCCGTGAATTTCGAATCAAGCATCCGGAATCGCACGATGCGACGGGCGAGCGTGGCGGAAACCCGGCGACATGAAGACAGGCGCCGTGCGGGCGCCGATGGTCGGACGTCCGCGTGTAGGCCAAGCGGCAAGCGCGCTCGGCGACGCTCGCTCGTGGAATAGAGAGGCGCATCCCGCAGCGGTCGCTCGCCGATCGGAGCATTCATGGCAACCGGCCCGACGCCATCGGACCTGCCTTGATTCCCCCCGGTCGGTGAAGCAATCTCGCCGCCCGAAACGAGGATGCGCATGGCTCTCTATGAACTCGACGGGCAGGCGCCCGAACTTCCCGCGGACGGCAGCGCCTTCGTGGCGGATGGGGCGCGGGTCATCGGGCGGGTTCGGCTGGGCCGAAACGTCGGAATCTGGTTCGGCGCGGTCCTGCGCGGCGACAACGAGACGATCGAGATCGGCGACGACACCAATATCCAGGACAATGCGGTGCTCCACAGCGATCCCGGCTCGCCGCTCTCGATCGGCGCCGGCTGCACGATCGGACACGGCGCGATCGTCCATGGCTGCACGATCGAGGAGAACGTCCTCGTCGGCATGGGCGCGACAATCCTGAACGGCGCCCGGATCGGGCGCGATTCCATCGTCGGCGCGAACGCGCTGGTGACGGAGGGCAAGGTCTTCGCTCCGGGATCGCTCATCGTCGGCTCGCCGGCAAAGCCGGTGCGCGAGTTGGACGAGGCCGCGCGAGGCGCCCTCAAGGTCTCGGCGGCGCATTACGTCGAGAATGCCAGACGTTTCGCGACGGGGCTGAAGCGAATCGATCCCGCGTCATGACGCCGACCAATCAAGGCCCCGCTCTGTTCACGCCTCTGGCGCGCTCGCTGCCGGCGACCGTGCCCTTCGTCGGGCCAGAAGCTCTCGAACGGCGCATGGGCGTGGCCTTCAAGGCTCGGCTCGGGGCGAACGAGAGCGTCTTCGGCCCCTCGCCTCGTGTCGTCGAGGCGATGGCGCGCGCGGCCGGGGAAAGTTGGGCCTACGGCGATCCGGAACTCGGTGCTTTGAAAGCGGCGCTGGCCGAGCATCTCGGGCTCGAAGCCGATCATATCGCGGTGGGCGAAGGGATCGACGGGCTGCTCGGCAATCTCGTGCATCTCGCGGTCGGTCCGGGCGATGCGGTCCTGACCTCGCTCGGCGCCTACCCGACCTTCAACTTCCATGTCGCGGGGCGCGGCGGCGTTCTCCACACCGTGCCCTACCGGGACGACAGCGAGGATCTGGCCGCGTTGCTGGATGCGGCGCAGCAGCTGAAGCCGAAGCTGATCTATCTCGCCAATCCCGACAATCCGACGGGTTCCTGGCATGGGGCGGACGCGGTCATGGCCTTCGCGGACGCCCTGCCCGAGGAGACGATCCTCGTGCTCGACGAAGCCTATGGCGACATGGCGCCGGAGGGCGTGCTGCCGCCCGCCTCGTTCCTTCGGGCGAACGTCCTGCGTTTCCGCACCTTCTCCAAGGCTTATGGCATGGCGGGCGTGCGGGTCGGTTTCGTCTTCGGCCGGCCGGAAACGGTCGCGGCCTTCGACAAGGTGCGCAATCACTTCGGCGTCTCGCGCATGGCGCAGGCCGGCGCGGTCGCGGCTTTGAAGGACGGGGCCTATCTTCGGGAAACGCTCCGGCAGATCGGCGAGGCGCGACTCCATCTGGGGAGCATCGCGGAGGAAGCGGGATTTCGGGCGCTGCCATCGGCGACGAACTTCGTCGCGATCGATTGCGGGCGGGACGGCGCCTATGCCGCTTCGGTGCTGGAGGGCGTGATCCGGCGCGGAGTCTTCATCCGCAAGCCGATGGTGGCGCCGCTGGATCGGCTGATCCGGGTGACCGTCGGGCGCGAGGCTGACCTCTCGCTCTTCCGCACGGCACTGATCGAGACGATCTCGGACCTCTGATCGAGACGGCTCAGTGAAGCGTCAGCCAGTCGCGGGCGGCGCGCAGGGCCTTGGCGACGTCGGACTTCGTCATCTGGGAGGCGACTTCCTGGCGGTGATAGGCGGCGTCTTCCGCCCCGTTGCGGTCGGCGAGATTGAAGTACATGTGCGCGGAAACGAGGTCGATCTTGCCGTTGCGCCCGGAGGCGCAGCGAAGGCCCATCTCGAAGAGGATGTCGCCGGACGCCGAACCGGAGGTGGAGCCGGCGGTGGCCATTTCGGGGTCGAGGAGTTCGAAGCGTGCCATGGACTTAAGGTCCTTCCGGTTTCGGGCCGGCAGCGTCGCCGGCTCTGTTTCGATGACCTGAGAGTGCCCTGAGCCTTTCAACAACTCGCTAAAATGCAAGGCTAATTTGCGCTAAACACCTTGGAGAGAGTTCGGTAAGACTTCGGCAAACGCTCGCCGAAAGGCCCACAACTCCAGGCTTTGGCAGAGTTGCAAGTTTTGATTCAGCAAACCGGCCCTCAACACCTCGGAAACCACGTCTAACCATTCGAGCGATAGGCTGCGACGTCGAGACCGCGGGAAACTCTGCCAGTGCGCAGAGATCCGGGCGAGATTCACGCGGCGATCCATCGCGAAATCCCATCTTTGCGCTTGGATTCCCCGGATGGTGGGATTACGCTTACGTTAAGGGAAGATAGAGCAGCCAAGCTGCCGCCCTTATCGACATGGGAGCGTGGGATGAGACGATTTTCGATGGCCGCCGGCTTGGTTCTGGCCGGCCTGATCGGCGCGCAGGCGGCGGAGCCGGTCGCCGGCGCCTGGACCACGGCGAGCGGCGAGACGGCGAACATCGCCTCTTGCGGCGGCGCCTACTGCATCACGATCGTGACCGGCAAGTTCAAGGGCAAGCAGATCGGCAAAATGAGCGGCACCGGCGGCTCCTATTCCGGCGAGATCACCGACCCCGAAGCCGACAGGACCTATGCCGGCAGCGCCGAAGTGAACGGCGCCTCCTTGAAGCTGACCGGCTGCGCTCTGAAGGTCTTCTGCAAGACGCAGACCTGGAAGAAGCAGTAAAAACCACCACGATCCGGTAAAAGAGGCTCCACGTTCCCGTCGAGACGGCCGTGGAGCCGCGTCGGCGCTCGGCCGATCGAGAAAACGCGGTCCGTCGCCCCCTCATGGCGAGGGCGACGGGCCCGGCGTTCAACGTGCGCGCTGGTTGAACAGGATGGCCTGAGCGTCCTTGTCCTCGGCGATGTTCTTCCGATAATCCCGGCCGACCGCCAATCCGCGCTCCACGGCGGGGCGGGCCTTCACTGCCTCGAACCAGCGCTTAAGATGCGGCGTGTCGTCGAGGTTCTGGCCCTGGTTCTCGTGGGGCACGATCCAGCCGAAGGCTGCCATGTCCGCGATCGAATATTCGGCGCCGCCGAGATAGGCGTTGGCTTCGAGCCGCCGGTTCATCACGCCGTAGAGGCGGTTCACCTCGTTCGTATAGCGGTTGATGCCGTAGGCGATCTTCTCCGGCGCATATTGGCGGAAGTGATGCGCCTGTCCGGCCATCGGCCCGAGCCCGCCCATCTGCCAGAACAGCCACTCGTCCACCGCGACGCGTGCCCGCTCGTCGCCCGGGTAGAACCGTCCGAACTTGCGGCCGAGATATTGCAGGATGGCGCCGGATTCGAAGACCGAAATCGGCTGGCCGCCCGGCCCTTCCGGGTCGACGATGGCCGGCATCCGGTTGTTCGGCGCGATCTTGAGGAAAGCCGGCTCGAATTGCTCGCCCGTGCCGATATTGACGTATCGGACATCGTAGGGAACGCCGAGCTCCTCCAGCATGATGGAGATCTTCCAGCCGTTGGGCGTCGGCCAATAGTGGAGTTCGATCGGCTGGGTCTGCTCGGTCATGTGGGTTTCTCCTGATCGGCGGGGCGACGGAATCTAGCGTTCCGCGGCGTGGACGCCAGCCGAATGCCGTTTACGCATCGTTCAGGATTTCGAACGGCGGCTGAACGGCCGCGTCAGCCTGGGATCATCTTGCCCTCGTAAAATGGCGGCGCTCGCACGGAGGTTTTCCCGATGATCGCCCGCCTGACTGTCGTCGCCACGCTGTTCGCCCTCTTCGCCGTGTCCATGGCCGGGCTCGTCGAATCGACGCGGCCCTCGCATGCCTCCTTCGCGCCGTCGGGTACATCCTGTCTCGACCAGGGTCTGGTCTGCGCGGGACGCTGACCGGGCGCCGCCTATTCCTTGTTGGAGTGAAGCGCGGGTTTTCGCTCCGCCGTCTTCCTCTGGTCGTCGGGGGCGATTAAGGAAGAGCGATGACGGAGCTCTTCCAGGCCAGGATCACCCCCCATTTCATCACGCCGGAGCCGACGCCCGGCCGCCTCTTCGATGATGCCGAAGCGGCCGTGGCCGAGCTTCGCTGGCTCTACGATCGCGCCGTCGGCTTTCTGTCCACGCGCTTCGAGGAGGTGCTGGAAAGCGGCGACACGTCGAAGCGCTACCGGGCCTTCTATCCGCAGATCACGCTCGTGACGGACAGCCATGGCCGCGTCGATTCGCGACTCGCCTTCGGCCATGTGCCGGGCCCCGGCCGCTATGCCGCCAACATCACGCGCCCCGATCTCTTCGAAGGCTACCTGACCGAGCAGATCGCGCTCCTGATCCGCAATCATGCCCAGCCGGTCTCGATCGGCGACGGCGACACGCCGATCCCGCTGCACTTCGCCTTTCCCGAGGGCATCTATGTCGACGGCACCGCCGCCGAGCGCCTGGACAAGCCCTTACGCGACATTTTCGACGTGCCCGATCTCGCCTCGACGGACGATAGGATCGTCAACGGCAACTTCCGCCCCGGCGCGGACGAGCCGCTGCCGCTGGCCCCGTTCACGGCGCAGCGCATCGACTATTCGCTGCACCGCCTCGCGCACTACACGGCCACGAGCCCGGCTCATTTCCAGAACTACGTCCTCTTCACGAACTACCAGTTCTATGTCGACGAATTTGCCATGATGGCGCGCGAGCTGATGGCGCGCGGCGATAGCGGCTACACGTCCTTCGTCGAGCCCGGAAACCTCGTGACGCTGTCCGGCGCGGCCGAGCCCGAGCGGGGGCTCGCTCCCCTGCGCCTGCCGCAGATGCCGGCCCATCACCTGATCCGCGAGGACGGGTCGGGCATCACCATGATCAATATCGGCGTCGGCCCGTCCAACGCCAAGACGATCACCGACCACGTCGCGGTGCTCCGGCCCCATGCCTGGCTGATGCTCGGGCACTGCGCCGGCCTGCGCAACAGCCAGGAGCTCGGCGACTACGTGCTTGCCCATGCCTATGTGCGCGAGGATCACGTCCTCGACGCCGACCTTCCGGTCTGGGTGCCGATCCCGCCGCTCGCCGAGGTGCAGATCGCGCTGGAGGAGGCGGTGGCCGAGATCACGGGCCTCTCCGGCTACGAGCTGAAGAAGATCATGCGCACGGGCACGGTCGCCACGATCGACAACCGGAACTGGGAGCTGCGCGACCAGACCGAGCCGGTGGAGCGCCTGTCGCAGTCGCGCGCCGTCGCGCTCGACATGGAATCGGCGACGATCGCAGCCAACGGCTTCCGGTTCCGCGTGCCCTATGGAACGCTGCTCTGCGTCTCCGACAAGCCGCTGCATGGCGAGCTGAAGCTGCCGGGCATGGCGACGGACTTCTACAAGCGACAGGTCTCGCAGCATCTGCGAATCGGCATCCGCGCGATGGAGAAGCTGGCCGGCATGGCGCCCGAGCGCCTGCACTCGCGAAAGCTCCGCTCCTTCTTCGAAACGGCCTTCCAGTAGACGTGGCCGCCCCGCCGAGACCTGCGACGCCTCGCGCGCGCCGCTTCGACGCCGCGCTCGTCGCGGCCGGCTTCGCCACGGCCTTCGCCGTCGTGGCGGGCTTCTTCGGCGAGAGCGTTCCGCTGCTGGACACGCTCGGGCAATTTCGCGCGCACCTCGCCGCGGCCCTCGTCCTGCTCGCCTTGGCGCTGAGCCTGCACCGCTTCTTCCTCGCGGCCTTCGCAGCCGCCCTTGCGGCGGCTCTCGGCCTTTCCTCCACGCTGCCGCTCGTGCTGCCGCAAGGCGAAGCCGCAGGCGTTCTGCCCGCGAGCATGCCGCGCTACACGCTGCTCCAGATGAATCTTCGATACGATACCGAGGACAAGCAGCAGGCGATCCGTCGCATTCTCGATCTCGATCCGGACGTCGTGACGCTGCAGGAGATGACGGTCTCCTGGCAAACCGCCTTCGAGACGATTTCGGACCGCTACCCGTATCAATCCTACTGCTCGCCGGGCGACGCGATGGGCGATGTCGCGATCCTGTCGCGACGACCGTTCGTGGAAGGGGTACGCTCCGTCTGCGAGCCGAAGGCCAGTTTCGAGGCGCGCGTCGTGGACTTCGACGGCCATCCCGTCACGGTGGGCGCGCAGCACCTGCGCTGGCCCTATCCCGGCCGGCAATGGAGCCAGATCGAGCGCGTTTCTCCCGCTCTCGGGAAATTGGCGACACCGCTCGTCATCGGCGGCGACTTCAACGCCGCGCCTTGGTCCGCCGCGATCCGCGTCTATGCCGCGGCGGCCGCCCTGCGGGTCGTCGCCGGCATCGGGCCGACCTATGCGCCGGCCTTCATGCCCGACGGACTTCGGCGGCGCCTTGGCCTGCCGATCGACAACGTCCTCGTTTCCAACGAGATCGTCGTCCTGTCCACCAAGCGCCCGGAGGCGACCGCGTCCGACCATTCGCCGGTTCTCGTCAGCTTCGCGATTCCGTTTCCGAAATCGGCCGAGCCCGAGGTGCAGAGCGTGGGTCTGATACCGACGAGCCCTGACGAAGGACCGTTTGATTTGAGATAGCAGGCCCCACGGCCGGCTATCCTCGCCTCTGTCGCATCCGCGACCCGCCTTCACATCGTCTGATAGACCGGCCCCTCGCCGCCCTGGGGCGGAACCCAGGTGATGTTCTGGTTGGGGTCCTTGATGTCGCAGGTCTTGCAGTGGACGCAGTTCTGCGCGTTGATCACGAAGACCGGCTCGGCATCCGGCGTCTCCAGCCACTCGTAGACGCCGGCCGGGCAGTAGCGCTGGGACGGCCCGGCATAGACGTCGTGCTCGGAGCGCTTCTGCAGCCCCATGTCCTTGACGAGGAGATGCACCGGCTGGTCCTCCTCGTGATTGGTGTTCGACAGGAAGACCGAGGAGGCCTTGTCGAAAGTCAGCTTCCCGTCGGGTTTCGGATAGACGATGGGCTTGTGCCGGGCCGCCGGCTCCGTCGAGGCATGATCCGACTTGCCATGGCTCAGCGTGCCGAAGAAGGAGAAGCCGAAGAGCTGGTTCGTCCACATGTCGAGACCGCCGAGCGCGACGCCGAAGACGGTGCCGAGCTTCGACCAGAGCGGCTTGACGTTGCGAACGCGCTTCAGGTCCTGCCCGATCGAGGAGGCGCGCCAACCGTTCTCGTAGGCATGGAGCCGGTCGTGCGAGCGCCCTTCCGCGATGGCGGCGGCGGCGGCGGCGGCGGCTTGGCAGCCCGAGGCCATGGCGTTGTGCACGCCCTTGATGCGCGGCACGTTCACGAAGCCGGCGGAGCAGCCGATCAGGGCGCCGCCGGGGAAGACGAGCTTGGGCACCGACTGGTAGCCGCCCTCCGTGATCGCGCGCGCCCCGTAGGCAAGGCGCTTGCCGCCCTCCAGAAGCTCGGCGATGTCGGGATGGGTCTTGAAGCGCTGGAACTCGTCGAAGGGCGAGAGATAGGGGTTCTTGTAGTTCAGGTGGACGACGAAGCCGACATAGACCTGATTGTTTTCGAGGTGATAGAGGAAGGAGCCGCCGCCGGTGGAGAGATCCAGCGGCCAGCCGAACGAGTGCTGCACGAGGCCGGGCTTGGCCTTGGCCGGGTCGATCTCCCAAAGCTCCTTGATGCCGATGCCGAACTTCGGCGGATCGCGGCCCTCCGAAAGGCCGAAGTCGCGGATGAGCTGCTTGGCGAGCGAGCCGCGCACGCCCTCGCCGATCATCACGTATTTGCCGAGCAGCGCCATGCCGCGCTGGTAGTTCGGGCCGGGCTCGCCGTTGCGCTCGATGCCCATATCGCCGGTCGCGACGCCGATCACGGCATTGGACTCGTCGGTCAGGAGCTCCGTGGCCGCGAAGCCCGGATAGATCTCGACGCCGAGCGCCTCGGCCTTTTCCGCCAGCCATTTGCAGACGAGGCCGAGCGAGACGACGTAATTGCCATGGTTGTCCATGAGCTTGGGCATGAACAGATTGGGCAGCCGCACCCCGCCATGGGCGCCGTAGACGTAGAAGCGATCCTCCGTGACCGGCTGGCGGATCGGCGTCTCCTCCGTGCGCCATTCGGGCAGAAGCTCGTCGAGAGCGGACGGATCGAGCACGCAGCCGGAGAGGATGTGCACGCCGACCTCGGCCGCCTTTTCCAGGACGACGACGGTCAGTTCGGGATCGAGCTGCTTCAACCGGATGGCGGCCGAAAGTCCCGCCGGCCCCGCGCCGACGATCACCACGTCGAACTCCATCGCCTCGCGCTCGGGCAAGCTCTCTGCTGCGGTCGTGTTCAAGTTGCCGATCCCTCTCCCTGCCAGGCTGCCAACGCCTACCAATTTTGACGTGCACGTCAATCAGCTGTAGCGCAAGTCTAGAAAGTTTCGAAGGTGCGGATCGGGCGCAAGACGTCGCATATGGGATAAAGCAGGTTTAACACGAGGGTCCGGCAGACGCGCGGCAGCGGTCGCGCGGGACGCCGGGATGCGCTATGTCGAGCCTCATGAGCGACGCCCGAGAGACCCATACCGCACGAGACGCGCTGGCCGCGCTCCTCGACTGGTATGCGCAGGCCGGCGTCGATGTCATTTTAGAAGACGCGCCGCGCGATCGTTTCGCCGAGACGGCCGCCGAAAGCGCATCCCGCCGGCCGGCGGCGAGGAGCGCCGAGCGCCCGACCGCCGAAGAGGCCCCGCGCCGCGAGACCGCGCTCGCGCCGCCGCCGGCCGCGCCGCAGCGGACCGTGGTTCCCGACGACGTCGCCGTTGCCGATGCGCGCGAGCGCGCCCGCTCGGCATCGACGCTCGGCGAACTGCAGGCCGCGCTCGCCGCCTTCGAAGGCTGCAACCTGAGACTCGCCGCCCGGCATCTCGTCTTCGGCGAGGGGCCGGAGGATGCGACGCTGATGATCATCGGCGAGGCGCCGGAGCGCGACGAGGACATGGCGGGCGCGCCCTTCGCCGGACGCGCCGGCACGCTTCTGGAGCGCATGCTGGCGGCGATCGGCCTGGAGCGGTCGGCCGTGCGGCTGGCCGCCGCCCTGCCCTGGCGCCCGCCGGGCGGACGCGTGCCGACGCCTGCCGAGATCGAGATCTGCCTGCCCTTCCTCGCCCGCCATGTCGAACTCGTCCGGCCGAAGGCGATCGTCACCTTCGGCATGCTGGGGCCGCGCATGCTGCTGCGCAGCGAGGGCAACATCGCGCGGCTGCGCGGACGCTGGCAGACCTATAGCTTCGGCATCCTGCCGGACGAGGCCGTGCCGGTCCTGCCGATGCTGCATCCGACCTATCTTCTCAATCACCCCGCGCAGAAGCGCCTGGCCTGGACCGATCTCCTGGCGCTTCGCGAGCGGCTGAACGCTGCGGGTTGAAGCCGGCGGCGGTTTCCGCCACACCCCGTCGTAAAGCGAAGCGGCCGCGCCGCCCGCCCCTGATAGGACGGGGTGCAGTCCCTGCCCGAGCCGATGCGCGCTCCGCGTTTCCGGAAGGTCGTTCCATGTCCGTGATCCTCCCGATCGTCTCGCTTCTTTGCTCGACCTTCTTCCTGATGGCGGGCGCGGGGCTTCTGGGCATCGTCCTGCCGGTGCGCGGCTCGCTGGAGGGCTGGTCGACCTACGAGATCGGCTTTCTCGGCACCGGCTATGCCGTGGCCTTCACGATCGGCTGCCTCGTCGTGCCGCAGATCGTCCGGCGCGCGGGGCATGTGAAGACCTTCTCCAGCCTCTGCGCGACGCTGGTCATCGCCGGCCTCCTCTTCGGCCTGATCGTCTCGCCCTTCGCCTGGATCTTCGTTCGCGGGCTGATGGGCTTCGCGCTCGCCGGCAGCTACATGATCATCGAAAGCTGGCTGAACGAGCGCGTGACGAACGAAACCCGGGGCAAGATCTTCTCGGTCTACATGATCGTCTCGATGTCAGCGATGATGGGCGGCCAGTACATCATGCCGCTGACCGACCCGGCGCTGACGACCCCCTTCATGATCGGCGCGATCCTCTTCGCTCTGGCCGTCATTCCGACCTCGCTGTCGCAGGCGCCGGCCCCCAAGCCCCTGAAGCAGGCCTCGCTCGATCTGAAGGGCATCTTCCGCAATTCGCCCGCCGCCGCCGTCGGCGTCTTCCTGGCGGGCGTCCTCTCCGGCTCCTGGAACAACATGTCGCCGGTCTTCGGCCAGCGCAGCGGCTTCTCCAACGCCGAGATCGCGACGCTTCTGGCGGCGACCATGGCCGGCGGCATCGTCTGCCAATATCCGCTGGGGCGCCTGTCCGACCGGCTGGACCGGCGCATCGTGATGACCGGCGCCGGCCTTTTCGGCGTCGCCATCGCGCTGACGGCGATGACGCTGTCCAGCGACAACCCGCTGACCCTCTTCGTCATCGCCTTCGCGCTGGGCGGCGTGATCTACCCCGCCTACTCGCTGACCGTCGCCCATGCCAACGACTATGCGCGGCCGGAGGACTTCGTGAAGGTCTCGGGCGGCCTTCTCATCCTCTACGGCTTCGGCACGATGGGCGGACCGCTGCTGGCCGCCTGGCTGATGGAGACCTTCGGCCCCTCCGGCATTTTCGCTGCGACCGGCACAGCCCACGCGATCTTCGCCGGCTACGCCTTCTATCGCACCTTCCGCCGCCAGGCGCCTCTGGCCAGCGAGCGCGCCGACTTCCAGCAGACGCCCCTCGCCCGCACCCAGACGCCGGCCTCCTTCTCGCTCGATCCCCGCGCCAAGGAAGAGCCGGAGATCGGCTGACGGTCGCAAGCGTCGAACGCGCTCGGCTCTCGAACGAAAAACGGCCCCTCGCGGGGCCGTCGATCGTTCGAACGTTTCGGCGATCCGCTCAGTTGGCGGGCGCGGCGGCCGGCGGCGTGACCGTGACCTTCGGAACTTCGATCGTCTTCGTCTCGGTGCCGACGGACACGTCGGGCGCGTCGACATCGACCTTCGGCAGGCTGCCGCCGGTGACGCTCACGTTGGGCAGAGAGCCCTCCTGGGTCTGCGTGACCGTGAAATAGCCGAGGGAATATCCGACGACGCCGACGACGACCACGATGGCGACCAGAATGCCAAGAACTCTACCCATATCAACACCCGTAATCCGAGCCGGACCATTCCAGCGTGGCGTCGAAACACGGAAGCGTGATATTGGTTCCACCGCCGAAGAGATTTGCCGCTGCGCGGAGCGCTGGCTTTCGGCCGCGCCTCGTGACGACATGGGACCATGAAAAACCCTTACTACACCGGCCCCGTCACGGATCATTTCGACGGCCTTCGATTTTCCAACAGCGGGAAATCCTCCGACAAATCCCTGCGCACGGTCCTGCGCTGGCGAATGGCGGGAGAGGCGAAGCCATGGCCGAAGGGCCGCGCCGCCCTGCCGCCGGATCGCCCGCCGCAGCGCTCCGAGGCGCTTCGGCTGTCCTTCGTCGGGCATGCGTCCTTCCTGCTGCAGGTGGCGGGGTTCAACATTCTCTTCGATCCCGTCTGGTCGGAACGCGTCAGCCCCTTCCGACGCATCGGCCCCAAGCGGATCGACCCGCCGGGCATCGCCTTCGAAGATCTGCCGCCGATCGATGCGGTTCTTCTGACGCACAACCATTACGACCATATGGACCTCGACACGCTTCGTCGGCTACAGGCCGCGCATCGTCCCCGCTTCGTCACGCCTCTCGGCAACGACACGATCCTTCGCCGCGCGATCGAGGGAGCCGAGACGACGGTCGGAGACTGGGGCGGAACGGTCGCCCTCTCCGATCGCGTCAACGCCGTTTTCACGCCTGCGAACCACTGGTCCGCTCGCAGCATTCGCGACCGCCGCATGGCCCTCTGGAGCGGCTTCGTCATCCAGACGGCCGAGCGGCGCCTTTACCATTCCGGCGACACGGGCTACGGCGACGGCAGCATCTTTCGCGCGATCGGCGAAACATTCGGCGGGTTCGATCTCGCCCTGCTTCCGATCGGCGCCTACGAGCCGCGCTGGTTCATGGGCGATCAGCATGCCTCCCCGGCGGACTCCGTGCAGATCCTCGAAGATGTGCGCGCCGCCCGGGCCCTCGGCTTCCACTGGGGGACGTTCAATCTGTCCGACGAGGGGCTGGAACAGCCGGTGGCCGACCTCGCCGCAGCCCTCGACGCCGCCGGCCTCGATGGGTCGCGCTTTCAGCCGATGCGGCCGGGCGAGCACGTCTCCCTCTGATCCGGCCCGAACCGCCGCTCACCCTTGCGGCGAGGCCACCTTGCGGGCCTTGGCGCGCTGGATGCCGAGGCGGTGCTCCCGGACGATGATGAAGATGCCGGCCGAGATGACGATGGCGCCGCCCGCCAAGGTCGTGGCGCTCGCGGCCTCACCGAAGAGCGTCGCGCCGATGACGATGGCGAAGATCATCGACGTGTATTCGAAGGGCGCGATCGTGGAGGCGTCGGCATAGCGGTAGCAGGCGGTCAGGAGAAGCTGGGCGACGCCGCCGCAAAGGCCGGCAAAGATCAGATAGGCCGCCTGCTGCGCGCTCGGCCAGACCCAGCCGAAGGGAAGCGACAGGAGAGCGATCGCGGAGGATGTCAGCGAGAAGTAGACGACGATCGTCGCCGTCTTCTCCGTGCGTACGAGCCGCCGGATCTGGATCATCGCCACGGCCGCGACCGCCGCGGCCAGGAGCGAGGCCGCCATGCCGATCCCGTGCTCGCTGGAGACGCCCTCGGAAAGCAGCGAGAGGTTGGGCAGCGAGACCACCAGGATGCCGACGAGCCCGACGACGACCGCGCTCCATCGGTAGAGCCGCACCACCTCCTTCAGAAACACCGCCGCGAAGACGACGGTGAGGAGCGGCGAGGCGTAGGAGATCGTGATCCATTCGGGATAGGGCAGCCGCGTCAGCGCGAAGAAGCCGAGCCCCATCGAGGTGACGCCGATCGTGCCGCGCCAGAAGTGGCCGGCGAGATCGTCGGTGTGGAGCGCGGTCTTCAGATCGCCCAGCCAGGCGAGGTAGATGCAGACGGGAACGAGCGCGAAGAAGGACCGGAAGAAGACGATCTCTCCCGCCGGAATTCCGGTGCCCGCCATCTTGATCGAGGTCTGCATGCCGACGAAGATGACGACGGACAGGACCTTCAGCCCGATGCCGCGCAGCGGGTCGTGATGCGGCTTCGCGCCGCCGGTGGCCTTGTCCATCTCATGCCTTCGCCCCGGCTCGCATCGTCAGCGGCCGGCGGTCGTTCAGCCGGAGCGTGCCCCGGCGCCCGGTCGGGCGGTTCGTCTCTGCCGGTTCACCTCGAACCGGCGGCCTGCAACGCTTCCCATACGCGCATCGGCGTCGCCGGCATATCCACCGGCCGGGCGCCCGCCGAGCGCAGGGCATCCGCCACCGCGTTCATCACGGCGGGCGCGGCGCCGATCGTCCCGGCCTCGCCCGCGCCCTTGATTCCCAGAGCATTCGTCGTGGAGGGCACGTTGCGGGTGCGGAACTCGAAGAACGGAAAGTCCTCCGCGCGCGGCATCTGGTAGTCCATGAAGCTCGCCGTGACGAGCTGCCCGTCCGCGTCGTAGACCGCGTTTTCCGTCAGCGCCTGTCCGATCCCCTGGGCGACGCCGCCATGGATCTGGCCGGCGAGCAGGATCGGATTCACGGTCACGCCGAAATCGTCGACGATCACATAGCGCTCGACCGCGACATGGCCGGTCTCGGGATCGATCGAGACCTCGCAGACATGCGTCCCGTTCGGATAGGTCGCCTCGGTCTGCTTGAACTCGCCGACCGCCTTCAGCTGGTCCTCGCTCTTGGCGGCCGCCGCGAGCCCGGCGAAGTCGATCGACCGGTCGGTGCCGACGACGCGCGCCGTGCCGCCGGACAGCTCGATATCGGCCGCCGCCGTCTCCAGCTCGTCCGCCGCAAGCTTCCTCAGCTTATCGGCCAGCCCCTCGCTCGCCCGCCGCACGGAGACCGCGCCGAGCGGAATGGAGCGCGAGCCGCCGGTGCCGCCGCCGGTCGGCGTGTCGTCGGTATCGCCCTGGCGAACGTCGATCGCGTCGTAGTCGAGATCGAGCGCCTCGGCGACGAACTGCGCATAGGCGGTTGCGTGCCCCTGCCCGTTCGACTGCGTGCCGATCTTCAGCTCGACGCGGCCCGTTTCCTTCAGCTCGACATAGGCGGGCTCTGAGCCGGGAAAGGCGCAGGCCTCGACATAGGTGGCAAGGCCGATGCCCCGAAGCCGCCCGTCCTCATTGGCCGCTGCGCGCCGCGTCTCGAAGTCGCTCCACCCGGACTGGCGCAGCGCCTCCGCCAGATGGCCGGAAAAGTCGCCGGTGTCGTAAAGCCGCCCGAGCGGCGTCTTGTAGGGAAGCTGGTCCGGCCGGATGAAGTTGCGGCGGCGGATTTCCTCGCGCGGCAGGTCGAGATCGACGGCGCATTCGTCCACCAGCCGCTCGATGAGATAGGCCGCCTCCGGCCGCCCGGCACCGCGATAGGCGTCCACGGCGACCGTGTTGGTGAAGTAGAGCTTGGCATCCACGTCGATCGCCTGGATGTCGTAGAGGCCGGTCGCCATCGACATGCCGAACCAGGGGATCATCGGTCCGTATTGCGACGTGTAGGCGCCGAGATTGGCGGCCAGATCGATCTTCAGCGCGAGAAAGCGCCCCTCCTCGTCCATCGCCATGTGCGCGGTGACGATGTTGTCGCGGCCATGCGTGTCCGAGACGAAATGCTCGGAGCGGTCCGCCGTGCATTTGACCGGCCGGCCCAGGCGCTCGGCCGCGACGAGCACCAGCGCGTGCTCGCGGTAGAGAAAGGCCTTGGTGCCGAAGCCGCCGCCGACATCGCGCGTGACGACGCGGATGCGATCCGCCGGCACCTTCATCACGGCCTCGGCCAGCGTGTCGCGCATGCCGTGGACGCCCTGGCTGCCGGTCGTCAGCAGATACTTGCCCGTCTCGGCATCGTATTCGCCGATCGCGGAGCGCACCTCCATGTAGTTGCAGACGAGCCGGTTCTGCACGAGCCGCACCGAGGAGACATGCGCCGCGTTCAGGAAGGCCGTCTCGGTGCGCGCCCGGTCGCCCTCGTGGAGCCGGCCCGCCAGATTGCCGGCCCGGTCGCCCCAGACGAGCGGCGCGCCATCGCGGATCGCGACACCGAGATCGCCGACGGCGGGCAGCGGCGTGTAGTCGATCTCGACGAGTTCGGCGGCATCCCGGGCTGCAGTCGCGGACTCGGCGACGAGGAACGCGACGGCGTCGCCGACATGGCGCACGATCCCGCGACAGAGAACGGGCGTGTCCCGCGCCTCCATCGGCGTGCCGTCCGCCTGCTTGGCCTTGGCCTGACAGGGCAGATCGCCGATCTCGGGAATGTCCTCGTGGGTGAGGACGAGGCGCACGCCCGGCGCCGAGCGCGCGGCCGAAAGATCGCCGATCGTGAAGCTGGCATGCGCATGGGGCGAGCGCACCACGACGGCATGGAGCAGGCCCTCGCGCGTCTCGTCGTCCGTGTAGCGGCCGAGCCCGCGGATGAAAGCGTCGTCCTCCTTGCGAAGAACGGAGGCTCCCAGGCCGAACTTCGGAGTCATGATCGTCATCGGAAACCTCGAGAACCGGAGCGGCACGCGGGACCGCGCGCTCTAAGGCAGGATCACTTATCATTTATGGCGCAAGGCCGGATGCGTCGAGCTTTAACCTATGCCGGTCCCGGCGCGCGTTTGGCAAACCCCTCGGGCAGGTCTAGAGGCTGTAACGAACCTTTCGACCATTCAAGGAATGCCGCGATGCTCCGCACCGATCAGGGACAGCCGATCCGCCTCGAAGACTACCGGCCGACCGACTTCGATGTCCACGATGTCGGCCTGACCTTTCGGCTTTTCGCCGGCGAGACCGAAGTGGACGCGCTGTTCACGCTGGAGCGCCGCGACGGCGTCTCGGCGGAGGCGCCGATCGACCTCGTCGGCGACGACCTCGTCCTGGAAGGCGTGACGCTCGACGGCGAGGCCCTGGAGCCCGGCCGCTACGAGGCAACGCCCGACCGGCTCGTCGTGCGCGGCCTGCCCGAGAACGGCACGTTCCGGCTGGGCGTCAAGACGCGCATCCGGCCGGAGACGAACACCAAGCTGATGGGCCTCTACCGCTCGAACGGCGTCTGGTGCACGCAGTGCGAGGCCGAAGGCTTCCGGCGCATCACCTATTTCTACGATCGGCCGGACGTGCTCGCGACCTACCGCGTGCGGATCGAGGCGGACAAGGCGGAAGCGCCCGTGCTCCTCTCCAACGGCAATCCCGGCGAGCACGGCCCGCTCGACGGCGGGCGCCACTTCGCGGTCTGGGACGATCCCTTCCGCAAGCCCTCCTATCTCTTCGCCCTCGTCGCCGGAGATCTCGACCGGCTGGACGACCATTTCACCACGATGAGCGGCCGCAAGGTCGATCTCGCGATCTACACCGAGAAGGGCCGCGCCCACGAATCGCTCTACGCCATGGATGCGCTGAAGCGCTCGATGGTCTGGGACGAGCGCCGCTTCGGCCGCGAATACGATCTCGACGTGTTCAACATCGTCGCCATCTCGGATTTCAACATGGGGGCCATGGAGAACAAGGGCCTCAACGTCTTCAACCACAAATACGTCCTGCTCGACCCGAACACGGCCTCGGACGCGGATTATTCCGGTGTCGAAACGGTCATCGCGCACGAATATTTCCACAACTGGACGGGCAATCGCATCACCTGCCGCGACTGGTTCCAGCTCTGCCTGAAGGAAGGCCTGACCGTCTATCGCGACCAGGAGTTCACGGCCGACGAGCGCTCGGCTCCGGTCAAGCGCATCTCCTCCGTGCGCGGGCTGAAGGCCCATCAGTTCCCCGAGGACCAGGGACCGCTCCAGCACCCCGTCCGCCCCTCGACCTATCGCGAGATTTCGAACTTCTACACGTCGACGATCTACGACAAGGGCGCCGAGCTCGTGCGCATGATCGCGACGATCCTCGGCCGCGAGGACTTCCGCGCGGGCATGGATCTCTACTTCGAGCGCCATGACGGCGACGCCGCGACGATCGAGGACTTCATCCGCTGCTTCGAAGAGGCGAGCGGCACCGATCTGGGGCAGTTCTCCCTCTGGTATCATCAGGCCGGCACCCCGACCCTGACCGTCGAGGAGAGCTTCGACGAGGCCGCCGGCCGCCTGACGCTGAAGCTCGCCCAGGCGCTGAAGCCGGGACCGGCCGGCACGGGGACGGCGCCGATGCACATTCCCATCCGCTTCGGCCTCGTCGGCTCGAACGGGCAGGACATGGATGCCGAGCCCGCCGCGGGCGCGGAGGTCGAGGGCGACGTGATCCATCTGCGCGAGGCGGAGGAGACGGTCGTCTTCGAGGGCCTCTCCGAGCGGCCCTATCTCTCGGTGCTGCGCGACTTCTCGGCGCCGGTCGATCTGAAGTTCCGCCAGCGCGATTCCGACCGGCTCGCGCTGGCCCGGCTCGACACCAATCCCTTCAACCGCTGGCGCGCGCTCTCCGATCTCGTCGGCGAGGCTCTGGAGCGGGCGACGCGCTCGGCCAGGGGCGGCGGCGAGATCGAGTTCGACGCGGCCGTCGCGGACGCTCTGGTGGCCACGGCCGGCGACGAGGCGCTCGACCCCGCGCTCCGGGCGCAGGCCCTGGCCCTTCCCAGCGAGTCCGACATCGCGCGTCTCCTCGGAGACAATGTCGATCCCGACGCCATCCATGTGGCGCGCCGCGAGGTCGTGCGCAGCACGGGCCAGCGCGGTCTCGACCGCTTCCGCGCCTTGCGGGAAGGGCTCATCGACGCGGGAGCCTTCTCGCCGGATGCGGCCAGCGCCGGACGCCGCGCGCTCGCCAACGTCCTGCTCGACTTCATCGTCGCGGCCGAGGGGAGCCCTAAGACGGCCGCAGACGCCTATGCGAAGGCCGGCAACATGACCGACCGGCTCGCCGCCCTTTCCGTCCTCGCCCATCGCTTCCCCGAGGCGCCCGAGACGGACGCGGCGCTCGCCGACTTCTACGCGCGCTTCGAGGACAACGCCCTCGTCATCGACAAGTGGTTCACGCTCCAGGCGACGGCGCCCTTCGAGGGCGCTCTGGCGCGCGTCCGGTCGCTGGCCGCCCATCCGAAGTTCAACCTCGCCAATCCCAATCGCGCGCGGTCGCTGATCGGCGCTTTCGCGGCCGGCAATCAGGTCGGCTTCAACCGCGCGGACGGCGCGGGGTACGCCTGGGTGGCGGAAATGATTCAGTCCCTCGACGAACTGAATCCTCAGATCGCGGCGCGTATCGCGACGGCGTTCCGGTCCTGGCGCTGTTTCGAGGCGGGACGGCGCGAGACCGCCCGTTCGACCCTCGTCGAACTCGCTGGAAAGACAAATCTTTCCGTCGATCTGCGCGACATTGTGGACAGATCCTTGAGCTGAATTGACTCTAAGGAACTCCCGGAGTCCACGCCCCGGCAAGCCCTGGACAAGGCGATTCGCCTCTGATCAATTGCAATCGATTCGGATGTGCGGCGTGCCGAATCGATCGGGGTCAATCAAAGGGCGGTGGGATGAAGGCGGACGCGTCGAGCGTGCCGGCAGGGGGACGTTTGTCTCGAATCGAGAGCCTGCTGAAAGCACGTGAAGAGATCGTCGGACTGGCCAAATGGCTGGCCCGGCCGTCCTACCAGACCCTGTTGAACGCCGAGCCGGCTCTCCGGCGGGCCATTCCGGTTCTCATCGTCACCTTTCTCGCGATCCTGGCGCTCGCGCGCTTCATAGCCCTGATGGAAGAGCGCACCTTCATCGAGGAAACCTCGACGCGGCATCTCATGCTGGGCGCGAGCCTCATGCGGGCCGAGCAGGCCGCTCTCTCGACCGGCGATCTGACGGCCGAGGAGCAGGGCAGCGCGCTTCTGACGAGCGCCATTCCGAACGGCTTCAACGACGAGGGCCTCTTCGCCCTGATCACCGATCCCGACGGCGCAGTGATCGCGGCGGCTCCCGGCTACGAGCGCTATCTCGGCCGCAATCTCGACGAGCTTCTGGCAAGCGTCCAGCCGCTCATCATGTTCGGCGAGCGCGCCGGCGTTCTCTCCACCCTCTTCGACGGGCGCGCCGTCTACGTGGCCAATGCCACGCTCGGCGGACCGCTCGGATCGATCACGATCATCGAGGACAAGGCCCAGCTCTTCGCCGACTGGCGCCGCAGCGTCTCGGTGAACGTCACGATGTTCGCCCTGACGAGCCTCATCATGCTCGTCATCCTCTACGCCTACTTCCGGCAGGCGATGCGCGCCCGCGAGGCCGACGCGCTCTATCTCGTCGCCCACCAGCGGGTGGACACCGCCCTCTCGCGCGGCCGATGCGGCCTCTGGGACTGGGATCTGGCGCGTGGCCGGATGTACTGGTCGCGCTCCATGTACGAGATCCTCGGCATGCCGGCCAAGGACGGCGTCCTGTCCTTCGGCGACATCGCCCATCTCATGCACCCCGACGACGGCAGCCTCTTCGAGGTCGCCCGCTCCGTCGCCTCCGGCCGGATCGGCAATCTCGACCGCTCCTTCCGCATGCGCCGCTCCGACGGCTCCTACATCTGGCTGCGCGCGCGCGCCGAGGTGACGCGCACGGCCGGCAACGACGTGCACCTCATCGGCGTCGCGGTCGACGTGACCGAGCAGCACGCTCTCGTGCGCCGGACGGACGAGGCCAACACGCGCCTTCAGAACGCGGTCGAGAACATTTCCGAAAGCTTCGTTCTCTGGGACTGCGAGAACAAGCTCGTCCTCTGCAACCACCGCTATCAGGAGGTCTTCGGCCTCTCCGACGAGGATGTGCGGCCGGGCACGCTCTACGAGGACGTGCTCGCCCGCTCGCGCAAGCCGATCGGCCTGAAGCAGATCACCAGCCCGAGCTTCGTCGAAGGCGAGCGCGTCATGGAAGCGATGCTCGCCGACGGGCGCTGGCTCCAGATCTCCGAGCGCACCACGAACGACGGCGGCTACGTCTCGATCGGCACGGACGTCACGCAGCTGAAGGTTCACCAGGAACGGCTCAGCGACAGCGAGCGCCGGCTGATGGCGACGATCAACGACCTTTCCAGCTCGCGCCGCGACGCCGAAGCCAAGGCCCGCCAGCTGACCGAGCTGAACGCGAGCTACATCGGCGAAAAGGAGCGCGCCGAGGGCGCGAACCGCGCCAAGACGACCTTCCTCGCCAATATGAGCCACGAGCTGCGCACGCCGCTGAACGCGATCATCGGCTTTTCCGAGATCATGCGCGAAGGCTCCTTCGGCCCTCTCGGCTGCGGCAAGTACACCGAATACGCCTCCGACATCCACGACAGCGGCCACTATCTCCTGAAGCTCATCAACGACATTCTCGACATGTCGAAGATCGAGGCGGGACGGCTCATCCTCGCCGAGGAGCAGATCGATCTCTCCGAGATCGTCACGGAAGCCACCAAAATCGTCGAAGTCCAGGCGGCCAAGAAGGACCTTCGGATACGCTCGGAAGGCCCCGAGCAGCTCATGCTCTTCGCCGACCGCCGAGCGACCAAGCAGATCCTCCTCAACCTCCTCGCCAACGCCGTGAAGTTCACCGGCACGAACGGCGAGGTCCGCGTGCGGGCCAGAGTCTGCGAGGACGCCGCGTTCGTGTCGATCTCCGATACGGGGATCGGCATCCCGAAGGCCTCGCTCCAGTCTCTCGGAAAGCCCTTCGAGCAGGTCGAGAACGAATTGACGCGCACCCACAAGGGCACCGGCCTCGGCCTTGCCATCGCGCGCTCGCTCGTGGAGCTGCATGGCGGGCGCATGCGCATCACCTCGCGCGTCGGCCACGGCACCGTCGTCTCGATCCGCATGCCGCTCGACTGCCGCCACCCCGTTCTCGCCGAACCGCTGGCCGCCACCCGAGTCGCATGAGGCGCCGTTACGAGAGCGAAACGACCGTTTCTTTTCGTTTCGCCTTCGTAACGAGCAACCTGCTCCAGCCGATGCCTCCCGTGTCCGACGCGCTACGCAGAGCGTAGCGGCAGCAGGTGTTCGAAGATCGGGGCCACGCGGGCTCCGATGGCATCGACCGCAGCCTCGACGTCCGAGCCGGGTTCCTCTCCGAGCGACGCCGCGATCCGCATCGCGAGCCCCATCGGCAGTTCCGCCGAGCCGTGGACGTTGGCCGGGCCGAGCCGCATCGCCTGCAGCACGCGCGTATAGGCCTGAACAGCCGCGTGCAGCACGGAGGCGGATGGATCACGCGGCGCAGCGGAGGAAGCTTCGAACGCGTCCAGAACCTCCGCCGTCGGCCGGCCCATTAGGTCGGGCGGCACGAGGCCGGCCAAGACGGCCCACTGGGCGATGAACTCCAGATCGACCAGCCCGCCCGCGCGAAACTTCACGTCGAGCGGCCCGCGCCCGGGCTTTTCCTCCGCGATCCGCGCGCGCATGGCGGACACGTCGGCGGCGATCGTCTCGGGCTCGTCCTGCCGCGCCGCGATCGCCGCGCGCATCGCGTCGCGCGCCGCCTCGCCGAGGGCCGGATCGCCCGCGATCTGGCGAGCCCGCGTCAAGGCCATGCGCTCCCAGGTGCGCGCCTCGCCGCGCTGATACTTGCGGAAGGCTTCGATATGGGTCGCCAGCGGCCCCTTGTTGCCCGAGGGGCGCAGGCGGAAGTCGACCTCGTAGAGCACGCCCTCGCCCATCGGCGCCGTCAGCGCGGCGATCAGGCGCTGGGTCAGGCGCGAATAGTAGAGCGCCGGCGCCAGCGGCCTCTCCCCATCGGACGCCTCGGCCTCCTCCGCATGGTCGTAGAGCAGGAGGAGATCGACGTCGGAGCCGGCGGTCAGCTCGTAGCTTCCAAGGCGCCCCATGCCGAACAGCACTAGCCGCCCCTCCGGCACGCGGCCGTGGCGACTCTCGAACTCCGAAACGACGGCGGCGAGGGCCGCGGCGATGACCACGTCGGCGATCGCCGTATAGGCGGCGCCGGCCGCCTCGCCCTCGATCGCACCCGAGAGAAGACGCGCGCCGACGAGGAACTGCTGCTCGGACGCGAAGATGCGAAGGCGCACCAAGCGGTCCTCGTAGTTCGACGCATCGTCGAGAAAGGCGTCGAGGCGACGGGCAAGCAGCTCTTCGTCGACGCCCTCGGCGAAAAAGGCGGGATCGAGCAGCGCATCGAAGACGTGCGGACGGCGCGCGAGCGTGTCGGAAAGGCGGGGCGCGGCGGTGATGATGAGGGCGAGAAGGTCGAGGATGCGCGGGTTGGAGGCGATCAGCGCGAAGAACTGAAGGCCGGAGGGCAGGCGCGCCAGGAACGTGTCGAAGGACGCGACCGCTCCATCGGGATCGCGCCCCCTGACCAGGGCGCCGAGAAGCGCCGGCAGAACGCGCACGAGATGGGTGCGCGTCGCCTCGGCGCGCGTCGCGCGATAGCGCCCGGCGCCCCAGACGCGCAGAATGCGCAGGACATCGGCCGGCCGCGAGAAGCCGAGATCGGCGAGCGCCGTCTCGGCGGCATCGTCCTCGCCGGAGAGGAGAAGGCGGCCGAGCCGGGCCTCGTCGTCGGCCTCCTCGCCGCGCCCCGCGAAAAGGCCGGCAAAGCTGCGCTCGACGAATTCGAGCCGCCGGCTGAGCTCCTGCGAGAAGGCGCCGAGATCGGGCAGGCCGAGAAGCCGGGCGATCCGAAGAAGCCCGGCTTCGTCCTCGGGCAGCGTGTGGCTCTGCTCGTCGGCGACCATCTGGATCGCGTGCTCCACGCGGCGCAGGAACCAGTAGGCCTCCGTTAGGTCTCGCGCCGTATCGCCGGAGATCCAGCCGCCCGAGGCCAGCGCCTCCAGCGTCTCGTCGGTGCGCCGCAGGCGAAGCGCCGGATTGCGGCCGCCGGCGATGAGCTGCTGGGTCTGGGCGAAGAACTCGACCTCGCGGATGCCCCCCGGCCCGAGCTTTACATTGTGCCCGGCCACCGCGATTCCCTCGAAGCCGCGATGCCGGTCGATCCGCTCCTTCATCGACTGGATCTCGGCGATGGAGGCGAAATCCAGATATTTCCGCCAGACGAAGGGCGTCATCTCGTCGATGAAGGCGGCGGCGGCCTGCTCGTCGCCCGCGATGCAGCGCGCCTTGATCATGGCAGCGCGCTCCCAGTTGCGCCCGCTGCTCTCGTAATAGGTGATGGCCGCCGGCACGGGGATGGCGAGCGGCATGGCGCCGGGATCGGGCCGCAGGCGCAGGTCCGTGCGGAAGACGTAGCCCTCGCCGGTTCGCTCCCCGATGATGCGCACGATCTTCTTGATCAGCCGCGAGAAGGTCTCGACGCCCTCGTCGGGATCGACGAGCGCCGGACAGTCCGGATCGAAGAAGACGATGAGGTCGATGTCGCTGGAATAGTTCAGCTCGAAGCCGCCGAGCTTGCCCATCCCGAGCACGAAGAGGCCGCAGCCGGTCTCGGGGTTCGCGGGATCGGGCAGATGCAGCTTGCCCCGCGCCTGAAGCTCGCGGAGACCGAAGCGAAGGCCGGCGCGGACCGAGGCTTCGGCGAGATCCGAGAGAAGGCGCGTCGTCTCCGCGGGATGGGCGGCGCCGAAAAGATCGCGCAGCGCCAGAAGCAGCGAGACCTCCGCCTTGGCAAGCCGCAGCCGGGCCATCAGCGCCGTCTCGCTCTCGCCCTCGATCGGCAGCGCGCCGAGGCTCGAGATCACCTCGCAGACACGATCCCCGGCACCGGTCTCGAAGAGCCGCTCCAGCCAGTCGGGATGAGCGAGAGCGAGATCGCGAAGGTAGGAGGAGAGGTCGAGGACGGCGCCGAGACGCGTCCGATCCGGGTGGGCCGTCTGCAGGAATTCGGCGAGGCGCACGGCTTCCGCGTCGAGCGCCTTGGCCTGCAGATCGCGAAGAAGAACCTCCGCCCGCGATGCGTCGAGCGCAAGGAGTTCGGCGCCGCCGCCGATCCTAGGCCCTTGCGGCTCCTTCCGGGATGCCATCTTCGGCAACGTCTCCATCCCTGCCCTCGCCCGCTCTTGCCTCCGCACCCTGCCCGTCGGCTCCCCGCCCGTCCATGGGCAAGTCGAGCACGACGCGCAGACCGGGCTCGGCATCCTCCAGGATCAGCTGCCCGCCATGCAGCCGCGCGACCGCCTGAACCAGCGAGAGGCCGAGGCCGGAACCGGGCTTGGTACGGCTTTCGTCCAGCCGGTAGAAGCGTTCGAGCACGCGCATGTGCTTGTCGGAGGGAATGCCCGGCCCGTTGTCGGCGATGAAGAGACGGCAATGGTCGCCGCGACGCTCCAGTCCCGCCGTGATCACGATCTCCCGGCCGTCGACGGGCGCATATTTCAGCGCGTTGTCGATGAGGTTGGAGAGCGCCTGCCCGATCAGCTCGCGGCTGACATGGGCGACGACGGGCCCGCCCGCCTCCACGACGAAGCGCGCGCCCGCGTCCTCCGCCACCGGCTCGTAGAGCTCGGCGACCTCGGCGACGATGGCGGAGAGATCGACGTCGGTCTTCTCCGCCGGATGGAAGCCGGCATCGACGCGGCTGATCATCAGGAGCGCGTCGAAGGTGCGGATCATCTGATCGGCCTCCGCGATGTTGCTCTCCAGCGCCGGGCGCGGGTCATCGCCTCTCGTGGCGTCGCGGAGCGCGGCTTCCGCCCGGTTGCGCAGGCGTGTCAGCGGCGTCTTCAGATCATGCGCGATGTTGTCGGAGACCTGCCGCTGGCCCTCCTGGAGAAGCGCGATGCGGGCGAGCAGCGTGTTGAGATTGGCGGACAGCCGGTCGAACTCGTCCCCCGCACCCGTCACGGGAAGCCGCTCGTTGAGATCGCCGCCGAGAATGCGCGCGCTCGCCGCCGACATCTGGTCCAGCCGCTGCAAGGCGCGGCGCCCGACGAAGAGCCAGGCGAAGAGCGCGCCGGCGCTCATCAGCGCGAGGGCGAGGATCAGCGCACGCCGGACGATGAGGCGGAAGCGCTCCTGCTCCGTCTGGTCGCGCCCGACGAGGACGCGCATCCCGTTCGGCAGGTTCACGACCTCGGCCAGCGCCAGATGATAGCGGTCCTGAACGTCGTCGGTGAAGCGCTCGTAGCCGAAGGCCTCCTTGGTGAAGCCGGCATCGTCGAGAATGCCGGGCTCCAGGCTCTCGACATTTCCGGCCAGGATGCGCCCGCTCGGATCGGTGACGAGATAGAGCGAGGCGCCCGGCTGGCGCGCTCGGCGGTCGATCGAGCGCACCAGCCCGACGATGCCGGCATTGCGATAGATCCGGCCGAGCTCCTCGATCTCCTCGGTGATCGTCTCGCGGCTCTGCGTCTCGAGGATCGTCGCCGCCGTCGCGGTCACGTAGACGACGAGGATCACGGCGAAGATCGCGAACAGCGCGAGATAGATGGCAGAGAGACGCACCGCCGTCATGCGCAGGAGGGACCGCAGGCGATTCATGCGTCGAACGCCCGCACGCTCAGTCGCCGGCGCGCATGATGTAGCCGGAGCCCCGGACGGTGTGGAGCAGCGGGGCATTGAATTCGCGCTCGATCTTGGAGCGGAGGCGCGAGATATGGACGTCGATGACATTGGTCTGCGGGTCGAAGTGGTAGTCCCAGACGTTTTCGAGAAGCATGGTGCGCGTGACGACCTGTCCCGCATGCTTCATCAGATATTCGAGCAGCCGGAACTCGCGCGGCTGCAGGACGATCGGCTTTCCCCCGCGCTTCACCTCGTGCGACAGGCGGTCGAGTTCGAGATCGCCGACCTTGTACTGCGTCTCGACATCCTTGCCGCCGCGCCGGCGCCCGAGAACCTCGATACGGGCGAGAAGCTCGGAAAAGGCGTAGGGCTTGGCGAGATAGTCGTCGCCGCCGGCGCGAAGCCCGGTCACGCGGTCGTCCACCTGCCCGAGGGCGGAGAGGATGAGCACGGGCACGCCGTTGCCTTTCTCGCGCAGGCCCGCGACGACGGAGAGCCCGTCGCGCTCGGGCAGCATGCGGTCCACTACCAGCACGTCGTAGTCGCGCGTCGTGGCCATATGAAATCCGGCCTCGCCGTCCAGCGCCTGGTCGGTGACGTGCCCGGCCTCCTTCAGCGCCTTCACCAGATAGGCAGCGGCCTCCCGGTCGTCTTCGATGATGAGGATTCTCATGGCTTCGGATGTAGCGGATTTCGCGGCTTCGGCCATCATATTCGGATCTCCTGACACGCGAGAGGGGACGTGAAAACGGCGGCGGATCGCTGAGATCCGCCGCCGCGCGAAAGGTCGAGGCCGGCGAGAGGGTCGCGGCCGAAACCGCGTACCCCCTCGCGAACGGAGACGATCAGCCCTTGGCGACGGGCAGCGCGACGAAGCGGTTCTGCTCGCCGGTGCGCAGCTGGAAGAGCGCGGCCTTGCGGCCGGACTTCGAGGCGTCCTTCAGAGCCGTCTCCACATCGCGCTGCGTCTTCACATCCTTACCGTTGACGGAGACGATGACGTCGCCCGCCGAAACGCCCTTGTCGGCGGCCGAGGAGGACGGATCGACATCCGTGACGACGACGCCCGCGCCATCGTCCGACGGCGTCAGGGTCAGCCCGTAGCCGGACAGGGCGGAGGGATCGACCGGTGCGCCGGACTGACCCGAGGCGGAGGCCGACTCGTCGAGCGTGGCGAGATCGCCCAGCGTGACCTTCACGTTGGAGGCCTTATTAGCCCGCCAGATCGTCACGTCGATCCCGACGCCCGGCGCGTACTCGGCGACCTTACGAGCGAGTTCGCGCGGCCCGGCCACCGTCTCGCCGTTGATCGCGGTGATGACGTCGCCGGTCTGGATGCCCGCCTTCGTCGCTGGCGTGTCGCTGTCGGGCAGCGTCACGATGGCGCCCTGGTCGCTGGACAGACCGACGGCCTCGGCGATGTCGTCCGTCACCGGCGCGATCTGCACGCCGAGCCAGCCGCGCTGCACATTACCCTTGTCGCGCAGGGACTGCACGACCGTCTTCGCGGTCGACGCCGGAATGGCGAAGGCGATACCTACATTGCCGCCGGAGGGCGAGAAGATCGCGGTGTTGACGCCAATGACCTTGCCGTTCAGGTCGAAGGCCGGGCCGCCGGAATTGCCGCGATTGACCGCCGCGTCGATCTGCAGGAAGTCGTCGTAGGGACCGGCGCCGATATCACGGCCACGCGCCGAGATAATGCCCGCCGTCACCGAACCGCCGAGGCCGAAGGGATTGCCGACGGCCACGACCCACTCGCCGACGCGCGCCTTCGAGTCGTCGCCGAACTCGACATAGGCGAACTTCTGGTTCTTGGCGTCGACCTTCAGAACCGCCAGATCCGTGCGCTTGTCGGTGCCGATCAGGCGCGCCTCGTATTCCTTGCCGTCGTCCATGACGATGGTGAAGTTCTCGCCGTCCTCGACGACGTGATTGTTGGTGACGAGGTAGCCGTCATCCGAGACGAAGAAGCCGGAGCCCTGCGCCATCGCCTGCTTGCTATCGCGGCGCGGCTGGCCGTTGCGCGGCGTCGCCTGTCCGCCACGGGGGCCGTTCGGGCTCTCGAAGAAGCGGCGCATCGGATGGTCTTCGGGAAGGTTCTCGAAGGGGTTGTCGCCGAGGCCGCTCGACTGGACCTGCGCCATCTTCTCCTTGACGCGCACGGAGACGACGGCGGGCGACACCTTCTCGACGACGTCGGCAAAGCCGAAATTCTGGCTCGGCGCCTGAACCGTCACCGGCTCGGCATAGCTCGGAACCGTGTTGCTCATCACGCCGCCGGTGATGACCGATCCGGCGACGCCGGCCGCGAGCGCGGCCGCGAAGAGACGGTTGCGCTTGGGAGACTGAGTGGACTGGGCCATGGATCTTCTCTTCCCTCGTTGATCGCAGATCCCGCCGGCTTCCTCGATAAGCCGTTTGCGGAACCTCGCGTAAATCACCGGGCGGAGGAGCTTCGTCCGCCGCCGACAGGAGGGAAGATAGGGAGTACCAACTTACGGGACCCCTTCAGGGCCGTGAAATGTTGGTAAGGTTGGGAAGGCCGAAGCCGAAGGCGGAATCCCGCATCTGGCGGTCGCCGTCAGCAGGGAGACGGGCGCAGCAACATCTTGGGTGAAACCGGGCGGCGCGCTCGTCTCGAGCAGGGGCACGATGTCCGACCCGGCTCAGGCCGTCAGAGGCCTTTTTCGCGCAGGGCCGCCTCAACGGCGCGCTCTTCCTCGGCCGTCAGTTCGGCCGCCGGACGATCGGTCCGCCGCCGCCGCGCGGAGACGAGAGCGAAGAGGCCGCCGGCCAGGATGAGGACGACCGGGGTCGCCCAGAGAAGCGCGGTCCCGGCGGAAAGCCGCGGACGCAGGAGCACGAACTCACCATAGCGCGCGACGATGTAATCGACGACCTGACCATCGCTGTCGCCGGCCTCGAGCCGCTCGCGAACGAGAACGCGGAGGTCCCGCGCGAGGTCCGCATCGGAATCGTCGATCGACTGGTTCTGGCAGACGAGGCAGCGAAGACCAGCCGACAGCGCCCGCGCCCGCCGCTCCAGGTCGGCATCCGCCAGAACCTCGTTCGGCTGGACGGCATAAGCCGATGCACCGATGCCCGTCAGCCTGTCGACCGGCAACGGCCCCGAAACGGGCAGGAGCATCAGCCCGCCCGCCACGAGCAGGATTTCGCGCAACCGGCTCATGCGGCGGCCGGATCCGCCGGCGCCACGGCCCGGCGGCGCGAGCGCGCGGGCGCCCCGACGCGCAGCCGACGATCGGCCAGCGAGATCGTGCCGCCCGCCGCCATCGCGAGAGCGCCGATCCAGATCAGCGTGATCAGGGGCTTGCCCCAGAGGCGTACGACCACGGCCCCATCCGGCGAGGTGTCGCCGATCGCGATGTAAAGCTGGCTGAAGCCATGGGTGTGAATGCCGGCCTCCGTCGTCGGCATCTGCCGCGCGGGATAGAAGCGCTTGGAGCTTTCCATCTCGCCCTTTGCGACGCCGCCCTGCATCAGCGTGAACCGCCCGACCTCCTCGCTGAAGTTGGAGCCCTGACGCGGGCTCATCCCGTCGAAGCGAACCTGATAGCCGCCGGCATCGCGCACCTCGCCCGGCCGCATCGCCGTGACGAGCTCCGTCTGGAAGGCGGAGGTGGAGATGACGCCGAGCACGGTGAGGCCGAGGCCGGCATGCGCGAGCGCCGTGCCGAAGGCCGAGCGCGGCAGACCCGCGAGCCGCCGCAGCGCGACGGCGGGCGAGACCTTCGGCAAGCCGGCGCGCCCGGCCAGATCGACCACCGCCCCCGCGAGCAGCCAGACGGCGAGACCGAAGCCGAGCGCCGCCAGGATGCGCGTGCCGGAGGTGAAGGCCAGTGTGCCGACGACCGCCACGAGCGCGAGGCCGAAGGCGAAGTAGAGACGCTGCGCCGCGCCGTAGAGATCGCCCCGCTTCCAGGCGAGCAGCGGCCCGAAGGGCACGGCCATGAGAAGGGGGACCATCAGCGGCCCGAAGGTCAGATCGAAGAAGGGCGCGCCGACGGAAATCTTCTCGCCCGTGACGACCTCGAGCACCAGCGGGTAGAGCGTGCCGGTCAGAACGGTGGCGCAGGCGGTCGTGAGGAAGAGGTTGTTGAAGACCAACGCCCCCTCGCGGCTGATCGGCGCAAAGAGCCCGCCGGATTCCAGCGTGCCCGCCCGGATGGCGAAGAGCGCCAGCGATCCGCCGATGAACAGGATGAGGATGGCGAGGATGAAGACGCCGCGCGTCGGGTCCGTGGCGAAGGCGTGGACAGACGTCAGCACGCCCGATCGCACGATGAACGTGCCGAGCAGCGAGAGCGAGAAGGTGAGGATCGCCAGGAGCACGGTCCAGATCTTCAAAGCGGAGCGCTTCTCCATGACGACGGCCGAATGCAGCAGCGCCGTGCCGGACAGCCAGGGCATGAAGGAGGCGTTCTCGACCGGGTCCCAGAACCACCAGCCGCCCCAGCCGAGCTCGTAATAGGCCCAGTAGGAGCCCATCGCGATGCCGAGCGTCAGGAAGACCCAGGCGAGCAGCGTCCAAGGCCGCACCCAGCGCGCCCAGGCCGCGTCGATCCGCCCGTCGATGAGGGCGGCGACCGCGAAGGAGAAGGAGATGGAGAAGCCGACATAGCCGAGATAGAGCATCGGCGGATGGATCGCGAGGCCGATATCCTGGAGGATCGGGTTGAGATCCTGCCCCTCGAAGGGCGCGGGATCGAGCCGCTGGAACGGGTTCGACGTGATCAGGATGAAGGCGAGGAAGGCCGTCGTGATCCAGGCCTGAACGCCCAACACATTGGCCTTGAGGCTTGCCGGCAGATCGCGCCCGAACAGGGCGACGAGGGCGCCGAAGAGCGCCAGGATCAGCACCCAGAGGAGCATCGAGCCCTCGTGATTGCCCCAGACACCGGTAATGCGGAACAGAAGGGGCTTGGCCGAATGCGAGTTGGCGAAGACGTTGAGGACCGAGAAGTCCGAGGTGACGTAGGCCGTCGTCAGGCAGCCGAAGGCGAAGGCGAGGAGCGCGAAGCTCGCGACAGCCGTCGAGCGTCCGGTCTCCATCAGCCGGAGGTCGGCCATCCGTGCGCCGACCACAGGCAGGATCGACTGGACGATGGCGGTCGCGAGCGCCAGGATCAGCGCGTAATGGCCGAGTTCGACGATCACGAGCCGGCCCCCGTCGAAACGGGCATCGGCGCCGGCTGCATCGTGTTCGACGCCGCCTTGGGCTTGCCGTCCTCCCAGAGACCGCGCTCCTTCAGATCGTCCACGACCTCTTTGGGCATATAGGTCTCGTCATGCTTGGCGAGCACGGTGTCGGCGACGAAGACATGGTCGGGGCCGAGCGTGCCCTCGGCGACGATTCCCTGCTCCTCGCGGAAGAGATCGGGCAGGATTCCCTCGTAGACGACGACGACGCTCTCCACCGAATCCGTCACGCGAAAGCGCACCGTGCTGGCCGCGCCCCGGTCCAGCGAGCCCTTCTCGACCAGCCCGCCCAGGCGAATCCGCTGCAACGGGCCGGGGGTCTTGGTCACGAGATCGGTCGGCGAATTGAAGTAGGCGATGCCGTCGGACACAGCCGAGAGGACGAGCCCGACGGCGCAGGCGATCACACCGAGAATGGCACCGATCGATGTCAGCCGCTTCTGCTTGCGCGTCATGGAGAAATCCAGATCCCGGTCATTGCATGGTCGACGGCGGCGGTGTGCCGATACCGAGCCCGGCGGCGAAGGCTTCGATGTCGCGGCGCTCCGCCGTCCCCTCGGCGAACACGGCGGATGCCTCGGCAAAGGCGCCGCGCGCCCGGTCGCCGTCGCCCAGAACCGTATAGGACTGCATCAGCCGCTTCCAACCTTCGGCGTCATTGGGGGCGGATTTCAGGCGGTCGGCCAATTGCGACACCATGCCTTGAATCATCGCCAGACGATCCGCCTGCGGCATGGCCGCGGCCGCCGCCACATCCTCCGGGGCGGGCCCGGGCTGGCCGGGCGCCTGAACCGGTGCAGGCCCGGGACCACCGGCGAGCCGCTTCTCGGCATCGTCGATCGCAAGCTGCGCGATCTCCAGCCAGGGCGCGCCGGGCGGGCTCTTGGCGACGAGATCGCGCCAGGCGGGCGCGGCTTCCGCGAACCGGTTTTCCTGCGAAAGATCGAGCGCCAGGAAGAACTTCGCCGGAAGGAAGTCGGGATTGAGCGCCAGCGCCCTCTGGAAGCTGGCCTTGGCCTCGTCCGTCACCTCGCCGGAGGCGAGTTGGACGAGCGCCTCGCCCCGGGTCGCCTCGCGTTCCGGCGTCGCGCCGAGCAGGCGGATGGCCTCGCTGACGGCGCGAACCGCATCCTCGGGGCGCCCGCTGCGCAGATAGATCGGGGCGAGCATGTCCCAGCCGGCGCCGTCATCGGGCTTGGCGCGAAGCTTCGCCTCGACCTGCGCGACCAGCGTCGGCAGATCGGCCATTGCGGGGTCGACCGCCAGACGCGCGGCCAGCGGCCGGTCGGGAAGCGCCGGCGAGCCATAGGTCACGTAACCGTAGAGGCTGGCTGCAGGAACGCCGAGGCCGACCGCGAAGACGGATGCCGCCAGGGCGGCTCGATGTCTTGGAAAGGCGGCCGTCGTCTCGGCGGCGGACGCCTTCAGGAGCCGACGTCCGATTTCCGCTCTGGCCACCGCCGCGTCCTCCGCCGCGATCGCGCCGCGCTTGAGATCGGCATCGAGTTCGCGAAGCTGGGCGGCATAGATTTCGGCGTCGTGCTCGGCGCGCGCAGGCGCCTCAGCCGGGCTTTTCCGCAGGATCGGAAAGAGAACGGATGCGACGACGACGACGGTCAGAAGGCCAGCGATGATCCAGAACAGCATTGATTTCCAGTCTAGCGGGTCCAAGCGGCCTCTGCCACCCGGACATCTCGCGCCCGCCCTATCAGGACCGATCCGGCATCGCCAGACAAGTCGCCGTCAGGCGACCGGCCTCCAGAACCCGTCCTCGCTCCGGCAGGCCGTGCCGACCGTCTTGGCCTCGCGCCCGTCGCGAAGGACCGTCTGCGAATAGCCGCGGCAGTCCTGGGAACCGACGCGATAAAGCTGCGTCGGAACCACCGTTCCCTTGAGGCTTCCCGCCTCCCAGGCGACGGGCTGCCCGGCCGGCATGAACTGAAGCGCCTGATACTCCGCATCCAGCGCCCGGTTGCGTGCGTCGCTCGACAGGCGCTGCTTCTTGTCGCGCCCGATCAGGCCGTCTCCGAGCGCCATGGCGCCGGCGGAGGCAGGAGCGGCGGAGGAGAGGCCGAACGTATCGCGGGTCGTCGAAAGGCAGCCGGCGAGAAGCGGCAGCATCAGGATCGGCAGGCAAGCCCTCAGGAGGCGTCTTCTCATCGGTCGGTCCCATCAGGCGCATCTGCCGTTCCGGCGGCGAAACGGTTATCCGTCGAGGACTCGGAATGCGTCGACGAACGCATCCATACTAGGAAGTCTGTGGATCGAGGACCAGAGGAAGAACGAGCGTTGCGCACAGACCGCCGAGGTCGGAGCGCGAAAGTTTTAGCGTCCCGCGATATTCCTGTGCCGTGTCGCTGACGATGGAAAGGCCGAGACCGCTGCCCGGCACGGTCTCGTCGAGCCGCCGTCCCCGCTTCAGCGCCTCCAGGATCTCGGTCTCGCCAAGGCCCGGCCCGTCGTCGTCGATGCTGAGGCGAAACGTGCCGTCGCCGAGCGGCGCGACCGCGATCCGAATGCGGCCCCGCGTCCATTTCGCCGCGTTTTCGAGGAGGTTGCCGACCATTTCCTCGAAGTCCTGCCGCTCGCCCGCGAAGACGATGGACCGGCCCTCCAGTCCCGCCAGATCGAACCGGATCTTCGGGTTCAGCTTCACGAGAACGCGGATCAGCCGCTCGAGCGCGGGCGCGACGGGCGTGCGAAAGACGATGCCTTCGCTCTGCGCCGCGATCCGCGCCCGATCCAGATAGTGCTGGACCTGAAACCGCATCCGCTCACCCTGCTCCGCGAAGAGCCGCCCCTTCTCGCCGCCCAGCGCCTCCGCCTCGTTCATCAGAACGGCGACGGGCGTCTTCAGCGAATGGGCGAGATTGCCGACCTGCGTGCGCGCCCGCTCCACGATCCGCCGGTTGTTGTCGATCAGCGCGTTCAGTTCGACGGTCAGCGGGCGGATTTCGAGCGGAAAGGCGCCGACCAGTTGCTCGGCGCGCCCCGCCCGCACCTCGCCCAGCGCCCGGCGCACGCCGGTCAGCGGCTTCAGGCCGTAGAGGATCGCGAATGCGTTGATCAGGATCGAGCCGAGCCCGAAGAGCGAAAGATAGAAGGCGAGCGTCCGGTCGAACTGCGCGATGTCGGCCTCGACGAGGCTCGCATTTCCCATCACGCGGAACCGCGCGATGTGATTGTCCTGATCGAGAACGATCTCGGTCTCGACGATCCGCAGCGTCTCGCCCTCCAGCCCCTTCGCCTCGTAGTCCCGCCTGTACTGGGCATCGAAGGGCAGCGCGGATGTCGGAGGCGAGGCGATGTCGGCCGGCCCGAGCGAGATCGAGGCGAGCCGACCTTGCGTGTTCTCGCTCGCCGGCAGAACCTCCCAGTACCAGCCGGACAGTGGCTGCGAATAGCGCAGGTCGCCGAGATCGGGCGAGCCCGAGACGTTCCCCTCGGGCGAGACCGAGACGACGTTCACGATGTTGTAGAGTTGCGCGACCAGCAGTTCCTCGAAGCCGCGCGACGCCGTCCGGGCGTAGAGGGTCGAGATGAGGCCGCCCACGACGACCAGCCCCGTCAGAGCCCAGAGGCTGGAAAAGGCGATGACCCGGACCGCAAGGCTCTCACGCGCCCGGCGTATCATCGGGGATCCTATAGCCAAGCCCGCGAACGGTTTCGATGAGGTCGAGGCCGATCTTGCGGCGAAGACGACCGACGAAGACCTCGATCGTGTTGGAATCGCGGTCGAAATCCTGGTCGTAGAGGTGCTCGATCAGCTCCGTCCGCGAGACGATCTCGCCGGCATGGTGCATCAGATAGGAGAGCAGCCGGTATTCGTGCGAGGTGAGCTTCAGCGCCGTCCCGTTGACCGTCGCCTTGGAGGCCTTGGTGTCCAGCCGCAGCGGCCCGCAATGGATCTCGGAGGATGCGTGCCCCGCCGCACGCCGGATCAGCGCGCGAACCCGCGCCAGCACCTCTTCGATGTGGAAGGGCTTCGTCACGTAGTCGTCGGCGCCGGCGTCGATTCCGGCGACTTTGTCGCTCCATCGGTCGCGCGCCGTTAGGATGAGCACCGGCATGGTGCGCCCGTCGCGCCGCCAGCGTTCGAGCACGCTGATCCCGTCCATCGACGGCAGTCCGACATCCAGCACGACCGCGTCGTAAGGTTCGGTATCGCCGAGGAAATGGCCCTCCTCGCCATCCAGGGCCTTGTCCACGACATAGCCGGCGCCCTGCAGCGCCTCGGTCAGCTGCCGGTTGAGGTTCGGGTCGTCCTCGACGATCAGGATGCGCATGGAGCCGGTCTGCCCTTCCTCGCGAGCCGCCTGCGGGAGCGCAGGACCATCGGCGCTTCGCGGATCATTGCGGCAGGGTTAGGGTGCGCTTGCGCGGTCGCTCCCCGCCTTCGCCGGGAACGAGCACGGTCACGATGCAGACCGTGCGCCCGCCCTGCTCGCGGCTGGAGACGGACAGAACCTGCCCGCCCGTCTGCGCCGCCGCCTCCGCCGCGGCCGCCGAGCAGTCGGCGTCGGCCATGCGAACGCCGTCGACGCGCTCCCGCGGAGCCGCCTCGCGTCTCTCCTCGCTCCAACTCGCGAAGGGCGAAGCAGAGGCGAAGCGAAACTCGGCGGAGGCCGGAAACCCGGTGAGGACCGCTCCCGCAAGCGCCGTTGCGGCGAGGGCCATCGCGATCGGACGTCTCTTGAAGAGGGCGCGGTGGCTCATGGGTGATCCAGCTATCGAACTCCCTCCGTTCTAGCGGCTCTGCTCTGAATGTCGAATGAATGGAGCCGGAGCGGCGCGGGATGTGAAGCGCCGCTCCAGGCCCGTCAGGCGATCGGCTTCACCGCTTCCAGGCGCCCGACGATGGCGACGATCGCCCCGATTGCGGCCGCGGCCTGCGACAGCGCGATCGTCAGCTCGCTCCCCGTCGCCGCGTCGAGCTCGATGCCGACGAGCCCTCCGAGCGCCGCGACAAGCGCGACGATCCCGCCCCAGATGGTCTTCGACCGATACCAGCTCTTCACATCGTCCATGAAACGTCTCCTTCTCCTGGGTGAACGAACCGCCTGGCACAAAGGCCGGGCGCATCAGGCCGGGCGCCGGAACAGCGCCCGCCGCGCCAGACCCGCTCCGGCCGTCAGGCTGAACTGACAAGCCTCGACCGAGATGCTCGCCGGCAGCCCGCCGAAGGCGGCCTGCTGATCGGCCGCCGAAACCCTCGCCCTCGGCTCGGCGGTCTCGACCGTCAGCGCCGCGCCGCCGATCGACAAGCGTATGCGATAGCGCTCGATCTCCTCGCCCAGCGGCACGTCGATCCCCTCCCATCCGTCGCCGCCCGTTCGGGTGCGCCGGACAAAGCCGAGGGACAGCGCCCCATCCGCTTCGAACCGACCCGTCAGGTGAACCGGGGATAGCGGCAGCGCCGCCCGGCCGCCGAGCGTCAGCCCGCCCAGCCGGACCACGGCGGGATCGTCGAGCGCCTGCCCCGCCGGCACGATCCGCCAGTCGAGTTCGCGGCCGAACTCGTTGCCGGCGAGATCGAGCCCCGTCGTCGATCCGTCGAGCAACACGAAGTCCGCACCCGGCTCCGCTCCGCTGGCCATCGCGTCCTCCGTTCCGCCCTGCGCCCGCAAGAGGCGGCCGAGACGAAAGCGGCCCGGCGCGATCTCCTCGGCATCCTGAAACTGCAGGACTTCGAGGCCGCCGTTTCGGCAGCGCACCGCGCAAAGATTTTCCCCTGCCAGCAGCGCTTCACCGGTGACGCTCGACAGCGATCCTCTGAAGAGATCGACGAGAACCCGATGCCCGCGATCGATCAGGCCTTCCGGCCCGGGCGCCAGTTCGCCCGCCAGCACACCCATCGTCGCCGGCGCAAGGGCGAGAGCCGCCGTCCGAAACGCTCCGCCGGGCACGGCGACCTCGGCGCGCACGGGCACATAGGGCCGCGCGTGAACGGCAAGGCGCGGCGCGGCGGCCGGGGTCGCGGCCCCCAGCAGCGGCAGGTCGAGAAACACCGCGACCGGCCGCGACACGGGCACCGGCCCCTTCGGCACCGGAGCCGGCGCAACGCCTCGCTCGTCGCTTGCCTCGCGAGCGGCGTCCGCGATGCGCCGCGCCTCGATACGCCGCGTCTCGCCATCCTCGATGCGGGTGATCAGGAAGCGGCCGGGCACAGCGCCGAGTCCGACGACGTCGCCGGGCTCCAGTCCGATCTCGGTCGGCGAGGCCGAGAAGCGGATCGTGTCGCGCCCATCCGCCTCCCGCGCCAGGACGGCCGAAGCGAAACGCCGCGCCTCCCCCTCGTCGAGGATGACCGGCAGCTCGATCGTCGTCTTGCGGGGATGGGCCTCGCGCGAACGCAGGGCCTCCGCCGCAGCCGATTGATAGGCTCGCGCCGGATCGCTGTAGCCGACGACGACCTCCTCGGCCGTCTCGCTATCCTCCATCCGCCGCTGTTCAATCAGCGACCCGTCCCCGGTCTCCTCGGCCAGCACGTCGAGTTGCCGCGAGATCGCGGCTCGGTCGAGCGAGGTGAAGACGAGACGCCCGCCGCTCGCATGCGCCGAAATCGCGCAGAGCCGCATCAGCTCCTCCAGCTCCGCCCGCGCCGAGCCGGGACCCGAGACGAGATAGCCGCCGACCAGAGCATCCACGCGCGACGTGTCGACCTCGGTGAACCCGTGCTCGGCGAGAAGCCGGCGGATGAGCTCGGACACCGGCGCACGCCCCAGCCGCCCGGTCAGCCAGTGGCCGCGCCGCCAGTTGGCCCCGTCGCTCCAGATGTCGGCCCGCTCGGGAAAGGCCGGATAGGGCCGCGTGTCCCAGGTCCAGACATGCACGCCCGACGGCTCGACCATCCGCCCGCCATAGACCGGCGAGATCGGGTTTCCTGCGTCCTGGAATTCCGGCTGAGCCGGGTCCCAGTGACGCAGATGCGCGGAGAGAAACCGCCGCTGCATCAGGTCGTCGGGCGTGCCGGTCGAGAAATGCGGCGCGAGGCTCTCGGAGGATTTCGGATCGAGGAAGACGTTCGGTTGGTTCGCGCCCTTGTCGATCGCGGGGCAGCCGAGTTCGGTGAACCAGATCGGCTTGCCCGAGGGCACCCAGGCCGTCGCCCCGCCCGTTTCGACGCCGCCGCGCCGCTCCACATGCGGATGGCGCCACCAGTCGAGGATATCCTTCGGCCGGAAGACCCAGGGCTTGCCGGCTGCCCCGTCGGTGATGGGCGTGCGCCGCCGCGCCTGCCGGTCCGCCTCCGAGGCATAGAACCAGTCGGCATATTCGCCGCCGGCCACTCCGCGGCCGAGAGCACCGAGATCGTGGGGCGTCTCCGCGCCATCCGGGCTCGCCCCGCCCGCATCCTCGATCCGCCAGTCGGAGAGCGGAAGATAGTTGTCGATCCCCACCATGTCGATCGCGGGATGGGCCCAGAGCGGATCGAGATTGTAGAAGAGATCGCCCGATCCATCCGCCGGCCGATAGCCGAAATACTCGCTCCAATCCGCCGCATAGGTGATCTTCGTATCGGGCAGGAGCGCCTTCACCTCCGCCGCCAGCGCCATCAGCGCCGACACGAAGGGAAAGGCGCCCGTCTCGTCGCGAAGCCGCGTCAGCCCGCGCAGTTCCGAGGCGATGACGAAGGCATCCACCCCGCCCGCGGCCAGCGCCAGATGGGCCTGATGCAGCACCATGCGCCTGAGGCTCCACTCCGCCGGCCCCTGATAAGTGATGGTATCGCCCGCGACGGCGTAGTCCCGCGCCGCCACCTTCCCGACGAAGCGCTCGACCGCCGTCCGCGCGCCGGCCGTGCGATCCGATCCCCGCTCGACCGTCATGCGTCCGCGCCAGGGATAGGCGGCCTGTTCCGGTCCGCCATAAGGGTCCGGCAGTGCGTTTCCGGCCGGCACGTCCATCAGCAGAAACGGATAGAGCGTCACCTTCAGGCCGCGCGCCTTCAGATCGCGGATGGCGCGGATCACGCCCCGGTCGCTCGGCGTACCGCCATAGGCCGGACCGCCGCCGGACCAGCTGATCCGATGTCCGCCCGCGCGCGCCGTCCCGCCGACGCGCCACGTCTCGCTTTCGTTGCGCTGCGCCGCCTCGACGCCCGGCCGAACCTCGCAAGAGCCCGCGCGAAGATCCGTCCCGAACCAGCCGACGACCAGCGCCGCCCGCTCCAGCCGGGGACAGAGGCTCTGCAATTCGTCGAGCGAGCCCTCGAAGTCGCTCGGCGCATGGCGCACCGTCCGATTCACGATCCGGTCCTCGCCCGGCCGCAGCGTCTCGCGCACGGCCAGCGGATCGAGCCCGTGCTCGCTCGCGCCGGGAATGATGGTGATCGCTCGGATTTCGCCTTCGAGATCGCCCACCGGCCGGATCACCTCGCAGGCGATCTGCGGAATGCGGTTGCCGAAGCTCTCCAGTGCCAGACGCTCGAAGACGATATAGGCAAGGCCCCGATAGGCGGGCGCCAGACCCGCGCCCTGCTTGGCTTCGATCAGCGGATCGGGCATCTGCGCGGCGTCGCCGCGGTGGACGCGATAGGTCAGGTTCGAGAGATCGAGCTCCTCTCCGTCGGCCCACACCCGCCGGATACCCGCGATCGGCCCCTCGCAAAGCCCGATCGCGACATTGCCGAAATAGCTGTAGGTCGTCGTCTCCGTCTTTGGCTGGCTCCCTCCGCCCTTGCCGCCCGAGCGCTCGGTCTGGCTCGTCTCCTCGAAGCGCGTCGCCCAGATGACCTGCCCCGCGATCCGCGCCGTCCCGTAGAGCCGGGCGATGCCGCCGCCCTCGTCCGCGTCGAGAAGACGCGAGGCGCCGAGGCGCGGCCCCTCCACGCGCCTCGTGCCCGGCCCGAAGAGGCGGCTGTCGATGGCAGCACCGCCCAGCGCCCCGAGCGCCCGGCCCGCCATGGCACCGAACGGCCCACCGAGCAGACCGCCGACGACACCGCCCGCCGCCTGGAGAAGGATCGTCGCCATGGCCTACATCTCCGGAAAACGAAAGGCGCCGGCGATCCGGCGGGTCCAGGCACGCCCGAGCGGCGAGGCGACGACGGCGGAACCCTCGTAGGCGTGGATCAGACGCCCCTCGCGCCCGAGAAGGCCGCAATGCTTCGCCGCGGCCCCCGTCCGCCAGCGAAAGACCAGAAGGTCGCCGGGCGCGGTCTCGCTGGTCGCGATCTCGTGAAAATGCCGGCGCGCGGCCTCGAGCAGCGGCTCCCCGTCCGCCCGCTCCGCCCAATCCGGCGTATAGGCGGAAACGGCCTCCGGCTCTGCGCCGTAGAGGTCCCGCCAGACGCCCCGCACCAGTCCGAGACAGTCGCAGCCGACGCCCCTGCGGCTTCCCTGGTGCCGATAGGGCGTGCCGATAAACGCCTCCGCGAGGGTCAGAGCCCGATCCCGAACGTCGCTCACGGCACCACCGGCCCGCCATCGTGCAGCCCGTCGCGCTTGGCGACGCCCATCGTCGCGTCGCTTCCCGGCAGATGCGGAAATCCTTGGAAGTTCAGCCCGTTGCCGAACCGTTCGCGGCAGGTCGCAAAGCTCTTGTCGCAACCGACATGCAGCCGAAGCCGATCGCCGGCCTCTGGCGCGAAGCGGGCCGCGCCGATCGTCTCGATCCGCGCCTCCCCGCCGCTGCCCGGATGCAGCCCCAGGATTTCAGCCGAGAGCCCAGCCGCCGCGCCGCTGGTCCAGCGAAGATGCCCGCCGACGAAGGGCGATGGCGAGCCGAAGGTCGCGCCGGCCACGACGATCGCGCCCCCCGACATCCGCACGAAGACGACATCCAGCGAGCACCCGGCCGCATCGAGATCGACGCCGCAGCGCGCGTCCCCCAGCACCGCGTCGCAGCGCCGGCGGTAGAGCCGTCCCCGCAGTCGATCGAGCCGGCTCGCGATTCCGCGCAGTTCCGCCGAAAAGGCCGGCCCGCCCCGCTTCACCTCGCCGATCTCGGCGACGTCCAGCAGCAGATGTTCGTCCGGCGCCTGCCAGTTGACGATGAAGATCTCGACCTTGGCGCCGTCGTATCGACCGGCCAGGATATCGGCCTCCTCGATCGCCGCCGAAGACAGCGCTCCCTCGATCTCCTGAGTTCCCGCGCCGAGCCCGAGCATCGCCTCCGCCTCCCCGGCGATCAGACCGCTCGCCGCCTCGAAGCGCGTCCCGGCAAAGCTCAGCGCGGCGTCGTGGTCGGTGAAGCCCATCACCACACCGTCGCCGCGCGTGAGGCGCCAGCATCGGGCCGTGGTCGTCGCCTGCTTTGCCAGATGCGTCGCGAGCGCGGGGGGAACCTCTCTCATGGCCTGATCTCCACCAGCGGAATGGACGGAATGTCCCCCGCCTCGAAGGCCGCGAGATTGACGACGAGCTGGTCGATGTCGAAGCGCACGGGCACGTCGAACTCGAACCCCGCCGTCACCGCCTCCCCGGCGCCGGGCGCGTGCGTGAAGCGGACCAGCCCCGTCGCCGCATCGAGCGTCACGCCCGCCGAGACCGGAGACCCGTTCACCGCCACCTTCAGCGTTCCCGCCACCGGCTTCTCGATCGGCCTGACATAGGCCTGATCCCCCACCCCGTAGGCCTTCGCCAGAGCGAAGACCTTCAGTGCCCCATCCCCCGTTCCGATCACTTGGTCGAACGCCGTGACTGCGGTTCCCGGGGCGGCCGAGCGGTGGTCCAGCGGATCGTGAAAGCGAAAACCCACCAGCTTGCCGCGCCGTGCCTCGAAGAAATCGAGCACGCCGGCCAGGTCCGAAAGGCTTTTCACACCCGAGCCGGCGTCGTAGCGACGGAAGGAGTGCCGATGCCGCTGGTTGCGCGTCTCGAAGCCGGTGGAAAGCCGCACGATCTCCGTGCGCCGCTCCGGCCCGCCGCTCGTGCCGAAGGCGACGCGCAGCGGAAACCGCTCCTCGCTGAAGGCTGCGATGATCATGAGTGGTCCTTTTTAAAGAGCGCGCTGGCGGCGCCGGTCTTTCCTCAGAGCCCGCGCTGGCCGCGCCCGGCGGCTCTTGCCAGCATCGCCTGCACCTGCGCCTCCGAGCGCCGGAAGCTTCCCGCGTCGCTCGTCGTCACGTTGAAGACGATTGTCTGCCCGCCGCGCCCGCCCCCGCCGCCCGGAGCCGCGACGCCGAGCGTTCCGTCGGCCCCGCGCTTCAGCGGCAGGATCGCCTCCGCCCCCGCCTCGCCCATCAGGCCGATCTGCCGTCCGTTCGGAAAATAGCTGGGCGCCGCCACGACGCCGCCCTTGGCAAACGGCGTCACCGTCGCCGCGCCGCTCGCCGTCCCTCCGGCCAAGCCTTCAAGGCCCGAGAGAACTTGGCCGAACAGCCCCCCGATCGCCGTCTCCAGCGGCTTCAGCGCCGCGTTCAGCGCGATCGAGGAGATGCGCTGCCCGAGCTGGCGCATCACCCCCTCCAGCGAGCGCCCGCCACCGGCCGCCGATTTCAGCGCCTCGTTGAACGTCGCTCCGAAGGCTCTCGCTTTGGTGGACAGATCGTCGAGCGCGGTCTCGAAACCGCTCGTATCGGCCTCGACCGCCACCTTGAACGTCTCGTCGGCCGCCATCGTCACCTCGCCTCGTCATCGGGAAACCGCGCCATCAGCGCGGCAAGATCGGCCCGCCCCATCGGCTCGCAACAGCGCGAGGCGAACGGCGCCAGGGCCCGCGCGAACTCGCGCGGCGTCATCGCCCAGAACTCCGCCGAGGAAAGGCCGATGAGGGCGAAGCCCGCCGTCATCGCCTCGTCGAAGGGAAACCCCGCCGCGCCGGGATCGGGCACCGGCCCCGGCGCGGCGCTCAAGGGTTTGACGCGGCATCTCCGCCCGCCCCTGCGCTCTCGCCGAAGGCCGCCGCCAGCAGCTCGGCGGCGACAGTCGCCGCCCCGGCCGCTCCGCCGTCGATCCGCATCGCGGACACGTCCGCATCCGTCACCGTCTCGCCCGCGCCGCGAAGGCCGGCGCCGAGAATGCGGGTGAGATCGCGGGCCCCGAGCCGCCCTGCCCCGAAGCGCCGGAGCAGCGCCGAGACATCCTCCGCCGCGAAGGCGTCCTCGAGTTCCGCGAGCGCGCCGAGTGTCAGGCAGAGCACGCGCTCGCGCCCGTCGATGATCGCGCCGACCTCGCCGCGCCGCCGGTTCACCGCCACGCTCAAACCACCGCGAAAGCGAGCGCGCCGGCCGATTCCAGCGTCACCTCGAACGTCACCTCGCCATTGTGCTCGCCGGCATATTCGAGCGCAGTGATCTGGAACGGCCCGCTCACCGTCCCGAAATCCGGGATCGCCGCCTGATAGGTCGCGACCTTCCCGTCGAAAAAGAGCTGGCGGAGCGTGGCGTCCGACGCGGCGTCCTTGAAGATGCCGGAGCCGGACAGCGCTGCCCTCTGCACGCCGGCCCCGCCGAGCAGCTCGCGCCAGCGCCCGGCGCTCGCCGCATCCGTCACGTCCACGGTCTCGGCATTTAAGGCGATCCGCCGCGTCCGCAGCCCCGCCACCGTCGCATAGGCCGTGCCGCCGGCGGGATCGACCTTCAGGAGTAGGTCCTTGCCCTTTTGCGCCGCCATTCGTCTCTCCTCGTTCGGACACGAAAAAAGGCGGCCCGAACGGACCGCCTCGATGAAGTTTCGGTTGTTTGCGGACAGCCGGCCCAAACCGGCAGCGGAAGCCCCGGCCTAAACCTGATCCGTGTCCACCCTCGTCGGGGCGGCGTCAGCCGATCAGGCCACAGGCTCCGTCACGGCGCGAAACCGCATGATGCCGTGATAGGTCGTCGACTCCGGCTCCAGCCGCGCCTCCGCGAACTGGAGCTGCAGGTTCACCAGCCGGTGCTTGTCCAGCGAAAGATGCTGATCGTGCAGCCGGTTCGAGACCTGGTCCATGATCTGGTAGGTCGCCTGCTTGCCCCCGCCCTTCGCCCAGACATGGAGCGTCAGAAGGTGCTCGGAGCCGTCCTCGGTGCCCGTCGACCAGTCCACCACCGTCGTTCGGCCGAGCGTCAGGTAGGGATAGGCCGCGCGCTCGGGGATGTGGTCGAAGATCTTCGGCCCGCCCAGCAGCGCCAGCAGCCCGGCATCGGCGGTCAGCGTCTGGTAGATCGATGTCTGAAGTTCAGCGCTCGGATGCGCCATGGCGTCGTCCTTTCGAGGCTCTCGTCACACTGGGAACGCGGCTTCACGCAAGATGACAAGACACAATCTGCCGTGACTCGAAGCGTCCGTAAACCGGGTGACGGAAATTTCATGTCCCGTCCCGAAGCGGCTCGTCGAACCGCGTGAGCACAGCCATTTCGGCGGGATCACGAAGGCTCGACGTCGACGGCAGCCCGACCGTCGGCCCGCGATCGCCCTCGCCACGCCGTCCCGCCTGAGGCGAGGCGCGCATGCGCCGGACCAGTGCGTCGAGCGGCGCCGTGATGCGCACCGAGAACCTCACGCCTCCTCCTCGCAGCGACAGACGAGAAACCGCTCGCTCTCGTCGGGGTCGTGCACCGTGCGGATGGCGAGCCGCCGTCCCTGGAAAACGAAGGCCATGCCGCGCACCACGTCCGGGCGAAACCGGCAGATCACGCGATGGGTCACACGCCCTTCGCGGGCGGCGAACCGCTCCTGCACCTCGGCCGAGACCGGCTCGACATGGGCGGAGAGTTCGGCCACCTCGCCGAAGCTCTGCCGGATGCCCCCGCTTCCGTCGGGCACGGCGACCGCCGCCTCCAGCCGCACCCGCCGACGAAGCAGGCCGGGGTCGAGAAAGATCAGCGCCATCAGAGCCGAACCCGGCGATAGGGCGCCAGCAGCACCTCGGCCGCCTGCGGCACGATGGCCGGCTGCTGCGAAGCCGGCAGCGCCGCCCGCACCTCGTAGCTGGCCGAAACGATCCGGCGCAGCGCGAGCTTCAGTCCCTCCGGCGCTGCGCCCGCGTCGAAGCCTGCCTCGAACTCGATCTCCAGCCCGTTCGCAGCAGCGGCCACGACGTCCGGCGACACCCGCACCGCCTCGATCCCGAGCGCCCGCTCGATCACCGCATGCGATGCGCCGAAGGCATGCGGCGTGCCCGCCGCATCGTAGGCCGTCACCGCGCCGACGCTGCGAACGGGCACGCGCGGCACCTCGATCCAGCCATCGGCGGGCGCCTCGTCCACGACCAGCCGGAAGCCCCGCCTCGACAGGATCGTGCGCGTCAGCGCCTCCACCGTCTCGCGCGCCGCCTTGCCGAGCGAGACGACCAGCGCGTCCTCGTCGTCCCGCTCGATCCGGCACCAGGTCTTGAGGTCCGCCAGCGTCACGGGTTCGGACGCGGGCGGGCCGAGATCGATCAGGGTCATGAGGGCACTCCAAGGTCTGGAAACGAAAAAGGGCCGGTCTCACCGACCGGCCCCGTGGAAGGAACGTCTGGAACCGCCCTCGGCTGTCAGGCCGCGAAGGTCAGGTACTTCGCCGCGTCGAAGTCCTGGATGCCGCCGCCGACGCGCTTGGTCGTATAGAAGAGCACGTAGGGTTTCGCGGAATAGGGATCGCGCAGCACGCGCACGCCCTGCCGGTCGACGATCAGGTAGAAGCGGGCGAAATCGCCGAAGGCGATCGCCTTCGCGGCCGGCGCGATGTCGGGCATCTCCTCGGCCTCGACCAGCGGAAAGCCCATCAGCGTCGCCCGCGCCCCCGCCGCGGAAGGCGCCTGCCAGAGGTAGTTGCCGTCCGCGTCCTTCATCTTGCGGATGGTGCTCTGGGTGCGCCGGTTCATGACGAAGCTGGCATTCTGGCGATAGCCGGACTTCACCGAGTAGATGAGGTCGATCAGCGCGTCCGAACCGCCGCTGGCGGCAAACGCGCCGCTCGCCCCGGTCGAGATCGTGCCGACCTTGCCCCAGCTCCAGGCACTCTCGGCCACCGTCGCGGCGGTCATGAAACCCTTCGGCTTGTTCACGCCGTCGCCGGTCACGAAGGCTGCGCCCTCCTGGGCGGCGAAGGCCTGCTCGACCTCTTCGCCGATCCACTGGTCGATATCGACCGCCGCGTCGTCGAGCAGCGCGTTCGTCGCGGCCGGCATGGCGTAGAGTTCCATGGTCGGAAACGACAGCTCGGCCAGCGTCGGGCTCGTCGTCTGCGGCCGCGCATCCGCCTCGCCCACCCAGCCGGCCTGCGCGCCGGCCAGCGAGAACGGCTTCTTGAGCACCATGGCGGAGACCGTGCGCACCGAGGCGATGGAGCGGATCGGCGAGATGCGCGACAGCCGGCGGCCGATCTCGCGCTCCGTCTCGGCCGGCACCACGAAGCCGCCATCCGCCCCGGTCAGGGTCGACATCGCCTTTTCCTCGATGCGCCGGAGGCCCCGCTCGTCGCCGCCGCGCACATAGGTCTCGAAGGCCTGTCGGTGCTCGCTCGGCTCGGCACCGCGCCCGCGCCCGCCCGTGCCCTCCAGCGGCGGGCGCATGTCCTTCAGCATCAGCGCCTCCAGCTTCTTCTGCTGGTCGCCGAGCGCCTTGTCGATGCGCTCCACCTTCTCCTCGGTCAGAACGTCGGCGCTCATGCGCCGCTCGATCTCGTCGAGGCGCACGTCGTTGTTCTCGCGAAACCCCGCGAAGGTGCGCATCAGCTCGTCGAACGCCGTCCCCACCTCGCGGGTCTCGGCCTTGGTCTCGGGGGCGTTCAGGTTGATACCGGACATGGTCTCTCCTTGGTTGAACGGAAGATTTGAAGGCGCGCTAAGGCGCTCAGGTCGCGATGGAGGCCCGCGAGGGCGCGGCCAGCCAGCGGGCCGCCGCCTCGATGCGGGCGGCCAGCGCGGCGCCGGCCGCAACCGCCGCCATGCCGCCGCGCGTTTCGGAAAGGCGCGCGCTTTCCTGCATCGGAAAGGTCACGACCGAGATTTCCCAGAGGTCGATCTCCTCCAGAAGGCGCTTGGCGCCGGCGGAGCCTCGCCGGGCGGTCTTGGTGCGAAAGCCGATGGACAGCCCGTCCACTGCGCCGGCGCGGATCAGCTCGAAGGCCTCCCGCCCGCCCGCCGTGTCCAGCGCCAGCCGTCCTTCCGCGAAAAGCCCGGTCGCCGTCTCCGTCAGCTTCGTCCAGACCCCGATCGGCCGCGCCGGGTCGTGCTGCCAGAGCATGCGGATGCCGGCGGTTCCCCGGCGGCGCAGGGAGGCGAGAAAGGCGCCGGGCAGAACCCTGTCGCCGGACAGGTCGATCGCCCCGAAAAGGCTCGCATAGCCCGCGATCCGCCCTTCGACACCCGCAACCGCCCGCTCGGCCCCGCCGACGATCAAGGCCGGCCTCCGTCGCGAAAGAGCGTTCCGGCGAAGCGCGAGAGAACGCCGAGCGCCCACCAAGCCGAAAGGCTTGCCGCCGCCGAGCCCATCAGAACCAGCTCCTGCGCCGAGATCGCATCCTCAATGCCCAGATGCTGCGCCAGCGCGAGCCCGGCCGGGGCGCCGAAGACGATGCCGGTGACGACCCCGATCAGAAACCGCGCCGCTGCATCCCGGCGTCCGGCCGGCAGGAGATAGGCCACGGAAATCGCCGACCCCGCTCCCGCGCCCACAAGCTTCGCCGTCCAAAGGGCGGCACCCGACAAGGGTTCGGCACTCATCGCATGACCTCCATGTTCGATTGTCGGTTCGGGAGAACTCAGCCGCGCGGCCCGTAGCCGACCGCCTCGCGCTTCTCGTCCTCGCTGAGAAAGCCTGCGGCGCCGACGCGCGACCACAGCGCCTCGCGCTCCAGGCTGAGGCCTTCCACCCGGTCGGGATCGGGCCGAAGCGACAGGGCCGGCGTCTCGAAATGGCTGCCGAGCCAGAGCCCAAGCGCCGCCGCGATCCGCCCCGCCAAGGGCAGGACGGTCAGCCGGTAGAGCGCCCGGTTCGCCTCGGCATAGTTGGCATAGGTCGCATCGCCCGGAATGCCGAGCAGCATGGGCGGCACGCCGAAGGCGAGCGCGATCTCGCGCGCCGCCTGGTTCTTCGCCTCGATGAAGTCCATGTCGCGGGGGGAAAGCCCCATCGCCTTCCAGTCGAGCCCGCCCTCCAACAGCATCGGCCGCCCCGCCCGCGCCGCGCCCGTATATCCGCTTTCCAGCTCCGCCTTCAGCCGGTCGAACTGATCGGGCGAGAGGTTCGCCCCGTCCCCCGGCTGGTAGACCAGCGCGCCGGAGGGCCTCGCCGAATTCTGGAGAAGCGCCGTGTTCCAGCGCGCCGCGGCATTGTGCAGGCCGAGCGCGGCCTCCGCGGCCCCGAGCGGCGCGAACCCGTGACGGTCGTCCAGCGGGTGAAAGAGCTTGAGATGCAGCAGGGCGCCCGACCCCTCGTCGGAAGCCCCCGTCTTCAGCCGCCGCACATGGGAGCCGACACGGTACTCGTAGCCTTCCGGCCAGCCGTCGCGCCCTTCCACCACCCGCATCCGGTCCGGCCGCAGCGCATGCAGCGCCCTCGGCCGCCCGTCGATCCCGATCGCCTCCAGATAGGCGTCCCCGGCCAGCATCAGATGGCCCGCGAGCGTCTCGATCAGCGTCGTGCCGTCCTCCTGCCCGTTCGGCCGCCGCAGGAGATCCAGCATCGGATGCGCCGTCACCTCGCTCGTGCCCTCGTAGAGGAGCAGCGGCACGGCGGCCGTCGTCTCCGCGATCAGCCGGACGGCGCGATGCACGACGGGATTGCGCATGAAGCCGGCCCGCGCCAGCGCCGCATAGCCCGGCTCCGCCCCGCCCTCTCCGTCCCCGAAGGCTCCGGTCAGAAAGAGCGTCCCCCCGCCCGCCGCCTTCGCCTCCCCGATGCCGGCGCGCGAGACCGGCGCCTCCGGCGAACCCGCGCGCGCCGTCAGCGCCGCGATGAAGGATCGCAGTCCCATGGTCGTCTCCATTCTGTCTCTGTCGGCGTTAGAGTCCGCGCACCCGCGGTTCGGCCTGCGCCGTGGAAAGCGCCGTCACCGCCCAGACCATCGCGTCCAGCCGGTCCGGGGACCGCCCGTTCGAAAGCCCGTCCGGCCCGAAATCGGCCATTTCGTCTTCGAGCGCCGGAAAGCTCCCGGCATGGCGCACGCGCCCCTGCTCGTAGAGCGCGGCCACGGGCTCGGCCCGCGTCCACTTGCCTCGCGTCGCGCGCACCGAGCGGATCGGCACGGTCGGCGAAATCGTCCTGATCACCGCCTCGACCATGTCGCCACCCTGGTTCACCTCGGCGACGATCCGGTCCGCCTCCAGCCGCTCGAAGAGCCGCACGGCCGCCCGCGCCCAGTCGGCGGGCTTGGCCGCCTCCAGGCTTCCGTCGGAGAGGATGTAGATCTGCCCGTCCTCGGCGACCCCCGCCGCCACGATCCCGCAGGCGTCCGAGCGCTTCGTCGCCGTCGCCGGCGGATCGACCGCCACCACGATGCGCCGCATCGCCGGCGCCGCCCGCACCCTTTGCCGGTCAATCGCCGCCCGATCGAAGAGCGCGTCGGTCCGCGCTTCGATCATCTCGCCGTCGAGCTCCTGCCGGCCGAGCCTGGAGCCGCCGTAGCGCGCCTCCATCGCGGCAAGGAACCCGCCCGCCAGGTTCTCCGCATTCTCTGCCGTGCGCATATGCGTCACGGCCGTCGAGCCTTCTTTCAAGAGACGCTTCAGAATCGGGATCGGCCGCGGCGTCGTCGTCAGCAGCACGCGCGGCCGGTCCCCCAGGCGCAGGGCAAGCTGAAGATTGTCGAAACAGGCCTCGGCATGGCGCCACTTGGCGAGTTCGTCGCCCCAGGCGGCGTCGAACTGGTAGCCTCTCAGCGAATCCGGGTCCTCCGACGAGAAGATCTGCGCGATCGCCCCGTTCGGAAAAACCAGCCGGCGGCGCGAGGCCTCGAAGATGGGGCGCGGCGGCAGCGAGATCGCCCGAAGGCCGCTTTCGCCCTCCACCATCACCTCGCGCGCGTCGCCCAAGGTCTCCGCCACCAGCGCGATCCGTCCATGCGCCTTGGCCGCCAGCGGCGCCGTTCCCATTGCCATCGCGCCGATCCACTCGGCCCCGGCCCGCGTCTTGCCCGATCCTCGCCCGCCGATCATCAGCCATTGCCGCCAGTCGCCGCCTGGCGGCAGCTGCTCGGCCCGCGCGACCTCCGCCCAGGGCGGCATGGCCCGCGCCAGAGCCGCACTCGGCATGCCCGCCATCTCGTCGGCCGCAGCGTTCCAATAGGCCGCCTCGTCGAGCTCCGTATCCGTCAAGCCGCAGCGCCTTCGGCAACCGCCGTGCCCTCGGCACCATCAGCCGCCGCGACGACCTTGACTCCCCCGCGCCGCCGCCGGTCCAACACCCGCAGCCGCCGCATCAGCTCGGCCGCCAGTCGCTCCGCCTCGGCATCGGGCGCCTCCGTCCCGCCGGCCGCGAGCGCCTCCAGCTGCTTCAGCTCCAGCAGCTTCTCCAGCGTGCGCACCATCTGCCCGAGCGCCTCGATCCGCCCCTTCGCGCCCGTCGCGACGTCGCGGATCTCGCCGTCTTCCGCCTTCAGCGGTTCCACCGAGCGCTCGATCACGGCAAGCTCGAAGCCGAAGAGCGCCAATAGCCGGTCCGCCATCAGCGGATCGGGCCGACGGGCCCGCCGCTTCGTCCTCGCCGCCGTCGTCGCCATGCCGCTATCCCTAAAAACCAAAGCGGGCGACGAAGCTTCCCGTGAAGCCCGCCGCCCGCAAATCTCTGACTGTGCCTGAACCCTACCCGAGCACCGTCACGCAGTCAAGGACAATTTTCCTATTTGAGGAATTTCCTCTTTTCGCTCTTTGTGGTGCCTTTCGCCATCGGGTCTTCGCCCGGCCAGCGCGCGAGATGCCGTTCGAGATCCTCGACCTCCATCCCCTCCTCGCTCACCGTCCGCCCGCGCACCGAAATGCCGGCCTCGTGCACGGTCTGCCGATCCCCGGAAACGAGGTGGTGCCACCAATAGAGATCGCGCCCCTCCGCCACGAGCCGATAGCCGCAGGTCGGCGGCAGCCAGCCGATGCTGTGCACCGCCTCAACCGTCAGGCCGATGCAGTCCGGCACGCTCGCCTGCCGGTTCTCGTAGTCCGAGCAGCGGCAGGAATGGTCGTCGAGCAGGCGGCAGCGCACGTTGGTCCAGGCGATGGCGCCGGTGTCCCAGTCCTCCAGCTTGTTCAGGCAGCACCGTCCGCAGCCGTCGCAGAGGCTCTCCCATTCCTCTGGGCTGAAGGCCTCGAGCGGCCGGTCCTTCCAGAAGGGTTTGTTGCCGATATCACGCATGCGCCAAAATCATTCCCAAGCCTGACGTCCGTCCTTGTTGTCGCCTCAGGGTCCCTACACTTAATCTTGGTGTAGGGTCCTTTGTGGTAGGCAGAACCGCAGCAGCGCGGCTTGGCCGCCGAACGTCGACGGTTTGAACTTGCGTGATTCCCTGAGCCCCAAGCCGAAGCTGCGCAGGCCCTCGCGCCTGATCGAGGTCGACGCCTGGATCGATAGCAGCCTTTGGCGTTTTTTCCATGGCTTCTCCTCGGCCTGGGAAAGCGTCACGATTCTGTCGCGCCGCTTCCGGGCGCGCGGCTTCAACCGAATTCTCGTCGAGTTGTCCTGCGAGGCCCTGACGCTCGGCCTCGTCGGCTTCGTCGCCATGCTGCTCCTCGCCCAGCCGGCCATGCGTCTGACCGCCGACGGCCTGCCGCCGGAGACCGACTATTCCGTCCAGATGCTCGATCGCCACGGCAACGAGATCGGCCGCCGCGGCGTCCTGCGGGCGGACGAAGTGCCCATCGACGAGATGCCGGACCAGTTCATCAAGGCGGTCCTCGCCACCGAGGACCGTCGCTTCTTCGAGCATTACGGCATCGATTTCTTCGGCCTCGTGCGCGCTCTCACCGAGAACGCCCGCGCCGGCGGCGTCGTCCAGGGCGGCTCGACCCTCACCCAGCAGCTCGCCAAGAACGTCTTCCTCACCAACGAGCGCACGATCGACCGCAAGATCAACGAGGCCTTCCTCTCGCTCTGGCTGGAGGCGCATCTCAGTAAGCGCCAGATCCTCGGCATGTATCTCGACCGCGCCTATATGGGCGGCGGCACGCATGGCGCGGCGGGCGCCGCCAAGTTCTACTTCAACAAGGACGTGCGCGAGATCAGCCTCGCGGAATCCGCCATGCTCGCCGGCCTCTTCAAGGCGCCGGCCAAATACGCGCCGCACATCAATCTGCCCGCGGCCCGAGCGCGCGCGAACGAAGTCCTATCCAACATGGTCCAGGCCGGCTTCATGACGGAGGGCCAGGTCGTGGCCGCCCGCCGCCAGCCCGCGACCGCAGTCGACCGCTCGACCACGATCTCGCCCGACTATTTCCTCGACTTCGCCTTCGACGAGATCCAGCGCATCGCCGAGAAGATCCCGCATCGCAATTTCGTCGCGCGCACGACCTTCGATTCCGGCATCCAGCAGCTCTCCGACGAGTCCGTCGAGTATCACCTGCGCCAGTACGGCAAGAACTATAAGGTCGAGGAGGCCGCGATGGTCGTCCTCGACGACGATGGCGGCGTGCGCGCCATGGTCGGCGGGCGCGACTACGGCCTGTCTCAGTTCAACCGCGCCACCCGCGCGCTCCGCCAGCCGGGCTCGTCTTTCAAGGCCTATGTCTATGCGGCCGCCATGGAGAAGGGCCACAAGCCGACGGACGTCATCGTCGACGGCCCCATCCGCGTCGGCAACTGGATGCCGCAGAACTACGGCAATTCCTTCGCCGGCCGCATCCAGATCCAGGATGCGATGGCGAAATCCTTGAACACGGTCGCCGTGCGCCTCAGCCAGGAGGCCGGCCCCGGCAAGGTCGCCGAGCTCGCCAAGGCCATGGGCGTCGAGACCCCCTTGCGCGGCGACAAGACGATCGCGCTCGGCACGAACGAGGTGACGGTCCTCGATCAGGCGACAGGCTATGCCGTCTTCTCCGCCGGCGGCCTGGAATCCCATCGCCATGCGATCCTCCAACTGACCGACACCAACGGCAATGTCCTCTGGGACGCCGCGCGCGACATGCCGCCGCGCAAGCGCGTCCTGTCCGAGCAGGCCGCCAAGTCGATGATCGAGATGATGGTGCGCATTCCCGAGGTCGGCACGGCGCGCAAGGCGCAGCTCTCCATGACGCGCGCGGCCGGCAAGACCGGCACGACGCAGAGCTACCGCGACGCCTGGTTCGTCGGCTACACCGGCAACTTCACGGCCGCCGTCTGGTACGGCAACGACAGCTACCGCCCGACCAACAAGATGACCGGCGGCTCGCTTCCCGCCATGACGTGGCAGCGCGTCATGGAGGCGGCCCACCAGGGCATTGAGCTTCGCCCCCTGCCCTATCTCGAAAAGCCCTTCCCGGATGCGCCGAAGGACAAGGTCGCCAAGGCCGTGGAGGGCGAAGCCGCTCTCCCCGTCCGACCGCTCGCTCTCACCCTCGGCGCCCAGAAGGTCCTCGCCGATCTCGCCGAGCGCCTGTCGGACGCCCCGCCCCTCAGCCCGGAAACCTTCGCGGCCAACCGCGACGGCACGGCGCCCCAGGCCGTCCAGCGATAGAACCCGCGCCGCGCTCCGCCCGACGCCTCGCGTTCGTCGGCCCCGTGGCCCCTTGCCTTTGCGTCCGAGGCCGTGGAATGAGCGCGGATCAGCGCCCCGATTGCGAGCGATAGCGGCTTATGCGGTTCCTTCTTCTCCTGGCGGCGACGATCGCTCTGGCCCTCGGCCTCGGCGGCTGGTCGGCCGAGCGCGCGCTGGAGGCGGCGGCCGATCTCGGCACGGAGACGGTCGGCCCCTGGTCGGCCAATCCGACGGCGGGTTCGGTCGATGCCGATCCCTATTCGAAGGCCCGTCTCGCCCGCATCGGCAATCTCACGCTCGGTATCGGCGAAGGCATCCAGTTCCGCGCCTCCCGCGACTCCACGGGCCAGCCCCTTCGGCTCGACTGTTCCTATCGCCTCTCCGGCCAGACGCCGCCGGCCCGCGTCTGGACACTCGCCGCCTTCGGGCTCGACGGCCGCGTGGTCCAGCCAGGCGCCGGCCGTCCCGGCTGGCTCGTCTCGCGCAACATCATCCGCGCCGAAGACAACAGCTTCACCGCGACCGTCGGCCCGCGCGCGGCGCCCGGAAACTGGCTGTCGGTGCAAGGCTCGGGGTCCTTCGTCCTGACGTTGACCCTCTACGACACGCCCGCCAGTTCATCGAGCGGCCTCGGCGATCTGGAAATGCCGAACCTCGTCCGGGAGGCGTGCGACCTTGGGTAGGATCTTTCTCGGCCTCGCCATCGCCCTCGTCGGTGCCCTCGTCGTCCACATCGCCGTCGTCTTCACCATCCCGCGCGTCGCGGAAAACAACGCATGGGGGCGTCTCTCGCGCATCGGCCCGACCTTCAGGATGGTGCGCATCGATCCGCTCCGCCGCCAGGGCACGGACGCCGCCTCGCTCGACCTCGGCGCCGGCGACCAGGACTTCGCCTTCGTCGATCCTGCCTTCATCACGGCCGGCTGCCGCTTCTCGCTGGCCGATGGGCTCGTGCGCGTCGCGGCGAGGGACCAGACCAGCTTCTGGTCCGCCTCGATCTACTCGCGCCAGGGCGACAATCTCTACTCGATCAACGATCGCTCGGCCGTCGACGGCCGCTTCGACCTCCTGATCGGCACGCACGAACAGATCGTGGCCGCCCAGTCGCTTCCCGCCGAACGGGAGGACACGGCGATCCCCGTCGAGATCCCGGCGGTGGAGGGCTACATCACGCTGCGCGTGCTGGTGGACGAGGAAAGCGCAAGGCCCCTCGCGGACGCGTTTCTGCGACAGGTCGTCTGCGAGCCCGCCGGCGGAGCAACCTCGTCGGCGCTCGGCCATCGGGCAGGCTGAGACTTTCTCAGGCCTGCCGCTGGGTCGGCAACTCGACGGCACGGGTGGCGAAATCCGCCGGCTCGATGTCGATGCGCTCGCGGCGGATGCAGGGCAGGATGACGATTTCGGCGGGCCCGGTCGCGGCGCGTGCCGTCCGGTTTGCCGACGGCGTGCGCGCCGGAAGGCTCAGGAGCAATGCCATTCGAGAGGAACCTTGATCGAGAAACGGGTTCGTTCGGAAAGCCGACCTTGGCCCATCGACCTTTCCCGTAGCTAGAAAAGCGGCACAAGGTTAACAGCTTGCTAATCTTTCTTGTCTAATCCTTGCGGTCGGTGAAACGACTGGTGGCCGCAGAGACATGAAGGAAGCCAATCCCCGGATTTTCCGCAGCCTCGAGAAGGCCGGCGGTCTGGCCGAATTCGATACGATCGTGGCGGCCGCCGTCGCGTCCTATGGGGCCGTGCGCCATCCGAGCGAGGCCAAGGCCCGCGAATTCGCCGATCTCGTCCTGCCCGTCTGGGACCGGCTGAAGCCGGAGACACGGCGCGCCCTCGGCGCATCGCTCTGTCATTCGGCCAATGTCCCGCGCGGCATCGTCGAGAAGCTGCTCGCCGAGCCCATCGAGATCGCCGCGCCCTTCCTTCTGTCGAGCCCCGTCCTCACCGAGACGGACCGCCGCCATCTCTCCGAAAGCCGCGACAGCCGCCTGCGCCGCCTCGCCCGCGGAAACGACGCCGCCGCGCCTGCCGATGTCGAGGCTCCCCCCGCCGAACCGGCGCGCGCTGAAACGTCGGAGCCTGTCCCGTCGCCCACCCCCGCTCCAAGGGTCCCCACGGCCGAGGTCGAAGCGCCCATCCAGCCCAAGGCCGAGGAAAAGCCGGCCTATCGGCCCGGCATGGCCGCCGAGGCCGTCCGCGAAGCGCTTCGCCGCATGGTCCAGCCCGGCCGCGCGCCGGTCGCCCGCGCGCTCAGGCCCGCCGACCTCGTCGAGGCAGCCGTCGAGGGCGACACCGCCGCGACCCTCGCCGCCCTCGCCTCCATCGCCCATCTCGACGAAGCCACGCTGGCGCTCGTGGCGGACGACGAAAGCGGCGAGCGTCTCGCCGTCGCCCTCAAGGCGATCGGCATGCGCGACGCCGATGCGATGACCGTCATGATGATGCTGAAGCCGAAGATCGGGCTGGATGTCCCCGCCTTCGACGTCATGACGCGCTACTATCGCTGCCTGAAGCGCGACGATTGCGCCGCGCTGCTCGGCCTGCGCCGGCAGGTCGAGGCACCCAAGCTCGAGCCGATCTTTGACGATATCGAGCGCCTGAACCGCCCCGCCCCCCGCGCCGCCTTCGGCCGCCGCACGGAGCGCCCGGAAGTCCGACGCAACGACCAGCAGTCGCGAAACGGCTGACGGCTGAAGAACCCCGGCCGAGGCGCCATCGCTCCGGTCGCACCGAAACGGCGGGCCAAGCCGCGCCCGCCGGCAACCCACTTCACGACCTCAAAGAACCGGCAGTCCGGCCCCTCAGTCTTCGACGATCTCGATATAGGTCTCGGGCGTCCCTGTCTCGATCTCGACCACCCAGAAGTCGGGATCGAACCGCGCCTCCCGCTGGAACCGCGCCTCCAGAGCCGCCTCGTCGGCGAGAGCCTCGCGCATGAAGCGCCGGCCGCCATCCTCGGCGGAATGCGTCTGCGACGCCGGGCCGTAGAGGTCGAGCGTCCCGTCGCGATGGCGCACGATCACGAAGATCGCCCCCGCCGCTTCCGCGCCGCGCCGCTCCACGGCGGCAAACCCGCCGTCGCCGAAGACCCGCCGCACCAGCGAGGAGGCGAAGAAGTCGCTCGTCACCCGCATCGGCCGCGCTCCTTCGCCGATACAAGCGGCCTCAATGCAGCGCGCCGATCTCGATCAGCCGTTTTAGGATGCGCTCGTTCGGCTCGCCCGTCACGTCCAGCCCCTCCAGCGCCTCGAAGGTGCGGATGGCCGCGCGCGTCTGCTCGCCCGCCACGCCGTCCGGCTTCAGCTTGGCGACTTCGGCCGCCGCCAGCCCGCTCTGGATGCGCTTGACGAGATCGGCCTTCGGGATCGACGGCACCGACCCCGTCCGGTCGTCCTGGACCTCGGCGCCGACGGGGCCGCCGCTTGCGACGCGCACCGGCTCCTGAGCCTTCGTCGCCGCCTTGCGGATGGCCTGCAGCAGGCGGGGCGTCGGCTGCCCGTCCACCGGCAGGCCCCATTCGCTCTGGAAGGACTTGATCGCCGCCGTCGTCGCCGCGCCCGGCTTGCCGTCGAGCCCGGCTTGGTAATGGCCGGTCTCGTTCAGCGCCGTCTGCACTTCGAGCACGAGCGGCACGGGCATCAACCCCGTCTCGTTGCCGGACAGGTCGGCGACCTCGACGCCCTCCGCGACCGGTCCGCGCGTCGCCATGATCGGGCGCGGATGCCGCCCGTGCTGGCCGTAGAGCGCGTTCGACGCGATCAGCGCGAAGACGATGCCGCCCGCCGCGATCCCGAGCGAGAGCACGGGCCGCCCCGCGATGGGCGCGCCGAGCTTCCCGATCGCCACGAGACCCAGCGCGCCCAGGCGCCGTCCGGCGCTAGGCCGTGCGGCGCGCCTGGTCGTCGTCTGGCGTGGTGTGGCTGTGCTTCTTGCGGGCATGGGCGAGCGCTAGGACCGTTGTCGTTGGGTTCGATGGATGCTCGATTCGGGCGGGCCCGTCGAGCGGCAGGAAGACGCGGACGGTCGTGCCCGCCCCCGGTTGGCTTTCGATGACCATGCGGCCGGAATGGAGTTCGGCCAAGCCCTTGACGAGCGAAAGGCCGAGCCCGGTCCCCTGGTAGCGCCGCGTCGTTCCGCTCGACAGCTGCACGAAGGGCTGGCCGAGACGCGGCAGATCGGCGGCCGCGATCCCGATGCCCGTATCGCGGACGGCGAGTTCGATCGTCCGCCCTTCGCGCCGCGCCGTCAACGTCACGCTGCCGGCATCGGTGAACTTCAGCGCGTTCGACAGAAGGTTGAGCAGCATCTGGTGGCAGGCCCGCCGGTCGGCCTGAAGCCGGCCGATGGAGGGCTCGATCGCGAGTTCGAAGCCGAGCCCCTTCCTCGCGATCTCCCCGGCCATCGTATCGCGGGCACAGCGGCAAAGCTCCTCGACGCCGACGCTTTCCACCGAAAGATCGTAGCGCCCCGCCTCGATCTTGGAGACGTCGAGAAGCCCGTTGACGATGCCGAGCAGATGCTCGCCCGACTGGCGGATGTGGCCGACATATTCCTTCTGCCTTGGGTCCTCGAAGCCGCCGAAGAACTCCTGGTCGAGCACGTCGGAGAAGCCGATGATCGCATTCAGCGGCGTGCGCAGCTCGTGGCTGACGGTCGCCAGAAACCGGCTCTTGGCCAGCGAGCTTTCCCGCTCCGCCTCCAGCGCGCGCTCCAGCGTCTCCAGCACATCAGCCGAAGGCGGTGCCGGCCGCGCGACCGCGACCACGGAAACGAGTTTGCGTCCCACGCCCCGATGGGCGCGCAGGTCGAACTCGACATCGGCGAAGCGTCCCTCGCCGCTCGCCGTCCGAACCCTGACGACCAGCCGGTCCGCCCCGTTCCGAATGTCGGCGAAGGCCTGGAGATAGCGCACGCGGTCGGTGACGTGGATCGCCTGGACGATCCGCGATGCCGTCATCGGCGCCGATCCCGCAAAGAGGGAGCTTGCCACCGGCGAGGCGGAAAGCAGCGCGCCCTCGTTGGAGAAGCGAAGAACTGCCTCCTCCAGCGCCGCATCGGCCAGCGCCTCTTCGGCAGCGTCGCGCATGCGCAGATCGAGCGACGCCTTGCGCGCCCTCATCGCGCGCCGGGCAAGCCACGAGCCGTAGGCGATGGCGGACGCGACCGTCACGAGGTCGGCGGCGCCGGAAAGCTCCGCCAGCGGCCGGCCGACGCCCGCCCAGTCCGCGAAGGCGACGCCGCCGAAAGCCAGGAAACCGAAGGCGCCGGAGAGACCTGCCAGCATCCTGCGGCCGAGCGACAGGGCGCCCGCCGGCACGAAGGCGAGAAGGATCAGGCAGATGGAGGACAGCCCGTCGGTGCCGACGGCGACCAGCGCGATGGCACCGGCGATCGCCGCGGCACCGAAGAGGATGACGGCATCAAGCCGGCCCGTCGCGGAAAGGGCGGCGGCGACGCCGAGGATCAGGCCGGACGCGATCAGCGGCCCCGCCGCGAGTTGCACGGAGGATTCGGCGGCCCAGAGCAGCGGCGCGGCGAGCATGATGGCGAGCGCCGCGGCCAGAAGCCCGCCGAGCACACGCGCCTGCCGTGCCCGCTCCGATGCCGTCCGCACCAGGGGAGAGACGAGCGCCTCGCATCGCGCGGTCAGCGCTGCTGCGAGCGCCGTCGCTCCCTCTGCCTCGCTCGTTTGCGCCATCAACGATCCAGATCATTTGCATTCGGACGCGCGAAAATCCGGTTCGGACCCTGTCTCGCTCGCGGCGCCTTGTCTGGCAGGATCATGCCGCCGATGCTTTAAGGAAGGCATAAGCCGACATTCACCATGGCGATCGACAACGAGGCACCGGCCGAACGCGCGTTCTCTACAATTTTAGACAAATGCCCTAGGTCGATTGAACCGGCCCTTGGCACGAGGCATGTCAGATGGTGCCGACGGTGGGTGTCACGGCCACCCGCCGGTTCGGCGGAGGCCTCTCGGGGCCCCGACCAGGAGATTTGCGAGGGATCATGCGGTTCATCCTGAAGTGCGCCTTCTGGCTCGGCCTCGTCGCGTTCCTTCTCCCCTTCGGCGAGCACAAGGGCGAGACGACCGCTGAAATTTCCTGGCTCGGCGCCTTCGCCGGGGCTCAGGAAGCGATCGAGGATCTCGGCGGCTTCTGCGACCGCGCGCCTCGCGCCTGCGACACTGGCCGCGAGGTCGCCCTCTTCGCCGGCGAGCGCATCGCGGACGGCGTCGCCATCGCCTACGACTTCGTCGATACGCGCCGCGCCGCCGCGACGGATGTCGATGCCGCCCCGCTTCCCCACAAGACCGGCCCGGAAGCCTCCCCCGATCCGCTCATGACCGGTGGCGTTTCCGCCCACGAGGCAGCGCCAGTGCTTCCGCGCGCCTACATCGCTCCCAAGCGCGGCGCCGCGGCCGTCGAAGCCGAGCCCGCCCGCTCCGCTCCCGCCGCCGTCCCGACGCCCGCGCCTCGCGTCTGACGCAGAGCTCATCGCGCAAGACGCGCCGCGCGCCGCTGACAAGCTCTCCCCCATTGCCTATATCCCGTCCGAGCGCGGCTTGAGGAAGCTGCCGACGGACGGACCGCCCGATGCAGACGATCGACGACATCAAGGCCGATTTCGAGCTTCTCGACGACGATTGGGAGGAGCGCTATCGCTATGTCATCGAACTCGGCCGCCAGCTTCCCCCCATGCCGGACGGCACGCAGACCGACGAGACGAAGGTCCGAGGCTGCGTCAGCCAGGTCTGGCTGACGAGCGAGATCGAGCCGGGCTGCCCGCCCCGCATCCGCTTTCAGGGCGACTCCGACGCCCATATCGTCAAGGGGCTCGTGGCCATCGCCATCGCCCTCTATTCCGGCCGGACGCCCGGCGAGATCCTGTTGATCGACGCGGAGGCGACGTTCGACGACCTCGGCCTTCGCGAGCATCTGACCCCGCAGCGCTCCAACGGCCTGCGCTCCATGGTCGCCCGCATCCGCGAGGACGCCGCGAAGGTTCAAGCCCCCGCCTGACCGAAACGGGCTAACCGCTCAGTTTCGGCCGATAGTCCTCCGCTCCCCAGCGCCTGATCCCGCCCCGACCGGCCGAGGCAGTTCCGACAAGCCCGTAATGCCGCGCGAGCGCACCGAGCCCCGCCTTCAGGAGGAGTTTGGCCGAGCGCGCCGGCCACTGCCGCTCCCGCTCCACGGTCTCCAGCCCCTTCAGGAAGCAGCAGACGTCGAGGAGAATGCCGGACAGTTCCGGCCCCACGGCCGTCATCGCCGCGTCGATCCGCGATTTCGCGTCGATCGCCATGTCGGAGAAGTCGCGCCCGCCGCCGCGCGAGCCGCCGCCGCGCGTCGTCTCCTCCCAGCGCTGGGTGACGGCCGGCGTCAGCCCCGCCCGCGTGAAGTCCGCGCGCAGCCGCTCGCCCGCGATCGCCTCCGCCTCGGCGAGAAACGGCTCTCCCCCCTTGCCCCGGCGCTGCGCCAGCCGCGCCAGCGGTGACTCCTCGGCATTGAAGCCCGGCCCGCTCATGCGGTCGGCTCTTCGGCGGAGAGATCGAGACAGGCGCCCGCCAAACGTTCGAGCCGCGCGACCAGCAGTTCGAAGGCCGGCAGGTCGCGCCCATCCTCGATCCGCCGCACCGCATGAGCGACGCTTGTCCGGTCGCGTCCGAAATGCACGGCGATCGCGCCGAGCGAGACCTGGAACACGACATGGGCGAGATAGATCGCGAGATGGCGCGCCTTGCAGGTCTCCGCCGCGGACCGGTTCGGCCGCGCGATCTCCTCGACCGGCACGCAGAGCACCGCGCTCGCGATCTCCCGCGCCAGCCGGCATCGCGCCGCCGCTAGGGCGATCGGCATGGCCGGCGCCTCGGTTCTGCGATCGGGCATCTCGAAGGCGGGGCCACCGCGTCCCGCAAACAGAGAGGGCCTCTCCGGCATGCGCTCGCTGGGTGACAGGGTTCTCGACATTACAAGGGCTCCTCAAAAACGCGGGACAACCCAGATTTAGCGGACCCAGCCAGATATAGGAAATCTTTCCTTTAACCGAAGTGTGGAAAAGCTGTTGAACGGCCAGCCAACGCTGACGAACAAGCCGATCCCACACCCCGTTGATAGGCTCTTTTTCCTCGTCAACTGCAAGCTGGTCCAAATTCTCCTCCCCCAAGGAGAATTCCATGTCGAAGAAATCGGCCATCCATCGCCTCGGCGCCGCCCTCCAATGTGCCGCGCGGCGCTATGGCGAAACGTTGAGGACGGCCGAACACGCCGACCTCTCCAGCCTTGAGATGCGCTCCCTTCTGGCCCGAGCCGGCCTTCCCGCCGACGCGATTGATCCATCCGGCTCCGACCGCGCCGCTCTCCCCGCCGCCGTCCGCGATACGGCGCTGATGCGTCTGCGCATCGAAAGCCGGCGCCTTGCCCGCCTCGCCCGCGCCCGCCACCCCGCCTACGATCTCAACCGCCACATCGCCGTCCGCCGTCTCCTCACGGCCCTCGACGCGGCCCCGAAGCCCGCACCAACCCCGTCCCCGCCATCCCGGCACTGTAGCGACAGGAAAGGACAGCGAACCTTAGCGCAACCGATCCGTCGCGAGATCTGAACGAAGCGGATCGGAATCGGCCATCACCCGCCAAGCGCTCCATCGGGGCACGCCCCCCACTCCCACCGGCCGCGGCGCGCATGACCGCTCTACTCCACGAACACCCGCGAACTTGCGGCCGCGCCCGTGGCATCGATCACCGAAATGTCTACGAAGCCGGGCTCGCGCGGCGCCCAGGAGGCCTGCCGGTCGAACAGCGCCCGCACCACGGGCGCGCCGTCGACATACCATGTGAAGGGCGGCTGTCCGTTTCGCACCTTCAGCGACAGTCCGGCCGTCCCGCCCTCCCCGAGCCCGGTCTCGATGCGAGCCGCGTTCGGCGGAAACACGATCTCCGGCCGCAGCGGCGTCGCGCCGGAGAGCCCCGTCCGCCCCACCATGCGCATGGGCGGCGGCAGGGCCTTGCCGGCGGCGGCCAGAATCCCGGCCGGCGGGCCCGGCAGCCGCGCGGGCGGCCCGATCCTGGCGAAAACGTCGCGCATGACAGGCACGGCCGCATCCTGCCCCACGAGCCCCGCCACCGGCGCGCCGTCCGGGCGGCCGAGCCACACGCCGACGACATGCCGGCCGTCATAGCCGATCGACCACGCATCACGATAACCGAAAGATGTCCCCGTCTTGTGCGCGATCGTCCCCGGCGAGCCCTTCGCCGTGTTCGGCGCGCCCGCGAGAATCGAGGTCACGTACCACGCGGCCTGTTCGGACAGAATGCGGGCCGCCGCCGCTCCCCCGATCTCGCCGTCCGCCTCCAGGCGCAGGCGCTTGGCGATCCCGCCATTCGCGATGCCGCCATAGATCGCGACGAGGTCCTCCAGCGAGAGCCCGAGCCCGCCTAGCCCGATCGCAAGGCCCGGAATGGTCCGGCTGCCGAGTTCGGGATGGGCGCCCGCCCGCTTCATCCGCTGCACCAGCCGCGACGGACCGACCGCCGAGAGCAGCGCCACGGCCGGCAGGTTGCGCGAGAGCTGCAGCGCCCGCCGCGCCGTGATCACGCCCTCGAACTCGTGGTCGAAGTTCTGCGGCGTATAGCCGGCGAAAGCCGTCGGCCGATCGTCGATCAGGCTTTCGGGATGCGCCACGCCCCGCTCGAAGGCGAGCCCGTAGATCAGCGGCTTCAGCGTCGAGCCCGGCGAGCGCAGCGCCTGCGTCAGGTCCACATGCCCCTGGCGCGCCGTATCGAAGAGGTCGGGCGAGCCGACGGAGGCCAGCACCTCCCCGCTCTGATGGTCGCTCACCAGGAGGGCGAGGCTCAGCGGCTTCTGCATCGCGGCTGCCCGCGCCCTGGCATAGGCCTCCAACCTTTCCTGCAGCGCCTTGTCGATCGTCAGCCGCACCTTCGCCGCGCCCGGATGCGCCGCCCGCTCCCGCTCCGCGACGTGGGCGGCCAGGATCGGCATTTCCCGTCGCCCGGTCGGCATGGCCTCCGCCCGCCCGCGCCGCGCCTCCGCCGACGCGAGAAGCCCCAGCGCCTCCATGCGGTCGATCACCCGGTCCCGCGCCCGCTTCGCCCGCTCGGGGTGGAGATCCGGCCGATAGCGCTCCGGCGACTGAGGCAGCGCGACGAGCAGCGCCGCCTCCGCGACCGTCAGTCGTCTCGGCTCCTTGCCGAACCAGGCGAGCGTCGCCGCGCGGATGCCCTCGATGTTCCCGCCATAGGGCGCGAGCTTCAGATAGAGGCCAAGGATCTCGTCCTTCGTGCGCGCCCGCTCCAGCGCCAGGGCGCCCAGCACCTGCTCGCCCTTCGCCAGCGCGCTTCCCGTCGGCAGGCCGTCCAGCATGCGCGCCACCTGCATGGTCAGCGTCGAGCCGCCCGAGACGATCCGCACATGCCGCACCGACTGCCACGCGGCCCGGGCGACGGCCCATCCGTCGATCCCGCCATGTTCGCGAAACCGCTTGTCCTCCCAGGCCGTCAGCATCGCCACGAAGCGCGGATCGACATCGCCCGGCGCGACGTCCAGCCGCCAGCGTCCATCGGAATTGGCGAAGGCCCGCAGCATCGCCCCGTCTCGGTCCTCCACGATCAGGCCTGTCGAAGGCTCGGCGAGCCGCGACACGCGCGCCTCCACCGCCCGGTCCAACGCCTCCCAGCCGGCCACCGCCGCGCCCAGCGACAGGGCGACGAGACAAGCGCCGCCGAGCATCCAGCGCCCGAACCGCCCCCGCAGGACCGTCGCCCCAGTCATCGCCTCAGCGCAGCGCGCCGACGACGGTCACGCGCGCCTCGCCCGTCTGCCCCCGCCGCTCCGGCCGGTACATATCCTCCACCGTCGCGGCGGGATGCACGAACTCGCCGGGCGAGACCGCGCGCAGGATATAGGCGAAGCGCAGGGCATCGGTCGTCCCGGACGCCTTGTTGACCGAAGCGATGAAGCGGTCCGCGCGAAACTCCGTATGCGCGACCTCGGTGGTCAGTTCGAGGAAGTCGAGACTGGCGACGTCCCCGCCCCGCAGGATCGAGGGATTGTCGATCTCGAAACCCGCCGGCAGCGGATCGTTCACGATCAGCCGCGACGCCTCCGCATCGACCGGCAGGACCTCGACGACCGCGACCAGCCGGTCGCCCTGCCCGACCGTCGAGACATCGGCCTCCTCGCCCTCCAGCGTGAAGTAGCGCCGCTTGATCTCGTAGCCTCTGGCCTCCGCCGGCGGCGCGACGAGCGGCACGCCCGCCAGCGTCACCTCCGCCGACACAGCCTCGGCACCCCGGTTGACGACGCTTACCGGCACCTGCAGCCGGTCCGCGTCGAACCGCGCCGAGTAAGCGCCGTCCCGGTTCTCGCCGTCGACGGAAAGGCTGGGCGGACGCTTGCTCAGAAGCGCATGGGCCGCCAGAAGCGACCAGTTGTCCTCCTGCGTCGAGGTATAGCTCTTCTGCGAGCGCTCCAGCCCGACCTTCGTCACGAGCCCGTCCAGCGAAACGCCCTCGATCCCGGTCTCCAGCCCGAGCGTCAGCACGGCGGCTCCATCGCGCAGCGCAGTGCCGTAGTCGCTCCGCTCTAGGGCCGCCGCCTTGGCGTCCGTCGCCCCCGCCACCGCCATGCGAAACAGCGTCTCCGCCCGCACGCGGTCGCCGTAGAGCGCGAGCGCTGCGGCGAGATGGGCCTGCGCCAGTGGCGTCGGAAACGAGGTCGCCTCGTTGTCCGCCGTGTAGCGAAGATCGCCGATCGCCGCCCGGCCGTTTCGCGCCAGCACGTAATAGGCATAGGCGACGGGGCTCCAGTCGGGCTTTTCCGGCAGGTAGTTGATCGTGTTGCGCAGATTGTCGACGGCCAGTTGGAAGCCCTCGGCCGGCACCTCGTAACCCGCCTCGCGCGCCCGCGTCAGGAAGTCGGTGACATATGCGTCGAGCCAGAGATCGCCGGAATCGGGCTGCCAGAGCCCGAAGCTTCCGTTCGAGGATTGGTTGGCGAGCACGCCCTTGATCGCGCCCTGAATGCGCTCGCGAACGTCGTCCCGCCCGGAAAGTCCGGCGGAGAGCACGGTCTCGTCGAGATAGACGAGCGGCAGCGCGCGGCTCGTCATCTGCTCGGTGCAGCCATAGGGATAGCGGTCGAGCGCCCGGACGACGCCCGCGACATCGAAGCCGCGCAGTCCGGTAATGCTCACCGTCGCCTCGCCCGCGCCCGGCTTGAAGTCGGCGAAGAGATCGCCGCCGAGCGTCAGCTTTCCGCCCGATGGCGCGATCTCGAACCGGCTCTTCGCCACCACCTCCGGCTGGATCGAGCGCACCGGCAGCGAGAAAGCCTTGGTCAGAACCGTCCCGTCCGGCGTCGTCAGCGCGACGCTGAAGGCGGCGTCGCCCAGCGCCTCCGCTTGGATCGGCAGGAGCACGCGCGCCCGCCCGCCCTCGGCAAGGTCCAGCACGCTGCGCTCGTTCGCCGCGATCGAGACGACGCCGGCCCCGCCCTCGACGGAAAGCTGCATCCGGCCCGCGGGTCCCTCGACATGGACGACGTCGATCGCGATTCGCGAACTGTCGCCCGGGCTGAGGAAGCGCGGCTGCGCCACCTGCAGCACGACGGGATCGCGAACCACCACATCCGCATTCGCCTCGCCGACGCCGGTCTTCGACCACGCCACCGCCATCAGCTTCAGCGTGCCGTTGAAGTCGGGAATGTCGAGCGGCACGACCGCCCGTCCGTCGGGTCCGATGGTCACGACGCCGGAGAAGAGCGAGACCAGCTCCTCCATCGGCGGCGGGCTGACGATCTGTCCGCTCGCATCGCCGCCGGAGCGCACGGCGCCCGGCGCGCCCTGCATCCGGTCGATCAGCCGGCTGTAGAGGTCCCGCAGCTCGACGCCGAGCCGCCGCTTGCCGAAGTAGAAGTCGGAGGGCGACGGCGGCGCAAACTGCGTGATGTTCAGGATGCCGACATCCACCGCCGCCAGCGTCACATAGGCCGTCTCGCCGGTCTTGCCCCCGGCGACGGTCAGCCCGACCTCCAAGGCCCGGCGCGGCTCGATCTTCTCGGGCGCCTCGATCCGCACCGAGAGCGCCTTCTCGCCGGGATCGACCGCGGCATGCGCCAGACCAATCGCCCGGCCCGGCATGCGCTTCTGCGCGATGTCCATCGGGCGATAGAGCACCGCCGTCACATAGGCCCCCGGGCCCCAGTCCCGTGTCACGGGCAGGCTGACATCGCCGCCTTCGGCCGGAATGTCGGCCGTCTCCATGGCGATCACGCGCTCGTCCATCACGAGCACTTCGACCTTGCCGGCAAAGCGCGGCTCGATATGGGCGATGGCGGTCTCGCCGACCGCATAGCGCGGCTTGTCCAGCGAGACCTTCAGGATATCCGGCGTCTCCATCGATTTGGCCGCGACGTACCAGCCGGCCTCGAACCCGACGCTCGCCGGCACGGCCGCGCCGGTCGGATCGGTCAGCACCAGCTCGTAGCCGCCCCAGGCGACCGGTTGCGACACCCGTCCCGCGGCATCCGCCGCCACATCGAGCGTTCCGCTCGCCACCCGCTCGCTCCGGCGGATCGGTTCGTAGTTCCAGCGCCCGTTGCTGGAATACCACTGATAGTCCGTCGTCACCCGGTTCAGCACCCAGCCGATGCCGGACGCCGCCATGCGCGTTCCATCGGCATCGACGGCGATCACCTCGAAGGCCGCCTCCGCCCCGTCGGCCACGGCCCCGTCGAAGAGCGGCTTGATGGCAAGGCGGGGCTTGGCGCCTGCGACCGCCATATCCGCCGTCCGCTCCACCGGGCGCCCGCCCGCATCGGTCACGCGCACCTGCAGCTTCGCCGTCAGCGGCTTCGTCGTGACGGGCAGTTCGAACGCGTCGAGCGAAACGCTCGTCTTCCCCGCTTCGTCCGTCGCGTCGCCGGCAAAGGGAAGGCGCAGCGCGGTCGGCAGGTCGTCGGCAAGGCCGAAGCGATAGCCGGGATAGGCATCGAGCCCGTCCACGGCCGACAGCAGCGCCTCGCCGGAGGGCTCCAGCCCCGCCGCCGGCGCGCCGAAGAGATAGCGCACATCGAGCGCGATCGACGGCGGCGCGGCGGGATCGAGAACCGTGCCCTCCACGCTGAGATTGAAGTCGATCTTCTGCGGCTCGAAATCCTCCACCAGAACGGTCTCGTCCGCGATCGCCGGCTTCTTCGGATCGGTGTGAACCGCCATCCGCCAGCTGCCGCGCATCGCCGTCTCGGAGAAGGCGACGGGCCAATCGAACCCGCCCGCTCCCTTGTCCGTCAGCGCGACGCGCGCCGCCTCCACGCCGTCCGGCCGCGTCACGATGCCGGTGAGGTTCAGCCCCTCCACCGCCTCGCCGCGCCCGTCGCGCACGAGGCCCGTCAGATGCGCCGTGTCGCCGGCGCGAAAGATGCCCCGGTCGGCCGTCAGGAACACGTCGAGCGCCCCCGCCGGCTCGCGCCCCTCCACGCCCCGGTCCGTCAGGTCGAAGGCGGATGCGGTGACGTCGAGAAAGGCGAAGTCCTTGCCGTCAGCGCCGCCCGTCGCGGTCAAGACGGCCACCCGATCGCCGCCCGTCCCGCGCAGGAGCCCCGGCGCGAAGCGCGCATAGCCCTTCTCGTCGGTCTCGGCCGTGGCGAGGATTTCGTTGTTCAGGGCGACGAGCTCGATCTTCACGCCGGCCGTCGGCTCGGCCGTCCCGAGCGAGCGGGCGAAGACGTGGAAGCCGTCCTCGCCGGAAAAGCTGGACAGGCCGATATCGGTCAGGATGAACCACTGCGTGGCGACGGCGTCCTCGTATCCTTTGACGTTGGAGGCCGAGGCGGCCAGCACGTAGACGCCGCTCTTGGTCTCGCCGAGAATCTGCGAGACGGGAATGGCGGTCGTCACCTCCTCGTTGGTCTTGGCGGAGACATCGACCGTGCCCTTCCACACGGCCTCGCCCTGGCTTTCGGCGACCTGATCGAGATCGTAGCTGGCCATCTGGCTGAGAAAGCGGCTGTCCCCGATGGTGCGCGCCAGTTCCCGGTCGCCGAGCCGCAAGAGGCGGGCTTCGATCTTGTCCGTGTTCACTGTCGTCACCGGGATCGTCGCCTCGCCGCCCGCCGGCAGCACGTAGGCATTGCCGGAAAAGCGGACGGACGGGTCACGGTCGCGCACGTACACCGAAAGCTCCGCCGGTTTTGCCAGCGTCTCGCCGCTCGCCGCCGGAATGCCGGCGCGCGCGACGATCCGGTAGCGCGCCCCGTGCGTCACGCCGTCGATGCAGATCTGCGATCCGCTCGCCGAGACCGCAAGATTGTCGCCGCCCTCGACGGAGACGTAGTCGCCGGCCGTCTCGGAATTGACGATTCCCGGCGCCAGTTCCTCGGAGAAGCTAAGGCAGAGGCGCGGGCTTGCGGCATTGTTGTCCACCGTGTTCTCGGTGATGCGGAAGCCATGGCCGGCGATCGCCTGCTCCAGCCGCATCCGCACGACCGGCACCTCGAACTCGGCAAGGCTCGCGCGATAGGCCTTGATGGCGCCCTTCCAGTCCTCGCCCGCTTCCTTGCCGAGCGCCAGCACGTCGAGCGCCGCCGCCCTGCCGGCCTCGTCCCCGGCCGTGAGGAAGGCGTTGATCGACGCCGGCGAGCGCAGCGCGTCGTTCGCCTGCTTCAGCCCGTAGTCGTCGGACTTGAAGGCGAGCACCGACCGCGCGAGACCGATCCAGGCCGCGCCGTTGCCCGCATCGCGCTTCAGGATCTCGCGATAGAGCGCCGCCGCGTCCGCGAACCTTTGCTCGGCGACGGCCTGATCGGCGTTCGGCGCAAGCGCTGCGTCCTCCACCGAGCCGTCCCGCTCCTCGTCGGCAAGGCCGAGCCGCAGCCGGCGAGCTTCGTCGATCTCGGGCTTCGGCAGGAAGGTCAGCTTCGCTTCGCGCGCCTCCAGCGCATTCTCGTCCGGCGCTTGCGAGGCGAGCACGATCCGCCCGGAGGTCGCCCCCGCCGCCTGACGAAGCTCGCCGACGCTGTCCTTCAGGAAGCACCACCGGGTCTTGCGATTGAGGGTGAAGGCCTGGCACCGGTTGTCGGCAAGACAGGCGGTCTCGCAGACGTTGGCGTCGACATCCTTCAGGACGTCGTAGTCGCCGCCGAAATAGTCCGCATCGGGCGAGGAGGCGATCCGGCGCTCGGCCTCCTCGGCATGGCTTCCTCCGGCGACACCGAAGAGAAGCGAGAACCCGAGAATGGCGGCAGCAAGTCCTCGACTGCGGATCATCGGCCTGTCCCCCCGTCGCTGATGAGCGGGGCGACGATAGGTGCCTTTGGTCTCGGCTGCCAGAGCTCATTCGGCAGCTTTGCGAAGAATGCGCGGCCGGTTTCAGACCGTGACGAACGAAGCGACCATCGGCACGTTCGGAGTGCGCGCCTTGCCTGCGGGCGCCTGGGCCATCGAGCCGTAGGTCATCAGGAACTGCGGAAGCTCGGCGATCGGGCGCGGCCGGCTGAAATGATAGCCCTGCATCTCGTGGCATCCTTCCTCCAGCAGCGTCTCCAGCTGCTGGCGCGTCTCCACGCCCTCCGCGATGACGGAGATGCCCATCGCCTTGGACAAGCCGACGACGGCGCGCACGACGGCGATGTTCTCGCGCTTGGAGAGATCGCGCACGAAGGACTGGTCGATCTTGACCTTGTCGAAGGGGAAGCGGGAGAGATAGCCGAGGGAGGAGTAGCCGGTGCCGAAATCGTCCATGGCGATGTGGATGCCGAGCAGGCGGAAGGCCTTCAGGATTTCGAGGATCGCTTCCGTGTCGTGCAGAAGCACGCTCTCGGTGATCTCCAGCTGCAGCCGGGACGGCTTCAGTCCCGAGCGCTTCAGCGTCGCCACCACGTCCGCATAGAGCGTCCGGCTGCGGAACTGGGCGGGCGAGAGATTGACGGAGACGCAGAGATCGAGCGGCCAACCCGCCGCCTGCCGGCAGGCCTGCTCCAGAACCCAGAGGCCGATCGGCTCGATCAGTCCGGTTTCCTCCGCGATCGGAATGAACTCGGCCGGCGAGATCGGTCCGCGCTCGGGATGCGTCCAGCGCAGGAGCGCCTCGAAGCCGGTGACCCGGTGGGACGCGACGTTGACGAAGGGCTGGAAGTAGAGTTCGAACTCGTTGCGCTCCAGCGCGGAGGACAGATCGATCTCCGTCCTGCGCCGCTGCTGGACGGCGTCCTCCATCGCGGTCTCGAAGATGCGATAGGAGTTGCGGCCCTGCTCCTTGGCCGAATAGAGCGCGAGGTCCGCGCGCTTGATCAGCGCATCCGCGTCGACGTCGCCGAGGGCGGCTCCGCCCGGCATGTGGGCGACGATGCCGATGGAGACGCCGACATTGATCCGCTGGTGCGCGATCTCCAGCGTCTTGCCCAGCATGTCGATGATGCGGTCTGCCAAAGCCTCGGCGGCGCGCGGCTGCTTCGCCGGCTGCAGCTGCACGATCGCGAATTCGTCGCCGCCGATGCGCGCGACGAAGTCGCCGGGCTGGACCATCGCGGTCAGCCGCTGTCCGACGACGCGCAGGAGATCGTCGCCGACGAGATGCCCGAGCGTGTCGTTGACGAACTTGAAGCCGCGAAGATCGAGCGTCAGCATCGAGCCGCCGTTGCGCCACCGTCCGCTCGCGATCGTCTCCTCCAGCAGATCGCGCAGGCGAAGGCGGTTGGGCAGTCCCGTCAGCGTGTCGTGCGTCGCCATGTGGTTCATGCGCTCGACCGCGCGATGACGATCGGTGACGTCGTCGAAGGTCATGACGCTGCCGCCGCTGGGGATCGACTGGCGCGAGACGGCGATCATCCGGCCGCCTTCGATCTCGATCGTCGAGAAGACCTCGCGGGAGGGAGCGAGCAGTCCCGACAGATGCGGAAGCCGCGCGAGCTTGCTCATCGAGAGGCCGAGCTTCACCTCTCCGAACATCTCCACGAAGCGCTTGTTGGTGACCACCAGCGTCTGCTGGCGATCGAACATGCAAAGGCCCTGCGTGATGTTGTTGAGCGCCGCCTCGAAGCGGGCGTTCTGGAGGTTGAACTGGCCGTCATAGGCGCTCGCCTGCATCGCCGCCCGGCCCTCGGCCTCGTCGAGATAGAGCGAGATGCTGTCCTGCATGTGCGACATCGCCGACAGAAGCTCGGCCATCTCGCCCATCCCGCGCGGGCGGATGTCGTTGTCGAGCTTCCTCGCGGCGATCGATCGCGTGACCACGAGCGCCCGCCGCACGGAGGGCACGATCCTCCAGATCAGAAAGCTCGTGATGACGATCATGAGGACGGCGGTCGCCGCCATTCCGAGCCAGGTCCGCTCGACCGTCTTGTCCACGAGCCGATCGACGTCGCTGCGAACCGTGTAGGCGTCCGATTGGAAGATCTTCACCGTCGATGCGAGCTCGGCATTGATGTAGCGCAGCTCGTTCAGAAGCAGCCGCCCCGTCAGCTTGCCCTGCGCCGCCTTAACGCGCGCGAGGGCGCGCTGGACGGAATCGACGGCTTCCTTGCCGTTCGGCGTGATGGCGCCGGCGCTGGCCGTGGCGAGTTCGGCAAGGATTCCCGGCACCTCGGCGCTGAGATAGGCGGTCTGGTCGGCGTCGAGGGCGGAGGACGGCGGCGGCGTGGCGGCGTCGTCGAGCCTCAGACCGACTTCGAGCCGGATCATCGAGGCCTGGGCGGATCGCAGCGCGCTTGTCGACAGGAGGGCGTCGTCGTAGATGCGCACCGCCAGCGTGCCGATCTGCTGCTGCGAGGACTGGGCGAGCAGGCCGACCATGACGGTCGCCATCGTGATGCAGATGCAGCCGCCGACGAGCTTCAGCTTGATGGACATTTCAAACCCGCCGCCCGTCCCGGGCCGTCGGAACTTCGCGGCCCAGCGCTCCGCGCGTCGGATGACGGCCAGCGAAAACGGTGGGGTATGTCTCGGCGAAGGACATGGCGAACTCTCGGCCCATCGTGGGCAAGTTCGACCATGGCTATATACCTGCAAAAACAGTCTTAATGGCGCCGCCGAGAAATCGGGGGGCCTCGGACAACGAAATTTCAATCATTGATCGGAACGGCGGAAGCTTCGGCCGGAAGATGCCTTTCAAAGCGGCAAACTGCTCGTCCTGTCCCAGCTTGCCACACCGCGCTCTCTTTCCGACCCAATTGATGAGCGAAGTGTAAATGCTCCTCTGTCACTTAGCATATCGTGCGGTGCGCGCCTCACCGAACGATAGAGCCTATATCGGAGCCCGCCCGAAGATCGGGGCGGCTCGGAGAGCGGACTAATTGTTCGCTCTACAAAGCACTTTGGACTTGCCGAGCCCCCGCCGCCATCCGCGGCACATGCGGCGAGCTGCCCGCGAGCCCTGCGGCAGAGGGCTCGGACGGGCGTATTCGCCTCACACGACGCGCGTCGTGACCTCGCCGAGGCCCTCGATCGATCCGACCAGCACATCGCCCCGCTGGACGGCGCCGACGCCTGCCGGCGTTCCCGTGAAGATCAGATCGCCGGCCTTCAGCTCGAACAGTCCGGACAAGACGGCGATGATCTCCGGCACCTTCCAGGTCATCTGCGACAGGTCGCCGTCCTGCCGCGTCTCGCCGTTGACGGTGAGACGAATGCGCCCCTTGGAGAGATCGCCGGCATTCTCGGCCGGCACGATCGCCGAGCAGGGAGCGGAGCCGTCGAAGGCCTTGCCGATCTCCCAGGGCCGCCCGGCCTTCTTCGCCTCGCCCTGGAGATCGCGCCGCGTCATGTCGAGGCCGACGCCATAGCCGTAGACATGCGCCAGGGCGTCGTCCGCGGAGATATCCGTGCCGCCGCTCTTCAGCGCGACGACGAGTTCCACCTCGTGATGGACGTCCTCGGAGGCGGACGGGTAGCGGAAGTCCCCGCCGGACACGACGAGGCAGTCGGCGTTCTTCTGGAAGAAGAAGGGCGGCTCGCGGGCGGGATCGTGGCCCATCTCGATCGCGTGGTCGGCGAAGTTGCGTCCGACGCAATAGATGCGGCGGACCGGGAAAAGCCCCTCGCCGCCGGCGACCGGCACGGCCGCCTGGGGCGGAGGCGCAAACACGTAGGAACGGACATCGCCGGATCGGCTCATCGAAAACACCCCACTCGTTCGAATGCGCGACGTCGATCCTTCGCGCGACTCTGTGATGCGTCCTGATAGACGCGCCCGCCCGCCATTCCCAGCCCGGCCGCCTCGGTTCGATGCACGGATCAGTCCCGCAGGACGCGATCGTCCTTGCCGAACCGGTGGATGCGGCCCGGCATCGGCGTCAGCCGGACGGCGTCGTCGAGACCGATCTCCGTCTGGTCGGGAATGCGAACGGTCACCTCCGGCCCCTCCGTCAGCACGACATAGAGATAGCTGTCGGAGCCCAGATGCTCCACATGCCGCACCACCCCTGCCCACTCGCCGGCCGGATCGATCCTCAGATGCTCCGGACGAATGCCGATCGTCGCGGCACTCGCCCGCTCGGCGAGCGGGCCGGTCAGGAAGTTCATCTTGGGCGATCCGATGAACCCCGCGACGAAGATGTTGTCCGGCCGGTTGTAGAGGTCGATCGGCCGGCCGATCTGCTCGATCCGTCCGCCGTTGAGAACGACGATCTTGTCGGCCAGCGTCATCGCCTCGATCTGGTCGTGCGTGACGTAGACCATGGTCCCGCCGAGCGTTCGGTGGAGCTTGGCGATCTCCAGCCGCGTGTTGACGCGAAGCGCGGCATCGAGATTGGATAGCGGTTCGTCGAAGAGGAACAGCGCCGGCTCCCGCACGATGGCGCGTCCGATGGCGACGCGCTGGCGCTGCCCGCCGGAAAGTTCGGCCGGGCGCCGCGCCAGAAGCGCCGAGAGCTGCAGGAGCCCCGCCGCTTTCTCCACGCGCGCCTCGCGCTCGGCCTTGCCGACGCCCTCTTCCTTCAGCGCCAGCGTCATGTTGCCGGCGACGGTCAGGTGCGGATAGAGCGCGTAGGACTGGAAGACCATCGCGATGCCGCGCTTGGACGGGACGAGCGCGTCGACATTGCGTCCGGCGATCTCGACCGAGCCGGAGGTCTGCGTCTCCAGCCCGGCGATGATCCGCATGAGCGTGGACTTGCCGCAGCCGGACGGGCCGACGAAGACGACGAACTCGCCCTCTTCCACGTCGAGATCGACGCCCTTGAGGACCTCGACCTGGCCGAACGTCTTCACGATGTTGGTAAGCTTGAGGGATCGCACGGGCATCTTTCACGAAAAACGGATCATGGGCTGGCGACCGGCCGGGGGCTCGCGGCCGGTCGGGACAAGCGGCGTTTACAGTTGGATCGGGCGCCCTTCGCGCATCGAGCGGTCGGCGGCGAGAACCACGGCGAGCGAGCGCACGGCGTCCTCCATGTGCCGTGAGAGATCGAGGTCGTCCTCGATCGCCTTCAGAACGAAGCGTTGCTCGGCAAGACAGAGCGCGTCGTGGTCGGGCTCGCCCGCCATGGACACCATGTCGTCGGCCCGCGCGAAGTCGCCCTCCGGCGAGAGCCCCGCATGGTGCACGCGGATGCGCGACGTGCGCGTGTGCGTGTCGATGTCGGCGGAGCGCGCGCCCTCCTCCATGACGATCGAGACCGAGCCCTTCGGGCTCATCACGTCCTTCACGAAGAAGGCGGTCTCGGAGATCATCGGGCCCCAGCCCGCCTCGTACCAGCCGAGCGAGCCGTCGGCGAAGAGCACCTGGAGATGCCCGTAATTGACTTGGGACCCGTCGATCTCGTCGGACAGGCGCAAGCCCATGCCGCGCACTTCGACGGGCGCGGGATCGGTGATCTGCAGCATCACGTCGAGATAGTGCACGCCACAGTCGACGATGGGCGAGGTCGTCTCCATCAGCCGCTTGTGGATCGCCCAGGCCGCGCCCGACGATTGCTGGTTGAGGTTCATGCGGAACACATAGGGGCCGCCGAGCGCGCGGGCCTCGCGGATGAAGCGGATCCAGGACGGGTGATGGCGCAGGATATAGCCGACGACGAGCTTGGCCCCGGTCCGGCGGGCGACCTCGACGACGCGCTCGGCGTCCTCCACGGTCGCGGCGAGCGGCTTCTCGACGAAGACATGCGCCCCCGCCTCCATGGCCCGGATCGCGAAATCGGCGTGGCTGTCGGTGTAGGTCGCGATCGCGACCAGGTCCGGCTTCAGCGCCAGCCCCTCCTCGAACGTGGTCACGCGGTGATAGCCGGCCAGCTCGCCCGGCAGATCTACGGGCGATCGGTTGCCGAGCGCGACGATCTCGAAGCCGGGATCGGCGTGATAGGCGAGCGCGTGGGAGCGGCCCATCTGGCCGAGCCCCATGACGAAGGTGCGCAGCGGCTTCATTTCACCGCTCCCGCCGTGATGCCGCGGATCAGCTGGCGCGAGAACAGAAGGTAGAGCACGAGGATCGGCAGGATCGCCAGCGAAAGCGCCGCCAGCACGGCCTCCCAGTTCGTCACGTATTGGCCGAGGAAGATCTGCGCGCCGAGCGTCACGGTCTTGGTGGCCTCGCCGGGCGCCAGGATCAGCGGAAACCAGAGATCGTTCCAGATCGGGATCATCGTGAACACCGCGACCGTCGCCATGGCCGGGCGCACCAGCGGCAGGACGAGCACGAAGAAGATCCGGTATTCCGACAGGCCGTCGATGCGCCCGGCATTCTTCAGATCGTCCGACACGCCGCGCATGAACTCCGACAGGATGAAGACGGCGAGCGGCAGACCCTGTGCGGTGTAGACGAGGATCAGCGCCGTCAGCGTGTTCACGAGCCCGGCGGACACCATCATCTGCAGCAGCGCGACGGTTCCGAGCCGGATCGGCACCATGATGCCGAGCGCGAGGAAGAGGCCGAGAAAGGCGTTCAGCCGGAAGCGGTACTCCGACAGCGCGAAGGCCGCCATCGCACTGAAGAGGAGCACGAAGACGAGGGACGCGATCGTCACGATCAGGCTGTTCTGGAAGTAGAGGAGGAAGTCGCCCTGCGCGATGACCGTGCGATAGCCAGCCAAGCTCGCCGTCCCCGGCATCGGCGGGGAGAGCGGCGAGGCGAAGATCGCCTTGCGCGTCTTGAACGAGTTCATCACCACGACGATCACAGGCAGGACCGAGACGAGCGTGTAGGCGAGGAGAGCCAGATGGACGAGGCCCATGCGCAGGCGCTGCGTCGGGGCACGGAGAGTGGTCTTCGTCATGGTCGCGCCCGTCACATCTGGTAGCGGCGCAGCCGCCGCTGGACGACGAAAAGATAGAGCGACACGCCGATGAGGATGATGAGGAACATGGCGGTCGCGACGGCCGCGCCCATGTGCCGGTCGCCGCTCTGCAGCTGGAAGCCGAAGAAGGTTCGGTAGAGGAAGGTGCCGAGGATGTCCGTCGATCCGTTCGGCCCGGCCAGCGCCCCTTGCATGGAATAGACGATGTCGAAGGCGTTGAAGTTGGCGACGAAGGTGAGGATCGCCACCAGCCCGATCGTCGGCAGGATCAGCGGCAGCTTGATCTTGAAGAACTGCTTGAAGCCGACGATCCCGTCGCATTCGGCCGCTTCCGTGATCTCGTCGGGAATGGTGATGAGCGCGGCATAGATTAGCATCATCGGAATGCCGACGAACTGCCAGACCGAGACGAGCGAGACGGCGGTCAGCGCGTAGGCCTCCTGGCCGAGCCAGGGCGCGAAGAGGGAGCGCAGGCCGATGGCGCCGAGAAGGTTCGGCGCGACGCCCCAGAGCGGCGAGAGCAGCAGTTTCCAGATGAAGCCGACGATCACGAAGGAAAGGATCGTCGGCAGGAAGAGCGCGGTCCTGTAGAGCGCGACGCCCTTCAGGCGCGGCACCGACAGGAGCGCGGCCAGCGCGATGCCGATCGGGTTCTGCACCAGCATGTGGAAGAGGAAGAAATAGAAATTGTTGGCGAAGGCGTTCCAGAACCCGGCCGACCAGCGCGGATCGCCGAAGAGAAGCTGGAAGTTCTCCAGCCCGACGAAGCGCACCTCTCCGTCCCGGACGTTCTCGAGCCCGAGCCAGAGCGTCTGGGCCAGCGGCACCAGCATGATCATCGTGTAGACGAGGAGAGCGGGCGCCAGAAAGACGGCGATGTGCCATCGGCGCCGTGGCTTCACACTATCGGTCATCACGCCTCATCGCCGGCCACCCGCCTCGCATGTCTGAAGAAGGGAGGAAGGCGGCCGAGCCGCCTTCCATGATCCACAGTCCCGGACCCGGCAAAGCCGGCCCGGGACGAACGGAATGGCGCAGTTACTGGGCCGCCGGCTTGTACCAGCCGTCGAGGCCCTTCTGCAGCTTCTCGGCGGCCTGCGCCGGGGTTTCCGTCGCGTTGATCACGTTGGCGGCCGCCGTCCAGGTCTCGTTCTCGAGATTGGGCGTCCCGCGCGACAGGATCTGGTAGGTCGAACGGATCGTGCGCTGGCAGTCGTTGCGCCAGCCGACGATGCTCTTGGCCAGCTCGTTCTTGATCTCGATCGGCTTGTCGATCAGCGGGAAGAAGCCCGGCGCGGCATTGGCGTAGATGTCGGCGAACTCGGCGCTCGCGACCCAGGACAGGAAGGTCTTGGCGGCTTCCGCGTTCGGCGAGGCGGCGTTGAGGCCGAGCGCGATGTCGGGATGGTCGGAGATGTAGCAGGTGTCGCCCGCCTTCTGGACCGGCGGCGCGAAGGCGCCGATCTCGAAATCGGCCTGCGTCTCGAAGGGCGTGATCTCCCAGGAGCCGGCGGGATAGATCGCGGCGCGGCCGAGCGTGAAGAGGTTCTGGCTGTCGGGATAGGTCTGGGCCTGGAAGCCGTCGCCCATGTAGGGCGCCCATTTGGCGATCGTCTCCAGCGGCTTTTCCCAGGCCGCGTCGGTCAGCTTCTCCTTGCCCGCGATCAGCGCCTCGCGACCTTCCTCGCCCTTCCAGTAGTTCGGACCGATGTTCTGGTAGCCCATCGTGGCCGCCTCCCACTGGTCCTTGGTGCCCATGGCGAGCGGCACGTAGCGGCCGTCCGCCTTGATCTTCTCCAGAAGCGCGAAGAACTCCTCCTCCGTCTTCGGCACCTCGGCGCCGAGCTCCTGGAAGGCGGTCTTGTTGTACATGAAGCCGTGGATGACGGAGGCCATCGGCACGCAGAAGGTCGACTTGCCGTCGTCGCTCGACCAGGCGGTGCGCGCGATCGGCGTGAAGTTCTCCATGCCGGGCAGCGTCGCGAGATCGACGAGCTGCTTCTTCTCGAAGAGCTTCAGCGAGGCGTCGAACGGACGGCAGGTGACGAGGTCGCCGGCCGAGCCGGCGTCGAGCTTGGCGGACAGGGCCGAGTTGTACTCGGTCGGCGCGGTCGGGGAGAAGACGACCTTGATGTCGGGATGAGCCGCCTCGAAGGCGGGAATGACCTTCTCCTGCCAGGTCGCGATGTCGTCGTTGCGCCAGCTCTCGATCGTCAGCGTCGTCTGCGCCAGCGACGGGGCGCAGAGCGCCATGAGCGCTGCGAGGCTGATCGAGGCTTTCAGGATGCTCGTCTGCATTGCCGTTTCCTTTGTCCTGCGGCCGCGGCCGGTCGAAGTTGCATGCGCATCCGGGCTCGCCCGGCTGCCGTCAGGGTTCGAGAGCGCCGAGCGCGTCGCGAAGATGTCCGGATGCCCGCGCCAGCCGCGCCTCGGCGTCCGAAAGGTCGGCGGTTCCCGCCGCGAGAAGAATGGCAGGCTTCACCGCGCCGCCGCTCTCGGCCAGCGCCTCCGCCGCCCGCCCCGGGGAGACGCCGGCGCAGTCGCCGATCATCCGCACTGCGCGATCGCGCAGCTTGGCATTGTCGGCGCGAAGCGACACCATGTGCCCGTCATGGACATGGCCGCGACGGATCGCGATCCCGGTCGAAAGCATGTTGAGCGCGATCTTCTGTGCCGTCCCCGCGCCCATGCGGGTCGAGCCCGCGACGATCTCGGGGCCGGTGTCGAGAAGGACCGCGACGTCGGCCGCACGAAGGATCGGCGCCTCCGCATGGTTGGCGATGGCGACGCTCGCCGCTCCCGCATGGCGCGCGGCGGCAAGACCTTCGACGACGAAGGGCGTGGAGCCGCTGGCGGAAATCGCGACGACACAGTCCCGCGGGCCGATCCCGGCTTCTGCAACGGCATCGCGAGCCGCCGCCGCGTCGTCCTCCGCCACGCCGCCGAAGCGCGTCGTGATCTCGGCCCCGCCGGCCAGAATGGTGATGAAGCGGCCGGGATCTTCGCTGAAGGTCTGCGGGATCTCGAGCGCGTCGGCGAGTGCGATCAGCGCCGGACTGCCCGCCGCCAGATAGACGAGCCGCCCGCCGCCCGACAGCGAGGCGACGGCCAGATCGACCGCGTCGTCGATACGGGGTATCGCAGCCTCGACGGCCCGGGCCGCCTGCAGCTGGCCGGCGAAGAGCCGAGCCAGAGCCTCCTCACCGCCGCACGTATCGAGACCCTTCGACAGGGGCGCCAGACGCTCGGTCGAGCGAAGCTCGCCCGCCGCATCTATTGCGACCTCGACCCCGGCGACTGCGCCCGAAGCGGCAGACTCCGAACCCTGGTCATCGACGTCGAACGGACGGCGTTCGGCCCGCGCGAACGACGGCGCTCCGAAACTGTCCAGACCGTCCTTCCCGCTTCCGTCCACCACATCGCGCTCCCGGCTTCACTCGTCCAATAGTGTTACCACCCTAATGCCATTCGTCCAGCGGTCCGTTGAAGTTTTTTTCAACAATTTCTGCAGTGCAAAAAAATCGAGCATCAAAATAACGATTTTTCGGACCATCCTTTCGAAACCCATTGTTTCGAGGGCTAAACGGTCGTTAAACTTTGCATGCGCCGCTCAGCGCCGAAAAGCATGTACGCATCTCGCGCTCATGTGGTATTGTTTTGGGCTTATAGAAACCGCGGACGTCGCTATGTCGAATGTTTTCCTCGTGGGGGTCGATGGCGGCGGGACCAAGTGCCGCGTCCGCATCCGCCATGCCGACGGAACGCTGGTCGGCGAAGCCGAGGGCGGAACCGCCAATGTCTTCGCCGGCGTCGAAGCCGCGACCGCGACGATCGTGGCGACGGTGCAGCGTGTCCTTCGCGAAGGCGGGCTCGGAGCCGAGGCCCTGCCGCAATGCTATGCCGGCCTCGGCCTTGCCGGCGCGAACGTGACGTCGGTGGCCGAAGCCTTCTGCGCGGGCGGACTGCCCTTTGCGGCCTATGGTTTGGAAACGGATGCGGTGACGGCCTGTCGCGGGGCCTTCGGCGGTGGCGACGGCGCCATCGCGATCCTCGGCACGGGCTCGGCCTACGCGGTCCGCGTGGGCGATGCCGTCACGCTTCTCGGCGGCTGGGGCATGCTCGTGTCCGACCAGGGCAGCGGCGCCGATCTCGGTCGCCGGGCCCTCGCGGCGGCCCTCCTCGCCCTCGACGGCGTCCTGCCGCGCGAGGGATTGTGCGAGGCCGTGCTCGGCGAATTCTCCGGTTCGGCCCCGGCCATCGTGGAGTTCGCGAGCACCGCCCTGCCCCGCGACTTCGGGCGATTCGCTCCTCTCGTCTGGGACCATGCCGATGCCGGCGACGCCACCGCGAACCGGCTGATCGAGGAATCCCTGGCCGCGATCGAACCGATGCTGCAGCGGGCCCTCGATCTCGGCGCGCCCGCCCTCGCGCTTCTCGGCGGCCTGGCGCCGCGCTACCGGCCGCGCCTCTCGCCCCATCTCGGCCGGCGGATCGTCGAGCCTTTGGGCGATGCGATGGAGGGCGGCCTCGATCTCGCCCGCGCGGTCTTCGCCGCCCGGCAGGGCGCACGATGAGCGGCGTCTTCGGCCCCGGCTCACTGCCGCGCGGCGATGGCCCGCTCTATCTGAAGCTCCAGACGCTAATTCGCGATGCCGTCGAGACCGGCCGCCTGAAACCCGCCGATGCGCTCCCCTCCGAGCGCGATCTTGCGGAGGAAATGGGCATTTCCCGCGTCACCGTCCGCAAGGCGATGCTCGGCCTTGCCGGCGAAGGCGTCGTTGAGCAACGGCAGGGCTCGGGCACGTTCATCGCCGCCCGCGAGCGGAAGGTGCAGCAGGGTCTGTCGCACCTCACCTCCTTCACCGAGGACATGCGCACGCGCGGCCGCCAGACGACGTCGGACTGGCTGATGCGCGGGCTCGATCGGGTCACGCCCGCCGAGGCGATGCAGCTCGCCCTCTCGCCCGGCGTCGAGGTCGCCCGGTTCCACCGCCTGCGCCGCGCCGACGGCATGCCGATGGCGGTGGAGCGGGCCTGCGTGCCCGCCTCCATCCTGCCGAACCCGGACCTCGTCGGCGCTTCGCTCTATGCCGCGATGGAGGCGGCCGGGCGAAAGCCCGTCCGCGCCCTCCAGCGGCTGACGGCGGAAAATCTGAAACCCGCCGAGGCGGCTCTTCTCGGCCTCGATCCGGGATCGGCGGCGCTCTCCATCATCCGCGTCGCCTTCGATGCGCAGAGTCGCCCGGTGGAACTGACGCAGTCCTATTATCGCGGCGACGCCTACGACTTCGTCGCCGAACTCAATCTCAGCGAACGGATATGATCGTGACCGAATCCAGCATCATGCGACGGGAGATCGACGAGATTCCCGACGCGATCCGGCGGTTCCAGCGCCAGTCCGGCACGGAGGCCGCGCGGATCGGCGCGCGCCTGCGCGACCTCGATCCCGCCGTCGTCGTCACGATCGCGCGCGGCTCCTCCGACCATGCCGCCACCTATTTCAAATATGCCTGCGAGATCATGACGGGCCGTCCCGTCGCCTCGCTGGGGCCGAGCGTGGTCTCGGTCTACGGCACCAAGCTGGCGCTCGGCGGTCAGGCCGCGCTCGCCGTCTCCCAGTCGGGCAAGAGCCCCGATATCGTGGCTCTCCTCGCCGCCGCCCGCGCCGGCGGCGCCGAGACGATCGCCATCGGAAACGTCGAGGGCTCCCCGCTTCTGGAGGCGGCCGCCTGGCGTCTGCCGCTCCATGCGGGGCCCGAGCGCAGCGTCGCGGCGACGAAGAGCTTCGTCACGTCCGTCGTCGCCGCCCTCGCGATCCTCGCGGCCCGAACCGAGGACGCGAGCCTCTCCGGCGCGCTCGACGCTCTTCCGGACCAGTTGGAGCAAGCGCTCGAACAGGACTGGTCGCCGGCGCTCGACAACTGCGTTCGAGCCAAGTCACTCTTTTCGCTCGGCCGGGGCCCCGGCTTCGCGGTCGCCTGCGAAGCGGCGCTGAAGCTGAAGGAGACCTCCGTCCTCCATGCCGAGGCCTATTCGGGCGCGGAAGTGCTGCACGGTCCGGTCTCGCTCGTCGAAAACGGCTTCCCCATTCTCGCCTTCGTGCCGGACGACGCCGCCCGGCCCGGCCTCTCCGAGATCTGCGCCCGCGTCTCGGCCTCGGGCGCTGCGCTCTTCACGGTCGGCGAAGCCGGATCGGGCGTCCGCCTGCCGCATGTCGCCACGGGCCACGCCTTGACCGAGCCCCTCTCCATGCTGGTCTCCTTCTACCGCTTCGTGGAGACGGTGGCGCGGGCGCGCGGCCAGAACCCGGACGTGCCGCGCGGTCTGAAGAAGGTGACGGAGACGGTCTGATGCGCATCGCCTATGTGGGAGCCGATATTTTCGACGGGCACACCAGCCGATCCGGCCAGGCGCTCGTCGTCGAGGACGGACAGGTCGCGGAGATCGTCTCCGAGGCTGCGCTGCCGTCGTCGATCGAGCGCCGCAGTCTCGACGGCGGCCTCCTCGCGCCCGGCTTCGTCGACATCCAGGTGAACGGCGGAGGCGGCGTGCTCCTCAACGAAGAGCCGACCGTCGAGGGCATCCGGCGTATCTGCGCGGCACATGCCCGCTACGGCTCGACCGCCCTTCTGCCCACCGTCATCACAGACCGGCCGGAGATCACCTTCGCCGCCATCGAGGCCGCCGCCGCCGCGGTCTCCGCCGGCGTGCCCGGCTGCATAGGCATCCATGTCGAAGGCCCCTTCCTATCGGTCGCGCGCAAGGGCGCCCACGATCCCGCGTTGATCCGTCGGATGGAGGCGAGCGACCTGGAGGCGCTTCTCGCCACGACGCTTCGCCCGCTCCTCCTCACCGTCGCGCCCGAAAGCGTGTCGAACGCCCAGATATCCGCGCTGTCCGAGGCCGGCATCCGCGTCTCGCTCGGCCATTCCGACACCGATTTCGAGACCGCCACCGCCGCCTTCGCGGCGGGCGCGAGCTGCGTGACGCACCTCTTCAACGCCATGAGCCAGATGAATCACCGCAGCCCCGGCCTCGTCGGCGCGGCGCTGGCGAGCCAAGAGGTCTGGTGCGGCTTCATCCCGGACGGGTTCCACGTCCATCCCGCCGCGCTCGGCGCCGCGCTTAGAGCCAAGAGCGGGAAGCGCAAGCTCGTCGCCGTCACCGACGCCATGCCGACCGTCGGCTCCAGCGAGGATCGGTTCGAACTCGGCGGGCGCGTGGCCACGCGGCAGAACGGCCGCCTGACGCTCGCGGACGGAACGCTGGCGGGCTCCGATCTCACCATGATCGGCGCGCTGCACTACCTCGTGCGGATGCTCGGCGTTCCGCTGGAAGAAGCCCTGCGCATGTGCTCGCTCTATCCCGCCGAATTCCTCGGCCTCTCCGAACGTCACGGACAGTTTCGCCCCGGCAGCCGCGCCGACATGGTGTGGATCAACGAGGTGCCGGCGTTGAAGGGCGTCTGGATCGGCGGAAATCCGGTCGATCTCCAGCAGATGTCGGGAAAATAACCGATGCTCCGGCATCGGAGGAAATATCTCGCAAAGAGCGGGCCGGTAAAAATCTGCCGAACGTGAAATCTTGAGAAGAAATGAAGAAAGAAGCCGGCTGCGACGATTGTGGCGCGACTTTCATCATCGATGCCCTATAACGGAGATATGATGATCATCTCCTCGAAGTCCGCTCCCTCCGCCAAGATCGCGTTCTATCTCGATCAGGCCGCCGAATGCAGCAAGATCGCGGCCTCCGCGACCCTGCAGAATGTCCGCGAGCGCTCGCTCCGTTCCGAAGCCGCCTGGCGGAAGATGGCCGGCGACATCGACAACGGGTCCGAGCCTTCGCCGGCACAGATCCCGAACGTTCCCACGATCCAGGCCGCCGAGATGAGCGTCTCCCCGAGCACGCCGTCCTTCGCAAGCTTCGGCTGATACGGGCGGGCGGCGCCGCTGGCTCCGCTCGTTTTCTATGCCACGATCGATATGACGAGGCGCCCTTCACCTGATGTGAAGGGCGCCTTTTCGCGTTCGACGTCGGCCCGGGGCCGACGATTCGCGCTGTCCCGCCATCGGCTGCCGCACAAGCACGCCCGCGGGTGGCCGACTTGGCCGCCCGGCGCCTGTCTCTACAGCGGAATGACCATCGGAGAGCCCGTGACGGGGTCCGGCATGACCATGGCGGAAAGGCCGAAGGCGGCCAGGAGATGGTCGGGCGTGACGACCTCCGCCGGCTTGCCCGTGGCGACCAGTCCCCTCGGACCCATGAGGACGAGGTGATCGGAAAAGCGTGCCGCGAGATTGAGATCGTGGAGCACGCTGATCACGGTCGTTCCGATCTCCTGGTTTCGGCGCCGGAGCAGCGACAGGACCTCGATCTGGTGCGGCAGATCCAGCCAAGTCGTCGGCTCGTCGAGCAGCAGCAGCCCCGTCTCCTGCGCGAGCGCGAGCGCGATCCAGGCGCGCTGGCGCTGCCCGCCCGACAGCTCGTCCAGCGGCCGCTCCGCCAGATCGCCCATGCCGACCGCCTCCAGCGCGCGGGCGCAGGCCGCCTCGTCCGCTGTCGTCCAGGCCGACAGGAAGCCGCGCCAGGGCGCCCGCCCGCGATGCACGAGCTCGCGCACCGTGATGCCGCCGGGCGCCAGCGGCGATTGCGGCAGGATCGCGAGCTTTCGCGCGAGCGCTCTCGTGTCCTGTGCGTGGACATCGGTGCCGCCCAGCGTCACGCGCCCGGCCTGCGGCCCGATGAGCCGGGCGAAGGTGCGCAGCAGCGTGGACTTGCCGCAGCCGTTCGGGCCGAGCAGCGCCGTCACGCGGCCGGCCGGCAGGTCCAGCGTCAGGTCGTCGATCACGCGGCGGTCGCGATAGCCGATGCCGAGGCCCTCGGCCCGCAGAAGGAAGTCGCTCACAGCTCGCCTTTCTCCATCTCGCGCGACAGGCGCCACAAGAGGTAGGGCGCGCCGAGAAGACCCGTCATCACGCCGATGGGAAGCTGAAGGCCGGGGATCGCCGCGCGGGCGGCCAGGTCGGACAGAACCGTGACCAGCGCTCCGGCGCCGGCCGCGGCGGCGAGCCGGCCGGCAGGCTCCCGCGCGCCCGTCAACGCGATGCCGAGCGGCGCGGCCATCAGCGCCACGAAGGGCACCGGTCCCGCGATCGCGACCGCCGCCGCAGCCAGCAGAACCGCCGTCCCGACGAGACCCCAGCGCGCGCGCTCCACGCGAAGGCCGAGCCCGGCGGCGAGATCGGCCCCGAGTTCCAGAAGCTTCAGCGCAGGAATCTGCACGGCGAGAAGAAGCGTCAGACCTGCGCCGAGCAGCCAGACCTCGGCCGCATGCGCCCAGGTCCGCGCCGCGAGCGATCCGGAAAGCCAGCGCTGCGCTTCGGCCGCTTGCGTCGTCGGCAAAGCAAGCAGCAGGAAGGCACCGATCGCGCCAGCGGAGAAGCCGACGCCGAGGCCGACGAGAATCAGCGTCAGCGTCGAGGTCGCATGGCCCGGTCGATAGGCGAGCGCCGCCATCAGAAGCGCTGCGGCGATACCGCCGGCCGCGGCCAGAAGAGGCGCCGGCGCGACGATCCCGAAGGCGAGCGCTGCGACCACGGCTAAGCCCGCGCCCGCATTGAAGCCGAGAATGTCGGGCGCGGCGAGCGGGTTTCGCAAGAGCGACTGCAGCACCGCGCCGGAGAGGCCGAGCAGCGCACCGACCCCGACGGCGCTCGCGACGCGCGGCCCCCGGATGACGCGCAGGGTCAGGCTCCCCGGTCCCTCGCCGGCCCAGAGGCCGCGCCAGAGATCGGCCGGGCCGATCAGGACCTCGCCGATCATCAGCGCCGCGAGCACGGCCGCGATCAGCAGCACGGCCAGAGTAACGCCCCCGCGCTTCATCCGTGGCGCCCGCCCTGCAGCCGGCGCGCGATGCCGATGAAGACCGGCCCGCCGACGAGCGCCGTCATCACGCCGACGCGCACCTCGCTCGGCGCCAGAACGAGGCGGCCCGCCGTATCCGCGAGGAGAAGGATCGAGGCCCCGATCGCCGCCGAGGCCAGGAGCCCCGCCCGCAGGCCGTGGCCGGCGAGACGCCGGGCGAGCGGCGGCACCATCAGGCCGAGAAACGCGATCGGCCCGGCCACGGAAACGGCGGCGCCCGTCAGGAGCGTGACCACGAGGAGCGAGGCGACCTGCGCCCGCACGAGCCGCGTTCCCAGTCCCCTGGCAAGGGTGGTGCCGAGCGACAGCGTCTCGATCGCGGGAGCCGCCACCCAGGCGAAGGCGGTCGCGGCGACAACGACGAGCCCCATGCCGATCAGCGGTCGTTCGCCGGCCTGCGCGAGCGATCCCGTCACCCAGAAGCGGAAGACGTCGAGACTGTCGCTGCGCGTCAGGACCACGGCCGAGACGAGCGACAGAAGCAGCGCGTTGAGCGCGGCGCCCGCCAGCGTCAGCCGAACCGGCCCCACATCGCCGCGAAAGCCGCCGCCGAGCGCGAAGGCGAGCAGCGCGGCCACGGCGGCGCCGGGAAAGGCGAGCGCGGTGACGGTGCCGCTGTCGGCTTCGCCGAGAAGAAGCGACCCGATGACGACCGAAAAGGCCGCGCCCGCACCGACGCCGAGAAGACCGGGGTCCGCGAGCGGATTGCGCGTCAGGGCCTGCATCACCGTTCCCGCCATGCCGAGCGCCGCGCCGGCGATGAGGCCGGCGGCGAGGCGCGGCAGACGGATGGAGACGATGGTCGAATGGAGCGGGTCGCCGGGATCGAACGCCGTAAAGGCCCGCCAGATGTCGAGGGGCGCCGCGCTGCGAACGCCGAGGGCCAATGTCGAGACCGCGGCGAGAAGGAGAAGCGCCGCGGCGCCGATCGCTGCCTTCAAGGCGAAAGACCCGCCTTCTCGGCGCTGGCGACGACGGTTGCCGGATCGCCGTCGAAAGCGGCCGCGATGTCGCCTTCCAGCTGCGACAGGGCGAAGGGCAGCGACAGGACGCTGCCGAAGGACAAGGCCGCCGCGATCTGCGATCCCGCAAAGACCTCCCGGCCCTCCCGATGCGCCTTCAGCATCCGGCGCATCGCCAGGGATACGAGATCGGGCGCCTCGTCGAAGGTCGATATCCAGATCAGGAGATCGGCGTCGATCGGCGACAGGTCCTCGGGCGACAGTCCGACGAAGAAGGCGTCGCCCGCCAGCCGCTCGACCTCCGGCATCGGCGCGAAGCCGAGTTCGGCCAGGAACCCGCCGCGCGTGTCCGTGCGGGCGAAGGCGCCGGTCTCGCCGCCGAAATGATAGGCCGCCGCCGCCGTACGCCCGGCCCAGTCGGGATGGCGCGCACGCGCCTCCGCGAACTGCCGCCGCGTGGCGGCGATGACCTCTTCGGCCTTGGCCTCCCTGCCGAGGGCGCGGCCGAGAAGACGCGTCAGCTCGTCCCAGGGCGTGCCATAGGCCGGCCGGTCCTTCTCCTGCATCAGCGTCGGCGCGATCTGCGACAGGATCGCGTACTCGGCCTCGGAGATGCCCGACCCGATGCCGACGATGAGATCGGGCTGAAGCGCCGCGACCGTTTCCATGGCGATCTCGCCGGAGATCACAGCGGGCTCCGCACCGTTCAGATAGGGTCGTGCCCATGGCCAGACGCCGTTCGGCTCGTCGCCGAACCAGTAGCGCAGCGCGATCGGCGGCTGCCCGAGCGCCAGCAGCGGATCGTGCGAGGTGAAGCCGAGCGAGACGACGCGCTCGGCCGGACGCGGCAGGACGGTCTCGCCGTAGACATGGCTGAAGCGCATCTCCTGCGCATGGGCCGGGCGCACCGCGGCACAAGCGGCCAGAGCCCCGAGAACGGCGCGGCGCGTGATCGCCAGCGGGACAGGCGTGCGGGAGATCCTCATCGTCCTGCCCGGCCGAGCCCGAAGGTCGCCCTGCCCGACGGCATTGCCGCATCCGATGATGCGAAGCGCCAAAAGCCGACCGATCCCGATATCGATGCAGCGCAGGTCGCTTCGGACGGGCCCCGTGAGACGGCGCGATGGTCGCGGAACATGGCAGGCTCACTCTGTCGGCGAGCAACCGATCGCCGCCCCCGTCAGCCGTATAAAAACTTGATGGTGTTCGTCAACATAAAGGCCCGGTCGAAGGCGCGTTTCCGCGCCAAGTGTCCTCCAAGCCGAGTAGGCCGGTCCCGGATCAGGCGGCGGCGCCGTGTCGAAGGAAGGAGGCGACCGCGACCTTGGCGCAGCGGCCGAAGCTTCCGCTCGGTCCCGTCTCGCCCATCGTCTGCTTGCTGATGCGCGCGCCCTCCACGAGAAGCGCCAGCGTGTCGGCCAGTTCCTCGGCCTCCACGGCGCCGGCATCGCGGCAGAGCTGGATCAGGCGCAGGCGCTGATCCTTCTTGAAATCGGAAATCGTCTGGCGAACGGTGTCGCAGGCCTCGGGAAGCTCGACCGCCGCGTTGGAGACGTCGCAGCCCCGGTTGTCGTGCAGGTTCTCTTCCACGCAGGCGACCCAGGCGTCGAGCTGCCCCGCCGGATCGCCGGGGGCCATCTCCTCCAGCTTCTGCCAGAACACGTCGGCATCGATGGTCGCCTGCTGCAGGCAGGCGACGATGAGCGCGTCCTTCGACTGGAAGTGGCGATAGAGCGTCATCTTGTTCGTGCCCGCCGTCTCGGCGATGGCGTCGACGCCGGTCCCCCGGATTCCGCATCGGCGGAACAGCGAGCGGGCGGTGCCCAGAATGCGGTCTCTCGGGCGTCCGATGCCTGAAGTGATGTCGGTCATAGAACCCTACGAACTCCATTTCATCCGCCACTTGACGAGATGTTACCGATCTGTCACCCATAACTGGTACTGACTAGTAACACCCTCCTCAGTGAGCTGCAAGGTAGATGGTCCTGGCAGCGCCCCCTGAAAAGACGGGTGGGATGAAGATGCAGACACAAGGAGTTGACACCATGTCCGAATGTGCTCGCACCGAACCCACGATCGACGAGATCATGGCGGACCCGACCATTCATGCCCTGATGAAGGCGGATCGGGTCAATGTGGATCGTCTGCGCTCGAAACTGCGGCAGCAGGCCTCCGCCTGGGCCGCCAACGAGCCCTTCGCTTTGCGCCCCTCGCGTGGCCTCGGCGCTCCGCATGCCGTCACCGTTACGGTGCACCGCAAACAGGGCCAAGGCTGAAAGCCGCACGGGTCTCGTGCCGCGATTTTAGATCGATCGGACTGACATGGTAGACTTCTTCACACGCCGGCCGATCTTCGCGTCCGCCATCGCCATCGTCATGGTTCTGGCGGGCGCCATCTGCTATTTCCTGCTGCCTGTCTCGCAGTTTCCCGACATCACGCCGCCGCAGGTCGTCGTATCGGCGCAGTATCCCGGCGCGAGCGCGCAGGTCGTCGCCGACACGGTGACGACCCCGCTGGAGCAGCAGATCAACGGCGTGCAGGGCATGACCTACATGTCCTCGACCAGCTCGAACGACGGCTCGGCGACGATCACGGTCACGTTCGACATCGGCTACGACATCGATATCGCGGCCGTCGACGTGCAGAACCGCGTCTCCCAGGCCTCCTCCGCCCTTCCCGGAATCGTCAATCAGGGCGGCGTGACGGTCAAGAAGCAGAATCCGAACTTCGCGCTCATCGTCAATCTCGTCTCCCCCGACGGGTCGCTCGATCCCGTGGCGCTCTCCAACTACGCCTTCCTTCAGGTCGCCGATCCGCTGAAGCGCGTTCCCGGCGTCGGCGACGTGCAGATCTTCGGCGAGCGGCGCTACTCGATGCGCATCTGGCTCGACCCCGATCGCATGGCCAATCTCGACGTCACCGCCGTCGACGTCAGCCGGGCCGTGGCCGAGCAGAACGTCCAGGTGGCGGCCGGCAAGATCGGCCAGTCGCCCGCCCCCGCCGGCACGCCCTTCGAGATGCAGGTCAATGCGGTCGGCCGCCTCAGCGACCCCGCCGAGTTCGGCCAGATCATCGTGCGCGCCAATCCCGAGACCGGGTCTGCGGTGCGCCTTCGCGACGTCGCGCGCATCGAGCTGGGCTCGCTGCAATATGCCTCGACCGCCTTCTTCGGAACGGACCCGACCGTCGTCCTCGCCGTGTTCCAGATGCCCGGCTCCAACGCGCTCGACCTTCAGAAGAACGTCAAGGCGAAGATGGACGAGCTGTCGCAGCGGTTCCCGAAGGGCATCGCCTACGCGATGCACTACGACACGACCCGCTTCGTCTCCGCCGCCATGCACGACGTGGTCGTGACGCTCGGCGAGGCCCTGTTCCTCGTCGTCCTCGTCGTCTTCGTCTTCCTGCAGAGCTGGCGCACGACGCTGATCCCGATCATCGCCATTCCGGTCTCGCTGGTCGCGACGCTCGTCGTCATGGAGATGCTGGGCTTCTCTTTGAACATGCTGAGCCTGCTCGGCATGGTGCTCGCCATCGGCCTCGTGGTCGACGATGCGATCGTCGTCGTCGAGAATGTCGAGCGGCAGCTGGAGGACGGTCATCCGCCGCTGGAAGCGACGCGCCGCGCCATGAAGGAAGTGACGGGACCGATCATCGCGACGACGGCCGTCCTCATGGCCGTGTTCATTCCCGTTGCCTTCATTCCCGGCGTCGCCGGCAGCCTCTACAACCAGTTCGCCCTGACGGTCGCGATCTCGGTCGGCATTTCCGCCTTCAACTCGCTGACGCTGAGCCCCGCGCTCAGCGCCGCCTTCCTGACGCATCGGCCAGCCGTCCGCTTCTTCGCGTTCCGCTGGTTCAACGCGGCCTTCGAATGGCTGTCCCACGCCTATGCCAATCTCGTCGGCGTCCTCATCCGCTGGCGGATCGCGGTGCTGATCGCCTTCGTGCTGACGATGGTCGCGACCTTCAACATCTGGCAGAAGCTCCCCTCGACCTTCCTGCCGGTCGAGGACCAGGGCTACTTCTTCGTCGTGATCCAGCTTCCCGACGGCGCCTCGCTGGAGCGCACCGATACGGTCGCGGCCAAGGTGCGCGAGCTTCTGGAAGAGACGCCGGGCGTCGAGATCGTCGGCTCCATCAGCGGCCTGAACTTCCTGACCAATGCGGCGCAGTCCAACTCCGCCGTTGAGTTCGCGATCCTGAAGCCCTGGGACGAGCGCGGGCCCGAGCAGAACGCCTCGAAGATCGTCGAGGAGGTTCGCGGCAAGCTGATGCAGATTCCCGAAGCCTTCGCCCTGTCCTTCGATCCGCCCTCGATCCCGGGCCTCGGCGCGACCGGCGGCTTCGAGTTCCAGGTCGAGGACCTCGCCGGCCGCGGCAGCGTGGCGCTCAACGAGGCGGTCCAGGCCGTCATCGCGGAGGCGCGCAAGCAGCCGGAGCTCAATCCCTACCAGCTCTTCTCGTCCTTCTCGACCTCGACGCCGCAGTTCGACTTCGACCTCGACCGCAACAAGACCAAGCTTCTGGGGCTCGACCTGCCCGACGTGTTCAACACGCTGCAGATCTTCTTCGGCTCGCTCTACGTGAACGACTTCAACCTCTTCGGCCGCACGTTCCGCGTGACGCTGCAGGCGGAGGAGGCCGCGCGGGCGACCGCCTCCGACCTGTCCCGGCTCTACGTCCGCAACGCGGCCGGGGTCATGGTCCCTCTCTCCACGCTGGGCACATTGAAGCCCATCGTCGGGCCGGAAACCGTGCCGCACTACAACAACTATGCCTCCGCCCTCATCAATGGCGGCCCGGCCGCCGGCTTCTCGACCTCCGATGCCGTGGCGGCCATGGAGCGGGCGGCGGCGGTGGCGCTGCCCCGCGACTTCGCCTTCGAATGGACCGGCATCACCTTCCAGGAGCTGAAGGCCGGCTCGCTCGCCAGCATCATCTTCGGCCTCGCCATCGTCTTCGTGTTCCTGATCCTCGCCGCGCAGTACGAGAGCTGGTCCATGCCGTTCATGGTGCTGCTCGCCGTGCCGCTCGCCCTCTTCGGCGCGGTCCTGGCGCTGCAGGTGCGAGGTTTGCAGATCGACGTCTATTCCCAGATCGGCTTCGTCATGCTGATCGGCCTCGCCGCCAAGAACGCGATCCTGATCGTGGAATTCGCCAAGCGGCGGCGTATGGAGGGCTTGAGCATCGTCGAGGCCGCCAAGGATGCCGCGCGGCTTCGCCTGCGCCCGATCCTGATGACCGCCTTCGCCTTCATCCTCGGCGTCGTGCCGCTGATGCGGGCGACGGGCGCGGGCGCGGCGAGCCGGCAGTCGATCGGCACGACCGTCTTCGGCGGCATGCTCGCCGCGACGATCCTCACCCTCCTTTTCGTGCCCGTCTTCTATGCGATCATTGAAGAGTGGCGCGAGCGCAAGGAGCCGACGGGCGACCACGCCCCGTCCGGCTCGCCCGACGCCGCCCATCCCCTCCCGGCAGAATGAAGCTGGAGTCCGTTTCATGAAACTGATCAAGTTCACCCTGATATCGGCCGCCGTGCTCGCTCTGGCCGTCGGCGCCGACATGGCCTGGCGCAACCGCGCCGCCCTCCAGACCTTCGCAGCGGAGGAACAGGCGCCCGCGCCCGCAGCGGGCGCTCCGCCGCCCATGCCGGTTCCGACCGCCGCCGTCGTCAAGAAGACGCTGCCGGTTCTCCTCACCTATTCCGCGAGGACGGAGGCCATCCGGTCGGTCGGCCTCCAGGCCAAGGTCTCCGGCTTCGTCGCCGCCCAGCTCTTCCCGGACGGCGCGAACGTGGCGGAGGGCGACCTCCTCTACCGCCTGGACTCGCGCGACTACGAAGTGGCGCTGGAGCAGGCCCGCGCGGTCGCGGCCCGCGACTCCGCCGCCCTCGACTATGCCCGCGCGACGGCGAACCGCTCGTCTTCGCTCGTCCAGAGCGGCTCACTGGCCAAGGACACGTTCGACCAGCGCTCCAGCACGCGCCTCCAGGCCGAGTCGGGTCTCGCCGTCAGCGAGGCCGCCGTCCGCTCGGCCGAGCTGAACCTCAGCTACACCGAGATCCGCGCGCCCTTCGCGGGCCGGATCGGCCGCGACCGCGCCCCGGTCGGCACGCTGATCAGCGCCGGCGGCGCCACCTTGAACACGCTGGTTCAGCTGAACCCGATCTACGTGACCTTCAATCCGAGCGAGCGCGACCTGAAGGAGATCATCGAGGCCCGCGGCAAGGGCCCCGTCTCGGTCGACGTCACGGTGCCCGGCGTGGAGAGCATCCGGCACAAGGGCGAGCTGACCTTCATCGACAACATGGTCGATCCGCAGTCGGGCACGATCACGGCGAGAGCCTCGATCCGAAACGACGACGACCTGCTTCTTCCCGGCCAGTATGTCAGCGCCGGGCTCAAGCTGCGCGACGACGACGACGTCCTGATGGTGCCGAACATCGCGATCGGCTCCAGCCAGCTCGGCAAGTACGTCTATATCGTCGGGAAGGAGAACAAGGTGGAGCAGAAGCTCGTCACGCTCGGCCAGACCGAGGGCGATCTCGTCGCCGTGGCCGGCGTTTCGGAACAGGACCGCATCATCGTCGGCAATCTCCAGAAGATCGGTCCCGGAATGCCCGTCGCTCCCCTGGAGCCCGCTCTCGCGCTGAAATAGCGAAGCCGCCTCGGGCCTTGAGGCGACCCCCGACCCGACAGAACCTTGGAAAGGGCTCCGCAGTGCGGGGCCCTTTCGCATGAGCCCGGACGCGGCCTTCAAAGCGGGGATTACCGTCGAGACCAAAGCCGCCGAGCGCCCGTGCCGTCGGCACATCGATCCCCCCGCGACAGTCGAAACGGCATGTTGGCCAAACCAACGATAAGATTTTCTTATCTTTGCTGCTGAAGAACTGACTTTTCAAGACCCCCACCCGGGAGCACCGTCGTCGCCGGGAGACCTTCGCGACGATGGGCACCGCGATGGAGGGACCGCATTCATGCGGGCACCCTTCGTGGCGTCGCGTTGACTTCAAGACACACCAAAGGCGACGCTTCGTTCGCCGCGATCTCTTGAGGATAGCGATGCACCATCACCCCGGCCTCTTCATTCCCGGCCCGACCAATGTCCCGGATGCCGTCCGCAGAGCGATGAACATTCCGCAGGAGGACATGCGCTCCCCGGACTTTCCCAAGCTCACCCTGCCGCTCTTTTCGGACCTGAAGAAAGTCTTCAAGACGCAGACGGGCCAGCCCTTCATCTATCCCTCGTCCGGCACGGGCGGCTGGGAGGCGGTGCTGACGAACACGCTCAATCCCGGCGACAAGGTGCTCGTCTCGACCTTCGGCCAGTTCTCCACCCTCTGGGCGGACATGTGCCGGCGCCTCGGCTTCGAGACCGAAATCGTCGAGGCCGAGTGGGGCGAAGGCGTTCCGCTCGAAATCTTCGCGGATCGTCTGGCGAAGGACAAGGAGCACCGGATCAAGGCCGTGCTCGGCACGCACAACGAGACGGCGACGGGCGTGACCTCCGACGTCGCCGGCATGCGAAGGGCGCTCGACGCATCGAACCACCCCGCCCTCCTCTATATCGATGGCGTCTCGTCCATCGCTTCGATCGATTTCCGCATGGACGAGTGGGGCGTGGACGGCATCGTGTCCGGCAGCCAGAAGGGCTTCATGCTGCCGACGGGCCTCGCCATCATCTGCATGAGCGAGAAGGCCCTGGAGGCACACAAGTCCTCGACCTTTCCGCGCTGCTTCTTCTCCTTCGAAGACATGATGCGCGCCAACAAGGACGGCTATTTCCCCTATACGCCCGCCACCGTCCTTCTGCGCGGCCTTCGCGCCTCGCTCGATCTTCTCTTCGAGGAAGGGCTGGAAAACGTCTTCGCCCGCCACCGTCACGTCGCCTCCGGCGTGCGCGCCGCCGTCTCCGCCTGGGGCCTCCACCTCGTGGCGAAGGAGGCGAAATGGCATTCCGACACGGTCTCGGCGGTCTACACGCCGCCCGGCGTCGACGCGGTCGCGGTTCTGCGCCGCGCCTTCGATCGCTATGGCGTGTCCTTCGGCTCCGGCCTCGCGCGCCTCAACGGGAAGGTCTTCCGCATCGGCCATATCGGCGCGACGAACGAGGTGATGCTGCTCGGCGCCCTGGCCGCGGCGGAGATGGCGCTCGTCGATTGCGGAGCCCGGATCGAACTCGGCTCCGGAGTCGCCGCCGCCCAGTCGAGCTACGGCGCCCGCCCCGCCGTCCTCGCCAAGGCCGCCTAAGCCCTCACACGCCCGATCCCTGCCCCGCTTCGTTCGGGGCGGGGAGCAGGCGCTTCAACCGCTTCTTGCACAAGGACGTGCCGTTCGCGAGACTCCGATAGAGACCTCGAAGGCTCGGCCTACCCCGCCATTCCATTGAGAACGCTAGCCTAAGCCCCTCCTCCGCACCGCGTATCGTTCTTTAGAATGAGCCGCCCTGTCTTCACTGGACAAGCGCCGACCCTTCCGCAACACTTGACCCAACGAGCCCGCAAAAGCGGGCCAGAACGGTCGGTCTGCCCCGCACAACAGGCTCGAGGGCGGCCCTGGGAGGATAGCAAGATGACATCCATCACGCGCAGGTTTGCTTGTGCGCTGCTCGGCGCTTCGGTTCTGGCGGGTCTCGTATCCGGCGCGGCACAGGCGCAGTCGGCGGACCCGATCAAGATCGGCGTGTCCGGCCCCTTCACCGGCGGCTCCTCCGCCATGGGCGTCTCGATGCGCGACGGCGCCCGGATCGCCGCAGCCGAGATCAATGCGAATGGCGGCGTGCTCGGCCGGCCGATCGAGCTGATCGAGCGGGACGACGAGGCGAAGAACGAAGTGGGCGCGCAGGTCGCCCAGGAGCTGATCAACAAGGAAGAGGTTGTCGCGACCCTCGGCTTCATCAACACCGGCGTCGCCCTTGCGGCCCAGCGCTTCTATCAGGAGGCCGAGATCCCGGTCTTCAACAACGTGGCGACCGGCACGATCATCACCAACCAGTTCCTCCAGCCCGACTACGACAACAACTACGTCTTCCGGAATTCCGCCTACGACGTCCTGCAGGCCTCGATGATGGTCGACGAGGCGCTCGCCCGCGGCCACCAGAAGATCGCGGTCCTCGCCGACAGCAGCAATTACGGCCAGCTCGGCCGCGAGGACATCGAGAAGTACCTGACCGCCAAGGGCCTGGCGCCGGTCGCCGTCGAGAAGTTCAACGTCAAGGACGTGGACATGACGGCGCAGCTGCTCAAATCACAGCAGGCGGGCGCCGACGTGATCCTCGCCTACGGCATCGGTCCGGAGCTCGGGCAGATCGCGAACGGCATGGCCAAGCTCGGCTGGAAAGTGCCGATGATCACCTCCTGGCCCTCCTCGATGCAGAGCTTCATCGACATCGCGGGCGCCAACGGCAACGGCGTGATCATGCCGCAGACCTTCATCGAGGACGAGACCCTTCCCAAGCGCAAGGCCTTCCTCGAGAGCTACTACAAGGCCAACAACGTCCAGAAGATTCCGACCCCCGTCGCCGGCGCGCAGAGCTACGATTCGGTCTATCTCCTCGCCGCCGCGATCACCCAGGCCGGCTCCACCGAGGGCCCCGAAATCCGCGAGGCGCTGGAGAATCTGGAGGCCAAGGTGGAGGGCGTGGTCACGACCTACGAGAAGCCCTTCTCCGCGACGGATCACAACGCCATCACCCGCAACATGGTCGTCTTCGGCCGCGTGCAGGACGGCAAGATCGTCTACGACAAGGAGGAGGACGCCAAGAATGCCGGCGTCGTCCGCCTGAAGGACCCGAGCTCGAATCCGGCCATCAGCCAGTAAGACCCGCGTGGTTTCAGCCCGGCTTCGCTTCGTAAGGCCGGGCCGGAGCAAAGGCACGGATATCCCCGCCGCGAGGCGGCCGGGCCGCCGGCGGCTCGCGCGGCTCCGGGCGCCGCATCTCCAGTTCGACCTGTCGCGGCATCGTCGATGCCCGCGGCGACTGCAACGAAGCCACCCGGACGGTTCTGAGGCATGAACATCTTTCTTCAGCTCATCGCGTCGGGCGTGGCGATCGGCATGATCTACGCCGCCATCGCCTTCGGCTATCAGCTGACCTTCGCCACCTCGAAGACGCTGAACTTCGGCCAGGGCGAGGCGCTGGCGCTCGGCGCGCTCTTCGGGCTGACGCTGGCGCCCTTCACCGGCTACTGGCTGATGATCCCGCTCGTCCTCGTCTTCGGGCTCGGGCTCGGCGCGGTGGTGGAGCGGCTGGCGGTGCGCCCCGCCATCAAGATCAAGTCCGAATACGGATGGATCATGGCGACGATCGCGCTCGGCATCATCTTCCGGAACCTTGCCGAGAACATCTGGGGCCGCGACGATCTGAAGTTCCCCTCGCCCGTCTCCGAGACCGCCGTCCAGTTCGGCGGCATCCGCATGCTGCCGATGGAAATGCTCATCATCGCCGGCGCACTCCTCATGATGCTGGCGGTCGAGATCTTCAACCGCAAGTCGATCTGGGGGAAGGCCGTGATCGCGACCTCCGACGATATCGACGCGGCCGGGCTGATGGGCATCAACACGCAGCGCGTGATCACCCTGTCCTATTCGATCTCGGCCATGACGGCGGCCTTCGCGGGCGTGCTCGTCGCGCCGGTGACGCTGACGGGAGCCACGATGGGCGCGGTCCTGGCGCTGAAGGCCTTCGCCGTCGCCATCATCGGCGGGCTGGAATCGGGCCTCGGCGTCATCGTCGGCGGGCTGATCCTCGGCGTCGCGGAAACGCTGACCGGCTTCTACATCTCGACCGGCTACAAGGACGTGCCGGGCCTGATCCTCCTCCTCGTGGTCCTGTCCGTGCGGCCCGTCGGCCTGTTCGGCAAGGCCGTCATCAAGAAGGTCTGAGCGGCCGGGTCGCCCGATCCCGCCGACCCGACCCGCGTTCGACAACGAGAGCTCACGACGCATGGCCCCTTCCCCCTCGACCGCCGCCGCCGCAGGGCCTGCCGCCGCATCCGGTCGGCCCGCCATTCGCGGCATGAGCCTCGTCGGCGCAGGCCTCCTGATCCTCGTGCTCGCGGTCTTCCCGCTGGTCGTCACCAGCACCTATTACATCCACCTCCTCACCGTCATCGCGATCTACGCGATCCTCGTGCTCGGGCTCGACATCGTCGTCGGCTATACCGGCCAGGTCAGCCTCGGCCATGCCGGCCTCTTCGGCATCGGGGCCTATGCGGCGGCGATCCTCTTCCTGAAGTTCAAGCTCGGCATCTGGTTCGGGCTCCTCGCCGGCATCGGCGTCACCGCCGGCTTCGGCCTCCTCCTCGCCGTGCCGGCTCTGCGCGTGACCGGCCCCTATCTCGCCATGGTCACGCTCGCCTTCGGCACGATCATCCAGATCTTCATCAACGAGCTGACGCCGCTGACCAACGGTCCGCTCGGCATCACCCTGCCGCCGCCGCGCGTCCTCGACTTCTCGCTCGTCGGCATGGAGCCCCTCTGGGGCTCCGCCGGCCGCAAGCTCGAATTCTACTACCTCGTCTGCGCGGCCTTGCTGGTGACGATCGTCGTGGTGAACCGCATCGTCCGCTCGCCCTTCGGCCGCGCCTTCGAGGCCCTGCGCGATTCCCCGATCGCCTGCGACTGCATGGGCGTCAGCGTCTATCGCTACAAGATCTACGCCTTCGCGGTCTCGGCGGCGCTCGCCGGCCTTGCCGGCGCGCTCTTCGCCTGGTCGGAGCGCTATGTCGCGCCGAACTCCTACGGCTTCGAGCTGACGGTCCTCTTCCTCCTCGCCGTCACCATGGGTGGGCGCAAGTCGCGGGCCGGACCGCTCATCGGCTCCGCCATCATCGTCATGATGCCGAACATTCTGGCCGACATCGAACTCGTGCGGATCATGGCCGGCATCATCGCGCTCGCCGCCGTCCTCGTCGGCGCCAATGCCTTCCTGCGCAAGCGGCCGAACCGTTTCCGGATCATCGTGCCCGTCGTCCTCTGCATCCTCTTCTTCCCCGCGACGCTGGCGTTGGAATCGGTCACGGACTTTCGACTGACCGTCTTCGGCCTGATGATCCTCTTCGTCGTCTACTACCTGCCGGACGGCATCATCGGCTTCCTGCGCGAGAAGATCCCCGCCCTTCGCCCCGCCCACACCGCGCAAGGCGGCACGCTCTCGACCGACGGAACGGCGCTCATCGCCAAGGGCGGCAAGGGCGGCGCGGCGGGCTCCCTCCTCAAGGTCGATCAGGCGCTGATGCAGTTCGGCGGGCTGAAGGCCCTCAACAATGTCGATCTCGACATCCGCCCCGGCACGATCCACGGGCTGATCGGCCCGAACGGCTCCGGCAAGAGCACGATGATGAACGTCCTCACCGGGATCTACAAACCGACGGGCGGCACGGTGACGCTCGCCGTCGCGGGCGGCGAAAAGCGGCTGAACGGTCTGACGCCCTCGCAGATCGCGCTCTCCGGCGTCGCGCGCACCTTCCAGAACGTCCAGCTCTTCCGCGAGATGACGGCGCTCGAAAACGTGCTCGTCGGCCTTCACCACACGTTCGACGGCACGCTGACCGACGCGATCCTCGCCACGCCCCGCCGCCGCCGGGAGGAGACCGAGGCGCGCGGCCGCGCCATGGCGATCCTCGATTTCGTCGGGCTCGGCGGCGTCGCCCATGTGGAGGCGCGCAACCTTCCCTACGGCAAGCAGCGCATGCTGGAGATCGGGCGGGCGCTCGCCATCGATCCCGTGCTCCTTCTCCTCGACGAGCCCGCAGCCGGCCTCACCGCGCCCGACATCGCCGAACTCACCGCCGCCATCCGCAAGATCCGCGATGCCGGCATCACGGTGATCCTGATCGAACATCACATGGATGTCGTCATGAGCCTCTGCGACCGCGTGACGGTCCTCGATTTCGGCCAGAAGATCGCGGAAGGCCCGGCCCGCGAGGTGCAGAAGGACCCGAAAGTGATCGAAGCCTATATCGGCGTGCCGGAAGACAGCATCACGGCGGAGGGCTCCCATGCTTGAGGTCTCCAACCTCTCCGCCGGCTACGGGCAGATCGAGGTCCTGCACGGGCTGAGCTTCAACGTGCCGAAGGGCAAAATCGTCACGCTCATCGGCTCCAACGGCGCGGGCAAGACGACGACCATGCGCGCCCTGTCCGGCATGATCGCGCCGAAGGGCGGCTCGATCCGGCTGAACGGCCGCGAGATCGGCGGCCTCGACAGCCATGCCGTCGCGCGATCCGGTCTCGCCCATTCGCCGGAGGGGCGGCGCGTCTTCCCGACACTCAGCGTCGAGGACAATCTGACCCTCGGCGCCTTCCCTCGCCTCACCGGGTCGCGCGCCAGGGGCGATGTCTCGGCGGACCGGGAGCGCGCCTTCGTCCTCTTTCCCCGCCTGAAGGAGCGCCGCACCCAGCTCGCCGGCACGCTCTCCGGCGGCGAGCAGCAGATGCTCGCCATGGGCCGCGCGCTGATGCTGAAGCCCGACATTCTCCTCTTGGACGAGCCCTCCATGGGCCTCGCCCCGAAGCTCGTCGAGGAGGTCTTCAAGATCATCCGGCAGCTGAAGGAGGAGCAGGTGACGATGCTGCTCGTCGAGCAGTTCGCCATGGCCGCCCTCGGCGTCGCCGACTACGCCTATGTCCTCGAAAACGGCCGGATGCGCGCCGAAGGCCCCGCTGCCCAGCTCAAGACCGACCCCGCCATCCGTGCCGCCTATCTCGGCGGAGACCACTGACGGGCGGGAGCAGTGGCCTATGCCCCGGACAACCGATGCCCGGGGCACATCGACGCTTTACTGTGGACCCACGCGCCTTCGACCAGCAGCACGGCCGCGCCGCGTCCGGCCTCCGGTTCCTCTCAGCGGATCTTTTCCAGAAGCCCCAGGAGCAGCTGTCGCTCCTGCGCGTCCAGCGGCTGGAGGGTCTCCTCCGTCACGGTGCGGGCGTTCGCGACGGAGGCGTCGAAGCAGTCGCGGCCGGCGGGGGAGAGCGAGATGGAGAGGCGGCGGCGGTCGACGGGGTCCGGCTGCGTGCGCACGAGGCCGCGCTTCACGAGTCGCTCCACGACGCCCTTGATCGTGGCGACGTCCATGGCGGTGTGGCGGCCGAGAAGGTTCTGCGAGACCTCGCCGATCTCGGCGAGCTTGGCGATCACGGCCCACTGGGTCGGCGTCAGGTCGCTGGCGAAATGCGAGACGAAGATCGTGGCATGGCGCTGCTGGACCTGGCGCAGGATGAAGCCCACCTGCTCGTCGAGCACATAGGCGGCGGAGCCCGTCTCCTGAAGTCCGGCCGACCGGTTGTCCATTGCGATCCCTTCCATGCCGCGGCCCCGTGACGCCCGCGCTTACCGGTACCGCCGTAGCACGATCCGTCGCGCGCCGTCCGCCGGACGCTGCCCGCCGCCGTAGCGTCAGGCCTCGACCAGGACCGTTTGGCTCGGGTTCCAGCTGAGCGCAACGGGCTGGTCGGGCGAAAAGCCCTCGCCCGTGCGGTTCTGCACGAAGACCGTGATCGGGCGTCCCGCAGCATTGACGCGATAGGTGACGCTGTTGCCGGCATAGACCTCCGCCGAAATGCGGCCCTCGATCGAATTCGTCCGAGACGTGTCGTGGCCGGCGGAGACCGGCCCGGCCAGGAGCTTCTCCGGCCGCACCGCCGCCGTCACGCGGCGCCCCTCCTCGGCCGTGTCGGCGGTGTAGATCGCCTGCCCGCCGTCGAGAAGAATGCGCGTCAGCCCGTTGTCGCGGCCCGAGACCGTGCCCTCGAAGAAGTTCGCCGTGCCGAGGAAACTGGCGGCAAACGCGGTGCGCGGGCGCTCGTAGATTTCGCGCGGGGCGCCGATCTGCTCGACCTTGCCGCCGTTCATGATGGCGATGCGGTCGGAGAGGGTCAGCGCCTCCTCCTGGTCGTGCGTGACGAAGACCGTGGTGATGCCGATCTCGCGCTGGATCTGCTTCAGCTCGAACTGCATCTCCTCGCGCAGCTTCTTGTCGAGGGCGCCCAGCGGCTCATCGAGGAGGAGCACGCGCGGATTGGTCGAGAGCGCGCGGGCGAGCGCGATGCGCTGCTGCTGGCCGCCGGACATCTGCTTGGGCTTGCGGCTCTCGAAGCCGGACAGGCGCACGAGCTTCAGGAGATGCTCGACGCGCGCCGCGATCTCGGCCTTCGGACGGCTGCGCACGGACAGGCCGAAGCCGATATTGTCGGCGACCGTCATATGCGGGAAGAGCGCGTAGTTCTGGAACATCATTCCGATGTCGCGCTTGTTGATCGGGATGTTCTGGACCGGCTTGCCGCCGATGGTGATCTCGCCGCGATCGGGATCGACGAAGCCGGCGATCGAGCGCAGGAGCGTGGTCTTGCCGCCGCCGGAGGGACCGAGCAGGCCGAAGAACTCGCCGTCGCCGATCGTCATCGAGACGTCCTCGAGGGCGGCGATCTTACCGTAGTACTTGGCGACGTTCTGAATGCCGACAGCGCTCATCTCAGCGTTCTCCACCGAATTTCGAGAAGCGGGCGAAGCCGATCATCAGCGCCATGGAGGCGAGGATGATGATGGTCGAGATCGCGTTGATCTCCGGCGTGAAGCCCTTGCGAATGGCCGAATAGATCTGCACCGGCAGGGTCGAGGTGCCGACCGGGGCGAGGAAGTAGGAGATGACGAACTGGTCGAAGGAAATGGCGAAGGCGAAGAGCGCGGCGGCGACGATGCCCGGCGCCATCAGGGGGGCCGTGACGCGCCAGAAGGTCTGCCAGGCGCTGGCGCCGAGCGTCGCCGCCGCCTCCTCCATGGAGACGCCGAGACTTTTCAGCCGCGAGCCGACGATGATGATGACATAGGGCAGCGACAGCGCGACATGGCCGAGAAGGATGGCGTGAAGGCCGCGCCCGATGCCGGACCAGAAGAAGAAGATCAGCATGGCCGTGCCGGTGATCAGCCAGGGCATGGTGAGAGTCGGCAGGAGCATGGCCTGGAGGAAGCGCTTGCCGGCGAAGTCGTAGCGGGCGAAGGCCAGCGCCGTCATCGTGCCGAGCGCGGTCGCGACCACCATGTTGACGAGCGCGATGACGATGCTGTTGCCGGCCGCCTGCAGAAGCGCGCCGTTGCCGGCGAGCTGCCGATACCAGACGAGATCGAACTCGAAGGGCAGCATGTAGAGCTCGGAGGCATTGAACGACATCGCCATCATCACGGCGATCGGCAGGTAGAGGAAGAAGAGCAGGAGGCCGAGATAGAGGCCAGAGACGGCGGTGCTGGTTTTCATCGCGGCGGCCCTCACGAAACGGTCATGTGCTTCTTCAGCACCGGGGAGAAGAGGGCCATGATGAGGATGACGATCACCAGGAGGATGAAGCCGAGCGCGGCACCGAGCGGCCAGTTGAAGGCGGCGGTGAACTGGTTCTCGATCAGCGTTCCCAGCATGATCGCCTGCTGGCCGCCGAGAATGCGCGGCTCCATGAAGGACCCGATGACCGGCACGAAGATGAGGATGGCGCCGGCCGCAAGGCCCGGCAGGCTGAGCGGCAGCGTCACGCGCAGAAAGGTCGCCAGATGCGAGGCGCCGAGACTGCGCGCGGCCTCCGTCAGGCTGTCGTCGATCGCCTGCAGGGAAATGTAGCAGGTCAGGATCATGTAGGGCAGATAGCCGTGGACGAGGCCGATCACGATGGCCGGGTAGCTGTCGAGCAGGCCGAAGGACGGCGCCCCCGGCCAGACCGCATGGACCGCGCGGGCCACCAGCCCGTTGTCGTTGAGAACCATGGTCCAGGAGAAGGTGCGCACCAGCCCGTTGCTCCAGAACGGCAGCACGACGAGGAGCAGCAGCGCCTCGCGCCAGCGCCCCTTGATGGCCCGCGCCAGCGCCAGCGCCGCGGGATAGCCGATCAGCGCGCAGAAGAAGGTGACGGTGAGCCCGAGCTGCACCGAACGCCAAGTGTTCACGAGATAGACGCGCTTGGTGAAAAAGTCCGTGTAGTTCTCCAGCGAGAAGCTCGCGCTGCGCCCGTTGATCGGCGCCACGTCGAGAAAGCTGAAGTAGAGCATCGCCGACAGCGGCAGCAGAACGGTGACGGTCAGCCACAGATAGGTGGCGCCCGTCAGGCCGAAGATCGATCTCAGGCGTCTGCCATTGCTCGTCATGGGGGGACCTTCCCTACCGCATCGCAACCGAAATCGAGCCCCGGCGGACGAGGGCCCGTGGGACTGAGGTATCGGTCGATGGGGGCTCGAAAATCGTTAGTGTACGAATTGATATGGCATTTGCGGAGGAGCGCAAGCCCTTTTTTTGAGCATCCTGAATTTTGCCTCCAACGACGCATTCCGCCTCTTGCCAGACGCTTTGGCTCGTGTTTTGTTTGTATACGAACACAAGCGGGCAGCGTGTCGAAGATGCACGGACGGCTTGCTTGAGGTTTGATCCGCGTGCTTCGTGCCGCTCCACTTCCCCTTGAAAGGTCAGTTCATGAACAGGCGTCATGTCCTTCTCTCTGCCTCCGCCTTTCTCGCGGGTGCCCTTGCGTCCGTCGCGCCCGTCAGCCTCGCGGCCGCCGCCGACAACGAGATCCGAGTGCTCAACTGGAACGGCTACGGCACGGACGAAAAGTTCGCCGTCGAGAAGTTCAAGGAAATGACGGGCATCACCGTCATCCACGACTACTACACGTCCGAGCAGGAAATGCTGACGAAGATGCGCACGAGCCCGGGCGCCTACGACGTCGTCGTGGTCGGCACGCCCTTCCTGCCCGCCGCGCGCGAGGAGGGCCTGATCGAGCCGATCGACACGTCCAAGATCTCGAACTTCGCGGATGTTTCGGCCCAGTTCAAGGATAGCGAGATCGTCAAGGTGGATGGGCAGACCTGGGGCGTGCCCTGGGTCTGGGGCATCAACTCCTATGCCTACAACACCGACGCCATCAAGGACGACCTGACGTCGATCAACGCGCTCTGGGACTCCAAATATGCCGGTCGCGTCTCGCTGCGCGACGACGCCATCCTCAACGTGCAGCTCGCCGCCATGGCGCTCGGCCAGGACATGAACGCGCCGACCGACATGGAGGCGATCAAGGCCAAGCTGCTCGCGCTGAAGCCGCAGGTCCGCTCCTTCTGGGCGTCCGAGGACGAGTGGATGAAGGGCATGGCCAACAAGAACTTCGACATCGGCGAGATCTGGGCCGGCGGCGCCGCCCGCGCGATCAAGAAGTACAAGCTCCCCGTCGCCTTCGTCGTGCCCGAGGAAGGCGCCTCCGCCTGGTTCGACGTCCTCATGCTCGCCAAGGATGCGCCGAACAAGGAAGGCGCGGCGAAGTTCATGGACTACATGATCAGCCCCGACTTCTACGTTACCTGGGACACGACCTCGGGCGCCGCCGTCTCCGCCAACGCCAAGGCCGTCGAGGGCCTGCCGCCCGAGGCCTTCAATCGTGCCGTCATGGGCAAGCCGGAGGTCTATTCGCGCCTGAAGTTCGCGGTTCCGCTGACCGAGGAGCGCCGCCAGGAGCTGCAGGAGCTCTGGTCCGAGGTGAAGACCGAATTCGTCCAGTAAGTACCACCATGATCGAAGGGGCGGCCGCTCGCCGGCCGCCCCTTCGTCTATCCCGCTTCCCGCCTGCCGCAGGATGAAATGCCGATGCTCGTCGACGCCACCGTCGAGGCCTCCAAGGCCTGGAACACCTGGTCGAACCGTCCGGCGGAACTGGTCTTCCTGCCGCTCGGCGTCCGGCTGACGCCGGTCCTCTTCTCCTCGCGCGCGGCCAAGGCCACCACGATCCGCCCCGGCGCCGACCTTCTCCTCGGCCGCCACGGGCTCGATGGCGAGGCGATCGAGTTCGAGACGCGCCACGGCGGAAGCCGCCTCTCCTTCGCCTATCGCAAGGCCGATCCCTACATTGTCACCGGGCGCTGGACCGCGCTCGATCTGGCCGAATGGGGCCTTCGCTACTGGGTCTCGCTCTGCCTCTCCGCGGAGAGCGGCGCAACCGTGCGCTACGATGCGGCGGAGGGTGCCACCGTGGTCGAGGTCGGCACGCGCTTCGTCGCCCTCGTCACGCGCGACCGGCCCGTCCAGGTCACGGCCCATGCCGACGTCGCGGCCCTCGTCGCCGATTTCGACGCGCATGGCTATTTCTACAAAGGCAGCCGCGGCACCGAGGCGCCCGCGCTGGCACTGCGCTTCGAGTTGGAAATGGCCCACGACGGCGCCTTTGCCGCCGCCGTCGCCGACAGCGCCGCGCTCGCCATCGCGAAGGCCAAGGCCGCGCTCGCCGATCCCGCGCCCGAACCCGCCCTGCCCGCGCAGACCGGCCGCTATGCCGGCGCGCTCGACGCGGTGCGCGACGTCATGGCCTGGAACACGCTGCGCGACACGGACAGCCGGCGAAACTTCACCGCGACGAGCCGCATGTGGGATCTCGGCGGCTTCGCCGTCTGGTTCAACGACCAGACCTATGCCGCCCTCATGACCAACGTCTTCGACCGGGCCGCCGGCTACGAGAACATGGCCGCCGCCATGGCGAGCGCGACACCGCAGGGCAATTTCACCTGCCTTCTCAGCACGACCGACCAGTGGGTCGACCGGAGCCAGGCGCCGAACGGGGCCTTCATGGCCTGGATGATGTATCTGCGCACGCGCGAGCGCTCCGGCCTCGATTTCGTCTACGAGCCGCTCGCGCGCAATCAGCGCTGGTGGCGGGAACATCGCGATCCCACCCGCCTCGGCCTCGTCTCCTGCGGCACGTCTGATGTCGGCGACGGCATGTACAAGGGCCTGCATTTCGGCGCGCGCAACGAGACGGGCATGGACAATTCGGCGACCCACGACGAGGCCGTCTACGATCCCGAGACACGCACGCTCTCGACGCTCGACGTCGGCCTCAACGCGGTGCTGGCGCTGGATGCGCAGATGCTGGCGCTGATCGCGCGCGAACTGGGACGGGACGCGGAGGCCGCCGAGTTCGAGGCGCTGGCGGCATCGAGCCGCGATCTCATCCGGACCGAGCTTTGGAACGAGGCGCGCGGCCTTTTCGCCAACCGCCAACGGACGGGCGGCTTCGTGCGCTCGGTCGGCCCGACCAGCTTCTATCCTCTTCTCTGCGGCGCGGCGACGCCGGAGCAGGCCAAGCGCCTCCTCGCCCATCTCGACGATCCCGAGAGCTTCGGCGGCGACTGGATCATCCCCAACGCCTCGCGCGACGACCCCGCCTACAAGGACAATGTCTACTGGCGCGGCCGGATCTGGCCGAACGTCAACTACTTCCTCTGGCACGCCCTTCGCGCCGCCGGCTTCGAGGACGAGGCCGGCACCTTCGCCCGCAAGAGCTTCCAGCTCTTCGAAAAGTCCTGGGCGGAGCAGCGGATCGTCGCCGAAAACTACAATGCCGAGACCGGCGAGGCGATGGACCAGGGCGACACCGACCCCTTCTACTCCTGGGGCGCCATGCTGCCGCTGCTCGGGGTCGCCGAAGTGATGGACTTCAACCCCTGGGGCGGCTGGGAGGTCAGAAACACCGGCGAACCCGTGCGCCTCGGCCCGGTCGAAAGCCCTGTCGGTCCGGTCGAGCTGCGCGTCGAGGACGGCGTCCTCACGCTGCGCTCGGCCTCGCGCATCCGCCTGGAGACCGATCTCGTCGGCCGCCTGTCGCATCTGACCCTGGAGCCGAACTTCGTCTCGCTCCGCCTTCACCCGGCCTCCGGCGCGCAGGAGACGGCCCGGCTCGCTCTGCCCGACATCGCGCCCGACCGCCTCGTCGCGGCCCGGATGGGCGGGCGCGATCTTGCGCCGCTCGAGGGCCAGCCCTTCCTCGCCTTCGATCTGTCGGGCGCCGCAGCCGGCGAGCGGCTCGACATCCACCTTACGCCGCTCGCCTGACGGCGATGGAAGCAGCATTGCCGGACCCGTTCTGCGATCCGGACCGGCGGTTTCGGCCGGCCGCCTTCTGGTTCTGGCACCGTCTGCCGAGCCCGGCGGAGATCTCGGCCCGGCTCTCAGAGATCGCGACCTCCGGCCTCGGCACGATCCTGATCCAGGCGCGCCTTGGAATGCCGCTGGAGACCTATCTCTCCCCGGCCTTCCTCGACGCCTACCGTTTCGCCTGCTCCGAGGCCATGCGGCTCGGCCTCGGCATCGAGATCTACGACGAGTACAACTGGATGTCCGGCCATGGTGGCGGACGGGTGGTCGCCGGCGCCGGGCATCTGCGCGAGCGCCACCTCGTCTGGGCAAGCGGGCGCGTCGAGAGCGGCGCGCTGACCGTCGGCATCGAGGATATCCGCTCCCCCTTCCTCGAATTCCTCGGCCCCGAGGGCCTTGCCTGGTGCTACGAGGGCGGCGAGCCCCGCTTCGACGAATGGACGCTCGTCGCCATCGCCGACGAGACCGGCGCGGACCGCTCGTCAGGCATTGCCGTCTCTCTCGAACCCGCCGGCCCGCGCGGCTGCCATGTCCGGCTTGAGGGAGGGCCTTCCTTCCCCGACGGCACGCGCCTGACGGTCTTCCTCTCCGCCCGCTGCGCCACCTCGCGCCTCGTCAACTACCTCCTGCCGGAGACGGCCGAACGTTTCGCTGAGACCGTCTATGCGCCCCTCGTGGAGGCGGCGGGCGGGGCCGCGCGGGCGGTCTTCTTCGACCATCCCTATGCCGGCTTCTATCGCTGGCGGGGTCTCGAGGGCGATTTCGGCAATAGCTTTCTCTGGGACGCCGATCTGCCCCGCCATCTCGGGCCGGAGCCGCTGTCGCTCCAGCTCTACGCCCTTGTCGGTTCCGTCGGCGAGACGGGTGCCGGACTTCGCGCCCGGTTCTTCGCGGCCTATTCCGGGCGGATGCACGAGGCCTTCTTCGGAACGCTCCGGCGCTGGTGCGATGCGCGCGGTCTCGCCTTTTCCGGCCACGAACTCCTGACCCATGTCGGCGGCTGGGACCTTCAGGCCGGGCTTCCCGGCATCGATGCCCGCTCCATGCCGGGCGTCGATCATTTCGGGCTCGACGCTTATCGCTCTGAAACGGCGGTCGACGCGGCGGACTTCCAGCCGCAGCTGGCCGCGCGCTTCGGCGACAGCCTCGCCCGTGCGAACGGGCGCTCCCGCTGCACGATCGAGCAATATGCGACGGGCCGCGAGATCGGCCTTCCCACATCAGCCGGCCAGTGGAGCCTGACGCTGGAGACGCTGCGGGCGCAGTCGATCCGCCACACGCTGTTCGGCGCCCGGCGCATCCTCTTGCATGCCCTCTATCTCGACGGCTCGTCACCCGGCGAGCGCTCCGATCCCCTCTTCGATTTTCCGCCGGGCTACAATCTTCAGCCCTGGTGGGCGGATGCGCCCGCCGTCATGGACGAGCTGACGCGTCTCTCCGCCTTTCTGGAAGAGGGCGAGCCCGTCCGCCCGGTCGGGCTCCTCTATCCGCTGGAGACGATCCGCGCGGAGCCGCAGAGCCCCGATTGCGCGCGCCATTTCGGCGCCTTCGCCGAGGCTCTCGCCAAGGCCGGCATCGGCTACGACATCGTCGACGAAAGCGCCTTCGCATCGGCCGGGATCGCGGATGGCCGTCTGGTTCTCCCCTCCGGCCGCTACGACGTCCTGATTCTGCCCGCGGTCACGACCCTTGCCTCCGGCGCATCCGCCGAGCTGATCGAGCGCTTCTCGCGCGCCGGCGGTCGCCTCGTCGCGTCCGGCCCCCTGCCGTCCCGGACCCGGCTCGATGGCGATCCGAAGACCCTGCGCGACCTCGTCGATCGGGCGACGCAACATCCCGCGACGCTCCATTTCGCCGACGCGCCGGGCGAAGCGGATCACGCGGCGCTTGCCGCCGCCTGTCCCCCGCCCGGCTTCCGCATGGAGACCGGCTCCACCTGGGCGACGTCGGCGCGGTTCGACGGCGCGATGCGGATCGCCGCCTTCAACGACGGCGCGACCATCCGCCGAGCGAACCTCGATCTCGGCGACGGGCCCGTCGATATCCGTCGCTGGCATGCGGGAACGGGCGAGCGCGAACGGCTCGGCATCTGGCCCGGCAGCACCGTCACCGTCGAACTGGATGCCGGCGCGCTTCTCTGCCTGGAGATCCGTCGCACCACCGAGGCACCGACGGCACCGCCGACACCCCATACCGTCACCCTGCCGCCGCCCGTTCCGCTCGGGGATGGTTGGACCTTCTCCGCGACCGGCGAGGCCGGCCCCTTCCGGCCCATCGCCACCGATCGAGGCTGGGAGCGGCAGGGTTTTGCGCGATTTGCCGGAACCGGCCTCTATCGGCGCAAGGTGGACTTGTCCGAACTGCCGGCCGGCCATGCCTGGCATCTCGTTCTGCCCGGCCTTCGCGACGTCGCGGCCGCCTTCGCGGATGGCGAGCCCATCGGGTGCCGCATCGCCGGCGAAGCCGCCTTCTCGCTTCCCGTCTCCCGGCAAAAGACGGCGGTCGAAATCGCCATCCGCAACACGGCGGCGAACCTCTACTATGCCGGCACGATCCATGCCGCGGGCGCCGATCAGCCCTCCGGCATCCTCGCGCCGCCCCGCCTCGAAGCCCGGCCGCTGAGAACCTCCGACATCCGCATCCTGCCTCGAAGCGAGGCGCCATCGTGAGCCAAGCCATGACCGCACCATCGACAGACATGCCCATCGACACCATTCCGATGACCCCCTTCGCGCTGATCTCCGGCAGCGCGCAATGGGGATTGCGCTTTCCCGACGACGTGCTGGAGCCCGGCGTTTCCGTTCGCGAGCGGGGCCTGCGCTTCCAGACGCCCTGGGGCGTCAGCGAGAACTGGCAGGTGATCGAGGTCTCCGGCGAAGGCACGCCGGACGGCGAGCCGCGCCGCATCCTCAACGTCTTCGCCCATGGCTGGCCGATCGATTCCATCGACCACGAGGCGTTCCGCAAGGTCGCCTGGATTCTGCAGGAAGCGGGCGTCCAGAAGATCCTCGCCGATTCCACCAGCGGCTCGCTCAACAAGATGCTGAAGCCCGGCGACTTCATCATTCCCTTCGACGTGCTGGACGTCTCGCAGACCCGCTATTCGCTGTCGGGCAAGATGACGGCGGCCTGCCAGTCGACGCAGCTCTTCTGCCCGCAGCTCGCCGGCCTCCTCCAGGACACCGCCGAGGAGCTTTGGCCCCAGCCCCACCGGGTCGTCGGCCAGGACCAGCAGCTGGTCTTCGCGCACAATTGGGGTCCGCGCTTCGGCAGCCGTGCGGAGGCGAACGCCTACCGGATCATGGGCGCGGACGCGATGAACCATTCGACGGGCGCCGAGGCCTCGCTCGCCCGCGAGATCGGCGCCTGCTACGTCGCGGCGAGCTTCATCGTGCGCTGGCAGGACGGCATCCTCGATACGCCCCCCGCCGACTCCTCCGATCTCCATGCCGGCCTTCGCCACTCGGCCTCCCGCATCAGCCTGCGCACGATGATCCGCACCTCGCTGACCCAGTCCTGCGGCTGCCACCAGCTGCGCACGCTGACGGCGCGCGAGGACGTCCGTTTCGCCCAAGGCGAGCGCGGCGGCACCTGCTGAAGCGCCAATTCTCGAGGCAGCAAAAAGGCCCCGCAGGACGGGGCCTTTTTCATAGGCGGAACCGGACGTCGCGGGAGGAGTGGCCTCGCTACTCCAGAACGACGTTCTTCGATTCCACGTCCACCATCCAGACGCAGACCGCCGCCGCGGCAAGCACGCCGGAGATGACGGCCAGCGCCAGGACGAAGTTCGTCGCCATGATTGGGGCGATGATCGAGGGCGCGAGCAGGCCGCCGACCCGCGCCACCGCGCCGGCCGTGCCCATGCCGCTCGCGCGAAGGCCGGTCGGGTAGATTTCCGGCGTGAAGGCGTAGATGGCGCCCCAGGTGCCGAGCAGCGCGAAGCTCATGAGAAGCGTCGAGCCGATGACGACCGTGTTGCTCTGCCCCAGACTGTAGAGCAGGCACCCGGCCGCGCTGAGGAGGAGGAAGCCGATCAGCGTCGGCTTGCGGCCCCATTTCTCGACGCCGTAGGCCGCCAGCGCAAAGCCTGGAAGCTGCACGAGCGCGACGAGGACGAGGAACATCTGCCCGCGCAGGAAGCCGAAGCCTTCCGAGGAGAGGCGGACCGGCAGATAGACGAAGATGCCGTAATAGGAGACCGAGATCAGGAGCCAGGCGAGAAGAAGGAACGTCGTCCGCCGGCGCAGGGTGGGCGAGAAGAGGGCCGCCATTGAGGTCTTCGCCATCGTCTCCGAGCGAAGCTCGCCGATGGGGGCCGTCGAGCCGTTCGCCTTGGCCACCCGCTGCAGCACGGCTCTCGCCTCCGCCGATCGGCCCTGCTTGTTCAGGTAGAGCGGCGATTCCGGCACGTAGAAGCGCAGGACGATACCGATCAGCGCGGGAATGCCGGTGAAGAAGAAGATCGTGCGCCAGGCTTCGCCGCCCTGCGAACCCGCCGCCAGCGCGAGCACCGCGAGGAGGATGGTGCCGACCGCCCAGAAGGATTCCAGAAGCACCAGCCACCGCCCGCGCCGATCGGCCGGCAGGAACTCGGCCATCATCGTGTAGTCCACCGGCAGCGTCGCCCCGACGCCGATGCCGGTCATGAAGCGCAGCGCGAGAAGCCAGGTCATATCGGGCGCGAAGGCGGAGGCGATGCCGAAGATCGCGTCGATCAGGATGGCGATCATCAGGACGGGGCGCCGCCCGATCCGGTCGGCGAGACGGCCGAAGACGAAGGCGCCGATCAGCATGCCGACGAAGAACATCGTTCCCGTCTGCAGCGCCTCGGGAATGGAGACGCCGAAGCTCTTGGCGATCGAGGGCGCGCTGAACCCGATGGCGAGCACCTGCATCGCATCGGCGGCCCAGACGAGGCCGAAGATGACGAAGAGGCGCTGCTGGAAGCGTCCGACCCCCGCAGCCTGAATGCCCTGCTCGACGGATATGAGCGTTGACGACATGTCGCGTCTCCTGTCTGGCTGCGGGCGCCTTGGCCGCCGGAATCGGCGGCGCCGCTCGGGTTGAGGGCAAAGCATCGCCGGGGCCGTCCGCCAAGGGCGAACGGCCTGTCGTGTGACGGCGATGTCGGATGTCGGCTACGGGGCGCACCCGGCGGGGCGCACCCGGCGGGGCGCATGCGCGACCTTCGGGCCGCGCGCGAAGCAGGGTCAGAAGCGGTGCTGCATTTCCTTGACGACGAGATCGCCGTCGATGACGATCGGCGCGTCGTCGAGGAAGAGCGAGCAGCCGCGCATCGGAATGTCGAGATGGCAGGCCGTGTCGTTGGGGCCGCCCAGCTCGTTGTTCGGGCCAGTGGAGAACATGACGTTGCCGTAGAAGGACCGCGGCTCCATGCCCATGCCGCCGGGGAACTCGCCGGGCACCATGCCGTGCCACTTGGCATTGGGGTTCATGCCCCAGCCGACATGGCTCATGCCCATGCCGCGCGGATCGCGGAAGCCGTCCATGTAGGATTTGACGAGTTCGGCATCGAGCCCGCCGCGGATGTCGACGACCCAGCCCTTCTCGATCGTGTAGGTGATGGGCTCGCGAACGTACATGTTCTGCGGCAGGAGGATGTCGCCGGGCGCCACCACGATCGTGCCGTCCACGCCGTCGTCGTCCCCGCCGGTGAAGACGAAGCCGGAGGGCCAATGGTCCCAGCGGCCGGGCTCGTCGGTGCAGGCATATTCGGCGACCGTCGGATAGGTGTTCAGCTTGTAGGTGACGTCGGTTCCGTGCGGCGAGGTGATGCGCATCACCTTGGCCTTGTCGAGATAGGCCGCGCCGATCTCGACCTTCTCGCGCAGCTCCTTGGTCGGCAGCATTCGCGCCAGCAGCTCCGGCGGCTCGACGGCCGTCAGGATGCGGGTTCCGGCGGCCTGGATGGCGAACTGCTCGGGCGAGAAGAGAAGGAAGACGCAGTCGATCAGCATGTCGCAGGCCTTCAGGGCCTCGACCGCGTCCGGCAGCGCGGCAAGGCCGGTCTGCCCGACCGCCCAGGCGCCGACGATCGGCGGCGCGGGCAGGCGCATGTGATACATCTTCGCCCCGAGCCGCTGGCCGGCCGCCATGAAGGCGTCGGCATAGTCGAGCCGGTCGTTGCCTTGCGTGAGCACGATGAGCTTCTCGCCCTCGTGAACGCCGGACATCTTCAGCTGATGCAGGCAGATCTCGGTGAAGCTGGACTGGTCCATTCTGGTCTCCTTTCGAAAGAGCGCCTGACGGCACCGGGAAGCGTAGGGTTCTAGCGGTCGGCTCAGGCGGCGGCGCGGGCGAGATGCGCGAGGGTCTCGTCGAGGGAGACGACGTCGCCGTACTTGGAGTCGATATCGAAGAGATTGGCCTCGTGCGGCCCTTCGTGCCGGTCGCCGACGCAGTCGCGCACGACGATGGTGCGAAAGCCGTGCTGCACGGCGTCCACCGCGCTCGCCCGGATGCAGCCGCTCGTCGAGCAGCCCGCGAGGATGACCGTATCGATGCCCTGCGCGTGCAGCATGGGGGCGAGGCTCGTGCCGAAGAAGGCGCTGGCATATTGCTTGGTGAAGACGGGCTCGGTGCTAAGCGGCTCGACGCCCTCGCAGAACTCGGCGAGCGGATTGCCCGCCACCATGGCCGTCATGACCGGCGCCTTCTTCACCCAGACGCCGCCATCCGCGCAGCCCGGCGCGTGATAGAGGATATTGGTGTGGACGACCGGCACGCCGGAGGCGCGCGCGGCCTCCAGAAGCGCCGGCGTCTTCGCCACCGCCTCGACCACGCCCGGCGCGAAGAGCGGCGCGCCCTCCGTCGTATAGGCCTTCATGAAGTCGATCACGAGAAGGGCGGGCTTCGACCCGAAGCCGATCCTTGTGCCCCAGACGCCCTTGTAGTTGTCGGATGCGGTGACGCTCATGGCCGGGTTCCTTCAGTAGGCGCCGGAGAGAAGCGCGCCGCCTCCCGGCACGACGGGATCGAGTTCGAGCGCCTTCAGCATCTGGTAGGTCGTGGCGATGGCCGCGGTGATCACCGGCTTGCCGGTCAGCGCCTCCACGAGGGGAACGCTCGCGAGCGAGGGCATCTGCACGCAGGCCGACAGGACGATGACGTCGGCGCCGGACGTGTCGAGCCCCCCGACGATACCCGGCAGGTTCGCCGGATCGTGCGCGGCGACCTTCAGGTTGTCGGAAATCTCAAGAGCGGCATGCGAGACGACCTCGAACCCTTCGGCCTCGATATAGTCGATGACCATCTTCGTCAGCGGCTTCATGTAGGGAGCGACGAGCGCGATGCGCTTGGCCTTCATCACGGCAAGCGCCTCGACGAGCGCGCCCGCGCTGGTGACGACCGGCGCCGGCGCCTTGTTCTCGGCCGTCACCGCCTGCAGCCGAGCCTGGCTTTCGCGGTGGTAGCCGTGGCCCATCGACATGATGGCGACGAGGCAGGCATAGCCGAGCACGTCCACGCGCGCGTCCGAAAGCTCCAGCGCGCAGCGGTCGGACTGCCCGTCCATGGCCGCGAGTTCCTCCTTCGTCACATGCTTCATGCGCATGCGGGCGGAGTGGAAGGTGAAGCGCTCGGGCCGGATGAGCTGGCGCGCGGCCAGCATCGCCGGGATCTCGGTCTCCATCGTAACGTTGGAGCTCGGCACGATCTGGCCGATGCGGAAGGTCTTGGTCGTCATGCGCGCGCTCCCTCGAAGCGTGTTCCCAGAAGCTCGTCGAGCGCCCGGAAGAAGCCGTCGAAATCGTCCCAGGGGATCATGTGGCCGGCGTTCGGAACCCGCGCGATGCGGATGGCCGGGTTCAGCTCGGCGATCTCCGCCTCGTCGGCGGGCTCGATCACGCCGCCGCGCCCCGCGACCATCAGCACCGCCGGCACGGAAAGCGCGGGCAGATCCTGATGGATATCGTCGGTGTGGAAGGCCTCGAAGGCCGTCACGATCGCCGGCTCGTAGCAGGTGTGCAGCCATTCGGCGCGCAGGGCGCGCTGCTCGTCGGTCCAGGTCGGGCAGAAGGCGCGCATGGCTTCGGCGTCCATGCCGGCGGCGGCGAGACGGATGGAATCGACATACCAGGGCAGTTTCGAGGGATAGGCCCGGCGCCCCGGCCCCGAGACCGGCGGATCGACCAGCACGAGACGGCCCATGCCGGCCGGCCGGCGCGTTGCCGCGCGGATCGCGACGCGCGCGCCCATCGAATGGCCGAGCACCGTCGCGTCGTCCAGACCGAGCGCTGCGATCAGGCCGGAGAGATCGTCCGCCATGGCGTCGAGCCCGTAGTCGAGATCCGGCCCCGTCGAGGAGAGGCCCCGCCCGCGCACGTCGACGACATAGGTGTCGAACTCCTGGGCGAGGCGTTCGGCGACGAAGCCCCAGGTGATGGCGGGGCTGGTGATGCCGGGCACGAGGACCAGCGGCGCGCCGGGGCCGCGATAGCGCAGGACATGCTGGCGGATGCCGTTGGCGGCGACGTTATGGCCGGTCGGGGTCACGCTCATGCCGCCTCCTCCGCCGCACGCAGCGGTTCGGCGTAAACGTCGTAGCCGAAGACCCAGGCGGGGTCCTCCTGCGTGCGAAGCCAGGTGTTGGCGTTGGAGACCGCCTGGACGCGCGAGGCCCGCTCGCGGCGGTTGGCTTCGTAGAGGCTGAAGGCGGTGGCGTGGTCGGACAGCCCGGTTTCGGCAAGGCAGCGCGCCAGCATCGCGCCGTCCTCGATCGCCATGGCCGCGCCCTGCGCCATGTGCGGCTTCATCGGATGGCAGGAATCGCCGAGCAGGACCACCCGGCCCCGGCTCCAGAGCGGCAGGGGGCTGCGGTTGAGCAGCGGCCACTTGGAGATTTCGGTCGTGGAGGAGATCAGCGCCTGGACCTCCGGGTGATAGCCGGCGAAGGCCTCGCGCATTTCCTCCTGGCTGGAGGGCACCGACGCCCCGTCGAAATCCCAGGCGGGATGGGGAACGCCCGTGACGAAGTAGTATTCGTCGCGACTGGCCGTCGTGTAATAGACCATCATGTGGCGGTCCGTGGTCCACCACTTCACGCAGGGCTCGAAGTCGAAGCCGTAGCGCGTGAGGTCCTCGCCGCGGATCAGCGCGCGATGGGCGACCCAGCCGCTGTAGTTCGGCTTCTCCGGTCCGAGCAGGACCTCGCGCAGCCGCGAGTTGATGCCGTCCGCCCCGATCACGATGTCGGCGCGGTGGCGCGTCCCGTCGGCGAAGGAGAGATCGACGCCCGCGCCGTCGTCCTCGATCGCGGTCAGGCGCTTGTCGAAATGAAGCGTGCCGGGGTCGAGAGCCGCGATCTGCAGCGCGTGGAGATCGCCGCGATGGATGGTGACATAGGGCGCGCCGTATTCGCGAACGGCGAAATCGCCGAGGGGAATGCGCGAGAGATACTCGCCCGTCTCGCCGTCGCGGCTCATCCAGAAGTCGGGCTTGGAGCCGAGATCGGCGACCGCCTGCTCGATCCCCATGCGGCGGAAGATCTTCATGACGTTCGGCCCCATATGGATGCCGGCGCCCAAGCGCGAGAATTCCGGCGCCTGCTCGAAGACGTCGACCTGGAACCCGGCCTTCTGGATGAGGGACGCGGCGCAGGCGCCGCCGAGCCCTGCGCCGACGATGGCGATGCGAGGGGATTGGGACATGGATCGGACCTCTTGCGGGCGTGGCCGCCGCGGCCGGGACGAGGCCCGGGTCCGGCAAGCCATTTATAGCGTCATCACTATTCTTGGACGCATTTTCCGAGATTGCAACGCTTATTTTCCGACAGAGACGCTCGAATTAAGAGCATGATGGCGCGATCTTGCTCAGTTTGACAGACCAACCGAAATCCTCATTATCAGCGCTTACGCTACATATAGCCCCGCCAGCCGCCGAGCCTTGCCCATGACGGCCCTTTCAGCTTCAGCGCCCCCCGGCAAGCGGTCCGTGGAACGGCCCGAGCCTCGTCCCGCCCCGGGAAGGGACGCTGGACCGGCCGTGCCGCGCCGCGCCGGACTTGCATTTCCGGGCCGGCTTGCGACAAGGGCAAGCGGGCCGTCCGGCGTCTCGCGGCGCTCCGGCGTTCCCTTCCCCGGCGACCATCAGAGAGCCCGTTTCGATGCCTGCCTCACCGTCAGCGCCGCCCGGCGAGACCCGAAACGACGAGGGCGGACCGGCCTACACGTTCTCCGATCAGGTCGGCTATCTCCTGCGCCGCGCCTATCAGCGACATCTCGCCATCTTCCAGGCCAAGGCCTGCGATCCGCAGCTCACCAGCGTCCAGTTCGCGACGCTCTGCGCGCTGCGCGACGGCGGGCCGCAGTCGCAAGGCGAGCTGGTCAAGGCGACCGGCGTCGATCAGGCGACCATCCGGGGCATCGTCGACCGGCTGAAGGCGCGCCGGCTCATCGTCCTGTCGAAGGACCCGGGCGACGCGCGCAAGGTGATCAACACGCTGACGCCGGAGGGCTCGGACCTTCTGGACCGCATGATCCCCTGCGCCGAGGAGATCACCGAGGCGACCTTCGGCGCCCTCAATCCCGGCGAGCGCACCGCGCTCCTCTACACGCTGCAGCGCATGCTGGAGCAGGACAGGGCGGACTGACGACGAAACAAGCCGGCGGCCGGGGGACGGCACCATGCTGAAGCGGGCGGCCGAGATCGAGATCCGCGTCAACGGTCGCAGCGAGACCGTCACGGCCGATCCGGCGACGCCGCTCCTCTACATCCTGCGCAACGATCTCGCCCTGAACGGGCCGAAATTCGGCTGCGGCCTCGGCGAATGCGGCGCCTGCGCCGTGCTCGTCGGCGACCGGTCGATGCGGTCCTGCACCGTGCCGGTCGGCGCGCTCGCCGGCCGCGCCGTCACCACCCTGGAGGGGCTTGCTCGGGGTGGGGAGCCTCATCCCGTCCAGGCCGCCTTCGTGCGCCTGCAGGCCGCGCAATGCGGGTATTGTTTGAACGGCATGATCATCGCTGCCGTCGCGCTCCTGCGCCGCGATCCGGATCCGGACGAGGCGGCGATCCGCGCGGCGCTGCGCCACCATCTCTGCCGCTGCGGCACGCATCTGGAAATCCTCGCCGCCGTCCGGGCGGCCGCAGCCGAGGCGGCGCCCCCGCCGGATGGAGCACCCCCGCGGGACGCGCGCGACGACGATGGAGGCGAAGCATGACCGTCCCGAAGGACCGCACCGCCGCCGAGCACCTCGCCGATCCCGACGCGCTGATCGTCACGCGCTCCAGCTCAGCCGGGATGGACGAGCTCTTCATCGCCATCCATGCCGATGGCCGCGTCACCGCCTTCAACGGCCATGTCGATCTCGGCACCGGCATCCGCACCTCGCTCGCCCAGATCGTAGCGGAGGAACTGTGCGTGTCCTTCGAGGCCGTGAGCCTCGTTCTCGGCTCGACCTCGGTCGCCCCGAACCAGGGCGCGACGATCGCGAGCGAGACGATCCAGGTCGCCGCCATACCGCTGCGCGCCGCCGCGGCGACGGCCCGGCGCTTCCTTCTCGATGAGGCCGCCGCCCGGCTCGGCCGCCCCGCCGGCGATCTCGTCGCCGAGGCCGGCGTGGTGCGTGTGTCCGGCGAAGGCGCGGCCAATGCCTTCGTCCCCTTCGGCGATCTCGTGGCGGGACGCTCGCTCCGCCTCGCGCTCGACCCGCAGGCGCCGCTCAAACCGCGTTCGAGCTACACGATCGTCGGCCGCCCGCAGGCGCGCACCGACATCGCCGCCAAGGCGAGCGGCAGCTTCACCTATGTCCATGACGTGCGCGTTCCCGGCATGCTGCACGGGCGCGTCGTGCGGCCGCCCTATGCCGGCTTCGACGCCGGACCGCATGTGGGAACGAGCCTCATCGCGGTCGACGAGGCCTCGGTCGCCGAGATCCCCGGCCGCGTCGCCGTCGTCGCGATCGGCGATTTCGTCGGCGTCGTCGCGGTTCGGGAGGAGGATGCCGTCGAGGCGATGAAGCGGCTTCGCGTGGCCTGGCGCCCTGCCCCATTGATCCCGGACCTCAACGCGCCTGAAGAGGCGCTGCGCGCCAACCCGTCCAGCGCCCGGACACTGGCCGACCGGGGCGATGCCGACGGGGCCTTCGATGGGGCGGCCGAGACGATGGAGCGGACTTACGTCTGGCCCTATCAGATGCACGGCTCGATCGGCCCGTCCTGCGCCGTCGCGGACTGGCGCGAGGAGACGCTGACGGTCTGGTCGGGCACGCAGAACCCGTTTCCCATGCGCACCGATCTGTCCCGGCTGCTCGACATGCCGGAAGAGCGGATCACCGTGGAGCGGCTGGAGGCGGCCGGGTGCTACGGCCGCAACTGCGCCGACGACGTCACGGCCGACGCCGCCCTCCTGTCGCGTGCCGTCGGCGCGCCCGTTCGCGTCCAGCTGACGCGCGAGCAGGAACATGCCTGGGAGCCGAAGGGCGCCGCGCAGGTCGTCGACGTGCGCGGCGGGCTCGACCGGGAGGGCGGCCCCGCGCTCTACGATTTCGAGACGCGCTATCCGTCCAACCTCGCGCCGACCCTGCCGCTGATCCTCACCGGCAAGCTCGCGCCCGTCGCCGCCATCGCCGAGATGGGCGACCGCACGGCGATCCCGCCCTATGCCTTCCCGAACCTGCGCGTCACCGTCCACGACATGCCGCCGATCGCGCGGGCCTCCTGGTTCCGCGGCGTCTCGGCCATGCCGAATACCTTCGCGCACGAATCCTTCATCGACGAGCTGGCGACCGCCGCGAAGGTCGATCCGATCGAATACCGCCTGCGCTACCTGACGGACCCGCGCGCGGTGGATCTGGTGCGCGCGGTCGCCGAGCGCGCCGCCTGGGTGCCGCACACGGCGCCCTTCACCCATGGCGGCGAGGGCGACATTCTCTACGGGCGCGGCTTCGCCTATGCCGTCTATGTCCACGGCAAGTTTCCCGGCACGGCCGCCGCCTGGGCCGCCTGGGTCGCGGACGTGGCCGTGAACAAGGCGACCGGCGAGATCGCGGTGACGCGCGTCACCTGCGGCCAGGACACCGGCGAGATGGTGAACCCGAACGGCGTGCGCCACCAGATCCACGGCAACGTCATCCAGTCCACGAGCCGCGTGCTCAAGGAGGAGGTCCGCTTCTCGCAGACCGGGGTGGCGAGCCTCGAATGGGGCGCCTATCCCATCCTGCGCTTTCCCGATGTTCCCGAGGTCGACGTTCTCCTGATGGAGCGCCCGGACGAGCCGCCGCTCGGCGCGGGCGAATCCGCCTCCGTGCCGAGCGCCGCCGCCATCGCCAACGCGATCTTCGACGCGACCGGCGTGCGCTTCCGCGAGCTACCGCTCACCCCGGAGCGCGTGCGCGCGGCCTTGAACCCGCTGGCGCACCCGCCGCCGCCGCCGGAACGCGCCCCCGCGCCGCGCGCCGCGAAACGCCGCCGCTGGTTCGGATCGGTCGCGGGCGTCTTCGCCGGCCTGCTGGCGGCCGGCGCCGCGGTCCTGCCCTGGCGCCCGCCGATCGCGCCGGCGGAGCGCCCGGCGGCCGACCTCTTCTCCTCCGCGACGATCGAGCGGGGCCGTCTGGCCGCCGCCGCCGGCGCCTGCAACGTCTGCCACATCGGATCGGACGGAACGCCCTTCGCGGGCGGCCGGGCGCTGGAGACGCCCTTCGGCACGGTCTACGCCACCAACATCACCCCGGATGCCGAGGCCGGGATCGGGGCCTGGACCTATCCGGCCTTCGAGCGCGCGATGCGCCAGGGCGTCTCGCGCGACGGGCATTTCCTCTATCCCGCCCATCCCTACACGTCCTTCGCAGGGACGAGCGAACGCGACCTGCAGGCGCTCTATGCCTATCTCATGGCAGCGGCACCCTCCGCCGCGAAGGTCCCCGAGACGAGCCTTCGCTTCCCCTTCGGCTTTCGCCCGCTCATGGCAGGCTGGAACGCCCTATTCCTCTCGACCTCGCCTGCCCTGGCTGACCCGGCGAAGAGCGCCGTCTGGAACCGAGGCGCCGAACTCGTGGAAGGTCTCGGCCATTGCTCGGCCTGCCACTCCCCGCGCAACGCGCTGGGCGCGGAGAAGACCGGCGAGGCCCATCTGGCCGGCGGTCATGCCGACGGCTGGGACGCGCCGGCCCTGACCTCTCTTTCCGTCGCGCCGGTCGCGTGGACGCAAGACGCCTTCTACGACTACCTGCGCACCGGACGCTCGGCTGACCACGGCGCGGCCGCCGGCCCCATGGCCCATGTCGTCGAATCGTTCCGCGACCTGCCCGATGCCGACATCCTGGCCATGGCCACCTATCTCGGCAGTCTCACCGCGAAGCCCGCGCCGTCAGCCGACAGCGCCACTGTCATCATCGCCGCGGACGCGACGGCTTCGAGCGCCGCCGCCGCCGAGCCGATCGGCGCGCGCATCTTCGAGGGCGCCTGCGCCTCCTGCCACGGCGACGATAGCGAGCTGACGCCGCTCGCCCTCAACACCGCTCTCCACGCTGCCGAACCGACCAACACGATCCAGGCCATCCGCCTCGGCATTCCCGTGCCCTTCGGCCTCGATGCGCAGGCCATGGCCATGCCCGCCTTCGCGGGAACCCTCGACGATGCCTCCACGGCCTCGCTGGTGCGCTATCTCCGGGCCCGCTTCGCGCCGGACAAGGCGCCCTGGACCGCCGTTTCGACGGCCGTTTCGACGGGCGGGCGGTAGGCCCTCACCGATCTCGGGATGAAGCCTGTCCGCGCTCGAGGCGGAGCGCGGCGGCTCGGCGATGGCCTTCCAGACCCTCGCTGGCGCTCTGCCGAACGGCCGCGGGCGCGACGGCGGCCACGCCGCGCTCGTCGAGCCATTGGTGCGTGGCGACCTTCACGTAGGAGCCGACCCAGAGGCCGCCGGTGTAGCGCCCCGCTCCCATCGTCGGCAGCGTGTGGTTCGTGCCGCAGCATTTGTCGGAATAGACGACGCTCGCCATCGTGCCGATGAACAGCGACCCGTAGTTGGACAGCTTGGCGGCTGTCGCGTGCGGGTCGAGCGTATGGACCTGCAGATGCTCGGCGGCGATGTGATCGGAATAGGCGATCATGGCAGCTTCGTCCTCGCACAGGACCACCTCGCCGAAGCGATCCCAGGCGATCCCGGCCACCGGCGCGGTCGGCAGATGTTCGAGCTGCCGGCCGACCTCCGCGATGACGGCCTCCCCCAGCGCCCGGTCGGTGGTGATGAGACCGACGCGCGTGCGCACGTCGTGCTCGGCCTGCGCGAGCAGGTCCGTCGCGATCGTCTCCGCATCGCCCGATGAATCCGCCAGGATGTAGATCTCGCTCGGCCCCGCGAGCTGGTCGATGCCGACCTGTCCGAAGACCTGGCGCTTCGCCTCGTTCACATAGGCGTTGCCCGGCCCGACGATCTTGTCGACGGCCGGGATCTGGGCCGTCCCGTAGGCCATGGCGGCGATGGCCTGGGCGCCGCCGATCCGGAAGATGCGATCGGCGCCGGCCAGATGACATCCGGCGACCATCGCCTCGTGCGCGCCGGGCGGCAGGCAGGCGATGATCTCGCCGACGCCGGCGACCTTGGCGGGCACGATGGTCATCACCGGCGCGGAGAGAAGCGGATAGCGGCCGCCCGGCACATAGGCTCCGATGCGCCCGATCGGAATGACCCGGTGCCCCAGATGCACGCCCGGCAGAAGCTCGACGTCGAGCGGCAGGATCGTCGCCAGCTGCGCCTCGGCGAAGGCCGTGACGTTGGCAATCGCAAACAGCGTGTCCTCCCGCGTCTGCGGATCGAGCGACGCCACGGCCCGGTCGCGATCGGCCAGCGACACTTCGAAGACGGAGATGTCGAGCTTGTCGTAGAGCGCGCCGTAGCGCGTCAGCGCCGTGTCGCCCTCTTCGCGCACCGCGGCCACGATCTCCTTGACGGTGGCCTCGATCGCGTTCTCGTCCGCGACATCGCGTTCGGGAGCCTTGAGGTGCTGCACGCGAAGGCTCTGCACTGCATTGGCGGTCGTCATCGATATCTCCAGCCGGGACATGATCGACCGTTCCCGCGACCGATCGCGTCGAAGCTCGCAAACTCGTCTCGACTTCACAATGACAAGGACCCGAACTGGTCGATATACTCACCACGCGGCGACGGCGGTGCAAACAAGTCGGACACCGGTCTGCGGCGCCGCGGATCGATGACCGGGATCGCCGCTCGCCGACGATCGGGCGTCGGCCCCATCCGGAGGAGGAGCGTTCCATGGCGGCGATCGGCTTGAAGATCCAGGAGCTGAGGCGTCGGCGCCAGCTGTCCGCGCGGCAACTGGCCATCCGCTCGGGCATCTCCCATTCCACGATCTCGCTTCTGGAGCGCGATCGTCTCAGTCCCTCGCTCGATACGCTGAGCGCCATTCTGGAGGCGATGGGATCGACGCTGACCGGCTTCTTCTCCGAGATCGAGGCGACCACGCCGTTTTCGCCCTTCTACCGGGCGGACGAGCTTGCGGAGATCGGACGCGCCGACGGCATTTCCTACCGCATGGTCGGCATCAACCACCCGAACCGGCATCTCCTGCTCCTGTGCGAAACCTACACGCCCGGCTCCGATACCGGTCAGGCCTTCTCCCACACGGCGCAGGAGGCCGGCGTCGTCACGAAGGGCTCCGTCGAGGTGACGGTGGGCGAGGAAACCCGGCTTCTGGTTGCGGGCGACGCCTACTACTTCGACAGCCAGACGCCCCACCGCTTCCGCAATCCGACGGACTCGCCGGCCGAGCTCATCAGCGCGATCACGCCTCCCACCTATTAGGGTCGGCGCTCGTCGTCTGATCCCGCCTTGCGCAGCCTGACCCGCAGAGTGCATCGCAAACGTCGATTATCTTCAACAGGCGGTCGAATAGCTCTGCGGACTGCATTTTTTGTGCTTCAGTCTCCTTCCCTTAAGATGACGAAGAGGAGAGTGCGATGCGCGCGACGGGACGGTGGACGACGATCGGTGCCCTCTTGGTCGGATCGCTTCTGGCGAGCCAACCGGTTCTTGCCCGCGACCTCACCGTGGTCTCATGGGGCGGCAACTATCAGGACGCGCAGCGGCAGATCTACTTCCAGCCCTTCGCGGCCAAGTCGGCCAAGCCGCTGCTCGACGAGTCCTGGGACGGCGGCTACGGCGTGCTGGCGGCCAAGCTCCAGGCCGGAACGCCGAACTGGGACGTCGTCCAGGTGGAGACCGAGGAACTGGCGCTCGGCTGCGCCGACGGGCTCTACGAGCCGGTCGACTGGGCCAAGCTCGGCGGCGAGGACAAGTTCATTCCCTCCGCCGTCAACGAATGCGGCGTCGGCGCCATCGTCTGGACGACGGGTCTCAGCTACGACGCCGACAAGCTCAAGACCCCGCCGGCGAGCTGGGCCGACTTCTTCGACACCGCCAAGTTTCCGGGCAAGCGGGCGCTTCGCAAGGGCCCGAAATACGCGCTCGAATTCGCCCTGATCGCCGATGGTGTCGCGCCGAAGGACGTCTACACGACGCTGGCGACGCCGGAGGGCGTCGACCGCGCCTTCGCCAAGCTCGACACGATCAAGAAGGATCTCGTCTGGTGGGAATCCGGCGCCCAGCCGATCCAGCTGCTCGCCTCCGGCGAGGTCGTGATGACCTCGGCCTATAACGGCCGTCTCGCCGGCATCAACAAGTCGGAGGGCAAGAACTTCCAGATCGTCTGGCCCGGCTCAATCTACGCGATCGACAGCTGGGTCGTCCTGAAGGGCTCGCCGAACAAGGAGGCGGCCTTCGACTTCATCCAGTTCGCCAGCCTGCCGGAGAACCAGTCGAAACTGCCGGACTTCATCGCCTACGGCTTGCCCAACAAGGAAGCGGGCGCGATGCTGAAGCCGGACGTGGCGGCGCAGCTGCCGACCGCGCCGGCCAATCTCGACGTTTCCATTCCCCTGGACGGCGATTTCTGGGTGGACAATGTCGAGGCGCTGACGACACGCTTCAACGCCTGGGTCGCACAGTAGGCCTGAAGCGAAAGACGAGGGGCGACCCGGCGGCCGAAGCGGCCGGGTTCCTCCACCGGAGACCTCCAACGGACGGATCGATGACACCTTTCATCCAGTTTCAGCAGGTGTCGAAAGCCTATGGTCCGATACGGGTGATCGAAAATCTGGAACTGGTGGTGGGCAAGGGAGAGTTTCTGTCTCTGCTCGGCCCCTCCGGTTCCGGCAAGACCACCACGCTCATGATGCTGGCCGGCTTCGAGACCACGACGTCGGGCACCATCCTTCTCGAAGGCCAGCGCATCCAGGGACTTCCGCCGCACAAGCGCGGCATGGGCGTCGTCTTCCAGAACTATGCGCTCTTTCCCCATATGACGGTCGCCGAGAACGTCGCCTTCCCGCTGGACATGCGGAAGGTCGGACGCGCCGAGCGGGACGAGCGGGTCGCCAAGGCGCTGGAGCGCGTGCAGCTCGCGCATCTGGCGGACCGCAAGCCCTCGCAACTGTCGGGCGGACAGCAGCAGCGCGTGGCGCTGACCCGCGCGCTCGTGTTCGAGCCCAAGGTCGTCCTGATGGACGAGCCGCTCGGCGCGCTCGACAAGCAGCTTCGCGAGGAAATGCAGCTGGAGATCCGGGCGCTGCACCGCCGGCTCGGCCTCACCATCGTCTTCGTCACGCACGACCAGGGCGAGGCGCTGACCATGTCCGATCGCATCGCCATCTTCGACAAGGGCCGCATCGCCCAGATCGGAAGCGCCGCAGAGGTCTACGACCGTCCCGCGAACCGCTTCGTCTCGCAGTTCATCGGCGAGACCAATCTCCTGGAGGGCAAGGTCGTCGCACGATCCGAACGAACGATCCGCGTCGATCTCGGACAGGGCCTGACCATCGAAGCGGCGGCTCCGACGGCCGGCGCCGTCGGCGAAGCCGTCGTCGTGTCGATTCGGCCCGAGCGCATCCGCGTCGGCGCGCCCGGCGGCGACGGGCCAAACGCGCAGGCCGCCATCGTGCAGGACGTCGTCTACCAGGGCGACCATCTGCGCCTTCATCTCGACGTCGGTTCCCAGCGCATCGTCGCGCGCGCCGACCGCCGCGACGTCACGCCGACGCTCGGTGCCGGCGCGACGCTGTCCTTCGCGCCGGAAGACTGCTCGGTCTTTTCCGCATGAGCATGGGCGCCGCCTCCCGCCTGAAGGCCCTGGCGCTCGTCGCGCCGCTCCTACTGTTTCTGGCGGTCTTCTTTCTCTGGCCGCTCTGGACGATGGTCTCGGTCGCGGTGCGGGACGACGCGGTGTCCGCCGCCCTGCCCCAGACGACGGTCGCCATTCAGGACTGGAACGGCGAGGGCGAGCCCGGCCCGCAGATCGAGGCCGCGCTCCTGGCGGATCTTCGCACGGGGCCCGCAGCAAGCCTCGGCCCGGCCGTCCGCCGGCTGAACGGCGAGGTGAACGGGTTTCGCACGCTGATCTCGAAGACGACCACCGCCGCGAAGTCCGAGGCGTCGCCGCCGCCGCTCCGGGACGTCGATCCACGCTGGAGCGACCCGCGCTTCTGGCTCGCCATCAAGAACGCGACTTCGGCCTACACGGACCGCAACCTCCTCGCCGCCGTCGATCTTCAGCGCGATGCGGCCGGCAGCATCGCCTCCCTCCCCGCCACGTCATCGGCGAACCGCCTGATCATCGGGCGCACCTTCGTGATCGCGGGCACGATCACCCTCGTCTGCCTCGCCATCGGCCTACCCTATGCGATGCTCCTCGCGGCCAGCACGGGTTGGAGGCGAAACGCTCTCCTTCTCGCCGTGCTCCTGCCGCTCTGGACCTCGCTTCTCGTGCGCACGGCCGCATGGTTCATCCTTCTCCAGGACCAGGGCATCATCAACCGAACCCTTGTCGATCTCGGCTGGATCGCGGGGCCCCTGCCCCTCATCTTCAACCGGGCCGGCGTCGTGGTGGCGATGACGCATGTGCTCCTGCCCTTCATGGTCCTTCCGATCTACAGCGTGCTCTCGACCATTCCGAAGACCCTGATGCCGGCGGCCGCCTCCATGGGCGCCAGCCCGCTCCGGGCCTTCTGGCGCGTTCTCCTGCCCTTGACCGTTCCGGGCATCCTCGCGGGCTCGCTGCTCGTCTTCATGGTGGCCATCGGCTACTACATCACGCCGGCTCTGGTCGGCGGGCCGAACGACCAGATGATCTCGTCGATCATCGCCTTCTATTCGCTGCAGACGGCCAATTGGGGCATGGCGGGCGCCCTCGGGCTGATCCTCCTCACCGTCACCACCATCCTCTACCTGATCTACGGCCGGCTTTCGCGCGCCGGCTCGCCCCTGGGGGCCTGACCCATGCTGCGCCCGATCCAACTCGTCTTCGGCATCGCGGTCATGGCCTTCCTGCTGCTGCCGCTCGTGGCGATCCTGCCGCTCGCCTTCACGTCGAGCATCTTTCTCAACTATCCCATTCCCTCGGTATCGCTGCGCTGGTTCGGGGAATTGGCCAGCGCCGACGCATGGCGGCTTTCGATCGTGAACAGTCTCGTCATCGGAACGGCGGCGACACTCCTGTCCGTCGTCCTCGGAACGGCGGCGGCCCTCGGCCTGAAGGGTGGACGGGTTCCCTTCTCCAACCTCCTGCGCACCGTCTTCCTTCTGCCGATGGTGGTGCCGGCCGTGGTGCTCGGGGTCGGCCTGCAGATCGCCCTCGTCCGACTCGGCCTCGCCAATTCCTATACCGGCGTCATCCTGGCCCACACGGTGCTCTGCGTGCCCTTCGTGATCGTCAGCGTTTCGACCGCGCTCGACGCCATCGACCGGCGGACCGAGCAGGCGGCCGCCAGCCTCGGCGCGCCGCCCGCGACCGTCTTTCGCCGTGTGACCCTGCCGCTGGCCATGCCGGGCATCGTCACCGGCGCCGTCTTCGCCTTCGCGACCTCGCTCGACGAGGTCGTGCTCACGCTCTTCGTGGCCGGTCCCAACCAGCGCACGCTGGCCCGCCAGATGTTCTCCTCCATCCGCGAGAACATCTCCCCGACCGTCGCCGCCGCCGCCTTCCTTCTGATCGTCGGAACCCTCCTCCTCGCCGCGCTCGCCGCCCTCCTTCAGCGACGCAGCCCGAAGAAGCCGAACGCGGCAGCCGTCCCCTGACCTTTCGGCGCTGCAGGCCTTGCGATGCGGCCGGATGGAAAACGGAGAGGCTTCCGGCGAAGCGAGGGATGCCCTCTCGGCCGGGCCGCTGCCGTTAACGCTTAATTCAGGATGACATCGCGCAGCCATCCCACGCGCTCTATGATCCATGGCATGACCGCACCCGCCGACGCCCGCTCGCTTCTCGCCAAGCTCTCGACCGCCTTCCCCTCCGCCGGGCGGGAAAAGATGCAGAGCCCGTCGATGCCGTTCGGAACTTCGAACGAGGCCGACGCCTATCTGAGCCGCCTTGCCGCCTCCTACTATAGCCCCGAAGCAGACACCCTGCGGTTTCGGTAATCACGACCTCTACGCAGCGCAGTGCCGTCTTCGAGGACGAAGGACTTCGCTGACCGCGCCGCCCGTCTGCACGGGCACCCCTTCACTTCACAGTCCGCAATCGAAGAACACTCCGCCCCGCGCAGCCGTTCTTTCATGTGGAAATGCCACTCCAAGAATTCGTTTCGACAGTCGAAGGTCACAGATGCTAAGCTGTCATTATTGAGCAGCCGTAGAGAACGACCATGGACCCTTCAGACTTCCGGCAGGACCACTATACGAGCCATCAGGTCGCCGATGCGCTGGACGTCGTGGCGAAGGAGCGGGGCCTGGAATCGCGCTATGCCGCCATGCGCGTCGTCATCATCCAGGGGCTCGAAGCCGGCGGCTATCTGAAGCGCCAAAAGGATGCGGACTTCGTCAGCACCCTCAGCGACGACGTCACGATTTGATCTGCAGTCGGCGGCGACCTCCGAGGCGAGCGCGATGCCGCCGCGTCGCAACCGACGAGCGACCCTGCGCCTTTCCATTATCACCCACCGCGAAGCGGGAGCCGGACCGGCGATGACGGTGATGCAACGCGGTCGCCAACCGCTTCAAGCTGTCCGCCGCAGGATCGCCGCCAGCGCAGCATCGGCGGCAAGCCCCGCGGCCGCGACGTCGTTTCCGAGCGACGTCAGATGCCCGCCGTCGCTGGAAATGGCGAAGGCAAGCGGGGCGCCATCGGCGGGAAAGCTCGCAAACACGCCCGTTTCCGTCTCGAGCGTGACGGGATTCCCGCTTTCGGTGACGCGGGCAAGGTCCATGACCCCGTCGATCGGGATCGCGACCGAAGGCGCCCGCCGCAGATAGCGGTGCGTGACGGAGCGGATGGAATTTCCCGCCGTGAACCCCGCATTCGGCGTCTGGAAGTCCGGACGCGTCCAGCCCGTGACGACGGTGGCCGTCTCGCTGGTCGGCGCGGGCAGGCCGGCCGCCCGCTGGATGACGACGTCGTCACCTTCGATGCGGATGATCGGCCAGTTGGTAACGCCTCGGGTTCCAACCTTGGCGTCCGAGGGCGCGGCCAGCTGGATGCGGATGAGATCGCCGACCTTCAGCTGCGCGATCGTCGCCGCGTCGATCGTCGCCCGCAGCTCGCCGCTGGTCGCGTCGTAGGCATAGGCCGAGGCGACGACCGCGGAGGTGGCATCCGGCGTGCTCGTCGGCATGACGACATTGACGCCCGGGATCGCCGCCTTGATCGCGCGGACATATGCCGAGATCTTGCCGAGATAGGTGATGCCGAGCGACGAGGCCTTGCCGGCCGTGATGTCGACCTCGTCGAGATAGCCCCACTGCGCCGTGCCGGAGGCGATGCCGGACAGGGCCGTGCCCGCAGGGGCGACGGTGCCGGAGCCGGCGGCGAGGCAGAGATAGCCGCGGCCGCCCGAGATCACGACGTCGTCCGGAGCATAGGTCGCGCCGGGAGCCCAGGCCTGCGCCGGAGCCTGGTTCAGCGCGTCGTTGTGCATGTTCATGCCGATGTAGCTGGTCGCACCGCACCAGGCCGCGAAGGCCAGACGCCGCGAGAAGCCGGCAGACAGATGGTTGGAAATGCTGTCGGCGCCGCGCGAGCCGTTCGTGCCGCCGATCCCGAGCTTTTGGCACGTGCGCATGGCATAGCCGGTATTGCCGTAGGCGTCGCCGCCCACGTCGCCATAGTCGATGCCTGCGGCGCTGCTCTCTCCCGCGCCCTCGTTCGAGCCCTGACCGATCGAGTTGTCGTCGACATAGACGGACGACGTGGTCGATGGCACCGCGATCCGCACCGCGCCGGGCAGCATGAGGCCGCCGGCGGACCCCGTCTGGAGCGGGGAGTTCGCGGTGAACGCCGTGCGCGTCATGGTCAGATCGGCACCCAGCGCGCCGCCCGTGCCACTGGCGACGTTGTAGCTGCCGCCCTTGCGGCCCATGAAGGTGCTGCTCCCGCATATGCGCGCGATGCGCTTGTTCACGACCGCGCCCGTACGGCCGGCGACATTGTCCTGCAGCAGGAGAACGCCCACCGGCACGCCCGCCGGAATGTCGGCGGGTGCCGTGACCTTGAACACCATCATGATGTCGGAGCCCTGCCCCGGCACGTAGCTATAGGTCTTCCGGCCGTTGGCCTTGCCTTCGATGCGCCGGCCGAGATCGGCCGAGACCGTCGCGCTGTCGGTGAACGGATACTCCATGGCGAACTGGAAATCGTTCGCCTCCTCGATCAATACCTCCTGGCAGACGCCGGAGATCCGTTCGTTCGTCCAAAGCGGATAGGCGAATTCGATCTCCTCGCCGGCCTTAACCGGAGAGGTCAGCCAGATCGGATCGCGGGCGAGATAGGCGCTCTGCGTGGAGCCCGCGGTTTCCTTGACATTGGTCGCGCTCGTGCCCCACGCGGCCGCACGGCGGACAGGGACAGCGCCATCCCCGCCGGCGCCCGGCGGCAGGCCGAACGCATGCTCCACGCTCGCCGCCAGCGTCCCGACCGACGTGCCCGCCGCCGCCGCTGCACCCAAACCGACGATGAGCCTCCTTCGCGTCTCGTCCAGTGCCCGTCTCCGATTTATCCAACAAGAGCGCCGACCGCTCCACCGTCCGTCGAATCGGTGATGGCAGCCAAGAGCGTTCCCAACAAGGCTCGACCGCTTCGCGCATGACGGGGTCGGCCGTCCCTGCGATGGGGAACCGGGAAGGTCGAGGCCAGATAGGTCGTCTCGCCTTCGTCTCGATGGGATCGACCGAGAGCCGAGGGCGGTCGCGTGAGCCATGGCCCCCGGCCGATGCGAAGACCAGGGATCGACCCACTTAACGGGCTGGTAGGAATAACATCCGGCGGCGAAGGCGACATTTGCACGGCAACACCGGCCCCGAACAATGAAAGCCGCCGGTGCCCCGAAAGACATCGACGGCCGATGGCATTACCGGGCCGGCGCTTCCACGCACGACCGACTCAGACCGGCATTCTTGCCGCGCTTGTGGTAGCGAGCGATCTCGCCGGGACCACATTTTCCGTCATCGTAAAGCTGCGTCTCGTTCGGAGCCATGTCAGCCACCACAGGCATCGTCGTCGCGATGCGACTTTGCTGTCCGTCGCTCGATTGACAACCGGCCAGTAGAAGCACGCCAAGCGCAAGCGTAACGGTCGCTCGATACATCTGATGATCCCCCCTTGGAGCCATGATCGGCATCTCCACTTACGTCATGGAGCCTCGGGCGGATCAAGATCCGACATCGGGGAAAGAACTTCGCCATCGTCGTCCAACACGGATGAAACGCTCGGCCTGACCGCCGGACAAAGCTCATGCGCTGGCAGAAGCCGTTCCGTGGCAGTGCTCTCCCAGCCCACGGGGGTCGCGCATGACGACGTGCCGGGAGCTCGGGAGCGCAATGAGGCCCTTGCGCTCGAACTGGGACAGCGTGCGGGAGACCGTTTCGATGGTGAGACCCAGATAGTCCGCGATGTCCTGTCGGCACATGACGAGGTCGACCGCTCCGTCGGTTTGCCGCCGTTCGGCCATCTCGACGAGAAACGTTGCGACCTTTTGGGCAGCGGTGGCGCCGCCGAGGAGGAGCGCGTGGTCCCGGGTACGTTGGAGCGACGTCAGAGCGAACCCGAAAACCAGGGCGGAACGCTCCCCGTCGCCGCAGGCGGCCTCCAGGCCGCGCCACTTGTAGGCGACGAGCGTGCAGCCCGACACCGCCTCTGCGGTCAGGCTGTATGTCGTGCCGGGCTCCAGGCCGAAGACGTCCCCCTCCTCGTGGAACCCGTCGATCTGCCGGCGACCGTCGGAGCGGTACTTGCAGGTGCGCACCATGCCGCCGACAACCTTGTAGAACGATCGCGTCGCCTCGCCTTCGTCGTAGATCCGGGCATCCTGAGCGAACTCGACGACGTGTCCGGCCAGAGGCTGACCACCCGCCTCGCGCGAAACGCGTGCAGCGTTTGAAGCCGAGGCCAGAAGCTCGAACGATGCGTGAAGCGAAGGTGCGGACATCGGGCAGATCCCTTCGTGAACCGATGCCCTGGAGTAGCCCGGCTCCCGCGCCCGCGTAATTCGGTCAGTCCACTACGTAGTCGTACGGAGGAGCATGGCCGTGACGCAGCCCGGCTCCGTGTCGGGGGCCCGGCCGCGACCGCATGCGACGGCGTCCCGGATGGCCCTTGCGAGGACGTCGCCGAGCAGCGGCTTCTCGAGGACGCGGGCGACATGGCGCTTGGCCGCTTCCCGACGGAGCTGCACCGAGCTCGTCTGTGTCGTCAGGACCCTCGATGCCCGGACGCCGCGCTCGGTGAGCAGGTCCGCGATCGCGAGGCCGTCCCGGTCGGGCATGTGATGATCGAAGACGAGACAGGATGCCCGGTCGAGGTCCGGGTGGCCGAGAAGTTCCTCGCCGCTGGCGCAGGTGCCGACGGTCAGCCCTTCCAGCTCGAGAGCGAACTTGACGGACTGGCGAACGGCGGCGTCCCCATCCGCGACGAGCACGATCTCCCTGTTTTCGAACATGCGACGCTCCGGGGCGTTGCGGCCGCCGTGGCCACCTTCGGAGATCACGGCATACTCGAACCTTGCGCCCGACCGCATTGACAAACCGCAAATCCAAGGAGGACTGACGGATCGCTAGAGGCCGTTGGCCACAAGCGCCTTCCTGACGAGATCGGCCAGGCTCGTTGCGCCGAGCTTCGACATGACGTTGGCGCGATGCACTTCGATCGTCCGATGGCTGATGCCGAGGTCGTGTGCCATCGTCTTGTTCGCGTGGCCCTTGAGAAGCCCTTCGAGAACCTGCCGCTCGCGGGGCGACAGCTGCGCCAGATCCTCGGCCGCGGCGATCGCCTCTCCCGCCCGGTCGACCGTCTGAGTCCGGCGCTTGAAGGCAGCGGAGACGGCACCGATCAACGCCTCGTCGTGGAACGGCTTCTCGATGAAGTCCACGGCACCCGCCTTCATCGCCTCCACGGCCAAGGCGACGTCGCCGTGCCCCGTGATCACGACGACGGGCAGGTCGGGCGCCACGACCTTGAGGCGTCGCTGCAATTCGGTTCCGCTCATTCCCGGCATCCGGACGTCGGTGACGACGCATCCGGGCTGCATTCCTTCGAGCTTGTCGAGGAAGGCGAGCGCCGACGGATAGGCCCGGACCGCGAAATCGGCCGTCGACAGAAGGAACACCAGCGAGCGGCGGACCTCGTCGTCGTCGTCGATCACATGGACGATCCCGTCACTTGCCATCGTCGCCCTCCCCGTCCTGTACCGTCACCAGCGTCATGCGGAACGTCGTTCCTCCAGTTGCCACGGGTTCCGCCCAGAGGTGCCCGCCATGCGCCTCGACGATGGTGCGGGAGATCGACAGGCCCACCCCCAGGCCCCTCGTCTTGGACGTGACGAACGGCTGAAACAGCTTGGCGGCGATCTCCGGCACGATGCCCGTTCCCGTGTCTGCGACGGACACCTCCACCGTCGCCCGGTCGATGCGCCGAGTGCCGACGGTCAGCCGCTTGAACGGTACGTCCTGCATGGCCTCGATGCCATTGCGCACGAGGTTCAGCAACACCTGCTGGATCTGGACACGGTCCGCAAGCACGACGTCGGCCTTCGGGTCGAGGTTGTACCTGATCTCCACGCCGCTTTCGCCTGCGCCCACCAGACCGAGGGCACAGGCCTCCTGCACGAGGGTCTGAAGGTCTTCCGGCTGCCTGTTCGTCTCGCCCCGCGCCACGAACTCGCGCAGGCGCCGGATGATCTCGCCGCCGCGCAGCACTTGGCCGGCGGCCTGTTCGATGGCCTCGCGAACCATGTCCAGGCGCTCGGGCGTGACGTTGGCGAGAAGGCGGCGGGCTCCGTTCAAATAGTTCGCCGTGGCGGTCAGCGGCTGGTTCAGCTCGTGCGCCAGCGTCGTCGCCATCTCCCCGAGCGCCGTCAGGCGGGACATATGGACGAGCTCGTCCTGCAACTGCCCCAACCGTCGCTGGGCCTCGTCGTGCTCCGTCAGGTCCTGGACGAACCCGGTGAAGTAGCGCCTGCCGCCGGCCCGGAGCTCGCCGACCGTCAGCTGCATCGGGAACGTCGAGCCGTTGCGGCGCAGTCCCTCCACTTTCCGGCCGATGCCGATGATGCGGCGCTCGCCCGTCGCGAGATACCGAAGGATGTATCCATCGTGCCGTTCTCCGTGCGGGACAGGCATGAGCGTGCTGACGTTCCGGCCGATGGCCTCTTCTGCGGTGTAGCCGAAGAGCACCTCAGCCGTGGCGCTGAACGACTCGATGACGCCGCCTTCATCGATCAGGATCATCGCCTCCGGCACCGTGTCGAGGACGGACCTCAGGCGCGCCTCGCTGGCCTCCAGGCGCGCCTGCGAGCCCATGAAGTCGGTCACGTCCCTGGCAACCTTCGCCGCCCCCACGAGACGGCCTGCCCCGTCGTAGACGGGCGAGTCCGTCAGGGACACGTCGATGAGGCGGCCGTCCTTGCGGCGCCGCTTGGCAATGTGGAGTTCGACTCTCTCGCCGAGCCGGATCCGGTTGAGGATCGTGTCCGGCTCGGATTTGGCATCCTCCGGGAACAGAAACGAGATATGCCGGCCGGCCGCTTCGGCGGCGGTGTATCCGAAGATGCTTTCGGCGCCGCTGTTCCAGTCGGTGACGACGCCGTCGAGCGTCTCGCCGATGATCGCGTCGCCGACCGACTGTGCGATCATCGCCCATCGACCGGGATCGCCGTGAGGCCCGCTTCCCGCCTGCGCCACGGAATCCCTCCCGCTTCCGACGGCGCCTACGGGGGGAGTCGGCGACTTTTCCATTCAACGCATCCATCGGTGAGGCCGCGGACGCTATGGCATGGACGACCGGGGAGCAAGCTCGACGCGGACGGGCGTGAAGGCTCTGCGACAGAGATGCGCCCTCGTCGCCCCGCTCGCCATCTCGCGACGCTCGACGCTGCCCTGCGTATTTCTACTTATGTTACTCCGGTAACTTTGCTCGAATGTCGAAATATTCCCTTATCGTTTCATGTGAGATTACTTTCTCCATCAGCAACGGAGCAAGACACATGGCAATGAAACCTCAAAGCGACCCGCTCTGGGGGCAGATCTTGACCGGGTCGAAAAACCCCGAACTCAAGTCTCTCGCCACCCGGCTGGTCGTCACGCGCCTGAGGCAATCCCTCCAGAACAAGTCGATGACCGTCGGCCAAGCCACGTCCGAGCTGCACCGCTTCGTCGCGGAAAACGACTTCGCGCAACGCGACCTGCAACTGAACTGAGGAAGACGACGATGAAAAACCTTTTCCTAGCCGTTGAAGAAGCGGCCGCGCTGATCTCGTCCGGTGCCGCCCTGTTCGTCTCGGGACCCGAGGAGCTGCTCGAGACCCTCCCGTCCGGGCGTTGGATCGGCGGCACGACCGCCTACTTCGTGACCGAGGACGGTGGCGTCTCGCGCGACGACCGCCTGTTCTGCACGGTGTTCGACGAGGCCCTCGACGTGCGAACCTCGATCATTCCGGCCGACGATCTGAAAGCCCTCGTGACGAGCCGTTTCGACAGGGGTTTCGCGTGCATCGTCGCGCCGGCCTTCAGCTCCGTCCACGAGCGATACGCCGTCGAAGGTCCCTCGCTTCCGGCCCTCTTCGACCAGCCGGTCTTCGGCTGGGTGGCAGGCGTCCCGCTCGACCGGATCGGCCAGATCGCGCCGAAGGTCTACGACGGCGCGACCCGCACCGCGCATGAGGACGGTCTTGCCACGATGTGGGTCAGGATTTCGGAGACCACCGACGTCGACCTCGACATCGTGAACATGTTCGTCCAGGGGGACGGCGACACCATCGTGTTTCCGCGGACGGGTTTCGGCGTCACCGACTGCCTCGTCAACGGCACGTCCGTCAACTTCGCGACCTATGTCGGCACCCACAACATCGACACGCGGCTTCCGCTGGTCGCCGACCATGCGGGGGCGATGGTCAACGTCTCGTTCCAGTCGGTCGACCATGTGAAGGGTGACGTCGCGTTCTATGCCCCGGTGACGGCCGGAACCGAATACAAGCTGGCCAAGCCGCTCCATGACCGTTCCGGGGCCTACGATCTGGCCGCCGGGGGCAAGGCCGCATCCGCTGCGTTGTCGTGCAACTGCATCTTGAACTACCTGCATGCCGACCTCGAGGGCGGCGGCGCGGGCGGCTTCGTCGGCCCGGTCACGTTCGGCGAGTTCGCCTACATCCTTCTGAACCAGACCTTGGCCAGGGTCTTGCTGATCGACACGGCGGAAGGCGCCGGACACGGTCTGCGGGCAGCCTAGAACTTGTGAGGGATAAGCAGGAACCGGTTATCCCGAAAAGACAAGTGGCAACAAACGAGACGAGAATCCGTCGGGTTCGCAATGAACCTGACGGATTCCATGACGCCGGCTCAAATCGAGCCCAGTTTAAGTCTTCCCGAGGAGCCGCCGTTTCTGCGAGCGCCGGACTTCCATCTCCATGCGCACCTCGTCCTCGCGGCCCTCGAGACGGCGCTGATACATGCGGCCATCGTCGGCTTGCGGAGTTGAAATCCACGTTCCGCCCGGATCTCACGGTGCTGGATTGCGCAAGAACCGACGGGCGGGCCTTCTTCTCTCCGAACCCGATCGCCGAAGCCCGTCGAAGGGGCGACGGGACGTCGGCGGCAGCGTCACCGAAGCAGCAAAATCCTCCTTTTCACCCAATATTCAATCGTATCGCCTGCAGACATACTGAGATCCGATAAGTAGATATACGTATTCAAGCCGTATTTCCGCAGACCTGTCGTTGACGGCGCTCAGCATCTCGCACAAGTTCCGCGGCGACGGGGGAGGCTGTCGAACCGCTGCTCGGCCCCCGCCGGGCTGTCTTTCCAACGCACCCTTCCCTGTCAAAGCCGCGTCGAACACGAAACGAACGCGGGCCAGATCCGGACACCGGGAGGAACCAAATGTATCAGCAAGCCATCGATCAGATGTCGAACAAGGGCCTGATCCGCGAACGCTACGACAACTTCATCGGCGGCCGATGGGTCGCGCCGACCGACGGGCGCTATTTCGACAATCCGAGCCCGGTCACGGGCAAGACGCTCTGCCACGTCGCCAGGTCCTCGGCCGCCGACGTCGAACTCGCGCTCGACGCCGCCCATGCCGCCCGCGAGCGCTGGGGCAGGACGCCAGCCGCCGAACGCGCCAAGCTGCTCAACCGCGTCGCGGACCGCCTGGAGGAGAACCTCGACCTCCTCGCAATGGTCGAGACGCTCGACAACGGCAAGCCGATCCGCGAGACGACCCATGCCGACCTGCCGCTCGCCGTCGACCACTTCCGCTACTTCGCCGGCTGCCTGCGCGCGCAGGAAGGCGCGATCTCGGAGATCGACGAGGACACGGTCGCCTACCATTTCCACGAGCCGCTCGGCGTCGTCGGACAGATCATTCCGTGGAACTTCCCGCTCCTGATGGCGGTCTGGAAGCTCGCGCCCGCGCTCGCCGCCGGCAATTGCGTGGTGCTGAAGCCCGCCGAGCAGACGCCGCTCTCGATCCTCGTCTTCGCCGAGCTGATCGCCGACATCCTGCCGGAGGGCGTCCTCAACATCGTGAACGGCTTCGGCCTCGAAACCGGCAAGCCGCTGGCGCAGTCGAAGCGCATCGCCAAGATCGCCTTCACCGGCGAGACGACGACGGGCCGGCTGATCATGCAATACGCCTCCGAGAACCTCATCCCGGTGACGCTGGAGCTCGGCGGCAAATCGCCGAACATCTTCTTCGCCGACGTGATGGACGAGGACGACGCCTTCTTCGACAAGGCGCTGGAGGGCTTCGCGATGTTCGCCCTCAACAAGGGCGAGGTCTGCACCTGCCCGAGCCGGGCGCTGGTGCACGAGTCGATCTACGACCGCTTCATGGAACGGGCCGTCGCCCGCGTGAAGGCGATCAAGCAGGGCCATCCGCTCGACCCGACGACCATGATCGGCGCGCAGGCTTCGAACGAGCAGGTCGAGAAGATCCTCTCCTACTTCGACATCGGTCGGCAGGAGGGCGCAGAGGTGCTGACGGGCGGCAAGCGGGCCGAGCTCGGCGGCGAGCTCTCGCAGGGCTACTACATCGAGCCGACGATCTTCGCCGGCCACAACAAGATGCGCGTCTTCCAGGAGGAGATCTTCGGCCCCGTCGTTTCGGTCACGACGTTCAAGGACGATGCGGACGCCCTCGCCATCGCCAACGACACACCCTACGGCCTCGGCGCGGGCGTGTGGACCCGCAACGGCACGCGCGCCTATCGCTTCGGGCGCGGCATCCAGGCGGGCCGCGTCTGGACCAACTGCTACCATGCCTATCCCGCGCACGCGGCCTTCGGCGGCTACAAGCAGTCCGGCATCGGGCGCGAGAACCACAAGATGATGCTCGACCACTACCAGCAGACCAAGAACATGCTGGTCAGCTACTCGCCGAAGGCTCTCGGCTTCTTCTAAGCGGGTAGCAGGCGCCGGCACTCAAAGGCATGGCGGCGGAAGCGACCGTCGCCATGCCCTTCACACTTGGCGGAGTTGGGACATGGACAAGGTAACGGCCACGCCGGCGGCGATGGCCTTCCTCGCCGAGATCGTCGCCGACCACGGCCCGGTGCTCTTCCACCAGTCGGGCGGATGCTGCGACGGCTCCTCGCCCATGTGCTACCCGCGCGGCGAGTTCCGGATCGGCGAGGGCGACGTGCTCCTCGGACGGCTCGCCGACGACACGCCCGTCTATATCGGCGGGGCGCAGTTCGAGGCCTGGAAGCACACCGATCTCATCCTCGACGTGGTGCCGGGGCGCGGCGGCATGTTCTCGCTCGACAACGGCCGCGAGCGGCGCTTCCTCACCCGCTCCACGGTCTGCGCGGCACCCGCTCCGGCCAACCGCCCTGACGAGGTTCTCCCCTCACAAGCCTGATCCTGAGCGGCATATCGGGACCAGAGCGTCGGGAGGCGACCGCATGACGGGCCTGCCCCCGTCCCGACGCCAGCGTCTTCAAACCACTTCGCCAGCGTCTCAAACGACCCGAAACGCTTGGCGCCGCTGCATGACGACACGCTCGCGGGCCAAGTGCTCCAGTCCGCGGACCATGAGTCCGAGCCGCTCCAACGCATCGCGCAAGGCCTTCGCTTCCAAGGAGGTCTGCGAAAATCCATCCGCCGTGGGAAACGCGGCGTCGTAAGCGATCCATGCATTCGCCATGTGTTCCCGCAAAACCCGAATGGCGTCTTCGGCCATGTGTCGAACCTCGATCGTATGAAGGGAAACGTTTCCGCAACCGGGCCCGGGTCCGCGGCGGTGCTTCCTGCCGAGAGACGGTTGTGAACCGCAGGGAGCCTCGGCAGTAAGGCAGCAGCGCCATTCGACCCTTTCGGGATCGGTCCGATACGCCGGCCGCTTCTGCCGGGGGCCACCAGCGGGTGACTTCCGGCAGAAGCACTGTGATCATCGTCGTCCCTGCATGGGACAGACGCCGCTCAGAACTCCGACCATCCGTTCGCGTCTCCGTTCGGCTCCATCTTCCTCGCCGCGGCCGCGCCGCCTCCCCGCGCCGGCTGTCGGACCTGCCGGGACGTGGCTGCCGGACCGACCGACTTCGTCGTCCCCATGGGACGCTGCCTCTCCTCTTCGCCCGTCTTGAACTGCGACACGAGCTGCCCGAGCGCCTTGGCGCCGTCCGCAAGCTCCCTGTTGGCGGCACTCGACTCCTCGACCATCGCGGCGTTCTGCTGGGTGACCTGATCCATCTGGCTGACGGCCGTGTTGACCTCGTTCAGTCCGACCGCCTGTTCCTGCGCGGACTCGGCGATTTCGGTGATCAGCGACGTCAGCTCGCTCACCTGCTCGACCATCCGTCCCAGCGCGGTTCCGGTCTGCGCGACGAGTTCGACGCCGTGGGCGACCTGCGTGCTGGAGGTCGAGATGAGGGTCTTGATCTCCTTGGCGGCCTCGGCCGACCGTTGTGCAAGTCCGCGCACCTCCTGTGCGACGACGGCGAAGCCTCTTCCCGCCTCGCCGGCCCGCGCGGCCTCGACGCCGGCGTTGAGGGCCAGGAGATTGGTCTGGAAGGCGATCTCGTCGATGACGCCGATGATGCGCCCGATCTGGTCGGACGACTTCTCGATCTCGCCCATGGCAAGGACGGCCTGACCGACGACCTCGCCGGACTTCTCCGCGTCGCGCCGGGTGGTCACGGTGACGTTGGCGGCCTGCTTGGCGCTGTCCGCCGTCGTTCGGATCGCGCGCGTCACCTCCGTCAGGGCCGCCGCCGTCTCCTCGAGCGAAGCCGCCTGCTGTTCCGTCCGGCGCGCCATGTCCTCGGACGCGGTGCTGATCTCGGCGGTCTGGTACTTCATGCTCTGGACCGACGTGGTCACCGTGCCGATGACCGTCCGCAGCTTCGCGAGGGCTGCGTTGAAATCCTCCCGGATCTGGCGATAGTCCCCCGGAAACGCCTCGGTGATCTCAGCGGTCAGATTGCCGTTCGCGATCTGTCCGAGCCCATGTGCGAGGGTTTCGACCACGAGCTTCTGCTCGGCCTCCGCCGTTCGCCTCGTCTGTTCGGTCCCGGCCCGCTCCGCCTCGACCTGCGACCGCGTCCGGTTCGCGAGGCCCTCCAGCTCGACGGCCTTCAGTGCGTTGTCCTTGAAGACCTGGACAGCCTCGGCCATCCGGCCGATCTCGTCGGCCCGCCCGGTGCCTGGAATGTCCGTCGCCAAGTCGTGGTCGGCAAGCCGTCTCATCGCGGTCGTCATGCGGCCGATGGGATTTGCGATGCTTCGGGCGACCATCCACATCGCTCCGATGCCGGCAAGGCCGACGGCGAGCGCCACGAGAATCTGGATCGTCCTGTCCTGCATGTTGCGGGTCGAAAGGGCCGAGTCCAGCTTGACCACGTCGGCCATGACGACGGCCGTCGGAACCTCGATCATGAAGGACCACGGCGTCTTGGTCCGGCCGAGGGCAATGGGCGTGACGGCCATCGTCGCGTCCCCTTCCATCGCCACCTCTTCGCGGCCCTCCCGCACGACGGCCAGGTAACGGCCGGCGTCGATTCCGGCCTTCTCCATCGACTACCCGATGGCCTCCGGATGTTCGCTGGATGCCACGACGAGGCCCTCGCCGCTGACGATCGAAATCGCGGAGCTTCCCCCGTAGATCGTACGCTTCACGTCGAGCGCCAGCGCCTGGACGAAGGCCAGGTCGAAGTCGGCGCCGACGACGCCCTTGAACGTCCCGTCGATCGTGATCGGGACCGACATCGTCGCGAGGTGGACGTTCTTGCCTTGGACGACGTAGGGCAGCGGGGCCAGGATGCTCTCGCCTTGGCCCGTCTGCGGTCCGATGTACCATCCGCCCTTCATGACGCCGTTCGGATGCAGGTCGTGGCTGTCATACTCGACGAGAGGCTGAACGGCCACGCGGCCGCCGGCGTCGCGTGTCCAGTAGGGAAGAAAGCGACCCGTCGCGTCGGAGCCGACGTCCCGGCGGTTCTTGTAGGCGCCGTCGCTTCCGTCGAGGGCGTCGGGCTCCCAGGCGCTGTAGGTGCCGTTGAAGCCCGGATTGTCCTTCAGCACACCGAGCAGGATCGCGTTGAAGCGGTCCCGTCTGTCGTCCAACCCGGGGGCGTCGGCGTCACCCTTGGCGAGGATCTCGAAGGAGCGGGCCATGATCCTGGCCGAGTCGAAGGCGTGATCGAGCGTCGATCGAATGGAACCCGCGTTGGTGGCGGCGATGCTGGCGATGGATTGCGCCGTTTTGGCTTTGACCAGTTCGCCGACCGTGTCGGCGACGAACGTCACGGTGCCGTTCGAGGCTATGCTGCTTCCCAGCACCAGCGCACCCGTGGCACCGAGCACGCAAACTCCCGAGAGCACGGCGATCTTCATCTGAATGGAACGGAAGCGCATTCGGGACCTCTGGGGTTCGTTCCACCGACGATCGCGTCGATGGTGGACATCGGTAGGGTGAGCAAGGTGGCCGAAGCGGCCGTCGCAGGACGGCTACGACCTCGTCACGGTCCGCCGGAGACGAAAGAAGCGTTGCAGGTCCCGCGTCGCACACCGACAGTCCGTCGGCGATGAACCAGATGACGTGCCCCTCACACGCGACCTTCAACACCGGATCAACTTCGCCCGCAAAGGATAATCACTGGTATATTTACGCGATTGGAAATACCGAGCGACAGTCAGTATTTGTACCTAGAGCGCTTTGACACACGGCTCTACTGACAACGACTTTAGTATCAATCGACATGACGTTTCGTTCGAACCGTCGAAGGCCCGAACGGCAAGCGACCTGTCGCTCGGATCGCTGGAACGTGTCGGCAGGCGATACCACCGTCGGTGCGCGGCACTCGCCGTCCCGGGCGACCGCCGCTTCGTCAGGGTCGATATCGCAATCCCTGAAACGGCGGCGCGCCGCGAACGGCAGCATGCGCAGATGTTCGTTCGCGCGATTTGACCTCGATCAATGCGTCCACCCGGACCGAGGGCGTAGGTCGGTGCCGGACGACAACGGGGCCCGGCCCCCATTCGAGGACTGGCGATGGAACTCGCAAACCCGATCGTGCTGATCCCGGTGGCCTTGGCGGCGTTCATGGCGTCGGCCTACGCGCACGACAACGTCTTCGCCTTCCACATGGGCCTCGTGTCGTTCCTGGCCGCAACGCTGTCGGTATGGCGGCTGACGTCGGCCGAGCCGGCCAAGGCCGTCGCTCGTCCCGAGACGACCGTCGGCGGGATGCCGGTCTACATGGACGGCCCGATCCGCTTCGGCGTCGTCGCGACGGTCTTCTGGGGGGTGGCCGGGTTCCTCGTCGGCGTCGTGATCGCGCTCCAGCTCACCTGGCCGGACCTCAACATTGAGCCCTGGTTCAACTTCAGCCGCATGCGGCCGCTGCACACCTCGGCCGTCATCTTCGCCTTCGGCGGCAACGCGCTCATCGCGACGTCCTTCTACATCGTCCAGCGGACGACGGCGGCCCGTCTCTTCGGCGGCAACACGGCATGGTTCGTGTTCTGGGGCTACCAGCTCTTCATCGTGCTCGCAGCGACCGGCTATCTGATGGGGTCCACCCAGTCGAAGGAATACGCCGAGCCGGAATGGTACATCGACATCTGGCTGACGGTCGTCTGGGTCGCCTATCTCGTCGTCTTCCTCGGCACGATCGTCCGGCGAAAGGAACCCCACATCTACGTGGCGAACTGGTTCTTCCTCGCCTTCATCGTGACGATCGCCCTCCTTCACGTCGTCAACAACCTCGCCGTCCCCGTCTCCTTCCTCGGCGCCAAGTCCTATCCGGCCTTCTCCGGCGTGCAGGATGCCCTGATCCAATGGTGGTACGGGCACAACGCGGTCGGCTTCTTCCTGACCGCCGGTTTCCTCGGGATGATGTACTACTTCATCCCCAAGCAGGTGAACCGGCCCGTCTACTCGTACCGCCTGTCGATCGTGCACTTCTGGTCGCTGATCTTCATGTATATCTGGGCGGGACCCCACCACCTCCACTACACCGCTCTTCCCGACTGGGCGCAGACGCTCGGCATGGTGTTCTCGATCATGCTCTGGATGCCCTCCTGGGGCGGCATGATCAACGGCCTGATGACGCTCTCCGGGGCGTGGGACAAGCTGCGGACCGATCCCATCCTGCGCATGATGGTGATGGCCGTCGCCTTCTACGGCATGGCGACGTTCGAGGGACCCATGATGTCCATCAAGTCGGTCAACTCGCTGTCGCACTACACCGATTGGACCATCGGCCACGTCCACTCCGGCGCCCTCGGCTGGAACGGCATGATCACCTTCGGCGCGATCTACTTCCTCGTTCCGCGCCTCTGGAACACGAAGGGCCTCTACTCGCTCCGCCTCGTGAACTGGCACTTCTGGCTGGCGACGATCGGCATCGTCTTCTACGCGGCCTCGATGTGGGTCTCGGGCATCATGCAGGGCCTGATGTGGCGCGAATACGATCGCGAGGGATACCTCGTCTACTCCTTCGTCGAGACGGTCGCCGCCCTCCACCCGTTCTACGCCATCCGTGCGCTCGGCGGCCTCATGTACCTCGCGGGCGGGCTGATCATGGCCTTCAACGTCTGGAAGACGATCCGCAGCGCGGTTCCCTCCGAACAGTTCGTCGGCGTCGTCCAGCCCGCCGAGTGAGACCGCGGCCGGGTCGCCCGGCCCGGCCGCCATCCGCCCTCCCCATTCAAAGGCAGGCCCATGCTCGACCCGCTTTCCAAGTTCCTCTTCCGGCACCACCACAAGGTCGAGCGGAACGTCACGATCCTGCTCGTCCTGTCGTTCCTCGTCGTCTCCATCGGCGGCATCGTCGAGATCGTGCCGCTCTTCTACATCGACAACACGATCGAGAAGGTGGAGGGGGTGCGCCCCTACTCGCCCCTCGAGCTCGCCGGCCGCGACATCTACGTCCGCGAGGGCTGCTACGTCTGCCATTCACAGCAGATCCGGCCGATGCGCGACGAGGTCGAGCGCTACGGGCACTACTCGCTGGCAGCGGAATCGATGTACGATCATCCGTTCCAGTGGGGGTCGAAGCGCACGGGCCCGGACCTTGCCCGCGTCGGCAACCGCTACTCCGACGAATGGCACGTCCGCCACCTCTCGGACCCGCGCTCCGTCGTGCCGGAGTCCATCATGCCGCGCTATGGCTTTCTCGCGACCGCGGACCTGAAGGTCGACGACGTCGCGGGTACGCTCAAGGCGAACGCCGCGGTTGGCGTGCCCTACACGCCCGAGATGATCGACAACGCCCTGACCGACCTCTACGCGCAGCTCGCCGTTCCCACGAACAGGTCGGCGGACGCCGAGGAGGGCCTGAAGCTCCGATACGACAAGGTCATGATCCGGGACTTCGACGGCAACGCGCAGCGCGTGTCCGAAATGGACGCGCTCGTCGCCTATCTCCAGATGCTCGGCACCTCCGTCGACTTCACGAGCTACGAGCCGCTCAGCCACGAGAACCTGAGGTAGACCGCGATGAGCTTCTACGACGCCTTGCGGCACTTCGCCGACAGTTGGGCCCTCCTCGCCCTCACCTTCGTCTTCGCGGCCATCCTCGTCTGGGCCTTCCGCCCGGGATCGAAAGGTGGATACGGCGATCAGGCGGACATTCCCTTCAAGTACGACCTGGAGAGCATGGACCGTGACTGACATCGGCAAAGACGAAGGCTTTCCCCGCGTTCCCGGCTCCGAGCCCCACCGGGGAGATATCGACGAGGTCACGGGCACGGCGACGACCGGCCACGAATGGGACGGCATCAAGGAGCTGAACACCCCGATGCCGCGCTGGTGGCTCTGGGTCTTCTATGCGACGCACGCCTTCGCGCTGGTCTACATCCTGCTGTTTCCTGCCATCCCTCTCCTGACATCGTCGACCCCCGGCCTCCTCGGCTGGCACGCCCGGTCCGAGGTCGCCGAGGAGATCGACACCGTCGAGACCGCGCGGGCCGACCAGGTCGAACGGATCCGCACATTGCCGATCGAGCAGGTCGCGAGCGACCCCACGCTGAACGACTTCGCCGTCCGTGGGGGCGAGTCCGCCTTCAAGGTGAACTGCGTGCAGTGCCACGGCTCGGACGCGGCCGGAGGCGTCGGCTTCGCGAACCTCAACGACGACGACTGGCTCTGGGGCGGGTCGCTCGAGGCGATCGCGCAGACGATCACGCACGGCGTCCGCTACGCGGGCGACGACGACACCCGCATTTCGGAGATGCCCGCCTTCGGCAAGGACGGCCTTCTCGACCGCGACCAGATTTCCGCCGTGACCCGGCACGTTCTGTCGCTGTCGAAGTCAGGGCCCGCGGACGCGGCCGGAGCCGACGTCTTCGCCAACAACTGCGCCGCCTGCCACGGCGGCAACGGCGAGGGCAACCGCGACGTCGGCGCGCCGAACCTCAGCGACGCGGTCTGGCTCTACTCCAGCGATCCCGCGTCCATCCGGGCGCAGGTCAACTCTCCGCGGCACGGGGCGATGCCCGCCTGGGGGCAGCGCCTCGACGCGGCGACGATCAAGGAACTCGCCATCTACGTCCACTCGCGCGGCGGCGGCGAGCCGGGGCCGGAAGAGAAGGCGGCAAGCAATTGATCTCGATCAAGGTGCTTCACCCGGTCGTCGCGTAGACGGAACCGCAGACGGTGTCTCGGCAACGCGTGGACACCGTCTTCCCTTCCGAGGAGCCTCCATGGCGACCGTCGTCGACACGATCAGCAACGACAAGCGCTCCGGCCCCGATCCGCTGGGCTCCGACGAAGCCATCGGCGGCACCCGACCCGTCAACGACCGCGAGCAACGCTCGGACTACGTGGCTCGGCAGAAGATCTTTCCGTCCAAGGTGCGGGGCACATTCCGGACCGCGAAGTGGATCATCGTCGCGGTCCTCCTCGGCATCTACTGGGTCGTGCCCTGGATTCGCTGGGACCGCGGCCCGACGGCGCCCAACCAGGCGGTCCTCCTCGATCTCGCCCACCGCCGCTTCTACTTCTTCGGCATCGAGATCTGGCCGCAGGAATTCTACTACGTCGCCGGGCTCCTGATCATGGCGGCGCTCGGCCTGTTCCTCGTCACCTCCGTCGCCGGCCGCGCGTGGTGCGGCTACGCCTGTCCGCAGACGGTCTGGACCGACCTCTTCGTCTCCGTCGAGCGCTGGATCGAGGGCGACCGCAACGCCCGCCGGAAACTCGACCAAGCCCCTTGGTCGCTCGGCAAGATGCGTAAGCGCCTGACGGTCTGGACCGCATGGCTCCTGATCGCCGCGGCGACGGGCGGGGCCTGGGTGTTCTACTTCGACGACGCGCCGACGCTCCTGTTCGACCTGGTTTCCGGGACCGCGGCGCCCGTCGCCTACACGACGGTCGCGCTCCTGACCGCGACGACCTTCTGGCTCGCAGGTTTCATGCGGGAACAGGTCTGCACCTACATGTGCCCGTGGCCCCGCATCCAGGGCTCCATGCTCGACGTGAACTCGCTGATCGTCACCTACAACGACTGGCGCGGAGAGCCCCGCTCCCGACACGCCAAGAAGGAGCTCGCCGCCGGACACGACGTCGGCGACTGCGTCGACTGCGACGCCTGCGTCGCGGCCTGCCCCATGGGCATCGATATCCGCAACGGACAGCAGCTCGAGTGCATCACGTGTGCGCTCTGCATCGACGCCTGCGACAGCGTCATGACCAAGGTCGGCAAGCCCCAGGGGCTCGTGTCCTATTCCACCCTCGCCGACTATCAGCGCCACGCCGAGACGGCCTGGACGGACGGACGGATCGCGGCGACGGCCGAGCAGAAGGGGCCGGCGCTCTCGACGATCCTGAGACCTCGTGTGCTCGTGTACTTCGCCCTTTGGAGCGCCATCGGCGTCGCCATGACGGTGTCGCTGGCCACGCGCGCCGACACCTCGCTCACCGTCATCCACGACCGCGCGCCGCTCTTCACGACGCTGTCCGACGGGAGCGTGCGCAACGGCTACGATCTGAAGATCGTTAACAAGGCCACCCTCGCCCGGACCATGACCGTCGGCATCGAGGGGCTTGCCGATGCCGTCATGTGGACGGCGGGGGACGAGCGGCGCGGCAGGACGACGGACGTCGTCGTGCCGCCGGACGCCGTCCTCGACGTCCGGGTCTTCGTCCTGCGCCCTGCCGAGGCGGCCACATCCACCGAGTTCAAGTTCTTCGTCGCCGATACGGAGGGCGGGGAAGCCACCCGCGAGATCGCGCGCTTCGAAGCCAAGGAAAGACCACGCAGATGAGCACCGGACATTCGGCTCCCGGGAACACGTTCAAGGGGTGGCACATGGCCGCCGTCGTCGGATTGTTCTTCGGCACGGTCATCGCAGTGAATGTCCTTATGGCCTACAAGGCGATATCGACCTTCCCGGGCCTCAACGCCAAGAACGGCTACGTCGCGAGCCAGACCTACGACCGCCTCCTCCAAGACGCGGCCGAGCAGGACGGACGCGGATGGACCTCCGTCGTGGAGACGAGGGACGGTCACCTCGCACTGACGTTGCTCGATGCCGGAAAGAAGTCCGTCGAGGGGCTGGACGTGCGCGCCCTCGTCGGACGCCCCGCCAGCGCGAGCACCGATCGGGAACTGGCGCTCCTGCCGACGCCGCGGGGTTACGAGACGCCGGCGACCCTCGAACGCGGCAAGTGGCTCGCCGAGATCGTCGCGCGTCGGAACGGCGAACTCGTGTGGCGCGAGACGCGCCCGGTGACGGCAGACTGAGGTGGGAACGATGTCCGCAGCAACAGCACCGGCCAAGCTCTTTCCCGATCCGTCGGCGGCAACGTTCGGTCTAAGGACGCAGCCGCTGGATCCCATCGCGGTACGCTTGGCTCCCGACGGCTCGCGTCATGTCGAGTTCCTCGTCGCCGACATGCACTGCGCCGGATGCCTCGGCAAGGTCGAGCGGACGGCTGCGGCCGTCTCCGGGGTGGAGCGCGCGCGGGCCAACCTCACGACGAAGCGGCTCAGCGTGGCGCTGGGAGAGACCGGCTCCGCGGAGGCGGTTCTCGACGCGCTCACCGCCATCGGGCGCGAGGCGCGGCCGTTCGACGCCTCGGCGTTCGAGAAGGAGGGATCGAGGACCCAGAGCGACCTGATCCGCTGCATGGCCGTGGCCGGCTTCGCCTCGGCCAACGTCATGCTCCTTTCCGTCTCGGTCTGGTCGGGCGCGGAAGGCGCGACACGCGACCTTTTCCACTGGCTCTCCGCCGCCATCGCGATCCCCGCGGTGATCTATGCCGGGCGCCCGTTCTTCCGTTCCGCGTGGAAGGCGCTGCGGCACGGCACGACCAACATGGACGTGCCGATCTCCATCGGGGTCCTCGTCGCCACTCTTCTCAGCCTCTACGAGACGGCCACGGGCGGACCCCATGCCTGGTTCGACGGTTCGGTGACGCTGCTCTTCTTCCTCCTCGTCGGCCGCGTTCTCGACGAGCGCATGCGCGACGTCGCCCGAAACAACGCCGCCCGGCTCCTTTCGCTCACGCCGGAGACGGCGACGCTCCTCGGGCCCGACGGGCGCACCTCGCGCCTGCCCGTCGCCTCGCTGCGGGTGGGCGACACGGTGAGGATCGTCGCGGGGGAGCGCATTCCCGTGGACGGACGCGTCGTTTCGGGAGCGAGCGACATCGACCGTTCGCTCCTGACGGGCGAATCCCTGCCGGAAGCGGTCGGCGACGGCGACGCCGTCCATGCCGGCGCGCTGAACCTGACGGGCCTCATCGACGTCGCGGTGACCTCCCAGCCCGGCGACACCCTGCTGGCGGGCATCGTCCGCCTGATGGAGGCGGCCGAGCGCCCGGACGGCCGCTTCGTCCGGATCGCGGACCGGGCCGCGCGCCTGTACGCGCCGGCGGTGCACGCGACGGCCTTCCTGACGTTCTGCGGCTGGATGCTGGCAGGATACGGCTTCCATACGGCCCTGACGACGGCGGTCGCCGTCCTCATCATCACCTGCCCCTGCGCCCTCGGGCTGGCCGTTCCGGCTGTCCAGGTGACGGCGGCGGGGCGCCTGCTCGCCAAGGGGATTATCCTGAAGGACGGCGCGGCGCTGGAGAAGCTGAGCGAGGTCGACACGGTCGTCCTCGACAAGACCGGCACCCTCACCCTCGGCCGCCCCCGGCTCGTGTCCGAGCCCTCGGACGCGGGAGCATGGGCCCTCGCCGCCGCGCTCGCGGGCGCCAGCCGCCATCCCCTGTCGATGGCGATCGCGGCGGCGGGACGGGCGAAGGGCGTCCGCCCGGCAACGGTCGAGAACGCGCGCGAGGTTCCCGGCTCCGGTGTCGTCGCAACGTTCGAAGGCCGCGAGGTCCGGCTCGGCCGGCCGCACTGGATCGCCGATGAACTGACCCGCGGCCTGCCGGGAACGGAGGTGTGGCTGCGCTGCGAGGACGGCCTGATCTGCCGTTTCGCCTTCGCGGACGACCCGCGCACGGATGCGGCCGAGACGGTCCGGAAGCTCATGGCTCTCGGCCTCGAGGTTCATCTCCTGTCCGGCGACGCCAGCGCCACGGTCGGGCGCGTCGCCGGTGAGACAGGCATCGAGCGCTTCGAGGGAGCATGCCTGCCGGGCGGCAAGGTCGCCGCGCTCGAGGATCTCGCGCACCGTGGCCGACGCGTTCTGATGGTGGGCGACGGGATGAACGACGCCCCGGCGCTTGCGGCCGCGCACGTCTCGATGTCGCCCGCCACCGGCGCCGACATCGCGCAGGCAGCGGCCGATCTCGTCTTCACCGGGGAGAAGCTCGATCCCGTGGTGGAGGCGCTTCTCTCGGCAAGGGCTTCTCGCCGCAAGATCGTCGAGAACCTCGTCCTCGCCATCGGTTACAACGTCGTCGCCGTCCCGATCGCCATCATGGGGTCCGCGACGCCGCTGGTGGCGGCCGTGGCGATGTCGGCGTCGTCGATCCTCGTCGTCGCGAACGCGCTGACGCTTCCCCTGTCCCTGTCACGGATGCGCCGTACGGTGTCCCGCCTCGGCCCCATGCGCCTCAGCGGGGAACTGGCATGAGCGCCCTCGTCTACCTCATCCCGGTCGCGCTGGGACTGGGGCTCGCGAGCCTTGCGGCCTTCATGTGGTCCCTGAAGTCGGGCCAGTACGAGGACCTCGAAGGCGCGGGCGCCCGCATCCTGGTCGACGAATGGGACGACGGGGAGCCGCGGGACGGCGGAAACCGGAATGCGTGAGCTCCTCAAGATCGCGCACCTCGTCATGATCGCGATGGCGTCTGGGCTGACCCTTGCCCAATACGTCACGCTGCGCGCGAGCGTCGGACGCGAGGAGGAGGCCGGCCTCGACATGGCACGTCGGACGCTCGCCGACCTCGCCACCTTCGCCGTCGTCTTCGTGTGGGTAAGCGGCGTCCTTCTGCTCTGGAGCCGCCTCGGCGCCGACGGCCCGGGCGTGACCGCCTGGTTCCACGCGAAGGTCGGCTTCGTCCTGCTGTTCTCGGTCGCCCACTTCGTGCAGCGCGCCAAGGGAGCGCGCCTGCGCACCTCGGACGACCGGACCGCGGTGCGACGCGCGGCGGAGCGGTGGGCTTCGGTGGCATGGCTGATGTCGCTCCTCGCGATCACGTTGGCGGTGGTTTCGTTCGGCTGATCATTCCGAGAAAACGTCTCGCGATCCAGACGGACGCGACGCTCCCGCAGACCGTTCATCCACGGTCGGCACGCAGGACGGATGCCGGCAACCACCACACGCCGACGGACAGCACGATAGGTCGTTTCAGCCGACAAGACCTCCGACAGCCGTGCCGTCGCGCGTCGCCGTGCGACGGTCGTCGATCATGAACCTGGAAGGCTCGGGTCGAAGCGTAAGGACATAGACGGCTTCCGACTGCGCCGCCTCGCCGCCTCGCCGCCGACGCCTTCCCAAGACGCTGCACTCGACTGCCACACATGGTCGCTACGAAAAAATATTTATCCGATGCAGCACCCACGCTGAAGATACGTAAAACTACTTACGGACTTGCTGCAAATCTGCACGAGACGTCCATATTATATTCAGCAGTGCATGGCGAAGTGTACGGGTGCCGACAGCATCGAGAACGATGCGCCAGGTCGAGCGACGAAAGGACCGGACACCCTTCGGCCTTTTCCCTTTTCAGATCCGGAGACGACAAGGTGGCTATGCAGTTGTTCAGGAGCGGCAGGTCTCGCCGACGCGACCTCGCCCTCGATGCGATGGGGACCATGGTCATGCTGGCGGACGCCGATCTCGTCATCCGCTACCTGAATTCCTCGCTCCGGGACCTGTTGAGGGAGGCCGAGTCGGAGCTGAAGCGGGAGCTTCCGGGCTTCGATATGGCGCGCCTCGTCGGCAGCAACATCGACATCTTTCACAAGACGCCGAGCCACCAGCAGAACCTCCTGTCGAAGCTGACGAAGCCGCATAGGGCGACGATCCGCATCGGGACCCGTTCCTTCGACCTCCACGTCTGCCCGCTCAAGGAAAAGGGCACGACCACCGGCTTCGTCGTGGAATGGTCCGATGCTGAGGCGCGCCTTCTCGCCTCGGACTACGGCGCGCAGATCGCGGCGATCGGGCGGTCGCAGGCGATGATCGAGTTCACCCCGGACGGAACGATCGTTGCCGCGAACGAGAACTTCCTCAAGGTGATCGGGTACGAACTGGCCGAGATCGTCGGCAAGCATCACAGCCTGTTCGTCGACCGGGCGGAGACGGCCACCGAAGCCTATCGCGACTTCTGGAAGGGCCTGCGCGAGGGCCACGAGATGACCGGCGAGTACAGGCGGATCGGCAAGGGTGGACGCGAGATCTGGGTACAGGGCTCCTACGCGCCGATCTACGACGCCGCCGGCAAGGTCGCCAAGGTCGTGAAGTTCGCCATCGACGTGACCGCGCGGCGGAACGCGGTGTCGGAGGTCGGGGCGGCGCTGGTGGACCTCGCCGACGGCAAGCTCGGGCGACGCATCACCTCCCAGTTCCCGCGAGAGCTCGACGCGATCCGGGTCGACTTCAACCGCGCCGCCGAAACGCTCGGCGACGCCATCTCGCAGGTCGGCGAGACCTCCGGTGTCATCCGGACGGGCCTTGAGGAGATCAACGTCGCCTCGGCGGACCTGGCGCAACGCACCGAGCAACAGGCGGCGACCCTCGAGGAGACCGTCGCCGCGCTGGCCGAGGTCATGCGCGGCGTGACGGGAACGGCGAACGCGGCCGGCAACGCCCGGACACGCGCTGCGGACGCCATGAAATGCGCCGAGAACGGAGTGACGGTCGTCACCGAAGCGATCGCCGCGATGGACCAGATCGAGACATCGTCCGTGAAGATCGGAAACATCATCGGGGTCATCGACGAGATCGCCTTCCAAACCAACCTCCTCGCGTTAAACGCCGGCGTCGAGGCGGCCCGGGCCGGCGAGGCCGGACGCGGCTTCGCCGTCGTCGCGCAGGAGGTTCGCGGGCTTGCGCAGCGCTCGGCGGACGCTGCCAAGGAGATCAAGGGACTGATCTCGACGTCCTCGGCCCAGGTTGCGCAAGGCGTGAAGCTCGCCGTCGCCTCGGGAAAGAGCCTGGAAGAGATCGTCTCGGGCGTCACGGCGATGCACGAGATGGCCGACGACATCGCCCGGAGCTCGAAGGAGCAGGCCGTGAGCCTGCGCGAGGTCACGGCGGCCGCGGACCAGATGGACAAGATCACGCAGCAGAACGCCGCGATGGTCGAGGAGGCGACGGCAGCCGCCCAGTCGCTCCAGCACGAGACCAACACCCTGACCCGGATGATGGATCGGTTCGGAGCCGGCTCGGCGCCGGACGCCGCCCCGTCCCCACGGCGACGGGCGGTGCCTCCCCGACCGATGCCTGCACGACGCACGGGCCGCGGCTCCATGGCGCTCGCCGACCGCGTCGACGAGGCGCCGGAAGAGGGCTGGGGCGAGTTCTGACATCGAGCGTTTGCGGGTCGACGACACGCGAACGCCGACCCGAACCGGACTTTCCGCTTGGGGCGGCTGCGGCGCCGGGGTGAAGGATCGTCGTGATCGGAAGGGGCCATCCCCTCGCCCTTCGGTGCCGGAAGGGGCCGACGGAGCTCAAAGCTGAACGTCGCACCGTTTGCGGTGGATCAATGCGCCCGCGTCCAAGGATCGGCACTCATGGTCCAAGAGGCGGCTTCCCGCCCCCCCAATGGAGAGTGCGCCATGACGAGAACGATGAAAGCCGCGGTGGTCCGCCAGTTCGGTCAGCCCTTGGCGATCGAACGTGTGGAAGTTCCGAAGCCCGGAAAAGGGGAGGTTCTCGTCCGCGTCATGGCCTGCGGCGTCTGCCATACGGACCTCCACGCAGCTGAGGGCGACTGGCCGGTCAAGCCGAGCCTTCCCTTCATCCCCGGTCACGAGGTGACGGGCATCGTCTCCGCGCTCGGGCCCGACGTGACCGACTTCCATGTGGGCGATCCGGTCGGTGTCGCCTGGCTGCACGATGCGTGCCTGCGCTGCGAGTACTGCGAAACGGGCTGGGAAACCCTCTGCGAACACCAGCACAACACCGGCTACAACTGCAACGGCGGCTTTGCCGAATACGTGATCGCCTCGGCGGCCTTCCTGGCGCGCCTGCCGAAGGATCCCGACTTCGCCGCTCTCGCTCCCATACTCTGCGCCGGGGTGACGACCTACAAGGGTTTGAAGGAAACCGAGGCGCAGCCGGGCCAGTGGGTCGCGATCTCGGGCATCGGCGGGCTCGGCCACGTCGCGATCCAATATGCGAAGGCGATGGGCCTGCGCGTCGCCGCACTGGACGTCTCGGCTGACAAGCTCGCGCTCGCGATGGCCGCGGGCGCGGAGATCGCGGTCGACGCCCGCGACGCGGATGCGGCGGACCGGATCGTCGCCGCGACGGGCGGCGGTGCCCACGGCGTCCTCGTCACGGCGGTCTCGCCCTCCGCCTTCGCGCAGGCGATGACCTTCGTCCGCCGAAGGGGAACGGTCGTCTTCGTCGGCCTGCCGCCCGGCGAGTTCCCGACCCCGATCTTCGACGTCGTGCTGAAGCGCATCACTCTCCGCGGCTCCATCGTCGGCACGCGCCGCGACCTCGAGGAAGCGATCGCCTTCGCGGTCGAGGGGAAGATCAAGGCAGACATCGAGACGGCGACGCTCGAGGACATCAATCACGTTCTCGATGATCTGAAGGCCGGTCGGGTCCAAGGCCGCATGGTCCTCGATCTCGCTGGGCGGCGCGGCGATCTCCGAACAGGTCACACCCGTCGGTCCGCGCTTCCGGTTCTTTAGCCACCTTCGGCACGTCGATCCCGGCCGCTTGTCGGACATGATCGACGTCGCGTCCGCAAGGTTCTCAGCCGGAGGACGTCAGTTCAGGAGCGAGCCTGATCGCGGATCGTGCGCCCAGACAGGACTGTCTCGACCGCGTAGGCCCCCAGGGCGCCGATCGCACAGACGAGCGCGGCGCCGAAAAGGCCGAACAGCAGGATTGCACCGCCGCGATCGGTCAAGGCTCCGACAAAGAGGGCCAATGCCGCGCAGCAGGTGAGCGCCCCGGCCAGGGCGCAGAGCAGCACGGCCGCATCCAGCAGGCGAGAGCGCAGGCGAAGCCGGGAGAGTTGGAGTTCCTTTCCGAGTGGATCGACCAGCAACCGGTCGACGCGGTCGGCGATCCGGTTGAGCCTGATGGTGAACACGTTCAGGAGCGAGGCGAGGCCCGCGAGAAGGAAGATCGGCGTCAAGGCGAGTTGCACGACCTGCGCGGCGGACGCGAGCGACGGGTTCATCGTGCCGGGATATGAAAGCGGAACCCGGCCGCGCCGGTCGCATCTGTCTCTGGCATGTCTCACCTCGCCCCTCACCCGCGGCCAATACCGCGCTCGCGACGAGACCGCATCCATCCGTCTCCGCGGGTCTCCGTCCCCGTTCCCCGGTCTGGACGTTCACCATCGAGAGCGCAAGACAAGCGCAAGACAGGGGCATCGGGGTCGAATGCTGCGCCCGGCCCTTGCATCACCTCTCAGAAAGCGGCGCGCACCGGACGTCGGCGAAGGCGCTCGGCCAGGTCGGTCTGCGCCATTGCCGCCGGCGCGATGCCCCTATCCCTCCGCCTTGCGGAGCAGGGCGATAGCGGAGGCGGCGTTCTCCACCTTCAACTTCGTCATCAGATTGCTGCGGTGGACCTCCACGGTGCGGACACTGAGCCCGAGCTCGTGCGCGATCGCCTTGCTGGCCTTCCCCTCGGCAACCGCGACCAAGACCTCTTTCTCCCGAAGACTGAGCAAGGCCAGTCTCTCGCGCGCGTCCCGGACCCGCTCGCCCTTTGCCTGTTGGGCCTCGTTCAGCTGCAGACCCCGGCGCACCATGGCGAGGATGCCGTCGTCGCCGAACGGCTTCTCGATGAAATCGATCGCGCCGGACTTCATCGCCTCGACCGCCATGGCGACGTCGGCGTGCCCCGTCATCACGAGGAACGGCAGCGACGATCCTTGCGCCCGGAGCGCGCGCAGGAGTTCGATCCCGTCCATGCCCGGCATCCGAACATCGCTGAGAATGCAGCCGCTCGCATTAAGGCCGGTGTCCAGAAACTCGCGTCCGCCTGCATAGGTCGCAACCGGGATCCGATGCGCACGCAAGAGGAACGCGAGCGAGCGCAGGACGGCGTCGTCGTCGTCGATGACGTGAACCGTCGCCTCATTCGCCATCTGTTTCCTCCGCGCAATCGTCCTCCGCACCAGCGGACTCGGGCAACGTGAACCGAAAGGTCGTACCCCCCGCCCGGTTCCGGCTGGCGCTGATCCGCCCGCCGTGGACCTCCACGATGGTGCGGCAGATCGACAGCCCGACCCCCATGCCGTTCGGCTTGGTGGTCAGAAAAGGTTGGAAGAGATTCGTCTCGATCTCGGGGGCAAGGCCCGGTCCCGTATCCTCGACGGCGACCTCCACGAACGACCCGATCGACAAGCGTTCGGTGCTGATCGAAAGCTCTCGGACCGGGCCGTCGCGCATCGCCTCGATAGCGTTCCGAACGAGGTTCAGGATCACCTGCTGGATCTGGATGCGGTCGACGAACACGCGGGACGACGGGTCCACGGCGAGCCTCAGCGTCACGCCCGCCTCCCGCGATCCGATCAGTGCCAGAGCGCACGCTTCTTCGACGAGCTTGTCGAGCGCCTCGTCCCGCTTCCGGCCCTCCGTCCGCGAGACGAACGTTCGCAGGGACCGGATGATCTTCCCCGCCCGCATGGCCTGCTCGCTCGCCCCCTTCATGGCTTCGCGCAAGAACAGGCTGTCCTCGGCATCGAGAGGCTCCGGCAGTCGCTCCGTCACCTTGGAGCCTGCGCCGAGATAGCTCGCGATGGCCGTCAGCGGCTGGTTCAGCTCGTGCGCCAAGGCCGACGCCATCTCGCCTAGGGCGCTGAACCGGGACATGTGGACGAGTTCGGCGTTCACGGCCTCGATACGCCGCTCCGCCTCCCTCTTTTCGGTGAGGTCGCGGATGAACCCGGTGAAGAAGCTGTTCGTCCCGGCACGCGTCTCGCCGACCGACAGTTCCATCGGAAAGGTCGAGCCGTCCTTGCGGCGGCCGAGAACCACACGTCCGACCCCGATCACCTTCTTCTCGCCGGTGTCCCGGTAGTCGGCGAGATAGCCGTCATGCGCGGTGCGATGGGGTTCCGGCATGAGAATCCGCACATTGCGCGCGACGACCTCGGGCGCGGCATAGCCGAACAAGAGCTCCGCGGCCTTGCTGAACGAATGGATGCTGCCCCATCGGTCGGTGACGATCATGGCGTCCGGAACGACCTCCAGAATGGAGCGCATGTGCTCCTCGCCGATTTTTCGGTCGTGGATGTCCTCCGTCGACCCGTACCATCGAACGATGCACCCCTTCGCGTCGCGCCGCGGATAGGCCCGCGACTGGAACCAGCGATGCTCGCCCGACCGCAACCGGACCCTGTGTTCGACCCAGTAGGCGACGCCGCTGCCCACGGAGGCGGTCCAGGCATCGATCGAGATCTGCAAGTCGTCGGGATGGATCGCCTCCGCCCATGTACCGCCGAGCCCGGATTGCCCCGTCAGTTCCATCCAGCGCTCCGACACCCGGTCGAGCTGGCCATCGACATCCGCCGTCCAGGCGACCTGGGGGTTCAGCTCCACCGCGTGGCGATAGTTGTCCTCGCTTTCGCGCAGGCGCTCCTCCGCCAGCTTGCGGTTCCGCTCGGAGACGACGACCGACGTCGTCTCGGTGCAGACGCAGAGCAAGCCGGCGACGGCGCCGTCGCCACCTCGAACGGGGCTGTGGGAAAAGGCGAAGTGAGCCGTCTTCATGCCCTCGCCGCGGTCGAGCACGAGCTCAATGTCGTCCATGAAGTTCGCGCCGCCCGCGAACACGCGGTCGATCAGCGGTCGAATGCTCTCGGCGGCCTCGGCCCAGACATCGAGGAAGGGCGAGCCAAGCGCCCAGGCCTGCTTGGACCCGAGAAGGGGCGCGTAGGCGTCGTTGTAGACCAACGTCCGCTCCGGCCCCCAGAGCAGGAACATCGGCTGCTGCGATTCGAGGATCATGGCGATCATGGTGGCCGCGCCGTTCGGCCAGGCATCCCGCCTCCCCAACGACGTCGCCGACCAGTCGTGCCGGGCGACGGCATCCGCCATCGCAAGGCGGCCCGTCCTCGCCGATCCGGACTCTGCATATCCCGCTCGCGCGGCGTTCAATGGCATTTCGAGGTACCGTGACGGCGGGTTGTGATCTGGGCGAATGGCAAGACCGTCGTATCGTCAGCGAGAATTGCAAGCCAGCCTTGCCTGGGCTCGGTCTTCGTCCGGAACGGCATCGACGGCATCCCCCCGCGCATGGCGTGCACGGGTCGCGACGCGCAGAAAGGCGCCGACGCATGCCGGGTCGAATTGTCGCCCGGACTGGGCGGCGATGTAGTGCGTCGCTTCCTCCTCGGACCACGCGCGCTTGTAGGGCCGGGAACTGATCAGGGCATCGAAGACGTCCGCAACGGCCGCAATTCGGCCGACGATCGGGATGCCCTCCCCGGCGAGATTGTTCGGGTAGCCGGTGCCGTCCCAGCGCTCGTGATGGGTCATGGCGATGACGGACGCGAGTTGGAGAAGGTCGCAGTTCGATCCTTCGAGGATGTCGCAACCGATGCGCGCGTGCTCGCGCATGTGCTCCATCTCCGGGCCGTCGAGCCGTCCGCGCTTGAGGAGCACGTCGTCGCGGATGCCGACCTTGCCGATATCGTGCATGGGGGCGGCAAGCTCGATGTCGCGGCAGACATCGCGGGCGAGGCCCAGCTCGCGTGCGATGTCTCCGCACATCCGGGCCATCCGGACCGTGTGGAGGGCCGTGTCCTCGTCCTTGTAGCCTGCGGCGAGTGTCAGGCGATGGATGATCTCCTCCTCCCGCCGGCGCAGCTGGCCGGTCGCAGCGTCGACCTCGGCGCGCAGCCACGCGGCCCGGTCGGACAGCTTGCGCTGGGCGTCGCAGAGACGCGCGAGGTTGCGCACCCGCGTGGTGAACTCGACGGGGTCGATGGGCTTGGTCAGGAACTCCATGGCGCCGGCCTGCAAGGCGGCGATCCGCAGCTCCGCGTGATGGTCCCCCGTCACGATGACGATCGGCTTGTCGTCGTTTCCCGGATGGCGCCGGATTTCGGCGATCAGCTCGATCCCGCTCATGCCGGGCATCTGGTAGTCGAACACAGCCAGATCGAATTCGAGATGCGCCAGCGCCTCGACCACCGCGACGGGACTTGAGAAGGAAACGGGGCAGCATGTCCCCGTCTGTTCGACGAGCTTGCCCATCAGCATCAGGCTGGTCCGGTTGTCGTCGACGAGGAGAACTTTCAACTTTTGGGTCATGCAGTCCTCGCCGGGCGGGATTGGGTTGCTTCCAGGCGCCGGAACCCGGCGGCGATCGTCTCGATGTCGTCCGGTGTGACGGACGTCTGGCGAAGGGACTCCGCCAGAAAGGCCAAGCCGGCGTAACCGACATTGGAGCCCGCCCCTTTGATCGTGTGCAGCACCCTGTCGGTCCGCTCGGGATCGTTGCGCCGCATGGCCTCGGCAAGGTCGGCGAGGAGCGTCGAGCTATCCTCGACGAAGGCCTCGCGCAGCTCATCGAGGCCGTCCTCGCCGATCGCGTCGAGAAGGGCGGCGACCCGGCGCTCGTCGATGTCGGGCGGCGCGGCAAGGTCGCCGGACGTCGGCCTTGGCGCACGCTCGTGGCCGACGCTCACCGCTCGGGCGGCAAGGTCCGGCGAGCACCGGACGACCAGGGCGCGCAGGCGAGCCAGCGAGACGGGCTTGGTCTCGAAGCCGCTCATCCCGACGTCCATGCAACGCCGGCGGTCCTCGTCCGAGGCGTTGGCGGTCAAGGCGACGATCGGCGTCACCGCGTTCGGATTGCCGGGCTCGCGAATGCGGCGCGTCGCCTCGACGCCGTCCATGACGGGCATCTGCATGTCCATGAGGACGAGGTCGAACCGCCGCTCCCCGGCCGTGCGGACGGCGGCGGCCTCATCCGCGGCGAAGGTCACGGACTGGCCGAGGGTGGCGAGGAAGCGGCCCGCGACCGTCCTGTTGAAGGCATTGTCTTCGACCACGAGGATATCGAGCTTTGGAAAGGCCTTCGCGTCCTCGACCGTATCGGCAGCCTCCGAGGCCCGGTGCTCCGTCCGGGCGGCGGGGAGCTCGAACCAGAACCGGCTGCCCATCCCGGGTTCGCTGTCGACGCCGATCGTCCCGTCCATCGCCTCGACGACGCGTTTGCAGATGGCAAGGCCCAGCCCCGTCCCGCCGTAGCGACGGCCGATGGTCCCGTCGACCTGACTGAACGCCCGGAACAGGACGTGCCGGGAATCCTGATGGATGCCGATGCCCGTGTCCGAGACGACGAAGCGAAGGCGGGGCTCCTCCACCGTGCCGACGTTTTCCAGGACGACCCGGATCGACCCGTTCTCGGTGAACTTCACCGCGTTGCTGAGAAGGTTCAGCAGGACGCGCCGCAGTCTGGTGGGGTCGCCGAGAAACCAGCCGGCAACCTCGGTCTCGGCAAACTCGAGCGTGTTGCCGCGTTCGCGAGCCCGACCCTCCACGATGCCGGCAGCCTGTCTCACGACCTCGGCGGGATCGAAGGCGATGAGCTCCGGCAACTCGTCCCCATGCTCGATCTTGGCGAAATCGAGGATCTCGTTGATGACCTCGAGAAGCGCGGAACCGGACGCGCCGATCGCGCGGACGCTATCGGCGTCCCCCTCGTCGAGATCCGAATGCGAAAGCAGCTCGGCCATGCCGAGGATCGCGTTGAGCGGCGTGCGGATCTCGTGGCTCATCACGGCCATGAACTCCGACTTGGCGCGGTTGCCGGCATCGGCCGCAGTGAAGGCCGCGGCGAGCTGGTCGGCGACCACCTGGATCTGGTCGCCGACCTCACGGGTGGCCGCAACCCGCCGGATCAGGCTGGCGACCAGCATCACCGCCGACAGAGCGAGCGCCAGAACGATCCAGGCGGTGATCGACTGGAGACGCATGACCTCCGCACGCGCGTCCGCACGCGTGGCGGAAACGACGGCGTTCGTTCGAACCAGCAGGTCCTCCGACACGTCGAGAAGCTCCCCGCCGGCTCCTCGCAGCGCCTCCAGCGCCCGCACGGCCACGACCGGATCTCGCAATCGCTCGAGATCGGACTCCATTCGTCCAATGAGGTCCCGCAACCCTGTCCGCGCCGCGCTGATACCGAGGTCGTCAGCGAAGGAGGCGCCGTATTGGGCGGTCTCGATGATCGACGCGCGCGAGTAGAGGATGTCATAGCGGAGGAGAATCTGGTCACGCGCCGTCCGTGAAAGCTCCCCTCCGCTCCCGATCGCTTCGAGGCTCCCCATCAGCGTTCGCGCTTCGCGCCCCAGCTGATAGACCGCCCACAACGCGTCCTCCCGGATACCGTCCTGCATGTCGGTCTGGCGGGTCCAAAGATTGGCGTAGGCCGCCGCCAGAAGCCCGAGAAGGACGAGCGAGGTCGCCAGCAGCGTCCAGGTCGAACGTGTCGTCCTCCGGACCATGTCCTGTCCCTTGGCGAGCTCGGGTGTCATGGCAGGACCTTGACCTCCTTGATCTGTCAGACCGACCGGGAGAAGTACTTCTCGTTGTAGAGGTCGGACGACTGGTCGAAGGGGTAGATCAGGAAGAGCGGACCTCTGTCCCGCACCGACATCGCCTTGCCGTTCATGCGCGTCGCCACCATCGTGTCGAGATCGGTCGCGTCGCCGACGGGGATGTCGGCGGCATAATCGTTGAGGGCGACGAGCCGGATGGTCCGGCCTCGGGCGCCGACCGCCGAGAGGATGCTGCGAAGGAGCGGTCCGCTGAACGCGGTCTTCCCCTCCGTCCAAGGCGTCTTCATGCTCGCGGCACGGCCCGGCATGGCTTCCAGGGCGGCCATGTCGAAGTCCGCCTCGGAACCGTTGTTGGTGTTCGCGATGTCGCCGCTGACCGTCAGCACCACGGCACCGGTCGGGGACGGCAAATCCGCAGCACCAGCGACGCCGGGAGCGAGAAGGGCGACGACGAGCGCCGCTTCGAGCCTGTTCATCTGCAGTCCGATCCAAGTCGTTTTGCGTGACTCGAGAGGTGGCACGACCAAGATTTCCGACCGCATAATGTTAAGTTCTACTTTGAATCGACTGCCTAAGTGCTTTTACGTACGACCGCAGACGAGCCGCCCTGCTCGAAACGGCTTCGACGGCGTTGCCGGGAGCCGAACGGGGTCACGGCGGGCCGATCGGCGACGCATCGAGCGGGACCACGGGTCGCGCCGCTTCGTTCTTGCGCAGACGTGGCGCACCACGCGGAACCGCGAGGTCCGGGCACCCGGTCGGGCGGCAGAGCACGATCGTGATGGCAATCATCTCAGCCTCGCCTGGCGGAAGGGAAATGCGACGGTTCTAGTCGAGCCCGCAGCGCCCGATCGTTCGCGCACGAGCCCAGCCCGCCGCCTGTCTCGACTTCACTGTCCACCCTCGGGCGGCCGCTCGCATTGACGGATCTCAAGCCCGTTGCCGCAGCTCCGACCTTTCGAACGGTCAGTGGGACCGCAGGCAAAGACATGCCGAGTGGCGCAGGAGATCGCGGGTCACATCTCCGCCCTGGCGCTGTACGGATCGGCACGGGCGACATCACGCTTCCGCAACGCTTCAGCGAGGTTCCGCACCCCTTGGGTTGGTCGTTGACGGCGTTGGGACTGCTGAGCATGCTCGCACCGGCCGCGACGATCGGAGCCCTCTGCCTCGGCATCCGCTGATGAAGCCAAGCAGGGGTTAAGCCGCCATCCGTCGTCTGATGGAGACGAGGCGATCCGCAAGCGCGAAGAGCATGAAACGGGAAGAAAACCTCCCAACTGAACGCCCGACCGTGCTGTAAGTGCCAGGCGATCCAGAAGCAGAAAGCGCATGGAGAACAAGTGGTAGCGGGAGAGGGACTCGAACCCCCGACACGCGGATTATGATTCCGCTGCTCTAACCAACTGAGCTACCCCGCCCCGGGAGCGCGGTCGATCGATCGCGCTCAGGCCGGGCGGATATAGATGGGGTGGGGCGCGGCTGTCAAGGCGTGGAATGGCGGATGTGACGGGAGTTCCACCCGGTGGTTGCTCCGGTGGCGCATGCGCTTTAGTCCTGCGGCGGCACCGTCCCCGCATGTCGGAGGATGTTCGTTCGCCTCGCCTTCAGGGAGCCTCTCATGACACCTCGGATCGCCGTGATCGGTTGCGGGCAGTGGGGGCAGAACCATGTGCGCACGCTGGCGGGCATCGGCGTCCTCGCCGCCGTGGCCGACGGGAACGCGTCCCGCAGCGCGGCGCTGGCCGAGCGGTTCGGCGTGCCGGCGCTCGATCCGGAAGCGGCGATCGCAGCGGAGGGGATCGATGCGCTCGTCCTCGCGCTGCCGGCTGTCCTGCACGGTCCGTTCGCGCGAAAGGCCTTCGCCGCGGGTAAGGACGTGCTGATCGAAAAGCCGATCGCGCTCGATCCGGAGGATGCGCGCGCGACAGCGGATGCGGCGGCGAAGGCGGGACGGCTACTCATGGTCGGCCACCTCATGCGCTTCCACACGGGCTTCCGCGAGGTCGTGCGGCTCGTCGCGGCCGGAAAGGTCGGGCGGATGCGCCACCTCATCTCCAACCGGCAGGGTCTCGGCCGGTTTCTCGGCATGGACGCGGTCTGGGATCTCGCCCCGCACGATCTCTCCATGGTGCTCCATCTCGCCAAGGAGGCACCCGAAACGGTCGAGACCACGCGGCGGACCGTCCTGTCGGATGCGACCGATCTGGCGGATATCGCCCTGGCCTTCCCGTCGGGGCTGACGGCGGGCATTCATGTATCGCGGGTCTCGCCCTATCGCGACCGCCGGTTTTCCGTGATCGGAACCGAAGGCATGCTCGTGCTCGACGACCTGGAAGCCGAGGGCCGGAAGCTCGCCTTCTATGCGCATGCCGTGCGGCGCGAAGGGGCGGTCTTCACCTTCCAGGCGGCGGAGCCGGATTATCTGCCCTTCGTGTCCGAGCCCCCGCTGGAGGCCGAGCTTCGCCACTTCATCCGCTGCATCGAGACCCGCGAGCCGCCGGAAACCGGCGCCCTGGAGGCCATCGAGACGGTTCGCATCCTGGCCGCCGCCTCGCCTCCTTAATGGTCATGAACACCCGGCATCGAAGCGGCGCTCAGCCCTGCGGTCGCAACGCATCGTCCTGCCACAGCTGCGGTTGGCGAAACGGCCCGCGCCTGAACGTCAGCCGACGGCGCGAAGAGGCGCCGCGCTCCCGGCCGATGCCGCAGGCAGAGCGGCCCGCTCGCCTCGCATGATGATGCCGCCGCCGAGCACGCGGCTGCCCGCCCTCTCCCCCTCGTAGAAGACGCAGGCCTGGCCGGGCGCGACGCCCTCTTCGCCGATGGCGAGATCCACCACCACGCCCGCTTCGGACGATCGCAGCACGGCCGGAAGGGGCGGCCGCGCGGAGCGGACCTTCACGACGATCTCGCGCGGCGCGCCGTCCTCGAGCGAGCCGGCGCCGAGCCAGTTGACGGAGCGCAGCAGAAGCCGGCGCGTTTCCAGCGCCTCGCGCGGACCGACCACGACCTCGGCCGTCGCCGCGTTGATCGACACCACATAGAGCGGCTCTGCCGCCGCCACGCCGAGGCCTCGCCTCTGGCCGACCGTATAGTGCAGCACGCCGGCATGCCGCCCGAGCCGGCGCCCGTCGAGATGGACGATGTCGCCGGGAATGCCGGCCCCCGGCTTCAGGCGCTCGATGATGTCGCCGTAGCGCCCCTTGGGAACGAAGCAGATATCCTGGCTGTCGGGCTTGTCGGCCACGGAAAGGCCGTGCCGTGCCGCGATGGCGCGGGTCTCGGCCTTGTCGAGGCGTCCCAGCGGAAAGCGCAGGAAATCCAGCTGCTCCTGGGTCGTGGCGTAGAGGAAATAGCTCTGGTCCCGGTCGAGATCGGCCGGCCGGTGCAGCGTGCGATGCCCGCCCTCCCCGGCCCGGCTCTCGATATAGTGCCCCGTCGCCAGCGCCTCGGCGCCGAGATCGCGCGCCACCGCGAGAAGATCGCGAAACTTGACCGTCTGATTGCAGGAAACGCAAGGGATCGGCGTCTCGCCGGCCATGTAGCTTTCCGCGAAGGGCTCGATCACCGATGCGCGGAAGACGGCTTCGTAGTCGAGCACGTAATGCGGGATGCCGAGCGCTTCGGCCACGCGCCGCGCATCGTGGATGTCCTGCCCCGCGCAGCAGGCGCCCGCACGCTTGGGAGCGCTGCCGCTGTCGTAGAGCTGCAACGTGATGCCGACGACGTCGTAGCCTTCGGAGGCGAGCAGCGCGGCGGCGACAGAGGAGTCCACGCCGCCCGACATGGCGACGACGATGCGCGTCTCTGAGGGCGCCTTCTGGAGATCGAGGCTGTTCATCATGGTCGAACCCTGGTGCATCCCGCCGATATCGGGTCCGGGACAGACTGCTTTTAGAGCCTCGCCGCAAAATTACCAAGGCGCGCGACGTGCGGCTCCCATTCGCCGGCTTGACGCCAATCCCCTGTAATGACGCACGAATCGACGCGAAATGAGGTGCGAAGGCGGGGGCAAAGCAAGGGTTCCCTGCCGATAGTTCCGCATCTTATCAAATCATTACAGTGGGTTTAGCGGATTTTTAAAAGCGGCGCGCTAGGGTCGGGAACGATTAGGTCTTTGAGTGTAGTAGAGAGTACAATGACCGATCAGGTTAGACCACGAGTGAAGTACGTCATCGGCCCTGACGGTAGCCCATTGACGGTTGCAGACCTTCCGCCGTCGAACACCCGCCGCTGGGTCATCCGCCGCAAGGCGGAAGTCGTCGCGGCCGTGCGGGGCGGCCTCCTCAGTCTGGAGGAAGCCTGCACGCGATACACGTTGACTGTCGAGGAATTCCTGTCCTGGCAGATCTCCATCGACAGCCACGGCCTTGCAGGTCTGCGCACGACGCAGCTGCAGGAGTACCGCAAGAAGGTCGATCTCCACCACTAAGGGGATAGGCCAACCAGAATCGACAAATCAGCCGGCTCGCGCCGGCTTTTTTGCTTCTTGAAGCTAAATGGCCCAGAGAGTTAAGTCGACTTCAATTCTTTGCCGGTGTCCCAAACGCAAAATATCCCGCGCGGCCAGTGAGGCTCGGCGGGACAATCCTCATCATCGTCGCATCAAAGACTATGCAGGCGCCGCTTCGAAGCGGCGCCGTACTCAAATCTCAGGCGCTGGCGGCGCGGCGTTCTTCGGCTTCGTCGCGCTGTTCGAGCTTTTCGGCGTTCACCAGTTCGGCTTCGGCTTCTTCCTGCACGATGCGGGCGGCGTTGAGCTGGACCTTCAGGTCCTTCACCGAGTTGGTCAGATTGTCGCGCCGGGCGCGGGCCGCCTTGGCGAAGGTGGGATAAGCGAAGTGGGCGATGTCGGTGATCCCCGCCTTCTTCTCCTCGTTCATGATCTGGGCGTCGAGATCGGCCGCCATCCGGGCAAATTCCGTCATCATCAGTTCGAGCTGTTCGACCTGCCTGCGCTTCTCGTTCACTTTGAAGCGCGTCAAGCGCACGAGATTGTCCCGCTTCATGATCTCATCCCCGGTCGTTCCAGCGACCGTGTCCGGCCGCCTGTTCGCTGGCGCAGCGGCGGTTTCAGGCAAGCCTCGCGGGCTATCGCTTTAACCGTCTGTTTACGCGCACCGTTAATCATAGGCACGAGGATTTAAGGCACGGTAAATCGGATCAAAGAGTTGCGGGAAATCGAGGGCAGCCTTTCCAGGTCGTTCCCCCGGGCACTTGAAATGAAGACACCGGGTTCGAAATGCCATGAAACATCGCTTCAGATTGTGGCCAGAACGGGTGACAAGGTTTGTTAACCACTCCGTGCCATATTTTGAGAACGGCCACCGCACGAACGACAGACTTGCCATCATCCTGTTGACGGCGAGCTCTCCGGAGAGGACTACCTGATGCGCGTTCTTTTGATCGAGGATGATAGCGCCGTCGCGCAGAGCATCGAATTGATGCTCAAATCGGAGAGCTTCAACGTCTACACGACCGACCTCGGTGAGGAAGGCGTCGACCTTGGAAAGCTCTACGACTACGATATCATTCTCTTGGACCTGAACCTTCCCGACATGTCGGGTTACGAGGTCCTTCGCACACTCCGCCTCTCCAAGGTGAAGACGCCGATCCTCATCCTGTCCGGCATGGCCGGCATCGAGGACAAGGTTCGCGGTCTCGGCTTCGGCGCCGACGACTATATGACCAAACCCTTCCACAAGGACGAGCTGGTCGCCCGCATCCATGCGATCGTCCGCCGCTCCAAGGGCCATGCCCAGTCGGTCATCATCACCGGCGACCTCACCGTCAATCTCGACGCCAAGACGGTCGAAGTGAACGGCCAGCGGGTCCACCTGACCGGCAAGGAATACGCAATGCTGGAGCTGCTGTCGCTCCGCAAGGGCACGACCTTGACGAAGGAAATGTTCCTCAACCACCTCTATGGCGGCATGGACGAGCCCGAGCTGAAGATCATCGACGTCTTCATCTGCAAGCTGCGCAAGAAGCTCGCGACCGCGACCGAGGGCAAGAACTACATCGAGACCGTCTGGGGACGCGGCTACGTTCTGCGCGAGCCGGAAGCCGACACGCGCGCCGCCTGATCGACGGTCCCTCTCCGCTCCATCGAAAACGACCTCGACGGCTGGCCGGCCTTCGAGGTCGTTTCGCGTTCTCAGGTCGGCGGGATAGCTGGATCGGCGCAAGCCGGACGCGTCACGTCGCACGTGCAACGAGAGGTCAGGCGGCTTCCCGGTGGAAATAGGTGTCCACCCAGCCCGACAGCGTCTCGCGGTTGAAGGGCTTGTAGACGAAGCCGTTTGCGCCCGAGCGCTTCAGGCGCGTCATCTGGCCGAGATTGGCTTCGACCAGCGAGCCGAGGATGACGACGCCGTTGCCGCCCTTCTGCCCGCGCACGAGGCGCACGAGGTCTTCCCCGCTCATGTCCGGCAGCACGGCGGCCGTGATCACCAGATCGAGCGGCTCGCCCTCCCCGAAGATCTCCATGGCCTCGGCGCCGGTGGATGCGCTCCGCGCCTCGAAGCCGAGCTGGAAGAGGATGCGCCCGGCAACCTTGCGGATGACGCTGGACTCGTCGACGATCAGGCAGGTTCTCATCAGCGCGGGTCTCCGGCGGCATGGCGCCGGACCCTTGCGTCCCGGCTGCCGTCACCCTAGCCGGACGACTTTTCCGCATCCTTGCCAAGGATGGGAAAAATTGCATGAAGACGGAAAGGCGAGGCTAGCGAGGCCTCAACCTTTCGAAAGCAGGCGGCACAAGCGATCGATCAGACCTTCGGGTCGGCCGTCGCGACCGTCTCCGCGGCGAGGGCGGCCTCCGGCCGGGCCTCGACCTCGGCCTCGGGCGCAACCGTCTCCGCTCCGATCGGCGCGATGGTGAAGATGGCGGAATCGTCCTTCATCTCGAGCGTGATGGAGAGGCCGGCCTCGCGCGCCAGAAGCAGCGTGTAATAGGGCTGGACGCCGTGCGCATCGATCGGCTCGGCCAGTGCCTCGCCCGATAGAAGCGCGCGGAACTTGGCGGGAACGCGAAGCGGCGTCCCGGTCGCGCGCACGACGGCATGGACCTCGGGCTCCAGCGAGGCGATTTCCACCGCGACCTCGCGCCCGCGCGGCACGGAGGCATTGGCGACGACGACGAGATTGAGGAGCAGCTTGGCGATGTTCTTCGGCACGTAGGCGCGCTGGCCGGACCAGGCGAGTTCGGCCCGCTCGAAGCCCATGAAGCCCTCCGCGACCTGCTTGGCGTCGCCGAGATCGATCTGCGCCACCGACGAGCCGGAAGCGCCGTAGGCGATGCGGGCGAACTGAAGCTTGGCGACCGCGCTCTTGGTGGAATTGCGCACGAGAGCCATCGATTCCGGATCGTTCGGCATCTCGTCGAGCAGCTCGAGCCCGCTCTGCACCGCGCCGACGGGCGAGATGATGTCGTGGCAGAGCCGGCTGGCGAGGAGCGCGGCAAGGTCCGGCGCCGAAACTTCGGGAAGGGTCGTCATCGATGTCCGTTCGGAAAACTGGGCGTCATCAGGGAGTCCCGCGGCGATTCGCGAGCACGGGCATGTGGCGGAACCATGAGTCGGCGTCGGCGGGCCGTCAACCGCTGGGCCGCGATGAGGGTGCGACGTTAGGAGTTTGGGAACCCTGTTCTGTTGGAATCTGGAAACCATGCGGCGTTCGGCGACGATCGAGGTTCCGCACACCCATCCCTCCGGAGAGGAATCAACCCCATGCACCGCGACAAGCCGGGCTTCGGCCGCCTCGTCATCGCCGTCTTCGCCGCCTGCCTCCTGTTCATCGGCTCGTCCGCGCCCGCCTCGGCGCAGGAGAGCGGCTACACGATGGAGGAGATCGTCGCGAAGGGTCATCAGTTCTTCGGCTCGACCTCCGGCGGTCTCGCCTCGCTGATCGAGAAGGCCTTCTCGGACAACGGCCTGCCCAACGGCTACATCCTCGGCGAGGAAGCCTCCGGCGCCTTCATCGGCGGCCTGCGCTTCGGCGAGGGCACGCTCTTCACCAAGAATGCCGGCGAGCACCGCATCTTCTGGCAGGGGCCGACGCTCGGCCTCGATGCCGGCGGCGACGGCGCGCGCACGATGATGCTGGTCTACAACCTGCCCTCCGTGGACGGCGTCTACGGGCGCTTCGGCGGCGTGACGGGCTCGGCCTATCTCGTGGGCGGGCTCGGCATGACCTATCTCAAGCGCGGCGACGTGACGATCGTCCCGGTGAAGACCGGACTCGGCGCGCGGCTCGGCGTCAATCTCGGCTACCTGAAGCTGACGCCGATGCCGACCTGGAACCCCTTCTGAACGACATGTCGTCGGGGCGGCGGTTCCGCCGCCCTTCATAATGACATAAAAGGAGCCTCGACGAGGCGATCGGCCCGCCGCGCACTCTCAACCGGGGAAGCGGGCGGGCCTTCTGCGTCGCACGGGTTGCAAGGACGGCCATGATCGCCAACACGCTGATCTTCTTCCTGGGCGTGCTCGTCACGGCGCTGATCGCCCTGATTCTGGCGCCGGTCTTCTGGCGCAAGGCCCAGAGCCTCGCCCGCCGCGAATTCGAGGCGACGATCCCGATCTCGGCCAACGAGATCCGCGCCGAGTTCGACCGCGTGCGCGCCGAGGCCGCGGTCTCCGTGCGCCGCCAGGAGGTGCTGTCCGCCGAGACGCGGGAAAAGGCGGCCTTGGCCGAGGCCGATCGCGGCCGGGCCGTCGTCGAGGCCGCCGAGCTTCAGAAGCGCAATCGCCGCCTGACGCAGACCATCGAAGAACAGGATGCCGAGCTGGAGGCGACGAGAGCCGCACTCGCCGAGCGCGAAGCCACGATCCGCGCTCTGATCGAGGATCTGGCGGAGAGAGATCTCGCCGCCGACCGGACGGCGGAGGAGCTGGAGGCGCTCGTCGCCCGTTCGAGCGAACTCGAGCAGACCGCGGAGGAGCAGGCGATCGAACTCGCCGCCGCCAAGGCGAAGATCGAGCACCTGGACTTTCGCCTCGGCTCGCCCGAGGAGGCGGAGGGCGAGGACAGCCGGATCGAAAGCCTCGCCGTCGAGGTCGCCGGTCTCCAGCACAAGCTGCGACAGGAGCGCGCCGCGGCCACCGTTCGCGAGAACCGGATCTCCGCCCTCACCGCACAGCTCGCCAAGGCCGACGCGGCGGCCGCGCGGACCTCCCGCGAACCCACGCCGAAGAAGCGGCTTGCGGCGGCAGGGACCGCCAAGGCGACGGGCGAGCCGCCGCGCAGCGGCTCCCCGCGCTTCGAGGCCGTGCTCGGCCGGCGCGAGCTTAGCGCCCTCGATCCCAAAGCCGAGGCCGACATTCGCGAGCGCATCTCCGATGTCGCGGCCCGCGTGATCCGCATGACCGCCCTTGCGGAAGGTCCCGACTCTCCCCTCGCCTCTCTCCTCGCGGCACCCGCCTCCGGCGGCGCGAGCGAGATGGCGGGCGGGAAGCCGACCCTTGCCGATCGCGTGCGCCTTCTCGCGGAGGCCGAGCGCAAGACCGCCTCCTGACGCGTCAGTGCCCGGCGACGCTCGGCCGCCCGCGGCCAGCTACCGCAGCCGTCGGCCCGCCAGATGATGGAGCGCGATGGCGCCGGCCGTCGCGACGTTCAGACTGTCGAAGCCGCCGGCCATTTCGATCCGAACGCCGGTCATGGCCTCGATCACGTCACCCGGCAGGCCCGGCCCCTCCGCACCGAGAAACAGCGCGACCGGCCCTGTCGACCGGCAATCGAGGAGTCCCGTCCCGCCCGAGGGCGTGAGGGCCAGGCAGGAGAACCCGGCCTGCGCCAGGAGCGCTCTCGCCTCCAGCGCGCCGTCGATGCGCTCGAAGGGAACGTGGAGGATGCTCCCGGCGGAGACCCGGATCGCCTTGCGATAGAGCGGATCGCAGGACGTCCCGTCGAGCAGGACCATTCCCGCGCCGAAGGCCGCCGCGTTGCGGAAGATCGCGCCGATATTGTCGTGATTAGCGATGCCGACCGCCACGATCACCGGCGCGCCGGTCAAAGCGACATCCGTCAGCCTCCCCGCAAGATTGGTGCCCGCAGCCGGCTGGCGCCGCCTTCCATGGGCGAGCACGCCGCGATGGATGGCAAAGCCGGCGATCTCGTCCATGACCGCGCGCTCGGCGACGTAGATCGGCACGTTCGGCGGCACCGTCGCCAGCAGATCGGCAAGGCCGGCCAGACGATTCCGGAGGATGAAGAGCGAGGTCGCCTCGAACCGGGACGAGCGCAGCAGCTGCTCGACGACCACCGTTCCTTCCGCGATCAGACCGCCGCGGCCGGTCACGTCGCGCTCGCGGATGTCGCGATAGACCTCGATCCGGCCGTCTGCGGCGTCGTCGATCGGGATCGTCTGCGGGGCGGAGGGAGCGCTCATCACGCAATGAGACAGAAGCATGTCATCAAAGTGTTTGCCGCTCCGTTATACACTTCTTTACAAAGGCTTCGATTCAGACCAACCATTCGGCCATGACGTATCGCGCGCCCCTTCTCATGTCGATCGCGCTCGGCCTTTCCGGCTGTGCGTCCCCGGCGATTCCGACCCTCGGCTTTTCGGAGCTGCAGCTCCCGCGGGTGGACGTCTTCAATTATGCCATTCCCGACCGCTCCATCCCGACGGAGCCCTATACGCTGACGCCGGCCGAGGCCGACCTCATCAAGAGCACGCTGTCGGCCGCCTACAAGGATGGCCGGGTCCTGCGCTTCGGCCCGATCTCCGCGCGCCGTTCGGCGGACAATTCGCTCGTCGTCTGCGGCCTCGTCGACGTTCCGACCGCCACGGGCACCTATACCGGCATGAGCCTCTTCGATGGCAGCAGCCGCCGTCAGGACGACGGCACCCTGGCCTTCGAGCCGCGCCGCATCGCCGGCCGCAACGCGCCGAGCATGGACGTCTATATCGGCTGCCGCGACGCCGGCCTGATCTGACCGACCGACCCTCGAAAACCGGGGCATGACGACGAGCGGTTTTGCCTCGCGCAGATCGCTCACGGCAGCGTCCGTGTCGTTCGGCTGCGCCATCCCAGACGCTGTTCCGCAACGAGAATCCCGATCAGCACCAGGGTCAGCGCCACCGCGTGGTAGAGATAGGGGCGCTCGCCGACGATCAGGATCGCGAGGATCGCGCCGAAGACGGGCGTGAGATTGGTGAAGAGATTGGCCCTGTTCGCGCCGATCATCTCGATGCCCCGGATATAGAGAGACTGCGAGGCGATGGAGGCGAAGATCGCGGTGAAGGCGATGATCGCCATGCCGCGTCCGTCCGGCCAGCGCGTCGCGCCGAAGGCGTTCTCCACAAAGGCGATCGGGATCGAGGTGGCAAAGGCGCTGATCGACAGGATGAAGATCAGACTCAGCCAGTGGATGTCGGGCTTTCGGCGGATGCCGACCGTGAAGGCCGAGTAGAAGAGCACCGCGACCAGCATCATCGCGTCGCCCCGGTTCAGATGGAGGTCCAGCAGCGTGGTCGGATCGCCGTGCGAGGCTGTCAGCGCGACGCCCGCGAGCGTCAGGAGAAAGCCCACGATCTGGAAGCGCGAGACGGGCGTGCCGTAGAGGACGAGGCTCGCGGCGAAGACGAAGAGCGGCATCGACGCCTGCTCGATCACGACGTTCAGAGCGCTCGTCGTGTTCAGCGCCAGATAGAACAGCGCGTTGAAGCCCGTGAAGCCGAGAAAGCCGAGCCCGAGCAGGAAGCCCAGACGCGGCCGGATCAGCGGCCAGTCGCGCCGGACGTGGCCGAGCGCGAAGGGCGCGAGCAGGACGAGCGTCAGGCCCCATCTCAGACAGGTCAGGATCATCGGCGAGACGTGGCCGACCGCGAGCTTTCCCGCCACGGCGTTCGCACCCCAGATGAAGGATGCGCAGGCGAGGAAGGCGTAAGGGTGGGCGATGATCCGGCGCATCCGCGTTCCTTTACGCGGGCCGCGTCGAATGGGATAGAGCGCCGGAGGGCGAGCGGACGAACGCGTCGTTCACATCTCGCCACGGACCCGGTCGCGTCTCGTTGCGCAACGGGCGCCATCGTCGGTGGAAACGACGCCGCCGGGCCTCGCATCCTGTCGAGGCTCCGACTATAGTCCAGCCGTTTTGCGTGGCGGCTTCGTCTCCGCGCCGATCGATCATGGGCGCGCGGCTCTCCGCCGCGCCGCCGCGCTTCGCATGGGCCCTTTCGCCCGCCTCTGCCTGCAAGGAGATCGCATGGCCAATGTCGTCGTCGTCGGGTCCCAGTGGGGAGACGAAGGGAAGGGCAAGATCGTGGACTGGCTGTCGGAGCGTGCCGACGTCGTCGTGCGCTTCCAGGGCGGCCACAATGCCGGCCATACGCTCGTCGTGGACGGCGTGTCCTACAAGCTGTCCCTCCTGCCCTCGGGCGTCGTGCGCTCGGGCAAGCTGTCGGTCATCGGCAACGGCGTCGTGTTCGACCCCCATGCCTTCGTCGCCGAGAAGAAGCGTCTGGCCGACCAGGGCGTCGTGGTGACGCCGCAGTCGCTGCGAATCGCCGACAACGCCTCGCTCATCCTCTCGCTCCACCGCGAACTCGACGCGATCCGCGAGAACTCCTCGAGCGGCACCAAGATCGGCACGACGCGTCGCGGCATCGGCCCGGCCTACGAGGACAAGGTCGGCCGGCGCGCGATCCGCGTGATGGATCTCGCCGACCTCTCGGTCCTCCCCGAGCGCATCGAGCGGCTTCTGGCCCATCACAATCCGCTGCGCCGCGGCCTCGGCAAGGCCGAGATCGAGCCGCAGACGATCCTCGACGAACTGACCTCGGTCGCCGACGAGATCACCCCCTATATCGACCGCGTCTGGCGTCTTCTCGACGAGAAGCGCAAGGCCGGCGCGCGCATCCTCTTCGAGGGCGCGCAAGGGACGCTGCTCGACATCGACCACGGCACTTATCCCTTCGTGACCTCGTCCAACACGGTCGCGGGACAGGCGGCGACGGGCTCCGGCCTCGGCCCGGCCAGCTCCGGCTTCGTCCTCGGCATCACAAAGGCCTATACGACGCGCGTCGGCGAAGGCCCCTTCCCGACGGAGCAGGAAAACGAGGTCGGCCGGTTCCTCGGCGAGAAGGGCCATGAATACGGCACCGTGACAGGCCGAAAGCGCCGCTGCGGCTGGTTCGACGCGGTGCTGGTGCGCCAGGCCGTCGCCATCAACGGCATTCACGGCCTCGCCCTCACCAAGCTCGACGTTCTCGACGGGCTCGACGAGATCAAGATCGCGGTCGGCTACAAGCTGAACGGCAAGGTCATCGACTATCTCCCCGCGGGCTATGCCGCCCAGAAGGAGGTGGAGCCGATCTACGAGACGCTCGAAGGCTGGAAGGACACGACCGCCGGCGCGCGCCGCTGGAGCGACCTTCCGGCGCAGGCGGTCAAGTACGTGCGCCAGATCGAGGAGCTCGTCTCCGCGCCCGTGACGCTCCTGTCGACCTCGCCCGAGCGGGACGACACGATCCTGGTTCGCGATCCCTTCCAGGATTGACGGGTCCGAACCCTTTCGGCGGCCGGCGCGCGAGCCCCTCTCTTGCGCCGGCGCGACGCCTCGTCCAGAACGACCACGGGTCCGCGCAAGCCTGCCGACGCAAGGCTCTGACGGAACAGTGTTCCTCGACTTTTCCGCCCCGCGCGGATGGTTTAGGATCGAAGGGTGAACGGTTCGGCGCTGGCCACTAGCGACGACAACGAGACTGGTGTCTGCGATCCATGGCGGATTTGAGCGCGGTTCTGCGCAAGACGATTGACGGACTGCCCCGGGCGACGCCCTCCATGCGCGCCAAGGTCTACGAGAAGGCGCGCGCCGCCATCTCCCGCCAGATCGACACGGCCAACCCGCCGCTGGCGGACGAGGTCGTGACGGCCCGGCGCCACGCGCTGGAAAGCGCGATCACCCAGACGGAAGCCTATTATTCCGCCATCGATGCGGGCGGCGATGCCCCCGCGCCGCAGCCCGTCCGCGACGAAGCGCTTGCCCCGCCGCCGCCGCGCTCGGAGCCCCCGCGCGCTCCGGCGCCGCAGGACGAGATTCCCGCGCCCCGCGCCGCGCCACCCGTGCAGGCCGCCCCGCCGACGCCGCCGCGCGCGACGCCGCGCCCGCCGGAGCGCGAACGCGTCGAGCCGTCGATCGGCGATCAGCGGGCGCCGTCGCCGAGCCCCGTCGGCCGAACCGAGCGGTCCTTGCCGCCGGTGGTTCCGGTCGGCATCGAGCCCCGCGATCTGCCCGATCCCGTCGAGGCGCCGTTCCCGACGAGCCGGCCCGCCGTTCGCGAACGGCGCGACACGTCGCGCCTGGAGCCGCCGCGCATCGGATCGACCGAGCCGGATGTCGGGCTCGACGAGGGCGCCATTCCGGCCGCCGACGTCCGGGCGCCGCGTCAGCCGAACGGCGCACGCCGCGCCAAGAAGAGCAGCGGCAGCCGCTCGCCCGTTCTCGTCGGCCTTGCCGTCATCCTCTTCGCGGGCGCCGCCACCGCCGCCTATGTCTACCTCGACGACATCCGCTCGGCCCTGAACATTTCGGGCAGCTCGACCGTCGCCAGCACCGACACGCCCGCCGCGACGGACGAAGCCGGCACGGACGAGCCGGATGCCGCGGAAGGCGAAGAGGGCGCCGAGGGCGCGACCGCGCCGGCTGGAGAGACGCCGGCCGCGACGGCGGCGCCGAAGCGTCGCTTCACGCAGCGCCTCCTGCCGGACGGCACGGAGGTCGACGAAGGGCCTGCCCCGGTCGTCGCCAATGCCTTCGACGAGGGCACGAACGTCGCGGCCGCATCGCCGCCGACGGCCGAGACCCAGCCGAGCGCCATGTCCCCGACCCCGGGCGCCGCGGGCACTACCGCGCCAGCCGCCGACGCGGCTCCGGCGGCCACGCCGCCGGCACAGACCGCCGCCGTGCAGCCGACGCAGCCCGGCTCGGCCACGGCGCCCGCCGTCGCGCAGAAGGCCGTCTTCTACGAGGAGCGCTCGGAGACCGAGGCCGGCACCCAGCGCGCCGGAAACGTCGTCTGGAGCGTCGTGAACGAGCCCCCGGCCGACGGCCAGCCGGCAGAGCCGGCCATCCGCGCCGTCGCCGACGTGCCGGAAGAGAACATCAAGCTCACACTGACCATCCGCCGCAACACCGACGCGACTTTGCCTGCGAGCCATGTGATCGAGCTGATGTTCGACACGCCGGCCGATTTCCCCGGCGGCTCCATCGCCAACGTCCAGCGTCTGGCCCTGAAGCCCACGGAGCAGGCGCGGGGCGAGCCGCTGACCGGCGTCGCCGGCAAGATCTCGGATGGCTTCTTCATTATCGCCCTCAACAATCTCTCGGAAGCCGTGACCGCCAATCTCGACCTTCTCGGCCGCGAGCAGTGGATCGACATTCCGATCGCCTACGCGACCGGCCGCCGTGCGCTCATGTCGATCGAGAAGGGCATTCCCGGTGACCGCGTCTTCAAGCAGGCGATGGACGCCTGGGCCGGCAAGACCTGATCGAAGCGATCGACGACGAAGACTGAAAGCAAAACGGCCCCGCAGCGATGCGGGGCCGTTTTGGTATGAGATCGGCTTCCGTCGGACATCTGGCGGACATCACCGCCGATGCCGTTCCCGTTGCCGAAGGGCAGCGCACACCGCCTCAGGTCGAGCGCCCCGACCCCGGCGGATTCCCCCACAGCGCCGGAGGACGCCTTACGCGTCTTCCAACACCCGGAGCTGCTTGCGGGCCGCCTCGGCCGTGTCCTTCACGGCCTTCTGGACCTTCTCGAAGGCGCGCACCTCGATCTGGCGCACGCGCTCGCGGCTGATGTCGAACTCGCCTGAAAGCGCCTCCAGAGTCAGCGGGTCCTCCGACAGACGCCGCGCCTCGAAGATGCGCCGCTCGCGGTCATTCAGGACGTCCATCGCCGATTTCAGCATGCCGCGCCGCTGGTCCAACTCGTCCTGCTCGACGAGCCGGGCCTCCTGGCTCTCGGACTGATCGACCAGCCAGTCCTGCCACTCGCCGGATTCGCCCTCGGTCGCGCGGATCGGCGCGTTCAGCGAGGCGTCGCCGGAGAGGCGGCGGTTCATCGAGATCACCTCTTCCTCGGAAACGCCGAGTTGGGTCGCGATGTGGTTGACCTGATCAGGCTTCAGATCGCCCTCGTCCAGCGCCTGGATCTTGCTCTTCATCTTGCGCAGATTGAAGAACAGCCGCTTCTGGTTGGCGGTCGTCCCCATCTTCACGAGGCTCCACGAACGCAGGATGTATTCCTGGATCGAGGCCTTGATCCACCACATGGCATAGGTCGCGAGCCGGAAGCCGCGATCCGCCTCGAAGCGTTTCACGGCCTGCATCAGTCCGACATTGCCTTCCGACACAACCTCGCCGATGGGCAGGCCGTAGCCGCGATAGCCCATGGCGATCTTCGCCACGAGGCGCAGATGGCTGGTCACGAGCTTGTGTGCGGCGGCGCGGTCGTCATGCTCGGCATAACGCTTGGCAAGCATGTATTCCTCTTGCGGTTCCAACATGGGAAACCGACGTATCTCCTCGAGGTAGCGGCTGAGGCCGCCTTCGCCCGAGGCGATGCTGGGCAGATTGGCTTGGGCCATGGTTGAGCACCCCTTCCTTGCTGGTCGGCCGCTCTGATTTTCGAGCCGGCCGGCGACAGGGACCGCGTTGCGCCGATCCCGCCACGTCCAATGTAGACATTCCGTCGCAGAACTTCACGACGGAATGTGGGCGCGTTTGGTTACGGATCGTCAACGGTTCAATGCACGGGGGCGCGATCGGATGCGCGGCAGCCGGCAATCGGTTAATTCGCCGCATCAATCCCGAGCGCGGAGGCAAGGCGCTGGAGATCCTCCGGGATCGGCGTCTCGAAGCTCATCGGCTCGCCCGTCGAGGGGTGTTCGAAGCCGAGCCGGAAGGCATGCAGCGCCTGACGCCGAAAGGTTTCGATGACGGACTGGGCCTCTGGCGGCAGCGTGCGCGCCTTCGTGCGGAACCCCGCGCCATAGACCTCGTCGCCGATCAGCGGGTGGCCGATATGGGCCATGTGGACGCGGATCTGGTGGGTTCGACCCGTCTCCAGCACGCAGTCGACGAGCGCCGACGGCGCCCCCTCGCCGCTGGAGCGCGCCCTCACGGCATAGTGCGTCACGGCTTCGCGCGCGTCCGACCGCGTGGCCGGCACGACCTGCCGCTTCACCCGGTCCGTCGTGGAGCGCCCGAGCGGCGCGTCGATCACACCCGCCGGCCGCTCCGGCACACCCCAGACGATCGCCCGATAGGCGCGCTCCATGCGTCCGTCCCGGCCATGGGCCGCGAACTGGTCGGCGAGGTCGCGATGGGCCGCGTCGGTCTTGGCGACGACCATGACCCCGCTCGTGTCCTTGTCCAGCCGATGGACGATCCCCGGCCGCTTCACGCCGCCGATGCCCGACAGGCTGTCCACGCAATGGTGGAGCAGCGCATTGACGAGCGTACCCGTCCAGTTGCCGGGACCGGGATGCACGACGAGCCCCGCCGGCTTGTCGATCACGATCAGCGCGTCGTCCTCGTAGAGAACGGCGAGCGGAATGTTCTCGGGCCTGGGATCGGCGTCGACGGGCTCGGGCACGAAGAGCTCGATCACCGAACCGGCCACGACCTTCTGCTTGGTGGCCGTCGCCGCCACGCCGTCGACCAGCACCTCGCCCGCCGCGATCAGAGCCTGAATGCGGCTTCGCGAGAGCTCGCCGGCCAACTTCGCGCCCAGAAACTGGTCGAGCCGCGCACCCGCTTCGTCGCTCTCGACGGCAAAGCGGCTGGACTCGGCTTCTTCATCACCTGTAGGAGCGGGGGAGATGGCAGCCTCCAGGGACGGATCATGACGGAAATCGGCGACGACGCGGCGGAGAAGCCGCTCGATCCGGCCACCGAACGGCTGCGACGCAAGATGGTGCGCCTTCTGGCGCTCTCGGTCTCGACGCTGTTCATCGGCGTTATGGCCGTGCTCGGGGCCATTGTCTACAAGCTGAACCGCGACGCGCCGCCGAGTGGGACCGAGGCCGCCGATCTCGCGATCGCGCTTCCCGCAGGCTCCATCCTTCTCGACATGGCGACCTCCGGCGACACCGCTCTTCTTCGTCTCGCTCCGAACGACGGCGCCCCCGCCTCGCTCCTGCGGATCGACCTGGCGACCGGCGCCGTCATCGCCCGCTACCGCCTCGACGGCCTCGCCCAATCCCCGGCCTCCCCCGAGAGCCCGGCTCCCGCCCCCCGCCCCGCTCCGGCCACGACCGGCTCCGGCGCGCCCACGCCCATGCTCGACCTCTACAAGACGCCCTGATGCATTTTTCCGCGATGCCCATTCAAAAACCCGCTTGCCAACCCCGAAAACCCCACCTATAAGCCGCTTCACCGACCGGGCGCCCATCGTCTAGCGGTTAGGACGGCGCCCTCTCACGGCGCAAACAGGGGTTCGATTCCCCTTGGGCGTACCACTCGGCCTCTCCGAGACATGAGCATGTTGAAGGCGTGAGCGCAGGTCGTGACCTGCTCGCATCCGTGCTCGACTGGGTTTAAGAGCCCTCTTCCAACGCCTCGAACCACGCCGCGTAATCGGTGTTCTTCACGAGATGGCGATTGAGGTCGGGCGAGCCGTCCGTCCACCAGACGGGGCCTCGCTCCCCGAGGCCGCGTTTGGCCGTCTCCACGCGGGCGCGGGCGGCCTTTTCGGCAGCAATGTCCTCGCCCGCATCCCGGACGGCGCGGCGGGCGGACATGAGGTCGCCGACGTAGCGCTCGCGGTCGGCGGCATCGAGGCCGGGATTGCTGGCGCGCCAGAGCCGGCCGCGCACCACGATGTAGCGGCCGTCCGGCGTCCTCGGGGGCGGCGTTTTTCCGGTCATCGCGCCTTGGCATCCTCGGCCACATCCACGTTTTCGACCACATGGTAGCCGAGCGGGTCGATCTGGAAGCCCCGAACCTCCTTGCGCGTTGCGACCATGAAGATGGAATGGGCGATGGGCACCCAGGGCGCCTCTCGGTGGAAGATCTCCTGCGCCTTGTCGTAGAGGTCGATGCGCCGCTTGCGGTTGGCCGTCGTCTTCGCCTCCGTCACCAGCGCGTTGTAGTCCTTGTCGCACCAGCGGGCGATGTTGTTGCCACCGATCCGGGCGGCGAGGCAGCCGAGCAGCGTGTGCAGGAAGTTGTCGGGATCGCCGATATCGGCGGCCCAGCCGTAGATCGCCAGCGTGAAGTCCCCGCGCTGCATGCGGTCGCGATAGGCCGTCCATTCGTCGGTCTTCAGCTCCAGCTTGATGCCGAGCTTGCCGAGATCGGTCTGCAGCATCTCCGCGACGCGCTTGCCGTTCGGCGTGTAGGGCCGGTCGACCAGCGGATACCAGAGATCGACGGTCAGACCGCCCGTGATGCCGGCCTGCGTGAAGAGCTGCCGCGCGGCCTCGGGGTCGTAAGGATAGGGCTCGATGCCGCGATTGTAGCCCCAGAGCGTCGGCGGCATGGGATTGGTCGCGGCGACGCCCGTGCCGGGATAGACGGCGGAGAGGATCGTCGCCTTGTCCACGGCAAGGTTGATCGCCCGGCGCACGCGCGCATCGTCGAAGGGCGGCCGCGTCGTGTTCATGGCGAGATAGCCGATATTGACGCCCTCCGACCGATGCAGCTCCAGCCGCGGATCGGCGCGGATTTCGGCGGTGTCCTCCGGGGCCGGATAGGCCGAGATGTGGCACTCGCCCGCCTTCAGCTTGGTCAATCTCGCCGCCGCCGTCGGCGTGATGGAGAAGACCAGCGTGTCCACCGGCTGGCGCCCGCGCCAATAGTCGGGAAAGACCCGGTAGCGGATCGTCACGTTCTCGCGATAGCTCGCGAACATGAAGGGCCCCGTGCCGATCGGCTGCGTGTCGAAGAGCTCCTTACGGCCCGTCGCCAGCAGCGTATCGGCATATTCCGCCGAGAGGATCGAGTTGAAGGGCATGGCGAGGTCCGCCAGGAACGGCGCCTCGGCCCGCGTCAGGCGAATGTGGACCGTATAGGGATCGGGCGCTTCGACGCTTTCCAGGAGGTCGGCCATGCCCATGTCCTGGAAATAGGCGAATCCGCCGCCCTCCGTCGCGTGATAGGGATGGTCGCTCTTCCACTGCCGCATCAGCGAGAAGATGACGTCGCGCGCGTCGAACTCGCGTGTCGGCGTGAAGAGCGCGTTGGAATGGAAGCGCACGCCGCGGCGCAGCTTGAAGACGTAGTCACGCCCGTCCTCGGAGACGGTCCAGCTCTCGGCGAGGCTCGGCACGATCTCCGTCGTCCCCAGCCGGTATTGGACGAGATTGTTGAAGATCGGATGCGCGGCATCCATCGCCGTCCCGGTAACGGCGAGCTGCGGGTTCAGCGTCTCGGGATTGCCCTCCGAGCAGAAGACGAGCGTCTTGCCTTCGGCGGGCGAGGCCAGCGCGGAGATCGCCGCCACGATTGCGAGAAGGCGCAGGATCGGCCGGATCATCGTGGATGCCTCATGAATGTCCCGCCTCGCCGAGTGCGCCGTGCTGGGGAGCCGCGAGCGGCAGGTCGATGGCAAAGCGCGCGCCGGGCAGCGGCGTTCTGCCGAAGCGGATCGTCTCCGGCGCGTCCATGGCGATCGTACCGCCGAGCGTCGCCGTCACGAGGTTGAACACGATATGCAGTCCAAGCCCGGTCGAGCCGTTGCCGCGCCCCGTCGTGAAGAAGGGGTCGAAGACCCGGCGCCGGTGGTGCGGGGCGATGCCCCGCCCGTCGTCGGAAAAGATCAGCTGCAGGCCCGCCTCCCGGCGCGCGATCTCCAGGCGGACCAGCCCCTGGCGGCCCGGTTCGAAGGCATGGGCGAAGGCGTTGGACAAGAGGTTGGTCAGGACCTGCGCCAGCGCGCCGGGATAGCTGTCCATCGTGATGCCGGGCTCGCAGAGGATCTCGGTCCGGTGCCCCGCCCGCTTGATCAGGGGTCCGAGGCTGACGAACAGCTCCTCGGTGAACTCGCCGAGTTCGAAGCTCCGCCGCTCGCCGCTCGCCTGATCCACGGCCACCTGCTTGAAGCTCTGCACGAGATTGGCGGAGCGTTCGAGATTGGCGAAGACCAGCCGGGCGCCCTCCCCGGTCCGCTCCACGAAATCGTCGAAGGCCGCGCGCGTCACGCGGCCCGCCCGTGCCTCGGCCTCGAAGCGGCGGACCTCTTCGCTCATCACGGTCGCGGTGGTCAGCGCGACGCCGAGCGGCGTGTTGATCTCGTGGGCGACGCCCGCGACGAGCTGGCCGAGCGAGGCGAGCTTCTCGGCCTGGATCAGCTCCCACTGCGTCTGCTTCAGCTGGCGCAGCGCCTCCTCCGTCCGCTCCTTGGCGCCGCGCAGCGCGCCCTCGCGCTTGCCGAGTTCGCGCAGAAAATGGTTCGTCGCGCGCGCCATGGAGCCGATCTCGTCGCGCCGGTCCTCGTCGGGCAGCGGGCCGCTCGCGCCGTGGGCGGCGCGGTCGAGCATGCCGTTCTCCAGGCGCTTCAGCGGCGTCGAGATCGACCGGGCGACGAAGAGCGCCGTCGCCGCGCCGATGACGAGGCCGATCACCGCGCCGATCAGAAGGATCTGCCGCACTGTCGCGCCGATCTCCTCGGCATTGGCCGAGAGCGTCGTGTTCAGCGAGGCGACTTCCAGGAGCATGATCGCCGCGATGTCGCCCATGGAGCCGAGAATGGCGTTCTGGTCGGACAGGCCCCGCTCGATCTTGGCGAGCCCGTCCCGCCACATTTCGAGCGCGTCCAGCATCTCCGTCTGGATCAGGGGCGAGATCGGCAGCGAGCCGATCGTGTCGCTGAGGCGCGTGCTTTCCGCGATGATCTCGGCGACCTCCTTGGAATCGCGCTCGGAAAAGGCCGAGAGCGTCCGGTCGCCGAGCTTTAGCGTGGCGATGGCGATGTTCTGCGTCGCCTGCTCGGTCTCGTGCGCCTGCACCGTGTAGGTCAGGAGTTCGGCCACCTGGTCGTGGAGCGAGCGCTGCTCGGTGGATTTGATCTTCAAGAGCCGGTCCAGCCAGTCCAGCGCCTTGTCCGCCGGCTGCCCCGCGAGCAGCCCGGCCGCCAGCGTGCGGAAGTCTTCGGCATCGCCGCCGGCACCGGAGGTCTGGAGGGCGATGCCGAGATCGTCGGTCGCATGGGTCAGCCGGACATTGGCGAAGGATTGTCCGCCGCCAGCACCGGCCGGCCCGCGGCTGGCATCGGTGATGGCCATGCGCGCGGCGCTCGCCGTGTCCACGATCGCCTGTGCCGAGCGAAGCGCTCCGTCCCGGTCGGTCAGCGTCCGAACGACGTCCGCGTTCGAATCGTGCTGGCGGCGGCGTGCCTCGTCGGTGAGTTCGATCAGGCTGCTCAGCCGCTCGTCCATTTCGGCGAAGAGCATGTCGTTGCGGGCCGTCATGCGTGCCAGATCCCGCATCCCGGCGAGATAGCGGCCGGCATTCTCCCGGATCGAGTCGATCGCGCCGTCGTTGTCCGCCCCGAAGCTTCGGCCCTGCAGGGCCTCCAGCCCCTCGTCCGCCGAGGAGAGGGATGCGTCGAAGGCCGCGAAGTAGCGCGCCCGCGCCGCCGAGCCGGAAGCGAGATAAGCGTCCCGCGCGCTCATGGCCGAGACGATCTGCCGATAGATCGTCGCCACCCGCAAGGCCCCGTCATGCGCGTCGTCGGCCCCTTTCAGGAGACCGAAGGAGGCGATGGCGAGCGCGGTGGCGATGGCGATCGGAATGGCGCCGACGAGCAGGATGGAGTGGCGGATGCGAAGCGGGAGAAGCCGGGGCCATCTCCGTCGAGACCTTCGTTCCGCGCGCGCGGAAAGGGCGGCCGGAGACTCATGGCGCAAGCTCTGTCCTCCCTCTGGTCCTGCCCCTCATATCGTCCGTCCGCCCCTCGTGATGTCGTCGCCGAGCATGGAGCGGCTATGTTTCCGTAGGATTTCGCGCCGCGTTCCAACTGCTGCAGCGCACAAGATCGCGACGGTGTTCATCCGTCCGGCGTGAAGAGATAGCCCGAGCCGCGGATCGTGCGGATGATCGTCGGATGCGCCGGGTCCGCCTCGATCTTTCGGCGGATGCGCGTGATGCGAACGTCGATCGAGCGGTCGAACGGATCGGTGTCGCGGGCATTGGCGAGCGTCAGCAGCCGCTCCCGCGTCAGGACGCGGCGCGGGTTCTCGGCAAAGGCCTTCAGAAGGTTGAACTCGCTCGGCACGAGCTGCAGTTCGTTGCCCTCCTCGTCGCGCAGAAGCTGCGTGTCGAGGTCGAGCACCTTGGCCCCGAAGCGCACCTCCCGGCGCGGCAGCGCGGGCGGGCCCGGCGCCACCGCGCCGGCGGCCGGCTGGCTGCGCCGGATGACCGAGCGGATGCGGGCCAGAAGCTCGCGCAGCTCGCAGGGTTTCGCCAGATAGTCGTCGGCCCCGAGTTCCAGCCCGACCACGCGGTCGATCAGGCTTGCCGTCGCCGTCAGCATGATCACCGGCACGGGATGCTCGCTCTTCAGGAAGCGCACGATCGACAGCCCGTCCTCGCCCGGCATGTTGAGGTCGAGCACGACGAGGGCCGGCTCCTCCTCCGGCAGCACCTCGCGAAAGCTGGCGCCGCCGTCGCAGAGCTTCACGCGAAAGCCGTTCATCCCCACGTAGTCGCCGATCATCTCGCGTGTGGCGGCTTCGTCGTCGACCACGATGATCAGGGGGTCGGAGCTCATGGCTCGAGCCTTCGTTCCAGGAGAGAGAAGACGAGCGCGAAACACGCGCCGCCGAGCGGCCCCGTCTCCGCGATGTGGATGCGCCCGCCATGCAGATCGACGATCTTGCGCACGATGGAGAGGCCGAGCCCGGTCGAGCTTTCGCCCCCGGTCGGCTGGGCGGAAAGGCGCTGGAAGCGGCCGAAGAGACGCGAGACGTCCTCGGGCTTCAGGCCCGGCCCGGAATCGGCGACCGCCGCCTCCGCCTCGCCGCCGACGAGCCGCGCGGACACGCGGATGCGACCGCCGGCCGGCGTGTACTTGACCGCGTTGCTGACGAGATTGTCCACCGCCTCCATCAGGCGGTCGGGATCGCCGGATATGTGAAGACCGGTCTCCGCCTCGATCTCCAGCACTTGGCCCTTGGCCTCCGCCAGACCTTCGTTCAGCTCGGCGACGGAGCGCACGATCGCGCCGAGATCGACGGACCGGCGGGCGACGGAAATGTCGAAGGCATCCGCCATCGCGTCGGCGACGGAGACGTCCACGATGCGGTTCATCCGCAGGGCGGCCGCGCGCACGTGGCCGATCTGGGGATCGAGCGACGACAGGACCGGCTCGCCCAGCTTCGCCGCCAGCGTCGTCATCATCTCCGTCCGGCCGAGGATCACGGCGAGAGGGTTCTTGAGGTCGTGGGCGATCGTGCCGAGGATCTCGTTCTTGAAGGCGTTGACCCGCTTCAGCTGCGCCCCTTGCGCCTCCAGCCTCGCATTGGCGGCGCCGAGTTCGGCCGTGCGCGCCTCCACGCGCCGTTCGAGATCGGCATTGGCGCGGGCGAGGCTTTCGTGCAGGCGCACATTGTCGAAGGCGACGCCGAGCCGGGCGGCGAAGACGCCGGCGAGCGAGATCTGCGTCGGCGTCAGGGCGGCCGGTGGATCGAGGATGACGAGCAGTTCCGAGCCGCCGCCGGTTCGCACATAGAGCCGCTTGTGGCCCTCCCCCGCCAGCGAGTGCCCGGCAAGCGCGGCCTCCGCGAAGAGCGCGTGAAGATCGACGGCGCCGGGCTCCGGCGAGACGAAGCTGCCCGTGCGCGCCAGCACCGCATGGGCGCCGTCGAGCGTCTCGCGAAGAACGAGCATGCCGCCGGCCTCGATGGTCAGCACGGCGTTCAGCTGCATCAGAACGCCCTCCGCCAGGGAGGTCAGGCACCGCGTCTCGCCGAGCTGGACGGCGCAGCCGACGATCGTCTCCAGCCCCGAGCGCATGTCGTCGAGCCGCCGAAGCTGCTCGTAGGAGCGCAGCGAGGAGGTCAGCGTCGTGAACAGGCGCTCGGCGGTCAGCTCGGTCTTCGCCTTGTAGTCGTTGATGTCGTAGTCGATCACGATGCGCTGCTCCGGGGCCTGTCCCGGCTGGCCCGTGCGCAGGATGATGCGAACGAATTCGTTGCCCAGCTCCTCGCGGATGCGGCGCGCCAGCCTCAGCCCGGCATCCTCCGTCTCCATCACCACGTCGAGAAGCACGATCGCGGTGTCCGGATGGTCGCGCAGAAGCTCGAAACCCTCCGAGCCCGAATGCGCGCCGAGCAGCTCGAAGCCTCGCCCGTTCAGGCGGTAGTTGCGAAGGGCATAGCGCGTGCCGTCATGCACCGCCTGATCGTCGTCGATCACGGCCAGCTTCCAGCCGGCGGTCCGAGACCCGCCGATCGCCGCCGGCGGAACCTCGGCCGGCTCGGCAAAGGTCATGTACTCGATCGACATCACGCGGGTTCCCGGCCCGTCCGCGCCCATCCCCCGGGCGCGTGGACACGTAAGTGAAACACATCTTCTGACGTATGGGGAGGGGTGGAGCCGCAGGCGCTTCGTAGAAGGCGCCGAAGTTTGTCAGGGATAAGCGGAAGCCGGTTATCCCGAAGAGACAAACGAGATCAGAGAGATCGTGAGCCCATCCGGTTCAAGATGAACATGATGGACTCACGATCCCCGGCCGAAAGCGGCCTACATCTTACCGTCGAGGGTCTCGCGGCGGTGCAATCGGCTGGGTTGATGCCGGCGCCGGCTCTGCAGGGCGACGTAGTAGTCGTAGTCGAACTCGCAGTGATTCGGCGGGGAGCGGCGGGCGGCCGGGCGACTCGCAGCCCGGTCCTCGTTCGCTGCGCCCGCGATCCAGGCAAGCTTGGACAGGAGCCGCGCGCCGAAGAGCAGCCGCGCGGACGGCAGGGCGGGTGCCCCGAAAACCTCGTGCGGCGACAACTCGTCGTCTGCGGTCTCGGCGAAGGCGGTGGCGAAGGACGGCATGGCTCTCTCCCGAACGGCCCGGCCAACGGAGCCGGGCGTCTTTCGGGGCCGTGCTTAGGCCAGGCGCTGTTTCGAGGACCGTTCGCTTCGGCGCGAAATGGTTACTCGACGGTTTCGTTTGGCTTCGCATCCGTCCCATATCGGGACCGCCAAACGACGAAGGCGGCCGGCTTTCGCCGCGCCGCCTCCTTCATGTCGTGATGCTCTCGATCGGCGGTCTCGCGAGATTCCGCCGGCCGATCCTGGCCGTCAGATGTCGAAGGACAAAAGCTTGGCCTGACCGATCTTCTTCAGGCTGCGGATTTCGTTCATCACGCGCTCGTCCAGCGGCTCGTCGAGATAGAGGATGGCGATCGCATCGCCGCCCTTCTCGTTGCGGCCGAGATGGAAGTTCGCGATGTTCACGTCGTTCTTGCCGCACATGGCGCCGAGCTCGCCGATGACGCCGGGCTCGTCCTTGTTCGTCGTGTAGAGCATATGGCGGCCGACCTCGGCCTCCATGTTGATGTCCTTGATCTGGATGAAGCGCGGCTTGCCGTCGGAGAAGGACGTGCCGGCGACCGAACGCGTGAACTTCTCGGTCTCGACGGTCAGCTTGATGTAGCCGTCGAAGACGCCCGACTTGTCGCGCCGAACCTCGGACACGATGATGCCGCGCTCCTTGGCCATCAGCGGCGCGGAGACCATGTTCACCGACTGCATCAGCGGCTTCAGGAGGCCGGTGATGGCGGCGCTGGTGAGCGCGCGCGTGTTCAGCGTGCCGGGCAGGCCGTCATAGACGATCTCGACCGACTTGATCGGATCTTCCGTGACCTGACCGACGAAGGCGCCGAGCACTTCCGCGAGCTTGACGAAGGGCGTCAGCAGCGGCGCTTCCTCGGCCGAGATCGAGGGCATGTTCAAAGCGTTCTGCACGGCGCCGGAAATCAGGTAGTCCGACATCTGCTCGGCCACCTGGAGCGCGACGTTCTCCTGCGCCTCTTCCGTAGAGGCGCCGAGATGGGGCGTGCAGACGACGTTGGGCAGGTTGAAGAGCGGGCTCTCCTTGGCCGGCTCGGTCTCGAACACGTCGAAGCCCGCGCCCGCGACCTTGCCGGACTTGATGGCTTCGGCGAGATCGGCCTCGACGACGAGACCGCCGCGCGCGCAGTTGATGATGCGCACGCCGTCCTTCATCTGGGCGATCGCCTTGGCGTCGATGATGCCCTTGGTCTTCTCCGTCATCGGCGTGTGCAGGGTGATGAAGTCGGAGCGCTTGAAGAGCTGGTCCAGCTCGACCTTCTCGATGCCGAGATTGGCGGCCCGCTCGGCCGACAGGAACGGATCGAAGGCGATGACCTTCATCTTCAGTCCGACGCCGCGCGTGGCGACGATGGCGCCGATATTGCCGCAGCCGATGATGCCGAGCACCTTGCCGGTGATCTCGACGCCCATGAAGCGGTTCTTCTCCCACTTGCCGGCCTGCGTCGAGACGTCGGCCGCGGGAAGCTGGCGGGCGACGGCGAACATCAGCGCGATCGCGTGCTCGGCCGTGGTGATGGAATTGCCGAAGGGCGTGTTCATCACGATGATGCCCTTCCGGCTGGCGGCCGGAATGTCGACATTGTCGACGCCGATGCCGGCGCGGCCGATGACCTTCAGCTTGGTCGCGGCGGCGATCAGCTTCTCGGTGACTTTGGTGGCCGAGCGGATGGCAAGGCCGTCATACTGATCGATGACGGCGAGGAGCTGGTCCTTGTCCTTGCCGAGATCGGGCAGGTAGTCGACCTCGACGCCCCGATCCTTGAAGATCTGGACGGCCGTGGTGGAAAGCTGGTCGGAAACGAGAACGCGGGGTGCCATGGGATGATCCTGACGATCTGAAAAGGAAAATGAGGGCGGCAAGCCGAGACGCCATTCTTCTCCCCTCCGGGGGGAAAAGGTGCCGCGAAGGGTCGGATGAGGGGCGGACGGATAGGGCGCCAAGCCCCCTCGTCCGTCCGGCGCTTCGCGCCGTTCTTCTCCCCGTTCGGGAGAAGAACGGCGTCTCATCCGTGCCCCGTCGCGACGGACAGGCAGAACGGCTTCAGGCCGCCTTTGCGAGCGTCGCCTTCTGCGCCACATAGGCGTGGCCGAGCCAAGGCATCAGCGCTTCGAGGTCGGAGGCCTCGACGGTCGCGCCGCACCAGATGCGAAGGCCGGGAGGCGCGTCGCGATAGGCGCCGATGTCGAGGGCGACGCCCTCCTTCTCCAGAAGCGCGACGACGCCCTTGGCGAAGGCTTCCTGCGCGTCCGGCGCGAGCGCCGAGACGGCGGGATCGACGAACTGGAGGCAGACCGACGTGTTCGACCGGATGTCCTTCGACGTGGCGAGGAAACCGAGCCACGGATTGGCCTCGACGAAGCGCTCGACGACCGCCAGATTGGCGTTCGCGCGGGCCTTCAGCCCCTCGAGACCGCCGATCGACTTCGCCCAGGCGAGCGCGTCGAGATAGTCCTCGACGCAGAGCATCGAGGGCGTGTTGATCGTCTCGCCCTTGAAGAGACCCTCGATCAGCTTGCCGCCGGATGTCATGCGGAAGATCTTCGGCAGCGGCCAGGCCGGCTTGTAGGTCAGGAGACGCTCGACGGCGCGCGGGCTGAGGATCAGCATGCCGTGCGCGGCCTCGCCGCCCAGCACCTTCTGCCAGGAGAAGGTCACGACATCGAGCTTGTCGTAGGGCAGGTCCTGCGCGAAGGCGGCCGAGGTCGCGTCGCAGATGGTGAGGCCGGCGCGACCGGCCGGGATCGCATCGCCGTTCGGCAGGCGCACGCCGGAGGTCGTGCCGTTCCAGGTGAAGACGACGTCGCGGTCGAAATCGACCTTCGCCAGATCGACGATGTCGCCGTATCCGGCCTCGAACGTGCGCACGTCGGCGAGCTTCAGCTGCTTGACGGCATCCGTCACCCAGCCGGCGCCGAAGCTTTCCCAGGCGAGGAGATCGACGCCGCGGGCGCCGAGCAGCGACCACATGGCCATCTCGACGGCACCGGTGTCGGAGGCCGGAACGATGGCGATGCGATAGTCGGCGGGCACGCCGAGAATGGCGCGGGTCTCGTCGATGGCGAGCTGGAGCTTGGCCTTGCCGGCCTTGGCGCGATGCGAGCGGCCGAGCGGCGCGTCGGCGAGAGCATCGAGCGACCAGCCGGGGCGCTTGGCGCAGGGGCCGGACGAGAAACGGGGATTGGCCGGACGCAGGTCCGGTTTTGCGAAATTCGCCATCAGTTCTATCCTCACAGATAGTTTGCATCCCGTTGGGGGGATGTGTCCCGTCGGTGCTGGTATTCCTCCGCACGCGGGCCGTCAAGCGACATTTCCAGGGACGTTTTGCGACATCGCGATGACAAGGCGGGCGCACGAAAAAGGGCGGCGAAGCCCAGCTCCGCCGCCCTTTCCGGTGAGGTCTTTGAAAGCCAGAGGCTTAGAACAGCGAGTAGCGAAGGCCCGCCTGGATCGTGTGACGATCGAAGCCGTCGTCCGTGGCCTGCAGGCCGGACGCTCCGCGGTTGATGCTGGTGGTGGCGAAGCTGTAGGCATCGCCGCCATCGACGTTCAGATAGCGGTAGCCGATGTCGAGCTTGAGCGTCTGGTTGATGTCGTAGGAGACGCCGGCCATGGCGGCGTAGGCGAAGCGCCAGGAATCGAGGCCTTCCTGCGCGATCGTGACGTTCCCCGTGTTGCCGCAGGCGGCGACGCCGCCGACGCAGGCATTCTCGCTTCGAAGGGAGCTGTAGTCGAGATGAACGGCGCCGGCGCCGGCACCGACATAAGGCGTGAAGCCCGCGAAATTGCCGAGGTCGACATAGGCGTTGGCCATCAGTTCCCACGCGCGGACATCGCCCGTGTCCGACGCGAGACAGCCGGTTCCCAGCGGGCTGGAAAGAGGAGCGCAGGGTCCGGCGCGCAGATCGCTGCCGTCGACGTCCTGCTTCCAGTAGTGCGCGGTCAGGTCGCCGCGGAACATGTCGGTGAACTGATAGCCGGCGCCGAGGCTGAAGGCCGGTCCGTCCTTGATCTCGAACTCGTCGTAGCTCTCGGCGCCGTAGCTGATCGGGACGAGCGGGTAGAAGTTCGGCTCGAGGGCGCGAGAGAAGGTCTGATAATCCACATCGACATCGGTCTTGAAGTCGTAGGCGACGTCGCCGCGCAAGTACCAGCCATTGCCGACCTCGACCGGCTCGATCTCCGGCGGGGCTTCGTAGAACGGCCCGTCCATGTCGGCGGCGAGCGTCGCGGAGGAGACCGAGACCAGGCTGACGGCGCCGAGAAGAAGGCTTCGGACGATGGCTTTCATGACTGCGCTTCCTCGTTTGAGCCCATCGAACAGAAAGGATGGAACGGTCTGCGCAGACACTGCCGCAAGAGGCTTAACCGACGGTTAACCCTGTTCGTTAACCACGTCCCGCAACACGATTTTAATGATGTCCGTGTCCGGCCCGGAAACGCGAAAGGCCGCCCTCGCTGACGCGAGGGCGGCCTTTCCAGTCTATGAACCGGTCGGATCAGAAGAAGTCGTAGCGCAGGCCGGCGCGGATCGTGTGGAGATCGAAACCGTGGTCGCGGCCCTGGACGCCGCTGGCGCCGGTTGCCGCATCCGCGTCGTCGAAGCCGAAGGCGTCACCCTCGGAAATGCGGGTGTAGCGATAGCCGGCGTCGAGCTTCAGCTGCTGCGTGATGTCGATCGTGGCACCCGCCATCAACGAACCGGCAAAGCGCCAGCTGTCGTAGCCGGGATGGCTGCCCTGATCGTCCGGTCGGCCGTTGCAGCCGGGCTGGGTGCCGCACTGGGTCGAGCTGTTCATCGTATCGTAGGAGACATGGGCAAAGCCGGCGCCGGCACCGATATAGGGCGTGATCGGGCCGAAATGGGCGATGTCCACATAGGCGTTGGCCATCAACGTCCAGATCGTGGCTTCCGAGCTGTCGTTGTAGCGGCAGCCGCTGTCGACGGGGCTGATATTGTAACCGATCTCGACGAGGTAGGCGCAGTCGCTGCGGCCGTCGACGTCGGTCTTGAAGTAGTCCGCCGTCACGTCCGCGCGGAACTGATCGCTGAAGCGATAGCCGGCGCCAGCGCCGACGGACGCGCCGTCGCGGAGCTTGATCTCGTCGTAGTGAACGGTCTCGTCCTTGCCGATCGCCGACAGATCGCGATTGCCGTCCTTGTCGTAGCCCTGGTTCCAGAACTCGTAGTCGCCGCTCGTCTTCGACCTCGTGACGTAGCCGACGTCGCCACGCAGATACCAGCCGGTGGTCGCGATCGGCACCTCGACGATCGGATCGATGATGTCGGCTGCCCGAACGGGCGCGGTCCCGACAAGCAGGCCAAGGGCCAGAAGGGAAAGGGACGTGATCGCGCGCATGGCTTCGGTCTCTCCAGGACAGGCGGTCGATGCCGCTTCGAATGTCCCGGAGTTTATATGTCGCTATGGTTAACCGAGGCTTAAAGCCAGAAGTTGTCCCTATGCGGTCACGCGCCCGAGGGCGCCGATAATGTCGTCGACGACGGTGCGCACGAGGATGGGATCGTCGCCCTCCGCCATGACGCGGATCAGCGGCTCCGTGCCGGAGGGGCGGATCACCAGACGCCCCGACGCACCCAGCCGATCGCGCCCGGCGCTGATCGCGTCCTGAACGCTCGACATTTCCAAAGGCTCGCCGCCGGAAAAGCGAATGTTCTTCAGGACCTGCGGAACCGGCTCGAACTTGCGGCAGACCTCCGAGACCGGCAGCCCGCTCTTGCGCACGACCGCGAGAACCTGAAGGGCCGAGACGAGGCCGTCCCCCGTCGTGCCGTAGTCGGACAGGATGACGTGGCCCGACTGCTCGCCGCCGACATTGTAGCCGTGCTCGCGCATATGCTCGACGACGTGCCGGTCGCCGACCTTGGTGCGCGCGAGTTGCAGGCCCTTGCCCTCCAGAAACCGCTCCAGCCCGAGATTGGACATGATGGTGGCGACGATCCCGCCGGCGGCGAGACGGCCGTCATCGGCCCAGGATTCGGCGATCACCGCCATGATCTGGTCCCCGTCGACGACCGTGCCGTCCTCGTCCACGATGATCACGCGGTCCGCATCGCCGTCGAGGGCAATGCCGATATCGGCACGCACCTCGCGCACCTTGGCGCAGAGGGCGGCCGGGCTAGTCGAGCCGCAATTGAGATTGATGTTTGTGCCGTTCGGATCGACGCCGATCTTCACGACATCGGCGCCGAGCTCCCACAGAACCTCCGGGGCCACCTTGTAGGCCGCACCATTGGCGCAATCGATGGCAATGCGCATGCCCTCCAGCGACAGAGCGCGCGGCAGCGTGCGCTTGGCGAACTCGATGTAGCGGTCGTGGACGCCGTCGACGCGCTTGGCGCGTCCGAGCTTGCCGGAATCCGCCAGACGCCGCGACAGATCCTGCTCGATCAGCGACTCGATCTCGGCCTCGTTCTCGTCGGAGAGCTTGTAGCCGTCGGGGCCGAAGAGCTTGATGCCGTTGTCCTCGAAGGGATTGTGCGAGGCCGAGATCATGACGCCGATATCGGCGCGCAATGAGCGCGTCAGCATCGCGACGGCCGGGGTCGGCATCGGCCCGAGCAGGAATACGTCCATCCCGGCGGAGGTGAAGCCCGCCACCATCGCATTCTCGATCATGTAGCTGGACAGGCGCGTGTCCTTGCCGATCACGACCCGGTGGCGATAGTCGCCGCGCTGGAAGGACAGGCCGGCGGCCATGCCGACCTTCATCGCGATCTCGGCCGTCATCGGATAGGTGTTGGCGCGCCCGCGAATACCGTCGGTGCCGAAGAACTTCTTGGCCATGGCGTTTCCCCGCAGGCGATGGAGATTGGGCTCGGGCGGCCGGCACGCGCACGAGAATGCGAAGACCATCTCGTCCGGCCCTGCCGCGGACCGCATTTCGGCATGTCCCTTGTCACAGGCTCGCACAAACGAAAAGGGCGACCCGACGGGGCCGCCCTTTTTTGTGTTCAGTCGAAGAGCGTCCTGCCTCAGACGGAGGGCTGCGGCTCCAGGCCGCCTTCCTGCGAACCCGAAGGCTTGATCGACCCGGTCTTCGGCACGGCCGAGCCGCGCGAGGGCGGCGTGTCGTCGCCCATGTCGCGGGCCAGCGTCTTGCCGGCGATGAGATCGCGCACTTCGTCGCCCGACAGGGTCTCGTATTCGAGCAGACCCTTGGCAACGATGTGAAGCTCGTCGATCCGCTCGTTCAGAATCTTGCGCGCCTTGTTCTCGGCGACCTCGACGATGCCGCGCACTTCGGAATCGATCAGTCGGGCCGTGTCTTCCGACATGTTCTGCTGCTGCGAGACCGAATGGCCGAGGAAGATCTCCTCCTGGTTCTGGCGGTAGCGAAGGCGGCCGAGCTTGTCGCTCATGCCGTATTCCATGACCATCGCGCGGGCCATGTTGGTGGCCTGCTGGATGTCGTTGGAAGCACCCGTCGTTACGTTGTCGAGGCCGTAGATGATCTCTTCCGCGGCGCGGCCGCCGAAGATCATGACGAGGCGGGCTTCCATCTCGTTCTTGCGCATGCCGTAGCGATCGCGCTCCGGCAGGTTCATCGTGACGCCCAGCGCACGACCGCGCGGAATGATCGTGACCTTGTGCAGCGGATCGTTGAAGGGCTCGTGAATGCCGACCAGGGCGTGACCGGCCTCGTGATAGGCGGTCAGAGCCTTCTCGTCCTCGGTCATGGCCATCGACCGGCGCTCGGCGCCCATCATGACCTTGTCCTTGGCATCCTCGAACTCCAGCATCGTGACGAGCCGCTTGGAGCGACGCGCGGCCATGAGGGCCGCCTCGTTGACGAGGTTGGCGAGATCGGCGCCCGAGAAGCCCGGCGTTCCCCGCGCGATCGTCTTCAGATCGACGTTCGGCGCCAGCGGAACGTTGCGGACGTGAACCTTCAGGATCTTCTCGCGACCGCCGACGTCCGGGTTCGGCACCATGACCTGACGGTCGAAGCGGCCCGGGCGCAGGAGCGCGGGATCGAGCACGTCCGGACGGTTGGTCGCGGCGATGAGGATGATGCCCTCGTTCGCCTCGAACCCGTCCATCTCGACGAGAAGCTGGTTCAGCGTCTGCTCGCGCTCGTCGTTGCCGCCGCCGAGGCCCGCGCCGCGATGGCGACCGACCGCGTCGATTTCGTCGATGAAGATGATGCAGGGGCTGTTCTTCTTGGCCTGCTCGAACATGTCGCGCACGCGGCTGGCGCCGACGCCGACGAACATCTCGACGAAGTCGGAACCCGAGATCGTGAAGAAGGGCACGTTCGCCTCTCCCGCGACGGATCGCGCGAGCAGCGTCTTACCGGTGCCGGGAGGTCCGACGAGGAGCACGCCGCGCGGGATCTTGCCGCCGAGGCGCTGGAACTTCTGCGGCTCGCGCAGGAATTCCACGATCTCTTCCAGATCCTGCTTGGCCTCGTCGACGCCGGCGACGTCGCCGAAGGTGACGCGGCCATGCGCCTCGGTCAGAAGCTTGGCCTTGGACTTGCCGAAGCCCATCGCCTTGCCGCCCGCGCCGCCCTGCATCTGGCGCATCAGGAAGATCCAGACGCCGAGGATGAGGAGGATGGGCCCGAAGGAGAGCAGCATCGACCAGATCGGGTTCGAATTGTCGGAAGGCGGGCTCGCCGTGATGGTGACGCCCTTGCCTTCGAGGCGCGAGACGACGTTCGGATCGCCCGGCGAATAGGTCTGGAAACCGTTCGAGCCGTCGGAATAGTTGCCCGTGATTCGCGGACCCTGGATCGTCACCGCCCGCACCCGGCCGGAGTCGACGTCCGACAGGAACTGCGAATAGGGGATCTCCCGCGATGCGGCGCCCTGGGTCCCGCTGGAAAAGAGCTGGAACAGGGCGATGAGCAGAAGCGCGATGATCGCCCAGAGCGCGAAGTTGCGAAAATTCTGGTTCATAGGTTGTCCTGCATACGAGCGACCACGTCACTCTCTCGGCGCATGCGCCGAAGATAGGTGCCTCTATATTCCTTGCCAACCATCTCGCACGCTTTTGCGGCAATAAGGGGTCGGGCGGTTAACCTGCCGTCATGATCTTCGACCGCGCGGCAAATCGGCCCAGAGCCGCCAGGAAACCCGGCCGGCGATCACGAGTCGCCTGGAAACATCGGGCAACTTGTCCGCAAGGAGGGCCGGCGCTGCCAGCACCGTCTCGCCCTCCCCCATCAAGATCGGAAGTGTCCGCTCGGCCGCATTGCCTCGGCCGAGCCGGCCGAACGGCACGAGATGGGCGCCTTCGAGGCCCGGTTCGCCGAGTCCTCCCCCCTCCCCGAGCGACACGTCGAACCGCCCGTCGAAGAGCGCGCGAGCCTTCTGTCGGTTGAAGGGAACGATCGACGGCCCCGTGCGACCATATTCCCGAGCGAAGACCAGAGTCGGACCGGGCTCGACCCGCACGCCGCCGAGCGTCAAGGCACCCGCGCCCGTCCTCGCCAGCTCTCGGCACAACCGCTCCAGGGCTGCCCGCTCCGGCATGTGCTCGCCACCGGAGACGGCTGCGAGAACACGCCCAAGGGTCTCGGCGCAAACATCGAAGGGCCGATCGCGAAATCGCTCGGCCTCCAGTCGAACACGGCCGAAATCGTCGACGCTCGCCAAGCTCTCCTTCAACACCTCCGCAACGAGTTGGTCCGCGCGATCCGTCGCCCGGCGATGGCCTGCGATCTCGGCCATCCGTCCCGTGCGTTCGCCCTCCCCCATCGAGCGAACACGGCCACGCAAGCGGACGCGATCGAAGCGGTCGTCGTCGTTGCTGGGATCGTCGAAAAAGGGGAGCCCCGACGCCTCGGCGGTCAAGCGCATGCGGCGGCCGGGCAGGGCGAGAAAAGGGCGCAAGAGATCGAGCCCCGGCGCCAGCGCCCGGCGCGGCCGCATGGCGGCGAGGCCCCGGTCGCCGGCATGGCGCCCGCGGGCCAGGAGATGCGTCTCGATCTGGTCGTCCTGATGATGCGCCGTCAGAACAGCCGCGGCGCCGACAGCCTCCGCCGCCGCTTCGAGCAGCCGATAGCGCGCGCGGCGCGCGGCGCCCTGCAGGTTCGAGGCGGGCTTCTCGCCCTCCCATCGAAGCGTGCGGTGCGGGAGCCCGAGAGCGCCGCAGACACGCGCCACCTCTTCGGCTTCGTGAATGGCCGCTTCGCGCAGCCCGTGGTCGATGGTCGCAACGTGGAGTTCGATGCCGAGCCGGGAAAGCTCGACCTTGTTCTCTGCGGCGAGCCAGAGCATCGCCATGGAGTCCGGTCCGCCCGACACGGCGAGCACGACGGGGCCGGTGATCGGCGGATGAGAAGCGCAGCGGAAAGCTCGGACCCAGAGCGCAAGCGCCTCTTCGAGGGCGATCGGCCGAGCATCGCCGGGCGTCAGCACGCGGGTCTCGATAGGAGCTTCAGGCCATGCCGACATGGCGGGGTCGGGGGAGCGTCAAAGGCGTCCCGTTCAGCAGCTGGTGGCCTTGGTCTCGGCGTCGAGCTTGCGCTTCACATTGGCACTCATCTGCGGATAGCGGCGGGCCACTTCCTTGAAGGTCACGCAGGCCGTCTCGCGATTGTCGAGCTTGGATAGGGACATGCCGAGCTTCAGCATCATCTCGGGCGCCTTGCCGCTCTTGGGATGGGCCTTCTGCGCATTGAGGAAGGTCTCGGCCGCATCGGCATATTTCGCCTGTGCGAAGAGGCTCTCGCCAAGCCAGTACTGGGCGTCCGGCACGTCCTTCGCGTCAGGATAGGTCTGCGCATATTGGCGGAAGGAGTTCTCCGCCAGCTGGTAGTCGCCCGCCAGGAGATAGTTGTAGGCGAGCGCGTAGAGATCGCCCGCGCCCTTCGGCAGCACGCTCGCCACGGTTCCCGAACCCGACGAGGGCGCAGCCGGCGCGGAGGAGATCGACCCGACGTCGAGCTGACCGCCGCCGAGAAGGCTGCCGATCTCGTCGCCGCCGGCGGCCGGCGGCGTCGCGGTCGAAGACGGCGCGGCCGCGCTGTACTCGGCATCGCCGCTGCCGGGCGCGGCGGAGGCAGCAGTGCCCGGCGCAGCCGTCGCAGGTGCCGCCTCCGAGCGCTTCTTGCCGGCTCCGCCGCCCGCGGAGGCCGCGCCTTCCAGCTCCTGGAAGCGGAAGTCGTTGTCCTCCTGCATCTTGCGCATCTGCTCCTGGATCTGGAGCATCTGGAAGGACAGTTCCTCCACCTTGCCGTTCAGCCGGCGGTTCTCCTCTTCGAGCTGCATCACCCGCTGGCCGGCGTCGCTCGCCTGGGCCATCCGCACGGGTGCCGGCTCGCGGCTCGGCGCCGGGCGCGCCGTCTCCTGCCCGAGCCCGAATGGCAGGTTCAGCGCCGAAGCGGGCGCGGTGATCGCCAGCAGCATCGCAGCGGCGGCCGTCCAGCGGGCGGAAAGTGCCATGGTCATTCCTCTTTCGTCTTCCGATACCCCAAGCGGCCGGCAGCGCCGGTCCGCTGCCATGGCCTTAGCAGATTCCTCGGCCAAATTGGGGCCGTCAACTGCTCGTTCGCAGATGCGAAGACAAGCGCGGACGAAAACGATCAGCGCGAACGAAAAAAGGCGGCCCGTTCGCGGGGCCGCCTTTTCCGAAGTCTCGAACGGGATCGGTCGATCAGCTGCCGGCGCCGTTGAGCACGGTGACCGCGCGGCGGTTCTGCGACCAGCAGGAAATGTCGTCGCAGACCGCGACGGGGCGTTCCTTGCCGTAGGAAATCGTGCGCATCCGGCCGGAGGCGACGCCGCGCGAGGCCAGGAATTCGCGGGTGGCGGCGGCGCGGCGGGCGCCGAGCGCGAGGTTGTACTCGCGGGTGCCGCGCTCGTCGGCATGGCCCTCGACCGTGATCGAATACTGCGAATACTGGTTCAGCCACTGGGCCTGCGCGGAGAGGGTCTGCTGCGCGTCGGCGCGCACGACCGAGGAGTCCGTGTCGAAGAAGATGCGGTCGCCGACATTGACGGTGAAGTCCTGGCTCGTGCCCGGAGCCGCGCTTCCGGCACCGCCCGCGCCGCCGGCGCCGCCGAGGCCACCCGCGCCGCCGAGGCCGAGGCCGGCCGCATTGTCGGGCAGTGCGTTGTTCTTCTTCGCGCAACCGGCGACCGCCATGGCGGCGACGAGAGCGAGAGCGATACGGCTATGAGCCAAAACAGACATCCGGCGCATGGCCAGCTCCTTCGATTTCGAATGAATTCCGTAAGGCGACGTTTACCCTGCTCAGACTTAAAGCCGAGTAAACATATCGGCCGAAACGAGCGTCGGGCTCCGGCTGCGACATCGGAACGACAATGTTTTCCGAAGCTTCGCCTCGGCCGGGATTGAGTCGCGAAAGAGGCGCGCCCCGGTCCCGGAGCGCGCCTCTCGAACTTCCCCGTCGACCTGTGGCGAAATCGCCCCAGGTCGTTGCAGCGAGATCGACTATTCGCGCGCCGGCGACCAGGCCGGGTCGGATGCGAAGCCCGGCGTCGCAACCCGCTGCTCGTTCGTGCCCGTGAGGTCGATCGAGAAGAGCTGCGGGCCGCCGCCGCCGCGCTGGTCGCGGAAGAACATGATCACCCGCCCGTTCGGCGCCCAGGTCGGCCCCTCGTTGTGGAAGCCCGAGGTGAGGATGCGCTCGCCCGAGCCGTCCGGCCGCATGACGCCGATCTGGAACTGGCCGCCCGTCTGCTTGGTGAAGGCGATGAGGTCGCCGCGGGGCGACCACACCGGCGTCGAGTAGGAACCGTCGCCGAAGGAGATGCGGTTCTGGCCCGAGCCGTCCGCTCCCATCGTGTAGAGCTGCGGACGCCCGCCGCGATCGCTTTCGAAGACGATCCGCGCGCCGTCGGGGGAGAAGGAGGGCGAGGTGTCGATGGCCGCCGTCGAGGTCAGGCGCGTCGTGGCGCGCGAGCGAAGGTCCATCGCGTAGATATTGGCGTTGCCGTCCTGCTGGAGGCTCATCACCACCTTCTGCCCGTCCGGCGAGAAGCGCGGCGAGAAGGTCATGCCGGGGAAATTGCCGACGACCTCGCGCTGGCCTGTCTCGAGCTGCAGGAGATAGACCCGCGGCTCGCCCTTGCCGAAGGACATATAGGTGATTTCCTGCCGGTTCGGCGAGAAGCGCGGCGTCAGCACGAGGTCGCTGCCGTCCGAGAGATAGTTCACGTTGGCGCCGTCCTGATCCATGATCGCCAGACGCTTCACGCGGCTCTGCTTGGCGCCGGTTTCCGAGACGAAGACGACGCGCGTGTCGAAATAGCCCTTCTCGCCGGTCAGCCGCTCGTAGATCGCGTCGGCGATGATATGGGCGACGCGGCGCCAGTTCTCCGGCGTCGTGTAGAACTGTTGGCCGTCCAGCTGCTGGCCGGCGAAGCTGTCCCAGAGGCGGAACTCCACGCGCAGCCGCCCATCCGCCTCCGGCGTGACCTTGCCGGTGACGAGGGCCTGCGCGTTGATCACCGTCCAGTCGGCGAAGCGCGGCGCGACGTCCGGGCTGATGTCCTTCTGCACGAAGGCCGCCGGATCGATCGGCGCGAAGAGGCCGGAGCGCTTAAGGTCGGCAGTGACGACGTCCGTGATCTGCCGGCCGACCGGGTTCTGCGTCTGGAACTTGGTGATGGCGATCGGCAGCGGCTGGACGTTGCCCTTGGTCACGTCGATCTGGACAACCGCCTGGGCCGCGGGCGCCTGCAGCAATGCCCCGCCTGCGAAAACCAGACAGGCCATGACGAGCGTCTTGGTGAAATGCTTCATTCGAATGAGCCTCTTGGCATCTTCATAGGGAGCGTGATCCGGCCGTAGGCTCAGAACATCTCGCTCGGATCGAAATTCACGACGACCTCCGCCCAGACGTCCGCCTTGTCCTGTGGCAGGCTGAAGCCTTCGCGGTCGCATTTCTGTACGGCGCGCACGGCGCTTTCGTCGAAGACACGATTGCCGCTCGACGTGTCCACAACGGGGCGGCCGTCGAGTTTGCCGCCGCTATTGAGGTTGAACCGCACGGAAACCTTCAGGCCCGCACCGTCTTCGATGCCCGCCGGAATGCTCCAGCAGCCCGAAAGCTGATCGCGCAGCGCATCCGTCTCGCCGCGCGACAAGGTGGTGCCAGTCGTCTTCTTCGAGCCGAGCGAGGCGACCTCCTGCGAGCGCTTCGCGCCGCCGCCAGCCGCCTTCTGCTTGTTGATCGCCGCGGCCGCCATGGCCTCGAAATCCATGTCGCTGTCCGGCGCGTCCTCGTTGGACGTGTCGGCCTTGGCAGGCTTCTGGGGCTTGGGCGCCGGCTTCTTCGTCTCGGTCTTCGGCTTCTCGGGCTTGGCCTCGGCGACCTTCACGGGCTCGGCGGGCTTCGGCTTGACGGCCGGCGTCGGCACCTTCTTCGGCGCGGGTTCCTTCACGGGCTCCGGCACCGGCTCGGTCTTGTCCTCGGCGATCATCTCGGCCAGCGGATCGATCTTCTCGGCCGTCTCCTTGGGCGGCACCGGCTTCGGCACGTCCTTCACCGGCTCGGGCTTGGGCTCGGGGGGCGTCGGCTCCGGCGGCTTGGCCTCGGCCACCTTCGGCGTCTCCTTGGCGGGCGCCGGCTCGGCCTCGGGCCGGGCGGAGGGCTTGGGCGCGCCCGTCTGCGGCGTCTGGTTGCGCGTCTTGTCCGGCGTCGGCGGCGTGTCGAGATCGGTCTCGTTCTCGCCGACATTCTGCGCCGGCATCGGCAGCTTTTCGGGCTTGGTCGTCGGCTTGGGCGCAGGCTTCTCGGACTTGGGCGCGTCCTTCTCGCCCTTCACGCCCTGGAAGCTCTCGGCCATGACGATCTCGACGGGCAGCGCCTCGCTATAGGCGACCTCGAGCGGAGGCGGCGACGAAAACGCCCATAGTCCCCAGGTGAGGACCACGAGATGGATGCCGGAAGAGACGACGATGCCGGATTTCATGAGCTAGCGCCGGTCAGCCCGTGGTTTCGGGTGCGGTGACGAGGCCAATATTGGTAAAGCCCGCCGTCGAGATCAGCGCCATCACCTGCGCGACGCGCCCGTAGTCGGCGGCCTTGTCGCCCTTGACGAAGATGCGCTCCTTGTAGCCGGTCTTGGCGACGGCCGTCAGCTGGGTCACGACGTCCTCGATCTCGATCGGGTTCTCGCCGATGAAGATGTTTCCATCGGCCTTCACCGAGATCTCGATGGGCTGCGTCTCGGCATTGAGAGCCTTGGCCTGCGTTTCCGGCAGATCGAGCGGCACGCCGACGGTCAGCATGGGCGCGGCCACCATGAAGATGATGAGCAACACCAGCATGACGTCGACCATCGGCGTCACGTTGATCTCGCTCATCGGCGCGCGACGCGACCTGCGGCCCCGCCGCGATCCGCCGCCGCCTCCTCCGCCCGTGGACATGCCCATGTCAGTTCCTTCAGCTCTAGCTCACGAAGCCCGATAAGCTCAGCGCGCGGCCTTCTCATCGATCTGCCGGGACAGGATGGCCGAGAACTCGTCCGCGAAGGCTTCGAGCCGCATGCCGAGCTTGCCGGCATCGGCGGACAGCTTGTTGTAGGCGATGACGGCCGGAATGGCGGCGACGAGGCCGATGGCGGTCGCAAGCAGCGCTTCCGCGATGCCGGGTGCGACGACGGCAAGGTTCGTCTGCTTGGAGGCGGCGATCGCCTGGAACGAGGTCATGATGCCGACGACCGTGCCGAAGAGGCCGATGAAGGGCGCCGCCGAGCCGATCGTGGCAAGGAAGCCGAGGCGCGATTCCAGGTGGTCCATCTCGCGGGCGAGCGTCACGTCCATCGCCTTCTCGATCCGCGTGTGGAGGCCGATCGGCGAGCGGGCGCCCTTCTCGAACGACTTCTTCCACTCGCGCATGGCGGCCACGAAGAGCGCACCCATGCCGTTCGTCTTGCGCTCGGAGAGCGTGTGATAGAGCTCCTCCAGCGACTGGCCGGACCAGAAATTGTTCTCGAACGTGTTCAGCTGGCGCCGGAAGGCGCCGTAGCGCATGGTCTTGTCGACGATGATCGCCCAGCTCCAGACCGAAGCCGCGAGCAGGCCGAGCATGACCATCTTCACGATGAAGCCGGCCTGCCAGAACAGTCCCAGAAGAGAGACACCGTGATCCGGAGCGGCCAGGGCGCCTTGCGCGATCTCGTTCATGTTGTCTTCAGACCCTCGAAATCGGAGCCGGCCGGCTCGGCATCGTGACCTCGGCCGCCGGAATATCGGGACGCGCCCCTTCGCAGGAGCACGCGAGCCCGGTTCCATTCATCAAGTTTTCGATAAACCCCACCCTCTTTCGCCCCTTGAATCGAGCGAAAGAATGGCGTGGCCACCGGCACTTGCCGCAGCGATCATTCAAACAGCATTAAGGTTAAGCATTCGTTGCCGAAATGCTGCAGTGCCGTTCAGCCGCCGGCCGCTTCGACCGCGAGGATGGCCGAGACCGCCTCGGGCATCCGCCGCGGCTTGCCCTCCGGCGAAATGACCGCGACCTTGACCTTCGCCTCGATCAGGATCTCGTCGCCCCTCAGAACACGCTGATGGAGCACGATCCGCGCGCCCCCGAGCAGCGCCGTGCGCGTCTCGACGCTGAGCACCTCGTCGATCCGCGCCGGTCGCAGAAAATCGATATCCATGTGCCGGACGACGAAGGCCATGGGCTCGCCATAGAGGCCGTCCGCCAGTTCCTGGTGGCCGATCCCCTTCAGGCGCAGGAAATCGCTCCGTCCCCGCTCCAGGAAATGAAGGAAACGCGCGTGATAGACGACGCCGGAGAAATCCGTGTCCTCGAAATAGACGCGCACGAGAAGCCGGTGGCCGAACCCGGTCAGTTCGCCAGAAATGAGGTGATAGTTGGAAGTTAGACGGTTCATTTTAGATACTATGCGTTTGAGTTTGAACGCAACAAATCATCAAGCGCGTTTCCGAAAGCCCATTCTTTCAGGTAAGAATTTAACGGATACTTCAAAGCATTGTGAATTCCAACGAGAAATATACGAGAACTTTTAACCGCCATATCGAGCATAGCCTCAAGAAACTCGATGTCGTGAACCATATCAAAGCCATCGTCGATCTCAAATACTTTGGGCTTAAGAGACACCTCAGAGAAGCCATCCATAACCTCTGAATATCTGCCGTGGGCATAGTAAGTAAACTGATGATAGATTTTAGAGTACATTTTCTGATGGAGATCATCGTCATTATTTGGAGTAATGAACCCAATTTCCTTCAGAAACTCAATATTATTTGAGGTTGCTTTCGATATTCGATTATGTATATCCTTCTGACGTAAATCGATTTTCGGGCGAATGGCATTATCTGAGCGATTATTATCTTTGAAGAACTTGTGAATATATTCTTCAGTCTTTGAATCAACCCCATCTAAGGATAAGCCGCTGTATATGTAGGCCGTCTTCGAGCAGTGCTCTATAAATGAACGACATAGTATATTTCTCTCCGCATCTAGACGCGAGAGGACGAGAATAGCCAAAGCCTTTATGAACGAAACATTCCGCAAACATGAAATCACAAAATAATCTACGATATTTGGATTTGTGTACCTGAATTCTCTTACCTTATCTTCTCGAAGATAAAATACTGGGCGACGATGACGTCTCTCGATTTCAAATACAACTTTGGAATATGCATTAAAATTACTCTGAAAGTTAGCGTAATTTTCATTAATTTGATCAGTTTTCATTTTCGCTGTTCTCGAACAGGTTGGACTGCGCGCCTTGCCAGCCCTGCGGCACCGCGAGCCCGATATGGCGGAAGGCGTGGGCCGTCAGCATCCGCCCGCGCGGCGTGCGCTGGAGGAAGCCGTTCTGCAGGAGATAGGGCTCCACGATATCCTCGATCGCGTCGCGCGGCTCCGACAGCGCCGCCGCGATCGTCTCGATGCCGACGGGCCCGCCGCCGAAGGTCAGCGAGATGAGGTCGAGATAGCGCCGGTCGAGCTGGTCGAGCCCTAGACTGTCCACTTCGAGCCGCGTCAGCGCCTCGTCCGCGATCCGGCGGTCGACGAGCTTCACCTCGGCGACGTCGGCAAAATCGCGCACGCGCCGAAGCAGGCGTCCCGCAATGCGCGGCGTGCCGCGCGAGCGCCGCGCGATCTCCCGCGCGCCGTCCTCGCCGAGCGGCAGGCCCATGATGCGCGCGCCGCGCCGCACGATCGATTCCAGCTCTTCCACCGTATAGAAGTTCAACCGCACCGGAATGCCGAACCGGTCGCGGAGCGGCGTGGTCAGAAGGCCGAGCCGCGTCGTCGCCGCGACCAGCGTGAACTTCGCCAGATCGATCTTCACCGAGCGCGCCGCCGGCCCCTCGCCGATGATGAGATCGAGCTGGAAATCCTCCATGGCTGGATAAAGGATCTCCTCGACCGCCGGGCTCAGACGATGGATCTCGTCGATGAAGAGGACGTCGCGATCCTCCAGATTGGTCAGGAGGGCCGCCAGATCGCCGGCCTTCGCGATGACGGGGCCCGAGGTCGAGCGGAAGTTGACGCCGAGCTCCTTGGCCATGATCTGCGCCAACGTCGTCTTGCCGAGGCCGGGCGGCCCCACGAAGAGAACATGGTCCAGCGCCTCGCCGCGCCCCTTGGCGGCTTCGATGAAGACCTTGAGATTGGCGCGGGCGGCCGCCTGCCCGACGAAATCGTCCAGCCTCTGCGGGCGCAGCGACTGATCGACATCCTCGCCTCGGCTCTCCGGCGTCAGGAGACGTTTGTCCTCGCTCATGGCAGGAACGGCCGGCGGACCGGTTTCGGCATGGGGAACGGCCCTTCGATCATCATGTCGATGCTTACCACGATCGGTTTTCCCGTCGAGACGCTTGCGTCATCCGCAACCCGAGCGGCTCGCGGCACGGGTCCGGTCAAGCCCGGCTCAGCGCCTTCAGCCCCAGACGGATCAGCGTCGGCGTCGACGCCCCCTCATCGCCCTCGCGCGCGGCCGTCGCGACGGCGCCCGCGGCCTGGTCGCGGGAATAGCCGAGATTGACCAGCGCCGAGACGGCATCGGCGATCGGCGCGGGCGCGACACCCTCTCCGAGATCGCGCTTCAGACCCATGTCGGGTGCCTCGAAGGCCCCCGCATAGGCCGGCGTCTTGTCCTTCAGCTCCGCCACGATGCGCGCGGCGACCTTCGGCCCGACGCCCGGCGCCCGCGATACCATCGCCTTGTCCTGCAAGGCGATGGCATTGCCGAGTTCGCCCGTCGAAAGCGTGCCGAGGATGGCGAGCGCGACCTTCGAGCCGACGCCCTGCACGTTCTGCAGAAGCCGGAACCAGCCGCGTTCCAGCTCGCTCGCGAAGCCGTAGAGCCGCAGCATGTCCTCGCGCACATAGGTCTCGATGAACAGCGTCACCGCCTCTCCCACGCCCGGCAGGGCCGACAGGGTGCGCGCGCCGCAATAGGCGACGTAGCCGACGCCATGCACGTCGATCACGACGTGATCCTCGCCGATCTCGTCCACCACGCCCTTCAGCTTGCCGATCACGGACGGGTCTCCGGCGAAAGGAGGTCGAGCGTCGGGAAATAGGCCCGGTAGCGCCCGCCGTCCCGCGTCAGAAGGCGATGCCCGGCCGTCAGCGCATGCGCTCCGATCAGAAAGTCCGGCAAGGTCCGCTCTCTCGTTCCGCCCTGCCGCCGATAGGTCCGGTGCGCCTGCCCTGCCGCGTAGGCGGCCGCGAAGGGAAAGTCCTCTCGCTTCGGGCGAAGCCAGGATAGGGCCGTGAAAAGAAGAGCTTCGCCCAACTTGGGTTCGGCCAGTTCAGCCCATACGATGGCGCTGACGATGATCCGCCCTTCGCCGAGACAGGCTTTCAATGCCTGCATCGACCATGATCGCGTTGGGGTATCCGACGGGCCTAAGATGTCGATGAAAATATTGGTATCAACGAGGGTCGAGGTCATCTCGCGGTCCTCTCAACCAGTCCATGTGCTCGTCCGTCGTCCGGCCGTCCAGATCAAGCGTTCCGGCGACCGCAGACGCCCACTCGTCAAACGATACGGAAAGATCGGCACCCGCCGAGGCGCCTCCCGCTTTCAAGAGAACGACATCCCCACGCTCGACGAACTGAACCTCGCTTCCCGGCCCGATGCCGAGCTTGTCGCGAATGGGCTTGGGGATCGTCACCTGCCCCTTTTCCGTTACCCGCATCCGACCCTCGAAAAGTAATACTCGCTCGGTATTACCTACACGCCGAACCGGAACAAGTCAAGAACATCTAGAGTCCGGCAAAAGCCGCCCGGGCTTGTGCAGATTGGCGGTGATGGGTGTGACAGATGGCGATGGCGAGCGCGTCGGCCGCGTCGTCCGTGTCGAAGGTCGCGCGCGGCATCAGCACCTTGACCATCATGTGGATTTGCCTCTTCTCGCCATGCCCGACGCCGATCACGGCCTTCTTCACAGCGTTCGGCGCATATTCCGCGACGGGCAGACCGGCGAGCGCGGGCACCAGCATGGCGATGCCGCGCGCCTGTCCGAGCTTCAGCGTCGCCACCGCGTCCTTGTTGACGAAGGTCTGCTCGACCGCCGCCTCGTCCGGGCGATAGGTTGCGAAAACCTCCTGCAATCCGTCGTGGAGCTGGCGAAGCCGCGTGGCGAGGTCGAAGGCGGCGTCCGACGTCACGGTGCCGGAGGCGACGAAGCGCAGCGAATTGCCGGCCGTCTCGACGACGCCCCATCCGGTCCGGCGCAGGCCGGGATCGATTCCCCAGATGCGAATGCTCGTCTCCTGCAACATGCCGATCAATCTCCCGAACTGTGCCACGTCCTCGGGGTAAAGACAAACCATGAACGAACCAAAAACGGAGAGGAACGTTCGGGGACGACTTCCGTCGCGGGCGCGTCAACTCCCCGTGTCCCGCCTTTGGAAGGCGGTCAGGCAAACCCACTTCTCGCGCATGAAGACATTGCACCGCCTCGCCTCAGCGACCCTCGCCGCCGTCCTCGTGACCGCGCCCGTCGCGACCGCCCAGACGAACGCGGCCGCCAAAGCCGCCCCATCCGCCAATGCCGCCGCAGCGATCCCGTCCGGCAGCTTCGACGAGGCGCTGCGCCGCGCGGAGAGCCTTCCCGGCCTGAAGACGCTGCTCGTCGCGCAGGACGGTCGAAAACTGGTCGAAGAGGGGTTCCACGGCGCGAACACCGCGCGGTCCACCAACATCAAGTCCGCGTCGAAATCGATCGTCTCGGCCCTTGTCGGCGTCGCCATCGACAAGGGCCTCCTGAAGGGCCCCGATCAGCCGATCGCCGAGATCCTCCGCTCGGACTTTCCCAAGGACGCCGATCCGAGACTGGAGCGCGTGACGATCGGCCAGCTCCTGTCGATGCAGGCCGGCCTGGAGCGCACGTCGGGCGCCAACTACGGCGCCTGGATCTCGTCGCGAAACTGGGTGCGGGATGCGCTGGCGCGGCCTTTCGTCGAGGAGCCGGGCGGGCCGATGCTCTATTCGACGGGCTCGACGCATCTCCTGTCCGCGATCCTCACCAAGGTCTCCGGCCGCTCCACGCTCCAACTGGCGCGCGAATGGCTGGGGCCGGCAGGGGTCGAGATCGCCAGCTGGGAGCGCGATCCGCAAGGCATCTATCTCGGCGGAAACCAGATGGCGATGACGCCCCGCTCGCTCCTCGCCTTCGGCGAGATCTACCGGCGCGGCGGGCTCGCGGCGAACGGAACGCGCATTCTCTCGCAAGCCTGGATCGAGCGGTCCTGGACGCCGCGCACCACCTCGCGATTTCACGACGGCCGCTACGGCTACGGCTGGTTCATCGACGACTTCGGCGGGCGCACCGGCTATTACGGCTGGGGCTATGGCGGGCAGATGATCTACGTCTTCCCGGACCTTGCCCTCACCGTCGCGATCACCTCGGACGAGACGCAGCCCTCCGGCCGCAGCGGCTATGTCCGCGACCTCCACCGTCTCGTCACCGAGACCGTCCTCCCGCCGGCCGAAGCGTTGCAGAGAGCCGGCGGCACCGGCTGAGAGCTTGGGAGGATCCGAGCGGGCGCCGATCCGGCGCCCGCGAGGACATCAGGCAGCCGAAAGCTTCGCCATCACGGCGTCGTCGACCTCGAAATTGGCGTAGACGTTCTGGACGTCGTCGTCGTCGTCGAGATTGGCGATGAGCTTCATGACGCTGACCGCCCGCTCCTCGTCGACCGGCGTGCCGGTCTGCGGCTTCCAGACAATCTTCACGCTTTCCGCCTCGCCGAGCGAGGCTTCGAGCGCGGCCGAGACCTCGCCGAGCGATTCGAAGGCGGTGAGGATGACATGGCCGTCCTCGTCGGAGGTCACGTCGTCGGCACCCGCCTCGATCGCGGCTTCCATGACCTTGTCGGCGCTGCCGGCCTTGGCCGGGAAGACGATCTCGCCGACCCGGTCGAACATGAAGGCGACCGAGCCCGACTCGCCCATCGCGCCGCCGGCCTTGGTGAAGTAGGAACGCACGTTGGAGGCCGTGCGGTTGCGGTTGTCGGTCAATGCCTCGACGATGACGGCGACGCCGCCGGGGCCGTAGCCCTCGTAGCGGACCTCGTCGTAGTTCTCGCCGTCGGCGCCCGACGCCTTCTTGACCGCCCGGTCGATATTGTCTTTCGGCATGGACTGCGCCTTGGCGTTCGCGATGGCGAGGCGCAGGCGCGCGTTCATGGAAGGATCGGGCAGGCCGCCCTTGGCCGCGACGAAGATTTCGCGCGCGAGCTTGGAAAAGAGCTTGGAGCGGACCGCGTCCTGGCGGCCCTTGCGGTGCATGATGTTCTTGAACTGTGAATGGCCGGCCATGGGGCACCCGTAATGTCGACGTCCGTGAAGGCGGCTTCTTAGTCAAAAAGCCGTCGAGCGTCCAGAACGTGCGCCCGGCTTCCTCAACGCCCGATCTCGACCAGAAGCGGCAGCATCTCGCGCGGCGAGCGGTTCGAGGCCTGCGCCACGTCGGCAAGCCGCACCTCGTTGGAGGAGACGACGAAGCCCTTCTCCCGCAAGGCCGCCGCGAGCCCGTCCGGCGTATGCCCGAACAGCGGGGCCAGATGGGCGATCGAGCCGTTCTGCACGACTCCGAGCACGGCCTGAACGGGATTGCCCCGGCTCGCGCCGCCCGCCAGCATCGCCGGAACCGCGAAGGCCAGCGCGCCGACGAGCGAGGCCGAAAGAGCGACCGTCATGGCGGGCCGCCTGAAATAGGCGACGAAGGGACGCCAATTCTTCCAGAGATGGAGAACGAACGGCACGGCCAGCACCATGCTCAGCCATTCGTGCATCGCCTTGAAGAGACGGCCTTCGAAATGGAAGAACAGAGCGATGCCGGACACGAGCGAGACGATGAAGAGCCCGGTCGTCAGCGGCGTTGCGTAACGAAGAAGAAGCTGGCGCAAGACAAGGACTTTCGAAGGCGTGTTCGGGCGTCTCGTCGCCCGATAGAGACGCACGGGCGATGCGGCAAGCCTGACCTTCCCTGTAGCGTCGTCCCGCGGCTTCGAGATGACAGCGATGGAGCCGACAGGGAGTACCGGTCCGGTCTGCCGAAGCCTTTCCGAGACCCGAACCTCTGCCCCGTCGAAACGATGAAAGCCGGCTTTCGCCGGCTTCCATGTCGTCGTCGTTCGCCCGAAGGCCGCTTCTTCACCCCTTGCGGGCGTCCGATCGGCTCTTGAGCAGGCTGGCGACGGTCGTCACCACCAGGATGCCGACGATCACCGAGAGCGAGAAGCTCGTCTCGATATGCGGCAGGCCCTCGATCGGCTGGCCGCCGTTCAGGAAGGGCAGCGTGTTCGCTTCCATCGCATGGATCACCAGCTTCACGCCGATGAAGGCGAGGATCAGCGACAGGCCGAGGCCGAGATAGACGAGCCGGTCGAGCAGACCGCCGAGCAGGAAGTAGAGCTGCAGAAGGCCGAGAAGCGCGAAGGCGTTGGCGGTGAAGACGATGTAGGGCGCGTCGGTCAGGCCGTAGATCGCGGGGATCGAGTCCAGCGCGAAGAGAAGGTCGGTCATGCCGAGCGCCAGGATCACGATGAACATCGGCGTGAAGTAGCGCTTGCCGTTCTCGATCACCGTCAGCGCATTGCCGCGATAGTCCGGCGTCGTCGGCAGATGGCGCTGGAAGTATTTGACCACCGCGTTCGGCTCGTACTCCTCGTCGGTCGACTTGGCGCCGTGCTTGAAGCTCTCCGCCGCCAGCTTCCAGGCCGTGTAGAGCAGGAAGAGGCCGAAGAGGTAGAAGACCCAGGAGAAGCGCTCGATCGCCGCCGCACCCGCCGCGATGAAGAGGCCGCGCATGACGAGCGCGATGACGATGCCGATGAGCAGCGCCTTCTGCTGGTAGGCGCGGGGCACGCGGAAGCTGCCCATGATGATGACGAAGACGAAGAGATTGTCGACCGAGAGCGACTTCTCGGTGATGAAGCCGGCGAAGTACTCGATGCCGTGGTCGCGGTCCCAGAAATGCCAGACGCCCCAGCCGAAGAGGAGGGCGATGGTGACGTAGAAGGTGGACCAGAGAGCCGCTTCCCGGAAGGTCGGCTCATGCGCCTTGCGCGTGTGCGAAAAGAAGTCGAACACGAAGAGAGCGGCGATGCCGCCGACCGTTGCGAGCCAGATCCAGGTCGGCACCGCATCGGGTGCCATTCCTGTGAGCGCGGTTTCCGCGACCGCAGTCGAGACTGGTTGCTCCACAAATCCTCCTTCGCGCCGGATCGTTCTATCCAGGCGTGTTTCGATGCTGTCGTGGACGCATGCCACGCGCGTTCGCAAGCCCTATCGAGAAGATCCTGACCTCGGAACGATGCCCGTTCCGCCCCCAATAACTCCTCATGAAATGCCCGCCACCGTGGGCCCTCCCGGTGACTTGCCTGCGACAGATGGCGACGGGTTGCAGAAAGACAACGCATCGCAGTGCAACACGGGCAAGATTCTTATGCCGACGAGCGCTGAATCGATCTGTTTCTCCGGAGCCGCCTTCGTTCTGGACGAGGAGGGCCATGGGAGCGGCTCGGGGCCGTGACCTGAGCCCGACGCCGTCGAGGGCGGGGGGCCCGGCCCTCCGGGTGGGCCTTGCCATCCGAAGAGGTCGACCCAGGGGCTCGCCGGCATCATGCCCAGAAGGTCGGAACGGCCTCTTCGAGCCGCGCGCCGAGCCGAACGGGGGCGATCTTCTCGGCAAGACCTGTCCGATCCGAGATCTCGACCGCCAGCCCGCAGATCGTCGCCGGCCCCTGCGCCGCATCGAAGCGGCCGCGCGGGATCTTGCTGAGGAAGCGGTTCAGCGGCTCCTCCTTCTCCATGCCGAGCGAGCTGTCGTAATCCCCGCACATGCCGGCATCCGACTGGTAGGCCGTGCCGCCCGGCAGGATCTGATGGTCGGCGGTCGGCACATGCGTGTGCGTGCCGACGACGACGCTCGCCCGCCCGTCCACGTAATGGGCGAAGCACTGCTTCTCGCTCGTCGCCTCCGCGTGGAAGTCGAGGATCACCGCGTCCGCCTGCTCGCCGAGCGGACAGGCCGAGAGAAGATCGCCGACGGCCCGGAAGGGATCGTCGAGCTCCGGGTGCATGAAGACGCGGCCCATCAGGTTGGAGACGAGGACGCGCGCCCCGTTCTTCGCCTCGAAGAGGCCGGAGCCCTTGCCGGGCGCGCCCGGCGGATAGTTCAGGGGGCGCAGGAAGCGGTCGTGCCGCGTCGAGAACTCCAGCGCCTCGCGCTGGTCGAAGACGTGGTTGCCCGTCGTCATCACGTCGGCACCGGCCGACAGCGTCGCTTCGAAGATCTCCTCCGTCACGCCGAACCCGCCGGCCGCGTTCTCGCCGTTGACTACGACGAAATCGAGCTTCCAGTCCCGGACGAGACCGGGAAGCCGGTCGAAGACCGCCGTGCGCCCGGCCCGGCCGACCATGTCTCCGAGAAAGAGGAACCTCATGGCTTGGCCGCCGTCTGGAGCGCGTCCTTGGCTGCCTTCAGCCGGCCGAGGCCCCGCAGGACCGCTTCGCGGCGGGCGATCCGGTCGACCCATTCGGCGAGCGCGGGAAAGTCCGCACGCGCGTCGAGCGCGGCGAGCCCCGAGCGCGCCCAGGAGAAGTTCATGATGTCGGCTATGCCGTAGTCGCCCGCCAGCCATTCGAAATCGGCAAGCCGGCTTTCCAGGACACCCAGCAGGCGGCGCGACTCGTTGGCGTAGCGCTCGATCGCGTAGGGGAGCTTCTCCGGCGCGGCATTGTTGAAGTGGTGGAGCTGGCCGATCATCGGCCCGGTGCCGCCGGCCTGGAAGAAGAGCCAGGACAGCGCCTCCGTCCGGTGCGGCTGAGCCAGGGGCAGAAGCTTGCCCGTCCGCTCCGCGAGATGGAGCAGGATCGCGCCGGACTCGAAGACGCGGAACGCGCCGCCCTCCGGCGTGTGCTCGACGATGGCGGGGATGCGTCCGTTCGGATTGACCGCGACGAAAGCCGGCGCCTTCTGCGCGCCGGAGGAGATGTCGACGAGATGCAGCGTGTAGTCGATGCCGGCCTCTTCCAGGAAGATGACGGGCTTCTCGCCGTTCGGCGTCGTCCAGGTGTAGAGATCGATCATCGTGCCTTCAGTCTCGCTCATGATTTTTCCGTCAATGTAGGGTCCATCGCCGCAGGATCGACGCGATCGCGCGTCAGGAGCCGGCTCTCCCGATCGAACTGGACCGCCAGCCCTTGAAACCGACGTCCCGCCCTCTCGCCGCCCTCGCTCTGCCGCTCGTCATGACCCTCGCTCTGTCCGCCTGCGCCGGGGCGCCCCGCCCGAGCGGTCCGTCGCAGGAGATCGCCCTGGATCGCACGAAGGCGCTGGGGTCGGTCAATGCCTTTCGCGCCGAGCACGGCATGCCGGCTCTGCGGATGGAGACGCATCTGATGACCGCCGCCGCCGCGCAGTCGGCGGCGATGGCCAGGCGGGGGAAGATGGACCACGAGGTCGCCGGTCTTCTGCCGGACCGCGTGCGGGCCGCCGGCTACGACTGGACCACGACGGCGGAAAACATCGCGACGTCCTTTCGCGACTACGATTCCGCCATGGCCGGCTGGGTCGCCTCCCCCGGCCACCGCAAGAACCTCCTGAACCCGCGCGTCACCGAGATCGGCTTCGCCGCCGCGAGGAGTGCGGACGGCAAACCTTACTGGACGCAGATCTTCGCGCGTCCCCGCACGGCCGACTGACCTCAAGCCGGCCGAACGAGACCGGCCTCCGTCGCGATCATGTCGAGCGCCACGTCGTGATCCTCGGTCGGCACCGTCTCGACCTCCTGCGCGGCGAAGGCGACGCCGACGAGCCTCGGGGCTCCGCCGCGCCTGCGGATCGCCTCGATCGCCCGGTCGTAATAGCCCCGCCCGTATCCGATGCGGTGGCAGCGACGGTCGAAGGCGGAGAGCGGCACGAGCATCAGCTGCGGATCGAGCACTGCTGCGCCCTCCCCCGGCGCGAGCGTGCCGAACCCCTGCGGCACCAGCGGCTCGCCGCGCACAAGCTGGCGGAACTCCAGCTCGCCGCCGACGATCGCGGGAACGCAGAGCCGCGCGCCGCGGTCGGCCAGCCGCGCCATCAGGGGCCGCAGGTCGATTTCCGAGCGGATGGGCAGGAAGCCCGAGACGATCGTGCCGGGATCGAAGTCGAGCGCCTCGCCGAGAAGGCCGGCGACCGTCAGCGAGGCCTCGATGCGCGCCTCGTCGCCGAGCGCGTCGCGCCGCGCCAGCGCCGCCGCTCGAACGCGCATCTTTTGCGCCCGCAAGTCCGGTTCCTGCCCGCTCATCACGCCTCCCGCTTTCCTGCGCCGCAGAAGCGACACGAGGGTTGGGCAGGCTTAGAACGAAGCGGATGGTCTGGAAAGCTAAGGAGTGGCGAGCCACCTCGGCCGATGGAGAAGTCGATCCCGGGAACCTACAGTGTAGGTGGGCGCCGTGTGCCCCAGCCCACGGGCTAAGGCAGGGACAGCTCCCTAGGGGATGCGTAAGGCCCCGAGGAAATGTTACCCCTGTCGCACCAAGCAGCCCGCCGAGGAGGGATATAGGCTCCGCCGCGAGTGGTGGCCAGAGCTTTCGCCTCTGTTTCGTGCGACGCCGGAGAAAGAGGCGGCGAAACGCTCCGTCTCCCTTGCCGAAACCGTGAAAAGCGAGACCTTGGCGGGGACGAAGCAGAAGGCGCGAACGGCGACCATGAACCATCATCCAGCCGAAGCGGGCGCGCCGCCGATCGGCCCTGCCCCGATCGTTGATGTCCCGATCATCGACATCAAGGCCCTCACCAAGACCTACGACACCGGCTATGCCGCGCTGAAGGGGATCGACCTTCAGATCCGGCGCGGCGAGATCTTCGCCCTGCTCGGCCCGAACGGCGCGGGCAAGACGACGCTGATCTCCGTTATCTGCGGCATCGTCAGCCCGAGCTCAGGCACGATCCGGGCGGACGGGCACGACATCCTGCGCGATTTCCGCAAGGCGCGCGCGGCCATCGGCCTCGTGCCGCAGGAACTGACGACGGACGCCTTCGAGACGGTCTGGGCGACCGTCTCCTTCTCGCGCGGCCTCTTCGGCAAGCGGGCGAACCCGGCCCATATCGAGAAGATCCTTCGCCAGCTCTCGCTCTGGGACAAGAAGGACGCCAAGATCATGACGCTGTCCGGCGGCATGAAGCGGCGCGTCCTCATCGCCAAGGCCCTGTCGCACGAGCCGACCATCCTCTTCCTCGACGAGCCGACCGCCGGCGTCGACGTTCAGCTGCGCCAGGACATGTGGAACGTGGTCCGCGAGCTTCGCGACAGCGGCGTCACCATCATCCTGACGACGCATTACATCGAGGAGGCCGAGGAGATGGCCGACCGGATCGGCGTCATCTCCAAGGGCGAGATCATCCTGGTGGAGGAAAAGGCCGAGCTGATGCGCAAGCTCGGCAAGAAGCAGCTCCGCCTGGCGCTGACGACCCCGCTCGACGCGATACCGGATGCCCTTGCCCCCTATGGTCTGGAGCGTTCGGCGGATGGAGCGGAACTCCTCTACACCTACGACACGAAGGGCCCGCGCACCGGCATCACCGCCCTTCTCGGCGATCTCGCCGCGGCCGGCATCACCTTCCGCGACCTCTCCACGCATCAGAGTTCGCTGGAGGATATCTTCGTCAGCCTCGTGGGGAACGCCAAGTGAACCTTCCCGCGATCCGCGCCATCTACGCCTTCGAGATGGCCCGCACCTTCCGCACGCTGGCGCAGAGCGTGGTGGCGCCCGTCATCTCGACCTCGCTCTATTTCGTCGTCTTCGGCTCGGCGATCGGCTCGCGCATGGAGGAGGTCGGCGGCGTCAGCTACGGCGCCTTCATCGTGCCCGGCCTCATCATGCTGACGCTCCTGACCCAGAGCATCGCCAATGCCTCCTTCGGCATCTACTTCCCGAAATTCTCCGGCACGATCTACGAGATCCTCTCGGCCCCCATCTCGGCCTTCGAGATCACGGCGGCCTATGTGGGCGCGGCCGCGACGAAATCGATCGCGATCGGCCTCATCATCCTCGCGACCTCGGCGCTCTTCGTGGATCTGCGCATCGAGCACCCGGTCATCATGGTGCTCTTCCTCGTCCTGACCGCGGTGACGTTCAGCCTCTTCGGCTTCATCATCGGCGTCTGGGCGGACGGATTCGAGAAGCTGCAGATCGTGCCGCTCCTCGTCGTGACGCCCCTGACCTTTCTCGGCGGCAGCTTCTACTCGATCGATATGCTCCCGCCCTTCTGGCAGAAGGTGACGCTCTTCAACCCCGTCGTCTATCTCGTCAGCGGCTTTCGCTGGAGCTTCTACGGCGTCTCCGACGTCTCGATCGGCATCTCGATCGCGATGACGCTGGTGGTGATGGCGCTCTGCCTCGCCGGCATCTGGTGGATCTTCAGGACGGGCTACAAGCTGAAGGCCTGACGGGGAGCAAGCCAGGGACCGTCCACCGGAAAGCCTGCGCCGCCATCGGGACGGCGCGTCGCTCAGACCCGCTTTTCCAGCCGCTCCGCCGCCTTCTCGATCGCCTCGGCCATGTGCTCGACATGGTCGACCAGCCGGTTGTCGCTGTCGGCGAGGCGGCGCACGGCCTCCTCGCGGGCCTTGTTGGCCTCGCCGAGCGAGGCTTCGAGCGCGGCGATGCGACGGCGCTGCTCGGAGAGTTCGTCCGCCGTCATGATCGCGGCCATCATCACGAGGCGCTGGTCGCCGATCTCGCCGAAGCTCTTGCGAAGCTCGCCGATGCGTCCGTCCACCTCGGCTGCAAGGCTTTCCAGATGGCGCTCCTCCCCGTCCGCGCAGGCCATGCGGAAGGTCTTTCCGTCGATCGAGACGACGACTTGCGGCATGGTGCGTTCCTTCTGGCCCGTCAGCCTTCGCGCCGGCTCTCGAGAACGCCGCGGATCTGCTCCATGGCGTTGACGAGACGGCGCGAGACCTCGCGGTTCGCCCGCTCCAGGCGCTCCGCGCGCGCCAGCGCCCCGTCGAGCTCACCGGCAAGGCGCGAACGGTCCGCGGTCATGCGCTGAACCTCCTCGTCGGCATCGCGCACGAAGGCCTCGCGCTCGATCTGGCCGTCGATGGCCCGGTCGAGGCGCTGCAGGGCGCGGTCGAGGCGTTGGGAAGCTGCGTTGAGCGAATCGGCTGACATGAATCCCCGTGGCCTCTCCGAAGACTTCGCGGCCCGGTCGAGGCGAGTGCGGTAACTGACGACGAGTCCTGCGACATTCGGCGCCTCGTTGCAACCTCGAAAGACGGCCCGTCCGGGCGCCCCGGTGGAAAACGAGGCTGAGCGCGCTCTGGAGCATCGGACGGTAAATAGGACCCAGTTCTGCTGGCCCCCTATCGGCCAAGGTCAAGGTGGGTGGCAAGGCCGTAGCGGGGCTACGGCCGCAGACGCACGCCGCTGGAATTGGCCGATAGGGGGCCAGCCCTTCGGGTTTNCGGCCAAGGTCAAGGTGGGTGGCAAGGCCGTAGCGGGGCTACGGCCGCAGACGCACGCCGCTGGAATTGGCCGATAGGGGGCCAGCCCTTCGGGTTTGCCGTGGCCGTCCGCCCACTTTGTCGGCTTGCTAGGCCGTGGCCCCGCCACGGACGTCGCAACCCTTCGCGTGGATCGGGCGGCCACGGCAAACAGAACTGGGTCCGATTTACCGTCCGATGCTCTAATCGATATAGCCGGCGAAGGCTCGCCGAACTCGGCCAAAGCGGCTTTACGCGCGGGCGAATTACGGTAAGAGAGGCCGACACCCGCGTGAGGCTCGTAGAGCCGAAACGGTCCGGTCGAGCAGGGCACGCAAGCGCTCGCAGCGCTCATGCGCTTGTCATGCCCGCCGCAGAAATGGTTGGGCCCGACCCTTTAGGAGAAATGACATGACTGTCCGCGTCGCCATCAACGGGTTCGGCCGCATCGGCCGCAACGTCCTGCGTGCCATCGTCGAGTCCGGCCGCACCGACATCGAAGTCGTCGGCATCAACGATCTCGGCCCCGTCGAGACCAATGCCCATCTCATCCGCTTCGATTCGGTCCACGGCCGCTTCCCCGGCACGGTCACGGTCTCCGGCGACACGATCGACGTCGGCCGCGGCCCGATCCGCGTCTCGGCCGAGCGCGACCCGAAGAACCTGCCCTGGAAGGAGCTCGGCGTCGACATCGCGCTCGAGTGCACCGGCATCTTCACCGATGCCGCCAAGGCCGCGGCGCATCTCGAAGCCGGCGCCAAGAAGGTCGTGATCTCCGGCCCGCTCTCCTCCTCCGGCACGGAGAAGACGATCGTCTACGGCGTCAACCACGGCACGCTGACCGCCGACGACAAGATCATCTCCAACGCCTCCTGCACGACGAACTGCCTCGCCCCCGTCGCCAAGGTCCTCAACGACGCCATCGGCATCGACAAGGGCTTCATGACGACGATCCACTCCTACACGGGCGACCAGCCGACGCTGGACACGATGCACAAGGATCTCTACCGGGGCCGCGCCGCCGCGCTCTCGATGATCCCGACCTCGACCGGCGCCGCCAAGGCCGTCGCCCTCGTCCTGCCGGAGCTGAAGGGCCGTCTCGACGGCGTCGCGATCCGCGTGCCGACGCCGAACGTCTCGGTCGTCGACTTCAAGTTCGTCGCCAAGCGCTCGACCACGGTCGAGGAGATCCAGAGCCTCATCCGTGCGGCCGCCGACGGCCCGCTGAAGGGCATTCTCGGCTACACCGACGCGCCGAACGTCAGCCACGACTTCAACCACGACCCGCATTCCTCGGTCTTCCACATGGACCAGACCAAGGTCATGGACGGTAATTTCGTGCGCATCCTCTCCTGGTACGACAACGAATGGGGCTTCTCGAACCGCATGTCCGACACCGCGGTCGCCTTCGCCAAGGCCGGCTGATCCGATCATGCCGTTCCGCCCCCTGTCCGAAAGGAGCGTGCGATGGCGCGCCCTTGGCGACGGGGGCGGGGCCGAAGGGCTCGAGCACCTGCACATCCGACCGGTGTCCTCGGGCATCGAGATCCGTTCCGTCGTGATCGGCGATCGCGGCGGAGCGGCCTACGGCGTCTCCTACGAGATCGACTGCGATTCCCTCTGGCGCGTGCGCGCCTTCCGCCTGCGAGCCCTCGGCGGCCCCTCGCTCGACCTTTCCTCCGATGGGGCCGGTCGCTGGTTCGCGGCCGACGGCACCGAGCGGGCCGATCTCGCGGGCTGCATCGACATCGATCTGGCCGGCACGCCCTTCACCAACACGCTGCCGATCCGCCGCCTCGCGCCGACGCAAGGCGATCCCTGCGCAGAGCTGACGATGCTCTACGTGCCTTTCGATACGTTCGAGCCTTTTCCGGACGGCCAGCGCTACACGGCGCTCGGGCCCCGGCGCTTTCTCTACGAAGCTGCCGATCGCAGCTTTTCCGCCGAGCTTCCCCTGGACGAGGACGGTCTCGTGATCGACTATCCAACTCTGTTCGAACGTCTATGAGGATGCGGCCGACTCGTTGCGGCGCGGAGCCATGGGCCGAGAACGCCCAGCCGCCGGACTGAAGGAGCGCAGACGCGCCGATGCACGAGACCATGTACGTCGTCATTCTGGTCTCCACGATCCTCGTTCTCGTCGCGGCCTTTTCCAGTCTCCTCGCCATGCGCTTCGGCGCGCCGCTGCTTCTGCTCTTCCTCTCCATCGGACTTCTGGCCGGCGTCGACGGGCTCGGCCTCGTCTTCGACAATGCGGGCCTCGCCTATTTCATCGGCTCGATCGCGCTCGCGATCATCCTCTTCGATTCCGGCTTCGGCACGCCGCTCGCCGCCTTCCGCCTCGCCGCCGCCCCCGCCCTGTCGCTCGCCACGATCGGCGTGCCGCTGACGGCGGCGATCTTCGGCACGGCCGCGGCCTATATCCTCCACATCTCCTGGCTCGAAGGGTTCCTGCTCGGCTCCATCGTCGGCTCGACGGATGCCGCGGCGGTCTTCTTCCTCCTGCGGATCGGCGGCATCAACATCCGCGACCGCGTGCGTTCCACGCTGGAGGTCGAGTCCGGCTCCAACGATCCGATGGCGATCTTCCTCACCATCGCCCTCGTCGACATCCTCTCGGCCGGCGGGGGAACGCACGATATCGGCGTCGACCTCCTCCTCGGCCTCGTCAGGCAGATGGGCATCGGCCTCGTCGCGGGAATCGCGGGCGGCTCGGTCATCCGCAGCCTCGTCGCGAAGGTGCCGATGGAGCGGGGGCTGACGCCGATCTTCGCGCTGGCTCTGTCGCTCCTCGTCTTCTCCGTCACCGGCATTCTCGACGGCTCGGGCTTTCTCGCCGTCTATGTCGCGGGCCTCTATGCCGGAAACAGCGACCTTCGCGCCAAGCCGGGCCTGCGCCCATTCCTCGACGGCCTGACCTGGCTGGCGCAGATCATCATGTTCCTCGTCCTCGGCCTGCTTGCGACGCCCTCGCAGTTTCCCGCCATCGCCGCGCAGGCCATCGGGCTCGCCGCCGTGCTCATCCTCGTCGCGCGGCCGCTCGCGGTCTGGTTCTGCATGCTGCCCTTCGACTTCAATTCGCGCGAGACGGCCTTCATCTCCTGGGTCGGCCTGCGCGGCTCGGTCTCGATCCTTCTCGCCATCCTGCCGCTGATCGGCGGGATCGACGAGAACCGCGTTCTCTTCAACACCGGCTTCATCATCGTCCTCGCCTCGCTGCTCGTGCAGGGCTGGACGATCGGCTTCATGGCGAAGCGGCTGGGGCTGATCGTCCCCAAGCGCATCGGCCCCGTCGAGAAGGTGGAGCTGGAACTGCCCGGCACCGCCCATCACGAGTTGCTCTCCTACCGCGTCGTCGAGGGAAGCCCCGTCGCGCGCGGCGAGCGCGTGCCCCGCTGGGCGCGCCCGTCGCTTGTCATCCGCGACGGCAAGTCCATGCGCTACCAGTATGCCGGCCGCCTCCAGGCCGGCGACTACGTCTATCTCTTCATCTCGCCGCGCTATCCGCGCCTGCTCGACCGGCTCTTCGCCAGCCCCGTGGCGGTCGGCCCGGACGATGCCGACTTCTTCGGCGAGTTCACCGTCAACCCCGCCAAGCCTGCCCGCGTTTTGGCCGACGCCTACGGACTGGTGATCGCCGAGAATTTGCGCGAGCGCAGCGTCGCCGAGATGATGACCGAGCTTCTCGGCGGCCGCGCCGAATATGGCGACCGCGTGCCGCTCGGCCCCGTCGAGCTGATCGTGCGCGACACCGATGAAGCGGGCCTCATCACCGATGTCGGCCTCTCGCTCGAACCCGAACAGCCCCGCGCCGCCATCCCGCTCTTCCTGAACTTCCGCGATCTTCTGCGGGCGATACAAGGAAGAGTAAAAATCAAAGAAAGACTTTATAATGTAGACTAATTACGTTAACTATCCAAAATCATTTACAACTTATCCGAGCTTTTTCGACAAATTCTCCATTCGCATAACATCTTCCGCCGATGGCGTAAGTCTACCGTTTCTATAACGATGCCAAAGTTCCAGCGCTTCGTGATATTCGTCGCCATCGCGACCCAAATAACCATCATGCGTCAGTGCGTCTAACAAATTGTAGAACATTCTTCGATCGATCCGCCCATATCTTGCACGGCGACGTCCATCTATGTCCGGGCTAGATGCGATTTCCTCAACTCGATCACGAATTTTTATCCAATTGCTCTTGAGTGATTCTCGAGAGTCAATTTCTTCAGTGGTTTGAGGGTCAAGTTGAAGTTGGGCAGCAGTTCTACTTGCCTCTAAATCGTTGAACGCGCTTCCAAGCGTGTTAACTTGCTGCAGCATGGCCGATACCATTGCATCGAAGGACTCAAATCTAGCCGCGATTGCAATGAGCTTCGCATCGACGCTGGATTGATGAGCTTGCAGCAATGCTTCCGCTTTTTCTATAGCATCTTCTAAGCTCCTGACCCGGCCGGCAAACAGAACCGAGCCGAGCCACACACCGACCACGGCTGCCAAGACTGTGATCAACGCAGCTATAATCGTGGCCTGCGCCTCTGAAATGCCGTTCCAAATTTCAGTCAAAGAAGCTCTCCGAACGTTCAACGCCTAGCTTCCACAACATCCTCAAGTTGAAATCAATCCCCCTCGTCCTCGTAACCGACCAGATGCAGCGGCCGGGCCCTCGTCTGGCGAAGCTCGCACCAGCGCACCAGCGCTTCCTCCCGCCCATGCGTCACCCAGACCTCCTGCGGGTTCAGCTCGGCGATCGTCTCGGTCAGCTCGTCCCAGTCGCAATGGTCGGAGAGGATGAGCGGCAGTTCGACGCCGCGCTGGCGGGCGCGCTGGCGAACCCGCATCCAGCCGGAGGCGAAGCAGGAGACGGGATCGGGAAAGCGCCGCGCCCATTTGTCGGCGAAGGCGGAGGGCGGGCCGACGACGATCGCCCCCGCGAAATCGGCCTTGCCGCCGCGCTCCAGCGTCGCGGGGCGCAAGTCTCCGAGCGCGATGCCCTCCGCCTCGTAGAACTCGCAGAGCCGCTTCAGCGCGCCGTGAATGTAGATCGGCGCGTCGTATCCCTCCTCGCGCAGCATGCGGATGACGCGCTGCGCCTTGCCCAGCGCATAGGCGCCGACGAGATGCGCGCGCTCGGGAAACTGCTTCGTCGAGGCGATGAGGCGCCGGATCTCGACGCGCGAATCGGGATGGCGGAAGACCGGCAGCGCGAAGGTCGCCTCGGTGATGAAGACCTCGCAGGGCACGGGCTCGAAGGGCTCCGCCGTCGGGTCCTCCCGCCGCTTGTAGTCGCCGGAAGCGACGATCCGCAGCCCGTCCTTCTCGACCCGGATCTGCGCGGAGCCCAGCACATGGCCCGCCGGATGGAAGGAGACGGTGACGCCGTTGACGACCGTCCGTTCGCCCCACTCGGCCACCTGTCGCGCGGCGGCGAAGTCCTCGCCGTAGCGAAGCGCCATGATGTCGAGCGTCCGACGCGTCGCCATGACCTTCTCGTTGCCCGGCCTTGCATGGTCGGCATGGCCATGGGTGACGAGAGCCCGCTCGACGGGCTTCACCGGGTCGATATAGAAGTCGCCGGGCGGGCAGTAGAGCCCCTTCGGCGTCGGTCGGAGGAGATCGTCGGGGCGCATCATCCCCCTGACATAGGCACGGCGCCCGCCTTGGGCAGGCCCGCAGGCGGAAGGCAGAACATCGCATGGATCACCGCCACCTCTCCGGCGACCCGCTGGCCGACCGCCGCGCCGACTATGCCAAGGGTCTCGCCGCGGACGGCGACGGGGCGGCGGCCGCAGACCTGATGCGCCAGGCGCTCGATCTCGCCCCCGCCTGGACCGCGGGCTGGACGACGCTGGGCACCTATCTTCTGGACGCCGGACAGGCGGACGAAGCCGCCAGCGCCTTCGAACGCGCGCTCGGCCTCGACCCCGCCGACGGAACGGGCGCCGCCCTCCGCCTCGCCGCGATGGGCCGGACGCCGGCGCCCGCCACGGCGCCGCCGGCCTTCGTGAAGAGCCTCTTCGACCAATATGCCGGCCGCTTCGAGAGCGCCCTCGTCGACGGTCTCGCCTATCGGGCGCCGGACCGGCTGATGGAGGCGATCCTTTCCGTCGCGGGGCCGGCGCCGCGCTTTGCCGCCGCGCTCGATCTCGGCTGCGGCACCGGGCTCATGGGAACGCGCCTTCGCCCCCATGCCGAGCGGCTCGACGGGCTCGACCTCTCGCCGGAAATGCTCGCCCGCGCCCGCGCCAAAGGCATCTACGACAGGCTGGAGGAAGCCGATATCCTGGCGCTCGATCGAGACTCGCACCGCTACGATCTCGTCGCGGCCGCCGACGTCCTCAACTATATCGGGGACCTCCGGCCCGTGATCGCGACGATCGCATCCATCCTTTCCCCCGCCGACCTCTTCGCCTTCACGCTGGAGGCCTCGGACGGACCGGAGCCCTACCGGCTCGGCGAAGCCCTGCGCTACGCCCACCACGCGCCCGCCGTGGAAACCATGCTCGCCGAGGCGGGGTTGGCCCTTCGCGGACGGACCGAGGTCGTGCTCCGGCAGGATCGAGGAGCGCCGGTCGCGGGCCATGTGATCGTCGCGGCGAAGGACGGCTGACGCCATTGCGCGGGATCGCGAAGCGCCTATGCTCTTCGCAACTGCGAAGACGTTCGAAACCTCGGAGGCGCGACGGAGGGACCATGGCGAGCATCGATGGCGCACCCGGCGAAGCCCAGCGGCTCAGCAGCCGCGAGAGCACGGCGAAGGCTCACCGCTTCGGCTCCTGGGCGGCGACCGCGACGCGCCACTCGCCGGTGGAGGATGCGCTCGGCATTCTCGCGGGCACGGTGCTCACCGCGCTCGGCATCGCGCTGCTCGGCCATCTCGGCTTCCTCACCGGCGGTATGGCAGGCCTCGCCTTCGTCCTCCACTATCTCACCGGCTGGAACTTCGGCCTCGTCTTCTTCGTCCTGAACCTCCCCTTCTATGCCCTCGCCATCGGCCGAATGGGCCGCTCCTTCACGATCAAGACCGCCTTCGCCGTCGGCCTTCTCTCCGCGATGACGGCCTTCAGCGGCGAGTTCATCCGCTTCGGAGAGGTCCAGCCGCTGCTCGGCGCGTGCCTCGGCGGTCTCCTCGTCGGCTTCGGCCTCCTCGCCCTCTTCCGCCATCGCTCCTCGGCGGGCGGCATCGGCATTCTCGCCGTCTATCTGCAGGATCGCTTCGGCTGGCGCGCGGGCGTCACGCAGATGACGGTCGATCTCGTCGTCCTCGTCACCGCCTTTGCGGCCGTCCCCCCGCTGGCCGTCCTCTATTCCGTCCTCGGCGCCCTCGTCCTCAACCTCTTCCTCGCCATCAACCACCGAACCGACCGCTACCTCGCCGTCTAAAGGACTGCGGCCGCCTCCAAAGCTGCTTCTTCTCCCCTCCGGGGAGAAGGTCGCGGCAGCGGGATGAGGGGAGGCCTGCCGGAACCGTCGCGACCCCTCATCCGGACGCTACACGTCCACTTTCTCCCCGGAGGGGAGAAGAATGACGTCACACCCTGCCACCTTGGCGAACCTACGGTCGCAACCTAGTTTTGCCACGTGAACCTCTCCTCCACTCCCCAGGCGCACGAAGCCGCCGCCTTCCATCTGCCAGAGCCCTTCCTGCGCTGGTTCGCGGCCAAGGGCTGGTCGCCGCGACCGCACCAGCTCGATCTTCTCGCGCGCGCCGAGGCCGGGGCCTCCGTTCTCCTCATCGCGCCGACCGGCGCCGGCAAGACGCTGGCGGGCTTCCTGCCGACGCTCGTCGATCTGACGCGCCGCGGCCGGCAAAAGCCGGGCACGCGCCCGCGCGGCGTCCACACGCTCTACATCTCGCCGCTGAAGGCGCTCGCCGTCGACATCGAGCGCAATCTCGCCAAGCCCGTCGCCGAGATCGGCATCAAGGTGACGCTGGAGACGCGCACCGGCGACACGAGCCAGGTGAAGCGCCAGCGCCAGAAGCTGAAGCCGCCGGATATCCTTCTCACCACGCCCGAGCAGCTCGCCCTCCTCATCGCGGGCAAGGACGCGCGCGAATTCTTCTCCGACCTTCGCTATGTCGTCTTCGACGAGCTGCACGCGCTGGTCACGTCCAAGCGCGGCCAGCTTCTCGCGCTGGGCCTTGCGAGGCTGCGGAAGCTCCGGCCGGAGCTGCAGACCATCGGTCTCTCCGCGACGGTGGCGGAGCCCGACGAGCTGCGCGAATGGCTGGTCGCCCAGACGCCCGAGCGCAGCGATCCCGACACGGGCGAGGTCTTTCCCGCCGAAAACCCGCTCTCCGATCTCATCACCGTCGAGGGCGGCGCGCGGCCGGAGATCACGATCCTGAAGTCGGAGGCCCGCGTTCCCTGGCAGGGCCACACGTCCCGCTATGCGATGCCCGAGGTCTACGAGGCCATCAAGGCGCACAAGACGACGCTCCTCTTCGTCAACACGCGCAGCCAGGCGGAGGGCCTGTTCCAGGAGCTCTGGCGAATCAACGAGGAGACGCTGCCGATCGCGCTCCATCACGGCTCACTCGATGTCGGCCAGCGCCGGCGCGTGGAGGCGGCGATGGCCGCCAACGAACTGCGCGCGGTGGTGGCGACTTCCACGCTCGATCTCGGCATCGACTGGGGCGACGTCGATCTTGTCGTCCATGTCGGCGCGCCGAAGGGCGCCTCCCGTCTTGCCCAGCGCATCGGCCGCTCGAACCACCGAATGGACGAGCCTTCCAAGGCGATCCTCGTTCCGGCCAACCGCTTCGAGGTCATGGAGTGCCAGGTCGCGCTCGACGCCAACTATCTCGGCCATCAGGACACGCCGCCTCTGCGCGAGGGCTGCCTCGACGTGCTCGCCCAGCACATCCTCGGCATGGCCGTGGCCGAGCCCTTCCGCGCGGACGATCTCTTCGCAGAGATCACGGCCGCCGCGCCCTATGTGAACCTCTCCCGCGAGACCTTCGACCGCGTCCTCGATTTCGTGGCGACCGGCGGCTACTCGCTGCGCGTCTACGAGCGCTACGCCAAGATCAAGCTGACCGAGGACGGCACCTGGCGCCTCGCCCATCCGCGGATCGCCCAGCAATACCGGATGAACGCCGGCACGATCATCGAGTCCGAATCGCTGAACGTGAAGCTCATCCGCAAGAAGACCAAGGCGGCCATGGCGCGGGGCGGGCCGACGCTCGGCAAGATCGAGGAGAACTTCCTCGAAACGCTCTCCCCCGGCGACACCTTCCTCTTCGCCGGAAACGTGCTGGCCTTCGAAGGCATCTTCGAGAACACCTGCCTCGTGACCAAGGCCGTCTACGAGGAGCCGAAAGTTCCCTATTACGGCGGCTCGAAGTTTCCGCTGACGACCTATCTCGCCGGCGAGGTCCGCGCCATGCTGGCCGACCCCGCGCGCTGGCAGGCCCTGCCCGATCAGGTCCGCGACTGGCTGGAGATCCAGGAGCGCAAGTCGATGGTTCCCGCCGCCGACCAGCTTCTCGTCGAGACCTTTCCCGTCGGCAAGCGCTTCTTCCTCGTCGCCTATCCGTTCGAGGGCCGCCTCGCCCACCAGACGCTCGGCATGCTCCTCACGCGCCGCCTGGAGCGCGCGCGGGCGCGCCCGCTCGGCTTCGTGGCGACAGACTATGCGCTGTCCATCTGGGGGCTGGAGGACATGGGCGCGATGTTTTCCTCCGGCGCACTGTCGATCGAGGAGCTGTTCGACGAGGACATGCTCGGCGACGACCTCGACGCCTGGATGGCCGACAGCTGGCTCCTGAAGCGCACCTTCCGCCAATGCGCCGTGATCGCCGGCCTCATCGACCGCCGCCATCCCGGCCAGGAGAAGACCGGCCGGCAGGTCACGGTCTCCGCCGATCTCGTCTACGACGTCCTGCGCACGCACGAGCCCGACCACATCCTCCTCCAGGCGACCTGGGCGGATGCGGCGACCGGCCTTCTCGACGTGCGCCGCGTCTCCGACCTCCTCGCCCGCATCAAGCACCACATCGTCCACCAGCGCCTCGCCGAGATCTCGCCGCTCGCCGTGCCCATCATGCTCGAAGCCGGCCGCGAGCGCGTCGTCGGCGAGGCCGAGGACGACCTCCTCTCCGTCGCCGCGGAAGCGCAGCTGATCGAGAAGGCGCTGTCGGAGAAGGGCCGGTTCTACACGACGAAGTGGACGTGAGCTGCGGCGGCCCGCCGCAAGTCGTCGTCCGGCCCTTGCGGCGACCTGCCCGATCGGATTCCATGGGAACGAAACGCGAATCACGATGAGACGGCCGGTCCCGATGAATGCTCTCGCGCGCCGGATGCGCCACACGGACTGCGATCCGATCGCGACGGACCTCGCCGGTGCCGAGGTCGTGTGCGACCCGTCCGGGGTGCTCTATGCGCCAGCCGAGGATCTTCTCGTCGTCGCCGATCTCCATCTGGAGAAGGGCGCGGCCTTCGCGCGGCGGGGCATGATGCTGCCGCCCTACGACACGCTGGCGACGCTGCAGCTGCTCGGCGCCGCCATTCGGCGCTATACGCCGGGCCGCGTGCTCTGCCTCGGCGACAGCTTTCACGACCGAAACGGCGCGGCCTTCATGCCCGCGCCCTATCGCGAGGCCCTGACCGCCTTGATGGCGGGCCGCGACTGGCTGTGGATCAAGGGCAATCACGACCCCGAGCCGCCCGCCTTCGTCGGCGGAGAGACGCATGAGGAGATCGGCATCGGCCCCTGGCTCTTCCGCCACGAGCCGATGCCGGGTTTCCGGCACGGCGAGGTCGCGGGCCATCTCCACCCTGCCGCCCGCGTCTCGGCGGGCGGGCGGTCGGTGCGCGGCGCCTGTTTCGCGACGGACGGCGCGCGCATGATCCTGCCGTCCTTCGGCGTGACGACCGGCGGGCTGAACGTGCTCGACCGGGCCTTTCACGGCCTGTTCCGGCCGGAGGAGGCGCATGCGCTCGTCATCGGCACGACACGCATGTTCCCGATCCACTTCAGCGCGCTCTGCGCGAGCTGAGCGGCCTCTAAACGCCAAGTCCGCGTTTCGAACGCCCGGTGCTTCAGTCCCGCTTGAACATGAGCCGGCCGAGCCAGCCCGTGAAGATGGCGAGGGCGACGGCGAAGACGCCGTAGAGAAAGCCGTAGGTCTTGGCGAGCGCGAAGACGCGGTTCTCGAAGCCCGACTTCACCACCCAGAGCGTGCCCCCGCGTTCGGCGACGAAGGTGCCCGCACGAAACAGGAAGGCGCGCGCCTGATGCTTTCCGACCGGCAGGTTCGCGGGCAGCGACAGCTCCGCCCGGAAGAGCGTGGGGCTGACGAACTCGACCGTTCCGAAGGTCTGGTTGTAGAGGCCGCGGTCGCTGCGGATGCGGCGCAGGGCGGCGGCATACGCGTCGCGCCCCTCGCCCGCCGCCTCCGGCGTGCCGGCGCCGATGCGCAGATGGTCGATGCCGACGGAGATCTTTTCCAGCACCGCATCCGGCGCGATGTCGCTCAGCCGTTTCGTCGCGGCCAGCGCGTAGGAGACCGGCGCGGTGTCGAAGCGCTCCGAGCCCCGGTTCACCCAGAGGCCGAGCACGCGCTCCTTCTCGCGCACCACGATCGGCACCTTCGGCCCCTCCAGCGCGACCACGATGTCGTAGCCGCCCTGGCGCCGGATGCGCCCGTCCGCGTCGTCGAGCGCACCGAAGACGACGAGCCGCGTGCCGCTGAAGCTCGACGTGATGACGACCGTATCGGTGGACAGGCCGATCTCGAAGGATTCCGGCGGCACGGCCGGCGCGACGGCCCCCTCCACCTCGGGCTGCGGCGCGAGCTGCGCGTCGGCACCGCCGAGCGGCAGGAGCATTATTGCCAGGGCCGCGAGGCCTGCCCGAAGGAAGCTTCGCCGCGCACTCACCGGACGGCCCCGCTGGGCAGGCTGATCGAGAAGAGGTCGGCGGGATAGATCACGAGCTCCACGCCGAGACGCAGACAGACGGCCAGGACGAGAAGGGCGAGGAGCGCGCGCAGCTGCTCCCCGCGCAGCTTGCGCCCGGCCTCCGCCCCGAACTGCGCCCCGACGACGCCGCCGATCATCAGGAGGAAGGCCAGGACCACATCGACCGTCTGGTTCGTCGCCGCCTGCATGATGGTGGTGGCGGCGGCGGTGAAGATGATCTGAAACAGCGAGGTGCCGATGACGACGCTCGTCGGCACGCGCAGGAGATAGATCATCGCGGGCACCATGATGAACCCGCCGCCGACGCCCATCACGGCCGAGAGAATGCCGATGAAGAAGCCGATGCCGAGGACGGGGATCGCCGAGACGTAGAGCTTGGAGCGCTGGAAGCGCATCTTCAGCGGCAGCCGGTGTACCCAGTTGTGCTGGCCGTGCTTGCGAACCTCGCCCGATCCGCCCGTCCCCACCCGACGCATCGCGTTGATGCTCTCCACCAGCATCAGCCCGCCGATGAGGCCGAGGAAGACGACGTAGAGCAGCGAGACGACGAGATCGAGCTGCCCCAGCCGCCGCAGCCAGGTGAAGATGAGGACGCCGACCAGCGAGCCGGCCGCGCCGCCGGCCAGGAGCATGCCTCCGAGCTTCAGGTCGATCGTCCCGCGCTTGTAATGGGCGAGCGCGCCGGAGAAGGAGGCCGCGATCACCTGATTGCCGCCAGTCGCCACGGCCACGGCGGGCGGGATGTTGTAGAAGATGAGGAGCGGCGTGATCAGGAACCCGCCGCCGACGCCGAACATGCCGGAGAGAAAGCCCACCGCGGCGCCCATGCCGATCAGCACCAGCATGTTCACGGAGATTTCGGCGATCGGCAGGTAAAGGTTCACCGGCGTGTCTCGGGCTCGTGGATGGGCCCGCGCGAAGCGACTGGGTCGCGCGAGGAAGGCACGGAAATCCTAAGCTTCGCATCATGCCGGAATTCGGTTTCGAAACTCGCACCGGCCTAAAAAATTTCGCACTGCAGCACTTCCGATACGAAGCCTAAACGAAGAGGGCCCGGATCGCAGTGATCCGAGCCCTCTTCTATGTCCGGTTTGCGACGCGAAGGGCGCCGGGCGGACCGTTCAGCCGTCCTTACGCTCCAGAAGCGCGCGGATCAGCGGCTCGTCGACCGAGCCGGTGGCCTGAAGGCCGCTCTTCTTCTGGAAGGCGAGGATCGCCATCTTGGTCTTCTCGCCGATCACGCCGTCCGGCCGGCCCGCGTCGTAGCCGAGCTTGCCGAGAATCGCCTGGATGTTGCGCACGGCGCGCTTCATGTCGACCGAGGCGGTCGTGTCGGACTTGTCGGCCCAGGCCGGGGGAAGCTCGACGGTGTTCGCCGCCTCCGGGCGCACCATTGGCGCCCAGCCGGAGACGAGGCCCTCGGCGCGCTTCAGCTGCTCGGGCGCCAACGACTTGGCGATCTCCTGCATCTTGGCCTCGGCATCCTTGTCGCCCGTCTTCGAGACGATCGAGAACCACTTGTAGGAGCTGACGAGATCCTGCTCGGTGCCGGAGCCGCGGGCGTAGAGAATGCCGAGATTGTACTGGCTGTCGCGCATCCCGTAGCCGGCGGCCTTCTCGAACCAGCCGAGCGCCGTGTCCGGGTCCGACACGCCCTCGATGCCCGTGGCATAGAGCACGGCGAGATTGTGCATGGCGCGAACGTTGCCCTGTTCGGCGGCGAGCAGATACCAGTCGCGGGCGGCGCCCGTGTCGCGCGCGACGCCGTTGCCCTTCTCGAACAGCGTGCCGAGGCTGTACTGCGCCGGTGCGAAGCCGCGCTTGGCGGACTGCGCGAACCAGACGAGCGCGTCGGCGGGCTTGGGCTCGCCGTTGCGGCCTTCCATCAGGCGCAGGCCGACCTCGAAGAGCGCCATGGCGTCGCCGCCCTTGGCAGCCGTCGCCAGCGCCGCCGAGCCGATGTTCTCCGGCAGAGCCGGGATGGCGCCGAGGCTTTGCGCCGGAAGCTTGGCTTCGGCGCGCGCCAGGATCGCGGCCGCATCGATCGTCGACGCAGCCGTCGCCGCCGGGGCGGGAGCTGCCGCAACCGCGGCAGGCGCAGGCGCTTGCTCAGGCGCGACGACGGCCGGCTCGGCCGCCTTGGGCTCGATCGCAGCGGAGGCGACGGGAGCTGCCGGAGCGGTCGAAGTCGCAGGCTCGGCGTCCTCGGCCGTGACGGCGGACGCGGCGGCCGGACCTTCGGTCGCGCTCGTCGCGGATGCCGAGGGGATCGCGGCGACGGGATTGACCGTGCCGTCGATCACCGTGCCGCCGTCGAACTGGGCGGAGACCAGCGAGCCGAGTTCGTCCCGGTGGGTCAGAGCGGCGAGCGCCGCGATGACAGCGAGAACGGCCACGAGGATCGGCTTGCGGCGGCGCTGCATGAAGCTGGAGAGGCGACCGGCACCGGATGGTCCGGCAGAGGCCTGCGCGGCCTTGGCTTCCGTCTCGACGGCGGCGGCGGCGGCGCGCGAGGCCCGGCGGGCAGCGGCGACGAGTTCGGCATCGCCGAGCGGCTCGCGGTTGGAACCGCCCTTGCCGCCGCGCTGAAGCTGCAGCCGCTCCAGAAGCGCGCCGATATCGGGCGCTCCGGAGCCCGGCTCGAGCGGCCGGTTGGCCTCCCGGCGGTCCAGCATCTCGGATGCGTCGAGCGAGGGAGCAGACACGGCCTCGCGGGCCACGGGCTTCTCGGCGACCGCGACGTCGCCGGCGCGAAGGAAGGCCGGTGCGGAACGGTCGGCTTCGACGGGCTTCGGCCCAGCGGCCGGCGTCAGCGCCTTCACCGCGACCTTCGTCTCCGCCGTCGGCGCCTCGGCGCGGCGCCCGCCGACATCGATCTCGATCTGCTCGAGCCGATCGACGATCTTCATCAGCGTGCCGTGCAGGCTCTCGAAGACCTGGCCGGCGCGCTCGTCGTTCGCACGCGACAGGCCCTCGAGGGCCTTCAGATTTTCCGACAGCTGGGCGATGTGCTCGCCCTGGCGGCGATCGCCGACGTCCTGCATGCGCTTGGCCGTGTCATCGGCGATCTCTCGGGCGGCCGCGATCAGCGCGTCGCGCTGGTCGTCGAGCCGCTGCTCGATGGCGGCGAGGCGGCGCTCGATCTCGGGATCGGCTTCGGTCGACTGCAGGCGATCAGGGCGATCGAGGCTCGCGGCGAGGCGCGCGATCTGGACCTCCAGCGCCTGCACGATGCCGCGGTCGAATTGGGGCACGGCCTTGTCTTCGAGCCGGCTTGTCAGGGCCGAGAGCCGCGCCTCAATGGCGCTCGTGTCGAGACGCGGCGCCTCGAGTTCGGCGAAGGCGGCTTCGAAGCGCTCGGCCAGAACGGCCATGCGCTCGGCAATCTGCACGGGGAACGTGTCGCTCGACATGACGTCGAGCTTGGCCGTCAGCTCGGCGACGCGTTCGGCCAGCATCTCGGTCTCGCCGTTGGAGGGCGTGACGTCGATGCGGGCGGTCAGCGTGGCGATCCGCGCCTCGATGCGCTCGATCGGCGCCATGTCGATGGCGGGCTGCTGCAGCGAGGTCGCGACGATGGCCCGCGAGATCTCGTCGAGCCGGTCCTCGATGATGACGAACTGCTCGAGATCGGGACCGACGCTCTGGAGGGCGAGCGTCTCGACGCCCTCCGCGATGGTGCGCATGCGGGCGTCCAGCGCCGAAATGGCCTGATTGTTCGGCAGCTGGGCCAGTTGCGTCTCCAGATCGCCCATCCGCTCGGCGAGCTTCTGGATCGTCAGCTCCATCTGCCGCGTGTCGAGCCGCTCCTCCAGCGCATCCCAGCGCTTCTCGACGGCATCCATCGGCGCCTTGTCGGACAAGGCCTCGATCTGGTCGCGAACCGATTCCAGCTCGGTCTGCAGAAGGCGGGAGATCGCGGTCTCGTCGGGTGCGACCGGCGAGGCCTCGTAGCGCTCCTCGAACTCGTTCCAGCGCTTCTCGACCGCCTTGATCTGGTCTTCGCTGGCGAGCGAGCGCAGCGATTCGCGCAGACGCTTCAGCTCGTCCTTGATGTCGCGCTTTACCTCGATCTCGGTCTCGGCCTTGAGGCTCGTCTCGCGCGCCACTTCGGCGAAGAGGCCGCGCATGGCCTCCAGTTCGGCGCGCAGCGTGTTGAGCGTCGAGCGATCGGCGCCGTCCTCGGTCAGCTGCGCGAGGCCGTCGGCGATCCGCGTCAGCTCCGAGCCGACGCGCTCCTGGCTCTCGCGCGACAGGATCATGCCGCGAAGCTCCTCGAAGGCGGCGCGCATCTCGTCGAAGCGCGGATCGGCCTTCGGCTGGGAATCGCGCCGGATCTCCTCGCGAAGGCGCTGCAGCTCGGCCGCGACCTCGCTGATGGCGGAGTAGCCGCTGCCCTCGGCCTTCAGCGTCTCGGCGTCGACGGCGAGCGTCTTCAGCTGCTCTTCGCGCAGGCCCGCCGCGCCGCCGGACGCGACGACGCGCGGATGAAGGCGCACGGGCTCGGCCGAACGGCCGGCGGCGGACGGCGCCCGGTCGGCGGCGACGTCACGGTCCAGCATCTGGCGGCGCATGACGATTTCGGAGGCCGCATCGGTCAGCGCCATCCGGCGAAGAAGTCCCGCAGCTTCCGCGGGGGCCGGCGCGGGTGCCGGCTCCGGATCGACCATCGGCACGGAAGCCCTGGGCTCGGCGCGCGACGGAAGGCGCGAGAGGCGCTCCTCGAGGGCCAGGAGCGTCCGGCTCAGGGATGCCAGTGGAGAGGCATCCGGTGCGGGAACGCTGGTGTCCTGCGATGGCGCTCTCGACTTCAGCATCGTCTAACCTCTCGGACCGAATGGTGCGTCTTCCACAGCACGACCCCTCCTGCATCCGGGCCGACCGACATTTTCGGATTGTCGGAACGGCTCGTCGGCGAGCGGGTTAAAGGCGACGCGTCTGCGTTGGGTATAGGAATGATGGATGGAGCGTAGCTGGATTGCACAACCATGGGGAAGGCTTGCAAGCCGGTCACTCCGCACGATATGTGCCGAATGTGAAACAGCTGATACATCATGCACTTGTCGCTTGGTCAGCTCGTTTGTAATGGATAAATCGAGCAATTCATGAACCAGCAGATCGCACCTGACGAAGCCCTGGAATCCGAGGTTTCGTTCGACATCGACTTCCTGCTCGGGACCAGCGGCGACCCCGAGCCAAGTCGCGAGTCCTTTCGAATCGGAGATCTATCGCGCGAGTTCGGCGTTACACTGCGAACGCTCCGTTTCTACGAGGATCGTGGACTTCTGAACCCGGAGCGACGGGGAACGACGCGGCTTTATTCTCGCAGGGACAGGGCACGCCTGCGGCTGGTGCTTCTCGCCAAGACGCTCGGTTTCTCCCTGACCGAAGCCAAGCAGATCATCGAGATCTACGACCAGCCGAACGGTCCGCGCCGTCAGATGGAAGTGGCGCTGGAGCGGTTTCAGGAGCAGCACGAGGTTCTTCTGGAGCAGCGCCGCGAGATCGACGGCTCGATCCGCGCGATGGAAGCCTCGATCGCGCTCGTTCGCAGCAAGCTCGGCATGGACGCCGCCTGATGTGACGGAGATCGGCATGCCCGGGCGGTGTGCCGATCCTCGAGCCTTTCCAGGCCAAATGCGAAAAATCGTGCTCGACACAATCGGCCCGCGAAGCTTTATCAACCCTCTTCGCGGCGAACTCTTGTGCCTCTCCCGGCATCGGCGTATATGCGTCGTGCATTGACGTAAACGTCAAAGTTCGATGCGCTACGACGCAAGACGGGAGAGACGATCATGCCGGTCTACCAGGCCCCCATCGCCGACACGCTCTTCGTGCTGAACGATCTTCTGGGACTGCAACGCTACGACAATCTGCCAGGATTCTCGGACGCTTCGGCCGATGTCGTCGAAGCCATTCTCGGCGAAGCCGGGCGCGTTGCATCGGAGGTCCTTCAGCCGCTGAACCAGGTGGGCGACCACGAAGGTTGCACGCGCCATGCCGACGGCAGCGTGACGACGCCCAAGGGCTTCGGCGAGGCCTATCGCGTCTTCCGCGAGGGCGGCTGGGGCGGGTTGTCCATCTCGCCCGACTTCGGCGGCCAGGGCCTGCCGCACACGCTGTCGGCCGCCGTCAACGAATACATGTCCGCCGCCAACATGGCCTTCGCCATGTATCCGGGCCTGACCGCCGGCGCGATGGCCGCGATCGTGCAGCACGGCACCGACGAGCAGAAGTCGACCTATCTGCCGAAGATGGTGGACGGCGCCTGGACCGGCACGATGAACCTGACCGAGCCCCATTGCGGCACGGATCTCGGGCTTCTTCGCACGAAGGCGGTCCCCGCCGCGGACGGCAGCTTCCGCATCTCGGGCCAGAAGATCTTCATTTCCGCCGGCGAGCACGACCTTTCCGAGAACATCATCCACCTCGTCCTCGCCCGGATCGAAGGCTCGCCGGAGGGCGTGAAGGGCATCTCGCTCTTCATCGTGCCGAAATTCGTGCTGACCGAAGCGGGCGAGCCCGGCGAGCGGAACGCGGTGTCCTGCGGCTCCATCGAGGAGAAGATGGGCATCCACGGCAACGCGACCTGCGTCATGAACTATGACGGGGCGACGGGCTATCTCATCGGCGAGAAGGACAAGGGCCTGCGCGCCATGTTCACGATGATGAACGAAGCGCGGCTGGGCGTCGGCATCCAGGGCCTCGCCATCTCGGAAGCGGCCTACCAGAACGCCGTCATCTACGCCCGCGAGCGTATCCAGGGTCGTTCGCTCTCCGGCGCCAAGGCGACCGACCGGGCGGCCGATCCGATCATCGTCCACCCGGACGTCCGCCGTATCCTGATGACCATCCGTTCGATCAACGAGGCGGGCCGCGCGCTCGTGCTCTGGACGGCACTGAAGGGCGACCTCTCGCATCTGGCCGAGGACGAGAAGGAGCGTCAGGCCGCCGACGACTGGATGGGCCTGATGACCCCCGTCATCAAGGGCGTCCTCACCGACAAGGGCTTCGACAACGCCGTCCAGGCGCAGCAGATCTACGGCGGCCACGGCTACATCCAGGAATGGGGCATGGAGCAGTTCGTGCGCGACGCCCGCATCGCCCAGATCTACGAAGGCGCGAACGGCATCCAGGCGCTCGATCTCGTCGGTCGCAAGCTCGCATTGAACGGCGGTCGCGCGATCCAGGCCTTCTTCGCCGAGGTCAACGCCTTCTGCGAGGAGCACAGGGCGGACGAGGCCATGGCGCCCTTCACCAAGGGCCTGCACAAGGGCTCCAAGGATCTCGGCGCGGCGACGATGTGGCTGATGCAGAACGCGATGGCCAAGCCCGACAATGCCGGCGCCGGCTCCACCGACTACATGCACCTCTTCGGCCTCGTGGCGCTGGGCTACATGTGGGGCCGCATGGCCAAGGTCGCGCAGGACAAGCTGAAGGCCGGCGCGAACGGCGACGCGGCCTTCCTGGAGAAGAAGCTCGTCACCGCGCGCTTCTACATGGAACGCCTGATGCCGGAAACATCAGCCCATCTCGCCCGCATCTCCGCCGGCGCGGACTCCATGATGGCCCTCGACGCCGAGGCCTTCTGACGTAAGGTGAGGCGGCACGCGGCGCGCCTCAAGTTCCGATGATCCGATTCGTCGTCGCTCCGTCACGAGGATGCGACAGGCCGTTGCGAGGATGGCGCGGCCCCACCATTCCGGGAGACCTCTCATGACCGAAGCTTACATCTACGATCACGTCCGCACCCCCCGTGGCCGCGGCAAGAAGGACGGCTCCCTCCACGAGGTGTCGTCCGCCCGCCTCGGCGCCAAGGTGCTGGAGTCGCTGCGCGACCGCAACGGCATCGACACGTCCAAGGTCGACGACATCATCTTCGGCTGCGTCGATCCGGTCGGCGAGGCCGGCGCGGTGATCCCGAAGGCCGCCGCCTTCGAAGCCGGCTACGACTTCAAGGCGCCGGGCATCCAGATCTCGCGCTTCTGCGCTTCCGGTCTCGACGCGGTCAATCTCGGCGCGGCCAAGATCGCCTTCGGTGCCGACGACCTCGTCGTGGCGGGCGGCGTGGAATCCATGTCGCGCGTCGGCATGGGTGCCTCCGGCGGCTCCTGGTACATGGACCCCTCCGTCGGCATTCCCGCCTATTTCATGCCGCAGGGCGTCTCCGCCGATCTCATCGCGACGAAGTACGGCTTCTCGCGCGACGACGTCGACGCCTATGCCGTCGAGAGCCAGAAGCGCGCCGCGCGCTCCTGGGAGGAGGGGCGCTTCGCCCGATCGGTGATCCCGGTCCTCGACCAGAACGGCATCGTCATCCTCGACCATGACGAGCACATGCGGCCTTCCACCGACATGCAGTCGCTCGGCAGCCTGAACGCCTCCTTCGCCATGCCCGGCGAGATGGGCGGCTTCGACGCCGTCGGCATCCAGGCCCATCCCGAGATCGAGGCCGTCAACCACGTCCACCACGCCGGCAACTCCTCCGGCATCGTGGACGGCGCCGGCGCCGTTCTGCTCGGCTCCAAGGAGGGCGGCTCGATCATCGGCAAGGCGCCGCGCGCCCGCATCCGCGCCTTCGCCAATATCGGCTCGGACCCCGCGCTCATGCTGACCGGTCCCGTCGACGTGACGGAGAAGCTGCTCGCCCGCGCCGGTATGCAGATTTCCGACATCGACCTCTTCGAGCTGAACGAGGCCTTCGCCGCCGTCGTGCTTCGCTACATGCAGGCCTTCGAAATCCCGCACGACCAGATCAACGTCGCGGGCGGTGCCATCGCCATGGGCCATCCGCTCGGCGCGACCGGCGCGATGATCTTGGGAACGGTGCTGGACGAGCTGGAGCGCCAGAACAAGACGACCGCGCTCGTCACGCTCTGCATCGGCGCCGGCATGGGCTCGGCGACGATCATCGAGCGCGTCTGAGCCGGGCGCCATGGGCTCGGCTCCGCAGGATCGAACGACGTCAGGCCGTGGCGAAGCGCCCCGGCCGGATGGCATCGAGGCTTCCCGCCGCGATCGGCGGGAGGGCCTCGAAGGCCGGTCTTGCGAAGTAGTAGCCCTGGAAGAGGCGGATGCCGGCGGCGCGCAGCGCGTCGAACTCGGCTTGCGTCTCGATGCCCTCGGCCAGAAGCGTGATGTCGAGTTCGCGGGCGATGTGGACGATCGCCGCGATGATCGTCTGCCGCGCGCGGCTCGTGTCGATGCCGCGGATCAGCTTCATGTCGATCTTGATGAGGTCGGGCTGGAAATCGGCGAGAAGGCCGAGCCCCGCATAGCCCGCGCCGAAATCGTCCAGCGCCGTGATGAAGCCCTGGCGGCGATATTCGGTGATGATCTTCGTCAGGTGGTCGGTGTCGGCGATCTCCTCGGCCTCGGTGAACTCGAACATGATCGAGGCCTGGGGGAAGCGGTGGGTCCTGGCGGCGGCGAGCGTGGCGCGCAGGCAGGCGGCGGGCTCGTAGACCGCGCCCGGCATGAAGTTGATCGAAAGCTGGACGGCGGATTCGGCGGGAAACAGCTTGGAGGCGAGTTCGATCGCCTTCACGCGGCAGGCCTGGTCGAAGCGGTATCGCTGATCGTCCTGGACCTGCGAGAGGATCTGGTAGGCGCCCTCGCCTGCCGTGCCTCGGATCAGGGCCTCGTAACCCCAGACGCGCTCCGCGCCGACATCGTAGATCGGCTGGAACGCCATGGAGAATGTGAAACCGAGTTCGGCGCCGGATCGGCAACCCTCGCAACCTGTTGCCATCGTGTGGAACCCGTCAGGAACAATCGATACGCAAGCATCGCACCAAGGCATTGATTACGGGTGAACAATAGTTGGTCGGGCCGCCAAACGGCGCCCGCCGCCGAAGACGAAACCATTTGCCGTCGACTTGATGGCGGCATTCCAAATCCAACGACGTCGAGACAACCGGGAGACAACGACGATGAAGAACTTCACGATCGAGACCGACGCAGACGGCATCGCCCTCATCACCTGGGACATGCCGGACCGGTCGATGAACGTCTTCACCGAAGAGGTCATGCACGAGCTCGACGCCCTGATCGATCAGGTCGTGGGCGATGCCGCGATCAAGGGCGCCGTCATCACCTCCGGCAAGAAGGGCAGCTTCTCCGGCGGCGCCGATCTGAAGATGCTGCGCGGCATGTTCGACGCCTACGAGGCCAAGCTCGCGAACGACAAGACGGCGGCCGTCGCCGAACTCTTCGAGCGCGCGGGCGCCATGACCTGGATCTTCCGCAAGCTGGAGACCTGCGGCAAGCCCTTCGTCGCCGCGATCAACGGCGTCTGCATGGGCGGCGCCTTCGAGCTGGCGCTCGCCTGCCACGCCCGCGTCGCCGCCACCGAGGCGAAGATGGCCCTGCCCGAGGTCAAGGTCGGCATCTTCCCCGGCGCCGGCGGCACGCAGCGCGTGCCCCGTCTCACCGACACGCAGTCCGCGCTCCAGATGCTTCTGAAGGGCGAGACGCTCTCGGCCTCCAAGGCCAAGGCGATGAAGCTGATCGACGAGGCCGTGCCGCTGGCCGAGCTCGTGGACAAGGCCAAGGCTCTTCTGAAGGCGGGCGTCCCCGCCGTGAAGGCCTGGGACCAGAAGGGTTTCAAGCTGCCGAGCGGCCTCGTCTATTCCCCGGCCGGCGCGCAGCTCTGGCCGGCGGTCTCCTCGCTCTACCGCAAGGAGACGCAGGACAACTATCCCGGCGCCCGCGCCATCGTGAAATGCGTCTACGAGGGCCTTCTCCTGCCGATGGACCTCGCGTTGAAGGTCGAGCAGCGCTACTTCGCCAGCGTCCTTCAGACGACCGAAGCGGCCATGATGATCCGCTCGCTCTTCGTCTCCATGCAGGATCTGGGCAAGGGCGCGCGCCGGCCGAAGTCGGTCGGTCCGAAGACGCTCGCCAAGGTCGGCATCGTGGGCGCCGGCTTCATGGGCGCGGGCATCGCCTATGTCTCGGCCAAGTCCGGCCTCGAGGTCGTGCTCCTCGACCGCGACCAGGCCGCCGCCGACAAGGGCAAGGCGCATAGCCAGGGCATCGTCGAGAAGCTGGTCGGCCAGGGCCGCCTCGCCAAGGAGGAAGCCGACGCGCTCCTCGCCCGCATCACCGCCACGCCCGACTATGCCGCGCTCGCCGATGTCGACCTCGTCGTCGAGGCCGTCTTCGAGGACAAGGACGTGAAGGCCGACGTGACGAAGAAGGTCGCCGCCGTCATGAAGCCCGGCGCGATCTACGCCTCGAACACGTCCACGATCCCGATCTCCATGCTGGCCGAGGCCTTCCCGGAGCGCACGCGCTTCATCGGCATCCACTTCTTCTCGCCCGTCGACAAGATGATGCTGACCGAGGTCATCATGGGCAAGGAGACCGGCGAGGACGCTCTGGCCGTGGCGCTCGACTTCGTGCGCGCGATCAAGAAGACCCCGATCGTCGTCAACGACACGCGCGGCTTCTTCGCCAATCGCTGCGTCTTCCGCTACCTTCACGAAGCCTACGACATGCTGATCGAGGGCGTTCCGGCCGCGATGATCGAGAACGCGGCGAAGGCCGCCGGCATGCCCGTCGGCCCGCTCGCGCTGAACGACGAAGTGGCGGTCGATCTCAGCCAGAAGATCCTGAAGGCGACGATCCGCGACCTCGGCGCGAACGCGGTCGACTCCGAGCATTTCGCGCTGGTGAACCGGATGGTGGACCAGGAAGGGCGTCTCGGCCGCAAGGCCGGCAAGGGCTTCTACGACTACCCCGCCAAGCCCGCCAAGAAGCACCTCTGGCCGGGCCTGAAGGATCTCTACCCGCAGAAGCGCGCCGAAGAGGTGAACTACGGCGAGCTGAAGCAGCGCTTCCTCGTGACCATGGCGCTGGAAGCCGCGCGCACGATGGAAGAGGGCGTCGTCACCGATCCGCGCGAGGCCGATGTCGGCTCGATCCTCGGCTTCGGCTTCGCGCCCTATACCGGCGGCACGATCTCCTACATCGACGGCATGGGCACGAAGGCCTTCGTCGCCCTCTGCGAGAAGCTGGCGGCGAGCTACGGCGACCACTTCCAGCCGACGCTCCTCCTGCGCGAGCTCGCCGCGACCGGCGAGACCTTCTACGCCCGCTTCGCGCCGGCCGAAGCGCAGGCCGCCTGAGCACACGACGACAGCGGAGGCGGGCCACATCGTCCCGTCTCCGGCTTTGACCGTGACCGTGAAATTTGGCCCCGCTACGCAGCTTCCTTAGCCGAATCCTTCCTGAACTTTCCGAACAGCCCCTTCTTCTCCGGCACGGGCACATGCCCCCGCGAGGAGCTCTTGCCGATCGTATCGGCGACGCGCGCGCCGCGTTCGCCGAGCGGCTTTTCCGGCAGATCGGTCGTGTCGAGCGCCGTCTGGTGCTCCATCTCCGCGTTGATCTCCGCGCCGATGATGAAGATCAGCGACGACACCCAGACCCACATCATGAAGCCGATCACGGCCCCGAGCGAGCCGTAGGTCGCGCCGTAATTGGCGAAGTTCTGGAGATACCAGGAGAAGGCGATCGAGCCGAGCAGCCAGACGACCGAGGTCAGAAGCGCGCCGAAGATCACCCAGACCCAGCGCGCCCGGTTTCGGCTGGGTCCGTAGCGGTAGATCAGCGCGATCGAGCCGACGATCATCGCGAAGACGACCGGCCAGCGCATCGAGGCGATCAGCGTGTCGGTGAAGCTGGACAGGCCGAACACCGCCATCACGGCGGGCACGACGCCGACCGACACGATCAGGATGATCCCGATGAACACGGCGCCGAGCGTGAAGCAGAAGGCGATGAGATTGAGCTTCAGGAAGGAGCGCTTCTCCTGCTCGCCATAGGCGACGTTCATCGCCTCGAAGAGCGTCTTGATGCCGTTGTTCGCGCTCCAGAGCGAGAAGGCGAGACCGATGATGAAGCCTCGGGAGAGAATGGCGATATCCTGCGAGGCCAGGCGCTCGAGCTGCGCCTGCAGAAGCTCCATCCCGGCCTGCGGCAGGAACTGCCCGATGAAGGCGATGTGGCCGGCGATGGAATTGGGGTCAGCGACGAACCCGTAGAGCGAGACGAAGACGGCGAAGGCCGGGAAGAGCGCGAGCAGGAGATAGAAGGTCGCCCCCGCCGCGATCAGCATGACGCGGTCCTCGAAGAAGGAGAAGTAGAGCCGCCGCCCGATGTCTCCCCAGCCCTTGAAGGGAATGGAGAAGGGTCCGGTCGCATCGCGCCCGCGCCCCGGCTCGGCCGCCCGCCGCCGCATTTCCTCGCTGGTGTTCTGGCCGAATCTCGGGCTCATCGTCGTCTTCGCCGTCTCAACCTGTGCCACCGGCCGCCGCGCCGCCGGACTGCCGCTTCAGCCATATCGGGCGCACCGGCCTCTCGGCCACGGCACGCCGTGCTCTTTCTCGCGAAACGGCCTATCTTTTCCACGAGAATGCCGTCTTTCGCGACCGGGTTCCGCACCGGGAGCGGTTGCACCGGAAGCCTCGGGGCCGATATCACGGGCGAACGTTGGAGGAGCCCGCCATGCCGGTCATCGACTATTACTTCACCTCGATCTCGCCCTTCACCTATCTCGGCCACGAGGAGATCCGCTCCGTCGCCGGCCGCCACAATGCCAAGCTGGCCGTAAAGCCGATCGATCTCAAGGTCATCTGGGCGGTCACCGGCCATCTCCCGCTCGCCCAGCGCCCGGCCATGCGCCAGGACTATCGCATCATCGACATGAAGCGCGTCGCCGAGCGGCGGGGACTGCCGATCAACGTGCGGCCGAAGTTCTTTCCGGCCGATGCGAGCTTCGCCGATCTCGTGACCGTCTCCCTCGTGGCATTGGATATCTCGCCGCTCGACTTCATGGAGACCGTCTTCACCGGCGTCTGGGTCCGCGACGAGGATATCGCCGACCGCGTCCAGATCGAGGACTATCTGAAGCGTCTCGGCCTTCCCGCGTCCGAGATCATCGAGCGCGCCGAGGCGCCGGAAGCGGCCGCGATCCGCAAGGCCAATTCCGACGCCGCCATCGCCGCCTGCATTCCCGGCAGCCCCGGCTTCGTCCTCAACGGCGAGCCCTTCTTCGGCCAGGATCGGATCGACGATCTCGAACATGCCCTCGATACGGGTCGCCGGGCTTTCCGGGCAGACTGACAGAGCCGCGCGGATCGACGGAACCGCGCACACCGACAGGCCGCGCGAATGGATCGAACGCCTTGCGCGCGAGGCGTCTGGACATTGTCCGCGTCCTGTCTTAGAACCAGGGATAAAGGTATTTATTCCTTCGACCTTCCTTCTTTGGAACCCTTGCGGATGTTCTCCCATGAACGGGTCTGGGCGGCGATCGACGGTCTGGCCGCCCGGCACAAGATGACCGCATCCGGCCTCGCGCGACGCGCGGGCCTCGATCCCACGACCTTCAACAAGTCCAAGCGCACCGCCACGGACGGGCGGCCGCGCTGGCCTTCGACCGAATCCATCGCCAAGATCGTGGAGGCGACGAGCACCTCGCTGGAGGAGTTCACCGACCTCATGCGCGGCGGCGCGGCTTCGGCGGGCGGGCGGCCTGCGAGCTTGGCCACCGTGCCGCTGATCGGCTTCGCGCAGGCGGGCGCGGGCGGCTATTTCGATGATGGCGGCTTTCCCGCCGGCCAGGGTTGGGACGAGATCGCCCTGCCCCAGGCGACCGGCGACGAGCCTGTCTATGCGCTGGAGGTCTCCGGCGATTCCATGCTGCCGCTCTATCGCGACGGCGACATCGTCATCGTCGCCCCCGGCGCCTCCGTGCGCCGCGGCGACCGCGTCGTGGTTCGCACCAAAGGCGGCGAGGTCATGGCCAAGGTCCTGCAGCGGCAGACGTCGAAGACGATCGAACTCGTCTCCATCAATCCCGATTTTCCCGACCGGCAGTTCCCGATCACCGAGATCGAGTGGATCGCGAGAATCCTTTGGGCGAGCCAATAAATCTTAGGCCGCCATCGGCTCGACACGAAAAACGGGCGATACGTTCCGCATGATGCTCGACGATTCCCCCACCGAGGCTCCCTCGCCCGCCCGCCGCATCACCCTGATGATCGCGGGTCTCGTGCTGATCGCCGGCAGCTTCGCCTTCACGGTGCCGCGCCGGGCCGAGATCGCGGCCTCCATGGCGCCGCCCATGGTGCTCGAAGTGCCCGACGAGATGCCGGACATGGAGCCGGAGGTTGCCGATACGGGTTCGGACGGCGGCGCAGACGCGCCGCAGGCCGCCGCCACGGCCGGGGGCGCGAGCACCGCCACGACCGGAATCCCCGCGCCGGTCGCGATCGAGCGCGCGCCGGCCGGGCAGTCCCTGCCGCCGCTCGCGGTCGATCGGACGGCCGAGCCGGCGAAGCCGAAGATGCAGGTTCTGACGCGCCCGATCGCCATCGACACCGCGACCTTCCTCATTGGCCGCGCGCGCGTGAAGCTCGTCGGCGTCGAGCCCGCGCCCGTCGGCAAGCGCTGCGAGGCGAAATACGGCGGCACATGGCCCTGCGGCGCGACGGCCCGGACGGCGCTTCGCTCCTGGCTCCGCGCCCGCTCGATCGCCTGCGACGTGCCGGAGGACTTCGCCAAGAGCTCGTCCATGACCGAGAGCCGCTGCTTCCTCGGCGAGCGCGATATCGGCACCTGGCTCGTCGAAAGCGGCTGGGCGACGGCCGTTCCGGGCGGTCCCTACGAGACGGCCGAGGCGAAAGCCAAGGAGGCCGGTCTCGGCATATGGGGCGGCGGCTGACTCCGCCACCGGCCCCATTTCATGAGGGATGCCGGACGAGGTCCGGCATGAGGGTGGATCGGGCCGCCTTGGACGACAGCGTTCCATCCAGCGCAGCGCGGATCAGCGCCCGCGTCTCCGCGATGCCGTAGAGCGAAACGAAGGAGCCGAAGCGCGGCCCCCGCTCCTGCCCGATCAGCGTCTGGTAGAGCATCTGGAACCAGGCACCGGAAACGCCGGGACCGCCGCTCGGCCCGGTCTTCTTCAGGTCCTGATAGCGCTCGATCGGCCGCGCGACGTCGAGGATCGCATCCTGGATGGCGTCGCCGTCGGCGGCAGGGTCGAGGGCGGCGAGCTTCTCGTCCAGCGCCTTCAGCGCTTCGCGCTCCACCTCGTCGGGCGCGCGGAAGACCTTGGAGGGCTCCACGAAATCCTTGAAGTAGCGAAGCGCGTAGCCGACGAGCCGGTCGAGTTCCGGAGCGGTCTCCGGCGTCGTACCCGGCGAATAGCGCGTGATATAGCCCCAGAGCGTCGCCGTATCGCCGGCATTGGAGGCCGAGACGAGGTTGAGCAGCATGGCGAAGGGCACGGGCGGCCCCGAGCGCGGCGCATCGCCCGCATGGATGTGCCAGACGGGGTTCTGCAGGAGTTGCTGGAGCGTCTGGCGGTTCTGCGCGTCGAGAAAGCCGAAATACTCGTCGGCCGCCTTCGGAATGACGTCGAAATGCAGGCGCTTGGCGGCCCGCGGCTTGGCGTACATGTAGAAGGACAGACTTTCCGGCGAGGCATAGGCCAGCCAGTCGTCGATCGTCAGGCCGTTGCCCTTCGACTTCGAAATCTTCTGGCCCTTCTCGTCGAGGAAAAGCTCGTAGTTGAAGCCTTCGGGCGGCGTGCCCCCGAGCGCACGGCAGATCTTGGAGGAGAGCGTGACGGAATCGATGAGATCCTTGCCCGCCATTTCGTAGTCGACGCCGAGCGCGGTCCAGCGCAGCGCCCAATCCGCCTTCCACTGGCACTTGACCGCGCCGCCCGTGACGCTCGTCTCGATCCGCTCGCCGGTGTCGGGGTCGAGATAGGCGATCGTGCCGCGCTCGGGATCGCGGTCCACCATGGGCACCTGCAGGACGATGCCGGTCCTGGGATGAATGGGCAGGAAGGGCGAATAGGTCGCGCGGCGCTCGGCGCCGAGCGTCGGCAGGATGATCTCCATGACCTCGTCATAGGCACGGAGCATCTTCAGAAGCGTCTCGTCGAGGCGGCCGGACGTGTAGTAGTCGGTGGCGGAGGCGAACTCGTAGGAGAAGCCGAACCGGTCGAGAAAGGCGCGCAGCCGGGCATTGTTGGCCGCGCCGAACGAGGGATGCTCGTTCGAGAAGGGATCGGGCACGCGGCTGAGCGGCTTGCCCAGAAAGCTCGCCATCATCTCCCGGTTCGGCACGTTGTCCGGCACCTTGCGCAAACCGTCGAGATCGTCCGAGAAGCACAGGAGCCGCGTCGACACCTTGTCGGCGGTGAGGACGCGGAAGGCGTGGCGGACCATCGAGGTGCGCGCCACCTCGCCGAAGGTTCCGATATGCGGCAGGCCGGATGGCCCATAGCCCGTCTCGAACAGAACCTCACCCTGCTTGGGCTTCGCCTCGAACCGCGCGACGAGCTTCCTGGCTTCCTCGAAGGGCCAGGCGTTCGAACCTTGTGCCTCGGCGACGAGCTCGTCGCTGATGGTGATGGGAAGCGGAGCGGCGGCGCTCATGGGGAAACCTCAAAGCAATCGAACGGCGCGGCCCACGGGGGCCGAGGCGCCATCGTTCGTCTATGGCGACCCCGCCATCACGTCAACAAACCGCCCGGCCGTTCGGGCGTTCAGAAGGCGCTGACGGGAAAATAGCGCAGCAGCAGTTCCGAGAACGTCCCCTTGGCGACGACCTGCCCGATCGCGTAGTCGAAGGCCTTTGCCAGATCGGCGTCCTTGCGGGCGAGCGCGATGGAAAGCCCCTCGCCGAGGAAGCGGTCGGAGAGGTAGGGCCCGCCCGAGAAAGCGCAGCAACCGTCGGCCGCCTCGCTTTCCAACCAGAAGGACAGATCGATCCCGTCGCCGAAGACGGTGTCGACCGCGCCGCTCTTCAGCGCCGAAAGCGCCTTGGCACGGTCGCCGAAGCCGACGCGCCGTATGCCGGGGAAGAAGGCGTCGAGCATGGCCGCGTGGGCGCTGCCCTCGACCGTGCCGACCGCCCGTCCGGCAAGCGCCTGTCCTATCGGCTCCGCCAGGGGCGCCGCCTTGCGGGTGACGAAACGGGCGGGATAGCGCAGATAGCTCTCGGTGAAGGCCAGCCGACGCCGGCTCTCCGGCGTGATCGCGACGCCCGCGATCACCGCCTCGGCCTCGCCCTTTTCCAGAAGCGGCACGAGTTCGGCGAAAGGCCGTGCCTCGATCTGGCAGCGATCGACGAGATCGAGCTCCTCGCAGATGGCGCGCGCCAGATCGACGTTGAAGCCGCCGAGCCGCCCCCGCGCGTCGAGGAAGTTGAAAGGCGGATAGTCCGTGCTCGTGAGGAACCGGATGCGCTCGCGCGGCTCGATAACCGGCTTGGTCGACCGCTGGCGCTGGTCCCAGAAGTTCGGCGTCGACACGTCCTGCGCGACGGCACGATCCGCCCATCCCAGCATCGATGCGAACACCACAATCAACAGGAGAAGAGCCGCCGAAAATGCCGCCTGGGGTTTGTTTCCCGCGACCCGGCGCTCGCTGAGGATGTCTGCGGGAGACTGATGCACTCTCTGCTCCGGTGAAGCTTTGGCCGACATCTCGACCCTTCCGCGCCATGCGTGACGCACCCAACGCCATGGGATACCCCTCGATCGGCGCATCCGTCGCGATGGCCGAGGCTTCTCATGTTTCACGCGCCGTTGAAAGCGCCGAGGTGCGAGCCGGCTGGCCGCTGGCGGGGCAGGTCCTGCGAAGCATCGGCCTCAGCGCCGCGGCGCTCGGCGACGCGGCGCTGGCCGCCGAAGCGAACGGCACCGATATCGGGCGGGAGCTGATCGCCCGCAAGGACGCGACGGAGGAGGCCCTGACGGCGGCCATGGCAGCCGCGCTCGGGCTCGCCTTCGCCGCCCGCATTCCCGACGAGGAGGCCCGGATCGATGCGCCGGGCGGCCCGCCCCCGTCCAACATCCGCCGGACGCTCGGCCCCGGCCTGGAGCCGAGGATCTACGTGGCGCCGAGCCTGGACGATCTCGAGACGCTGGCGCGCGTCCTCGACCGCAGCCCGGCGGCGCGGGCGCGGATGCGGCTGACGACGCCGAGCGAGATCCGGCGCAGCACGGCGATGGAAACGGTGGCGGAACGCGCCTCGAAGGCCCGGCTCAGCCTTTCGGCGGATGCGCCCGACCTTTCCGCCCGGCAGGTGATGACGGGCACGCAGGGCGCGGTCCTGGCAGCCCTGGCGATCGGATTTGCCCTCTTCGCCCATACCTCGCCGCTGCTCTGCCTCTTCGTCCTTCACGTCGTCTCAGCACTCGTCTTCCTGGCGCCCTCCGGTCTTCGGCTCGCGGCCGGCCTCTCGGCTCGGCCCGGGACGGCGGTCATCGATGCCCCGATGGCGGGGGTACGGCCACTCTACAGCGTTCTCGTCGCCCTTCGCGGCGAGGAGGAGGTCGTGCGCGAACTCGTGGGCGCCCTGACCGCGCTAAGATGGCCGCGCTCCCGGCTCGAGGTCTTCCTCGTCTGCGAGGCGGACGATCCCGGAACGATCGCCGCCGTGCGCGCCGCTATTGCCGGCGAGCCGGGCTTCGAGATCGTCATCGTCCCCGTCTCGCATCCGCGGACCAAGCCGAAGGCGCTGAACTTCGCGCTGCCCCTTGCGAGCGGCGAGTTCGTGGTCCTCTACGATGCCGAAGACCGGCCGGACCCGGGCCAGCTGGAAGCGGCCTGGCGCGCCTTTTCCGCCGGCGACGACCGGCTCGCCTGCCTTCAGGCCGAACTCACCATCGCGAACGGCCGGGAAAGCCGCCTGTCCGGCCTCTTCGCCCTGGAATATGCCGCGCTCTTCCGGGGCTTCCTGCCGTGGCTGGCCCGCCGGAACCTGCCGCTGCCGCTGGGCGGCACGTCGAATCATTTCAGGCGTCGGCATCTTCTCGCGGTCGGCGGCTGGGACAGCCACAACGTCACCGAGGACGCCGATCTCGGCATGCGCCTCAGCCGTCATGGATATCGCGTCGGCACGCTGGCGAGCGAGACGCTGGAAGACGCGCCGACCCGCTGGCGCGTCTGGCACGCCCAGCGCACGCGCTGGATGAAGGGCTGGCTCCAGACCTATCTCGTCCACATGCGCGACCCCGCCGCGCTCGGGCGCGATCTCGGCCTCCGGGGGTTTGCGGCCTTTCAGATCCTCTTCATCGGCATGATCGTCTCCGCGATCGCCCACCCGCTGTTTCTCGTCCTTCTCGGCTGGGCCATCGGCCTGCTCGCCAGCGGCCACCCGCCAGATGCCTGGACGGGCGCGCTGATGCTGCTCGATCTCGTCAACGTCCTCGGAGGCGTGCTAGCCGCCGTGCTTCTGGCGCTCGCGACCGTCGAGGGGCCGGACAGGCGCCGCCTCCTGCGAGAGCTTCTCTGGCTCTATCCCTATTGGCTGCTCGTCAGTTTCAGCGCGGCCTGCGCCTTCGTCGAACTCTACCGCCGCCCCCATCACTGGGCGAAGACGCCCCACGTCCGGCGCTTCATCGCGGAGGACGAGGAGGACGATCGAAAGACGGCGGAGAATGACGCGGCTCTTCTGTCCGTCAGGCGATTTGCCTGATGCCGAGATCGGGTGCGGCATCCGCGAAGACCACGACGGCATCCCGCCCGCCGGCCTTCGCCGCATAGAGCGCCTGATCCGCCTGCCGCAGAAGAACGGATGTGGCATCCTCGATCCCGGCATCGGAGAGGCTCGCGACGCCGATGCTGATCGTTACGCGCCCATGCTCGCTGCCGGCATGGTCGATACCGAGATTGCGAACCCTCTGCCGCATGGCTTCCGCGCGGGCCCGCGCCCCGTCGATCGTCGCCGCCGGGAGGACGGCGACGAACTCCTCGCCGCCGTAGCGGGCCACGAGATCGCCGGCGCGGCCGACCTCCGCTCCCAGCGCCGTCGCCACGTTCTGCAGGCAGACGTCGCCGGCCTGATGGCCATAGCCGTCGTTGAAGGCCTTGAAGCGATCGACATCGACCAGAACGAGGCTGATCGGCGCGCCGCTTCGCACGCATCGGGCGATCTCGTTCGCCAATCTGTCGTTGAAGGTCCGGCGGTTGGGCAGGCCGGTCAGGTCGTCCGTGGCGGCAAGGGTCGCGAGCCGCCGGTTTGCCGCTTCCAGATGATCTTCCATGGCCTTGCGGTGCGATGCGTCGCGAATGGCGAAGACCAGCTCGTCGCTGCCCTCGATCCGCCGGCCGGTGGCCTCGATCCAGACATAGCGGCCATCCCGGTGGCGGACCCGGTAGCGGAGCGCATCGCGCACCCCGCCGGCCCGAAGCCGCGCCGCCATCGAGCGGATCTGTTCGGCATCGTCGGGATGGGACAGATCCATCGCCTTCTCGCCCAGCAGCTCCTCCGGGCGCAGGCCGAGCAGCTCGACGCTGGCGCCGGAGACGAAGGTTCGCCGACCGTCGGCACTGACGCAGGTGATCATGTCGGCCGTGTTCTCGGCCAGAAGGCGGTATCGGCTTTCGCTCGCCGCGACCGCCGCCTCGGCCCTTCGACCCTCTTCCAGGCGCACGGCCGTGATGTCGAGCGTGGAGGCAAGTTCGCGGAACTCCGGCGCCTGCCAGCCCTCGATCTGCGTGCGCGCCTCGAACTCGCCGGCGCCGATGCGAGAGGCCATCTGGACGAGACGCCGGATCGGCCGGACCAGCATTTCCGTGCCGAGCCAGGATATGGCGGCGATGACGAGGCCGAGAACGAGGAGCGAGAGAAACACCGCGATGAGGCTGCGCAGGTTCACGGCGGCGATGGTCGCCGCGCGCGACGCGCCAACCAGCAGCGTCAGACCCGACGAACCGGTATCCGGCAAGGGCGCCGCGCCGAAGATCCGCGGCGTTCCGTCATCGTCGTCAAGTTCCGCGACACCGCCGTCTCGGTGGGTGCGCAGGAACGGCAGTATCGGATGGTCCGGCATGGCGGTTCCGAACAGAACCTCGTTCGGCCGGCGCACAAGGACGCGCCCCGTCGAAGCCTCCAGAAGCACCACCGAACGATCGTGACCGGAGGATAGCTCGCGCACCGATTGCATCAGATGATCGAGGCTGATCGCGGCGAAGATGACGCCGGTGGCCCGTCCGCCCACCGGCGCCATCGGCATGACGACGAGGACCGTCGTCATGCCGGCCGCGATGCCCTCCTCGTAGGTGCCGGCCGCAAAGCCGTCGGGCCCCATCGCCAGGACCTCGGCGATCCGCGATCGATCCTCCAGCCGATAGGACCCGCCGAGCTGTCCGCGGCAGATCGTGCCGCGCTCGCGGTCGGCAAGGCCGAGGCTGACGAACTGGGGATTGGCTTTCTGCAGCGACGTCATGAACGCATCGCAGCTCGGACCGCTGCTGCGCCTGACTTCGACGAGGTTGCGGATGATGTCGAGCCGCCCCCGCGCATCCTGGAACGTATCGGACAATCGGGCAGCGGCGATTTCGGCCGTCTTGCGAACGTCGAGCTTGGCGCGGTCGAGAGCGTCCCCGTAGGAATAGGCGATTCCGGCAGCGAGAAGGAGCATGAGCGGCGCAACGGACGCCGCCGTGAGCACCACGAGCCTGGCCCTGATTCCGAGGTTCTTCACGAACGGCATCAAGCGCCCCCGTCGCGTCGTCTTGTCGACGACAAGGACATAGGACGGAATGTCTTTATAAATCGCTCAGTGCGCCGCCACGTCTTTCGAAAACGGCCGTTCCCCGGCATGCCGTTTAGAAAGATTACGCAATGAAGACTGGCGAAACCTATGCAGTTTCAAGCCGAAGGTAGAAAAATTCCACAGCCGGCACCGCAACGTCGCTCAGCGGCTCGCCTCTCATTGTCCTTTGCTTCCGCTGGCAAGCCATAAGGAAAACGTCGAAAGTTTCCTGCAAGACAAACGAATAATCAGGTTGAGGTCCAGAATTTCGAAGATCACGCGGTCGTCACGGCGATTGCTGCGCTTCTCATCCAAATAGGGAGATAACGATCTAAGAGCCCCACCTGAAGTTCGGATGGGGCCGACGCGACGGCGCTTTTCGCGACTCGTTGCGTCGCCGATCTTGCAGATCGGATATCGCGCGACCTCGACGGCCCTCGCCGCCTAGAGGCTGACGGTCTCTTGCTCGACCTTGTGCCATATCTGGGGATCTTCGGCGGAGGCGATCATGATCCAGTCGAGATCGGTTTCCCGCGGCTGCAGAACGCGATCGTTGCGATTGTCGAGAACGAAGTCGCCGCTCGACGTCTTCACGACCAGAACCGCGTGCATCTCGCCCTTCGCCGTCGTCGCGACAGCGATTCGCAGCGAGGACGACGGCAGTCCCGCGCCGATGAGCTGTCGCCTCTTCGTCAGCACGTAGTCCTCGCAGTCGCCTGCCTCCACGCCGACGCTCCACTCCTCGAACGCGTCGCCCTGCGGCCGGATGCTGCGGTTCACCGATGCGTTCACCACGCGAACCTGCTGCTGCATGGGCGCATCCCAGGCGACGTCTTGGCTCGAGCCGCCCTCGCAGTCCCCGGGATTTCGCGAACAGAAGAAGAGAAAGCCGCTTGGCGCCTTCAGCAGCGGCCCTTCGACGAGGCTCTGCGGCTTGACGACCGCGTTCCCGCGCACCGCCACCCGCGTCGCCTTGGACGCCGGCGCCAGCACCTTCCGGGGCGTCAGATCGAGAACGGGCGCAACGGAGCAGGAAGCGAGAAGGAGCGCCAGGACCGGCAGCGTTCTCAAAAAGATCAATCCCGTCCCTCCCGCACCATTTCGGCGCGGTGTCTAACTCTGGTGCATCTAGAGCCCGGCTCAACCCCGCAGACCCTGTTTCCTACCGCACCGCGTCAAATTTAAGTCCTCCGACAGATCATCAGCCGCTCTTGCGTCCCTTGAGCGATCGTATCGGACTGCCCTCGAACGCCGTCGGCCGCGTCGGATAACGGCAGGCCGCTCGGCCAAAGGACCGCACGCTCGCCGAACGGCAAGAGGCATCCGGTCCGGCAAAAGATCAATGAAGTGATAGTTTTTGGCGGACGACAGACCCTCTGGGATTCATGGTCCTGCCAGAGCCCTGCCAGATCGAGCCCTCGCATCCTCTAACGACATGGAGGCTTGGGACAGACGACAGCCGTTTGGGATTCAGGCGGACCTGACGACACGGCTTTGGGATTCACTGCTCAAAGCCCGACAGACTCTCGGTTTCGCCCGAGTCGCGAGGTCAGTCTAGTTCGTCCAGGCACGTCTGCCCAGCCGGGCCCGCTGCGTCTGTTTTTTGAACGCGAACTCGAGCGTTGCACCTCGCGCGCGTCAACCGTGGAGGACGATCATGTCTCGACGCTTGATGAGGCTGCTGAGATTGTGTGACGAGTTGCCGCAAGTCTAGGCCTTCAGCAACCGCTCCTCTGCGTCGATGAGGGTGAAGACGTCGGCCAGGTCGTTGAGGCGAGCCTCGATCCACTGGTTGCGTGCCGCCAGTCCTTCCCCGTCGTCGCCCGTCGAGTCCAGGGTCGCCCAGAGCACGCAGCGCCCTTCGGCACCTCTTTCCATCCGGAAGCCAGGCAGGCGTACAGCCAGACTGTCCCCGACGAGTCCCGCGATGCGGAAGCGACGGCCGCCGGACGCCCGCGAGCAGTCGACGGCCAGTTCGGTCTTCCTTCTCAGCGTCAACGTCGCCGTGACGCGCTTGGTGGTGGCGACGTAGACGATGCCCTCGCCGCCGAAGCCGATCCTTGCAGGGCGCCAGCGACGGACCTTGGGGAGGCCCTCGATCTTCGGTTCGTCCACGGTCGAGGAAGCGGGCGCGGCATCCTTGCGGTGCAGGAGAACCCGCGCGGCGTCAGCCTTAGTCACGAGGCCGATCGAGTCCCGTCCGACCTTCAGGACCTGGACGCCCATGGCAGCGAGGCGGCTGGCCACGCCACGCGGATGGCAGCCCAGCGGGACCACGAGGTGCTCGGTCGAGACGTGCGCGTCGGCGAAGGACTCGAGGGAGGCCGGGCAGATGCCGCCCCGCCAGATGCCCCGGCCGATAACGTCCAGGCGGCCCGTCTCGACGAGCATGCGAACGGTGGGTGGCGAAACCCCAAGCCTCACCGCGGCGTCGGTGACGCTCTTGCCCGGCTCCGTCGCGGCCACGCCGGCTTCGGCCGCGTCGAACCGAAGGCTTCGGAAACCGCGGCCCCGGCCGCCGACCCCCAACGGCCGGACTTCCCCGGCCATGACGCGGCATGCCAACGCGCCGCTCGTGACCCGCATCGCGGTCACCATCCTCTCGAAGCCGACGGACGGGACGTCGGTGACCTCGAACGCGTCGATCCGTTCGAGCAACGCGTCGACGTCCGCGCGCAGGTAAGCCTTGGAGTTCAGCGGCCACAGGCGGTGGGGCACGCAGCGGACCAACCTGGCCGCCTCGAGCTTCGGGAGGTCGACGACCCGCAGTCCGAGCGCCGTGCGTGCCTCCACGGCGGTCATCGCCGTGTCGATGGCGTCCTTGGCGACAGCGAGATCGTCGGGCGAGAAGTAGAGGCGCGACGAACCGCCCCGGCCGCGTGGCAGGACGTCGTCGAGGACCGGGATGCGCCTGACCGCACGCGTCCCGATCCCGAGAGCCGAGGCGAACTCGGTCAGCGTCATCGTCCCGTCCTTGACAAGCGGCGGGGCCTTGCTGCGTCCCCACATGCGGCGGCGACCGCCGCGGCATGCGATTTCCTCCATCGCCGCGACGAGGTCGCGCGCGAGCGGGGTGTCCCGAGAGCGCGCCACCGTGGCGAGCCATCCGAAGAGGTGACCCATCGGGTGCGGCGCAGCGCCAGCGCCGCGATGGCGCCTATGGGATCGTTGGAGTTCCGGATCGCGGTCATCGCCTCGGCGAGGGTCAGGCTGCCCTCGGTGTCCAGCGCCGCGAGAAGCCGCACGCGGTCAGACAGCGTCACCCGCCAAGCGGCATACCTGAGTAGTTCGCGCGCGTTCTCCAGACGGATACACTCGAGGTCGGGCGGCGCGATGATCCGGAGCGGCATGCCCTTCGCGGCAGCCGCCGCACGGACCCAGTCGGGGATCCCCTCGGCGCCATCGTCGACGGTGCCGAGCTCAACCGCCGTCTCGCCGACGATCTCGAAGTCCGGCTGGAACGCGAGTTCGCCGTCGAACAGCGGGGTCGGGGAGCAGGTCCAGGAGGTGACGCTGGGATCGACGTCGAGAAGGCAGGCTGCGTCCCGCACGATCTGCGTACGAAAGCGTGGAAGGCCGACGCAGCGCATCGTCTGGACCGGGCCGAAGGCAGACACCGCTTCTGCGGCGACCTGTCTGCCTCCGCTCTTGGAAGCGGTCTTGAAGTGGTCTGAAGGGGGAAGGTGCATGCACGCCGCTCCGATTCGGACGGGCATGGCCACGCGTCCGCTAACCTGATCGAGGTCGGATCGTCAGCGTATGGATATGAAGTCGACGGCGGCGCACGCGACCGCGAGGCACCGGAGGCGCGTCTGCTGGCGGTCGAGGATCAGGTGCGGAACCATCCGTGAACAAGTAGTGAACTTACGATGGCTCGTCAACAGCCTTTGTCATCGCGTCGGGCGCCAGCTTCTTTACCCGGGCACGCCTTCTTCATGCGATGCCGAAGTGGCGACGGACCTCGCCCTGTCCTACGAGGTCGGTCATCAGCCTATAGTTCCTCTGTTCGAACCGCATCCGTCCGGCGATGATAGACGGGCTGATCGACAGCTTGCGCGCCCAGCTCCGCACGTCGGACTCCCGCCGCACGTCGCCGACGACCTCGGACCAGACCGACGCCGGAATCAGCGCTTCCCGTGCCCAGTCGTCGGCCTCGCGTTCCTTCCCCTCGCCTGCGGAGTCGAGGTCGTCGACGAACCACTCGCCCGCCGCCTCGCCATCGAGGTGCAGACCAACGTGCGCCAGCTCGTGGGCCAGGCAGAACCAGAAATTGTCGAGGCGGTCGTGGCGGAGCGACATGCCAATGACGGGCGAGCCGTCGGGCAGCTTGGTCGCCGCACCGTCGATCCTCGTCTTCGGCAGGTGCCTCTCGACGACGAGGTGGATGCCGTTCTTGCCGAGATACTCACGAGCGAGACGCGGCCCCTCGTCGAGGAAGCTCAACCGGACCAGCCCAGCCACGAAGCCCTCGTCGACCGACCCGGGTACGTAGCGTCCCGGCAATGTCTCGTCGCAGGCAAGCGACACGATGCGGGACGTCCAGGCCGCCACGGCGTGCTCGTCCGTCACACCCTTGGCGCGGATGGTCCTCCTGTAGAGGGCCGGCTGGAGGCAACCTGCCGAAGCCGGCGGTATGAGGGAACCCGCAAGCTCGTTGGCGCGAGCGCGCGCTTCCTTGGCGGTCCCGCAAAACCCCGGGATCCAACCACGGCGCACGATGTCGGTCCACGGCCAACGCGACGCATCGACCCCGTCCTTCGCTTCCGGCTCGCGTAGGAGCACCTCGGCGGGAATGCCGAGCCCGGCATGCAGCGCCTTGATCATCGCGAGCGTCAGGGGCCGCTTCCGGTTCATAACCTCGGACACCTTGCTGGCGCTCCCGATGAACGGCACGAGGTCGCGCTGGACCAAGCCAGCCTGATCCATCCGGAACGCGATGGCGTCGATCGGGTCGGGATGCGCGATGGCATGGTGCTTGTCCTCCCACACCTCGACGAGCGTCGAGAGGACCTCGAGTTCGTCGAACTCGGGCGTACCCGGCTCCGCGGCCATCAGGTCGCCGACGCGGGCGAGCGCGGTCTCGTAGTCGCTTTCCGACTTGATGGGCTTCACGTGCATCGGACGGTCTCCGCGTCGATCTTGTCGTAGTCCTCGTGCGTCCCGACCCAACATACGTACACATTGCTGATCACGTAGTTGATGCTGACGACGAGGCGGTAGTCGTTGCCTTTGATGTTGAAGACGATCCGCCCGTTCTTGAGGACGCTCGCGTTCCGGTAGGTCGACTTCAGGTCGTTCGGATGCTTCCACTTCGCGGCCTTCGCTTCCTCGTGCCACGATTCCAGAGGACCCTTAGCGACGAGGTGCCTCGGTTCCGACTCCCAGAACTTCTTCAACGTCTGCTTGGAGAGGACACGCATATCGTTACAGAGTTCCCTCACAAGGCACAACTTAGGAATTCCCGTCCAGGGAACAATGTTCCGTCATTTGACCGAACGAAGCGACGGCTTCCGCGCGGGTCGGATCGGCCATGTCACGCGTCGATGACTCGGATGACGCAGGAACGGTGCCCGATCGGGGAACACGGGTAAACCCCCGCTTGCACCCACGCTGTCAGGTGAAAAGGCAGAGACGGCTCACCTATCGGTCGCGCGCCGGGCAATCGGGGTTCCCGCCCCGTCTTGCGCTTCGCCACGGTTCGAAGTTGGCCGACGCTCGGCGCGTCATAGGACTTGCCGCCACATGATCGACACCGGGGTCCCGCAGAAGCTCCCGCAAGCCGTGGTCCGAGCGACGGACGTGCCAACCGCCTCCGGAGAACCCATCGATGCGCCACTTGCCGATCGTCCTTCCGCTCCTGCTGGCCACCTCCGCCGCACAGGCGTCCTCCGACGACGCCTGGGCACGCTTGAACCTGGCGGTGGCCGAGAAGTGCGCCGCGGCAAGCGGCTTGAAGCACGCGCACGTGTCCGAGCTGGTGCTCTTCGACGACACGTTGAACAAGGTGGCGACGCTGGTCACCGGCGTCTTCCCCCAGAAGGCCCTCAAGGGCGCCAAGGGCAAGATGCTCTGCATCTACGACAAGCGGAGCCAGAAGGTCTGGGTCGACGAGGCGAAGGGCTGGAGCGCCCCGGACCTCCGCTGACGCGGCATTACGATCTCATGCGGCCGCGGCTACCTCGATCCTGCTCATTCTCGGCATGACCCGCATGTAGGCGAGCGAGGCAACCAGCTCGACGACCGTCTGGGCGACGATCACCGCCGGCAGGAGAGGTACGGCGCCGGGAACGGCGAAGGCCAGCGGCAGCACGACGAGGGAGTTGCGCGTGGCTGAGCTGAACGAGATCGCCCTCGCCCCGGAAGCGTCAAGGCCCGCCAGCCGGCCCACGAACCAACCGACGATCGGTGCGGCGACGGCCTAGGCCGGATCGACATTCAGCCCAACCAGAGCATGGCGCCGGCCAAGTGGACGAAGCCTTTGAAGTGGATGGTGCGGCGGTCGTAACGAGTAGCGA
>NZ_LMQW01000041.1 GCF_001425485.1 Aureimonas sp. Leaf427 | reverse complement strand
CATCTTGGCCGGGGACGATTGCAGCCCCGAGACCGGATACGTTGGCGCAGACTGAACAGCCGTCAAAAAGTCGCTTGCAGGCGGGGCGAGCCATACGTTCTTTGGGCGGGCGACGTCCAGCGCCTCCTTGAGGATCTCGTTCTCCATCGTCTTGCGGCCGAGCAAACGCTCGAGGTCGCGGACCCGCTTCTCCAGATCGCGGACCCTCGAAGTGCCGACGACATCCTCGTCAGCTTGGACCGCTGCATGACCGCCTTCCAGCATCCGGCGCTTCCAGGCGAAGAGCTGCGAGGGTGAGACGCCAGCCTGACGCGCCACGAAAGACACGCTCATTCCGGGTTGCATCGCCTCCTCGACAAGCCGGACCTTCTCGGCCGTCGACCAGCGCCGCCGCCGTTGCACCGAGGTGATAACTTCGACCCGTGAAATCGGGCCGTCAGATGCTTTCGACATAGTCGTACTCATAGGCGAATGCCTATGCCTTATCGGCTATGCCACCTGTCCGGTCAAAACGGGGTGCGCTCCAGGTTGCGGCCATGAGTTCGGCCATGGGCTCGGTCTGCATGTAACGGTTCTGCGTCTGCCATTCGTCGTTGGCCTCGAGGAGGACCGCGCCGATGAGGTGGATGATGGAGCCCTCGTTCGGAAAGATGCCGACGACATCGGCGCGCCGTTTCACCTCCTTGTTCAAGCGCTCCAGTGAGTTGGTCGAATGGATCCGGGTCCGGTGCTGGCTTGGGAAGTCCAGATGCGCCAGCACGTCGGTCTCGCTGTCGTCGATGAAGCTGCCGAGCTTGGGGCATTTTCCCCGGAGCTGGTCGGCAACATGGCGCAGCGCCTGGGCCGCGCCGGCGCGGTCGGGCTGAATAAAAGCCTGGCGCAGGGCTGCGGCCGCCATGCTCTGCTGCGCCTTGGGGACATAGGACAGGGCGTTGCGCATCCAGTGGACGCGGCAGCGTTGCCAGGACGCGCTGAACACCCGGCGAATGGCCGCCTTTAGCCCTTCATGAGCATCCGAGATCACGAGCTTCACGCCGGACAGGCCACGGCGCACGAGGCTCTTGAGAAAGGTCGACCAGAACGTCTCCGCTTCCGACGGCCCGATGTGGAGACCGACGATCTCGCGCTTGCCGTCCGTGTTGACGGCCACGGCGATTATCGCGGCGACCGAGACGATGCGCCCGCCCTCGCGCTGCTTCAGGTAGGTCGCATCCAGCCACAGATAGGGCCAGTCGCCGAGGAGCGGGCGATCGAGGAACCCGCCGACGCGCTCGTCGATATCCTTGCAAAGCTTCGAGACAGTGCTCTTGCCGATGCCAGACAGGCCCATCGCCTGCACCAAATCATCGACGCGACGGGTGGAGACGCCGCTGATCCAGGCCTCTTGAATGACGGCGACGAGCGCCTTCTCCCAGAGCTTCCGTGGCTCCAGGAACGGCGGAAAGTAGCTGCCCTGCCGGAGCTTGGGAATGCGAAGCTGCAAGGAGCCGAGCCGGGTATCGAGCGAGCGGTCCCGATAGCCATTGCGATAGGTCGCCCGCTCCACCGTTCGTTCGTGACGCCCGGCGCCGATCACACCCTCCACGTCAGCCTCCATGATCGAGCGAGCGGTCCCGATAGCCATTGCGATAGGTCGCCCGCTCCACCGTTCGTTCGTGACGCCCGGCGCCGATCACACCCTCCACGTCAGCCTCCATGATGAGCTGCATCACGCTCTCGGCGATCGTCCTCAGGAAATCGCCGTCGCCCGCCTTCGCCAGAAGCTCGGCAAGCGGTAATCTGTCTTCGGTCATCGGGTTCTCCGGTCAGGTTGAAGCTTCGCAACTCCACCTTAGCCGGCCAATCCGGTGGCCACCTCCGTCACACCGTTTGACGTCCGAATTTCCACCACCAGCGCGGACACTACCCGCCCTCCAGCCATCCGGTGTTTACGGACCGGCGGACGATTTCGTCGTTATGCGCAGGCTCGACGAGGACGGTCACGAGAGGATCCACATCGCGGCCCGAGTAAAGAAGCTGATCTTTTGCTAGGCCGTGTGGACGGATTATCCGAAGCTCAGACGCTGGGGATTCCCAAATTGGATAATGGGTGATTCATAGCGGGTCGGTTTTGGGAGATCGACCATGCTGACACGAATGACGGACGATGAGTGGGCTGTGGCGGTCACGGTGTTTCGGGCGGTTTGCTCGCGCCGGGGCGACAAGGGACGCGACGACCGCAAGTTCCTCGAAGCCTTGCATTATTTCACGCTGAACAACGTCTCGTGGCGGGCGCTGCCGGCTGAGTTCGGAAACTGGAACTCGGTGTGGAAGCGGTTCTGGCGGCTGCGCGAGGCCGGTGTCTTCGAGGCGTTCTTCGAGACGCTCGCGGACCTGAGCCAAACGGCTCATCTGGTGCAGATGTTCGATTCCACCGTTGTTCGCGCCCACGTTTCGGCAGCAGGGGCAAAAGGAGGCAGCAAAGTCAGGCGCTCGGTCGCTCCAAGGGTGGGTTCTCGACCAAGATCCACCTCAAGACCGACTTCGATGGCCGGCCCATCGCATTTCATCTGACGGGCGGTGAAGCGGGCGATAGTCCCGTCTTCCCGCTTCTGCTCGACATCGGACCCGACGTGAAACCCCGGGCAGCTCTGGCCGACAAAGGCTATGATTCCAAGGCAAACCGGGCCGCGGCTCGCGCTCGCGGCATCTGTCCGGCGATCCCGACAAGGTCGAACGCCAAGAACAGACCCAAGTTCTTCCCAAAGACCATGTACAAGGGCCGGGCGCGCATCGAGCAAGCCTTCGGCAAGCTGAAGCGCTTCAAACGCATTGCGTTTCGCTGCGAGAAAACCGCCAAGAGCTTCTCAAGCTTCGTCTCGCTCGCGTGCGGCTTCATCCTGCTTAAATCCGTCCACACGGCCTAGCTAGAGTCCGGCGACGGCTCGCCGTGGGTCGACTTCTACGACGTCGAAGCCGGCATTCCTGCTTTATCGGCTATCTATCGCCCGAACCGCGATCCCGCAGGAACCACCCGCATCGACGCTGGCGAGACCGTCGAGCTGGACGGATACACAGCGATGATCCCCGAGAAGATGCGGAACGTCGGAGGCACCTTTGTCATTCACGTCCCCTGCCAAGTCTGGATCTACGGTCCGGACGGTAGGAAGCAATGGGGTCGAAAGGTGGTTGCCTCTGATCGGCCCCCAATGAGTGGTCCAGGTTGAAAGTTAGTTCAGGGTTGGTCTTTGCACCAGCGGTAGCTTGGCCGGCGAAGCAGGTCGGGTAAGCGCAGCCGGCCAAGCGGCAAAGGCTGGCACGAACACTTCCGGTGCTGGCGGCCTGTAGCCGATCGATCCATGCGGCCGGATCGTGTTGTAGTGACGCCGCCAGCCTGATCCGCCCCCATTGAAATGGTCCGCCCTGAAGTATGGCTTTGAGAGCCTGAAGGAGGACGGACATGGCAAGACGACCCAAGCCCGAAGAGATCGTCGCGAAGCTGCGGCAGGTTGACGTTCTGGTGTCGCAAGGAAGATCCACGGCGGACGCGGTTCGCTCCATCGGCGTGACGGAGGTCACCTATTACAGGTGGCGCAAGGAGTTCGACGGCCTGAAGGTCGACCAGGTGAAGCGGCGGAAGGACCTGAAGACTCAGAACCAGCGGCTTCGCAAGGCGGTCGCCGATCTGACCCTCGACAAGCTGATCCTGGCAGAGGCTGCACGGGGAAACTACTAAGCCCTGCGCGCCGGCGCGCTTGTGTCGACCACGTCATTGCGGTGACGAAGCTATGGCCTCATTGAGAGCGAGCGGTATGCGCAGGTCGCGTGCGAGCAGGTTGGCGGTCCCGAGGGGCAGGAGCGCGAGGATCTTTTCGGTGCCGACGAGAACGGAGGCGACCGCTGTGACGGTTCCGTCGCCCCCCGCCGCCAGCACGATCTCGGCTTGGCTTTGGGCTGAGTCGCGGACACGGGGGACTGTCAGGAGTTCTGTGCGGGAGGCCGTTTTCGTCAGAGGACGAAGCGGTCTGCAAAGACGACAGCGAACTGCGTCTTGGCCTCTATCCACT
>NZ_LMQW01000040.1 GCF_001425485.1 Aureimonas sp. Leaf427 | reverse complement strand
TGACCGACCACGTTCGGATGCACCCCGTGCTTCTTGGCCAGTTCGGCCAGCGTCAGCTCGCCACGGATCGCATCCAGCGCGACCTTAGCTTTGAATTCCGCGGAATACCGCGCCCTCTTCGACATGCTTGGATCGTCCCTATCAGCAGGCGATCCACTCTAAACACTGGTCCGAATTTTCGGGACCACCTCTGGTCATCGCTCGACCAAGGTCGTGATCGCCTGTGCCCACCTCAATCATGACGTCGCCGACAACGCCGCGGCCAATCTCGCCGCGCTCTGCCAGCGCTGCCACATGATCCACGATCGGCCACACCATCTCGCCCGCCGACGCATCACCTACCTTATGCGACGTGCCATCGGAGACCTGTTTGCAGGGCCCTACCGGTAGCGGCCAGTGCAAAGCGGTGGCCCGCAGAATTGTTGAGAGGGGGGCAGAAACCGTTCATGTCCCTATGACCTCCAACCTTGCCCATGACATCGCTCAGACGGTATGCGCTCCCTCGTCGAGATGACGATGCAAGCTTCACTGGAGACGGACGTGAACAACAGCGATATCGCGGCCTTGGTTGCCGAACAGCATTCCATCTCCAAGGCTGATGCCAAGGCGATCGTTGAGAGCGTCTTCGCAGCTCTGGCGGACGCGGCCGCGCGTGACGAGGAAGTCTCCATCAACGGGTTCGGGAAGTTCAAGGTTAAAGAGAGCGGACCGCGCGAGGGCAGGAATCCGTCAACGGGCGAGACGATTCAGATCGCGGCATCCAAGAGGTTGGGCTTTGTCGTGGCCAAAGCGTTGAAGGATCGCCTGAAGGGCTGATCGCCATGAACGAACGATGGCTTGTCGAGGAGCTGATCCTCGTCGGCCTGCTGAAAGTCGTCCAGCAGGGTGCAACCCTTCCCGATTTCGCCAACATGGGGGCCGCCGAGCATCTCAAGACGGCGGCACGCGAACTCATGGATCAAGCGCCGCCGGCTGCTCGGCCGAAGATCCAGCGGCGGGTTCAAGCCACAGCTCGTCGATGCATAAGCCCCTCGGTGACGCGCGATACGCACGTTGCGACGCTGGGGCTCGCTGCATATCATTTGCTGGAGCACCTCCTTGACGAAGGCTACGTCTCCATCGGTACGTTGAGCCCGCTATCCTGCGCGATCGATATGATCCTTCCGGCTCTCGAGCCGGCAGCCAACGACGAGGAGCAAATGACCGACAGCCGAACAACGGCCATCGGCATCTTCCAGAACCTGCAGAAGGAGGGCCTCTTTCGGGGCGTCGTCCCGATGGTTTGATCCATGGCGGCGGGCGCTTGGACGTTGATCGTCAGATTGTCCATTGCAAAGCAGATGAAATCGCTCTTGCGGCGATCACGGCGAACCTCCCGCGTTCACGGTCGGGTGAGCCATCCCGTTGGTAGGCCTGCTAACGCGAAGGACGGGTGGAAGAACGAACCCGCTTCCGCGGGAAGGGCGGCGGCCTGCCTCGAAGGCGCCGCTAATCGAAGCAGACCTCTCGCATTTTCATTCCTGCCAAGCTCGTCATGCACCTATTTTCTGCACTATCTAGCCCATTCGCGAGGCTGGCAGCTGCGCCGCGTGCAAAAGTCTTAATTTCTGCACATAAGTCGACAGTTTCCAATGCTTAGCGTTTTTTCGGTAGTTTTTGCCGGGCAGCTTGCAGAGCGTGGATGCTGGGCTGCGCTAATGTATGAAGTTCTGATGAATCAAGGATCAACGACATTAGCCGACTACGAGCAGTCGCCGCAGCGGCTACAACCGCTTGCCAGTTGCAGTCATCGATTATTCCTTCATGGTCGTAATAATCGTCATTAGGCGGCCTATAAGCACAGATCATTGCATGTAAATTGCCAACCGCTTCTAATTCATCATTAGTTATTAGTCCGTTCGATACATGATATGTCAGAACTGGAGAGGCTTGCGAAATGTAGTCAGCTCTGTCTTCAAAGACCCCAAACGTAATCTCTATACTTTCAATGTATGAGATTATAAATTCCAAGAATGTGTAGTGTGGGTTCCATGTTATTGGATTTATGTTTAACCAGGTCGCTTTTTGCATTTCAATGTCAGCGATCTCGCTAAGGCTTGAGAGCCATAACAAGCGCCACTGCTTTCTCCGTTCATAGAGATTTTCAGTCACGTCCAGCCGCTCTCCAACCATCCCAGCGTTGCCAAGGCTCCGCACAAGAGGCTTGAATTATGATACATCAACCTATTGCAGAGCTTCTATGCCCATGTCTGAATGCCATGCATGGTGAGCAGTCAGGATGTAGGGATCTACCATGAGGTGGCCGGTGGCACGGAACTCCTGCGCTGGTTCGGCCAGGCGCCGAGCTTCCACGACGCCGAAATTCTTAGCCTAGACCTGCGCCGCGAGGGGCAAAGCGCGTTGCGTCTTCACGGCTGGATCATGACGGACCCGGTCGGCGAGGATGGCTGCATCACGCTTAACCGACATGTCATCGTGACCTTCGCACTAAACGATATCATGGACCTGCAACTCGAAGGCTTCAGCATCCAAAACGTCATCGGTGGGCTGATCCTACGCCGCGCTCGTGATCGCCCGGAGCGCCGGGGCTACCTCGCGCTCGATCCTCTACCGCAGGACATCGAAATCGAGTTTGAGCCTTGCTACGGCTTGAGCGGCCTGATCCGAGCCCGCTCCATAGCCATCACTTTTCAGCCGTGCAAACCTGATGCTCAGGATGGCTGAGGTCCGCTTTCGACCCAAGCATACAATTTGCCCCCGCCTACGGACGCCAATTGCAGACGCCGACCAAATCGCGTCTATCTGCCGTATGAGCTTCAGCTATGGCATATCGCTTCAGGTGCATCACCCGGATGCTGATCCGACCGACATTGCTCGGGGTGTAGGTCTGCCGGTGAATCGAAGCTGGAAGTTGGGCCAGCCTCGCGTAACGCCACGCGGCACTGCGTTGGCGGGACATTACGACGCGACTTATTGTTTGTTTGATCTCGGCGCAGGTAATGATGGCGAATTAGCAGAACGGCTTCAAGCGATTGTTGCTGCACTTATTCCCAGGCGGGATTTCCTTCTTGGCCTGCGGGCGACTGGAGGCTCGATCAATTTCTATATCACATGGACTGTCGGAGAACGGGGCGAGATGTTCGACTGCTCGCTTCTTTCCGACCTTGTGGGCCTCGGCATTGATCTCGGGATCGAGCCTATCGGGGACGAATAAACGACCGCTATCTGCGCTAACCATCCAAAAAGCCGACTGCCTCTTTTCCACCCACCCCAGCCATGCCAAAGCCCGTGCAAAACTCTTGATTAATGCACCATGCGTCAGCAGCTAAGTACGCCTACGGTCTAAACCGCCTTTCGGACTAACCGGCGCGGTAAGAGACTGCGCGTATGGACGTCCATAAGCACAGTGCCTTCGAGCGGTTGGAGA
>NZ_LMQW01000039.1 GCF_001425485.1 Aureimonas sp. Leaf427 | reverse complement strand
CATGTCAACCGCCTGAAGCTCGTCAAGCGCCAGATGTACGGTCGCGCTAAGCTCGATCTTCTGGAAGCTCGCCTCCTTGGAGCGCCCTGATCGTCATCGAGACTGCGTCAGACCCCCGTTTGGACGCCGATCACCCCAAAAACAGGGGCCTTATTCCACGCCGATTCACACACTCACTGGCTTCGCGCCTCAGGGACCGGCAGGGGCGCTTTGCCGCAGCGCGGCGGCGCCTCGGCGATGAGCTCAAGTAGTTCGCGTAAGTTCCACGAGGGTTTTTAGTGGACCTTTCCGACCAACGCGTTGAGCAAGGCCAGTGCTTCGGCCGGGAAACGTTTGGCATAACCTTTCCCTTCCTCGCCTCGCTTCTTCATCCGATAGGCAAGGTGTCGAGATGCGGGATCGGACGGATGAACGGCAGGATCAGCGTAACAACCTCTGGAAAGCGCGCATTGGCGCCTCCGACAATGGTGGCGAGCTGACGGGCGCTGGCCTCGGACTATCCCCGCTTGCAGGTTTGGCGCCTCCTCCGCTTCGGCGCCAGCATGCGCAAAGGTCGGCGGCGCGAGCTCCTCGCGCCCAAGTCAAGCGACTGAAGGGCGGGGGTTTTCCCGGCTATAGGTAGTTCGGCAATTGTCCTGCTGCTAGGTACGCTATCAGTTCAGGATCGTTCACAACGCAATCGTATAGGATATGCTCCCAGCTGTTCACCGACCTGTCTGCGGCGTGCTCGCGCAGGTCCTCGAAGGCCGCGTGCACGTCGCGATTCCGATTGCGCATCCTCGCCGCGTGCCGGAGCACGCGAATATATTCCTTCCTAAAGGAGGACTTGAACCGGGAATGGAGCTGCAGCTCGTCAAGGTGGCGGGTCACCACATCAGTGGCCGCCGCCGGCACCCCGGGATGGCAGAGCAGCTCGGGCGTCGGCGCATTATAGGGCGGGTGTATGCGCAGCGCCGCGACCGGTCCTTCCAGAAACGCATCGTAATAGGGGTGGAGGAACAGCCGGCCATTCGGCCCGGAATAGCGCGCGAGCTTATGCCCCTGGCAGATGTCGCACGCCGGTACGAGGTTTAGCGGCAGGATGGCAAAATCGGGATAGTCCTGCTTGGGCAAATAGTGATCGAGCGTATTGGGCGTCCCGCCCTCGCCGCACATCGGGCACAGGGTGAGGCTGCGATCGCGAAGCGTCTTCAGGATCGGCGCTTGTGCGGCCTCTTCGGCAGGCGAGGCATAGAGGGTCTTGAAGGAAGTCGCCTGTCCAAGTGCGGTTGCCCAGGTTGGCAACTGGCTTGAATCGCCTGCTTTCATATCATAATGCTGACACCGGGTGGTCCACTCCGCCTGGATCCCAGCGAAGAAGGCCGCGTTTATCCCATTTTGTCGCTCGGCAACGACCTCGCTTACATAGGAAGCGATATCGATAACGGGCTTAGGCAGCCGGATCATCGATCCCTACTTCGTCGCCGAGCTCGATCAGAAGCTCCTCGTTCAGATCTTCGGGGGCGAAGCGCGCAAGTAGCTCCTTACGGCCGCCCACAGCCTTTGACGCCTCCTCGATCCACCGTTCGAACGGCTTGGATACCGAATTGTCGCCGAACACATAGGTCGAGATACGCTGGATATCCCCGCCGAACGTCTGGAACGGCGGGCGCTTGATGAACAACCCCTCATCGGTGTGCTCGAATACATGGACGCAATCGCGTGGTACCTCCCTAACCAGCACCAGCGAATGCGTGGCGACGATGGCCTTTGAATCGTATTGGGCGAGGATCGATTTGAGCATTGTGACCAAGGCGAGTTCGAGCGTCGGATGGAGAAAAAGCTCCGGCTCGTCAATGATGACGAGGCTGTTGCGCCGGATCGACCCGAGGAGGTTGATCACCAAGTACGAAAAGAGTCGCTGCCCGGAACTCATCTCCAGGATTTGCCCATTTCGGAACAGCGAAACGCCCGATACGATCTTGGCGTGACGCTTCACTGCCTCGAGGTTGAGATTTCCGGCGGTGTCGTGATCGATGCGAACGAAGCGGCGTGTGATGGCCTTGCCGTCGGAATCGACGTCGGGGATCTCGACCAGAGGCGAGTGATACTCCTGAAGCGCGACTTGAAACGTCTCTCTGTTCGTGGTCGCGGGAACCTCGACCGTCGCGAAATCGAACTGGATGGCCTCACCCAGCACCTGGTGCAGGGTCCACAGCTTCTCGGACCACGCCTTGATCCCGCTGAAACGGCGGTCGTCCCGCGCACAGCTGATGAGGGACTGGACCGCGGCCTCACGGGCATGGTCGAGCGACAAAGTGGTGCGCGGGCCGTTTCGGCCGCGCAGCCCGAAATACTGGTAGACTGCCCGATCCGCGAGCTTGAGGCCTTCGGTGTCGACGCGCAGGCGCTCGAACGGGCTATACGACACTGCGATCAACCGCCCGAAGCTTGGAGCTGCCTCGAATCCAGTGTCCGGCGGACCGCCTGCCTGGAGCCAATGTTCGACAAATTGATAGAGGAGTTGCGACTTCCCGACCCCGTTTGGGCCAATCAGAAGGCTGACGTCATGGGGCAGCAATGATTCCGATCCGAACTCGAATAGGATCGTCTGTATGGTCCCGTCGCGATCCTGAAATGCGAAGCCAAAGTCTTCGACCGTCGAATCCTCGCCGATGAACAGCTTCCAGCCCTCGTTGAATGCCCGTTGGCTTCCGCGCTCGCGCAGCAGCGAAGAGCGGAACTCGGATAAAGCGATCAGTCCCAAAGCTTCCTCGTTGTCGCGTACTCGAGCCAGTAGTGACGCGTCATGCAGCGTCTCGGCCGCACCCAGCGCAGCGTCCTGCCCGGCGATAGCGATGAGTTCTTCGTAGAAAGTAATCCCGCTGGGATTGGAGATGTAGTGCGTGTCCGGTGGGGGGAAGACTCCATCCCACCCGCTCTCGATGAGCTTTTCAAAATAGTTCGCCGTGAAGCTCTTTCCCGCAACAAGAATTTTTATCGGGTCAAGTTGTCGCTCCCCGTCGACGAGCTGGAGATGCGCAACCAGGCTAGTCTTATGGCCATAGTCGTCCCAGTTATTCCACGAGAGCTGGAGAACAGGCTCCGACCCGCCTCCCGCTTGCCGCTTATGGTCCGTTCTTGAGCGGTAGATGATCTTCACGGTCAGCCTCGCGTGCGTTCAGGACTGGCAGCTTCTTTGGCCAGCTTTGTACGCTAGTCTAGCCGAAGAACCAGAGGAACGCGGGGGACCAGCGGTTCGCACATCGGCGGACTCTGCGAAGCCGCCAGGAGTCGCACGTCTGTCCCGCGTGGCACGCTCGATGCGCCTTAGGACGCGGCAGCGGTTGGAGCGAAGCGCGAAATGCGACTGCTACGCCTGTCATCGCGATGACCACTATTGCATCTAGATGAGCTAAAGGCTGACAGGCTGCTTTCAGCCCCTATTGGACATCGGCTGCCTCCACATCGCTTCTTGGCTGCACGTTTGCCAACGCACGATAGACGCTGGTCCGTCCAATCCCCAGCGCCCTGGCGATCCGCGTAGGTCCCTCCCCCGCAGCATGTCGACGCCGGATCTCGTCGTCCGGCACCGACTTCAGGCGTCCGATGCCAGCGTAGATGCCCCTCACCTTCGCCGCCTCGATCCCGGCGCGCTGACGCTCCACGATGAACTTGCGCTCCATCTCGGCGACCATGCCGAGCACCGTGACGACGATGCGCCCGACATCGCCTCCTGTTGTAAGCTCGGGATCGAGAATGCGCAGGGAAGCGCCCTTCTGGTCGAGCTCGTGCACGAGGTTGAGGACGTCGCGGGTCGAGCGGCCGAGACGATCGAGGCGAACGACGACAAGCTCGTCCCCTTCACGCAAAAACTGCATGACCGTCGCAAGCTCGGGCCGATCCTCGGCGGACTTGCCCGACATCTTTTCCGAGCGGACAACCTGACAGCCGGCAGCTTTCAGCTTCTCGAGCTGAATGGTGAGGTCCTGATCGGTCGAGGAGACGCGAGCGTAGCCGAAACGGGGCATGAGAGGCGTGCTTTCGTACCAAAACGGTGGCTGAGACGCATCGTCTGTACCAGAAGTCGGATTCGACAGCTATGGAACATCGTGAGGCGTACCGACAGACTGTCCCGTAGCGGTATACCGTTCTCGAGCAAGGGACAGCTAACCAATCTAGCCTGGCTAGAACCGAAGTGCGTTTCTGGTATGATGGCTGTTCTGGTGCATTGTGGTTGAGATGGGTTATGGTGACAAAAGCGGTGAAGATTGTTGATGGAGGTAAGCTGGTCATACCAGCCCAGTTCCGCCGCGAACTCGGCATGAACGTCGGTGATACCGTTGTCTTGGAAGTTGCGGATGGCGAGCTTCGGGTGCGATCGCGTAGTTTCGCCCTCGCTAATGCCCGTAGGTTGATGAGGCAGCTTGTTCCCGAAGGCGTCAATCTGTCAGACGAGTTGATTGCGGATCGGCGCGCCGAAGCGGCCGTTGAGTAGAATTATGGCCGAACGCTTCGCATTGGACGCATCCGCACTGCTTTGCCTACTCAACGAAGAGGACGGCGCCGAGCAGGTTGAGACCTCTCTCGACAGTTCGGTCATGTCTGCCGTCAACTACTCGGAGGTCGTGGCAAAGATCGTGGAGCGCGGGGGGACGCCGGAGTTGGCGGCTGCCATGCTCGAACCCCTTCACCTTCAGATCATCGATTTCGATCGGGCGCAGGCGGTACGCGCTGGTGAACTTCGTAGCGTCACCCGAAGCGCTGGACTGTCGTTGGGAGATCGTGCCTGTCTCTCACTCGCCGTCGCTCGCGGTATTCGGGCACTGACGACCGATCGGGCATGGGCCGATTTGGAACTCAACGTCGAGATCGAACTGCTACGGTGATTGAAGTTGGCAGCTCAGGTCCTACTGCGATCAGGAGTGGCTTGCGCCCTGCCCCATCCCCTTCGGTTGACTGCTTCGTGCGATCATGGGGCGTTCACTCCCTCTGCCGCTTGAGACCGGACGGGGTGGAAGAACGAACCCACTTCCGCGGGAGGGGCGGCGGCTTTGTTGTCAGAGGACTGATTTGAGCGCGCAGCGCTGATTGAGCGTCGCCTGGCGCGGGCGGACGATCCTGGCTCCTTCACCCGGACGGAGCTTCCCATGACGACCTCCATCATTCCCGCCGCCGCGGTCAGTCCGTTGCGCCAGCGCCTGATCGCCGACATGACGATGCGCCGGTTCTCTGCTGAGACGCAGCGCAACTACCTGCGCGACGTCGGACGCCTGGCCTCGTTCCTCGGACGCTCGCCCGACACGGCCAGCGTTGAAGACCTGCGCCGCTTTCAGATCGCGCTTCAGGAGGCCGGTCTCGGAGCAGCTCGGCCGTCGTTCCGGCTCCATAGGCC
>NZ_LMQW01000038.1 GCF_001425485.1 Aureimonas sp. Leaf427 | reverse complement strand
ACCGCTTGGTCGCCATCCAAAGCTCCGTGTCGCAACACGGAACCCTATGAATCAGCGATCAACCCGATTGGGAATCCTGAATGTCGATCCGGCCTAGGCGACGTAGATCGGCACCACGCGGAGCGCGCCGTCGACTGCGAGCCCGAGCTGAGGCACGACCGCCGCGAAGACCAGGAACAGGACGAGCGCCGTCGCCGGAACGGGCATCACCCCGAGGCTCTTCCGGACACGCTCGGCCACGGCGCTGCGCGTCGCGCCGAACTGGACGACCGCGGCAAGGGCCAGCGGGATCGCGATCAGCAAGACGAAGGCATGGAGGAACGGCCCGACCTGAACCAGCCGAGCGGCGTCTTCGCCGAGGAGGAGGCCGAGGTAGACAGGCAGCAGGAGCATCTGGAGGACGAGCAGCGCGGGCGTCGAGGCCAACAGGAGCCGAGCGTCGGCCCGGCCGATCTGGGCGAAGGTCACGACGTAGTCGATGCAGGGCGCCAGCAGCACCATGAGGACGCCGAGGCGGAGCATGGGGTCGGCGGGCAGGAACTGGAGGAGGCCGAACACCAGAACGGGGATCGCCACAAAGTTCGCCCCTGCCAGGGTGGCGAGGAACCGGACCTGAAGGAGGGCGCGCCAGAGATCGGCCAACGGGACCTGAAGGAAGGTGACGAACAGCATGAAGGCCAAGGCGGGATCGATGGCCGACGCGAGGCCCGTCGTTGGAAGGGCGAACGACGCCGCGACGGCTGCCAGGATTGTCGCGAAGTAGATCGCCACCTGTCTGGCTTCGAGCGTCTCGCGCAGATGGTTCATCCTCAGGTGTCTTTCATCGTTCGTCGGAGGGCGCGCACGTTGCGTCCGCATGTCCGCTTGAACGGACCGAGACATCCTCTCATCTCACCAGCATTCACTGGAGGGTACCCAAGCGGTGGCGCGCAAACATCGAAAACCGGGACACTGGGTGGAGCCGTCGCCGACGCCAGCCGCCGGGCCCGCGCGCTGCTGGCTCTGCGCCCGTCCTCTCGGCCGTCGAACCGAATGGCACCATCCGCTTCCGAAGAGCCGCGGTGGACGTGACACGGTTCCGGTCCACCCGATCTGTCACCGGACGATCCATGCCTGCTTCACGAACCTTGATCTGGAACGGCATGCGGAGGAGGCGCTACCTTTGGAAACCAACCCTGAGGTGGCCCGCTTCCTGCGCTGGATCGCCAACAAGGCGCCCGACTTCCACGCGCCGACCCGCAAGGCGCGTTGAACTCTGCTGTCACGCCCCGACCGCGAGCAGACGTTCCACCTTCTGCCGCCGGACCTTCATGTCCTCGTGCATGTCGAGCGTCCCGGCGAAGCCGCCGTCGCGGTCGTAGAGGTAGACCCCGGCCGAGTGGTCGACCGTGTAGTCGCCGCCCTCCGTCGGCACCTTCTTCCTGTAGGCCTTGAAGGAGGCGAACGCCCGGTCGACCTCCGCCTCCTGACCCGTCAGTCCAACGATCCGCGGATCGAAGGATTGGAGATAGGCGTTCAGCACCTCGGGCGTGTCGCGCTCGGGGTCTCCGCTGACCAGCACGACCTGAAGGTCGTTGGAGCGAGGGCCTAGATCGGCGAGGAGCACCGACAGTTCGCCGAGCGTCGTCGGGCAGATGTCGGGGCAGTGCGTGAAGCCGAAGAAAACGGCGACGGGCTTGCCGCGGAAGTCGGCCCACGTCCTTGGCTTCCCGTCCTCGTCGACCAGCTTGAACTCGCCGCCGACCGGCGTGAGCGACGTCGTGGACGCGGCGGGTGTGGGCGCCGCCCCGGGCATGATCCATGCCGCGCCGGCAAGGACACCCGCGGCGACCGCAACAGCGCCCCAGAGCCAGCGGCGGACGGCGCGAAGCGTCATGGCTGGTGCCCCGCGTGCGAAGGCGCGGCGGCAGCCGCGCCGAAGCCCTCGACCGAGAACCGGACGGGGACGGTCCCGGCACGCTCGAAGACAAGGGTGCCGTCGAACGACGTGCCCTTCACGATCGGCCCCTTCAGGTCGAGCAGCATGACGTGGGTGCCACCGGAGGCGAGGTCGACGGTGGCCCCGGGTTCGACGAGGATCCCGTCCTCGACGCGCCGCATGCGCGCGACGCCGTTCTCGACGGTCGTGGCATGGACCTCGAACCGCCCGGCGACGGTCGCGGTCCCGCCGACCAGCCGATCCGGCTCGGTTCCGTCGTTGCGGATCGAGAGGTAGCCGACGCCGACCTTTGCGTTCGGCGGCGTCGGGCGGGAGGACGGATGGTCGATCGTGAGGTTGCCGGCCCTGAACTCGTGCCCGCTGGCCGGCCCGAGCAGGACGGCCAGGCCAAGGGAGGTCGCGGCGACGAGAGACCTCACTTCGGGTACCGCGCGAACACCGTCGACGTACCGTCGCGGGCGACGAGGAGCACCTCGTAGGGCTCGTCGCTGGTTCCCATGCCTGGGCTGCCCGCAGGCATGTCGGGCACGGCAAGACCGATCGCGTTCGGCTTCTCGGTGAGCAGGCGCTTCACCTCGGCGGCCGGAACGTGGCCCTCGACGACGTAGCCGCCGACGAAGCCCGTGTGGCAGGAGGTCTGGCCTGGCTTCAATCCAGCGCCCGTCTTCTTGGCGTAGAGATCGGCCATGGCGAGGTTCTCGTTCGAGACTTCGAACCCGGCCTCCTCGAGGTGCTTCATCCAGCCGATGCAGCAGCCGCACCCCGACGTGGAGAACATCTCGACGGTCTCGGCCGCCATGGCGGTCGTGGACAGGAGCGCCAGGGCGCCCGCGAGGAATGTCGTGCGCTTGGACATCATGGGTTCATTCTCCTCGGGTCGTCAGATCCAGCGCCGGACGGCGCTTCGGTAGGCGAGGTATGCGGGGCCGAACGAGCGCTGGAGGAAGCGCTCCTCGTCCCGGACCTGGATCTCGCATGCGATCCAGAAGACACCCGCGCAGGCGATCATCGCGGGCGCCGGGACCGCCACCGCGAGCCCGGCCGCCATGGCGAGCATCCCGAGGAACACGGGATTGCGGGACAGGCCAAATAAACCCGTCGTGACCAGCGCGTCGGGCGCCACTTCCGGGACACCGACCCGCCATCTGCGACCCATGTCGTCTTGAGCGAACAGCGTCAGGGCCTGTCCGCTCATGGCCAGGAACAACCCGGCAAGGCGTACGATCGAGGCCTCGCCCGTCATCGGGTTGAGGAACGGCGTGGTGGCTCCCGTTGCGTACGCCACGAGCGCCAGGACAGCGCCGACGACCGATCCGGCGAACAGCAGCCGCGCGAGCCGCTGGCGGGCGCTCTGCCCGAAGCCGTAGGCACGGCTGCCGATGGAGGCCGACGTCCGACGGGTGGCGAGCGCCAGCCATGCTGCGGTGACGGCCAGCATGACAAGCGGGCCGAACCGAAGGAGTTGGTCGACGGCTTCGTTCACCGCGGCTTCCATCCGAGCAGCCGCATGGCGTTGGCGGTGACGAGGACGGTGGCGCCCGTGTCGGCGAGGATGGCCGGCCAGAGGCCCGTGATGCCGACAACGGTCGTGACGAGGAACACCGCCTTCAAGCCGAGCGCGATGGCGATGTTCATCCGGATGTTGCCCATGACGCTCTTCGCGAGGGCGATCATGTCGGGGATGTCCCGCACCCGTCCGTGCAGCACGGCGGCGTCCGCCGTCTCCAGGGCGACGTCGGTGCCGCCGCCCATGGCGATGCCGATGTCGGCGGCCGCCAGCGCCGGGGCGTCGTTGATACCGTCGCCGATCTTGGCGACCTTGAACCCCTCGGCCTGGAGCTCGCGCACGATGCGTTGCTTGTCCTGCGGGAGAAGCTCGGCGCGCGCCTCGATCCCGAGGCCCGCCGCCACGGCCCCGGCGGTGCGCTTGTTGTCGCCCGTCAGCATGACGGTCCGGATGCCGGATGCCTTCAGGCTCGCGAGACCATCGACCGCGTCCGGCCGCGCCTCGTCACGCATGGCGATGAAGCCCGCGACGGTGCCGTCGACGACGACCACCGACACCGTCTTGCCCTCGGCGTTCAGCGCCGCGATCGCGTTCCCTTGGCTTGCCGAAAGGGGCGTGCGCTTGTCGGCGGCCTGCGGCGACCCGAGGAACACCCGCTCCCCGCCGACGCCGCCCTCGATGCCTTCGCCAGCAATGGCGTTCGCGTCGAACGACGGCGGCATCGGAACCTTGTCGGCCCTGGCACGATCGAGGATCGCCACCGCCAGCGGATGGCTGGAGCCCTTCTCGAGCGCGGAGGCCAGCGAAAGGACGTAGGGTCCGGGGCGGCTGCCCGCGACGATGTCGGTCACGACGGGCTTGCCTGCCGTCAGCGTGCCCGTCTTGTCAAAGGCGATCGCAGTGATCTTGCCCAGCGTCTCCAGCACGGCGCCGCCCTTCATCAGGAGGCCGCGGCGGGCGCCCGCCGACAGGCCGGCGGCGATGGCCGCGGGCGTGGAGATTACGAGCGCGCAGGGGCAGCCGATCAGGAGGATGGCGAGGCCCTTGTAGATCCACTCGTCCCACGCGCCACCGAACGCCAGCGGCGGAACGACGGCGACGAGGGCGCCGACGACGAGAACGGCGGGGGTGTAGACCTTCGAGAAGCGGTCGATGAAGCGCTCGGTCGGCGACTTCGACTCCTGCGCCTCCTCAACCAGCCGGACGACGCGCGCGATCGTGTTGTCGAAGGCCGCCGCCGTCACACGGACGCGCAGCACGCCGCCGGCGTTGATCGTGCCGGCGAAGACGGGATCGCCCACGACCTTGCGCTTCGGCACGCTCTCGCCCGTCACCGGCGCCTCGTCGATCTCGCTCGCTCCTTCCGTGATGGTCCCGTCGGCCGGAACGCGGTCGCCCGGACGCACCAGGATGATCGCACCGACGCGAAGGCTCTCGGCAGGCACCTCGGTCGTCTCGCCGTTCACCTCTACGATCGCGGTCTTCGGCACGAGCGCGGTCAGGCCTTGGATGCTGGCCCGGGCACGTCCGGCGGCGACTCCTTCCAGCATCTCGCCGATCAGGAACAGCAGCAGGACGGCCGCCGCCTCCTCCTCCGCGCCGATGAACATGGCGCCCACGGCGGCGATGGTCATCAGTGTCTCGATCGAGAACGGCGTGCCGTATCGGGCCGCGGTGATCGCGCGCCACGCGACGGGCACCAAGCCGACGGCAAGCGCCAGCAGGAACGCGACACGCTCGACTTGGGGGAACAGGTGGCCCAAGGCATAGGCGGCGAGAAGGGCCGCTCCGCAGGCTGCCGTCAACTTGGCCTTCTTCGTGCGCCACCACGGAGCGTCACCGTCCGAGGCGGTGCCGTGGGCATGCCCATGGCCGTCGTCGTGCGAGTGGTGCCCGCTTTCCGAGGACAGACCGCCGGGAGCGGCGTTCGCGTTCGCGGGCTCCGCGCCGTAGCCGAGGTTGCGCACCTGCCGCATGATCCGGTCGCCGTCGACGTCGTCGCCGTGGCGGACCTTCAACGTTCCCGCCGAGACCGACACGGAAACCTCCTCGACGCCGGGCAATTTCCGCACGGCCGTGTCGATCTTGGAGGCGCATCCCGCACAATCCATGCCTGTCACCCGGTAGCGGGTCTCGCTCGATGCGGCGCTCATGGCGGTCTCCTTGCGTCGGTTGCCAAGGAGGCCTACTTCCTCATGTGGCTAGAGGAGCAAGTGGATAATGAAGACGGGCGTCCCGATCGGTGCGGCATCGAAGGCGAGCGGCATCAAAGTGCCGACGATCCGCTACTACGAGGAGATCGGTCTCCTGCCGACGCCGCCGCGCACGGAAGGCAACCGTCGCCTCTATGACGCCGCCGACATGCGACGCCTGCGGTTCATCCGCCATGCCAGGGAACTGGGGTTCGAGATCGCCCCGATCCGCGAGCTGTTGGCGATGGCGGGAGAACCGGATCGCCCCTGTGAAGGCGCGGACGGGATCGCGCGGGCCCATCTCGCGGACATCGACCACAAGATCGCCCGGCTGACGGCGCTGCGGACGGAAGTCGCGCGGATGGCGGACTGCACGAACCACTCCGTCGCCGACTGCCGTGTGATCGAGGTGCTCGGCGACCATGGCGAGTGCCTGCACGAGACGCACTGATGATCGCCTCGCGCGGCCAATTCGAAGTGACGGCTGTCGACCCAACTAAGACGCTTGGATCAGCTCCGCATCGTCCCGTAAGCTGCCGTTCCTCGCGAACAGTTCGACCAAGACGATCGCATCAACCTACGGAGGCCGCTGTTCGCTCGACGTCTCATCGAATGCTTCGACGAACTCAGAGACGATCGCGGCCACCAGACGACCCGTGATCCGGTCTTTCTGCCAGAGCGCCGTCATTTCAACAGGGCTGGCCTCCCAATCAGGTAGAACGCGCTCTAGGCCGGATCGACATTCAGCCCAACCAGAGCATGGCGCCGGCCAAGTGGACGAAGCCTTTGAAGTGGATGGTGCGGCGGTCGTAACGAGTAGCGA
>NZ_LMQW01000037.1 GCF_001425485.1 Aureimonas sp. Leaf427 | reverse complement strand
CGCCAGGACGGCGCCGCCCGCCACCGCACTTTGACGCTGGAGGCCGGCGAGTTCATCCGCCGCTTCCTCCTCCACGTCCTGCCCCGCGGCTTCCATCGCATCCGACACTACGGCTTCCTCACAGGGCCGAACCGCAAGGAGAAGCTCGATCGCATCCGCGTGCTGCTCGGCACGCCGCCCGCGGCTCAACCCGCCACCACGGCACCGGACAAAGACGAGCCGCCCGCCTTCCGCTCGACCGGTCCGTGCTGCGGCGGCTGCATGAGCGTCGTCGGCATCTTCCTGCGCTGGCGGCAGCCGCGAGGACCGCCGCCGCGATCATCGCCCAACCGAGAGGGCTCGCCATGATCCGGCATGGCACTGTATCCCCATCCGCCCGAGACCATATGCTCCGAGGCGCAATCCCGTGCGGCCCTGTGACAGGAGAATGCGCCCGACGGCCTTCTCCCGGCGCTCCCTCACCCGTCTCCACGACGTCGCCGCTTTCCCAATGGCAGGGGCATGATCGGCATTGCGTGCTACCCGGCGGGAACTGCACCTTGCTCCTGCATTGCCGTCAGGCGAAAACCCCATAGACCACCGACCGGCATCCCGCAGGTTCGTTCTTCCGCGACTTTCGTACGCCTCGCGGCGCCCGAAACTCTTCAGGTTTGCCGACAGTCCGCTTCCGGCGATCAGTCGACAGATGCAGACATTCTCGAACGCACTTCCCCATGACTGCCTAAACCGGCTAAGAGTTTCGGGTGATGACCATGTCCCACTCAGCAACGCGTTCGACCGGTCCGATCATCCTTTTCGATGCCGAATGCGTCTTGTGCACGACAAACGCCCGGTTCGTTTTGGAACGAGACCGCAAGGCGGTGTTTCGTCTTGCCTCCATGCAGGGCGAGATCGGACGATCGCTCTACCTCAGACACGGGATGGATCCGAGAGATCCCACCAGCTTGCTTGTCGTAGACGGTGATAGGATACGCCGCGACAGCGACGCCGTCCTCACCATCTACGAAACGCTCGGCCTTCCCTGGTCGCTTGTCCTGGTGCTCCGGATCATACCTGCTGCTTTGCGTGACCCCGTCTACCGCTTCGTCGCGCGTCATCGCTATCGTGTGTTTGGCCGGCGGGACACGTGCTGGGTTGCTCCGAAGGAGTATATGGACCGTATTCTGTGAGACCATCGATTGGCCGGCTCATCCAGATCCTTTCAGGCGGGAATGCCTTTCGATGAGGGTCCTGATCCTCGGCGGCTACGGCGTCTTTGGCGGACGTCTGGTCGAACTTCTGAGCGATATGAGCGGTCTGGAACTGGTGATCTGCGGGCGCAGCCTGGAGCGAGCGCAGAGCTTTTGCAGGTCGTATAGGGGCGTCGCTCGTGTCGAACCTCTCGCTCTCGACCGAGCGCAGATTTCAGATGCGCTGCGCCTGGAGAGGCCAAACCTGGTGGTGGACGCTTCGGGTCCCTTTCAGAATTATGGTTCGAATCCGTACCACGTGATCGAGTGCTGCATAGCGGCTGGGATCGACTATCTCGATTTCGCCGATGGTGCCGATTTCGTCTTCGGCGTCTCGACCTTCGACGAGAAGGCGAAGGCTGCCGGCGTCGTGGTCCTATCTGGCGTCAGCAGCTTTCCCGTGCTGACTGCTGCCGTCCTGCGCAAGATGGCTTCGACGATGGAGATACATGGTGTCGAGGGTGGCATCGCGCCTTCTCCCTTTGCCGGCATCGGGCTCAACGTCATGCGAGCGGTCGTCGGATATGCCGGCGGACCGGTGAAGTTGCTTCGCGATGGCAAGTCCGTCAGCGCCTTTGGCCTAACGGAAAGCCGTCGCTTCACGGTGGCCGTGCCAGGTCGCCTGCCTCTTCAAAACCTCCGTTTCTCGCTGGTGGACGTGCCAGACCTTCAGGTCATCCCGCCCGAGCATCCGTCGATGACCGAGATCTGGATGGGGGCCGGTCCACTGCCGGAGTCCTTGCACCGAATGCTCAACATCCTCGCCAAGTTACGGTCTCGGTTTGGGTTGCCGGCGCTTACGCCTTTTTCGAAGCTTTTCTACGCAGTCCTGAACCGGTTCCGCTTCGGCGAGCATCGTGGCGGAATGTTCGTCTCCGCCCGTGGCCGTTTCGAAGGGCGCGACATCGTCCGCAGTTGGCATCTGTTGGCGGAAGGCGACGACGGCCCCCTCATCCCGTCCATGGCGATCGAGGCACTCATTCGAAAGATGGCGCGTGGCGAACGACCGGAAAGTGGAGCCCGTTCAGCTGTACGCGCTCTGGAACTAGACGACTACGAGACGTTGTTCAAACGCCGCACCATCGTTTTCGGGTTCCGAGACGAAGATGACAGCGGCTCGATCTATCGCAGGGTTCTGGGACCGGCCATCGACGAGCTGCCCGCTCCCGTCCTCGACCTGCATTCTGGCTCCTCGCGGCGACGGTGGACTGGGTCGGCTAGCGTCCGGCGGGGAACCGGGATTTTAGCCCGTCTCGTCTGCGCAGCTTTCGGGTTCCCGGAAACGGCCGAGATGGTTCCAGCGACAGTCACGTTCACCCCGGAGCAGGGGGGTGAGCGGTGGACGCGAACCATTGGTCGAGCGACGTTCCACTCTCTTCAATCCTTAGGGACGGGGCGAGATCAATACCTCCTGATCGAGAAGTTCGGGATAGCACGTTTTTCGATCGCCTTAGTTCGCGACGGGAAGCGGCTCTTTTTCGTCCCTCGACGGTGGTCGATTTGGAAGATCCCAATGCCCATGGGTCTCCTGCCGACGGGCGAAAGCTTCGAAACCGAGATCAGCGGCCGGTTCGCTTTCGACATCACCATCAAAGCGCCTGTAGTCGGGCTTGTCGTCGCCTATCGTGGTACGCTGGAGCCCGAAACGCCTCTCGTGCCTTCGACCGCCGACAGCTGATTGAAGGCTGGTCCTTGGAGCGTCCGGTATGGGGAACGTCCACAAGCGCAATGAAAGTCTCTCAGGGGTCGACAGCGGACGGACCGCTGCCGGGTGACTGCTCTCTCGGCCGCCTGAGACCGGACGGGGTGGTTGGCGGTCAGCCTGGTTTTGGAGAGTGTGGGTCGATAAGCTGCCGTTCGCGTACACAAGGTAGCGGGGTGGCTATGAGGGTCTGCATCATTTTGATCTTCGCAACCCTGTTGACCTCAGCAACAGCGCTCTCTGCAGAGGAAGCCGGTGGGCCGCCCAGGATGGCTGAGCTAATAGCGCAAGGCTACAAGCCGGAGGCGTCGGGGGAACTGGTGATGAGACGTAAGCTGATCCCTCCTATGGACCAAGGGATCTTCGTGCGTGGCTACTATCCGTCTTGCATCGGTGCGCCGATCGCGAACATGCGGGATCGGATGGATACGTGCCAGGTTGATCGCACCTGGACGGATAAGGCAAAGTTTCATCGGATGGTGAAAGGCAATGTCGAGTTCGTTTGCGTCCTCTACGGCGACCACGAGTGCTATCTTGTCCATTGAGGATAGGAATGGTTTGACAGCCGAGGTCCACTTCCAGGCTCTCACCTCCTAAATTCTAATCGACGTGTCTGGGTCGCTAGCGGAACGGCACCTTTCCAGCGTCTTTGTTTGAAACTCGTTGCGGAACATGTGATCGACCCCATGAACGCTCCACCGCATCGAACCGCTTGACAGCACGCTTGGTTTCGGCAATTTCTGTCTCGACAGAAATTAGAGACCGCAATGCTTCTGACAACAACCATGGAAAAGTTCGTCCTGCACTGGGGCGAGATGGGGTCTCGGTGGGGCGTGAACCGGTCCGTGGCGCAGATCCATGCGCTCTTGTACCTGTCGGCGTCTCCCCTGCCGGCGGACGAGATCGCCGACGCCCTGGCCATCGCACGATCCAATGTGTCGAACAGTCTGAAGGAATTGCAGACCTACCAACTCGTCGAAGTGGTTCATCTGCGCGGGGATCGCCGCGATCATTTCAAGGCCGAGATCGACCCCTGGGAGATCATGCTAAGGATCGCGGAGGAGCGCAAACGGCGGGAGATCGATCCCGCCCTGACGATGCTGCGCGATTGCATCGACGAGTTGGATCGGGGCGGTGCCAGCGATCCGGTCACGCGCGAGCGTCTCGAGAGCATGGCGACGTTCCTGGACGACCTGTCCGGCTGGTACGACCAAGTGCGCCGACTTCCGCGCTCGACCTTATACCGCATCGTGAAGCTCGGCGGCAGCATCGCTGCCTTCATCCGGCGATAAGGCCAAAAAGAGAGACGCTCTTCGCCCAAATATTTCTCTTATTTCAGAATTGACCGAAGAAAGGAAAAGCCATGCCCTTCGACGCCGTCCTCTTCCTGATCGCTCTCCTCATCTCCTGCGCCAGTGCGGGGCTGGTCGTGTCGATTCTCTACCGCCCGCTCCTCCGGGTGATCGTCGATCTCTGCGGCACCGAGGAGCGAGCCCGTTTCTGGACGACCTATACGAGCATCATCCTCATGCTTTCGCCGGTCCTCGCCGTCAGCTTCGCCATGTCCACCAGTGACGACGGCCGCTACGATCCGCAGTTTCTCCAGAACTGCGTCTTCTGGTCGGCCGCGGCCCTGATGGCGGCGCTCATGGTCTTCGGCTTCGCCCTCTGGAAGCCCTCGATCCGGCTCTTCGACATCCAGCAGGATGAACGCACGCGCTCGATCCGGCAGGCCGCAACCCGGCATGACGTGGTCCCCCAGGACGCGAGCACAGGGCCTGTTTGATGAAGATCGGGCTCATCGGAGCGACCGGATTCATCGGTCGCCATGTCGCACGAGAGCTTCAGGCGCGAGGTCATAGCGTTCGTGCCTTCGGCCGCCGTCACGAGGAGCTCGATCGCCTCGGATTCCCCAGGTCGGTGACGATCCGGCCTAGAGCCTTCGACTGGTCGGCGCATCTCGGCGGCCTCGACGCCGTTGTCATCGCCACCGGCGCACTCGGCGGCGCGGACATGATCAAGGCTCATGAGGAGCTGCCGCGCCAAGTCGCTGAGGCCGCGGCCGGCGCCGGGATCCGGCACCTCGTCCTCGTCTCCGCCATCGGCGCGAGCCTCGATGCCCCGACGGCCTTTCTGCGCACGAAGGCCGAGGGCGAGCGGGCCGTTCTCGGTCAAGACAGGCTGGGCTGGATGGTCCTGCGTCCATCGCTCGTCTATGGTCCGGGCGGATCCAGCATGGATTTTCTCGCCGCCCTCGCCGCCTTCCCGATCCGGCCTCGCATCGCCAGCGCGCCGATCCGGCCGATCCTGGTGGACGATCTTGCGGCGGCGATCGCCGATATCCTGGAAAGCGAGGAGACGCTGCCGGCGACTGTCGACGCGGTCGGGCCGGGCCCGATCGTCCTCGACGATTATGTCGATGCGCTCGGGCGCTGGCTGGGCGTCACGCCTCGGCTCGTCGTCAGGCTGCCGCTGTCCTTCATCGTGCGAGCCGCGTCCTTCCTGCGCCTGCCGCTCGTCAACGAGGACATGGCAACGATGCTCGCGAACGGCGCGGACGGCGATCCGGAGGCCCTGTCGCGGCTGACTCGGACCCGGCCGTCCGACCTCGGGCAAGGCCTTGCCCGCCACCCGGCAACCCCTGCGGAACGGAGGATGGCGGCGCTGGCTCCCTGGCTGGAAGGCCTCTGGCTGTCGCTCGGTCTGTTCTGGATCGCATCGGGCCTGACGGCGCTCGCGAACATGGAGAGCGGCCGCGTTCTCCTCGCAGAGGCGAGCATCGGCGGCCGGCTGGCTTCAGCCATCGTGCTCGGCGGCGGGCTGTTCGACGTCGCGCTGGGGCTCCTGACGCTCGTCCGCCGCTATCGCCGGATGGCCGCGATCGCAGAGGTGCTGACCGTCCTCCTCTACACGGCGCTCGCAACCCTCATCGTGCCATCCGCTTGGGCCGATCCGCTCGGCCAGCTCATGAAGAACATCCCTATCGTCATGGCGACCTTCCTCCTCATTCAGCTTCCGAAGCGGTGACATCATGGACGGCTATCTCTGGATCAAATACGCCCACATCGTCGGCGCGACCGTGATCTTCGGAACCGGCATCGGTACCGCGTTCCAGATGGTCATGGCCCATCGAAGCGGCGAGGTGGCGGCATCGCGCTCGTTGCGCGCAACGTCGTCAAAGCCGACTGGCTGTTCACGACCCCCGCCGTCATCCTTCAACCGCTCACCGGCGCGACGATGGCGATCACTATGGGCTACAGCTTCTGGGACCGGTGGCTCTGGGTCTCGATCCTCCTTTATGCCCTCGCGGGCGTCTGCTGGCTTCCCGTCGTCTGGATCCAACTGCGAATGCGCGATCTGGCCGTCGAGGCCGCAAAGGCAGGCGAGCCGCTGCCGCTGGCCTACTTCCGGCTCTTCCGCTGGTGGTTCGCTCTGGGATGGCCGGCCTTCGGCGCCGTCCTCGTGATCTTTCACCTGATGATCGAGAAGCCCTTCGGCTGAGTGCAACGGTCGCGCCTCAGCGCTGATACATCGTCCCCGGATACGTTCGCGGCTTCTCACGTCTGCGGCCCAGAAGTGGACAGACCGCTTTCGGCCCGAGGACGCTTTACCATCGACTGCTTGTCCGGGTCGAAACCAGCCTTCAAGCTGATCGTCGACCAACGACCGTTTTCGCGACAATTCCTGCGTTCGTGGCCGTCGTCGAGAAGACTTGCCTTCCCCGTGTCGTAGATCCGTGTTGCATAATCACCGTCCTTCCGTGATGGTTAGGCATGAGTTCTGCGACAAAGATCGGCTATGCCCGGGTCTCCACCGATGACCAGCGCCTCGACCTCCAGCGTGATGCGCTGCTGGCCGCCGGCTGTAGCCGGATCTTCGAGGATAGAGCGTCGGGAGCACGAACGATCAGGCCCGGTCTCGACCAGGTGCTCTCACATCTGCGCGCGGGCGACACGCTTGTCATCTGGCGTCTCGACCGTCTCGGGCGGACGACCCATCAGCTTGTCGGCCTGCTCGAGCAGTTCGAACGGGACGGCATCAAGCTGCAATCGCTTCAGGACGGGATCGACCCCTCGACCGCGCTCGGACGCGCCATGCTCCAGATCGGTGCCGTGTTTGCCGAAATGGAGCGCAACCTCGTCCGCGAGCGGACGAAGGCAGGGCTGGCGGCAGCCAGGGCCCGGGGGCGGCTGGGTGGGCGCAAGCCGAAGATGGATGCCGCCATGCTCGACACGGCCAAGCGCCTGATGAAGGATCCCGATCTCACCATGGCCGAAATCGCCGAGCGGCTGGGCGTCAATCGGTCGACTCTCTATCGAGCGCTTGATCGCAAGACGGCCCCACAGCTGAAGTAGGGCGGGGCAGGGCGGCCTGGTCGGGTCATGCTGGCGAGATAGGATGCGAGGAGAACGAGAGGACCATGCCGATCAAGCCGGAGCTGCGTGGCTTCTACCCGATCGATTGGCGCGAGCTGTCTTACTCGGTGCGCTTTCGCCGGGCCAAGGGCGCCTGCGAACGCTGCGGGCGCCCGCACGGCAAGATGATCTGCGTTCTCGCGGACGGCCGCTGGTTCGACGAGGAGCGCGGCCAATGGCGCGATGGGCGAGGTAAGCGCGTTCGCACGAACATCGGCGTTCCCGCAGAACTGCCGGAGGGCTTTGGTCAGAGGTGGTCCTGTTTTTCGGACCATCCGGCGGCGGATTTAGAGTGGAACGCGGTTGTGGTTATGCCGCCAGTTTTTCATCGGCCCAGCTCATCGCGTAGGCTTCGTTCGGTGTCGCGTCTCGCAGGCTCGAATGCGGTCTCTCGGCGTTGTAGTAGCTGATCCAGGAGCCGATTTTACACCGAGCTTCGGAGCCGCTCTCGAAGGCGTGCAGATAGACGCATTCGTATTTGAGCGACCGCCACAGCCGCTCGATGAACCGATTGTCGATCCAGCGGCCGCGGCCGTCCATCGAGATTCTGATCCCGGCCGCCTTCAGCTTGTCGGTGAAGTCGGCACTGGTGAACTGCGAGCCTTGATCAGTGTTGAATATTTCCGGTTTGCCGAATTGGACTATGG
>NZ_LMQW01000036.1 GCF_001425485.1 Aureimonas sp. Leaf427 | reverse complement strand
CTGCCGCAGTCGTCGTGGCGCTCCCGTGGTGAACTTGGCCCATAGTGCCTCCTTCCACTCGTGAGTGAAGACTGCACCATCAAAGCCTGGGATCAAACATCTAGCACGCCAATGCTGAATGGACCGCGAGAGTAAGAAACGCATCCATGGAGCGTCGGTCGCTTGCCCTGGCGATCTCGTCCGACATCTTCCGGTAAAGAGAGGGATCATTCCAAAATCGTTTGATGGCGTTGGCGAGAGAAGAGCCGTCGGCAGCTTCTGCGATCAAGCCTGTGATGCCCTGGTCGACTTGTTCCGGCAAGGCTCCGACGGGCGTCGCCACCACAGGCATCCCAGCGCCGAACGCAGCAGCGACCACACCCGACTGACTGGCTTCGACGTGCGACACCACCACCACGTCGTATGCCGCCAAGGCGCCGGCTACCTCGCCCTCCGTCAGCCACCGATTGACGATTTCGGCGTTCAGCTGATCTAATCGCTCCCGGCAGTCGCGGAGGTCACCGTCTCCAAAGACGCCGATCTCGATCGGCATGCCGTCTCTGCGCAGCCGCTCGGCCGCCTCCACGAAAAGCGGCAGCCCCTTATAAGGCAGGATACGGCCGAAAAAGAGGAGACGAAGAGGTATTCCCGGGTGCCACTTGCGGAGCGCGCTACCGCTGTAAGTCAAGTCCGGGTGGAAAAGCGTGGTGATGCGATCGGGATCGATCCGTCCCATCTCCCTCAGCTGGCGTCCCGTCGCATCGCTCAAGGTAAATACACGATCCGCCTTGAGAAGCGCACGATCAGCCCAGCGACTGGCATAGCCTGTCAGGTCTCCGGGATGAGGCGTCGCGTCGTGAGCAATCGCAGTATAACGAGCCCCCGATCGGTGAATTGTGTTGACGAGCCAGGGCGACCAGACATGCGGCATCAAATCGATGACAGCCACGGCATCGAGAATTTCAATCTCAGACTGGATTATTCGCTTCAAACGACCAAGATTTCGAATCGATAACAGGGGGCCAAGCCGCCCGCTGAAAACATCGACGCCCATAATCTCTTCGCTTCGCATCGGCGAAGGCTTGAAGCTTTCGGATTGACGCGAGACAATGGTGCGGCCTTGCACCTCACTAGAACGAGCAAGAGCGCTCGAAGCCTGCGCAGCGAAGCGGGCCATCGCGCCTCGCCGTCCGAGATACAGCAAAATGACGGAAGGAAGGTTTGTGCCGGCGTCGGACGATCGCAATCCTCTGTCCATTCCGATTCATCAGCCGGAATAGGTGCTTAAGACATCCTCAAGCGGCCCGTCTGCGACAATCTCTCCAGCCTGAAGCATGATGCCTCGATTGCAATACTGCCTTAAGAGATCTGCGCTATGGGACGCTAGAACAAGAATCCTGGCATTCGATATCAACGCCTTGATTCGTTCTTGCGCCTTGGTCGCAAAACCGGCGTCGCCGACGCTGATCATCTCGTCCAGCAATATGATATCAGGCCGCACCGCCGTAGAGATGCCGAAGGCAAGGCGGAGCGACATGCCGCTCGAATAGGTCCGCATCGGCAGGTCGAGGTAGGCACCGAGTTCGGCGAAGTCTGCGATATCGGGCACGGCAGCCCTGGCTTCCGCAAACGTCATGCCAAGAAAAACGCCACGCAGGACGATATTGTCGCGTCCGGTGAGTTCATAATCCATCCCCATCGACATATCGATCAGCGAGGCGACAGTGCCATCGATGAAGGCATCCCCCGACGTCGGCTCATAGGCTCCAGCCAATACACGCAACAGCGTCGACTTTCCTGCGCCGTTATGCCCGATCAGCGCGAGCCGATCGCCTGGAACGAGATCGAGGTCAATATCGCGAAGAGCTTGAACGACAACACTGTCACGATGGCCGCCTTTCACTTGGCCACCGACGCGACGGAGGAGGTCGCTGCGCAGCGAACGGCCGCGTGAATTATAGATTGCGAACTCCACGCTCGCTTTTCTGAGAGAGATCGCAACCAAAGAGCTGTTCCTCAAAGCCAGTAAACGAGGCGAGACCGAAAGCGGACAAATAGAAACCAGCCGGCAATCGCGAGGAAGAATATGGAGATAAGCGCAAGTCCATAGGTCGACCAACTCGGGACGATGCCAAGCATTGGCTGGGAAACAACATGAAGGAAGGCTGCAAAGGGGTTATAGTCGATGATGGCTGGGAACCGCTGCCGCAGCACATCCGCCGGCCACATGACCGGCGTCGTGAAGAAAGCCACCTGTATGAGGTTCTGAACGACTTGCGGCAGGTCGCGAAAGCGAGTTGCAAGCACGCCGACCAGCAGCGCGAAGCAGAAAGCGGCCAAGACGACCAGAAGAATTCCTACCGGCACGAGAAGCCACGTCCAACGAAGCGGCGTCCCCGCAGCAACAAGGGCAATCGGCACAATGACCACATTGTGCGCAAAATTCATTAGCCCGCGTACGACCATCCGCATGATGAAGACGGTTTTCGGCAATGCCATCTGCCGGAGATAGGATTCGGCGCCAGTGAAAACCGAGACGCTGTCGGTGATGAAGCCCGCGATCAGAATCCAGACGATGTAATTCGCCGAGATATATGGAAGAAATTGATCGAGTTGCTGATCAAAGAGCAGCCCCCAAACCGATCCGATGGCGAGGATGAAAAACGCCATACTCGCCGTGATCCAGAACTGACCGAGGCGCGAGCGCGAGTACCGCTGACGGATATCACCGATACCAAGCAACCAACCGATCCGCCAGTGCTCAGCGGCACCCACCACGTCGTCGAGGGCCTTCTTATGCAGCGCGAGGCTCGTCATTCATTGTCTCTCGTCGCCAGCAATCGGCATGCCTTAAGCGACCGCCACGCTTCGACAGCATGACATGTGAACATAGGCCACCCCCCTATCCGGAGGCATTGGTTCTTTGTCAAGGCGGGCCTCCACAGCCGCTTTCCAAACCTAAAATCGCCTTTCATCTTTAAGCGCTCTGGTGTAGCCGAGGCGAACTCGGCATGAAACGGACGACTGGACCCAAAGTGCAACCTCATCAACATCCTGGACAAGCCGTGGACTTCAATTGGAACGGACGGAAAATCGTGGTCACCGGCGCCGGAGGCTTCATCGGAAGCCATTTGGTGGAGGCTCTCGCAGGCCAGGGCGCTGATGTGACCGCGATGATTCACTACAATGCACTCGGCAGCTGGGGTAATCTGCGTTTCATCGGAGTAGGTGAACGAGACCGAATAAGGGTGATCGCAGGCGATATTCAAGATTCCGACTTCATGCTCCATGCTCTTGAGGGAGCGGATATCGTTTTCCACCTTGCAGCGTTGATCGCGATACCTTTCTCCTACGTTGCGCCGCGCTCTTATGTCCGCACCAACGTCGAGGGGACGCTCAATGTCTTGGAAGCCGTCCGGAAAGGCTTGGCTGGCCGCATGGTCCATACGAGCACTTCGGAGGTATATGGAACGGCGTTGCGCGAGCCGATCGACGAGGAGCATCCTCTTCAGGGACAATCGCCCTACTCCGCGACGAAGATCGCAGCCGATAAGCTCGCGGAAAGCTACTGGCGCTCCTTCAATACAAACGTCGTGACGGTCCGACCCTTCAACACCTACGGCCCGCGTCAATCGGCTCGCGCCTTCATTCCGACCATCATCACCCAAGCTCTGACCCGACCTGAAATTCAATTGGGTGCCCTCGATCCGCAACGTGACATGACGTATGTCGGCGATACGGTAGCCGGCTTCATGGCGGCTGGAGCGACCGATGGAGTCGGCGGCGAAACGATCAATCTTGGCACGGGCAGCACTGCTTCCGTTGGTGATTTCGCCGATCGCATTGTGCGGCTCATGGGTATCGACAAGCAAATCGTGCTTGATCCGCGCCGCGTGCGTCCGGCGAAGAGCGAAGTCATGAAGCTCGTATCCGACAATCGCAAGGCGGCTCGACTAATGGGCTGGTCTCCCAAAACCAATATGGACGATGGGCTGCTGGCGACGATCAAGTTTTTGTCCGAGAACCTCGATCTTTATCGCAGCACTGACTACGTCGTTTAAGGGAAGACATCGCGATGCAAGCCGTCATCATGGCAGGCGGGCGCGGCACGCGCCTTGGTCCTTACACCGCCCTCTTTCCGAAGCCGCTTGCGCCGCTGGGCGACGAGATGCCGGTGCTTGAGCTTCTTCTTCGTCAGCTCAAAAGTGCCGGCGTTACCGAAGTCATTCTTGCGGTCAACCACCTCCACCATCTTTTACGGGCGTTCTTCGGTCAGGGTGAGAGTCTGGGTCTGACCATCCGCTATAGTCTGGAAGACAAGCCTCTCGGCACAGCAGGCCCCCTGGCAGCGGTCGTGCAAGATCTCGACGAAAGCTTCTTCGTGGCCAACGGCGACCTCCTAACGACACTCGATTTCTCGGAAATGCGTCTTATTCATGCCGACATGGGTGCCGATGTCACGGTTGGCAGCCACAAGCGCGAAGTGAAGATCGATTTCGGCCTGCTGGAGACGGATGGAGGCAACTGGCTGCAAAGCTATACCGAGAAGCCGACTTACTCCCACCTCGTCAGCATGGGTCTCTACGTGATGCGCCGCGATGCCGTCGCACCCCACCTCGATGTCGGGCGCTATCTGGATATCCCCGATCTCCTGCGCACCATGACGAGTGGCGGAAAGCGCATCTACTGCCATGCGCCCGAATGCTTTTGGCTCGATATCGGCCGACCCGACGATTACCGTCAAGCCCAGGAAATCTTCGCTAGTAGCCGCTCGACTTTCCTGAAGGAGACGATTTGACGGGACGAGCTCTTATCACCGGCGCATCGGGTTTCCTTGGTCGGCATCTCACAAAGGCGCTGCGCCGAAAGGCAATTGCGACGGTGGCGCTGGTGCGAGAAAGCTCAGGGCCGACGGACGCCGATGAGTCCGTCGCAATAGCGGATCCAACGAACTCGGATCATCTCGAAGAAATCATCACCCAGGCGCGCCCGGACTGGATTTTCCATCTCGCCGGCCGAACGACCGCCTCGTCCTTAGCAGACCTCTATCGCGTCAATGTCCTTTATGGAGCGGCCTTGCTGCGAGCCTGCGGCCGTCTTCGTATCCCCCCTGTTGTTGTCATGGCAGGGTCGGCAGCAGAGTACGGTCCGTCAGCGGGTGCGGTTGGACCGGTGGACGAAAACGTACGCTGCGATCCGACGTCGGCATACGGCATTACGAAACTCGCGCAAACGCACCATGCGCTGGCGGAGCCTTACTCCGTCGTCGTCGCTCGACTCTTCAATCCAGTCGGCGCTGGCATGGGGGAGCACCTAGCGCTTGGTAGCTTTGCCCGCCAGATCGCGGCATTGGGACCGGAGGGTGGCAAGCTCGTTACGGGGCCGCTCGACGTGGAGCGAGACTTCATCGAGGTCTCGGCAGCAGCGGAAGCGATGATCACGTTGGCTCAGTCGCGTCCGACCAAGCAAATGGTCGTCAACATCTGCTCGGGCTCCGGCACACGCCTGCGCGACCTTCTCGATGGCCTCGTGGCGGCATCCGGCATGCCGATCCAGATCGACGAGCGGAGAGATGGAGGCAGTGCGACCAGCGCTGCCCTCCAGCGATTCGTCGGAAGCTCGATCCGTCTAGCAAGTTGCGGGATCACGATCCCACCGGCGAGCCCCGATTGCCTCGGTCGGGACATCTTGACCGCCTTCAATCCACGCTTCGTCTGACACGCTCCACGGCCGACTCGATGGCGCGCGCATAAGATGCGTCTGCGAACCGACGGTCGAAGTTCCGTTCGGCAACCTGACGCGCTGCTATCTGAAGAGCGGCGAGACGATTTGGATCAGCGGCAAGAGTCAGAAGGTGCGTCGCGATCACGGCAGCATCCCCCGGGGGAACGAGATAGCCGTTGACGTCATTTTCGACGAGCGCCGGTAACCCTCCCACGAACGATGCAACGACCGCACATCCGCTTGCGAGCGCTTCCAGCACAGCTATGGGACGACCGTCTTTGAAGGAAGGAAGTACGAAAACATCGTAAAGGGTGAAATACGGTTTGACGTCGTCCACCACACCGCAGACTTTGATGCGTGTTTCAGCCGGAGCGCGCGAGACACGCCGCTCGATCTCGTCGGCAAGCCGCCCGCCACCGGTCATGACGAAACGCAAGCGCGGCTCCTGTCGACATAGAATCGCTACCTCGACAAAAATCTCCGGGGCTTTCTCTTCCGATAATCGACCGGAATACCCGACGACGATGTCTTCCGGCCTTATGACGAGACGCTCAACGAGATCGAGAGGACGGGGACCTTCGGCGTAGGCAGTCACGTCAATACGGCTCTCCACGAGAGTGATCTCGTGTGAGCGCCAGCCGGCCGCCAGACACCAGTCCCGCACCTCGGCGTTTTCGCACAGAACGCCCGCGAGCAGCGACATCACATCGCGATGCAGCTTTACATGACCATCCGTATTAAAGAGGAAATCCACGATCGCCAGTTCAGGATAGCCTTTCTTTAGATCTGACAAAATTCTATAGAAAAGGCGACTACCGGCCAGCAGCACAGCATCGAAACGGCGTGACGCGAACAAGTAATCGATGAAATCCCTCCACTGAGCAGGCTTGAGAAAACGCGGCAGCGCGTAGACCTCCGGCGTTACCGTTTCGAACCAGGAAATCGTATCGTTCGGACCCATATGCTGGAGTTCCGTGGAGACTACGACAACACGCCAGCCGCCCTCGACGAGTTCTCGCACCACTTGGGCAAGTAGCCGCTCCGCGCCTCCGATCAAAAAGAAGGGAAGCGCAAGAAGCAGAGTTCGGCGAGCTTTGACAGGGGGAAGGCGAAGCATGGTTTTGGCAACGACGGTATGCGGCGTCGCAACCTTTGTGTCCGCGTCGGACAAAACGCGCCCGGCTCGCGGCCGGGCGCAACGTCGCCCAGGGCGTCGCCTAAAGAGCGCTTCTTCTTGCATCTCGACCGAGCGCGGTGAACGTCCGGATTCGGCCCCGAAAGACCCTTCGCTCAACCGGCGCGCGACGTGATCGTCAGAAAGGTCGTCTCGCGCATGAAACGTTCGCCGAAAGAGACCACATGCTCCCTCTCCCACCGAAACGACATCGAAACCCAAATGCTCGGTCTGAAAAAGGGCCTTCTCGACAAATGTTGGATGCAGGAAATCACCCGCCTCGATACGGACGACGTAAGGACTGCGCACCTCGACAGCGTTCGGTCCGCGATCATCGAGTGACGACGACGATCCCTGGGAGAGGAAAACTTTCAGATCTCCGAACGTTTGCGCTTCGATGCATGCAAGCGTCTGAACCAAGGCATCGTCGTCGTATTCGAAACGCTCGACGATGACGGCAACGAGACTGACGCCCGGTTCATACTCGCGCGGCGGTACGAGGCGTTTGGTGCTGCCGGCCGATACAGCCTGTCGAAGCGCAAGGAGGTTACGAATGGCGCGGAGGACGACGTGGAAGTTTCCTCTACCAAGTGCCGCCAGTCCCTTGGCAACGTTGTCTCGGCTCACGAGGCTTGCCAGATGACGAATGCGTTCGAACATAACCGAGCCGATGCTTCAGTTTTGGTTGCGAAGACGGCTTAGAACTCGGCCGACTGCGCGGCGTACCGGACGCAGCAAGGGCTGCTGAGCCAAAGGATGGCGCGCGAAATAGGCAATCAGATGATGACCTGAGAGAAGCCGACCGCCAGGCACATCGCACAGGGCGAGCAGATTGGCTCCGGCGGCTTCGAGGTCTGGCTGGGGAGGGCCATTCAGGAGATCGTGGAAGTCCTTGAACCGTTCCATGGGGG
>NZ_LMQW01000035.1 GCF_001425485.1 Aureimonas sp. Leaf427 | reverse complement strand
CCCTGCACCGCCGTCAGGCCAAAACTCCATAGACTACCGACCGGCATCCCGCGGGTTCGTTCTTCCGCGACTTTCGTACGCCTCCCGGCGCCCGAAACCCTTCCGGAAAGGCGACAGTCGGCTTTGGGGGCTGACTGTCAAGAAGCAGACGGTCGCAACATCTCGACCGGAACGATTTGCAACCTCCTCATACGACAGTTTTTGTCCTCGATTGGCCCGTCTTAGCTGCGCCGTCTACGATGCTCGGCAGGATGAATACCGAGCCGCTGCAGACGCGCGTAGAGGCTCCGGCGGGGAAGTTGGAGCTCTTCCGCAACCGCGCCGACGTCGCCGTCCAAGCGACGTAGGGCGGAGGTGAGGATGCCAGCTTCGAACGTGTCCATCTGCTCGTTGAGGCACAAGTTGCTTGCGCCGTCCGTCTTCGACGGACTTAGCCCGTTGGAGAGACCAAGGGCGATCTGCGTGGCGAAGTTGCGCAGCTCGCGCACGTTGCCAAGCCATTCGTCGGTGAGAAGGCGCCGCTCGATCGCGGCATCGACGGGCGGGCTTGGAACGCCGTAGCGCCGGGCGGCCTCGTCGAGGAAAAGTCTGAACAGGAGGCCGATGTCGGCCCGCCGCTCGCGCAGCGGCGGCAGGCGGATCCGCACGGCGTCGAGATGGTAGAGGAGATCGGGACGGACCGCCCCCTCCGCCGATCCGGCGACAGGCGAGCGTTTGGCGGCGGCGATGATGCGCAGGTCGACGGGGCTCGGTTCCCCGTTGGCGCCCGGCACCTCCTTGTTTTCGGCCACGCCCATGAGTCGCCCTTGGAGAAGCGGTGACATGGATTCGATCCCATCGAGGAACAGCGTCCCGCGATGGGCCTCCGCGATCAGCCCCCGACGCAGGCGCGTCCCCAACAGGGTCTCGTCCACCAACGTATCCGACAGCGCAGCACAGTCGACCGAGACGAAGGGCTTGCCGCGGCGCGCACTCCCGCGATGGAGGAGGCGCGCCACGAACTCTTTGCCAGTGCCAGTCTCGCCCTCGATAAGTACATTGACATCGGCTTTGGCGATCTGCCGGATCGTATTTCGGACCTGCGCGATGGTCGGAGTCTGCCCGACGAGCGGAATGTCCTCGTCCACCTCAAGCGCCCCCTGGCGCAGCCGACGGTTTTCGAGGACAAGGCGGCGCATCTCCAGCGCCCGGCGGACCGAGGCGATGAGATGGTCGGTCATGAAGGGCTTGGCGAGGAAGTCGAAGGCGCCGTGCTTCAGCGCGTCCACCGCCATCGCGATGTCGCCGTGCCCCGTCATCAGGATAACCGGAAGCTCGCGGTCGCGCGCCAGGATCGCCTCGAAGAGCTCGTTGCCGTCGAGGCGTGGCATGCGCAGGTCGGTGACGACCACGCCCGGCGGCGCCGCGGACAAGCTGGCGAGCGCCGACTGGCCGTCGCCGTGCAGTTCGACATCCAGCCCGGCGATGGTGAAGGAGTCGGCGAGCGCGGCGCGAAAGGCGGGGTTGTCCTCGACCAGGAGGACCTTGCCGGCCGCGTCCACGCTCATGCCGCCCTCATGGTGACGACGAAGGCCGCGCCGCCGAGCGGCGAGACGCCGAGCGCCAGCGAGCCGCCGAGATCGGCCATGATGTCACTGGCGATGCGAAGGCCGAGGCCGAGCCCGTTGGGCTTGTTGGTGACGAACGGCTGGAACACTTCCTTGCCGAGCCGCGGGTCGATGCCCGGCCCGTTGTCCGCGACGGTCAGGCGCATGGTGTCTCCCTCTCGAGTCACGATCAGGTCGATCTGCGGGGCGCGGATATCGTGAAGCGCCTCGACCGCGTTCTGCAGAAGATTGACGAGCACCTGCTCCAGCCGCACCCTGTCTCCGAACACGGTTCCGAGCCCCTCCGGCGAGCGGTTGAGCCGGATGCCCGCCTTGCGGATTCGATCCTCCATCAGGAGCATGGTTCCCGCGATCACGGCATCGAGGGGCAAGGGACCGACCCGGCCCTCGCCGCGGCGCGAGAAACCGCGCATCTCCTGCATCAGCGTGCCGATCCGCTCGGTCATCTCGATCGCCGTTCCCAGACTCGCGCGCACCCGGTCCATCCGATCCGCCGCCAGATGGTGGAGCGCGTTCTCCGAAAGCGTGCGGATGGTCGCCACCGGCTGGCTGATCTCGTGCATCATGCCGGCCGTGATCGAACCGAGGGCCGCCAGACGGTTAGCCTGGGCCAGTTCCTCGCGCGCCAGCCGGAAGCGCTGGTCGGCGAGCGCCCGGTGGCCCATCTCATCCTGAAGCTGCGCCGTTCGCTCCGAGACGGCGGCCTCCAGCGCGCGCCGGTCAGCAGCAAGGCGAGCCGCGCGGCTGATCCGCCACCAGAGGGCCGAGGCGATGAGAGCGAGGAGCGGGGCAGCCGCCAGCGCGACCAGCGTGGCGCGCCGCGCCGCGGCCGCCAGCGCGGGCTCCGTGTCCGTGAGATGGAGGAGGCGCAGGTCCGTTCCAGCGATCGGCAGAGCAGCATGAACCATGGACGCGCCCGCCGGGGACGTGATCCGGTCCGCGCCCTCTAGCGCATAGGCGCCGGGCGCCAGGGCCGCATCCCCGTACTGGCCGGTGGATCGGATCGCTGCGCGCGTTGCGGGCGCCAAAGGCCGGATGGTGGTCAGGAGTTCGGACGGGTCCGGCGCGGCGAGCACGATCCCGTTGGCGTCCACGATCAAGGTCTGGCCGGGATCGCTCGCCCAGGTCCCGGACAGCGTGTCGAACTCGTATTTGACAACGACGACCCCGAAGGCCTCCCCGCTTTCGTCGATGCGGCGGGCGATGAACAGGCCGGATCGCTTGGTGATGACGCCAGCGCCGTAATATTCGGCCGAGCCGTCCCGGACTGCGTCGGTGAAGTAGGGCCGGAACGAGAAATTCTGACCGACGAAACTGTCGGCCTCCCCGATATTGGATGCCGCAATGGCGAGCCCGTTCCAGTCAAGGAAATAGACCCGTGAGGCCCCGGTCTTGCGGGCGAGGAGCGCAAGCTTTCCGCTGAGCCGAGCGGCGGCCTTCGGGGTCGGATGGGTCAAGACCTCCGCGACGTCGCCGTAATCCCCGAGCACGATGGGCAATAGCCGGAAGCGGGCGAGTTCGCTGTCGATCAGACGACTGTGCTGGCGCACGAGCGCTTCGGCCTCTTTACTTGCCTCCGTGATTGCCTCGCTCCGCGTCCAGACGGATGCCGTCCACCACACCGCAGCCACAACGGCCACAAGGACGAGTACGATTAGTTCCCGCCTTGTCCGAGTCGCTTCGATCATTCGTGCAGGATACGGCACAAACAGCGTCGAAGCCATGCAAAATCCTGCACGCGAGGGCTCCACAGCGCTTCGAGACATTGAGGCAATTCCGTGTCACTTGAACGGGTTACCGGAAAATGTGGCGCCTGTCTCGATAGCTTGGGTTGGCTCGGGCAAGTTGACCTCATCGGAGCGCGTCCATCGGGAGGAGGGCGAGCCCGGCCCGAGGGTATCAGGTACACCGGCCTTCGGGCCCATACCGACGCCCGCCCGGCCGCCGCACGATCGCATCCTTCCCGACGCCTGAGGCAAGCCGCCGCTCCCTGCGACGATGGAAGGACCTGACTGTGACGACTGATACCCTTAACATCCCGCCGGTCGATACGAAGGCTGGCGCCCCGGATCGCAACACGCGGCTGAAATCCATCATCGGCGGCTCGACTGGCAACCTGGTCGAGTGGTTCGACTGGTATGTCTACGCCGCCTTCGCGCTGTATTTTGCCCCCCATTTCTTTCCGGCCGGCGACCAGACCGCTCAGCTCCTGAACTCGGCGGCGGTGTTCGCGGTCGGCTTCGTCATGCGCCCTATCGGCGCCTGGATCATGGGCCTCTACGCCGACCGCAAGGGGCGCAAGGCGGGCCTTGCCATGTCGGTGACGCTGATGTGCCTGGGATCGCTCATCATCGCGCTGACGCCCGACTACCAGACGATCGGTGTCGCCGCACCGACGCTTCTTGTGATCGCACGTCTGCTTCAGGGCCTGTCGGTCGGCGGCGAATATGGCGCGTCCGCGACCTATCTCTCCGAGATGGCTGGCAAGAGCCGACGCGGCTTCTTCTCGTCCTTCCAGTACGTGACGCTGATCTCCGGGCAGCTCCTCGCCATCGCCGTCCTCATCGTCTTGCAGAAAACGCTCTCGCCCGACAACCTCAACGCCTGGGGCTGGCGCATTCCGTTCTTCATCGGCGCCGCGCTCGCGGTCGTCGTCTTCTGGCTGCGCCGGGGTCTGGCCGAGACCGAGAGCTTTAAGAACGCCAAGACGGGCGACGCGCCCAAATCCGGCTTCTGGCAGCTTATTACCAAGCACCCGAAGGAAACCGCGCTGGTCATGTTCTTGACCGCCGGCGGCACGCTCGCCTTCTACGCCTACTCGATCTACATGCAGAAGTTCCTCGTCAACACCTCGGGCTTCTCGCGCGAGGTGGCGAGCGAGATCAACGCGGTGACGCTCTTCGTCTTCATGCTCCTGCAGCCACTGGCTGGAGGCCTGTCGGACAAGATCGGCCGCAAACCGCTGATGATCACGTTCGGCGTCCTGGGGGTCGTTTTCACCTACCCGATCTTCTCGGCACTGGAGACGACGCGGGACCCACTCACCGCTGGGCTTCTGGTGATGGCCGCGCTGATCATCGTGACCGGATACACGTCGATCAACGCGGTGGTGAAGGCCGAGCTCTTCCCCGCCCATATCCGGGCGCTCGGCGTAGCGCTGCCCTATGCTCTGGCCAACACGCTGTTCGGCGGCACGGCCGAGTTCGTGGCGCTGCGCTTCAAGAGCTCGGGCTGGGAGCAGGGCTTCTACTGGTACGTGACGGCCATGATCGGCGTCTCGCTGCTGGTCTACCTCTTCATGCGCGACACCAGCAAGCAGAGCGCCATCGTCGAGGACTGACGAACCCCTTCAGCGGGGGGCGGACGCACCGGGAGACTTCGCCAGGCCCCTTAGCCGGTGCAACTCGGAGAGAAGGCCTGAACCGATACCGCGAGGGCAGGCAGCTCCTCGACCGTGCCTAACACCAACATTTTAAAGCCCGCTCCGAAGGGCTGTTTCTGGGAGGAATCATGAAGACCCTATCCACCATCGCGGGCGCTTTCGCCCTTCTGGCCGCCACGGCGGCGGGCGCCCTGGCGCAGGACTATCCCGACAAGCCGGTGACGCTCGTCGTGCCGTTCGCGGCCGGCGGCTCCACCGACCTCGTCGCGCGCACGATCGCCCAGAAAATGAGTGAGAAGCTTGGCCAGCAGGTGCTCGTCGACAACAAGGCGGGCGCGGGCGGCAACCTCGGCGCGACCTTCGTGTCCCAGGCCCAGCCCGACGGCTACACGATCTTGATGGGCACGATCGCCACGCACGCCCTGTCGGCCTCGCTCTACGCCAAGCCGCCCTTCGACCCGATCGCCGACTTCACGCCGATCGTCTGGCTGGTGACGGTCCCGAACGTCCTCACGGTCAACAAGAACTACCCCGCCACGACGGTGCAGGAGCTGATCGCGCGGCTGAAGGAGAAGCCCGGCGAGGAGGTCTATTCGTCGTCAGGCAACGGCACGCCGCTGCATCTGTCGGGCGAGCTGTTCAAGTCGATGACCGGCACCGACATGATCCACGTGCCCTATCAGGGTTCGGGGCCGGCGCTGGTGGACGCGGTGTCGGGCGCGGTGCCGATCAACTTCGACAACCTGCCGTCCTCGACCGAGTTCATCCGCACGGGCACCCTTCGCGCGCTGGCCGTGACCACCAAGGAGCGTGCGGCGAACTTCCCCTACGTGCCGACGATGGAGGAGGCGGGCGTGCCGGGCTACGAGACCAACACCTGGAACGCCTTCTTCGGCCCGAAGGGGATGTCGCCCGAGATCGTCGCCAAGCTCAATACGGCGGCCAACGAGGCGATCGCGGACCCCACGGTGAAGGCGCGTCTCGCCGAGGTCGGCGCGACGACGGTCGGCGGCATGCCGGAGGAGCTCGCCGCCCACGTGAAGACCGAGATCGCCCGCTGGAAGCCGGTGATTGAGGCGGCCGGCGCCAAGATCGAATAGGCGCTGGACGAACCCGTCCGATACGATCGGAGGGCGGCGCGAGGCCGCCCTTCTCCCCGAGCCTGGGAAGCTCCGGTCGCTCGTTTCACCTTGTAAGTTGGGAGGCTAGTAGATGCAGACCACATCGGGCGTGACGTCACGCCGTGACGTTTTTGCCGGATTGATCTTTGTCGCGTTCGCGGCGGGGTTCGGCTGGGAGGCGTCGAACTACGACATGGGCCGGGCGATCCGCATGGGACCGGGCTTCATTCCCATGACGCTCGCCATCCTCCTCGCCGTCTTCGGGCTCATGATCATCGTCTCGGGGTTGAAGAAGGACGAGCGGATCGAACGGACGCCCGTTCCCTGGAAGGGGATCGTGCTGATACTGGCAGCGCTGGTGATCTTCGGCGAGTTCGGCTCACTCCTCGGCCTCGTGCCCGTGGTCTTCGTCGGTACCGCCATCGTGGCGCTCGCCTCGGCGAAGAACTCCGTCGTCTCGGCGCTAACCATCGCCGCCTCCATGGCGGCCTTGTGCTGGCTGGTCTTCAAGGTCGGGCTCGGCATCACCCTGCCGACCTTCGGCCCCCTTCTCACTTTCTCCTGAGGCGCGGTCCATGGAACTCCTGTCTCATCTCGCGCTCGGCTTCGAGACGGCGCTCACCCCCGTCAACGTCTTCTGGTGCTTCGTCGGCGTGCTGCTCGGCACGCTGGTCGGCGTCCTGCCCGGCATCGGGCCGACGGCCACCATCGCCATGCTCCTGCCGATCACTTTCACCTTCTCGCCGGTGACGGCGCTGATCATGCTGTCGGGCATCTACTACGGCGCCCAGTACGGCGGCTCGACCACCGCCATCCTGATCAACCTGCCGGGCGAAAGCTCCTCGGCGGTCACCGCCATCGACGGCTACCAGATGGCGAGGAAAGGGCGGGCCGGCACCGCGCTCGCCACCGCCGCGCTCGGCTCCTTCTTCGCCGGCTCGGTGGCCACGCTGCTGCTCGCCATTGCCGCGCCGCCGCTCGCCCGCGTCGCCCTCCAGTTCGGCGCGCCGGAATACTTCGCCCTGATCGTTCTGGGGCTGCTGGTCTCGATCTCGCTCGCCCACGGCTCCATTGTGAAGGCACTCGCCATGATCTGCCTCGGCCTGCTGCTCGGCACGGTCGGCCAGGACATCTACACCGGCACGCCGCGCTTCACCCTCGGGCAGCTCGAGCTCTACCAGGGCATCAACTTCGTCTCCATCGCGGTCGGCGTCTTCGGCGTGGCGGAGATCTTCCGCAACCTCGAGAACGAGACGACGCGCGAGGTCGGCGTCAAGAAGGTGGCCGGGCTCTGGCTGACGAAGGAGGACTTTCGGCGCATCATAGGCCCGGTGCTCCGCGGCACGGCGCTCGGCTCGATCCTCGGCGTCCTGCCGGGCGGCGGCCACGTCCTCTCCTCCTTCGCCTCCTATTCGATGGAAAAGAACCTCGCCAAGGACAAGTCGGAGTTCGGCCACGGCGCGATCCAGGGCGTCGCCGGGCCGGAAAGCGCCAACAACGCCGCCGCCCAGACCTCGTTCATCCCGCTCCTGACGCTCGGCATCCCCGCCCATCCCGTCATGGCCTTGATCGTCGGCGCCTTCATCCTCCAGGGCATCACGCCGGGACCCAACGTCATCAACACGCAGCCCGCCCTGTTCTGGGGCATCATCGCCTCCATGTGGATCGGCAACGTCCTCCTCGTCATCCTGAACCTGCCGCTGATCGGCATCTGGGTGAAGATGCTGACCATCCCCTACCGCATGCTCTTCCCCGCCATCGTGCTGTTTGCCGCCATCGGTTGCTACTCGATCAACAACAACCCGTTCGACGTCTATGCAATCGGCCTGTTCGGCGTCCTCGGCTACGTCCTGATCCGCCTGGGCTGCGAGCCGGCGCCGCTGCTCCTCGGCTTCGTGCTCGGGCCCCTTCTGGAGGAGCACCTGCGCCGCGCCATGATCATCTCGCGCGGCAACGCCATGGTGTTCCTGGAACGGCCGATCTCGGCGACCCTCCTCGCCATCGGCCTCGCCTGCGTCGTCTTCGCCCTCCTCCCCTCCATCCGCAACAAGCGCAAGGAAGTCTTCGTCGAGGACGACTGATGGGATCGGAGCCCATGGCTCCAAAAGCCCTGCGCTTGAGACGCGGCTGTTGAGGTGGGGCATACCTATGCCACCTCGGCGAACGTCCAAGCCAGATACAGGCAGGGCGGACATCGATGAAGATAGCCAGCCGCGCTCTCTCTTTCTCCACCTTAGTCAAGGAGTTCAAAATGGAAACGGCGGAACTGCCTACCCGCGCACCGTCTCCCATCCCGACATTGCGCACGATTGCCATGCCGGCGGATACCAACCCTGCGGGTGACATTTTCGGCGGCTGGCTTCTTGCTCAGATGGATCTGGCGGCTGGAACAGCCGCAGCCCGGCGAGCCCGTGGGCGCTGCACTACCATCGCCATCGAGGCGATGCGATTCATGAGGCCCGTCTACGTCGGCGACGAGGTCAGCCTCTATGCGGAGATCCTGCATGTCGGTCGCACATCCATGCGCATCAACGTCCAAGCTTGGCGTCGAAGCCGGGCAGGCGAGGAGGTGGAGCAGGTCACCGAGGGCGACTTCGCCTTCGTTGCAATCGACACCGATCGGAAGCCGCGACCGATCGATCCCGTTGCATAAGCCTTCAGATGATGGCTGAAGCAGCCCTTGAATGATCGATCAATGTATTATCGCAAAGTCTTCCTCGCATTTCCGTCGCCAGCTGCTCTCCAGCGTGCAGCGAAGATGCAACGCTGAGGCAGCATCAACGCACGCTCGTCGACCGTCAGCTTTTGGGAAGCGAGACTACCTTCGTCAACGACCGGGAAGGGTGCAGGCCGTGTCAAAACATCGAGCCCGGTTGTTGTTTGACGTTTTGGAACTGACCGGATGGCTGGACATCGAAAGGCGGCGCTCTGTAGCTGCGTTTTGTGCTTATCGTGGAACAGGACGATGCGGTCGGCTCGCTTGATGGGATGGACCAGTGCGCCGTGGCTGCCTGGTCAGGCTCTGATTGCGGCGAGGAGCCACTTGCTTCCCATGATATTGAGTAAGACCGTATGTCCGCTTGGCCGGGCGGCTTGCCCTACACTGTCTGTTCGAGGGTTGCTCGGATGGGCCGAGCCGATCCTCCCGGCAGGAGGGCAAG
>NZ_LMQW01000034.1 GCF_001425485.1 Aureimonas sp. Leaf427 | reverse complement strand
GGGACTGTCAGGAGTTCTGTGCGGGAGGTCATGATGATGGAAAGGAAAGGACCATCGCATGGCTATCGACAAAGAGCTTTTGGACCAGCTTCTGGCGGGACGCGACCCTCAGGACGTTTTTGCCCGTGACGGGCTTTTCGACGATCTGAAGAAGGCGCTGTCGGAGCGCATCCTGAATGCCGAGCTCGACGAGCATCTTGAAGGGGACCGAGCCGACGCCAAGCCGAACCGGCGCAACGGCTCGTCGAGGAAGACGATGCTAACAGGCACCTCGAAGATCGACCTGGCCATTCCGCGGGACCGGGCCGGCACCTTCGATCCGCAGCTCATCGCTCGGTATCAGCGCCGTTTCCCGGACTTCGATGCCAAGATCATCTCGATGTACGCCCGCGGGATGACGGTCCGCGAGATCCGCGGTCATCTGGAGGATCTCTACGGCATCGACGTCTCGCCCGACCTCATCTCGACGGTCACGGACGCGGTGCTGGACGAGGTGGCCGAATGGCAGAACCGTCCGCTCGACGCCTGCTATCCGCTTGTCTTCTTCGACGCCATTCGCGTGAAGATTCGGGACGAGGGGTTCGTCCGCAACAAGGCGGTCTACATTGCGCTCGGCATCCTGCCGGACGGAACCAAGGAGATCCTAGGCATCTGGATCGAGCAAACGGAAGGCGCCAAGTTCTGGCTGCGCGTCATGAACGAGCTGAAGACGCGCGGCGTCACCGACATCCTGATTGCCGTGGTCGACGGGCTGAAGGGCTTTCCCGAAGCGATCAACGCTGCGTTCCCCGAGACGGTCGTGCAGACCTGCATCGTTCACCTCATCCGCCATTCCCTGGAGTTCGTCTCCTGGAAGGACCGCAAGGCCGTGGTGCCGGCGCTGCGGGCTATCTACCGGGCTCGGGACGCAGAAGCCGGCATCAAGGCCCTGGAGGCGTTCGAGACCGGCGACTGGGGACGGCGCTACCCGGCGATCGCGCTGAGCTGGCGGCGGAACTGGGCCCAGGTCGTGCCCTTCTTCGCCTATCCCGAAAGCGTGCGCCGGATCATCTACACCACGAACGCCATTGAGGCGCTGAATTCCAAGCTGCGACGGGCCGTTCGAACACGGGGCCACTTCCCCAATGACGATGCGGCCATGAAGCTGCTATACCTCGTCCTCAACCACGCGGCCGAGGAATGGAAACGTCCTCCGCGCGAGTGGATAGAGGCCAAGACGCAGTTCGCTGTCGTCTTTGCAGACCGCTTCGTCCTCTGACGAAAACGGCCTCCCGCACAGAACTCCTGACAGTCCCGGCGAGTGGATAGAGGCCAAGACGCAGTTCGCTGTCGTCTTTGCAGACCGCTTCGTCCTCTGACGAAAACGGCCTCCCGCACAGAACTCCTGACAGTCCCCGCCACTCCAATTCAAGGCCGACACGCTGCTCGAGATGGTCGCCTCGGCGCTGGAGAAGTCCGACCTGCCCGCCCATCGTCTCGAGATCGAGATCACAGAGGGCGCTCTGCTCGACGACACCGACAATGTCCTGAAGACGCTTGTCGCCCTTCGCGACATCGGTGTGCAAATATCAATGGACGACTTCGGGACAGGCTACTCGTCCCTCAGCTACCTTCAGAAGTTTCCGTTCAACAAGATCAAGATCGACCGATCGTTCGTCGCCAATGCGAATGCTGACAGCGAGGCAATCCTGCGAGCCGTCGCAGGTCTGGGCGCGAGCCTCGGTATGGCGATCACAGCCGAAGGTGTCGAGACAGCCGAGCAACTCGCGCGGATTCGGGACGAGCGCTGCACGCATGTTCAAGGCTACCTGACGGGGCGCCCTATGGCCGCGAACCTTGTCGTAGACTTCCTGCAAAGATCGAATTTAGATTGGAAGAGAGAGTCCTGATGACCCAGATCCTGCACCGGCTTGTGTATTACAGCCGCAACCACATCTCCTGCGACGATGGTGTGTTCGGTGCGAACGTCGATGACATCCTGGCCAAGAGTCGAACCAACAACGTTCGCGATCAAATCACTGGGGCACTCCTGTTCAACGCCGGTTGCTTCGCACAGGTCCTAGAGGGTCCGCTCGAGAACATTGAGGCTGCCTTCGAGCGCATTCAACAGGACGACCGGCATGGCGACGTCGCGCTCCTGGCGCTTGATCCGATCAGCCATCGCAGCTTTCCGAACTGGGCGATGGGCTTCGTCGGCACATCGGACTTCGATGCAGAGCGCTTCGCCGACATCGGCAGGGCTAGCGGGTTCGACCCTTCCCGCCTGAGCGGTGACCAGATCCATATGCTTCTGCGCGACCTGACGATCGAGGAGGAAGCGGCGGCATAGAAACCCGCTTTTAGATTGGCTGATACGATTTTCAGCGTCTTCGAAGAGTCGCGTATGGAACGTCCGCTGTTCGCCTTCAGCTCCCGCTAAGCAGACCGGCCGCTTTCGGCAGATAACGACCCTTCAACGCCGTAAAACACGTAGATCCGACTGCCTTCGAGCGGACATGGTTTTCGCATCTCTTTGCTGGCTTGAAGCCGCATTGTGATACGTCGTTCCACTCTCTTCGTGACGAATGCGGATGGACCAGCGCTCGGGATGACAATCACCGCGGAGGGTGTGGAAACGGAAGAACAGCTCCAGTGGCTCAAGGATCAAGGATGTTATCAGGCACAGGGCTACTTGTTTGGGCGCCCGGGCCCTGTCGACTGCGGGAAGGCACCAGCCGTCAAAGCGATGCTTTGACCTGCATAAAGACAAGCCACTGCTCGTTGCCCCATCCCGATCCCTTGGGACGCGACCGAAGGGCGAACGTGTCGATCTCGATCGGGATGGCCTCCACCGCGCCCAGCGAAGCGGCTTCCCGCGGTCCAGTCATCGGTTGCCGTTAGCCATTACTCCGCCGGCGCTGCCTCGGCGACAGAACTGTCGCCGACAGACTCCAGCGATCCATCATGCCGCTTCCGGAACAACCATCGCACGACCACGAAGAACAGCGGCACGAAGAAGATCGCCAGTACCGTCGCGGTCAACATGCCGCCGATGACAGCCGTACCGATGGCAATGCGGCTCTGGGCACCAGCGCCCGTCGAGATGGCCAGTGGCAACACGCCGAAGATAAAGGCAAGGCTTGTCATCAGGATCGGCCGCAGCCGAAGCCGAGCCGCCTCGACCGCGGCGTCGAACGGCTTCTTGCCCGACCGTTCGGCCTGTTCCGCAAATTTGACGATCAGGATCGCATTCTTCGCCGACAGGCCCATGGTCGTGAGCAACCCGATCTGGAAGTAGACATCGTTCTCGAGACCTCGCAAGGTCACCGCGATCACCGCGCCGACAAGCCCAAGCGGGATCACCAGCATCACCGAGAACGGGATGGACCAGCTTTCGTAAAGTGCCGCGAGGCACAGGAAGATCACGAGCAGCGAAAGGCCGTAGAGCAGCGGTGCCTGCCCGGCGGAGAGCCGCTCTTGATAGGACAGCCCGCTCCAGGCCACGGACGTCCCCGGGAGGTCTGCGGCAAGCTGCGCCATCGTCTCCATCGCCTGACCCGAGCTGAAGCCCGGGGACGGCTGGCCTTGGATCTCGTAGGATGGCAGGCCGCTGAACCGCGTCAGCGTCGTCGGAGCCTGCGACCAGGTGGCGGAGGCAAAGGCGGAGAACGGTGCCATCCCGCCGCTGCCCGTGCGAACGAACCAGTTGTCGATGTCCTCGACGGCGCCCCGGTCGCCGGCATCGCCCTGCACGTAGACGCGTTTCACCCGGCCGCGATCTACGAAGTCGTTGACGTAGGAGCCACCCCAAGCCGTGCTCAGGGTCGCGTCAACATCGGATGAGCTGATCCCGAGGGCACCAACCTTCTCGTCATCGATCTTGATCTGAAGGGTCGGCACGTCCTCGAGACCGCTCGGCCGTACCCGCGTCAGCGACGGATCTGCCGTTGCCGCTGCGAGCAACTGGTCACGTCGCGTCTTGAACTCCTCCCGGCTCAGCTCGCCGTTGTTCAGGAGTTGCATGGTGAAGCCGTTGGATTGGCCGAGGCCCTGCACCGAGGGAGGGGTAAGGGCGAAGAACTGCGTATCGCGAAGGCCCGAACCCAGCGTGCTGCTGGCACGCGCGACGATCGCGGCGGCGCCATTCTTCTCGCCCACTCGCTCGTCCCAGGGCTTGAGCTGGACGAAGCCCTGGCCGACGTTCTGGCCCGATCCCGTGAAACGGAAGCCGGAAATGGTGAAGAGGCCGGCGACATTAGATCCCTCGGCTTCAAGGAAGTGATCTTCGATCGCCTCGGCCGCAGCGACCGTCCTGGGTAGGGTGGCTCCCGGCGGCAACGTGTATTGAACAATGCCGTATCCCTGGTCCTCGACCGGTAGAAAGCCGCCCGGCAGTTGCAGGAAGAGGAAGACGAGCCCGGCGACGATGCCGGCAAAGACGATCAGCGACAGCCATGCGCGATGGATCGCGCCCTTCACGCCAGCGACGTAGCCACCGAGCAGGCGGTCGTAGCCGCGGTTGAAGCCGTCGCCGAAGCGGCCGACGAGGGCACCGATGCCCCGCCTTCGCCGGGGCTCCGTCCGCCGCTTCAGCATACTGGCAGTCAACGCCGGCGTCAGCACGAGAGCGACGACGACGGACAGGACCATCGCCGAGATGATCGTCACCGAGAACTGTCGGTAGATGACGCCGGTCGAGCCGCCGAAGAAGGCCATCGGGAGGAACACCGCCGACAGGACCAAGGCGATCGCGATCAGGGCGGTCTGAATCTCGCTCATCGACTTCAGTGTCGCGTCCCGTGGCGAGATGTCGGGATCCTCTTCCATGACCCGCTCGACGTTCTCGACCACGACGATGGCATCGTCGACGAGAAGGCCAATCGACAGGATCATGCCGAACAGCGTCAGCGTGTTAATCGAATAGCCGCAGAGCGCCAGTACGCCGAAGGTGCCGAGCACCACCACTGGCACCGCGATCGTCGGGATCAGCGTCGCCCGCCAGTTCTGGAGAAAGACGAACATCACGACGACGACCAGGATGATTGCCTCGATCAGCGTCTTCACCACCTCGTCGATGGACAAGCGGATGAAGTCGGTGCTGTCGCGTGGAAAGGTGACCTTGTAGCCATCCGGCATCGACTGAGCCTGCTGCTCGACCAAGCCCTTCACCAGCTCGGCCGTTTCCAGCGCGTCTGCTCCCGGGGCAAGCTGGACCGCAAGTCCAGAGGCGGGATGGCGATTGAACCGGGTGAACCGGGTATAGCTCTCCTTCCCCAGCTCGACGCGGGCTACGTCGCCGAGGACGACACGGGCGCCGCTGCTCTCGCTGCGGACGATGATCCTGCGGAACTCTTCCGGTGTCGTCAGCCTCGAGCGGGCGGTAACCACGGCGTTCAGCATCTGGTCGGCGGGCGATGGTTGAGCGCCGATCTGTCCGGCCGCGACCTGGGCGTTCTGCGCCTCGATCGCCGAAATCACATCCGACGGCATCAGGCCATAGGAGTAGAGCCGCCCGGGATCGAGCCAGATCCGCATCGCGTACTGGGCGCCGAAGAGGTTGGTGTCGCCCACGCCCGGAAGCCGGCCGATGCGCTCTTGAAGATTGGAGCCGATGTAGTCCGAGATGTCGCTGTCGGTGGCGCGGTCGCTCTCGTCGTATATGGAGGCCACCAGTAGGAAGTCGCTGTTCGACTTCGTGACGGTGAGGCCTTGCTGCTGCACCTGTTGCGGCAAGCGCGACAGGGCCTGCTGCACCTTGTTCTGGACCTGCACCTGAGCGATGTCAGGATCTGCGCCCTTGTCGAAGGTGACCGCGATCGTCACCGTCCCTTCGGCCGACGAGGTCGATATGAAGTAGATCAACCCATCAAGGCCGGTGAGCTGCTGTTCGATCACCTGCGTCACGCTGGATTCCAGCGTCGCCGCGGAGGCGCCGGGATAGGTTGCCCGAATGTTGATCTGCGGCGGAGCGACGTCGGGATACTGCTCGATCGGCAAAAGCCAGATCGAACCGGCACCGCCGAGCATGATTACGATGGCGATGACCCAAGCAAAGATCGGGCGGTCGACGAAGATCCGGCTGATCATAGTGAGGCCACCGGCTTTACCGCGTCGTCCGTTTCAGTCCCGCCGAGATCGGCCTCCACGGGGCGGACCACTGCACCGGGCTTTACCTTGCTGACGCCCTCGACAATCACTCGGTCGCCGGCCGCAAGGCCGCCGGTCACCAGCCAGCGATCGCCGACCGCGCGTCCGACCTCGATGCGACGCTGCTCGACCTTGTAGTCGGCATCGACGAGGAGAGCGGTCGCCTCCCCCCGCGGATTGCGGGTTACGCCCTGCTGCGGCACCAGGATTGCATCCCGGGCCTGGGCCTGCGAGAGTTGGGCTCGTACGTACATACCCGGCAGAAGCAGCCCGTCGGGATTGGGGAACTCCGCCCGAAGTGTCACCGACCCGGTGTCGGGACTGACCGTCACCTCGGTGAACTTCAGCGTGCCAGCCAGCGGATAGTCGCTGCCGTCTTCGAGCTTCAGCCGCACCTCGGCGGTGTTGGACTCAAGCTTGCTCGACGCCAAGGCGCCTCGCAGCTTCAGCAGCGACGTCGATGACTGCTGGATGTCGACGAAGATCGGATCAAGCCGTTGGATGGTCGTCAAAGACTCGGTCTGAGCGGCCGAGACCAGCGCGCCCGTGGTTACCACCGAGCGGCCGATCCTCCCGGCGATCGGTGCTGCGACCCGGCTGAAGCGGAGATTGATCTCAGCAGTTTGGAGCTGTGCCTCCGACTGTGCGACGGCCGCGGCGGCAGTGTTCGCCGCCGCGGCGGCGTTGGTGAAGGCCTGCTCGCTGACGACGCCTTTCTGGACCAGCGGCCGCAAGCGATCCGCCTGACCGCGGGCATTCTCGTCGGTGGCCTTCGCACTCGCGACGTTCGCCCTGGCCTCAGCGACCGCAGCCTCGAACAGGCTGGAATCGATCTGGTAGAGGACATCACCCTTTTGAACGGTGGCTCCCTCCGTGAAGAGACGCTCTTGAACGACGCCGGAAACCTGCGGGCGAACCTCGGATGCCTCGTAGGCCGCCGTCCGACCGGCCAGCTCGGTGATGAGCGAGACATCCTCCGTCTTTGTGACGATAATCCCGACTTCGGTCGGCGGTTTGGGCGAGGTCTTCGCCTCTTCGGCTTCCGAGCTGCACCCTGCGAGGAAGAACAGCAGCCCGAGGATTGCCGGGATCTTTGCAGCGGACGTCGAGCTGAAACTTCCGGCGAAATGCATCATGGACAGTGTCCTGCTCGTCATCGAGAGATCAAACAGAAACACGGTTGGTTTCCTGGGGTCCGCGCTCAAGCGAACGCAGGTCTCAGTCGTTCCGAGCTCCTCTACAGCGCAAGGTAAAACTTTGAAGAGCCACGGACAGACGGGTGCCGATCACATGTTGCGGCGCAACCGCCCTGCGCCAGACATTTTACGCTTAAACTCACAAACTGTGACGGTAAGCCGCGTATCCGCAGAGTGGGCGTGGATGGCGGGCAAACAGGACTTCGTCACGTCCTAGGGCGTAATACGCGCAGAGTGGATGGTCTGGAAGACGCCTAGTCCAGTCTCAAACAGCAGAAAAAGCTGCCGTCCGGAAGCTGCCGTTCAGATTTCGACCCAACTTTGACGTAGCCCAGAAGGTTTCGCGGACCCAGTAGCGGACTTTCACGGTCACATGTCGGGTCAGAAGCGAAAGCGCAGCGCCTCGATCACGAGAGCGAAGGCCGGCGATGGCTGGCGTCGGCTCGTGTAGTAGAGGTGGTAGCCAGGCATGGGCGGGCACCAATCCTCCAGGACCCTGATGAGTCTACCGTCTCGAAGGTGGTCCTCCACGTAGTCTTCCGGCATGTAGGCCAGCCCCATTCCGTCGACTGCGGCCTGCCGCATCATGGGAACGCTGTTGAAGACGACACGGCCATGGATCCGGACCTCGAGTGTCTGCACACCCTTACGAAAGTCCCAGGCGTATAGGCCGCCATGGGTGGGTAGCCTCAGCCCGATGCAGTCGTGGTCGACGAGATCCTGAGGTACCTTCGGCGGCCGACGGGTCTCCAGGTAGGACGGCGACGCCACGATCGCCGTTCGAAAGCCGGAACTGAGCCGCACAGCAATCATATCCTTGTCGACGTGCCCGCCGAACCGGACGCCGCCGTCGAAGCGGTCGGCCGCGATGTCGACGAGGCGGTAGTCGTTGATGATCTCGACGTTCACGTCGGGATTGGCCCGCAGGAGCGGCGCGAGCTTCGGCCAGAGAAGCGTCTCGGCTGCATGCTCAACCGATGTGATGCGGACGGTTCCGGCCGGCTTGTCGCGGAGCCCCGATATCGCTGTCACCTCCCGGTCGATCTCGTCCAGCCGGGGCTGGATGCTGTCGAACAGGCGAGCCCCTGCGTCCGTCAGCGACATGCTGCGCGTCGTCCGGGTGAGAAGCTGGATTCCGAGCCGGGCTTCCAGCGTGCGGACCGTATAGCTCAGGGCAGACTGGGAGACGCCGAGCTTGGCTGCGGCTTTCGTAAAGCTTCGCTCCCGCGCGACCTCGACGAAGGCGATGAGGTCGTTGACGTTCTCCCGACGCATTCAGAAATCCCGCTTCTAAGCTCATGCGAATATGGGTCTCTAATCATAAGTCGTCGAGTACGCCATCTTCTGGGCAAGCTGACCGCCCTTGGCAGAGTCGACGGACCTCCGTCACGCCCGGGGCTGCTTCGAGCGCTGCGAACGACATGCGCTTGCGCCTCTCGCCAACCAGGCGTGCGCCTGTATCACGGAGATCCCCATGGCAGATGGACGAGCCCTACGACTGCGCATCAACGATCGCGACCACGACCTGGTGCTCGATCCCCGCACGACCCTTCTGGATGCCTTGCGCGAGCACGCCGGGCTTCCCGGGTCGAAGAAGGGATGCGACCAGGGCCAGTGCGGCGCCTGCACCGTCCATGTCGATGGCCAGCGGGTCCTCGGCTGCCTGACGCTGGCCGCGCAGGTGGAGGGACGCTTCGTCACGACGATCGAGGGCTTGGCGGCCGCCGACGGAACGCTTCACGCCGTCCAGGCGGCCTTCGTCGAGCACGACGCCTTCCAGTGCGGCTACTGCACGCCGGGGCAGATCATGTCGGCGGTGGCCTGCATCAACGAGGGCCACGCCGGGTCCGACGATGAGATCCGCGAATACATGAGCGGCAACATCTGCCGTTGCGGGGCCTATCCCCACATCGTTGCCGCCGTGCGCGACGCGGCCGGTCGCCTCGCCAACAGCCGGGGAGCCTCGCTATGAGATCGTTCGACTACATCCGACCCTCCGACGTCCCCGCCGCCATCCGCGAGGGTGCGACGGGCGAGACGCGGTTCCTCGCCGGCGGCACGACGCTCCTCGATCTCATGAAGTGCGGCGTCGAACTGCCCGCCCGCGTAGTGGACATCAGCCACCTTCAGGGACTTGGTGACGTGACCGTCGACGACCGTGCGATCCGTGTCGGTAGCCTCGCCAAGATGGCCACTGTGGCCGATCACGAGGACATCCGGACGGTCGCCCCCGTGATCTCGGAGAGCCTTTGGCGCGCGGCATCGGCACAGCTCCGCAACATGGCCTCGATCGGCGGAAACCTGATGCAACGGACCCGTTGCACCTACTTCCGCGACCCCGCCGGCTACGCGAACTGCAACAAGCGCGTTCCCGGTTCGGGATGTGCCGCGTTGGACGGCCTCAACCGCAACCACGCCATCCTCGGGGCCAGCGAGGCCTGCATCGCGACCTATCCCGGCGACCTCGCGGTCGCGCTCGTCGCCTTCGATGCGACCGTGCGCATTCGTGGCGACGTGGAGCGTTCCGTCCCGGTCGAGGCTTTCTACCGTCTGCCGGGCGACCGGCCCGACCTCGAGCACGACCTCGCCGCGGGCGAGATGATCGTCGGGATCGATATCCCTGTGACCGCGGCGCTGCGGCGTTCGCATTATCTCAAGGCCCGCGATCGTGCCTCCTACGAGTTCGCGGCGGCCAGCGCCGCCGTTGGCCTCGACCTCGAGGAGGACGGCCGTACCATTCGCGAGGCACGCGTCGCCCTTGGCGGCGTCGCAACCAAGCCCTGGCGGGCCCGTGCGGTGGAAGCCGCCCTCGTCGGACATCCACTCGACGAAGCCAGCCTTCGCGCCGCCGCCGCGATGGCCGTCGAGGGCGCCGAGCCCCGAGAGCACAACAGGTTCAAGGTCGAGCTTGCCCCCCGGGTCGTCGCCCGCGCCCTCATGACCGCAGGAGGCATCGCATGAGCTCCGCTCTCGAGACGAAGGTTGACCGTCGCACGGTGATGAAAGGCTCGCTCGCCGCGGCCGCGGCCGCCTCTGCCGGAACGAGCCTCCTGGCTGGCGGCGCCGCGGCCCAGACGCCCGTGTCCCCGGCCAAGGTCGGCGCGATCGGCACGCCCATGTCGCGGGCCGACGGACCGCTGAAGGTGACGGGCCGCGCGCCCTACGCCATCGAGCATCCACAGGAGAACCTTGCCTACGCCGTTACCGTGACCTCGACGATCGCCGCCGGGCGGATCGTCTCGATCGATACCGCCGCGGCCGAAGCCTCGCAGGGGGTCGTTGCCGTCTACACGCATGAGAGCGGGATCAAGATCAACGTCCCCAAAGCCTTCTTCGAGGGCGGCGCGGCGACCGAAAGGTTCGTGGCGCTTCAGGACGACATCGTGCGCTGGAACGGGCAGCACATCGCGCTCGTCGTCGCCGAAACGTTCGAGGAGGCCACCGAGGCCGCGAGGTTGGTGGAGGTGGAATACGAACGCCGCGACGGCATCATCGATGCCGAAAGCGTCGCCGTCCCCCCGCCGCTGGAGACCATGAACGGCGAATGGGGCGATGCGCCCGCCGCGCTCGCCTCGGCGCCGGTGACCGTCGAGGCCATCTACACCACGCCGCGCAACTATAACGCGCCGATGGAGCCGCATGCCTGCATCGCCTCCTTCGTCGACGGGCAACTGACCGTCTGGGAGCCCAGCCAATGGCCGAGCGGCGGTCGGCAGGTGCTCTCAGAGACGATGGGCATCGACTTCGAGAAGGTGCGCCTGATCTCGCCCTTCACCGGCGGCGGGTTCGGCTGCAAGGTCGGCCCCCATCCGCATGTGTCGCTTGCCTGCGCGGCCTCACGCGAGCTCGGTCGCCCCGTGAAGCTATCGCTGACCCGGCCCCAGACCTTCACGGGCTATGGCGGGCGTCCGCGTACGCACCAGAAGCTGTCCCTTGGCGCGACCGAGGACGGCAAGCTCGTCTCGATCGTGCATGAAGGCTGGAACGAGACGGCAATCGACGATCTTGCCTTCGAGCAGACGAACGCCGTCACCAACATCATGTACGCGACGCCGAACCTGCGCTCCTGGCATTCGATCATCCCGACGAACACGGTCAATCCGGGATGGATGCGCGGCCCCAACGAGACGTGCAGCGCCTACGCCCTCGAGACGGCGATGGACGAGCTGGCCTACAAGCTGAAGATGGATCCGCTCGAGTTTCGCCTGCTCAACTGGGCCGACGAGGATCCCCAGCATCGCATTCCTTGGTCAACCCGTCGGCTGCGCGAGGCCTATGCCGCCGGGGCAGAAGCCTTCGGCTGGTCGGCGCGAAGCCTCGAGCCGCGCTCGATGCGTGAGGGACGCGAGCTGATCGGCTGGGGCATGGGGGCTGGCACCTATCCGGTTCTGCGCACGCCGAGCGAGGCGAAGATGGTGCTGCACGACGACGGCAGCATCGAGGTGCTGAGCGCCGCTGTCGACATCGGCACGGGGACCTACACGATCCTCGCCCAGACAGCGGCCGAAGCTCTTGGCGTTCCTGTCGAACGGGTCCGGGTCTCTCTCGGCGACACCATCTTCCCGCGGGCGGCGCTCGCCGGCGGTTCGCAACTGGCAGGCAACCAGACGGGCGCCGTGCACAGGACGGCCCTGGCGATGCGCGAGCAGATCCTGGCGCTCGCGGTTGGCGAGGCGAACTCCCCGCTTCGCGATGCGCGCGCCAACGACCTCCTGATCGAGAACGGGCTGGTCCGCCCCTCGCGACGTCCGACGGGCGGGATCGCCCTTGCCGACCTCATGAAGGCAATGGGCCGCGAACGCCTTGAGGTCGAGGGCAACACCTACGATCCCGGTACGTCCGCAGCCGATCGGGACGCGACAGGCCGCAGCTTCACCCAGATGCGTTTGCCAACGTCCAGCGGCCGCTCCGCCCATGCTTGGGGCGTGCACTTCGTGGAGGTTCGCGTCGACGAGGACTTCGGCACCGTGCGCGTGAAGCGCATGGTCGGGGCCTTCGACAGCGGCCGCATCTACAATCCCAAGCTGGCCGAGAGCCAGTGGATCGGCGGCATGATCATGGGCCTCAGCCAGGCGCTTCTCGAGGAAGGCCAGTTCGATCCCCGCGACGGGCGCGTCACCAACGCCAACCTCGCCGACTACGCGGTGGCGGTGAACGCGGACATTCCGGACATCCAGGCGATCAGCGTCGGCGAGCCCGACTACGACGCCAGCGTTCTCGGCGGCAAGGCTGTGGGCGAGCTCGGCATGATTGGCGTGGCGCCGGCGGTCGGCAACGCCGTGTTCCACGCGACGGGCAAGCGGATCCGCACCCTGCCCATCACCATCGAGCGGCTGATTTAGGCACCGCTGGACGGCGACAGCGCGCGCGGGTCGCCGACATGGGGTTCCCTGCATGCGATGCCCTCGTCGGCGCCGGGGCCCCAACTGAAAGGACATTCGACCATGAAGTACCGTAAACTCGGAAACTCCGGCCTGTCCGTTGCGAACCTGACCCTCGGAACGATGGGCTTCGGCAAGGAGACCCCGGAGGCCGAAGCCTTCGCGATCATCGACGCCTTCCTCGAGGCTGGCGGCAACATGCTGGACACGGCCGACGTCTACGGCGGTGGCGCATCGGAGGAGCTGCTCGGGCGCTGGCGTGCCAGTCGTTCGGGTGCCGCCGTCGACAAGGTTGTCATCGCGACCAAGGCCCGGTTCGGTACCGGACCCGACGCCAACGATGTCGGCACGTCCCGCCGGCATCTCCATCGCGCCCTCGACATCTCGCTCCGCCGGCTCGGCGTCGAGGCGATCGATCTCTACCAGATGCATGGATGGGATCCGCAGACGCCAGTTGAGGAGACCCTGACCTTCCTCGATGCCGCCGTGCGGGCGGGCAAGATCCACTATGTCGGCCTGTCGAACGTCACGGGCTGGCAGCTTCAGCTTTTGCTCTCGACCGCACGTGCAATGGGCCTTCAGGTGCCGATCACGCTCCAGCAGCAGTACAGCCTAGCCTACCGCGAGATCGAGTACGAGGTCGTGCCCGCCGCCGTTCACAACGGCATCGGCCTCCTGCCATGGTCGCCGCTCGCCGCGGGGTTTCTGAGCGGAAAGTTTGAGCGTGGGGCGGGACCGGGCTCCGACGCCCGGCTCGGGTCCGACAACCCGATGAACCAGCATATCGAGAAGGACCTGTTCGGCTCGGAGCGGAACTGGAACACGATCGAGGCGGTCCAGGCGATCGCCGGCGAGATCGGTGCGACCCCGGCTCAGGTCTCGTTGAGCTGGGTCGCGAACCGCCCGGCCGTGACGTCCACCATCATCGGCGCGCGAACGATGGCGCAACTGACCGACAACATCGCCGCGGCGGATCTCTACCTCGAGGCCGCGGCAACCGCCACGCTGGATGCCGTCAGCGCCCCGACGCCTGACGACTACCCGTACGGACCCTTCGGCGTCCTTCAGCGCGTCCGCTACATCGACTCCAGCGCGCAGGCACTGCGTGAGCTCCCCGCCTGACCACGGCCCTGTCGCCCAGCGACAGCCATTCGACCCGATCTGTCGCGGACGGGTCGGGCCGAGGCAACGGCCATCGGCCGTCCCCATCATCCCCTACCAGCGGACGCAGTCCGAGGAGTGACCATGAGCAAGGTTTGGTTCGTGACCGGCGCCAACAGTGGCATCGGAGCCGGCATCGTGACGGCCGCCTTGCAGGCGGGCGAGCGGGTCGTGGCGACCGGAAGGAGCCTGGAGAAGCTGCGGGCCGCGTTTCCCCATGGCGAGAGCGACGCCCTCGCGCTCATTGAATTCGACGTCACCGACGAGGCGAAGGCCGCCGCCGCCGTCGCGACGGCAGTGGAGCGCTTCGGGCGGATCGACGTCGTTGTGAACAATGCCGGCTATTGCGTCCTCGGCAACTTCGAGGATCTCAGCACGGGCGACATCCAGGCCCAGCTCGCCACGAACTTCTTCGGCGTCGTTCACGTCTTGCATGCGGCGCTGCCGTTCCTGCGCCAGCAGCGCTCTGGCCATGTCATCAACATCAGCTCGGTGGCCGGCGCCATCGGTATGAACCATTGCTCGGCCTACAGCGCCAGCAAGTTCGCGGTGGAAGGCCTGTCGCAGGCCGTCGGGGCCGAGGTCGAGCGTTTTGGCATCAAGCTGACCGTCGTCGAGCCCGGCTTCTTCCGCACCAGCTTCCTCAACCAGCAGAACGCCGCCGTGGTCGAGACGACGATCGAGGATTACGTCGCACAGGGGTCCGCTCGCGACGCCTACGCCGCCTACGACGGCACCCAGCTCGGCGATCCCCTGAAGCTCGGCGAGGCGCTTCTCGCGATCGTCGCCATGGAGTCGCCACCCAAGCTGTTCGCGGCCGGAAGCGATGCCGTCGAGATGCTGCGCCCAGTCGCGGAAGCGCGGTCGAAGGCGATCGACGCCAGCATCGCGCTGTCGCGCTCGACAGACGGGGTTCGCTAAAGCCTGCTCCCACACCCCTGATCGCGTGCTCCCCTTCCGAGCCCCGCCGGGTCTCACCCCCGTGACACGGTCCGACAGGACGACGCCAATGGACACCTCGAACATGACACAGAGCAAACTCTTCCAGCCGTTCGATCTCGGCCAGGGCCTCGTCCTGCGCAACCGAGTCGTGATGGCGCCCATGACTACGTGGTCCGCCAACGACGACGGCACGGTATCGGACGCCGAAGTCGCCTACTACCGCAAGCGCGTCGACGGCGTCGGCCTGGTGATCACGGGCTGCACACACGTCCAGGCGAACGGAGTCGGCTTCACGGGCGAGTTCGCCGCCGATGACGACAGCTTCATCCCGAGCCTGACGAGACTGGCCGTCGCCGCCAAGAGCGGCGGCGCGCCGGCCATCCTCCAGATCTTCCACGCGGGTTCGAAGACGCTTGCGGCCCTGACGTCCGACATGGTGTCCGCCAGCACGGTGCCGAGCGACCCCGGCCCCTTCAACGAGCCGCTCGCGCCGCGGGCGATGACCGAGGCCGAGATCGTGGAGACGATCGATGCCTTCGGGCAAGCGACCCGCCGGGCGATCCTTGCCGGGTTCGACGGCGTCGAGTTGCACGGCGCCCATGGCTTCCTGATCCAGCAGTTCCTGTCGCCGCACTCCAATCGACGCGACGACCGCTGGGGCGGGTTGCTTGCCAACCGCATGGGCTTCCCGCTCGACGTCGTCGAAGCAGTGCGTGCGGCGATCGAGACCTTGGCCGACCGTCCCTTCCTGCTCGGGTACCGGATCTCCCCGGAGGAGCAGAACGAAGGCGGTCTGCGCATGAAGGACTCGTTCGAGCTGATCGACCGCCTGATCGATGCAGGGGTGGACTACCTGCACGCCTCGTTGTGGAGCGCTCTCGACATCAGGCCGATCGGTCAGTCTGACGGGCCGACGGTGCTCGAGCTCTTGGTCCACTTTCTCCAAGACCGCATCCCGATGATCGCGGCTGGATCGATCCGGACACCGATGCAGGCTGAGCAAGCGATCCACAGCGGCCTCCCTCTCGTCGCGGTCGGTCAGGGTCTCGTCCTGAATCCTGCCTGGGTCGAGCTGGCCGCACGTGGACGTTCGGAGGCGTTCGCACAGTCCATCGCGGCCACCGATGTCGAGCGTCTCGCGATCCCGGCCAAGCTATGGACGGTGATCGAGGAGACCCCTGGGTGGTTCGAGGTCCGCAAGGCGGCCTGAAGTCGGATCATCCCCGCATCCTAGAAGCCGAGGACTCACGATATGACATTCGTCCACCGCTTGGTGTCGACCACGGCCGTGATCGCGACACTCACCGTGCCGGGCGTCGCCTTCGCCCAGGCGAACCGAGCGACTTTCCCGGCCAGCTTCGACCGGATGGTGATGTACGGCGACTACCGACGGGGCTCAGGCGGCGAACTAGCTTACGCCCTACCGGAGACGATCGCGATCGCCAAGGCTGGACAGCCGCTGCCGCCCGGCACGAGCCTCGTGCTCGAGATCTACAACGGTGGCGCGTTGACCAGCTACTTCGTGATGGAAAAGGGCGAGGGCTGGGGCCTCGACTTCCCCGAGGAGACCCGGACGGGCGACTGGCACTTCCAGCAGTTCGGGCCGGACAAGACGGTCCAGCGGACCGCGATCGCGGAGCAGTGCCAGTCCTGCCACTCATCGAAGGCGTCCAACGACTACATGTTCACGACCGAGCGCATGCTGTCCTACGTCCCGTGACGCCGATCTTCGTCCTGCGACTGGTGCTGGACCTCGTGGCGGTCACCCTGCTGGTGGCAGCCATGGCCTACTCGTGGCTCGGGAACGTCGCCCACGAGGTCGCCGGGACCGCGATGTTCGCACTCTTGGTGCTCCACAACGTCTTCAAATGGCGCTGGTACGGCACGCTTGCCAAACGGCGCCCCGGGGCGCGGGGGATCGTCACTCGGACGATCAACCTCTCGCTCCTGGCGACGATGATGGGCCTGCTCGTGACCAGCGTCGTCATCAGCCAGAGCGTGTTCGCGTTCCTGCCGATCGCCACGACGTTCACCGCGCGCCAGCTCCACACGATGGCGGCGTACCTCGTGCTCCTCGTCGCCGCGGTTCACCTCGGCCTTCATTGGTCGATGGTCATGACGGCCGCACGCCGGCTTGCCGGCATCACCACCGACAACCGGGTGCGATCGGTTGGCTTGGCCGGGGTCGCGATTGTGATCGCCGCCTGTGGGGTGTGGAGCCTGCCTGCGATGGATATTCCCTCCAAGCTCCTGATGGAGACCCCGACGGGGTTCGGCGACTTCGGGACCCCGTCGTCGATCGTCCTGTTGCGTCACGTCGCCGTTGTCGGTCTTCTGGCCTGCATTGCCCATTACGCCTGGAAGATCGCCACAAGGCGACGCCGAGGTTCGGACCGATGACATGAGCCATGCCCAAGAAGCCCTCTCGATCCTGTCCGGCTGCGCGGAGGGCCCCGTGGTCGCCCTGTCCGAGGCTTTGAGCTTCTGGGGCGGCGTGGATCCTTCGACGGGACGCATCATCGACGTGCGCCATCCGCAGCACGGCGCCGAACTTGCCGGCGCCGTCGTGGTGGTCCCGACGAGCCGTGGATCCTGTTCGGGTTCGGGTGTCGTCCTCGAGCTGGCGCTCGCGGGTCGAGCCCCGGCAGCCCTCATCTTCTCGGAGCCCGAGGACGTCGCGACGCTGGGCGCCCTCGTGGCGGTGGAGATGTTCGGCCACACGCTTCCCGTCCTGCGTCTGCCCCAAGCCGCCTTCGAGACCCTCGCGTCGAGCGCCTTCGCGCGGATCACGCCGCAGGCGATCCTTGCGGGCGGAACCGAGATCCCGGTCGTTTCCGCCCCTCTCACGTCGCTCGCCCTTTCCGGGGACGACCGAGCCATGCTGGCGGGGGAGAAGGGCAAGGCTGCCGCCCAAGCCATGCGCATCCTCGTCGCCATGGGGCGCCAGCAGGGCGCGGCGGAACTCACCGACGTGACCCGCGCCCATATCGACGGCTGCATCTATGCCGGCCCGGCCAACCTCGTCTTCGCCGAGACCATGGAGGCCATGGGCGCACGCGTCGGCGTGCCGACGACGATGAACGCCATTTCCGTCGACCGCGGGCATTGGGAACGGCAGGGCGTGCCACCGGCTTTTGGCGCCCCGGCAGCGGCGCTTGCAGACTCCTACGTCCGGATGGGGTGCCAGCCGACCTTCACCTGCGCACCCTACCTCCTCGACGATGCCCCGACCGAAGGGGAAGCCATCGGCTGGTCGGAATCCAACGCCGTCATCTTCGCGAACAGCGTCCTCGGCGCGCGCACCGCCAAGCACCCAGATTTCCTCGACCTCTGCATCGCCATCACCGGACGCGCACCCCTTGCGGGCGCGTTCCTGGACGCGGAACGTCGTGCCCGTCTGGTGATCGACGTCCACTGGCCGGACGGTGCGGACGCGGCGGTGTGGCCGCTGATCGGCTATCTGGCCGGCCATGCCGCCCGTGACCGGGTGCCGCTCCTGCGCGACCTTTCCGCGGGCAACCCGAGCCGAGACGATCTAAAGGCGCTCTGCGCGGCTTTCGGTACGACGTCGGCGGCGCCGATGCTGCACGTCGAGGGCGTGACGCCCGAAGCGGCGGGCGCGGCCCTGCCCGACGCGGCCCACGCCGTCATCACGCTCGTCGATCTCGCCGCCGGATGGCGGCGGCTGAACGAAGGACCGGAAGAGGTGGACCTCGTCGCGATCGGCAGTCCCCACGCCTCGCTGGACGAGTGTAGAGCACTCGCGGACGCGCTCGGAGGCCGAAGCCGGGATCCGCGCGTCGCCGCGATCGTCACGGCGGGTCGTCAGGTCCTTGCCGCCGCCGAAGCCGACGGCACGCGTTCGCGGCTCGCGGTCTCCGGCGTCGAGATGATCGCGGATCTCTGCTGGTGCTCGATCTCGCGTCCGGTGTTTCCCACTGACGCGAAAACGGTGATCACCAATTCGGGCAAGTACGCCCATTACGGACCCGGTCTGTCGGGCTGCGCGGTTCGGCTGGGCACCCTTTCGGACTGCGCCGAAGCGCTCGTTACGGGGCGAGCCCCTGCCCATCTACCAACGTGGCTCTCCTGACCAAGGTCGCGACAGGGATGCCTCGCCGGCTTGGCCTATGGAACGGACCCCGCCCCGTCTGCCGAGTTCGTGAGGGTCGACCGGGCACGTCGAGGAGGCCAAGATGGACAGTCTGAGGGACATGCCGAGATGGCTGGCGCTCGATGCGCCGCACGAAAGCGTCGCGGCGCTGTTCGCTGCCTTCTGTCACGAGATGGTCCGCGAGGGCGCTCCCATCCACCGGGTCTCCCTCGGCCTAGAGGGTCTGCATCCCGAGGTAAGCGGGTGGCAGCATGTCTGGACCCGCGAAGCGATCTCGTCACGTGAGACGGACCGGGCAACGGCGCCGACCTCTCAGTCCTACCTTCATAGCCCGACGCGCATCGTCGACGAGACCGAACGCCCGTTCCGCCGGCGGCTCGACAAGCCCAGCCCCCATCTGCCGCTGCTCGACGAACTGCGGCTTGGCGGAATGACTGACTACGTCATGTTCCCGCTGCCGTTCCTCGATCGAACCCGGACGGCCGTGATCTCCTTCGCCACCAGCGAGCCGAACGGTTTCGACGATGCGGTTCTGGCGGAGCTCGAGTTCGCGTCCCGTCTGCTCAGCCCCTACCTGGAACGGCGCGTCCTGCGGCGCATCTCAATGGATCTTCTCGACACCTATGTCGGACCCCATACGGGACGTCGGATCCTTGAGGGTCGCGTGGAACGCGGCGCCGTCGAGCAGATCGAGGCGGCCATCTGGTTCGCCGATCTTCGTGGGTTCACGGCCCTCTCGGAGACGCGCCCCACCAGCGAGGTTCTCGCCACCTTGAACGAGTGGTTCGATATCGTCGGCGAAGTCATCGATGCCCATGGGGGCGAGATCCTGAAGTTCATGGGTGATGCGGTGCTCGCGATCTTCCCGACCTCCATCGATCAGGATCGCCGGACGGCATGCCGACGAGCCATGGCAGCGGCCGTGGACTTCAGCCGGAGAACCGACGCTGCCAACGTGCGACGTCGTTCCCACGGTGAACCGTCCGTCGCGCATGCCTTGGTGCTGGATGTCGGCGAGGTCGCCTACGGCAATGTCGGCGCGGCCCACCGCATGGACTTCACTGTCATCGGCCCGGCGGTGAACCGCGCAAGCCGCCTCTTGCACCTGGCGAAGCGCCTGGAGCGTTCCGTGCTCGTCTCGGATGCCGTCACCACCGAACTTGAGACACCGTTGATCGACCTTGGCTTCCATGAGCTTCGAGACGTTGTCCTTCCTCAACGGGTGTTCGAACCCAGAAGCTGAATGTCCGCTTCACGCCTCTACGCATCCACAAGCGGACCTTCCGTAATCCACCCATTCGCGCCAGAACGACACGTCGCTTCCGAGTGCTTGCCTGCGCCTCCGGAGAAGTTTTCCAGCACCACCATGAAGGCATGGCGGTCGCTATGGCCTTCGTTCAGACGGACGCGGTTTTCGATGTCCGCGAGGTGGAGGTCCATTAGTTTCTGCGCCAAACGGGCGGCCTTAGACTTCAAAGCTGCGACGATCATGCGGTGGTCGGCGCCGCACGGCGGTGACGAGGCCGTCGACAACCATAACCATCAAGAATGGCCATACGGATGGCCGATTTTCATTGCCGGCTCGCATTACCGCTAGCGTGTGAAGCATCCGCCCTTCGGTGCAAGACGAGCATACATGATGCCCACGCTATCCGATCAAAAGCTTCCAAGGTTCGATCTGAAGGCCGGCTGCAATGCGCTCGAGATTGTCGATCGAAAGATTGCGCTCGCCTCGCTCAACGCCGCCGACGTACGTTCGGTCCATATCGATCTCCAGCGCGAGCGCCTGTTGACTGAGTCCCTTCTCGGTTCTCAGCTTCCGAATATTCGTGGCGATAATGCGCCGAAGGATGCCTGGATGATTCCGCTTCACTTCTCCCAATCAGCGGATAGATGCATTTAAGGCGACGGTTTTTAAGTATCATTAAGATGATGCCTTTAAGCATCACAGCGACCTCGCGAGGCCGTCGCACATGAATATTCTTATCAATTCCACTCAACTCGGCGCCCGATCATTACAGTGCCAACATAGGATCAGGTAGTTACGGCGCGAGGGAATAAAGAAAAATAAAGTTATTATGTCAGGCCGGTAGCCGATTTGCGGACTCACCGAAGCAATTATCCTGTAACTAAACAGGAAAAAGTGACCTTGATTAGGAGAAACGCATGTCTAACATTGAACCGCACGTGAACTATCTGAGCATGCTTTCCGGAGCCCGTGTGGCGAAGGACTTCAAGCAGCGGCTCGCCATGGCGGGCTTGGCAATCGGCGCGACGGCACTGCCTGTCGTCACCGCACCTGTCCTCGTTGATTTCAGGACCTTATGGCTCCAGGACTTCGCGCCGTTCGCGAGCGTCACCCTTCTTTTCGCGCTGGCATGCGTTGCCGCTGCGGCGATGCCGGCTTTCCCCGCGGTCGCGAGGTTCACGAGGCAGGTCGATATCGCGATCGGCGCGGTCGCGGCCATCCTCGCCTACTTCACCTACGCCGGCATCGCCGAGATCCTCGCGGAGATGCGAGCGTTCGGCACGGTCAGGAACGGCGACTACCTCCTCCTCAACAACGTCATGTGGTCGTGGGGTCTCGTGTTCGGCATCATTGCGCTCGTCCTCGCGGTGAGCAGGTCCGTCAAGGCGCTCTCGCGTCCCCTGCACGTCTGATCGACCAATGAGAATCGGTCGTCCAGTTATACTCTCTTCGCTTCTAGTGGCCCTCGTTACGACGAGCGCAGGAGTGTCCGTCGCCGCCGAGCCTGGATCAGGCCTCGCGGTCTGCGCGCAGTGCGCCAGCACGACGAAGGTCTTGCTCACCGGCGCGGGGACAGAGGCGGCAAAGGCGGTTGCCGAATTCACGAAGGGCGATGTCGACCGCTGGTGTAATGGCTATGTCGTAGACGAGGCCAAGAACGCGCAGTGCAAGTCGGACGGCGAAATTCCAGGTGGCAAGCTCGGCGAGCGGCTGACCTCGAGTGCGGATTGCTTGGCTGGTAAGATCGTCGACATAGACGGTAAGATTTTCACCACCGACGGCATTTGGTTGGCTGGCGAGCATGGCATCGGCGTCGCCGAGCCGGGTGAAATCCGGTTCCGAGATTCGAATGGCGAGATTGAGGGTTCCTCACGCGCCGGCCGTGGCAAGGGTCTCATCATCAACTACGCGAGGCTCTGCCCCGCAGGCGTGGCAGCCGTCGCCAAAACGTCGTCCAAATCGATGGCATCTTCCAACGAGGCCGCCGTCGATCCGGCGACAGCCGTTTCCCTCTCTTCGCTGTCCGGAAATGCATACGATCACAACGGGTCGCAGATGCGGATCGACCGGGATCGCGGCGTGATCGCCTACGATGACCCAAAGTCATCGATCTCAGGGACGGTGAGGTCCGGCCAGGTTCTGTTCCGCGGAAAGCTGCCATGGCGATCAATGAAAGCCTCGGGCACTGCGTTCACGTTCAAAAAGGGATGCGCGCCGGCGCCCTACAAGGTGACCGGATACTGGACGGAGAACCAGGACCTCGTCCTGACCGGGGCGGCTCCCAAGCGTGCGAAAGAGGGTTGTGAGGTCGTTGGCTACTCGAAGTCCGGAGGCAACTCGAAGCTCACGTTCAAGTCGCTGATGAGCGATTGAGCCGGCTCTGATGCCTCGGCCGCCTCGGGTGGAGGTCGATGACGCCTTTGCGACGCTCGATCGCGAACCGTCGGCGATTGAGATCGTCGCGGGAGACGGAGCGCCAAGAGGCTGACCGTTACTCTCGCCGACAACAGGTGACCGGCGGGCAGAGAGTAACGCCGGAGCGGCACCTGATCACGATGCGAAGACGCCGGCCTGGAGTGTTCCAGACCGGCACTCGGAACGAAATGATTTTAAACGGGGTCGATCGTGATGCGGGGGCGTGTGGTCGGTTCCATAGGGGACCGAAGAAAAATAAGCGCGGCATCAACACCGCCTGTCGAGCCGCCGGTGCGTCCGCCCACGCTGCTCAAGAAGGCGACTGACAATATGGGCACGGTCACGGCCGCCCTTCTCGCGACGAGCGGCGTCCTCGGCGCCCTCTACGGGTTCGCCGAACCTCTCGTCGACTATTTCAAATCCGCCGATCAGGTGAAGTTGGCCCGGTACGGTTGCCGGCAACTCGGCCTGACGGTCTACGAAGCGAAGGCGGCGATCTGCCCTCCCCGCGTCCATCGTCTCGTCTCAATGGGCGCGCGGGCGATCATCGCCGGTGAGTTCAGGTACCCGATCGTCGACGGCGTGGTGAAGACCTGCCTATCCAAGGGTATGTGGAACTAAGACTCGGTACCGATCGACAGCGAAACCGATTTGGAATGCCGCCGACAAGGCACGGTTCGGCTACCGGGCTACCCTCCACAGCGAAGATCGAAAGTTCTCGACGCTAGTTGCACTGAGATTGGAGTCTTGACGAAGAGGAGCGGTTCATCGTCAGGCGACTGGGCAGGAACCGCTGCCAGTTCCGGACGTATCGGATTCGGACGGAATACCTTGTACCGCGTTTCCCCGGCGCCCTCCTTCAGGAGGAATTCGGTGATGACCCCGTTGTCATCTCGAACCAGGCTTATGGTGCTCGAATCTACAGGCTGGTCCACCTGAGCGTAGATATTGCAGTCTTCGGCGACGGCAGGTAGCGCCGACGAAATCAGGAGCACGAAGGCTAGGAACGGTTTCATGAATGGCTTTCGAATCGGGATGATCCTTGGAATAGGACACCAGAAAGGTTCCTTATTAGTCGACGAGCAGATCTACGTTTACGTACAGCTCGTTGGCTTCAGCATTCATCCGGCTTGATCTCAATCGAAACCTCCTCTGTGATCTTCGTAGTCACCGTTGCAATAAGATGACGATCCTGAGCTTCCTTGATCAAGTGTCCCAGAGCGCCGACCTCTACGGTTCGCTCCGGTTTATGGGTCGGTTCCGGCTTCTTCTCCGTGCGCTTCATGACTGTGCTGTGCTCCGTCATGCTATGCAGTCTCGTCCAGAAATATCGCTGGTATGGTTCGTAATTTTCGAAACCCACGGGATCCAGACGATGGCTCCACAATCGTCCGGTGATCGTTGCGATCCAATCGGCAGCCTGGATATTCTGGTTGAGATGCCTCTCGACCTCGAATGGAGGGCTGATCATCCGTCTTGCGGGATTGCTGCCGAACATCGTCTTCGCCGCCGTGACGAGTAATTCCTTTCGTACCGAATTCTCGTCGAGCACGATTACGAAATTCTCTCCAGCACGCTCGCAATAATCATCGATCCTACGGATCGCGTGAGAGAAAACGGTCGTATAGAGACCGTTGGCGTTCAAATCCTCGTTGGCTCGGATTTTCTCGCGACCGTAATAGAAGATATGCCCCTCGCGGCGTCTGATTTCGCTCATCATACGAAACATCGAGTCGCGAATTTTCGGGTATTTCTCGATCGATTTAGCGGTGAAGAGGTTCGTTCCCTTCTGCGGCTACTGCACGTCCGGATCCCGCTTGCCGGCAACTCCCGAACTCGTGTCCGCCTTGCGAGGCGACCCGGCTGAAAAGGAAGCGACATGACGAACGACGAGCGCCGAGACCTGCTTGCCCGAGCGGCCGAGACCGCCTTCGGCGCTCGTTGGCAGAGCGACCTTGCCCGACACCTGGGCGTCTCGATCAGGACGGCCCAGAGATGGGCGTCAGGGTCCAGCGAGGTGCCCGTCGGGGCCCTTCGCGACCTCGCGATCATCCTGAGGAAATCGGCCTCGGACGCCACCGCGAGCGCCGACGAGATCGAACGTCAACTTAAGGCTATCGATGAGTGACCGCCAGGACGTCCCACCCACCGCCTTCTTCGTCGACGTCGAGAGCGGCGATCTCGGGGGCAAACTCGGACGGGAGATCGGTCGGCACCTCGCCGCCGCCGATGGCCTCCACGACGTCTACTGGAGCCCCACGAGCCAGTCCTACTCGCTCCGCTTCGCCCCTGACGGGCCGCTGGTCCGGTACGAGGGTTGCTGCCATTTTGGGATTTGGATCGACGACGACACCGAGATCCAGGTCGAGTGCGAGAACATCTGGCGCGGCGGGCGGGTCGACCTGTGGGGTCACACCCTCTGGGTCGCCTCGCACCCCGTCGAAGCGGCTCGCCATGCCCTTGACGTCTACGAGCGAGACCTCGCGCTAGCGCCCGCCGAAACGCCGTTCGTCTTCGATCAGATGACGCGGAAGATCAACGTCGGACGGCGTCCATAGGAACGCTCTCACGAGAGCTTTCCATTTCATCCCGCTTTCTTGAGCCGGCCCGAGACCGGTGCGCGAACACCATTCTCGGGCCTCGCACCACCCATGGAGTGACCCATGACCGATGCTACCCCGCCCCTACCACGCAAACCGGCGCCTGCGAACGGCGACGTCGATCCAGTCCAACACGCGCTCGAAATGCACGGCGGCGACGACCGGGCGACGATCGCCGCGCTTCTGACAGCGTATTTCGACGCGACGGACGAAGTCGAGCGGCTCCGGAGGGCTCTCGCGGTTCAGAACGCGAGCACCAGCTACGGCTACGACCGTGGCCACCTCGGTGCCCTCACCCCCTGATTGTTCTCGCGACGTACTCAAGAAGGCCCGGCCGTAACCCTCTTCGGCCGGGCCTTCTTTCCGTCCCGCTTCCGGCCCGGCGTCTGCTTCGCATTCCTCTTCGCCATTGCCTCGCTGAGACCTTTTCGCACCGCATCGGCGTCGAACGAGGAACGCATCCTCTCGACCGCTTCGTCCAGCTTCGCCCCCCAGAACGCCAGCATGTCCGACTTCTCCGCTAGGTACTGTGCCCTGTCGTAGTGCAGGTCGGTCACCGTCTGCCGCCCTTCCAGGTGATCGAGAACCAACTCCGGCTGCCTCGTCTCCGCCTTCGACCGACCATTGATCGCGGTCGTGAACGCTCGCCTGAGATCGTGAGGTGTCGCCCGAGATCCGGGTAGATCGACCAGACGAGCGGTGAGCGTGAATTCGCTGACGTGCGAGACCGTGTCGCCGATCCGTCGCGGCCGCACCTGTGGAAACAGGTACGCCGCCCCCTCCTCTCGGGTGGCATCAATGCGCGCATCGGCGATCTCGACGGTCCGCCCGACGAGGGGGATCACATGCTCCCGGCCGCCCTTCATCGCATCGCCAGGAATGATCCAGCACCGCTCCCCTTCGACTATGCCGATGTCACCGACCCGAGCTTGAACGACGGTCAAGCGCCGCTGGGCCGTGTAGACGAGTAGCTCGATCGCAGCCGCCACCGCCGGATGCAGGATGCCAGCACGGCAGGCGAGGACAATGTTCGCGCATTCGTCGATCGCCGGCAGCCGCGTCTGACGCTCGCTCCCGTTCGTCCGTCGCGGTATCGGCATGCCTTTCATCGGGTTCGCTCGGACGCCGGACTTCTTCGGCTCCTCGACCGCAAGGTAGGTCCACATCGGGCTGACGACGGAAAGGATGCGCTGCGCCGATCTCTCCCTACCCGACTGGTGGACCTCACGGATGACATCACCGACATGCTCGGGCGTGATCTCCGTGACGAGACGGCCGGCCATGGCGGCGGTCAGGTCTTTGCCATGCAGAAACTGAAGATAGTCGACGACCGTCTTCGGCTGCCGCGTCTTCCGCAGGTGCCCTTCGAACGCTTCGACCGCTTCTTCCCAGGTCCAAGTCGCTCCAGCGCCCCGACGGATCGCGGTGGGTTTCATCGCGGTCTCACGGATCTTGCGCTCGACGAGCTGGCCATCGATCCAGGCATCGTCGATCTCGTGCCCGAGGGCCAGCCGGTCCTTCGCCGCTTGAGCCATCTCCCTCGCGTCGCGGATGGAGACCAGCCGGGCCGGGCCGAGAACCGCCCTCTTCTGAACGCCCCGAACCTTCGTCCTCACCGTCCACGTCGCCGATCCAGGCGTCACGCGTAGGATCAGACCCGGCATGCGTTTGTCGGAGACGTCGTACCGCTCATCCGTCGACCGGATCGCCCGATCGACTAGCGCCTGCGTGAGATCCGGCGTCGCCTTCCTGTCGCTCCGAACTCCCATCCCCGATCCTTCCGTGGGCACCCTGTGGGCACCTCTGCGAATCCGAACCGTTACCGATTGGAGAGGTGCCCACGATCTTGAGACCGTATTAACCCTTGTATCGCAGGGATCTGAAACGGAAAGTTGGTCTATGGTAAACGAGCCAATCCGAAGCGCGGATCGATTGCCTCTTGATTTGTAATCAGGGGGTCGCGGGTTCGAGCCCTGCAGCCGGCACCGAAAATCACAATCAATTTGGTATATTCGGGATCGATCCCCGGATCGGCTCCGTGCCATGTCGCATCCGCGGAACCATCGCGGGACCATTTGAAGCGGTATTCTGCAAGGTGAAGCGACTCGCCTTCCCTGCCGGGTTCGTTAAGACTTCGCGGCCGCTCTCCATGGAGCGAAGCCAGTACTGGAACCCTCCTAAGGCCATCATGCCGAAGAGCCACCCATCAGGTTCGATCGATCTTTCTGCAGGCCACGCATCAGAACGCGTTGATTGCTCGCCAATGCGAAGGTTCGGAATTGGAGGAGCGCGTGGCCGATCGGCTTGTGAGAGAACACGGACACGTCGGCCACGCCCTTCCCGACGATGGTCGAGCGAACGTCTTTCAACACCGCGGCATAAAGACTCGCTTGGCAACGGGATCTGTCCAAGCCTCGGTGTTCGGGACCGGCACGCCATTGTAGTCGCACCCGTAGCGTCATGCCTATGCTGCAACCCGAGACCACTGTGCCTCGTCGACGCGGATGAAGCTCGTCTACGCCCGTTCTTTGCCGGCCGGCGCCGGCCATGCTTTCTCGACGTTTAGCAGCAGAGGGCGTTGCGCAGGGGTTGTCCAGAACCCAGTGCAACGCCGCCAACTCTCTATGCAGGGCGGAAGGGGCTTTAGGTTCTCAGCACCAAGAAGGCTTCAATCAGCGTCCCATCATAACTTCAGCCAGCTTACGAGGTGGAGAACCCGTAGCGGTCACAACGTCAAAGTCCTTCTGAGTGACACGTCCGGAGATCAGCCCTTTCAGCATTCGCTCGCAGACGATGCGTGAGCCTTCTGGGGTGGGCTTGACCTTCAATTCGCGCGCGGCTGCAGGACCACCTGCATCGTTGAACTTCAGGTTTTCGTTGCACACTTCAACAAAATTATTGCGCTCAACTTCGCTAGCCCTCAGCTCCGCTACGCGATTATCCGTAAATCCTGCGGAAACACATCCATTCAATGCTGCAGAAACGCAAATCATGACTACCGTCAGTCTCACTTACACCTCCTAGCTACATGGCATAGCAGCTGCACATAAGTTATGGGGCAAGGCAAGCGCTCTCAATGTGAGCCGATACCAGTTGTTCGATGCAGAGATAGTAGGGTCAAGCAGCCCCCAGAAACTGCATCAGCGTGTTGTCGTCGACTGCACGATCTACGATCCGCACGTAGCGGGCCGATCCAGTGCCCGTCGCCTTCGGCGCGGACGACCATCGTGCAGCCAACGCGTCGAAATCGACGAGCTCCGCTTTGATCCTAGAAGGGCGTGAAAAAAAGAGGGGCCGAAGCGATCAGCACGATTGAGAAGGCCAAGGCGGATCGAGTGCCAAGGCGCATCGCATTCTGAACCGATAGAACTTCCCCTACCTCGGTGGCTGACAGACCAAGGTCTTGTTGATCATGCACGCCTCACCAACGGCACTGGCGATCGTTCCTCGAACTGTCATGTACGTTTGGCTCTCGACCTCTCGAAAATACTTGGTAACGCGATTTTTTTGACCGCGTTCAGGCACGTATCGCCAATATGGACGAATGGTTTCTTTCAAGGTCAACTCATTGAAGATGCATTTGCCTTCCTCCGCTCGCCTCTCGGCTTCGTCGACCACCCTCGCAACGGAAGCAGCACAATATGCTTTTGTATCCAATTCAGGATACGGCACTTGCTCTTCGGCCATGAGGGTTCCGACGGGCGAAACCAGGAGCGTCAGCGCAAGGGCGACCATCGACGGCTTGGAACGAGCTTGGACTGACATGGGCGCTCCTGTTGAGTCGGCGTAAGATCGATACAAGTTTAAAGCGCGCAGTGCCGGCTTCGAATACCGCACATCGACCGAAAAAGCCGAGGCAAACGGGGATAAGCGGTCGACCCGAGCGATTCCAACACAACGTGAGATTGACATGCGATGGCTCGTCCCCAGTCATGCCGATCTCGTGCACATGAGGGGAATCGACATGAAACGACTGGCGTTCGCAGCCATGACGCTGCTCAGTCTCGCGGGCTGCGCGAAGCGCTCGGAAAACATCTCGGCGGTCTACGTGTCGCCCATGGCCTATCGCGGCCTGTCCTGCGAAGAACTGGCCGAGGAAGCGCAGGTGATCTCCTCGCGCGCGATCGTCGCCACGGGCGCCCAGGACAAGCAGGCGGGCAAGGATGTTGCCGTGACGACGGTCGGCGTCGTCCTCTTTTGGCCCGCACTCTTCTTCATCGACGGCAATGACGAGAAGGCGGCCGAGGTCGCGCGGCTCAAAGGCGAGATGCAGGCGATCGAAGACACCTCCCGCCGCAACAACTGCAAGATCGAGTTCGCCAAGGCGCCCGCGCCGCCGGCGCAGAAGAAGCCGCTCGGCCGCCCCTAGGCGGCGTCTGCACTTCTCAAGCACGACCTCGCGCGCCGCCCCGAAATGATCGACGCCACGATCGGCAAGACGATCGTCCGCTGGAGCGATGCGGGCGAACCCCCAGGCGACGACCGTCGCTTCGTGGAGCCAACTCTCCGCACCGATGTCAGCGAATGAGCAGCCAAGCGTTCAAAAGGGCGAGCCAGAGCGTGATGCTGATGGCCAGACCCGTTAATATGCCGGCGGCGGCCGCGAGGCGGTCGGCGGAGTCGTGGTCGAGATCGATGAACGGGCTCATTGGCCTTCACTCCCAGCGGTCCCCAACCGCACAGGTCTCGTCTACAAACTCACTGATCACGTCAACGGACAATTTTCCGCCTATCGTAGAAAGGTTCCATTTTCACAAAAGTTTTATCGAATTGATGCAATAGGAACATAGGTCGTTGTCGGCGCTCGTTGTTTTCGCATTCCGAAAAGGAAGCTCGGGGCAATCTTCGAATCAGTTGGAGGGCCAACCCCTCGGCGACATTCCGATCGGCGACCTCGGCGGCGGGTGTCGAGCGATGCTGGACGAGGAGCCCGACGTTCGTCGGGGCTTCGCGGCGGCGGGATTAGGCCCTAGAAGGTGCGGGCGGCGCCCGTCCTCGCCGCGTCTTGCCGTTCGAATGCCCGGGGGTCCATGCAGCGCCAGCTTTTTCCGATCGCCTTCGTGGCCAGCGAAGCGCCGAACGCGCTTCGCGCGGGCGATCGGCTCGCCAGTCTCTACGGCAACGCCCCGCCGGAAGAGGCGGGTGTCATCGTCGCTCTCGGGGGCGACGGCTTCATGCTGCAGGTGCTCCACCGCTTCATGAACACCGGCACGCCGATCTACGGCATGAACCAGGGAACGATCGGCTTCCTGATGAACGAGTTCCGCGAGGACCGGCTGCCCGAGCGCCTCGCGGCGGCCGTGCAGAACGAGATCCGGCCGCTCGAGATGATCGCCGAGGACGTGGACGGGCAGCGGCACGAGGCGCGGGCGATCAACGAGGTCTCGATCTTCCGCCAGTCGCATCAGGCGGCGCGGCTGCGCATCGTCATCGACGGAAACGTGCGGCTGGACGAGCTGATCTGCGACGGCGTCATGGTCGCGACGCCCACGGGCTCGACCGCCTACAATCTTTCCGCCCAGGGACCGATCATTCCGCTCGACGCGCCCTTGCTGGCCCTGACACCCGTCAGCGCATTCCGCCCCCGCCGCTGGCGTGGTGCGCTCATTCCGAACCGTCATACGGTCGAGTTCGAGACGCTGGAACGCTCCAAGCGCCCGGTGAACGCGGTCGCCGACAACACGGAGGTGAAGTCGGTGGTGAAGGTCACGATCCGCGAATCGGCGACGGCCCGCAGCCTCATCCTCTTCGATCGCCACCATTCCTGGGACGAGCGGATTCTCGCCGAGCAGTTCCGCTACTGACGCGGAAGCCGTAGACCGCGGGAATCAGGCGGCCATCTGCTCCACGCAGCTGCGGGCGGAGCGACGGATCGTCTCCGTCTCCAGCCGCCGAAGCAGCGCCAGCACGGCCTCGAAGCCCGGCTCGTCCTGGCGCTCGTGGAAGACTGCCGCGAGGCGCGACATGACGATGGCGGGCAGTTCGTCGAGATCACCGTGCAGATCCTGCGTCACCGCCGTCTTCCACATGCGAATGGCGGTGCGCAGAAGCGGCCCGGCGGCCGGCGGCAGGCCGCAATTGCGTACGAGCGCATCGAACGGCCCTTCCCGCCCCTCCACGACGATCGCGCGCACGCGCCGCTCGGAAAGACCGCAGAGCGCCACGAGCGAGGCGGTGAAGAGATCGACATGGCCGGAGCAGACGACGCGGATGAGAAAGGCGGTCGACAGCTGCCCCGTGATGCGAAGATGCTCGACCAAAGCCGGGATTTCGGAGCTGCGCACGTCGGCGGCGATGTTGGCCGTCGCCGTCTCGCAGGATTCGAGAATCAGCTTGTCGATCCGCCGCTCGCCCACCGTGCAGCGCAGGAGCGCCATGCGCGAAAGAGCCTGGCCGACCTCCAGGAGAAGCAGCTGACGAACCTCGATCGGGAGATCGTGGCGGTCGAGCAGCCCTCCCCGCACCTCGGCCTCGTCGCCGAGCCGCTCCGCCGCGCGGCGCAGCGTCTGCGGCGCGACGTCGGCGCCCGGATTGGCGAGCAGCCCCGCCACCGCCTCGCGGTCGCCGACCTCGACGATGGCGGCCGAAAGCTTGCCCGAGATCGTACGGCGCAGGACGATGGAAAGGCGCAGCTGCGCCGAGCCATAGGCGAAGAGATCGACGAGATCGGAGCAGAGCAGAACCGGCGAAGCCGCGACGACGAGGCAGGCGACGTCGTCGATATCCTCGGCCAGACCCAGCATGATGCGGCGCGGCGCCTCGTTGGAATGCGCGAAGGCCCTCGCCAGCGCGAGGCGCACCTTCGGCGACGGATCGTCGAGAAGATGGTTCAAGGCGACGAGCCCGGCCGGGCGATCCTCGGCGAGGATGTGTCCGTCCGCCCAGGCTCGCGCGAGAGCCGCCGCGCCCGTCGCGCGCTGCTGAGTATTGGCGGTTTCGCACCATTTCACGAAACGCTGGACGCTCATCGCAAGTCTGATCCGGGCGACAGAAGCGTCGCGCATCCCCAGTTTGACCTGCAATCGTTTACGAGCGGTTTACCATGTTGCGGATTGTTCCCGATCCGAACGGCAAAATTTTAAGAAACTCGATGCGTCGGGCACCGACGCTCAAGCGGGCATGTCGGAGGCATCGGGCTCGCGCGGACGCCGAAGCTGGAACACGTCGCGCGTCACCGCATAGTCGAGATAGCCGAGGCGGCTGAGCGGCTCGGCCAGCGCGACGTCGATCATCCCGTCCTTGAGAATGCGCTCGTCGAGATGGATGCCGACGACCTGACCGATGACGACGATGTTCTCGCTGTCGCTGCCGTCGAGCGCCTTCGGCCGGAACCACTCCGTCACCCGGCATTCCAGCGCCGCCGGGCTCTCGGCGACGCGGGGCGCTGCGACGAGCCGGCACGGCGCCTCGGTCAGGCCCGCGATCTCGAACTCGCTGACGCCCCGGGCGGCCGGCGCGGAGCTTCGGTTGAGCGCATGGGTCAGCGGACCGGTCGCCAGATTGGCGACGAACTCGCCGGACTCGATGGCGAAGCTCGCACTGTCCTTCATGCCGACGGACGAGAACATGACGAGTTTGGGCCCGTCCGAAATGGCGGTGAAGAAGCTGTAGGGTGCGAGATTGACCGCGCCGCTCTTCGACCGCGTCGAGATCCAGCCGATCGGCCGCGGCGAGACGATGGCCTTGAACGGATCGTGCGGCAGGCCGTGGCGGTTCTCGTCGGTCGTGTAGAACATCAGGCGGCCCCCGGCGCCGTGGCCTCGCTGACGATCTGCGAGAGCGGCGGACGGGGCCGGTCGGCAGGCTTGTCGCCGGGCGTGCCGATATGCACGAAGCCGGCGACCTTCTCGCCGGGCGCGATGCCGAGAAGGGCCTTCGCCTCGTCGTCATAGGCGACCCATTCCGTCACCCAGTTGGCGGCGAAACCGAGCGCATGGGCGGCGTGAACGAGCGTCATCGTCGCGGCTCCCGCCGAAAGCACCTGCTCCCACTCCGAAATCTTCACATGCGGGCCGGCGGTCGAGACGACGCCGATCACGAGAGGCGAGCGCGCGAAGCGCTTTTCCTCGGCATCGCGCCGCACTTCGCTCAACGGTCCTTCGCGGCTTTCCAGAAGAGCCGCGAGCGCCCTGCCGATCGCCCGCCCGACCTCGGGCCGATAGATCACGAAGCGCCAGGGCGCGAGCTTGCCATGGTCGGGCACGCGCGAGGCCGCCGTCAGCAGCGTCTCGATCTCGGCGGCGGAAGGTGCCGGCTCCAGCAAGGCCGGAATGGCGACGGAGCGCCGCGTGAGAATCTGGTCGATCGATTCGGTCAAGGCCGGCTCCTGCATCCTGTTTCGCCCTGCACCTAATCCCGCCGGCGTCGCTTTCCAAGCCGTGAAGGCGGGAGAACGGGGGACGGGGCGCTCTCGCCGGGCAAGTGCCTTGAATTCGTCCATCATCTGCCGTTCAAACGACGGGCATGTTTCGAAAGCTTCCCCAGACCTTCCGCCGACATCGCCTGGCCGCAGCGAGCTTCTGCGCATTGGCCGTTTCGTGCGTGCCGGCTTCGGCCCAGCAGGCGCCGGGCGGCGGCGGCGGTGGCGGCGGCTTTCTCGGACGCAGTCTCGGCGGGCTTCTCGGCGGCGCTGGCGGCGAAGAGAAGGCGCCGGGGGCCTACGCCTCCCCGTCGGCGATCCCGGACGATTTTCCGGGCGGCGTCGCAGCCCCCGTCGGCCGCGACCGGCTCGACCCGATCGCCCTTCCCGACCTTCAGGACCGGGCGGCCGTGCCGCCGCTGGATCTGCCGGCTCTGCCGGCCTATGCGCCTCAGAACCTTCCCTCGCTCGACCTCATGAAGCGCCGCAAGACGCTGGTGCTCAGCGCCAAGCTGACGGGACAAGGCGACGTCATTCCGAACGGCCTCGTCTGGCGCCTCTTCTCCCCCTATGTCGGGGCCGACGGGAAGCTGCCGCTGATCGCGACTTCGACGGGCGGCACCGCCACATTCGACCTGCCGAAGGGGCCTTATCTCCTCCATGTCGGCTTCGGCAGCGCCGGCGCCACGAAGCGCATCGACTTTACGGGAGAGCAGACGCACGAGACCGTCGTGCTGGAGGCAGGCGGCTTGAAGCTCAGCGCGGTCGCGGCGGCCGACGTGCCCATCCCGGAAGACAAGCTGACCTTCGACATCTACACGGAGGCCGCGGACGAACGGAACCGGCGGCTCGTCGCCGACGACGTGCATGCGCACGAGCTCGTGCGGCTGAACGCCGGAAACTACCATGTCGTCTCGAACTTCGGCTCGGTCAACGCGACCGTGCGCGCCGACCTGAAGGTCGAAGCCGGGAAGATCACCGAAGCGACGCTCCAGCACGCGGCGGCCGAGCTGACCATGAAGCTCGTGCGCGAGAAGGGCGGCGAGGCCATCGCAGACACGGCCTGGTCGATCGCCAACGCCTCCGGCGACGTCGTGCGCGAAAGCGTCGGAGCCTTCCCGTCGATGGTTCTGGCGGAGGGCGACTACCTGATCGTCGCCCGCAACAAGGACCGCATCTTCCAGCGCGACTTCCATGTCGCCGCCGGCGTCAACACCGATGTCGAGGTCCTGACCTCGGATCTCCGTCCGGTCGGCGAGCAGCCGGAAGGCGGGTCCGGCGACTGATCGCCTGAAACGAAACCGGCCCCGAAGGGCCGGCAACGTAGCGATGGTCAGTGATGCGCCGCGCCGCGCGTGCGCTTCAGGTCGGGCGGCACGGCCTCATCGCCGAGCACGGCCAGCGCATCGGCGAGCGACAGGCTCTCGCTGCCCTGGCTGCCCAGCCTGCGAATGTTCACCGTGCGCTCCTCCGCCTCGCGCCGGCCGCAGACGAGCATGGCCGGCACCTTGGCGAGGCTGTGCTCGCGGACCTTGTAGTTGATCTTCTCGTTGCGCGTGTCGAGCTTCACGCGAAGCCCCCTGGCGCGCAGGACCGAGGCAACCTCCTCGGCATAGGCGTCGGCTTCCGATGTGATCGTCGCGACGACGATCTGCACCGGCGCCAGCCAGAGCGGCAAATGGCCCGCGAAGTTCTCGAGCAGAATGCCGAGGAAGCGCTCCATCGAGCCGCAGATCGCGCGATGGATCATCACCGGCACGGTCTTGTTAGAATCGGCGTCGATATAGAAGGCGCCGAACCGCTCGGGCAGGTTGAAGTCCACCTGCGTCGTTCCGCACTGCCATTCGCGGCCGATCGCGTCCTTCAGCGTGTACTCGAACTTCGGCCCGTAGAAGGCGCCCTCGCCCGGATTGATGCCCGTGGTGATCCGACCGCCCGACTGCGCCTCGATCTCGCCGAGCACGCGCATCATCACGCTCTCCGCATTGTCCCAAAGCTCGTCCGACCCGACGCGCTTTTCGGGCCGCGTGGAGAGCTTGATCATCACCTCCTCGAAGCCGAAGTCGCGATAGACCGAGAGGATGAGATCGTTGATGGCGAGGCATTCCGCCGCCATCTGCGCTTCCGTGCAGAAGATGTGCGCGTCGTCCTGCGTGAAGCCGCGCACGCGCATCAGCCCGTGCATGGCGCCCGACGGCTCGTAGCGATGCACCGCGCCGAACTCCGCAAGGCGGATCGGCAGGTCGCGGTACGACTTCAGGCCGTATTTGAAGATCATGACGTGGCCGGGACAGTTCATCGGCTTCAGCGCGAAGACGCGCTCGTCCTCGGTGTCGTCGCCGGCCGAGGTCGCCGCGAACATATTCTCGCGATACCAGCCCCAGTGGCCGGACGTCTCCCAGAGCGACTTGTCGAGAAGCTGTGGGGCGTTGACCTCCTGATAGGCGTTGGCGAGGCGTCGGCGCATATAGGCGACGAGCTCCTGGAAGATCGACCAGCCGTTCGGATGCCAGAAGACGACGCCCGGACCCTCCTCCTGGAAATGGAAAAGGTCCATCTCGCGACCGAGCCGGCGGTGGTCGCGCTTCTCGGCCTCCTCCAGCATGTGGAGATAGGCTTTCAGCTGGTCCTGCGTCGCCCAGGCTGTGCCGTAGATGCGCGTCAGCATGGGATTGTTGGAATCGCCGCGCCAATAGGCGCCGGCCACCTTCATCAGCTTGAAGGCCTCGCCGATCTGGCCCGTGGACTGCATATGCGGCCCCCGGCAGAGATCGAACCAGTCGCCCTGGCTGTAGATCTTGAGGTCCTGCCCCTCGCCGATCGCGTCGATCAGTTCGAGCTTGTAGGTCTCGCCCTTGGCCGCGAAGACCTCCCGCGCCTTCTCACGCGACCAGACGTCCTTCGTGAAGGCGGCGTTCCGGCGGATGATCTCGGCCATCTTCTTCTCGATGACCGGCAGATCGTCGGGCGTGAAGGGCGTCTCCTTGGCGAAATCGTAGTAGAAGCCGTTCTCGATCACCGGGCCGATCGTCACCTGCGTGCCCGGCCAGAGCGCCTGCACGGCCTCCGCCATGACATGCGCCGCGTCGTGGCGGATGAGTTCGAGCGCGCGGGGATCGTCGCGCGTGACGATCTCGATCGCGCCGGGCGCGCCGACCGGATCGGCCAAATCGCGCAGCTCGCCGTCCAGCGCATAAGCCACCGCCTTCTTCAGGAGCGACTTCGAGATGCCGCCGGCAATGTCGGCGCCTGTCGCGGTCGCTTCGTACTGGCGCTTGGAGCCATCGGGAAAGACGAGGTCGATCATGGCAAAGGTCCTTTCAACGCTCACTCCCGCCTACCACGCGGGAAAGCTCTTCCATCAAGTCGGCCATTTCGTTGCGGCCTACGCTTGCCTCATACCAGCGCGAGACGTCCGTGCAAGTCTTGCAGCTAATGTGGCTTGCGATGGAGACAGGTCGGCACAGGGTCGATCCCCGCCCGCCCGAACGGCCCGCAGCGCGCCACGCGCTTGGCCGAAAGCCAGCCGCCGACGATCAGCCCATGCCGCGCGACCGCCTCGTAGGCATATTCCGAACAGGTCGGCAAATGCCGGCAATGGCCGCCGACGAAGCCGGAAAAAGTCAGCTGATACAGCCGAACGAGCCCGATGCCGAGCAGGCGGCCGGGCGTCCTGCGCCAGGGACCGGAATAGTTACGGCCGGGCATCGGTCACCAGTTCCTCACGCCAGACCTTCGCTCTTTCGACGAGAGACGCCACATCATGCTCGGCGATCTCGAAGAGAAGATTGGGCCAGATCGTATCGTAGCCGTGCGCCAGCTTGTTCCGCAGCCGATAGGCATCGGAAAAGTCGGTCGGGGAATGGTCGGCACACCAATCCGGAAAATCACGTTGAATCCGCCCTGCCAGATCGCCGAACACTTCGACGACTCGGCTCAGCGCATGTTCCGCCATCTCGTCCTTGAGAATATCGACCCGTGACGTTGCGGCCACCACGCGGGCGACCTTTTCGCCCCAGACGATGAGATCGCTCAGAAGTCCTTCAAGCTCGCGACCGTTCCGAGACATCAGATCGCGCGGGCATCGACGACGACGTGCCGGGCGAAACGGCCATCACGAAGCGGCGGCATATGCGCGTCGACGCGGACGCCGAGAACGGCCTGAAGCGCGTCCTCGATGCGAAAGATATCCGTCAATCGAGCGGCCTCACCGAGATCGACGATCAAATCCAGATCGCTTCCCTCGATATCCTCCCCTCGAGCAACCGAGCCGAAGATACGCGCATCCCTGACGTTGAAATCCGCCAGCACCCGCAGCACCTCCCCGCGATGCCGTGCCAAAGCCTCGGAGGGCCTCACGCTGCGACGCCCGAGGGCGCAGCCTTCGCCTCGATCTGGCCGAGCGCGTCGGCGATGGCGTCGAAGGTCAGCATGGTGGAGGCATGGCGGGCCTTGTACTCGCGCACCGGCTCCAGGAACTTCAGGTCCTCGAACCGTCCGACGGGCGGCTCGCCGCCCTCCTTCAGCATCCGCCGCATCGCCTCGCGCACCTCCAGCAATTCAGCCGCCGAGGCGCCGACGATGTGGCGTGCGACGATCGAGGACGAGGCCTGGCCGAGCGCGCAGGCCTTCACGTCGTGGGCGAAGTCCTCGACGACGCCGTCGCGCACGACGAGATCGACCGTCACGGTCGAGCCGCAGAGCTTGGAATGCGCGGTCGCGGAGGCGTCGGGCGCCGCAAGCCGGCCGAGGCGGGCGATATTGCCGGCATAGTCGAGAATCCGGGCATTGTAGATGTCGTCGATCACCGGGGCACCTCGAACGGTCTGGCGGAGCAATCGGGCAAGAACCCGCTGGACGAATATAGTCGTTGGACGGTCCGTTCGAAAGGTTGGCGTGTCGTCCATGCGTCCAGCCTCTTGCGCGCGCTGCCGCTTTGGACGAAGACCCCATCCATCGGACCCGCTCCCGTGGCCGCCGAAGGGCGCCGGGACGGGGCCATCAACGCCAACCGCGCACAATCCGTCAGGCGGGAGTTTCATGGACGCCATCGTCAGGAAGATCGCCGAGGGCTTCGCCAGTGGCCGCAAGGACAGGCCGACCCGCGAAGAGGCGCAGGCGGCCGTCGCGACGCTGATCCGCTGGGCCGGAGACGATCCGACGCGCGAGGGGCTGCTCGAGACCCCGGCCCGCGTCGTCAAATCCTACGAGGAGCTCTTCGGGGGTTACCAGCTCGATCCCGCCGATGCCCTCGGGCGGACCTTCGGCGAGGTCGCGGGCTATGACGACGTCGTGCTCGTGCGCGACGTCGACTTCTATTCCCATTGCGAGCACCACATGGTGCCCATCATCGGCAAGGTGCACGTCGCCTACAAGCCGGACGGGCGCGTGCTGGGCCTGTCCAAGATCGCGCGCGTCGTGGAAATCTTCGCCCGCCGTCTCCAGACGCAGGAGACGATGACGGCGCAGATCGCATCCGCCATCGAAGACGTGCTGAAGCCGAAGGGCGTCGCCGTCATGATCGAGGCAGAACACATGTGCATGGCCATGCGCGGCGTGCGGGTGAAGGGCTCCACGACGGTGACGTCGGCCTATTACGGCCTCTTCGCCGACGACAAGGAAGAGCGCGCCCGCTTCCTGTCGCTCGTTCAGCGCCGATGAGCGAGCCTCGTCCCTTCTCCGCGCCGAGCGGGTCGAAGACGGAGCTGGAAGAGGGCCTCGTCCTCTCGCCGCGCTTCGACTCCGCCGGCCTCGTCACCACGGTCGTGACGGATTGGACGAGCGGCGAGTTGCTGATGGTCGCCTACATGAACGCCGAAGCGTTCGACCTGACGATCTCGACCGGCATCGCCCATTACTACAGCCGCTCCAGACGCGAGCTTTGGAAAAAGGGAGAGACGTCGGGCGCGCTCCAGAGCGTGCGCGAAATCCGCGTGGACTGCGACCAGGATGCCGTCTGGCTGCGCGTGGAAGTCTCCAAGCCGGAGGAGACGTGTCACACCCATCGCACAACATGCTTCTATCGTCTGGTCGATACCGCCGGCGACGGACGATCCCTCAAGACCGATCCTTCGCTGATGCAGCATCGAATTCCGGCAGGTGCTTAAATCGAATGCAACATTCGAGATCTAGCCTGCAGTGAACTCGACCGTGGAAGAACGGACTGTTCGAAATGCTGGAGAGAGTGTTCAAGCGTAACGATCCGCAACGGCTGCCCCCGGCGGTGCCCGATACCGAGAGAGGGACCGTTCCCCCGACGCATCCGAGGCCTCGAACTGCGAAACCCGGCATTGCATTGGCGCTCGGCGGCGGCGCCGCTCGCGGTTGGGCCCATATCGGCGTCCTGAAAGCTCTCGACGAAGCCCAGATTCCGATCTCGATGATCGCCGGCACCTCCATCGGAGCTTTGGTCGGCGGCTGTTATCTCGCGGGGCGTCTTCCCGAACTGGAAGAATTCGCCCTCTCGCTGACGCGGCGAGGCCTCATCCGCTTTCTCGATCTGCGCTTCGGCGGCGCCGGTCTCCTCGGCGGGATGCGGCTCAACCGGCGGCTGGTCGAGACGCTGGACGGCGTGGACATCGAATCGCTCGACCGCCGCCTCGTCTGCGTCGCCGTGGAATCGCGCAGCGGTCACGAGGTCTGGCTGGATTCCGGCTCGCTCATTCTCGCCATGCGCGCCTCCTATGCGCTGCCCGGCGTCTTCGAGCCCGTCGCCTGCGGCGACCGGCAGCTGATCGACGGAGCCATCGCCAACCCCGTGCCCGTTTCGGTCTGCAGGGCCTTCGAGGAGCGGCTCGTCGTCGCGGTGAACCTCAACTACGATCTCTTCGGCCGCGCCGCCGTCCTGCGCATGCGGGCGACGGATCCGCACCAGCCGACGGCGGCGGAAAAGCACGCTTTCACGCAGGAGCTCGATCCGAACCAGCTGGAAGCGATCCACCGGCGCGAGAAGATCGGCATCACGCGCTCCATGGCCGATGCCTTCAACATCATACAGGACCGCATCTCGCGCTCGCGCCTTGCCGGCGATCCGCCGGACCTCTCGCTTCAGCCGAAGGTCCGCGACATCAAGCTGTCCGAATTCTTCAGGGCGCGCGAGGCGATCGACCTCGGCTACGAAGAGACCATGCGGCGTCTGCCCGAGATCATCCGCGTGGCCGAGGTCGTGTTCTAGAGGCTTACATCGAGCGCTGGCGCGAGAGACGACCGAAGCGCAATCGTCTCACAACGAGAACCAGACACGCCCCCTGCGGCGCAGGGACCATGCCGGAACGTACGCGTCGGATGCGTCAACCGGCGGCGATATAGGTCCGCATCTGCTCGGCCTCCTGGACGGCCTCCTCGATCCGCTTCTTCACGACGTCGCCGATCGAGATGACGCCGACCAGCCGGCCGTTCTCCTCGACGGGAACGTGGCGGAAGCGGCCTGCGGTCATGATCTCCATCACCTCGTCGATCGACATGGCCTCCGTGCAGGTCACGACCTTCGTCGTCATCACGTTGGCGATGCTCTGCCCGAGGCAGTCGGCGCCGTTGCGGGCGATCATGCGCACGATGTCGCGTTCGGAGAGAATGCCGCTGATCCGTCCACCGTCGTCGGTCAGGATCAGAGCACCGATCTTCCGGCTGGACAGCTCGCGCGCGGCTTCTTCCAGCGTCGAGGACGGCGTCATCGTGAAAACCTGACGTCCCTTTTCCTCCAGAATGTGCTTGATGCTCATCGCGTCCTCCCATGGCTGCCGGGGGATGGTGCGACAGCGGGACGCGCAATTCAAGCGACGGGTGAGGCTGGCGGGCGTCCCGGCGCCGGTCCGCGATCGAAAAGCGCGAAGGCGAGGAAGCCGAAGAGGAAGCCGCCGATATGCGCTTCCCAGGCAATCTGAGCGCCGCCAGAGACATAGCCGCCGAGCGAGGTGGCGGTCAGAAGGTTCGTCGCGAAGAAGACCGCGATGAAGAAAAGGATCGTCCGGTCCGTGAGCGCCTGCCCGATGGAGAGGCGCGGCGTCCAGCCCATGCCGGGCGAACGCCGGGACAGGCCGGCAAAGGCAAATCGGCATGCGCCGCCCATCAGCGCGGTGACGACTCCCGAAGCGCCGATCACCGGCTCCATCAGAACCGGGTTCAGAGCGAAGAAGGCCGCAGCTCCAGCGATTGCGCCGCCGACCGAGAAGGCGAGGAAGCGGCCGCTGCCGATTCGCCGTGCGACGGGCGAGCCGAAGGCGAGAAGCCAGACGCTGTTCAGCCCCAGATGCGTCCAGTCGCCATGGATCAGCGCATGGGTCAGCGGCGCCCAGAGAAGCGCACCGGCCGGGCGGCCGAAGATGAGCTCGCAGGGCTGCGAATAGCAGGCCGGGATGAAGGCGGCATCCGCCACGAAGCGCTCGTCGAGGATCGGACCGATCAGATAGGTCCGCGCGACATGCACCACCGTCAGCAGAACCAGCATGGCGAGAACGATGCCGGGCACGTTGAAGGCCGGCGGCTGCGCCGGGATGCGCCTTGGCGGAGGGGACCTCGTCTCGTCGATGCTCAAGCGTCTCTCCGCCTCCGGGAAGCCTTGCTTGCGCCTGCGACGGCGCGAGGAATGCGTCCCCTTCACTAAGGGTTCGTCGGGAAGGTTCCGGTCAGGCCGGCCAGCCCAAAAGCCGATCGACCCGGCTGCTCCGCCGCCGCTCGGCACAACGTAAGGAGAAACGGCGCCAAAAGAAGAGCCGTCCGACCGGGGCCCAACGTCGGCCGCCCCGCGATGACAGACGGCACCGAAGGGCGCCGCCGGCCGCGGCGACATCTTCCGCATACCACGCCGTTCGCGTCCGGATACGCCGATCGACCCTCGGGCTGCCCTGACAGCCCCTCGCACGAAGGAAGTCCCGCGACAGGATGAACGGGCATGGTCGCCGGGAAGGGCGCGGTTTCCGTTCATGGAGATGAACGGCCCTTTAAGGTTCTCCCCTTACATTCTGCACCAGCACAGCCGCTTTCGGGCGGTCCTCCTTCGGCGGTCGGCTCCATGAACAATCTCGCAACGGCCCCCGAGGGCGATCAGGCCGAGCGCCGGCGCTTCCACCGCGTCGCGGTCGATCTTCTCGGCCGTTTCATGCTGGAGGATCAGTCGGAATACCCGTGCCGGGTGCAGAACATGTCCGCCGGCGATATCGCCGTCCTGACCGCGGCCATGCCCCGCAAGGATGAACGGGTGATCCTCTACGCCGACCACATCGGTCGTCTGGAGGGACTGGTCACGCGGGTCTTCTCCGGCGGCTTCGCGATGAACCTGCGCGTGACCGAGCGCAAGCGCGAGAAGCTCGCGGCGCAGATCACGTGGCTCGCGAACCGCCACGAGCTCGATCTGCCCGAAGACCGCCGGCACGAGCGCATCCATCCCAAGAACCCGTTCATCGACATCGCGCTCGAGGATGGCCGAACCTACAAGGTCCGCATCATCGACCTTTCGCTCTCCGGCGCGGCGGTCAAGTCGGACGTGCGTCCCGCGCTCGGCTCGCGCATCCGGCTCGGCACCATGCAGGGCCGGGTCGTGCGCCATCTCGAAGAGGGCCTCGCGATCGAGTTCGCGGCGGTCCAGCTGCGCGAGACGCTCGAAAAACTGTAAGCCGCGCTGCGAACGATCGCCTCGACCGATCCCGATCGAAGCGGCCCGCCGCCGCGACGCGGCTGAACACGCCCATGCCGACCGAAGGCGCGCGGCTCCCCACAGGAGCACCGCGCCTTTTACGTTTGGGGGCATCTGACGTCGCGGCACCGGGGGGTTTCCGCACGAAACGATGAACGCCGCTCGTCTATGCTTGACCAAAGGTTTGCGCGGACGCGACGATTTTCGAAATGGGTACCACATCTCAGAAAGTATAGAGCGCCACGAAGTCGGTAAAATTCGAATCAATTGCGCAGACTGAACTTCCGCTCAAAGTAAAACGCCTCTGTCAAGGTCCTCTTCGAAGCAAGAGGTTCGGACATGAAGCGGTCGATGTCGACACTCGGAATGGCGCTCTGCGGTCTCGCGGCCGTCGTCAGCACGTCGGCCTTCGCCGCCAACCGTTCCATGCCCGTCGAAGGTTCGACCTCCCAGCCGATCGGCCATTACGACTTCTGCAAGCGCTATGCCGAGGAATGCGGCACCAATGCCGAGGTCGGCGTCACCAAGCTGACCAAGGCGACCTGGGAGAAGATCGTCGAGGTCAACGACGCCGTCAATATCAGCATCTTTCCCCGCACGGACGAGGAGATGCACGGCGTCCCCGAATACTGGTCCTATCCGCGGACCGAGGGCGACTGCGAGGACTACGCGCTCCTGAAGCAATACATGCTGGAGCGCGCGGGCTTCCTGCGCTCGGCCCTCCTCATCACCGTCGTCCGCCAGCCGAACGGCGACGGCCATGCCGTGCTCACCGTGCGCACAGACAAGGGCGACTTCATCCTCGACAACCTCGAAGAGGGCGTCCTCGACTGGAAGCAGACGCAGTATCGCTATCTGAAGCGCCAGTCGGAAAAGAACTCGGCCAAATGGGTCGGCATCGCCGACGACCGCGACGTGCTCGTCGGCAGCGTGCGCTGACGGGTAGGACTTCGACAGCCGTTCCAGCTTCGAGCGATCCTCGGCGGGCATAGCGATGGGACGGCCGGCCCGGCCGGTTTCCCGCCCCGGAACGGTCGATGTCGAAGGTTCTCGCTGCCCCGAACACTCCGGTCCCCGTTGCCATCTCGCGGATCGCCGCTCTCGGCGTCGCGGGCATGGCGATCCTTGCCGCCGGCCTCTATTTCGGCGCCTTGCAGCTCGGCTCCACGCTGCGCCACGCCGGTGCCACGACACAGACCGCGCCGGTCCGCCTTTCGATCGGCCGCCACAAGCTCGACATTCCCGCCAATGCCGTTCGCTTCCCCGAGCAGCGCCGGGAGCTGCCGCAGCGCGAGATCGATCTCTATCTGCAATGGCCTGAAATGACCGGCTTTGCCGAGGGTTCGCAGGAAATCTTCCACGACCCGGAGGCAAAGAGACTCCTGTTTCTCCGCCTATCCGCGACCGACACGGCGACGGGAGACGCGGACGCGCCCTCGCCTGCGACGCCCGCCGCGAGCGGCCCGGCCGGGCTGCTGCGCTCGACGCGTCCTGGCCTGCCCGGCATCGCGTCCGAAGAGGCCGTCTACAGCGCTCCCGGCAGACGCGACCCCGCCTACGAGGCGAGTTGCCTCGATGGGAAGGATGCGATCATGGCGGCGGATTGCATTCGGGAGGTTCGGGTCGCCCCGGGTCTTCGGCTGCGCTACCGCTTCTCGCACGCGCTTTTGCCGCAATGGGACCGGATCGACCGGGCGGTGCTCGCCTATCTGTCGGAGCACCGCCGATCCTGACGGGCCATGCGCCCGGTCGGCCGCATGGCGAATTGGAAGCCCCTTTGGTTTCAAGGGGCGTCGTCGGGTTTCAGGCCTCGAGATCCATCTCGAGGATCGACATGGTGAAGTAATAAGACGTTTCGCCCTCGTCCGTATCCTTGTTCAGCGTACCGACGAACTCTTCGCCGACATAGACTTCCGCCGAGTCGGACTTGCGCGGCAGCGCCTTCACCCGGATGGGCGAGCCCGCGAAAACGGTCTTCAGATAGGCTTCCACCTTGCGGAGTTCGTCAGGCTTCAAGGGTCTTCTCCTTCAAATGATGTCGGGCCACCCGCGATTTATGGCGAGCGGCGCGTTCGAGATGGGCGGGACAGTCCTGTCCGCGCGGTCGTTCAATGGGTCCCGGCCGGGAACGTCAGTCTTCGCGGCCGAACATGTGGTTCATGGCCCGGCCCGGCTCGCCGCCGCAACAGTCGTCGGTCGATCCGACGATCTTCGCCGGAACGCCCGCGACCGTCGTATGCGGCGGCACGGCCTTGAGAACAACCGATCCGGCTGCGACCTTCGAGCACTCCCCGATGCGGATATTGCCGAGCACCTTGGCCCCCGCGCCGATGAGCACGCCATTGCCGATCTTGGGATGCCGGTCGCCGTGCTCCTTGCCGTTCCCGCCGAGCGTCACGTCCTGAAGGATCGAGACATTGTCGCCGATCTCGGCGGTCTGCCCGATCACGATACCCGTCGCATGGTCGAGAAAGAGCCCGCGCCCGAGCTTGGAGGCGGGGTTGATGTCGGTCTGGAACACGGCCGAGGAGCGCGACTGCAGATAGAGCGCGAAATCGCGACGGCCCGCATTCCAGAGCCAATGCGCCAGACGATGCGTCTGAATCGCGTGGAAGCCCTTGAAATAGAGCAACGGCTCGATGAACCGGTCGCAGGCGGGATCTCGGTCGAGCACGGCCTGGAGATCGCTGCGCAGCATCTCGCACCAGAGCGTGTCGCCGCTCTGAAATCCGGCGAAGGCCTGGGCGATCAGGATCGCCGGCACGTCGGCATGGTCCAGCCGCTGCGAGATGCGGTGGACGACGGCGGCTTCCAGGCTCTTGTGGTTGAGAACGGTCGAATAGAAGAAGCCGGACAGGACCGGCTCCCGGTCCGCCGCCTCCAGAGCCTCCTCGCGCACCCGGTCCCAGATCGGATCGATCGCCTGAAGCCGATCCTGCGCCTGCCTGCCGATCGCCGTCATCGCGGATCTCCTGTCTCGTCCAAGTCTGCCCCTCGAAAGGGGACAAGCCGCTGGCGTGCTAAATAGTCGGGTCCGGGGCGAAACGACACCCCATCCCGTCGGGATTACGAGACGAGCGTTACCGTTTCGCGGCGTTCGGCGAAAGAGCTTCGAGAAAGCCGAGGATCGCCGCGGCGAAGACATCGTTGCGATCGCCGGCCACCATATGGCCGGCATCCGCGATATCGACGAAGCCCGCATGCGGCACGAGGCGCAGGAATTCCTCGACCTCCGGCGCCGTCACGAGGTCGGACGCGCCGCCTTTCACGAGCAGCGCGGGCGCGCGGAACGCCGCCGCCGCCGCGCGAAGCTGCACTGCTCCTTCCTCCCCGCCGCTCATCACGTTTCGCGAGCTGAGAAGCAGAGCGGGGTCCCAATGCCAATGAAACCGGCCGTCCGCCTGCCTGCGCAGATTGCGCGAGAGCCCGTCGAGCGAGGGGGGCCGCGAGCGCCCCGGCTGATAGCGCGCCACAGCCTCGGCCGCCTCCTCCAGCGAGGCGAACCCCGTTTCCAGATGCTCGGCCATGAAAGCCCGTATGCGCAGGAGCCCCGCCAGCGCCAGACTCGGCGTCACGTCCACGAGGACCAGCGCCTTCAGGATTTCGCTCTCGGTGGCATGGCTGGCGATCAGCCCCGCGATCCCGCCGAGCGAGGCGCCGACGAGAATCGGCGGCTCGCCGGACTCGTCGCGGATCGCGCGGCAGATCGCGAGCGCATCGCGCCCGAAATCCTCGAACGCATAGGCCCCGTCCGCCACCCAGTCGCTCTCGCCGTGGCCCCGCTGGTCCAGCGCGATCGCGCGGAAGCCGACGCTCGCGAGCGCCCCGCCCGTTCGCGTCCAGGCATAGCGCGTCTGACCGGCCCCGTGGAGAAGGAGAACGGGAGCGCCGCCATCTCCGAAGCGGACACCGGCGATCCGGTTCCCGTCCGCCCCGCGATAGGAGACGGCGACCGGCTCGGCCGGCTTCACGCCGCCCAAGGATGGGCCTCCAGGAAGCGCAGGACCTCGGCCTTGAAGCTCCGGTCGCCGACCGCCAGCATATGGTCGCGGTTCTGGATGGCGAAGGCCTCGGCATGGGGCATCAGGGCGGCGAGCCCCTCAGCGGACCCGGCAATATCGTCGCGCGTGCCGACGCCGACGAGAACGGGAACCGCGATGCCGGCGACCTCCTCGATGCCGGGCTCGACGCGCGAGGTCTTGATGCAGGCGGCGAGCGCCAGCCGGTCGCTCCGCGTGCGATCGGCGAAGGCGCGGAACATGCGGCCGCGCTCATGCGTCACGTCGTCGAGAGAGGGCGCGAGCAGAGCCTCCGCGATCGGGTCCCAGTCGCCGACGCCGTCGACGAGCCCGAGGCCAAGGCCGCCGAAGACGAGGGCGGGGAAAAGCTCCGGCGTCTCGATCGCGGCGAACGCGGAAACGCGGGCGCCCATGGAATAGCCGAAGAGGACCGCTGTCCCGACCCCTCGCGCAGCCATCAGCGCCCGGATGTCGGAGGCCATGCGCTGCGGCGCGTAGGCGGCGGGATCGTGCGGCTTCTCGCTTTTGCCGTGTCCGCGATGGTCGAAGGCGAGAACCCGGTAGCCTGCGCCGGTCAGCGTCGCGACCCAGCCGGGATCGACCCAGTTCACGGCGAGCGTGGAGGCGAAACCGTGGACGAGCACGATCGCGGGCGCGCTCGGATCGCCCTCGTCGATGAAGGCGAGCTTCAGACCTTCGTTCTCGAAGACATCCATCCGGTCCGGCTCCTGCTCGGCGATCGCGCGTGGACGGGACGACGACCCGGCGCCGCCCCCTTCATGCGCAGCCCATATCGCAGCGCGGCCCCGTCCGGCCACCCTGTTCTTTTGAAAGCGCCGCGACTATGGTCCCGCCGAACCGAACCATGCTCATGCGCCGAGGACGAGCCGATGGCCGCTCACATCATTCCCCATTTCCAGAACGACGGTGGACACGACGCGATCGAGATCGGCGTCACCGAATTCATGTGCGTCGGCGCCAATCCGCCCTTCGACCACCCGCATGTCTATCTCGACATGGGCGACGAGGGCGAGAAGGTCTGTGGCTACTGCTCGACCCTCTATCGCTACGATCCGGCCCTGAAGGCCGAAGAGACGCGCCCGTCCGGCTGCCTCTTCGTCGAGCGCGCCGCCTGAAACCGACCCGTCGATGAAACTCGGGCCCGAACCCGCGACGATCGTCGGCGCCGGGATCGCGGGCCTGACGGCAGCCCTCTGTCTGGCGAAAGCCGGGCACGAGGTCGAGATCCTGGAGCGCTCTCCCCGGCTCGAGGAGGTCGGCGCCGGTCTCCAGCTGTCGCCGAACGCGCTCCGCGTCCTCGGCCGCCTCGGCCTGCTCCCCGCCTTGAGGGAACGAGGGGTCTCGGCCGAAGCCGTGACGCTGCGCTCGGGCCGGTCGGGCCGCGTTCTCGCCTCGGTGCCGGTTCTTTCCGGCGACGGAACGCCTTACCTCTCGATCCTGCGGTCCGACCTCCAGGCGACCCTCGTCGATGCCGTCATGGCGGAGCCTCGCATCCGGCTGGCGCTCGACCAGAGCCTCGTCGCGCTGACATCGACCGCGTCCGCGACGTTCGAGATCGCGACCCGCGATGGCGCGGGCGTCGAGACCACGAGGATCGGCCGCCGCCTGATCGTCGCGGCCGATGGCGTCCGCTCCGCCGTCGCCTCGGCGCTCGCCCTCGACGCGCCCGTCTTCACCGGCCTCGCCGCCTATCGCATGATGCTGGACGCGCCATCCCCCTCCGGCAGCATCGAGGCCTGGCTCGGCACGCGGCATCACGCCGTCGCCTATCCCGTCGCCGCCGGTGCGAGGACCAACCTCGTGGCGATCGGTCCCGCCGTGAAGGACGGAGCGCCGCGCCCGGTCGACCGATCCGATCTCGTCCGCCGCTTCGCCAGCTGGGACTCTCGCCTGCTCGCGCTCTTCGATCGCGCGGGCCCCGTCACGGCCTGGTCGCTCTTCGAGACCGACCGCATGGAGGCGAAGCTTCCCGAGGGCATCGTGCTCATCGGCGACGCGGCCCATGCCATGCTGCCCTTCGCCGCGCAGGGAGCCGCCATGGCGATCGAGGACGCGGCCGTCCTGGCCGATGCGGTCGAGACCTCGTCCTCGCTCGGAGAAGCAGCAGCCGTTTTCCGCGAGGCGCGCCGCGCCCGGCTGGAGAAGGTTCGCCGCCGGGTCGCCTTCCACCGGCTCGTCTACCATCTGCCGCCGCCCTTCGCCTGGGCTCGCGATGCCGCGCTCGCGCTGCGCCCGCAAAGCGCGCTGAAGCGCGACCTCGCCTGGCTCTACGATTGGACGCCGCCGGATCGCTGACGCGGGCGCGGCGTCATGGAACCACCATCGCGCTGCCCTACTTCTCGGCAGGCGACCGGTTGCGCTGAAGCGCGAGCGGCCGTGGCTTGCGCATGGCCGACGGGCCGCGCGAACAGGTGACATCCGTAAGGGACGGATCTCGAACAAAGGTAGACCTATGCCGACTTTGAAGAAAACCGGCAGCTTGCTGATGATGGCGGCCCTCGCCGCCTCCACAACGCTGACGGCCCCGTCCTTCGCCTATGCCGAGGAGGCCGCGCGCCTTCGCTTGGCCCAGGCCGCGCCGGACGAAGTGCCGCCCGCCGAGGCCGCACCCGCGGAAGAGCCTGCCCCCCAGCCGGAACCCGCGCCCGAGCCGGCACCGCCGGAGCCCGTCGCGGAAGAGCCGCCTCCGGCCCCGGAGCCCGCGGCCCCGGAACCTGCCGCCGAGGAACCGGCCCCCGCTCCAGAGCCCGAGCCCGCTCCAGCGCCTGAACCCGCGCCTGCGCCCGCCGAGGAGCCTGCACCGGCCCCCGCGCCCGAGGCCCCGGCTCCCGAGCCCGAGGCACCGGCAGCGCCGGAGCCGGCGGCACCCGAGCCGGCACCGGCCCCCGCCGAGACGCCGGCCCCCGAGGCGGCGCCCGCAGCCAGATCCGAACCGGCACCTGCGGAAGCGCCGGCCCCCGCAGCGGAAACGCCGGCAGCTGCGCCCGCTCCGGCGGAAGCACCGACGCCCGCCGCTCCTCCGGCAGCCGAAGCTCCGGCCGCAACGCCTCCGGCCGCCGACGCCCCGGCGGCCGCCCCCGCAAGCCCTGCACCGGATGCGACCGCTCCCGCCGGCGGCGTGGCTCCGGCGGCTCCCGATGACGCTGCCCCGGCCGCTCCCGGCACCCCGCCCGCTGCCCCCGACGCGGCGGCCCCTGCAGCTCCGGGCACCGCGCCTGTCGCCCCGGATGCCACAGCTCCGGTCGCGCCTGACGCGGCCGCGCCTGCAGCGCCCGGCACGGTGACGCCGGCTCCCGATGCCGCCGCGCAGGCCGCGCCGGCGCAACCGGCCGCTCCGCCCGTCGCCGAAACGCCCCAGGCCGTTCCGGTCGAGGTGCAGACGGCACCAGTCGATCCCGCAGCGATCAACCAGAGCGATGCGCGCGTCCAGCAGCTCTCGCAGCCGGTCGTGGTGCAGTCGGTGACGGTCGAGCAGGGCCAGCGTGTCGAGACCGCTCCGCAATACATCCTGCCCCCGCAGACGGAGGTCGTTCAGCGCGTTCGCGATCGCGACATCATCGCCATCGCCGGCGCCGCAGTCGTCGGCGCGGCGGTCGGAGCCGCCGCGACCTACTTCATCCGCTCGGACGACGATCAGCGCCTGCGCGCGGATTCGACCGAGCGCTACACCGAGCAGCTGCCGCGCGGCCGCTATCGCGAGACGATCGTTCGGCCGAACGGCGTGAGGGTCGTGACGATCACCAACGAATATGGCGACGTCATCCAGCGCTCGCGCATCCTGCCCGGCGACGAGGAGGTCGTGCTCTTCTACGACCCCTATTCCGAGGACGAGCAGCGGCCCGACTATTTCTACGATCCCGGCGCCGACCTGCCGCCGCTCGACCTCGCCATCCCCGAGGACGAGTATATCGTGGACGTCTCCGAGCCCGACGAGGAGCTCTACTTCAACACGATCATCGCGCCGCCCGTCGAAACGGTGGAGCGGATCTATTCGGTCGACGAAGTGCGTCGCTCCCCCCGCATCCGCGAGAAGGTGCGCCGCATCGACGTGAACACGATCAACTTCGACTTCGGCTCGGCCTCGATCTCCCAGGCGGAGGTGAAGAACCTCCAGGCGCTGGCCGACGCGGTCTCCCGCGTCATCAAGGCCAATCCCGGCGAGACCTTCCTCATCGAAGGACATACGGACGCGGTGGGCAAGAACATCGCGAACCTCGCCCTTTCCGACGAGCGCGCGGAAGCCGTGGCCTCGGCCCTGACGGAGTATTTCGACGTTCCCGCCGAAAACCTCGTGACGCAGGGCTATGGCGAGGAAGACCTGAAGGTGAACACGCAGGAGCCAAGCCGCGAAAACCGGCGCGTGACCCTGCGCCGCATCACCTCGCTGGTGAAGCCCGTGACCACCGCCAAGGCGCAGTGATCAGAGCAGCATGACTCTCACGCAGGCGGCACTCGCGGCCGCCTGCAAAGGTCTCGCAGACCTGAAGACCCCGAGACCTCGACTCAAGCGACACCGCAGACTGCCGAACCGTTCGGTCCGAACCTGCGAAACGAAAAAGCCGGCGGCTCTCATGGAGCCGCCGGCTTCTCCTTGATTCGGATCGAGAGACGATCCGCCCAACGTCTTCGATCTCCCAGCTTTTCAGCCGCCGTTGAATCGAAACATCAGGCGACGCGCCACCCGATCTCTGGGCGGCGCGAAGCTCGCGGCCTTAGCATTTGTCAGGGATAAGTGGAAACCGGTTATCCCGAAAAGACAAACGAAACGGAGGAAATCCAGGGCCTGTCTGGTTCAGAATGAACCGGGCAGGCGCTAGTGCAGAATCTGCGAGAGGAAGAGCTTGGTGCGCTCGTGCTGCGGGTTGGTGAAGAAGGCGACCGGCTCGTTCTGCTCCACGATCTGACCGGCATCCATGAAGATGACGCGGTTGGCCACCTGCCGGGCGAAGCCCATCTCGTGCGTGACGCAGATCATGGTCATGCCCTCCTCGGCGAGCCCGACCATCACGTCCAGCACTTCCTTGATCATCTCGGGATCGAGGGCCGACGTCGGCTCATCGAAGAGCATGATCTTCGGGTTCATGCAGAGCGAGCGGGCAATGGCCACGCGCTGCTGCTGGCCGCCGGAGAGCTGCCCCGGATACTTGTTCGCCTGCTCGGGAATGCGCACGCGCTTCAGGAAGTGCATCGCGATCTCCTCGGCCTTGGCCTTCGGCATCTTGCGGACCCAAATCGGCGCGAGCGTGCAGTTTTCAAGAATGGTCAGGTGCGGGAAGAGGTTGAAGTGCTGGAACACCATTCCGACCTCGCGACGCACCTCGTCGATCTTCTTCAGATCGTTGGTGAGTTCGATTCCGTCGATGACGATCTGGCCCTTCTGATGCTCCTCCAGCCGGTTCATGCAGCGGATCATGGTCGACTTGCCGGACCCCGAAGGACCGCAGACGACGATGCGCTCGCCGCGGCGGACCCGGAGGTTGATGTCCCGAAGGACATGGAATTCGCCATACCATTTGTTGACGGCGACGAGTTCGACGGCGACCTCGTTGGAGATCTGCATCTTCGACGCGGCGGGTGCGGTCTGCGACATGGCCGAGGTCCTTATCGTTTGTGTCCGGTATCGAGGCGGCGTTCCATGTAGACGGAATAGCGCGACATCGAGAAGCAGAAGAGCCAGAAGACGAAGGCGGCGAAGACGAGACCCGTCGCGGGCGTGTTTTCCGTCGCCCAGTTCTGGTCGCTGAAGCCGCGCCGGACCTGGCCAAGCAGATCGGCGAGACCGACTGCCGCGACGAGGCTCGTATCCTTGAAGAGCCCGATGAACGTGTTGACGATGCCCGGGATCACGAGTTTCAGCGCCTGCGGCAGGATGATCATCCGCATCTTCTGCCAATAGGTCAGCGCCATCGCATCGGCGCCTTCGTACTGGCCCTTCGGGATCGCCTGGAGACCGCCGCGGATGACCTCGGCCATGTAGGCGGCCGAGAAGAGGGCGACGCCGACGAGAACGCGCAGGAGCTGGTCGAAGCTGACGCCCGGCGGCAGGAAGAGCGGCAGCATGAAGTTCGCCATGAAGAGCACGGTGATCAGCGGAATACCGCGCCAGAACTCGATGAAGATCACCGAGAACATCTTCACGATCGGCATTTTCGAGCGCCGACCGAGCGCCAGCAGAATGCCGAGCGGCAGCGACGCGACGATGCCAGAGATCGCGACGACGAGCGTCAGAAGAAGGCCGCCCCAGGAATTGGTGGCGACGGGCGTCAGGCCGAGATCGGACGTGAGGAAGGCAAGCACGGCCACGATGGCGACGAAGGGCGTCAGCACGGAGAGAACCGTCCCGCGCGTCTCGGGCGTTGCGAGCGTCGAGATCGCCGTGAGGACGACGACGAAAATCGCCGCGCCGACGGAGACGAGGCCGGCAACGGTCAGCTCGAAGTCGAGAAAGCGCACGTCGTCCGTCTTCACCACGAGCGACGCCACGAAGGCGACGAAGGACACGGCGAGAAGGCCGAGCGCCAGCCGGACGAGCGGCGCCTCCCAGCGGAAACCGATCTTGCCACTTGCGACATAGAGCGTCACGGCAGCGGCGAGCAGCATGAAGAAGGCCGCGCCGCTCGCGCCGAGATTGAAGTCGCCACCCGTCAGAAGCACCAGCGCGACGAAGGGGAACACCGCGAGAAGCAGGATCGCGTTCAGCCGCTTGAAGGGCACGCTCGGAATGGCGATCGGAACGACGAGCGCCACGAGAAGGATGATCAGGAGATCGGCCCGCCAGCGTTCGGCTTCGGGATAGATGCCGTACATGAAGAGCTCGAACTTCGCCCCGATGAACGCCCAGCAGGCGCCGGCTTCACGCCCTTCGGCGGGCAGGCAGACAGACCGGTCGCTACCCGTGAAGGCCGCGTTGACGATGCCCCATTCGAAGAGATGATAGACGACGTAGACGATCAGCGCAGCGGCCAGGATCGTCAGGAGGGCGTCGACCGGCGTCGCGAAGAGGTTCTTGCGAATGCGGGCAATCGGACCCGTTTCTCCGGCCGGCGGCGGCAGAGGCAGCTTGGGCTCGGTCGAGACGAAGCGCGCGACTTGTTCTTCCATGGGGTGCGCTCCGGGATCAGCGTTCGACCAACGCCATGCGGGCGTTGAACATGTTCATCAGGAAGGACGAGACGAGGCTGATGCCGAGATAGGCGCAGATCCAGATCGCCACGACCTCGACCGTCTGGCCCGCCTGGTTGGCGACGGTCGAGCCGATCGAATAGAGCTCGGGATAGCCGATCGCGAAGCCGAGAGACGAGTTCTTGGTGAGGTTCAGATACTGGCTCGTCAGCGGCGGGATGATCACCCGGAAGGCCTGCGGCACCACGACGAGGCGCAGAAGCTGGCTGCGCGTCAGCCCGAGCGCCATCGCCGCCTCGCTCTGTCCCTTGGAGACCGACAGAATGCCGGCGCGCACGATCTCGGCGATGAAGGCGCCCGTATAGATCGAGAGCGCCAGGAACAGGGCGATGTATTCGGGCCGGACCTGCAGGCCGCCGACGAGATTGAAGCGCGTCGCCGCCGGAAACTCGAGCGTGCCCGGCAGGCCGGTCGCGACAAAGGCGACGACGGGAAGGCCGACGATGAGGCCAAGAGCCGGAAGAAGGAGGCTCCGCCGCTCGCCGGTCGCGAGCTGATGCGCCTTGTTCCGGCGGCTGAGAAGGATCGTCGCGACGATGCCGACGACGAGCGCCGCGAGCGTCACCCAGGCCAGCGGCTGAAAGATCACGGCGGGAATCTGGAGACCGCGATTGGTCAGGTAGACGCCGATCGGCGACTCGGCGAGACCGCGCGGCGCCTGCAGCAGCGCCAGGACGCCGAAATACCAGAAGAGGATAACCAGCAGCGGCGGGATGTTGCGGAAGGTCTCGACATAGACCGTGGCGAGGCTGCGGACGAGGAAGTTGCGCGACAGGCGCCCGATGCCGACGATGAAGCCGAGAATGGTCGCGAGCACGATGCCGGAGATCGCGATGACCAGCGTGTTCAGAATGCCGACGAGGATCGCCCGGCCATAGGTGGAATTGCTGGAATATTCGATGAGATGCTGGCCGATCTCGAAGCTCGACCGCGTGCCGAGAAAGCCGAAGCCGGACGCCATGTTCGCCTGCCGCATATTGGCGGCGGTGTTGTCGATGATCCACCAGGCGAAGGCGACGAGCGCGCCGAGAAGAACGACCTGCACCACGGCGCTGCGCACGGTCGGATTGGTGAAGATCGCGGTTTTCGAGCCTTGGCGCGGCAGCGGATGGGTCTCGGCGGTCATGAAGCGTTGCTTGCCTCTCCAGGGTTGATCGAACTCGGCCGAAGGTGGCCCGGGCGGCTGCGGAGGACCCGCGCCGTTGGCGCGGGTCCTTTGTCATGCGATAGCGGGCCGGCTCCCGAGGGCCTGGCCCGCCTTCGATCGATCAGCGGATCGGCGGTGCGTACTGGAGGCCGCCCTTGGTCCAGAGAGCGTTCTGGCCGCGCGCGATGCCGAGCGGGGTGGACGCGCCGATGTTGCGCTCGAAGACCTCGCCGTAATTGCCGACGCCCTTGACGATGGCGACGACCCAGTCGTTGGGCAGGCCGGCATCGGCGCCGAAGGTCGAGCCGACGCCGAGCATGCGCTTGATCTCGGGGTTCGGGGAGTTCTTCATCTCCTCGACATTGGCCTGCGTGATGCCCAGCTCCTCGGCGTTCAGAAGCGCGAAGTGGGTCCACTTCACGACGTCGAACCACTGCGAGTCGCCGCCGCGCACGGCGGGTCCGAGCGGCTCCTTGGAGATGATCTCGGGCAGGACGATGTTGTCGTCCGGCTTGGCCAGCTCCAGGCGCGAGGCGTAGAGGCCCGACTGGTCCGTGGTCAGAACGTCGCAGCGGCCGCTGTCATAGGCACCGTTCACGTCGTTCTGCGCCTCGATGACGACGGGGTTGAACTGCATGTTGTTGGCGGCGAAGTAGTCGGCGAGGTTCAGCTCGGTCGTCGTGCCGCTCTGCACGCAGACCGTGGCGCCCGAGAGCTGCAGCGCGGAGTTGATGTTCAACTCCTTCTTCACCATGAAGCCCTGGCCGTCGTAGTAGTTGATGCCCACGAAATCGAGACCGAGCGCGGTGTCGCGGTTCATGGTCCAGGTCGTGTTGCGGGCGAGGAGATCGATCTCGTTGTTCTGAAGCGCGGGGAAGCGCTGAACGGCCGAGAGGGGAACGTACTGGACCTTCGTGACGTCACCGAAGACGGCTGCGGCGACGGCCTTGCAGTAGTCGATGTCGAGGCCCTGCCACTGGCCGGCATCGTTCTGCGAAGCGAAACCGGGCAGGCCGGTGTTCACGCCGCATCTGAGAGTGCCGCGCGCCTTGACGTCGTCGAGGGTCGCTGCCGAGGCATGGCTGGCTGCGAGACCCGCAACGGCGAGGCCGAGCGCGGCTGTCAGAAGCTTCGTCTTCATGAGATACCTTCCCATTGGAATGTCATTGTCCGATCCGGATGCGCTAAGCCGAACGATGCAAACGCTATTCTGCTCGGAAACCGCCGGAAGGCGTCCTCGCGGACGCCTTTACCCCCTCGACATCATGCCAAAAAAATTGGCAGGTCAAGGTTGTGATACTTTTTTTTCAGGGGAAAGCTTTTTCCGCCTGAAACTGCCCGAAAACGAAGCTGGAAGCCCATCAATTGAGCAAAGAAGAGCATTCGTCCCTGGCCAAATGGGGCCCGAACACGCAGTTGGTTCGATCTGGAAGTGATCCCGACGAATTCCACGGCTTCGTGAACACGCCGGTCGTGCACGCCTCGACGGTTCTGTTCAAAGATACCGAGACGATGCGGCGCCGAGGCGGGAAGTATCGCTACGCGCTCTGGGGAACGCCGACGACCGACGCGCTGGAAGATGCGCTCGACGAGCTGGAAGGCTCCGCCGGCACGATCCTTCTTCCCTCCGGTCTGGCCGCGGTGACGATTCCGCTTCTCGCCTTTCTCGGCCATGGCGATCATGTCCTCATCGTCGATTGCGTCTACTCGCCGACGCGCAAGTTCGCCGATACGGTGCTGAAGCGGATGGGCGTCGAGGTCGAGTATTTCGACCCGGCCCGTCCGGACGGCATCGTGGCGCTGATGCGGCCGGAGACCAAGGTCGTGTTTCTGGAAGCGCCGGGCTCCAACACGTTCGAGATGATGGACATCAAGGCGGCCTGCGACGTCGCGCACGCCGGCGGCGCTGTCACCATGATCGACAACACCTGGGCGACGCCCCTCTTCTTCCGCCCGCTCGACCACGGCGTCGACCTCTCGATCCATGCGCTGACGAAATATCCGGGCGGCCATTCCGACGTCATGATGGGCAGCGTCTCGGCCAATGCCGCCACCTATGCGCGCCTGCGCGACACGCAGATGACCATCGGCATCAATGCCGCGCCCGACGACACCTATCTCGTCCTGCGCGGTCTGAAGACGATGGGCCTGCGCCTGGAGCGCCATCAGGAATCGGGGCTAGCCCTCGCCGAATGGCTCGAAGGTCGGGACGAGGTCGCCCGGGTGCTCCACCCCGCCCTGCCCTCCTTTGCCGGCCACGATCTTTGGAAGCGCCAGTTCAAGGGCGCGAGCGGCCTCTTCTCCTTCGTCCTCGCGGGCGGCGGAGACCGGGAGGCGGCGGCCTTCCTCGATGCGCTGAAGCTCTTCGGCCTCGGCTTTTCCTGGGGCGGATTCGAAAGCCTCGCGGTCCACGTCGACCTCTCGGACCGCCGCCATGCGACGGCGGCGCCGGAGGGCCCCGTCATCCGTCTCCAGGTCGGACTGGAGGACGTGGCCGATCTGAAAACCGATCTGGAACGGGGCTTTGCGGCCCTCGCGGACGTGAAGCGCGGTCTTTAACGACCGGCCTCGACCCGCGGCGGCCCAAACCGCCGGGGGTGATCCGCCAGCCGTTCCATGCCGGTCCGTCGCCGATGCCTTCGGCATGGACAGGCATCGGCGACGGACCCGCACCCGAGTTCCGAAGTGCCCTCGGCCGACCGCAGATCCGCCCTACGAGACCTCCGTCGACGGTTTGAACTGGCGGGCGAATGATGCCAATGTCGCAAATGGCGCAGGTGTTTGTCGCGCCGGCATGCAGCGTATCGAGTGGAGTTTTCGAAGATGGCGTCGTCGCGTTCGAGATTGCGGGTCCTGGCCTGTATGGCGGCGTTCCTGGCCGGCGGGCTCGCGCCGGCGGCCGCGCAGGATGCGCCGTCCGCTGCACAAAATGCGTCGCCTGCCTCGGCTCTCGCGCTCGAACTCAACACGGCCAACGATGTCGGCGACGGCTGCCGCCTCGCCTTCGTCGCCTATAACGGCACGGACAGGGCCCTCGAGGCGGTGTCCTACGAGGTCGTCGTCTTCGACGGCGGCCAGCGCATCTCGCAGTTCGTTCTCCTCGACTTCGGGGCTCTGCCCCAGCGCAAGACGAAGATCGTCCAGTTCGACATCGCCAATTCGAAATGCGCCGACATTTCCCGCATCGTCATCAACAGCGCATCGCGCTGCGAGGCCGGCGGCGCGACCCTGCCGCTCTGCCTCGACGCCGCAAAGCCGACCTCGCGCACCTCGATCGCGCTCGACCTGTAGTCCGGGTCAAACGCGAGGCGCACCGCTCCCCGCGCGGCGAGGGAGCGGACGCCGACATCCGGGATCACGAAGCGATCATCCGGATGTCGTAGTGAGAGCGGCGAAGAAGAGAGGGGCAAGCCGATGCCGGACCTGGATATCGATATTCTCCGTCAGGTGTTCCTGTCGATCGGCGGACCGGTCATGGGCGCGCTCGTGGTCGTCTCGATCGTGGCGCTTGCGACATCCATCCTGAAGGTCATGGATTTCGCCCGCCTCGGCGTCGGCTCGCACAAGAGAGCGGACCGGGCCCTGCGTCTCTGGGCGGAGGGCGACCGCAAGGCCGCCTTCGAATCCGTCGAGGTGCACAAGGCCGCCTTGTCGCGCGTCGCGGCCGAGACGATGCGGTCCATCGGCTGGGCGCCCGATCAGCTCGATGCCGCGCGCGATGCGGGCCTCACCACGGCCTCGGACATCCTGGCCACCATGGGGCGGCGGATGCGCCTGCTCGAGACCATCGTCCAGGCCGCGCCCATGCTCGGCCTGCTCGGCACGGTTCTCGGCATGATCGACGCCTTCGGGGCGCTGGCCGCGAGCGGCGGCGTCGGCGATCCCGGGCAGCTCGCGGGCGGCATCTGGCTCGCTCTGTCGACGACCGCCGTCGGCCTCGCCATCGCGATTCCCTTCTACTTCGTCGCAAGCTGGCTTGAGGAGCGGATCGAGACCGAGCGGCTGGCGATGGAGAGCGTCATCGCGAGGATCCTCGCGAAGGCTCGACGTCCCTATGCGAGCCGGGACGCGAAAACGGCTTCGTCGCCTGCGCGAAGCGCCGAGCGTCTTCGCGACCACGAAATCGGCTGAGCCGCCATGTCAGGCCCGCAAACGGCACCCCTCGGCCTCCGCCCCCGCAGAAAGCTGCGTCGCCCGATGGTGCTGACGCCGCTGGTCGACATCGTCTTCCTTCTCCTCACCTTCTTCATGCTGTCCTCGCAGCTGACGCCCTTCTCGATGCTGACACTGGAGGGTCAGGCCTCCGGGCCGGCGTCCGCGGCGCCGCCGCTCGCGACGTCCGGCGAGGCGCGGCCGGATGCTCTTCTCTCCGTCGATGCCGGTCGCGTGCGCCTAAACGGGCGGGTGCTCAGCCCAGGTGCCCTCCTCCCGGCCCTGCGCGAGGAGGCCGCCAGCGGCACGACGCGCCTCACCATCCTCGCCTCGGCCGATGCGACGGTGCAGGATTTCGTCGCCGCGCTGGAGGCCGCCAAGATCGCGGCCTTCGCTTCGATCGCCGTCGCGGATATGCGATAGTTCGGCCATGCCGCCCTCCGATCGCGAAGCGACGCCATGCTGAAAGCGCGCAAATCCCCGCCCACGATGGACTTCGCCGTCCCGGCGATCAACATCGTCTTCCTCCTGCTTCTCTTCTTCATCACGAGCGGCAGTCAGGTGAACCGGCCCGAACTCAGCGTCGCGCCGCCGACGGCCGAACTCCTGCCCGGCGACCGCCTGCCCCGGCCGCTCCTGACGGTGATGCCGGAGGGCGCGCTCTTCCTGGATGGCGAGGCCATCGAGGAGGCCGACCTCCTCTCCACCATCGCCGCCCGGCGTCTCGCGGACCCCTCCGCCTTCGCGACGCTGAACATCATGGCGGATCGCACCTTCTCGGCGCGCGACCTCCTAACGCTCATGGATCGCCTGCGCGGCGACACGGGCATGGCGTTGAAGATCGTCACCCGGCGTGAGATCGCCAGCAGGGCCGCGCCATGATTGGCGCTCTGTCGTCCTCGGCGGAAGATCGGGCGTGGCGCATCGGCGCCTATACGCTTGCCACCCTCATCCATCTCCCGCTGATCGTGACGGTCCAGCAGTTCGGCGCCGCCATCGCCGCCTCGCGCCCGCCCGAAAGCGTCATCACGCTTCTGGAACGGCCGGAGACGGCCCGGGTGAGCGTGGTGGAAACGCGGGGCGGGCGGGCGGATGCTGTGACGCAAAGCGCCGGCGTTCTCGAAGCGGCACCGATCACGGCGACGCGGCTGGGCGCCAGGGTGGAGGCCCCCGTTCCGGCGCAGGTGCCCTCGACCGGCGCAGCCGCCACGGTCAGCGACAATCCGCTCAGCATCGCGAGCGTCATTGCGTCGGGCACGGCGTCGCCGGCCGCCCTCGCGGACGATCGCGCCATCGCCTCGACGCCCGACGCACCGCCGGCTGCGACCGCCGTCGAGGCGACGGCGCCCACCGCGCCGGCCGTCGCGACACCTGCGGCACCGTCGGCGATCGCGGCGCCGACAGCCGCGCGCGTCGCCGGCACGCCGGCCTCCGTGACTCCGACTTCCAGCTCAGTCGCCGCCACCGCACCGTCGCCCACGATCGCGCCGTCCGCTCCGGTCGCGATCTCCCCCAGCGCCGCCTTGCCGAGCCGGACGCCGAGCCCGATCGTTGCGTCGTCCGGCGCCGCGGCACCCCAGCCTCTGCCGCGCATCTCGATCGCCGCGGTTGGCAGCCGGCCGGCGACGCAGCGCGGCATGTCCTCGTCTCCGGTGGTCTCGAACATCCCGCCGTCCGGCGGAAGCGGCGGTTCCGGCATATCGCCGCTGGTGTCTCCGGCCGCTCGCGTGGCGCCGACCGTACCGCAGGCCGTCGGGGTCGGCGGAGCCGTGGTCGCGCCCGCCGTCCCGACGACGCCCTCGGTCGCCCGCACGCTCCCGGGCGCAGCGCCCGCCGATACGGCTCCCCAGCAACCGGTGCCCCAGGTCGCCGCGCTTCCGGCGGATGCGGCGGAGGCCGAGCCGGACCGCGAGGCGCTCAACGCCTTCGTGCGCGGCTACCAGGGCGGCGGCTGTTTCGCCGCGCTGACGATCGCGACGGGCGATGACAGGCTGAGCATTGCCGGCTTCTCGCGCGACGAGACCGAGCTTGCCGGGTTCGAGGACGCGCTGGAAAAGCGGACGGGGCCGCGCCCCGAGGCCGCCGCCCGAACGGTCTCGCAGGCGCAATGCGCCGTCCTCGCCTTTGCACGCGGCCAGGCGGCCTATCCCGATTTCCCCGTCCGACTGACGCTCCAGCCGGACACGATCGCCAGCGGCGCAACGATCGCCGGGCGGATCGTCGGGGTGGGCGAGCGCCCCCTGACGATGCTGATCCTGGACGACGAAGGCCGCATCCAGGACGCCAGCTTCCTCCTGTCGCGAGAGCCGGGCGGAGACTGGGTGTTCGAGACGCCGCTGAGCCTCACCGGGGATCCCGTGCCGACCGTCCAGCTCTTCGTCGCGCTGGCCGGCGCCGGACCGATTTCCACCATGCGGCCGCCCGTTCCCGTCGAGGCCCGGCGTTATTTCGTGGAGATCGACCGCCTTCTGAAGCAGAAGGGCCAGTCGCTCGATGTCGCCCTCGCCGCCTTCACGGTCGGCCCTCCCTCGACGGCGAGCGTGCCTTGATGGTGCTTCGAACCGATCCTAAGCCTGACGGGACGAACCGGGAGGATAGCGTGTCGCCCCCTACAACCACGGTCCGCCTCGCGGCCGTCGCCCTGTCCCTATTCGGCCTTTCCGTTCCGGCCGGCGCGGAGCTTCGAAGCCTTGGCGGCATCGTGCCCTTCGGTCTTGCCGGGGGCCTGTGCATCGGCGCCTCGCCCGACTGTATCGAGAAGCTCACCGCGCCGGAGGGCTTCGATCTTCTCGTGGCGTTCGATCTCGATTCCGCCACGCTGACGCCCGCCTCCCGCGAGAGCCTGAAGGCCTTCGCCGCGACGCTGGCCGACGAGCGGCTGGCGACGGCAAGCTTCGTCGTCGAGGGTCATAGCGACGCGCGTGGCGGCGCGGCCTACAATCAGAGCCTCTCCGAGCGGCGCGCGAAGGCGGTGCGCGACTTTCTGCTCGAATGCGGCGTCGCGCCGGACAAGCTCGGGGTCGCCGGCCTCGGCGAGAGCGACCCGCGTGTGTCCGATCCGCTCGACCCCGCCAATCGCCGCGTCGAAATGCGCATCCGCATCCGCTGACGGTCTTCAGGGATGCGGACCGACCCCGCTAAGCCTTTGACAGGACGGGGCCCGACGGATGCTCTTCGTCGGCCGGGCGCGAGCGGCAGATGGTCTGGAGCAAGCTTCGCCTGTCAACGGTGGCGTCTACCGTTCAGGAGATATCGGCATGATCCGCGAGGATACGTTCGTCACCACCAGCTTCCGCACGCTCGGCTATGCCGGGGCCGGCCTCTTCACCCTGGCGCCGCCGGCCTTCATCTATGAGATCTATCTCATCTTCTACACGACCGCGGTCGAGGAGAACCCGTCCATCGGCCTCTTCGCCGCGCTGACGCTTCTCCTCTCCTTCGCCAGCATCCCGATGATGATCATCGGCCGCCGCCAGCGCCACTCGGCTTCCCCCACCCTCGGCCGCGAGCCCGGTTCTCTCTGAAGCTCCATTGCCTGCGGCCGGGTCAAAGACCGGGCTGCAGGCGGCTCGGGCGCAGCTGGCCGGAAAGTTCGAGCAGGCTGTGGCCGGTCGCCGCGATATGGGCCTCGATGCGCTTGAGATCGCGCACGATGTCGAGCTGGAGGGAGCTGGCGTCGATCTCCGCGCCCGTTCCCTGCCGCATCCGGGCGAAGTGGCGCTCCTGGGTCGCGCGCTCGATCTCGCGAAACGCTTCCTTCTCCAGCACCAGCCGCTGCGCGGCCTGCCGGTCGCCGAACATGAAGGCCGCGACGGCCAGCTGGAGATGGTCGATCAGGCGCGTGTGCATGTCCTCGATCTGGCGCCCCGCCTCCTCCGACAGACGCAGGCCATGGCGGATGCGGCGGGCGGCGACGTCCATGAGATTGCGGTCGATGATGTCGCCCATATGTTCGAGATTGATCGCCAGCGTCAGCGTGTCGGAAAGCTTGCGCTGCTCGGCGGGCTCCAGTTCCTCCTGTCCGATCGCCCCGAGATAGAGCTGGATCGACTGGAACAGCCGGTCGAGCACGTCGTCGAGCCGGCTGGTGGCCGCGATCTTCTCGGGATCGTCGTGGCGGAAAGCCTCCTGCGAGCGGCGCAGCATCGTGTCGATCACGTCCGCCATGCGCAGCACCTCGCGCGCGGCATTGGAGAGCGCGACGGAGGGCGTCGTCAGCGCGGCGCTGTCGAGATAGCGCGGCGCGCCGGGATCGCTGGCCGCGGCGGCCGCCGGCAGAAGCCGCTTCAGGAGCTTGGTCATCGGGCGGAGAAGCGGCAGGAAGAGGAGCCCCGTCGCGATGTTGAAGAGCATGTGAAAGCCCGCCGCCGCCCGGGCGGGCGAATCGTCGAAGGAGAGGAGCAGGACGGACGCCGGCTCCACGAAGGCGATCGCAAGCGCCGCGCCGATCAGTCGGTTGACGAGGTTGCCGATCGGCAGGCGCAGGTGCACGGGATCGCCGCCGAGATGGGCGATGACCGGGTTCAGCGCGCTGCCGATATTGGCGCCGAGCACCATGGCGAGCGCGGCCTCCGGCGCGACGACCCCGGCGCCCGCCAGCGACATGACGAAGAGAATCGCCGCGACGCTCGAATGCGCGGCCCAGGCGAGAATCGCCGCCATCAGCACGTTGAGCAGCGGGTCGGACCCGAGAATATGGAGCACGGCGCGCAGATCCGCCGAGGCCTCCAGCGGCGCCATCGTGGCGGTGAGGAGCCGAAGCGCCAGAAGCATCAGCCCGAGCCCGACCAGCGCGGAGCCGATATCGCGCAGGACAGGTCGGCCGCCCGAGCGGTAGGCGAGCACACCGACCAGGATCAGGCCGGGCGAAAGCATGGAGAGATCGAACGAGACGAGCTGGACGATCAGCGTCGTGCCGATATTGGCGCCGAGCATGACCGAAAGCGCGGGCATGAGATCGACCACGCCGCCCGCGGCAAACGCGCTGACCATCATGGCCGTCGCCGTGCTGCTCTGGAGCAGCGCGGTCATGCCGAACCCGGTCAGGGCCGCCTTCGCGCGATTGCCGAGCCCCATGCGCACGACGCCGGCAAGCCGGCTTCCCAAAGCACGCTGAACGCCGCTCGTCACCATATGCAGCCCCCATAGAAGGAGGGCGATCTGTCCTGCCAGCCCTACGAGAACCTCGGTCGCGGACATGGGCGTTTCCTTCGCTCGGCGGCCCTGCATCCGGCAGGACGAATCATCGTCCGCCCGATATCTTGCGTCAGCCTGTCATCGCAGTGTCACAAAGCGCATAAAGTGCGCATTCAACCGGCCTACGTCAATCGACGCATGGGTTGTAAGAGGACTTCGGTTAGACTGCGCAGGAACGCCCGGCACGACGTTCGAGCACGTCGTCACCGATGTCGCAGGCACGACATATTTCGTGCCCCGGGAGGGCTCGAAAAAAGAAGCAGGGGCTATAACTTATACGTCAACCGTTCGAATGAGGCAGACGACGTCGTTTGCGGAACAGCCTCTGACGTTTCTTCCGCGGATCATCATTCATGGTTGCCAAGTCCTTGAAAACACAGATTGCAGCGCTTCCTTTTCGAAACGCAGCCGGGCCGGACGCGGAAGTCCTTCTCATCACCTCGCGCGACACCGGTCGCTGGGTGATCCCGAAAGGCTGGCCGATGAAGGGCAAGAAGCCGTATGAGGCAGCCGCCCAGGAAGCTTGGGAGGAGGCCGGCGTCATCGGCCGAGTCGTCAAAAAGAGCCTCGGACATTACGACTACGACAAGGCGGCCCCCGACCGCGCTTCCTCCGTTCGTTGCCGCGTCACCGTCTTTCCGCTGGCGGTCGAAGCGGTGGATACGGCGTGGCCCGAGTTCGGACAGCGCCATCGGCACTGGTTTCCCTTGAGCGAAGCGGCGAATCTCGTCGACGAGAAGGAGCTTTCCGACCTGCTCGTCGCCTTCGACCTGCGTCATCGGCGCGCCCGCGAAAAGGCCGAACGGCCGAAGGGCAGTGCGACCAAAGCTCTGCGGCGCGCCGCCGCTGCCATTCTTGGAAAGGCCGACACGGACGCGACGCCCGCCGAGTGAGCCCGACCTTCATCCTCCTGGTGAGAGCGGCGCCTTTGCACTGGCATTCCCCAGGTCCAGCCTAGATAATGGCGCGGGGCCGGCTGTCGGCCCTTTTAGGAAGAGGACTGCCGCCATGCTCGCCGAAGCCGAGAAAGACCGGATCGCCAACGAGATCGGAAACCTCTTCGAGGGCTTGAGCCTCGACGATGTCGCGCAGATCCTGACGATCCAGCTCGCCATGCTCGCCGCCCAGGGCGCGGACAACCAGGAAGAGGCGCTCGAATTCCTGGATGAAATGCGCGACGACGCGGCCGAAGTTCTCCAGTCCATCGACTTCGAGGCGACCGACGAGGACGAAGACGAGGAAGAAGCCAAGGCTCCGGCCTCTTGATTCGACCCGTTTGAGGAAGTGCCGCGACGGGATGGCCAAGGCCGGCTCCGAACCGCGGATCGACAAAGCGGCGTGCGTCCCCCGAGGCGCACGCCGTTTCGCATTCTGGAGGGTTCTTTTAGGGTCGGCCGCCGCCGCGAATGGCTGAAAACGCCATGCCGGGGCGCACGATCCCAACGGATGCGCCGTGCCGAGCGACCTTCAAGCGGCCCCGTTCAACTGCGGGCGGCGCGACGCTCCAGCCAGTGCGTCAGCGCGGTCGAACGCTGAGGGCGATAGGGCGCGGGCGGGGCGAGGCCGAGAACGTGGCGCCGGAGGCCGGCCGTCAGGGTCTTGCCGTCGCCGATCTCGGACAGGCCGGCATGAGGAATGACGGCACCGACCGTCAGCTTGATCGAGCGCCCGTAAAGCCGGCGGAAGGCACCGATCAGAAGACCGTAGCGAAGGGTCTGCGACCATTTGCTGACGAGGTGGAAGAGCGGCCCGTTCTGCCCGTGAACATGGACCGGCAGGATGGACGCGCCGCCCGTGCGCACGAGGCGCGCGGCGAACTGCTTCCAGGGCAGGTCGTCCGCCCGGCCGAAGACCTTGGCCGCCGTCGCGACGCCGCCCGCCGGAAAGACGACGATCGTCACGCCTTCGCCGAGGAGTCGCATCGCCTCCTTGCGCGTCTGCAGGTTCATCGCCTGCGCCTCCTTGGAGAGGTCGAAGGCGACGGGCAGGCCGTAGGCCGCCATTTCCGGGATCTTCATCAGATCCTTGCTGATGAGGATGCGCACGGGACGGCCGAGCTTCTCGGCCAGCGCCAGCATGGCCGCGCCGTCGCCGATGCCGAACGGATGGTTCGCGATGACCACGAGGCGCTCGGGCAGCTCGCCCGGCACCGGCCAGGCGCCGTCGATCTCCAGGCGTATGCGCATGAGATCCAGCATGGCGTGGAACGGCCGCGCGCCCTGCCGAACCGTCTCGACACGCCAGCGCGTATAGAGCCGCACGAGCTTCGCCCGGCCCGCCGCGCGCTCCATGGAGCGGATGACGAAGCGATGCATCGGGCGATGATCGGCATGGGCATAGCTGAGTTCGGGATGGCGCATGGCGGCACGGCTCCGGAGAGATCCAAATGCCGTCATCCCAGACCTCTGCGAAGCTGCGATGACAGGAGCCGAGCCCGCCCCTCCGCGTCAGGCCGCCTCGACGCGGCGCTCCGTGCGGATCGCCCGGCCCGCCTCGTCGAAGAAGCGCAAGGACGAAGGCTCGGCGGAGAGATGCACGCTTGATCCGCGCGCGAGCTCGACGCTGCCGGGCGCCTTCACCACCAGAGGCTCGCCCTTCTGGCCGAGATCGACATAGATCAGCGTCACCTCGCCCAGCGCCTCGGTCAGCGTCACCCGGCCGGTCAGACGTCCCTCGCCCTCCCCGACGATCGACAGATCCTCCGGCCGCACGCCGAGATGCAGCGCGCCGACGACGCCCGATGGCGCCGAGATGGTGGCCGCCCCCTGCCCCGCATCGAGAACGACGTTTCGCCCGGAAACGCGGCCAGGCAGGATGTTCATGGCGGGGGAGCCGATGAACTGGGCGACGAAGAGATTGTCGGGGTCGTGGTAGAGTTCGAGCGGCGTGCCGACCTGCTCGATGCGTCCCTTGTTGAGGACCACGATCCGGTCCGCCAGCGTCATGGCCTCCACTTGGTCGTGGGTGACGTAGATCATGGTCGTGCCCTGCATGCGCTCGTGCAGGCGCGCGATCTCGATGCGGGTCTGAACGCGCAGGGCCGCGTCGAGATTGGAGAGCGGCTCGTCGAACAGGAAGACCTTCGGATCGCGCGTGATGGCGCGTCCGATCGCCACCCGCTGGCGCTGGCCGCCGGACAGCGCCTTCGGCAGACGGTCGAGATAGGGCTCGATCTGCAGCACGGCCGCCGCCTGGCGCACGCGACGGTCGATCTCCTCCTTCGGCGTGCCTTTCTCCAGCGTCAGCCCGAAGGCCATGTTCTCGTAGACCGTCATATGCGGATAGAGCGCGTAGGATTGGAAGACCATCGCGATGCCGCGCTCCTTCGGCGTGCGATCGTTCATCACCTCGCCGTCGATCGCGAGCGTGCCGCCCGAAATCTCCTCCAGGCCGGCGATGACGCGCAGCAGCGTGGACTTGCCGCAGCCGGACGGGCCGACGAAGACGACGAACTCGCCGGAGCGAATGTCGAGGTCGATGCCGTGCAGCACCTTCACCGCGCCGTAGGCCTTGTGGACGCCGCTGAGCTTCAGATTGGCCATTGTCCTGTCCTCCCTTGGCGCCTTCGGCGCATCTACCTGTGGTTCAGCCGAGCTTTGCGAAGAAAGCGCCATGCCGCGAAAGCCGGACGCGGCGTCCCTCCATCGGCCCGGCCCCGAGATCGCCGGCCGCATCGAGCGGCGCCGCCGCCCCGAACTCGGCCGGCAGCACGAGATCCTGCGTCTCGCCCGAGAGGTTGAAGGCGCAGAGCAGCGTTTCTCTCTCGAACGCCCGGCGGAAGGCCAGGATGCCGGTCCCGAGATCGACGAAGGCGAGGCTGCCCCGACGCAGCGCCGGATGCGCCTTGCGGAAGGCGAGAAAGCGCCGGTAGGTCTCGATCAAAGAGCCCTCGCGCCCCTCCTGCCGATCGACCGCGCCGGGAAGATGCCCCTCCGGCACCGGCAGCCATGTCCTCGGCGCGCTGGAGAAGCCGCCGTTCGGCGCGCCAGCTTCCCACACCATCGGCGTGCGGCAGCCGTCCCGGCCCTTGATCGTCGGCCAGAAGCGCTTGCCCCAGGGATCGGCGAGGTCCTCGAAGGCGATCTCGGCTTCGGTCTGGCCGATCTCCTCGCCCTGATAGAGGCAGACCGATCCGCGCAGCGAGAGAAGAACCACGGCGGCGAGCTTCAGAATCGCGTCGCGGTCGGCATGGCCCTCGGCCCAGCGCGTGGCATGACGCACGACGTCGTGATTGGAGAAGGCCCAGCAGGCCCAGCCGTCGGCGGCGGTCTCGGCGAAGCGCTCGACCACCGGGCGGATGTCGTCGATCTCCGGCAGCGCCGTGTTCAGGAAGTCGAAGGCGTAGCACATATGCAGGCGGTCCGGGCCGCCCGTGTACTCGCCCATCAGCTCGACGCCCCGGATCAGCTCGCCCACCTCGCCGACGGCTGTGCGGCCCTCGTAGCGGTCCAGAAGCGCGCGGAACCGGCGCAGGAAGTCCAGGTTCTCCGGCCGGTTCTTGTCGTAGAGGTGGTCCTGCCGGTGATAGATCTGCGAGCGCGGCGCCATCCGCTCGTTCCAGAATTCCGGCGCGAGCGGCGGGTTGTCGCGCAGTTCGGCGTCGTGGAAGTAGAAGTTCACCGTATCCAGCCGGAACCCGTCGACGCCCCGGTCCAGCCAGAAGCGCACGACGTCCAGCATCGCGTCCTGGACCTCGGGATGGTGGAAGTTGAGATCGGGCTGCGAGATCAGGAAATTGTGCAGGTAGTACTGCTGCCGTCCGGCGTCCCACTCCCAGGACGAGCCGCCAAAGTTCGACATCCAGTTGGTCGGCGGCGAGCCGTCGTCCTTGGCATCCGCCCACACATACCAATCGGCGCGCGGATTGACGCGGTCCTTCCGGCTTTCGGCGAACCAGGGATGGCGGTCCGACGTGTGGGAGAGGACGAGGTCGATCATGACCTTCAGCCCCAGCCGATGCGCCGTCGCCACCAGCGCGTCGAAATCCGCCAGCGTCCCGAAGATCGGATCGACGTCGCGATAATCCGAGACGTCGTAGCCGAAATCGTCCATCGGCGAGGTCATGAAGGGCGAGATCCACACGGCATCGACGCCGAGCTTGGCCAGATGCGGCAGCCGCGCCGTGATGCCCGGCAGATCGCCGATGCCGTCCCCGTTCGAATCCTGAAACGAGCGCGGATAGATCTGGTAGATGACCGCGCCGCGCCACCAGTCCGCATCCGCTCCGGCCGGCCGGACCGGGGTCTCGGCGCTCGCGGCGGGACGGATCGCGGTGTCGATGTCCAGCATGGATCAGCCTTTCACGCCGCCGGCCGTCAGGCCGGAGATGATCTTGCGTTGGAAGATGAGGACGAGGACGATCAGCGGGATCGTCACGATGACGGAGGCTGCCATCAGCGTGCCCCAGGGCGTTTCCTGCTCGGACGCGCCCGAAAGAAGCGCGATGGCGACGGGCACGGTCCGCGTCTCGTTGTTGGCGACGAAGGTCAGCGCGAAGAGGAACTCGTTCCAGGCCGCGATGAAGGCGAGGAGCCCCGTCGTCACCAGCGCCGGCCACATCAGCGGTAGGAAGACGCGGCGGATGATGGTGAAGGGCGAGGCGCCGTCCACGATCGCCGCTTCCTCGATCTCGATCGGCAGATCGCGCATGAAGGTCGTCAGCACCCAGACCGTGAAGGGCAGAGTGAAGATCATGTAGGCGAAGATCAGCGCGAAGAGCGTGTTGTAGATGCCCATCGCCCGGATCATCTCGAAAAGGCCCGCCAGCACCGCGATCTGCGGAAACATCGAGACCGCGAGGATCGTCAGAAGCAGCAGGCCCCGCCCCCGGAAGTTGACGCGGGAAAGCGCGAAGGCCGCCGTCACCGCCAGGAAGAGCGAGATGGCGACGACCGTCGAGGCGACGATCACTGAGTTCAGGATGTTGCGCAGGAAGACGCCGGACTGGAACACGCCGACATAGTTCGCGAGGCTGAACGAGCGCGGAAAATAGTCGATCCGGAAGAGATCGGTGCCCGATTTGAAGCTCGTCAGGATCGCGTAGTAGAAGGGGAAGACCGAGAAGACGACGATGGCGACGACGAGGGCGTAGAAGCCGATCGTGCCGGCCGTGCGTTTCAGCGTGCGGCTCGTCATCTCAGCGCCCTCCCTCGAAGTTCACCCGCGCCAGCTTGATGTAGAGAAGCGTGATCATCGCGATCACCAGGAAGAGCATGGTCGAGGCAGCAGAGCCCTGGGCGAAGTTGTCGAACTGGAAGAGGTTCTCCTGCGCGTAGACGCTCATCGTCTTGGTCTCCGCGTTGTTCGGGGTCAGGACGTAGATGAGGTCGAAGACGCGCAGCGCATCGAGCGCCCGGAAGATCACTGCGACGAGGATCGCCGGGCGGATCAGCGGCAGCGTCACCTTGAAGAACACCTTCACCGGATTCACGCCGTCGATCCTGGCGGCCTCGTAGACGTCGCCCGGCACCATCTGAAGGCCCGCCAGGATGAGAAGCGCCATGAAGGGCGTCGTCTTCCAGACATCGACGATGACGACCGCGAGCATGGCCGTGTCCGGCGAGGCGGTCCAGGCGATCGGCGCCGACAGGATGCCGACCGAAACGAGGATGTCGTTCAGGATGCCGAACTGGTCGTTCATCATCCAGGCCCACATCTTGGCGGAGACGATCGTCGGGATAGCCCAGGGAATGAGAACGGCGGCGCGCACGATGGAGCGGCCCTTGAACTCAGCGTTCAGCACCAGCGCGAAGACGAGACCGAGCAGCGTCTCGATCGTCACCGAGATCGCGGTGTAGGAGACCGTGTTCCAGACCGCCTGCCACCAGACGGGATCGACCAGCAGGCCAAAGGCCTCGCCCTCCCCGTCGCCATAGTCGACCCACTCGTAATAATTGCGAAAGCCGACGAACTTCGCCGCCGCGAGATCGCCGAGCGTCGCATCCGTGAAGGAGAAGCGGATCGTCTGGAGAAGCGGCCAGCCGGCGACGAGGGCGAGAACCGCGATCATCGGCAGGAGGAAGATCCAGGCGGCACGGCGGCGCTGGCGCGTCAGGGCGGACCGGCCGGGCACGCCGGCGGCGTCCGCCTTCGGTGGAGGGTTCGTCGGCGGCACGCCGAGCGTCGCTTGGGTCATGGGACACGCCTGGAACGGAGGAAACACCCTCTCCGGCCGAGACGTCGGCCGGAGTGCTGCGCCGGACGGACCGCCGCGACCGGAGCTGCCGCCCCAATCGCGACCGCCGAACCTACCAGCCGCTGCGCTTCAGGCGGCGGAGCTGCTTTTCCAGCGCATCGAGATTGGTCGCCCCGTCTCCCTGGCCGGACAGGGTGCGGTTGACCGCGGTCCAGAACTGCTGCGAGACCTCGTTGTACTTCGCCTTGGTCGGCGCGGAGGGGCGCGGCGTCGCGTTCTCGAACACCGTCTTCCACTTCGCCACGAGCGGCTGCTTCTCCTGGATCTCGGGATCGTCGTAGACGGACGCGATGGTCGGCAGGCGCGCCGTGCCGAGCGCCCGCTGCTTCTGCGCCTCGGCCGAGGTCAGGAACTTCACGAGCTCGATCGCCGCCGGCTTGTGCTCGGAATATTCCGAGACCGCGACGTTCCAGCCGCCGAGGCAGGCCGCGGACGTGCCGCCGTCGCCGGCGGGCAGAGGAGCGGCGTCGAACTTGCCCTTGATCGGCGAGTCGTCGCCATTGCCCAGCGGAAACGCATAGGGCCAGTTGCGCATGAAGACCGCGTTGCCCGTCTGCCAGACGCCGCGCGTCTCCTCCTCCATGTAGCCGGTGACGCCGGCCGGCGCGATCGTGCCGATCCAGCCGCGCGCCCTGTCGAGCGCCGCCGCGGCCTTCGCGTTGTTCACCGTGATCTCGCCTTCGGGGGAAACGATCTGCCCGCCGCCGTCGGAGACGATCCATTCCAGCGCGTCGCAGGTCAGGCCCTCGTAGGCCGCTCCCTGGAAAACGAACCCATTCATCTGCGCGTTGCCGCCCGCGCGTTCCTTGTCCTGGATCTCCTGCGCGGTCGCGGTCAGCTCGGCCCAGGTCGCGGGGACGGTCTTGCCGTATTTTTCCAGGAGGTCCTTGCGGTAGTAGAGCGCCGGCGCATCGGCATAGAGCGGCATGGCGACGAGCTTGCCGTCCACCGTCTGGGAGGCGATGACGGAGGCCGAGTGCTGCCCCACCACGTCCTTCATCGCCTCGGTGAGATCGACGAAGTTCGTCGCCAGCTGCGGCGCCCAGATCACGTCCGTCCGATAGACGTCGACATCCTTGTTGCCGGCCGAGAGCCAGAGCCGGTACTGGCCGAACTGGTCGGTGGTCGAGGCCGGCATGGTCACGATCTTGACCGTGTGTCCGCTCGCCTTCTCGAAAGCGTCGAGCTGCCCGCGCAGCTCCTCGATATCCTTGCCGATCGAGCCGGCCACGATCGACAGCTCGTCCGCGAAGGCCGGTGCGGCACCGAGAACGGTGGTGGCGACGAGCGCCCCCATCAGTGACTTCAACATGATCTTTCCTCCCAGACATCGTCATCGGCGATCGCCGGCCGGCGAACCCTTGCGTCCCGTCACCCATTCCTCGCCGGCCCCGGCGCTCCCGTTCGAAACGACGGGATACGCTCGGACAGCATCGTCAGCTCGGAAGAGAAGGTTGCGCTCCGTCGGACGTAAGCAACCCCGGACCAGCTTTTTCGCATTCTATAAGTAAAGCGAACAGTATCGTGCCATCAGGCAGCGAGCATCCGGCCCTCGCGGTCGGAGACGAAGCAGAGATCGAGAAGCTTTTGAACCTCGGCGGCGTGACGGAAGTCCGGCTGGCCGTTCTCGCCCGACAGGAGCGCCATCGCGAAGCGATGCTCGTTGCGCGGCGTCACCGGGCATTCGACCGGCCGCCAAATGGCGGTCTCCATGTCCTTGCCCCGGCAAACCTCCAGCCGCGACTCCAGCTGGTTCGCCCAGATGCGCAGCGCGCCCGTCTCGCCGTAGACGGCCAAGTTGAGGTCGTTCAGATTGCCGGTGGCGTAGCGGCTCATGTGGATAACGCCGAGTGCCCCGTTCGACATCTCCACCGTCATGGCGACGCTGTCGTTGACGTCCATCTTGTAGGCGCCGATCGCCCCGCCTTCGGCCTTGTCGTAGGTTTTCATCCGGGCCTGCAGCGCCGCGATCTCGAGGCCGGTGCCGAACAGGACGAAGTCGAGGATGTGAATGCCGATATCGCCGAGAACGCCCTTCGAGCCGTGATCCGAGGACAGCCGCCAGAGCCAGCGCTCGTCCGTGCGCCAGTCGCCCCAATGCTTGCTGGTCAGCCAGCTCTGAAGGTAGCTCGCCTCGAAATGCCGGACCGTGCCGATGCGGCCCTCGTCGATCATGCGGCGCGCCATCTGAATGGCATGGGCATTGCGGTAGGTGAGGTTCACCATGTTGACGAGGCCGGCCGCCTCGATGGCCTCCGTCATCGCCATCGCGTCCTCGAAGTTCACCGCCAGCGGCTTTTCGCAGAAGACCGGCTTGCCTGCCGCGATCATCTGCAGCGTCGTCGGCTTGTGGACCGGGTCGGGCGTCGCGTTGACCGCCGCGTCGAACTCGCCCCAGGCCAGCGCCTCCTCGAGACTGCCGAAGGCATGGGCGATGCCATGCTCGGCGGCGAAATCCCGGGCCCGCTGGACTTGGGTGTCCACCGCCGCGACGACCGCGATCTGCGGAATGGCGAGGAAATGCTCGGCATGGCGATGGGCGATGCCGCCCGTGCCGAGAATGAGGATTCGCTTCTCGGCGCTCATCGGTAGCCGGCCTCCCCCGCCTTGTGCAGCGAGGCGCCCTTCTTCTCGATCGTCTCGCGCGCCTGATCGATCGGCACGTTCGGCGCCTTGGAGACGTCCTTCCAGGCGGGCGCCGGATTGTACGCCCAGCGAACGGCGTTGCGCAGGACCATCTGGATGTTCGGATCGTGATAGATCGGGTAGGTCTCGTGGCCGGGCTCGAAGTAGAAGATTTTGCCCGCGCCGCGCTGATAGGTCAGCCCCGAGCGGAACACCTCACCGCCCTCGAACCAGGAGACGAAGACCGTCTCCAGCGGCTCCGGCACGAGGAAGGGCTCGCCGTACATTTCCGAGTTCGGCAGCTCGATTGCCTTGTCGATCCCTTGCGTGATCGGATGCGACGGATTGATGACCCAGAGCCGCTCGCGCTCGCCGGCCTCGCGCCAGCGCAGCGAGCAGGGCGTGCCCATCATCCGCTTGAAGATCTTGGAGAAATGGCCGGAGTGGAGGACGATGAGGCCCATGCCCTCGTTCACGCGCTGCTGTACGCGATCGACGATCTCGTCGGAGACCTCGCCATGCGCCTTGTGCCCCCACCACACGAGCACGTCCGTCTCGTCGAGCCGCTCCTGCGCGAGCCCATGCTCAGCCTCGCCAAGCGTCGCGGTCGAGACGGAGATGTCGCCATCCTTGGCGATGGCGGCGGCGATCGTGTTGTGGATGCCGTCGGGATAGATCCCCTGCACCACGGCATTTTCCTGCTCGTGGACGAACTCGTTCCAGACGACGGTGCGGATGCTCATCTCTGTCCTTCCTTCTCCTAATGCGAAGACCGGAAGAAGCGGAGCCGGACGGGCTCGACAGGGAACGAGCCGGCCGAAAGCCAGGCGTCCGCCATCTCCTCCCACACCAGCCGCTCCTCCGGCTCACCCCCTCCCAGGAGTGCAATGCAGCACTTTGACGACAATCAAAGCGCTTTGGATGGAGATTGAAGCGCTTTGAGGGACGTGTCAACATGCACCCCGGAAATCACGGGCGGGCAGTCGACCGGGGCGCTCCAGCTCGAGACGCCGTTCAGATGCCGTCGGGGGAATCGGGGAGGCGAATGATCACGAGCTTGAAGGCGCTGGCCGACCATCTGCAGCTGTCGCCGACGACCGTCAGCCGCGCGCTCAACGGCTATCCCGAGGTCGGCGCCAAGACGCGAGCCCGCGTTCTGGAGGCCGCCGAGCGGCTGAACTACCGCGCGAACCCGGCCGCCCAGCGCCTCGCGACGGGGCGGGCCAATGCGATCGGCCTTCTTTTCTCCACCCGCAACAACATGCTGGAGAGCCCGATCGTCACCGACCTTCTGGCCGGCATCAGCGAGACGGCGGCCGAGCGGGGCCTCGCCATCCACCTCTTTCCCATCCGCGCGGGCGAGGAGAGTGCCGCCTGCAAGCGCATCGTCGGATCGGGCGCGGTCGATGCGCTGGTTCTCCTCTCGCCGATCTTCGACGAGCCGGAGACTCAGAGCCTTGCCGAGATCGACTTTCCCGTCGTGGCCCATGGCCGCCCGATCTTCGGCCAGGACGTCGCCTCCTTGAGCGTCGACAATGTCGGCGCCTTTCACAAAGGCGCCGCCTATCTCGCCGCCCTCGGCCATCGGCGCATCGCGCTCCTCAACGGCGAGGAGGCCTATGCCTACGGCCGCGACCGGCGGGAGGGCTTTCTCGCGGCGCTCGGCGAGGCAGGCCTCCAACCGGACGAGAGACTGATCGCGAGCGGCCAGCAGACCTATCGCCGGGGCCACGAGGCCGCGCGTGCCATGCTCGCCCTCCCGGACCGGCCGACGGCCTTTCTCTGCTCCTCCATCCTGCTCGCGACCGGCGCGTCCAGAGCCATCGCCGAGGCCGGTCTCTCGATCCCCGGCGACATCTCTCTCGTCGCGCATGACGACGCGGTCTCCGCCCTCCCCGCCGACATGGCCTTCGCCGACCTCACGGTCCTGCGCTCGCCCGTGCGCGCGGCGGGCCGCCGAATCGCGGACATGGCGATCGAGCGCGCACGCGGAACGCCCGCGTCCGACCTCGTCGAGGTCTGGGACGTCCCGCTGATCGAAGGCGGCTCGACCGCACCGCCGCGCGGCTGAGAGAACGCCCGGCCGCGCCCCTGGAGCGGAGAACGGCGAACCGCCACGCCGATCGATCCTCGATCATCAGCCTCCGCGAACACGCCGCTTTGTCGTGTGACCATCCCGCTTCCACGGCGTCGCCAGCTAGGCGGCGGGTGCGGCTGATCGTCAAGCCTTCGCCATTGCTTCACCACTGCGACGGTTTTCGCACCAAATCACCCGGTCCCGGCCATCCCTGCCCGCTTCCGTCCTTGCACCGTCTTGACTATCTCGGCGAAAGCCCGCAAAGCCACCTCTCAGGCCTTTTCGGAGCGTAGCGCAGCCTGGTAGCGCATCTGGTTTGGGACCAGAGGGTCGCAGGTTCGAATCCTGCCGCTCCGACCAAGGCCTGATCGGCCCCGTTCGGCGACCGGACGGGCAGTGGAACGCGGGCGGACGAGCGCCGTTCGGGTTCTCCAGAAAGGGTCTTCGCCGACGCCGTTTCGGCGACGCGATGGGGTTCAGACAGGCATGGTCGCACGCATCTATCGTCCCGCCCGCACCGCGATGCAGTCCGGCAAGGCCGGCACGCGCGAATGGCTGCTGATGTACGAGCCCGAAGAGGCCAAGCGCGTCGAGCCGCTGATGGGCTACACCTCGTCCGGCGACATGAAGGCGCAGATCCGCCTCTCCTTCGAGAGCCGCGAGGCCGCCATCGACTATGCCGAGCGCAACGACATTCCCTACCGCGTCGAAGAGCCCAAGGACCCTTCGCGGCGCAAGGTCTCCTACACCGACAACTTCCGCTACGACCGCCGCCAGCCCTGGACGCACTGACTCGCTTACGATCGAACGGAACGCCGCTCGATCGCTGTCACGTCGCGCAGCGCTCGGGGCTATAGAGCGCCCGCCATCCATGCTAGACCTCGGCCGCATCCGAACGGAGCGCCGATCTCACCGCCGCCCAAGGTTCGGCCCCGTAGCTCAGAGGATAGAGCACCGGCCTTCTAAGCCGATGGTCGCTGGTTCGAATCCAGCCGGGGTCACCACCGTTCGAATCCACCGCCCCTTCACGCCGAAGCCACCCGAAGGGGCTGGCCCCCCGCCACCATTTCCCCTATCGTGCCGCGCACGGTCCCGTAGCTCAGCAGGATAGAGCATCAGATTCCTAATCTGAGGGTCGCGTGTTCAAATCACGCCGGGATCACCAAAAAGCTGATACTTTTCAGTGTGTTATAGCTTCTTCTCTGTTCGTTCGTTATGTCCAGGCGGCAACGGGGGCACGTCAGGGGCAACCAGTTCAGGCGCAGCGATCGAGTCGGCCCTGTCGGCGAACTGTTTGATTTCGGCCAGGAGGTCATTCGCTCCTGCATCATTCTTGACGAGATGGCGAGCCAGCATTTCCAGCATAGCCGTCGAATTCTTGACGAGTTGGGCCAACGTACGGTTCTGCTCCTTCACCTCGCTGAAGCTGTCGTCCAGCGACAAAAGTCGCTCAAGCGATTTCCAGCCCTCGTCCTCGAGCTTCTGGACGGCCGGATGCTCCTCGAACGATTCTTCGAGGCGTTTAACGATCTCGGTGTTCATCGCTCGGCCATTGATCTCTGCGGCGTCTCGCAAGCGGTCTCGCAAGCCGTCCGGCATGCGGACTTGAAAACGCTCTGCGGCTTGGCTGGGATACTTCTTGTCGTCGGTCATATCGTCTGAGTGCCACTTGCATCTAAAATTATCTATGGGTGCTAGTTGCACCCAATAGCATGAATAGGTAATTAATGGGTGCAACTCGCACTCAGGAGCCTTTCATGGCAAGTCGTATTCTCCGCCTCCCGGAAGTGAAGGCACAAACTGGGATTTCTCGCAGAACGATTTACGAGCTGATGAGCAAGGGGGAATTTCCGCGTGCTATTCAGCTTTCCTCTCGTGCGGTTGGCTGGACCGATGAAGAGGTTTCGGCCTGGATAGATTCCCGCATCGCCGCTCGCGACAGCGGGAGGGCCGCATGAGCGCGCTTCCGATCGGCAGGATGAGGGGGCTTAATCACCTGTCCTCCGCGGCGATTGACGAAGCCACGCTTTGGATCGCGACGCGAGCGATGGGCGAAATCCCAACGCCGATCGTCCCGGCGCTGCGGGGGCGCTTCGGTCTCTCGGCAGCGGAAGCGTGCACGGCTCTTCGCGAGGCGGCGCTGATCCAGGGGAGAGCGCTATGAATGCTCATTCCGAACAGAGGGCTGAGGTAAGGCTACCGCCTCGGAGTGGCACACGTAAGCGGATTGCACCTGCGGCCAGCTGGCCGCTGAAATGGCCGGAGACCCGAAAAGAAGGCTTCGACGTTTTCGATAACTGGCATGAAATGGCGATGGCCGTCATCAGTGATGCCAAGGCCAGTTTCCGAGTGATCGCCGTCTGCAAGCGTTTCGTCGATTGGGATACGGGCGAACTCTACCCTACCTCGGTAACGCTCTCGAGGATAGCTGGGAGATGCTCCAGAAAGACGATCGAGCGCGATATCGGCAACATGGTGAACCTCGGACTGTTCATCGTGCGTCACGACTGGAGGGTAACGAACGGCAAATTGCAGTCTCGTCGGTTCCTTCGGCTGGCGGTTCCCGACGTCGTTCAGTGGGACCACGGTTGTCCTACCGAACCGAGGCGCCGATGGGACCACGCGTGTCCAGAACCATGCCCCACGCGTGGTCCCACTACCCTTGAAGCTACCCTTGAAGAAGAGGAGCGCGTCGATGTCGCGTGAGCCTCTGACAGGATCTAAGCGGCTCGATCGCGCGGCGCCGGCAAAAGATCGGGGCGCTGCCCCAAACCCCGCGAGGGTTTTGCCCTCGACCCGTTCGATCGTCTTCATCGCTCGTCCGCTGGGCACCTCGCTTCGCTCGCTACCCATCGAACGATCAATGAATCCGTTCTCACCATTTCAGGTTGGCGTTTACGTGCGCGCACGGAAAACGAGGCGGAATGATCTCCCTGAACATCCAAAGAGTCGCTTAACTCTGACAGCGATGAGCGAAGCTGCCGCCAAAAGCGAAAAGGCGCGAGCGAGCGCAGTTGCATGTTTTTTCCATCATTTCGGGATGAAGGAGCTTCGCAATGTCGACGCGTGAAGACCGCCGGACACCGCGGTGCGAGATCGTGCCATTCCCGTCCGCGCGCCGTCTGGAGAAGGTACGGCAGACCGCCTTACTGCTCCTCGACGCGACATCTAAGCCGAAGCTGGATGCGCATTATCGCTCCAAGATTTTCGGCGGCATCGAGAACCAGTTCCTCAAGGTTGGCGTCAGTCAGGAGCGCGCCACGGCGCAACGCCTAGCGTTCGAGCAGGCCGTCGCGGATGAGATGAACCGGATTGACTATGAAGGCGTCCGCGCTCAGCCGGACGGGGGTGCGTCATGAGCGACGAGAACGAGACGGCGCGCCGCGTGAAAGCAGCCTGGGCGGGCACCACGATCAAGAAGCGCGGGCGGACGACCTTCATTCCGACAAAGACCAGAAAGCGCGCCAGCTGCGCGCCTCGCTTTTCCAACGGGGTGAAATTTCGATATGAGTTCCACTTCGTGACGAGCTACCTCGATCCGCCTTACAACACGCATCCGTTCACGAGTTGGATCGTCACGCAGATCGCGAACGACCGTCGATCGCGCTTTGCGGAGGGCACGTCGGACGAGGCGCTTGCGGAACTCGTTGCCGACCTGCGAGAGCAGGGCCATCGTGTGGAGGAGTTCAAGACGGGGTGCGCGGGAGGATCCCGATGACGGCGCCTCTCGACATCCTCTGGACGGCCGGCACCATCGGGCGCTTTCTCCGCCTCGGGAACGATGGAGTTTACGCTCTCGCGCGCGAGACCGATGCTCCGATCTACAAGTCCGGCGGCCGGCTCTATGCCTTCGAAGGCGAGCTCACCGCATGGATGCAGCGCCCTGAAAACCGGCGCAGCCCAACGAACCCCAAGGCAGCCTAAGCCTCCGTAAAGACGGGCGGTTCGCCTTCACGCTACCTCTGATGCCTCATTCGAGAGGCATCGGACTTGACCCACCCCACGACAGCCGCACTGGACCGACAGCTCGCCAAAAAAGGCGAACGGGTCACGTTGCGCCGGGTGCTTCGCGGTGCTCCCGCCCTTAGCGTCAACGTGCTTGCCTTCTGCCGCGGCGCCACGCCTGAAGAGCTGGTTGCCGGCGTAGACCAGAACGCAACCGTCGTCGTCCTTTCCCCGACAGAGATCCTGGCTGCCGCTTGGCCCGCACCTCCGGTCGCTGGCGACGAGATCATTCGTCAGGGCCAGACCCGCACCATCACCACGGCAACGCCCGTCGTCATCGGCGAAACGGTCGTCCGCTACGATCTTCGGGTGCTCGGTTGAGCGCGCGCGCGTCCGCCTCCGAACGGGGTTACGGCACCGCGTGGCGCAAAGCCCGCGCCGGCCATCTGCGCTCGCACCCTCATTGCGTCGCCTGCTCCCGCGAAGGCCGCATCGCTCCCGCTACCATCGTCGACCACATCATCCCCCACAGGGGCGATCAGCGCCTCTTCTGGGATCGCACCAACTGGCAGTCCCTCTGCACCCCGCATCACAGCGGAGAGAAGCAGGGCGACGAGGCGCGTGGCTATGCCGCCCGCGTTGGTGCCGACGGCCTCCCGACCGATCCCAACCATCCTTTCAATCGAGGAGACGCACGATGAGTGCTGCCCGCTACACGATCTTCGCTCACCTGCGAGGATACACCGACAACGCCGCGTTCACGAAGATCGTCGCCAGCGGCAAGCTGACCGCCACGAGCTCGGCCATGAGCGAGGTCATCACCGTTCCGGCCGCGCCCAAGGGCTGTGATCTCATCGTCTCTCTTCGCGGCCGCTATGTGGACGACGTCGCCAAGAGCGGCGCTGGCTGGAGCTACGTCGCCATCTGGGAAGGCACCGAGACACCGGCCTTCGGCACCTCGAATGTCGCGGTCGAAGCGGTTCCTCGCGCGGTCATTGACCCGCCGCTCGTGAACAACATTCCCAGCCATGCCGATATCGCCGTTCGGCCTGGGCAGAAGTTCGCGATCCTCGACACGGGCTGGGCGCTCTGATCGTCATGTCTCGCACCCTCCGCTCTGACCGCTGGAAAACCTTGGACGCCGTTCGCTCGACGAATGCAGCCTCGCGTCCTCGGATCGAAGAGGCCCGCCATGGAGCCTCCTTGGCTGTCTCCATCGCGTCGGGCAAGGCGGGGGGGTCGAAAGCTGGACCCCAAGGGGATCAAGACCGGTTGGGGTACCTCTCTTCAGAGTTAGTTGCCGCTGATTTCGATCTCGGTCGCTCGCGGAGGGCTTTCTGATGGGCCTCCGCGGACCTGGCGCATCTCGCCTCAAGCTGGCTCGGGAGGCTCTTCCCGCCCGCCGGCGGACGCTGCCTTGGCAGAAGAAGGGCCTCGGCCGCGCTGAACGCGTGATCGCCTTTCTGCAGTTCCTGCCGATCACGAAGGGTCCGCTGGCGGGGAAGCGGATGAAGCTCCTTCCCGGGCAGCGGGATTTCATCCTGCAGATCTACGGCGATCTGGACGCCAAGGGCATGCGTCGGCGCCGGATCGGCGTGTCGAGCGCACCAAAGGGCAATGGCAAGACAGGCCTCGCGGCTGGTCTTGTCCTCTGTCACCTGCTTGGACCGGAGAGCGAAGCCCGTGGCGAGGTCTACTCTGGCGCGATCGATCGTCAGCAGGCCGCCATCATCTTCAACGAGTGCGAGGCGATGCTGCTCGGCATTCCGGAGTTTGCCGCGCGCGTGAACGTGCAGCGCTTCCTGAAGAAGATCGAGGTGCTGGACGGTATCGGTAAGGGATCGGTCTACGAAGCCCTTTCAGCCGACGCGCGTCGAGCCCACGGTCTCGCGCCGTCGCTTTTTGTGTACGACGAGCTTGCTCAGGCTCGCGATCGGGAGCTTCTCGACAACCTGATGAATGGTCTTGGAAAGCGCCGCGAAGCGCTTGCCCTCATCATTTCGACGCAGGCGCCCGACGACGATCACCCGCTCTCGCAGCTCATCGATGATGGTCTCAGCGGCGCCGATCCGAGCATCTTCGTCCAGCTCATCTGCGCACCGCCGGAGGCCGATCCCTTCGCCGAAGCCACTTGGCTCGCCTGCAATCCGGCCCTTGGAAAATACGTCTCGCTGCAGGAGATGCGCGAGGCCGCGGCGCGCGCCCGGCGCATCCCGGCCTTCGAGGCATCGTTTCGAAACCTTCGTCTGAATCAGCGCGTCGACGCGCGCGAGGAAAATCGCATCGTGACGGCAGCCGTCTGGCGTCGCGGAAACGTCACTGTGGATCGGAGCGAGCTGGCCGGCCGCACGTGTTTCGCCGCGCTGGATCTTTCCGGCAAGCACGACCTCACCAGCCTGACGCTCGTCTTTCCGGATGACGCTGAAGAGCCCGGCTTTGACGTTCTGCAATGGTGCTGGACGCCGGAAGGCCAGCTGGGTGTCCGCCGGCCGTCCGAACAGGATCGTTTTCGCGCTTGGATCAAGGCCGGCCACATGATCGCGGTGCCGGGGCCGACGATTCGCTATGGCTTCGTCGCTGCGCAGCTCGTCGCGCTTGCGGCCGAGTTCAACATTGTGGTGCTCGGCTTCGACCGGTGGCGGGTCGACGACTTTAAACAGGATCTCGAGGAGATCGACGGCAATTTCCCGGTCCCGCTCGAGCCGTTCGGCCAGGGCTTCAAGGAGATGGGCCCGGCGGTGGATTGGTTCGCCGAACTGGCTCTGACCGGTCGTGTCCGTCACGGCGGCCATCCTGTGCTCACCGCAGCGGTCGCCGGCGCCATCATGGACAGCGATCCTGCCGGCAATCTGAAGATCGCGAAGGATCGCTCGAATGGACGCGGACCCGTCCGCGTCGATCCGGCCGTGACGCTCGTGATGGCGCTTGGCCTCGCGAAGCGCTTCCAGCCGGCCGCTCCGATCGATCTCGACGACTTCCTCAACAATGCGGTGACGGCATGAACGCGCTCACGACCCTCGCGCGCCGCTTCGGCCTGAAGGAAAGCCGCATCTGGCGGACCTACTTCGGGACGGAGTCCTGGGCGGGAAAGAACGTCACGCCGGACACGGCGATGCAGATCGCGACGTTCTGGGCGTGCGTCCGTCTGATCTCCCAGACGATCGCGACCCTTCCGTTCTCGCTCTACGTGCGGCGTGCCGACGGTGGCCGCGACGTGGCGAGCGGTCACCCGCTCTATCCGCTCATCCATGACATGCCGAACGCCGATCAAACGTCGGTGGAGTTCTGGGAGGGTCTGGTCGCTCACCTGCTGATCTGGGGCAACGCATATGTGGAGCTCGGCCGTGGCGTTTCCGGCGGCGTCGTCTCGATGACCTTGCTGCGGCCGGACTTGATGATGGTCTACCGCGACCAGTCCGATGCGCTGCGTTACCGGTACTCGGACCCGCGCGGTGTGATCGAGTTCGGTGATGGCGAACTGATGCACGTCCGTGGCTTCGGTCTTGGCGGTGATCTCGGCCTTTCTCCCGTTGGGCATGCTCGGCAGACTTTGGGCGCGGCGATCGCGACGGACGAGGCCTCCGCTCGGACCTTCGCCAATGGCATGCGGCCGGGTGGAATCATCACCTACGAGGGCGACAAGCTCCTGACGCCGGAACAGCGGCAGCAGGCGAAGACGGCTCTCATCGAGCCGATCACCGGATCAGAGAACGCCGGCAAGACGCTGCTGATGGAGGGAGCGGCCGGGTTCAAATGGCAGGACGTGAACATGCCGCCTCGGGATGCCGAGATGCTGGCGACCCGTGCCTTCCACATCGAGGAGATTTGCCGATGGTTCGGCGTGCCGCCTGTGCTCGTCGGGCACAGCTCGGCCGGACAGACCATGTTTGGAGCCGGCGTCGAACAGATCATGCTCGGTTGGCTCACGCTCGGTCTTCGTCCGTACCTGACGCGGATCGAGCAGGCGCTCAAACGCTCCTTGATCGCGCCAGCGGAACGCGCCTCGCTCTACGCTGAATTCACCGTCGAAGGCCTCCTTCGCGCCGACAGCGCCGGACGCGCCGAGATGTATTCGAAGCTGATGCAGGTCGCGGCCATTACGCCGAACCAGATCGCCGATCGCGAGAACCTGCCGCGCTTCCCTGGCGGAGACGTCCACCTCGTCAACTCGACCCTCGTGCCGCTCGATCAGGCCGGCCGCAAGCCAGCGCGCGTCCAGCCGGCGCCCGGCGAACCGATCCCAGGAGAATGACCATGGAGCGCAAGGACTCGATCACGCAGCATCGGAGCTTCGACCTCTGCATCAAGGCCAAGCCGGACGCGTCCGGCCACTTCTCTGGCTATGGCAGCGTCTGGGGCGTGGTCGACAGCTATCGCGAGATCGTTGCGCCTGGCGCCTTCGCGGCGAGCATTGCCGACACGAAGGGCAAAGGCCGGACGCTTCCGATCCTTTGGCAGCACCGCTCCGATGAGCCGATCGGGCAATGGGACGTGATGCGCGAAGACGATCACGGCCTCTTTCTCGAAGGGGAACTGTGGACCGACGAGGCGCCGAACGCCCGTGTCGCTCATCGCGGCATGAAGGCCGGCGCCATTACGGGACTCTCCATCGGCTTCTACACGCGCGAGGACAGCTTCGACGAGAAGACGCGCATTCGGACCCTGAAGCGGGTCGATCTCGTCGAGGTCTCCGTCGTCACCAATCCCGCGAACGATGAGGCCCGGGTCGACACGATCAAGGCAAAGCTCGCGGCAGGCGAACGGATCAGCGACCGCGAGTTCAAGGCGCTCCTCAGCGATCGAGGCTTTGCGCGCTCCGATGCCGACACGATCGCTGATGTCGGTTTCAACGCCTGGGCCGCGCGCGGCCCCGGCAGCAGCAGCGCCGGCGAGGTCAGCGACCTCCTGAAGGCACTGAGCACCCCTCTCACCCTCCCGACTTTCTGAAGGACCCTGACCATGTCGATCCACGATACCAAGCTGACCGCGGCCCATCGCGCGTTCCACACGAAGGCCGCCGGCGACGCCGCCGACGACCAGCTCGAAATCCGTGCCCTTCGCGACGCTCTCGCGACCCGGGATGCCGAGATCAAGGCCTTCGCCGACAAGGCGGCCGCGGAGATCAAGGACCACGGGCAGATGCTCGCGGACACGAAGGCGGCGCTGACCAGCCTCGCCAAGGCCGGCACCGATCTCCAGACCCAGCTTCTGGCGGTGGAGCAGAAGCTTGCGCGTCGCGGCGGCGGCGACGGCCCGGCGGTCAAGACGCTCGGCAACACCTTCACTGAGAGCGACGAGTGGAAGGGCATGAAGACGCGCGGCGGCGGCACGGCGCGCATCGCGGTCAAGGCCGTGACCAGCGTCACCAGTGCGACGACCGGGACCGGTGGCGTGGGTGACGCGATCCGCCCGCAGCGCCTGCCATACATCGTCACGCCCGGCGAACGCACCTTCACCATCCGTGACTTGATGATGCCCGGCCGGACCGACTCAAATGCCATCGAGTACGTGAAGGAGACCGGTTTCCAGAACATGGCCGCGCCGGTCGCCGAACTCGCGTTGAAGCCACAGTCTGATCTCTCGTTCGATCTCCTCTCGACGCCCGTCCGCACGCTCGCGCACTGGATCCATGCCTCGAAGCAGGTCCTCGACGATATCCCGCTTCTGCAGTCCTACATCGACGGCCGGCTGCGATACGGGCTCGCGATGGTCGAGGAAGCTCAGATCCTCGGGGGCGACGGCACCGGGCAGAACCTCCTCGGCATCGTGCCTCAGTCAACGGCGTTCGCCTTCGGAACCTACTCGCTTCCGAGCGATACGAAGATCGACCGTATCCGCCGTGCCATCCTTCAGGTGCGTATCGCGCTTTACCGCGCGACGGCTGTGGTGATGAACCCGATCGATTGGGCGGAGATCGAGACGCTGAAGGATGGCGATGGTCGCTACGTGATCGGCGATCCGCGTGGCGTCGTCGAGAAGCGCATCTGGGGCCTTCCGGTCGTCGACAGCGATGCCATCGCGCCAGGCAAGTTCCTGACGGGCGCCTTCAACATGGGCGCCCAGCTCTTCGATCGCGAGGATGCGAACGTTCAGGTCTCCACCGAGGACCGCGACAACTTCATCAAGAACGCGGTGACGATCCGGGCCGAGGAGCGCGTCGCGCTCGCTGTCACTCGGCCCGAGTCCTTCGTCTACGGCAACCTCGTCGCCGGCAACGCTGGCTGACGACAAGGAGCCGGGCGCCCGACAGCCCGGCTCACCTTTCCCGAACCGGAGATCAGAACCATGACCAGCGAAGTCGAGATTGAGGCGCTGAAGCCATTCAACGTCCACCATACCCCGCAGACCGTCGTCTGCGACATCGGCGACGTGTTTCCAGTTACCGCGACGCGAGCTGAGCAGCTCGTGGCTTCCGGACTTGCGCGCCGCGTGAAGAGCGCTCCCACGCCCGAAAACAAAATGGCTGTCGAACCTTCGAACAAGGCGGCGAAGAGCTCCGTACGCAAGCCGCTTCCCGACACGCCGAAGGAGTGATCACCATGATCACCGTCATCACGCCCGCAACGGACACCAAGCTGACCACGATCGAACGCGCTCGGGCTCTCCTGGGGTTCGGCGTGGGCGATGATGCGACGGTGCGCATCCTGATCGAGCACGCCTCCAGCGCGATCGTCGATCACTGCCGCCGGCCGTTCGCGACCGAGACCGTCCGTGAGACTTTCGAGGGACCGTCCGCGAGCGGTGCCGTTCTCCTCGGTCGATCGGCGGTCACGTCCTTCGACGAAGTTCGTCGAGGGTCCGAGATAATCGAGCCTCGCTTCGTCCAGTACGATCCCGCAACCGGCTTACTCTTTCGCATCGATGACGACGGTTGGCGCGTAGGGTGGGGAGACCGGGTCTCTGTCACCTATGCCGCAGGCTATGTCCTGCCCACGGACAATGCCGACGCTCCTCCATCCACGCTGCCGCCAGCCGTTGAACGCGCCGCCATCAAGCTCGTCGCTGCCTACCTCTCCATCCGCGGTCGTGACGCGCTCATCAAGAGCGAAACGACGGAGGGGGTTGGCGCGACATCGTTCTGGGTTCCGTCCGCCGGCGCCGGCCTCGCGGATCCTGAAGCGGCAGGCCTGCTTGCCGATTATCGGAGGATCTTCTGATGCTCCACATCACGCCGGAATTCGCGACCTACCTGCGGCAGGAGCTTGGCAAGGATCGCGCGCGGAAAGCCCGTCGCGCGGCGGTCTCGGCCAAGGTCAAGTATCGCAAGCTGAACACCAAGCGCTTCATTCACCTCGTGGGGCAGGCGAAGGTAATCCTGGCCGCCGGCGATCCGACCGTCTTCGCGTTCGAAGGCGCATCTCGTCATGGCCTTCGCATCGGCCTGATCGAGAGAGGTTGGGCGTGGAAGGACGCGGATTCTTGCGCGGCTGAGATCGTAGCGGCGGCCCTGAAGGAGCTTGGCGCGACCCGGCCCTCCTGGGCTGATGGGCAACCCGACTTCGTCTCGAGCGTGGGAACGCTGCGGACTTTCTGCGCCCACTGCAACGGGCGCATTCCGCCGGATCGGAAGACCCATGCCGGCAACCCGGTGAAGTATTGCAGCTTCGAATGCGGACAGTACGCCTACCGGAAGAAGGCATCCGAGTTTGGTGAGCAGGTGTCGCTCGCGGAGTATCTGACCCGATGCGCTGAGCGCTCGGCCAAGACGCTCGAGGAAAGGGCCCGGAACTGCGAACAATGCAACAAGCGGTTCCTGTCCTCCCGGCTCGACGCTCGGTTCTGCTCGACCAGCTGCGTTAGCGAGAGCCAGCGGCGATCCTGGGAGGTATCGTGCGTCGGCTGCGGCAAGACCTTCACCGCCCGACCAGGCACGAAGAACCCGAAATACTGCTCGCTCGATTGCTACACCGCGACAGCTCGCTCCGATCGCGAGGTGTCCTGTGGCGTTTGCCGCGCGATCTTCCGGCCGCGCTTTTCCGAGAAGCGAGGTCTCTCCAAGTTTTGCTCGACCGCTTGCAGCGCGTCAGCCCGCGCCGGTTTGCGCGAGGCGCGGCCGGTGCTGTCCTGCAAGACCTGCGGACAAACCTTCCAGCCCGACTTCCCCTCACAGAAGCGGAGCTTCTGTTCCGTTGCTTGTAACCCGTACGCGAGCAAGGCCGACAAGGCGAAGGCCGCCTCCGCGTTCAACTGCGAGGCATGCTCATGAGCAATACCGTCAAAACCCTGACTGTCCGCTATCGCCAGGAGGGCGGCAGCGAGCTCGAGCGCGTCGCCAAATCCATCGCACGATCTCAGCAGCTCGTCGCAGAAGCCAGCCAGGGCGCCTACAAGGTCGTCGCTGAAGGGACGGTTCGCCTGGGCGGCGCGGAGCGCGGCTATCGTGCTCTGCAGGCGCGTCTCGAAGGCATGGGGCGAGCAACGAAGCAGTTTCACACAGACCTGAAGGCGCTGGACAGCGCCATGTCCGCCGGCATCGTCAAGGGCGAAGAGTACGCGCGACAGCTCGCGAAGATTCAGTCGAACCTTCAGAATGCCGGCCGCGCGACGGGTTCGGACAGCGGGGCCGCGCTGGACATCTCGAAGCGCTTCAACATCGGCGCAGAGGCTGCAAACCCGGCCCGCGCGTCTGCATCCGTCTTTGAAGAGGCTGAGCGCGCGGCCGAGCGGTTACGATCGCAGCTCGACCCCTTGAGCGCTGCTCAGCGGCAGTTGAATGCCGAGCTCGCGACATACCGGGATCTCGCGGCGGGAGGGGTGATCACGACCCGTGAGCTTGCCGATGCGGAGGCGATGGTCGGTGCGCGCATGGCGCTGGCCGAGAAAACCATGGCCGACGTCGGTGCGACGACGAAGCTCACCTCGAACCAGATGGCGAACCTCGGCTATCAGGTGAACGACGTCGCAACGATGCTGGCGATGGGTGCGAGCCCGTTCCAGATCCTGGCCTCGCAGGGCGGACAGGTCGTCCAGGCGCTTGGGGACGGGCCCGGCGGCGTGAAGGGAAGTCTTGCCGCGATCGGGACCGGCATCGCCGGAATGGTGACGCCGGTGACGGCCGTCGCGGCCGGGCTCCTGGCGGCAGGCAGCGCGGCCATCTACTTCGCGACGCGCACCGATAGCGCCGTGAAGCCGCTCAACGAGGCGATGGAGAACCATCGCCGGATCATTGGCGAGATTGCGGACGAGTACGGCGTCGCGCTCAGAGCCAGCGAGGAATATAGCTCCGCGGCCGCGCGTTCGTTCGCCCTTCGTCGCAGTGAAGCGGAACTCCAGACGTCCGCTCGCGCGTCCCTCTTCGACGCCTTCGGCTCCGGCAGCGGCGTCGTGCTGGGCGGCTCCGCCCGCGGCGCTGCCAGCACTGGCGAGGGGCGCGACGCCTTCCGCGTTGCCGCTGGCTATGAGGCCTTTTCCGAACCGCTCCTGAAACTCCGCAAGGGTCTGAGGGATGGAACGGCCGACGCGGCTTCCTTCGTCGAGGAGGTCGCCGGCATCGCCAATCTCAGCCCGGCGAACGCGGCCTTGCAAAAGATGGGGGCCGAACTGATCGAACTCGCACGCGCGAGCGCTGACGCTCAACGGCAGATTGACTCCCTTTCGACCAGCACCGAGCGGATGGCGCGAAAGCAGCTTAGCGAGTCCATGGGCCGCCTACGCGAGTTCGTTCCCGATCGCCGCACCGATGCCGACCGGATCAACGCGGAAGCCGAGCAGGCGTCTGGTCTCGCCCGGTCCTACGGCGAATTGATGGAGATCGAACGCCAGCGGCAAGCCGGCCTGCAGGAGTTTGCTCGCGTCGAAGAGGTCGTGCGTGCCGGGCATGAACTCGACCTCCGCGGCATCGGCGTCCGGTCTGCTGCGGGGCGTGCTGAGATCGACGCCATGCGCACCCGCTTGGACCTCTCCGGCGCGATCATGACGGAGGAGGAGAAGCGGCGGCGGATCGAGGAGGTTCGCAGTCTCTCCCTCGCTCAGTCTCGCTTCCAAGAAGGCGAATCCCTTCGTCAGCGAATGGAGGCGCAGCAGGACGCCACCTCGTCGCTGATGCTGGACATGCAGACCATGGGAAAGAGCCAGGGCGATATTGCCCGTCTCGATACCGATTACGAAATCCTCGAGCTTCAGGAAACGGACCGATGAGCGCTCTCAACTTCTACCATCAGGGCCACCGTGCGATCATCCTTCAGGATGCCGCATGCTACGACGAGGATGGCGTTCTGCTCTCCCTCGGGCCCAAGCACGTCGTCGTCTCTGAAGCGAACGTCGTCGTCACCTGTACCGGCATGGCGAACGCGCCCCAGATCATGGCGACGATCATCCGCCGCGGATTCCGCGACATCGACGACTTCGCGGATCGGGGCGAGGCGTTCTTCGCGGAGCACTGGAGCGACCTTCAGCGTACCATCGATGAGCTCGGTTCCGGTCGGCTCTGTGCAATGGTCGTCGGATGGTCGAAGCGCGATCGGCGCCCGAAGAGTGTCCACTTCACGAACCGCGAGGGCGAGCCGTCCTTCATCGTGGACCTCGCCTGGCTGCATCACCCCAAGCTTCGATCCGGGGCGAAGGCGTCACTCTTGCGGCAGATCGGTGAACCGACGCGGGAAGAGTTCGACCCGGTACAACACGGCATTGCCCTGATGGAGGTACAGCGTCGGCAGCCGTCTGACGGCATGGACGAGGGCAAGTCCGGCCGGCTCCTCATCGGCGGTCACGTCATGCTGATCACGGTCGATCGGCACGGCATCACCGATCGCATCCTCAAGCGCTGGGATGACCGCGTCGGAGAGACGATCGAGCCCGGTCCGCTGCCCGCGACTTCGGCCGGCATTGTCGTTGCGATGCCAGCGGTGAACCGGAGAGAGCGGCGCCGGCAGGACGCGCTTCGTCGTGGAGCGGTCGCTTGAGCGCCTGCAACCTCATCCTCGGGCCGAATCGCGCGCTCATCTGGACGGACTCGGCCGTGTTCAACATGGCCGGCGAGATCATCGAGCACCATCGCAAGACGATCCCGATCGAGGGCATGAAAGCGGTTGTCTCGGTTTGCGGTTTCCCGTTCATCGCTGAGTTCTTGGCGAAGGAGATCGCGCATCTGGCCGCGGAGATCGGCACGACCTTCGACGACATCATCACCAGCGACGGCGCCTTGGTCGACGAGGTCTTCACCGTCGTTGCCCCGTTCGCGCCGACGCTCGGCACCCTCCCCCGCCGCTTCTGGATCACCGGATGGTCTGAGACGGACGGGTGCCCAAAGTGTCTTGGCTTCAGCCTCGAGGACGGCGTATGCGTTTGGCGGCCCGTGGAAAGCGATTTCGCCCCGCCGTTGGGCGAAGCCGCTCTGCTGATGATCTACGGCGCCGTCGGACAGGCCAGCCGGCCCGGCTTCGACAAGCGGACGATCGGCGTTCCGTTGATGCAAGCGCAGCGCGCCTCCCTCGCTGAAGTCCCTCAGACGTTCGAGGGGCCGTTGATCCCTGGCGGCGCGATCCTCGAGACGCTGATCACGGCGGAAGGGGTTTCGCAAACGGTCGTCAGCACATGGGCGGAAGATCTGACCGCCACGCGGCCGGCGTCGTCATCCGCTCTGGGGCGACTCATTTCGGCGAACACTCAAGGCGGACAGGTTGCCGTCTTGAACCGTGCCGCCAGACGACGAGCGGAGCGTTTCGACGCCTGATCATCCTGTCTTGCGACCGCCGCCGGCTTGATGCTTCGCTTTGGCATCATCCGGCGGCAGATTACCCAAGAAGTGAGCTTAAATAGAGTCTTTCCCAGAGACTTTAGCCGTGGCAGCGCCACTCACGAAAGCATCATCGAAGTGAGAAAGGAAGCATTCTATCAGTCTGCCGTGATAGATGCCGTAAACTGTCTTCGTCATGCCGCCATCTTTGGGTGCCAAAATAGAAAAATTGAGACGATCCGATAAAAGTTCGGGCCGCATCCAAGCCTTGCTCCGCCACTGATCTGTGTCATGCGTGAAGTCGCCATCGCCGTCGTACGACCACGTTGCGACGTCTTTTTCATCAATAGCTTTTTTGAATTTCGCGAGCAGCGCTTTCGGATTGCTCGTCATAAAAGTCACGGACATAGGCAGTCTCCCTTTCCTTTCTCAAGCTATCGTTAAGCGTGTGGGAGTGCAATTGGAGGATCAGTCAGCCACCGCCCGTTTCCCTCCGCCAACATAGGCGTTGCAGCCTGCCGGCTTCTGATGCGCAGGCCTTAAAAGTGATCGACGCTCGGAGCGCTATTTCGCGCGGGAGGCTCCAAGCCGCTCATCCTGTCAAAGAAGAGATCGACCGCGCGGCTATCGCGCCGGTTCGTGATCGTGTCGCGCTTTGGAAAATCGCGCATCGCGTTCAGGCGGACCAGCGCGCGTTCTGTCAGCCCGAAATAGGTCCGAAGCTGATGATCCGTCATGAAGCGTGGGAAGTAAGTAACGTCGTTTCCCACTGTCCGAGCCCTTCAATCGCGGTTTTTACGATTCAATCAGGTAGGACGAACCCGTGAGACTTTCGCCTCGCTTGTGACTGTCTTTTCATCTTCGATTGCAGCGTCTACCGCCTCAATCATGCGTTGGAAGTTAACCACCCGGTCCGCCATCACGTTCGGCAGCATGGTATCTGTTGCAAGACTGCGAGCCGCGCCACGTCTTTCTTCAACCAAGTACGCGCGAACGGCTCTTAGGTGCTCGATGGCCTCATCACGCTTCAACGTATCGTTTTCGGACATTTTACCTCGCCTTTTTCACTGCCTGTATAAATCGTAACAAGCCATATTAGGTCAAATCACGATCGAACTTAGAAGCACCGCCCAAGCCTCCAGCGCCTTCCGCTTCTCCGGTAGGTAGTCGTTTAAATCGTAGTGCCGACCCGTCACGGCCGCCGCCCCGCCCGTGTCACCAGCATGCGCGATGACATGGGAAACGATGAAGCGCGGAAGGCCGATCCGCTCGCTTGTCATGTTCGTTGCCCCGGTCCTGCGCAGGTCGTGAGGAGTCGCCCCATTGATCTCGAGGGCTGTGGTCATCCGGTTCATTGCACGCGAAAAAGCGCCTGCCTCAATGTGTGAGTCTGTCCGCCCGGACGTGAAGACGAACTCGCTTTGCCCCTCGCACCTCTCCAGGATGGACATTGCGAGATCAGAGAGCGGGACGAGGTGCGTGCGCTTTCCTTTCATCCGCGTTCCGGGAATGGTCCAGACACGTTTCGCACGATCGATCTCGGCCCACCGCATGCCGACGATCTCGCCACGCCGCTGCAACGTCACCGCGGCCATCTGAAGGGCTCGCCCCATCTCCTGCGATATCCCGAGCCCCTTCACCTCCTGAGGCTCAAGGCACGCCTGCCAGAACGCGCGAAGCTCTTGGTCCGACAGGACGCGCTCGCGCGGCTGCGACGCCGTGACTGCGATATCATGCGCCGGGTTGGTCTCAATGATCTCTCGACGGACGGCATAGCCGAGAAGTTGCCGGACAACAGCGAGGCACTGTCGCCCGTTCGCCGCAGACTTGCGCGACTCCTTCGAGACGAGCGCTTGAATGTCGGAGCGTTTGATTTCCGGGACTGCCTTTGCATCCAGAGCCGGCGCCACGAAGCGATCGAAGATCCTACGCTCTTCCTTCAACGTAGAGGCTCGCTTAGGGCCTTTGGCATTCGCCTTATGCAGCCCCCTCCCCGCGTCCTCGAAATAAGCGTCGGCAAGGTCGCCAATCCGATGAAGGCGCTTGCCAGCTTCAGCAGCCTTGTGGGCGCGATCGATGCCGACGACGTCCGCACCTCCAGCGACGGCGCCTTTCACCTTTCTGGCCTCATCCCTGGCTCGAGAGAGCGTCACGGCAGGATAAGGACCGAGCGCCTTCCGCCGTTGTTCACCCGCGGCGCTGCGATAGCGGACAGACCAAGAGCGGGCGCCGTTCTCTGTGACACGAAAGATCAAGCCGGGCTCGTCGTCGTCCCGAAGTTCAAGACGCTTGCCTGGCTCCGGGAGAGCCCGTTTAAGGAGATCGTTCGTCAGCTTCATCGCGTGTCCAATCTGTGCCCCCGATCAAGCGGGGGCACGTCAGGGGCACAGCGCCCCCGCGCTTCTGCGCTTCTCAGCGCATCTTACGGAGCATCGCGAAACGCTGAAAGGCCTGAAAGACAATGGCTTGTGGATGTTTATCGCAGCTAGGCGCACTTCCTCGCAGAACCCTTGTATCAATTTCCTAATCTGAGGGTCACTGGTTCAAATCCAGTCGGGATCACCAGCCTTTTACAGCGGCTTAGCCTCAGTTCTTCCCTTCCCTCCACAGTATTTGCGCTAGCTCGCGCGACTGCTAAGCCACGTTTCCTCGCAGCCAAGCGCCTGTCAGCCCTTCCCATCGCCCAGGACCTTCCTCCGCGCGATGGCTTTGCGGGTGGCGCGCTCGATGCGGGTGTCCTTGTCGCGCTCGGCTTGAAGCCGCGCCGCTTTCAGACGTTCGGACTTCTCCTTCGTGGTTTCTGGCCTGACGCCACCGGGCTTGTCGCCGTCGTTCATCCTGTCGTCCTCGTCAGCCGAGACGATGCTCTCGCAACCATCGTCATGCGTTTCGTCGAAGGGTCGGCTTGTGATCGAAGCCCCGGCCGCGTTGATAATCGTCCCGTGAGATTCTGTCATGGCCGATGAGCGAAACGGCGGTGCGCCGGAGCCGGATCGCTCGTTCATCCCTCCACGTCCGACAGGTTCCCCGGATCGGATAAGCGGTATCCTCTCTGCCAATCGATAGCCTGTCGCCGCAGGAAATCGGTGCGGCGAATCCGGCTCGGCTTGCGAGCCGACCAAGGAGCAACCTCCCTCCCCCGGCGGCGTTTCGGGTGCGGCGTCCAGATCGGGTCTGGGCTGAACAGAGGCATCAAGCCTAGCACCCTCGGCCCGATCGTTGCGCGTGGAGGAACGAGATGACCGAGAGACCCATTCCGACCAGCCCGAACGAGGCCCCGTCCAAACCGTCCGACAAGCGGGACGCGGACATGCCGGCCGCAGGGCCGCATGCGAACCCGGCCCTGACCGACAAGGAGCGGACGCCGGGAGCCGGGACCTTGCCCGACCCGGATCAGGACGATGTCGGGGATTCCGCATCCAGCTGACGGATGGGTTCGGTATGGCCCTTAGATTCAGGCCTTTCCGGGATGGGCGAGACGCCTTGCCGTTTTCCATCTCGCGAGATTTTCGTCGGCTGGACATTGGACGGCCATCGCGGACCGATTAGGTCCTGCCGACGTGAGTGTGAAGGACGTAATGCATGAGTCGAATGACGTCGGTGGATCGCGAACTGAGAGATCTCATTCGGGATGTGATCGCCGCCGAGCTGATCGCTGCCGGTTCGCCGGAAATGGCGGTCGCGAGCGCCGTGGCGGAGAACGGGCAGGCGAGCCTGAATGCGGCCCAGCGCGAGATCTGGGAAACCCGCGTTCTGCCCATCCTCTCCAAACCGCTGAACGAGCAGATCGCCATCGCAGCCATCATCCGGCGCGGCGGCTATGTGCCGAGAAAGATCGAGATCTGAGCCGTCGCGAGAACGGGAGGGGACCGCTCTTCCCGTCGGCGGACGCCCCTCTCGACCGGCAGCGGCGATCGGGAGACGGTGGGTAAAACAGCCGCTTTGACGGGAAAAGCCCGATCCGCTGACCTTCGATGCCTTCCGCAGCATTGAGCGACGGCAAGCGTCAGGGCGTCGCCGACGACTTGCCGACCAGAGGGTGCTTCAGGCGGTCTCCGACCTTTAGGCCGTAGCGCGCGGCGGCGCCGCCGTTCAGTTCCAGAACGTAGCGGACCGGCCCGTCGGACTCGATGAGATCGAGCGAGAGCGGCTGAGCGTTGACCGCGATATGCGTCACCGTTCCGGACGCGTCCATGAACACCATGTCGAGCGGAAGATAGGTGTTCTTCATCCACATGGTCACGGGCCGGTCGATCCCGAAATCGAAGAGCATGCCGGCATCGGCGGGCATGGATTGGCGGTTCATCAAGCCGTGTTCGCGCTCGTCCGGCGTGTCCGCGACTTCGATATCGACCCTGTGTTCGCCGCTGCGCGTGACAAGCGTCCCGGCCGCATCGGCGCCCGCCGAGAAAAGCGTCGCGGCCCCGAGGCCGAGGGCGACGACCAGCCCGAGCGCGACGCTCTTCAGCCCGCGCCCTGCTTTCGTGTCCATGCGAGCGGCCTTCATCAGTGCGAGGCCGGCTGCTCGGACCCGGAGGCCGGGTGAACCTCGGCCGCCATTAGCCCCTTCGAGCCCGCCCCGAACCGCACGAGCACCTCCTGCCCCGGCCGAAGCTCGGTCATGCCGAAGCGCCGAAGCGTCTCCATGTGGACGAAGATGTCCTCCGTCCCCTCGCCCCGCGACAGGAAACCGTAGCCCTTCGTGCGGTTGAACCACTTCACCACCGCCGGCTCCAGCCCGCTTTCGGCGACGACCTGCGTCTGCAGCCGCGAGGGCGGCAGCTGCGAGGGATGAATCGCCGTCGACGCATCCATGGACAGAACGCGGAACGCCTGCAGCCCGCGCTCCCCGCGCTGCACCTCGCAGACGATGCGCGTGCCTTCGAGAACGGTCGAGAAGCCGTCGCGGCGCAGGCAGGTCACATGCAGGAGCACATCCTCGCCGCCGCCATCCGGCACGACGAAACCAAAGCCCTTGGAAACGTCGAACCATTTGATATGGCCCGACACCACGTCGAGATCGAACCCATCGCATTCGCCCGGATCGGACGATGGGTGGAATATGGCGGAGGTACTCTCGGACATCCCGGACTTCGGCCTCTCACACCCCAACGAATCATTAAAATCGAGGATATCAGCATCGCGGGATTTGTCAGTATGTCTTGATGTCGAGAAGGCCGCATCGGGCTCGCTCCCACGGGGCGACAGCCGGGCCGATCCCGCCGCCGGGTGTTGGCGACGGCGAAAGCGGCCCTACCATTGGAGCATCATCCCAACCGGAGACCTTCATGCGCTATCTGCACACCATGGTTCGCGTGCGCGACCTCGACGAATCGCTCGACTTCTACGTCGGGAAGATGGGGCTGGTCGAGGTCCGGCGGACCGAGAACGAGAAGGGCCGCTTCACGCTCGTCTTCCTCGCCGCGTCCGACGACGCCGCGACCGCCACGGAGACGAAGGCTCCGCTGATCGAGCTGACCTACAACTGGGACCCCGAGACCTATACGGGCGGACGCAATTTCGGCCACCTCGCCTACGAGGTCGACGACATCTACGCGACCTGCCAAAACCTCATGGACAAGGGCGTCACGATCAATCGCCCGCCGCGCGACGGCAACATGGCCTTCGTCAAGTCGCCGGACAATATCTCCTTCGAACTCCTCCAGAAAGGCCCAGCCAAGCCTCCTGTGGAACCATGGAGTTCCATGCCGAACACCGGCACGTGGTAAGCAAGGCAAGCCTTCGTGACGCCTCATTCTCGCCATACAGCCTAAAATGATTTACAGACCGTAACGGGATCGGTCGCCTTCCCATGTGGCGATCGATAATTCGGGGATCGTCCCGTTCGGATCAGCATGGGCCTGCCGCCTCGTCGCGGCATGGCCAAGGGTGCAAGCGGCTCGACGGGCCGTGCCCATCGTTAAGGGTGGACAAGGCTTGACGACATCGACCTTCGGCTCGCGCCTGCGCGGGCTCCGACGGACCTCCGCGGCCGTAACGCTCGTGATGCTGGTTCCCCTCTTCGGCGGTTGCGTCTCGGCGGTGGACGAGACCTCGGCTTTCGGCTTCAACGGCGCCAAGCAGGCGGCGGCCGAGGATGCGGCGGACAATCCAGCGGACGCGGCGAAACCGACCGACGCGGCGGCCATGGCAGCCGCGACGCCGGCCGAGGGCGACGCGGCCCCGGACGAGAAGACCGCAGAGGCTGCGCCCGCGGACGATTCGGCCGCCGATGGCGACGACAAGCCCCTCGCCGCCGGCCGCACCACGATCGCGGCCTATGCCGGCGGCACGATCAACGCCTCCGCCCCCGATCCCGATCGCAAGGCCGTGCGCGAAGCCGATTCGACGCTCTTCGCCTCGCTCTTCACCCAGTCTCAGGCCAAGACGCCGATCCGCAATGCCGAGACCGGCAAGAGCCGGCGCGTCATCCTGCAGCACGAGGGCGCGCCGACGCCGGCCGATCCCGGCGGTCCCGCGCTTCCCGGCGTGAAGACCAACATGTCCCTCTTCGAGATCGGACAGAAGGCCTCCGCCGACTACGACGCGGAAATCCTGGAAGAGGCCAATGGCGAGGAAGGCAGCTACGAAGTCGCCTCGCTCGGCGGCATGGCGCGTCTGGCGCCCAACGGCCTTCGGGTCCAGCGTCCCGATGTCGAGACGAGCTGCTTCGAGCCGAAGCTCGTGTCCATGATCCGCGCCGTCGAGGCGCGGTTCGGCGCGAAGGTCGTCGTCACGTCGGGCTATCGCAGCCCCTCCCACAACCGCGCGGTCAACGGCGCCAAGCGGTCCATGCACATGGCCTGCAAAGCCGCCGACATCCAGATCCCCGGCGCCGACAAGCTGGCGGTTGCGAACTACGTGCGCAATCTGCCGGGTCGCGGCGGGGTCGGCACCTATTGCCACACGACCTCGATCCACATCGACATCGGTCCTCAGCGGGACTGGAACTGGGCCTGCCGCCGCCGGCAGACCTGATCGGGCAGCGACCTGCGGTCCGATCCCCGGGGCTTCGGCGCGCTCTGTGGATAAGCGGCAAAAACCCGCATCCTTCCCTGCTTTCTGGCCTTGCGCCCTCCAAAGAAGGCACTTATACACGCCCTCGCTGCGCCCATCGTCTATCGGTTAGGACGCCACCCTTTCACGGTGGAGAGAGGGGTTCGACTCCCCTTGGGCGTACCAAGATCGCAGCGTTGAAACGTCCGTCTCGAAAGAGGCGGACGTTTTCGTTTGAGCGGGTTTTCCGAAACGCCTCGTCTTGCCGGCTCCGAGCCTGCATCACCCGCCAAGCGGTCAAGCCACGCCCCCCAGAGCCATTTCCCAACTCGCGATCTCAGATGGCCGACCTCCGTCCGGCCTCGATGGCAACCGTTCTGCCGCCATATCATTGGTGTCTCGAATGTCGAACGACAGGAGATCGAGATGACCAAGGATTTTCCCGAACAGCGCCGGCCGAATGTTCCGAGCACGGGCTATGCCGCCGAAGGCGAGTTGATCGACGCCGATCAGCCCGTTCTGGAAAGTGCGGGCGGCGAGTCCGCGCGCGATCCCGAGGACAGGGTGCCGGAAAGCCTTGCCGACGACGACGCGCTCTACATGGACGTCGCAACGCAGCCGATGAGCGAACTGACCGCCGGAAACGACGCATCCGGTTCGCACGAGACGGCGGACGGTCTGGACGATCTGGACGAGGCCGTGCGCCAGCAGGCGGAGGACCGCCCGACCGGCGACGATCACGACTACGTCGCCTGAAACATTGCACATTCGAAGAGAGACCCGGCGCCCGAAAGGCCGCCGGGTCTTTCTCGTCAGAGGCCGGCGGGCGCGACGTCGATGATGCGGAAGCCGACCGATTCCCGCCCGCGATAGCGCTCCAGAACGGGTGTTCCCGCGACGTGCACGAGCCTGTTGCGGTGGTCGAGCAGCGCGCGTCCGACATCCGTCTCCTCGGCCCTGAAGGCGATGGCCGAGATCGTCGCGCCGTCCTGCGCCTTCAGCGTCGCGCGCACATGGCCGGTGCCGACCGTTCCCGACGATTCCACCCGGTGGCGCGGCAGAGCCAGCACGGGCGCGGCATGGCCGGAGCCGTAGGGGCCGGCGCTTTCGATATGGTCGAGCAGCCCGCGCGTCAGCCCCATGGCGCTGACCGCGCCGTCGATCGCGAGAGCCTCGCCCTTGCGAAGATCGGCCGCCAGCGTGCCCGCATGGGTCTCGACATAGGCCCGGAAGGCGCCGAGCGATTCGCGGCGAATGGTCAGACCGGCGGCCATGCGGTGTCCGCCCCCTTTCTCCAGAATGCCCGCCTCGACCGCTCCGCGCACGAGCGTGCCGATGTCGAAGCCCGGCACCGAGCGGCCGGAGCCGCTGCCCTTGCCGGACGGATCGAAGGCGATGGCGAAGGCCGGCCGGCGATGGCGCTCCTTCAGCCGCGCCGCGATCAGCCCGACGATGCCCGGATGCCATTCCGCGCCGACCGCGACCAGAACCGGCGGCCCCTCGCCCGCGCCGATCTCGGCGGCGACCTCGGCTTCCGCCTCGGCCACCATGTGCCGCTCCATAGCCTGGCGCTCCTCGTTCAGGCTGTGGAGCTGGAGCGCGAGCGCCGTGGCCTCGTTCGCGTCGGAGACCGTCAGAAGTCGGCTTCCGAGATGGGCCTCGCCGATCCGGCCGCCCGCATTGATCCGGGGCCCGAGGATGAAGCCGAGATGATAGGGATCGAGCGGCCCCGAGACGCGCGCGACCTCGGCCAGCGCCCGCAGCCCGGCATTGCCCTGCGCACGCATGACCGAAAGGCCCTTGACGACCAGCGCCCGGTTGAACCCGGTCAGCGGCACGACGTCGCAGATGGTGGCGAGCGCCGCCAGATCCAGCATGGACAGGATGTCCGGCAGATCGGCCGCCCGCCGCCCCCGGCGGCGAAGCTCCCGCGAGATGGCCGCGCAGGTCAGGAACACGACGCCGACGGCGGCCAGATGACCCTGGCCGGAGAGATCGTCCTGCCGGTTCGGATTGACGATCGCCACGGCCGGCGGCAGCGAGGCGCCGGTCTGGTGATGGTCGAGCACGACGACGTCGACGCCCGCCGTCCGTCCGGCCTCCAGCGCCTCGAAGCTCGTCGTGCCGCAGTCGACGGTCACGATCAGCCGGGCGCCGGCGGCGGCGAGTTCGCCGATCGCCTCCGGGTTCGGCCCGTAGCCTTCGGTGATGCGGTCGGGGATGCGGATGACGGGATCGAGCCCGAAATGCGCGAGATAGCGCCAGAGAAGCGCGGCCGAGGCGGCGCCGTCCACGTCGTAGTCGCCGAAGATCGCGACCGGCTCCCGCCGCTCCACCGCGTCGGCGAGGCGCGCGGCGGCCGCGTCCATGTCCGTCAGGCTGGACGGGTCCGGCATGAGGTCGCGGATCGTCGGCGCGAGGAATCGCAGCGCGTCGGGCGGGGCGATTCCGCGCGCGGAGAGCACCCGCGCGAGGATATCGGGCAGGCCATGCGTCTGGACGATCTGCGAGGCAAGCTGTTCGCCGCGCTCGCTCAGCGAATGCACCCAGCGGCGCCCGCCCGCGGACGCCTCGACACCGAGGAACAGTCGTTCGCTCATGACGGGTTCAGCGGCCAACGGAGCCGGGGGCGGCGCGAGCCGGCAAGGGCCGGATCGCCCTAAAGCCCGAACTTCTTGCGGTCGAAATGCTTGGCATGAACCTTCCGGATCGTCTTCGACGAGGATCGCATCACCAGCGTCTGCGTCTCGATGCGGTCGCGGTAGAAGCGCACGCCGTCGAGGAGATTGCCGTCGGTCACGCCCGTCGCCGCGAAGATCACGTCGCCGCGCGCCATGTCCTCCAGCCGGTAGATCTTGTAGGGGTCGGCGATGCCCATCGTCTCCGCGCGCATGCGCTTCTCGTTGGTGTTGAGCTGCAGGCGCCCGACCATCTGCCCGCCCGTGCACTGAAGCGCCGCCGCCGCCAGAACACCCTCCGGCGCGCCGCCGATGCCCATGTAGATGTCGATGCCGGTCTCGTCGGGGTCCGTCGTGTGGATGACGCCCGCCACGTCGCCGTCGCCGAGAAGCCGGATCGCGGCGCCCGTCGCGCGCACCTCCTCCACGAGCTTGGCATGGCGGGGCCGATCGAGAATGCAGGCCGTGATCTCGCCGACCGGCACGCCCTTGGCCTTGGCCAGCGCCAGAATGTTCGCCTCGGTGGAGCGGTCGAGACCGATCGTGTCCTCGGGATAGCCCGGTCCGATCGCGATCTTCTCCATGTAGACGTCGGGCGCGTTGAGAAGGCTGCCGCGCTCGGCGATGGCGATGACGGCCAGCGAGTTCGGCAGGTTCTTGGCGCAGATCGTGGTGCCCTCGAGCGGATCAAGCGCGATGTCGACCTCCGGCCCCTCGCCCCGGCCGACGCGCTCGCCGATGTAGAGCATCGGCGCCTCGTCACGCTCGCCCTCGCCGATCACGACCGTGCCGTTGATGGTGAGAAGGTTCAGCTCCGAGCGCATCGCGTCCACGGCCGCCTGATCGGCCGCCTTCTCGTCGCCGCGCCCGCGCAGCATGGCGGCCGCGACGGCCGCGCGCTCCGTCACGCGCAGGATCTCCATCGTCAGCGCCCGGTCCAACGGTCCGCTCTCTGCCTTGCTGTCGCTCATCGATCTGTCTTCCCAGGAGTGGACTGGTCTTTGAACGCCGAGCCCGGAAACGTCAGGTCGCGCCAAGAGCCCGATCCATGACGGTCCGCGGCCTCAGTCCAGAGGCTCGATTCGAATCATACGCGGCTCGCCGGCCAGATGCCCGTCGCGCGACAGGCCTTCCAGCGCCTTGCGCACGGCGGCTTCGGTCGTCTCGTGCGTGATGAGAACGACCGGCGCCGTCTCCTCCTCGCGGCTTCCCTGCGGCTTTCGCTGCACGATGGAATCCAGCGAGATGCCGTTTTCGGCCATGCGCCGCGCGATAGAGGCGAAGGCGCCGACGCGGTCGAGCACGCTGAGGCGGATGTAGTAGCCCCCCTCGTGCGCCCGCATCCGGGCCTTCTTGTAGGGCACGAGATCGGACGGCTGGACGGAGAAGGTCGGCGTCGCCGAGCCGACCGCGATATCGACGATGTCGGCCAGAACCGCCGACGCGGTCGCGTTGCCGCCGGCGCCGGGTCCGACGAGGAGGATCGAGCCGAGAAGATCGGTGTCGACCGCCACCGCATTCGTCACGCCGTCGACCTGCGCGAGCGCGGAACTCGCCGGGATCATCGTCGGGTGCACGCGCTGCTCGATGCCGGTCTCGGTGCGCTGGGCGACGGCCAGAAGCTTGATGCGGTAGCCGAGTTCGGCGGCCGCCTTGATGTCGTCGTTCGAGATCGCGGAAATGCCCTCGATGAAGACCGAGTCGAGATCGGTCTCGCAGCCGAAGGCGAGCGAGGTCAGGAGCGCCAGCTTGTGGGCGGCGTCGAAGCCGCCGATGTCGAAGGTCGGGTCCGCTTCGGCATAGCCGAGGCGCTGCGCGTCCTTCAGGCAGTCCTCGAAGGCGATGCCCTCCTTCTCCATGCGCGTCAGCATGTAGTTGCAGGTGCCGTTCAGGATTCCGTAGACGCGGCTGATCGTGTTGCCCGCCAGCGACTCGCGCAGCGTCTTGATGATCGGGATGCCGCCGGCGACGGCCGCCTCGAAGAAGATCGTTGTGTTCTTGCGCTGGGCGAGCCTGGCGAGCGCCATGCCGTGATGGGCGAGCAGCGCCTTGTTGGCGGTGACGACCGGCAGCCCCCGGTTCAGCGCGGCCTTCACCGATTCCAGCGCCGGCCCTTCCGAGCCACCCATCAGCTCGACGAAGACGTCGATCTCGCCCTTGGTCGCGAGCTTCACCGGATCGTCGAAGAAGGTCGCGCCGGAGAGATCGACGCCGCGGTCGCGCGAGGCGTCGCGCGCCGAGACGGCCGAGACCGCGATCGGCCGGCCGGCCCGCGCGGCGAACTGGGGCGCCATCTCGATCAGACGCTTGGCGACCGATGCGCCGACGGTTCCGAGCCCGGCAATGCCGAGCCTCAACGGGCTGCCCATGGGACCCCTGCCTTCATCATGCTCTGGAGATCGGGGCGGGCCGTGTCCGGCCGCGCCCATCGGTGTGGAACGCTCGTGCCCTCAGGCGCGGGCGCTGAACGGCACGACGTTCTGCCCGGCTTCCGTCGGGGGCGCAAGGAAGCGCTTGATGTTTCGCGCAGCCTGCCGGATGCGGTGCTCGTTCTCCACGAGCGCGATGCGCACGTAGTCGTCTCCGTGCTCGCCGAAGCCGACGCCCGGCGCGACCGCGACATCGGCCTTCTCGATCAGGAGCTTGGAGAATTCCAGCGAGCCGAGATGGCGATAGGCCTCCGGAATCGGCACCCAGGCGAACATCGTCGAGGAGGGCGACGGCACCTTCCAGCCCGATCGGCCGAAACTGTCGACGAGCACGTCTCGGCGGTGCTTGTAGATCGACCGGACCTCCGCGATCGCATCGTCGCCGGCATTGAGCGCGGCGGTCGCGGCGACCTGGATCGGCGTGAACGCGCCATAGTCGAGATAGGACTTCACGCGGGCGAGCGCGGCGATCAGCCGCCGGTTGCCCACCGCGAAGCCGATGCGCCAGCCCGGCATGGAGAAGGTCTTCGACATGGAGGTGAACTCCACGGCGACGTCGATCGCGCCGGGCACTTCGAGGATCGAAGGCGGCGGCGGGCCGTCGAAATAGATCTCGGCATAGGCGAGATCGGAGAGGATGATGATCTCGTGCTTCTTGGCGAAGGCGACGACCGCCTCGTAGAACTTGAGGTCGGCGACATAGGCCGTCGGGTTCGCCGGGAAGTTCAGGATGATGGCGAGCGGTTTCGGAATCGAATGGCGCACGGCGCGCTCGATGGCGACGAGGAAGTCGTCGTCGGGCTTGGCGGGAATCGCGCGGATCGTGCCGCCGGCCATGAGGAAGCCGAAGGCGTGGATCGGATAGGTCGGGTTGGGGCAGAGCACGACGTCGCCGGGCGCGGTGATCGCCTGCGCCATGTTGGCGAAGCCCTCCTTCGAGCCGAGCGTCGCCACGATCTCGGTGTTGGGGTCGAGCTTCACGTTGAAGCGCCGCTCGTAATAGGCGGCCTGCGCGCGGCGAAGACCGGCGATCCCCTTGGAGGCGGAGTAGCGGTGCGTGCGCGGATCGCGGATCGCCTCGCAGAGCTTGTCCACGACGAAGGTCGGCGTCGGCAGGTCCGGATTGCCCATGCCGAGATCGACGATGTCGGCGCCCTTGGCGCGCGCGCTCGCCTTCAGCCGGTTCACCTCCTCGAAGACGTAAGGCGGAAGGCGGCGGACCTTGTGGAACTCCTCGGTCATGGATCATCCCCATCTGATGAAATGCGGCGGCCCTCCCGGCTCGCCGAACGCGTCGATATGAATTCGGAACGGCCCCGTGGGCTCGGTCCGCTTCGGCGAAGCGCGGCGGAACCGCCGATCTGCCTCTGCCGAAAGCGGTCCCTAGCGCCGGCCTTCGATCTCGCGAAGCACCGCCGCCGGATCGTCCGCCGCCGGCTTTGCCGAGGTGCCGGCCGGCGGAGGCGCGAGCGCCGCCGCGACGTCCTTGCTCTGCTGCGTCTTGATCGCCTGCATCTCGGCAAGCTTGGCCTGATAGGAGGCGTTGGCCGATGCGGCCGTCGCATTCTGGGAGGTCGCCGCCGTCTCCAGACCGCCGCGCGCGGCCTGGACCGAGGCGTCGTCGATCTGCGGAGCCGCGGAATTGGGAAAGGCGCCGAGCAGCGGATAGCCGTCCGGCCCGAGCTTCTGCCCGGAGGATGCGACGACCGGCGCCTGGCGCAGGGCAAGGCGCGACGGCCCGTCGCCGGGCAGGATCGACTGGCATCCGGCAAGCCCGAAGGCGAGACCGGCCAGGGCGCAAAGCGAGCCGCCGCGCGAATTCGTCATCATCGCGGTCGCCCCGCCTTCATCATGGTTCGCCTCGCTCATAGCGCAGGGACGACGGCTTTGGAAGAAAACCCTTCGGCAACGGCGGTGCAGCACAGCCAATGGCTGAACAAGCGGCCCGATCTGTGCTTTTACAGTCATAACGAGAGCGCTCGAGGACGTGGCGCCCCGCCGATCCCGGCACCATCCGATGGCGCCGAGACGATCGCAGGCGCCGGGCTCTCGTCGTGCGGGCTCTGGCGGCGATGGCAGGGCATGGGACGGCCGGGAGGAGACGATCATGGACGGCAATCGATCGAGTTGGCAGCAACCCGAGATCAACACGTCCAAGCCCTTCGTGCCGAAGGACCCGGAGGCCTTCACGCGCAACATGGCGCATGTGATCGAGCATCTGGGCAAGGCCGCGGCCGCCTGGGTCGAGCCGCTGGAGAAGGGCGAAGTGGTCGACGAGGGTCCGGTCGGCGTGAACCAGCTCGTTTCCACCCTCGGCAAGCTCGCGGACTACTGGATGTCCGAGCCCTCCCGCATGCTCGAGGCGCAGACGAGCCTCATGACGGGCTATCTCGACGTCTGGTCGCATGCCGTTCGCCGTCTCAGCGGCGAGATCGAGGCCACCAAGCCCGACAGTGCCACGTCGGACAAGCGCTTCGCCGATCCCGAATGGCATGAGAACATTCTCTACGACACGCTCCGGCAGGCCTATCTGACGACGTCGAAATGGGCGGACGAACTCGTCGAGAAGGCCGAGGACCTCGACCCGCACACCAAGCACAAGGCCTCCTTCTACGTCCGCCAGATCACCCATGCGCTGTCGCCGTCGAACTTCATCCTGACCAATCCCGAGCTCTACCGGGAGACAGTCGAATCGAACGGCGCCAATCTCGTGCGCGGCATGAAGATGTTCGCCGAGGACATGGCTGCCGGCCGCGGGCAGCTTCGCATGCGACAGTCGGACCCCACGCGCTTCGTCGTCGGCCGCGACATGGCCCTGTCGCCCGGCAAGGTCGTCGCCCAGAACGAGGTCTGCCAGATCCTCCAATACGCGCCCTCGACCGAGACGGTGCTGAAGCGCCCGCTACTGATCTGCCCGCCCTGGATCAACAAGTTCTACATTCTCGATCTGAACCCGCAGAAATCCTTCATCCGCTGGGCGGTTGCCGAAGGGCATACGGTCTTCGTGATCTCCTGGGTCAATCCCGACGAGAGCCACGCGGCCAAGGACTGGCGCGACTACATTCACGAAGGCGTCTTCTTCGCGCTCGACACGATCGAGGAGTCGACGGGCGAGCGGCAGGTCAACGTGGCCGGCTACTGCGTCGGCGGCACGCTTCTGTCGGCGGCCATGGCCTATCTCGCCACGATCGGCGACGACCGCATCGCCTCCGCAACGCTCCTGACGACGCAGGTCGATTTCACCCATGCCGGAGACCTCAAGGTCTTCGTCGACGAGGAGCAGTTGGCCTCTCTGGCGGACAGCATGAAGACCAAGGGCTATCTCGACGGCTCGCGCATGGCGACCGCCTTCAACATGCTACGGGCCGGCGACATGATCTGGCCCTACTTCGTCAACAACTACCTGAAGGGCAAGGAGCCGATGCCCTTCGACCTTCTCTACTGGAACTCCGACTCGACGCGCATGCCGCGGGCGAACCACCTCTTCTATCTGCGCAACTGCTATCTGGAGAACCGGCTCGCGACCGGCCGCATGGAGATCGACGGCGTCGCGCTCGACCTCTCCAAGGTGGATATCCCGATCTACAATCTGGCGACGAAGGAGGACCACATCGCCCCGGCCCTCAGCGTCTACACGGGGAGCCTGCTCCTCGGCCCGAACGTCACCTTCGTGCTCACCGGGTCCGGCCATATTTCCGGCGTCGTGAACCCGCCGGACAAGGGCAAGTATCAGTACTGGACGGGTCAAAAGCCCTCGCCCGATCGCAGCTACAAGGACTGGCTGCAGGGCGCGGAGGAAACGCCCGGCTCCTGGTGGCCGCACTGGCAGGCCTGGATCGAGCCGCTTTCGGGCGAGCGCGTGCCGGCCCGCGAGCCCGGCGGCGGCAAGCTGACGCCGATCGAGGACGCGCCGGGCTCCTACGTCACGGTCCGCTGCTGAGAAAAGCGCCGGCGCCGCGAGGACGTTCGCGGCGCGTGAACGAGGCGGCGGGGTTGAAGCCGGCCGCATTCGGTGCGACATCCAAGGCTCATCCGATGCCGCACACTCGCTGCCTGGACCGCTCATGACGACCTATCTCGAAGCCGAAGTGCTGCCCTCGCGCAACACGGGCGCCATCCGCCTCTACGATGCCGAGGCCTTCGAAGGCATGCGGCGCGCCTGCCAACTCACCGCGCGCTGCCTCGACAGTCTCGCCGAGATCGTGAAGCCCGGCATCACGACCGAGGCGATCGACGCCCATGTCCTGCACTTCGGCCTGTCCAACGGCGCCCTTCCCGCGACGCTGAACTATCGCGGCTACATGAAGAGCGTCTGCACCTCGATCAACCATGTCGTCTGCCACGGCATCCCGAACGACAAGCCGCTGCGCGACGGCGACATCGTCAACATCGACGTGACGCTGATCGTCGACGGCTATCATGGCGACGCCTCGCGCATGTATCCCGTGGGCAAGGTGAAGCGTGCGGGCGAGCGGCTCTGCGAAGTCACCTACCGCTCCCTGATGCTCGGCATCGCGGCGACCAAGCCCGGCGGGCACATGGGCGACATCGGCGCCGCCATCCAGGACTATGCCGAAGGCGAACGCTGCTCGGTCGTGCGCGACTTCTGCGGCCACGGCGTCGGGCGGCTCTTCCACGACGCGCCGAACGTCCTGCACTACGGCCGCCGCGGCGACGGAGCGGAAATCCGCCCCGGCATGATCTTCACCATCGAGCCGATGATCAATCTCGGGCGGCCCCATGTGAAGGTCCTGCCGGACGGCTGGACCGCCGTCACGCGGGACCGCACGCTCTCGGCCCAGTACGAGCACACGGTCGGCATCACCGAGACGGGCTGCGAAATCTTCACCCTCTCCCCGGCCGGCCTGGAAACGCCCGGCCTTTCCATCGACCCCGCCACGCTGCCGACGCTCTGAGCGCCATGGATTCGGCCGACGAGGACCTCGAGCGCCCCGCCGGCCTCTTCGAGTCCGCCGCGCCTGCGCCGCGCGGCGCGAAAGCCGAGGCCAAGCCCGAGCGGCACCACGACGGCCATCGCGACCGGCTGCGCGAGCGTTTCTCGGAAGCCGGCCCGACGGCGCTCGCCGATTACGAGCTTCTGGAGCTCGTCCTTTTCCGCACGATCCCCCGCCGCGACGTGAAGCCGATCGCCAAGGGCCTGATGAAGCGCTTCGGCTCCCTGTCGGAGGTCCTGAACGCGCCACCGGCACGTCTCGTCGAAGTGCCGGGCATGGGAGCGGCCTCCGCGCTCGACCTGTCGATCCTCGCCGCGCTGAACGAGCGGGCGCTCCGCTCCAGCGTCGTGGACCGTGAGATCCTGTCCTCATGGTCGGCCGTCCTCGCCTATTGCAAGGCGGCCATGGCCTACGAGGAGCGAGAGCAGTTCCGCATCCTCTTTCTCGACAAGAAGAACACGCTGATCGCCGACGAGGTCCAGCAGACCGGCACCGTCGACCACACGCCGGTCTATCCGCGCGAGATCGTGCGCCGCGCGCTGGAGCTTTCCGCCACCGCCGTGATCCTCGTCCACAAACATCCGACACCCCCTTTTTCGGTCACGCTCGTTCACTGAAGATAATTGTAAATCACAATGGTATTTCAGTGGTTTAGCTTGTAAAATCGAATAGCCCAGACGGTGGCGGGACTTAGGCACTTTTGAGCCTTACCGACCCCAATTAACGGCACCAAGAGGGGAAACTGTCCCCACCCAAAAACCAACGAATTGACAGCGGTATACCGCTGCGAGGAAGTCCTATGGAAATGATTGAAGTGAAGACGGCCGACCTCATCGGCGCGGCGCTTCGCTACGCTGTTGCAGTGACGGTTGGCTGTGAGGTCCAGCGTATTGAGGAAGGCGACTGGAAGAATGGTGAAGCGCACTGGTGGGAGGCCATAAACCCGCGCTGTGTGACTGCGAAGAGCCGGGGGCTTGTTGGATATATCAAGCCAGGAAGGAAAGGTGTGACGAGCTGCTACGACTACTGCCCTGACGCCGACTGGAAAGAGGGCGGCCCCCTTATCGCGCACTACCAAGTAGCGCTAATTCCCGAAGCGCATGACGGGATGGAAGGGACCGAGATGTCCGAGCGCTGGTATGCGAATGTCTATTACGCTGGAGGTGAGGAGTACACGACGGAGCATTGCGAAACACCGCTGGTAGCCGCCTGCCAAGCTATCGTCGCTACCAAGTTCGGGGATACCGTACTCGTTCCCAGAGAATTGGTTGGCGCGTCGTCATCCGATTGACCACCCTTCCAGCGGCTTGCGCTGGAACATGCCAAGCCGCTGCTACTGCTAGTTTTCTGTGGACAACTTTTCCTTGAAAATTGGCTTTAACCCACTGAATCGGATGCCAAATTCGGTACAGATCCCAATCCACGGCACCATACCGCCCCCAGTGACGAAGCTAAATTATTGAGTCTGTTCAATGATTTAGATTGGGTGATTGACCTCCACAATCATCCGTCGGGCGATCCGACGCCCTCGCGCGCCGATATCGAGATGACGAAGACGATCGTGGAGACGGCCAAGCCCCTCGGCATCGCCGTCCACGACCACATCATCGTCGGCCGCTCCGGCCATGCCAGCCTGAAGGGCCTGCGGCTGATGTGATATCGAGAGTCATTGAAAATGACTCTCGATATTCCGTTTTCGAATGTCTTAAGCCTCCGATACAATTAAGACATTCGAAATTTCTTCAACGGCCGGATGCGCAAGCATCCTCGGCCGTTGGTATGACGTGTCCGCTCGTTCGTCAGTGCAGGTGCCCGAGGTCCCGCACCATGCGCACCTCGCGCGGGCCGATGAGCCCGGCATGCATCACGCGCACGGAGTGGATCGCCGCTTCGACCTCGCGCTCCCAATGGTCGAGAAAGCGCTTCAGCCGGGGATAGTCGGGCGCCAGATCCGCGAACTGCCAGTGGAAGGTCTGGAGGAAGCTCGGATGGTCCGGCATCCGGTAGAGGATCTCGGCCGTGGTCAGCCCGTATCCGCCGAGCATCTTCTGGAAGTCCGGGTCTGCAACTCGCTTTTGCATCGACACGCTCCATCTCGTCGCCGGTGGATTGCCTTGCCGGCTGATCGAATGCTGCGCTTGGTTGGTTAACGAAATCCTAACGGTGTGGAGCGGTTTCGGGCAAGTCGGATCGCTGCCCGTCGAGAGCATCGGGGGCGATAGGGGACGCTGTGATGCCGGCGGGATTTCGGTTCAAGGTCAAGGCGTTCGACAAGGTCGTAGCGGCGCTACGGCCGCAGGCGAAGGCCGACGACATTGGGGCGAAAGAACCCGGCAACATGCGTCCCCGATCGCGCTCGATGCTCTAGTAGTCATCGCTGCTGGAAAGCCCGGCCAGGAAAGCTTTCGCGTCTCGCCGCGCCGCCGCCACCTTCTCGTCCGCCATCCGGTCGAGCGTGGAATAGGGGCGAAACAGCCGGGCATTGCGCGAGAGCTTCTGGCGATTGCGGACCAGAAAGTCCCAATAGAGGTAGTTGAAGGGGCAGGCGCCCTCACCCTGCTTCACCTTCGGCGAATAGGTGCAGGAGCCGCAATAGTCGGACATCTTGTCAATGTAGTTGCCCGAGGCCGCATAGGGCTTGGAGGCGAAGAGCCCGTCATCGGCAAAGAGGATCATGCCGACGACATTGGGCATCTCCACCCATTCGTAGGCGTCGTGATAGACGACCAGGAACCACTCCTGCACCTCCAGCGGATCGAGCCCCGCCAGGAGGCAGAAATTGCCGATCACCATCAGCCGCTGGATGTGATGGGCATAGGCATTGTCCCGCGTCTCGGCGATCGACTGGGCGAGGCAGTTCATCTCCGTCTCGCCCGTCCAGAAGAAGTCCGGCAGCGGCTGGCGGGCGTTCAGCGCATTCCGCGCGCCGTAGGACGGCATCTCGCGCCAGTAGATGCCCCGCACGAACTCGCGCCAGCCGATGATCTGGCGCACGAAGCCCTCGACCGCGTTGATCGGCGCGGACCCGTCGAGATAGGCCGCTTCCGCGCGCTCGCAGCATTCGCGAGGGCCGAGCAGACCGCAATTGATGAGCGCGGAAAGATGCGAGTGGAAGAGCAGCGGCTCGCCCTGCCGCATCGCGTCCTGATAGGTGCCGAAGTTCGGCAGCGCATCCTCGACGAACCAGCCGAGATAGGCGAGCGCGTCTACCCGCGTGACCGGATAGGCGAAGTCGTCGAGACTGCCGAAATGATTGCCGAACCGGCGGGCGACGAGGTCCAGAACCTCCAGGCTGATCGCGTCCGGTTCGAAATCCGGCCGTTCGGGAGCCTCGATCGTCTTCGGCAGCGAGGCGCGGTTCTCGGTGTCGAAGTTCCAGCGGCCCTCGACGGGCTTGTCGCCCTCCATGAGGAAGCCCGTCCGCCGCCGCATCTCGCGATAGAAGAACTCCATCCGGAGCCCCTTCTGCGCATCGGCCCAGGCGGCGAAGGCCTCGTGGTCACAGAGGAAGCGCCCGTCGGGGCGGATCTCGACGGGAAGGCCGAACGTCGCCTCCCAGCCCCGCATCATCTCCGCGACGCGCCATTCGCCGGGCTCTGTCGCGACGATCCGTTTCGGCCGGTGCCGCGCTATGGCGCGCTCCACCTCGCCCGTGAACGAACCGGCATTGTCGGGATCGTCGAGCCGCACGTAATCGACACGAACACCCCGCGCCTTCAGATCGTCCGCGAAATGCCGCATGGCGGAGAAGAGGAAGGCGATCTTGCGCTTGTGGTGGCGCACATAGGTCGCCTCCTCCCAGACCTCCGCCAGCAGGACGACATCCCCGGCGCCGAGACCTTCCAGCGCCGACAGATCGTCCGACAGCTGGTCGCCGAGAACGAGGCGGATCGATCGCGCCGTCAGCTTCGCACCACGCGAAGCGTCGAGCGCCCGCCGTCGATTGCGATGACCTGACCGGTGATCCAGGTGCCGCCGGCCAGAAGCAGCTCGGCCATGGCGGCCATGTCGTCGGCCTCGCCGAGGCGCGGGATCGGGTGCATCTTGGCGACGGCCTCGGCCATCCGTTCGTTGCCGGCGACCTTCTGGCCAAGCGGCGTCTCGGTCAGCGACGGGGCGATGGCGTTGACGCGGATCGCCGGCGCGAACTCCGCCGCCAGCGAGCGAACCAGCCCGACCACGGCGCCCTTCGCCATCGCGATCGACGCGTGGGCCGCAAAGCCCTGGTCCACCGCGACGGTCGAGAAGAGCACGACGCTCGCCCCCGCCTCGGCTGCCTTCAGCGCCGGCAAGGCTGCCTGAACCGTTTTGGCAGCTCCGAGCGCGTTGATCCTGAAATCGTGCAGGAAGTCATCGTCCTTCAAACGCTCGAACGGCTTCAGCGTGATCGTGCCGACCGCATAGAGCAAGCCGTCCAGCCGATCGCCCGACGCCTCGGCGACGGCCTCTGTGAACCCGCCCGAGAGGACATCCGCGACGACCGCCTCGGCCCCGATCTCCTCGGCCAGCACCTCGACGGCGCCCGCATCCCGCCCCGTGAGAACGAGGTCGTGCCCCGCCTTCGCCAGCCGTCGCGCCGTCGCCTCGCCGATGCCGCCGACCGCCCCGAGTACCAGATACCGTCCCATGCCACCTCCCGCGTCCGTTCCCGCGCCAGATGCGTGCCTGGGGCCGAACATCAAGTGCGACGGGACGGCGCGGTGCCTCGCCTTTCCGAGGGAAAAGCCGACATGGATCGGAAAAGGAGAATCCCATGCGCCGAAAGGGCGACCTGCCGGTCAAGACCTGCGTCCAGTGCGGCCGGCCCATGGTCTGGCGCAAGAAATGGGAGAAGACCTGGGAAGAGGTCAAATTCTGCTCGGACCGCTGCCGGAACGAGTCGAAGACGCGGAAGCCAGTAACCAAAACCGTTTCCGACCAGTGACATGGCGAAGTCTTCTGATCCGATTTACGAGGTCAGCACGCCACCCGCCTGCTCCACCGCCTCCCGCGTATCGACATCGACACCCGCGGCCTTGCCGAGTTCGACCTCGCGGACGGCTTCGCCATGGCGGGTGATCAGCAGCTTCGCTCCAACGTCGCCTCTCAGGGCATCGATCTCTGCGGCATAGGCGGCCGACAGGACGACCGGATTGGCCCGCCGTCCCCCATCCGTCGCGATGACGATCGAACCCTGTCCCTCCGGCTTGAAGGCCTTGACCAGTCGATCGAGATCCGACGGCCGCAGCAGCGGCTGGTCGGCGAGCATGACAAGGACCCCGTCCGGCGGCCTCGGCCCCGCCAGCGCGGCGCGAAAGCCGGCACGCAGCGAGGTCGAGAGCCCCTCGGCGAAGTCCGCGTTCTCGACCAGCGTCACGTCGAGCCCCGCCAGCTCCGTCGCGACCTCCGCGCCGCGATGGCCGAGGACGACGTGGACGCGGCGGGCCCCGCTCGCCAGCGCCGTCTCCGCGGATCGGCGGATCAGCGCCGTTCCGTCGAAGCGGGCCAGCAGCTTGTGCGCCCCCTCCATGCGGCTGGACCGCCCGGCCGCCAGGATCACCGCGTCGATCACTCCAGGCGTAGCGGCCGCCACGCGGGGCGCCGGACGGGTCGCGATCTCCATCAGAAGCCCGCCGACCCCCATGCCCCTGATATCCTCGCCCGCCACATCCAGATCGCAGAGCAACCGGCTGAGAACCCAATCGAAACCGTTCTCCTTGATGCTCCGCGCGCAGCCCGGCGCGCCGATCAGGGGGCGCCCCTTCCGTTCCGCCAGCAACAGGAGATTTCCGGGATCGACCGGCATGCCGAGATGGAGAACCCGCCCGCCAGCCGCCTCGACGGCAGCGGGGATCACGTCCTCCGCGTCGATCACGGCGGAGGCGCCGAAGACAACCGTCAGGTCGCAGTCCGGCAGCGCTTCCAGCGCCTCCGCCAGATCGGCGCTTCGATGCGGGCAGCGGCTCTCGCCGACGATCGTAGAGCCGGACGTCGCCAGCCGCGCCTCCAGCACCCCCCGCGTCTTGTCCAGAACGGTCTTCTTGACGCCCGGCAGTTCCGTCTGCACCAGCGCCACGCGCTGCGCTCGATAGGGCGCGACGCGGAAGGCCGGTCCCTTCGCGAGAAGCCCGAGCGCGGCCTCCACCGAGGCGCCGGGCACGGCAAGCGGTATGATCTTTACCGTGGCGACCATCCGGCCGCTCTCGACCGGCGCGAAGGCGGCCAGCGTCGCCAGCGTGATGCCGGGATCGAGGGCGTTCAGCGCATCGACGAGCCGCCGGTCCGGCACGAAGAGCCCGGCCGCATCGGCGAAGAAGTTCACACGTCCCGTCCCGGCCGGCCCGGCCTCGACATGAGACCCTCCCGCCGCCGCCAGCCGTTCGGCCGCCTCGTCCTCTGTGAAATCGCCGGGTTCGAGCACGGCCGCCACGACCTCGCTTAGCCCCGCCGCTTTCAGGCGCGCCACGTCGCCCGCCGAAAGCCTCATCCCCTTCGGCAGGCGCCCGTCCGGCAGCTTGGCGGCATGCGCGAGAATGGCCCCTTCCGCCAAGTCGAGCGGGACGGGCCCGAACCTCACGATGCCGCGCCGAAGGGCCGGCGCCGAAGCGCGCGAATGATCGAGCCGAGAACGGCAACGGCGATCTCCGCCGGCGAGACCGCGCCGATATCGAGCCCGATCGGCGCCTCGATGCGGGAAAGCTGGTCCTGCGAAGCCCCGGCTTCGGCGAGTCGCTCCAGCCGCTTGGAATGGGTCTTCCGGCTACCGAGAGCCCCGACATAGAAGCAGCCGGCGTCGAGCGCGGCCTTCAGCGGCATGTCGTCGATCTTCGGGTCGTGCGTCACCGCGACCAGAGCCGTATAGGCATCGAGCGGACGGGCCTTCAGCGCATCCTCCGGCCAGTCGGCGTGGAGCGGGACGCCCGGAAAGCGCTCGGGCGTCGCGAAGGCCGTGCGCGGATCGACGATCTCGACGTCGAGCCCCGCCAGACGCGCCATCGGCGCGAGAGCCTGGCCGATATGGACGGCGCCGATGACGACGACGCGCGCCGGCGGCACCTCGACATTGAGGAACAGCTCCGTCTCGCGGACCGTCAGCAGACCCGACTTTCCCGCCCGGAGCGCCCGCCCGATCTCCTCGGCCAGCGGATCGCCAGGGGCCTCCGCCTCGCGCACGATCCGGCTCGTCCCGGCGCGAATATCCGTCACCTGCACCACCGCGCGCCGCGCCGCGCGCTCGGCATTCAGGGCTTTTAGAAGATCGATCCGCATCAGATGCTTGCCTCGATCGGCTCGACATAGACTCGAATGCGACCGCCGCAGGAGAGCCCGACGCGCCAGGCCGTCTCGTCGGCGACGCCGAATTCCAGCATCCGAGGCGCACCCGCCTCGATCGCCTCGATCGCCTCCGTCACGACCGCACCCTCGACGCATCCCCCCGACACCGAGCCTTCGAAACGGCCCTCCTCGTCGATGACGAGCCGGCTGCCGGCCGGCCGGGGCGCCGAGCCCCAGGTCTCCACGACGGTGGCCAGCGCCAGCCGCCGCCCTTCGCCGGCCCAGGCTTCGGCAGTGGCGAGAACGTCGAGATCGATGGAGGATGGTTCGGACATGGGTTGTCTCCCGGTATCAGGCGGCGAGCGCCGAGTCGGCGGCCGCGATCCAGCGGCGCGGGTCCGTTTCCGGCCCGCCCGTCTCGGACAAGGCGGCGCAGAGATCCGCCATCGCCTCCAGCGAGTGGACGGAGCGGAACTCGTCGACATGGGGCAGCATGGCGCGCACGCCGCGCGCCCGTGCGGAAAAGCCGTCGAAGCGCAGCAGCGGGTTCAGCCAGATCAGGCGCCGACAGCTCTTCTTCAGCCGCTCCATCTCCACCTCCAGCTCGGCGATCGAGTCGCGCTCCAGCCCGTCCGTGATGAGCAGCACGACCGCTCCTTGCGTCAGCACCCGGCGCGACCAAGCCTTGTTGAAGCCGTGCAGCGCCTCGCCGATGCGCGTGCCGCCCGACCAGTCCTTCACCGCCCCCGCGCAGTCGGCCAGCGCATCGTCGGGGTCGCGATGGCGCATCTGGCGCGTGACGTTGGTGAGGCGCGTGCCGAAGAGAAACGTGTGCACATGCCGGCGCTTCTCGGTCAGAGCGTGGAGGAAGTGCAGGAAGATGCGCGTGTACTGGCTCATCGAGCCGGAAATGTCGGCGATGACGACGAGCGGCGGATGCACCTGCCGGCGCGAGCGGTATTTCGGCAGGATCAACGCGCCGCCGGTCTTCATGGAGGCCTGCATCATTCGCCGGGGATCGATGCGCTCGCCGCGCGGATCGGAGCGGTAGCGTCTCGTGCGCACGAAGTCGGCGGGCAGGCGCAGCGAAGCGATGGCTCGCTTGGCCAGCTCGATCTCGGAGGCCGACATCTGCGCGAAATCCTTGGCCCGCAGCACCTCCGCCTCGGACACGGTAAGGCTCGCGTCGATCTCGATTTCGGGCCGCTTCTGCTCGGTCTCCCGCCGCTTGGCGCCTTCGAAAAGAGCGTCGGCGACGCGGCTCTCGCCGGCCTTCTTCTTCTCCGGCATCACGTCTCGGCCGGGCGCGGTCGGCGAGAACATGGCGATCATCTTCTCGATCAGCTCGCGCGAACGCCAGAAGAGCCGGAAGGCCTCGTCGAAGACCGCATCGTCCTCCCGCCGCGTGACGAGCACGCAGTGGAGCGTCCAGTAGAAATCGTCGCGCGACCCGATCCCGGCCGCCTTCACCGCGGCGATCGCGTCGAGCGTCGCGGCCGGGCCGAGCTTCAGCCCGGCCTTGCGCAGCGTGCGCGCGAAATAAGCGATGTTGTCGGCCAGCCGCCCGTCCGGCTCGGCCCGCGCTGGAAGGTCCCCGTCCACGAGCCGCCTCAGCCCGCCGCCTGCAGGCCCCGCCGGACCTCGGCCTGAACCTCCGCCAGGATCGCGCGCCCCTCGCCCTTCTCCATGCGGGCGATGTCGTCCTGATATTTCAGGAGCACGCCCAGCGTGTCCGAGACGTGGGCGGGATCGAGCGCGACGGCGTTCAGCTCCGTCAACGCATTCGCCCAGTCGATCGTCTCGGCAACGCCCGGCGCCTTGAAAAGATCGATCCGCCGCAGACGCTGCACGAAGGCGACGAGTTCGGCCGCAAGCTCCGCATTGGCGCGTGGCGCCTTGCGGCGCACGATCTGAAGCTCGCGGTCGGAGGCGGGGTAGTCGACCCAGTGGTAGAGGCAGCGGCGCTTCAGCGCGTCGTGAATCTCGCGCGTGCGGTTGGTCGTGATGATGACGATCGGCGGCTCGGCCGCGCGGATCGTGCCCAGCTCGGGAATGGTCACCTGATTGTCCGAGAGGACCTCCAGAAGGAACGCCTCGAACGCCTCGTCGGTCCGGTCGAGTTCGTCGATCAGGAGCACGGGCGCCCGGCCCGGCGCGCCCTCCAGCGCCTGGAGGATGGGACGGCGGATCAGGAAGCGTTCCGAGAAGATCTCGGAGCGCATCGCGTCCTTGGCCGTATCGCCGGAGGCCTCGCGCATGCGGATCTCGATCATCTGCGCGGCATAGTTCCACTCGTAGAGCGCGGAGGAGACGTCGAGCCCCTCGTAACACTGGAGGCGGATCAGCGGCCGGTCGAGCGCGGCGGCCAGAACCTTGGCGATCTCCGTCTTGCCCACCCCGGCCTCGCCTTCGAGGAACAGGGGCCGGCCCATGCGCAGGGCGAGAAAGAGCACGGTCGCGAGCGATCGGTCGGCGACGTAGTTTTCCGAATCGAGCAGAGCCTGCGTGGCGTCGATCGAATCGGGAAGGGCATGTCTGTCGGCCAAGGCGTCGGCTCCCTCGCGTCGCGGCCGGTCTGTGCCGGCTCGGCCTCCCGAATATGAGCCGCCGCGCCCGATCCGCAAGCCGTCCTTCGGAAAGCCGATGCGATCAGACGTGGCGATACTGCCGCGCGTGATAGACCAGCGCCTCGTCCGGCATGCCCATCGAGACGGCGACGACCTCGCCGATGAGGACATGGTGCGTCGCGACGACGCGGGCTTCGATCAGGCGGCAGTCGAAGGTGACGAGCCCGTTCACCAGCGCCGGCGCGCCGGTTTCGAGCCGGGTCCACTCGGCCGCGCCGAAGCGCTGCTCCGGCGTCAGGTCGCCCTCGCCGGAAAAGCGCCGCGCGACCATCTCGTGCCGACGGCCGAGAACGTTGACCGCGAAGCAGCGATTGCCGTCGAACCGCGTGTTCGCCGCGTTGGAGGCGTTGAGGCAGACGAGCAGCGTGGCGGGACTGTCGGAAACGGAGACGACCGAGGTCGCGGTCACGCCGCGCCGGCCGGCCGGGCCGTCGGTCGCGACGAGATGCACGGCGCTCGCGAACCGGCTCATGGCGTCGCGGAAGAGCAGCGGCTCGATCGTGGGTTTGCTCAGCACGGGCGGCCTCTGTTTGCGACGCGACATGTGTCTCGCCCCGTCACATAGGGCGAGCCCCGGCGATTCGCGACGGCCTTCCTCATTCGGGGTCGCCGTCGAGGTTCGGATAGTGGCGAAAGATGCCGTCCTCGTTGAAGGCGATCCGCCGCTCGGAGGCGAAATAGGCCGCGATCCTCGGCCGCTCCCGCACCGTTTCGCGAAGAGCGGCGAGCCGCGGATAACGGTCCGCGACATCGGCGCTGGCGCGTGGGAAAGCGTAGGCCAGCCCCTCCAGAACCTGGAAGAGCGAGAGATCGACCGTCGAGAGCTCGGCGCCCACGGCGTGGCCGCCACCAGCCGCGTTGCGGGCAAGCACCGCTTCGAAATAGCCGAGATATTTCGGCATCCGGTTGGCGCGAAAATCCGCAGCGCGCGCCTCGGCCGCCTCGATCTGGTCCTCGTAGTAGAGGCTCGTCGCGATCGGATGGTGCGTGTCGTGCACCTCGGCCACGAGGTCCGTGATCGTCAGTTGCAGCCCGTGTGCGATGGTCCGAAGGCGCGGATCGCTCGGTAGGAGCCCGTGCCGCTCGCCGAGATGGAGAAGGATGTTGGCGACCTGCCAGACGAGCCGCTCGCCGTCCTCCAGGATCGGCGGTGCGAAGGGCAGCGCGGCGCCCGCTCCCCCTTCGAGCAGCGCGAACATCGCAGGCAAGCCGAGGCCGTCCGCCTCCTTGCCGCGCGCTACATCGAGATAGTCGGCGCCCGCCTCCTCCAGCGCCAGCCGCACGAATTCGCCGCGCCCTTGGATGTCGGGCCAGTAGTAAAGTCGATAGGTCATGGCTGCCTTTCCATCGCGCGCAGGCCGAAGCGACGACCGCCCGTCTCGAATTCGCGATGAATTGGCGCTAGCCTCGCCGGATGGCAACCAGAACCCGTCTCGCGCTCGCCGCGCTTCTCCTCGCCGGCATGCTTCCCGGCCTCCCCGCCGCCCGGGCGGCGGAGCGCGTGATCGCCGTCGCGGCGCCGATGTCCGGCCCCTCCGCTCGGCTCGGGCAGCAGATGCTGGCCGGCGGCCGGCAGGCCGTCTCCGGGCGGCAGGACCTGCGGCTGGTGGAGGCCGACACCGCCTGCACGGCGGAGGGCGGGCGCGCCGCCGCCAGCCGCTTCGTCGCCGAGAAGGCGGCTGTTGTCACCGGCTTTCTCTGCACGCAGGCGCTGGAGGCCGCGCTCCCGATCCTGACGGCAGCGCAGATCCCGGTGATCACGTCGGGCGTGCGGGCCTTGCGCTTCACCGACCGGCGCGCCCGGACGGGCGCCCTCCTCTTCCGCATCGCCCCCCGCGCCGATGCGCCGGCCGAGGCCATGGCACGGGCGATCACCGAGCGCTGGCGGGACGTGCCCTTCGCTCTCGTCGACGACGGCACGGTCGAAGGCAGAGGCCTTGCCGACGCCATCCGCATCCGGCTGGAAGCGACCGGCCTCAAGCCCGCTTTGATCGACACGTTCCGCCCGGCCGACGACAGGCAGTTCGGTCCGGTCCGGCGGGTCGCGGCCAGCGGCGTCTCGCGGCTTCTCATCGCCGGCGACCGACCGGACGTCGCGATCATCGCGCGCGACGCGGCGGCGAGCGGCCTGTCGCTCGAGATCATGGGCGGAGAAACCCTTCTCGACGAGGCCGGCGGCGTGCCCCTGCCGGCCGGCACGCTCGCCGTCGCGCCGCTCTGGCGCTTTTCCGCCGCGCCCGGCGAGGCCGATCCGGAGGCGCCCGAGACACGCGAGGGCTATTTCGGCCCCTCGCTCGCTGCGACCGAGATCGCCGTCGAGGCCCTTGCCGAGGCCGAACGCAGCGGCAAGCCTCTGGCGGACGTGCTGGGCACCACGCGCTTCTCCACCTCGCTCGGCCCCGTCCGCTTCGACGCCAAGGGCGACTCCAGCCTGGACCTCTTCCGCGTCCATCGGTTCGACGGCACGGACTTCGTGCCCGAAGCCGGCGGCTGAGCATGGCGCCCTGGACGCCCGGCCCGCGCAATGGCCTGACCGACGTCGCCGGCCTTCTCGTCGGGCAGGCCGAGGATCAGCGGCTCGCGAGCGGCACGACCGTCGTCCTCTGCGAGGAGCCGGCCACCGCCGCCGTGCACGTTTCCGGCGGCGCGCCCGGCTCGCGGGAGACCGATCTCCTCGCGCCGGAGGCGACCGTTCAGGCGGTCGATGCGCTCGTCCTCTCCGGCGGTTCCGCCTTCGGCCTCGATGCCGCCGCCGGCGTCCAGGCCTTCCTGCGCGAGAAAGGCCGCGGCTTTCAGGTCGGCCCGCATCGCGTGCCCATCGTGCCCGCCGCGATCCTCTTCGATCTCAGCGCAGGCGGCGGCGAAAGCTGGGAACGCTATCCCCCCTATCGCGATCTCGGCTATGCGGCGGCCGGCACCGCCTCGCTCGACTTCGCCCTCGGCACCCATGGCGCCGGCACCGGCGCTTCCACGGTCGGCGTCAAGGGCGGCATCGGCTCGGCATCGGTGGTGCTCGCGAGCGGCATCACCGTCGCGGCCCTCGTCGCCGTTAACGCGCTGGGCAGCCCGCTCGTCGGCGGCACGCGCCACTTCTGGGCCGCCCCCTTCGAGATCGGCGGGGAGTTCGGCGGCCTCGGCCTCCCCCATCCCTGGCCGGCCGATGCGGTGCTGCCCCGCACCAAGGCCGGCCCCGCCGCGCGGGCGAACACCACGATCGCCGTCCTCGCCACCGACGCCGTGCTCGACAAGGCCGGCGCCAAGCGCCTCGCGGTCGCGGCCCATGACGGCTTCGCCCGCGCGCTCTGGCCCGCCCACACCGACTACGACGGCGACCTCGTCTTCGCCCTCGCCACCGGCCGCGCCAAACGGACTCCCACTGGCCCCGACCGTATCGAAATGGGCGCGGCCGCAGCCGCCGTCATGGCCCGGGCTATCGCGCGCGGCGTCTTTTCCGCGACTTCGATGGCGGGCGACCGCGTTCCCGCCTGGTCGGCGCTCTGAAGCCGCTCGACCGGCCGGATCACGACTTGCGAGGAATCGAACCGGGCCTCATCGGCGCGCCTGCCGTTGAGGCGGTGGATGCGCTCTGTTATGTCGCGGGCATCCGTCGTTTCCCTCCGAAAGCTCCGCCGATGATCCCGCGCTATTCCCGCCCCGAAATGGTGGCCGTCTGGTCGCAGGAGCAGAAGTTCCGCATCTGGTTCGAGATCGAGGCCCATGCCTGCGAGGCGCTGGCCGAACTCGGCGTCATCCCGAAGGAAGCGGCGAAGACGATCTGGGAAAAGGGCAATGCCGCGACCTTCGACGTCGAGAAGATCGACGAGATCGAGCGCGTCACCAAGCACGACGTCATCGCCTTCCTGACGCATCTCGCCGAGTTCATCGGCCCCGACTCGCGCTTCGTCCACCAGGGCATGACCTCGTCCGACGTGCTCGACACCTGCTTTTCCGTCCAGCTCGCCAAGGCGTCCGACCTCCTCCTCGCCGATCTCGACGCGCTGCTCGCGGCGCTGGAGAAGCGCGCCTTCGAGCACAAGGACACGGTCACGATCGGCCGCTCGCACGGCATCCATGCCGAGCCCGTCACCTTCGGCATCAAGCTCGCCTTCGCCCATGCCGAGTTCCAGCGCTGCCGCGAGCGCCTCGTCGCCGCGCGCGCGGAAATCGCGACCTGCGCCATTTCCGGCGCGGTCGGCACCTTCGCCAATATCGACCCTTACGTGGAGGAGCATGTCGCCAAGGCGCTCGGCCTGACGCCGGAGCCCGTCTCGACGCAGGTCATCCCCCGCGACCGGCATGCCATGTACTTCGCGACCCTCGGCGTCATCGCCTCCTGCGTGGAGCGGCTGGCGATCGAGATCCGCCATCTCCAGCGCACGGAAGTGCTGGAGGCGGAAGAGTATTTCGCGCCGGGGCAGAAGGGCTCCTCGGCCATGCCGCACAAGCGCAATCCGGTGCTGACGGAGAACCTCACCGGTCTTGCCCGCATGGTCCGCTCCTATGCCATGCCCGCCATGGAGAACGTCGCCCTCTGGCACGAGCGCGACATCTCGCATTCCTCGGTCGAGCGCTATGTCGGCCCGGACGCGACGATCACGCTCGATTTCGCCCTGGCCCGCCTGACGAACGTCGTGGACAAGCTTCTCGTCTATCCCGCCCGCATGTCCGGCAACATGGATCGCCTGGGCGGCCTCGTGCACTCCCAGCGCATTCTCCTCGCCCTGACCCAGAAGGGCGCCAGCCGCGACGACGCCTATCGCCTCGTCCAGCGCAACGCGATGAAGGTCTGGGACAGCTATCAGGTGAACGGCGCGTCGGAGGTGGACTTCCTCGACCAGCTCCTCGCCGACAAGGAGGTCACGGCCTACCTGCCGGAAGCCGAAATCCGCGAGAAGTTCGACCTCGGCTACCACACCAAGCATGTCGACACGATCTTCCGCCGCGTGTTCGGCCGCAGCTGAGCCGGATCGGGTGGGCGCCTGCGGTGAAAAGGGCGCCGCGCTGCCGAAAGGCAGCGGGAAAGCCCGACCTCACCACCTTCGTCATTCTCGGGCCCCGGCCCGAGAATCCAGAACGTGCCGCACGAGCCTCATGGGAGGCCCCTGGATTCTCGGGACGGGGCCCGAGAATGACGGCGATGAGCGGTCTCCGGTTCCGAACCTCCGTACCACCCGATGCCGGGTCTACGCCGACCCGTTCAGGTTGATGTCGATCTTCAGCATCTGATGATCTGAAAACGGCTGGTCGATCACGTCGATGCTCGCCCGTTCTTGGAGGCTCGGCGAGAGAAGGCAGCTGTCGAGATTGGCGCGGTAGGGCCCGAACCGGAAGGTCGGGCCGCTCGCGCTGTTGGCATGGTAGAGATTGCCGCGCCGGAGCAGCGGCGCCAGTTCCGAGGCGCCCTTGAACAGGTTGAAGTCGCCGACGAGCATGGTCGGCACGTCCCGCTCGTCGATCCAGCCCGCCATCTGCTCGAACTGCCGCGCCCGCACGCCGGCCCGCAGCGAGCAGTGGACGACCATGACGCGCAGTCCCTGGATCTCGATGTCGTAGACGAGCCGCTTCGTTCCGTCGTCGAGATAGCGCGCGGTGCAGGCCACCGGCTGGCTCGCCAGGAAGGCATTGGACTTGCCCTTCGAGACCGACAGCCGACCGAATTTCGGCGTCGCGGAATATTTGTTGTCGATCCGGGCAAACTGGTGGTGCTCCTCGCGCAGCACGGGCAGCTGGTCGAGAAAGCCGTTGGTCAGCGAGCCCTGGTCGATCTCGACGAAACAGGAGAGGTCCGGCTTCAGCGCGCGCAGCTTCTCCTTCACGAAACCGAGGCTTCGCATCTGCGCGGCTTTCGGCGTGAAGACATGGTGATGGGCGCGGCGCAGATGATGACCGATCGAGCCGTTGATTTCCCGGGAGTAGCCGAGATTCGCGTAGACGATGCGCAGCATCGCGATCCTTGCCTGATGATCCGTGGGGACGGCGGGCGGTTCCAAGCCGGAAGCCCTGTCCTATGCCACCGAGCGAGCCATATCGGCCCTCTGGCCCCGCTCGGCAAGGTCCATCCCCCGCCGGCGTCGCGCCACGGGGGCATGGTCAACCGCTGCACGGCATGCTTCTAAGAGGCTATCTGAGAAGTCCCCGGCGGAGGACCGTCGAGGGCTTTTTCGGCGCTCACGAGGCGCCGAACGCAGTCGATGCCGGGGGCATCGGCGAGGATCGGCAACGAAGTGAGGCCGGAAAAGCACCGCCGGGCCGACCCGAGGGACTTTTCAGACAGCCTCTAAGCATCCGGGACGAGAGACAGACGGCGCGGTATGAATTTCGACGTCAACTACGTGTCCATCGCGCTCGGCGCGATGAACTGGACGATCATCGTCGGCGCCCTCGTGGTGATCCCCTTCCGCCGCTCGCCGGAAGCCGCCCAGGGCTGGCTGCTGCTCTTCTTCTTCCAGCCGCTGGTCGCGCTCCTTCTCTATCTCGTCATCGGCAATGCGCGGCATCCCAAATGGCGGCGCGAGCGGATCAAGGACGTGCCGTCCGTCGTCCTGAAGGCCGTGGCGGACATTCCGGCAAAGGCCAAGCACTCCCAGGACGAGCTTCAGCCGGCAACGCGCATCGCCGCGCGCCTCGTCCAGTCGATCGGCCAGCTGCCCGCGCTGGCCGGCAACACGATCGACCTCGACCACGACTACGACCGCGTGGTCGACCGCATCGCGGCCGATATCGACGCGGCGACCGACCATGCCCATGCGATGTTCTACATCCTCCAGGACGACGAGGCCGGCAACAAGCTGCTCTCGGCGCTCGAACGGGCCGCCAAGCGCGGCGTGAAATGCCGCCTCCTCATCGACGCCGTCGGCTCCTCCTATCGCCGCAACGCGATCGTGCGGCGCCTCGACGGAAGCGGCGTGGAGATCCGGCTGATCCTGCCGCTGCGCTTCTGGAACCGCGCGACGCGGGCGGACCTGCGCAACCACCGCAAGATCGTGGTCGTGGACGGGCGGATCGGCTGGGTCGGCTCGCAGAACATGCACCAGAAGGAATACGAGCCGAACACGTTCTATCGCGAGGTCATGGCCCGCGTCGTCGGCCCGGTCGTCCTCGAACTCCAGGCGATCTTCATCGGCGACTGGTATCTGGAGACCGACGAGGACATTTCCGGCCCCGCCGTCATGCCGATGCCCGACAAGTTGGAGGGCGGCGCGGTCGCGCAGGTCCTGCCGAGCGGGCCGGACCATCCGGCCGCCCGCGTCGACACGCTCTTCACCGATCTCATCCACGGCGCACGCGACCGCGTGGTGCTGACGACGCCCTACTTCATCCCGAACGAGCCGCTCTCACTGGCGCTGCGAACCGCCGTGCAGAAGGGCGTGCACGTCACGCTCTTCGTGACGGAGACGACGAACAGCGTCCTCATCGACCACGCCCAGCGGTCCTATTACGACGAGCTTCTGAATTCCGGCGTCGAGGTCATGCTCTATGGCGAGCTCTTCCTCCACGCCAAACATCTCTCGATCGACGACGACATCGCGGTCGTCGGCTCCGCCAACATGGACCGCCGCTCCTTCGAGCTGAACTCGGAGGTGACGCTCGTCGTCTACGACGCGGACACGGTGCGCCAGTTGCGGGCGATCGAGAGGGACTACCGCGCCAAGAGCCGGCGCCTCACCGCCGAGGAATGGGAGAAGCGCGGCTTCTTCACCCAGCTCTTCGAAAACGCCATGCGCCTGATCAGCCCGCTTCTCTGATTGCGGAGCGCTTGACATGACGATGCGTCCTTCGCATCTGCGAGGCATGCGCATTTCAGAAGCCGATATCCTCATCGTCCCCGGCTATCGGGGCTCCCAGCACGACCATTGGCAGACCCGGTGGGAAAACCGGCTCTCCACGGCCCGCCGCGTCCACCAGCGCGAATGGACCAAGCCCGTGCGCGAGGACTGGGTGCAGTCCGTCGCCGAGGCGGTCAACGAGGCGACGAAACCGGTCGTGCTCGTCGCCCATTCGCTCGGCGTCGCGACGGCCATCCAGGCGATCCCGCTCTTCACGCATCGGGTGGCCGGCGCCTTCTTCGTCTCGCCGCCGGATGTCGCGAACCCCGCTCTGCGCCCGAAGCATCTTCAGACCTTCGGCCCCTATCCGCGCGATCCGCTGCCCTTCCCCTCGGTCGTCGTCGCCAGCCGCAACGACCCGTTCTCGACCTTCGAAGTCGCCGAGGACATCGCGGCAGCCTGGGGCTCGCTCTTCGTCGATGCCGGCGAATCCGGCCATCTCAACGCGGAGAGCGGCCACGGCCCCTGGCCTGAGGGGCTTCTGACCTTCGGCAAGTTCATGGCGAATCTGCCGCTCGAAGCCGGCTGAGCGCGACGCCTCAGGCGCGAACGGCAGCGACCAGCGACGCGGCGGCCGTCTTGAGAAAACCGATGTCGGACGCTACGCAGACGAGCCGGTAGCCGAGCGCACGGTAGCGCCGGGCGTCCTCGGCCGTGATCGCGTAGATCGCGGCGAGCTTCCCCGCCTTTCGGGCGGCGTCGGCGATACGGGTGATCGCGCGCTCTCCGGCCTCGCCGCGCGGATCGAGCGTGCCGTCCGCCGACAGCGCGATGGAAAGATCGGAGGGTCCGACGAAGACGCCGTCGATCGCCTCCACATCGAGGATCGCCTCGACCGCCTCCAGCGCGGAGCCGGTCTCGATCATCGCGAGCGCAAGCGTCTCGCGATTGGCGACGCGCATGTAGTCGGCGCCGCCGGAGAAGCCGTGCAGCTCCGCGGCCCGCGTCGGCCCGTAGGACCGCGCTCCGAGAGGCGCATATTTCACGGCTTCGGCGAAGGCCCGCGCCTCGTCGGCCGAACCGATCATCGGCATGACGACGGCGGAGGCGCCGAGGTCGAGGCAGCGCGCGGCATGGGCGCGGTCTTCCAGCGCCAGTCGAACGATGGCGGGCTTGCCGAGCAGCGCGGCGCGGCCGATGCCGGCCTCCAGGCTCGCCAGATCGTGCAGCCCGTGCTGCACGTCGAAGGTGATCGCATCGAACGGGGAGCGGATCAGCGCCTCGTGCACGATCGGATCGCGCAGCGCCGACCATGCGGAGAGGACGAAGCCGTCCTCCGCCAACAGGTCTCGAAGGCTCGAAAGCGCCATGCCGTTCCCTCCCCGTGGATCGTCCCGATCGATGGCCTCAGTCGGCCATGACCTGGCGCTCGGCCTCGATCATCAGCTCGGCCATGGTGCGGCGGATCTGGTGGTCGGACTTCTCGACGCCGGCCGCATCGAAATCGGTACGGATCTTGGCGAAGACGTCTTCCTCGCCCGCCGTGATGAAGTCGGCCTTCACGACCTCCTGCGCATAGGCGGTCGCATCCTCGCCGGCCTTGCCGAGTTCGCCGGCGGCCCAGAGGCCGAGAAGCTTGTTGCGGCGAGCCTCGACCCGGAAGCGCAGAGCCTCGTCATGAGCGAAGCGCGACTCGAAATCGTTCTCGCGGTCCTGCATGGTCATGGGCTTGAACCCTTTCTCATCTGTCGGTCCGGCCTCGCGCCGAACCCTTCCGCGTTGGAATAAGCGCTTCGCGAGGCATTTTGAAGGGCAAAGGCTCCGCGTCCCCGCTTGCACCGCGCCCGGCAATGACCAACTGTCCGGGGAGAAGGTGGCCTTGACAGGGGCCAGCATTGGCAAAACCGGCCGTTTGGTCTATGGGACGGGCACGAACCGACCACCTTCGCGCATCGGCCCTCCTCAGCGCGTCGATGAGAGCGCGTTCCCTCTTTCACGATCGAGTACCGTATATGACACGTCGTCGCCGGATCTACGAAGGCAAGGGAAAGATCCTCTACGAGGGTCCCGAGCCCGGCACCCTGGTGCAATTCTTCAAGGACGACGCCACCGCCTTCAACAAGAAGAAGCACGAGGTCGTCGACGGCAAGGGCGTCCTCAACAACCGGATCTCCGAGTACCTCTTCTCCCATCTGAACAAGATGGGCATCCCGACTCACTTCATCCGCCGGCTCAACATGCGCGAGCAGCTGATCAAGGAAGTCGAGATCATCCCGCTCGAGATCGTGGTGCGCAACATCGCGGCCGGCTCGCTGGCCAAGCGCCTCGGCATCGAGGAAGGCACCGTGCTGCCCCGCTCGATCATCGAGTTCTACTACAAGGCCGACGCGCTGGACGACCCGATGGTCTCCGAAGAGCACATCACGGCCTTCGGCTGGGCGAGCCCGCAGGAGATCGACGACATCATGGCGCTCGCCATCCGTGTCAACGACTTCCTCTCCGGCCTCTTCCTCGGCGTCGGCATTCAGCTCGTGGACTTCAAGATCGAGACGGGCCGCCTCTACGAAGGCGACATGATGCGCATCATCGTCGCCGACGAGATCTCGCCGGATAGCTGCCGTCTCTGGGACGTCCAGACCCAGGAGAAGATGGACAAGGACCGCTTCCGCCGCGACATGGGCGGCCTCGTCGAGGCCTATCAGGAGGTCGCCCGCCGTCTCGGGATCATGAATGAAAACGAGCCGCCCCGCCCCACGGGGCCGGTGCTGGTCAAGTAAGACGGCGGCGCGGAAACGCGCCGCAACCGGCATCGGGTATCAAACTCGTCTATAGCAGAGACAGGCAGGTTCAGTGATCAAGGCGCGCATTCTCGTAACGCTGAAGAACGGCGTCCTCGACCCCCAGGGCAAGGCCATCGAAGGCGCTCTCGGAAGCCTCGGCTTCGAGGGCGTCGGCTCCGTCCGCCAGGGCAAGGTCTTCGACGTTGAGATCGATGCGGCCGACTCCGCCGCCGCCAAGGCGACGCTGGAGGACATGTGCGCCAAGCTCCTGGCGAATACGGTCATCGAGAACTACAAGGTGGAGATCGGCTGAGCAATCTGGGAGGCGACGATGGCTGCAGAGGCATCGAGCGAACTGCTGGTGGAATTGATGAGGCGGATGCACGAGCGCTTCGATAAGATCGACAGCGCCCTCTCCGAGGTCAGGTCCGAGATGAATGCCATGCGGGGTCACATGGTCGCTTCCCAGTCGGACATCCATAACATTTACGGCGCCTTCGGCCGGATCGACCATCGCCTCGACCGTATCGAGCGACGACTGGAGTTGCGGGAACTGGCCGAACCGCATCGACCCTACGATTCCGGCACTTCAGCTTAAGAACAGCGGCTCGAACCGCAACGGAACAATGCGTTTATGAAAACCGCCGTCGTCCTTCTCCCCGGCCTCAACCGCGACCGGGACATGATCGCCGCTCTGACGACGATTTCCGGCACCGCGCCGGTGACGGTCTGGCAGACCGACACCGAGATCCCGGACGTCGATCTCATCGTCGTTCCCGGCGGCTTCTCCTTCGGCGACTATCTACGCTGCGGCGCCATCGCGGCGCGTTCGCCTGTCATGCGCGCGGTTGCGGAAAAGGCGGCGAAGGGCGTGTCCGTGCTCGGCGTCTGCAACGGGTTCCAGATCCTCTGCGAGGCCGGGCTCCTGCCGGGCGCGCTGATGATGAACACCGGGCTGAAGTTCGTCTGCCGCGAGGTGAAGCTCGAAGTCGTCAACGCGACGACGAAGTTCACCACCGCCTACAGGCAGGGCCAGGTCATCCGCTGCCCCGTCGCCCATCACGAGGGCAACTACTTCGCCGACGAGGCGGTGCTGGATCGGCTGCACGGCGAGGGCCAGGTCGTGTTCCGCTATGCCGAGGGCACCAACCCCAACGGCGCCGTGCGCGACATCGCCGGGATCGTGAACGAGGCGGGCAACGTGCTCGGCCTCATGCCCCATCCCGAAAACCTGATCGAGCCCGAACATGGCGGCACGGACGGTCGCGGCATCTTCGAGAGCGTGCTCGGCCTCTCCGCGAAGCTCGCGGCATGATGCGCGCCGCGCGTCTCGCGACGGTGCTGGTTCTTGCCGGCGCCTTCGGCCTCGCAGCCTGCTCGAACACGGCCAAGGGCCCGCGCATGACGCAGCCCCCGGCCCCGGCCAAGGCCGCCTCGGCGCTCGGCCGGATGGAGAAGCTGACGCTGGCGGCGAACCGCTGCTGGTTCAAGTCGGGCGATCCGGCCTTCCGCGCCTATAGTCTGGCGCCCGAGCTTTCTTCCTTTTCCGGCAAGCCGCGCTTCCTTCTGGTGCCGCGAGGGCGCCCGGAAGCCAAGCCCCTTCTAGTCGTCGAAGGCCGGGACGGATCGCGGGAGGTCGCGACCTACGGCCCGGTGATGAACACCGGCCTTGCCGGGCGCGTCAGCAGCGACATCGCCCGCTGGAGCGCGGGAAGCGCTGGCTGCGATGCCTGACCATCGGTCCAGCGCGCGGACGCTGGCCCTCGGCGGCGCGCTCCTCTCGCTCGCAAGCCTGTCCGGCTGCCTCTATGCGACCGGCGGCATCCGGACCTTCGACATGCGCGTGGAGCCCGTGCCCGCAGCCTATGAGGCGCCCGCGCCCCTGCTCGCGCTGAACGCCCTGTCGCCGAGCGCCGTCGAGATCGCCTATGCCCGCGACACCGGCCGCGTCGTCTTCAGACGCCGCGACGTGGAGCGCACGCGCGCCTTCGTCTCGGCGGACCCGTCCGACGGCTATGCGCTGTGCCTGAGATCGGGCAAGGCCTATGCGCTTCTCGTCTTCCAGCGCCGCGTCTTCGAGCCCGGCATCAGCCAGGTCGCAGACGACGCGGCAATTCTGCGCCGGGACGCCGACACCGCCATCTGCCGCAGCCGCACCGATTGGACCGCGGCCTGATTTCGATACGATGCCCCGACGAGCTGACTCTCGATCAGCGCGTCCGGGAACCGACAAGACGCTTGGAGAGCCAGAGATGACCGACGTCGCGATCACGCCCGACCTCGTCGCCGCCCATGGGCTGAAGCCCGACGAGTACCAGCGCTTTCTCGACCTGATCGGGCGCGAGCCGACGATCACCGAACTTGGCATCGTCTCCGCCATGTGGAACGAGCACTGCTCCTACAAGTCCTCCAAGAAATGGCTGAAGACGCTGCCGACCACCGGCGTTCGCGTCCTCCAGGGCCCCGGCGAGAATGCCGGCGTGGTCGATATCGGCGACGGCGACTGTGTGGTCTTCAAGATGGAGAGCCACAACCATCCCTCCTTCATCGAGCCCTACCAGGGCGCGGCGACCGGCGTCGGCGGCATCCTGCGCGACGTCTTTACCATGGGCGCCCGCCCGATCGCGGCGATGAACGCGCTGCGCTTCGGCGAACCCGACCACCCGAAGACGCGCCATCTCGTGTCCGGTGTCGTCGCGGGCGTCGGCGGATACGGCAACAGCTTCGGCGTGCCGACCGTCGGCGGCGAGGTCAACTTCCACTCGCGCTACAATGGCAATTGCCTCGTCAACGCCTTCGCCGCCGGACTTGCCAAGAGCGATGCGATCTTCCTCTCGGAGGCCAAGGGCGTCGGCCTGCCCGTCGTCTATCTCGGCGCCAAGACCGGCCGCGACGGCGTCGGCGGCGCGACCATGGCCTCGGCGGAGTTCGACGACACGATCGAGGAAAAGCGTCCGACCGTGCAGGTCGGCGACCCCTTCACCGAGAAGTGCCTGCTCGAAGCCTGCCTCGAACTGATGAAGACCGGCGCCGTCATCGCCATCCAGGACATGGGCGCGGCAGGCCTCACTTGCTCGGCCGTCGAGATGGGCGCCAAGGGCGATCTCGGCATCGAGCTCGACCTCGACAAGGTGCCCGTGCGCGAAGCCGGCATGAGCGCCTACGAGATGATGCTTTCGGAGAGCCAGGAGCGCATGCTCATGGTTCTGGAGCCGTCCCGCCGGGAGGTCGCCGAGGCGATCTTCGTCAAATGGGGCCTCGATTTCGCCGTCGTCGGCAAGACGACGGACGACCTGCGCTTCCGCATCCTGCGCGAGGGCGTAGAGGTCGCGAACCTGCCGATCAAGGAACTCGGCGACGAGGCGCCGGAATACGACCGCCCCTGGATCGAGCCGAAGGTCGGCGCTCCGATCGACGCGGCGACCCTTGCCGAGCCGAAGGACATCGCCGCGACGCTCCTGAAGCTCATGGGTTCGCCCGACATCGCCTCGCGCCGCTGGGTCTTCGAGCAATACGACACGCTGATCCAGGGCAACACGCTCCAGCGCCCCGGCGGCGATGCCGGCGTCGTGCGCGTCGACGGCCATCCGACGAAGGCGCTCGCCTTCACCTCGGACGTGACGCCCCGCTATTGCGAGGCCGATCCCTATCTTGGCGGCGCGCAGGCCGTCGCCGAATGCTGGCGAAACCTCACCGCCGTCGGCGCCGAACCGATCGCCGCGACCGACAATCTCAACTTCGGCAATCCCGAAAAGCCCGAGATCATGGGCCAGCTCGTCCGGGCGATCGGCGGCATCGGCGCGGCCTGCTCCGCCCTCGCCTTCCCGATCGTCTCCGGCAACGTCTCGCTCTACAACGAGACCCACGGGCGCGGCATCCTGCCGACTCCGACCATCGGCGGCGTCGGCCTCATCGACGATCGCACGCGCACGGCGACGATCGGCGGCATGAAGTCCGGCGACGTCCTCCTCCTCGTCGGCCGCGACGGCACGCATCTCGGCGCGACGATCTATCTGCGCGAAGTCGAGGGCCGCGAGGACGGCGCCCCCCCGGCGGTCGATCTCGCAGAGGAAAAGCGCAACGGCGACTTCGTGCGCAGCCTCATCCGCGCCGGCACGGTGAAGGCCTGCCACGACATTTCCGATGGCGGTCTTGCCGTGACGCTCGCCGAAATGTGCATGGCCTCCGGTCTCGGCGCGACGATCGAGGCCGGCGACGGTCCGAGCCATGCCGTCCTCTTCGGCGAGGATCAGGCCCGCTACGTCGTCTCGCTTCCGGCCGGAGAAGCCGACAGGGTCGAGGCCGAAGCGAAGGCGGCCGGCGTCCCCCTTCGTCGCCTAGGCACCGCCGGCGGCGACCGTCTCTCGCTCGGCGGCGCTTCGCTTGCCGTTTCGGATCTGACGGTCGCGCACGAAAGCTGGTTCCCGAACTACATGTCCGGCGTGCTCGCCGAAGCGGCGGAATAGAACCGTTCGTACCCGCCGCTCGATTGATCGGCGGCGGGGAAGCGCCTATCTTCGGAGGCAATGGACCGTTCCGCCTTCCTACCCGAAGGCGACGAATGGTTTGCACAACGACATTCGAGGAGACGACGCGGGATGGCGATGAACGCCCATGACATCGAAAAGATGATCAAGGACGGCATTCCGGATGCCGAAGTGACGATCCGCGATCTCGCGGGAGACGGCGACCACTACGCCGCCGAGGTCGTCGCCGAAAGCTTCCGCGGCAAGTCCCGCGTGCAGCAGCATCAGATGGTCTATCAGGCGCTCCAGGGCAATATGGGCGGCATTCTCCACGCGCTCGCGCTTCAGACGAGCGCGCCGAAATAGGCGCGAACAGTGATCGCAGGTTTACAAAGGTCGAGTGAGCAGAACAGCCTCTGATACCGAAAGATGAGCTGGGGGTCGGCGAGACAAGGCGATGAAGGATGAGGTCGGCAACATCATTCTGGAACAGCTTCGCCTGATGAGAAGCCAACTTTCCGGGTTTGACGCGAAGCTGTCGAGCTTCGATGCGAAACTGGATGGCCTGGGCGAGCGTCTCAACTCTGTCGAGAACGCCATATCCGGACTTGCCTACATCCTCGCGGAGACGCGCGGAGAACTGATACACCAGCACGAGCGGATCGAGATTTTGGAGAAGGCGTAGAGATCGATGCTCCCGGCATCGAACCGCCCATAAGGATGAATGACATGACCGGCATCAACGACTGGATCGACAACGAGGTGAAGGCGAACGACATCGTCGTCTTCATGAAGGGCACGCCCGGCTTCCCGCAGTGCGGCTTTTCAGGACAGGTCGTGCAGATCCTCGACTATATGGGCGTCGAGTATAAGGGCGTGAACGTCCTGACCTCGGACGAGCTGCGCCAGGGCATCAAGGAATATGGCGGCTGGCCGACCATTCCGCAGATCTACGTGAAGGGCGAGTTCGTCGGCGGCTGCGACATCCTGCGGGAAATGTTCCAGGCGGGCGAGCTGAAGGACTTCTTCGAGGAGAAGGGCATTTCGACCTCCGCCCAGGCCGTCGCCAACGGCTGATCGCCCGAAAGCGAAGCAGAATGACGATATCGAGGGCTCATCCGGCGACGGGTGGGCCCTCGCCTTTTGGCGCAAGCGATCCATCTCTCGCTCGGCAGCCCATCGAACCCAAGTGTTCGATCAAGTTTCTAAGACCGCCTTGCCATTGTCACGCCGGCGGTACATTCCGGGCCGTCTCCGGAAAGGACGAACATGTCGAACGCATCCCGCCCCAGCGCCGCGGCGAGCCTCCCCTATTGGGAACTCGTCGTGATGATCGCATGCTTGATGGCTCTGAACGCCGCCTCCATCGACATCTTCATCCCCTCGCTTCAGGAGATCGGCGCGCAGCTCGGCGTCGCCACCGAGAATCAGCGTCAGCTCGTCATCACCGCCTATGTCGTCGGCTTCGGCGGGGCGCAGATCGTCTACGGCACGCTGTCCGACCATTTCGGGCGCCGGCCCGTGCTCTTCGTCGGCATCGGCATCTACATCGCCGCGTCCTTCGCCGCCATCGTCTCGCCGACCTTCGGCGTGCTCCTCGCCTTGCGCGCGCTCCAGGGGGTAGGTGCCGCCGCGACGCGCGTCATCGCGGTTTCCATCGTGCGCGACTGTTTCGGCGGGCCGCGTATGGCGAGCGTCATGTCGCTGGTCATGATGGTCTTCATGGCCGTGCCGGTCGTCGCGCCCAATGTCGGCCAGATCATCATGAACTTCGGCGACTGGCAGGAGATCTTCCTCGTCATCGGCCTGTTCGGAACGGCGGTTCTGATCTGGGCCTATCTGCGCCTGCCCGAGACGCTGCACGAGGAAGACCGGCGCCCCCTGACGATCCGGCGGACGGCGGAAGCCTTCCGCATCGTCCTGTCGAACCGGCGCGCCTTCGGCTACACGGTCGCGACCGCGCTGATCTTCGGCGTGCTTTTCGGCTTCATCAATCAGGCCGAGCAGATCTACACCGGCATCTACGACCTCGGGCCGACCTTCACCCTCTATTTCTCGGCCGTCGCGATCTTCATGGCCGCGGCCTCCTTCACGAACTCGCGGCTGGTGGAGCGCATCGGCATGCGCCGCCTCTCGCATGGCGCGCTCTGCATTTTCGCGGGCCTCAGCGCCCTGCAGCTCGGCATCTCCACCGCGCTCGGCGGGATCATGCCCTTCCCGCTGTTCCTGGGACTGATGCTTCTGACCTTCTGCATGTTCGGCTTCATCGGCACGAACTTCAACGCCCTGGCGCTCGATCCGCTCGGCCATGTTGCGGGCACGGCGTCGTCGGTTCTCGGCTTCATGCAGACGCTCGGCGGCGGTCTGATGGGAGCCGCCATCGGCTCCTTCTACGACGGCACGCTGCGCCCGCTCTATCTCGGCTTCGTCGTTCTCTCCCTCGCCTCGCTCGGCGCGGTGTTCATCGCCGAGAAGGGCCGCCTCTTCCAGCGGCTGCACGAGCGCCACGACCAGCTTGCCGAGGCGGAGGCTCAGACGCCGGCCGAATAGGCCTGCGGAAAGACCCTACATTCGGCCGGGGAAGAGCGTCGCGTGCAGCGCCTTCCAGCTCTCGGCATCGATCGCGCAGAGAAGTCCCCCTTGCGTGTCCGATGCGCGGTAGGGCGAGCCGTCGAACTTGGCGACATAGCCGCCGGCCTCTTCGAGGATCAGCGCGCCCGCCAGATGATCCCAGGGCATCAGCTTTAGATAGAGGTTGAAGTGCACCTGCCCGGTGCCCGCCAGCCGGTACTCGTGCCCTGCGCAGCGGAAATTGCCGACGATGCGAACGCCGGAAAGATTGCCGAGCAGCGCCCGCCGCTCCGCCGGCTCGAAGGACGAAGTGGACGCAAAGCCGACCATTTCGGAGACCGGCACCGGCAGCGCCACCTCCATCGGCATCTCGATCCCGTCGACCCGGCGCAGCCGGGTGCCCGCGCCGCGCTCCGCGATCAGGAAATCGTCGCCCAGCGGATCGTAGATGATGCCGGCGATCGTCTCGCCCTTGGAAACGACCGCGGCCATGACGGCGAAGAGCGGCGCGCCCGCCGCGAAGTTCGCGGTTCCGTCGATCGGATCGACGACGATCGCGAGATCCGCCGTTCCGACCGCGCCGAGCAGCGCCGGATCGGCGGCCGTGGATTCCTCGCCGATGAAGGCGGCGCCGGGAAAAGCCTGCGCACAGGCGGCCTGGATGCGCCGCTCCGCAGCCTCGTCCGCCTCCGTCACCAGATCCACGGCGGAGGTCTTCTGCCGGATGTCGCCGGAGGCGAGGCGACGGAAACGGGGCATGATATCGGCCAGAGCGGCATCGCGCAGGATGGTGGCGAGGCGGTCGACGTCGAAGGCGGTCACGGGCGTGGTCCGGTCATCATGAGGGAAGCGAAGTCGAAAAGCTTAGGGTCCAGGAGATGGCTCGGGCTGACATGGCCGAGCGCGCGGAAGATCGTCTCCTTACGGCCGGGAAAGCGGCCTTCCATCTCGGAGAGCATGGCCTTCGTCGCATTGCGCTGAAGCCCGTCCTGGCTGCCGCAGAGATCGCAGGGAATGATGGGAAAGCCGAGCGCCGCGGTGAACTTGGCGATGTCGTCCTCGGCGGAGGAGATGAGAGGGCGCAGCACCATCACGTCGCCCTCGTCGTTCAGGAACTTCGCCGGCATGGCGGAGAGGCGGCCGCCATGGAAGAGGTTCATGAAGAACGTTTCCAGGCAGTCCTCGCGGTGGTGCCCGAGCACCAGCGCCTCGCAGCCCTCCTCCCGCGCGATGCGGTAGAGATGCCCGCGCCGCAACCGCGAGCAGAGCGCGCAGTAGGTGGAGCCGGCCGGCACCTTCTCCGTCACCACCGAATAGGTGTCGCGATATTCGATCCGGTGCGGAACGGCGTGGCTGGCAAGGAACTCGGGCAGGACGTGCTTGGGAAAACCCGGCTGGCCCTGGTCGAGATTGCAGGCCAGAAGATCGACCGGCAGGAGCCCCCGCCATTTCAGGTCGTGAAGCAGCGCCAGAAGCGCGTAGGAATCCTTGCCGCCGGAGATGCCGACGAGCCATCGCGCGCCCGGTCTCGCCATGGCATGCACCGAGATCGTCTCGCGGACCTGACGCAGCAGGCGCTTGCGAAGCTTGCGGAAAGAGACCGAGTCGGGCGCCGAGCCGAGCAGCGGGTGCGCGCCGCCTGTCTCGCTCTCGCCATCGATTCCGTCCGGCATCTCGGGGCTGATCTCGTCGAGCATGGCGCGAACTCCAGGCGGTCGCGATCCGACTACAGGAAACGCTCCGCGAAGACAAAGCCGCCGCCCGCCGAACGGCCGAGCGCCGGAAACGCGAAAGGCCGCACGAGGCGGCCTTTCGTTCGAATTCGAAGGGACGATGCCCTTAGCGCGAGTAGAACTCGACGACGAGGTTCGGTTCCATCTGAACGGCGTAAGGCACGTCGGCGAGATGGGGAACGCGAACGTAGGTCGCGACCATCTTGGAGTGATCCGCCTCGATGTAGTCGGGCACGTCGCGCTCAGCGAGCTGGGTGGCCTCGATGAGGATCGTCAGCTGCTTGGACTTCTGACGGACCTCGATCACGTCGCCGGCCTTGCAGACGTAGGAGCCGATGTTCGTGCGAACGCCGTTCACGTTGACATGGCCGTGGTTCACGAACTGGCGGGCCGCGAAGGGGGTCGAGACGAACTTGGCGCGATAGACGATCGCATCCAGACGGCTCTCGAGCAGGCCGATCAGGTTCTCGGAGGTGTCGCCCTTGCGGCGCGCGGCCTCTTCGTAGGTCTTGCGGAACTGCTTCTCGGAAATGTCGCCGTAATAGCCCTTGAGCTTCTGCTTGGCGCGAAGCTGGATGCCGAAATCGGACAGCTTGCCCTTGCGGCGCTGGCCGTGCTGGCCGGGGCCGTACTGACGGCGGTTGACCGGGGACTTGGGACGGCCCCAGATGTTCTCGCCCATGCGGCGATCGATCTTGTACTTGGACTCTGCGCGCTTCGTCATCGCGGTTTTCCTTGCGTTCGCCCGCGCGAACCATTTCGGCGGGCAGCCTGACGAGCGATCGTCCGGCGGGTAACGCACCCTCCTCTGTCCGCCGAAGCGAACCGACAGGCCATCCGTCGCGCGATGCGGGGATGGCCACGGGGAACGTTGAAAACCGGCCGCGCTCTTCAGCGCGGCCGGTTGGATGTCGAATAGGTGACAGGCGGTGCGCCTGTCAACCCGAAGCCTCCGAAAGGATCAGTATTTCCCGATCACGTAGAAGGCGTGGATCACGCCGGGCAGCCATCCGAGCAAGGTCAGGAGAAGATTGATCCAGAAATGCTTGCCGAGACCGACCTGCGTGAACACGGCGACGGGCGGCAGGAAAATGGCGATGATGATGCGGATGAGGTCCATGCGGTCTCCAGGGTGCTGCGCGGCCTTCGGTCAGGGCCTTCTCCGCGACGAACGCCCGTCGCCCCACGGTGTTCCCGTTTTTCCATCGGCTTTCCACGAACAGGACGGCTTCCCGCTCGCCCTCCGCCGCCGTCAGCCGTCCGCAGCGAGGCCAAAACCGCGCAGGAGCGAGCGCGTCGCCGCATCGGCGGGACCGGCCGTGAAGATCGCCCGGTCGAGCCCGGACGCGACCGGCTCCCCATCCGGCGGAAGCAGCGCCAGGGCGCGCCGCGCGATCGCCTCGGCGGGGTTCAGCCAGTCCACCGGCCAGGGCGCCATCTTGCGCATGCGGTTCACCAGGAAGGGATAATGCGTGCAGGCGAGCACGACGATATCCGTGCGCCGCCCGTCCTGCTCGACGAAGCAGGGCTCGATCTCGGCGCGCACGGCCTCCTCGTCGACGAAGCCGTGCCGCATGTAGGTCTCGGCCAGCCCGGCCAGCTCAACGCTGCCGACGAGCCGCACATGGCATTTCGAGGCCCATTGCGTGATGAGATCGCGCGTGTACTGCCGCTTCACCGTGCCGGGCGTCGCGAGAACGGAGACGAGCCCGGACCGCGTGCGCTCCGCCGCCGGCTTGATCGCCGGAACCGTGCCGACGAAGCGCATGCCGGGATAGGCGGCTCGGAGATCGCCGAGCGCCAGCGTCGAGGCAGTGTTGCAGGGGATCATGCAGAGCAGCGGATCGTGCTCGGCGATCAGCGTTCCGAACAGCTCCACGAGCCGCGCCCGAAGCGCCTCCTCCTCCCAGTTTCCATAGGGAAAGGCCGCGTTGTCCGCGACATAGAGGAACCGGCGCTCGGGCATGAGCACCCGCGCCTCGCGCAGGACGGTCAGTCCGCCGATGCCGGAATCGAAGAGAAGAACCGGGCGCTCGCTCAAGACCTGCGCCCCGCCTGCGCCATGCGCCGCTCCAGATGGCGCAGCATGCCGCGCAGGGTGCGGACCTCGCCCTCGCTGAAAGCCGCCTTGGTCAGGATCGTGCGAACCTTCTGCGACATGGCCGACCGCTTTTCCGGCGGGTGGAAGTAGCCGGCGGCGTCCAGCATGCCCTCCAGATGGTCGAGAAAGCGCTGCAGGTCCTCCTTCTCGGCCGGCGCCACCTCCGGCGCGGTGAAGCGCGGCCCCTCGGAGCCGCCCGACTTCATCCACTCGTAGCTCATGAGGAGCACGGCCTGCGCGATGTTCAGCGAGGCGAAGGCGGGGTTGACGGGGAAGGTCACGATCTCGTCGGCAAGCCCGATCTCGTCGTTGTTCAGCCCGAACCGCTCGCGCCCGAAGAGAATGCCCGCCCCCTGCCCGACCGAGATGCGCGCCCGAAGCTCGGCGCCGGCCTCCTCCGGCCCGCGCACGGGCTTCAGGCTGTCGCGCGGCCGCGCGGTGGTCGCGAGCACGTAGGTCAGATCGGCGACCGCCTCCGCCGCGGTCTCGTAGAGCCGGGCGGCGTCGATCACGTGATCCGCCCGCGAGGCGGCGGCCCTGGCGCGCTCGTTCGGCCAGCCGTCGCGCGGGCTCACGAGGCGCAGATCCGACAGTCCGAAATTCGCCATGGCGCGCGCCACCATGCCGATATTCTCGCCGAGCTGCGGTTCGCAGAGGATGATCGCCGGCCCCTCGGCGAGATTGACGTCGCTACGGTTCGTGCCGGCCAAAGTCGCATATCCTTGTTGACTGAACCGGCTGATACCGTGTCGCTCACCGGTGGCCAAGAGGCGCCTTGGCCGCGCAATGCTGCTTTGCGGCACGAGTCGCGCGCGATACCGTTCTGTCGCCTTGCGTCGGAGCCTAGCGATGCTATAGCCCAACCCTGTTCGTTCGGGCGCTCGGCCCGGTAGAGAGACGCGGTCCGCGGCACCCGGATCGCCCAGAGGTCAGGAAAGGCATCCGATGGCGAAGATCAAGGTCGACAACCCGGTCGTGGAGCTCGACGGCGACGAGATGACCCGGATCATCTGGCAGTTCATCAAGGACAAGCTGATCCACCCCTATCTCGATATCGATCTCGAATATTACGATCTCGGTATGGAGAACCGCGACGCCACCGACGACCAGGTGACGATCGACGCGGCCAACGCCATCAAGAAGCACGGCGTCGGCGTGAAATGCGCCACCATCACCCCGGACGAGGACCGGGTGAAGGAATTCTCGCTGAAGAAGATGTGGAAGTCGCCGAACGGCACGATCCGCAACATTCTCGGCGGCGTCATCTTCCGCGAGCCGATCATCGCCAAGAACGTGCCCCGCCTCGTTCCCGGCTGGACCAAGCCGATCATCGTCGGCCGCCATGCCTTCGGCGACCAGTACAAGGCCACCGACTTCAAGTTCCCCGGCAAGGGCAAGCTCTCGATCAAGTTCGTCGGCGAGGACGGCGAGGTGATCGAGCACGAGGTCTACGACGCACCCGGTTCCGGCGTCGCGATGGCCATGTACAATCTCGACGAGTCGATCCGCGAATTCGCGCGCGCCTCGCTGAACTACGGCCTGCTGCGCGGCTATCCCGTCTACCTCTCCACGAAGAACACGATCCTGAAGGCCTATGACGGCCGCTTCAAGGACATCTTCCAGGAGGTCTACGAGGCCGAGTTCCAGGCGAAGTTCAAGGAAGCCCGGATCACCTACGAGCACCGCCTGATCGACGACATGGTCGCATCGGCGTTGAAATGGTCCGGCGGCTACGTCTGGGCCTGCAAGAACTACGACGGCGACGTGCAGTCGGACACGGTGGCGCAGGGCTTCGGCTCGCTCGGCCTCATGACCTCCGTCCTGATGACGCCGGACGGCAAGACCGTCGAGGCCGAGGCCGCGCACGGCACGGTCACGCGCCACTATCGCCAGCACCAGCGCGGCGAGCAGACCTCGACCAACTCGATCGCCTCGATCTTCGCCTGGACCCGCGGCCTGGCGCACCGCGCCAAGCTCGACGGCAACGACGAGTTGACCCGCTTCGCCGACACGCTGGAGAAGGTCTGCGTCGCGACCGTCGAGGCCGGCTACATGACCAAGGACCTGGCGCTCCTCATCGGACCCGACCAGCCCTGGCTCTCCACCTCGGGCTTCCTCGACAAGATCGACGAGAACCTCAAGAAGGCCATGGGCTGACACCAGCCTCTGCGATGGCGGTGTGCCGAAACCGGCGCGCCGCCATTCGAACGACGCGGCACGGAACGAGCTTCGCGCACGGCCCGGATGTCCCGAGGCCACCGCCAACGATCCGATCGAAGGCTGCAGCGCCGGGGTCGAGACCAAGCCGTCGGCAAGGCCGACCGCGCCGGATCGAAGCTGCGAGCCGCCCAACGGCGCGGCTCAATTCAAAAGCTAAAAACCGGTCGCGGGCTTTGCCACCCGAACCGCTGTCCTGCGGGCCATCGGGTCCTCCAAACGATGATCGGTAAACCGCTGGGTTGCGCGAGAAATCGAACATCAACTCCAGTGTGATGAAACTTCGCACGCCCCGGGACATTTCGTTCGCTCACGCAACATGGAGCAGACTCGAAATGTTCGATCGCAAGACCATCGCCTCCGTCGTCATCGCCACGAGCCTTTTCGGCGCCGCCACTGCCCACGCGCAGACCACGGCGCTCGTCGAAGTCGCGGACGCGACGATGATTCCGATGATCAATTCCAATGCCGACGCGCTGGAGGATCTCGCCATCCACAACGCCGCCGGCGTGAAGATCGGCGAGATCGAGGAGGTCCTCGGAACCGACGCGGCCACGGCAACCGCCGTCGCAGTCGATTTCGACGACAAGGCCGGCTTCGGCAACGAGGACCGCATCGTGCCGCTGGAAAGCCTCACTCTCAACGGCGTGAAGCTCATCCTGTCAGCCGACGCCGCTGCGGTCGGCGCACTTCCCATCTACAACGACTGATATCGATCGGCCGCGTGCCGAAACGCATGAGGCTCGAATCAGGAAGGGCTGGTCGCATGCGACCAGCCCTTTCTCGTATCGACGTCCCATCCCCATCAGCATCGGGGCAGAGAATGCCCCCATCGTCGCGGCCGCTTTGTAGCCTCCGGCAAAGGCGCCCGGTCAGGCGCTCAAGCCGCGAGCGCGGCTTCCACGGCCGAGACGGCATCTCCGGCCTTCGCGGCATCGGGTCCGCCCGCCTGCGCCATGTCGGGACGCCCGCCGCCGCCCTTTCCGCCGATCGCCTCGCTCGCCTGCCGAACGAGCGCGACCGCGTCGAAGCGGCCGGTGAGATCCGGCGTGACGCCGACGACGACGCTCGCCTTGCCCTCTGCGACGCCGACGAAGACGACGACGCCCGAACCGAGCCCGGCCTTGGCATCGTCGACGAGACCCTTCAGGTCCTTGGCGGCGACGCCGTCGAGCACTCGCCCGAGGAACTTCACGCCGCCGATCTCGCGTGCCCCAGGTCCGCCCTCGGCCCCGCCGCTGTCGCCGACCATCGCCAGCTTGCGCTTGGCATCGGCAAGCTCCCGCTCCAGCCGCTTGCGCTCGTCGACCAGCACCTCCAGCCGCTCCGCCGCTTCGGCGGGCGCGACCTTCAGCGCGGCCGCCATGCGCCGAACCCGCGCGTCTTGCTCCATCAGATAGTCGCGCGCCGCGCCGCCGGTCAGCGCCTCGATGCGCCGGACACCCGCACCGACGGCGCTTTCGGCCAGCACATGCACCAGACCGATATCGCCGGTGGCGCGCACATGCGTGCCGCCGCAAAGCTCGATCGAATAGGGCCGCCCGGCCTTCTCGCCGGTCTCGTTCAGCCCCATCGAGACGACGCGCACCTCGTCGCCGTACTTCTCGCCGAACAGCGCCATCGCGCCCTCGGCGATCGCGTCGTCCACGGCCATCAGGCGCGTCTCGACCGGCGTGTTCTGGAGGACAATTGCATTGGCGAGACGTTCGACCTTCGCGAGCTCCTCGGCATCGATGGGCTTGGGATGCGAGAAGTCGAAGCGCAGGCGGTCCGGCGAGACCATCGACCCCTTCTGCGCGACATGGGTGCCCAGCACCTCGCGAAGGCCCTCGTGAAGAAGATGCGTCGCCGAATGGTTCGAACGGATCTTCGTGCGGCGGGCATGATCGACCTCGAGTTCGAGCGCTGCGCCGATCTTCAGGACGCCCTCCTCGACGGTCGCGCGATGGACGAAGAGGCCGCCGGCCATCTTCTGCGTGTTCGTCACCGACAGACGCACGCCCTCGCCGCGCATCGTCCCGGTGTCGCCGAGCTGGCCGCCGGATTCAGCGTAGAACGGCGTCTGGTTGAGAACGATCGACACGTCGGTGCCCGAAACGGCCTCCGAGACCTCGGCACCGTCGGCGACGAGCGCGACCACGGCTCCCTCCGCCTTCTCGGTGTCGTAGCCGAGGAACTCGGTCGCGCCGACGCGGTCGCGGATCTGGAACCAGACCGTCTCCGACGCGGTCTCGCCGGACCCCGCCCAGCTCGCCCGCGCCTCGGCCTTCTGCTTTTCCATCGCCGTGCGGAAACCGTCGACATCGACCTCGATGCCGCGCTGGCGCAGGGCGTCCTGCGTCAGATCGAGGGGGAAGCCATAGGTGTCGTAGAGCTTGAAAGCGGTCTCGCCAGGCAGCTTCTCGCCCTCGCCCATCGCCTCGCTGGCTTCGTTGAGAAGGACGAGACCGCGATCGAGCGTCTGGAGAAAGCGCTTCTCCTCCAGCTTGAACGTCTCGGCCGTCAGCGCCTCCGCACGGACGAGCTCGGGATAGGCGCGGCCCATCTCCGCGACGAGCACCGGAAGGAGCCTGTAGAGAATCGGCTCGCGGGCGCCGAGCATCTTCGCGTGGCGCATCGCCCGGCGCATGATGCGGCGAAGCACGTAGCCGCGCCCCTCGTTGGACGGCAGGACACCATCCGCGATGAGGAAGGCGGAGGAGCGCAGGTGGTCGGCGATCACGCGATGGCTCGCGCGGTTCTCACCGATTGCCGGAACGCCGGTCAGTTCCTCGGACGCACGGATCAGCGCTTTGAAGAGATCGATGTCGTAATTGTCGTGGACGCCCTGTAGCACGGCCGCGACCCGTTCAAGGCCCATGCCCGTATCGATCGAGGGCTTGGGCAGGGCGACGCGCTCGCTCGGCGAGAGCTGCTCGAATTGCATGAAGACGAGGTTCCAGATCTCGATGAACCGGTCGCCGTCCTCGTCCTTGCTGCCGGGAGGACCGCCGAAGATCGACTCGCCGTGATCGTAGAAGATTTCCGAGCAGGGACCACAAGGACCCGTCTCGCCCATCGACCAGAAATTGTCCGACGTCGCGATGCGGATGATCCGGTCGTCGGTGAGACCGGCGATCTTCTTCCAGAAGGACGCGGCCTCGTCGTCGTCGTGATAGACGGTGACGAGCAGCTTGTCCTTCGCCAGCCCGAACTCCTTGGTCAGGAGCGTCCAGGCGAACTCGATGGCATTCTCCTTGAAATAGTCGCCGAAGGAGAAATTGCCGAGCATCTCGAAGAACGTGTGATGCCGGGCCGTGTAGCCGACATTGTCGAGATCGTTGTGCTTGCCGCCGGCGCGAACGCATTTCTGCGAGGTCGCGGCCCGCTTGTAGGGACGATTTTCGAGGCCCGTGAAGACGTTCTTGAACTGCACCATGCCGGCATTGGTGAACATCAAGGTCGGGTCGTTGCGCGGGACGAGCGGTGAGGACGCGACGGGCTCATGGCCGTTCTTCGCGAAGTACTGAAGGAACGCCGACCGGATTTCGTTCACGCCGCTCATGAAACAACCTTCGCAAGACTTGGACGCGCCATCGCTTCGACAAAGCCGAATTCGCCGAGAGCGCGGAGCAGGATCGCGACGCCGATCCATCTCGGCGCCCGCCTTCGTCGCGCCGGACCGAACGGCCCAACGGGCTCTTCGACGGCGCAAAGGCGACCGGGTTTTAGCCGGGGCGACAAGGCCTGTCCATCAGCGACGGACCGCCATGGCGCCGGGAAAGGGCGCAGCCCCCGACGAAAACGGCGCCCCGCTTCCGGGACGCCGCGATCCTGTTCGATTCGAGGGAGAGGAAAATCCCTCTCCGAACCCGATCCTACTCGTCGCCTTCCTCGGCCGTTCCCGTCTCCAGGAGCTTCTCGGCGAGGAAACCGGCATTCTGGCGAATGGTCGTCTCGATCTCGTTGGCGACGTCCGGGTTGTCGCGCAGGAACGTCTTGGCGTTCTCACGGCCCTGGCCGAGGCGCTGGCTGTTGTAGGAGAACCAGGCGCCGGACTTCTCGACGATGCCAGCCTTCACACCGAGATCGACGAGCTCGCCCGTCTTCGACACGCCCTCGCCATACATGATGTCGAACTCGACCTGCTTGAAGGGCGGCGCGAGTTTGTTCTTGACGACCTTGACGCGGGTCTGGTTGCCCGTGACCTCGTCGCGATCCTTGATCGCGCCGATGCGCCGGATGTCGAGGCGAACGGACGCGTAGAACTTCAGCGCGTTGCCGCCCGTCGTCGTCTCGGGCGAGCCGTACATGACGCCGATCTTCATGCGGATCTGGTTGATGAAGATGACGGTGCACTTCGACCGGCTGATCGAGCCCGTCAGCTTGCGCAGCGCCTGGCTCATCAGGCGCGCCTGCATGCCCGGCAGCGAATCGCCCATCTCGCCCTCGATTTCGGCGCGCGGGGTGAGCGCGGCGACCGAATCGACGACAAGAACGTCGATCGCGCCGGAGCGCACGAGCGTATCCACGATCTCCAGCGCCTGCTCACCGGTGTCGGGCTGGGAGATCAGAAGATCCTCCAGATTGACGCCGAGCTTGCGGGCATAGACCGGATCGAGCGCATGCTCGGCATCGACGAAGGCGCAGATGCCGCCCTTCTTCTGGGCCTCGGCCACCGTGTGGAGGGCCAGCGTCGTCTTGCCCGAGCTTTCCGGCCCGTAGATCTCGACGATGCGCCCGCGCGGCAGGCCGCCGATGCCCAGCGCCATGTCCAGCCCGAGCGATCCGGTGGAAACGGTATCGACCTCGACCTTGTCATTTGCGCCGAGACGCATGATCGAGCCCTTGCCGAAAGCCCGTTCGATCTGCGAAAGCGCGGCGTCGAGCGCCTTAGTCTTGTCCAACGACGTATCCTCGACCAGCCGGAGAGGCTTCTGAGCCATGGGGGAGCGTCCTTATTTCACGCGCAATGCCGGGGTGCAATCACGCCTTGGATGTTGCAGATGTACTTATTTTGTTCCCATCGCGCAAGAGCGTGGTCGCGTTTTGTTCCTGTCTGACACCGAATTTTCGGGGATATCGCGATCATGAGTGAGACCCCTCCCTCCATTCTGGCGATCGGCGCGGCGCATCTTGATCGCCGGGCGCGGTCGAGCACTCCCTTCCAGAAGGGCGCCTCGAATCCGGGCGTGGTGACGGAGACGGTCGGCGGGGCCGCGTTCAATGCGGCCCTGGCGATGCGGCTCTTCGGCGCCAGGGTCCGGCTCTGCACGACCCGCGGCGGCGATCTCGCCGGAGAGCGGGTTGCCGAAGCGGTCGAAGCGGCCTGCATCGACGAGCACGCCTTTGTCTGGCTGGACCGCACCACGGCGACCTACAACGCGATCCTCGACGATCGCGGCGATCTCGTCGCGGGCATCGCCGACATGGCGATCTACGATCTCCTCGGCCGGCGGCTCCTGCGCCAGCGGCGCGTGCGGCTCGAATTGGCCGAGGCGGGCGGGCTTCTTCTCGACGCCAATCTCTCCGCCGAGACGATCGCGCATCTCCTGGCGCGCTTCGGCGAGCGCCCCACCGCCGCGATCGCCGTTTCGCCGGCGAAGGCCATGCGGCTATCCGCCAGCCTCCCGCGCCTCGGCACTCTCTTTCTATCGCGCGCCGAGGCGGCGACCCTCGTCGAAATGACACCGGCGACGGACGCGGCCCGGCTGGCTCAAAATCTGGTGGACATGGGTGTCCGTCGCGCGGTCGTCACGGACGGACCGCACGATGCGGCGCTGATCGAGGACGGAGCGATCCACCTTCAGGCACCGCCGGCGGTCGCCTCGCTGCGCGACGTGACGGGCGCCGGCGACACGCTGGCCGGCGTCGCCTTCCAGGCGATCGTGGCAGGCCGCCCCTTTCTCGAAGCCGCCCGTCTCGGGATGGCCGCCGCCAGCCGGCGCATCTCGATGGATGCGTCGGAAACGGGCGAGACGGTCGACACCATCGCACGAACGATGGAGGCGATGGCGCCTCCGCGCTCCCTCGCCTCCTGAAGGATGCCCACCATGACGGACCAGCCCTTTCGCCTTTCGCCGCGTGTCGCGGCAGCACTCGCCGAAAACCGCCCGGTCGTGGCGTTGGAATCGACGATCATCACGCATGGCATGCCCTATCCGCAGAATGTCGAGACCGCGCGGGGCGTCGAGGCGCTGGTGCGCGCGGAGGGTGCCGAGCCTGCGACGATCGCGGTGCTCGACGGCGTTCTGCGGATCGGGCTCGACGATGCCGAGATCGAAGCGCTGGCCAAGGCGACCTCGGTGATGAAGCTCTCTCGGGCCGATCTCGCCTTCGCCATGGCGACGGGCCGCACGGGCTCCACCACGGTCGCGGCGACGATGATCGCGGCGGCGCTCGCCGGGATCGGCGTCTTCGCCACAGGCGGCATCGGCGGGGTCCATCGCGGCGCAGGCGCGAGCTTCGACATCTCCGCCGATCTCGACGAATTGGCGGCGACGCCGGTCATCGTCGTCTCGGCCGGCGCCAAGGCGATTCTGGATATCGGAAAGACGCTGGAAGTGCTTGAGACGAAAGGCGTTCCGGTCATCGGCTATCGCAGCGACGATTGGCCGGCCTTCTGGTCGCGCGTCTCGGGCCTGCCCGCCCCGCTTCGGCTCGATTCGGCGGAGGCCATCGCCTCCTTCCAGCACAGGCGCAGCCGAATCGGGCTCGGCGGGGGCATGCTGATCGGCAATCCGGTCGATGCGGAGGACGAGATCGAGGCCAATATCGTGGAGCTCTGGATCGCCGACGCGCTGGGCGATGCCGACCGGAAGGGCATCGCCGGCAAGGCCGTCACGCCCTTCCTCCTGCAGCGGATCTTCGAGCTGAGCGAGGGCAGGTCGCTGGAGACCAACATCGCCCTCGTGCGCTCCAACGCCCGCCTTGCGGCCGGCATCGCCAAGGCTCTCGTGGCGCAGCGCTTGGCCGAAGCGCTGTCGGCGGACTGACCGCCTATTCCTCCAGCATGTCCTTGACCGCGATGGCGAGGTCGCGGAGCGAGAAGGGTTTGGCGAGGAAGCCGAACTTCTCGCCCTCGGGCAGGTTCTTGGCGAAGGCGTCCTCGGCATAGCCGGAGACGAAGATGAACTTCAGGTCCGGCCGCTTGGCGCGCATCTCGCGCAAGAGGGTCGGGCCGTCCATCTCGGGCATGACGACGTCGGAGACGACGAGATCGACCCGCCCGCCGATCGCTTCCATCACCTCCAGCGCTTCGACGCCGGACGAGGCCTCGTGAACCTCGTAGCCGCGCATCTTCAGCGCGCGCACATTGCCGGCGCGCACATGGTCCTCGTCCTCCACCAGCAGGATCGAGGCCGTGCCGGAAAGATCGGCCTTGGCCGCGACCTGCTCGGCGGAAAGGCTGGGCTCGACCTTGTTCGTCAGCGGCAGGTCCGCGGGAATGTGGCGAGGCAGGAAGATGCGGAAGGTCGTGCCCTGCCCGACCTTCGAGTCGACGAAGATGAAGCCGCCCGACTGCTTCACGATGCCGTAGACCATCGACAGGCCGAGACCCGTGCCCTTGCCGATCTCCTTGGTGGTGAAGAAGGGCTCGAAAATCCGCTCGGCGACGTCGGCCGGCATGCCCGTTCCCGAATCCATGACCTCGACGAGAACGTGGTCGCCGCCCTGCATTTCCGCGTAGCCGAAGCCGCGCGTCTCGCCATCCGGCACGTTGCGCGTGGAAACCTGGATGCGCCCGCCCTCGGGCATGGCGTCCCGGGCGTTCTGCACGAGATTGGTGATCACCTGCTCGAACTGGCCGATATCGGCCATGACCGGCCAGAGGTCGCGCGCGTGATGGCGCTCGAGCTTCACGAGGTCGCCCGAAATGCGCTTCAGAAGAAGATGCATGTCCGCGATGACGTCGGTGAGGTTCAGCATTTTCGGGCGCATGGTCTGGCGCCGCGAATAGGCGAGCAGCTGGCGCACGAGCGAGGCCGCGCGGTTGGCGCTCTGCTTGATGAGAAGAAGGTCCTGGAAGGACGGATCGCCCGAGCGGTGGTTGAGAAGCAGGAAGTCGACCGAGGCCGTGATGATCGTCAGGACGTTGTTGAAGTCGTGCGCGATGCCGCCGGCCAGATTGCCGACCGCCTGCATCTTCTGGCTCTTGGCGAACTGTTCCTCCAGCGAGCGCTGATCGGTGATGTCGACGCCGTAGAGAATGGCGGCGTCGCCCGATCCGTCGCCCGATTCGCCGGCGGCGCTGAGATAGAGCCGCGCGACGCGGGTCGGGCTGCTGCCGGGCAGCTCGACATCGACGACGGGAATGCTGGCATCGTGGCGGCCGGCGGCGAGAAGCGCGTTGCGCAGCGCGTCGCGGCTTTCGTCCCCCACCACTTCGCCCACCGAGACGAGCCCGCCGGCCGCGGGCTGGCCGAACATGCGCGCGAAGGCGGCATTGGCGCGCACGACGCGGCCGTCATGCCCGAGCGCCGCAATGGCCATCGGCGAGGAGTTGAAGAAGCGCGTGAAGCGCACCTCGGCCGCGTCGAGCGCGCCCGCGCCCTTGGCGTCGATGTTGCGCTGGAGAACGATCGTGCGCGACAGGCCCGGCGCTCCGTCCGGAAGGAGCCCGGTCTTGCGCAGGAGCCGGACCGGCAGCCTGTGCCCGTCGGCGCGCACGAGGTCGAGATCGACGATGCTGACGGCGCCCGCTTCGGCGGCTTCCGGGCTCGTCGACAGAAGAGCCGCGTCCCCATCGGCCGCGAATTCGGCGATCGCCCGCGCATAGGGGCGGAAGGCCACGAGATCGACACCGAGCCAATCGGCGAGCGTGGCGTTGATGTAAGCGATGCGCCCCTTGGCGTCGGCGGCGAAGAAGCCGGCCGGCGCGTGGTCGAGATAGTCAATCGCGTGCTGGAGATCCTGGAAGAAGGTCTCCTGATCGTCTCGCTCGGCCGTGACGTCGGCGATCTGCCAGGCCTGGAGCGCGCCGGACGCGCCGCTGAGCGGGCGAACGGAGACGCGGTACCAGCGTGGCTCGGTGCTCGACGCATCGGCGAGGCTTCGCGGCAGACGGATCTCCTCCTGCCCGCTGCGCTGGTCCCGCGCCAGATTGGCGAGGCGGTAGATAGCCTCGGACGCATCGCGTTCCCGCGCGAGAAGACGCTCGATCGTGCGTAGTTCCGCCGGGTCGTTCGCGGCTCCCGTGGCGAGCCCGTAGGCCTTGTTCGCATAGACGATGCGGCCGCGGCGATCGACGATCAGCGTGCCGACGTCGAGCGTGTCGAGGAAATCGTTGGCGATGCCGCCTTGTCCGGGCTGGGCCGAGAAGGAGACGAGCCCCACCGCCGCGGCGAAGACAACGACGACGCCGACGACGGCGAGCAGCGCGAAGATCGCGAGCAGCAGCTTGCCGCCATAGCTATGGCCGAGAAGCGCGGGAATGGCGGCGAGAAAGAAGAGCGCTCCGCACAGCACCAGCAGCTTGCGCACGTTCCGCGCGCCCGCCGTGCGGTCGATCAGCGGCTTGTCCGGCAAGCCGACGCCCGTTCCGTTCGTCATCGATAAGGGTCCCGTTCCCACGCGGCTCAAGTCTCGACCTCTTTTGCCCGGTTGCCGGCTTCAGGATCGGGACGCGATCTCGCCGCCCTTTCACGGATGACCCTACTCTCTAACGCAGGCCAGCCGAGGCGCAATCTGACGAAGCGCGAACAGGGCGGATGCCGCGATCCCGGCAATCTGGAGCCCCAGGCTTTTGCGGGGCTGGACCGCGATGCTGCCGACGGACGCGAAAGTCCAGCCGAAAGCGCTTGTCCCGACTCGACAATTCCGGTCTACCATCGAAAAAAGCTTGCAGGAGTGCAGCATGCCATCTTGGCTTTCTGATGTGGTGGGCACCGACATGGCGCCGCTCGCCTATTATGCGCTGGTCGCGGCCATCGTTCTGGCCTTGATCGTCATCGTCCTGGCGATCGCCAAGAAGGCGATGGGCGTCGGCAGCGGACCGAAGGTCAAAGGGCGCGGACCGCGACTGGCCGTGATGGACGTGTCGGTGATCGATCCCAAGCGCAAGCTCGTCCTGGTGCGCCGCGACGAGGTCGAGCATCTCCTCCTGATCGGCGGACAGAACGATCTCGTGGTCGAGGCCAGCATCCTGCGCGGTGTGCCCTCCGCGCGGCCCGGCCGCACCGAACCCAGCCTCGGCGCCGAAGACTACGGGCAGCGCGGCGCAGGGCAGGCTCGCGGCGCCGCCCCGTCCCAAGTCGCGCGCGGGCCGAGCCCGCTGACGCGGCCGGTGCCGCGCCCGCCCCAGCCGCCGGCTCCGCCCGTCGCGCCGGTCGCCGCGGCCGCACCCGTCGTCGTATCCGTCCCGGATCGTTCGGACCCGGTGGTGGAAACGCCCCGAGCGGCGCCGGCATCCTCTTCGCTGCCCGCGCCCAACGTCGCGCCGCCGATCGAGGGGCCTTCCGCACCGAAGGTTTCGAAGGACGAGGTGAAGCCGGAGCGGGACGCGACCGTCCTCGTCGCGCCGCCGGCGCCGATTCCCGCCGTGGAGCCGCCGTCTGCGCCCAGCGTCGCCGTGCAACGCCCGACCGCGCCCGTCGTCCAGGCCCCTGTCATCACGACCCCTGTCGTTTCGCCGCCCGTCGTTTCGCCTCCGATCGTTTCGGCGCCCGTCGTGCAGGCCCCGACCGTATCGGCGCCCGTCGCATCGGCGCCTGTCGTAGCGGCGCCCGCCGCGTCCGCGCCGGCCGTGTCGATCGATCCGATCGCCCCGCCGGCCGAGGCGCAGAGGGTCGCGCCGCCCGTGCTGCCATCGGCGCCCGTGCAGACCGTCGCGCCGCAGCCGCCGGTGCAGCCCGCGGCGTCGGCGCCTGTGCCGCCTGCCGCCACGCGCCCGCCTCTTGCCCCGACCCAGCCGCAGCCGCCCCGCGCTCCGCAGCCGATCCCGCCCACCGCCCTGCCGCGCCAGCTGCCGCGCGAGCCCGAGCGTGCGCCGCAGCCGCCGGCGGCCACCGAAGCCGGCGATGCGCAGCGTCCGGTCTCCCTGCCTCTGCCGCGCTTCACCGTCGGCGGCACATTGGAGCCTGTCCAGAGGTCCGGTCAGGCAACGCCGATTCAGCCGGCACCCCCCTCCCAGGCTCAGCCCTCCCCAGCCCAGTCGTTCCAGGCCCAGCCCTCCGCGGCCCAGCCCTTCCAAGCAAGGTCCATGGCGACGCCGACCCTTCCGGCAAAGCCCGCCCCCGCCGCAGCCGAGCTGGAGGCGAAGGCCAAACGGAACGAGCCGAACCGGACGAACGACGTCGAGGACGAGATCGAGGCTGCAAAGCCTGTCGGCGACGAGCCGTCGCCCGAAGAGGTTCTGGCGCGCCTTCTGGCCAAGGCGAAGGAGCCCGTGCGCTCGCCCGTCGAGCAGAACGCCGCGCCCTCGATCGAGAGACCTCAGCCTGCGCCGCAGGCGCCCGCACAGCCGGCACCGGTCGCTCCGCCCACGCCCCGCGTGGAAAGCGGGCCGGCCGCTCCGAGTGTTGCGGCACCCGATGCCGGCGATCGGCGCCCTCTCGCGGTCCGCAGCTTCGCGTCGGCCATTCAGGGCCGTCAGTCCGCCCCCGAAACGAGCGTCCCGGCTCCTGCGACACGGCGCGAGCCGGAGGTCGTCCTGCCCGTCCCTCCCGTCCCGCCGACCCCGTCTTCACCCGCTCGCGAAGCTACGCTGGCCGCTGCCGCGCCAACCCGCCAGCCCGCGACCACGTGGGAAGATGAAGAGGACGATCTGGAGGATTTCCTCTCCGCGCAGCTGAACGACCAGCTGGGAGAGGACATCTGGGCGACGAAGGAAGGCACCGAAGCGCCGGTCGTCCAGCCGGAAAAGCCGCCCGCACCGCCAAAGCCGGTCGAAAGCGCCGCACCGACACCGCCGCCCGCCAAGCGACCGCTGACGCTGGAGGAGGAGATGGAGCGCCTTCTTGGCGACTTCGATCTCGAAACATCCGACCGGCGCAATCGCTGACGGAATCAGAAGATGGCCGGGACGCCACCGTCTCGGCCATGTCGCCTGAGACCGGCCGCCGGGCCTGCATTCCTCGACTCGGGACGGTCGCGGGTTTTCCGACGTTCTTCGTCGACATAGAACGCGGAGCCTGCAGCTATCCAGCTAGGAGATGCGGCGGAGGATCCGTGTGACCGAAGGCTGACGTCGGAAGACTTCACATCAGCATCGAAGACCGCCGGCGATCTCGATGCACGGAATGCCGAGAAGCTTCATGCGGTGAAGGGGACGCCGGACGCGCTTCGGTCGGAGCCGATCGGCCGAACCTGGGGCTAACCGGATGGATCGGCGAGGCCTGCATTCCTTCGAAGATGCGCGAAAAGTGAAAGCCGCGCCTTCGGCACTCGGGGGCAAACGGACGTTGGCCGCCGTTCTCGAACCCCGCAAAAGACATCGGCCGGGAAGACCGGCCGATGCATCACTCGTCGCGATAGACCTTCTCGCGCCGCTCGTGTCGCTCCTGCGCTTCGAGCGACATGGTGGCGATCGGCCGGGCGTCCAGCCGTTTGAGGCTGATCGGCTCGCCGGTTTCCTCGCAATAGCCGTAGGTCCCCTCTTCGATCCGCTCCAGCGCCGCGTCGATCTTGGAGATCAGCTTGCGCTGACGATCGCGCGCCCGAAGCTCGATGGCGCGATCCGTCTCCGAAGAAGCGCGGTCGGCCAGATCGGCGAGATTGGAGTTGTCGTTCGCCAGCGCATCCAGCGTCTCGCGGGACTCGCGCAGGATCTCGGATTTCCAGGCGAGCAGCTTCTTTCGGAAATACTCCCGCTGCCGCTCGTTCATGAAGGTGCCATCTTCCGAGAGGGTCGATGAGATGATGGGCAGAGTTTCGCTCATATCGCTTCCTCGGATGCCGTCTCGGCGTGCTTATAGCCACCGAAGACTTCGCGAACAAGCGGCATTACCGCAATGCGTCCCAACATCATCAGTTTGGGATAAGCATCCGTTTTTACGAAATTTTCATGGCTGGGCAACGTCATTTCGCCAAGAAGACCCGCCACGATGCTTCTCCGGACGGACGGATTGCCCGAAGGAGCGAAAGGCACTACTCGGTCTTCATGCCCACGAGCGCTTCGAGCCGCCTTCTCCTCCTGCGTCATGCGCACTCCTCCTGGGCCCTTCCCGGCCAGCGGGATCATCAGCGCCCGCTCGACGATCGCGGGCGACGCGAGGCGCCCCTCGTCGGGGCGGCCTTCCATGGTCTCGGCCTCTCCCTCGACCGCATTCTGGTCTCCACCGCCGTGCGCGCGCAGGAGACCCTGGCCGCCATCCGCCCCTTCCTTCGCGACGACGTGGAAACGCGATCCATCGACGATCTCTATGCGCTCGGGCCCGACGCCTACATCGCCGCGGCCCGCCATTCCGGCGTCTCCTCGCTCATGCTGGTCGGCCACAATCCGATGATCGACGAGGTGACGGCCTTGCTCGCCCCCGACGGCGACCCGCAAGCTCTGGAAACGGCGCGCATGGGCTTTCCGACGGCAGGCTTGGCCGTCATCGAGTTTTCGACCCCGCTGGCCGAGATCGCGCCCGGCACGGGGCGCCTTGCAGCGCTTCTCGTTCCCACGCGAGAGTAGACGTCTACAGAAGGCGTCGCGTCTTCCCTATATGCCGGCGGCCAGCCAACGGGACACCGCCAGCTTTCCATGACCAGCCTCACAGACGAAGCGCGGATCGCGTTCGACAACATCGCCGACCGCACGGGCTCGATCTTCCGTCCGACGCTTCGGCTGGGCGTCGCCGGCCTGTCCCGCGCGGGCAAGACGGTGTTCATCACCTCCCTCGTCCACAACCTTCTGCATGGCGGGCGCCTGCCGCTCTTCGAGGCGCAGTCGGGCGGGCGGATCGCGCGCAGCTTTCTGGAAGAGCAGCCCGATGCGGGCGTGCCGCGGTTCCAATACGAGGACCATATCCGCACCCTCGTCGAGGACCGGCTCTGGCCGCAGTCGACGCGGGCGATTTCCGAGCTTCGCCTGACGATCGAATACGAATCCGCTTCGGGCTGGAGCCGAATGTTCTCGGCCGGCCGCCTCTCGCTCGACATCGTCGACTATCCCGGCGAGTGGCTGCTCGACCTGCCGCTTCTGGAAAAGGACTTCGCCACCTTCTCCGCGGAATCGGTCGCCCGCGCGCGCCTTCCCTCGCGCGCCGCGATGGCCGGCCCCTATCTGAAGCTCCTTGCGGCCGCCGATCTCGACGGCCCGGCCGACGAGCCGACGGCGCAGGCGCTCGCGCGGGCCTTCGCGGATTATCTCCAGGCCTGCCGCGCCGACCGCACCGCGCTCTCCACCCTGCCGCCCGGCCGCTTCCTCATGCCGGGCGATCTCGAAGGCTCGCCGGCGCTGACCTTCGCGCCGCTGCCCGTCGAGCCCGGCAAAACCTACGCCAAGACCTCTCTCGCCGGCCTGATGGCGCGGCGCTACGAGGGCTACAAGTCGGTCGTCGTCAAACCCTTCTTCCGCGATCATTTCGCCCGGCTCGACCGGCAGATCCTCCTCGTCGACGTCATGCAGGCGATCAATGCCGGGCCGGAGGCCATGGCCGATCTCGAAACGGCACTGGTCGACATTCTCGCCTGCTTCCGCCCCGGTCGCGCCACATGGCTCGGCGCCGTGCTCGGCCGGCGGATCGACCGCATCCTCTTCGCCGCGACCAAGGCCGACCATCTCCATCGCGAGAGCCATCTTCGGCTGGAGGCGATCGTGAAGCGTCTCGTGGACGACGCTGTGAAGCGCGCCCGCTTTTCCGGCGCCGAGACCGAAACGCTCGCCATGGCCGCGATCCGCGCGACTCGAGAGGCGACGGTCGAGGACCACGGCGACAAGCTGCCCGTCATCGTCGGCACGCCGATCGCCGGCGAGACCATCGCGGGCGAGAGCTTCGACGGAAAACGGGAGACCGCCATTTTCCCGGGCGACCTCCCCTCCGATCCCGCGCGCCTGTTCAAGCTGGACGCGGCACCCGATCCGATCACCTTCGTGCGCTTCCGCCCGCCGAAGCTGGAACGCACGGCGGAGGGCCTGACGCTGTCCCTGCCCCATATCCGCCTCGACCGCGCATTGCAGTTCCTGATCGGCGATCGACTGGCCTGAGGTGAAATGATGAGCGACAGTCCCGAGCGCCCGATCCGCCGCCCCGCCGTCTTCCGGGTCGATCCGCCGGCCCCCTCCATCGAGGAGACGCTGCGCCGCGAGGCCATGCCCCGCTCGCCCCGCGCGGTTCCCGATCTCGCGGCCCTCGCCATCGAACCCGAGGAGGCGATCGAGCGCGACGACGAGCTCGCCGGTCTCGAGATGGAAACGGCTGCGCCCCGGCGGCGCGGCTTCTCCTTCGGAAAGCTCTTCCTCGGCGCCCTCTCCGCCCTCGTCTCGATCGCGATCGGCCTCGCGCTGGACGATCTCGTGCGTAGTCTCTTCGCGCGGGAAGACTGGCTCGGCTGGGCCGGCGTCGTTCTGGTCGCGCTTCTGGCGCTCGGAGCGCTCGGCGTCGTCGGCCGCGAAATGCTGGGGCTCATGCGCCTCGCCGCCGTGGACAAGGAGCGCCGCGCCGCGCGGCGGGCCTACGATCTGGATTCCGAAAGCGAGGCCAAGCTCGTCGTCGCCGGCCTCAAGGCGCTCGTCGCGGGCAAGCCGGAGACCGCCGAGGGCCGCGCGCGGCTCGACGCGCTGGCCGAGGACGTGATCGACGGGCGCGACCGGATCGCGCTGGCCGAGCGCGAGCTGCTCGTGCCGCTGGATGCCAAGGCCCGCGCGCTGATCCTCGATAGCGCCAAGCGGGTCTCGGTCGTCACCGCCGTCAGCCCCAAGGCGATCGTCGACATTTCCTACGTCCTCTTCGAGACCGTCCGCCTCATTCGCCGCATGTCGGAACTCTACGGCGCGCGGCCCGGCACGATCGGACTGATCCGCCTCACCCGCGACGTCGTCGCCCATCTCGCCGTCACCGGCTCGATCGCCATCGGCGACAACATCGTCGGGCAGGTCGTCGGGCACGGGCTCGCCGCGCGCCTCTCCGCGCGGCTCGGCGAAGGCGTGGTGAACGGCCTTCTGACGGCGCGGATCGGGCTTGCCGCCATGGACCTCTGCCGCCCCCTGCCCTTCCTGCGCCAGCGCCGTCCGCGCATCGGCGATTTCGTCGGCGATCTCATGCGCTTGGCGCAGGAGGACAAGACGGTGGCCAAGCGGGTGGACTGATCGGACGCGGCGGCGCGGCAAGGATGCGTTAACCCTTCGAGACGATAATCGGGACAAGCCAATACGCCCCTTCGTCCATCGTCCCGGAAGGTCCGCTCCATGTCCGTCAGATCCGTCGCCGGCCTCCTGGTCGCCGGCTGCGCCCTCCTGGCCGCCGGCCCGTCCTCCGCCGGTGCCGAGAAACCGTTCTTCGATCGCGTGGTCGGCAGCTGGACCGGCCCCGGCGAAATCGTCGCGGGCAAGTACAAGGGCACGAAGTTCGTCTGCACCTTCGCCGGCGAGGCTCAGGAGAAGTCGACCGGCATGGCGCTCGACGGGTCCTGCCGCGTCGGTCTCTTCTCGCAGAAGATGCGCGCGGAAGTCCGCCAGAAGGGCAATTCCTTCGCCGGCTCCTTCCTCGACGGCGCGGCCGGCAAGGGCCTCGACATCGTCTCCGGCACGATCGAGCAGAACGCCATGGTCGTCGGGCTCAACCGCAAGCAGTTGAAGGGCGCGATGGTCGCCCGCCTCGCCGATTCCGACAGCCTCAATATCACCGTCTCCGTCCGCGTCGCTGAAAAGCTCGTGCCCGTCATCGGCATGAGCCTGAAGCGCGGCGAGGAAGACCCCGTCAAGGAAACCGCCCTCGGCAGCGGCTTCAGCCTGGACTGATCCCGCCCGTCCGCCGCCACCAGTTCCCGTCCTCGCTCGCCGGCTCGATGCCGGCGCGATCGAGATGCGCGAGGCGCTCCTCGATCGGCACGCCGTCCACGACGAAGCCGGGCGCGATCTCCTCAAGCGGCACGAGCACGAAGGCGCGCTCGCCGATCCGGGGATGGGGCAAGGTCAGCCGCTCGTCCGCGATCGTCTCGCCGCCATGGTCGAGAAGGTCGAGATCGATCGTGCGCGGCCCCCAGCGCTCCCGCCTCTCCCGCTTCAGGCCGCGTTCGGTCTCGAGGCAGAGATCGAGCAGCGCATGGGCCTCGAGCGCCGTATCGACCGCGGCGCAGGCATTGAAGAAGAAGGGCTGGTCGGTGACGCCCCACGGCGGCGTGCGGTAGAGGCGCGAGACGGCGACGACCTCGGTATCGGCCCGTCCGTCGAGCGCGCGGAGCGCCTCGCGCATGTTCGCCTGGGGGTCGCCGAGGTTTCCGCCGAGCCCCAGCAGCGCGCGCCGCCTCACCAGACCTCTCCCGCCATCGCGGCGGACATGGCGTCGGCGATCGCCAGCGCGTCGCGGTTCGCCCGCACATTGTGGACGCGGAAGATGTCCGCGCCGCGCTCGCGCAGGAGAACGCTGGTCGCCGCCGTCGCGACGTCCGGCTCGGGATCGTCGCGCCCGAGGAGACCGCGCACGAAACGCTTGCGCGACGTGCCGACGAGGACGGGATAGCCGAGCGGCCGAATCTCCTCGAACCGCGCCATCAGCCGCATGTTGAGCGGCCCGTCCTTGGCGAAGCCGAAGCCGGGATCGAGCACGATCTGCTCGCGCGAGACGCCTGCCTCCGAAGCGATCTCCAGCGAGCGCGTAAGAAACAGGATCTGGTCCTCGATTTCGTCGGCCAGCGGCTCGCGCTCGCGCCCGGTGTGCATGAGGCAGAGGCCGGCGCCCGTCTCGGCCGCGACCCGGGCGATCCCGGCATCCTTTTGGGCGCCGAACACGTCGTTGACGAGATGGGCGCCCGCCGCGACGGCCAGCCGCGCGGTCTCCGACCGATAGGTGTCGATCGATAGAAGCACGTCCGGCCGGCCCGCCAGCGCCTCGATCACCGGCAGGACGCGGCGCTGCTCCTCGGCGGGATCGACCGGCGTTGCCCCCGGCCGGGTGGATTCGCCGCCGATATCGATGATGTCGGCCCCTTCCGCGACCATGGCGAGCGCGGCCTCGACGGCCGAGTCGACGCTCTCATGGCGTCCGCCATCCGAGAAGCTGTCCGGCGTCACATTCAGGATGCCCATGATCGTGGCGCGCCGGCCGAGCTCCAGATGCCGGCCATGGGCCAGGCGCAGACGGCCGCCGAGCGGAGAAATCGGTGTCATCGAACGGCATCTCGCCTCAGGGGGATATCGGTCGCAGAAGCTTGATTCCTTGTTTGGATTGCCTCCACACTACATGTGAGTAGCGCCGTTCCGGCGACCTCGTCCACAGGGACCTCTCGAAGATGATGCGCTGGCTCATTCCTCTCCTCGCCGGGAGCCTTTTCGGCCACGCGGCCGTCGCCGCCGAGGTGAAGGAGCGCACGACCTATTTCACCGTGCGAGGCTCGACGCTGGAGGAGCTCGACCGCGACCTCAACCGCAAGGGCCCGCTGATGAGCGCGACGGGCGTACGCCATCCCGGCTCGACGCAGGTGAAGTTCGACGGGCGCGTGACCTATCGCGAAGCGCCGAACGGGCTCTGCAGCGTCGGCAAGACCAATCTCGGCGTCCATCTCGTGAAGACGCTGCCCAAATGGTCGCCGCCGAGAGCCGCGACGGCCGAGACGCGGATCGTCTGGAAGACCCTGGCCGACGATATCGCGCGCCACGAGGCCGACCACGTGAAGATCGCCAAGCTCTGGCTGAAGAAGATGGAAAGCGCGATCCGCAACCTCGGCCCTTCCAAAAGCTGCGAGGCGATGGAGACGCGCGTGGACAAGGTCACGGCGACCTATCTCGCCGACCACGAGCGCGCGCAGCGCGACTTCGACACGATCGAGGGCCGCGAGATGAACATGCGCCTGCGCCGGCTTCTGAAGCAGAACATTCGCGAGGCGACGGCCGAACAGTGAAGATGTCGCGGGCTCGCAGGCGCCAGGTCAGGCCTGGCGCTCGGGAACGTGGAGCACGAGCCCGTCGAGGGCCGGGCCGACCTTGATCTGGCAGGACAGCCGCGAGGTCGGCTTCATCTCCCAGGCAAAGTCCAGCATGTCCTCCTCCATCGCCTCGGGCGAGCCGACCGCGTCGACCCAGGCCGGATCGACATAGACGTGGCACGTCGCGCAGGCGCAGGCGCCGCCGCACTCCGCATCGATGCCCGGCACCGAATTCTTCACGGCGACTTCCATCGCGGTGGCCCCCGGCGCCGCCTGGAGCGGGTAGCGGGTGCCGTCATGGGTCACGAAGGTGATCTCGGTCATGCAAAGCCTTCGGCGGGTTCGGGAAGGAAGTCTGGAACCGTTCGATAGAAGTTCCCGCCGAAAAAAGTCAATCGGCAGCCGCGCGGCGGTTGCCGGGCCGCCCCTTGCGCCGGGCCTTCGTCAATGGGCCGTCGACGGGTCGCGCAGGATATCGGCGATGAACGCGCCGGTGACGGCGAGGTCCCGCTCGAAGCCCGCCAGCGCGTCCGGACAGGCCGGCGCGTGTTCCAGGGACTCGGCGCTCCGGGCCAGTAGGAAGGCTCCGACATTCAGCGCCGCGCCCTTCAGCGCGTGGGCGACGCGCCCCCGCTCCGTCGGAGTCGCGCTGTCCAGGCGGCCGGCGAAGGTGGATATCTGGCGGGCGAGCAGGCCGAGGATCTCGCGCTCCAGGCCCGTATCGCCCATCGTCTGGTGGGACAGATGAACGAGATCGACCGGCCGTCCATGCGAGGAGCAGACCGCGACGTCGGAGGAGAAGGCCGGCTCGCGCCGGAGGCTGGACGTTCGTGCCATGATCGCCTTTCAGCTTGCGGCCCGCCGCATGACGCGAAAGGCCGATCGTCAGCACGGCCGAAACGGAGCGTGCGAGAAGCAGCCTGCCCTGCCGGCTCTCACGGCGGAGTTAAGCCAGCTGATTCTCTCGTCGGCACGGTGAACGAGACATGAATCCGTGGAGAACCCGCATTTTAGCGATTCCAGAGAGGCCATTTTAGGCCTGACCGGCTGGAATGCGGCTCGCAGGAGGCGTTTCGCGTTAACCTTATGTTTAAACTTGTAAGGATCGAGGGGATTCAAGGTTTATTTCGTGAGGCGCCGTACCTACGATGAGAGAAGGCGAAGCTCTCTTTCGCACCCGCCGTTCTTCCATCGGCGGCGGACAGGATCGCGATCATTGCCCGGCTCGGCCGGAGCGGCGACGCGGTTCGGTGCAGAGTAACGAGTTGTGAGGCGCGACGGTACCATGGCGAACATCAAACCAACCGACCCGCTGACCGACGAGGCTCTGAGCGAGCTGGAAGCGGCGTTGAACGCCGACTTCGATTTCGGCGATCCGGCTGTCGGCTCGACGCCTCCGGCGGAGGGCGCGAAAGCGGCCGCGCCGAACGACCTCGAAGTCGAGGTCGATGCGTCCGGTATCGAGCCTGTCGCTGGCGCGGAGCTGGAGCCGTCCGGCCTGCAGTCCGCCGGCACGGCCGGCGGCCACATCGAGACGGAGACGCTCTCGGCCGATCGCGTGGACATCGAGTTCGCCCTCGAAGAGTTCGAACGCACGGTGCTGGAAGCCACCGACACGTTCCGCAGCGAGTCCGATGCGTCGGTCTCCGGCGAGGCGACCGCGACCTACGACAATTTCAACGAGGCGACGTTCGAAGCCGACATGGAAGCCGGTCTCGCCGCCGAAATGGCCGCGGACGACACGGCCGACGCGGAAACTCCTTTGACCACGGTGGAGATCGAGGAGAGCGAGCCCGTCAGGCTTTCGGCCACGGGCACGGAAGGCCCGAGCGTCGGCACCGTCGATCTATCCGGCATGGCCGGCGCGGTTTCGGCCGCCGCCGCCGTCGCAGGCACCACCTCGACGCCGTCCGCGACCTCGGAAGCCCCGAGCATCGCCCGCCCGGCCCTCCGCGCCGCCGTCGTTCCCGAGCAGGACGCCAAGGCCGAGCGCCAGCCCGAGCCCGTCACGCCCCCGATCCGCGAGACCGAAGCCCGCACGGCGCGAGAGGAGCGGACGACGCCGCGTCAGCCGGCCAATGACGAGGAGCGCCGCTTCGCCGTGATGGCGAAGGGCATCATGGAGCGCAAGGCATCGCGCGCCCCGCTTTATATCGCGCTCGCCGTCTCCGCCTTCTGGGTCGTCGCCACGCTCTATGTCGGCAGCGGCATCTACGGCTCCGAGCTCTTCAACGTTCCGACCGACGCCTCGAACCTCGCCGCCTCCGCCGGCTTCTTCCTCGTCGCCGCCGCGGCCGTCGTTCCCGTTCTTCTCATCTTCGCCTTCGCGGTCATGGTTCGCCGCAGCCAGGAACTGAAGCTGATGAGCCGCTCCATGGCCGAGGTCGCCCTGCGCCTCGCCGAGCCGGAGACCATGGCGACCGAGCGAGTCATGAGCGTCGGTCAGGCGATCCGCCGCGAGGTCGCGGCGCTCGGCGAAGGCGTCGAGCGGGCGCTGGCCCGCACGTCCGAGCTGGAATCCCTCGTTCAGTCGGAGGTGATCTCGCTCGAGCGCTCCTATGCCGACAACGAAGTGCGCATCCGCGCGCTCGTTCAGGATCTGGGCTCCGAGCGCGAGGCCATGCTGAACCATGCCGAGAAGCTGCGCTCCGCCGTCGTCGGCTCGCACCAGCGCCTCGTCGGCGACGTGGACGGCACGGCTGCTGAAATCCTGGAGCGGATCGAGGCGGCCTCGACGCGCTTCGACACGATGATGCGCGAGCGCGGCGACGAACTGTCGCGTCAGTACGGGGCGCGCCTCGAAGAGGTCGTCTCGCTCTTCGAAACCCAGGGCCGTCTCGCCGATCAGCGCCTGTCGGAGACGGGCCAGAGCTTCATCGCGCGCTTCGGCGAGACGGCCGACGCCGCGACGCTGCGGCTGACGAGCGCCGGCGACGAGGTCTCGCGCCTCTTCGACGAGCGCTCGAGCGCCATCCGCACGGGATCGGACGACCTCGTCGCCCGTCTCTCGGCCATGAGCGACGAGATCGATCAGCGCCTCCAGACCTCGGGCGAGACCGTCGCCGCGATCTTCGAGACCCGCCGCGACCAGTTGGAAGCCGACGGCCGCACCTTCATCGAGGCCCTCGACGGCCGGGTCGAGCGCACCGCGCTCCTCCTGTCGGAGAAGTCTGGCGAGGCGATCGGCGGCTTCGACCAGCGCCTCGAGACGCTCCAGATCACGCTTTCGGAGCGCGGCGGCGCGCTCGTCTCCGCCCTCGACGAGCGCTCCAACGCCATCATCGAGTCCAGCGACCGCATCGCCGAGGCGCTGCAGCAGCGCTCCACCGAGTTCGCCCGCACCATGTCCGAGCGCAGCCGCGAGATTGGCGAGGCCTTCACGGAAGGCCATCGCACGCTCGCCGTGCAGACCAGCGACGCGCTCGCCCTCGCCGACAACACGCTCGGCGGCCATTCGACCCGGATGCGCGCCCTTCTCGACGATCGTCTCGGCAATGTCCGCGCCGCCCTCGACGAGACGACGCGCGGCTTCGAGCGCGTGATCGAAGAGCGCATCGCAGGCATCGAGACCGCCGTCTCCGGCCGCACCGAGGATCTGGAAGCGACGCTCGCCTTCGCCCAGCACAATCTCGTCGGCAGCCTGGACGAGCGCGGCACCGCGATCACCACCACGATCGAGGACAATGTCGAGCGCATCCAGCGTCTTCTCGCCGATGTCGAGGACCGCATCGCGGTCGGCGTCGACACGCGCGGGCAGAGCCTCATCGGCTCGATCGACAGCCGTTCCGAGCGTCTCCTCTCCGAACTCTCCGAGCGCGCCGGCACCCTCGATGCCGGCCTTGCCGAGCGCCTCGCCGTGGCGGACGAGCTTCTTCGCCGCACGCAGGCCGACGTGGTCGGCGCGCTCGACGAGCGCAACGGCGAGCTTCGCAACCTTCTCGGCGAGCGCACGGAAGTCCTGCGCCGCCTCGGCCACGAGACGCAGGGCGACCTCGTCTCGGCGCTCGACGAGCGCGTGGGCGCCATCACCGGCGCCTTCGCCACCGCGGCGGACCGCGTCACCTCCGATCTCGCCGAGCGCATCGGCGGCCTGCGCGACACCGTCGAAGGCACGAGACTCTCGCTGATCCAGGATCTCGACCAGGGCGGCGCCTCGCTGCGCGAGGGTCTCGACGCCCGCTCGGCCAATCTGCGCGACCTCATCGAGACCGCGCAGACGACGCTGCTCGGCGGGCTCGACGAGCGGGTGGAATCCATCCGCGGCATCGTCGACGGCACCGACACCTCCGCTTCCTTCCTCGGCGGAATCGACGAGCGCACGCAGCGCCTCGCCGCCGAGATCGACCGCGGCCGCGACCTCATCGACACCGCGCTCACCGGCCGCACGGAAGAGATCGTTAGCCTTCTCGGCGGCGTCGACCAGCGCTTCGCCCTCGTCCTCGACGAGCGCCGCCAGGGCTTCGTCGATCTCCTCGACGACGTGGCGCAGGCGGCGGCCGCTACGCTCGGCGATCGCAGCGACGACGTTCGCCGCGCGATCGAGCAGAGCGTCGGCGACGTCAGCCGCGCGCTCGAAAACCGCCGCGACGAGTTCGTTACCGCGCTCGACTCCGGCGGCGCGACTCTCACCGGCGCGCTCGACCAGCGCACCGAGGCGATCTCGGCCGCGCTGGAGCGGGGTCTCGGCAATGTCGAGCGCACGCTCTCCAACCGCGCGAGCCTCGTCGCCGAGACGCTGCGCACGGCGATCACGACCGCCACCGCATCCATGACGATCGAGGCCGAGAACGCCCGCAAGGCGCTCGAAAACGAGGTCGGCAAGATCGGGTCGGACGTCTCCGGCATCGAGCAGATCTTCATCTCGTCGGGCGAAGAGCTTCGCCTGCGCCTGTCCGCCGAGGCGGATCGTCTGGCCGAGCGCCTCTCCGGCGTCGCCGAGGACGTGTCCTTCAAGGCCGACGGTGTGCGCGGCGAGATCAGCGCCGAGAGCGCGCGCATCGCCGAGACGATCGGCAGCGCGGCGGCGGCCATCCGCCTCATCTCCGAGGAGTCGCGCCAGCATCTGTCCGGCGAGGCCGAGGCGCTCGCGGTCCAGATCGCCGACGTCGCGGCTTCCATGCGCCGCGAGGCCAGCCAGACGCGCGAGCAGCTCTCGGGCGACAGCGAACTCTTCGTCACCAAGATCGGCGATGCCGCGCTCGTCATGCGGAGCGAGGCCGAGGCGGCGCGCGAGCGCCTGGCAGATGTCGCAGTCAACCTCACCGGCGGTCTCGGCGACATGACCGACCGTCTGCGTGGCGATGCCGAGGAAGCCCGCCGCGAGATCGGCGCGCAGGCCGAGGCTCTCGCCGCCGAATTCGCGCTGGCGCATGATCGCCTGCGCGAAGCGGGCGAGGTCTCCCGCGAGCGGTTCCGCGAGGGCGCGTCGGACATGTCGGCGGAAGTCCTCGGCGTGGTCGAGCTTCTGCGCGAACGCACCGAAGGCGTGCGCGAGGACGTGGCCCGCGAGGCCGAGACCCTGGCCGGCACCCTGTCGACGATCGGCGAGCGCCTGCGCGAAGCCGGCGACGTCTCCCGCCTTCGTCTGCGCGAAGAGGCCGATGCCGTCGCCGCGGAAGTGGCGAACGCGGCCGAAGCCATTGGCGAGCGCGCGGGCCTTGCCCGGATCGAGATCGGCTCGCAGATCGAAGCCCTCGCCAGCCAGCTGGACGGCGCGACGCTGCATCTGACGGAAGTCGGCGCCAGCTCGCACCAGCGTTTCCGCGAGAGCGCCAGCCTGATCTCCGCCGAGGTCATGGAGGCGATCGGCGCCCTCAGCCAGCGCACCGACTCCGTTGCCGCCGAGATCGGCCGTCAGGCCGAGATCCTGGCCGTCGAGCTGGGAACGGTCGACGAGCGCCTGCGCGAGAAGGTCGATCTGTCCCGCGAGCAGCTGCGGCAGGAAGCCGCCTCCCTTGCCTCGCATGTGGAAACGGCCGCCGGCACGATCGGCGAAAAGGCGGATGCCGCCCGCCGTCAGATCGGCAGCGAGACCGAGCGTCTCGCCGCCCATATCGCGGAGGCCTCGACGCTCTTCGCGGCGACCGGCGAGCGGACGCGCGATCAGGTCCGCGAGGATGCGATCCTCATCTCCGAGGAGATCGCCCGCGCGATCCAGACGATCGGCGAGCGCAGCGGCACCGCCCGCCAGGACATCGGCCGCGAGGCCGACCGCATCGCCGAGCAGATCGTCGAGGCGGCCGGCATCCTGTCGCAGTCGAGCGAGCGCAGCCGCGAGCAGGTCCGTGAGGACGCCGATCTCATCCGCACCGAGATCGAGCGGGCCGTGGAGGCCATCGCCGAACGTGGCGGACTGGTCCGCACCGAGATCGGGATCGAGGCAAGCCGCGTCGCGGAAAGCATGGACGGCATTTCCGGCGTCATCGCCAGCGCCGGCGACCGCTCCCGCGACCAGCTTCGCGAAAACGCGGCCATGCTGCTCGGCGAGATCAGCCGCGCCGTCGAGTCCCTCGGCGAGCGCAGCGGCCGGGCCCGCGAGGAAATCGCGGTCGAAGGCACCCTCCTCGCCGAGCGCATCGAGGAGGCCAACGCGCTTCTCATCGCGTCCGGCGACCGGTCGCGCGAACAGGTCCGCCAGGATGCGGCTCTTCTCTCCGGGGAGATCACGCGCGCCATCGAAGCGATCGCGGCCGGCAGCGGCGCGGCCCGCGAAGAGTTCACGAGCGAGGCTCTGCGCCTTGCCGAGCGTATCGAAGAGGCCAATGGCCTCATCTCCTCCTCGGGCGAGATGACGCGGGAGGACGTGCGCCGCGAGGTCTCCCTCCTCACCGCCGAGATCGCCCGCGCCGCCGAGACGATCGCGGAACGCGGCAACACCGCCCGCGGCCAGATCGGAGACGAGGCGGGTCGCTTCGCCGACCGGCTGGAGGAGACGTCGAGCCTCATCCTCTCCTCGGGTGAGAAGACGCGGGACGAGGTTCGTGCCGAGGTGGCGCTCGTCGCCGCCGAGGTCCAGCGCGCCGTCGAGATCATCGGCGAACGCGGCGAGACGCTGCGAGGCGATCTCGGCTCCGAAACCGGCCGCCTCGCCGAGAAGATCGAGGAAGCGGCCCAGCTTCTCGCATCGTCCGGCGAACTCTCCCGCGAGAAGGTCGGCGAACAGGCCTCGCTTCTGGCCGTCGAGATCGCACGCGCCGCCGAGACGATCGGCGAACGCGGCACGACGGTGCGCGACGACCTCGGCACCGAAGCCGGACGTCTGGCCGAGCGGATCGAGGAAGCCGCCTATCTCCTCACGTCCTCCGGCAAGCGCTCGCGCGAGCAGGTTCGCGGCGACGCGGCCCTTCTCTCCTCCGAGATCGCCCAGGCGGTCGAGGCCATCGGTGCGAGCACGGGAACGGCCCGCGACCATCTGGCCAACGAGGCGGCCGGCTTGGCCGAGCGCATCGCGGAGGCCTCGCGCCTCCTCGCCGAGATCGGCGAGCGCACCCGCGAGGATGTCCGCACGAATGCCGACGGCATCGCCGCCGAGGTCGCCCATGCGGCCGAGACGCTCGGCGACCGCGCCAGCTTCGCGCGCCGCCAGCTGAACGTCGAGGTGGAAGGCCTCGCCGGCAAGATCGCGGAGGCCTCCGGCCTTCTGATCGAGGCGGGCCATCGCTCCCGCGAGCGGGTCCGCGAGGACGCGGTCGCCCTCACCGACAGCGTGGCCCTCGCCACAGCCTCGCTTCGCGAGCGCACCGACGAGGCACGCTCGGCCCTTGCCGACAGCACCGACGCCTTCGCCTCGCGGCTGGGCAGCGCGTCCTACGCGATCCGTGCCGAAACGGAGCGCGCGGCAGGCTCGCTCGACGAGCGCGCCCTGCGCTTCACCGAAGAGCTCGGCCGTCTCTCCGGCGAGGTCACGGAAGCTCTCGGCAGTTCCTCCGCCAACATCCGCGGCGAGATCGACGCGGCGACGGGCGCCATCCGGGGCGAACTCGGGGGCATCTCCGAGACCTTGCGCAACGAGGTCGGCTCCGCCGCCGAGCGCATCCGCGACGATATCGCGACGGCGTCCAGCCGGCTCCGCCACGATGCCGACGCGGCTCGCGAGGCGATCCTCTCGCAGAGCGCGGAAGTCGCGTCCCAGCTCGTCGGCGCCACCGATGCGATCCGCATCGAGGCGGACCGCGCCCGCGACCAGCTCATCGAGAGCGCCAGCGCCTTCAGCGAGGAGCTTGCCGAGCGTGTCGGCGTCTCCGAGCGCGAGATCGCGGCTCGCGGCCAGTCGCTCTCGGCCGATCTCGACGAGCGCACGCGCTCGATCAGCGAGATGCTGTCGGGGCACGGCGCGGAATTCGCCCGCCTTCTCGACGACGAGGCGCGGCCGATCATCCAGACCCTCGGCGAGAACGGCTCGGCGGTCGTGAAGCTGATCGCCGACGCCTCCCGCGATGCCGCCGAGCGGCTGCGCACGGAGAACTCGGCCATCGTCGCCGCCCTCGGGCGGCGGGCCGAGGAGACCGTCCAGTCTCTCGTTCAGTCCTCCGAGCAGATCCTCTCGACGCTGGACGAAAAGGCGTCCGGCACGGTCGCGGCCGTTTCCGAGATGCGGGACCAGCTCTCCCGCGACGTGGACGGGCTCGTCTCGCGGCTCTCGCAGACGAATGGCGACCTGCGCACCCTCGTCGAGGAAGCGGCCGGAAACCTCGTCTTCATCGACGCCTCGCTGAAGGAATCCAGCGGCCGGTTCACCGAAGGCGCAGACCGCGCCGCCGATCGGATCGACCAGTCGACGCGCCTTCTCGAGGGCAATATCGGCAAGCTGGATCAGGTCTCGTCCAGCGCCTTCTCGCGCATCGCGACGATCGCCGATCGGTTCGGCGAGCACGGCACGACGCTGAGCGAAGCCGTGACGCTGATCGACGCGGCGCAGAGCAACCTGCACACGACGCTCGACGAGCGCCGGAGCAGCCTGGAGGAGCTTTCCACCGGGCTCGTGCAGCGCTCGGAGGAGATCGGCGCGCTCATGCGGTCTTTCGAGGAGGTCGTCGACGGTCTCTTCGAGCGCACCGAGCAGCGCTCGCAGCTTCTCTCCACGCGCCTCACGGCCGAAGTCGGCGGCTCGCTCGACGATGCCGGCAAGCGGATCGAGGATGCCCAGGCGCGGTCTCGCACGCTCGCAGCCGACATCCGCAACACCGTGCAGGCCGCGGTGGAGGACGCCACCCGGCGCTTTGCCGGGGCGACCGAGGACATGCGCAAGACGGCGGCCGACATCCGGCTGGAGCTCTCCTCCACCCGCGAGGAAATCCGTCGCGGCGTGTCCGAGCTGCCGGAGGAGACGCGCGACTCGACCGAGGCCATGCGCCGCGCCGTGTCCGATCAGATCCGGGCGCTTCGCGATCTCAGCGAGATCGTGAACCAGTCGGGCCGCGCCTTCGATATCGGCGGCCGCCGTCCGGCCGCCGAGGGCTCGCCTCGCGGCGAGACGCGGGCTTCGGCGCCGAAGGCGTCGGCCGAGCGTGCGGCGTCAGCCGTGTCCGAGGCACCGCTCGCCCGGGAGGCGTCGGTCGCACAGCCGCAGCGGGCGACCGCCTCCTTCGCGGCGTCCGACGGCAACCTGGCGCGGGATCTGCGCGGCTCGCTCGATCTCGAAGAGGCCGCTCCCCAGGCTGCGGCGGCACCGCGCCCCGTGCAGGCTCCGCCGGCCCCGCCGGCTCCGGCCTATACGCCGCCGATGCAGCAGCAGGCGCCGGCCCCGGCCCTGCCGCCGGTTCAGTCCTCCGGCGACGACCGCACCGGTCGAAGCGGCGGCTGGGTCTCCGATCTTCTGCGCCGCGCCTCGCGCGACGAGGACGAGGCGGATGCGCGTCAGCCGGAGGCCTCTGCCCCCGCGCCGGCGCCGACCGAGGAAGCCCGGGCGGCCCGCACGCCCGAGCATGTGGTGGAGTCGCTGAACTCGCTCTCCGTCGACATCGCGCGCGCCATCGACCACAACGCGTCCGTCGATCTCTGGGAGCGCTACCGGCGCGGCGAGCGCAACGTCTTCACGCGCCGCCTCTACACGATGAAGGGGCAGCAGACCTTCGACGAGATCCGCCGCAAGTATCAGCGCGACGGCGAGTTCCGTTCGGCGGTGGACCGCTACATCGCGGACTTCGAGACCCTGCTGGCCGACATCGCGCGCAAGGACCCGGAGAACCAGATGACGCGGACCTATCTCAGCTCCGACACGGGCAAGGTCTACACGATGCTCGCCCATGCCTCGGGACGCTTCGACGCCTGACAGCGGCAGCGCTCACCGACAGACATGGAAAAGGGGTGGCTCGCGAGGGCCGCCCCTTTTTCATATCGGATGACGTGGTGACGCCGGCGTTCGGACGAAAATTCTCAGGCGATGAGGCCTGAGGAAGGGAGATACCCGAAACGACCCGGCCAAGCCTCACGGCTGCGGAAGACGTCATCGGGGAACTCTGACTTTCGACATGTCGAAGATCAGGACCTCTCGTATGAGGAGCACGATACGGACGGTAACCGAGTTGATCGGCCCGCGACCGCTGCCGTCGGAGACGACAGCGGCATGATTCGCGGTGTTCGGACGTCCCGCAGACGGCCCCATGCGAGGGACGTTCGGTCCAAGGGGCAGATGGGACGAGAAAGCGGCGCCGGACGCTTGGATGGTGCGTCAGCCCGGACAACGTCATCCGTGAAGAAGCGGCGCAGCAAGGTCGGGACGCGCCGCACGTTGCGACGGTCGTCTCGTTTCCAAGTGCCACAGCGCGGCGCAGTGCTGGTAGGTCGGTTTAACGCGGAAAGTCAGCTAGCTCAGCCGCCGAAGGGGCTACGCCCGACAGGCCAAAGAAGCGCCCACAGGAAGGCGCGTTCCGGCCATCATGCACCGTTGTGGCGGATCAACCCCGGTCGCAAGGCTCAAGCCCCGCTGAAGGCTTGGCATGGAGCGCCGCCGGGAAGCGCGCGGTCGGAGTTCGTCCCGTGCCGAAGGTCATTCCGGCGGACCTCACCTTCGACATATCAAAGGTCAGGGCATTACGGCGGCGTCAGCCGCCGCCGCGCCTCCCGAGCCTGTCGAGGGACGGGGCGGGATACCAGCGGTCCTGTGGAAAGGCCGCCGGTATCAGACGAGCTTCAGCATCCAGGCGACGATCTCGGTGCTGGTCGCGTCGAAGGCGCGATCGAGCGCGGCGACGTAGCCGGCATTGGTCGTGCCGGTCACGGGCGACTCGTTGGTGAAGACGCGCGTCGCGCGCACCGCGCCCGTGCGGTCGTTCAGCGCCTTGACCGCGATCTCGACGACGGCCTTGCGCGAGCCGCCGGCGTCGATCTCGAAGCGGCGGATTTCCATGACGACCTGATAGTCGATCGCAAGGCCCTGCCCCGGCACGCCGACAGCCGCGACGCGGCCGGTGTTCTCGAAGGCCTGCACGAACCGCAGCTGCACCATGCGCGGCAGGCGGTCGCTCCACTGGCTCTTGGCGAGATACTCGACCGTGTAGGAGGTCGGCTTGATGACGATCTGGCTGCTGTCCAGCGTCTTGATCGCGGTCGGCTCGGGGATGAGCAGCTGCGCGCGCGTGGCGCTGGCGCTGCGCACAGTGCCGGTGGGCGCGGAAATCTCGTAGGTATCGGGCGGCGTCGCGGCGCCGAGCGACGCGCAGGAACCGAGCGCGAAAGCCAGCGCGGCGAGGAGGCCCGAACGAAGAACGGCGGCGTGCATCGAATATTCCTTACTCGTCACGAAGGGCGGCCGGGACCGGCCGCCCGATGGGGTGGCCGAACTCACCGCCGGTTGCGGCCGTTGTACTGCTTGACCTCTTCGCCGCCGAAGATGATGCGGCTCGGATTGGATTGGAAGTCGCTGACCGCTCCTTCGATCCGGTTCACCGACCGCGTCACGTCCCGCACCAGCGACTGGACATCGCGCAGCCCGTTGCCGGAGAAGCTCTGGATGTTGTCCGCGATGGGCCCGACGCGGGAGTTGATGTTCCCCGCGACCTGACGGATCGAAGCGAGCGTCGCGGAGGCTTCCGCCGCCAGCCCCTCCGTCGAGTCCGCCTGGAGCAGGCGGTCGAGCGAGGCCAGCACCGCGTCGAGGCGCGTCGAGGCCGTGTTGACCTTGGCGCTGGTCTGTTCGGCATTGGTGATGATGCGGTTGATATCGTCGCGGCGCGCGCCGATGTCGTTCGCGATGCTGGCAATCGAGTCGGCGGCCTTAGCGACGTTGTCGGTCGCCGAGGACACGTTATCGACGGCGCGGTTCACCGTTTCCGGCTCGATGCCGGCAAGGATGCCGTCCACGCGCTCGCGCGTGCCGTCGAAGCCGGTCAGCGTGGTGTCGACGGTGCGGATCGTGCGGTCGACGCCGTCGATGACCGACTGGATGGCGGGCGTCTTGGCGTTGATCGCCGCGACGATGCCGGAGACGTTGCTCACCGTCTGCGCCACCTCGTCGGAATTAACCGACGAGATCACGCGGTTCGCCGAGGTCAGCGTCTCGTTGAAGCTCGTCACCGCCGTGTTGGCGTTGCGCGCGAGCGGGCCGACGCCCGAGAGGAAGTCGGTGATCGCCGCGGAATTGGAGGCGACGCCCTCGGTGATGCGATCGACATTGTCCACGACCTCGACGACGCCGGCGACGGCGCGGCGGATCTGGTCGGACTGGTCGCCAATCGAGGAGGCGACGTTGCGGACCTGCTCGGCGGCGCTGCTGATATTGGCGACGGTGGAGCGCACCTGCGCCGGATCGACGGCGGCCAGAACCTCGTTCGCCGAGGCGAGCGTCGTGTCGAGGCGGGTCGCGACGCTGGTCGCCGTGTCCGAGATCGGGCCGAGATTGGTGAGGAAGCGGTCGATCGCCGGCGTGTTGCGCCGGATCGCCTCGCCGACCGAGCCGACGCTGGAAGCCGCCGTCTCGATGGAGGTGACGACCGAGGCGACCTTGTCGGACTGGGCGCGCAGCGTTCCGCTGATCGCGGCCACGTTGTCCACCGTCGTGCGGACCGAATCCGGATTCACCGCCTGGATAACGGACTGCGCCGAGCGGATCGCGTCCGGCAGGGCTTCGGCGACCGTGTTCGCGGTGCCGGCCAGCCGGCTGATCGAAGCGATGAAATCGTCGATCTGGTCGGAATTCTGGGCGAGGCTGTCGGTGAAGACGCGGATGTTCTGCGAGGTCGCGGTGATGTTGTCGGCCGTGGTGCGCACGGCGGGCTGCACGTCGCTCGCGACCGATTCGAACTGCGCCAGGATGTTGTTGGCGCGCTCGGCGATGTCCTTGGCGGTCGCCAGAATGTCGGTGACGTCGGAGGGATCGGCCTTGATGACCGGGATCGCGCCCTGCTCCTGCGCATAGGTGATGATGTTGCGCTCGGTGACGTCGCCGCCCTTCAGCTCGATGAAGGCCTGGCCGGTGAGGCCCGCGAAGCCGATCGTGGCGCGCGTCGAGGTCGTGATCGGGGTCGTGGCCTCCAGCCGCGTCGTCGCGATGACGACGCGCGGATCGTTCGGATCGATGCGCAGATTGCGCACGTCGCCGACGCGCAGGCCGTTGAACAGAACCTGGCTGCCGACGCTGAGGCCCGTCACCGAGCCTTCGATGCGCACGATCATCGAGACCTGCTGGTCCTTGTCCGAGACATTGGCCGACCAGTAGACGAAGCCGAAGGACAGGAGGAGGATGACGACGGTGAAGACGCCCACCAGCACGTAGTTCGCTTTGGTTTCCATCAGCCGGCCTTCTCGTCGGTCTCGTTCGACGGCTCGTCGCGCACGATCGTGCGGGCGCGCTTGCCGTGGAAGTAGGATTTCACCCAGGGCTCGTCGAAATCGAGCATGGTCTGGAGCGGGCCCTCGACGAGCACCTTCTTGCCGCCCAGCACCGCGATGCGGTCGCAGGCCTGGAAGAGGCTGTCGAGGTCGTGGGTCACCATGTAGACGGTGAGGCCGAGCGTATCGCGCAGCGTCATGATGAGCTCGTCGAACTCCGCCGCGCCGATCGGGTCGAGGCCCGAGGTCGGCTCGTCGAGGAAGACGATGTCGGGATCGAGCGCGAGCGCGCGGGCGAGCGCGGCGCGCTTGATCATGCCGCCGGAGAGCTCGGAGGGAAACTTGTCGGCCGCGTCCGGCGCCAGGCCGACGAGGTCGATCTTCAGACGCGCCAGCTCGTTCATCAGGCCGGGCGACAGGTCGAGATATTCGCGCATCGGCACCTGGATGTTCTCCAGGACCGAAAGCGAGGAAAAGAGCGCGCCGTGCTGGAAGAGAACGCCCCAGCGCCGCTCGACCGCCAGCCGCTCCTCGTCGCTCGCGCGCTCGTAATCCGTGCCGAAGATCTCGATCGTGCCGCCCTGCTTGGCGTTCAGCCCGAGAATCGTGCGCAGGAGCACCGACTTGCCCTGCCCCGATCCGCCGACGAAGCCGAGAATCTCGCCGCGCCGCACATCCAGCGACAGACCGTCCAGCACCGTCTTCGTCCCGAAGGAGACAGTGACGTCCCGGGCGCGGATGATGATGTCGTGGTCGTCCTTCGCCTCTTCGATGGCCATGCCGTCAAAATCCGATCGAGGAGTAGAAGATCGCGAAGAATGCATCGACCAGGATGACGAGGAAGATGGACTTGACGACGGAGGTCGTGACGTGGGCGCCCAGACTCTCCGCGCTGCCGCCGACCTTCATGCCCTCCGCGGAGGCGACGACGCCGATCACGATCGCCATGAAAGGCGCCTTGATCAGGCCCGCCAGCACGCTGCCGATATCGACCGCCTCGCGCAGGCGCTGGATGAAGGCGGCGGGCGGAATGCCCGAATAGGTCCAGGTGATGAGAATGGCGCCGCCAAGGCCCATGATGTCGGCGACGAAGGCGAGCAGCGGCAGGACGAGCGTCAGCGCGACGAGGCGCGGGAAGACGAGGACGCCGATCGGGTTGAGCCCGATGACCTGCAGCGCGTCCACCTCCTCGCGCATCTTCATCGAGCCGATCTCGGCCGTGATCGCACTGCCCGAGCGGCCGGCGATCATGATGGCGGTGAGAAGCACGCCGATCTCGCGAAGCTGCAGGATGCCGACGAGATCGACGACGAAGATCTCGGCGCCGAAATTGCGCAGCTGGAAGGCGCCCTGCTGGGCGATGATCGCGCCGATCAGGAAGCTCATCAGCGAGATGATCGGCAGCGCGCGGACGCCCATCTTGTCCATCTGGTGGACGATGGCGGCGAGGCGCACCTGCTGCTTGCCGGTGACGCGCCGGCCCGCGCCGTAGATCGAGGCGCCGATGATGTTCAGCCCGTCGAGAAGTTCGCCGCCGATGCCGGCGACATAGCGGCCGATTCCGTCGAGCGTGCCGGTCAGCCACGAGACCTTCGGTTTCTCCGGCACGGTGCGGTCGCGGTCCAGCGCGCGCTTCACGGCGTCGAAGAGCGCGCCGTCCTTGTCGCTGACGCCCTCGATCGAGACCGTCGCGCCCTTCTCGGTCAGCGTGCGCGACAGGCGCTCGACCAGGAAGGCGCCGGACGTGTCGATCTTGCCGATCTCGCCGCATTCGAACGTGACCGACTTGCCGAGATCGGCGGCGCCCGTGTCGACGACGGTCTTCTCGACCGCACCGATCGTGCGCGACAGCCAGTCGCCCGAAAGCTGCAGGACGACGCCGCCGTCCTTCTTTTCGGCGACGAGGGCCGGCGGCTGCGTCGGGCGCTCCCCCGAGCCGCGCCGTTCATCGGCTTCGATCCTGTCCAACATGCTTGCGGTCTTGACCTTTGTCGCCTGCGGCGCTCTGCCTTCGAGAAATGACGTCGGCGCCTCGAGAGCGCGGCGGAATCATCGTCCCGCACCGCGCACCTCTCGCATCCGAAGAGGTTAGTGGTCCATTCACGTCTTGTCATGGCGAAGCGCTTCGCCCCGTCGAGCTTTCGAGGTTTTTGCGATGTCGCGTCGTCTTTCGGTCACAGTGGAAACCTTCGATCTCGCTGCCGATTTCGTCATTTCACGCGGCTCGAAGCGTCAGGCCGTGGTCGTGGTGGCGACGATCGAGGACGGCGGGACGCGGGGTCGCGGCGAATGCGTGCCCTACCAGCGCTACGGCGAGAGCGTCGAGAGCGTGGTGGCCGCGATCGAGGCAGCGCGTTCGGCGATCGAGGCGGGGGCGCCCCGCGATGCCCTGCAGACCGTGATGCCGGCAGGCGCGGCGCGCAACGCCGTCGACTGCGCGCTCTGGGACCTCGAAGCGAAGACGGGCGGCGTTCCCGTCGCCGAGCGGATCTGCGCCCGCCCCCCCGTGCCGCTGGAAACCGCCTACACGATCTCGCTCGGCACGCCGGCCGACATGGCGGAGGCCGCGCGCGCCGCCGCCGGACGAGGCCTCCTGAAGATCAAGCTCGGCGGCGACGGCGACATCGAGCGCATTCGCGCCGTCGCGGCCGCGACCTCGGGCGCCCGCCTGATCCTCGACGCCAACGAGGCCTGGACGCCGGAGACCCTGCGGGAGAACATGCTGGCCGCCGCCGCAGCGGGCGCGATCCTGGTGGAACAACCCCTGCCGGCCGGCCATGACGAGGCGCTCGCCACCCTGCCCCATCCCGTTCCGGTCTGCGCCGACGAATCGATGCACAAGACTGGCGATCTCGCCGGCCTCGTCGGGCGCTACGACTTCGTCAACGTGAAGCTCGACAAGACGGGCGGCCTCACCGAAGCGCTGAACCTCGTGAGCGAGGCTCGGCGGCTCGGCTTCGGCGTGATGGTGGGCTGCATGGTGTCGAGCTCGCTCGCCATGGCACCCGCCGTTCTGCTCGGCCAGGGCGCGGATCTAATCGACCTCGACGGCCCGCTGCTCATGAAGGCCGACCGCGAACACGGCCTCGTCTACTCCGCCTCGACGGTCGCGCCGCCGATGCCGGACCTTTGGGGCTGATCAGCCGGCCGCCGGCAACGGCAGAGCCGAGCCGACCGCCTGAGGCGCCGGCCGGGAGAGGACGTCGAGGAAGATGTCGGCGCAGGCGCCCCAGGTGAAATGGGCCGCCCGCTCGGCCGCGTCGCGCCGGTCGAGCGCGAGCGCCGCGAGGCAGGCGACGCGCAGGTCGTTGGAAATGCAGCCGGCCTTCGTGCCCGCGACGACATCCATCGGGCCGGGCTCGGGATAGGCGGCGACCGGCGTGCCGCAGGCCAGGGCCTCGATCAGCACGATTCCGAACGTGTCCGTCTTGGACGGGAACACGAAGACGTCCGCGCTCGCATAGAGATGGGCGAGCGTCTCGCCGCTCCGGCTGCCGAGGAAATGCGCGTCGGGAAAGCGCCGCTTCAGCCCGGCCAGGGCCGGACCGTCGCCGACCACGACCTTCGAGCCCGGCAGATCGAGCGCCAGGAAGGCTTCGAGATTCTTCTCCGGCGCGACCCGCGAGACGGTGAGGAAGATCGGACCGGGAAGGCCGAGGTCCATGGGCGGCCGCGGATGGAAGAGCGAGGCGTCCACGCCGCGAGTCCAGGTCACGAGGTTCCGGAAGCCCTTCGCCTTGAGGTCGCGGCGCACCGCCTCGGTCGGCACGAGGCAGGCATTGGCCCGGCCGTGGAACCAGCGCAGGAACGCATAGGAGAGGCTTTCCGGCACGGGAAGGCGCTGGCGCAGATATTCGGGAAAGCGCGTGTGGAAGCTCGTCGTGAAGCCGCGGCCGAGGGCCAGCGTGGCGCTCCGCGTCGCGAGCCCGATCGGCCCCTCCGTCGCGATGTGGATCGACTGCGGATCGAAGGCCTCGATGATCCGCCTCATGCGCCCCGACGTGGCGAGCGACAGGCGGATCTCGGGATAGGTCGGCATCGGCAGGGTGCGGAAATCGTCGGGCGAGACGACCAGCACCTCGTGCCCTCGGGCGCGCAGCTCCATGACGAGGCTGGAAAGCGTGCGCACGACGCCGTTGATCTGCGGGGTCCAGGCGTCCGTCGCGATGAGGAAACGCATCACGCCGCCTCCGCCGCGGTTTCGGTCGAGACGGCGATCTCGAGCGGCGGCCGCCGGCGGGGATGGGCCGTCTGCTCGACGAGCTGCGTCCAGCGGATCATCTCCAGCGTGCCGTCGTGCCGCTCGGCGACGGCCGTGCAGCTTTCCACCCAGTCGCCCGTGTTGACGTAGTGGATGCCGCCGCGAACGGCGATTTCGGCGTGGTGGATATGCCCGCAGATGACGCCGTCGCAGCCGTGCCGGGCCGCCTCTTCCGCGAGCGCCGTCTCGAACGTGCCGATGAAGCTGACGGCGTTCTTGACCTTGAGCTTCGCCCAGGAGGAAATCGACCAATAGGGAAAGCCGAAGGCGCGCCGCGCCTTGTTGAACACGACGTTGATCGCAATCGCCGCGTCGTAGGCCCAATCGCCGAGATAGGCGATCAGCCTCGCATTGCGCACCACGACGTCGAACTCGTCGCCGTGGATCACGAGGAACCGGCGTCCGTCGGCGGTGACGTGGACATCGTTCTGCCGGACCTCGATCCCGCCGAAATGCGTGCCCTGGAAGGATCGGAGGAACTCGTCGTGATTGCCGGGAATGTAGACGATCTCCGTTCCCTTGCGGGCCTTGCGCAGCAGCTTCTGCACGACGTCGTTGTGCGACTGCGGCCAGTGCCAGGCGCGCTTCAGGCGCCAGCCGTCCACGATGTCGCCGACGAGATAGATCTTCTCGGCATCGTGCAGGCGCAGGAAGTCGATAAGGAGATCGGCCTGGGCCGCCTTGGAGCCGAGATGCACGTCCGAGATGAAGAGCGTGCGGAAATGCCGTTGTTGGGTCGCCTCGTTCATTCCCGTTGCTCCCGGACTGGCGTGATCGGTCCGAAGGCGCCCCCTTCGGCACCCGGCCTCGTATCGAAGTCCTGACTGAGTCCGATTGCATCCGTGTGACGGCCGGGCTGGACCGATGGCTCACCGCCGCGACAAATCGGGACGGAAATCGACGAGGGGTGTTTCCCCCGGTCCGACCGATGCGTTAGAGCAACGGCTGACGATATCGAGACGGACGGAGATGGGATGACCGAGCACACCAAGCGCGACGAACGGCCGGCGAATGGCGATCTCGGTGAGCAGGCCCTTTTCTACCACCGGCACCCCAAGCCCGGTAAGCTCGCGATCCAGGCAACGAAACCCCTCGGCAATCAGCGCGATCTGGCGCTCGCCTATTCCCCCGGCGTCGCCGAGCCCTGCCGCGCCATCGCGGCCGATCCGGCGATGGCCGCCGAATATACGAGCCGCGCCAATCTCGTGGCCGTCGTGTCGAACGGCACCGCGGTTCTTGGCCTCGGCAATATCGGGCCGCTCGCCTCCAAGCCCGTGATGGAGGGCAAGGCCGTCCTCTTCAAGAAGTTCGCCGATATCGACGTGTTCGACATCGAGATCGACGCGACCGAGATCGACCGCATCGTCGATGTCGTGGCCGCGCTCGAGCCGACCTTCGGCGGCATCAATCTGGAAGACATCAAGGCGCCCGAGTGCTTCGAGGTCGAGGAGCGCCTGCGCGCCCGCATGGGCATTCCGGTCTTCCACGACGACCAGCACGGCACCGCGATCATCGTCTCGGCGGCGGTGCGCAACGCGCTGATGCTGGCGGACAAGAAGATCGAGGACGTGCGCATCGTCTCGTCCGGCGCGGGCGCGGCGGCCATCGCCTGCCTCAACCTTCTCGTCTCGCTCGGCGCGCGCGTCGAGAACATCGTCTGCACGGATATCGACGGCGTCGTCTACGAGGGCCGCCCCGCCCGCATCGACCGCTGGATGAGCGTCTATGCGAAGGCGACCGAGATGCGCACCCTCGCGGAGGCGATCGAGGGCGCCGACATCTTCCTCGGCCTGTCCGCAGGCGGCGTCCTGAAGCCCGAATTCCTGGAGAAGATGGCGCCGCGCCCGCTGATCCTGGCGCTCGCCAATCCGACGCCGGAGATCATGCCGGATCTCGCGCGCGCCGTCCGCCCGGACGCGATGATCTGCACCGGCCGGTCGGATTTCCCGAACCAGGTCAACAACGTCCTCTGCTTTCCCTACATCTTCCGCGGCGCGCTGGACTGCGGCTCGACCGCGATCAACGAGGAGATGAAGATCGCGGCCGTCGATGCGATCGCCGCGCTCGCCCGCGAGGAAGTCTCGGAAGTGGCCGCCAAGGCCTACGGTTCGGAAACGCCGATCTTCGGGCCCGAATATCTGATCCCCTCGCCCTTCGACCCCCGCCTGATCCTGAAGATCGCCCCCGCCGTCGCCGAGGCCGCCGCCCGCACAGGCGTCGCCGCGCGTCCGATCGAGGACATGGCGGCCTATCACGACCGGCTGAACCGCTTCGTCTTCCGCACCGGCCTCATCATGAAGCCGATCTTCCAGATCGGCCGGAACTCCGGCAAGCGCGTCATCTTCGCGGACGGCGAGGACGAGCGCGTCCTGCGGGCCGCGCAGGTCATGCTGGAGGAAAAGCTCGGCCTGCCCATCCTCGTTGGCCGCCCCGCCGTCATCGCGACGCGCCTGGAGCGCTATGGCCTGCGCATCCGACCGGGCACCGATTTCGAGGTCGTGAACCCCGAGGACGATCCGCGCTATCGCGGCTATGTCGATTTCTACTTCGACAAGGTCGGCCGGCGCGGCATCTCGCCTGATGCGGCGCGCACGATCGTTCGCACCAATACGAGCGTCATCGGCGCGGTCGCGGTGGCGCGCGGCGATGCCGACATCCTGATCTGCGGCCTGGAAGGCAAGTTCACGCCGCACCTGCGCGATATTCTGCAAGTGATTGGCCGCGCTCCGGGAACGCAGAAATGCGCGGCCTTGAGCCTGCTCATCTCGCAGCAGAGCACGAAGTTCTTCCTCGACACCTATGTCCAGCGCCACCCGGACGCCGAGGACATCGCGGAAATGGTGATCCTCGCTGCCGCCGAGATCCGCCGCTTCGGCTTGGAGCCGAAGGGCGCCCTCGTCTCCCATTCCAATTTCGGAACCGACGAGACGCCGGAGACCAAGAAGCTGAAGAAGGCGCTCGCGCTCATCCGCGAGCGGGCGCCGGACCTCGAGATCGACGGCGAGATGCATGGCGACGTCGCGCTGTCCGAGACGCTTCGCCAGCGCGTCATGCCGCTCTCGACGCTGCAGGGCGAGGCGAACCTCCTGATCTTCCCCAATCTCGATGCGGCGAACATCACGATGAACGTCGTGAAGGCGATGACGGAGGCCCTGCATGTCGGGCCGATCCTCCTCGGCGCCGCCGCCCCGGCTCACGTCCTCACGCCCTCCGTCACCTCGCGCGGCGTCGTGAACATGGCCGCCATCGCCATCGCGCAGGCGGTGCAGCAGACGAGATGAAACCGGCCGGCGGATGCGGTACGCTCGAAAGAGCTTCCGCATCCGCCAGCAAGAGTCTGATCGGACTCCCGATCGCCCGATCCGCCCCTCCGCGGACGGCTCGGATCAGGCCGGACGACGGGCCGCCGCGCGATCGTGCCCGATCAGCGGAAGCAGCTGCGCGAGCTCCGGCCCATGATCGAGCCCCGTCAGGGCGATTCGCAGCGGCATGAAGAGCGCCCGCCCCTTGCGACCGGTCGCGGCCTTCACCGCGCCCGTCCAGCTCGCCCAGGTGGCGCCGTCGAACGGTCCCGGCGGCAGGAGATCGAAGGCCGAAGCCGCGAAGGCCCGATCCTCCGCGGAGAGGGCCAACGCGTCCGGCGCGGCGCCGTAGACGACATCCCGCCAGACGACGGCATCGCCGACGCGCACGCAGTTGCCCCGCACCGCTGCCCAGAAGGCCTCGGCCTGCTCCTCGGGAATCGCCATGTCGCGCAGCCGTTCGGCGGCGGCCTCGTAGGGCATGCGGTGGACCAGCGCCTGATTCAGCCGCTCCACCTCCGCCGGATCGAACTTCGAGGCCGAGGCGGAGACCTCCTTCAGCACGAGACGCTCAGCCAGCGCCCCGAGATCGTCCACCGCCTCGATCGAGCCGGACAGGCCGACCAGAACCGCGAGCGATGCGACCGCCATCGGCTCCAGCCCATCCTCCCGCAGCGAGCGCAGCGACAGCGCACCCGTGCGCTTGGACAGGCCCTCGCCGTCCAGCGTCGTCAGGAGATTGTGGTGCCCGAAGCGGGGAACGGGCAACCCGAGCGCCTGGAAGAGCGCGATCTGCACGCCGGTATTGGTGATGTGGTCCCCGCCCCGGATGACGTCCGTGACGCCGACCGCCCCGTCGTCCACCACCGAGGGCAGCGTGTAGAGATAGCTGCCGTCCTCCCGCACGAGGACGGGATCGGACAGCGAGGCGAGATCGACGGTCTGCGTCCCACGCAGGAGATCGTCCCAGACGATGTCGGTCCGAACGGGCGCGAAGGGATCGCCGGCATGGTTCGGCAGGAGGAAGCGCCAATGCGGCTTCAGGCCCTGCGCCTCCAGTGCGACCCGCGCGGCCTCGTCGAGCTTCAGCGCCTCGCGCCCGTAGACGGGCGGCAGCCCCCGCGCCGCCCGCCGCTTGCGTTTGACGTCGAGTTCGTCAGGCGTCTCGTAGCAGGCGTAGAGCAGCCCGTCCGCCTTCAGGCGCTCCACCGCGTCGTCGTAGAGCGGCAGGCGCTCGGACTGGCGGATCGCGAGATCGGGGTGGATGCCGATCCAGGCGAGGTCCTCCAGGATCGCATCGGCATATTCGCGGCGGGAGCGCTCGAGATCGGTGTCGTCGTAGCGCAGGACGAAGGTCCCGCCCTCGCCGCGCTCTTTCGCGGTCAGCCAGTTGAGAAGCGCGGTGCGCAGGTTGCCGATATGGAGGAGGCCGGTCGGCGACGGCGCGAAGCGGACGATCATGGCGAAGTGTCCCGGATCAGGCGGAAAGGCCGCCAAGGCCGATCGGCCCGACGAAATGGGCGACGGCGAGCCATGCGGACAGAACGAGGCCGACGGCCAGGAAGAGCGCCGCGCTCAGAAGCTGGCGCAGCGCGTAACGCCGGTTCGGTTCGAGATCGACGCCGTAGGAACCGGCCTGCCGGACCCGCTTCAGATCCTCGGCCGAGAAGCCCGCGCGGCCATCGGCCTCTACGCGCAGCCGCCGGACGGCCAGAACCAGACGCAGGACGAAGAGCACGCCGACGACGAGGCCACCCAGCGCCAGCTGATCGAGCGGCGGAATTTCGAACACGGGCCTCAAGCTCCCCTCGCCGATGCGGCAGGACCGCTCGTCACCACAGATGACCGACGCTTGCAACCCGCTCCGCAGCCCCGAACGGAGCATGGGCACCGAAGCGACGATTCTGGACGATATTTCAGTTGTGCCGATGCGGGGTCGGCGTAAGGAGCGGGCGCAGGGATTGCTCAGCGAGCAGGAGAACGAGCCATGGCGAAGAACTCGGTGGACCGGGCGGCGACCCGATGGCTCGGCCAGTCGCTGAACGATCTGGAGCCCGCCGAACGCCGGGTCATCGAAAGCGCCGTTTCGCAGACCACCATCGCGCGGGACGTGAACCAGAGCGTCGTCGACGCCTCCTCCTTCGGCGACCGCGTGGCCGATTCGATCGCCCGGGTCGGCGGCTCCTGGAGCTTCATCCTCGGGTTTCTCACCTTCCTGGCCCTCTGGGTCCTGGCGAACACCATCCTGCTCTCGCAAGAGGCCTTCGATCCCTATCCCTTCATCTTCTTGAACCTCGTCCTCTCCATGGTGGCCGCTCTCCAGGCACCGATCATCATGATGTCGCAGAACCGTTCGGCCGAGCGGGACCGGATCGACGCAGGCCACGACTACGAGATCAATCTGAAGGCCGAGATCGAGATCCTGGCGCTGCACGAGAAGGTCGATGCCCTACGGCAGGTAGAGAACGCCCGGATGGAGGCGACCCTCGCGACCATCCTCGATCGTCTGACGGCTCTGGAGCGCCATCTGGCGAAGGACGGTGCCGCTTCCTGAAGCGCCAGGCGAACAAAAAACAGCCGTCAGGTGGACTTTCCTGGCGCATTTCCGTTAGAGCAACGAGCGACCGAGCGGGCGCGATGCGCCGGCAGCATGCGGCCGTCGGGTCCGCGGATCGGTCGTCGCCGGATGCGACGGACGGACCGTCCGCCCTTCGGCGACGCGCCTTGGAACGGCCCCACCGGAGCCCTCGTGTACGAAATTCTGTCCCTGATCAGCCAGTACGGCCCCGTCATCGTGCTCGTCGGGACCTTCTTCGAAGGCGAGGTCTTCGCGATCATCGGCGGGTTTCTCGCCTTTCGCGGCTCCTATTCGATCTACTTCATCATGAGCCTCGCCTTCTTCGGCTCGTTCTGCGGCGACCTCGCGGTCTTCCTCTTCGCCCGCTTCTGGTCCGGCCATCGCTGGGTCGCGCGCTGGAAGGCCAAGCCGAAATTCGTGAAAGCCATCCGGCTGGTCGACCGGTTCCAGGCCTATTTCGTCATCGTCAACCGCTACATCTACGGCCTGCGCATGCCGGGCCTGATCGCGCTCGGCCTCTCCTCCATCTCGATCCCGCGCTTCCTTGTCCTGAACCTCATCGGTGCCGCCATCTGGGCCGGGCTCTTCACCACGATCGGCTATGCGTTCGGCTATTCCATCGGCTCGGTCTTCGCGCGCCTGGAGGTCATGGAACGCGGCGTCGGCATCGCCCTCGCCGTCATCGCCGCCGCCCTCGCCCTCTGGTTCGCCTGGCGCCAATGGGGGCCCGCTTTGTTCCCGAGCCTTCGCAGCGACAAGGCGGAGAAGGACGAGGCGTGATGGCGGTGGTGCGGCCATACTGGACAAACGAGGTCTCGGTCTTCAATATTGTGGAACTTGAAGACGACAGGCCAGGGCTAGTGCGATGGGACAGTCGACGACCACGATGACGGTTCGCGTCAGCGGCGCGCTCAGTGATTTCGTCGCGCAGAATGTCGGGCAGGACGGCGCCTACGAGAATGTCAGCGAGTATATCCGCGACCTGATCAGGCGGGACAAGGATCACGCGGAGCAGAAGGCGTTCGAGCGTCTGCGGATCGAACTGGCTCAGGCCTTCGCGGCTCCCGAGACGTCCTACATGCCGCTGACGGCCGCAGAGGTGATCGCGCGAAACCGGCGCTGATTCGTGGCGAACATCCGCGTCCAAGCCGCCGCCTCCCACCGCCTCGACGAGATCTACCGCTACACGCGCGACCGCTGGGGCGAGGAGCAGGCGGATCGATACGTCGAAGGCCTCTTCCGAGCCTTCGAAGGGATCGACACGCATGCGGTCCTATCGAAGCCCGTGCCCGCCGAGTTCGAGGTCGACGGCTTCTACTTTCGCCACGAGAGACATATCGTCTATTGGCGGCGGCTGACGAATGGCGACATCGGCATCGTCACGATCCTCCACGAGCGGATGCATCAGTTCGATCGCTTCCGCGAAGACCGTGAACCCTGACATCTTGCTTCACCCGAATGCGAACGCCTCCATCGCCAGCACACCGAAGTCGCGGCTTTCGTGAAGGCGCCGCGCCGGAGCGCCGGGGCCGGCTGCGCCGAGCGCGACATAGAGCGGCATCAGGTGTTCGTCGGTCGGATGGTTTTCGCGGGCGAAGGGGGCTTGGGCACGGTAGTCGAGCAGCGCCGGCTGATCGCCTTCGAGAATGCGGTCCGTCATCCAGTTCGCGAAGGTCGAGACCCAGTCCGGCGTCTCGGCATCCCGGTCGCCGACGCGCAACCGCGCGAAGGCCTCGCGCAGATTGTGCGTGAAGGACCCGGAGCCGACGACGAGGATGTCCTCCTCGCGAAGGCGGCCGAGGGCCTCGCCGAGCTTCAGGTGATGATCCGCGCCCTTCGTCGGATCGACGGACACCTGGACGACGGGAATGTCGGCCTGCGGGTAGATCAGAGACAGCGGAACCCAGGTGCCGTGGTCGAAGCCGCGCTCCGTGGCGACGCCCGTCCGAAATCCGGCGGCGCGCAGGGTCTCCGCGATCGTCTTGGCCAGGGCAGGCTCGCCGGGCGCCGGGTAGCGCATCTCGTAGAGCCTGCGATCGAAGCCGCCGAAATCGTGGATCGTCTCGGGCGCGGCATCCCCGCTGACGAAGACCGCATCCTCCGCCTCGAAATGCGCGGACGCGACGACGATCGCGCGCGGACGAGGAAGCTCCGCTCCCAGCGCCTTCATGAAGCGCGTCGCCCCCGTGTCGGCGATCGCCGTGTCCGGGGAGCCGTGGGAGATGAAGAGGGTGGGAAGCGTGGCCATGGGGAACTCCTTTGCCCCAAGCTAAGACAAAGGTCCGCCGAGTGTTAGCGGGCCCCGATGCGACGGTGCGTTCAACCGTCGAGCGACGATCGCCGAGACAGCGCCTCGGCGATAGCAACGCGCCGCCACCGGTCGGCGCCCATGAAAAAGGCGGGACCAGCCCGCCTCTTTCACATCCTTCATTGTCGGTCGATCAGAAGCCGGAAGCCTGCTTCGGCGCCTGGGTTTCGACCTCCTTCTTCAGAAGCTCCGCGACGAGGAAGGCCAGTTCCAGCGCCTGGTTCGCGTTGAGACGCGGGTCGCAATGCGTGTGGTAGCGGTCGGACAGGTCCTCGGCGAGAACCGGCCGCGAGCCGCCCGTGCACTCCGTCACGTCCTTGCCCGTCATCTCGATATGGATGCCGCCCGCATGCGAGCCTTCGGCACGGTGGATGTCGAAGAAGCTCTGAACCTCCGACAGGATGCGGTCGAAGGGCCGCGTCTTGTAGTGGTTGAGCGTGATCGTGTTGCCGTGCATCGGGTCACAGGACCAGACGACCTTGCGACCCTCCTTCTCGACCGCGCGGATGAGGCGCGGTAGGTGCTGCTCGACCTTGTCGTGCCCGAAGCGGCCGATGAGCGTCAGGCGTCCCGCCTTGTTCTCCGGGTTCAGAACGTCGATCAGGCGCAGAAGGCCGTCGGCATCCATCGAGGGACCGCATTTCAGGCCGATCGGGTTCTTGATGCCGCGGCAGAACTCGACATGGGCGTTCGCCTCCTGCCGCGTGCGGTCGCCGATCCAGATCATGTGGCCGGAGGTCGCGTACCAGTCGCCCGAGGTCGAATCGACCCGCGTCAGCGCCTGCTCGTAGCCGAGCAGCAGCGCCTCGTGGCTCGTGAAGAAATCGGTCTCGCGGAGCGCGGGATGCGTATCGGCGGTGATGCCGATGGCGCGCATGAAATTCATCGTCTCCGAAATGCGGTCGGCAAGCGCGCCGTAGCGCTCCGCCGCCGGGCTGCCCGACACGAAGCCGAGCATCCACTGGTGGACGTTGTCGAGATTGGCATAGCCGCCCTGCGCGAAGGCGCGCAGGAGGTTCAGCGTCGCGGCGGACTGGCGATAGGCCTCGATCTGGCGCTCCGGGTTCGGAATGCGCGAGGCCTCGTCGAAACCGGTGCCGTTGACGATATCGCCGCGATAGGACGGCAGCGAGACGCCGTTCACCGTCTCCATCGGCGAAGAGCGCGGCTTGGCGAACTGGCCCGCGATGCGGCCGACCTTCACCACCGGCTGCGATGCGCCGAAGGTCAGCACCACCGCCATCTGCAGGAAGGCGCGGAAGAAGTCGCGGATGTTGTCCGCGCCGTGCTCGGCGAAGCTTTCCGCGCAGTCGCCGCCCTGAAGCAGGAAGGAGCGCCCCTCGGCGACCTCACCCAGAGCCCGGGTGAGCTTGCGGGCCTCACCGGCAAAAACGAGCGGGGGAAACGTCGAGAGACGCGCTTCGGTATCGGCCAGCGCCGCTGCGTCCGGATAGTCCGGAACCTGTTCGATCGGCTTGTTGCGCCAGCTCGTCGGCGTCCAATCCTTGGCCATGGTCTCTCTCGCAGGTCTTGGCCGACGCTGGGGTTCGCGCCGGTTCTCGCCCGGCGCGGGGTGTCCCCTGCGCCGCCCCGGCCGCAACGGCCGATCGCGCGCATATAGACCTTGAGAAACCGTTTGTCATCCGAACGGGGACTGGACCTTTCGAAGGGGAAGGCGTCAGAGCCATTCGCCGGAAGACTGCACGAAGCGCGCGCCGCGCGTCTCGATCAGCCGGTCGAAGAGCTCTGCCTCGCCGCTCCCGAGCGTCACCGAGCGCGGGTAGCGCGGCGCATGCCGGTCCGCCACGATGTCGGTCTCGAACCCCTCCGTCTCCCCGACGAAGCGGCGAAGGCCCTCCTCGCCATAGAGCGCGAGGAAGCCCTGCAGCACCGCGTCGAGATAGGACTGCAGCAGGAAGCACCCCGCCTCGGCGGCGGTCTCCTCCGGGCGCAGCGCTTCGTAGAGGAAGAGCGGGACCTCGACATCGGGCGCGCCCTCCACGAAGACCTCGCCGCCGTCGACCGCGACGCGCCGGTAGCCCGCCTCCCGCTCGTCGACGAGCGGCAGGTTTTCCGCCAGATCGTAGACGACCACCCCTTGCGTCGGGTGCCCCGGCTCCGGCCGGACCGACAGATAGGCGGCATAGGGCGCCGGGCGCGGCAGCCAGAAGCGCCGCCAGCCGACGACCTCGGCCCGCCGGATGGCAAGGAACCGGGTGCGCAGCGTCGCCTTGTTCACCAGCGATCCGTAGCCGAAATAGGCGACGACCGAGCCCTCCGCCGCAAAGCGTGCAAAATCGGGATGGTCGGCGTGGATCGGCTCAGCCATCGATCTTCGCGCCGTGCTTCACGCGATAGGTGGGGTCGTACATCGTGACCAGTTCCTCCGCCATCGAAGGGTGGACGGCCATGGTGCGGTCGAAGTCGTCCTTCGTCAGGCCCGCCTTCACCGCGATGCCGAGAAGCTGGCTCATCTCCCCCGCCTCCGGTCCGAGCATGTGGGCACCCAGCACCCGCCGCGTATCCGCATCGACGACGAGCTTCATCAGAACGCGCTCGTCGCGGCCGGCTAGAATGTTCTTCATCGGGCGGAAGGACGTGCGATAGATCTCGAGCTCCGGGAAGCGCTTCGCCGCCTCGTGTTCGGTCAGGCCGACCGTTCCGATCTCGGGCTGGGAGAAGACGGCGGTCGGGATCGTCTCGTGGTCCGGCTTGGTCGGGCGTCCGTTGAAGACGGTCTCGACGAAGCACATGGCCTCGTGGATCGCGACGGGTGTCAGCTGCACCCGGTTCGTCACGTCGCCGACGGCCCAGATGTGGTCCGACGTCGTCTGCGAATAGGCGTCGACGACGATACCGCCGCGCTCGTCGAGCTCGATGCCGACGGAGGCGCAGCCGAGCCCGACCGTGTTCGCCCGGCGCCCTATCGCCAGCATGACCTCGTCGGTCGCCAGCACGTCGCCGCCCTTCAGCCGCACGGAGAGGCGGCCGTCGTCACCCTTGGCGACCTCCGCGACGGTGTCGCCGCAGCGCACGGAGATGCCCTTCTTCTCCATCGCCGCATGCAGCTCGTGGCGCAGATCGTCGTCGAAGCCCTGGAGAATTTCCTGGCCGCGATAGACGAGCGTCGTCTCGACGCCGAGACCGTGGAAGATATTGGCGAACTCGACCGCGATATAGCCGCCGCCGAGAATGACGATCGCCTTCGGCAGGCGCTCCAGATGGAAGGCTTCGTTCGACGTGATGCAGTGTTCGACGCCGTCGAAGCCCGGCTGGACGTTCGGCTGCCCGCCGACCGCGATCAGGATGCGCTCGGCCGTCACCGTCCGGTTCTCGGCCTCGAGCCGGATGCGATGCGGCCCCTCGATCACGGCGCGCGTCTTCAGGACCTCGGCCCCGGCCTTGATGGCGTTCGTCCTGTAGGCGTTTTCCAGCCGGTCGATCTCCTTGTCCTTCGCCGCGATCAGCGCCGGCCAGTCGAAGCTCGTCTCGCCGACGGTCCAGCCGTAGCCGGCCGCGTCTTCGAAGCTTTCGGGAAACTGCGAGGCATAGACGAGGAGCTTCTTCGGCACGCAGCCGCGGATGACGCAGGTGCCGCCGTAGCGATACTCTTCGGCGATCGCCACCTTGCGACCGAGCATGGCGGTTCGCCGCGCGGCGCGCACGCCGCCGGAACCGCCGCCGATGACGAAGAGGTCGTAGTCGTAGCTCTGGCTCAAGATCGCCTCGTTTCCACGGGACTGAGGATTTTGGAGCATCGTGCGCGATATGGGACGCAATGATGTCGGCGGGATTCCGGTTCGAGGTCGAGGTCTTCGACAAGGTCGTAGCGGCACTGCGCCCGCAGCGGAAGGCCGAAGAAATCGGGCCGATGGAACCCGCAGAATATGCCCCGTAGGGCCCACGACGCTCGACAAGGTTCGACATGAAAAAGGGCGGCCGAACCGGGCCGCCCTTTCGGGTCTATCAAAGGACGATGCGCGGTGTCACTGCGTCGAAGAGGACCCGGCAGGCGCCCCGGCCGCGCCCGTCACCGGAGCCGCCGCAGCAGGATCGGTCGGATCGGTCGTCGGGGACGCGACGCCGCCTTCGGGCATCAGGGCGGCCATGCCGTTGACGGAGGCGACGCGCAGATCGCGCACGATGCCGTTGGTCCAGACCTCGGCCGCCGCGAGCATCTCGCGCGTGGCGAGCGGCCCCTGGCGGAGCAGCTTCTTGCCGGCCTCCGAGCCGTAGAACTGCGCGATCTCGTTCAGCTCCTGCTCGGTGAAGAGCTTGGCATAGACGCGGGCGACCTCGTTTTCGAGATCGTTGCGCCGCGGCGCCAGAGCGAGTGCCGCATCGTCCACCATGTCGGAAATCTGCGTCTGAAGATTGGGGTTGTTGCCGATGAGGTCGGCCTTCACCTGCGTGGCGGCATTGAGAAGGATGTTGTCGAACTGGTCGGTCGACTCGATGGAATTGACCGCCGCGCGCGCCGCCGCCAGATGCGATTCGCCGATCTCCTGGGCATTGGCGGAGCCGAAGGCGAGAACGGCAAAGGCGGCGACGGCGATCAGCCCGCTGCGCATCGTTTGGCTGGGATGCATGAAGGTCGTGTCTCCGTCGGGTCGAAAAGAAGATCGAAATCGGGCGCCTGAGTACCCAAAGGATGGAAGGACTGGCAAGCGCATTCGAAGAAATCGCGTCGTCCGCAGATGTCAGGCCCGGCCGGCGCCACGCGGATGCAGCGTCTCGACACGGTCCTCGTAGGCCACGATCGCCACCGTCGCCAAGCCGAGGAAGAGGCCGTGCTCGACAACGCCGGGTATATCGTGAAGCGCTCTCGAAACCGCTTCTGAATCTGGAATGAGGCCAAATGATGCGTCGAGGATCAGGTGGCCCCCATCCGTGATGAAGGGCTCCTCGCCGTTGCGCCGGAGCGAGACCGCCGCATCCAGGCCAAGCCTCTCGGCGGCCTTGCAAATCGCGATATAGGTGGACATGAGGCCGAAGCCGTTGATCTCGATCGGCAGCGGAAAGGCGCCCAGTTTCTCGACCAGCTTGGCGCCGTCGGCGATCACGACGAACCGGCCGGAGGCTGCCGCCACGATCTTCTCGCGCAGCAGAGCGCCGCCGCCGCCCTTGACGAGTCCGAGCGCCGGATCGATCTCGTCGGCGCCGTCGATCGCCAGATCGAGGACAGGCTCGTCCTCAAGCGTGACGATCGGGATAGAGAGCTTGCGGCAGAGAACGGCGGTGCGTTCCGAAGTCGCCACGCCCTTGACCTTCAGCCCGCCCGCCACGCGCTGGCCGAGAACGCGGATGAAGGCCTCGGCCGTCGAACCGGTGCCGATGCCGAGCTTCATGCCGTTCTCGACGAGATCGACGGCGGCGCGGCCGGCCTTGTCCTTCAATGCGCTCGTATCCGCCATGGCCCGCGTCTCCCGATCTTCGCTCAGCGTCTTCGGTGAAACCCGTTCGAGGCTTGTCCGATCCGGCGATCTAACGCGAATCGCCTGACGTGTCGAATGCGGGCGGGTTCGGCGGATCGCCGCTTGACCCGCCTCGCCGACCGGCGGAAGACGACGCGCGACGCCGGACGAGCGCATAGGCGGAGATCCGGCGGACGGGATGAAGGATTTCAAGCGATGGTTGCCACCGCCGTCTTCGACCTCGACGGAACGCTCGTCGACACCGCTCCCGATCTCTGCGCCAGCCTCAATCACTGTCTGGCCGCAGCGGGCCTTTCGCCCGTTCCGCTCGCGGAGGTCCGCCCGCATGCCGGCCACGGCGCCCGGCGCATGCTGCAATTCGCCTATGGCCGCGCCGGCCATCCGCTGGTCGCGGCCGATCTCGAAGCGCAGTTCGCCCGCTTCCTCCTCCATTACGAAGCCAACATCGCCGTGACCTCCCGCCCCTTTCCCGGCGCGGTGGAGGCCCTCGACCGGCTCTCGGCGGCCGGCTACCGCTTGGCCGTCTGCACCAACAAGACGGAGCGCCTCGCGCGCCTTCTCCTTGAAACGCTGGGCCTTGCCCCGCGCTTTGCCGCGATCTGCGGTTCCGACACGTTCGCGGCGATGAAGCCCGATCCGGTCCATCTGCTCGGCACGATCGAGCGGGCGGGCGGCGACCGGAAGGCCGCCTTCCTCGTCGGGGACACCGCGACCGACACGGACGCCGCGATCGCCGCCGCCGTGCCCTCCATCCTCGTCGACTTCGGCTATGCTCCCGACGCGCGCGCGCGAGACGGCGCGACCCACATCATCGACGACTACCGCCACCTCGACGCCCCCCTCGCCGCCCGCCTCCTGTCCCCCGCCCACAACCCGGCACCCGCCTCCCCGGCGTCTTGACCGCGTCCCCGATTCCACCTATAGCCCACCCACCATCCGGCCGGCGCACAATCGCCGCCGCGGCGGGCGCGTAGCTCAGCGGGAGAGCACCTCGTTCACACCGAGGGGGTCACAGGTTCGATCCCTGTCGCGCCCACCATTCGACAAGCCGATATCTCCACGCATTTTCCGTCGCTGGCTTTGACGATGCTCCCGCGGCATGTCGGGCCATATCCGTGACAAGGCTTTGCATGAGCTCGATGGGATGCCGAGCGGCGACGGCGCGGCACGATCGGATCGCGGTGACAGCTCGGGGCCGCGGCGGCCCGACGAGACGGTGCGATCCCCTCCGTCGGCATCGACCGCAGGTTCAGGTCCCAAGACCTCACGGTATCATTTCCCATTCTTGTTGGCCGTCGAAGGGTGAAGCGTAGGGAGGACCGCGCTAGTTCGTCGGATGTCGTTCGGGGACCTTCGTCGCCGGGCGGCCTCGTGCCCGGCGGAACGGGGTACGCGATCCGTCTTCGTCCAGCGCTTGAGAGCATCGCGTCCATGCACGAACCGACAAAGACCCCGGCGCTTCCGTTCCTGACGGATGGTGGCGAGGCGGGAGCCCTGATGCGGGGGATCGACTGGAGCGGGACGCCGCTCGGCGCGCCCGCTCTCTGGCCGGCCGAGCTGCGCACGATCGTCGGCCTCATGCTGGGATCGCGCCAGCCCATGCTGACCGTCTGGGGACCGGAGCGAACGACGCTCTACAATGACGGTTATGCCGCCATGTGCGGCCAGCGCCACCCGCAGGCGCTGGGCCGGCCCTTCCAGGATCTCTGGTACGACATCTGGCCCCTGGTGGAGCCGATCCTCGAGCGCGCCTATGCCGGCGAATCGACGCATATGGACGACATCGAGTTCATCATGCATCGCAACGGCTATCCCGAAGAGGCGCATTTCGCCTTTTCCTACACGCCTGTGACGATGGCGGACGGCTCGATTGGCGGCATGTTCTGCGCCTGCACCGAGACGACGGAGCAGGTGGCGGCGCGGCGGGCGGCGATGGAGGCCAGCCAGCGCCAGCGTCTTCTTCTCCAGCACATGCCGGGCTTCGTCGGCGTCCTGTCGGGACCGGACCACGTCTTCGAATATGTCAACGACGCCTATGTCGCGATCTCCGGCGCCCGCGCGTTTCTCGGCCACACCGTACGCGAGGTCTTTCCCGAGCTCGAAGGCCAGGGCTTCTACGAGCTGCTCGACGAGGTCTTCGAGACCGGCCGCCCCTTCATGATCAGGGCGACGCCCATCCGGCTGAGCGGGGAGGAGGACGAGCGCTACATCGATCTTCTCTATCAGCCGATCCGCGACGGATCGGGCGCGGTAACGGGCATTTTCGTCGGCGGCTACGACGTGACCGAGGCGCAGACATCGACGCGCTCGCTTGCCGAAAGCGAAGAGCGGCTGCGGGCCCTCGTCTCCACCTCTTCCGAAGTGCTCTACTCGCACAATCCCGACTGGTCCGAGATGAGCGCGCTGTCGGGCGGAAACTTCCTCGCCGACACCACGACCGCCGATCCCGAATGGTTCTCCAAGTACATTCCGGCGGAGGAACAGGCACGGGTCCGGGCCGCGATCGACCGGGCCGTCGCCACGAAGAGCGCCTTCGAACTCGAGCACAAGGTGGTCCGCGCCGACGGCGACATCGGCTGGACCCTCTCGCGATCGGTGCCGCTGCTCGATGCGGCGGGCGAGATCCGGGAATGGTTCGGGGCCGCGTCCGACGTGACCGAGCGCCGCGCCACCGAGGAGGCGCTGCGCGAGAGCGAGGAGCAGTTCCGCGTGCTCGCGCAGGCCCTCCCCAACCAGATCTGGGCCAGCCGCCCCGACGGGCATCTCGACTGGTTCAACGAGCAGACCTACGCCTATGTCGGCCTTCGGCCGGGCGAGCTGGACGGCAAGGCGGGCTGGAGCGGCGTCGTCCATCCCGACGATCTCAGCACCGCCGCCGAAGCCTGGGAAGCCTCGCTCTCGTCGGGCGAGATCTACGAGGTCGAGTTCCGGATCCGGCGAGCGGACGGCCTCTATCGCTGGTTCCTGGCGCGGGCCGAGCCCGTGCGGGACGCGGACGGGCGAATCGCGCGCTGGGTCGGCACCAACACCGACATCGACGGAAGGCGCCGCCAGGCTCTGGCCCTGGAGGCCGGCAATGCCGCCCTGGCGGCGGAAGTCGCCGAGCGCACAAGCGACCGCGACAGCCTCTGGCAGCTTTCCATGGACATCATGCTCCGCTGCGACTTCCAGGGCCGCATCGTCGCCGTCAATCCCGCCTGGACCGAGGTTCTCGGCTGGCGCGCCGACGAACTGGTCGGCAGCTCGCTCTTCGACATCCTCCATCCCGACGACATCGAGAACACGCGCACCGGCGCCGCACGGTCCGCCGAGGGCGCGGAACTCCGCCGCTTCGAGAACCGATACCGGCACAAGGATGGAACCTACCGCTGGATCGACTGGTCCACGCGGAGCGCGGAGGGCCTGATCAACGCCGTCGGGCGGGACGTGACGGCCGACCGGGAGAAGGAGGAGCAGCTGGCGGCGACGGCCGAGGCCCTTCGCCAGTCGCAGAAGATGGAGGCCGTCGGTCAGCTGACCGGAGGGCTGGCGCACGACTTCAACAACCTCCTGGCCGGCATCAGCGGGTCGCTGGAACTGATGCAGGCGCGGATCTCGCAGGGACGGATCGCCGATCTCGACCGCTACATGATCGGCGCGCAGGGCGCCGCCAAGCGCGCGGCCGCCCTGACCCACCGCCTCCTCGCCTTCTCCCGCCGCCAGACGCTCGATCCGAAGGCGACCGACGTCAATCGTCTCGTGGCCGGCATGGAGGATCTCATCCGCCGCACCGTCGGGCCCGAAATCGCCGTCGAAACGGTCGCGACTGCCGGCCTCTGGTCGACCCTCGTCGATCCGCCGCAGCTCGAGAACGCCCTCCTCAATCTCTGCATCAACGCGCGCGACGCCATGCCGGACGGCGGCAAGCTGACCATCGAGACCGCGAACCGCTGGCTCGACGACCGCGCGGCGCGCGAGCGCGACGTTCCGCCCGGCCAGTACATTTCCATGTGCGTTTCCGACAATGGCACCGGCATGCCCGCCGACGTCATCGAACGCGCCTTCGATCCCTTCTTCACCACCAAGCCGATCGGCGTCGGGACGGGCCTCGGCCTGTCCATGATCTACGGCTTCGCCCGCCAGTCGGGCGGACAGGTGCAGATCTATTCCGAGGTCGGCCAGGGCACGATGGTCTGCGTCTACCTGCCCCGCCATCACGAGGAGGAGGAAGCCGCGACGGCCGCCCCCGGCACGTCGGCGATCGAGCCGATCGGATCGGGCGAGACCGTGCTCGTGATCGACGACGAGCCTTTGGTGCGCATGCTGGTGGTCGATGTGCTGGAAGACCTCGGCTACACCGCGCTCGAAGCGGGAGACGGGCCGCAGGGGCTGAAGGTGCTGCGCTCCGACGTTCGGCTGGATCTCCTGATCACCGATGTCGGTCTGCCCAACGGCATGAACGGCCGCCAGGTGGCCGATGCCGCGCGCGAGCTGCGCCCCGACCTCAAGATCCTCTTCGTCACCGGCTATACCGAGAATGCGGTGCTCAGCCATGGGCACCTGTCGCCCGGCATGCAGGTCGTCACCAAGCCCTTCGACATGACCGCCCTCGCCGACCGCATCCGGGCGATGATCGGCGAGTGAGGGTCCGCGGCGAACGCCGTCACGATCCGTCCGCAGGGCTCGGGAGCCCTGCCCGCGAACTGTCGCGGCTCGTCTTGCTTACGGGCGGACGCCTTACGTCTTCATCGCCGGCCTCCGTCCGTCACAGGCATGTCGAGAGGCCGAGGATCGGCGCGTAGTTCACGATCGTGACGCCGAGGGCGACGAGGGTCGACCAGAAGACGGCGCGGGCGAAGAAGCCGTCCAGCGAGGCGTGTCCGCCAGATGCCTTCAGCCGGCGGTGCAGGACGGCGAGGAGAATGGCGATCAGCGTGAGATGCGCGAGCCAGAGGCCGATGAGAACGGCGCGCTGGAGACTGACGGGACCGAGCATCCGCGCCTCCCATCCGAAGGCGCAGCCAACCGACAGGGCGCCGTAGAGCCAGACGAAGGCGGAGCCCCAGACGAGGAGACCCGCCATGAGGAGGATGAGCTGGGCGGCCGGGCGGGTGGCGATCATGGGCGGGCTAGCTCGCGCAGCGGCACCAGCCACGGCAGGGCGGAGAGGAAGGCGAGCGCGATCCACGTCGTCAGCGCCGTGTAGTCGTGCCAGAGGATGTTGATGGCAAGATCCCCCGTGCGGCGCGCCGAGACGTAGCCCGCCGCGCAGCGCCAGACGCCGAGCCCGGCGAGAATGGCCCCGATGCCCGCGTGAAGCGCGCCATAGGCGAGGAAGCTCGCCGTCACCGCGAAATAGGCGTGGGATGTCGGATCGGGGATCTCGGTGAGGACGATCCAGGCGGCGAGGCCCGCCGCACAGGCCTGAGCGACCGCCGTCGCGGCAAGGGCCGACGCGGCTCGGCCCGGCGAGGACGGCGAGCGTTTGGAGCGCGCGGCGCGAAGGGCCGCGCGGGCGAAGAGCGCCGCCAGAAGCGCGGCGATGCCGAGCGCCGCCGTCTTGGCCGGCGGCAGATCGACGACGGAGGGCGCGGGCCAGCCCGGCGCGACGAGCCAGAGGAACAGCGCCCCGAAGATCAGCGAGGCGAAGACCGTGCCGTCCGCCAGAAGCAGGAAGAGCGTGCCCCACCAGGAGGCCGGGCGCTCCGCCTCCGTGTGCAGCGGCAGGCGAAGGCCGAGGCCGGCATCGATCGGCCCGCGGTCGCTGCGCTCTCCGGCCTCACGGCTCCAGAGAAGCAGAGAGACGACGACGGAAACGAGCGGCAGCGGCGTGAGCCAGTAGGTCTTGAAGAGCAGCGTCAGGACGACGGCGCCGATGGCAAGCCCGGTCCAGAGCGGCAGGAAGGTCGGGCGCGGCAGGATGGCGATATGGTCGGGCTCGCCGGTCGCCATGTCGACGACCATCGTCTCCTGCCAGCCATGGCGCGGCCTCGCCAGATAGCCCTCGCCCCGCTCCATCGCCTCGCGCAGCATCGGATCGTCCTGCAGCGGGGAGCGCGAGGAGACGGTGGGGATTGCGGCGAAGGCATAGGCGCGCGGCGGGATCGCCGTCGCCCATTCCAGCGTCGCGGCCTGCCAGGGATCGGGCCGGGAACGCTGGCCGAACCGGAACTGGAAGATCAGATCGACGGCGAAGAGCGCGAAGCCCGCCGTCATGACGAAGCCGCCGATCGAGGAGACGAGATTGGGAATCTCCCAGCCATAGCCGGCGGGAAAGCTCGCCCAACGCCGCGGCATGCCCATCAGACCGGTGACGTGCATGATGAGGAAGGTGCCGTTGAAGCCTAGGAAAATGAGCCAGAAGGCCAGCTTTCCGACGCCGTAGAGCGGCTGGCGGCCGCTGAAATGCGGCAGGTAGTAGTAGGCCGCGGCCAGCATGGGGAAGATGAAGCCGCCGACGAGCACGTAGTGCATGTGCGCCACGACGAAATGCGTGTCGTGGACCTGCCAGTCGAAGGGCACGATGGCGAGCATCACGCCGGTCAGCCCGCCGCAGACGAAGACGAAGAAGAAGCCGCAGAGATAGAGCATCGGCACGCTCATCCTCGGCCGCCCCGCCATCAGCGTGCCGATCCAGAGGAAGATCTGGACGCCGGTCGGGATCGCGACGAGGACGCTGGCCGCGGAGAAGAAAGCCTGGGCCAGATGCGGGATGCCCACCGTGAACATATGGTGGACCCAGAGGCCGAAGGAGAGGAAGCCCATGGCCGTGATCGAGACGACGATCCAGGAATAGCCGAGGATCTCGCGCCGCGCGAGAACGGGCAGGATGGTCGAGATCAGGCCCGCCGCCGGCAGGAAGATGATGTAGACCTCCGGGTGGCCGAAGAGCCAGAAGAGATGCTGCCAGAGCAGCGCGTCGCCGCCCCGCGCCGGATCGAAGAAGGGCAGATCGAAGGCCCGCTCCATCTCCAGGAGGATCGATCCCAGGATCAGCGGCGGAAAGCCGACGAGCATCATCCCCGCCGTCACGAGAATGTACCAGGCAAAGAGCGGCATGCGCTGAAGGCTCATGCCGGGCGCGCGGAACTTCAGGATCGAGACGGTCAGCTCCACCGCCGCCGCGATGGCGGAAATCTCGACGAAGGTCACGCCGAGCAGCCAGACGTCGGCATTGATGCCCGGCGAATGGCGGCCCGAGGAGAGCGGCGTGTACATGAACCAGCCGCTGTCCGGCGCGTAGCCCGCCACAAGGGCGACGATCAGGATCGAGCCGCCGAAGACGTAGCACCAGAAGCCGAGCGCGCTGAGGCGCGGAAAGGCCATGTCCCGCGCGCCGAGCATCTTCGGCAGGAGATACATCGCCATGCCTTCGAACATCGGGATGGCGAAGAGGAACATCATCACCGTGCCGTGCATGGTGAAGATCTGGTTGTAGAGCGCGGGTCCGACGAAAGCCGCGTCCGGCGAGGCGAGCTGCGCGCGGATCAGCATGGCGAGCGCGCCGCCGATCGAGAAGAAGACGAGCGCGGCGACGATGAAGCGCCGGCCGATCACCGTATGGTTCACCGCCGAGAGACGGCCCCAGCCGGGCGGGGTCGCCCAGATGCGCTCGAGTTCGCGCTGGGCCGGCGTTTCCCGGGACACGAGAGCGGCGATGTCGCGCTCGGCATTGCCGGGACCGAGCGGAAAAGCGGCATCGGTCATCGAAGGGTCTCGTCTGATGGGCTCGAGGTCGTGACGGCGGTCGTCGCGGCGGCGAGCGCGCCCTCGAACTCGGCCGCCGCATGGGCGATCGCGGTGAAGGTCATGTCAGTGTGTCCGACCCCGCAGAACTCCGAGCAGACCCCGCCGAACGTTCCGGGCCGGTCGGCGAGAAGGCGGATCGTGTTCACATGGCCGGGAATCGCGTCGATCTTGCCGCCGAGCCGTGGCACCCAAAACGAATGGATCACGTCCGTGCCGATGACGCGGATATCGACGGGCAGGCCGGCCGGCAGATGCAGGACGCCGTCGCTCTCGCGCCCTTCGGGATAGCGGAAGGTCCAGGCCCATTGCCGGGGAACCGCCTCGACCACATAGGCTCCGCTGCCCGGATGCGGCAGAAGCCGCTCGCCGGTCGCGAGCGCGAAGACGAGGAGCGCGGAAAGGACGGCGCCGGGAAAGGCGAGCCCGCCCCAGACGAGCCAGCGCTTCGGCGGGATCGCCTCTCCGATGCCGGGACGAAGCAGGGCCAGGGCGAGAAGCGCGATGACGAGGGCGAAGATCGCGGAGGCGCCAGCCAGCATGACCCACCAGAGGAGCGCGGTCGATCTCGCCGCAGGCCCCGCCGGATCGAGCGCCGAGAGGTTGCCCGCGCAGCCCGCGAGCCCAGATGCCACGGGAACGAGAAGGGCGACGCCGACGCGCCCGAGCTTTGAACCGGAGCAAGCATGAGCAAGACGACGTCCGACCCGAGCCCGGTGATCCGCAAGGTCGCCGAAAAGGACGTGAGTTCGGCGGTCGCGATCGCCGGCCATCCCATCCATGCCATGGCCGTGCATTTCCCGATCGCCCTCGCCATCGCGACGCTCGGCGCCGACGTCTTCTACTGGTGGAGCGCCGACGAGTTCTGGCTGCGCGCCGGCCTCTGGTCGGCCGGCTTCGCCTTCGCCTTCGGCGTTGCGGCGGGCCTTGTCGGAACCGCCGAGCTTCTGCTCGTTCCCGGCATCCGCTCGCGCGCCGCCAGCTGGACGCATGCGATCGCGGCCATGATGTTCATCTCCATCTGCGGCATGAACTGGCTGCTGCGCCTCGCCGATCCCGCCTCCGTGCTGCCGCTCGGTCTCGGTCTCTCGGTTCTCGGCGCGATCTTCACGGGGCTCGCGGGCTGGCACGGCGGAAAGCTGATCCTGCATCATGGCGTCGGCATCATGGTGTCAGACCAGGAATGACGTCGGCGGCGAAGGTCCTGAGACCGCCGGGCTGGAAGAGAAAGCCCGGCAGAATGTCGAGCGGAATGTCCGGTTTGGCGAGCACGACGTAGAAGATCGAGAGCATCACCGCCGAGAGCGCTCCGACGCCTGCATAGACGCGCCAGCGTGCGAAGCGTCCGCCCTCGTCGAAGATCGAGAGCACGAGCAGCCCGATCCAGACATGGAGCGCGACGAGGATGCCGACGAAGACGAGCTTCACGGCGAACCAGGGCACATAAATCTCGCGCACGAGGATCAGCGCCGTGCCCGAGCCGATGGCGAGGAAGGCGGCCGGCGAGATCACCGTGATATAGGCAAAGCGCGTGAAGGCATGGAGCCGGTGCAGCGACGCGCCCTCGCCCGCCGCCTGCCGCTGGCCGAGAAGAATCGGCATCAGAAGAATGCCGCCGGCCCAGATGGCCAGCGACGTGACGTGGAGAAGCTTCAGCCAGACGGTGATCATGAGCGCTCGGTCGCCGGCTCGGAAAGCGCGCCGCCGTCCACGATCTCGCGAAGGCGCATGAGGGCGGCGACGAGATTGGGAAGGATCGCCGGAACCCACATGAGGAGCCCGGCCAGTTGCTGGTCCTCCAGCGCCGTCAGCCCGAAGGCCTCCGTCGTCGGGACGTGGTAGGCGTAGAGCGGGACCGGCGCGAAGGTGATGAGCGCGCCGAGAAGGCCCATCGCCACGATGATGCCGAGATGCGCCAGACAGGCCCGCAGCGGCGGCGTCCGGGCGGAGGCGAGATCGCGCCAGACGAGCGTCGCAGTTCCCAGAAGCGTCGCCTCCATCGACCAGTAGAGCGCATCGCTCGAAAGCGCCGCCGCATAGGGGGCCGGCGCATGCCAGAACCAGACCGTCGCAATGTGGATGAGAACGAGCGGCGGCAGCCGGGAGCCCGACGTCGCCCGCAGGACGGGAAAGGCCAGCGCCAGAAGCGGGGCCGCCACCGAGATCAGCAGCAGGTGATGCGCGACGCGTGCCGAAAACAGCGCGGAGGACAAGGCGCAGAGCGGCGACACGAAAGCCGCGAAGAGGACGACGAGCGCGAGGCCATACCACCGCGCGCGCCGGGCTCCGTCCTGCGGCAAGGTCCGCAGATGCACGAGGAGAAGGGCCGAGAGCGCGAGCGCGCCGATCAGCCACGGATCGAGGTTCCAGGCGCCCGCGAGGCCGGCCGGCGTCGGCGGTTCGCCGCAATAGGGCACGAGGGTCTGCGGCATGATCTGTGGCGATCCTCGTTCGAAGCGGGGGTCGGAACGTCGAGTGGGCCTTAACCTAGGAAGCCACGACCGCGCGTCGACCGAAACGGCCTCCTGAAAGCGAGAAGAATCGTGGGAGCCGGAGAGCATCCCGCGCTTCGAACGCCGCCGCCCGTCTCCCTATAGGCGAGTGAGCGTTTCGGCGAGGGGGTCTGTCCCATGCTTCGGCGGGAACGGTATCCGGCAAGGCAGATCAGCCGGCGGGCCAGCGGGGGACAGCGCGTCGACGAGTGCGCTCGCAGTGCCCTGTCGGAGCCTTAGCCCCAGGATTTGCAGCGGAGTCGTCGTTCTGTCTGCAGGCGCTTCCGGCGAGAGGATCGACGCGGCAAAAGGCGGATCAACAATCGGTAAGGCCGACGGTATCGAGGATCACGGTTTCGTGAACCCATGGGTGGGTAGAGGGGACAGCCGCGAAACGAAATGCCCGCTCGCGAACGAGCGGGCATCCCGGCATCAGGCGGCGACGTATCGCGGCGCCGGCTTGCTGGTCTGCGAGGCCGCGAAGAGGTTCGTGCGGGCGGCGTCGTAGGCGTCCCAGAGCGTCGCGTCGGCGACGGAGGCCAAGGTCACGAGTTCGCCCTGATCGAGACCCGCGAGCGCCGCGTCGACGAGATGGTCCGTCGTCATCACCGTGCCCACCTCGAGCGCGGCCAGCGGTACGCCGGACAAGTCCCAGATTTCGGACGCCGTGGCGGCGGGCAGGACGGCCTGCACGCGGATGCCCGTCTCGGCGAGCTCGGCCTGCAACCCGCGCGTGAAGGTGAGGACGAAGGCCTTCGAACCGCTGTAGACGGCGCTGATCGGCATGGCGTGAAAGGCCATGACCGAGGCGATGTTGATGAGCGTGCCGGCGCGGCGCTCGACGAAGCCGGGCAGAACGGCCTGGGTCAGCCGCGTCAGCGCCGTGATGTTGAGCGCGATCTGCGCCAGCGAATCCGCCGCCGGAGCCGTTGTGAGAGGCGCAAGGCGCGCGAGCCCGGCATTGTTCACGAGCACGGTGATGTCGCTGCGCGCGGAGAGAAGCGCCTCGACCCGGGCAAGGTCCGCCTCGTCGGACAGATCCGCCGCCACGGTCTCGACCGTCCGGCCGTGCGCCTGCGAGATCGTCTCGGCAAGCGTCTTCAGACGGTCGCCCCGGCGGGCGACGAGCACGAGGTCGTAGCCCCGCTTGGCAAGGCGATCGGCATAGACCGCACCGATGCCGGCGGATGCTCCGGTGACGACGGCGACGCCGAGAGACGTTTGAACTGACATGATCAGACTCCAGATGAGCACTCAATGTTTGAGTGCTAAACCAAATAGCCGGATCGTCCCGCCGTTGCAATGGTTCTGCCCTCAATAATGTGAGGAGCGTTGTTTCTTTAGGTCCGATGCGCGGCCGTTACGGAAGCGCGAGCCCCGTCTCGACAAGCGGACAAGCGGATGTCCCAAGGTTCGGCACATGCACGACGAGCTGCCACCCGCAGCGAGTCTCAGCTGGCAGGCAAGGCTTCGTGCGATACGGCCGCGCTCGCATCGACAGCGGGATCGTCGCCGGCGCTCGGCTTGCCGTAGAGGCCGAGATGGGCATCGCCCCAGTCCTTCAGGGCGAGAAGGATCGGCTCCATGCTGCGGCCGAGGGGCGAGAGGCTGTATTCCACCTTCGGCGGCACCTGCGCGTAGACCTTGCGCTCCACGATGCCGTCCTCCTCCAGCTCGCGCAGCTGGTTCGTCAGCATGCGCGGGGTGACGTTGGCCAGATGCCGGCGAAGCTCGCCGAAGCGCAGCGTGCCCGAGAGGAGATGGAAGAGGATGACCGACTTCCACTTGCCGTCGATGAGCCCGACCGCCGCCTCCACCGCGCAACCGGGGCTGCAGTCGAAACGCGAGAACCGGGCCTTGGCCATCACGGTATCCTTTTGGGTACTATAAGCTGATTTTGTGCGTATTGCCGTGCAGCGAGGATAGGACCAGATAGCGACGCGATCAACGATCCCTGTTGAAGGAGCGAAGTCCATGAAGGCCATCGGCTACAAGACCCCCGGCGCGATCGATCGTGCGGACGCTCTGGAGGACATCGAACTGCCGCGTCCGAGCGCCGGCGGACGCGATCTCCTCGTCTCCGTCGAGGCCATCTCGGTCAATCCCGTCGACACCAAGGTTCGCAAGAGCGCGACGCCGCCGGAGGGCGAGTGGAAGGTGCTGGGCTGGGATGCCGTCGGAACGGTCGTCGAGATCGGCGAGGCCGTCGCGGGCTTCAAGCCGGGCGACCAGGTCTTCTACGCCGGCTCGATCACCCGCCCCGGCGCCAACAGCGAGTTCCATCTCGTCGACGAGCGCATCGTCGGCCCCAAGCCCCGGACGCTGTCGAACGCGCAGGCGGCGGCCCTGCCGCTGACGGCGATCACGGCCTGGGAGATGCTCTTCGATCGTCTCGACATCCGCAAACCCGTTCCGGGCGCGGCCAACGCGATCCTCGTCGTCGGCGGCGCCGGCGGCGTCGGCTCCATCGCGATCCAGCTCGTCCGCGCGCTGACCGACCTCACCGTCATCGCCACCGCTTCCCGCCCGGAGACGCAGGCCTGGGTGAAGGAACTCGGCGCGCATCACGTCGTGGACCACAGCCGGCCGCTGGCCGAGCAGGTCGCGGCGCTCGGGATCGGCGCGCCGGCCTTCGTCTTTTCCACCACGGAGACGCATCGCCATCTGCCGGAGATCGCCGAGCTTATCGCGCCCCAGGGCCGCTTCGGCCTGATCGATGATCCCGCCACGCTCGACGTCAGCGCCTTCAAGCGGAAGGCCGTCTCGACCCATTGGGAGCTGATGTTCACCCGGTCGATCTTCCAGACGCCGGATATGGACGAGCAGGGCAAGCTCCTCGCCGAGGTCGCCAGGCTCGTCGACGAAGGCCGCATCCGAACGACCGTGACGGAAACGCTGAGCCCGATCGACGCCGCCCATCTGAGAACCGCTCACGAAATGTCGGAAAGCGGCCGGACGAAGGGCAAGATCGTTCTCGAAGGCTTCTGAACGACCATCGAGCGTGCCGTCGCGCCCTTCGGCCCACGACGGCACGCTCGTCTTTCAGGCGCCAGCTCTACGCGGCTTCGCTCGTCACACCGAGCGCGTCACGCCGCCGTCGACGCGCAGATTCTGGCCGGTGATGTAGCCCGCGCCTTCCGAAGCGAGGAAGGCGATCGTCGCGGCGATCTCGTCGGCCCGGCCATAGCGGCCCATCGGCACGCTCGCCCGGCGCTCTTCCGTGCCGGGCAGGCTGTCGATCCAGCCGGGCAGCACGTTGTTCATGCGGATGCCTTCGGCGCCGTAGGTGTCGGCGAAGATCTTGGTGTAGGCCGCCAGCCCCGCCCGGAACACGCCCGACGTCGGAAACATCGCGCTCGGCTCGAAGGTCCAGGCGGTGGAGACGTTGACGATGGCGCCGCCCTTCTGCGCCTGCATGATCGGCGTGACGAGACGGGTCGGGCGGATGACGTTCATCAGGTAGACGTCGAGCCCCGTGTGCCATTGCTCGTCCGTGATCTCGGTGATCGCGGCTCGCGGGCCATGGCCGGCGCTGTTGACGAGGACGTCGATGCGGCCCCAGCGCTCCATCGTTCCATCGACGAGGCGCTTCAGGTCGTCGTTCGACTGGTTCGATCCCGTGATGCCGAGGCCGCCGAGTTCGGCGGCCAGCGCCTCGCCCTTGCCGGAGGAGGAGAGGATCGCGACCTTGTAGCCGTCCGCGGCGAGACGACGGGCGGCGGCGGCTCCCATTCCGCTTCCGCCCGCGGTGACGATGGCGATCTTCTGCGTCATGCTTCCAGCTCCCTCGCATCCGAACGGAGCCGTCCACGGCTCCCGTGTCTCAGCTATGCCAGCCCGGACCCGCCCGGACCATGGAGAAACTCGATCCGGCCGAAGAGCGAGCCGGCCGCCGAACCGCCGCGGTTCAGACGTTGATCCAGTGGTCGCCGTCGGCGCCCTTGATGACGGCGTCGACGCGCTTGGAACCCTGTCGGATGACGGCGCGCATGGCGACACGGGCGGCGTCGTCGTCCTGCGCCTCGATCGCCTCCGCGATGGCCCGGTGGCGCGCGACCGACCGCGCGTGCATCACCGTGTTCGGAATGGGCGAGGAGACGAGGAAGGTGATCTCCAGGGCGACCTCGATCAGCGCGCTCATCGAGCGCATCAGGGGATTGCCGGAGGCTTCCGCGATCGCGATGTGGAACGAGAGATCGGCCTCCACGAAGTCGCCGCCGGAGGACTGCGCCGTCTCCATCTTGCCGATCCAGGAGAAGAGCTCCGCCACATGCGCGTCTGTCCGGCGCCGGGCCGCCAGCGCCGCCGCCTCCGGCTCGAAGGCCATGCGCATCTCGGCCAGATGGGTGAGGAAGCTTTTGTCGATCCCCGTTTCGGCGTGCCAGTAGAGAATGTCGGGGTCGAAGTAGTTCCAGTGCCGGCGCTCCAGAACCCGCGTTCCGACGCGCGCCCGCGCATGGATCATGCCTTTGGCCGAGAGCGTCTTCATCGCCTCGCGCAGGACCGTGCGCGAGACGCCGAAGCGCGCGAGCAGTTCGCCGTCGCCGGGCAGGATCGCGTTCTCGGCGAACTCGCCGCTGACGATGCTGAGGCCCAGCCGGTGCAGCACGTTCTGGTGCTGCGTGTTCGCCCGTCGCTGCGCGAGGCGCAGGCGATTCTGCGCCAGAGGCAATCGGATCGTGGCGGATTGAAGCAAGAACGCGGTTCCGGTGTCGGATCGGTGAAGGGGAATTAGTCATATGAATGCAGCCATCGAGCCCTTTCGGCCTCGACGGCTCCTCCACCGTAATCCGCCGATGCTCGCGCCGTCCAGCGTCTTGAGATCGTCGAGAGAAAAAGCGCATGGTGCCCGGCAGCGCTCCGCCCGCCTTCGCATGGAAGCTCGCGAATGCCGCTGCGCAGGCCGTAAGGCACAGTTTGCATCGACGGACGCGGACGCATCCTCAGACGGAGGAACGACTCACGCCCTCCCCTCCACGCCTCCCTCGGAAGCCCTCGGCACATCTCGGGGCGCCGAACCCCGCCGAGAATAAAAATCACACTTATCCGATATCATCACACTTTTCAGGCCGCCCGAGGGCGTGGTAAGCCTGACTTCGGGAGCAATGGTCACGACGAATGTGACGAGCCCATGGGAGGATAGACGTTCATGTCGAAAGCCAAGCACATCACCGCCGCGATCTTCGCTCTGTCGCTGACGAGCACCGCAGCCTTCGCCGCCGACATGACGGTGGGCTTCTCGCAGATCGGCTCCGAGTCCGGCTGGCGCGCCGCCGAGACCACCGTCACCAAGCAGGAAGCCGAAAAGCGCGGCGTGACGCTGAAGTTCTCCGACGCCCAGCAGAAGCAGGAGAACCAGATCAAGGCGCTCCGCTCCTTCATCGCGCAGGATGTCGACGCGATCTTCATGGCGCCCGTCGTCGCCACCGGCTGGGACAGCGTCCTGAAGGAAGCCAAGGAGGCCGAGATCCCGGTCATCCTGCTCGACCGCACGATCGAGACCGCCGACGACAGCCTCTATCTGACCGCCGTCGGCTCCGACACGGTCCACGAGGGCAAGGTCGCCGGCGACTGGCTGGTGAAGGACGTGGGCGACAAGCCCTGCAACGTCGTCGAGCTTCAGGGCACGGTCGGCTCCTCGCCCGCCATCAACCGCAAGAAGGGCTTCGAGGAGGCTCTGAAGGGCCACGACAACGTCAAGATCACGCGCAGCCAGACCGGCGACTTCGTCCGCGCCAAGGGCAAGGAAGTGATGGAGAGCTTCATCAAGGCCGAGGACAACGGCAAGAACATCTGCGCCGTCTACGCCCACAACGACGACATGGCCGTCGGCGCCATCCAGGCCATCAAGGATGCGGGCCTGAAGCCCGGCACCGACATCAAGGTCGTCTCGATCGACGGCGTGCCCGATATCTTCAAGGCCCAGATGGCCGGCGAGTCCAATGCCAGCGTCGAGCTGACGCCGAACATGGCCGGCCCCGCCTTCGACGCCCTCGCCGCCTTCAAGGACAAGGGCACGGTTCCGCCGAAGTTCATCCAGACGGAGTCCAAGCTCCTCCTGCCCGGGACGGCCGAGGCCGAGTTCGAGGCCAAGAAGGGCCTCGGCTACTGATCAAGGATCGCTGATCCCGTCCGATCGGCGGGGGCGCTCGTGCCCCCCGCCGGTCCCCGGCATCCGTCCCCCGGTTCCGTCCGTCCGAAACTCGGCAGCTCCCCCGGCGGAGCCCGATGCCGGCGGCGGTTTGCCCGAAGGCAGCTCATGTCCCCGATCGAACCGGCCTCATCGTCCGTGCAGCCGCCCGCCGCGCCCCGCGACGTCCTGACCATTCGCGGCCTCACCAAGACCTTTCCCGGCGTGAAGGCGCTCGACGGCGTCGATTTCACGCTTCGGGCCGGCGAGGTCCATGCGCTGCTCGGCGAGAACGGCGCGGGCAAGTCGACGCTGATCAAGACCGTGACGGGCGTGCTCCAGCGCAATGGCGGCTCGGTGCTGCTCGGGCAGACCGAGATCCACGCCAAGAGCCCGGCCGACGCGCTGAATCTCGGCATCGGCACGGTCTACCAGGAGGTCAATCTCCTCCCCAATCTCTCGGTCGCCGAGAACCTCTTCATGGGCCGCCAGCCCGGCCGCTTCGGCTTCATCCGCAACGGGCCGATGCAGCGCCGGGCGCGCGAGATCATGGCAAGCTACGGCGTCGATATCGACGTCCGCAAGTCGCTGTCGGACTTCTCCGTCGCCATCCAGCAGCTCGTCGCCATCGCGCGGGCGGTGGACTTCTCGGCCAGCGTCCTCATCCTCGACGAACCGACCGCGAGCCTCGACGCCAGCGAGGTCGAGCATCTCTTCCAAACCGTGCGGGGCCTGAAGGCCCGCGGCATCGGCATCGTCTTCGTCACGCACTTCCTCGATCAGGTCTATGCACTGGCCGATCGCATCACGATCCTGCGCAACGGCCGCCTCATCGGCACGCGCGAGACCGCCGGCCTGCCGCGGCTGGAGCTGGTCTCCATGATGCTCGGCCGCGATCTCGCCGAAGCCACGCACGAGCGCCGCGCCGAGACGGCGCCGGAGCCCGAACCCTTCCTGTCCTTTCGCGACTACGGCCGGCGCGGGCAGATCAACCCGTTCGATCTCGATATCGGCCGGGGCGAGGTCGTCGGCGTCGCGGGCCTCCTCGGCTCCGGCCGCAGCGAGACGGCCAAGCTGATCTTCGGCATCGACCGGGCCGATAGCGGCGAGGCGACGATCGACGGCCGTCGCGTGCGCCTCGCGAGCCCGCGCGATGCCGTCGCGCTGAGGTTCGGCTTCTGCCCGGAGGAGCGCAAGACGGAAGGGATCGTCGGCGATCTCTCCGTTCGCGAGAACATCGTGCTCGCCCTCCAGGCCCGGCGCGGCTGGCTGAAGCCACTCGGCCGGGCGGAGGAAGACCGGCTCGCCGATCACTTCATCAAGAGCCTCGACATCCGCACGCGCGACGCCGAAACGCCGATCCGGCTTCTCTCCGGCGGCAACCAGCAGAAGGCGCTGCTCGCCCGCTGGCTCGCCACCGAGCCGGAATTCCTCATTCTCGACGAGCCGACGCGCGGCATCGACATCGGCGCCCATGCCGAGATCGTGCGGCTGATCGAGAGCCTCTGCGAGGCGGGCATGGCGCTGCTCGTCATCTCCTCGGAGCTGGAGGAGATCACCGCCTATTCCAGCCGCATCCGCGTGCTGCGCGACCGCTCCCATGTCGGCGATCTGACGGGGCACGAGATCAGCGCCGACACGATCATCCGCACGATCGCCGCCGAGGCCCGGCCATGACGCGAAGCCCGCTTCCCGCAAGTCCCGGCCTTGCCGCGCCGTCCTCCGGTCCGGCCGCGAGGCGAAGGCCGAGGCTCGCCGGCCTCGCGGCCAGCGCGCCGCAGATTGTCGCCCTCGCCCTCATCTTTCTGGCCTGCTGGCTGGTCTCGCCGAGCTTCTTCTCCATCCGCCTGCAGGACGGGCGCATGTTCGGCTCGATCGTCGACGTCTTCTATCGCGTCGCCCCGATCGCGATCCTCGCCATCGGCATGTGCCTCGTCATCGCCTCGCGCGGCATCGATCTCTCGGTCGGCGCGATCATGGCGATCGTCGGCGCGACGGCGGGCGTGCTCGTCAACGAAGGCTACGGCACGGGAACCTGCATCGCCGCCGCGCTCGGCGCGGGCGTCGTCTGCGGCCTCTGGAACGGGTTTCTCGTCGCGGTCCTGCGCATCCAGCCGATCGTCGCGACCCTCATCCTGATGGTCGCGGGCCGGGGCATCGCCCAGCTCATCACCGGCGGGCAGATCGTCACCTTCGACGATCCCGGCCTCATCGGCCTCTCCGCTGGAACGCTCTTCGCCCTGCCCCTGCCCGTCGTCATTACGCTGGCCGTGCTGATCGTGACGACGCTCATCGTGCGCCGCACGGCGCTCGGCCTCTTCCTGGAGGCGACCGGCGCCAATGCGCAGGCCAGTCGCTATGCCGGCGTCGAGACGCGCGTCGTCACGATGGGCGCCTACGTCTTCTCCGGCCTCTGCGCGGCCATTGCCGGCCTCATCGTCGCCGGCGACATCAGGGGCGCGGACGCCAACAATGCCGGTCTCTGGCTGGAGCTCGACGCGATCCTCGCCGTGGTGCTCGGCGGCGGCTCGCTGCTCGGCGGGCGCTTCAGCCTCTTTCGCAGCGTGCTCGGCGCGGTGATCATCCAGGCGATGAACACCGGCATTCTCCTCTCGGGCTTCCAGCCGGAGTTCAATCTCATCGTGCGCGCCGTGGTCGTCCTCTGCGTCCTCCTCGCGCAGTCCCCCAAGACCAAGACGATCCTCGGCTTCCTCACGCCGAACGGGAAAGGCCGGGCTGCGCCATGACGTCGAGACTCCTGCCGCTGGCGACGACGGTCGTCATCTTCCTTCTCGCCTATGCGCTCTGCGCGGCGCAGTTCCCGGCCATCGCCTCGACGCGCGTCATCGCCAACCTCTTCACCGACAACGCCTTTCTCGGCATCGTCGCGGTCGGCATGACCTTCGTCATCATTTCCGGCGGCATCGATCTTTCCGTCGGCGCGGTCATCGCCTTCGTCGGCGTCTTCCTCGCCATCGCCATCGAGCGCTACGGCATCCACCCCTATGCCGCCTTCGCCCTGGCGCTGATCGTCTCCGCCGCCTTCGGCGCGGCGATGGGCGCGCTGATCCACTATTTCGAGATCCCCGCCTTCATCATCACGCTGGCCGGCATGTTCCTCGCGCGCGGCGCCGCCTCGATCATCACGACCGAGTCCGTGCCGATCAACCATCCGCTCTATGCCCAGCTGAACGACATGTTCCTGCAGCTGCCGGGCCGGGGTCGGCTGACGCTGGTGGCCATGATCATGCTCGCGGTCTTCGCGGTCGGCATCCTGATCGCGCACCGCACGCGCTTCGGGCGCAACGTCTATGCGCTCGGCGGCAATCCGGTCTCGGCGGAGCTGATGGGCATTCCCGTCGCCCGCACGACGATCCTCATCTACATGCTGTCCAGCCTCTGCGCCGGCATCGCGGGCATCGTCTTCTCGCTCTACACGGCGGCCGGCTATTCGCTGGCGGCCGTCGGCGTCGAACTCGACACGATCGCCGCCGTCGTCATCGGCGGAACGCTGCTCACCGGCGGCTCCGGCTTCGTCGCGGGCACGCTCGTCGGTGTCCTGATCCAGGGCCTGATACAGACCTACATCACCTTCGACGGAACGCTCTCCTCCTGGTGGACGAAGATCGTGATCGGCATCCTCCTCTTCGGCTTCATCGTCCTACAGCGCCTGCTCCTCTCCGCCACCCGGAAGGGGCAGGCGCAGCCGGCGCATTGACGATCTACTTCTTGCCGAATCCGAAGAGCGAGGCGATGCGGGGCGTGCCGGGGTTCTTGTAGCTCGGCACGACGACCAGCTTTCGGATCTCGCCGCGCTTGAAGGCGGCGAGAAAGCGCTTGTAGTCCTTGAAGGACACGCAGCCGTTGGAATCGCCGCGCGGTCCGAGCATGTAGGTGTGGGCGAGCAGGCCGTTGCGGTTGTGGATCTTCCGCTCGCCGCCGATCGGCGTCAGCCGGATCGCCGCCACGCCGTGGAACAGGCTCTCGCGCATCGTCAGATTGTAGGTGTGCGGCGGCGTCGGCCCGCGATTCTTCACATGGACGTAGCGCACGTCGTCGCGCAGCGAGCCGAGGCCCGAATGAGCCTCCAGCCGCTCGCCGTTCGGCAGATAGACCGTCGAGGCGGAGATATCGTAGACGGCCGTGCCGGCGCCGATGGCAGGCGACAGCGGCCGGGTCCGCTCCGGCCCCATCGCCGGCTCGTCGTCGAGCGCGCCGGCATCGGGCCGCGCATAGGCGAGGAGGCCGGCCGGCGCGCGGCTGCGCTTGCGCAGATCCGGCTCGGCCACGGCCGCCTGGCGGAACGGGCGCGCGGTCGGCATCGGCACGGCGAGGGCAAGCTCGCGCTCCAGCGCATCGCGCGCGCTCTGCGGCGGGTCCAGTGCCTCCACCGGCAGATCCGGCAGCGCGACCTCCACATGATCCGGCTCCAGCGAGGCGGAAAGCACGGCCGCTGCCGGAAGCTTGGCAGCGCCCGCCTTCGGCGCCGGCACGGCGGCGGCAAGGACGCGCTCGGCCTCGGCGACGGGCGCCTTCGAAGCCGCCGCGACAACGATGGACGCCGGCAGCGCGGCCGGCACGAAAGCGGCCCACTGGCCGACGTCGGCGGCATCGAACCGGTGACTCTGCACCACGATCGGCCTGGAGCGTGCTTCGGCGGCGCGCTTCTGCTCGGGCCGCGAGAAGACGGGGCGCGCGGCCGCCAGCCGGCTCTCGCGATGCTGAAGCGCCGCGATCGTTTCCGGCAAAGCGCTCTGCGCGGCGGCTCCGTCGAAACGGCGCACATCCGGCGCCGAGACGACGCGCGGCATCGGCGCCGGCCGCACGATGCGCTGCGACAGGACCGGCGCAAGGCTCGGCTGCGATGGATGCGGCAGATAGAGCGCGAAGGCTGTCGCGACGCAGCCGAGTAGTCCGCCCCCGATGAGGAGGCCCGTCGCAAGGCTCGTGCCCGCCGGCTTCGAGCGCCGGCTGGAATGCTTGGCCGGGCGAGATCTGCGCGAGGCTGGCGCCTGGATGTCCTGTGTCATGGGATGGGGCGCCGCCTCGTCTCGTGTCGAACGGGCCGATCGCGCGCCTCCGGGACCATCCGGTCCGGGCCGCGATCGGCTGTTCTCACAATGAGCGCTTATGGTTACCAATCTCTAAGCGACGCCCCCCGGCAGGCGCACGGATCCAGCGATCCGCGCGCCCGGCGACGGCTGCGCTCCCACCCGTGCGGCCTCGCTAGACGTTCACGGCAGACGGCTGCGCTGGCTCGCCTGCCGCTCCGCCTCCTCGGCCGCCTTCAGCTGCGCCTTCGTGTACATCAGCGCATGGGCCGCCAGATCGTGCCCGTCCTCCCAGAGATTGCGCCAGATGCCGAGGATGCCCTCCAGCGGCTGCCCGACGACGCGCGAGGAAAAGCTCTCGAAGGTGATCGGCCCCTTGTACTTGGCGCGAACCAGCGCGCGGAACACGCCGGCGAGATCGATCGTGCCGGAGCCGATGTAGCCGCGATGCGAATCGCCGGTGTGGAAGTAGCCGATATGCTCGCCGGTCTCGACGATCGCGGCGGCGATGTCGGATTCCTCGATGTTCATATGATAGACGTCGAGATGCACCTTCACGTTCGGCGCGCCCACGCGCTTCATCATCTCGACGCCCTGCGCCGCCGTGTTGCAGATGTTCGTCTCGTAGCGATTGACCACTTCCAGCACGAGCGTGATCCCGCTTCGGGCGGCGATGTCGGCGACCGCGTTCAGCGTTTCGGCCGACTGCGCGATGCCGTCGGCCGTCGGCGGGCGATCGTACTTGCCGAAGGCGGAGTAGAGAATGCCGCCGATATACTCGCCGCCGCAGTCGCGGCAGACCGCCACCGCGTCCTCCAGCTTGCGCCGGCCCCGGCGGCGCTTGTCGGGATCGCCCGACGAGATGTCGCTGTCGAAATCGAGGCCGAGCGAGAAGTTGATGCCGATACCGGCCTTCTCCAGCTGCCGGCTGGTGAAGACGGGGTCGATGAGGCTCGGATCGAGCGCCGGCGCCTCGATGAAGTCGTAGCCCGTCTCGGCCGTCGCCGCGATGGCGCGTGCGCACTCGTCCTCGCTCCATCCGGCCTCCCAGACGAGCGCATGGATTCCGAGCTTGTTCATGGTCGTTCCTCCCGTTCTTCCCTCTTGCCGGAAGGGCCTCCACCCTTCCCGCCGCCCCTCCCGGGCGGTCCTTCCCGGCGATCTCGTCGGCCGGGGGCACGGGCCCTTCTTTACACGAACGCTCCGCCGGGCACGCGCCCTCGCGTCCGAACCATCGCATTTTGCACCGATGACGATCACTCGTGCCTATCAAGACCGCGACGCCCGAAAGGGATCGGCGACATCGGCTCTCCGGCCGTCTGCCGGCCGTCGTCTCCCTGTTACGATCCAGTGCTAGGCGCCTCATTCGGGAAGACGCAGGCCGTCGCCGGCGTCCCGTTTCGAGGAGAGTGCGACCATGGACCATGGCGCGACCATCACCGCATCCGGTATCAGCCGCCGCAGCGTTCTGCGCGGGGCAGCCGCCACCGCGCTGGCGATGCCCTTCCTCTCGCGCGGCGCCTTCGCGCAGTCGAGCTCGGGCGAGCTGAAACTTCATGCATGGGCCGGCTACGTCTCTCCCGAAATGCTGGCCGCCTTCGAGAAGGCGACCGGGATCAAGACGACGTACATGCCCTACGGCACCAATGACGAGATCCTGAACCTCATGAAGGTGAACCAGGGTCAGGGCGCCGACATCATCTGGCCGGCCGTCGACCGCGTGCCGAACTTCGTCGAGGCCGGGCTCGTCCAGCCGATCGATGAGGCCAAGGTGAACTGGTCCGGCTGCATCGACAGCGCGATCGAAAGCTCCAAGAAGTTCGGCGCCGTCGTCGAGGGCAAGCGCTATCAGGTGCCGACCGACTGGGGCACCGAGGCCATCGCCTACAACACCGAGAAGGCGCCGCTCGCCTACGGCACGGCCTCCTATCGCGATCTCTGGAAGCCGGAAATGGCGGGCAAGGCGACCGTTCGCGGCCATTCCGGTCTCGTCGGCCTCGGCCTCGCGCTGGAAGCCGAGGGCAAGCTGCCCAAGCCCCTCCTCGACAGCTTCAAGAACGAAGAGGCGATGCGCGCCAATTACGACGTGATCCTCGCCGAGGCGGTGGCGCACAAGGCCAACGTCGCGCAGTTCTGGTCGAACCAGAACGAGGCCCAGGGCGCCTTCCGCACCAATGGCTGCGTCATCGGCCAGACCTGGGATTCCTCGGCCGCCGGTCTTGCCGCCGAGGGCATGCCGATCGGCTATCTCGCGCCGAAGGAAGGCGCGCTGACCTGGATGGAGGGCATCTCGCTCCCCATCGGCGCCGCCAATCTCGAACAGGCCTATGCCTTCGTCAACTGGATGCTGACCCCCGAGGGCGGCGCCATGTATGCGAGCTACGCTAAGGTCAACTCGACCGCGAAGGGTGCCGAGACCCTGCTGCCCGCCGAGAGCAAGACCTTCTTTGCGAACGCCTATCCGGCCGACGCGCTGGACAAGCTCTGGTGGTGGCCGATCCAGGAAAGCTGGTTCGTCGAGCTGCGCACGGAATACCAGGACAAGTTCCTCGCCGCCTGACCGGCCGCAATTCCGGGACCTCGCGCCAGTCGCGAGGTCCCCTCGCCTTTCCTCTTTCCGAACGGCCTCCCATGACCAATGCGGTCAGCCTCATCGACATCGAAATGCGCTTTGCGCAGACGCAGGCCGTCAAGCGCATGTCGCTCGACGTGCGCGCCGGCGAGTTCTTCTCCATTCTCGGCCCTTCCGGCTGCGGGAAGACGACGCTTCTGCGCATGATATCCGGCTTCCTGGCGCCGACCGCCGGGCGCGTTCTCTTCAGCGGCGTCGACATGACGGGCGTGCCGGCCAACCGGCGCCCGACCGCGATGATCTTCCAGTCGCTCGCGCTCTTTCCGCTGATGACGGTGTGGGAAAACATCGCTTTCGGGCTGGAGGCGCGGGGCGTGCCCAAGGCCGAGCGCCGCAAGGCCGCCGAGCGCCTGCTCGACCTCATCGCCCTGCCCGGCTATGGCGACCGCCTGCCGCACGAGCTGTCCGGCGGCCAGCGCCAGCGCGTCGCGGTGGCCCGGGCGCTCGCCATCGAGCCAGAGGTTCTGCTCCTCGACGAGCCGCTCTCCGCACTGGATCTGAAGCTGCGCCAGCATATGCGGGCCGAGCTGCGCGATCTGCAGAAGCGGACGGGCGTCACCTTCATCTACATCACGCACGACCAGTCCGAAGCGCTCGCCATGTCCGACCGCGTCGCCGTGATGAGCGCCGGCGCGCTCCAGCAGGTGGGCGCCCCGCTCGACCTCTACGCCAATCCTCAGACGCCCTTCGTCGCCGAGTTCGTGGGTGAGACGAACGTCCTGACCGGGACGGTCGTCGAGATCGCGGGTGGCTTCGCCGTGCTCGAATCGCCCCATGGCCGTTTCGTCGGGCGGCCCGGCGCCGGGCTTCGGCCGCAGATGCAGGCGCGCCTTTACGTTCGCCCGGAAGCCCTCGGCCTGAACCGGCGGGACGCGGACAACACGCTGAACGTCGTCTCCGACCGCTTCGATTTCGAAGGCGCCTTCGCCACCGCCCATGGACGCGTCGCGCAGGGCGCGAACCCGCTGGCCGTCCAGGTGTCGATCCCGCATCGCCAGCTCGGCGACGCGCCGGGCATCGGAGAGGCCTTCATCGCCGGCTTCTCCCGGCAGGACGCGATCGTCCTCGGCACCTTGGATGCGCGCGCATGAGCGAGATCCTGCGCCGGTTCGGCGGGCCGCTCGGCTCGACCTTCCTTCTCCTCGTGGCGCTCTGGCTCGCGGGGCTCGTCCTCGTGCCGAACCTCACCATGCTGGACTTCGCGCTTCGCCCCAACCTGCCGCCGGCACAGCTGGGCGGGCCGAAGGACGTCTACTCGGCCACGAACTTTCTCTATCTCCTCGACCGCCCCGCCCATGTCTGGATCTTCCTGAAGACCGTCTGGGGCAGCGCCGTCGTCACGCTCGCCACGCTCGTCCTCTGCTATCCGCTCGCCTACTGGCTGGCGCAGACCGCGACGCGGCGGCAGGTCGGGCTGGTGCTGCTCGTCCTCGCCGTTCCCTACCTCATGAACGAGGTGCTGCGCGGTCTCGCCTGGTACATCATCCTCGCCTTCGAAGGCCCGCTGAACCAGATGCTGACCGGTCTCGGCCTCCTGTCGGAGCCGATGCGCTGGTACGGCGACGGCGGCGTCCTCGCCGGCATGGCCTATGCCTATCTCCTCTTCATGCTCTTCCCGATCTACAACTCGATCGGCACGCTCGACCGCGCGCAGATCGAGGCCGCACGCGATCTCGGCGCCGGCACGATCCGCATCCATCGCCGCGTCGTGCTGCCCCATGCCAAGGTCGGCATCGCGACCGGCTGCGTCTTCACCTTCATGCTCGCCGCCGGCAGCTACATCGCGCCCGCCCTTCTCGGCGCGCCGGGAAGCCGCTGGTTCACGCAGCTGATCTACGACTGGTTCTTCGAGAGCGGAAACTGGAACAGGGGCGCGGCCTACGGCCTGACGCTGCTCCTCCTCTGCATCGCCGCCGTGCTCGGCATGCTGCGCCTCTTCCGCGTCGATCTGGCGAGTGCGGTGAAATGACCGTGCTTCAGACCCCGACGATCGCCCCCGCCGGCCCCGCCTCGAACGCCGCCGATGGCCTCGCCTCGCGGCTCGGGCGCGGAATGCCGCGCCTGGCCTTCCGGCTCTACGCCGCCACCTTCTTCACCTATCTCCTCCTGCCGCTTGGCATTCTGGCGGCTGCCACGTTCAACGCCAGCAGCTTCCCCACGATCTCGCCCTGGCTGGGCACGACGACGAAATGGCTGGAGGCTCTCTTCACCGACGCGGAAATGGGCCGCGCGCTCCTGAGTTCGCTGATGATCGCGGCCGGCGTCATCGCCATCTCGCTGCCCGTCGGCACGGCGGCGGCTCTCGTTCTGACCAGCCTCAACGGCCGGGCGCGGAGCTTCCTCTACGCGCTGATGGTCTCGCCGCTGCTGACGCCCGGCGTCGTGATCGGCATTTCGACGCTGCTCTTCTGGCGCCGGATCGGCGTCGGCGGAGGCCTGGCCTTGAGCATCCTCGCCCAGTCCAGCTTCATCATCTCCTTCGTGATGCTGATGGTCGCCGCGCGGCTTCAGCGCTTCGACCGGACGATGGAGGACGCCGCCCTCGGCCTCGGAGCCTCGCGCCTTCTCGTCTTCCGGCGCATTCTCCTGCCCTATCTCAGGCCTTCGCTCTGGGCGGCCGCCGGCATCGCCTTCCTCCAGTCCTTCGAGAACTACAACACGACCCTCTTCGTGCGCGGCGTCGAGACGCCCCTTACGATCTTCGTCGCCTCCAAGGTTCGGGCGGGCCTGACGCCGGCGGTCAACGCGCTCGGTCTCGTCATGATGGTCCTCGCCGTCGCGGGTGCGGTCGCCGTCGAGATCGCCCGCCGGCGCCGCTCTGCCGCAAAGGCGCAGGCATGATCCCGCAGAGGCGGACGGAGGGCGGCCCCGGGATGGCGCCGATCGCCTGCAAGGTCGGCATGTCGGCCCGCTCGGTCGAGCCCGGTCTCGGCCATCTCGGGGCCGAACTCGACCGGATCGAGGCACTCGGCGTCGACCTGATCGAACTGCCGACCTTCGACTACGATCTCGTCGTCGGCGGCCGCATCCGCCGGCCCCAGCTCGCCGCGCTGATACGCGCCTGCGAGGGGCGCTCCGTCGCCTATTCGGTCCACGGGCCGCTGGCGATCAACCTGATGGACCCCGCCATCCGGTCTCCCCGGCACATGGAGGTGCTGGAGGCTTCGCTCGACGTCGCGGCCGCCGTCGGCGCGGAGCATTACGTGGTCCACGCCGGCATGACGAAGGAGCGGCGCATGGACGCGATCGAAGAGGGCTACGGCCGCCAGCGGGATCTGCTGGCCGCGGCGGGCGATCTCGCCGCCGCTCGCGGCCTCGTCCTCTGTGTCGAAACGCTCTTCGAGTTCGACGGCTTCACGCATACGCCGAGCCCGGCGCGGCTCGCCCGCGAACTCGCGGCGATCGGCCATCCGGCGGTCAAGGCGACGATCGACGTCAGCCACAGCTATCTGAAGCTCGATGCGGAGGGACGGCGCGACAGCTTGGTCGAGGAGATCGGAACCCTCGCCCCCTTCGCTCCCCATTTCCATCTGCACGACAGTTTCGGCCGCCCGGACGATCTCTGGATGTACACGGAGGGCGAACGCCTCGCCTACGGTCACGGCGACCTGCATCTGCCCATCGGCTGGGGCGACATTCCCTGGGACGCGATCGTGGAAACCTGCGTCTTCCCGGAGGGCGCGGTCTTCAACATCGAGCTGAACCCGCGTTATCTCCACGCATCCGCCGAATGCGTCGCGGCTGCGCGAGACCTCGCCCGACGCGCCCGGACCGCCCCAGCATCGGGCGCTGAAACGCTCGGCGCGGTCGCGGCCTGATCGGCAGCGACGGCTTTGCGCGAGCGCGCTCTATCACACGCTCGCGCCCTCAAGATAGAACGCTTCAGGCGGTCGGCTTCTTGGCGCGGGCCTTGCGAACCTTGGTCGCGGGCTTGGCCGGAACCTCGTCGGCGACGCGCTCGCTGATCGCGAGATCGTGGATCTGCAGGCTCTTCTCGCCGTCCAGCGGGGTGCCGCCGGTCAGGGCGTAGAAGGCGGCACGGACCACGTCCTTCTTGGATGCCTCGGGATGAAGCTCGCGCACGGCCGCGATGATCTCCTTCGGTTTCGATCCCGGGACGGCACAGGTGCTGACGGCCGCGGCCAGGGTTTCGATCTTCGACATCACTCGTTTTCCTACGTCATCAAACTGTCATCCAGCAAATCACTGAACTCACTGTCACAATCAACCCGCCAATTGCCGAATGCCGCACCGATCTCACTTTAGGGAAAGTCGAGCCGAAACGCGTCACGGCAGGCGCGCGATCCGCTCGGCCAGGAAGGCGTAGAACCCCTCGGCATCGCCCGAACGCACGAAGAAGGCATTCTTCGGCCGGTCCGTGACGCCCCAATAGTCCGCGACCGTCATGCCGCGCGTCAGCTCGCTCGCCGTCTCGATCTCCACATTGATCAGGCGCCCTTCGAAGAGCTCGGGCCGGACCAGGAAGGCGGTGACGCAAGGGTCGTGCAGCGGCGCGCCCTCCCAGCCGTATTTCTGGAGATCGAACCCCTGCGAGAAGGACAGCATGGCCGCGACGGCATCGCCCGACCGGTTGCCGATCGCCCGGAAGGCCTCGATCCGCGCCTCGGTCGCGCGCATCTGGTGCGTCACGTCGAGCGGCAGCATGGTCAGCGGCACGCCGGCGGCGAAGACGATCTTGGCCGCTTCGGGGTCCACGTAGATGTTGAACTCGGCGGTCGGCGTTATGTTGCCGACCTCGAAATAGGCCCCGCCCATGAGGACGATCGCCTCCAGCCGGGCCGCGATGTCCGGCGCCTTTAGGATGGCGAGCGCGACATTCGTCAGCGGGCCGAGAGCCAGGATCGACACGGTGCCGGCCTCGTGGGCGCGCACGGTCTCGATGATGAAGTCCACGCCATGCCGGGGAGCAGCTGCGATCGTCGGCGCCGGCAGGTCGGGACCGTTCAGCCCCGTCTCGCCATGGACATGCTCGGCCGTCTTCAGACGCCGCATGAAGGGCCGGTCGGCCCCGGCATGAACGGGAATGTCCGGCCGGCCCGCCAGTTCGACGAGCTTCAGCGCATTGGCGACCGTGTGATGCAGCGGCACGTTGCCCGCGACGACCGATATGCCGAGAACCTCGATCTCCTCCGGCGAGCCGAGCGCCGAAAGGATCGCGACCGCATCGTCCTGCCCCGGATCGGTGTCGAAGATCGCCTTGCGCGCCATCGCCTCGTCTCCCTGCCATCGACGGGGACTTGGGCCCCCTCACGCCGATCCACCCATGGACGATGCCGGCGGCTTTGACGAGTCGGAACCCGCCGGCACCCGAACCTCAGCCCGCCCCGCAGGCGATCTTGAACTTGGTCGAGAGCACTTCGGAGAATTTGATCCCGTCCTCCGGCACGGTGTCGTTGCTGCCGAGCGCGGAGATCGTCGCCATCCAGGACTTCGCCGCCTCGTCCGGGGACGGCGTGCTCATGTCGCCATGGCAGTCCTTCGGCAGGCCCTTGGCGACGAAGCTGGACGCCCCGGCGAAGTCGAAGGCGACGAAATAGGTGTTGTCGAAGGCCGAGAAGGTCGTCGTCCCGCCTTCGAGGTCGAGCGGCTTCGACGGTCGCATGTCGAAGGAGAAGCGCAGCTTGCGGCGCGTCTCGTCGTAGACGACGTCGAGCGTCGGCGGCGCCTTCATCGCGACGAGGTCGGCGCCACGATGCACGAACGTGTAGAACGACCATTCCTGGATCGAGGACGCCACCTGCTTGCCGATCGCGGCGAGTTCGCCCTTGTCGAGCTTGCCGTTCGCGTTCTTGTCGAAATCGACGATGACGCTGGAGGAGAAGAGCTCGTCCATCCACCAGGCATTGTGCAGCTTTTCCAGATGTCCCGTCTTGTCCGCGACGATTTCCATCGTCGCCTCCGCGAAGACATGCGGATGAGCCGCTGCGGCCGAGGCCCCCATCAGGAGCGCGGCGAAAGCCGTGGACATCGTCGGCCCGAGGCCGCGCGGACGAATGGGCATTGAGCGCTCCGGAATCGGCGGCCGCCAGAGTTTGTCAGGGATAAGGGGGAACCGGGCATCGCGAAAGACAAACGACAAGAAAGGAATCGAGAGCCTGTCCGGTTCGGCATGAACCTGACGGGCTCTGGACCGCCCGGACGGGCACCGCAAGAATGGCCGAATTGAGAAAGGGACGACACGCCGATGGGGCGCACCAGCGTCCGACGAGCCGGCGGCCCCTTCGACATTCGATCCGATCGAGCCTCTGTCCCTGCGCCCCCGTATGGACTCGTCTCTGTTTCCCGGATGGGTTCTTGCCTATTTAGAGCGCGTCCGACGCTCGGCGGGCGGGATGACGATCCCAAGAAGGTTCCGAGACAGGCCGGCCGGACGGGCCGGCGAAACGCCCGCGAACGATCGGGCCCGCAGGAGATCAGACGATGAAGACCAAGGCGGATATCGGCGTGCTCGGCATGGGCACGATGGGCGGCATGCTCGCCCTCAATCTGGCCGAGAAAGGCAACGAGACCGCGATCTTCAACCGCACGGCCGAGAAGACGCACCGGCTCGTCGCCGACAATCCGGACCTCGCCCCCCGTCTTCATCCGGAAGAGACCCTGGAAGCCTTCGTGGCCGGCCTCAAGACGCCGCGCGTCGTGCTCGTCATGGTCAATGCCGGCGCGCCGGTGGACGAGCAGATCGCCCATCTGACGCCTCTGCTGGAGGCCGGCGACATCATCATCGACGGCGGCAATGCGGACTTCAACGACACGGTGCGCCGCTCGAAGGCCGCCGAGGGCACGGGCATCCACTTCGTCGGCATGGGCGTCTCCGGCGGCGAACAGGGCGCGCGCCACGGCCCTTCGATCATGGTCGGCGGCGCCAAGGATGTCTGGCAGCGCCTTCAGCCGATCCTCGAGCCCATCTCCGCCAAGCATGAGGGCGAGCCCTGCGTCGCCTGGCTCGGCCCGGACGGCGCCGGCCATTTCGTCAAGACGATCCACAACGGCATCGAATATGCCGACATGCAGATGATCGCCGAGATCTACGGCCTGCTGCGCGACGGCGCCAAGCTGGAGGCGCCCGCCATCGGCGCGATCTTCGCGGACTGGAACACGCGCGGTCTCTCCTCCTACCTCATCGAGATCACCGCCGCCGTCCTCGCCGAGCCCGACGAGAAGACCGGGCGTCCGCTGGTCGATCTCATCATCGACGAGGCCGGGCAGAAGGGCACGGGCCGCTGGTCCGTCATCGAGGCGCAGAAGCTCGGCATCGGCGCGACGACGCTCGAAGCCGCCGTCTCCGCGCGCGGCATCTCCTCCCGCCGCGACGAGCGCATCGCCGCCGCCGGCATCTTCGACGGCATCGCCCTCGAAACGTCGGGCGCGGTGGCGGCCGACGCCGCAAGCATCGCCGAGCTGGAATCGGCGCTGGAGACCGCGAAGATCATCGCCTATGCCCAGGGCTACGCCGTGCTGGCATCGGCCTCCGAGGAGTACGGCTGGGACCTGCCGCTGCGCGACATCGCCCGCATCTGGCGCGCCGGCTGCATCATCCGCTCGGTCTTCCTCGACGACATCGCCAAAGTCTACGAGGCCGGCGACGGCATCGTGAACCTCCTTCAGGCGCCGAGCTTCTCGGCCCGGGTCGCGTCCGGCCAGGAGGCCCTGCGGCGCGTCGTCTCCCGCGCGGTCCTCGCCGGCCTCCCCGTCCCCGCGCTTTCCGCCGCCCTCTCCTATTTCGACGACTACCGCCGCGCCCGCGGCACGGCCAACCTCGTCCAGGGACAGCGCGATTTCTTCGGCGCCCACACCTATCGCCGCTTCGACGCGGACGGGGCGCATCACCACGTCTGGCCGGTGATCTGAACGAAACGCGGGTACGAACGCTCGCCGGGAAATCGGTCGGAACCGAGAAGACACGCATCGGGAAGGATGATCATGTCGCTGAAGCTCTTCGATCTGTCGGGGAAGATCGCGCTCGTCACGGGCTCGAGCCAGGGGATCGGATATGCCCTGGCAGAAGGGCTCGGGCGCGCCGGCGCGCGGATCGTCCTCAACGGGCGCCGGGCCGAGGCGGTCGAGGCGGCGGCGGAGAGACTGCGTGCCGAGGGCTTGGCCGTCGAGACCGCGATCTTCGACGTGACCGAGATCGGTCAGGTTCAGTCCGGCATCGAGCGGATCGAGGCCGAGATCGGGCCGATCGACATCCTCGTCAACAATGCCGGCATCCAGCGGCGCGCGCCGCTGGAGACCTATGCGGCGGAGACCTGGTCCGAGATCATGCGGGCCAATGTCGATTCCGTCTTCTTCGTCGGACAGGCCGTGGCCCGGCCGATGATCGCGCGGGGACGCGGCAAGATCATCAACATCGCGAGCCTTCAGGCGCAGGCCGCCCGCTACTCGATCGCCCCCTACACCGCCACCAAGGGCGCCGTCCTGAACCTCACCAAGGGCATGTGCACCGACTGGGCGCGGCATGGGCTGCAGATCAACGCGATCGGTCCCGGCTATTTCGAGACGCCGCTGAACCAGGCGCTCGTCGACGATCCGAAGTTCACCGAATGGCTGAAGACGCGAACGCCGACCGGGCGCTGGGGCCGCGTCGAGGAACTGCAGGGGGCTGCGATCTTCCTCGCCTCCGCAGCCTCCGACTTCGTCAACGGGCAGATCATCTATGTCGACGGAGGCGTGCTCGCCACGCTCTGAGCCTTGCGCGGCCGACCTCTGTCTCGCCCATCTCGACGCGCATCCTGCGGGTCGGCCTCAACCCACCGCCATCGTCCAAAGGATCGCCCCATGTCCGCAAAGCCCGCCCGGATCGCCGTCGTGATGGGTGTGTCGGGCAGTGGAAAATCGACGCTTTGCGAAGCGCTGAGAGATCGATGCGGCTTTCGATACATCGATGCCGACGACATCCACCCGCCCGAAAACGTCGAGAAGATGCGCGCCGGAATCGCGCTGACGGATGCCGACCGCGCACCCTGGCTGGCGGCCCTCGCCGCGCTTCTCCAAGCTGCCGGCGAAAAGGGCGAGGACACCGCTCTCGCCTGCTCGGCCCTCAAGGCACGCTATCGCGACGTCCTGTCCGGCAGCGGCACCCCCGTCCTCTTCGTCCATCTCGAGATTTCGCGAGCCGACGTCACCCGGCGCGTGGCGGGGCGACCCGACCACTACATGCCGGCCTCGCTCGTCGACAGCCAGTTCGCCGCGCTGGAAGTGCCGGAGCCCGGCCCGAACGTGCTGGTCCTCGACGCCTCGCTGCCGGAGGCCGAGCTGTGCCGGATGGTGGTCGAGCGGTTCGAAAGCGGTCCTGTCGGGATCGGGGCAAAGGCCAGCTGACGCCGGACCGAGCGGCGTCAGAGCACGCCGCTCAGATGATAGACAACGCCCGCCGGCTCGTAGTTCAGGCTGGCCTTGCCCTGGAAATAGGTCGGCACGACGCGTTCGGTGAGGCGCGTGCCGAAGCCGCGCCGCGTGGGCGGCGCGACGGGCGGGCCGTTCGCCTCGGTCCAGTGGAAGCCGAAGGCCCCCTCGGCACTGAGGTCCCAGGTGACGCGGATATGGCCGTTCTCGTTGGACAGAGCGCCGTATTTCGCGGCGTTCGTGGCGAGCTCGTGGATCGCGAGGGCGAGGCCCATGCCCTGCTGCGCCGACAGATCGACGCCCGGCCCCGCCACCTCGAAGCGCGAGCCGCCGTCGAGATGCGGGCCGATCGCGGCCTTCACGACGTCGCGAATGTCGGCCGTCTCCCAATTGCTCTCGGTCAGCATGTCCTGCGCGCGACCGAGAGCCTCGATCCGCTCGCCGGCGGAATGGGCCGCCTCCTCCAGCGAGGCCGCGTTGCGCAGGCTCTGCGTGACCACCGCCTGCACCATGGCGAGCGTGTTCTTCATCCGGTGCGCCAGCTCGCGCTGGAGAACGCGCTGGCGGCGATCCGCCTCGCGCCGTTCGTCCAGGAGCCGTTGCGATTCCGTCAGCTTGCGCGTCGCGTCGATGTGGAAGGCCAAAAGCTCGGCGAAGAGCTTGAACGTGCTGGTGATCTCGATCGACGAGACTTGGCGGGGCGCCGGATCGATGGCGCAGAGCGTGCCGAAGAAGGAGCCGTCGGCCAGGACGATCGGGAAGGAAATGTAGCTGCGAAAGCCGTAGCGCGCCGGCGTGTGATGGCGGCACCAGGTCGCGTCCTCCGCTACGTCCTCGATGATGACGGGCTCGCGATTGCCCCGGATCTCGTTGCAGATCGTGGTGTCGAGCTGCAGTTCGGCGCCCGGCATCAGGCCGAAGCCGATATCGTCGCGCGTCGAGCAGGCGATCCAGCGCTGCTCGGTGACGCGGGCGATGGCCGCAAATCCCATGCCCGTCGTGCGGCAGACGACATCGAGGATCGACGGCACGGCGGGGATGCCGGCGACGAGATCGATGTCGGCCTGATGGTCGTCCAGCACGCGGTTCATTCCCATGAGAGGCCACCGACGGATCGTCGTCAGGACGACCGGCCGCGTGATCCATCGACGGATCGCGAGAACGGATCGTCGCTCTGTTCCCTTTTCGTATCTTCCGAACACGTCCGGTTACAACAGGTCAAGAAGCCATCTAACGATTATGCCGGCGGCCGGAAGCCCGAGAGGAAGCGCCGCCGGCCCCAGCCGGACCGCCTCCGTTCGCAGGATGTCAGGCGAGCGAAGCCGCCTGCCCGGCGCCCCGATCTCGCCGGCCGGAAAGGAAGAGAGCCTCAAGATAAGATTAGCGTTTGAAGACAAGGCCATGGAAGACGACGGCCGCGCGGTCCCTTTGTGGAGGTTGGCTTTCCGGTCGCGACCTTCGGGCCGGCCTCTATCATTTGCGCGAACGCCTCCTCGTTTCCGAAGCCGCCGACCCTATCCTCACACTTTATCGTGCCGGACCGGGCGCGTCCGATTGCCGCGAGCGAACGTAGAGCGTGTCGTTTGAGGCTGGCCGTTGGACGCAAGGTCCGATAGACGGCGCCATATCAGCAGACCTTATCAAAATCGACGCGGCCATCGCGTTCGAAGAAGCGATGAGCCTCCCCCATGACCCCATCCGCAGCAACGCGCCGTCCGCTGATCCTGGCGGCTGTCATGGCCTCCATGGCGATGATCGCCATCGAGGCGACGATCGTCTCGACCGCCATGCCGCAGATCGCGGGACAGCTCGGCGATCTCCATCTCTATTCCTGGGTCTTCGCCTCCTTCCTCCTGGCTCAGACGGCGACGACGGTGATCTTCGGCAAGCTCGCCGACACGTTCGGCCGCAAGCCGGTGCTGCTGTCGGGCATCGCGATCTTTCTCGTCGGCTCGATCCTGTGCGGTTTCGCCTGGTCGATGCCCTCGCTCATCGTCTTCCGGCTGATGCAGGGTATCGGGGCCGGCGCGATCCAGCCGGTGGGCCTCACCGTGATCGGCGATCTCTACTCGGTCGAGGAGCGCGGCAAGATCCAGGGCTATCTCGCCAGCGTCTGGGGCGTCTCGTCGGTCGTCGGCCCCTTCGCGGGCGGGCTGATCATCGAGGATTTCTCCTGGTCCTGGATCTTCTGGATCAACATCCCGATCGGCCTTCTCGCCGCCGTCTTCTTCGTCCGCTTCCTGCGCGAGAAGATCGAGCCGCGCGAGCGCTCGCTGGATTTTGCGGGCGCCGCTCTCTTCACCCTCGCCGTCGCCGCCCTGATGATCTCGCTGACGGAGCTCGGCACGTCGGGCTCGCTCGTCGTCCTCGCCGCGCTCGGCGTCTCGATCATCGCCGCCGCCGGCTTCTTCGTGCGGGAGCGCCGGGCGCGCGATCCGATGATGGATCTGAAGCTCTGGGCCCGCCGCACGATCCTCACCGTCAACGGCGCGACGCTGCTTTCCGGCATGTCGGTAATCGGCCTCACGACCTTCCTGCCCATGTACGTGCAGGGCGTGCTCGGCCAGTCCGCGCTGATCGCGGGCTTCACGCTGACCGCCATGGTGCTCGGCTGGCCGATCGGCGCGACGATCGCGGCCAAGAATTTCGGCCGCTTCGGGCTGCGCCGCGTCATGCTCTTCGGCGCGTCGCTCCTGCCGATCGGCGCCGTTCCCTTCGTCCTCCTGTCGCCCGGCATGTCGCCGCTCGCAGCGGCGCTGGGCTCGGTCGTCATGGGTTTCGGCATGGGCTTCCTGTCGACGGCGGCGATCGTCATCATCCAGGGAAGCGTCGGCTGGGCGGAGCGCGGATCGGCGACGGCGTCGAACATCTTCTCCCGCAATCTCGGCTCGACCCTCGGCGCGGCCGCGCTCGGCGCGGTCTTCAACATCGGCCTTGCCCATCGCGACGGCGGAGCCGTCGGCTTCGACCGCATCCGCGAGCTCCTGGACAAGCCGGGCGCGCTGGCCGCGGACACGATGGCGCGCGACGCCCTGGCCGGCTCGCTGCACGTCACCTTCTGGGGCGTCTTCGCGATCTCGGTCGCGACGCTCCTCCTCACCCTCCTCGTGCCGCGCCTCACCGCGACGGGCGCCGCCCAGCCGGCCGCCGCCGGCGAGGAGCCGGAGGCCGCCGTCGGCATCGGGCACTGACGGATGTGAGGATCAGCCGGCGATAGCCTTGTGGTCGTCCCGGAGACCGTAGGAGGCAAAGCTCTTCGCCGTCTCCGCGATTTCGGCATCCGAGAGGATGACCGGCCCGCCCTCGATCTGGAGGCTGTAATAGTACTGCTTGGCGATGGTCTCCAATTCGACCGCCAGCCACATCGCCTTTTCGAGACTCGGTCCGACGGCGATCGTGCCGTGATTGGCGAGAAGACAGGCCGAGCGCCCCTCGAGCGCCCTCAATGCGGTTCGGGAGAGCTCCGGCGTTCCGAAGATCGCGAAATCCGAGCAGCGCACGTCCGTGCCGCCGAAGGCCGCGATCATGTAGTGGCAGGCCGGGATCGACCGGCGGGCGATGGCGAGCGTCGTGGCGAAGGTCGGATGGGCGTGGACGACCGCCTTCGCATCCGGCCGCGAGCGCAGGATGTCGCGATGGAAGCGCCATTCGGTGGAGGGCTTCAGCGGCCCGTCCCAAGTCGGCGCGTCGTCGCCGCCGAGCGGCATGGAGGCGATCATCTCGGGGCGCATCGCCTCGTAGGGCGTCGCGCTCGGCGTGATCAGCATCCGGTCGCCCCACCGGGCGGAGATGTTGCCGGCCGTGCCCTGGTTCAGCCCGTTCCGGTTCATCTCCAGGCAGAGATCGATGATCTGCCGGCGCAAACCCGCCTCGGTGTCCGCCATACCTGTTCCCCTCCCATCCCGCGACGCCGGGCGAGCGGCGTCGCCAGAACCGCCCTCTGCCTACCCGGCGAAGGTTTCCGCAATCGTCTTCAGCATCAGCGCCGCCGAGGCCGCGCCGGGGTCCATGTGGCCGATCGCGCGTTCGCCGAGGCGCGAGGCCCGACCCTTCGTCGCCATCATCGCCTTCGTCGCCTCGGCGCCCTCTTCCGCCGCGGCGGCGGCGGCGGCGAGACAGGCGTTCAGCGGCCGGCCGGCATCGCGGGCCGCCTCGGCGGCTTCCGCGCCAGGCAGCCAGGCGTCGACCATCGTCTTCTCGCCGCGCGTCGCCTTGCCCCGATCCTGGATGCCCTTGGCCATTGCGGCGACCGCATCGACCATCGCGTCGCGGTCGAGGCTTGCCTTGCCCTTCACCGCCGCGCCCGCGCGCATGAAGGCGGTCGCATAGAGCGGCCCGGACGAGGCGCCGACCGCGTTGAGGAAGGACTTCGCCGCCGTGTTGAACACGGTGGTCGGGTCCGACGCGGAAGCGTCGAGCGCCGCCAGCGCCTCCCGCACGGCAGAAAAGCCGATATCCATCGTCACGCCGTGGTCGGCATCGCCGATGACCCCGTCGAGTTCGCTGAGATGGCCCTTGTTGGTCTCGATCATCGTCCCGATCGCGTCGAACATCGCGATCAGGTCCCTGGCGGTGACATCGGTCACGACCGCTCTCCCATGCTCATCCCCCATATCCCCCCTCAGCCGGCCCGGAACATCGCGCAGTCGCACGGATGGTCGAGAAGCTCGGTCAGCTCCTCGTCGAGATGGACCAGCGTCACCGACATGCCTGCCATTTCGAGCGAGGTGCAATAGGCGCCGACCCAGGTCGCGTGAACCTCGATGCCGCGCTTTTCCAGGCGCTGGCGCACGCGGCGGTTGACGACGTAGAGCTCCATCAGCGGCGTCGAGCCCAGCGAATTGACGAGCACGGCGACCTTGCCGCCCGTCTCCGCCTTCAGCTCGTCGAAGATGCGGTCGAGCATGGCGTCCGTCACCTCGTCGGCCGTGCGCAGCGGCTCGCGCGAGATGCCGGGCTCGCCATGGATGCCCATGCCGATCTCCATCTCGTTCTCGCCGATCTCGAAATTATGCTTCAGCGTCTGCGGCAGCGAACAGGGCGAGAGGGCGACGCCGACCGTGAAGGTGCGCTCGTTCGCCTTGCGGGCGACGCGCTCGACCTCGGCAAGCGGCATCATCCGGTCCGCCGCGGCGCCGGCCATCTTGAACACGAAGAAATTGCCCGCGACGCCCCGGCGCCGGTCCTGCTGGTCGCGCGGCGCGGAGGCGACGTCGTCGGTCGTCACCACGGTGCGTACCTCGATATCCTCCATGCCGGCCAATTCGGCGGCCATGTCGAAGTTCATGACGTCGCCGGCGTAGTTTCCGTAGAGATAGAGAACGCCCGCACCGCCGTTCACGGCCTTGGTGCACTCCACAATCGGGTCCGGCGGGGGCGAGGCGAAGACGTTGCCGACCGCGCAGCCATCCGCGATGCCCTTGCCGACGAAGCCGAGGAAGGACGGCTCGTGGCCCGAGCCGCCGCCGATCACGATGCCGACCTTGCCCGCGCGCGGCCCGTTCACCGCGATCAGCGAGCGCGGGCTACCCTCCAGAAGGCGCACATGGTTCGGATGCGCCTTGACGATGCCCTCCAGCATCTCCTCGATGATGTGCTTGGGGTCGTTGATGAGCTTCTTGGTCTTCACGGCAGTCCCTCCCTGGACTTGTAGCTTGCGGGTTCCCCGCGGCGCCAGCGCATCGGCGACGCCCTCCGCCGCCAGGATGCCGTGCCCGGTCGCGGCATCCGTGATCAGAATCGTGGCGTAGCGGCCGCGCAAGGTCGACAGGATCGCCGGCACCTTGTCCGCGCCGCCGGCCACCGCGATCCGCACGGGAATGGTCTTCAGATCGGCCAGCGTCAGGCCGATCGTGCGCTCGTCGAGCACCCCCTCGATCGGCCGGCCGCGATCGTCGATCAGGCGGCTGGCGACCACCGCCGTCGCGCGGCTCGCGGCGCCGCCGGCCAGATCGTCGGGGGTAATGAGCGCGCTCTCGTAGATCAGGCTTTCCGGCCGCGTCGAGCAGATGCCGAAGAGCACCTTGTCGACCTTGCGCGCCAGGGCGAACTGGTCGGCGACGATTCCTTCCGCCATCAGGATGTCGCGCACCGCGCGGCTGGAGACGAGAGCGGGCGCCGTGATGTTGATCGAGCGGGCACCGAAGGCCTGCGCCAGGCGCGAGACGCAGAGTTCGGGCGAGAAGTCGAAGGTCGCGGTCAGCCCGCCCGTCATCTGCACGACCGAGACGTCGCGGATGCGCGCCGGCGCCATGGACCGGGCGACCGCCATGACCGTGCGCCCCCAGGCGACGCCGATCGAATCGCCCGATTTGACGAGGCCGCGCAGAACGCGCGCGCCGGCGACGCCGAGCCGGTCGAGCAGCGGCGGCCCCGATTCGGCCGATGGTACGACGATGCACTCGTCGAGGCCGAAATGCTGCTTCAGCCCCTGGGCGATCGCGAACTCCGAAAGCCGCGCGGGATCCATGGAGAGCGAGACGATGCCCCGGCTGCGGGCCTCGGAGAGATAGTTGTTCACGGTCCCGCGCGAGACGCCCATCACCGCGGCGATGTCGTTCTGCGTCATCCCGTCCTCGGCATAGAGCCATCCGGCCCAGAGCAGGGGATCGTCGCGGAAATGCAGCGGAATCTGCTCGTTCGCAGAATCGGGATCGGCGGCTGCGACCGCCGTCTTGGCGGCCCGCGCGGACTTCGTCCGGGCCGCGCGGGCGCGGACCGAGCCTAAAGTATCATCGACCGATAGTCGGGACGTGGAACGAACGCTGCGAGCCATATTGACTTTTGTTGTATCCGATTTGAATAATGTCGCCAACCAATATTCGCGACACCCGAAAACAGCAAACGAACCGCTGATTTCGGGAGAAGGTCGTGAAACGAGAGCTTCGTCAAGAAGTCGGTTGAAACGGTCGGCAGCCCTGGGCTGCATCGGGAGGATTCCATGAAGCAGACCCCACGGTCCGGGCACGGACTCATCATGCCGCGGCGCACACTTTTGAAGGGCGCTGCAGCATTCGGTCTCTCCAGTGCTTTGAGCGCGCCCTTCATCAATCGGCTCGCGGCGCAGGAAGCGCATCCGCTGAAGGGCCAGTCGATCGAGATGAACATCCTCGGCATCGCCGGCTGGGTGCCCTCCTCGCTCGGCGTGAAGATGTCGCCGCTCTTCGCCGATTTCGTGAAGGAGAAGTACGGCTACAACGTTTCCTTCGCCTTCCAGGAGGCGCCCTTCTCCGACCTCTTCCAGAAGGCGGCGACCTCGCTCGTTACGAAGAGCCAGGAGTTCAACATCATCATCTCGGACAGTCAGTGGCTCGGCGCGCTCGCCCAGCCCGGCTGGATCTTGAAGCTGAACGACGTGATCGCGGCCAACAAGGGCCTGCAGGTCGACTGGTACTCGCAGACCGTCATCGACACCTACATGACCTATCCCGACGGCAGCCAGGACATCTGGGGCCTGCCGCAGGAGGGCGACGTGGAGGCGCTCTTCGTGCGCAAGGACTGGCTCTCCGATCCCAAGGAGATGGAGGCCTTCCAGGCGAAGTACGGCAAGCCTCTGCCGCAGACCTTCGAAGACTTCGAAAACCTCACCATGGACGAGTTCGAGAAGGTCGCGGAGTTCTTCACCCGGCCGGACCAGCAGCGCTGGGGCTTCGCCCAGCAGTACAGCCGCGTCTACGACTTCGCGACCTGCGCCTTCAACAACTTCCTGTGGAGCCGCGGCGGCGAGACATGGGACCCGAAGACCGGCCAGATCGAGGGCATCCTCAACACCGACAACAACGCCGCCTCCCTCCAGGCCTACAAGGACTGGCTGAAATACGCGCCGCCCGGCGCGACCAATATCGGCATCGCGGAAGGCATCGACGTCTTCACGCAAGGAAAGGTCTTCGCGACCATCCAGTGGGCGGCCGTCGGCCCCGCCATGATCACCGAGGAGCTGAAGGGCAAGGTCCTCGTCGTGCCGCCGCCCAAGCACGGCACGGGCGGGGAGGCCAAGCGCGTCTATTCCATGGGCGGGCAGCCCTGGGTGATCAACGCCTTCAACGACGAGACGAAGATGCGCGTCGCGCTCGACTTCATGAACTGGTGGTACCAGCCGGACACGGCGCTGGAATTCGCCAAGCGCGGCGGCAATCCCGCCGACAAGGCGACGCTTTCGCGCGACGATTTCGACGAGATCAACCCGTGGAACCGCACCTACAAGTTCATGCTGGAAGACGGACGCTCGCGCGATTTCTGGCACGATCCGAAATATTCGGAGATGCTGGCGATCCAGCAGGAGGGCTATTCCTCCTTCGTCACCGGCCAGTCGAGCGATCCGAAGGCCGTGCTCGACTACATCGCCTGCGCCCAGCAGCAGATTCTGAACGACAGCGGCACGGCCAAGACCGCGCCCTCCGACATGTGCGCGATGACCTCGCTCTGAGAGCGAAACTCGCGGCCTGACAGGATGAAGCGCCATTCTTCTCCCCCAGGGGGAGAAGGTGGACGCGAAGCGGCCGGATGAGGGGGCGGGCACCACGCTCGCCTCCTCATCCCCCTCCCGAGCCTGCCGAGGGGCGGGACCTTCTCCCCGCAGGGGAGAAGAAGCAGCTTCGACCTCGAGAAACACGGAACACCCATGTCGACGACAGCTGCCCCGAGGCGCGGGCTTTCCCGCCTTCTCGACAACAGGAAGACGCTGGTCGCGGTGCTGCTCGCGCCCGTCATCGTCTTCTTCGTCGTCTTCAACACGATCCCGACGCTCTGGCTGCTCGGCCTGTCCTTCTACAATTTTTCGCTGACCGGCGGCATGCCGCCCGACTTCGTCGGCTTTCGCAACTTCATCCAGATCTTCAATTCCAAGAACGCGATCTGGTACGACCTGTCGCGCACCTTCACCTTCGTCCTCTTCGGCGTCGGCATCCAGACCGTGCTCGGCGCGGCGCTGGGCTTCCTGTTCTGGGGCTCCAAGGACATGCCGGGCCGGCGGCTCGCCCTCACGCTTCTCTTCGCGCCGATGGTGCTGACCCCGGTCGCGACCGGCACCTTCTTCCGCTTCATCTACGATCCGACCTTCGGCGTGCTCAACGCCATGTCGAGCGGCCTCTTCGACACCGGCCCGATCGACTTTCTCGGCAATCCCGCCATCGCCTTCTGGGCGGTGCTGGCCGTCGATTGCTGGATGTGGACGCCCTTCATGACGCTGATGACGCTGGCCGCCCTCGGCTCGGTGCCGAAAGCCGAGCTGGAAGCGGCCGAGATCGACCGCATCCCCTTCCACCGCCGCCTCAGCCTCGTGATCTGGCACCACGGCAAGTTCATCCTGATGCTCGGCATCCTCCTGCGCACGATCGACAGCTTCAAGACGCTCGACCTCATCATCCCGATGACGAAGGGCGGGCCGGGCCAGCAGACGCGCCTCGTCGCCATCGAGTTGAACAAGCAAGCCTTCGAGAGCTTCAACATGGGCTGGTCCTCCGCCTATTCCGTCCTCCTCCTCCTCATCTCGATCGCCATGACGAGCGTCTTCATCTTCGTCCTCAACCTTCGACGCCGGCGGGAGGGCTGACGCCATGAACCGTCTTCGCAACGGCCTCTACTATGCCGGCCTCTGGGCGATCTCGCTCCTCTTCTTCGCGCCCATCGCCTGGATCGTGCTCGCTTCCTTCAAGACGCGCACCGACATCCTCGCCATGCCGCCGAAGCTGATCTTCACGCCGACGCTGGAAAACTACGTCGCCCTCTTCCAGCGCGATGCGCTGTTTCTCCAGATCGGCAACTCGATCGTGCTGTCGCTCGGCGCGGTCGTCATCGCGGTCTTCGTCTCGTTCCTCGCGGCCTTCTGCTTCTCGCGCTTCCGGCCGAAGGGCACGGACTTCCTGATGTTCCTGCTGCTTTCGATCCGCATGCTGCCGGGACCGGCCGTCATCCTGCCGGTCTTCCTCATGTACGTGGCCTTCGGCTGGAAGGACTCGCATCTCTGGCTGATGCTCTTCTACGCGATGTTCTCGATCCCCTTCTCCGTCTGGATCCTGAAGGGCTTTCTCGACGGCGTCTCCACGCGCTTCGACGAGACCGGCATCGTGAACGGCGGGTCCTGGTTCCACGTCATCTTCAAGGTCGTGCTGCCGCAGGTGCGGCCAGGCCTGATCGCCGCCTTCATCTTCAACCTGATCTTCGTCTGGAACGAATTCCTGTTCAATTTCATCATCGGCGGTGTCACCACGCAGAACATTCCCTATGCGCTCGCCGTCGGAACTTATGCCGACGGCGGCGTGAACTGGACCTTCATCGCGTCGATGACCTCGATCTACATCATCCCGCCGATCGCCTTCATCTACATCTTCCAAAAATACCTGCTCGTCGGCATGACCTTCGGCACGGTCCGCGGCGAGGTCTGAGGCGATGAAGCAGGCTCGCTCGTTCCCCGAACGGCTGGAGACGACGCTGATCGTCAGTCTCGTCCTCGGCATCCTCCTCATCGCGCAGCGCTACAACCTGACGCTCTACAAGATCGGCCTCTGCGTCCTCGTCGTCTCGACCCTTCTGCAGATCGCGGTCGGCAATCTTCGCAAGGACGCCTCGGCCGGACACAGCATCGGCTTCATCGCCATGGTCCTCGGCATCGTCGCGATCGTCTTCTCCGTCGGCATCGTCCTCGTGCCCTATTTCTCGCAATTGGGGCGTTGAGCCGAAGTGTCCGTCGAGTTCCAGTCCCTCTTCTGCACCTTCGGCGCCAAGCGCGCGCTGGACGGCTTCGATCTCACCGTCGAGCCGCAGAGCTTCACCGTCATCTGCGGCCCGCCGGCCTCCGGCAAATCCGTGCTCTTCCGCATCCTCGTCGGGCTGGAGAAGCCCGATTCCGGCCGCATCCTCCTATCGGGCCGCGACATCACGGCTCTGCCTCCGGCGGAGCGGCCAATCGGCTACGTGCCCCAGAGCTTCGCCCTCTATCCGCACCAGACGGTCGCCCAGAACATGGCCTATCCGTTGACGCTCGCCAAAGCGCCGAAGGACGAGATCGCCCGGCGCGTCGATCGCACGGCCGGCATCCTCGCCATCACCCACCTTCTGAAGAAGACGCCGGACCAGCTCTCCGGCGGCGAGAAGCAGCGCGTCGCCGTCGCCCGCGGCCTTCTGAAGAATGCCGAGATCTTCGTTCTCGACGATCCGCTCGTCGGGCTCGACTACAAGCTGCGCGAGCGCCTGATGGACGAGCTAAAGAGCCTTCGCGAGGAGCTGAAGGCGACCTTCCTCTATGCGACCTCGGACTCGCTCGAGGCGCTCACCATGGCGCAGCGCCTCGTCGTGCTCGACAAGGGCCGCGTCGTGCAGCACGACGAGGCGATCACGGTCTACGACGAGCCCGCCCATGTCCGCTCGCTCGATCTCGTCGGCTTCCCCCATGCCAATCTCGTGCCCGGCACGATTTCCGCAGGCCGGCTTCAGGCCGGGCCGCTGACGGCCGGCGGCTTTTCCGGCATTCGCGACGGCGAGATCGTCGCGGGCCTTCGGCCCGAAGCGGTGCGGCTCGGATCGGACGACACGCTCTCCCCGTCCGGCACCCTTCTCGACCTTCCCGCCGAGGTGACGCTGGTCGAAAACCTCGGCGGCGAGGCGGTGGTCTATCTGGAGAGCGCCGGCTATCCGCTGACCGCGACCCTGCCTCTGTCCGGCGCGCTGCCGCCCGAGCTCGGTGCCAAGCTCCGCCTCGCCATCGATCCCGCCGACATCATGCTCTTCGACCGGACGACCGGGGCCCGGCTGGACAAGCGATTGAGCGGAGGGCTGCGCTGATGGCCGAGATCACCATCGAGCATGTCACCAAGCGCTTCGGCGCCTTCACGGCGGTGGACGACATCGACATGCGCTTCGCCGATGGCGAGGTCGCCTGCCTTCTCGGGCCGTCCGGCTGCGGGAAGACGACGCTGATGCGCATGCTCGCCGGGCTCGAACGCCCGACGACGGGCCGCGTCCTCTTCGGCGGACGCGACGTCACGGCCCTGCCGCCGAGGAAGCGCAATGTCGGCATGGTCTTCCAGTATCCCGTCATGTACCCGACGCTGTCCGTCGCCGAGAACATCGCCCTGCCGATGGTCCACGATCGCGACGTCTCCGCCGCCGAGCGGCAGCGCCGGGTGGACGAGGTTCTGGACGTTCTCGACATCCGCTCGCTCGGCAATGCCTTCATCGAGGATCTCGACGCCGGCACGCGCCAGAAGGTGGCGGTCGGCCGGGCGGTCGCGCGCCAGTCGGAGATCGTGCTCTTCGACGAACCGACGACGAACGTGGAGGTCAACGCCAAGCTCCAGCTCATTCGCGCCTTCAAGCTGGTGACGCAGCGGCTGCGGCAGACGATTGTCTACGTGACGCACGACCAGACCGAGGCGATGACGCTGGCCGACCGGATCGCGCTCATGAAGAGCGGCCGCATCCTGCAATACGACAAGCCGCAGGTGCTCTACAACGAGCCGACCTCGGAGTTCGGCGGCTGGTTCCTCGGCAATCCCGGCATGAACTTCGTGGCGGCCACCCTCTCGAACGGCCTCGTCGCCTCCCCCATCCTCGCCGAACCCCTGCCCGCCCCCGCGAATCTGCCGACCTCGGCCAAGATCACGGTCGGCATCCGCCCGGAGCGCGTGCGCATGACGGGCGAGCCGGTCGCCGGCAGCGTGCCTGCCCGGCTCATGGATCAGGCGATCGGCATTGCCGGGCGATATCTGACGCGCGCCCGGATCGGCGAGACCGACATCAAGGTCAACACCGAGCGCCGCCCGCCCGCCCCGCTCGGCGGCACCGTGCATCTCTCCGTTCCGCGCGAGCGCCTCATGCTCTTCGCCGACGGCATCCGCTTCGACAGCTGAGGGCCAAAAAGCCATGCGCTACGACGTCTCCGTCATCGGCCTCTACATTCTCGACGTTCTCGGCCGTCCCGTCACGAAGATCCCCGACCGGGGCAATGTCGAGTTCATCGACGAGATCAAGCTGACCGTCGCAGGCACTGCCGGCGGCGTGGTGGTGAACACGGCCAAGCTCGGACTGAAGAGCCTCGCCGTCGGCGCGGTCGGGCAGGACGAGAAGGCCGATTTCGTTATCGGCGCCATGGACCGGCTCGGCATCGACACATCGGCCATGCAGAGTCTGCCGGGCGTGCCGACCTCCGCGACCATCCTCAACATCCGCCCGAACGGCGAGCGCCCCGCGCTGCACCAGCGCGGCGCCTCCGACCATTTCGACCTGCCGGAGCATCTCTACGACCAGGTCTTCTCGGCCCCGATCGTCCATCTCGGCGGCACGGGCCTTCTGCGCAAGCTCGACGGCGAACGGAGCGTGACGCTCCTCCAGGAGGCCAAGCGCCGGGGCCGGACCGTCACCTTCGACCTCATCGCCGCCTCCGCCGAGACCGCCGGTCTCGTCCTGCCGCTCCTGCCCTATATCGACTACTTCATGCCCTCGATCGAAGAGGCGCAGGACATGTCGGGCCTCACCGGCCCCGAAGACTGCGCCGCCTTCTATCTCGACAAGGGCGCCAAGACCTGCGTCTTCACCCTCGGCGGCGACGGCGCCTTCTATGCCGATGCCGAGGGCACCCGCCTTCGCGTGCCCGCCTATCCGATCGAGGTCGTGGACACGACCGGCTGCGGCGATGCCTTCGACGCCGGCTTCATCACCGCCCTCCACCACCGCATGAACCCCGAGGACGCCGTCCGCTTCGCCCAAGGCGTCGCCGCCCTCGTCGCCGGCGGCCTCGGCTCCGACGCGGGCGTCCGCTCGTTCGACCACACGCAGGACAGCGTCTCGCGCTGGCTGGCGCAGGCGGCGAGTTGACGGCGCGTTGCGCCAGACTCGAAGGAATTTCAGTCTTCTCCCCTCCGGGGAGAAGGTGGCGGCAGCCGGATGAGGGGGCGGCGCCCGAGCGCGTCGCCGCATTCTGCCCGCGATGGTGCGCCTCATCGCCCTGCCGGGCACTTCTCCCCGCAGGGGGAAGAAGCTGGTCGCCACCGTCGAGGTCTGCGAGCTTCAGGGCACGGCTTCCACTGTGCTCTACGTATGAGGCCATCGAGCGGGCGTTGATGAGACCCCCGCTCTCCTTGAATCATCCGACCAGCGAAAGCGCCGAGAGTCTCAGGCGCCGTGATACTTCCGGTCGAGATCGTCGATCGCGCGGACGTTGCCGGCCGACTTACCGTTCGGGTCGAACTCGACGGCGAGATAGGCGTCGGCGATGCTCTTGGCGAGTTCGGTGCCGATCACGCGGGCGCCCATGGTGATGATCTGGGCGTTGTTGGAGAGAGCGGCGCGCTCGGCGGAATAGGTGTCGTGGGTCTGCGCGGCGCGGATGCCGGGCACCTTGTTGGCGGACAGGGCGACGCCGATGCCGGTGCCGCAGCACAGGATCGCGCGATCGTAGGTGCCGTCGAGAACGCCGCTCGCCACGCGCTCGGAGAGGTTGGCATAGGCCTCGTCGGAGCCGGTCGGCGGGGTCGAGACCTCCGAGACGGTCAGGCCGTCGCGGCCTTCAAGATAGGTGGCGAGGGCCTTGGCGAGCGGAGCGCCCGCGCTGTCTCCGGCGATTGCGATCTTCATGGGACTGTTCCTTCTCCTGGGAAGCGCCGCGCCCGACCTTGGAAGAGGCTCGCGGAACGCTTCGTCTCCCTTGGTTTTAAAGCACCTCGGCGCAGCGCGCGAGGATGTTGAGATAGCCTTCGACGCTCCAGGCGGAGCGGCCGATGAAGAGCCCGTCGATATGGGGGCGCACGATCAGCTCGGCGGCATTGCCGGGGTTCACGCTGCCACCGTAGAGGCAGGGAACACGCCGGCCGAGAATTCCGGCCGCCGCCTCGACGATCCCGGCCTGCCGCTCGTCGGCATAGTCGGGCGAGGCCGGCGTGCCGCCCTCGCCGATGGCCCAGACCGGCTCGTAGGCAAGGAGGATCGGCGCCTGTTTCTGGTCGCCCGTCAGCCTGCCGAGCGCGCTCTCGACCTCGCGTTTCAGCACAGCGTCCGCCCGCCCCGCCGTCTTGTCCTCGCCGCTCTCGCCGATGCAGATCAGCGGAACGAGCCCGTGGCGGACGGCGGCTTCGGTCTTGAGGCCCACCGTCTCGTCGGTCTCGCCGAAATGCGCGCGCCGCTCGGAATGGCCGAGTTCGACGATCTTCGCGCCGCAATCCTTGAGCATCGGGGGCGATATCTCGCCGGTCCAGGCGCCCTGATCGGCCCAATGCATGGTCTGCGCGCCGACGAGAACGTCGCTCCCCTCGAGGATCGACGCCACCTCGCGCACGCAGGTGAAGGGCGGAATGACGAAGCGCTGAATGCGCGGGTCGCCGGAGGCCTCGGCCAGCCGCTCGGCGAAGTGCCGCGCCTCGGCCAGCAGCTTGTTCATCTTCCAGCTCGTGCCGATGAAGACGGACGGTGTCTCGGTCATGCTTCCAGTTCCTCCGCGAAATGCAACGTGACACCGCCCTGCCGCAGGCTTTCGGCGGTCTCGAGGGCCAGCGCGCTCGACGTCACGACGCCGTCGAAGACGCCGAGATCGGTCAGGAGATGCAGCGCGGTGCGGCCGAACTTGCCGTGATCGACCAGGAGATAGCGCCGCGCCGAGGAGCCGATCATCCGTCGCTTCACCTCCAGAACCTCCTGGTCCTGGTGGAAGGCCGTCCGCCCCTGGATGGCCGAACTGGAGATGATGGCGAGATCGGCCCGCAGCGAGTTCAGCGCGCCTTCCGTCACCGCGCCGAAGAAGCCGTTGAACTTGCGGGAGAACGTGCCGCCGAGGGCGATGAGGTTGATTCCCGCCTCGCTCGCGAGCTCTGTGATCAGGCCCATATTGTTGGTGATGACGGTGAGCGGCCGCTTCTCGATGAGGAAGGGCAGGATCGTCTGCGAGGTCGAGCCGTCGTCCACCATGACGCTCATGCCGGGCTCGATGAACTCGGCCGCGCGCCGCGCGATCTCCCGCTTCTCGTCCGCCGCGATCTGCGTGCGGTGGCGGAAGTCGCTCTCGAACTGCGTGCTCGCCTCGATCGTTGCGCCGCCGCGCGTCCGGCGCAGAAGGCCCTCGGCCTCCAGCTCGTCGAGATCGCGGTGGATCGTCATCTTCGAGACGGCGAAGTGATGGGCCAGCATGTCGAGCGAGGCGGAACCGCCTTCGGCGAGCAGATCGATGATGTCTCGCCGACGATGTTCGCGCTTCACGACTTAGGTTCTCCACAGCCCGAGGGCCGCTCAATGCAGAGGATTTAACATTTCAATCGATTTTTACAACATAAGAAATGTGATTTTGAGAAATTCTATTGTGACGCGAAGGACCCCGTACTAACAAATCATCCGACGAGTTCGGCCGTCGCGGTCAGGGGCATCAGAGGGCACCGTCAGCCCCTTGCGTCAGGCGACGGCAACGTTTCAGCCTTTTCGGGAGACCCTTCATCATGGCCCGCATCACGCTCCGCCAGCTGCTCGACCACGCCGCCGAGAACAATTACGGCGTCCCCGCCTTCAACATCAACAACATGGAACAGGGCCTCGCCGTCATGGCCGCCGCCGACCAGACGGGCTCGCCGGTCATCATCCAGGCCAGCCGGGGCGCCCGGGCCTATGCCAACGACATCGTGCTCGCCCGGCTGATCGACGGCCTCGTGGAGCTCTACCCGCACATCCCTGTCGTCATGCATCTCGACCACGGCAACGGGCTGGCCACCTGCGTCACCGCCGTCCAGAACGGCTTCACCTCCGTCATGATGGACGGCTCGCTGAAGGCGGACGGCACGACGCCGGCCGACTACGCCTACAATGCCGGCATCACCCGGACCGTCGTCGAGATGGCCCATGCCGCGGGCGTGTCCGTGGAAGGCGAGCTCGGCGTTCTCGGCTCGCTGGAAAGCGGGATGGGCGACCAGGAAGACGGACACGGCGCGACGGAGAAGCTGGAGGAGCACCAGCTCCTGACCGATCCGGAAGAGGCCGCCCGCTTCGTCGCCGAGACCGGCGTCGATGCGCTGGCCGTCGCCATGGGCACCAGCCACGGCGCCTACAAGTTCACGCGCAAGCCGGATGGCGACGTGCTGGCCATGGGCGTGATCGAGGAGATCCACAAGCGCCTGCCGAACACCCATCTCGTGATGCACGGCTCCTCGTCCGTGCCGCAGGAGCTCTGCGAGATCATCAATGCCCATGGCGGCGAGATCAAGCCGACCTGGGGCGTGCCGGTCGAGGAGATCCAGCGCGGCATCCGCCACGGCGTGCGCAAGATCAACATCGACACCGACCTTCGTCTCGCCATCACCGGCGCGATCCGCACGGTCTTCGCGAACGATCCCGGCGAGTTCGATCCGCGCAAGTATCTCAAACCCGCGATGGAAGCCGCCAAGGCCGTCTGCGTCGACCGCTTCGTCTCCTTCGGCACGGCCGGCAATGCCGACAAGATCCGCGTGAAGCCGCTCGCCGTCATGGCGAAGTCCTACGCGAAGTAGCGGATTCAACGTATCAGCCGAGGACTGCAAGAGCCGGGGAAACCCGGCTCTTTGCGTTTCGCGTCTCGCTCAGGCGCCGCGCTTCGCCGCCCCCGTCTCTGCCTCGAAGAGCCGGCGCTGGCGCTGCAGTTCGGCGGCGAGCGGCGCATAGGCGGTTCGCCGGCCCTCGCCCTTCTCGAACTGAAGCAGGCCGTTCGGGCAGTAGCGCTCGTCGTCCCAGCCGGGATGGTCGAGCACGGGATAGAGGCAGATGCCCTCGACCGGCACGCCCGAGCGCATGGCCGCGCGCACCTCCGCGCAGACATAGGCGAGCCAGGCGGGCCGGCGCTCCGCCTCGATGCCGGTCTCCGCGACGAAGATCGGGCGGCCGTAGCGCGCGTAGGTCTCGGCGAGAATGCGACGGAAGGGCTTGTAGAGCGGATGGCCAAGATCGATCGGCGGGCCGCCGTGGATCCACTGATTGTTGAAGTAGTAGTTCACCCCGACGATATCGAGCAGCGCCTCGCACCCGCCGATCTGCGGCCAGGAGCGCCCGGCGATCATGTCCCAGGCCTGGAACTGCGCCTGCCTGTGCCCTTCCGCATGCGGCGCATCGCCCGGCCGGCCGGGATCGCAGATGACGTTGATGACCGGGTCGGCATGGACGAAGCGCCCCCCCGGCACCACGGCCAGGATCGCCTCCATCGCCGCGATGGCCGCGCGGCAGAGCTGAACCTTCAGCTCATGGCCCCGGCCGTTCGCGAAGGGATTGAGATAGCCGGCATCTCCACCGCCCCAGGCGAAGAAGGAGATCTCGTTGACGGGCGCGAAGATCGGCGCGCCGCTCGTCCGCGCCGCGATCACCTCGGCCGCCGCCCGCGCGAAGGTCGCGAACCGCGTCACGAAGTCCGGCCGCCAGATGTCGAGATCGTCCGGCCAGCCATAATGGAGAATGTCCCAGACGACCTCCGTGCCCGTCGCCTCGGCCGCGCGAAGCTGATCCATCAGGCTCGACCAGTCGTAGACGCCGGGGCTGCGCTCGATCAGATGCCAGCGAAGGCCGTCGCGAACGGTCAGGATGCCGTGGCCCGCCAACGCGCGATAGTCGCTTTCGGCATGGCGATCGTGGTCGGTCGCCGCGATCATGTCCACCCGCCGGCGATCGTGCGCCCGGCGATGCGAGGAGGACTCGAACCCGCCGTGGAAGAAGCTGGAAAAGAGCCGCGGCGCCGACCGGTTCGACCCGCGTTCGGCCAGCACGTCCGCAAAGAGCGCCTCCCATTGCGGGACGACGGCCTCGACCGCGTAGTCGCGAACCACTTTCGCGCGCAAGGCCTCGCCCAGCCGACGGCGAAGAGCGGGGTCGGCGAGAAGGCGTGAGATCGCCGCGGCTGTGGCGGCGGGGTCTTCGTGCGGCACGAAAAGACCCGTCTCGCCGTCCGCGATCTGCTCCAGCGCCCCGTTGTCGGGCGTCGCGATGACGGGCAGACGCGCGGCGCCGGCCTCCGCGATGACATGCGGCATGCCCTCGCCGCGCGACAGCCAGACGAAGACGTCGAGCGCTGCGAGAAGCTCCGGCACGTCGGCCCGGTCGCCGAGGAAAACGAGGGCGCCGTCGAGACCGTGCAGCTTCGCCCGCGCCTTCAGCTCCGCCTCGTAATGCGGCAGGAAGGCGTCGGCCCCGCCGATGACGAGGAAGCGCGCATCGGGCCTTGCGGCGTGGACGAGCGCGGCGGCGGCGATGAAGTCCTCCACCCGCTTCTTCGGATCGAGCCGCCCGAGCCAGCCGACGAGCGGCGTCTGCGGCGCGAGGCCGAGCGCTTGGCGGGCCGCAGTCCGGCTCGCCCGGTCGAAGGGACCGAGATCGACCATGGAGGGGATTTCGAGCGCATGGGCCTCCCGCCCGGGCATCCTCGCGGCGGCGGCGTCGCGGATCGTCCGGCAGACGCCGACATAGCGCGCCGTCAGGTGCTTCGGCCCGCCCAGCGCCTCGGAGACGAGCCCGCCATGCTCGATCAGCGGCGGCCTGAAATGCAGGCGCTCCAGCGCCGGATAGATGTCGGCGACGTTCTGGCAGGAGACGACGATGTCGTAGGCCGGGAGCTTGCCGGCGAGATAGGAGACCGTGTCCTCGAAGGAGAGCGCATAGGGCGTGCGGTCGACGGGAACGCCGAGCGCTTCCAGCTGCCGATGCGTCTGCTCGGGCATCCCCTCCTTGCGAAAGCAGGCGACGACCTCGATCCGGTATCGGGCGGGGTCCAGATGCTCGGCGAGAAGCCGGACCTCCGTCTCCTCCCCGCCGACGACGAGCCAGGCGAAGACGAAGAGGATACGGACGGGTTCCGCTTCGTCCTCCATCAGGCGTGAACCTTGAAGACGATCTGCAGGAAGTCCGGCCGCTCCGCCACGAGCCGGTCGATGAAGGCAGGCGCCTCGTCGAAGGGCACGACATGGGTGATCATCTGCGCCTTGATATCCTCGCCGCGCGCGGCGAGCAGGCCGATCGTCTCGGCGGCGAGACGCCGCTTCGTCCAGGCGAAGCCGAGGCCGCGGGGCACACGGTTGATCTGCGCGCAGCGGATGGAGAGGCCGTTGTGGTGGAACTCCTCGCCGAGCCGCACATGGTCCGCGCCGCCCTGGTAGAAGGCGAGATCGATGACGGTGCCCTGCGGCCGCAGGGCGCGGAGCGCGGCGTGCAGGCTCGCCGAGGAGGCGCGCGTCTGGAAGACGAAATCCGCCCCGCGATCGCCGCCGCCATGATGCCAGTACGCTTTGGCGTAGCCCCAGGCCTGTTCCTCGTCCATGGCGGTGAAGCCGAGCGCCTCTGCCTTCTCGCGCCGGAAGGGCGAGGGATCGGCGACGACGATCTCGGCCGCGCCCGCACGCGCGGCGAAGAGCGCCGTCAGAAGGCCGACGACACCGGCGCCGATCACGAGGACCGGACGCCCCGCGACGCCCTCGCCGAGCTTGGCGACGTTGACGCCCGCCATCTCGGCATCGGCGTGGAGAATGCCGTTCGCCGCGATCGGCCCCATCTGCGCGACGTAGATGCCGAGCATCGGATCGATCCCGGCCGGCATCCTGACGAGAAGATCGTGGAACGGGTCGGCCGTGTGGCCGGACTTGTGGGCATAGGTCGAGGCGACGACGTCGCCCGGCGCAAAGCCCGGCGCGCGAGCCTCCGACACGCGCGCGACCTCCATGTAGCCGAGGAAAGGCACGGGGAAATGCTGGCTCGCCTCGCCGGGCACGAAGACCGAGCGCCCGCCGTCCCAGCGCGAATGGAGATAGGGATTGGTGTCCTTGTAGAAGGTCAGCTCCGTGCCGGCGGAAAAGCCCGTATAGAGCGTGTCGAGCCGGACCTGGCCTTCGCCGGGAGGACCCTCCTCGTACTGGAAATGATAGGCCTTGCCCGGCCGCTCGAAGCCGAGCGAGCGGATGTGGCGGTGGCCGGGCGGCAGACCCTGCGGCGGCTCGGCGCGCGGCTGCGGGAGCAAGGGCGCCGGCTCCGCCCGCGCGAGCGCCGGCAGTTCCAGACGCACGGGCTCGCCGCTGCGCGCGCTTTCGACGACGGCGAGCGCCAGACGATGCGTCTCCAGCGCGTCGGCATAGGGGCAGCGGATGCGGTTCTCGCCGCCGCGAACGGCATCGACGAAGTCGCGATCCTCGCGCCAGACCGGATCGCCGTCCGCCCCGCGCACGGGACGGCCCCGGCCGACATCGACCATGATGTCGCGGTCGGTCAGCTCGATCGCCAGCTTGTCCGCGAAGATGTGCAGCCCGACGCGATGGTTCCAGCCGAGAAGGCAGGTGGAGGAGATGTTGGCGACGACGCCGGACTGGAAGGTGAGGTTCGCCGTCGTCACCGTCGGCACGTCGAGGCCGGGAAACTCCGGCCGGTCCTTGTGGCCCGCCCGCCCGTAGACCTCCGTCACCTCGCCGACGAGGAAACGCGCGAGGTCGAGGAGATGGGTCGTCTGTTCGACCATCTGGCCGCCCGACTTGTCCTCGTGCCACCACCATTGCGGCGGCGGCGTGGAGTCCAGCCAGTAGCCGGACAACAACTGGGCCGGGTTTCGCGCCAGCAGATGGCGCGCCTCGTCCACCGTGTCGAGATAGCGCCAGTGGTAGCCGACCGCCGTGACGAGACCGGCCGCGGTCACGTCGCGCGAGATCGCCTCCGCCGTCGCGAGATCGAGGCCCACGGGCTTCTCCACGAAGAAGGGCAGACCCTTTTCGATGGCGGCGCGCTCCGGCGCCCCATGCGCGAAAGGCGGCACGCAGATGTAGAGCGCGTCGAGCTCCACCGCCGCCAGCATCTCCTCGTGGTCGGCGAAGGCGCGGGCGCCGAAGCGCGCGGCGGCCTCCTCGGCACGGCCCCGATCGACATCGGCGAAGGCGGCGATCGTGACGTCCTCGAAGGTTTCGAGAATGCCGAGATGGCGCTGCGCGATGCCGCCGGAGCCGATGAAGCCGATGCGGGTCTTGGTCATGGACGATCCGTGCCTTTGCGAGGGCATCGCCGCGCGGTAGAGCCCGAAGGTCTCCTCCGCCATGCGCGATGCGTTGAAATGATGATCGAAACGCTCCCGGCCTGCAGCGCCGCGCGCGGCGCGCGCCTTAAGGTCGCCGAGCGCGGCGACGAGCGCCCGAGAGAGAGCCGGGCTGTCGGCGGGCGGGACGAGCCAGCCGGTCGCGCCCTCCTCCACGGCCTCGGCCGTGCCCGGAATGCGGGTCGCCACGACCGGCAGTCCCGCGGCCATGGCTTCGAGGACGACGAGCGGCAGGCCCTCGAACAGCGAGGGCAGGACGAAGAGATCGGCGGCCGCGAGGAGGTCGCCGACATCGGTCCGGGTTCCGAGGAAGCGGACGGACGCGCCGAGCCCCGCCGCCTCGACCTCCGCCCGCATCGGCGCCTCCAGCGGACCGGACCCGGCAAGAAGAAGCTCGGCCGAGGGATGGGCCGCCAGAACGGCGGGCCATGCCTCGAGGAGATGGCGATGCCCCTTCTGCTCGGTGAAGCGGGCGAGCGTCAGGAGAAGGAGAGCGTCGGGCGCAACGCCGAGCGCCTTGCGAACGGCCTCGCGCGAAGCCGTCGATGGAAGGCGGCGCACGCCGTTCCTCACGGTCGCGAGGAGATCGTCCGGGCAGCCCGCAGCGCGAAACGTCGCCTCGGCGCCCTCGGAGACGCAGATCAGCCGGTCGAGATGAGCGAGGTTCTCCGCGTGCTCCAGCCGTTGCGCCTCGTCGACGAGAACATCCGGCAGATGCTCGGTGCGCAGGATCGCGGCGACGCCGGCGCTGCGTCCAAGGCGCGCCAGATCATGCCCCTCCCAGCCGATACCGGCATGGACGTGGAGCACCTCGATCCCGCTCCGCGCGAGCCAAGTCTCGAAATCGGCGCCGAGGCGCTTCACGGCAAGGCCCTTCCGCGCCGCCTTCTCCAGAAGGCCGGAGCGCGGATCGGCGGCGATGACGATCTCCGCCCGCGCGCCGAGCTCTTCGGCGAGCAGGATCATGTGCTCGCCGACGCCGGAGGGCTCCAGGCTGTCGGTCGCAAGACAGATGCGCAGCGGCGGCTCCGGCGGCCGGCCGGTGTCGGGACGAAGGCTCAAGGCGTCGGGCTGGCCGTGACGAGGGCCTGGGGCGCGCCGGAGCCGAGCCCGCTCATCCGCCGATAGGCCGCGAGCGCCTGACCGACGACCTGGTCCATGTTGTAGTAGCGATAGGTCGCGAGGCGCCCGACGAAGGAGACGTCCGGCCGTTCCGCCGCCAGCCGCTCGTACTGCCGGTAGATCGCCTGGTTTTCCTCGCGCGGCACCGGGTAATAGGGGTCTCCGGTCGGGGACGAGTGCTCGTAGCTGATGCTGGTTCGCGGATGGCTCTGGCCGGTCAGGTGCTTGTATTCCGTGATGCGCGTGAAGGAGACGTCCTCGGACGGGTAGTTCACGACGGCCACCGGCTGGAACGTCTCGCGGTCCAGCGTCTCGTGGCGGAAGGTCAGGCAGCGATAGGGCAGCGGCCCGAAGCGATGGTCGAAGAACTCGTCGATCGGCCCGGTGAAGACGATCCGCTCGGCATCGACCTCCTTCATCACGTCGCGAAACTCGACGGACGTCTCCACCGCGATGTTGCGGTGATCCAGCATGCGCTCGAACATGGCCGTGTAGCCCGCCTTCGGCATGGCCTGAAACGTGTCGAGGAAGTAGCGATCGTCGGTCGAGGTGCGGGTCGGCACGCGCGAGGTCACGGATCGGTCGAGTTCGGACGGGTCGAGACCCCATTGCTTGCGCGTGTAGCCGCGGAAGAACGTCTCGTAGAGATCGCGCCCGACCGTTCCGACCACGACGTCCTCGGACGTGCGCACCTCCGCCACGGGCTCCGCGCGCGCCGCGAGGAAGCTCGCCGCCTCCGCCTCGTTCTGGAGGTCGAGGCCATAGAGCCCGTTCAGCGTCGTCCGGTTGATCGGGATGGGCAGAAGCTTGCCCGCGACGCTCGCGAGGACGCGGTGCTCGTAGGGGCGCCATTCGGTGAAGCGGGAGAGATAGTCGACGATCGAACGGCTGTTGGTGTGGAAGATGTGCGGCCCGTAGCGATGGACCAGAATGCCGGCGGCATCGACATGGTCATAGGCATTGCCGCCGATATGATCGCGCCGGTCGACGACGAGGACGCGCTGGTCGGAGCCCTCCGCCAGCCGCTCGGCAAGCACCGACCCGGCAAAGCCCGCGCCGACGACGAGCACGTCCACCGGCTTGCGCCGCCCCGCCGCCCGCGCGACGGGCGCGGCCAGCTTCTCGTCGTTCGCCGGATGGGCGCGGGTGCTGCGTGCCTGCACGACCGCGTCCGTCAGGAGCGCCGCCATCGCCTGCTGCGTGCGCTCCCAGGAAATCTCGGCGAGCAGCGCATCGGCCTCCTCGCGCCAGGGCCCCGCCTTCGGCAGAGCCAGCATCGCTTCGCAGGCCGCGACGAACCCTTCGCGATCGGCGACCCGCACGCCCTCGATCGCCCCGTAATGGCGCACGACATCCGTGATGGCCGTGGAGACGACGGGCACGCCGCCCGCCAGATATTCCGGCGTCTTGGTCGGACTGATGAAGCGTGTCGCCTCGTTCAGCGCGAAAGGCATGAGTGCCACGTCCCAGCCCGAGAGATACGCCGGCAGCTCGCTGTAATGCCGGCCGCCGAGCCAGTGAATGTTCGCGGGCCGGGGCAGATGCGCCGGATCGATCTTCATGACGGGTCCGATCATCACGATCGACCAGCCCGGCCGCGCCGCCGCCAGATGGGCGAGAAGGTCGAGATCGATCCGCTCGTCCACGACGCCGAAGAAGCCGAGCACCGGGCGCGTCAGCGCGCGCTGATCCTCCGGCGCGACCGCCCGGGACGCCCGCGCCTTGGCGAAATGATCGGCATCGACGGCCGAGGGAAACGGGTGGATGTTCGGATGGCGGTCGCGCTTGGCCTCGTAGAGGCTGAAGCCGCCGGTAAACACGACGTCTGCCCGCGCGAGAAGGGCGGCCTCTTCGATCAGGAGGCGGGGATCGGCGAACTTGAAGTTGGCGAGTTCGTCCATGCAGTCGTAGACGACCGCCGCTGCCGGAACGTCTTTCGCGAAGGCGAACATCATCGGCGTGTAGAACCAGAGGACCGGCGGGGCCGGCAGGCTGGTCTCGATCAGCATGGCGAGCAGGTCGCGAAGCCCCGCCTCGCGCTCCGCCTCGCTCCACCAATGGGGCAGGCGCGGACGGATCGCGATCACGCCGTCGGCCGGAAACGGATGGTATTCGAGATAGGGCAGCGGATGGTCGCAGCCGATATGCTCCTCGAAGAAGAACACGCGCCGCCCGGCCGCGAAGCGGCGCATCAGATGCTGCGGGCGCTGGACGACGAAGTCCCAGCGCAGATGCGAGAAGCAGATGATCGGCGGTTCCGCACTGCCGAACCGAACGGCGTCGCTCTGGTGAGAGCCCTGAGCGGGGTCCGGTGCGTCGGCGGGCTGCTGCAAGGCGATCTCCGAAGTGCAATGCGGTAAGTCTGAACGTCAGACTTACCGTTGCGTTCTCCGGCGGCGACCGCGTCAGGAGGTCTTTATCAAGTCGGACCTACGCTCGCCGTGAGGCGCGCCACCGTGTGCGGCCAGACCCATCGTTCCAGCGAGATCTCCCGCGGCCGAAAACGGTCGAGATCGGCGAGCATGTCCGTGATCGCGTCCGCGAAACCCTCGGCTGGTGCCGTCCGTCCCGTTTCGGGCGTGATGAACTGGAGACCGCAGCTCAGACGCTCGTTGGCGAGGACGGGAAGACCGGCCAGCATATATTCGGTGATGATCGCCGGAGCCCCGTCGTCGACGCCGCAGACGAGGCCGATGCGTGCCCGGTTCATCAGCGCGTTGACCTCGGCGAAAGGCACGCCGGGCGGGCCGACGACATCGACGGAAAGCCCGCGCTCGTCCGCCTGGCGCTTCAGATCCTCCGCCATTTCGCCATAGCCGAAGACGCAGAGCGCGCGGATGGAGCGCGGCAGGCGCTCGAGCGCATCGAAGAGGATGTCGTGCCGCTTGTAGCCCTGCGCCGCCGCGACATAGACGAGGTCGTAGTCCTTTGCCGTTCCGAGCGGGCGGAAAGTCTCGGGATCGGCGAATTCCGGGCCGATCGGCATGATCTCGGTCGCCATGTCCGGATGACGCGCGCGCACCGCCTCCGACTGCCACTCCGCCCCGGTCAGCACGAGATCGAAATGCCGGCTGACCTCCGGCGGCACGCGGAGCGCGGGCGCGTCGATCGAGTTGTAGATCTTGAAGCTCCGGCCGCAGGCGCGAAGAACGGCTTCGTCGACGCCGAGACCCAGGACGACGAGAATATGCGGCGCCCCATGGGCGCGCAGAAAGCCCAGCATGTCGCTGGAGGCGAAGGGCGCGCCCTCTTCGTCGATCCTGAAGGCGCGGCGGGCGAGTAGCTGTCCGTCGCGGCGGAAGGGGCCCGGCCCCTCCCCGCGCCAATGATGCCAGATCTCGGCATGGTCCACGAGGCCGGCGCTGACGCAGGCGAGCGGCAGCCGCTCCAGATAGCCGCCGACGACGGCGAGCGTCTCGCGCGCCGCGATCGGATCGCCGACCGGTCCGAAGCACTGCTCCACCGGGGCTTCGCGCCAGTATCGCTCCGCCTCCTCCACATCGAGGCCTCGTCCCTGTCGCGGCGGCCAACCCTCCACTAGATCGCCGATGACGACGATCGAGGGCACGGCGCTCAGCGCCAGGGCCTCGTCCGCCGTGGAGCAAGCGCGTTCGGAGATGGAGGGTTCGGCGGAGAAACGAAGGTTCATGGAACGCCCGTGCGAGAAGGAATGGGGCGAGATAGGTGCGCGAAGACCGCTCGGCCAGCGCCAAGAACGAGGAAAGCCGGCTGCCGAAAAGAATTCGCGGCGCAGGCGAACCTTATGGAGCAGTGAACGTTTCGAAGGCCTCTAGTGTCATTTGTCCGGCTTGCGAACAGCACCGGCGTCTTCGAGGTGTATCCCATGAGTGAAGCAAGATCGGCCGTTCTCGGCTCCAACGGAACGCTGGGCACATCGCTCGATGGGGAGGCCAAGGCTTCGCTGATGAACAAGGTGTCCTGGGGCGCCATCTTCGCCGGCATCGTCGTCGCCATCGTCGTGCAGGTGCTCCTGACCATGCTCGGCATCGGCATCGGTGTCGCCACGATCGACCCGGCCACCGGCGACAGCCCGATGGCGAGCACGTTCTCGATCGCCGCCGGCGTCTGGTACGTCGTCTCCGGCATCGTCGCCTCCTTCGCCGGCGGCTACGTCGCGGCCCGCATGTCCGGCAAGACCATCCCGACGACCGGAGCCTTCCACGGCCTCACCACCTGGGCGGCGACCACGCTCCTCGTGATCTACCTTCTGACGACCGCTGCCGGCGGCATCATCGGCGGCGCCTTCAGCGGCATCTCCTCGGCGGTCGGCGGCATCGGCCAGACCGTCGCGCAGACGGCGGCTCCCGCGATCTCCGAAATGAACCCGCTGGACGATCTCGAGCAGCAGATCCGCGCGACCGGCACGGACCCCGAGGCGCTGAACGCCGCGGCCGTCTCCGCCATGCGCGCCGTCGTCACCGGCGACGAGAGCGAAAAGGCCGATGCGCGCGAGCGTGCCGCCACGGCGCTGGCCAGCGCCCGAAACATCCCGATCGAGCAGGCTCGCACGGACGTGCAGACCTACGAGGCCCGCTACACGCAGGCTGTCGCGACCGCCAAGGAACAGGCCGTCCAGGCCGCCGACACGGCTGCCTCCGTCGTCTCGACCGGCGCCCTGATCGCCTTCTTCTCGCTGGTTCTCGGCGCCGTCGCCGGCTGGCTCGGCGGCCGCTCGGGCGTCGTCCACCCGGTCTATGCCGACCGCGTGCTCCCGGCCCGCGCCACCACGATCTGATCCTTCAGGATCACGACGAAACGAAAAGGCTCCGAACCGAAAGGTTCGGGGCCTTTCCATTTGTCCGGCGACGGACACGAGCCCGCTCGAGGCCATGTCGGACCGGGCTGCGTACCCGGCTTTGCGATCCGCGCACGCATGAAAAGCTTGCGGGAAGCTGGACGTCGACGAATCGTTAAGGGTTGCGGTTCAAATTGAGACGTCTTGTCCATGACACGGGAAGCCCATGTCCACCCGCTCCCGACGCCTCCTTCCGCTCGGACATCCGGCCTTGCGGGCAGCTCCGCTGCTGGCGCTTGCCCTCATGTCGGGCTGTGCGCGCATGCCAACCCTGTCGGCGCAGGATTGCATGGCGCGCGCCATGTACTTCGAGTCGAACCGTTCCAGCCCCGAAGGCATGATGGCCGTCGGCACGGTCGTGATGAACCGGCTGAAGTCGGGCAAATATCCGAACTCCGTCTGCGGCGTCGTCGGCCAGAAGAAGCAGTTCGCGCCGGGCGTTCTCTCCAAGCCGATGGGCAAGGGTCGCGACCTCGCCTACAAGACCGCGCGCGTCGTGCTGAAGGGCCAGCGCCACCCGAAGGTCGGCAAGGCGATGTTCTTCCACACCGCCGGCTACTCCTACCCCTACAACAACATGCACTATGTCGCGATTCTCGGCGGCAACGCCTTCTACGAGAAGCGCCGCGACGCCTCCTCAACGCAGGACATGGTGCGCCGCAAGCAGGCCCGGCTCGACTACGTGCCGACCCAGCGCCGCGAGGCGAGCGCCGTCGATCCCGCCCGCTACGGCACGCTGGAGCCGATGGCCGAGCCCGTCCGCCGCCGCGAGGCATGGCAGCAGGAGCCGCAGCCCGCCGCCGATCTCAGAAGCTTCTCGCACGAATGGACGTCGGTCGCGACGGGCCAGGCCCTGCCCACCCCGGAGGACGCGCCGATGGCGCCGGGCGCACTGCCGCCGATCGAGCCGGGTGCGGGCGGCGGCGTCACGCTCTATCAGGTCCAGGAATGAAAAAGGGCGGCGATCCCGGATCGCCGCCCTTCCCGTGTTCTCGGCCCTCAGATCTTACCGGCCGCGCCGGCGCAGGCCGTCGAAATAGACGATCACGATGATCAGCCCGCCCGTGATGATGCGCTGCCAGAAGGAATTGACGTTCAGGAGGTTCGCGCCGTTGTTGATCGTGGCGAGGATGAAGGCGCCGATCAGCGGCCCCTGCACCGAGCCGACCGCGCCGAAGAGGCTGGTGCCACCGATGACCGAGGAAGCGATGGCCTGAAGCTCCCAGCCTTCCGCCTGCGTCGCGTTGCCGACGCCGATGCGCGCGGCCAGAAGCACGCCGACGAAGGCGGCGCAGAGCGCGGAGAGGCTGTAGGCGAGATAGATCATGCGCGGAACGTTGACGCCGGAGAGGCGCGCGGCCTCCGGGTTGGAGCCGACCGCGAAGAGATAGCGCCCCCAGCGCGAGCGATGCAGGAAGAAATAGGCCGGCACCGCCACCACGATCACCATCCAGAAGAGGTTGGGGATGCCGAGGAAGTTGTTGCGCGAGAACTCGTTGAAGCCGGCATTGGTGATCGAGATCGTCGAGCCGTTGGTGATGAGGAGGCCGATGCCGCGAAGCGCGGTCAGCGAGGCCAGCGTGATGATGAAGGGCGGCAGGCCCATCCGCACAATGCCGAAGCCATGGAAGATGCCGATCGCAAGGCCCATCAGCAGCGTCAGGAGGATCGCCACCGGAACCGGCACGCCCGCCTGGAGCAGCCAGGCGATGACCGTCGTCGAGAAGCCGACGATGGCGCCGACCGAGAGATCGATGCCGGCGGTGATGATGACGAAGGTCTGGCCGAGCGCCAGGATCGCGATCATCGAGCCCTGGCGCAGAAGGTTCGAGATGTTGTTCTGGCTGGCGAAATTCGGCGTCGCGGCGGCGAGCGCCACCCAGAGCAGCACAAGCAGGCCGAGCAGCGTCAGCGCGAAGAGGAAATTCCAGTTTCGCCGGGGCTTTGCGGCCGCCGCCGCCGCGTTGGCGTTCGATGACTGAAGGGTCATGGTGTCCTTCCGAATGGGTCGGGCCGGATGGGTCGGGGGTCGTCAGACGCCGATGGCCTGGGCGAGAATGTCTTCGTGGCTGGCCGAGCGATGCTCGCGCGTCGCGACGAGGCGGCCGGTGCGGAAGACGTGCAGCGTGTCCGCCAGCTCGTAGACCTCCGGCAGGTAGGAGGAGATGAGGAGGATCCCCGCCCCGTCCTTCAGGAGCCGTCCGAAGAGGCGGTAGATCTCGGCCTTGGTGCCGACATCGACGCCGACCGTCGGCTCGTCGAAGATGAAGATCTCCGCGCCGTGGTTCAGCCATTTGCCGATGACGATCTTCTGCTGGTTGCCGCCGGACATGGAGGAGGCGAGCGAGGCGCGGCTCGGCGTCTTGATCGCGAGATCCTTGATCTGCCGGTCCGCATGCTCGTTCTCGCGGCGGCCGGAGATCGTCAGGCCCCGCGTCAGCCGGTCGTAGATCGGAAGATTGAGGTTCAGCCCGATCGGCAGGTTCAGCGCCAGACCCTGGTCGCGGCGGCTTTCCGGCGCCAGCGCGATGCCGAGGTCGATCGCCCGCCGCTCGGAGCGGATGTCGACCGGCTCGCCCTTCCAGAGAATCTCGCCGGCCGTCTTCGGATGGCGTCCGAAGAGGCTCAGCGCGAATTCGGAGCGGCCGGCGCCGATGAGGCCGTAGAGCCCGACGATCTCGCCGGCGCGAACCGTGATCGAGACGTCCTCGAAGCCGGGGCCGGAGAGCCCGCGCGTCTCGATCAGCGTCTTGCCGAAGGGGATCGTCTCCTTGTGGTAGATCTGCTCCAGCGTCCGGTTGATCATCATGGCGACGAGCTCGGCATCGTCGGTCTCGCCGATGAGGCGCGTGCCGACGAGCGTTCCGTCGCGCAGGACCGAGACGCGGTCGGCGAGCTCGAAGACCTCCTCCATCCGGTGGCTGATATAGACGATGGTGACGCCCTCGGCCTTCAGGCGCCGGATCAGCGCGAAGAGCTGCGCGGCCTCCTGGCGGGTGAGGTAGGCGGTCGGCTCGTCGAAGATGAGAAAGCGCGTGCCGCGCAGCGAGGCGCGCGCCGTCGCGACGAGTTGCTGCTGCCCGATGGTGAGCGAGCCGAGCAGCGCGTCGGCGGGAAGCTGGAAGCCGAGATCGTCGAGGATCTGCTGCGCGGCGCGGGTCATCTCGCGCTTCTTCAGAAGTCCGAACTTGGTCCGCTCGTCGCCGAGGAAGATGTTCGCGGCGACCGTCAGGTGCCGGCAGAGAACGACCTCCTGATGCACGGCGTTGATGCCGCGATCGATCGCCTCCTGCGGATCGGCCAGAGCCACCGTCTGGCCCTGCCAGAGAATGTCGCCGCCCGAACGCCGGATGACGCCCGTCAGGAGCTTGATCAGCGTGGACTTGCCCGCGCCGTTCTCGCCGACGATGGCATGGACCTCGCCTTCCTCGAAGGCGAGCGAGGCGGGTTTCAGCGCGAGAACGGGGCCGTAGCTCTTCTCGAGCCCACGCAGCTCCAGGATGGGAACGCCGAGGCCGGCGGCAGGCTTGGACGCGGCGGATGCGGTGGCGCTCGACACGGCTCGGCTCCCCTAACTGTCGAAGACCCGCGCCCGCCCCGCATGGCGGCGGACGGCGGGCGAAGGCTCAAGGATCGGCGCCCGCAGGGCGGGCGCCGCGCCGATGGCGGCGGGCCTTACTGAACCTTGGGGTTCAGCAGCTCCTGCGAGCGAGCCTCGTTCATGTTCTCGGTGGTGATGAGGTTCGCGCCGGTGTCGACGAACTTCTCGACGCTCTCCTTCTTGGAGGCCGCGAGCGCCGTCTTGATGCCGTCGTAGCCCATCCGGTAGGGGTCCTGGACCACGAGGGCGGAGATGACGCCGTCCTTCAGGAAACCGACGAGACGCTCGTCGGAGTCGAAGCCGATCAGCGCGACCTTGTCCTTCACGCCGTTCTCGGCGACCGCCTGCCCTGCGCCCTGGGCCATGATGAGGTTCGAGGCGAAGATGCCGACGAGGTTCGGGTTGGCGGTCAGAAGGTCGGTCGTGATGTTGAGACCAGTCGCGGCCTGACCGTCGGCATACTTGTCCGCGACGAGCTTTAGGCCCGGATGCTTGGCGGCGAGCTGCTCGACGAAGCCCTTCTTGCGCTCTTCCAGCGAGCCAGCATTCGGCGAGTTGGTGATGAGCGCGACGTCGCCCTCTTCCTTGCCGGTCTTGGCCTTGATGGCCGCCGCGAGGCCGTCCGCCGCGATGCGGCCGCCCTGCACGTTGTCGGTCGTCAGGAACGAGGTGAAGGCGTCCGATTCCGCCGAGGAGTCGATGCCGATGACCGGAACGGACTTGGCGGCTTCCGTGATCGGAGCGCCGAGGGCGGAGCGCTCGGTCGGCGCGATGACGATGGCGGCGGGCGAACCGGAGACGGCGTTCTCAAGGATCGAGATCTGGCCGTTGATGTCAGTTTCGGCCTGCGCGCCGAGCTCGGGAACGGTGACGCCGAGATCCTTGCCAGCCTGACGGGCGCCGGCCAGAACGATCTGCCAGTAGAAGGAGGTCGTGTCCTTCACGATGATCGGGATCGTCGGGTTCTGTGCAAAGGCGGCGGGCACGCCGGCGGCGAAGACGCCGACGGACAGGGCGATGCCGGCCAGAAGCGAGCGGCGGGTGGCGGACATGGCTCGGGCTGCGATGGACATGCGGACGTTCCTCCCAGAACTGATTTCATGGATGCCGGCTTCAAGGCCGGTCTGTACTTTAACCAGTAAAAGACATGAATGAAGCTATCCGCCATGTTAGCGGTTTGCAACATCCGTTCCAAACATATTAGCGGTTGTCCTCCGGAAGAACGCCGGTCTTGAGGATGAGATTGCCGTAGAGGCGACGCTCGCCGGTGGCGACGATCAGCTGCGCCTTCTTGGCGCGTTCGTAGAAGGCGAATCGCTCGACGGCATGGACGGTGAAGTCTCCGGCGAGCCGGTTCACCGAGTCCTGGAACAGCCGGCAGACCTCCGGCACCGCGTCGGGATCGCCGACGACGGCCATGCGGAAGGCTGCGTCCTCGAACGTGTCGAGCGGCAGATGGGTGAGAATCGCCTCGGCGGCGGTGACGGCGTCGATCCCGTCGAGCCGCACGACCTCTGGACCGACCGAATGGGAGGGGAAGTTCGCGTCGGCGATCACCACCTCGTCCCCATGGCCGAGCGCCCGCAGCGCGCCGAGAAGTTCAGGTCCGAGAAGCGGATGGATGTGGCGGAGCATGAGCGGGGGTCCCGGTGGCTGGCAGCGCTGCGATCGGCCGGCGATCTGCGATAAGGTCGGCTGACAAGACCTAGCCGAACGGCTTTTCATCGACAAGAAACATCCGCATCGGCTATAGCGGCCGAGGGCGGCGAAAGCCTTCGTCACGATCCCAGACCCGAGTTCGCGTGAGCAAGCCGAAAACACTCTTCAAGGACTCCTACAACCGCAGCCTGCAGCTTCTCGAGGCGGCGGACGATCTTCCCTCGGAGACCGAACTCGGCGCGGCCCTGGAGATCAGCCGCACCACCGTCCGCTCGATCCTGGCCCGCCTCGAAGAGGTCGGGCTCATCGCCTGGGACAAGCGCAAGAAGACGCTGCTGCGGCGCCCCGAAGCCTCCGACTACTTCCCGACCGAAGAGACCGACCCGATCTCGCGCGTCATCGAGCGCGGCTTCATGCACCGGATTCTGGCCGGTGACGCCCATGCCGGCGATCTGATCAGCGAGGCGGACATCGCGCGCGACCTCGGCGTCGGGGTTTCGGCCGTCCGCGAATTCCTGATCCGCTTCAGCCGCTTCGGTCTTATCGAGAAGCGGCGGAACAGCCAGTGGGTGCTGAAAGGGTTCACGCGCGAGTTCGCGCTGGAGCTCACCGAAGTGCGCGAGATGTTCGAGCTGCGCGCCGCGCTGCGCTTTGCCGCCCTCCCCCCCGACGACGCCGCCTGGACGCGCCTTGCGCAGATGGAAGCCGAGCACCGGCAGTTCCTGGCGGAGATCGAGACGCGCTACGACCGGTTCTCGGATCTCGACGAGCGCTTTCACCGCCTGATCCACGAAGCCTCGCACAATCGCTTCGTGATCGACTTCTACGACGTCATCTCGATGATCTTCCACTACCACTACCAGTGGAACAAGACCGGCGAAAAGGAGCGCAACCGGACGGCGCTCGCCGAGCATATCGACTATATCCGCGCCCTCGCCTCCCGCGATTCGACCGAGGTCGAGTTCTTCTGCCGCCGCCATCTGCGTTCCGCCCGCGAGACGCTGCTGCAGTCGATCGTGCCGGACACGTCCGATGCGGACGTGCGCGCGGAGGTCTCGGCCCGGCCGACCGCCGCGTCGGCCTTCGAGCCAGCCGGGAACAACGAGTAGGCCCGGACGGATCGACGCGGCCCGCCGATGCGACGGGACGAGCCTTTACGTGCATTGCAGCATCCAGTATGAGAACGATCGTTCGCTCTCGCTAGGGATCTCCGCTTGGCCTCGTCTGTCGCAGTGTTGGAGGAGGCAAGCGCCGCCCCGTCGAGCGCTCAGGATCAGCGTCGCCGGCAGGTGCTCGACGCCGCTCGCGCCTGTTTCGCCAGAGCAGGCTTCCACGGGGCCTCCATGGGACAGATCTGCGCGGAGGCGGCGATGAGCCCCGGCGCGCTCTACCGCTACTTCCCCAGCAAGGACGCCATCATCGAGGCGATCGCCGAGGAGGAGCGTCACTCCGCCGGCGCGTCGATGCAGATGTTCCTCCGCCCGGGCTCTCTCGTCGATCGGATCGTCGGTGCGGCGATGGACTATCTCGCGCAGTCGGTGGCCCCCCACACCGGCGGACTGCTCGTGGAGATCGTCTCCGAGAGCATCCGCAACACGGCCATCGGCGAGCGCTTCCACGCGATCGAGGCCGAAATCCGCGACATCATCCGCGCGGCCCTGGTCGAGGCGCAGGAGCGCGGCGAGATCGGAGCCGGTGTCGATCTCGACATCGCGATCGTCATGCTCTTTGCCATGTCCGACGGTCTCGTCATGCGCCTTCAGCTGGAGCGCGACGTCGATCTCGCCGCGATGGAGCCGTATCTTCGGCGGATGGTGACGGCGGTCCTTCTCTCGGAGCCGGCTTCGCCATGAGACCTTCCGGCCCCCGCCCCGCTCGCACCCGCCGCTTCCAGCCGTTCCAGAGACCGTCCATGCTGCTCCGCCCGCTCGCCCTTCTCGTCTCGCTGCTCGCCGCCGTTCTGGCCGTCCGGGCCGAGGAGCCGGCGCCCGTCTCGACCGCGGCGCCGAAACCGCCGAGCGTCACCGTCGTGCCCGTCGTCTCCCGCGATCTGGTCGCCCGCGTCACCGTCACCGGCACGCTCGTGCCCCGCGAGACGGTGGTCGTCGGCACCGATATCGAGGGGCTGCGCATCGAGGCTCTGCTCGCCGACGAAGGCGACCGCGTGGAAGCCGGCGCCGTTCTGGCCAAGCTGTCCACCGATACGATCGAGATCGAGCTGGCGCGCAACCAGTCGCAGATCAGCCGCACGGAGGCCGCGATCGCGCAGGCCCGCAGCCAGATCGAAGAGGCGCAATCGGCCAGCATCGAGGCCGAAGCGGCGCTGGCCCGCACGCAGCCGCTGCAGCAGAAGGGCATCGTCGGCCAGGACGTGCTCGACCAGCGCGTTTCGGCCGCGGCCAGCGCGCGGGCGCGCCTCGCCTCCGCCAGGCAGGCCGCGACCGCCGCGGAGGCCGACCGCGCCATCGCGCTGGCCGAGCGCCGCGAGCAGGAGCTTCGGCGCGCCAAGACCGACATCAAGGCGCCGACCGCCGGCCTCGTCCTCTCGCGCGCCGCGCGTCTCGGCTCGGTCGTCTCCGTCGCCTCCGGCGGCCTCTTCGAAATGGCGCGGGACGGGCTGATCGAACTCGACGCGGAGGTCAGCGAGACCGTTCTGAACACGCTCCGGCAGGGCCAGCGGGTGACCGTCACCCTGTCCGGCGGCGGCGAGGCGGTGGCCGGCGAGATCCGGCTCGTATCGCCGAAGGTGGACGAGACGACCCGCCTCGGCCGCGTGCGCATCGCCCTGCCCCCGTCCGACGCGCTGCGCACGGGCGCCTTCGCGCGGGGCAGCGTCGAGACGGCGCGCTCCACCGGTCTCGCCGTGCCGCAGACGGCCGTCGTGGTCGACGAGAGAGGCGCCCGCGTGCAGGTCGTTCGGGACGGCAAGGTCGAGACGCGCGCGGTCGCGACCGGCATCCAGTCCGGCGGCGAGATCGAGATCGTGAAGGGCCTGTCCGGCGGCGAAGACATCGTCTCGCGGGCCGGCACCTTCGTGCGCGACGGCGATCTCGTCACGCCTGTCGAGGAAGCGGCTGGGGCCGCGGAGGTGAGAACGTGAACCTCAACATCTCCGGCTGGGCGATCAGAAACCCGGTTCCGCCGATCCTTCTCTTCGTGGTTCTGGTGGCGCTCGGCGTCGTCAGCTTCATCAACCTGCCGATCACGCGCTTTCCCAACATCGACGTTCCCGTCATCGCCGTCACCGTCGTCGAGCAGGGCTCGGCGCCCTCCGAGCTGGAGACGCAGGTGACGAAGCGGATCGAGGACGCCATGGCCGGCGTCACCGGCATCAAGCACATCACCTCCACCATCACCGACGGCCAGTCCGTGACGGCGGCCGAGTTCCGGCTGGAGGTCGACACCGACCGCGCCCTGAACGACGTGAAGGACGCCATCGCCAAGATCCGCTCGGACCTGCCGCGCACGGTGGAGGAGCCGATCGTTCAGCGCATCGAGGTCGAGAACCAGTCGATCGTCACCTATGCCGCCTCCTCGCCGGGCAAGACGCCCGAGCAGCTCTCCTGGTTCGTGGACGACATCGTCGTGCGCGCGCTCCAGGGGCTGAAGGGCGTCGGCCGGGTCGAGCGCATGGGCGGCGTCGAGCGCGAAATCCAGGTCCGGCTCGATCCCGACCGGCTGGCCGCGCTCGGCGTCACCGCGGCCGAGGTGAACCGCCAGCTCCGCTCGACCAATGTCGATCTCTCCGGTGGTCGCGGCGAGTTCGGCGGGCAGGAACAGGCGATCCGCACCCTCTCCTCCGCCGCCACCGTCGAGGGCCTCGCGACGACGCGCATCTCGCTGCCGGGTGGCCGTCAGGTGCGGCTGGCCGAACTCGGCGCGGTCGTCGACGCCTGGGAGGAGCCACGCTCTTTCGCCCGGCTGGACGGCGCGCCCGTCGTCGCCTTCTCGATCTATCGCTCCAAGGGCGCGAGCGACGCCTCGGTCGCCGATGTCGCGGACGCCAAGGTCGCCGAACTCGGCCAAGCCTATCCGGACGTCACCTTCTCCAACATCGACAATTCCGTCACCTACACCTACGGCAATTTCGAATCGGCGATGGAGACGCTCGCCGAGGGCGCGCTGCTCGCCGTCATCGTCGTGCTTCTCTTCCTGCGCGACTGGCGCGCGACGGCGGTCGCCGCCATCACGCTGCCGCTCGCCGCCATCCCCACCTTCTGGGCCATGGCGATGATGGGCTTCTCGCTGAACCTCGTCAGCCTTCTCGCCATCACGCTGGTGACGGGCATTCTCGTCGACGACGCCATCGTCGAGATCGAGAACATCGAGCGCCATATGGCGATGAAGAAGTCGCCCTACCGCGCCTCGATGGAGGCGGCCGACGAGATCGGCCTCGCCGTCATCGCGATCACGCTGACGATCATGGCCGTCTTCGCGCCGGTCTCCTTCATGGGCGGCGTCGCGGGCCAGTATTTCAAGCAGTTCGGCCTAACCGTGGCGGTCGCGGTCTTCTTCTCGCTGCTCGTCGCCCGCCTGATCACGCCGATGCTCGCCGCCTACTTCTTCCGCCCGCATCGCCACACCGGGCCCGGCTTCCGCAGGCTGCTCCGGCGCTACCTGACGATCCTCGCCCCGCTCGGCGGCCTTGCCGTCGGCGCCCTCTTCGGGCTGGCCGCCCTCAGCACCGCCGATCCCGCCAATGCGCTCGCAAGCTTCCTCGCGCCCTATGCGGCGAGCCTGCCGCCGGTCTCCTTCGACCGCGCGTCGGAGCTGTTCCTCGGCGTGATGGCGTCGGTCGTCGTCCTTGCGATCCTCTTCGCCTATCTCAACCGGCCCCATGCCGACGAAGAGCGCGACGGCCCGCTCATGCGCGCCTATACGGGCTTCCTGCGCGGCACGATCCACACGTTCCGCATCTGGACGCCCTTCCATCGCACGGGGCCCGACGGCCTGCGCCGACGCCTTCGCATTCCCTTCGGCATGCGCTGGGTGACGCTCTTCGTCGGCATCGGCCTCTTCGTCTTCTCCCTCGGCCTGACGAAGAACCTGCCGACCGGCTTCATTCCGAAGGAGGACGCCTCGCGCATCGTCGTCTCGCTCGAACTGCCGCCGGGCTCGACGCTGGCGCGCACCGAGGAGGTCACGGACCGGGCCGTCGCCAGCATTCGCGAACTGCCGGAGGTGCGCAGCGTGCTCGTCATCGGCGGCGCCAGCCCGACCGGCACGCTGGAGGTGCGCCGGGCCGCGCTGACGATCAACCTGACGCGCAAGTTCCAGCGCACGCGCAGCCAGGGCCAAATGGAACCCGTGATCGCCGAACGGCTCGCCGCCATTCCCGACATCCGGTCCTTCTACGTCAACGACCGCGGCGATCGGGAGCTTTCCGTCGGCATTCTCGGGCAGGGCGGCGCCAAGGTCGCCGAGGTCGCGGCCAATCTGGAAAGCCAGATGCGGCGCGATCCGATCTTCGCCAATCCGTCGGCCATGGCCTCCTTCGCCCGGCCGGAAATCCGCATCCGGCCGCGCCTCGACGAGGCCTCCGACCTCGGCATCGCGCCCGACGCGATCTCCGAGACGGTACGCGTCGCCACGATCGGCGACGTCGGCGCCAATCTCGCCAAGTTCAACGTCGGCACGCGTCAAGTGCCGATCCGCGTGCAGCTCGAGGAAGCCGCACGCGAGGACCTCTCGACCGTGCGGAGCCTGCGCGTCACGACCGCCTCGGGCAAGGCCGTGCCGCTGGAGGCCGTGGCCGAGATCGGCTTCGGCCAAGGCCCCTCGACGATCGACCGCTACGACCGCGACCGACTGGTCAAGGTCGGCACGGACATGGCGCCCGGCCATGAACTGGGCGAAGGCTCCGCCCGCATCATGACCCTGCCCGCCATCACCGGCATGCCGGAGGGCGTGCGCGTGCAGGAGGTCGGCGACGCCGAGATTCAGGCGGAGGTCTTCGCGGGCTTCGCCTCGGCGATGGGCGCGGGCATCATGATGGTGCTCGTCGTCCTCATTCTCCTCTTCGGCAGCGTCTTCCTGCCCATCACCATCCTCGCCTCGCTGCCGCTCTCGGTCGGCGGCGTCGTCGGCGCGCTGCTTCTGACGAACACGGCGGTCTCCATGCCCGTCGTCATCGGCATCCTCATGCTGATGGGCATCGTTACCAAGAACTCGATCATGCTCGTCGATTTCGCGGTGGAGCAGGAGAAGCACGGCATGAGCCAGCGCGACGCGATCATCGATGCCGGCCGCAAGCGCGCCCGCCCCATCATCATGACGACGCTCGCCATGGCCGCCGGCATGGTTCCGGCCGCGATGGCATCCGGCGAAGGCGGCGAGTTCCGCGCGCCGATGGCCATCGCCGTGATCGGCGGCCTCCTCGTCTCGACGGTGCTGAGCCTCGTCTTCATCCCCTCCGTCTACACGCTGATGGACGATCTCAGCCACGGCGTCGGCCGCGTCTTCGGGCGGCTCCTGAAGCCGAACCCCTCCGAGAGCATGGACGGGACCATGCCGGCTCTGGCGGCGCCCGAAGCCGTGCCCGCGCTTCCCGCGCCGGCCGAGCGGCCACGGCTCACCGACGAGCGGCCGGAACAGCGCAAGCAGGTCACGGACTTCCCGCATCGGTCGCGGGGGGATGAGGGACGGGACGAGATGCAGCCGGCGGCAGAGTGATGCGGCGGAGGGGGAGGATTGGAAGACGTTTATGCGAAGGCACCCCCCTCTGGCCTGCCGGCCATCTCCCCCGCAAGGAGGGAGATCGGCAGCTTCACCGGCGGATCAAAGCCTCCACCCTTTGCGACAAGCTGATCTCCACCCTTGCGGGGGAGATGGCCGGCAGGCCAGAGGGGGGTGCCTCCCGCAGACGCCTGCCCCTCTTGATTCAAACCATGAACCGCTTCGCACCCCACCCCAACAAACCCCGCCAACCGACTCCGGCGACTCGCTCTTTCCCTCCGCGCCGCTCTGGACTTCCCCGCCCCGCCCGCGCTTTAAGCCGCTCATGACCGACTTTCACGACGGGCCCCAAGCGACTCCGCGGACTCGCGATCTTCTCGACGACGTCGCAGAAGCCACCGACCTGCGGGAGGGCCGCGAGGGCGTCGCGCTGGTGCTGCGGACGGCGTTTCGCGCGGGCGCGCTGCCGCTGCGCGATCTGGCGAAACTCGTGCGCATGCCCCTGCCCGTTCTCGGCGCCGTCCGCCGGGAGCTGGAAACGCGGGGGCTTCTCGATCGGGGCCAGGGCGTCGAGCTCAGCGAAGCCGGGCTTGCCGTCTGCCGCGACACGCTCGGCCTGTCCGCGCGCCACGATCCCCGCTGCTCCTGCTGCGCGGGCCGCGGCATCGTTCTCGATGCGGCGCTGGAAAGCGTCGTCGCGGCGATGGCGGCCCATATCGCCGACGGCCCCCCGGTGGACGTGACGCTGGATCAGGCGCCGTGCACGCCGGAAACGTCCGTTCTGCGGGCGATGGCGATGCACGAGGCCGGCGCTCTGGAGGGGCGCGACATCCTGATTCTCGGCGACGACGATTCTCTATCCGTCGCCCTATCGCTTCTCGGCCGGGCGATCGGTGCCAAGCCGAAGCGCCTGACCGTGCTGGAGCTAGACCCCGCCCGCATCCGCCAGCTGCAGGACGCCGGCGAGCGCCACGGCTACCCCGTCGAGATCGTTCCCCACGATCTGCGCGAGCCGCTGCCGCCGGAACTTCACCGGCGCTTCGACACCTTCCAGACGGACCCGCCCTATACGGTCGACGGAATGAGCCTCTTCGTCTCGCGGGGCCTCGAAGGCCTGCGCCGGGAGCCGGGCCTGCCCGGCTTCCTCTCCTTCGGCGATCTCGCGCCCGACGACATGCTCGACATCCAGGCGCGGCTGACGGACATGGGGCTGGTCGCGACGCGCATCCGCCCGTCCTTCAACACCTATGCCGGCGCTTCCATTCTCGGCTCGGTCGGCCAGCTCATCGAACTGCGCACGACGAAGCGGACGCGCGCCCTGACCGAGGCGGATGCCAGCTTCACGGCGCCGATCTACACCGGCGAAGTGCGCCCGCGCGAGCGGCGCTACCGCTGCAAGGCCTGCGGCACGATCGTTCTGGTCGGTGCCGGCGAGGCCTTCGCGACGGTCGAGGCCCTGAAGGAAAAGGGCTGCCCGGCCTGCGGCGGCACGACCTTCCAGCGCCAGCACGTCAAGACCGCCTACTGACTGGGGTCCGCCCGGCGCAGCAGGTTTCAGCGAAGCAGCGCTTCCGGCGCGCAGGCGCTGGCGGTGCGGGTCTCGACGACGGAACAGAGCCCGGCGACGCTGTCGGCCGCCTCGATATCGGCCATGGTCATCTCGATGCCGAAGAGCTGTTCCAGCGCGAGCACGATGCGCACATGGCCGAAACTGTCCCAGGCTTCGAGATCGGCGGCGCGGGTCTCGATGCCGATCGATTCCTTCGGCACGTTCAGAACATCGGCGAGCGCATGGACGACCTTGGCGAGGACGACGTCGGAGGGTCCGTGGCTCATCGCGTCTCACCTTCTTCGTCCTGCCACCGGATGTCGGGCGCACCCGTTCCCGGCCCGCCCGCTTCGGGCGGAGAATAGTCGAAGCTCCCGTCCGCCGCGAGCCTTGCGACGCGAGCGACGAAGGCCCGGGCCGGCGCGTTGCGCGGCAGATCCTCCACCCGGCCGACGATCCGGGCGAGCCCGGCGGCCCGGGCGCGATCGGCGAGCGCCGCCAGCATCGCATCCTCGACGCCCCGCTCCAGCGCGCGGCAGGAGAGATAGAGATTGTCGAGAACGAGCGTCTCGCCCCGGGCGGAAGCCAGCATCAGCCCGACGATGCCATGCGACCCAAAGGCATCGTCCAGCCGGACGAGCGTGTCGAAGGGCGAGCGGCGCCGGGAAAGATCGAGCACGTTCGGCCTGATGTCGCGCAGCACGAACTGGTTGACCCGGCTCGCCAGCTCCGCCGCACGCGCCATGTTCGGGGCATCCAGCGGCTGGAAGGTCAGCCGCGTTCCGAGCGCGGCGAGAAAGGCCCCGACATCAGGAGTCTCGGCCCGCAGGCGGTCCACCCCGGCCTTGGCGCGGTAGCGCCCGGCCCGAAGCCCCGCCTCGGCCCCGCCGCCGAGAAGCAGCGGATCGGCAAGCAGCTTCGCGGCGAAGGCGCCTTCGTCGCCGGCGAAGAGGCGGACGTCCATCGCAGGAAACCGCGCGGCGACCTTGGCGCAGTTGACCGGATCGTCGTCGATCAGGATCGCATGCTCCGCCCCGAGGCCGAGGTCCGCCAGAACTCGCTCGACCAGCGCCGCCTTGTCCTCCCAGCCGGCCGCGACCGCCGCGACGTTCTCGCGCGAAAGCGGCTGCATCGCCCCGCTCCTAAAGGCCGCATCCACGTCGGCGGGCTCGTTGCGGCTGGCGACGGCGAGGACGAAGCCGCGGCCCGACAGGTCCTTCAGCGCCTGCGTGTAGGCGCGATGCAGCGGCGGGGCGCCGCCGGTCTCGGCCGTCGAGCGCTCGCCGAGAATGCCGGCCCAGAGCGTCCCGTCGAGGTCGGTGACGAGGAGCTTCGGCGCCCGCCCCTTCAGGCGCGCGGCCCAGGCGCCCGCGGCATCGGCCAGGGCGTCGGCAGCCGCCGGGCGCAGGATCGTGCCGAAGCTTGCGGAAAACCGGCGGTCGAACGCGGTCTTGGCGGGCACGCCGACCGTCAGGAGATCGACGCCGCGCGCGAGGGAGGCTTGCGCGAGCGGCCCGCCGAAACGCGCCAGCGCCACCGGCGCCCCGAGCCCGCCCGCGCCATCGGCGGCCAGCGCGACGAGCGCCGGGTCCGGCTCCGCACCCGGCGAGGGATCGATCATCAGAACGAAGTCGGGCGGATCGCCCGCCTGCGAGCGGCGGCTCAGCGCGGCGAAGCCTTCGACGGATTCGATGGCGACGGGCAAGCCGACGGCGGCGAAGGCGATGTCCAGAGCATCCTGAAGCGACTGCGGCTGGATGGGCGCGGCGAGCAGCAGCCGAAGGGCGGGTGCCGGCCGGCTCGGCATCTCGCGCAGCCGCGCCGCCATGCGGCCGGCGCCGATCCGCGCACGGCCGTCCCGCAGCGCGCGGGCGAAGGCGGCCGGGCCCTCGCGGAGGGCGGCGTCGAGATCGCCCGATGGCTCCGCCTCGGCCGGCAGGAAGCGCCAGCCTGCGTCCTCGCCGTCCGTCAAGCCGGCAGCGGCTCGATGTGCCGCGTCACGTAGGAGCGCTCGACGAGGCCGTTCGGGCAGAGCCGCGCGGCCACGGCGTCCACCGCCGCATCCTCCGACATGTCGGGGTTGCAGAGGAGGATATCGACGAGCACCATCCGGTATTCCGGCCAGGTCGTCAGCATGATGTGGCTTTCGGCGAGGAAGATGATGAGCGTGATGCCGTGCGGCACGTAGCGCATCGCATGCTCGCCGATCGTGGTGGCGCCCGCGGCCGCCGCGCCCGCGTAAGCCGCTTCGCGAAGCGCCGTCTCATCCTCGATCAGGCTCTCGCAATTGCGCATGTCCGCCAGGACCTGCCTGATCTTCATCGTGTCGATCCCGCTGGAGAGGGCCGCTCGGGGCCTTTGGCAGCGCCTGCCGACATCCCGGCCGACCGGCTGGCCGGGCTTCGTCAGGCGCTTGAAGCCGGAGCCTATAGCGGCGGCGTCCCGGCCGGGCAAGCTTGCGCCCGCGCCCGGCCCCGCGCTAAAGCCTCCTCCCGGTCGATCGGCGGAGCGAGCCGGGCCCGAACGTGACGAGCAACCGGCCGTCGGAGGTTCCAGGCATCACCATGGCGAGCGACGACACGAGTGGAGCGAGCCGCAGCGGCGGACTGGTGCTGCGCCGGTTTCAAGCGGCCGATATCGAGACGGTCGCGGCCTTCGAAGCCGAGATCGCGATCCGCTCATTTGCAGACGAGGCCGTCACCGATCTCGCGCACTATCGCAAGAAGCTCGGAAAGCTCCTGAAATATGGCGGCGACTGGACGACCATCCTCGCCCGGCCCGGCGAGGACGGCGGCGACGCCATTCTCGGCTGGGCCTGGGTCGCCCCCCGGGAAAACTTCATCACCGGCGACCGCTATGCCGACTTCCGGTCCTTCTACGTCGACGGAAAGCGTGCCGGACCGGCCGCCGCCGTGATGCTGCTGCGCGCCGTCCTCGGCCATGCGAAGGAGGCCGGCTACACGCGCATCGTCGGCCGCACCGCCTCCTCCAACGAGGCCATGCGCTCGCTCTACGGCGTCGCCGGCTTCCAGGAGCGGCATGTCGTCTACGAACTCGACATCGGCCTCGGCGACCCCGGCGGACGGCGGCTCGGCTGATCGTTCAGACGATGCCGCCTTCGACGAAGAAGTTCTGCGACGTGCAGAGGGCCGAATCGTCCGAGGCCAGGAACAGCACCATCCGCGCCACGTAGACCGGCTCGATCGCGACCGGAAGGCACTGTCGCTCCAAGGCGGTAGCGATCGATTCGGGCGTGACCCAGAGCGCCTTCTGGCGCTCCGTCATCACCCAGCCCGGCACGACCGTGTTGCAGCGGATGCGATGCGGGCCGAGGTCGCGGGCGAAGGATCGCGTCATGCCGTGCACGGCGGCCTTGGCGCTCGTATAGGCCGGCATGCCGCCCTGCCCCTGCCACCAGGAGGTCGAGCCGAGATTGACGATCGAGCCCTTGCCGGCCGCGATCATGCCGGGCGCCACCGCCTGGATCGCGAAGAACATATGGCGGAGATTCGTCGCCATCCGCTCGTCCCAATAATCCGGCGTGACCTCCTCCCAGCCATGGCGGTCGTCCCGGGCGGCATTGTTCACGAGCACGCCCGCCGCCCCGTTCGCCGCCTGCAGCCGGCCGATCGCCGACTTCAGGGCCTCGATGTCGCGAAGATCGCAGCGCTCGAAGCGGACCCCGCCGCCGAGCTCGGCGGCAAGCGACTCCCCCGCGCCGGCATCGATATCGACGAAGCCGACGCGGGCGCCCTGCCCGGCAAAGGCCCGCACCATCTCCGCCCCGATTCCCGACGCGCCGCCCGTCACGATCACCGCGACATCGCGAAGGCTTGGATAGGTCGCGAACGTCATTCTCGGCTCTCCCTTGATCTTCAGCGGCGCATTGCATCCACCGGCCCCACCGGGTCAAGCGCTCGTCGACCGCCGAGCGGTCGCAGACGTGCGATCCGGCAAAGGGTGCTCTATAGCGACATCCATGCCGGCCTCTCCCAAGATCCTCTTCCTCGCCACCGAAGACTGGTTCTTCGCCTCCCACTTCCTGCCCATGGCGCGCGCGGCGCGCGAGATGGGGCTGGAGGTCGTGGTCGTCGCGCGGGTTCGAGACGCGCGCGCGCCGATCGAGGCGACCGGCGCGCGGCTGGTCGCCCTGGAAGCGGATCGGCGCAGCCTCGATCCCCGCGCGATCGGCGGCGCGGTCGGCCAGGTCGCCGAGATCCTGCGCCGGGAGAAGCCCGACATCCTCCACTGCATCGCGCTCCGCTCGATCCTTATCGGCGGCGCGGCGGCGCGGCAGGCCGGCATCGGCCGGCTCGTGTTCGCGCTGACCGGGCTCGGCTTTCTCGGCGCCAAGCGCGGCCTCGTCGGCGTCGCGGCCCGGCTCGGCGTGCGCACCGCGATCCGCAGGGTCTTCGAGACACCGGGAACCCGCTATCTCTTCGAGAACCCGGACGATCCCCGTCTTCTCGGCCTCGATCCGGGCGCGGAGACGATGACGATCGTCGGCGGCGCCGGCATCGATCCGGAAGCGCTGCATCCCGCGCCCCTGCCGGGCGGCGAGACGCTGCGGATCGCTCTCGTGGCGCGGATGCTCTGGTCGAAGGGCATCGACCTTGCCGTGGAGGCCGTCGGCGCGGCGCGGGCCGGCGGGGCCGATGTCGAGCTGTCGCTCTACGGCGCGCCCGATCCCGCCAACCCGAAAGCCATTCCGGCCGAGCAACTCGACGAGTGGTCGCGCCGGGACGGAATCTCCTGGCACGGGCCGACGCGCGACGTCGCCGCCGTCTGGCGGAACCACCACGCCGCCTGCCTTCCCTCGCGCGGCGGCGAGGGCCTGCCGCGCACGCTTCTCGAAGCCGCCGCCTGCGGCCGCGCGCTCCTGACGACGGACGTTCCCGGCTGCCGCAGCTTCGTGCGCGACGGCATCGAGGGGCGCGTCGTCCAGCCCGCCGCAGCGCCCCTCGCCTCCGCGATTTCGGCGCTGGCGCGTGACCGTCCGCTGGTGGCCCGCATGGGCGAGGCGGCGCGGGCGCGGGTCCTCGACGGCTACACCGAACGCGACGTGATGGAAGTTGTGAAGCGGCTCTACGCATCGCTGCTCCCTGCCTGAAACGCCGCCGCTATCACGCCCTCTCGCCGATCGGCGACAATTCTTGACGGCTCCGCCGGGGCGGGACTCTTGGATAAGCGGAGCGAAACCGTTAGCCCGGTTCGACGACCGAGGGCCGCGCGACATGCGCGCGTCCGCGGACACCACCCGGACACGAGACCTCCATGACGAAACCGATCGCCTTCATCGACCTCGCCACGCAGCGCGACCGCGTTCGCGACCGGGTGGAGGCGCGGTTCAAGCGCATTCTCGACGACGGCTCCTTCATCATGGGTCCCGACGTCGCCGAGCTCGAAGCCGCCCTCTCGGCCTTCGGCGGCATGAGCGAGACGTTGTCCTGCGGCTCCGGCACGGACGCCCTGCTGCTGCCGCTCTCGGCCTGGGGCATCCGGCCGGGCGATGCGGTCTTCTGCCCGAGCTTCACCTTCGCCGCGACGGCCGAAGTCGTCGCCATGCTGGGCGCCAGCGCGGTCTTCGTCGACGTCCTGCCGCACACGTTCAACATGGACCCCGACAGTCTCGCAGCGGCGATCGAGGAAACCATCGCCGCGGACCGCCTGAAGCCCCGCGCGGTCATCACGGTCGATCTCTTCGGTCTTGCCGCCGACTATCCGGCGATCCGCGAGATCTGCGACCGGCACGGTCTGAAGCTTCTCTCCGACGCGGCGCAGGGCTACGGCTCGACGCTCGACGGCCGGCAGGCGAGCGCCTGGGCGGACGTGGTGGCGACGAGCTTCTATCCGGCCAAGCCGCTCGGCTGCTACGGCGACGGCGGCGCGGTGCAGACCAACGACAAGCCGCTCGCCGACATCATGCGCTCGCTCCGCGTCCATGGCGGCGGCACCGACCGCTACGACAACGTGCGCATCGGCATGAATGCGCGCATGGACACGCTCCAGGCCGCCGTCGTCATCGAGAAGCTCGCGATCTTCCCCGAGGAGATCGAGTCCCGCATGCGGATCGGCCGGCGCTATCGACAGGGCCTGCCGGAGGGTCTGACGCCTCAGATGCTGCCGAACGGCGCCGTCTCGACCTTCGCGCAGTACACCGTGCGCGTTTCCGGCGGCCGGCGGGACGCCTTCATGGCCGGCATGAAGGCGCGCGGCGTGCCGACCGTGATCTACTATCCCCGGCCCCTCCATCGCCAGACGGCCTACGGCGTCTTTCCGGTCGCAGGCGGCGTCCTGCCGGTGACGGACACGCTGGCGGAGGAGGTCGTCAGCCTGCCCATGCACGCCTATCTCGACGAGGCGACGCAGGACACGATCATGAAGGCCGCGCGGGAGGCGTTGGCCGAGGCCTGACAGCAGACCCGTCGGGAAAACGGTTCTGAAGACTGATCGTCAGTCTTTTTCAGGATCACCTGCGCGTCTTCGTTGCGATCTGCCTGAAAGCGAGCCGCGTCCCGGCGCGAAAACAGGCAGATCCGGCGCGTCGCTGCACAATCGCCGGACGAACCCTTCCTTCTCGTCTCGAAAGAGTCGCGCTTTGCCGCTTTAAGGGCATCCGACCCTTGATTTTCAGGCGCCCGGCTTCTCTTCTAGGCGGAGTTGGAATGGAGACTCTATTGGCCAAACCGTTTGACGAGATGCTGGACGGGGCAACCGGCGTACGCCAGCCCTACGAACGTTTCAACGACTGGTATACGCGACAGGACCCGGAACTTCTCGTCGAGAAGACCGGCGAGGCCGAAAGCGTTTTCCGTCGGACCGGCATCACCTTCGCCGTCTACGGCGACGCGGAGGCGGCGGAGCGGCTGATCCCGTTCGATCTCGTGCCCCGCATCATTTCCGGCCGCGAATGGGCCAAGCTCGCGGAAGGGATCGAGCAGCGCGTGAAGGCGCTGAACGCCTTTCTCCACGACATCTACCATGATCAGGAGATCGTGAAGGCCGGCAAGCTGCCGGCCCGGCTGATCGAGGGCAACGAGACCTTCCTGCCCGAAATGGTCGGCTTCACGCCGCCCGGCGGCGTCTACACGCACATCATCGGAACCGACATCGTGCGCGTCGGCGAGGACCAGTTCTACGTCCTCGAGGACAATGCCCGCACCCCGTCCGGCGTCTCGTACATGATCGAGAACCGCGAGACGATGATGCAGATGTTCCCGGAGCTCTTCGCGGAAAACCGCGTGCGCCCGGTCGAGACCTATCCGCACCACCTGCGCCGCTCGCTCGCCGCCGTCGCGCCGCCGCTCTGCGAGGGACCCCCGACGATCGCCGTCCTGACGCCCGGCATCCACAACTCGGCCTATTACGAACACGCCTTCCTGGCCGACCAGATGGGCGTCGAACTGGTCGAAGGCGCGGACCTGAAGCTTGTGGACGGGCGCATCAAGATGCGCACGACGCAAGGCTTCAAGACGATCGACGTGCTCTACCGCCGCGTCGACGACGCCTATCTCGATCCCCTCGCCTTCAAGCCGGATTCCGTCCTCGGCGTGGCCGGCATCATGGACGTCTACAAGGCCGGCGGCATCACGATCGCCAACGCCCCCGGCACCGGCATTTCCGACGACAAGGCGATCTATTCCTACATGCCCGAGATCGTGGAGTTCTACACGGGCGAGAAGGCCAAGCTCGAGAACGTGCCGACCTATCGCTGCGCGGAGGCCGACAGCCTCGCCTACGTGCTCGAGCATCTGGCCGAACTCGTCGTGAAGGAGGTGCACGGGTCCGGCGGCTACGGCATGCTGGTCGGCCCGACCTCGACCAGGGCCGAACAGGAGCTTTTCGCCAAGAAGCTTCGCGAGCGGCCGTCCAACTACATCGCCCAGCCGACCCTCGCGCTCTCCACCGTCCCGATCCTCCTCGAAAAAGGCCTCGCCCCCCGGCATGTCGACCTGCGCCCCTTCGTCCTCGTCTCCGACCACGTGAAGATCATCCCGGGCGGCCTCACCCGCGTCGCGCTGAAGGAGGGCTCGCTCGTCGTGAACTCCAGCCAGGGCGGCGGGACTAAGGACACCTGGGTGCTGGAGGACTGACCATGGCGCTACTCGGACGCACCGCCCAGGGCCTGTTCTGGATGCACCGCTATATCGAGCGGGCGGAGAACATGGCCCGCCTGATCGACGCAGGCCTGCGCCTGTCCCTGACCAACCTCTCCGCCGAGCCCGACGAGTGGCAGTCCGTGCTGGTCTCGGCCGGCGTCGAAGCGGCCTACAAGTCGAAATACAGCGACTTCGAGCCCGCCCACATTGTCGACTACCTGCTGCGCGATCTGGAAAACCCGTCCAGCGTGCTCTCGGCCATCGACACCGCGCGGATGAACGGGCGCATGGTGCGCACGGCCCTGACGCGAGAGACCTGGGAGGCGCTGAACGAGGCCTGGATGACGCTGAAGCGGCGTCTGGCAAGCCCCGTGCGCGACAGCGAGCTGCCGGGCACGCTGGAGCTGGTGAAGAAGCAGGCTGCCCTCATCCGCGGCACGTTCCACGGCACGATGTTGCGAAACGAGATCTTCGATTTCTGCAATCTCGGCACGTTCATCGAGCGCGCCGACAACACCGCGCGCATCCTCGACGTGAAATACTGGGTGCTTCTGCCCAAGCACTCCTCGATCGGCTCGTCGCTCGACAATTTCCAGTGGGGCTCGATCCTGCGCTCGGTGTCGGCGCACCGCTCCTACACCTGGGAATACGATGCGGACTACCGCGCGCGGGACATCATCGACTTCCTCATCCTCAACAAGCGCATGCCGCGTTCGCTCGCCTATTGCTACGGCTCGATCCAGGAAAGCCTCGGCTTCCTCGCCAGGACCTATGGCGAGGAGCACGACTGCCATGCGACGGCGCTCGCGACGAACGCCGCCTTCGCGGGACGGGACGTCGGGGACATCATCGATTCCGGGCTTCACGAGTTCCTCGCCAGCTTCATGGTCGGTCACAACCGCCTCGCGCTGGAGATCGCCCGGAGCTACCGCTTCTATTCCTGACGTCTCCGCGGACCGGCAAGGCTTCCCTTAGAATCAGTCGAAGGAGCCCGCGCCGCCGGCGCTCCTTCGAAGGCGCCCCTTGCGGCCCGCAGACCTTTGAACCGGCGGTTTGGCCGCTCAAAATGGGTACGGAACCGGTCGCAAGCCGCTTCGGTGCGGTGCATCGTCGTTTCGGGGTTGCGGCCCGCCATCGTTCCGGCAACAGTCGCCGCGCCGATCCGCGCTTTCCGAAGCGCGGAAGGCTCTATGCCCTTCGCGCCATCGATCGCGGCCGCGTGGGTTCTCGGGAGTGCAGACCATGACCTATTGCGTAGGCTTGCTCGTCGACAAGGGGCTCGTCTTCATGTCGGACACCCGCACCAATGCGGGCATCGACAACATCTCGGTCGTCACCAAGATGAAGACGTGGGAAGTGCCGGGCGAGAGGTTCCTCTGCCTCCTCAGCGCCGGCAATCTCGCGACCACGCAGGCGACCGTCTCGCTGCTGGAAGAGCGCGGACAGGCGCCGGCCAAGCGCGTGCCCGCGATCCTGAACCAGCCGTCGATGTTCCAGACGGCCAAGCTCGTCGGCGACACGCTGGCCGAGGTCATCGCGCACACGCGCGCGGCCTCCGGCCCCTCCTCGGAGAGCCGCTTCTCCGGCTCCTTCATCTTCGGCGGCCAGATCAAGGGCGGGCGTCCCCGCCTCTTCATGATCTACCCGGAGGGCAACTTCATCGAGGCGGGCACGGACAACCCGTTCTTCCAGATCGGCGAGCACAAATACGGCCGCCCGATCATCATCCGGACCTATGATCGCAAGATGCAGCTGGAAGAGGCGGCGAAGCTTCTGCTCGTCTCCTTCGACTCGACGATCCGCTCGAACCTGTCGGTGGGCCTGCCCATCGACATGCAGTTCTACGATGCCGACAGCCTCGCCGCCGGCCATCGCCAGCGCTTCGATCATCGCGATCCCTATTACCGCCAGATCTCCGAAGGTTGGTCGGACGCGCTGAAGACGGCCTTCGACCAGCTTCCGGCCTTCCGCATCGGCATGACGACCTCCGAAGACCTGCCGGAAGACGACCGGGGCGAGTTGGACCGGCCGCGCCGCGTCGTCTGAAACGGCTCGGCTCAGCGTCCGATGCTCTCGGCGGACGACGCCGAGAGCCGAGGGTTCTTCGGGTTCGTCCTGAACCAGACGAACCCTGGATGCCGTCTCTATCGTTTGTCGTTTCGGGATAGCCGGTTTCCGCTTATCCCTGACGAACTCCGAAACGTCTCAGGCCTTCTTGAGAAACTCCGTCCGCAGCACGAGGCCCTTCACCTTCTCGGCGTTGCACTCGACCTCGGCGGGATCGTCGGTCAGGCGGATGTTCTTCACCAGCGTTCCGCGCTTCAGCGTGACCGAGGTTCCCTTCACCTTCAGGTCCTTGATCAGCGTGACGGAATCGCCCTCGCCGAGCTGGGTTCCGTTGCTGTCTCTGACGATGACGGTCATGATGATCGGCCTTTTCTACGTGCTGCGAGACCCCCGCTTACGAAGTCGAGGTCTCTCGCGCAAGGCTTTGACGCAGCGTCAGATTTTATGATCATCCGCTGGGCTTACCGCTCCCGGCGAAGGCCCTTGGCGCGCAGCTCCGCCAGATAGGCGGCCCAGCGCCCGTCGCGCTCGCGGCCGAGCGTCGCCAGATAGGACCAGGTGAAGAGCCCGGTATCGTGGCCGTCGTCGAAGACGATGCGGATCGCGTAGTGGCCGACCGGGATGATGTCGCGAATGGCGACATCGGCCTTGCCGCCCACCGTGACGCGCTGGTCCGGCCCATGCCCCTGCACCTCGGCGGAGGGCGACATGACGCGCAGCATCTCCGCGGGGAAACTGTCGGAGGCGCCGTCGGGCAGGCGCACCGTCAGGGTCCGTCGATCCGGCGAGACGCGGATCTCCTCGGGCGTGGCGGAAGCTTGGCTCATCGCATCGGTCCTTGGGCGGCGGAAGGGGGATGTTCGCAGAAGGCGGACGGGATGGCGAGCCGCCTTCGCACGAAGGGCTCTCGAACTTCGCGGCGGCGCTTGACCCGGACGGGTGCGCCTTCCACATTCAACCCTATGATCGACCCTATGAACGACGCCTCGGGCCTGCGCAATCTCGGCGCCCCGTCCGGAGACATCCGGCTTCCCGAGCGCCCGAGCGGACCGGCCCTCGCCGGCGGCCCGAGCATGACCGATCCGTTCGGCCGGCGCATCACCTATCTACGCGTCTCGGTGACCGACCGCTGCGACTTTCGCTGCGTCTACTGCATGGCGGAGGACATGACCTTCCTGCCCAAGCGCGATCTCCTGACGCTGGAGGAGCTGGACAGGCTGGCGAGCGCCTTTGTCGAGAAGGGCGTGAAGCGCCTGCGCCTCACCGGCGGCGAGCCGCTGGTTCGCAAGAACATCATGCACCTCATCCGCTCGCTCTCGCGCCATCTCGACACCGGAAAGCTCGAAGAGTTGACGCTGACGACCAACGGCTCGCAGCTCCAGCGCTTCGCCCGCGAGCTCGCCGATTGCGGCGTGAAGCGGCTGAACGTCTCGCTGGACACGCTCGACGCCGACAAGTTCAAGACGATCACCCGCTGGGGCGATCTCGGCCGGGTGCTCTCCGGCATCAGGGCGGCGCAGGACGCCGGCATCAAGATCAAGCTGAACGCCGTCGCGCTGAAGGGCTTCAACGAAGCCGAGATCCCCGAGATGATGCGCTGGGCGCATGGCGAGGGCATGGAGCTGACGCTGATCGAGACCATGCCAATGGGCGAGATCGACGAGGACCGGACCGACCGCTATCTGCCGCTGAGCGAAGTGCGCGCCGATCTCGCCAGCCGCTTCACGCTGATCGACAGCCCGCATCGCACGGGCGGTCCCGCACGATACGTCGAGGTGGCGGAGACGGGCGGGCGGCTCGGTTTCATCACGCCGATGACCCATAACTTCTGCGAGAGCTGCAACCGCGTCCGCGTTACCTGCACGGGCACGCTCTTCATGTGCCTCGGCCAGGAGGACGCCGCCGATCTGCGCGCGCCCTTGCGCGCCTCGGAAGGCGACGAGGCCCTATCCCGCGCCATCGACGCGGCCATCCTGCGCAAGCCGAAGGGCCACGACTTCATCATCGACCGCACCACGCAGCGCCCCTCCGTCTCCCGCCACATGAGCGTCACGGGAGGCTGACGGAATGCGGCCTCTGGTTCTCGTCCTGCTCGGCGGGGCGCTCCTCGGCGCCGCGGCTCCGGCGGCAGCGGACGACATCACCTATCGCAACGCCCGCTTCGGCACCGTTGCGACCTTCCCGTCCGAGGCCTTCGTGGAGGCTTTGCCCGAGCCCACCAACGGCGACGGCCGGGCCTGGCGCTCGCCGAACGGCGCGGAACTCTTCATCTATGCGCGCGCCAATGCCGGCCGCGAAACGCCGGCATCGATCATCCGCGACCGCGCCCGGGACGACGATGTGACCTATCGCAAGGCGGGCGACAGCTGGGTCGTCGTCTCCGGCTATCGCGACGGCAAGATCTTCTACGAGCGCTATATCTTTCGCGGCGACGTGATCCATTCCGTCGCCATGCGCTATCCGCCGAGCCTGCGGCGCACCTATGACAGGTTGGTCGGCCCCATCGCCAAGTCGCTGCGCGCCGACCGGTCCTGAAATCGATCAGACGATCCGCTCGCCGGCGGCAAGCGCGTGCAACTGATGGGGACGCTCCGGCGTATCGGGCGGCCCCTCGACGAGGTCGCCGGCCGGCCTCTGCACCAGGACACTGGCCGATGCTGCCCGCGCGTCCGCGATCCCCTGCCCGCCTGCGAACCACTGCACGAGTTCGCGCATGCGCGTGGGATCGTCGCCGTAGGGCTGCGCTTCGGATGGCGCGGCGATCGGCTCGGGATCGAGCAGCCAGTCCCGCCGCGGCACCTCCGCCTCGCCGACGCTCGCGCTCTCCGGCTGGCGATCGACCCTCTCCGCATCGCTCCGCTCGACCCGCGAGGCGAGGTGCGGACTGATCGGATCATCCGCTGCCGAGACGATTGGCTCCGGCGATTCGCTCGGCAGGGGCGCGGAGATGGGGCGGAAGCTCTCGGGCTCGGCGACGACCCGCTCCTCGATCAAGCCGAGCGAGGCGATGGTCTCGGCCTCGAAGACGTGACGCAGCTCATTGGCGTCCAGCATCGAGAGATCCTCGCTCGGCCGGATCTCGCGCACCGCTGCGATACTTTCCAAATAGGGTCGGTCGCTCATGGCATCTCCCTCTCTCGGCTCTCCTCTGCTAGTCGTAGCACGATGCACGTACCGACTTCGTGTTCCCTAAAGCCATTCGTTAAGCTTTTCCCGATCGTTGGACGAACTGTCCTTGCAGGCGATGGACGGCGATGAGGATCGCCGCGCTGATCCTCGCGGGCGGGCGCGGTTCGCGGCTCGGCGCTTCGGTTCCGAAGCCTCTCGTCGCCCTTCGCGGACGCATGCTGCTCGATCATGTCCTCGACGCCATCCCGGCGGGTGTGCGGCCGACCCTCTTGAATGCCGGCGAGGGAACCGGCTTCGAGCCTTTCGGCCTGCCGCTCGTTCCCGATGCGCGGCCGGGATTTCCCGGGCCTCTCGCGGGCATCGAGGCGGCCGCTCGCTCGGGCCTCCTGGAAGCGGCAGACGCGACGCATCTCCTGGTCCTGCCCGGAGACACGCCCTTCCTGTCATCCGCCGTTTTGCGGCCGCTTCTCGAAGCGCCGGGCGGCCTTCCGCGCGTCGCCCGCCATGCAGGTCGCCTTCAGCCGGCGGTCGCGCTTTGGCCGGTCGAATCCCTTGCAGGTCTCTCCGCCTTTCTCGATGCGCCGGAGAAACATGCGATCCGCCTCTATCTCGATCGCACCGGCTTCGAGGCGGTCGAGATCGAAGGCGACGATCCGTTCTTCAACGTGAACACGCCGGCCGATCTCGCCGACGCCGAACGCCGTCTGGCATCCGGTTGAAAACAACGGCTTCCAGCCGGACTCCTGTTGCGCTTCGACGCGAAACGGGGTGAGTATCGCTCGGATAAGAGGCATGCCCAACGCTGAGGCGTTATGGCCGGCCAGCCCAACCCCCGGAGTTCCTCATGCGTCCAGCCCAATTCCTTGCCGTTGCCGTCGCGGCTCTTTCGCTCGCCTCCGGGCCGGCGCTTGCCGACGACTCGTCCAAGGACTGGTCGAAAGTGGTCATCGGCACCGAAGGCGCCTATCCGCCCTTCAACTTCCTCTCCGCCTCCGGCGAGCTGCAGGGCTTCGACGTCGATATCGCCAAGGCGCTCTGCACCGAGATGAAGGTCGAATGCACCTTCGTCACGCAGAACTGGGACGGCATCATCCCGGCGCTTCAGAACGGCAACTTCGACGCGATCGTCGCCTCCATGTCGATCACGCCCGAGCGCGAGGAGCAGATCGCCTTCTCCAACAAATACTACCAGACGCCCCCGGCCATCGCCGTGCCGAAGGATTCCACGATCACGGCCGCGACGAAGGAAGCCCTGGCCGGAAAGGCGATCGGCGCCCAGACGGGCACGACGCACTCGCAGGCCGCCGAGGCGCTCTTCCCGGACTCCGACGTGAAGATCTATCCGACCGCCGAGGAGTACAAGCTCGACATCGGCAATGGTCGCGTCGACGCCGTGATGGACGACGTCGTCGTTCTGACGGAATGGGTCAAATCCCCGGATGGCGCCTGCTGCAAGATCCTCGGCACCCTCCCCGCCGATCCCGTGATCTATGGCCGCGGCGTCGGCGTCGGCCTTCGCAAGGGCGACGACAAGCTGAAGAAGCTTTTCGACGATGCGATCGTCGCGATTCGCTCGAACGGCACCTACAAGACGATTCAGGACAAGTATTTCGACTTCGACGTCTACGGCAAATAAACTCCGCATCCATCATCCCGCCGCGCTCGGCCCGGCGGGATGATGGCCAGACGCCGTCCTGTTCCGATCAAGGGTCGCCCGCCATTCCCGCCGTCCTCAACCCGCACCGGCGACCGCTTATCGGCTTCGTCCCGCTCTCGACGCTCCGCACCATCGGACGGTCCGGCCGTTGAGCGGGGATCTGACCCTGCTCGGCTTCGGCGAGACCGGATGGGGCGACGACATCCTGGCGGGCGTTCTCGTCACGATCACGCTCGCGCTCGCCACCTTGCCGATCGGCCTCGTCGTCGGCTTCCTGATGGCGCTCGCCAAACAGTCCGGCGACCGGGCGCTCAGCATCTCTGCCGACATCTACACGACGATCTTTCGCGGCCTGCCGGAGCTTCTGACGCTCTTCCTCGTCTATTACGGCGCGCCGCCCGCCATCAACGCGGCGCTTGGCGCGATCGGCCTGCCCGGCGTTTCTATCCCGCCCTTCGTCGCCGGCATGATCGCGCTCGGCTTCGTCTTCTCCGCCTTCGCCAGCGAAGTCTTCCTCTCCGCCTTTCGGGCGATCCCCCTCGGCCAGACCGAAGGCGCCATGGCGCTTGGCCTGTCGCGCTGGCGCATCATGCTGCTCGTCATCGTGCCGCAGCTCATCCGGATCGCGCTGCCGGGCCTCGCCAATCTCTGGATGAACCTCCTGAAGGACACCGCGCTCGTCTCCGTGATCGGCCTCGTCGACACGCTGCGGCAGGCCGACGTCGCCGCGCGCGTGACGCGCCAGCCCTTCCTCTTCTTCGGCGTCGCCTGCGGACTCTATCTCGTCCTCACCATGCTCTCCTCCGTCGTCATCGGCCGAATCGACCGCTGGACGAAGCGCGGAGCCGTGCGATGAGCCTCGCCCCGCCGCCCGTGGCCCGCCGACGCGTCTCGACCGGCGGCGCCATCGCTCTCGGCTTCTGGGCGCTCGTCTTCGCGGGGCTGGTCTTCTACCTCGTCTCCTCCTTCAACCCGTCCCTGATCCAGCGCTACGGGTTCGCCTATCTCAGCGGCCTCGGAACGACGGTGACGCTGGTGCTTACCGCCTTCGTCGTCGGCGCCGTCGTGTCGCTGCCGGTCGCCATCGGGCGGCGGTCGAAGAATGCGGTCGCGCGCGGGGCGTCCTTCGTCTTCGTCTACTTCTTCCGCGGCACGCCGCTGATCGCGCAGATCTTTCTCGTCTATTACGGCTTCGGCCAGTTCCGTCCGCAGTTCGAGGCGGTGGGGCTCTGGTGGTTCTTCCGCGAGGCCTGGTACTGCGCCGTCTTCTCGCTGGCGCTGAACACGGCGGCCTATCAGGCCGAGATCCTGCGCGGCGCGATCGAGAGCGTTCCGCGCGGCCAGTGGGAAGGCGCCCGCTCGCTCGGCCTGTCCCGTCCGGTGATCTTCTGGAAGGTGATCCTGCCGCAGGCCATGATCGTGGCGCTTCGCCCCTATGCCAACGAGATCATCCTGATGATCAAGGCCTCCGCGATCGTCGCCATCATCACGGTCTTCGATCTCATGGGCGAGACGCGGCGGGCCTATTCGCGCAGCTTCGACTTCCAGACCTATATCTACGCCGCGCTCTTCTATCTCGCGATCGTCGAGGTCCTGCGCAATCTTACCGCCCTTGCCGAACGCCGCCTGATCCGTCACCTCAAGCGCTGACGCCGCGAGGAGCGGCAGCGCATCGGGAGACGAGAGCATGGCGAAGGTCGCATTCATCGGGCTCGGGGTCATGGGCTATCCCATGGCGGGCCATCTGAAGACCAAGGGCGGCCACGAGGTCTCGGTCTTCAACCGCTCGGCGGAAAAGGCCGACCGATGGGCCGCGGCCTTCGGCGGGCGCGCCGCGGCGACGCCGCGCGAGGCGGCGGAGGGCGCCGACTTCGTCTTCACCTGCGTCGGCAACGACGACGACGTGCGCCAGGTCGTGCTCGGGCCGGACGGCGCCATGGCTGGCATGAAGCCGGGCGCGACGCTGATCGACAACACGACCGCCTCCGCCGAACTCGCCCGCGAGCTGGACGCGGCCGCCCGGGAGCGCGGTCTCGCCTTTCTCGACGCGCCCGTCTCCGGCGGACAGGCCGGCGCGGAGAACGGGCAGCTCACCGTCATGGTCGGTGGCGCGCAAGGCGATTTCGATAGGGCCGAACCGGTGATCTCCGCCTATGCGCGGATGGTCGGGCGCATGGGCGAGGCCGGGTCCGGCCAGCTCGCCAAGATGATGAACCAGATCGCCATCGCAGGGCTCGTGCAGGGTCTTTCGGAGGCCATGAGCTTCGGGCGCAAGGCCGGGCTCGACCTCAAGACGGTCGTCGGCGTCATCTCCAAGGGCGCCGCCGGCTCCTGGCAGATGGACAATCGCCACAAGACGATGATCGAGCAGCGCTACGATTTCGGCTTCGCGGTCGAATGGATGCGCAAGGACCTCGGCATCTGCCTCGCCGAGGCCCGCCGCAACGGCGCCTCGCTGCCCGTCACCGCGCTCGTCGACCAGTTCTATGCCGAGATCGAGGCCATGGGCGGCAAGCGCTGGGACACGTCCTCGCTCATGGCGCGACTGGAGCGCTGACGGCGCAAAGCCGCGCGAGCCCTCTCAGGTCTCGCGCGGCTCCTTCTCCAGGACGATGTAGTCGAGCGGCATTTCGGTCGTGTACTTGATCTGCTCCATCGCGAAGGAGGAAGAGACGTCGCGGATCTCGATCCGCGCGATCAGCCGTTTGTAGAAGGCGTCGTAGGCGCCGATGTCGGGCACGACGACGCGCAGGAGATAATCGACGTCCCCGCTCATCCGATAGAACTCGACGACCTCGGGAAAGTCGCCGACCACCTCCGAAAAGCGCTTCAGCCATTCGGTGGAATGCGAGTTGGTGCGAATCGAGACGAAGACCGTGACGCGCAGGTTGATCCGGGCGGGATCGAGCACGGCGACGCGCGCGCGGATGACCCCCTCCTCCTCCAGCTTCTGGATGCGCCGCCAGCAGGGCGTCGTCGACAGGCCGACGCGCTTGGCGATATCGGCGACGGCGAGCGTCGCGTCCTCCTGCAGGAGCCGGAGAATCTTCTTGTCCAAACGGTCCATCTGTTCGTCGCCTTCCGAGGGTCTTCGTCCACCCCTATAGCAGACCTTTCGCCGGAGTCTGCCGTTCGTTCCGACGTCCCGCAAGCCTTCGGCCCAGCGCGCGGTGTCTCGATTTTTCCTCTTCCTTAAGCCAATTCATTAAGCTTCTCGCAACATGATCGCGGCGTTCCGTACCCCCGCCAAAGGCCGTCGATCGCTCGTCCATGTCGCTTGCCGCTCCATCCTCCTACGACAAGACCATCGTCGAGCGACGGCGCCCACAGCGCAATGTCGAGCTCGCGAAGGTGCTGCAAGGTGCGCGCGAGCGGCTGACCTCGCGGCGTGGACTGCTGCCGCGCTTCGATCGCGAGCTCCTGATCCAGCATGCGCTCGCCGTCCGAATGGCGGCGGCCACCATGCCGCTGCCGCTCTTCCTGACGAGCTTCGGCCTTTCGACCTTCGTCGGCATGAACACCGCGGTCGCCTGGGGCGCGGTGGCCATGGCCTGCTACATCTTCCTCTTCGCGCTGACCAAGCGCTTTTCCGAAATCGGGCCGACGGAGTTCGACTCGCAGCTCTGGCGCCGCGTCTTTCTCGGCGGCCATGCGGCGGCGGGGCTCGGCTGGGCGGTCTTCGCCGGGCTCGACTGCGCCGATTGCGGACCGCTGCGCTTCGAGGTCTTCCAGTTCTCGACCCTGCTTCTCGCCGTCGCGCTGACGGCCATGGTCTCCTTCACGCTGCGCAGCGTCGTCGCCGTCGCCTTCGCGCCGCTCGTCCTCGTCCTCGCCTACCGCATGATCGGAACCGCCGATCCCGTGGCGATGGCGATGGATGCGATCATCGTCGGCGCCGTGCCCTTCTTCGCGCTCGTCGCCGAGCATCTGCGCCGCATCGCCGCCGAGCGCCTGACGCATCAGGCGGAAAAGGACGAGCTGATCGCCGAACTCGACACGGCGCGCATCATTTCCGAGGAGGCCCGGCATCGCGCCGAGGAGGCCAATCTCGCCAAGTCCCGCTTTCTCGCGACGATGAGCCACGAGCTGCGCACGCCGCTCAACGCCATTCTCGGCTTCTCCGAGGTTATCTCGAACGAGATTCTCGGCCCCGTCGGCAATCCCACCTACAAGGACTATGTCGGCGACATCCACTCCTCCGGCCAGCATCTCCTGAACCTCATCAACGAGATCCTCGACCTCAGCCGCGTCGAGGCCGGGCGCTATACGCTGAACGAGGAGGCGGTGGAGCTGACGCGGCTCGGGCGCGAATGTCTCGGCCTCGTGCAGCTGAAGGCGCAGGCCAAGGAGATCAAGCTCCAGGCGCAGTTCGAGCAGAACCTGCCTCAGCTCTGGGCCGACGAGCGCTCCGTGCGCCAGATCATTCTCAACCTTCTCTCCAACGCCGTGAAGTTCACCCCGCCCGGCGGCGAGATCGTCATCAAGGTCGGCTGGACGGCGGGCGGCGGGCAGTATGTCGGCGTCTTCGATAATGGTCCGGGCATTCCCGAGGAGGAGATCCCGATCGTCCTCTCCTCCTTTGGCCAGGGCACGATCGCCATCAAGAGCGCCGAACAGGGCGCCGGCCTCGGCCTTCCCATCGTGCAGGCGCTGATGGAGATGCACGACGGCGAGTTCGTCCTGACCTCGAAGCTGCGCGTCGGCACGCAGGCGCTCGCGATCTTCCCCCATGCCCGCGTGCTCGAAGTCATGCACGCCTTCCAGGGCGAGGACTGAGGCCGAAGACGCTTGTCTCCGGCGGCGCGGCCACCTAACTCCGGTTCGACCCCGACCGATACCGGAGCCCCATGCCGACCCTTTCGCCCTGCAACAAGACCTGCATCATCGATCCCAAGCGCGGCATCTGCATCGGCTGCGGGCGGACGGGCGAGGAGATCGCGGGCTGGCTCGGCTATAGCGACGCGGAGCGCCGGGCGCTGATGGACCTCCTGCCCGGCCGACTCGCGGCCTCTCCGATGGCAGGAGCCTGACGCGGATGCGCGGTAGTGGCGGATTGTTCGTCGTCCTCGGGCTCATCGCCCTCGCCGGTCTCGTCCTCGTCGGCAACGACCTTTGGAACGACGGCGGCCGAATCGCCGGGCTGAGTTCGGACGAGGCCGGGCAGATCTTCTATCTCGGCATCTGGGGTTCGGTGATCGCGGCGGGCGCTCTCTTCGCCTTCCGCCGGGACGCGCGCGGCATGGCGCGGAACGCGGCGATCTGGGCGCTCGCCTTCGTCGTGCTCATCGGGCTCTACGCCTTTCGCGGCGAGTTCGGGGAAGTGCGCGACCGGATTATCGCCGAGCTGATCCCCGGCCATGCCATCGCTCTGTCCGGCTCCGACGGGCGGCAGGTGGCCGTCGTGCGGGCCGGCGACGACCACTTCCACGTCCAGGCGGAGGTGAACGGCCGGTCTCTGTCCTTCCTCGTTGACACCGGCGCCAGCATGATCGCGCTCGACCGGGCGACCGCCCGCTCGATGAACCTCGATCCCGGCGACGGCGCCTTCACGGCCCGCGTCTCGACAGCCAACGGCATCGCGCGGGCCGCGATGATCCGGCTCGACGAGGTGCGCATCGGCGAGATCGTTCGCCGCAACGTGCCGGCCGCCGTCATGGAGCAGGAGGGCGAGGGTCTCGGGCTGCTCGGCATGAGCTTCCTCGGCCAGCTCTCCTCCTTCGAGTTTCGCGGCAACCGGCTGATTCTGACCGACTGAGCTTTCAGGCCGCGCGCGGCTCGGCGCTAAGATCGACGAAGGAGAGAGCCTCGCGGAACAGCTCCGGTCCCGCGTCGCGCCGGCTTCCGGCATCGGACAGCGTCTGGCGCCAGCGCCGCGCGCCGGGAAGGCCGGTGAACAGCCCCGTCATATGCCGCGCGACATGGACGAGCCGCCCGCCCGCCGCGATATGGCGCTCGGCATAGGCCGCCATCCGCTCGACGACGGCCACGAGATCGACGGGTGCCTCCGGCTCGCCGTAGACGCGCGCATCGACCTCTGCGAGCTGGCCCGGCATCTGGTAGGCGCCCCGCCCCATCATCACGCCATCCACCCGGTCGAGGCAGGCGACGGCCTCGTCCAGCGTCGCAAGGCCGCCGTTGAGGCCGACGAACATGTCCGGCAACCGCGCCTTCAGGCGGAAAACGCGACCGTAGTCGAGCGGCGGGATGTCGCGATTCTCCTTCGGGCTGAGGCCCTGGAGCCAGGCCTTGCGCGCATGGACCCAGATGCCGGAGACGCCGGCGGAAACGGCCGCGTCGGCCAGCTCGTCGAGGGCCGGCTCCGGGTCCTGCTCGTCCACCCCGATCCGGCATTTCACCGTCACCGGCACCGACACCGCCTCGCGCATCGCCTGGAGGCAGTCCCCGACGAGGCGCGGCTCGCGCATCAGGCAGGCGCCGAAGGCTCCCGACTGCACCCGATCGGACGGGCAGCCGACGTTGAGGTTGATCTCGTCATAGCCGTATTCGGCGCCGATCCGCGCTGCGCGCGCGAGCTTGTCGGGATCGGAACCGCCGATCTGCAGGGCGATCGGATGCTCGGCCGGGTCGAAGCCGAGCAGGCGGTCGCGGTCGCCGTGAAGGATCGCATCGGCCACGACCATCTCGGTGTAGAGCAGCGCGCGGCCCGTCAGCTGGCGGTGGAAGAATCGACAGTGGCGATCGGTCCAATCGATCATCGGCGCCACGGCGAAGCGGGACTGCGAGGAGAACGTCACGGGCTGTCCTTCGAGGCCATGGAGCGCCGAGCCTCTTCCCTCCGAGGAGCGAAGAGGCTTTAAGCCATTGGACTTATGCAAACGGCGTCCGAAGATCGACCCCGATTTCACCCCGTCGAACGTTGGGACGGGACGACGGCAGTGCACAGGCCAATTTGCTTTTCGTCGGCAAGCTCCTATAGGTGCGGGAAATAAGACGCATCGTGGTCCGCTGGCAAGCCGGCCGCGATGCCGGAGTTTTAAGGGGCGTCCATTGTCTTCGACCTTCGACCGCGTGGCCGACATCATCGCCGAAACGAGCGAAATCGACCGCGAGCAGATCACGCCGGAAAGCCACACGATCGACGATCTCGGCATCGACTCGCTCGACTTCCTCGACATCGTCTTCGCGATCGACAAGGAATTCGGCATCAAGATCCCGCTGGAAAAGTGGACCCAGCGTGTCAACGACGGCGAGGCGGCGACGGAGGAATACTTCGTCCTCAAGAACCTCTGCGCCCAGATCGACGAGCTGCGCGCCGCCAAAACGGCCGGCGTCACCCCTTGAGGCGTGGGGCCGCTCGCGTCGAACGAACGTTCGGGCGGCTCTGACGACCATCCGTAAGAAGAGGCCGGTTCCCGCCGAACCGGTCCGCCGATCGGCCGAAGGGGCGGTCTTGCAAAGGGTTCGCCGCCCATCGGCCACCCGCACATCGCTGGAAGCTTCATGACCGACCGCGTCGAGGACGTGCTTATCACCGGGATCGGCCTCGTGTCCTCGCTGGGCGAGGGCATCGAGGCGCATCTCGACCGCCTGACCGGCAGCGCCGTGCCGCAGCCGGAAATCGAGGCGGATCGCTTCGCCCCCTATTTCGTGCATCCCCTGCCCCCGATCGACTGGTCGCAGCAGATCCCCAAGAAGGGCGATCAGCGCCAGATGGAGACCTGGCAGAAGCTCGGCACCTATGCCGCGGGTCTGGCTCTTGCCGATGCCGGCGTCGCGCCCGACGAGGAGACGCGAGCCGGGGTCGACATGATCGTGGCCGCCGGCGGCGGCGAGCGCGACCAGACGGTGGACGCGCTGGTGATGAGCCGCGCGCGGGGCCTCGCCGACCCGCAGGCCGTGGTGAACGAGCTGCTCTCGACCGAATTGCGGCCGACGCTCTTTCTCGCGCAGCTCTCCAACCTTCTCGCCGGCAACATCTCCATCGTCCACAAGGTGACGGGCTCCTCGCGCACCTTCATGGGCGAAGAAGGCGCGGGCATCTCGGCGGTGGCGACCGCGGCGGCGCGCATCCGCTCCGGCCAAAGCGGCATCTGCCTCGTGGGCGGCGCCTTCTCGGCCGAGCGCAAGGATCTCCTGACGAACTTCGAACTGGGCGGCTTCCTCCTGAAGGATTCCTGGAGCCCGGTCTTCGGCCGCACGGCCGAGGCGGACGGCTTCACGGTCGGGAGCGTCGGCGCCTTCCTCGTTCTGGAATCGGCCAGCCACGCGGCCGCGCGCGGCTCGGCCGCCTATGCGCGGCTCGACGGCGTCTTCGGCGATCGCGGCGCGCGCGACCGAGCCTCGCTCGAAGCCCGCCTCGACCAGCTGATCGCGGATACGGGCCTCAGCGACACCGACCTCCTCATCCTGTCCGGGGCGACCGGCATCGCCGATCTGTCGGAGACCGAGCGCGACGTCCTGCGCCGGCATTTCCCGGAAGCGGCCCTGCGCAGCTACGGAACGTTGCTCGGCCAGTCCTTCGAGGCGCAGTTCACGGCGGGCGTCGCGCTGGCGGCGGCCGCGCTCGCCCGGCGCCAGGGCCTGCCGCCCTTCGACGGCCGCGTCGAGAATCAGGTCCGCTTCACCCCGCAGACGGCGCTCGTCACGACGGTCGGCCACGTTCAGGCCGAAGGCGTCTGCGTTCTCAGCGCTCTTGGCGGACACGCTTCGGAGGTTTGACGACATGCGCATGACCGACACGCACGGCCGGCCGATCGTCGCGGTGACGGGCATCGGGCTCGTCTCCTCGCTCGGCCAAGGCGTCGAGGACAATTGGGCGGCGCTGACGGCGGGGCGCTCCGGCATCCACCGCATCACGCGCTTCTCCACCGAGAACATGCGCACGACGATCGCCGGCACGGTCGATTTCATGGGCGATCCCGCGACTTCGGCGATCGATCTGTCCTATGCGCTCGCCGAATCGGCCGGGCTCGAGGCCGTGCGCATGGCCGGCTACGACACGGCCTTCGGCGGCCCGCTCTTTCTGGCCGCGCCGCCGGTCGAGCTGGAATGGCAGCACCGTTTCGCGCTGGACCAGCTGCCGGGCGAGGCGCGCGAGGAAGCCGGCTACGACCGCCTGCTCGAACTCGTGCGCCAGAACCGCGATCCCGGCATGTATCGCCAGACGCTCTTCGGCAATATCTCGGACCGGCTTGCCGACCGCCTGGGCACGCGCGGCCTGCCGGTGACGCTGTCGACGGCCTGCGCTTCGGGCGCGAGCGCGATCCAGCTCGGGGTCGAGGCGATCCGCCGCGGCGAGACCGAGCGCGCTCTGTCCATCGGCACCGACGGCTCGGTCGGGGCGGAGGCTCTGATCCGCTTTTCGCTGCTCTCGGCGCTCTCGACGAACAACGAGGACCCGACCCGGGCCTCCCGCCCCTTCTCCAAGGACCGCGACGGCTTCGTGCTTGCGGAAGGCGCCGCCGCGCTCGTGCTGGAATCGCTGGAATCGGCCAGATCCCGCGGCGCGACGGTGCTCGGCATCGTGCATGGCGTCGGCGAGAAGGCGGACGATTTCCACCGCACGCGCTCCAAGCCGGACGGCTCGCCCATCATCGCGACGATCCGGCGCGGCCTGGACGATGCCGGCCTGACGCCGGAGGACATTTCCTACGTCAACGCCCACGGCACTTCGACGCCGGAAAACGACCGCATGGAGGCGGGCGGCCTCACCGCCGTCTTCGGCGAGCACATCAGAAACGTCCCGATCTCCTCGAACAAGTCGATGATCGGCCACACGCTGACGGCGGCGGGCGCGATCGAGGCGGTGTTCTCGATCCTCACCATGCGCGACGGCCTGCTGCCGCCCACCATCAACTACGAGGTCCCCGACCCCGCCATCTCGCTCGACACCGTGCCGAACGTGAAGCGCGAGGCGGACGTGCGGGCCGTGCTGTCGAACTCCTTCGGCTTCGGCGGCCAGAATGTCAGCCTCGTCCTCGGGCGCGAACCGCGCTAAGAGCGCGCCTGAACTTTTAGGACGGACATCATGCGCGCATTGCAGCTTCTCGGCGACCGCGACCTTCGCCAAGTCGATATTGCCGAGCCCCCGGCTCCGGGCCCCGGCGAGGCGCGCGTGCGCATCAAGGTCGTGGCACTCAATCATATCGACGTCTGGGGCTGGCGCGGCATGGCGTTCGCCAAGCGCAAGCTGCCGCTGACGATCGGCGCGGAAGCCTCCGGCGTCGTCGAGGCGCTCGGGCCCGGCGTCGCGAACGTCCTGCCCGGCCAGCTCGTCTCGATCTACGGCGCGCGCACCTGCGGGCTCTGCAAGCCCTGCCGCGAGGGGCGCGACAATCTCTGCGAACACGTCTCGGGGGTCCACGGGTTCCATCTCGACGGCTTCGCACAGGACTACGTGAACCTGCCCGCGCGCCAGCTCGTGCCGGCCCCGCCCGGCTGCGACGCCGTCGGCGCCGCGCTCGCGCCCGTGACCTTCGGCACGGTCGAGCACATGCTGTTCGACAATGCCAAGCTGGAACCCGGCGAGACGATCCTCGTCCATGCCGGCGGTTCGGGCATCGGCACGGCCGCGATCCAGCTCGCCAAACGCCATGGCGCGACGGTGATCGCGACGGTCGGGTCTGACGAGAAGATCGAGGGCGCCCGCGCTCTCGGCGCCGACCACGTCATCAACTACCGCAGCGACCGTTTCGAAGGCGTCGTGCGCAAGATCACGAAGAAGCGCGGCGTCGACGTCGTCTTCGAGCATGTCGGCAAGGACACGATCGTCGGCTCCATGTTCTCGCTGAAGCGCGGCGGCCGGCTCGTCACCTGCGGCTCGACCTCCGGCGTCTCCGCCGAGATCAACCTGATGATGCTCTTCCAGCAGCAGTTGCGCCTGATCGGCTCGTTCGGCTGCCGGATGGAGAACATGGCAGACGCGATGCAGAAGATGGCGCGCGGCCTCGTCAAGCCGGTGATCGACACCGAGATCGGGTTCGACGGGCTCGACGTGGCGCTTCGGCGCATGGAAGGGCGTCAGGTCTTCGGCAAGATCATCCTGAACCTCGACAAGCCGGCGGCATCCGAGCACGCCGTAGCCGTGGCATGAACCTTCGCTACGCCAAGGCCTGGAAGCGCTGGCGCAAGGCCAGCGACTTCGTCGTCGCGCAGACGCTCTTCCTTCTCCTGCGGCTTCTGCGCCTCTTCCCGGCGCGCGCGGGGCTTTCGATCGCCGCCGCCGTCGGGCGCACGCTCGGGCCGCTGACGCCGCGCCACAAGCTGGCGATCGAGAACCTCCGCCTCGCCTATCCGGAAAAGGACGCGGCCTGGATCGACGCCACCGCGCGCGCCAACTGGGAGCAGATGTCGCGGCTGGCGGCGGAATACGTCTATCTCGACGAAATCTTCGACTTCGATCCCGAACGACCCGATGCCGGGATCGTCGAGGTGGAGGGCGCAGAGATCTTCGCCGAGCTTCGCGAGCGCAAGGGGCCCTTCGTCTTCTTCACCGGCCATCTTGGCTGTTTCGAGCTTCTGCCGATCTGCGCGGCGACGTTCGGGCTGGAGGTCACCGCCCTCTTCCGCCAGCCGAACAACCGCTACATCGCGCGCGAGATTCTGGCGACGCGCCGCACGAGCGGCGGCCATCTCGTACCCTCCAAGGCCGGCGCCGCCTGGGCCCTGGTCGGCACGCTGGAGCGCGGCGGCGCGGTCGGCATGCTGGTCGACCAGAAGTTCAAGAAGGGCGTCGCCACGACCTTCTTCGGCCGGCCCTGCCGGACCAATCCGCTGCTGCCCAAGCTCGCCCGCCAGTTCGACTGCGAGATCTATCCCGCCCGCTCCATCCGGCTGCCGAACGGACGCTATCGCCTGGAACTGAAGCCGAGGCTGGAGCTGCCGCGCGACGCGGCGGGCGCGATCGACGTCGCGGCCAGCTGCCAGATGCTGAACGACGTCGTCGAAGGCTGGGTCCGCGAGCATCCCGAGCAGTGGATGTGGTTCCACCGGCGCTGGCAGATGTGAGCAGCCGCCTCGATCCGTGAGGACCGATCGGCCGCGCCTCAGCGGTTGATGACGATCCGCGTGTTCTCCTCGCCGGCCTGCTTGACCAGCGCGAAGAGCTTGGCGGCGTTCGAGGGATGCAGCCGCACGCAGCCATGCGAGGCCGGCGTGCCCAGACGCTTGATCGAGCCCGTTCCATGGATGGCGTAGCCGCCGCGGAAGAAGATCGAATAGGGCATCGGCGAATTGTCGTACTTCTTGGAGTACCACATCTTGTGCATGCGGGTCGGGCTGTAGGCGCCGGTCGGCGTCGAGTAGCCACGGCCGGCGGTCGAGACCTTCCAGCGCTCGACGACCCGGCCGCTGTAGGAGACGGTCATCGTCTGGGTGGAGATGTTCACGTCCGCGACGAGAACCGCCTTGGCCTCGGCGGCGCCGAGCCCGGCCGTGAAGAGGGCGGCGGTCATCGCGATCGTGGCAAGCATTTTACGCATCGACATCTCCAGCCATTCGGGAAAGCTCGATGAGGATGCCACGCAGATGCCATGATTTCGCTACGACCGGACCGCGAAGTCTAAGATCGACTTTCATCAAACCTTAAAGCGAAGCGACCGACGCGGTCGACGGCCAGCGGAGACGAGGATGCGGACACCGAACCCAGTCCGATTCTCCAGCGCGGACTCCCGGAGCGGTGCCGAAGCCGTCGATCGCGACAACGACAACCTGGACCGACCGATCCGCCTTCGCGCACAACCTGCACTAGATGTCGACAAGTCGTTGTGAATCAGATGCTTTATTTACCTTCGTGGCCTAGTCGTGGAGCGGGTTCCAAGACGAAGTAGCCATGCTGAACACAGCGAAACGATATTGGGCGACATGTCTCGGCGGCGGAGTCATCCTCGGCTTCGTCGTGCTCAACGTCTTGAACATCAGCCACGACACGGTGGGCAGCCTCGTCGAGAATTCGATGAAGGCGAAGGGACGGAACTTCGCCGACCTGCTCCTCGACGGCGATCGCGTCGGCGCCTTCATCACGGGCATTTCGCGCGATCCCGACGCCGAGGTCACGATGCGCCGCGTCGCGAGCCTGGCCAATATCGACAGCTTCATCATCTTCGACGCCAAGGGCGAGACCGCCTTCAGCACGCGGTCGGATCGCTATGAATGGCTCCTGCGCGACCGGCCGGGCGGTATCGGCGCCGGCGACCGTCTATCGCCCGCCATCCTGCAGCGGACCGGGGACTGGCAGATCGTCTACGACGACGGAAAGGCCAACGCCTCGGTCGTGACGCCGCTGGTGCGCGACGGCCGCACGATGGGCTACGTGTCCATCGTCGCCGACCTCACCGCCGACCGGAACGCCTATACGACGGCCCTCGCGCATTCCTCGCTCTGGCTGATCGCGACGCTGGTGGCGGCGACGGGCCTTCCCGCCCTTCTCTTCATCCGCCGCCAGCGCCGGATGGCGGACGCCGACGATCGCATCGCCTTTCTCGCCAACCAGGACCCGCTGACGCATCTTCTGAACCGCACGCGGATGAAGCAGGAATGCGAGCGCGTGATCGCCACCAGCCGCGCCACGCGCGAGGACATGGCCTTCTGCTACATCGATATCGACGGGCTGTCCGACATCAACGACGAGGTCGGCGTCGCGCAGGGCGACGAACTTCTGCGCGTCGTCGCCCAGAGGCTGTCGGCCGTCGTCGATCGCTCCGATCTCCTGGCCCGGATCGGTGCCGACGATTTCCTCCTCCTCCACCGCCGCATGGGCGGTCAGGAGGAGCTCGCCGAGCTCGTCGAGCGGATGAAGCGAGCGGTCCGGGAGCCGCTGGAGCTGAAGGGCAAGACGATCCAGCCGCAGATCTCCATCGGCGTCGCCTGCCTGCCGAAGGACGGCCGGACCTATGGCGAGCTTTCCAAACATGCCGAAGTCGCCCATTCGCATCAGAAGGACCTGAAGTCCGGCAGCTTCACGCTGTTCGAGCCGCATATGGACGAGGCGACGCATCATCGCCGCGAGATCGAGAGCAAGGTTCGGGCCGCCGTCGAAAACGACGGGTTCGAGCTTTTCTATCAGCCGATCGTGGACGGCGGGGGCACGCGCCTTCTCGGCTTCGAGGCGCTGATCCGAATGCCGGACGGCAAGGGCGGCCACATCTCGCCCGGCACCTTCGTGCCGATCGCCGAAAGCCGCGGCTACATCAAGGCCATGGGCAGCTGGGTCATCGAGGAAGCCGCCCGGCAGGCGGCGCTCTGGCCGAAGGAGCTCTTCGTCTCCGTCAACCTGTCCGCGGTCCAGTTCCGCGACGGCCAGCTCGTGAAAACCGTGGAAGACGCGCTCGCAGCCGCCGGCATTCCGGGAAGCCGCCTCGAGATCGAGGTCGTGGAATCGCTTCTCCTGGAGCGGACGGGCGATATCCTCGGCCAGCTGAAAGGCCTGAAGGCGCTGGGCATCTCCATCGACATGGACGATTTCGGCACCGGCTACTCCTCGCTCGGCTATCTCTGGCGCTTCCCCTTCGACAAGCTGAAGATCGACCAGTCCTTCATGGTCGCCTTCGACCAGGGCGAGGCGAACATCCGTGAAATCGTCGGCACCATCGTCTCGCTGGCCAAGCAGATGCACATGAAGGTCACGGCGGAGGGCGTGGAGACCGCCGAGCAGGCCGCCTTCCTCAGCGATCTCGGCTGCGACCAGTTGCAGGGCTACCATTTCGGCAAGCCGATGCCGGCCGATCGCATCGCGGCCGAGGTCCTGACCCGCTTTCGCCTGCCCGCACCGCCGGCGGCAATCGCGCTCGATCGCACATCCGTTTCCGCCTGATAGGGCAGGCCGCCGGGACGAACGACGTCGGCCTCCGCCTCGTCGACCGGCAACGCCGCGAGCCGCATTAGAAGGCTGTTTGATTCAAACTTTGTGGCGAGATTGCAACCTCGTTCCCGGCTCCGCATTGATCTTGCGAGAGAAGGGGCCACCCATGCGTGTCTTGATCCTGGAAGACGAGCCGATCATCGCGATCGACCTGGAAGATATCGTGACGTCCGGCAAGGCTGGCGTGGAGTGCGTCCTCGCGGCTTCGATCGACTCGGCACGTCGGCTTCTGGAGACCGGCGTCGATTTCGCTCTGCTCGACATCAATATCGGCCACGACCACAACCGGTCCTACGGGATCGCCGCGGAACTGATGCAGCGCGAGACGCCCTTCTGCTTCGTGTCCAGCACGTCGCGGGCGGTGCCGAAGGCGTTTGCCGGCATTCCCTTCGTCGCCAAGCCGTTTCGCCCGTCGCAGATCCTGGAAGCGCTGCCGGCCGCCAACTGACGCGAGTGACGTGGGAGAAGCGTGACCCGCGGGCTACATTGCATGCACGCGTCGGGTGACAGGACCGCTGCAGACGGCGGCGATCCTTAGACCGCATCTTGCTCCACGGTTTCGATCGACCGTAACAGTCTTGCTCGGCGCGATGGCGTCACCCCGGGACGCAAAACCTTTTCCGGGGTGGGCGCCAGCAGGTCGCATGTCGTTTATCGCAAGGAATGGTTACCGAGCGGATAACACCCTCTTGTGCCCCGCCCCGGTTCTCCGGCGCGCCTCTGGCGCCCACGCCCCGAATTCTCCCCGACATTTCATCCAAACATCATGGCAAGGTCGCGAAAGGACCAGAAGGCGTCGCGATTGCGCGAATGTCTGGACAGAAGTGCCTCATCGTCAGGGCTCCATCCGAAAGTGGTTGGAATCGTTTTAGCAACGGGTTAGCTTTCCCGATACGAGTGCAGACAGAGCTTATTCCTCGGCTCCGGTCGCCAATCGATCCCCTAGACTTCGCTGGCTCGCAGCCGGCGACGGTACGACTTGACTTTTCCCCTGTTGAGAAGACTCGAAAGGTGCGCCTCGTGAAATCGTTACTTGCCTCCACTGTGATCTTTGCCGCGTGTCTTGCGGGCGCCGGCTCGGCCTCTGCCCAGGACAGCTGCGGCAAGCTCACCATCGCCGACATGAACTGGGCCTCGGCGCAGGTACTGGCACGGGTCGATCAGATCATCCTCGAAAAGGGCTTCGGCTGCGAAGCGGAGATCGTTCCCGGCGACACGATGCCGACCTTCGCCTCGATGACCGAGAAGGCCCAGCCGGACGTTGCCCCGGAAATGTGGGTGAACCAGTTTCGCGACCAGATCGACGCGGCGGTGAAGGAAGGCCGCATCCTCTACGGCGCGGAAAGCCTGACGGATGGCGGCGTCGAGGGCTGGTGGGTGCCGACCTACTTCGCCAAGGAACATCCCGACATCAAGACGATTAAGGACGCCCTCGCCCATCCCGAGCTCTTCCCCTCCGCGGAAGATCCCTCGAAGGGCGCCGTGCACAACTGCCCGTCCGGCTGGGGCTGCCAGATCACGACGGCCAATTTCTACAAGGCCTATGACGGCGACAAGCTGGGCTTCACGCTGGTCGATACGGGCTCCGGCGCCGGCCTCGACAGCTCCATCGCCAAGGCCTACGAGGACAAGAAGTCCTGGCTCGGCTACTACTGGGCGCCGACCCCGATCCTCGGCAAATACGACATGACGCGCCTCGGCTTCGACACGACCTTCGACGAGGCGGAGTGGAAGCGCTGCACCTCGGTCGCCGACTGCACCGATCCCAAGGTCAATGCCTGGACCAAGACCGAGGTCTTCACCATGCTGACCCCGGCCGTGGCGGAGCGCTCGCCCGGCGCCGCCGAGTATTTCAAGACGCGCGCCTGGGACAATGCCACGGTCAACAAGCTGCTGGCCTGGAAGGAAGAGAACCAGGACCCGAACGGCGAGGACACGGCCGAGCACTTCCTGAAGACCCAGCCCGAGATGTGGACGAAATGGGTCTCGCCCGAGATCGCGGAAAAGGTGAAGGCCGGGCTCTGATGCCCCGCTGAATCGAGATCCTGCACCATCGGTTCGCCTGCCCTTCGCGGCCGGGCGGACCTCGATAGAAACGGCCGGGGGCGGCATCGGGGAAGCGGCGCTTGAACGCATTGACGGAGTTTTTCCGGTCCTCGTTGCCGGACTGGCTGGTGCGGTTTCCCGCCATCGACCGCGGCACGCTGCGCGATGTCGCCCGCACCATCGACGGGCAGTATCGCCAGTTCTCCCGCAGCTGGGGTGATACGATCGAAGCGATCTTCCGGCCGCTTCTCGATTTCCTTCTCTGGTTCGAGAAGCTCCTTCTCGGCACGCCCTGGCCCATCGTCCTCCTCGTCATCACCGCCATCGTCTGGTTCGCGAGCCGCTCGCTCCGGATCACGATCGGAACCTTCGCGGCCATGCTCGCCATCGGCATTCTAGGCATGTGGGAGCCGACGATGCAGACGCTGTCGATCATCGTGGTCTCGACGCTGATGTCGATCGTCGTCGGCCTGCCCATCGGGATCGTCATGGCGAAGTCGGATCGGGTGCAGGCCGTGGTCGCGCCGATCCTCGACGTGATGCAGACCATGCCCTCCTTCGTCTATCTCATCCCGATCGTGATGCTGCTCGGCATCGGCATCATTCCGGGCCTGATCGTCGTCGTGATCTACGCGATGCCGCCGATCATCCGTCTGACCAATCTCGGCATCCGCCTGGTCGACAAGGAGGTCATGGAGGCCGCCGACGCCTTCGGCGCCTCCGGCAGCCAGCGCCTCTTCCAGGTCCAGCTGCCGCTCTCGCTGCCGACCATCATGGCCGGCATCAACCAGACGATCATGATGGCGCTCGCCATGGTCGTCGTCGCCTCGCTGATCGGCGTGCGCGGCCTCGGCCAGCCCGTTCTCCAGGCGATCCAGAACCAGTACTTCACGCAAGGCGTCATGAACGGCATGGCCATCGTCGCCATCGCCATCATCTTCGACCGCGCCAGCCAGGCCTTCGGCAAGCGCCTCCAGCGTCATCGAGAGGCCGCCCATGGTTGAGCCCGCGATCCGCATCCGCTCGCTCTACAAGATCTTCGGCGCCCGCGACCGGGAGCTCGTTGCGGCCGTGCGCGCCGGCATGGGCAAGGCGGAGCTTCTGTCGGAGCATCGCCATGTCCTCGGCCTGAAGGACATCAACATCGACATGCCGAAGGGCGGCATCCAGGTCGTCATGGGCCTGTCCGGCTCCGGCAAGTCGACCCTGATCCGCCACATCAACCGGCTGATCGAGCCGAGCGGCGGCGAGATCGTGATCGACGGCGAGAACGTCCTCGCCATGTCGCCGGGCAAGCTGCGCGACCTGCGCCGCCACAAGATCTCCATGGTCTTCCAGCGCTTCGGCCTTCTGCCGCACAAGACGATCTACGACAATGTCGTCTACGGCCTCGCCATCCAGGGCGTCGCAGCCGACAAGCAGCGCGCTTCCGCCCATCGCTGGATCGAACGCGTCGGCCTGAAAGGCTACGAGGACCGCTATCCCGCGCAGCTTTCGGGCGGCATGCAGCAGCGGGTGGGCTTGGCCCGCGCGCTCGCGACGAATGCGGACATCCTCCTGATGGACGAGGCCTTCTCCGCCCTCGATCCGCTGATCCGCAGCGACATGCAGAGCGTTCTCCTCGATCTGCAGGAGGAGTTGCAGAAGACGATCGTCTTCATCACCCACGACCTCGACGAGGCCCTGCGGCTCGGCGACCGCATCGCGATCCTGCGCGACGGCGAGATCGTGCAGCAGGGAACGGGCCAGGAGATCGTGCTGAAGCCGGCCGACGACTACATCCAGTCCTTCGTGCGCGAGGTGAACCGGGGGCGCGTCATCGAGGTTCAGACGATCATGGAGCCGGGCGAGGCCGGCATCGACGGCCCCGCGATCGAAACCGGCGCCGTCATCGAGGAGGCCGCGCGCGCCATGACCCGCCACGGCGTCTCCGCCGCCCGCATCGTGGACGCCGCGGGCAAGCCGCTCGGCCGCGTGACGCTCCAGGGCGTGATCGCCGCCATGGTTTCGCCGGCCGAGCACGAGCAGGCGCCGGTCGGCGCCTGACCGCCGCTCAGCTCGCGGCCGGCGGCGCGGCGGGAAGGCTGAGCCGGGCAAGCAGGCCGCCGCTCGCGCCCCGTTCGAGAACGAGGCTCCCGGCATAGAGTTCAGCGAGTTCCGACGTGATGGGCAGGCCGAAGCCATGGCCGGGCGCAGTCTCGTCCAGCCGCCGGCCGGGCTGCATCACCGCCTCGATGTCCGGATCGGACAGGCCGGGCCCGTCGTCTTCGATCGCGACCACGGCCATCCGGCCCTCGCGGAGGGCGGTGAGGCGAACGGAGGAGACCGCGAAGCGGCTGGCATTGTCGAGGAGATTGCCGAGCATCTCGTCGAGATCCTCCGGCTCCACAGCAACGAGAAGCCCGCTCGGCACGGCGATCGAAACGGAAAGGCCGCGCCCGGCGCTGAGGCGCTCGATGACGGCGCCGAGATCCTCGGCATGGGCGGCAAGGTCCGTGCGGTAGCGCGCGTGCCCATCGAGCGCGGCGGCCCTCGCCCGACGCAGATGGTGGCGGATACGCCGATCCATGAGTTCGATCGAACCGTTGAGGTCACGCCGCTCGGCCGCGCCGGGCAGGCGCTCGAGCGCTGCGGAGAGTGTGGCGAGCGGCGTCTTCAGGCCATGGGCGAGATTGGCGACATGGCGGCGCGCCTGCCTGAGGTTGGCCGCATCCTGCTCGATCAGCGCATTCAGCTCCTCCACCAGGGGCCGAAGCTCGGCGGCTTCGACGGGCGGCACCCGGTCGCGCTCGCCCGAGCGCACCGCCGCCAGCGAGGCCCGCAGCGCCTCCAGCGGCGCGAGGCCGAAGCGGACCTGAAGCGCGATGGCGCCGACGAGGAGCAGCCCGCACAGCCCGATCGGCAGGGCGACCGCAAGGCTCGCGTCGCGGAGCGGGCGGCTGACCGCCGTCTTCGGCGCCGTCGCCAGGATCAGAAGCGACTGCCCGCCCGCCTCGACCCGTCGGCTGCGCACGATCAGCCCCGCCTCCTCGGCCGCGGCCGATGGCGCACGCCCCCGCCCCCGTCGCCCGCCCTCTTCGGCGGCAAGATCGCCCGGCAGGATCTCGTCGCCGAGCGAGGCGGCCCGCGCGATGGGTCCGTCCGCCCCCTCCACCTGCCAGTACCAGCCCGAGCCCTTGCGGTCGAAGGGCGGGCGGTCGAGATCGCGCGCGCGTTCGATCCAGGGATGCAGGGGCCGCGGCGGGCGATCCTCCTCGCGCTCGCCGCCACGCTCGCGCCGTGGCGGCCGGTTGGGCGGCAGGGTGGCCAGGATATCGGCGATCTGCGTCTCGAGGCGCGCCTCGACCTCGCCGCGCACGAAGCGCTCGAACACCTTGCCGACGACGAGGCCGACGACGAGCATGGAGAGGAGAATGAACACCGTCGCCGAGAGAACGAGGCGTCCGCGCAGCGAGCGCGAGAAGCCGGCGAAGGCTCGGCGAAGGTTCAAGCGCCCGCCTCCGCCGAGGCGGTGATGCGATAGCCCAGCCCCCGCACGGTCTCGATCATGGCATGCCCGATCTTGCGGCGCAGGCGCGCGATGATGACCTCGACGGAATTGGAATCGACGTCGGCATCGCCCTCGTAGACCCGCTCGATGAGATCGGCGCGCGGCACGACGATCTCTTTGCGCAGCATGAGACAGGAGAGGACGCGCCATTCGAGCGCCGTCAGCTTTATCGGCAGGCCGTCCTTCTCGAACGTGCCGATCTGCGCGTCGAAGGCGATCGGACCGCAGACGATCCGCGCATCGCCATGGCCGCGCGATCGGCGCACCAGCGCGCGCAGACGCATGACGAGCTCCTCGATGCGGAAGGGCTTCACCAGATAGTCGTCGGCGCCCGCCTTGAAGCCCTGCACCTTGTCGCTCCAGCCGTCGCGCGCGGTGAGAATGAGCACGGGAAGCCCCTTCCCCGCCACGCGCCAGGCCTTCAGGACGCCGAAGCCGTCGATCTTGGGAAGGCCGAGATCGAGCACGGCCGCATCGAAGGCTTCGGTCTCGCCGAGATGGGCGGCATCTTCGCCGTTGAAGGCGGTGTCGACGGCGAAGTTCTCCGCGCGGAGCGCCGCCTGGATCTCGCGGCTGAGGGAAAGGTCGTCCTCGACAAGGAGAATGCGCATGAAGGGGTCCGTCTCCGCGCTCGCGGCTTGAGGGCTTCGGGCTACGCCGCCCGGCTGAACGGAACCTGAACCAACCCATTCAGAGGAGGTTGCGCGGCCATCGCTAGAACCTCGGTCATCGACGCAACAAAGGACAGATCGATGACGCTTTCCATCACCCGCCGCACCGCTAAGGCGCTCGCCGCCGCAGCGATCGCCCTGCCGATCCTGGCCGGAACCTCGCTTTCCTTCGCTCAGGGCACGCCTGCCCCGGCCGCTCCCGCGGCCCCGCTCGCCACCGCCGCGACGCCGCCGGCCCCGGCCGCCGATGCACCCGAGACGCTCGAGATCGGCGCGCTTCGCGACATGAGCCGCATCGCCATCAAGGGCCGCGTCGCGGAGGTCTTCGGCGACACGTTCATCGTCGAGGATGCCAGCGGCCGCGCCCTGGTCGAGACCGGCCCTGGCCGCAAGGGCGGCGCGAAGGTCGCCGTGGGCGAGACCGTCACCGTCGAGGGACGCTTCGGCCGAGGCACGTTCCAGGCGGCAGCCATCGTCCACGAGGACGGCCGCCGCGAGGCCCTGCGCGATCCCCGCGGCCCCGGCCGCGACGGGCGCGAGGATGGCGACCGCCGCGCCGACCGCGATGGACCGGACGGTCGCGACGGCCCGCGCGGCCCCGGCCACCACAAGAAGCACCATGACGGCCCGCGCGCCGAGAAGGACGATGAAAAGGGCGGCGTTCTCGGCTGGTTCTCCGGCGGCGTCGACGAGGCCGCAGCCACCAAGACGGTGACGGACGCCGGCTACAGCGACGTCTCGCTCGTCGACACCGGGCCTCGCCATGCCGAGTTCCGCGCCAAGGATGCGGCCGGTGCCGAGTGGAGCGTGAAGGTCGACGACGACGGCGAGATCGCCGAGCGCGAGCCCTACAAGGCCGAGATGACCGAGGCCGAAGCCAAGTCCGCCGTCGAGAAGCTCGGCTACACCTATGAAGGCGACTTCGAGGCCCGGCGCGAGCATGTCGAGGTCGAGGCCAAAGACAAGGCTGGCAAGACGGTCGTCGTGGAGCTCAACACCGACGGCAGCCTGCGCAAGGAGCGCTTCGACAACTAAGCCCGCCGGACGCCGAGACGCGAACGAGAAGGCCGCCCGACGCGAACCGGGCGGCCATTCTTTGCTGGAAGAAAAAGGAGATGCGGAAGGATCAGGCGGCGCGCGGCCGGCGACCGCGCCCATGCGGCGAGGCCGCGGCGTAGCAATCCGAGATGTGACCGTGATTGGCGGCGGTCGCGGGCTTTACGAGAGCAGCCTCGATGCGGCTCGGCTTGAAGCCGCTATCGGCCAGGAGCTTCACCAGCGCCGCGACGGCGCCGATCTCGCGCTCATGCTCGCTCTGGTGGCTGGAAAACGATGAACCGATCAAATGGCACCCTCCCGGTCGACAGGTGCGGATGATGGTCGGAACCGGCTTAAGAGCCGGTTAAACGTTCAGGCAAACGAACGGACCGGTCATGACGGCCGATCCGTTCGTTCTGTCGGATGGGGAGAAGCCGCCGTCTCGACGACGGAACGAGCGCTCCGGCGCGTCGCTGCCTTTAGCGGGCGACGTCGTTGACGGCTGCGCCGGTCGCATCGACCGTGTTGCCGACATCGCGGCCGACGCCGCGCACCGTGTTGGCGCAGGCGGAAAGGGTGATAGCAGCGGCGATGGCGAGCGAGAGAGCGGCGATACGGCGGGACATGGGCTTACTCCGTTGACGTCATGTGGCCAAAAAACGGCGAGCCTTCCCTATGGTTCCGCCGGATGTCACAGGACGGTGAAGAAATTTTCAAACGTTAGACACTTGAAAGATTGTACCAACCGGCCGGTGCTAGGTTCGCATGGCCCCGCTCCCGGGGGCCCCGAGCGAGGCCAGCCATGCAGAAGCCGACGAACAATGCTGCCGTGGAGATTTCGACCCTCGTGATGCTGTCTCCGCTGGTCATCGCCAGCCGGATGACGGAGTTCTGGTTGACGGCCGCCTCCCCCACCGCAAAGTCCAGACGCGAGACCGTTCGCATGGTCACCGAGAAGATGCAGGCGGTCGGCGAGAGCGCGATGGCCGTCAACATGGCCGTGACGGGGCTGGCCATCCAGAGCGCGGCGGCAGCGGCGACCGGCACGGTTCGCCAGACGCACAACGACGTCGACACGATCCTGACTGCAGCGCTGAAGCCCTACAGTTCGCGCGTCACGGCGAACCGCAAGCGGCTTTCCACCTGAACAGGTTTTCGCGCCCCGATACCAGAAATACGAAGGAAGTCCGTGGGGCGGCGTCCATCTCAGCTTGAAACCGTTCCAGGAAACGCGCAAGTTCGCTAAGGCCGTAACGCGAAACCAGCCGAGCGTTCATGCATCATGCCGCCATTCGACCCGTCGCGAAGGAAACGCCTGCGCTGAAGCGCAGCATCGTGTTCCTCCTCGCACCGAACTTTTCGATGATCGCCTTCGCGATGGCGATCGAGCCCCTTCGCATCGCCAATCGAATCCTCGGCTACGAGTCCTATCGCTGGCGCCTCGTCTCGCCGGACGGAAACCCGATCTTCGCCTCCAACGGCGTCGAGATCGCGGTGGGCTCCTCGGTCGAGGACGAGCGCAAGCAGCTTCAGGGCGAGCGCAGGCCGTCCATGGTCTTCGTCTGCTCCGGCGTCTACGTCGAGGATTTCAACGACCGGTCGAGCTTCGCCTTCCTGCGCGAGGCGCATGGGCGCGGCGTCTCGATCGGCGGTCTCTGCACAGGCGCCTGGATTCTCGCCCGCGCCGGACTTCTGGCGGACCGGCGCTGCGCGATCCATTGGGAGAACCTGCCGGGCTTCGCCGAGGCCTTTCCGCGCGCCGACGTCCATGCCGACCTCTTCGAGATCGACCACAACATCTTCACCTGCGCCGGTGGCACCGCCGCGCTCGACATGATGCTGGCGCTGATCGGCGAGGATCACGGCGAGGACGTCGTGAACCGGATCTGCGAACAGGCGCTGACCGACCGCGTCCGCGCGAGCCACGACCGGCAGCGTCTGCCCCTGCGCGCCCGGCTGGGCGTCCAGCACACCAAGGTCCTCGCCATCATCGAGATCATGGAGGCCAATCTCGGCGAGCCGCTCTCGCTGGTCGAGATTTCCAAGGGCGTGCAGCTGTCGCGCCGGCAGGTGGAGCGTCTGTTCGAGAAGGAAATGGGCCGCTCGCCCGCGCGCTACTATCTGGAGATCCGGCTCGACCGGGCCCGGCACCTCCTCCTCCAGTCCTCGCTGCCCATCGTCGAGATCGCGGTCGCCTCCGGCTTCGTCTCCGCGTCGCATTTCTCCAAATGCTACCGCGAACTCTACGGACGCTCCCCGCAGCAGGAACGCGCCGCCCGCGCATTGGTCGGAACCACGGCCGCCGCCTGACGAAAATCCGCCTTCGAAGTTCCATTCCCGAGCCCCGATGATCCGTCGGGGCGGCAACGGTTCCTGTGCCTCAACCCCAAGCGAGGCATTCGAGGATGGCGGCCGCGGCGGCGGCGCTCAGCGGTCCGTCGGCCAGCGGAACTGCCGGTCCTGCCACTGCCGCTCGCCGATCAGGCAGTCCACCGCGTCGGCATCGGCGGCGATCCGCACCGGCCGCTCCCCGTCCTCGACCTTCGGCAGCGGCCAGCCGCCGGCGAGTTCCATCACCAGCTTGCGTCGGACGGCCTCGGGAAACTGGGCCCAGTCGTTGACCGGGATCATGAAGGCGCCGGGGCCGCCGATGACGCAGGTTGCGTAGTAGCGGTCGAGATGGGGGATCGAGCCCCAGGACGCAGCGCCCTCCGAGGCGCCGGAGGTCATCAGCGGCAGGCCGTTGATGGTGATGCCGCGACGGGCGGCGGCGTCGCGGGCCTCCGTCACGAGGCGCCCCTGGTTGTTCGGACCGTCGCCGGACACGTCGATGACCCGGCGCAGGCCCTTGAACCCGTTCGCGTCGAACATCGGCGCGGCCACGTCGATCGCAGACGAGATCGAGGTTCGGCGCGCGCGCTCGGGCTCCTCTTCGGAGAGGCGATAGGCGAAGGCCTCGGCGGAGGCCTTGGAGTCGATCAGCGTCCAGGGAACGATGACGCTCTGCGAGAACTCGCCGGCCCATTCGACGTAGGTCACGGCGACCTTCTGGTGGCCGCCGCCGAGAATGGCCTCCTGCACCTCCGCGCTGCGGAAGGCGGCGACATAGCCGTCTCGTTGAATTCGCTGCTCGCCGGAATCCATCGACCAGGACGCATCGACCGCCAGCACAAGCTCGACATCGACCGGCATCTCCTCCGCGGCCCGGACGGAACCGGGAGCGAAAGGCAGCACACAGGCGAGGAACCAGACGATCCGGCGGCGCATGAGGGGATCGTTTCCCCGATCACGCACCGCCGCAAGTCACAAGCCCGTCATAGTCCGATACAGGCGCGCCGATCTGGCGCGCGGGGGCCGGCGGAGGCCTGCCGCTCAGGCGCGCAGGCGCTCGTTTTCCGGATCGAACGGGCTCTCGCCGATGACGGTCGCATCGAAGAGCTTGCCGAGGATCTTGATCTGCAGCCGCGTGCCCTCGACGGCCAGATCCGGCCGCAGCATGGCGAGCGCCAGGCTCTTGCCGACGCGCCAGCCGTAGCCGCCGTTCGTGGCGCGCCCGACCAGCGCGCCGTCCAGATAGATCGGCTCAGAGCCGCGCGCGTCGACATCCGTGACGCCATGCACCTCCATCGTCGCGAAGAGCGCCGAAAGCCCCGCCGCCCGGCCGGCCGCTGCCGCGTCGCGCCCGATGAACGCGCCCTTGTTCGGGTGCACGAAGCGATCGAGCCCGGAGCCAAAGGCATTGTATTCGATGGAGAGTTCACGGCCCATCTGGCGATAGGACTTCTCGATCGACATGACGCCCATGGCGCGGATGCCGAAGGGCTTGATGCCGAACTCGGCGCCGGCCTCCATCAGGAGGTCGTAGAGCGCGTTCTGCATCTCGATCGGATGATGCAGCTCCCAGCCGAGCTCGCCGACGAAGTTGACGCGCAGCGCATCGAGCGTGACGGGGCCGACCGAGATGGACTGGCCCGTCAGCCAGGGAAAGGCTTTGGTGGAGAGGTCGGCGCGCGTCAGCTTGGCGAGGACATCGCGCGACTTCGGGCCGGCGAGAACGAGCACGCCGGTCGACTGCGTGATCGTGCGGAAGGAGACGCTGCCATCGGCCGGCAGGAGCTTCTTCATCGTGTCGTGATCGACCGATTCCAGCGCGCCGCCGGAGACGAGATAGAACTCGTTCGGGCGACGCTCGTAGACGGTGAACTCCGAGCGCACGCCGCCGGCCGGCGTCAGGAGATGGCAGAGCGCGACGCGGCCGCGATTCTTCGGGATGCGGTTGGCGAGAACCGAATCCAGCCAGGCGCGCGCGCCGGGGCCGGTGACGAGCGCCTTGGCGAAGGCGCTCATGTCGAGAAGGCCGACGCCCTCCGTCACCGCCTTCACCTCGTTCCCGACATGCTCGAAATAGTTGGAGCGGCGGAAGGACCACTTCTCGCGGATCTTGCCCGTGTGATCGGCCGGCGCATGATTGTCCTTCAGAAGCACGTCGGCCCCGAGATCGAGCTCGGCGGCGGGCACCTCGTAGCCCGCGGGCGCATACCAGTTGGCGCGTTCCCAGCCGTAGACCGAGCCGAACACGGCGCCCAGCGCCTTCTGCCGCTCGTAGGAGGGCGAGGTCTTCAGCGGGCGCGCGGCGGAGCGCTCCTCGTCGGGATAGTGGCAGGTGAAGACGTTGGCATAGGCCTCCTCGTTCTTGGCCTTGAGATAGCCCTCGCCGGCATAGGGGCCGAACCTCCGGGGATCGACGCCGGCCATGTCGACCGTCGGCTCGCCGTCCACCATCCACTCGGCCAGTTGCCAGCCGGCGCCGCCGGCCGCCGTGATGCCGAAGGAATGGCCCTCGTTCAGCCAGAAGCCCTTGAGGCCCGGCGCGGGGCCGACAATGGGCGATCCGTCCGGCGTATAGGCGATCGCGCCGTTATAGACCTTCTTGATGCCGACCTCGCCGAAGGCTGGCACGCGCTCGATGGCGGTCTCGATATGGGGCATCAGCCGGTCGAGCTCCTCCTGAAACAGCTCGTACTCGCTCTCGTCGTCGGGCCCGTCCATGTAGCAGCACGGCGCGCCCTTCTCGTACGGGCCGAGCAGCAGGCCGCCATTCTCCTCGCGCATGTACCAGGCGGAATCGCTCTCGCGCAGAACGCCCATCTCCGGCAGCCCCTGGCGCTTGCGCTCCACGATCGCGGGATGGGGTTCGGTCACGATATACTGGTGCTCGACGGGGATGACGGGCACGTCGAGCCCGACCATCCGCCCGGTGCGGCGGGCGAAATTGCCGGTGCAGGACACGACGTGGTCGCAAACGATGTCGCCCTGGTCGGTGGACACCTTCCACTCGCCGGAGGGGAGCTGCTCGATCGCGGTGACGGTCGTGTTGCGATGGATCTTGGCGCCGAAATCCCGCGCGCCCTTCGCGAGCGCCTGGGTGAGGTCGGCGGGCTGGATATAGCCGTCTTCGGGATGCTGGATCGCGCCGAGAATCCCGTCGGTCTCCGCGAGAGGCCAGATCTCCTTCAGCTCGCCCGGCGTCAGGAGCTTGACCTTGACGCCGATCGTCTCGGCGATGCCGGCATAGTACATGAACTCGTCCCAGCGATCCTTGGTGCGGGCGAGACGGATGTTCGAGACGTTAGAGAAGCCGACATTCATGCCGGTCTCTTCCTGCAGCTCCTTGTAGAAGCGCACGGAATAGCGGTGCAGCTGGCCGACCGAATAGCTCATGTTGAAGAGCGGCAGGAGACCGGCGGCGTGCCAGGTGGAGCCCGAGGTCAGCTCCTTGCGCTCGATGAGGACGCTGTCCGTCCAGCCCTTCCTGGCCAGATGGTAGAGCGTCGACACACCGACGACACCGCCTCCGACGACGACGGCACGGGCACGGCTCTGCATGGGAAACTCCTGGGAAAGCGGGACGGGGCAGGCAGGATCGAGAGCGGCCGACGCGAGGGCGCCCGACCGCCGGGGCCGGCCGCCCGGATCGTCGGACAGGGCGAAGACTAGTCGAGCCCTCGCCGGCCCCGCAGTCTCTTTGCGACATCGCCCGTCGGGCCGATCTCGGGCCCATGCCGCTGCGCATCCTGCGATTGCAGCCAATATTAAAGGTCGATTCACCCTGTTGGGAGAAGACTGCGGGACCGCCGAACTCCCGAGCCGGAAGCGTCCTCGCCGTGTCATCTCTTTCAGAAGCCTCCCGGAGGCCCGCGCTCTCGGGTCTTGCCCGTCTCGCCGCGCCGACGACCTTCGCGCTCGCCCTCCCCGTCCTCGCCGCGCTTCTTCTCTGCCTGAAGCTGACCCTGCCGCTCGGGCCGATGTACTGGGACCTCGTCGTCTTCTTCGACGGGGCGCAGCGGGTCTTGAGCGGACAGATCCCCTCGGTCGATTTCTTCGCGCCCGTCGGGGCGCTCGGCTACTGGCTCTTCGCCGCCGGCCTCAAGCTCTTCCCCGAGGCGCAGCCGCTGCTTCTGGCGCAGTGGATGCTTCTCGTCGTCACCCTGCCGCCGCTCCTGCCGGTGCTGCGCTCGGTGGAGACGCGGTCGCGCTGCCTCGCCTTCGCGCTGCTCGTGCCCTTCGCCGTGTTCCAGATGCTGCCGATGAACGTCGAACAGTATTCGACCTACCCGTCCGTCGACGGCTACGGCATCTACAACCGGCAGGTCGCGGAGGTGCTCTACGTCCTCACGACGGTGCTGGTCTTCGAGCGGCGGCAGCGGGTCCTGGCCTTCGCCATCGCCTGGTGCGTGACGGCCCTGTTCTTCCTGAAGATCACCGGTTTCATCAGCGCCGGGCTTCTCTGCGCCTTCGCCTTCGCGGCCGGCCGGATCGCCCTGCGCACGGCCCTTGCCGCGCTCGCGCTCTTCGTGGCGGTGCTCTGCGGCCTCGAAGCCTCGCTCGGCCTCGTCAGCGCCTATGTCGGCGGCATCCTGCAGCTCGTCGCCATGAACGAAGGCGTGCTCGCCACACGCTTCCTCCAGGCCGCCTCCATCCATTTCGGCATCTTCGGCACGGCCCTCTGCCTTCTCGCCGCCGTCGCCGCGATCGGCCTTCGCCCGGCTCTCGGCGACGCGACGGATCTCCTGAAGCGCCCTCGCCTTTCCGCCCTCGCCAAGCTTCTCGACCGCGACATGGTCTGGCTCGCCGTCACCCTCTTCGTCGGCCTCTTCTTCGAAACGCAGAACACCGGAGGCCAGGCCTTCATCCTCCTATGGCCGATCCTCCTCCACATCACGGTCTCAGCGACGCATCTCCGGGCGCGGCAGGCGGTCCTCGTCATCACGCTGGTTGCCGCGACCGCGATGCCGCCCTTCGTCGACGTTCTCGGCCGCTTCACGCGCGCCATCATCGGGCAGATGCAATATGTCGACCTGCCGCACACGCATCTGCGCAATCTCGGCTCGGTCACGCAGCGGCGGGAGATCATCGAGCGCGCCGAAAAGATGAACGCGATCTATACCGAGTTCCCGGAGACCTTCGCGGCCATCGCGGCCAAGGACCTCCTGCCGACCTTCACCATCTATTCGGAGCTCGACTTCCAGGCGGGATGGCTGATGGAAATCGACGAGGCCGTGGCCGGCATCCTGGCCTACGAGGCGGCGAACGGGGTGAGGTTCCAGACGATCATGTCGCTGAACTTCGTGAACCCCTTTCCCTATCTCCTCGATCGGCAGGCGCCCCTTCACATCGCGATCGGGGCCGATCCCTCGCGCGCCGTGCCTGCGCCGGACGGCGAGGAGCTGGAGAGCGTCCGGGCCGCCGACCTCATCCTCTACCCGACCTGCCCCATCACCACCGCCAACATCGCGCTTCGAACCATCTACGCGGCCGGCCTCGAAGGCCGCCGCGAAGTCCGCATCTCGAAATGCTGGATCGGCTACCTGAAAGCCGAGCGCCAGAGCCGGCGGACGCAACAGAACGAAGGCCGGGCGTCCTGGACACCCGGCCTCCTGTCGAACCTCGGCGAAAGCTGGCTGAAGCCGACGATCCAGTGACCCGGCCTCGTCGGCGGCCGCGTCCCTGGCTCCGCCCTCAGCCGAGCTGCGTCTTGATGAAATCCTTGACGATGCCGACGATGCCGCGCCCGAGCAGCTCGTCGAGCGCATCGACGAACTGATCGACCTGCTGCTCCGTGCAGATCAGCGGCGGCTCCAGGCGGATGACGTTGCGATTGTACTCGGTGAAGGCGACGAGGATGTCGTGATCGCGCAGCATCAGCGCGCCGATGAAGCCGGAGAGCGAGCCCTTCAGCTTGTCGTCGAGCAGCGCCACCATCGGGCGCAGCGCGAAGGGCAGCGTGCGGGAGAAGTCCTGGAACTCGATGCCGACCATCAGCCCGCGTCCGCGGATCTCCTTGACCAGCGTCGGGTACTTCTGCTGGAGCGCCTTCAGGCGCGTCAGGAGATGCGTGCCGACGATCTCGGAATTGCCGATCAGATCCTCGTCGTAGAGCGTGTTCAGCGCCTCGATGGCGGTGACGCAGCCCTCGCCGATGCCGCCGAACGTGGCGGCCGCGTGGATCATGGCCGTCTTCGGCGTGCCATAGGCCTTCATGTAGACCTCGCGGCGCGCGATCATCGCCGCCATCGCCGCCTTGCCGCCGCCGAAGCTCTTGGCGAGCGCGGTCACGTCCGGGATCACGCCATGGCGCTCGAAGGCGTAGAACGTGCCGGTCCGGCCGTAGCCGCACTGGACCTCGTCGGCGACCCAGATCACCTTGTGCTTGTCGCAGAGGGCGCGCACGCCCTTCCAGTAGTCGGTGGACGCCTCAATGATGCCGCCGCCGCCCTGGACGGTTTCGAGCACCACGACACCGATCTCGGGATCGCGCTCGATGCAGGCCGTCAGCGCCTCCAGATCGCCGAAGGGCACCTTGTAGCGGTTCTCCACCAGCTTGAACTCGCCCTGGTAGAGCGGCGAGTCGGTGATCGAGAGAACGCCCTTCGTCTTGCCGTGGAAGGAGTTCTCGGCATGGACGATCTTGCAACTCTTCCGGCCGGAGGCGCGCTCGGCGACCTTGATCGCGGCTTCCATGGCCTCCGAGCCGGAGGAGCCGAGGAACACCATGTCGAGATCGCCGGGGCTGATCGTTGCCAAGTTCTTGGCGAGCGCCGAGGCGTATTGCGACAGGAACGCGATCGCGATCTCGTGGCGCTTCTCCTCCTGGAACTGCCGGCGCGCGCCCGTGATGCGCGGATGGTTGTGGCCGAAGGCGAGCGAGCCGAAGCCGCCGAAGAAGTCGAGGATCTTCCGGCCGTTCTGGTCGATGTAGTACATGCCCTCGGCGCGCTCGACCTTCACCTTGTGAAAGCCGAGCAGCTTCATGAAATGGAACTGACCGGGGTTGATGTGGTCCTTGAAGAGGTCCGCCATCGTCGAGACGTCCATCGCCTTGGCGTCGTCGACGGTGAGAAGGTTCGGCTTCGGCGGCCCGTGGCGGATGCCGTCGTCGAGACGCGGCGCGGAAACGGTCGGTCGGTCCAGCATGGCGAGGTTCCTTATTCCGCGGCTTGCGCGAAGGTCGAGACGCCCTCGGCGCCGCCCTTCTTGGCATGATATTCGCTATAGGCGGCGATCAGCATGTCCTCGTCGCGATACTGGGGCACCCAGCCGAGCTGGAGCTTGCCCTTGGTCACGTCGAGCACGCAGTTCTCGTCGGCGATGAGATACTGCTCGGGGTCCATCAGCGGCCGGTTCAGCGCGTCGAGGAGATCGAGCGTCTTCTTCACCGCCCAGCCAGGCGTCGGGATCAGGATCGACCGCGAGCCGGCATGGCGGATGAGATCGCCCAGCAGCTTGCGGACCGGCGGCGGGTTGAGCGAGCCGAGATTGTAGGCTTCGTTCGGAACGCCCGCCTTCCAGGAGAGGCGCGCGGCCTCCGCGCAGTCGAAGACGGAGATGAACTGATAGGGATTCTTGCCCGAGCCGATCATCGGCACCGGCAGATTCGCGTCGATCAGCTTGAAGAGCTTCTCCAGAATGCCGAGGCGGCCGGGCCCGATGATGAGGCGCGGGCGGAAGAGCGAGATCTTCATGCCGCGCTCGCGCCAGTCGTGGGCGAGTTCCTCCGTGCGCCATTTCGACAGGCCGTACTCGCCGAGCGGTGCGACCGGGTGCTCCTCGGTCATCGGGAAGACAACCGTGTGGCCGTAGATCATGTCGGTGGTGAAGTGCACGAGCCGGTTCGCGCCCGCCCGGTCCATCGCCTCGATGATGTTTTTCGTGCCGTCGTAGTTCACGGGGAAGAAGAACTCGTGGCGCTTCGCCCGCACCTGCAACGGCGAGAGCATCTTGGCCGAGAGGTTGTAGACCATATCGTCGGGCGCGATCGGCACGGCGGCGATGGCGGCCGGATCGGTGACGTCGGTGTGGATGTGGCGGCACTCGGCGTAGTGGGCGAGCCCGCTCTTGGCGATGTCGGCGACGACGACCTCTTCGCCGTCTGCGACGAGCCGGGCTGCGAGATGACGGCCGACGAAACCGTCGCCGCCGAAGATCACATGTTTCATCGGGAAACCTCACCGTTCGAGGAGGAGAGCGCGGCGAGGTCGTCCTCGCCATGGATGGTGGAGCCGCCCTGCGCGATGAAGACCGTGCCGACGCAGATCAACGCGATGCCGCCGATGCGGTAGGCGTTGAGGTCCTCCTTGAAGAGGAGGTACGCGAAGACGGCGACGGCGACGTAGGCGAGCGACAGGAAGGGATAGGCGTAGGACAGCTCGACCTTCGACAGGACGAAGAGATGCGAGGCCATCGAGACGACGAAGGTGCAAAGGCCCAGAAACACGAAGGGGCTGAAGACGATCTGCAGGATCTTCAGAACCGGATTGACCCCGGCGAAGGACAGAGGCCCCAGCTGAATCATGCCGTACTTCAGCATCAGCTGAGCCGCCGCATTGGTGAACACGGTAAACAAGATGAACGGCAGAAATTTCGACATTCGAGGTCTTTCAAACTGTCGGTCCGGGAAAACGTCTAGCTCCAAAACACGCGTAGCGAGTAAAGGAAGTCGGTATGACAAAGCGGCCGCATCAAGGATGTTCGGATAGAGTCAACCGGACCTTAGCCTGGGGCTCCGAGAGCCGCCGTCAGACGAAGGCGGCGACGGCGAAGAGAGCGGCGCCCGCGGCGATCATGATCTGGCTGCGCCAGTCCTGCAGGATGAAGACGACGGGGTCTTCGTGCATCTGGTTGCGGCGCGCCAGAATCCAGATGCGCACGACGATGTAGAGGACGAGCGGACAGAGCGGCCAGAGAAGCCAGGGCACATCGTACATCCTACGGACCTCGACGCTGTCGATGTAGAGCGCGAGAACCAGCACCGAGGCGAAGCCGGATGCGATGCCGGACTGGCCGAGCATGTCGATGTCGACGTCGAGATACCCCCTCCCCGTCGTGGATCGCTCCGCGCCGATGCCGAAATCCATAAGCTCGGTGTAGCGCTTCACGAGGGCGAGAGAGAGGAAGAAGAAGACCGAGAAGGCCATGAGCCAGAAGGACCCGTCGACATCGGCCGCCGTGGCGCCCGCGACGATGCGCACCGTGTAGAGGCCGGCGAGCGTCAGGACGTCGATGAGGAGCATTCGCTTGAGGAAGAACGAATAGGCCGTCGTCGCCAGCATGTAGCCGCCGAGCACCCACATGAACTCGACCGGCAGCGTCGCCCCCAATCCCACGGCGGTCGCGAGAAGCCCGAGCCCCAGCATCAGGCCCGTCGGGATCGGCACGAGGCCGGAGGCGAAGGGCCTCCGGCGCTTGGTCTTGTGCCGCCGGTCGGCGGAGAGATCGAGGAGATCGTTGAGGATATAGACGGACGAGGCCGCGAAGGAGAAGGCGAAGAAGGCCGTCAGCCCCTTCACGACCATATCGAGATCGAGGAACTCGTGCGTCAGGACCAGCGGCACGAAGACGAGGATGTTCTTCACCCACTGATGCGGCCGCATCGCCTTGATGCAGCCCTTGAGAAGGCCGTTCCTCGGCGCCGGCAGAAGCTGCGCCCCCGCCTTGCGCTGCCAGCGGGCAGCCGTGCGGTCGGGCGCGACCACCGTCGCCTCGGCAGCGGCCGCGAGCAGGCAGACGTCCTCGTGGGAATTGCCGTAATATTCGAACCCGCCCGGGTCGCCCCGCGCTTCGATCCGCTCGAGCTTGCGCGACGCCGTCAGATTGACGTCGTCACAGCTCGCCATCACCTCGTCGAACAGTCCGAGATGCTCCGACACCGCATGGGCGAACCGCTCGTTCGCCCCCGTCGCCAGCACGACCCGCCGCCCGCTGGCCCGCGCGGCCGTGAGCTCGCGCACGACCTCCTCCCGGTAGGGCAGAAGCTCCGCCTCGAACTCCACCCGCTTGGCGATCTCCGCCTTCAGACAAGCCTTCCCCTTCGCCGCCCAGAACGGCACCCGCCAGAGAGACGCCGGCGCCTGCCGCGCGAGCAGAAACAGCGACTCCCAGAGGAGATCCGTCTTGATGAGCGTCCCGTCGAGATCGACGTAGATCGGCCGTTCAACGTGTATGACGCGGGCGTCCATGGGGCGCAGGTCCTCCGGATGCAGCCCGTCGGACGGGCAGACTTTATAGGAAGGACCATTGGGGCAACGACGTTTCCGTTGGATGAATTTGAAGCTGTTCGCGCCATGGCACAGGCTGATTTTTGCACGATTTGGTTAGGGCAAGCTCACTGTCATCGTTAAAACCGCCGGCACCATTGGAATGATTGGGTCGGCGTTCGGAAGCATTGCCGACCATTTTTCCCGTTTCGAGCGTTCCATGGGAATCCTGCACAGCCATCGTGTTATAAACGCAAAGGAAAGCGATCGACGCCATCGGTATAGGCAAAAGCGACGGATGGATCGAAACCTATAGGCATTCTTCGGTAGACTTGGTGAAGATTTCGATGCCTCCGAAGAACGAGCATCGTCCACCCGAACTCTGAAAGTCGCGGCGTTTCCCCATCTGCTGCGTGAAACGGTACTCAGGATACGCGAGGAACCTCGCCTCGCCAGACTGCAAAGCCGAAACCAGTAGCGCCGTATCCATTGCCGTTATACGCCAGCCATAGCCTACCGTGATGCCAAAACAACGCCGGATAGCAGGTTGCATCTCCATCCCATCCCGCCCCATCGGGAAGAAGACCATAGACATCGTCAGCGCGCTGCCAAGTCTCGCCGTCCAGACTGACTGCCGCACCGATGCGATATCGCTCGCCGCGGCATGCAAAAGCCATCAAAAAACCGCCGCCGATCGGCACGACCGTAGGACGAGCAATCGCATACTCATCCCGGTCGGCAAAACCGATCACGGTTCGCCCGTCTCGCTCCCATCGAACTCCGTCCCGAGAACGAGCCACCTTGACGACATGACTCATGTCAGCACTGCTCGCACCCCAGCTAAGGTTTGACCCATACCAAAGGCGCCAGTTATCTTCGGCCAACCGAAGAACCCACGGATAAGATAGAGTATAGGGGTCCTCCGGCGATCGATCGAGGAGCGGGCCGGCGAAAACGCGGTGGAACTGCGTCGGAGCTTGCTCGTCGGATCCAGCCAAGCCGATCGAATTGCGCCATGGAGCCCGCACCCCGAGGTTCCAGCCCATGTAGTAAAGGCGATGCCCATCGTCGAAAGGCACGATCGACCCGATGCCAACTCCATTATCGTCGAAACTGCCATCACTGCCGGGCGCGAGCGCCGCCCGGCAAACATCGCTCTGGAGCCTGACCTCCCCACCCAACGAGACGTCGACATAGGCAACGGAAGAACGGCTGTCTGCGGCGCGACTGCTGAAGAAAATGCGGAATAAATCTTCGCCTAGAGAAACGGGAGTGGGCAGAGCAGCGTGACTGATCGCGAAAGCCTGATGACCCGATGGAGCGAACGCAACGCCAAGGCGATCCCACCCCATACGTTTCAAATACCTCTCAATCGAGTGCTCGGAACCTTGGCTCGTTCCGTTCCTCGAGGGGCAACGACCGCAAGATCGGGTTGGTCTTCCAGCACCAAAGCCCCGGCCCCGAGGACACAGCGCTCGCCGACGGTGACATGGTCACGGATGGTCACGTTCACCCCGACAAAACTTGCTCGGCCGATGCGAACACCACCGGACACAACCACGTGCGACGCAACGAACACGTCGTCCTCGATCACGGAGTGATGCCCGATATGGTTGCCGCTCCAGAGGGTCACGTTGTTTCCCACGCGAGCGAACGGCTGGATCGTGTTGTCTTCGAGTATGAAGCAGTTCTCTCCGATCTCAAAGTCGGAAAAGATCGTCGCGCGGCTGCTCACATAGCTCACGAGTTCATAGCCCTTAGCTCGCGCGGCAGCGACCTTCTCTGTCCGTAGCGCATTGAGCCTGACGTAACTGAGAGCAACAAAAAAACGAAATCGATCGGCGGGATAGCTCTGTTCCACGGACTCGAATTCGACCAGCGGACGGCCACGAAACGTATCACCCGACTTGAACGCCGCATCGACCGCGAAGGCCGCAACTTCGAACGCAGAGTCTTCGGTAAAATAGACATCGGCAAGTTCTGCGATGTCGCCCGCACCGAAGATCACGATCGACTGTTTCGCCGCTTGTCCTACCATGCCAACTCCAACCCGAACCTGCTATCGACGCTCAAATAGCACACCTTCCCCATGCTGTCAGTCGCGGCGGATTTCATGAGTGGATCGGGTGGATGGGGCCTGATAATGGCTTTGCTGGAACAAGCTAGCGAGTCTCATGGACAAGTATCTCTTCATTGCCCTCACCCTCGGCCTGACCGCATACGGACAGCTCATCGTAAAAGCACGCGCTCTTCAGCATAGCACGATGCTGTCGGGTCGTAAGATCGATTATCTCTTCGCCATGTACACCGACATTGCTGTTCTGTCGGCGATGGCCGCAGCGCTGTTTGCAAGCGTTTGCTGGACTTTGGCACTTGAGAAAGCGGGGCTTACCTTTGCTTATCCCTTCATGGCTTTGAGCTTCGTCATCGTGCCGGTCGCCGCACGACTACTCTTGGGCGAGCCGATCAGTGGAATACAGATTGCTGGCATGGGGTTTATCCTTGCTGGCGTCGCTCTGACCGCGCTGGGCGCGTCGACCTAAATCGTGGCGGATTCGTCAGCCATTCCTCGGTCGGACCGGCGGCTCGATCTCGTAGCAGCATCTGCGATCGTAGCAATCGGACTCTTGTACTTCGCCGTTCGGCTGCCGCGCGGCGTCGACATCACCGATGAGGCTTACTACGTCACGCATGCCGTCGAATGGATTCGCAAAGGTTTTGCGGGCAGTACGAACCTTAATATTCAACAACTCTCGGCTCTTCCAACCTTTCCCGTCGTTCGCCTTTGGATGATGTGGAACGGTGGGCTTGAGGGCATTATTCTCGCGCTTCGTTGGACTTATGCCGCGCTAGCGGTGGGAACGGCGCTCGCACTCTACGACTTCACACGCCGCATCGGGCCTCGTTCGATCGCAGTGCCGGCGGGCCTGCTTGCCATAGCCTTCATTCCATTCGGGTTGCCTGCGCCGTCCTACAACACGATCGCGATGCTGGGATCAGCGTCGGCGCTATGCCTACTGGGAAGCGCGCTCCTAAACGCATCCGCAGATGCAAGGTTGAGATCGGCTCTTCTGCGCCTCAATCTATCGGCTCTCATATGGGTTGTCGTCGGGATATGCTATCCGACACTCGTTATAGCGCCAGCGATGTCCGCTGGCGTGGCCTTCATCTGTATCCCGCATACACGGCGCCTTATCATAACCTATATGGGGCTCATTGCGGCCTGGGGTGTCGTGGGAGCGTCTGTCCTGCTGCTCGTTTTCGGTATCGATCATCTGCTTTCGATGCTTGCCTATACGAGCCAGTCCGCGCAGCTCGGGGGTAGGTTCACCTGGAAGATCGATTTCGTTCTGGAACGCTTGGCAGCCGAACCGCTCGCTACAACGGCCTTTGCGGCAATGGCTTTGATACCGTTAGGTCTCTTGCGGCTGGAAGCCGCGAGGTTCGTTTCAAGCTTGAGCGCGCTTTTTGTAATTTGCTTTTGCTGCATTATGGCCGCTGGCCCTGTTGCTTACATCAAATCACATGATGTTATCATTCTCTGCTTTATCTTCTCGCTTCATTGTTTTTCGGGATTAGACGCCAGATCATCAGCGATTATCCTAGTGCGAGTGATCGTAATGAGCGGATTGGTCTGCAGCATGATCACTGCGTATACAGCGCTGTACAGTATCTACAATCTAGCAATCGGTGGCTTCGTATCGGCCGCTATCGGGTTGGCTTCGTTCGCAGGACGGCCTGTCGAGCGCACGACTTTGTGGCGTATAGCTCCACTCGCATTGTGCCTCGCGACCGTAGGCACCCTTACGATGTTCCGCATTTACGGGGAGGCAACTGGCTATTTATCCGCGGATGCGGAACGGGTGGAAAGCGGCCCCTTTCTTGGGCTCAGAACGTCGCCCGATTTGAAGGCATACATCGACACCGTGTCGGACGAATTTGCCCAGCACGTATCAACCAACGAGACCGTAACGGTCTTCGGACCTGTGGCGGGTCTCTATCTTCTGACGGACGGCATTCCACACGGCATCTCGACATGGCCCGCCAGCAGAGAGACCGGTCCAGAGGCGCGTGCAAAATGGACCGCGTTTTTGACTAAGGAACCACCGGATGCAATTGCATACTACGCGGACCCGTGGACAAAAGAACCATGGCCAGCTGAGGCATCTCCGTTAAACAACTATGGCGAAGTCTCCCGCTCGACCATTGGTTTTCGCACCTTCGTTTTGAGCCGCCGTGTCAACACTGAGCGAAAGCCGTAGCAGCCGTTCGGCGGTGCCACAGTTTTAATGGCAAAAGCGATGGCTCGATCGATTTCATACGATCGCGCGTCGGCGACTGTCGTTTGCCGTCGGTTCGTTAGATGTTTGGTCCCGGAATTTGGTGGTGTGGATCGATGGTGAACCTGGCCGGCTCTTCCGTCCAGGCTTTGCAGATCGCCTCGTACGGCGTGAGGCCGGCTAGATGTTTGGTCCCGGAATTTGGTGGTGTGGATCGATGGTGAACCTGGCCGGCTCTTCCGTCCAGGCTTTGCAGATCGCCTCGTACGGCGTGAGGCCGCGTAGGGTCTTCAGTCGGCGGGCGAAGTTGTAGGCGCCGACGAAGTCGCCGAGGTGCTGCCGGAGCTGATCGTGGCTGTCGTAGTGGAAGCGTTTGACGGTCGCGTCCTTGATCGTGCGGTTCATCCGCTCGACCTGGCCGTTTGTCCAAGGGTGACGCGGCTTGGTCAGACGGTGCTCTATGTCGAGGTGGGCACAGGCGCCCTCGAAGGCATGGCAACGAAAGAGAACCTTGTCGGCGCGCATCTGCTTAATCTCGGCTGGTGTCCAGGTTTCGCCGGAAGGCTCGGTGAAGTGTGTGCCATTGTCGGTCAGCACCGTGTGGATCTTGTAGGGAACGGCGGCGGCAAGAGCTCGGAGGAAATCGCCGGCGACACGGCGAGTCGCCTTCTCGTGCAGTTCGACGAAGGCGAACTTGGTCGTACGGTCGATGGCCACGAGGAGATAGAGCTTGCCCTCTGCGGTCCGCACCTCGGCAATATCGATGTGGAAGTACCCGATCGGATACCGTTTGAACTTCGATCGCCTGGGCTTGTCACCCTCGACGTCGGGCAGCCGGGAGATGCCGTGGCGCTGGAGACAGCGGTGCAGCGATGACCTCGTCAGATGCGGGATCGTGGCCTGAAGCGCATAAAGGCAGTCGTCGAGCGGCAGGAGCGTATGGCGCCGAAAGGCTACGATGACGGCCTCATCCTCGACTGACAGCACCGTGGAGTGCGGCTCGCTCGGTCCGGTCTTGCGATCGGCTGTCGAGGTTCGCTTCTTCCACTTCGCGACGGTCTTCGGGTTGATCCCGTAGCGCTTGGCCAGAGCTCTCAGGCTCTCTTGACTATGTTGTATCGCTCGACGGACTGCCGCAGTCGTCGTGGCGCTCCCGTGGTGAACTTGGCCCATAGTGCCTCCTTCCACTCGTGAGTGAAGACTGCACCATCAAAGCCTGGGATCAAACA
>NZ_LMQW01000033.1 GCF_001425485.1 Aureimonas sp. Leaf427 | reverse complement strand
GCCTCCTTGCCAGTCTCAAACGGCGCAGATCATGCGCCGAGGAAAAGGGGCGAGCCATTCCATAAACGGACATCGCCCTTGCTGTCCTGGAGCGATCCAACGGACGGTTCACGGTGAGCGCATTGGCGCGGACGCTGGACGTCGCTTGTTCCTACATCAACGAGCGACGCGGCAGGGCGGTGAAGCCGCGGGGGCCGTATCGCAAGGTCGAGGATGTCGAGTTCCTGGCGCCGATCCGTGCCATCGTCGACGCTCGCCCGACCTATGGCTACAGGCGGGTCACGGCGCTGCTGAACCGTCACCTGCGAGCGGAGGGGCAGCCGACGGTCAATGCCAAGCGGGTGCTGCGGATCATGCAGCATCACGGCCTGACGCTGGAGCGCCATACTGCCCGACGGCCCGGCCGAACGCATGACGGCGTCGTCATCGCGCTGCGCTCGAATGTGCGCTGGTGCTCGGACCATCTGGAGATCCATGCCCGCAACCGCGAAGTCGTGCGCATTCTCTTCGTTCTGGATGCCTGCGACCGCGAGATCATCGCCTGGTCGGCCGTCGCGCAGGCCGGTATCTCCGGCGAGATGGTGCGCGACCTCATGGTCACCGCCTTCGAGCGTCGCTTCGGCACAACCAGGGTGCCGCATGACGTCCAGAATGGCTGTCGGACAATGGAAGCGCCTATATTGCCAAGGACACTGCCGACACCGCCCGCGCACTGGGCCTGACGCTGCTCTTCACACCCGTGCGTAGCCCAGAGTCGAACGGCATGTCCGAGGCCTTCGTCAAAACGCTGAAACGGGATTATGCCAGCATCTCGATCCTGCCTGACGCGGCCACCATTCTCGCCTTGATCCCCGACTGGATCGAGGATTATTGCGAGGTCCACCCTCACTCAGGCTTGAAGTTCCGCTCGCCCCGCGAGTTCATCAGGCTCAGTGCCTAAACCCAACCGCCGCCTGCCCGGCGAAATGGGGTCCACTCCAGCTTGTCAACGAACGCTGCGCGTTTGCGCTGACGGGCTAATTGATAAAGATAGCATGCAAATATATAATACAGTAATAGCATAAGGGAATTAGTTGGTATGCGATAAAATCTAATATTGCAATAATACTAATTATTACTTATCAAAAGCTCCACGTAAGCTGCGACAGTTAACCTCTAACTGGCAAATAAACCGTTCGAGTTATTGCTAGTAAGAGTAATAGTAATTTATCTTTGTCTTCGACTCTAGTTGATGCCATGTGGCGGCGCCATAGCCAAGCATGTGCATGCCGCTTCGAGAGGTTGATTGCTCGCTGCTGCTTTATCTCCACATCCGTCCGCAGCTCGGCTGGCGACGGCAAACATGATCCAAGTCCGTCGGACAGATTGGAAACACGATGAGCGACCCGCAAACGAGCTCGTTGAACGAGCGGCTGGAGTTCATAGGCCTCGATGCAGCTGCGCGCGAGCGCCTTAAAATCCTGAAGTCGACCATAAGCTTGGGTATTGGTCCGGCGCTGGATCTCTTTTATTCCCGAGCACGTGTGAATGCGCACACTCGTCGCTTCTTCGCAGACGAAGCGCACATCACCAGCGCAAAAAACCGGCAGATCAAGCATTGGGAGATTATCTCCGAAGCGCGATACGACAGCGACTACGTCTCAGGCGTATCGTCAGTGGGCCGGGTTCACGCCAAACTCGGCCTAGAGCCACGCTGGTACATCGGCGGTTATGCCCTGATCTTAGAAGGGCTCGTGACACAAATCGTGGAAAGGCGCTGGCCGACGCGCTTTGGTCGCAAGGGGGCGAAAGGGCTTGCCGCCGAGATCGCGACGGTGGTCAAAGCTGCGCTGCTCGACATGGATTATGGCGTTTCGGTCTATCTCGACACGCTGGAGGCCGAACGGGCGCAAGCCGAAGCCAAGGCGGCGGACAGCGCCAGCCAACGTCTCGCCATGGACGCTTTCGCCGCTGCGTTTGAGAAGCTTCGTTCGGGCGACTTGCAAGCCCGTGCGCCGACCGCGATCTCGGACGCGTTTAAACCGATGGCTGAAAACTACAATGGCGCTGTCGCAGCGCTAGAAGCACTGATCGGGCAATTTATTCAGTCGGTCGCCACCATCAGCGACGGGCTCGCGGAGATTTCTGTTGCATCCAATGATCTCTCGCAGCGCACCGAGCAGCAGGCCGCTAGCCTGGAAGAGACCGTTGCCGCTCTCGCCGAGGTCACGCGCGGCATCAACGATACGGCTGGCAATGCCGGTGAAGCACGAAACACCGCAGCACTGGTTCAAAGGAGTGCTGAAAAAGGCGGCGAGATTGTCACCAATGCCATTGGTGCCATGGAGGAAATTGAACAGTCGTCTGATAAGATTGGGCGCATCATCGGCGTGATCGACGAGATCGCCTTCCAGACCAATCTACTAGCGCTCAACGCTGGCGTGGAAGCGGCGCGAGCTGGAGAGGCGGGGCGCGGATTTGCGGTCGTTGCACAGGAGGTGCGCGGCCTTGCGCAGCGCTCTGCCGAGGCGGCCAAGGAGATCAAGGCCCTGATCTCGGCGTCAACCGCGCAGGTCGAGCGTGGCGTCGAACTCGTTTCGGCCTCCGGCCGTTCGCTCAAGGAAATCCTCACAGGCGTTTCGGAGATGAACCGCATCGTCACCGGCATCGCGTCGAGCGCCCGGGATCAAGCCACAAGTCTGAAAGAGGTCTCCATGGCGGCGGATCAGATGGACAAGGTCACGCAGCAGAACGCTGCGATGGTCGAGGAAACGACAGCTGCCGCGCAGCATTTGGCGAGTGAGACTGAAAGTCTATCCCAGTTATCTGGTCGCTTCAGCGTAAGCACAGCCGTGCATAATGTGCAAATTCAGAACTCCGAGACCAAGCCAGGGCCGCGAATATCTAAGCCGCAACGAAAAGTTTCTACGCTCGGGGGGGGGGCTCCTGTCACGCAGATGCGAACTACTGCTGCTTTGCAGCGCGAAGTTGCCACGTCGCTCGTTCCTAACGAATGGAATGAATTCTGACCGCACCGATCAGGCAGCTTCAAGCGGTCGGTAGAGGGAGTCTAGTGATCAAGCTTGGCCTCGAACTGAACGCTACCGGTAGGGCCCAGCAAACAGGTCTCCGATGGCACGTCGCATGAGGTAGGTGATGCGACGGCGGGCGAGATGGTGCGGCCGATCGTGGATCATGTGACAGCGCTGGCAGAGGGCGGCGAGATTGGCCGCGGCGTTGTCGGCGACATCGTGGTTGAGATGGGCACAGGCGATCACGACCTTCGTCGTGCGATGACCAAAGCCCTCCGGCAGCTCCGCCGGAACGCCGATGTTGGTGCGAACGCGCTTACCCCGCCCATCGCGCCACTGGCCGCGCTCCTCGTCGAACCAGCGGCCGTCCGCGAGAACGCAGACGATCCTGCCGTGCGGGCGCCCGCAGCGCTCGCAGGTGCCTTTGGCCCGGCGAAAGCGCACCGAGTGAGACAGCTCGCGCCAATCGATGGGATAGAAGCCACGCAGCTCCGGCTTGATCGGCACGGTCCTCTCGTTCTCCTGGTACCCTGTTCCGCAGCATGACCCGTCCAAGCCGCCCTGCCCTACGTTGGCTGCATTGTCGTTTTGCGATTGAGCGATCGGTAGAGTGTCGACCGATTGACGCCGAGCCGCTCGGCGATTTCCGCTATGGTGAGATCGGGATCCTTCATCAGGCGCTTGGCCGTATCGAGCATGGCCGCATCCATCTTCGGCTTGCGTCCACCCAGCCGCCCCCTGGCACGGGCTGCCGATAGCCCTGCCTTCGTCCGTTCGCGAATGAGGTTGCGCTCCATTTCCGCGAAGACCGCGCCGATCTGGAGCATGGTGCGTCCGAGCGCGGTCGAGGGGTCGATCCCATCCTGAAGCGACTGCAGTTTGATGCCGTCTCGCTCGAACTGCTCGAGCAGGCCGACGAGCTGGTGGGTCGTTCGCCCAAGGCGATCGAGGCGCCAGATGACGAGCGTGTCGCCGGCGCGTAGATGCGAGAGCACCTGGTCGAGACCAGGGCGTGTCGTTCGTGCTCCCGACGCCTTGTCCTCAAAGATGCGACTGCAGCCGGCGGCCAACAGCGCATCGCACTGGAGGTCGAGGCGTTGGTCGTCGGTAGAGACCCGGGCATAGCCGATCTTTGTTGCAGAACTCATGCCCGATCATGGTGCGGAGATCATGATTATGCAATACAGATCTGCAACATGGCAAAAGCTGGTTTTCCAGAGGACGATCGCGGACGCAGGAATTGTCGTAAAAACGGTTGGTTAAAAGACAAACGACGGTTGATTACACTCAGGGCGGGGGAAGGCGGTTTGCGATCCAACTCGCTCGCTGGTGCCTTGATCGGGTGTCGCAGGAAGCCGACATTTTCGACCCAGTCGGGATCGACGTTCCAGGACGGGTTACATGGCTTACGCTAGGGAGGAATACGCTTCATAAGGAGTCGCCCTTGGACGAGCCGCGATCGACGAACTGTAGATGAGGAAAGGCGTCTTTCGACGGCTCGGCAACGGGCTTTCGACATTTAGATCTTCGAGATCTGTAAGCCTCGTTTATGTATAGTCGCTCGTTTACGTTAATACCAGAATGATATTACGCATACTCCTGCCGTAAGGGTGGTTGCGATAAACGGCGTATGGCAAATCTAATACTCAACGCGGAAAAATGATGAGAGATGAACCGTTGATAGGCAATGTACGCGCGGTGTCGAGAGCCGCCTTCTCTCTCTTGCTGCTGCTGCATGTTCTCCCGGCGTCGGCTCAGATCGCGGTCGGCGCGAAGCCCGACCTCCTACTTGTCGATCTGGCATTGCCCGCCAACGCGCCCGAAAAAGGCCTGTGGTCCAGCGTGAAGGGCTGGCCTCTCGTCGCGCTTCATTCCGCGCTGATGCCGTCTGGCGCCGTCATGACCTACGGCACGCCGCTCGCACAGGGGGTCCAGGACGGCCGTACCTTCGACCTCTGGGATCCGAACAAGGGTCTCGATGATCCCGCCTCCCACTATACCTTTCCCAATGCGCAGGCGATCGATAGCTTTTGCAGTGCCGCGACCTTGTTGACCTCGGGCAGCATGCTGATTTCCGGGGGAAGCTCGGGGGCATCGGGTCTGTCGGCTCAGGCAAGCACGTTGCTCGATCCCGGCAAGGCGACGCCGACCGCACTGACGTCCGCGCTGGCTTCCCGCCGCTGGTATGCCTCGATGATCTCGCTGCCCGACGGAAGGGCTCTGATCGCCGGCGGCGCTGCGCCTTATGCGACCGAAGCCTACAACGACGTCGCCGGATCGCTTCAGCGTGGCGACGTTTCGATGACGCCGGAGATATATAAGCCCAGCGGCGGTTGGACACGCCTTGTCGGCGCCACCAGCCGCGACGCGTTCGGTCCCGACCTCAACCGTTGGTGGTATCCGCGCATGTGGGTCGCGCCCAGCGGCAACGTCTTCGGGCTTTCCGCCGACAAGATGTGGACGCTGAACCCGACCGGAAACGGGACGATTGCGACGCTCGGTACATTCAAGGGCAGCTACAGCGCAACCGCCAAACCGAACATTGGCCCGACCTCGACAGCCGTCATGTTCGACGTCGGTCGCATTCTGCAAGTCGGCGGAAACGGCGCCGCGAACGGTCAGCAGACCCCTTCCAGTGCAGCTGCCACCGTGTTCGATATTCGCGGTGGAAGCGCGATCCTGACCGAACAGCCCGCCATGGCCCATCCGCGCCAGTGGGCCACCGCGACCGTTCTCGCGGACGGCAGCGTCGTGGTAACGGGTGGCACGCGGTTCGGCGACAATGCGGGTCCGAATGCGGTCTATCCCGCCGAAATCTGGACGCCCTCGACGGGAAGATGGCGGACCGGCGCGAGCGCTGCGACCTATCGCGGCTACCACTCCTCCGCTCTGCTCCTCCCGAACGGCAGCGTCCTCGTCACCGGCGGCGGCGTTCCCGGCCCGGTCGATAATCTCAATGCCGAGGTTTACTATCCGCCCTACCTCTTCAAGACGGTGAACGGCGCGCCCGCGCTGGCCGAGCGACCTGTGGTCGCCCGCGTCAGCGCCACCGGCCTCGGTTACGGCGCGAAGTTCGTGGCGACGCTCGCCGGCAACCAGACGATCGCGCGGGCCGCGGTGGTCGGTCTCGGTTCGACGACGCACAGCTTCAACAGCGGCCAGCGCTATATTCCGGCGACCGTGTCCCAGTCGGGCGCTGACGTCAGCGTGACGATGCCGGCGAATGCGAACCTTGCGCCTCCCGGCTACTACATGGTGTTTCTCCTCGATGCCTCCGGGGTGCCCTCCAAAGGTGTCATCGTCTCTCTCGGAGGGGCCGCTGCCGTTATTCCGGCACCCGAGGGCGCCGGGCCGTTGGCGGCCCAGATCGGGATCGAATCCAAGCGCGTGGCTCGCGGCGGCGACGGCACCACCGTGGTGTTGAACTCCAAGACGGGCGCTCTCTGGAAGCTGACAGGCGACAACGCCGCCGCCGCCATTCCCGCCCCGGTCGGCATGAAGGACGTCGCGGTGGTCACCGCCAAGAGCTTCTACGCCATCGGCACCGACAATGCGGTCTATCGCTACAATGGAACCGGATGGAAGGTGGTCGGAGCCCGTGCCAAGACTGTCGGCGCTTCGGAAGACGGAACGGTCGTCGTCACATCCCTGGACGACACGATCTGGCTGAAGAATGCCGACAGTGACGTCGAGGCCTGGACCAACGTTCCGGGAAAAGCGCTTCGGGTTTCTCCCATGAGCGCGAACGTTCTGTGGTCGATCGGAATGGACGGCAACGTTTATCGCGGCGGCAGAAGCGGTTCCTGGGTGCAGGCCGGTGTCGACGTCAGCGACATAGCGACGGCTGCGGACGGGCGCATTCTCGTGACCAACAAGCCGACCAACGTGCTCTGGACCAAGGGCGGCGACGACGCCGTGCCGAACTGGACCAACCTCCCGCTGACGGCCCAAAGCATCGCGATCGCTCGCGGCGGCCGTATCGTCGCGGTCGATCCGAACGGCGTCGTGGTTCGCAAGTAGCATCGGCAGCGTCTCGGCGCTGCCGAAGGGCGATGGCGAGCCCTGGTCTCGGCACTGCGCCGCTCGATCCCAGTGGGAACCTTCTTCGGTTGGAACGATCTGCCGCTTGGTTTTCTTTGAGGCCGCCCTCGTCTCAAATTCAGGCCCCGCCGTTCTTTGGTTGCATAGACTTTGAGTGCGGAGGTTCCGGTTAGGAAGTCGGCTCCATAGCCTGCGAGGCCAAATTTGTGAAGGTCAGCTCCTGCCTGAAGGCTTTCTGAAGTCAGACAAATAGGTCTACACTTTTACCGGACCTTTTCGACGTGCAGACCTTCCACCCGAACTTTCGCCCAAGCCCTGTCCGCCGTGAGGACCGGGACGCCAAGCTGGATGGCGAGCGCCATGCAGGAGCGATCCCCCAGGCCGATGCCATGTTCCTTTGTCGCTTCAACCAAGGCTGCCGCCGCAAAAGCGGCCGTTCGATCATGGTCGTGGATCTCGAGACGCAGATCCGACACGATCTCCTCGATGACGGGGAGCGCGAGACCACGCGCAAGCAGGCTTTTGACCAGCTCCTGTAGGTTCACCGCAGACATGGCGGCCTGCCCCACCCACGATGCCACCGTCTCGGCGCCAGCCTCATCACGTAGAAGGGCTATGATGGCCGAGGTATCAAAAACGATCCGAGCACTCAATGGTCCGCACCCTCATCGCGACGACGTTCTTCAAGGAAGGCTTCGGTGTCGGCGTCGTTCTTGGCGTGCTCTCGATAAAGCCCTTGTAGGCGCGTCACCACATGCTTGATCGGCGAAAGGCGAACCTCGTCGCCTTCGACTGTCACGATGACTCGCGCCTCGCCGGACAATCCCATCGCCTTGCGAACGGCAAGCGGCAAGACCATTCGACCGTTGGCGCTTATACGGACATCGGTCACCGTTTCAGCTGCGGACATGCGAGTCCTCCTCTACAAGAGCGATTAATGTCATCACCTCGCAGATGGCATAGGCCAGAAGTGTCCGCAATGCCGATGCGGAACCGACTACGATGATGTCACCGCCGCTGCGCTTGATAGCCCTCAGTGCGTTAAATCGGTATACCGCTATGGGACAGTTGACTGGAACAGCGCGCAACGTGCCATAGCGGTCCAATTTGCTTTCTGGTACAGAGGATGCGTCTCAGCCACCGTTTTGGTACGAAAGTACGCCTTCCATGCCCCGATTTGGCTACGCCCGCGTCTCCTCGACCGATCAGGATCTCACCATTCAGCTAGAGAAGCTAAAAGCTGCCGGCTGTCAGGTCGTCCGCTCGGAAAAGATGTCGGGCAAGTCCGCCGAGGATCGGCCCGAGCTTGCGACCGTGATGCAGTTTTTGCGGGAAGGGGACGAGTTGGTCGTGGTGCGCCTCGATCGTCTCGGCCGCTCGACCCGTGATGTTCTCAACCTCGTGCACGAACTCGACCAGAAAGGCGCTTCCCTTCGCATTCTCGATCCTGAGCTTACGACCGGGGGTGATGTCGGACGCATCGTTGTCACGGTGCTCGGCATGGTGGCCGAGATGGAGCGCAAGTTCATCCTGGAGCGACAGCGAGCGGGGATCGAGGCAGCGAAGGCGAGGGGCATCTATGCGGGAGTGGGGCGCTTGAAGTCCGTGCCGGACGACGAGATCCGGCGTCGTCATGCTGCGGGGGAGGGGCCGACACAAATAGCGAAGGTATTGAGAGTCGGACGAACAAGCGTCTATCGTGCGTTGGTTAACATGCAACCGAAAGTGAATGAGATTACAGCTGATGTCTATTAAGGGCCGTAAGCTGCCTGTCTGCATTTCGGGCGAATGGATCGAAAAGCTGCCTCCCCGCGCTCACGCGAACCGGTGTTCCTGTCACCTCCATAGCCCGAGCGGATCCCGCTCGCCCGCCTGATCGATATGATTTTCGAAGTCGAGCCCCGGCTGAACAAGATCTCGAGAATCAAAGACGATCCAAAACGAGACATCACTGTGAAAACGCGCAAGCAGTGCACGTTACGAGACAGAAGTGTGCGTGTTGATTTCAAGCTTCTGAATGCGATGCCGTCAGATGAGATTTTCGACTTTTCCGTGCCCTACAACAAATATGACACAGATCTCGACTGGGCGGAAATTTAAGCAACGGTGCCGAGCATGCGGGCGGAGTGGCCCGCATGCCGTTATCCTTCCCTAACCCCGCGAACGCATCCGGGAGCGAGATCACGCTGACGACCCGTGTGCGGTCGGAAAACCTGAACGCTCTTCGGACGAACAGAGCACGCGGGGTAGGCCTCTCTCCCGCGTGCTGATCACGTCCGATGCGTGTCGCTCTCAAGGCAGAACCATGCGGCGGTCGATACGAACACTGGCGGTCCGACCTTTTTTGCTTCCGTCAGGCCAGCTGTCCATTGCCACCGGTTGCGCCGAAGATCTGTCTTGTCGAGAAACTGAGAGACGGATCGGCCGCTGCTACGTATAGACCGGCAATCTCCGCCGGTTGGCCTGCTCGTCCGTCGCTTCCAAAGTTCTTTAGTTTCTCCGGCGTCGCTCTGCCGCTCACCTGCAGCGGCGTTCAGATGCTGAGAGCGCCACTACGTGATCTGAGTACGCCTACGGTCTAAACCGCCTTTCGGACTAACCGGCGCGGTAAGAGACTGCGCGTATGGACGTCCATAAGCACAGTGCCTTCGAGCGGTTGGAGAT
>NZ_LMQW01000032.1 GCF_001425485.1 Aureimonas sp. Leaf427 | reverse complement strand
TATGCGATGAGCCGGGCCGATGAGAAATTGGCGGCATAAAGACAACCGCGTTCCACTCTAAATCCGCCGCCGGATGGTCTGAAAAACAGGACCACCTCTCAGAGGCATGAAGGAAACCGGTAGCGGAGACGCGGAAGCGCCCGACCCTCGGTTCCCGCCATGGCGGCCCCAACCGAACTGGCGACGCCAGCGATAGATCTGCTGGGGAAGGATATCGTGCCGCCGAGCCACCGACGCCGCGCTGATCCCAGGTCTTGAAGCCTCCTCCAGCACCGCCAGCTTGTCGGCCTCGCGCCAGCGTCGACGACGCTCGGCTCCTGTGAAAATCTCAAGTCGCGGCATCTCTGGCTTCGAAGCTGATTGCGAAACTAGCTTCGAAGCTTCGTCCCGATTATCCAGATCACAAAGGTAGGCTCGAGGGAGGCTTACGGATTTTCACCGCAGCCGCCTGAGACGGAGCCGCTTCAGTTACACCCAATTCCCACCACGTTGACGGACACGACCATCGCCGTCGTCGCGATCACAACTTGGCGTATCCGTTTCGACAGCACGTTGAGCGACATGCGCTCCGATCGCTGCAACATCATAGGTGTAGCGACTCATACTGATAAGGGTCCGGGATCGCCGATGCGATATGAGTCAACGGCGCTCTTCACTGCCGATCGCACAGCGGAGAGATGTTCCTCCGCAACTGACCATACGCGGTAGGAAGCGTCGTTCTAACGACGTTTATGGCGGAATGCGGCATTTGCTAGCGATGAGTCAGAAGCGGTAGCCGATCCCCGCGCCAACGAACACTATATCCGAATCAGATATGAACTTCGTACTTTCGCTCGTATACACCTGTTCCGGCACGAAGATGTACTTAGCGACACCGTTGCCGAACCAGTTTCCCGAGATCTGATAATCCGCTCCAGCTTGCAACATGATGCTCATCTGCGCCTTCACGTCGAAGTCCGTGATGCCCTCGGCAGGCTTGATGGAAATCGGGGTCGAATAACTTACGCCCGCTCCCATGTAGGGGTTGAGGCGGGCGTCCGGCAGGAAGTGGTACTGCAGCGATGCGCTCGCTGCTGCGCTCAATATGTTTCCGATTTCGAAATGGCCCACGAGAGAGCCCGCGATCTTCGGACGTGTTGGAACGACGCCACCCTGACCTTCTATGGAGATGTGGTCCATCAGAAAGTACGCAATCTGCAGGTCAGGAATCACCATATCCGGCGTCTTGATCTGCCCACCAATCAGCGCGATCGAAGAAGTTTCCTTGACCGGAAAGATGCCGGCGATGCGCGCCCGAACCAGCCAGTTGCCCGCGTGAAGTCCCACTGCTTCCGCTGTGGGCGCAGTGTCGGATCCGATAGGCACGGCTGCATCCGCAGCTTTGGCCTCAGACCAAACGGTGGCCGCGCCATGAAGCACAATGATCAGTGCAAGGGAATGGAGCTTCTGGGTCATTAAGATCGCTTCTGGTGCTCATCGCGAGGCCGGCTGATGCAGAACGGGGACACGCTCAAAATCTAAACGCCTGATCTATGCAGATCGACAAAGATCCAAATAGATTTCTATAATTTTTTCACCGATTTGCTCACTATGTACATTTCTAATCGATGTAAAATTTCTATTAATTTACCGATCGCTTATGATTTTGCCCTTATAAACACTCTTGTAGAATGAGAGACTTTCCCGAGCCTGACGCGAAGGCAGGTTCACGGTCAATCAGCCTCGCGGCTGCAGTGAAACCCATTCGCAAAACGCCCTGACCTAGTGTCAGAATGAGGTCGCCTATGATGCAGCTGGATCTTGAGACGCTTCAGCTATCGAGTGCGCTCGGTCGCGCTGCCTATCTCGTAGTCTTCGTGATCGTCGCTCTACGGCAACCGAAAGAACTCTGCCTGTGGCATTGGATCGGCGCGATCGTGTCCTCCATGATCGGATCTGTCCTTATGGCAGACGTGCCCGTATCAAGATGGCTGACGTTCTACGAGGCGCTGACGATCTATACCTTCTATGCCGCCAGCTTGGTTCTTTCCTGGAGCGGCCTGCGCTTGTTCAACGAGCGGCGGGTCAGGCTTCCTGTCATCGGTCTTGTGATCCTGTTGCCGGGCCTTTCCTATATTGCGGCTTTAAGCGTTGGCATAACGATGAGAACGGCGTTGGCTGGGGTCTTCGTCCTTTGCAGTATCTATGCAGCCTTCGGCGCCTACGAAGCGGTCAACCGGCCAGCCGATCAGCGGCTTTGGGCCGCGTATATCGTGTCTGCAACGCTCGGCAGCTATGCGGCAATGTTGATGGCCACTCTGATTTTACTGATTGGAACCGACTTCCCGATGAACTCATCTGACAGCGCGATGATCTCGATGGTTGTTGATCAGGCTGCTGGCATCCTGGTCTATTTTGGGTATATCGCGATGGCGAAGGAACGGGCAGTCCGCACCATAGAGAAGATTTCCACGACCGACCCAATGACGGGGCTCATGAACCGCCGCGGACTGCAGGCAGAGCTTGAAAAACATAAACGTGAAAGGCCGCCGGAGCAGCTCTCCGGACTCTTCCTCGCTGATATCGACCATTTCAAAACGGTCAATGACACGCATGGGCATGATGCGGGCGATGCCGTCCTCGTCGCCTTCGCTCAGCGCCTTCGCCGCGCTCTGCGAAAGGACGACATCATTGCTCGCTGGGGCGGCGAAGAGTTCCTGGCTATCCTGCCTGAGGCCAACGCCGAAATGCTCGCGACCATCGCAGAACGACTGAGGCACGCGGTCCAAACCGAGCCGTTCGCGCTTCCCAGTGGACAAAAGATTGCGCTGACGGTCAGTGTCGGCGTCAGCGAAATGCCGCTGATCGCGTCCGAATTCGAGCCTGCAACCAAACGGGCCGATACAGCTCTCTACGAAGCCAAAAGAAGCGGGCGCAACAGGATCTGCAGCACGCCTTTCCGCAGAAACGTGAGCAACCTGATTTCCACAGCAGCAGTGCACGGCGGTGACAAACGAGGCCAGGGGAGCGCCGGCATGATGCCGAGTGCGGCGGAGTAAAATCCGGCCAGTGTTAGGCAGCGGACTTATTACGCATTGATCCAGATGCGGATGGCGGCGGGTAGTGTCCGCGCTCGTGGTGGAAATTCAGACGTCAAACGGTGTGACGGAGGTGGCCACCGGATTGGCCGGCTAAGGTGGAGTTGCGAAGCTTCAACCTGACCGGAGAACCCGATGACCGAGGACAGATTACCGCTTGCCGAGCTTCTAGCGAAGGCGGGCGACGGCGATTTCCTGAGGACGATCGCCGAGAGCGTGATGCAGCTCATCATGGAGGCTGACGTGGAGGGTGTGATCGGCGCCGGGCGTCACGAACGAACGGTGGAGCGGGCGACCTATCGCAATGGCTATCGGGACCGCTCGCTCNATCATGGAGGCTGACGTGGAGGGTGTGATCGGCGCCGGGCGTCACGAACGAACGGTGGAGCGGGCGACCTATCGCAATGGCTATCGGGACCGCTCGCTCAATACCCGGCTCGGCTCGTTGCAGCTTCGCATTCCCAAGCTCCGGCAGGGCAGCTACTTTCCGCCGTTCCTGGAGCCGAGGAAGCTCTCGGAGAAGGCGGTCGTCGCCGTCATTCAAGAGGCCTGGATCAGCGGCGTCTCCACCCGTCGCGTCGATGATTTGGGGCAGGCGATGAGAGGTGGTCCCGAAACTCGGACCAGTGTTTAGAGTGGATCGCCTGCTAATAGGGACGATCCGAGCATGTCGAAGAGGGCGCGGTATTCCGCGGAGTTCAAGGCCAAGGTCGCGCTGGATGCGATCCGTGGCGAGCTGACGCTGGCCGAACTGGCCAAGAAGCACGGGGTGCATCCGAACGTGGTCGGTCAATAGAAGCGCCTGGCCATCGAGAACATGGCGACAGCGTTTGGGGGCGGCGTTGCAGAGACGGCCCGTGATCGCGACGCGGAATTCGAGAAGCTCCACGCCAANGAAGCGCCTGGCCATCGAGAACATGGCGACAGCGTTTGGGGGCGGCGTTGCAGAGACGGCCCGTGATCGCGACGCGGAATTCGAGAAGCTCCACGCCAAGATCGGGCAACTGGTTGTGGAACGGGATGCTTCGGGGAGCCACGGGTCTCCCCTTCGATGCAGAAGGCTTGTCGTCGATGAGCCGGGATCGAAGGCAGGCGGGCATCGAGAAGAACCATCCTCGTCTCAGCGTCCGGCGCCAGTGCCGTCTCTTGTCTCTGACGCGCTCGACGCTCTATGCCATGCCGGCGGGCGAGAGCGCCGAGAACCTCGCCCTGATGCGACAGATCGACGAGCAGTCTTTGGAGACACCCTGGTATGGCTCTCGGCAGATGGCTCGCTGGCTGCATCGGCAGGGCCATCTCGCTGGGCGTCATCGCGTTGGGCGGCTGATGCGCAAGATGGGCTTGTCGCCGATCTACCAGGCGCCGYGCACCAGCCAGCCGCAYCCACAGCACCGGATTTACCCCTATCTTTTGCGGGATCTGACGATCGAACGGCCGAACCACGTCTGGTGCACGGACATAACTTACATCCTGATGCGGAGAGGCTTTCTCTATCTCGTTGCCATCATGGATTGGGCGACCAGGAAGGTGCTGGCATGGCGACTGTCGAACACGATGGACGCCGGCTTCTGCATCGAGGCTCTGGAGGAGCCATAGTCCAATTCGGCAAACCGGAAATATTCAACACTGATCAAGGCTCGCAGTTCACCAGTGCCGACTTCACCGACAAGCTGAAGGCGGCCGGGATCAGGATCTCGATGGACGGCCGTGGTCGCTGGATCGACAATCGGTTCATCGAGCGTCTCTGGCGGTCGCTYAAATACGAATGCGTCTATCTGCACGCGTTCGAGACCGGCTCCGAAGCTCGGCGCGAAATCGGCTCTTGGATCAGCTACTACAACGCCGAGAGACCGCATTCGAGCCTGCGAGACGCGACACCGAACGAAGCCTACGCGATGAGCTGGGCCGATGAAAAACGGGCGGCATAACCACAACCGCGTTCCACTCTAAATCCGCCGCCGGATGGTCCGAAAAACAGGACCACCTCTGTCCCATGGCGGTCGAAGAAGCGCCAGAGCGTGCCGATCCCAACCTTCAGCCCGCGCTCGTCGGCCAGGCGCCGCTGCATCTCGTGCAGCGTGATGTCGTCCTGACCGTCGACCAGACTTTGCAGGAACTCGACCTCCGCCTCGATGCGGCCCGAGCGGCGGTCCCCGCCCATCGGCAGGGGATGGCTGCGGCCCGCCCGATCCTGCGAGCGCCAGCGCACCGCCGTGGCAATTGCGATCCCGAACCGCTCGGCCGCCGCATGGGTCGAGGCGCCCTCGCGCATCGCTCGCAACACCCGATGCCGAAGATCAATCGACAAAGCTCTCGCCATCCAACACTCCCTTCCGATCGATGAAGGGAATCACAAATGACGGCAAGACTATACAAGGCCGGAAAACGCTCTAGTCGGGATGAACGTTCAACGTTACGACCCTATAGCCGCTTTCGTCCGGTGCTGGGTGAAGGCAACTGTATGGTCGAACGAAGTGACGCCGGCTTGGCTGCCGAGCCCGGTGGCGTTCAGCGCGGAGGTCGCCTGTGCGAAGCGCACCATGCTTTCCGGGTCCATGTCGCGCACGAGGCCTGTCGCGATGCCGGCATTGAAGGCGTCGCCGCAGCCGCAGGAGCAGACCATCTCGATGTCGAAGGCCGGCATCAGGAAGCGATCGCCGTTGGAATGGCGGTAATAGGCGCCGTTCTCCCCGAGCGTCAGGATGCAGCAGGTGACGCCCTTGTCGAGGAAGAAGCCGGCGACGTCCTCGATATCCTCGCGGCCCGACAGCACCCGTGCCTCCTCGATCGAGGGGAGGAAATAGTCGGTGTGCGGCAGGAGGCCGACGACATTGGCCAGATCCTTTTCGGCCGCAGCGAAGACGTCCACCGTCGTGATCGCGCCGCGCTTCTTGGCCTCAGCAAAAAGATGTGCGCTCGGCGCACCGTCCATCTTGTCCATCAGGCCGACGCCGCCGATATGGACCACCTTGGCGTCGAGCACCCGGTCAAAATCGGCCTCCGCGATCTCGAAGGCACCGGTGGCGCCGCGCATATGGAGAGCGGGCCGCGAGCCATCGGCGCGCGTCAAGACTATCGAGGATGAGGTGCCGACGCCCGTCAGGCGCTGGATCATCGAGACATCGACGTCGAAGTGCTGGAGGCGCTGCAGCACCCAGTCGGCCATCAGGTCGTCGCCGACGCCGCCGACGGCAAGGCATTTCAGCCCGTGCTTGGCGGCGGCGATCACCGCCGCGCCCGCCGCGCCCGAAACGGCCATCTCGATCTCGTCGATGAACAGCGTGCCCCCGCCCGGCGGAATGTCCCGGACAGGCCGTCCGAGGCAGTCGAACGTGTAGAAGCCGATGGACGTGTAGTCGTAACCCATGGTGTCTCTCCTCCCGTATTGCGCGGATCCCGTCCCGATCCGGTCGTTCCCTGCGATTGCGTCTAAGAGGCGAGCGTGTGGTGCTGCGCACTCGCCGAGACTTCCGCCCAGATCGCCTCCACCTCGGCACGCACCTGCGGTGTGGCGAGACCGCTGAGCGCGATGTCGGTGCGTCGGCGCAGGATGTCCTCCACGGTGCGGACGCGCTCGTTGGCGGCGATCCAGCCGATTTCGGCGACATGGTGGTCGGGCAGGCTCGCGAGCCGCCGCCCGTCCGATGCGCCGATGGCCGATGCGATGTCGGCGGCGCGCGTGCCGTAGCGCTTCAGAAGCCGCTCGCCGACCTCCCCGTCGGCCTTGGCCGTGCGGGCGAGATCGCCGACGAGCCGCTCGCGCGCCGCCGCGTCGCATGGATAGTCCCGGCCCCCGCCGATCGGAAGGTCGGCGGTCGATGCGCGCCGCGTGCGCCCGAGATGGGCGAGGACGCGGTCCGCCGCCTCTTCCGAAAAGCCGCGATAGGTCGTCCACTTGCCGCCGATCAGCGAGAGGACGGGCACCTCTGTGCCAGGCAGTTTGTCCACCGCGATGGAATGATCCCGGCTGATGGCGCCGGGGTCCTCGACATCGGCCCGCGGAAGCGGGCGCACGCCGCAGAAGGCGAAGACGATCTCGTCCCGCCGCACCTCGATATCGGGAAAGACCTCGGCGACGACGCCGATCAGATAGTCGGTCTCCGCTTGGCTGGCTTCGGCCGTGTCGGGGTCGGCGACGGGAATGTCGGTGGAGCCGATGAGGACCCGGCCCTTGAACGGATAGAGAAGATTGACCCGTCCGTCGGCCGAGCCGAAATAGACCATGCGCCCGCTGAGCGCGGCGAGCAGCGCGGGATTGTCGACCACGACATGCGAGCCCTTGGTGCCGCCCATGTGGCGGCTGTTGAGGCCGAGCGCGGCGTTGACGCCGTCGATCCAGGCGCCGCTAGCATTGACGACGATATCGACCGTGATCCGGCGCGTCTCGCCGGTCAGCGCATCGGTGATCTCGATCCCGCCGTCGGCGCCGCGCCGAACGCTCGCATAGGTGCGCACCTCGCTCGACGGATGGTCGGCGAGCGCGTCCTCGACGAGCTCCAGGCCCAGCCGCTCGGCATGGTCGAGCCGCGCCTCGTAATAGAGGCCGACCGCCGAGATGGCGGGATGGAGGCCCGGCAGTTCGCGCCGCGCCCGCCGGCGGCCGATGAAGCGATGCGCCGGCATGGCGCGGAAGCGCCGGCCGAAAATGTCGTAGAGCGTCAGCCCGAGCTTGGTGATGAGGACGCCGCGATCGGTCAGGCGCGCGGACAGGCCGAAGAAGCGCCGGATCGAGGGCACGATGCCGCCGAACCAGGAGCGGATGGGCAGGGCGGTCTCGAGGGGGCTGACGAAATGGGGCGCGTTGCGCAGGAGGAGATTGCGCTCCTCGGCGGACTGGCGCACCAGCCGGAACTCTCCCGTCTCCAGATATTTCAGCCCGCCATGCATCAGCCGGGACGAGGCCTCGCTGGCGCCCGAGCAGATGTCGGCCCGATCGACCAGAAGGCAGTCCACCCCTTGCAGGCAGAGATCGCGGAACGTGCCGACGCCGTTGATCCCGGCGCCGATGATGACGACGTCGAAATGACGTGATCCCGTCGGGAAGGCGGCGGATGCGTTCATCTCAGGATACGATCGCGACCTTGATCGCATCGCCCCGGGCCGCCGTTGCCAGTGCTTCGCCGATCGCGGTGAGGGCGAAGCGATGGGTCAGGAAAGGCTTCGTGTCGAGTTGGCCCGAGGCGATGAGGTTCAAGGACTTCTCGAACTGGAGTCGTGTGAGGCCGAATGAGCCGGTGACGATCAGTTCGTTATAGTGGATGGCGTTGACGTCGAGCGCGGCCATCTCGCCTTTCGAAAATCCGGCGAACAGGCTGACACGACCGCGCAGGCGCACGAGGCTGAGCGCATCGTTCGCAAGCGAAGGCACACCGATGGCGACGATCACCACATCGGCACCGATCCCGCCCGACATGCCTCGCACGATCTCCTTGAGGTCTTCGGATGTCGGGTCGACTACGATGTCGGCGCCAGCGGCTAGGGCCGCCGCACGTCGATCCACATTCGGCTCGGACACGATGATGCGGCTCGCGCCAGAAAGGCGCGCGACCTTGACGTGAAGAAGCCCGATCGGTCCAGAGCCGAGGATGGCGACGACGTCCCCTCGCTCAACGCCAACTCTATCCTGCCCGTTGAGAACGCATGCGAGGGGCTCGGCAAGCGCGGCTTCCTCGAAACTAATGTCAGCGGGCATCGGGAAGACGTTGCCGGTTTCAAGTGCCCGGCTCGGAATGCGGACATACTCGGCGAAGGCGCCATCGAGCTCGTAGCCGATCGCGGTAAGGTTCGCGCAGAGGTTTTCCGCGCCTCGCCGGCAGTAATCGCAGTGGCCGCAGGCAATGGCCGGATCGACGCAGACGGCGTCGCCGACCTTGAAGCGGGCGGAGCCGCCATTGTCGACGATCTCGCCGGAGAATTCGTGTCCGAGGACGGAGGGGTATCGGACGCCCATCGTCTTGCGCCCAGAAACGATGCGGATGTCGGTGCCGCAGATCGTGGCGGCCCGCACACGGAGCACGAGGTCGCCCCGCTCGGGCACAGGATCGGCGACGTCGTCGAAAAGCACGTCGTTGGGCGCGCGCAGGAGGGCGGCTTTCATGGGTCAAATCCCTCGAACCAGCGCCAACGCCGGCGCTTTCGAGAGTGGTAGACAGGGTTTTTGTGTTTTGCAAATCATAAATGTTCTAAGCGATCAGCTTCTCTTCGAAGGATAGGCCGGCGCAGAACAGCGCTCTCGCAGGTGAGAACTGCCGATCTTGGACCAATGGAAGTAGCACTTGCCTATCGGCAAGCGACTCGTTTTGAACAAAATATAGAAGAATTAAACAAATGTGTTGACGATCTCCCGCCGCAAGCTGATCATCTGCGCCATCCGGAGGCCGTGGGAGACGGTCGCTGCGAGCGTCGGATGGCGAACATCCGTCGGCATCAGGGCGCTGGCCCGCTTCGGGAGGAAGTCGAACATGCGTATTGGAATTCTGTCGGCCGCCGTCATTGGCTGCTCGCTTCTCGGCACCGCGCTGCCGGCTCTGGCCCAGAGCCAGGAGGCTTTGATCAAGCCGATCGACAAGGAGCTGACCTTCGTCTTTATCCCGAAGGTCATCCATCCCTGGTACGACGTCGTGCGCCAGGGCGGCCAGTACGCCGTCGACGAATTCGCCAAGAGCGGCATCAAGATCAACATGATCTGGGACCAGCCGCCGCAGGCCGACGTCGCCGATCAGAACCAGCGCATCGAGGCCAATATCGGCCGCCAGCCCGACGGGCTCGCCGTTGCCTGCCTCGACCAGGCCACCAACGTCCAGCTCCTCGGCGAGGCGAAGGAGGCGGGCGTCAACACGATCACCTTCAACTCCTTCTGCTCGCCCGACTTCCCCTTCGTCGGCCAGAAGGACAGCTTCGGCGACGGCTACGACCTCGGCAAATTCCTGGCCGAGCACATCGGCGGCGAGGGCGACGTCGGCATTCTCTCGGGCTCGCTGACCGCGACCGACCATGTCGAGCGCATCAAGGGCTTCAAGAAGGCGCTGGAAGCCTTCCCGAACGTGAAGGTTGTCTTCGAGCAGCCCGACGACGACGTTCTGGAGAATGCGGTCTCCCTCACCGAGAACGCGCTCCAGGCCCATCCCGACATCAAGGGCTTCTTCGGCTCCAACGCCTCCAACCCGATCGGCATCGCGAGAGCCGTGCAGAACGCCGGCAAGGCCGGAACGGTCGCGGTCGTGGGAATGGACGACCTGCCGGAGGCCGTGGACTTCGTGAAGTCCGGCGTGATCACCGCGCTGAAGGCCCAGCGCCAGTGGGATATCGGCTACTGGGCCGTCAAGTACTTGGTCGCCATGAACCAGAACCACACGATCCCGATGGACCACAACACGGGCTCGCGGCTGATCACCAAGGACTCGATGTAAGCGATCGACCGACCGATCGGTGCGGGCGGGTGCAGGCGGGCGGGGGCGGAAAGCGCGTTCGCCCGCTCCGTCGGGAAGGGGAGGGGATCGAGATGAACGCTGTCGTCGAAGGCTTCGAGGCGCGGAACCTGTCCAAGAGCTTCGGCGTGGTGCAGGCCCTGCGCGATGTCAGCGTCACGCTGCGTCGCGGCGAGGTCCATGCGATCATCGGCGAGAACGGCGCGGGCAAGTCGACGCTGATGAACCTCATCTGCGGACGCCTGCGGCCGAGCGCCGGCATGCTCCTCGTGGACGGCGCGGAGGCGCAGTTCCACTCGCCCGGTGAGGCGCAGCGCGCCGGCATCGCCATCGCGCCGCAGGAGATCAACCTCGTTCCGGCGCTTTCGGTCTGCGAGAACATCCTGCTCGGAGCCGAGGTGACGCAGGGGCTGCGCATCGACTGGCGGCGCACGCGCGAGGAAGCGCTGCGCCATCTCCATGCGGTCGACGACCAGATCGACGGCGAGGCCCGCGTCGAGACGCTGTCGAAGGCGCAGCAGCAGCTCGTCCAGATCGCGCGCGCCGTGGCCACCAACGCGCGCATCCTCATCTTCGACGAGCCGACGGCGGCGCTGACGACGCGCGAGACCGACCAGCTCTACGCTTTCATTCGCCGGTTCCGCGGGGGCGGCGGCTCGGCCTTCTACATCTCGCACCGCCTGGACGAGATCCTGATGCTCGCCGACCGGATCACCGTCCTCAGGGACGGCGCCCATGTCGGGGAGCTAGACCCCCGGCGAGCGACCAAGACGGACATGGTCTCGCTCATGGCGGGCCGCGACGTCGTCCTCTCCGTCCACCAGCCACGCCGGCTGGAAGACCGGCCGGTCGTCCTCAAGGTCTCCGGCCTCACCCGCGCCGGCGAGTTCGAGGACGTCTCCTTCGAGCTCCACGAGGGCGAGGTGCTCGGCATGTCCGGGTTGATCGGGGCGGGGCGGACCGAGGTCGCCAAGTGCATCTTCGGGCTGACGCGGGCTCAAGGAGGAACGGTCGAGATCTTCGGCGATGCCCGCCCGGTCCGTGAGCCGGCCGAGGCGATCGCGCGCGGGCTCGTCTATCTTCCCGAGGAGCGCAAGCAGGAGGGGATCTTTCCCCTTCTCTCGATCGCCGAGAACCTGACGATCGCGACCCTCGACCGGTTTCGAGGTCCCGCCTGGATGGATTTCGGCGCGATGGCGCGCAGCGTCGACGAATATGTCGACAAGCTCCGTATCAAGATCGGCTCGCCCGGCGATCCCATCACCAGCCTCTCCGGCGGCAACCAGCAGAAGGTCATTCTCGGCCGCTGGCTGTCGCGCAATTCGCGCATCCTGATTCTCGACGAGCCGACGCGCGGCATCGATGTCGCTGCCAAGTCCGAGATCCAGGGCGTGCTCGACATCCTGACCCGGCAGGGCCTGTCGATCATCTACATCTCATCCGAGCTGGAGGAGGTCCTGAACGTCTCCGACCGGATCGTCGTCATGCACGAGGGGCGGGTCAAGGGCACGCCCCGGACCGAGGACATGACGCAGGAACAGCTCCTGCAACTGGCGATGAGCTGACCCGACCCTCTCCCGCGACCCCGCCTCCGAAACTCCGGCCGCCGACATCCGGCCAGCGCGGAAGAGGCGCCGGGTGCGACCATCCCATCAGAAAGGCAGCGCCATGACGAACACCGCTCTTGCCGAAGGCCGCCGCCGCGCCGCGCCGCCCTCCGTGCTCTCGCGCTTCAAGTCCTGGGAAGCGAGCGGCATCCTGATCGCGCTCGTGGCCTTCGCGATCCTCCTGTCGATCGCGGCCCCGAACTTCCTGTCGAGCTACAACCTCACCGTCGTCGCGCGCGCCGCCGCCTTCGTCGGCCTCGTCGCGCTCGGGCAGACGCTCGTTCTGCTGCTGGGCGGCATCGATCTGTCCGTCGGAACGGCGGCGGGGCTTTCGGCCATCATCGGCTCGCTGCTGCTCACCGCCGTCGGCGTGCATCCCTATCTGGTTCTGCCCCTGGCGGCGGGCTTCGGGCTCTGTCTCGGCCTCGTGAACGGCTTCTTCATCGCCTATCTCAAGCTGAACCCGTTCATCGTGACGCTCGCGACCGGCGAGATCTTCGCCGGGCTCACCCTCGTCATCACCGAAGGCTATCCCATCCGTCCCCTCGGCGCGCAGTTCCGCGTCTTCGGGCAGGGCGAACTGCTCGGGCTGCCCGTGCCTGTCTGGATCTTCCTCGTCGCCTCCGCGATCCTCATCTGGATGCTGCGCCACACCAAGTTCGGCCGCAACATCTTCGCCATCGGCGGCAATCGCGACGCCGCGACGCTCGTCGGCATTCGCATCCGGCGCGTCGAGCTTCTCGTCTACGGCCTGGCCGGCATGTTCGCGGCGCTGGCGGGCATGCTCTATGCCAGCCGCATGGATGCCGGCCAGCCCTCGGTCGGTGAAGGCTGGATGCTTCAGGCGATCACGGCCGCGATCATCGGCGGCACGTCCTTGCGGGGTGGCCAGGGCACGATCGTCGGCACGGTCCTCGGCGCGCTCCTCCTCGCCATGCTCGCCAACGGCACGGTGCTCCTCAACGTCTCCGGTTTCTGGCAGCGCGTGATCGTCGGCCTCGTCGTTCTCGTCGCCATTCTCGTCGACCTGGCGCGCCGGCATCGCGGCTGAGCGGGCTGCAACTGCTTCGCATGATGGACGGCCAAGGGGGTGTAGAGTGCGCGTGCGAACGGTCTATGACCGTCGGGCGCGTCTCCCCCGGTGAAAGGATCCCCGTTGGCCAGTGAAAGCGAAGACATCAAGGCCCGGGCCGCCTGGCTCTACTATATGGAAGGGCTGACGCAGGATCAGGTCGCGCAGGTCCTCAACCTCACGCGCACGCGGGTCCTGCGGATGCTGGCGGCGGCGCGCGACGACGGTACGGTCCAGATCCGCGTGACCTCGCCCATTGCCCGCAGCGCCAAGCTCGAGCGCGAGGTCCGCGCCCGCTTCGACATGGAGCGCGTCGTCGTCGTGCCGAACCCGCAGGACGAGGCGCGCGTGCCCGCGATCATCGGCGCGGCGCTCGGCCAGCTCCTGCCCGATCTTCTCCTCGACGGGATGACGATCGGCCTCGGCTGGGGGCGCACGCTCTCCTCCAGCCTGCCTTGCCTCCTGCCGATGGGGCACGCGCGCTCCACGACCATCTCCATGCTCGGAGGCCTCACCCATGTCAGCCTGTCCAACCCGTCGGAATTCGCCTGGCGCTTCGCCGACCGGCTGGGCGGCGAGTGCTACATGCTGGCCTGCCCTGTCTTCGCACCTGATCGCGCGACGCGCGACGCGCTCGTCGCCCATCGCGGCATCGCCGAGGTCTTCCGGCGCACCGACCGGCTCGACCTCGCCATCTGCAGCGTCGGCGACTTCACGCGCGATTCGATCTTCGTCCAATACGGGCTTCTGGAGCGAGCCGATCTCGATTCGCTGGAACGGGCAGGCGCCGTCGGAGATATTCTCTGTCGTTTTATCGACGCCGACGGTGTCGTGCTCGACCATTCCGTCAACGACCGCGTTCTGGCTGTCGATCCCAGGCAGCTGACGCAGGCCCGCCGCACGGTTCTCGCCTCCGGCGGCTGGTCGAAGTTTCCCGCCATCCGTGCGGCCATGCGGCTTCTGGAGCCCGACATCCTCGTCACCGACGAGCGTACGGCCGAGCGGCTTCTCGACGTCGGGTAGAGATAGAAACTGGCATCTGTACTATTGTTAATATCCGAGAACAAATGTATCGGAATGACAGGGAGGATATTCGATGACGCTTCTTCACGTTGGCCTCGCGGCCGAGCTCAATGCCTATGCCGACAAGCATGGACCCGTCACGGTGGGCTTGGCCGGGTCCGGCCAGATGGGCACCGACATGGTGGTCCAGCTCGGCCTCATGCCCGGCGTCCGCCTGGGCGCGCTGTCGGAGCTGAACATCGCCGGCGCCGAGGCGGCGCTGAAGATGGCGGGCTCCGATTTCTCGCGCGCCTCCAGCGCGGCCGAGATCGACCGCGCCATCGAGAGCGGCCGCGTCGCGCTGACCGAGGACTACAAGGCGCTCTGCGCCGCTCCGATTTCTCGCGCGCCTCCAGCGCGGCCGAGATCGACCGCGCCATCGAGAGCGGCCGCGTCGCGCTGACCGAGGACTACAAGGCGCTCTGCGCCTCCGGCCATGTCGACGTCGTGATCGACGCGACCGGTAATCCCAATGTCGGCACGCTGATCGCGCTGGAGGCGTTCCGGAACGGCAAGCATGTCGTCATGCTGAACGTCGAGGCCGACATCACGATCGGGCGCTTCCTGCGCGAGGAGGCCGCGAAGGCCGGCGTCGTCTACACGGGCGCGGCCGGCGACGAGCCCGCCGCGACGATCGAGATCGTCGGCTTCTCCCAGTCGCTCGGCTTCGACATCGTCTGCGCCGGCAAGGGCAAGAACAACCCGCTGAAGTTCGACGCGACG
>NZ_LMQW01000031.1 GCF_001425485.1 Aureimonas sp. Leaf427 | reverse complement strand
ATCTCCAACCGCTCGAAGGCACTGTGCTTATGGACGTCCATACGCGCAGTCTCTTACCGCGCCGGTTAGTCCGAAAGGCGGTTTAGACCGTAGGCGTACACTTGGTACCGGCTTGTAAGGGTTGCCGTGGATAGAGTCCGGTAGATGCCGCCTTTCGGGCCGCTTACAGCCCTGGCGATCGGATCTGGACGCAATATGGTCACCAGATGTGCGGCCACTACCTCGCCGACCCGGTAACCTGCACGCCGGCGTAGGACTGGGAGATCGGCGACCTCGACCTCCGGACCCAACGCGGGTGGCTGACAAAGATTCCGCGGGCACGACGTAACGCCACGGCACCTTTGATTACAATCGCCGACCCATTCTCGAGGGCGGGACGATATGGTGCTCAGCAGATGAATACATACTGGGGCGACCAAGCGCGACCTTCGGCGAGCGTCCTATGCTCAAGGGCTGCCCGGAGGCACCGGAACTCGTGACGATTTGTTAGAGCTGCCCCTCTTGATAGGGTGCCTGATCGTAGGAATCGATCCGAGTCCTCCCCCATTCGGAGATAACGTACATGGCACCTCGCCGCATCCTGATCGACAACGCTACGCTCGGTGGTGTTGAGCGGATCACTGGGCAGGTCCAGACAGCTAACCTCGATCAGGTCGACAACGATATCCTATGTCTGGAGCGTCTAGTCACCGCCATTTTGTTCAGCGACGAATTGCTCGCCATCGACGACTACAAGGACAGGTTTCGTACGCAGAGGTTGAAGGCCTTCGACTACGTGCGCTTCCATAAGCCAGACGAAGAGGTTCGTACGTCCATCGCCGAGGATGCAGGGGCTTTCGCGCGGGGGATGATGTTCTCCTTCGACGGCGCCGAACCCGCTGCCGACGTCGCCGCCTTCTTTGAAGCGCTTCGCATCGAGCCGCAACTCAGATGGAACATCTTCGTCTCGAGTGAGTACCTGACGCTTTCCCTTCTCGTCCGGGACACGCGCCACGCATCGTACGAGCATCGAATTGATGGAGTCTTGATCGGGGAGGACTTGGATACGGAACGATCCGCCGAACTCCCCGACAACACGCCAACGGTCTCTGTCGTCGGCCGTCCGGAGATCGAGGACGTCAAAGAGCTCGTGCGCGCGCTCGCGTCCGGCAATCCAAACTTTGCGGGAACTCATGCGAACAGCATGCTTGACCGCCTCGTTTTTGGCTACGGGTGGGCGGCAGAGCGCTCCTACTTCTACAACGCCATGGCTGACCGCGAGTCAGCCGACGTATGTCTGGCCCCCCTGCGCGACGCGTTCTGCGAAAGCTGCTGTCGGATCGACCATCCAGGCCAGGTCGGCAGCCTTATCGAAGCACTCAAGCGGACCACCCGCACGTCGCTCGAGGCAATTCTCGAACCTGACGGGCGCGCGCGTTTCGCAATGCGCCTGCCCTTCTTCGTCTCCTACCTCATATCGAGGACAGATAATCCCGAACAATGCATAGACTTGGCACTATCGCTCCGGAGCCGTCCAGAGTTCGCTGGCTGCCGAACGATCCTCGACAATCTGCAGCATCTCTCGCCCGCGGACCGGACCCGCGAGATCAACGGTATCCTGCGCTACCTTGAGCAGTCTTGCGCCGACTTGATGCGCCGATACGAGGTATCGACCGACGGCGGGCCACAGTACTCGCTGACGCTTGGGGTGTCGGGCATTGGCATCGGTACAAGCGCGAAGCTTTCGCAGCTGTTCCGGTCGTATCGCAACAGACCCTTCTCGCGCGTGTTCCGGAACATCGCCCAAGACATGCTGAACGTCGAGCGGATGGGTTCTCTACACGACCGGATCCGATCATCGCTGAGGGAGCATCCGAAGCCGCGGTGGTCTCGGATCTCGATGACCCCTCGTGTCCTGAGGCGACGCGAGAACGAGCACGGCCGTCCAGTCGATTTCTGAGATCGACCTCGATCGGAAGCCATGGAGACGCCGGCAATCATGATTGACATCGACGTGTTCCGTGTCGGGTGCCCGATTGCCCTTTTCGAGGGAAAGAACCAGCACGCATCCAAGGCATGTGTCACCGAAGAGCCAATGGCCCCACCATTTCGGAACAAAATAAGAACCTTCTGTTTACATTTCCAACCTATTGGATAGTCTGATCGGCAATCGGAGAGATTCTCGCTATGGCTGTCCGCGGACTGCTTGTTTTGCCCTGTTGCCGTTTTTGTGGCCGAGAATGGTCGCCACCGGAACATGTGTCGGCAAATTTGGCATTCTGCAATGTGTGCCGACCCGCGCGGCTCGCAACTACGAAGGCAAAGGCAATTGATGTCCGCTTCGTATACGGACGAAATGGTGAGCGTGTCTTGCTTCCTGTCAAAGGATGAAGCTTCGCGCTCAAATAGTCCGCGAAGCGAAAAAAGCCCTGAGTGATGAGTAGATCACTTTCCACTTCTGACCTTTCTCACTCGATTTGAGCTTTCGGCGCGAGCTCCCGTCTAGGTTTTCCGTCCAAGCTGACCAGCTCTCACCCTTCTGTCCAAGGTAGCCTGTCCACTCGACGCGGACACGCCGCTGGCCTTTGACCAACTCCCACCTGATCACGTCGTCCTCTACCACGCATTTCCACGGTTCAACGGCGGGCAGCTTGGCGATCGAATTCACTGCCGCCCCTAACGATGGGCTTCTTCCTTCGACTGTGGGCTTACAGAGGGTCTTGGCGACATTCCGCCATGCAGCAGGCACGTGCGGTAGAAGGCGGACATCGGTTGAAAGGAGTGGGTGGCCGTCGGCACCCATCTGCAGCAAGGCACCATTCCCCTCGCGGAGGAACCATAGGTCGCCCGACAGCAGATTCACGAATGTCACCCCGAGGGAATAGACGTCCGACAACTCAGAACATGCCTTCTCCGCAAGAACCTCCGGCGCCAGATAGATCGCCGTCCCGTAGGGGGTCGCAAAGCCAAACTGCAGCTCGTCCGTAACGAAGCCGAAGTCCCCTAACTTCACCCTCCCATCTGCCTTCAAAAGGATGTTGTCGGGTTTGATGTCGCGATGCAGGTATTTGCTGCTGTGGATGTAGTTCAGGCCGATGGCAGCGTCCCTAATGATGCGCTTGGCCGTAGGAAGGCATACGGCATTGGTTTCGGTCAGCTGTCGTATGGAACCAGCTTCGCAGTATTCCATGACGAGGAGGAACTCGTCGTCGTTTGTCGTCCGCACGGCCTGGTAGATCTTTACGACGTGATCATGCTCAAGCGCCTTCAGGCTCTGCGCCTCTTTGAGCGCATTCGCGCACGCTGTGTCCCAAGCGTGTTGGGACCCGAATTTCGCACGGAAGAAGCTCTTCCCGGCTACATCGCCATGGACCGCGTCGTGGAAGAGATGCACCTCCCCGAACGCACCATCACCGAGAGGCTTGATTCTTGTCAATGTCGAGACGTAATCCGCTGTGCTCATCAGCCCCCCGCGGCCAAAAGTAGGACTGCGGTTTCCCTGCTACCTCTGCGCAAACTGGCTCCTTTGAAATGCCCCTCGATGAATTCGTCGTCCTTCACGTAGTCGTCGACCTTCCTCGACCCGTAGTTCTTGCTGACCGTGTTCTTCTGTACCTGGACGACGTCGACGCCGGTCGGCACCGCGCTAAGGAAGACGCCACGGAGTTCCGCCGCATGGAGAACCGCCGTCCTCGCGGCATACTGCCCGCCAGCCGAAGCTTTCACCACGATCTGTTTGGCCCCTTGCGACAGCCTGTCTGAGATCCTTTTGTGCATCACCGCGTAAGCGAGATGGCGATCGCCGTCTTCTAGGTTGAGAGTCTCGTCCTTGACGATCGTCACCGTGCCATCCCCGTTGAAGGAGCCTTCCACGAAAATGATTCTGTCAGACGACACGGCAACGGAAATCACAGTCAAAACGCAAGTTCCCCGAGTACTGGATTCGCCACCGTCCGATACCACGTTTCCAAACCCAATCCTTTGTGAATCACATCATTCGCGATTGCATTCGACGCTCGAGCTTGACCATCTTCACTTCGGGAACCTGGGGGCAACTTATCCTGTGGTATGCCTACGAGTGAAGCTCACCAAGCTGCCGCGACGAAGATCGCATGGTCCTGAGCGACGGACGCCATCGTTGGAGATCAAATGGTCACGTTCAATGCGAAAGCCGGATGGATGGAATTCCCTCGCCTCTCGGCTGGTGCTGACTTGGCGAACACCTACACGCTCGCCTACAAGGTGACGGACGACGCCACGGAGAAGTGGACGAGCAGGTTCATAAGATTCAAGGGCAAGGACCGGAAGGCCTACTATGGCGCCGCTCGCCTTCTGTACCATGCCTTTCCGCCCCTCTTCGAGACGATGGGGCTGAGAAACGCGAGCTGTGCGTTTATCAGCGCGCTCTCCTCATCTGAAACGGCTGCGGACCCGGAGCGGCAGATACCCTACATCACGTCCCAGCTGGCAGAGACTGTCGGTACCCGGTCGGCGGTCAGTGCTTTGACGAAGCAGCCGCACAACAAGATCCACTTGCTCTACCGAAGTGAGCAACGGGATGCGGAATTGGGAAAGGCGCAGTATGTGTGCCGCCCGTTGAATGCTTCCAACGTCTTCGTCTTCGACGATTTCGTCACCCGAGGCAGCACGCTCTGCCTCATCGCGCGGGCGGTTCTCGCGGCAAACCCGGGCGCACGGGTGTTTGGTGTCGCGCTGGCCAAGACTGAACGCATCAATTGGTGCCCGCACCCGGACAATGGCCACGTGCCACGCGATTGGGATAGGGTTTGGCAGGATGGAGAGAACGAATTGGCATGATCGACCGATGACTGCCATGCACGCACGATATACGCGAACTGCGGTGGCCAGCGTCGCGCTGATGCGGATCCGGGGCATCGGTCGGCGTGCCGCGGTGAAAATCGTTGACTCGTGCATCGAGACTGATGACGACGTGCTCCATTTCTTCGAAAAGGCGGCACGCCATCGGATCGATGCGACGCTGCTGCTCGAGGCGTGGAAATTTGCTGAGGACCAACTTGGCAGAAGCGCCTTTGCGGGGATCGCGTCCATTGCGCTCACGGAACCTGACTTCCCGCCTCGATTGAGGAACATTCCCGATCCTCCGGCGGTACTGTTCATCAAGGGCGATCCGTTAGGACTGCGGTCAAGGAACGCCTTGGCGGTGGTCGGCACCCGAGAGCCAACAGATTTCGGCGAGCGCGTCGCGGAACGACTGGCCTCGTCGGCTGCAAGGTCCGGATTTGTCATCGTCAGCGGCCTTGCGAAAGGATGCGACACGCTTGCGCACCAAGGGTGCGTTGGTGCCGGCGGCATCGGGGTCGCCGTCCTCGCGCACGGGCTCGACAAGGTTTACCCCGCGGCCAACAAAGGACTGGCGCAACGATTGCTCGACGGCGGCGGCTGCTTGGTGAGCGAGTACCCAATGGGAATGACACCGGTGAGGACGGCTTTCGCGGAACGTGACCGACTCCAAAGTGGCCTCTCAGATTGCGTTCTGGTGATAGAGACCGACATCAAGGGAGGAACCATGCACACGGTTCGGTTCGCCCTGCAGCAGGGCCGCCATCTTGCCTGCATCGATCACCCGGAAGCGTGGCGCTCTGAACCGAAGGTGCAAGGCAATCGCCAGATGATGGCGGACAAATTGGCCGCTCCGATCGCAAATGGCGAAGCGCTGGTTCAGCTGCTGAACTTTCTTAGAGGGAAGTCGGACCCGTCTCTGGCGGTTTCGGATGGCAACAACCATCAAACGTCGATGACCTTTTGATGATAATATTCGATTTCGACCAGACCCTCGTTGACACTTCGACGGTTGAGCATCTGCGTGCTGTCCGGAACTGGAAAGGTGTCATGGCGCAGGCAGCCACGCTGCAGGTCTATCCCGGTATCGATGAGTTGCTATCGGCCCTGCACAAGGCGGGTCACATCCTGGCGATCGTCACTAAAAGCCCGGACATGGTGCCAAGATGGTTCATCAGAAATCGGAAATGGCCGATCGATATCGTCGTTGGATACCACGACGTCAGCCGTCGGAAGCCGGATCCGGAAGGGCTTCTCCTTGCGATAGGCAAAGCCGGCAAGACTGCCAAGGAGACGTTCCACGTCGGAGACCGACCCGAGGATACGGCGGCAGCACATGCAGCCGGTACAGTTGCAATCGGAGTGACCTGGGGGCTGCAAAGCCCCCAGCAATTGATTGCCTCGAGGCCGGACCACCTGTTCGACACCGTTGAAGAGCTAGTCGCCTTTTTCGCTCGCTGACGGTCCTCAACCGGCCCTCTCGCTATCGAGTCTTAAGAGACCCGGCGTGAACTCGGAAGCTTGAAGCCCTTCGGCGCCGGCCTGTTGCCCGTGAGCCCAAATGACGCGCGCTCCGCCATCTCCATGTTTCCCGTCTCTCGAAACGCGCTTATGGCCGCCTCCAGCGCCTCCCTCATTCGCTGGTTCTCAACGGTAAGCGACTGGTTCGCTTCACTGGCGCATGTGAGCTCTTCATTAAGTTTGGCGTTCTCGGCATGGGACGGGTCGGTCATTCGTTCATTCTCCCAGTGAATTCCACGGGTTTAGGGGGCTTTGTACGACACTTCACCACACCTACGTCCGTCGTCAGTATGTCTTGCGATCGCCGAGCACCACAAGGTGATGTCCGAAAGCTGTGGGTAATCTCCGGACAGCATAATCATCAACCTTGTCTGCGCCGTGATCGGCTCGCGCCAGATCTCGATGTCCCGCGATCGCGAGCGGCGTAGGAAATGAACGGGGTAGGTTCCGTTGAGCTGCAAGTCATCCAGCATGCGAGCCCGGGCGTGATACCGGAGCCGAGGCAAAGGGCCCCGAATGGCCCGTCTTCGGCCACTCCGAGACAGAAGGACTGGGGCGTTGCCGGCTGGCCGCGGCACCGGGCAGCCGCACCGCAGTCTAACTGCACCGCTAGCTGTAGGTCGACGCATGACACCTGAATGGGAAGGAGGTCCGCCTCTCGATTCTGGCCTGCCGATCGATCGATTCGACCGCAGTGTTGACTCTTGACGCTGTCCGGAATTAGCCTGTCTGCCATGCGCAACGGACCAGCTCTCCAGCGGACATGCTTGCACCTGACAGGTGCCGCCGCTCTACGCGCCGATAATTTGAGCCCGTCGATACGCTGACCGCACACCCTCTTCGAGGCTGACCGGACGAGAGGCGATGCCCCGTCCTGTGCGGAGCATCTCCATGCGTTCAGACATCGTCACCGACATCCGGGCACTCGCACATCCGCGGACTGCTCCTCCGAATGCCCCAGCTAGCGGAAGCGCAGGGTACCAACCTCTACGTTGCCGCGGCGAGGTACGGCTGCCTACTCCCTTCGCCGTCGACGTGGCACGTCTCCTCGACATCGATCCCGCAGTCGAGCATTGGCGCTGCCAAGTGCCACTGGCCGAGGCCCGATGCGTTGCCGAATTTGTCACTCATGGACACGGCGGAGAGGAGCACCTGCTTCTCGCCTCGCCAGACCGAACGCGTCTCGAGCCTATCAGCCTACCAAGCGGCACACGCATCGTAACGGACGCTGACATCGACTCAGTTCGCCTCGACAACGCAAAGCTCATCCTCCCGTATGCCCGGTGGCGCGTGTCGCTCGACGACCGGGTTCGCTTGCTGGCCGTCCTCGACGAGGAAAGTTCGGTTACTTTGGCCGAGTGCCTGGGGATCTTCCGTCACACAAGCCGGCCGGTCGCTGCGGTCGCCTCGCTCGCCCTCGCCCGCGTCGTCGACATGGATCTCGACGAACCCATCAGCTCCCGCACGAGGGTGATACGGCGCGAAGCCTAAATCGCGCCCTTCCCTTTCGCGACGCCCGGACCGCATTGCGGCGGGCGATCGGAGTCTGTTCCATGGCCATCCTCGTCCCGCCGTCCGGCGAACCTTTCCAGCTCCACGAGCACCTCAACCTTTTGAAGCGCCTCGTCGCCGACGTAGAGGCGCTCGTTGATGGACGCCATCCGAGCCAGTTCGCCCTCTCGGCCGCGCCCGTCCTCGAGAGGTGGACGCTCGCCTCGAGAAGTTCCCCGTGCCTCGCCGGGCAGTTCCTCGGCCATCCGAAGATCCGGTCGGGCCGGCCGGGGTTCACATCCGACCTTTGGATTCACGCGCCCTCGCACGGCTATGCGCGCACGCTATCCCGGCTCTACCGCCTCGGAGATCCAGCCACCATCGCGAACGGAGCCGATCGATGACACGGCTCGACAGGTACCAACCGCTCGATATCGGGGAAGTGACGGTACACGCGGAGCGCTTCAACCCGACTGCATTCGTCGCGACTGCCTTGGTCAAGCAGGCGTTCCGGGCCGCTGGCTTGCATTGCGCCTTGGCTGGCGCTCCTTGCATCGTGGTGCTGGCGGGAGTCCGCGAAAGCGAGTCCGCCATCTTTGAGGACGCGGTCGAAGACGTTCTCAGGGAAAACAAGCCTGAACGAAACTGTGTCCGCGTCGAGGACCGCACCGGCACGAGGGCCGACCGCACCCCCGACATGACCACTCTCGTCCGCTACCTGCACGCGTCACATCACGTCTGCTTCCTCTACGACTTGGTTGAGGCCATCCCTTCCCACGTTGCCGAACTTGCCGACGCCGTCGCGATGTTGCCCTCACCCGACGAGGCACTCATGCGCGCGGTTGCGCTTCAGATGCCGGGAGCCGGCAATGCCTCCGCCTCTGACATCGAGGCGATCTATTCGGTGCCTTGGCCGCTCCTGACGCTCTTGCTCGAGGGCGGACGGTCCTTTCGGTCGGCCGTCGCGCTCGCGCACAGGATCAAAGCCGCGAATGAAGCGGAGAAGATTGCCAAACAGGAAAAGATTTCCGTTCGCAAAGAGGTTCGAGTTCTCGGCGTGCCGCCAGGTCCGATGCTCGACGACCTTCATGGTCTTGGCGAAGCATCGGAGTGGGGCAAGGCATTAGCCGTCGATCTCGCCGACTACGCGGCCGGTCGCATCGGGTGGGCGGATGTCGATCGCGGCGCGCTGCTGTCAGGAGCTCCGGGAACCGGAAAGACCACGTTCGCGCTGGCCTTGGCCCGCACCTGTGGGGTGCCCGTCTTCATCCATTCGCTGGCGCAATGGCAGGCCGCGGGATATCTGAACAAGCTGCTGGCGCAGATGCGGGGTGCCTTCGCGGAGGCAAGCAAGTCCGCACCGAGCATCCTCTTTGTCGACGAGCTCGATTCCTTCGGCGACCGTGCGAACGTCTCAGACCACAACGCTGCCTACTGCCGGGAGGTCATCAACGGTTTCCTGGAGTGCTTGGACGGCGCGGAGGCAAGGACTGGCGTCGTTGTCGTAGGGGCAACCAATTATCCGGATTTGATCGATCCGGCCATCCGTCGGGCCGGCCGTCTCGACCGACACCTGCACATCCCGCTTCCGAACGAGGAAGCGAGAGAAGGCATCCTGCGCCATCACCTTCGGGGCGAGCTGGGCAATTGCGGTCTCTGCGACGTCTCGAAATTCACCGATGGGATGACAGGCGCCGACCTTGAGCAGCTCGTCCGGAACGCGCGTCGGACCGCACGAACGTCCCGCCGTGTCATGAGAAACGAGGATCTGCTCGGCAGCCTGCCGCCGCCGCTGCGCATGAGCGACCAGCTGTTCCGCAGGATCTGTGTCCACGAGGCTGGGCACGTCATCGTCGGGATCGCGCTGGCGGCGGAGTCGGGAAGCGTGCCCACCCGTTCCAGTGTTGCTCGTGAGGTTCGCGGAGCCGCCTCGAACCGGACGGAGTTTAGCCAGATGGAAGGCTTTGACCGGACACGATCCTCGTACCTGGCGCTGGTAACGACCATGCTGGCCGGGATGGCCGCCGAGGAGGTAATCCTCGGTTCCTGCGGCGACACATGCGGCGGTGCGCCTGAGTCGGATCTATCGCAAGCCGTCGGTCTTGTCGCAAAGCTCGAGCTGGCGCTGGGCCTTGGCGGCGCGCTTCTGACGATCGCGGCGCCCTCCCCTGAAGTGATCGCGAAGAGGCTTGAGTTCGATCCTGTCGCACGTGCGAAGGTCGAGAGCGTCCTGCAGGATGAACTCGCACGGGCACGCGCCATCGTCCTCGAGCGACGCGCGGAGGTAGAAGCTGTCGCGGCTTGCCTCACCGAAACCGGGATGTGGGCGATCGCGGACCGGGAGTTAAAGTGAATGGGCCATTTGTGTGTCGGCGAGGTAGGCTCGAACGGCGCGTCGGTCAGTGCGCGCGGACAAGCGCGGTATGGCTATGCCCGCATATTGGGCTTCCCCCGCTGAGTCCCGTCGCTTTCGCGGCCGGCTTGTGGGTCTGGCCTCGCCACGACACGGACGCCAGCGAAACATGAGGCAGAGTTCGAACGGATCCGAACGCAGTGTCCACCGAGAGCCCCGTGACATCCGGTGCCTTCCTCGGACATGATTGTCTCGAAGGGGAGCAGGCACCGTGGCAATCTACAATTTCATGGACATCTCGACCGGGCATCTGACCGACGGGGACGTCGAGCTGCTGAACCAGGAGGAGCTGCCGTTCAACGTCATGACTTACGAGTACGGCTGGATCGTCTCAACGACGAGCCTGATGTCAGTTGAGTCCGCCGATGAATCCATCAAGGAGATGTCGGCGGCCGGCCTCTCGAAGGAGTTCATTGAGGCAGCGCGCACAGCCGGGGACTGTCAGGAGTTCTGTGCGGGAGGTCATGATGATGGAAAGGAAAGGACCATCGCATGGCTATCGACAAAGAGCTTTTGGACCAGCTTCTGGCGGGACGCGACCCTCAGGACGTTT
>NZ_LMQW01000030.1 GCF_001425485.1 Aureimonas sp. Leaf427 | reverse complement strand
CGCTACTCGTTACGACCGCCGCACCATCCACTTCAAAGGCTTCGTCCACTTGGCCGGCGCCATGCTCTGGTTGGGCTGAATGTCGATCCGGCCTAGCCGCAGCGATCCTTCTCTCAAGCCCCGCCCCATCCTCCGCCGGCGACTGGGTCCCCGCCTGGATGGCAAGCCCGCAGCCCGTCTGGAGCGCCGACTTCCTGTTTCCGACGGACGTGCCGGCGACGCTGAAGAACCGCACGCTCCGGCAGGTCGCCCGGATCGGCATCGGCGGAACAGCGGTCCGCATCCGCCTGTCCAACGATGATGGACACAGCGAGGTGCAGATCGCGGCGACGCATCTGGCGCGTTCAACGGGCGGCATGACGATCGAACCTTCGAGCGACCGGGCTCTGACCTTCGGAGGCGAGGCCGAGAGCACGATCCTGCCCGGCGCCTCGATCCTCAGCGATCCCGTTAAGATGCAGGTCGAGGCCGGCGAGGCGCTGGCGGTGAGCCTGAACTTCGCCGAGGAGGTTCCTGTCGAGACCTTCCACTGGGACGGCAAGGCCGAGTCCCGGCTGGTCGAAGGCCTGCATGTCAAGGATACCGACCTGCCGGCAGGCGAGACGCTGACGCAGCGCCTCTTCCTGTCCGACATCCTCGTCGATGCGCCGGAGGCGAAAGGCACAGTGGTCGTCCTCGGCGATAGCATCACGGACGGCGCCGGCGCGGCGCTCGGCGCCGACACGCGCTGGCCGGACTATCTCGCCGCCCGCGCCGCGCCCGAAGGCATCGCCGTCGTCAATGCCGGCATCTCCGGCGCGCGGCTCCTGTCCGACCGGATGGGCGCGAACGCGCTCGCCCGGCTCGACCGAGACGTCCTCGCCCAGCCGAAGATCCGCACGCTGATCCTGATGCTCGGCATCAACGACATCGCTTGGCCGGGCACACCCTTCGCGCCCGGCGAGCCGCCGATGAGTTTCGAGCGCCTGACGGCAGGCTATCGCCAGATCGCCGCCCGCGCTCGCGCGCATGGCGTTAGGATCGTCGGCGCGACGCTTCCGCCCTTTGCCGGCGCCCTTCCCGGAACGCCGCTGGAGGCCACCTACTACAGTGCTGACAAGGACGCCCTGCGACGGCGCATCAACGACTGGATCCGCACGTCCGGCACGTTCGATGCCGTCGCGGACTTCGACCGGCTGCTCGCCGACCCGGCGGACCCGATGCAGTTCCTGCCGTCCTACGACAGCGGCGACCGCCTTCATCCCGGCGATCCCGGCAACAAGGCGATGGCGGATGCCATCGACCTCGACACCATCCTCGGAGACACGCCATGAAGATCGACCTCTCGGGCAAGACCGCCCTCGTCACCGGCTCCACCGCCGGCATCGGCTTCGCCATCGCGCTGGGTCTGGCCAAGGCTGGCGCCCGCACCGTCCTCAACGGTCGCGACAAGGCTCGCACCGAAGCGGCCGTCGCCAGGCTCAAGAGCGCAGCACCCGATGCGGACGTGCGCGGCGTCGCGGGCGATGTCGGCACGGCCGAGGGCTGCGATGCGATCGTCGCCGCCCTTCCGGCCGTCGACATCCTCGTCAACAATGCTGGCATCTTCGGGCCGCAGGACTTCTTCGAGACGCCCGATGCCGAGTGGGAGCGCTTCTTCGCGGTCAACGTCCTATCCGGCGTGCGGCTGTCACGCGCCTATCTGCCGGGCATGAAGGACAAGGGCTGGGGTCGCGTCCTCTTCCTGTCCTCGGAGTCCGGCCTCAACATTCCCGCCGACATGATCCACTACGGCGTGACGAAGACCGCCGACCTCGCCCTCTCGCGCGGCCTCGCCAAGCGCATGGCCGGAACCGGCGTGACCGTGAACGCCATCCTGCCCGGCCCGACCCTGTCGGAGGGCGTCGCCGAGATGCTGGCCGGCGAGGTCGCCAAAACCGGCAAGCCGCTCGAGGAGGTCGCGGCCGACTTCGTGAAAGCGCACCGCTCCACCTCCATCATCCAGCGCGCCGCCACCGTGGAAGAGGTCGCCAACCTCTGCGTCTACGTCGCCTCACAGCAGGCCTCCGCCACGACCGGAGCGGCGCTGCGCGTCGATGGCGGCGTGGTCGACACGATCGCCTGACGGCGAAGCCACGTCGAACCAACACATCAGGCGGGGCGCACGCGTCGTCCCGCGGGCAGCGTCATGGCGACGACGCTGACGATCACGAAGGCAAGACCGATCCAGGCGGAGGGCTGCGGCACCTCACCGAGGAAGAGGATGCCGATGCCGACGCCGATCGGCACGCGGAGATACGCCTGCGCCGTCGTACCGACCGAGCCGAGGCGCTGGAGCAGCGTGAAGTAGATCACGAAGGCCAGCGCCGTGGAGAAGACGGCGAGGGCGAGGAGCGCGAGGATCGAGGCCTGCGAGGGCTCCAGCGTCCAGGGCCGGTCGACGACGAGGCTCACCGGGATCAGGATCGCCGCACCCCAGATCAGCGAGCCAGCCGCCGGCATCATCGGATCGAGATCTTTGAACGTGCGCCCGAAGGTCACGGCCGCGCCATAGGCGACGGCGGCAAAGACGATGGCGAGCTGTGCGGTGAGCGCCATGCCGAACCCGTTGAGGGCGGCCGGCCCTACCACGAGGCAGATGCCGACGAGGCCCGCGACGACCCCGAAGATCTTTGGACCGGTCACCGTCTCGTGGCGCGTGACGAGCGCGTTGATGAGGAAGGCGAAGACCGGCGTCAGAGAGTTCAGGATCACGGCGAGCCCGGCATCGACATGCTGCTCGCCCCAGGCGACGAGGGTGAAGGGCAGCACGGAGTTGAGGCAGGCCTGGATCAGGAAGCGCTTGGTGTTGCGCCCGTCCGTCGGCAGGCGAAGACCGCGCATCCGGAGGATCACCACGAGCAGCCCGCCCGCGATCAGCGTGCGCGCGGCGATCAGCGTGATCGGCGGGATGGTGGCAACGCCGACCTTGATGAACGTGTAGGACGCGCCCCAGAGCGTGGCGAGGGCGAGGAGCATCGCGAGGCTGACGAGAAGGCGCGGCTGGTGATCCGCCATGTCGGGGCTTTCGGGTGGAGGAAGCGAGGTGCCGGCGGGGCTTAGCGTTGCGCTCGCAAAAGATGCTTCGGTCTTGGCCGAAGCCTCGCCGCCTGACAAGCCAGCCCGCCCAGCCTATCCTCCCCGCCCATGATCGATCGTCCGACCGGCAACACCATCGCAGAAGCCGCCTTCCTGATGGGCGATCCCGCCCGCGCCAACATGCTGGCTGCGCTGATGTCGGGTGAAGCGCTGACGGCGGGCGAACTCGCCGCCCATGCCGGCGTCACCGCACAGACGGCGAGCGGCCACATTGCCCGGCTGACGGAAGGCGGCCTCGTCGCCGTCGAGCGTCAGGGCCGCCAGCGCTATGTCCGCCTTGCTCATCCGCTCGACCTGGCCGTTGGTCCAGGGGTGCTTCACCTTGGTCACGCGATGCTCGATGCCGTTCCACTCGAAGGCCCGGCTGGTGAACTGGATGCCGTTGTCGGTCAGCACAGTGTGAATGACGTAGGGACGGCCGCCACCAGACCGCGCAGGAACTGGGCCGCTTCCATCTTGCCGGCTGAGAGATGCAGCTGGGCGAAGGAGAATTTGGACGTGCGATCGATGGCCACGAAGAGGGAGACCTTGCCCTCGGCCGTCTGCACCCCGGTGATATCGACGTGAAAGCATCCGATCGGGTAGCGCTTGAACTTCTTCCAGACGGGCTTGTCACCCTCGACATCGGGCAGACGAGAAATGCCATGACGCTGAAGACAGCGGTGCAGCGGTGACCGCGTCAGATGGGGGATCGTCGGCTGCAGCGCTTAGAGGCAGTCGTCGAGCGGCAGCAGCGTATGGCGCCGGAAGGCTACGATGACGGCTTCGTCCTCGACCGACAGCACTGTCGACTTTGGCTCGGTCGGGCCTGTCTTGCGATCGGCCGTCGAGGTCCGCTCCTTCCACTTAGCCACGGTCTTCGGATTGATCCCGTAGCGCCTGGCAAGCGCTCTGAGGCTCTCTTGACTATGCTGTATCGCTCGACGGACTGCCGCAGTCGTCGTGGCGCTTGCGTGGTGAGCCTTGCCCATAGTGCCTCCTTCCACTCCTGTGAAAAGTCTGCACCATCAAAACCTCGGATCAGACATGTAGAGTCTGTCAGAGGCAAGTGGAAACCGGTTGTTCCGAAACGACAAACGAAATCAGAGAACATCGCCTCAGTGACGCGCCGCGCCTTCCGCCTGAGTGCGGATTCGCAGGCCCGTGTCGCGCTGGAAGATATGGCTGGAGGCCTGTTCGAAGGCGACCGGGATGCGCTCGCCGGGGCGGAGCGACAGGCGGTCGCGAAAAAGGCAGGAAATAGGCTGGCCGCCCAGGCGGGCGCCGACCATGACCTCCGAGCCGGTCGGCTCCACCACCTCGATCTCGATGGGAATGCCGCCATCGGCAATGCGCACGTGTTCGGGGCGCACGCCATAGGTCATCTCGCCTGGCGTGACCGGCGAAAGGCCGGCGGGCAACGGCAGGCGATGGCCTTCGGGCGTGACGAAGGCGCCGCCTTGCCCGGCCCCGGTCTCCTCGACGCGGCCATGTACGAAGTTCATCGAGGGCGAACCGATGAAGCCGGCGACAAAGGTGTTGGCGGGCCGGTCGTAGAGTTCGAGCGGCGCGCCGACCTGCTCGACGCGGCCGTCTCGCATAACTATGATTTTGTCCGCCATGGTCATGGCTTCGATCTGGTCGTGCGTGACATAGACGATCGTGGTGCCGAGGCGCTGGTGGAGGTTCTTGATCTCCGAGCGCATGGAGACGCGCAGCTTGGCGTCGAGATTCGAGAGCGGCTCGTCAAAGAGGAAGACCTGCGGGTCGCGCACGATGGCCCGGCCCATGGCGACGCGCTGGCGCTGGCCGCCCGAGAGCTGGCGCGGGAAGCGGTCGAGAAGTGGTGTGAGGCCCAGGATATCGGCCGCCGGCTTGATCCGCCGCTCTACCTCGGCCTTGTCCGCGCCCTTCAGCTTCAGCGCGAAGCCCATATTGTCGGCGACATTCATGTGCGGATAGAGCGCGTAGTTCTGGAAAACCATTGCGATGTCGCGCTCCTTGGCGGGAAGGTCGTTGACGACCCTCGGCCCGATCAGGATCTCGCCGCCGCTGATCTCTTCCAGCCCCGCCAGCATGCGCAGCAACGTCGACTTCCCGCAGCCGGACGGGCCGACGAGGACGACGAACTCGCCATCGGCGATGTCGATCGAAACGCCGTGGATCGTGGCGAGGGCGCCGAAGCTCTTCTTCACGTTGCGGATGGTCACAGATGCCATGAGCAAGAATCCTTGGAGGGCCGGCCGCTCACTTCACCGCGCCCGCGGTGAGGCCGGCGACGATCTGGCGTTGGGCGAAGAGGGTGAGGACGAGGACGGGCAGCGTGACGACGATGGCGGCGGCCGCGAGCGGGCCCCAGCTCACCTGCTCGAAGGAAAGCATGTTGTAGACCGCCACGGGCAGCGTGCGCGTCTCGCGGTTGGCGAGCACGATGCCGAAGACGAAGTTGTTCCAGGAGAAGATGACGGAAAGGATGAGCGAGACGACGATGCCCGGCCGGGCGATCGGCAGCGCCACCTTGAAGAAGACCTGCCAGCTCGTCGCGCCATCGATCACGGCGGCCTCTTCGAGCTCCATCGGCGTCGTCTCGAAATAACCGATCATCACCCAGATCACGATCGGCACGGTCACGACGAGATGGATGACGATCTGAGGCCAGAGCGTGCCGAGAAGGCCGACCGTCTGAAAGAGGAGGAAGAGCGGAATGAGGAAGGACAGGCCCGGCGTCATGCGCGCGATCATGATGACGATCGCCGCCTTGTTCGCCCGCAGCCGCGCGATGCCGTAGCCGGCGGGCACGCCGACGAGCAGCGCCAGAAGCGTCGCGGTGCCGGTGACGAGAAGCGAATTCCAGAAATAGAGGAGGAAGTCGTTCTCCGCGAAGATCTTGGTGTAGTTCGTCCAGGCGAAGCGTTCCGGGATGAAGATCGGCGGATAGGCGCCGTTATCGACTTCGAATTTCAGCGAGAGCGAGAGCATCCAGAGAAAGAAAAAGACGGCGGGCGAGACGAGCACGATCCCGAGAAAGGCGAGGCCTGCTTTGTTGGCGAAGCGCTTCATGGTCATGGCCCTCACCCGTTCCATTTCGTGCGCTGCTTCAGGTGCAGCATGACGAGCGACATGGCGATGATGACGACAAAGAAGACCACCGCGATCGCGGAGGCGTAGCCGATGTCGTAATAAGCGAAGGCGACGTTGTAGAGATAGATGTTGATCGTCTCCGAGGCCGTGCCCGGCCCGCCCTGCGTCATCGCGAAGATGATGTCGAAGCTCTTCAGGGCGTCGATCGAGCGGATGATGACGGCGACCATCATGAAGGGCGCGATCAGCGGCAGCGTGATGAAGCGGAATTTTTGCCAGGCGTTAGCCCCGTCGATCTCGGCGCCCTCGTAGGGCTCGCGCGGCAGGGAGGCGAGGCCGCCCAGCACGATGAGCATGACGAGCGGCGTCCACTGCCAGGTCTCGACGAGGACGAGCGAGGGGATCACGGTCGACTGGTCGTAGATCCAGGATTGCTCGGGGAGGCCGGTGCTTTTCAGGAGGTAGTTGAGGACGCCCAACTGCGGGTTGAACATCATCGTCCAGACCAGCGCGATGGCGACCGGCGTCGCCATCATCGGCATGACGAAAATGGCGCGCAGGAAGCCGCGCATCGGCATGTTGGAATCGAAGAGGACGGCGGCGAACGTGCCGAGGATCAGCGGCGCGATCACCGAAAGCGCGGTGTAGACCAGCGCGTGGCTCATGGATTCCCAGAAGCGCGCGTCGCCGGCGAGGCGGATGTAGTTGTCGAAGCCGACGAAGGTCTGCGCCCCGCCGAGCGTCCATTCGTTGGCGCTCATCCAGATCGTGAAGACCCACGGAAAGAGGATGACCGCGACCACCACGACGAGCGCCGGCGCCACGAAGGGCCAGTAGCTCGGCCCATGCCGCTTGGCGCGTCGCGGGGCGGCGGGCTTCGCCGCCACGCCGTCCGCCGTCCCGTCCGCTGAAGATCTCGTTGCCACCGCGCTCATTGCGCCTCCTCCTCAAGCTTCAGGACGATGCCGAAGACCCGGAAGGGGTCTCAGGAGGCCTCGCTGCGCGCCAGGATCGGCTTGAACTGCTCGGTCGCCTTGGAGAGCTCGGCCGCCGCGTCCGCTCCGGCGAGGAGGTTGGTCAGCGCCACGCCATAGACGTCGCGGAACTCCGTGACGGGAACGATGACCGGCAGCGCGATCTGGCTGATCTTGGCCGATTGCGAGACGGCGGTCGCCCAGTCCTTGGGCATGGAGACGCCGGCCAGCACCTCCGGATCATTGACGATCGAGTTGCGGAAGGGAACGCCCGCGCCGGCCTGGAAGAGGCGCGCGCCCATCTCCTTGGAGATCGCCCACTGGCAGTAAAGGTAGGCCGCCTCCTTCTTCTGGGACGCCTCCGTCACGCCGAGCCCGTCGCCGAAGGTCGGCGCCGCCCGCGTCGCGGGACCGGCCGGCATGACGCCGTAGCCAACCTTGCCAACGACGCGCGACAATTCCGGATTTTCCAGGGGCGCCGCGAAGCCGATGCCATCGAGCCACATGCCGACCTTGCCCTGGAGGAAGGCCGACTGGCACTCCGCCCAGTTGAAGCCGGTGGCGCCACGCGGCGCGGTGTTGGTCATGAGGTCCTGATAGATCGCGGCAGCCGCGACAGCCTCGGTGCCATCGGTGTTCAGCACGCCGTCGTCGCCCACCGCCTTCTGCCCGTAGCCGAGCATCAACGCGGTCCAGACCGGAGTGTTGGCGTTCTTCATGCCGCGCGCGACGAAACCGGACGTGCCGGCCTCGTCGTCCTTCAGGGCTTTCGCCGCCGTCACCATCGCATCGAAGGTCTCGGGGTACTGAAGGCTCTTGGCGGCGAAGAGGTCCTTGTTCCAGTAGACGATCCAGTAATCCACGGAGAAGGGCAGCGCCCGCAGCGTGCCTTCCTTGTCCTTGGCGTACTGCATGCCGGCCTGCGCGAAGTCGGCCTCGTTGAGGGTGGCTTCCGTCAGCGTGGGGTCTTTCAGGAAGCCCGAGAGATCAGCGAGCCACCCGCCCTTCTCGAACTGGCGCTTCTGGACGTGGAAGCTCAAGTGCACGACGTCGAAACTCGGCCGTCCGGAGGTCAGCTCGATCACGGCCTTCTGGCGTTGCTGCTGCTCGGGCGTCGCTTCGGAATTGACCTTGATGCCGGTCAGCTCCTCGAACTCGGACTGGTACTTGCGCAGGATGTCGCCGCGCGGCGACTTGATGAGGTTCACTTCCAGCGTGGTGCCGGCGTGCTTCTTCCAGTCGACGGCGCTCTGCGCGAAGGCCGGTCCGAGGCCGCTTGCGGCGAGCGCGCCCATGGCGACGCCTGCCGCCAGGAAGCGGCGACGGGACAGGCCTTCGGCCGGGGAACGGGCGATGCGATCAAGGGACATGCGAAATCCTCCCATTTCAGTTGGTTCGGGCAGGGCGCTCTTCGACGCTTCTCCACCCTCCGGTCTCCTCGGCGATACGGCCTCAGACGTTGAGGGCGAGCCGCCTTGCACTGTCGATATGCTCCGCGATCATCTGCGAGGCCTTCTGCGGATCGCGGCTTTCAATTGCCTCGATCACCTTCAAGTGCTCGCGCATCACCGGTTGAACGCGCCCGTCGATACGGTAGCGATCCTGATTGATCAGCCGCAGCTTCACAGAATTGACGCGGTAGGCCAAAGAGATGATGCCGTTGCCGAGCGCATCGACGAACGTGTCGTGGAGGTGCCAGTCGATCGCTTGCGCCCGGGCCTCCTCTTCCTTGGTGAGAACGCGCTGCTCAGCCAGAGCCAGCATGTCCTCGTGCTCGCGACGAAGCTCGGCCAGCACTGCATCGGAGGCCGAAACGGTAAAGAGTGCGACGGCCTCCTTCTCCAGGAACAGGCGGAATTGGAAGGCCTCGCGAATGAGGTTGAGATCGACATGGGCTATCTGGATGCCGCGCTGGGGCACGGTCGTCAGCAATCCTTCCGATTCCAGGCGCGGGATGATCTCTCGGATCGCGCCGAGCGGCAGGCCCGTTCGCGCGACGAGCTGGCGCTGCGAAAGGAACTGCCCCGGCACGAATTCGCGCGCCAGGAGCCCTTCGATGAAGCTCTCATAAGCGCGCTCGCGTAGCTTGAGCGGGTCGGCCTCACGGCCTCGGCCACCCTCCACGGAAACGGTACCGGCCTCCATCGCCTTGCTCAAGCCGCTGCGGCGGAGGCGGGCTGAAGGCGCGCCAGGGCCGAGGTGAGCGAGCCGGCCGCCGCATCGGAGATCGCGACGAGCGGCGGGCGCACGCGCAGCCACTCGGACTCGCCGGTACGCGCGGAGATCAGCGCCTTCACGGCGGGGATGACCGGCTGCGAGACGACGGCCTCGACGAGCGAGACGAGATCGGCATCGTCCTCACCTGATGCGATGAGTGCTGACAGGCGCTGCGGCATGATGTTGGCCATGCCGGAAATCGCGCCCTCCGCACCCATGCGGATGCCGGCGGCGAGGCTGCGCTCGTCGCCGATGAGGATGGCGATATCCTTGTGGGCAGCGAGCAGCGCCTGCGTATAGGTCCAGTTGCCCGATGAGTCCTTGACGCCCGCAATGGCGCGAGGAAAGGCCTCGCGCAGTCGTCCGACCAGCGCGACAGAGAGTTCCACTGCCGTCACGGACGGGATGTTGTAGAGGATGATGCCGCGTGCCTCGTCACCGAGGGCGGAGAGAACCTCCGAGAACCAGGCGAAGACGCCGTCCTCGGTCGGGTTCTTGAAATAGGAGGGCGGCGCAAGGAGCACGCTGCGCCCGCCGCGACGAAGGATCTCCGCCGTTTGGTCGCGCGCATCCCCGCTCGCATTCGCCATGACGCAGGCGACGATCTTTCCGGCCTCGATGCCGGCGGCCTGGAATGCATCGAGCACGGTGTTGCGCTCAGCGGCGGAGACGGAGGCGCCCTCGCCCGTCGTGCCGAACAGCGTCACGCTGGCGCAGCCATTGGCGAGGCACCAGGCCGCATGGCGGGCCGCTTTCGCGGTGTCGATCGAGCCATCCGCATGAAAAGGCGTCGCCAGAGCCGCGGACAAGCCGAAAATGGTTCGAGACATACTGCACTCCCGCTTTGCGTTCAGCTACGAATAGCTAACATGTCAGCATGATGTCAACGTGTCGGAGGAATGATCGAGGAGGTGAATTCAATCGGTCGCCGCAACACTCCCCCGAAGGAGGTCGCGATGGATGTTCGGGAAAAGGCGATCACGTTGGTCAGGACGAGCGCCGTTACCCGTCTGCATGGCACGCGTACGGGTTCCATTCGAGTTTTCTATATTTGGCGTGATTGCCGTCGCACACGGCCTGATCCTTGCCGAAGGCGAGTTCGCCGGGGCCTGCCGGGCGGAAATGGCCATGGCGGTCTTTTCCAGCTCGATCAGCCGGAACTCGAAATCCGACCGATTCTCGAACAGGGCGCGAGCCCCAAGGAGTCTTTGGCGAATCCGTCCAGAAAGAGCTTCGGCCACACTGCAGCCTAGATCCCCAAACGCGTCGGGCCGCATACGCTGCGCCATTCCTTTGCAACGCATCTTTTGGAGGACGGCGTCGACATCCGCGCGATCCAGGCTCTGCTCGGTCACGCCAAGCTAGACTCCACCGCGCTCTACGCCAAGGTCGCTGTGCGCACGGTGCGGGCCGTCAATGAGGCCCTTGCCCGCCAGCCAGTCGAGGACGAGGCGGCATGTCGGGTCGCCTGCATCTGCATGGCGGCGCAGGTGGTTGGCAAGTACGACCATAAAGCGATGGGTGACGCTCCCATCGCGCCGAGCGGCAACCGCTGCAACCTAGCGCTCGTGCCGCGGGGCGGTCCACAGCGACAGGCCGACGATTAGGGCGGGGTCGTCAACGTGCGATGGCTCGCTGGAAGCTTCGGCCTCCAGGGGCTGTGTCGAGGGTGCTCTTGGCGACGCGGGCGGACAGCGAGGGTGCGGACAGACTGAAGCGACCGCGGGGCAGCGGCGGACCGAACGGCGGCGACGCAGGTCGGTGTACCGTGCACCTGCTGGCTTGAGAGTTTCGCTTCGGTGATGTTGGCCATGGACATTGCTTTCCCATGCGCTGCGCCAGCGCTAAAGCGGCTGCGGCGATGATGAGGGGTAGGCTGCCGCTGATGCCCGGAGCGGCACTTAGCGGCAGCGGATCAGATCAGGCGTTGAGGCGTGCTCTGGCGGCGATGGCGCCACGGCCTTGACGATCAGCGCGTTGAGATCGGGCTCGATGTCGGCCATAAGAAGATAGACGATGACACGTTCAAAGGAGGTCGGCAAGTAGTCGCGAATACGCTAGGTGTTCAGTCCCGGCATCTGGTGGATCGGATTGAGGATGAACCGTTGTGGCTCTGACGTCCAGATTTTGGCGATGTATTCGTAGGGCGTCAGGCC
>NZ_LMQW01000029.1 GCF_001425485.1 Aureimonas sp. Leaf427 | reverse complement strand
ATCAGGTGACGGCAACGAGACGGGGGTGGAGCGGCCGCGGGGATCGCGTCGAACACCTTCTCTCGTCACAGGGCCGCACAGGATTGCGCCCCGGAGCACATGGTCCCGAGCAGGTGGCGATGTCGTGCCATGCCGGGTCATGGCGAACACTCCCGGCGCGGTGGCGGGTGCGGCGGCGGTCCTCGTGGTTGCCGCCAGCGCAGGAAGATGCCGACGACGCTCATGGAGTCGCCGCAGCACGGACCGGTCGAGCGGAAGGCGGGCGGCTCGTCTTTGTCCGGTGCCGTGGTGGCGGGCCCGGGCGCGGGCTGCGTACCGAGCAGCACGCGGATGCGATSGAGCTTCTCCTTGCGGTYCGGCCCTGTGAGGAAGCCGTAGTGTCGGATGCGATGGAAGCCGCGGGGCAGGACGTGGAGGAGGAAGCGGCGGATGAACTCGCCGGCCTCCAGCGTCAAAGTGCGGTGGCGGGCGGCGCCGTCCTGGCGATAGTCCTTGACGCGGAAGGTGACGGCGCTGCCGTCGAAAGCGGTTATACGCCGAGACGAGATGGCGACGCGGTGGGTGTAGCGCGACAGGTAGGCGAGAACCGCCTCTGGCCCCGCGAAGGGTGGCTTSGCATAGACGACCCAGCGCTTGCGCCGCATCGGCGTGAGATAGCGGGCAAAGGCGCGGGGCTCTGCGAGGTGGGCAAGCGAGCCATGGAAGGCGAGCTTGCCGRCACTGTGGAGAGCGACGAGCCCTTCAAGAAAGAGGCGGCGGAACAGGGCGCCGAGCACCCGCACGGGCAGCAGGAAGGCGGGACGCGACGCGATCCACCGCCCCCCGTCCGGTGAGAGACCGCCGCCTGGCACGATCATGTGGACGGGGGATGGTGGGTCATGGCCGAGCCCCAGGTGTGGAGCACGGCGGTGAGGCCGATACGGGCGCCCAGATGCTTCGGATCGGCAGCGATCCTTGTCATCGTTTCCGTGGAGGCGCGGAACAAGAGGTCGTAGACGGCCCGCTTGTTCTGGAAGGCGACAACGCCGATCTCGGCGGGCAGCGTGAAGACGATGTGGAAGTATCCGACCGGCAGGAGGTCGGCTTCGCGTTCAGTCAGCCAGTCGCGCGCCGCCGCGCCCTGGCACCGTGGGCAGTGCCGGTTGCGGCAAGAGTTGTAGGCGATCCGCCGATGGCCGCAGTCGTCGCAGCCCTCGACATGGCCCCCGAGCGCGGCGGTGCGGCAAGCCTCGATTGCCGACATGACCTTGAGTTCGGCCAAGCTCAGGTGTCCGGCACGGGAAGCTCGGAAGGCGGAACCGGCGATGCGCAGGATGTCGGCAAGCTCGATCGGCGCGCCCATCGCTTCAGCCGGGCGAAGCCTCCTCGCGGTGGAACAGGGCGAGGCGATCGAGCGGGCTGACCACGGCCCGCACCGTGCGCACGGCGACCTTGGCGTAGAGCGCGGTGGTGTCGAGCTTGGCGTGGCCGAGTAGAACCTGGATGACGCGGATGTCGACGCCGTCTTCCAGAAGGTGCGTGGCGAAGGAATGGCGCAGCGTATGCGGCCCGACGCGCTTGGAGATCTCGGCCGCCCGCGCCGCCTCGACCACGACACGATGAAGCTGCCGGGTCGAGATGCCCTGCCCGACAGGCGAATGCTCGCATTCGCCGAAAGGGGCCGGGCCCAGCTCTGCCCGCGAAACAGCCAACCCTCACGGTGAAGGATGCCCTGCCGGTGTCCCTCGACCCACCACTCGCGCAGAAGAGCGAGAAGGTCGGCGGAGAGCATGGCGTTGCGGTCGCGCCCGCCCTTGCCGCGCTCGACGCGCAGGAGCATCCGGGTGGAGTCGACGTCGCCTACCTTCAGGCTTGCGACCTCCGCGGCACGCAGCCCCGCCCCGTAGGCGACGGAAAGCGCCGCCAGGTGCTTGAGGCAGACGGTGGCGCCCAGCAGCCGGCGGACCTCGTCCGGGCTCAGGACATCGGGCAGGCTGCGGGGATAGCGCAGCCGCACCAGCTTGCGGGCGAGATCGGGTYGGTTGATCGTGTGGACGAAGAAGAAGCGCAGGGCCGAGACGATGGCGTTCATCGTCGGCACGCCGAGACCGGCCTCCTGAAGCGCGATCTGAAAGCGGCGCAGGTCTTCAACGCTGGCCGTGTCGGGCGAGCGTCCGAGGAACGAGGCCAGGCGTCCGACGTCGCGCAGGTAGTTGCGCTGCGTCTCAGCAGAGAACACCGCGGCGGCGGGAATGATGGAGGTCGTCATGGGAAGCTCCGTCCGGGTGAAGGAGCCAGGATCGTCCGCCCGCGCCAGGCGACGCTCAATCAGCGCAGCGCGCTCAAATCAGTCCTCCGACAACAAAGCCGCCGCCCCTCCCGCGGAAGTGGGTTCGTTCATCCACCCCGTCCGGTATCGAGCGGCTATTGAAGCAGCCGTCCGGAAGCGGTCGGACGGCTCTCGACCAACTCACGACCTTCAGCTGCCAGGGTGTGGACGACCGCTCGCGCTCGCACCTGCCGTTGGCCTCACCCAAAATGGTTGGAAGGCGACGCCTCAGAGCGCAACGCCATCGCGGTGGCCGACGGGGAGTGTGGATGCAAGGTTCGCTATACCGCACCCTTTTGGCCATGCTTGGATCGCCCCTCTAAGCCGGCGATCTACTCGAAACGCTAGTACGGTTTGCCGGGATCACCTCTGTGCTGGATGCAGCGGTAATTTTCTTCGCAATAAAGCCCCTCAAGATCATTTGCGATTAAGCGGAGCACCGCGGCAGCTGAACTTTTCAGCCGTGCAAGGCGGTGTGTCCGTCGGTAGGCGCTGCGTGATACGATCAAGCCGGATTATGTCTAGCGCAGCGCTGAGCCCTACCCCCTGCCGTTCATAGATAGCATGCGCGTCAGATGCAGGGTAGCTTCACGTTTCAGGGAAAAGCGCAGTGATCTCATAATTCGTAAACCGAACCGTCGATAGGTTATGGCTCCAAATCCCTTTGGTGAACCCTCGGCAGCAGTCTTCGAACGCAGAGCGGCCGGCAAGATCGCGAAGCAGTGCATCTCATGATGAAATTGATTGGCAACATCAGCATCGGCAAACGAATCGTGATCGTTGCCGCCATTCCGACGCTCGCTCTCCTCGGACTGTCCCTGCAAAGCAACGTGGCTATGTATCGCGCGGCGTCGGAAGCGCAGGCTGTCTCCGATCTCTCCTCCAAAGCGTCCGTGATTGGAGCGCTGGTGCATGAGATCCAGAAGGAGCGCGGCGCGTCGGCAGGCTTCATCGGCGCCATGGCGGGTGCAGATTTCGCGTCCCTCTTGGAGAAGCAGCGGCAGGTCGCAGACGAAGCGATCAAACGCTTTGACCTTCTGGATCTCAGGGCGAGCGGGGGTGTCGGAGGACCGGCGTTTGGCGAGCTCGTGAGGACGGCCGAGGCCCGCATCGCCGCGCTGACGGCCATGCGCCAGGACGTCACGTCTCTGAAGGCGAGCGTGCCCGAGGTCGCGACCCATTTTGCTGAAACGATCGGCAGCCTCATCCATCTCATCGAGGCGATGAGCGATCTGACGACGAACAGCCAGATTTCCGGCCGGATCCTCGCCTATTCCGCTCTTCTGCGAGGAAAGGAGAGAGCGGGCCAGGAGCGAACGATCGGGACCGGCGCTTTCGCCGCGGGAAGCTTCACGCCGGAAGGCTACCGGCAGTTTGTCCGCTTCGGGGCGATGCAGGACGTTTTCTTTTCCGAGTTCGGCGCCCGAGCGCAGAGCGAAGACCGACAGGCGCTTGACGCGGTGTTGGCGGGAGATGCCAGCAAGCTTCTGATGCGGCAGCGGGCGGTCGCATTCGAAGGTCCCTTTGGCGGCTCGCTTTCGTCCGTCAGCGGTGAGGACTGGTATCAGGCGGCGACGGCGCGCATCGATGCGCTGAAGACGGTGGAAGACAAGGTCGGGGCCGCTCTTGGTTCTTTCGCTCGGGAGACGGCAAAGGCCGAGAAGCAGGGCCTCCTGATATCGCTCCTTGTGTCCGGTGGTCTTCTCGCCCTGGTCGCTCTGCTCGCAACGGTCGTGACGCGTTCGATCACGCAGCCGGTCGCCCGGATCGTGAAGACGATGCGTAATCTCGCGGCAGGCCGGGCGGATGCGCCGCTCGACGTGACACCCGATCGCAGCGAAATCGGCGACATGGTACGCTCCGTCGCGGTGTTTCGCACGAATGCTGAGGAGCGGCTGCGGCTGGAAGTGGAGATCGATGCCAACCGCTCGCTGTCAGAACGCGAGCGCGTGGACCGAGAGAGGCACCAAGCAGAGGAAGCGGCTGAAGTTCAGTTCGCCGTCGAGCGTCTGGCGGCCGCCCTTGGAGCATTGACCGAGGGCAAGCTGAGCTATCGCATCCAGTCCGCCTTTGCCCCGCGCCTGGAGAAAATCCGTGTCGACTTCAACATCGCCATTGAACAACTTGAGGATGCCATCACGCGTGTCACCTCGAGTGCACAGGCGATCGCAGTCGGTACCCATCAGATTACGACTGCGGCCAACGACCTATCGCAGCGCACGGAGCAGCAGGCCGCTTCTCTGGAGGAAACCGTCGCTGCCTTGTCGGAAGTCACCCGTGGCATCGATGCAACGGCGCAGAAAGCGGATGACGCCCGTGCAGCTGTCTTTACCGCACGAAAGGAGGCTGAGAAGGGAGGCGATGTCGTGACGCGCGCAGTCGCAGCGATGAGCCAGATCGAGCAGTCCTCCGACAAGATCGGCCAGATCATCGGGGTGATCGACGAGATCGCCTTCCAGACCAACCTCCTCGCGCTGAATGCCGGCGTCGAGGCGGCGCGGGCGGGCGAGGCGGGACGCGGCTTCGCCGTGGTGGCCCAGGAGGTGCGCGGGCTGGCGCAGCGTTCGGCGGAAGCGGCCAAGGAGATCAAGGGGCTGATCGCAACCTCGTCGGCGCAGGTCGAGGAGGGCGTAGCGCTCGTCTCGGCCTCAGGCCAGAGCCTTCAGCAGATTGTCGCCCAGGTCGGCGGCGTCACGCAGATCATCACGGACATGGCGCAGGCCGCGCGCGAGCAGTCGCTGAGCCTGAAGGAGGTCTCGATGGCCGCTGACAACATGGACAAGGTGACACAGCAGAACGCTGCGATGGTAGAGGAAACGACAGCCGCCGCGCAGACCCTGTCGGGAGAGACGGAAGAGCTTGCAGCGATGGTCGGCCGCTTCACGACCGGTGCCCCAGAAGCGGCGGCGGTTGTGTCGCGAACGGCTGCCAGGACCCCAGCTCGCGCAAAGCCCGCAGCCGGCCCAACCGTTCAGTTGCGCACTAGCGGCCGCGGGGGCGCTTCGCTGCGCCCGCAGACGGGACCGGAGGATTGGACTGAGTTCTGACCACTCGTCGGGTTGGACGATAGGGAAGGCTCGCGCGGAGCGATCCGAGGTGGATCTTTCTGCCGGAAAGGGCAGAGCGCAATGGCAGCCTACTCGGCCGCTTCCGCCGTCTTCCCCGATGCACGAGCCTTCGCAGCTCTGGCCGCGCCCCACACAGCGACGGCGCCCGGCTTACGGCCGAGGCCGATCGTCCTAGTCAGCGCCGAGCGAGCTAGGGCGTAGTTCGGAGCAACCATCGGATAGTCCGCGGGGAGCTTCCATTTGGCGATAGGCTTCCGGCGTCAGATCGTAGTACGTCATCCTATAAACGGGCAATTAAGCAGTTGCAACGAATTACGAACCGCAGCTCTATTGCGTTGTACGGCGTCATTAGCAGTTTAACCCGGCTTCAACCTCCAATAAATAATAAATGCTCAGGGCGGCGCGCCGATACTTCGAGAGAGGCAGATCGATGAGAATGTCATTTATTGCCACCGTCATCACTGCCTCGCTTGCTGCAATCAGCATAGCGAGTGCCGGCGATCTTCCACACCCAGACGGGCCCGTCGTTCTGACTGTCAGCGGATCAATCTCGAACACGAACGGCGACGGCGCCGCCCGTTTCGACATGGGGACACTCGAAGCGATGGCCGGGCGATCCGCCACGATGGAAACGCCTTGGACCGAAGGGGCCACCCGCTTCGATGGCCCCTTCCTGCGCGAGATCCTTGCAGCGGTCGGCGCGAAGGGCGGCACGCTCCGCTTCGTTGCGCTCAACGACTACGCCTCCGACATCCCGTCCGCCGACGCGACCGACCTCGATACGATTCTCGCCACCCATATGAACGGCAAGCCGATGTCGGTCCGCGAGAAGGGCCCGCTCTTCCTGATATACCCCTTCGACCAGTCGGCCGACCTCTACAACGAGAAGTACTTCTCCCGTTCCGTTTGGCAGGTCAAAGAGATCAAGGTCATCGAATGACCCCGACGCTCGTCGGCGGCAAGGACGAAGTGGTCAGGACGACGCGTGCCACATGGGCCTCTCTCGCCTCCTCCGTCATCCTCCTTGCGCTCCTCCTCGCCGCGTACGCCAACCTCGCCGCCCGCAGCGGCGACTTGCAGGATGGCATCCGCGAGGATGCCCTCTGGGCGGTCTACCAAGTTGGGCGGGAGTCCGCTTCGCTTTCCGCCACCCTGCGCGACGCCCTCGACGACGGCTCCGCCGAGGCGGCCGAGGCGGAGGCACTCGGCTTGCGCTACGACATCCTGTTCTCCCGCATGGGCGTGCTGGAAGGAGCGAAGTACGGTTCATACTTTGCCGACGACGGTGAGATCCGCGGGCGTCGAGCAGAGGCCCGGCGACTGATCGCGGCGATGCAGCCGACCTTCGACGCCCTGCGGGACGGCAAGGCGGACCTACAAGCGCTGCACGCGGCCGCCTCGGCAACCAACCGCCTCGTCTCGGCCTCCGAGACCCTCCTGCTGCGCACTAACGCGGCCGTCTCGGCGGCTCGAGCCGATGCGCGCGCGGAGCTGCTCCGTCTCCAGGACGTGACCGCGTGGATCGTTCTGGCCCTCGTCGTCTCGGTCGGCATGCTCGTCTTCAGCCTCTGCCGCCGCCTGCGCGCCACCCATGTCATCGGCGAGCGCATCCAGGTGGTTGTCGACGAGATGCGCAAGGCGTTCGCCGCCGCCGAGGCCGGAAACCGAGCCAAGTCCGAGTTCATGGCAACGATGGGCCACGAGATCAGGACGCCGCTGAACGCGATCCTCGGCATGTCTGAGCTTCTCGCCATGTCCGACCTGTCCGCGGACGATCGCGAGAGCGTCGCGGCGATCGGCTCTTCGGGCGCGGCACTGCTCGAGGTGATCAACGAGATCCTCGACTTCACGAAGATCGAGCACGGTGACCTCGTGTCGGAGCGCGTCCCGTTCGACCCGGCCGAACTCGTGCGCGAGGCGACCGTGGTGGCGAACGTGCGCGCGCTGGAGCGGGGCAATTCCATCTTGTTTGAACGCACGGAGGTTTCTGGTTACTACGAGGGCGATCCGGCCCGACTGCGCCGCGTCCTCCTCAACCTTCTTAGCAATGCCGCGAAGTTCACCGAGAACGGCTGCATCCGTGTCTCACTGCGCGAGGTGGGCACGCCTGAAAGCCCGCGTCTGCGCTTCGACGTAATTGACAACGGCATCGGCATCGCGCGCGAGGCCAGACCGCTCCTTTTCCGTCCCTTTAGCCAAGTCGACGGCTCGATCAGCCGCCGCTTTGGAGGTACGGGCCTCGGACTCGCGATCTGCAAACGTGTAGTGGAGGCGGCGGGCGGCGAGATCGGCGTCGATAGCGCGCCGGGCGTCGGAAGCCGTTTCTGGTTCGAGGTCCCGGCCGACAGGGCGGAGGCGGCGCCCGCTCCCGAGACCTTCGCCGCGGACGGCTTGGGCTCGTCGACGTACGGTGACGTCCTTGTCGTTGAGGACAACGCCTTCAACCGTCGCGTCGCCGCGCGCTTCCTTGAGCGCCTCGGTCACCGGGCGACCTTCGCTGAGAACGGGGAGGCTGCCGTGGCGCTGGCCGTCGCAGGAACCTTCGACCTCATCCTTATGGACATGCACATGCCCGTCATGGACGGCATCGAGTCCACCCGCCGCATTCGCGCGGCCGGGGTGACGGCGCCTATCGTGGCTCTAACCGCGAACGCCTCCGAGTCCGACCGGGAGCGTTGCGCGTCCGCTGGCATGGACGGGTTCGAGACCAAGCCCATCCCGATGGACCGCCTCCGCGCCCTCGTGGACAGGTGGTGCGGAGACAGGGTCCCGGCCGGGGGCACCGAAACCGCTTCGCCCGCCCCAGCGGCAGGCAACGGCGAGGCGGCGGACGACATGCCGGAGCTGGACGGCGCACGCGTGGCCGATCTCGTCGCGGCGCTCGGAGAGGACGGGCTCGCAGAATTGCAGGAAGAATTCCGGCGCGACGCCCGCGATCTCCTCACTGAGCTCTCGGCCGCGTTCATGGGCGGCGACGCAGCGACCGCGGACCGCGTCCTCCACACGATCAAGGGCGCCGCGTTCAACGTGGGATACCGCGGCATCGCCGCCCTCGCGGAGCAAGTACGTGCCGGGAGCGGCGACGCAGCCCTCGAACGACTGGAGAGTGAACTGGGGCGAGTGTCCTCCGACGGCATGACGCAAGGGATGGCAGCATGACCGAGACGAAGACCACCGTCCTCCTCGTCGAAGACAACCGCACCAACCTCCTGCTCATGAGGAAGCTCGTCGAGCGGGCGGGCACCTTCGAGGCCGTTTGCTTCTCCGACCCTGTCGAGGCGGCCGCGAGTCTTCGGTCGGTCCGCTTCGACATGGCCGTCGTGGACCACCAGATGCCCGGGATGAGCGGCATCGAGCTGATCGGCCGCATCAGGGCAGACTCGAGGAACGCCGACAAGCCCTTGGTGATGGTTACGGCCGATGGAGACTCCGAGCTACGCCTCGCCGCGCTGCGGGCGGGAGCCGTTGAATTCCTCTCCAAGCCGATCGACCCGGTCGAGTTCTCGGCGCGCATCGCGAACCTCGGTCGCCTCTGCGAGGCACAACGCAAGCTCGCCGACAGAGCGGAATGGCTCCGCTCCGAGGTGGAGGCGGCGACGGCCAAGCTGCGCCGCCACGAGGAGGAAATCATCCGGCGCCTCGCCCTGACGGCGGGCTACAAGGACGACGATACGGCCGCCCACACCGTGCGCATGGCGAGGATGTGCGGCGACATCGCCCGCCAGCTGGGGCTTCCGGCCGACGAGTGCCGGGACATCGAGCTGGCGGCTCCCATGCACGACATCGGGAAGGTTGGCATCCGCGACGACGTCCTCCAGAAAAGGGGCAGGCTCGAGGATGCAGAGATGTGCCACATGCGCGAACACTCTAGGATCGGCGGAGATATCCTCGGTGGCTCCGAAAGCGACCTGTTGCGGTTGGCATCCACGATCGCAACGACCCACCATGAGCGATGGGACGGCACGGGCTACCCCGCCGGCCTTTCGGGAGCGGCAATACCTCTGCCCGGCCGCATCGCCGCCGTGGCCGATGTCTTCGACGCGCTGGTGAGCAACCGCCCTTACAAGAATGCGTGGATCCGCGAGGACGCGATTGCATACATTGCCGATCAAGCCGGAAGGCATTTTGACCCTGTCTGTGTTACGGCGTTTTTAGCCGTTGTAGGGCGTGAAAGGTCGTCGATTGATGCTGAAACACAGGCTGCCCAAGTGCGAACTTCGGCAAGGGCGTGTCCTACTGAATCATTACGACATCGCGGTGAGCGAGATCACGGTGGCGAGTTACATCGTCTTCAAGAGATGACGCGTTGATCAGAGCAGGCACGGCGATGCGCAGGGCCTGATGCAGCGTGACCAAGAGAAGAATCTGCCAGGAGTGCAGACCCAGCGCCGCTCCTCCCTCGCGCTGACCTTTCCCAACAGCCGCGAAGGCACTTCGCAGGATTTCGGTCAGGTAGGCGACGAAAGACAGCTACTTTATGCGGCCGCCGCGACGTGGAACTGGACCTGCCGCCTGCCGCTACGCTTTCCGGCATAGAGCGCCTGGTCGGCGTTACGCAAGAGCGTCAGAGGGTCCGCTCCATCGCGAGGCGCAAAAGTGAACCCGATCGTCGCGCTGACGCTTGTTAAGGTGTCGTCGGCCAAGCGGATCGGCTGCTCGATGGCTTCGATAATCCTGCGTCCAAGATCGAGGGCTTGGTGGGGCTCCTTGTAGCCGGGGACGATGACGGCGAACTCGTCGCCGCCGAGTCGCGCCGCAAAATCTTCCGGCCCAAGACTCGCCATCAGCCGGCGAGCAACCTTCTGAAGCACAAGATCTCCGGCCTCATGGCCCTGCAAGTCATTTACTGCCTTGAAGCCGTCGAGATCGAGGTAGGCGACGGCAAACTCACGTCCCCCTTCCATGAGCGAACGCGAGGCATGGTCGATGCGTTCGAAGAGCAGCACGCGATTGGGAAGTCCGGTCAGAGCGTCATGCGTCGCGCGCCACTCGCTGTCGGCAACGGCCCGCGCGGCCGAGGACGTCTGCCTGATGAACAGGAATGTCAGCGCCCCGAATGCCAACGCTACGATCGCCCAAGCGGGAATCGCCATGGCCAGGAGCTCGTCACCAGGACGAGCACCTTCCCATTGAAGCGTCACGCCCTGTTGGTGGTCCGCCATCAGGAGTAGCGCGTGCGCGTCGGGCGCCTCCGCGCTATCCACGATCCTCAGGCTTGGCAGAAGATAGATCCGCGCGAACTCCGAGAGCATCTGGGTATCAAGCGTGTCGACGAGCACCAGAACGTGCCGCGGTCCCTCGTCAGCAGCATCCGCCACGAGGGGTCGGATAGGCACGATCGCAGCGATCGCCGGCTTGCCGTCCGCAAGAATGAGGCCCGAAGTTGAGCCCTCGGCGCCTTTGGCGCGTTGCTCGGCCAAGAGTTCTTCATAACCGCCCGCAAGGAGCCTGGAAACCACATCCTCGGAGCGTTCGCCTCTAACCATGGCATAGCTTGCACTCCCGTCCGGCATGACGACGAACGCCATATCAAATCCGAGGTTCTCGAAGGTCGGTCGTCCAATGTTTTCGTCCGCCCATGTGGCATCGGGTGACACGACAAGGCGTTCCACAGCCTCGTCCCATGCACCGTAATCCATCGCGGTTTTCTCGATGTGCTCGCCGCGCACCTTCACAGCGCCCTCGGCAAGTTTCGTCTGCTCTCGCTGCGCGACGGATGTCTGGTAGTCGGCGATCAACCACAGTACGCCCAGCAGGCCGCAAAGCAGCACGGCTACAAGGACAACGGCGACGTTTGTAATCTTTGCGACGAGCTGTCTAAGTCCTGCTGGAGACTGTTTCATGAGCTTGCGTACCTTTCGCACACGATCATGCGCCGACTTACGTCAAGGATCCGTTCTTTGGTCGCGTTAATTTCGAAGGCGGAAGTTCCGGTTAGGAAGTCGTCTTTGAAGACGGGTGGCTAAATTTGCGGAAGGTCGGCTTCCGTCTGGTGGTCATTTGAAGCCTGACAAATAGGTTTACATTTTACCGGACCTTCTCAACGCGTAGGCCTTCCGCTCGAACTTTCGCCTATGTTTTATCCGCCGTGAGGACTGGGAAGCCTAGCTTGATGGCGAGCGCCATGCAGGAGAGCTTGGGGTGGCGCAGCCCTTCGTCAGAAGCGTCGAATTGACGAGCGTTCCGCCGACCGGCGCGCGAAGGGCGCTTTGCGTCAGGGCTCGTTCGGCCGCCGCTATCTGATCCTCAATCTCAGCCAGCTCGCCGATGATCTGGGTCAGCTGAACCGCCTCGTCGCGAGCGGTCGTGCCAAGTAGCTCCTGGCTGTTGGCCTCCAACTCGCCGAGCCGGTCTGTGGCAATGTCGCGTTCGGCGACGAGGCCGAAGAGGCGTGAGCGTGCGCTCAGGAGCTGGTCCTCGCTCGCCCACAGATCGCGCCGGGAGATATGATCGGCATCGGAGAGGCGGCGCAGGCTCTCTGCCTGATCGTCATAGATCGCGATCTGGTGTTCGAGCGTCCCGATGCTGCGCTCCAGGCCGTCGAACTTGGCTTCGGCGGCACTGGCCTGTCGCCGCAGCGCTTCGAGGCCAGCCTCCAGCGAGACGAGGCCCTCAAGGCGGGCGCGCATCTGTTCCAGACGAAGCTTCTCGTCGAGGGACAGATCGAGCTGCGCCGTTTCGCTGCCGGATCCGCCGGCCTTCGAGCTCACGGCGCCGTCGACGAGGACGATCGAGGCCCGGAGCGCGTCCTTGTCGGATATTTGGGCGCTGCGGGTCGTCCTGAGGCGTTCCTCGATCGCGGCAAGCGTCGCGCGTCGCGACTTCAGCCGGGTGAGTTCGGCGCGGGCGACGGCCGGATCGAGTCGAGCGATCGTCGCGCCGGCCTCGACCCGGTCGCCGTCGTGGGCGAGGATCTCGACGACGGTGCCGCCGGTCAGGTGCTGGACGAGCTGATTGAAGCCGCTGGACACGAGAGAGCCCTGGGCGATCACGGCCGACGACAGGGGAAAGGCGAATCCCCACAGGACGAACAGTCCGAAGCAGAGGAGGATCGCCTGCGACGCGCCGCCGATGATATCGGAGGTGCCCGTAGCGACACCCTCGGCCGGCGCGCAGTCCGTGGGCTGGACGGGGGCGGCGGAGGCGTTGGCTTCGTCGGCCGTTCCGGCTCCGGCGGAGCGGTCGCGCCGCATGAAGGCTTGCAGGAAGGAGGGCATGGTCATCGGCATCACGCCTGCCCCATCGAGCGGTTGATGAGCGGGGCAGGGCTCGTCTCGGGGGCGAGGGAGCCGGGGCCGGGATCGGCCCGTTCGCCCGCCGTCGGCACGGCCCGCCGCAGGCCGTTCGCCCCGTGCGAGGTCTGGGTCGCCAGGATGGCCGGGCGCTTCCCGTCCGCGCCGGGTCTGGCGGTCTGCGGAAGGGTGATCTGGACCGGTTTCGCCGTGCCGTCCCGCACCATGAGCACATGGTCCGCCCGTGTGACGATCGCCTGCTTCTGGGAGACGACGAAGGAGGTGCCGGCCGATCGCATCTGGTCGATCGTCGCTATGAGCCGGGTTTCGAGGTCGGAATCGAGATGAGCGAACGGTTCGTCGAGGACGACGAGCCGCGGCTTGCCGATCAGGGCGCGGGCGAGGGCGATCCGCTGCAGAAGCCCGGCAGGGATCTCGGCGTCGATTTGCCCGACGATCTCCTGATAGCCCTGCGGAAGTGACAGGATCGCCTGATGGGCGCCGGCGCGGTTCGCGGCCTCATAGATTGTCGGCATGCCGAGATCGGCACGGAACCGGGCGATATTGCTGGCGATGGTGCCGTGGAAGAGGTTAGGGAGCTGGGGCTGGTAGCCGGAGATCGACGCCCACTGGTGGCGCGGATATCGTGCGGTGGGAATGCCGTCCATCGTCACCCGTCCCGCATCGGGCTCGCTCGCCCCGGTCACGATCCTCGCCAGAAGGCTCTTGCCGCCGCCGGATGGCCCGATCAGGACGAGTAGCTTGCCCGGCGCGAGTTCGATGTTGATATCGTCGAGCACCGGATGGTGGCCGGCGGAGCGGTGATCCACGCGGATAGCCGGGGGACTGTCAGGAGTTCTGTGCGGGAGGCCGTTTTCGTCAGAGGACGAAGCGGTCTGCAAAGACGACAGCGAACTGCGTCTTGGCCTCTATCCACTC
>NZ_LMQW01000028.1 GCF_001425485.1 Aureimonas sp. Leaf427 | reverse complement strand
TCACCGAGCCCTGGTCGAACGGCCAGACCGAAGGGCATGTCAACCGCCTGAAGCTCGTCAAGCGCCAGATGTACGGTCGCGCTAAGCTCGATCTTCTGGAAGCTCGCCTCCTTGGAGCGCCCTGATCGTCATCGAGACTGCGTCAGACCCAAACTTGCACGCCGAATGACAAGTAGCACTGGCGCAAGCGAAAGGCGCCGAGGTCGTCGGCATCTGTTGGTATCCGATCGTCGACAGCCCGCCATGGGATCGTCCCGGCGCCCGCCATCGCTGGTCAACGGTTTGATCCGCGGCGATCAAACCGTTGACCCTGATTTAGCCGCCGCCCTTGCTGAACGGACGGAGCCGAAGGGGCAGCTCGGCTTCGATTTCGACGCCACGGGGTGACGAGGCGAACGACCGCCGGAACTCGTTCCCCCATTCGGCGCGTTCTGGCGAAAGCCGCAACCGGCAGACAGGAACTATCAAATGCAATACGCCAAGCTCGGCCGTACCGGCCTCGACGTCTCCCGCCTTTGCCTCGGCTGCATGAGCTATGGCGAGCCCGATCGAGGAAACCACGCTTGGACGCTCTCGGAGGAGGTAAGCCGCCCCTTCATCCGGAAGGCTCTGGATCTTGGGATCAACTTCTTCGACACGGCCAACGTCTATTCCGACGGATCGAGCGAGGAGATCGTCGGCCGCGCACTGAAGGAATTCGCTACCCGCGATGAGGTTGTGATCGCCACAAAAGTCCATGGCCGCATGCGGCCGGGTGCGAATGGTGGCGGCCTCTCGCGCAAGGCAATCCTGTCGGAGATCGACGCCAGCCTTCGCCGGCTCGGGACCGACTATGTCGATCTCTACCAGATCCATCGCTGGGACTACGAGACGCCGATCGAGGAGACGCTGGAGGCGTTGAACGACGTCGTTCGTGCCGGAAAGGCACGCTACATCGGTGCCTCATCGATGTTCGCTTGGCAGTTCGGGAAGGCTCTCGCCCTGTCAGAGCGGCATGGCTGGGCCCGCTTCGTCAGCATGCAGAACTACGTCAATCTCCTGTATCGTGAGGAGGAACGGGAGATGCTGCAGCTCTGCAAGGCGGAGGGCATTGGCGTCATTCCCTGGAGCCCGCTCGCCCGTGGCCGGCTGACGCGCGAATGGGATGCCACGAGCGCGCGGTCGGAAACGGACGAGTTCGGAAAGAGCCTCTACGCTGCTACGGCCGACGCCGATCGTAAAGTCGTGGAGGCCGTAGCAAAGGTGGCGGCCGATCGAGGTCTACCCCGGGCGCAGATCGCCCTGGCGTGGGTGCTACAGAAGTCGGAGATCACCGCCCCGATCGTTGGTGCCACGAAGTCCCAGCATCTCGACGACGCCGTTGCCGCTCTCGACGTCAAGCTCACGACAGACGAGATCACGGCCCTCGAGGCACCGTATGTGCCGCACGGTGTGGTTGGCTTCTCCTGAAGCCTACTCAGCCGCTTCCCGGACCTTCTTCCCCGAACGGGCCTTGGCCGCCTTTGCCGCGGCCGCCGGGGCGGCGACGGCGGCCTTGCGGCCGAGGCCCATTGATTTAGCCAGCGCCGAGCGAGCCGCGGCATAGTTCGGGGCGACCATCGGATAGTCGGCTGGCAGCTTCCATTTCGCCCGGTACTCCTCCGGCGTCAGATCGTAGTGCGTCCTCAGATGGCGCTTGAGCGACTTGAACTTCTTTCCGTCCTCCAGGCAAACGATATAGTCGTCGGAGACGGACTTCTTCACCGGCACGGCAGGAACAAGCGGCGCCGGCGCCGGCTTGGCCTGCGTTGCGGAAGTCATGCTCGTGAGCGCAGCGAAGACGGACGAAATCAGCGCGGGCAGATCGGCCTCGCTCACACGATTATTGCTGACATACGCCGCAACGATCTCCGCTGTGTGGTCGATCATCGTCGTGTCGGGCGCCTCGTCGAAGCTCATAAAATACTCCCTTGAGTTCAAGCAATTAGATATGAATGACGTGAAGTCATATCAACCCGCAGAACTGGGCTTCATCAATATCGAAGCATTCGAAAATTGGAGTCTTCGTTGTGATCGAGGAAATTTGAAGCGCTTACAACCTAATCTGCTGGCTCAATTCATGTTCGGGCTCGACGTTCACGAAGCTGGCTGTAGGCTGGCGCAATTCGCAGCAGCTTCTGGATACAGCTCCATCTCGATCCGAGAGACCGCATCTTCCTTGGTGCCGCGCTGGATCCAGTTCGTGGCAAGAACCCGCATGGACGGCGATGTCATCTCATTGGCAAGGCACGTGCAGTATGCGGGGCTCGCCGCCTGTGCAACCCGAGCATCCACGTCGCCTTCAGCGTCCGTCTCGGCCTCGGTGTCCATTTCCCCCGCAGCGTCCGCTTCGGTCGTGCTGCTGAGGCAATTGGCCTCCGTGCTGGCGTAAAATCGCCCGTAGGAGCGATGGACACTCGACGTGGCGCCGGCGATCGTCAGAACGATGGCGAGGACAAGGAAGCCGGCGACGGCCTTCTTTCGCCGGCGAGCGAAGAGAACGAGAAGCACGCCGAGAATGGCGATCCCGATCGTGACGCCGGCCGAACCGGCAACGGCGCCGAGCAGCTCACCTTTCCCTGGAGCCTTGAAGATCAGCTCGACGATGAAGGCTCCGACGGTCGCCACCGCGAACAGGATGTAGAGGACTTTTTCCACGTCATCTCCTTGGCGCTACGCGCGCAAAGAGCGACAGAGGCGCCCGGATGGTTGTGGGAAGCTGACGTGCCGAACCGATGCGCGTCGCGGGCCTTCGGTTCAGCTTCCCGCCGCTCGCCACTGCGCCAGGCCCTCCCGGTCGTTCCGGTCGATCGTCGTGTAGCGGACGCGAGTTGCCCGCTCGCCGCACCAGGAACACCGCCACGTCCGGTCCTCGATGTTCTCGCCGGGGCCGATGATGTCGCGGAAGTCGGACGCCCTGAACGTCGCCGTCTTGCCGCAGGCGCAGCGGATCATGATCCCGAGACCCTTCCGCATTCCCTCGGCGAAGTTCTTGATGTCCTGCGGCATGGCTGCGACCCGTTCCTACCTAGTGCACAAAATAGGAACATTGTCGTCGCAGTAAGCGGCGCCCTTGCGATCTTCGGTGGACAGAGTCAGGAAAGCGCGACTATGGGCCAGACCACGAAGCCGACACGCCAGCCCGTCCCGAGCGTGAGGCGATCAACGACCAAGTCGATGAGGCGATCGAGCTGTGCGGCGGTGATGCGCGCTTGGCGGTTAAGGGGCTCATCCTCGGCCAACGGCAGATCAAGGCTGAAGCGGGGAAGACCGTGTCGGCCGGCTACGTGCGCCGGCGGCTGCGTTGAGCAAGCGGCCCACTCAACACGTCGGCCTTTTCCCGGCCGATCGCGACGACCTCCTGCGCAAAGCCCATGCGTTGTGGAAGGCGACGTGCGCGACGATGGCTCAGATGAAGACGCCATCGGACGATTACAGGGCTGCGCGTCATCACCATCAGCGGCGTCGTCACACCTTGCTCCTGCGACTCCAGCTGTCCCTGCGGCTGATCATATCCGAATGGATGTGGCAGATCTTGGTACTGACAATATATATTGTCTTCACACTCGATTTAACTGCTCAGAGAGTGCAGGACTTTGCCTCGGGGGATTTAACGCCACTCATGCCATTTTTGGCTATCCTATTGCAGTGCAACGATATTTATGCCGTTAACACTTAGTAGACCATGAGTTCTCTACAAGTTGAGATATCTGCAACTTGGACGATGTTCTGCGGTTGCTTTCCTGTAAGGGTGTCGCCGACACCCATGCTACAGGAGATAAAAATGTCGAAGTCTCTGACACTTACCTCGATTGCCGCCGTCTGCGTTTCATCCATCCTGTGGATCAATCCTGTTGCGGCGGAAGACAATCGTAGTGGATCTACTGGAGGAGGCTCCAGCGGAGGGGGAATTAGCGCCGGCCTTGGCGCCTCGGTCGGCGGTCTCGGCGTCGGTGTTGGCGCCTCGTTGGGGGGCCGGGGCGGGCTGAGCGCAGGTCTGGGAGCTTCAGTCGGCGGGAGCCAGGGGGTCAGCGCTGGTGCTGGTGCATCCCTTGGCGGCTCGAACGGTATCGGTGCCGGTGCAGGCGCTTCGCTCGGTGGATCGAGCGGCATCGGTGCGGGAGCAAACGCGTCGATCGGCGGCGGTAGCGGCGTCAACGCCGGTGCTGGAGCCAGTCTCGGCGGACGCGACGGGATCAGCACAGGCGTTGGCGCTTCTATCGGGGGACGACGAGGTGTGAACGCAGGGGTGGGTGCCTCCGTTGGCGGACGTGGCGGCATTAAAGCCGGCTTGGGCGCTACGGTCGGCGGAGGTCGCGGCGTTTCGACAGGCGTCGGTGTTTCCATCGGCAGCCCCGGCAAGACCCCTGGGCAGCCCCCCGAAGGCAGCACAACGCCACACCGGCCGGGTGGGGTGGCGACCGGGCAAGTCCCGATCACGCCCGGCATGAACCGCCAGACAGCCGCAGCCGCCGAGCGGTTTAACGACATGAGCCGCAACGAACGCCGGCAGATGCGTCGGCAATGCAACGGCATCCTCAACGATCCCACAAGCTTCGAATGGGGCATGGTGCAGCTGTGCAAGGTGCTGCGGGGAGCGTGATTCCCAACCAACGGCACGATGGGCTCGCCTCTAACGGCGGGCTCATCCCTTCATTCACGGGTCATAGGGAATGCCATGTCACTGCACCTCGTACCTGAACCAACGCGTCTCACAGCCTCCTTCGTGGCCCAAGGCTCAAAGCGTCGACAGATCTCCCAGCTCCTCAAAGACAAGACCTTCCATAGCGTTTATCAGCCGATCATGGAGCTTTGCAGCGGGCGGGTTGTCGGCTTCGAATGCCTTACTCGGTTCGAGGAACTTCCATACCGCTCGCCGGATCGTTGGTTCGGCGATGCCGCAGATGTCGGCCTCGGCGTGGCTCTGGAATTGCAGACATTTAAGGCAGCGCTTCGTGAGTGCGCCGATCTTCCAGCAAGCGCGTTTATCGCCCTGAACGTGTCTCCAGACGCCATTTCGAGCCGATGGATCTCGGCTGTATTGAAAGCTGTCAACCCAAAGCGTGTCGTTCTGGAGCTGACTGAGCATGCTCCAGTCGCCGACTATGGGGCTCTACATGCTGTCCTCGATCCCTTACGAGAGCGTGGTGTTCGTCTCGCCATCGATGATGTCGGAGCTGGTTATGCCAACCTGCAGCATATTTTGGAGCTTCGCCCTGATATCCTGAAGCTCGATGTCAGTCTGACCCGCGATGTCGATATTTGCCCTGCACGTCGGACGCTGATGGGCGGCCTTGTCAATTTCGCTCTAACTCTCGGAAGCGAAGTTCTCGCAGAAGGTGTGGAAACACCAGACCAGCTCAAAGCGCTCAGAGCGCTTGGGATCGACATGGTGCAAGGGTATTTGATCGGTCGGCCGGAGGAGGCGTCCCAGTACAACATCGGAGTATGACGCTGCGACAGCAGATCACCCAGGGTTGCCTCGTTTTTATCTTCAGAGGATCGGGCTTTTTACCGTCGCCTACGCGACCTCACGCCGTAGGGGGCCATCTGCAATGCCAAGAGGAGCCGTCCAGGCTCACCTTCGATCCGTACCACCAAATTCCGGGATCACACACTGGCCGCGAAAGCAGGCTCGACGAACATCGAATGATGCTGGCCCACGATCTCGTCGAGACCATAGCCAAGTGCGTCTAGGAAGTTCTGATTGGCGTGAAGGATGTTGCCCGCCGTGTCGAACTCGATCATGGCCTGAGCCCGAGTGATGGCTGCGATCTTCCCGGCATCGGTGATGGAAACGGTCTTGGCCTCCGTGATGTCGGATGCGAACTTCACGACCTTGATGACGCGGCCGCTCCGATCGAACACGGGATTGTAAGACGCCTGGATCCACACCTCCCGGCCATTCTTACCAAGGCGCTTGAACTCGTCCGAGATAAACTCTCCGCCCCCCAGCCGGTCCCAAAACTGCTGGTAGCTTTTGGAGGAGGCATAGACCGGCTCAGCGAACATCGAGTGGTGTTTGCCAATGACCTCCGATAGCTCGTAGCCCATCGTACGGAGAAAGTTCTCGTTCGCCATGAGGATCTGGCCGTTCGGATCGAACTGGATCATCGCCATGGAGCGGTTCATCGCCGCCACCAAACGAACCGCATCTTTCTGGGCTGGAGAGAACATGGAGAAGCCTTTAGTGCCTAACAAAGAATGCTTGCGTCCCTATAAGCTCAGAAGCTTAATATAAGAGAAATGACGGGTTCGGTGTCAATGAGATGTCAACTATTTGATCACCCCGCCTTATCATTATGCCGGCGCTTTCTTAGAGAAACGCTCGTAGGCTGACATGGGTTTTGATAAGCATTCGAGCTGACGCTGCATCCATTGGTCGGCCGAGCAAATAGCCTTGGCCTGTACCGCAGCCGAGTGTCTCGATCCTGCCGAGTTGCTCTGCCGTTTCGATGCCTTCTGCCGTCGTCTCGATCGCCAGTTCCCGCGCCATGCCAATGATGGCACGAACCACGGCCGCGGCGCCGGCCTCCTCGTCTGCGCTCTGTCCGACACCGCTGACGAAGCTTCGGTCGATCTTGATGCGATCGACCTTGAACTCCCTCAAATGGGCCAGCGAAGAGTAACCCGTCCCGAAATCGTCCATTGCGAGCCGGATGCCGAGAGCCCGGAACCCGGTTAACATCGCGGCGATCTGTCCCCCGTTGTCGACCATCGCAGTTTCGGTCAGTTCGATCTCCACCTGCCGCGGGGAGAGGCCGTATTCGACTATGGCACGATGAAGATGTGTCAGGATGGCGGGCGATCGCAGCTGAACGGCCGAGACGTTGACGGAGACATAGAGGTCCTTGGGCCATGCGGCGGCTTCCCGAAGGGCCTCGTCCAAGACCCAGGCGCCGATCCGGTCGATGGCGCCGCTGACCTCGGCGGCCGGAATGAAGAGGGCAGGGGAGATCATCCCGCGCGTCGGGTGACGCCAACGTACCAGCGCCTCAAAGCCGGACAGATGCCGATCGGGAAGCGCGTAGAGCGGCTGATAGTGCAGCTCGAGCTGGCCTCGTTCCACGGCCAGGGCGAGATCGTCCTGGAAGGATTGCCGTTCGGCGGCCTCTTCGAACATGCCGTCCCGATAAAACTCGACCCGTCCGCGACCGTCGTTCTTGGCCTTGTAGAGCGCGAGGTCGGCGCGGCGCTGAACCGTCGAGGCGTCGTCCGTTGCCAGGATCGATGCGACGCCGACGCTGCATCCAATGCGGACGATGTTCACCCCGACCACGAACGGCACGGCCAGCGCTTCCACGATCCGGTTCGCAAGGTCGTCCGCCCGGTGCGGAGCGATCGGTAGGAGCACCGCGAACTCGTCGCCTCCCAGACGAAAGGCTAGGTCTTCGGACGATAGCGTCGTGCGCAGCCGCGTAGCGACTTGCACGAGAAGATGGTCGCCTGATGAATGGCCGAACTTATCATTGACCGCCTTGAAGCCATCGAGGTCGATCATCAGGAGATCGAAGGCGCGCGTCCCGCCCGCCTCTTCGATCGTGTCGGTGAAGAGCCGGCGGTTGGCCAGTCCCGTCAGGGCGTCATGATACGCCATGTGGGTGATCTTCCTCTGGCTGGCGCGCGCCTCGGTCACGTCCTCGTAGGTGAGCACGGCATTGCCGCTCGGAAGCGGCCGGCAGACCACACTGATGAAGCGCCCGTCGTCGAACTCCTGCTCCAGCCGGGTAGTCTCCGGTTTGGCGAACCACAAGGCGTGATTCTTGACGACGCGGTCGGTGCGGTCGCGATCCCAGCCCGACCTTTCGCCGATGTTGGCGATGAACGTGGCGAGAGGCATCTCCGTCTGGATCTGGTGGGGGGCGAGCTTGAAGATGTCGCCGACCCGTTCATTGAAGAGGGTGATGCGCCCAGCGGCCGAGACCGCGACGAGACCGTTCGACATGTTGGACATGGCTTCGGCGGCATCGGCACGCGACCGGTCGTCGATCATGCCGCTGGCGAACCCGGCCCCGATGATGACAAGCGCGACGGCGGCCACGGCAAGGGCGAGAGCGCGAAGGGCTGCCGGATTGGAAAAGGCCCCCTCAACCGCCATCGGCTCGACGCGGAACGCCGTCATTCCCGTGAAGTGCAGCGCGACGATCGCCGTCACTAACAGCGCCGTGCCAAGATGGGTGTGGCGCGCTGAATGGGGCCTGCGGATGACGAGGAGAGACGCCGCGGTCAGGCTGCAGGAGACGACGATCGACGCGGAGAGATAGGAGAGATCCCAGCTCACGATCCCCTCGACGCGATACCCCATCATTCCCGTGTAGTGCATCACGACGATGGAAAGGCCGACGACCGCGCCGCCAATCAAGGACGCCGTGCGCCCACCAGCTGAGGCGATGACGAAGCCGATGCCGGCTCCCACCATGGCGACGAGGAGCGAAACGATCGTCAGGACGGGGTCGAACCCGACTGGAGTGCCGGGATCGTAGCCAAGGATCGCGATGAAGTGGGTGCACCAGATGGACGCGCCCGTGATGAGGGCGGTGAGGACGAACCAGGCTCCCGTTTCCGGCCACCGCGTATTGGCCGCACGCTTGAACAGACGAACCGTTGCCCAGGAGCCGGCCACGCAGACGAGAGCCGCCAGAGCGATCAGCCACGGATTATGGCCCTTGGCGATACAGGACAGGATCATCATCATGGAAGGCAGTTCCGCTGGGATTGCGGGCTATTCTCGATGACGACACGTTGAAAGAGTTTTAAGTGTCGACTAGCCTAAATGTCGCGGCTGCTACCCTTCGTAGGCGCTCCGCTTCTTGCGGGCAGCCTCGAGCCCGAATTCCTGCAATGTCGAACATGGCTTCGCGCCTGCCAGACTTCCGGAGCTTCACGCCCGGCCCCTCGCCGTTCTCGGCAATGAAAATGACGCCGGCGTCGCCGCCGCGCGTCGTGCACTGCGGCGTCTCGTTTTTCAGCCGGTTTACAAGCCCATTCGGCTTATCCTAATGAGCTTGAGGAGCGTCCCCGGACGCGACGAACGACGACTGATCACTAGCGTTCAGGATCGTTCATTATTCTAGCACTCACACGGCGCTTTAACGAAGCTGTGCGGCAATGGCCGCATGGCGAAGAGACCAGCATCCACAGATCGGCAACCGATCGCCCTCCGGCACAAAGCCGAGGCGCCGGTCAAGAGCCCGGCACCCGTCCCGCGCGATGCCCGGCAGCCGCAGCTCCCCTTCGACCGGATGCCGGACCGCGTCGAGCCATGTTTGGCGCTTCTGACGGCAAAGCCGCCAGCGGGACGGGATTGGGCGTTCGAGATCAAATGGGATGGCTACCGCCTTGCGATCCATGTCGACGGCGCCGGGGTGCGGATCCTGACGCGAGGCGGCCATGATTGGACAAGCCGCTTCCCAGCCATCGCAGCTGCTGCCAAAGCTCTCGACGTCTCATCGATGATCCTGGACGGAGAAGCCGTCGTGCTCGACGAGCAAGGCCGATCCGACTTCAGCGCTCTGCAACGATCGCTTGGCGGCCGTGGCGGGAAGAAGAGCTCCAATAAAGCGATCCTCTACGCCTTCGATCTCCTCTACCTGGACGGGATCGACACGGCGGGCTTGGCCTTGTGGGAACGGCGTCAGCTGCTTGAGGATCTCCTTAAGGGCGAAGCCGGTTCGATCCGCCTGTCGGAGGAGGTCGATGCCGATGGTGACGTGCTCCTGAACGCCGCACGCGAGCACGGGCTTGAGGGCATCATTGCCAAGCATCGGGATCGGCCATATCGATCCGGCCGACGCGGCGACTGGCTGAAGATCAAATGCGTCCAGAGCGAGACCTTCGCCATCGTCGGCTATGAGCCCTCGACGGCAACGGCAGGCTCGATCGGCAGCCTTCTCTTAGCGGCTCGATCGGATGCCGAATTCGTTTTCGTTGGCGCGGTCGGAACCGGCTTCACCGATCAAAGCGCCCGCGATCTGAAAGTGCAGCTTGATGCGATCAAGACGGCGAAGTCCGTTGTCACGGCCCCCGGCAAACGACACGTCTTCGTGCGCCCGGATCTCGTCGCGGAGATCGAGTTCCGCGGTTGGACGGGCGACGGAAAGCTTCGCCACGCGTCGTTCAAAGGGCTGCGCGATGAGGCCGATCAAGCCGAGGTCATGGAAATCGCCGGCAGCCAGAAGGTATAGACGTCCGCAATTTGTTTCCCACACATCCGCCATGGGCTTTCGGGGAGGAAGACAGGCGGCGAGATTAAGCGTCCGACGCTGACGTCATTGCCTCTAAAACTGTTTCGAAACCTGCAGGCATCCCGTAGGTGTTCTCTTCTAATAGGAGCGCGACCTGGAGGGCTAACGATCATGTCCGCGCTGAAACTGTCCGTGTTCACCTTAGCCATGAGCATGACGGCGATCCCAATTGCGGGAGCCACAGAGTCTGGCCCCCTTAGAAATACGCCATCGAAGATCCGCGAGGCGACCGCCGTCGATCGACCGTATGAACGAGCTTCATCCCCGACGCAGATCGGGGTTGTGGAGATGACGAACCTCGCCTCCGCGCCAGCATCCACTCCTCAGACCACGCTCCGCGGTCGCGAAACGGCTTCCTCTTGTGTCTCGACGAAATCGGTCATCTGCATCAAGGACGGCAAGAGGATCCCTGGCGGGTTCAAAATGGGCAACTAGAAGGCTTGATGCCGCTGGCGGATCTCTAAGTCAGCGCAACGGGAGCCAAGCACCACGGGCGCCGGGACCGGCCACTCGGCCGTGATACGGGACGGAGCGCCCCGCCAACGGCCAAGTATGGCGGGGCGCTCCGTTGTGCCGCCATAGTCCGCCGGCGGGCGCATGGTGGCAGGGTCGCCTTTTCTGAACCGTGCCACGTGCCGTCGTCCCGACGAGTTGGACCGTTATTCGGCTGCTTCGGCAACCTTCCGCGACGAGCGAGCCTTGGCCGCTTTCGCCGCGGCGGCCGGAGCCGCGACCGCTGCCTTGCGGCCGAGACCGATCGACTTCGCCAGCGCCGAGCGCTTTGCGGCGTAGGCAGGAGCGACCATCGGATAATCCGACGGCAGCTTCCACTTGGCGCGGTAATTGTCGGGCGTCAGATCGTAATGCGTCATCAGGTGACGCTTCAGCGATTTGAACTTCTTCCCGTCCTCCAGACAGGTGATGTAGTCGTCCGAGACGGACTTCTTCACCGGCACGGCAGGAATGAGCGGCGCCGGTTCTGGCTCGGCCTGCGTCGCGGAAGCTGTGCTCGTCAGCGCAGCGAAGACGGACGTGATCAGAGCAGGCAGATCGACGGCGGCAATAATGTTGTTGCTGACATAGGCCGCAACGATCTCGGTCGTGTAGTCGATCATGGGGGCGTCGCCGGTTTCGTCGAAGTTCATGCTGAGGTCCCATTCAAATGGTGTCGAGAGTGGATTGTCGGTCACCCTTATACCTAGGAGCATAACTATTTGAAATAAGCTAAGGCCAGTTATTGCAAAAATTTAGCTTCGATCGTCGTGCATTGCTTCGTCAAGAAGATCAGCAATCGAAAGACGGTGCACGACGCGTCCGCTGATGTCGGCAACTTCCACGATCGATCCAGGATACATTGGCGCACGTTGCCGTATGCGATCCGAAATCATGCACCGGATGCCGTCGTCAGACGCCAGAATAGCGGCCTTGTCATCAGGATATTCGAATGTGTCGGTGGGATCGTCGACGATCCGATCGCCGTCAAGATAGCGGAAGCGGTAGAGCATCTCAGTGTCGCCGTTTGTTCATCCGGCGTCAGATGTGGCGTTCGGTCGGAGGGTTTCTAGAACCGCCTCACGCAATCGCGAATGGAACTCCGTCAGCGATGATCACCGAGCATCTCGAGCGGCTGGCCGCCACTGCGCCAGACCCTCCCGGTCGTTCCAATCGATCGTCGTGTAGCGGACGCGGGTGGCCCGTTCGCCGCACCAGGAGCACCGCCACGTCCGGTCCTCGATGTTTTCGCCGGGGCCGATGATGTCGCGGAAATCGGACGCCCTGAATGTCGCTCCTCTGTCGTTGTGTCTCTGCGTTGTGAATGCGGAACTGAGCAGCGTTGAGCGCCTTCTCATAGACGATGCCGCGGACCTTCTGTGCCGCCCGCTTAATGAACAGAGGCCTGTCACCATTATGAGCAAGCGAATTGTGTTCACCGGTGGATCCGGCAAGGCCGGCCGCCACGCGGTGCGATATCTGGTCGATCAGGGCCACTCCGTCCTCAACGTAGACCTCGCCCCGACGGACGTTCCCGGCGTGAACACGCTCTATGCCGACATCGCTGACAGCGGGCAGATGTTCAACGCGCTTTCGACCCATTTCGGCTTCGATGGCTACGAGATCGGCCGCCTGCCGGCTGCGCCCGATGCGGTGGTGCATTTCGCCGCCGTCCCGCGCGTGCTTATCAAGCCAGACAACGAGACCTTCCGCATCAACACGATCGGCACCTACAACGTCATCGAGGCGGCGGTGAAGCTCGGTGTCAAAAAAATCGTCGTCGCCTCCTCGGAAACGACCTACGGCGTCTGCTTCGCGGAAGGCGACAAGGATTTCCACTCCTTCCCGTTGGAGGAGGACTACGACAGCGATCCGATGGATAGCTACGGGCTGTCGAAGCTTCTCAATGAAAAGACTGCCCGCGCCTTCGCCATGCGATCGGGCATCGACATCTACGCGCTGCGGATCGGCAACGTGATCGAGCCCCACGAGTACGGCATGTTTCCCGGCTTCGTCGCTGACCCGATGTCGCGCAAGCGCAACGCCTGGAGCTACATCGACGCGCGCGATCTCGGCCAAATGGTGCATCGCTGCGTTGAGACCGACGGTTTAGGCTTCCAAATCTTCAACGCAACGAACGACACGATCACTGCAGACATGCCAACGGTGGAATTTCTGTTGAGATACTGCCCCAATGTGCCAGTGACGCGCGAGATGGGTACGAACGAGGCGCCTCTTTCCAACCGCAAGATCTGCAAGATGCTGGGTTTCGTGGAAGAACACGACTGGCGCAAGTACGTCTGAGTTCCACCTGCGTGTGCCGGCAGCTGCATTGAGAAAGAGGCCCACTCGACACGTCGGCCTTTTCCCGGCCGATCGCGACGACCACCTGCGCAAGGCCCATGCGCTTTGGAAGGCGACGTGCGCGACGATGGCGCACATGAACACGGCGTCGGACGGCTATAGGGCAGCCCAGACGCTTGCCTTCGGCCTTGTGGACTTCGCCAAGCGCATCAGCGGCGGCGAGGCGGACTTCGCCGCTGGCCTCGCCTCGACGCGCTCCACGGGACCGCAGTCGTGGTTTCGAACGGCAGGCGACTATGAGGCGGCCGTCGACGAGGCGATTGCCGTCTGCGGCGGGGATCCGCGCGCCGCGATCCGCAGCTTGATCGTCATGACGGAGTTTCTGGAGGCGGAGGCGGAAAGTTCCTAAGACTTCGGGTTCTGTTTAATCGTACGCATCCGATGAAGACCGCGGCGTTTGCGTGGTTTGCATGATAAGTTTGCGAGCATGGATATCGATGAGGAGAAGATCGACGCCGCTGTTCTGGCG
>NZ_LMQW01000027.1 GCF_001425485.1 Aureimonas sp. Leaf427 | reverse complement strand
CATCGCACAGGGCGAGCAGATTGGCTCCGGCGGCTTCGAGGTCTGGCTGGGGAGGGCCATTCAGGAGATCGTGGAAGTCCTTGAACCGTTCCATGGGGGCCTTCGCCAGAACGAGCGCCAGAAGAGCGAGACGCTCGCGCGCGGTCAGGACGGGGAAGCTTGGATGCTGCCAGAGCCAGTCCTTGATGCGCGAGACGACGGTTGGAACTCCTACCTCGTGGGCGAGTGGGATGAGGTTGCGCCCCATAAGATAGGCGATCTCGACCAGCGTGCCGCGCGCATTGGCATGCGTTACTCCCTTGTCGTGCAGCCGGTAGAAGGTCAGCGGTTCCTCCACCAGCGCAAAGCGCCGCCCGTGGCGCAGCGCCCGCGTCCAGACCTCGAAATCGGGTGCATAGACCATGTCGGGATCGTAGAGTCCGTAGGTCTCGTGGAAACGGCGCCGCACCATGGTGGAGGATCTGCAGAGCCGATTCTCGACCACCCAGGATTCCGGCTTGTTGGGCGCCCAGTCGTGATTGAGATAGGGTTCGAGTTCGAAGGCCCGGGGATGCCCCTGCCCTTTTGCATCCATGAACCGAACATGGGTGCCCACGATGTCGACGTCGGGCCGCGCCTCGAAAAGCCGAAGTTGCAGGRCGGTGCGGTTGGGCGCGATCCAGTCGTCGGAGTCTACATTCGCGATGAAGCGCCCACGCGAAGCGGCAAAGGCTCGGTTGAACGAGGCCGAACCGCCGAGGTTGGTCTCGTTCTCGATCACCACGATCCGCGGATCGGCAAGAGAGCGCAGGAAGTCCACCGAACCGTCGGACGAGCCGTCGTCGATCACGACGATCTCGAAGTCCTGCACCGTCTGCGAAAGGATGCTGTCGATCGTCTGGCCGATATAGTGACGGTAATTGTAGGACAAAACGACAAACGAGACGAGAGGCTCACCGCCGCTCATGCAAGAGCACTCCGAACCGTATCGGTATCGTCTGGCCGATATAGTGACGGTAATTGTAGGACAAAACGACAAACGAGACGAGAGGCTCACCGCCGCTCATGCAAGAGCACTCCGAACCGTATCGGATACGAGCCGAACCTGACCCTCTGTCAAAAATTCATGGAACGGCAGCCCGATGACACGACGGCCGAGATCTTCTGTCACGTCGAGCCGGTCGCGCGGTGCGTGGGCGAAGGGGGCATGGGTATGGCAGCCGAGCGACCACCAGCGCCGCCAGGGCACGTTGCGAGTTTCAAGTGCGGCAATCACCGTATCGACGCAATCTACGGGAAGGCCGATGTTGATCGTCATCGAGACCCACTCTTCCCCGAAACCTGCATGCCAATCCACCGGCACATTTCCCAGATGGCGACGATAGGCCAGCGCGATGGCCTTTAGCCGAGCTTCCTTCGCGGTAGCTTGCGCCAGAGCGGCCAAGCCGACGGCCGCGGCATATTCGGAGATACGATAGTTTCCCCCGTGGCGAGCGGCCGTACGAGTGCCAGGTACAAACCCGAAGGAGGCGGCGCTACGGGCGGCAGCGATGAAGTCCGCATCCTCCGAAACGATGGCGCCCCCCTCCCCAATCCCCAGCATTTTCGTTGCGTGGAGACTGACGCAAGCCGGAACACGCCCGACCGCATCGAGCGACAGCGCCGCTGCAGCCATGTCTAATACGACCGGAATACCGGTTCGATCCTCGAATGCGTTCCACGCGGCCTGATCGACCGGCGCGCCAAACGGGCTTACGGCAACCACTGCCGCCGGCGGTTCGGTCAATTGCGGAAGTATCGCCTCGGCAATCACAGGCGTCAGGGCCCAACTGACGGGATCGACATCCGTCAACCAAGGCTCATAGCCCGCATTTGCTACGGCATGCGCTGTGGCGATGAAGGTATAGGCCGGCATCAGGACGAAGCGCCCCGGCTTAGCGCGCAAACGCAGAGAAAGCTCGATTGCTGTCGTACCATTCGATATGGTAGCGACGTGTAGAGTTGCCGGATCGGAAAGACGAGACTGTAGCAATCCCGCAAATTCGGCGGAGAAGCGACGATTTAGCGGACCATCATTCGAATACACGTGGCGTTCGTCGATTTCCCTAAAAAAGGGTAACAAAACGTCGATCATCGGCAGTAAAGGCATCATCAGCACCGGCGGCGTTACAGCGCCTGAAATTGCCGGCTCGACTGACCCGTCTGTCCCATGAATTTCGATCATTGCTTTCCCGCTCGATGGCTCAACGTTCAAACTGCCACTAAGAAGGCGTGCTCCGAAGTCGGCGAGAATTCCTGTCAGCCGACCCACCCCCGATGTCAAGCCATCGAAGCGCTCGAAATTTACACGAGTCCATTGCTACCTCAAAAACTGATTCCCTAAGGTCTGTTAGCGCTTGAGCCAGTCGAGAGCGGCGGCGAGGCATAGGACGCCGAGGAAGCTGGCGGTGGTTTTCTCGTATCGGGTGGCGACGGCGCGCCATTCCTTCAGCCGCGCCCGGAGGCGCTCGACCTTGTTGCGGTTGTTGTAGATCCAGTTCGGGCAAGCGACCGGCGCCTCGTGCCGCAGCGGCGGAATGGCGGGACGCGATCCCATGTCCCAGATGTGCTGGCGGAAAGCGTGGCTGGTGTAGCCGCGATCCGCCACGACCCACTTGGGCACGTCCGACAGACGATCGAGAAGTGGAACGGCGTGCGGCAGTTCGTGCGCCTGTCCTGGCGCCAGACGAAAGGCGATGGCGTGTCCTGCGCCGTCGGCCATCACGCAAGCCTTGGTCCCATAGCCTCCACGAGATCGGCCAAGCGCTTCACGATCATCTCGCTCTTTCGCAGACCCCCCTTTCGACTGGCGCCTGCCGCCTTTTGATGGGCTCGGATGTTGGTGCCGTCGAGAAAGGTCATGCCGAACTTGATGCCGTTCTCCTGGACCAGGGCCAGCAGCCTTTCCCAGGCTCCCAGCCGCGACCAGCGGATGAAGGTCTGCGCTGCCATCCACCAGGGTCCGAATTCAGCCGGCACGGACCGCCACTTCGCCCCGTTCTGATGGCGCCAGAGGATGGCCTCGATCGTGCGCCGCAGATGCGGGCTTGGGACCTTGGCATGCGGGCGGCAGATCTCGATCAGCGGCTCCAGCACAGCCCATTGTTGATCCGTCAGCATCTCGCTCTCCTCCAGCGGAAAAGCGATCGACATAGAGTCGGGAGCAGCCGCTAACAGGCTCTAGAGGGCTTATTAGGAATTGAATGTCTAAAGCTAATATAATAAGTCAGAAGACATAATTTAGCGTTTACTTTCTCATTTCAACGAAATACTCGCGCTAGCGATAAGATGGCTTCCACAAGGCGTTTGGGCGAAAACCGCTGATGTGCCCTGGAATGCCCCCTCTCTGCAATTTCTGATAAGACTTGCGGTTCATCGGAAAGACGTCCTAGCATTTCAGCCAGTTCTTCAACGCGGCTATAGCTCAAAAAGTCTCGACCATCGACGAATTCGCTTTCCAGTACTGCGTTTGGGGCAGCCAGCACGGCCGCTCCGACGGAGAAAGCGCCCAGGGCGCGCTCATGAAAGCCAGTATGGTGCGGTAGCGGACAAATCACTCCGTCGGAATTCGCCATTGCAGCAAGAAGTTCTCCAAAATTTCGAGCCGGTAGATATTCAAATCCGCCATGACTCGTATCTTCCATCGAGGCTGTCGTAAGAATAGTAATTGGAAGGCCAGCGAGGCCCTGCAAAAGATTACGACGGCGCTCGAATTTAACAAGATCTGCGATAGCGGTAAGTAGAAAACGATGGTCTGCATTGAAAGCGTCGAAAAGTAGCCCAACCTCACGACAAGCTCGGCGTGTTTCCACCCGCGGATCAAGACAGAGGTCGGCAATACAGGCATCCGATACAGCTTCAAATATGTTTTTAAGTATCCGCGCTCGATAACTGCGATAGACTGCAAGGCGAGCTTTTACTAGGGATGGTGGAGGAAGCTGAATAGGAAGCAGCCAACGTATTGAACGCCTTCCGACATCGCTCACCACATCAGGCTGAGTTTTAGGAAATGTGATGGACGGGACAAAGCGAACATTGTGAATGTTGAGTTCATGCGCTTCATGCACGTAACCGTAGTCCGTCGACAATACATATCGCTGAGGATAGTTCAGAAGCATCTGATGCGAAAGTGTCTCGTTTGTAGGACAGTCATGCATCACATCAAACAGAGGTTTATTGAATTTCTGGAAAACAGAATTCAATTGTCCAATTTCGTCATTTGCCAACGAAAGCTCAGATCCAAAACCATTGAAGCAGATAAAGAACACACACCTCTCGTCCTGGAGAGCGTCTTTTACGAGCCTGGGATGGGTCCTGTAATCATAAATTTTTGAGGAAATATCGAACTCGATAAGAGCACTTGCAATTTCATTCGCAAAAACGGAATTGTGCTCAAATCCATCGATTTCGCGACAAATCAAAATTACAGCATACGAATTCGGCATCATCTTATTTTTCACCATTTGAAATAAATATTATCAGTTTTATTTCAGATCTCTTGAAAGAATTCGGAGCAGGCGGCGCAGAATCCGGGAAGTAAAAGACAAAAAAGCCGAACGCAGTGTTAAAGATTTTTTTCGGGGATGGTTAATTTCTGTTTGAGAAGGATTATTTTTTGACCAGCTCTCATAGAATAAAGATAATTTCTCATACTCCCGGAAGAGGTTGTCGTGTCTCTCCTCGCCATATCGATTGGACTCGTTCAAAAGCGAGGTCAGTTGCTCGATGGTTTGTCGGGCATGATCTGCCGCCATGCGAGCAGCGACGACTTCCGCCGTGTCCAAGCTGCTCATCAGCGCGCTCGGGCGAACCACGAGACATTCGTCCCGGAGTAACTCGTCCACGATCACTCCCGTTCGCGATTTCAGTTGCCTATCAATGTCGAAAACACGCCGGAACGCGAGTTCGTTTGCTCGCGCCAAAGTATAGAGACGACCTGGATCGGCAACCAAGGCGCGTATCCGAGCGATTGTTTGCTCGACATCGCGATTGATAATCATGATATCTTCGCCGTCGTAAAAGGCGGCATTGAGCGCAAGTGGGTCCGTAATGAAGTTCACGACACCGCGAAATCCCGCCTCCATGCAGCTTCCAGTGGGAAATCCGTCGAAAGCACCTCGCCCGGCACCGGCTGGGTGATTGGGTGACAGAATGATGTCCATATTCGGATAGAACGTATCGAAAAATTTACTTTTTTGTGCACCGTAAAACGTTATCAGCGCTTCAGCCTGCCCCAAGGGAATATCTTGAGGCGTGTAGTCTCCAACGACATGAAAGCGGAACCGCTCATCCGTCGCGAGAGCACGAGCGATTTCAACAAACTGATCATACCCCTTCTGAGTGAAATCGTCGCTGTAACGGTGGGCCACGAAGCATATGTCGATCGTCTCTTTGTCGCGTCCGTAGAGTTTCTTGTCACGGTCGAAGATAAAATCGACGCGGCTGTTGAACACGCCACCGTAGATGAATTCGATCTTCGACGGATCGCAATCAGTCTTATCGACCAAATATTCCGACGTTATCGTTTGGGTCGTTATGATGCGGCGGCAAAGGGGGGAGTGGACCACCTTGCGCAAATGTTCATCACTCAATCTAACGTAGGGTTCGAATGCACCTCCGGGATATAGCTGAAGGACAAAGGGAATGCGACGCTGTTCGAAATGAGGAAGCAGCCGCTGAGCATTGCCGAGAAAGGTTACATAGGCAAGGCGAGGCACGAGGTTTGCCGCCTTGTCGAAAGCGAGGATTCGCGACTTCAACGTTTCGGCGATAGGAAGCTGAGCCTTCAGATCGCCCATACCTCGATGCGCAAAATCGAAATGCCATGCTTCGAGTGACACGACAACGGACGATCGAAAAAACGATAGGTAGTGTTCGTACTCCAGCGTTCGGAACGGTGAGGCCGGCGAGGGTAAAACATCGTCGTAGATTGCGAGGTCCGCATAGCGTACGTCATCGTCTAGCTCCGGTTTCGGCGCAAAGCTCGTCATGATTCGCAGCCTTTCTGGCTCTCGCTTCAGCTCCTTCGCCACAACCGCCTGCTCGAGGAAGCTACCCTCGATAACCGATCAAACTTGTGCTTCTCGAGCAGGACCTACGCGTGTTATCCGCCTTGGACTGGCTTGCCAAGAGGCGCATGCCACCTTCACACAGACAGCTTATTGCAACGGACATCGACAGGTTCGAAAATGGGACGGCAAACAATGAAGGGCATTATTCTCGCCGGTGGCAGTGGTACGCGTTTGCACCCCATGACGCTTGTAACGTCAAAACAGCTGATGCCGATCTACGACAAGCCGATGATATACTATCCGTTGTCGGCATTGATGCTTGCCGGCATTCGAGAAATATTGATCATTTCGACTCCAAACGACTTGCCGCGTTTCAAGCAGCTGCTGGGCGATGGACACTCATGGGGCCTGTCTCTTTCGTATGTTGAGCAGCCGAGCCCGGAGGGACTGGCACAAGCCTATATTCTTGGCGCGGATTTCGTCGGAACGGATCCGTCCTGGCTGATCCTGGGCGATAATGTCTTTTACGGGCATCGTCTGGCGGCCATCCTCCAACGCACTTCTGCACAACGGGATGGCGCGACGGTGTTTGCCTACCACGTGTCCGACCCCGAGCGGTACGGCGTCGTGGAGTTTAGTGGCGAAGGACGCGCAATATCGATCGAGGAGAAGCCTGCCCGTCCTCGATCCCGCTGGGCGGTGACGGGGCTGTACCATTACGGTCCGGAAGTGATCGAAATCGCGCGTTCGCTGAAGCCTTCCGCGCGTGGCGAGCTCGAAATCACCGATGTCAACCGTCGTTATCTGGAAATGGGACGCCTAAATGTCGAGCGGTTGGGCCGCGGCTTCGCTTGGCTCGACACCGGTACGCCGGATGCGCTGCTGGAGGCTTCAGCTTTCGTCCAATCCTTGGAGAAACGGCAAGCTGTCAAAATCTCCTGCCCCGAGGAGATCGCGTTCCGGATGGGCTTTATCAATGAGGGGGAATTTCTCGCTCTGGCGGACCGTTTCGGCCGCAGCCCCTATGGACAGTACCTTCGGCAAGTGGTCGAGGAGGGAGCGGAGTCAGGCTCGCGTCCCGGCAACGTCTCAGAAATGATCGGCTGAGTCTGTTCACAATGCGTCGAATTTTCATCTTCGGCTGCGGTGGCTCCGGACGAGAGATGCTGCAGATCATCCGAGAACTGACGCAGGCCGGCAACCAGATCGAACCAGTGGCCTTTATCGTTGATCCGGGTATTGAGGCACCAGCCGTTGTGGACGGCCTCCCGATCCTTCGCGGTTTTTCCGAAGCGCGGCAGGACCCGAGCGCAGAGGTCGCCATTGGACTTGGTTCGCCAGCCGCCCGGCGGAAGGTGGCCCGCCGGCTGGACGAAGCAGGCCTGAAAGGCGCGACGCTCATTCACCCACGGGCCTTGATCGGGCAAAATGTGAGCCTCGGCCCGGGCACTTTGGTCTGTGCGAATGCGGTTATGACGACCGACATCCGACTTGGTGCACATGTCCATGTCAACATTGCCGCCACGGTCAGTCACGACAGTCAGCTAGACGATTTTGCAACTTTGGCGCCAGGCGTTCATCTGGCCGGAAACGTCGTCCTCGAGGAGGGCGTGGAGATGGGGGTGGGAGCATGTGCGATCCCGGGCATTCGGATCGGTCACTGGGCTATGATCGGCGGTGGAGCGACGGTAACGCGAGATATCCCGCCCAATGCCGTCGCCGTCGGCGTACCGGCGCAGGAAATTCGTCGCCGCGTTGCGGGGTGGGAGCGGTTGCCTTAACCGTCAGCAAGCCCAAGGCGCTCGCCACGATAACCGCCGGAGCGGACGCGCTCCCACCAAGTCCGGTTGGCCATGTACCAATCGATAGTGCGTGTCAGCCCGTCCTCGAAGGTGACAGCCGGCCCCCAGCCGAGCTCGTTCTTGATCTTGCTGCAATCGATCGCATAGCGGCGGTCGTGCCCTGGACGATCCGTGACATGAGTGATGAGGCTTTCGCGGAAACCGCGTCGATCTCCGAGGCGATCATCGACGATCGCGCAGATGGCTCTAACCACTTCGATATTCTCACGCTCTGCCTGCCCACCGATATTGTAGGTCTCGCCCACCCTTCCTCGCTCCGCGACGCTTAGCAGGGCCCGCGCATGATCTTCAACGAAGAGCCAGTCGCGCACCTGCCGGCCGTCACCGTAAACCGGCAGCGGCTTTCCTTCCAGCGCATTCAAGATCATCAAAGGAACCAGCTTCTCGGGAAAATGGTAGGGGCCGTAATTGTTGGAACAGTTGGTCACGACGGTCGGCAGTTCGAAGGTGTGGTGGAAGGCAGAAACGAAGTGGTCTGACGCCGCCTTCGAAGCCGAATAAGGCGATCGCGGATCGTAGGCCGTCGTCTCCGTGAACAGCCCCTCCGGTCCAAGGGAGCCGTAGACCTCGTCGGTAGAGATGTGGTGAAAGCGGAAATGATCACGTCGATCCGCACTCATCGCACGCCAATGGGCAAGCGCTGCCTCAAGCAAGGCAACGGTTCCAGCGACGTTCGTCAAAACGAACTCGCCCGGTCCGTCGATGGAGCGGTCGACATGGCTTTCGGCCGCCAGATGCATGATCACATCGGGATCGAATTCACCTAGAATCGCGCGCATGTGCGCCGCGTTGCAAATGTCGGCACGCACGAAGTGGTAGCGTTCATTGTCGGCAACGCTTGCGAGCGAGTCGAGATTGCCCGCATATGTCAGCTTGTCCACGACGAGACATGTGTGATCCGTCGCCTCGATCAGATGGCGTGTGACGGCCGAGCCGATGAAGCCCGCTCCTCCAGTGATCAAGTACCGCTTTGCCAAACATGCCTCCTTCGATGCGGAGCCGCCGCAGTCGGTTTCCACTTTTCGCCTAGAACATCGCCGCGGTGGGCGCAACGGCACCCACAGCTAGGCCCGGAGAAACTCGTTGCCGCTCCTGCGCTAGTTTCGATGCCCTGAGGGGCAGTCTTCTCTCAACGAGGACATGAGTAGGTTCCGACAAAGATACCCGGCAACGACAATTCCTCAATAACGACCTGCCGGCTGTCCAACCTTTCTGAACAATATGTAGCGAGGAGATCTCGCGCTCCAGGCCATGTGATAAAGGACAAGCCGCTTGCAGACCGGTAGGCGGCGAGCAGATTGTCGATGTCGCCCCCGAAATGAGCAAGCGCAAGCGGCGAACGCTGATGTGTGCCAATTCCAAAGAAACGCTGTTGCGGCATGTCCTCCCGCCGTTCGAGCGGCCGATACAGTCCTTCGAAAGGCAGATTGGCAGCCCACACGAGATAAAGGCGATCTGAGTCGAGGCTCGCGAGTGATACGGTCGCCGACGCTGCGTTACGCGCCTTCGTGTTCGCCATGGCGCCGACGCCGAAGACCGTGGCGATGCCCGCGGCCAAGCCTACCCAGGCAGCGACACGACCTGTACTTCGCCGGTCAGGTACAACAGCCAAAGGCACGCAGGCTAACAGGACAAGAAGCGGGAAATACACACGCGAGATCGTCGTTCGTCCGGCCGCTGTAATCAACAGTGCCAAAAGCAGAAAAATACCGAGCGCGGCAAGCCAACGCGCGCGGACTTGGCGCGTGACCGCCGCCAACGCTATGGCCAAAGCCGAGATTGCAAGCATGCTTGGTGCCAAAAAGTCCGACCACAACGCACCCAAACGATCAGCATTTAATAAAAATGACCTATGTGCTCCTGCGGTCGCGATAGCCGCTCGCAAGGCCTCTGGCTTCGTCATGCCAGGATCGAGAAACCACCAGCTCGACAGCAAAAGAGCATCATTCAGAGATAACCCACCCGCCGAACGAGCCTGGGCGTTGGCGATGAGTTCGCTTCCCATCCCGAAATCGGTAATGGCTGCCCGTAAGAGATTAAGATCTCGAAAGTCTTCCCATTCCGGGCTCGCGAGTGCCGAAAAATGGTCGAACGCGGCAAGATAGTAAAGGGATGCGGCGACCAGACCCGCAACCCATGCGCGACCAGAACGTAGAAGCGACCATTGCAAAAGGAATGGTATAGCCACCAGCAGGACCATCGCGACCATTTCCGCTCTTATCAGCGAACCGAACAGAACAAAGACTGCGGCTGTCGGCGGCAGGAGGCCCTGCGGTCGCCGAGCATACGCAAGGAGCAGGCAAACTGCCGCGATTGCGCAAAAGCCGGCCACGATAGTGAATTGAGGTGCCATCAAACCGCGCAGCCCCGCCATTCCAACGAGTAGAAGCGTCAATCCCGTCATACCATTCAGACGACGCAACGACGTGGCGATGGTTGCCATGGAAAGAACTTGAGCGCCCAGAAGCACGAGACCGTAGCTCCATCGGTCGAAGGGAGCCCCGATCCACAGGATGAGCCGACCCAGCCAGATGTTGGAGAATAGGAGCAAGGGGGACGGCTCGTAACCGAGCCCAAACCCATGCGCATACATCATGGAGGCGACATCGTCGTTGGTTTCAAAAAAAACCCCGATGTACGCATCGGCGACGAGGACGGCTGCCCCGTAAAGAAAGATTGCGATCACAAATACGGTCAAGCAGGACCAGCGACGTTTCATCCGCGAACGATTCCGAGCTTGAGCGACGTGAACGGCGCGGCTGTCATTATGAATGGCGCCTGTTATCACCACAAAGAGTTTTGGAGAAGTAGGCGGAAGCGCCACCATAGTTGCGCACCGAGCCGCATTATCTGATTGACGACCGAGTGCTCGCGTTTCTATTGGGGACACGGCATCGTGCCGAGGTCGAGCCCTTATGACATGAGCCGCGTTCCCTTCAACATCCCCCCCCTCGGCGGTCGCGAGTTCGATTACCTGCAGGAGGTTTTTGGCACCCGGGGCTTTTCAGGCAATGGCACCTTCACCGGCCGCTGCCAAGCCTGGCTGAAGCACCGTCTTGGCGTGGCAGATGCACTCCTCACACAATCCTGCACCTCTGCGCTTGAAATGGCCGCGATCCTGGCTCACCTCGAGCCCGGCGACGAGGTCATCATGCCGTCTTACACCTTTGTGTCTACGGCGAATGCAGTTGTATTGCGCAACGCGACTCCGGTATTTGTCGATATTCGACCTGACACATTGAACATAGACGAGACACTAATCGAGGCTGCGATAACCCCACGGACACGAGCAATTTTTGTCGTCCACTATGCCGGTGTGTGCGCCGAAATGGACCCCATTCTCGCACTGGCTCGCCGTCATGGGCTGATGGTCGTGGAGGATGCTGCCCAGGCCTTGCTTTCAACCTACCGGGGACGTCCCGCAGGAGCGCTGGGAGATCTCGGCTGCTTCAGCTTCCACGAGACGAAAAATGTTACGTCGGGCGAAGGTGGTGCCCTCGCGGTGGTCGATCCCGATCTCGCCGAGCGAGCCTTCGTGATCTGGGAAAAGGGTACGAACCGTCGGGCATTCAAGCTGGGTCAGGTCGATAAATACACCTGGATGGATTGTGGTTCGTCGTTTCTACCTAGTGAGATCACGGCCGCTGTGCTCCTCGCCCAACTTGAGGAAGTCGAACGTTTCAACAGCGAGCGCCGCGTGGTTTGGACGCACTATCACCAGGCATTCGCCGGGTTGGAAGCCGCCGGTCTCGCACGTCGGCCGTTTGTCCCGCAGCATTGCGAGCATAATGCTCATATGTACTATCTGATTCTACGTGATCGCACAGCTCGCGACGGACTCATCGAAACCCTGCGCGAGCGGGACATCGGAGCACCGTTCCACTACATTCCGCTCCACTCCTCCCCGGCCGGGTTGCGCTATGGGCGTACGGAAGGACAATTGCCCGTGACCGATCGCACCAGTTCAGGTCTTCTTCGCCTACCGCTCTTTGCTGGGATGGCCATCGATGCTGCCGACCGAGTGATCGAAGCAGTCCATACCGGACTACGGCACGCGGTAGCTTGAAGCGATGCGCCATTCAAAGACCGTCGTCATAACGCAATCCAACTATCTGCCATGGCGTGGATACTTCGACCTTTTGCGTAGTGCTGACGAGGTGATCCTTCTGGACAGCGTGCAATACACGCGCCGAGACTGGCGCAATCGCAACCGGATCAAGACATCGACAGGGCCCGCCTGGTTGACGGTCGCCGTCGAAGCGAAAGGGCGTTACGAGCAATCGATCGACGAGACGCGTATAGCGGATCCGTCGTGGTGTGAAACCCATGTCCGCTCGATCGAGCACGCCTATCGTCGAGCAGCATCTTTTGAGGCGGCTTCACGGTGGCTCTTCCCGGTCATGCGATCGGTGGCGCACAAGCCTTTACTCTCACGCGTAAACGAAGACCTGTTGCGGGAATTTTGCGAAAGACTGGGTTTTGCCGTCAAGATGACCCGATGCACCGATGTTCTCCCGCGGGACGAACTCCGCCTCATGGAGCCGACCACCCGGCTTCTCTCACTTGCTAAGGCACGCGGGGCGACGTGCTATCTGAGCGGGCCCGCGGCCAAAGCTTATCTCGATGTAGAGAGGTTCAACGCGGAAGGAATCGAAGTCGCTTGGATGGACTATGCGGGCTACCCTGATTATCGGCAGCTATGGGGTTCTTTTGAACCATCTGTATCGATCGTCGATCTATTTATGAACATGGGCGATGAAGCACTAAACTACGTCGCGAGACGCAGCCAGTGAGGCTCTCGATCGTATCCACCCTCTATCGATCGGCATCCACGATCGATGAATTTTGCAAACGCTGTCTCGTTGCGGCGGAGCGTATCACCGCCGACATCGAGATCATTCTGGTGAACGACGGATCGCCAGATGACAGCTTAGAACGTGCGCTGAATCTCTTCGAAACAGACGACCGTATCGTGATCGTCGATCTTTCCCGCAACTTTGGTCATCATAAAGCGATGATGACGGGTCTAGCTCACGCGACCGGAGATCTTGTTTTTCTAATCGACTCCGATCTCGAAGAAGAGCCGGAGCTGCTTGAATCGTTTTACGATGAAATGATTCGAACGCGCTCGGAAGTTATCTATGGAGTCCAGGGCGCCAGACGCGGTCGGCTCTTCGAACGCTTGACCGGGGCGGCATTCTTCTCGATCACGAACCACTTCAGTGACGAACCGCTCCCCCGTAATGTGGTCACGGCGCGATTGATGGTGAAAGACTATGTGTCGGCGCTCGTTCAACACTTAGACCGGGATTTTGCAATAGCGCATCTTTGGTTGATTACCGGATTCCGACAGTCGCCGCTGACCATTCAAAAGCTTTCCCATTCGAAGACGACATATTCGAAGCGACATAGAATCGATCTAGCAATTAAACATATTACTACAAATTCTACAAAGATACTTCGGTACGTTCTATACAGCGGTCTCTTTCTATCGACTTGCTCGTTCCTTTTAATATTTTACTATTTTTTAAGATATCTAGTTGGCGGAGTTGGCGTTGACGGATTTACCTCGATCATCATATCGATTTTATTTTTTGGCGGAATCAATACGCTGATACTGGGAATTTTAGGAACGTACGTTGCGAACATTCTGCTGGAGGTAAAACCTAGACCTTACACGATCGTTCGTAAGGTATACAGGGAGTCATTGTATAGCGGCGAGACTAAGCGCCAGACCGCCTTGCTCGATACTAGCAAGCTAGGTGCAGGCTGATGCCTGAAATATTGCCGTTAAAGGATGCGAAAGATCGTGCTGGAGTTCGCAGCCTTACAGCTTGTGCTCTCTGCGGCGGGCCACGGCATGCCCTGCCGACGCTGGGCCCCCCATCAATTTTGAGCGATGGTCGAATCGACTCCCGTCCGCTTCGTAAGGCCTCCTGTTTGTCTTGCGGGTCGTCCAGCCATGCCGCATCCACGGTTCAGCAAGTTGTTCGCGCATCGTACGATCGATCCTACGATCTGGGGATAGCTCAAGATCCGAGCGCAGAAACGCGAGGTTCAGCCTATGGGTCCGCCATCCTTGCAGCTCTCGGCAGTGACATGCCGAAAAGCGTTCTGGATGTAGGGTGCGGCTCCGGGAGTTTGCTCAATTCGCTCGCCAGACATCTTCCTGGCGGCCGCCTCGTCGGCGTGGAGGCAGCGACGCAACTCGCTGCAGCAGCGTCCAGACGAGGATTGACCATCATCGAAAGTTTTGCCGAAGATCTTCCGCTTCCATCGAAACCCTTCGATCTCGTGTGCAGCGTGAACGTGATCGAGCATACCCACGATCCGGCTAAGTTTTTATGGAGCCTATCTCGGCAGGCAACCGAAGACGGCTATGTTGCTGTCGTATGCCCTCGAGCAGACCGGCCCAACCTCGAACTCGTCTTCCAAGATCATATCTTCGGCTTAACACACCAAGCCCTCTTAAGGTTGGGTCAGGATGTCGGCCTGACACTGATAAGATATAGCCCAACCCCCGAAGAAGACGGCGACTTCCAGCTTTGCCTGTTCTCACGAAAGTCGAACGGGGCAATCCAGCCTTCGCTGACCGTTGATCCAAGCTCCATGCATCGGAACCGGGTTGCATACCTTCGCGAATGGCAAAAACTCGACAATTTCTTAATGAGTCAGATTGATGGAAATCCACTTCCATGCTTCGGGGCCGGCGAAGTGGCGGCTCTTATGCGAGCCTATGCTCCGAGGGCTTGGTCTTATGTGGCCGAGCTATTGGTAGACGACCCCGCCACCGCATGGCGACTTGACCGATCGGCCAGGGTGTATAAGCGACCTGATGCTCCAAGTCCTCTGTTGATTGCCGTGCATCCATCGAGGCAGCGCATGGTCGCCAATCGTGTGGAAGGGGATGATTACAGGGCCATATGCTGGCCTGATACGCTCGGCCGTTAAGGAGAATACCGATGATAGAAGCAGTCCGTCGATATGGCGTTCGCGAACAGATTGTCTCAAGGGATGAGATTTCGCGTGCGGCAGAAGACATAAGGCTCGTCGGCTTCACCGTGCTCGATGGCGGCTACTCCGATGACGAACTGAATAATTTATCCTCATGCTTCGATAGAGTGAGGGACGAATATGCTGCGCAGCATGGAGGATATGATGCTCTTCGCGCGATCGACGAGCATTACACGGTTCGCGCTCTTCTAGCTCATGATCGTCGATTCCTAGATCTTGCTCGGAATAGTGCAGTTACACGACTCTGCGCCGAACTGCTCGGCGAATATCATATTCTCAACCAGCAAAATGGAATTGTGAATCCTCCGCATGGAGAAACTTATAATCAAGCTTCTTTCCATCGCGATCTTCCGTACCAGCACTTCACATCAAGTCGGCCCCTGGCAATAAACGCTCTTTTTTGCCTTGATGCTTTTGATCTCGAAAATGGATCGACTTTGATTGTACCTGCATCTCACAAATTGGAAGCGTTCCCGTCAGACGAAACCGTTCGAAAGCATACGGTTCGCGTAACCGCTCCCCGTGGCTCTTTCATCGTCCTCGACTGCATGGTCTATCACTCGGGTGGCACCAACATGACACAGAGACCGAGACGTGCGGTCAATCATGTTTATACGATCCCGCTGATGCGCCAACAGATTGATCTTCCTTCGCTCCTAGGAGATGATTTTCCTACCGATAGTGTCACGTCACAATTTCTTGGTTATTCAGTTCGGAGTCCCCTCACGGTGGCGGCTTACATCGAGGATCGTAGATCCCGCTCTGCGAGCAACTCAAAGTGAGCGAACAGCAAACAGAAATGCTAAGTAAGGTTGCGGCGTATTACGCCGGACGATTGGCAGAGCATGGCGCTACCCCTCAGGGCGTCGATTGGAACGGGCAAGTCGGTCAAGACTTGCGCCACCAGCAGTTCCTTCGCATGATTGAGGACCCGTCTGCCTCGGTCGTTGATTTGGGATGCGGATTCGGCGACTTCCTGCGCTTTCTTCGGGACAGGGGACATTCTGGCGACTTCATAGGCTACGACGTAGCATCGGAGATGATTGAACGAGCGCATCAACTCTATGGCGAGGGTGCAGACCGGCGCTGGGTTGTTGGAACAACACCCGAACCAGGTAGCGTCGATTATGCGGTCGCCAGCGGTATTTTTAACGTTCGAGGTGATGTTTCACTCAATACATGGGACAAATATTTCCAAAATACTATTATGGCTCTCAGCCGCACTGCTAGACGCGGTTTTGCTTTCAACGTCCTCAGCCTTTCGAGCGATCCAGAACGACGTCGCAGCAATCTATATTACGCCGATCCGGTCCAAACTCTGAGTTGGTGCCTGTCCCAATTCGGCCGGAGAGTCGCTCTGCTCCAGGACTACGGCCTTTACGAATTTACGATGATCATCCGCCAAGGCACTGATCGTTGAGGGGAACGTAAGACCTTCCATCACTTCCGAGCGAATCGTTAACGGAACGTGATCCATACCTGGATTGTTTGGTTCAGATTGAAAGCGAATGATCTAGGTGTTCAATCCCAGGGTTTCATGGTGAGATCCTTTCCTCGAATTGGAAGGAGGCTCTATGGGACAGGTTCGTCACGGCAGCGCCACGACCACGC
>NZ_LMQW01000026.1 GCF_001425485.1 Aureimonas sp. Leaf427 | reverse complement strand
TGATCGTGCCGATCGCGATGGAAGAGAAGCTGCGCTTCGCCATCCGCGAAGGCGGCCGCACCGTCGGCGCCGGCATCGTGAGCTCCATCGTCGAGTAAGCTCGACACCGATATCGAGACTGCGGACGGGCCCTTCGGGGCCCGTCTTCGTTTGCGGCGCCCACATTGGAGACGTTCTTCCTTGTCGGCCGCCGACCCGGCGATTAGAGCATCGGCCGGACGAATCGAGGGATTTCCACATGACCGCCGACATCGCGCGCATCTTCATCGGCTTCGATACCAAGGAGGTGGTCGCCTATCACGTGCTCGCGCAGAGCATCATCGAGCACGCGACGATGCCGGTGGCTCTGTCGCCGATCGTGCTCGGACATCTCGAAAGCACCTTCACCCGCGAGCGCAACGCCCTGCAATCGACGGAGTTTTCGTTCTCCCGCTTCCTCGTTCCCTATCTCAGCGGCTTCGAGGGCTGGAGCCTCTTCATGGATTGCGACATGCTGATGCGCGCCGACATCGCTGAGCTTTGGGCGCTGCGCGACGATCGCTATGCCGTCATGTGCGTGCAGCACGACTACCAGCCGAAGGTCGAGACCAAATTCCTCGGCCAGACGCAGACCAAGTACGAGAAGAAGAACTGGTCGAGCGTTCTCCTGTTCAACAACGACAAGTGCCGCTCCCTGACGCCCGATTTCGTCAACAATGCCAGCGGCCTGGAACTGCACCAGTTCAAGTGGCTGGCGGGCGATGCGCTGATCGGCGCCCTGCCGGCCGGCTGGAACTGGCTCGTCAACGAATACGACCACGACCCTGCGGCGAAGAACGTCCACTTCACGGATGGCGGGCCCTATTTCGACGAGTATCGCGGCGACGACTATGCCGACGAATGGTTCGCCATGCGCGAGCGGATGCTGCATGTCCAGCAGCGCGCGACGGTCGAGAAGGTCTGAACCGGCATGGCTTCGACGAGCGAACTCGGAACCGGGCTGGGCGGGTGGTCCGCTTTCTTCGGCGCGTTCGACGACATCGTTCTCGTCGCCAACAGCGATGCCGTCGATATCGCGGATCTCGATCGTCGGTTCGGGGAGAAAACGCTCTTCGTCTTCTTCAACAAGGTCTATAAGGTTCTCGATCAAGCTTTTGTTCGGCCTTCGATCCTCGTCGCGCGCTCCAGCGAGGCCGGTGCCAATATCGTCTATCGGCGCGAGGTCGAGGACGTCGTGAGGCTTCTGGCGGAGCCGGGCTTCCGGGGCATCCTCAATCTTCGTGTCGCGCCCGTCGAGCGGTTCAGCGAGCGGCGGGAGTTCGGCGAGCGGGCCGTCGGGTTTCTCGATCTCGCCGACCATTTCGCCGATTTTTATTCGGCGCGGCATGTGCCGAGCAGCGGCTTCGCGCTCGCAGTCTGGCTGACGGAGCAGGGGCTCTCCTCGCGGGTTCATCTGGCGGGATTCACGGCCAAGCGGAGCACGCAGTGGAAGGTGTTCCACGTCCATGACTGGACGACCGAACAGATCGTCCAGCGCCTTCTGCTGCGAGCCGGCAAGCTTCACGCGGTCGGCGGCGGGGCGGATGCCCTTCCGCTCGACCGCATCGCGCGCCGTTTCCCAGGCATCGATGCCTCCGACGTCTCGCTCGTGGCGGCGGACGTCCTGTCGGAACGGCTGGAGCAGGCCAATGTCGCGATCGACCGCCTGTTCTCCCTGACGCGGTTTCCCGCCCGCATCGATACGCTGCTGCGACGCCTCAAGCCGAAGACGCGCAAGGCGAAACTGGCCGAGGCGCGGGCGGCGGAGGCAGGGACGGCCAAGGAGAGTTGAGAGGAATCGATCCTTCGGGCTTGCCAATTCCGGCGTCAGCGATTATTGCGGTCTCGTCCAGGCGAAGGGGTATAGCTCAGCTGGTAGAGCGGCGGTCTCCAAAACCGCAGGCCGTAGGTTCGAGCCCTACTGCCCCTGCCAAAACCGCCTTTAGAGCCGGTTTCATCACTTTCCACGTGATCCCCTGGAAAAGAAAACGACAGCCCGAGATTGACGTTTGACGGGGCTTGTGAATCAGTCATCGTTTCTTTATGTAGCCATTAACAGACACCGGGCGCGTGAGGCTGTGTACCAGTCTCCAACGCGCCTATTGCCGTGAGCATTTGATGGCATCGAAGTCCAATCCGTTTACGTTCCTCCAGGAGGTGCGCGCCGAGACCGCCAAGGTCACCTGGCCGTCCCGCCGCGAAACTATGATCTCGACGATCATGGTTCTCGTCATGGTGGTCTTTGCGTCGATCTTCTTTTTCACGGCCGACTTCCTGATCGGGTTCCTGATGAACCTGATCCAGGGCGGCGGTTTCTGAACGACATAGACGGAAGATCACAACATGGCTGCCCGTTGGTACATCGTTCACGCGTATTCGAATTTCGAGAAGAAGGTCGCCGAGTCGATCGAGGAGCAGGCCCGGCAGAAGGGTCTGTCCGACAAGTTCGAGAAGATTCTCGTTCCGACCGAGAAGGTCGTGGAGGTTCGCCGCGGACGTAAGGTTGATTCCGAGCGCAAGTTCTTCCCGGGCTACGTCCTCGTGAAGGCCGAGCTGACGGATGCCGTCTTCTCGATGATCAAGAACACGCCGAAGGTCACGGGCTTCCTCGGCCCCGACAACCGTCCGGTTCCGATCTCGGAGAGCGAGGCGAACCAGATCCTGATGCAGGTTCAGGACGGCGTCGAGCGGCCGAAGCCGACGATCCTCTTCGACGTCGGCGAGAGCGTCCGCGTTTCGGACGGTCCGTTCGCCTCGTTCAACGGCATCGTCCAAGAGGTCGACGCCGAGCGGGCGCGTCTCAAGGTGGAAGTTTCGATCTTCGGGCGCGCGACGCCTGTGGATCTCGAATTCGGTCAGGTCGAAAAGGTCTGATCGAGGCGGCGGCCGCCTGGAGCGGCCCTGCGGGAGCCTTGGGCTCCCAACCCCGCGCGGGAGGTCTTCCGGTTCAGCCGACCGGGTCGAGGGCCGCACCGCGCACCTGCAACGAGCCGCAGAGCGGCCGAAGCCGTCCGGTCCGAAAGGGCAGGGATGGCGCAACGATGAAGGCAGACACGAATGGCTAAGAAAATTGCAGGCCAGCTGAAGCTGCAGGTCAAGGCGGCCTCCGCCACGCCCTCGCCGCCGATCGGCCCCGCGCTCGGTCAGCGCGGCATCAACATCATGGAATTCTGCAAAGCGTTCAACGCGCAGACGCAGGAACTCGAGAAGGGCTCGCCCGTCCCGGTCGTCATCACCTACTACGTGGACAAGTCGTTCACCTTCGTGATGAAGACCCCGCCGGTCAGCTACTTCCTCAAGAAGGCCGCCGGCCTCACCGCCGGCTCGAAGGAGCCCGGCAAGATCAATGCCGGCAAGGTCACGCGCAGCCAGGTCCGCGAAATCGCGGAGGCCAAGCTCAAGGACCTCAACGCAAACGACGTCGATTCGGCCATGCTGATGATCGAAGGTTCTGCCCGTTCGATGGGCCTGGAAGTGGTGGGCTGAGACGATGGCAAAGGCTGGCAAGCGCATCACCAAGGCCCGTGAGGGCATCGACCGCGAGAAGCTCTACGCTCTGACCGACGCCCTGAACCTCCTCAAGGAGCGGGCGACGGCGAAGTTCGACGAGACGATCGAAGTCGCCATGAATCTCGGCGTCGATCCCCGCCATGCGGACCAGATGGTTCGCGGCGTGGTGAACCTTCCGAACGGCACGGGCCGTACCGTCCGCGTCGCCGTCTTCGCGCGCGGCGCCAAGGCCGACGAAGCCCGCGCCGCCGGTGCGGATATCGTCGGTGCCGAAGAGCTCGTCGAGCTCGTCCAGGGCGGCACGATCGACTTCGACCGCGCCATCGCGACCCCCGACATGATGCCGCTCGTCGGCCGTCTCGGCAAGGTTCTCGGCCCGCGCGGACTGATGCCGAACCCCAAGGTCGGCACCGTGACCCCGGATGTCGCCGGCGCCGTCAAGGCGTCCAAGGGCGGCGCCGTCGAGTTCCGCGTCGAGAAGGCCGGTATCGTCCATGCCGGCGTCGGCAAGGCGAGCTTCGACGTCCAGGCGCTGGCCGAAAACATCCGCGCCTTCGCGGATGCGGTCACCCGCGCCAAGCCGACGGGCGCCAAGGGCAACTACGTTCAGCGCGTCGCCGTGACGTCGACGATGGGCCCGGGCGTCAAGATCGAGCTCGCGAGCCTCACGGCTTAAGGCCGGACGAGCCGCAAGACTTCGGCGGTGCCCTTCGGGGCGCCGCCGCGACGATGTTCCGGGGCCTCGCGCCCCGGCGCAAGAGGGACCGCAAGGTTTCTCGACCTGTCCGAGACTGCAGGCGATGCGAGGGCTCCGGCCTTCGCCTCTTAATCGTGGAAAGCCTGCAATAGACGGGGATTGTGCTGGATATCCCGGGTGTTCGCATCCGGGCTTCGGTTCGAACCTCCGAATGCCTTGTGCCGCTCGTTCGCTCCTTCGGGATCGCAGCGATAAGCCAGGGGGACAGGATTCCTCGAGCGTCGCGCGGGTTCATCCCCGAGCGGCAAAAGGCAACCGGCGGTCGTCCTTCGGGAAGGTCGCCCAATTGGAGAGAGGCTGTGGAAAGAGCGGAAAAGCGCGAATTCGTCACGGAGCTCCACGAGACCTTCAAGGGCTCGGGCGCGATCGTGGTGGCTCGCTATGCCGGTCTCACTGTCGCGCAGATGAACGATCTTCGTTCAAAGATGCGCGCGCAGGGAGCCACCGTCAAAGTCGCGAAGAACCGTCTCGCCAAAATCGCCCTTCAAGGCACGGACGCCGCACAGATCGCTGGACTTTTCGAAGGACAGACGTTGGTCGCCTATTCGACCGACCCGATCGCGGCACCGAAGGTCGCCAACGATTACGCCAAGGGGAACGACAAGCTCGTCATCCTCGGCGGATCGATGGGAACGACCGTTCTCGACGCGGAAGGCGTGAAGGCTCTTGCCTCGCTGCCTTCGCTGGACGAACTGCGCGCCAAGTTGGTGGGCATGATCCAGACGCCCGCCACACGCATCGCGGCCGTCGTGGCTGCGCCTGCGGCGCAGCTGGCCCGCGTGTTCGGGGCATATGCCAGGAAAGACGAGGCGGCGTGAGGCTGGTTCCTCGCTGCATCAATCAACATTCGAACCTGAAGGAATATTACCATGGCTGATCTGGCCAAGATCGTTGAAGACCTGTCGAGCCTCACCGTCCTCGAGGCTGCCGAGCTGTCCAAGCTGCTCGAAGAGAAGTGGGGCGTTTCGGCTGCTGCTCCCGTCGCGGCTGCCGCTTCGGGCGGCGGCGCGGCCGTTGCCGAAGTCGAAGAGAAGACCGAGTTCGACGTCATCCTCCTCGATGCCGGCGCTCAGAAGATCAACGTCATCAAGGAAGTCCGTGCGATCACCGCGCTCGGCCTGAAGGAAGCCAAGGATCTGGTCGACGGCGCTCCCAAGCCCGTCAAGGAAGGCGTCAACAAGGACGAAGCCGCCAAGATCAAGGACCAGCTCGAGAAGGCTGGCGCCAAGGTCGAAGTCAAGTAATCGCGGGCCTTGGCCCACGATTGCTCCTGATGACAGGCGAGCGGGACGGCGAAATGCCGTTCCGCTTTCCGTGCTCCGGGTGGAGCCTATGCGACGGGACGGCCTGAGGGCGGTCCGGTCGAGACGACGAGCAGAGGCGTTCGGCCAGACGTGCGGGTGCTCCCGCGGCCTTCGGGCCGCGCGAAGACTCGGACCGGCCGGCGGTCCAACCAACAGTCGATGCCCCCGGCACTACCGCCTTCGCGCGGCGCCGGGCGGGCCTCTCCCTCGAAGGAGAGGCGGCGTTCAGAGTTTTCTGCCCTGCGGTCGAGGGCGCAGTCATTGAAGGAGCGACGATGTCTCAGACGACGACGTTTAGCGGTCGCAGGCGAGTGCGCAAGTTCTTCGGGTCGATCCCGGAGGTCGCCGAGATGCCGAACCTGATCGAGGTCCAGAAGGCCTCCTACGATCAGTTCCTGATGGTGAAGGAGCCGGAAGGCGGGCGTCCCGACGAGGGCCTGCAGGCCGTCTTCAAGTCCGTGTTCCCGATCTCCGACTTCTCCGGGCAGTCGATGCTCGAATTCGTCAAGTACGAGTTCGAAGCGCCGAAGTTCGACGTGGACGAGTGCCGCCAGCGCGACATGACCTTCGCTGCGCCCCTCAAGGTGACGCTGCGCCTCATCGTGTTCGATATCGACGTCGACACCGGCTCCAAGTCCATCAAGGACATCAAGGAGCAGGACGTCTACATGGGCGACATGCCGCTCATGACCTCGAACGGCACGTTCATCGTGAACGGCACCGAGCGCGTCATCGTCTCGCAGATGCACCGCTCGCCCGGCGTGTTCTTCGACCACGACAAGGGCAAGTCCCACTCCTCGGGCAAGCTGCTCTTCGCCGCGCGCGTCATTCCGTATCGCGGTTCCTGGCTCGACATCGAGTTCGACGCCAAGGACGTGGTCTTCGCGCGCATCGATCGTCGCCGCAAGATTCCCGTGACCAGCCTTCTCATGGCGCTCGGGATGGACGGCGAGGAAATCCTCTCGACCTTCTACAACATCATCCAGTTCGAGAAGGACAAGAACGGCGGATGGCGCGTGCCGTTCTCGGTCGAGCGCGTGCGCGGCCAGAAGGCCGTGACCGATCTCGTCGACGCCGATAGCGGCGAAGTGCTCGTCGAGGCCGGCAAGAAGGTCACGGCCCGTCAGGCGCGCCAGATGAAGGAGAAGGGCGTCGTCGCTCTTCGCGCCACGGAGGAGGACCTCTACGGCAACTATCTGGCCGAGGACATCGTCAACTACCAGACGGGCGAGGTCTATCTCGAGGCCGGCGACGAGATCGACGAGAAGACGCTGAAGGTCCTGATCGACGGCGGTCACGAGACCATCCAGGTCCTCGACATCGACCACGTCACGGTCGGCGCCTACATCCGCTCGACGCTCGCGGTCGACAAGAACGAGGGTCGTCAGGACGCTCTGTTCGACATCTACCGCGTCATGCGTCCGGGCGAGCCGCCGACGATGGACACGGCCGAGGCCATGTTCAACTCGCTGTTCTTCGACGCCGAGCGCTACGACCTCTCGGCCGTCGGCCGCGTGAAGATGAACATGCGTCTCGACGTCGACGCCGAGGACACCGTGCGCGTGCTGCGCAAGGAGGATATCCTCGCGGTCGTCAAGACGCTGGTCGACCTGCGCGACGGCAAGGGCGAGATCGACGACATCGACAATCTCGGCAATCGCCGCGTGCGCTCGGTCGGCGAGCTCATGGAGAACCAGTACCGCGTCGGCCTGCTCCGCATGGAGCGCGCCATCAAGGAGCGCATGTCCTCGGTCGAAATCGACACGGTCATGCCGCAGGACCTGATCAACGCCAAGCCGGCGGCCGCCGCCGTGCGCGAGTTCTTCGGTTCCTCGCAGCTCTCGCAGTTCATGGATCAGACGAACCCGCTGTCGGAGATCACCCACAAGCGTCGTCTTTCGGCGCTTGGACCCGGCGGTCTGACGCGCGAGCGCGCCGGCTTCGAAGTGCGCGACGTGCACCCGACGCATTACGGCCGCATCTGCCCGATCGAGACGCCGGAAGGCCCGAACATCGGTCTCATCAACTCGCTCGCGACCTTCGCGCGCGTCAACAAGTATGGCTTCATCGAGAGCCCGTACCGCAAGGTCGTGGACGGCAAGGTGACGATGGACGTCGTCTACCTTTCCGCCATGGAAGAGGCCAAGCACCACGTCGCGCAGGCGAACGCGGTGCTGACCAAGGAGATGACGTTCGAGGACGAGCTCGTGATCTGCCGCCATTCCGGCGACGTGTTCATGACGCCGCGCGAGAACGTCGATCTCATGGACGTCTCGCCCAAGCAGCTCGTCTCGGTCGCCGCCGCGCTTATCCCGTTCCTGGAGAACGACGACGCGAACCGCGCCCTCATGGGCTCGAACATGCAGCGTCAGGCCGTGCCGCTGGTGCGCGCCGAGGCGCCGTTCGTCGGCACCGGCATGGAGCCGATCGTCGCCCGCGACTCCGGCGCCGCCATCGGCGCACGCCGCACCGGCGTCGTCGATCAGGTCGACGCGACGCGTGTCGTCATCCGCGCGACGGAAGACCTCGAGGCCGGAAAGTCCGGCGTCGACATCTACCGTCTGATGAAGTTCCAGCGCTCGAACCAGAACACCTGCATCAACCAGCGTCCGTTGGTGGCGGTGGGCGATCGGGTGCAGAAGGGCGACATCATCGCGGATGGCCCGTCCACCGATCTCGGCGATCTGGCGCTCGGCCGGAACGTGCTCGTCGCGTTCATGCCGTGGAACGGCTACAACTACGAGGATTCGATCCTTCTCTCCGAGCGCATCGTCGCCGACGACGTCTTCACCTCGATCCACATCGAGGAATTCGAGGTCATGGCGCGCGACACCAAGCTCGGACCCGAGGAAATCACGCGCGACATTCCGAACGTTTCGGAAGAGGCGCTGAAGAACCTCGACGAAGCCGGCATCGTCTATATCGGCGCGGAAGTCGCTCCCGGCGACATTCTCGTCGGCAAGATCACGCCGAAGGGCGAAAGCCCGATGACGCCCGAGGAGAAGCTTCTGCGCGCCATCTTCGGCGAGAAGGCCTCGGACGTTCGCGACACGTCGAACCGCATGCCGCCCGGCACCTACGGCACCGTCGTCGAGGTCCGCGTGTTCAACCGCCACGGCGTCGAGAAGGACGAGCGCGCCATGGCGATCGAGCGCGAGGAGATCGAGCGTCTCGCGAAGGATCGCGACGACGAGCAGGCGATCCTCGACCGCAACGTCTACGGCCGCCTCATCGACATGCTCGACGGCAAGGTTGCCATCGCGGGGCCGAAGGGCTTCCGCAAGGGCGCCAACGTGACGCCGGACCTGATGCGCGAATATCCCCGCTCGCAGTGGTGGATGTTCGCCGTCGAGGACGAGCGCGTGCAGGGCGAACTCGAAGCGCTTCGCGGCCAGTACGACGAGTCCAAGAAGACGCTCGAAGGGCGCTTCATGGACAAGGTCGAGAAGGTGCAGCGCGGCGACGAACTGCCGCCCGGCGTCATGAAGCAGGTCAAGGTCTTCGTCGCCGTCAAGCGCAAGATCCAGCCGGGCGACAAGATGGCCGGACGCCACGGCAACAAGGGCGTCGTGTCGCGCATCGTGCCGGTCGAGGACATGCCGTTCAACGAGGACGGCACGCATGTCGACATCGTTCTGAACCCGCTGGGCGTGCCCTCGCGCATGAACGTCGGACAGATCCTGGAAACCCATCTGGGCTGGGCCTGCGCGGGCATGGGCCGGAAGATCGGGGAGATGCTGGAGGTCTATCAGCAGAGCCACGACGCCTCGCAGCTTCGCGACGAGATCGCCGGCATGCTCGGCGACAGCGACCGCAACGAGCGGGTGAAGGACTACGACGACGCGTCCGTCATCACGCTGGCCAAGCAGATGAAGCGCGGCGTCTCCATCGCGACGCCGGTCTTCGACGGCGCGGTCGAGGCGGACATCGTCGAGATGCTGGAGAAGGCCGGGCTCAACGGTTCGGGTCAGGTCACGCTCTACGACGGCCGTACGGGCGAGTCCTTCGACCGTCAGGTCACGGTCGGCTACATCTACATGCTGAAGCTGCACCATCTGGTGGACGACAAGATCCACGCCCGTTCGATCGGCCCGTACTCGCTGGTCACCCAGCAGCCGCTCGGCGGCAAGGCGCAGTTCGGCGGACAGCGTTTCGGCGAGATGGAGGTCTGGGCGCTCGAAGCCTACGGTGCCGCCTACACGCTGCAGGAAATGCTGACGGTGAAGTCGGACGACGTGGCGGGCCGTACCAAGGTCTACGAGTCGATCGTGCGCGGCGACGATGCGTTCGAATCGGGCATTCCGGAGAGCTTCAACGTTCTCGTGAAGGAAATGCGCTCGCTCGGCCTCGACGTCGATCTCGCCAACTCGGTGGATCTGACGGCCCTCGAAGCCCTGCCGGACGCTGCCGAATAAGGCTGCGACCCTTGGTCCGGCGGCGATCGACCATCGCTGCCATGCCGACGCCCTTCTTGGGGCGTCGGCTCTACCTTTGAGAAATTCCGTCGCCGGTTCCGTCCGGCGCAATCGGGGCGCTGACGCCCCATGAGGAGAGCACCATGAACCAAGAGGTCATGAACCTTTTCAATCCTCAGGTGCAGGCGCAGACCTTCGACTCGATCCGCATCTCGCTCGCGAGCCCCGAGAAGATTCTGTCCTGGTCCTTCGGCGAGATCAAGAAGCCGGAAACCATCAACTACCGGACGTTCAAGCCCGAGCGCGACGGCCTGTTCTGCGCGCGCATCTTCGGTCCCATCAAGGACTACGAGTGCCTGTGCGGCAAGTACAAGCGCATGAAGTACAAGGGCATCATCTGCGAGAAGTGCGGCGTCGAGGTCACGCTCTCGCGCGTGCGCCGCGAGCGCATGGGCCATATCGAGCTGGCCGCGCCCGTCGCCCACATCTGGTTCCTGAAGTCGCTTCCGAGCCGCATCGGCACGCTGCTCGACATGACGCTGAAGGACATCGAGCGCGTCCTTTACTTCGAGAACTACATCGTCACCGAGCCCGGTCTCACCGCCCTGAAGGAGCACCAGCTCCTGACGGAAGAGGAGTACATGATCGCGGTCGACGAGTACGGCGAGGACAGCTTCACCGCGCTGATCGGCGCCGAGGCCATCCAGGAGCTTCTGGCTTCGATGGAGCTCGAGAAGATCGCCGGCGATCTTCGCGTCGAGCTTTCCGAGACGACGTCCGAGCTGAAGACCAAGAAGCTCATGAAGCGTCTCAAGATCGTCGAGAACTTCATCGAGTCCGGCAACAAGCCGGAGTGGATGATCATGCGCGTCGTTCCGGTGATCCCGCCGGACCTGCGTCCGCTCGTCCCGCTGGACGGCGGCCGCTTCGCCACGTCCGATCTGAACGACCTCTACCGCCGCGTCATCAACCGCAACAACCGCCTGAAGCGGCTGATCGAGCTGCGGGCGCCCGGCATCATCATCCGCAACGAGAAGCGCATGCTTCAGGAGGCGGTCGACGCGCTGTTCGACAACGGTCGCCGCGGCCGCGTCATCACGGGCGCCAACAAGCGCCCGCTGAAGTCGCTCTCCGACATGCTGAAGGGCAAGCAGGGCCGCTTCCGCCAGAACCTGCTCGGCAAGCGCGTCGACTATTCCGGCCGTTCGGTCATCGTGACCGGGCCCGAGCTGAAGCTGCACCAGTGCGGCCTGCCCAAGAAGATGGCGCTCGAGCTCTTCAAGCCGTTCATCTACGCCCGCCTCGACGCCAAGGGTTACTCCTCGACCGTCAAGCAGGCCAAGAAGCTCGTCGAGAAGGAGCGTCCGGAGGTCTGGGACATCCTCGACGAGGTCATTCGCGAGCATCCGGTTCTTCTGAACCGCGCTCCGACCCTGCACCGTCTCGGCATCCAGGCGTTCGAGCCGATCCTGATCGAAGGCAAGGCGATCCAGCTTCACCCGCTGGTCTGCACGGCCTTCAACGCGGACTTCGACGGCGATCAGATGGCGGTGCACGTTCCGCTGTCCATCGAGGCGCAGCTCGAAGCGCGCGTCCTCATGATGTCGACGAACAACATCCTGCACCCGGCCAACGGTCTCCCGATCATCGTGCCCTCGCAGGACATGGTCCTCGGCCTCTACTACCTCTCGATCATGAACGAGAACGAGCCCGGCCAGGGCATGGTGTTCTCGGACTTCGGCGAGCTGGAGCAGGCGCTGTTCACCAAGGCGGTGACGCTCGCGTCCAAGATCAAGGGCCGCTTCAAGACCGTCGATGCCGAGGGCAAGCCGGTCTCGAAGATCTACGAGACGACGCCCGGACGCATGCTCATCGGCCAGTTGCTGCCGAAGAACCACATGATTCCCTACGACATCTGCAACGAGCTGATGACGAAGAAGAACATCTCGAAGATGATCGACACCGTCTACCGCCATTGCGGCCAGAAGGACACGGTCATCTTCTGCGACCGGATCATGCAGCTCGGCTTCAAGCATGCCTGCACCGCCGGCATCTCGTTCGGCAAGGACGACATGCTCATCCCCGATTCCAAGCCGCGGATGATCGAGGAGACGCAGACGCTCGCGAAGGAATTCGAGCAGCAGTACAATGACGGCCTGATCACTCAGGGCGAGAAGTACAACAAGGTCGTCGACGCCTGGGCCAAGTGCACGGACAAGATCGCCGACGAGATGATGGCCCGCATCAAGGCCATCGAGTTCGACCCGGCGACGGGCCGGCAGAAGCCGATGAACTCGATCTACATGATGTCGCACTCCGGCGCGCGCGGGTCTCCGACCCAGATGCGCCAGCTGGCGGCCATGCGCGGCCTGATGACCAAGCCCTCCGGCGAGATCATCGAGACGCCGATCATCTCGAACTTCAAGGAAGGCCTGACCGTTCTCGAGTACTTCAACTCGACCCACGGTGCCCGTAAGGGTCTGGCCGACACCGCTCTGAAGACCGCCAACTCGGGCTACCTGACGCGTCGTCTCGTCGACGTGGCGCAGGACTGCATCATCACGCAGACCGATTGCGGCACCGAGAACGGCCTGACGATGCAGCCCATCGTGGATGCCGGTCAGGTCGTGGCTTCCATCGGCCAGCGCGTGCTCGGCCGCACCGCGCTCGAGGACATCGTCCATCCGCTGACGGGCGAAGTCATCGTCAAGGGCGGCGTCACGATCGAGGAGCCCGATGTCGAGCTCATCGAGAAGGCGTCGATCCAGTCCGTGAAGATCCGCTCGGCGCTGACCTGCGAGGTTCGCACCGGCATCTGCGCGATCTGCTACGGACGCGATCTGGCGCGCGGCACGCCTGTCAACATGGGCGAGGCCGTCGGCGTCATCGCGGCTCAGTCGATCGGCGAGCCCGGCACGCAGCTGACCATGCGCACCTTCCACATGGGCGGCACGGCTCAGGTCGTCGATCAGTCGTTCCTGGAAGCCTCCTACGAGGGCACCGTCCAGATCCGCAACCGCAACGTGGTTCGCGACTCCGACGGGCGTCTGGTGGCGATGGGCCGCAACATGGCGATCCTCATCCTCGATGGGGCCGGCAAGGAGCGCGCGTCGCACCGCGTCACCTACGGTAGCCGTATCTCGGTGGACGACGGCGATCAGGTTCGCCGCGGCCAGCGTATCGCGGAGTGGGACCCCTACACCCGTCCGGTTCTCACGGAACTGGAAGGCGTCGTGGAGTTCGAGGATCTGGTCGAGGGCCTCTCGGTCTCCGAGCAGGCCGACGAGGCGACGGGCATCACCAAGCGCGCCGTCATCGACTGGCGTGCCAGCCCGCGCGGCCAGGACCTCAAGCCCGCCATCGTCATCCGCACGAAGGACGGCCAGGTCGCCAAGCTCGCGCGCGGCACCGATGCCCGCTACTTCCTCTCGGTCGACGCCATTCTGTCGGTCGAGCCGGGTGCCACGGTCCGCGCGGGCGACGTGCTCTCGCGTATTCCGATGGAAAGCGCCAAGACGAAGGACATCACGGGCGGTCTGCCGCGCGTTGCCGAACTCTTCGAAGCCCGTCGTCCGAAGGACAACGCGGTCATTGCGGAGATCGACGGCACCGTGAAGTTCGGCCGCGACTACAAGAACAAGCGCCGCATCATCATCGAGCCGCACGAGGATCTCGTCGAGCCGGTGGAGTATCTCATCCCGAAGGGCAAGCCGTTCCATCTCCAGGAAGGCGACATCATCGAGAAGGGCGACTATATCCTCGACGGCAATCCGGCTCCGCACGACATCCTGGCCATCCGGGGCGTCGAGGCGCTGGCATCCTATCTCGTGAACGAGATCCAGGAGGTCTATCGTCTGCAGGGTGTGTTGATCAACGACAAGCACATCGAGGTGATCGTCCGCCAGATGCTGCAGAAGATCGAGATCATCGAGTCCGGCGACAGCGGCTACATCCCGGGCGACCATGTCGACCGGATCGAGCTGGCGGAGTTGAACGAGCGTCTGGAGGAGGAGGGCAAGAAGCCGGCTTCCGGAACGCCCGTGCTGCTCGGCATCACCAAGGCCTCGCTGCAGACGCCGTCCTTCATCTCGGCGGCTTCGTTCCAGGAGACCACCCGCGTCCTCACGGAAGCGGCGGTCGCCGGCAAGACGGACACGCTGCAGGGCCTGAAGGAGAACGTCATCGTCGGCCGCCTCATCCCGGCCGGTACGGGCGGAATGATGACGCAGGTTCGCCGCATCGCGACCTCGCGCGACGACCTCATCATCGAGGATCGCCGCAAGACCTCCAATGCGACGGCCGTCGGTGCCGACCGCATGCTGACGGACATGACCAACGCCGCCGAGTAACCGACGCGCTTGATCGAAGCTTGACGGCCGCCCCCGAAACGGGGCGGCCGTTTTTGATTCCAGGGTAAATCGCGGGGAGGGTGGTTGCGCTGCACCCCACCGATTCGCTACAGGTGAGTCGCGAATCGGCTGACGTCGGATTTCGCCCGGCCGGAAACCCCTGCCGATTGCCGATTCTCAGGGCCCCATCTGCGGGACGAGCCGGCCAACGTCGCTCCCAGACCCGATTTCCGTCCGTTTGCGACCGTTCTGGCTCCCGATCCGTCGTTTCGGCGGTGTCGCTCTCTTGGCTCGGCCCTACGGCAAGTCCTTTGCCGAAGGCGCTTGACTGCCGGGAACCGAAACGTTAAACACCGCCCAACAGAGCAGATGTGAGGCTGGTTTTTCCCAAGGACGCCGCGTCCGGGACTTTCGCCTCAAACAAGGCTTCGTTCAACGAGACGATACATTGCTGGCCGCATGACTGAGAAATCGGTCCTCTGCATAGTTCCGGGCAGTCCGCCGAAAGGCGGATCGAATGCCCGGTTTCGCGCATGGGAACGTTCCGTTCTTGTGGCCGACATCGTCGTCTCGTTTGAAACCGAGATTCGAAAAAAGAGGTAAGGTTGGAATGCCGACCATCAACCAGCTGATCCGGAAGCCCCGCGTTCGCCCGAGCGAGCGCAACACGGTGCCGGCCCTCGAAGCGAACCCGCAGAAGCGCGGCGTCTGCACGCGCGTCTACACGACGACGCCGAAGAAGCCGAACTCGGCTCTGCGTAAGGTCGCCAAGGTCCGTCTCGTCAATGGCTACGAGGTCATCGGCTACATCCCCGGCGAGGGTCATAACCTTCAGGAGCACTCCGTGGTCATGATCCGCGGCGGCCGCGTGAAGGATCTTCCCGGCGTTCGCTACCACATCATCCGCGGTGTGCTCGATACGCAGGGCGTCAAGGACCGCAAGCAGCGCCGTTCGAAGTACGGCGCGAAGCGTCCGAAGTAAGCCGCGTCCGACGCCTGATTTTGAGAGAGCAGTAGATGTCCCGTCGTCACAGTGCCGAGAAGCGCGAAATCAACCCGGACCCGAAGTTCGGTGATCTCGTCGTCACGAAGTTCATGAACGCCGTCATGTACGACGGAAAGAAGTCCGTCGCAGAGCGGATCGTCTACGGCGCTTTCGATGCCGTCACGCAGAAGACCCGCCAGGAGGCCGTCGCGGTCTTCCATCAGGCGCTCGACAATATCGCGCCGCACGTCGAAGTGCGTTCGCGCCGCGTCGGTGGTGCGACCTATCAGGTCCCGGTCGACGTTCGTCCCGAGCGCCGTCAGGCTCTGGCGATCCGCTGGCTGATCAACGCGGCCCGCAACCGCAACGAAACGACCATGGTCGATCGCCTTTCTGGCGAGCTCATGGACGCCGCGAACAACCGCGGCACCGCGGTTAAGAAGCGCGAAGACACGCACCGGATGGCGGAAGCCAACCGCGCCTTCTCGCACTACCGCTGGTAATCCAAAGCTTAGGAAAGGCGCCGCCCCATGGCACGCGAATATAAGATCGAGGACTACCGCAACTTCGGCATCATGGCCCACATCGACGCGGGCAAGACGACGACGACCGAGCGGATTCTCTTCTACACCGGCAAGTCCCACAAGATCGGCGAAGTGCACGACGGCGCCGCTACCATGGACTGGATGGAGCAGGAGCAGGAGCGCGGCATCACGATCACGTCCGCCGCGACGACCACCTACTGGGAAGGCCGCGACGGCAAGACCCGCCGCTTCAACATCATCGACACCCCCGGGCACGTCGACTTTACCATTGAAGTCGAGCGCTCGCTGCGCGTCCTCGACGGTGCGATCGCGCTCCTCGATGCCAATGCCGGCGTCGAGCCGCAGACCGAGACCGTCTGGCGCCAGGCCGACAAGTACAACGTCCCGCGCATGATGTTCGTCAACAAGATGGACAAGACCGGTGCCGACTTCTTCCGCTGCGTCGAGATGGTCAAGACCCGTCTCGGTGCCCGCGCGATCGTCGTGCAGCTGCCGATCGGCGCCGAGACCGAGTTCAAGGGCGTCATCGACCTCATCGAGATGAAGGCGCTCATCTGGCGCGACGAGTCGCTCGGCGCGAAGTGGGACGTCGTCGAGATTCCCGCGGACATGCAGGCCCAGGCCGAAGAGTACCGCGAGAAGATGATCGAGCTGGCCGTCGAAGTCGACGAGCAGGCGATGGAAGACTATCTCGAGGGCAAGTTCCCCGACAACGACAAGCTTCGCAAGCTGATCCGCAAGGGCACCTGCGACGTCTGGTTCACGCCGATCTTCTGCGGCTCCGCCTTCAAGAACAAGGGCGTCCAGCCCCTGCTCGACGGCGTCGTCGACTTCCTGCCGAGCCCGATCGAAGTTCCGGCCATCAAGGGCATCGACCCGAAGACCGAGACCGAGACCGAGCGTCGCGCTTCGGACGAAGAGCCGCTGTCGATGCTGGCCTTCAAGATCATGAACGACCCCTTCGTCGGTTCGCTCACGTTCTGCCGCATCTACTCGGGCAAGGTCACCAAGGGCACCTCGCTGCAGAACACGGTCAAGGAGAAGAAGGAGCGCATCGGACGCATGCTCCAGATGCACTCCAACTCGCGTGAAGACATCGAAGAGGCCTATGCGGGCGACATCGTCGCTCTCGCCGGCCTCAAGGAAGTCACCACGGGCGACACGCTTTGCGATCCGCTGAAGCCGGTTATTCTTGAGCGTATGGAATTCCCCGAGCCGGTCATCGAGATCGCGATCGAGCCGAAGACCAAGGGCGACCAGGAGAAGATGGGCCTAGCGCTCAACCGTCTCGCCGCCGAGGACCCGTCCTTCCGCGTCAAGACGGACGAAGAGTCCGGCCAGACGATCATCGCCGGCATGGGCGAACTTCATCTCGACATCCTCGTCGACCGCATGAAGCGCGAGTACAAGGTTGAGGCGAACGTCGGCGCTCCGCAGGTCGCCTACCGCGAGACGATCACCCGTCAGGCCGAAGTGGACTACACTCACAAGAAGCAGACGGGCGGCACGGGCCAGTTCGCTCGCGTCAAGATGATCTTCAAGCCTTCCGAGGCGGGCGAGGGCTTCAAGTTCGAGTCCAAGATCGTCGGTGGTTCGGTTCCGAAGGAATACGTCCCGGGCGTCCAGAAGGGCATCCAGTCGGTTCTGACCTCCGGTCCGCTGGCGGGCTTCCCGATGGTCGACATCTCGGCCGAACTGATCGACGGCGCCTACCACGACGTCGACTCCTCGGTTCTGGCCTTCGAGATCGCGGCCCGCGCCGGTTTCCGCGAAGCCATCCAGAAGGCCGGTCCGAAGCTTCTCGAGCCGATCATGAAGGTCGAGGTCGTGACGCCTGAGGATTACGTCGGTGACGTCATCGGCGATCTGAACTCGCGTCGCGGTCAGATCCAGGGTACGGAGACCCGCGGCATCGCCACGGTCGTCAACGCCATGGTCCCGCTGGCCAACATGTTCGGCTACGTGAACACGCTGCGCTCCATGAGCCAGGGTCGCGCGCAGTACACGATGTCCTTCGACCATTACGAACAGGTTCCGAACCAGGTCGCCGACGAGATCCAGAAGAAGTTCGCTTGAACTCCTTCTGACCGCAGCGATCCATTGAACTGGGCTCCCTGAGCCCCTGACAGACAAACGGAGTGCCACGATGGCCAAGAGCAAATTCGAGCGCAACAAGCCGCATGTGAACATCGGCACGATCGGTCACGTCGATCACGGCAAGACGAGCCTGACGGCGGCGATCACCAAGTATTTCGGCGAG
>NZ_LMQW01000025.1 GCF_001425485.1 Aureimonas sp. Leaf427 | reverse complement strand
TATGCGATGAGCCGGGCCGATGAGAAATTGGCGGCATAAAGACAACCGCGTTCCACTCTAAATCCGCCGCCGGATGGTCTGAAAAACAGGACCACCTCTTTCCTCCTGCTGATCCTGCCGCGCTTCCTGCCGTATTCGGCCGATAGCCACGTTGCCAGCCTCGTCATGGGCCGTGATCGTGTCAGCGCCGGCATGGCCCTGATCGAGGCCGCCGATCCTAAGAAGGCCCGCAATATCGAATGGTCGAGCCAGTTCTACGAAAACAATGCCGGGGGGATCGGGTCTTGCTTCGAGGCAGGGGCCGAGACCGGGAAGAATCAGACATGCACAATCACGGTGGGGCCGCCCGTGAAGTGACGCCGCGAGGGAGCCGCGCCATCGCTACGGGCCCAGGATTTACAAGGTGCGTGTCTTGTATGAATGCGCACGCAGCTTTCGGTGAGGCGGGTTCTGGGTCGGTCGAGCGAGCCTGGCTGGCTTGGCCGCCGGGGCCTGTGCCGTCGCACTGAGCCGGCGAGCCGCGAGCATGCCTTTGTCGGTCAGGGACAGGAAGAAGCTTCGCCTCGTGGCATATCCGAGCGCTGCCAGCTCGCCCGCGGCCTCCTCCGAAAAGCGATCGAGGATGAGACGGCTCTGAAGGCGCAGGAGGGTCGCTCGCGCCTCCTCCGAGAGCGCGGGAAACATGGTGCCGTTGTCGTTCATGTCTCTGGCCTTCAAGATCGGTGAGGTGGTGACGGGTGGTCCTGATGGGCCAAGGATATGACGAGCCTGTGACGCAGGAAGCAGTGGTGGCGGCTGCGCCAGCGCTCGTTATCAGTTTCCGCCGTGTGCCGCATTGGAAACCTAAGACACGCATGGGGCCAACCCAATGTCTTCGATCTCGGCGACGGCATGCGGCTGTGGGTCAGCACGCGGCGGCAGTTCCTGCCGGGCGGTACACCCTTCGAAGGAATCGATATTCCGCCGGATGTCGTAGAACCGGAAAAATGACTGCCGCCAACCAATCATAAAGCGTTCGATACTCCGTCCTTTCTTAAGAGCATCAATGGCTTGGTTGGGCCTTCACCCCTTCACCGCCCTAAATTGACGGAATAGAATGTTGGTTGGCCTATCGCTGCCGCCAGTCGCCTGCCACTGTCCACTCTCCGCCAGCGTCCTTGAGCTGCCAGCTGTTGGAAATCGTCGCCATGGCCCTGACGACGCGTGCCGAGCGTCAGGCGATCCGAGATGCGTTCCCCCTTTACCGCGAGATCATAGATGCCCCGCGCTTTAGCTGGGGCATACCTGCCTATCGCACGGCCTGTCAGAACCTTGGCATCGATCCCGACGACGGGCGTCCCGAGTACCGACGGGAAGACGTTGCCCTGGTAGAGGCGTTGGAGAACTGGATCATCGATCCCGTCAGGCCATTCAGTGCGGATCAGATCAATGTCGGCCAAGTGCTGGAGTTCATCCGCATCGATCGACAGCCGAGCCCCATGCTTCACGACCAGGTCCGCAGGCAACTGCCGCTCTACCGGCGGATCAACCTGCCGTTCCTCACCGAAATCGAGCGGCGGGTCGCCGCCTGAGCAGACAAAGGGGGTGGCTGCGATCTGGGCCGCTCCTCCCTTCGCTATGGAGGGCTCCGGTCGGGGCGGCCCTGCCGTCGGCGCCTGAATTTCGACGCCTCAAGCTTTCGCGGCGATCTTAGATTTCGCCAGTTTGCCCCGGTGAAGTCCGACAGACGCGCTTGTACCATCTGGAAAATCCAGAACGACCCGCGCGCTGCCTCCTAAGCTGCTCGCGTAATGCCAGAGTGTTCGAAGCTGTACGGTCTCTGGCGAACGCTCGATCCGGGAAACCTCGCTCTGTTTCAGCCCGCTGCGTTCGGCCGCCTGCGCCTGTGTGAGGTGTAGGGCCTTGCGAATATCGGCCAAGTGCATGTCTTCCAGCACCTTCGCTGCGCCAGCTTCAATCTTTTTGCGTTGTTCCGCGGGCAGAGCCTCAATCCGCTCCAGCGATGACCGAAAGTCTGACTTCTTCATCTCGCTCACTCCTCTGCAGCCAACCAATCGTCGAAACGTGTGTCTGCTGTGCTGATAAGGGTGCGGTAGAAGCGTTTCTCGCTCGTACCTTCCTTGTTTCCGCCGCACAGAACGACGGCGTTTCGCTCGGTGTCGAAGGCAAACGCAAAGCGCCATGCTCCGCCGACTGCGACCCGGATTTCCTTCATGTTGGCGTGCTTTGAGCCCTTTAGGGTATCGACTTGAGGGCGGCCTAGCTGAGGACCAGCCTTCGACAGCGCCAAAACGATCTCGTCGAGCTTATCGGACACACCTTCGGGAAGCTCCTCCCGCTCTCGCGCAAAATCTGGATGTTCGAGAACGTCCCACATGCCTAATTATAGGCTCAAACTAATATCGGTTCAAGCCTATGAAGCTGATGACCTCGTGGTTGGAATTGTAGTGCGAATGAGGTCTGATCGAGGGTGCGGCTACTCGGCAATTTCCGATGGCTCGTCCTCGTCACTCCCAACGTCCTCCTCGGATTGCTCGTCCAACGGATCAGGGAGATTGCGGAGATAGCGATCGTAGGTCGTGCGGAGGTATTTTAATGCGCGCTCGCGATCGACATTGGCTTGAAGTTTATCTTCAACAAACTTCAGCCGGGCACGGCACTCAGCCAAAATTTCGGACCAAGTTTTTACCCAAACTGTGATGCTGCCGTCTTCAGATTGGAAGATTTGCCCGCGCGGCTTGTCCTTCTGCCTAGCTTCCTGTCTCGCGAACCTGTCGAGATCGTTCGAAACAACCCAAAAACTCCATTGGGTGTTCAAGCCACGGAAGCGTTCATCATCTGCGACAGTGTAGGCATATTTTTTTATCTGAGTGATTTCTTTGTCGCCTATCTTTACCGATGGACGTTTGAGTTCTACCACAAGGTGTTCTCGCTCGTCTTTGTGGCTCTGCGGCACGGATCGAGAAAGCATGAGATCGACAATGCCGACCTTGCCATCGATCCGCTTCACCGGCGCGTCGATTGCGATGTCATCGTCCAAGAGCTTACGGTGCTTCTTCAGCACCTCGGTCAACGATTGATCGTCCACCGTCAGGCTGAACTCTTCCCCGAAAATCCACGTATTGTTGTCCGCAATGATGCGGTGAAGCTGACTTCGCTCCTTCAACGTCTTCTTCGTATCGGGGTCGAAGATCAGGGCCTCAAGCCCTGTCAGGAGCTTCAGGCGGTCCGCTACCAAGCGGGACGCGCTGATGATGTTGGCGAGGTCGGCTTCCTGAAGGAGCTTCGAAAGCTCCTTTTGCTTACGCTCGGGGAGGCCTAGCACCTCCCGGAAGATAAGCTGAAGCTCGTTCGGTCCTCGTTCCACTGCATGTTTGAGCATCCGTAACTGGAAGGCGCGGTTGCGCTTGTCGAGTTCCGCGAAGTCGGGAATTTGCCGGTTGAGGTTCAAGGCGAGGATGTCGAAAACCTGCCGTTCGGCCCTTTCCACTGAGGTCCGCGGCTCCTCGCGGTAGGGATAGACATCGTCCGCCTGCCACTTTTCGATTTCGTTACGGGCGTCCTCCGCATCCTTCTCCTTAAAGAAGAGCTTGATGCGCTCTGCAGCCGCCTGACATGCCGATTGCAGCGGGGCATTCATATCGGCAAGGTCGATCAAGCCTTGCCTCTGAAGGACGTTCACGTAGTCAGACTTCAGGTAGGCGGAGAAGTTGCGGCCCGGCGTGTGGAAGTTGGGCGTCGAGCGAAAGAAGGGGAAACCTTCGGGTCCGCAAAGGAACATCCAGCGCTCGTCACCGGCCAGCCATTCGATGAGTTCAACATTGGCCTGATAGGTCTCGCCATCGTCTTCTATGTCCGGTAGCGGGAAGGTCTCGCGTGCGCCGATGATGGCGTCGGGATCGAGCTTCTGGTGCTCGACATAGATCGAAACGTCCTTGTAGGTCGTCAGGTAGAGCGCAAAGATCGCGGACAGCGAGGGGACGGACTGATCCGGCTGAAGGGTCCGGAATATGTGGTCGAGTTCTGTAATGCGGATTTCGATGCCGGTCGGCAGAGTGTTGGGAACCACGTCTGGCTCAGAAACTCGCACGTCCACGAGGGCATCCCGGATGATAGAAATCGTGAAGCGGAGGGTCTTCCCGTCTTTGCGGTAGACGCTGATCCAGTTCGCCACGCGGCCGAGCGCCAGTGCCTTAAAGCGACCTTTCCCTTCCTTCCCATGCAGGATGCGGTTCTTGATCTTGGACCGGTTGCCATGTCCCTTCCACGAGCCGCCAAGCTTGCCGAACAGCCCTTCGACGTCCTCATGCGGGATGCCGTGGCCGTTGTCGCGCACGGTGATGGACGGATCGAGGACGTTTTCGAGGTCGAGCTCGAGATCAACCCGCGTCGCGTCCGCATCGACGCCGTTCCAAATCAGTTCTGCAACGGCCGGGATCGGTTTCGCACCCGAAAGTTTGCGAAGGTGATCCGGCTCCAATGTGACTTTGAAATTCTTATCCGGCATCGGTCCCCCTCACGCCATTAGAGCGGAACACGTCAACTTCGGATAGTCTGTGCACCGACCGAAAAGGCGGTGGTGTCGTTGATCTGCCGACAAAATATCCTTGCCGTTCTAGGCGTATCAGCGAAGGTAGAACACCGCCGCATCCTTGACCGGACCGTGCGAGGCTATGCCGCCGCTAAAGCCCAAGGGATAATGTTCGGCCGCAAGTCGAAGCTCACTCCGCATCAACAGAAGGAAACCCTTGCGCGGCGGGAAAAGGGCGAGGAATCCATGCGTCAGATCGCGGAGATCTATAACGTCGACTTCGAAAGCGCACCCCGCTGCGCCTGAGAGCCCCCATCGCCTTGCATAAGCCATCCGGCTGGAGGTGTCATAACATGACACATGGGGATACTATGCGTACTCCCAAGGATTAGCTGTAGACGCATCGTAAAAGGCAACCTCTAAAGGAAATCGATGACTACGCTTCGCAGCTAATGAATTTGCCTTATTAATTATTTGCTTATTCCATTCTGCATTCGGATCGCCAAATAGGCTGACGTACATCTTTGCGAACTTGCCCGCACCAAATCTTTTTAAAATATGATCATCATTCTCAGCTAGAGAGTGCCCTAAAATGAAAAAGCAATGCCTTATAGTTTGAGCATTAGCTGTTAGCTGCTTAAATCCCTGATAAAGATATGCATTGTGACGTATCTTTTCTTTTTTCTGGCTACTCGATCCTTCTGTTACAAATAGAGGATATTTGTTCGCGTTTATTGCTTCTCGGGCTTGATCAATCAATCTATTGTTTGTTCTGACCCAAGTGAATTTTTGCAGCTCCATTCCGGCGTCAAATAGATGTAGTGCACCATGCAAGAAGTGAACCTTTGCACTATGCGCTGCAACCTCACCCTGCCAAACTACGTAGTCAGCAAGCGGATCATCTTCATCATTACCAAATCCATCATTCGTAGCGAGATTGATTGCTTCTCCAAACGGATTATCTCCGTGCATAAGTGTCCAGTAAAGTAAGAGATCATAATTCAATGTATAGACTTGGCCGTCATTGTTTGCACCTAAAAACAGGTTCAAAAATCGACGGCAGGACCAAAATTTTTCGTCAGGAATATCGGCCGGAACATCAGGATGATTTCTAGCTATTGCCGTTAGGAGGATTTCTTTCAGCGCATTAGCGTCCGCTTGCATTTTTTCGGCTGCATCTAAATGTCCTGGAGTATAAATACTTGATAGGCGCGCTCCAGCTTCTAGATTTTTAATAGCAATCTCGAAGTCTTGAGTTCCTAATACCTCAAAAACCTTCACTAGTTCTGGATTATCGGAGAAATCAGCAGCTTTAAATAATGATCCGTAGTGAAATATATCTGGACAGCAGGCAATGCTAAACCCATTGCCAATTAGCAAATGACGCTTTGAGAATTGCCTAGAGTCGGCAATGGCCTCGGCGAAGCTTATAACGTCAACCAATTAAACCTCCTATGTATGTAGGCCGATTTGCATCGTCAAATATCTGAATAAAAATATTAGAGTGTGCCTGTTTATAAAGCAACATTTTCGTATAGGGATTAGGGTCCGCCCCTGCAATGCCAGTCAACCCGCCCACCACGACTTATCGGAATCCGTTGCCGTGTGGTGCGGGAAAAATTCTTCACCCGCGCTACAAATTAAAGCTAAGCAGCCAACCTTTCTTTTTCGGCTGCGGCCATTTTTTTCTTGAGTGAAACGAGTCCAGGACGGGGATCGAGCCCCACAATATCACGAAGCTGATAGCGAACCAGGTCTGCCATATAGCGTGAAATATCGCGCGTATTGGGGCCTAGCTGAAGGCGCTTTGTATCTTCGTCCCAGACACCATACGCTCTGCGTATCGCGTCAGGTGTGATGTAGTTTTCGATGCCTGGAAAGGCCGCCTCGCGGTCTGCCTCGCTCATCAAGTACACGCGCCAAAGTGGGTTGGACGGGTTGAAATCGATCTCTCCGACCGCAACAGCATCGATGATGGCATCCCGTTTCGCATGAGCGGCCTGTCGATCGCGGGCCTCCTCCCCGTTGTGGAAAGAGCGCACGAGGAAGGCCATGGCTTTGAGGACCGTCGGCAATGAAAGCAGGGTGACCTTATCCCATCCCAAGGTCCCCCATCCGGGCTGTTTAGCGAGCGCCGCCCAGAATCTGTCAGCGTAGTCTTCCGAGCCGATCACATCGACTGGTGTAATTCCCGATTGATTGAAGGCGCCTCGAAACAGAATGGCGCATGTGTTCACGAGATCGTCGCGATAAATTGCAGGGCCTTCCAGTTTAGTACCCGATTTTTTATGGCCTGCGTCGGCCATTCTCAGGCCGTGAACGAAGCCGTCAGACACCAGGCGCTCCATCACGTATTTGCTCACTGGGTTTGCCGCATCGAACGCCAGAGCTTGAGCTGAAGAGGGCTTTTTCCCCAGGACGTTCAGATCGTGGAAAAGCTGGCGCTCCTGCTCTGCGTTGAGCCCCAAGTGAACAGTGACATCGACGGTGAAGGCCGTGCCAAACTCATTAAGCGCGGCCGTCCAAACCTCCATTTCCTCGGCGCTGACTTCCTGCGTGTCACCGATCCAAAGACCCTTCTTTGGGTATTTGGCGTTGGTCAAAAGGGTGTTCAGCCACTCGTGGACAATCTCTCCCCCACGAAGACGATGCTGCCCATCAACAATATAGAGCTTCTGAAGCTTATGGAGATGAAGGATGATGCCAGCTGTCGTGTTTTCAAACTCTAGCTCGGCCGCCTTGATATTACGGATGTTGGCCGTGAACGGTTGCAGTGCCTGATAAGGGCCTTCGCCGAGTTCAGCCAGGACATCATGGAGGAAGTCAGGCAAGTGCTTACCTTCTTCGGTCCAACGGGTTTTGACGCCCGCTAGCAGCCCCCGCAAAATGTAGAGCGCGAGCTTTTTCGCGTGATCAGGGAGGAGCTGCCTCTGAGCGATCTGATCCGGGCCTTCACCCATCGAGACCATCCGGGCTTCGTTCGCTACCAAAGATGTTTCTCTGAACGTGGCCATCGTCATGGTCACATTCAGGGTGTTGGAACCCATGTTGAAACCCGCCAACACCGGAAGATCAACCGTGCCTCGGCCTCCAGTCTTCTTGAGCTGGTCGAGCCCATAACGCTTACCTGTAGACGTATCCGACATTACCAATCTCCATCCCGCCACACAATTCGCTTGGGGGGTATTTGCGTCTTCAAAACAGTCGAAGTCAACGGCCTGGCTCTAAAAAAGCTGCGCCAGGCGCAGAAAGAATGTAACCTGGCGCGCTCTGGTTGATGGGCTAGATGCCGAAAAACTTTGGTGCGTAGCGAGGAAGTCCTGGCACGGCGGATGTTGAGAGGTCTGTCTGATAGCCGGTTGCCTCAAAGCAAACCGGTAGCTTCCTGCCCGTTCTTGGCGTCAGCAGCCGTTGGCGAAAGCTCGAACCCCGCCAGACCTCTAAGGTTATGTGGCGGTATGACTTAGGTATGCCTAAAATGAACCATCGTTCGAGGTGGTTCAGGAGCCACCTTGACCAAACCAAACTGTACCATCATGGTGTGTACCATCTAAAATAGACCATAGCGGCTTCTTGTGTTCGTTCGTGCTTATCTCCGCGCATCCACCGACGACCAGAATGCGAACCGGGCACGTGATCAGTTGCGCGCCTTCGCTGAAGAGCGGGGCCTGCGGGTTGCGGCCTACTATGTCGAGAATGAGAGCGGCGCAAAGCTCGCCCGTCCCGAACTGTTTCGCCTTCTCGCCGACAGTCATCCTGGCGATGTGCTCCTGATCGAGCAGGTGGACCGGCTCTCCCGCCTGACCTCTGCCGATTGGGAACTGCTGCGTGCTGAATTGGCCTCGCGTCAGGTCCGCGTCGTCGCGCTCGATCTTCCGACCTCCTGGATGCTTGCCACGCCCGCCGACGAATTCACTGGACGCATGTTCGCAGCGGTGAACGGCATGATGCTCGACGTTCTCGCGGCGGTCGCCCGCAAGGACTACGAGGATCGTCGTCGCCGCCAGGCACAAGGCCAGGAACGGGCAAAGGCTGCGGGGGTCTACAAAGGACGTCCCGAGGACACTAGGCGCAATGCCGGCATCGCTGCCATGCTCAAGGGTGGCTCGTCCTGGACCGCGGTTCAGCAGGCCTTCGGGTGTTCGCGTGCGACGGTCGCGAAGATTGCGAAGCGAACGGCCCCTGGAGAGAGCTGAGAGGCGACCATAGGCGTTGATCCGGTAGGCTGGAGGTAGCGGGCGGGGTGGCAAGACTGAAAGTCTGAAACAGCGGTTTCGGATTTTTAACGGGGACTGCCGATCGATGCGAGCAGGCACCTTCTACCGGATGATCATAAGGCGGGCATCTTCCTCCTGCTCATTAGGAAGGCGACGAGAGCCATGATGGCGAGGACGACGGCCGCAGTCCCGAACAGGCCGTCGTAGCCAACACGGGCGATGGACGGCGTACTCGCCAGGGGCGAGGCGAACTGTCCGAGGAACACGGAAGCGGTCAGAATGCCGCCCGCCAGACCCCGCCGCGCGAGTGGAGCCAGATGCAGCGCGAGAGCGACGAAGGTGGGTGAGACCGCTGCATAGCCCGTGCCGATCAGAGCCGCTCCGGCAAAGGTGAGCGCCAGTGCCGGCGACAGGGCGAGGCAGAGGAAGCCGCTCGCCATCGCGGCGTAGCCGAACGCGAAGACGCCCGCAGAGCCAATCGCCGAGCGCAGCCGCGCGTAGAGCAGGGCCGAGACGCCTCCCGCGAGCATCAGGACACCGAGCGCCTCGCCGGTCGCCGCCGCACTGTCGAAGCCTCGTGCGTCGAGCAGGAACGGCAGCTGTGTCGGGACGAGGAAGAAGAGCATGTTGGTCAACGCCTGGAGCAGCGCGAGGGCGAGGAAGGCCTTGCGCCAGGACGCATCCGCAGTGCCGGGGACAGTGGCACCAGCCCCAGAGCTTGCTAGTTTGAGTGGTTCGACGACGGCCTTGTGCATCATGGGGAGGAAGGCCAGCGCCAGAGCATAAATGGCGAAAGGCCAGCGCGGCGAGGTCTGGGCGACCCAGCCTGCCAGCGAGATGCAGAGGAAGCCGCCGAAGTTGCGCGCCGAGATCTGCCATCCCATCAGGGTGCTGCGGGCCGTGCCCTCGAAGTAGTCGCCGATCAGAGCCGTCTGCGCCGTCATGATCAGCGCCACTGCGATCCCGAGAGCGAAGCGGCTGACGAGGATCGCCGTGAGATCGGGCAGGACGAGGCCGGCGCAACCGGTCAGAGCGAAGAGGACGACGCCTGCGAGCAGCAAAGGGCGACGCCCGAAGCGATCGGCCAGGAGCCCGGCGAAGGGCGCGACGAGGGCGACGCTCAAGGAGGGCGCCGGCACGAGGAGGCGTGTCAGGATGGCAGCGTTCGGATCGGCGGCGAACAGGCGCTCCAGCCCGGGCAAGGCGGGGCTGATCGTTGCGTTCGCCATCGTCGTGAGCGAAGCGGCCAGCAGGAGGGCGACGGCCCGACCGTCCTGCCAAAGCGCTTTTTCCGTGTCCAGGCGCATACCGCTCATAGCCGTCTCCTTGCCGAATCCTTCGATCCGTCGCAGGCTACGAATTCAAGTCGACTTGAGGTCAAGCGTGATGGTGATGGATATCGGCGAGGTCGCGCGGCGGTCCGGCGTCACGGCTTCTGCGCTGCGCTACTACGAAAATATCGGGTTGATCCGCTCGATCGGGCGGCATGGATTGCGACGGCAGTTCGATCCGAGCGTGCTCTTGAAGCTCTCGCTGATCAGGCTTGGCAGCATGGCCGGGTTCTCCCTCGTCGAGATTGCCGGCATGTTCGAACGGGATGGCGAGCTTCGACTTCCACGGACCGATCTGCATGCCAAAGCCGACGAAATCCAGCAGCAGATGCGGGACCTGCGGGTGTTGCGCGATGCGTTGCGCCATGTGGCCGACTGCCCCGCGCCCAGCCATCTCGAATGCCCCAGCTTCCGCAAGCTCCTGCACACGGCGTCGCGAGCCGAGCGATCGGAACGCGGGGTGCAGGCATCGAAGAACCGAAACCGTCCGGGAAAACGGGCCTGATTGCAGCAGGCTACGCGGCGTCCGATCGTCGAGGAATCACCGGATCCCCGATTTCCTGAAGCTTCCGCATGTTCGCGGCGTTCGACGGGGACCGCGTTTGCGGATTTCGTCGGAACCTTATTCGGGAAATCGGGTGGCTGACGTGGAGGCGCCTTTCTAGCCTGATCGCATCTTCACAGGAGCCGCCGTCACATGCGCCGACCCGCCGTCGAACCTTCCTCCCTTGCAAGCGCGCATCGGACGATGACGCACCTCGAATGGGGCATGCTCCTCCTGCTCTCGGTTCTCTGGGGCGGCTCGTTCTTCTTCACGGGCATCGCCGTGCGGGAGCTTCCGCCTCTGACGATCGTCTTTCTGCGCGTCGCATTGGCCGCGGTCATCCTCCTCGCCGCCCTTCGAGCGATCGGCTTGCCGATGCCGAAGAGCCGATCTGTCTGGATGGCCTTCTTCGGCATGGGCGTCCTGAACAACGTCGTGCCCTTCTGCCTCATCGTCTGGGGGCAGACGCACATCGCGTCGGGTCTCGCCTCGATCCTCAACGCGACCACGCCGCTCTTCACCGTCGTCGTCGCGCATGGTCTCACCACCGACGAGAAGATGACCGGCGGACGTCTGGCCGGCGTGCTCCTCGGTCTCCTCGGCGTCGTCGTGATAATCGGTCCCGCCGTTCTCGGCACGTTCGGGACCAACGTCCTGGCGCAGATCGCCGTGCTCGGCGCCGCCCTCTCCTACGCTTTCGCCGGCATCTACGGCCGCCGTTTCAAACGCATGGGCATTCCCGCCATGGCGACGGCGACCGGACAGGTGAGCGCCTCCGCGATCATGCTTCTGCCCATGGTCCTCGTCGTTGATCGGCCGTGGACGCTTCCCATGCCGCATATGACGACATGGGCGGCGATGATTGGCATCGCCGCACTCTCGACGGCTTTGGCCTACGTCCTGTATTTCCGGCTGCTGGCCTCCGCCGGAGCGACCAACCTCCTGCTGGTGACGTTCCTGATTCCGGTCAGCGCCATCGTGCTGGGCTCGCTGGTGCTCGGCGAAACCGTCCAGGTGAAGCACGTTGCTGGGATGCTCTGCATCGGGCTAGGCCTCGCGGCGATCGATGGGCGCCTATGGAAGAACCTCCGCTTCGGACGAGCGCCGAGCGCTCCGTCGAGCGGTGCGAGGACGGACGACCCTGCCATCTACCAGGGACGGGATATCTGACCCTTGTAGACGGCCTGCGGGTCACACCATTCTGCAATTCCAGACCTGAGTTTGGATGCGGATGATCCAAACGATCACACACAGTCGCCTACAGCATCGTCCCGAAAATCGGAATCGATTTTCGGAAAGACAGATGCGTAGAAACAAAGAGTTAGAGCGTCCTTTGTGCGTCCGAAAGGACCCACGGTGCTCTAAAGGCGAGCGGCCTGCCGGGCAACATCGACAACGCCGAAACTCATTACGAGAGCTGCATTATTCAACTCGTCCAGATCGAACCAGCGGGCGTCCGACGCATCGTCGCCTGCCACTGGCTCGCCCGAGACCCAATGGCAGACGACCGCGATGAGAATGAAGTGCTGACGAAGGTGTCCATCCCCGTTTATGTCGAACGCATCGACGGCCGTGAGCACCCGGACGAACTCACCCGTAATTCCCGTTTCCTCGCGAAGCTCGCGGACGGCGGCCGCCTCGATGGTTTCCCCTAGATCAATCTTTCCACCCGGAAAGCCCCACAGACCGACGTCGGGAGGATTGGCGCGGCGAACGAGCAGCACCTGAGCGCCGCGGATGACAACGGCGATCGTCGCGGCAATCGGACGAGAGCCATGCTGCAGGGGGTCGCTCGACCTTCGCTTTCATCGATAAACCGTTCACATCGGAAACGAACCATCGGGATCGTCATGCCGTCCTCGCCTGCGCGACGTTGATCGCGCCGCCGCCCTGGCGGAACTGCCGGCTCATCTCCTGGAGCCCGTCCTCGATCGCTTCGGCGCCGAGCGACGGGAACGCGTCGCGGATGTCCTGGCTGATCTTCATCGAGCAGAATTTCGGACCGCACATCGAGCAGAAATGAGCGCTCTTGTGGGCCTCCTTCGGAAGCGTCTCGTCATGGAAGGCGCGTGCCGTCTCGGGATCGAGGCCGAGGTTGAACTGGTCCTCCCAACGAAACTCGAAGCGAGCGCGCGACAGGGCGTCGTCGCGCAGGCGCGCGGCGGGATGGCCCTTGGCGAGGTCGGCGGCATGGGCGGCGAGCTTGTAGGTGACGACGCCGGTCTTCACGTCGTTCCGGTCGGGTAGACCGAGGTGCTCCTTGGGCGTGACGTAGCAGAGCATCGCCGTGCCGTACCAGGCGATCTGCGCCGCGCCGATCGCCGAGGTGATGTGGTCGTAGCCCGGCGCGATGTCGGTGGTGAGCGGTCCGAGCGTATAGAACGGCGCCTCGCCGCAATGCTTTAGCTGCTCCTCCATGTTGCGCTTGATCTTGTGCATCGGCACATGGCCAGGCCCCTCGATCATCACCTGGCAGCCGTGGTCCCAAGCCACCCTCGTGAGTTCGCCGAGCGTGCGCAGCTCGGCGAATTGCGCCTCGTCGTTGGCGTCCGCGATCGAGCCGGGCCGCAGGCCGTCGCCGAGCGAGAAGGTCACATCGTAGGCCGCCATGATCTCGCAGATCTCGGCGAAGCGCTCGTAAAGGAAGCTCTCGCAGTGATGGGCGAGGCACCACTTGGCCATGATCGAGCCGCCGCGGCTGACGATGCCGGTGACGCGCCGGGCCGTCATCGGCACGAAGGGCAGACGCACGCCCGCATGGATCGTGAAGTAATCGACGCCCTGCTCGGCCTGCTCGATCAGCGTGTCGCGGAAGATGTCCCAGGTCAGGTCCTCAGCGATGCCCCCGACCTTCTCCAGCGCCTGGTAAATCGGCACGGTTCCGATCGGCACCGGTGCGTTGCGCAGGATCCAGTCGCGGATGTTGTGGATGTTTCGCCCCGTCGAGAGGTCCATCACCGTGTCGGCGCCCCAGCGCGTGGCCCAGACCATCTTGTCGACCTCGTCGGCGACATGACCGAGCACGGCCGAATTGCCGATATTGGCATTGATCTTGACGAGGAAGTTGCGGCCGATGATCGCCGGCTCCAGTTCGCCGTGGTTGATGTTGGCCGGGATCACCGCGCGTCCGCGCGCGACCTCCTCGCGCACGAAGTCGGGCGTCACGATATCCGGGATCTCGGCCCCGAAATCCTCACCGTCGCGGATCGCGGGGTCACTGGCGCGTCGCCGAAGGTTCTCGCGGATCGCGACATATTCCATCTCGCGTGTCACGATGCCGTCGCGCGCATATTGCAGCTGCGTCAGTCGCGCCCCGGGCCGCGCGCGGAACACGGGCCGCGCCCCGTCGTAGAAAGCCGGTGCCAGGGCCGCCCCGGAGGCCCCGCCATTGTCTTCCGGCCGCAAGCGCCGGGGTTCCTCGACGATCGCGGCGTCGCCACGCTCGCGCACCCACTGCGTCCGAGGGGCGGGCAACCCGCAGGCAATGTCGATCGTGGCATCGGGATCGGTATAGGGCCCGGAGGGGTCATAGAGCGTCACCGGCGGTTCGTCGGCGGTCGGGTGCAGGTCGATCTGGCGGAAGGGCACGCGAAGGTCGGAAAACAGCGTGCCCGCCTCGTAGACTTTACGGCCGCCAAGGCGCGGACCGACGGTCACGTCGCCATTGGCGGGGGCACGCGTGTGGCTCTTGCGAGCCGGAATGCTTGTCGTCTCGTTCATGGCGCGTCCTTCGTTGCGAAGGGCTGCGCCGGCGCGAATGTGGCCTGTCGGCGGACCCGCACGGCATTGCAGCCGCCACGCTCCGCGTCCTGATTCCCATCCCTTCGCCGGCATGACCCGGATCAGGTTCGACGGGTCAGAGGCACCACCTCGATCTCAGCCGCTCAGATCGCGACACCCCGGAGAACGCGATGAGTAAACAAGGAGCGAGGCGGAGGGTCAAGCTTACCTTTCCCTCGACGATATTGCGTTGAATATTGGCGATCGAGCCGCACGCCCGTCGCGACGTCGCCGGCGCAGAGGCAATCGTCTGTTCGTCCCAGAGAGCTTCGATAGGCGGATTACCGCTGTCGACCCTTCCACGCCTCTTACCGGTAGCGAACATCGTCCCAGAAGCGGACAGGAGACGCGGCACGGTTTCCCCGTGACCACACGCTCAGGCCGTGCCGAGCCCATCGATCACCAGACCATCCTGCGCCGGGACGACACGGCGAAGCGCGGGAGCCCCTTGATGTCCGATAAACCTACCGTGTCACGTTCGGACGAGAAGCAGCCGGAAAGCAATCTGCCCTCGGCAGGACCGCACGCTAAGCCCGAGCTGACGAACTGTGATGCAACACCAGGTGCAGGGAGCCTGTCAGACGACAACGAAGACGGTGATGCAGACGGCGGGGCGGGCTAACGCTGCATGACAGACGACAAGAGCCTCATCAGCGAAATGGCAGCCCATGCCATGCTGGAAGCTGCCCAACGGCAAGCCATCGAGATTGTCGCCCTCTCCAGTGATGCTCGGGAGGAGCGCTACACCCTGATCTCGAAGACCTTTAAGGAAGCCGCGATCAAGATGGGGAAGCCGGTTTCTCAGGCTGAAGAGGCCGCCATCAAAATGGTGGAGTGGACCCGCTCCACGGTAATGATCATCGAGGCTGACGATGGTGCGGTGGCAGAACGAGATTAGGTCATCGTCCTGCCACCGCTGATGCGATCAAGGCCAGAACGCAACACGGCCTCACCGCTGATGGCATGATGGCTTAGCGAGGATGAATGAAAAGTTGCGAGACAGACATCCCGAAACGAAAACGCCCACCGGGGGAGGACCGGTGGGCGATAATCGATGCCCTGCGACTGGGAGGAGGAATGTCGCCGGGCAGTTCGCAGCGGCCGATGGGGGAAAGGCGGCTGCGATAAGGGTCAAATACACAAAGCTTGCGCAGCGCAGTAGTGACGATGCTGCATGGCAGAGATGCATGTAGCTGTCGGAGCGGATCAGCTTCGGCAATCCCTGCCTCAGCCCACCTGCGCCGTTTTAGGCTGCGATGGCTTGAGCCCAGTCAACGTTGGGAGGCGCTGGCGGGCTTCGCTCGCTTAAGGATGGATGCGACAGCGTCGCACCAACGCATCAGCCCAGACGAGAGCGTCCGCGATGACGTGCAGGCACGTACGCCTACAATCGCAGATTATTAATTGAGCATTAAAGGAATTTAGGCAGCTTACCAATGCACATCCCGCAGGTTCGCTAACCCGAGCGTACTGGAGAAGGGGGTGCTGGGAGCTTTCGATGTCCTTCACCAACATTAGCCTCAACAAAAAGCTGCTCGTAGCCTTCTCGACCATCCTTGCAGCCGTGACCGTCATGGCGTTGGTCATCTGGAAGAACGTGTCGGACATCCAGGCAGCCGCCGGTTGGGACGCGCATACGAATGCGGTGTTGAACGAAACGTCCAAAGCTTCAAAGGCTTTTGTCGAACAGGTGGCCGGTCTGCGCGGCTACACAATCAGCGGCCAGTCCACTTACAAAGATGCCTTCGACAAGAGCCTTGGCGACTTCACGGCCGCCGTCGATGCGATGGCGAAGCTGACAAGCGACAACCCTGCTCAGCAGGACCGGATCGCAAAGCTGCGGGCCGATGGTGTAGACTACAAGACAACCGTTGCCGACGAGCAGTTCGCGCTCGCTGCAAATTCAGCCACACGACCTAAGGCCAATCAGATGGTCATCGACGGCGTAACGAAGCCGAAGACGGACGCGATCAACGCTGACATCACGGCCATCCGGGGAGCGGAAGAGGCGCTTCTGGTGACGCGCCGCGCCGATACGGCAAACTCCTTCAGCACGACGTTCCTTGTTCTGGCGACGGGTGCCCTCGTGTCCGTGCTCATTGCGGTAGCGATGGGCTGGCTTCTGTCTCGTTCCGTCGCCCGACCGATCGTGGCCATGACAGAGGTCATGCGGCGTCTGGCTGCTGGCGACAAAACCGTGATCGTCCCCGCCGCTGGGCAGCGAGATGAACTCGGCGCGATGGCCGGTGCGGTCGAGACCTTCAAACAAGCTGCTATCGAGAAGGAGCGGTTGGAAGGCATGACAGCTGAGGAACGGCGGGTTGCAGAAGCGGCGCGCATTACTGGCGAGAGACAGGCAACGGCCGCAGCCCGCGAGGCCTTCATCGACGCCATTCGCCCAAGCTTCGAACAGCTCTCTGCAGGGGATCTGACCGCACGCCTCGATCCCGCGAAGAACCAGGGCTACGTTGAAGTCTGCGACCTCTTCAACACCAGCGTCAGCCAGCTCGAAACGACGATCGGCTCGGTGGTGGCGGCGGTTGCCACGATGCGCGTCGGTCTTGGCGAGATCACGGTTGCGGCTGGTGATCTGTCGCAGCGCACCGAGCAACAGGCGGCGAGCTTGGAAGAAACTGTGGCAGCCCTTGCCGCGGTCACGCGTGGTGTCAACGACACCGCCGGCGAAGCGGTGAAGGCTCAGAGCACAGCTACAACGGCACTGAAGAACGCGGAAAAGGGTGGAGCCATCGTCACGCAGGCGGTTGAGGCAATGAGCGAGATCGAAGCCTCGTCCGAAAAGATCGGCAGCATCATTGGCGTGATCGACGAAATCGCCTTCCAGACGAACCTCCTTGCGTTGAATGCCGGCGTCGAGGCGGCGCGTGCAGGCGAGGCCGGTCGCGGCTTCGCGGTAGTGGCGCAGGAAGTGCGCGGTCTTGCTCAGCGCTCGGCGGAAGCGGCCAAGGAGATTAAAACCTTAATCGCGGCCTCCTCTACGCAGGTCGAAAAGGGCGTTGCGCTCGTGACGGCCTCTGGCGCGTCGCTTGGTGAGATCGTCGCTCAGGTCGCCACCATGAGCGATGTGGTCGGTGGCATTGCCCGCAGCGCCAACGAACAGGCACTGAGCCTCAAAGAGGTCTCCATGGCCGCCGACAACATGGATAAGGTCACGCAGCAGAACGCGGCGATGGTCGAGGAAACTACGGCTGCCGCACAGAGCCTTATGGGTGAGACTGAGGAGCTGGCGAGCTTGATCGAGCGATTTCATACGAACCAAGCTGCTGCCAAAGCTAATATGGCGCGAACTCCTGCTAAACCTGCCAGCCGCGCATCAGCGCGTCCGGTCGCTCAGATGAGGACGATCGGTAGGGGAGGTGCCGCTGCACAGTCTCGACCGGCAGCCGAGGAATGGGCAAACTTCTGATTGAACGGCCGATAGGAGATGAAGGCACTCCTATCGGCCTGATGGCTGTGATGCGCCGCTCTAGTCGGCTGAGAATGGAAGGCCGGCCTCAGCGCTGGCTTTTTTATGTAGAGGGGTTTCGGCCCATAGCCGCGAGCCCATCAGCGCGCTCATTGCCGACAATGACTTGGGCTACGCGCCGGATGGCAGCTAAGCAGCCCTGACAGTCGAAAGCGGACTGTCGTCTTTCCTGAAGAGTTTCGGGCGCCGGGAGGCGTACGAAAGTCGCGGAAGAACGAACCCGCGGGATGCCGGTCGGTAGTCTATGGAGTTTTGGCCTGACGGCGGTGCAGGGGNGTTTCGGGCGCCGGGAGGCGTACGAAAGTCGCGGAAGAACGAACCCGCGGGATGCCGGTCGGTAGTCTATGGAGTTTTGGCCTGACGGCGGTGCAGGGGCAAGGTGCGCTCGCTGCCGGACGGCACGCAATGCGGATCGCTGCCCTGCCGTTTGGGATCAGGTGACGGCAACGAGACGGGGGTGGAGCGGCCGCGGGGATCGCGTCGAACACCTTCTCTCGTCACAGGGCCGCACAGGATTGCGCCCCGGAGCACMTGGTCCCGAGCAGGTGGCGATGTCGTGCCATGCCGGGTCATGGCGAACACTCCCGGCGCGGTGGCGGGTGCGGCRGCGGTCCTCGTGGTTGCCGCCAGCGCAGGAAGATGCCGACGACGCTCATGGAGTCGCCGCAGCACGGACCGGTCGAGCGGAAGGCGGGCGGCTCGTCTTTGTCCGGTGCCGTGGTGGCGGGCCCGGGCGCGGGCGGCGTACCGAGCAGCACGCGGATGCGATCGAGCTTCCCCTTGCGGTCCGGCCCTGTGAGGAAGCCGTAGTGTCGGATGCGATGGAAGCCGCGGGGCAGGACGTGGAGGAGGAAGCGGCGGATGAACTCGCCGGCCTCCAGCGTCAGCGATGGAAGCCGCGGGGCAGGACGTGGAGGAGGAAGCGGCGGATGAACTCGCCGGCCTCCAGCGTCAAAGTGCGGTGGCGGGCGGCGCCGTCCTGGCGGTAGTCTTTGACGCGGAACATGACGTGCTTGCCGTCGAAGTCCGTGATGCGCCGAGACGAGATGGCGACGCGGTGGGTGTAGCGCGACAGGTAGCCAGAACAGCCTGTGGCCCGGCGAAGGGCAGCTTGGCGTAGACGACCCAGCGCTTGCGGCGCACCGGGGCGAGATGGCCGGCGAAGGCTCGGGGATCGGCGAGGTGCGCGAGCGTTCCGTGGAAGGCGAGCTTGCCGCCGGCGTGCAAGGCGACGAGCCCTTCGAGGAAGAGACGGCGGAACAGGGCGCCGAGCACGCGCACGGGCAGCAGGAAGGCGGGGCGCGAGGCGATCCAGCGTGTTCCGTCCGGCGAGAGGCCGCCGCCTGTCATTCGGCGTGCAGAACGCCGATCGGGGGTCAGTTTGACTCTGACTCATATGTGGAACGGCCCGGTTGGCAAGGTAGTCGCCGCGTCATTCACCGTCGGACGGTGCAGTCATATGTCCGGCCTGTTGGCGCGGTCCCGGACCGCTGGCCACGATGAGATCCGCGGTGCCGATCGCCTAGGGCCTGTTGACATAGTCCTTGAGCCAGATGCGTGAGGCGGCGAGGCAGAGGAAGGCCAGGAAGGATTTGGCGGTTTTGTCGTAGCGTGTGGCGATGCGCCGAGCCTGCTTCAGCCGGTTGAACATGCGCTCGATGCGATTGCGATCCTGATACTGACGGAAGTCGCAGGCAGCCGGTGTTCGACGGTTGGCCTTGGGTGGGATCACCGGCATGACGCCCTTCAGAAGCAAGGACTGACGAACCTCGTCGCCGTCGTAGCCTTTGTCGGCGAGCATCAGGCGCGGCTTGCCGACCGGCATGGCCAGAAGGGCTGGAACGGCCCGGTAGTCGGACGTCTCTCCGCCCGTCAGCACAAAGCCAAGAGGGCGTCCCTGACCGTCTGCACGGGCGTGGATCTTAGACGTAAAGCCGCCGCGGCTTCGACCAAAGCCCTGCGTATAGGTCCCCCTTTAGCGCCCGCTGCCTGTGAATGGCCGCGAACGGTGGTGGAGTCGATCATGTGCTGCCAGTCGTCGGTCAGGCCCAGTTCCACGAGCGTCTCCAGCATGGCATCCCAGATGCCCTGTTCGGCCCAACGCCTGAACCGCACGTAGACAGAGTTCCACTTGCCGTAACGCTCGTGCATGTCGCGCCACGGGCAGCCGGCACGCAGAACGAACAACATCCCATCGAGAAAACGGCGGTTGTCATGCGACGGGCGCGCCTTGCGACCTCGTTCGCTCGGCAGAAGCTCGCCGATGATGGCCCATTCTTCGTCCGACAGATCGCCTCGCGCCAATGCCGCCTCCTAAAAGGAAGCTTTGAATCACGCCTCAACGATCTGGGAATCCACTTTGTCAACAGGCCCTAATCAAATTCACGCGCTCGAAGGCGCACTAAGTCAGACGGTCTGGTCGGCGTCGAGGTGTCGCCCCTCGGGTTCATCACGCATTGGCACCTTGCTGTCATCCCGGCATCAGGATGCCGGAATCCTTCTTACCTATACTCGCGCCATGATCGGCAGCGCTTGGTAGACGCCTCCCTTCATGAGCAGCGCCCAGATCGTACGCGCCATCTTGTTGGCCAGCGCCACGGCCGCGACCTTGTAGGGCTGGCGGGCCAGCAGCGAGATGACCCAGGCCGGCAGCTTCACCCCGCGACGGGCCTGCTTCAGGATCGAAGTCGCCCCGACGATCAGCAAGGTCCACAACTCCTTGTTGCCCTGCTTCGATATCCTGCCGAGCCGTTTCTTGCCGCCGCTCGAATGGGCTCGTGGGGTGATTCCGATCCAGGCCGCCAGATCGCGCCCCGTCGGAAAGGCGCCTGGATCCTGGATCGTTGCCCGGACCGTCGCGGCGATGATCGGTCCAACGCCCGGAATGCTGGTGAGCCGTCGAGCGGTATCATCGTCCTTCACCGCGGCCACGATCTTCGTGTCGAGCGCCTCAATGCGGGTCGTCAGTCTCTCGATCTGCTCCGCCATCTCCAAAAGCGCTGCCCGAGCCGCAGATGAGAGGCGGGCTTCGTTCTCGTCTCGTAGAATGGCGATGAGCTTGGTGACGCTGGTCATCCCGGTCGCTGCGCTGATGCCGAGTTCCGCCATGTGGGCGCGCATCGCATTCGCCGTCTGCGTGCGCTGACGCACAAACAGCTCGCGGGTCTTCAGGACCATGCCGGCGGCCTGCTCGTCCGGAGCCTTGATCGGCACGAAGCGCATGGTGGGTCGCACCACCGTTTCGCAGATCGCCTCGGCGTCCGCCGCATCGGTCTTGTTGCGCTTCACGTACGCTTTGACATAGGCCGCCGGCATCATGCGGACGGTATGGCCGAAGACACCGATCTCATTCGCCCAGTGGTGCGCGCTGGCACACGCCTCAATCCCGACATGATACCACCGCACCTAAGCATTGACCTGTTTTAGGTAGGGGTATGCGGTGAGGGATCGGACGCGGTTCGGATCGGCGGTGAGAGCTTTCCAGGCGTGGCAGCTAGCGTCCATGACGGCGTCGAGATCGGCGAGCAGCCGGTGGGAGAGGAAGCGCTCGCGCAGGTATAGCCAGATGCGCTCGACCGGATTGAGGTCGGGGCAGTAAGGCGGCAGCGGCACCAATGTGATTTTGCCTGGCACGACGAGCGCCTTGGCGCCATGCCACCCGGCCTGATCGAGCACCATGACGACGTGTCGGCCCGGCGCGATGGTGGCGGCGAACTCGGCCAGGAATACGCTCATGGCGGCTGTCGAGACATGAGGGATGACGAGCGCGAAGGCGTCACCGGTGGCGGGTCGCACGGCGCCGAAGAGGTAGGCCGAAGCGAAGCGCTTGTCGCAAAGACCGGGCGGACGCTTGCCACGCAGCCACCAGCGGTGGCCGGTTCGCCCCTTCTGTCCGACACGGGCCTCGTCCTGGAACCACAGCTCGATCTGGCTGTCCGGATGGGCCGCACGAGCCGCCTCTACGGCCTTGGCGAGCCCCCTTTTTCGAACGCCTCCGCCGCCTTGGCGCTGCGCTGGGGATGCACGGGCCGCGCCTTCTGTCGCGACAGGCCAAGCGGACGCACGAGGCGCGACATCGATTGGGGGCACATGGTCTTGCCGAAGCGCGTCTCGATGAAGCGGCACAGGTCCGGCAGCGTCCAGTTCGACGGCTCGCCGCGCTCGGGATCGGGTCCGCGCAGCACGTGCGCCACGAGGGCGGCCTGCTCGCCATCGCTCAAGCGCTCGGGCCGGCGGCCGTAAGGGCGATCCGACAGCCCGGCCAGCCCCTCGGCGTTGAAGCGTAGCACCGCGTCGCGCAAGGACTGGCGCTCGATGCCCGCCGCCCGCGCCGCCTGCGCCCGGCTCATCCCCTCCAGCGCGTTGGCGATGGCCAGCATCCGCTGTGCCGTGCGCCGTCGCGGCTCCCTCTTGGCAAACCGACGCAACTCCAAAGGGCTCGCAACGTCCGTCCTGATCGGCAAACCATGCGCCATCGCCGCCTCCGCTCGTAGGGTGCGGCAGTGAATCACGCCAGAGCGAACGCGAAAACCCTCATCGAGTCACGCCGTGAGCGCGGCGGTATGACAGGGTTCAAGGTTACGGAAGAAGTCCAGCACCTGTGATCGCCGCAGCGCGCGGCGGACAACAACGCGGCCGTCCTCTGCGATGCCGTGGACCTGGAAGACCGACTTGGCCAGATCCAGTCCGATCGTCGTGATCTTTTCCATGGAGCGTATCCCTGTGTATCGTGGCGGTTGCCCGTCCACGATAGGCAACCTCGAAGCTGCTTCGAAGGGCCGTTCCACACCATCATCTTCGGTGCAGTTTGGCTGTGGGATTGGCAATTTCCGATGGAGATCGTCGAGATGCCATGCCGCCTTCCGCTCTCAGTCGTCGCCCCCGCGGGGCTCGCTGTCGATCATCAGGATTTCTTGGACGGCGTCCTGATCATCAACGCATCGCTGCGAGGAACATCGGCGGCGTGCCCGTCCTGCAATCGTCTTTCGCAACGCGTGCACAGCCGGTACCATCGGCGCGTGGCAGACCTGCCGCTAGGCGGTCGAGCCGTCCAGCTTCATCTTGTGGCGCGTCGCTTCCGCTGTGACGGGCTGGACTGCCGCCAGAGGATCTTTGCCGAGCGCTTCGGTTCGACCGTGCCGGAGCGAGCCCATCGCACCGGGCGGATGGAGGGGATCGTCCACCATTTCGGCCTTGTTCTCGGCGGAAGACCCGGTGCCATCTTCGCTGCCCGGCTCATGCTGCCGGTGAGCAACGACACCCTGCTGCGCGTCGTGCGGCGCCGCGCTCGTTCCCGTNTCGGCGGAAGACCCGGTGCCATCTTCGCTGCCCGGCTCATGCTGCCGGTGAGCAACGACACCCTGCTGCGCGTCGTGCGGCGCCGCGCTCGTTCCCGTGCGGTCCAGATCGCCGACCGCTGGCATCTCATGGAGAACGCCAGCAGCAGCTTCCTCGAAGCGGTGTCGAAGTAGATGAAGCCGATACGAGCCGCCCTCGGCGCAACGGTTGTGGATTCCACGCTCCTGACATCGGCCGAGCGGCTGCAATACGAAGGCTACCTCCGCCGCGAAGAGACGAATGCCATCGTCGCCGAACTGGCGGCCAGTGGCACCTCGATCAAGGAGATCGTCCGCCGAACGGTTCGCAGCCGCAAGCTGGTACGCTTGATCGTGCGTGGCGAGCGCACCGACGTCTTCCGGGTCCGGCAAGGCTCGCTCGATCGGCATCTGCCGTTCCTCTACGCGCAATGGGAGGCGGGGTGCCGCAACGGGGCCGAACTCTGGCGCCGCCTGCGGGCGCTTGGCTTTGGCGGATCGACCCGTGTCGTCTCGGAGTGGGCGACGCGCCGACGCCGCTCCGAACGCATGACGACCGCTCAGCTTCGCAGACCGCCATCGGCTCGCACCATCGCCCGCTTGATGACGTTGAAGCGTGACCTCCTGGCAAAGACCGAGACTCTTACCGTCGCCGCGATCGAGGCAGGCGCGCCAGCCCTGGCCGAAGCGAGAACCCTGATCGACCGCTTCCAGTCGATCATCCGGCGCAAGGCCGTGGCCGATCTCGACCTGGCTCCGCGATGCCGAACCCAGCCTGATCGCCTCCTTCGCCCGTGGCATCACTAAGGATCTTGAGGCTGTTCGCGCTGCCGTCACCGAGCCCTGGTCGAACGGCCAGACCGAAGGCCACGTAAACCGCTTGAAACTCGTCAAACGCCAGATGTACGGACGCGCCAAGCTCGACCTCCTCGAAGCACGCCTCATCGGAGCGCCCTGATCGTCATCGGAAATGCGTCAGACCGAGTTTTGAATGCCATTTGACACCGATCGGCGGCAGGAGGCGTGGCGGGATCGTCAGGAGCCGCAGCCGGAGCACCGCCGCAGCGCCTTCGACGGACTGAAGCTGTCATCTGGCGCGGCGGTCGAGGGACCCGCTCGCGGGCCGGGACCGGCAGAAACGGCCCGGGAGCTGGCGCGCCCGGCCGAGGTCCGCCGGCGCAGCATGTTCGACGGGTTGCGGCTCCCGGCCCCGACCCCGCCTGTCGCACGACCGGAAACCATCAGAGCCGAGCAGGATCGTTCAATACAACGCCAAGCCGATCGGCTCAGGCCCCTGTCCGGGTTCGAGCAGGCCGTCGATCGCTATGCCCGGGCTTACCATGCCATCGAGCGTCAGATGCGGGACGGGTTGCCCGTTCTGGAAGGGCAGAGACAGGAACTCCATCAGGCGGGGCTCGTCCTTGACCAGGCGCGGCCCGGAGCGGCGGCGCTGGTGGTCTCTGCCGCGCGGCATGATCAGGAGACGGCCCGCGCCCTGACGGATCTGTCAGGGCGGGAGCGGGTCGGTCAGCTCGTCGCCGGCATGGACCGCGAGCGCGCGGCGTTGGCGGATCCGAACGTCAGGGCCGATCGGCTGATCGACCGTTGGCAGGAGCTTCACAAGGAGCGCCAGGCCCTTCCTGGTTGGCGGCACGAGGAGGCACGAAGCAAGGTCGAGGGACCGATGCGCCAGATCGCCGGCGCCATCGAACGCGACCCACAGGGCCTGGCCGTGGTCGGGGAGCGGCTTAAAGCCATCGAGGCGTCGCCGATCCTCCAGAACGGTCCCGAGCACTATGCCCGCGTGCTGGAGCGCGGCGGCGAGAGCCTGGTGAGAACGGCCGCGCAGCAGCTTGAACGCCAGGCGGCCGATCTCGAGCATGCAGGCAACCGTCTCGCTGCCTACACGAACAGCGCCTACGATCGCAGGAGCCAGGATGTCTGGATGTGGATGGTGTGCGGGTTCGGCCTGGTTCTCGGCATATTCAGAGGTGGTCCCGGAAAACCGGACCAGTGTTTAGAGTGGATCGCCTGCTGATAGGGACGATCCTAGAATGTCGAAGAGGGCGCGGTATTCCGCGGA
>NZ_LMQW01000024.1 GCF_001425485.1 Aureimonas sp. Leaf427 | reverse complement strand
GCGAGTGGATAGAGGCCAAGACGCAGTTCGCTGTCGTCTTTGCAGACCGCTTCGTCCTCTGACGAAAACGGCCTCCCGCACAGAACTCCTGACAGTCCCGACGTTGCGCTTCGAGCGGACAGGACTGTGATGGGATGGCCGTCCCTCAGGCTCCTATGAAGTCACGTATCGAAGCGCAGCCGGGCGCAGCCTGGAGGGCCGGCAGATCAACGCTATGACACGAGGTCAATCGTAAGCACGGGCCAGACCCTTCAGGCTGCCGGCATTCTCTCACAGTCGTAGCAGCAGGCAGTCCGGCTCATTGACGGTTTGGCTTTCATCGCAATGAGTTGCTTGCCGTACGTTTCCGATGCGTATTGGCTGCCGCGGTCGGAATGAGAGATGAGGCTTGCGGCCGGTCGTTGCCGCTGCGCGGCAATCATCAAGGCGGCCAGCGGCAGTTCGGTGCGCATGTGATTGCACATCGACCAGCCGACGATCTTGCGGGTTGCCAGATCGAGCACGGCGGCGAGGTACAGCCATCCCTCGCCGGTGGCGATGTAGGTAATGTCGGCGAGCCAGACGCGATTGGGTGCCGCGGCGACGAACCCCTGCTTCAGCAGGTTCGGCGCGATCGGTAGATGATGGCGGCTGTCGGTGGTGCACGGCCTGAACCTGCGGCCAGCGAGAGCGCGGATGCCGTGCCGCCGCATCAGCCGCTCGACCCGGCCACGGCTGGCCGTCCTGCCTTCCGCGCGAAGTGCGGCATGCATTCTGGGGCTGCCGTAGCGGCCGTGATGCTCGGCATGGAGTCGGCGGACGTCGGCAAGCAGCTTGCGGTTAGCCTCGGATCGCGCGCTCTCAGGGCGGCGGCGCCAGGCGTGATAGCCGCTGGCCGAGACCTCCAGGACCCGGCACATCAGTCGGACCGGCCAGCGGCCGGCATGGTCGCGGATGAAGTTGAAGCTCACCTCGGCACCTCCGCGAAGATGCCGATCGCTTTTTTTAACACGTCGCGCTCCATCCGCGTGCGGTCCAGTTCTCGCCTCAGCCGCGTGATCTCGGACGCTTGATCCGCCGGCGATGGCAACGGCGACAAACCCGTCGGCGCCGTCGCCCGCGATGTCGGTTTGCCGCCACGGATTGCCAGCCGCCAGTTCCGCAGCATCGATGGCGAAATACCCACCTCGGTCGCCACCTGCATCAACGGCCGACCGCTGCTCTCCAATAGGGCAACCGTCTCTCGTTTGAACTCGGGAGAAAACTCCCTCCTCGTCTTCGACATTGCAACATCTCCATGCCCTTACAGGCTTAGCAAAGGTGTCCACTGAAGCGAGGGATCATCAAGTTTGCAGAAGCCAAAGGGCCAGACGAAGAGGCATGCCCTGGCCGCGGCGATAGAGGCTTGAGAGACCCCTTAGCGAAATCGAGAGGTTTGAAGGCGATGCTCCCGCGAGGATCGCCGATGAGCCGAGTGGGCGGCGAACTCTCGTGGTCAGATCGTGGGGAGGCCGACATGCTCGAAGCTGCACCAGCCACCGCTCCGGTTCGTCCCAACTGCGCCGCGACCCCGATGTCGGCGTCGTCGACTTCGGCCGCCTGGCAGTCGTCGAGCGCGCGGACCGCCGATGTCGCGGATCTTGATCCCCGGCGTGCCAGCCCTTATCGGGCCGGAGCCGTCGATCGGGCGACGCCGACACGCGTCGAGCCGGAGATCGCGATTGGCGCACATGCCGAGTCTGTCGCGTCCGCCGACCGCGAGCGCAAGCCGGCCCTTGGCCGCATGCTTTCGGCCTTCAGCATCGAGGCCCCGATGGAGCCGCGCGCAGCCGTCCGGTTCCACGGAAAAGGCTTCGACACGGATCGGCAGGACCCGCGCATGCCGGGCGGCAACGTCGATGCGGCCGTGAAGGCGTTCGAAGGGGCGGCGATGCGCTCGGCCGGCCTCAGCCTCGTCTCCACGCTCGTGAGCGCCGTGGTGTCCGGCACGCGACGGCTTTCGCAAGGCAGCTGAACATTCATGGTTCAGCCTGTGAAACGTCGGCTCGCAGCCCTTCTTCTCTGCCTGGTCCTCACGGGCTGCAGGGGAGAAAGCGCGTTGGACGGCCTGTCTCAGAAAGACGCCAATCTGGCTCTTTCCGAACTGTCGAGGGTCGGAATCCCGGCCAGCCGGGAAACCAATGCGGACAACACCTACGCCATCACCGTTCGGGGCGACGATCTCGTCGAGGCCCTGCAGACGCTGAACGCGGCCGGCCTGCCGCAGCGGACGTCCCAGTCCATACCGGAGCTGTTTCCGGGCGACGGACTGATCGTGACGCCGTTCGAACTGAAGGCCCGTCTCGCCTACGCGCAGAACGAGGAAGTGCGCCGGCAGTTGCTGGCGATCGAAGGCGTGGTCGATGCCCTCGTGCGCATCTCGGCCTCGTCGGATCAGCCCCGTCTGCGCGAACCCATGGCCCCGACGGCATCGGCCGTCGTGACGCTTCGGCCGGGCGTGGACCCGCTGGCCACGACGGTGAAGCTGAAATCGGTCATCGCCGCCGCGGTCCAAGGCCTCGACTATCAAGGCGTGACCGTCGTCACGACCCCGGCCGCGACGATGGAGGCGGCTGTCGGCGTCGAGCCGGACACCGCCTTCTCCCTGCGGGGCATGTTCACGATCCTCGCCTTCGCTCTGCTCTTGGCCACGCTCGCTCTCGCGGTGGGGCCGCAGACGCTGCAGCGGCTGCGCGGCAGCACACGATAGCCGCCGGGCGGACCGGAAGGCGGAGAGCGGGTGTAGACTCCGTCCCCCGCCGAGGCTTGCGCGCCGATGCTATCGGTCGCCTCCCCTTAAGACGAAGATATACTTAAGATATTCTTTGCGAAACATTTTGAGACAAGGCACGAGACCTAGCTCTGATCCCGGCGCAAGGCGGTTTCGCCATGACCCTGTGCGGGCGAGAAGATCGGGTCGAAGCGAATGGACGGCGGGGCTGGCGTTCCAGACAAGGAAACGAGTTCGTCCCGCCGACGGGCGACGCTTCCCCGCGCCCTGCAGGATGCCCGCGCGCTGCGCGCCTGCCTGGACGCGCTCTCCGCCGAGACCTGCGTCGAGCTGACGGGCCAGGCGATGCCGGAGGTCGCCAAGGCCATGACCACGACGCCGCGACTGGCCGCCCGCCTCGCGGCGAGGGCCGTGCGGCAATGGCACCTGCCGGAACCCAGGCTGGAAGCGCACGGGATGGACATGCCCGATGCCGTCGTCCTGCGCCGCGTCGGATTGGCGGCCGTCCTGCGCCGTTTCGGGCCGGTCATCGAACGGGCACGGCTGGAGACCTTCCTCACGATCTACGACTCCGGCGACATGCGCTTTGCCCTCGCCCATGCGGCGACGGCGCCCGATGTCGTCCTGGAAGGCTGCAAGGGCGATCCCGTTCTCGAAGCAGCCCGCCAGATCGTCCAGCCGCTCTTGGATCCGCTGTCCGATCTCGTCGCGGCCTGGGCCGGCGACCGCCGGCCCGCCGGCGATGCCGGACGGCGTCTGTTCGATCTTGCCAGACGATCCACGCAGGCGGGGCCACCATGACCGCCTTCCGGCCATCGAGCCCCGTCATCGCGGCCGAGGATCTCGGCGCGCTGCGAACGGCCAGCGACATCCTCGCCCGAACCGAGGCGCGGGCCGTCGCGCAGGACGGCGAGGTTTCGCGTGCGTTCGCGGCCGCGCGGAGAGACGGCGTCGCCGACGGATACCGGCGAGGTGTCGCGGCGGCGGCGGCGGATCTGGCCTCGCTGTCCGAGGACTATGAGCGAAGCCTGCAGCAAACGCGCGAGCAACTGGCGTTTCTTCTGCTCCACGCCGTCGAGGAGGTGATCGGCGCGACGCCCTCCGAAGAACGGCTCGTCTGGGCGATGCAGAAGGTGATGGACGAACTGACGCCCGCGACGCGGGTCCAGGTGTTCGTCTCACCCGCCGAACTCGAGAGCTTCGGAGCTCTCCTGAAGGAGGCCTGCCAAGCCAAGGGCGTCGCCGTGCCGCCGTTGGAAGCCGACCGGCTCCTGAGGGCCGGCGAGGTCGTCCTCGTGGGCGCTCACGGCCGCAAGCATGTCGGCATCGCCGAGCGGGTCGCACGTCTTTCGGAAATCCTCGGTGCGGATGCCCCCGGGAGCCAAGACCTATGACCAACAGACCCGGCCTGAAAGCCTTCGAGGACGAGGTCGCTCTCGATCCGATCTACGGACGCATCAAGTCCATCATCGGCACGGTCCTGCGCGCCGAGCTTCCGGGCGCCGAGATCGGAGAGCTCTGCGACTTGCGCGATCCCTCCCGAGGCCGGATCGACATCGCGGAGGTGATCGGCGTCGAGGGCGACGACGTCATTCTGGCCCCGTATGGCGGGGTTGCCGGCCTTTCCATCCGGATCGAGGTCGTTCGCACGCATGCCCCCTTCAAGGTCGCGATCGGCGACCATCTCCTCGGAGCGCTCCTCGACGGGCGCGGGCGCACGCTGCGGGCGGGTCCCAACGCCCACCTGGGCGCTTCGGCGAAACGGCGCGCGATCACGGCCGCCGCGCCGGCCGCGCTCAAGCGACAGGTCATCGACAAACCTGTCAGCGTCGGCATCCGGGCCATCGACGGACTTCTCACCATCGGCCGCGGGCAGCGCGTCGGGCTCTACGGCTCGCCCGGAACCGGCAAATCCACGCTGGTCAGCGCCCTCGTGCGCCATGTCGAAGCGGACGCGGTCGTCGTCGCGCTGGTCGGCGAGCGCGGGCGCGAAGTCACCGAATTCGCCCGCCACCACCTGAGCGCGCCCGGCGGCGAACGGCTGACCGTCGTGGCCGCCACGTCGGACCGTCCGCCGCTGGAGCGCCTGCAGGCGGTGCTGCTGGCAACGGCCATCGCCGAACAGTTCCGCGACCAGGGACGCCACGTCCTCCTCATCGTCGACAGCGTGACTCGCCTCGCGCGCGCCCTGCGCGAGATCGGTCTTTCGGCCGGCGAGCCTCCGGTCCGCCGGGGCTTTCCGCCCTCGACCTTCACCACGCTTCCCCAGATCTTCGAGCGCGCCGGCCCCGGCGAAACGGGCTTCATCACAGCCTTCTACACCGTGCTCGTGGAGGGCGAGATCGCCGACGACCCTATCGCGGAGGAAACGCGATCGCTGCTCGACGGGCACATCGTTCTGTCCGACAAGCTCCTCTCCTCCGGATGGCTGCCGGCGATCGACGTCCTGGCCAGCCGCAGCCGCACGATGGGCGCCGTGGTTTCGCCCGCCCACCGCCAGGCGGCCGAGTCGCTGCGCGGCATGATCGAACGCTACCAGAAACTGGAATTCCTGATCCGGCTCGGCGAGTACCAGCCCGGGCGCGACGCCGCCGACGACCGTGCGGTCGGCAACTGGGCGCGGATCGCGGCGTTCCTGCGTCAGGACATCCTGCGGGCGAGTCGATACGAGGACACGGTCTCTCAACTGAACGCCATCACGGACGGCGGGGCATGAACGTGGACGAAGCCGAGGCGCTTCTCTCCATCCGTCATTCGCGGCGCGAGCGGGCCGAGGTTGCCCTCCTCGGCGCGCGACACGCCTTCGAGGCGGCGCGAGCCGGCCTCGATGCCGCCGAGCGAGACCTGGAACGGCTCGCGGCGCGGGCCGCGGGCCTGCTCCTCGACGAGCCCTCGCCCGACCCGGACGAAAGGGTGCGCTCCCGACTGAACCGCATCCAGCTGGCGTCCCGCCGTATCGGGGCGGAGGCGAGACGGGACGCGGCGCGGCGGCAGGTGGCGGACGCGAAGGCGGCGGTGGAGCGCGCGCGCGCCGCCTTCGTCCCGAGCCGCCGCCGCGAGGAGGCGGCGGAACTTGTCCTCGCCGCCCTTCGCCGGGAGCAGATCTCGGCCGAACTGCGGGCCGACGAGCGTCGCATGGCCGAACTGATCGAACTGCGGGCGGCATGGAGGCGCATGTGACGATGCCCGAGCGAGAGCTGGCCGACGAGATCGGCAAAGTCTGGACGCTGCCGCAGGGGGCGATCCGTTTCGGCGCAATCGGTGAGGCCGCTCGGCCCCGATGGGCCCTCGGCGAGGTCATGACGATCCTCGCCACGGCGGGGCGGCGGCCGATCCGGATCGCCGTTCCGCTCGAGCCTTTGGCGCTGCGGGTCGAACGGCTGGAGGCCGGCGTCGATCTGGGCCCGCGCCTTCAGGCCGATCAGCGCGGCGAGGCGCTGGAATATCTGTTCGCCCCGGTGCTCGACGAGCTCGAAACGGCTGTCGGCTGCCGGATCGAGCTTCTCGAAGCGCGGTTCGACGCGCCTCGAAGCAACGAGCGATCCAATCTGACCCTCGAAGCGACCTTGGAATGGGACGGCGACGCCCTTCCGGCCCTCGTGGATCTTCCGGCGGATCTGCTGCCTCCCGTCCGGCGCTTTCTGCGCAATCTCGAACCGGCGCCGCCTCGGTTCCCGCAGGCCGACATTCCCGTCTGCGTGCGGCTTGCGGTGCAGCATCTGAGCTTCGCGGCCCTTCTCGCGCTCAAACCGGGCGACGGCATCCTTCTACCGCCGCCCGCCGCCCGGCGGCCCTATCTCGTGGTCGCCGAACACCGGCTCGCCGCCGTCAAGGTGGGCGAAGGCGGCACCATCCTTTCCGAAGCGCCGCGCGGTCCGCACGACGAACGCGAGTCCGCCTATCTCCAGGAGCATGTCTTGACGAACGAGGAAACGACCGCCCCGGATCGCGGACCGCTGGCGGGCGTTTCCGTCAACCTCGCCTTCGAACTCGGCCGCAAGCGTCTGACCATCGCGGAGGTCGAGCGGCTGTCGGCCGGCGACCGCTTCCCTCTGTCGCGAACGCCCGACGACGGCGTCGATCTCGTCTTCGGCGGACGCATCATCGGGTCCGGCCGCTTCATAAAGGTCGATGGCGATCTCGTCGTGGAGATCGTCGAGATGTTGCGATGACGGCCGATCCGAACCTTCTCTTCGGAACCCTGGCGCTTTTCGCGATCGTCTCCTTCCTGCCGCTCCTGGCGGTCGCAGCGACGGCCTTCACCAAGATTTCCGTCGTCCTCCTGATCGTTCGCAACGCGCTCGGCATCCAGCAGACACCGCCCAACCTGCTCGTCTTCGCCGTCGCCATGGTCCTGACGGGCTTCGTGATGGTGCCCGTGGGAAGCGCGGCCTACGAGGCTCTCTCCTCGGGCGAGGCCCGGTTCTCGTCGCCGGCGGAGATGCTGCAGTCGGCGCGGCTGGCGGCGGCGCCCTTCCGGGCCTTCCTGCTGCTCCATGCCGATCCGGACATGCGCGCCTTCTTCGTCGACGCGGCGCGGCGGTCCTGGCCGCCCAACCTCGCCGACACCGTTGGAACGGAGGATCTCGCCATCCTCGTCCCCGCCTTCATGGCGGCGGAACTGACGCGCGCCTTCGAGATCGGCTTTCTCATCTATCTGCCGTTCCTTCTCATCGACTTCGCCACCAGCGCCATCCTCATCGCCCTCGGCATGCAGATGATGTCCCCGCCGATCATCGCGACGCCGCTGAAGCTCCTGCTCTTCACGTCCGTGGAGGGATGGCGCCGGCTCTTCGAGGGTCTGGTTCTGTCCTATGGAGCCGGATGATGACGGATGACGCGCTGACAGATGCGCTCGTCGGAGCCTTGCAGGCGGCCTTCGCGCTGACGGCGCCGATCCTGGGCGTGGCCCTCGCCATCGGCCTGTTCCTCGGCATCCTCCAGGCCGCGCTGCAGCTGCAGGAGCAGACCATTCCGCAAATCGTGAAGATCGGCGCGATCGGGGCCATGCTGGCGGCCGGCGGCACGACCTTCTGCGCTCCGCTTCTCGACTATACGCGCCATATCATGACGGACTTTCCGGTCATGGTGCGATGACGGCGGCAGCGATCGGGCCGGACAGATGGGCATGAGCGCGGACACGACGCTCTCCGGCCTCACCGCCGCCCTGTTTCTCGGCAGCGCGCGGGGCTTCGGCTTTGCCGCGGTCTTTCCGATCTTCACCCTCTTCCAGGTCACGGGGCTTCTCGCCTTCGGCACGGCCGCCGCCCTGTCGCTGCCCGTCATCCTGTCGGTGCAGAACGATTTCGCGGCCGCCGGCATGCCGGCGCCGCTCCTCTATCTCGGGCTGCTCGTCAAGGAGATCGGCGTCGGCGCGGCGCTCGGTGCCCTGCTCGGCGCGCCCTTCTGGGCGGTGCTGCATGGCGGAGCCCTGGTCGACCACTATCGCGGCGCCACGACGCCGGCCCTCTACGATCCGACCGCCGCGGTGGACACGACGTCGCTCGCCAGCCTCCTGTCCTCGATCGCCGCCCTGATCTATGTCAGCCAGGGCGGCATCGCGGAGACCGTCGACATTCTCTGGAGCTCGTTCCGGGTCTGGCCGGTGCTGGAGCCGTGGCCGACGGCAGGGACCGGGGGCCCGGCGACGATCGGCCACCTGATGGACGCGATCTTCTCCCGCGGCCTCCTCTTCGTCGCCGCCTTCATGATCCTCCTCGTCGCCATCGATCTCGCCCTGGTCTTCCTGAACCGATCGACCTCCCAACTTCCGATCTTCGAACTCGGCTCGACCGCGAAGAATCTCGCCGCGGTCCTGCTGGCCGTCGCGGTCGCATGGGTCCTGCCGAACTACGTCCAGGCGGTCTGGGAACCCTTCCTGGCCTCGGCGCGCCAAATCCTGGGACTGCCCTGACATGGCGACGGACGAGCAGAGCGGCGAAGAGAAGAAGCATCCGGCATCGCAGACGAAGCTGAAGAACCTGCGCAAGAAGGGCACCGTCGCCCATTCCCGCGACTTCATCGCCGGCGCGACGACCGTGGTCATCGTCCTCGCGCTGGTCGCGGCCTGGGACTTCGTCTCCAAGACCTTCGCCGCCCTTCTGACCGCGACGCTCGACGACACGGCGGCGGGGGACGTCGATCTCCTGCACGCCCTGGCACAGACCGGCGGCGCCTTCACGTCGGTCGTCGTGCCGTTTCTCGGCCTCACGGTCGGCGCCTCCTTCCTCGCCTACCTCCTCGACGCGGGCGGCATCACGTTCTCGGGCGAATCCGTCGCGCCCAACTTCACGCGGCTGAACCCGATGAAGGGCCTGAAACGGCTCTTCGAGCTCAAAGCGCTGTCGGAGCTTCTGAAGTCGCTGATCAAGCTGGCGATCGTCGGCGTCGGAAGCTTTCTCGCCGGGATGCTTCTCTTCAACACGACACTTTGGGCGCCGCTTTGCGGGGATGCCTGCGCCATCCGGGCCGCCCTGTCTCTCTTCGGCGCCATCGCCCTGATCGGATGCGCGACGCTGATCCTGTCCGGCTTCGTCGATCTCGGCATCAGCCGCGCCCTGTTCCGCCACGATCAGCGCATGACGCAGACCGAGTTCAAGCGCGAGCAGAAGGAGGAGTTCGGCAGCCCGGAGCTGAGGAAGGGCCGCAAGAGCTTCGCCCACGATCTCGGCGACATGCCGCCGCAGGATCTTCTGGCCGGGGCGGAGCCGACCTTCTGGCTGGATTCCGGCAGCCGCCTCGTCGGGCTCTACTACGACGCCGGCACGACCTCCGCGCCCGTCGTCCTCGCCCTGCTCGAAGGCACGGCTCGGGCGCAGCGCATCCGAGCCGGCTTCCGCGTTCCGATCATGACGCAGTCGCCGCTCGCGGACGAGGTTTTCGAAGCCGCCGTTCCCGGCCGCTACATCCAGCTCCGCTTCTTCGAGCGCGTCGCGCAGGCCATGGCATCGTAAGCCGGGCGTCCAGCGAAATAAGCCTCGCCCGGCGATACACCCCAATCCGAACAGGCACCCGCTGGGTCGAAATCCCGATGAGGGTCGGTGCCCGCAAGATCGATCAGTTCCCCCCACCGGGATGGCCGGGACCCGGCTTGGGATCGTAGTTCGGATAGTCGACGTGAATACCGCGTCCGGGGCCAAATAGTTGCGTCAAAGACCTGTTCGTATCGTTCCAGATGATTGCATTCTGCTTGGACGCAGCTCTATTTTCGGAGCTGAACGTATCGTAGAATACGAGGGCCAAGGCGACGATATCGGAAAGCCCGGCCGTCACTTCGCCGACGGCAGCAAGCCCCACTCGTTCGAGAATGAGGCTCGGACCCCTCCACTCGTAGTTGGCGGCCAGGCGCGCGGCGGCGCCATCGAAGGCGCTCATCGGCGCCGCTCGGCTGATCGCGGAAAAAGCAGACTTCAGCGGGCCGAAAGCATCGATCCTGGACACACCCGCGAAATACATCGCCCCTTCCGCGAGCGTCGCCGTCGAGCCGAACGCGCCCGAGAGACCCGCGATCCCGCCGAGGGTGGCGGTGGCCGGATCCCCGTTCTTCACGCTTTTCGCCAGGCTCATGAATCCGGCCACGGCGCCCCCGAGTCCTCCTAGAATCTGCCCCGCCGCGCTGAGATTGGCACCGCTGAAGCGGCCGGTGTCTTTTGGAAGGCCGGCATAGGCCGGTCCGAGCTTCCCGCTTGCCTCGAGGCCCGCGCCAGCCACATTGGCGCATTGAAACGCCAGCGCCGCCTGGTCCATCTCAGAGACCGGTTTCCCGGCGAGCGTCTTCATCGCCACGGCTGCGCCGCCGGTCAGTGTGTTGGCGAGGTGAAAGAGACCTTTGCCATAGGCGTCCCGCACGCCCGGCGGCACCTGATCCCATCCGACCGACGAGATCTTCGCCTTGGCCAGCGCTTCGCTGTACTTCATCCCCTTGCGGACGAAGCCGAGGGTCGCGTTGACGAGTCCGCCGAGATCGGCGCGGACCTTTGCGCCGCTCAGATGCGTGTCCTGGGCCAGCGAGTGAATGCCCGGATCTGCCGCCATGTCGAGCGAGCCGAGTCCGCTCCTGTAGTCCATCCCATAATGCGCCTGCATCTGGGTCGCGGTCAGCCGGTCGATATGGGCCGGCGACATGACGCCATCGATGAAATTTCCGAGCGCGGCGCCACTTCCTTGCGAGTAGTATTTCAAATCCGCCGGGGTCATCATGCTTTGAAGAAGCCCGTACTCGCGCATATGCAACCGAACGGCGTCGCCCGGCTTCACGCCACGCGCCGTCGCGGTCTTGAGAATGCCCCCGTCCACGATGTCGGACTTCATCGTTTCCAGAAGCATCTGCCGAATCGGAAGCGTGTCGTAGATCTTTTTCGCCAAGGCAGGAGCGAACGTGCTTCGCATCCAGTTCTGGATGGCGGGGTCCTTCTGCAGCCTGTCGATCCGCATATGGAAAGATCGCAGGATCTCCTTGTCGTTCGTGAAGACGGCCTTCGGGCTCTTTTGCGCGACCTGTTCCTTGAGCCCGACATAGCGTCCCAGACTCGACTGGAGATCGTAGAGGTAGCGAACCTTCTGCGCCGGCGTGAGGTTGACGCCCTTGCTCCACAAGCAATCGGGATTGGATTCAAAGTGGTTGTCGATCCGGCCGATCTGCTCGCGCAGGACGTCCCCCTGGAGGCCGTTGACCTCCTGCATCAGCTCATTCCATTTCGGAGAAAGGGAAGAGAGTGGCGGCAAGGGACCGTGCGTCGTCAATGGAAGAGGCGCGATAGGCCCCCGCCCGAAAGGGTCCCTCGGGTCAGGCCGGCCCGGCCCTACGGGACCGTGCACTCCCGGCCGCGGATGCGGCCTCTCCAACGGCGGGTAGTGGATCGTCCGGGGATGGCCGCCCGGGTGGGACGCCGCGGAGCCACGCCCCTTGTGCCATCCCGGCCAGCTCGGCGGGGGCATATGATTGCTCCCCCATTTCGCGTCGTCGATCCTGGCCGCCCCGCTGCCGTCATACGTCACGACGAGCGTGGTGGAGCGATCGTCGTTTCCTGGAAGCGCCCGATCGTCCGTCTTCGAAACGCCGAGCTGGAGCGCGGAGCCGGACGAAATGTCGGCACCACCCTGCCCGACCGAAAGCTGGGTCCAAGCCGGCATATCCGCGTTGGCGTCCCCGTCACGCCCGCCTTGCTGCCGGCCGCCGCCCTGGTCGCCGCCTCCGCCGCTCTGGCCGCCCTGCCAGGGGGTGACCGCGCCGCCCTCGCCCGAATGCTGTCCGGTGCCGCTGGGACCCTCCTGAGAGTCGCGGCCCTGAAGGCTCGCCCGTTCGCCCGACGATCTCGGCTTCGCAGCCTCGCCCGAACGCGGCGGAGACTGCGGGGAAGCCGCGGTCCCGGACGAGCCGTCAGCCGACGGCCGGCTCTTTTCCTCGGCCGTCGAGAGCGAGGATTCGAACGCCTTCCTCAATGTTGGGGAGGAGGCGTCGGAGGTTCGGGGCGTCGTCGTCGGAATGTTGCTCATCAGGGCTCCGATTCTGAACACCGCATCGGCTCCTCCCGCCCAAGCTCAAACGGGGAGCGGGAGTGGGAATGACTGTGTTCGGGGGGGGCAACTTTGACTCTGAATCGACGCTTAACAGCTTCGATTGCTCGATCCCACTTGAATTTTATGACAACTTTGAAGATAAGCTTACAATACATTATATCGATCTTAGCCGTATCAACTGTTCCGTCATGCGAATTTCCGTCTCCTCATATGGGAGACGAAGCAAAAGAGGGCGCGTGTCTGCCGATCCGCTTGCCGCTGGAACGACGACGGCATGCCGACGCGACGCCCGTCTCGCGCCGCTCCGAGAGCCGACCGGGAAAGCCGCGGTTTCGGCGACACGTCGGATTCACTTGGAAGGGGGCAAGGCCGGAGGGTCGTCGCCGAGCTTGACGATCGAGGAATAGCCGCCGCGAATGATCTTCACGTGGTCGACCTTGTTGAACGACAGGGCGGTGCGCTCCGCTTGCACGAAGGCTTCCGGTCCACGCAGCATGACGACGCCGAGGTCGCGGGAGATGCGGACGGAGCCCGGCGAAACGGCGGGAAAGACCTTTCCCATCAGCGCCACGGCCTCGTCGAACGAACCTTCGGGAACCTCCGTGACCTCCGTGACCGTCTTTTCATGGGAGGAAACGATGAAGCGCGCTCCATCGAAGGCATAAAAGAAACCGAAGCGGCCGCTGAGTTGCGCGACGATCGAGCCCAGGGACCCGGACAGAGTCTCGGCCCGGACACGCCCGTCGATCGAACTCTGGAAAACGACGGGGACCCCGGTCAGTTTGCTCAGAGTCTCCAGCACGTCGCCCAGGGACTGATCGTAGACGCGATAGCGAACGAGCGGCTTGGGCGCGTGCGGCGTCGGCGCCGCCCCCCGGACAGGAGGCGCGGCTTCGATCGATCCGGCGAAGCGATCCAAGGTCCCAGGGGACACGGGCAGGCGCTCGACCACGTCGTCGCGTTCGAGCCCTGCGGCCAGAAAAGGCAGATCCTCCGTCGATCCGCCTCGGAGCGTCCACTGTCCGTCGGCGGCGGATGCGGACCCGCCGCAGGCGACGACGGCCAGTCCGCCCAGAAGAAAGCGTGCGGAGACGATGAGCAGACGTTTCCAGGTTCCCGCACGGATGCACTCCGCCATGGGCGAGGTGTCGGCCTCGCCCCGTATCAGCGGCGCCCGGCCGGAAGCTCGTCTTCTCCTTCGCTTCATTCCTCCGCCGATCTAGCCTCTTGAATCGGTTCTTCGATGATCTGCTTCATCATGGCCTGGGACTGCTGCAGCGAGGAGGTCAGCATCTTCTGCATCTGCTGCTGCGACTGCTGGTTCGCCTCCTGCGAGTCCGGGTTCGACGCCGCCTCGCCCCCGCCGGCGCCGTTGCCCTTCTGCGCCCGGTCGAGCGAGGCGGCGAAATCGCCGCCTTGGGGGCCCGATGCGCCGGATCCTGAAGTGATGGGTTCGACAGCCATGGTTCGCTTCCTTCTATCGCACTATGGTTAACGGGATGTTCGCGGCCCGATGCCCGTATCGGATCGCCGGGCGGCAGGATGCGGAGACCGCCCCTCCCCTTTCGCCCCGGCGCTCATGGACGCTCCGAAAGCTGCGGATCGTCGGACCGCATGGATTCGTCGATCTCGACGGTCGCCAGATGCTGGATGTCCAGATGGGGTGGAACATCCTCGACCTCGACGAAGAACGCATCGAGGCCGGCGGCGGCGGCAAGGGGAGCGATGTCGGCCCTGCGAAGCGTGCGAAGAAGCACGACCGGCGCATCGCCGCGGTTCGACATGCTCGACAGGACGCGGTTCAGGGCCCCGAGGAGATCGGCATGTCCGTCGTCACGCGGCGCCGACAGGAAGCGCCTTTCCCATTCCGTGCCCAAGGCGACGAGCGGCAGGAGGCCGTTCGCCGCGCGGCGTTGATCCAGCGCCTGCGCCATCAGCTTGCGCCGCCCGATCGCCGCCATCTCGTCGACGCTCATCGTCTCCAGCGCGCCGGACAGAAGCGTTTCGATGAAGAGGCGCGGATGGGCCAGCGGAATGCCTTCGACGACCAGCGTTCTCACCGCCTCCAGAAGGCGCATGGCCGGCCGGCGCTCCCGGAGGTCCTCGATCAGCCTCCCGTGCCGGCGCTCGAGATCGGAAAGCCACTGGTCGAGATCGGCGATGGAGAAGATCGCGGCGGACTGGCGGCGGGCGACGAGGGCGATGCGATGCGCGAGATCGGCCGGATCGAGGTCCGACACATCGCTCAGATGGCCCTGACCGACGCCTTCGACCACGATCTCCAAGCTGCCGAACGGCGCCACCGAATGCTCGGCGAACTTCGGAATGACCAGCGCTATGCCGGCCCGCCGGGCTTCGGAATGAACGGCCGCATCCAGGTGGTTCCCGACGCCGGCCATTTCGAGGGCCGACAGCGTCGCGGCCGATCCCCGCAGGACGATGGGATCGCCCCATTCCTGTCGCCCGAGAGGCGTCGGCGCATAGGACGGCGGCGCTTTCTCCTCGCCGGACTGCTCGGGCTCTTCGCCGCCGGCCTGTTCGTCCGGCGCGCTCGGTCGCGGACGCGCGGCCCGCACGATCGAATAGCCGAGGCCGCCGATGCCTGCGGCCAGCAACAGGAGAACGACGGACGGAAAGCCCGGCACGGCGGCCATCGCCGCAACGGCCGCCGCCGAGATGAAGAGCGTGCGCGGTTGGCGAAGCACCTGACGGCCGATGTCGATGCCGAGCGACTGCGAATCGTCCGCCACGACGCGCGTGACGACGACGCCGGCGGAGACCGACGTGAGCATGGCCGGAATCTGAGACACGAGGCCTTCGCCGACGGTCAGGAGCGAATAGACGTGCAGCGCCTGTCCGAAGGCGAGCCCGTGCTGCACCATGCCGACGGCGAGACCGCCGACGAGGTTCACGAAGGCGATGCCGAGGGTGGCGATCGCATCGCCCTTCACGAAGCGCATCGCGCCGTCCATCGCGCCGAAGAACTGGCTCTCCTTCTCGAGCAGGAAGCGCCGCTGCGAGGCGGCTGCGCCGTTGAGGACGCCGTTGCGCAGGTCGTTGTCGATCGAGAGCTGCTTGCCGGGAAGCGCGTCGAGCGTGAATCGGGCGCTGACCTCCGCGATGCGCTCGGCGCCCTTCGTGACCACGAGGAACTGCACGAGGGCGAGAATCAGGAAGACGATGATTCCGACGAGAACGTTGCCGGCCACAACGAACTGGCCGAAGCCCCGGATGATGTGGCCGGCATCGCCCTCCGCCAGAATCTTTCGAGTGGCGGCAACGGTGAGCGAGAGGCGGAAGACGGTGCTGATCAGGATGATCGAGGGAAAGGTCGAGAGTTCCAGAACGTTGCGCAAGTAGATCGTCGTGGTCATGATCATGATGCTGAAGGCGAGATTCATCGCCACCAGCACGTCCAGCATCACCGTGGGAACGGGGATCATCAGGACGGCGACCATCAGCAGGAAGAGGCCGGCGAAGGCCAGGTCCGGCCGCGCCAGCAGGGCGCCCGCCTTCAAAAGGCTGGCGTTCACGGTGCATCCTCCAGCGACAGGACGACCTGCTCGCCGCGCCGGCTGAAGATCACGCCGTTCTCGTCGATCTGAGCCACCTGCCAGTCGTCGGCGATCTTGTCGCCCTCGGCATAGGTCTTCCCGTCTCGGCCGACGACCAGACGGGCGGGCGAGAGCGAGACGCCGGAAACGAGGGACAGGACGCGGTCGTCGACAGCCGTCTTCGTCACGATCGGCACCCGTGTCCGCAGCCGGATCTCGTCGGCCACCGCAAGGAGGATGTTCCGTTCGGAGACTGGGCCCGGGAGCTCGAGTTCCACGCGCCCGTCCTTGGCGGTGACGTTCGCCTCGACGGGCGCGCCGAGTTCTAACAGCCGTCGGCGCATCTGCGCCACGACTGCCTCCGAGGTGGACAGATCGGCCGTCGCGGGAAAAGCGCTCGCCGGGCGCCGCGCGACGGATGCTGGCGCGGACGGATAGAACCCGGCCAGAAGCAGGGAGGCAAAGCCCATCGTTCCCAAGCCGACGATCGCGTGACGTCGGGATGGAATGCCCTTGACGCCCAGCGTCGCGAAAGCACCCGGCCCCGCGAAGGGCGACGCGTCGTTCAGGGGCTCCGGCTCGACGGACCGGACCGAAACCAGGAACGGATCGGCGCGAAACAGGCTGCCGGCGCGCAGCGCGAGGCTTTCACCCAAGGGCGCCGGTTCATCGTCGCAGGTTGCTCCGAGAACGCCGCTCGTCAGCGACAGCTGACCGCCATCCTCGGAATGACTGACGACGCACAGAACATCGAAAGCGCATCCGACGATCACGCAGTCGCAATTCGGCGACCCACCAACCACCGATCGCCCCGGCGCCAATGGCATAGCGACCTCGAACCCGGCGGATTCGTCGTCAGCTTCCCGTCGGATGTCCAGAACATAGGCGTGCCTTACGCCCGAGGACCTCCTTCGCGATAGCAGATCGAGCATGGACATGCGGAACACTCGTTGACGACTGCGCGGACGAGCACGCCGGACCGCACGTCCGAAGCGCGATCAGCCTGGGCTGATCTTCTTGATGGAATTCGCGTTTCCGTTGATCTCCGTCATCTTCGTGGAGACCTGAAGGCTCTTGGCCGTCGCCTCTTCCTGTGCCTTCTGGAACTGCTGGATCGAACTATCGACGTTCCCGCCGGGAGATCCGCCACCACCTTGACCAGCCGAACCCACATTGCTCATTGTAAGTATCCAATACAAATGGCCGCAAAAGACACGGACGCCTCGGATGCTGCGCCATGGTTGACTTCGGTCGGAGAGCGCCAAACGCTTCGATATCAGCAGATTGTCGATCTCATAAGGCGACAACTCCTATATCTACGTCTTCCATGACATTTTGATGTCAGGCTTGCCAAAAATCAACATCTGACTTGATCTGGACCGTCGTTTATCACTTAATGCGTTAATCGATCATCACGAAGACAGTAAGCCACATCTATAAATCCTCTCTTCGATGTCGAGGAAGCGGGAAAGCCGGGAAGCTCTCGAAGAAGAATGACTTATAATATGAGCGGATGACGGAGCGTGGATGGCAATGAGCATCTCGGTGCGATCGAGATGCGATCGGCGTTCGGCTCGATGTGCGATTGGCGGCGTGGCCTGCCTATCGATGGGGCGGATGGCCGAAAGGCCGTAAAGTTCGGATCGCACATCTTGATGGTGCCATGCTTACGAGCCCGAGAGCTCAAGAGTTGGCTTGTTTCAACGGGCTCGGCGGTCTTTCGGGTGGGATTGCGTGCCGGCGTTCGTCCATGCGCTGCGACGCGCCTCGAGAGTCTGCCAAGGCCCACCTGTCGGGCAGGTCTTTTTCGCGCCATGGACGATGCGCGGCTGCCGACCGCTCCGGCCTCGCGCCTCGTCCATGGCAAAGACCGCTCCGGCAAATCGGGGCAGTTCATCGGCGCAGTTCAAGGGCTCGTCGATATGACAAGAAAGGCGGATCAATGACGATCGGAATGATGGGTAGCATGGGCGGAGGCTCGATGGGCGGCATGGGCGGAAGTCCCATGGGTGGTATGGGCGGCGGCGGATTCGGCGGCATTCTCAGTCAGCTGATGTCGGCGGCTCTTGGCGGCTCTGGCGGCGGCGCGGGAGGGGCTCCGGCTGGAGGCGGTGCCGGGGGAGGGTCGGCGAAGGCCAGTCCGGGGGGTGGTGGCGGCGCGGCCGCGCCGGGCAAGGCCGATCCGGCATCGGGCTGACCTTCGGGTCCGTTTCTTCCCCTTCTCCCAAGGGGCAGCGCCATGACGCGCGCATCGTTGCGGGCGCGGGATTGTGGCGATTGTGACTGTTCGTCCCGAGTTCTTGTCATATAGATTGGAGGATGATCCCGAATGACCTTTCCGACCGGATTTGGTGGCATGGGCGGAATGCCCGGGGGAATGGGTTCGGGCTCCTTTCCGTCGTTCGGCGGGATGCTGCCCGGACAGGGTGCTCCATCCGCCCCTCCTGCCGGCGGCAAGGAGGGAGCTGAGGCGGGCATGGCGGGCGACGCGCCGACGACCCGTGAGTTCCAGGATGCCGCGACGGCCGTCGACGGAATGGGCGGAGACGAAAGCGGCCTCAAGCCCCTGATGGACAATGGAAGACCCGTGGAGCGCATCAATCCTGCGACGGGGATGGTGTCGAAGGCCTACGTCACTCTAGACGAGAAGGTCATCGTCGCGTTCGGCGGGACCACGAGCGGCATGGCCCAAGACCCCGGCATTCTCGGTCCGCAACTGCAGGCGGACATGATCGCTGGCTCGGGAGGCGCCGCTCCGGCACAGGTCGATGCCGCCGATTTCACGCGCGACGTACAGGGGATCGCGGACCAACAGGGCATCGGCTCGGACAACGTCTATGTCAGCGGCCATTCTCTCGGGGGCATGGAGTCGCAATCTGCGGCCCAGCAGACCGGAGCGGGAGGCATGGCCTTCGAGAGCCCGGGCATTCGCCCCGATCCCGACGCGCCCGGCAAGGGCGACAATTTCCTGACCGTCAGCGACCAGAGCGATCCCATCGCGACGCTGACGGCCGGCGGCCCTCACTATGGACGTCGGCTCAACGTCAATACGGGCATGGGTCCGATGGCGCATATTCCCGGCGCACAGACGCAAGCTTTGGGCAGCGGGGAAGGCATGTCTCTGTCGAATCTCATTCGACAGTTGCAATAGGCCTGGGTTTCCTTGCCAGCGGTGTGAAACTAGGCTGAAAGCCGCCTCGTTGCGAACGAATACTTCGTCGCGGATCTTCGCGGGAATCGTATGGAAGACGACCGAACCGGGCTTGAAGTGGCTAACGGGCGGGAGTCCCGTGTAGCGCTCCTGGTCGCCTCGACGCTGCGCATGATGGCACTCTTTCCCTCGGCGGGCGGGATGTTTCCCATGGACCGAAGGGGCCGGCGGTGGCCGGGCCCATCTCATATCACCTCTGCGAGGCTCTTGCTCGCTCCGCGAAAGGGCTTCTTGCGTGCGGTCTCGCCGTCAGGACCGTTCGAATCGTCAGCTTCGAACGGTCTTCAGCGGGTGTCGGCGTGTTTCCGCTCGTTCGCTTAGGATGCGATGCGTGCAGTTCTTTCCGGGATTTGTGTACTTCACATGACGGAATCGATCGAACTAGTTTGTTGGGTTCTATTATATTAACCCGATCTGTCTATTAACGATTTCAATGCCTTGAATTTAGACTTTCTTGATTTTGTGTGCTGGGACGGGCTATATTAGATGAGTACCCAGCATCCAGAAGTGGTACTCGAAGCTAAATATAAAGATCTTAGGAAAGGCTCTCCTCAAACGGCGCGGGGCTAGTCCGGCAGCGTCCAAGACGATGATGTGACATGCATTTCCCAGATCGCTCGTCTCAGGTTGAGCCGTTGTCAAATGAAAGGACGTGACAGCAATGACCATCAGCGCGCTCAGCGGAGCGAACATCAACGTGTTGAGCAACATCGGCGGCGGCAATCACACAAGCTTCGGCAGCAATGCGAGCAACCAGAAAGATGCGTGTCCGCCGAAAGATGGCGCCAGTCATGGCCCGTCGGCGAACGGCAATTTGGCGCCGAAGAGCGCCAATCCCAACAGCGCTGGCGAAAGTGCCAAGAAGAGCCCAGGCGATTGTGGCGGCAAGAGCAAAGACTCATCTCCCAAGAGCACCAGCGATTCCTCCACCAAGGGCAGCAGCAGCGCCAGCCCCGGCAAGGACAGCGATGGAGACTGGAAGGCAGACCTGAAGTCGCAGATCGGTGAACTGAAAGATATGATCGGGAAGCTCACCGAGGCTTTGGACGGCAAGTCCGGCGGCGGCGCTCCCAGCGGCAAGTCCGGTGGCGATGGCGCCGGCGGGAAGGGCGGCGGAGACGCCAAACCGTCCGACGGTGCAAAGGGTGGCGACAGCCAGAAGCCGGCTGGCGACGGAGCCAAGTTGTCCGACGGTGCGAAGCCGGCCGAGGGCGGCAAGTCTGCCGATGGTGCCAAGCCTGCGGAAGGCGGAAAGCCATCCGAATGCGGCAAGAGCGGCGACTCCAAGTCTGCCGATCCCGCAGACATCAAGAAGGACCTCAAGGAAATCATGAAGTCCCTGGACGCACTGATCAGCAAGCTCGATGGCAAGTCGTCGCCTTCGAACGAGGGCGGCGGCTCGTCGAAAGACACCATCATGAAGGACTTCGACAGGTTGAAGGAAAAGGTTGATAACGCATTGGAGGGCGCAAACAACAATTCAAAGGGGTCGGCCGCAGCTTAGTCGGGATTAAGACAATCCCGATACAAGTTTATATCGGGGCTGGGTCGCAGGCGTAAGACGACAAGTGAGGCCCAGCGCCTTCCGTCGCCGATTTCGTCCATTTTGAATTTCCGATTCGACGTATGATTTGGAAGGTCAACGGGCGTGACTTTGATCGTAACCGCCGGGACGGGATGGGTTTAGGAGGAAAGCGGCGTCAAGCGCGTGGTCAGTCTGGACTTGTCCCGGGAAAGTGGAGAGCTCTTTTGAAGGAAAGAGGAGCATTCCATGGGCAAGCCGCAGCGCCGGTTCGGCAAGGAGTTCGAGGCGGAGGCCGTTCGTCTGGTGGAGACGAGCGAACGCACGCAGCGTGAGATCGCCGAGGACCTCGGCATCGGGCTATCGACGTTGCGGCGCTGGCTGGACAAGCGCGGGAGCGTGAACTGGAAGCGCCACCTCCCGAACGCCAAGAGGACCTGGCGGCCGAGTTAAGGCGGCTGCGACGCGAGAACGAGATCCTTCGTCAGGAGCGCGAGATCCTGAAGCGGGCCGCGACTTTTTTCGCCAAGGAGGGAAGTCGATGAGGTTCCGCCTCATCGATGCGGCGAGAACGAGATCCTTCGTCAGGAGCGCGAGATCCTGAAGCGGGCCGCGACTTTTTTCGCCAAGGAGGGAAGTCGATGAGGTTCCGCCTCATCGATGCGGCGAAGAAGGAGTTCCCCGTCCAGCGCCTGTGCAAGGTCCTTGGCGTCAGTCCGAGCGGCTACTTCGCCTGGAAGGACCGCCCGGCCTGTCACCSTCAGCGTACCGACCTGATGCTGCTCGCGCATGTCCGCTCGGCTTTTGCTCTATCGAACGAGACCTATGGCAGCCCGCGCATGGTGCACGAACTCCGCGACAACGGCTTAGGGATCGGGCGCCGGCGCGTTGCCCGCCTGATGCGCGAGAACGGTATGAAGGCGCGGCAGAAGCGACGGTTCAAACGCACCACGGACAGCCTGCATGCCTTTCCGGTCGCGCCGAACCTCCTKGACCAGGACTTCGCGGCGACCGGTCCGAACCGGAAGTGGGGTGCGGACATCTCCTAGATACTGTNCCGCCTGATGCGCGAGAACGGTATGAAGGCGCGGCAGAAGCGACGGTTCAAACGCACCACGGACAGCCTGCATGCCTTTCCGGTCGCGCCGAACCTCCTGGACCAGGACTTCGCCGCGACCGGTCCGAACCGGAAGTGGGGTGCGGACATCTCCTAGATACTGTCGGCGAATTGGCGCGTTATGATCGTTTTCGTGGGAGAAGGATCATGAGCCTGCGTCCAGAGCCGATTGGCGCTACGCCTGCCGAGACTGTTCGTGTTGCCAAAGCAGCGTTTCCGAAAGGCACCGTTGTGATGGGGCTGCGCGAGACGTTCGCGGATCTTTATCGTGACGAGGATTTCCGTCAGCTTTACCCCGCTCGCGGCCAGCCGGCCCTGGCGCCATGGCGGCTGGCGTTGGTTACGGTGTTCCAGTTTCTGGAGCATCTCAGCGATCGGCAGGCGGCCGACGCTGTGCGAGCTCGCATCGACTGGAAGTACGCGCTCGGGCTGGAACTGACCGATCCGGGCTTTCACTTTAGCGTCCTGACCGAATTCCGCGCCCGCCTTGTCGCTGGCGGAGCCGAGCATCTTCTTCTCAACAGAATGCTGGATCGCTTCCAGGAGCGGGGACTGGTCAAGGCACGGGGAAAGCAGCGCACCGACAGTACCCACGTGCTGGCCGCTGTTCATGATCTTCACCTTCTTGAGCTGGTTGCGGAGACCTTGCGTGCGGCGCTCGACGACTTGGCCGCCATCGTGCCGACATGGGTTCGCTCCGTGGCCCGGCCGGTGTGGTTCGAGCGTTACGGGCGTCGGGTCGAGGACTACCGGCTTCCCAAAGGTCGCGCAGAGCGTGAAGCGCTTGCACTGGAGATCGGCGCGGACGGGATCGCTCTGCTTGCTGCTATCGATGCAACCGATGCGCCTCCTGCTGCCCGCCTTCTGCCGATGGTGCAGGTCCTGCGCGACGTGTGGCGTGTTCATTACGCCCGCGATGACGCCGGGCGGCCACGCTGGCGCAGCGGCGCGGAACTGCCGCCGGTCGGCGAGCGGCTGCAGTCTCCCTATGACCCCGAGGTGCATTACAGCACGAAGCGGCAGATGGAATGATCGGGCTATAAGGTCCACGTGACTGAGAGCTGCGATGCGGACGCGGCCCATGTGATCACGCACGTGCTGACCCGCCCGGCGATGGAACCCGACTTGGCAAGCACGCAGGCGATCCATGAGGGTCTATCCGCCAAGGGCCTACTGCCGGCTGAGCACTTCGTGGACGCCGGCTATGTCGACGCGGCGCTGCTGGTGGAAAGTCGGCGCGACCACGGCGTGTCGCTGGAGGGGCCGGTGCGAGCCACGGCGAAGCGGGCGACGCCGGAAAGCCAAGCCTTCGAGCAGTCTCACTTCGCAATCGATTGGGAGCGCGAGCAGGTCACCTGTCCGGAGGGCAAGCAATCGGTGACGTGGCGGACCGGCCGCGACGATGCCGGCGCGCCCCGCATCACGGTCGTATTCAGCCGCACCGATTGCGGTGCCTGCACGGTCCGCCGGCTATGGGACTGTCAGGAGTTCTGTGCGGGAGGTCATGATGATGGAAAGGAAAGGACCATCGCATGGCTATCGACAAAGAGCTTTTGGACCAGCTTCTGGCGGGACGCGACCCTCAGGACGTTT
>NZ_LMQW01000023.1 GCF_001425485.1 Aureimonas sp. Leaf427 | reverse complement strand
CGAGCATCCCAATAGGCCCGATCACCCGGTCCGCGCGAACAGGGTTCGAAACAGCACCTCCGCCTGGCGCAGCCCCTCGTCGGTCAGCACGACCGACTTGGCCTTGCTCGCCGGATCGCAGATCATTCCCTTCCGGTGCAGGCGATCCATCGCGTCCCAGTCAAAGCTCTTCCAGGCACGGCGCTCATCGTGAAGCGTCAGCCATAAGAGCGCCAGAACAGCGGCGTCGATCTTCTCCTCATCGATATCCATGCTCGCAAACTTATCATGCAAACCACGCAAACGCCGCGGTCTTCATCGGATGCGTACTACCAAGTGGTGAAGCGCTTTCGATCATCGACTTTATGCCGGATGCGGATCCGTAATGACAACCATAAAGACTGCGCGGATCGAATGCGGACGGGCTACGCCGGTTTGACCGGGTCGAGGCTCGCGTCCGGCCACGCACACGAACTGGTGGTAGCATTCTTCGGTACGGCGGCCACTTTACGCGCCGATACTGCCTTGCGGGAGAAGCTGGTCAGGACCGAAAACACGCAGGATCCGCCATGACCATTTGGTACGGCCCGACGTCACTGGGGCGGGATACGGCAAGACCGGGTTTGCCAGCCCAAAAGACGCTTCCAGGTCGCTCCGACCTTAGACGTAAAGGCAGAGCTCTTCAAATTGCACCTGCCGGCGGCTATTGTAGCCGCTTCCGACCTCAACGCAGCGTCAAGGACTCGGCTCGGTCCGAACCCAAACCACGGCACCTGGCGGATGCCTGTATCGCACTGCCTCCACGTAGCACCTCGCACCCTCGAAGACCCATCCATATAGCCATCGATTGCGGACGATTGCCTCGATGTCGTCTGCTCGGTGCAAGTTCTTCGCCGAACGGAGGCTGCCCTCGTCGAGCGGACCCACGACATCCACCAGTTTCGCCTCGCCGACGATCAGGCCGCTTCCGGCCCGGATCAGTCCCACGGCCCCGCGCACGTTCGTCGGTTTCGTGCGCAGCTCCCAGGTTTTCTCGCCGGTCATGAGCAGCTCGACCCAAGGCGACCTGACGACGAGGGACTTTGGAGGGACTGGCTTCATTTCGGCACCGTTTGATCCAAGGCGAATCCTGAGCGCTCTCCATCGTTCACTAACGTTTTGCGTGCAAGGGTAGGCTCTCCCGAAACGTCATGGGTGAATTGAGGTCCGTGTCAGACACCATCACCCTATGGTTTACCAAGTCGAAGGACTCGCCACCCGGGGCAGCCATGCCATCGGCCGAGATGCACTTCAATCTCTGGCGCCACGTCCGGTCCCGCAAGGCCGACGAGGACTTCCTCGACGTGGGAATCCTAATGCGGAACGCCGAGCAATTGGGGACTCTTTCCATCTATTTGCCATTCACCTTCAAGGAGCGGCCCCAGGACCTAATGGGCCTGTTACGGGAGAAGCAGCACCTGCTGAGGGGAGTTTTCAACGAGGTCGTCGAGTTCGGCGCTTCCGTCGGCGTCGGCCAGGAGAGCTTCACGGTTCAAAAGGGAAGGCAGCACTATCTGACGTGTCACGGCGGCCTGAACCCCAGCCGCCTGACCACACGTGTCCTTGAAGACAGTGATCGAACTTGCGGCACGATCCTCACCTTCGAGGAGCCATTCTGTGCAGGCATGCGGGAACCGGGCGGACACTATCTGCGGTTCCGAATTGGTCTGGACGCCGCGGCCTCGGTAACGTTCAGTTCGAAGAAGAGTGGCTCCGAAGGGTCGCTGAGCCTTAACTGGAAGCAGCGCGAGTACACGGAAATCCGGTTCAACGAGATGCGCAGCATCCAGTCGTCGCTCCAGTCGACCCTCGACAGGGACGACCGACATGCGGTCCCGATCTCCGCGGTACACGCGTTTCTCCTTCGGGATATGGCATTCGAGCTTCTCGCCGCTCATTCACCGCCCTATAAGGTGCGACTGCTCGAGGCAGATCTCTGGCGGGGTTACGCTCCCGAGACCTTCGGGTCAGACCTCGGTCGCTTCGTCGTCTACCATTGGAAGAAGGAATTCGACCCGCCGATGGCCGACCAGAGCGTGGTCGTATTCGCGAAGTTCTCGTACGAGTCCGCGAAGGTTTACGCCTACGTGGTTGGGATCATCCTTCTCGGCGCCACGGGAAGTGCGTTGCAGGCGGTCAGCATGTCACTTTGCAACTGGCCAGCCTGGCGTTCCCTAATGCTGCTGGCCCTTTGCTGGGCGGTACTCTACCTTTGGACTGACTGGTCCGACCTGCTCCGGCGATTCGGCTGGGCGCGTTTATCGAAGGGGCCACGAAAAAAGTGAAGCTAGCATTGGATCGCGGCCGCGCAGAGTACGAGAGATGTGAACACTGCCAGACGGATGTCTTGCGGGTTTACGACGCTGTGCGCCATTTCGATCGCTACTATCCCGATTTCGAGGCGTGGTTCTGGCAAAAAGTTGTGCCGGGGCTTCATGACGGCACCCGGCGGCTGGAGACCGTCGTGCGGGATGGTGAACTGGCCGGGCTTACGATCCTCAAAGACACGGACGAGCGAAAGGTTTGCACGCTTTGGGTTGCGGATCGGTTCGTCGGCACGGGGATGGGCATCCGGCTTTTGAGAGACAGCGCGCGCTCACTGGGTAGCAAGCCCCTCGCGACCGTTCCGGAAGAGCGAATCGCAACCTTGGGGCCGGCCCTTGTCGGATTAGGGTTTGAACTGACCGATACCGTCGAGTCAGCCTACCGCCCCGGTCGGCGCGAGTTCGTGTTTAACGGCTATCTTCGCCACGCGGTCTCCTGACAGCCTCCAGGAAACGTACCATTGCAGGCGCATCCCCACTCTGCACGCAGGCGTATGGGACCGACAGGTGTTGAGCGATGCGTCGTGAACGAAGCTCCTCCATCTTCTGAAGCCCCGTGACGTCAGCAAACGTCGACGATCGGCCCTTGGCCTTGCGGCGAAGTGCGACTGCCGAGACTGAGTCCGCGACAAGCGCGACGCCATCAATCCGCATTTGATCGACGATGGACAGCGGGATGGGCCAAAGCCCATTTTCCGTCTCGAGAACCGCATGTCCATCGAACAGGATGTTCGGCGCTTCGGCGTCCGGAATTCTGCCTAGGAATTCAAGGATGGCTGTTTGGTTCTCGTCAGCTTCGACGTCTGAAAGTCCGGCGACGGGTCGGTCGAGACTGCGAAGGATACCACTCCCGCTAAGCCTCAGCAGCGAGATGTTGAAGCGGATGGCGGCCTCGATGGTGAACGTCTTTCCGACGCCGGACGTGCCTGTCACGAGAAGCAATCAATTTTTCCTTCCGCACGACACGACCCTCGGAGTCGCTTCATGCGCTGTAGGAGTCAACCGTTCGATCGGAGCGCGACGTCCTCGTCGGCCCCTCCGGCGACATCGACAATGCCGCGACACCGCACAAGGTGATGACGTGCCACGAGTACCTTGCCAACCCCGAAGTGTTCCCCGGCCAGCGCCCAAAGGTGATCAACCTTTCACGTTCGTTCGCCAACCAGAGCCGCATCGATGATCTTATGCCCTGGCAGTTCAGGCCCACTGACGCGCTCGCCGATGTGGCATGAGGATGATGCTCACGTTGAAACGAGTGCCTCGCAGATTGGACCTTGTGACACACCGTCGATGAATAATTCCGCTGTGACCAGTCTGCGATGCGGGTCGGCATGTCGAGGTGCAACAGTCGCAAGCGCGATTTCACCGCTCCGCCCCGGTTCGAGCGTGATGGACTTTTGGCTTGGGGGGCGGATCAGTTCAACAGTTCAACGGCTCGTTCGCGAACGTTCCGGCCCACGAGCTGGGAGCCGCCGTTATCCGCGGCGTCCATGATCGTGCAGGTGTCGATACTGTCGAAGTAGACGAGGTGATCCTTGGTCAGGTCCTCTCGGCTGGAGAAGGCCAGAACCCCGCCCGTCAGGCGGCCATGAAGGCCGGCATTCCCCGGGAGGCCACCGCCTGGGGAATGAATCAGCGCTGCGGTTCTGGCCTTCGTGCGGTCGCGCTCGGCATGCAGCAGATCGCGACCGGTGACGCCAAGATCATCGTCGCCGTCGGCATGGACTCCATGTCGATGGTTCCACATTGCGCGCACCTGCGGACCGGAACCAAGATGGGCGACCTCAAGAACGTGAAGCGGTTCGTCCGGCGTTGCACCCCGCATAGCCACGATAGGCGCCGACGTGACGAAACCGAGAGGTCTCGTGTCAGCTCGAATGGTGCGAAGTGGTCGCGGGCTGAGAAGGCGCAACCGATCAGTTTCAGAAACTTCGGAATGGCAGCGCACCATGCCGCGTTTCCATGCCTGCGAGACGCAGTTCACCGATTACGGGGGTAATGGCCGGATCGGGGTGTTTGGCGACCACCTCGTTCCAGTAGCGCGCGAACCACTCCACCTTGGCGTAGATTTCCGGCTGATCAAGCGTACGGTCCAGCTTCGATTGCATGATCGACTGTATTTGCTTACCGACTTCGCATAGCGGGTGCTGCAGTATGTCGGAGTTGCTTCCGCCCTGATGATTGAAGCACGCGATGTCGTTCAAATAATTCAGATACCAAACACCGTCTCGGTCCCGCAGAAGTCTGGAGTTGCGATAGGCAGACCAAACCTCGGACCGATTCGCGTAGCGATCGGCTGCGTCGAAGGCACGGGCGCCGAGTATGATTCGCGGCATTTTTGCGACCGTGGATTCGAGCCTTGCCGCTTCGTTCACGCCGACGCCGAACACTAAATCAGTCTCGTGTCGCATCCCGCCGATCGTAACCGCGCCCCGTATCAGCACACCGAGCTGCAGCAGATTCCAAGCCAACGCATCGATCGAGAGCAACAGGTGCCAAAGCCCATTCGGCGTGTCTGCGGCTGAAAGGATCAGGCTGTCGGAAAAATTCTGAGCTCGCAAATCGCTCTCACCCTCGCCGGGTGATGCCACTCGTCTCACTTTTCCCAGGGCTTCAGCGATATCATCACGCAATCCTGGATCCTTGTCCGCGCGACGGACCAGGTCGGCGAACCCAAGAATGTCAACAAAGCCCACCACACGGTCTTGATACGTGCCGATCTCCTGATTTCCCAATTCTACTACCTTGCAAAAGACGGAACTGGCAGCCGAAGGCACAACCAGGGTCCTCAAATTGGCAACTACGGCTCCTGCCATCTCTCGGGGGGTGAGCCAAAGACGCTTGAGCGGTCATTCTCGGTTCGGGCAACCCGGTCGTTAGTCAGTCAACCTAAAAACCGCGCCGGGCTTGAAGGGAGTCGAGCAGCTGCCGCCTGTTCAGTTCTATGATGGCATCCTCTGTGCGGTATTCTTCAGTACTGGGCGCAAGCGAAAGTGCGACAGTGACTTCGTGGACGTCCTTGCGGGCGGCCTTGAAGGAGCCGATGGCACTTGCCAGAAAAATGTCATCGGTCGCTGGCTCAAGCGTGAGCTTTGGGTCCGCTCCGACCGACAGTTCCGTCGTGAAAGTAAGTTTTTCCACCAGAGTTCGCGGAACGGCGGCTTCCGAGGGACTTGCTGGCTTCGACAGCCCGGCCGTCTCAACGAGGAGAAGGTATGTCCGCAGTGTCTCCGCCAGTCCGATGCGGCCCGCCAGAGGATAGAGGATGTTGCTGCGGAAGCGTCCTCCCGCGACGGATCGTTGGCAGGTTCGATCGAGCTCGCGTCTGACAAAATACTCCTCAACGACGTCGACTGTCCGGAAACTCCGGGTGTTCTGCCGGGTGAGATTGGCGGCAGCCCCTAGACCGAGATCGAACAACCCCGCAGAAACCACATCCCTGAGCCCGGCGGAGACTGAGTTCGTGTTCGTCTCTGTCAGCTCGAAACGGAAATCGTAGATAACGACGATACCCTTGATGCTGGAGAGAAGAGTCTGCAGCTGCGGGTGAAGACGATCCTGCCGAAGATTGACAAGCTCGCCGCCGGCTTCCAGCTTGCGACGCTCTTCCTGCGTGTCGGCGTCATTGAGATATTGCTCCTCGCCCGGATCTTTCATGATCTCGACGAGGGCCTGCTGAATGCCGTCGCGCGCTTCACAGCGAATGCTCTGCACAATGCCGAGCGTGTAGCTCTTGTCGTAGTCGCCCGGCGCGGGATGGATGGCGCAGCTTGCAAGTAGCGAGCAAGTCAGTGCCACGACTGAGACTCGACGCATCCGACCGCCTTTCGCTCGAAGGTTCGTCGAATTCTGCATATGCAGTCGACGGAGTCCAATCGCCAAATTTTCCGTTTGCGACGAAAACGGATGTCAGCATGTTGCTCAGCGTAACTGGCCTCGCGCATGCGGCTTTCGATGGCGACGGGTATTGCAGTATTTCACGCGGTGGATCTCCCGACCCACGGTCGCTCGGAATTAAAGACAACACCGCTCGCTTCAACCGAAGCGCCCGCGGATACCTTCCTTTGGATCCGTACGTCGAAAGATGCCGCAGACCATTCCGTCCAGCTTCTACCGCCGTCTGGCACTACCTCGGCCACCGGAGGCCGAGGTGGTGTAGGGATGGCTTTGTTGCATTTTGTGTTTAGCACCACCCATCAGTCGGCAATGGTTGCCTCTGACTCCGAAACGGCGTCGTTAGTGACTGCGGTCTTGGGCTCCGGCAGTCGTCCAGCTCGCCAAGCCTCTGGATCGACCCAGTACTGTACGAAGTGCTCGGCCTCGGTCTCTTCCCTGTCGTTACCTTCGTACGGAGCATAGTCGCTCTCCGTCAAAGCCCCGACTGGCGCTCCATACTGGCGCTGATGCTTCCACATGTTTTCCGGCCACGGACCGAACTTGCGCCGCAACGCGCTGTAGTCGATGTCGAGTACGTCGCCTTCGGCCCAGCTGGGGTCGCTCATCGAGGACGTTTCCCGCAACAGTGCCAGCGGCAAAGTTTTCCGCTGTCCTTCCGGCTGCCGTTCGACATGTGAAGGAGCAGCCACGGGCCCGCCTTTGCGACGGAGGCTGTCAGGGGTGATGACATAGTGGCGGCCTTCATATCGCCGCTGGGCCTCGGGGTGAAACTCCTCACCTGTCAAAGCGGACGCGATGGCACAACCGAGGTGCAGCGCGACAACTGGCGGGAAGGCATTCGCGATCTGCCGATAGACGTCGCGCTTGCTTCCCTGGAAGGGCCACTTCGGTGAGAAGCCCTGCAGCGCCGCAATCACCTTGTTCGTCGGCATCAGTTCCCCGACATGGTCGTGCGTCGGAGCGTAGTCGCCCCATCGGCTGACGGCAAAATCAATTTTCCCCCAGACCTCCCGCGACTTCGGCTGTCCGAAATCCGGGCTGGCCTTCTTTAGGCTGCCGCCAATGACCGTCGGCGCGGTGCGATCGAGCCGATCAACGAGATCCTGTGGCAGCTCGAAGCCCCGGGCAGTCAGAACGGATGCGAGGGCCTCCGCCATCGTATAGGGCATCTCGGCATAGTTGCCGGCGGACACGGGCCACTTGAACCGAGCCATTGCCGCTTTGTCGTTGAAGGCTACGAGGATGGCGCGCTTGCGATCCTGGGGGACTCCAAAGTCAGTGCAATGAACGACCCGCCACTCCGCCTCGTATCCCATCTTCGAGAGCTTCCTTAAGATGCTTAGGCGGTACGGATCATGTGCCGGGCCCAGCAGGCCCGTCACGTTCTCCAACATCACGGCGCGCGGCTTCAAGCTCTTCACAAGACGCAAAGCCTCGGGGAAGCAGTCGCGATCGTCGTCTTTGCCCTTGCGCTTCCCTGCCTGTGAGAATGGCTGACAAGGCACCCCTCCCGCGAGAAGGTCGATCGGACCGACATCACCCGGTTCGTAGCCGACAAGATTAGCTTCGATGACGTGCTCCGGACCGAAGACAGCGCGCAACGTCTTACACGGTCCGGCTTCACGTTCGAGCATGCCCACGTGCTTGAACCCGGCCTTCGCGAGGCCCGCAGCCTGACCGCCGCCGCCCGCGCAGACCTCGAAGGCAGTCAGGCCGTGTTTGAAGACAGACCCGAACAGCGAGTCCTGCAAACGCGAAAGTGGCTCGGGCTTGATCGTCGCTGTCATGGTTTCGGACTCCTGGGGCACCGAGTTCATCGGCGGGGCGGAATGCAGATGGTCAATTTGGTCTTGGACGAGAGAGGCGGCGACGCCGAGGTCTTCTGGATTCGAGGAGATTTTGAGCTTGCCAACGGCGTTCGCCAGAGCTCGAACCGTGTTGCGGTTGGCGTCCTGGGGATCCGATCCGGATGCCATTGCCATGAGCTGCGTATGGAGAGACCGGGCCGCATCAACGATATCGAACGACGGGTCCCGTTCGGTCGATGCGAGCGCGGCCGACAGCTTTTCAAGCTTGCGCGTAACCTCGGCGGCATGCTCGCGGGCGGCCTTCCGGAACGCCTTCATTCCGATGACCGTATCGGGCTCATTGGGCTGTTCACGGATCGCCAACTTCATTTCGGCGACGCTGATCCGGCGATCGGAAGCAAGGCTGGCAACGACCCTTTCGATGGTCGCATCCGGAGCGGAAGCAAGGACGACTGCCGCCGACGGGGTCAGGTTGGTCTCGAGCAGGACTCCCTTATGGGCGCCGAGGCGGACTGCCACCTTGCGATACCCGAGGACGGTCCGAGGCTCGATCTGGCATTGGTGCTTTACCCAAACGCCGAACGATCCCTTGAGGAGGGTGGCAGCTTCCTGGAACGCAAAACCCAGTTCGAAAGTGGCCTTGAGACTGTTTTTTCCGATCGAATTGACGTCGTCGCACAGTTCCCTGACGCGATCGGTGATCGCGCGCTGCTCGGCACGCTTGACAGCCAGCGCTTTGAGCCTGCGTTGCTCGGCGGCGAGCTGCTTTTCGGTCTTGATGACTTTCGGTTTCGATTTGGCCATTTGCGTCTCGATCATGAGTTGTCACGTCGAGGTTTGGCACCTCCGGGTTAAGCTGCGTTTCGGAAGGCGATTAGACTTTTAACAGTAGTGCAATCGCAGCTAGCAACGGCGACGCGGTTCTCAATAGTAAACAACTACAAGACACCAAATATTAGCTTTCGGTTGCGTAGATCCCGTTCATCATCAATCGGAAATAGCTGATATGAACATTCATTTGGCGAGGTCTGTCGAGAAAGTCAGCCTCGGGGCCGGCGAGCCGGCAGCGTGGCTGCTGACCCGTCTGGCCCGTCACAACGGATACGAGGACGTCGCGAAATTCGGGAGCGTCATCGGTGTATCGGAGGCTGAGGTCCGCCGCGGCAATCAGATCGATGAGCTGAGCCAGATCGCTGGTGTGGATCCGAACCTCGTTCGTGAATGGTCGCCTGTCGGGACCAGCAGGGTGAAGGCACGCCTGCGCGGCGAAATCATCCGTATGCCATGGGACTGGCGCAATCCCGCCATCGGAAGAAAGGTCCGTTTTTGCCCTAACTGCGTCGCGGAAGATCTGCGCGGCGGGCAAGACACCCCGGCGCGGGTGCCCTTCGTCCGGGCATGGTGGTGTCTCAGAGACGTTCATCACTGCCATGTCCACGGGAACGTGTTGCTGGAGACCGCGGATACGACGTCGGCCACCATCACGGCCGACCTCTGGAGCGAGTGTGCCGGGAGGAAGGTAGACATCGCCGATACTGCATCGATTGCCGCAGATCTTTACGTGCTCGGTCGCATTGGCGTGACGGAACGTGTGCTGATGCCAGGCCTCGATGAGTTCGAACTGGGCGAGGCTTCGGCGGTGCTGTCGTGGCTTGGCGAACTGGCGACCGTCGGAAAGGAGGCGCTCGACATCAGGAGCTTGCCCTTCGGCGAGGCGATGGGGGTTCGCTCCGCTGGACTAGAGATCGCCAAGGATTGGCCGAATAGGATTGAACGCCGGCTCCAAGAGCTCTTCGAAATGCCGCGAGCGGGGAAGGGTGGCCCGAAGGCCGTCTACGGTCGCTTCTACAACCGTCTGTACGACCAGCGGTTTGGGCGGGACGGTCACGAGGCCCGGACAGCCCTGGCGCAGATCGTAGAGGAGCATGCCCTTGAACGCCTTCCGTTCGGGGTCGACACTACCTTGTTCGAAAAGCCGACGTTCTCCAGTAAGATGGTCACGCTGCAGCATGCGGCACTGATCTCGGGGTTCAAGAAACCCGACTTCATCAAGGTCGCCGCAGGGATGGGGATCATCCTGGAGGAGGGTGACGAACTTCGTCGTCGCGGGGTCGAGCGTGCGTTGGCGGACGACTTGGCGGACATCCGGCGTAGGTCGCTCACCGGGGAGGAACTGGCCGACGAAGCATGCTTGGACCTCGAGGACATCGTGCGTCTCAAGTCTTCGGCTGTCATCGCGCCGTACCTGGCTGGCGCCACCCCAGCCATGGATCTTTACCACTCGGACGCGTTGCAGACGCTAATGAACAGGGAGGTCTTGTAAGCCGGCGGAAAGCCTCTGGCCGATCGGAGTCTGAAGTCGTGAAAGCGGCTCGGCGCTCGTCGCGGCAGTGGCGCCGAAAGTGGACGCCGGGGGCTTGCCGGAGACGGCGCTATCCGAGAGCCTTCCATCTCGCAGTCAGCGAGGGGTGCCGATGACAATCGTCGGCATTCCCAACTGACGCTCGAGCGCCATCACGCGCTGGTCAAACGAAAGGAAGCGATCGACATGTCCCAAGACCGTTATGAGGTGGACGTAGCCATTACCGCGCTCAATAAGGCGGTGAGTGACATGCTCGCATTCGAGAGAAGCGAAGATTTTGGTGATCACTCGCACCTCGATGCTGGTTCCCCCTACCGTCTTGCGAAAAGCGAAGCTAGGAGGGCGATCAAAGCGATTGAAGTAGAGGGCCTCACGCCGCAGACCGCTGCCAAGGGAACCCTGGCACTGCTTGGCGCCGTCTTGCTGACGACATACGAGAGCCATCCGGAGTTCATCCATTCCGCCAGGCGTATGACAGAGGCCGCAGGCCGCTGATCGGGTTGCCGGCAAATGCAACTCGCCACCTAGCTTGGCGAGCCACCGCTGCTTTCGGAGACGGCGTGTCCTATAAGGAAGGAGAGGAATCGCCGATCTTATCGAAAGCTGGTCGGCAGCCGCGTGCTCCGCTGGTCCCGGCGCGAGGGCTGCAGCAGCGAAAACTTTCACAGACAAACTGGAAAACTTCTCCACCAGTCAGGGATCCGCTGGGCTCGGGCGACCTGCCGCGAAGACGTGGATCTAGCGCGCTTGAACGGGTCGTAACCGACGGCCGCTTGTCGCTTTCTGTCAGCTCCCCGAGCTTCCGTTGGAAGTTGCGGAGGGGAACATGGCCGGAAGGAATGGAAAGGGGAGGCGCGGGACGTCCATGCCGCCCGTGTCGACCGAATGGAGCGAGCCGTTCCCGGGAGAGGCACGGCGCGCCGTTATGGTCGACCGCGACGTCGCGATCCTGCGGCGCTCCGACGGGGACGTCGACGGTCACGTGTCCGGCTGGCTCTTGATCGCGATGCGGGGTAACCGCTGGTATACGGTCGAGTACGCCGGGACGCTCGAGCAGGCGGACAACCTTGCGCGCGACCTGGCGGCGCCGAACCTCGTTTCACACGAGATGCGGACGTCGTTCGAGCTGCGGCGGGTCAACCTGACGGCGGAACTCACCGAGGCGACTGGGCAGCCCTTTATCGAGGTCCCGCTGCTGAACGTGGAGTGGGTCCCGGACGACTCGGTCTTCGTCGTCGGCAACAGCCACCGCCTGACGCTGAACCCCGGCGTCGTCGTTGCGTCGGATGCCGGAGAGCGCCTACGCAACGAGCGGCGGGGCAGGGAATCGGCCTACCACGCGGCGATCATCGAGGAACGCGACGCTCGTGTACGCCGAGCGTGCCGCGACACCTCGGAGTCTCTGGCGAGGCGCTACTGACGGTACGGTTCGAAGGCACGGGGCAAGAGTTTGGCCCACGGAAGGTTGCGCCCGACAGGCGGCACTTGCGAACCCTTTGGTGTTATCCAGCTTCTGATCTGGATCCTCAAAGCGCGGTCGTCCGCAGGGCTCGTCGGCGCGGACGACGGCGGTCGCATGGTGCGACTTACGATAGCCGGGGCGCAGGTATATGGTGCAACTGGGTTGCTCGATGTCGTCTCCACTTCCTTGAACGCCGCAGCGGCCCGCAGTACGGCCAGCCTCCTTACGATCGACTGACCTGCAAATGCGCGACTACTGCCGTGCCAGGAACCGCCGTCCTCGCTCCTGAAAGGGCGCCGAGTGCTCGGCACCGTGTTCCGGTTTCCTCCGGAGGCCTGGTGCGGTAGGTCCGCGTGCTTTGTAAGAAGACCGGCAGCCCGCGTTCCTAGCGCACGGAGCCTTTGTCTCTGATGAGGCCGCCAAGTGACTTCTGAAGGGTTCAGCAGCGCTAAGGTTTCCTGACAAAGGTTTCGTCATGCCGACCCTGTCCGCTTCCAACATCCCGACGCCAAAATCCTGGGACGAGTTCGAGGATATCGCCGTGGCCGCAGCGAAATTGCGGTGGGGCACGCCGAATTCCTTTCGTAACGGCCGGACCGGACAGGCGCAGAACGGCGTGGACGGTTGGGGGACGACCCCTTCCGGTCGCCGGATAGGCCTTCAAGGAAAGAATACTGTCGGCGGTGTGACCCAGGCTACCGTCTTGAGCGAGATCACGGCCGCCGAGTCCTTCCAGCCCAGCCTCGACGAGTTGTACGTTGTAACCACGGCGCCTCGCGACGCGCGAATTCAGCACGCGGTCCGCATGATCTCCGACACGCGCACGGCTGCCGGCCAGTTTACCGTTGCCATTCTATTCTGGGACGACATCGCCTCGGATCTCATGCTCGATGACGACGTGTTCTTTCGTCACTACCCTCAATTGAGGTCCTTAGACGACGCGGCGCGGGAGCATGACGATGCGTTGGCCGAGAAGCTGTTGGCCCTGTTGCCGTCCAACGGCGTTATTCGCTTCGTGGACGAGAATAACATGGCCGGATTTCTGTTTCGGTTGGACCGTTTCGAACCCCTTCGGACCTTCGTCTACGATTGGAACAACGCCGAGCATGAGTTCCTTCACCCCGAACTTGAACTGGCCAAGCGCTCCCTTTGGCAGAAGGTAGATGCCTATGTCGGACTGTTGAACGCCAAGACATACCCGTCGAGATCGAACTCCGAATGGTTTTCCGTTCCCGGGGAATGGGAACTCGATCACCCGCAGATGTTTCGGCAGGTCGTGGAAGAGTTCCATTCGCTGGCAGGCGAGATCGTCGCCCTCCATGCGGAATTCATACGGACATCGAAGCGGGTCCTCATCGGCGGGCAACGTTCCCCGTCGAGTTAACGACAACTGGCTTCAGATAGCAGACCGGATCGTCCTCGCCTTGTCTCGCTCCGCGCCAACGCAACTTAACGTCCACAGTCCTGATAGCGAGCGTTGCTAGCCTTTGGAATGCCCCCCAATATACATCCAGCGCCTCCTACGAGGCTGCGCTTGTAGACGGTGGCATGAGCTGCCGTCGCATAGCGCCACGAACAAGCCGTCCGGGAACGGGGCACGGCCGACGACGACCATTAGAAACGCATTCAAGTGATGACTCGACGAGAGGAAGGCAGCCTGGGCGCTGACGATGTCGGTCGTCGATGGGGACGGCCGTGCCTCCGGATGGGTATGCCAGTCCCCGACGAAGTGCAGTCCGCATCGGTGTCGGTCCTGGATTTCGCGGGTCTCGGCTCGGCGGTCGGGCATGAACGAATGCCGAGTTCGCACGTCAGCATGGCGGGGAGGCGTGGCCTCCTGCACGTCGACCGTTCCAGGGTCCTCGAAACCTGCGAATAGCTGACCGCCGCTTTCCCGTCCGAACAGCCAGCCTTGCCGATGGCGGTTGAATGTCCGGAGAACATCGGGCCGCAGCCTCAGCATCTGGCCACTGCCACCTATGGGATAGGTCAGCGGCATCTCACGCGCCATCCCCAGGGTCGCCGTCCGGCCAAGGCAGTTCCGCCTGTCTCCCGCCATCCGCCAAGCCAAGTCGATCCCATTCCTCCGTCGGTCGACCGCCGAGAGCTGCAGCCCTTGTCTTTCCGGTAACCCAGATTCGATGCGTCGAACGATGCACCGTGCCGAGCAGGCAGGCCACCGAGAGATCGGCCACCAGCGAGGTGACGTATCCCAGTTCCACGGGGCCGTACGGATGATAGTGCGCGCCGCACGCGGGCTCCTCGAGCGCTTTGTCGCCTCCCGGCCAGTCGAAGAGCTTAAGCTTCGGCACCCCGGTTTCGCCGATGCCGGCGAAAAGGCCGGCGCCGTCAGACGCGATCGCCACGGCGTGTCCGGCCACGGCGTGCGTTTCGGTCCACCCATATACGAACGGAGATGGCCGATCCGCCGCCTCGTGCCATCGATCGAGCGCATGCTCGGCCGCCCAGCTTCCGGTCGCCGCCACCACCACGTCCGCATCGTTGAGGATGTCCGGGCGCGACGCCATCAGTGCAAACACGTCCATGGGCAACCCGGCGACCGCCAGATGCGGGAAGCGGCTCCTGATCGAGCGTGCCAATTCCTCGGCCTTGTTGGCACCGACCGATTCGGCTCCAAGCGGATGGCGACCGACGTTCGCCCAACTGAGTGTGTCGTAGTCGACCAGGTCGAGGCATCCGACGCCCGCCTGCGCGAGGGCCAGCGCCACGGGCGCGCCGACCGATCCACATCCGACGATCACCGCCCGCATTCCGGCCAGCGTCAGGGCGCGGGCATCGTTTCCCCTGCCGTGCACCCAGCTGTGGTCGGCGCGACGGATTGCCATCCGGCGCACAGGTTCGTCGCCGAGCATCCGGGAGATCGCGACTGCCGCCGGCAGGCGGCCCGGGCGAAAGCCACGATGGACCGACGGCGAGCGTTCCGGTCCAGCCCGCATCGTTAGGTTAGGTTTCGCGATCGTCACGCCCACCAAGCCCGGTCCGCCACGTCCGTTCGCGCCGATCGCCACGAGAAGTGAATTTGGCATCCTCTCGACCGATCGGTGGAGTATTTCGGTCGCGCCGGCCAAGTCGGCAAGACGATCGAAATCCCTCGCGCGGTGGGGATACATGGCCGGGAGCGGAGGCTCTGGAAGCCACAGGAAGAGGGCTTCCTCCATCCGCGCGTGGCGCGTGTCCAAGCCCGGAAAACGGTTGCCCAGCCAATCCCGAAGTTGCGCGTCGTCCTCGGCGATCACCGTGTGACGCGCACCGCGCCATGCCCTTACGGACCGGGAGGGCGGGACCGGGTTGAGCAAGCTGTCCGGCTCATGACGCGAACTGAGGTCGTAGTTCCAGTATGTAAGGAACTCCTCCCGAAAGTCCCTGTCGATGCACGACCCGTGGAGCAACTCCTCCACAAGCCGGGAACCCTTGCCGAGAAGGTTGGTCGTGACGGCCGCGGGGTCCCGAGGATCCACCTCTGCATCTAGCGGTAGGAGGCACAGGACGCCGTCGCTCTCGACATGCGGCCACGTGAGCTTCGGTGGGTGCTCGACGAGAGCGATCCTGGGCAGCCCGGCAGGAAAGCTGGGTTGGACGAGAACGTCGAGATGCCTGACGACCCCATCCGTGAAACCGATCGCGACGCGCCATCCGTCGACGAAGCCACGACCCGCATAGACGACGAGGTCCGATTGATCCAGACGCCGCACTGACCCCCCGCCGAGTTCCTGCAGCCGTTCGTCGAGCGCCCGTGTGGCGTCGTCGCGGGGCTGAAGGAATCCGCCGTCAGGCATGTCGGCCGCCCCCTTCCTTCCTGACGGCGCTGGCGGCCGCCGCCTCGCGGTCCGCCCAGAAGCCGGAAGAAAGGACACTTGGCGTAGCTACGCCCGCTGCGACCTTTGCCGGCTCCTTGCGAGCGCCGAAGAACGTCGTCGCGAACGCCCGGTCCCACGTGGCCAGCGCACGTTCCCTCGTGCAGTCCGCCTCGTTCAGCGATGCGAGGTCGTCAAGCGCCTCCGACAATCGATCCCTGAGATATGCAGCCTTGGGGTCGCCGGAGCCGTCGGGCCCCTGGGTGGTAATGGTCTCAGCAGGCGTTACCGGGTGATCAACGACAAGGTTCACTTCCAGGCGATCGCGCATGGCCCGCATGGTATCGTAGAGCGCGACGTCCTCGCGCGTCGCGTGGGCCCTGTAGGTTTCGGTCACCAGCTTGGTGATCCCAAAACCGCTGAGGATCTTCCCGGACCAGCCAGCCCGGCTCCTCGCGAACATTTTGATCTCGCGCGTCACGCGCCGTAGCTGGCGACCGTTTGAGGTGTCCGGGCTTTGCGCTTCGTTCTCGGATTTGAACCAACCGGTCACGTCGCGGGCGTCCGATCTCTTCCAGGTCGGCCCCGCGAGTTCATGGTGGTGGGACTCGTTCCCGAGCCAGTCCTTCGTCGTTACCCGGCGGTAGCAAGGGATGTCGACATGGTAGCCTTTCGCATACTGCACGCGGACGCAGTTCCGGCGAACTTCAGGTGGAGTGCTTAAGTTTCCGTCGTCCACGGCATCGCGCACCATTTCCTTGACCTGCCGCGCGCTGAGCTCGCGACCCTTTTCGTCGACGAGGTCCTCCTTCCAGAAATAGACGCCATCGTCGATGTCGTAGTCCTTCGAAGGATGCTGAACCATCGTCCGCATAGCGTAGCTGCCTTGGCTTCGAAACTCGATGGGCGTCGGATCGCCCTCGCGTTCCAGACCGCGCCAAGCCTTGTCGCGGTTCGAGTCCCGGCGGTTTCGCATTTCGGTCCGCTCGGGGTCGGGAAGGGTAACGCGCTCGTCGTGGTAGGCGAGAATGTCGTTGGAACAGTCGTACATGGTGGTCTCCTTCACCCGTCTTTTTCAGCCGCCGCGGCCGACGGTGCGGGCGGAAGGGACATGAACAGGTCCTTAATGAGCGCGCCTTCCGGGTTGCCCGGATCGTCACAGGCACTCTTGGTCATGTTGGCGTCCCGGTACGCCTGCTGCACCAGTCGGTCCATCGCCTCACGCCGGGTGTCGTCAAGCGCCAGGAACGGCATCATGCTCGCCGGGACGTCCTTGTTCGGGAACCTTACGGTCCGGATGGAACGCCCCGACTCGTGAAGGGCGATCGCGATGAGGCGCGCCATGTGGTCGAAGGCGAACTCCTGCGCCGCAATGCCAAGCGGCGCGACGTCGGCGCCGAGCCGCCACTTGAGCATCGAGCGATGCGCCTTCGCTTCGGTCACGTGCTCGCCCTCCGGTCGCGGACAGGTGCCGAGCGAGAAGATCTCGATCGGTTGGCCCGGCGTGGCATTGAGCAGCGCGTCCGTCATGCCGACCATGATCGGGTTGTTCGCCCATAGGCCGCCGTCCGCAAAAACCTGTTTGGGCGCGTTCGGCGAAGCCGGGTTTTCGACGGCGGCCAGGGAGCGGTAGATGGGTGCGGCACTCGATGCCATGCAGACGTCCACCAGAGGGTAGCGATCGTCGCGGCGACCACTTTTGGGGGTTCGCTTGAAGACCCAAGCCTTGTGGGAACTCATGTCGATGGCCGGGATCGAGAGTGAGATGCCGCGCTTTTCGAAGACGCCGCCGATTGTCTCGTCTGCCAGCACCGAGGAGAGTGCTGTTCGAAGGGCCTGGTCGCCGCGACGGACGTAGTACGACCCGGTCATCGCTCGGAAGATCGCGCTTCGCCTTCCCTTGATGCGGTGAGGGAAGATCCGTGGCCCATGCTCGCGGTACAGGTCTACGACGTCGGTCATGGGTTTGCCGATCGCCAAGGCGCAGGCGACGATAGCCCCTGTGCTCGTGCCGGTGATGAGGTCGAAGCCGCGCCCGAGGTCAAGCGAACGTTCGCCACGCGAGACAGCGAACTGTCCGACCAAGCTCTCAAGGAAGGCTGCTGTGTAGATGCCGCGCATGCCGCCGCCATCGAGACTTAGCACTCGGTAAGGGGCAATCGCGGTGGCTTCGGAGCTCGTCATCTTCGGTTGGCTTCCTCTACAAGCGCCGCATTGCGGCAACCCAAGCATCTGGCGTTCCCGCACCTATTTCGTCTGCGCCACCATTCGATCATGGTTTGTTCCCGAATGAATTCCTGCGCGGCATGCGCCGCGCAGGTTTAGTCATTGGCCCTGAACGAAAAACACCTCGTGTCGGTGTAGGCTATAATTCCTGCTTCATACATGGGAGTTCAGAACTTTGGTTCCGATTCCACAACTTTGGTGACTCCGACAAATCCCAGTCGGCATATCATGAGCAACCACTACTACCTCCGCAGGTGTCGCATTTCAGACAGGTGCCGTTGCGCACCATGGTGAAGTTGGCGCATTCCGAGCAGCTTTCGCCGGTGTAGCCTCTCATTAGAGCCTGGGCGCGGCGGTCGGCGCTGGTGGTCTTCGGCGCGCTGGCGGCCTCGACGCGGGCCTTGTCCTCTTCGCTGGCGGCATAGGCGAGCGGGCTGTCGAAGAGGCCCTGAGCCGGGGAGAGGTCGGTGATCGGCGAGGGCTTCGACAGAGGCGCCTCGGCACCGCGCCGGAAGGCGAGGGGCTCGGCGGCCGTCTTGGCGGCCGTCGCCATGCGGGGTGCGGCGGAGCCGATCGCGGCCGGGCGGGCGGCGCCGATCGGGGTGGCCGGGGCCGAGACCGCGGAGGCGGCGGCCTTCGGAGCCGGCGCTGCGGCCGAGCCGACGGGATCGCTCGAGGAGACCAGGCGGAACTTCGCGGTCTGGCCGCGCACCATGCCGGACGAGATCGGCAGAGGTGCCGGCTTGTCGCCCTCGACGCCCCGACCCACCGTCGAAGCTCCGAAATCCTCGGGCTGCACGTGGGCGAGATCCTGCCGTCCGAGATAGGAGACGGCGAGTTCGCGGAAGATGTAGTCGAGGATCGAGGTCGCGTTCTTGATGGCCTCGTTGCCCTGCACCATGCCGGCCGGCTCGAAGCGCGTGAAGGTGAAGGCCTCCACATACTCCTCCAGCGGCACGCCGAACTGCAGGCCGAGCGAGATCGCGATGGCGAAGTTGTTCATCATCGCGCGGAAGGCGGCGCCTTCCTTGTGCATGTCGATGAAGATCTCGCCGAGGCGGCCGTCGTCGAACTCGCCGGTGCGCAGGTAGACCTTGTGCCCGCCGACGATCGCCTTCTGCGTATAGCCCTTGCGGCGGTTCGGCAGCTTCTCGCGGTCGCGGATGACCTTTTCCACGATGCGCTCGACGATGCGCTCGGCGACTTCCGTCGCGCGGGCGGCGGAGGGCGCCGCGATGAGGGCGGCGGCCGTCTCCTCGACGATGTCGTCGTCCTCGTCGCTGTCCTCGGCGATCAGCGAGGCGTTCAGCGGCTGGGAGAGCTTGGAGCCGTCGCGATAGAGCGCGTTCGCCTTCAGCGCGAGCTTCCAGGAGAGCATGTAGGCCTTGGTGCACTCCTCGACGGTCGCCTCGTTCGGCATGTTGATCGTCTTGGAGATGGCGCCCGAGATGAAGGGCTGGGCGGCCGCCATCATGCGGATGTGGCTCTCGACCGAGAGGAAGCGCTTGCCGATGCGCCCGCAGGCATTGGCGCAGTCGAAGACCGGCAGGTCCTTGTCCTGAAGATGCGGCGCGCCTTCCAGCGTCATCGCTCCGCAGACATGGACGTTCGCCGCCTCGATATCGGCCTTGGAGAAGCCGAGATGCGGCAGGAGCTCGAAGGAGAAGTCGGCGAGCTGCGCGTCGGTCACGCCGAGCACGTCCTTGCAGAAGGCGTCTCCCAGCGTCCAGCGGTTGAACACGAACTTGATGTCGAAGGCGCTCTTCAGCGCCGTGTTCAGCGCCGTGATCTGCTCGTCGCCGAAGCCCTTGGCGCGCAGGCTGCCGGGGTTGATGGCGGGCGCCTGGTTGAGATTGCCGTGGCCCACGGCATAGGCCTCGATCTCCGCGATCTGGGCCTCGCCGTAGCCGAGCGTGCGCAGCGCCGCGGGAACGGCGTTGTTGATGATCTTGAAGTAGCCGCCGCCGGCGAGCTTCTTGAACTTCACCAGGGCGAAGTCCGGCTCGATGCCCGTCGTGTCGCAGTCCATGACGAGGCCGATCGTGCCGGTCGGCGCGATGACGGAGACCTGCGCGTTGCGGTAGCCGTGCTGCGTACCGAGCTCGACGGCATGGCTCCAGGCGGCCTTGGCGCGGCCGGAGAGGCGCTTGTCCTTCAGCGAGGCATGGTCGAGCGGAACGGGATCGACCGCCAGCCCCTCGTAGCCGTTGGCGGTGCCGTGGGCGGCGCGGGAATGGTTGCGCATGACGCGCAGCATGTGGTCGGCATTGCGCTCGTATTCGGGGAAGGCGCCGAGCTTGCCGGCCATCTCGGCCGAGGTCGCATAGGAGACGCCCGTCATCAGGGCCGAGACGGCGGCGCAGATCGCGCGCCCCTCGGCCGAATCGTAGGGAATGCCCGAGGTCATCAGGAAGCCGCCGATATTGGCGAAGCCGAGGCCCAGCGTGCGGTAGTCGTAGGAGCGCTGCGCGATCTCCTTGGAGGGGAACTGCGCCATGAGGACGGAGATCTCGAGCACGATCGTCCAGAGGCGCGTCGCATGCTCGAAGGCCTCGGTGTCGAAGCGGCCCGTTGCTTCGCGGAACTGGAGAAGGTTCAGCGAGGCTAGATTGCAGGCGGTGTCGTCGAGGAACATGTATTCCGAGCACGGATTGGAGGCGATGATCTCGCCGCCCTCCGGGCAGGTGTGCCAGTCGTTGATCGTCGTGTGGAACTGGATGCCGGGATCGGCGGAGGCCCAGGCGGCGTAGCCGACCTGGCTCCACAGCTCGCGCGCCTTCAGCGTCTTCACCACGCGCCCGTCGCGGCGTGCGGTGAGGTTCCAGTCGCCGTCGGTCTCGACGAGGCGCAGGAAGTCGTCGGTGACGCGCACCGAGTTGTTCGAGTTCTGGCCGGCGACCGTCAGATAGGCCTCCGAGTCCCAATCGGTGTCGAGCACGGGAAACTCGATGTCCGTATAGCCCTGGCGCGCGAACTGGATGACGCGCTTGACGTAGTTCTCGGGAACCTGGGCGCGCTTGGCGTCCTTCACCGCGCGCTTCAGCGCCGGGTTCTTCATGGGCTCGAAGCAGTCGCCTTCAGGGCCTTCACAGTTCACGCAGGCCGAGAGGATGAGCTTCAGGTGCTTGGAGACGGTCTTGGAGCCGGTGACGAGGGCGGCGACCTTCTCCTCCTCGCGCACCTTCCACATGATGTACTTCTCGATGTCGGGATGGTCGATGTCGACCACGACCATCTTGGCGGCGCGGCGCGTCGTGCCGCCCGACTTGATGGCACCGGCGGCCCGGTCGCCGATCTTGAGGAAGCTCATGAGGCCGGAGGACTTGCCGCCGCCGGCCAGCTTCTCGCCTTCGCCGCGCAGCTTCGAGAAGTTGGAGCCCGTGCCCGAGCCGTACTTGAAGAGGCGCGCCTCGCGCACCCAGAGGTCCATGATGCCGCCCTCGTTCACGAGATCGTCGGCGACGGACTGGATGAAGCAGGCATGGGGCTGCGGATGTTCGTAGGCCGAGGTCGAGCGGGTGAGCTCGCCCGTCAGGTAGTCGACGTAGAAATGGCCCTGGCCGGGGCCGTCGATGCCATAGGCCCAATGAAGGCCGGTGTTGAACCATTGCGGGGAGTTCGGCGCGACCTTCTGGGTGGCGAGCATGTAGGCGAGCTCGTCGCGGAACGCGCGCGCATCCTCCTCGGAGGCGAAGTAGCCGCCCTTCCAGCCCCAGTAGGTCCAGGTGCCCGCGAGGCGGTCGAAGACCTGCCGCGCGTCCATCTCGGAGCCCGTGCGCTCGGCTTCCGGGATCAGCGCCAGCGCCTCCTCGTCGGGCACGGAGCGCCAGAGCCAGGACGGCACGTCGTTCTCTTCGACGCGGCGCAGGATCTTCGGCACGCCCGCCTTGCGGAAATACTTCTGCGCCAGAATGTCGGCCGCGACCTGGCTGAACTGCGCGGGCACCGCGATGCCTTCCAGGCGGAAGACGATGGAGCCGTCGGGGTTCTTGATTTCGCTCGTCGCCTCGCGGAACGGGATCGTCTCATAGGCGCTGGTGCCGGCCTTGGTCGAGCGGCGTTCGATCGTCATGCCCATGGGTTCATCCTCGGTGCGTCAGCCGACAGGACGCGATGGTCCCGTCGTCGAAAAGGGGTTCGACGGTGGCCCGGCGGTGGCCGGCGGTCATTTAGTCGTGAATGCGGTGTCGGACACCAGATATAGTAGATGCGAGATGCTTAAGCGAGTCTTTCCGCCGGGTCCATCGCCGAGTCCGGCGTTCCCCGGCTCTCGTCAAACTTAGTTAAAATGCCCGCCATCGCCGATTCTGCTGAGGTCCCGATCGATCTTCCGCAGCGTCCGCCGAGGATCGCCGCGTCCGATTTATCCACAGATTTGCAGAACCGTCCGGTGCCGGTTGTCACGCTGCAAGGCCGGTCCGGTCAAGGAAAGGCGGGCTGGAATTGCGGTCGGGCGAGCGGGATCGGAAGAAGATCGGGGATAGCGGGCATAACACCGACGAGCCCTTCCCATCGGCATCTTCAACGCGACCGAAAAGGGAATCGGTCGGGGCCAACCTTGACGAAAAGCCGACATGCACCTTTTCCCCCAAGGCGATGCAGGATCGCAGAGATCGGTCATGGTGTCGGACGCGTCGCCACGGTCCGCGTGGAGTCAACGGACATGGCGCAGAACGAGGGCGGGAGCCTGTCGGAAGCGGAGAAGGGGAGCGCAGGCGTCGATCCGGAACCCTATGGCGCTGAAGACCTTCTCGACACGCCCCGAGAGGAGGCCTTCGACCGCGTCACCAATCTCGTCGCGCGCCTGCTTCGCGCCCCCGTGGCGCTGGTGACGATTCTCGATCGGGACCGTCAGTTCTTCAAGGGCGAGATCGGCCTGCCCGAGCCCTGGCATTCGCGCCGCGAGACGCCGCTCACCCATTCCTTCTGCCAGTATGTCGTTCGAACCGAAGCGCCGCTCGTCGTCGCGGACGCCCGCTCGCATCCGCTCGTCTGCGACAATCTCGCGATCGGCGATCTCGGCGTCGAGGCCTATATCGGCCATCCCATCCGGCGGGCGGACGGCGTCGTCATCGGCTCGCTTTGCGCGATCGACGTCGTGCCCCGGACCTGGACGGAGGAGGAGGAGGAACTGCTCGCCGATCTCGCCGGCATCATCGAGACCGAATTGTCGCTCCGCCAGGAGATTCGCCGCCGCGAAGAGGCGGAGGCGGCGCGGATGCTGCTCATGCGCGAGATGGAGCACCGGGTGAAGAACAGCTTCGCCAAGGTGCAGGCCATCGTGAGCCTGACGCTGCGCGGACAGGGGGATGCGGTTGCCCTGCGCGAGGCGGTGGTCGAGCGGATCGCGGCGCTCGCCCGCACCCAGTCGCTTCTCGCCGATGCCGGATCGCGCGGCACCACGGTCGGTGAAATCCTCGCCAACGAGCTCTGCCACTACGACGAAGGCGTCCGGGGCACGCTGGGCTCGCACCTGACCTTCGACGGCGAGACCGTGCGCGTCAGCGACGAGGAGGCGGTCTCCATCGGCATGGTCGCGCACGAACTCGGCACGAACGCTGCCAAATACGGCGCGATCGCGAAGGGCGGCTTCATCCACGTCGCCTGGCGCGAGATGGACGGGGAGGGTCGGCGGCGCCTGCGGCTGGAATGGCGCGAGACGGGGGTCGCCATCTCGGCCCAACCCGTAACGCGAGGTTTCGGCTCCAAGCTCCTGGAAACGCTGGTCGTGCGCCAGCACAATGGATCGATCACGCGGGACTGGCCGGGGTCCGGCCTCGTCCTCGTCGCGGAGATCGATCTCGCCGAGCGGGCCTGATCGACCCGGCCGAGCCGGTTCGGCTCAGCCGGCCGAGCCCTTGGCGATCGGCGCCTGGAAGGTCAGGCCGAGATCCCAGGGAAAGAAGATCCAGGTGTCCTGGCTGACCTCGGTGATGAACGTATCGACCAGCGGCCGGCCCTTCGGCTTGGCGTAGACGGTGGCGAAATGGGCCTTCGGCAGCATGGCCCGCACGAGGCCGGCGGTCTTGCCGGTGTCGGTGAGATCGTCGACGATCAGGATGCCTTCGCCCTCGTCCTCGATGAGGAGCGGCGAGATTTCCTTGAGGACGCGCAGCTCTCCCTGCTCGGAATACTCGTGATAGGAGGCGATGCAGACCGTCTCGATCAGGCGCGTGCCGAGCTCGCGCGAGATGATCGCGGCCGGGACCAGCCCGCCGCGCGTGATGCAGACGATCGCCTTCCACTCCGGGCGGATGCCCGCAAGGCGCCAGGCCAGGGCCCGCGCATCGCGGTGGAACTGATCCCAGGAAACGGGAAAGGACTTCTCGACGCTCGACATGACGGCTCTCCGGTCAAAAAACAGCCTCTAGACGCCGGCGTCTTTGCCGACAAGGCCAAGCGAGCGGCCGACCTCGGTAAGCATCGCCTCGACATCCGCCTTCGCCGCCTCGATCTTGGCCGGATCGCGCGAGCGCAGCACGATCTCGGCGGAATAGCCGGAGGGGCCGCCGCCGAAGCGCGGATAGGAGCCGATGGCGACGCCGGAATGGCGCCCCTGCACGGCGCGCAGCGGCCCGCCGATATCACCTTCGCCATAGGGACAGTCGACCGAGGCGCTGCGCATCGGCTCGCCCGTCGGGAGCTCCTTCAGGACATTGTCGAGCATGGCCTGGAACACGGCGGGCACACCGGCCATGACGAAGACGTTGTCGATGCGAAAGCCCGGCGCGGTGGAAACGGGATTGTCGATGAGGCTGGCGCCTTCGGGCGTGCGCGTCATCCGGCGGCGTGCCTCGGTGAAGGGCATCTCGCGCCTTTCGTAATGCGCGGCGAGCAGCGCCACGGCTTCGGGATGCTCGGTGACGGGGAGGGCGAAGGCCGCCCCGATCGCATCCGCCGTCACGTCGTCATGGGTCGGGCCGATGCCGCCCGACGTGAAGACGTAGTCGTATTCGCGGCGCAGCGTGTTCACCGTATCGGCGATCCGCGCGGGCTCGTCGCCGACGATGCGGACCTCGCAGAGATCGATGCCGGCCGCCGTCAGAACCTCGGCGAGATGGCCGATGTTCTTGTCCTTCGTCCGGCCCGAGAGGATCTCGTCTCCGATGGCGAGCATGGCGGTCTTCGGCGGCTGTGTCGTCATGGCGGGCACTCGGGTCAAGGATCGGCGAATCTGAAGCGCGATGAGAGCGTTGCGCCGCGGCAAAATGCAAGGCGCCGCCATGTCCCATCCGACAGTCGCCTCAGCGTTGACGGATCGTAGCGTCGCGGGTGGCTTCCCAAGACGCCGGTTCGCCTATCTCTAGGCGCGGATGCGGCAGCCGGTTGGGCGCGTCGCCGGTGATCGAGGGGAACGACCATGGCCAAGGTGCTGGTGCTCTATTATTCGAGCTACGGACATATCGAGACGATGGCGAAGGCCGTGGCGGACGGCGCCAGGAGCGCGGGCGCATCGGTCGACATCAAGCGCGTGCCCGAAACGGCTCCGGCCGACGTCGTCGCCGCCGCGCATTTCAAGACCGACCACGACTTCCCCGAGGCCCAGCCGGAGGATCTGGCCGGCTACGACGCGATCATCGTCGGCGCGCCCACGCGCTACGGCAACATGAGCTCGCAGATGGCGTCCTTCTGGGACCGCACGGGCGGTCTCTGGTTCCAGGGCAAGCTCGTCGGCAAGGTCGGCGGCGCTTTCACCTCCAGCGCGACCCAGCACGGCGGCAACGAAGCCACGCTCTTCTCCGTGCACAAGGTCTTCCTGCATCACGGCCTGATCGTCGTCGGCCTGCCCTATTCCTTCCAGGGCCAGATGGACAACAGTCAGATCACCGGCGGCTCGCCCTACGGCGCGACCACCATCGCCGGCGGCGACGGCTCGCGCCAGCCGAGCGCGAACGACCTCGACGGCGCCCGCTTCCAGGGCAAGCACATCGCCGAGATCGCGACCAAGCTCTTCGGCTGACGGACGGCCGGCTCGACCGGCGACAGGGGGAGCGTCTTCCGGGCGCTTCCCTTTTTTGTATGTGATGAGAGAGTGGTGCGGGCGGCGGGACTCGAACCCGCACGGGACGAGGCCCGAGGGATTTTAAGTCCCTTGCGTCTACCATTTCGCCACGCCCGCAAGCCTTGTGGCGCAAGGCTTTCATGAGGCCGGTGCTGCAGAACCGGCTGACGGTTTTGCAATCGAGCCTCACGTCTCGTGACTAGCGCGTTTTTCCCAACCGCTCAATCGTCTCGGCGCCTGTCGGAAACCCCTCAGTTTTCCTTCGTGCACAAAGCCGGCGAGGGCGGGCTGCCGCATTCCTTGGCGAGGTTCTTCTTGCTCGCGCACTGGCCGGTGCGATGGATGCGCCAGCCAGGCCCGCCGCGGCAGCCACAGCCCTTGCAGAACGCCTCGACTGTCTCGAACCGTGGCGATATCGATGCGCTCGGCGGCGGCGGCGCGAGGTGGCCGATCAGGGCGAGAGCCAGCAGAAGTTTCATCGGTTCATGCCCTCTGGAAGCGTATCGTCTGCGCCGGGTGCAATCATAGCGCTCACATCTTTCGCATGCCTTACTTCTTTCCCGCTGGACGCCGCCCGCTCGCGCTGCACAATGCCGCCGACGATGAATGCTGGATGCGACGATGACCAAGACCGCCACCCTCAGCCCTTTCGAGACCGCCGCGCCGCGGCTGGTCGACGTCGCGATGGGCCGCGCGCCGGCGGATCTGGTGATCCGGGGCGGGCGCTGGGTGAACGTCCATTCCGGTGAGATCATCCCGAACACGGACATCGCCATCCGCGACGGGCGCTTTGCCTATTGCGGGCCTGACGCGTCCCACGCGATCGGGGCGGGGACCGAAGTGGTCGAGGCGGAGGGGCGTTATCTCGTGCCCGGCCTCTGCGACGCGCATATGCATGTCGAGAGCGGCATGGTGACGGTGACGGAGTTCTGCCGCGCCGTCATTCCGCACGGCACGACCTCGATGTTCATCGATCCCCACGAGATCGCCAACGTGCTCGGCCTGCCCGGCGTTCGGCTGATGCACGACGAGGCGATGGCGCAGCCGGTCAACGTCTTCGTCCAGATGCCGTCCTGCGTGCCGTCCGCGCCGGGGCTGGAGGAGGGCGGCGCCGAACTCGGCGCGGCCGAGATCGCCGAGGCCATGGCCTGGCCGAACATCGTCGGGCTCGGCGAGGTCATGAACTTTCCGGGCGTCGCGGCCAACGACCTCGTCATGACCGGCGCGATCGAGGCGACACGGCGCGCGGGCAAGACCGTCGGCGGACACTACGCCTCGCCGGACCTCGGCCTGCCCTTCCACGGCTATGTCGCGGGCGGGCCGGAAGACGATCACGAGGGAACGCGCGCATCCGACGCCGCCGCCCGCGTGCGCCAGGGCATGAAGGCCATGCTCCGCCTCGGCTCGGCATGGTACGACGTCGCCGAGCAGGTGAAGGCCGTCACCGAAATGGGCCTCGACAGCCGGCACTTCATCCTCTGCACCGACGACTGCCATTCCGGCACGCTGGTTCGCGACGGCCATATGGACCGCGTCGTCCGCCACGCCATCGCGCAAGGCTTGAAGCCGATCACCGCCATCCAGATGGCGACGCTGAACACGGCCGAGCATTTCGGCCTTGCCCGCGAACTCGGCTCGATCGCGCCAGGGCGCCGGGCGGATCTGCTTCTCGTGTCCGATCTGGCGACGCTTTCGATCGACGCCGTCTATGCGCGCGGGATGAAGCTTGCCGAGGCCGGCCGTCTCGTGGCGAACCTGCCCGCCTATCCCTATCCGGCGGAGGCCAAATCCACCGTGCGGCTCGGCAAGCATCTGTCGGCCGAGGATTTCGCGGTAAAGGCGCCGGAGGGCTCGAACGCGGCCCATGTGCGCGTCATCGGCGTCGTCGAGAACCAGGCCCCGACGCGCGCGCTGGAGGCTCGCCTGCCCATCGTCGACGGCTTCGTCGAGCCGGATGCGGCGGCCGATGTCTGCCACATCGCCCTCGTGGAGCGCCACCGGGCCACCGGGCTCGTCTCCAACGCCTTCGTCTCGGGCTTCGGCTACTCCGTCCCTTGCGCGCTGGCCTCCACCGTCGCCCATGACAGCCACCACATGATCGTCGTCGGCACGAGCCGCGACAACATGGCGCGCGCGGCGAACCGGCTGGGGGAGGTCGGCGGCGGCGTCGTGTTCTTCGCGGGCGGCGAGGAGAAGGCGATGGTCGAGATGCCGATCGCCGGCCTCATGTCGAACGAGCGCGCCGAGATCGTCGCCGAGAAGGCGGACCGGCTGATCGAGGCGATGCGGCAGGCCGGCTGCACGCTGAACAATGCCTATATGCAGCACTCGCTGCTGGCCCTCGTCGTCATTCCGAGCCTTCGCATCTCGGACAAGGGCCTCGTCGACGTCGACCGTTTCGAGATCGTTGATCTGTTCCTCTGATCGAGGGACCGCGCGGCGCGGTCTTTACATTTCGGGGCGTCTGGAACATTGCGGGGGCCGAGCCCGGCCGTCCGGCTCGCCACCCCCAGGAGTTTCGATCATGTCCGCCCGTTCCCACGTCCTCGACGGCGCAAGCCGCGCTGCGTCCTTGGCCGCCGCCGAGGCTCGTCTTTCCGCGATTCTCGGATGGGCCGTGCGGGGCGACATCATTATCGGAACCACGGAGGCGGGCGCCGGCGCGCGCCCGGGCTCGGTGACGCAGTCATGAGCGATGCCGCCTTTCTCGACCGGGTGGCCGATGCCGAACGCGCGATCCGCCAGCTTTTCCCCGAGACGCCGCTCCAGCTGAACGAGCATCTCTCGGCCCGCTACGGCGCGCGCGTCTATCTTAAGCGCGAGGACCTGACCCCGGTCCGGTCCTACAAGCTGCGCGGCGCGTTCAACTTCATGCGCAAGCGGCTGGAGGAGGGCTCGGCCACGGGCGCCTTCACCTGCGCCTCCGCCGGCAATCACGCCCAGGGCTTCGCCTTCGCCTGCCGCCATTTCGGCTTCAAGGGCCGGGTCTTCATGCCGGTGACGACGCCGCAGCAGAAGATCCAGAAGACGCGCATTTTCGGCGCGGGCGCCGTCGAGATCGAACTCGTCGGCGACTATTTCGACGATTGCTACGCCGCCGCCAAGGCCTATGCGGCCTCCTCCGGCGCCGCGATGGTGCCGCCCTTCGACCATGAGGACATCATCGAGGGGCAGGCGACGGTCGGCCGCGAGATCGAGATGGAGCTCGGCGCCAAGCCGGACATGCTGGTCCTGCCCGTCGGCGGCGGCGGTCTCGCCTCCGGCGTCACTCGCTATTTCCTGGCGAAGGGCGGCGAGATGCCGGACATTCGCCTCGTCGAGCCACTGGGCGCGCCGAGCCTGCACACCAGCCTGGTGCGCGGGGAACTGACGCGCCTGCCGCAGATGGAAGGCTTCGTCGACGGCGCCGCCGTCGCCGAAATCGGCGCTCTTCCCTTCGAGACGCTGCGCCGGTTCTCGCCGGACAAGGTCGTGCTTTCGCCAGAAGGGCGGCTCTGCAAGACCATGCTGGAAATGCTGAACCTCGAGGGCATTGTTCTCGAACCCGCCGGCGCCTTGGCCATCGACGCGCTGAACGCGCTGGGCGAAGAGGTTCGCGGCAAGACGGTCGCGCTCGTCGTCTCCGGCTCGAACTTCGACTTCGAGCGCCTGCCCGACGTCAAGGAGCGCGCGCTGCGCTTCGAGGGGTTGAAGAAGTACTTCATCCTGCGCCTCGCCCAGCGCCCCGGCGCGCTGCGCGATTTCCTCGGCCTGCTTGGCCCCGACGACGACATCGCGCGCTTCGAATATCTAAAGAAGTCCGCCCGCGATTTCGGCTCGATCCTTCTCGGGATCGAGACGAAGGATACGGCGAGCTTTCCCGCTTTGTTCGAGCGCTTCGAGGCGAACGGCATCGCCTACCAGGACATCACCGAAAACCGCATCATGGCGGATCTTCTGATCTGAGCGGTCGGCGGGCCTCGTTCGAGGGGCCCGCCGTCAGATCTCCGCGTCGTAGCCGGCGACGCCGCTGTCGAGAAGGCGGCGCAGGATCGTGAAGCCGGTTCGGATCTCGTCCAGCGAGCCGGAGGAGAAGGCGACGCGCGCGCGGTGGAAGGTTCGCTCCATCCGGTCGGCCTTGAACTCGTCCTCGTCGTCGATGATCGCCCCCTCGCGCAGCGCCGCCGTCTTGAACGTGCCGGAGAGCCAGGGCGAGGGCAGCTTCAGCCAGAAGAACGGGACATGGGGGTGCGAGGCGAAGTCGTAGCCTTCGAACACCGCCCGCGCCAGCGCCTCGCGTCGCGAGACCTCCGCCCGGCACCGCCGCTCGATCTCCTTGGCCTCGCCGGAGACGACCAGCCGCGCGCCGGCCTCCGCCAGGATGAAGGAGAGCCCGCCCGTCATCATCTTGTGCGTCGTGCGCACGCGCTGCGCATAATGGGCGGGGCAGGCGACCCAGGCGCCGCGAAGGCCCGCCGCGACGGCCTTCGACAGGCCGCCCGCCACGAAGGTCCGCTCCGGCGCGAATTCCGCGATGCGCGGCAGCGCGTCGCCGGACATGGCGCCGTAGAGATCGTCCTCGATCAGCCAGACCTCGTGGCGCCGCGCGATCTCGGCGATGGCGCGTCGGCGGGCCTCGGAGAGGATGGAGAGCGTCGGATTGTGCGCGGCCGGCATCAGGAAGGCGAGCTTGGGATGCTGCTGCGCGCAGACGCGCTCGAAATCCTCCGGCACCATGCCATGCTCGTCGGTCTCGACGATGACGGTTCGCCGCCCGAGAAGCCGGGTGCTCCGCGCGAACTGGCTGTAGGTCAGTGCCTCCACCACGACCCTCTCGCCGGGTGTGACGAGCGCCAGGACGACGGCGAGCGAGCCCGCGAGCACACCTTGCGTCGGGACGATATCCTCCGGCTTCGGCCGAAAATCGCCCCGCCCGAGCCAGGATGCGCCCGCCTCCAGCCAGAGATCCGGCGTCCGCCGCGAATAGCTCGCGATCTCCTGCGGATGGTCGCGCGCGACGGACGCGAAGAGCTCGCCCATGACGGCGGCCTGTCCGACCTCGGGCGCCGCCGTCGTGTCGAAGCGCAGCTTGTCGGCCGGCACCTCGGCAAGGCGCGTTCCCTGAAGATTGGCGGAGAACGTGTCGACGGTGGCGCCCGGCGCCGCCTGCGAATGACCGAGCACATAGGTCCCGCGCCCGACCTCTCCCGCGACGAGCCCGCGCTCGCGCAGCATCGCATAGGCACGCCCGATTGTACCGATTGTCACCTTCAGATCGAAGGCGAGGTCCCGCTGCGGAGGCAATTTGGAATCCGGTGGCAGCGTGCCATCGCCGATCGCCTGCTCGATCGCATCCGCGAGGCGTCTGTAGAACGGGCCGGGGCCCTCGGACGGAGTGGGAAACCAACTTGTCATCGTGACAAGAGACTAGCTTGCCAAGATGACACTGTCAATTGTACCCCTTATGCAGAGATTGGCTGGATAGGAATGGGTACAATGAGAGACAATCGCGGAGAGTGGAGTGCGTTGAACGTCGCTCGCCAGACGGATGTCCTGTTCCGTGAGCGGATGGCCCTGGCCGCGGTCGCGATCGCGCGCACGACGGTCGATATGGTTCGCTTCGTGACCTTTCGCAGCGATCTCTACCGCAGCCGCCAGCAGCTTCGCGAGATGAGCGACGCGCAGCTTCTCGACATCGGGCTGACGCGAGAGCAGGCGAATGCGGAAGCCGCACGGCCGTTCTTCGAAGACTGAACGGGCCTTCCCAGCCTATTTTGCCGGAAGGGCCGCGATCCAGTCGGCGATGCGGGCGGCCAGTTCCTCGGTCGTCTGCGGCGAGAGGATGCGGCCGGCGATGACATGGTTCGCGGGATCGCCGGACGAGGGAACCTGCAGCACCTGCTTCGGCCCGCCCCAGCGCGCGGCTACCGCCTCCGTGGCGGTGGGGTCGACCACCGTGTCCGCGGGCGAATAGAGGAAGAAGGCGGGAAGCGTGATCGCATCCAGCCGCGCCGCGACCGTCGTTCGGACGAGCGCGGCCATCGGAAGGAGGGCCGCTGTCGGGTAGCTCACCGTCCAGTTCGCGGCCTGAGCGTCGTTGACGGGCGTGAAGCTGTAGGTCTCGTCGGTCAGCCAGGGTAGGAGATCGCGCGCGAAGGGCAGGTCCAGCACGAAGGCGTAGCGCTGGGGCAGGCCGAAATTCGGCGAGACCAGCACCAGTCCGTCCATGCTCTTGGCGAGATCGGGCAGCGTCGCGCCGAGCGTCGCAAGCGTCGCGCCCGTCGAGGTCGAGATCACGACGACGCGCTCGCCGATCTCGCGACCGATGGCGAGGGCCTCGGCAAGATCGTTGACCCAGTCGTTGACGCTCGCCTCGCGCATGGCGGCTCCGTCGCGGCCGTGGCCGGCGAGGCGCGTGAAGTAGAGATTGGCGCCGAGCCGCTCGGCCACCTCGTCCGGCAGGGGGCGGAGGTCCTCGCGCGAGCCGGAAAATCCGTGGATGTAGACGACGGCGAGCGGCGTCTTGGCGCGCGAGGCCGGATAGGCCCAGACGATCGACTTCGCCGCATCCGGCCGCAGGTTCGGAACGTCGGCTTCGGTCCGCGCCAGATAGGCGTCGGGGTCCGCCCCGATGGCGGCGGGATCGAAGCGGAGCGTCAGATCCGCCGGCTCGCGCGGCCCGAAGAGCCAGACGCCGCCGGCAGCGAGCGCGAGAACGACGACGAGCGCGAGAACGAGGCGTAGGATCAAGGCGCGCATCCGGTTCGTGGGCATTGCGAAGCGGCTTAGCCCGTTTCGCCGCGCTGCGACAGAGTCATCTCCGCGCAGGGTCTTCCGACCCTATCTCAGTCGTCGATCGCCGGCGTCGAGACGCTGCGCGTGCCCGTGATCGTGAAGCCGAACTCCCGGTAGAGCCGAAGGGCGGCGGGATGGTCCAGCTCGTTCGTCTCCAGGGTGACCGTGCGGGCGCCGGTGGCGAAGGCCGCGTCGACGGACTGGCCGAGCAGGAAGCGCGCAAGCCCGGCGCCCTGGAAATCCGGCATCAGGCCGAAATGCACGATTCGCGTCTCGCCGGGCTTGCGCGCCGCATCCAGCTCGAACCAGCCGGCGGGCGCCCCGCCGATGGTGAGGACATGCACCTCGATGCCGGGATGGCGGAGCTCCGAGAGCAGTGCGTCGTCGGCGAGGTTGCGCGAGGTCCAGTGATGCGCCCGCCCGACCTCGCGATAGAGATAGCGATAGAATGAGAGCGGGATGTTGCGCACCCGCTCGACCCGCGCATCGGCATGGGCGGCCGGCGGCTGCGCGAGGCGCGGCGGCGCGGCGCGCAGTTCGAGATAGGTGACGACCGTCGAAAGGAGACGGACGATCTTCACGGACGGGTCGCCGCGGCAGATCCGGACTTGGCGGCGGGGCCGGTCTCGACGGGCGTATCGGCCGCCGAGCCCCATTCGGTCCACGAGCCGTCGTAGAGCCTTGGGCGAGGGGCTTCCAGCCTGTCCATCGCCAGATTGATGACGGCGGCGGTCACGCCCGAGCCGCAGGTCGTGACCATCGGCGCCTCGGGATCGAGCCCCGCCGCTTCGAAGGCGGCACGAAGCTCGTCCGGCGATTTCAGCCGTCCGTCCGAGACGAGGTCCGAGACCGGCAGCGAAAGTGCGCCCGGCATGTGGCCGGCACGCACGCCTGCGCGAGGCTCCGCCTCCTCGCCCGCGAACCGCCCGGCGGGACGCGCGTCGGCGATCGGCAGCGAGCCGGTCTCGACGAGGTCGCGCATTTCGGAGAACCCGACCACGGCATCGCCGTCGTAGAGCGTCACGAAGCGCTGCGCCGGCCGCTGCACGGTGCCGCTCTCGACGGGAAGTCCCATTGCGACCCAGGCGGGCAGTCCGCCGTCGAGAACGCGTACGGTCCGCGCGCCGAAGGTCTTGAGAAGCCACCAGGCGCGCGGCGCGGAAAAGAGGCCGAGACCGTCGTAGACGACGATCGTGTCGCCCTCCGTCACGCCGAGCCCGCCGATATAGGCCGCGAAATCGAGCGAGGAGGGGATCGTATGGGGCAGTGGCGACGAGGCGTCCGAGGCGGCATCGTGATCGAAGAAGATGGCGCCGGGAATATGCGCCGTCCTGTACTCGGCGACGGGATCGCGCTTCTGCGCCGGCAGATACCAGGAGGCGTCGAGCACGACGACGCCGGGCCGCCCGAGAAGAAAGGACAGGGCTTCGGGGGAGATCAGCGTTTCGGTCATGGATCTGCTCTGAAAGGATGTTGGCGGCGGCGGACGGCTGGCGTCAGGCGGGCAGGGGGCCGAAGCGGATGCGGAACCGTCGGTTCACCTTCCCCTTCTTCTCGATCTTGCCGACATGGATCTCGCCGATCTCGGACGTTTCCTGCACATGCGTGCCGCCGCAGGGCTGGGCGTCGATCGAGCCGTCCTCGCCGATCGTCACGAGCCGGATGCGGCCGCTGCCGCGCGGCGGCTTCACGTTGGCCGATTTGACGAGGCTGGGATCGGCATCGAGCTCGGCATCGGTGATCCAGCGCGTGCCGACCGGATGGTTCGCGGCGACGAGCGCCATCAGCGCTTGCGTCACCGCCGCCTTGTCGGTCTCGGCATCGGGAATGTCGAAATCGATCCGGCTCTCCTCCTCGCCGACCGAAGCACCCGTCACGGGATAGGGGCAGACGACGGTGAGCAGGTGGCAGGCCGTGTGCATGCGCATCAGCCTGTAGCGCCTCGCCCAGTCGACATGCAGGACCAGCGTCTCGCCGGGTTCCGGCAGGACGGCGCCGTCCTCGGCGAGAAGGCGGATCGTGCTCTTGTCGGCAGAGCGGACCGTGTCGAGGATGCGGATCTGCCGCCCGTCGCTTGTCTCGACGAAGCCGCTGTCGCCCGGCTGGCCGCCGCCGGCGGAAAAGAAGTTCGAGCGGTCGAAGACGAGCGCGGGGCCCTCCTCGATGCGCAGGAGCGTCGCCTCCATCGTGGAGAGATAGGCATCCTGCAGATAGGCGGCCTCTGTCTCGCTCATGCCGCGTCCGGCGCGAGATAGGGAATGTCGAAGCTCGGCTCGCGCCCGATCCAGCTCGGCGAGGGCAGGCCCTTCGTCGCCAGGAATTCTGGGTTGAAGAGCTTGGACTGATAGCGGTTTCCGTAGTCGCAGAGGATGGTCACGATCGTATGGCCGGGGCCCATCTCCTTCGCCATTCGGATGGCGCCGGCAATGTTGATGCCGGACGAGCCGCCGAGGCAGAGGCCCTCGCGCAGCGTCAGGTCGAACACGATCGGCAGCGCCTCCGCGTCGGGGATCTGATAGGCGAAATCGGGCGTGAACCCTTCGAGATTGGCGGTGATGCGGCCCTGGCCGATGCCCTCCGTGATCGAGGAGCCTTCCGAGGCGAGGGTGCCGCTCGTGTAGTAGCTGTAGAGGGCCGCGCCCATCGGGTCGGCGATGCCGATCTTGATGTGGCCCGAGCGGCGCTTCAGGCCCATGGCCGTGCCGGCCAGCGTGCCGCCGGTGCCGACCGCGCAGATGAACCCGTCGATCTCGCCGCCCGTCGAGTGCCAGATCTCCTCGGCGGTGGTCACGACATGGCCCTCGCGGTTCGCGACATTGTCGAACTGGTTCGCCCAGATCGCGCCGGCCGGATGCGTCTTCGCCAGCTGCTCGGCGAGCCGGCCTGAGAGCTTCACGTAATTGTTGGGGTTCTTGTAGGGCACCGCCGGAACTTCGACGAGCTCGGCGCCCATCAGCCGGAGGGCGTCCTTCTTCTCCTCGGCCTGCGTGTCCGGGATGACGATCACGGTGCGATAGCCGAGCGCGTTCGCGACGAGCGAGAGGCCGATGCCGGTATTGCCGGCCGTGCCTTCCACGATAAGGCCGCCCGGCTCCAGCAGCCCCTTCTCCTCCGCGTCCCGGATGATGAAGAGCCCGGCGCGATCCTTCACCGACTGGCCGGGATTCATGAACTCGGCCTTGCCGTAGATCTCGCAGCCGGTTTCCTCCGAGGCCCGGTTCAGCCGGATGAGCGGCGTGTTGCCGATGGCATCGAGGACATTGTTGTATCGGGGCATGAAGAGCGTCAGCCTGATGCGAGGGGACCTGATGGGAACCTATGGCTGCCTGCGCGGCAAGGCAAGAATGCGCAGGTCGCGCTGGACCGCTTGTGCGCCAATACCGTCTTTCCCGCGCCCCTCCGCCGGAAAATTCGTTTGCCGCGTCCGGCCGGGCGTCATTGCGATGCCGGCCGCGTCGCGCGATAGACGGCGAGCGCCCGCTCGCGCGCCTTGCCGTGATCGACGATGGGCTCGGGGTAGGTCTCGCCGAGCCGGATGCCGGCCTTCTTCAGGGACGCTGCGCCCGCCAGCCAGGGCGTATGGATGTCCTTGTCGGAAAGCTTTGCGAGTTCGGGCAGGTAGCGGCGGATATAGGCGCCGGTCGGATCGAACTTCTGCCCCTGCGTGATGGGGTTGAAGATGCGGAAGAAGGGCTGCGCATCCGCTCCCGAACCGGCGATCCACTGCCACTGCGCGGTGTTGCTGGCGATGTCGCCGTCCACAAGCGTGTCCCAGAACCACTGCTCGCCTTTGCGCCAGTCGATGAGGAGGTCCTTCGTCAGGAAGGAGCCGACGACCATCCGCATGCGGTTGTGCATCCACCCCGTCTGCCAGAGCTGGCGCATGGCGGCATCGACGATCGGATAGCCCGTCCGTCCGTGCTGCCAGGCCTTCAATTCGGCTTTCGTGCCCTGCCAGTCGAACCCGTCGAAGCGCTTGTTGATGTTCTCCCGGTCGATCGCGCCGACATGGTGGAGGACGTGATAGTTGAAGTCGCGCCAGATCAGCTCCCGCCGGAAGGTCTCGATCGCCTTGCCGGGGATGCGGCTGCCGCGGGCTTCTTCCTCCGCGCGATGCCAGAGGCGGTAGGGCGAAATCTCGCCGAAGCGCAGGTGCGGCGACATGCGCGTCGTTCCGTCCGCGGCCGGCAGCTCTCGGCTTTCGTCGTAGCCGGCGAGAATGGAATCGCAGAAATGCCCGAACCGCTCGTGCGCGGCGGCCTCGCCGGGCGTCCAGGTCTCCCGCAGGCCGCCGGACCAGTCCGGCTTGGTCGGCAGGAGCTTCCAACCGGCCAGCTTGTCGGATCGGGGAAGCCCGCCCTTCGGCGCCTTCAGGCTCTTCGGCGCATCCATCGGATCGCGCGGCTCGCCGGCCGCCCGCAGCGATTTCATGAAGGGCGTGTAGACCTTGTAGAAGCCCCCGGTCTTGGTGCGCACGCCGTCGGGATCGTGCAGGATATGGGCCTGGAAGCTTTCGACCTCGACCTCTTCGAGCGCGGCGGCGATGGCCGCGTCCGCCGCATCGGCGGGCCGGTGGTAGCGCCGGTTCATGAAGAGCGCGCCGGCCCCGATCTCCCGCACGATGTCCGGCACGACCGTCTCCGGCGCCCCCCGGCGCAGGACGAGGCCCGAGCCGATCGATGTCAGCGAGGCATCGAGGGATTGGAGCGAATGGTGCAGCCACCAGCGATGGGCCCCGCCGAGCGGCCGGCCCGCGCCATCCTCTTCGAGAACGACGAGCGGGACGACAGGCCTGCCGGTCTCGGCGGCATGGGCGAGGGCGGGATTGTCGTCGAGGCGCAAATCGTCCCGCAGCCAGACGACGACCGGACTCCGATCCTCACCGCTCTTGGTCATGGCCGCCCCTTCCAAACTTTCCGCAAAGACGCGCGGGAGCCCGCATATGGACAGCGCCGATGGAAAGTCGACCTTGGCAAACGGCGGATCTAGGGGAAGGCTTGCGCAGCGGAGCCGTTCGCGGCGGCGCGCACGTCCAGCGACCCGATGATGCCGCTGGGAAGGCGCCTCAAAACTGTGAAATCATCTTCTAAGTTGCACGCAAGCCACGGAAACATGGTACCGATTACGGCACATATGAACGGGCCGTTAAAACCGCTGTTTCTGGCGCAACGAATTTGCTTAATGAGCACGCCGAGCGGCTCTGCGCGAAAGAAGGCATGACGAATGGGTTCCTCCTGGTCGCTGTTCGGGCGCTCTTCGAAGTTTACCAAGACGGACCAGCAGGGCGAGGAACAGCGGATGGATAAAGCTGTGCCGCCGAAGGCCGAGACGGAAAAGCTGCCGCCCGAGCCGACCGCGCAGCTGGCGCCCCTCGACGGCATCGGGCAGCGCAACGAGCTTCTGCGCGTCCGCTTCGGCCATATGATCGACCGCCTGGACGACCTGAAGACCCTCAGCGAAGACTTCAACCAGATGATCCGGCCGCTGGAGGCGATCGTTCTGGAGCTGCCGCATGCGAAAGCGCGCGTGCAGGAGACCGAGGCCCTGCTCTCGCGCGAGCTTGCCGCCAGCCAGGAGCTTCGCCGCGAGGTCGACGGGCTGTCGAGCCAGCTCTCCGCCTCGCAGGGCGAGGTGACCAATCTTCTGGCACGCGCCCGGAAGTTCGAGGCCGAGATCCTCGAACTCGACGCGGTGAACGAGGAGCGTCGTCTCGTCGTGATCGAGAAGACGCATCTTCTGGAAACCGCGCAGAAGCAGCTCGCCGCCGAGTCCGACCATCGCGAGCATCTGGAGGCCGAGCTGGCCTTCAAGCGGGCGGAGAACGAGACGAACGAGCAGTCGCTCCAGCGCGCGGAAGGCCAGCTGCGGCGCGATGCCGAGCAGCTCGCCATGTACGAGCAGGAGGTTCGCCGCCTCAACAACCTGACGAACAGCCAGCTCGACCGGGTCAACAGCCTGGAGGCGCGCAACGCCGATCTCGCGCAGCAGCGCGAGGCCCATCTCCACGCGATTTCCGCGATCGAGGTGCGCCTTCTCGACGAGCAGGCGGTGCGCGAGAAGGTCGATGCCGAGCACGAGGCCGCCGTGGCGCTTCTGGCCGCCGAGCGGTCGGGCCTCGCCTTGAAGCTCGACGCGGTGTCCGCCCGCCTCGCGACGACCGAACAGATTCTGACGGGCGTTCGCAACCAGCTGCGCGAGAAGGACGAGGCCTTCCGCTCCGCCGAGCGGATGCTGAAGGAGGCCGCCATCGAGCGCGCCGCGGTCGAGCGCCGTCTGGAGGGTCTTCGCGCCGAGAACTACCACTACGTCACGCAGAACCAGGACGGGCAGCGCCAGCGCCAGGAGCTGGAGGATCGCGCCGAGATGCTGACCAAGGCGCTGGCGGCCAAGGACGCCACCCTGGAAAACGCGACGACCAAGATTTCCAGCCTCAGCAGCCGGTTGGAGACGCTGACCAAGCGTTTCGAGAACGACCGGCTGTCGCTCGAGGCCGCCAACCGGCGGCTCGTCGAGGAGCTGGAGGGCGAGCGGGCCGAGCGCACTCTGGCGCAAGGGGCGCTCGAGATCGCGCGCGAGAACCGCGTTTCGCTGCAGCGCCAGAACGAGGTGCTGAAGCGGCAGGCGCGGGCGCTCCAGAGCCAGGGCGACGAGGGCGAGAACACCGTTCAGTTCTCGATCGATCGCGGTCTCGACACGTCGAATGTCAGCTTCTTCTCCGTGCAGGACAAGAAGTCCGAATAAGTCTCGGGCGCGTCGAGCCTTCGGGCCGGCGTCGTTTGAATTGCGGTCAGCGCAAGCCGGTTTCCGGACTTGCCGAATGGAACATCTGGGGAGAGCGGACATGGGTGTTGAGGCGGAAGTCAGCGAAGTCGATCTGGACAGCTCCTGGTCGCTGCGCGGCCCGAGCGACGTGGTTCGGGTCGAGAACGGACGCGACAAGGTGACGAATCTCAGCGCGGTCTCGGCCCGAAACCTCTCCGCCTCGGCCGAGGAGATCGAGCTGCAGACCGCACCGGCGCCTGCGCAGTCCTCGACGCTGTCCCAGACGCCCCGCCGCGACTGGGCGGCCGCCCTGACCCTCGTGCAGGAAGCCGCCGAGGCGATCCGTCTCAGCGAGGAGCGGAACGAGGAGTTGCGCCGCGAAGCGGAAGAGCAGGCTCAGCAGCATCATTCCGACCTCACCGCGCTTCATGGCCAGCTGCGCGCCGCACAGCGCGAGATCGAGGCCGCCAACCAGCGGGCGAGGGCGGCCGAGCAGCGCGCGAGCGAGGCCAATGACTGGCTGACCCGGCTCGACGACGCCATCACCGCCAATCTCGGTGCCGTCGGTCGCTCGTCGTGATGTCGAGGTTGGGCGTGATCGACCGGGACGAGGGGCTCGATACCGCCCTCGGCGAAATGGAAGCCGCTCTCGACCAGGCTGTCGAGGCGACGCCGGACGAGGCCCTGGATCTGCGGGGCGCGCTCTCGGTCGTCGAAGTGCCGACGGCCGCCCTGCCGACGCCCAGCCGCGACTGGCCGACCGCCCTTCGGCTCGTCGAGCGGGCGGCCGGCATCATTCAGGACTACGAGAAGAAGTTCGTCGCGATCGAACAGGATGCGCGAACCTTCATCCAGCGCGTCAACGAGGAGCAGCTCCGCTACACACGCTGCATCGCGACCCTCGAGCAGCAGCTCGCCGAGGCCGAGAAGCGCGCGGCCGAGGCCGAGGCCGCTCTCAAGACTGCCAAGGTCACGATCTGGGAAACCCGGATCGAGAATCGCGACTATCAGAAACGGCTCGCCGAAGCCGAAGCCGAGCTTCGCAATTCCAGCTCTTATATCCAGAAGGTCGAAGACCTTCTCGGCGGGCTCTGACCGGTCGTCGGCATTCGGCCGAAGCTCATGCCGAAGTTCGGACGGGCCGCCCCGGGTTTCGAAGGGACGTTCGTGCGCCCCATCGTCTCGCGCATGTTGCGCAAAATCGGCCGTCGTTGTCATGCACGCCCCGCAATGACGCGACGATCATCTTGAACCGAGCACGGCCCCGCCGTTGACGGGTCTCATACCCGCGAGGCCGGCAAAAGGGGCGCTAACGGCGCTGCCGCAGCTGGACCTTTACCGGCGCGCGAAGGGCCGGCGGGCCGGCGTCGTTTCCCATCTCATCGACCGTGGACCGCTCGGAGCAGGCTGAAACGAGCCGGAAACAGCCTCTTCCATCGGCCTGTGAGCGCCCATCGTCGTCATCGCGACGGCAATAGTTCTGTGAACATATACAGGACTTCGCTGGTCTCGCCCTTGATGTGTTTTGGCTCTCTGTAATGGCGACTTAACACTTGTTATGTCTATCGCGGTTTTTCCTTATCCGATCTTGCGGAATGACGCGTCTGATGCAAAATGCGTCTTGGCGAAAAGAAAATTTGTAGGACTTACGTTCTTTTGTAGAACGGAATTAGTATAATCCGGCTGGACGAATTCCCATGCGTGATCAAGTCGATACCCTCCCATCCACCACGAAGCGCGTCTCGGATGTGGATCGCCAAGTGGGGGCGCGGGTCAAAGCGGTGCGGAATCATCTTCGGATGTCCCAGTCCCTTCTGGCATCGAAGATCGGTGTGACCTTCCAGCAGGTGCAGAAGTACGAAAAGGGCACGAACCGCGTCGGAGCGAGCCGTCTGCAGCGGATCGCTGATGCCTTGGGCGTCAGCGTGTCGTCCTTCTTCGACAACACGGCCGTCTCGACAGGCTTCGACCTCGAGGAATACGTCCACATCCCCGACCCGAACCTGCGCCTCCAGGTCGTGAAGCTCGTGGAAGCGTTCGAGCAGCGCAAGGCGAGCCTCGCCGCGCAACGCTGAACTTCGCCGTCGAAGAGGGATCGCGGCCGAATCGGCGGTCCTGCCGCCAACGGTCTCGTATGCGCGTCGAGCGCGCCGATGGCATCGGCTCGCGTTTGGGGTCGGCGCGAAACCGGCGTTTCCATGTCCGCGCGACGCTCTCCGGCGTTGGTCGGGTCTCGCGTCTTCAAAACGGAAGCAGATCTATGTGTTCACCCGTCATTTGACGTGACGAACCGTTGTTCCCATGGTTACGTCGCCTCCGGGTCAAGCAGCGAGGCGGGCAGGGAACGGCATTGATCGAAAAACTGACCGAGCGTTTTTATGCAGGCACCTGGATCTGGTGGATCGAGGCGAACAAACTTATTGGCGACGACGTCGTCGCCGATCTTTTCAATCTCGATCGAGATCTCCTGAAGGAGGGGGCGCCGATCGAAACGGTTCGCGAAGCCATCCATCCTGACGATCTCCAGGCCACGCTCGACGGGGCGCAGGCGTCGATCGACGATCGCAGCCCCTACCGGGCGAGATTTCGGGTTCGGCGACGGGACGGCCTCGTGCGCGAAGTGATGGCGGTCGGCCAGTGCTTCTTCGAAGACGACCGGATCGTGCAGTTCGTGGGGACCACGATGGAGATCGCGCCCGCCACGGCGCGCCATCCGACGCTCGATCAGTTGACCGCCGAGGTCATCGCAGCCTGCGACACGGCCCGGGCGCTGAACGAGCCCTTCCGTCTTCATCTTCTCGAAATGGTCCTCAAGGATATCGGCACCGCGACGGCAAAGACCCTCGACCTATCGCCTCTGTCTCAAGGCGACCCGGCTTGGCGAAGCCATTGACGGCGAAGCGGGATCGGATGGCAGACCCAAGCCTCGCCGTGTCGATCATCCTGCCGGTATCACGCGATCCGGGCGGCCACGCTCTCCTCACGCGGCCCAAAGATCACTAGCCGATCCTCAGCCGATGCAATTCAGGTGGAAGCCTCGAGTGATTCGCTCGCGACGCTGGAAACCGTCATGCGTCCCCAGCGCGCCTGCTTGTCATTGATAGGGCCTTCACACCGCTACCACATCAGTAACCCTCTGCTCCTGTTGCAGCAGAGCACAAGAAGGACGTCGCATTCAGTCGCTTGAGACAGTATCGAAATCAGTCTCCCCGTCGAGCGGCCTCAATCGAAACGCTGCTTTGTCTTTGGCGACTATCGAACAAGCAACCAGATGCTTGCGATCGTACACCAAATTCCGACGGACAAGGCCAATCCGTTCGCAATTCCCGTCGCCGGCCCCATACGATAGGCCAGCATTAATTGTGATGTACTCTTAGCAATGTGTCTCATCGTGTCTCTCCCTGTTCAAGACAGTACAGAGAGGGAAAATTCATAGCAAAACAAAACCGTCGTGATTTGAATAAAAATCGGTTTATTGCTTTGCAGCATAAGGGAAAACGGCGGCCACCATTTGGGAAATTTAGTCTGTCTCGCGGAGTGTTTTCTGTCGCGATCCGTGTGCCCGCATGCTGTGCGATGACGATACCCCTCCCGGTCGCGGAGCCGTCCGCTCGACCGTAGGACCCGACAATAGCGTGCGGTGGTAAGATGAAACGCTTGGGAGGAGATGCTGTCGACGCCGTCTTAAGCCATCGGCATCTCGGCGCTCGGGATGCGCTTCGCAGTGATACCGCTTCACGCTTTCGATGAGAAAGAGCGAGGCGCCGGTCCGGTCGACTTCGAAGCGCTGCCTACGGCCACAAAGCGAAAAGGATCAAGCTTCCCACCCAGGCCAGAAAAGCCAGCCAAGCGAGCATCAACGTGGCGGCGAATGCCAGGACGATGACGATCAACGGCTTCTCCCAGCGAGACGAGGGGGTGCTGGTCGAAGGCGTTTCGAGAAGTCGCCCCTGCGTTTCCTCCACACTCGTCATCATCGATCATCCTACCCACACGATTACAGCGCGAAATGCCATGGGCTGATCTTAAACCCGATCGAAAGTGAACCCACGATTAACTTCCCATTAAGACTAACGAAATCCTGCGAGCCGATCGGCGCCGGAAAGCTTTAAGCGTTGCGCAGCAAGGTCTTTTCGACAGAGCGAACCGCTCGACGCTAGAGATCACGGTTGATGTCCATCGTCATATTCGGTGATCGCGTGCGCGGCCGGCAGTCTGGCCGTTGCGCGTATCGCGTGCTGCGACTCATCTCCGGCAGTGCTTGGGGCGCCGAGAAGGAGAAAGGGCGACTAACCTTCGACACGTCACCCCCCGCAGGTCTTTGCGGTTGCCTCGAAGGCGGCGAACGCTCTCGGAGCCACTGCGATCTCTGTCTGTCGACGTCGCGGTCATTCACGACGGGCGGGACCGATCGAACGGATATCCTCCATTCGGCAAGGCTGGTATCGCGATCGGACGCCTGTGTGAGCGCCCGCTGCCGCTTACGTCTCGGCGAGACGTTTGGCAGCCTCGCTAAAGATCCTGTGCACCGCCGACGACGCCTCCGGGAGGTCTGACCCGCTCTGCAACGGGTGGACCGGGGCGGACACGGGACCGACGATGTCGGCGACGGTCGTCGCGACATCGAAGGCAGGCCAGCCATTCGCAATGGCCTGCTCGGCAATGGCCTCGAGAGAACGGGCGTCCAGATTGACCCCGTCGGGCTCCGTTCTGTCGAGGCGGGAGGTCTGCGGGCCTTTCATACGGTTCCGGGGCATCCGGAGGATGCCCGAGAGAGGCTGGACTTCAGTCGACGTCGGATGGCGAAGGTCATCCTCAATCCTTTAAATTTCGATTCACTAATGGAGAGTTACGGCGTGCCCACGTGGGCCCACTCGGTTCTGCAAGAAAGATAAGACCGCCGTATCGATCGGCCCGGCACAATCAGGATGACGCGGGCTCTCACATCATCTTGTTCCAAATCGAAAACTTTAATCGTTTGTTGTGCGATGCAGCAACGGGCGGCATGCTGTATTCGCCCTCAGTCACGATTATCTACCTTGTCAGATTTATGACGAAGTGTAGCCATCGCGTCGGGAGGAACGAGCATGGAAACTCAGCGCGGAACGGCGAAGCGGCCGGATGCGGATCAGCAACTGGGAACGGCGATCGGCATCGCGAACGGCATCGCGCTATCCTTGAGCCTCTGGTGCGTCTTGGGCAGCGCTTGGGTCTTGTCTCGCTAGACGAGGCCCGACAGGAGCCAGTAGAGCGCCCAGGCGAGGAATGCGAACCACCCGAGCATGAGGCCGATGGCCAACATGATGACGCCGGCCAGAATGCCGCGCTCGATCCATCGGCGTATCCGTCTCACCGGCGTGCGGGTCGAGACCGATGGTGGCAATTCCTGCGTTTCGAGTGACATTCCGCGCCTATGCAGCCATTGACGATTGCTAACGCTCCCTTCCTTTAAAAGTTCATCGAGCGCAATCGTCTTTCTTGCTTCGTTAAATACTTAACGATGCGGCGGAATTGCTCGGATAAGCGTGTGTCTCCGCCGTCGTGGATGATGGCGGCGTCACCGGTCTTTCGATGCCCTTGCCGACTATTGGCTTGGTGCTTCCTGCGCGATGTCGCGCCAAGCGCCGGCGGATTCAGAATGGCGCCACGGTCATCGCCACGGATCGGGTATCAGGGGCGGGACACTCGCGATCGGCAGCGTCCGCACCAGTCGCTTTGCGACGATCGATCAAGCCCGTCCGACGTCGCGCTGACCATCGCCGATGATCACCTCTGCCCCTTGTCGGTCCATCCATGATCGTCGTTGGCTTCGATCGTATCGAGCGCTGAACCTGGGCCCCTTTCCAATCGCCCGTCACCCACCTCCGCGTGCGATTTGACGGCGGCTCGTCATGTCGATGGCCCAGGCATAGCGGGCACGTCGGGATCGAACCGGTGCGGTGGCCGTTCTGTCGATAGGAGGACACCATGATTCAAACGAGGACACGGAACAGGAAGCTCTTGCGCCGGCTCGACGAGAAGCTCGCGCGGACGGACCCTTTGAGCCCGTCTAAAGGCTTCGTCGCGGGCGGACTGATCAGCGCGATGATCTGGGGCCTTCTCGCGGTGATGATCTCTTGAGCGCTGATTGCTCCCGCCGAACAGATCGGCGCCGGCTCGCCGAGTGCAAGGCTGTCGGCTTCGCTCGGCCGTTTGGCGAAGGGATATGCCGAGGATTGCCCGAAGCCACTGCCGATTTGCATTCGTGAGGATCGAATGGGCGGGGCAGGCCGACCGGCGCATTACGTAGCCAGGCATTCCGGCGTCGCTTTCCGCGGAACGGCCCTGCCGCTCGAAACGTCTCTTTCTCACACACGGGAGAAAGACATGAAAATCATGTCGTTGATCGCAGCGGCGGCCATCCTCGCCGCATTCCCCGCATTCGCCCAGTCCGGTGGTGGTTCAGGCGGTGGTTCGGGAGGCTCTTCGGGAGGATCATCCGGCGCGTCGTCGAGCGGCGGGGCTTCCGGCGGCAGCTCGTCCGGCAGCGGCACATCGGGTGGCGCGTCCTCCGGCGCTACGTCATCCGGGACGGCGACGGGCGGTTCCGAAAGCGGCTCGGTCGGCAACAACGCAGGCGCCGCGACGGATGCCGGCACGGTCGGCGCCGGTGCCGCCCAATCGAACGCAAAGGACGGCGCGGGCGCAGCCTCGCAGCCACAGGGCCGCTCCGATGGGTCCGACGGGAAAGACTTGCCGCTGCTGCCGAATGGGCAGCCGAGCGACGATACGGGTGAGAAGCCGAAGTCGTAACATGGACGAGGCCCGCAGCTTTCGCGACGGGCCTCGCCTTTTCCGTCGTCTGAAGCCGGTCTCTACCGGCTGGACCCGCGCCGACCAACGCTCTCCACGGCCGTCCGAATCGCGTTCTTGCGCTTGCGCCGGTCCATGTTCGGCTTCAGCGCGCCCTTCAGCATCTCCTCGCCGATGGCGGTCTTCTCGTCCTTCGTCAGCTCACGCCGCTTGATGGCGACGGCTTCGGCTTCGAAGCCCTTCAAGAGTTCGTCCGACATCGCTCGTTCCCTATGCTTTCGAATCGACGAGAACGCCGAGATCCGAGTCCCATTCGACGCCATCCAGTTCGACGCGGACGTCCAGTCCACGCCCGGCCGCGAAGTCGCGCGCGTCGCGAAGAACGGTCCGCGGCTCTCCTCTGGCCGGATACTCGAAGGTCAGGTCCTCGGCCCCCGAACCCTCGACGGTCGCCTCGGCGCCGTCCCGCTGCCCATCCTTGAAGAGACGGACCTTCACGTAGGCGCTCGTTTCGTTGCCCATGAGCGGAAAGTAGAGATGCGTTTCGGCTGTCATAATGTGTCTTCGCCTCCTGTCTTCGTCGGGTAACGCTCGAAAGCGGAAGAAGGACGAGTCCGGTCGGCGAAATGCCCGGCACGGATCGACGGGCAGACTTAAGGAAGAGATGGGGCAGGGTGCGACATCCCCCGAACATAAGGGGGCGGGGCTTTCCGATGTCGGGGCTGCCGAGGGCGGGCAGGGCGCGTCGCGCGATGACGATCGGGCCAATGGCTGAACCGAGGCCGAGATGGGCCGCGCATCGGAACAACGAAGCAGATGATAGGAGCCGAAATGGCTCCCCGAGTAGGACTCGAACCTACGACCTAGCGATTAACAGTCGCGCGCTCTACCAACTGAGCTATCGGGGAAAGGCACGTCTCTCGTGCGCCGCTGCCTATAGCAAAGGCTTCTGCGGTTTGCCAAGCGCCTTGGCCGAGATTTCTGCCGTTTGTCGGATTTAATATGGAGAGATACCCTTCCCACAGCCTCCGCCGGTGCCCATCTCGGTTTGGCTTCTCGTCTCATATCAAGGGTTTGACCATGGAGTCTCCACGATCGTCCGGCTGGTTCCGGCTGAAGGGTCGGATGCTCGATATCTTTGGTCGCCGCTTCCAGCTGCCGGAATCGCCCTACAAGCGCATGCTGATCGGAGCCCTCTTCATCCTGGGCGGCTGCCTGTCCGTCCTGCCCATCTTCGGGATCTGGATGCTGCCGCTGGGGCTCCTCATCCTCTCCATCGACATCGCGCTCGTGCGCCGCTGGCGCCGGCGCAGCGAGGTGAGGTGGGTTCGCTGGTGGGCGCGTCGGCGGGGAGAAAAGGGGCCCGTCGTGGTGGCTTCCACCATCCCGCCCGATCAGGACAGGCTGCCCTGATCCGAGCGGGTCGCTTTGCGCCGAACGAACGCAAGGCTTTTCGGATTTGCCGTTTTCCGCGGCGGAGCGGTCGAAGGGCGGCCGTCCGGCAACTTTTCGGTCGCCGCAAAAGTGGGGTGCCTTGCTCGTGGCTGCATGACAAAGCCCGAAAAACAGAGCGATAACAATTGGTTGGAAACATCGAGACTTTGGAGTGCTTGATCCGCCATAACACCGGATGCTGAATCAAAGCTTAACGCCCTGCCGGCCTCATGACCTGCCTGCATAGCTTGTATGCAGCATCTGCGCTCCTTTTGGGCAGCTATTGCCTTTATATGGGGCATATCAAATCCGAAGAGAGTTCCGAAAATGTTCGCCCGCCTCGCCCAGCGCATCAGTGCTTATCGCTCTCACCGCCAGACCGTCGATCTCCTTTCGCGCATGGAAGACTACCAGCTGCGCGACATCGGCCTGAATCGCGGCGACATCGATGTGATCGCCAAGGGCGGCCGTCTGGCCGCCTGATCGGCCGGTTCGATCTGCTGTTCATGAAAAGGCGTCCTTCAGGGCGCCTTTTTCGTTTTGGGCGGCAGCGATCCGCCGCCTCCATTCGATCGCCATGTTTGCCATGTGAATCGCCGCCGTCGCCCGACCGCGCGCCGCCGATCCTTCAAATGAAGGCATTCCTCTTTGCAACCCGGCATCCATGCGCGCGCAAAGGTACGAAAACAGGACGGGCTCTTCAGCGGCCCGCAACGGTTCGGAGCGCAGCCTGATCCCGTCCAGGCAATGAAGAAGTGGAGTTTTCAATGAGCCAGATGATGACGACCATCGAAGTGGACCAGTTCGCGGCGGCTCGGGCCGGCGACTTCAGGCACCCTGCGAGCATTCTGGCGCGCCTCGGCATCGAATACGAATACGAGGCGGAAGCCGACCAGGGCGACGTCGTCGTCTTCCACCACTGCGTCAACATCCCGGCGGCGTTGCCCGTCTACGTAACGGCGCATCGCTGAGCGAAGATACCCGCTTGGAACCTCGGCGGCTCGCCCTACTTGCGGGCCTCCATTGCCGAGGAGACTGCCGTGTCCAATACCGATTCCGGGCCCTACGAAGAGGGCAAGATTGCCGCATCCGAGGGCCGGCGCATCACCGCCAACCCTTACGAGAAAGACACCGACGAATTTGATCTCTGGCGTGAGGGCTTCAAGTCCGACGAGGACGAGGAGTCCGACGACGACATGTCGGACGAGTAACGCGCCATCGGCGCGGAGCGGTCGGGAAGTGGCCGCACGGGGATCGGCTCGCCGAAGCCGTGCGACAAATCCGGGCGTTCGAGAACGATCGACCTCCCCGACGGTCCAAAGCCGATGTCCTGCCGCTCGCCGAACGTCGGCGGGCGGCCACATAGGGAAGCGGGTCACCACGAACGGGCCATGGCGACGACCGACAGCCCCTTCATGGCGGCCGATAGCCGATAAGGCGCGCGGATGCCGGTTCGGCGTTCGAAGGTCCATGTGCCGAACGTCGTGGGAATCCCCAGCACGAAAGATACGCCCGTCGCCGCAAGGCTTCCCCATCGCTCTCCATCGGCGACCGGGCCAAGCGCCAGAGCGATCAAAAGAACGGCGAAGGCTGCGAAGGCCGCGCTCATCGGACGATAGATCGCTCGGATCAACACGCGCAGTGTTGGTGTCAGCGGCGTTCCACTCTGCTCCAGCGCAAGTCGATGAGGAGATGCGGGGACGGGACCGAACGCATACTTCGCGGCTAAGCCAAGCAGGCCGGCTGCAAGAAGCCGATAGAGTCCCAAGGCAATCTCGACCATGCGATGCCCTCCGGCCTGCGGGTGAGTCTACAGATCGTAAGGCTTCAGCCGCGTCCAGCGCGTGTCACCTCCCATTGCCGGCGAGTTGCAGCTCGTGGTCGAACCCCGTCTTGCCGATCCTCGCGCTTGGTACATCGTTGCCGATCCCGCCGTTCACGACGGCGCTGAATACAGCCTATTGAGCGGGAACGAGCAGCCTTTCACCGACTCGCGTTCCGGCTTCGACGTTGATGGCGTAGAGTTCAAGATGCGGCACGACTTCGGCGCCGGATGGACGGACTATCGCTCCTGGTACACGAACCCCGGCGCCTAAGCGCCGGCACGAGACCTGGCCGCCGGGGCGGCCGGATGAGGCCCGCAGGGGCCGGCTCCGGGGGGGGGCGTGTAATCCTTCTCCGGCATCTCTAAGAGGGCTCGCGCTAAGGCATGGCGCGGGCCCTTTTCTATGCTTTGCCGTCTCGCTTCTCGATCGCTTTCTGGGCCCCCTCTGGCAGCGAACTGAAGAGACTGTCCAAGACAGCTGGTTCTGTGATCATTTTCTCTACGGTCAAATTCACGAGGCTGAAGAGCTGCCTGGCAACTAGATCCGTATCATCAAAAGAAATCTGTCCAGGATGCACGGCATTATTCCCGACCACCCGAACGATATCCATCGCCTGCTGGACGCGGACATCCAGTCCTTTGGCAACAAGTTTTCCAATTTCTTTGTCAATATTCCTTCCATCCCCTCCAAGATGCTTGCAAAGCATTTGCAGCGCCAATCGAAGAAGCGCTGATGCACCCCTAGGCGATGCGGGCAGGATGACGCTTGCCTCATTGTAGACGGCTTTTACGTCGGCCGGCATGTCGCCAGCGGCAGCAGGGGCGGTTCCAACACTAGGATATACTAACCTGTCAGCAATCCAAATTGCGATCTCATGACAATTATAGCATTCAGAAATGTTCACTAATATTACATTGAAGTTAGAGTAGTGCTCCGATCGCTCAAGGAATGGCTGCAGGCTAGAAGCCTTCTCAAAAAATCTTTCCATTGCCTCCTTCTTTTCTCCAAACTTTTCGAAGTCAATCGTGAGGCGATCAATCGGAGACGGATAAAACGGTAGAACGTCCTTCTTCAACAGATCCGCCGACAGCTTGTACCAAAATTGCCGTGCTAGCGCGTGGCAGTGCGGGCAATTGAACGCGGTCAACGAAGTCGACGGGCTTATCTCTGTCACGCTCTGATTCTCCGATTCCATGTCGCGTTCTTGTAGCGTGGAGTTGCCGAGCCTCGCAGAAAATCGTTGGAGATCAATGGTATCGGTTTGCAACATGGTGCGACATGAAAAGGGGACCGGCCTTAGGCCGATCCTCACTTAAGCACCTGAAATCGCTAAGATCTGTTGGAGGCCTCGCCGAGAATCGAACTCGGATGCAAGGATTTGCAGTCCTCTGCGTAACCACTCCGCCACGAGGCCCCTTAGGAGCGGCTAAGTACTGATCTGGCGGGGGATGCGCAAGGGGCTGGAAGCGGCAATCTCGAAACCATCCACGGCACTTTGTCGTGAGACACGTCGTAAGCTTGTCCGCGTGACGTCGTCGGCGACTCGGGATCGAACGCGATCGGGCGTCGGCGTCCCGACATGGGCCGGCCGACCTCTTCGCGGGTTCAGCCGAAGAGGCCGGTGATCTTCGCCGTCATCCACTGCATGAGGGAGGCCTCGTCGACCGCGCCGCCGGCGACGACCGGAGCCTCGCCGACGACCTTGTCGCCGAAGGTCACCTTGACCGTTCCGAGCCGGTCGCCCGGCTTCACCGGCGCGACGACCTTCGGATCGAGGGTGAAGGCGTGCTGGTAGCCGTCTTCCTGGCCGCGGGCGGCAAGGACGCGGATATCGTTGGAGACGATGGCGGGTACGCTCGGCACCGCGCCGTTCTCCACCGAAACCTCGCCGGCCGGCATGTCCTTGGCCACCACGACGAGGTCCTCGAAGCCGTTCAGCCCGTAGGTCATCAGTTCACGCGCCGCTTCCGCGCGCGCCTTCACCGAGGGCAGGCCGGTAATGGCGAAGATGATGCGCCGCTCGCCGGCCTTGGCGGAGGCGACCAGCGCATAGCCGGAAGCCTGGGTGTGGCCTGTCTTCAGCCCGTCCGCGCCGAGCGCCAGGAGCGGGTTGCGGTTGCGCTGGACGATTCCGTTGAAGTGGAACTCCTCCTCGCTGAAGAGCGGGTAGTGCTCGGGATAGGTCGAGATCAGATAGGTCGCGAGCTTGTCGAGATCGCGCATGGTGACGTGCTGCTCGGGATCGGGCAGGCCGTGCGGGTTCATGAAATGCGACGCGGTCAGGCCGATCTTCTTGGCCTCCGCGTTCATCATGTCGGCGAAGACGGAGACGCTGCCGGCGATGCCCTCCGCGGCGACGATGGTCGCGTCGTTGCCGGACTGGATGATGATGCCCTTGATGAGGTCGGCGACGCTGACGCTGGAGTTCAGCGGCAGGAACATGGTCGAGCCGCCGGAATTGGCGCCGCCTTCGCGCCAGGCCTTCTCCGAGACGAGGAACTCGTCCTCCAGCTTCAGCCGGCCGTCCTTCAGCCGGTCGAAGATGACCGCGACCGTCATCAGCTTGGCGAGGCTCGCGGGCGGATGGGCCTCGTCGGCATTCTTCTCGAAGAGCACCGTGCCCGTGCCGACATCGGTGAGGATCGCCGCCGGCGCCTGCGTGTCGAAGGCATGGGCGGAGCCGGACGCCGCCAGCATCAGGAGAGCCAGAGCCCCGCTGCGGCCGAGGCCTCTCGTCACGTCGCCAAGGATACGCATGATCTCTCCCGACACTTCGGAGCGGTGTGGAAGACGGAGCTTAACGCCGCCGCCTTGCTTCGCGCTGTCCCGCCGTTTCAAGCGCCCGGGCGCGGACGCGAGAATGCCGCCGCTCGGCTTGCCTGCGGGCTGGAAAGGAGGGGTGGCTGAAGCTAGTCTCGCCTTACGGCGCCGTTCGAGCGCCGCCGACGATGCCGGGAACCGGCGCGGCGGGAAGGACCGGCGAGACCGGCGGGGAGGGCGCATGACCATCAAGGGGCCTGGAATCTTTCTGGCGCAGTTCGCGGGCGACGAAGCGCCGTTCGATTCGCTGGACGGGATCTGCGGCTGGGCGGCCGCGCTCGGCTACAAGGGCGTCCAGATCCCGACCTGGGACGCACGGCTCTTCGATCTGAAACGCGCCTCCGACTCGAAGGATTACTGCGACGAGATCGCCGGCCTCGTCGCCGGCCACGGCCTGGAGATCACCGAGCTGTCCGCCCATCTGCAGGGGCAGCTCGTCGCGGTCCATCCCGCCTATGACGAACTCTTCGACGGCTTCGCGGCCCCAGAGGTGCGGGGCGATCCGCAGGCGCGCCAAGCCTGGGCGGTGGATCAGGTGAAGCGCATGGCGCGCGCCTCGCGCCATCTCGGCCTCGGCTCGGCGGCGGCCTTTTCCGGCGCGCTCGCCTGGCCCTACGTCTATCCCTGGCCGCAGCGGCCCGCGGGGCTGGTCGAGGCGGCCTTCGACGAACTCGCCGCGCGCTGGCGGCCGATCCTCGACGTCTTCGAGGAGAACGGCGTCGACGTCTGCTACGAGATCCATCCGGGCGAGGATCTCCACGACGGCGTCAGCTACGAGATGTTCCTGGAGCGGGTCGGCCACCACCCCCGGGCGCGCATCCTCTACGACCCCTCGCACTTCGTGCTCCAGGGGCTTGAGTACCTCGCCAATATCGACATCTACCACGAGCGGATCGGCATGTTCCACGTCAAGGACGCGGAGCTGAACCCGACGGGGCGCCAGGGCGTCTATGGCGGTTTCCAGGGCTGGAAGGATCGCGCGGGGCGCTTTCGCTCGCTCGGCGACGGGCAGGTCGATTTCGGCGCCGTCTTCTCCAAGCTGACGCAATACGGCTTCGAGGGATGGGCCGTGCTGGAATGGGAATGCGCGCTGAAGAGCGCGGAGCAGGGTGCGCGGGAGGGTGCTCCCTTCATCGCCGCCCACATCATCGAGCGCGGCGAGAAGGCGTTCGACGATTTCGCGGGTTCCGGCTCCGATGCCGCGATGAACCGCCGAACCCTCGGCCTCGACCGTTAGGCGCCTCGGCCCGTCCAGCCTCGGTCGGCGGCTCTCAGCTGGGCGCAGTTTGTAAGCGGCCCATTGCAAGTCATGTGCGGGGCTTACCCTGGCGCCGCATGCGAAAAGCGCTTCTTGCACCGCGAAGGCCGCAAGACTAAGAGCCTTTCACCGGCCTTTCGACGAGCTCTCAAGGATCGTCGAACGGCATTCAGGGACCAGCGACCCTTCACGAAGAACCGGATCTCCGCCATGGATTTCGACGCCGCGCGCATCAAGATGGTCGACAACCAGATCCGCACCACCGACGTGACGGACTGGGCGATTCTCAAAGCCTTTCTCGAAGTGCCGCGCGAACTTTTCGTGCCGGAGGAGCGTCGTCCGCTCGCCTATATCGACGGCGACGTCCCGCTCGGCGGCGGGCGCTTTCTGATGGAGGCCTCGCCCTTCGCCAAGCTCCTGCAGCTGGCCTCCATCCGACCGACCGACCGCGTTCTCGATGTCGGATCGGCGTCGGGCTACTCCGCGGCGATCCTGTCGAAGCTGGCCGCAAGCGTCGTCGCGCTCGAGTCTTCAGCCGATCTCGTTGCGCAGGCGCGGGCGGTTTTGCCGAGAATCAATTGCGGAACGGTGGACCTCGTGGAGGGCGCCCTGGCCTCCGGCCACGCCGCCGGCGCGCCTTACGACGTGATTCTGATCGAGGGCTCCGTCGAAACCGTTCCGCCTGTGCTTTTTGAGCAACTGGCCGAGAACGGCCGCCTCATCGCCGTCGAAGGGCGCGGAAATGCAGCTTCCGCAAGGTTGCATATCAAGGAAAAGGCGGTTGTTTCGCAGCGTTTCGGCTTCAATTGCAGCATCCAGCCGCTTCAGGAATTTCGCAAGTCGGCCGAATTTGTCTTCTGATGTGGTTTTTCCAGCCACAGCCAAGTCGGTAATGTGATGCTAATGTCGCATAGGATCAGCGCGGCCATCGAGACATCTCGGCGGTCCGGGCGGATGCGGTAGCGCCTGCGGTTCGAGCCCAGTCGGGTTTTGGGCGGCGGTGCTGCAGGGGAAGTGGAGAACGTCTTGCGTCATACTGTCTGGATCGGAGCGGCCCTGGCCGCGTCCACATTCTTCGGTACTCTGGTTTCCGCCGACGCGGAGAACCTGACGGGCGCACTGGCGCGTGCCTACCGGAACAACCACGATCTCAACGTCGCCCGGGCCCAGCTTCGCGCCACCGACGAGAACGTGCCGCAGGCCAAGTCCGGTCTGAGGCCGATCATCCGAGGCTCCGGTACGACGAGCGCCGAACGCTCCCGAACGACCTTCGGCGACGATCTCCCGTCCTCCCGCGGCCGCACCGGCGTTCTTGGCGCCGGCATCACGATCAACCAGACACTCTTCGACGGGTTCCAGACGCCGAACAATATTCGCGCCGCAGAGGCGCAGGTGAAGGCGGCGCAGAACAATCTCGCCAACACCGAGCAGAACACGCTCTTCGACGCTTCGTCCGTCTACATGAACGTGCTGCGCGACCGCCAGATCGCCGACCTGCGCCGCCAGAACCTCTCCTTCCTTCAGGAGCAGGTGCGTGCCGCGCGAGCGCGGTTCGACGTCGGCGAGGGCACGCGCACGGACGTCGCCCAGGCCGAATCGGAGCAGGCCCTGTCGACCGCTCTCCTGAACTCCGCTCTGGCGCAGGTTGCGACGAGCGAAGCCAGCTATCTGCGGATCATCGGCGACGTTCCGCGCGATCTCGCGCCGGGTCGCCAGCCCAAGGGTCTCATCCCGTCCAGCATCACCTCGGCGCTCGATATCTCGCAGAAAGAGCATCCTGCGATCCTCGCCACGATATTCGCGGTCGATGCCGCGGCCTTCCAGGTGAAGTCCGCCGAAGGCACATTGCTTCCGAACCTCAGCCTCAACGGCACGGTTCAGAACCAATATGCGTTGAGCGACACCGATCCCAATTCGGCCAATCTGCCGGGCGTCGACGTCACCACGCAGAACCAGCTTTCCGCGAGTGTCGGCGCGACGCTGACGATCCCGATCTACGAGGGCGGTCTTCGGTCCTCCCAGATCCGGCAGGCCAAGGAAGTTCTCGGCCAGCGCCAGATCGAGGTGGACGGCGCTCGTGATCAGGTTCGCGCCGCCGTGGCGACCGCCTGGGCCGAGCTTCAGGCCGCCCGCGCCAACGTGTCCGGCTACAGCGCGCAGGTCAGCGCCGCTCGTCTGGCGCTGAACGGCGTCATCGAAGAGCGCAATGTCGGCCAGCGCACGACGCTCGACGTCCTGAACGCCCAGGCCGACGTGATCTCCGCGCAGATCCTGCTCGTCGGCTCGCAGCGCGACGAGGTCGTCGCGGGCTACGCTCTGTCCTCCGCGATCGGCCGGCTCTCCGCCACGCGCCTCGGCCTCGACGTCGCCGTCTACAAGCCGCAGGAGCACTACGACGCGGTCAAGGACAAGTGGTACGGACTTCGCACGCCCGACGGCCGCTAAGCTCTCCTACAGCTTCGAAATAAAAGGCAACGGATCGTCAGGTCCGTTGCCTTTTTTCGTTGGCACCTGCTGGCGAGCGGCTCGCTGATCGGGCTGGCCGGGTCGCAGGCCAAAGAGCCGCTCGAAGCACCCGTCGATGGCGTGCGGGTCGTGCCGGCGGCGCTGCGCAGACGCTTCGACGGGGGCCTTCCACCCTCCCGAAGTCGTTGACGGACCGGAGATTTCGCCGGTCGAGCCGTTGCGGATGCGACGAGGCTGCAGGGCTGCGTCCATTCGGACACAGGCTCGCCAGCCTCGTTAACGGTTCTTAAGGAATTCTGTAGAAGGCCGGCTTCGGGGATTCATTCGACGGGGTTTCCGCGATAGTCTGAACGCATGATTCGGCCGCCGGCGTCGGGCGGTCCGGACGATGCGGAAAGCCTTGCCATGAGCCAAGCCAGTCCCTCCAAGGAACCGTCGATGGACGAGATCCTGGCCTCCATCCGCCGTATCATCGAAAGCAGCGACGAGAAGCCCGGCGCGAGCCTGGCGTCCAATGCCGCGCGCGTCGCCGCGGCCGATCGCGCCGCGATCGCGCAGGACACCGCGCCCGAGCGTCCCACATCCTTCGCGCTCCCGGCCCAGGCGGCTCGCGTCGTGCCCTTCGCCGACCGAGGCTCTGTGGCGCCGTCGATGCCGCCCGTCGCGGACGATGCCGACGAGCGCTGGGTGCCGCTGTCCGAGCCTGCCAACAGCGCCGGAGAGCCGTCGGCGCAGGAGCCGGCCGCGTCGCCGTCTTCCAGCGTGGAGCCCGCAGAGGCTTCGCTCGTCGTCGAGCCCGTGGTCGCGACGGATCGCTGGGCGCGCGAGCTCGACGATGTCGAGACATGGTCCGTGCTCGATCGGCCGGTGTCCCGCAAGGGTGCGGAAGCCGACTCGGCGATCGAGGCGACGGTGGCCACCGAGATTCCTTCCGCCTCGTCCGACCTTTCCGACGCGGCGACGACCTCGGTTGCAAAACCGGTGTCGAGCGACGAGCCTCAGTCCGCTCCGGTGGCCTCGACGCTCGCCGTGGCATTGGCGCCGGATCTGGTCGAAGCGGACGCGGCATCCGTCGCCGAGAGCGTCGAGCCGGTCGAAGCCGACGACGATTTCATGGTCGATTTCGACGAAGCGGACTTCGTCGAGGCCATCGACCGCAACGCCGCGCTCGTCTCCGCCCGCGATCGTTCAGCCGAAGCGCCCGCGCCAGCGCCTCTGCCCGAGGCTCCTGCGGCGGCGGCTCCGGTTGCCGAGCGGTCGAGCCCCGCATCCGCTCCCGTCGCCTCGCGCGCCTCGTTCGAATCCGAGCCGGCCAAGCCCGCGACTCCCACGGCCTCCGTGGTGCGCGAGGCTTCCGCGCTCATGTCGGAGCAGGCGGGAACGCAGGTTGCGGCAGCCTTCGACGATCTCGCCCGCGCCATTCGCGACGGGCAGATGAAGTCGATGGAGGATATGGCCCGCGAGATGCTGCGCCCCATGCTGCAGGACTGGCTGGACGACAATCTGCCCCGCCTCGTCGAGCGCCTCGTGCGCGAAGAGATCGAGCGCGTGTCCCGGGGCGTTCGCCGCTGAGATCAGGCGGAAGCCGGTCGGCCGCGGTCCATGGGACATGCCCACGAGCTTCGTTTTCAACGTCTTTTGAGGGTGGGCGGCTGTTGAGGCCGCCCTTTCGTTGACAGGCCCGAAAGCTTGGGCGTAACCGATGCGCCATCCCTACCGGACCGCCATCGGATAGATCAATGATCGAAAAGACCTACGACGCCTCCGCCATCGAGCCGCGGATCGCCGCACGCTGGGAGGCGGCAGACGCTTTTCGGGCCGGCGCCGGCGCCAAGGAGGGCGCGGAGCCCTTCTCGATCGTCATTCCCCCGCCGAACGTCACCGGCTCGCTCCATATCGGCCACGCGCTGAACAACACGCTGCAGGACGTGCTCGTCCGCTTCGAGCGCATGCGCGGCAAGAACGTGCTCTGGCAGCCCGGCATGGACCATGCCGGCATCGCCACGCAGATGGTCGTCGAGCGCCAGCTTCGCGACCGCCAGCTGCCGGGCCGCCGCGACATGGGCCGCGAGGCCTTCGTCGAGCGGGTCTGGGAGTGGAAGGAGGAGTCCGGCGGCTCGATCCTCGGCCAGCTCCGTCGCCTCGGCGCCTCCTGCGACTGGTCGCGCGAGCGCTTCACCATGGACGAGGGCCTGTCGCGCGCCGTGCGCGAGGTCTTCGTCGCCATGTATCGCAAGGGGCTGATCTACAAGGACAAGCGTCTCGTCTCCTGGGACCCGGTCCTGCAGACCGCCATTTCGGACATCGAGGTCGAGCAGCGCGAGGTCAAGGGCCATCTCTGGCACTTCCGCTATCCGATCGACGGCGTCGCCTTCGATCCCGAGAATCCCGAGACCTTCCTCACCGTCGCGACGACGCGGCCCGAGACCATGCTCGGCGATAGCGGCGTCGCGGTGAACCCGGAGGACGAGCGCTATCGCGCCATCGTCGGCAAGCGGCTGCGCCTGCCGCTGGTCGGGCGCCTGATCCCGGTCGTCGCCGACGACTATGCCGATCCCGAGGCCGGCACCGGCGCGGTGAAGCTGACGCCGGCCCACGACACCAACGATTTCGAGGTCGGCCGCCGCCACGATCTGGCGAAGATCAACATTCTCACCGTCGAGGCGAACATCACGATTGCCGGCAACGAGGACTTCCTCGACGGGCTCGCGCCCTCGGCCGATCTCGAGGCGACGATCGCCGCGCTCGACGGCCTGCCGCGCTTCGTCGCCCGCGCCAAGATCGTCGAGATGATGGAGGCCGGCGGCTATCTCGCCAAGGTCGAGGACCACACGCACATGGTCCCGCACGGCGACCGCGGCGGCGTGCCGATCGAGCCCTTCCTCACCGACCAGTGGTGGGTCGACGCCAAGACGCTGGCCGAGCCCGCCATCGCGAGCGTCCGCGAGGGCCGCACGAAGTTCGTGCCCGAAAACTGGGAGAAGACCTACTTCGCCTGGATGGAGAACATCCAGCCCTGGTGCATCTCGCGCCAGCTCTGGTGGGGCCATCAGATTCCGGCCTGGTACGGGCCGGACGGGCAGGTCTTCGTCGCCACGACCGAGGAGGAGGCCGTCGCCGAGGCGCTGGCGCATTACGTCGTCAACGGCACGATCGACGACGCCGAAGCGCGCCGTCTCGCGGATGACGCGGAGGCGCGTTCCGGCTTCCTGACGCGCGACGAGGATGTCCTCGACACCTGGTTCTCGTCGGGCCTCTGGCCCTTCTCGACGCTCGGCTGGCCCGACAAGACGCCGGAGCTTGCCACCTACTATCCGACGAGCGTCGTCATCTCCGGCTTCGACATCATCTTCTTCTGGGTCGCCCGGATGATGATGATGGGCCTGTTCTGCATGGAGAAGGAGCCTTTCGGCACCGTCTATCTGCACGCCCTCGTCCGCGACAAGAACGGGGCCAAGATGTCGAAGTCCAAGGGCAACGTCATCGATCCGCTCGACCTCATCGAGGAATACGGCGCGGACGCGCTGCGCTTCACGCTGGCCATCATGGCCGCGCAGGGGCGCGACGTGAAGCTCGATCCCCAGCGCATCGCCGGCTACCGCAACTTCGGCACCAAGCTTTGGAACGCGACGCGCTTCGCCGAAATGAACGGCGCGCGCCATGGCGAGGAGGTTCTCCCGGAGACGCTCACCCTCCAGCTGAACCGCTGGCTCCTGACGGAGCTTTCGCGCACCATCGCGGAGACGACGGCGGCGATTGAGGCCTATCGCTACAACGATGCCTCCGGCGCGATCTACCGCTTCGTCTGGAACACGTTCTGCGACTGGTATCTGGAGCTGTCCAAGCCCGTGATGATGGGCGAGGACGAGGCGGCGAAGGAGGAGACGCGGCGCGTCACCGGCTATGCGCTCGACCGCATCTTCGCGCTGCTCCACCCGTTCATGCCCTTCCTCACCGAGGAGCTTTGGACGACGACGGCGCCGGAAAGCTCCCCCCGACCGGATCTCCTCTGCCACACGAACTGGCCGTCTCTCGCGTTCGAGGATGCCGAGGCGGCGGACGACATCAACTGGCTGATCGCGCTCGTCAGCGAGATTCGTTCGGTCCGCTCGGAGATGAACGTGCCCCCGGCCGCCGAGGCGGCTCTGGAGGTCGTGCAGCCCGATTCGGCCCTGTCGGCGCGTCTGGAGCGCCACGGCGCCTCCCTGCGCCGGCTGGCCAGGGTGACGCAGGTCGCGCCCGTCGATGCCTCATCCCGCCAGTCGGCCCGAATCGTCGTCGGCCCCAGCGTCTTCGCCATGCCGCTGGGCGGCATGATCGACATCGCGGCCGAACGCGCCCGCCTCGTGAAGGCCAAGGCCAAGGCCGACGGCGAGGTCGCCCGGATCGACAAGAAGCTCTCCAACGAGAAGTTCGTCGCGAACGCGCCGGAAGAGGTCGTGGCGGAGGAGCGCGAAAAGCAGGCGGCCTATCGCCTGGAAGGCGAGCGCCTTGCGAATGCGTTGGATCAGCTTGATTCATAAAAGCTTACGGTCTGTCGCAATTCGGTCACGGTCGCTCCGCGATTTCACCGGGTTCAGAGGGCGGCGGCGTCGCCGCCCTCATGGTTTACACCTATTCTTCGACCGCTTTAATGTTGCAGAACAACAGCTTGAACTTGTGTAATCGTTCTAAGCATTAGCTCTGACGGCGCGCCTCCGGCGCCGATAACGTCAGCTTCACGATATCCAACCGGCCCAAGTTATCTTACGTTCGCGTCAAAGGGCTCTAGCGGGCCCTGCCGGCAAGAGCAGGACCGGCTCATCGTGGGGGAAGCCATATGTCGACCAAGAAATTGATCCTTGCAGGAACTGCGTTCGTCGCAATGGTCCTGACGTCTCCGGCTTTCGCCGGCGGTTTCCAGCGCAGCATCGCCGATACGGACATCCTGTTCGAGAAAGGGACCTTCGCGTCGCGCTTGGGGGCGACCTACGTGAAGCCCAATCGCGGCTTCGAGACCATCAACGGCGTCAGCGGCGACTTCGGCGACTATACCGGCAAGTACGGTCTTCCCTCGGCCGCCTTCTATGTCGGCTCCGACGTGTTCGGATGCGCGGCGAACTACGTCGAATCCTTCGCGGCCGAAGGCGACTACGACTTCTCCCCCGGCGGTGCCCTGCCGCGTCAGGTGTCGGCGACAACCGACGGCCGTCCCGTCGCGGACGCGGCGCGCACCCGGCTGACAGATGCCACCTCGCAGAACTACTCGCGCACGCTTGGCACGGATTTCGACTCCGAAGAGTTCAGCGGCACCTGCCGCGCGAGCTACTCGACCGAAACGATGCGGTTCAGCCTGATCGGCGGCGTCTTTGCGGAAGATATCGACTTCAACGGCCAGAGCTACGGCGAACGCAGCCTGAACAATGCCTTCCTCGCCAATCCGGCGACTCGTCCGATCATCGGCGGCGTCAACCTGATCAGCCCCGGCGGCCGACTGGTTCTTCCTTCCAGGGTCGACGTGGACACGGAAGGCGATTACGAACTTGGCTTCCGTATCGGCGCGGCGGTCGAAATGCCTGAGATCGCGTTGCGCGTGCAGGCGCTCTACCGTTCGGAAGTCGACCACACGGACATCACCGGCGGCGGCACGGTGACGATCACGGGTCCTGCCTACATCCTGACGCCGGACCAGCGACAGATCGCTTTGTCCGGTACGCTCGCTGGCGGCACCGCGGGTGTTCTGGCGCTCCAGGGGCTCACGCCGGGAACCGTCATCCCGATCACCTCGACCCTCAACGACTCGACGAGCCCGCAATACCTGCAGCTGAACGCCCAGACCGGCATCGCGCCCGGCACACTTCTTCTCGGCTCCTTCCGCTGGACCGATTGGAGCACGAACAAGTCCGTCATCTCGACCATCAGCAGCGCCGCCACCGGCACCTCGTCGAGCTACTCGCCCTATAACTGGCGCGACGGCTACACGGCTTCGCTCGGCCTCGGCAGGGCGTTCAACGATCAGGTCTCGGGCGCGATCACGCTCGGCTACGATCGCGGCGTCTCGACGGGTTCGGACACGACCTACACCGATCTCTACACGATCTCGGCCGGCGTCTCCTACAAGCCGGCCTCCTGGAGCGAAATCCGTCTCGGCGGTCTCGTCGGCTTCTGGAGCGATGGCGAGCAGAAGATCTCGGAAGGCGCCTTCTTCGACGCCGCGGTCGGCAACGACCGTATCTACGGCGCCACGGCTTCGGTGAAGTTCACGTTCTAAAGCCGGGAGCGGCAAGCTCCCTCCTTCGACGGACGAAAGGCCCTCCGGCAGCGATGCCGGGGGGCCTTTTGCGTTCAGGCGATGCTTAACGCGACGCGGTCCTGAAACAAAATGTTGGTATTCGGCAACACTATTGCAATCGTGCACCTGCTAATCTGTCAGGGATGGAATGTGCCGCTAAGCCGCCATAAACGACGCTCAACCAACGCACGTCGTCACAGCGCGTGGGATCGGAATCGCCGACAGGCGGACCGTGCCGGGACGACCCTGAAGGACTGGGATGAACGTGCGATCGTCACACGAAGACAGCTTCTCGAACCGGTCCGACGTGACCGGCAAGACGCTGATTCCAAATCGTTACTTCGCTTCGCCGAGCTCGATGCGCGGTGCCCCGACGGGCTCCCGTCGTGCCGTCCTGTCCGAAACGGGTTCTCGTGTCGTGTGTCCCTCTCGACGGGAAATGGGTCGTCATGCACGGCTTTAAGACCGTTCTTTCCGCTCTGTTCGGTTCCGTAGCGCTGCTGTCCTTCGCAGGCTCGGCTTTCGCCTTGGACCCGAAGACCGTCGTTCCCATCGAGCGCGCACCGGGCGAGGTCTTCAGCCTCGGCTTCAAAGCCTACAAGCGCGGCGAGAAGCTGGAGGCCTTCGAGGCGCTCCGCTACGCCGCCGAGAAGGGCCATGCCGGCGCGCGCTGGAAGCTCGGGCAGATGTATGCCCAAGGGGACGGCGTTCCCGAAAACGACTACGAGGCCTTCAAGATCTTCGAGGAGATCATCGCCGAGGACGAGGACGACACGTCGTCATCCCCCAACGCCGCCTATGTCGCGAGTTCCGTCGTGGCGCTCGGCGACTACATGCGGACCGGCATTCCCGGAACGCCCGTCAGCGTCGACCTGCCCCAGGCTCGTCAGCTCTATTTCCATGCCGCCTCGATCTTCGGCGATCCGAAGGCGCAGTTCGAACTCGGCCGCATGCTGCTGAACGGCGACGGCGGCCGGCCGAATCCGCGTCAGGCGGCCCGTTGGCTGAAACTGTCCGCGGAAAAGGGCAATACGGGCGCACAGGCTCTGCTCGGCTACCTCCTCTTCGACGGCGAGAAGATCTCGCTTCAGGCCCAGCCGGTGAGGGGGCTCGCCATGCTGACGCTGGCCCTGCGGCATGCGACGGAAAAGGACGAGCGGTGGATCAGGCCGCTTCAGGAAGAGGTCTTCTCGCTCGCCAGCGAAGGCGACCGGCGCACGGCGCTCGCCTATGCCGAAGAGCATCAGGGCACCATCGCCAAGAACTGATAGCGGAACGTCGGGGGCGACGGGTCTCGGTCATCGCTCGGCGTGTGTTTCCCGCCGACGCTTTCGAAACCACGGCGATGTCGTCGACCGCCGAAGCCGCAGGCCCCCGGCATGGGACGTTCGCGCCGACAGTCCGTCGCGCTTCAGCTGGCGAGTTCCACCAAGACCGGAACGTGGTCCGACGGCTTCTCCCAGCCGCGCACATGCTTGTCCACGCCGACCGAAACCATGCGCTCGGCCGCTTCCGGCGAGAGCAGAAGATGGTCGATGCGAATGCCGTTGTCGCGCTGCCAGGCGCCGGCCTGGTAGTCCCAGAAGGTGAAGGTCTGCTCGTCGGTCGTCGCCCGCAGAGCGTCGGTCAGGCCGAGATGGCTCAGCCGGCGTAAGGAAGCACGGCTTTCCGGCTGGAACAGCGCGTCTTCCGTCCAGGCTGCGGGAAAGCGCGCGTCGATCGGCTGCGGAATGACGTTGTAGTCGCCGGCCAGCACGAGATCGCACTCCTCTTCGAGAAGCTTTGCAGCATGCGCCTCGAGCCGGGCCATCCAGCCGAGCTTGTAGGGAAACTTTTCGGTGCCGAGCGGATTGCCGTTCGGCAGATAGAGGGAGGCGACGCGCAGCGTGCGGGGGCCGACCTTCCAGACGCCTTCGATGAAACGCGACTGCTCGTCCGCATCGTCGCCGGGAAGCCCGCGGATCACCTCCGCCGGCGGCACCTTGGAGAGAAGGGCGACGCCGTTGAAGCCCTTCTGCCCATGCGTCTCGACATGGTATCCGAGAGCCTCGATCGCGGCGCCGGGAAAGGTCTCGTCCTGGCTCTTGATCTCCTGCAGGCAGACGATGTCGGGCTTGCGTTCTTCGAGCCAACTGAGAAGAACGTCCAGTCGAGCCTTGATTCCGTTGATGTTCCAGGTCGCAATGATCATTGGGGACCCGGTCAGACTGAAAAGCTGGTGCCGCAGCCGCAGGACGCGACGGCATTGGGATTCCGGATCTGGAAGGACTGGCCCATCAGGTCGTCGACGAAGTCGATGACGGCGCCGTCCATGTAGACGAGCGACATCGGATCGATGAACACGGTCGCCCCGTCCTTCTCGATGACGATGTCGTCGCTCTGGCTGTCGTCGGTGAGGTCGTATTTGTAAGAGAAGCCGGAACAGCCGCCGCCTTCGACGGAGATGCGCAGCGCCCGGCCGGATTCGCCCTTCGCCACGATGGCGGCGATGCGGCGGGCCGCGGCGTCGGAGACGACCACCTGGGTCGCGGATGCGGGGGACATGGCTTCGCTCATATATCCGACGCGGCGAAGGCAGTGACCCCGGCCGCTCTCCTTGTTGAAGCGTTGTCCTCTAGGTATGCAGCCGGGAGGGTCCGGTCAATGTGAAGCAGGCCGGGCGTCGAGTGGAAAGAGTTGGAGCGTCGTTCATGCGGGCCTTCGGGACGCGCGTCGCTTTGGGCGCCGGTGACGCGCGGGGAGCTGAGGCGCGATGACGGATCTGCCGACGATCGGCTTCGGCCTCGGGGAACGGGCCGCCTTCGCCGTGCAGCCCGGCCAGTCGCGCGGTCGGCTCTATCCCGAGCCGTCGAGCCCGACGCGCACGCCCTTTCAGCGCGACCGCGATCGCATCGTCCACTCCACTGCCTTTCGCCGGCTGAAGCACAAGACGCAGGTCTTCCTCGCCTACGAGGGCGATCACTACCGCACACGTCTGACCCACACGATCGAGGTCTCGCAGATCGCGCGGGCCTTTGCGCGGGCCTTCCGGCTGGACGAGGATCTGACGGAGGCGGTCGCTCTCGTCCACGATTTCGGCCACACGCCCTTCGGACACGCGGGCGAGCGGGCGCTCCATGCCTGCATGGCCGCTTACGGCGGCTTCGATCACAATGCGCAGGCGCTTCGCATCGTCACCGCCCTGGAGCGGCGCTACGCGGAATTCGACGGGCTGAACCTTGCCTACGAGACGCTGGAAGGGCTGGTGAAGCACAACGGCCCGCTTCTCGGCCCGCAGGCTGCGGCCGATGCGCCGGTGCCCCGGCCGATCCTCGACTTCGACGCCGTCTTTCCGCTGCATCTTGAGACCCATGCGAGCCTGGAGGCCCAGTCGGCGGCGATCTCCGACGATATCGCCTACGACACCCACGACCTCGACGATGGGATGCGCGCCGGGCTGATCGACGTCGAGGATCTCGCCGAGCTTCCCCTGGCCGGCGATATCCTGCGCGAGGTGCGCCGGGCCTATCCGACGCTCGACCGGTCTCGTCTCGTCCACGAGATCATGCGCCGCCACATCACGCGGATGGTGGAGGACGTGATCGTGTCGACGACCGAGGCGCTGGGGCAGGTGGCTCCGGCCTCGGTGGACGACGTGCGCGGCGCGGGCAGGGCGCTCGTCGGCTTCTCGCCCGCCATGCGCGCAGCCGAGGCCGAGACCAAGCGCTTCCTGTTCAAGCGGGTCTACCGCGATCCTTCGGTCTCGCGCGTCATGGACCGCGCCGAGACGATCGTGCGCGACCTCTTCGCCCGGCTCTTCGAGAACCCGGCCGAGATGCCCGAGGAATGGCGCGACACGTCTGCTTCCGGCGACGAGGCGCGCCGCGCGCGCAGGGTGGCGGATTATCTCTCGGGCATGACGGACAGCTATGCGCTCGCCGAGCACCGGCGGCTGTTTGACGTCACACCGGAATTGCGTTAGCGCGCCCCTTTCCGCCGGGGCGCCCGTCAGGCCCCGGTCGATCGATGGAATCCCCGCCATGAACATCTTCGCCGACTTCGAGCAGCGCATCCGGACGATCGTCGAGGCCGACCTTGCCCGCCGTGGCGTGGAAGGGCTCGACCTCTCCCGCATCACGGTCGAGCCGCCGCGCGATGCGAGCCACGGCGATCTGGCTTCCAATGCCGCGATGGTTCTCGCCAAGCCGCTCGGCCTGAAGCCGCGCGAGCTCGCCGTATCGCTGTCGGCCAAGCTCGCCGACGATCCCGATGTCGCAAGTGTCGAGATCGCCGGTCCCGGCTTCATCAATCTGCGCCTCGCGCCTGCCTTCTGGACCGGCCATCTCGGCGAGATTCTGCGGCTCGGGCGGGACTATGGCCGGGGCAGGGCGACGGGCCGCAAGGTCAATGTCGAATATGTCTCGGCCAATCCGACCGGCCCGATGCATGTCGGCCATTGCCGGGGCGCCGTCGTCGGCGATTCCATCGCCAATCTCATGGCCTTTGCCGGCGACGAGGTGGTGAAGGAATATTACGTCAACGACGCGGGCGCGCAGATCGGCGTCCTCGCCCGCTCCGTCTTCCTGCGTTACCGCGAGGCGCTCGGCCAGGAGATCGGCGAGATCCCGGCCGGTCTCTATCCCGGCGACTATCTGAAGCCCGTCGGCCGCAAGCTCGCCGATCAGTATGGCGAGACGCTCGTCGCGATGGACGAGGCGGAATGGCTGCCGATCGTCCGGGATGTAGCGATCGACGCCATGATGGAGATGATCCGCGAGGATCTGAAGCGGCTCGGCATCGAGCACGAGGTCTTCTTCTCCGAGCGCGAATTGCACAGGAAGGCCGGCGAGAACCGCAGCCGGATCGAGGCGGCGATCGAGGATCTGCGCGAGCGCGGCTTCGTCTACCAGGGCGCTCTGCCGCCGCCGAAGGGCCAGGCGCCGGAGGACTGGGAGGACCGGGAGCAGACGCTTCTGCGCTCCACCGATGTCGGCGACGACATGGACCGTCCGCTCGTCAAGTCCGACGGCACCTACACCTACTTCGCCGCCGACGTCGCCTATTTCGCCGACAAGTACGCCCGTGGTTTCCGCGAGATGGTCTTCGTCCTCGGCGCCGACCACGGCGGCTACGTGAAGCGCCTGGAGGCCGTCGCGAAGGCGATCTCCGGCGGCGAAGCGCGCGCCGACGTCGTGCTCTGCCAGCTCGTGAAGCTCTATCGCGACGGCGAGCCCTTCAAGATGTCCAAACGCTCCGGCGATTTCGTCACGCTCGCCGATGTCGTGGAGGAGGTCGGCCGCGATCCGGTCCGCTTCATGATGCTCTTCCGCAAGAGCGACGCGCCGCTCGACTTCGACTTCAAGAAGGTCACGGAACAGTCGAAGGACAATCCGGTCTTCTACGTTCAGTACGCCCATGCCCGCGCCCGCTCCGTCGTTCGGCAGGCGGCGGAGGCCGGCATTCACCCGTCGCCCGAGACGGCCGATCTGGCGCTTCTGGCCGACGAGGGCGAGATCGGGCTCGTCCGCAAGCTTGCGGAGTTCCCGCGCCTCGTTCAGTCCGCGGCGGAAAACCGCGAGCCGCACCGGCTGTCCTTCTTCCTCTACGACCTCGCGCAAGCTTTCCATGCACAATACAATCGGGGACGCGATCTGCCGGGCTTACGTTTTGTTAACCCTGATCAGTCAGAAATGACCCTTGCGAGACTGGCGCTGGTCGAAGCTGTCGCCGCCGTCATCGCCTCCGGGCTCGGCCTCATGGGCGTCGAGGCGCCGGAGGAAATGCGGTGACGGATCACGCTTTGGTCAATTTCGTCTCCTAACGAATTTGAGCCTTTTCGGGCCTGGCTCGAAAGTCCGAGACCGGGCGTGCGAGAGCGGAGTTGATGGTGATGGGCGATATGAAGGCTCAGGCACGAGGCGTCGGCTCCTCGTCGGGAGCGGACGGCTCCGATCCTTTCGCCGATCTCGCGAACATGTTCGAAACCGAAGTCGAGCGCATGGGCGCATCGGCCGAGTTCGACGACGGTTTCGAGGACGAGTTCGCCGATGCGCTCGCCGTCGATGTCGCCCGCGATCTCGCCTCGGCCTCCTCGCACCACAAGCCCGCCAACAGCGCCCATCAGGGCTGGGTCGCCCCGCGCGCCGTGCGTCTCGCCGATCCGATGGAAGATCGCGCAAGCTACGGCATGGCCGGCCTCGGCAGCGTCGGACATCGCTCCGCGCTGAACCTTCAGGCCGATCTGGAGCAGGCCCTGCGCGGTCTGTCCTCGCCCGCCAATCCGCGCCAGTCGATCATCGTCGAGACGCAGTCCTTCGCGCCCGAGCGCGTCGTGGACGAGCCGGTCGAGGGCATGTCCGAGCCTGAGCTCGACGATTTCGACAAGCTGATCGCCAGCGAGCTTGCCGTCCTCCATCGCAGCGAAGTGCCCCGGCAGCCCGCTCTGCCGATGTCGGCCGCGGCCGCGCTTCGCCCGCTGCCGTCCGGCGTCGATTACACGGTCGCCGTCGGCGATGGCGATTCGTCGGACGGATACGACGACATGGACGAGGAGCCGCGCCGGGGGCGCCGGTTCCTGTCGCGCGGCATGGTCATGCTCGGCGGCAGCGTCGCGGCGCTGGCCCTCGTCGGCGTGATCGGTTTTTCGGCTCTCTCGTCCGGCGATGGGTCCACCCTCGTCGCCTCCGGCGACCCGCTTCTGATCAAGGCCGACACGGTGCCCTTCAAGATGGTGCCGAAGGAGCCGGGCGGGCGCTCGATCCCCAACCAGAACAAGGCCGTCTACGACCGCGTCGCCGCGCCGGCCGGGCAGTCCGCGCCGCAGCAGCAGGCGCTCCTGACCGCCGCCGAAGAGCCCATCGATCTGCCGCCGGAGGCAACGCCCGGCGTCTACGACGACAGCCTTCCGGGCGTGGAACTGGGCGACGGCGAAGGGCTCGACCTGAAGGACGAGACCCGGGTCGAGACGGCTGCGGCCGACGCGAGCGGCGCATCCGAGATCCCCGTTCTCGAGCCGCGCAAGGTGCGCACCATGGCCGTGCGCCCGGATGGAACGCTCATGCCGGCCAGCATGCCCTCCGCCGCATCCAGCGCCGCGATGTCGCCGGGAGCCGGGGACGGATCGACCATGGCGCCCGCCGCGATGGACGTCGCCTCGGTCGAAGCGAGCGCACCCGTAGAGACGCCGATGGCCGCCCCCCGGATGCCGACGCCCGTCGCGACGACGCCGGCCGCCGCCGAGCCCGCGCCCGTTGCGGCGGCCGCAGCGCCCGAGCCGGAGCCGGATGCGCCCGTTCTGGCAGCCGACCCGATCGAGGTCGCCGCGATCCAGCCGTCCCCCGCGCCGGCGCCCATTGCGGCCCCGGCGGCCTCCGGCGGCTACTATGTCCAGATATCGTCGCAGCCCTCGGAGGCTCTGGCACAGAAGTCGCTGCAGAGCCTCGGCTCCCGTTTCTCTCAGGTCATTTCCGGGCGCTCCGTCGGCATCCAGGCCGCGGAGATTCCGGGCAAGGGGACCTTCTACCGCGTCCGCGTCGCAGCCGAATCGAAAGCCGAGGCGGCCAACCTGTGCAACCGTTTGAAGGCCGCCGGCGGCAATTGCTTCGTGGCGCGCTGAGCGCGGCGGCGGCATTCCTCCTTCACAGCTCGGAAAGACCGGGACCTTCTGCGGGGCGCATGTCGCCCCGCAGCCGTTCGGCGCATGCGGAGAGACAGATGACCAAGGGTTCCAAGGCCTGGATCGCCGGCTGTTCCGGCCTCAGCCTGACCGAGGACGAGCGCCTCTTCTTCGCCGACGAGCGCCCCTGGGGCTACATCCTCTTCGGGCGGAACATCCACTCGGCCGGCCAGCTCGCCGATCTCGTCGGGGAACTCAAAGCCGCCGATGGCCGTGCGACCGTGCCGGTCTTCATCGACCAGGAGGGCGGGCGCGTGCAGCGCCTGCGCCCGCCGATCGCCCCGACCTATCCGCCGGCCGCCGCGATCGGCCGCGTCTTCGACGCCGACCGGCAGAAGGGCGAGCGCGCCGCCTGGCTCCAGGGGCGTCTCATCGCCCATGACCTCATGGGCTACGGCATCAATGCCGACTGCCTGCCCTGTCTCGACGTTCCGGTCGAGGGCGCCCATTCCGTCATCGGCGACCGCGCCTATGGCTGGCAGCCCGATACGGTCGCGACGCTCGGCCGCGCGGCGGCCGACGGTCTGGTCGCGGGCGGCGTCCTGCCGGTGATGAAGCACATGCCCGGCCACGGGCGTGGCAATGCCGACAGCCATCTCGAACTGCCCGTCGTCGCCACGCATCGCCCGGAGCTCGCGACGATCGACTTCGTCCCGTTCCAGGCGCTGAAGACCTTGCCCGCCGCCATGACGGCCCATCTCCTCTTCACCGACATCGACCCGACCTTCCCCGCGACGCTCTCGCAGATCGTCGTCGAGAGCGTGATCCGGCACGAGATCGGCTTCGACGGCTTGCTGATGACCGACGACATCTCGATGAAGGCGCTCGCCGGCGATATCGGCGATCTCTCGCGACAGGCGATCGCGGCGGGCTGCGACGTCGTTCTCCACTGCAATGGCGACATGACCGAGATGCGCAAGGTTGCGAGCGCCGTCCAGCCGCTGCGGGGCGAGGCCGAGCGCCGGGCCGCTCATGCCGAGACCTTCATCGCGCCGAATCGGCCGGTGCTCGACGAGGCCGCCTTGCGCGCCGAGTTCGACGAACTGGTTGCCCGCACGGCCTAAAGCCGCTAGCCCAACGCGAAAGGACGGGCGACGGGGCAGCCGCAGGATGACGATCGGATCGAGCGAGGTCGAGGACGCCGCCTTGCCGCATGGCCGGCTCGGCGACCCGTCGAACGGCAACGCGGCCCGCCTCGATTTCGAGGATATCCGTCTCACCGCCGGCAGAACGGAGATTCTGAAAGGAATCACGCTCTCGGCCGAGCCCGGCGAGATCCTCTGCCTTCTCGGCCCGTCCGGTTCCGGCAAGACGACGCTTCTGCGCATCGCCGCGGGCATCGAGCGCCAGACGTCCGGCCGCGTCGTCCTCGGCGGACACGAGGTCTCCGGGCCATCGGCCTTCGTGCCGCCGGAGAAGCGCGGGGTCGGCCTGATGTTCCAGGACTTCGCGCTGTTTCCCCACATGACGCTGCTCGACAACGTCCGCTTCGGTCTGGGCCATCTCGGCCGCGACGAGGGGCGGCGCGCGGCGAGGAGCGCTCTTGAGCGCGTCGGTCTCGCTGCAAGCGCTGCGAACTATCCGCACGCTCTCTCCGGCGGCGAGCAGCAGCGCGTGGCGCTGGCCCGCGCGCTCACCCCGCGCCCCTCCGTCCTCCTGATGGACGAGCCCTTCTCCGGCCTCGATAGCCGCCTGAAGGACGTCGTGCGCACCGATACGCTTCAGATCCTTCGCGAAAGCCGGGCGACCGCGATCGTCGTCACGCACGATGCCGAGGAGGCCATGCGCATGGGCGACCGCATCGCGCTTCTGCGCGGCGGCCGTCTCGTGCAGATCGGCACGGGAGAGGATATCTATCGCCGTCCCACCGATCTCTTCGCCGCCGGCTTCTTCTCGGAGCTCAACGTGATCGAGGGCGAGGCGAGGGGCGGCAGGGTCGTGACGGCGCTCGGTGCCGTCGCAAGCTCGCCACGATCCGACGGTACGACTATGACGGTGGCTCTGCGCCTCACCGGGCTTCTGGTCGCGGCGAAGGGCGAGGGCGTCTCGGGCCGGATCGTCGGCCGGCGCTTCCTCGGCGCCGTCGATCTCCTGACGATCGCCGTCGAAGGCCTCGATCGGCCGCTTCGTGCGAGATTGAGGGCGGGACAACTGCCGGACGGGCTTGCCGAGGTCTTCGTCTCCGTTGATCCGCAAGACGTTATCGTGTTTGAAGGATGCGAGGGGACCGACTGACGCGAGGCAAGATCCGGCCGCCTGGATGGGGCGGCGGGGCCGGCGGCTGGTCGGACACGACGAGCGAGCGGAAAGCATCCGGCTTTCCGTCATGAACGAAGGCCCCCGAGGCGCTCGCGGGCTGCGTGGCATTAGGAGTAAGGCATTGGGTAGCTTCAGCATCTGGCACTGGCTCATCGTCCTCGCGGTCGTGCTTCTGCTCTTCGGGCGCGGCAAGATCCCCGAGCTGATGGGCGACGTCGCCAAGGGCATCAAGAACTTCAAGAAGGGCATGAGCGACGACGAGACGACCGTGGTGCAGGAGCGCCGTTCGCTCGATCACCGCGACGGCGATATCGTCTCCCACGACCCGAACAAGGTCGAGAAGACCATCGTCTGATCGAACGGACCGATCTTCGGTCCAGATCCGACCCTGCCGGAGTCGGAGCGCCGCCGGGCCCATGAGGGCAGACGTTCGGCGCTCCCGCTCCCTTTCGCCCGGCCGAGGTGAACCTTCGCCCGGGTGACGCGACCGCCCGTCTGATCGGCCCCGGGACGGTTTCGTGCTTCAGATCCCGATCGGGAAACGGCGTCTATGTTCGATATTGGTTGGTCCGAGCTTCTCGTCATCGGCGTGGTGCTGATCGTGGTGGTTGGTCCGAAAGACCTCCCGCGCATGCTTCGCACCTTCGGGCGGACGACCACCCAGCTGCGGCGGATGGCGGGCGATTTCCGAAAGCAGTTCGACGAGGCCCTGCGCGAGGCCGAGATGGAGGACGTTCGCTCCACCGTGAACGACCTGCGCTCCATGAATCCCGCGTCCGACATCCGCAAGGCGATGAACCCGATGCGGGCCGTCGGCGACGAGATCCGCTCGTCCCTCATGGCCGCGACGCGCGCGCCTGAGCCGACCGTCCCGTCCGCGACCGCTCCTGCGGCCCCCGCCGACCCCAGCATTGCCGCGACGGCCGAGTCGCAGCCGCTCGCCAACACGTCCGCCGCTCCGCCACCGCCGCCCGTCGCGACGCCCGTTCATGAGGCGACGCCGGTCGAGCCGGCCTCGGCGCCTGCGCCTGTCCTGAACGGGAGCGGCCTCAACGGTGCCCATCGCGAAGGAGAGGCCAAGTGAGCCGCGCCGGAACCGACGAGGTCGAGGCCTCCTCCGCACCTCTCATCGAGCATCTGATCGAGCTGCGCACCCGGCTGATCTGGGCGCTGGCGGGCTTTTTCGCGGCCTTCCTCGTCTGCTTCTTCTTCGCCAAGCAGCTCTTCAACCTTCTCGTCGTGCCCTATCAGACCGCCGTCGCCTGGGCCGGCATTTCGGATCGGCAGGTGGAGTTGATCTACACGGCGCCGCAGGAGTTCTTCTTCACGCAGGTCAAGATCGCGGCCTTCGGCGGCTTCTTCCTGGCCTTCCCGATCATCGCCATCCAGGTCTACAAGTTCGTCGCCCCCGGCCTCTACAAGACCGAGCGGGCGGCCTTCATCCCCTTCCTCGTCGCGACGCCGCTGCTCTTCCTGCTCGGCGCGGCGCTCGTCTATTTCTTCTTCACGCCCATGGTCATGTGGTTCTTCCTCTCCATGGAGCAATCGGGCAACGTGCCTGGACAGGCGGCCATCCAGCTTCTGCCCCGCGTGTCGGAATATCTGTCGCTGATCATGGGGCTGATCTTCGCCTTCGGCATGGTGTTCCAGCTTCCCGTCGTCACCTCGCTTCTCGTGCGGGCTGGCATGGTCACGACGGAAGGTCTTATTTCCAAACGCAAATGGGCGATCGTCCTGGCCTTCATCGCGGCGGCGATCCTGACCCCGCCGGACCCGATGTCCCAGATCGGCCTTGCGATCCCGACCATCCTTCTCTACGAGGTTTCGATCATCACGGCACGGATGATCGAACGCAAACGGGCCGCACAGCTTGCCGAAAGCGACGCGTCCGCCGATTCCGCGTGAAGCCGGTTCGTCCCTCGCCTCCGCCTTTCGGAAACGGGGACTTTCATGCTCGATATCAAATGGATACGCGACAATCCGGCTTCGTTCGACGAGGCGATGGCCCGTCGAAGCGCCGCCTTCACGTCGGCTGAGATTCTCAGCCTCGACGAGGAGCGCCGCGCGCATCTGAAGCGGCTGCAGGACCTTCAGAGCCGCCGCAACGACGCCTCCAAGGAAATCGGCAAGGCCAAGAGCAGCGGCGACGCCGCGCGGGCCGAGGCCGTCATCGCCGAGGTCGCAGAGATCAAGGCCGAGATCCAGGCGGGCGAGGAGACCGAGCGCCGTCTCGACCAGACGATCGCCGATCTCCTGGCCGGCATTCCCAACGTGCCGCTCGCCGAGGTGCCCGTCGGCCCCGACGAGACCGGCAATGTCGAGATCCGCACCTTCGGCGCGCCGAAGAGCTTCCCCTTCGCGCCGAGGGAGCATTTCGATATCGGCGAGGCCCTCGGGCTCATGGATTTCGATCAGGCGGGCAAGATCGCCGGTTCGCGCTTCACGATCCTGAAGGGCGCGCTCGCGCGGCTCGACCGCGCGCTCGGGCAGTTCATGCTCGATCTTCACACGGGCGAGCACGGCTACCAGGAGGTCGTCGCGCCCATGCTCGTGAAGGACGAGGCGGTCTTCGGCACGGCCCAGCTTCCCAAGTTTTCCGAAGACCTGTTCCGCACGACGGACGGTCGCTGGCTCATTCCGACCTCGGAAGTGCCGCTGACCAATCTCGCCCGCGAGACGACCCTCGACGAGGCGGCTCTGCCCCTGCGCTTCACAGCTCTGACGCCCTGCTTCCGCTCGGAGGCGGGCTCGGCGGGCCGCGACACGCGCGGCATGCTGCGCCAGCATCAGTTCTCGAAGGTCGAGATGGTGTCGATCACCTCGGCGGACCAGTCGCTGGCCGAGCACGATCGCATGACGGCGGCCGCCGAGACCGTGCTGCAGCGGCTTGGCCTTGCCTATCGCACGGTCGTTCTCTGCACGGGGGACATGGGCTTTTCGGCCCAGAAGACGCACGACATCGAGGTCTGGCTGCCCGGTCAGAACGCCTATCGCGAGATTTCGAGCTGCTCGGTCTGCGGCGATTTCCAGGCGCGGCGGATGAGCGCGCGCTACAAGGTGGCGGGCGAGAAGCAGACGCGTTTCGTCCATACGCTGAACGGTTCCGGCGTCGCCGTCGGCCGTTGCCTGATCGCCGTTCTGGAAAATTATCAGAACGAGGATGGCAGCGTGACGGTGCCGGACGTTCTGGTGCCCTACATGGGCGGGCTGACCCGGATCGAAAAGGCGGCCTGATCTTCCATGCGCATCCTCCTGACGAATGACGACGGTATCCACGCGCCGGGACTCGGCATCCTCGAATCGATCGCGCGGGCTCTGTCCGACGACGTCTGGATCGTGGCGCCGGAGACCGACCAGAGCGGCCTGTCGCATTCGTTGACGCTCTCCTCGCCGCTGCGGCTGCGGCAGATCGAGGAGAAGCGCTTCGCGCTGTCGGGCACGCCGACCGACTGCGTCATCATGGGCCTGAAGCGTCTCCTGCCGGCGGCGCCTGATCTCATCCTGTCCGGCGTCAATGCCGGCCAGAACATCTGCGACGACGTCAGCTATTCCGGCACCGTCGCCGGCGCGATGGAAGGGACGATGCTCGGCATCACCTCCATCGCCCTCAGTCAGGCCTACAAGCCGAACGGCCCGCGGGAGCCCATCTGGGAAACGGCGGAGCGCCACGGGCCGGACGTGGTGCGCAAACTTCTCTCGGTCGAGCGGCCGAAGGGCGTGCTCTTCAATGTGAACTTCCCCCCGGTCGCCCCCGATGCTGTCACCGGGATCGAGGTCACGCGGCAGGGCAAGCTCGACTACAATCTCGGCTTCGACGAGCGGCGCGACGGGCGGGGCTTTCCCTATTACTGGCTGAACTTCGGCCGGCAGGCCGGGCCGGAGATGGAAGGTTCGGACCTCGGCGCGGTGCTCGCCGGCCGCATCTCCGTTACGCCGCTCCACCTCGATCTGACGCATCACGCGCTTCGCGCGTCGATGCAGTCGGTCTTTTCCTGAAAAGCCGGAGGTTTCCATGCCGTCGGCAGTGCCGCTTTCCGTCCCCTCGGCCTGGAACCCGCGTGATCGCGAGGACTTCGCATCCTTCATCCTGCGCCTGCGGTCCGCGCAGATCACGCAAGGCCGCCTGATCGAGGCGCTCGAAGCCGTGCCGCGTCGTCTCTTCCTACGCGGCGGCATTCGCGAGGCCTATGGCGACCGCACGCTGCCGATCGACTGCGGCGAGGCCATGCACGGCGCTCTGCACGCGGCCAAGCTCGTCCATCTGCTCGGTGTCGAGCCGACCAGCCGTATTCTGGAGGTCGGCACGGGCACGGGCTACGTGACCGCGCTGCTTGCCAGGCTCGGCAGCCGCGTCACGACGCTGGAGCGCTACAAGACCCTCATCGGCGCCGCCGAGGAGCGCCTGCGCGGTCTCGGCCTCACGAACGTCGCCTTCGTTCATGAGGATGGCCGGGAAGGCTACAAGGACGCCGCGCCCTACGACCGGATCATCGTTCACGCCGCGATGGAGACGTTGCCGCGCATCTTTCTGGAGCAGCTCGCCCAGCATGGGCAGATCGTCTGCGCGCTGGGGCCGGCCACGGGAGCGCAGAGCCTCGTGCGGCTCCTAAAGGTCGGAAGCCGGCTCGAGCGGGAAGATTTCGGCCCCGTCCGTTACCAGCCGCTGTCCTTCGGTGTGGCAGCCGTGCTCTGAGGCTCGGAAAAAGGCCTCATCGCGCGACATGATGAACGAAAATCCATTTTCCTGACGGCTGTTTAACCGGGCAGTAAGTTTAACACGCTTGAATGTCTCTCATGATCTTCTTCGGTCGCATGGGGACTTCGATGCGTATGGGTGTGCTGAAATCCTTCCGAGTTCGTTTGGTTCGCTCTGCTGCGCTCTTGGCGGTGGCCGGCCTCGCGGCCGGCTGCAGCGCCGACATGTCGCGCTTCGACGACGGCTTCTACACGGGCTCCGTGCCCAAACCCATTCCGCAGGCCGGCGTCGCCGGCAATGTCGACCAGTTGAACACCGGTTCCGTCCGCCCCGGCGGTCTCGGCAATGCCGGCGCCGCCAGCCAGCCCATGTACGGGCAGGGCGGAGGCTACAGCCAGGCGCCCGTGACCCGCACGGCTTCCGTCGAGCGCAGCATGCTGCCGCCTCCCGGCGGCGCGCAGCCGGCGATGGCGGCACCCGCCCGCATGGCCGAGCCCATGCCGGTCGCCTCCGCCGAGCCGATGACGACGGCGCCTGCCGCCCCGGCGCGCTCGGCCAAGGCCGGCTGGAGCGACACCGGCAACCGCGTCGCCCTGCGCAGCGGCGAGACGATCGACACGCTCGCCGATCGCTACGGCGTGCCCGCCAAGGCGATCCTCGCGGTCAACGGCCTGCGCTCCGCCTCGGATGCCCAGCCGGGCCAGGAGATCGCGATCCCGACCTATTCGTACGGCGGCGGCGCCTCCACGCAGATCGCCTCCGCTGCCACGGCGCCGAACGGCCGGACGCTCGGCGCGCCGCCGAGCAACCTGCGCGCACCCGGCAGCGCCTCGGCGCAGATCCCCGCCGCTCCGTCGCGGACGGCATCGAAGGGTGGATCGGTCGTCGTCGAATCCGGCGATTCGGTTCTCGGCCTCGCCCGGCGCAACGGCGTCTCGGCTGCGGCCCTGCGCGAGGCGAACGGGCTCACCGACGACAACATCCGCATCGGCCAGAAGCTCGTCCTCCCGTCGGGTGCGACGCCCGCCAAGCGCGTGGCCTCGCTCGAAACCCGCCCGACCATGACGGACGCCAAGCCCGTGGCTGAGAAGCCGGCCAAGGTCCAGCCCGCGCCGGTCGCCAAGGCCGAGCCGAAGCCCTACGAGGCGCCGCACGCGGCTGAGACGGCCGCCAAGCCCGCGGCGGAGCTGAAGCCCGCCAAGGTCGAAGCCGCGAAGGTGGAACCCGCGCCCGAGCCGAAAGCGGCCGAGGTCGCCGCCCCGCCGGCCGCTCCGACCTCCACGGTGCAGGAGGAGGTGGAGACCGAGGTCGCGTCCACCGCGCCGACCGGCACGGGCATCGATCAGTTCCGCTGGCCGGTGCAGGGCCGCGTCGTCAAGCGCTTCGGCGAGAAGGCGGGCGCCCGTCGCAACGACGGTCTCGACATCTCCGTGCCGCGCGGCACGCCGATCAAGGCCGCCGAGAACGGCGTGGTCATCTATGCCGGCGACGGCCTGAAGGAGTTCGGCAACACCGTCCTCGTCAAGCATGCCAACGGCCTCGTCACGGTCTACGGGCATGCCGACGATCTGAAGGTGAAGCGCGGCGCGACCGTCAAGCGCGGCCAGGAGATCGCCACCGCCGGCATGACCGGCGACACCGAGACCCCGCAGGTCCATTTCGAGGTCCGCAAGGACTCCGCCCCGGTCGATCCGATGAAGTTTCTGAAGTAAGCCGACCGACCCGCTTCGGCGAGGTCGTCAGGTCCTTCGACGGACCATCCCGACATAGGGGCCTCCAGACCCTATGATACGACGCCCGGCTCCTCTCTCGCGAGGGTCGGGCGTCGGCGCATTCAGGTGAGCGTCCGGCCCAGCCGCCCCGCGAGGTCCTGCACGAACTGGAAGGCGACGCGGCCTGATCGGCTGCCGCGCGTGGTCGACCATTCCAACGCGTCCCGGCGCAGTTCCGCCGGATCGACCTCGATCGCATGCGCGGCGAGATAGCCGTCGATCATCGCGAGATAGTCGTCCTGGCTGCATTTGTGGAAGCCGAGCCAGAGCCCGAATCGGTCGGACAGCGAGACCTTCTCCTCGACCGCCTCGGCCGGATTGATCGCCGTCGAGCTCTCGTTCTCGATCATGTCGCGCGGCAGGAGATGGCGGCGGTTGGAGGTCGCGTAGAAGAGAACGTTCTCCGGCCGCCCCTCGACACCCCCGTCCAGCGCCGCCTTCAGCGACTTGTAGGAGGCGTCGCCCGCGTCGAAGGAGAGGTCGTCGCAGAAGAGGAGGGTGCGGAAGGGCGAGGCCTTCAGGAACCCCATCAGACCCGGGAGGGCCTCGATGTCCTCGCGGTGGATCTCGATGAGCTTCAGGGGCAGGGCGCCTTCGCCGAGCGAGGCATTCGCCTCCGCGTGAACCGCCTTCACCAGCGAGGATTTGCCCATGCCGCGCGCGCCCCAAAGGAGCGCGTTGTTGGCGGGAAAGCCGGCGGCGAATCGCGCCGTGTTTTCCGAAAGGATATCCCGCGACCGGTCGATACCCTTGAGAAGGCCGATATCCACGCGGTTCACATGCGGCACGGGATTGAGGCGCGCCGGAGGCTCGAAGACGAAACAGTCGGCGCTGGAAAGGTCGGGCGCTTCGACCGGCTGCGGCGCCAGACGCTCCAGGCTCGTCGCAATCCGCTCCAGAAGGCGCTCCAGCCCTGCGATCGCCGCTCCATCCATGTCCAGCATCCCCGTTGCATTCGCTGGAACCGTTCGTATATTCCGCGCAACCCGTAAAGGGGGCACTGGAAGCCTCCGTCATCGAAGGATTTTTGGATGTTCGTTTCGCAGGCGTTCGCGCAAGCTCAGACCACGGTCGCTCCCGGAGCCGGAGCAGGCGGGCTTTTCGGCGGCGCGAACGAGATCCTGATCTCGATCCTGCCCTTCGTCGCGGTCTTCGCGATCATGTATTTCCTCATCATCCGCCCGCAGCGCCAGCAGATGAAGCAGCGCACGGACATGCTGAAGAACATTCGCCGCGGCGACACCGTCGTCACCGGCGGCGGCGTCATCGCCAAGGTCACGAAGGTTTTGGACAATGGCGAGCTCGAAGTGCAGATCGCCGAGCAGGTGCGCGTGCGCGTGCTCCAGGCGACCGTGACGGACGTTCGCGTCAAGGGCGAGCCTCTGGCCGCGAACACGAAATAGTCGCCTTTTGGGCGATGTGAGACGTAGAAGCGCATGCGCGGACGCGCTCGGCGGGGCCATGGCTCGGCCGGCGCCTTCGCGTATTCGACATTGAGAAGAGGCCTCGCGAGGCGTTGACGCCGCGAGCGCTCGGGATTCGGAACGACCATGCTTCACTTCGCGCGTTGGAAGACGATCCTGATTTGGCTCGCCGTCGTCGTCGGCTTCCTCTTCGCGGCACCGAACGTCATTCCCCAGAAGTATCTCGACCAGATGCCGGGCTTCATGCCCAAGCAGCCGATGACGCTGGGTCTCGACCTCCAGGGCGGCTCCTACATCCTGCTCCAGGTCGATCGGCAGTCGCTCGTCAACGCGCGGCTCCAGAGCGTCCGCGCCGATGCGCGGCAGGCGCTCCGCACCGCCCGCATCGGCTTCACCGGCCTCGGCGACACGGGCAGCGTCATCGACGTCACGATCCGCGATCCCGCCCAGCTTGCAGCCGCCCGCACCGCTCTCCAGCCGCTGGCCCAGTCCGTCTCGAGCAATCTTCTCTCCGGCACATCGGTCAACGAGGTCACGATCAGCGAGCCGCGCCCCGGAACGCTGCGCCTGACGCTGACCGATGCCGGCATCGAGTATCGCCTGTCCTCGGCCTCGCAGCAGTCGGTCGAGGTCGTCCGCCGACGCGTCGATGAACTCGGCACGACAGAGCCGCTGATCCAGCGCCAGGGCTCGGACCGCATCATGGTCCAGGTGCCCGGTCTTCAGGACCCTCAGCGCCTCAAGGCGCTTCTCGATCAGACCGCGCAGCTGACCTTCCGCCTCGTCGATACGACGGCGTCCGCGGAAGAAGCCGTTCGCGGCGGCCGCCCGCCGGCCGGAACCGAGCTGCTCTACACCAACGACCAGCCGCCGCGCCCCGTACTCGTACAGCGCGAAGTCATGATCTCGGGCGAGAACCTGAACGGCGCCAGCGCCGGCTTCCAGAGCCAGAACAATCAGCCGGTCGTGAACATCAGCTTCGATGCGCGGGGCGCGCAGCGCTTCGGCCAGGTCACGCAGCAGAACGTCGGCAAGCCCTTCGCCATCGTCCTCGACAACGTCGTTCTCTCCGCCCCGAACATCAACGAGCCCATTCTCGGCGGTCAGGCGCAGATTTCAGGCAACTTCACCGTCGAGAGCGCTAACGATCTCGCCGTTCTTCTGCGCGCCGGTGCCCTGCCGGCGACGCTCGATATCATCGAGGAGCGCACGGTCGGACCGGGCCTCGGTGCCGATTCGGTCGCGGCGGGTCAGCTCGCCGGCGTCATCGGCGCCATTCTCGTCGTCGGCTTCATGTTCGCGACCTACGGCTTCCTCGGGCTCCTCGCCAATATCGCGCTGCTCGTGAACGTCGTTCTGATGATCGCGCTTCTCTCCGTGCTCGGCTCGACGCTGACGCTGCCCGGTATCGCCGGCATCGTGCTCACCATGGGCATGGCGGTCGATTCCAACGTCCTGATCTACGAGCGTATCCGAGAGGAGCGGCGGCTCGGGCAGACAGTCGTGAAATCGCTGGATGCCGGCTTCCACAAGGCGCTCGCGACGATCATGGACGCGAACGTCACGACCCTGATCGCAGCGGCCGCCCTGTTTCTGCTGGGTTCCGGCCCGGTCAAAGGCTTCGCCGTCACGCTCGCCATCGGCATTCTGACGACGATCTTCACGGCCCTGACGCTGACGCGCTGGATGGTGGCCTTCTGGTACAAGCGCCGGCGTCCGAAAGAGGTCCCGCACGGTTTCGTCCGTCTCGTTCCGGACGGCACGACCTTCGGCTTCATGCGCATCCGCCGGATCGCCTTCGGCACGACGGCCGCCCTGTCGCTTCTCGCCATCGTCGGCGTCGCCGGCTTCGGCCTCAATCTCGGCATCGATTTTACCGGCGGCACCGTCATCGAGCTGAAGTCGAAGGGCGAGGCGGCCGATGTCGGCGCCCTGCGCGAAGAGCTGCAGCCCCTTCTGGAGGGCGAGGTTCAGGTTCAGGAATTCGGCTCGCCGCAGGATGCGCTCGTCCGCTTCGCCGCGCAGCCGGGCGGCGAGCTGGCCCAGCAGGAAGCGCTGAACAAGGTCCGCACCCAGCTTCAGGACCAGTACGACTTCCAGCGCACCGAGGTCGTCGGACCGACCGTATCGAACGAACTCGCCTATGCGGCGGCCTTCGGCCTCCTCGGCTCGATGGCGCTGATCTTCCTCTATATCTGGTTCCGCTTCGAGTGGCAGTTCGCCTTGGCCGCGATCGTCGCGACCCTGCACGACGTCATCATGGCGGTCGGCTTCCTCGTCGTTACCCGCGTCGAGTTCAACCTCTCGACCATCGCGGCGCTTCTGACGATCGTCGGCTACTCGCTGAACGACACGGTCGTCGTGTTCGATCGCATCCGCGAGAACCTGCGCAAATACAAGAAGATGCCCCTGACGGACCTGATCAACCTGTCGATCAACGAAACGCTCGGCCGCACGATTCTGACGGCCGCGACGACGGTGCTCGCCATGTTCGCGCTCTTCCTCTTCGGCGGAGACGTGATCCGGACCTTCGTGGCGCCGATGCTCTTCGGCATTCTCGTCGGCATCTACTCCTCGATCTTCGTGGCCGGGCCGATCCTCGTCTACTTCAACCTGCGGGCGGCACTCGACAAGCCGGTCGCGGGCAAGGCGGCAGGGACGGCGACAGCCGTCTCGCCAAAGGCCTGATCGGGACATGGCCAAGGGTATCGAGATCCGGCAGGCGCATTTTCCGGGCCGGGCGCCCATCGAGGCCTACGGCAATGGCGGCTTCCGCTTCGCCGGCATGTCGCATCGCGGCTCGATCCTCTGCCTTCCCTCCGGCATCTACGGCTGGGAGGCCACGATCGAGGATCCGTTCGGCGGCGATCGTCTCTTGAAGGTGTTCGAGGAGATGGACGACTTCCGCTTCCTTCTCTTCGGCACCGGGCCCGATATCCGCCGTCTGCCGCCCGCGCTCGCCGACCGCCTGCGCAAGGCCGGCCTTTCCGCCGACCCGATGTCGACGGGCGCAGCCGTGCGCACCTTCAACGTCATGCTGGCGGAAAGCCGGCCGGTTGCCGCCGCGCTGGTCGCGATCGACTGAATGGCAGCGGACGCATCGAAGCCGCCGCTGTCCTCCGCCGAGATCGCCGCCGATCTCGTTCGGCGGGAAGATCCCGACCGGGCCGTTTCGCTTGCTTTCGCGCCGGCCGATCGGCGCGAGGCGCTGACCGCGCTCTATGCGTTCAACATCGAGACCGCGCGCGTTCGCGACCAGATCAGCCAGCCACTGCCGGGCGAGATACGGCTTCAGTGGTGGCGCGACACGCTGGAGGCGGCGGCTGCAGCTGAAGGCGCATCATCCGGCGGTCATCCCGTCGCCGAAGCGCTGACGCAGGCGATGCGCACGCATGCGCTGCCCTTTGCCGCCTTCGACCGGTTTCTCGAACAGCGCATCTTCGATCTCTACGACGACCCCATGCCCTCGCGCGCCGATTTCGAGGCCTATGCCGGCGGCACGGCGTCGACCCTGATCACGCTCGCCTGCTTGATTCTGGATGAGAGCGCGGCGCGCCAAGCCTCTGATGCCGCAGGTCACGCGGGTGTCGCGCAGCTGGCCGCTGGCGTGCTGCGGCTCCTGCCGATCCATCGGCGGCGCGGGCAGGTCTTCATCCCCGCCGACATTCTCGAAGCCTCCGGCTGCACGCGCGAGGCACTCCTTGCCGGCGATGCAGCGCCCAGCGCCCGCGCCGTTCAGGCGATGGTCGCCTATGCCAGAGGCCATGTCGCCGCCTATCGCGCCGCCAGCGCCGCGCTGCCCGCCACGCTGCGCCCGGCCTTCCTGCCGGCGGAGTTGACGCCGATCTATCTCGACCGGATCGAAGCGAGGGGCGCCGGCGACGAGAACGCATCCGCCGCGATCGGTCCGTTCCGCCGAAGCTGGACCTATTGGCGGGCCATGCGCCGGGCAAGGGCGGTGATTTGAGCGCCGGAACCGCGGCCCGCCGCATCGCCCGCTCCCTCGCTCGCGGAGCGGAACTGGCATCGACGCGCTTTCCGGTCGCGACCCTTCTCGTCATCGCCTTCTCCGCGCTCGCCAATGCCGAGGTCGCGGATGTCAGGCTCGTTTCGCCGGAGACGCTCGGCTGGTGGATCGCCGCGGTCTATTCCGGGGCCGCTGCCTCGGTCGTGGGAAAGCTCCTGATGGAGGCTCGGGGCGCGGCGCTGGTCGTGGCGCAGGCGGCCTCGCTGGCCGCCGCTCTCGTCATCGGCGGCGCCGTCCGCTACGCCCTGCCGCTCGGCATCTTCGCTCCCGCGCTCGTCGCCGCCATCAGCCTCGCCGTCCCGCTCGCGCCCTATGTCGCGCGCCCCGGCGACCGGCAGTTCTGGACCTTCACGCTTTGGACGGGCGTCGGGATCGTGCTCGCCTTCCTGTCGGTCCTGCTCTTCACGCTCGGGGTTTCCGCCATCCTGGAAATGGTACGGTTCCTCTTCGATGTCGGCCTCGGTTCGCGCGCCTACGAGCATATGTACACGACGGCCCTGACGCTCGTCGGGCCGCTCATCGCGCTCGGACGCATCCCCTCCGACTTCGACGAGACGATCGCCTCGACGGGGGAGGATCGGATGGCCGGGGGTGTCCGGCTTCTCTTCGACTGGGTCGCCGCGCCCCTCGCGCTCGTCAGCGCCGTGGTCCTGCACCTCTATGCCGCGAAGATCCTGACGCTCGGCGCGCTGCCGGCGAACGAGGTCGGCTGGATCGTCACCTCCTTCGCTCTGCTCGTCCTGTCGCTGCGCATCGGCGCCGAACCCTTTCTGGCGACGGGACGCTTCTTCGCCCGGATCTTCGCGCGTGTCTGGGCCGCCATGCTGGTCGTTCCGCTCGGCCTGCTCACGATCGCCGTAGCCGAGCGCGTGGGGCCGGAGGGCTGGACGCTCGAGCGCTACTATCTGGCCCTTGGCGCGCTCGCCGCCGCCCTCATCCTCGTCGCCCAGATCATCCCCGCCACGAGAGCCCGCATCCGCCTTGTCGCCGGCGTTCCGCTGGTTCTGCTGGCGCTGTCCTCCTTGGGTCCTCTCGGCGTCGGCGACACGGTCGGGCGGAGCCAGGCGGACCGCTTGAGTGCGCTCGTGACGGTGTCGGGCGAAACCGTCACGATTCGTGACGGCGCAGGCGCGCAGGCGCAGAGCCGCATCGGAGCGCTGGCGGACGTCGACGAACTCGCTCGCGCCGTTTCGCTTCTGCCCGAGGCTCGGCGGCTTGCCGTTACGTCGCAGATCACCGACGATCTGAGCGGCGAGGCCTTCGGAGCCTCCAGTCGTGCGCAGGCTCTCGTCGCGGATGCGCTCGGTGCCAGGATCGAACGGAGCGCCGACGCAGCCGATGCCCGCATGTTCTACGCCAGCGCACAGCCGCCGCTCGTGGTGACGGGCTACGACGCCTTGCTTCCCGCCCGCACGGCCTCGCCCGGCCGCACGAAAGATGAGCCGCCGGAGGGTTTCGGCGCGTTTCTGGATGGCGCCGATCTCGTTCTCGCCGTCGGCGACATCGAGGATCGGTTTCAGCTTCGCCCGATCATCGAAGCCGTTCCAGCCGCGGCGTTCGGCAACGAGGCATCGGAAACGAATCGGCCCGTCGATGTACGACTGACCAGCACGTCGGGCCGTGTCGCCCGGCTCGTCGTTCAGTCGCTGGTCCTCGCGCGCGGCGACGAGCCGACGAGCCTGACGGCGACGATCCTACTGCGCCGCCAGGACTGGCCGGGTGCCGCCCTATTCGGCGGCGACCCGGAAGCCGGCCTCGCCGAGCCAGACGGCGCAATCGGCGAGGGCCCGCGCTGACATCGCCTTGCGGCGATGGATCACCTTCTCGCGCCCGCGCATCCGAACGCCCTCCACCTTCGGCGCCGAGACCGGCGGAAACAGGCCGAAATTGACGTTCATCGGCTGGAAGGAGCGCTTGCCGCTCTCTTCCTCCGCGATGAGATGCCCGCCCGTGATGTGGCTGAGCAGCGCGCCCATGGCGGTTGTCGGCGGCGGGGGCAGGGCGGTGCCGCCCAAGGCCTCGGCAACGGCGAAGCGTCCCGCCAGAAGACCGATTGCGGCGGATTCGACATAGCCCTCGCAGCCGGTGATCTGGCCGGCGAAGCGGAGCGCCGGCCGGGACTTCAGCCGCAGAACGCCGTCGAGAAGGCGAGGGGAGTCGAGATAGGTGTTGCGGTGGAGGCCGCCGAGACGCGCGAACTCGGCCTCTTCCAGCCCGGGAATCGTGCGGAAGAGGGCGGCCTGCTCGGCATATTTCAGCTTCGTCTGGAAGCCGACCATGTTGTAGAGCGTGCCCAGCGCATTGTCCTGCCGCAGCTGGACCACGGCATAGGCCTTGATGTCCGGCTGGTGCGCGTTGGTCAGGCCCATCGGCTTCATCGGCCCATGCCGCAGCGTCTCGGGACCGCGCTCGGCCATCACCTCGATCGGCAGGCATCCGTCGAAATACGGAGTCTTCTCGAAATCCTTGAACGCGGTCTTCTCGCCGGCCACGAGCCCGGCGACGAAGGCTTCGTACTGCGCGCGGTCGAGCGGACAGTTGATGTAGTCCTTGCCCGTGCCGCCTGGCCCGACCTTGTCGTAGCGCGACTGGAACCAGGCCTTCGACATGTCGATGGAATGGGTGTGGACGATCGGAGCGATCGCGTCGAAGAAGGCGAGGGCGTCTTCCCCGGTCTCCGCCCGGATCGCCTCGGCGAGTGCGGGCGCGGTCAGCGGGCCGGTCGCGACGATGGTCGGGCCCCATTCGGCGGGCGGCAGCCCCTCGATCTCCTCGCGCCGGATCTCGATCAGCGGATGCGCCTCGATCGCCTGCGAAACGCTGGCGGCGAACCCGTCGCGATCGACCGCCAATGCGCCGCCGGCCGGAACCTGGTTCGCATCGGCGCAGCGCAGAATCAGCGAGCCGGCGAGCCGCATCTCGGCATGGAGCAGGCCGACCGCGTTGGTCTCGGCGTCGTCGGAGCGGAAGGAGTTGGAGCAGACGAGCTCGGCGAGCCGGTCGGTCTTGTGCGCCTCGGTGCCGCGCACGCCGCGCATCTCGTGGAGAACGACCGGGCAGCCCGCTTCCGCCGCCTGAAAAGCCGCTTCCGAACCGGCGAGACCGCCGCCGACGATGTGGAGAGGTGTGTTTTGCATGGCCCTGTCTACCACCCGCGCCGGCGCGAGGAAACGTCGGACCGTCTCCGGGCGATCTCGGCCGGAGAACTGCGGATGACGCTCGAATCAGGGTCCTGAAACGACAACACCCGCCGGGGGAGGACCGGCGGGTGTCGTTTGGAAAGTCTGCGGTGGGAGGAGGAGTCCGCAGACTTCTATCCGCTCGGGTCCTGGGAGGAGACGGACCTTCGCGAAGCTCTGTATCGGTTAGCCGATCGACTGACGGGCGATCGAGGGGATGTCGGTGCGCGCGATACCGAGATCGGAGAGTTCGCGCTGCGAAAGGCGGTTCAGCTCCGAAACGGTCTCGCGGTAGCGGCGCCAGTTGCTGTAGGAGCGGACGATGTTCATTTTAACACCCAGTTAAATCGATTGAAGCGGTTGGTTCAGTTGTTCGCTTCGGTGTTTGGAATGTACGGTCGACCGAGCCCTGCCACCAGCGCGCATCCTGCATGGCAGCGTTGCATATTGTGCATCGCAGCATGAAGCGCCGAAGCCGGGAAATGCAGGGCTTGCGGGCGATGGGCGTTTCGATCCGTCACGAATCTTTCATGCCGCGTTCACGCCGCTTTAACCTTCCCTCGGGCCGGCCGCAGGACGAGGCCGTCGGCCGATCGGACGGCGCGCGCGGGAACTCCGGCCAATTAGCGCTTTAATCTCCAGGGACCCGGTGATATGGAGGCGCGCGCTTGGGGCTCGACCCGCTCTGGCGTGTCGCGGGTGTGGCGGAATTGGTAGACGCACTAGATTTAGGTTCTAGCGCCGAAAGCGTGGGGGTTCGAGTCCCTCCACCCGCACCATGCGCTGGGCTGATCGACGAGCATTGATAGTGGCGGATGGATCGGACGGACCCCAGCGGCCCGCCGGTCGCAAGAGATCGAAGGTTCTGACATGCAGGTTACGGAAACCAAGGCCGAGGGCCTCAAGCGCGAGATCGAGATCGTCGTTCCGGCGTCGGATCTCGAAGCGCGGCTTCAGACCAAGCTTCACGAAGCGTCCGGTCAGGCCAAGCTCAAGGGTTTCCGCCCCGGCAAGGTGCCGCTCGCCCATCTGCGCAAGATGTACGGCCGCTCCATGATGGCCGAGATCGTCAACCAGATCGTCAACGAGACGCCCCGGTCGGTCATCGCCGACCGCAAGGAGCGCTCCGCCATGCAGCCCGAGGTCGCCATGTCGGAAGACGAGGGCGAAGCCGAGAAGGTGCTGAACGGCAAGCAGGACTTCCGCTTCACCGTGTCCTACGAGACGCTGCCCTCCTTCGAGCTGAAGGAGACGAGCGGCATCAAGATCGAGCGTCCGATCGTCGAGATCCCGGACGAAGAGGTCGAGGAGCAGGTCAAGCGCATCGCCGAGAACGCTCGCGAATACGAGCCGAAGGACGGCGCGTCCGAAGAGGGCGACAAGCTCACCATGAGCTTCGTCGGCAAGATCGACGGCGAGGCCTTCGAGGGCGGCTCCTCCGAGGAGTCGAGCCTCGTTCTCGGCTCGAACACCTTCATTCCCGGCTTCGAGGACCAGCTGGTCGGCGCCTCGATCGGCGACGAGAAGGCCGTGACGGTCACCTTCCCAGAAGACTACAGCGCCGCCCATCTGGCCGGTAAGGAAGCCGTCTTCGACGTCGTCGTGAAGTCGATCTCCAAGCCGACGAGCCTGGAGCTGGACGACGAGCTGGCCAAGAAGCTCGGCCTGGAATCGATCGAGCGCCTGCGCACGGTCGTCCGCGAGCAGATCGAGAGCCAGTACGGCATGGCGACCCGTCAGAAGGTCAAGCGCCAGCTTCTCGACGCGCTCGACACCGAGTACAGCTTCGAGCTGCCCGAGAAGCTCGTCGAAGCCGAGTTCGGCAACATCTGGAAGCAGGTGACGAACGAGCTCGAGCAGAACGGCAAGAGCTTCGAGGACGAGGAGACGACCGAGGAGAAGGCGCGCGACGAGTATCGCCGCCTCGCCGAGCGTCGCGTCCGTCTCGGCCTCGTCCTGTCCGAGATCGGCGAGAAGGCCGGCGTCCAGATCACGGACGAGGAGCTTCAGCGCGCCGTGTTCGAGCAGGTCCGCCGCTATCCCGGCCAGGAGCAGCAGATCTACGAGTTCTTCCGCTCCAATCCCGAGGCCGTCGCCAGCCTGCGCGCGCCGATCTACGAGGAGAAGGTCGTCGACCACCTCCTCAACGAGGTCGAGGTGACGGACAAGACGGTCAGCAAGGAAGAGCTGATGAAGGAAGACGACGAGGACGCGGTTCTCACCGCCTGATCGCATCGTCCGACACGACCATCGAAGGCCGGCCTCAGCGCCGGCCTTTTTCGTTGCGGCGGCCCTATTCCTTGCCGAAGCCTTTCGCGAGGCGGGAGAGCGTCACCTCTCGTTCACCCCATCGTGGTCGGAAGGGTTTCGCTCCCTTGCATCGACATGGGGGGCGGTCCTATCTACGGCGAAGACTCCCGCCTCATGATTCGTAAGAGGGGCGCCGGTTCGGCGCCCGCCACCCCAGCAGTTGAGAGAGACCCCATGATCCATCCCGTGGAAAGAGCGATGAACCTCGTCCCGATGGTCGTCGAGCAGACGAACCGCGGCGAGCGCGCCTACGACATCTTCTCGCGGCTTCTGAAAGAGCGGGTCATCTTCATCACCGGCCCGATCGAGGACGGGATCGCGACGCTCGTCTGCGCGCAGCTGCTCTTCCTCGAGGCCGAGAACCCGAAGAAGGAGATCGCGCTCTACATCAACTCGCCGGGCGGCGTGGTGACGAGCGGCATGGCGATCTACGACACGATGCAGTTCATCCGCCCGGCCGTGTCGACGCTCTGCATCGGCCAGGCCGCCTCGATGGGCTCGCTGCTTCTCTGCGCCGGCCACAAGGACATGCGCTTCGCCACGCCGAACGCCCGCATCATGGTGCACCAGCCCTCGGGCGGCTTCTCCGGTCAGGCGTCCGACATCGAGCGTCATGCACAGGACATCATCAAGCTGAAGCGTCGCCTCAACGAGGTCTACGTGAAGCACACGGGTCAGGACCTCGAGACCATCGAGCGGACCCTCGATCGCGATCATTTCATGACCGCCGAGGAGTCGCAGGCCTTCGGACTGATCGACAAGGTCTATTCGAACCGAGACGAGCTCGAGGCGGCGCTGAACCCGGCCTGACGACCTTGCGCCCGGCGGTCCTGCGACGGATCGCCGGGCGCCGCAGGCGACGGCAAGAATTTTGGAGCGGCGTTCAGGATCGCTCAAGGTTCCTGACGCAGCATCGAAATTGAGAAAAAGTGTCACATAGGCGCGTTTCAGCCGCTGAGCGCCGCTGTTGCAATCAAGGCAGCGTGGCATAACATGGAGGTCTAAGGGACGCTTGCCCACGCGAGAGGCGTTCCGAAGGACCGGACCGGAAGGATAATCGGATGAGCAAAGTGAGCGGCGGCGACTCGAAGAATACGCTCTACTGCTCTTTCTGCGGAAAGAGCCAGCATGAGGTCCGCAAGCTGATCGCGGGTCCGACCGTGTTCATCTGCGACGAATGCGTCGAACTCTGCATGGACATCATCCGCGAGGAGAACAAATCCTCGATGGTGAAGTCGCGCGAGGGCGTGCCGACACCGCAGGAGATCATCGCGGTCCTCGACGACTACGTGATCGGCCAGTCCTTCGCCAAGAAGGTCCTCTCGGTCGCCGTGCACAACCACTACAAGCGGCTGGCGCACGCGGCGAAGAACAACGACGTCGAGCTGGCGAAGTCGAACATCCTCCTGATGGGGCCGACCGGCTGCGGCAAGACGCTGCTCGCCCAGACGCTGGCCCGCATCCTCGACGTACCCTTCACGATGGCGGATGCGACGACGCTGACCGAAGCCGGCTATGTCGGCGAGGACGTCGAGAACATCATCCTCAAGCTGCTCCAGTCGGCGGACTACAATGTCGAGCGCGCCCAGCGCGGCATCGTCTACATCGACGAGATCGACAAGATCAGCCGGAAGTCGGACAATCCCTCGATCACCCGCGACGTTTCGGGCGAGGGCGTGCAGCAGGCGCTTCTGAAGATCATGGAAGGCACGGTCGCCTCCGTGCCCCCGCAGGGTGGCCGCAAGCATCCCCAGCAGGAGTTCCTGCAGGTCGATACCGCGAACATCCTCTTCATCTGCGGCGGCGCCTTCGCGGGCCTCGACAAGATCATCTCCGACCGCGGCCGCAAGACCTCGATCGGCTTCGCGGCGAACGTCTCTTCGCCGGAAGACCGCCGCACCGGCGATCTCTTCCGCCAGGTGGAGCCGGAGGATCTTCTGAAGTTCGGTCTGATCCCGGAATTCGTCGGCCGTCTGCCGGTTCTGGCGACGCTGGAGGATCTCGACGAGCCGGCTCTCGTGCAGATCCTCGTCCAGCCGAAGAACGCGCTGGTGAAGCAGTATCAGCGCCTGTTCGAGATGGAGAATGTCGAGCTGTCCTTCCACGAGGACGCGCTCAAGGCAATCGCGCGCAAGGCGATCGACCGCAAGACCGGCGCCCGCGGCCTGCGCTCCATCATGGAGTCCATGCTGCTCGACACGATGTTCGACCTGCCGACGCTGGAAGGCGTTCAGGAGGTCGTGATCTCCGAGGAGGTCATCGATGGCAAGGCGCGTCCGCTCTACATCTACGCCGAGCGCAAGGACGAGAAAGAGAACGTCAGCGCCTGACGCGGGGACCGACCGTCGCGATCGAGCTTACGCGAGCCCGTCCCGGTCCTGCCGGGGCGGGCTTTTTTCTGGACGGCTGCCGTATCTGCGACATTATGATGACGGGAGATGGGCCTGTTCGGCAAAGCTTGGCGTTTGAATCATTGAAGGCTCAAGCAGGCTGGCCCACATAGGGATGGCAAGTTGGCGTCCCGCACGGATGCTTGGACCATGAGGTCCGCGCCGGACGGCCTGAGGCGACGCATGTCGCAGAAAGGGTAATCATGTCGAAGAACAATCCCGGCGCAGGCGAGGGGAGCGAGACGCTCTACCCCGTGCTTCCGCTTCGCGACATCGTCGTGTTTCCGCACATGATCGTGCCGCTCTTCGTGGGCCGCGAGAAGTCCATCAAGGCGCTCGAGGAGGTGATGGGCTCGGACAAGCAGATCCTGCTCGTCACGCAGAAGAACGCCAGCGACGAGGACCCTTCGCCGGAGGCTATCTACGACCTTGGCACCATCGCCAATGTTCTGCAGCTCCTGAAGCTGCCCGACGGCACCGTCAAGGTGCTGGTCGAGGGCATGACGCGCGCCCGCATCTCGTCCTTCTCCGATCGTGTCGAGTGGCACGAGGCGGCGGCCGAGGTCGTGGACGAGGTCGAGGAGGACCCGGTCGAGATCGAGGCGCTCGCGCGTTCGGTGGTCTCGGAGTTCGAGAACTACGTCAAGCTCAACAAGAAGATCTCGCCCGAGGTCGTCGGAGCCGCCGGCCAGATCGACGACTATTCCAAGCTCGCCGACACGGTCGCGTCCCATCTCGCCATCAAGATCGGCGAGAAGCAGGAGATGCTCGGCCTGACCTCGGTTCGCGACCGGCTGGAGAAGGCCCTGTCCTTCATGGAGGCCGAAATCTCGGTTCTTCAAGTGGAGAAGCGCATCCGCTCTCGCGTCAAGCGGCAGATGGAGAAGACCCAGCGCGAATACTATCTGAACGAGCAGATGAAGGCGATCCAGAAGGAGCTCGGCGACGGCGAGGAAGGCCGCGACGAGGCCGCCGAGATCGAGGATCGGATCAAGAAGACCAAGCTCTCCAAGGAGGGTCGCGAGAAGGCGACCGCCGAGCTGAAGAAGCTGAAGCAGATGAGCCCGATGTCCGCCGAGGCGACCGTCGTGCGCAACTATCTCGATTGGCTGCTCGGTCTGCCCTGGGGCAACAAGTCGAAGATCCGCATCGACCTGAAGAAGGCCGAGGCGATCCTCGACGAGGAGCATTACGGGCTCGACAAGGTCAAGGAGCGGATCGTCGAGTATCTCGCCGTCCAGAGCCGCCAGAACAAGCTGAAGGGGCCCATTCTCTGCCTCGTCGGCCCTCCGGGCGTCGGCAAGACCTCGCTCGCCAAGTCGATCGCGCGGGCGACGGGCCGCGAATACGTTCGCATGGCGCTCGGCGGCGTGCGCGACGAGGCCGAGATCCGCGGCCATCGGCGCACCTATATCGGCTCGATGCCCGGCAAGGTCATCCAGTCGATGAAGAAGGCCAAGAAGACCAATCCGCTCTTCCTGCTCGACGAGATCGACAAGATGGGCCAGGATTTCCGCGGCGATCCGTCTTCGGCTCTCTTGGAGGTGCTCGATCCCGAGCAGAACGCATCCTTCATGGATCACTACCTGGAGGTCGAGTACGACCTCTCCTCGACCATGTTTGTGACGACGGCGAACACGATGAACATCCCCGGTCCGCTTCTGGACCGCATGGAGATCATCCGCATCGCCGGCTACACGGAGGACGAGAAGGTCGAGATCGCGCGGCGGCATCTCCTGCCGAAGGCGATCCGGGATCACGCCCTGAAGCCGGAGGAGTTCTCCGTCTCGACGGACGCTCTGCAGGAGATCGCACGGCGCTACACCCGCGAGGCAGGCGTGCGCAGCTTCGAGCGCGAGCTGATGACGCTGGCGCGAAAGGCCGTGACGAAGATCCTGAAGGGCGAGGCCACCTCGATCGAGGTGACGGCCGCCAATCTGGCCGACTTCCTCGGCGTGCCGAAGTATCGCTACGGCGAGGCCGAGGCGGACGATCAGGTCGGCATCGTCACGGGTCTGGCCTGGACGGAGGTCGGCGGCGAGCTTCTGACGATCGAAGGCGTCATGATGCCCGGCAAGGGCAAGATGACGGTGACGGGAAATCTGAAGGACGTGATGAAGGAGTCCATCTCCGCGGCGGCATCCTATGTCCGCAGCCGCGCGATCGACTTCGGCATCGAGCCGCCGCTCTTCGACAAGCGGGACATCCATGTCCACGTTCCGGAGGGCGCGACCCCGAAGGACGGCCCGTCCGCCGGCGTTGCCATGGCGACCGCCATCATCTCGGTGATGACGGGCATCCCCGTCCGGCGTGACATCGCCATGACCGGCGAAATCACGCTGCGCGGCCGCGTGCTCCCGATCGGCGGTCTGAAGGAGAAGCTGCTGGCCGCTTTGCGCGGCGGCATCAAGACGGTTCTGATCCCCGAGGAGAACGCCAAGGATCTGGTGGATATCCCGGACAATGTGAAGAACAATCTCGAGATCATCCCGGTCTCGCGTATCGGAGAGGTGCTCAAGCACGCCCTCCTGCGCGTTCCCGAGCCGATCGAATGGACCGAGCCCGCGACGCCCGCCGTCGGGACCGGCACGGCCGGCGAGGGCGCCGCAGCGATCGCTCACTGAGCTTCGAATCGGCACGTTTCGACTCTGAAATGCCGCCCGAAAGGGCGGCATTTTTTATGAAAAGCCCGGAATTGTTGGGTTTGCGGGACTTCCTGTCTTGAATGATGCGCTCGACTCGCTCATCGTCCCGCCGAGTCCCAAGCGGCTTCCAATTCAAGTCAGGAGAATGTCCGATGAACAAGAACGAGCTTGTTTCCGCCGTCGCCGAAAAGGCCGATCTTTCGAAGCAGCAGGCGACCGACGCGGTCGACGCCGTTTTCAACGTGCTCGAGACGACCCTGGCGAAGGGCGACGACATCCGGCTCGTCGGCTTCGGCACGTTCTCCGTCAGCCATCGCGCCGCCTCGAAGGGCCGCAACCCGTCCACGGGCGCCGAGGTCGACATCCCGGCCCGCAACGTGCCGAAGTTCGCGGCCGGCAAGGGTCTGAAGGACGCCGTCAACAAGTAAGCGCCGCTTCGCTTGATCCGAGGCATCGATCGGCGGACGCCCTCGCGCGCGCCTGCCGATACGACACGCCTTGTCCACGCTGATACGCGATCTGCGGAGAAGCCGCCTGGACCTTCGTCCGGCGGCTTTTCCTTTGTCCGGCCGTCTCGGCTCGCGCGGCTCGGCGCCATGCCGGGTGGCCGTCCGCTGTGTCCGCTGCCGCCTTATGCGTCACCGATCTCCGTTGAATGTCGCCGATCGAGCAGCCTTGGCCCTTGCTTCGCGGGAAGGCTTCGTCGGCCGCCGTGGCGCCGTAGCATCTGAGGATTGTCGATGAGCCAGTTCGTTCTCACCGTGACCTGCCGGTCGACCCGCGGGATCGTCGCGGCGATCTCCACCTATCTCGCGGCCAAGGGCTGCAACATCGTCGACAGCGCGCAGTTCGACGATCTCGACACCGGCGGCTTCTTCATGCGCGTCGGCCTCGTCTCGGAGGAGGGCGTTTCGCTCGCCGAGCTGGAAGCGGGCTTCCCCGAGGTCGCCGAGCCCTTCGCCATGACCTACGCCTTCCACGATTCCNGGCCTCGTCTCGGAGGAGGGCGTTTCGCTCGCCGAGCTGGAAGCGGGCTTCCCCGAGGTCGCCGAGCCCTTCGCCATGACCTACGCCTTCCACGATTCCGCGACGCCGATGAAGGTCGTCCTCATGGTCTCGCGCTTCGGCCACTGCCTCAACGACATTCTCTACCGCTGGAAGATCGGCGCGCTGCCGATCGACATCGTGGCCGTCGTGTCGAACCATTTCGACTATCAGAAGGTCGTCGTGAACCACGACATTCCCTTCCACCACATCCCCGTGACCAAGGCCAACAAGCCCGAGGCCGAGGCGCGGATCATGGAGATCGTGACCTCGACCCGGGCCGAGCTGATCGTGCTGGCGCGCTACATGCAGGTCCTGTCGGACCGCATGTGCCAGGAGATGTCGGGGCGGATCATCAACATCCACCATTCCTTCCTGCCGAGCTTCAAGGGCGCCAATCCCTACAAGCAGGCCTATGGCCGCGGCGTGAAGCTGATCGGGGCGACCGCCCATTACGTGACGGCCGACCTCGACGAGGGGCCGATCATCGAGCAGGACGTGGCGCGCATCACCCATGCGCAGTCGGCGGCCGACTACGTGACGATCGGGCGGGACGTGGAGGCGCAGGTCCTGTCGCGCGCGATCCACGCCCACATCCACCACCGCGTCTTCCAGAACGGCAACCGCACCGTGGTCTTCCCCGCCAGCCCCGGCGGATACGCCTCCGAGCGCATGGGCTGATCGCGCGACGGCTTCAATCCGCGAGATCGGGAAGGTCTGCCGCGATCTCTTCGCGGCGGGCCTCCAGGAAGGGCGGGATCTGCAGCACCTCGCCGAGACGATCCGGGGCCTCGTCCACGTCAAAGCCCGGCTCGTCCGTCGCGATCTCGAAGAGAAGATGGCCGGGCTCGCGAAAATAGACCGAGCGGAAATAGCGCCGGTCCTTCGGTTCGGTCGGCTCCAGTTCGTGCTCCTCCGCGACCTTCGTCGCCATGGCGGCCTGGGCGGCATCGTCCACGGCGCGGAAGGCGACGTGATGCACCGAGCCCCGGCCGGGTCGCGGCACGAGGAAGCCGCCGACGGCGCGGATATCGACCACCGCGCCGAAGGTCGCGCCGGGCCGCCGGAAGCGCCGCGTCGTCTCCTCCGCGCCGACCTCCTCGTAGCCGAAGACCTCCGTCAGGATGCGCGCCGTCGGCCCCGCCTCCTCGAGAAGCAGGCTGACGCCGTGGAGACCCCGGATCGCATGCTCGGCCGGCACCTCGCCGCCGACGGGACCGGGCGCGCCTTCGACGCCGCGCATGCCGACGAGGGCGAGATCGGTCCCGTCGAGATCCTTGAAGGCGATCGCCCGCTCGCCGAAGCGGCGGGACAGTCCCTTGTTCGCGACGCTCTTCTCCAGAAACCGATGTGTCCAGTAGCCGAGCGAGGCTTCCGGCACGGCGAAGACCGTTTCCTGCACGTCGCCGACGCCGAGGCGGCCCTCCGCGGCGTGTTCGATCGGGAAGAAGGTGATGAGCGAACCCGGCGAGCCCGCCGCGTTGCCGAAATAGAGATGGCCGATCGAAGGTTCGTCGAAATCCACCGTCTTCTTCACGAGCCGGAGGCCGAGGACGCGCGTGTAGAAGTCGATGGTCCGCCGGGCCTCGCCCGAGATCGCCGTCACATGGTGGATCGCGCCGTTCATGGCCTTTGCCTCTTCCCCGTGGAGCCCGTTTTCAAAGGAGGGACCTCCGCTGTGCGGCCGAACGTGGTCTCCGGCGGCGAAAACCACAAGTCGAAGGGGCAAACGAGCCGGTCATTGCCGAACTGCAGCGGGATCAAGGGACTGAGAAGCACTTCGGATTCGAAGTCTGAGGCGTTTCGGGATCAAGGCGTTACCGGATGCGGGCCATTCGACGGCATTCTGAGCGAACACGCGAATAGATCCGGGCGAGGCATTCGACCGAGTGCCGCTGCGATCGTTAGACGAACAGGCCAGTGGGCGCAGTGACTTAAGCCGAATCCCGGACTCGAACTCTGAGCGGCAACGCCATGAGACGACCGGCAACAGAGCCCACATTCTTACCAAATTGTAATCCAGATATATCTTGATACTCGATATATCTGGAGCTACATCGGCTTCATGAAACACGATCATTCCAGCGGTTCGCACCGCGACAGTCACCCTTCCGAAACCCACGCCGGTCCCGACGCCGGCTCGCATGGAGAGCATCACGGGCGCGGCCATCACCATGGCCGGCACCACGGCCATCGCGGCGGCGGCGGACGCGGCGGGCGCATGTTCGACTATGGCGATCTGCGCCTTCTCCTCCTCGCCATGCTGGCTGAAGCCCCGCGCCACGGCTACGAGCTGATCAAGTCCATCGAGGAGCGCCTCGGCGGCAGCTACACGCCGAGCCCCGGCGTGATCTATCCGACGCTCTCCTGGCTGGAAGACATGGGCTATGCCTCGGTCGAGGCGGAGGGTGGCCGCAAGAGCTATTCCGTCACGTCCGAGGGCGAGGCCTTCCTGGCCGCCAACCGGGCCGCCGCCGACGATCTTCTGGCGCGCGGCGGGCCCGGCGGCGAACGGGGGCGGCCTCCGATGCCGGCGCCGGTGCTGCGGGCCATGGAGAACCTGAAGCTCGCCATGCGGCTTCGTCTCAAGCAGGGGCCGCTCGACGATGCCGCTGCAGATCAGATCGCCGCCGCGCTCGACGCCGCGGCCGGAGCCGTGGAGCGCGCACGATGAGCGGGATCGAAGAGACCAAGGGCAGCGTCGTTCGGGTCGCGACGCTCTCGACCCCGAATGCCGACAAGTACCGCCGGCAGCTCTGCAAGCACTTCGCCCACAAGCTTCCCGTGACGGAGGACGAGACCTCGGGCCTCATCCCCTTCAGCATCGGCGATTGCCGTGTCAGGAGCGAGGGCGAGACGTTGATCATGGAACTGACCTCGCCGAGCGACGCCGAGATGACGCAGCTCGAAGATGTCGTCGCCCGCCATCTCGTCCGCTTCGCCTTTCGCGAGGAACTTGCGATCGACTGGCATCCGGCATGACGATCCGCCCGGCGACCGACGAGGTCCGCCGCTCTGCGCGGGTGGTGCGTTCGGTGCCGGGCACGAGGCGCCTGCTTCTACCCGTCGGGTCCGGCCCGGAGATCAGCCGCTACGAGCCGGGCTGAGACCGCGCATCCCAAGGTGTCCACGGTCAATTAGGCTACAATGTCTGTAGACATAGGACCCCATTCTGCTGCACGCTTCGTCCCGCGGTGAACAGCGGCGGAGAAGCTCTTTGGTCAGGCGGTCCTTCATCCGTTCCCTTCGCGACGGGGTCTTCTTCGCGTCGGCCGTCGCCATGGTTCTCTACATGACGCTCGCGACTCATCATCGGGCCGGGCCGGACGATCGACTCGCCGCCGTGGAATCGGCGACGATTGCGGACGGCGAGTTCGCCGGCGTCGGCGAAGATCGTATGGCCTCCGCCGTTTCGACGGATTCCCTGCCATGACGCGACGCATTTTCTCCGTTTGCGTCGATTCCAAGCGCGATCTTGCCGCAAAGGCTGGGCAATCAGGATTGGTCTATCTATCTTATGGGCTATTCGAGTCGCGACGCGGCTCGGTCTGTGGCGTGACGGCAGGTGCGATCGATGCTGACGATGAAGGGCAAGTATGGTCTGAAAGCCATGGTCTACCTCGCGTCGGTGCCGCCGGGACGTCTGACGCAGTCGATCGAGATGGCCACCGCCGACACGATCTCCAAGAAGTTTCTCGACGCGATCCTCGGCGATCTGCGCAATGCCGGCATCATCTACGCCCGCAAGGGACGCAATGGCGGCTATGGCCTGTCCCGGCCGGCCGAGGAGATCCGGGTCGGGCATATCCTTCGCGTCGTCGACGGGCCGCTCGCGCCGATCTCCTGCGCCAGCCGCACCGCCTATCGACGCTGCGACGACTGCCGCAGCGAGGAGCACTGCGCCGTCCGGCTGGTTATGCTGGAGGTGCGCAACGCCATCTCGGCCGTGCTGGACGAGAAGACGCTCGCCGAACTGGCCGCGATGCCGTCGCTGATCTCGGACGGACTGGACGAACTCGCCATCAACGCCTGACATGTCGCCCGTCGAAACCCTGCGGCGACCGAGAGGGAGAAGCGGCATGATCGTGGGCCATGTGATCGTCATCGGCGGCGGTGCGAGCGGCGTCATCCTGGCCGCCCACCTGCTGCGCGGCACCGACAGCCGCCTGCGCGTGACCATCGTCGAGCGTCGCTCCGAGATCGGGCGCGGCATCGCCTATTCCACGACCGAGCCGGACCACATTCTGAACACGCGCGCCGGCTCGATGAGCGCCTATGCCAACGACACCGAGCATTTCTGGCGCTGGCTTCTTCAATCGGGCGCGGCGGCGGACATTCGATGCTCCGATCCCTTCTGCTTCGTGCCGCGGCGCCATTTCGCGAGCTATCTCGGCGATCTCGTGAAGCCATGGATCAAGGGGACCGGCGATGGCCGTCTCGCCATCGTCCAGGGCGACTGCACCGCGATCCGGACGACGCAGGGGGGCGTCGCGGTGGATGTGGACGGGGCGACGCATCTCGGCCATGCCGCCGTGCTCGCGACCGGGCATCAGGTGCCGGGCTTCGCAACCGGCAGCCCCTATGTCGATGCCTGGTCGACGCCGGAGGCGGCCGGCATCGGGCTCGACGATCCCGTGCTCGTGCTCGGCACCGGCCTGTCGATGATCGACACGGTCATCCAGCTCGTCCATCGCGGCCATCGCGGCAAGATCACGGCGCTTTCCCGGCGCGGCCAGCTGCCGCGTGTTCACAAGCGCAATACGCCGCTGAAGATCGACGCCGCCGACATGCCCTTCGGCACCGACATCTCCTACGTTCTGCGCTGGTTTCGGACGACGGCGGCCTGGGCGACGGAACGGGGCGGCGACTGGCGCGACGTCGTCGACGGCGTGCGCCCGCACACGGCGGCTCTCTGGAATTCGCTGACGCCCGGCGCCCGCGCTCGCTTCCTGCGCCATGGCCGAACCTGGTGGGAGGTCCACCGCCATCGCCTGCCGCCGGAAAGCGAGACGCGGATTCGCGCGGCTCTGTCGACTGGCCGGCTCGACATCGTCGCCGGACGCTTTCTCGGCCTCGAACAGAACGAAGCCGGCATCGACGTCGCCTTCCGGCGCCGGGGCGCCACCGAGGTCGAGACGATGCGCGTCGGCCGGGTTGTCGACTGCACCGGAATCCTGCGCGATCCGCAGGCCGATCCCGATGGGCTGATCGGCCGCCTCATCGCCGACGGTCTGCTTCGCGCCGATCCCCTGAACATCGGCATCGAAGTAGACGATCACTGCGCCGTCATCGGCCGAAACGGCACGCCCTCGACGCGCGTCTTCGCCGTCGGCCCGGTCACGCGCGCCCGCTATTGGGAAATCACGGCCGTCCCCGACATTCGCGGGCAGTGCGCTAGTCTCGCCGGTCGCATCGCTTCGCAGGCGCTGGCCTCCACGGCGGCTTGAAGCGGCCTCGGGTCGTCCCCGCGCGAGGGCCGCGGAGACGCCGGGGGAGGTTGCCCCGAGGATCACTCCTCCAGCGTGAAGCCGATCTTCAGCGTCACCTGATAATGCGCGACCTTGCCGTTCTCGACATGGCCGCGCGTCTCGACGACCTCGAACCATCGGATGTTGCGCACCGTCTTGGACGCATCCTCGATCGCGCCGGAAATCGCGTCCTCCACGGAAGTCGGCGAGGAGCCGACGATTTCGATGACCTTGTAGGTGTGTTTCGACATCCCGTTCTCTCCTTGTCGCTCGTTAGGATACGCGCCGCGTCAGCTCCAGGCGTGGAGCGGGGGCAGGCGATCGTTCAGATAGAATTGGCCGACGATTGCGTATTTCCAGCGCACGGGATCGTGCAGCGTGTGGGTGCGCGCGTTGCGCCAGTGCCGGTCGAGCCCGTGTTCGGCGAGCGTCGAGCGTGTGCCGGCCAGCTCGAAGAGCTTGTTCGTCGCCTCGATGGCGATCTCCGTCGAGAGGATCTTCGCCTCGGCCGTTCTCACTTGCGCCTCCGCGACGGACTCGGCCGTCGGGTTGGCGACCGCCCGGTCCACCGCATGGCCTGCAATGTCCTGCAGCGCCTGCGCGGCATGAAGCCGGACGGTCAGCGAGCCGACGGCCTGGATCGTGTAGGGATCGTCGGTCGCCCGATCGACGCCGCTGTCCACCCAGGCACGCGACTTCGTGCGCACAAAATCGATCGTGTCCTCGATCGCTGCGCGGGCGATGCCCGTATCGACCGCGACCTGGATGATCTGGAAGATCGCGCCGTCGGCGGTTGGGACTTCGTAGCCTTTGTAGCCCGGCACGAGATGGGTCTTTGGCACCTTGACGCCGTCTAGGATCACGGTGCCGGACAGGGTCGTGCGCTGGCCGAAGGCGGACCAGTCGTCGATGACGGTGAGCCCCTCGGCGTTCCGGTCGGCGATCGCGTACCAGGCGCGGCCTTGGTCGTCGAGTGCCACGATCGGCACGAGATGGGCGAGCAGGGCGCCGCTGGAATAGAACTTCCGGCCGGTGACGACGACATGGTCGCCGGCATCCTCAATCTTCGTCTCGAAATCCGCCGCGCGCTTGGAGCCGAACTCGGAGAAGGCGTTTCCGAAGCGCACGCCCTTCAGCACTTCGCCGAAGAGAAGGGCCTGCTGCGCCGGCTCCGAGACGGTGCGGATGGCCGCGACGACGCCGAGATGGTTCTGCGTGATCTGGCCGATGGAGGGATCGGCGGCGGAAATGATTTCGATCACCTTGGCGAGCGTCGCATAGGACACTTCGGGGCCGCCGAAGGCTTTGGGAACGTTGATCGACCAGAGGCCCGACTGCGAATAGGCGTCGAGCTCCTCGACCGGCCAGATCCGGTGCTGATCGCGCTTGGCGGCATCGACTTTGAAGCGTGCGGCAAGCTCCGTCGCGATCTGCAGCGCCTCGGCGTCGCTGGCCACGACATGGGCGGGCGTCGTCGGCCGGGGCAGACCGGGAACGGCCTTGCCGGCCGTGTCGAACGTCTGGGACTGGATGGTCATGGATCTGTCCTTCCGTGGTTGCGAGGGTTGGTCGTCAGGCTTGGGCGAAGGCCGGGGGCGGAAGCGCGGACAGGCCGAGATAGAAGGCCTTGATATCGCCGCGAGCGGCGATCTCGCCGGCAGGTCCTTCGAGCACGGACACCCCGTTCTCGATCACGACGGCCCGGTCGGCATGGCGCAGCGCCACCGCCGAATTCTGTTCGGCGACGAGAATGGTGAGACCCTCGTCCGCGTTCAGCCGGCGAAGGGTCGCGAAGATGTCCTCGACGATCTTGGGCGCGAGGCCCATCGAGGGCTCGTCCAAGACGAGGAGACGCGGGCGGCCCATCAGCGCGCGGCCGATCGCGGCCATCTGCTGTTCGCCGCCGGAGGCGAGACCCGCGGCGAGCCGGCGCTTCTCGGCAAGACGCGGGAAGTAGCCGTAGATGCGCTCGAGATCGGCCGCGGCCTCCGCGCGCGACGAGCCGCGCCCGATGCCGCCGGTCACGAGATTGTCCTCGATCGTCAGCGAGCGGAAACAGTGCCGGCCTTCCAGCACGGGCACGAGCCCCCGCCGCACGAGGTCGCCCGGCCCGTGTCGAGCGGTGTCGGCACCGTCGAAGGAGATTCGCCCCGCCGTCAGCGCGCCGCGCTCGGCCTTCAGAAGCCGTGAGACCGCTTTCAGGATCGTCGACTTGCCCGCCCCGTTCGAGCCGAGCAGGGCGAGAATCTCACCTGGCGCGACCTCGAAGGTAACGCTTGTCAACGCCACGACGGCGCCGTTGTAGGAGGCGGCGATGCCGTCGACGGAAAGGAGAGGATGCGCCATCGAAGCCTCGCTGGGGTGAGAGGGCCGGGGCCACACGGCGATGCCGCGGCCCCGGTGGGCCGGATCAGTTGGCGTTGGCCGCCTGCTTGCCCGAGGCCACGCGCTCGGCGTCCTCCTCGGTGCGCAGCGTCAGGCCCTTCTCCTTGGCGTAGGCCTCGGAGGACTTCTCGATGATCGGGCGCAGCAGCGCCCAGTCCGGCGCGATCCAGTCGGAGACGACGTTCCACTTCGCCCCGTCCCATTGCTGGAAGGTCACGAGACCGTCGCCCTCGTGGTTCTTCCAGGTGACGTTGATCGAGTGGAAGAGATCCTTGGCGCCGAGCGCCTCCACGCGGGCGGGATCGAGCTGGAGGTGCTCGAAGCCCCAGCGGACCTCGTCGCCATTCAGCGTCCGCTTGCCGAACTTCTCCTGCGCGATGCGGATGGCCTCGACATTGAGGATGCCGTTGACGATGCCGAGATTGTGGTAGACCGAGCCGATGCGGCTCTTGTCCGAGAGATTGCCCTCGTTCTTGTCGTAGAGCGTCTTGATGATTTCCTGGACCACCGGATAGCTGTTGCCGGAAGCCTGCGTGGTGATCGCAGTATAGCCCTTGGCCGCGTCGCCGGCGGGCTTCACGTCTTCCTCGGAGTTCGACCAGACATTGCCGACGATGTGGTCGGCCGGAAAGCCCGTCTTCTGCGCAGCCTTCAGAGCCGCCGGATTCATGACGCCCCAGCCGCGCAGAACCACGTAGTCGGGCTTGGCGCGCCGGATGGTCAGCCACTGTGCCTGCTGCTCGTTGCCGGGATGGGGCACCTCGATCTGCTGGACCTCGAACCCGTATTTCTCAGCGAGAAGCTCGTAGATCGGGATCGTTTCCTTTCCGTAGGGCGAGCCGTGATAGAGGACGGCGATCTTCTTGCCCTTCAGCTTTTCCAGCCCGCCTTCCTTGGAGGCGATGTAGTTCACGATGCCCGAGCTTTCGCTGTAGGGGTTGAGGAGCAGCGGGAAGACGTAAGGGAAGACCCGGCCGTCGGTGGAATCCGTGCGGCCGTGGTTGATCGTGATCAGCGGCACCTTGTCGTCGGTGATGCGGTCGATCATGGCATAGGCGATGCCGACCGAAAGCGGGTTCCAGGCCGCGATGTTCGGGTTCGTCTTTAGTCGCTCGTAGACCTCGACGCCCTTCTCGACCTCGTATTGCGTCTCGCCCTCGCTATAGGTCAGCTTGACGCCGTTCACGCCGCCGTCGCGCGTGTTGATGAGGTTGAGATAGTCGATGAACCCGCCGAAGAAGCCGGTGCCGCCGGCCGCATAGGGCCCGACGCGATAGCTCTGGAGGGGGAAATACTGCTCGTCGGCATAGGCCGAGCCGGCCGGCGCCAGCGTGGCGAGCCCGAGGGCGGCGAAGCCGAGCGCGGTCGACAGGGCCGCGCGGCGCAGAAATCGGGAAGCGGACATCAGACGGACTCCGGGTGTCGATCGAAAGCGGGATGCTTTCGAGATCAGGGGCTTGGAACTTGTTTCTCGTGCCGTATCAGAAGCCGAGGCGACGCTTCAGCTTGCTGCCGAGGGCCGCGAGACCATCGGGCTCGAGGATCAGGAAAAGGATGATGAGGGCGCCGAGGACGATCCGCTGTGTCATCTCGATCGAGCCGGAATCGAACACGTCTCCGAAAAGCGCCGCACCGAGGCGCGACAGAAGCAACGGCAGGACGACGATGAAGGCGGCGCCCAGAAACGCGCCCCGGATCGTGGCGAGCCCGCCGATGATGACGATGAAGAGGATCTGGAAGGATCGGTCGAGATTGAAGCCGTGCGGCTCGACCGTGCGCAGATAGGCGAAGGCCCAGAGCGCGCCGGCGACCCCGATGACGAAGGAGGAGACGGCGAAGGCGAGCAGCTTGGTGCGCAGGACCGGAATGCCGATCACGCGGGCGGCCGTCTCGTTGTCGCGAACGGCGATGAAGTTGCGGCCGATCGGCGAGACGGCGAGGCGCCAGGCGAAGAGGGTCAGCACCGCGACGATGCCGAGCGTGAAGAGATAGCGGCCGAGCGGACCTTCGAAGGCGATGCCGGCGAAGGTCAGCGGTGGCGCGTCGATGACCCCGGAGGCGCTGTCGTTGGAGAACCAGGCGAAGCGCGTCAGGACCCATTGGACGAAGAACTGCGCGGCGAGCGTCGAGACCGCGAGGTAGAAGCCCTTCAGGCGGAGGCTCGGCAGGCCGAAGACGAGGCCGACGGCCGCGGCGAAGACGCCGCCGAGGCCGATGGAGACGACGAGCGGCAGGCCGGGCACGCGAAGATCGAGGTTGAAAGCGGCATAGGCGCCGACCGCCATGAAGGCTGCCGAGCCCAGCGACAGCTGACCGGCATAGCCGGTGAGGAGATTGAGCCCGACGGCGGCGAGCGAGAGCGCCAGAAAGGGTGTCAGCAGCGCTTCGAGCACGTAAGCGTTGGCAACGAGGGGCACGCCGAGGAAGGCGACCGCGAGAAGCGCGATCGTCGCGGTGACGCGGGGCAGCGTGACGGCGGAGGCCGGGGCGGGCGTGGCTGCGATCGAGGACATGGCGCTCAGACCCTTTCCACCAGCGTCTTGCCGAAGAGGCCGCTCGGACGCACCAGGAGGAAGGCGAGCGCCAGCGCATAGGCGAACCAGCTTTCGATGCCCCCGCCGATGATCGGCCCGAGATAGACCTCCGCCAGCTTTTCCCCGGCCCCGATGACGAGCCCGCCGACGATCGCGCCGAGCACGCTGTCGAACCCGCCGAGGACGAGGACGGGCAGAGCCTTCAGCACCACGAGCGAGAGCGAGAACTGAACGCCCAGCCGCGCGCCCCAGAGAAGCCCGGCGACGAGGGCGACGAAGCCGGCGGCCGTCCAGACGCTGGCCCAGACGACGTTCAGCCGAAGCCCGACGGCGAGCGCGGCATAGGGGTCGTCCGCGACCGCGCGGAAGGCGAGGCCGATGCGCGTGTAGCGAAAGAAGGCGATGAGGGCTGCGACCATGGCCGCCGCGGCGCCGGCCGCGAAGAGATCGAACTGCGAGATGAAGACGCCGCCGACATCGAAGGGCAGGTCCTCGATGCCGAGATCGAGCGCATGGACCTGGGTGCCCCAGAGCAGCTGCGCGCCGCCCTCGATGACGTAGGAGAGGCCGAGCGTCGCCATGAAGAGCGTGATCGGCGGGCGGTTGGTGAGGGGCCGCAGGACCGCACGCTCGATCGTCAGGCCGAGAAGCGCCATGACGGCGAGCGTGGCGAGAAGCGATAGGGCGAAGGGCACCCCGCGCTCGACGAGGCTGACGAAGGTCAGCGCGGCGAAGAGGAGCATGGCCCCTTGCGCGAAGTTCAAGACGCCGGACGTCTTGTAGATCAGCACGAAGCCGATCGCGACGAGCGAGTACATGACGCCCGACAGGAGCCCGCCGACGACGACCTCGGTCAGAAAGAGCGTGTCGAAGTCGCTCACGCGGCGATCTCCTCGTGGGCGACGCCGAGATAGGCATCGATGACCGCCTGATCGGCCGCGACCTCGGCCGGCGTGCCGTCCGCGATCTTCGTGCCGTGGTCGAGGACCGCGATCCGATCGGAGAGGCCCATGACGATGCCGATATCGTGCTCGACGAGAACGATGGTCGTGCCGAAGCGATCGCGCGCGGCGCGCACGAAACCGGCCATGTCCTGCTTCTCCGTCGCGGTCATGCCGGCCATCGGCTCGTCGAGGAGAAGAAGCCGCGGCCGGTCGACGAGCGCGCGGCCGAGCTCCACCCGCTTCTGCAGACCATAGGGCAGGGTCCCGGCGGCGCGATGGGACACGGCGTTAAGGTCGAGAAGCTCGATCACCCGATCGACCGCCTCGTGGACCTTGGCGGCATCGGCGCGGGCGCGGCCGATGCCGGCGACATGCTCGATGAAGCTGGCCCGGGCGCGATGGGACAGGCCGGCGGCGATGTTGTCCCGGACGCTGAGCGCCTTGAAGAGGGCGAGGTTCTGGAAGGTGCGGGCGACGCCGAGCCGCGCGAGCCGGCGGGTCGGAACCGTCGTGAAGCTGCGCTCGCCGATGTTGATCCACCCGGCCTGCGGCGCGTAGAGGCCGGTCGCGAGATTGATGAGGGAGCTCTTGCCCGCCCCGTTCGGGCCGATGACGGCGCGGATCTCGCCGGCCGCGACGGACAGATCGATGTCGCGCACGGCCGAGACGCCGCCGAAGCTCAAGCTCACCCCGCGAAAGGTCAGGCTCTGTCCGCCGGCGGAGGCCGGCAGGTCGAAGCGCGCGGGATCGACGGGCGCGGCGGCTCGAAAGCCGGCGCCGGAATGGGCAACCGTCATGAGGGACGAACTCCGGGAGATGGGAAAGAGGCGCCGCCCGCTCGGGAGGAACACGGACGGCGCCCGCGCCGCTACTCTGCGGCGATGCGTGACGAAGCTTCGCTCTCTGCTTCCAGTTCGCGAACCAGAGGCAGAACGTGCTCGCCGAAATAGGCGACCTCTTCCTGGAAGTGCAGGAAGCCGAGAAGGATGAGATCCGCCCCCGCGCGCTTCAGCGCGACGATGCGTTCGGCCACCTGGAGCGGCGTTCCGATCAGGTTGGAGCGGAAGCCGTCATTGTATTGGACGAGATCGGAGAAGGTGGATTTCGCCCAATTGCCCTCGCCCTCCGGCGAGGCCTTGCCGGCGTTCTTCACCTCGTGGCCGAAGGCGTTGACCGCTTCGGGATTGGCCTTCCCGACGATCTCCTCCACCACGGCGCGGGCCTCTTCCTCCGTGTCGCGCACGACGGCGAAGGCGTTGATGCCGACCTTCACATGGCGGGAATGCTCGGCGGCCTTGCCGCGGATGTCCTCGACCTGGGCGGCGAGACCTTCCGGCGTGTTGCCGTTGGTGAAGTACCAGTCGGAGACGCGGGCGGCCATGTCGCGGGCGGCGCGCGAGGACCCGCCCTGGAAGATTTCCGGCAGGACGGCCGGCTTGGGCTTCAGCGTGTAGTCGGCGAAGCGGTAGAAGTCGCCGCGGAAGGAGAAGTTGTCCTCGGTCAGCGCGCCCTTGAAGGCGCGGATGAATTCCTCGGAGCGGCGGTAGCGCTCGTCGTGGTCGAGCCAGTGCTCGCCGATCGCGTGGAACTCGCCCCGGAACCAGCCGCTGACGACGTTGACCGCGACGCGGCCGCCGGTGAGATAGCTGATCGTCGAGATCTGCTTGGCGGCCAGCGCCGGGTTCCAGGGACCGGGCAGGATGGCGGCGATGACCTTGAGGCTCGTCGTCGCCGCCAGAAGGTCGTGGCTGAAGGACACGCTCTCGTGCTGTTCGTCCGCGCCGTAGCCGGCGGTGAAGCGGATCTGGCTCAGCGCGTAGTCGAAGCCGGCCTTCTCGGCGATGCGGGCGAGCTCGCGATTGTACTCGGCGCTGTGGCTGGTGCGCTGCTCGATATCGGAAATGACGAGGCCACCCGAGACGTTGGGCACCCAATAGGCGAATTTCAGGGCATCGGTGTCGTGGGACTGGGTCATTGGAACGTCTCCCGTATCGTGAAGCGGATCAGGCCGTGGCGGCGAGGCGGGGTGCCGGCGAGGGCAGGGCGGTGGCGGAGACGAAGCTCGCCGCCTCCGAGCTGGCCCGCTCGATCCGCGCGGCGATGGCGTCGCTGGCGAGGCGATAGTCGATGAAGTCGCTTTCCACCGCATAGAGCGTGGTGGGCAGGCTCAGCGCCCGGAAGAAGGCGAGGAGCGGCCGGAGCTGATGGTCGGTAACGAGCCCGTGCAGCGGACTTCCGCCGGTCGCGGCGAGGATCACCGGCTTGCCGGCCAGAGCGTCGAAGCCGACGAGGTCGAAGACGTGCTTCAGCGCGCCCGTATAGGAGGCGCGGTAGACCGGCGAGCCGACGACGAGCACGTCGGCCGTCTCGATCCGGCGCAGGATCGCCTCGCCCTCGGGCGAAATCGTCGCCCGCGTCAGCGCGGAGAGAAGATGCGGCGCGACGGTCGCGATTTCGATGATGTCGGTCTCAGCGCCGGTCTTTTCCGCGAGCGACTGCACGGTGGCCCGCACGAGCGTCGCCGTCCGCGAGGGCGTCGTGACATTGCCGGACAGGCCAAGGATCGTGATCGAGGACATCGTCGTCTCCGCTAGGAACTTTCATTCCGGAGACTAAGGGATATAATATCTATCGTCGCAGTATATTTATACGATAGTTCGATCCTTCCTGAGCAAATTCATCCGCGGAAGGCGGCGCGTGCGTTCACGAGAAACGGGCAGGCGCGCGTGCCGGCGCCCGACGGTCGGCCGAAATCCGCGCTCAAGTCGGGGCAGGCGGAATCGGACTTTCGCGTGCGCTTCAGCGCGGGCCGTCGGTATCCACGATCTTCAGGGGCGCGTTGGGAAAGACGGTCTTGATGAACCGCTTCAGCCCCGGAATCGACCTGTCGTAGAACGCGGTGATCGCCGTCCGCCGGATATAGACGTCGCGATACTCGATCCGCGTGAAGCCGAAGACGGTCTCGAACAGCGCCCGGCCGCCGACGGTCTCCGGGCAATCGGCGTCGAAGACGAGGCCGAGCTGCCCGGCGTGCTCGATGGCGGCCAGGATGAGGAGCTTCGTCGCGATGCTGTCGACCTTCGGCGCGTCCGGGCGATGAATGCGCCGCCGGGAGAGCCAGTAATAGTAGCGTTGCTCGTCCCACGCGCAGGCGATGGCCGCGTCGATCCGGTTGAGGCCCGTCTCGCCGCTCTTGTTCAGCGCGAAGAATACGCGCGCCCTGCCGCGCTGGAGACCCTTGTCGAGAATGGCTTTCGCAAGGTGCAGCGGCGAATGGCTGCCCGCCACCAGATTGCTGGCGTAGAAGTCGATGAACTCCTGCGACGTGCCGTCCGTCACGGCGAGGCGTTTCAGCCCTGCCTTGATATGGGTGCGATGCTTGGCCTTCATCCGCTCGAGAACGCCGACATCGCCGGGATGCTGCAGGAATGTCGGATGACGCTCCCAGCTGAACCCGGCTTTCAGCATCTCCTCGCGCAGGCTGTCCGCATAGTCGAGGCCGGAATCGCACATGAAGCGAAAGCTGACGCGCCGCGGGAGGCGTTCGACGATCTCCGTGATCACGCTGCGCTGCTCGTCCGGGGTCAGGCCGTCGGCGAGGGTCGGGCCGCCGAGATGGGTCCAGAAGAGATCGTGCCCGATGCGGGCGCCGATCTTGTTGCGCCGTGTGACGAAGGAAATGCCGCCGAGTCGGCGACCGTCGCGCTCGACATCGATCACCGAATGGGGATGGTCGCTGCGCGCCGCAGACTGCCACCAATCCTGAAGGTAGACCGGACGCGGTGCTGATAGGATAGGAGCTTCGCTTATCCGCTCGTGATCCACGAAATGATGGGTCTCGAAATTTCGCAACGCTGCACCTTAGCCTCGATAGTCGTTATGTATTGCTAACATACGTTAATATCGCCTTTCCGCAATGAGCAGCTAAGCTCCCAATGCCGAAAACGATCTGGCGAACAAATGAGTTGAAGTTTATCGTTAAAATCTTACGTAAGGGAATATCGTCTCCGGCCGTGCGCGATGCTGTTCTATATTGGAATGGCTACAAATGGTTGCGAGGGGCAGCATACTCGGGGCGCGTCGAAACAATGAGATAGGGGGCTTCTTATCCCAGCATCCGACGATCCGTCCTCGCGGATCGGCAGCGACGCGAAGCGGGTGTGGCACACGGGCAAGCTTTCCGCCACGCATGTCGGCCGTCTCGGGTGTTGAAAAGGGCGACGGCGCGATCCGCTGCTCGGGGCGTCGATAGCCCGATCGGCGGCCGTCCCGTGCAATCACTTTAAAATGGCTGCGGGCTTACCCCATCAGCGCGAGAGAGCGCCGATCACGAAATGCAGCTCGAACGGCACCGGGGTCGCGTCGAGCGTCTGACCTGCCGCCTCGCACCCGAAGCCCGACGTAAGGCTGCCGGGCTATCTCGCTCGCTTCAGTGCGCTGGGAGAAACGTTTCGTCGGCCACGATCGTCTGGGCCTCTACGGTCCGCTCGTCTTCGATGAAGCGCGCGACCCCGTCCGCTACCCGCTCGGCGGAGGCCGTCACCTCCGGGAGCCCCATCAACTCGCCGAAGGTCGCCCGCCCGAGAGGGCCTGCAACGAAGAGCGATGGGCGAGCCCGGTCGTCGGAGCCGATGGCGCGGCTCTCCCGCGAGGTGTGGATGCCGAGGCCGAGCCTGTCCGGGCCGATCTCGCCCTCGGCGACGAGGGAGGCGAGAAGCGGATCGGTGCGCGTCACGTCGCCATGGCCGGGACCGGTCGTGACGACGATCCGGTCGAAGGTTCGCGTTTCTTCGACCGACTGGTGGCGCCGGCGAAGCGTCACGGAGAGAGCGCCGTCCTCCTCGGCGGCGCTCGATCGCAGCGAGGCCGCGATCACGGCAAGCGTGCCCTCCGCGATGCTTCGGTCGAGCACGGCTTCCACCTGCGGCGCGATGCGAAAGCGGTGGACGTCCCAGAGCGTGCGACCATGGCGGAGGAGCCGCGCGCGCTCGGGGGCCGGAAGCGCCGACCAGATGGCCGGACCCTGCTGGCGCAAGGCGTCGAAGACGGCCTGCCAGGGCAGGCCGTCGCTTGCTGCCGAGGCCAGTTCCGCCCGCACCCGGCGGAAGAGTTCGCCGACGGTCCCCGCGGGCTTCGAGCTGAAATCGCCGAAGGCCTCGACCGGCCGCGCGGGATGGCCGCGCGAGCGCCAGCCATGCCGCGAGAGCGCGAGGATCGGGCCGCGATGGCCGCGTCGATCGAGCGAAGCGACCGTGTCCGCCATGGTGAGACCCGTGCCGACCACAAGGACGCGATCCTGCGGGGCGATCTCGTCCAGACGATCCGTATCGTAGGGATTGGCGTAGAAGCCCGGACGGTCCGCGATGGCGCGCAAGGGGCCGGGGATCGACGGAGGCGGGTGGGTCGCCGCGAGGACCAGAGCGTCGGCGACGAGCACGCGCCCGTCGTCGAGTTCGACGCGATAGCGGGCGCCTTCGCGCCGCGCGGCGACGGCCCGGGCGCGGATCTGCTCGATGCGGCCAGCGCGCACGAAGGGCGCGACCCGGCTTTCGACGTAGCGCCCGAAGACGGAGCGCTGCGGGAAAAGCTCGCCGCCGAGCGCGAGCGCCTCGCCATCCGCGGCCGCCGCCTGCGTCTCGTCCAGCCAGCGGCTGAATCCGTCGGGCTCCTCGGTCGAAAGGCTCATCCGACGCGCCGGCACGTTGACGCGGTGGCTCGGGTCGGGGCTCGAATAGGCGAGGCCGCCGCCGAGCCGCTCGCGCGGCTCCACGACGACGATGTGCGCGACCGGATCGCTCCGCCGCGCCAGATGGAAGGCCACCGCCGCGCCGCTGTAGCCGCCGCCGACGATGAGGATCGTCGGCTCGGCGGGAACGCGAACGGCGGATGGCGTCAAGACTGAGAGACCTTCAGCTCCGGCCGGCGGTCCCCGGCGATCGACTCGCCGAAGGGGCCGGTGTTGACGTTGGCGGCCTTCGAGGGAAGCGGGTGGCCCAGCGGCAGATGCGGCAGGACGAGCTCGCCGAAACGATAAGCCTCTTCCAGATGAGGGTAGCCCGAGAGGATGAAGCTGTCGATGCCGATGCGGCGATACTCGTCGATCCGCTCGGCGACCGTCGCCCCGTCGCCGACGAGCGCCGTTCCCGCGCCGCCGCGCACCAGGCCGACGCCGGCCCAGAGGTTCGGGCTGATCTCCAGCTTGTCGCGGCGCCCGCCATGCAGCGCGCTCATCCGAGACTGGCCGACCGAATCCATGCGCGCGAAGACCTTCTGCGCTTCCGCGATCGTGGTGTCGTCGAGGCGGCTGATCAGGTCCTCTGCGGCTTCCCAGGCCTTCGCCGTCGTCTCGCGCACGATGACGTGGAGGCGGATGCCGAAGGAGACCTTGCGTCCCGCCTTGTCCGCAAGATCGCGGATGACGTTCAGCTTCTCGGCCACCTGCGCCGGGGGCTCGCCCCAGGTCAGATACTTGTCCACCTGCTCGGCCGCGACCTGGTTCGCCGCCTCCGAGGATCCACCGAAATAGAGCGGGGGATGGGGCGTCTGCACGGGCGGGAAGAGAAGGCGCCCGTCCTCGATCTGGAAATGCTTGCCCTGATAGGCGACGGTCTCGCCGGCCAGCACCGCCCTGTAGATTTCCAGGAACTCGCGCGTCACCTCGTAGCGCTCGGAATGCGAGAGGAAGATGCCGTCGCCCTTGTTCTCGACGGGATCGCCGCCGGTCACGACGTTGATGAGAAGCCGCCCGTTCGAGATGCGGTCCAGCGTTGCCGTCATGCGCGCGGCGAGCGTCGGCGACTGCAGGCCGGGGCGCACCGCGACGAGGAAGCGCAGGCGCTCCGTCAGCGGGACGAGGGCGGAGGCGACGACCCAGCTATCCTCGCAGGATCGCCCGGTCGGCAGGAGCACGCCGTAATAGCCGAGCGAATCCGCGGCCTGGGCGACCTGTTTCAGATAGGGCAGGTCGACCGAGCGGCCGCCTTCGCTGGTGCCGAGATAGCGGCTGTCGCCATGGGTCGGCAGGAACCAGAGGGCGTTGATCGTATCGGGGATGTCGATGGTCATCGAAGACCTCCTTGCGTGACTTTGAAAGGTTTCAGGGCCGCCGATCGAGCAGGCGCCCGAGGATTTCCGCCTCGATCGCGCCAAATTCCGGCGTGCCGCGACGGCGGGGCCGCTCCAGGGGCACGCGGATGTCGAGGCCGATCCCGCCGTCCTCGATGAGGATGATGCGGTCTGCGAGCGTCACGGCCTCCGAGACGTCGTGGGTCACGAGAACGGCCGTGAAGCCCTGGTCGCGCCAGACGCGCTCCAGAAAGCGCTGCATGTCGATGCGCGTCAGGGCGTCGAGCGCGCCGAGCGGCTCGTCGAGCGCTAGGAATGTCGGTCGGCTGACGAGCGCGCGGGCCAGCGCGACGCGCTGGCGTTGTCCCCCGGAGAGAACCGACGGCCACTCGCCCGCCCGCTCGGCGAGCCCGACCTCCTCAAGGGCGGCCGAAGCGAGCGCGCGCCGCTCGGACCGGGAAAGCGCCTTGTCCGCACCGATCGCGACATTGTCGACGATCCGCTGCCAGGGCAGGAGGCGCGGCTCCTGGAAGAGGAAGCGCGAGGACGCGTCCGAAGCGCCGCCGCCCCTGGCGCCGATCTCGATCCGCCCCTCGCTGGGTGCCTCCAGCCCCATCAGGAGGCGCAGAAGGGTAGACTTGCCACAGCCCGAGCGGCCGACGATCGCCAGGAACTCGCCCGGGCGGATCTCGAGATCGATCCCGCCAAGGACGGTCTTGCTTCCGTACCGCTTGCCGAGGCCCTCCACCTTGACGGGCGCACCGCCCTTGCGCACGGGCGCAGCGGAGCGCGAGGTTTCGGTGTCGGCGCGTTCGAAGCGGATCTTCGGCGGGGCGAGTACGGCGTCCATGTCGTGTCCTTCGGTCTCGTTGGCTCGGCGGCGAGCGGGGGCCGGCGGGGAGTGGGCGTCAGCGGTAGGCGGGGTTCCAGGAGAGCGCGGCGCGTTCCGTGATGCGCACGATCGTATCGGCGAGCTTGCCGAGGAGCGCGTAGATCAGGATCGCCAGCATCACGACGTCGAGCTGCATGAACTCGCGCGCCTGCATGGCCATGTAGCCGAGGCCGGAGGAGGCCGAGATCGTCTCGGCGACGATCAGCGTCAGCCACATGATGCCGAGCGCGAAGCGCACGCCGACGAGGATCGAGGGCAGGGCTCCCGGCAGGATCACGCGCGAAAACAGCTCGCCCGGCCCGACGCCGTAGACCCGCGCCATCTCGATCAGCTGCGGATCGACCGAGCGGATGCCGTGGAACGTGTTGATGTAGATCGGGAAGAACACGCCGAGCGCGACCAGGAAGAGCTTGGCCTCCTCGCCGATGCCGAACCAGACGATGACGAGCGGGATCAGTGCCAGATGCGGCACGTTGCGAACCATCTGGACGCTGGTGTCGAGCAGCGTCTCGGAGGTGCGCGACAGGCCGTTGGCGAGCCCGAGCGCAAAGCCGATGCCGCCGCCGACGAGAAAGCCCGCCAGTGCCCGCTGCACGCTGACCCAGAGGTTCTGCCCGAGCTGGCCGTTGCCGGCCATGGTGAAGAAGGCGCTCGCGACGGCGCTCGGCGCGGGCAGGACGTTCTTCGGCACGAAGCCCGAGGCACTCGCCGTCTGCCAGATGGCAAGCACCAGCAGCGGAATCGCCAGCGGCAGGACGTAGCTCCGCAGCCGGCTCATTGCGCGACCGCCGCCTCCGGCAGCGGCAGCGTGCCGTACCGGCCGTGGCTGTAGACGAGCGCGTCGCCCGGCGCGGTGCGCACGGCCCGCACGGCGCCGAAGATCAGCGCATGGCTGTGCCGCCGCACGATATGCTCGACGTCGCAATCGACCGATGCCAGAGCGCCGTGCAGCGCCTGCGCGCCCGTCACGAGCGTCGTCCACTCCGCCCCCTGATAGCGATCGACGCCCTTGAGGCCGCCGCGCCCGGCGAAGCGGTCCGCGATCTCGATCTGGTCGGCGGCAAGGATGTTGACGCAGAAATGGCCGTGGCGTTCGATCACCGGCCAGGTCGAGGAGGAGAGGTTGATCGAGACGAGCATCGTCTCGGGCTCCATCGAAAGCGAGTGCGCGGAGGTCACGGTCGCGCCCGTCCGATCGTCGCCGACCCCGGCGGTCACCACGGAGACCGCGCCGACGAGATGGCGCATGGCGCCCTTCAGACCCAGCTCCTGGCGGGGCGAGGCGGGCGGCTGGATGAGACGCGGGGTCGTTCGGGAGGACATCGGAACTCCATCGGCATGCCCGTCGGACTGCGAGGGGCGCCAGTGTTCGAGAAAGGCGAGAACTTCAATCATCGTTGCACCTGGGGTCGGAGAAGAGTTCACGTCGGGACGGGCGCCGGCTCCTTCGGCCGGCACGGGAAGGCTTTGTCAGGAACCGGGGCGGTAGAGCGCCTCGGAAATGTCGATCTTCTTCGGAATGAGGCCGAGCGCATTGAACGTGTCGGCAATCTCCTGCTGCTGGCGGATGACGGCCTCGTCGAGCGGCTTCACGCCGTAGCCCTGCCGGTCGATCGCGACCTTCAGAATGTCGGCGGGAATGCCGACCGAAGGCGCCAGCTCGTCCGCGGCGTCCTGCCCGTTCGCCTTCAGCCAGTCGTCGGTCTCGGCGATCGAGGCGAGGAGCGTGTCGACCACGGCCTTGTCCTCTGCGACGAAGCTCTTGGTGCCGAGATAGAACTGGTGGTTCGGCACGATGCCTTCGCCGTTGCGCAGCGTGCGTGCCCCGGTCGCGGCTTCCGCCGCCGCCTGGAACGGGTCCCAGATCACCCAGGCGTCGACGGCGCCGCTCTCGAAGGCCGCGCGCCCGTCGGCGGGGGCGAGAAACACGGGCTGGATATCGCTATAGGCGAGACCCGCTTCCTCGAGCGCTTTCACGAGAAGGAAGTGGACGTTCGAGCCCTTGTTCAGCGCGACCTTCTTGCCCTTGAGGTCGGCGACCGACTGGATCGCGCTGTCCTTCTGCACGAGGATCGCCTCGCCCTTCGGAGCGGCCGGCTCGTGCGCGATGTAGACGAGGGGAGCGCCCGCGGCCTGCGCGAAGATCGGCGGCGTCTCGCCGGTCGTTCCGAAATCGACGGCGCCGACGTTCAGCGCCTCCAGAAGCTGCGGTCCGCCCGGAAACTCCGCCCATTCGACGTCGTAGCCGAGCGGCTCGAGCTTCGCCTCCAGCGTGCCGCGAGCCTTCAGGAGGACGAGCGTGCCGTATTTTTGGTAGCCGATGTGCAGCACCTTGTCGGCTGCGAAGGCCTGTCCGCCCCAGCCGAGCACTGTGCTCGAGGCCAGCACGAGGGCCAGCGCCAGCCCCTTCCTGATGAATCCCTGCCGCGTCATCCGCATTCCTCTCGACACCGTCTCCGCCCATCTGGCGCTCACCGCGTATTAGTCTATGGATGGTGTGGATGTTAAAGGAATGATCGTTCTACCGATGCCGGTTTCGGAGAACGTTCGTTTTTCTCCGCGTCCTTTTTCGACGCGACGAGGAACGTTCGCCCCGCTATGGGCGGCGGCGTGACGCGAAGGGCCGCGGACGATGCCGCAGTCGTTGGAAACGGGAACGGCCTCTCGCGATGATTCCCCCGCGCCTGCACGGCAAATCCGCGGCGCGGCGATCCCTTCATCAAATGGCGGCGCCGCCTTTCAGCCGACCTCGCCCCGCGGCGTGCGGTGGTCGAGGCGGGCGGTGATGCGGTCGCCGATCCACTGGAGGCCGCACACGAGCACGATGAGGATGGCGACGACCGCGACCATGATGCCGGTTTCGAAGCGCTGGTAGCCGTAGCGGATGGCGAGATCGCCGAGCCCGCCCGCGCCGATCGCGCCCGCCATGGCCGAGGCGCCGACGAGCGTCACCAGTGTGACGGTGAAGCCGGAGACGAGACCCGGCAGGGCTTCGGGCACGAGCACCTCGCGCACCAGATGCCAGCGGCTGCCGCCCATCGAGCGCACGGCCTCGATCAGCCCGTGATCGACCTCGCGCAGCGAGACCTCCGCGATCCGCGCGAAATAGGGCGTGGCTGCGATCGAGAGCGGCACGATGGCGGCATAGGTGCCGATCGAGGTGCCGACGATGAGGCGCGTCAGCGGAATGAGGGCGACGAGGAGGATGATGAAGGGCACCGAGCGGAAGGCGTTGACCAGCGCACCGAGAATGCCGTTGACCCATCGGTTCTCGGCAAAGCTGCCGGGGCTCGTCGCCACCAGGGCAAGGCCGAGAGGCAGACCGGCGGCGAGCGAGATCACGCCCGAGGCGAGCGTCATCAGGACGGTTTCCCAGACCGAGGTCAGGAAGAGGTCAAACATCGTTCGGGACATGGCCAAGCACTTCGACGATCGCGCCGGAGGCGCGCAGGGAGGAGAGGGCGGTTTCGAGCGGATCGGGCCCGGACGGGGAGAGACCGACGAAGAGCGTTGCGACCGGCTGGTCCCCGCTATGGTCGATGCCGCCGTGAAGAAGCCGCGCCGCGCCGTTCGAGGCGCTCCCGAGCCTCTCCAGAAAGGGCAGGCGTGCCGCCGGTCCCGTGGCATCGATGCGCAGCACGGTGAGCCCGCCCGGTCCCGCGTCGAGCTTCTCCGCGATATGGGCGGGGAGGCCCGGACGCAGGCCGCCGAGAAGGCTGCGCGTCGTCGGCGCCTCCGGCGCCGCGAAGACCTGCCAGACCGGGCCTTCCTCTACGATGCGGCCCCGGTCGATCACCGCCACGCGGTCGGCGATCGAGCGCACGACCTCCATCTCGTGCGTGATGAGGAGAATGGTGAGGCCGAGACGCGCGTTGATCTCCTTCAGGAGCGCCAGGATCGAGCGCGTCGTCTCGGGGTCGAGCGCCGAAGTCGCTTCGTCGCAGAGGAGGAGCGCCGGACGCGCGGCGAGCGCGCGGGCGATGCCGACGCGCTGCTTCTGGCCGCCCGAAAGCTCGGACGGATAGGACCTCGCCTTTTCCGTGAGGCCGACGAGATCGAGCAGTTCGGCCGCGCGGCGCCGGCGCTCCGCCGAGCCGAGGCCTTCGATCTTGAGGGGAAGCGCGACATTCTCCTCGACCGTCTTCGCCGAAAGAAGGTTGAAGTGCTGGAACACCATGCCGACGCGCCGCCGAAGCGGCTGGAGCGCCCGTTCGCCGAGGCGCGAGATCTCGACGCCCTCGATTTCGACACGCCCGGCGTCGGGGCGTTCCAGCCCGTTGAGACAGCGGATCAGCGTCGATTTTCCGGCGCCGCTCCGGCCGATGATGCCGACGATCTCGCCGCGCCTGACGTCGAGCGAGATGCCGTCCAGCGCCTGCACGGCGCCGAAGCGGCGGGAGACGCCGGACAGGCGAACGACGAGATCGTCCGGCTCGGCAGCCGCGCGTCCGCCGAACTCGGACGGGGTGGGAATTTGGTTCATGACAGAGCGTATCCGTTTTCGGGTCGAGCGTCCGGTGCTCGAAATGCCAAGGCGGCCCGATGGGAACCGGGCCGCCTCGTCGGAGAAAGCGTCGAACGTTTCGCGATCAGTAGGCCGGGATGCCGGTGCCCTTGTAGACGCGCTCGAACTCGGCCTTCACGACCGGATTCTGATAGGCCGCGACAAGGCTCTTCACCCAGGGCTCGTTCTCCTCGCCTGTGCGCACGGCGATGAAGTTGCGGTAGGGATTGTCGGCGACGGCTTCCTGCGCGATGCGGTCCTCGTCTGCCTTGAGACCGCTCTTTAGGGCCCAGTCCGTGTTGACGACGGCCGCGTCGAGATCGTCGACCGAGCGGCCGATGATGCCGGCGTCGAGCTCCTTGATCTCGATCTTCCTGGTGTTCTCCGCGATATCGGCGGGGGTGGCGAGGATTCCGGTGCCGTCCTTCAGCTTGATCAGCCCCTGGGCTTCCAGAAGCTTCAACGCGCGGCCCTCGTTGGACGGATCGTTGGGAACGCCGACGACCGATCCTTCGCCGAGGGCGGCGACGGAGTCGACCTTGCGGGAATAGAGGCCGATCGGCCAGACGGCTGTATAACCGGCCGGGACGATCTTATAGCCCTGGCTCTGGATCTGCGCGTCGAGATAGGGCTTGTGCTGGAAGGCGTTGGCGTCGATGTCGCCGCGTTCTAGCGCTTCGTTCGGCTGGGTGTAGTCGTTGAAGACGACGGTCTCGATCGCGAGCCCGCTCTTCGCCGCCTCGGCGGTCACGACCTTCCAGACGTCCTCGTCCTCGCCGCTGATGATGCCGACCTTGACCGTCTTCTCCTCGGCCTGCGCAGCGCCGGACGCCATCGTCAGGCCGAAAGCGGAGACCGCGGCCATCATGGCGAGCAGCGTGCGACGGGAGGTCGAGCGGAGGGAGAGGGTGGTCCGGGACATGGCGAAATCCTTGCTGACGAAGCGTCCGGCCGCAGGTTTCAGTTTTTGCGGCTTGCATTCGCACCAGGATAATATCGATCCATCCTATGGACAGATCGAAGGATCGATTTTCGCATCGCAAAGCGGAACAAACGTCTACGTCCGCACCAATGACAGGAATATCGTCTCCGGCTTCTGATCGGCATCGAGTGTTTGGAGGGACAAGTTCTTCGGAAGAAAATTTCATCGCGTGAAAGTCGTACTAAGGTAAACTTTGCGGACGTCTGCTTCGAAAATGTCGATCTACTGAAAACGAACATGGAAGACTTGTTGCTGTCACGTAATCGTGAAAGGGGTATTTTGCCAGCAAAGGATGCGTCGTTTACGGCTACAAAATTGGTAGATAATTTCTTCCGGCCGGGCACGTGCTCCGTAGAGTGGCAGGGCTTCCCAAACGCCCATCCTCATGGGCCTGCAGCAAGGACTGATCTTCATGGTCGCATCGAGCCCGGCTCTTCCCCGCTTGAGCGTGAGCGCCGAAACCGCCCGCAATCTCTCCACGGCGACCGTCACGCCGATACAGAATGCAGAGAGCACGCCGCGTTGGCTCCACAAGCTCCTGCCCTGGGTCGAGGTGGCCGGAGGCGTCTACCGCGTCAACCGTCGGCTGGCCTTCCCGATCAACGTCCGGCATGTCGAGCTGTCCGGCGAAGGCGAGAAGGTCTCTGTCCGTCCCGATAGCCTGAAGGGTCTGGCCGCCTTCAGCGCCCTCGACGATGCCCTGCTGGCGCAGGTCGCCGACGGCTTCGAGAGCCGCAAGCTGAAATCGGGCGAAGCCCTCTCCGGCAAGGATGGCGACGGGCTCATCGTCGTCGCCAGCGGCACGGTCGCTCTGACGGCGGACGGCCCGCACGGCACCCGCCTGCGCAAGGGCCTGATCGGCCAGGGCGGCTTCTTCGGCGAGGACGTCCTGTCGGGCAAGGCGAGCGGCCGCCCCACGATCTCCCCGCTGACGGACGTGACGCTTCTGATTCTGTCCTCCGCCGCGATCGACGGCATCGCCGGCCTTCGCGACTCGATCGCCAATTCGATCGCCGCCCACACGAGCCGTCTCGAAGGCGTCAACGACTACGGCGAGACGCGCGTCGCGCTCCTGGCCGGCCATAGCGGCGAGCCGCAGCTGCCGACGACCTTCGTCGACTTCGCCGAGAACTCGCGCGAATACCATCTCAGCACGATCCAGACCGTGCTCCAGACCCACACCCGCATCACCGATCTCTATTCGAACGAACTGGATCAACTGCGCGAGCAGGTGCGCGTCACGATCGAGGTTGTAAAGGAGCGCGAGGAATGGGAGCTGCTCAACAATCCCGACTTCGGCCTTCTGCACGAGGTCGTGCCCAGCCAGCGCGTCCCGACCCGTTCGGGTCCGCCGACCCCGGACGATCTCGACGAGCTTCTGACCAAGGTCTGGAAGAAGCCCGCCTTCTTCATCGCCCATCCCCTGGCGATTGCGGCCTTCGGGCGTGAGGCCACGCGCCGCGGCGTGCCGCCGGTCGTCGTCCACCTTTTCGGCTCGCCCTTTATCACCTGGCGCGGCGTACCGCTGGTGCCCTCCAACAAGATCCCGATCACGGGCGGCGCGGACGGCACGCCGGCGACGACCAGCATCCTCCTCCTGCGCGTCGGGCAGGACGAGCAGGGCGTCGTCGGGCTGCAGAAGGCCGGCGTCACGGGCGAGGTCGAGCCGGGTCTTTCCGTGCGCTACATGGGCACGAACGAGCACTCGATCTCCTCGCACCTCGTCACGCGCTACTTCTCGACGGCCGTCCTCATCGACGATGCCATCGCCCGTCTCGATAACGTTCTGATCGAGCGTTACCATGACTACAGCGCCTGATCCTCGCGGCTTCGGCCGTCCTTTCCCATCATTGCCGGCCCCATCACTGGCGGCCCCATCACTGCCGGCTCTCTCGCCGCCGGTGGCGGCGCCGGCGAACGAGCCGCCGACGGGCTTGATCGTGGACCTCGTCCGGGAGTTCTTCCGCGACGAGCCTTCCGCGCCGAGCGCCGCATCGCCGGCAAGCCGCGCACCCCTGCGCCTCGATCGCTACGAACCGTCGGCCTCGCCGGCGGTTCACAGCCCGCCATCGGCCAGCGCCCCGGTCCAGGCCGGGCAGGCCAGACGCGCGCCGCCTTCGAACTTCGAGGCGCCGTCGCTGGGTTTTTTGACGGGCGGTAGTCCACGCGAGACGGAAGGGGCGGCGCTCGACGCCGCTCCTTCGTCGGGTGTCTCGCCGATCAACCTGCATCATGGCCGGCATGATTCCTCGCAGGACTACTACTACCTGCGCGGACCCAAGGCGGCGGGCGTTCCCGCCGCGACGACGCGCTCGGACATCGCGAGCGTCGCGCCGACACCCGCTTTCGCGCCGCTGCCGGCTTCCCCGGCGAGCGTCGCTAGTCAGGCGGACCCTCGTCCGCTGACGGGCGGCGCGCCGATCCCGGCAGGCTTCGACGTCCATGCCGTTAGGCGCGACTTCCCGGCCCTGCATCAGTCGGTCAACGGCAAGCCGCTGGTCTGGCTGGACAATGCGGCGACGACGCACAAGCCGCAAAGCGTGATCGATGCGACGTCGGAGTTCTACTCCCGGCACAATTCGAACATTCATCGGGCGGCCCACACGCTGGCCGCGCGCTCCACGGATCTTTTCGAGGGAGCGCGCGACAAGCTGCGCGACTTCATCGGCGCGGCCTCCTCCAAGGAGATCGTGTTCCTGCGCGGCACGACCGAGGCGATCAACCTCGTCGCCAACAGCTATGGCGGCGCCAATATCGGGCCGGGCGACGAGATCGTCATCACGCATATCGAGCACCACGCCAATATCGTGCCCTGGCAGCTGCTCGCCCAGCGCACGGGCGCGGTCCTCAAGGTCGCCCCGGTCGACGAGCGCGGCGAGCTTCGGCTCGACCGTTTCGCCGCCCTTCTCGGCCCCCGCACCAAGTTCGTGTCCGTCACCCATGTGGCGAACGCGCTCGGCACGGTCGTCCCGGTCGAGTGGATCATCCAGATCGCGCATGCGCACGGCGTGCCGGTTCTCGTCGATGCGGCTCAGTCCTCGCCGCACATTCCGATCGACGTACAGGCGCTCGATGCCGACTTCCTCGTCCTGTCCGGCCACAAGATCTTCGGCCCGACCGGCATCGGCATCCTCTACGGCAAGGAGCGCCATCTCGACGCCATGCCGCCATGGCAGGGCGGCGGGCACATGATCCGGGACGTCACGTTCGAGAAGACGATCTACCAGGGTCTGCCCGAAAAGTTCGAGGCGGGCACGCCGGACATCGCCGGGGCCGTCGGCCTCGGCGCTGCGGTGGACTATCTCGGGCGCATCGGCCTTCCCGCCATCGCGGCCTACGAGCATGCCCTGCTCGACTACGCGACGGAGCGGCTGGGCGAGGTGAAGGGGCTGAAGCTCATCGGGACGGCGCCGGTGAAGGCGAGCGTGCTCTCCTTCGTCGTCGACGGTTTCGAGCCCGAGCAGGTCTCGCGCCATCTCGACCGGCACGGGATCGCGACGCGCTCGGGCCATCACTGCGCCCAGCCGGCTTTGCGCCACTTCGGCGTGGAACAGACGGTGCGCGCCTCGCTCGCCTTCTACAACACGAAGGAGGACGTGGACACGCTGATCCACGGACTCGAGCGTCTCCCGAGACACTGAAAGCATCGGACTTCGCTAAGAAAGAGCCCCGCCGTCCGAGACGGCGGGGCTCTTTGCGTCGCGACGATCCCCTACGGACAGTGAAATGCCCCGCGTCCCAAGGGACGCGGGGCAGGAGTCGAAGACCGAGATATGCGTTTTCTCGCAGGGACGGAGTCGCCGGTCAGCCGTCCGGTGCGCCGCTGCGGGTCTGCGCCTGGCTGATCTGGCTGCCCGGCGGAACGCTGCGCGTCAGCCACACGCTCCCGCCGATGCTGGAGCCCTTGCCGACGGTGATGCGGCCGAGCACCGTCGCGCCGGCATAGATGACGACATCGTCCTCGATGATCGGGTGCCGCGGGTGGCCCTTGACCAGAACGCCCGTCTCGTCGGCCGGGAAGCTGCGCGCGCCGAGCGTGACCGCTTGGTAGAGCCGCACGCGGGCGCCGACGATCGCGGTTTCCCCGATCACGACGCCCGTTCCATGGTCGATGAAGAAGCTCGGGCCGATCTCAGCACCGGGATGAATGTCGATGCCGGTCTTCGACCGTGCGATGTCCGAGATCATCCGGGCGAGGAAGGTCGCGCCCAGCCGCAGAAGCGCATGCGCGAGCCGGTGGTGGATGATGGCGGTGATGCCGGGATAGACGAGCAGGATTTCCGAATAGCCGGTTCCGGCGGGATCGCCGGCATAGGCGGCGCGCAGATCGCTGACGAGAAGGCCGCGAATGTCCGGCAGCTGCGCCGCGAAGAGGCGCGTGATCTCGCCGGACTGCCGCAGCAGATCGTCGTCCTCGATATCCTCGGCACTGGAAAAGGGCAGGGTGCGCCGGACCTGTTCGCGCAGGGTGGTGAGGCCGCGATCGAGCGTCTCGCCGACATAGGCGTCGATGCTGGCGGGCGTCAGGCCGGGCGGCCCGTAATGGGCGGGAAAGAGGGCCGCGGAGAAATCGGTCAGGGCCTCGTCGATCGCCCGGCGCAGCGGCGGCGGGCGAAGCCGCCCGAGATGGCGCACATTATGGGTGACGTCGCGCGAGAGCCGGAGTTCGTCGACGATATCCTTCAGGTCCCACGCCGCCGGAACAGGCGACAGGATGGGCTCGGCGATGTTCCCGGCCGGTTCATCGGCGTCGTGTCGCTGCTGTTCGAGATGGACCATGTCATCCTGCCGTTCGAGGCGTCGGTCGAAGAATGCTGCATGTCGGCTCAGCTGATGAGCCGTGCCGGCGATCGTTGAATCGAGCGATCCCTCGAAAGGTTGCGATCGGTGCCGCCGCTTGCCGCGAGGCGATCCCGGCGGGCTCCGTCCGCATCGCCTGTCAGGCCCTGCTCGTCTCCGCCGCTCGTGTGATGTCCCGGTGCGACGCTCGGACCATCATCTTTATCGATCTATAAGACCGGTAGATATATAGCCGCATTCTTTTCCGCCGGGCTTTTTAGAATGGTTTTGCGTTTCACCTCCGGCACCCCGCCGTGCGACGCGGCATCCCGTGTGGACGGTTGCAAGCCAGATCGATCGGATCGACCGGATTTTGCGGTGCGGAAGTCGGTCGACATCGATTCGAACCGTTTCATTTGCGCTCGTGTTGGCGATACGATCCGCTTCGACCGGGCCCGCGAGGGCTGGTGGAGGGCAGGCTCATATTCTGTCCCAGCGGCAGTTCGAGCGAAGTAACTATCTACAGACTGTTCGCAAGACAGGCATTCGGCTGTTTGGTAGCTTCCGCTGAATTCGGAGAATCGGTGTTGGGGTCGGGGCAATCATGAAAATTCTCATCACAGGCAATATGGGATATGTCGGTCCTGCGGTCGTGGATCGACTGCGGAAGGCCTATCCGGCCGCGACGATCATCGGTTACGACTCTGCGTTCTTTGCGCATTGCCTGACGGCGGCCGATCATGTTCCCGAGCGTCCGCTGGACGAGCAGCTCTTCGGCGACGTGCGCAGCCTGCCGGTCGAGCTTCTGCAAGGGTGCGACGCCGTCGTCCATCTGGCCGCGGTGTCGAACGATCCGATGGGCAGCCGGTTCGAGCAGGTGACCCACGACATCAACGAGGATGCCTCGGTCACGATCGCCCGGGCGGCGGCGGCGGCCGGCGTCAAGAACTTCGTCTTCGCCTCCAGCTGCAGCGTCTACGGCGTCGCCGGCGGCGAGGCCCGCGTCGAGAGCGACCCGCTGAACCCCATGACGGCCTATGCCAAATCCAAGGTCGGCACTGAGAAGGCGCTGGCCGAGGTCGGCGGCTCGATGGTGACGACCTGCCTGCGCTTCGCCACCGCCTGCGGCATGTCCCCGCGCCTTCGCCTCGACCTCGTCCTCAACGACTTCGTGGCCTGCGCGCTGAGCTCGGGCGAGATCACCGTTCTCAGCGACGGCACGCCCTGGCGTCCGCTGATCGACACCAACGACATGGCGCTCGCCATCTCCTGGGCCGTTGGGCGGAAGGCCGATAACGGCGGCACCTATCTCGTGGTCAATGCCGGCACCGACAAGGCCAATTATCAGGTGCGGGATCTGGCCGAGGCCGTGGTCCGGCACGTGCCGGGCACGCGCGTTTCCATCAATCACAGCGCCGCCGTCGACAGCCGGTCCTACAAGGTGGACTTCAGCCGCTATGCGGAACTGGCCCCGGATCACCAGCCGCGCCTGTCGCTCGACGATTCCATCGCGCGGCTCGTCACCGGGCTGAAGTCCATGGGCTTTGCCGACGCGCAGTTCCGGCAGTCGGGCATGATGCGCCTGAAGGTTCTCGAGGGGCACATCGCCGCCGGCCGGCTGACCCAGTCGCTCAAGTGGCAGGGAGCGGAGGCATGAAGGTCGCGTTGCTGGCGGGCGGCTTCGGCACGAGGCTGAGCGAGGAAACCTCCGTTCGGCCCAAACCCATGGTGGAGGTCGGCGGCCGCCCCATCATCTGGCACATCATGAAGTTCTACGCCCATTACGGCTTGCGGGATTTCGTCGTGCTCGGCGGATACAAGGTCGAGTACATCCGCGACTACTTCCTGAACTACCGCGCCAACGAATCCGACTTCACGATCGACCTGAAGTCGGGCGGCGTCGAATGGGCCAGCATGGTCAACGAGGACTGGCGCGTCACGGTCGTCGATACCGGCATCAACAGCATGACGGGCGGCCGCCTGCGCCGCGCCCGGCATCTGCTCGGCGACGAGACCTTCTGCCTGACCTATGGCGACGGCGTGAGCAATGTCGACATCCCCGCCCTGATCGAGACCCACCGCGCGGCCAAGGCCTGGTGCACCCTCACGGCCGTGTCCCAGCCCGGCCGCTACGGCGCGCTGCGTCTCAGCGAGGACAACAATCTCGTCCAGGGCTTTCGCGAGAAGGGCGCGTCGGACGGCGGCCTGATCAACGGCGGCTTCTTCGTCTGCGAGCCCGAGATGATCGACCTCATCGACGATGATCAGACCGTTCTCGAAGCCGAGCCGATGGATCGGCTGATCGAGCGCGGCAAGCTGGCCAGCTATGCCCATACCGGCTTCTGGCAGAGCATGGATTCGCTGCGCGACCGCCATGTCTTGGAAGAGCTCTGGGCCAAGGGCGCTCCGTGGAAAGTCTGGGGCTGAGAAGACCATGATCCTCGTCGACACCGCTCTCGCCCGGCGCGAGGCCGAAGGCAAACCCATCCGCGTGGCGCTGGTCGGCGCCGGTTTCCAGGGCAAGGGCATCGTGCGCCAGATCGTGCGGTCCACAAAGGGCATGCGCGTGGTCGGCGTCGCCAACCGCCATGCCGGGCCCGCGCAGCGCGCCTTCACCGAACTCGGGATCGAGCCGGTGACCGTGGAAGGGCGCGTCGCCATCGAGGCCGCCATCGCGTCGGGCCGGCCCGTCGCCACGGAAGACGCCGTTTCGCTGGTCCAGGCCGATGGCGTGGACGTGGTGGTCGAGGTGACCGGCTCGATCGAATACGCGGCGCAGATCATCCTGGCCGCGATCGAGGCCGGCAAGCACGTCGTTCAGATGAATGCCGAAGTGGACGGCACGGTCGGCCCGATCCTGAAGGCCAAGGCGGACGCGGCGAACGTCATCTACACCTTCGCCGACGGCGACCAGCCGGGCGTGCAGATGAACCTCTACCGCTTCGTCGCCGGCCTCGGCGTGAAGCCCGTTCTCTGCGGCAACATCAAAGGCCTGCACGATCCCTATCGCAACCCGACCACCCAGCGGGCCTTCGCGGAGAAGTGGGGCCAGAAGCCGGCCATGGTCGCCTCCTTCGCCGACGGCACCAAGATTTCCTACGAGCAGGCGATCGTCGCGAACGGCACCGGCTTCGGCGTGGCGCGCCGGGGCATGCTCGGACCGGACGTGTCGGGCGGCGATCCGACCGCGCCGCTGGTTCCGTTGGAGTCGACGGTCTCGGCTTTCACCGAAGCGCTCGACAAAAGCAGCATCGGGCTCGTCGACTACGTGGTCGGCGCGCGGCCCGGACCCGGCGTCTTCGTGCTCGGCACGCATGACGATCCCGCCCAGCAGCACTTCCTGAACCTCTACAAGCTCGGCACCGGCCCCTACTACTGCTTCTCGACGCCCTACCACCTCTGCCATTTCGAGGTTCCGACCTCGATCGCGCGCGCGGCCCTGTTCGGCGACGCGGTCCTGGCGCCTGCGGGAGCGCCGAAGGTCGGCGTGATCTCCGTCGCCAAGAAGGATCTGGCGCCCGGCGAGATCATCCAGGAGTTCGGCGGATACGAGGCCTATGGCGTGGCCGAGAACAGCGACGCCGTCGATCGGGAGGACCTCCTGCCGCTCGGCCTCGCGCTGGGCGCGTCGCTGAAGCACGCGGTCGCCAAGGATCAGCCGATCCGATTTTCCGATGTCGATCTGCCGGACGGGCGGATCGTCGATCGTTTGTATGCCGAGCAGCGCCAGCTTTTCTCGGCACAGGGCAAGACGGGACAGGCCGCATGATCTTCCACGAGACGGACCTGAAGGATGCGCGGCTGATCGACATCGAGCCGCGGGGCGACGAACGCGGCTGGTTCGGCCGCACCTTCTGCGCCGACGAGTTCGGCAAGCAAGGCCTCGAGACCATCTTCGTCCAGCAGAACGCTTCGGTTTCCGCCGAAAAGGGAACCGTGCGCGGCATGCATTTCCAGCGGCCGCCGCATGGCGAAGTGAAGCTCCTGCGCTGTCTGCGGGGGGCAATCCTCGACGTCATCATCGACCTGCGCCGGAGCTCGCCGACCTTCCTGCGCCATCAAGGCTTCGAGCTCTCCGCCGAGAACCGGCGCCTCCTCTATGTGCCGAAGGGCTTCGCCCACGGCTTCCAGACGCTGACAGACGACGTCGAGGTCAGCTACCTCGTCTCCTCGCCCTATACGCCGGCCAGCGAGGGCGGCGTGCGGTTCGACGATCCGCTCTTCGGCATAGAATGGCCTCTGCCGGTGAGCGTGATCTCCGAAAAGGATGCCAAGTGGGCCCTCGTGACGCCCGAGACCTATCCCGACCTGTGATCTGATCGGGGCATTGGCGGCCGGGCGATCTGCCCGGCCCTCGATGGCCGGTTGTCGATGGCAAGGTCGACCCGCTCGAGGCAAGCAGCACGCGACGACGAGCCCGGTCGTTTCGACACGGGCACCTCAGGCGATGGCGATCGACACGATCTGAAGTTCGACACCGTCCCGTTTGAAGGCCGACCCGCCCGACCTATCTAGGCCGTTCCGACGGCCGGCGAGAGCGTGACATGCACGCTAGGCCCGCGTGATCGGACTCAGGCTTCGCCTGAATTCTCATCGAGCCGATGTCCGGCTGCGCGGATTGGTCGCAAACCCGCGGAAAGCCGGACTGGCTGAGCCGTACAAGGGCGCTTGACCCCGCGCCGGTGCATTGCGAGCCCTGGAATTCCGTCCCGGTCGAACGTTTCGGGTTCCCGTTAGCGGCGCCGCAGAGCCGCGACTTATTCCCACTCCGAGCCGCAGGCGCATCATGTTTCGTTAAGCATGCGCCCCTACCGTCGCGGCGGGCCGGAGGAGAAGGGACATCTCATGTACCGTTGTCGTGGTGCCGCTTAGTTTGCGCGGGCCTTTCCGTGGAGTCGTCATCAGCCTTTGGGCGGCAGCCGTGTTTTGGCTGCTGATCGTCTTGCTGGTGATCTACATCTGAAACGACGGGGATCGGGGGCGGTGAGTTTTCGCCAACCCGATCCCCTACCGGAACGTCGCCAGAGCGCGCTCTCCCAGAGACCGAAGCGAATGCGACGCGGACGGTGAAACAGCCCGCCGATCGACGCCCTGCGACCTCCGACTTCGAGCGTCAGGCATGTGCCTGGACGATCTCGGGCGAACGTAGATGCCTGTTGCACCCGACTTCCCGGTGTCGGGACGATCCGCCCTCTGCGCAGCGAGCTGTCGCCCGAGGGTAGGGGAAAGCGGCGGCGATGGGGGGGCGGCCAGCCGCCCGCCACGAGGTGCCTCGATAGAGATCACCTATGCCGAACCATGACCCGAAAAGCTGGCGTTTCGCCATCTCGTCCAACACACGACGCGAAAAACGCCCACAATCGCAAGGATGCCGGGCGTTTCAACCGCGCGATGAGCCGTTCGAGGCTTGAAACCAGAGCGTCGATCTTCCGATCAGCAACTGCCCTTGGTCGAGCAGACGACCGGGATCGTCCTCGCCATGATCACCAGATCGTGACCGAAATGCCAGTTCTCGACATACTGGCAATCGAGCTCGACGCGCTTCTCGTAGGAGAGATCGCTGCGCCCGCTGATCTGCCACAGGCCGGTGAGGCCCGGACGGACGCGGAAATAGAGGTGCTTGTTGAGTCCGTAGTGAACAAGTTCGTCGGCCATGACGGGACGAGGGCCGACCAAGCTCATTTCGCCGCGCAGCACATTGAGCAACTGCGGGATCTCATCAAGGCTAAACTTGCGAAGAATGCGTCCGATTGCCGTTACGCGAGGATCATGTCGCAGCTTCCGCATCGTATTCCATTCGGCTGCCGCCTCTGGATTGTTGAGGAAGTAATCCGCCAGAACCTTGTCACCGTTCGAAACCATCGTCCGGAATTTCAAGCAACCGAATGACTTGCCGTCGCGACCGATACGGCGATGCGAGTAAAAAACCGGACCGGGATCGGTCAGTTTTACCAGCAGGGCGATCATGATGTAGATCGGGCTTATGAAAATGATGATACCGGCTGCTGCGACGATATCGAAAATTCTCTTAAAAGTATCGCCGTTGCGCGTGATGGACTTGAGAGGTGCATCGCTCAATTCCGCTGCTTGCGAATTAGGTGACGCGTCCATTGCGCTGATCCCTATAGGTTAATCTTAGGTTACTGATGCTCTATACGGTTACACGATGCAAGACGCTTCGGGCATCGTTTTGGATTTTTTTCATTTCAAAGCATAACAATGACGATCGCGGCAAAGTGAACGATGCTCCGATTTCATGAATGTCTCAAAATGGGAAAACATATCGAGCAGGCGATACCACAATGGTGCAGCAAGTTCCGCCAGTTCTCTTGAAGACGTTCGCCGGTAAACTCGGCAGTTATTTCGATTTGCCAGCTTTAAAACATGCATAGGCCGATATCCGGCATTGGTATTGCTGTATTATTATTTAGTAGGTCAGCCTGCCTATTCTTATGCATGCCATTTCCAATTTAAGATATTTTGCACTGCGGCAAAAGAGGCTCTCGGTAACTATTGGCGATGATATTCGTTCAATCGGCCCGACCGAGTGCGAACGCGCTCCGACCGGTTTCGTCGCGTGGGGAAGAGAGTTTTCCAGTCGCTTGAAGGGTTTATTTGTTTTGCCGACCGCTGAAGCTGGCACAGCTCGGCGCGGGCGCGTCGGGGACCGTCTCATGCCGGGAACGTGTTCGCGGGATGCAAGCGACCGGGGCAATGGCCCCGATTCGAATCATTCTAGGTTGTCACATCGCGCGGAGGGCGCGATGGGCGCGGTCTGTCAGGGCGCATGGAGCGGACCCCCGTCGCGGATGTTCCGACAGGATCTTGCGTCTTGACCCGCACTCGGTCGAAGCCGAACCTGCCGTCAGCAATCCGAAGCGGGCGTGGCTCGGGGCATGGGTTTGATGCGGATGAAGAGGGGAGAACTGGAGAGGGGGAACGAGAGCTGCGGAGCATCGCGCACCGTCCGGACCGCCGAGGTGCCGACCAGCGGGTCGTAGAGCGCCATGTCCGAGGCGGGCTCGCCCAGCCGTAGCGTGACGTCGGCGCTCGGAACGGGCAGTTCGATATTGCCGGCCCTGTCCCAGATGTCCTCCGGCTCGTTCCAGACGGCGATCAGCCACTCGCCCGCGCTCGTGCGAAAGGCCTTGTGCTGCGCCGTCTCCGGCAGTCCGTCCAGTGCGTAGCGAAGCGAGGCGGCGGTGGCGGCCTGCGACCCGGCTGCATCCCGCACAATGGCGATCATCGACTTCAGCGCCGTAAAGGCCGGCTTCGGCGCCCAGCTCTGGTCCACCAGGCCGAAATAGGCCTGTTGGTCGTTCGGGTCGGTATATTGATTGGCGAGCTGATAATAGAAGGTCTTGGGGAGGCCGCGGGCGAAGGCGCTGAGGAACATGGTCGTCGCCATCTTCGCCTGCAGCGCTTCCGAGACGCCTTCGTCGTAATCCTCGCCGAGATGCGTGTGATAGCCGGCCTCCGTCATCCAGATCGTCTTGGCCGGCGGATTGAGCGTCTGCTCGTCCAGGATGGCGGCGACGATCCTGGAACTCATGAAGCCGCCATCGCGCGAATAGGCGTGCACATTGCCGATATCGCTGTGGTTGATGAAGACCGGCCAGGACGTCAGAGCGAGGACCGGAATGCTGCGCAGCACCTCGCTGGCATGGACCCCTTCGTAGAGCTCCTTCTGAAACGCCTGAGCCGCCGGGATGCCGGTGAGGCCGCGATGGGCGATCGGCCAGTTGTTGACCTCGTTCGGCCCTTCGATCGCGAGGATCGAGCCGGGATAGCGCTTCTCCCAGGCTTCCAGCCCGGCCAGTTGCTCGCCGATATCCCCGCCGGGGATGAAGTAGAGGAAGCGGATGCCCTGCTGGGCCGCGTATTCGAGGCCTTCATGGCCGAGGCCCACGAAGGCTTCCCGAACCTGCGTGATGCCGAGGTCTTTGAGCACCGCGACGGTCTTCCGCGCGTCGCTATACTGCCAGCCCTGCTGCATGTGCGTGTTCATGCCGAAGGACGAAAGCAGCGCATCGGCAGGCGCCGCCGCTTCGCAGGCGAGATCCGCCTGCGCCGCCGCCGGTAGGACGGCGCCGAGGACCAGAAGGGATGCGAGGCAGGCGGAACGGAGCTTCATCGCAAATCCTTGACAGGCAGGGGCGAAGCCGGGTCGCGCTTGGCCTCGATGGCATCTGGTCGCGACCGGGCCGTCTGCAAGGCCGAGGATGGTTGGCGGCCGGAGCATTTCGCCCGCCGCGGTATCCTCGAAGGTTTTCCTCGTTGCGGCAGCCGGACGGGCCGTTGCGACGATCTTGCGTCTTCAGGACGAAGCGCTCCATTGCAGAGACGGCGCCAGGGGCTGCGGGACGGCGACGGGCGCGGTCTCGGCGGGGTCCGACTGCGGCAGGGACCGCTGCGCCATGGCCGCGGAGCCGGCGGCGAGGCCGGCCGTGGCGCTGAACAAGAGGCCGAGATCCACCACTGTCCCGGAGATCACCGAGGCGGCCGCCTGCGTCAGAGCCGCGAAGAGCGCCGCCATGCCGATCGAGCGCTCCATGCGCGTGCCTCTGCCCTGGAAGAGAACCGTCCGCACGAGGCTGAAGCTGAAGCAGCCGAAGAGCAGCGTTCCGACGATGCCGACATTGGAGAGAAGCGCCGTCAGGAAGCTCGACGTGCGCACGCTCCCGAGGCCCGCGCCGAAGCCGTACGTGTCCAGGAAGGAGATCAGCGCCGCCTTGTTCCAGGCCATCCGCTCGATGCCGGAATCGGTGGCCAGCTTGTTGGCGAGCGTCGTCTCCACGAGCGTCGTCACCGTTTCCCAGACCGAGGGGATCAGCATGAGGCCGAGCGTCAGCGGCGGAACGACGAGGAGGCCGAAGACGAGAAAGGAGACGTGGTTGAACGTCGCCTTCTGTTTGACGATGCAGACGATGCAGAAGGCGAAGGTGCAGAAGATCGGGACGAGCATCGCCACATAGGCCGTCGTCGCCGTGCTGAAGATCACAGTGACGCCGAGCGCCAGGGTGATGAGGCCAAGCCCGGGAAAGCGAAACCGCTCGATCTTCATGATGATGACGAAGGCGAAGAGCGAGACCGCGCAGGCGCCGTAGGAACTGGCCTCCGGGAAAGCGCCGACGATCCGCTTCAATCCGCCGATCTCGGCCTCGATCATGATCGAGTAATTCGCGTTTCGCAGGAATTCCATCAGATACTGCGTGTCGGTCGCGAAGGTCGCGACGTCGAAAAGCGCCAGCAAGAGGCAGGTCAGCGCTGCGCCGCAGAGCGCTTTTGCCAGGAAGTTCACGCGCCCGAGCGAGGCGTAGCCCGACACCAGAGCGTAGCAGCAGAGGCTTCCCATCAGATAGACGGTTTGCGTGATGTTGGTGGTCGCAGGCTGCAGCGGGCCGGTCACGATCGACGCGGCGCCGGCGGCGTTGCGGGCCGCCGAATAGACCAGCGTCTCGCCGACGAAGATCCGGGGCAGGAAGTAGCTGGTGAAGACGCCGTAGAGAACGAAGCCCGCGAACCAGAAGCCGGGGCCCGGATATTTCAGGCTGACCAGGGCGGCCTGGAACACGCGCGGCTTCAGAAGCGCTGCGGCCGTGATGAAGAGGACGAGGAGGTGGCTCGGCTGGATGCTGGAATTGCCGACCGCCGTCAGATTGATCGCCGCTGCCGATCCGACGGCGAGCGTGCAGAACATCACGGTGAGTCCGAAGCCGATTCCGTAGATCAGCGTCAGGATGCCGACGACGATCGTTGCGATGCCAATCGGCTCAAGGATCATGGGATCAAACTGCCATTTGAAAGCGCCGGGAGCATCCGCATTTTCCTGAGGCACCGCGTCCGCGAGACGCGTGAAGCGTAAATCGAAGGCGCGTCGGATCGGCCGACGCGGAGCACCGCAGCCCTTCTCCGCCGGCGATCGTCGCCTCCGTCGCGGCGATGTCGACCGGATCGAGCGAACCGGCGGCCCGACGAAAACTCGCGCCCGTCGGGCCCCGACAGGCCTCAGGAGGCCGGCTTGCGCTGAGCGTCGAAGGACAGGATTCGCTCCGGCGAGCAGCGTCTCAGAAGGATGTCGCCGATCGCCCGGAGATTGCCCTTGAGACGGCCCCACCGGTCGATCGTCGCGTCGCGCCGAAGCACGCCGGCGGCGTTCGCCAGAAGATGCCGGGCGATCTGCAGCGTGACGCGCGAACCGGACATCGTCCGCTTGCCCAGCATGTACCAGGGGTTGGCGATCTGCGAATAGCCCAGCCTCAGGCCGGGCTGTCGGCCCGACTTCACGCCGAGATGGACGCCGACCATGTCGGTGCAGCGGACCGAACGACCGTAGGCCGCGATGCGTCGGCTGAAGTCCAGGTCTTCCAGCCAGCCGTAGAGCGGCAGCCTCTCGTCGAAGCGAAGCCCGTGCTCGCGCACGAGATCCATCCTGACGACCATGTTGCAGCCATAGGCATTGTAGGTGTCGGCAACGGAATGAGCCTGGGCTGGCGTTCGCGCCAGCGTCTCCCGCGCCTCGCCGAAGCTCACGCCCGCCCCGTGAATGCCGTCGAGAACGACGTTGCCGGTCGCGATGGCGACATCCGGCCGCCGGTCGAACAGCGTGAGCGTCCGCTCGACGAAGTCGGCGGCGGGAAAGAAGTCGTCGTCGAAGAAGATGATGAGATCGGCCGTCTCGGCCGCGTCGAGTAGGGCATTGCGCTGAACGCAGAGGCCGCGCTGGCCGACGACGACCCTAAGATGGGCGAGCTCGGGAAGATGAAGCGCGTCTTCCGCCGTCGGGGTGCAGACCAGAATCTCATCCGCAGGCGGATGGAGCGTCGTCGCGATATGCCGGACCGTCTCCGCGAGGATCGCGGGCCGTCCGGCCGAAGCGATGCCGATCACCACCCGCTTGCGGATGGCGCTGCCGGCAAGGTCGGGCGTGATCCTGGAGTGGGCTGTCATACCGGACTCGATGACGAAGGCGCATTCGAGAAGTTGACGACGCCACCGAGGACATCGCCGCCGGCATCGCGCAACCGCCGGACGGTTTCGAGGATCTTGTCGACCGAGGTCTGTCGGTAACGGGCGACGACGACGAGGCCATCGAGGCTCGACGCGATGGAGCGGGCATCCGCCGAGATGGAGGAAGCCGGAAGGTCGACGAAGATCGCGTCGAACTTGTCCTTCAGGTCCTTGAGGCTGAGATCGGTGCGCTGCGAGCTGATGCGGGAGGCGGGCGTCGCGACCGAGCCGGTTCCGATCGGCAGGAAGGCGAGGGTCGGCGTCAGCCGGACCATGGCGGCGTCGAAGAGCCGGGCATTCTCCAAGACGTTGGAAATGCCGAACTTCGCGTCCGGGGCGAGAAACTGGCTGAGCGTCGCATCCGTGGAGGCATCGATGAGGAGCACGCGAATGCCCATGTCGGACCACTCGCGCGCGAGCCCGAAGACGGTCGTGGAGGCGCCGACATTCGGCTCGGTGCCGACGACGCCGATCACCGGGGAATGCTTGAGACGCCGGATCACGGAGAGGCTCGCGCCGAGTTCGGAAATGTCGCGGGCGAGATTCAGGCCCGAGGAGGAGCCCTGCTGCTCCTTCGCGAAGAGCGAGATCGGCGTCTTGCGGCCGCCCATGCGCGACTTCAGGGAGGTAAGCGGGGCGACGAAGGGAAGCCCGGCCTCGATCGCCAGACGCTCCGGCCGCATGACGCGCCGATCCGTCGCGTGCCGCGCCAGGGCCAGCATCAGGCCGACGAGAAGGCCGACCATCAGCGAGAAGGCCAGGATGAGTCCGCGGCGCGGGTGGGCCTTCGTCAACGGCAGGCCCGCCTTCGAGACGACCGTGGCGTCGGATACCGGGTAGGTGATCTGCTGCTTGGCCTCGGTGTAGCGCGTCAGCGTGTTCTCGTAGAGCGTCTTGCGCGCGTCGGCGACGCTCTGAAGCTCGATCAGCTTGAACTGGTCGCGCGGATCGCCCTCCGAGCGGAACTGCGACAGGGCGTTGGCGGAGGTGACGAGCTCGCGCTGCTGTTCGGTGACGAGACGCCCCAGCCACTCGCTGTAGGTTCTGGCACCCGACGACTTCATCGCGATGTTCCGCGCGATGTACTCGGTCGCGATCGCGTTCGCGATATCGACCGCCGAACGGGGATCGACCGAGGAGGCCGCGATCTCGATGACGGCGGACTGGCCGACCTGTCGCATCGTGACCTGACCGCGCAGCGATTCGATCAGCTGGTTGATGCGCACCTCTTCTTCCGAGGGGGTGACGGTCGGCTGCTCCGCGACCGGATCGGAGGAGGAGGCGATGACGCCGCGCAGGCGGGCGAAGACCGACGGGGTCGCTTGCTCGAAATCGGGGCCGGACGCGATCTCGGGCCGCGACACGACGGCGGCCAGAACGTCGTTCGAATTGGCGATTTCCAGCTGGCCCTCGATGAAGCTCGCCTGAACTTCGAGCGCCTGCGCGTCGGTGCCGGATGTCTGCCGGGCGAGAAGCAGGAGAGAGGAGGTGGAATAGGTCGGGACGGCCAGCACGACGTAGAAGAAGGCCAGACCGAAGAAGACGCCGATGGTCGAAAGGATCGTCACCCAGCGCATGCGCAGGAACAGGAGCACGCTCTGCATCGACACCGGAGAGGCATCGGGCGCACCGGCCGATGGCGGAAGCGCGATTGCGGGGGACCTGTAGACCATCTGATTCGTCATTTCGAGCCTTTGAGACTGACCGTCCGTCCGAGGGCCGGTCGAACTGCTGTAAGCCCCCCCAGCTATCAGACAGTCATCTTCACACTGCATCACGATCGGCGAGATTGCAAGTAATCCAACGCAACTGCAGACTGCGTTCCGCAGCTTCTGCCACTATGTCCGCGGACCCGGCCGGCCCGCGATAGAAAGATCATCAGGCAACGACGAGGCGGCTGCGGCGCTCTATGGCGCAATAGAGGCTGAATTGCAGTCGTCCCGTCGCGTTCCGCGTCGATCGGGCGCCGCGGCACATGACGCCGACAGATAAAGTCTCATTCTCTTAAAATACAACTTGTGTCTATTCGCCGTCGCCTGCGGAAGGTGCAGACGCCGAGAACCCGATTTGCGACGGAGACCGGCCGATCGACTTGCCATGCCGCACTGCGGAAAGTTCGTCAGCCGGCTCCGGCTCGGGGCTGCCTGTGATCGTACGGATCGAGAGCGAAACGGACCGGGCCAAGCGGGGACCGACTTCGTATTTCGCTCCCGCAGCGAGGCGCGGAGGCTAGGGGAGGGCGCCGTTCTCGCGCGGCGCCTGCCTGCGTTTCGTCGGCGACCGTCCCTCGAAGACCTCGTTGCGACGACGAGCTTCGGCCAAAGAGCGACGCCCGTCAGTCGCTGGTCGAGCGGATCACCTCTTGAGCGGCTTGGAACGCCTGCTTCTGCGGGCCGACCGTCCACTGGCCGTCGGGTGCTTTGACGACGCCGACGAGGCCCATGAAAGCCTCGAAGTTCGGCGCCCAGTAGGGCTCGTCGAAGAGTTCGTAGATGAAGGCCGCCTCGATCTTGTAGGTGTCGCGGAAGCCGTGCAGGCCTTCCATCATCATCTTCAGGCCCTTGGCCTGACCCTCTTCCCCATCCTTCTGGCTTCCGAAGCTATGGTTGAACTCGGTGACCCAGATCGGCTTGCCGTAGCTGGCGAGGATCTTGAACGCCCACTCGTCCTTGTATTCGTACATATGCCAGACCGAGATATCCCACTCGATCTTGTCGCGGGCGAGCCGCTCGAAGAAGCCGGTATGTCCCCAGCCCGCCGTGCCGATCGCGCGGCGCGACGTCGGGCTGACCGCCTTCATGCCCTCCGAGAGACCGCGCAGAACGGCGGCGGATTTGAGATAGCGCGGCGTGAAGTACTCGTCCGCGCCGACCCCGCCCGCCGGGCCCCATTCGCAGGGGTACTGCGTTCCGTCGTCGCGCATCTCGCAGGGCTGGAGAATGGCGAAGACCTCGACCTCGTTGCCGAGCTCCCAGACCTTGATGCCGGGAAAGGTGCGACCGTAATATTCCGCAAAGGCCCGGCTCTTGGAATAGAGGGCCTCTTCGCTGTCCGTCGCCAGATCGACCGGCGGCGTGAGGAGGGGGAGAATTTCGATCCCGCGCATATCCGCCGCGGCGATGAGCGACTTCAGCCGATCGCTGTGGTCGAGGCTGGATATGTTCACGCGGTAGGATTTCGCCCCGAGCGCCTGCAGCTGCGAGATCTGGTCCTCCTCGGTGAGGCCGGGATAGGCCGTGAACGGATGCCCGTTGACGCCCCAGAGAAACTCCGCCCGGCCGACCGAGGGAAACGCGCCGAAGAGGAGGAGCGCGAGGAGGAGAACCTGCTTACGAAACATGAAGTGCCTTCGTCATCGCCCGGACCGGACCGAGCAAGCGAAGCGCGGTCGCCAGCACCCCGTCCGCGACCCGGCAGGGTGATATACGCACCGCACCATTTCCGGTCTCGCGATGCAAGACAAGCGGGAGACACCCGTAGCGACTTCACGATGTCGGCAACGAAAAGGGAACCGCTATCTCTCGATCGCGGTCGTCACGAGGTCCGAGGCCTCGCTAGATCGATCTAAGCAGGCCTGATCGATCTAAGCAGGTTTGTGGGTCTGGCCGATGAAGTCGCTCTCGTTCATCGGGGCCCGTCCCGGCTTGTCCTTCAGGGACTTGCGGAGGAAGTGCAGGGGATAGCGGGCGAACATCGTGGCGAAGGTGGAGAGCGGCAACGTCTCGCCGGCCCGGTACAGCTCGTCCCACAGGAGCTTGGCCTGCTGCCCCTGCTTGCGCAGGCGCATGATGAGATACATCCGGGCCATCGAGCGGCGATAGCGCGCGGGGAACACTCTCCGCTCGTCCGTCCCGTAGACGGCGGAGCCGAACTCTTTCCAGAGGTTGAAGGGCACGAGATAGTTGCGCACGCTGACCTTCAGCTCCTTCCCCGTGACGCTGTCGGCATGGACCCGCGTGTAGACGAGGGGCTCGGGAACATAGCCGACCCGGCCGCGAACGGCGCTGCGCATCACCACGTAGGGATCGGGCGCCCAAACCTCGCCGCAGAAGGATTCGCCGCGAAACTCCGGGTGCATACGCACGAAGAAATGGTGGAACGGGAACCAGCCGAACGTGCCTTCGAGAATGCGCCGCGCGACGTGCTTGCCGTCATGAACCGATTTCGAGCGCGGCAGCCAGGACCGGCGGACCTTATCGTCGAACACGTCGTCACACAGGACGACCTCGATCGATTCGTCGGTTTCGGCAAGCGCGACCATTTTCGCGATCGCGTCCGGCCGCGCCAGATCGTCGGCGCAGGCGAGCTTCACGTAGCGCGCGTCGTCCGGGACCTTGGAAAAGGCCTTGTTCCAGTTCTGCTGGAGCGGCAGCACCGTCTCGTTCTCGAAGACCCGGACCTCGACGCGCGCGTCGCGAAACTTTTCGATGATCTCGGCCGAGCCGTCCGTGCTGGCATTGTTGAGGACGATGTGGACGATGTTCGGATAGGTCTGACTCTGGACGCTGAGCATCGCCTTTTCGAGAAAGGCGGCACCGTTGTAGACCGGTGTCACGATCGCGACGAGCGGGTGGCCTTCGACCGACTTCGACATCAGAGCCCCTCAGTTCTTTCAGGACGACGCGCGTCAAGTAAAGTTGATTTACTATAATTGCCGGGTCGCGGTTCCGTCAATGAAGAGACGGCCACAACGCCTCGCTTGGCTGTTTCCGGACAGACGCGGCGACGCTTCAAGACGCAGGCTGCTTGATCGACCCGCGCAGGCGCGCCTGCAGCCCCTTCAGGGCGGTCATCACGACGGTTTCCAGCCCCTTCGGGCGGCCGACCGCATACCAGCTGGCGAAGATCAGCAGCCAGAAGGTCGACAGAGCCACGAACCCGACCGCCATCGTGCCGACGACCATGGCAAGGCTGAGCGGCTGACCCTCCAGGAGCGGCCGAATCGCCAGCACCAACCCGGCCATGGCGAGCGTGCAGAGGGCCGGGCGCAGGACCGACCGGATCTGCATGCCGATGCTCATGCCGATGAGATGCCGGACGATCAGGACATTGGCGAGATAGGCGACCGCCCCGCCGACGGCCCGGCCGATCAGCGCGCCCTCGATGCCGTAATAGATGATGCCGAAGAGCGTCACCGGGGTCTTCACCACCATCTCGATCGCGGTGCGCGCAGCGCCATAGCGCGTGCGGTCGAGGGCGACGACGAGCGGGCCGAGGATCATCAGGGGCAGTCCGAGCAGCCCGATCGCGGCGAGCGCCGAAAGGATCGGCGTCGCGGACAGCCATTTCTCGCCGACCACGATGCGAAGCGCCGGTTCCGCCAGAAGCGCCAGACAGGTGAGGATCGGGGCGGCGACCATGACGACGGCGCTCGTCGCGCTGAAATAGGCGCTGCAGCGCTCCTCGTCGCTCGTCAGCTTGGCGAAGGCGGCGCTCAGCGGCCGGATCAGCGGCGCCACGAAGGTCTGCTGGATGATGCCGGCCAGCGTGTCGGCGACGCTGAAGGCGCCGAAGAGGGCGACGCTGATGTAGCGCGGCAGCATGAGGCGATCGAACTGCCAGTTGAACGAGCTGATGACCTGGGAGAGCGTGCTCCAGCCGATCATGTCCTGGAAGAGCTTCCACTCGGACAGGGTCAGGCGGATCGTCATCGGCGCGAGGATGTAGGAAATCGCCATCGCCGTCAGCGGGCCTGCGATCGTCCCGGCCGCGAGCGCCCAGTAGCTCCCCGTCGCCAGGGCCAGTGACGTGGAGATCACGAGGGTCGCGACCTTCGCGATGATGTCGATGGCGAACTCGCGCCGGAAGTCGAACTCCTGCATGAAGATGACTAGCCGGGGGCTGACGAGGCCCCTCAGGGCCGGCGCAAGCGATAGGGCGGCCGTCAGCGGGAAGAGAGCCGGGTTCTCGTAGTAGATCGAGAGCGGCCAGGCGACGACGACCATGATCAGGCTGATCGCCGCGCCGCGCAGGAGGCTGAGCGTGAAGGCGGTGTCGAACATCGACTTCGTCAGCACGGGCTGGCGAATCAGCGCCTGGTTCAGCGGCAGTTCGAGAATCGCCTCGACGAGCGACAGAATCGTGGTCGCGATCGCCACCATGCCGAAATCGGCGGGCGTCAGGATGCGCGCGAGGACGAGGAGGCTGGCGAGATCGATGATGCGCGCGATGAAGCGGCCCCCGACGACCCAGATGCTGGCGAGGGCGGCCCTATGCGTCAGGCCGGTCGAAGGCGCCGTCATGAACCGTTCGCCCGCGCCGTTTCGGCCGTCTTCCGCATAGGCGTGGAGAGCATCCCCCGGTTGTGCCTCTTGGGCAGCCTCGCCGGCAAGGACCGGGCCTCGTTCTGCATGGATCTCATGGCCTTTGCGACGGTCTTATCGGGAGCGGCAGCGAAGCGAAGCGGCCGTCGTGGCCGGCCGATCGGTAAGGCGGGGCGCCCTCCCGAACGTCCGCGGTCGCCGGGCGGCGGCCGAATCGATCAGTCCCGATATCGGATGGCAGACGATCCGCATTGCCTCAAAGCCTCCGCACCCTGTCGAAAGCATGCGTTCGACCGCCTGTTTCGTCACGATATCAGGTTCGTTCCGCTCTAGGATAGGGACCGGAGAGAAACTCGACCCGTCGCCGCGAGCAACCCGACGAGCCGATCCGCAGCGGACGCCGATCCGCGGGCCTCATCCCACGACCGGCGCATCATCGAGAATCGCGCGATCGGAAGAAAGCATCGGGCGCCCGCCAAATCCGGTCGCGTCTCCTCTTTTGCATGTCCAAGCGCCCGACGCTTCCGCTAACGAGGATCGAGCGGACCCCTCAAGACCTCGCCTCGACCGCTCGGCTCTTGATGACGGCCTTTACCCTTATGCCTTATCCATCGGCGGGTGGGCGGCCCGCGGGACCGGGACCGACCGACAGGGCAACGCGGATCGGGCGGTCGCCGAACATCGTGAATGTGGATGGCAGATGAACATCGTCTTCAACGGCAAATTCCTGACGGCCGCGCCGACCGGCGTGCATCGCGTTGCCGAAGAATTGATCCTGGCGCTCGACGCGCTGCTCGCGGAAGACCCGGCTCTGGCGGCGAGGGTTCGGGCCGAGATCGTGATGCCTGATACCAAGGTCCGGCAGCTTGCGCTGTCCCGGATCGGCAGCCGCAAGGGCGGCAGGCTCAGCGGCCGGTTGAAGAACATTCCCTGGGAGCAGCTGGAACTGCCGGTCATGGCGCGGGGCCGGACCCTGATCAGCCTCTGCAACATCAGCCCGCTCGCGGCCGCCGACTCCGTCGTGATGATTCACGACGCGCAGGTCTATTCCACGCCGCAGTCTTACTCGAAGGGGTTCCGGCTCTGGTACAAGTCGAACCTCCCGATCTCCGGCCGGCGGAGCCGGCTCGTTCTCACCGTCTCGGACTACTCGAAGTCTCAGCTGGTCCATTACGGCGTGGCCGCCGCCGACAGGATCGCCGTCGTCCCCAATGGCTGCGACCATATCCTCCGCGTCTCCCCCGATATCGGCTATCCGGCTTCGGTGGGCTTGAAGGGCGCGAATTTCGTGCTCGCCCTCGCCAACACGCAGGCCCACAAGAACGTCAAGGTTCTGATGGAAGCCTTCGCCGATCCGGCGCTGTCGGACGTGCAGCTCGTGCTCTTCGGCGCCGCCTCGAAGGAGGACTTCCAGAAGGAAGGCATCGAGGCCGGCTCGAACGTGCGCTTTCTCGGACGCATCGGCGACGGCGAACTGGCCGCCCTGATGGGCGAGGCCAAGGCCTTCGCCTGTCCGTCGCTGACGGAAGGCTTCGGGCTCCCGCCGCTGGAGGCGATGCTGCTCGGCTGCCCCGCCATCATCGCGCCCTGCGGCGCCCTTCCGGAGGTTTGCGCCGACGCGGCCCTTCGCGCCGACCCGCACGCGCCGAGCGAATGGGTCCAGGCGATCCGCAGGCTCGTCGACGACGAGCCCTTCGCGCGTGATCTGAAAGCTCGCGGCCTCGCCCGCGCCCGGCTCTTCACCTGGAAGCAGGCGGCGCTGACGATGATCGATGCAGTGGAGAAAGCCCGCCGGGCCTGAAGGCGGCGGGACTGGACTCAGGCGCCGGCGCCGTGTCCGGCCGATGAGCCGGCGACGTGGCGCGCCCAACGTGTCTCGATGAAATCGCCCATCGTGCGCCGGAAGACGTCCGTCGAGAAGCTCTGCGCATGCCGGCGGATCGTGGCGGGGTCCATCCTATGCTCGATGGACTCGAAGTCGGACAGGGCGCCCAGCAGCGACTCCGTCGTCTGCTCCTGAAACCAAAGCCCCACGTCCGGCGAGGTGACGGTCTCGCAGACGCCGCCTTCCGCATAGGCGATGACCGGGCGGCCCGAGGCCATCGCCTCGACGGGGAGGATGCCGAAATCCTCGACACCGGGAAAGAGGAGCGCCTTGCAGCGCGACAGGTGATCTTTCAAGACATCGAACGGCTGGCGCCCGAGGAATGTCACGGTCGGACCTGCCATCGCCTTCAGCCGCTCGGTCTGCTCGCCTTCGCCGATCACGACGAGCGGCCGCCGGCTTTCGCTGCAGGCCTTCACCGCGATGTCGGCGCGCTTATAGGCGGTCAGCTGCCCGGCATAGAGATAGAACTCGCCGGGACCGCTGCCTTGCACGAAATCGTCCACCGCGACGGGCGGGTGGATGACGGAAGAGTCGCGATTGTAGAAGCGGCGGATGCGGCGCCCGACATGGGCGGAGTTGGCGACGAAGGCATCGACACGGGCCGATGTCGTGACGTCCCAGGCGCGCAGAGGCGGGCCCGCCAGCGTCATCATCATCCGTCCGGCGAAGCCGAGCTCCTGCCGGTAGAGATGGAACTGGTCCCAGATGTAGCGCATGGGCGAGTGGCAGTAGCAGATATGCAGCGCGTCCGGCCGCGTGATGATGCCCTTGGCCGGACCCGATTCGCTGGAAATCACGAGATCGTAGTCCTGCAGGTCGAGGTGCTCGAGCGCGAAGGGCATGAGCGGCAGGAACTTGGTGTAGTGCTTCCGGGCGCCCGGAATGCGCTGCAGGAAGGATGTTCGGATCTCGTGCCGCTTCAGCGTGTCGCTCAGCTTGTCTCGGTCGCAGACGAGCGTGAAGATGTCGGCCTCCGGGTACATCCGGCAGAGTTCCTCCACCACCTTCTCGCCGCCGCGCATTGCGACGAGCCAGTAGTGGACGATCGCCACGCGCCGGCCGCCGCGCCGGCGGGGCGCGGTGGAGGAGGGGGCCATGGAATGCGACGGCGCAGGCTGCCGCGCGCTCGATGCGCCGGCTAGGTCCTGCGCGGGCGCGCCGTCGGCGGTGAGGTCAAGGGTCACGATCGGTCTCCTCGTCCGCTGCGCGCTGGCGGCCTGCGGCTTTGAGATGGGCTGAACGCTGGGCGACGCGACCACAGGAGGTGTGTTCCCGACCCGATGTGCGGCATCGACAGCGCTATGAAGGGGCTGCGCCACCGAGGCGAGCGGAGGATGGTCCAAGGGCCAGGGAATGTGCCGCGCCGTTTGGCCAAGAGATGCGGTTGGCCTTGGAGACGGATCGGTCGCTGTCGGCCGGCCGCCGCCGCGATCGGGGATCGCGGCGGCGGGCTTTAAATCAGAAGTCGGTCGAAGCGGATTGGGGCGTCTGAGCCCCGCTCGCCTGCCCGACGCGCTGGCCGGCCGGCGCCGCGGCGGTGTTGCCGGCAGCGGGACCGCCGAGCCCGAACTTGATGCGAACGAGGTCGTGGGGCTGCAGCTCGGTCGTTTCCGTCGCCGCGAGCGTCGCGTAGGTCCCGTCCGTGTTGCGGCGGACGATCTCGTATTCCGGCTCCATGTCGCTGATCTTGCGATCTTCGAGCTTCAGGCGTTCGGTCTCGATGCCCGCCTGGTTGCCCAGAAGCTGCGACACCTGCATGTCCAGTTCCGACTTGCGCAGCGCCAGTTCCACCTGGTTCAGCTCCAGCTGGTTTTCGGCATTGCGCGTGTTCGTAATCCGCGCGGTGTCGCGCGCATTCTCGGCGAGAGCCTGACGCGCCTTGGTCAAGGCGATCTCGAAATCGAGCAGCCCGCCGCGCGCGGCCGCAACGGAGCGCTCCAGCTCGAACTGCCGCGAATTGACCGTCAGACCCTTCGAGGCGAGGCTCTCGCCGGCCTTCAGAACCTTCTCGGCCAGCTCGATCTCGCGCTGCTGCGCGACGATCTTGGCCTGGAGCGTGACGATTTCCTGCTCGTAGAGCGTGTTGAGGTCCTTGGCGGCCTCCTGCTGGCTGTCCAGCTCGACCTGACGCAGGCGCATCAGGTTGAGTTCGTCGTCGGCCTGGGCCTTGGCGTTCTCGACGCCTTCCAGCTGCGGCGGCATCTTGAAGCTGGTCTCGCCGGCGATCTCGGCCCGCAGCCGTGCGGCGCGCAGGAGGAGACCGCGCTGATCGATGCTGGCGGTGCGCAGGGCACCTGCCGCCTGGATGCGATCGCGCTCGTAATTGAGGAACATGTTGTCGCCGCGCGTCTCGATGCCGCCGGCCACGCTGACCGCCTTCAGCACCGTCATGCCGACCTCGAAGGGAAACTTTCCGGGCGTCTTGATCGCGCCGGTGAGGAAGACCGGTGCATGCTCGGTGATCTCGAGCGAGATGAAGGAGCGCATCGAGGACCCGCCGCCCTTGCTGAGCGCCGCGGCGATCTCGGCGGACAATTCGGTCGTGGTCCGCCCTTCCGCCTTGATCTCCCCGACGAGCGGGATCGACGCATTGCCGGAATCGTCGATCTTGTAGAGCCCGTTCAGGGCCTCCAGCGGCTCGTACCGGGCCTCCGTCGAGCGCCATTCGACGACGCGAAGCGTCACCTTGTCCTCCGGCACGAGCCGGTAGGCATCGGCCGCCGACGCGCTGGCGAACGCGACGAAGGGGAGGGCTACGAGCGGCAGGCCGAGAACCGCGCGAAACGCCGCGCCCGTTCGAACGCGCGCCGTCGGAGACATGCGTGCCGGTATCTCGCCCGAGGCCGATTCGACCGAGCCTGATCTTTCAAGGATAGAACGCAACGCGGCTTCGATTCCCTGTAACATGGCGACACGCAACTCCATTCGATACCGAAAGAATGGGCTTTGCGGAAGAAATACGTCCGCCATGCCCGAACCCGACAACTGCGGGCCTCTTCGAATTCCGCCGTTTCATGTTCATGATGCAGGGACTTTAGGCCCATTTCATGAACTGGTCTCGGTCCACCTTCGATCAGACTTAATCTTCAGGGTTCCGGTCCCGAAAGTCCATCCTTTTCAAGGCTTCGCCCCAGGTTGCCTTGGTGCGCCACAGGTCGTGGAAACACATCGGCAGCCGTCCGTCCGAGGAGCGCGCGTCGGTGGTCGTCCGGGAATGAGCCATGGGTCTGCATTGGCGCACACGCGCCCCGATCGATGCGAACCGGCATCGCGACCGCCCGGAAACACCGGGACGCAAGCTTTTGCGGAGCGTTGCCGGAGACACGGAGCCGATCGCGCTGGTGCCGCATTTCGGAACGGGTTGGCCTTTCTCGATCCGAATTTGCGCCGAAACGGGACGAGGATGCGAAACGCTGAATTTGCGTAGGCGGCCCCGGAACGAAGACCGCCGACCTTCAGAAATGCCGCTCTTGCATCAGGTGCGACACGATCGTCGGAGCCGGGCAAAGGGTCGACGTGCCGAGGCTGCTTTTGCGCCGGGAGCGGTTCGGCTAAAGCGTTGCCGTCCGGTCGCCCGCGACATGCGCGCCGCTCGGGTCTCGAGTCTTCCCGCACAGTCCGGCGTTTCCTTCGCTCCAGCAGTCGGAGAATCTGATGGCAGATTTCGATGTGGTCGTGTTGGGCGCCGGAGTCGTCGGCCTCGCCTCGGCGGCCGCGCTGGCCAGCGCCGGCTTGAAGACGATGATCGTCGACGGAGAGCGCTCGTTCGGAACCTGGACCAGCTCCCGCAACAGCGAGGTTGTCCACGCGGGCATCTATTACAACGGGACGCCGCTGAAGGCCGAGCTCTGCGTTCGCGGCCGCCACCTGATGTATCGCTATTGCGAGACCTTCGGCGTGCCGCATCGCCGGATCGGCAAGCTGATCTTCGCGGCGACGCCGGATCAGGCCGCAACCCTCGACACGATCGAGGAAAACGCGCTGGCGGCCGGCGTCGAGGATCTGCGTCGGCTGACTTCGGCCGAGGCGAGGGCGCTCGAACCCGAACTCGACTGCGCGCAGGCGCTCCTCTCGCCCTCGACGGGCATCGTCGATTCCCATGCCTTCATGCTCTCTCTGCTGGGATTTGCGGAGAGCCGAGGGGCCGAATTCTGCGGATCGACCCGCGTCACGGCCCTGTCGCGCCAGCCGGAGGGATGGGGCGTCCATCTGGAAGGGGAAGAGGAGCCGACGGTCGTCGCGCGTCGCGTCGTCAACGCCGCAGGCCTGACGGCGCATGCCGTCGCCGCTGCCACCGAGGGCCTCGACCCCCGTCACGTCCCGAAGGTGCGCTACGCCCGCGGCCACTACTTCGCCTATAGTGGAGCGATGCCCTTCTCGCGGCTGATCTATCCGGTTCCGGTTCCAGGCGGGCTCGGCACGCATTTGACCTTCGACATGGCCGGCGCCGCACGCTTCGGACCGGACGTCGAGTGGATCGACGAGATCGCCTACGGCGTGGATGCCGGCCGAAAGGTCTCCTTCGTCGAAGCCGCCCGCAAGATCTGGTCCGCCATCGACCCCGAAAAGATGGCCCCTGCCTATTCCGGCATTCGCGCAAAGCTGTCGGGCCCCGGCGAGGCCGCGGCCGACTTCCGCATCGACGGACCCGAGGCCCACGGTCTCGACGGGCTGGTCAATCTCTTCGGCATCGAATCCCCCGGCCTCACCTCGTCCCTCGCCATTGCGGCAAGCGTCTCGCGGAAGCTGGGCATCGAAGAGCGAGACGCGCCGTTCTGGATGTAGAGAAGAGGGTCGCTACCGCGCGTCTCGATCCACGCGCGCTTGAAGACGCCGGGATGAAGACCGGCCTTCACGTCTCGGCGCAGGCGTCCCGTCAATCGTCGGCCAATACCCGATGAGGCGGATCGACGAGATCGGCACCTATCTCTCAGTTACGGTCTTCTTACGTACGCCCAACGGCATCCTCGACGGATCGAGAACGGAACACCTGCCGTCAGGGCTTCCTCCAGGCTTCATGACGTGTAGCCCGAAGAACGGCGACGCCTCTTCGGTAGAACTCTGTCCGATCGAATGGCGATACGCCCCCCCCCCGGCGGCAGGAGCCCGGCCCCAATCCCGCCTTCGCCGAATCAGAGGGGATTCCAGCGATGCTCCGTCAAGCTTCGATTGCCGCTTGGTCAGTCTCGCGTAGGCCTATGCCGTGACTATCGACCGTCCGACGATCGCAGGCGATGAAACGACCGAGATTTAAGAAGTCGAAACGCCTCTGTGAGAAAACCGTCTGACGTGGGGGGACAACATGGACCGTTTCACTTCCGAAGACATGCCAGCGACCACGCGCGCCCCGATCTCCGAGGCCCTCGGGTTCGCCAACGCAGCCGTCTTCGCCACCATCTTCTGGACGGTCGTCGCCTTCGGCGCCTGGTGCGCCTTCGGCTGAGGCCGCGACGGTAACGTCACCGTCCTGCAGAAGCGCGTTTAGGCCGTGACGAAGGCGATCTTCCCTGCGAACCCGTCATTTTGCGGGTTGCGAACGACGCGTTGTCGCGCTCCGACCAGGATTCTCGCGAGATCGCAGCTTACGCAGACCGTCTAACGGCCGGCCCGACCATCGCCCCCGACCCGCTGTGCTCACCGATCGCGGTGCAACACGCTCGTCGCGGTCCGAGCGATCGTTCGAAGCCCGTTTTTCCAAACAATGCCAAATGACCTGCGTCCGCAGGCGCTGAGCGCAACGAAGGTCGCTCGCTTCGGCCGAGAGCGCGCCCAAGGTCGAACGTCAGCGCGAACTAACGCACCAGATAGCGTCACAACGCGAGTTTCGAAGATTTTGACGGTAGGAATGGTGGGCGATGAGAGACTCGAACTCCCGACATCCTCGGTGTAAACGAGGCGCTCTACCAACTGAGCTAATCGCCCCCGCCGTCCGAATAGGGCTTCACGCCCATTTTCGCAAGCTGGGGCGCCCGGCCTGTGGATGAATGCGATGCGAAACGACGATTTTCCGAGGAAGGTTCGCAGGGTCGCTTGACACTCCGAACGGCCTTCCGTAAACGACCACTCACGCCGCCGGGACAGCCCAGCGGCGCCAAGCGCGGGTGTAGCTCAGTCGGTTAGAGTGCCGGCCTGTCACGCCGGAGGTCGCGGGTTCGAGCCCCGTCACTCGCGCCAGTTCAAGCCGATCGAGAGATCGCTTGAACTGAAATTCTCCAGTGACAATCTCCTCTTAGATCATTTTCGATTTCGACATTGGCTTCAACGAGAGGTCAAGGCGATATTCGGCCATATGGCACTTGCCTGATGCCGGGCCGCAGTTGGCGATAATCCGACGAGCAGTTTGCGACCGATCGCCGTCGAGGTAAATCTGACGTTCCGATCGCCAGAGCTTCCGCGCTTTGCGGCGGGGGGCTGCCGTCCATGTCGACCCGACTTGCCTCCCACGAATGCGACGCCGACCTTCGCTCGGAGGCGACGGTCCCGATGCCTGTTATGTGGTCTGCGTCGCGTATCTCGGTTCGGGCGCCCGATGCAGCCGGGCATGCCTCCGTGCCCCATTCGCGGCGACGCGACCCTCCGCCTTGACGTGCGCCGACCTTCAAACCTGCGACCCGGTTCCGTCAGGGCGTCACCGTCTCGCCCAGCTTCGGCAGGGCCTCGTCGAGGACGATACCCTATCGACGCCGGCGGGCGAGGCGAAGCTGGTGCCGGGCCGGATCGACGGCCGGGCAGGGCGAGTTTGGGGCCGATGTGGGCGGGTGCGCGCGACCGTCATCTTGCGCCCGGAATGGTAAGGGTCTAGTCCTCGCCGCAATGCGATGCGCGCCAGTGGCCGTGCGTCGCATTGAACGCGTCCGCCGATGGTTTACCTTCATCGGACAAGCTGAAAATATGGATGCCGGATGAGCGCACGGAACGACGTGCCATCCCGTATCGTCACGAGGGATGGCCGCGGTGCCCGAGCTTCTCGCTTCCTATCTCCCGATCGTCATCTTCGTCGGGGTGGCGCTTCTCATCGGCCTTGCGCTGCTGGTCTCGCCCTTCCTTCTGGCCTTTAAGGCTCCTGACGACGAGAAACTCTCGGCCTACGAGTGCGGCTTCGACGCCTTCGACGATTCGCGCATGAAGTTCGACGTGCGATTCTATCTCGTCTCGATCCTCTTCATCATCTTCGATCTGGAAGTCGCCTTCCTCTTTCCCTGGGCCGCCACGTTCGGCGCGGTGGGCTGGTTCGGTTTCTGGTCGATGATGGTGTTTCTCGGCGTCCTCACGGTCGGCTTCATCTATGAATGGAAGAAAGGCGCCCTCGAATGGGACTGAATGACGGCACCCGCGATCTCCTCCTGCGTGCGCCGCTCGCCGAAGGATCGGCCGCAGCAGCTCCCGGCAGCGCTCTCGTGCGCCCGGCGCAGGACCCGTTCCTGACGGACATCAACGAAGAGCTGGCCGACAAGGGCTTTCTCGTCACCTCGACCGAGGATCTCATCCAGTGGGCCCGAACGGGCTCGCTGATGTGGATGACCTTCGGTCTCGCCTGCTGCGCGGTCGAGATGATGCAGATGTCGATGCCACGCTACGATGCCGAGCGCTTCGGCTTCGCGCCACGCGCCAGCCCGCGCCAGTCCGACGTCATGATCGTGGCCGGAACGCTGACGAACAAGATGGCCCCGGCCCTGCGCAAGGTCTACGACCAGATGCCGGAGCCGCGCTACGTCATCTCGATGGGCTCCTGCGCCAATGGCGGCGGATACTATCATTACTCCTATTCGGTGGTGCGCGGCTGCGATCGCGTCGTGCCGGTCGACATCTACGTGCCCGGCTGTCCCCCGACGGCGGAGGCGCTTCTCTACGGCGTGCTTCTTCTGCAGAAGAAGATCCGCCGCACCGGCACGATCGAGCGCTGAGGCGAGCCCGCGATGAACGAACTGTCCGAACAGGTACAGGGCCTCCTCGGCGAGGCCGTCGCATCCTCCTCGCTGAAGTTCGGCGAGCTGACGATCGTCGTGCCGGCCGCCGAGATCCTCCGGGTCCTCACCGTGCTGCGCGACGAGCCTTCGCTGGCCTTCGTCAATCTCACCGACATATGCGGGGTCGACTATCCCGGTCGCGTCCAGCGCTTCGAGGTCGTCTACCATCTCCTGTCGCCGACCCGGAACGCCCGCATCCGCGTGAAGGTCGCGACGGGCGAGGATGACCCGGTGCCGTCGGCGACCCCCGTCTTCGCCGGAGCCGACTGGTTCGAGCGCGAGGCCTACGATCTCTACGGCATTCTCTTCACCGGGCATCCCGACCTTCGGCGCATTCTCACCGACTACGGTTTCGAGGGCCATCCGCTCCGCAAGGATTTCCCCCTGACCGGCTTCGTCGAGGTTCATTACGACGAAGCGCTGAAGCAGGTCGTCTACGAGCCGGTCGAGCTGCGGCAAGAGTTCCGGAACTTCGACTTCCTGTCTCCGTGGGAGGGCACGGACTACGTGCTGCCCGGCGACGAGAAGTCGAAAGCGAACTGACCATGGCTGGGGGCGGACCGGGATTGAATCGGTCGGGCGGGTGCCTGTGCGGCGCCGTCCGTCTGGATGCCGTTCTCGGATCGGCCGAGGCCGGCGTCTGCCATTGCAGCATGTGCCGCAAATGGTCGGGCGGGGTGTTCATGACCGTCGAGTGCGACAGCGTCGCGTTTGCCGACGAGGCGTCGCTCGGCATCTACCGGTCCTCGGACTATGGCGAACGTCTCTTCTGTCGCGTCTGCGGCTCCAGTCTCGTCTGGCGCATGCAGGACGGCTCGGCGCATGCCCTGGCCCTTCAGGCTCTGGACGATCAGAGCGGCATCGCCTTGACCAGCGAAATCTTCATCGACGAGAAGCCGAGTTTCTACGCGTTCGCCAACGAGACGCGGAAGATGACGGGCGCAGAATTCATCGCCGCCGTAACCGGCGAAGGGGCTTGAGACCATGGCCGAGATCGACGTCCGCAACTTCAACATCAACTTCGGCCCGCAGCATCCGGCGGCGCACGGCGTTCTGCGCCTCGTGCTGGAGCTCGACGGCGAGATCGTCGAGCGGGTGGACCCCCATATCGGCCTTCTTCATCGCGGCACGGAAAAGCTGATCGAGGCGAAGACCTACCTCCAGGCACTGCCCTATTTCGACCGCCTCGACTACGTGGCGCCGATGAACCAGGAGCATGCGTTCTGCCTGGCCATCGAGAAGCTGACCGAGGTTTCGGTGCCCAAGCGCGCGCAGCTGATCCGCGTGCTCTATTCCGAGATCGGCCGCATCCTCTCCCATCTTCTCAATGTCACGACCCAGGCCATGGACGTCGGCGCCCTCACGCCGCCGCTCTGGGGCTTCGAGGAGCGCGAGAAGCTGATGGTCTTCTACGAGCGGGCCTCCGGCGCGCGCCTTCACGCGGCCTATTTCCGCCCGGGCGGCGTCCACCAGGATCTGCCACAGAAGCTGATCGACGATATCGGCGCCTGGTGCGATCCGTTCCTCAAGGTCTGCGACGACATCGACGACCTTCTGACGGGCAACCGCATCTTCAAGCAGCGCAATGTCGATATCGGCGTCATCGGGATCGAGGATTGCTGGGCGCTGGGCTTCTCCGGCGTCATGGTGCGCGGTTCGGGCGCGGCCTGGGACCTGCGCAAGTCGCAGCCCTACGAGTGCTACGACGAGATGGATTTCGACATCCCGGTCGGCAAGAACGGCGACTGTTTCGATCGCTACCTGATCCGCATGATCGAGATGCGCGAATCGGTGAAGATCATGAAGCAGTGCGTCGAGCGCCTGTCCGGTGCCGAGCGCGTCGGCCCGGTTTCGGCGACCGAGGGCAAGGTCGTGCCTCCGAAGCGCGGCCAGATGAAGCGCTCGATGGAGGCGCTCATCCACCATTTCAAGCTCTACACCGAGGGCTTCCACGTTCCCGCCGGCGAGGTCTACGCCGCGGTCGAGGCGCCGAAGGGCGAGTTCGGCGTGTATCTGGTGGCGGACGGCACGAACAAGCCGCATCGCTGCAAGATCAAGGCGCCCGGATTCGCCCATCTCCAGGCCATGGACTTCATGTGCCGCAAGCATATGCTGGCGGACGTCTCGGCCATTCTCGGCTCGCTCGATATCGTTTTCGGCGAGGTCGATCGGTAAACGAGGCGCGAACTCAGGGAGCGTCCATGTCGACCACTGGGAAGGTCTCCCTGCAAAGCGATATGACGGCCGAAGTCTTCGTGTCCTGGGCGGAAACGCTGGACGACGGCGAGCGCTACGAACTGGTCGAAGGACAACCGGTCCGGCTTCAGTCGGAAAAGGTGAGCCACGCTCGGCACAAGGCTTCGGCATGGCTGGCCCTGCGTAACGCGGTTCGGGCGGCCGGGTCGGATTGCGAAGCGTTTCCCGATGGAGTGAGCATCAGGGTCAACGAACGGACCGTTCGCGAGCCGGATGCGCTCGTTCATTGCGGTCCTTACGACGGTGCCGAAGTCTTCGTTTCCAACCCGGTCATCGTCTTGGAGGTCGTTTCTCCGTCAAGCGCGCGTGACGATTCGGGTCGCAAGCTGATCGACTATTTTTCGGTCTCTTCGATACAGCACTACCTGATCCTCTATGGCGACGAGCAACGCGTCGTCCATCACAGACGCACTTCGGTCGAGGGTGAGATCGCGACCCGTATCGTCGGCCGCGACGACGTTCTCGATCTTTCGCCGCCCGGCATTTCCGTCTCCGTCGATCGGCTTTTCGACAGCTGACGGCGCTTTGCCGGAAACGGCGTTGGAATGGTTTGAACTCCTTGCAGAGTGCGGCTTTCCACCACTGGCCTTTTGTGGAGCGTATGTTAGAACGCGCCGCAACAATCGAGTTTAGAACAGAACCAAGTCGAGGTCCGATGTCCGTCAGACGGCTCGCGGAAGACAGCGTTCAACCGGCAGGCTTCGCCTTCAATGGCGAGAACTCCGGCTGGGCCGAGCGCACCATCGCGAAATACCCGGAGGGGCGTCAGCAGTCCGCCGTGATTCCTCTGCTCATGCGGGCGCAGGAACAGGACGGCTGGGTGACGAAGGCGGCGATCGAGCATATCGCCGATCGGCTCGCCATGCCGCTCATCCGCGTCCTGGAGGTCGCGACCTTCTACACCCAGTTCCAGCTGAAGCCGGTCGGCACGCGCGCCCATGTCCAGGTCTGCGGCACGACGCCCTGCATGTTGCGCGGCTCGGACGAGCTGAAGCGGGTCTGCCAGTCGAAGATCCATCACGATCAGTTCCATCTGAATGCTTCCGGCACCTTGTCCTGGGAAGAGGTCGAGTGTCTGGGCGCCTGCGTGAACGCGCCGATGGTCATGATCTTCAAGGACACCTACGAGGATCTGACCGCGGAGCGTCTCTCCGAGATCATCGATGCCTTCGATCGTGGTGAAGGCGAGGGCGTGAAGGTCGGTCCGCAGATCGACCGCCACCTCTCCTCGCCCTTCGGCGGCCCGACCTCGCTCACCTCCGGCGATACGGCCAAGGTCGGCGACGGCATCGAGCATTCCGGCTCGTCGTCGAGCGAGGCCCGCGCGGCGGAGGGGCAGGAGCCCTCGCAGGCCGGTCGCCCCTCGACCCATGCGCCGGAGACCGACCCCAGCATCAAGAGCCCGGGCGCGGCCGTCGGCGCAGCCGTCGATCAGCGCATCGAGACCGCGGAAAGCAAGGGTCCGACATCGGCAACCGCTCCTGCGGGATCGGGCGAGACCGGTGGTTCCTTCAAGGGGCCGACGGGCGCCGGCCAGAAGGAGGACGGGCTCGACAACCGGTCCTCCGCTGCGGCCGATGCCGATACGGCGCGTCGTGACGGTCCGCTTGGCGAAAAGGGCCAGCGGGATGAGAGTGCCGTCGTCGCCGATCGCAAGTTCGTCGATGCGCCCGAGGGCTCGGCTCGCGAGATCTCTGGCGATCGGGCGCCGGCTGCGGGCTCCGCGGTGGATGTGCGCGACGAGCCGCCGGTCGAGCAGCTGCGCCGGACCGAGGACACGGCAGCCGGGCCGGTCGCAGCAGATCATTTCGAGAGCGATGCGTCCCCGGCTCCGGCTTCCGCCTCCTTCGTCGAGCCGGAGAGGCCCGCAGGGCTCCTGTCGGCGCCGGAGGGCGGCGCGGACGATCTGAAGCTCATCAAGGGCGTCGGGCCGGTGCTCGAGGTCAAGCTGAACGAGCTCGGCGTCTATCACTTCCGGCAGATTGCCGGCTGGTCGACGGCCGAATTGCAGTGGATCGACGATCATCTGAACTTCCGCGGCCGCGCCCTGCGCGATCGCTGGATCGAGCAGGCGAAGGCCCTGGCCGCGCCGGCTGGACAGGACTGAGGAGAACGGGACGATGCTGCGCGACGAAGACCGCATCTTCACCAATATCTACGGCCTGAAGGACAAGAGCCTGAAGGGCGCGATGGCGCGCGGCCATTTCGACGGCACCGGCGAGATCATCGCCAAGGGGCGCGACTGGATCATCAACGAGATGAAGGCGTCCGGCCTTCGCGGTCGCGGCGGCGCGGGCTTCCCGACCGGTCTCAAATGGTCCTTCATGCCGAAGGAATCGGACGGTCGTCCGCATTACCTCGTCATCAACGCCGACGAATCCGAACCCGGAACCTGCAAGGACCGGGACATCATGCGCAACGACCCCTTCACACTGGTGGAGGGCTGCATCATCGCCGGTTTCGCGATGGGCGCGCATGCCTGCTACATCTACGTGCGCGGCGAATATGTCCGCGAGCGCGAGGCGCTCCAGCGCGCCATCGACGAGTGCTACGACGCAGGCCTTCTCGGTCGGAACAACAAGTGCGGCTGGGACTACGACATCGTCGTCCACCACGGCGCCGGCGCCTACATCTGCGGCGAGGAGACCGCGCTTCTCGAAAGCCTCGAGGGCAAGAAGGGCCAGCCCCGCCTGAAGCCGCCGTTCCCGGCGAACATGGGACTTTACGGCTGCCCGACGACGGTTAACAACGTTGAGTCCGTCGCCGTCGCGCCGACGATCCTGCGCCGCGGCGGCGCCTGGTTCTCCGGTATCGGCCGGGCCAACAACACGGGCACCAAGCTCTTCTGCATTTCCGGCCATGTCGAGCGTCCCTGCACGGTCGAGGAGGCCATGGGCATCCCCTTCCGCGAGCTCATCGAGAAGCATTGCGGCGGCATCCGCGGCGGCTGGGACAACCTCCTCGCGGTCATTCCCGGCGGCTCCTCGGTGCCGCTCGTGCCGGCCAAGGACATCATCGACGCGCCCATGGACTTCGACGGTCTGCGCGACATCAAGACCTCGCTCGGCACCGCCGCGGTCATCGTCATGGACAAGTCGACCGACATCGTCCGCGCGATCGCTCGTCTCTCCTACTTCTACAAGCACGAGAGCTGCGGCCAGTGCACGCCGTGCCGCGAAGGCACGGGCTGGATGTGGCGCCTCATGGAGCGCATGGTCGTCGGCAATGCCGAGAAGCGCGAGATCGACATGCTGCTCGACGTGACCAAGCAGGTCGAGGGCCACACGATCTGCGCCCTCGGCGACGCCGCGGCGTGGCCGATCCAGGGCCTGATGCGCCATTTCCGGTCGGAAGTTGAGCGCCGCATCGACGAGTTCTCGCGCAACGGTCATCCCGGCGTGAACCGTCCGCAGATGCTCGAAGCGGCGGAGTAGGCGGGACCATGGTCGAGATCGTCGGGCGCGCGGACATCATCACGGCGGAGAAGGCGGACATTTCGAGTTCGTCCTTCTCGAACTGCGACCTGTCGGAAGCGCGTTTCGAGAATGTCGATCTCTCGGGCAGCGAGTTCGGCAATGTCGACTTCGCTGAGATCGCCGTGACGAACGCCGATCTCAGCGACGCGCATTTTCGCAATGTCGATCTGACGAACGCGCGTTTCGAAGACGCGGCGGTCGAGGGTCTGACGATCAACGGGATCGGCATCGCCGACCTCCTCGCGTCCCACGGGGCTGCGAAGACGGCACGAGGCAGCAACTGATATGGCAAAGATCAAGGTCGACGGCACGGAAGTCGAAGTTCCCGATCACTACACGCTGTTGCAGGCGGCGGAGGAGGCGGGTGCCGAGATCCCGCGCTTCTGTTTCCACGAGCGTCTGTCGATCGCCGGCAATTGCCGCATGTGCCTCGTCGAGGTGAAGGGCGGCCCGCCCAAGCCCGCGGCTTCCTGCGCCATGGGCGTCAAGGACCTGCGCCCCGGCCCGAACGGCGAGGCGCCTGAAATCTTCACCAACACGCCGATGGTGAAGAAGGCCCGCGAGGGCGTGATGGAGTTCCTGCTGATCAACCACCCGCTGGATTGCCCGATCTGCGATCAGGGCGGCGAGTGCGATCTCCAGGATCAGGCCATGGCCTTCGGCGTCGACAACTCGCGTTATCGCGAGAACAAGCGCGCCGTCGAGGACAAGTATATCGGCCCGCTCGTCAAGACGATCATGACGCGCTGCATTCACTGCACGCGCTGCGTCCGCTTCACGACCGAAGTCGCCGGCATTTCGGAGCTGGGCCTCGTCGGCCGCGGCGAGGATGCCGAGATCACGACCTATCTCGAGCAGGCCATGACCTCCGAGCTGCAGGGCAACGTGATCGACCTGTGCCCGGTCGGCGCGCTGACATCGCGGCCCTATGCCTTCCAGGCGCGGCCCTGGGAACTGACCAAGACCGAGACGATCGACGTGATGGATGCCGTCGGCTCCTCGATCCGCGTCGACACGCGCGGTCGCGAGGTCATGCGCATCCTGCCGCGCACGAACGAGCAGATCAACGAGGAGTGGATCTCGGACAAGACGCGCTTCGTCTGGGATGGGCTGCGCACCCAGCGTCTCGACCGCCCCTATGTTCGCAAGGACGGCCGCCTCCAGCCCTCCAGTTGGGCGGAAGCCTTCGGCGCGATCAAGGCGAAGGTTTCCGCGACCGCTCCGGGCCGGATCGGCGCCATCGCGGGCGATCTCGCCGCCGTCGAAGATCTCTGGGCTCTGAAGCGCCTGATGGGCGAACTCGGCTCGGCCCATCTCGACGTGCGCCAGGACGGCGCCGCCCTCGACCCGGCCGATGGGCGTGCGTCCTATCTCTTCAACACGACCATTACCGGCATCGAGGATGCGGACGCGCTTCTGATCATCGGAGCCAACCCGCGCTTCGAGGCCTCGGTACTCAACGCCCGCATCCGCAAGCGCTGGCGCATGGGCGGGTTCCCGATCGGCGTGATCGGCGAGAATGCCGATCTTCGCTACGACGCCGTCTATCTCGGCGCAGGGCCCGACACGCTGTCGGATATCGACGGCGCGAGCCACGAATTCTACGAGGCTTTGCGGGCCGCCAAGAAGCCGATGATCGTCGTCGGGCAGGGCGCGATCTCCGGGCCGAACGGCGCGTCCGTCCTCGCCTCGGTTGCCGCCCTCGCGCGTGAGATCGGCGCGGTAACGGACGGCTGGAACGGATTCAACGTGCTGCACAATGCGGCCTCGCGCGTCGGCGGTCTCGATATCGGCTTCGTGCCGGGCGAGGGTGCTTCGAATGCGGCGGAGATGGCCGGAGGGTCGGTCGATCTCCTCTTCAATCTCGGCGCCGACGAGATCGAGATCGCGGCGGGTCCCTTCGTCGTCTATGTCGGCACCCATGGCGACAAGGGCGCGCATCGCGCCGACGTCATCCTGCCCGGTGCCGCCTATACGGAGAAGTCCGGTACCTGGGTGAACACCGAAGGCCGGGCCCAGACCGGCAGCCGTGCCGCCTTTCCGCCGGGCGACGCCCGCGAGGAATGGGCGATCTTCCGCGCGCTTTCGGCCGTCCTCGGCAAGCCGCTGCCCTTCGACTCGCTCTCCGCGCTGCGCGCCGAGCTTTACGCCGCCCATCCGCATATGCGCTCGGACGCCGTCACGGCGGCCGATCCCTCGGCGGTGACGGCGCTCGCCGATCGGGCGGGCACGGTGACGGGCGCCGGTTTCCGCGCCGGGATCACGGATTTCTACCTGTCGAACCCGATCGCTCGGGCCTCGAAGGTCATGGCCGAATGCTCGAGGCTCGCCCAGGCCGAGCATCTCGAAGCTGCGGAATAAGGATCGCCCGCCGTGTCGGACTTTTTCTCCCTCTATGCTTGGCCGGCGATCGTCATCGCCGCGCAGAGCGTGCTCTTCCTCGTCGTCCTTCTCGTCCTCATCGCCTACATTCTGCTGGCCGATCGCAAGATCTGGGCGGCGGTGCAGATGCGTCGCGGGCCGAACGTGGTCGGCCCCTTCGGTCTCTTCCAGTCCTTCGCCGATCTGCTGAAGTTCGTTCTGAAGGAGCCGGTGATCCCGGCCTCCGCCGACAAGGCCGTCTTCCTTTTGGCGCCGCTCGTCGCGGTGACGCTGGCGCTCGCGACCTTCGCCGTCGTGCCCGTGGCCGACGGCTGGGTCATCGCCGACGTGAACATCGGCATCCTCTATATCTTCGCCATCTCCTCTCTGGAGGTCTACGGCGTGATCATGGGCGGCTGGGCGTCGAACTCGAAATACGCCTTTCTCGGCGCGCTTCGCTCGGCGGCGCAGATGGTCTCCTACGAAGTCTCGATCGGCTTCGTGATCGTCACCGTGCTTCTCTGCGTCGGTTCGCTGAACCTTACCGACATCGTGCTCGCGCAAGGGAACGGCATCGGCACCCGCATCGGCCTGCCCAACACGTTCCTCGACTGGCACTGGCTGTCGCTCTTCCCGATGTTCATCATCTTCTTCATCTCGGCGCTTGCCGAGACGAACCGGCCGCCCTTCGACCTTCCGGAAGCCGAATCGGAACTCGTCGCCGGTTTCATGGTCGAGTACGGATCGACCCCGTACATGATGTTCATGCTGGGCGAGTATGCCGCCATCACCCTGATGTGCTGCCTCACCACCATCCTCTTCCTTGGTGGATGGCTGCCGCCCTTCAATTTCGCGCCTTTCACCTGGGTCCCCGGCGTCATCTGGTTCCTGGCCAAGGTCGCGCTCGTCTTCTTCATGTTCGCCATGGTGAAGGCCTTCGTGCCCCGCTACCGCTACGATCAGCTGATGCGTCTGGGCTGGAAGGTCTTCCTGCCGATCTCGCTCGGCATGGTCGTCATCACCGCCTTCGTCCTCAAGATCACCGGCACGGTGCCGGCGTGACGGACCCCGCCCTTCTCGGCGCGCTAGTGGGCCTTGCGATCGGAATCGCCGATTTCGTCGCCCTCGGCCTGGTGCGCACGCCGAGACGGGGCGGCGCCGGCCTTTCCTTGAAGCTCGTGCGGGGCATGTCCCTCGTCGTGTTTCCGATCGTTGGCTGGTTCGCCGGCCCCATCGTCGCCTCGAGCCTTGCAGGCTGATCCATGAGTGCCATCGCACAGACCGTCCGCTCGCTGTTTCTCCTGGAGTTCGTGAAGGCCTTCGGCCTTTCCATGCGCTACTTCTTCGCGCCGAAATCCACGATCAACTACCCGTTCGAGAAGAACCCGCAGAGCCCGCGCTTCCGTGGCGAGCATGCTCTGCGCCGCTATCCGAACGGCGAGGAGCGGTGCATCGCCTGCAAGCTCTGCGAGGCGATCTGCCCGGCCCAGGCCATCACCATCGAGGCCGGCCCGCGCCGCAACGACGGCACGCGCCGGACCGTGCGCTACGACATCGACATGGTGAAGTGCATCTATTGCGGCTTCTGCCAGGAGGCCTGCCCGGTCGACGCGATCGTCGAGGGTCCGAACTTCGAGTTCTCGACGGAAACGCGCGAGGAGCTCTACTACGACAAGGAGCGGCTGCTCGCGAACGGCGATCGCTGGGAGCGGGAAATCGCCGAGAATATTGCGCTCGACGCACCTTACCGCTAATCGGGGGCGATAGCGGGAGAGGGCGCTTCGCCTTCCCGCAATCTCAATCGGCCCCGAGACGATCGACCGTCGGTCCGCCCTTCCAGACGAAGGGAGGGGCCGACGCAACATTCGACGACGACGCACCTGCGACGACCACACCTGCGACGACAAGGAGCCCGTTCATGCTGGGCCTTCAGGCTTTCTTCTTCTACGTCTTCGCCTTCGTGACGGTCGGCGCGGCCATGATGGTCGTCCTGTCGCGCAATCCGGTGCACTCCGTGCTCTTCCTGATTCTGACCTTCGTCAGCGCGGCCGGTCTCTTCCTGCTCACGGGCGCCGAGTTCCTCGCGCTGATCCTGATCGTCGTCTATGTCGGCGCCGTCGCAGTGCTCTTCCTCTTCGTCGTGATGATGCTCGACGTCGATTTCGCGGCTCTGAAGAAGGGTGCTCTCGAATATGCGCCGATCGGCGCGATCATCGGCATCGTGCTGCTCGCGGAACTCGTCGTCGCCGTGACCGGCAACGTCTATCGCCCGTCGCCGACCGCGGTGACGGCCATGCCCATGCCCTCGCTGGCGGTGACGTCCAACATCGAGGCGCTCGGGCTCGTGCTCTACACGCGCTACGTCTTCTTCTTCCAGGTGGCCGGTCTCATCCTCTTCGTCGCGATGATCGGGGCGATCGTCCTGACGCTTCGCCACAAGGTCGGCATCCGCCGCCAGTCCATTCCGCAGCAGGTCGCCCGCACGCCGGAGACGGCCATCGAAATCCGCAAGGTCAAGAGCGGCCAAGGCCTCTGAGTGCCGGCACGAAGGATATGTCCATGGAAGTCGGTCTCGGCCACTACCTCACCGTCGGCGCCATCCTCTTCGTGACGGGTGTCTTCGGCATCTTCCTGAACCGGAAGAACGTCATCACGATCCTGATGTCGATCGAGCTGATCCTGCTCTCGGTCAATCTCAACCTCGTCGCCTTCTCGTCCTTCCTGAACGATCTCACCGGTCAGGTCTTCGCGCTGTTCATCCTGACCGTCGCCGCGGCGGAAGCCGCCATCGGCCTCGCCATCCTCGTCGTCTTCTTCCGCAACCGCGGCTCGATCGCGGTCGAAGACGTCAACACCATGAAAGGCTGAGCCGAGCGATGTATCAGACGATCGTCCTCCTTCCGCTCATCGGCTTCCTGATCGTCGGGTTCTTCGGCAACTCGATCGGCGCCAAGGTCTCCGAATACATCACGACCGGCCTTCTGATCGTCTCGGCGGTCCTGTCCTGGATCGCGTTCATCTCCTTTGGCTTCGGCGAAGGTCTGGTGCAGCATGTCGAGCTTCTGCAGTGGATGCAGTCGGGTTCGCTCGACGTCTCGTGGTCGCTGCGCATCGACCGGCTGACGCTCGTCATGCTCGTCGTCGTGAACACCGTCTCGGCGCTCGTGCACACCTATTCCATCGGCTACATGCACCACGATCCGCATCGGCCGCGCTTCTTCGCCTATCTCTCGCTCTTCACCTTCGCCATGCTCATGCTGGTGACGTCGAACAATCTCGTGCAGATGTTCTTCGGCTGGGAGGGCGTCGGCCTCGCCTCCTACCTGCTGATCGGATTCTGGTACAAGAAGCCGACCGCCAACGCGGCCGCGATGAAGGCCTTCGTCGTCAACCGCGTCGGCGATTTCGGCTTCGCGCTCGGCATTTTCGGCCTCTTCGCCGTCTTCGGTTCTGTGAACTTCGACACGATCTTCTCGGGCGCCGCCTCCATCGCGGGCGAGCTCGGCCATGAAGCCGGCGCGGCTGCCGAAGGTGCGGCGCATGCTTCCGACATCGTGCTGACCTTCGCCGGCTATCCGCTGACGATGGGAACGGCGCTGACCGTCATCTGCCTGCTTCTCTTCATGGGCGCGATGGGCAAGTCGGCGCAGCTCGGCCTGCACACTTGGCTTCCCGACGCCATGGAAGGCCCGACCCCGGTTTCGGCCCTGATCCATGCCGCGACCATGGTGACCGCCGGCGTCTTCATGCTGGCCCGCATGTCGCCCGTCTTCGAGCTCAGCCATTCCGCGCTGACCTTCGTGACCTTCATCGGCGCGACCACGGCCTTTTTCGCCGCGACGGTCGGTCTGGTGCAGAACGACATCAAGCGCGTCATCGCCTATTCGACCTGTTCGCAGCTCGGCTACATGTTCGTCGCGCTCGGCGTCGGTGCCTATGGTGCGGCGGTGTTTCACCTCTTCACGCACGCCTTCTTCAAGGCTCTGCTCTTCCTGGGCGCCGGCTCGGTTATCCATGCCGTCTCCGACGAGCAGGACATGCGCAACATGGGCGGGCTTCGCAAGCACATCCCGAAGACCTACTGGATGATGGTCATCGGCACGCTGGCGCTGACCGGCTTCCCGCTGACGGCCGGGTATTACTCAAAGGACGCGATCATCGAGAGCGCCTTCGTCGGCCATAACAGCTTCGCCATGTACGGCTTCGGCATGACGGTGATCGCCGCGCTGATGACGAGCTTCTACTCCTGGCGCCTGATCTTCATGACCTTCCACGGCAAGCCGCGGGCGAGCCACGAGGTCATGCACCACATCCACGAGTCGCCGCCGATCATGCTCGTGCCGCTCTACATTCTCGCCACCGGTGCGATCCTCGCCGGCATCGTCTTCGCGCCCTTCTTCATCGGCGAGGGCTATGGCGAGTTCTGGAACGCCGCGCTCTTCACCGGGGCGGAGAACCACGTTCTGCACGACATGCACTCGGTGCCCTTCCTGGTGAAGATGTCGCCCTTCATCGCGATGGTGATCGGCTTCGTGCTCGCCTGGCAGTTCTACATTCGCAAGCCGTACATGCCGGCCAGGATCGCCGTGACGCATCGCGGGCTCTACAAGTTCCTCCTGAACAAGTGGTACTTCGACGAGCTCTACGACTTCCTGTTCGTGCGCTCCGCCAAGGCGCTCGGCCGCTTCCTCTGGAAGCAGGGCGACGGGCAGGTCATCGACCGTCTCGGCCCCGACGGCATCGCGGCCCGCGTCATGGATGTGACGGACCGCGCTGTGCGCCTGCAGACCGGATATCTCTACCACTACGCCTTCGCCATGCTGATCGGCGTCGCCGCGCTCGTGACCTGGATGATGGTCGGAGGAGCAAGCTGATGAGCCTCGACTTTCCCATCCTGTCGCTGGTGACCTTCGCGCCGCTGGTCGGCGTGGTGCTGATCATGCTGATGGGCGGCGAGACGCCGGCGCAGAAGCACAACATCCGGCTGATCGCGCTCTACACGACCGTGATCACCTTCGTTCTCTCGCTCTTCGTCTGGGGCTCGTTCGACGAGACCGATCCCGGCTTCCAGATGGTTGAGCGGGCCGATTGGCTCGGAACGGGCATCACCTATCACATGGGCGTCGACGGCATTTCGCTGCTCTTCGTCATTCTGACGACCTTCCTCATGCCGATCTGCATCCTGGCCAGCTGGGAATCCGTGCAGACGCGGGTGAAGGAGTACATGATCGCCTTCCTCGTCCTGGAGACGCTCGTCGTCGGCGTGTTCTGCTCGCTCGACATCGTGCTGTTCTACATCTTCTTCGAGGGCGGCCTCATTCCGATGTTCCTCATCATCGGCGTGTGGGGCGGCAAGCGCCGCGTCTATGCGAGCTACAAGTTCTTCCTCTACACGTTCCTCGGCTCGGTCCTGATGCTCGTCGCCATGATGGCGATGTACTGGACCGCCGGCACGTCCTCGATCCCCGAGCTGCTCCAGGCGCGCTTCCCCGCCGAGATGCAGACCTGGCTGTGGCTCGCCTTCTTCGCGAGCTTCGCGGTGAAGATGCCGATGTGGCCGGTCCACACCTGGCTGCCGGACGCGCACGTCGAGGCGCCGACGGCGGGTTCCGTCATCCTGGCCGGCATTCTCCTGAAGCTCGGCGGCTACGGCTTCATCCGCTTCTCGCTGCCCATGTTCCCGCTGGCATCGGCAGATTTCGCGCCGCTCGTCTTCGCGCTCTCGGCCGTCGCGATCATCTACACCTCGCTGGTCGCGTTGATGCAGGAGGATATCAAGAAGCTGATCGCCTATTCGTCCGTCGCCCATATGGGCTTCGTGACCATGGGTATCTTCGCGGCGAACGAGCAGGGCCTCCAGGGCGCGATCTTCCAGATGCTGAGCCACGGCCTCGTCTCGGGCGCGCTCTTCCTCTGCGTCGGCGTCGTCTACGACCGCATGCACACGCGCGACATCGCCGCCTATGGCGGTCTCGTCAGCCGCATGCCGGCCTACGCGACCGTGTTTCTGCTCTTCACCATGGCCAATGTCGGCCTGCCCGGCACGTCCGGCTTCGTCGGCGAGTTCCTGACGCTGCTCGGGGTCTTCCGCGCCAACACCTGGGTCGCGATCTTCGCCACGACCGGCGTCATCCTGTCGGCCGCCTATGCTCTCTGGCTCTACCGCCGGGTGATCTTCGGCGCGCTGACGAAGGACTCGCTGAAGGGCATTCTCGATCTCGACCGGCGGGAGAAGATCCTTCTCTACCCGCTGGCCGTGCTCACCATCTTCTTCGGCGTCTATCCGATGCCGGTTTTCAACGTGACGGCGGCCTCCGTCGACACGCTCCTGAAGAGCTACACCGCAGCACTCGAGGCGGCTCAGGCCGTCGCGTTGGCGCAGTGATCGAAAGACGCGACCGATGCTGACCGAAACCCTCTCCGGAAGCCTTTCGCTCATCGCGCCCGAGGTCATCCTCGCGGGCGGCGCGATGCTGCTTCTGATGCTCGGCGTTTTCCTCGGGGAGGGGAGCGCGAAGCTCGTCTCGACCCTGTCCGTCGCGCTCGTCGTGGTCGCGGCTCTCTGGCTGATCTTCGCGACGCCGACGGGCGTGGCCTTCAACGGGTCCTTCGTCCTCGATCCCTTCGCGCGCTACATGAAGCTCGTCGTTCTGATCGGATCGGGCGCGGTCATCGTCATGTCCGCGAGCTTTGCCGAGATCGAGAAGTTCCATCGCTTCGAGTTCCCGGTTCTTCTGATCCTCGCAACGATCGGCATGATGCTGATGGTCTCGGCGGGCGATCTGATCGCGCTCTATCTCGGCCTCGAGCTCCAGTCGCTCGCACTCTACGTCATCGCCGCCTTCAATCGGGACAATGTCCGCTCGACCGAGGCCGGCCTGAAGTACTTCATCCTCGGCGCTCTCTCGTCGGGCATGCTGCTCTACGGCTCGTCCATGGTCTACGGCTTCACCGGCCAGATCGAGTTCGGCGCCATCGCCACCGCGCTCGCTTCGGAGGGCCGCACCTTTGGCCTCGCCGTCGGCCTCGTCTTCGTCATCGCCGGCCTCGCCTTCAAGATCTCGGCCGTGCCGTTCCACATGTGGACGCCCGACGTCTATGAAGGCGCGCCGACCCCGGTGACGGCCTTCTTCGCGGGCGCGCCGAAGGTCGCCGCGATCGCGCTTCTCACCCGCTTCACCGTCGAAGGCTTCGCGCCGCTGACGGGGGACTGGCAGCAGGTCGTCGTCTTCATCTCGATCGCCTCCATGGGCCTCGGCGCCTTCGCCGCGATCGGCCAGCGCAACATCAAGCGCCTGATGGCCTATTCCTCGATCGGCCATATGGGCTTCGCGCTCGTCGGTCTCGCCGCCGCCAATGTCGAGGGGGTGCGCGGTGTGCTCCTCTACATGGCGATCTACATGACGATGACGCTCGGCTGCTTCGCCGTGATCCTCGCGATGCGCCGCCGCGATGGAATGGTGGAGGACATCAGCGAGCTTTCGGGCCTGTCGCGCACCAACCCGATCATGGCGCTTCTTCTGACCATCCTCATGCTGTCGCTGGCGGGCCTGCCGCCCCTGGCAGGCTTCTTCGCCAAGTACTTCGTCTTCATGGCGGCGGTGGAGTCGGGTCTCTATGGCCTCGCGATCATCGGCGTTCTGACCAGCGTCGTCGGTCTGTACTACTATCTTCGAATCGTGAAGGTGATGTGGTTCGACGAGCCGGTCGAGGCCTTCGTGCCGATGGCGATGGAGCTTCGGGTCGTGCTCGGCGCGTCCGCTCTCTTCATCTTCCCGGTCTATCTCCTCGTCGGCGGATCGCTCTTCGCCGCAGCCGAAGCCGCCGCTAGGACGTTCTTCTGACGGTGGGGCAGGGCCGCAAGGCGGCGCGCCGCCGTCTCGCGCTCGACGAGGTCGGGTCGACCAATGTCGTCGCCCTGGAGGCGGCGCGCGCCGGCGATCCCGGTCCGCTGTGGATCACCGCGGCCCGCCAGTCGGCAGGGCGCGGTCGTCGCGGGCGGGAATGGGTGTCGGAGACCGGCAATCTCTACACGAGCCTTTTGCTGATCGATCCGGCGTGGCCGAACGACCTTCTGAACCTGCCTCTCGTCGTCGCGCTGGGCGTTCGCGACGGCCTCGCCGGCCTGACGATCGGCGACAGGCCCTCCGTCGGGATCAAATGGCCGAACGACATCCTCGTCGATGGCCGGAAATCGGTCGGCATCCTTATCGAGAGCGAGCGCCTCTCCGACGGCCGCGTGGCTTGCGTCGTCGGCTGCGGGGTCAATATCGAGCACTGTCCCGAGAACACGCCCTATCCGGTGACGAGCCTTCGTCTTTCCGGCATCCCGGCGAGCGTCGAGGCCGTTTTCGAGGCGCTGGCCGAGGGCGTCGAGAGCGCTCTGGCGCTCTGGGACGGCGGGCGGAACTTCGCCGCGATCCGCGAGAATTGGCTGTCTCATGCCGCCGGCGTCGGCGGTCCGTGCACGATCAATCTCGCCGAGGGCAGCCTGACCGGGCGCTTCGTCGGCCTCGATCTCGATGGAAGGCTGATCCTGGAGGAGGACGGCGGGCGCCGCCGCTCCATATCGGCGGGTGATCTCTTTCTGCTGGGAGCCGGAGGGCAGCGAGCCGCGCCCGACCGCTTCGAGCCACGACATTGACGATGAGCCGCATCGCATAACGGCAACATGATTCTAGATATGAACCAGCGGATTCCCGCTTTGAAGATGAAGTGATAAGACCTTGACAGAACTCGTATTCCTGCCGCTCGGCGGCATCGGTGAGATCGGTATGAATCTCGCCGCCTACGGCTATGGGCCCGAGCACGACCGCCAGTGGATGGTCGTCGATTGCGGTGTGTCCTTTGCCGGCCCGGACTTTCCCGGCGTCGATCTGATCTTCCCTGACATCCGCTTTCTCGAGCGCAACCGCGCGCGGATCGCCGGGATCGTCATCACTCACGCGCACGAAGACCATTACGGCGCGCTGCTCGATCTCTGGCCGCGCCTGAAGGCGCCGGTTCATGCGACGCCGTTCACGGCGGCGCTCCTCGCAGCCAAGCGCGAGGGCGAGCCGGGCGCGCCGAAGATCCCGGTCACGATCTTCAACGCCGGTGAGACGTTCCAGGTGGGTCCGTTCTCGGTCGAGGCGATCAACGTCACGCACTCGATCCCGGAGCCTGTGGCGCTTGCGATCCGCACGCCGCTCGGCACGGTGCTCCACACCGGCGACTGGAAGATCGACGCCCATCCCGCGCTCGGCGCGCCGACCGACGAGAAGCGTCTGCGGGAGATCGGCGACGAGGGCGTCCTGGCGCTCGTCTGCGACTCGACGAACGCGATGCGCGACGGCGTCAGCCCCAGCGAGTCGGAGGTTGGCGTTTCGCTTCGCGAGATCATCCAGGAGGCGAGCGGGCGCGTGGCGGTCACGACCTTCTCGTCCAATATCGGCCGCATCCGCGCCGTCGCCCAGGCGGCCGCCGATTCCGGCCGCCAGACCCTGCTTCTCGGCCGCTCGATGAAGCGCATGGTCGATGTCGCGGGCGAACTCGGCTATCTCGAAGGTCTCCCGCCGTTCCTCGATGAACAGGACTTCGGCTACATCCCGCGCGAGAAGGCCGTGATCATCCTGACGGGCAGCCAGGGCGAGCCGCGCGCTGCGCTCGCCCGCCTGGCGCGGGACGAACATCCGACGGTCGCCTTGTCGAAGGGCGATGCGGTCATCTTCTCCTCCCGCGCCATTCCTGGCAACGAGAAGGGCATCGTCGATATCAAGAACGCGCTGATCGAGCAGGGCGTCGAGATCATCGAGGATCGCGACCGGCTGGTCCACGTCTCCGGCCATCCGCGCCGCAGCGAGATGAAGCAGATGTACGACTGGGTCCGGCCGCAGATCGCCGTTCCCGCCCATGGCGAGGCCGCCCATTTGAAGGCGCATGCGGGTCTCGCGCGCGAGCTCGGCGTCCGCGAGGTGGTGGAGGCGCGCAACGGCAAGATGGTTCGTCTCGCGCCGGGCCCGGCCGAGATCGTCGACGAGATTCCCGCCGGCCGTCTCTACAAAGACGGGACCATGATCGGCACCGCCGAGGAAATGGGCATCCCGGAGCGTCGTCGCCTTTCGCAGGCCGGTCACGTCACGGTTCTGGTCGAGCTGACGCAGAAGCTGGAACTTCGCAACGACCCGGACGTCGTCTGCCTCGGTCTGCCCAAGCGCGACCGCGAGGGCGAGGAGTTCGAGGAAGGCCTGATCGATGCCGTCGCCGAGGCGATCGAGAGCATTCCGCGCGAGCGTCGCAAGGATCTCGACCTCGTCCGCGAAGCGGCGCGCAGAGCCGCCCGTGCCGAGGTGAACTCCGTCTGGGGCAAGAAGCCGATCGTTACCGTCTTCGTCATCCGAAGCTGACGGCGCTTTCATGCCCTCTCGGCTCGACCCCATCGCCGTCGCGGCTCCCGATCGCGGAGCCGTGGCGGGGGGTGGTCCGGACCCTCGTGGCGCGCATCGACGGCCCGTCTCGTTTCGTCACCCGGCCGATTCCGGCGGGGCCCTCGTCGAACTGGAAGAGGTCTGAGCCATGGGCTGGGTCACCGGAATTGCCATCTTCTTCGTGATCTGGTGGACCGTTCTCTTCGCGATCCTGCCGATCGGAATGCGCAGCCAGGTCGACGACGACGACGTAATTCTCGGTACGGCCCACAGCGCGCCGACGAATTTCAGCCTGCCGCGAAAGGTCTTCTGGACGACCTTCGCGTCTCTGCTCGTCTTCGCCGCGTTCTATCTGGTCACGGAAGTCTGGGGAATCGGCCCGGACAGCCTGCCGCACTTCATTCCCGGCACCTGACAGCAGAGCAGGAGATAGCTTACCGAGCTTGGCTGCGATGCTTCCGGCCAAGGCTCGGGCGAGACAGGGCTCTCGTTTTTTGCGCATCCGTCTCGCGCAAAGGCGCAACCCGTTTCAAGCGTGATCGGACGCCGTCACGCATTATCAGGCCAATGAAAAGCACAAAAAAAATGCAAGACTTTCGTCTTGCATTTAAAATTGCAGGTCTGGATTTTCCGCCGGATACATTGTCCGGGGCAGCAAGACGAACTTGCGCCGAAAACCACGTCCTCCCGAGACTAGACCGCGCTCCGAGTGTCTTTTCGACTCTCGTGTTATGCCGGCACGATAGAACGCCGCCATCATATTGTCACGTAAAATTTCATGCCTGTATTGCGTGCGCAGCATGGCCGCCGGAACACTGGGCACGCTCCGCTGAAGAAATGAGCAGGCAGGCGCGCCGCCTTTCCAAGCTTCCGGCGAGCCGCTATGAGGGCAGGTGCGCGCTCGGCCGGATAAAATCCGGACGGGTGCCTTGATTCAGCCGAAGACGAGCCCGACGAACGGCCGGATAGACCGGTCGGCGAAACCTTCTCCGCCCGAACCCGCCGTGCCTGGGATCCTCCGGGCCGGACATTCCCGAAAGTGCGATTCCCGAATGCGCCTGTCGCGTTACTTCCTTCCGATCCTGAAAGAAACGCCGAAGGAAGCCGAGATCGTCTCGCATCGGCTCATGCTCCGCGCCGGCATGATCCGGCAGCAGGCCGCCGGCATCTATTCCTGGCTGCCGCTGGGCAAGCGGGTGCTCGACAAGATCAGCGCCATCGTGCGCGAGGAGCAGAACCGGGCCGGCGCCATCGAGATGCTGATGCCGACCATCCAGTCGGCCGATCTCTGGCGCGAAAGCGGGCGCTACGACGACTACGGCAAGGAAATGCTGCGGATCGAGGATCGCCACGAGCGCGAGCTTCTCTTCGGCCCGACCAATGAGGAGATGGTGACGGAGATTTTCCGCTCCTACGTCCGCTCCTACAAGGACCTGCCGCTGAATCTCTACCACATCCAGTGGAAGTTCCGCGACGAGGTGCGCCCCCGTTTCGGCGTCATGCGCTCCCGCGAGTTCCTGATGAAAGACGCCTATTCCTTCGACGTGGACTACGAGTCCTCCAAGGCCTCCTACGATCGCATGTTCGTGGCCTACCTGCGCACGTTCGAGCGGCTGGGCCTGAAGGCCATTCCGATGCGTGCCGATACCGGCCCGATCGGCGGCGAGCTCAGCCACGAGTTCATCATTCTCGCCTCCACCGGCGAGAGCCAGGTCTTTTGCCACAAGGACTTCCTGTCGCTCGCCGTTCCGGGCGAGGGGCTCGACTTCGACGACGCCGCTTCGCTGGCGAAGATCGTCGACGATTGGACGACGCCTTACGCGGCGACCGAGGAGATGCACGACGAAGCCGCCTTCGCCGCGCTGCCCGAGGCCGACCGCGTCGCCGCGCGCGGTATCGAGGTCGGACACATCTTCCACTTCGGCACGAAATATTCCGAACCGATGAAGGCCGTCGTCACCGGTCCCGACGGCAAGGACACGCCCGTCTTCATGGGCTCCTATGGCATCGGCCCGAGCCGCCTGATCGCGGCGATCATCGAGGCGAGCCACGACGAGGCCGGTATCATCTGGCCGAAGGGCGTCGCGCCCTTCGATGTCGGCATCATCAACATGAAGCCCGGCGATGCCGATTGCGACGCCGCCTGCGACCGGCTCTATGCCGAGCTGCAGGCCGCCGGCCATGACGTGCTGCTCGATGACGAGGACACCCGCGCCGGCGCCAAGTTCGCGACGATGGACCTGATCGGCCTGCCCGTGCAGGTCATCGTCGGCCCGCGCGGCGCCAAGGCCGGCGAGGCCGAGGTGAAGATCCGCGCGACCGGCGAGCGCGAGACCCTGCCGATCGACGGCGTTCTCCAGCGGCTTGCCGGATGACGGTCGCCACGGCCGGGACGCCCGCGCGAGAGAGGCCCGCGACGCTGGCGACGCGCCCATTCTCGCGCTTCGAATGGATGATCGCGGTGCGCTATCTGCGCGCCCGGCGGCGCAACCGCGGCGTCTCGGCGATCGCCGGCTTCTCCTTCGCCGGCATCGCGCTCGGCGTCGCCGCTCTCATCATCGTCATGTCGGTGATGAACGGCTTCCGTACGGAACTGCTCAGCCGCATTCTGGGCGTCAACGGCCATATCGTGGTCAACTGGTCCGACACGCCGATGACCGACTACCGGGACGTCGCCTCGCGCGTCTCGGCCGTCCCCGGCGTCGCCTATGCCATGCCGCTTGTCCAGGGCGAGGTTCTGGCGACCGGTCCGACGGGCGGCCGCGCGCCGGCGCTCGTCAAGGGCGTCGCCGGCGCCGATCTTCTGAAGCTCCAGCCGGTCTCCTCCAACGTCCTTCTCGGCACGCTGGACGGGTTCGACACGGGCGGCGGGCTGGCGATCGGCAGCCGTCTCGCCCAGGCGCTCGGCATCTCGCTCGGCGACCAGATCACGCTTCTGGCGCCCGAAGGCGACCAGACGCCGCTCGGCGTCGTGCCGCGCCGCAAGTCCTATCCCGTCACCGCCATCTTCGAGATCGGCCTGTCCGATTTCGACAAGGCCTATGTCTATATGCCCTTCGCGGAGGCACAGCTCTTCTTCAACGAGGAGGACAGGGCGCAGTCCGTCGAGGTCTTCGTCACCGATCCCGACAAGGTGCGCGAACTCCAGGCGGGGGTCGAGCAGGCGGCGGCGCGGCCGAACTACACCTACACCTGGCAGCAGGTGAACGAGTCCTTCTTCTCCGCCCTTCAGGTGGAGCGGAACGTCATGTTCATCATCCTGACGCTGATCGTTCTCGTCGCCACGCTCAACATCATTTCCGGTCTCTTCATGCTCGTGAAGGACAAGGGCAGCGACATTGCGATCCTGCGCACCATGGGCACGACCCGCGCGACGATCATGCGCGTCTTCATGATCACCGGCGTCTCGATCGGCGTGATCGGAACGATCGTCGGCCTGATCCTCGGCGTGACCTTCTGCCTGAACATCGAGAATCTCCGGCAGTTCTTCTCCTGGATCTCCGGCCGCAGCCTCTTCGATCCCAACCTCTACTTCCTCAGCCGCCTCCCGGCGGAAGTGGACGTGTCGGAGGTCGCGACGGTCGTCGCGGTGACGATCGGCCTCTCCTTCGCGGCCACCATCTTCCCCGCCTGGCGGGCATCCCGCCTCGATCCGGTCGAAGCCCTGAGATACGAATGACCGACGGCCTGCATTCCCTCCGCCTCGACCGCGTCGAACGCCATTATCCGCAGGGAGAGCAGCGTCTGACGATTCTCGACGGCGCCGATTTCGAGATCATGCCGGGCGAGATGGTGGCGCTCGTCGCGCCGTCGGGCGCGGGCAAGTCGACGCTTCTGCACATTGCCGGCCTTCTCGAGCGTCCCGATGGCGGCGAGGTCTACATCAACGGCGAGGCCTGCGGCACGCTGGACGACGCGCGACGCACCGCGATGCGCCGCCAGACGATCGGCTTCGTCTACCAGTTTCACCATCTCCTGCCGGAGTTCTCCGCGCTGGAGAACGTCATGCTGCCGCAGCTCGTCGCGGGTCTGTCGCACAAGGAGGCGGCCGAGCGGGCGCGCCAGCTCCTCGACTACATGCGGATCGGACAGCGCGCGTCGCATCGCCCGGCGGAGCTGTCCGGCGGCGAGCAGCAGCGCGTCGCGATTGCCAGGGCGGTGGCCAACAATCCGTTCGTGCTTCTGGCGGACGAGCCGACCGGCAATCTCGATCCGACGACGTCGGGCTATGTCTTCGATGCGCTGACGGCCCTCGTGCGCCAGTCCGGTGTCGCCGCGCTGATCGCGACCCACAACCATCAGCTGGCCGCCCGCATGGATCGGGCGATCACGATCGAGGGCCGCAAGATCGTTCCGCTGAGCCTGCGAACGGGCCTTTAGACTTTCTTCACCATCTGTCATCGTGGCCTACAGGAGGCCGGTTGACTCGCGCTTTGAAAAGGAACAAAACAAGAACATCGAAACACGGAGACAGATGTCATGACCTTCTTCCTCAAGGATCTTGCCTCGCTCGCCGCCGTCGCCGTCTTCTTCACGGGCTTTTCCGTGATGGTTTACGCGCTCTGACCAGCCGCCTTTCCTGTTGAAACCGAAGGGCTTGGGCTTTCCTTTCGGCGTCAGCCGGCGCGAAGGTGAGCCTCGGCGGCAGACGGATCGGAGTGGACCATGGGCGAGGCGCAGAAGCCTGACGGCAAGGGACCCGACGGTGCGGCAGCGGCACCGCTGAAGTTCATCCATCTGCGCACGCACAGCGCCTTCTCGCTTCTCGAAGGCGCTCTTCGGATCGACCAGATCGTGAAGCACGCCAAGTCCGACGGCGCGCCCGCTATCGGAATCGCCGACACGAACAATCTCTTCGGCGCTCTCGAATTCTCGGAGAAGGCAGCGAAATCGGGCGTCCAGCCGATCGTCGGCTGTCAGCTCGATGTCGATTTCGGCGATGCCGATCCCGAGGCATCCTCCTCCCAGCGCGACCGGGCCAATTTGGCGCCGGATGCACCGATGGTGCTGATTGCGGCGACGGAGGAGGGATACGGCAATCTCGTCGAGATCGTTTCGCTCGCCTATCTCGGCCATGAGGCCGATGCCCGCCCGCATGTGAAGATCGACTGGCTGCGCTCCCGGGCCGGCGGCATCATCGCGCTGACGGGCGGTCCGCTCGGGCCGATCGGCTCCGCCATCGCGGCCGGACGCTCCGCGATCGCCAAATCCCGCCTGGAAGCGCTGAGCGCCATCTACGGCGACCGGCTCTATGTCGAGCTGCAGCGGCAGGAGGGGCGGGGGCGCCGGATCGAAAGCGAGACCGTGCAGCTCGCCTATGCGATGGACCTGCCGCTCGTCGCGACCAACGAGCCCTTCTTCTTCTGCCCCGACGATTTCGACGCGCACGACGCGTTGATCGCGGTGGCCTGCAACCGGCTCGTCAGCCACGAGGACCGGCGCCGCCTGACGCGCGACCACTGCCTGAAAAGCCAGGCCGAAATGGCCGTCCTCTTCGCCGATCTGCCGGAGGCGCTGGACAACACGATCGAGATCGCGCGCCGCTGTTCCTACCGGCCGCGCACGCGCAAGCCGATCCTGCCGCGCTTTGCCGGCGCGGATGCCGATCCCGCCGAGGCCGAGCGCGTCGAGGCGCTGGAGCTGCGCCGTCAGGCGGAGGAGGGGCTCGAGGCGCGTCTCGCGATGCACGGGCCCTGCGAGGGCCAGACAGTCGAGGTCTATCGCGCGCGGCTCGCCTTCGAGCTCGACGTCATCGAGCGCATGAAGTTTCCCGGCTACTTCCTGATCGTCGCCGACTTCATCAAATGGGCGAAGGCGCAAGGAATCCCGGTCGGGCCGGGCCGTGGTTCGGGCGCGGGCTCGCTCGTCGCCTATTCGCTGACGATCACCGATCTCGATCCGCTGCGGTTCAATCTTCTCTTCGAGCGCTTCCTGAACCCAGACCGCGTCTCGATGCCGGACTTCGACATCGACTTCTGCCAGGACCGGCGCGGTGAGGTCATCCGCTACGTTCAGGACAAGTACGGCCGCGAGCAGGTCGGGCAGATCATCACCTTCGGAACGCTGCAGGCGCGCGCCTGCCTGCGCGACGTCGGCCGCGTGCTCGAAATGAGCTACGGCCATGTCGACAAGCTCTGCAAGATGGTGCCCGCGAACCCCGCCAATCCCGTGACGCTCGCGCAGGCGCTTATCGAGGAGCCGCGCCTGCAGGAGGCGCGCGAGAAGGAGGAAATCGTCGATCGCCTGATCTCGATCGCGCTGAAGCTGGAGGGCCTCTACCGCCACGCCTCGACGCACGCCGCCGGCATCGTCATCGGCGATCGGCCCCTGTCGAAGCTCGTGCCCATGTATCGCGACCCGCGCTCCGACATGCCGGTGACGCAGTACAACATGAAATGGGTGGAGCAGGCCGGACTCGTGAAGTTCGACTTCCTCGGCCTGAAGACGCTGACGACGCTGAAGACGGCGGTCGATCTCATCGCCCGGCGCGGCGTCGACATCGATCTCGGCAGCCTGCCGCTCGACGACAAGAAGTCCTACGAGATGCTGACGCGCGGCGAGACCGTCGGCGTGTTCCAGGTGGAATCGGTCGGCATGCGCAAGGCGCTGATCGGCATGCGGCCCGATCGGTTCGAGGACATCATCGCCCTCGTCGCGCTCTATCGTCCGGGCCCGATGGAGAACATCCCGACCTACAATGCCTGCAAACACGGGGAGGAGGAGCCGGACTTCCTCCACCCGATGATCGAGAGCATCCTGAAGGAGACGCAGGGCGTCATCATCTATCAGGAACAGGTGATGCAGATCGCCCAGGTTCTGTCGGGCTATTCGCTCGGCGAGGCCGATCTTCTGCGCCGCGCCATGGGCAAGAAGATCCGCGCGGAGATGGATGTTCAGCGCGTCCGATTCGTCGAAGGCGCCGTGAAGAACGGGCTGACCAAGCCCCAGTCGAACATGATCTTCGACCTTCTGGCAAAGTTCGCCGACTACGGCTTCAACAAGAGCCACGCGGCCGCCTATGCGCTCGTCGCCTACCAGACCGCCTATCTGAAGGCGAACTTCCCGGCCGAGTTCCTGGCCGCGTCGATGACGCTCGACACCGGCAACACCGACAAGCTGAACGACTTCCGCATGGACGCCGCGCGGCTCGGGATCGAGGTCGTTCCGCCCTCCGTCCAGACGTCGCACAAGGCTTTCGAAGTCGACGGCAACCGGATCTTCTACTCGCTCGCCGCCATCAAGGGCGTCGGCGAGCAGGCGGTGGAGCACATCGTCGCCGCGCGGGGCGACCGGGGCTTTGCCAGCCTCGAGGACTTCTGCGCACGGATCGACCCGAAGATCGTCAACAAGCGGACGCTCGAAAGCCTGATCGCCGCAGGTGCGCTCGACACGTTCGGCCATGACCGCGCCCGGCTGACCACCAATCTTGAACGCCTGTCCGGCTATGCCGCCCGTCTCGCGGAAGGCCGCAGCTCCGGGCAGAACGACATGTTCGGCGGCTCCGGTGCCGAGCCCGAGCGGCTTTACCTCAACGAAGGGCAGGGCTGGACCTCAACCGAAAAGCTGATGCGCGAGTTCGGGGCGATCGGCTTCTACCTCTCGGCGCATCCGCTGGACGAGTACAGCGCGACGCTGAAGCGCCTCAACGTGAAGACCCATGCCGACGTCGTCGCCGGCGTCCGGCGTGGCGCGACCGCCGGCAAGCTCGCCGGCACCGTCACCTCCCGTCAGGAGCGCAAGACGCGGACCGGCGGGAAGATCGGCATCATCTCGCTCTCGGATTCCAGCGGTCAATACGAGGTCGTGCTGTTCTCCGAGATGCTGACACAATATCGCGAGCTGCTGGAACCCGGCGCTTCCGTCATCATCCTCGTCGGCGCCGAGGAGCGCCCGGAGGGCGTTTCGCTGCGCGCTCAGTCGGTGCAATCGCTGGAAGACGAGGCCGTGCGCATGCAGAAGGCGCTCCGCGTCTTCATGCGCGACGCGGCGCCCCTGAATGCGTTCCGGGGCCAGCTGCAAGGCGGCGGCGACGCGGAGGTCTCCCTCGTTCTCATCCGCGCGGGCGGCGAGCGCGAGATCGAGATCTCGCTGCCCGGCCGCTACCGCGTCTCCCCGCAGATGGCGAGCGCGATCAAGGCCGCTCCGGGCGTGCTGGAAGTGGAGCTTTCCTAGCTTCAGCCCGGTCCCGCCTTCGACCGTCACTCGAAGAGCTTGAATCGAATGCTGAGCCGTTCCCGCGAAGCGACTCAACCGACTCGCTAAATCTCGTCGCTCTTGCGGAGCGAGGAATCCGGCGCGTCCACCGGCCGGGCCCGGAACGTGTGCCCGGTTTCGATCGATGCGTTGCCGAACTTCGCTCTGAGCCGGTCGAGGGCGGCCTCTGCCAGCGCGCGTTTGCCGGCCGCGGGGTCCACGAGATCGGGCGGGTCGGCGAGATGGGCGGGCTCGAAATCGTTGCAGCCGATGCCGATCAGGCGGAATCGTGTCCCGTCGAGTTCCTTCTCGATCATGCGCCGCCCGGCATCGAAGATTCGGTCGGCGAGGCGCGTCGGATCGGCGAGCTTTCGGTTGCGCGTGCGGATCTTGAAATCGGCGGTCTTCAGCTTGAGGACGATGGTCGAGGCGGCCAGATCCGTCGCCTTCAGCCGCCGCGCCACCTTCTCCGAAAGCTGGCGCAGGATGGGCAGGAGATCCTCGCGAGAGGAGAGATCGGCATTGAAGGTCGTCTCGGCCGAGATGCTCTTGGCCTCGCCGCGCGGGTTGACGCTGCGCGTGTCCAACCCGCGCGCGAGGCGCCAAAGGCGCTGACCGGTCGTGCCATGCCGGCGCATCAGGTCCGTCTCGCTCATCGACTGAAGCTGAGCGATACGCGTCAGCCCGTCGCGGGCCAGTACGGCCGATGTCGCGGCGCCGACGCCCCAGATGGCGGAGATCGGCCGTTCCGCGAGAAAGCCGAGCGTCTCCGCTCTCCCGATGACGGAGAATCCGCGCGGCTTCTGCAGATCGGATGCGATCTTGGCTAGGAACTTGTTGTGCGAGAGACCGATCGAGACGGAAATCCGCAGGTCGCGCTCGATGCCGGCGGCGAGCCGCGCCAGCGTCACGGCGCTCGGCTCGCCGTGCATTCGTTCCGTGCCGGACAGGTCCATGAAGGCTTCGTCGATGGAGAGTGGCTCGACGAGCGGCGTGATGGCGCGCATGCGCTCGCGCACCTCGCGGCCGACCTCGGCATATTTCGCCATGTCGGGCCGTATGATGACCGCCTCCGGGCAGAGCTGAAGCGCCTTGAACATCGGCATGGCGGAGCGAACGCCCTTGATTCGGGCGATGTAGCAGGCCGTCGTCACGACGCCGCGCTTGCCGCCGCCGATGATCAGCGGCTTGTCCGCAAGGTCCGGCCGGTCGCGCTTTTCGACCGCGGCATAGAAGGCGTCGCAGTCGAGATGGGCGATGGACAGCGAGGCGAGTTCGGGATGGCGCAGAACACGCGGACTGCCGCAGGAAAGGCACCGGCGTGCGCCGTCTCCCGCCTGCGCGAGGCAATCGCGGCAGACCCCTGAGATCGAAAATCTCGGAGCGATGGCAGGGGCTTCCATACCGTCGAGACTAGGCGCCGGGTGCCGCCTTCGACAAGGGAGCGCCGCCTGCAATCCTCCGGAGAATAAGGTCGGTCGCATGTGGCCAATCGCGCGCGGAGGCCGCACCCTCCGGCAGAGGCGGCAGATGGGCGCGGAAGGTCTCGCTGGCCATGAGATGCACGAGGAAGGCGCGGGGCACGCTGCGGCCGACGGTGACGAGATTGGGCGGCAGATCGTCCACGAAGACGATCGGTCCCGGCCAGATCTCGGCAAGCTCCGCGACGACGCCGCCCTTGGAGCGCTCGGTCGCGATCATCGGCGCGTCGAGCCCCGCCGTGTCGAGATGGCGGCGCCGGACGGGGTAGAAGGACGGCGTCATGGCCGTCAGGAACACGATGTCGGCGACCGGCGCGATCGCGGCGACAGCCTCGCGGACGCCGTCGACCAAAGTCTGCCGCGTTTCCTGGTCCTCGTAGAGCCGTTCCGTCATGCCGTTCAGCTCGTGGCCCGTCAGCGCGGCGCCCGTCGAAAGGGAGCGGACGTTGCCGGTCAGCCGGAAGTCGTCCGCCTTCAGCCGCGCGCCATGCTCTTCGAGCAGCGCCTTGAAGGGCTCGATGAAGTGGATGACGACCTCGTCGATATCGAGCACCACGAGCGCGTCGCGGCGGCGTTCGAGATCGGCGACGGCCGGGCCCATGGTCGTCGGGGCGCGCTTCATCGGGCATCCGCCCCGAAGGCCGCGCCGAGCGTCTGCCTTGCGGCAGCGACGTCCTCCGGCGCGATGTCGGCCTCGGCCGCGAAGGCCAGAAGCGTCGGCTCGTGGCCGAGGAGGAAGTCGAGCAGCCCGGCGAAGAAGGCGGGGTCCGCGGCGGCGGCCCGCAGCTCCTGCGGCTGGAGGCCGCTGAGATCGAGGAAGCGATGCAGCTGGACGGGATCGCCGGCGAGGAACTGGAGAGCCTTCACGCCCATCGCTTCCGCCGCTTCGGGGCCTGGAGCGCGGCGGGCGGGCGTTTTGAAGTTCGACACAGGATGCGATTCCTCTGATGCTTTCGGAGATACCTATTTCTTAAATCAAATTCGGATAGTCCTCGATCCATCCACCCGAGAAATCGGCGTGGACCGGCTGAACCTTGGAGTGAGGCGGATGACGAAGACCGTGATGATTGTCGAGGATAACGAGCTCAATATGAAGCTCTTCCGCGATCTGATCGAGGCGCACGGCTACCGCACCGTCCAGACGCGGAGCGGCCTGACCGCCGTCGATCTGGCGCGAGAGCACCATCCGGACCTGATCCTGATGGACATACAACTACCGGAAATTTCCGGCCTGGACGTGACGAAGCAGCTGAAGGCCGATAGCGAATTGCACAAGATCCCGGTGATCGCCGTCACCGCCTTCGCGATGAAGGGGGACGAGGAGCGGATCAGGAAGGGCGGCTGCGAGGCCTATATCTCGAAGCCCATTTCCGTGACGAAGTTCATCGAGACCATCAAGTCCTTCCTCGGCGACGCTTGAGGAGGGGCCGATGTCCGCGCGAATCCTCGTCGTCGACGATCTCGACATCAACCTGCGGCTTCTCGAGGCGCGGCTGAACGCGGAATATTACGAGGTGGTGCTGGCGCGAAGCGGGCCGGAGGCACTCGCCATCTGCCAGTCCGAAGCGATCGATCTCGTTCTTCTCGACGTGATGATGCCGGATATGGACGGCTACGAGGTCTGCCGTCTTCTGAAGGCCGACCCGAAGACGCGCCACCTGCCGATCGTGCTCGTGACCGCGCTCGACCAGCCGTCGGACCGCGTCATGGGCCTGGAAGCCGGGGCCGACGACTTCCTGACCAAACCCGTCCGTGATCTTCAGCTTTTCAGCCGCGTCCGCAGCCTGACCCGGCTGAAGCTTCTGACGGACGAGCTGCGCGTGCGTGCGGAAACGACGGCGAGCGTCGTCTCGTCGGGCGATCTTCTCGGCGACCTCGGCCGTGCGGGCCTCGGCGGGCGCGTGATGATCTTCGAGGATGCCGGCGGCATGGCGCGGCGCCTCGGCAAGATCCTGAAGGACGAGCAGACCGTCGTCGAAGTGCCGACGAGCCCCGACGCTCTGGCCAGCCGCGAGGCTGCGGGCGCCGATCTCTTCGTGGTCGATCTCGCCAGCGGCGACTACGACGCCCTGCGGCTCTGCTCGCAGATCCGATCCCGCGACTCGATCCGCCAGATCCCGATTCTCCTGATCACGGACGCGGCGGACGAAATCCGCGCGGCGAAGGCCATGGAACTCGGCGCCAACGACTATCTGATCGCGCCGATCGACCGGAACGAGCTGAGGGCGCGCGTCCGGACGCAGGTGAAGCGCCGGCGCTACGACGAAAGCCTGCGCCAGTCCCTGCGCCAGACGATCGAACTGGCCGTGACGGACGGGCTGACCGGCCTCAGCAACCGGCGCTTTCTGGAGACGCATCTGCCCAAGCTCGTGGAGCGCGCCACGGCCGATCAGCGGCCGCTTGCCGTGCTCATCGCCGATATCGACCATTTCAAGCGCATCAACGACGGGTTCGGCCACGATGCCGGCGACCATGTTCTGCGCGAGTTCGCCGCGCGGGTGAAGCAGAGCCTCCGGGCGAGCGATCTCGCCTGCCGATTCGGCGGGGAGGAGTTCGTCGTGCTCATGCCGGAAGCCGACGAGCGCGCGGCGCTGGGCGTCGCCGAACGAATCCGGGTTCTCACGGCGGAGGCACCCTTCGCGATCGGCGGCGAGGCGCTGAACGTCACGGTCAGCGTCGGCTATGCCAATCTCGGCCCCGGCGACAGCGCCGAAACGATGCTGAAGCGGGCCGACCAGGCTCTCTACAGCGCCAAGCGGGCGGGCCGGAACCGGGTCGAGACACGGGCGGCCTGAGCGTCGGGCTACGACGTGCAGCCTACGATGCCGAACCATTCCTGACGGAAGGCGCCCGGCGACGCCTCGCTCCGCCCGCTTCGGGCAGGCTTTGGATGGACGGTCGATCGCGGGACGAACGGCCAACTTTCACGAAGGATGGGGCTCGAAAAAACTCAGGGAGCGCCAGGGTCCGCCGCAACCCTCTCGGGTCCCCGGGGCGGTCGGTCGGCATCCTGGCTTCATGCGGTATCCGCGTGCCGTCGCCGGATACAGGCCGACCATCCCCGCGCCAGACGCTCAATCGCTGCTCGACTCGATGCCAGCGTTCAGACAACGAAGCGCACAAACGAAAACGCCGCCCGAAGGCGGCGCTTGCATCCCGGAAGAGGCGAGAGGCCTCTTACTTGATCTTGGTCTCGCGGAAGTCGACGTGCTTGCGAGCGACCGGATCGTACTTCGTCTTGACCATCTTGTCGGTCATCGTGCGGCTGTTCTTCGTCGTGACGTAGAAATAGCCGGTCTCAGCCGTGCTGAGCAGCTTGATCTTGATCGTCGTTGCCTTCGCCATGTCGGTCTTCCCACGCCCTGCGCAATGTTGGTCTGCCCATCACGGCGCTTGTCGCGTCCGTATCCGTCTCGGCAGAGGTTCTTGTTGATGCCGAGGTTTCGGCGTCCCGACCGGCAGCATGGACGCGTCGCCGCGCCCGGCGGACGCCCGGCTCATCACGGCGCTTATCCCCTCTGAGGTCGCAAAAGTCAACTCGGGTTGGGCGCGCGCGCGATGCGCGTTCCGGCGAGCAGGACATAGCCGATGAAGAAGAAGGCAAGGGCGAAGGAGAAGCCGTCCGCGCCGAAGAGGTCGAGCGAACTGCCGATCACCTGCGGGCCGATCAGCATTCCGACGGCGTAGCAGAAGATGAAGGCCGCATTGGCCGAGGCGAGCTCCGCGCCCGCGAGCTGGGCACCGAGATGGGCAAGGCCGACCGTGTAGAGCCCGGCGACGCATCCGCCCCAAATGAAGAGCACGCCCGCCATCATCCACCAGTTCTCCGTGAGGAAGGGCAGGCAGAGCGAACCCACAAGACCGATCGCGGCGAAGGCGAGGAGGAGCACGCGGCGGTCCTTCACGCGGTCGCTGTAAAGGCCGATCGGGATCTGGAGGAGAACGTTGCCGAGGCCGATCGCCGTCAGGAGCTGCGCCGCGTCGGCCTGCGAGAATCGCGCCATCTCCCCGAAGATCGGAAAGAGCGCGAAGCCGCCCGATTCGACCGCGCCGAAGACGAGCACGGCCGCCGTCGCCGTGGGCACGGCGAAGAGATAGCGCCAGAACGAGCCGGCCTGCCGCTCGCCGATCAGCGGCTCTCGGTTCCAGGCCAGGAGAAGCGGTACCAGGGAGGCGAGAATGACGCCGGCTCCGATGCCGAAGGGCAGGAAGCCCTCCGAACCGATCTGCGAGAAGATCCACGGCCCCGCCGCGAAGCCGAGCGAGAGGAAGGTCGCATAGATGCCGAGGATGAGACCCCTTCGGGTCGGGGGCGCTGCCGCGTTGATCCAGAATTCGGAGAGGATGAAGAGCGCGGTGATCGAGAAGTGGAAGACGAGCCGGAGCGGAAACCACGTCCAGAAGGGCACGAAAAAGTAGAAGCCGAGCGCCGAGGCGGCGGCGGCGAGAATCGAGAGGACCATGGTCGTGCGCACGCCGATGTGCCGTGCGATGGGAGTCACGAGCGGCGCGGCGACGAGCGAGGCGACGCCGGCGACAGCGCTGTTGAAGCCGATCATCGTCGGCGAGATCCCGCGCTCTTCCAGGATCACGCTGAGAAGCGGCAGGCCGAGGCCGAGCGCGATGCCGACCGCGCTGATCGAGGCGATGGCCGCGCCGGCGGCGATCCAGTCGATACGCTGCTCGGCCGGGAGGTGGGGCGTGCTGTCGGTGCTGGTCATCACGGTCAGATCATGTCCCGAACGAGCCTCTGGTTCCGGCTGCGATAGAAGGGGATCGGGCGGCTCGGATCCCGCCATCTCCCGTCCCGCAGCCGATCGCCGACGTCGCCGAGCACCTGCCGGGTTATGTCGGGAAGATCAAGCGAGAGGGCCTCGTCGAGCGTGAACCAGCCGAGCGAATCGAGTTCGCGATCGAGCCGGTCCTCGAAGGGAATGCGGTGCGCGACCGTCTCGATGCCTGCGCAGAAGAATCGCGTGTCGTAGCGCCTGATATGGCCGGGCGGCGTGATCGCGCGGGCGACGAAGACGAGGGCGGAGATGTCGGGCACAATGCCGGCCGCCGCAAAGAAGCTCCAGGCATCGCCGCCTGCGCCGAGATCGGCGCCGGGAGAGGGCGCTCCGAGCATCAGACCGGCTTCCTCGAACGTCTCGCGTAAACCCGCCAGGGCAACGGCTGCGGCACGGTCACGCCCGAAGCGTTGCGGCGTCAATTCGGCGAGCCGGTCGATAATAGGCGCGTCCAGCGCCATCCTGCGCGCGAGCGTCAGGTCCGCGGGATCGACGCGTCCGCCGGGAAAGACGAATTTCCCCGGCATGAAGACATGCGCCTCGCCACGCCGACCGAGGAGAATACGGACGTCGCCCGGGCCCCGATCGTCGACGACGATCAGCGTCGCCGCATCGCGCGGCGGGCGGCGCCAGGGCGTGGCGTCAAGGATCGCGGCTCTCGCTGCCGCCGAAGCCGCCCATGCGGATCGCCCATTGCAGGCCGATCGTCGCGCCCTTCAGCGGGCGTAGGAGCACGAGCGACAGAACCAGCGTGGTCGGCACCCAGATCGCCAGATGCGCCCACATGGAGAGATCCACCATCTCCTCCGCAGCCATGAAGAGCGCGACGACGATATGGCCGACGATGAAGACCGTCAGGTAGGGCGGCAGATCGTCCGCCCGATGATGGGTGAAGGTCTCGCCGCAGACGGCGCAGGCATCGACGCTGGTGAGATACCCGGCGAAGATCTTGCCCTGGTTGCAGTTCGGGCAGCGGCAGAGAAAGCCGCGCGCCATCGCCTGCCAAACCGAGCGCGGCTCGACCGCCGGCTCGTCGGCGTCGCCGATCGTCTCGCCGAAGCGCAGGGTATCGGTGGTCTCGACCTTCATCGTTTCGTCCTCGTACGGCCGGAGGCCGTCTTGCCCTTGGGGCCGGGGCGCGAGGCCCCAGGTCGCCGCGCCGGTCTTAGCCCGGCTTTGTGATAGGACGACGTCGTGCCCGGCAGCTTGCGCGGCTCGCTCACCATGTCGAACCGCATCGAACCCGCCAGAGGCAGCGCCTCCGCAAGCTTTACCTCGACCGGGTCGCCCAAGCGATAGCCATGGCCGGAGCGGCTGCCGATCAGCGCATGGCCGATCTCGTCGTAGGAGAAGTATTCGTCTCCGAGCTTGGATAGGGGGATGAAACCGTCCGCACCAAAGGCCGGAAGCACGACGAACAGCCCCGCTTTCGTGACGCCGGCGATGCGACCGTCGAACGTGTCGCCGATTCGGGCGGCCAGATGATGCGCGATCAGGCGGTCCACCGTGTCGCGCTCGGCCGCCATGGCGCGGCGCTCGGCGCGCGAGATCGTCTCGGCCGTCTCCTCCAGCCCCGCCTCGTCCTCCTCGCTGAGCCCGCCTTCGCCGAGCTTCAGCGCGGTGACGAGCGCGCGATGAACAATGAGGTCGGCATAGCGGCGGATCGGCGAGGTGAAATGCGCGTAGCGCATGAGGTTCAGGCCGAAATGGCCGATGTTCTCGGGGGAATAGAGCGCCTGGCTCTGAGAGCGCAGAACGACCTCGTTAACGAGGCTCTCGTGCTCGCCGCCCTTCACATGGGCGAGAATGCCGTTGAAATGCGACGGCCGCAGCGAGCCGCCCTTGGCGAGCGAGATGTCGAGCGTGCGCAGGAAGTCGCGCAGGCCCTCCAGCTTAGCGAGCGAGGGCGCGTCGTGGGCGCGGTAGATGAGCGCCTGCCGCCGATCCTCCAGCGTCTCGGCCGCCGCGACATTCGCCTGGATCATGAACTCTTCGATGAGGCGATGCGCGTCGAGCCGCTCGGGCACCATGACGCGGTCGACCTCGCCGCGCTCGTTGAGGACGATCTTCTTCTCGGGCAGATCGAGGTCGAGCGGCTGGCGCTTCTCGCGTCCGCGCTTGAGGCAGGCATAGGCTTCCCACAGCGGGCGGAGCACGCCGTCGCGGATTTCGTCGGGCACGTCCGTCGGCGTCCCGTCGATCGCGCCCTGCGCCTCCTGATAGGAGATCTTGGCATGGCTGCGCATCAGGATGCGGTGGAACGTGTGCCGCAGTTTCTCGCCGCCGGCGTCGAAGATCATCCGAACCGCCAGCGCCGGGCGGTCCACGTCCGGCTTCAGCGAGCAGAGATCGTTGGAGATCCGCTCCGGCAGCATCGGCACGACGCGGTCGGGGAAGTAGACGGAGTTTCCGCGCTGCCGCGCCTCCTCGTCGAGCCGGGAGCCCGGCCGCACGTACCAGGAGACGTCCGCGATCGCGACCGTCGCGACGAAGCCGCCGGGATTGGCCGGGTTCTCGTCGGGGCGGGCATGGACCGCGTCGTCATGGTCCTTGGCGTCGGCCGGATCGATCGTGACGAGAGCGAGGTCGCGCCAGTCCTCGCGATCCGTCAGCGGCACGGTATCCGGCGCGGCCTCGGCTTCGGCCAGCACGGGCTTGGGGAAGACATGCGGGATCGAATGGGCGTGAAGCGCGATGGTGGAGATCGCGCGTTCGCTCTCCATCGTGCCGATGATCTCGATGACCCGGCCGGCCGGCAGACCGTTGCGGGCCCGGTCCATCGGCTCGATCTCGACGAGATCGCCGGCCTTCGCGCCGAGCGCGTCGTCCGGGGACACGATATATTCGAGCTGCCGGCGCTCGACGGGCTCGATCCGCCCGCCGCCGCCCGGCATCGGCCGGAAGACGCCGAGCGCGATGGCCTTCTTCTTTTCCAGAAGACGGATGACGGAGGCGCGGGGCCGGTCGGGATCGTCGCGTTCGAGACGGGCCAGCACCCGGTCGCCGATGCCGGCCGCCGGAGCCCCCTCGCTCTGGCGGATTTCGAAGACCGGGCGATCGTCGCCCTCGTAGTTCACGGGCTCGGCGAGAAGCCCGCCATCCTCGTCGCGCCGCCGAACCTCGAGAACGAGCACGTCGGGCAGGGCGCCCGGGCGGGAGAAGTGCCGCCGCCCGCCCTCGATCAGGCCTTCCGACTGAAGCTCGGCGATGAGGTCCTTCAGAAGGATGCGGCTGTCGCCCTTCACGCCGAAGGCCTTGGCGAGGTCCCGCTTGCCCGCCTTGTCCGGATTGTCCGCGATGAAGCGCAGGACCGCCTCGCGCGTCAGCACCGTCCTCATGTCGAAGGGTTGCTTCACGCGCTTGGCCATACCCGAAACTCCGCTACTCTGCCGCCGGCTTGGCGACCTTCTTGGGCGCCTTGATCAGCGTCGTCACCGGCGCCGGAGCCCGTTTGGGAGCCGTCGCCACGGGGGCAGCCGCCGGCGCCGCCTTCGGCTTGGGCTTTGCCTTCGCGGCCGCCTTCGGCTTGGCAGGCGCGGCCTCGCCGTCTGCCGCTTTGGCGGTCTTCTTGGCCGCGGCCTTCTTCGCGGGCGCCTTGGCGGGCTTGGTGCCTGTCTTCTCCGCGCGCTCGTTGAGGAGAACGATCGCCTCCTCCAGCGTCACGCTGGACGGGTCCTTCGCCTTGGGCAGCGTCGCGTTGACCTTGCCGGCGTTGACATAGGGGCCGAAGCGGCCCTCGCGCACGGTGATCTGGCCGCCGAGCGTCGGATGCTCGCCGAGCGTCGCGATCGGCTCGGGCGCCGCCCGCCGTCCGCCGCGTTCCTTCTTCTCCGCAATGACGGTGACGGCGCGGTTGAGGCCGACCGTGAACACGTCCTCGATCGTCTCCAGATTGGCATAGGCGCCGTCATGCTGGAGGAACGGGCCGTAGCGGCCGAGACCGGCCAGGATCATCTTGCCGGATTCGGGGTGCAGGCCCACCTCGCGCGGCAGCCTCAGAAGCTGCATCGCCTTCTCGAAGTCGATCTCGGAGACGACCCAGCCCTTCGGCAGCGAGGAGCGCTTGGCCTCCTTGCCTTCGCCGCGCTGGACGTAAGGCCCGAAGCGGCCGGAGCGCAGCGTCACCGGCTCCGACGTGTCGGGATCGGCGCCGAGAACCTTCGGCTCGTCGGAGGCCCCATCCGTGCCCTCCGCCGACAGGGTCGAGCCGAGCTGCCGCGTGAAGCCGCATTCGGGATAGTTGGAGCAACCGACGAAGGCGCCGAACTTGCCGAGCTTCAGGCTGAGCTGGCCGGAATTGCAGCGCGGGCAAAGCCGAGGATCGCCGCCGTCTTCCCGCGGCGGGAAGGCGAGCGGCGCCAGCTCGACGTTCAGCGCGTCGAGAACGTCGGTGACGCGAAGCTCCTTCGTGCCGTCGACATGGCCCGAGAAGTCCTTCCAGAAGTCGCGCAGAACGTCCTTCCAGGCCAGCTCGCCCGCCGAAATCCGGTCGAGCTTCTGCTCCAGCTCGGCCGTGAAGTCGTACTCCACGTACTTCTCGAAGAAGTTGTGCAGGAAGGCCGTCACCAGCCGACCCTTGGAATCGGGGATCAGCTTGCGCTTGTCGTTGACGATGTACTCGCGGTCCTGCAGCGTCTGGAGCGTCGCGGCATAGGTGGACGGGCGCCCGATGCCGAGCTCCTCCATCTTCTTGATCAGCGAGGCTTCCGAATAGCGCGGCGGCGGCTCGGTGAAATGCTGCGTGGCCGAGACTTCGCGCTTCTCGGTCGTCTCGCCCTGCTCGATGCGGGGAAGCCGCGCCGAATCGTCGTCCTCGTCGGCCGTCTGCGGCGCGTCATCCTCGCGGTGGTCGACATAGGCGCCGAGGAAGCCGTCGAAGCGGACGACCTGACCGGTCGCGCGCAGCGTCGCCGCGGCTCCGCCGTTTCGCGCCTCGATATCGACGGTCGTGCGCTCGATGTCGGCGGCCGCCATCTGGCTGGCGATGGTGCGCTTCCAGATCAGCTCGTAGAGGCGCGCCTGATCGCGGTCGAGATACTGCTCCACGTCTTTCGGATGGCGCGCGAAGGCCGTCGGGCGGATCGCTTCGTGGGCTTCCTGCGCGTTCTTGGCCTTCGACGTGTAGACGCGGGGCTTCTCCGGCACGTATTTTGCGCCGAAGGTCTCGCCGATCGCCTCGCGGGCCTCGGTCACGGCTTCCGGCGCGATCTGCACGCCGTCCGTTCGCATATAGGTGATGAGACCGACCGTCTCGCCGCCGATATCCATGCCCTCGTAGAGCTTCTGCGCGACCTGCATGGTGCGCGACGCCGAGAAGCCGAGCTTGGCGGAGGCCGCCTGCTGCAGCGTCGAGGTCGTGAACGGCGGGCCGGGATTGCGCTTGGTCGGCTTGGCCTCGACCGAGGCGATCTTGTAGCTCGCCCCGTCCAGCATCTGGCGGATCGACTGGGCACGCTCGCCATTGTCCACCGAGAGGCGCTGGAGCTTGTCGCCGGCAAAGCCGGTGAGGCGTGCGGTGAACTCCTCGTTGCGCGGCGTCGCGAGCCGGGCGGCGATGTTCCAGTATTCCTGCGGCTTGAAGCGCTCGATCTCGCTTTCGCGCTCGCAGACCAGCCGAAGCGCGACGGACTGCACGCGGCCGGCCGACCGGGCACCAGGCAGCTTGCGCCAGAGGACCGGCGAGAGCGTGAAGCCGACGAGATAGTCGAGCGCGCGCCTTGCGAGATAGGCGTCGACCAGCGGCGCGTCGATCTCGCGCGGATTGGCCATGGCGTCGAGCACGGCGGACTTGGTGATCGCGTTGAAGACGACGCGGCTCACAGGCTTCTTGCCGATCGCCTTCTTCTGCCGCAGGACCTCCAGCACGTGCCAGGAAATCGCCTCGCCCTCGCGATCCGGATCGGTCGCCAGAACGAGCGCGTCGGCGCTCTTCATCGCGTCGGCGATCTCGGAAAGGCGCTTCTGGCTGAGCTTGGCGACTTCCCAGCTCATCGAGAAGTCGTCGTCCGGCAGCACCGACCCGTCCTTGGCCGGCAGATCGCGGACATGGCCGTAGGACGCCAGAACCTTATAGTTCGAGCCGAGATACTTGTTGATCGTCTTCGCTTTTGCCGGCGACTCGACGATGACGAGGTCCATGGGCGGAACGTCCTAGAATGTCCGAGGGCGCGGCGTGAAAACGGCGCCCGCTCTGTGGCGAGGCCTGTGAGGATCGGCCGTGCAGGGCCTCACATGGACAGAGTGAGCCGGCCGGTCAAGAGCCGCCCCTCGACGGAAGCACAACTAAAAAGAGTGTCTTGAAATTACACTCAATCAGTAGGAGATAGTCCGCGCTGGGTCCCGACCTGGAGACATGCTTCTCCGTCAGGGGCCGCAGCGAGGAGAACCCGCTGATGCCCGAGAACGGCAAAGACCCACGAGACAACCTTAAGTATGTGTCCGACATGCTTGAGCAGCTGAAGGTTCTATCGGCCGGCAGCGGAGGGCCGTTCCTGACCTATCTGCTCGACATGGCGAAAACGGAGGCCAGCGAACGGCTTCGCGCCGCGCAGGATCGCTCTCCCTCAGGCCAGAAGTGAGATACGGCCGCCGGAATGGCGTTCGATCCGGCCCGCAAGGTCCAGCTCCAGGATGACGAGCTGGACGGCGCCGGGAGCCGCACCCGTGAAGGCGATGAGATCGTCGAGGTCGATCGGAACCGGGCCGAGCGCTTCCAGGATTCGCTCCCGTTCGGTCTCGCTCGGCTCTTCCGTCGCCGGGCCTGAACCAGGCTCTTCCAGCGGAAGAAGCGGCAGGCGGGGCAGCCCTCCGGCCAGCGGGGTCAGCGCATCCACGACATCGGCGGCTTCCGTCACGAGGATCGCGCCGTCCTTCAGCAGGCGATTCGTGCCGGCGGCGCGCGGATCGAGCGGCGATCCGGGCACCGCAAAGACGAGACGGCCGAGCTCGCCCGCAAGCCGCGCGCTGATCAGCGAGCCCGAGCGCATCGCCGCCTCGATCACGACCAGACCGAGCGAGAGACCGGCGACGATCCGGTTTCGGCGGGGGAAGTCGATCGCCCGCGGCACCCAGCCGAAGGGCATTTCGGAAACGAGACAGCCGCCGCCATCCACGATGCGCCGCATGAGCGGCCGGTTCTCGTTCGGATAGGGCTTGTCCAGCCCGCCGGCGAAGACGCCGATCGTCCCCGTCGGCAGGCTCGCCTCGTGCGCCGCGGCGTCGATGCCGCGCGCAACGCCGGACACGACGACGAAACCGCCTTCGCCGATTCCCCGCGCCAGATGACCCGCGAACTTCACCCCTGCGAGCGAGGCGTTGCGGGCCCCGACCATGGCGACGGACGGGCGCAGCAGCGTCTCGGCGCTGCCCATGACGGCAAGGAGCGGCGGGGCGGGGTCGGCGGCGCGAAGGGCCGGCGGGTAGTCGGGCTCGCCGAGGCCGACGAATCGGGCGCCGAGACGCTCGGCCAGCGCGAGTTCCGCCTCGGCCGACGAGAGACTGGCGATCGCGATGCGTTTCTTGGAGCCGCCGCGGCTGGCGAGATCGGGCAGGGCGTCCAGCGCGGCTTCCGCACCGCCGAAGCGATTGACGAGCGCGCGGAAGGTGATGGGGCCGACATTCTCGCTGCGGATCAGCCGCAGCCAGGCGAGACGCTGGGCGTCGGACAGCCGCAAGGCCGGTCCTGGCCCCGCGGGAAGGCTCATCCCTTGGCTCCGATCCGCCCTTCCGTTCCGGCGAGGAGCCGCTCGATGTTCGGCCGGTGCTTGACGTAGACGAGCACGGTGAGAACGCCCGAGAGGATCGCGGCCGGACTGTCGCCGAGGAGATAGTAGGCGATGGGCACGACGAGCGTCGCGGTCAGCGCCGCCAGCGACGAGTAGCGGAAGATCGCGGCCATGCCGAGCCAGGCGACGGCGAAGACGAGGAGGCCGACCGGCGAGAAGCCGAGGAGGACGCCGATATAGGTGGCGACGCCCTTGCCGCCCTTGAAGCCGAGCCAGACCGGGAAGAGATGGCCGAAGAAGGCACCGAAGCCCGCCGCCATCGCGGCCGCCGCGCCGAACTGCCAGCCGATGAGGACGGGCAGCGTGCCCTTCAGGATATCGGCGAGGAGGGTCAGGATCGCGAGCTTTTTATTGCCCGTGCGAAGTGCGTTGGTCGCGCCGATATTGCCGGAGCCGATCGAGCGGAGATCGCCGAGCCCGAAGGCCCACGTCAGAACGAGGCCGTAGGGAACGGAGCCGGAGAGATAGCCGAGGACGAAGAGCCCGGCGACGAGAGCGACGTTCGCACCATCCATGGGTCAGGCTTCTCTCGGTGCGCGCTCCGCTTCGAACACGGTGCGTCCGCCGACGACGGTCCGCAGGACCTCGCCCTGGAAGCGCGCGTTCTCGAAGGCGGTGTTCTTGGATTTCGACCGGATGCGGTCCTTGGAATAGATGAAGGGCGCGTTCGGATCGACGAGGCAGAGATCGGCGGGAGCGCCCGGCTTCAGCGTGCCGCGATCGAGCTTCAAGAGCGCCGCCGGGGCCGAGGTCATGGCCTCCACGAGGCGCATCAGCGGAACCGCACCGGAATGATGCAGCCGGAGCGCGGCGGGCAGCAGCGTCTCGAGGCCGATCGCCCCGGCTTCGGCTTCCGCGAAGGGGTGGCGCTTGCCGTCGGCGTCGTGCGGGTCGTGCGCGGAGACGATGATGTCGATCGTGCCGTCCGCCAGGGCCTCGACCATGGCCTGCCGGTCGTCCTCGGCGCGCAGGGGCGGCACGAGGCGGAAGAAGGTGCGGTACTCGCCGATATCGTTCTCGTTCAGCGAGAGATGGTTGATCGACACGGCCGCGGTGACGCGCCGGTTTGAGCGCTTGGCGGCCCGCAGGATTTCGGCGGAGGCCGCGACCGATATGCCGGCCGCGTGATAGCGGCAGCCGGTGAGGGCGGCGAGGCGCAGATCGCGCTCCAGAGGGATGATCTCGGCCTCGCGCGGCGCGGCGGGAAGGCCGAGCCAGGAGGCGAGCAGCCCCTCCGTCATCACGCCGGCGCCGGTGAGATCGGCATCCTGCGTCTCGTGCATGATCAGCGCGTCGAAATCCCGCGCATAGGTCATGATCCGCCGCAGAAGCCCCGAATTGCGGATGGTCTGTCTTCCATCCGTGAAGGCGCTGACGCCGGCCTCGGTGAAGAGGCCGATCTCGGTCATCTCCTTGCCCTCGAGGCCGCGCGTCAGGGCGGCCGCGGGAAAGACGTTGACGAAGGCCGTCTCGCGCGCCGTGCGCATCACGTATTGGGCGAGCGCCACGTCGTCGACCACCGGATTGGTGTTCGGCATGGTGAGGATCGAGGTGATGCCGCCGGCCGCCGCGGCGCGGCTGGCCGAGCGGATGGTCTCGCGGTGCTCTCCGCCGGGCTCGCCGATGAAGACGCGCGCATCGACGAGGCCGGGCAAGGCGAGAAGGCCGCGCCCGTCCACGATCTCGGCGCCCTCCGGGTGCCCCTGGCCACGCGCCTCCGCGCCGGCCGCGAGGATGCGGCCTTCGTGGGCGATCAGCGTGCCGGTCTCGTCGAGCCGGCGCGAGGGATCGACGATGCGGACATTCTCGACGACGAGCGGACGCGGGGCGCTCATGCGGCCTCTCCCGCCTTGTGGGACAGGAGCGCCTGCATCACCGCCATGCGCACCGCGACGCCCATTTCGACCTGCTCCTCGATGACGCTCTGCGGCCCGTCCGCGACGTCCGAGGCGATCTCGACGCCGCGGTTCATCGGGCCGGGATGCATGACCAGCGCATCGGGCCGGGCATGGGCGAGCTTCACGTCGTCGAGCCCGTAATAGCGGAAGTATTCGCGCACGGAGGGCACGAAGGACCCGGCCATGCGCTCGCGCTGGAGGCGCAGCATCATGACGACGTCGGCATCCTTCAGCCCCTCGTCCATGCGCCTGTAGACCTCGACGCCCATCTGCTCGATGCCGGAGGGCAGCAGCGTCGAGGGCGCCACCACGCGCACTCGGGCGCCCAGCGCATTGAGAAGAAGGATGTTCGATCGCGCGACGCGGCTGTGGAGGACGTCGCCGCAGATGGTGACGATGAGGCGCGCGATGCGGCCCTTGTGCCGGCGGATCGTCAGCGCGTCGAGCAGCGCCTGCGTCGGATGTTCGTGGACGCCGTCGCCGGCATTCACCACGGCGCATCCGACCTTCTGCGCCAGAAGCGCCACCGCGCCGGCCGCGTGATGGCGCACGACGAGGATGTCGGGATGCATCGCGTTCAGCGTCATGGCGGTGTCGATGAGCGTTTCGCCCTTCTTCACCGAGGAATTGCCGACCGACATGTTCATGACATCGGCGCCGAGCCGCTTGCCCGCCAGCTCGAAGGAGGCCTGGGTTCGCGTCGAGGCCTCGAAGAAGAGATTGATCTGCGTCCGGCCCTTCAGGACCGAGCGCTTCTTATCCTCGCGCCGGCCCCATTGGACCTCCGATTCCGCGAGGTCGAGAAGCCGTTCGATCTCGTGCGGCTGAAGCGCCGCAATGCCGAGAAGATGGCGGTGAGGGAAGGGCGCTGAGCTGTCCATGTCGAGGGTCGGCTATAGGTCAAAGCGGCCCGAGCGGCAAGCTGGACCGGAGGCTCGCCCGGGCACGAAATCGACCGGGCGATGCCGAGCTTGGCCCGGCCTCTTAAGGTTAACCGATGATGACCCGTTGCCGTTCGGCTTGCGGGGTCGATACTGGTCTTAACGAAGTCTTAAAACCTCGAAGGATCACCGCCGAGATGCAGCGTCTGGCCACCACCGTCGCAATCGCCGCCTGGATCGGTTTCCTCGGCGTTTTTTCCGTGGAACTGGCGGCCAACGCTTTGGCGCCCGGCCTCCTCGCCGCCGTCGCGTCCTATCCCTGGCCCCAGGAAGTGTCGGCGCAGTTCGGCGGGGTGGGGGCGTTTCTCGGCCATCTGCCGCCGGCGGGCGAACTCGCCGTCTCGGCGGCTTGCCTCGTCATCGTAGGTCTCTTCGCCCGCAGCCTCATCCTCCTTCACGCTCGCGACGCCTCGAATCGCGCTGGCGGAGAGCTGTCGGCGCTCGTCGCGCTGGCGGCCGTCGCGGTGCTGGCCGGCGCCTCGCAGCTGACGACCCTGCCGCTTCTGCCGATCGATACGAGCGGCGGGCTCGTCTGGCTCGCCATCGCGCTCAGCATCGCGGCCGTCGTCTTCGACCGTCTCGTCGTGGTCGAGCCCGCCGAGAGCGATGCGGCGGAGGCGGAATTCGAAGCGGGTCTCTCCGCCCTCGCGCAGAGAATGGGCCGTCAGGCCGCCCTCTATTCCTGGCCGGAGCAGGAGCCGACCGGCGCACGCAAGGACGACAGACCATGATTCGCGGCCTCCTCCTTCTCTGGCTCCTGCCGATCGCCTTCTTCTGGAGCTGGTACTTCATCTCCCTCCACGATCTCGGCTTCGGCCTCTTCTTCTTCTCCCGAGAACTCCACGAGATGGTGTTCGAGATCTACGGCTCCACCCTCGGCGTCGATCCGGCCGCGCTTCCCGGCATGGTCGCCAAGGCTCTCGTCGTCGACACCGCGATCGTCTTCTCGCTCGTCGCTCTGAAGAAGCACCGCGCCATCGCCCGGTTCATCGTCTCCAAGCGCTCCTCCCGGTCTCAGAGCCCAAACCGAAATTCGGCGGCTGAGGATCGGCGAGTGATTTTTGGGTCTCGCGAGGAGGCGAGCGCAGCCGATATCGCGTGATATCGGCAAGATCGTCGACGAAACGAGGCGCGAAAAGCGCCGTCGAGCCGACCTGTCCGAGTTTCGGCTTGGGCTCTCAGTCGGGCTTCGCGGTCGCCAGCGAAGAAAGCCTGTCCAGGGCGCCCTGAAGAATGAAGGCGGCGGCCGCCGAATCGATGCGCTCTCCGCGCTTCTTGCGCGAGACGTCGGCCGAGATCATGCTGCGCTCGGCCGCCACCGTCGACAGCCGCTCGTCCCAGAAGACGATGGGCCGCGGGTCCAGCCGCTGATAGTTGCGCACGAAAGCCCGGGTGGACTGGGCGCGCGGTCCTTCCGATCCGTCCATGTTCAGCGGCAGCCCGATCACGATCGCGCCGCAACGTTCCTTGTCGAGAAGCGCCGTCAGCGCTTCGGCATCGGCAGCGAACTTGGCGCGGCGGATCAGCGTGCGCGGCGTCGCAAAGCCGAAGGACAGGTCCGAGACCGCGATCCCGATCGTCTTCGTGCCGAGATCGAGGCCCGCGATGCAGCGATCGGCCGGCAGGAGATCCTGCAGTTCAACGATGTCCACGACCGGCATGAGGCTCGTCTCCAACTTCTCGGGCACGCCCGGCTTGACCCGGAGGGTGCAGCTTCTCACCTAACACGGCGCTTCCCGAGGCGGTGAGACCGGACGGGACTGCGGAGCCACGAGGAGAGACGATCGTGAAACTGACCTATTTCGGCCACTCGGCCTTCCGCATCGAAAGCGGAAGCTCCGTCATCCTGATCGACCCTTTCCTGACCGGGAATCCGCATTTCGACGGCGATCTCGAAGCGGCGGCCAAGGGACTGACCCATATCGTCCTCAGCCATGGTCACGGCGATCATGTCGGCGATACGGTCGATCTGGCCAAGCGCCATGGCGCCAGCGTCGTTGCCACCTTCGAGCTGGCGCAGTGGCTGAAGGGCAAGGGCGTCGAGAAGATCGAGCCCGGCAACACCGGCGGCACGATCAAGTTCGGCGATTTCTCGGTGACGCTCACCCAGGCCTTCCACTCCTCGGCCGCCATCGACGACAATGGCGAGACGACCTATCTCGGCATGCCGAACGGCCTCGTCTTCCACTTTTCGGAGGGGCCGAGCGTCTATCACATGGGCGATACCGACATTTTCGGCGACATGGCGCTGATCGAGGAGCTGCATCATCCCGAGATCGGCCTCGTCCCGATCGGCGACCGCTTCACCATGGGCGCCGCCGTCGCCGCGCTCGCCTGCCGGCGCTATTTCAACTTCAAGACCGTCATTCCCATCCACTGGGGCACGATCCCTGCGCTGGACAGCGATCCCCAGCCCTTCGTCGACGCGATGGAAGGCGACGGCAACCGGGTGCTTCTCCCCAAGATGAACGTGCCGTTCGAGGTCTGAGCCGGCCTTTGTTGCGACTCCGGGAGCGTGCCGCTATAGCGGGCGGCATGTGCCCGGGCTCGGTCCGGGCGAGCCGAATCTACGAGGGCCCGATGTCCGTCGATCACCAGACCGTTCGCCGTGTCGCGCGCCTGTCCCGCATCGCGGTGACGGACGACGAGGTCGCCGCGATGGGCGCCGAGCTGAACGCCATCCTCGGCTTCGTCGAGCAGCTCGGCGAGGTCGACGTTTCGGGCGTCGAGGCCATGACCTCCGTCATCCCCATCGAGATGCGCAAGCGCCAGGACATCGTCACCGACGGTTCGAAGGCCGAGGACATCGTGGCCAACGCGCCGGTTCGCGACGAGCATTTCTTCGTGGTTCCGAAGGTCGTCGAATGACGAGCGACGGCGTCGTCATAGCGGCCGAGACGCCGCTTCAGGACGACGTGCGCGCCATGGTCGCCGCCCTGAACGCGACCATGCGACCCCTCACGCCGCCGGAGTTCCAGTTCCAGCTGACCGTCGAGCAGATGGCCGAACCCTCGATCGTCGTGCTCGTCGCCAGGGATGCCGATGGCCGAGCCGTCGGCATGGGCTCGCTGAAGGACCATGGCGACGGGCTCGGCGAGGTGAAGCGCATGTATACGCTGCCCGAGACGCGGGGTGCCCGCATCGGCTCGAAGCTCGTGGCGCGCATCGAGGCGGAAGCGCGGAGCCTCGGCATTGCCCGCCTCGTCTTCGAAACCGGCGAGGCGCCCGGTTTCGAAGAGGCTTGGCGCGTCTACGAGCGAAACGGATTTCGGCAGTGCGCCGCCGTGTTGGACTATCCCGATTCCGGCTTTTCCCGGTTCTACGACAAGAAGCTTTCCCCATGACCGACCTCACCGCCCTGACGATCGCCGAGGCACGAGACGCCCTTGCGGCTAAGACCTTCTCGGCCGCCGAGCTGACCGAGGCCTATATCGGCGCGATCGACGCCGCCAACGGCGCGCTGAACGCCTATGTCGCGGTGACGCCGGACAAGGCGCGCGCCATGGCCAAGGCCTCCGACGAGCGGATCGCCGGCGGATCGGCCGGCGCCCTCGAAGGCATCCCGCTCGGCATCAAGGATCTCTTCGCCACCGAGGGCGTCCACACCCAGGCGGCCTCGCACATTCTCGACGGCTTCGAGCCCCGCTACGAATCGACCGTCACGGCCAATCTCTGGGCCGATGGCGCGGTCATGCTGGGCAAGCTCAACATGGACGAGTTCGCCATGGGCTCGTCCAACGAGTCCAGCTATTACGGCCCGGTGAAGAATCCCTGGCGCCGCAAGGGCTCGAACCTCGACCTCGTGCCCGGCGGCTCGTCCGGCGGCTCGGCGGCGGCGGTCGCGGCTCATCTCTGCGCTGGCGCGACGGCGACCGACACGGGCGGCTCCATCCGCCAGCCAGCGGCCTTCACCGGCACGGTTGGCATCAAGCCGACTTACGGCCGCTGCTCGCGCTGGGGCATCGTCGCCTTCGCCTCCTCGCTCGATCAGGCCGGCCCGATCGCCCGCGACGTGCGCGATGCCGCCATTCTCTTGAAATCCATGGCCTCCGTCGATCCGAAGGACACGACCTCGGTGGACCGTCCCGTGCCGGATTACGAGGCCGCCGTCGGCCGCTCCGTGAAGGGCATGAGGATCGGCATCCCGCGCGAATACCGCGTCGAGGGCATGCCGGCCGAGATCGAAGCCGTCTGGCAGGCCGGCATTTCCTGGCTGCGCGAGGCCGGCGCCGAGATCGTCGACGTCTCGCTGCCGCACACGAAATACGCGCTGCCCGCCTATTACATCGTCGCGCCCGCCGAGGCCTCGTCGAATCTCGCCCGCTACGACGGCGTTCGCTACGGCCTGCGCGTGCCCGGCCGCGACGTGACGGACATGTACGAGAACACCCGCGCGAGCGGCTTCGGCCGCGAGGTCAAGCGCCGCATTATGATCGGCACCTACGTCCTCTCGGCCGGCTATTACGACGCCTACTACATCCGCGCCCAGAAGGTTCGCACGCTCATCCGGCGTGACTTCGAGACGGTCTATGCCAACGGCATCGACGCGCTGCTCACCCCCGCGACCCCTTCGGCCGCCTTCGGCATCGCGGACCAGGAGATGAACTCCGATCCCGTGAAGATGTATCTGAACGACATCTTCACGGTCACGGTCAACATGGCCGGCCTTCCCGGCCTCGCCGTTCCGGCCGGCCTCTCCGGCGAGGGCACGCCGCTCGGCCTTCAGCTGATCGGCCGGCCCTTCGACGAGGAGACGCTCTTCTCCGTCGCCAGCGTGATCGAGAAGGCGGCGGGTCGGTTCGAACCCGCCAAGTGGTGGTGAGGGCGGTCGGCATGACATCCTTGCGCGCGTCACCCGCCGAATGCCGAGACATGACCGAACTCCGCGCGGCGATCGACCTGATCGATGCGGAGCTGATTGCGCTGTTCGCGGAGCGAATGGGCTACATCCATCGCGCGGCGGAGCTGAAGAAGGACATCGGCATTCCGGCCGATGTGCCGGATCGCGTTCAGGAAGTCGTCTCCAATGCGGCGGCGCGAGCCGATGCGCTCGGTCTTGATCCCGCCCTCTACGGCGATATCTGGAGCCGGATCGTCCAGGCCGCCATCGCCGAGGAAAAGGTCCGTCTCGGCGAGTGAGCGACGCCGTCGCGGAGCCCTCGACTTGACCGATCCCTCCATCGAAGACGCCCTCCGTCGGCTCGAAGCCGGCGACTGGGACGGTGCGCATCGCTTGGTGCAGGACATCGACGGCGAGGACGCCGCCTGGATTCACGCCCATCTCCACCGCCTCGAAGGCGACCTCGGCAACGCCGCCTACTGGTATCGGCGAGCGGGACGACCGGTCGAGACCGGCGATCTGGAGGCGGAGCGGGCGGGGATCGTGGCGACGCTGCGGACACTGTAAATGTCAGTCGATCGATACGCCTCGGTAGAGGTCGGCGATCGGCAGATCGATTCCCAATTTCTCGATCGCGACGACGCCGTCGCGTAGGATCAGCGGGTCCTTCGGCCAAGATCGATCCGTTTGTCGCGTCCAGAGCATAGCCCGGCGTTCATCCTGTGCGAGAACGACATAGGCTTCGACGCTCTCAAGACCTTGATACTCCTGGCGCTTGGGTCCGAGATCGTCCTCTGCGGTTGACGGAGACAGGATTTCTACGACGACGAGTGCGTTCTGCGCTGTGCGCGCATGTCCGGGTGCGCCTGCGGGCTCCACGAGAACATCGGCGTAGCGGATCGTCGATGGACCCGTGGCAATCGCGAAATCGCCCTGGTGAACGTCGTAGAGATCGCGGTTCAACAGAGTTTGGAGAAGGAACGAGGCGTTGGAGGCGATCCGCGAATGGTTCCGCTTGACCCACGGCTGCATGTGCGGCGCTCCTCGAACGAGCTCGTATCGTTCCTTTTGATGCTCGCTCCAATCGAAGAAGGCGTCGATGGAAAGGCTGCGGGGAAGATCGATCGAAGATTGAAGATTCATCGCCTCACTCCTTTCTTCCACACGGAGCCTATCGCAAGTCCGATCACCGCGAAACCACACCCAAGCTTGAACCCATCCGCGCTTTCCTCTAGCCGAAGGGTCTGTTTCCCGTATCGTTCCCGGACCCGTTCCCATGGCTCTCGTCGACACCCGCACGCCCGATCCGAAGAAGTTCCTCTCCGGCGCCACCGGCGACTGGGAGATCGTCGTCGGCATGGAGGTGCATGCGCAGGTGCTCTCGGAGTCCAAGCTCTTCTCCGGTGCCTCCACCGAGTTCGGCTCGGAGCCGAACGCCAATGTCAGCCTCGTCGATGCCGCCATGCCGGGCATGCTGCCGGTCATCAACGAGGAATGCGTTCGTCAGGCGATCCGCACCGGTCTCGGACTGAAGGCCGAGATCCACCATCGCTCCGTCTTCGACCGGAAGAACTACTTCTACCCCGACCTGCCCCAGGGCTACCAGATCTCGCAGTTCAAGGACCCGATCGTCGGCGAGGGCGTCGTTCAGGTTCTGGTCGGCCCGAACTCCAAGGGCGAGTTCGAGGAGGTTGAGGTCGGCGTCGAGCGGCTGCATCTGGAACAGGATGCCGGCAAGTCGATCCACGACCAGAGCCCGACGCTCTCGCTGGTCGATCTCAACCGCTCCGGCGTGGCGCTGATGGAGATCGTCTCCAAGCCCGATATCCGCTCGGCCGACGAGGCGAAGGCCTATCTGACCAAGCTGCGCACGATCCTGCGCTATCTCGGCACCTGCGACGGCAACATGGACGAGGGCTCCATGCGGGCCGACGTCAACGTCTCCGTGCGCCGGCCCGGCGGCGAGTTCGGCACGCGCTGCGAGATCAAGAACGTCAACTCGATCCGCTTCGTCGGTCAGGCCATCGAGGCGGAGGCCGCGCGTCAGATCGCCATTATCGAGGATGGCGGCACGATCGACCAGGAAACGCGCCTCTTCGATCCCGTAAAGGGCGAGACGCGCGCCATGCGCTCGAAGGAAGACGCGCACGACTATCGCTACTTCCCCGATCCCGATCTCCTGCCGCTGGAGTTCGACGCGGCCTATGTCGCCGACCTCGCGCAGTATCTGCCCGAGCTTCCCGACGACAAGCGCGCCCGCCTCATGTCGGAGAGCGGCCTCTCCGCCTACGATGCCTCGATCCTCGTGTCGGAGAAGGCGATCGCGGACTATTTCGAGGACCTCGCCAAGGGCCGAGACGCCAAGCAGGCCGCCAACTGGGTGATCAACGACCTGCTGGGCGCCTTGAACAAGGCGGGCAAAGGCATTGACGAGACTCCTGTTTCCGCCGCCCAGCTCGGCGGCATCCTCGATCTCATCCGCGCCGAGACGATCTCCGGCAAGATCGCCAAGGATCTCTTCGAGATCGTCTGGGCCGAAGGCGGCGATCCCGCGGCGATCGTCGAGGCGCGCGGCATGCGGCAGGTGACGGATACGGGCGCCATCGAGGCGGCCGTCGACGCGATCATCGCCGCCAATCCCGACAAGGTCGCCCAGGCTCAGGCCAAGCCGACGCTCGCCGGCTGGTTCGTCGGTCAGGTCATGCGCTCCATGGGCGGCAAGGCCAGCCCCGGCGTCGTCAACGACCTCGTGAAGGCGAAGCTCGGGCTGGAGTGACGGTGTTCTTCGTCCGAACTGCGGGGACCGGCGATCTGCCGGCCGTCCGCGACCTATTGGGCGAGGCGTGGCACGCAACCTACGATGCGATCTACGGCGTGGAGCGCGTGTCGGAAATCACGGCGTCCTGGCATTCGGTCGAGGCGTTGCGACCCCGGCTGACGCGACCGAACTCGGAGTTCCTCGTTGCCGACGACGGTGTCCGACTCGGTGGCATGGCCTTCGCGGCGACTTCTCCCGACAAGAAGCTGGTGCTTCTGCACCAACTCTACGTGTGCCCGGATTGCCAGAGGCAGAACGTCGGGTCCAATCTCTTGGCAGAAATCGAGACGTCCTTCCCGGAAGCCGAACGCATGAGGCTGGAGGTCGAGGAGGCCAACGTCGCGGCCGTAGGCTTCTACCGGTTGAAGAGCTTTGCCGTTGTCGGTCGTACGGAGAATGCCGGGGCAGGTGAATCCGGTCTTCCCGCACTGATCTTCGAGAAGCAGCTGGGCTGAGCCGATACACGTTCCAAACAGCCTCCAGATGGCGCCGTTTCTGCCGCAACGCGAAGGGTGGACAAGTGGCGGGGCAGGGGCCATAAGTCCCGGAAACCTTCGGATTGGACGCGATGAAGACGTGGCTCCTGGAAATCTTCACGTGGTGGCAGGGTCAGACGATCGGCACGCGGTTCCACACCTGGCGCTTCGGCAAGCGCGTCGGTGAGGACGAGCGCGGCAACGTCTACTATCAGAACGCCGACGCCTCGCGCCGCTGGGTGATCTACAACGGCCCCTCCGACGCCTCGGCCATCGGTCCGGGCTGGCATGGCTGGATGCACCACAAGGTCGATGTCGCGCCGAGCGCCGTGACCTACGTGCCGAAGTCTTGGCAGAAGCCGCACGAGATCAACCACACGGGAACGGCTCTGGCCTATCGTCCCAAGGGCTCGCTTCTGAACCCGGCGGAGCGCCCGCGCGTCACCGGCGATTACGACGCCTGGCAGCCCTGAGACGACGCCCGGCCTCGCCTCATGGCCGGTCGCCCGCGTCCTCTCGCACGATGAGCCCCGCGATGCGGATACGGCCATGCTTCTTGCGTCGCGCATCGCGCGACGTCGGCGCCTTCGGGAACTCGTTTCGATGAAGAACACCCTGTTCGCGATGCTCTGCGCGGGATGTCTTCTCGTCGCCGCGCCGGTCCGATCCCAGGATCTGAACCTGCCGCCCCTCGACATCCAGCAGGGCGAAGCGCCGGTCGAGAGCCAGCCTCTTCCGCCACTCGAATACGAGCCGGACAGCACGGTGCCGACCATCGAGGACGATCCGGACTCGGCCTATAGCGAGCCGGATGCAGGCACGAGCGAGCAGCCGGTGCCTTCGATGGAGGCTCCGCCCGCCGAAGGCGTTCCGGCTCCCGCGGCTCCTGCCGAGCGGTTGAAGAACAGGGTCGCGGAGTTTTCCGGCATCGACAAGATCACCGGGCGGATCACCTCCTTCGACGTCGCGATCGACGAGACCGTCCAGTTCGGCGCGCTGCAGGTGACGCCGCGCGTCTGCTATTCCAGCCCCGTCAACGTGCCGCCGAAGACCGATTCCTTCGTCGAGGTCGACGAGATCACGCTCGACCGCGAGACGCGGCGCATCTTCACCGGCTGGATGTTCGCGGACTCGCCCGGCCTCAACGCCGTCGAGCACCCGATCTACGACGTCTGGCTGAAGGGCTGCAAGGCGGCGCCGTCGGACGCCGCGCCGGCCGGCTGACGGTCGAGCGCGCCGAAGTCGGCGGACTGCATCACGGCGGCTTCCAGCCGGATCTGATAGTCCGCGCGCGGAATTTCCAAGGCGCCAAAACGCGCGAGATGGCTCGTCAGGAACTGCGTGTCGAGAAGGCGATAGCCGCCTTCGACCAGGCGCCGGTGAAGGTGCACCAGCGCCACCTTGGAAGCATCCGTCTCGCGCGAGAACATGCTCTCGCCGAAGAAGGCCGCCCCGAGGCTGACGCCGTAGAGGCCGCCGACGAGGCGCCCGTCATGCCAGGTTTCGACACTATGGGCGTGCCCCTGGTGGAAGAGTTCGAGATAGAGGCCGCGAATCTGCGCGTTGATCCAGGTCTGCGGACGATCCGGCGTCGGCTCGGCGCAGGCGTCGACCACGGCCGCGAAGGCCGTGTCGACGCGCAGGTCGAAGGACCCCTTGCGGATCGTCTTCTTCAGGCTGCGCGGCACATGGAACGCATCGAGCGGCAGGATGCCGCGCTGTTCCGGATCCACCCAGAAGATCGACCGGTCCTCCGCCGTCTCGGCCATGGGAAAGATCCCGCAGCCATAGGCCTTGAGGAGGATCGCCGGCGTCACCTCGAAGCGCGGACCCCGCTGCCGTGCCATGCCTTGGTCAGGCCTTCCGTCCGGCGGCCAGATACTTCTCCAGCCAGTGGATGTCGTAGTCGCCGCGCTTGATGTCGGGATTCTCGATGAGGTCGAGGAAGAGCGGCAGCGTCGTCTTCACGCCGTCGACCACGATCTCGTCCAGCGCGCGCCGCAGGCGCATCATGCATTCCGAGCGGCTGCGGCCGTGGACGATGAGCTTGCCGATCAGGCTGTCGTAGAAGGGCGGGATCGAATAGCCCTGGTAGATGCCGGAATCGACGCGAACGCCAAGACCGCCCGGCGGGTAGTAATGCGTGATCTTGCCGGGCGAGGGCGCGAAGGTGGACGGGTCTTCCGCGTTGATCCGGCATTCGATGGCGTGACCGGAGAAGACCACCTCGTCCTGCGTCAGAGAGAGCCCGCGCCCCGCCGCGACGCGGATCTGCTCGTGCACCAGATCGAGGCCGGTGATGGCCTCCGTCACGGGGTGCTCGACCTGCAGGCGCGTGTTCATCTCGATGAAGTAGAACTCGCCGTTCTCGTAGAGAAACTCGATCGTCCCGGCGCCGCGATAGCTGAGCTTGGCCATGGCGTCGGCGCAGATCTGGCCGATCGACGCGCGCTGCTCCTCGGTCAGCGCGGGAGAGCGCGCCTCTTCCCAGACCTTCTGGTGACGGCGCTGCAGCGAGCAGTCGCGCTCTCCGAGATGGATCGCCTTGCCGGCGCCGTCGCCGAAGACCTGCACCTCGATGTGGCGCGGCTTCTCGAGATACTTCTCGATATAGACCGCGTCGTCGCCGAAGGCGGCGCCGGCTTCCGAGCGGGCCGAGGACAGGGCGTCGGACAGGTCGGCCGAGGTCCGGGCGACCTTCATGCCGCGCCCGCCGCCGCCGGCCGAGGCCTTGATGATGACGGGGAAGCCGATCTCGTTGGCGACGCGGATGGCCTCCGCGTCCTCGGTGATCGCGCCGTCCGAACCCGGCACGACGGGGATGCCGAGCCGCTGCGCCGTGCGCTTGGCCTCGATCTTGTCGCCCATGATGCGGATGTGGTCGGCGGTCGGGCCGATGAAGGTGATGTTGTGCGCGTCGAGAATGTCGGCGAAGCGGGCGTTCTCGGACAAGAAGCCGTAGCCCGGATGAACTGCGTCGGCGCCCGTGATCTCGCAGGCCGCGACGATCTGGGGAATGTTCAGATAGCTGTCGCGCGAGGGGGGCGGGCCGATGCAGACGCTCTCGTCGGCAAGGCGCACGTGCATGGCCGTGTTGTCGGCGGTGGAGTGCACGGCGACGGTCTGGATGCCGAGCTCCTTGCAGGCGCGAAGCACCCGGAGCGCGATCTCGCCGCGATTGGCGATCAGGACCTTCTTGAACATCGGTCCCGTCACCCGATGACCACGAGCGGCTCGCCGTATTCGACGGGCTGTGCATTGTCGACGAGGATCTTCTTGATCGTGCCGGCGCGGGGCGCCGGGATCTGGTTCATGGTCTTCATCGCCTCGATGATGAGGATCGTCTCCCCTTCGGCGACCTGCTGGCCGATCTCGACATAGGGTTTGGCATCCGGCCCGGAGGCGAGATAGACGGTGCCGACCATGGGCGAGGGCACGGAGCCGACTTCGGGGCCGCTCGGCACGGGAGCGGCGGCGGGAGCCGCGACCGGCCCGCCCTGGGGCGCCGCGCCGTAGGGCGCCTGCTGCATCGGATAACCCATCGGGATCTGCTGCGCGTAGCCCGTGAACTCCTTCTGGCGCGAGACGCGCACGCGAAGGGAGCCCTGCTCGACCTCGATCTCGGTGAGATCGGTGTCGTTCAGGATGTCGGCCAGCTCGCGAACGAGACTGCGATCGATCGGGGTGTCATTCTGCGACATTGTCTTCCTTCCAAGGCGGTCCCGCCGGAGCGGTTCGCGGCCCGTGAGACGCTCGCGGCGACGCATCGGGTCGCCCGGAGTTTTGGTTCGAACGCGGTAACGGAGCCGCGCCGGATCGGTTCGAGGCTGCGCCCGACGAACGGCGCGGCCAGAATGATGGAGTGCGCCCTATAGCCCGCCCCGCGGCCTACGCAAAGCCATGCTGTCAAGGGCGGATGATCTTTCAGCAGGCCGCGCTGTTGCAGCGACGCGCCTCTTCGACCTTGGCGGCGAGGCCTTCGAGGCCGATCGCGCCGGGCACGGTGTCCTTGCCGATGACGTAGAAGGGCGTGCCGCCGACCTTCAGATGCGCCGCGAGCGCCTGGTTTTCCTGGATCACCGCCTCGACCTCGGGTGCCGCCATCGCCGTGCGGATCTGGGCCTCCTCGACGCCGAGCTCGGCGGCCACCTCGATCGCGCTGTCCCCGTTGGCGACGCCGCGAAGGCCGAGGAGCTTGCGCTGGAACTCTCCGTAGCGCTCCGGCGCGACATGGCGGAAGGCGAGGCTCACATGGCTCGCCGCCACCGACTCGTCGCCGAGGACCGGAATTTCCTTCAGGACGACGCGCAGGTTCCTGTCGCTCTCGATCAGACCGTCGAGATCGGCGGCCGCCCGTTTGCAGTAGCCGCAATTGTAGTCGAAGAACTCGACAAGCGTCACGTCGCCTTTCGGATTGCCGAGAACCGAGCCCTCGGGCGAGGCGTAGAGCGAGGCGTCGGCCGTCGAGACGGCGAGCTTCTGCTCCTCCGCCTCCTGGTTCGCCTGCTTGATCTTCAGCGCGTCCAGCGCCTCCAGGAGCACCTCCGGATTGCGCAGGAGATAGTCGCGCACGACGCCCTCAATCTCGCCGCGCTCTGCATCGGTCACGGCCTGCGCGGGCAGGACGGTCGAGCCGAGGAGGGCGAGCGCCAGGGCGGCGTGGATCGGTCTGGCGGTCAAGGCTGCGTCCTTCCGGGGAGACGGTTCACTTCGAGCTGATGATGTCCTGGGCCTGAATCCACTGCGGGCTTCCCGGCTTCAGTTTCAGTTGCGCGCGGGCGGCGAAGAGCCTGGCATCGCGGATGGCACCGCTCCTCCAGTACCCTTCCGCCGTCGCGAGTTCCGCCGAGGCGACATCGCCGGTCTGATCGTATGCCATAGCGAGGAAACGATAGGCCGTCGAGTTGGACGGATCGGCCGCAAGTCCTTTTCGGATCAATTGAATGGCCGTCTTCATCTGCTTGGGATCGCCCGAGGTGACGAGGGCCTGTCCGACGGAGGCGGAGATCAGGCCGGAGCCGGTCGGATCGAGCTTGGCCGCCCGCGAGAAGGCCTCGGCGGCCTCCTTGGATCGACCGGCCTCCATCAGAATCTCGCCGCGGATCTCGTGAAACCAGGGCGTCTTCGGGGACTGGGCGATCAGCGCGTCGATCTTCTTCAAGGCGACGGCGGGCGAGCCCGCGAGATGGGCCGCGATGGCGTCGCCATAGGTCGCGGCAAGGCCTCGCGGGTCCTTGGCGAAGAGCTGGCGGAGCGTCGTGGTCGAGGCGGTGTAGGCGGCGATCTTCGCCCGTGCCAGATCGTGGCGAAGCTGGAGCGCGGGATCGTCCACCTTGTCGAAATAGGGGCTCTGGCGGGCGACCGTCTCCAGCCGGGCGATGCGGTCGCGCGGGGCGGGATGGGAGGAGATGTAGCGGTTGGGCGAGACGCCCGCGAGAAGGTTCTGGCGCTCCAGCCCCTCGAAGCTCTGGATGAGGCCCTTGGCGGACTGCTTGGACTTCTCGAGATAGACGAGAGCCGAGCGATCGGCCGTGATCTCCTCGGAGCGCTGATAGGACATGAGCCCGCGCGCCGCGACCGTGCCGCCGCCGGCCATGATGCCCGAGCCCGCCCGGGCAATGCCCGATTCGCCCGCGACGGCGCCGCCCACGGCAGCCGTCGCGCCCAAGATACCGGCGATGAGGGCGATCCGGCGCGCCGTTTCCAGCTGCTCGCGCAGGCGCTGCTGATGGCCGCCGGCGAGATGGCCGACCTCGTGGGCGAGGACGCCGATCAGCTCGTTCGGCGTGTCGGACCCGAGGATCGTGCCGGTGTTGACGAAGATGCGCCGGCCCGAGACGAAGGCATTGAACTCCGGGCTGTTGACCAAGACGATCTCGATGCCCGACCGCGACAGGCCTGCGGCCTTCAGGATCGGCACGGTGTAGTCCTTGACCAGCCCCTCGATCTCGGCGTCGCGCACCACGGGCACGTTGCCCTTGGAGGCCGGGGCGGCCTGCGCCCCCAACGGCGCGAGCACCATGGCGGCGCAGGCGACGAGGCAGGTTGTCAAGCGAGCGATCATCGGGCTTCTCTCGTCTCCACGGTCCGGGCGATCGGGAAAGGCCGCGCCGCCCACCTGTTCCGGGCCGAACCCGTCTCCACATTCCAATCCGGCGTTTGTGAGGCGCAAACGGACCGGAGCAAGTGCGCGCCTTTCGGTCATGGCATGCCGGGCGCATCGCGCCCCATCCACGTAGCATGCCGGGCGCGCTGCGCCCTGTTCAGTTAGCACGAAGGAGCATCGTCTTGGAGCAACAGCCCCGATGGAAAGCGTCGCGTCGATCGGCGGTCGATCCGTTCCGAGCCATGGATGTTCTCTCGGAAGCCAACCGCATGATCGCGCGGGGCGAGAAGGTCATCTCGCTCGCGGTCGGCCAGCCGGCGGCCCCGGCGCCCCGCGTCGCCCTGGACGCGGCCTCGAAGCTCCTGGCGGATGGCCGCATCGGCTATACGGACGCGCTCGGCCGGGCCTCGCTGCGCGAGCGCCTGTCGCGCCACTATGCCGAGGTCTACGGGCAGGACGTGCCGGCGCGGCGGATCATGATCACCACGGGCTCCTCCGCCGCCTTCAACCTCGCCTTCCTGGCCGCCTTCGACCCCAGCGACCGCGTCGCCATCGCCTCGCCCGGCTATCCTGCCTATCGCAACATCCTGAAGGCGCTCGGGATCGAGCCCGTCGAGATCGAGGTCGACACGTCCTGCGGATATGTTCTCGACGCCGATCATCTGGCGGCCGCGCATCGCGAGCGCCCGCTCGCCGGCGTGCTCGTGGCGAGCCCCGCCAACCCGACCGGCACCGTGACGCCCCATGCCGAACTCGCCCGCCTCGTCGCCTTCACGCAAGAAGCGGGCATCCGCTTCGTGTCCGACGAGATCTATCACGGACTGATCTACAGCGAGCGCGACACGACGGCGCTCGAATTTTCCGATGCGCCGATCGTCGTGAACTCCTTCTCGAAGTTCTACTGCATGACCGGCTGGCGGATCGGATGGCTCGTGCTGCCGGAAGATCTCGTGCGCCCCTGCGAGCGCATCGGCCAGAGCCTCTACATCTCCGCGCCCGAGCTATCGCAGGTCGCCGCCGAGGCCGTGCTGGACGCTTCGGCGGATCTCCTGCCGGTGCGCGACGGCTACCGGCGCAACCGCGATCTCCTCGCGGCGCGCCTGCCCGAACTCGGCTTTCACGATCTCGCCCCGATCGACGGGGCCTTCTACGCCTATGCGCGCGTGCCGGAGGGCGAGGGCACATCGACCGATTTCGCCCGCCGCATCCTCCACGACTGCCATGTCGCGATCACGCCGGGGATCGACTTCGACACCCGCCGCGGCGAGGCCTTCGTGCGCCTCTCGTATGCCTGCGACTTCGCCGCCCTCAGCGAAGCCCTCGATCGTATCGCGGCTCATCTGAAAGCGTAGCTCCCGGCCGCATCGTATTGGCCCGAAATGAAGAAGGGAGCGGACGATCCGCTCCCTTCTTTTCTATCGTCGGGCGATCGGGCTTCTTAGAAGAAGCTCTTCCGAGCCCACCAGCCCGTGCGCTTGGGCTTGTCGCTTTCCGCCTCGCCGGTGCTCGTGGTCAGCTGAGGTTCGCGGGGCGCGGACGGAGCGGGTGCCGCAGGGGTTTCCGCTTCCGGCTCGCGCGACGGTACGGCGGCCTCGACGGGCGCAGCCTCGGCGACCGGCTCGGCCGTCATGACCGCATTGGCAGCTTCGGCCTCTCGCGTCGCAGGCTGGCTGTCCACAGCCGCCGGCTCTTCGCGGGGCTCGGGAGTCGCGTCCGGCACGATCCCGGCAACGAGCACGTCGGCAAGGGCTGCACCCGCAGCGTCGGCATCGCCTGGCTCTTCGCCGCGATGGGCTTCCGGCGCGGGGATGTCGCTGGGCTCCTCGATCATCGGAGCCGCGACCGCGACACGATCCTCGGAGACGGCCTCCGCCGTTTCGTCGGCATCGCCCTCGGCGGACTCGGCCGAGACCTCGCCCTCTTCGCCGTCGCGCGTCTTGCGACCGCCGCGGCGACCGCGCCGACGGCGCTTGCGAAGGCGGCTTTCTTCATCCGAAGCGTCATCCGCAGAGACGGTTTCGCTCGAGGTCTGACCGTCCGTCTCGGCGCTCTCGTCGGAGCCGATCGCGTCGAGCTGGTCGTCGCCGGCGGCGTCGAGATCGGACGCTTCCGTCTCGCCGCTCTCACCGTTTTCACCGGTTTCCGAGCCACCGCGCCGACGACGACGCCGACGCTTGCGGCGGCCCCGCTCTTCGCTGGATTCGTCGCCGGAGACGCTTTCCTCGGCAGGCTCGGCTGCTTCGGCGACGACGACCTCCTCGGTCTCCGCCTCCTCGAAATCCTCGTCCTCGATCTCGTCGAAGGCGATCGACAGCGGGTTGGCGACCTCCGGCCGCGGCTCGCGGCGAACGGCTTCCGCGCCGTGCTCGATGGCGCAATGCTGGTGGCCATGGCTGTCGTCGGCCTGCACGATGATGCGAAGGCCGTGATAGCGCTCCAGCTCCTCGATGCGCGAGCGCTTCTCATTGAGAACGTAGAGCGCGGTCGCGGTCGGAACCTTCACGATGAGATCGTGCGTCTCCTGCTTCTGCAGATGCTCCTCGACGGCACGGATGACGTGCAACGCGAGCGAGGAGTTGGAGCGGATGTGACCGACGCCGTCGCAGACGGGGCAGGGCTGCGTCGTCGATTCCAGAACGCTGGCGCGGATGCGCTGGCGGCTCATCTCCATCAGGCCGAAATGCGAGATGCGGCCGACCTGGATGCGCGCCCGGTCGTCCTTCAGGCACTCCTTCACCTTCTTCTCGACGGCGCGGTTGTTGCGCTTCTCGTCCATGTCGATGAAGTCGATGACGATGAGGCCGGCGAGATCGCGCAGGCGAAGCTGGCGCGCGACCTCTTCGGCCGCCTCCATGTTCGTCTGGAAGGCCGTGTCCTCGACGGAGTGCTCGCGCGTCGAGCGGCCGGAGTTCACGTCGATGGCGACGAGCGCCTCGGTCTGGTTGATGATGATGTAGCCGCCGGACTTCAGCGTCACATGCGGCTGCAGCATCTTGTCGAGCTGCGCCTCGATGCCGCCGCGCGCGAAGATCGGCACCGTGTCGCGGTATGGCTGCACGACCTTGGACTGGCTCGGCATCAGCATCCGCATGAAGTCCTTGGCTTCGCGGTAGCCGTTCTCGCCGGCGACGAGGACCTGATCGATATCCTTGTTGTAGAGATCGCGGATCGAGCGCTTGATCAGGCTGCCTTCCTCGTAGACGAGAGTCGGCGCGGACGAGGACAGCGTCAGGCTGCGCACGGTCTCCCAGAGGCGCATCAGGTATTCGTAGTCGCGCTTGACCTCGGCCTTCGTGCGCATCGCGCCGGCCGTGCGCAGGATGATGCCCATGCCGCGCGGGACTTCGAGCTCCTTGGCGACTTCCTTCAGGCGCTTGCGGTCGGCGACGTTCGTGATCTTGCGGGAAATGCCGCCGCCGCGCGCCGTGTTCGGCATGAGAACCGAGTAGCGGCCGGCGAGCGAGAGATAGGTAGTGAGGGCCGCGCCCTTGTTGCCGCGCTCCTCCTTGACGACCTGGACGAGCAGGATCTGGCGGCGCTTGATCACCTCCTGGATCTTGTACTGCTTGCGCGGCGCGCGCGGCTGGCGAAGCGGAACCTCCTCCATCGCGTCTTCGGCGCCGAGCTGATCGACCTCCTCGGCCTCTTCGCCGTCGCGCGGCGCCTCGTCACTCGATCCGCCGGAAGACCGGCCGCGCGAACGCGAGCGGCGTCCGCCGCGGCGACGGCCGGAGGGGCTTTCCGCGCCGCCTTCGGACTCGCCGTTGATCTCGGTCACGCCCTCGTCGCCCTCGGAGGTCTCGTCCGGGCCGTGGTCGTCGTGACCGCCTTCGTCGGAGATCAGTTCGGGGGCTTCGTGTTCGTTCTCGGAAAGATCGTCGCCGTCATGCGAGCCGTCGAGGCTTTCGACCTCGTCGTCCTCGGAAGCCTCCTCGGAGACGCTGTCGCCCTTCGGAGCGCGGGCCTTGGATTCGGATTCGCGGCGCGAGCGCTCGCGCGCCTTGCGATCGTCGGCCTCTTCCTCTTCCTGCGCCCGGGCGAGCTCGTCCTCCATCAGCGCTTGACGGTCGGCGACGGGGATCTGGTAGTAGTCGGGATGGATTTCGCTGAAGGCGAGGAAGCCGTGGCGGTTGCCGCCATATTCGACGAAGGCGGCCTGGAGGGAGGGTTCGACCCGCGTCACCTTGGCGAGGTAGATATTGCCCTTGATCTGCTTCTTGTGCTCGGATTCGAAATCGAACTCTTCGATCCGGCTACCCCGGACGACGACGACCCGCGTCTCTTCTGGATGAGACGCATCGATCAGCATCTTGTTGGCCATGGGACATGAACTCCCGGACACCGGCCTCGGCGCGTCGTCCGGCGTTCAGTGCTCGGATGCGTACGGGGGGAGGCGTGTCCGCTAAGGCGGCTCTGCTGCGTGTCCCGGCATTTCCCAGAAATTGGGCATCGGAGGGCCGGCGCCGAGGCTCGTATGGCTCGGGCTGAAGCGTCCATGATCCGATGGTGGCTGGCGACACTGCTGAACGACCTGCGACAATGAATGGCCGCCCTTGGACGACCGATGAACCTTGTGCGCGGCACGCCCCGACTGCCGGTGCGAACCCGCTTGAAACGTGACGTTCGGAACGAGTTCCGAAACGACCCCATCCCTGAGATCTTGAAGGCCGGCTTGAGATCGGAAGACCGGAAACCGACCCCGTGACGACGGGATCTTTCGAGATGCAGCCAAGGACAGGCGGGTCCGAATGTCGGTCGTCGATCCTGCGGCGCCTCGGGCTGGAAGGAGATCGGGCTTTCGAGTCTTCCCAGCCTCACTTCCGCTTTTATGATGCGCGAGCAGAAGACACAAGTGCTCGCCCTGCGGCAGGTCGGATAGACGCCTGTTTTCGAGGCATGGAACGGTTCACCCGATCAGTTTTTCGGATTTCGATGCGATACAGCGTTTTCGCGGCGGCCATGGTCGCCGTCTTCCTCATGCTCGCGGCCCCGACTCGCTCGCTTGCCGAGGAACCCGGGCCGGATGCGACGGGCGAGGCCGTCATGACCGGCTTCCAGCAGGGATCGAAGGACGGCCGCTTCGAGGCGGTGTTGACCTTCAAGGGGCATCCCCGCTCGCGCATCCTTCTCCTGCGCAATCCCGACCGCGTCGCGCTCGATCTCTTCGACACGGTCTCCGCCGCCCCCGTCCCGGCACCGGCCGATCCGAAGGCCGTCGTCGACATGCGCCAGGGCCTCGTCTCCGCCGACCGGTTCCGCATCGTCTGGACGCTGAAGGCGACGGCGCTGCCCGTCGCCGAGACGCGCGACGAGGACGGCCGGACGATCCTCACCCTTCGCTTCGAGCGCACGGACGGCATCGGCTTTGCCAATGCCGCGGCGGTGCAGGGCGTGCCCATCACCTCCGAGGCCGCGCCGAAGACGACCGCGCCGGCCGCGCCCGGCGTCTTCACCATCGTCGTCGATCCCGGCCATGGCGGCGTCGACAACGGGGCGAGGGGCCCCGCCGGAACGCTGGAGAAGGAGGTGAACCTTGCCTTCGCCCTGGCGCTGCGCGACGCGCTCGCCAAGGACCCGAAGGTCCGCGTTCTCCTGACGCGCGAGGACGACCGCTTCATCCCGCTGACGGAGCGCTCCGAGATCGCGCGACGCGCCAAGGCGGACCTCTTCATCTCCATGCATGCCGATTCGATCCGCTATCGCGACATCCGGGGCGCCACGGTTTACACGCTCTCGGAAAAGGCCTCGGACACGCTCTCCTTGGAAATCGCCGATTCCGAGAACTCGGCGGATCGGTTCGCCGGGCCGGAATGGCGGCAGGGAAAGCCGGAGGTCTTCGACATTCTCGTCGATCTGACGCGGCGCGAGACCGACAGCTTCTCCGAGCATTTCGCGGCCGAACTGGTGGACGCCTTCGGCGACCATCAGATCAGGCTGATCAAGAACCCGAAGCGCTCCGCCGGCTTCCGCGTCCTGATGGCACCGGACGTGCCCTCGGTCCTCGTCGAGATCGGCTATCTCTCCAACGACGAAGACGAGAAGCTTCTCTTGAAGAAGGACTGGCGGGAGGACACGACCTCGGCCATCTCGCGGGCGGTGCTCGACTTTCTGAAAAACCGCACGCCGGTCGCCTCCGGCCGGTGACACCGCGAAAATGCGTTGCAGCGGTGCCACAGTCGCGCGCGCAGATGGCCCTGCCGCGCCTTTAGCGACACTCCTCCGCCGTATTTTTCCAGCAGAGGAAGCGGGCCTTGCTTAAGAGCTGACGGCGAACCACCGGAAACCGGACGGTGCGGCTTCCGCCGTGCGTTCGCAACGGAAGCAGCGGGCTTGAAGCCTTGGCGACAGCCCGGCGGTGTCGCGGACGGAGTGCGAATGATCAGGCTGCTGGGTTACTTCTTCGGGATCGGGTCGGTTCTGGCTCTCATCGTGGCCGGCGGCGTCGCGCTCTACATCCACGAGATCAGCGCGGATCTGCCGGACTATCAGGTGCTCGCCAATTACGAGCCGAAGGTGACGACGCGCCTTCATGCCGCCGACGGCTCGCTGATGGCCGAATACGCCAAGGAGCGCCGCCTCTTCCTGCCGATCCAGGCGGTTCCCAAGCGTCTGAAGGACGCCTACCTCGCCGCCGAGGACAAGAACTTCTACAGCCATCCCGGCATCGACGTGCAGGGCCTGGCGCGCGCCGCCATGGTCGTGGCCAAGGGCGACGGTCTGCAGGGCGGCTCGACGATCACGCAGCAGGTCGCCAAGAACTTCCTCCTGACGCGCGAGCAGTCCATGGAGCGCAAGGTCAAGGAGGCGATCCTCTCGCTGCGGATCGAGCGCGCCTATTCCAAGGACAAGATCCTCGAACTCTACCTGAACGAGATCTATCTCGGCCTCGGCTCCTACGGCGTCGCTGCCGCCTCGCTCGCCTATTTCGACAAGTCGGTGAACGAGCTCGAGATCCAGGAGGCGGCCTATCTGGCGGCTCTGCCGAAGGCGCCCGAGAACTACAACCCCTTCCGCAATCCCGACCGTGCCGTGGAGCGGCGCAACTGGGTCATCGATCAGATGGCCGAGAACGGGTTCATCACGCGCGCGGAGGCGAGCGAGGCGCAGGCCAAGCCCCTCGGCGTGAAGCCCAAGCCGTCCGGCACCTATCTCTTCGCGGCCGAGTATTTCACCGAAGAGGTCCGCCGCGAGGTCATCGCCCGCTACGGCAACACGGCGCTCTACGAGGGCGGCCTCTCCGTCCGCTCGACGCTCGATCCCAAGCTTCAGGTTCAGGCGCGTACCGCGCTGCACGACGGGCTCCTGAAGTACGACGAAGCGCGGGGCTATCGCGGCCCCGTCTCGCGCATCGATCTCGGCAGCGACTGGGGCCAGGAACTCGGCAAGGTCCCGACCTATACGGACGTGCCGGAATGGCATCTGGCCGTCGTGCTCGCCTCCGAGCCGAGCGGGGCCAGCCTCGGCCTCCAGCCGTCCAAGGATGCGGGCGGGCGTCTCGGCTCCGACCGCAAGATCGTCTCGATCTCCGCCGCCGACATGAAATGGGCGATGCGCCTCAACATGGAGGGCCGGTCCGGCACCGTGAAGGCGGTCGATCAGGTGCTGTCGCGCGGCGACGTCGTCTATCTGGAAGACCGCGCGGGCGGCGGCTATCGGCTGCGCCAGCCGCCGAAGGTCCAGGGCGCGCTCGTCTCGATGGACCCGCATACGGGCCGCGTCCTCGCGCTCGTCGGCGGCTTCTCCTATTCGCAGTCGGAGTTCAACCGCGCGACGCAGGCCATGCGCCAGCCCGGCTCCTCCTTCAAGCCGATCGTCTATGCGGCGGCTCTCGACAACGGCTACACGCCGGCCTCCGTCATCATGGACGGGCCGATCTCGATCCCCGACGGAAACGGCGGCTACTGGTCGCCGAAGAACTACGGCGGCGGTTCGGCCGGTCCCTCGACGCTGCGCCAGGGCATCGAGAAGAGCCGCAATCTGATGACCGTGCGCCTCGCCAAGGACATGGGCATGAAGCTCGTCGCCGAATATGCCGAACGGTTCGGCGTCTACGACAAGCTCGCCCAGTACCTGCCCATGGCGCTCGGCTCCGGCGAGACGACGGTCATGCGCATGGTCACGGCCTATTCGGTGATGGCCAATGGCGGTCGTTCGATCGAACCCTCGCTGATCGACCGCGTGCAGGACCGGTATGGCCGCACGGTCTACAAGCACGACAACCGCAAATGCGAGGGCTGCAACCAGCCGACCTGGAACGATCAGCAGGAGCCCGAACTCGTCGACGATCGCGATCAGGTTCTCGACCCGATGACGGCCTACCAGATCACCTCGATGATGGAGGGCGTCGTCCAGCGGGGCACGGCCATGAGCGTCAAGGAACTCGGCGTTCCCGTGGCCGGCAAGACCGGCACGACCAACGACGAGAAGGACGCCTGGTTCGTCGGCTACACGCCGGATCTCGTGACCGGCCTCTATATCGGCTACGACAATCCCGCGCCGCTCGGCCACGGCCAGACCGGCGGCGGCCTTGCCGCGCCGATCTTCACCGAGTTCATGAAGGTCGCGCTGGCCGGCAAGCCGCCGGTGGACTTCCGCGTTCCCGAGGGCATGACGCTCGTCTCGATCGACCGCAAGACCGGCATGGCCGCCAAGGGCGACGGCACGATCGTCGAGGCCTTCAAGCCCGGCACGGGCCCGGCCGACAGCTATTCGATCATCGGCAAGGACGAAATGGCGTCCTCCCCGCCGGCCGTCATCTCGCCGGAGGCCGAGCAGGCGATCGTGCAGGGGGCGGGCGGACTCTTCTGACCGCCGCCCGGCGAGGCGCGCTGCACGAAGTGCGCCCGTACCTCGCGTGAAAACGAGCGCCGCACCTGTTCAAGGCGCGGTTCGGACCTTATGGTCGAGACTTCCCATTCCTCATGAACGACGGGGGTAGCGGCATGCGTGCCGAGATCGAAACGATGGTCGACGAAATCAAGCAGGCCGTAAGCCTGCTGAGGAGGCATCTTTGACTGGGATGCTTCCCTTAAACGACTCCAGGTTCTGAACGCCAAGTCCGAAGATCCGAACTTCTGGAACGACGCCGCCGAGGCGCAGAAGCAGATGCGCGAGCGCCAGTATCTGGAAAGCTCGATCGACGGCATCCGCGCGCTCGAACAGGGCATTGCCGACAATGTCGAACTGATCGAGATGGGCGAGGAAGAGGGCGACCCTTCCATCGTCGAGGAGGCCGAGGCCGCCATTCGGGCGATCAAGGCCGATGTCGACAAGCGCTCGATCGAGATGCTTTTGTCCGGCGAGGCCGACGGCTTCGACACCTATGTCGAGGTGCATTCGGGCGCGGGCGGCACGGAGAGCCAGGACTGGGCCTCGATGCTCCTGCGCATGTATATGCGCTGGGCGGAGCGGGCGGGCTACAAGGTCGAGCTGCTGGAACAGCACTCGGGCGAGGAGGCCGGCATCAAGTCGGCGACGCTGCTCCTCAAGGGCCGCAACGCCTATGGCTGGATGAAGACCGAATCGGGCGTCCACCGCCTCGTGCGGATCTCGCCCTACGACAGCCAGGCCAAGCGCCACACGTCTTTCGCCTCGGTCTGGGTCTATCCGGTCGTCGACGACACGATCAACATCGTGATCAACGAGTCCGATTGCCGGATCGACACCTATCGCTCGTCCGGCGCGGGCGGACAGCACGTCAACACGACGGATTCAGCGGTGCGCATCACGCACATTCCGACCGGCATCGCGGTCGCCTGCCAGCAGGGTCGCTCCCAGCATCAGAACCGGGCCATCGCCTGGGACATGCTGCGCGCCCGCCTCTACGAGGCCGAGCTGCAGAAGCGGGAAGAGGCGGCCAATGCCGAGGCCGCGTCGAAGACCGATATCGGCTGGGGTCACCAGATCCGGTCCTATGTCCTTCAGCCGTATCAGATGGTGAAGGACCTTCGCACGGGCGTGCAGAGCACGGCGCCCGGCGACGTGCTGGACGGCAAGATCGACCTCTTCATGGAGGCCGCGCTGGCGCATCGCGTCCATGGCGGCGACATCGAGGTCAGCGACGTCGACTGACGATCCTGCGGCCGGCTCGGCGCTTCAGCCCAGCCGGTCGATCTTCTTTCCGGCGCGCAGATAGCCGGCGGGATCGACCGCGATCCCCGAATGGCGCACCTCGTAATGAAGATGCGGTCCCGTGCTCCGGCCGGTCGATCCGACCTCGCCGACGATGTCGCCCGCCGCAACCTTGTCCCCGACGCCGATCAGGATCCGCGACAGATGCGCGTAGCGGGTCGCGTAGCCGTCGCCGTGATCCACCTCCACCATCTGTCCGTAGCCGCCGGTCAGCCCGGCCGAGACGACCGTGCCCGGCGCCGTCGCGGCGACGCGCGTGCCGCTTTCGGCGACGAAGTCGAGCCCCGTGTGCATGGCCGCCTGGCCCAGAAACGGGTCGGAGCGGACGCCGAAGGTCGAGCTGATCGCCGTGGTGGCGACCGGCCGCTCCAGCGGCAGATGCCGGATGCCGGTCTGCACCGCGTCGAGGCGGGTGAGGGCCGTGTCGAGATCGCCGAGGCTCGCCTCGAAGCGGTAGCCTTCCGGCACCGGCTCGAAGGGCCCGCCCTGGCCGCCGGTCTGTTCCGCCTCCGGCAGGGGAAGGCGAATGCCCTCGGAGCGCAGCGCGTCCGTGATTCCCGCCGCTTTCGCGCGCGCGCCCTCGGCCAGCGCATCGAGCTTCTCGATCTGCCGCGCCTCGTGGGTCTCCACCGCTTCGCCGATGCTGCGGATGAGGTCCGGCGATATCTGCGGCTTGGAGCCCGCGATCGGGGCGGAGAGACCGTCGCCCGCGAGGTGATCCACCAGCTTGAAGCGGTCGAAGGCCTGCGATGCGCCGGTCGCGGAGTAGGCCAGGGGTTGCCCTTCGGCGCCGACGCTGTCCAGCGACCGCGGATTGGCGACGGGAACGGGCACCTCGGCGCCCGCCTCGATCAGCCCGCTGGATCGGGCGCGGTCGAGCAGCGGCGCCAGCTTGTCGTAGCGCGCTTCGAGCTCGACCTGCTGGTCGAGGAGCACGGCGACCTTGGTCTCCACCTTCTCGCGATCGAGCAGCTGGCGGCTGACGGACCGGTCGAGCTGCGCGCGCAGCGTCGCGATCCGGTCCTCGTAGGCCTGGGCCAGCCGCGCCTGCCGCGCGACGCCGGCCGTCTGCAGGTCCTCGTGCAGAAGAACGTAGGCGGCCGAGCCGAAAGCCCCGAGCATCGCCGCCGAGACCAGAGCCGTCGTCAGCGCGAGCATCGCGGGCCGAACGGTGAAGTGGCGGATCGTCTCGCCGCGGGCGATGACGACCGTGTGGGGAAGCGCCGGTCGGCCGAAGGCGCCGTGATGCTGGCCCGAACTCATTCGCGCGATCCCGAATCGGAAAAGGCGGCGCGACGGCGCCGGTTCTCAGACGCGATTAGACATCGTTAAGGTTAATCAAACCTTTCCAAGCGGGATTTCGCCGGCTTACCGTTTGATCCGATTGGACAATCCGAAAAGATGACGGCGCGGTTCAGCTCGAAAGCGGCGAGAGCGCCCGGTAAAAGGTCGGCGTCAGCCCGGCCTCCGCTCGCGCCCTGTCGTTGAAGGGCGGCTTCACCTCGCCGCGGAAGCATTGGCGGACGAGATGCTGGAAGCGCTCGGCCGGATTGCGGCCCTCGCGCGCGCAGAGGAAGCGGAACCACTTGGCGCCGATCGCGACGTGCTTCTTCTCGTCGTTGTAGATGATCGTCAGGATCGCGGCGGTCTCCTCGTCGCCCGTCGCCTCCAGCTTCTCCAGAAGCGAGGGCGTCACGTCGAGCCCGCGGGCTTCCAGGATCAGCGGAACGATGGCGAGGCGCGCGCCGAGATCGTGCGCCGTCACCTCCACCGCTTGCCAGAGCCCGTCATGGGCGGGCAGGGCGCCGTAGAAGGAGCCGAGCGAGGCGAGGCGCCGGGACAGGAGCCCGAAATGCTTGGCCTCCTCCATGGCGACCGTCATCCAGCCGTCGAAGAAGGATCGCGGCACGCGCTCGGAGGTGAAGCGCGCGACGATGTCGAGCGCCAGATCGATGGCGTTCAGCTCGATATGGGCGAGGGCGTGGATCATGGCGATCCGCCCGGCCTCCGTGTGGACGGAGCGGCGCTTCACCGAACGCGGCGAAACGAGGTCGGGCTTGGCCGGCCGTCCGGGCCGGGTGGGCAGCGGCGGGTCGAGCGGCGAGTGGAGCCCAAGCGTGCGGGCGAACCAGCGCCGCCCCACCTCCTCGGTCAGCGCCACCTTCTGCGCGAGATCGGCTTCCGACAGGGCGCGGATGGCGCCCTCCCGAAGGCTCGCGACCGCGATGGTCTCCACGGCACTCAAGGCTTTCAGCCCGCCCTGGGCAGGGCTCTGGCCGCCGCCAGAACCTCGTCGGCATGACCCGGCACCTTGACCTTCGGCCAGAGCCGGACGATCCGCCCGTCCGCGCCGACGAGCGCCGTCGTGCGCTCGACGCCCATGTATTTGCGGCCGTACATGCTCTTCTCGGTCCAGACGCCGAAGGCGGAGAGAAGCACCTTATCCTCGTCGGAGAGAAGCCGGACGGCGAGTTCGTGCTTGTCGCGGAACTTCCCGTGCTTCTTCACCGGATCGGGCGAGACGCCGAGGACCGGGATGCCGAGCGCCTCGAAGTCGGGCGCGAGCTTGGTGAAGTCGATCGCCTCCTGCGTGCAGCCGGACGTGTCGTCCTTGGGGTAGAAGTAGAGGACGAAAGGCGAGCCCGCGAGAGCGTCTCGCGCGACGGTTTCGCCGTGATCGTCGGGCAGCGCGAAATCCGGGCAGGCAGCCCCTTCTTCGATCGTGGACATGACGCCTTCCTTTCGGCCAATTGGACTGGAATGAACGGGGCTCGCGACGGGGGCTTCCAGCCGCGCGCGAGCCGTGAGATAGCGCCATCAGCCGCCTTTGGCGACCGTCGGGCCGCATAGGGACGAATCCTTGTGCGAACGGCGAGCCGGGTCGCGTTCGGTCGGGGAGTGGTTGCTCGGGATGTCGATGGTGAGAAGACCCGATGCGCCCCGTTTCGCGTCGCCTTGCAAGGGCCGCACGCCGTCTCGGACCGCATCTTTCGCATGAAGCCAGTCTTCCGGGTCTGCGGCGGGCTGGTCAGCCGTCTTCTCACGATCTTTCTGATCCTCGCCACGATCCTGTTCATGGTCGTCGGCACGGGCGCCGGTCGCGATGCGCTGCGCAAGCGGTCCGAGGCGATCGCGACGGGGCTGCTCGGCAAAGGCATGGTGGCCGAACTCGGCCGCCAGTCCTTCGGCATCGGAAGCGACGGTTCGATCGAGATCCGCTGGCGCGATATCCGTCTCGGCGATGCGGCGACGGGCGTGACGGCGACGAAGGTCGCGCGGCTGACGGTCGGCCTGCGCCCGATGCAGCTCCTGCGCGGGCGCCTTGCCATTCGCAGCCTGTCCATGTCGGGCGCGACGATCGACCTCACGAAGGGCGGCTTCTCCCTGGGTTCCGGCGGAGCCGGACCGGCGAGCATCGACGCCGCCCTGAAGCTTGCCGACGTGCGCATGGACGCGCTCCTGCGCTCCAGGCTCGATCGCGTCTCTCTCTCGGGCATCACCATCGTCGCGCCCATCGGCGCGGCGGGCGGCCCCTTCCTTTCCCGCGTCGATTCGGCCTCGCTCGACCTGTCCGACCCGTCCGCGCTTCGGCTGGCCGCCCGGTTCGGCGTGGACGACCTGACGCTTGCGCTGAACGGCGAGGCGGCCTTCGACGGGGATGCCCAGCGCCTCTCCCGTCTCGACCTCGTGCTCGGCCCGCTCGACATCGGCCGCATCGTGCCGCCCGGCGACGAGGCGGACCGGCTGGACACGCGCCCCTTCGCCGCCGACACCAAGCTGTCCTTGCGCGTCGATCTGTCCTCGACGCCCGGCGAGGAGGCCCGCACGCTGATCCTGTCCACCGCCGTCGGTCCCGGCGCGGTGCAGGCCGGGCGCGGCCATGCGCGCGTCGAGGCGGCGACCGTCGATCTCGCCTATCGCGAGGGCTCGCAGGAAGCCGTGCTTCAGCCAAGCCTCGTCGTCTTCGACGGCGTCTCCATGCAGCTCGGCGGCCGCGTCGCCCTGACGCCGGACGACCGTCTGGCCTTCAGGCTCGATGCCCGCGACATGCGCTCGACCGTCGGAATGGCCTTGGAAACGTCGGAGCCCCTGACCGCCTCGCTCGCCCTCGAAGGTTCCGTCGGGCTCTCGCCCTTCGACCTCGTCGTGCCGACGATCGCGATCCGCACCGCTTCCGGCAGCATCGTCGGCGATGCGAAGTTCGACACCAGCACGCCGGAGGCCGCCAACCACGTCCATCTGTCCAGCGACGGCCTGTCGACGCGGGACGTCAAGGCCTTCTGGCCGTTCAACCTCGCGCCGAACACCCGGCGCTGGGTCATGGAGCACATTCGCGATGCCGGCGGCGCGCGGAGCGCCGTCTTCGCCCTCGATCTCACGCGCGCACGCCTCGGCGAAGCGTTCCGCCCGCGGCACCATCCGACCCCGGAGGAGATGAGGCTGACACTCGACTTTTCGGATGTCGGGCTCTCGACGGTGCAGGACATGGCGGAGATCGAGGGCGCTTCGGGTCGGCTGGAGGTTTTGGGCGGCGACACGACGATCCGCGTCGATCAGGCGAAGGTGCAGGGCCTTCCCTCCATATCGGCGACGCCGAGCCTCCTGCGCTTTGCGAAGATGCCGACCGATTCGATCCACGATGTCGAGTTCACCATCGCCCTCGGCCTGACCGGCGATGCCAAGGATCTTCTCGCGGTGGCCGCGCGGCCGCCGATCAATGCGCTGAGAACCCTCGACCTTAAGCCCGAGGACGTATCGGGCACGGCGACCGTCACGGCCAATGTCGACTTCATCCTCGGCGACGATGTCGCCAAGGGCAAGGAGCTGGCATCCTACGCCGTGGACGTCGCCCTGAAGGACGCCTCGCTCGCCAAGCCCTTCGAGGGGCGCAAGCTCACAGGGCTCAGTGGCCCTCTCTCCATCGTGCCCGGCGCGGTCGAGGGCGAGCTGAAGGGCGAGGTGGACGGGCTCACGTCCACCATCCGTTTCGGCCAGCCCTTCGGCCCGACGCCCGCCGTCGATCGCCGCCTTGTCGTCGATGTCGATCTCGACGGCGAAGAGGCCGCCCGGATCATACCGGCGCTCGACGGCGTCGTGGACGGCAAGATCGCGGCCACGCTGACGGCCAAGGGCGGCCCCGGCGACGGCTTCCGTGCCTCGGTCGATCTCGGCGCCAGCACGATCGCGCTTCCCGTTCTCGGCTGGAGCAAGGGCCGCGGCGTCGCGGCCAAGCTCGACTTCGATCTCGTCACCGGCGACGGCGCGACGAAGCTGCGCGATCTCAGCCTGAAGGGCGCCGGGTTCTCCGCGACCGGCGAGGTCTCGGCCGACAAGAACGGTCTCGTCTCGGCCAATCTCTCCAGCGTCGCCTTCAATCCCGGCGACGACGCGACGCTGAAGGTCCGGCGCGCCGACAACGGCTATAGTTTCGAGCTGAGCGGCTCGCGCTTCGATGCGCGGCCGTTCCTCGCCGATCTTCGCGCCTCGCTCGGCGAGCGGGCGGCGAAAGGCCCGCCCAAGCAGGCGAGGCAGATCGACGCGACCGTCTCGCTCGACAGCGTCTCGGGCTTCGGCGGGCAGGAACTGCGCAACGTCTCGCTGAACTATGCCGGAAGCGCCGGCGCGGTGGCGGCTCTCTCCATTGCCGGCGTCGACGGCGGAGGAGGTCGCTTCACCGTCGAGGTCTCGCCGCGCGGCAAGAATCGCTCGATCGAGATCCGCGCCGCCAATGCCGGCCGGCTCATCGATTTCGGCGGCGTCTACGGGCGCATGGAGGGCGGCGCGATGGCGCTCAGCCTCCTCGGCTCCAGCGACGACGGCTACGCCGGAAAGATGATCGCGGAAAACTTCACGCTCGTCGACGAGCCCCGCCTGTCGCGCCTCGTCGGGGCGCCGACCGGGCCGAACTCGACGAGCCTGTCGCAGGCCGTCGGCGCCCCCTTGCGCACCGAGCGCGCGGATTTCGACCACGCCTCCGCCGGCATCGCCTATGGGCGCGACGGCTTGCGCGTGAAGGACGGGATCATTCGCGGGCCCGTCTTCGGGTCGAGCTTCGCCGGCACGATCTACGATGCCAAGAACCGCATCGACGTGACCGGCTCCTTCATGCCGGCCTATGGGCTGAACGGCATGTTCGGCAAGATCCCGGTGCTCGGCCTCATCCTCGGCAATGGCAACGAGGGCGGCCTGATCGGCATCACCTACCGTCTCGCCGGCGCCTTCGAATCGCCGACGCTGGAGGTGAACCCTATCTCCGCCATCGCCCCCGGCATCTTCCGGAACATCTTCGCCTACGGTCCCTGATCGGGCCGGCTTCACCGCCGGACGTTCGTCCTGGCGGTGAAATCCAGCGTCCCCCGTCAGCCGGCGGGGCGAACGAGGATGTGCTTCTTCTTGCCGAGCGACAGCTTCACGACGTCGCCTTCGAGAAGGTCGGACGGGCCGACGGCGCGGCGCTCGTCGTCGATCGTCCGGTCGTTGATCTTCACGGCACCGCCCTTCAGGTGACGCCTCGCCTCGCCGTTGGACGCGGCGAGGCCCGCCGTCACGCAGAGCGCGAGAATGCCGATGCCCGCTTCGAACTCCATGGCGGGCACCTCGATCGTCGGCAGGCTGGCCGAAACCTGACCCGACTCGAAGGTCTGGCGCGCGGTCTCGGCCGCGAGATCAGCGGCCTCCTGCCCGTGCAGGAGCGCGGTGACGGCGCCGGCGAGCACCTTCTTCGCCTCGTTGATCTCGCTGCCGCCGAGCGCCTCGAGCTTGGCGATCTCGGCCATCGGCAGGACCGTGTAGAGCTTGAGGAAGCGGCCGACATCGGCGTCCTCGGTGTTCCGCCAGTACTGCCAGAAGTCGTAAGGGGAGAGCATGTCCGGGTTCAGCCAGATCGCGCCGGACGCGGTCTTGCCCATCTTGGCGCCGGAGGAGGTGGTGAGCAGCGGCGAGGTCAGCGCGTAGAGCTCCGCGCCGTCCATCCGCCGGCCGAGATCGATGCCGTTGACGATGTTGCCCCACTGGTCCGAGCCGCCCATCTGGAGCTTGCAGCCGGTTCGGCGGAACAGCTCCGAGAAATCGTAGGCCTGGAGGATCATGTAGTTGAATTCGAGGAAGGAGAGCGACTGCTCCCGGTCGAGCCGCAGCTTCACCGAATCGAAGGACAGCATGCGGTTGACCGAGAAATGCCGCCCCACGTCGCGCAGGAACGAGACGTAGTTCAGCTCCAGCAGCCATTCGGCATTGTCGAGCATCAGCGCATCCGTCGGCCCCTCGCCGAAGCGCAGGTACTGCGAGAAGGAGCGGCGGATGCCGGCCAGATTGTCGGCGATGTCGGCGACCGTCTGCAGCTTGCGCGCCTCGTCCTTGAACGAGGGATCGCCGATCATGCCGGTGCCGCCGCCCATCAGCGCGATCGGCCGGTGGCCCGTCTGCTGCATCCAGTGCAGCATCATGATCTGCATGAGCGAGCCGACATGCAGGCTCTTCGCCGTCGGATCGAACCCGATATAGCCCGTCACGGTCTCGGTCTGGAACAGCTTGTCGAGCCCGGCATCGTCCGAGGTCTGGTGGATGAAGCCGCGCTCGGCGAGCGTTGCCAGGAAGTCGGACTTGAAGGCGGTCATGGGATCGAGGTCCTGTTGCGGGCCGCGCGAGGCAGGGCCGGCGGAAGACGGTGCGGGAAGCGGAGAGCCGGGGTTGTCGCCCTCGGCCCGACTTGGTCTAACGACAAGCCGCCGATCGATTTATCCGTCAAACGCGGAGAACTCCAGAGCGGGTGCCCAGAACTCAGACCGGAGGCGAAGAGCCTTGTCACCTCTCCTGACCGCCATCGGCCTGATGAGCGGAACCTCCATGGACGGCATCGACGTCGCCCTCGTGAAGACGGACGGCGAAAGCATCGTGGAGCGCGGTCCCTCCGCGGCCTATCCGCTGGACGCGGCGTTTCGGCGGCGGCTGGAGGCCGGGCTCGAAGACGCCAAGGCGATCGTCCGCCGCGGCGAGCGGCCGGGCGACCTCGCAAACCTCGAGCGCGAGATCACCGACCTCCATGCCGACGCCGTGCGCGCCTTCGCGCGCGAGACCGGCATCGATCTCGGTACCGTCGATCTCGTCGGCTTTCATGGACAGACGGTGCTGCATCGCCCCGCCGAGCGCCTGACGGTCCAGCTCGGCGACGGACCGCGCCTTGCCGCCGCGCTCGGCCGGCCGGTCGTCCACGACATGCGCGCCGCCGATGTCGCGGCGGGCGGGCAGGGCGCGCCCCTCGTGCCGGCCTATCATGCGGCGCTGGCGGCGGGACTTGCGCAGGATCTGCGCCGTGAGCCCGTGGTCTTCGTCAATATCGGCGGCATCTCGAACGTCACCTATATCGATGGTGCGGGAGATCCGATCGCCTTCGACAGCGGGCCGGGCAATGCTCTTCTCGATCGCTGGGTGCAGAACGAGGTCGGCATTTCCTACGACCAGGGCGGTGCGATCGCGGCCGAAGGCGGCATTCTCGACGAACTCGCCGCCGCCTATCTCGGCTCGCCCTTCTTCGCAAAGCCCGCGCCGAAGTCTCTCGACCGATTCGACTTTCCGATGCCGCCGGCGGGCTCGGGCTCGCTGGAGGACGTCGCACGGACGCTTTGCTTCGTCGCCGCGCAGGCGATCCTCAAATCGGCCGAGCATATGCCGAAGGCGCCGAAGCTCTGGATCATCTGCGGCGGCGGGCGCAAGCACCCCGCCATTCTCGGCGATCTCGTCGAGGGTGCGGGCTCGGACGCTCGGGTGATGACCGCCGAGGAGGCGGGCTTTGACGGGGATGCGATGGAGGCCGAGGCCTGGGCCTATCTCGCGGTGCGCTCCGCGCGCGGCCTCGCCCTGACCTTTCCGACGACGACCGGCGCGCCCGTCGCAATGACCGGAGGCCTGATCGCCTGGCCCTGAAACGAAAACGGCCCGGACGCGATCCGGGCCGTTTTTGATCTTGGAGTTAGACGATCAGCGCAGACGCTTCGGCCGGACATCCACCAGCTCGCCGGCGAGGCGCCGGTCGAGATAGTCCGTGGTCTCGGCCATCAGCTCTTCGAAGTGCTTGGTGTAGAAGTGGTTGGCGCCGACGAGCGTCTTCTGCGTGATCAGAATGCCCTTCTGCGTCTTCAGCTTGTCGACCAGCCCCTGAACGTCCTTCGGCGGGCCGACCTTGTCCTTGTCGCCGTGGATGATGAGGCCCGACGAAGGGCAGGGCGCCAGGAAGGAGAAGTCGTAGGAGTTCGGCTGGGGCGAGATCGAGATGAAGCCCTCGATCTCCGGCCGGCGCATCAGGAGCTGCATGCCGATCCAGGCGCCGAAGGAATAGCCCGCGACCCAGCAATGCTTGGAATCCGGGTGCAGGCTCTGCACCCAGTCGAGCGCGGCCGCCGCATCCGAAAGCTCGCCCGATCCGTGGTCGAACTCGCCCTGGCTGCGGCCGATGCCGCGAAAATTGAAGCGCAGCGTCGTGAAACCGCGTTCCACGAACATGTAGAAAAGCTGATAAACGATCTGATTGTTCATCGTGCCGCCGAAGCGGGGATGGGGATGCAGCACGATCGCGATCGGCGCGTTCTTCTCCTTGCCCGCCTGATAGCGCCCCTCGAGGCGACCGGCGGGACCATTGAAGATGACTTCAGGCATGATGTAAAATCCTATGCGGCAGGAGGCGCGGGGCGGCGCGGCTTGACGCAGAACACGCGGGCTCTTAGGTTCCAGTTTAGAACGGTTCAAAACTACACGCTTCCACCGAAGGCGCTATGTAGTCTAGAAGGTGACTGGCTTTCAAGGAATTTGGGAGCTCGGCGCCTTGAGCGCCAGACTTTGCGGCTTTGCCGAGCAAAGGACAGGACGATCGCCGTGGCTGCCCGTCGCATCTATCTCGACCACAATGCCGGTGCGCCGCTTCTTGCCGAAGCCCGCGCCGCGATGATGGATGCGCTGGAGACGGCAGGCAATCCCTCTTCCGTCCACGCCGAGGGGCGGCGGGCCCGCGCGATCGTGGAGCGCGCCCGGGTCGAGGTCGCGGCGCTCGTCGGCGCCGATCCCGAAGCGGTCGTCTTCACCTCAGGCGCGAGCGAAGCCGCCGCAACCTGCCTCGCGCCTGCCTGGCTGCAGGGTGAGAGCGAGGTGACGATCCGCGATCTGGCGGTCGGGCGTGGCGATCACGCCGCCTTGCGCGAGGCCGGCCGGCTCTTTCCCGGCCGCGTCACGCATCTGCCGCTCGATGCCGATGGCCGCCTCGATTCCCGTGCTTTGGCCGAACTGATCGAGGCTTCCGATCCGGACGACCTGCCGCTTCTGGCCGTCACGCTCGCCAATAGCGAAACGGGCGTCGTCGCCGATCTCAGTCGCCCGGAGGTCCGCCGCTTCGCCGAGGCCGGGCGTCTCGTGGTCGATGCCGTGCAGGGCGCCGGACGCCTGCCGCTCGACATGAAGCGTCTCGGCTGCACGGCGCTGATCCTCTCCGGCCACAAGATCGGCGCGGCGCAGGGCGTCGGCGCCTATGTGCTCGGCGATCCCCAGCGCCGGCCGATGCCGCTCCTCGTCGGCGGTGGGCAGGAGAAGGGCCGGCGATCCGGCACCGAGGCCGTCGCCGCCATCGCGAGCTTCGGCGCCGCCGCGACGGTGGCGCGGGCCCGGCTTGCGTCCGGCGAGGCCGAAAGGCTCCTCCTCATCCGCCGCCATCTCGAAGCGCGCATCGATGCGATGGCGGGGCCGCGCATCGTCGCGCGGAATGCGGAGCGGCTTCCGAACACGGTCCTGCTGTCCATTCCGGCCCTCGCGGCCGAGACGGCGCAGATCGCCTTCGACCTTCAGGGCATCGCCGTCTCGGCGGGATCGGCCTGCTCGTCGGGAAAGGTCGGCGCCAGCGCCGTCCTGAAGGCGATGGAGGAGGCGGGCTCCGGCATCGATTCGCGGATGGGTGCGATCCGCGTCAGTTTCGGCTACGAGACGGGCCTGGACGAGATCGACGCCTTCGCGGATGCGCTGGCCGGCTTGGCCGGCCGTGCCGCGATGCGGCTTATCGACCCGAAGGCGGCTTGAATAACGCGGATATCAGGCCTTTCCTTGTCGGTGGCCCTTCATTTCCGGCACCAAAAGGGCCACTTAGAGCGCATCCAAGGTAGGCTCCGAGCATACGACGTGACCAACCACCGGACCTTGACTCCGGCGAGTGTGGAGAAACGACATGGCAGCAGTTCAGGAAACCATCGACCAGGTCCGCCGGATCGACGTCGACCAGTACAAATACGGCTTCGAGACGATCATCGAGTCCGACACCGCGCCGAAGGGCCTGGACGAGTCGACGATCGCCTTCATCTCCGCCAAGAAGGGCGAGCCGCAATGGATGCTGGACTGGCGCCTGGAGGCCTTCGCCCGCTGGAAGACGCTGGAGAGCCCCTCCTGGGCGCGCCTCGACTATCCGCCGATCGACTACCAGGACATCCACTACTACTCCGCGCCGAAGTCCATGAGCGGCCCGGCCTCGCTTGACGAGGTCGATCCCGAGCTGCTGCGCACCTACGAGAAGCTCGGCATTCCGTTGCGCGAGCAGGAGATTCTGGCCGGCGTCGTGAAGCCGACCGATGTTCCGGCCTTGCCGCAATATGACGAGAACGGCGATCTGATCGAGGTCTCCGACCGGCGCGTCGCCGTCGATGCCGTCTTCGACAGCGTGTCGGTGGCGACGACCTTCCAGGCCGAGCTGAAGAAGGCCGGCGTGATATTCATGCCGATCTCGGAGGCCATCCGCGAGCACCCTGATCTGGTGAAGCAGTATCTCGGCACCGTCGTGCCGGTTTCCGACAACTTCTTCGCCACCATGAACTCGGCCGTCTTCACCGACGGGTCCTTCGTCTACGTTCCGCCGGGCGTCCGCTGCCCGATGGAGCTCTCGACCTATTTCCGCATCAACGAGAAGAACACCGGCCAGTTCGAGCGCACGCTCATCATCGCGGACAAGGGCTCCTACGTCTCCTATCTCGAGGGCTGCACGGCGCCCCAGCGCGACGAGAACCAGCTTCACGCAGCCGTCGTGGAACTGATCGCGCTCGACGACGCGGAGATCAAATACTCGACCGTCCAGAACTGGTATCCCGGCGACAAGGACGGGAAGGGCGGCATCTACAACTTCGTCACCAAGCGCGGCGACTGCCGGGGCAACAACGCCAAGATCTCCTGGACGCAGGTCGAGACCGGCTCGGCCATCACCTGGAAATACCCGTCCTGCATCCTGCGCGGCGACAATTCACGCGGCGAGTTCTATTCGATCGCCGTGTCGAACGGCCGCCAGCAGGTCGATAGCGGAACGAAGATGATCCATCTCGGCAAGAACACGTCGAGCCGCATCATCTCCAAGGGCATTTCGGCGGGCCGCTCGAACAACACCTATCGCGGCCAGGTCACGACCCACCGCAAGGCGTCGAACGCGCGCAACTTCACCCAGTGCGACAGCCTGCTCATCGGCGAGGAGTGCGGTGCGCACACCGTGCCCTATATCGAGGCGAAGAACGCGACGGCGCAGTTCGAGCACGAGGCGACCACGTCGAAGATCTCCGAGGACCAGCTCTTCTACTGCATGCAGCGCGGCATCCCGCAGGAGGAGGCGGTCGCGCTGATCGTCAACGGCTTCGTGCGCGACGTCATCCAGCAGCTCCCGATGGAGTTTGCGGTGGAGGCGCAGAAGCTGATCAGCATCTCGCTCGAGGGCAGCGTCGGCTGACGGCTGACGGCCTCGACGCGCACGGTTTATAGTCTTCTCTGTCCCGGCCGGCTGCCGGGCACCGACCGATAGAAAACGGACATGCTGGAAATCAAGAACCTTCACGCGCGCGTCGCGGACACCGACACCGAAATTCTTCGCGGGCTGAACCTTTCGGTTCGCGCCGGCGAGGTGGCGGCGATCATGGGCCCGAACGGCTCGGGCAAGTCGACCCTTTCCTACATCCTCGCCGGCCGCGACGACTACGAGGTGACGGAGGGCGAGATCCTCTACAACGGCGAGTCCATCCTGGAGATGGACCCGGCCGAGCGCGCCGCCGCCGGCGTCTTCCTGGCCTTCCAGTATCCTCTGGAGATCCCGGGCGTCGCGACCATGACCTTCCTGAAGGCCGCCCTCAACGCCCAGCGCAAGGCGCGGGGCGAGGACGTTCTGACGACGCCGGACTTCATCCGGCGCGTGAAGGCCGCGGCCGCCGATCTGAAGATCGATCCGGCCATGCTGAAGCGCCCGCTGAATGTCGGCTTTTCCGGCGGCGAGAAGAAGCGCGCCGAGATCCTGCAGATGGCGCTGCTGGAGCCCAAGCTCTGCGTCATGGACGAGACCGATTCGGGCCTCGACATCGATGCGCTGCGCATCGTCTCCGACGGCGTGAACGCGCTGCGCTCTGAAAACCGCGCGTTCCTCGTCATCACCCACTACCAGCGCCTGCTCGACCACATCGTGCCCGATACGGTCCACGTCCTCTACAAGGGGCAGATCATCAAGACCGGCGGCAAGGAACTGGCTCTGCAGCTCGAGGATCAGGGCTACAGCCAGATCATCGGCGAGGCCGCCTGAGATGAACGTCCATCAGCTCCGGCGCCTGACGCCGGCCGAGGAGGCGGTGATCGCGAGCGCCGAGACGGGTCTCGTCGCATCCGACCAGACGCGCCAGGACGCGATCGCGCTTCTGCGTCGTGAAGGTCTCCCCCATCGCCGGATCGAGGCTTGGCACTACACGGACCTGCGCTCGCTGATCGGTCGCGTTCCCGCGACGACCTCCGCCAGTCCCGCGCCCGAGCTTTTGTCGCCGCTCCTGCCGGGTTCGACGGTCGTCGATCTCGCCGCGTCCGCGCCTCTGCCGGCAGCGCCGGAGGGTGCCAGCTTTACCCGTAGCAACGCGACGCCGGACTGGCGCAAGCCGGTCAACCATCTCGACCGCGAGTTCGACACGATCCGCCTGATCGGCGCCGCCTTCGGCGCGACGGCGACGGAGATCGAGATCGCGGCCGATGCCGATCTGGCGCATGCGATCGAGCTGCGGCCGGAGCCGGGCTCCACCGGCGCCCGGGGCTTCACGCTCTGCAGGCTCGGGGCCCGCTCCAAGGCGACGATCGTCGAGCGCCTGTCCGCCGGCCATGCCGGCACGCTTTCCTCCGGCATTACCGATCTCACGATCGGCGAGGGCGCCGAAGTGCTTTGGATCATTGATCAGGCCAAGGGCGAGGCCGAGACCTATCTCGGCCAGCTCAACGTCTCGATCGGCGCGAACGCCCGCTTCAAGCTCTTCGTGCTGAACGCCGGCGGTGCGCTCGTGCGGCTGGAGGTCCATGCCGAGACGGCGGGCGAGGGCGCCGACATCCAGATGCGCGGCGTCAATCTGCTCGGCCCCGGCCAGCATATTGACGTGACCACGACGCTGAACCACACGGTCGCCCACACGACCTCGACCGAGACGTTCCGAAACGTCGTCACGGGCGGACACGGCGTCTTCCAGGGCATGATCAAGGTCTCGCGCGGCGCGCAGAAGACAGATGCCCGCATGGCCTGCAACACGTTGCTCCTGTCGGACGAGGGTGACTTCTCCGCCAAGCCCGAGCTGGAAATCTTCGCCGACGACGTGCAGTGCGGCCATGGCGCGACGGCGGGCGAGATCGACTCCAACCATCTCTTCTACCTCATGTCGCGCGGCATCCCCGAGCGCGAGTCGCGGGCTCTGCTCGTGAAGGCCTTCGTGGACGAGGTCGTGGAGGAGCTGGAGCACGAGGACGCCATCGCGGCGCTCGAAGCCCGCATCGACGCCTGGCTGGCGGCCGACCGCTGACGAGACCGGCCGCGCGACCGCCGGCCCGAAAGGACGACGCCATGAACGCAGAGACCCAGATCCGCGCCGGATACGACGTCGAAGCCATTCGGCGCGACTTTCCGATCCTCTCGAAACAGGTCTACGGCAAGCCGCTCGTCTATCTCGACAACGGCGCCTCCGCGCAAAAGCCCAAGGCCATGCTGGACGCTATCCAGAAGGCCTATTCCGAAGACTATGCCAACGTCCATCGCGGGCTTCACTTCCTGTCGAACAAGGCGACGGAAGAGTATGAGAACTCACGCGAAACGGTCCGACGCTTCCTGAATGCCGGAAGCGTCGACGAGGTCGTCTTCACGTCGTCTGCGACCGAGGCGATCAATCTCGTCGCCTATGGCTACGGCATGCAGGAGATCGGCGAGGGCGACGAGATCGTGCTCACGATCATGGAGCACCATTCCAACATCGTGCCCTGGCACTTCCTGCGCGAGCGCAAGGGCGCCAAGCTGGTCTTCGTCCCGGTCGAGGACGATGGATCGATCTCGGTCGAGGCTTTCGGGCGGGCGATTACGCCCCGCACCAAGCTCGTCGCCATGACGCATATGTCGAACGTGCTCGGCACGGTGACGCCGGTGAAGGCCGTCGTGGCACTCGCCCACGCGCAGGGAATTCCCGTCCTCGTCGACGGGAGCCAGGGTGCCGTGCATCTTCCCGTGGACGTGCAGGATCTCGACTGCGACTTCTACGTCGTCACGGGCCACAAGCTCTATGGTCCGACCGGCATCGGCGTCCTCTATGGCAAGGCGGCTATGCTGGAGCGCATGCAGCCGTTCAACGGCGGCGGCGAGATGATCGTCGAGGTGACGGAGGGCAACGTCACCTACAATGCGCCGCCCCATCGCTTCGAAGCCGGCACGCCGCAGATCGCCCAGGCGATCGGCCTCGCCGCGTCGCTGCGCTACATGGAAAGCCTCGGCCGCCCCGCGATTCTGGCGCATGAGGAAATGCTGCGGGACTACGCGCACGAGCGTCTCGGCGCGGTGAACTCGCTGCGGATCTACGGAACGGCGCCGGGCAAGGGCGCTATCGTTTCCTTCGATCTGGAAGGCATCCATGCCCATGACGTGGCGATGGTGATAGACCGGGAGGGCGTTGCGGTTCGGGCGGGCACGCATTGCGCTCAGCCGCTCTTGAAGCGCTTCGGCGCGACATCCACATGCCGAGCCTCGTTCGGGCTCTATAACACGACGGCGGAAATCGATATCCTTGCGGAAGCTCTGGACAAGGCGAGGCGTTTTTTCGCCTGAAAGATGAAGACGATGATGGATCAAGCGGACGTAAAACTTGAGGCCGAGGCGCCGGTTCAGGACGAGACGGCTGCGGCCAACATCGCCCTGGCGAGCGCCGACAAACCGGCCTCCACCATTCCCGCCGAGGAATTGACGCGGCTGACCGACGACATCGTCTCGGCGCTGAAGACCGTCTACGACCCGGAAATCCCGGCCGACATCTACGAACTCGGCCTCATCTACAAGATCGATATCGAGGACGACCGCAGCGTCGCGATCGAGATGACGCTGACGGCGCCGGGCTGTCCCGTCGCTGGCGAGATGCCGATCTGGGTCGAGAACGCCGTGTCGTCGGTCGAGGGCGTGTCGCATACGAACGTCAACCTCGTCTTCGACCCGCCCTGGACGCCCGACCGCATGAGCGAGGAAGCTCAGGTCGCCGTCGGCTGGTTCTGACCGGCACCCGCCTCCGGCTTGCGCCGGGCGGGAGCTGTGACGGTGCCCGACTTGCGCGGGTGCCAACGAAGGTCCATTTTCGGGCTGTCGATTTCGAAAGGAGCGCCTGATGGGCCGCTTTACCGTCATGACCATGACCGACGCGGCGGCTTCCCGCGTGCGTGACATCGTGGCCTCCAAGGGCGGCGACGCTCTCGGCCTTCGCGTCGGCATCAAGAAGGGCGGCTGCGCGGGCATGGAGTACACGGTCGAGCTGGCGAAGGATGCCCAGCCCCGTGAGGACCAGGTCGAACGCGACGGCGCCCGCGTCTTCGTCGCCCCGGAAGCGGTTCTCTTCCTGCTCGGCACGGAGATGGACTACGAGGAGACCAAGCTCCGGTCCGGCTTCACCTTTCGCAATCCGAACCAGACGTCCGCCTGCGGCTGCGGCGAGTCCGTCGAGCTGAAGGCGGCAGACCTCAAGGCCATGGCGGACGCGCAGAGCGCCTGAGGCCTCGCGGCGCGATGGACGACGACGAGATCGAGGAGCGGCTTCAGGCCATCGGCCGCGTCACGATACGGCGCATGTTCGGCGGCAAGGGTATATACAGCGAGGGCTGCATCGTCGCCCTCGTCGTGCGCGGCGAACTGCTTCTGAAGGTGGACGAGGAAACGGCGCCGGTCTTCGATGCCGCCGGCGCCAGGCGCTGGTCCTATGCGCGAACCGGAAAGGCACCAGTCGCGATGCCCTATTTCACGGTGCCGGACGAAGCGCTCGACGATCCCGATCTGATGGCCGACTGGGCCCGACTTGCCCGCGCGGCGGGCCATCGCACAGCGGCGCCGAAAACGCCGAACCGCAAGCGCATCGTTTCGGACTGAGCTGCGACAGCGTGGGAGCCGAGGCTCGATACCGGCGGTCGGACATCGCCCGGCCGAACGGACGCGGGCCGAAGCCCGCGACGTTTCAGAAACCGGTGCCGATCAGCATGAAAGCCGGAATTTCCTCGCCGAACCCGACGGGCGAGCGGTCGTCTCCGCCCGACGACGAGCCGCGTCCGCCGCGGCCATTGCCTTCGAAGCCACGGTTGCGAGAGGGCGCAGGACGACGGCTCGATGCCGCGTCCGGCTCCGCCGCCACGGCAGCCGCGACCGGCTCGGGTGCCGCAGGCGCCTCGTCGAGCTTCTGAACGAAGACCGGCTCCGGCACGTCCGGCTGCTCGTCGGACAGCGCGGCGATCTCGGCCTCGACGCTGCGCGGCTCGCGCGTCTCGCCGTCGCGTCGCGTGCTCGTACGCGAGGAGCCCCGTCGCGACCCGCCGCTGGCCGTCTTGCGGCCGCCGCGCTTCTCGTCGCGGGGTTCGGCGCTCGGCTCGGGCGCCGGCAGATCCTCGGGAGTTCCCGCGAGCCAGTCGAGCTGCTTGCCGAGCATTTTCTCGATCGCGTCGAGATACTTCTTGTCGTTCCGCGAGACGAGCGTGAAGGCCTTGCCGGACCGTCCGGCGCGGCCCGTGCGGCCGATGCGGTGGACGTAGTCCTCGGCATGGATCGGGACGTCGAAGTTGAAGACGTGGCTGACCGCCGGAATGTCGAGACCGCGCGCCGCCACGTCGGAGGCGACGAGCAGCGTCAGCTTGTTCTCGCGGAAATTGTGAAGCATCGTCATGCGCGCCCGCTGGTCCATGTCGCCATGGAGCGCGCCGGCGGAGAAGCCATGCTTTTCCAGCGAACGGAAGAGCGACGCGACGTCGATCTTGCGATTGCAGAAGATGATCGCATTGGTGAGATCGTCCTGCGAGCGGATGAGGCCGCGAAGGACCTCGCGCTTGGCGTAGTCCTCCTTCTGCGTCGCGACGAGCTTCTGCTCGATCGTCAGCGCGGTGGACGAGGCCTTGGCGACCTCGACGCGGACGGGATTCTGCAGGAACTGTTCGGTGAGGCGGGTGATCTCCGGCGGCATGGTGGCGGAGAAGAACAGCGTCTGGCGGGTGAAGGGAAGGAGCTTGCAGATGCGTTCGATGTCGGGGATGAACCCCATGTCGAGCATCCGGTCGGCTTCGTCGATCACGAGGATCTCGACGCCGGTCATCAGGAGCTTGCCGCGCTCGAAATGATCGAGGAGCCGCCCCGGCGTCGCGATCAGGACGTCGACGCCGCGGTCGATCTTCTTGTCCTGCTCGTCGAAGGACATGCCGCCGATCAGGAGCGCGACGTTGATGCGCTGGTCCTTGCCGTATTTCACGAAGTTCTCGGCCACCTGCGCGGCGAGCTCGCGGGTCGGCTCGACGATCAGGGTGCGGGGCATGCGAGCCCTTGCTCGGCCCTTCTCGAGAAGCGTCAGCATGGGCAGGACGAAGGAGGCGGTCTTGCCGGTCCCGGTCTGCGCGATGCCGAGCACGTCCCGGCGCTGCAGCGCGTGCGGGATCGCCTCTTCCTGGATCGGAGTCGGCTCGGAATAGCCGGCGGCTTCGACAGCCGCGAGAACTTTAGCGCTGAGGCCGAGTTCGGAAAAAAGCATAGAGCTCGATTATCTCGTGGATGACGGAAAGTGAGGCTACGACCGTTGTCAGCCCAAGTCCTGCCATGGGCGATAAGGGCTAGACTTTTTCGAGTCAACCTTCACGCAAGCTAATATGGTCCGGATACTTTCGATTCCCAGGGTCGAGGGGCCGATCTGCGCCGGCCTCCTCAAGATCATGCCGAAGAAAACCCTCGGATCGTTCTCTCAATTCGTCGCGGGACCGAAGACGTAAGGCGCATCTTTCGTAAAATGCAGCTCGTAGGTCTCGGCGATCTCGCCGTCGCGCGGGACGATGTCGAAGAACAGCGTGAGCCCGTTCGTCTCGCCCTCGGTCGGCTCGTCCGCGCGATAGCCGACGACCGCACCGTTGATCGTCTGGATCTCCTTGATCTCGGTCGTCCCGAGAATCGTCTGCCCGGCGCCGGTGCGCTCGAGCTGCTGGATGAAGAAGCGGTAGACCTCGTCCTTGCCCTTCACCTGCATCATCACGGTGCGCCAGACGCCGCTGCGCTGGCCTTCCGTCCAGGGCGCCACGACCTGCACGTCCTCGATTTCGACGGCGAGAGTCTCCAGCGACTTCGCGGCCTCGTCGGGACCGGCAGCCGGAGCGTCCGCAGGCGCCGCGGGGGCGGGGCTGGCGGCGGGCGCCTCGGGCGCTGCGGCCGCCGGCGGCGTGTAGGGTGCGGGCGGGGCTGGCGTCTGCGCGAAGGCGACGCTGGCCTGCAGAGCCGCCGTCGCCAAGGCGAGGCTGAGCACGGTCGATCGGATCATCAGTTCAACTCCTGTCTGGACCGCCCTTGGCGCTTCGGCGAAGGGTCAGACGTCGAGATTGTCGGCGAAGGCCGCGCGTTCCTGGATGAAGCGGAAGCGCAGTTCCGGCCTGTTGCCCATCAGCGCGTCCACCGCGCCGGCGGTTCCCGCATCGGCGGCATCGTCGATGGCGACCTTCAGAAGCGTCCGCTTCTTCGGGTCCATGGTCGTTTCCTTGAGCTGCGAGGGCAGCATCTCGCCGAGGCCCTTGAAGCGGCTGACCTCGACCTTCCCCTTGCCCTTGAAGTCTCGCGCCATCAGGCGTTCGCGATCCTTGTCGTCGCGCGCATAGGCCACCTTGCCGCCCTGGCTCAGCCGGTAGAGCGGCGGCACGGCGAGGTGGAGATGGCCTTGGCGGATGAGGTCGGGCATCTCCTGGAAGAAGAAGGTGATGAGCAGCGAGGCGATGTGGGCACCGTCGACATCGGCGTCGGTCATGATGATCACGCGCTCGTAGCGCAGATCCTCCTCCCGGTATCGGTTCCGTGTGCCGCATCCGAGCGCCTGGATAAGGTCGGAAATTTGCTGGTTGGCGCCGAGCTTCTCGCGGCCCGCCGAGGCGACGTTGAGGATCTTGCCGCGCAGCGGGAGAATGGCCTGCCGGGCGCGATCGCGCGCCTGCTTGGCCGAGCCGCCGGCGGAGTCGCCCTCTACGATGAAGAGTTCGGCGCCCGCAGCGCCCGTCTGCGAACAGTCCGCCAGCTTGCCCGGCAGCCGCAGCTTGCGCGTCGCGCTCTTGCGGTTGACCTCTTTCTCCTGACGGCGACGGAGCCGCTCGTCGGCGCGGTCCACCACCCAGTCGATCAGGCGCGCGGCATCCTGCGGCGAGGAGGCGAGCCAGATGTCGAAACTGTCGCGGATCGAGGTCTCGACGATCCGCTGCGCCTCCGCCGTCGCCAGCCGATCCTTGGTCTGCCCCACGAATTCCGGCTCGCGAATGAAGACCGAGAGCATGGCGGAGGCCGTGATCATGATGTCTTCGGCGGTGACGACACTCGCCTTCTTGTTGCCCGAGACCTCGGCGAAGGCTTTCAAGCCGCGCAGAAGAACGTTGCGCAGGCCCGCTTCGTGTGTGCCGCCCTCAGGCGTCGGGATCGTGTTGCAGTAGGACCGCACGAACCCGTCGCCGCCGGTCCAGCTCACGGCCCACTCCACGGCGCCGTGGCCCGAGACCTTCTCCGTGCGCCCGGCGAAGGTTTGCGAAGTCACGCGCTGTTCGGAGCCGAGGGAGCCTTCCAGATAGTCCTTCAGCCCACCGGGAAAGTGGAAGGTGGCGCGCGCGGGCACCGGTCCATCCGCCTCGATCAGCGAGGGATCGCACATCCAGCGGATTTCGACGCCGCCGAAGAGATAGGCCTTCGACCGCGCCATGGAGAGAAGGCGGGCCGGCTCGAAGCGGGCCGTCTCGCCGAAGATCTGCGTGTCCGGCCAGAAGCGCACCTTCGTGCCCCGCCGGTTCTGCACCTCGCCGACCTCCTGGATCGGGCCCTGGGCATGACCGCGCTCGTAGACCTGGCGATAGAGGCGACGATTGCGGGCGACCTCGACCTCCAGCCGCGAGGAGAGGGCGTTGACCACGGAGACGCCGACGCCGTGCAGGCCGCCCGAGGTCTCGTAGACCTTCGAGTCGAACTTGCCGCCCGCATGCAGCGTGGTCATGATGACCTCGAGCGCCGACTTGTCCCGGTACTTCGGATGCGCATCGACGGGGATGCCGCGTCCGTTGTCGGTGACGGACAGCGATCCGTCGGCCTCCAGCGAGACCTCGATGAAATTGGCGTGTCCGGCGACGGCCTCGTCCATCGAATTGTCGATCACCTCGGCGAAGAGGTGGTGCATGGCCTTTTCGTCCGTGCCGCCGATATACATGCCCGGGCGCCGGCGAACGGGTTCGAGACCCTCCAGAACCTCGATGTCGGCCGCCGTATAGTCGGAGGCCGGAACGAAGGGAGCGGGTGCTGCGCGCGCCGTGGCCTTGGCCGCGCGGCCTGCCGGGCGAGGGGCCGGCGATGCGGGGGCGAAGAGGTCGGAATCGCTCATCGGGCGCGCGGCGCTCCGCCGCCCGTCCGCGTTTTGCCCGTCGTGGTGCCTGTCATCCAGCCGAATATCGCCATGGCTCTGGACTATACTTTCACGAAATGTTCTTCAAGCGGACCGTTCGGCGAAACGCCGGCTAAAGCGGGCTGGCTGCCGCATTTTCCCCATGCTGACGCGATCCGGCAACGATGCCGCCGCGCCGAAGAGATCGATCGGAGACCGGCGCCCATGCCGTTTCGCCCCTTTTTCGCGACGCTTCTGATTCTGCTGCTGGCATCCTCCGGCGTCCGGGCCGAGGGGCCGATCCCGCCCTTCAAGGACGATCTCTTCGCCTATCCAGGGCGGTCCGTCGAAAGCGCGGACGGCACGTCCGTCGAGGTCGACTATTCGGAAGCGCGCGACATCGACCAGCGCGACGAGGTGCCGGAGCGGCGGGTGAAGTCGACCTATGTCGATCTCAAACCCTTGCGCAGCCAAGGCGAGCAGGTGGTGGAGACGCCGGCGGGCCCGTTGAAGATCATGTCGACCGGCGCGGCGACTGGCGGCGGTCCGATCGTCCTCTTCATCCATGGACGCAACGGCGACCGCCGTCTCGGCATGAACGACCGGAGCTTCGGCGGAAACTTCAATCGGCTGAAGAACCTGATGCGGCTGTCGGACGGTCTCTATGTCACCGCCGATGCCGGCGCCTTCGGAGACGCGAACGCGGCCCGAATCGCCGCCTTGGTCGAAGCGCTCGGCCGCCATCGCCGGGGGCCGTCCGTCATCCTCGCCTGTGCCTCCATGGGCGGCGAGTTTTGCTGGGGCCTCCTCGGAAAGCCGGAGGTCGCAAACGCCGTGCGGGCCGTGGTCATGCTCTCGGCGAACAGTCCCGCCGCGAAGGTGGAGGCGATGCGGCGAGCGGGCGGCGAGCGCCGCATTCCGCTCCTGCTCGGTCATGGTACGCGCGACAAGGTCTTCGGCTGGGATCAGGCCCACTCGCTTTACGAGCGCCTGCAAGAGGCGGGTTATCCCGTCCGCTTCGTCTCGTTCAACGACGGAAACCACGGGACGCCGATCCGGATGATCGACTGGCGCACGGAGCTGAACTGGCTTCTGACGCACTGATACCAGCGGTTCTGGCAAAGGCCCGATGGTATCTCGCTGCAACCGGCGCGGCGGCGGCTGATGCCGCGGTGACGCTCTGACCATCGATGCGTCGAAGGTAAGGGCCGCTCTCGTATGTGTTGGGCCCACAAACGAAAACCCCCGCTTGCGCGGGGGTCTCCATGTCAGGTCGAGAGCGGAAGGCTCAGGACGAGTAGTACATGTCGAACTCGACCGGATGCGGCGTCATTTCGAAGCGCAGCACCTCGGTCATCTTCAGGTCGATGAACGAGTCGATCTGGTCGTCGTCGAAGACGCCGCCGGCCTTCAGGAACTCGCGGTCCGCGTCGAGCTGCTCCAGCGCTTCGCGCAGCGAGCGGCAGACGGTCGGGATCTGCTTCAGCTCTTCCGGCGGCAGGTCGTAGAGATCCTTGTCCATGGCTTCGCCCGGGTGGATCTTGTTCTTGATGCCGTCGAGGCCGGCCATCAGCATGGCGGCGAAGGCGAGGTAGGGGTTCGCCATCGCATCGGGGAAGCGGACCTCGACGCGCTTGGCCTTCGGCGACTGGCCGATCGGGATGCGGCAGGAAGCCGAGCGGTTGCGCGCGGAATAGGCGAGCAGGACCGGAGCCTCGTAGCCCGGGACCAGGCGCTTGAACGAGTTGGTCGAGGGATTGGTGAAGGCGTTCAGCGCCTTGGCGTGCTTGATGATGCCGCCGATGTAGAAGAGCGCGCTCTCCGAAAGGCCGGCATATTCGTTGCCCGCGAAGGTCGGCTTGCCGCCCTTCCAGATCGACTGGTGCACATGCATGCCCGAGCCGTTGTCGCCGAAGATCGGCTTTGGCATGAAGGTCGCGGTCTTGCCGTAGGCATTGGCGACCTGATGCGTCACGTACTTGTAGATCTGCATGTTGTCGGCGTTCTTCACGAGCGTGTCGAACTTCACGCCGAGCTCGTGCTGCGCCGCCGCCACTTCGTGGTGGTGCTTCTCGACCGTCACGCCCATCTCGGCCATGACCGTCAGCATTTCCGAACGGATGTCCTGGCAGCTGTCGATCGGGGGAACCGGGAAGTAGCCGCCCTTGACGCGCGGCCGATGGCCGAGATTGCCGGTCTCGTATTCGGCGTCGTCGTTGGAGGGAAGCTCGGTCGAATCCAGCTTGAAGCCCGTGTTGTAAGGGTCGGACTTGTAGCGGACGTCGTCGAAGATGAAGAACTCGGCCTCGGGGCCGAAATAGGCGGTGTCGCCGACGCCGGACTGCTTCAGATAGGCCTCGGCCTTCTTGGCGGTGCCGCGCGGGTCGCGATTGTAGGCCTCGCCGGAAATCGGATCGAGGATGTCGCAGACGAGAACCATCGTCGACTGCGCGAAGAACGGGTCCATGTGGACCGTTTCGGGGTCCGGCATGAGCACCATGTCGGACTCGTTGATCGCCTTCCAGCCGGCGATGGACGAGCCGTCGAACATCGTGCCTTCGGCGAACAGGTCCTCGTCCACCATAGTCTGGTCCATGGTGACATGCTGCAGCTTGCCGCGGGGGTCGGTGAAGCGCAGGTCGACGAACTTTACGTCGTTGTCCTTGATCTGCTTCAGGATATCGTTGGCCGACGTCATGACGGTCCTTTCGTTGGGATGCTGATGGTTGTCTTTGGGTCCGACGCCGTCAGATGGCGTCGTTGCCCGCTTCGCCCGTCCGGATGCGGATCGCTTCCTCGACGTTCGAAACGAAGATCTTGCCGTCGCCGATGCGCCCGGTCTGGGCGGCCTTGCGGATGGCCTCCACGGCCGCGGGGACCGCCTCGTCGGTGAGGACGATCTCGACCTTCACCTTCGGCAGGAAATCGACGACATATTCCGCGCCGCGATAGAGCTCCGTGTGACCCTTCTGCCGGCCGAAGCCCTTGGCTTCCGTCACGGTGATACCCTGGAGCCCGACCTCCTGAAGCGCTTCCTTCACCTCATCGAGCTTGAAGGGCTTGATGATCGCTTCGACCTTCTTCATCGAAATTCCTTCTGACGCTGTCCCGTCGCACGATGCAACCTACGTCTTGCCGGATAGAGGACCAATGGCCCCACCCCGGCATATCGATGCGACGAGCTGCCTCCCGCGTCCGCTTCGCGAACACCCGACCTTACCCGTGTCATGTGCCCGTTTCGCGACGGGATGAGCAAGCGGGGTTGGCTAGAAATCGTGCGAAGACCTTCGGTTTTTATCGATCGCCTGCGTTCATGGACGCTCCCTGAACAAACAATCGGCAGCGCCGGAGTCGGATGATGAAAATGGATGCGAACATGACCGCCCTCCTGACGCCCCGCGAGATGGCAGAAGCCGACCGCCTAACGATCGCAACGCGAACGAGCGGATGGACGCTCATGCAGCGCGCGGGGCAGGGGATCTTCGACCATCTGAAGCTCGCCTTCGCGGACGCCCGGCGCATCGCGATCCTCGCCGGCCCCGGCAACAACGGCGGCGACGCCTATGTCGCGGCCGGTCTCCTCGCAGCCGCCGGGCGCGAGACGCAGATTTTCACCGCCGTTCCCGTCGAAAACCTCTCCGGCGATGCTGCCTTGGCGGCCCGCAGCTTCGGTGGCCCGCGCCGACCGATCGAGGATTTCGATGCTGCGGGCTTCGACCTCGTGCTCGACGGTCTCTACGGCGCCGGTCTGTCCCGAGCCGTCGAAGGCCCGGAGGCAAGGGCGATCGAGGCGGCGAACGCTTCCGGCCTTCCGATCGTCGCGATCGATCTGCCGAGCGGCATATCGGGTTCGAGCGGCGCCGCGCTCGGCCCCGCCATCTCGGCCGCTCTCACCGTCACCTTCTTCCGCCGCAAGCCGGGCCATCTCCTCCAATCCGGGCGATCCCATTGCGGGCGCGTCGCCGTCGTCGATATCGGGATCGATCCGGGTGTCCTCGACGTCATCGCGCCCAAGAGCTTTGCGAACGAGCCGAAGCTTTGGGAGGGCTGTTTTCCGCGTCCAGCCGACATCGGCCACAAGTTCGATCGAGGTCATGCCGTCGTCTTCTCGGGCTCGGCGACGAAGACCGGCGCCGCCCGCCTTTCGGCGCTGGCGGCTCTGCGGGTTGGCGCCGGCCTCGTGACGCTCGCCTCGCCCCCGTCCGCCCTCATGGTCAACGCCGCTCATCTGACCGCGATCATGCTGAAGCGCTGTTCCGTTCCGGACGATCTCGGCGACCTCCTTGCCGACCCGCGTCTCGGCACGTTCGTGCTCGGACCCGGCTTCGGCATCGGCGAGCCGGCAAGAACCGTCGCTGCCGCCATCGTCGAGGCGCATCGCGCGCTGGTGCTCGACGCGGACGGCATCACCTCCTTCGCGGACGAGCCCGAACAGCTCTTCCACCTGATCGCCGCCAACGCGGGCGACGTTTTCCTGACGCCCCATGCCGGCGAGTTCTCCCGCCTCTTCCCCGATATCGCGGCAAATCGGGACCTCTCCAAGCTCGAACGCGCCCGCCATGCCGCGCTTCGGTCCGGGGCGGTCGTGGTGCTCAAGGGATCGGATACGGTGATCGCGTCCCCGGACGGCCGAGCCGCCATCAACGCGACCGGCACGCCCTATCTGGCGACCGCCGGCAGCGGCGACGTGCTCTCCGGCCTGATCGCAGGCCTGCGGTCCCAGGCGATGCCCTCCTTCGAGGCCGCCTGCGCCGGCGTCTGGATGCACGGCCGGGCAGCCGAGCATTTCGGTCCAGGCCTCATCGCGGAAGACCTGCCCGGTCTCGTCCCGGCAGTCCTTGCCGAGCTGCTGCGCCCGCTGAGCGGAGCGCGGTAGCTCGACGGTCCCGTGCGAGGTCGCCCTTCGACGAGCTCGTTGTCGGCCTATTCGGCCGCAGCCAGACGTTTCGCCAATCCCATAGCGCCCTGCGGGGCCCGCAGCTTTCCCTCGTGGATGACATAGGCGAAGACGTCGCGCGGGCTCTTCGGCGCGGGCTCGTCCGGGGCGACGAGGGGCAGGTCGTCCGGGCGCCCGCCCGCGGCCCAGGTCCGAAACCGCTGCGCCCAGGTATCGAGAACCTCGGGCGCATAGGCTTCGGGCTCTTCGTCCCTGCCGCGCTGAAGCCTGCTGTAGACGAAGTCGGCCGTCACGTCCGAGATTTCGGGATAGGTCTCGTGCTCCGCATGGACGATCGCGACCCGATGCTCGCGCGCGAGAGCGACGAAAGACGGATCGAGGAAGCTCTCGTGCCGAACCTCCACGGCATGGCGAAGCGCGATACCGCCCGCCTTAGCCGGCAAGAGCGCGAGAAAGGCGCCAAAATCGTCGGGATCGAACCGCTTGGTCGGCATGAACTGCCAGAGGATCGGCCCCAATTTCTCGCCGAGTTCCGCGATCCCCGACGCGACGAAGCGCTCGACCGAGTCCGCGCCTTCGCCGAGCAATTTGCGATTGGTCGAAAAGCGCGGCGCCTTCAGCGAGAACACGAAGCCGTCAGGCGCTTCGCTCGCCCATTTGGCGAAGGTTTCCGGCGTCTGCGATCGGTAATAGGTGCCGTTCACCTCGATCGTCGCGAGTTGCCGCGACGCGAATTCCAGCTGCCGCTTCTTCGGCAGATCGCCCGGATAGAAGGTTCCTTCCCACGGCTCGAAGGTCCAGCCGCCGATACCCGTCCTGATCGTCCCCTGTGCCGGCATCGTCATCCCCTGATCCGCTTCCAGCCGCAACGGCCCCCGCCCATCATTCCGCCGCCTGCCGCTTTTCCGCGGGCCGACGGTCCAGAAGATCCTTCAGGAAGCGACCGGTCCAGGAGCGATCAACCTTCACGATGGCCTCGGGCGTGCCGATCGCCACAATCTCGCCGCCGCCGTCACCGCCCTCGGGACCGATGTCGACTACCCAGTCGGCCGTCTTGATGACCTCCAGATTGTGCTCGATGACGATGACGCTATTGCCCTGGTCGACCAGTTCGTGGAGCACTTCCAGAAGCTTGGCGACGTCGTGGAAGTGGAGGCCCGTCGTCGGCTCGTCGAGGATGTAGAGCGTCTTGCCCGTTGCCTTGCGCGACAGTTCCTTGGCCAGCTTCACGCGCTGGGCCTCGCCGCCGGAAAGCGTCGTCGCCTGCTGTCCGACCTTGATGTAGCCGAGGCCGACATCGAGCAGCGATGCCAGCTTGTCGCGCACGGGCGGCACGGCGGAGAAGAAGGACACGCCCTCTTCGACCGTCATGTCCAAGACATCCGCGATCGACTTCTCCTTGAACGTCACCTCCAGCGTCTCGCGATTGTAGCGCTTGCCGTGGCAGACGTCGCAGGTGACGTAGACGTCGGGCAGGAAGTGCATTTCGATCTTGATGACGCCGTCGCCCTGGCAGGCCTCGCAGCGTCCGCCCTTCACGTTGAAGGAGAAGCGGCCGGGCAGATAGCCGCGTGCCTTCGCTTCCGGCAGGCCCGCGAACCAGTCCCGGATCGGCGTGAAGGCCCCCGTATAGGTGGCGGGATTGGAGCGCGGCGTTCGCCCGATCGGCGACTGGTCGATGTCGATGACCTTGTCGAGCAGCTCCAGACCCTCGATCCGGTCGTGCTCGGCGGGAACGTCGCGCGCATTGCCGATGCGGCGCGCGGCCGCCTTGAAGAGCGTCTCGATCAGGAAGGTCGACTTGCCGCCGCCGGACACGCCGGTGACGCAGGCGAAGACGCCGAGCGGGATTTCCGCCGTCACGTTCTTGAGGTTGTTGCCCCGCGCGCCGACGACCTTCAGCCGCTTGCCCTTCTCCGCCTTGCGGCGCTTTTCCGGCACGGGAACGCCGAGCGTGCCGGACAGATACTGGCCCGTCAGCGATCTGGGATGCGCCTTGATGTCGTCGGGCGTGCCCGATGCGATGATCTCGCCGCCATGGATGCCGGCGGCCGGGCCGATATCGACGACGAAATCGGCCTGAAGGATCGCGTCCTCGTCGTGCTCGACGACGATCACCGTGTTCCCGATGTCGCGCAGATGCTTCAGCGTGACGAGAAGGCGGGCATTGTCGCGCTGGTGGAGACCGATCGAGGGCTCGTCCAGCACGTAGAGCACGCCCGTCAGCCCCGAGCCGATCTGGGAAGCGAGGCGAATGCGCTGCGATTCGCCGCCCGACAGCGTTCCCGAGGAGCGGGACAGTGTGAGATATTCGAGGCCCACGTCGTTCAGGAACCGCAGCCGGTCGCGAATTTCCTTGAGGATGCGGACGGCGATGGAGTTCTGCTTCTCGTTCAGCTGGCTCGGCAGAGCCTCGAACCATTCGAGCGCGGCGCGGATCGAAAGCTCCGTGACCTCGCCGACGTGTCGGCCCGCGATCTTGACGGCAAGCGCCTCCGGCTTCAGCCGATAGCCCCTGCAGGCCGGGCAGGGCGTCGCCGACATGAAGCGCCCGATTTCCTCGCGCATCCAGTCGGAATCGGTTTCCTTCCAGCGACGCTCGAGATTCGGCACGACGCCCTCGAACGTCTTGGACGCCTTGTAGGCGCGCAGGCCGTCATTGTACTGAAACTCGATCTTCGTGCTGCCCGTGCCGTTCAGAATGGCGTCCTTGGCCTTGTCCGGCAGGTCGGACCAGCGCTGGCTCTGCTTGAACCCGTATTGGCGCCCGAGCGCTTCGAGCGTCTGCCCGTAATAGGGCGAGGTCGACTTCGCCCAGGGCGCGACCGCACCCGCCTTCAGGGTGAGGGCCTCGTCGGGGACGACGAGCTTTGGATCGATCGACTGCCGCGAACCGAGCCCGTCGCATGTGGGGCACGCGCCGAACGGATTGTTGAAGGAAAACAGCCGCGGCTCGATCTCTGAAATCGTGAAGCCGGAGACGGGGCAGGCGAACTTTTCCGAAAAGAGAAGCTGCTTGGGCTTGCCGTTCTCGTCGAGCCCTTCCGCGAACTCCGCGACCGCGATGCCGTCCGCGAGCCCGAGCGCCGTCTGCAGCGAGTCGGCAAGGCGTGGCGCGATATCGGCGCGCACGACGAGACGGTCGACCACGACGTCGATGTCGTGCTTGAACTTCTTGTCGAGCACCGGCGCGTCCGCGATGTCGTGGAACTCGCCGTTGATGCGGACGCGCTGGAAGCCCTTCTTCTGAAGCTCCAGCAGTTCCTTCTTGAACTCGCCCTTCCGCCCGCGAACCATGGGCGCGAGGAGATAGAGGCGCGTGCCGTCCTCCTGCGCCATGATGCGATCGACCATCTGGCTGATCGTCTGGCTCTCGATGGGCAGGCCCGTCGCCGGCGAATAGGGAATGCCGACGCGCGCGAAGAGAAGGCGCAGATAGTCGTAGATCTCGGTGACGGTGCCGACCGTCGAGCGCGGATTCTTCGAGGTCGTCTTCTGCTCGATGGAAATGGCGGGCGACAGGCCGTCGATCTGATCGACGTCCGGCTTCTGCATCATTTCCAGAAATTGGCGCGCATAGGCCGAGAGACTCTCGACATAACGACGCTGGCCTTCGGCATAGATCGTGTCGAAGGCGAGCGACGACTTGCCCGAGCCGGAAAGTCCGGTCATCACGATCAAGCTGTCTCTGGGAAGGTCGATATCGACGTTCTTCAGATTGTGCTCGCGCGCGCCGCGAATGGAAATCATTTTCGCTTCGGCCATCGTCCGCCTGTCGATCGAGCTTGTCCAGTATTCGGCCGCCGGAGCCGGACTCTCGGGTCCAGGCCGCGCCGCCAACCGCTTAGATAAAGATGCTCTCGCTCAAGTCGAGGTCGTCCATCCGCCGATTGCCGACTTGACGCAGCGGCAAAATCGAACATAACCGGAACATGGAGGCGCGGCAAGCGCCTTCCGACGCCGCTGGAACCCACGGATCGGCGAGGTCTGTGGATAAGGCGGGCCGGGGAGGCGCCGAGCCGGTGAATGCTTTAAGGTCGCCGCAAGACGAGCCGCACAAGCGGCGGTTTCGACGTGTCCTGAGGCTGGCTGGGCCGGACCGAGGGCACGATAGCGCTCGATGATCGAAGGAATGGTGCCATGGCTGGCAGTGTGAACAAGGTGATCCTGGTCGGAAATCTCGGAGCCGATCCCGAGGTGCGGCGGCTGAATTCTGGCGACGCGGTCGTCAATCTCCGGCTCGCCACGACGGAAAGCTGGCGCGACAAGGCCTCCGGCGAGCGCAAGGAGAAGACCGAGTGGCACAACGTCGTCATCTTCAACGAGAACCTCGTGAAGGTGGCCGAGCAGTACCTGAAGAAGGGCTCGACGGTCTACATCGAGGGCCAGCTCCAGACGCGCTCCTGGGATGACCAGTCCGGGCAGAAGAAATATACGACCGAAGTCGTTCTCCAGCGCTTCCGCGGCGAGCTTCAGATGCTCGGCGGACGGGGTGACGGCGGCGGTGCGGGCGGTGGCAGCGGTGGCGGCGACGACTACGATCGCGGCCCGCGTGGCGGCGGCGGCGGTGCCGGCGGCTCGCGCTCCGGCGGCTTTGGCGGCGGCGGCTCGCGTGGCGGCGGCGGCGGCGGGCGTCCGTCGGGCGACGATTACGGCGGCGGCTCGTCCCGCGATCTCGACGACGAGATTCCGTTCTGACGAACGACGTCCGTCTCCCATGCTCGGCAAGCGTTCGCGAGCCGAGCACCTGAAACGACAACGGGTCCGGATGTTGCCATCCGAACCCGTTTTTCTTTGTCCGTTGAGTTCCGCGCAGGGCGGTCAGGAGGCTCCGGAGTCCCGCAGTCCCATGCGCTTGTTGTAGGCGAGGGCGGCCAGCGTGCAGGCGGCACCCGAGAAGAGATAGACGCCGACCGCGACGAGCCCGAACTGCGAGGAGAAGCCGAGCGCCACGAGCGGCGCGAAACCGGCGCCGAGAAGCCAGGCGAGATCGGCGGTGAGGGCCGAGCCCGTATAGCGGTTCTGCGACGAGAAGTTCGACGCGACGGAGCCCGCGGCCTGTCCATGGGCGAAGCCGAGAAGCGCGAAGCCGATATAGACGAAGGCCGTCTGCCCCTCGGACCCGCCGCCGAGCAGGAAGGGCGTGGCGATCGAGAAGACCGCGATCGCCACGGCGCAGATGCCGAGCAGCGTGCGGCGGCCGATCTTGTCGGCAACGATGCCCGACAGCGCCGTGCAGACGAGGCAGAGGGCCGCGCCGCCCATCTGCGTGATCAGGAATTCGCCGGTGGAACGGTCGGAGAAGATGTCGATGTAGGAAAGCGGGAAGATCGTGACGAGATGGAAGAGCGCGAATCCCGCCAGCGGCACGAAGGCGCCGAGAAGGATAGCGCGTCCCTGCTCGCGCAGGAGTTCGAAGACGCGCACCGGCTTCAGGTCGCGGCTGTCGAAGAGCTGCACGAACTCTTCCGTCGCGATCAGGCGAAGCCGGGCGAAGAGCGCGACGACGTTGATCGTGAAGGCGACGAAGAACGGATAGCGCCAGCCCCAGTCGAGGAAGTCGGCCGTCGAGAGGTTGAGGACGAAGAAGGCGAAGAGGGCGCTCGCGACGAAGAAGCCGATCGGCCCGCCCATCTGCGGCAGCATGGCGTACCAGCCGCGCTTCGATTCCGGCACGTTCAGCGCGAGAAGGGACGCCAGACCGTCCCAGGCCCCGCCGAGCGCGAAGCCCTGGCCGGCGCGGAAGACGACGAGCGCCAGGATTGACCAGGCCCCGATCGTCTCGTAGCCGGGCAGGAAGGCGATCGCCGCGGTCGAGCCGCCGAGAAGGAAGAGCGCGATGGTCAGCTTCACGCCGCGTCCGTGCCGCCGGTCCACCTCCATGAAGAGCACCGTGCCGATCGGCCGCACGATGAAGGCCAGACCGAAGATCGCGAAGGAGTAGAGCGTGCCCGTCAGCTGGTCGACGAAGGGGAAGACGAGCGCGGGAAACACGAGAATGCAGGCGATGCCGTAGACGAAGAAGTCGAAGGCCTCCGACGCGCGGCCGATGACGACGCCGATCGCGATCTCCGCCGGCGACACATGGCCGTCGGACGAGACCTTCCTGGCATCGTCCTCCATGCTGCTCGACGAGGCCATCTCTTGAGTGGTCGAGGCCATACCCGCATCCTTCTGCCGTTCCGGCCTGCCGGGTCCGATGTTGCATCGCCACCGCGGCATCCTGTCGTTTATCGAATAAGGTGCGGGACGGGGTTGCGTCAAACGCCTATGGGTTGGACAAAACGTCCACTCCCATTATCGCTCCCGCCCTCGTACATGGCGGATATCGCACTGCAATAGAGAGGGTCGTCTTGCGCGCGAACGTCCTGCGCATCCTCGGGATGCTTTCCCTTCTCGGCCTCCTCGGCGGCTGCAACATGGTGGTCATGAGCCCTTCGGGCGACGTGGCGGACCAGCAGCGCGACCTCATCGTCGCCTCCACGCTCCTGATGCTGATCATCATCATCCCGGTAATAGCGGCCACGCTGCTTTTCGCCTGGCGCTACCGCGCGTCCAACAAGGCGGCGACCTATGATCCGGACTGGCACCATTCCACGGGCCTGGAAGTCCTGATCTGGACCGCTCCGCTGATGATCATCATCGCGCTCGGCGCGCTGACCTGGATTTCGACGCATCTGCTCGATCCCTACCGTCCGATCGAGCGGCTCGATGCCGCGCGTCCGGTCACCGCGGACATGAAGCCGCTGACGGTCGAGGTCGTCGCGCTCGATTGGAAGTGGATGTTCTTCTATCCCGAGCTCGGCATCGCGACGGTCAACGAGCTCGCCGCGCCCGTCGACCGGCCGATCGCCTTCAAGCTGACCTCGGCCGCGATCATGAACTCCTTCTACGTGCCCGCGCTGGCCGGCCAGATCTACGCGATGCCGGGCATGGAGACCAAGCTCCATGCCGTGATCAACCAGCCCGGCGTCTATGACGGTTTCTCGGCCAACTACAGCGGCTCGGGCTTCTCGAAGATGCGCTTCAAGTTCCATGGCCTCGACACGGCGGGCTTCGACGCCTGGGTCGCCAAGGTGAAGGCGGAGGGCCAGCCGCTCGATCGCGCCCGCTATCTCGAGGTCGAGAAGCCGAGCGAGGCCGAGCCGGTTCATTATTACGCCTCGGTCGAAAACGGCCTCTACGAGGCCATCCTCGGCATGTGCGTCGAGCCCGGCAAGATGTGCATGCACGAGATGATGATGATCGACGCCAAGGGCGGCGTCGCGGAAGGGCACGAGGCCAATCGCGAGCGGCTGGTCCACGACCGGACCGGATCGCACGAAGGCTTCGGCTATGGCTCCGGCCACAAGTCGGAGGAAGCGCCCGGCGCGACCTTCCCGGCCTCCGGCCGCGATGCGAGGTCGGACGAGCAACCCGAGGGCATGCAGCCGGACGAGGGCGGCCCCGCCAAGGCGCCGGCAGGCGGCTCGGGCCAGAACGGCACCCATGTCATGCCCTCCGGCGAGACCATGCCCGGCATGTCGCACGAGAGCATGCCTGGAATGAACCACGACGCGCCGGCCGAAGCGCCAGCGAGCGAAGGCGCCGAGCCCTCGACGGAAACGGGCTCATCCTCGCCCGCGCCCGACCAGCTGAACCAGCGTTAAGTCGCCCGAACCGGCATCGACAGAAGAACGGACGCAATATGTTCGCCAACACGGATCTCCAGCAGCTCATCTTCGGGCGTCTGACGCTCGACGCGATCCCCCTTCATGATCCGATCCTCCTGGTCACCTTCGCCGTCGTCGCCCTCGGCGGCATCGCGGTGCTGGGTGCGCTCACCTATTTCCGGCTCTGGGGCTATCTCTGGACCGAATGGTTCACGAGCGTCGATCACAAGAAGATCGGCATCATGTACATCGTTCTGGCGCTCGTCATGCTGATGCGTGGCTTCGCGGACGCCCTGATGATGCGCGCCCAGCAGGCCATGGCCTTCGGTCAGGTCGAGGGCTTTCTTCCGCCGCACCACTACGACCAGATCTTCACCGCCCATGGCGTGATCATGATCTTCTTCGTCGCCATGCCCTTCGTCACCGGCCTGATGAACTTCGTCGTGCCGCTGCAGATCGGCGCGCGGGACGTGGCCTTTCCCTTCCTGAACAACTTCTCGTTCTGGATGACGGCGGCCGGTGCCGTGACGGTGATGATGTCGCTCTTCGTCGGCGAGTTCGCGCGCACGGGTTGGCTCGCCTATCCGCCGCTTTCGGGGGCGGCCTATAGTCCGGGCGTCGGCGTCGACTACTACATCTGGGCGCTGCAGATCGCGGGCGTCGGCACGCTTCTGTCGGGCATCAATCTCGTCGTCACCATCGTGAAGATGCGCGCGCCCGGCATGTCCATGATGAAGATGCCCGTCTTCACCTGGACCTCGCTCTGCACGAACGTGCTCATCGTGGCGGCCTTCCCGATCCTCACCGCCGTCATGGCGCTGCTCTCGCTCGACCGCTACGTCGGCACGAACTTCTTCACGAACGATCTCGGCGGCAATCCGATGATGTACGTGAACCTCATCTGGATCTGGGGCCATCCCGAGGTCTACATCCTCATCCTGCCCGCCTTCGGCGTCTTTTCCGAAGTCGTGTCGACCTTCTCGGGCAAGCGTCTCTTCGGCTACGCCTCGATGGTCTACGCGACCGTCGTCATCACGATCCTGTCCTACCTCGTCTGGCTCCACCACTTCTTCACGATGGGGTCGGGCGCGAGCGTGAACTCGTTCTTCGGCATCACGACGATGATCATCTCGATCCCGACGGGCGCCAAGATCTTCAACTGGCTGTTCACGATGTACCGGGGCCGCATCCGCTTCGAAGTGCCGATGCTCTGGACGATCGGGTTCATGGTGACCTTCACCATCGGCGGCATGACGGGCGTCCTGCTCGCCGTTCCGCCCGCCGACTTCGTGCTTCACAATTCGCTCTTCCTCATTGCCCACTTCCACAACGTCATCATCGGCGGCGTGCTGTTCGGCATGTTCGCGGGCACCGTCTACTGGTTCCCCAAGGCCTTCGGCTTCAAGCTCGATCCGTTCTGGAGCAAGGTCAGCTTCTGGTTCTGGCTGACCGGCTTCTGGTTCGCCTTCGCGCCGCTCTACATTCTCGGCCTGATGGGCGTGACGCGCCGCATGCAGCATTTCGACGATCCCTCGCTGCAGATCTTCTTCGTCATCGCGGCCTTCGGCGCCTTCCTGGTGCTGCTCGGCATCGCGGCCTTCCTGATGTCGATCGTCATGGCCTTCATCAAGCGCGACGAGCTGGCCGACCTTACCGGCGACCCCTGGAACGGGCGCACCTTGGAATGGTCCACCTCCTCGCCTCCGCCGGCCTACAACTTCGCCTTCACGCCCATGATCCATGATCTCGACGCCTTCTCCGACATGAAGAAGCGGGGCTACAAGCGGCCGCTGGAGGGCTTCCAGGCCATCCATATGCCGAAGAACACCGGCGCCGGCGTCGTCCTCGCCGCCCTCAGCGTCGCCTTCGGCTTCGCCATGATCTGGTACATCTGGTGGCTGGCGGCCCTGTCGTTCCTGGCGATCGTCGTCGGCGCGATCATCCACAGCTTCAACTACAACCGGGACTTCCACATCCCGGCGGCGGAGGTCGCGACGGCGGAAGACCGGCGCACGCGCACCATCCTCGCGGCGGGGGTCTGATCCATGGCGAACGCATCCCACGCCGCGGTGGCCGCGACCCCCGATCAGGAGCTGAAGTTCTACGTCGCCGAGGAGGACGGGCACGCCGAAGGCGGCACGATGCTCGGCTTCTGGATCTACCTGATGAGCGACTGCCTCATCTTCGCGGTCCTCTTCGCCTGCTACGGCGTCTACGGCCGGTCCTACGCGGCAGGCCCGACGCCGGCCGATCTCTTCGACCTGCCGCTCGTGGCGCTGAACACGGCCATGCTGCTCTTCTCCTCCATCACCTATGGCTTCGCCATGCTGGAGATGGAGAAGGAGCGCAAAGCCGCGGTGCTGAAATGGCTGGCGATCACCGGCCTCTTCGGAGCCGCCTTCCTCTGCATCGAGCTCTACGAGTTCTCGCACCTCATCGCGGAGGGCGCCGGTCCGCAGCGCTCGGCCTTCCTCTCGGCCTTCTTCACGCTGGTCGGCACGCACGGGCTTCACGTCACCTTTGGCATGATCTGGCTCGTCGTCCTGATGGTCCAGGTCGCCTCGAAGGGCCTGCGTCCCGAGAACAAGCGGCGCCTCCTGTGCCTCTCGCTCTTCTGGCATTTCCTCGACGTCATCTGGATCGGCGTCTTCTCCTTCGTCTATCTCCTGGGGGTCCTGTGATGAGCGCCAAGGCTACGTCCCACCAGACCGCGACCACGGCCGCCGGCAGCGCCGATGTCCACGTCCTGCACAACGAGCATCAGGTCGGCCACGGCACGAAGAAGGATTACCTGACCGGCTTCGTGCTGGCCGTGATACTGACCGTCATCCCGTTCGCCGTCGTCATGGGCGACGTGTTCTCGAACCGGAACGTCACGGTCTTCATCGTGATGGGCCTCGCCGTCGTGCAGATCGTCGTGCACATGATCTACTTCCTGCACATGAACACGAAGTCGGAAGGCGGCTGGAACATGCTCGCCCTGATCTTCACGCTCGTGCTCGTCGTGATCACGATCGCGGGCTCGCTCTGGGTCATGTACCACCTCAACACCAACATGATGCTGATGCCGGACAGCGAGACGATGGGCACGATGCCCGGCCACGACATGAGCCAGATGCCGTGAACGGGACGGGCGACGCGCAGGACGTGTCGCCGCCGCCGGTCCGCGAGCGGCGGCGCTCCCGCGCGGCGCTCGCGGTTCTGGCCTCCGCGAGCCTCGTCGTGTTCCTGGCGCTTCTCGGCCTCGGCACATGGCAGGTCCAGCGGCTCGCCTGGAAGACCGACCTCGTCGCCCGCGTCGATGCGCGGTTGTCCGCCGAGCCGGTCGAGGCGCCGGGCCCGGCCGCCTGGACCGAGCTTTCGGAGCCCGGCGACGCCTACCGCCGAGTCCGCGCGACCGGCACCTTTCTCAACGATCGCGAAACGCTCGTCCAGGCGCTGACGACCTATGGGTCCGGCTACTGGGTGATGACGCCGCTGCGGCGCGACGACGGCTCCATCCTCCTCGTCAATCGCGGCTTCGTGCCTCTCGATCGGCGCGATCGGGAAGGCCGCACGGCAGGAAGTCTCGGCGGAACGCAGACCGTGTCCGGCCTTCTTCGCATGAGCGAGCCCGGCGGCGGTTTCCTGCGGGCGAACGATCCGGCGGGCGATCGGTGGTACTCGCGCGATGTCGCCGCCATCGCCGCGTCCCGTCTGCCCGGCGAGGCCGTCGCGCCCTACTTCGTCGACGCGGACGCCACGCCCAACCCCGGCGGCCTGCCCGTCGGCGGCCTGACGGTCGTCTCCTTTCGCAACCACCATCTCGTCTACGCGCTGACCTGGTACGGTCTTGCCGCTCTCCTCGCCGGCGCGATGATCTGGGTCCTGCGCGACGAGCGACGCCGCGCCGGCTTTTCATCCGGCAAGATATCGAGGCCCGCCGGGGAGGGCGGTCGATGACGGCGGCGGAGGGGCGCATCCCCGGCTGGCCGGGCAGCCTCGTGCGTTTCCTCGCCCGCGAGCGGCGGAATTTCGCGCCGGCCGCGCCGATCGACCATGCGGGCCGCAAGAACCTTCTCCTCCTCATCCAGCTTCGCTGGATCGCGGTGGCCGGGCAGATCGCGTCGATCCTGATCGTGCGCTACGGTTTGGGGACCGCTTTGCCGGTGATGGAGATGGCCGGCGTGATCGGCGCGCTCATCTCGCTCAATCTCGTCAGCCTCCTGCGCCTCTACCGGCGCGTCCGGGTGACGAATGTCGAGCTGTTCGCCGGGCTGGTCTTCGACGTCACGGCGCTCACCCTGCAGCTCTATCTCAGCGGCGGCGCCGACAATCCGTTCGCGCCGCTCTATCTTCTGCAGGTCACGGTCGGCGCGGTGCTCCTCGAAGCCTGGTCGACCGCCGCGCTGCTCGGCTTCGCGATCGTCTGCTTAGCGGCGCTGACGCGGTTTCATCGCCCGCTGAACCTTGTGGGCGACGAGGGCGCCGTGATCGACCCGCAGTCGCTCGGTCTCCTCGTCTGCTTCGTCATCAACGCGGTCCTCCTCGTCGTCTTCGTCACGCGAATCAACCGCAACGCGCGCGAGCGCGATCAGCGCCTGGCCTTCCTGCGCCAGCGGGCGGCGGAGGAGGACCACATCGTTCGCATGGGGCTTCTCGCCTCCGGCGCCGCCCACGAGCTGGGCACGCCGCTCTCGACGCTCTCCATCATCCTCGGCGATTGGCAGCGCATGCCGCAGCTGACCGAAGATCCCGAACTCTCCGGCGAGATCGCCTCGATGCGGGCGGAGGTCGCGCGCTGCAAGGCGATCGTGACGAACGTTCTCCTGGCGGCCGGCGAGGCGCGCGGCGAATCGGCGGCGGTCACGACGCTCTTCGCCTTCATCGACGGTCTCGCCGCGGATTGGAAAGCCACGCGCCCGCAGGCCCATCTCGCCTACGAGAATCTCTGCGAGGACGATGTGCCGATCGTCTCGGAATCGACGCTGCGGCAGGGCGTCTTCAACGTCCTCGACAACGCCTTCGAGGTCTCGCCGCACTGGCTGCGCTTCACGGCCTCCTGCGAGAGCGGGACCCTGGTCCTGCGGGTGACGGACCAGGGGCCGGGTTTCGCGCCGGAGCTTCTGTCCGAGATCGGCCGGCCCTATCGCTCGACCAAGGACCGGCCCGCCAGCGGCCTCGGGCTGTTCCTCGTCTTCAACGTGGTGCGCAAGCTCGGCGGAACGGTCGCGGCGCGAAACAGGGCGGCCGGCGGCGCCGAGATCGAGATGCGTCTGCCGCTCGCCTCGCTGCTGATCGAGGACGCGGAGGAGGAGGAGATCGATGACCATGCCGACGACGACACCGACGACTGAGAAAAGCCTCGTCGTCGTCGACGACGACGCGGTCTTCGCCGCCTCGCTGAAGCGCTCCTTCGAGCGGCGCGGCTACCGCGTGGAGGTTGCGGTCTCCCCGGCCGAGCTCGAGGCCCTCCTGGAGCGGCAGACACCCGGCTATGCGGTCGTCGATCTGAAGCTTGCCAATGCCAGCGGGCTCGACTGCGTCCGCCGCCTCCATGCGCATGACCGGGCCATGCTGATCGTCGTCCTCACCGGCTTTGCCAGTATTGCGACAGCGGTCGAGGCGATCAAGCTCGGCGCCTGCCACTACCTCGCCAAGCCCTCCAACACCGACGACATCGAAGCGGCCTTCTTTAAGGCCGAGGGCGACGTTCGCGTGCCCCTGACGGAGCGGCCGACCTCGATCAAGACGCTGGAATGGGAGCACATCCACGAAGTGCTCGTCGAAACCGACTTCAACATCTCCGAAGCCGCCCGCCGCCTCGGCATGCACCGCCGAACGCTCGCCCGAAAGCTGGAAAAGCGTCAGGTGAAGTGACGGAAACGGGCTCGGCCTTGAATGGTGCCGATCTGGATCGCAGGCGACGACGTCCAATTGAAGTCTAAATTTGCAATGTTTCAGGTCGGGCCGCGCCCGACGAAGACGACCATGACACGACCACGATCATTTGAGGATGATATCGATTTTCCCTATTTGAGATCATCGACGGGTTTCGGCGATATGAGGCAACGGGCGGCAGACGTCTGTTCGCCTCGCCGGGCCTATGCCGGTCGCGTGAAGGCTCGGCGTGCTGACCGGCTTGGCGCACTGGACCGATTTCCAGAACACGATCGCATCCGTGCTCACACAGACGCGGCTTCTTCGGAATGTCGAGAAGGGATGGCCGGCATTGGCCGCCAAAGAGCGGGCGTGGATGTCCTTCGTTGGCGTCGACGAAGCGCAGTGGTCGCGGGTTGCGGATCAAGTGAAGCGCTACGGGTTCGACGAGAACGGCGTTCCGGTCGCGAACACCGAGGCATGGACGGACCAGACCGCCAAGCGGATCTTCTATGCCGCGGTGCTGAAGGACGTTCGCTCGACGATCGTTGCGAAGGGCGTGGCCGACGTGCCCGTGTTCGCGCACAAGCCGATCGGCCGGGCACTCCTGCAATTCAAGACGTTCTCGCTTGCCTCGAACCAGCGCGTCTTGATGCGCGGCCTGCAGGAGGACAAGTCGAACCTCGTCGGTGGGATCGTCGCGATGACAGCCATGGGCGCCTTCACCTACTGGCTGAAGCAGATGGAGGCCGGCCGCGATGTCTCGTCGAACCCCGGCACCTAGATCGCGGAAGGGCTCGACCGCTCCGGCATCTTCGCGCTTGGCTTCGAGGTGAACAACGCTTTCGAGAAGGCCGGAGCGCCGGGCGTCTACTCGCTCATGTCGATGGCGGGGCGGCAGGTCGCGCCGGGCGCCGACGCTCGTCAGCCGGCATCGAGGTTCGCGACGCGCGGCGTGGTGGATGGGTTCCTTGGGCCGACGTTCGGCTTGGCGACCGACGCGGTTGCGGCCGGCAGCATCCCACTCCGGGGCGCGTCGGCAGCGCTCGGCGGTCAGCCGGCGGACGTCACGCCTTCAGACATCGCGACCGTGCGCCGGCTCGCACCGTTTGCGTCGCTGCCTTACTGGCGATGGCTGATCGATGGCGGATTTGGGTTCGACTACGGAGCGGTGTCGGCGCTGAAGGAGGCGGTGAGGTTAGGCAGTAACTGAACTATGCAGCTAGAAATCCGCTTAACGCTCCAATGATGAAACCGCTACCGGTCTTGACGAGATCCACTGCAAAAACTCGCGTTGTGTCACTCTTTGTCAAAACAGCGACAAGCAACATTGAGAAAAAGAATATGATGAATACAGCCGTAAATAACAAAACTAGCAGTGTCTTCGTTGCTTCTTTTCCCGGAAGTATATCAAGCCCTTGTGCGGACGCGGGTGATATAATTGATATACTGCTCAATACGGCATCAATTGCTCTAAATAAATCGTAACCGTATAAATTAATTATATAGTTTGATGTGAATATTGCGTATATTAGCGCAATTATTCCGACTATCCATCCAAATAGTAATGATCGTCTTTTATCTTTCTGATTTCCACGCCAAGCAGCGAGCATTTTTTTAGAAGCGTCTAGCTGTCTCTCCGTATTTTGGAGAACTAACTTAGTATCTTCTTCAGTGTCAGAGTCGATAAGCTTATTCATCTTTTCGGCAAGAACGTCAAATTGCGCTTTAACCTGCACCAACCGTTCGCGAAATTCAATCGTCTTCGCAGTTTCCCCCGTTTGCTCAAGCATCTCGGAAAGGGTTTTTTCTGCGTTCTCTAATTCGATTCTGCCGGCGCGGGTTTTATCTATCATTTCCGCCCTGGCAATTTCTTTTTCCCTAATAACCGCCAGTAGGATTTGTTTATTTTTTTCTAGATCTTCTGTGCTCTCGACTAGCTCTTCAATTAATTTCGAAGTATTCACTGGTTTCCAGGCCTTTGAGATTGAATGCGGAAATTCTAACGCAGCTACGGGTCGATTTTCAGCAAAGCGAACTGTTATCCATCAGCTGCTGTCCCTCCGTATCATGGCAGGAAGCGGCCGGTAGGGAAGGGCGGAAGCCAGTTTTACCGTCGCAATTAGTCTCATAAACGATGGCGGGCTGGTTGGCGGGTATGAACGAAAAAGCCGCAAAAATCTTAACGTTTTCAGCGGCTTATGGCGGATGGGGTGGGATTCGAACCCACGAGACGGTTTCCCGCCCGCCGGTTTTCAAGACCGGTGCCTTCAACCGCTCGGCCACCCATCCGGGGCTTGATATCGTTAGCGAAATTGGATTGGCGATGTGCCCAATTTGGGCCGTTGCTACCATTTTGCTACCGAACGGTCTTACGCCTGGGGCTTTACCGCCCGACGGATCGCGGCGTCAACCTGTTCCGCAGCATCAGCACCCATTCCCGGCATCACATGCGAATACGTGTCGAGCGTGATGGCAATCGTGGAATGGCCCAGCCGCTCTTGCGCAACCTTCGGATGGACGCCGGCAGCGAGCATCTGCGTGGCGTGGCTGTGCCGTAGATCGTGGAAGCGGATGCGCTCCAGAGAGGTCTTCGCCAAGACGCGGGTCCACTCATGGCTAAGCGAACGGGGCTGTAGAGGCTTACCGTCGATCTGTGCGACAACGAAGGATCGCTCGTCCGGCCGGATGCCGAGCTTCAGCTGCTCCTCGGCCTGCGCAGCCCTGTGCCGGCGGAGCTCGTCCATGACGGTCGAAGATAGATCGACGGTTCGCGATCGGCCCGTCTTCGTCTCCTTGTTCCGAACGGCGCCGAGCGTTTGCTCCGCGGTCTCGGTGACGGCAATTCTTCGATTTGCGAAGTCGATGCTCTGCCAGCGGAGGGCGATGATCTCGCCGCGTCTGAGGCCACACATGACCGCCAGCAGCACCGGCACGAAGATGCGAGAGCCCCGGATGGCGTCGAGCAGCTCGGCCGTCGTTCCGGCTCCATAGGCCTTCATGGCCTTGCGCTCGACCTTCGGTGGCTTGGAGAGCGTCGCCGGGTTCTTCGCCAGGATCTCCCAAACGACAGCCTGGTTCAATGCCTTGATCAACACGCGCCGCATGTGATGGACGGTGCGCGGGGAGAGCCCGCCTTTCCCATCGCGCCTGCCCGACGCGAGTGCCTTCGTCCACGCCCCGTCGATCGCCTCCGGCTTCAGCTTCGCCAGCGTCGTCCTACCGAGAAGGGGCACGATGTTCTTGCGGGCGATCTCGGCATAGCGCTCGAGCGTCTTCGGCGCCACGTTGGACGCCTCTTGTTCAAGCCAGCGTTCTAGGAACTCGCCGACGGTGATCTTCGTCGGCTCGGTGTATCCGCCATGCTTGATCGACGTGACGATCCGCGCGCATTCCTCCTGCGCTTGGCGCTTCGTGCCGGCGAAGCTGTGCCACTTCCGGCGGCGTTCGCCAGTCTCCGGATCATGGACGTCAACGATGATGGCCCACTTGCCGGGGGAGCGTTCGCGGATGGAGCCCTTCATTTATGAACCTCCTTTTTAGCTCGGCCCTTTTCGATAAGAACTCTGAATTTGCTGAAGGCTTCCTCTAATTCATCGGCCCTGTTCAGTAGTTCATTCATCTGACCAGGTTCGCGGAAAGTAGTTGCCTTCTGAAAGCTATCTCTTATGGTTTGCGATATATCATGCACGAAATCGTTCGAACGCATGTACGCCTTTATTAAAGTCATAAAGAACGTCTGCATCTGTTCTTTTGAGGGCGCCGCGCCCGCGCCCTTGATTATATCTTGAGCGTCCTCTGCAAGCGATTTCTCTGCTTCATCCATAATGCCTTCAAGACGACTGATGTTGATATCGACTTGAAGGCCAATCTGGCAGAGGCGGCGGACAGCTTCGGAGCGTGACTCCACACGATTGGCAAACCGCCAATCGTCGATCGCTTTCAACTCCTCATCGCTGATCTTCAGCTGAAGTCTCTGCGTATCGCCTTCACCGAGCTTGGGTCTTGCCACGGATGCGCTCCTGGGTTTCGTGACAAAAGTTAGTACGAAACGATTGCCTTCGATTCAAATCGTGATAACGTCAGCACGTTACTCACAGAACGAGGTGCATCATGACGATTGATGAAGCGTTGGCAAGGGCGACGGTCTCCGTACCGGAAGCGGGAGCGGTCTTTTTTGGGCTTGCCCGGCAGGCTGCCTATGACGCGGCCAAGCGCGGCGACATACCGACAATCAGGATCGGGGGGCGGATCGTAGTCCCGGTTGCGCCGCTGGCGCAGAAGCTCGGGCTTCGCTCGACGATCGGGACGGCCGCCTGATGGGCGCCGTTTGCGCATCCGGCGCGCAAACCCCGAAAGCAAACGGCCCGGCAGGCGTTGGCGCGCCCCCGGACCACGGTTCAACAATTCCCAACCAGGAGAGCTCGATGAACGTCGAGACGAATACCACTGCCGAGGCCGGTCCGGCAACGGCCACCCCTGAAAGCATCGCCGGCCTGATGTTCGAGCCATGGGTTCGGGACGAGACGACAGCCGAGCCGCCTTCGAATGAGGAGTGGAAGGCTCTCGGCAAGGATCATCTGCCGATCGTCCGGCTCGCCTGGATCACGATGTTCTCGACCAAGGCGAAGCTCGTCGAGGGCTTCGTCGATCATCAGGACATGATGATGCGGCTGACCGAGGACTGCCGCCATAGCGTCGAGTTCTTCCGGTCGTTCGTGACGCTCCTCGAAGCGGCCGAAGTGCGCCTGCTGGTGGCGGCTTCCGCATCGATCGACGAGGCGGCGGCATGAACGCGACCCCGTACATCGTGAAGGTCGATCGCAAGGGCATCGACGCCGAAGGGAACGATACGAACCTCATCGCCGCCGCCGAGCCGGTACGCTTTGGCTACATGGTCAACGTGCCGATCATGGCCGAGTACCCGGACGGGAAGCTGCGGCAGGGCAACCTCGTGAAGATCACGCCGGCCGGCCTGGAATACTTTCGCCGGGTCGTGCCGCTCGACATCCGCAACCCGGAGGGCTCAGCATGAGCGCGCCCCTCACGCCTCCCGAGCACGAGCACTCCGCCAAGATCGACGAAGCCGCGCGCTACGTGGCCATGACGCCCCGCCTGCGGCAGCCGCGGCCGATCGTGCCGTATCTCACCCGCACCTTCGGCCTGACGCCGGTGGAGGCCTGCGCGGCGCTGCACGAGGCTACGTTGATCGCGGGGAGGGCGGAGTGACAGGGCAGCGCATCGACTTCGTCTCGGTGGACGCGGCTCGGTTCAACGCCCTTCGAGACGAATGGAGGAGCGCGGCCGCAAGCCGCGCTCTTTCCCGTAGTGCCATGCGCATCGCGACGGTTCTGCCGACCTACGTCAACCGCGAGTTCGGATACGCCTTTCCGACCGACGACGATCTGCGCGGCGATCTGCAGGCTTCGCGCGAGACCATCAAGCGGGGACTGAAGGATCTGGAGATGGCAGACCTGATCGAGCGCCATACGATCGTTAAGCGAGACCAGAAGAGCGAAGCGTCCGGCAAGCTTCGCCGCATCTTCCTCACCATGCCCGAGGTGAAGGGTCAGAAAGCCGTCGAGGTGAAGGGTCAGGAGGTGAAGGGTCAGCCCGAAGTGAAGGGTCAGAAACGAGTAGGTGATGGGTCATACGGGGGACCCAATATACCTGACAGAACTACCCCTGACTCTAAGATCCGCTCTGGAGAAAAAACCCTTGGTGACCACACGCACGCGAGGGACCAATCGGAGAGAGCTGACCCTTCACCTGACCCATCGGCGACGCGCCGGCCTGACCCTTCACCTCCGCCGTCCTGGGGAGGGGATCACGACTTCCTCGACGCTTTCGACCGGACCGTCCGCGACCTGATGCGGGATGGCGAGATCGGGGCCGGGGCAATCGAGCGCTTCACGCAACAGGCGTTCGACGCGGCGACGGGTTCTCAAGACGACTTCATGCCGGTTCACTGGCGGGACCTCCTCGCCTGCCGGACGTACAGCACGGCCGAGTGGTTCCGGCATCGGGCCGCGGCGATCATTCATCGGAGACAGGCAGCATGAGCGCCTCAACCCCTCCACGTCTTCTCCGCATCGCCGCGGTGCTCGATCGCGTCGGTCTCAGCAAACGGACGATGTTGACGCTGGTCGAGAAGGGCGCGTTTCCGAAGCCTGTTCGGCCCTCCCGCGGCACCGTCGCTTGGATCGAGGCAGAGGTGGACGGGTGGATCCGCGATCGCATCACAGAGCGCGATGAGGGCAGGGCGGCATGACAAGCGAGCTCGTCCTAGGACGCCCTGCCCGCAAGAGCCTTTGTCTCTCCCAGGAGGGCGTCCAGATCGACGGGCTCTCTCCTGTTCGAGAGCATCAGCATGTTCCTCTGCGCGGCGAACTGCCGGAAAGCTTCTCGAGCCCACTGCGCAGGTGCCACGCGATCCGCTGCAGCATGGCATGCGCCCAAGGCAATATAGAACTCCGCGTTGCGATGACGCATTTCGCAGATGGTCAGGAAGGCCAAAGCTTGGGAAACGGTACTAATCGTCCGGGCAAAAGAATGCTTGGTATGGAGCATCAGTGGAAATTCGAAATGATGAAATTCCATTCCCAGCCCGTTGCGTTGAAGCACTTCCTTAACAAGGATTTAAGCAGATTTTCTAGGCATCTCATAGTTAAACGAGCTCAAAGGTGCTGTCGGCTTGCGATTCACCTTAACAAACGAAGCGGCGGCATTGATGTCAGCCTTTGCACCGCGACAAGCTGGAGGAAGCGGCGGTGACCGACCAATTTCCCGACGAGCACTTCGAGAGCTGCGTCCACCACTGCATCCACGCCTACCGAACGGTCGAGCCGGCAGTCGTGGTCGAGCTGGTCCTCAGCTATGCCGACCTCATCAAGAGCGACATGACGGTGGCCGGCGTCAACGAGGATGAGATCGAGGTGCAGGTGGAGGGCTTCCTCGAACGTGTTGAAGCGGAGATGCTGAGGGGGTGACAGGGTAGAACGCGACCATCAACCTGTTGAGGATGCAAGCTTGCGTCTTTAGCGTTCAGTTGCCGATCAATTCACGTACGGTTCTTACGATGGGTCCGAACGAAGATGCCGCCAAGACGGCGGCCGCTAGGGCACCGGTAGCAGTTGCGATTACCGCGGTCAGCCATTCATAGGCGGCGCGTTGCGCCTTGACGTCCTTTCTGGCTGAGGCCGCTTCTCCAGTCGACGCGGGAGGAAACTCATCGGCATGCTCAAGGCGAAATTTCTCATAATCTACTTCATCATGATTGAGGTTGTATCGACGTAGGATGTCATCGAAGCGGGTAGAGTAGTCGCGCAGAACTGGCGTTGTGAGTTGATCCGTTGAACGTAGATCCCGCCGGAGGGAATTAATCTCCAGCGCACACCTTTGAAACTGATCAGCCTTCACAGGGTCGGCGCTGGATGACTGCAAAAGCGATGACGCAAGGATCACGAGCGAGAAAGCAACTGTTGTGAGATTGAGAGCACTGGCGAGCAAGCTGGGAACAGGGAAGAAGACAGGTAGCAGCGTCAGTACGATCACCGCTGCGGAGGCATAAGCCGTAATCGCGGTGCGTTTGCGGTCTCTCTCTTCCAACCTTTTGGAGGCGTTGAAACGCGCGCCTTTGGTGCGCTTCATCTCCTTCAATAGCTGATCACGCGCGTCCTGCAACGCTGAGCCAATGATATTGCTCTGTCCTGGAGCGTCTTCATTTGCAGTCGTACTCAATTTTGACCCCACCCCTGACCCGACGAATCATCGAACATGTCCATCCGGTGTCCACCATAGGAGCGAGTGGAGGTGCCTGATGCAATCGTCACGTCTAGTAGAGCATCTCGCGTACGTCAGTGCGCAGGATCCAGATAGGGCACGCACGGCGATGCTTCTTCTTCGCTCGGAAGCAAGACGCTGTGCGCGCCCTCTTCGGATAGAGGGGCGAAGCCCCGGCAGTGGTGTAACCAGCCGTTACCCCTTCAACGTTCCCAGCCGGAACCTTGAAGCCAACCGTTCGATCATGCCGAAAGGTTGAGGGAGGCAGCGTTCCCGTCTGGAACGGTGGCAGCATGAAGATGGGGCGAAACAGCTTCTAGAGCCTGACGTTCGAACGCATTGATCCCGCTGATTTTTCTCCCCGTCAGAACGTTGAAAGCGCTTGCCATTCCACCCATGTTCCCCTCACAGTCTACGAAGGTAGACAGAAACGTGAGGGCATAGGGCGATGGCAGACGGGCGCTTCATCTCGTATCTCCGGGTCTCCACCGAACGGCAGGGCAAGTCCGGTCTCGGCCTAGAGGCGCAGCGCCAAGCCGTCGCGGATTATCTGAACGGTGGCCGCTGGAAGCTCGTCCAGGAGGTCGTCGAGATCGAGAGCGGCGGAAAGGACGATCGCCCGAAGCTCGCCGAAGCCATGGCGCTCTGCCGGCTCCACAAGGCCACGCTGGTCATTGCGAAGCTGGATCGCCTATCCCGTGACGCGGCCTTCCTCCTCGGCCTCCAGAAGGGCGCTGTGAAGTTCGTAGCGGCCGACATGCCGGAAGCGAACGAGATGGTCGTCGGCATCATGGCCGTGGTGGCGCAGGCCGAGCGGCGCATGATCTCTCAGCGGACTAAGGCGGCTCTCCAGGCAGCGAAAGCGCGTGGGACCAAGCTTGGCGGCAACCGGGGCTCCATCATCAGCCCTGAGGCTCGTATGGCCGGCAGAGCAGCCGCGACAGCCAAGGCCAGGGCGCGAGCGTCCGATCTCCTGCCCATCATCACCGAACTGAAGGCCGCTGGCACGACGAGCCTCGGAGGTATCGCCCGGGCCCTGACAGAGCGAGGCATTCCGACGGCTCGCGGGGGAACATCGTGGACGGCAGGGCAGGTGTCCCGAGTCTTAGCGCAGGCAGCATAGCCTGTGAGCAGGTGGGAGAAGAAGCTCGCAGCGCTCTCTGTCGCTGAAAGACTAGAGCAAGCGATGGTGCGGACTGATAGGATGGTCGATCTTGCACGCGCCCTCGTCGCCATGCATGCATCCAACGAGATCGTGCTCTACTCCACCACGCTGACTGCTCAGATCCCGCGGTCCCATGCTGGTCACGCCTTCCGGCAGTTTCAGCGGAGCATGTATCTCTTCGAGCTCATACGCCTTGCCGCCATGTGGGACGGCTACGGCAGCGATCGAGAGAGCATCCCGACTGTGGTGAAGTTGATCGACGACCGTGCCGTCATCGAAGCTGTCTTGAACCGAATGAGAGAGCGGGAAGCACAGCCTCCGCATCTGCACATCGTTGGCGAAGAGGATCTCGACCCCGCTACGGCACAGGAAATTCGCGAACTCTTCGGGCACGGCCAGAAGCGCATTTCCGAGGAACGCGTCGAGGCTGCGAGAGCCGGTATGCAGAGGGCCATACAGCGATGCCGAGAGATCGCTGCGTCCGCCAAAGTGGAAGCGCTGAGGGATCTTCGTGATCGAGCGATTGCGCACAATCTAGATCTGCCGGAGCCGGCAGAGGGCGAAGAGACCGAGTCGGACCGATGGCGCTACGGCGGTGAGACTGATCTCCTAAGCGAAACTATCGAGCTGGTTGAGGAGCTGAACAAGGCGATCAACAGCACCTCCTTCGATTGGGACGAAGCCAAAGGTCAGTCTCGTCGGAACGCGGAGGAGCTCTGGACTAATTGCCAGTTCTCCATCCCATCGCGATCCTGAAGGCTTATCCACAGGGCATCGAAAATAAATATCAGCATTACCAACCATGCGACCAAATGCGACCGGTTGCGATGACTTGCAGAGGTCTCGCGCGTGCTTGGTCTGGCCTTGTAAGTGCCATTGATCCGCTGACGAACCCCGTCCAAGTTGCTCCGTATGAGCGCACTTGCACACGACTCCGTCGCCACTTCGAAGCGCAATCGGGCTGCGATCACGAACAGTTCGTGGCGCTTGGAGGGCGTGGACAACCGCACTGCCGCGGGGCGTCGCTACCGTGACCTGTGCATGGCCTTCGCCGATGATCTTGGCGGGGCCGACAAGCTCTCCACTTCGCAGTCCGCCACGATCCGGCAGCTCGCCGCCAACTTGGTCGAGAGCGAGAAGATCCAGGCCGCTATCGTCAAGGGCGAGAAGGTCGACCACGAGCAGTTCGTGCGCCTCTCGAACCTCCAGGCCCGCCTTCAGCGTCAGCTCGGCTTGAAGGCTGGCGCGGCCGCGGAGGAGGGCCCGACGCTCGCCTCGCTCCTCGCTTCGCGTGAGCCTGCCTGATGCGGGCTCTCCTCCCGATGCGCGATGCCCTTGCCGAGCCGGAGCTATTCGGCCGCGTCATGCCCGGCGATAGCTGGCTTGGCTGGCGGTCCCTTCTGATCGCGGCCATGGGCGAGAAGCTGACGGATGAGGAGCGCGTCGTCTTTGAGACGCTGACAGGGCGGCCACAGGAGCCCGGAGAGCGCGTCGAAGAGTTCTGGGGCATCATCGGGCGCCGTGGAGGCAAGACGCGCGCCATGGCCGTCCTGGCGGTCTACTTCGGCACGCTGATCGACTATTCCGACATCCTTTCCGTCGGCGAGCGGGCGATGGTGGCCTTCATGGCCGCGAGCCAAGATCAGGCGGAGGTCGCCTTCGGCTACGCGCACGGCATCATCCACAACGCGCCCGTGCTGAAGCGCATGATCCAGAACGAGACTGCGAGCCTTCTGGCCCTGTCCAACCGGATCGACCTCCAGATCCGGCCTGCCAGCAAGCGGACCTCGCGCGGCCCGACCTATGCGGCAGTGATCGCGGACGAGGCGGCCTTCTGGCGATCGGACGACAGCGCGAACCCGGACACCGACATCCTGAACGCCGTTCGGCCTGGCCTTGCGACGACGGGCGGCCCCTTGGTCGTGATTTCCAGCCCGTATGCTCGGCGCGGCGAGGTCTACACGACATGGAAGCGGCATTTTGGGACGGCGGGCGATCCTTTGATCCTCGTGGCGCAGGGTGCGTCCCGGCTTCTCAACCCGACCTTGAAGCAGCGCGTCGTCGACCGGGCCATGGAGCGCGATGAGGCTTCGGCCCGCGCGGAATACCTCGGACAGTTCCGAACGGACGTGGAGGCCTTCCTGACGCGCGAGGCAGTGGATGCCGTGGTGTCGCCGGGCGTCCTCGAGCGCAAGCGCATCAGCGGCGTGGAATATGCCGGCTTCGTCGATCCGTCCGGCGGCGCCTCCGACAGCTTCACGCTCGCCATCGCGCACGAAGAGGGCGGCAAGGGCATCCTGGACGTGATCCGGGAAGCGAAGCCGCCCCTCAGCCCGGAGAACGTCGTCGCGGAGTATGCCGCGCTTCTAAAGAGCTACGGCGTCCACAAGGTGACGGGCGATCGATACGCTGGCGAGTGGCCTCCAGAGGCATTCCGGCGTCACGAGATCACCTTCGAGCAGTCGGCCAAGCCGAAGTCCGATCTCTATCGGGACCTTCTCCCGGCCGTGAACAGCGGCAACGTCGATCTTCTCGACCATCCCCGCCTCATCGCCCAGCTCGTCGGCCTGGAGCGCCGCACCAGCCGCGGCGGGCGGGACAGCATCGACCATGCGCCGAAAGCCCATGACGACGTCGCCAACGCCGCGGCGGGTGTCCTCGTCTCGCTCGTCGGAACGCAACCCGCCTCGGCCGCCATGTTTCTCACCTCCCGCCACCGGCTTTCCAGGGCCGCGGGATGACCCGCTCAACAGAGGATAAACCTATGAGCAATATATCGTTTCTGCAGAACGTCGGAGAGGCGACGAAGCTGAAGGAAGGTTCCATCCCGGAGCTGATGAAGCGCCTCAAGAAGATCGAGGAAGGCCTCTCCGATGTCGAGAAGGCCAAGCTCAACACCGCCGTCGCCGATGCCTTCACGAACGTCTCGGCCACGCTCGACAAGATCGAGCTCAACCAAGCGCAGGCCGTCGTGAACCGGCTCCAGGGCGGCGACAAACGGCAGAGCAGCAGCTTCCGTCTGCCGGCGGCCGATGGCGCCGATCGTCAGCCGTTCGGACAGAACCGCGGCAACGGCTTCGCTCTTCCGAAGGCCACCGACTGATGGGCAAGCGGAGGCGGCTCAAGGGCGCCAAGCCCGATGCGGAAGACGTGGCCTTCGCCCGGATGGAGACCGTCATCCACGAAGCGCAGGCGGCCATGATGACGGCAGCTGGAAGCGTCCCGGTCGCGGTGACGAAGGCCATCGAGGACGCGGTGCGGCCCTATCAGGCGATCCTCGCGCAACAGGAGCGGGACGCCCTTGCCGCCGCGCATCCCGGCTGGAGCAAGGCGCCGGTCAATCCGAACCTCTTCCCGGGAGTGCTCGTCTGATGAGCGCGATCAACACCATGTCCGTCCAGGCCATCCGCGACCGGCTCGCGGCGATCGGCCGAGACGAGCGAGCCTTTGCGGCCCGTGACCTCGACGCCGAGCTGGCGACCGTGATGCGCAACGGCGGCGATGCCGACGCGACCGAAGCGGCGCAACAGGAGGCCGAGCGCGTTGCGCGCCGGTTGCGTGCGGAACGCATTGCCCTGGAAGGCCTCTTGCCGGAAGCGATCCTCCGCGAAGGCGCCGAGGCCATGGTGCGGATCAAGCTGCGCCACGACGAGGCGGCCACCGAGGTCGACGGCGTGATCGATGAGATGGTCGAGAGCTGGAACGCCTTCGTCAACGCCACGCAGCGCTTCGAAAAGCTTCAGGATGAGGCGTTCGCCCTCACGACGCAGGCCTCCAACCTCGCGCACGAGACGAAGGCCGGCATGCCGCAGCTCGGCAACTTCCGAAGCGCTCGCCTCGACGCCATCGGCGACCTGAACAACCGCAAGCCGATCCTGCCCATCCTTTGGAGCAGCCAAGCCTCAGCCGTCACCAATCATCACGGCGCTCAGACGCGGGTGATCGACTGATGCGCGCCCTTTTCACCCATCCCGATAGCGCCGGTGGTCTCGTCCGCCAGCCGGTGCTTAGGCGGGCCTGTCGGTTGTTGGTCCGGCAGGTCCGCTCGCCCCTTTCTCTCGCCATTCGGAGCTGACCGACCATGGACATCAACGAACTCATCGCACCGATCGCGCTCCAGGAGGAGGGCTCCTGGCTGAAAATCTACCAGCCCGACGGCGAGCTGACCGACATCGAGTTCCTCGTCGCGGGGCCCGACAGCGAGCGCCAGCGCAAGGGTCGTTTCCAAACCATCGAGCGCTTCGCGAACAAGGTTGATCGGCGCGGCAACATGGCGGCCGAGGACAACGAAGCGATGACGATCGACCTCCTCGCCCGGAGCGTCATCGACTGGAAGGGGCTCGAGGACGGCGACGCGCCCTTCGAATGTACGCACGAGAACGTCGTGAAGATGCTCCAGACGGTGCCGTGGCTCCGCATCCAGGTCGACGTCCACGCTGCCAGCCGTCTCCCGTACCAGCCAGCCGGACGCCGTGCGGCCGAAGCGGAAGCGGCTGCCGTCGAGCTGGCGGCGAAGGCCGCCTGATCAGGCAGGAGAGAGCTGATGACGCAGTACGCATCCCTTGGTTTCGAGATCAATTCGAAGCCTGCCCTCGACGCGGCTGCACAGCTCGACAAGCTGACGGCCGCAGCGGGCAAAACCGAGGCTGCGGCCGCGGGGTTGAACAACGCAAGCAAGAAGGCATTCGATGGCCTGTCCGCTACGGCCGCAGCGGCAAAGAAGGCGCAGGCCGAGAACGACAACCTCGCCCGCTCCGTCGCGTCGCTCCGTGCGGAGTTCAACCCGCTCCTGGCGGTCACCCAGCGCTATCAGGCGAGCCTTGACGCGATCACGAAGGCCGAAGCCGCCGGTGGCCTCAGCGCTCGCGAGGCGGCATCCTACCGGGCTCAGGCGACACAGGCGGCCGAGAGGCAGTCCGCTGCCTTGGTCGTGGTGGGCGACAAGGCGAAGCTGACCAGCAACCAGCTCCTGAACCTCAGCCGGCAGGGCAACGACGTCGCGACCATGTGGGCGCTCGGCGCCCCGCCCATGCAGATCTTCGCCTCCCAGATCGGGCAGGTGGTGGATGCCCTCCAGTCGGGCCCTGGCGGCCTCGCTGGCTCGCTTAAAGCCGTGGGCGAGGGGATTGCCTCCCTGATCACTCCCGGGCGCCTTGCGGTGGTCGGGCTGACCGCGATAGCGGGCGCCGCGATCTACTACGGCGTCCAGGGCATGCGCTCCATCAAGCCCCTCAGCGAGGCGATGGAGGACCACAAGAAGATCATCGGCGAGATCGGGAAGTCCTACGGTCTCGCGATCGATGCGCAGTCGGCCTATGCCTCTGGCGCCACGCGGACCTTCCAGCTTCGCCGGAGTGCGGAGGAGCTGCAGTTGTCCTCTCGCACGTCGCTTCTCGACAGCGGCTTCGCCGGCGGTGGCGACATGACGCGAGCCCGCAGCACAGAGAGCGGCGGCCGAACGTATGAAGCTCGTCGCGGCTTCGAGGCGTTCGAAGGTCCGCTCGTCAAGCTGGCGGAAGGCCTGAAGGCCGGGACCGAGGACGCGCGGGCCTTCGTCGACGAGGTGGCGAAGATCGCCAACCTAGATCCGACCAACGAGACGCTTCGAGACACGGCCAACAAGCTGATCGAACTCGCCAAAGAGGCCGCGGCAGCGAAGCAACAGCTCGACGCCTTCGCCTCCGCTCGGTCACGCCTGGCGGGCACACAGTTCAAGGAGGCCATGGGCGATCTCCGGGGCTTCGTGCCGGACAATCGCACGGATCGGTCCCGTCTCGACCAGAGCCTTCAGGTCGCGCTCGGCAAGGCTCGCACCGAAGCAGATGAGCGCAGCGCCCGCGCCACGCACCTCGCCGGGCTCCAGGAGATCGAGCGGCGGGAAGGCGTCATCCGGGCCGGACGGGATCTCGACATCCGGTCCATCAACGCCCGAACGACGGCCGAGCGCGCCGGCATCGCGGCCGAGCAGGAGCGGCTCGCCCTCTCCGGGCAGGTCATGGAGGCATCGGAGCGCGAGGCTCGCATCTCCCATGCGTCCGCCATGGTCTACGAGGCCGACGCAAGGCAGCAAGCCGACGACCTCCGCGACCGCGCCCGCGCCCGCGGCGACATGATCCGATCGCTCCAGGACGAGGCGGCCACCCTCGACATGACGCGCGGCGCGGCCGAGGCCTATCGCCAGCAACAGACGATGATCCTCCAGCTCTACCGCGAAGCCGAGGACGCGGGCCGAGTGGTCGATCCATCCGAAGTGCAGGCCATCCGGGACACGACGGCCGCCGCCGGCGCGCTGACGGACCAGCTCGACCGGCTGCGCATGGTGCGGTCGCAGATGGAGGACCTCCGCGGCCTCGACATGCAGGCCAGCACGATCGGGCAGAGCGAGGATTTCGCCCGGCAGGCTGGCGTCGTCTACGACATGCAGCGGAAGCTCCGGGAGCAGGGGATCGACCTCAACAGCGAGTTCGCCCGCGGGCAGATCGCGAACACCCGCGCGCTGTCCGACTATGGCGACGCGATCCGTCGGCAGGCCGATGCGTGGGGCGAGCTGAAGGGCGCCGGCGACGATGCCATCGACACGCTCGTGGACGGCCTGGCCTCTGGCACCGCGGACGTCAAAGACCTCCTAAAGGGCGTCGCGAAGGATACCACCTCCACCTTCCTGCAGCTCGCGGTTTCGAACCCGCTGAAGAACATGCTCCTTGGGACCTCGCTCGGCACGCTCGGCGATCTCATGGGCGGGACGAAGTCGCCTTCGCTGTCCTCCGCCGGGGCCGGTGCCTCCGCTCTCGGTACGGTGACGATGACGGCGGCGGTCGTGAATCTGAACGGAGCGGGCGGAATCGCACCGCTCCTAGGCGGCGGAGAGAAGGGCGGAGCTGCCAACGCGCTCGACAAGCTCCTCAACCCGGCCAACGGCAACAGCGCCGGCGCGAAGATGGCGGGCGGCTCCGTCGAAGCGCAGATCGCCAACTACTTCACGGCCAAGGGCCTCGCGCCGCATCAGGTGGCCGGCATCCTCGGCAACGTGTCGGCAGAGAGCGCCTTCAACCCGACGGCCGTCGGTGATGCAGGGCAGGCATTCGGCCTGTTCCAGCACAACGACCGGAAGAACAACCTCTTCGCGTCGATCGGGGGGAAGCAGAACCTCGGCAACGTCCAGAGCCAGCTCGACTTCGCCTGGAAGGAACTCCAGACGACGGAGAACCCGGCGTTCCGACGCCTCCTCGCGTCGAAGGACGTGCGCGGCGCCACCGCAGCCTTCGCCGGCTTCGAGCGTCCGCAGGGATTCAGCCTCGCCAACCCGGAAGGCGCGCACAACTTCGGGGGCCGGCTCTCGGCCGCGGAGAAGTCCTTCGAGCGCATCAACGCCTCGGCCGAGAAGATGGCTTCCTCGACCGACAGCACGGTCTCTGCCTTCGCATCGAACGCGAGGAGCCTGACGGACGGCCTCGCCGGCACCTTCAGCGGGCTCGATCAGGAGATGCTGAAGATCGCGAACGACTTCACGCCACGGATGAGCGGTGTCCTGCAGTCGGTCCTCGACGCCTTCGCTTCGGGGCTCGGCAACAAGGGTGGGTTCAGCGGTTCGTGGATATCCGCACTGGCCGGCAACATCACCGGCGGCATGACGGGCGCGCCCGGTGGCGGCGACGCTTGGGCTGGGCTTCGCCTCGCCGGCGGTGGCGGCGTCTACGGCCCCGGCACGGGAACGTCAGACTCCATACACGCCATGCTTTCCAACGGTGAGTTCGTCGTCAACGCCGCATCAACAGCCAAGCATCGGGGCGTCCTCGAGGCGATCAACGGCGGTGGCGTCAAGACCTTGGCGCATGGCGGCTTCGCCAGCATGGCGGACGCGATCGGCGCCGGCACCGGCGAGGACGGCGAAGAACTCATTCTCGAAAGGCCGAAGGCAGCATGACCGCGATCGTCATCACGATGCACGACCATGGGTTCGACATCTGCAGCGATGGCGCCAGCTATCGACCGGAGACGCTCGAACTTGCCGGCCTCGCGCACAAGGTCGCGCTCCTGCCGGTCTATAGCGGCTTCCTCACCTATCGCGGCGTCGCAGCCATCATGCCGATCTTCGAGGCAGCGCTGGATGATCGGTTCACCAGCTTCGATGAGATCGTTGAGAGCGCGGACGTTCTCACCCATCAAGCGGCGCAGTTCGTCAGCACGATCCGGGGCCAGCTTCCCGACTTCACGATCTACATCGGCGGATGGTCGGAGGACCGGGAGCGCTTCGAGCTCTATGCGATCTCGGCCACCGACCGAAAGACGAATGAGGGCGGCGAGGCCCGCAAGGCCTTCGTCGTCACCCCGATCGAATGGTGCGTCATCGCGCCCGCGGCGCCGCGCGAGATCCTCGCCAGCCTTGGCTTGGTCCTCGACGACGGAAACTTCGACCTCACCCCTTCGGCCTTGCCGAAGTTCATCCATGCGGCTCGCCTGTCCGACATCGAGGAGGGCGGGGCTATCGCTGGCGGCTTCATCCAGGAGACGACCATCAGGCGGAACACCAGCCAGACGCATGTCCTCTACCGCTACGACGACGTGCAAGGGGACGTGATGATCCCCACGCCGAAGGAGACGGCCGACGTCAAGCGAATCTGCGACGAGCGGGCCGCGGCTTATGCTGCTTTGCGGGGCCAGAAGCTTCAGCCGGCATAGGTCACGCCTGCCCTCAGTTCGGGAACGCAGGAGCTGTATCCCTTCCGCATCGCGCCGGCCGTGAAATCTGGCGACGTCCATCGAAAACAATCGATTGTCTACTCTTTGAGCATTTAACGCGGAACCGCATCGATCGATCGTAATTTATCAGCACTACAAAGCGTGCTGCGCTGCACAGGATCAGGACTAGGCAACATGGACTTTCAGCCAGAGGATGAATTCGATGAGCAAACGTTGAGAGCGGTTCGCTACTTTAAGAACGAACATGGAGATGAAGCGATCGAGCAAGCGCAAGCCGCCATCAAATACGCTTCTGAAATTAACGATCTGGCAACGGTTGACGTTTTCGAGAAGGCTCTCAGAATATTACAGGCTGAAGTTGAAAAACAGCCGTGAGGTGATCCATGGACGAGCGGGCCGCCGAAAGGAAGCGGGGTCTTTCAGAGCATGAGATTCACATCCTCCAACTGCTGTTGTCTGGTGAAGCGGAGGCCGATGTCGCTAGGCGTTTCGGCATAAGCTCTACGGCCGCGTCTTCCAATTTGGTAGCGATTTACAGAAAGCTCGGAGCACAGCACCCCACTCATGCTGTCGCTGTGGCGATTGCGGAGGGTATCGTATGAAGTGGGTGGACGAAACAGTGTATGTCCTCAGCCGCTGAGGTCCTAAGGGGCTCGATTTATCGTAGGAAGCGACCGCCACATGGCTGGATCTGCTGGCAGATTGCTGATCCTTCTCGACTTCTTCTCCGTACAAGCCGTCCCGACCAGGCAGCGTCGAAGGCCCGGAGAGACGCATGCTCGCGGCACCATGGAGAAGATCCTGAAAGAGGAAGGCGAGGCGCACCTACTTCTCACCCTCCGGTGCATCCGCGAGTCCGCGCCGAACGCTGAGGCCCTGTCGTCAGAGACAATCGCCGCGGTGTCCGATGTCTTGGCGCAGCGACCGGACTGGCATGAGAGAACTGACGAGCTCCTCGCCATCTTCGACCGGATCGACCTCGAGGCGCTTCGCGAGCGTGCCCTAAGGCTGCGACCGTGGCCGGTACGCGGCACCATGCGAGCGTGGCTGTATCTGATCATGGAGAGGCTCATGGACCGATCCAACACATTAGCCATGAGGATGTCCGAAGCGGCATAGATCCGACGCTCTTCCCAGATTCAGCATCACGTGCGAGCGTTACTCCTCATGAGGAGGAAATCATGTCGAGAATCACCATCGTTCGCGTCGCTCTAGTCGGGCTGGTTGGCTTCGTATGCACTGGATGTCTCGAAGCCGGGCCGCGCGGCTACTTCGAGAGCAGCGTCTACGGCTCTACGCCGGTGAACCAGAAGAGCGAGCTGCGAAAGGCGACCCGGGACGATTACCGTCGCATGTAAGGCGGCGCCCTTTACAGGGTGAGCCGCCATGCTCACGTCAGACAATCAGCGGAGGAACTCATGGCGAACCTCAGCCACGACGGCGAAGTCCTCGACGCCCACATGACAGCCCATCTCGTCGCCCTCTTGGCGCTAGTGCGGTGCCTGGAGGAGAACGGATCCCTGCGACCCGGCCAGTATGCTGATGCCCTGCACATGGCGATGGAAAGCGGCCGACGTGATCTGTCCGACATGACGCTGGCGATGCTGCACGGGATCAGGGAAGCGACGCTGGCTTAGCGCCGGCGCTCTTCACATGATCGGCAGGGCGTGGGATTGCTTCCCCGTCATGATCAGAGAAGGCGCAGCAGCCAGTGGCGAATCCGTTCACCGATAAGGACTTCGAAGACCTTTTCACCGCAGGAGAGCAGCCAGGTTCACAGGCTGCATACTGGGTGGATCGTGAACTGCAGCGGCGGCGTGAACTATCCCAGCAGGTGGTCGATGCAAAAATGGTCGCTGCGGCCGAAGCGCAGATCGAAGCGGCTCGGTATGCTCGCCTCGCAGCCGAAGCGGCGATCGACAGCGCGAAGGCTGGCAGGACCACCGCGAACTGGACTCGAGTATCAACCGTGGCGGTGGCGCTCACCGTGATCATCATGGCCGTTGCCACGTGGATCGACGCGTTCAAGCCATCCTGAATTGTCGCGCTTCTGGCCGTCTTGGACTGACCGTGCGCGCCGGCTTTTTCCTCTGTTCGGTTGCCACGATCGAAGCCGGGAAGCGTCGTGGGCCTATCCCGCCTCTGCCGGACGGGAAGCTGGTTGCAGAGGCACGATTCGAACGTGCGGCCTTCTGGTTATGAGCCAGACGAGATACCGGGCTTCTTCACTCTGCTGAAAGTCGTGCCAGTCTCCCGCCTGGCTGTCCGCTGGGAGGCCCGCCCTTGCACCGACGAGCGGCTATAGGGCCTCGGGTCCAAAAGGTGTGGCGCAGCGGCTTCCACGGTTTATCCAGCTGCCGCCCGCCTGCGCCGCATCTCGTTCTGCCCTTCGGCCCAAGACGTATCGCGCATGTCGGGCTGGCTGGTCGGCTTGGCGTCGTCGGCTCGAAGTCAAAAACTCTTTCGCCGACGAGATCAGCTAGTGCAGCGGACCTAGACGGCGCGCTTCGTTCATCTCAGCTATTGCCTCATCCAGCGCGTCGATCGCCTCTAGCACCTCTCGGCCGGCAGCTGTAAGGCGAGCCCAGCGCGAGCCGTAATACCCGTCATACCACTCGACCCAGCCCCGCAGAGACATCCGCCGGCAGACGTCAAGCGTCACGCCTTGGAGTTCGTTGATCGGCTGGCCAACGCTGTCTTCCGAAGGAGCATTATTGAGGTGGCGCAGTAGGTCAATCTGCGGAGCTGTCACGCGGACGACGATCTGATCGGTGCGGTAGCCGTCGGCAATCAATGTCTGGCCTTTTTCGGTGACGATGATCGCCAGCTTAGAGCGCCCGCTCGGTTTAAGGTCCACAAGCCTCAGCTTTCGCAGCTCTTCGGAGGCGACAATCTCCCGATAGGCGAGATCCTCATAGGGGAGGGCGCCCCCGGAGCCGGAGAGACGCTCCATGAGGCTGATCTGCGCAGGGGTGAACTTTCTCCAAGGAAACGATGAGCGCACTGTGCTCTCAAACCCGGGTGACTGATTTGCACGAGAGGAGGATCATGATGCAGCCTCGGCCAAGCCGTTCTCCCGCACGCGCTGCCCCTCCGGCGTCAGACTGTACCAACGATGGCTGCGCCCGCGGTAGGTGACTTCCACAAAGCCGAGCCGCATCAGCTCAAACATCACCGTCATATCACCGCCTGTTACCGCCTTAGCGCTCAAGCCGAAACCGCCATCTCGCGATCCAGCGATCACACGCTTGAGCATCTGATTTTCCCATGGCGTGAGAGCGGTAAGGGCGGTCATTCTTTCAAGCTCGCCTTCACCTCTGCGGCGAGCACGAGCTTCGCCGCGTCCTCACGCAGTGTCGCCTCACGTGTTGCGCTCAAGTCGGCCATACCGCGCCATGACGTCTCAGAGCCGAGGTTCTTACCGCGGACGCTTTCCAGCGGCGTGTCTCTCGCGTCCTTTGCACACTTGTCCGCTTGTTCGGTGTAGAATGCGGTCTGCTTGGCCACCGTATCGATCAGAGTCTCGATGCTCATGGTAGGGATCCCTTCGAGGTGGGTTTCAGGCACCAGGTCAAGCTGCCGGCTGTGCCCCCATCATGTTGCAAATCATGTCCCACTGATCGCCGGAGTGCCAGTGCCAGCGGACGCATACGCTCTCCGCCTATGGGTGGGTGGTATACCGGAACGCCAACAATCAGTTCAGCGGCCCTAGACGACGCGCTACCTCTATTTCAGCGACCAACGTATCGAGTGCGACGGTCGCTTACTGTTTGCGCCGCATAACCGTATCGATACACATCAACCGGCAGTCCCATCGGAATACACTACCTTCGTCACGGTACCCGAAATCTTGGTTGTCCCTGCAGAAATCGGGCCTGACAGTAGGTCAAATGGTTCACGAGCAATGAAAGGATTGTCCTCCCAATAGAAGAACGAACTACTCTGAACGGTTTTTCCTGGGGCTATGCGCACATCAACCTTGCTAGATTGCTTGATTATCTCTTCGTCAAAGGCATCACTGAAAGTGAAATCAAACATAAGTGCGACGACGGTCTTTTCTCCAGCATTTCGAAAAGTCGGTATGAATTCAACCCGCTCGTTATATATCGTCTTCTCGAAGTCTTTTGACTGTATCCGCAGATCGCCTGACACAAACGAGACCGAGTGCGGCGAGCGCGTAGATGCTGATGGTTCTGGCTCAGCAACTGTAATCTTATCGTAGCAGGTAAGTCTTTGAAGCGAATCGGTTTCCGCTCGACAACTTAATATCTCACTATCACCGGCTGCAACCGCTAAGCCGCTCCATGTTACGGCTTCTGCCAGAATGATGGCGGCAGTCCAGTTTATGTATGTTCTCATGGTACCTTCCAAGAGCCGCGATCCAGATAACGGAGCAAACTATCGCCGCAGGGATTACGCGGCCTCGTCATAGAAGCGACATCCGCAGCTCCAGTCTGCGCCGCCTGCAATGCCACGAAGTGAGAACGCACATTGGAGCACTCTGGAGACCGGAACGTTCGCCGAACACGCTGCTACCATTTTGCTACCCAACACGGTAGCACGAGAACGAATGCAGCACGACAAAAGGAGACGAGGCGAGGCGTAAAGCCTTACGATATAGGATGTTCCAATATTCGGCGTGACGAACCGACACCGCCGCAACCGAATTTCAAGACCGGTGCCTTCAACCGCTCGGCCACCCATCCGGAGGCTGTGATCGCTAGCGAGATTTGGCCGGGCAGAGCCTCAATGGGAGGGCCGCTACTTCCAGTCTGCTACCGAACGGTCGTTTCGTTTGGGCTTTACCGCTCGGCGGTTCGCCGCGTCAACCTGTTCCGCCGCACCGTGCGATGGCGCGGGGCAAGGCGTGGGGTCGCAAGGTCGCTGGCAATTGCGTGGCGGCAGACTGGCTGCGGGGGAGTTGTCCTTCCTGCAGGCGCATCTCCCGCGCGGGTTTGCCATTGCTCTGATAGGCTAACCGGCCACTGCGCCGACGGGCCGAGCCAGGAAGCCCGGCCCGTCCGGCGGTAGAACGTTCTGCCTCCAGCATCTCGGCGGGAGAGGGGCTGGGCCCCTCCGCGTCGGTTGCTACCAGCGGAAGGTCGCCTTGCCCGTGATGCGGCGGCCTTCGCCGGCGAAGCAGTAGAAGTCGCGGTTTCCGCAGGAGGCGACGTATTCCTTGTCGAAGAGGTTGCTGGCGTTCACCGAGAGTTCGTAATTGTCCTTCTCGTAGCTGACGACGGCATCGAAGACCGTGGCGCCCGGCACCTTGAACGTGTTGGCATCGTCGCCGAAGCTGGAGCCGACATAGCGGACGCCGAGGCCGGCGCCCAATCCGTCGAAGAGCGAGTCGTTGTGGATCGTGTAGTCCGCCCAGGCCGCGATCGTGTGCTCGGGGACCGTGGTCGGCGTCTTGCCCTCGAACCCGCCTTCCAGATCCTCCGTGATCTCGACGTCGAGATAGGTATAGGCGAGGCGCAGGTTCAGATCCTCGGTCACGCTCGCGACGCCCTCCAGCTCGAAGCCCTGCGAGGTGATCTGGCCCGTCTGCTCGACGAGCGAGCGGTTGGCGACCGGGTCGAAGCCGAAGCGGATCGCATCGTCGCGGACGATGTCGAACACGGAGGCCGTCAGCGTCGCGTCCCAGCCGGGCGGCTGGTACTTCACGCCGGCCTCGTAGAGGCGCCCGGTCTCGGGCTCGAACAGGCCGCCCGTCGTGCTGACGTCGAGCGGCGGCAGGAAGGATTCCGAATAGGTGACGTAGGGCGCGAAACCGCTGTCGAAATTGTAGATGAGGCCGACGCGTCCGGTGATGGCGCTGGCATCCTTGTCGGCGTCCACCGCCGTCAGAAACACGCTGTCGGGGCGCTGCAGCTCGGTCGTCGCCCAGTCGTAGCGGCCGCTCAGAACCACCGAGAGCTTCTCGATCTTGATCTGGTCCTGAAGGTAGAGGCCCGTCTGATCCTGGTCGACGTCGTTGTCGTAGTAGGTGCCGAAGGCCGTGATCGGGCTTCCGTAGATCGGATCGAACACGTTGATCGGGTCCGCGCCGTAGAGGTCGACGCGGTCGGAATAGCCGGTCGTGCGATAGTCTAGCCCGCCGAGGAGCGTATGAGCGAGCGGGCCGGTGGCGAACTCCGCCTGGACCTGGTTGTCGATGGAGAAGCTGTCGAGGTCGGTGTCGCCGGTTCCGCCGCTGCGGTTGAGAAGGCCGAGCGCCTCGTCGGCATAGCCCCCGCCATAGATGCTCGCCTCCTCATGCTGGAGGAAGGAGTAGCGCGCGTTCTGGCGGACGGTGAAGATCTCGTCGATGCGGTGGTCGAACTGGTAGCCGATCGAACCGAGATCCGTGTCGTAGCGGTCGAAATCGGGCTCTCCGAGGAAGCGGCTGTTCGGGATGCGGCGCCCGTTGTTCTCGAAGACCGTGCCGGAGGCGGGGAGGAACTGGAGGCCCCAGCCCGCGCGGTCGCGCTGGTAGTTGCCCTGGACCGTCAGCGTCGTGTCCGCATCCGGCTTCCAGTCGATGACAGGCGCTATGAAGAGGCGGTCGTCGTCGACGTGATCCACCTGATTGCCGGCCTTGCGCGCCACGCCCGTCAGCCGGTAGCCGAAGGGGCTGTCCTCAGAGAGCGGACCGGAAACATCGAAGCGCCCTTCGAGCAGACCGAAGCTGCCGCCATTGACCTCGATCTCGCGCAGCGGCGCGTCGGTCGGCTTCTTGGAGACGTAGTTGATGAGCCCGCCCGGGCCGTTCTGCCCGTAGAGGACGGAGGAGGGGCCCTTCAGGATCTCGACCCGCTCGGCGCCATAGGGATCGAGGCCGAGGAAGTTGATGACCGAGCTCGATGGCAAGCGCAGGCCGTCGAGAAACGTGGAATTGGCCGTCGCGTCGAAGCCGCGAATGGCGAAGCCTCCGAAGCGCGTGTCGCCGCCGCCCGTCGTCTCGGGCGTCACGCCGGCGGAATAGCGGGTGGCGGCCCGGATGGAGCGGACCTCCTGGCGCTCGATCTGTTCGTCCGTGACCACGGTGATGGCCTGCGGCGTCTCGATCAGCGGCGTGTTGGTCTTGGTCGCACCCGCGCTCCGCTTGGCGACGAAGCCCGTCTGCTCGTTCGCCTCGCCGGGGCCCGTGCCGTCGCCGCTCCGGGTGCCGGAAAGGGTGACGGTCTCAAGCTCGATCACGTCCTGAGCCGCGGCCGCGCCGACGGCGAACAGCCCCGCGAGGATCGCCGTGGACGAAAACCAGAGACCGTTCCGGACATGGCGGGACGACCGTTTGCGCGGGGTGGGAAGCGACATGGAACGAACTCTCGGCTGGGACTCAACCTGAGTTTTCTACTCATATTTCCTGACTGTTAGGAACACTTCCGAAATGCTCGGCGGTCTCGGTTCGATGGGTGTGTCGATTTTATCACGCGGGATGATGGTCCTGTCGTCTTTCAACCGGATGCCGAAGCGCTCGAGTTTTCTCCCTCGCTAGCGGCGACGGCCGGCCTTTCATCGAAAACTTGAATGCTGAGTTCAACAATCCTATGCCTCCTGTCGCGAGCGCTTGGACGGATTCGTCCCGAACGGCGCGTGACGGTTCAGACGGCCGGGAAGGTCCTCCATGCTGCAGGCTCACTCCACCATCCGCGTGACGGGCGCCGAGCGCCTCCTGACCCTTCTCTGCGAGCACTTCGCCGAGCATGGCGAGGTCGTGTCGGAGGTCGGTCGAGGGCGGGTCTCGTTCGAGTACGGAACCGCCGTCCTCGCCTCCGACGACGACACGCTTCGGGTCGACGTCGCATCGGTCGATCCGATCCAGCTCAGCTATCTGAAGATCGGCATCGCAGAGCATCTGGCCGAGTTCCACGAGGGCGAACTGCCGGAGATCTCCTGGCAGGGCGACGGCTTACCGGCCGGCTCCCCGCTTCCCTGGTTCCGCGAGCTTGAGGTCGTCCGCTCGGAGGCGCTCACGCCGCATATGCGGCGGGTGCATCTGCGCGGGGAGGATATCGGGCGCTTCGCGCAGGGTGGCTACCACGTCTACCTGATCTTCCCTCCGAAGGATCGATCTCCGATCTGGCCGGTCATGGGAGACAGCGGCCTGCCGGTCTGGCCGCAGGGCGAGGATGCCTTGACCCGGCGCGTCTATACGATCCGCAGCATCGATGCCGCCCGGGGCGAACTCGTCGTCGATATCGTCGTTCATCCCGGCGACGAAACGCCCGGCTCCGACTTCGCCCTCGGGGCCCGACCGGGCGATCTCGTCGGCATTACCGGGCCCGGCGGGGGCGAGGCGCCGCAGGGCGAGAACCTCGTTCTGATGGGCGACGACACCGCCTTGCCCGCCATCGCCCGCATCCTCGAAGATCTGCCCGCTGGCACGCGCGCAACCGTGATCGTGGAAGTGGACGGGCCTGCCGACGAGGTGAACCTCGTCTCGAAAGCCGATCTCGACATCCGCTTCCACCATCGCCAGGGCGCCGAACCCGGAACCTTCGGGGCCTTGCCGCGCGCCTTGCGCGATCTGGACTGGCAGGCGATCGGCCCCGATCCCTTCGTCTGGGCGGCTTGCGAGTTTCAGGACTTCAAGGCCATCCGCGCCCATCTGCGGGGCGAGCTGCGCATGTCGCGCGACCGGCATCTCGTCGTCGCCTATTGGCGGCGCGGACGACCCGGCCATTAAGCGCCCGTAGCGGGGGCTTTCCCGCGATCGGCGTCGGCCCGATGTAGGCCTCCCGAGGCGGCGCCCTCTCGACGAGCCCACGAAGCGTCCCAAGTCAGGGGAAACGGGAGGCTTCATGAAGCGAATTTTATTGCTGGGCGCGATCGCCGTCGCTTTGTCGGGCTGCGTGGCGGACAATCCCCGCTATCTCCGCGGCTACGATCCCTACTGGGACGGCTACGAGCCGCGGCCGGGGGCGGTTTATCGCGACGAGTACCGTCCGCGCCCGATCTACCGGGACGATCGTCCCGTCTACGGCGACCGCTATCGGGGACCATCGCGCTACGATCGCGTCGATCGGCAGCGCGGCGACATCCGGCGGTCGGAGGAGAGACGATCGGAGCCGCGCCAAACCGACCGGCGTGCGGACGTCGCGAGCCGGCGGGACGCGGCTCCCGCCGCCGGACGAGGCCGGATCTCGGAGGAGGGCACGCGCCCGCGTGTGGAGACGCCGAAGACCCTCCCGCCAGCTCCGGCCCCGAGCGCAGGCCCGCGGCCCTATACACCGCCCGTCCGTGTCCAATAGGCACCCACGGAGGGGACGAAGCACGAGTCTTGCAATTTGACCCGCGTGCCGGCCCCGAAAGGGTGCTTGTAACAAAACGTGATCGACGAAAATCTTACGGCGATCTCGCGGTCGAAATAAGGCCAGAATGTGATCGCGCCACAGTGCTTCGACCGATCCGAACGGTATTTGCCACATCCTCGACTGAGCTGCCGTCGGCGATAGATTCGCCGAAGTCTAGGCGGTTTAGGGCTTCGATCGACCGTCCTGGCGCCTGTCCCAACCGGACGACTGCTTCCCCCTTCCTCGCCGGCCCCTCTTTGTTGCATCGACGACACAGTCAATCATTCGACCGCAATGTGGCGGGCGTCCAGGCCGGGAAGGGCGCATTGCCCGTGAATTAAGAGACTGTTTACCTTTAGAGGCGACAGGGATGGGGAGGAGCGGCCGCAGGGCGCCGTTTCCGAAGCCGGGGAATGAAACGCATGATGACTGCCGGAGGAAAAGTCGGCCGCCGCATCGCTCTGTCGATGCTCGTCATTGCCGGCGTTTCGGTTTCCGGTTGCCAGTCGGGCTCCTCGACCCACGGGGGCGGCGCCGACGACATCATTCATTCCGATCCCAACGAGTCGTTCTCGTCCAAGGAGTTCGGCGTTTCCGCCAGCCCGCGCGTTACCAACAAGCGCATCGTCCGCAAGGGCGGCGGGCGCGATCAGGTGGGCAAGCCCTACAAGGTGCGCGGCAAGTGGTACTATCCCAAGGAAGAGCCGGGCTACGTGAAGACCGGCGAGGCCTCCTGGTACGGCTCCAGCTTCCACGGCCGGCTCACCGCCAACGGTGAGGTCTACGACATGTTCGGCCTCTCCGCCGCGCACCCGACCTTTCCGCTCCCGTCCTATGCCAAGGTGACGAACCTCAAGAACGGCAGCGAGATCACGGTTCGCGTCAACGATCGCGGCCCCTATCACGAAGGCCGCGTGATGGACCTCTCCTCCAAGGCCGCCGAACTTCTCGGCTACAAGCAGGACGGCATCGGCGAGATCAAGGTCGAGTATGCCGGTCGGGCGCCCCTCGAAGGCGACGACACCAAGATGCTGATGGCGAGCTACCACCCCGGCAACGTGCGCGCCATCGATAGCGGCCTTCCCTCCGGCGTGATGGTCGCGATGAACGAGGAGCGTGCCCCGCGCTTCCCCGCCATGACCCGCAAGGTCGCCTCGCCGGACCTGCCGGGCGTGCGCCCCGACGCGGTCCTCCAGACCCAGCCCGCGACGATCGACGAGGTCACCGTCGGCTCGATCATCGGACAGGCCGCCCGCTCGGAGCCAGGCATCGGCGCGATCGTGCCCAAGCCCGCCGCCCGCCAGCGCATCCAGCCTCTGGTCGTCAGCTCCTTCGCCGAAGCGCCGAAGTTCGGCGGCGCCGCCGGCGCGCTCGACACGCTGGCCTCCCGCGCCACGGCGACGCTGCGCAAGGGCGAGCGTATCGAGATCGGCGCGATAACGGATGCCGCTCTCGTCGCCGCGATCCGCGATCTCGCCAAGGGACACGGCAAGCTCGTCGCCGATGCCGATCCGGCCGGTGGCGCCGCCACCCTCGCGCTCGACCTGAAGCCCTCCGAAGACGCCGACGCGCTTCTCGCCCAGCTCTGGCAGGCCGGCGCTTCCGACGCCTTCGTTCTGCGCGACTGACGACCGACCGGCCGCATCGCAGCCGGTGGGGTCTCGGCGCCTGCAAATGCCGGTGCAGCGAGGCCTTCGGCCGTTGCGGCGCTTCATCGGTGCGGCTATCTCCATGACATGGTCGGTTATCCAAGAACGTCTGGTTTCGAACCGGCTTCGAAGGGGCAGGGGTCTTCGATGCGGCGTGTGACGACGGCGCTGGCCGCTGCGATCTGCCTCTCGCTTTCGCCCGCGGCGCTCGTCTCGGCTGCCGCTGCGGCCGACCGTGCCTCCGCGCCGGTGGAGACCAAGGCGCGTCAGGCGCTGATCGTCGACGGCGAGACCGGGGCCGTTCTCTTCGAGAAGGATGCCGCCGCGCCGTTTCCGCCGGCCTCTCTCGCCAAGCTCATGACCATGGAGGTCGTCTTCGAGGCGCTCGAAGCGGGCAAGCTGTCGCTCGACCAGACCTTTCCCGTCAGCGAACACGCCTGGCGCACGGGCGGCGCGCCCTCCGGCACCTCCACCATGTTCGCCGGGCTGAACTCCAGCGTTCCGCTCGATGCGCTGATCCGCGGCACGATCGTCCAGGCCGCGAACGATGCAACGATCATCATCGCGGAGGGAATGGCCGGGTCGGAGCCGGGGTTCGCCGGGCTGATGAACGAGGCGGCGAAAACGCTTGGCCTTGCCGGTTCGCACTTCGTCAATCCGTCCGGGCTTCCGGCGGAGGGGCAGAGCGTCACCGCCCGCGATCTCGTGACGCTCGCGCGCCATATCGAGGAGCATCACCCGAATTTCTACGCGATCTACGCCGAGCCTTCCTTCGAGTGGAACAAGATCTTCCAGCGCAACCGCAATCCGCTCCTGGCCATGGGGATCGGCGCGACCGGCATGGGCACGGGCTACACCGAGGCATCCGGCTATTCGCTGATGGGCGTGACGGACCGGGCAGGGCGCAAGACCTTCCTCGCGCTCGGCGGTCTCGACAGCATCAAGGATCGCACCGAGGAGGCGCGCCGGCTGCTCGACTGGTCGAACGACACGTTCGAGCGCGCCGAACTCTTCGCCGCCAAGACGCCGTTCGGCGCGGCGAGCGTCTATGGCGGCGTCGTCTCGAACGTTCCCGTGGAGACGCACGAACCGATCGTCGTCTATGTGCCGAAGGAGCGAGAGGACGCCGTGAAGGCCGAATTCGTCTATGACGGGCCGCTTCTGGCGCCGGTCGAGGCCGGCCAGAAGATCGGCCGCCTGTCCATCCTCATCGACGGGCGCGAGAGTCTCTCCGCCGATCTCTTCGCCGCGACCGCGGTGGAGCAGGGCACGTTCGCATCGCGCGCCATGGGCGCGGCGCGCGAACTGGCCTTCGGCTGGATTCGCGCGCTTTGACGGCGCTTCAGGTGCGGCCATGATCGGCTTCTTCATCACCTTCGAAGGCGGCGAGGGCAGCGGCAAGACCACGCAGATCGCCCGGCTGGCGGAGGCGCTTCGCGCGGATGGCTCGACGGTCGTGACGACCCGCGAGCCCGGCGGCACGCCGGGCGCCGACGCGCTCCGGCACGTCATTCTCTCCGGCGCCGCCAAGGCTCTGGGCGAAGAGATCGAAACGCTGCTGTTCGCCGCCGCCCGCTCGGACCATGTGGAGACGCTGATCCGTCCCGCGCTCGAGGCCGGCCGCATCGTCCTCTGCGACCGGTTCCACGATTCGACGCGCGTCTACCAGGGTCTCGGCGGCCGGGACGAGGCCCTGATCGAAACGCTGGAGGCCGCGACGATCGCCGGGCTCTATCCCGATCTGACGATCCTTCTCGATATCGATCCCGTCGAAGGCCTCGCGCGCGCGGCCAAGCGGCGCGGCGCGGAGGTTGCCGATCGGTTCGAGGCGGAGGGGCTGGCGCTGCACACCGAGCGCCGGCGGGCCTTCCTCGCCATCGCCGTTTCCGAACCCGGCCGCTGCGTCGTCGTCGATGCCGCCCGGCCGGCGGACGAGATCGCGCGCGAGATCCGCTTCATCGTCGGCGAGCGGCTGGAATGCCGCCGGCTGGAGACGAAGGGCCGCCAGACCAGCGCCAGCGCGCCGGCCACGCCTTGAGCGCGATCGAGGTCGCCGAGGAGCACGACACGATCGAGGGCGTCGCGCCGCCGTCCTCGGCGCGTCGTGTGCTGGGGCAGGACACGGCCTGGGGCGAGCTTCTGGCGGCTGAGGCCAGCGGGCGGGTTCATCACGCCTGGCTGTTCCAGGGCCCGCGCGGCATCGGCAAGGCGACCGCCGCCTTCGCCTTCGCCCGCCGGCTTCTCGGCTACGATTCCGAGGCGGACCTCGTGCCCGGTGGGGACGGTGTGGACCGGCAGGTGGCGCAGGGGAGCCACCCCAACCTCATTCATCTGACGCGTCCCGCCAACGAGCGCACGCCGGGCTTCAAGACCCAGATCACCGTGGAGGAGATCCGGCGGCTGAACCGCTTCTTCCAGGCCACGACCTCCGGCGGGCAATGGCGCATCGCCATCGTCGATCCCGCCGACGACATGAACCGGAATGCCGCGAACGCGCTTCTGAAGATTTTGGAAGAACCGCCGGCCCGGTCGCTCTTCCTCATAACGAACCACTTGCCGGGGCGGCTTCTGCCGACCATCCGCTCGCGCTGTCGGCTCCTGCGCTTCGACCCGCTGGCGCCGGATGCGCTCGAACAAGTGCTTCTCGGGCTCGGCCTCGATGTGACCGAGACGGAAATCCGCTCCGTCCTGCCGCTCGCCGCGGGCAGCGTGCGAACCGCCGCCTCGCTCCTGGCGAGCGGCGGGCTCGATTTCGAGGCTCGCATCGAGACGATCTGGAGCCGCCCCGAGGCGGACTGGCCCGCCATCCACGCCTTGGCCGACGGGCTGACGCAGAAGGGGCGGGAGACCGCGCTGGAGCTTTCGCTGGCGGGTCTCTTCCGCCGGCTCGGGGCTGAGGCGGAAGCTCACTTGGCGGCCGGCGACCTCGACCGCGCGGCCGGCCTCTCGCGCCTCTGGAGCGCGGAAAGTTCAAGGCTCCGCGAGGGCGCAGCCTTCAATCTCGACCGCAAGCAGATGCTGCTGACCTTCTTCGCACGGCTCTACGAGGAGCGGGCGGCGGGTTGACCCTGCCGCGCGGCGTGATCCGAAGGCCCGTGAGGTCAGCGAACGGATTGAGCCGTTGCGCGCGATGCTTTATCTCGGCGAAGGCGGTCACGCTCCCGAACGCGAACCCTTGTCGAAAGCCAGCATGGCCGAACGTTTCTACATCACCACTGCCATCTCCTATCCGAACGGTCGGCCGCATATCGGCCACGCCTACGAGCTGATCGCGACCGACGCGATCGCCCGGTTCAAGCGGCTCGACGGATACGACGTGTTCTTCCTGACGGGCACCGACGAGCACGGCATCAAGATGCTGCAGACGGCGCGCGACCAGGGCATCGAGGTTCGCGAGCTCGCGGACCGCAATGCCGAGGTCTTCCGCGAGATGGGCAAGGTGCTCGGCAGTTCCAACGACGACTTCATCCGCACCACCGAGCCGCGCCATCACGCCGCGAGCCAGGCCATCTGGACGCGGATGCTGGAGGCGGGGGACATCTACAAGGATTCCTACGCCGGCTGGTACTCCGTGCGGGACGAGGCCTATTTCGCCGAGGACGAGACGGAGCTTCGCCCGGACGGCATTCGCTATGGCCCGCAGGGGGCGCCCGTGACCTGGATGGAGGAGGAGAGCTACTTCTTCCGTCTCTCCGCCTTTCAGGATCGGCTGCTCGCGCTCTACGAGGCCGAGGCGGATTTCGTCGGCCCGGCCGAACGGCGCAACGAGATCGTCTCCTTCGTCAAATCGGGCCTGCGCGATCTCTCCGTGTCGCGCACGACCTTCGACTGGGGCATTCCCGTGCCCGGCGACGAGCGGCACGTCATGTACGTCTGGGTCGACGCGCTCACGAACTATCTGACGGCGACCGGCTATCTCGACGGCGGCGAGCGCAGCGCCTTCTGGCCGGCGGATCTCCACGTCATCGGCAAGGACATCGTCCGCTTCCACGCCGTCTACTGGCCGGCCTTCCTCATGTCGGCTGGACTGCCGCTGCCCAAGCGCGTCTTCGCCCACGGCTTTCTCTTCAATCGCGGAGAGAAGATGTCGAAATCGGTCGGCAACGTCATCGATCCGTTCTCGCTGGTCGAGACCTACGGGCTCGATCCCCTGCGCTACTTCCTTCTGCGCGAGGTGCCCTTCGGCCAGGACGGCAACTATTCGCACGAGGCGATCGTCAACCGCGCCAATTCCGAACTCGCCAACGATCTCGGCAATCTCGCGCAGCGCTCGCTCTCGATGATCGCCAAGCATCTGGACGGCGTGGTGCCGCAGCCCGGCGCCTTCACGGAGGCAGATGCCACGATGCTGGCGACGACGGCCGATCTTTTGCGCCGCGCCCGCGAGGCGATCGACCGGCAGGAGCTGCATGCCATGCTCGCGCCGATCATGGCCTCCGTCGCCGACGCCAACCGCTATTTCGCGGCGCAGGAGCCCTGGGCGCTGCGCAAGACCGACATGGCACGCATGGGCACCGTCCTCTACGTGACGGCCGAGACCCTGCGCCGGGTCGCGATCCTGCTCCAGCCGATCATGCCGGCGGCGACGGGCAAGCTGCTCGACATTCTCGGCGTCGCCGAGACCGAGCGCAGCTTCACGGAGCTGACGCCCGACATCGCGCTCGTGCCCGGCCGCGCCATGCCCGCGCCGAGCGCGATCTTCCCGCGCATCGTCGAACCGGAGGCAAGCGCCCCGTAACCGCCTCGCGGGAGAAAGCCGCTGCAGAGGAACGCGGGCAGGGGGCGCCGCACTGGTTCGCCGCGCTGCGATGCGCTATCTCCGGCGAAACGAGATGAGGGTTCGCGGCGCCGCGCCATCCGGTCGCCGCGAGCCATCGCATGAGAGCATGCTCCGATCGGGCGGACCCGCCCCATCGGAGACCGATGCTCCCGAACCCAAACGACAGAGCGTCCCTCGTGAGTCCCTCAGGACCCACGGCGCTCTCATGGATCGATCTCCCATGAGCCTCTTCCTCGTCGACAGCCATTGCCATCTCGATTTTCCCGATTTTTCGGAAGAGCGCGACGCGATCGTGGAGCGGGCGGGCGCCGCCGGCATCGGGACGATTCTCACGATCTCGACCCGCGTCGCCCGGATCGAGAGCCTGATCGCTCTGACCGAGGCCTATCCCGGCGTCTATGCGACCGTCGGGACCCATCCGAACAGCGCCGCCGAAGAGCCCGACGTGCTGACTGCGGAGCTCGTTCGCTGGGCGGAGCGGAGCAAGATCGTCGGGATCGGCGAGGCCGGGCTCGACTATTTCTACGACAAGGCCTCGCCCGAGGTGCAGACATCCGTCTTCCTGCGCCATATCGCGGCCGCCCGCGAGACGGGCCTGCCGCTGGTCATCCATGCTCGCGATGCCGACGACGACATGCGGCGCATTCTGGAGGCCGAGACGGAGAAGGGCGCCTTCCCGTTCATTCTCCACTGTTTCTCCTCCGGACCGGCGCTGGCCGAGACCGGCATCGCGCTCGGCGGCACCGTGTCCTTTTCCGGCATTCTCACCTTCAAGAAGTCGGATGCGCTGCGCGAGATCGCGGCATCCGTGCCCCTCGACCGGCTGCTCGTCGAGACCGACGCGCCGTACCTCGCGCCGATGCCGAACCGCGGCAAGCGCAACGAGCCCGCCTATGTCCGCCAGACCGCCGAGGTTCTCGCGGCCGTGAAAGGCGTCGATTTGGACACGCTGGCGGCCGCCACGTCGGACAACTTCTTCCGCCTCTTTTCCAAGGTGCCCGATCCGCGCCGGACGAAGGCCGCGGCGTGAGCGACCTCCTGCGGCTGACGATTCTCGGCTGCTCCTCGTCGCCGGGCGTGCCCCGCATCACGGGCGACTGGGGCGCCTGCGACCCCACGAACCCGCGCAACCGGCGCAGGCGCGCCTCCGCCATGCTGCAGCGGATCTCGATGAGCGGCACGACGACCGTCGTCTACGATTGCGGCCCGGATTTCCGCGAGCAGATGCTGGCCGGGCGGGTCTCGCGCATCGACGCGGTCATCCTGACCCATCCCCATGCAGACCACACCCACGGCCTCGACGATCTGCGCGGCTTCATGCTCGAACAGCACGAGCGCATTCCCGTTCACGCGGACACGCCGACCTATGAACGCGTGGTCGAAGCCTTCCGATACTGTTTTCACAGGCCTGAAAAAAGCGACTACCCATCGATCGTCCGGCATGTTCCGATGGAGGAATATATTCCGGTTCGCGTGGACGGGCCGGGCGGGCCGCTGGAGATTCTGCCGTTCCGCCAGATCCATGGCTCGATCACCTCGCTCGGCCTGCGCTGCGGTCCGATCGTCTATGCGAGCGATGTCAGCCATTTTCCCGATCCGGCGATTTCGGCCATTTCGGGCGCCCGGCACATCGTCATCGATGCGCTCCAGTACAAGCGCCATCCGAGCCATCTGTCGGTCGAGCAGGCGCTGGACTGGATCGAGCGGCTCGGCGTGCCCGAAGCGACGCTGACCCATATGCATACGCCGCTGGATTACGAGACGCTCTGCCGCGATCTGCCGAGCCACATCCGGCCAGCCTATGACGGCCTGGAAATCGAGTTTCCGATCGACTGAGGCGAAACACCGCCGAACGCTGCGATGGCGTGCCCGAGCGTGTTCGAGGGCAGCAAGCGAGCTGAAAGCGTCGGCCGGCAGACGGATGGCCTGATCGTTCGAAAAGCTCCCATCTCATCGAGCTGAGCTCGTCGGCATGACATGCAGTTCGCCATATCCGGCAAGAGCGACACTCCGCAGCGGACGGCGAAGGACGGAGCGGGCACCTCCGCACGGCTCTCCAGTTTCTTCCAGTGCGCATTCCAACAAGCCCAATCGATCGAACCCATGGAGAGCCGCTCGAAATGGCCTTCTTTGCCAACTAAGCAGGGGACTGGATCAGGATCACACGAGAGACAGTTGCATAATATACATTATGGAACATATGGGGTGAGGTTGGAGAAGAGGGTCTCGTGTTCGTTCCTGTCTGGTCACCGCATCAAAGATGCGGAGGCACTGTCCCTCTTTGTGCCGACGATGTGTTTCGATCTCCCCAATGTCGGCGACGTGCCTCTGCCTTTGTGCGTTCGGCGACACACAGCGCGCGATGGGCGTGCGAGCGCCGTCGGGCTCGATTGCGCGACGTCCGCCGAGATGAACGTTGCGGCTCGCCATGCCCGGGCTTAAGCGATGGCGTGCGGATGCGAACGGAACGGAGCCTGCGGATGGAAGCCTCGCGAAACGTCGAGCGGCTGATCGAGATCATGGCCGCGCTGCGCGATCCCGAGACAGGCTGTCCCTGGGATATCGAGCAGTCCTTCCAGACGATCGCGCCTTACACGGTCGAGGAAGCCTACGAGGTCGCCGACGCGATCGAGCGCCGGGATGCCGAGGATCTCTGCGAGGAGCTCGGCGATCTCCTGCTGCAGGTCGTCTATCACGCGCAGCTGGCCGAAGAAGCCGGGCTCTTCGCCTTCGGCGACGTCGTCGAGCGCATCACCACCAAGATGGTCCGGCGACACCCACATGTCTTCGGCGACGAGACCGCGCGTTCGGCACGCTCGGCGAAAGACCAGTGGGAGCGCATCAAGGCGGAGGAAAAGGCCGAGCGCGCGGAGCGCCGTCGCCTGCGCGGCGCGCGAGATAGCTGGGGCGGCGGTGCCGAGCCGAGCGGCCTGCTCGGCGGCGTCTCGCCGGCCTTTCCGGCGCTGACGCTCGCCTTGAAGGTCCAGCAGAAGGCCGCGAAGGTAGGGTTCGATTGGGACGATGCGAGCGACATCCGCCGGAAGCTGATCGAGGAACTCGACGAGTTCGACGAAGCCTTGGCGGCCGGCGATACCGACCACATGGAGGACGAGTTCGGCGACGTGCTCTTCACGCTCGTCAACGTGGCACGGTTTCACGAGATCGACGCCGAGGCCGCGCTCCGTCGCACCGTCGCGAAGTTCCGCCAGCGCTTCGGCCATATCGAAACCGAACTCCAGCGGCGCGGATCGAGCCTCGAAGCGGCCGACCTGGAAACGATGGAGGCTCTCTGGATCGAGGCGAAGACGGCGGCGCGCAATGACGCCGCCGTTCAGGTCCAACCGGCTGTCAGCTGAGCGTCAGGCCGGGATGGCGCTCGACGAGGCGGCGTAGCTCGTCCTTGGCCTGCACCGTCATGTCCGCGACGAGTTCGACCGCGCCGTCGTCCTGATCGACGCGCGAGCGCACATTGGCGTTCTCGTAGAGCCACGACAGGAGGCTGAGATCCTCCGGCGGCACGAGCAGCGTGACGCCGCCGAGCTGGCCCGCGATCCGCTTCTCGATATCCGTCAGAAGGGCCGGGATGCCTTCGCCCGTCAGCGCCGAGACCAGGAAGACGCCCTGCCCGCCGGTGTGCGTCTCGGCCGCCGTGCGCAGCACCTCGCGGCCCGCTTCGTCCAGCTTGTCGACCTTGTTCCAGACCTCGATCACATGGTCCGCGTCGCCCGTGTCGATGTCGAGATCGCGCAGGATCTTGTTCACGTCGGCCGCCTGCGCCGAAGCGTCGGGATCGGACATGTCGCGGATGTGCAGGATGATCTCGGCCTCGATGACCTCTTCAAGCGTCGCGCGGAAGGACGCGACGAGATGCGTCGGCAGGTCCGAGATGAAACCGACCGTATCCGACATGATCACGTCCGTGCCGTGCGGCAGCGAAATGCGGCGAAGGGTCGGATCGAGCGTGGCGAAGAGCAGGTCCTGCGCGAGCACGCCGGCGCCCGTGATCGTGTTGAACAGGGTGGACTTGCCGGCATTGGTATAGCCGACAAGCGCGATGATGGGATGGGGCGCCTTCTTGCGCTTGGCGCGATGGAGCGTGCGCGTGCGGCGCACGGCCTCCAGCTCCTTCTCCAGGCGCTTGATCTTCTCCTGAAGCTGACGGCGATCGGATTCGATCTGCGTTTCGCCGGGACCGCCGAGGAAGCCCGCGCCGCCGCGCTGCCGTTCGAGGTGGGTCCAGGAACGGACCAGCCGGCCCTTCTGATAGTTCAGATGCGCAAGCTCGACCTGGAGGCGGCCTTCCTTGGTGCGGGCGCGCCGGCCGAAGATCTCGAGGATCAGGCCGGTCCGGTCCAGCACCTTGGCGCCGAGTTCCTTTTCCAGATTGCGCTGCTGCACGGGCGTCAGCGGATGGTCGAAGATCACGAGCCCGATCTCCTCGGCCTCCACGATCGCCTTCATCTCCTCGACCTTGCCGGACCCGATGAGGGTCGCAGGGCGGGCCTTGGAGACCTGGATGATGCCGGTGGCGGCGATCTCGAGGTCGATGGCGGCGGCAAGGCCGACGGCCTCCGCCAGCCGCTGTTCATCGCCGCGGCGCACGACCGCCGTCGCAGGGTCCTCGCCGCGTCCTTCGAACTCTCGAAGCACCGGTACGAACACCCCTGCCCGCGTGGCAACCGGCTTGTGCTCGATCGGCCCGCGCGGTTTCGTCTCGTCGAATTCAGTCAATCAGCTGGCCCCATCCTCGTCGGCGCCTTCGTACATGTGCACGGGCTGCGAGGGCATGATCGTGGATATGGCGTGCTTGTAGACAAGTTGCGAGTGGCCATCGCGGCGCAGGAGAACGCAGAAATTGTCGAAGGACGTCACGACGCCCGTCAGCTTCACGCCGTTCACGAGAAAGATGGTGAGGGATATCTTTTGCTTGCGGACCGTATTGAGAAAGAGGTCCTGCAGATTCTGCGCGCGTTCGGCCATGTCGGTTCCTTAGACTTTTCTCGTTTTTGGCGGAATCGACCTTGCGCGAACAGGGTCATCCCGCATGCGCGGTGGTCCGGTGCTTCAAGATCGAGCGCCGGAAAGGTGCCGTCCGGGTCCTTCGAGGCGTTGCGCCCTCGCGGTCCCGAGCCGATCCTTTCGGATACCATTTTCTCCCCGCCGGCGGCAACATCGCCGTGCCGCCGCTCGGCGTCGAAGACGTCTCACCACGGCTGGAAGATCACCGCCGCGAGGGCGAGGATCAGCGCCGGCGGCATGACGAGAAGACCGAGCTTCAGAAACCGGATCGCGCCGAAGGAAAGCCCCTCCCGCCGAAGTGCCGTCAGCCAGAGAATGGTCGCCAGAGACCCCGTGACGGAGAGATTGGGGCCGATGTCGATGCCGACGAGGATGGCATCGACCACCTTGGACGGCACCTCGGCGCCGCCGACGACCGCGCCGGAGATGAGGCCGAGCGGCAGGTTGTTCGTGACGTTGGTTCCAAAGGCCACCAGCGCGCCCGTGGCAGCAGCGGCCAGCGACGGGGCGCTCGCGACGAAGGCCTCCAGCTCGCCGACGAGGAGTCGCTCCAGCCCGCTCAACTCGAGCGCCCGGACGATGACGAAGAGGCCGGCGACGAGAAGCAGCGTGTCCCAGGAAACCTCGCGGACGACGGCGATGGGGCTCGACCGTTCGGCCAGCATGACGGCGAGAAGCGTCGCCGTGCCGGCCAGCGCCGTCGGCCAGCCGAGTTCTGCCCCGATGGCCGAGGCGCCGAGAAGAACGAGGGCGGCGATCGCGATGCCGGCCGCCGCGATGCGTCCGCCCCGAGAGAGTGCCGGAATGGCGATGTCGGTGCGGGTCGTGCCGACGAGATCGTGCCTCTGCGTCCATCGCAGGATGAGGAACGTCGCCCCGATCGACAGGATGGAGGCCAGCGAGAAGCGGGCGAGCCAGTCGCCGAGCGGCGGCATGTCCGAGCCGAAGACGACGAGATTGGCCGGGTTCGAGATCGGGAGGACAAAGGAGGCGGCGTTCGCCACGAAGGCGCAGACGAGGAGATAGGGCATCGGGCTCTTCGCCTCCGCCGCCCGTGCCACGGCGGCGACCGCTGGCGTCAGGACGACCGCCGTCGCGTCGTTGGATAGGAAGACGGTGACGAGCGTTCCGATGAGGTAGACGAGGCCGAAGAGCCGCCGCGGCGAGCCCCTGGCGGACCTCGCGGCGAAGGCGGCGAGATAGTCGAAGAGACCCTCGCGCCGGGCGATCTCGGCCAGGAGCATCATGCCGGCGAGGAAGAGGTAGACATCCGTGCCGGACGCGATGCCACGCCAGACCTCCGCCAGCGGCAGGAGGCCGAGCGCGGCGAGAGCCGCTGCGCCGACGACGGCGAAGATCCATTCCGGCAGGCCGAACGGCCGCGTGATGACGCCGGCAACCGCCAGGGCGGAGATCACCCAGACGAAGAGAGAGGCACTCGACCCGATCATGAACGACATATCCCGGCGCCGAAATGCGGCCCGAGCTTCATCCTAGAGCCGGCTCGCGCCAAATCGATCCCGCTTGCGAACTATTCTCTGAGCCCACCGCGGAAAGGAGCGAAAGGGTTCAGATTCCGAGCGACTTCAGCTTGCGATGCAGAGCCGAGCGCTCCATGCCGACGAACTCCGCCGTGCGCGAGATATTGCCGCCGAAACGGTTGATCTGCGCCATCAGATACTCTTTCTCGAACACCTCGCGCGCGTCGCGCAGCGGCAGAGCGAGGATGCGCCCGTCTGACTGGCTGGGCGTTCTCGGCAGCATGTCGCCGACCTCGTGCGGCAGCATGTCGGCGGAGATCGGCTCCCCCGCATCGCCCTCGCGCGCCAGGATCATCAACCGCTCCACGTTGTTGCGGAGCTGGCGGATATTGCCGGGCCAGTCGCTCGACTGAAGAACGGCCATCGCCTCCGGGCTGATCTCGCGGGGCTTGATGCCGGTCTGCTCGCCGATCTGGTTCATGAAGGCCTCGATCAGCAGCGGAATGTCGCTGCGCCGGTCCGACAGCGGCGGCACCGAGATCGGGACGACGGAGAGCCGGTGGTAGAGATCCTCGCGGAAGAGCCCGTCGACGATCATCGATTCCAGGTTCTGCGCCGTCGAGGAGAGGATGCGCACATCCACTTTCACTCGCTTGGTGCCGCCGACGCGCTCGAAGGTCTGTTCGGTGAGGACGCGCAGGATCTTGTTCTGTGTCTCGCGCGGCATGTCGCCGACCTCGTCGAGGAAGAGCACGCCGCCATGCGCCTCCTCGAAGGCACCGACCTTGCGCTCGACGCCGGGCGGCGTCTCCGTGCCGAAGAGTTCGACCTCCATGCGCTCGGGCGTGATCGCGGCCGCGTTCAGCGCCACGAAGGGCCCCTGCGCCCGCGTCGATCCCGCATGGATCGCACGCGCCACCATTTCCTTGCCCGAGCCGGACGGGCCGAGAATCATGACGCGGCTGTTCGTCGGCGCGACCCGCTCGATCGTGGTCCGCAGCTGGTTCATCGGGTGCGAGCGGCCGATGAGTTCGGAAAAGTCGGCCGAACGGCGACGCAGATCGGAGACCTCGCGCTTCAGCTTGGACGTCTCCAGCGCCCGCTCCGCCACAAGGATCAGGCGATCGGCCTTGAATGGCTTCTCGATATAGTCGTAGGCCCCACGACGGATGGCGGAGACGGCGGTCTCGATATTGCCGTGGCCCGAGATCATGACGACCGGCACTTCCGGGTGCTGCGTCTTGATCGCCTCCAGAAGATCCAGCCCGTCGAGCCGGCTCCCCTGCAGCCAGATGTCGAGGAAGACGAGCCGGGGAACGCGATCGGCGATCGACTGGAGCGCGGCGTCGGAGTTCGCGGCGATGCGCGTCTCGTGTCCCTCGTCCTCCAGGATTCCGGCGACGAGTTCGCGAATATCGGCTTCGTCATCGACGATCAGGATATCGGACGCCATCAGTCATCAGTCCTTTCTTGGGTCTGGCCTTCGAGGGAGGCGGGCAGCCTGACTCGCACGAGCGCACCGGAGGTCTCTCCCGGCGCATCGTCGAGCTCGATCGAGCCGCCATGCTCCTCGATGATCTTGCGGACGATCGCGAGGCCGAGGCCCGTGCCTTTCTCTCGCGTCGTCATGTAGGGCTCCAGCAGCCGATCTCGATCTTCCTTGGGAAAACCGCGGCCGTTGTCGGTGATTTCGACGAGATGGTCGGTCCCGTCGCGCCGCGCGGTGAGCGCGATGCGGGGAGCTTCCACCTCGGAGGTCTCGAGGGACTCCACGGCGTTCTTCACCAGATTGCCGAAGGCCTGGCTGAGGAGCCGGATGTCGAAGTCGCCCGCCAGCGGTACGTCGCCGAAATCGGCGGTGAAGGCGATGCCGTGATCGCCCATCTCGCGCATGAAGACCGCTTCCTTCAGCGCCTCGCGCAGGTCGCGCACTTCCATCTTCGGCTTCGGCATGCGCGCGAAGGTCGAGAACTCGTCGACCATGCGGCCGATGTCGGAGACCTGACGGATGATCGTGTCGATGCAGCGGTCGAAGACCTCACGGTCGCCTTCGATGAGCTTCCCGTAGCGCCGGCGGATGCGCTCGGCCGAGAGCTGGATCGGGGTCAGCGGGTTCTTGATCTCGTGAGCGATGCGCCGCGCGACGTCGGCCCAGGCCGAGGAGCGCTGCGCGTCGACGAGATCGGTGATGTCGTCGATCGTGACGACGCTCGCATGGCCGCCGTCGGTCGCCTCTTCCGACGACGTGACGCGGACGGCCAGCACGCGGTCGCGGTCGCGCGTCTTCAGCTTGATCTCTTCCTGGAACTCGGCGCGGCGCGACTGGCCGGCCGCGCGATGGATCGCCGCGATCATGGGGAAGAGATCGACGAGCGTCTGCCCGACCGCCTGCTCCGCCGGGATGGCGAGGATGCGCTCGGCCGACGGGTTCAGCATCGAGATCGTGCCGTCGCCCTCGATGCCCATCACGCCGACCGTGACGCCGGACAGAACCGCCTCGGTGAAGCGCCTCCGTTCGTCGATCACGTCCTTGGCGTGGACCAGTTCGGCCCGCTGCGACCCGAGCTGGCGGATCATGTTGTTGAACGTGTTGGAAAGCGAGCCGACATCGCCGTCCGAAGCGCGCACGGGAACGGAGACGGCAAGATTTCCCTCGCTGACCTCGTCGGCCGCTGAAATCAGGAGACGGATCGGCCGAACGAGTCGATCTGCGACGCCGATGCCGGTCCAGATGGCCGAGAGAAGCACGATCAGCGTGATGCCGAGATAGAGGAGCGCGAACGCGATCTGCGTGCCGATGCGGTTGTTCTGGAGGCTGCGATATTCGGCGGTGCGCTCTTCCATCAGCCTGAGGGCCGAGATGACCTCCGGGTCCACCACGCGGACGGTGTAGAGATAGATGTCGCCGAGCGTGCGCAACTTCACGATCGCGCCGACGAGATTGGTGATGCCCGGCGGAATGAAGACGAGATTGCCCGCCTTCGCCTGATCCAGCGCATCCTGCGGCGGAGCGGGAAGCGGCTTGTCGGTCGAGATATCGGCCCGCATGATCGGCGAGCCGTCCATCCGCAGGAGCTGTGCTCCCAGAAGCGAGCGTCCCCTCGCCTGTTCCGTCACGAGCTGTTCGAAACCGGTCCGGTCGAGATCGTAGAGCCGGCGCTGCGAATCGAGATCGTAGGCCATGGAGGAGGTCGAGCCCTGCAGGTTGCGGGCGTTCTCGTTCACATAGGCTCGCGCGACGCTGACGGAGGAATCGACGATGGCGCGGGTTCGGATCTCGAACCAGCGGTCGAGGCCGAGGTCGAGCGTGATGCCCGCGACGACAGCCACCAAGAGAGCCGGAAGCGCTGCGACGATCGCGAAGAGGACGACGATCCGAACGTGCAGCCGCGACGCCGCCTTGCCCTGTCGGCGCGCCCGCGCCATGCGCAGGACTTCGAGGAAGATCAGCCCGCAGAGAAGAAGGACGAAGGCGCCGTTGACGATCGACGCGACGGTCACGACCGTCTCGGTCGGATTGATGGGCGTCAGGCCCATCAGGACGACGAAGGACACCGCGCCCGTGACGAGCGCGCCTGCGACGCCGATCAGGCCGGGCACCAGCATGAAGCGCCGGCGATCCGGGCGGATCACGCGCTCGGGCATCGCCTCCGAGGAGATCATATTCAGGCTCATCGAGTCACTTCGAACAGCTGCTTGTCGTTGCGAGATTGCAACGCAATGTGTTCAAAATGCAACGAGCCGCGGAGAAAAAACGACGCCTACCTGATGGAGCGCACCACGGAAATATCGAGATCCCGGATCTTCTTGCGCAGCGTGTTGCGGTTCACGCCGAGAAGATCGGCTGCCTTCACCTGGTTTCCGCGTGTGGCGGCGAGGGCCGCGGCGATCAGCGGATACTCGACCTCCCGCAGGATGCGGCCATGGAGACCGGGCGGCGGCAGGTCGTCGGAGAAGGACGCGAAATACTCCGAAAGATAGCGCTCGACCGCCGCACTGAGATCGATCGGGCGGCTGTGATCCGGCTCGCCGTCGAGGGTGCGCGAATACTCGTTGGAGAGTTCGTGCTCCACTAGTTCCGCCGAAATCTCGTCCTGCGGATAGAGCGCCGACAGCCGGCGGACGAGGTTCTCGAGCTCGCGGACATTCCCCGGCCAGGAGTAGCGCCGCATGACGTCGAGCGCCCCCTGGCTCAGCGTCTTGCGGGGCAGCCCCTCCTTCATGACCTCGGCGAAGAAGTGACGCGCGAGATCGGGCAGATCCTCGATGCGTTCGCGAAGCGGGGGAAGGCGCAGCGGCACGACGTTCAGGCGATAGAAAAGATCCTCGCGGAAGAGCCCTCGCCCGATCAGCTGGCGCAGATCCTTGTTGGTCGCCGAGACGATCCGCACATCCGTCGCGATCGGCGTGCGTCCGCCGACGACGGTGTACTCTCCCTGCTGGAGCACGCGCAGAAGTCGCGTCTGGGCCTCCATCGGCATGTCGCCGATCTCGTCGAGAAAGAGCGTCCCGCCCTCGGCCTGCTCGAAGCGCCCGCTGGAGCGGCTCTGCGCGCCCGTGAAGGCGCCCTTCTCGTGGCCGAACAGTTCCGATTCGATCAGATCGCGCGGGATGGCGGCCATGTTGATGGCGACGAAGGGCCCCTTCCGCCTGCGGCCGTAATCGTGCAGCGCGCGCGCGACGAGTTCCTTGCCCGTTCCGGATTCGCCGGTGATCGTCACGGTCAGGTCCGTCTGCATCATCCGGGCGAGCGCGCGGTAGATGTCCTGCATGGCGGGCGAGCGCCCGACGAGGGGCATGTTGTCCTGCCCGTCGTCGGCCTCGTTCTTGGCGGCGGCCTTCGGCTCGGCGAGCGCGCGGCGCACGATCGAGACGAGTTCGGTCAGGTCGAAGGGCTTCGGGATATAGTCGTAGGCGCCCTTCTCCGACGCCTTGATCGCGGTCATGAACGTGTTCTGCGCGCTCATGACCACGACCGGAAGGTCGGGCCGGCTGTTCTTGATCTTCGGCAGGACGTCGAAGGCGTTGCCGTCGGGCATGAGGACGTCGGTGATGACGAGGTCGCCCTCGCCGGCCGAGATCCAGCGCCACAGCGTCGCGATGTTCGAGGTCACGCGCACCTCGTATCCGGCCCGCATCAGGGCCTGGGAGATGACGGTCCTGATCGCGGCGTCGTCGTCGGCGACCAGGATTTGAGCGGCAGCCATCGGTTCTGTCCTTTACAGGTCGCGCGAGAGGAAGCCTGGACGCTGGTCCATCCCCTCGCGCCAGGCGGGCATCAGCACGCGGAAGATCGTGTGGCCCGGCTGCGATTCGCATTCGATGACGCCGCCATGATCCCCGATGATCTTGGCGACGAGCGCGAGTCCAAGTCCCGATCCGCTCGGCTTGGTCGTCACGAACGGATCGAAGATGTGCTGGCGGATGTCCTCCGGCACGCCCGGACCGTTGTCCTCGACGATGAACTCCAGCGGCAGCGTCATCCGCGTCTTCGTGCCGGGCACGGAGAGGCGGACGCCGGGGCGGAAGGCGGTGGACAGCTTGATCTCGCCGTCCTCGCGTCCCGCGATCGCCTCGCTCGCGTTCTTCACGAGGTTCAGGAAGACCTGAACGAGCTGGTCGCGATTGGCGAAGACCGGCGGAAGCGAGGGATCGTAGATCTCGCTGAACTTGACGCCGCGCGCAAAGCCGCTGCGGGCCAACGTCTTCACATGCTCCAGCACCGAGTGGATGTTGACGCCGGAGCGCTCGATCGGCCGCTGATCGGAGAAGATCTCCATCCGATCGACGAGCTTCACGATCCGGTCGCTCTCCTCCTGGATCAGCCGCGTCAGCGCCCGGTCGTCGTCGGTCGCATTCGTCTCGAGAAGCTGCGCCGCCCCCTTGATGCCGGACAGCGGATTGCGAATCTCGTGCGCGAGCATCGCGGCGAGGCCGGTGACGGACCGCGCCGCCGAGCGATGCGTCAGCTGCCGATCCATCTTGTCGGCGATCGACCGGAGCTGGATCATCACCACGACATGGTCGGGGCGATCGGGCAGGCCGGACACGTAGAGATCCACCATCCGGTCGGAGCCGAGGCGGGGCGACGAGACGTCGACCCGGTACTCGCTGATGCGCGAACGCTCCGCCCGCACCTGGTCGATCAGGCCGAAGAGCGGGCTGTCGGCCGCGATGAAATCGTTCAGCTTTCGCTTGGCGAGGTAGGAGAAGCCGGCCGAAAAAAACTGTTCCGCATCGGAATTGGCGAAGACGAACAAACCTTCCGCATCGATCACGATGACCGGATGAGGCAAGGCGTTCAGGATGCGCGTTTCGAGGCCGGTTCCGGGCGTGCCGAGGTCGGATGGGCTCACGTCAGGCCGCCTTTCCGAATGCAAGTGCTGGACGGTCGATATCGGCGATGCTGAGCCGTCCGAGAAGCGAACGGAGCCGTGCCAGCACGTCCTTCGGCTCCGTCGAGGTCATGACGGAAGCGCGGTCGGCTTTCGCGACGGTGCCGGCTGCGGCCTCGAACGTGTCGAGATACCAGCCGAGATGCTTGCGCGCATGGCGAATGCCGGTGCGCGCGCCGTAATGGTCCAGCATCGCCTCGTAATGCTCGCAGACGAGATCGGCGAAGACGATGCGGTCGAGACCATCGGCGCCCGTCGCGCCCGCGATGCGGCCCGGGAACCAGGGGCGCCCGCAGGCACCGCGCCCGATCATCACCGCATCCGCCCCGCTTTGCCGAAGCATGTCGGGCCGGTCCGCGGCCGCGGTCAGGTCGCCGTTCGCGACGACCGGAACGGAGACCGCCCGCTTCACCGCTGCGATGGCCGCCCAGTCGGCGCGGCCCTCGTAGAACTGGCACCGCGTGCGCCCGTGCACGGTGATCATGCGCACGCCGGCGCTTTCCGCCCGCACGGCGATCTCGGCCGCGTTCAGCGAGCGCTCGTCCCAACCGAGGCGCATCTTCAACGTCACCGGAACCGAGCCGGCTCCTGCCACCGTCGCCTCGACGATGGAGAGCGCCAGCTCGGGCTCGCGCATCAGCGCCGAGCCCGACAGGCCGCCGACGACCTTCTTGGCGGGGCAGCCCATGTTGATGTCGATGAGGTCCGCTCCAAGATCCGCGAGCTTCGCGGCGGCCGCCTTCATCCAGACGGGATCGCGACCGGCCAGCTGGACGACATGAGGCCCCGATCCGTCGCGCATCGCCCGCAGCGCACTCTCGGCGTCGCCCGCGACGAACTCGGCGCTCGCGACCATTTCCGACACGACCAATCCCGCTCCGAAACGGCGGGCCAGGCGCCGGAAAGGCACATCCGAAATGCCGGACAGCGGCGCCAGGAAGACGCGGTTGGGCAGCGTCAGTCCGGAAAGGCGCAGCTCCCCGACACCGGCCGACGCTGAACCGCCTAGAGGTTGGGCACCCTTAACTTCTGTCGAATCTTTCGTCATCACCGGCTAATTTACCGAGGCATGCCCAAATGACAAGCATGTCCGCTTGAGAAGCAGGCGCCGTTGTGGTTCCCATCGCGCGAAATATGGGGACAAGGGTGCAGCGCAATGTCGGCATCATCGATTGCCGTGCTCATCGTCGCGGCGGGCCGCGGCGAGCGAGCGGGCGATCCTGGCCTCGGGCCGAAGCAGTACCGGCGCCTCGCCGGCCGAAGCGTCCTGCGCCGCACGCTCGAAGCCTTCGCGGAGGCCGGGCTGACGGATATGATCGTCGCAATACACCGCGATGACGATCTTCTCTTCGCCGAGGCTCTCGACGACCTGCCGCGCCCTCGGGTCGTCACCGGCGGCGCGACGCGGCAGGATTCGGTGCGCCTCGGCCTCGAGGCCCTGGCCGCCGACGCGCCCGACATCGTTCTCATCCACGACGCCGCCCGCCCCTTCGTCTCGCCCTGGACCATCAAGGGCGTGATCGACGCCGTTCGGGAGACCGACGGCGGCGCCCTGCCCGGCCTCGCCTTGACCGACACGCTGAAACGCGCCGGCTCGTCCGGGCTCCATGTCGCCGAAACCGTTCCGCGCGAGGGCCTGTTCGCGGCGCAGACCCCGCAGGGTTTTCCCTTCGCCGCGATTCTCGAAGCGCATCGCCAAGCGGCATCGGCGGGCCGTCGAGACTTTACGGACGATGCCGCCATCGCCGAATGGCGCGGCCTTCGCGTCACGCTCGTCGAGGGCACCGTCGCCAACATCAAACTCACCCGCCCCGACGATTTCGTTCGGGCCGCGGCCATGCTTTCGCAAGGAGCCCCCATGATCGATGTGCGCACGGGCAATGGCTACGACGTTCACCAGCTCGTCGCCGGCGATCACGTCACCCTCTGCGGCGTCCGCATCCCGCACGATCAGGCGCTGTCCGGCCATTCCGACGCCGATGTCGGCCTTCACGCCCTCACCGACGCGCTTCTGGCGACCTGCGGCGCCGGCGATATCGGCGATCACTTCCCGCCGAGCGACATGCAGTGGCGCGGCGCGGCCTCGCATATCTTCGTGCGGCGCGCCGTCGAGCTCGTCGCCGCCGCAGGCGGGCGCATCATGAACGCCGACATTTCCCTCATCTGCGAAGCGCCCAAGATCGCACCGCATCGCGAGGCCATGCGCCGCGCCGTCGCGGAGATGACCGGGCTCGATCTCACCCGCGTGTCCGTCAAAGCGACGACGAACGAGACGATCGGCTTCGTCGGCCGACGCGAGGGCATCGCGGCCATTGCGACCGCCAGCGTCTCCTATGGAGAAGCCCCATGACGCTTCCGGCCGCCGGGCTCGTCGAGCGCCTCCGCGCTCTCTCGCTACGCGTCACGACGGTGGAAAGCTGCACGGGCGGCTTGATCGCCGCCGCGATCACGGATGTCGCGGGCTCGTCGGCGGTCTTCGACATGGGCTTCGTCACCTATTCGAACGCGGCGAAGACCGCTCTCGTCGGGGTGCCGGAAGACCTTCTCGACCGTGTCGGCGCGGTGTCGCGGGAGGTTGCCTGTGCGATGGCGGAGGGCGGGCGCCTCAGATCGGGGGCGGATGCCGCCGTGGCCGTCACGGGCATTGCCGGTCCCGGCGGCGGATCGGGCGAGAAGCCCGTCGGCCTCGTCCATTTCGCGCTGGCGACCGCGGAGGGCACGCGCCACGAGGTCCGGCGCTTCGGCGATCTCGGGCGATCGGGCGTCCGCGCCGCGACGGTGGCGCTGGCCCTGGAGATACTGAACGACTGGGCCGCTCAGCGCGCGGCGACCGAAGGCGCCGCCGCCCCGTAGATCGCGTCGGCCCGCGTCTCGAAAGCGACCGCGAATCGGCGGAAGGCGTAGTCGAACATCGAGCCCATCAGGAGGCCGAGCGTCCGGCTCTTGAACTCGTAGTCGATGTCGAACGTCACGTCGCACCCGCCGCCCGCCTTCGGCTCGAAGCTCCAGCGGTTGTCGAGATAGCGGAACGGGCCGTCGACATATTTCACGTCGATCTGCCGATCCTCGCGATTCAGGAGAACCTGCGAGGTGAAGGTCTCGCGGACCATCTTATAGGCGACCGTCATATCGGCGATCAGCAGCGTCTTGCCCTCCCGCTCCCGGGTGGAGCGGATTTCCAGCCGTTGGCAGAGCGGCAGAAACTCGGGGTACTTCGCGACGTCCGCCACGAGATCGAACATCTGCTCCGGCGCGTGCCGAACCGGTCGGGTCGTCTGGAATTTCGGCATGTCGTTACGATCTCATCGGATTTCCGAGCGCTCCTGCCGGGCGCTCCAGACGCTCGAACGCGCGACCACGGCACGAGGCTGCGGCGGCATCGTCACATTGACTGAAAAACGGAAACGGAATCGATCCACCCCCGCCTTTTGAACGTCGTTGCCCTTTTGAACGTCGCCGCGCGCGGGCAGAGGTCAGGCCGCTGCAGGCCTGTCGAGACGCGCCTGCTTCAGCCGCTCGAAATCCTCGCCGGCATGGTGCGACGACCGCGTCAGCGGGCTGGACGCGACGACCAGGAACCCCTTCGAATAGGCGACCGTCTCGTAGGACTTGAACTCGTCCGGCGTCACGAACTTGATGACAGCATGATGCTTCTTGGTCGGCTGGAGATACTGGCCGATCGTGATGAAGTCGACGTCCGCCGTGCGCAGGTCGTCCATCAGCTGAAGCACCTCGTTCCGCTCCTCGCCGAGCCCGACCATGATGCCGGACTTGGTGAACATTGTCGGGTCCAGCTCCTTCACGCGCTGGAGAAGGCGGATGGAGTGGAAGTAGCGCGCGCCGGGGCGAACCGTCAGATAGTTGGAGGGAACGGTCTCGAGATTGTGGTTGAAGACGTCGGGCTTGGCCGCGACAACGGTTTCCAGCGCGCCGGGCTTGCGCAGGAAGTCGGGCGTCAGGATTTCGATCGTCGTTCCGGGGGCTGCCGCGCGAATGGCGCGAATGGTCTCGGCGAAATGTTCGGCGCCGCCATCGGGAAGATCGTCGCGGTCCACGGACGTGATGACGACGTGGTTGAGGCCCATCTTGGCGACCGCGCGGCCGACGCTCAAGGGCTCCTCGGCGTTCAAGGCATGCGGCTTGCCGGTGGCGACGTTGCAGAAGGCGCAGGCCCGCGTGCAGATGCCGCCCATGATCATGAAGGTCGCGTGCTTCTTCTCCCAACATCCGCCGATATTGGGGCACCCCGCCTCTTCGCAGACGGTCACGAGATTGTTCGATTTGACGATCTCGCGGGTTTCGTAATAGCCCGGCGATACGGGCGCCTTGACCCGGATCCAGTCCGGCTTCGGCGCGGAAATGGAGTCCGGCCGGTTTGCTTTTTCGGGGTGGCGCAGCCGAGGCTCGGCCCCGGCTGCGCTCCGTGTATCCAAGATCGTGACCATGGCCCGATCTTACGGGCGCGGCGCGATCCTGTCCATCACTTGACGGCGTTCGAAAGCCTTCCGTTACCGGACCGTGCGGCCTTGAAACAGCCGGGCCACAGCAATCAGCAGGCAAGCGCCGATAAAGCCGGTGATCAGATACGGAATCCAGCCTACGCCGAAGCTGAAGCCGAGGGCCGCGAGAATGGCGTTGAGCACCACCGCGCCGATGATGCCGAGAATGATGTTCATGAGGAGCCCCATGTTGCTCTTCATGAACTGCTCGGCGAGAAATCCTGCAATGCCGCCGATGATGATCGCGCCGATCCAGCCTACGCCGTTGGTATCCATGTTTACTCTCCTGACCAGACAACTTCGTCTGCGTTCAAAATTGTGTGCGGAGAGCCGGCGGCAAGATGTCGCCGCAATTAAAAACTTTCCGTCGAGAGCGGAACTTTTGGAGCGGGTGCGTCGCGGCTGCCGTTGCTCAAGACACGGATCGTCCGATCCTGATGCCGGCAATAAAAAAAGGCACCGGTAGCGCGGAATGCGCCGGCCGGTGCCTCTTCCTCGTTGATCCGAGACGCTTTCGGTCTCGCCACCCGCCTACTGGTGGATGACCTTGCCATAGGCGTCGAGGACGCTCTCGTGCATCATCTCCGAAAGGGTCGGATGCGGGAAGCAGGTGTGCATGAGGTCTTCCTCGGTCGTCTCCAATCCCATGGCGATGACAAAGCCCTGGATCAGCTCGGTCACCTCCGCGCCGACCATGTGGGCGCCCAGGAGTTCGCCGGTCTTGGCGTCGAACACCGTCTTCACCATGCCCTCCGGCTCGCCGAGCGCGATGGCCTTACCGTTGCCTTGGAACTTGAAGCGGCCGACCTTGACCTCGCGCCCGCTCTCCTTCGCCTTGGCCTCGGTCAGGCCGACGGAGGCGACCTGAGGCTGGCAGTAGGTGCAGCCGGGAATCTCCGTCTTCTTCATCGCGTGCGGATGAAGGCCCTTGATCGCCTCGACGCAGATCGTGCCCTCGTGCTCGGCCTTGTGCGCAAGCATCGGGGCGCCCGCCACGTCGCCGATCGCGTAGATGCCTTCGACATTGGTGCGGCCGACGCCGTCGATCTTGATCGTGCCGCGCTCCACCGCGACGCCGACGCCTTCGAGGTTGAGGTTCTCGGTGTTGCCCTGGACGCCGACGGCGGAGATGAGGCGTTCTGCGGTCAGCGTCTGAGCCTTGCCGTCCTTGGTCTCGACGACGACGGAGACGCCGTCGGACGTCTTCGTGACCTTGGCGACCTTGGCATCCGTCAGGACCTTCAGGCCCTGCTTCTCCAGCTGCTTGCGCGCGACGGCGGCGATCTCGGCATCCTCGACCGGCATGATCTGCGGCAGCAGCTCGACCACGGTCACGTCGGCGCCCATGGTGAGGTAGAAGCTCGCGAACTCGATGCCGATCGCGCCCGATCCCATGACGATCAGGGATTTCGGCATGGCTTTGGGCTTCATCGCCTCGAAGTAGGTCCAGATGCGGTCGCCATCCGGCTCGATGCCGGGCAGGACGCGCGGACGGGCGCCCGTCGCGACGATCACATGCTTGGCCTTGTACGTGCCTTCGCCGAGAACCCCCTTCGGAACCGGGTTCTGCGGCTCGACGACCGGCTTCTTCATCTTGCCGACGGAGACCTCGATGGGACCGCCCTTCCCCGCCTTCTCGATTCGCGCCTCGCCCCAGATGACGTCGATCTTGTTCTTCTTCATCAGATAGGCGACGCCGCCGTTCAGCTGCGCCGAGACGCCGCGCGAGCGCTTGACGACGGCCGCCATGTCGAAGCTGGGCTTCTGAATGTTCAGCCCGTAGTTCGCGCCATGTTCGGCATAGTGGAAGATCTCGGCCGAGCGCAGCAATGCCTTCGTCGGGATGCAGCCCCAGTTGAGGCAGATACCGCCGAGATGTTCGCGCTCCACGACGGCGGTGCGAAAGCCGAGCTGGGCGGCGCGAATCGCCGCGACATAGCCGCCGGGTCCGCCGCCGATGATCAGGACGTCATAGGTTTCAGCCATCACAAGGTCCTTGATGGGAGGTGTGGCGCCGTGGCTTCAAGCCCGCGCGAGGATCGTTCGGACCGGCTCGACCAGGGCATCGCCCAACCGCCGGGTGTTTTCCGCGTCGAGATGGATGCCGTCCAGCGGCGTCGTCTCGCAGACTTCGGACGCATCGAAAATGTCGCAGCCGTATTCGTCCGCGACCATCGCCAAGGCCACCGGCAGCCCCTGGGACTCCTCGATGCCGTGCGAGAAGAGCAGCGTGAAGTCGGGATCGTCGGTCGCCACGAAGGATGGCGGCGCGACGATCAGGATCTTCGGCGCCGCCATGCCGCGATGGTAGGGATACGTCTTGATGATCTCGACGATCCGCTCCATCCCGATCCGCGCCTCGAAGGCGCGACCGCCGCCCGTGTGGCGCTTGAGGTCGTTGGTGCCGAGCAGCACCACGACGAGATCGATCGGCTGGTGCGTCCCGAGCAGCGTCGGCAGGATCTTGGCGCCGTTGCGCTCGGCCGCCGAGGTGTTGTCGTCATAGGCGGTGGTGCGTCCGTTCAATCCTTCCGGAATGACGACGTGCCCCGCGCCGAGGCCCGCCGCCAGACGGGTCGGCCAGCGATCCTCGATCGCGTGCCGCCCCGCCGACGCGGCGTCGTAGCCCCAGGTCAGAGAATCGCCGAAGCAAAGGATGGTCTTCAAGACCCCTCTCCTCAGACCAGCATCGACATGGGGCTCTCGATGAAGCCCTTGAACGCCTGGATCAGCTCAGCGCCGAGCGCGCCGTCGACGGCCCGGTGATCGGTCGAGAGCGTCACGGACATGACGGTCGCAACGACGACGGCACCCGACTTCACCACCGCGCGCGGCTCGCCCGCGCCGACGGCGAGGATGGTCGCATGCGGCGGGTTCACGATGGCGGCGAAGTCCTTGACACCGAACATGCCGAGGTTCGAGACCGCCGTCGTGCCACCATTGTACTCGTCGGGCTTCAGCTTGCGCGAGCGGGCGCGCCGGGCCAGATCCTTCATCTCGTTGGAGATGGTGGACAGCGTCTTCTCCTCCGCGCGCCGGATGATCGGCGTGATGAGGCCGCCCTCGATGGAGACGGCGACGCCGACATCGGCATGCTTGTGCTTGAGCATGGCCGAATCCGTCCAGGACACGTTCGCCTCCGGCACCGCCTTCAGAGCCAGCGCCATGGCCTTGATGACCATGTCGTTTACGGAAAGCTTGTAGGCCGGCGCGTCGCCCTTTTCGGTCTTCACCGTCGGAGCGGCCGCATTCAGCTGGCTGCGCAGCGCCAGCAGCGCGTCGAGCTCGATATCGACCGTCAGGTAGAAGTGCGGAACGTTCTGCTTGGATTCCTGCAGGCGGCGCGCGATCGTCTTGCGCATGCCGTCATGCGGCACGGCCTCGTAGGAGCCTTCCGCGAAGAGCTTGCGAACCTGCTCGTCGCTCTGCCCCTTCGGAGCGCTGGCGGCAGCGGCGGGCGCCTCGGCCTTCGCGACGGAAGCCTCGGCGGCAGGGGCCGCCTTCGGGGCGGGGCCAGCCTTGGCGGCGGCTTCCACGTCGGCGCGAACAATGCGGCCATTCGGACCGGAGCCCGTCACGGCGGAGAGATCGACACCGCTGTCCTTGGCGATGCGGCGGGCGAGCGGCGAGGCGAAGACGCGGCCGCCCGTGCCTTGAGAAGAAGCAGGCGAGCCGCCCTTGGCGGTGCTCGTCTCGGCGGGCTTGGCGTCGCCCCGCGCATCGGCATCCTTGGCATCGGCGGTCGAGCCGACGACGGCATTGTCCGCCTTCGGATCGGCCGCGATGGCGCCGCCCTTCGGCGCGGCATCGGCGGGAGCCGACGCATCCTCGCCCTCGGCCGCGAGAATCGCGATCACGGCGTTGACCTTCACGCCTTCCGTGCCGGCGGGAACCACGATCTTGGCGATCGTGCCCTCGTCGACGGCCTCGACCTCCATCGTGGCCTTGTCGGTCTCGATTTCGGCAATGACGTCGCCGGAGGAGACCTTGTCGCCCTCCTTCACCAGCCACTTGGCGAGGTTGCCCTCTTCCATCGTGGGGGAGAGAGCGGGCATCGTGATGTTGATGGGCATCGCGGTGCCTCCCTTATGCGCGGTAGCAGACGGACTTGACCGCGTCGATCACGTCCTTGACCGTCGGAAGCGCCAGCTTTTCGAGGTTGGCGGCATAGGGCATGGGCACGTCCTTGCCCGTGACCTTCAGGACCGGCGCATCGAGATGATCGAAGGCGCGCTCCATCAGCTCGGAGGCGATGTGCGAGCCGATCGAGCTCTGCGGCCAGCCTTCCTCGACGGTGACGCAGCGGTTCGTCTTCTTCACCGAGCGCACGACCGTCTCGATGTCGAGCGGGCGGATGGTCCGCAGATCGATGATCTCGACGTCGATGCCCTCCTTCGCCAGTTCCTCGGCAGCCTTGACCGTGTAGGTCATGCCGATGCCGAAGGAGACGATGGTGACGTCGCGTCCCTTCTTGTGGATGCGCGCCTTGCCGATCGGAACGAGCCAGTCATCGCCCTTCGGCACGTCGAACGTCTGGCCGTAGAGAATCTCGTTCTCGAGGAAGACGACCGGGTTCGGATCGCGGATCGCCGCCTTCATCAGGCCCTTCGCGTCCGCCGCCGTGTAGGGCATGACGACCTTGAGGCCCGGGATCTGGCCGTACCAAGCGGCATAGTCCTGGCTGTGCTGCGCGCCGACGCGGGCCGCCGCGCCGTTCGGGCCGCGGAAGACGATCGGGCAGCCCATCTGGCCGCCGGCCATGTAGAGCGTCTTCGCCGCCGAGTTGATGATGTGGTCGATCGCCTGCATGGCGAAGTTGAACGTCATGAACTCGATGATCGGCTTCAGGCCGCCGAAGGCCGCGCCGACGCCGAGACCGGCAAAGCCGTGCTCCGTGATCGGCGTGTCCACGACGCGGCGCGCGCCGAACTCTTCGAGGAGGCCCTGGCTGATCTTGTAGGCGCCCTGATACTCGGCGACCTCTTCGCCCATCAGGAAGACCGAACCGTCGCGGCGCATCTCTTCGGCCATCGCGTCGCGAAGCGCCTCGCGCACCGTGGTCGGTACCAGCTCGACGCCGGCGGGGAACTGCTCGACATCCCCTTCCTTGTCGTCGGGCTCGGGATGCTTCATGCCCTCGGCCGGAACGCTCTTCGATCCGGCGACCGTCTCGGAGGTCGCCTTCTCGCCGGCGTCGTCGGCGGGCTTGGGAGCGGCCGGAGCCTCGGCCTTGGCGCCGCCTTCCAGGGCGGAAGCGTCCTCGCCCTCGGAGAGAAGGATCGCGATGGCCGCATTGACCTTCACGCCTTCGGTGCCGGCGGCGACGAGGATCTTGCCGAGCGTGCCTTCATCGACGGCCTCGACTTCCATCGTGGCCTTGTCGGTCTCGATCTCGGCGATCACGTCGCCCGAGGAGACCTTGTCGCCTTCGTTCTTGATCCACTTGGAGAGCGTGCCCTCCTCCATGGTCGGAGAGAGGGCGGGCATCAGGATATTGATGGGCATGTCTGTCGCTCCCCCTTACTCGGCCGCCTGCGGAACTTCGTCCGCATAGATGTCGGTCCACAGTTCCGAGACGTCGGGCTCGCGGTCGTTCTGCGCAAAATCGGCCGAGTCGGCGACCGTGTCGCGCACCTTCTTGTCGATGTCCTTCAGCTCGTCTTCCGAGACGCCGTGCGCCTCGATCAGCCGCTGCTTCACCTGCTCGATCGGATCGTGATCCGACCGCATCTTCTGCACCTCGTCGCGCGACCGGTACTTGGCCGGGTCCGACATGGAGTGGCCGCGATAGCGATAGGTCATCATTTCGAGGATGATCGGTCCGGCGCCCGAGCGGCAGTGTGCGGCCGCCAGATCGCCGGCGGCCTTCACGGCGCGCACGTCCATGCCGTCGACCTGGATGCCCGGGATCTTGAAGGAGATGCCGCGATGGGCGAAGTTCGTCTCCGCGCTGGCGCGGCTGACCGACGTGCCCATGGCGTAGCGGTTGTTCTCGATGATGTAGACCACCGGCAGCTTCCACAGCGACGCCATGTTGAAGCTCTCGTAGACCTGCCCCTGGTTGGAGGCGCCGTCGCCGAAATAGGTCAGCGCGATCGAGTCCGTGCCATTGTAGACGTTGGAGAAGCCGAGGCCCGTGCCGATCGAGACCTGCGCGCCGACGATGCCGTGCCCGCCGAAGAACTTCTTCTCCTTCGAGAACATGTGCATCGAGCCGCCCTTGCCCTTGGAGTAGCCTCCACGGCGTCCGGTCAGCTCCGCCATCACGCCGCGCGGCTCCATGCCGGTGGCGAGCATGTGCCCGTGGTCGCGATAGCCGGTGACGACCTGGTCGCCCTCCTTCATCGCGAGCTGCATGCCCACGACGACCGCTTCCTGGCCGATATAGAGGTGGCAGAAGCCGCCGATGAAGCCCATGCCATAGAGCTGGCCGGCCTTTTCCTCGAAGCGGCGAATGAGGAGCATGTCGCCATAGGCACGCAGCTCCTGTTCCTTGGTGAACTCGACCGGGGCCGGAGCCTCGAAGGTCTGAAGCGTCCGGACGATCTCGGCGGCGCCATCCTGCGGCTGCTCGTCCGTTCCATCGACCGAAAGCTTCTTCGGCTTGTTGCCCGCCATATCCGTAACTCCCGCGCCGCCAGCATCCATAGGATGCGTTGGGGCGGACTATACGGTCAGAAACGAGCCACGCAAGCGACACATCGGTATGAACCGGATTTCGGTTATATTGCTGCACGGCAGCATTCTAAACCGAAATCTGGTTATTGTCTGATGAAGGATTCAGCGCAGGATGGCGATCTCGTCCGGGGCGACATATCCGAGCGACTCTCGCGCCCGCTCGTCGATCATGTCGCGTTCGAGCGTCCCGTCGTGGAGAAGCTGCACCCGGCGCTCCAGGGACTGGCGCTCCTGCAGAAGCTTGGCGTAACGCGCCTCGCTCTGGACGAGCTCGGTCGCCAGCACGCTCTTCGCCTCCAGCCCGAAGCGGCCGCTCTGCGCGTGGAAGGCGAAGTAGGCGAGGAAGCTGCCGGTGATGGCCGGCACGATCAGCCGTCCCATTCGCGATTTGCGGTGTTGTTTGGTGCGCATCGTCGTCTCCATGCGATCATCCTGCCCGATCGGCTTTAAAGGCCGGTTAAGCTTGACGAAGGATCGATGGAGGCAGAGCCGTTCGGCATGCGCCGCGCATTCCTAGCAGCCGCAAACGGAAAAGGGGCGCGCGGCCTTGCGACCGCGCGCCCCTTCTATGGTCGAACGGTGTTAGCGGCGCAGGATGGAGCGGCCGGCATAGACCGCCTGGTCGCCCAATTCTTCTTCGATGCGGAGAAGCTGGTTGTACTTGGCGAGCCGGTCGGAACGCGCGAGCGAGCCGGTCTTGATCTGTCCGCAATTCGTGGCGACCGCGAGATCGGCGATCGTGGAATCCTCGGTCTCACCCGAGCGGTGCGACATGACGGCCGTGTAGCCGGCACGGTGCGCGACGCTCACCGCGTCGAGCGTCTCCGTCAGCGAACCGATCTGGTTCACCTTGACGAGGATCGAGTTGGCGACGCCCTTCTCGATGCCCTCGCGCAGGCGCTTGGAGTTGGTGACGAAGAGATCGTCGCCGACGAGCTGGCAGGTCTTGCCGATCTTGTCGGTGAGGCTCTTCCAGCCGCTCCAGTCGTCCTCGGACATGCCGTCCTCGATCGAGACGATCGGGTAGGCGCCCGCCAGCTCGGCGAGGTAGCCGGCCATCTCGTCCGGCGAGAGCTTGCGGCCTTCGCCTTCGAGGTCGTAGACGCCGCCCTTGAAGAACTCGGTGGAGGCGCAGTCGAGCGCGAGACCGATCTCCTCGCCCGGCTTGTAGCCGGCCTTCTCGATCGCCTGCATCACGAAGTCGAGACCCGCCTTGGCCGATTCGAGATTCGGCGCGAAGCCGCCCTCGTCGCCGACATTGGTGTTGTGGCCGGCCTTCTTCAGCATGGTCTTCAGCGTGTGGAAGACTTCCGCGCCCATGCGCAGACCCTCGGCGAAGGTCTCCGCCCCATAGGGCATGATCATGAATTCCTGGAAGTCGATCGGGTTGTCGGCATGCGCGCCGCCGTTGATGATGTTCATCATCGGCACGGGCAGGACATGGGCGCTGGCACCGCCGACATAGCGGTAGAGCGGCAGGCCCGAAGCGTCGGCCGCGGCCTTCGCGACGGCCAGCGAGACGCCGAGGATCGCGTTGGCGCCGAGACGGCTCTTGTTCTCGGTCCCATCGAGCTCGAGAAGGATCTGGTCGATGCGCATCTGGTTTTCGGCCTCGAGGCCGCAGAGCGCCTCGAAGATTTCGCCGTTCACCGCTTCGACGGCGTTCAGAACGCCCTTGCCGAGATAGCGCTCGCCGCCGTCGCGCAGCTCGACCGCCTCGTGCGCGCCCGTCGAGGCGCCGGAGGGAACGGCCGCACGGCCCATGGTGCCGTCTTCGAGGACGACGTCCACTTCCACGGTCGGGTTGCCCCGGCTGTCGAGGATCTCACGTCCGATGATGTCGATGATCGCAGTCATGCCCACTCCTTCTCGATGGCTCGCGAAAGCCTCTATAGGAAGGCGATGACGGTTTGAACCGCGATTTGGACGGGAAGCTCCTCCCGCACGCGTTCAAACCCGTTCGAAAGCGAGAAAAGCACCGCTTGCTGAGCCAAGGCGCACGACGAGCCGCTCGCCGAGCCGCGTCGCGGGAGCTCCCGCCCTCCGGCAATGGTCCTCGACGGCGGAGAGGTCACGGGTGCCGAGCACGAGCCCTTCGATGCGAAGGCCTCGTTCGCCATCGCGCGCGGCGCCGTAGCGAAGCCCGAGCGCGTCCGGCGAAGCGACCTCGATCGTGACGTTTCCCGTCTCGATGGAGAAGCCGAACCCATCGGCGAGGATCGACCGCTCGCCGACGACCTCCTGCAGAAGGTACTGGAAGTCCGTCGGATTGGGCTCGGACATGACCACGCGACGAATTCCCGTCGTCCCGTTCGGATGGCCCGTCAGGGCCGATCGATCCGGCTTGAAGCGATGAATCGGCTCGCAGGCGAAGAGCGAGAGGTCCGGCGCGCGCCGGTCGCGCGCGAAGGCGAGCCGAAATCCGAGCTCGGCCTCGCTGCCATCGGGCGAGCGCGCCAGACGGCGAAACTCCAAAATCTCCCCGTCGGCGATGCCGGCCCGCTCGAAGCGCCCGCGATCAGCAAGGGCGTCGTCGGAAGCGAAGGCGAGCCCTTCAAATCCCGGCACGCCCCGCCGAAAGCGATAGGCCTGATCATGCGCGACGAACACGTTGCCCGCGATCGCCTGCACCTCGCAGACCTCCCGCTCCGCGATGCCGAGCGGCTCGATATAGGTGCCGTCCGAAAAGAAGATGCAGGCATTCTCGGTGCCGAACGGATGCACGGCATCGGGCGCGACGGTGAAGCCGAGGCTCGCGAGCGAGGCGCGCGCCGTTTCGAGATGCGGAACCGGCATGACGACATGGTCGAGCCGGCGCCTTTCCACTCCGATCACACCAGTCTCGCCTGTTCCAACGCCGCCGCGACGAAGGAGGAGAAGAGCGGATGCGGCTCGAAGGGCCGGGACTTCAGCTCCGGGTGATACTGCACGCCGATGAACCAGGGATGGTTCGGCAGCTCGACCGTTTCGGGCAGCAGGCCGTCCGGCGACATGCCCGCGAAGATCAGGCCCTTCTCCTCCAGCCGCTCGCGATAGGCCCGGTTGACCTCGTAGCGATGGCGGTGGCGCTCGCTGATCTCGGTGCCGCCGTAGATCTCCGCGATGCGCGAGCCGGCCTTCAGATGCGCCTGATAGGCGCCGAGCCGCATCGTGCCGCCGAGATCGCCCGCGGCGCCCCGCTGCTCCAGCTCGTTGCCCTTCATCCACTCCGTCATCAGGCCGACCACGGGCTCCGACGTCGGGCCGAACTCGGTCGAGCCGGCATCCGCGATTCCGGCGAGCGACCGGGCCGCCTCGATGACCGCCATCTGCATGCCGAAGCAGATGCCGAAATAGGGCACGTTCCGCTCCCGCGCGAAGCGGGCCGCGAAGATCTTGCCTTCCGAGCCGCGTTCGCCGAACCCGCCGGGAACCAGAATGCCGTTGACGCGGTCGAGATAGGGCGCGGGGTCCTCCTGCTCGAAGACCTCCGATTCGATCCAGTCGAGCTTCACACGCACATGGTTCGCCATGCCGCCATGCTGCAGCGCCTCGATCAGCGACTTATAGGCGTCCTTCAGGCCGGTATACTTGCCGACGATGGCGATCGTGACCTCGCCCTCGGGATGGCGGATGCCGTTCGAGATCGCCTTCCAGCGCTCCAGCTTCGGCTTCGGCGCGGGATCGATCCCGAAGGCCGCGAGGACCTCCGTGTCGAGACCTTCCTGGTGATAGGCGATGGGCACGTCGTAGATCGTCGCGACGTCCAGCGCCTGGATCACGGCCGTCTCGCGCACATTGCAGAAGAGGCTCATCTTGCGACGCTCCTCCTTCGGGATCTGACGGTCGGCGCGCACGAGCAGGATGTCGGGCTGGATGCCGATCGAGCGCAGTTCCTTGACGGAATGCTGCGTCGGCTTGGTCTTCAGCTCGCCGGCGGTGGCGATGTAGGGCATTAGCGTGAGGTGGATGTAAATCGCGCCGTTGCGCGGCAGGTCGTTGCCGAGCTGGCGGATGGCCTCCATGAAGGGCATGGCCTCGATGTCGCCGACCGTGCCGCCGATCTCGCACAGAACGAAATCGACCTCCTCGTTGCCCTCCAGCACGAACTCCTTGATCGCGTCGGTGACGTGCGGGATCACCTGCACGGTCGCGCCGAGATAGTCGCCGCGCCGCTCCTTGGCGATGATGTCCTTGTAGATGCGCCCGGTCGTGATGTTGTCCTGCTTGTTGGCGGGACGTCCGGTGAAGCGCTCGTAATGGCCGAGATCGAGATCGGTCTCAGCGCCGTCGTCGGTCACGAAGACCTCGCCGTGCTGCGTCGGGCTCATCGTGCCCGGATCGACGTTGAGGTAGGGATCGAGCTTGCGCAGCCGCACGCGGTAGCCGCGAGCCTGGAGCAAGGCTCCAAGCGCCGCGGATGCGATGCCCTTGCCTAGAGATGAGACCACGCCGCCGGTGATGAATATGTATCGCGCCATGGGCCCTCTCGATACGCTTCGAGGTTCGATTCTGCCAGTCCCATCTTTCCCGTAAAGCGAAACGGGACCGCAAAACGAAACGGGGCGCGTTCGCGCCCCGTCGTCGCAGGATGGGACGTTCGGTGGTTACTGTGCCGGAGTGGCCGGCGTCGTCGTTTTCGTCGAAGGCGCCGGCGTACCGGTCGCCGGAGCGCTGTCGGCCGGAGCCGCCGGCGTTGCAGGCGCGGCATCCGTCGCCGGTGCGGGCGTCGTCGCCGGTTCGGCCGGAGCCGTCGCGGCCGGTGCCGTAGCCGCAGGAGCGGTCGTCGCCGGAGCCGTGGTCGTCTCGGGCGCGGGAGCGCCGCCGATCTGGTCGAGCAGGTTGCCGGCCGGTGCCGAACCCGTCGCCGCGCCGGGCGCGCCCTGGTTCCGCTCGATCTGCTGCAGAATGTCTGTCGGCTGGCCGCCGTAGCGGGCGAGAAGTCCGAGTGCCAGCGACGTCACGAAGAAGGCCGCGGCCAGAATCGCGGTCGTTCGCGTCAGCGCGTTCGCAGCGCCGCGCGCGCTCATCAGGCCGCCGCCGCCACCGCCGATGCCGAGCGCGCCGCCCTCCGACCGCTGGAGCAGGACCACGACGATCAGCGCGACGACGATCAAAAGGTGGATGACGATGAGGATATGAGCCATAGACTTCTTCGCACGCGCCCGAATGGGTAAGACGCGCGCCTTCTATAGGAGGGTTCCGCTAAATCCAAATGCTTTCGCGGAAAGGAGGGTCGATCAGGACGGGCTGGCAGCCCGGCATATCGCAATGAAATCGTCCGCCTTCAAGCTCGCGCCGCCGACGAGCGCGCCGTCGACATTCGCGACGCCGAGGAGTTCGGCCGCGTTGGACGGCTTCACCGACCCGCCGTAGAGAAGCGCAACCCCCTGCCCCACCGCCTCGCCGAAGCGCTCGACGATCGTCTTGCGAAGGAAGGCATGGACCTCGGCGACATCGCCCGCGGTCGGCGTCCGCCCCGTGCCGATGGCCCAGACGGGCTCGTAGGCGACGACCGTCGTCGCTTCGCTCACGCCGTCCGGAAGCGAGCCGGCAAGCTGGGTGCCGAGCACGTCCAACGTCTCGCCGGCGTCGCGCTGCCCTTGCGTCTCGCCGATGCAGACGACGGCGACGAGGCCGGCTTTCCAGGCCGCTTCCGTCTTGGCGCGCACCAGGGCGTCGGTCTCCCCATGGTCCGCGCGACGCTCGGAATGGCCGAGAATCACATGGGACGCACCGATATCCTTCAGCATCTCCGCCGAGACGTCGCCGGTATGGGCGCCGCTCGTGCCCGTGTGGCAGTCCTGCCCGCCGATCGCGACGACGCCGTTCGCGATCTCCGCGGCGCCCGAGAGAAGCGTTGCGGGGGGGCAGATCAGAAGGCGTGCCCCGAGGCCCGCCTCGGCCGCTTCCACCATGGCTTCGAGCTCGGCCAGCGCGGCGAGCGAGCCGTTCATCTTCCAGTTCCCGGCGATCAGGGGCTGTCGTGCCATGCTTCTTTTCCTTTTGATCGCGGCGCCCGGAGTTCGGCCCTGAGGTAGCGCAGGCACGTTGCAGATGGCAACGGCCTGAAATCAATCGGCCGGCCGGCTTGCCTACCCTGCCGACAGTTTCCTAGAAAGGCGCAACGTCCGACGCCGCTGTCTTCAGCGGTGTTCGGCCCCCGCGATGCCGAGGTGTCGCCAGGATGCGCGGCGCGACCGCAGCGCCGGCTCACGAGGAGTGATCACCATGATGAAACAACTGCGCAAGAGCGCTTCGGGTCTCGGCGTCAAGCTGCTGCTCGGCTTCGTCGTCGTCGCCTTCGTCGTGACCGGCTTCTCCAGCTTCTTCACCGGCACCACGTCCGGCACGGTGCTGTCGGCAGGCGACACGGAAATCTCGCAGTCCGACTATCGCCTCGCCTTTCGCCTTTCGGAGAATGCGCTGATACAGCGCCTGCAGCGCCGGCCGACGCAGGAGGACATGCAGCGCGCCGACCTCGATGCGCAGGTCCTGCTCAAGTTGACCTCCGACGCGGTGCTCGACGAACAGGGCCGCAAGCTGGGCCTCGGCCTGTCCGAAGAGCGGCTGGCCCGTCTGATCGCGGACGATCCGTCCTTTCAGGACGCGGGCGGCGGCTTCTCGCGCGCCGCCTTCGCCAACATCATGCGCGACATCGGAATGCGCGAGGCCGAGTTCATCCGCAATCGCGAGAAGGCGGCCGTGCGCAGCCAGATCACCGAGGCGATCACGGACGGCGTCACCTCCCCGGCCGTCGTGAAGACGGCCTTCGGCCTCTACAATGGCGAGAGGCGGACGGTGGAATATCTCACCTTCGCGCCGGCCCTCGTCGAGCCGATCGCCGACCCGGCGGCGGACGTGCTGGCCAAGTATTTCGAGGAGCACACGTCGCGCTATCGCGCGCCCGAGTATCGCTCGGTCGCCTATGCGGTCCTGACGCCCGAATCGATCTCCGATCCCGCTGCCGTCACGGAGGAGCAGATCGCCGCCGACTACGAAAAGAGCGGCGCGCGCTACGTGACGCCCGAGAAGCGCCGCGTGCAGCAGATCGTCTATGCCGACAGCGCTGCCGCAGACGCCGCCAAGACGGCGCTCGACGGTGGCGAGCTCTTCGAGCAGGCGGTCGTGAAGAGCGGCCGCAGCGTCGAGGATACGCAGCTCGGCCTTCTTGCCAAGTCCGAGATCCCCGATCCCGCCATTGCCGACGCCGCCTTCGCGCTGGCGCCGAACACGGTGTCCGCCGTCGTCGAAGGCGCCTTCGGGCCTGCCATCCTGCGCGTCACGGAGGTTCAGCCGGAAAGCCGCAGGCCGCTGGAGGACGTGCGCGACGAGATCCGCACCGCCCTCGCGCTCGAGACGGCCGCCGGGGCGACCCGCCAGGTCTACGACGCCTTCGAGGATGCGCGCGCCGGCGGCCAGACCTTCGAGGAAGCCGCGAAGGCGGCTGGGCTCGAGGTCAAGACGATCCCCGCCATCAGCCTGTCGGGCCTCGATGCGTCGGACAAACCGGTCGCGGACCTGCCCGCTTCGCAGGAGTTCCTGCGCTCGGTCTTCACGACCGAGGCCGAGACCGAGAACCTGCCGCTCAATCTTCCGGCGGGCGGAAGCCTCTTCTACGAGGTGGCGAAGATCGACCAGGCCCGCGAGCGGACGCTGGACGAGGCACGCGAGCGCGTCCTCGCCGACTGGAAGGCCGACGAGACGGAAAGACTCCTGAGCGAGCGGATCGCGCCCTTGCAGAAGCGCCTGGAAGGCGGCGAGACGATCGACCAGATCGCCGCTTCGGAAAAGCTGGAAAAGAGCACTGCCGCCTCGATCAGCCGCCAGACGGCACCCGGCGAAATTGGCCGCGAGGGCGCCATCGCGGCCTTCGGCGGAAAGTCCGGACATATCGCCGTCGCCCCGGCGGCGGACGGGCGCTCGAAGCTCCTCCTGAAGGTGACGGAGGTGGCGACCGCCGCCGATCCTCTCGCCAATGTCGCCAAGGAGCAGTCGGATCAGCTCGACGCACTTCTTCGCAACGACTTCTTCGAAACCTACATTTCCGAGCTCGAGGCCACCTATCCAGTGCGGCGCAACCCGCAGGCGCTGGAGCAGGTGCGCACGCAGATCCGATGAGCCAGACCCTGAAACCCTTCCTCGCCAAGGTCGCCGCCGGCGAGGCGCTGTCCCGCGCCGAAGCGGAAGCCGCCTTCGGCGTCATGATGTCCGGCGAGGCGACACCGTCGCAGATCGGCGGCTTCCTCATGGCGCTGCGCGTGCGCGGCGAGACCGTGGACGAGATCGCGGGCGCGGTCTCGGTGATGCGGGCGAACATGCTGCCGGTGCGGGCGCCGGAGGGCGCCGTCGACATCGTCGGCACCGGCGGCGATCACGCCGGCACCCTCAACGTCTCGACCTGCTCGGCCTTCGTGCTGGCGGGCTGCGGCGTGAAGGTCGCCAAGCACGGCAATCGGGCGCTCTCCTCCAAGTCCGGCTCGGCCGACGTTCTGATGGCGCTCGGCGTCAAGGTCGATCTCTCGCCGGCCGAGATTTCGCGCACGATCGACGAGGCCGGCCTCGGCTTCATGTTCGCGCCGTCGCATCACGCGGCCATGCGCTTCGTCGGCCCGAGCCGCGTCGAACTCGGCACGCGCACCATCTTCAATCTCCTCGGCCCGCTCGCCAATCCGGCCGGAGTCGGGCGCCTCCTCGTCGGCGTCTTCTCGAACGAATGGGTGCGCCCGATCGCCGAGACGCTGAAGGCGCTGGGCACGGCAGAGGCCTGGGTCGTCCATGGCGACGGACTGGACGAAATGAGCGTTTCCGGCACGACACGGGTGGCCGCGCTCTCGGGCGGCGCCATTTCCGAGTTCGAGGTGACGCCCGAAGAGGCCGGCCTAAGCCGTTGGCCGATCGAGGCGATCAAGGGCGGCAATGCCGATGAGAACGCGGTCGCGCTGCGCGGCGTGCTCGACGGGGCCGAGGGCGGCTATCGCGACATCGTGCTTCTCAACACGGCAGGCGCCCTCGTCATGGCCGGGCATGCGGCCCATCTGAAAGAGGGCGTCGAGCGGGCGCGCGACTCCATCGCGTCGGGACGCGCTCGCACGGCGCTCGAAACGCTCGTCGCCGTCAGCCATTCGGGAGACCCGTCATGACCGATATCCTGAAGTCGATCGAGGCCTACAAGCGCGAGGAAATCCGGGAGGCGAAGAACCGCTGCTCGCTGGCCGATCTCGAAGGCATCGCATCCGGCGTGGAAAAGCCGCGCGGCTTCGCGGCCGCCATCCGCCGCAAGCACGAGGCGGGCGCCTATGCGTTGATCGCGGAGATCAAGAAGGCGAGCCCGTCCAAGGGCCTCATCCGGGCCGATTTCGATCCGGCCTCGCTGGCGTCTGCCTACGAGAGCGGCGGCGCGGCCTGTCTCAGCATCCTCACCGACAAACCCTCGTTCCAGGGCGATCCGACCTTCCTCGCCGCCGGCCGGAACGCGACGAACCTGCCTGCCCTGCGCAAGGATTTCCTCTTCGAGACCTATCAGGTGGCCGAGGCGCGGGCCTGGGGCGCGGATGCGATCCTCATCATCATGGCCGCGATCGACGACGCGACCGCTGTCGATCTGGAAGCGGCCGCCATCGCCTATGGGCTCGACGTGCTCATCGAGGTCCACGACGAGGCGGAAACCGAGCGGGCGCTCCGCCTGGCCTCGCCTCTGCTCGGCATCAACAATCGGAACCTTCGCACCTTCGAGACCGATCTCGCCACGTCCGAGCGCCTCGCCCCGCTGGTTCCTGCCGATCGCATTCTCGTCGGCGAGAGCGGCATCTTCACGCCGGCCGACTGCGCGCGCTTATCCCGGACGGGCATTGAGACCTTCCTGGTCGGGGAGAGCCTCATGCGGCAGGCGGATGTCGAAGCCGCGACCCGCGCCCTCCTCGATCGCTCCGCCCTGTCCGTGGCCGCGGCATGAGCGAGACAGGCGGACCGCGCCTCACCCATCTCGATGCCACCGGCGCGGCGGCGATGGTCGATGTCGGCGGCAAGGACGAGACCAAGCGCTTCGCCCGTGCGGAAGGCCTCGTGCTGATGGCGCCGGAAACGCTGGAGCTGATCCGCTCGGGCAGCGCCAAGAAGGGCGACGTCATCGCCGTCGCCCGGATCGCCGGCATCATGGCCGCCAAGCGCACCTCGGACCTCATTCCGCTCTGCCACCCGCTCGCGCTCGACAAGGTCGCCGTCGAGATCGAGGCCGAACCCGCCCTTCCCGGCCTGCGCGTTTCCGCGACGGCGCAACTGACCGGCCGCACGGGCGTGGAGATGGAGGCGCTGACGGCCGTCACGGTCGCATGCCTCACCATCTACGACATGGCGAAGGCGGTCGATCGCGGCATGGAGATCACCGCCGTCCGCCTCGTCGAGAAGACCGGCGGAAAGTCCGGCGACTGGACATCGGGCGGGCCGGCGTGAGCCTCCTTTCCGTCGAGGACGCCTTCGAGCGGCTGACGCACGGCGTGGAGCCCGTCGGCCGCACGCAGAGCGTCGAACTGCGCTCCGCCCATGGGCGCGTCCTGGCCGCCGATCTCCTGGCGACGCGCACCCAGCCCGATTTCGACGCCTCCGCCATGGATGGCTACGCGCTGCGCGCCGAAGACGTCCGGGCGCCCTTCCAGCCGCTTCGCCTCATCGGCGAATCGGCCGCGGGCCGCGCGTTCGAAGGCCGTATCGGAGCGGGGGAAGCCGTCCGCATCTTCACCGGCGCTCCCGTCCCACCCGGAGCCGATGCGATTCTCATCCAGGAGAATGCGGAGCGGCCGGCGCCGGGCCTCGTCCTCCCCACCGAACCCGTCCTTGCGGGTCGCCATATCCGAAGGGCCGGAGCGGATTTCTCGCGCGGCGATACTCTCGTCCTCAAGGGCAAGCGTCTGACCTCCGGCGCCATCGCGCTCGCCGCGAGCGGAGGGCATCCGCGCCTCGATGTCATCGCGCGGCCTCGCGTCGCGATCCTTGCGACCGGAGACGAACTCGTCCTCCCCGGCAGCCCGGTCGGACCGTCGCAGATCGTCGCGTCCAATACGTTCGGCGTCGCGGCCATGGTCGAGGATGCCGGCGCAGAGGTGCTCGACTACGGAATCGCGCGCGACGACGAGGCGGAGATCGCCGGCCGGATCGACAGAGCCATCGCCGATGGGGCCGACATTCTGGTCACGATCGGCGGCGCCTCCGTCGGCGACCACGATCTCGTCGGCAAGGTCTTCGCGGCCAAGAATGTCGAACTCGACTTCTGGAAGGTCGCGATGCGGCCGGGCAAGCCGCTGATGGCCGGGCGGCTCGGGCCGATGCGCCTGATCGGACTGCCTGGCAACCCGGCCTCCAGCATGGTCGCGGCGACGCTGTTCCTGAAGCCGCTCGTCGCCGCTCTCGCCGGACGGCCCGAGCGCACGATCTATCGCGACGGCATTCTCGGTGCCGACATGCCCGAAAACGATCTTCGCGCCGACTTCATCCGCTCGACGATCGACGAGGCCTCCGCCGTCCGCCCGATCGTCAATCCCGCCGGACGACAGGATTCCTCGCTTCTCTCGGTCTACGCGCGCGCCGACGTGCTCCTCCTCCGCCCTCCCCACGCGCCCGCCGCGAAGGCCGGCGATGCCTGTCGCTTCGTTCGGCTGGATTGAACCCACGTTAATGAAGGCTGTCGAACTGTCGTCGGGGATTGCCCGCATGCTTGCGGAACACAACTAGAACAGATAGGTTTGTTCAGGTTTTGTTTTAGCAGGATTCGCCGCAATGCTGACGCGCAAGCAGCACGATCTCCTCATGTTCATTCATGAGCGTCTTCGGGAAGCGGGAGTGCCCCCCTCCTTCGACGAGATGAAGGATGCGTTGGATCTGAAGTCGAAGTCCGGCATCCACCGCCTGATCACGGCGCTCGAGGAGCGCGGCTTCATCCGGCGGCTTCCCAACCGCGCGCGAGCGTTGGAAATCCTGAAGCTGCCGGACTCGATGGGCTCCGGCGCACGCGCGCAGACAGGCTTCAAGCCGGTCGTGATCGAAGGATCGAAGCCGGACCGCGAGCCGGTCGCCCAGCCCCAGGTGGAACCCATCCCGAAATCGGGTCGCTCGCCTCTTCGCGGCGAAGGGTCGATCACCATCCCCGTCATGGGCCGGATCGCCGCCGGCGTCCCGATTTCCGCGATCCAGACCAACACGCATTCGCTGACCCTGCCGCCGGACATGATCGGTGCCGGCGAGCATTACGCGCTGGAGGTCCGTGGCGATTCGATGATCGAGGCCGGCATTCTGGACGGCGACACGGTCGTCATCCGCAAGTCCGAGACGGCGACCCAGGGCGACATCATCGTCGCCCTCGTGGACGACGAGGAAGCGACCCTGAAGCGATTCCGCCGCAAGGGCACGACCATCGCCCTGGAGGCCGCCAATCCCGCCTACGAGACGCGCGTCTTCGAATCGGATCGCGTCAAGGTTCAGGGGCGTCTGGTCGGGCTGATCCGCAAGTACTGAACCCTGGGAGGGCGTCGAACGCGATGCGTCGAGGGCTGTCGGCCTTGAACAGGCGGCGACGCCGATGCGAGTGCGTTCGATCTCATCGACGTCAGTCAACTGACACTCGCTGCTGCGCGCGGTCTTTGGAACCTTGATGGATGGCCGATACCGGCGGCCCCGATGAGAGGGTCCGCTGGCTTCCGGCGTGGCACCTCGACTCGCTCGGCAAGCGCTGTGTGCGCGTCATGGCGGCGGCTGATGATCCCGCCTCCCCTGATTGATAAGACGCTGGGTGCCGGCCGCCGAAAGGCTCGAGCGGACGTTCAGTTCGCCCAGTCAAGGGTGTTCGAGCGCCGGAAGCGGGTTTTGAGCGCTGCATGGCTGGATGGTCTTTGTGCTCAACGGGTCTGGAGGGACGGACCGGGTTCCGGTGGTCGTGCAGGCTCCGCTTCGCGGTTCGGATTTTTCCAGTGTTCCGGCCAAGCGGCCTTTCGATGGAGGTTCCAGGGCTCGTCGGGGTCCTTGATCGAGACTTCGATGACGGGGCGACCGCTTTCGGCGTCGCGGGAGATCGCGAGCGACCCGGTCTCTCGAAGGGTGCGCAGCGTCACGAGCCGGGCGCCGGACCGGCATTCGCGTCGGGCGACCGCCCGTGCGACGATGGCGATATCGGCCGTGTCGCAGACGGTGCCGAGGAGCCGATAATCGTCGGTCCAGGCGACACGAAGTCCGCTACGAGTCGTTGCACGGCAAATCTGCCGCGGCGGGGGCGGCTTTCGGGTCGGAGCGCTCCCGGAACGGGAGGCCTTTCCGCTCCGACGGTGGATCACTTGCGCCGAACTTGATGCAGCGTCCGGCGACGTCTCCAATGAATCGGTCAAGCGGCTGTTAACATCCGCTCCGTTCGATGTCCGGTGTTCGGAACCGAGACGCGAGGTCAGGGATGTCGCAGTCTTCGGCTCAGTGTCCGGAGTCTGGTTCCCGTCTGTTGAGACGGGGGGCGACATCTCGCTGCTCACAGCGGGGGCCAGGGTGGCCGAAGCGTCGCGGACACCCGTGCCGGCCCGTTCAGATTTCAGCCGGGACATGCCGCGTTCCTCGTCGGGTATCGGACTGGGCTCGCACGTAAAGCCGGCCGTCATGGACGGCGAGTCGCCGGACGAGCCGTTCTCCTCTTGCTGGACGAGTTCCCCTTCGATCGATGCGCTTGACAAGCGTGGCTCCAGCTCGCTCGTCTGCGAAGGCTTCTCCAAATCCTTGGCCAGTTGCACGGCCTGCGATGGCTCTGCTCCCTGCGTCGATGCATTCGACGCTTCAAGCCGGTCCGGTCGCGGAGCCCGCTCACCGGGATCGGATACCGCCGATCGAACCTCCGTCACCGGCTTCCGATCCAGTGGCGTCTGGTTTGAAAAGGCGCGGAACCATTGATCGAAGACGAAATCGTTCGGGCGTCGTCGGAGCGGCTGAAGGTCGCCGGCGGCGTCGATGAGGGCGAGTTCGCGACCGTCTTCGTAGACGAGGAGGTCCGGCGGCGCGCCGCGTTCGGGAAGCAGGATTAGTCCCAGCGCCGCCAGGGGCGCGGCGCCCCACCGCAGACGGCTGGCCGAAAGGCAGGCGAGCAGGAGCGCGGCGGTGACGACGAGAAGACCGGTCGTCGTCAGGCGCCCGCTCGGCGCGTCCGGCAAATGGGACGCCAGCACCTCGGCCATTGCGAAGACGAGATCGAGGGCCCAGCCGATCAGGATGAGGAATGGCGCATCGAGCCCGAAGGGCATGGCGAGCGCCGCGATCAGCGCCAGAGGCATGATCCAGAAGGAGAAGATGGGAACGGCGATCAGATTGGCGATGACGCCATACGGCGCGATCCGCTGGAAATGATAGGCCGCGTAAGGCGCCGTCGCGAGCCCGGCGATGGTCGACGAGGCAGCGAGGCCGAGAAGGAAGACGAGAATCGCGATCGCGGCGTGTCGCTCGCGTCTGCCGCCGGAGCTTTGCGCCCGGTGCCGGGAAAACGCCCCGTAGACGCCGACGAGGGCCGCCGTCGCGGAGAAGGACATCTGAAAGCTGGCGGTGACGACCGCATGGGGCGTCGTCAGCATGACGACGATCGCGGCGATTGCGACATTGCGCAGGGTGAGCGCGGGACGGTCGACGAGGATCGCCGCGAGCATGATCGAGAGCATCACGTAGGACCGGTCGGTCGCAACGTCGCTGCCCGAAATGACGAGATAGGCCGTCGCCACCAGAAGCGCCGCGACGGCCGCGATCTTCTTGGTCGGCCATGTCAGCGCCACGCTGGGAATGGCGGCGAGAAGCCCGCGCACCAGAACCATGGCGAAGCCCGCCACGAGAGCCATGTGCAGCCCCGAAATGGAAAGGACATGCGACAGCCCCGTCGCGCGAAGCCAGTCGTTGATGTCGTCCGGGATGCCGCTCCTTTCGCCCGTGATGAGGGCTGACGCGACGGCGCCCGCCCCGCCGCCGATAACCGCGCGAATACGATCGCTCATCGCGAGACGCAGTCGCACGAGACGCTCGCCGAGCGTCGCCTCGATGGTCGAAGCCTCGACGGGTTCGGGCGGACCGAGGGCGAAGCCGTTGGCGCCGCGCCCCTGGAAATAGGGAGCGAAGGCGAAATCGTAGGCGCCGGGATAGGCTGGTCCGGAAGGCGCGCGCAGGCGCACGAGCCCCTCGAAACGCCCGCCGACGGGAATCGGCTCGTGGCGGCTGGAGACGAGGATCGAGGCGATCTCCGGCGGGTGCGAAAGCTGCGGCCGCTCCGTCTCCTCGATGCGAACGAGATAGCGCATGCGCTCGCGCTCGTCCCGATCCCGCCAGGCGACGCGGCCATCGATGCGAACGGTCGCCTCGCCGGAGAAGGTGGTCGTCTTCGTCAGAGCGAGTTCGCCGAGCGCCAGCACCATGCCCGCGAACGTGAAGGCGAGCACCAGAACGAAGGCGCCGAGCAACCCGCGCCCGCCGAGATGGCGCGCCCATGCCAGCATCGGCAAGGCGATGGCCAGCGCGGGAGGAAGGCCCATGCGAAAGCCGGCGCCGTCCGTGATGGCGATGCCGATCATCAGGCCGATGGGAATGAGGAAGAAGGCCGAGCGCGCCTTGGCCTCGGCTTCCAGGGCGTCGGCCCACCCTTCGGCGAGGTCCGCGAGCGTCGGCCTTCGCAAGGCCGAGACGCGACGGCGCAGCCGGCGAACGCGCATGCCGATCTGCGGGGCAGCGAGCCGCTCCCGTTGCCTTGCTTCGTCCTCGCCGGCGGCGTGCAACCCTCTCGCCCTCCGGCCGCTGCTTGTCTCTCTTCGGCCCTATGCTACACACCGCCGATCGAAAGCCGATGGAAATCGTCGGCCGCACCCGGCAAGACCGGCCCGTTCACCCAATCACGGACATCTCCATGACGGATCGCGTCGTCACCCGCTTCGCACCCTCCCCGACCGGCTATCTCCATATCGGCGGCGCGCGAACGGCCCTCTTCAACTGGCTCTACGCCCGCCACACGGGCGGGCGCATGCTGCTGCGCATCGAGGACACCGATCGGGAGCGCTCCAGCGAGGCCGCGGTTACGGCGATCATCGAGGGCCTCTCCTGGCTCGGGCTCGAGGCGGACGAGCCGCCGATCTCGCAGTTCGAGCGCGCCCCGCGGCACCGCGAGGTCGCCGAGGCGCTGGTGGCGGAGGGCAAAGCCTACAAGTGCTTCGCCACGCAGGCGGAGCTGGAGGAGATGCGCGAGAAGGCCAAGGCCGAGAAGCGCCCGCCGCGCTATGACGGCCGCTGGCGGGATCGCGATCCCGCGGAGGCGCCGGAAGGCGCACCCTACGTGATCCGCATCCGCGCGCCGCAGAACGGCGAGACCCTGGTTCGCGACGTGGTGCAGGGGGATGTGCGCTTCCCCAACCGCGACCTCGACGATTTCGTGCTGCTGCGCTCCGACGGCACGCCCACCTACATGCATGCCGTCGTCGTCGACGACCACGACATGGGCGTCACCCACATCGTTCGCGGCGACGACCATCTGACAAATGCGGGGCGCCAGACGCTCATCTATCAGGCCATGGGCTGGGACATTCCCGTCATGGCGCATATCCCGCTGATCCACGGCGCCGACGGCGCCAAGCTCTCCAAGCGCCACGGGGCGCTCGGCGTCGAGGCCTATCGCGAGATGGGCTATATGCCCAAAGCCCTCCTCAACTATCTCGCCCGCCTCGGCTGGAGCCACGGCGACGACGAGATCATGTCGATGGAGAACATGATCTCCTGGTTCGACACCGCCGACATCAACAAGGGCGCCTCCCGCTTCGACTTCGCCAAGCTGAACGCCCTCAGCGGCCATCACATCCGCGGCAGTTCCGACGAGGAACTTGTCGAAACCCTGATGGTCGAGCGCGACCATCTTTCCAACGGATCGATTCTCAAAGGTCGGCCGGATGCCGAAATCCGAGAGAAGCTGACCGCCGCCATGCCGGGCCTGAAGGAGCGGGCGAAGACGCTCGTCGAGCTCTGCGAGAGCTCGGCCTATCTCTTCGCCGAGCGGCCCCTCGCCGTGGAAGACGCGGCCAAGGCGCTGCTCGACGGCGAGGGTCGCCGGATCGTCGCGGAGCTGACGCCGCGCCTCGCAGCCGCATCCGAGTGGACGCCGGCAGCGCTCGAAGCGGTGGTCCGCGAGTTCGCCGAAGCGGAAGGACTGAAGCTCGGAAAGGCCGCCCAGCCGCTTCGCGCCGCTCTGACCGGCCGGACCACATCGCCGGGCGTCTTCGACGTTCTCGCCGTTCTCGGCCGGGAAGAGTCGCTGGCGAGATTGGAAGACCAGGCGGTCTAATCGTTTGTTTTTCTGAGTGAAGCAGAGGCTTGCGCCAGAGTTGCGTGGCCAACTTGCTGGCGTTGCGGCTTTGCGCTACGCAATGCTGCGCAGGTGGGTGCAGTGCAAAAGCCCGCGCTCAACCGGCTTTCGAAGAAGGGGAAACGCATGACGAAGCGCGCGGCAAGCATAGCGGTGGGCGAGAAGAACGCGAGCCTCGAAATGCGCAGCGGCACGATGGGACCGGACGTCGTCGACGTCACGGCCCTTTATAAGGATACCGGCGTTTTTACCTACGATCCCGGGTTCTCCTCGACCGCTTCCTGCGAATCGAAGATCACCTATATCGACGGCGACGAAGGCGTTCTTCTGCATCGTGGCTACCCGATCGACCAGCTCGCCGAGCAGGGCGATTTCCTGGAGACCTGCTATCTCCTTCTCTATGGCGAGCTGCCCTCGGCCCGCGAAAAGAGCGACTTCATCTATCGCGTGACGCGCCACACGATGGTGCACGAGCAGATGTCGCGCTTCTACTCCGGCTTCCGCCGCGACGCGCATCCGATGGCCGTCATGGTCGGCTCGGTCGGCGCGCTCTCCGCCTTCTATCACGATTCCACTGACATCGCCGATCCGCACCAGCGCATGGTCGCCTCGATCCGCATGGTCGCCAAGACGCCGACGCTCGCCGCCATGGCCTACAAGTACCATGTGGGCCAGCCCTTCGTTTATCCGCGCAACGATCTCTCCTACGCGGAAAACTTCCTGCACATGTGCTTCGCGGTTCCCTGCGAACCCTACAAGATCAACCCGGTTCTCGCCCGCGCCATGGATCGGATCTTCATCCTCCATGCCGATCACGAGCAGAACGCCTCGACCTCGACCGTCCGACTGGCCGGCTCGTCGGGCGCCAACCCCTTCGCCTGCGTCGCCGCCGGCATCGCCTGTCTCTGGGGCCCCGCGCATGGCGGCGCGAACGAGGCGGCGCTGAACATGCTGACGGAGATCGGCACGAAGGACCGCATTCCCGAATACATCGCCCGCGCCAAGGACAAGAACGACCCGTTCCGCCTGATGGGCTTCGGGCATCGCGTCTACAAGAACTACGATCCCCGCGCGAAGATCATGCAGCAGACCTGCCACGAGGTTCTGGACGAGCTCGGCATCAAGGACGATCCGCTTCTGGAAGTCGCGATGGAGCTCGAGCAGATCGCGCTTCACGACCCCTACTTCGTCGAAAAGAAGCTCTATCCGAACGTCGACTTCTATTCCGGCATCACGCTGAAGGCGCTGGGCTTCCCCACGACCATGTTCACCGTGCTCTTCGCGGTCGCCCGCACCGTCGGCTGGATCGCGCAGTGGAAGGAAATGATCGAGGACCCGCATCAGCGCATCGGTCGTCCGCGTCAGCTCTACACCGGCGCGACGCTTCGCGACTACAAGCCCGTCGCCGCGCGCGGCTGACGAACGACCGCAGCCAGATAACGAAACGGGCGCCTCGGCGCCCGTTTGCATTTGGAGACATTCGCCTGATCCGGGCGCCTGTCAGATTCTGGATTGGATGGCGCCGAGCACGATCTCCGCCGCCGCTTCGCCCGGCGGCCGGTCGATCGCCATGCGCCGGCGGATTTCGGCGAAGCCCTCCAACTGAGCGTGCCGCTCCGGCGTGTCCGTCAGGAGCCGCTCCAGCTTGCGCGACAGAAGCTCCGGGCGAACGAACTCGTGGAAGTGCTCGGGGACGAGCGCGTGATCCACGATGTAGTTCGGCAGTGCGGCGGTCCAGCCGGAGATGAGATGGCGCAGCCGATAGGCGAGTGGGTCCAGGCGATAGGCAAGCGCCATCGGAACACCGGCGAGGGCGAGTTCGAGGCTGACCGTGCCGGAGGCCGCCAGCGCCGCATCGGCCCGGCCGAAGGCTTCCCACTTCGCTTCGTCGCCGTGCACGATCTCGGGCTTCACCGCCCAGCCGCGCACCTCCGCCTCGATCGTCTCACGCAGGCGCGGCACGGCGGGCAGCACGGCCTCCAACCCCGGCAGGCGCTCGGCCAGAACGGCCAGCGTCCGCCCGAAATCGGCACCGAGCCGGGCAACCTCTCCACGGCGCGAACCCGGCAGGACGAGCAGCGTCGGCGGGGTTCCCGGCAAGCGGCGCACCGGCTCGCCCTCCAGCCGCTCGCGGATCGCCGTCAAATGGCGGTCGCCCATCAGCGGATGGCCGACATAGGTCGAGGGCGGGCCGCCGAGCGCCCGGTAGACATCCGGCTCGAACGGAAAGGCGGAAATGGCCCGGTCGATATAGGCCGTCATGTCCCCGGCCCGTTCCGGCCGGTAGGCCCAGACGGCGGGCGGCACGTAGTTGACGATCGGAATGTCCGGCCGAGCCTTGCGCACGCGGCGAGCGATCCGGTGGGAAAAAGCGAAGCTGTCGATCACGACGAGCACGTCGGGATTCTCGCGGAGAAGATGGCGCGTCGTCTGGTCGAGCCGCCACAGAAGCTGCGGCAGGCGCGCGACGATCGCCCCGGCCCCGATGATCGACAGCTCGTCGATGTTGAACAGCGACCGGAGTCCCTCGGCCTCCATCGCATCGCCCGCGAGCCCGATGACCTCAAGCTCTGAGCCCAGGCGGTTTCTGAGGCCGCGAATGAGATCGGCGCCGATGCGGTCGCCCGAATGCTCGCCGACGATGAATGCGACCTTCGTCATGCCCGGACCTCTCCGCTTGCGACGCCCGTCACGAAGATGCCGTTCCGATCGGCCTCGCGGACGACATCGTCGAAACCGATCACGAGGGCACGGCCCGCGCTGAGCGCGATACCTGCGATTCCGGCCGCAGCGGCCTCCTCGATCGTCGCGCGCCCGACGCTCGGCAGATCGAAGCGAAGATCCTGCGTCGGCTTCACGCCCTTTACCAGGACCATGTGCTCGGCACTGCCGATGCGGCCGCGACGGCGCAGATCGGCGACCCGGCCGAGCATTTCGCGCGTTCCCTCGATGCCCTCGAGCGCGATCACCCGATCCTTCGAGGCGACGACCGCCTGCCCGACATCGAGAGCACCGAGCGCATGGGCGGCCTCGAAACCACGCCGGATCGCGGCTTCATGGGCCGAGGAATAACCACGACGCGAGATGAGACCAAGCGGCATGATCAGTTCCGGCGCCACTTCCTGAACCGCTAAAAGCTCGAAACCGCGCTTCTCGAAAGCCTTGGCCGCCGCGCGCAGAAGCGAATCGTCCCCGCCCCGGATCACCTGGAAAATCTGCGGCAGAAGCGTCAGGGTCTTGAGACTCGGCCAGATCGCGCGAAAGTCCGGCCGCACCGATACGGTGCCACAAAGAACCATCCGCCGGACGCCGCTCGATTTGAGATGTCCGAAAGCGTCGCCGAGACGGCCCCAGGCCATGTCGGAGGCCGGATAGGGTGCCCAGTCCAGCCCGATGCCGTCGCCGACCGCCAGGATGCGAGGCGCGAACCCGCGCTGCCTCGCCATGTCCGCGACGATCCGGGGGAGATCGCCGCCGCCGGCGATGACCGCGAGCGGTTCACCGTCTCGCGCGGGCGCGACGCCCGGCTGGTCCAGCGCGGTCACGCCGGGCGGCTGTGCCGCGGGAAGCAGATGGCGCGGTCGCCGCCGGAGCGAATGAAGCCGAGGAGATCCTGAACGAGCGGGTCCTCCGGATACTCGCTCTGCACCTCGTCCATGTTCTCGCGAAAGGTGAGATCGTCGGAAAAGAGCATGCGGTAGGCTTTGCGCACATTGCGCACGGCATCTCGGTTGAAGCCCGCGCGCTTCATGCCGATGACGTTCAGGCCGGAAAGATAGGCGCGGTTGCCGAGCACCATCCCGAACGGGATCACGTCGCCTTCGACGGCCGCCATGCCGCCGATATAGGCGTGGTGGCCGATGCGGGTGAACTGGTGGATGCCCGACCCGCCGGCGATCGTCGCGAAATCGCCGACGACGCAATGGCCGGCCAGCATCACGTTGTTGATCAGCGTCACCCGGTCCCCGACCACGCAGTCGTGGGCGACATGGGCGCCGGTCAGAAAGGCGCAGTCGTTCCCGATCTTCGTCTCGGAGTGACCCTGCACCGTGCCGGGATTCATCGTGACGGATTCGCGGATCAGGCAGTTGTCGCCGATGATCAGGCGCGTGTCCTCGCCCTTGTACTTCAGGTGCTGCGGCGCATGACCAAGCGACGCGAAGGGGTAGATGTTGGCGTTCACGCCGATCGTCGTGTTGCCGGAAATGACGACGTGCGACCGCAGGCGAGCCCCTGTCCCCAGCGTCACCTGCGGCCCGATATGGCAGAACGGGCCGATCTCGACATCGTCGCCGAGCGTGGCGCCATCCTCGATGATGGCGGAGGGGTGAATGGTCATGCTTCGGCGTCCGGCGCAGCGGGATCGCGCGGGACGAGCATGGCACTCACCGTCGCCTCCGCGACCTTCGTGCCGTCGACGAGACCGACGCAGTCGAACTTCCAGATATTGCCGCGCTTCTTGGTCTGCTTGACGTGATATTCGAGCCGATCGCCCGGCACGACGGGGCGGCGGAACTTGGCATTGTCGATCGTCATGAAATAGACGAGCTGCGGCACGCCCTTCCCCATCGAGCGCGTGCAGATGGCTCCGGCCGTCTGCGCCATGCCCTCGATGATGAGAACACCCGGCATGACCGGCGCACCCGGAAAATGGCCGAGGAAATGCGGCTCGTTCGCCGTCACGTTCTTGATGCCGACGGCGCTGCGATCAGCGTCGATCTCGATGATCCGATCCACCATCAGGAAAGGATAGCGATGCGGCAAAAGCTCGAGAATCTTCAGGATATCAAGGCTCTCAAGCGTCGTCGTCGCGTCGTTCATCCTGTCCTCCAGTCGCTCGTCCGGACTTAGCCGCCATGCTGATCCAGGTGATCTCCCGGAACCAGTCCCTCACGGGCTTGGCGGGCGTGCCGCCCCATCGTGCCTTGGCCGGCATATCGCTCGCCACGATGCTCGCGCCGGCGATCTGAGCGCCGTCGCCGATGGTCACATGACCGTTCACGCCGCTCTTTCCGCCGATCGAGACGCCGTCGCCCAGCGTGGCGCTTCCGGCGATCCCAACCTGCGCCACGATCAAACAGTTCCGTCCGATCCGAACGTTGTGGCCGATCTGGACCTGATTATCGATCTTCGTGCCTTCGCCGATCACCGTATCGCGGATCGCGCCGCGATCGATGGTCGTGCCTGCGCCGATCTCGACATCGTCCTGGACGATGACGCGGCCGACCTGAACGACCTTCAAGATGCCCTTCGGACCCGCGGCATAGCCGAAACCGTCCTGCCCGAGGCAGACGCCGGAATGCAGGATCACGCGATTTCCGATCAAGGCGTGCTGGATCGTCGTGTGCGCGCCGATGCGGCTCTCGCGCCCGATCTGGCAGCCCGGCCCGACCACTGCGCCCGGCCCGACGATCGTTCCCCGGCCAATCGCGGCATTCGCCCCGACCACGGCACCCGCCTCGATCGTCACGTCGTCTTCCAGAGCCGCCGTCGGATGAACCGATGCGAGCGGCGAGACGCCCGTGAACCCGGAGAAGGAGACAGGCTGGAGAGCGGCCGGAAACAGCGCACGCCCGACTACGGCGAAGGCCGATGCCGGCTGCGACACGACGATGGCCGCGATCTCATCGGGCACCAGCGCGACGCTGCGCTTGGCGACGAGGACGCAGCCGGCTTTGGTCGCGGCGAGGTCCGCCGTGTATCGCAGGTTGTCGAAAAAGCTGACGTCTCGCGAACCGGCCTCGTCGAGCGGGGCCAGCCCGTCGATCTCCGCCGATCCGTCGGCGCCATCACGCAAAGCCCCGCCGACGAGGTCGGCGAGGCGCGATAGCGAGAGACCCGCTCCCTTGGGAAAAAAACGATCGTCCGACATGATGGCGGAAGGCGCCGAAGCGCCTTCCCTTCCCGTCAGAAGCGCGAGGAGAAGCCGAACGAGAACTCCTGCGTCTCGTCGTACTCTTCCTTGGCCAGCGGATAGGCGTAGTTGACGCGCAGCGGGCCGAACGGCGAGGCCCAGCTGAGGCCGATACCGACCGAAGCGCGCACCGACAGATCGTCGCCGACCACGCCACGGGCGCCGGCATATTCGGAACCCCAAAGCGTACCGGCATCCGCGAAGACCGCGCCGCGGAAGCCGAGATCGCGCGAGATGCCCGGCAGCGGGAAGGTCGCCTCGGCCGATGCGTTCAGGTAGTTCTCGCCGCCGATCGCGACGCCGTCGCCGATGCGGTTGCCGAGAGCGTCCAGCTCGAACTGACGCGGGCCGATGCCCTTGGTCTCGAAGCCGCGAACGATGTCCTGGCCCTTGAAGAAGTTGTCGAAGACGCGAAGGTCGTCGCCAAGGCCCGTGACGTTTCCGCCGCCGGCGCTGAGCTGGCCGACGATATCGTACTCTTCCTGCAGCTGCTTGAAGTAGGCCGCCTTCGCCGTGGTCTTCACGAAGTTCGCGTCGCCGCCCAGGCCCGCGACCTCCTGCCCGATCGTCGCGGCGATGCCGTTGCGCGGGTCCTTGTTGGAGTCGAGCGTGTTGTAGGCCAGCGCGTAGGAGATCGACGAGGTCGTGTAGGGGCTGTCGCAGATCGCCTGGTTGATGATGGCGGAGCGCGTGTACTTCGGCGCGTTGTCGAAACCGATTCCGAGGCCTGCGGCACCGGAGGAGACGACGCCGAGCGGGTTCGGCGCGTCGCAGGTCGCGAACAGCGCGGACGAACCGGCCGTGCCCTGCGTCACCTGCTGATAGAGGTTGGTCGTCGGGTTGAAGGCGTAGGAGCCGAGGTTGAGGCCGATATTGTCGCCGAACTCTTCCTGCTTGAAGTTGTAGGCGACCTGGGCCGTCAGATCCTCGGTGATCGGCGCGGCCAAGCGGAGCGATCCGCCGACACGCTCGACATCGTAGGACTCCGACTTGTTCTCGCTCGTATAGATGTCGAAGCCGGCCGCCAGACGCCGCCCGAGGAAGTAGGGCTCGGTGAAGGAGAGCTGGTAGTTGCGCGTGTCCTCGCCGAAGCCGGCCGAGACCTTCACGAACTGGCCGCGGCCGAGGAAGTTGCGCTCGGTGATGCCGATTTCGGCGACCGGGCCTTCGCTTTCGCCGCCCGTCGTGTAGCCGCCGCCGATCGAGAACTCACCGGTCGACTTCTCCTGCACGTCGACGATCACGATGACGCGGTCGGGCTCGGAGCCGGGCGCGGTCGAGATGCTGACCTTCTCGAAGAAGCCGAGATTCTCCAGCCGCTGCTTGGCGCGCTGCACGAGAACCTGATTGAAGGCGTCGCCTTCGGAAACGTCGAACTCGCGGCGGATGACGTAGTCGCGGGTCTTGGTGTTGCCGCGAACTTCGAGACGCTCGATATAGGCGCGCGGACCCTGATCGATCACGTAGTTGATCGAGATCGTCCGGTTGTTGAAGTCGCGATCGCCGCGCGGCGTGACCTGAGCGAAGGCATAGCCCTTCGAGGCGACGGCATTCGTGATGCCGACCAGCGTGTCCTCGACCTTCTGGGCGCTGTAGACGTCGCCGGTCGAGGTCTCGAGTTCGCTGCGCAGAGACTCGGCATCGACGCCCGGGATGGTGGAGTCGATGTTGATGGCGCCGTAGGTGTAGCGCTCGCCCTCGTCGAGGGTGATCGTGATGAAGTACTTGTTCTGCGTCTCGTCGAGTTCGGCGACAGCGGAGACGATGCGGAAATCGGCATAGCCACGATTGTAGTAGAACCGGCGCAGCGTCTCCTCGTCGGAGCGCAGGCGATCCTCGTCGTAGATGTCGTTGCGCTGGATGAAGGAGAGGATGCCGGTCTCGCGAAGGGCGATGACCTCTTTCAGGCGGCCGTCGCCGAAGGCGTTGTTGCCGACGAAGGTGATCGAGCCGATCTTCGTGCGGTCCCCTTCTTGGACGTCGAAGATGACGTTGACGCGATTGTTGTCGACGGGCTGCGTGCGGACGGAAACGACGGCGTCGCTGCGGCCGATGCGAACATAGGCCTCTCGGATCGACTCCACGTCCGTCTGCGCCTGGGCGGCGGCGTAGGGCGAGCGCGAGGCGGTCTGCACGACCGCGTTCAGCTGCTCGTCCTTCAGCTTGGAATTGCCCTGGAACAGGACCTGGTTGACGATCTGGTTCTCGTCGACCTCGACCGTGACCGTGCTGCCGTTCTGGCTGATGCGAACGTCGGAGAAGAGGCCGGTCGAGTAGAGCTTGCGAACGCCCTCGTCGATATCGGCATCCGAGATGTTCTGTCCGGCGCGAATGGCGAGAAGGCCGCGGATCGTGTCGGCCTCGACCCGCTGATTACCCCGAACCTCGATTCGGCTTACCGGCGCCGCCTGGGCCGTCGTCGTACCGACGAACTGAACTCCGAGCGCGGTCGCCATGACCGTGGAGGAGAGAGCGATCGCCGATGCGGCCCGAAGAAGCTTTGATCCAGCCGACATAGGCCTCACCACCTTTTACATACTCATTCGCACGGAAACCGAAACGGCATCCTGCGTCTCTTGCCTTTTACCGGCTTTGACCGGGCGTTCAAGCAAACTGGACGGAACCTGTTTAGGAATCGGAAAACCGTTGCACCCCGGCCACGCGCACCTCAGACATGGTTAACAAATGGTTAGCATGCCGAGGCGGGTCGCTAAGTGTCTCAACTCAGTCCCGAAATGTCGTTCCAGAAGGCAAACACCATCAGGGAAAGCACAAGAAATAGGCCAACCTTGAAGCCGACCTCCTGCACGCGCTCGCTTAGAGGTTTTCCGCGCAGCGCCTCGTAGGCGTAGAAAAGCAGGTGTCCGCCGTCGAGCATGGGAATCGGCAGGAGGTTCAGAAGGCCGATCGAGACCGACAGGAGCGCCGCCAGATTGAGCAGCGCGCCGAAGCCGAGGGTCGCGACCTGGCTGGAGACCTGCGCGATGCGGATGGGGCCGCCGATCTGCTCGGAGCCCTGATGGCCCGTGACGATCCCGCCGATGAAGGAGACCGTCCGTTCGGTCACGAACCAGGTCTGCGAGACGCCGTATTTCACCGCCTCGACGGCCGAGACGTCCTCCATGCGGAAGGCGGCGGATTCGTTGCTCGCGATCAGGCCGATGACGGGAACGCGCACCTTGTTGCCGAAGCCGTCGTCCTGCTCCTCCTCGCGCGGCGTCACCGTCAAGGTGAGGCTCTGCCCGGCGCGCTCGATCTCGACGGCGATCGGCGTGCCCGGTCGGCTGGAGACATAGCGCTGGAGATCGCTGAAATAGGCGATCTCCTCGCCGTCGAGTTTCTTCACTCGGTCGCCCGGGGCAAAGCCGGCGGCCGCGGCCGGAGAGCCCGCGCGCACGTCCGAGACGACGGGGTCGCCGACGACCCGCCCGCCCGTGAAGGCGACGGCGGCGAAGAGGACGATTGCCAGGATGAAATTCGCGATCGGTCCGGCGGCGACGGTGGCGGCTCTGCGTCCGACGCTTTTCGCCGGAAAGGCCATCGCCCGCTCCGCGTCCGACATGCGGGCGACGGCCGCGTTGTCCGGCGTGCTCGCGGCGTTCTCGTCGCCCAGGAACTTCACGTAGCCGCCGAGCGGGATGGCGCAGAGCTTCCAGCGCGTGCCGCGGCGATCATTGAAGCCGACGATCTCGGGCCCGAAGCCGACGGAAAAGGCGAGGACCTTGATGCCGCAGAGACGGCCGATCAGGAAATGTCCGAGTTCGTGGAAGAAGACAATGACGGTGAGAACGAAGAGAAACGGCACGACCTTGATCAGCGCCGAGTCCCAAAGCACTCCCAAGCCGGATGAAACGTCCATGTCCTGATCCCGTCCCGAACAGACCTCCCGCCGTTCGCCGGGGTACGAGGTCTTCGTCTTCTCTTGCGTCGCGTGGTCGTCCGCCGGGGACAGCGCCCTGTTCCGGCGGGGAAAATCTCGTTTGCCGAGGCCGTGTCTACAGATCGAATATGGCGCGCGCCGGATGATCGAAGCCCTGGACGGCGATTCCGACGAGCCAAGCGAAACCGAGCGCCACGATGAGCGCGTCGATCCGGTCCATCAGTCCGCCATGGCCGGGAATGATGCGACCGGAATCCTTCACGCCGAAGCGCCGCTTCACCCAGGATTCGAAGAGATCGCCCGCCTGCCCGAGAATGGACAGCGCCGCCGTGAACGGGATGATCAGCGGATGGAAGCCGCCGGTGACGGCGATGTGGAAGGCCGTCCCGAAGGCGACGCCTGCGACGAGGCCGCCGACCGAACCCGAAACCGTCTTCTTCGGCGAGACCGCCGGCAGGATCTTCGGTCCGCCGAAGGTCCGGCCCGTGAAATAGGCGAAGATGTCGCTCGGCCAGACGACGCAGATGACGAGGCCGAGCATGGCGAGGCCCTCGGCATCGTCGCCGCGCAGGAAGCCCGGCGCCAGCGCCGCGAAGGCGGCATAGGCGAGCCCGCCCAGCGCCCAGTCCGCCTTGCGCTCGCCTCTGTCGACGAGGGCGACGAAGAGGCCGGCGCCAAGAATCAGCGCGACGGCCGCCTCCTCCTCGCCGATCAGGAAGGCGAAGAGGCCGAAGAAGAGCGCCCGGCGCAGAAGCTTGTAGCTCGCGCCCGCGCGCTTGGCGCGGGTCATCTTGGACCATTCGTCGAAGACGATGACGCCGGTGGCGCAGCAGAGAAGCTTGAAGGCGAAGCCGCCGGCGAGCGTCACCAGAATGACGAAGGCACCCAGCACCAGAGCCGAGATCAGGCGGGATCGCAGATCGATCCAGGATGCGGTTGCGACGAGCCTGCCGATCCCCAAGCCCATCCGGTCAGGACGCGATCTCGCAGGAGGACACGCTGCCGAACCGGCGCTCGCGGCTCGCGAAGTCCTTCAGCGCTTCCTCGAACGCCTTCCGGTCGAAGTCCGGCCAGAGGCAGGGCATGAAGACGAACTCGGAATAGGCGGCCTGCCAGAGCAGGAAGTTCGAAAGGCGCAGCTCGCCACTCGTGCGGATGATGAGGTCTGGATCGGGGATGCCGGCCGTGTCCATATGCGCGTCGATCAGCTCGGCGGTCAGGGCCTTCGGCTCGAGCTCGCCGAGAACGATCTTCTCGCCGATACGCTGCATGGCGCGCGTCACCTCGTCCCGCGCGCCGTAGTTGAAGGCGATGACGAGATTGGTGGACGTGTTGTTGCGCGTCAGATTCTCCGCCTCCTCGAGAAGAGAGCGGATGTCCGGCGACAGGTTGTTCCGCGCGCCGATGACGCGGACGCGAACGCCTTCCTTGTGAAGGTCCGCCAGATCGCGCCGGATGAAGAGCTTCAGCAGCCCCATCAGCTCGCCGACCTCCTCGGCGGGACGGCTCCAGTTCTCCGAGGAGAAGGCGAAGAGGGTCAGATACCGGATGCCGAGGGCACCCGCCGTGCGAACGGCCTCGCGAACCGCCTCGACGCCGCGACGATGACCGATCGAGCGAGGCAGTCCCCTCGCCTTCGCCCAGCGGCCATTGCCGTCCATGATGATGGCGACGTGTTCAGGTGACCGCACGGACATAACCTTCCCTGAGACCGTTTGCCGAGAGGGCACCGGGATCATCCTAGACCTGAAGGATTTCGGCTTCCTTTGCCGCCAGGGTTCGGTCGATGTCGGTGATCGTTTCATCCGTCATCTTCTGGACCCGGTCCGACATCTGCCGCGAATCATCTTGTCCGATGTCGCCGTCCTTCTCCAGCTTTTTCAAGGTATCCATGCCGTCGCGGCGGACATGGCGCGCGGCGACCCGGGCGTTCTCGCCGTAGGTATGGGCGACCTTGACGAGTTCCTTGCGGCGCTGCTCGTTCAGCTCGGGAAGCGGAATGCGCAGCGTCGTGCCGTCGGTGATGGGGTTGAGGCCGAGGCTGGAATCGCGGATCGCGCGCTCCACCTTGCCGACCAGCGTCTTGTCCCAGACCGAGACCGCGAGCATACGCGGCTCGGGCACGGAGACGTTCGCCACCTGATTGAGCGGCGTCGGCGAGCCGTAGGCATCGACCGTGATGGGATCGAGAAGGTTCGCGGAGGCGCGGCCCGTGCGCAGGCCGGACAGGTCGTGCTGCAGGGCGGCGATCGCCCCGTCCATGCGCCGCTTCAAACCGTTGAAATCGAATTCCGCCATGATGGTTCTGCCTCTGATACCAACGGCCCGAATGCTTTCGCACCGGCCGTCGAGGTTTTTGCGACGCTCTCGAAGACACGAAGGCCTCGGATCATCGCAAACGGGACACAGGGGCCATCGTCGGATGCCCCGGTGGATGCGATCCTACTCGGTGACGATCGTCGATCGTCCGCCGCCGGTGAGGATACGGCCGAACTCGCCCTTCTCGTGGATCGAGAAGACGAGGATCGGGATGTGGTTCTCGCGCGTCAGCGCGACGGCGGCGACATCCATGACGGCAAGCCCGCGCAGGAGCAACTCGTCATGGGTGAGGCTCTCGAAACGGGTCGCGTCGGGATGGAGCTTAGGATCGGCCGTGTAGATGCCGTCGACCTGCGTGCCCTTGAAGAGCGCCTCGGCGCCCATCTCGGCCGCCCGCAGGGCCGCGGCGGAATCGGTGGTGAAGAACGGGTTGCCCGTGCCGCCCGCGAAGATGACGACGCGCCCGGCCGCCGCATGCGCGAGGGCGACGCGCTGCGAGAAGCTCTCGCAGATTTCCGGCATGGCGATCGCCGACAGGACGACGGCATCGACGCCGATCTTCAGAAGCGAGGTGCGCAGCGCCAGCGCGTTGATGACGGTGGCGAGCATGCCCATGTGGTCGCCGGTCACCCGGTCGCCGCCCTTCGACGCGACGGCGACGCCGCGGAAGATGTTGCCGCCGCCGATGACGATGGAGATGTCGACGCCGAGCGCGCGCGCCTCGGCGATGTCGCCGGCGATGCGGTCGACGACCGTGACATCGATCCCGAAGCCCTGGCCGCCCATCAGGGCCTCGCCGGATACCTTCAGGAGCACACGCTTGAAACGGATGTCCGCCATATTCAAAACCACCCGTTTTCGATGCCGGCCTGCGATACAATAAGGGCGCCCGCTTGTCACGCGGACGCCCAGCATCTCGTCACTCTAAGGTAACTTGATTACTTCTTGCCGGCAGCCGCGGCGACTTCCGCTGCGAAGTCCGACTTCTCGCGCTCGATGCCCTCGCCGAGAGCGAAGCGCACGAAGCCCGTGATCTTGGCGGGCGCACCGAAGTCCTTCTCGGCCTCCTTCAGCGCCTTCTCGACGGTGAGGTCGGGATTGATGACGAAAGCCTGGCTGAGAAGAACGACCTCCTCGTAGAACTTGCGCATGCGGCCTTCGACCATCTTCTCGATGATGGCTTCGGGCTTGCCCGATTCGCGGGCCTGCTCGACGAAGATCGCCTTCTCGCGCTCGGCCGTCGCCTGATCGACTTCGGCCGAGGTGAGCGCAAGCGGGTTGGTCGCGGCGACGTGCATGGCGACCTGACGGCCGAACTGGGTCAGCGCGGCCTTGTCGCCGGTCGACTCGATCGCAACGAGCACGCCCATCTTGCCGAGGCCTTCGACGACCTGGTTGTGGATGTAGGAGGCGACGACGCCCTCGCCGACCGACAGGGTGGCCGAGCGGCGGAGGTTCATGTTCTCGCCGATCGTGCCGACGGCCTCGGTCACCGTCTCGGAGACGGTCTTGCCGTTGCCGGGATAGGAAGCGGCCGCGACGGCCTCGACGCTGCCGTCGGTCGACAGGCCGACCTTGGCGATGTTCTTGACGATGGCCTGGAAGGCATCGTTGCGGGCGACGAAGTCGGTCTCGGAATTCACCTCGACGACGATCGCCTTGGTGCCCTCGGAAGCGGCGGCCACGAGGCCTTCGGCGGCGGTGCGCCCGGACTTCTTGTCCGCCTTGGAAATGCCCTTGGCGCGCAGCCAGTCGATCGCGGCTTCCATGTCGCCGTTGGTCTCGGCCAGCGCGGTCTTGCAGTCCATCATGCCTGCGCCTGACTTCTCGCGCAGTTCCTTCACCATCGCGGCGGTAATGGTCATGGTTCAGCCTCTTGCCAAAAGCACCGGCTCACCTCCGGCGTGTCGCGCGGAAATGAGCCGGTCTTGTCACATCTGTATGAATGGGGTCGGTGGAACCGTCCGGCTCTGGGCCGGACGGCAAGCCTTGGATCGCTTGGAGCCTTAAGCCGCCGAAGCTTCCTCGGCGACCGGCGCTTCGGCGGCGGGCGCCTCGGCTTCGGCCAGAGCCGGCTCTTCGTCGAGAGTCTCGATCGGAGCCTCTTCCATAGCGCCGATGTCGACGCCCATGGCGCCGGCCTGACGGCCGATGCCGTCGAGCGCGGCCTTGGCGATCAGGTCGCAATAGAGCGTGATGGCGCGGGCCGCGTCGTCATTGCCCGGGATCGGGAAGTCGATCGGGTTCGGGTTGCAGTTGGAATCGACCACGGCGACGACCGGGATGTGGAGGCGCTTAGCTTCCTCGATCGCGATCGCTTCCTTGTTGGTGTCGATAATGAAGATCATGTCGGGCACGCCGCCCATGTCGCGAATGCCGCCGAGGGCGCGGTCGAGCTTGTCGCGCTCGCGCTGAAGCGTCAGGCGCTCCTTCTTGGTGAAACCGTGGGCCTCGCCGGCGAGCAGCTCGTCGAGCTTGCGGAGGCGCTGGATCGAGTGCGAAATCGTCTTCCAGTTGGTGAGCATGCCGCCGAGCCAGCGGGAGTTCACGTAGTACTGGGCCGAGCGCTGCGCGGCATCGGCGACGATGTCGGAAGCCTGGCGCTTGGTGCCGACGAAGAGGACGCGGCCGCCCTTGGCGACGGTGTCGGACACGGCCTTCAGCGCCGTGTGCAGCAGCGGCACGGTCTGGGCGAGATCCAGGATGTGGATGTTGTTGCGCGAGCCGAAGATGTACGGCGCCATCTTCGGGTTCCAGCGGTGGGTCTGGTGGCCGAAGTGGACACCAGCCTCGAGGAGCTGGCGCATGGAGTAGTCGGGCAGTGCCATGGTAAACGTTCCTTTTACCGGTTTAGCCTCCACGGAACGAAGCAGCCTCATGGCTGCAACCGGTGGGCTGATCCTTCGAAGATTCGAACGATCGTCCCGAATTCCGTGTGTGGAATAGCGGCGCGCATACACGATTTGGTGGTCCCGGGCAAGCGCGCGCCACGAAACCATATGGGATCATGCCGGTCCGGGTGTAAGCCCCCTCGCCGGCCGCGACCGTTCGGAAGCGGCGCTCAGGGGCACTTCGGCAGATCGAGAAGATCCAGCTTGCTGAGGCTCCCCGCGAAGACATAGTCGCCGAAATCGAGCTTCAGCTCGTCCGAAACGCCGTTCTCGTAGAGCACGTAGCTCGTGCGGAAGACGGGCAGGCCGTCGGGGTCGCTGTCGCTGTTGTAATAAGCCTCGCTGACGCGCCAGGAGCGAAGCCCCGCCAGCGCGCTGCGGATGCCGGCCTGAAGCGCCTGTCGGGCCGCGGCCGCTGCGTCCTCCGGCTTGGCCGCCTCGGGCGTTGCGGCGGCAGGCTCGTGCGCGGAGATGATGGCGGTGCTCGTCAGGAGCTTCTCGCTGTCGTCGTCTCCGTCGAAGAGCCGCGCCTCCACGATCTGCTGGCCGGCCTTGGCCTTCTCGATCAGTTCGCGCGTGTGCTGCATGGGAAAGCGCGAGAGCGGCAGGGCGAAGCTGCGCTCCTCCGGCTCCGTCATCACGACCTTCGTGGCATTGCCGTCCTGCCGCGCCTCGCCCACGACCTCCTTTTCGGCCGTGCCGTCCACGAAGGTCTTGGTCGAGAAATCGAACTCGGTGCCGGCCACGTTTTCCGTCGAAACCGTCTGCTGATCGGTCTGCGTGATCTCCTGCTCCTGCTGGAATCGCGCCACGAATCGATAGTCGAGCTTGTAGACGCCGCAGGTCTCGCTCTTCAGCGCCATGGCGATTCGCCCGTCGGCGCTCGCGATGTCGTCGGTGCGGTCGGCGAGCCGCAGCTCGTAGATGGCCTGATGGGGCGCCAGCGGAACGATGGTCCGGGGCGTGTCAGCGAGGCTCGCGACGGTTGTCATTCCGGCCGCGAAAGCGGCTATAAAACGGAGCGGCATCGGCTTAAGGTCCTGTCGGCAATCACATGGCGCATGGCATTACTGTCGGCGACCCTTCCATCATTCCATGGTCTGGCGCCTCTCGCCGCGCCTGCGCGAGACGCTTCGAAGAACGACAAGGACCCATCGATGACAGCAGCCACGATCTCGGACCGTCTCGCCGCCGCCGGCGTCACCCTGCCCGAGGCCGCCGCTCCGGCCGCCAACTATGTCCCGTTTGTCCTGTTCGGCAACAGCCTGCAGACGTCGGGACAACTTCCGCTAGACGAGGGAAAGCTCGCCGTCACGGGAAAACTGGGATCCGGCGTCTCGTTGGAGGACGGGCAGAAGGCCGCGCGCTTCTGCGCGATCAACATTCTGGCCCAGGCCAAGGCCGCGCTCGGCGGCGATCTCGAGCGCATCCGGCGGCTTCTGAAGATCACCGTCTTCGTAGCGAGCGACCCCGGCTTCACCGATCAGCACAAGGTTGCAAACGGCGCCTCCGACTTCCTGGTCGAGATTCTCGGCGATGCCGGCCGCCACGCCCGTTCGGCCGTCGGCGTGCCCTGCCTGCCGCTCGGGGCGGCGGTCGAGATCGAGGCGCTCTTCGAGATCGCCTGAGATGACGCTGTCGAACCCTGCGGAGGCGGCCTCCCCGCTCGCCTGGCTGACGGCCCGGCCCATCGCCCATCGCGGGCTCCATGACGGCAACGTGGCCGTTATGGAGAACTCGCTCTCGGCCTTCTCCGCCGCCGTTGAAGCCGGATACGCGATCGAATGCGACGTGATGCTGTCGAAGGACCGCGTTCCCGTCGTCTTCCACGACACCTCGCTCCAGCGCGTCGCCGGCATCGCCGGGCGCCTCGCCGACAAGACCGCCGCGGATCTCGGCCGCCTGCGCCTCGGAGCGACGCAGGATACGATCCCGACGGTCCGCCAGCTTTTCGACCTCGTGGCGGGCCGCGTGCCGATCGTCATGGAGATGAAGGGCCTCAGCGAAGCGGAGGACGGGGACGTCTTCGCCGCGCTGAAGCCGCTGGTGGAAGCCTATGACGGCCCGCTCGCGCTCATGTCCTTCGATCCCTGGCTGATCGATCAGGCGCTCGAGGCCACGACGCTCCCCGTGGGGCTGACGGCGGAAAGCCTGAAGCCGGAAACCCTGGCCGAGCATCGCGCGGTCTACGAGCGCGGCTGCCGCTTCGTCTCCTACAACGTCCACCATCTGCCCAATTCCTTCGTGGACTGGGTGCGAAACGTCAGAGGCGATCCCGTCATCACCTGGACGGTGCGCACGCCGGTCGAGGTCGAGCAGACGGTGCGCCACGCGGACCAGATGACCTTCGAGGGCTTTCTGCCGCAGCCCTGATGCATTGCGCTGCCACATCCCGGAGCCAAGATGCCAGACATGATGGGCAACAATCTCGTCGCGGACGAAGACAGCTTCACCCTGCGGGTCGTCAACAGCGTTTCGGAGGTCGAGGCCTCCGCTTGGGATGCGCTCGGCGCCGTGTCCGCGGGCGAGCCGGGCAATCCCTTCTCCCGTCACGCGTTTCTTCTGGCGCTGGAGGAATCGGGCTGCGTCGGGCGCAAGGCCGGCTGGCTGCCGCAGCATCTCGTGCTGGAAGGCCCGGGGACGGCGCCGCTGGCGGTGGCGGCCGCCTATGTGAAGAGCCACAGCCAGGGCGAATACGTCTTCGACCACGGCTGGGCCGACGCCTTCCAGCGGGCGGGCGGGCGCTATTACCCGAAGCTCCAGATCTCCGCGCCCTTCACGCCCGCGACGGGACCGCGGCTTCTGGTCGGCCAAGGTCCGGGCGCCGAGGTGCGGCGGCTCGCGCTCTGCGAGGGCATCAAGACCTTCGTCGAGCAGACGGGCGTCTCCTCCGCTCATGCGACCTTCCTGACCGACCCCGATCTCGCCGCGATGGAAGCATCCGACTTCCTCCATCGTACCGACCAGCAATTCCACTTCCGCAACCGGGGTTACGCGACCTACGAGGACTTTCTCGCGACCCTCGCCTCACGCAAGCGCAAGGGCCTTCGCAAGGAGCGCGCCCAAGCCCTGGCGGAGGGCATTGAGATCGAATGGCTGACGGGACCGAGCCTCACGACGGAGGCCTGGGATGCCTTCTTCGCCTTCTACATGGACACCGGCAGCCGGAAATGGGGCCGACCCTACCTCAACCGTCGCTTCTTCGATCTGATCGGCGAGCGGATGGGAGAGAGCATCCTTCTCGTCATGGCAAGGCGCGGCGGACGCTACATCGCGGGCGCGCTGAACTTCATCGGGCCGGACACGCTCTATGGCCGATACTGGGGCTGCGTCGAGGAGCACCCGTTCCTGCATTTCGAGGTCTGCTATCATCAGGCCATCGACTACGCGATCCGGCACAAGCTCTCGCTCGTCGAGGCAGGCGCCCAGGGCGAGCACAAGCTGGCGCGGGGCTACGAACCCGTGACGACGCATTCGGCCCACTACATCGCCCATCCCGGCCTGCGCCGGGCGATCGAAGATCATCTCGAACATGAGCGCGCGTATGTGGAGCAGGCACAGGAGGCGCTGAGCGAGCACACGCCCTTCCGAAAGGGCGATCGGCAGCAGGAACAGGACTGAGACTGGACGCGAGCGCCTTGCCCGACTAGGCCTCCTCCGGCAACGAGCGGAGGATGCGACATGACCGAGGGCTACGATCCCAACAACATCTTCGCCAAGATCCTGCGCGGCGAAATTCCGAGCCAGAAGCTGATCGAAACCGACGCGGCCATCGCGATCATGGACGTGATGCCGCAGTCGAAGGGGCATTGCCTCGTCATTCCAAAGGCGGCCTCGCGCAACCTTCTCGACGCGTCCGACGCGACGCTCCAGGCGATCATTCCTCTCGTCGCCCGACTCGCACGCGCGGTGAAGACGGCGTTCTCGGCGGACGGCGTGTCCATCGCGCAGTTCAACGAGGCGCCGGCGGGACAGACCGTCTTCCACCTGCATATCCACGTCATCCCCCGCTACGAAGGCCTTGAACTCGAGCGCCATTCGGGCGGCATGGCAGATCCTTCAGTTCTCGCGGAGCACGCCGCCGCGATCCGGGCGGCGCTCGAGAACGCGTAGAGCGAAAGACCCCGCGGGCCGTGCCCTAACCCATCAGGTAGGGCACGCCGAGAAGGATGGCCTCGGCGACGAAACAGCCGAGGAGAATATGCCTGCCGAGCAGGATGTAGCTGAGGAAACCGGCCGCAAGGGCTCCGACGCGCACGGCGTCCGGCACGGCCGCCAGCGAGCCCGTCGGATAGAAGACAAGGCGGGCGATAACGGCGGCGACGAGCGCGGTCGCGACCGCGCGCGCCAGCGCGATCAGCCGCGAGTTTTCGTCGATCCGCCCGGCCGACGCGACGCCGATCCAGCGCCACATGTCCGTCGGCAGCCAGCCGGCCAGAAGGATGAACGCGTAGGGCCACCAGGCGGCGGCGACGTCGTGATATCCGAGCGCGCTCATGGGCCCTCTCCAGCCTCGACCGGCTGGGCCTTGCCCTTCCGCCGGGCGGCCTCGCCGACGAAATAGGCGATCAGCCCGCCGCCGATGCCTGCGATCAGGATGTCGAGCTCGGGGTCGATCGCATGGCCGATCGGCAGCGCCAGCATGCCCGTGAGAAGGCCGAGCTTGCCCGAGAGTTCGCGCGCCGAGCCGTAGAGCGAGGTGAGGAAGTACACCGGCGTCAGGAAAGCCAGCGCACCGGTGGCGAGCGCCGGCAGCTGGCCCATCAGGTTGAAGGCCAGCGCGACGACGAGCGTGTTCACCGTGCAGAGCGTCGCGCCAAACCCGCCGAAATAGGCGAGCCGATGCTCCCGGGGGACCTCGCGCAGGGACTGCATGGCGAAGACCCACGCCGTGATCGCGATGAAGTGCGAGAGGAGGAAGGTCGTCCAGCGCCGCGTTCCAGGGCCCCGGATCTCCGGCATCAGCGATACGACCATCGGCATCAGCCGCAGCGAGGACAGGCCCACCGCGAAGGCCGTCGCCGCGAGCGACAGGCCGGAGGTGATGGCGCCGACGAGGATGATGTTGGCCGGCAGCGCCCAGATCGTGAAGACCATGAAGGTCGCTTCCGGCCAGGAGATGCCGGCGTCCCGCGCGAGGCCCGCAAAGCCGATATGGGCCGTCGTCAGGATCAGGGCCGGCGGGCTGAACATGCCGAGCATGCCGCGGCGGATCCAGGGCCAGTGCGACCCTCCGGCTTCTGCGAGAACTGTCATCCGGGCTGCCCGACGATTTCGATACACGCGAAAAGGCCGCCCGAGAGGATCGGGCGGCCCTGGAGGTTCTCGGCGATTAGGCCGGCTTGCGCGGAACCTTGGGTCCCGTCACCGGGCGCTTGGCCGCGCGGACGGCGAGTTCGCCGTCGCCCTCGGCCGGCACGTCCGGCACGTCGTCGTCATAGGTCTCGTTGTCCTCGGGCTCGTCGGACCCATCGGCCTCCGCCTTGCCGCGACCCTTGCCGCCCTTGCGGGCCTTGGCCGGCAGCTCGTCGGCGATCGGGTCGAGCTTCAGGACCTTCTTGCCTGCCTCGTCTTCGACCACCGTCACCTTGACCGTGCCGCCGCGCTTGAGCTTGCCGAAGAGAACCTCGTCGGCGAGCGGCTTCTTGACGTATTCCTGGATGACGCGGGCCAGAGGCCGCGCACCCATGTGCTCGTCGTAACCCTTCTCGGCGAGCCAGGAGACCGATTCCGGCGAGAGCTCGAAGGTGACGCCACGCTCCGAAAGCTGGGCTTCCAACTGCATGACGAACTTCTCGACGACCCGGTTGATCTCTTTCGTCGTCAGGCCGGCGAAGGGGATGATCGCGTCGAGCCGGTTGCGGAACTCCGGCGTGAAGAGCTTGTTGATCGCCTCCACGTCGTCGCCCGTCCGCTTGGTCGAGCCGAAGCCGATGGCCGCACGCGCGCCTTCCGCCGCGCCCGCATTCGTCGTCATGATCAGGATCACGTTGCGGAAGTCGATCTTCTTGCCGTTGTGATCGGTCAGCCGGCCGTGATCCATGACCTGCAACAGGATGTTGAAGAGGTCCGGATGGGCCTTCTCGATCTCGTCCAGCAGCAGCACGCAATGCGGATGCTGATCGACGCCGTCGGTGAGCAGACCGCCCTGGTCGAAGCCGACATAGCCGGGAGGCGCGCCGATGAGCCGCGAGACCGTGTGGCGCTCCATGTATTCCGACATGTCGAAGCGCAGGAGTTCCACGCCGAGCGTCGAGGCCAGTTGCTTGGCGACCTCCGTCTTGCCGACGCCGGTCGGGCCGGAGAAGAGGTAGCTGCCGATCGGCTTATCCGGCTCGCGAAGGCCGGCACGGGCCAGCTTGATCGTCGAGGCGAGAGCCTCGATCGCCGCGTCCTGCCCGTAGACGACGCGCTTCAGCTGCTCGTCGAGATGGGCGAGCACCTCCTCGTCGTCCTTGGAGATGGATTTGGGGGGAATGCGGGCCATCGTGGCGACGGTCGCCTCGATCTCCTTGATGCCGATCTTCTTCTTGCGCTGGGGCTCCGGCAGCAGCATCTGCGACGCGCCCGTCTCGTCGATCACGTCGATCGCCTTGTCCGGCAGCTTGCGGTCGTTGATGTAGCGGGCCGAGAGTTCGACCGCCGCACGGATCGCCTCGTTCGAGAACTTCACATGGTGAAACTCCTCGAAGTAAGGCTTCAGCCCCTTCATGATCGCGACGGCGTCGTCGATGGACGGCTCCTTGACGTCGATCTTCTGGAACCGACGCACGAGCGCCCGGTCCTTCTCGAAGAACTGGCGATACTCCTTGTAGGTCGTTGATCCGATACAACGAATGGCGCCCGAAGAAAGCGCGGGCTTCAGGAGGTTCGACGCGTCCATCGCGCCGCCGGAGGTGGCGCCGGCACCGATGACCGTGTGGATCTCGTCGATGAAGAGAACCGCGCCCGGGAACTCCTCGAGCTCCTTGACGACCTGTTTCAGCCGCTCCTCGAAGTCGCCGCGATAGCGCGTGCCGGCCAGAAGCGTGCCCATGTCGAGCGAGAAGATCGTGGCGTCGGCGAGCACTTCAGGCACGTCGTTCTCGACGATGCGCTTGGCGAGCCCCTCGGCGATCGCCGTCTTGCCCACGCCGGGATCGCCGACATAAAGCGGATTGTTCTTCGAGCGACGGCAGAGGACCTGGATCGTTCGGTTGATCTCGTCGGTGCGGCCGATCAACGGATCGATCCGGCCCGAACGGGCCTTCTCGTTCAGGTTGACACAGTAGGCCGTCAAAGCATCCTGGGTCGTCTTGCGCCTGCCTTCCTCGTCCGGTCCCAAAGTTGACTGGTCCTCTTCGGCCCCACGCAGAGGCCGACTTTCGGAGCCGCCGGGACGCTTCGCAATGCCATGCGCGATGAAGTTCACGGCATCGTAGCGCGTCATCTCCTGTTCCTGCAGGAAATAAGCGGCATGGCTTTCACGCTCGGCGAAGATGGCGACGAGCACATTGGCGCCGGTCACTTCTTCGCGACCCGACGACTGGACGTGAATCACCGCGCGCTGGATCACGCGGTGGAAGCCGGCGGTCGGCTTGGAATCCTCCTCGTGCCCGGTGACGAGGTTGGCGAGTTCGGAGTCGATGTATTCGGTGAGACTGGCGCGCAGCACGTCGAGATCGACGCTGCAGCCCTTCATGACGGCGGCCGCGTCCTTGTCTTCCAGCAACGCCAGGAGCAAATGCTCGAGCGTCGCGAATTCCTGCTGCCGCTCGTTCGCCAGGGTCAGCGCCTGATGCAGCGACTTTTCAAGACTTTGCGAAAATGTCGGCAAGCTTCACCTCAATTCTTTTCCATCACGCATTGCAGCGGATGCTGATGCTGGCGCGCAAAATCCATCACCTGCGTCACCTTGGTCTCGGCGACCTCATAGGTATAGACCCCGCACTCGCCCACGCCGTGATTATGCACATGCAGCATGACCCGGGTGGCCCCCTCGCGATCCTTCTGGAAGAAACGCTCCAGGACGTGGATCACGAACTCCATCGGAGTGTAATCGTCGTTCAGAAGCAGCACCCTGTAAAGGCTCGGCTTCTTCGTCTGCGGTTTGGTTCGAGTGATGACGGAGGTGCCCCGGTCCGGCCCCTGTCCGCCGGGTTTCCCGGCCTGAAGAGTCGCAGGTGGGGCGCTTCGACGCCGTCCTGTCGTATCGTCGTTCACTGCATCCACCTCTGCCGTTCCGTCCGTATGTAATGTGCCGTAACCGGATTTTAAGACGGCGGACCTCCGCGGCATAGCCCCTCGTGCGCAAACGCAAAAAGCCCGGCGCGAGGCCGGGCTTTTCGGGTCGGACGGGCGGTCGGCCTTGCGGCGACCTGGCCGAAGAACGTGGTCTCAGGCGGTGCGGCGGAACGCTTCGCTGCCCTTGGCGGCGGCGGCCGAGAAGGCGGACTCGAAGGGCTTGTAGGACTCGCGGGCGATGTCCGAATAGATTTCGCCGAGCTTGGTCGCCTGCGAGACCCAGGCCTGATAGGCCGACTTGGCGTATTCGGTCTGAACCTCGATGACCTTCTCCAGGCTGCGCGTCTGGAACAGCTGCTCGACCGCCTTGGTGGACTGCTCGTAGGACGCCTTCGTGAACTCGGTCGTCTCGGTGGCGACCTGCTGGAGACCCTTCGTCACGACGGAAATCGACTTGGTGGTGGACTCCATCAGGTCCTTGCCGATGACGCCTGCGGTGTCGAAGTTGCTCATCTCGTGTCCCTCGTGTGCGCGCCGCGATGCCCCGCGGTCGTCCGTTAACGAAGCTCAATATATTGCACTGCACAAAATAGTCAAGTTGCAGTGCAAAATTCGTAGCTCCGTCAGGCGGGGCCGCATTTCGGCCTCTCGGCGGTTCCAGGCTCGAACCCTTCGATTCGACGTCAAATTCTGAACGTCTCAGCAACCATAAACGGATTGGTAAGGCGCGCGCCCTAGGCTCCACCCATCGCAGAGCAGCCCGGCACGACGTGTCGAGGCCGCTCCCAAAGAGACGGTGGAACAGATCCCTCGTGGTGACGTCCGATCGAACCGAGAGAGTAGCTTCGTGTCCCTAGCCGTTCCGCGTTTGAAAGGTGTCGCCTCGGGTCTTGCGAAGGCGGTCGGCGTCGTCGCTGTGACCGCCGCGATCCTGGCGCAGTCGAGTGTCCTGGCCTCCGCGGCCGAGCGGGCCGCCGCCTTCGTCATCGATGCCAACAATGGCAAGGTTCTCTATTCGAAGTTCGCCGACGACCCGCGTTATCCCGCGTCGCTGACGAAGATGATGACGCTCTACATGCTGTTCGACGCGATGGAGGCCGGGCGCACCACGTTGAAGACGCCGATGAAGGTCTCGGCCTATGCCGCGGCCCGTCCCCCGACGAAGCTGCGCCTGAAGCCGGGCTCCACGATCACGGTCGAGGAGGCCATTCTCGGCCTCGTCACCCTGTCGGCCAACGACGCCTCCGTCGTGATCGCCGAGCATCTGGCGGGCTCGGAAGCCAAGTTCGCCGAGCAGATGACCAGCAAGGCCCGCCGCCTCGGCATGAGCCGCACGACCTTCCGCAATGCCAACGGCCTGCCCAACGAGGGACAGGTGACGACGGCGCGCGACATGGCGACGCTCGGAATGGCGCTTCGCGAGCATTTCCCCAAGCAGTTCGGCTACTTCAAGACCAAGGCCTTCAACTTTCGCGGCCGCACCATCGGCAGCCACAATCGCCTCGTCGGCCGCATCAAGGGCGTCGACGGCATCAAGACCGGCTATATCAACGCCTCCGGCTTCAACCTCGTGACCTCCTTCGCCATGGACGGCAAAAAGCTCGTCGGCGTCGTGTTCGGCGGTCGCACCGGCGCCTCGCGCGACAACGAGATGGCCAAGCTCATCAACCAGGCCATTCCGCAGGCCAGCACCCGCGGCGGCGGCCCCCTCATTGCCGATGTCAGCGGCGGTCGTCAGCCCCGCGTCCATGTCGAGGCAGTCGAAGTCGCAGCCGCCTCTGCCAAGCCCGCCCGCGTGCCGGTGCCGGTCTTCTCCAACCGCGCCTCGGTCAACGACCGGATCGCGGCGGCCTACGGCTCGGACGCCGGCGGCGCCATCGCGCGGATCACCGGCTCGCCGGACCATCCGCTGGTCGGCCGCGAGGCGCTTCGCGCCGCTCTCGTGACCCCGCGTCCCGATCGTCAGCAGCTCGAGGTTCCCGTGGCGAACGCTCTCGCCTCGACGCGCTCCAGCACGCGCCAGCGCCTCGTTCCTCCCGGCTCCATCCCGGGCGGCACCGACGGCGATCCCGGCACGACCGGCTCGATCTCGGACGACCAGATCTCGGCCTCCGCCGGCTCCGGCTGGGTCGTGCAGATCGCGGCGACGCCGAACAAGGCCCAGGCGCTCAGCATGCTGAGCGAGGCCAAGGCCAAGGTCGGGCCCGCGCTTCGCGGCGCCGAGGGCGTGACCCAGTCCGTCGCAAGCGGCTCGCAGACGCTCTACCGCGCTCGCTTTTCCGGCTTCTCCTCGAAGGAAGCCGCGAACAAGGCCTGCGTGGCGCTGAAGAAGAATGCCTACAGCTGCTACGCCGTCGCCAACTGACGGCGCCGCGTCCTTCGCAAGAGTTCACCTTATCTGCCGAGCCGAGCGCGCCGTGTCCCGGAGACAGGTCGCGCGCCGCCGACCGGCACTGACGTCGCCCACGAGAGTTCGAGGACCACAAAGATGAACGTCGATCAGGAAAGCCTCGGCTTCATCGATCCCACCGACCGCGCTTCCGCCGCGTCGATCGCCTCGATGCATCCGCTGAAGCAGGCCTCGCTGCGGATGGCGGAATTTCGCGAGGGCCGCTCGACGCTGAAGGCGAGGGACCTCGTCGGGCTCCTGCTCAGCCACGGCGCCCGCGCCTGGCGCGCCTCGCAGCCGGTCGTGCGCTCGCGGATCAAGGTCGCCTCCCCGTCCGGACAGCCCGCCGTTCGCATCCGCTTCCGCTGAGCCGGAGCGCCGGACGGGACAAAACTCATATCTGAAGCAGGGCTTCAGAGCAGACCGAGTTCGGCGAGTTCGTTGCGCAGATCCGCCGGCAACGCCGCACCCAGCTCGGAATCGAGATCGGCCGGCGCCTCCTCCGGCACGAGATAGCGCCAGCCCTGGAACGGCCGCCTGGGCTGAGGGTCCGTCAGCACGAAGCGCGGCTCCAGCACGATGTGACAGCGCTTGATGCCCTCGCCGTCCACGATCGGACGCAGCGCCAGGATCGGCTGGCGCACCTGCACCCGCCCCTTGATCACCCAATAGAGCGAGCCGCCGTCGAGAACCTCGTCGACCCGCTTCGGGATCATCCGCGTCTGGTGGAACTGCTCCCGCACGCGGCCTTCCCGCGCAGCCTCGCCCAGACGATGGGCGACCCAGGACTGGAGGTCCTCGACCGATTCGGCGCCGACGCAGAGCTTGATCATGTGAAGTGGCATCGGGGCTTCTCGCTCCACGCAAGGCTGCTCGTCAACCGGCGGCATTGCCGCGCCCCCAGGGATTTGCGACAGAACGCTCCGCTCTGCATCGCCGCTTCAGGAGGTCCGCCGGATGGCAACGTTCGAACTTCGCGACGGCTTCGCGCTGATCGTCTTCCTCGGCGGCTGGTTCCTCTACAACTGGGTGACGGAGAAGAGCGGCTGGTCCCGTCATGGACTGAGCGCTTCGATGAACCTCCAGCGGCGGCGCTGGATGAAGGTCCTGCTCGGGCGCGACCTGCGCATGATCGACACGGCCATCATGGCCGGCCTGCAGCAGGGAACGGCCTTCTTTGCCTCCTCCTGCATCTTCGCCATCGGCGGCTGCTTCGCGCTTCTGGGTTCGGCCGATCTCATCGCCCAGATCGCGGCCGACCTGCCCTTCTACGGCCGCCTCGACCAGCCGCTCGTGGAGGCCAAGCTCCTCGGGCTCGTCACGATCTTCGCCTATGCCTTCTTCAAGTTCGGCTGGTCCTACCGGCTCTTCAACTATTGCACGATCCTGATCGGCGCGATTCCGATGCGCAGCGACGCCGAGCGCGATCCGGCCGCAGCCGAACTGGCCGTGAAACGGGCGGCGACCATGAACCAGATCGCCGCCAGCCATTTCAACGCCGGCCTGCGCGGCATCTTCTTCGGCCTCGCCTATCTCGGCTGGTTCCTCGGCCCCTTCGTGCTCATGCTGACCACCGTCCTCGTCAGCGCGATTCTCCTGCACCGGCAGTTCTTCTCGGCCGCGCGCTACGCGGTGCGTGTGGAAGGGGAGGACTGAGTCAACGAGGACCGGGCAGCAGCGCGTCCGTCTTGCCGCTCGCCCAATAGGCGGCAAGGCCGAGATACTCGCGGATCGCGTAATGGACCTTCTCGACGTTGCGCGTCGTATCCGACGAGGGACGCCAGTTGGCGGGACCGGACGGCGTTCGATGGTCGACAGGATAGGGCAGCACCTCGAATCCCGCCCGCCGGAAGCAGCCGACCGAGCGGGGCATGTGATAGGCCGAGGTCACGAGCAGCCAGACCTCGCCGGGCTTCGGCTCCACCAGCGCCTTCGTGAAGACCGCGTTCTCCACCGTGTTGCGCGCCCGCCCCTCGAACATGACCCGTTCGGCTGGAACGCCCATGTCCGCGAAGAAGGCCGCCGCCGACTGGCTCTCCGAAGCGTCGTCCTCGAAGACGGCCGCGACCCCGCCGGTGAAGACCAGCTTGGCGTTCGGATAGCGCCGGGACAGGGCGACGCCTGCCGTCATGCGGTCCGCCGCCTCGTTCAGTTCGTAGCCGCCGCGAAAGCGGGCGACGCGCGTGTCGAGTGCGCCGCCGAGAACGACGATCCCGGCAATATTGTCCGGCAGGGGTGGGACGGGAAAGCGATCCTCGAGCACGGCCGTCATCAGGAGACCGGCCGGGCTGAACGCCGCGATGCCGAAGATCGCAAGCGAGAAGGCGAGGAGACCGGCTCCGAGACGCCGCCAGCGCAGGAGCATGGCGACGAGGCCGGTCACGGCCAGCACGAAGACGAGGGCCAGGGGCTGGAGCAGAAACCAGCCGATCTTGGAGAGGACGAAGAACAAGGGCTCGGGCTCCGACAGGGGGAGCCCGAGCCCTTAGACCGCCGGTGCGGTCAAGTCGACGGCCGGATCAGACCCGGTCCCAGACCGGCGCGAACTGCGGATCGATGAGGCGTCGCCGTTGGCGGCTCAACTCGTCGAGGCTGCGCTTCTCCTCGGCGTCGAGTTCGAAGCCGAAGACGTCGAGATTGATCGCCAGACGGTCGGGGTTCTTCGTGCGCGGAATGGCGGCGACGCGGTCCTGGGAGACCTCCCAGTTGAGAATCACCTGCGAGGGCGTTTTGCCATGCTTGGACGCGATGCCGACGATCAGCGGATGCTCCAGGATGTCGCCGCCCTGGCCGAGCGGAGAATAGGCGACGAGGGCCATGCCGTGCCGCTCGCAAGCCCCGAGGACCGCTTCCTGCGCGAGAAAGGGATGGTACTCCACCTGATTGCAGACGAGGGGCGACGGCGAGAGCGCCGCCGCCTCGTCGAGAAGCGGACTTGGGAAGTTGGCGACGCCGATATGGCGCGTCAGCCCCCTCGCCTTCGCAGCGTTCAGGGCCTCGATCGTCTCCTCCAGCGGGATATCCGCATTCGGCCAGTGGATCAGCAGGAGATCGACCGGGCCGATACCGAGGGCTTCGATCGCGCGATCGGCGGATTCGGCGAAGCGGTCCGCAGCCAGATCGTCGCGCCAGATCTTCGTCGTCACGAAGAGCTCGTCGCGGGGCAGCCCCGCAGCCCGGATGCCCGCGCCAACCTCCGCCTCGTTCTCGTACATGCGCGCCGTGTCGATGTGGCGGTAGCCGGCTTCGATGGCCTTCGCCACCATATCGGTCGCCGCCTCGCCCTTCAGGGTGTAGGTGCCGAAGCCGATCGCGGGAATCCGGGCGCCGTTCGCCTCGATGATCTTCATACGCGGTCCTTTGCATGCGATGGGATGGTCGCGCCGGGGCAGCGGTGCGCCGCCCGTGCTGGCACGGGTGCAATACGAGGCCGGACCCGTCGAGGTTCCGGCCCGCCGGCAATCGAGGATGGCGCTTGAGCGATACGACGACCCCTTCACGCGCCGCGCGAGCCGGCGGACGTATCGAGGCTCTGGATGTGGCGCGCGGCCTCGCCTTGCTGGCCATGGCGCTCTACCACTTCACCTGGGATCTCGACAATTTCGGCTATGTCGAGCGCGGACTCGCGACGACGGGCGGATGGAAGATCTTCGCCCGCTGCATCGCATCGAGCTTCCTCGTCCTCGTCGGCATCGGTCTCGTCCTCGCCCATTCGCGCGGCATCCGCTGGCGCCCGTTCCTCCTGCGGCTCGGGCAGGTCGCGGCGGGTGCGCTCGCCATCACCGTCGTCACCTACTTCGCCACGCCGGAGAGCTACGTCTTCTTCGGCATCCTGCATCACATCGCGCTCGCAAGCCTTCTCGGGCTCGCCGCCCTCCGCCTGCCCTGGTTCGCGACCGCCCTCCTCGCGGCGCTCGTCGTCGCCCTGCCCTTCGCGGTCTCGACGACCTGGACGGAGCCGGCAGCGCTCGCCTGGATCGGCTTTGCCGCCAAAATTCCGGTGACGAACGACTTCGTGCCGGTCTTTCCCTGGTTCGGCGCCGTTCTTGCGGGGATGGCCCTGGCGCAACTCGGCCTTCGCACCGGCGCCTTCGATCGGCTCCGGGCGGCCAATCCGGGCTTCGCGCGCGCACGGCCCCTCGCCTTTCTCGGCCGGCACTCGCTCGTCTTCTACCTCCTCCACCAGCCGCTCCTCTTCGGGCTCGTCATGCTGGCGACGCATTTCGTGCCGCCCGACCGCGCGGTGATCCTGGAATCCGACTGCAAGAGAAGCCTCTATTTCGGCGAGGAGAGCCCGGCCCGATGCGCGCCCTTCGCCGCCTGCACCGTGTCCGAACTCGATGCGGTCGGCCTCTTGGACCTCGCCTTCGCCGGTAACGCGTCGCCCGAGGAGGACGAGAAGATCCAGTCCGTGGTCCAGATGTGCCAGACGCGACCGTGACCGCTGCGGTCTCACGGACGTCGCAGACATGTGAATGAAACGAGGCTCGCCGCGTCGCACCGTTGCCGGGGTAGAGTAAGTGATCAGCAAGGGACGAGACCATGGAAGCCGAACGACCGCCGCTGCCGCCCTTCGCCACCGCCGAGGACGCCGCCCGAAAGGTGCGGATGGCGGAAGACGCCTGGAACGGGCGAAGCCCCGAGCGCGTGGCGCTCGCCTATACGCCGGATTGTCCCTGGCGGAACCGGTCGGAATTTCTGCAGGGGCGCGCCGCCATCGCGGCCTTCCTGACGCGCAAGTGGCAGCGCGAGCTGGACTACCGGCTGATCAAGGAGCTTTGGGCCTTCCATGGCAATCGCATCGCCGTTCGCTTCGCCTACGAATGGCACGATGACAGCGGCAACTGGTTCCGGTCCTACGGAAACGAGAACTGGGAGTTCGCACCCAACGGACTGATGTCCCGGCGGATCGCCAGCATCAACGACGCTCCGATCGCGGAGGCCGAGCGCGCGTTCCACTGGCCCTTGGGTCGCCGGCCGGACGAGCATCCCGGCCTGACCGAACTCGGCTTCTGATCCAAACGCTCGGCGCTCGGACGGGCGGATTTCAGCTGGTCGTGGGAATGCCGAGCTCGGCCATGCGCGCGAGGCAGGCCTCCTCGGCCGTGTCGAGCTCGGCGAGAAGATCGTCGATGTCGCGCCGCTTCTGCTCCAGCTCGGCGCGTTTCTGGCTGACGCGCTTGACGATGGCGCGCAGCTGGCCCGCTTCGCCCGGCGGCGTCTTGTACATCTGCATGATCTCGCGGATCTCGGCGATGGAGAAGCCGAGACGCTTGCCGCGCAGGATCATCTTCAGAAGCGTGCGATCGGAGTTTCTAAAGAGGCGTGTGCGCCCGCGCCGGATCGGCGCGATGAGGCCTTCGTCCTCATAGAATCGGATCGTGCGAGTCGAAATGTCGAACTCTCGTGTGAGCTCCGTAATGGTATAATAATCGCGCATCGTCGTTCCCGCCTCGCCCCTTTAAGGCAGGCTGACTTACGTAAAAGTCAACACCCTCTTCAGTGAACGCCGAACCACCATGTTGCAAGCCCCAGAAACGAGAAGAACCCCACTATATCGGTGAGCGTGGTGACGAAAACGGCCGATGCGACCGCCGGATCGGCGCCGATCCTGTCGAGAAGCAGCGGCACGAGAATTCCGCCGAGCGCCGCCACCATCATGTTGATGATCATGGCGCAGGCGATGATGCCGCCGATATCGGGCTGAAACCACAATCCGGCGACGAGCCCGATGAGCACGGCGAAGATCAGGCCGTTGATGAAGCCGACGCCGCATTCGCGGCGGATGATGCGGCCGGCATTGTAGATGTCGAGATCGCGCGTCGCGAGCGCGCGCACCGTCACCGTCATGGTCTGCGAGCCCGCATTGCCGCCCATGCCGGCGACGATCGGCATCAGAACGGCAAGCGCCACCACCTTCTCGATCGTTGCGTCGAAGAGGCCGATGACCGAAGCCGCCGCGATGGCGGTGACGAGATTGATGAGGAGCCAGGGCACGCGCGAGCGCGAGGTGGCGATGACCGTGTCGGACAGTTCCTCGTCGCCGACGCCGCCGAGGCGCCGGATGTCCTCTTCCGCCTCGGCCTGGATCACGTCGACCACGTCGTCGATCGTCAGAACGCCGACCAGACGCTCGTTCTCGTCGACGACGGCGGCGGAGAGGAGATTGTACTGCTCGAAGACCTGCGCCGCCTCCTCCTGGTCCATGACGGCCGGGATGGCATGGCGCGTCTCGTGCATGACGTCCTCGACCTTCTCCACGCGGCGGGCACGCAGGATGCGGTCGAGATCGATCGAGCCTTCGAGCTTGAAGCTCGGATCGACGACGAAGATCTGGCTGAAGCGATCGGGCAGAGCCTCCTCGTCGCGCATGTAGTCGATGGTCTGGCCGACCGTCCAGAAGGCGGGCACGGCGACGAATTCCGTCTGCATCCGTCGGCCGGCGGATTCGTCGGGATATTCGAAGGCTCGGCGTAGCCGCACGCGCTCGCGAAACGGCAGGCTGTCGAGGATTTCCTTTCGGTCGGCCTCGTCGAGGTCTTCGAGAATGTAGACCGCATCGTCGGAATCCAGCTCGCGCACCGCCTCGGCGATCTGCGCGTTCGGCATGGCATCGACGATCTGGAGGCGGATCGCCTCGTCGACCTCGGTGAGCGCCGCATAGTCGAAGCTGTCGCCGAGAAGGCGCACGAGCGACTGGCGATCGTCCTGGTTGAGGTGCGCCAGAAGATCGCCGAGTTCGGACTCGTGCAGCTCGCCGACGTCCTGCTTCAGCGTCTCCGCATCGCCCGCCTCGATGGCGGTCCGGATATGGGCGAGGAAAGCGGCGTCGAACTCGCCCTCGGCGTCGTAGACGGCCTGGCGCTCCTGTTCCTCGGGCTCGTGGCCGTCGATGGGCGCCTGCGGTGTCGCGAGACCTGTTCCGAGCTCTTCGTCGGCCATTCTCGCCTCCCGTTTCATGCTGCCATGCGGGAGGGTCTAGACCAGGACGAAGCCGAATGGAAACGGGCTTGCGAAGGATTGTTGCCGAGCCATCCGACCGAGCCGAACCCACACACCGCAGCCGCCGAAATCAGGCTGTTAGATGGCAAGTGCACGCACCGGTCGGCATTAGCGTTGCGGTGGCGACGGCCCCTCAGTCGAAGCGGACGGTCTTTGCTGCATCGCGATGCGAACCGGCCCTCGTCTTCAATCCCGCCGGATCGCCACCTCACTCCGATTTCGGTCGATAAGGGGATCGAAACGAGGTTCGGCCGGATGCGGCGAAAGTCGGTGCTTTCCAAGGCAGGCCGCTCTCGTTAAGGAATCGCCCACCCCGTGCGTGCCGGACGCACATCCGCGCAGCCGCCGTCATCCCGATCCGATCGTCCCGCCGATGCAGCCTCTCCTCGCTCTCAGCCGCGCCATCGACCGCTTGAACGCGGGCATCGCGATCTTCGCCGACTATTTCGTCCTCGTCGCCGTTCTGATCAGCGCGGCCAACGCGACCGTGCTCTGGCTCGTCGGCCGGCTGCCGACCTGGCTGAACCCGATCCCGAACGGCGTGCTCAACAACTTTTCCAACAGCTTCCTCGAGATCCAGTGGTATCTCTTCGCCGCCATCGTGATGCTCGGCGCGAGCTATACGCTGAAGCTGAACGAGCATGTTCGGGTGGACATCGTCTATTCCTCGCTTGGCGACAGGGGTCGGCTGATGGTCGATCTCTTCGGCATCCTCCTCTTCCTGCTGCCGATCATCGGCTATTTCGTCTGGCTCTCCTGGCCCTTCTTCTGGCGCTCCTTCGTCTCCGGCGAGATGTCGAACAATGCGGGCGGGCTGATCCTCTGGCCGGCCAAGCTCGTTCTGCCGCTCGGCTTCGCGCTTCTCTGGCTGCAGGGCCTATCCGAACTCATCAAGCGCGTGGCGGCCCTCAAGGGGCTGATCCGGCTCGAAACCAAGTACGACAAGCCGCTGCAATAAGGCGGCGATCAGATACGGGACGGAAACGCTCGGCATGTTCGAATATGGCGTGATGCCGCCGCTGATGTTCGGCGGCCTGATTGTGTTCCTCCTCATCGGCTTTCCCGTCGCCTTCTCGCTGGCGGCCGTCGGCATCTTCTTCGCGATCATCGGCGTGGCGATCGACCAGTTCGAGCTGGTCTTCCTCAACGGCCTGCCCTCCCGCTTCTTCGGCATCCTGTCGAACGAGCTGCTGCTCGCCATCCCGTTCTTCACCTTCATGGGCGCGATCCTGGAGCGCTGCGGCCTTGCCGAGGATCTGCTGGAGGGCTCCGGCCAGCTCTTCGGCCCGCTGCCGGGCGGTCTCGCCTATGCGGTCGTGCTCGTCGGCGCGGTGCTCGGCGCCATCACGGGAACGGTCGCGGCCTCCGTCATCGCCATGGGCGTCGTCTCGCTGCCGATCATGATGCGCTACGGCTACAACATGCGGCTCGCCACGGGCGTCATCGCCGCCTCCGGCACGATCACGCAGGTCATCCCGCCCTCGCTGGTGCTCATCATCATCGCGGACCAGCTGGGTCGTCCGGTCGGCGACATGTATGCCGGCGCGATCGGCCCCTCGCTCCTGCAGATCGCGCTCTTCCTCCTCTTCATCTTCGCCGTCTCGAAGATGAAGCCGCACCTGATGCCGCCTCTGCCGCCCGAAGCGCGCACGATGAGCGGGGGCAAGCTTCTCTGGAAGGTCGCCAAGAGCATGGTGCCCTCGCTCTTCCTGATCTTCCTCGTCCTCGGAACCATGCTGCTCGGCGTCGCCACGCCGACGGTCGCGGGCGCCATGGGCTCGGTGGGCGCCATCCTGCTCGCCGCGCTTCACGGGCGCCTCAGCTGGTCTCTCCTGCGTCAGGCGATGGCGACGACCTCCCGCCTGACCGCCATGGTCATCTTCATCCTCATCGGCTCGACGGTCTTCTCCTTCGTGTTCCAGGGCATGGACGGCGGCCACTGGATCGAGCATCTCCTGACCAGCCTGCCCGGCGGCGCGCTCGGATTCCTGATCTTCGTCAACATCTTCATCTTTTTCCTGGCCTTCTTCCTCGACTTCTTCGAGATCGCCTTCATCGTCATCCCGCTGCTCGCGCCCGTAGCGGAGTCGCTCGGCATCGATCTCGTCTGGTTCGGCGTGCTCCTCTGCGTGAACATGCAGACGAGCTTCATGCACCCGCCCTTCGGCTTCGCGCTCTTCTACCTGCGCGGCATCGCGCCGGCCGAGGTGAAGAGTTCGGACATCTATTGGGGCGCCGTTCCCTGGCTCGGGCTTCAGCTCGTGCTGGTCGTCATCCTCATCGCTTGGCCGCAGTCGGTGACGTATTTCCTGACCAAGGAGGCTGTCGTCGATCCCTCGACGATCCACCTCAACGTGCCGATGCCGGGCGCTGGCGGCGAGAACCCGTTCGGCGCGGCCCCGAGCTTCGGCCAGCCGGCGGCGCCGAGCTTCGGCCAGCCGGCAGCGCCCGGCTTCGGCGCATCCCCCGCACCGAGCTTCGGCGGCCCCGCCCCCGCTCCGGGCGCGACGCCGCCCGCGCCGCCTTCCTTCGGCCAACCCGCCGCGCCGAGCTTCGGCAGCCCGGCACCGGCACCGGCACCGGCAGCGCCCTCCGCACCGGCGCCGCTTCCAGCCCCGACCTTCGGCGCGACGCCAGCGCCCAGCTTCGGCGCGCCGGCCCCCGCCCAGCCCTGACGCGGCGGGCCGCCGCCTGCAGACGCAAAAGCGCCGGCGCCTCGTGGAGGCACCGGCGCTTTCAGATGGCAGCGCTGGCGACGAGGCTTACTTGCCGGCCGCCTGCTGAGCGTAGTTGTAGGAATCGTTCGAATATTCCGCCACGCGGAACCACTCGTAGGTCTGGCTGCGGAAGACGCTCCAGGGCTCGTACATCGCCTTCCAGTTCGCGTTGGAGGCGGACAGCTCGCCATAGAGCTTCATCGCCGAATCGTAGGACGCGTCGAGCACGTCGCGCGGCAGCGGCCGAAGCTGCACGCCCTTGCCCACGAGGCTGCGGATCGCCTGCATGTTGCGCACGTCGTAGAGCGCCAGCATGTTGAGGTTCGCGACCTTCGTGGCCGAGTCGAGAACAGCCTTGTAAGCCTCGGGAAGAGCGTCGTATTTCTCTTTTCCGAAGAGGAAGTGGACGGTCGGCCCGGCCTCCCAGAAGGCTGGATAATAGTAGAATTTGGCGACCTGATAGAAGCCGAGTTTCTCGTCGTCGTAGGGCCCGACCCATTCCGTCGCGTCGATCGTTCCCCGCTCCAGCGCCGGGTAGATGTCGCCTCCGGCCAGCTGCTGCGGCACCACGCCGAGCGGCTGCATGACGCGGCCGGCAAGACCGGCGATGCGCATCTTCAGGCCATTGAGATCGGCGAGGCTGTTCACCTCCTTGCGGAACCAGCCGCCCATCTGCGTGCCGGTGTTGCCGCCGGGCCGGCCGACGACGCCGCTCTGGCCGAGAAACGCGTCGATCAGCTCGTTGCCGCCGCCGTGATAGAGCCAGGCGTTCTGCTGGCGGGCGTTGAGGCCGAACGGGATCGAGGAGGGAATGGCGAAGGTCGGGTCCTTGCCGACATAGTAGTAGCAGACCGTATGCGCGGCCTCGACGGTGCCGTCCTGCACGGCGTCGAGTGCCTGAAGGCCGGGAACGAGTTCGCCGGCCGGAAAGACGTCGATGGTGAACTTGCCGCCCGTCATGTCCGACACGGCCTTGGTCATCACCTCGGCGCCGCCGAAGATCGTGTCCAGCGTGTTGGGAAAGCTGGAGGTCAGGCGCCAGCGAATCTGCGGCATGTCCTGCGCGATCGCCGGCGCGGCGAGCGTCGTCGATGCGGCTGCGGCCCCTGCGGCGAGACCCGCCTTGGTGATGAATGTACGACGGTCCAAAGGCCGCTCCTCTCTCTAGCTGGCGATCGGACCGGCGCCTTACGACCCCGCCTCCTCCGATCCAGGTCCGACGAAAGCCGATCACCCGCCACCACGCAAGGCGGTCGCGGGTGACGGATGTTTCGTCGTGGATTTTTAATTGAACTAGGAAGCCGGGGGCCGAGGGATGTCGGCCACCCATGCTCGGGATGGAAGCGTCAGGCGCTCCAGAAGGCTTCGTTCAGCGGAAGCCGTGCGATCTCGTGCTTTTCGGGATCGAGCACGCGGACGTAGTTTCCGTCCTCGTCGCGATAGCCGAAGGTGCTGAGCGCCGGTCTGACGCAGTCGAGGGCGACATGGCTGTCGGTCGCGTTGATCGCCTCGTGAAAACCGCCCGTCTTCCAGGCATCGCCTTCGATGGTCCCCGTCTCGATCACGTAACGTGTGCTCGGCATGTCGTACTCCTCCCAAAGTCTGGTTGAGAAATCCGCCCGGCCTCCCCGCCGGTCAGATGGTCAGGATCGTCGCCCCCGTCGTCTGGCGCGATTCCAGCGCGCGATGTGCATCCGCAGCCTGCTGCAGCGGAAAGCGTTGGTCGATTCGAACCTTCACCGCGCCGCTGGCGATGACGTCGAAGAGTGCGCCGGAGGACTCTTCGACCTCGGCGCGGGTCTGCGTGTAGCCGAAGAGGCTGGGCCGCGTGGCGAAGAGTGAACCCTTTTGATTCAGGATGGCAAGATCGATTTCCGGCAACTTGCCGGAGGATTGGCCGAAGCTGGCCCACAGACCCCTCGGTTTCAGGCAATCGAGGCTTTTCGGGAAAGTATCCCGGCCGACCGAATCATAGACCACGTCGCATTTGCGCCCGTCCGTGATCTCCAGCACCCGCGCCGCGAAATCCTCGTCGCGGTAGTTGATGACGTGGTCGAACCCGTTTTCCAGAGCGAGCTCGCACTTCTCCGCCGACCCGGCCGTGCCGATGACGGTCGCCCCGAGATGCTTGGCCCATTGGCCGGCGATGAGGCCGACGCCGCCGGCGGCCGCATGGAAGAGCAGGACCGTTTCCGGCCCCACCTTGAAGGTGCGGCGCAGAAGGTACTCGGCCGTCATGCCCTTCAGCATCGAAGCGGCGGCGACCTCGCTCGCGACGCCCTCCGGCAGCTTCACGACCTTGGCGGCCTCGATGACGACCGCCTCGGCATAGCTGCCGGACGCCCCGTAATAGGCGACCCGATCGCCGACCTTGACGTCGTCGACCCCCTCGCCGACCTCCGACACCGTGCCGGCGCCCTCCTTGCCGAGCACGAAGGGCATGGTCTCGGACTTGTAGAGCCCGGTGCGGAAATAGACGTCGATGAAGTTGATGCCCGCGGCGACCTGCTCCACCCGGATCTGGCCGGGGCCGGGCCGGCCGGGGTCGTGATCGACATATTCGAGAACCTCGGGGCCGCCGATCCGGCGGACGAGAATGGCCTTCGTCATGCGTTCAACTCCGGTTTGGGCGGTCCGGCCCGTCCCGCGAGCTGCAGGATGCCGCCGATGCAGAACAGATAGAGCCCCGTCGCCAGGATGCCCGCCTTCAGCCACCACGGGCTGTCGAACACCTCGTCCGGCCGGTCGGATGCGTAGAAGAGCGCGGCTAAGCCGAAGACGGCCCAGAGCGCGGAGACCGCGAGGTTCAGCGGCCGAAGCTTGGTCACGCGGACCGGGTGGACGAACTTCACGGGCAGGAAGGTGGCCAGCGCGCAGAACACGACGAAGGCGAAGGCCGTCGCCCCGTTGGGCTGCATGGCGAAGAAGGTGAAGATGACCATGTTCCAGGCAACGGGGAAGCCGCGGAAGAAATAGTCCTTCGTCTTCATGCGCATGTCCGCATAGTAGATCGCGCTCGATATCACGATCAGGCCGGCGGCGACGAAGGAGAGCGGCCGGCCGATGATGCCGGACTCGTAGAGCGCGAAGGCAGGAATGATGACATAGGTCGCGTAGTCGATGATCTGATCGAGAACCTCGCCCGACCAGTTCGGCAAGACGCGCTGGATGTCGACGCGGCGGGCAAGCGGGCCGTCGATCGCATCGACGAAGAGCGCGAGGCCCAGCCAGCCGAACATCTGCACCCAGGCATGTTCGGCCGCCGCGATGATCGCCATGAAGGCCCAGAAGGCCCCGCTTGCTGTCAGGAGATGGACGGCGAACGCACGCCAACGTTCCGGTCTGGGTGCGATATCCGCCATGTCGTCCGATGCCTGTTGTCGCACGGCGTGCTGCCGTGCGATCCGCCATTGCCTTCAGGTGTATCGTCCGTATCTCTGAAAACCAAGACCGGCCGATCTCTCCGAGCATGGGCCCGACTGCGAATGTGGAGACCGAGCATCATGACGAGACGGGACATCGCGGTCGTCGGCGGCGGCCTTTCCGGCTATGCCACCGCGATCGGGCTCGCCCTGGAGGGTTTCGACACGCTGCTCGTCGCCCCGCAGGCCGAGCGCACCGACGGCCGCTCCACCGCCCTCATCGGAGAATCGATCGCTTTCCTCGCGCGGCTCGGGCTGGCCGAGGCGATCGAAGCCAAGGGCGAACGGCTGGCGACGATGCGGATCGTCGACGATACCGGTCGCCTCCTGCGGGCGCCGACGACCGAGTTCAAGGCCGCGGAGGTTGGCCTTTTCGCTTTCGGCATCAACATCTTGAACGCCGATCTTCTGACTCTTCTGAAGGAAAGAGCCGGCACGCTTTCCGACCGTCTGACGATCGAGACCGAGCCCGTCCGCGACATTTCGGCCGATGCGGACGGCGCGTCCGTGACCCTGGCGGACGGGCGGGCCTTCCGCGTCGATCTCATCGTCGGGGCAGATGGTCGCAACTCCATCGTCCGGCGCTATTCAGGCATCGCGCTGCGCGACTGGACCTATCCGCAGAGCGCGATCGTCCTCAATTTTTCGCATGCGCAGCCGCACGACCGCATCTCGACGGAGTTCCACACGCCGAACGGCCCGTTCACGCAGGTTCCTCTCCCCGGCCGCAACTCCTCGCTCGTCTGGGTCGACACGCCCGATGCCGCGGCCAATGCCAAGGACTTGCGGACGGAGAAGCTGGCGGAGCGAATCGAGCGGCGGATGCATTCGATCCTCGGCGCCGTCGAGGTCACGAGCGAGGTTCAGAGCTTTCCGCTCAGCGGCGCCAGCGCCGCGCGCATGGCCGGCGAGCGGACGGCCCTCGTCGGAGAGGCGGCGCATGTCTTTCCGCCGATCGGCGCCCAGGGTCTCAATCTCGGCCTTCGCGACGCGGCGGCTCTCGTCTCCGCCGTCTCCGCGTCCCGCGACGATCCGGGGTCGAAGCGCGCACTCGGCGCCTACGAGCGCGCGCGCCGCGTCGACGTCGTGTCGCGAACGGTCGGCGTCGACCTTCTCAACCGCTCGCTGCTCGCCGGTTTCCTGCCCGCCCAGGCCGGGCGCGCGGCGGGACTTGCCGCCCTGTCCGGCCTGCCCTTCCTGCGCCGCTTCGCCATCCGCGAAGGCCTGTCGCCGGGCTCGGGGTTCCGCGGCCTGTCCAAGGGGCTGAACGAGCGTCTCGGCACGGGGCGTCTGGCGACCGTCGACGACCCGTTGAGTTAAGGATCATCCGGACTCGCCCGACCCTCGTGCGAGTTTGCGATTGCGCTGCGACGGTCTTTTACGGCAACGTCATCGTGAACATATGTCGAGCGCGTGACGGCCGGGCCGTCGCAGGATGCTCGAACGATGAGACCGACGACACCATGCAGACTGCGCGCTTCTTCATCGGCCAGGTGGTTCGCCACCGGGTCTTCCCCTTCCGGGGCGTGATCTTCGACGTGGACCCCGTCTTCGACAACACCGAAGAATGGTACATGTCGATCCCCGAAGAGGTGCGCCCCCGCAAGGACCAACCTTTCTACCACCTCTTCGCCGAGAACTCGGACAGCGAGTACGTCGCCTATGTTTCCGAGCAGAACCTCGTGCCGGACGAGACGGGCACGCCCGTCCGCCATCCGCAGGTGCCGGAGATTTTCGACGGGCCGGTCGACGGCGCCTATCGCCTGAAGGGCCAGCACCGGAACTGAAGTCCATGTCGAACGAAAAAGGCGGCGGATCCCTTGATCCGCCGCCTTTTTCTCGAACTCGAAACGCCGGGAAGCGCTTACTGCGCGGGAGCTGCCGCGCCACCCTTGGCGGCGGACTGCGCGTCCTCGAACTTCTTGCGACGGGTCTCGGCCTGCTTCTGAAGGGCCTTGTCGAGCTCCTCCTGGCGCTGGGCCAGCTCCGGCTGGGCGGCCGGCGGGCCGTCGAAGGCGCCGGTGAATCCCGACAACGTGATCTTGATCGGGTTCGCCTGACGCTGGAAGTTGATCGAGGTGACGGTCAGCCCGTTCCCCTTCTTCATCGAGGCGATGATCGCGTCGGTCAGCTGCGCCTCGGCGATGCAGCGATCGGGGAAGCAGACGGAATAGCCGATGGCGGCCGGCGCGTTCTGATCGACCTGCATCTGGACGCCGGCGGGAATGACGCGGCCGGTCGGCACGACGACCTGGAGAACCTTCTGGTTCACCTTGCCCTTCACGTCGATCAGGTTAAGCGCCGTGATCAGCTGGCGGGTGTCGGCGATCATCGTGTACTGCGTGTTGCAGATCGTGTTGTCGCCCTGGGTGGTGCAGACCTTGAACCAGGTGGGCTGGCCGGCGACCGCGGGCTGCGCCGCCGCCTGGGGCTTGGCGGCCTGCGCCTTGGCGGCGGGCTTGGCCGGAGCCTTGGCAGGCGCCTCCTGAGCCAGGACCGACCCGGTCAGCGCGCCGAGAGCCGCCAAGCCGGCCATCCCCGACCGGATGACGTTCCTGGTGACATGGAGCGAACGATTCTTCACGGGCCTTGCATCCTTCAAGATTGGCTCTGCCGGGGGTTCGGGTTCCCTTAGACGGTGTGGAACTCTTTCGCAAATGAGGCCGTTTGAAGACCCTCCTCCAGGCCGGGAACGGACGATCCAGCTATGGGCAAGGCGGCCGGATGCCGTTAAGAATCCGGCTTCGACGATGCCTCGGAGACCCAGCCTTCATGCCCCCTCGCGATATCGCCCTCCGGCTTGCCCGGGCGTTCTCGATTCCGCTCGTCCTCGGTCTCGCCTGCCTGTCCTCGCCGTCCTTCGCGCGTCCGATGCACGCCATCGCCATGCAGGGCGAGCCGAAGCTGCCCGAGGGCTTCGACCGCCTTCCCTATGTCGATCCCGCGGCCAAGACGGGCGGCGCGATGCGCTACGGCGTCTACGGCACGTTCGACAATCTCAATCCCGTCATCGTGCGCGGCGCGGCGACGACGGCCCGGGGCATCTGGTTCGATCCCGAATTCGGCAACCTCGTCTTCGAGCCGCTGATGCAGCGCTCTCCCGACGAGCCCTTCACGCTCTACGGGCTCCTCGCCGAAACGGTCGAGACGGACGACGCGCGGAGCTTCGTCGAGTTCACGCTGAACCCCAAGGCCCGCTTCTCCGACGGCAAGCCGGTTCGGGTGGAGGACGTGATCTTCACCACCGACATGATGAAGATACCCGGCGTCGTTCGGCCGCAATACACCGACTGGCTCTCCAAGGTCGCCCGGATCGACAGGGTCGGCGAGCGCGGCATCCGCTTCACCTTCAACGAGAAGGCTGACCGCGAGCTGCCGCTGCTCCTTGCGGGTCTGCCGGTGCTTCCCGAACACGGCTTCGACCGCGCGACCTTCGAGCGCTCGACGCTGAAGCCGGTCATCGGCTCCGGCCCGTACATCATCGACGCGGTCGAGCCCGGTCGGCGCATCGGCTATCGCAAGAACCCGGACTACTGGGCCAAGGACCTGCCGCTGAAGCGCGGCGTCGACAATTACGACGCCATCAGCGTCGAGTATTTCCGCGATGCCAACGCCCAGTTCGAGGCCTTTCAGAAGGGCCTCTTCTACGTCTACGGCGAGGGCAATCCGCGCAACTGGCAGACCTCCTACGACTTCCCCGCCGTCCGGGACGGGCGCGTCGTCAAAGAGGTCTTCCAGACGGGCAAGCCCGCCGGAACCTACGGCTTCTTCTTCAACACGCGGCGGCCCGTCTTTCAGAACCGGGAGGTGCGGGCCGCGCTGAGCCTACTCTTCGACTTCGAATGGGCGAACGCCAACCTCTACTACGGGTCCTACAAGCGCATCCGGGGCTATTTCGAGAATTCCGAGCTGTCCAGCGTCGGCCGGCCCGCGACCGACGCCGAGAAGGCCCTGCTCGCGCGCTTCCCGGAAGCCGTAACGCCGGATGTCCTCGCCGGCACATGGGCGCCGCCGGTCAGCGACGCATCGGGATCGGACCGCGGCCTCATGCTGAAGGCCGTCACCGCCCTGAAGGCGGCGGGCTACACCTTTTCCGGCAGCCGGATGGTCGGACCGGACGGACGACCGCTCGCCTTCGAGATCCTCGTGCAGAACGCCGACCAGGGCCGCATCGCGCTCGGCTTCTCGCGAACGCTGCAGCGGGTCGGCGTGGACGCGGAGGTGCGGCAGGTCGACGACGCGCAGTATCAATCACGCAAGCAGGCCTTCGACTACGACATGCTGATCGCGCCCTTCAACGGCACCCTCTCGCCGGGCGCCGAACAGCGCGGCCGGTGGGGCTCGGTCTCCGCCAACGCACCCGGCTCGTTCAACTATGCGGGCGTCGCCAATCCGGCCGCCGATGCGATGATCGATGCGATGACATCGGCCCGAACCCGCGAGGAGTTCGTCGCGGCCGCAAGGGCTTACGACCGCGTCCTCATCTCCGGCCAGTATCTCGTGCCGCTCTTCTACATCGGCGAACAGCGCCTCGCCCGCTGGTCCTTCGTGAAGCATCCGGCAACGCTGCCGCTGACGGGCTACTACCTGCCGGCCTTCTGGCTGGATCGGGAATGAGCCTCACCGAGGAAGACCGTGCGAGGGGGCTTGCGGCCAAGAGGAGCAACGAACGCGTCAAGCTCGCCGCCGGCGCGCTCAATGCGCTCGGCATCGCGGTGGCCGGTGCGGCGGTCATCCTGCCGGCCATCAACGAACCGGGCTTCCTCCTGACCATCAAGCCCTGGATTTTGCTTTGTTCGGCTTTCGGCATACATTTGATGGCACAGACGCTCCTGAGCCTGTTCCGAAGCGAGGACTAGAATGACCTCCGATTTCCTCATCAGCATGGCGCTCATCGCCAGCTTCGCCGGCGGCGGCTACCTGTGGCTACGCCATCAGGCCCGCGAGTTCGACCGCAAGTACGACAAGCGCTGAAGCGTCGCTCATCGCCATTCGAAACGAAGGCGCCCGGACATTGTCCCGGCGCCAACTTTCGTTCAAGCCGCCCTCTTCTGTGCCTCGTCTGCGAAGCGCGCGAGTTGCGTCGCGATGGTCGCGGCACCGTTCAGGCGCTGTTCCGGCTTCGGCCAGTCGCGGATGAGGACGATGGACTGGTCCGGCCGGATCTTCGCGGCCGAGCCCTGCTCGCCGATGTAGCGCACGAGGGCCGCGGGGTTCTGGAAGGTCTTGTCGCGGAACTGCACGACGACGCCCTTCGGCCCCGCATCGAGCTTCTCGATATTGGCTCGCCGGCACAGCGCCTTGATGAAGACGACCTTCAGAAGATGCTCCACCTCGTCCGGCATCGGGCCGAAACGGTCGATCAGCTCGGCGCCGAAGGCGTCGATCTCGCGCGCCTCCGTGAAATCGGCGAGACGGCGATAGAGGCCCATGCGCAGCTGGAGATCCGGCACGTAGGCCTCCGGGATCATCACGGCCGTTCCGAGCGTGATGTTGGGAGACCATTGGCCGTCCGTCTCGCCGGGAACGCCCTTCATCTCCGCGACGGCCTCTTCCAGCATCTGCTGATAGAGCTCGAAGCCGACCTCCTTCACATGGCCGCTCTGCTCGTCGCCGAGCAGATTGCCGGCACCGCGCTGGTCGAGATCGTGGCTGGCGAGCTGGAAGCCGGCGCCGAGCGTGTCCAGCGATTGCAGGACCTTCAGACGCCTGTCGGCCCCGGCGGTCGGCGTCTTGTTGGCCGGGATCGTCAGCAGGGCATAGGCACGAACCTTCGAGCGCCCGACGCGGCCGCGAAGCTGGTAGAGCTGCGCCAGGCCGAACATATCCGCGCGGTGCACGATCATCGTGTTGGCAGCCGGGATGTCGAGGCCGGATTCCACGATCGTCGTCGAGAGAAGCACGTCGTACTGGCCTTCGTAGAAGGCGTTCATGATGTCTTCGAGCTCGCCGGCCGGCATCTGACCATGGGCGACGGCCACCTTCAGCTCCGGCACCTGATCGGCGAGGAAGTCCTGGATGCCGGCGAGGTCGGACAGGCGCGGCGCCACGTAGAAGCTCTGCCCGCCGCGATAGCGCTCGCGCAGCAGCGTCTCGCGCACGACCAAAGCGTCGAAAGGCGCGATGAAGGTGCGCACCGCCATGCGGTCGACCGGCGCGGTGGTGATCAGCGACAGCTCGCGAACGCCCGTCAGCGCCAGCTGCAGCGTGCGCGGGATGGGCGTTGCCGAGAGCGTCAGAACATGGACGTCGCTCTTCAGCTCCTTCAGCCGCTCCTTGTGGCGCACGCCGAAATGCTGCTCCTCGTCGATGATGAGAAGGCCGAGATTCTTGAAGGAAACGCCCTTGCCGAGCAGCGCATGCGTGCCGACGACGATGTCGACCGTGCCGTTCGTCAGACCCTTCTTCGTCTCGTTGATGTCCTTCGTCGTCACCAGGCGCGAAGCTTGCGCGACGTTCAGCGGCAGCCCGTGGAAGCGCTCGGAGAAGGTCTTGAAATGCTGGCGCGCGAGCAGCGTCGTCGGCACGACGACGGCGACCTGCAGCCCGTTCATCGCCGCGATGAAGGCGGCGCGCAGGGCGACCTCCGTCTTTCCGAAGCCGACGTCGCCGCAGACGAGACGGTCCATCGGGCGGCCGAGCGCCAGATCGTCGGCCACGGCTTCGATCGCCGACATCTGGTCCTCGGTCTCCTCATAGGGAAACCGCGCGGCGAACTCGCCCCAGAGGCCTTCCGGCGGCAGCAGCTTCGGCGCCCCGCGCGTCTGGCGCTCGGCGGCGAGGCGGATGAGGCCTTCCGCCATGTCGAGAAGGCGCTTCTTCAGCTTGGCCTTGCGCGCCTGCCAGGCGCCGCCGCCGAGCTTGTCGAGCATGGCCTCGGACCCCTCGCCGCCATAGCGCGACAGGAGCTCGATGTTCTCGACCGGCAGGAACAGACGGTCGTCGCCGGAATAGCGGATTTCCAGGCAGTCGCGCGGCGCGCCCGCCGCCTCGATCGTGCGCAGGCCGACGAAGCGGCCGATGCCGTGATCGACATGGACGACGATGTCGCCGGCATCCAGCCCCGTGACCTCGGAGATGAAGTCCGAGCCCTTCTTCTTGCGCCGGCCGCGCCGGATCAGGCGATCGCCGAGAATGTCCTGCTCGCCGATGACGACGAGCCGGTCCGTCTCGAAACCCGATTCGATGCCGAGCACGACGGAGGCGACCGTGTTTTTGCCGAACTCCAGCGCCTGCTTCAGGCTGCCCGCCGGCTTGATGCCGCCGAGCCCGTGCTCCTCGACGACCTGCGCCAGCCGCTCGCGCGAGCCCTCGCTCCAGGCGGCGAGGATCACCTGCCGGCCGCCGGCCCGCATGTTCGAGATGTGCTCGACGGCCTTCTCGAAGACGTTGACCTCGGCGACCGCGCGCTCGGCCGCGAAATTGTGGCCGCGCTTCACGTCGAGATTGACGATCTCGCGCCCCGTCGCATCCGTCAGCCCATAGGAGGACAGCCGGATCGGATCGATGCTGGCGATCCCGCCCATCAGCTCGTCGGGCGACAGGTATAGCTCGTCCGCCGGGACGGGATGGTAAGGCACCGCGTCGCCCATGCCCTCGCCGCCCGAGGCGCCGCGCTTGCGGCTGTCGTAATGGTCCTCGATCGTCTTGCGCCGTTCGGCGACGGCTTCGAGCACGAGATGGTCGAGCACGACGGGAAAGCCCGCGACATAGTCGAAGAGCGTGTCGAGATTCTCGTAGAAGAGCGGAAGCCAATGCTCCATGCCGGAGAAGCGGCGCCCCTCGCTGATCGCGGTATAGAGCCCGTCATTGCGGGAGGGCGCGCCGAAGCGCTTGATGTAGTTGGTCCTGAAACGGCTGATCGTCTCGTCCTTCAGCGTGACTTCGCTGATCGGAGCAAGCTCGAAACTCTTGCGTTGGCCGCTGGTGCGCTGCGTCGCGGGATCGAAGGCGCGGATCGATTCCAGCGTGTCGCCGAAGAAATCGAGCCGGATCGGCTCCTCGTCGCCGGGCGCGAAGAGATCGAGGATGCCGCCGCGAACGGCGAACTCGCCATGGTCGCGAACCGTCGCCACGCGCTCGAAGCCGCCGCGCTGGAGCACGCGCACGATATGGTCCATCGAGATGCGGCCAGACGCCTTGGCCGAGATCGTCTCCTCCTCCAGCACCTTCGCCGGCGGCATCTTCTGCAGCAGCGCGTTGGCGGTGGTGAGGATCAGCGCCCGGTGCGGGGTCTTTCTGAGCGCGGCGATCGACGTCATCGCGGCAAGGCGCATGGCGCCCGCCTCGCTGGACGGCCCGACGCGGTCGTAAGGCAGGCAGTCCCAGGCGGGAAGCGTCAAAACGGGAAGCTCGGGCGCGACGAAGCGCAGCGCGTCCTCGAACTCGCCCATCCGGTTGCCGTTGCGCATGACGAACACGAGCGGGCGATCCTTGGCCCGGCCGCGCGCGATCTCGGCAAGGAGAAAGGGTTCGTAGCCGTCGATCACGTTGCCGATCGAGAAGCCGCCGCCGCCCGAAAGAAGCTTCTTCATGCGCTCGGGCGAACTCACGGAGCCACTCCCGCTCCATTCGCATAGAAGGCGAGGATGCGCCGGAAGACAGACGTGTCGTAATTGCCGGGGGTCGGCACCTCGCCGGTCATCCATTGGAAGAGGTCGCGATCCTGCGCCTCCATCAGGATCTCGTAGTCGTCCATCTCGGCATCGTCGAGATCGTGGATCTGCGCATCGGCGAAACGACCGAGGACGAGGTCCATCTCGCGCGTACCCCGGTGCCAGGACCGGAACAGGGCCTTGCGGCGCCGGACGTCGAGATCGTGCGAGGAGCGGCTCGTGCCAGTCATGTCAGATCCGTGTTCGATTGTTATACCGACGAGCCCTTGAATTGACCTGTTTCGTGGGCCTTGGCGGTCTTTCGGGTAGGAGCCGTGCGCCGGGCGTGCCGGGGGGGGGCACGTCCAAGCGCGGCGACGCACTCCGAAAGTCCGCCAAGGCCCACCCGCAGGGCCGGGCCTCCTCCGCCGTGGACGTCGTCAGGCTCGGGTCACGGCCGACAGGCCGCTCCCGTCGCCTTCCTCATCCACGACGAAGGCCGCTCCGGCGAAACAGGTCGATTCAAGGGCTCGTCGGTATTACGGGTCTATATAGGGAACATCCTGCGGTGTCAGCCTTTGCCGGCCGCGGCGGAGGCGATAAAGGGGAGCGATGCGCCCTTCCGTCCTCGATCCGCTCTTCGCCGCCGTCACGACCCTCGATGGCGTCGGCCCCAAGGTCGCGGGCTTCCTGAAGACCCTGCTTCTGCCGTCGGGATCGGACGCGGCGCTGCGGGTGCGCGACCTTCTGTTCCATCTGCCGAGCGGGCTCGTCGACCGGCGGCGCCGGGTGGAGATCATCGGTGCGCCCGAGGGCGAGATCGCGACGCTGACGCTGCGCATCGACCGGCATCAGGCGCCGGGGCGAGCGAGTTCCGCGCCCTACCGCGTCTTCGGCCAGGACGAGACCGGCGAGATCGCCCTCACCTACTTCCGGGCTCAGTCCGCCTGGATGGAAAAGCTCCTGCCCGTCGGCGAGACGATGATCGTGTCCGGCCGCGTCGAGTGGTTCAACGGGCGGCCGGCGATGGTCCATCCCGACTTCGTGGCGACGGTCGAAGATGCCGCGGCCCTGCCGCTGGTCGAACCGGTCTATCCGCTGACGGCGGGCCTGTCCGTCAAGGTTCTGCGCAAGGGCATCGCCGCCGCCTTGGCCGAGGTGCCAGTCTTTCCCGAATGGATCGAGCCGGGCGTCGTCGGCAAGCTGCAGTTTCCGCCGTTCCGGGATGCGCTCGTCCGGCTGCACGGGCCGACCGATGCGCTCGATCTCGACCCGCTCGGCGTTTCCTGGCGGCGGCTCGCCTATGATGAATTCCTGGCCGGCCAGCTCGCGCTCGCGCTCTCGCGGCAGACGATCAAGAAGACGAAGGGTCGCCCGCTCGCCGGCGACGGCCGCATTCGCGCCCGGGTGAAGGCGGTCCTGCCCTTCGACCTGACGGAAGGCCAGGCGAAGGCCGTCGCCGAAATCCTCGCCGACATGGCCGAGGACGACCGGATGCTCCGGCTTCTCCAAGGCGATGTCGGGGCGGGCAAGACGGTCGTCGCGCTGATGGCGATGGCGGCCGCGGCGGAAGCCGGAGCCCAGTCCGCGCTTCTGGCGCCGACGGAAATCCTTGCCCGCCAGCACGCGGCGACCCTCGCCCCGCTCTGCGAGGCGGTCGGCCTGAAGCTGACGCTGCTGACAGGACGGGACACGGGCCGGGCGCGGGCCGAGAAGCAGGAGGCCATCGCCTCCGGCACGACCGACATCGTCGTCGGCACCCATGCGCTGTTTCAGGACAGCGTCGTCTATCACGACCTCGGCCTCGTCGTGGTGGACGAGCAGCACCGGTTCGGCGTCCACCAGCGCCTCAGCCTCACCGCCAAGGGCCGCGCGCCCGATCTTCTCGTCATGACGGCGACGCCGATTCCCCGAACGCTGGTGCTCGCGGCCTTCGGCGACATGGACGTCTCGCGCCTCGAAGGGAAACCCGCCGGCCGCAAGCCGATCACGACCGTCGCCGTGCCGATGGACCGGCTGTCGGAAATCGTCGACCGGGCGGGGCGCGCCATCGCCGAGGGCGACAAGCTCTATTGGGTTTGCCCTCTGGTGGAGGAGTCCGAGAAGAGCGACCTCATGGCCGTCGACGAGCGCCACCGGGTGCTGCAGCAGTTCTTCGGCGACAAGGTCGGCCTCGTCCATGGCCGCATGTCGGGCGAGGAGAAGGACGCCGCGATGGCCGACTTCAAGTCCGGCCGCACCCGCCTCATCGTCGCGACCACGGTCATCGAGGTCGGCGTCGACGTGCCCGATGCCTCGATCATCGTCATCGAACATGCCGAGCGCTTCGGCCTCGCCCAGCTTCACCAGCTGCGCGGCCGCGTCGGGCGCGGGTCGAAGGCCTCGTCCTGCGTGCTTCTCTATCGAGCGCCGCTCGGCGAGGTCGCCAAGGCGCGCATCGCGGTGATGCGCGAGACCGAGGACGGCTTCCGCATCGCGGAGGAAGACCTGAAGCTGCGCGGCGAAGGCGATCTTCTCGGCACCAAGCAATCCGGCCTGCCCGGCTTTCGCATCGCGCAGACGGACAAGCATGCCGATCTCCTGGAGACCGCCCGGGACGATGCCCGCCTGATCCTCGCGACCGACCCGGACCTGCGCACGCCCCGAGGCGAGGCCCTCCGCACGCTGCTCTACCTCTTCGGCAAGGACGATGCGATCCGGCTTCTCCGGTCGGGCTGAGGACTATCGACGAGTCAGGACAGTCTTCGTCTCCCCTTCCGGGGAGAAGGTGGCGGCAGCCGGATGAGGGGCATGCGCTTGCGCGTCAGGTTTGGCGTGGCGTTCTGAACACTTGCGAACCCCTCATCGGCCTGCCGGCCACTTCTCCCCAAAGGGGCGAAGAAACAGCTTCACCGTCTCAGTTCCTTCAGGCGACCTCGGCCCGCCTCGCCCGCTCCTCCACGATCCGCGTCGCCTCGGCTTGGTTCACCGGACGATCGGACTCGGGTCCGACGATGCCCGCCGAGACGACGAGCTTCATCGCATCCTCGACGCCCATGTTCAGGATCTTCACGTCCTCGCGCGGAACGTAGAGGAGGAAGCCGGATGTCGGGTTCGGCGTCGGCGGCAGGAAGACCGCGATCATCTCCTGGCCTTCGGGCTCGAAGATCGAGGCGATCTCGCCCTTGGCGGTCGTCGCGATCAAGACGATCGACCAGATGCCACGCCGCGGATACTCGATCAGCGCGGCCTGCTTGAACGAGGACTGGCTGGAGAAGACCGTCTCGAAGATCTGTTTCAGCGCTTGATAGAGCGAACGCACCAGCGGCGTGCGCCCCAGAAGCCGCTCGCCCCAGCCGACCACCGTCCGCCCGATGAGGTTGGCGGTGAGAAAGCCGACGAGCGTGATCAGGAGCAGTGCCACGACGAGGCCGAAGCCCGGAATGGCGAAGGGCAGATAGGCGTCCGGCGTATAGCGCAGCGGAATGTAGGGCTTGACCCAGCCGTCCACCCAACGGACGAAACTCCAGGTGAGCCAAGCGGTTATGGCCAGGGGCGCACAGATCACGAAGCCGGTGAGGAAGTAGTTTCGAAGCCGCGTCATCACCCTGCCTGCCGCTCCGCTTCCGAACGAAGCCTCAGAGCAGCCGCGATCCTAGCACGCGCGCGCGAGCGAAATCGACGGCCGGCAGCGTTATTTATTGCGCTGCGAAAAGGCGTTCCGCCTATTCCACGGTGACGGATTTGGCGAGGTTGCGCGGCTGGTCGACATCGGTGCCCATGTGGACGGCCGTATGATAGGCCAGCATCTGCAGCGGCACGGCGTAGACGATCGGCGTCAGGATCTCCGGCATGTCGGGCAGGACGATCGTCTCGGCCGCCGAGATCGCGCCGGCCCTCGCGCCTGTCTCGTCGGTGATGAGGATGATCCGGCCGCCGCGTGCGGCAACCTCCTGCATGTTCGAGACCGTCTTTTCGAAGACGCGATCGTGCGGAGCGATCACGACGACCGGCATCGTCTCGTCGATCAGCGCGATCGGCCCGTGCTTCAGTTCGCCCGCCGCATAACCTTCAGCGTGGATGTAGCTGATTTCCTTCAGCTTCAACGCGCCCTCGAGCGCGAGCGGATAGGAGAAGCCGCGGCCGAGATAGAGGGCATGCTTGTGCGTCGAAAGCTCGCGCGCGATCGCCTCGATCCGGGCCTCCAGCTTGAAGGCCTCGTTCATGAGGCGCGGCGCCTCCGCCAGCGCGCGCGTGAAGGCAAGCTCCTCGTCGGGCGAGATCACGCCGCGATCGACTCCCGCCCGTACGGACAAGGCGGCAAGCGCCGTCAGCTGGCAGGTGAAGGCCTTGGTGGAGGCGACGCCGATCTCCGGTCCCGCCAGCGTCGGCAGGACGACGTCGCTTTCCCGCGCGATCGTCGATTCCTGCACGTTGACGACGGAGGCCGTCCGCAGCCCCTGCTCCTTGGCATAGCGCAGCGAGGCCAGCGTGTCGGCGGTCTCGCCCGACTGGGAGACGAAGAGCGCCAGATCGCTGTCGCCGAGCGGCATCTCGCGATAGCGGAACTCGGAGGCGACATCGATGTCGCAGGGAAGGCGCGCGTAGCGCTCGAAGTAGTAGCGGCCCGTGAGCCCCGCGAGATAGCCCGTCCCGCAGGCCGAGATCGACATACGGCGGACCTTGGCGAAATCGAGCACCTGCCCGTTTGGAATGCGCGTGCGCCCGACCGTCATGTCCACGAAGGCGCCAAGCGTGTGTCCGATGACCTCGGGCTGTTCGTAGATCTCCTTCTGCATGAAGTGGCGATGATTGCCCTTGTCCACATAGAAAGCCTTGCCGACCGAGCGCCTGATAGCGCGCCGGACCGGGGCCCCCGACGCATCGAAGATCTCCACGCCGTCATGCGCGAGGACGACCCAGTCGCCGTCCTCCAGATAGGAGACCGCATCCGTGAAGGGCGAAAGCGCGATCGCGTCCGAGCCGAGGAACATCTCGCCGGTGCCATGGCCGATCGCGAGCGGCGGTCCGTTGCGGGCGCCGAGGATGGTCGCCGGCTCGTCCTCGAAGATCACGGCTAGCGCATAGGCGCCCCGAACCTCGCCGAGCATCGCCTGCATGGCCTCGCGGCCGGAGAGGCCGGCGCGACGATGCCGGGCGAGGAGATGGGCCACCACTTCCGTGTCGGTCTGGCTGGCGAAGACGGCCCCACCCGCGATCAGCTCGGCCTTCAGCTCCGCGAAATTCTCGATGATGCCGTTGTGCACGACCGCCACGCCGTCAACGAAATGGGGATGGGCGTTGGTCTCGTTGGGAACGCCATGCGTCGCCCAGCGCGTGTGCCCGATGCCGACCGTTCCGGGCAGCGGATCGGCGGCAAGCACCCGTTCGAGGTTGACGAGCTTGCCCTCGGCCCGCCGGCGGGCGAGGTGTCCATCCTCGATCGTGGCGATGCCGGCGGAGTCGTAGCCGCGATATTCCAGCCGCTTCAGCGAGTCGACGAGGCGGCCCGCGACGGGTTCGTTGCTGACGATTCCGATAATGCCGCACATGGAAAGCGTTCCCTGGTCGAAACTCGTGACGGCCTCGCATAGCGGGCGAAGCCCCCGGATGCGAGACACGGTTGATGGCCGGCGGATATGAAATGAAAGCCCGGGCCTTCGGCCTCAGTGGCCGTTGCCACCCCGAGCAGCCGCCTTCGCCGCCTTGGCCGCCCGGTTGCGATCCGCGATCTCGCGTCCGCGCCCTTCCTTCACCACCTGCCGCCCCCGCGCGATCGCCAGCGCATCCGCCGGCACGTCGTCGGTCAGCACGCTGCCCGAGCCGACATAGGCGCCCGCGCCGACCGTGATCGGCGCGACGAGCGAGGTGTTCGAACCGATGAAGGCATTGGCGCCGATCTCGGTGTGGTGCTTCAAGGCGCCGTCGTAATTGCAGGTGATGGTGCCGGCGCCGATATTGGTGTGGGCGCCGATCGCGGCATCGCCGATATAGCTGAGATGATTGAGCTTGGCGCCCGGCCCGAGCCTCGCGTTCTTCGTCTCGCAGAAATTGCCGACCTTCCCCTCCTCGGCGATCTCCGTTCCCGGCCGCAGCCGTGCGAAAGGACCGATCGCCGCATCCGCACCGATCGTCGCGCCTTCGATGTGGCAAAAGGCGTGGATCGTGGTGCCGCCGGCGACCCGGACCTTCGGCCCGAAGACGACGTTCGGCTCGATCACGACATCGCTGTCGATCTCGGTGTCATGCGCGAAGAACACCGTTTCGGGCGCCTGCAGCGTCACGCCGGAGAGCATCGCCTCCCGCCGCCGGCGCGATTGCCAGATGGCTTCGACGGCCGCGAGTTCGACGCGCGTGTTGACGCCGAGCACCTCGGACGCATCCGCCTCGATCGCCCGCACGCTGCGTCCGGCGCGGCGCGCGATCTCGACGAGATCGGTCAGATAGTATTCGCCCTTGGCGTTGGCATTGCCGATCGCCTCCAGCATCTCCAGCGCATGCTCGCCCCGGATCGCCATGACGCCGCCGTTGCAGAAGTCGACGAGCTTCTCCACCTCGCTCGCCTCCTTCTCCTCGCGAATGGCGATCAGCTCGCCACCCTCTTCCAGAAGCCGCCCGTAGCCCGCAGGATTCGGCGTGCGGAAACCGACGACGCAGATCTCTGCCCCCGCCGATAGCGCGGCCCTGGCTCGCGCCAGCGTCTCGACCCGCACGAGCGGCGTGTCGCCGAAGAGGACGATGAGGTCGTCGAAGCCTTCCGCGATCGCCTCGCGGGCCGCCAGAACCGCATGGCCCGTCCCGAGCCGCTCGACCTGGAGATGGACGGTGACCTCGCCCGCGACCGCGCGGACGGCTGCCTCGACCGCGCCCGCCTCGCGACCGACGACGAGCGCCGTGCGCGTCGAGCCCGCCGCCGCCGCCGTCTTCGCGACATGGCCGACCATGGACAGGCCCGCCACCTCGTGCAGAACCTTCGCCTTGCCCGATTTCATTCGGGTGCCTTCACCGGCCGCGAGAATGATCGAGAGGCAGGATCGGGACATGGATGGGCCTTGTGGCAGCTTGAAATCGAGCGTGCCTTTTACCACCGAGTGCTGAGCATTCAATGAAGGGTTCGCAGCGAAGGACCCGCGGCTCAGCCGATCATCTGAAGCGCCGGAAAGGTTTCCAGCAGCCAGAAGGACAGGCTCTGCATGCCCCCCGTCAGGAACAGGATGCCGGTCACGACGAGAAGCCCGCCCATCGCCTTCTCGATCCGCCCGTAATGCCGGCGAAACCGCGACATCGCCGAGAGGAACGCCCCGGAAAAGCCGGCAGCGAGAAGAAACGGGATGCCGAGCCCGGCCGAATAGAAGGCCAGCATCGTCGCGCCCTCGCCCACCGTGTCCCGCGTGCCGGCAAGGCCGAGGATCGCGCCGAGCACCGGCCCGATGCAGGGCGTCCATCCGAAGGCGAAGGCGAGACCCATCAGATAGGCGCCGACGAGGCTGCGCGGCCGGTCCGGCGCCCGGAACCGCGCCTCGCGCGACAGAAGCGCGATCCGGAAGACGCCGAGAAAATTGAGGCCCATCACGATGATTGCAAGGCCGGCCACGATGCCGAGCCAGTCGAGATTCTGCCGCAACAGGCGGCCCGCCGAACTCGCGCCCGCGCCGAGCAGCACGAAGACGGTGGAAAAGCCGAGAACGAAGATCGCGGCACTGAGGAGCACCCGCCTAGATCCCGCCCGCCCCGCATCCACTTGGCGGCCCGCGCGAAGCTCCTCGACGGAAACGCCGGCCATGTAGCAGAGATAGGGCGGCACGAGCGGCAGGACGCAAGGGGACAGAAAGGAGAGCGCACCCGCCAGGACCGCCGCCGGATAGGACAATTCCCCGATCATCGCACCGCTTCCTCGCCCTGCCCGCCCCGGTCCCGACCCAAAATCCGCCCCTTCCCCATCATCGAGCCGTCCGCTTACTCCCTCGCCCCGACAGCCGCAAACCGGCAATCTTCCTCTCGCGTCGAATTGCGCACCGCCCCGCGCCCGATTCAGCATTGACCCCGCGCGGTTCGATTTCTATGGTCCGCCCGATTTCGCAAGGCGCTCGCCGCCGCGAAACGAGCGCGTAGCTCAGTTGGTAGAGCAACGGACTTTTAATCTGTAGGTCTCGGGTTCGAGCCCCGACGCGCTCACCACATCATCGCCTTCCCATCTATCCGCCTCGCCCGTCAAACCGCATCCGCTGCGCCCCAGGCGGCGCCGATGAGGGCTTTCGTGTAGGGCTCGCGGGGTGAGTCAAAGATGGCGTCGGTCGGACCTTCCTCGACGATGCGGCCGTTCTTCATGACGAGCACATGATCGGCGACGGCGCGGATGACCGAGAGGTCGTGGCTGATGAAGATGTAGGACAGGCCATGCTCGTTCTGCAGCTTGCGCAGGAGATCGATCACCTGGCCTTGGACCGAGCGGTCGAGGGCGGAGGTCGGCTCGTCGAGGACGATGACGCGGGGCTTCAGGATCAGCGCGCGGGCGATGGCGACGCGCTGCCGCTGACCGCCCGAGAACTCGTGCGGATAGCGGTTGCGGCTCCCGGGATCGAGACCGACCTCTTCGAGAGCCCGGATCGCGCGCCGGTCGCGTTCGGCTCGTGAGAGATGCGGCTCGTGGATCGCGAGACCCTCGGTGATGATGCCGCCGACCGTCAGCCGCGGCGAGAGCGAGCCGTAGGGGTCCTGGAAGACGAGCTGGAAGCGTCGGCGCAGCGGGCGCATCCGCGCCCGGTCCGCTCCGGTGACGTCGGCCCCTTCGAGGCGAATCTCCCCGCCGCTCTCCTGGAGGCGTAGCAGCGCCCGTCCGAGCGTCGATTTTCCCGAGCCGGATTCGCCGACGATCCCGATCGTCTGCCCTTCGCGCAGCCGAAGCGAGACGCCGTCCACCGCGCGAAACGTCTTCGCCGCACCCGCAAAGAACCCTCCGCCGTAACGGAAATCCACCGTGACGCGCTTCGCCTCCAAAACGGTCTCGGCCGTCATCTGCGGGGCGCTCTTGCGACCCTTCGGCTCGGCTTCGAGAAGCATGCGCGTGTAGTCGGCGGCGGGCGCGGTGAAGACGCTCGCGACCGGTCCGGTCTCCACGATCTCGCCCCGCCGCATGACGGCGACGCGATCGGCGACGTGCCGCACCAGTCCGAGATCGTGCGTGATCAGCACGATCGCCATGCCGAACCGTGCCTGAAGCGACGAGAGCAGTTCCAGGATCTGGGCCTGGACGGTGACGTCAAGCGCCGTCGTCGGCTCGTCCGCGATCAGGATGTCCGGCTCGTTGGCGAGCGCCATGGCGATCATGGCGCGCTGGCGCTGGCCGCCGGAAAGCTCGTGCGGGAAGGAATCGATCCGCCGCTCGGGCTCGGGTATGCCGACCAGCGTCAGAAGCTCCAGCACGCGCGCTCGCGCCGCCTTGCCCGTGAGGCCGCGGTGATGGCGCAGAGGCTCGGCGATCTGGCGGCCGATCCGATAGAGCGGATCGAGCGAGGTCATCGGCTCCTGAAAGATCATGGCGATGCGATCGCCCCGGATCTCGTTCAGCGCCTTGGCGGGCAGGCCGAGAAGCTCCGTGCCGCGGTAGCGCGCGGAGCCGGACGCCTGCCCGTTGCCGGCCAGAAGCCCCATCATCGCCATCACCGTCTGGCTCTTGCCGGAGCCGGACTCGCCGACGATCGCGAGCGTCTCGTGGGCGGCGACGTCGAAGTCGATGCCGCGCACCGCCTCGACCGCCCCGTCCGGCGTGTCGAACCCGACCTTCAGCCCGCGCACGGAGAGGATCGGACCGGGCGTCTCGTCGGGCTTCGTATCGCCGATGCGCTCCATGTCAGCGGTCCTTCGGATCGAGCGCATCGCGCAGGCCGTCGCCGACGAAGTTCAGCGCGAAGAGCGTGACGACGAAGAAGATCGCGGGCGCGATCAGCATCCAGGGCGCCGACTGCATGCGGGCCGCGCCGTCCGAGATCAGCGCGCCCCAGCTCGTCAGCGGCGCCTGGACGCCGAGGCCGAGAAAGGACAGGAAGCTCTCGAGAAGGATGACCTTCGGCACCACGATCGTGACGTAGACGATGACCGGGCCGATCGTGTTCGGGATGATGTGGCGGCGCACGATCTGGAGGTCGGTCAGGCCCATCGCCTCGGCCGCCGCGACGAACTCGCGCCGCTTCAGCGCCAACGTCTGCCCGCGCACGATGCGCGCCATGTCCAGCCACTCGACCGCGCCGATGACGAGGAAGATCAGGATGAAGCTGCGGCCGAAGAAGACGACCAGCATGACGACGAGAAACACGAAGGGCAGCGAATAGAGGATCTCGACAAGGCGCATCATGACCCCGTCGACCCGCCCGCCGAGATAGCCGGCCACTGCCCCGTAGGCGACGCCGACGACGAGCGAGACGAGGCTCGCCAGAACGCCGACGGCCAGAGAGATCTGCCCGCCCAGCATGATGCGCACCAGGAGATCGCGCCCGTTCGCATCCGTGCCGAAGGGAAAGTAGGTTCGATCGACCGTGCCCGAAATGGCGATCGAGCGCCCCTCGTCGCGCGTCTCGTCAACCACCGTTCCGCTGAAGGCGCCGCCCCGGTCGAAGTAGCGCAGAACGCGCGGATCGATGGGGGTCTCGGCGCCAAGCGTCGCGGTGAACCTCTGGCCGTCCACCTCGAACGTCCGGAGCGTCACGCGGGCTCGGGAGGCCGCCGACTCGGCGGCGCCCTGGAGTTCGCCGGCGCCCGGCCGCGCCTCCAGGCTGGGCGGCACCGAGACATAGGCGGGAAAGACCTCGTCGTAGCGATGGGGACTGAAGAGCGGCCCGAGGAACGAGAAGAGCGTGACGAGCAGAAGCACGGCAAGCCCGGCCATGGCGGCGCGGTTTCGCTTGAGCCGCAGCATGGCGAGCTGAAGGAGGCTGCGGCCGCGGGTCTCGCCCGGCTTCAGCGGACGGGTCCCGGGAAGCGGGCCGGGATCGGCGGAGCCGGGAGCTGCAAGGTCACTCATGACGCGGGCTCGGTCTTGGCGATCGTCATTCGTAGCGAACCCTCGGATCGAGCAGCCCGTAGAGGATGTCGACGATGAGATTGAAGAGGATCACGAAGACGGCGACGAGAACGACCGTGCCCATGACCAGCGTATAGTCGCGGTTCAGCGCTCCGAGGACGAAGTAGCGGCCGATGCCGGGAATGGTGAAGAGGCTCTCGATGACGGCCGAACCCGTGAGCAGGCCGGCCGCGCAGGGGCCGAGATAGGAGACGACAGGCAGGAGGGCCGCGCGCATGGCGTGCGTGCCGACCACCGTGCGGCTGGGAAGGCCGTAGGCTCGCGCCGTCCGCACATGGTCGGCTCTCAGCGCCTCGATCATGGAGCCGCGCGTCAGCCGGGCGAAGACGGCGAGCTGCGGCAGCGCGAGCGCGATCACCGGCAGGAGAAGAAAGCGCCAGGACCCGTCGCCCCAGCCGCCGGCTGGCAGGAGGGCCAGGAAGACGGCGAAGACCAGCGTCACGACCGGCCCGACGACGAAGTTCGGCACGGTGACGCCGATCGTGGAGATCGACATGACGAGAATGTCGATCCATCCGTTCTGGCGCAGCGCCGCGATCGTTCCAGCCGCAACGCCGCCGACGAGCGCGAAGAGCAGCGCCAGCCCGCCGAGCTTCAGCGAATAGGGCAGACCCGCGCCGATCAGCTGGGCGACCGTGTTGTCGCGATAGACGTAGCTCGGCCCGAAATCGCCCGTGACGACATTTCCGAGATAGACGACGTATTGCCGCCAGAGCGGCAGATCGAGCCCGTAGGCCCGCATCATGGCCTCCATCGTCTGCGGCGGCAGCGGGCGCTCCAGATTGAAGGGCCCGCCCGGCGCAAAGCGCATCAGGAAGAAGGAGAGCGTGACGACGATGAAGAGCGTCGGCACCGCGCTCGCCAGCCGCTTCAAGACGAATCGCAACATGGGCATGGCTCCGAAGCGGCTCGCTCCAAGAAGGGACGGGCCTCGGGAGGATCGGAGCTTCTACTCGGCGATGCTGAGAAAGCGCGACAGATGCGCGTTGTTGGCATTGTCCTGCCATCCCTGCACGCGTTTCGACACGAGCCAGAGTTCGTTCTGCGCCAGAAGCGGCGCGACCGGCTGTTCTTGCATCAGGATCGCCTCGGCCTCGTGGAGGAGCTTGGCGCGGGCGGCCGGGTCCCGCTCGTCGTAGGATTTCGCCATCAGCGCGTCGAAATCGGCATTGCTCCACTTGGCGTAGTTGAAGCTCTTGTTCGCCGTCGTGTTCATCGCGAGGAAGTTCTCGGCATCGCCGTAGTCGGCCGTCCAGCCTGCGCGCGCCACCTGGAAGGCGCCGCCCTCCTGCAGGTAGGCGTAGTGGGAGGAGACGTCGAGATTGACGAGGCTGACGCTCGCCCCGAACACCGTCTTCCACATATCGGCGACGGCGGTGGCGACCCGCTCGTGGTTCGGGTTGGTGTTGTAGCGGATCTCGATCGACAGCGGCTTCCCGCCCTCCCCGAAACCGGCGTCCTTCATCAGCGCGAGCGCGTCGTCCTCGCGGTCGAGTTGGTCCTTCGCGGCGAAATCGGCCTTCGAAGGCTCGCCATAGCCGGGAAGATCCGGCGGCACGAAGGAGTAGCTCGGCTGCTGCGAGCCGGCATAGATCTCGCGGCCGAGGAAGTCGCGATCGATCGCCATGGAGAGCGCCCGGCGCACGCGCACATCGTCCATCGGCGCAGTGCGCGTGTCGAACACGTAGTAATAGGTGGCGAGCGCCGGCGAGATGTGGACCTCCGACCCATACTGCTCCTGCAGGCGTTTGATCTGGTCGGCCGAGAAGTTGTAGTTCACGTCGAGCTCGCCGGCCTCGTAGCGGCGAACGGCCGCGGCCTGGTCCTCGAGCGGATAGAAGATGACCTTGTCGATCTTCGTGTTCGCGGCGTCCCAGTGGTTGGGATTCTTCGCCATCGTCAGGTGGTCGTTGGCGACATGCTCGGTCAGCATGTAGCCGCCGTTCGACACGAGCTTGCCCGGCTTGATGAACTCGGCGCCGTTCGTCTCGAAGCTCGCCTTGGAGATCGGGAGCGCGGTCTGATGGGCGAGGAGTTCGAGGAAGAACGGCGTCGGCCGCTCCAGGGTGATCTCCAGCGTCTTGGCATCGACGGCGCGCATGCCGAGCTGGTCGAGAGGAAGGCTCCCCTTGTTGACCTTCTCGGCATTTTTGATCGGATAGAGGATGTTGGCATAGTTCGCCGCCTCCGCCGGGTTCTCCACGCGGCGATACGAGAAGACGAAGTCCTCGGCCGTCACGTCCGAACCATCAGACCACTTGGCGGCGTCCCTGATCTTGAACGTATAGACGGTGCCGTCGTCGGAGACCGTCCAGCTCTCGGCGGCGCCGGGCACGATCGTGCCGGTCGCATCGTAGATCGTCAGGCCCTCGTAGAGGTCCTTCAGCACGAACGTCTCGATGTTGATGCTCGTATGCGCCTGATCGAAGGTCTGCGGCTCGCCGGCATTGCCGCGACGAAGAACGGTCTCGGCGAAGGCCGGAAGGGCCGTCAACCCCGTCACGGCCAGGATCGCCGTCGCCGAAAGGAAGGTCGCCAGCCGGCTTGCTCGGAAAGACCGCATCGATTCGTCTCCGTTGATCTTGAACTTGCCATCCAGTCTAAGCTCCTCGACCGAGGAGGCAACGGATTCCCGACGACATGGCGAAACGGGAGGCGGCGGCCGGCATGGACAGGGATCGCGCCGTTCGGCATGGCTTTGTCCCATCGAAGGCGGTTCACCCGGACCGCGTTGAAAAGGCCGCCGAGCCGCTCCCGGCCTCGCGGCCCGCGAAGGATCGAAGCCATGTCCTCCACCGACAAACCCCTGCGCATGATGGCCGGCGCCATCATGAAGCTGCAGGCCCGCACCGACGCCCAGGATCTTCTTCTGAAGGCGCTCTACGTCGAGCGCGCCACGCAGCGCGAGACCTTTCCCGTCGAGGCGGAAGAAGAGATCCTGGCTCTGGCGACGTCTTTGGAGGGCTTGGAGCGGGTCGGATACGAGGGGGAGGATCGCCATCTCGCCGATGTCGATGCTGCACTGCGGGCCTTCGCCGGCGATCTTCGCAAGCGCCTCGAAGATCAACGCTGAAACCGCCGGAGTCGATCGCATCCGCGGCAGGTTTACAGGCAGCGAAGCGGTAGAATGTCGCCGCAACTCTTTCAGGCACAACGGTCCATTCATAGGCAGCGCGATCTTTCTCGGGCCGAACTCAAAGAATTAGGCGACAAAGCCTCTAACTTGTGTCACTGAAACATCGAGCGGCTTGCATTCGAATGCGATGCGGACAATGGTTGCTCACACCCTCCGGGGTGTCCGGCAGCACAAACGAACAGGTTCTCCATGCCTACTGGTACCGTGAAATTCTTCAATTCCGACAAGGGCTTCGGCTTTATCTCGCCCGACAACGGCGGCCCGGATGTCTTCGTCCACATCTCTTCCGTCGAGCAGTCTGGCATGTCGACCCTGTCGGATAACCAGAAGGTCTCCTTCGAGACCCAGCCTGACCCGCGCGGCAAGGGCCCCAAGGCCGTCAACCTGCGCGCCGTCTAAGGCTTCTGCAGTTTTTCGACTTCGAGATCGATTTGGCCCCGCTTCCACGGGGCCTTTTCATTTTAAGGGTCCGGTCTGCATGACTTGGCCCATCTGCCGACCCGCTGTGCACGGGGACAGAGACCGAACGATCCGATGGAGCGCAGGCTCTCGGGTCGCCGTTGCGGGCCTCTCCGGCGAGCCGCGGTTTCATTATCGACGAGACCGGCTCCCGCTTTTCGCAGACGATCCAAATCGCCGCCCCTCCGGCCGACGCGACGTCGTCCGCTTCAGTGGTGACGGCGGCCGACGATAAGGCAATGCGCCTCGCCGTCCTCGGCTCGGCTTCCTGCCCAGCGCGGCAAGTCCGCGGCTTTCGACGTCGTCGTCTTTCGGCGGACATGAAAAAAGCCGGAGTGCTGCCACCCCGGCTTCAACGGACACGATAGACCGGCGAGACCGCCGATCTTGTCGAGTGCCACCGGTCCGCGAAACACCCACCAGAACCGGCAGTCAAAACATCTTTAGCGGCGCGGAGCATATCTACATGCTCGCCTACGAGTACGATCGTCCCGAAACAATACGCGAAGCTTGTCCGCGACCGATACGAACGGTCTCGGGCCGCCGAGCATCTCGGTGGCGAGCGATCCTCCACTTCGGACGATCGCAACCGGCCACCATGGCGGCTCCGCCCATCGCCGTCAGCCGGCCGCAGCTTTCGCAGCGGCCGGGGCTCCAAGAGGGGTTACAGACCTCGCAGACCTTTCCGAAACCTCAGACGGCGGTTCTCAGACCGCGTCCTGTTCCTTCGCCTTGCGGGGACCGCGGCGCTTGGGCGCTTCGTCCTGGGCGACCGGGGTTTCGTCGGCCGGGGCCGCCTTGCGGCCAAGGCCCATCGTCTTGGCAAGCGCGGACCGTGCGGCGGCATAATTAGGAGCGACCATCGGATAGTCCGCCGGCAGCTTCCACTTGGCGCGGTAGGCTTCGGGCGTCAGATCGTAATGGGTCATCAGATGGCGCTTCAGCGACTTGAAGCTTTTGCCGTCCTCGAGACAGATGATGTAATCGTCCGTCACCGACTTCTTGACCGGAACGGCCGGCACCAGCGGCGGCGGCTCGACGGCCTTCGGCTCGACCGAGGTCAGGGACGTCAGGGCCTGGAAAACCGACTCGATCAGGGCTGGCAGGTTCGTGGAAGCAACATGGTTGTTCCCCACATAGGCTGCGACGATGGTCGCCGCGTGCTCGATGGGAACCGGCAATGTTTCAGCGTCAGATTTCATCTTGGTCTTCGATCCGCCATGGGTTGAGAGTTCATTTCATTCAGTATCACATCCTTACACCACTTCGACTGCGGCTTGGCAACGCATGACTACATCTTTTCTGAAATAGATGGGTTGTATCGACGCTATCGACAAGCATCCGGAAGAAGAGCCCGTTCGAAGAGCCAGACACACGCGAATCGACAACTCAAGGCGGAATTCCGACTATCCTCGATTGTCGGGACTTGGCAGGATCGCGACGATCTGGAACAAGCCGCGGCATGAACGCGGTCCTTCCAGTTCGCCATATGCTCCTCGCACTCGCCGTCGTCGCGGTCTGGGGCACGAATTTCGTCGTGATTCGCATTGGTCTGGACCATCTGCCGCCGCTTCTTTTCGGCGCGCTGCGGTTCTTTCTCGTCTGCCTGCCCGCCGTCTTCTTCGTCCCCCGCCCTGCGGTTTCCTTCGGCAACCTCGCGGCTTACGGCCTTCTGATCGGCTCGGGCCAGTTCAGCCTTCTCCTCATGGCGATGCGCAGCGAGATCTCGCCGGGGCTCGCCTCCCTCGTTCTGCAGATGCAGGTCTTCTTCACGATCGGCCTGTCCATCTGGCTGACGGGCGAGCGCGTCCGGCCGTTTCAGTGGTTCGCCCTGGCCCTCGCCGTCTCCGGCATCGTGGTGATCGCAGCGAACACGGACACGACGACGACCCCGCTCGGCCTCGTCATGGTGCTCTCGGCCGCCTTGTGCTGGGCCGGCGGCAACATGGCGGCGAAGAAGAGCGGCGTGACCAGCCTTCTCCCCTACATCGTCTGGGGCAGCCTCTTCTCCGCGCCGCCGCTTCTGGTCCTGTCCTTCCTCGTGGAAGGGTGGGACGCGATCGCGGGCGGCATCGCGAGAGCCGATCTGGCGACCTGGGCCGCGGTGGTCTGGCAGACGGTCGGAAACACGCTCTTCGGCTATGCCGTCTGGGGCTGGCTCCTGTCGCGCCATCCCGCCGCGACGATCACGCCGATGGCGCTGCTCGTGCCGGTCTTCGGCATGACGACCTCCGCGCTTCTTCTCGGCGAGCCGCTGCCCGGCTGGAAGATCGCCGCGGCCGTGCTGGTTCTTTCGGGCCTTGCCTTCGGCATCCTCTATCCCCGCTGGACGGGCCGCCGTGCCGCGGTTGCACTGCCGGGGCCGGACGGTCTATGAGGGACGCATTCGACAGGACCCGGTGAGATCCCGGGTGGCTCTTCCGGCCGCCGATCCGCCGGACAACGCAAATGACGAAGCCTCACCGAACCGCGGCCGCGAAGGCCGCCGGGCCGTCATGTCTTGCGGACCTCTCCATGACAATCTCGTCCACGATCCGCCGCGACTGGGTCTCGAACCTGCGCGGCGATATTCTATCCGGCATGGTCGTCGCCATGGCGCTCATTCCCGAAGCGATCGGCTTCTCGGTCATCGCCGGCGTCGATCCGAAGGTCGGCCTCTACGCCTCCGTCGTCATCGCCTGCGTCATCGCCTTCGTCGGCGGCCGCCCCGCCATGATCTCGGCCGCGACGGCGGCGACCGCCGTCCTGATGACCGATCTCGTGCGCGATCACGGCATCCAGTATCTCTTCGCGGCGACGATCCTGATGGGGATCGTCCAGATCCTCGCCGGCATCCTGAAGCTCGGGCGCCTCATGCGCTTCGTCTCCCAGTCGGTGATGACGGGCTTCGTCAACGCGCTGGCGATCCTGATCTTCGCCGCGCAGTTGCCCGAGCTGATCAATGTTCCCCCTGCCACCTACGCCCTGATCGCCGGTGGCCTCGTCATCATCTACGGCCTGCCCCGCATCACCAAGGTCGTGCCCTCGCCGCTCGTCGCGATCGCGGTTCTGACGACACTCGTCTGGGCGCTAGGCATAGATGTGCGGACCGTGTCGGATCTCGGCGAGCTTCCCTCCGCGCTGCCGACGCTCGGACTGCCCGACGTGCCCTACACGTTCGAGACGCTGCGCATTCTCCTCCCCGTCGCCCTCACGCTCGCCGCGGTCGGCCTTCTGGAATCGCTCCTGACGGCGCAGATCGTCGACGACATGACGGATACGCCGAGCAACAAGAGCCGCGAATGCGTCGGCCAGGGCGTCGCCAACATGGCCTCGGCCGCCTTCGGCGGCATGGGCGGCTGCGCGATGATCGGCCAGTCGGTGATCAACGTCTCCTCCGGCGGGCGCGGACGGCTTTCGACGCTCGTCGCCGGCGCCTTCCTTCTCGTCCTCCTCGTCGCGCTTCAGGATCTTCTGGCGGTCGTGCCGGTCGCGGCGCTGACGGCCGTGATGATCATGGTGTCGGTCAACACCTTCTCCTGGTCCTCTCTCGTCAAGCTGCGCTCGAATCCCGTCGCCTCCTCGGCGGTGATGCTGGCGACGGTCGCCACGACGGTCGCGACGGCCGACCTCGCCAAAGGCGTCCTCGTCGGCGTCCTCCTTTCCGGCGTCTTCTTCGCGGGCAAGGTGGCGCGGCTCAGCCGCGTTTCCTCCAGCCTCTCGGCGGACGGGCGCACGCGAACCTACCGCGTCGAGGGCCAGGTCTTCTTCGCATCGGCCGGGACCTTCGCCGACGCGATCGACGTCACCGAGCCGGTGGACCATCTCGTCATCGATGTCGGCGCGGCCCATTTCTGGGATATCTCGGCGATCGGAGCGCTGGATCGCGTGGTGATGAAGGCGCGGCGCAACGGGCGGACCGTCGAAGTCTCCGGCCTGAACGAGGCGAGCGCCACCATGGTCGAGCGCTTCGCCGCCCACGACAAGGACGGCGCGACGCTTCCGCTGCACTGAGCTGCAAAGGCTCGGCCGACGGGAACGATGTCCCCGGCCTTCGCCTTGTCTCCCGATACCGGAGCGTATCGGGAGACCTGATCATGAGCGGACATCGAAGCCCAGCCGGAGATCCGAAGACCGCAGCGTCCGACGGTGCCGTGCCGGACGTCACGGACGCGCCGGCCGACATCGGCGACACGTCCGATCTGGCGGAGGCCGAACGCCTCGAAGAGGACCGCGCGCGCCGGCAGGCCGCCGATCAGCCCGACCTGCCCGACCGCGCCTTCGACCGCATCACGCCGCAGGTCTGAACTCCGTCAGCGAGAGGAAGACGACATGTCGAACATCGAGCCGAACATCATCGATCCCACCGGCATTCCGCCGTCCCCCGATGTCATCGTCCCGGAGATCGATCCCGAGGACGGCGGCGTGGGCGACGACTCCATCCGCGAACCCGACGGGGACCATCCGGCGATCGAGCCGGACCCCGAAGAGGCCAATCGGGGCCTGCCGCCGATCCGGCGGGCGGACACAACCCACAGCTGACATTATTTTGCTGGCAAAGGGTCCCTGCGTTCATTTTTCGCGTCTCGTTTCGCGCAGTACTAGAAAATTAATTGTAATGGATGATGTTTCCGATTGAAGGAGACAACGACATGACGAAGCCGGATCGCGATGAAGAGGTCAGGGACCGCGCCTATCTTCTCTGGGAAGAAGCGGGCCGTCCGAGCGGGCGCGAGCACGAATTCTGGGCTCAGGCGTCGCGTGAGATCGAGGGCGTGGATGCCCCGGAGCAGGGTCCCGAGCGTCGTGGACGAAGCGTCGCCCGTTGAGGGCGACGATCTGCGATCGACAGCGATCCGCGTTCACGCTGTGAACGAGAGGCCAGCGTGAACGAATTGTCAAAACGACTCGTCGAATAGTTCCCATCCAGGGTCGCCAGTGCGATCCAGACGGGAGATGCGGTTCATGGCGAAGGCGACAAAGCGCAGGAGTCCCCCGAAGCGGAAGGCCCCGGCCCGATCCGTTTCCGGTCTCGCGCTCTCGGGATGGATCGTCGCGGCAGGCTTCGGCGCCGCATGGGCCGGACCGCAGTTCGGCCTCTGGTCCGACGACGTCTTCGACCGCGTCCCCTCTCTGCAGCAACTCCGCCAGATGGCGTCGCGGGAGGACAGCGCCCCCCCGCGGCGGGCCGACGTGCCGCCCCGCGTTCCGCCCGTTTTGCCCGAGAAGGTGGAAACCCGCACCGCGTCGCCTCCTGCAGCCACCGCGACCGCCGCGCCGAAGAAGCCGCTTCTGCCGCCGATCAAGGCCGACACGATCTCCGAGATCGTACGCAAGGCCGAGGCGAAGCCCAGCTTGGCGATTCCAAAGCCTCAGGTGAGAACCGCTCCGGCGGGAGCGGAGCCGGCCCTTCTGCCGCCGCCTCCCGTACCCGCCGCCATTCCCTTCACGACCGCCGCCATTCGCAAGGACGTACCCGCCCGCGCGCCGACCGCGCGTCCCGGCGACATGGCGATCCGGCGGTATCCGTTCACGACGGCACCGGCGGTCGCCTATGTCGGCGATCTCCGGACCATTCGTATTCTCGGCGGCGAAGGGGATTGGAAGAAGGTGGAAGTGTCCGCGACCGGCGTCGTCGGATGGCTTCGACTGCAGCGCCTTGGCGCCGCTCGAGCCCCGGATGCGAGCGGGAGGCGGGATACTGCCACCGCGCCCGTTCCCGCCGAGACGCTTCTGCGAGAAGCCGACGCGGCGGGGACACGCTGAGGCAGCTTAGCGGATCTGGGCACCGTCCGCGGACGGCGTTGCCGACACCATCTGCGTCGCCTCGGGTGCATTGCGTTCGGCAACCCAGTGGCCATGCTCCGAAGGCGCGTCGATCGCACCAAAGGTCATCGCAGCGATAAAGGCGATGGCGGCCCCGGCGCCCGCATAGGCGACGATGCTGGAGCGGTCGAAAATGCGTGTCGTACGAGTCGCTGTGGGCATCGCATGTCTCCCGTTCATCCGATGTTCATCTCTTGAACGAACGGCAAATGGCGGCGGAAGGTTGCGTGCGACATGGTCGCCGAATGCGGGAGGCTCTGGTTCACGATGGCCGGCCGGTCGCGGTGAAGCGAAACCGGCCAACCTTTTGATCGGAAAGCCCCTCACGCTTTCTCCAGAAAGCTCCCTGATCAGTCGCAGCGCGGATCGTCGTAGCCGACATCGGCGCAGTAGCGGCTGCGATCGGACCGGCTGTAGGTGTTGCGATCGTAATAGGGGTCGCGATCGTAGCGGTTCTGGCGCGGCGAATAGCGGGGATCGCGATAGCCGGGCTCCCGGTAGTCGTCGCGGCTCGAATAGCGTGGCCCGCCGCTGACGACGACCGTGCTCCGATAGGACGGCGCCGTGCGGTAGACCGGGCCGGTGCGATAGGATGGCGCGGCCTGATAGACCGGCGCGGCTCGATAGCCGCGGGACCCGACCGGGCCTTCGTTGACGAGACGCGATTCCACATAGCCGGGACCGCCCGCATCGACGCAGCCCGAGAGCGTGGCGAGGGCGAGGCCCAGCGTCAGGAAGATCGGTGTTCTGCTCATCGCTGCTACTCCTCCAGAAACAATTTCTTCTTGACACAACTAGGGCCCGCGCAGCGGGCGCCCATGCCGCGTCCCATAAGCTTTCGTGACGGGATCACGCAGGATTGAAGCCTACCGGAATGGCGGCGCGACGGCGATGGGCGGAAGCTTCGGTTCTCGAAGATCGAAAGGAGTTTCCGCCCGATGCGTCTTCCCGCGACCGCCGCCTTCGCCCTCTCGCTCCTCTACGCTCTGCCGGTCCAGGCCGACGACTCGTCTGACATCAAGGCGGTCGTCGCCGCCCAGCTCGAAGCCTTCAAGCGCAACGACGGCGTCGCCGCCTATTCCTACGCCGCGCCGAACATCCGGCAGATGTTTCCCAGCGCGCAGATGTTCATGACGATGGTCGAAGGCGGCTATGCGCCGGTCTTCCGCTCATCCAACGCCGTCTTCGGCGAGATGAAGGAGGAAGGCGCCAGTTTCCGCCAGGAGGTCTTCCTGACCGATCCGAACGGACAGAGCCACATCGCGAGCTACACGCTGGAGCGTCAGCCGGACGGATCGCTGAAGATCACCGGATGCTCGATCCGCAAGGGCAACGACATCTCTGCTTAGAGCGGAGGCAGATCGCCGCGCGCCCAGCTGTCCTGCACCTCGGTCGAATGGTCGTCGAAGCGCCCGGCCTCGATGGCGCCGCGCATGCCGGCCATGAGGCTCTGGTAGTAGGCGAGGTTGTTCCAGGTCAGCAGCATCGCCGCGAGCAGCTCGTCGGAGCGGACGAGGTGGTGGAGATAGGCGCGGGTGTAGTCCCGCGAGGCCGGGCAGTCGCTCTCCTCGTCGAGCGGCCGATGGTCGTCGGCGTGGCGCGCGTTCTTGAGATTGATGCGGCCGAAACGGGTGAAGGCGAGCCCGTGGCGCCCGGCCCGCGTCGGCATGACGCAGTCGAACATGTCGATGCCGAGCGCGACCGATTTCAGGAGGTCGTCGGGCGTGCCGACGCCCATGAGATAGCGCGGCTTCTCGACCGGCAGGGCAGGCAACGTCTCGCCGAGGATCTGCAGCATGACCGCCTGCGGCTCGCCGACGGCCAGACCGCCGACCGAATAGCCCTTGAGATCCATCGCCGCCAGCCGCTCGGCCGACCGCACGCGCAGGTCCGGCTGGTCGCCTCCCTGCACGATGCCGAACATGGCCTTGCCCTTCTGCTCGCCGAAGGCCTTCGCCGAGCGCTCGGCCCAGCGCAGCGAAAGCTCCATGGCGCGCTCGACCTCCGCGCGCTCGGCCGGCAGCCGAATGCACTCGTCGAGCTGCATCTGGATGTCGCTGTCGAGCAGGCCCTGGATCTCGATCGAACGCTCCGGCGTCAGCGAATGCGCGGCACCGTCGACATGGGAGCGGAAGGTGACGCCCTTTTCGTCCAGCTTGCGAAGGTTCGCGAGCGACATGACCTGGAACCCGCCGGAATCGGTCAGGATCGGATGCGGCCAGCGCGCGAATTCATGAAGCCCGCCCAGCCGCGCGACGCGCTCGGCGCCCGGCCGCAGCATCAGGTGGTAGACATTGCCGAGAATAACGTCCGCCCCGAGCGCGCGAACCTGATCGGGATACATGGCCTTGACCGTGCCCGCCGTGCCGACCGGCATGAAGGCCGGCGTGCGGATCGTGCCTCGCGGCATGGTGATCTCGCCGCGCCGGGCAAGGCCGTCCGTCGCCAGAACCTTGAATGCGAAGCTCTCGCTCATCGGCTCGGCTCCGCCCGGTCGAGAAGGCAGGCGTCCCCGTAGGAATAGAAGCGATAGCCCGTGTCGATCGCGTGTCGGTAGGCGGCCTTCATGCGCTCCGTCCCGGAAAAGGCGCAGACGAGCATGAAGAGCGTCGAGCGCGGCAGATGGAAATTGGTCATGAGGCGGTCGACCACGCGAAACCGGTAGCCCGGCGTGATGAAGATATCCGTCGCATCCCGATAGGGCTGCAGCACCCCGTCTTCGCCGGCCGCGCTTTCGAGAAGCCGCAGCGAGGTCGTGCCCACCGCGACGATGCGCCCGCCGGCCCGGCGCACGGCGTTGATCGTCTCGGCGGTCTCGGCGTCCAGCGTGCCGATCTCGGCATGCATCCGGTGCTCCTCCGTCGTCTCCGCCTTCACTGGCAGAAACGTGCCGGCCCCGACATGAAGCGTCACGAAGGCCGTGCCGACGCCCTTCGCCTCGATGGCGGCGATAAGGTCCGGTGTCCAGTGCAGGCCGGCGGTCGGCGCGGCGACGGCGCCTTCCTCCCGCGCATAGATCGTCTGATAGTCCGCCCGGTCCTGCGCATCCTGCGGCCGCTTCGAGGCGATGTAGGGCGGCAGCGGGATCGACCCGGCGGCGGCGATCGCCTCGTCGAGCGCGGGCCCAGCCAGATCGAAGAGGAGCGTCACCTCTCCGGCCTCGCCCTTTTCCTCGACCGTCGCATCGAGCACGCCCTGAAGACAGGCGCCGCCCGTATGGCCGAAGGCGATGCGGTCTCCGGCGGCGACACGCTTCGCCGGCCGGACGAAGGCCTTCCAGCGCTCCGGCGAAATGCGCATGTGGAGCGTCGCGTCGATCCTCGCGGTGCCTTCGCCCGGCGCGTTGTTCGGCCGGATCCTCAGCCCCTGCAGCTGCGCGGGAATGACCTTGGTGTCGTTGAAGACGAGGAGATCGCCCGGCGAAAGCTCGGCCACGAGATCGGCGACATGGAGATCGCCGAAGCCGGCGTCGGGACCGACGCGGAGCAGGCGCGCGGCCTCGCGCGGAACGACGGGCCGCAGCGCGATCCGCTCCTCCGGCAGCTCGAAATCGAAATCGTCGACCCGCATCGCGACCACCCCATCATGAAACCGCCCGGCCGTTGCGGGCCGGGCGGACATATCCTCGTTCGACGAACGGTCGCTCAGAGATCAGCGGCGACGCGCAGCGTGGTGATCTTGTCGGGGTCGCGAACGGGCTCACCCTTCTTGATCTTGTCGACGACGTCCATGCCCTCGATGACCTCGCCCCAGACCGAATACTGCTTGTCCAGCCAGGGTGCGCGCTCGAAACAGATGAAGAACTGCGAGTTGGCCGAGTTCGGGTTGCCCGTGCGCGCGGCCGAGACCGTGCCGCGCTTGTGCGGCTCGGCGGAGAACTCGGCCTTGAGGTCCGGCTTGTCGGAGCCGCCGGCACCGGTGCCCGTCGGGTCGCCCGTCTGGGCCATGAAGCCGTCGATCACGCGGTGGAAGACGACGCCGTCGTAGAAGGACTCGCGGGCGAGCTCCTTGATGCGGGCGACGTGGTTCGGCGCCAGATCCGGCCGCAGCTTGATGACGACCGTGCCCTTCGTGGTTTCCAGGACGAGCGTGTCTTCGGGATTCTCGTAGGCCAAGTCAGCCTCCTCTGATCGGGAATGGACGGCCGAGCCGCCCGGTACGAAAAACGGTCCTGCCTCCCGGCGGACCGTCGCGATGGCCTGCACATGGACGATCGGGCCCCGGGAAACAAGACCGGAGCCCGAAAACCAGCTGGATGTCAGGAAGCGCCGTCCTTGATGACGACCTTCACCATCTTGTCGGGGTTCTTCACCTCGCCGTTCGCGGCCGAGTCGCCCTTCTTGATCTTGTCGACCACGTCCATGCCCTTCACGACGTCGCCGACGACCGTGTACTGGCCGTCGAGGAAGTCGCCGTCGGCAAGCATGATGAAGAACTGCGAGTTGGCCGAGTTCGGATCGGACGAGCGCGCCATGCCGATCGTCCCGCGGTCGAAGGTCTCCTTGGAGAACTCGGCCTTCAGGTCGGGCAGGTCGGAGCCGCCCATGCCGGTGCCGGTCGGATCGCCGGTCTGGGCCATGAAGCCGTCGATCACGCGGTGGAAGACGACGCCGTCGTAAAAGCCCTTCTTGGCGAGCGCCTCGATCTGCTTGACGTGATTGGGAGCGAGGTCCGGGCGGAGCGCGATCTCGATGTCGCCGTCCTTGGTCGTGATCACCATCGTGTCGGCCGCCTCGGCCGCCGCGAGCGATCCGGCGAGAGCGGATGCACCGATGAAGGCCGCGAGGGCGAAGCGTTTCAGGGCAATCATGAAGATCTCCGAAGAAGACGGGGGTGGCCGTTGCCAGGTCCCGGGCGGGGCCTCAAGCCTGGGCCAGACGCTCGCGAAGAGCCTTCGCGACGCCGGGTGGAACGAAGGGCGAGACATCCCCGCCCATGGCCGCGATCTGGCGAACCAATGTGGCGGTTATGGGCCTGACCGCGGGGCTCGACGGCAGAAACAGCGTGACGATGCCGGGCTCGAGCGTGCCGTTCATGCCGGCCATCTGCATCTCGTAGTCGAGATCGGTGCCGTCGCGCAGGCCGCGCACGAGCGCCGATGCCCCCTCCCGCTTCGCGGCCGCTACGACCAGGCCCTCGAAGGCGATGACCCGAACCTCGCAGCCGCTGGATGCGACGAGCCCTTCGGTCTCCTCCCGGATCATGCGCGCCCGTTCGTCGAAGTCGAAGAGCGGCACCTTGCCGGGATGAATGCCGATCGCGACCGTGACGCGGTCGAACAGCGCCATGGCCTGGCGCAGGATATCGCGGTGCCCGAGCGTCATCGGATCGAACGAGCCGGGATAGAGGGCGATGCGCATGTCGTCCGCTCCGACGTTTCAGGCTGAGAGACTTACCCTTGCGGAAGAGAGTTCGCCTCCCGTCCGTTCGGCAGAGTTTATGGAATCGCAAGATATTTGAGCGCAGCCTGGAACGAAGAAACCGCTAGGCGATTGATATGGCAACACTTGGAGACGCTTCTATGATGATTCTAGCGCTGTCCCTTGCCATGGTCGCCGGCCTCGTGACGGCAACGGCAGTAACGCTTCACGCGGAAGCCGAAGCATCCCGCGTGCGGGTCGTGGCAAAGAAAAGCCGCATCATGCACTGACCATTTCGACGGCGTACTGCGCTATCGAAACCGTCCACGAGCCCCGTCCGCACCTGCAGGCGGGGCTTTCTCATGTCTACTCGTCCGCGTTGCCGGTCGAGTCGGGCGCGGGTCCTTCGGGACTGTCGACCTCGATCTCCTCGGCGCCTTGATCCGGAATGCGCTCCACGGAAACGACCCGTTCGCCGCCGGCCGTCTTGAAGATCGTCACGCCCTTCGTCGCGCGGCTCGCCATGCGGATGCCCTCGACCGGCACGCGGATCATCTGACCGCGATCGGAGATCAACAGGATCTGGTCGCCGGTCTCCACGGGGAAGCCCGCGACGAGCTGGCCGATTTCGGACGCCCGCGAAATATCCGTTGCCCGAATACCCTTGCCGCCTCGGCCGCTGACGCGGAAGTCGTAGGACGAGGAGCGCTTGCCGTAACCGTATTCGGAGAGCGTCAGGACGAACTCCTCGTTGGCGCTGAGATAGCCGTAGCGCTCGACGTCGAGCGCGACGCTCTCCCCGCTCGCAGCATCCTCGTCCACCGCGACGTCCTCGACGGCCTCTCCCTCGACGGCTCGGCTTCGGCGAATGTATTCGGACCGCTCCGCCGGCGTCGCATCCACATGGCGCAGGATCGCCATCGAGATCAGCTTGTCGTCGGCTCCGAGCGCCATGCCGCGCACGCCGACCGAGTTTCGGCCGGCAAAGACGCGCACGTCGGTCGCGGGGAAGCGGATGCAGAGGCCGGAGGACGCGACGAGCAGCACGTCGTCGCTCTCGCTGCAGGTGGCGACGGCGAGAATCTCATCCTCCGCCTCCTCCAGCTTCATCGCGATCTTGCCGTTGCGGTTTACCTGCAGGAAGTCGGCGAGCTTGTTGCGGCGGACCGTGCCCTTGGTGGTCGCGAACATGACGTTCAGCTCGGCGGCCTGCGCCTCGTCGTTCGGCAGCGGCATGATCGAGGTGATCCGCTCGCCCTTCTCCAGCGGCAGGAGATTGACCAGCGCCTTGCCGCGCGACTGCGGCGTCGCCAGCGGGAGGCGCCAGACCTTCTCCTTGTAGACGATACCGCGCGAGGAGAAGAACAGGATCGGCGTGTGCGTGTTGGCCACGAACAGGCGCGTCACCGAATCCTCGTCGTCCTTCAGGCTCATGCCCGAGCGGCCCTTGCCGCCCCGGCGCTGCGCCCGATAAGTGCCGAGCGGAACGCGCTTGATGTAGCCGCCATGGCTGACGGTGACGACCATGTCCTCGCGAGGAATCAGGTCCTCGTCGTCCATGTCGGCCGCGCCCTCGACGAGCTCGGTCCGGCGCGGCGTCGCGAACTCGTCCTTCACCGCGGCCAGCTCGGCCTTGATGATCTCGCGGACGCGGATTCGCGAGGAGAGAATGTCGAGATAGTCGGCGATCTCGACGCCGATCTTGTTCAGCTCGTCGGCGATTTCGTCGCGCCCGAGCGCCGTGAGGCGCTGAAGGCGGAGATCGAGGATCGCGCGGGCCTGCACTTCGGACAGGCGATAGGTACCGGCCTCGCTGATGCGATGGCGCGGGTCGTCGATGAGCCGGATCAGCGGCGCGACGTCCTTGGCCTCCCATTCGCGCTCCATCAGCTGGTCGCGCGCGGTCTGCGGGTCCGGCGCCTGCCGGATGAGCTTGATGATCTCGTCGATATTGGCGACGGCGATGGCTAGGCCGACGAGGACGTGGGCCCGCTCGCGCGCCTTGCGCAGGAGATACTTGGTGCGCCGGTTGATCACCTCCTCGCGGAAGGCGATGAAGGCGCCCAGCATGTCGAGCAGCGTCAGCTGTTCAGGCTTGCCGCCGTTCAGCGCCACCATATTGGCGCCGAACGAGGTCTGGAGCGGCGTCAGGCGATAGAGCTGGTTGAGCACGACGTCGGACTGCGCGTCGCGCTTCAGCTCGACGACGACGCGATAGCCGTCGCGATCGCTCTCGTCGCGGATGTCGGAGACGCCCTCGACGCGCTTGTCGCGCACGAGCTCGGCCATCTTCTCGATCATCGAGGCCTTGTTCACCTGATAGGGAACCTCGGTGACGACGATCGCTTCGCGATCTCCTCGCATCGGCTCGACATGCACCTTGCCGCGCATGAGGATCGATCCGCGACCGGTCGAGTAGGCGCTGAGAATGCCGGCGCGTCCGAGCACGATCGCGCCCGTCGGGAAGTCCGGCCCGGGCACGAACTCCATCATCTCCTCCAGCGTGATCGCCGGATTGTCGACCATGGCGATGCAGCCGTCGACGATCTCGCCGAGATTGTGCGGCGGGATGTTGGTCGCCATGCCGACGGCGATGCCGCCGGAGCCGTTGACGAGGAGGTTCGGAAAGCGCGCGGGAAGCACGACCGGCTCCATCTCGCGGCCGTCGTAGTTCTCCTGGAAGTTCACCGTCTCCTTGTCGATGTCAGCGAGAATCGCGTCGGACACCTTCTGGAGACGGGCTTCGGTGTAGCGCATGGCCGCCGGCGGATCGCCGTCGATCGAGCCGAAATTGCCCTGTCCGTTGATCAGCGGCGCGCGAAGCGACCAGTCCTGCGCCATGCGCACGAGGGCATCGTAGATCGATGCGTCGCCATGCGGGTGGAACTTGCCCATGACCTCGCCGACGACGCCGGCCGACTTGCGGAAAGGCCGGTTCCAGACGAGGCCCATCTCGTGCATCGCATAGAGCACGCGCCGGTGAACCGGCTTCAGTCCGTCGCGCACGTCGGGAAGCGCACGGCTGACGATCACGCTCATCGCGTAATCGAGATAGGAGCGCTGCATCTCCTCGACGATCGAAATGGTTTCGATGCCGCGCGAGCGCTCCGGCGGCGGTGTGCCGATATCGTCGTCTGCCAAAGAAGGACCCTGAAAGTTCCAAAACCGTTGCCCGTGTATAGTCGCCAAGGGCAGCGCGAGCAAATCCGGACGACGCCGAGCGCCCGTATTTCACCGTTCGATTTCAGACGGTTACATGAAAGCGCAAAGAAGTTCGCCCGAAAGCCTCGATTCGGTGGCGCACGGACGACGCTTTTCTACCGGAATCGCTGCCCCCGAAGCCTCAGAATCACGTCGGCTGCGGGCCGATCAGGCTGCGCATCGCCTCCACGACGAGCCGGTGATCCCGAACGTCGGGCAGACCGCTGACCACCACCGCGCCGACGCAGCCGGTTCCCTCGATCAGAATCGGCACCCCGCCGCCGCTCGCGACATAGTCGGCCTCAGCGAGCCCATAGCGCTGGGCGAGCGGAACGCCCTTCGCCTCGCAGAGAAGGCGCATGGCGAGGGAGGAGCGGTGGAAGCGCATGACGGTGTTCCGCTTGCGGCGAATCCATTCCGCATTGTCCGGCGTCGCGCCCGGCAGCGCGGAGACGAAGAGCACATGGCCGGCCAGACTGATCTCGATCGCAATGACGAGGCCGTCCCGCTTGGCGCGATCGTGAATCCAGCTGCCGAGCCGCCAAGCCGTGTCGGCATCGAAGGCCGGCCACCGCAATTGGCTCTCCTCGAGCGCCACGTCCTCCAGCACCGGCTGATCCGTCATCCGAGCATCCCGCGATTCGTGACTCGAAGCATCGTTGGCGAGCAGCCACCCCGAGGGCTGCGCCCGCTCCCGACTGAACCGCCGAACGCAGCGACTCGCAAGCGCCCCAATGCTTCGGATGAAGCATGGCGAGTCCATGGGAGGATGAGCTGAAATTCGATGCGTCGGGCGGCCCGTAGAGCCGACGGTGAGGCTCTGCGTCCTGCAGACCCGCTGGCGTCAAAGGCCGGGCGCGCACCACAATCATCCGGCGGCACAGCGCAAAGAGCACCGGCCGAACGAAGACAAGCACGTCAATGGGAGAGAAGTTGAACACCGCGCCCTGGTAGAAGGCGTGGGTTTCAGAGAAGATCCAAAGATGAACCCAGCCTCTGAAACAAGGCTGGTGCGGTCGAGAAGACTCGAACTTCCACGGGTTGCCCCACAGCGACCTCAACGCTGCGCGTCTACCAATTCCGCCACGACCGCACGCCGTGTGCCGGTCTCTCTCGACCGGTGGCGGCGATGTAACAAGACTTCTCGAAGCGCACAAGCCCTTTCGACCACGCAAAACGAACTCGGCGCATAAAGCTTTCGCCGCGCGTGCCGGCGGCCTACATCGGAACCATGTCTAACGCCCCTGCCCCCACGCCGTCGCCGCCACGCCTGTCGGTCCGTGCCGAGACCTTCCTGCCCGGCGAGGAATCGCCGCCCGTGGCCTGGACGATCCTGCCGGGGCTGACGCCCTATGACGAAGCGGTGGCCTTGATGGAGCGGACGGTCGGCGAGATCGCGGACGGCATCGCGCCGGAGCGCGTGCTCCTCGTCGAACACCCGCCGCTCTATACGGCCGGCACCAGCGCGCGGCCGGAGGATCTGGTGGATGCGTCGCGCTTTCCCGTCCATGCGAGCGGGCGCGGCGGCGAATACACCTATCACGGGCCCGGCCAGCGCGTGGCCTACGTCCTGCTCGACCTCAAGCGCCGGCGGCCGGACGTGCGCGCCTTCGTGGCGGCGCTCGAAGCCTGGATCATCGGCACGCTCGACGAGATGCAGGTGCGCGGCGAGCGGCGGGAGGACCGTGTCGGCGTCTGGGTTCGACGCCCGGATCGTCCCGCGCTGCCGGACGGCTCGCCCGCCGAGGACAAGATCGCCGCCATCGGCATCCGCCTACGCCGCTGGGTTACGTTCCATGGCGTGAGCCTCAACGTCGATCCCGATCTCGGCCATTTCTCGGGCATCGTCCCGTGCGGAATCAGCGCCTATGGCGTCACCAGCCTCGTCGATCTCGGCATTCCCGTCTCCATGCCGGAGGTCGACACGATGCTGCGCGAGCGATTCGAGGCGATCTTCGGCAAGACGATCGACGACTGAAGCCTTTGGGACCAGGGCGTTACGGGACTTAGGTGAAGCGGGCTCTGAGCCATCGGGCGGACGCCTGCCATCCCACGATGAGCGGTGTGGCTCGGCCGGGACGGACTGCATCGTCGGCCTCTCGCCCGCCGGTCCCGCCCCGCGCTTTCCGCGCCGGCAGGCGCCGCGAAAGACGCAGGCGTGACGCCTGGACGGCTTGCGGGCCGGCGCGAAGGATGGAAAGGACGGGGCGGAGCACCGTCAGCCCTTGGAGCCATTCCCCATGAAAACCAGAGCAGCCGTCGTCTTCGAAGCCGGAAAACCTCTCGAGATCGTCGAGGTCGACCTCGAAGGTCCGAAGGAGGGCGAGGTTCTCGTCGAGATCAAGGCGACGGGCGTCTGCCACACCGACGAGTTCACCCGCTCGGGTGCCGACCCCGAGGGGCTTTTCCCCGCCATTCTCGGCCATGAGGGCGCGGGCATCGTGGTCGACGTCGGCCCTGGCGTGAAGCATCTGAAGAAGGGCGACCACGTCATTCCGCTCTACACGCCGGAATGCCGCGAGTGCGAGTACTGCCTCCACCCGAAGACGAACCTCTGCCAGGCCATCCGCTCGACGCAGGGGCGCGGCGTGATGCCGGACGGCACGAGCCGCTTCTCCTACAAGGGCCAGGCGATCCATCACTACATGGGCTGCTCGACCTTCTCGAACCACACGGTCCTGCCCGAGATCGCTCTCGCCAAGATCCGGCCCGACGCGCCCTTCGACAAGGTCTGCTACATCGGCTGCGGCGTGACGACGGGCATCGGCGCCGTCATCAAAACGGCCAAGGCCGAACCCGGCTGCAAGGGCGTCGTCTTCGGCCTCGGCGGAATCGGCCTCAACGTCATCCAGGGCCTCAAGATGGTCGGCGCCGAGATGATCGTCGGCGTCGATCTCAACGACGACAAGAAGGAATGGGGCGAGCGCTTCGGGATGACGCATTTCGTCAATCCCGCGACGGTCGGCATGGAGAACCTCACCAACCATCTCGTCGAGCTGACCGGCGGCGGCGCGGACTATTCCTTCGAGTGCATCGGCAACACGAAGGTCATGCGCCAGGCGCTGGAATGCTGCCACAAGGGCTGGGGCGAATCGATCATCATCGGCGTCGCCGGTGCCGGCCAGGAAATCTCCATCCGTCCCTTCCAGCTCGTGACCGGCCGCGTCTGGCGCGGCTCGGCCTTCGGCGGCGCGCGCGGCCGCACGGACGTTCCCAAGATCGTCGACTGGTACATGCAGGGCCACATCCAGATCGACCCGATGATCACGCACACGATGCCGCTCGAAGACATCAACAAGGCCTTCGACCTCATGCATTCCGGCGAGTCGATCCGCTCCGTCGTGCTGTTCTAGGACGTGACGATGAAGACGATTTCGGAAACGAAGTCCCACGGCGGCGTGCAGGGCGTCTACGCCCACGCCTCCGAGGCGACGGGCACGGAGATGACCTTCGCGGTCTTCGTGCCTCCGCATGCCGCGTCCGCGCCCTGCCCGGTCGTGACCTACCTGTCGGGCCTGACCTGCACGCATGCCAATGTCATGGACAAGGGCGAGTATCGGCGCATGGCCGCCGAGCTCGGCCTCGTCGTCGTCTGCCCCGACACGAGCCCGCGCGGCGAAGGCGTGGCAAACGAGGAAGGCTGGGACATGGGCCAGGGCGCGGGGTTCTACCTCGATGCCACCGAGGCCCCCTGGGCTCCGCACTTCCGGATGGAGACCTACATTCGAGACGAGCTGCCTCGCCTCGTCTCCGAGAACTTCCCCGTAAACATCGACCAGCACTCGATCTTCGGCCATTCGATGGGCGGCCACGGCGCCTTGACGCTGGCGCTGAAGAACCCGGACCTCTACCGCTCGGCATCGGCCTTCGCGCCGATCGTCGCGCCGATCGAAGTTCCCTGGGGCCAGAAGGCTCTTCCGAAGTACCTCGGCGAGGACAAGGCTGCGTGGCGCCGCTACGACGCCTGCGCCCTCATCGAGGATGGCGCGCGCTTCCCCGAATTCCTGGTCGACCAGGGTCTCGGCGACAGCTTCCTCGAAGCGCAGCTTCAGCCGGAGCGGCTGGAGGCAGCCTGCGCCAAGGCGGGCATCGGACTGGTTCTGAACCGGCGGGAGGGTTACGACCACTCCTACTATTTCATCCAGACCTTCATGGACGACCACCTGCGCTACCACGCGGCCAAGCTCGCCGCTTAGCGCCTGCTGGCTTCAGATCGGATCGGTCGGCGGCAGCTCTTCGCGGCGCGCCGGCCGATCCGTCCAGACAAGCGCGATTCCCGAGGCGACGATGACGCCGATTCCAAGCCACTTCATCGGATCGGGAAAGTCGCCGAAGAACAGGAAGCCGAAGAGGGTCGCGGACACAATCTCCATATAGCCGAAGGGCGCCAGAAGCGACGCGGGCGCAAGGCTGTAGGCCTGGATGAACATGAGATGCGCGACGGTGGCGATCAGTCCGATCACCATGAGGAGCCCCCAGACGGTCCAGCCGATTGGCTCGATCAGCTGCAGCTCCCGGACGCCCGTTCCCGACGCCGCCGCCAGCACCGCCGTGATCGTCAGCATTCCGCCGAGGCCGGTGTAGAAGTGCAACGTCAAAGAAGACGTGGTCTTCGAGAGGTGCCGCCCGAGCACGAGATAGATCGAGACGACGACGGCGGTGAGAAGCGGCAGAAGCGCGACGGGACCGAGCGCCACGAAATTCGGCCGAATCACCAGAAGCGCTCCGCCGAACCCGACGACGACTGCGGCGATGCGCCGAGCATCCATTCGCTCGCGCAGGAACAGGACGGAGAGAACCGTCACCATCATCGGCTCGACGAAGAAGATGGCGATCGCATCGGCCAGCGGCATCGCCTTGAGGGCGATGAAGAAGGCGATCGTGCCGCCCGCGAGCAGAACGCCGCGAAGAAGGTTCAGCACCGGCTGGACCGTCCGCAGTCCCGCCCGCCCCTGAAGGGCCAGAAGCACCGGCAGGACCATGATCGTCTGGAGCGCGAATCGCGCAAAGGAAATCTGCCCGGCCGGCATTCCGTGATTCTCGCCGAGCAGTTTTGCGGCCGTGTCCAGAAGCGGCACGAGCAGCGAGCCGGCCACCATCAGCGAGACGCCCCGCGCCGGGGACTGCGAAGACGCGATTCCGAAACGGGCCGTTGTGCTCATGACCCGACATGGCAGATCGACCATGGCCGCGCTATGACGCCGCACGCTTGGAGGGAAACGATTTGACCACGCTCTACATCGACGCCGATGCCTGCCCCGTCAAAGACGAGGCGATCGAGATCGCCGGCCGCCACGACACGCCTTGCGTCCTCGTCTCCAACGGCGGCATGCGCCCCTCGCGCTATCCCGGCGCGCGGATCGTCACGGTCTCGGAAGGCGCCGATGTCGCCGACAACTGGATCGTGGAGGCGCTCGAGGCCGGCGACGTCGTCGTGACCGCCGACATTCCCCTGGCCGCCCGGGCGCTGGAGAAGCAGGCGCTCGTCCTCAACTCCGACGGACGCGACTTCACGCCGGAGTCGATCGGCACCGCGCTTTCCATGCGCGCGTTCAAACAGCACCTGCGCGAGACCGGCGAGAGCAAGGGCTACAACAAGAGCTACACGCCCGCCGACCGCTCCCGCTTTCGCCAGCGGCTCGACATCGCATTGCGCAAGGCGGTGCGTGCCGCGGAATAACCTTCACTGCACGAAGCCTTGATGACCGCGACGACGGCGGGCCTCCTGCCCGGCAAACGGCATGGTAGAACGGGTCCCATATCACGCTGCCGGTAGGCCGGTCGGCGCGGGAGGAGGCGATCCATGACGACGGACGCGGAGCGCGGCGGCGCTTTGATCTACAAGCAGCGCCTTGCGACGCGCGTGACGCATTGGGCCTGGGCGATATGCCTGTTCTTCCTGCTCCTGTCCGGGCTGCAGATCTTCATGGCGCGGCCCGATCTCTATATCGGCCATCAGTCCGGCTTCGAGTTCGACAATGCGGTCCTGACGATCGGCTCCGCCATCACCGACGGCGCGCGGCGGGGCTTCGTGGACCTTTTCGGGTGGCGTTTCGACACGACGGGCTGGCTCGGCGCGATCTGGGTGAACGGCACCCTCCAGCCGCGCACCTTCCCGACCTGGATGACCATCCCGAGCTATCGCGATCTCGGCTCCGGCCGCGTCGTCCACTTCTTCTTCGCCTGGGCGCTGGCCGCTACGCTTCTCGTCTGGCTCGTCGCCAGCCTCGCCAACGGGCACCTGAAACGCGACATCCTTCCTGGACGCGAGGATCTCCGCGAGTTCGGCACCGATGTCCGGGCGCATGCCCGCTTGGAATTCGATCGAAAGCGCGACTACAACGTCTTGCAGAAGCTCAGCTATTTCTCGATCCTCTGCGTCGCGCTGCCGCTGATGATCGCGACGGGCCTCGCCATGTCGCCGGGCACGAATGCGCTCGTCCCCTGGATCACGGACGTCTTCGGCGGACGCCAGACGGCGCGCACGATCCACTTCATCACCATGCTGGCGCTCGTCGGCTTCTTCGTGGTGCACATCGTCATGGTGCTCGCGGCCGGGCCGTTGAACGAGCTGCGCTCGATCGTCACCGGCTGGTATCGCACCGATGCGGAGACCGAGTGATGGCGAAAATCGAACTCTCCCGGCGCCGCTTCCTTACTGGTTCCGCCGTGACCGCGGCCGGCCTCTCCCTCACCGGCTGTTTCGACGCCGCGGGAGATCGCACGAGCGCCGTGCGCAGCGTGCTCGAGACCGCGAACTCGCTGACCTACCGCGTCCAGCGCATGCTGCTCGGCACGGACAGTCTCGCCAAGGAGTTCTCTGCGACCGAGATCCGCCAGGGCGCACGCCCCAACGGCACGATCGATCCGCAGGATGCCGACTATCTGAAACTCGCCGCGAACGGCTTCGCCGACTGGCGGCTGCAGGTCACGGGCCTCGTCGAGACGCCGCTCTCGCTCTCGCTGGCGGAGCTTCAGGCCATGCCCTCGCGCACGCAGATCACGCGGCACGACTGCGTGGAGGGCTGGAGCTGCATCGCGAAATGGACGGGCGTGCCGCTGGCCTTCGTGCTGGATCGGGCCCGGGTGCGCTCGGGCGCCCGCTTCGCCGTCTTCTCCTGCATGGATTCCTACGGCGGCGGCTTCACCGCTCCGGTGAAGTACTACGAATCGATCGATCTCGTGGACGCCCGGCATGCCCAGACCATCCTCGCCTATGGCTGCAACGACGAGGCGCTGCCCGTCGCCAACGGCGCGCCGCTGCGCGTCCGGATCGAGCGGCAGCTCGGCTACAAGATGGCCAAATACATCGCCGGCATCGAACTGACGGACAGCCTCGATCGCTTCGGCGGCGGCCGGGGCGGCTATTGGGAAGACAACGGCTACGACTGGTTCGCCGGAATCTGACACATTCGGCGCGAATCGCGTTGCGGAGCGTCCTGCGGCGTATCGAGACTCAAGGCGCCGTGGCGATCGCCGTCCCGGCGCCGATCAGCTGCGCCGATCACATCGCCTGCGGCGTCGGCGCCTCGGTCACGGCAGCGAGAAGCTCGGCCGCCGTCTCCATATCGACGAACCGAGCCGCGCGGCGAGCGCTCGCCTCCGCGTCGGCGCCCCAGAGTTCGATGTTCCAGTCTTCGTCGAGATGCGCCGCAGCCCAGGCGGCTTCCGCGTCGAGCCGGCCCTCGAGCAGTGCGAGCGCGATCAGCGCCGAGCCCGTCAGCGTCGTGATCTGGTGAAGCGCCGCGATGGCGAAGGGGTCGTTCACGCGCTCGATTCGCTCGCGAAAGGCCGAGATCGATTCCGCCGGCTGCGCGACATGCATCACGCCCTCGCCAAGAACGAACCGTCGCCCGAGCGAGACTTCCGCGCCCTTCAGGATCGGGTCCCAGATCGCCTGCTGCCGCGCCACAAAGCGCGCGGGTTCGCCGACGCGGTAGAAGAGAAGATCGGTCTCGACATAGCGCGCGAGATCGGCCCGCGTTTCCTCCGCCGTCTCCGCGATGCCGTCGATCACCGTGTTGACGAGCCGCGTCATTGGCATGGTCGCGGGATCGATGCGCTCGCGCTGCGCCTCCCATTCCGCCGCCATCGCGGCCGCCACTGGCTCGGCGGGCACGACGAGCGGGCGGCGAGCCGGTGTCTTCACCCCTCGCCCGTCGAGATGGACGGTGAAACCACCCGCCGCCGGAACGACCTCGACCGCCGTATAGAATCGCTTGGGAAGCTCGACCCGCTGCGGAAGATCACTCACGACAGCACCGCGCTGGTCCGCTCGGGTTCTGCATTTGCAGCCGCCGCGATCCAGCGGTCGATCAGACCGCCGAGCTCCGCGACATCGGCGGCGATCGCCGCGGCGCCCGCCTCGATCAGGTCCGGGCCGGAGCCGGCTCCCCAGGCGACGCCGAGGCCGGCGGCGCCGGCATTGCGGGCCATCGCCATGTCGAAGATCGCGTCGCCGATGACGATGGTGCGCTCGGGCGGAATGCCGGTTTCCGCGCAGCATTCCAGCACCATGGCCGGATGCGGCTTGGAGGGGCAGTCGTCGGCGGTGCGGATGGCGGAGAAGACGCCGTCCAGCTCGTGAGTGGCGACGACGGCATCGACCCCGCGCCGCGTCTTGCCCGTGACCATGCCGATTTGGATCGACGGCTCCGCATGCAGCCGCGAGAGCAGCTCCGGAATGCCCGAAAACAGCGTTTCGCGAAACGCCTGATCCTCGCGAATGCTGCGAAAGCTCGTGCGATAGTCCTCGACCATGGCGGGCAGGTCCGCCGGGTCCACGCTCGGCCGAAGCCTCTGGATCGCCTCGCCGAGGGAGAGGCCGATCACGGCATGGATCGCGGCCTCGACCGGCGGCTCGAAGCCGCTCAGGCGAAAGGTTCGGCGCATGGTCTCGGAGATCAGGCCGAAACTGTCGGCCAGCGTCCCGTCGCAGTCGAAAAGGATGAGGTGCATCAGTCGCCCGTCAAGGATTCGTCGAAGCCGAAGAGGTTCCAGGTCTGAACCATGTGCGGCGGCAGCGGCGCGGTCTGGTCGATGACGCCGCCCGCCGGATGCGGAATGACGATGCGCCGCGCATGGAGATGCAGCCGCTTCTGGACGCCGCTCGGGAAGTCCCAGTTCGTGTCGTGCTCGAAATACTTCGGATCGCCGAGGATGGGATGGCCGATATGGGCGGCATGGACGCGCAGCTGGTGCGTGCGCCCGGTATAGGGCTCGAACTCCATCCAGGCGAACTGCTGGGCGAGCTGGTCGATCAGGCGATAGTTCGACACCGCATGATCGGCGCCCTCGTCCCCATGCCGCGCGATGCGCATGCGGTCGCCATCCTCGGTCTGCTCCTTCACCAGATAGGTCGAGATCCGGCCTTCCTTCGGCGAGGGAACGCCCTTCACCAGCGCCCAATAGGTCTTCTTCGTGTCGCGCTCGCGGAAGGCCTTGGTCAACGACACGGCGGCGAGCCGCGTGCGGGCGACGACGAGAACGCCGGACGTGTCGCGATCCAGCCGGTGCACGAGACGCGGCTTCTCGCCCTTCTTGTTGCGCCAGGCTTCCAGCATGTCGTCGACATGACGCGCGACGCCGGAGCCCCCCTGCACGGCAAGGCCCGCCGGCTTGTTGAAGACGAGCACCTTCTCGTCCTCGTAGAGAAGCATCTGCGAGAGCACGTCGCCGTCTTCGCGGTTGCGCATCGTGCCCATGGTCAGCGGGCCGGTCTTCACGCGCGCCGCATCCGTGCCGATCGGCGGCACGCGGATCATCTGGCCGGGCGCGATCCGCGTGTCCGACTTCACCCGGCCGCCATCGACGCGAACCTGCCCGGAGCGCAGCAGCTTCTGGAGGTGGCCGAAGCCGAGTCCGGGATAATGGAGCTTGAACCAGCGATCGAGACGCAATCCCGCCTCGTCCGGCTCCACCTTCACCTGTTCAACTACCGACATCGACATTCCCTTCTCGCTCGGGAAGGCCATAGCATCAGGCGAGGTGACGTGCGAGGGCAAGCCCGGCGAAGAGCGCTCCGAGCCCGAGAAGGATCGATGCGGCAAGGTAGATGAAGGCGAGCCCAAGCTCTCCGCGCTCCGCCAGCGCGGCCACGTCGAGCGTGAAGGACGAGAAGGTGGTGAAGCCGCCGAGGAGCCCGGTGGCGAGAAGCAGTCGCAGGTCCGGCGACCCGCCGAACCGGCGCGCGAGAACCTCGACCAGCAGACCCATCGCGAAGGACCCGGCGAGATTGACCGCAAGCGTTCCCGCGGGAAAGGCGGGGCCGAAAAGTCTCGCGGCGCCGAGACCGACGAGATGGCGGAGCACCGACCCGACCGCACCGCCGAAGGCGACGAGGGCGATCTGCCGCATCATGGCTCGTCCGCCTCCGCCGCCCGCTCCTCGCGCAGCGCCTGCCAATGGCGCATGCGCTTGGCGAGCGTCGCCTCGAGGCCCCGTTCGACCGGGCGATAGAAGCTCTGGCGGCCGAGCTCGGTCGGAAAATAGTCCTGGCCGGAAAAAGCGTCGGGCTGGTCGTGGTCGTAGCGATAGCCCGTGCCGTATCCTTCGCCCTTCATCAGCTTCGTCGGCGCATTGAGAATGTGCTTGGGCGGCAGGAGCGAGCCGTTCTCCTTGGCCGCCCGCATCGCGGCCTTGTAGGCGGTGTAGAGCGCGTTCGATTTCGGTGCGGTGGCGAGATAGACCGTCGCTTCGGCCAGCGCGAGTTCGCCTTCGGGAGAGCCGAGGTAATCGTAGGCGTCCTTGGCGGCGGAGGCGACGACGAGCGCCTGCGGATCGGCGAGGCCGATATCCTCGCTCGCCATGCGCACCAGCCGGCGCCCGAGATAGAGCGGGTCCTCGCCCGCATCGAGCATGCGGCAGAGGTAGTAGAGCGCCGCGTCCGGGTCCGATCCGCGCACCGACTTGTGGAGCGCCGAGATCAGATTGTAGTGGCCGTCCTGGCCCTTGTCGTAGACCGGCGCCCGGCGCTGGACGATCGTCTGAAGCTCCACGGCGTCGAAGGTCTCGCCGGGCTTGGCCGCGCGCCAGACCTCCTCGGCCAGCGTCAGAACGGCCCGCCCGTCCCCGTCGGCCAGCCGAAGCAGAACGGCGCGCGCCTCCTCGTCGAGCGGCAGCGGCTTGCCTTCCACCTCCTCCGCCCGAACGACGAGTCGGCCGAGGCTTTCGGCCTGATGCGGGTGGAAGGTGAGAACGCGCGCACGCGACAGGAGAGCGGCGTTCAGCTCGAACGACGGATTCTCCGTCGTCGCGCCGACGAGCACGACGGTCCCGTCTTCCATCACGGGCAGGAAACTGTCCTGCTGCGCGCGGTTGAAGCGGTGGATCTCGTCGACGAAGAGCAGCGTCTGTCGCCCGTTCCCGCGCCGCATCCGGGCCGTCTCGAACACCTTCTTCAGGTCCGCGACGCCGGAGAAGATCGCGGAAATCTGCTCGAAGGCGAAGTCGACCTCGTTGGCGAGAAGCCGCGCCACGGTCGTCTTGCCCGTGCCGGGCGGGCCCCAGAAGATCATCGAACCGAGCGTGCCGCTCGCCAGCATCCGCGAGAGCACGCCGTTCTCGCCGGTCAGATGCTCCTGCCCGACGACCTCGGACAGAAGCCGCGGCCGCAGCCGGTCGGCGAGCGGGCGGGACGCATCCGGCGCGGCATTCCGATCCCGGCGCTCGGTCGGCGGCGCTTCGCCGAAAAGGTCCGCCATCGCCCTGCCCTTCCGCTCAGCGCACGCGCTGCGTCAGACGCTTGCCGTCACGCTCGATCTCGAAGACCCAGCCTCGGCGCCCGTCGGCCGCCAGCTTGTCCAGCGCCGCCGTCGTGTCCACCGCGCGCCCGTTCACCGAAACGACGATGTCCTTCGCCTGCAGGCCGAAGCGGGCGGCGAAGGACCGCGGCTCGACCTCGGTGACGACGACGCCCTTCAGCGTCTGCGTCATGTCGAGTTCATCGGCAAGCCGTGGCGACAGGTTGGCGACGGTGGCGCCCGAGAAGGGCGTCTCGCCCCCGATATGCTTGGCCTCCCGCGCCGGGACCTCCGGCGGCGCGGCCAGCGAAAGCGTCAGGGTCTTCGAGGCGCCGTTGCGGTTCACCTCGAGCTGCACCGACTTGCCGATTCCGGCGGTCGCCAGACGGTAGCCCAGCGTATCGGGATTGCCGATGGCGAACCCATCGATCGACATGACGACGTCGCCGGGCTCGACGCCCGCCTTCTCCGCCGGGCCGCCCGGATAGAGCGATTCGACGAGCGATCCCGCCGGGCGCTCCAACCCCACGGCCTCCGCGATGTCGGACGTCACGGGCGCGAAGGTCGCGCCGATGAAGGGCCGCTCGAAGCGCCCGCCGTTGCGCGCCGCCTCGACGAAGACGCGCACCATATTGGACGGGATGGCGAAGCCGATGCCGTTCGAACCGCCCGAGCGCGAATAGATCGCCGTGTTCACGCCGAGCAGCTCGCCACGCATGTCAATCAGCGCGCCGCCGGAATTGCCGGGATTGATCGCGGCATCGGTCTGGATGAAGTAGCCGAAATCATTGACGCCGATATGGGTCCGCGCAAGCGCCGAAACGATGCCGTTCGTCACGGTCTGGCCGATGCCGAAAGGGTTGCCGATGGCGAGCACGAGATCGCCGATATCCACCTCGTCGGAGTCGGCCAGCTTCAGCGCCGGAAACGGCTCGTCGCCGTCGATCTTGAGAACGGCGAGATCGGCGCGCTCGTCCTTCATGAGGATGCGAGAGGTGAACTCGCGCCCATCGGACAGCGCGACCTTCACCTCGTCGGCATCCTTGATGACGTGGTTGTTCGTCACGATCAGGCCGCTCGCATCGACGACCACCCCGGAGCCGAGCGAGGATTCGATTCGCGGCTGCTGACGAAAGCGCTGGCCGAAGAACTGCTCGAAGAAGGGATCGCCCTCGAAGGGCGACCGGGCGACGAGCTTGCGCGCGGCATAGACGTTGACCACGGCCGGCGCGCTCGTCTTCACGAGCGGCGCGAAGGAAAGCTTGATCTCGGCGGCATCCTGCGGGACCGCCGTCGGCGAAGTCGCGGGGGCGATCGGGACGGGAGCAGTCTGGGCCTGAGCGACGGCGCCCGGAGCTGCGCCGAAGAACGTCGTCGCGAGAGGCGCCCCGGCGAGCAGCGCGATGGCCGCCGTGCCGAAGAGAAAGGATTTCCGGATCATGGAAGGAAGCCTTGATCGATTGCGATTTCCGCCCCGACATAGGCCTCGACGGCGTCCGACGCCAGAAGCGTCCCTGAAACCGCCAACGAAAAAGGGGCCGCCGACGCGACCCCTCTTCGAAATCAGATCGGTGGAAAAGAGGCCTCGCCTCAGCGGGCATCCACCGTGGACGACACGGGCGCCAGCGGCTGCATCGAGCCGTTCGGCAGCTCGGCCGTGGCATAGCTCGCCGTCAGAACGCCGAAGGCGCCGAGGGCTCCGAGAAGGGTCAGCAGGGTGCGGCGCATGGAGAGCTTGCTCGTGTTGTTGTCGGTGGCAGCATCTTGCATTTGATTCATTTCATCCACGTAAATCACGCCACAATTCCCGGCGACGCGTCCCCTCATCGCCATGGAAATGCCATCAGGCGCCGAAGGTTGCGCTGCTCGACCACGAATAACCGCTTCGATGCGATGCCTATCGCATGTGTTGCAGATTGACCGCTATCGCGCCTGCGCAACACCCACAGGAAAGCTCCGGTCCCTCACCCTTTCCCCTTCAACGTCTGACGAGACCGAACCGGATCAGGTCCTCGCCCGTCGCCCGGATCGCCTCCTCCGGGGAGTGGAAACGAAGACCGAGAAGCTCCTCCGCCGGCGTCGTATCGAGGATCTTCGTCACCCCGAGCTCGGGCGCGACGCTCGCCGCCAGCGGCACGAATCGCGCGGCGATGCGAACGAGCCCGTCAGGAATCGTGGCCCTCGGCATGCGCCGGCGAAAGTCAGGAAAATCCTTCGCGACGGCCCTCCCGATCTCGCGGAGGCTTCGCGAACCCGCCGAAAGAAGAAAGCGTCGCCCTGCCGCTTCTGGCACGAGCATCGCCCGCAGATGAGCCTCTGCCACGTCCCGGACATCCACGATGCCAATATTGACGTCAGGGACGACCGGCAGGCGCCCCTGCATCATCATCCTTAGGAGGCTGATCGACGATCCCACCCGTTGGTCGGCCAGCGGCCCCAGCACCAGCGCCGGGTTGACGGTCGCCAGTTCGAGGCGCGAATCCGAAACCGCATCCCAGGCCGCTCGCTCGGCGAGCGTCTTCGAAATCGCATAGGCGGAGATCGAGGGACTCTCGACGTTCGAGACGTTGGCCTCGGTGTAACGCGGGTCCAGCCGTCCCTCGTGCCCATAATAGACGGCTGCGACCGAGGAGGTCAGCACCAGCCGCTCGACGCCCGCGCGATCGGCCGCCGCGACCACACGCAGCGCCCCGCCCTTCGCGGTCGGCACCAGCGCATGACGATCCCTCGGTGTGCCCGCCGGAAAGGGCGACGCCGTGTGGAGGACGTAGCGAACACAGCGCATCGCCTCGTCCCAACCGTCGTCCCGGTCGAGATCCGCATCCACGATCTCCAGCCCTGACGGATCGCGCGCGCCGTCTATCAGCACCGCCCGCGCCTCGTCCGCGCGATCCCGCGACCGCACCGTTCCGCGAACGGCGAAACCGGAGTCAAGAAGGAGCCCTGCGACATGCTTGGCGATGAAGCCCGACACACCCGTGACCAGGACGCGATCCTTCGCCATGCCGCCTCTCCCTCGACCTCGACGGGCCATATGTTCCAAAGTGCCGACATCGAACAGGCACCCAAACGCAAAAAGGGCCCCGAGGGGCCCTTCGCGCATTAATCTCTGAGAAGAAGCGATTACGCCTCGTCGCCACCCTCGGCGGCAACGCGGTCGCGGTCGATCTGGCCGCGGGCGTTGGGGTCGCGATCGACGAACTCGATGACGGCCATCGGAGCGTTGTCGCCGCGCCGGAAGCCGGCCTTGAGCACGCGGCAATATCCACCCTGGCGCTCGGCGTAGCGCGGCGCGAGCGTGTCGAAGAGCTTCTTGATGCAGGTCTCGTCGCGCACCTGGCTGATGGCCTGACGACGGGCATGGAGATCGCCGCGCTTACCGAGCGTGATCATCTTCTCCATGATCGGGCGAAGATCCTTCGCCTTCGGGAGCGTGGTGACGATCTGCTCATGCACAATCAGCGACGCCACCATGTTGGCGAACATCGCCTTGCGGTGTTCGTGGGTGCGGTTCAGCTTGCGGCCGCGATTGCCGTGACGCATGGGTTCGTTCCTCTTGAAATCGCCGGACTTTGCCGGGGGTCGGCATCCTCGCTATCCCGATCCGTAGAACGGGCGCATGTGCCTTTGAATGATTGGGTTTCGAAGGATCGAAGCCTTCGAACAATTGGCATGCGAAGGCCGCCGCCCGGAGGCGACGGCCCTTGTCGGTTTAGTACTGGTCTTCGTAGCGCTTGGCCAGATCGTCGATGTTCTCCGGCGGCCAGGCACTGACTTCCATGCCGAGATGCAGGCCCATCGACGCGAGGACCTCCTTGATCTCGTTCAACGACTTGCGTCCGAAGTTCGGGGTGCGGAGCATTTCCGCCTCGGTCTTCTGGATGAGGTCGCCGATATAGACGATGTTGTCGTTCTTCAGGCAGTTCGCCGAACGGACCGAAAGCTCCAGCTCGTCGACCTTCTTGAGAAGCGCCGGGTTGAACGCCAGCTCCGCGATGTGCTCCTCGGCACCGCGCGTCTCGCGCTGCGGCTCCTCGAAGTTGACGAAGATCGAAAGCTGGTCCTGCAGGATGCGGGCGGCATAGGCGACCGCGTCCTCACCCGTGATCGAGCCGTCGGTCTCGATCTGCATGGTCAGCTTGTCCTTGTTCAGGTCCTGACCCTCGCGGGTGTTCTCGACCTTGTAGGACACCTTCTTCACCGGCGAGAAAAGCGAGTCGACCGGGATCAGCCCGATCGGCGCGTCTTCGGCGCGGTTCTGGTCGGCCGGGACGTAGCCCTTGCCGGTGTTGACCGTGAACTCCATGCGGATCTCGGCGCCCTCGTCGAGCGTGCAGATCTCGTGATCGGGGTTCAGGATCTCGATATCCCCGACCGTCTGAATGTCGCCGGCCTTGACGACGCCGGGGCCCGACTTGCGAAGCACCATGCGCTTGGGGCCTTCGCCCTGCATGCCGATCGCGATTTCCTTGACGTTGAGGACGATGTCCGTGACGTCTTCGCGCACGCCCGCGATCGAGGAGAACTCGTGCAGAACGCCGTCGATCTGGATCGCGGTGACGGCCGCGCCCTGGAGCGAGGAGAGAAGCACGCGGCGGAGCGCGTTGCCGAGCGTCAGGCCGAAGCCGCGCTCCAGCGGCTCAGCCGTCAGCGACGCCTTCGTGCGGCTTCCGCCGCTCTTGAAGACGACCTGGTTCGGCTTGGTCAGGTCCTGCCAATTGCTGGAAATCATGGCACTTGCCCTTCAGTTACCTCGCCACCATCCAATCGTGGCGATAGGTCTGATTCGAGGAGGGTGGACCCTCCCCTCAAAAACGGCACATGCGCCGCGGCCGCCCACCCGGAGGAGAGAGGCCACGGCGCATCGCAAAACCGGCCTTAGACGCGGCGACGCTTGCGCGGGCGAACACCGTTGTGCGGAATCGGCGTCACGTCGCGGATCGAGGTGATCACGAAGCCAGCGGCCTGAAGCGCGCGAAGAGCCGACTCGCGGCCCGAGCCGGGTCCGGAGACCTCGACTTCCAGGGTCCGCATGCCATGCTCCTGCGCCTTCTTGGCGCAATCCTCGGCGGCGATCTGCGCGGCGAAGGGGGTCGACTTACGCGAACCCTTGAAGCCCTGCGCGCCAGCCGAAGACCAGGCAATCGTGTTGCCCTGGGCATCCGTGATGGTGATCAGCGTGTTGTTGAACGACGACTGGACGTGCGCGACGCCCGACGAGATGTTCTTGCGCTCGCGACGGCGAATGCGCTGTTCCTTGGCCATAACTCGACTTTCCTAGATATCCACACCGCCGTAATTCCAGCGGCTCCACCCCTGCCGCGACATCGCGGCAGGTTTCGATCTCGGCGCCAGAACGGCGCCGCGGATCTTACTTCTTCTTGCCGGCGATCGCCTTGGCCGGACCCTTGCGGGTGCGGGCGTTCGTGTGCGTGCGCTGGCCGCGGACCGGGAGGCCACGACGATGGCGAAGGCCACGGTAGCAGCCGAGATCCATGAGACGCTTGATGTTCATCGCGGTCTCGCGGCGAAGATCGCCCTCGACCTGATAGTCGCGATCGATGATCTCGCGGATCTGAAGAACCTCGGAATCCGTCAGGTCGTTGACGCGACGCTCGGGGCCGAGGTGAACCTTCTCCACGATCTCCTGCGCGTAGGACGCGCCGATGCCGTGAATGTACTGAAGCGCGATGATCACGCGCTTGTTGGTCGGAATGTTGACGCCAGCGATACGGGCCAAAGCCGTGCTCCTGTTAGGTGGGGCCCAGGGGCCCGTCGAAGTCGAAGGGCTGGACCGATATGTCAAAGCGACCGGTCCGCGCCCCGTTTCAGGGAGCCCGCGCCGATCGCTGAGGATTCGCGAAGTGGTGCGAGGTATAAAGTTGAGGCCGCCCGAAGTCAACGGGCGGCTTGACAAGTGCGATTCGCGCCTATGGCGCCATCGTCAAGAGATGATCCGCTCGATGTCGGCGGAGACCTCGTCCATGGAGTTCATGCCGTCGACGAAGGAGAGGATGCCCTTGCAGTGGTAGTAGCCCACCAGCGGCGAGGTCTCCTTGTAGTAGGCGCGAAGCCGCGTGCGCATCGTCTCGGCATTGTCGTCCGCGCGACGCTTGAAGTTCGAATGGCCGCAGACGTCGCAGACGCCCTCGACCTTCGGCTTCATATCCTCGTCGTGATAGACGGCGCCGCAGTCGCCACAGGTGAAGCGACCGGAGACGCGATGGACCAGGACGTCGTCGTCGACCCGCATCTCGATCACATGATCGAGCTTCAGGCCCTTCTCGGCGAGCATCGCCTCGACCGAATCCGCCTGGACGAGCGTCCGCGGATAGCCGTCGAGGATGAACCCCTTCGCACAATCCTCGGCTTCGATCCGGTCCGAGACGATCCGGTTGACGATCTCGTCGGAGACGAGACCGCCCGATGCCATGACGGCCTTCGCCTGAAGACCGACTTCGGTCTCCGCGGCGACCGCCGCACGCAGCATGTCGCCGGTCGAGAGTTGCGGAATGCCGTGTCGGTCGATGAGGCGCTTGGCCTGTGTGCCCTTACCCGCCCCTGGCGGCCCCAGCAGTATCAGCCTCATCGAGTTCCCCGTTTCCCCCCACGGAGCTTCGCCTTTTTGACGAGCCCTTCGTATTGATGCGCCAGAAGATGACCCTGGACCTGAGCGACCGTGTCCATCGTCACGCTGACGACGATCAACAGCGAGGTACCGCCGAGATAGAACGGCACGCCTGCCCACGAAATAAGGAATTCGGGCAATAGACAGATGATCACAAGATAGATAGCGCCGATGACCGTTATGCGGGTCAGCACGTAGTCGATGTACTCCGCCGTGCGGTCGCCCGGACGAATGCCCGGCACGAAGCCGCCGTGCTTCTTCAGATTGTCGGCCGTGTCCTTCGGATTGAAGACGACCGCCGTGTAGAAGAAGGCGAAGAAGCCGATCATCGCGGCATAGAGGATCATGTAGAGCGGACGGCCATGGCCGAGCGAGGCAACGATCGCCGTGGCCCAGCCCGGAAGCTCCGACGTGTTCGCGAAGTTCGCGACCGTCACCGGCAGCAGGAGGAGCGAGGACGCGAAGATCGGCGGGATGACGCCTGCCGTGTTCAGCTTCAGCGGCAGATGCGACGTGTCGCCCTGGAACATGCGGTTGCCGACCTGGCGCTTCGGATACTGGATCAGAAGGCGGCGCTGCGCGCGCTCGAAGAACACGATGCCGGCGATGCAGGCAATGGCGACGACGACGACCAGAAGGATGATGGTCGCCGACAGGGCGCCGGTGCGGCCGAGCTCGAGGAGGTTGGCGATCGCATGGGGGAGATTGGCGACGATGCCGGCGAAGATGATCAGCGAGATGCCGTTGCCGATGCCGCGCGAGGTGATCTGCTCGCCGAGCCACATGAGGAACATCGTGCCGCCGGTCAGCGTCAGGATGGTTGAGATGCGGAAGAAGAGGCCGGGGTCGGAGACGATGTTGCCCGACGATTCGAGACCGACGGCGATGCCGTAGGCCTGGATCAGAGCGAGAAGCACCGTGCCGTAGCGCGTGTACTGGTTGATGACCTTGCGACCCTGCTCGCCCTCCTTCTTCAGCGCCTCGAGCGAGGGCACGACGGAGGTCATGAGCTGGATGATGATCGACGCGGAGATGTACGGCATGATGCCGAGGGCGAAGATCGCCATGCGCCCGACGGCGCCGCCCGCAAACATGTTGAAGAGGCCGAGAATACCGGTCGACTGCTGCGCGAAGGCCTGCGCAAGCGCCTCCGGGTTGATGCCCGGCATGGGGATGTACGTCCCCAGGCGATAGACGAGAAGCGCGCCAAGAGTGAACCAGATGCGCTTCTTGAGATCTTCGGCCTTGGAAAAGGACGCGAAGTTCAGATTAGCGGCGAGTTGTTCCGCAGCCGATGCCATAGATCAGAAATCTCCGGGTTGCCCCTAGGGTCTTGGAGGTCAGCCCCCTCCCCCGAAGGAGCCCGAGAGATAGGCGCCGCGGCCTCTCCGATCAAGCAAAGCTTAGTGTCGGGAACCGTCTGGGAAAAAAGGGGCGCCATCATGCCGAAGGGCCGCAAAGCGGCCCTTCGAGATCGGTCAGGTTCAGGCTTCGGCGTCTGCCGGAGCCTCTGCCTTGACAGGTAGCGTTACCGTGCCGCCCGCCTTCTCGACCTTCTCGATGGCAGACTTGGAAGCGCCATCCACAGAAATCGAAAGTTTAACGGTCAGCTCGCCGTCGCCGAGCAGACGAACGCCGTCCTTGGAGCGGCGCAGGATGCCGGAGGCCTTCAGAGCGGCCGAATCGATCGTTGCGGCGGCGTCGAGCTTGCCGGCGTCGATCGCGGCCTGGATGCGGCCGACGGAAACGACGTTGAAGTCCTTGGCGAAGATGTTCGTGAAGCCGCGCTTCGGCAGGCGACGGTAGAGCGGCATCTGGCCGCCCTCGAAGCCGTTGATCGCGACGCCCGAACGGGACTTCTGACCCTTGACGCCGCGACCGGCGGTCTTGCCCGAGCCGGAACCGATGCCGCGTCCGAGACGCTTCTTCGAATGACGGGCGCCCGGCAGATCGGAGAGTTCGTTGAGTTTCATAGGTGTGACTCCTCGACGGCCCGGATCAGACCTCGTCCACGACGCGGACGAGGTGGGCGACCTTGGCGATCATGCCACGCACGGACGGGGTGTCCAGAAGCGTGCTGCGGCGGTGCATCTTGTTGAGGCCGAGACCGATGAGGGTCTGGCGCTGCTCGACGGGGCGGCGGATCGGGCTACCGACCTGCTCGACCGTGACGTACTTGCCCGTGGAAGGGGTGGCGGACATGGGAAAACTCCTCAATCAGCAGGCAGGCGGACCCATATGGCCGCCCGCCCTGCCCCATCAATCTTCGGCGCCGACGAGATCGCGGCGACGGGCCTGGAGCGTCGAGTACTTGATGCCACGACGGGACGCGACGTCCTTGGGATGCATCGAACCCTTGAGCGCGTCGAATGTCGCACGCACCATGTTGTAGGGGTTCGAGGAACCGAGGGACTTGGCCACGACGTCGTGCATTCCGACAGCCTCGAACACGGCGCGCATCGGGCCGCCAGCGATGATGCCGGTACCAGCCTCGGCCGAACGCAGCAAAACACGGCCAGCGCCGTGACGGCCTTCGACGTCGTGATGCAGCGTGCGGGCTTCGCGCAGCGGCACGAAGATCAGGTCGCGCTTGGCGGCTTCCGTCGCCTTGCGGATGGCTTCCGGCACTTCGCGGGCCTTGCCATGGCCGAAGCCGACGCGGCCCTTGAGATCGCCGACGACGACGAGAGCGGCGAAACCGAACCGGCGTCCGCCCTTCACGACCTTGGCGACGCGGTTGATGTGAACGAGCTTGTCGACGAAGCCGTCGTCGCGCTCTTCGCGGTTGTTGCGATCGTTGCGATCGTTTCTTGGCGCCATGATCCTATCCTTATTTTTTTCCGGAGGCGTCCGAGAGTGGGGACCCGCGTAAAGCGGGACCAGTTTAGAAGTTCAGGCCGCCTTCACGGGCGGACTCGGCCAGCGCCTTGACGCGGCCGTGGTAGATGAACGAGCCGCGATCGAACACGACGTCCTTCACGCCGGCAGCGAGCGCACGCTCGGCGACCAGCTTGCCAACGGCCGCCGCAGCGTCCTTGTCGGCACCCGTCTTCAGCTCTCCGCGCAGACCCGTGTCGAGCGTGGAGGCGGCGGCGAGCGTCCGGCCTTCCGCGTCGTCGATGACCTGAGCGTAGATGTTCTTCGACGAGCGATGCACCGAAAGCCGCGGGCGGCCATTGGCGATCTTCTTCAGCGAACGACGGACGCGCGAGGCGCGGCGCCGCAGAGTCTCTTTCTGGGTAGCCATGGTCCGTCCTTACTTCTTCTTGCCTTCCTTACGGACGATCGCTTCGCCCGCGTACTTCACACCCTTGCCCTTGTAGGGCTCGGGGCCGCGATACTCGCGGATCTCCGCGGCGACCTGGCCGACGCGCTGCTTGTCGATGCCCGAGATCAGGATCTCGGTCGGCTTGGGAACCGTGATCTGGATGCCTTCCGGGATCGGATAAAGCACCTCGTGGCTGTAGCCAAGGGCCAGCTGCAGGTTCTTGCCCTGAAGCGAGGCGCGATAGCCGACGCCGGAGATCTCGAGCTTCTTCTCGAAGCCACCCTTAACACCCGTCAGGATGTTCGAGATCATCGTCCGCGACATGCCCCACTTGGAGCGCGCGGTCTTGGTCTCGTCACGAGGATCGACGGCGATCGCGCCGTCTTCCATCTTGACGAGAACCTCGTCGTTCACGACGAACTTGAGTTCGCCCTTCGGACCCTTCGCGGTGACGGTCTGCCCGTCGACGGAAGCGGTCACGCCGTCCGGCAGCGACACCGGCTTCTTACCAATACGAGACATCGTGCAACCTGTCCGTTTCTATTCGGGTGAGACCACTCTGCGCGTCAGACGACGCGGCAGAGGATCTCGCCGCCGACGTTCTGTTCGCGAGCATTGTGATCGGCCATCACGCCCTTGGGCGTGGAGAGGACCGAAATGCCGAGACCGTTCGCGATGTGCGGAATGGTCTTGGCGGACACGTACACGCGGCGGCCGGGCTTGGACACGCGGGCGATCTCGCGGATGACCGGAGCGCCCTCGTAGTACTTCAGCTCGATCTCGAACTCGGACTTGCCGTTCTCGAAGGCGGTCTCGGTGTAGCCGCGGATGTAGCCCTCGTCCTTGAGGACGTCGAGCACGCGGCCACGAAGCTTCGAAGCCGGGGTCATGACCGACGACTTGTTGCGCATGATCGCGTTGCGGATGCGGGTCAGCATATCGCCGAGCGGATCTGACAGTGCCATGGCGGTCTCTCCTTACCAGCTCGACTTCACGATACCGGGGATCTGGCCGTTATTGCCAAGGTCCCGGAGCGCGATACGCGACATCTTCAGCTTGCGATAGTAGGCGCGCGGGCGCCCGGTCACTTCGCAGCGGTTGCGGATGCGCACCTTCGAGCTGTTGCGCGGCAGTTCGGCCAGTTCCAGCTGAGCGCGGAAGCGCTCTTCCATGCTGGCATCCTGGTCCTTCGTCACGACCTTGAGAGCGGCACGCTTGGCGGCGAACTTCTCCACCAGCTTCACGCGACGATTGTTCTTCTCGATCGAGCTTTTCTTGGCCATCTAAATTGTCCTTTGCTCGCCTGTCGTTACTGGCGGAACGGGAAGTTGAACGCCTTCAGGAGCGCCCGTGCTTCGTCGTCCGTCTTCGCCGTCGTGCAGACGATGATGTCCATGCCCCACATCTGATCGACCTTGTCGTAGTTGATCTCGGGGAAAACGATATGTTCCTTGATGCCCATGGCGAAGTTGCCATTGCCATCGAAGCTCTTGGGGTTGAGGCCGCGGAAATCGCGGACGCGCGGCAGAGCGATCTGGATCAGACGATCCAGGAACTCGTACATCTTGTCCTTGCGAAGCGTGACCTTCGCGCCGATCGGCATGTTCTCGCGAACCTTGAAGCCGGCGATCGAGGTGCGGGCCTTGGTGATGACCGGCTTCTGGCCGGCGATCTTGGCGAGGTCGTCCGCAGCGACGGTCGGCTTCTTGGAATCGCCGGTGGCCTCACCGACGCCCATGTTGATGACGACCTTGTCGATACGAGGCACCATCATGACGTTGTCGTAGGAGAACTGCTCCTGCATCGCCTTGCGGATGTCGGTCTGGTAGACCGTCTTCAGCCGCGGGGTATAGGACGTCTCAGACATCGATCTGTTCTCCCGAACGCTTGGCGACGCGCACCTTGCGGGCGGTCTCGCCTTCTCCGACAACCTTGAACCCGACGCGGGTCGGCTTGCCGTCCTTGGGATCGGCGACCGACAGGTTCGACAGGTGGATCGGGGCTTCCTTGGAGATGATGCCCGCTTCCTGGCTCGCCGTCTGGCGGGTGTGGCGCTTGACCATGTTCACGCCGCGCACGACAGCCTTGTCGTCCTTGGGCATGACCTGGAGCACTTCGCCGGAAAGACCCTTGTCCTTACCGGCCAAAACGACGACCTTGTCGCCCTTCTTGATCTTCTGCATCGTCCGGTTCCTTACAGCACTTCAGGCGCCAGCGAGATGATCTTCATGTGGTTACGGCCACGAAGCTCGCGGGGGACCGGTCCGAAGATGCGCGTGCCGACCGGCTCTTTCTTGTTGTCGATGAGAACGGCGGCGTTCCGGTCGAACCGGATCACCGAACCGTCGGCGCGACGGATGTCCTTCGCGGTGCGCACCACCACGGCTTTCATCACGTCGCCCTTCTTCACGCGGCCGCGCGGGATCGCCTCTTTGATCGAAACGACGATAATGTCGCCGACCGAGGCATACTTCCGCTTCGAGCCGCCGAGCACTTTGATGCACATGACACGACGAGCGCCCGAATTGTCGGCCACGTCGAGGTTTGTTTGCATCTGAATCATGTCAGGCCGCCTTCAAACTCTTACCCGGAAGACGCGGGGATTAGCGTCTTCCGGCACCTATATCAATGGGCTGCTTCGCCGTCCCGGAGGACGATCCAAGTCTTGTCCTTCGAGATCGGACGGGTCTCCTCGATGGAGACGACGTCGCCGACCTTGCAAAGGTTGCCCTCGTCATGGGCCTTGTACTTCTTCGAACGCCGCACGGTCTTCTTGAAGAGAGGATGCGTGAAGCGACGCTCGACGAGCACGACGACGGTCTTGTCGTTCTTGTCGGAGACCACAGTCCCCTGCAAAACGCGTTTCGGCATGGTGTTCTACCTCAGGCCTTGGCCGTAGCCGCCTTCTGGCGGGCGATTGTCTTGATGCGCGCGATGGCCCGGCGAACCTGGCGGATGCGAGCGGTGTTCTCGATCTGGCCCGTCGCACCCTGGAAGCGCAGGTTGAACTGCTCCTTCTTCAGCTTGCCCAGCTCGTCGGTGAGCTGGTCGGGGGTCATCGAAATGACGTCGGAGGCTTTCATCGGAATGTCTCCTTACTCGGCGATGCGCTGGATGAAGCGCGTGCGGATCGGAAGCTTGGCGGCTCCGAGGCGAAGAGCCTCGCGCGCCAGTTCCTCGGATACGCCGTCGATCTCGAACATGATACGGCCGGGATGGACGCGGGCCGCCCAATACTCGACGGAACCCTTGCCCTTGCCCATTCGGACTTCGGTCGGCTTCGCCGTCACCGGAACGTCGGGGAAGATGCGGATCCAGACACGACCCTGACGCTTCATCTGGCGGGTGATCGCGCGGCGGGCCGCCTCGATCTGCCGCGCCGTGACGCGCTCGGGCTCCAGGGCCTTCAGGCCGAAGGTCCCATAGTCGAGATTGGTACCGCCCTTCGCATTTCCGTGAATGCGTCCCTTGAACGCCTTCCGGAATTTCGTGCGCTTTGGCTGCAACATTGAATTGACTCCGAAACCCTAGGTTCAGGCGTGTTCGCGACGGCGCTGATTGCCGCCCGACGCATCGCCCTCGATCGCCCGGCGTTCGGACGCCATCGGATCGTGCTCGAGGATCTCGCCCTTGAAGATCCAGACCTTAACGCCGCATACGCCATAGGCCGTATGGGCCTCGGCAACGCCGTAGTCGATGTCCGCGCGCAGCGTGTGCAGCGGAACGCGGCCTTCGCGGTACCACTCCATACGCGCGATCTCGGCACCGCCGAGACGACCGCCGCAGTTGATGCGGATGCCTTCCGCGCCGAGGCGCATGGCGGACTGGACGGCGCGCTTCATGGCGCGACGGAAGGCGACGCGACGCTCGAGCTGCTGAGCGATCGACTGCGCGACGAGGGTCGCGTCCGTCTCGGGCTTGCGCACCTCGACGATGTTGATGTGCGTCTCGGCCGCAGTCATCGAGGTCAGCTTCTTGCGGAGCTTCTCGATGTCGGCGCCCTTCTTGCCGATCACGATGCCCGGGCGAGCCGAGTGGATCGTGATGCGGCACTTCTTGTGCGGGCGCTCGATGACTACCTTGGAGATCGCCGCCTGCTTCAGCTCGTCCATGAGGTACTTGCGGATCGCGAGATCCTCGTGGAGCAGCTTGCCGTATTCGCCGGTGTTCGCATACCAGCGCGAATCCCAGGTCTGATTGATGCCGAGCCGGAAGCCGGTCGGATTGATTTTCTGACCCATCAGGCGGCCTCCTCGGCTTCCGCGACTTCGCGCACGACGATGGTCAGGTGCGCGAACGGCTTCTCGATGCGGCTCGCACGGCCACGGCCGCGAGCGTGGAAGCGCTTCATGGTGATCGACTTGCCCACGTAGGCCTCGGCGACGACGAGCGAGTCGACGTCGAGATCGTGGTTGTTCTCGGCATTGGCGATGGCGCTCTGCAGCGTCTTCAGAACCGTTTCCGAGATGCGCTTGCGCGAGAAGGTGAGATCGGCGACGGCCGCTCCGACCTTCTTGCCGCGGATCATCGCGGCCACGAGGTTCAGCTTCTGCGGGCTGACGCGGATCGTGCGGGCGACCGCGCGAGCCTCGTTGTCCTTGAGCTGACGTTCGAGCTTCGGCTTGCCCATCGTTACTTCCTCTTCGACTTCTTATCGGCGCCATGGCCGTAATAGGTCCGGGTCGGAGAGAACTCACCGAACTTGTGACCGATCATGTCCTCGTTGACGGAGACCGGGATGTGCTTCGAGCCGTTGTAGACACCGAAGGTCAGGCCGACGAACTGGGGCAGGATCGTGGAGCGACGGCTCCAGATCTTGATCACCTCGTTGCGGCCGCCTTCGCGAACCTTGTCGGCCTTCTTCAGCAGGTAGCCATCGACGAACGGACCCTTCCAGACGGAACGTGTCATGAAGAAACCCTCTCTTACTTCTTACGCTGATGGCGCGAGCGCATGATGAACTTGTCCGTGGACTTGTTCTGACGCGTCCGCTTGCCCTTCGTCGGCTGGCCCCAAGGCGAAACCGGGTGACGACCGCCGGAGGTGCGGCCTTCGCCGCCGCCGTGCGGGTGATCGACCGGGTTCATGGCGACACCGCGAACGTGCGGGCGCTTGCCGAGCCAGCGAGAACGACCCGCCTTGCCGAGATTGATGTTGCCGTGATCGGCATTCGACACCGCGCCGACCGTGGCGAAGCACTGGCCGGAGACCAGACGCTGCTCACCCGAGTTGAGGCGCAGGATCGCCATGCCGGCATCGCGGCCGACCAGCTGTGCGTAGGTGCCGGCGGAGCGGGCGATCTGGCCACCCTTCTCCGGCTTCATCTCCACATTGTGGATGATGGTGCCGACCGGCATCGAGGCCAGCGGCATCGCATTGCCCGGCTTGACGTCGATCCCGGAAAGACCCGAGACGACCTTGTCGCCGGCGGCCAGGCGCTGCGGCGCCAGGATGTAGGCCAGCTCGCCGTCCTCATACTTGATGAGGGCGATGAACGCGGTGCGGTTCGGATCGTACTCCAGACGCTCGACCGTACCGACGGCGTCGAACTTGCGACGCTTGAAGTCGATGATGCGGTAGGAGCGCTTGTGACCGCCGCCCTGGTAGCGGGCCGTCACGCGGCCCGTGTTGTTGCGTCCGCCCTTCTGGCTGAGGCCCTCGGTCAGCATCTTGACCGGCTTGCCGTTCCAGAGGCCCGAACGATCGACGATGACCAGCTGGCGCTGGCTCGGCGTGTTCGGCTTAAAGTTCTTCAATGCCATGACTGATATCCTCCGCGCGCTATCAGAGACCGGTCGACACGTCGATCGACTGGCCTTCGGCGAGCGTCACGATGGCCTTCTTCTGGTCGCTCTGGCGACCGATCCGGCCGCGGAAGCGCTTGACCTTGCCCTTGCGGTTCAGGGTGTTGACCGCGGTGACCTTGACCCCGAACAGCGACTCGACCGCCGCCTTGATCTGCGGCTTGGTCGCCTTGTTCGGGACATTGAAGACGACCTGGTTGTTTTCCGACAACAGGGTCGACTTCTCGGTGATCACCGGCGAGGTGATGACGTCGTAGTGGCGAAGGTCGCTCATTTGAAACGCTCCTCGAGAGCCTCGACCGCGGCCTTCGACAGAACGAGGGTGTGACGGCGCAGAATGTCGTAGACGTTGATGCCCTGGATGGGCAGCACGTCGATGTTCGGGATGTTGCGGGCCGAACGCGAGAAGTTCGCATCCAGCTCCGCGCCGCCGATGAAGAGCGCGTTGGTCAGGCCGAGACCTTCCAGCGTCGTCACCATCGTCTTGGTCTTGCCCTCGGAGGAGGACAGATCGTCGATGACGACGATCGAGGAGGTCTTGGCCTTAGCCGAGAGAGCGTGACGAAGCGCGAGCGCCCTCACCTTCTTCGGCAGGTCATGCGCATGGCTGCGCGAGACCGGGCCGTGAGCCTTGCCGCCGCCACGGAACTGCGGGGCGCGGGCGGAGCCGTGACGAGCGCGACCGGTGCCCTTCTGCTTGTAGAGCTTGGCGCCGGTGCGGGCGATCTCGGCGCGGCCGAGCGACTGGTGCGTGCCCTGCTGGCGCTTGGCGAGCTGCCAGCGGACCATGCGCTGAAGGATGTCCTCGCGCGGCTCCAGGCCGAAGATGTCGTCGGCAAGCGTGAGGCTGCCGGCATCCTTGCCGTCGAGGGATTTGATCGTGACGTCCATTACTCCGCTCCCTCGGAAGCTGCAGCGGTCTCTGCACCGCCCTTGGCGCGCAGACCGGCGGGCATCGGGGCATCCTTGTGAACCGCGACCTTTACGGCGTCGCGGATCATGATCCAGCCGCCCTTCGAGCCGGGGACGGCGCCACGGACGAGGATCAGACCCTTGTCGGCGTCGGTGCGCACGATCTCGAGGTTCTGGGTCGTCACGCGGACCGCGCCCATGTGGCCGGCCATCTTCTTGCCCTTGAACACCTTGCCGGGGTCCTGGCGCTGACCGGTCGAACCGTGCGAACGGTGCGAGACGGAGTTACCGTGGGTCGCGCGGCCACCACCGAAGTTGTGGCGCTTCATGACACCCTGGAAGCCCTTGCCGACCGAAGTGCCCGTCACGTCGACCTTCTGGCCGGGGACGAAGTGTTCGGCGGTCAGCTCGGCACCGACGTCGATCATCTGATCGGCGGAGACGCGAAACTCGACCAGCTTCTTCTTGGGCTCGACGGAGACCTGCGCGAACACGCCGCGCATGGACTTCGACGTGTTCTTGACCTTCGCGAGGCCGGCACCGAGCTGCACGGCGGTGTAGCCGTGCTGATCTTCGGTCCGCTGCGCGATGACCTGGCAGTTCTCAACGCGGAGAACGGTGACCGGAACATGCTCGCCGGCGTCATTATAGACGCGGGTCATGCCGATCTTCTGTGCAATCACACCTGAACGCATGGGGCGTTATCCTTCCCGAGCTCGTCGATCAGAGCTTGATCTCGACGTCGACGCCGGCGGCGAGGTCGAGTTTCATGAGCGCATCGACCGTCTGCGGGGTCGGGTCGACGATGTCGAGGAGCCGCTTGTGCGTGCGCATTTCGAACTGCTCGCGCGACTTCTTGTCGATGTGCGGCGAGCGGTTCACGGTAAACTTCTCGATGCGAGTCGGAAGCGGAATGGGACCGCGTACATTCGCACCCGTCCGCTTGGCGGTCGACACGATCTCACGCGTCGAAGCGTCGAGAACCCGATGATCGAACGCCTTCAGGCGGATACGGATATTCTGGCCGTTCATGGAAATCGTCCTCTCGTCGGAATCGCGGGTTGGGGCCGCCGGAGTTCCGAGCGCCTAAGCAGTCTTCAGCCAATTCAGTGAGCATGCCGACATCGGCACACCGCCCTTCCGGGCAACACACCGCCTGCCTGAACCGGCAGGCGGTGTAGTACGTCTCGTCTTACTCGACGATGGAGCTCACGATGCCGGCGCCGACGGTGCGGCCGCCTTCGCGGATGGCGAAGCGCAGCTTCTCTTCCATCGCGATCGGCACGATCAGCTTACTCGACGATGGAGCTCACGATGCCGGCGCCGACGGTGCGGCCGCCTTCGCGGATGGCGAAGCGCAGCTTCTCTTCCATCGCGATCGGCACGATCAGCTTGACGTCCATCGTGACGTTGTCGCCGGGCATGACCATCTCCGTGCCCTCGGGCAGCGTGACGACGCCCGTCACGTCCGTCGTGCGGAAGTAGAACTGCGGCCGGTAGTTCGTGAAGAACGGCGTGTGGCGGCCGCCCTCCTCCTTCGTCAGAATGTAGGCCTCGGCCATGAAGCGCGTGTGCGGCTTCACCGTGCCGGGCTTGCACAGAACCTGACCGCGCTCCACGCCCTCGCGGTCCACGCCGCGAACCAGCGCGCCGATGTTGTCGCCCGCCTGGCCCTGGTCGAGCAGCTTGCGGAACATCTCGACGCCCGTCACCGTCGTCTTCTTGGTGTCGCGGATGCCGACGATCTCGACTTCCTCGCCGACCTTCACGATGCCGCGCTCGACGCGGCCGGTCACGACCGTGCCGCGGCCCGAGATCGAGAACACGTCTTCGATCGGCATCAGGAAGGGCTGGTCGATCGGACGCTCGGGCGTCGGGATGTAGGCGTCGACGGCGGCCATCAGCTCGCGCACGGCGTCCTCGCCGATCTTCTTGTCGCTATCCTCGAGAGCGGCCAGAGCCGAGCCCTTGACGATCGGAATGTCGTCGCCCGGATAYTCGTACATCGACAGAAGCTCGCGGACCTCCAGCTCGACGAGCTCGAGAAGCTCGGCGTCGTCGACCTGATCGACCTTGTTCAGGAAGACCACGATCGCGGGAACGCCGACCTGGCGGGCGAGAAGGATGTGCTCGCGGGTCTGCGGCATCGGGCCGTCGGCCGCCGAGCAGACGAGGATCGCGCCGTCCATCTGCGCCGCGCCCGTGATCATGTTCTTCACGTAGTCGGCGTGGCCGGGGCAGTCGACGTGCGCGTAGTGGCGGGCCGTCGTCTCGTACTCGACGTGGGCGGTCGAGATCGTGATGCCGCGGGCCTTCTCCTCGGGCGCCGCGTCGATCTGGTCGTAGGCCTTGTACTCGCCGAAATACTTGGTGATCGCCGCCGTCAGGCTCGTCTTGCCGTGATCGACGTGACCGATCGTGCCGATGTTCACATGCGGCTTGTTGCGCTCGAA
>NZ_LMQW01000022.1 GCF_001425485.1 Aureimonas sp. Leaf427 | reverse complement strand
CCCAGAACCCTGATCTCATTCATCGCCTCGCCTCCTTGCCAGTCTCAAACGGCGCAGATCATGCGCCGAGGAAAAGGGGCGAGCCATTCCATAAACGACTATCGCCCTTGCTGTCCTGGAGCGATCTAACGGACGGTTCACGGTGAGCGCCGTGGCTCGGACGCTGGACGTCGCTCGTTCTCACATCAACGAGCGACGCAGCACGACGGTGAGACCGCGGGGGCCGTATCGCAAGGCCGAGGATGTCGAGTTCCTGGCGCCCATCCGTGCCATCGTCGATGCTCGGCCGACCTATGGCTACCCTTTGGCCGACAGGCGGTTGCTTGCAATCACCGAGAGGCGGCGGGTCACGGCGCTGCTGAACCGTCGCCTGCGGGCGGAAGGGCAGCCGACCGTCAACGCCAAGCGGGTGCTGCGGATCATGCAGCATCACGGTCTGACGCTCGAGCGTTACACGGCCTCGCGGCCCGGTCGAACCCACGACGGCATCGTCATCGCGCTGCGCTCGAACGTGCGATGGTGCTCGGACCATCTGGAGATCCACACCCGCAACCGCGAGGTCGTGCGCATCCTCTTCGTGCTGGACGCCTGCGACCGAGAGGTCATCGCCTGGTCGGCCGTCGCCAATGTCGGCATCTCCGGCGAGATGGTTCGCGATCTGATGGTGACGGCTGTCGAACGTCGCTTCGGCACCACCAAGGTCCCGCACGCTGTCGAATGGCTATCGGACAACGGCAGCGCCTACATCGCCAGGGACACCGCCGACACGGCCCGTGCCCTCGGCTTGACGCTGCTCTTCACGCCCGTCCGCAGCCCGGAGTCGAACGGCATGTCCGAGGCCTTCGTCAAAACGCTGAAGCGGGACTATGCTCGCGTCACCATTCTGCCCGACGCCGGCACGATCCTCGCCTTGCTCCCCGACTGGATCGAGGATTATTGCGAAGTCCACCCGCACTCAGGTCTGAAGTTCCGCTCGCCTCGCGAGTTCATCAGGCTCAGTGCCTAAACCCAACCGCCGCCTGTCCGGCGAAACGGGGTCCACTCCACAACCACCAAGCCCGAAACCGTCCGACTTTCCACCGCAGCCGCCTGAAACGGAGCCGCTTCAGTTACACCCCAATTTCCACCACGTTGACGGACACGACCGGAGGGCGGAAATGACGCCGTAGGACGTCGAAGCAACCGCGACGGGCAGGAGTCTTCCCGTGACCGCCTTCATAGTCTGCCCGCCACGCTTGATCGCAATACGGTCGATCTCGGCGACGAAGGTCTGTTCCAACCGAACCTTAACCGGCTGACGCGGGACAACCTTGACCTTCCCTGGATCGAGTGCCGAGGTCAAACGCCAACAACGGATCAAACCACTGCGGCTCGTTATGAAAGTCACACGCAAAAACCACCGAAAGCGGCAGCCATATTGCCTTTAGTTAAAGCGTTCTAATCTAATATCTAATCCAAAAAGTTGCATTACCGGCCCGTCTTTCGACAATTTCCACATTTAACCGGCGGAGCTTATGATTTTCACACGGTTGCAAATGTCAGAGAGCGCGCCTGATATAGGTTTCAGCCGCGAAACTGTTTTAAGATCTAGATAATCAATAATTCTCCTCTCGTTGATTTTCGCGCTTCGGCGAGAAGAACGGTCCCTAAGGCGGTACCATCGTCAATCGCCGAGTTTAAGGGGCTTGGCTGCTCGACTTATTGAACCTGCTGTGCCGCGACGCGTCGATGGGATTAGTGGCGAGCGAATCGAAAAAGTCCCCTGTTTTCAACGTGAAGGAATCGTGCATCTTACGTTAATTGTTGCAATAACCAGAAAACCTAAAATGATGTTATCATGAAACATTTTCCAGCATAGTGTGTAACTTTCTTAAGGATCTGGCTGTTATGTTTCACATGGAAGCCGTTGTAGATATGCCTCCGCTACCGTCGCTTCGACCTGACTTCATCCCGGACAAGCCCCCAGTTGTCGTACAACGTCTTCGAATTCGCGACGACGATGCAGTGCCAAAAAATTTCTTCCCTGCACGCACGATTGCCACCACGCCGCTCGCCAAGATCCGCAAGCCAGCCGACGTCGGGGCCCTTCTGTCGCCCCGGCCGATTGCTTATCTACGAGCGATGCGGTGTGTCTCGACGCCATCTTGCACCGCGCTTGACCATACCGTCTTGGAGATACTCCTATCGGCCGCATACGAGACCGATCCCAGGTTGAGGCGCGGTTCGTATATGATACCGGTCCGATCGATCCTGTCGATCCTTGGATTCGCGAGGCCTCGACTCGTTGACCTCGTTTCGTCGCTGGAAAGACTTCGACTGCGTCGGTTCGAGCTTCCGCGTCCAGTCACCAAGCGGCGGCTGCGTCGGCTGGCCTCGCCTCTGCCGGAGGCGGGCCCTCACGAAGAGCGGTGGGAGGAGATAACGCGAACGCTGTTCTACGCTTGCCTTGGTGGCGATGACGTCGCGAATGACTGGCTAACCGACGTGGAATATTGGATCGACCGAACCATCCGTGCGATCTATATACAGGATCCGGCAACGGAGGCCCGCTTCGTCGCGGCCGTTTTGTTACGCATTGAGCGACAACTCGGTATATGGAACCGCGACCCCGACGAGCCCCTTCCTCTCGTCCCGCCTCCACCCGTGACGGCCATAACTTACGGTCCCATTGCCGACGTCCTCGTGAGTGCTCCGGTCGACTCCGAGCGCCTCACATATCAGAGAACACCGGATGGCGACTGGAACGCGGTCCGCTTCGGGGCTGTGTTTCGACACGCGACCTCCATCGACAACCTAGAGGGAGAAGCCGTCGAGATGCTGCATTATCAACTTGCGCCGGTCCTTACCCGCTACATCGACCGCTCCCGGCGCGAGCACGGTCGGTATACGCCCTATGCATATATCGACCTTCGAACAATGGCGGACTTCAAGTGCCGGTACTCGCCGGCAATTTACCGGAGGGCTTGTGCAGAGAGCGTCGAGACGGCCGACGTGTTGGCTTTCTCGCGAAAAATTTCCGAGACGCAGGCTGTCGCCGTTAACGGCCTCGCGGCGAAGAAAAGGGCCCGTCTTCGCCTCGGGCAGTGGTCTTTCGACCTGTCTCTCGACGACCTCATACGCGACACCGCTTATCCTCTCACGAGAGGCGGAAAGAGGTCTCAGGTTGAACGGGCCGTTCTGAAGCCTGTCCAGGCTGACCTCAAGAAAGTACACCTCGACGATCATCAAGTCACAATGCATGCAAATCGTGACAGCGTTCGGTTTGACGTCATGTCCATGCCAAATCTCGCTCGGCTGCCGATGATCAGTGGCCAGTTTTTCTCGATGTACGCGTATGCTCCGAGGTACTTTTCGACTGATCAGGCTGAAAGGCAGGCGCAGCAAAACGAGGCAGAGAAGCTAGCTGCGCAAGTGCGCCGCCAGTTCGCCCCTACCGAAATTCCACGTTTTCGCGTCAAAGTTGGAACATGGCGGCGCATAGCAAGACGAGTTGGGGCTCTGCATATTTCATTCATCGATCGTCTGGTTCATGCGTGGCACCACGCCATCGACGAAGCGTTGTGCGAGGGCGAAGCACATTTCGGAGATCTAACTGGCTGCCTCAGCTCGCTGCGTGATGAACAATCGTCGGAGCGCGCTGCCTACGTTGCCAAGCACGGAGAGGAGGCGGCTGCCCTCTGGATCGATTTGCCTCCTGTCGCCATACCGCGTCTGCGGGGACGGCGCTTGCTTGAGATGATCGACAGATATGGACCCGACAAAGCCTGCTTGATCTTTGCAATTGAGGAAAACTTGGATCCGGATCTTTCTCAGCCCGAGGTGATTTCTTCCCTTCGCGACGACGGTACCAGAAAGACCGTCAATGCTGCTCGTGAGCGCCGTGTCCAACGCACGAACGGACGTGACGAGGCCGAGTTGCCGCCTCTCGAGAGGCGCAGGCAGTTGCAGAAAGGACTTCGAGCAACGCTTGCTGAAGCGCGGGCGATGCCGAAGGAGGAAGGGTTGGTAGAGAGGGCGATTAAGCTCCGAGAAAGCCGTAAGGCCGAAAAGTACATCGCTCGCTTAGAACTTCGGAAAGTGCTGCGTGGGAGTGAAAGTGTGTCGCCGAAGTCGCTAGCTCGCCTCTCTGACAGTGCGTGACAGTCACGACCATTTCCCGGCTACGAGCGTGACTGTCCCGCTCGAAACCCCTGCGCCATCGGGTCACCCCGATGGCATGCGCATATGCGTGGCGCATCCTCACCGGCCGTCGTCGGCATGTTCGGGATCGATCTCGGGCGCCCGTGGCTGGCGTGACGGTCACGGTGATGTCCGGGTCAGCGGAAACGAAGAAGGCCGCCCACGGTGTCCCAGGGCGGCCTCGTCGGGTCTATCGGGCGTGTTACCGAATGTAGCCGTACTGGTCGGCGCCCATGTCGGCAAAGTGCATTTGCTCGTAGTTTGGATCGGGGTCGTGAGCCCGGTAAGCCTCGGCGGCAAGATGGTCCGCCAGGCCGCCTTCCTCGTCGTCCTCGCCATCGTTGCTGTTCGCGGCCGAACGCAGGAAGGCCGGAGCGTTCCCGCTGGACCGTCGAGCCTCGGCGAAGGTGGTGACCGCGCCGCCAAGGGTGCCGTCATCCGCAGGTCCGGCGTGACCGTCACGTTGCGGATCGGCGATTCGCACGGGCGTGACGGCGTTGCTAATTGCAAGAGTAACGCAGGTGTCGCCGGGGGTCGATTTGCCGTGACTGGAGGACCCGGCTCCGCCCGACGTCCGGCGACGCCTCCGGTCCGCCACGATCAACTCGAAACGCGAGCGCATGCGAGCGACGACCTCGTCATCGCCCATCCGCTCGCCGAGTCGCCGCCGGACTTCCTCGAAAGCCAAGTTCTGGACTTTCCTCGGCGGTGAGTATCGGGGGTGACACAAGACGTCAGCCCACACTTCGACGACCAAGAGATCCATGGCTCGGTCACGCTCCGCCCGAGCTTGTCGGACGCGCTCTTCCTCTTCGGCGACGATCCGCTCGGCCTCCGCCGCCGCGTCCAGTACCGCTTGCTCGGCCTGCTCCTGTGCGCGCCGGATCCTGCGCCGGGCCTGCCTCTCGGCGGGAGATAGCGGTCCGTCCCGCTCGGTCGTTAACTCGATTTTCATAGATTTTCCTCAGTTTGTTTTAGACATTGTTTCAAGGAGCGGTTTCCATGGGTCCGATGGCGGCGGTGACGACGCAGTTTTCTGGTTTGCTCCACACGCTCCACAATGGCCGCGTCATCGCTCAGAACCGCCGCCGCGCTTACGAGGCCGAGGTAGTCGCCGGCCGGGTCGCCGACGACGAGGTCGCCGCTTACCTGATGCTCGTCGACGCTCTCCGCACCGCCAAGGCCGAGGCGGCGAAGGAGAAGGCGAGGGCGGATCGGCTGGCCGCCGAGGTAGCGCGGCTCCGTCTCGACAGGATCCGGAGCCGCTGACCATCATGGCCTTGGAGCCGTTGGTTCCAGCTCCTCCTCTTCTTCCCGCTCGTAGTAGGCGTCTATCTCCGCCTGAACGAGGTTATCGACGTACGTCGCCTGGCGCCGCTGCGCCCGGTCCGCCCGGATCGCCGCCATGAACTCCGCCGTCGGGCCGTCCCGCTCGGCGTCCGGCGTCCGCATCATGGAACCCCCAAGCGCCTGAAGCATCGGGGTTCCGAGGACATGGCGACCGACGTCCAAGTCGGTCCCTTTGTGAACGCACCGAAGCTCCTCCGTCGTCAGAGACAGCAGGAAAAGCTCGTGCTGTCCGTCGAGCCGCAGGTCCGATATCGGCATGTCGACGAGCAGTCTCTCGCATGCCAGGCGGACCAGGGCGCCCAGCTCGGTGACCCGCTCCGTCGACCTCTCCGACGGCTCCGGCGCCTCGACGGGGCTCGCCGCCGGTGCATGAGCCGGCTCCGCGATTATCTGCCTGGTCGCGTCCTGGGCGGCTGTCATGCGGGGCACGCCGTCCCGGACTGCCCGCATCGGCATCGACCGAATTTCGGCGATCCGCGCCATGAACTCTTCGAACAGTGACACCGTCGCCGTGCCTAGTCCGGCGATCGACGACCTCAACGCCGCCAAGAGGCGCTTGATCGAATTCCACACAGTCCTGCTCCTTTTCCATCGCCGATCTTCACCTGACACCCGGAAAGTCGGAAGCGCCAGAAAGAAGTAGAACCACCTATACAGGAAACACTCTACATGGTAAACAGGTCGTCATGAGAGATCGGTCGAGGCCATCTCGAAATGATTGGGGTCGCCATGTCTGCGTTCGGAAAGCGATTGAGAGATCTGCGGAAGAGGGCCGGTCTCGGCCAAGCCGAAGTTGCGCTTCGGCTCGGCGTCTCGACCGCGCACCTTTACGCCCTCGAATGCGACCGCTCTCCGGCGACGGTCGCGACGCTGCAGGGCTTGGTGGCAGTCATCCCCATGACGCCGACCGAGCGAGCGGAGCTGACGGATGCATGGTCGACGGAAAACCGTCGGTTCCGCGTCGATATCGAAGACGCTGCGAGCCGTCGTGTCGTCGCTCGCCTCGTCGTCGGCCTGGGCGACCTCACCGACGACGACCTAACGGCGATTTCAGACGTCCTCGATCGGAGGGCGGCATGACCGTCTTCGTCACCCAGAAGCAGAAGCTCGTCGATGCCGTCGTCGCGAGCGGCTGGGTCAGCACCGCCGATCTGACGGACCTTCTCTATAGCCACCGTTGGGGCGGCGGGCCGGACGAGCCTTGGGTCGTCATCAAGACCCTGCTCGCTACCGCCCGGAGCGAAGGGCATCAGATCCGGGGCGAGTCGCGGTTCTACCTGCAGAGTCGCCTGGACCCGTCCCGGTTCCAGTGCGAGGCCCTTTTCCGAGTCTACGAAACCCTCCGATCGGGTCCGGTCTCGACTGCCGATCTCATGGTCCTGACGGGGCGAGACGCGGACGGGGCGCGGGCTCGGATCACGCAGCTTCGTGACAAAGGCGCTCGGATACTGCGGGTTTCCGGCTACCGCGATTTCTCCCGCGTCATCCCCGGGCACGTGCCCAAACCAGCCACCGTCACAATGGAGAGAGCAGCATGAGCAGGCATCGACCACATCCGCGACTGGATACCGAAATGCGACACCGGATCGGCATCGACTGGACGATCGCCGGGATCGCCGACCTGCGCGACGCCGACGCGAGGTACGTCGCCGGTCTCGGCTGGATCGTCACCGTGACCTCCACCGGCGCGAAAGGCCTGATCTTGCTCGGGAAGGTCCAGAGCCTGAAGCCGGCCGAACTGGTCCGCTTCGTGGATGACGGCCTGGATCAGCTCGAACGCGTGCACCTCCGCATCGTCGCCTAAGCCGTCCGAACGGGCGGACATATCGTGAACAGGAGCAACCAAATCATGGGACAGGATAGAGAGAAGACCGAAACGCCGGACCAGGCGCTCGAACGCATCCAGCGGGAAGTTGCCGAACTCCGAGCCGAGGTTGATGCGCATGCTCGCAAGATGGCTCGCATCCTGCGCGGCGATCTGACCGGGGAGACGGCATTCCTGTCGCGATCTCCCGAGGAAATCGCTGAGGTTCTCGCGCACGGGAGGGCAATGTGATGGACCGAGACTTCGCCCACTTCCCGACGGACGCCGACGGGTACATCGATTTCTCCGAAGCGTCGCGGGCACCGGCAATCAGTCGCGTCTACCTCTCGATGCCGGAAACCGACTACGGTGGCGCCTTCGAGCGGTCGGTAACCGACGAGTTCGCCCGTCGCGGATGGAACGTCGTCTCGCCTCGCGCTCCCGAAAACGAGGCGGCGCACGCAAAAGAGGAGCTCCAGTTCTTCCAGGCGCTCGTTTGGTCGAGCGACGCCTTGGCTTTCGTCGCCTTCGCCGACGGTGCGGTGACCGCCGAGACCGACCGAGCGATCGCCTCGGCCGAAGGCGCCGATCTGCCGCTTTTCCAGATTTTCCATGACGGGTCCGGCGGCGACGTGCGAATAGTCGGGTCGCACGGAATCGTTTTCGACCAGGGGCTTAGCGTCGCCGAGACACGCGCCCGCGTCGACGCGATCAAGGCGGGAAGGGCCTCCTGATGGACGCCCGCACGCCCTGCCTCGACGCCGCCAAGCTGGCGGAACGCGACCGCCGCCGTGCGCTCGCAGTCGCCCCGATCCAGGAGACACCCCATTTCCAAGCCGTCATCCAGGCGCTTCGTGAAAACAAGGCGATGAGCCCGTTTCGCTACCTCGGCATGGTCGCCATTCCCAAATGGCCTCGCTGCCACTGGAACGTCGTCGACGGCAGGGTCGCTCGCATCGTCACGATCGGCGACGTTATCGATCACGGCATGCCCGAGATCGAGGTGCCGGCATGAGGGTCCGCTCTCAGCCGCAACGGACTCAGGACGAGTCCGAAGAACGTCGAGGTTGATCTCATCGTCCGCCTCGGCCGGGAAGGCTGGGCCCCAAGCCGGATCGCCCGGAAAACCGGCTTCTTGCCGGCCCAGATCGAGCGCATCCTGAACGATACCCCAGCTGTGTCCGTAGCTTAGGGTGTGGGGAGGATTGGGGGAACTTCGCCCAAATGTGTGGGGAAACCCTCAAAGCAGGCCTTCGACGATATCTCCCCAGGTCCGCAGCATCTGGCCTCGCTTAGCCGTATCGACCGCCTCGTCGACGGGATCCCAGGACACTCGTTCGTACAAACTATCGATCTCGGAATTGGAATAGCCGGCGTCCGACAGAGCGCCGGCTATTGCTGCTCGGATGCCGGTCGACGTAGTGCCACCGATCCGGCGCAAGGCGATGATGACGGACGCCTCCGTGACGTGACCTTTCTCGTCGGGATTGCGGGTGTAAACCTCTGGAAACGACCATTCGCCTGTTACGTCGATCAGGGTTTGTAGGCGCCGGGTGAGCGGAAGGCAGTAACCTTCCCGTCTTGGACTTCCCGGAATGAACCATAATCCATCGCGGACATCGGCCGGACGCGTCACCACGATTTGGCCCACTCGAAAACCGGTCAAGCACACGACCTCGATCGAATGAGCGATCGATGCCGAAACGGATCCGTCACGACACCGGCGGACGATCTCGGCGATCTGATCGACGGTGGCTGGTGGTCTCGCCTGACGCCCAACCGACCGGGCGGCCCCGGGCGGCTGTGTGAGGTCTGCGAGGAAGTCGTCGGCGTGGCCGGATGCGGAAAGCCAGCGTGACACCGACCTTGCGACCTCGGTTGCGCGGAAGGACGTCGAAGGCCGATCTGACGCGATGCCGACAAGCACGAGCCGAAAGTCGTCGACCGTCAGGTCGGACAGTTGGCGGTCGTCCAGCACGGATAGGCTTCTCAATATGCCGGCATAGTCGTCGACCGTCCGGTCGGACCGGCCTTTGTTTCTCAGATCGTCAAGGTACTCGCGCTGCGCTCGCCCCCATGTCAGCGGCCCATCATCGGGCTCCGGCTCCCGCACCCCGATCCGATCCGCACGTGCCTTCCGAGCCTCGCCGACCCATGCCTTGTCCAGCTCGATCCCACGTTCGAGATCGGCGATCCCTTGGAGCACGATCTCTCTCGCAACCTCGACCGGCATCTCGTCGTCCGCGCCGAGGAGGAGTTGGACCAGCCGGCCGCCGTGAGCGACGCGGAGGTACCAGGTGCCGCGCTTGGTTCCCGTGCGGTGCGCTAGTCCGGGCTGGAGGGGGTCACGGGTCTGAGGCATGACGACCGGATAGCATGGGGCAGGGCATCCGGCACCGATTCGCTCGATGCGGTGTCGCTAGATCTCGATGACGAGGCGGGGGTCGTAGGCCGGGTTCTCGCCGCCATAGCCTTTGGGATTGCAGACCACCCTAGTCCGGCCGATCCGGTAGTCGAACGAGTCGTGGACGTGCCCGTGAATCCACAAGTCCGGCTGCCATTCCTCGATCTCGGCCGACATGTCGCTAACGAACGCGGGGCTCACGCTGTCGCCGATCCATCGCTCCGCCAACGACCCTCGGGCCGGCGCGTGGTGCGTGACGACGACGGTCTTGCCGTAGAAAGGCTCGGCGAGACGGTCGGCCAACCAGCGCCGGGCGCGACGGTTCATCGCCAAGGCATCGCCGGGCCGGAACTTCCGGTCGCTGTGCCAGATGAGCCGGTGGTCGTTCATCCAAGCCTGCGCATGCGCCATCGCGAGCGGCTGATTGTCGACGCCGTTGAGGCAGTAATCCGTCCAGAGCGTCGTGCCTAGAAAACGGACGCCATCGATCACTACCTTGGCGTTTTCGAGGAAGTGAACATCGTTCGGCGGCGCTTCCGGATCGATCGCCTCGGCAAGCTCGACGTCGAGCCCGAACCGATAAAACTCATGATTTCCAGCCACATAGACGACGGGCTTGCTGAACTCCCTGACGAGCTGGTCGATGACGTTTGCGGGCGGCGCTGCAATGTCGCCGGCGAGGACAGCGACATCGTATTCGGGGGCGCGGGCGGACCAGACCGGAGGGTGACCGGCAGCGACGGTCCGGTCGTGGAGGTCACTGCGGATCCAAAGCTTCATGCCCGGCCTTCTTTCAAGCGCTCGACGACGAGGCCGAGCGCGGTCTGCCCAAGGCGCTGCCTCTCGTCGCCGTCGAGGTAGGACCAGACCGCCACGGCCTGGTGGACGACCTCGGTGGCGGGCACGCCCTCGCTCGCTTCGATGCTGCGGAGACGAGCAAGGACGTCAGAAGGGAACGCGATGACCATTTACATCGCCCTCCCGACGAGATCGGCTTCACGGAGATCAAGAGAGATCTCGACCGCTCGCCGGAGCTTTCGAAGACTGCCGCCACTCCAGGTCCGCCGGATGATATCGACTTCGTCCGGGGCCAAGGGCGGCGTCCACCTCGGGTCGATGCCACTCTCACGGGCAAGGTCTTCGACGATCCGCTTGGTGAGCGAGCCGATATGCTCCGGGCCCGGTTCCGGCATCTTCACAACACGGAAGCGGTCGCGGAGAGGTGCCGGCAGGTCCGCGAGGTCGTTCGCCGTCGCGAGGAAGTTGACGCGAGAAAGGTCCGCCGTCCGCTCGATGCCGACCTCAAAATAGGCGGATGCAGAGTGCCGTTCGAGCATCGGCAAAATGGCGCTCATCAGACCTCCGTACGAACCGCCACGGCCAGTCTTTTCCAGCTCGTCCAGGATGATCGTCGGATTCGCTCGGTCGCTCGTCCGGATGAGTTCGAGAGGCGTGCTGACCCGCCTCGACCCCCACTGCGCGGGGGTGCCTCCGAACGACGAGTCCGAGACCGACGCGCACGGGAACAGGATCGACGGCACCCCGAGGCGGCGGACGATCTCGCTGACCAGGGCCGTCTTGCCGGAACCCGGCGCACCGACGACGAGCGTAGGACGAAGGCGGACGGGCTCGCCTTCGCGGACATCGACGAGGATTCGCTCGATCACGGTCGCGGCGTGAGGCCAAGCCGCCTTAAGATCGGCGGCAATGGCACGCACGTCATCGGGCCCGACGGCAAGCTCGATCGGGCGGCCCGAAATGCGGGAAATCTGGGCGATCAGATCGACCTCGGCGCTGTGGCGGTCCGTGACGGGCTTGATGTCGCCGAGGTCGCGGAGGACGACGTGACCGTGAGTCGGCGATATGGGAGCTTCCAGCGAGACGGTCTCATCCCTGTCCGGCTCCTTTCGCCCGCGACCGGCGCCTTTTCCGCCGCTGCCGGGAACGACCCGAAGACCCAGGCCGCCGCCCAGGTTCGTCATGTCGCCGAACCCTTCGCTCTTGTCAGGAACCGTCCTCGGATAGAACGTTTCGGAGGTCAGGTGGTCGTCGTCGCCGATGACGGGATCCTGGATGACGATGTTCGCGTCGACCGCTTTCCGCATGAGCGCTCGCGTACGACTCTCGTCGATAAGAGCAGACAGGAACCGGCGCTCGCCGTCCATCCTTGCCGCGTACCGATCCCGCCGGGTCTGGTTCCACCAGTTAACGACGGCCTGGACGCTCCGGTCGGCGCCCTTCAGGCCGGCAAGACGGCGGCAGCCCTCGACGAGAATCATGGTCTCGACGCCGGGATACCAAGCGTACGACGCCCCGATCCGTTCGAGGTTTTTCGAGTGCAGGTACATTCCGTGCGAGAACGCCCCGGACAGATTATGCGACCGCTCAGCGACGCGAGAGAGATACCGGGCGCTGCCTTCGTCGCCGAGGACTGCGAGATAGTACCGGCACCTCAAGACGTCGTGCTTATTATGTCCGAGCTTGTCGAGAAGAGGCTGCAGCCAGACGAGATCGGGGCGGCTTCCTGCCATGCCGATCCACAAAGCTTCGGGTTCAGCGGTGCAGTGCCCGCGAGACTGGAGGTCCCGCTGCCAGAGCCGGACGTCCGTCGCCAGGTCGCCAGCGGCGGGAGCCGCGCCCTGCAAGAGATCATAAATCCACGTCATGCGCTCGCCACGAAGCGTCTCGCCGACTTCCGCGTCGGTCACCTTGTAGAGGCGGTGGCGCACGAACACGTCGTGCAACGTCATCGTATTGTCGTCCATCGGGCGTCTCCGAATAAGCGCACGCCTCCTCGAACCGGCCAACGGGGTGCGTCGGGCTGGCGGCCCCTCAAGGGGGCGGGTGTCGGTGCTGATCTCTGGAGTCTAGAGCCCCCGGACTCCCCTCGAGAAGCCCTTCGCCGCGGTCGTCGTTAACTCGAAGTTTTCTTAAACGTCACGGATTTGGACGATCGTGAATCGGTAAGCACGACGACACCGAATCGGTGCGTTTCGATACCCGTTCGGGGTGCCCACGGCGCGACATGGATTCGCAAAGGTGCCCACAAGGTGCCCACAGAGGCGCCTTCGTGGATAAACCTTCGTCTAAGCTTTCAGCGCCAAATAACTGAGATCATTGAGGAATTTTTCGGTGCCGGCTGCAGGGCTCGAACCCGCGACCCCCTGATTACAAATCAGGTGCTCTACCAACTGAGCTAAGCCGGCGCCACGCAGGCGATAGCATGTTCGGGGGCGGGCTGCATCGATAAATTCGCTGTGTCGGATGGTCTCGTGCGAAGGCGGTCGAGCGGGTGTCGGAGCTTGCACGATTGTCTCCTGCGATCTTGGCTCCCATATCTGGGCCAGATCAATCGAGAGGACCATGGCCATGGATATCCATCGCTTTCCCGTGACGCGGACGGACGAGGAATGGCGCCGTCTGCTGACGCCCGAGCAGTTCGCGGTGATGCGCGGGCACGGCACGGAGAGGCCGGGCAGCTGTGCGCTGAACTTCGAGAAGCGGTCGGGCAGCTTCAGTTGCGCCGGCTGCGATCAGGAACTGTTCCGCTCCGGCCAGAAGTTCGAGAGCGGCACGGGCTGGCCGAGCTTTAACGACCCGGTCGAAGGCTCCGTCGAGACGACCGTCGACCGCTCCCACGGAATGGTGCGCACCGAGGTGCATTGCGCCCGCTGCGGAAGCCATCTCGGCCATGTGTTCGACGACGGTCCGGCGCCGACCCATCTGCGCTACTGCATCAACGGCGTGGCGATGAACTTCCATCCGGAGGAATAGGGGCGGCGGGATGGGGCCGGCGGACCTGGCGAAAGACCGATCCTCTCGAATGCCGCAACGCCTGCATCACGCGGGGCCTTCAAATTTCTTGGAATTCTTCTAATGTAGAGGGCGGTGCCGCTTCATGCCGGCGCCGCCCTTTGATTTTGGAAGAAGCGTATGCGCCTGACCCGGCAGACGAATCATGCCATCCGCCTCCTGATGTATTGCGCGGTGAACCCGGACCGGCTGAGCCGAGTCGGGGAGGTGGCCGCCGCCTATTCGGTGTCGGAGCTGTTTCTCTTCAAGATTCTCCAGCCGCTGGTCGAGGCGGGGTTCGTGGAGACCGTTCGGGGACGCAACGGCGGAATTCGGCTGGGGCGCCCGGCCTCCACGATCACGTTGCGCGCCGTCGTGGAGGCGACCGAGGAGAGCTTCGCGCTCGCCGAATGTTTCGAGCCCGGCGGTTCCGACTGCCCGCTCATCGACAGCTGCAATCTGAATGCGACGCTGCGCCGGGCGCTGGATGCCTTTCTCGAGGTCCTCGAAGGCACTACGATCGCCGAACTGGCGGGCGAGAAGTCCTCCATGCGCCGCAGGCTCGGCCTGCCCGACGTGGATCGTCTGGCGCTCGCCGCAAGCTGAGGCGCACCCGCCGGAATGCGGCGTGCGCCATGTCGTGAACAGGGGGAGACCTGTCGCTTTCTCCCGCTCCTTCGCGGGGCTGCGGTGGTCTTCTCTCAAGTGTCGCCGGAGCGGACTTCGGATGGCTCAACCTGAACGGTGTGAACGCCTGGAAGCATGCCGAAAAGGCCTTCGCTTTCCTCGATGGCTCCACCGCCGGGGTCGGCGACGTCTGGTCGAACGAGCGATGCGGAGAGTGGCATGAACGTGCGCGACGAGATGCTGGCGAAGCTGACCCGGCGCAAGGCCGGCTATAGCCTCGATCGGGAGTTCTACAGCGACCCCGACGTGTTCCAGGTCGACATGGAGACGATCTACTATCGCGAATGGCTCTTCATGGGCCATGATTGCGAGCTGCCGAAGTCGGGCAGCTACATGACCGCGCAGATCGGCGCCTATCCGATCGTGATCGTGCGCGACGCCAAGAAGGGCATCCGCGCCTTCCACAATTCCTGCCGGCACCGCGGCTCGCGCATCTGCTCGGCGGAGAAGGGCACCTCGCACCGCCTCGTCTGCCCCTATCACCAGTGGACCTACGATCTCGAAGGCAAGCTCGTCTTCGCCCGCGACATGGGGCCGGATTTCGACCCGTCGCAGTTCGGGCTGAGGCAGGTCCATTGTGAGAGCGTCGGCGGCTACATCTTCGTCTCGCTCGCCGAGGTGGCGCCGGACTTCTCGCCGGTTCGGGCCATGGTCGAACCCTATCTCGCGCCCCATCACCTGGCGGACGCCAAGGTCGCCTTCGAGATGACGATCGTCGAGAAGGGCAACTGGAAGCTCACCTGGGAGAACAACCGCGAGTGCTATCACTGCGCGGGCAGCCATCCCGAACTCTGCCGCACCTTCCCGGAGGCGCCGGGCGTCACGGGCGTCGATGCGCAGGACGAGCCGGAGATCGCCGAGCATTGGGAGCGCTGCGAGGCGGCGAGCCTGCCCTCCGCCTTCAAGATTTCCGACGACGGCCAGTATCGCGTCGCGCGCATGCCGCTGCTTCGCGATGCCGTGAGTTTCACCATGTCCGGCAAGGCGGCGGTCTCGCGCCCGCTCACCGACAGCGTGACCACGCCGCAAATCGGCACGATGCTGATGTTCCACTATCCCTCGATCTGGAACCACATTCTCGGCGACCACGCCACGACCTTCCGCGTCCTGCCGCTCAGCGCCAACGAGACGGCCGTGACCACCAAGTGGCTGGTCCACAAGGATGCGGTCGAAGGCGTCGACTACACGATCGACGAGCTGACCAAGGTCTGGATCGCGACCAACGACCAGGATCGGCGGATCATCGAGGAGAACCAGTTCGGCATCAATTCGCCGGCCTACACGCCCGGGCCCTATTCGCCGGTGCACGAAGGCGGCGTGCTGCAGTTCGTCGAGTGGTACTCGGCCTTTATGCAGACCCAGCTGACCGACAGTCGTCGTCCGCGCCTGTCCCAGGTCGCCTGATGCCGCTGAAACCGCGTCCCAAGCATCTCGACGAGATGCGGCCCTGGAACGACAAGGCCCAGGTGCTGGAATGCGTCCAGGTGCTGACGGAGACGCGGGACGTGAAGACGTTCTCGTTTCTGGCCGCCGACGACAGCTGGTTCCGCTACACGCCCGGGCAGTTCGTGACCTTCGAACTGCCCATGCCGGGCGGGGCCATGCTTCGGACCTACACGCTCTCCTCCAGCCCCTCGCGGCCCCTCTCGGTCTCGGTGACGGTGAAGGCGCAGAATGCCAGCGTCGCCAGCCGCTGGATGCTGGACAACGTGACGCCGGGGACGCGGCTGAAGGCCTATGGCCCCGCCGGCATCTTCACCTTCCACAACCATCCCGCCGACAAGTATCTCTTCGTCTCGGCGGGGTCCGGCATCACGCCGATGATGTCGATGACACGCTATCTCTTCGATGTCGGGCAGAAGACCGATGTCAGCTTCATCCATTGCGCGCGAAGCCCGGCCGACATCATCTTCCGCTCTGAGCTGGAGCGGATGGCGGCCCGCGTGCCCGACATCGATCTCGCCTGGATCGTGGAGCAGCCGGACGCGCTCGACGGCTGGACGGGCTACAAGGGCCGGATCAACGCGCTGATGCTGGAGCTGATCGCGCCGGACTATCAGGAGCGCGAGGTCTTCTGCTGCGGTCCCGCGATCTTCATGCAGACCGTGCGCGACATTCTGAATGCCGCCGGCTTCGACATGAGCCGCTACCACGAGGAGAGCTTCTCCGCACCGGTGGACGGGGAGGGCGCGCTGGTCGAGAGCGCCGGCCCCCTGGAGACGCTGCCGCAGGAGGGCGCGGCCGCGAAGATCGTGTTCAAGGGATCGGGCGTCGAGGCGGACTGCCTGGAAACCGACACGATCCTGAAGATCGCCAAGGAGATCGGCCTCAACATTCCGAGCGCCTGCACCTTCGGCGTGTGCGGAACCTGCCGCGTGGAGAAGATCTCCGGCGAGGTTCACATGGCGCACAATGGCGGCATCAGCGAGGACGAGATCGAGGAGGGTTTCATCCTCGCCTGCTGCTCGCGCCCGATCGGCCGCGTCGAGGTGGATGTCTGACGGGTCTGCGGCTACGGCAGACTGTCTATTGAGAAGACCCGAGACGCGATGTCGCGTCTCGGGTCTTCGTCATTTCGGCGTCGACGTCAGCTCGGCTGCGAGAGGCAGGCCTTCAGCGACGATGAGAGGCCGTCGATCAGCTGGAAGTAGAGGTCCGGGCCGTTGGCCAGGGCGGCGCCTTCGGGATCGAGCGTGCCGGTATGGGCCTTGGTGCCTTCGGTGACGACGGAGATGAGCTTCGGTTCGAACTGGGGTTCGGCGAAGACGCAGGTGGCGCCGAGATCGGACACCTTCTGCTTGATCGCGGCGACGCGCTGCGCGCCCGGCATGGTCTCGGGGCTGACCGTGATGGACCCGGCCGCCCGCAGGCCGAAGCGGTTCTCGAAATACTGATAGGCATCGTGGAAGACGATGAAGGGCTTGTCCTTGACCGGCGCGACCTCGGCCTTCGTCTTTTCCATGAGGGCGTCGAGACGCGCGTCGAGTTTCTCGGCATTGGCCTCGTAGATCGACGCATTCTCGGGATCGGCGGCTGCGAGACGCTTCTCGATTTCGGCCGTCAGGGCCTTGGCGTTCAGCGGGTCCAGCCAGAAGTGCATGTCGAAACCGCCATGCTCGTCGTGATCGTGGTCGTGATCGTCCTTGCCGGCTTCCGCGGCCTCGTGCTCCTCGTGCTCCTCATGCCCGGCCTCGTGACCTTCACCGGCATGCGTGTGCGCCTCGAAGGGGCCGCCCTCGCGAAACTTGAGCTTGGTTAGGCCGGGCGTCTCGATCAGCTCGACGACGGTCGCCTTGCCGCCCAATGTTTCCAGCGGCTTGACGAGGAAGGCTTCCAGATGGTCGCCGGCCCAGAAGACGAGATCGGCCTGGGCTAGATCGGAGGCGTTCGACGGCTTCATCGAATAGGTGTGAGGCGAACCGACACCGTCGACGATCAGCTTGGGCTCGCCGACACCCGCCATCACCGAGGCGACCAGCGAATGCAGAGGCTTGATCGAAACGACGACATTCGGAGCCCCGGCGAAGGCCGGGGCCGCTGCCAGAAGCGCGCCGACGGCGGCGGCGGAGAGAAGTGTCTTGCGCATGAAGCTATCCCGTTTCCCTGGATATTGAATGTAATGTTATTACATTCGTTGCGTAACGGTATAACCTTCGACATAAGAGGACGCAAGCAGCTTTCGTCGGAGGGCGACTTTCGGTTCCAGGCTCCCGGTGAGGGGTCGGACGGGCGTCCGGCGCGGCCTGCGATAGGGAATGGGATAGGGCATGGCGCAGTCTCTGGTCGAACTTCGAGGAGCCGGCATCTCGCGCGGCGGGCGTTGGCTGGTGCGGGGCGTCGATCTCTGCGTGAATCCCGGCGAGATCCTGACGCTGATCGGGCCGAACGGCTCGGGCAAGAGCACCACCGCGAAGATGGCGATCGGGCTGATGAAGCCGGACGAGGGGACGGCGACGCGCCTGCCGGCTCTGCGCGTCGGCTACGTGCCGCAGAAGCTTGCGATCGACTGGACGCTGCCTCTGACCGTCGAGCGGCTGATGACGCTGACGAACGCGCTGTCCTCGGCCGAAATCGACGCGGCGCTGGCGAGCGTCGGAATTCCGCATCTTCGCAAGGCCGAGGTGCAGCATCTGTCCGGCGGCGAGTTCCAGCGCACACTCCTGGCGCGGGCGGCGGCCCGCAGGCCCGATCTCCTCGTTCTCGACGAGCCCGTGCAGGGCGTCGATTTTAGCGGCGAGTCCGCGCTCTATGAACTGATCGACACGATTCGCGACCGGTTCGGATGCGGCGTCATTCTGATCTCGCACGATCTGCATGTCGTCATGGCGCGGACGGACACGGTGATCTGCCTGAACGGCCATGTCTGCTGCCGCGGTGCGCCCGACATCGTGGCCGCGAGCGATGCCTATCGCCATCTGTTCGGCCCGCGCGCCGCGGGGTCGCTGGCGCTCTATCGCCATACACACGATCACACACATCTAGCGGACGGCCGGGTGGAACATGCCGACGGCACCGTGACCGACCACTGCCATCCCGGCTGCGGGCATCACGACGATCCGCCGGCGCATGATCATGCCGGGCACGAAGCCGACGGGCATCACGCTCACGACCACAATGCGAAGATCGCGGCGCTGGCCGCAGCGGCGCCGATGGCGGAGGCCGGCCATGCTCGATGACTTCTTCATCCGTGCGCTTCTGGCGGGCGCAGGGATCGCGCTGACGACGGGGCCGCTCGGCTGTTTCGTCGTGTGGCGACGCATGGCCTATTTCGGCGATACGATGGCCCATTCCGCTCTGCTCGGCATCGCCTTGGCGCTCGCCTTCGACATCAACCTGACGCTCGGCGTCTTCGTCGTCGCGGCCTTCGTCGCCGGTGCGCTCATTCTTCTTCAGAAGCAGGCGACGCTTTCGACCGACGCGCTGCTCGGCATCCTGTCGCACTCGACGCTGGCGATCGGCCTCGTCATGGTGGCCTTCATGAGCTGGGTGCGCATGGATCTGATGGGCTTTCTCTTCGGCGATATTCTCGCGGTCTCCAAGCTGGACCTCGGCTTCGTCTTCCTTGGTGGCGTGGCGGTTCTCGTCGTGATCACATGGCTTTGGCGGCCTTTGCTCGCCGCAACTGTCAGCACGGATCTGGCGGAGGCGGAGGGTTTGAGACCGGAGCGCGCGCGAATCGTCTTCATGCTCCTGATGGCGCTCGTCATCGCGATCGCGATGAAGATCGTCGGCATTCTCCTGATCACGTCGCTCCTGATCATCCCTGCCGCGACCGCCCGGCGCTTCACCGCGACGCCGGAGCGCATGGCCGTCGCCGCCTCGATCCTCGGCGCTTTGGCGGCGGTCGGCGGGCTGTTCGGTTCGCTTCGATTCGATACGCCGTCGGGCCCTTCGATCGTCGTGGCCGCGCTGGTGCTCTTCCTGATCAGTTTCCTGCCGATTCGCTGGCCCGGCATGCCGTCCAGCGAGACCCGCCGCGAGGTGCTTCGATGAGCCATACCCATTCCGGCGAGGCCGCGCCGGCGCTGACGAAGAACCAGGCTCTGGTCTTCCGCGCCCTCGAAAAGGCGGAGGGACCGCTCAGCGCCTATACGATTCTCGACGCGCTGCGCGGCGACGGCCTACGCGCGCCGCTGCAGGTCTATCGCGCGCTGGACAAGCTGCTGGAGCTCGGCCTCGTGCACCGGCTGGAAAGCTTGAACGCCTTCGTCGCCTGCGCCCATCCCCATTGCCACGCCAGCTCGATAATGGCCTTCGCCATCTGCGAGCGCTGCGGGCAGGTATCGGAATTCTCCAACGCGATGGTGGCCGACCAGCTGAACGGCTGGGCGCGCGACAGCGGCTTCCAGCCGTCCAAGACGACGATCGAGATCAAGGGAACCTGCGCGGCCTGCGCGGCCTAACAGGCCGCATCGACGTTCGTCGGCCGAAGATCAGCCGAGGTGGCGGCGGGCCGCGTAGAGGGCGACGGCCGCCGCGTTCGAGACGTTCAGCGAGTGGATTTCGCCGGGCACTTCGAGACGGGCGAGGGCGGAGACGGTTTCCCGCGTCTTCTGGCGAAGGCCCTTGCCCTCGGACCCCAGGACGAGCGCGATGCGCTTGTCGGCGAAGACGGCTTCGAGCTTGGAGTCCCCTTCCGAATCGAGGCCGACCGTCTGGAAACCCTGGTTGGCGAGCTTGGTCAGAGCTTCCGCCAGATTGCCGATCTGCACGTAGGGCACGAGCTCCAGGGCGCCGGAGGCGGATTTGGCGAGAACGCCCGATTCCTGCGGCGAATGGCGGGAGGTCGTGACCACCGCACCCGCCCCGAAGGCCGCCGCCGAGCGGAGAATCGCGCCGACATTGTGGGGGTCCGTCACCTGGTCGAGCACCACGATGATGTCGGCCGCGGAGAGATCGCCGAGCGAGCGCGCGACCAGCGGATCGGCCTCCAGCATGGCGCCTTGGTGGACGGCGTCCGTGCCGAGTTCGGCGTCGAGCGCGCGCGGCTCGACGATCTCGACCGGGCAGCGGATCGAGGCCTCGTCCACCTCCAACCGCGCAAGGGCGTTGCGGGTGACGAGGAGCCGATGAAGCTTGCGGTCGGGATTGGCGAGCGCGGCGGCGACGGTGTGGAGGCCGTAGAGCCGAACGCGGTCGGCCGGGCCGGGGCGGCCGGGCTGGTGGGGGCGGGCGCGGTCCGGACGGGCGGCGCCGTCGATGCGCCCCTCGCTGCCCGCCTTGGCGTCGCGATGCGCGCGCCTCAGATTGGCATAGTGGCTGTCGCGGGGCGTGTGGGTCTTCGGCTCGTCGCTCATCGTCTGTCTCTATCGGAGCCGGGGCCTCGGCTCAATCGCGTTCGGACAGGATCGTGCGATCCTTGTGAATCGCTGTCTTCGGCGTGTTGACAGCGGCGGGCGGTCTCTGCATAACGCCGCTCAGTGACCGAGGCGCCTCGCTTTGCGGCGGGCCTCTTGCGATCTGGACGATGCTGACGCTCTTGCGTTTTCGCGCCGTCTGTGGAGGAATGCCCGAGTGGTTAAAGGGGACGGACTGTAAATCCGTTGGCTTAGCCTACGTTGGTTCAAATCCAACTTCCTCCACCATCCCTGCATTCTCGAAATCGGGAATGGCAGTACGGCGCGGGTATAGCTCAGTGGTAGAGCAGCAGCCTTCCAAGCTGAATATACGGGTTCGATTCCCGTTACCCGCTCCAAATTATCCCATCTGATTGCGTGAGTTTGCTTCGCTCTGAGGGCGTTCCCGGAGCCTTGGCGGCGGGAGACATGGCTGGCTGCGCACCCGGTTTGCGGCCCGCGCGCCGCCCAAAGCGCTCGAATGCTGCGAAACCCGCGTCCAGACTTGCGCCTGTCACGTCAAGTCTCTATGTCGCGCCCGAACCGCTAGCATCCGATAATGGGAGCCGTTGATGGCCAAGAGCAAGTTCGAGCGCAACAAGCCGCATGTGAACATCGGCACGATCGGTCACGTCGATCACGGCAAGACGAGCCTGACGGCGGCGATCACCAAGTATTTCGGCGAG
>NZ_LMQW01000021.1 GCF_001425485.1 Aureimonas sp. Leaf427 | reverse complement strand
ATTCATCGCCTCGCCTCCTTGCCAGTCTCAAACGGCGCAGATCATGCGCCGAGGAAAAGGGGCGAGCCATTCCATAAACGGACATCGCCCTTGCTGTCCTGGAGCGATCCGACGGACGGTTCCCGGTGAGTGCCGTGGCGCGGACGCTGAACGTCGCTCGTTCTCACATCAACGAGCGACGCGGCAGGACGGTGAAGCCGCGGGGGCCGTATCGCAAGGCCGAGGACGCTGAGTTCCTGGCGCCCATCCGTGCCATCGTCGACGCTCGGCCGACCTACGGCTATAGGCGGGTTACGGCGCTGCTGAACCGTCGCCTGCGCTCCGAGGGGCGCCCGACAGTCAATGCCAAGCGGGTGCTGCGCATCATGCAGCATCACGGCCTGACGCTGGAGCGCCATACCGCACGGCGGCCCGGCCGAACGCATGACGGCGTCGTCATCGCGCTGCGCTCCAACGTGCGTTGGTGCTCAGACCATCTGGAGATCCAAGCCCGCAACCGCGAGGTCGTGCGCATCCTCTTCGTGCTCGATGCCTGCGACCGCGAGATCATCGCCTGGTCGGCCGTGGCGCAGGCCGGCATCTCCGGCGAGATGGTGCGCGACCTCATGGTCACCGCCGTCGAGCGCCGCTTCGGCACCACCAAGGTCCCGCATGCCGTCGAATGGCTGTCAGACAACGGCAGCGCCTACATCGCCAAGGACACCGCCAACACTGCCAGGGCCCTCGGCCTGACGCTGCTCTTCACGCCCGTGCGCAGCCCGGAGTCGAACGGAATGTCCGAGGCCTTCGTCAAAACTCTGAAACGGGACTACGCCAGCATCACCGTCCTGCCCAACGCCGCCACCATCCTCGCCTTGCTCCCCGACTGGATCGAGGATTATTGCGAGGTTCACCCCCACTCAGGCCTGAAATTCCGCTCGCCTCGTGAGTTCATCAGGCTCAGTGCCTAAACCCAACCGCCGCCTGTCCGGCGAAATGGGGTCCACTCCACTTCCCCCGCTTCTCAGCTTCAGAAATTCGCTTACCGCGGCTCGACGAGCGCACTGTCGGTGACCGAAAAGCAAACAGTGGAGGAACTTCGGACGTTCTCAAGTGTCATGTTCAACTGCATCTTTTTGCAGAAACCGATGTCCACCGCGTACCCAGTTGGCATTTCGTAAAGGAAAAAATTTGGTTATCAACGGCCTGACCGTTGTTAGGAGTTGCTCCTGTTAGACGAACACAGAAAAGTTAAGACTGATTAGCTTAGCAGGCATCAGCGGCGGCATCAGGGCCTTATCGATTAGCGTGCCTCAGGCCTCTTCGATATCCCATTTTTCGTAGAGGATTGAGAGCAGCCGTTGCTGACGGCTCTCGACGATCTCGGGCGTCCATTCATCCTCCGCCATCACCTGGCTGGTTAGCGCGTAGGAGGACACATTCTTAGTGCCCGAGAAGTAGATGTCGCACTTCGGGCCGAACTCGTAATTCTGTGCCGACGAATTCTTCTTCTTGTTGAGTGGCACGAGGTTGGCGAGCCGATGCACCCAAGCCTTGCGCTCGGACGAATCAGGCCACCATGTCCTCCATTCGCTGTTCACCGGGACAGTCTGCGGAAGGACATGCTCGATCGTGAGGATCGAAGGATCATAGGTCGCCGCGCCATCGGAGATGAAGGAATCCAGCCGAAGAATAAGATAATTGCGTCGGCGCGGCGTCAGCTCATAGATGTCGCCGTCCAGCGCGTCGCGGAATGCTTTGTGATCGTCGTCTCCGAATTCGAACTGCGCCATGTCGTCCGGCTCGGCGCCCGACTGTATATCGTTGATCAGTTCGGCATAGACGTCGATGCGATCATTAACGTTCCAGCGGCAAATGTGCATGTAGGCGGCGAGGCGCTCGAGCATTTCGAAAAAGCGCGCGACCCGCTTCGGCTTGTTCCGCTGCTCCTTCAGATACAGCATCGCCGGCGGGATCCAGTCGGAATTGTCGATCCGCTGAAGCCACCGGACGTAATAATTGACCGTCTCGGCATGGGAGGTCGCGGAATATGACGCGTTGCGGATCGCATCAAGCGCATCGGCGAACGGCTCGAGCACTTCGTCAATGAAGATCTTCGGATCGGGGTTTTTTGGAAGGACGTGAGTCCGAAATTCTTCGAGCAGGATGCGTTTCGCCTTCTCCTTGGCATAGACCATGCGGATATAGGTGAAGAGGTCGCGGAAGCCGTCGCGCGTGAGTTCAACCTCCATCTCCTCCCATTTATCGTTATAGAGCTGCCGCTCGCTCTCGCTCTTAAGTTTGCCAATCGTGTCGGCCTTGATGATGTCGGTCGGCTGGAGATCGAGGCCGCGGCTGTTCATCACCGAGAAGACGCGGAACGCGGAGTCCTGGCTCGCTGTGGAGACAGCCACCAGATAGCAGCGCGTCAGCAGGAAAGTGACGAACTCCCGAAGCTTCTCCGGCGTCGGCAGCGCCTCGGCGACGGCTTGCACGAAATGCTTCGCATTGGCCCGGATATTGACCTGAGATTCGTTGTCGAGCGACGAGGGATCGAGATCAATCAGGGCTTCCAGCTTCAGGTCCTGGACGTATTTCGCAAAGAAGCCCTTGTCGCGCTCGCGCAGAGCTAGGCGGGGCTTGGGATGAATCCCTTCCATCTTCTTGCCCGGTTCGAGGATGTATGGTCGAAGCTCGTCGCGGTCCTCGCCATCGTTCGCACAGGCCATCGTGGCGAGCAGGATGGTGAGTGTCGTCAGACGCTGCTGCCCGTCGATCACCTGCGAATAGGCGCTATCCTCCGACTTGATCAGCACGATGCTACCGAGAAAGTAGCCTTCTTCCTGCTCGGCCTGAAAGAAGGCGATCAGATCATCGAAAAGCTCACCGGCCTGATCGGGCGTCCAGGCATAAGGCCGCTGATAGGAAGGGATGACATACTCGAAATCAGACGAAAAAATCTTCGAGAGAGGGTACTCAGCACCACTAATCTTCTTCGACACAAGTGGCTCCCGGCTGCCCGACCAACAAGGTGCAAGGCGGTCCCTGTCATGTCAATCAAGAGCTCGCGCCGTTTGAACGACATAGTCGGCTTGCTCTGCTAGGCGCAGTTGCACGGCACATACTGCGTTGAAGGCTGCCACTCGCCAGCCGGAGCGCCGATGCGCACGAAACAGGCAGGATCGCTGCTCGCATGGCACTGGACGCATAGGCGATCGGCGCAGGGAAAGTCGGGGGCGATGCCCTTGACATGGTCGCCCGGCGTCGCGGAACCGAACCTCCGCTCACCTTAGAATGGTACGCAACTGCCCACGTCGGCTTCAGCAAGCCACGACGTCCGACATGTTTCAGTTCCAGTGCTACGGTCTCTCTGGATCAAACCGATTGTTCGTGTAAGCTGATGAATTCATGGTCGAAGGCGAAACGAAGAAGACGCTGCACCTGGGGGAGCGAGGGTTGAGGCGCAAGTGACGGGACGATCGTCCCAATTCGAGGCTGGCTGTTCTACAAATGAGCGCTGATCTCGATGCCACTCAGAGGAAGCTAGAGGATCACTTCGCTGCGCTGGCTGCGCGGCGGTTGGATCGCGGGCTGCCGGTGTTCGCGTTCGAGCACGGCCTCGGCGCTCAGGACCTGTCGGAAGTCTCTACTTCACTGAAGGTGGCGTTGAAGACGCGCTACCGGCTCGCAAAGCACTGGCTTGTCTGGGTGGTCTACGCCACCGAGCAGGGATACGACTACGATGGCGACGAGTACTGGCACACCTTCGAGCGCCGGATGCCGTTGTGGGACCGCAGTTGGCGTCCCGCCCTGCGGGGTTGGTTCGGGAAGTTCCACAGGACCTACGGGGGCCTCGTCCCGGTGGGACGCTGGGCCAACTTCTTCTCGATCATCGCGTGGCCGATCACGCACGCGCTGCTGCCCAAGGATCTCCAGGGGCAACTGGCCCGGGCGCTGTATGGTCTGCGGTACCACATCGTATCTAGGCTCGATCAGTCACCCGCCGACGTGGGTCGGTATCTGGCGCGGATGGCGCGCGGCGGAAGTTCGCGCTTCGACAACTTCTTGGAGCAGGAGGAACTGGTGGGCCGAATCGTGCTCGGGCTGCTCGACCACCGGACCGCCGACGGGGACGGCGCGATCCTGCCGCAGGCGCTCGCGCGGATCGTCGGCGACCTCGAGAAGGCGCGGAACGCGCGTCAGTGGCTGCACGACACGAGGAAGGCCGTGGAGAGCGCGCGGATGCGCGGCGTGACTCGGAACGCCCCGGGGCACATAGCGAGCGCTTTGACCGCGGGCGGCGGGCAGTCGGAGCGCCGGCCCTCGATCCGCCCGTCCCTCTCGCTGCGCCGAACCGGGGTCGAGGAATGGACCTTGATCGTCGAGTTGCCTGGTCTCCAGCAGATTGCCGACCTTTCCCCCGAGATCGGCGCCTTTCTGAGCCGGACCCGGTGTTCGGTCGCGGGAGCGAGCGGCCTCCGTCCTCCCGGCTGGCTGCTCGACGGTGCCCAGAAGAGGGCGTTGGACGCCTGGCCTACGACTGACCAACCGGTGCTGCGGTTCCAGGTCCCGAATCCGAGGATGGACCACCTGCTAGCCAGCGAGGGGCACATCTCGCAGGGCCCGCACTGGCTTTTCCGCGTGGGCTCCGATGGCGAGGCCACCGAGGTGATCGGTCGCATGGTCCGGCCCGGCATGAGCTACGTGCTCGTCTCCCAGTCGGATCTCCCTGACCTCTCTTTCGCGGATCCGACCTCGCTGAGATGTCGTGGTGCCCAGGCGATCCGCTTCGAGGTTCCGAAGACACTGTCGGCGGAGCAGGTCGGCGAACTCAAGGCGGCCGGTCTTTCCGTCGCGCAGACGATCCGGGTGTGGCCGGTGGGGCTGGCCGCACGGGGCTGGGACGGTGAGGGCACGACGGAATGGCTGGAGACCGAATGCCCGTGCTTCGCCATATCGCACGACCATCCGGTCGCGGAGTATGAGCTCCGGCTGGGCGCCGGACCAGGATTGAGGGTTGCGGCGAAGCCGGCGGGCGTTCCGACTTTCATCCGGCTCCAGCCGCTTCCGGCGGGGAACCACGTCCTCTCGGTCCGGGTGGTCCGCGACACAGCGCCGGAAGCGAGCCCGCACCCGGTCGAGGGCTGGATATCGCTCTCCGTGCGCCCGCCGAACACTTGGGTGGGTGGGACGATCGGGCACTCCGGGCTCATCGCCAGTTCCGAGCCGCCCGAGCCGACGCTGGACGAGTTCTGGGAGGGACTCTCGCAGTTGGACGTCCTGGGCCCCGCGGGAAGGCAGGTCTCAGTCTGCGTCGAACTCCTCGACGGCACCGGCTCCAGGATCGCGACTGAGCAGGTCGCCAACCTGACGCTGCCGCTGGGACCCGACACATGGAGGACCGCATTCGCCGCCTTCGAGCGCCGGGAGAAGGATCCCTGGGGCTACCTGGCGGCGAGTTCGGGGCGCATCCTGGTCGACGGGGAGGAACTCGGGACTGTCCACATACCGCTGCAGCGCGACGCGTCGCCCGTGCGGTGGGTCTGGCGCTCCACGAGCAAGTCGACGCAGTTGAGGCTGGTCGACGACCACGGGGGCAAGGACCCTGTCCGAGTCTCCTTCCGGTCCTTCGCGGAGCCGCTGGAGGAGGTGCCGATCAAGACCGAGGACGCGGAGGTGGGGATCGAGCCCGCAACTCCGGGTGGCCTCTTCGTGGCGAGCTATGAAGAGGTGATGGTGCCGTTGGTCGTCGGGGTGCGGAGGGTCGACGGCGGCCTGGGGGGGTTGCTGGTTGAGCCGGACCTGTCGGCCGTTCGCCGGACCCGCGAAGACGCCCTGGCGATCTTGCGGGCGATCGTCGCCTGGTCCGACACGCGGCAGGCCGGCGCTCTGGCGGGTGAGCGCCGCGAGCGCGTGCTCTCGCGTCTGAAGGAATGCCTCTACTACGTCATGTGCGGCGCGAAGTGGGCGAACGCAGAGATGGCCCTCCGGGAAGGCGCCTCCAGGGAAGCGGCGGTCGACGCAATGCTCGATTGCTTCGAGAAGAAGCGCGTGTTCGCTGTCGTGCTCGCGCGAGATGCCGTCAAGTACGCCGGCATGCCCGCGCACGTGAGGCTTCGCGAGTTCGCCGCGCTCGCGCACCGTTACGCCGTCGCGCCGGGCGTCATGTCCAAGCCGGCGCTAGACTTGTCCGACGTCCTCGACCGGGAATTGAGGCCCTCGGAACCGGAACTGGAAACGATGATCGCGCACCTCTGGAGCCACCCGGCCCTCACTGCTGGCGCTCGCATCATTCAGTTGCTGGGGGCTGCCGGAGCCTCCGTCCCGTCGAACGCCGGAGCCGCAGCGTGATCGAGGTCGTCGATCAGGGGTCCGTGATAGGCGCCGCCTGCGCGTCCCTCGGCGTCGAACTCGACGCGGAAGGCGTGCTGGGCACCACCTATCTCTCCGCGGCGGTCAGGCGGCTTGCCGGGTTCCTGTGTCCGTGCTCACCGCGCACGCTCGTCCGGCGCATGGTCGAGAGTCACGTCGGGCTGGTGGACGACGTGCCGATGCTCGAGGAGCGCGTCGAATCTTCGATCGAGGGGCTGATTGCGATCGGCGACCTGCTCGAGTTGTCCGACGTCGCGCTTGAGGGCGAGCATGTGCGCGGCACCTGGCTCGTCGCGGCGCCGCCCGCGTTCGTCGTCAGGCCGAGCGGGAGCGCGTTCATCCTCGGCCTATCCGCCGACGAGCAGACGCCGCTGCCGACTGAGATGCGGTCAAGGATCGTGAGCCGTCAGGGGGTCAGGTCGATAGACCCCGTGCCTCCAGAGGATCTGTCGACTATGCTGGGCGATCTGGGGCTGCGCGAGTTGTCGGCCGCGGGATGGCTCCGGAGCCCGAAGGCTACGCGCCCGGCCGACCTCGCCGCCTCCTACGATGCCAAGCTCGCGGCGCAGCAGCATTCGGGCGAGGTGGCCGAACTGCTGGTGCTCGACGGCACCCGACGCACCCGGAGCTACAGGGCTCGTTGGACGAAGCCCGGAACCCTGTCCGGGAACTACGTCGTCCGTAGGCCGCAGGCCTTCGGGTCCGACCTCTGGGGCTACGCCCAGATCTCGAACGGCGTTCCGGTCAAACTGCTCGACCTACCGCTGCACGGAGACCGGTGGCGTGGCTGCGATGCGGCTTGGCGGGTCCAGATGGCGATCGACGCGATCGCCTGCCGGCCGCAGGAATACAGGTTGCGCGCCGTCGAGGGTGGCGCGATCTTGGACCTGTTCTCGCCGATCCCGAAGTGGGCCCGCCGCAGGCTCGCGATCATCGGGAGCGAGGTCCAGCCGGCCGGGTGCCTCATGTCGTTCCTCGTCCCAGAGGCGGAGATCGCGACGGAGGAGGAGTTTCTGAGGGATCTGCTGTTCCTTTCGCGGGTGGCGGGATGAGGAGGGTTTAGCTAGCATGTCGACGACGATCCAGGAGACCATCGACCGTCTCCACTCCTCGCTGAAGGAGTACATCGAGGCGACCTACCACATCGGTGCGCCTTCGCTCATCGACCAGCGGCGGATCCTGCTGGACCGCACGGGGGTCACGCACCAGGAACCCTTCCTGGAGACTACGCCCCGCTACCAGGTGGGCGCGCGCTTCGGCGATGTCGACGGCCTGCCGCCGGCCGCCCGGACGATCTTCGAGAAGCTGTCCAGCGTCCGCGCCGACCGTCCCCGCCTGCTGTTCGACCCGCCCTACCGGCATCAGGGAGACGCCGTCCGCCACGCGCTCATCGACGGACGCAACCTTGTCATCATGACCGGGACGGGCTCGGGCAAGACCGAGTCCTTCCTCCTGCCCATCCTCGGCAAGTTCGCCCGCGAGGCGTCCGAGAGCCCGTGGTCCTTCGCGCAGCCGGCGATGCGGGCGCTCCTCCTCTATCCGATGAACGCGCTCGTGAACGACCAGTTGGGGCGTCTTCGGGCGATCTTCGGCGATCCGGACCTCGTCGAGCGGTTCACGGCGTGGGCTGGCCGTCCGCCCCGCTTCGCCCGCTACACCAGCCGGACGCCCTACGCCGGGGTCCGCTCGGGCAAGAAGGACGGGCGCAAGCTCGCGTCGTTCGAGGAGTTCTACGTAGACATCGAGCGCCAGGCCGCCGGCCCCGAGTCCGACGAGCAGAGACGGGCGTCCAGGCTGCGGAGCCAGTTGCAGGAGCGCGGCAAGTGGCCGGCGAAGCCGGACCTGGACCGGTGGTTCGGATCGAAGGGGTCGCGCTGGTACGATCCGAAGACCGCGGAGTTCCTGCGCGCCACCACACTTCCCGAGGATTCGGAACTCATCACGCGCCACGAGGTCCAGGCGTCCTGCCCCGACTTGATGGTCACCAACTACTCGATGCTCGAGTACATGATGATGCGGCCCATCGAGCGGCCAATCTTCGACAGCACCAGGGCGTGGCTCGCCGCCAATCCGGCCGAGAAGTTCACGGTCGTCCTCGATGAGGCCCATCTCTACCGAGGGGCTGCGGGGGCCGAGGTCGGCCTCCTCCTGAGGAGGCTGCGCGACCGCCTGGACATACCGGTCGAGCGGTTCCAGGTGATCTGCGCGACGGCCAGCTTCGACAGCAAGGTCTACGCGGCCGAGTTCGGCGCCCAGCTTTCGGGCGTGCCCGCCGAGACTTTCGTCGCCGTCACCGGCGACCTCGACCACCGAGCGCACGCCGCGGTCGGCAGCAAGGCGGACGCCCAGGTGCTCGCCGCTCTCGACCTTGGCCAGTTCTATTCGCCCGACGAGGCGGACAGGGCCGGCGCCGTCGCACCGTTCCTCGCGCACCGCGGCGTGGCGCCGACGCACGGTGTCGAGCGCGACCTCTTCGAGGCACTCAAGGACTTCTCGCCGCTGGGTCGGCTGGTCAACACCACGATGGGCTCCGCGCAGCCGGTGGCCGAACTGGGCGCCGAACTCTTCCCCGATACGCCCGATCTCGCCGACGCGGCGGTGACCGCCCTGCTGGCGATCGGCAGCGTCGCGCGGGAGCAGCCGGACGCCTCGGGGCCGCTGCCGTGCCGGGTCCACAACTTCTACCGAGGCCTGCCGGGGCTGTGGGTATGCATGGACCCGGAATGCGCCGAGATCGTCGAGGAGGAGCGCACCGGCATATGCGGTCGAATGTATAGCCAGCCCCGCGAAGTCTGCGGCTGCGGGTCGCGGGTCCTCGAATTCTTCACGTGCCGCAGTTGCGGCTCCGGCTACGCGCGTGCGTACTCCGACGACCTCGATGCGCCGGACGCGCTCTGGTCGGAGCCGGGACGGAGGTTGCGCATGTCCGGCGGCGAGACCCTGCCGCTGCTGGACCTCGACCTGCTGCTGGAGAAGCCGAAGCGTCCGGACGCCGGCGAGTTGGCGGAGTACGACCTCGACACCGGGCGGCTCTCTGCCGGGCAGCGCACGCGGACCGTCTACATACGGAAGGACCGGATCACGCCGCCCGTCGGCGACGACGGCGAGGTCGACACCAATTCGGAGCGGCGGGGCCAGTTCGTGCCGTGCGGCGTGTGCGGCCAGACGGCACGCGGCCGGACTACTGTGCAGGACCACCAGACGAAGGGCGACCAGCCGTTCCAGGCGCTCGTGTCGAGGCAGTTGGCAGTCCAGCCTCCGGGGAAGCAGGCGGCCACCCGCTTCGCGCCCCTGCGCGGGCGCAAGGTCCTCGTCTTCTCCGACTCCCGTCAGGTCGCCGCCCGGCTCGCGCCGAACCTCCAGATGTACTCCGTCCGCGACGCGCTGCGCTCGCTCATCATCTGGGGACACGGTGTGCTGTCGAAGCCGCAGATGGTCCAGCAGATGCTGAGCCTCGAGGAACTCTACCTCGCCGTCCTGCTCGCCTCGCAGGGGCTGGGCGTCCGCCTGAGGCCGGAGCGCAAGTCGGGCGAGAACTTCTCCGCCGCCGAGGAGATGGTCGCCAAGGGCCTCGCCGAGAACGCGCTCTCGGACGAGGCCCGCCTGACGATGCTGTGGATGGAGGTGCGCGGCGAGACGCCGCCGGCGGCCCTCCTCGACGACATCGTGAAGACTGTCCAGGACAAGTACCTCGGCCTGGAGGCGCTCGCGCTGGCGTCGCTGCGCGAGCGGGCGAACAAGACTAAGGAACTGCACGCGCTTCCTTCCATCCCCGGCATCGCCGAGAACGACGAGGACAAGGTCGCCCTGGCGCGGGCTTGGCTGCGGTGCTGGCGCTCGGTGGGCTTCTGGCTGAACACGATGCCGACGACCTGGTACAAGCGCCCCGCCGGCAAGGGCACCACCGTCAATTCCCGAAAGGGCATGTTTAAGGCGATGGACGTGGTGCTGAAGGACGCGGCCGCGCGCAAGGCGTTCAAGGCCTGGACGCCGCTGCTGCTCAACATCTTCACGACGGACATGGACGGCGGCTTCCGCAGGCTCGCGGGCCAGAACCTCTCGCTCGAACTCGAGGGCGACTGGCGGCGATGCGCAGATTGCAAGTCGGTCCATAGGCCGGTGCGGACCATAGCCCACTGCCTCGACTGCGGTAGCGACCAGGTCGTGGCGCTCCATCCCGAGGAGGACACCGTGTTCACCGCCCGCAAGGGCTACTACCGGTCGCCGGTGCTTGGGGCACTGTCGGACCCGCCCGAGGTTCCGATGGCGCTCATCGCCGCGGAGCACACCGCACAGCTCAACGCGCCGCAGAGCGACGACGTGTTCTCGATGGCGGAGGTCAACGAACTCTTGTTCCAGGACGTCGATCTCGACTGGGGCGCGACGGCCGGCAACTCGACCGCCATCGACGTGCTCTCCAGCACCACGACGATGGAGGTAGGCATCGACATCGGCGCCCTGTCCGGCGTCGCGCTGCGCAACATGCCGCCTGGCAGGGCCAACTACCAGCAGCGCGCGGGCCGCGCCGGGCGCCGGGGCAACGCGGTGGCCACCGTCGTCGCGTTCGGGAGCGCCGACAGCCACGACGAGCACTACTTCAGCGAGCCGAGGGAGATGATCTCGGGCAAGGTGATCGATCCCAAGCTTACGCTGGACAACCCCGACATCGTTAAGCGCCACATCCGCGCCTACCTGCTGCAGTCATACCACCAAGTGCGGCTGCCGACGTTCGATCCCATGGCCAATCCCGACCTGTTCTCGGTCCTGGGCTCGGTGCAGGACTTCAAGACTGCGGGTGCCCAGTTGAACGCGGCCGACTTCAGGCAGTGGCTCATAGACAACGAGGCCGCGCTCAAGGCCCGGGTGTCCGGATGGATTCCGCACGAGGTAGCCGGCGAGGTCAGGCAGGCTCTCCTCGACGGGATGGTCGTGGACTGCGTGACCGCGGTTGAGACGGCGATCGCCAACGATTCCGTCGCCGGGGCGAAGGTGGAGAAGGACGATGAGTCCGACGGCGCGGACGCCGGCGCCGAGGTCCAGGAGGAAGTTGGCGAGGAGGCGCCGCCTCAGAAGGCCGTGACCGGAACGCTGCTCGACCGGCTCCTCTACAAGGGCGTCCTTCCGCGATACGCCTTCCCGACGGACGTCGCGACGTTCAGCGTCTTCGATCTGGAGCGCTCCACCCAGTACAAGCCGGTAATGCGCTTCGCGCCCTCGCAGGGGCTGCCCGTGGCGTTGTCGCAATACGCCCCCGGCAAGCAGGTGTGGATATCCGGCAAGTGCTACACGTCCGGGGCGATCTACTCCCCAATGTCGGAGGACCGCTACGACGCATGGCGGAACCGCCGGCTCTACCGGGAATGCAGCGAGTGCGGTTTCGCCGAGACCGTGAAGATCGACGAGGGGCTCGAGCGCGACGCGGTCACGGACTGCCATGCTTGCGGGTCCGAGGAGACGTTCGGCCCCACGCGGTACTGGCTGCGGCCCCCGGGCTTCGCCCACCGCGTGGACCAAGAGGAGGTGACCTCGCCCGACGACATGCCGGAAACCAGCTACGCAACCCGCGCGAAGCTCGTGATGCCTACGCCCGCGGACGACGAGAAGTGGACGCTCGTGAACGACCGCATCCGTGTGATGCCGAACCGCGAGCACCTGCTCGTGTCCAACACCGGCCCGAAGCACGAGGGCTACAACTACTGCACCCTGTGCGGCCGCATCGAGTCATCGGCTGAGGGCACGGCGTCGATGTTCTCGCCGCACCCCAAGCCGTTTCCCGACAAGGAGCCCACCTGTCCCGGCACGGGGACCACGAGGCACCTCGTGCTCGGGACCGACTTCATCACGGACATCGCCCTCTTCTCCCTGCGGGTGGAGGCGCCGCTCAAGCTGAAGCCGGGCCGCTACCCGACGGACGTTGCGCTCCGGACCGTGAGCGAGGCGATGGCGAAGGCCGCGTGCAGCCTGCTGGAGGTCGAGCCTGGCGAGATGATGGCGGAATACCGTCCGGCACTGACGCCGGCGGGGATGGCTGGCCTCGAGGCGGAGATCTTCCTTTACGACACGCTGCCGGGAGGTGCCGGCTTCGCGCGGCAACTCGCCGACCGCAGCCTCGAGTTGTTCCAGCGCGCCCTCAAGGTCATGAAGACCTGCGAGGAGGACTGCGATTCGTCCTGCTACCGCTGTCTGCGCAGCTTCAAGAACAAGTTCGAGCACGGCCAGTTGGACCGTCACGTCGGCGCCGAACTCGTCGAGTTCCTCCTGACCGACCAGATGCAGCCGTTCAGCCCCCAGCGGGTCGCGGCGTCAACCAAGGTTCTCCTCTTGGACCTGCAGCGGAACACGGGCAACGGCATGACCTATTCGGGCGAAGCCTCGGTCATGGTGTCCGGCATGGGTGATGTCCCGGTGCCGATCCTCGCCACTCGGTCAGACGGCGCGGTGAGCGTGATCGCGATCGCGGGTCCGTTGACCGCCGACCACCCGGCGGACCCGCTCATCGCCGAACTGCGCGAGAGGTGGGACGGCGGCGCGGTGATCCCGGTCAACGAGCTTCTTGTCAGGGGCAACCTGCCTGCGGCCACGCGGGCTGTCGAGGAGGAGGTACTCCGTTGAGCGGTTCCGACGAGGTGCGCGTGCCGGAAACCGTCCGGTGATCATTATTTCCGGCGTCACCGAGGGCGACGAGTACCTGGCCGCGAAGCGCCTGGAGCGGAGGCTGCTGGACCTATGGCCGGATCTCGCCCGCAACCGGACCGACACGGTGAGGATGTTCGTCGGACTGAAGATGCACGGCCAGAAGATCGAGGATCTCGACCTTGTGGTGATCGGCACCTTCGCGGATGCGCGCAGGTTCGACGTCGAGTGGAAGTTCTATCCGCGCGACGGGGTGCCGTTCACGCCCCGGTCCGCCAAAGTGCGGAACTTCGCGCTCGTGATCGAGGTGAAGTCCCACTCCGCGACCGGCGTGCGCTTCGAGAATTCCGTGGCGTCAGTCCGCTACGTCCGCAACGGGCAGGTCTCGTGGGAATGCGTGACCGAGAAGAACCGGTCGCAGATGTTCGAGTTCAAGAAGTGGCTCGACCGGTTCGGGCTGGACCACGTCCGTGTCCAGAACCTCGTCCTCTTCACTGGCCTCAAGGAGCGCGACCTGCCGCCGCGCCCACATGTCTGCATAGCCAGCGACACGAGTTTCGAGCGCATCCTCAATGTTCTCGGTCAGGTTACCGGGCCGCGCGAGAACGATCGCCGCGTCGTGCTCAGCTATGGGACCGAGGACGCGTTCGACCGGCTGCTTTCGCCGAGTTCGCCATTGTTCGCCACGCTGGAGCCTACGCCGCTTGACCGGCGACGCATGGACCTGATCGCCAAGGCGGCCCTGCCGGACGCCTGGCTGGAGGACCTCGGCGAGCGCCAGATCCTGCTCAAGGGCCGGGGCGGCGTCGGGAAGACGGTCATCCTGCTGCAGATGGCCTACCGCGCGTTCGATCAGTCCGGGCACCGTTCTCTCGTCCTCACGTTCAACAAGGCGCTCGTCGCCGACATGCGCCGGACGATGTCGCTCCTCGGCGTGCCACGCGGCGTCGAGGCCGGCGGCATCGCCATCGAGACCGTCCACGGGTTCATCGGCCGCCTGATGCTGAAGCTGGGGGTCATCGACGACTACGGCGGCTTCCTTGACGACTTCGACCGGCACAAGGCCACCCTGCTCGACTATCTCCGCGGTGGTGCGGTCACGCCCGGGGATCTCGCCGCGATGATGAAGGCGGACGCCACTGACTTCGACTGGGACCTCGTCTTCGTCGACGAGGGCCAGGATTGGCCAGGCGACGAGATCGCAATCCTGAACGCTGTCTACGGGCCCAAGCGGCTGGTCGTGTCGGACGGAGTGGACCAGTACGTCCGGGAATCCGTGGCGGACTGGACCTCGGACCTGGGCAAGGGCCAGTCGACCATGCGCAGGCTCAAGAAATGCCTTCGCATGAAGTCGAACGTCGCGTCGTTCGTCGCCGACGTGGCGGCCGGCCTCGGGCTGGACGACTGGGACCTCGTACCCAACGCAGACGCCGTCGGCGGACGAGTGATCATATACGAGGGGGACCTGACCGCCGAGCCGGCGAGGATCGCGGAACTGGTCGCGGAGGCCAGGGAACTTGGCAACCATCCGGTCGACCTGCTGGCCTGCGTGCCGCCGCAGTCGGTCACTAGCGGTCCGGCGGGGACCGGCAGCGCCGCCGCTCGATCCGTGCTGCTGTCTGGCGGAAAGGTCTGGGATGGCACGGCGCGTGACGTGCGCGAGCATTACCCGACTGACCGCGAGGAACTGCGCTTCGTCCAGTACGACTCATGCCGCGGGCTGGAAGGGTGGACGACAATCAACTACGACCTCGATCAGCTCTGGGACTACAAGGCCCGCCAGTGGCTCGCGGAGGACCACGCCCACGACCCGCTTGTCGAGAGCAGGGCCGAGGCCGCCGACCGCCACGCGGCCCGCTGGATCATGATACCGCTGACGCGTGCGATGGATACGCTGGTGATCAGCGTGGGGACGGCGCCCGGGCCGCTGCGGGATGTCCTGCTGGATGTGGCTGGACGTCGGCGTGACTTCGTCGAGTGGATCGATCTGGGCCGCCTGGGAACCTAGCCCTCCAGGTCGGCCAGGAGGTCCCCCCTGGGCTGGTCGAGCAACGACCGGCTGACGCTCTCGGGACCCTGCGCCCTCATTGCGTCCAAGGTCTCCGGCCGTCGGCTCCGGCCGTCGAGCCACCGCCGCCGCCATGCCTGGGCGATGGCCGCCGCCGGCGAGGGCTGCGCCTCCTCCCCCGCCATGCCGAGGAGCGAAGCCCTCGCGTCCCCCCCGAGTTTGCACGCGTAGAACAGGCGCGGCGTGGCGTGGTGCAGGACGCTGTCGCTCGCGATGCCCAGGGCGTCCAGGCCCTCGCGGATCTGTCGGAGCCGGGGGCTCGTCCCCTCGCCGAACCGGTTGTTCACCCGCCTGGAGGTGTGCAGGTCCTGCGCCATCTGCCTGAGGGCGTGGGCGGTGTCCGCCCCGAGGTGCAGCGTCCCGAACCCGCCCGTCTTGCTTCGCCCAATGGAATCCCATCGGATGTCCAGTTCGAGTCCCTCGTGCTCGGAGGCGCGCAGGGTCAGCCGGTTGTACTGGCTCGAGCCGACGCCGTAGAGGCTCGTCGTGGTCAGCACCCGCAGGTCCGCCGGCTTCGAGATGGCGCGCCCCGCCATCTGCGACGCGATGACGCTCACCTGTCCTCCGTAGCGCCGCGCGTAATGGTCGTGGACCTCACTGGAGGCCAGCAGCAGGGCGACCAGCTTCCCGCCGAGAAGTTCGTTGTAGGGTGCGACCGCGCCGCAGATGCTGACGTCGGCGACGCGGCTGGAAAGTCCGGCCTTGCGGAACTCCGTCAGGACGATGTCGATGGCGCGCTGACCCGTCTTCGCGGACAGCAGTTGATCGAGCGCGGCGGCTGGGTCGCCCTCGAGGTCGGCGGCCCGGAACACCTGCTTGGCGAACAGCAACTGCGCCAGCAGTTCGGCTCGCTTGCGGACGAACAGCACGTCCTCGGAAGCCGTCCGCCAGTCCGTGCCTGCTCCAGCCACCTTGACCGCTCCGCGCATGGGCTTCACGCGGCCGCCCGCTTCTACGTTGGCTTGGTAGTGGGCGCGGAGTTCGAGGTCGCGGGCGAACGCGGCGCCCGCCGCCTTCTGCTCGAGTCTCAGCACGGTGTTGTCGACGGGCGCCTCGATCTCATCCGGCCGCGCGAGGTCGTCCCAGCGCACGGCGCCGATCGAGATCTCTATCCTGTCGGTCATGGCGCGGGCGAGGCGATCGGGCCGCCAGCGCCCTTCGCGGAGGTTCGCCTCGGCGGCCTCCCGGAGCCAGCCGATCCAGTTGTCCCGGACGGACACCCTCATCACGGGGCTGGCGAGCATCGCGATGCCCATGACGGGACGGTTCGGCCGGGCCGCGTTCCTCACCAGCACGAGAAGCTGGCGGCCCGGGATGGGCCGGTACTCGTGGGCCCAGGTGTGGCGGAAGTAGCGCCAGATGTCGTTCAGCGGCAGGCCTGTGTCCGGGCAGCGCGTGCCCGCTTGGCAAATCTCGACGACCGGGTCGACGAGCCTCGCCAGCGCCATGTCGCGATCCGCTTCGGGCAGCGCCGCGATCGCCGCAAGGTCATCGGCCAGGGCGGCGCCATCGTCGATTAGGTCGAAGATCGAGCTCCGGACGCCGGGGGCGCGCAGGGTCCGGCGCTCCATCCGGGCGATGAAGGCCCTGACGGAAGGTTCTGCGAGTTGCCGGCGCCGCGCGGCCTGAAGTGCAGCGCGGATTCGGCCCTTCACGTCCTCGACCGACTGGCCGCTGCCGGTCGCGATGCCGGGCGGCTTGAAGTGCAGGCCCTCGGACTCGAACGACACGCGCCAGCCCTGTTCGAGCAGGTCTGCGACGAGGAGGCATATAGCGCGCAGTTTCGCGCTGTCGCCGTCGTCGATGTAGCTGCGCGCCAGCTGTCGCAGGCTCTCCGCGAACCCCGCGGGCGTCGGCCCGGCGAAGTTCAGCAATCCGTGGAGTTGGTCGCGCTCTTTGGGTGCCAGGAAGGGAGCGAACTTCCGGAGGTCGGAAGGATCGCTGTCATTTTTCGCCATCATCCCTCCCTTCATTTATTGCTCCCGGATGCAGCAATGCCAATTTCACTCCGCTCGCGCCAGCGACCATTGCGACTATTCTCAGGTGGTGGCGGGCTTCGTCCCCGAGATGCGCGACAATTGGTTCGCCCAGCCCCTCATCAGCCGGTCGTATTCGTTCGCGATCGCCCCGTTGCCGGCCGACCGCCTCCGGTCGATCCGCGACAGCAGGGCGTCTAGCGCCGTGCCGGGATCGACGCCCCCTAGCCGGGCATCTGCGGCGGATGACTGACTCTCCCTCGCGCCACGCGCCGTTGGCCGCGACGGCGCAGGTTGGTCCGGATGGCCGTCACCGCGATCGGTGCCGGCCGCGATCGGCGCAGCGCCGGTCCCGATGGCCCTCTGCCGCTCCGCCTTCGCGGCACGGACTTTCGACCGAAGGTGCTCGATCGCCTTGGGGAGCCCGGCCGCCTGGAGTTGCTCCCACACCTCCTGCGAGACCGAAACCTGCTGCTTCGAGGTCGTCACGCCGAAGGCCTCGTCCAGTGAGGCGGAGAACTCCACCTCGACCCGAATGTACCGGTCGTTGTTGATGAAGGTCGTCCAGGGCGTCCGCGACTGGACGTCGACCACGCGGCCGTTCCGGCTGAAGACGATGCCGTGGTACTGCTTCAGGATGGGGAAGCGGGCGTTCGCGTTGAGGCCGATGGCGTCCCGGGACTTGTCAGCCGCGCCGAACGTCGGCGGGAGCCACGCGTAGCGCAGGACGAGTTCGCCTGTGGCGCCCCCTTCGAGGCCGATCTTTAGCGTCACGGGCTCGAGCGGCTGCGCGCGATCTTCGTCCAGCGAACTCAGCGCGCAGTCCGGTGACAAGAACAGGGGGTCGATCGGCTGGACCGGCTCCCCGTCGATGTGAATCGCTGTTGCCGCGAGCAGCTTGTGGTAGGCGATGCCGAACTGGCGGATCAGGTTGCGCCGGAGTCCGCTAGCCGTAGCCCAATGCAGCCTGTCGAGCTTGTCAATAACGACGACCGTCCCCGATCGCCATCCATTGGGGTGCATGCGTGCGATCGCCTCGCTGACGAACGCCGGTAGCGCGGCGGGCCGCGCCGGTGGGATGGAAAGACGGGCGCCCTCGGCGAGGTATACGCCAGCGTCTAGCAGGTCCAAGTCCAAGCACACCGCGTGAACCTTCCCTCCTCTAACTTTGGAGTAAATCGTGAAGCAGCGGCCCATGCTGACTGTTGCGCACGGCAGGCCGTAGCCAAACCGCCCCAGCCCACTGCGGTCGTTCTCGCGGTGGGTCCCGCCCCACATCATCGCTAAACGTAGCATCCCCGGCCCCATGCCGTGGCCGTCGTCTATGATGGCCAGTTGGACGGGACGGGTGGCCTGCCCCGCGTCGGCGAAGCCAGACACTAGGTCCACCCGCTGAGCGTAGGCTTGGATCGAGTTGTCCACGAGTTCGGCGATGGCCTCGACGTTGCTCCTGTAGCCTATATGCCTGATGCCGCGCACGAACGCTTCCGAGACGACCAGACCAGGATCAGCATCAAGTCTCGACGCACGGCTATATCGCCGCTGAGCGACTAACGCTTCTTCGGAACCTTTCCTCATGCAGACGCCCCCTTCAGTCCTGTGCTTAAGCTCTTGCCGGTCGCCACTAAAGCCTTATGTATGATGTATATAGACACCATAATTTGTTGCAACTCTTCTCCTACTTTCTCATGCAGCGGACGGCCAACGTAAGGCTAGGAGAAGGGCCTGTTGTTCGGCACGCGAACTCGAGGAGGACTACCGCACCCGGCTCGCGCATACATTTGAAGGTAGCGTCACAACGGTCGTCGGGGCACATATTCAGGATGGCCAAATCGGCAATGCAGCAGTTGGGAAGCCGCGTGCGGGCAGCGCGTAAGGCCGCGGGCCTCTCGCAAGCGGCTTTTGCAGAGAAATGCGGGATAGACCGTCTCTACCTCGGGCGCATAGAACTCGGCAAACAGAACCCGACAGTAGCAATCCTGATACGCATCGCTTTAGAAGCCGGTACGGATGCCGCTACACTGCTCACAGAAATCGTTGTAGATCCTGAAGAGGTTCGGGCCCTGCCACGTCCAACCCGGGTTTTGCGATCGCGGCGCGGCCCGCTTAGCCGTTCGAGATCGTAAGGTTGGACGGGTGCCCGCGCCGCTTCGACCACGATGCGGTGAAGTTGGCGCGTTGAAAGGGGCCGTGCCCAGTTCTGCCTGAGAAACAGCCAGCCCTCACGATGCAGGATACCCTGCCGGTGCCCCTCGATCCACCACTCGCGTAGAAGAGCGAGGAGGTCGGTAGAGAGCATGGCGTTGCGATCGCGCCCGCCCTTGCCGCGCTCGACGCGCAGGAGCATCCGGGTGGAGTCGACGTCGCCGACCCTCAGGCTTGCGACCTCGGCGGCGCGCAGCCCTGCTCCGTAGGCGACGGAAAGCGCCGCCAGGTACTTGAGGCAGACGGTGGCGCCCAGCAGCCGGCGGACCTCTTCGGAGCTGAGAACATCGGGCAGGGTGCGGGGGTAGCGCAGTTGCACCAGCTTGCGGTCGAGATCCGGCCTGTCGATCACGTGGACGAAGAAGAAGCGCAGCGCCGAGACGACCGCGTTCATCGTCGGCACGCCGAGGCCTGCCTCCTGAAGCGCGATCTGGAAGCGGCGCAAGTCCTCGACGCTGGCCGTGTCGGGCGAGCGTCCGAGGAACGAGGCCAGGCGTCCGACGTCGCGCAGGTCGTTGCGCCGCGTCTCGGCAGAAAAACGGCGCATCGTCATGTCGGCGATCAGGCGCTGGCGCAACGGACTGACCGCGGCGGCGGGAATGATAGAGGTCGTCATGGGAAGGCTCCGTCCGGGTGAAGGAGCCAGGATCGTCCGCCCGCACCGGGCGACGCTCAATCAGCGCAGTGCGCTCGTGTCAGTCCTCCGACGACGAAACCGCCGCTCTTCCCGCGGAAGCGGGTTCGTTCTACCACCATCTATGCCTACGATACCTGTTCGTAGCTGGACTTTTATTAGGTTCGGGGCGGCTGGCGATGCGGCGACACGTCCTCTGATATCTCCTGCCGCAACGTTGGTCCCTTGGCGAGACGTCGGCCTAGCGCGGTTACAAATGCATCGTAGCGCCGACCGGCATCGGCCCGGGCGGCCTTGGCCGCCGGCTCCGGCAGTGTCGGCGTCGTCGCTACCCAGAAGCGCACGAAGACGGCCAGCGATTCCACTGCAATGCCGAGATCGCGTTCTGCTCGTGCAAGGCGGCGATCGAGTTGGTCGATGCGTTTGACGATCGCCGCCTCCTGCCGCTCGGCGGCGTCGGGCGATAGGAAGGACGCGATGGCGGCCTCGGCCACCAGCGAGCGGGAGTGATCGCGTCGCGCCGCGTGCTCGGCCAGTGCCTTCATGACCGGCGGATCGAGGTAGACTGACAGGCGCTGCTTTCTTGGCGTCTTCGTCATGGCGTCCTCACAGATCCATGCCGTCGCCGGGATCGAGCGAGATCTGCCGCGCGTTCCCCAGCATGAACTGGTTCAAGCGGGTGTTGCGCACGGCGTCGTCTTCCATCTCGTCACCATCGGCACCGGACCCGAACTCGTTCTCAATCGGCTGCTTCCTTTCGACCGGCATCACCCGGCTGAGCTCGGGCTGATGCCGTCGCTCGGACTCGGTCGGATCGTCGTCGCCATGTTCGCGCGGCGCTGCGGCGTCATCGACTTGCGGTCTTGGGGGGAGCGGCCGCGTCGTCCAGTCGTCCGGGTGCTGGATTTTGGGCGGTGTGAGCTTCGGCGGCGCCAGCACACGCTCGGTGAAGCGGGCGTCCTCGTAGAAGCGCGCCTTCTTTGCCCGGATCGGCGGGGTGCCCGCCACCATCACGACCTCGTCGGTCGCTGGAAGCTGCATGACCTCGCCCGGCGTCAGCAGCGGGCGCGCCGTCTCCGAACGCGAAACCATGAGATGGCCGAGCCAGGGCGAGAGGCGGTGGCCGGCATAGTTCTTCATCGCCTTGATCTCGGTCGCGGTGCCGAGCGCATCTGACACGCGCTTGGCGGTGCGCTCGTCGTTGGTGGCGAACGAGACACGGACGTGGCAGTTGTCGAGCACCGAATTGTTCGGCCCGTAGGCCTTCTCGATCTGGTTCAGCGACTGCGCGATCAGGAAGGCCTTGAGTCCGTAGCCCGCCATGAACGCCAGCGCGGACTCGAAGAAGTCGAGGCGTCCGAGCGCCGGGAACTCGTCGAGCATCAGGAGCAGCCGGTGCCGGTTACCCCTGGACTGCAGGTCCTCGGTCAGGCGGCGGCCGACCTGGTTGAGGATCAGTCGGATCAGCGGCTTGGTGCGGGCGATGTCGGAGGGCGGCACGACGAGATAGAGCGTGGTCGGGTGCTTCGCGCCGACGATATCGGCGATCCGCCAGTCGCAGCGCGCGGTGACGGCCGCGACAACGGGATCGCGGTAGAGCCCAAGGAAGGACATGGCCGTCGAGAGGACGCCCGACCGCTCGTTGTCGGATTTGTTGAGCAGTTCGCGCGCCGCGCTGGCGACGACGGGATGCGGTCCGGCCTCGCCGAGATGCGCGGTTCGCATCATCGCAGATAGCGTCGCCTCGATGGAGCGCTTCGGGTCGGACAGGAAGCTGGCGACGCCCGCCAGCGTCTTGTCGGCCTCCGCGTAGAGGACATGAAGGATTGCGCCGACGAGCAGCGCGTGGCTGGTCTTCTCCCAGTGGTTCCGCTTGTCCAGCGAGCCTTCGGGATCGACGAGGATGTCGGCGATGTTCTGGACGTCGCGGACCTCCCACTCGCCGCGGCGGACCTCGAGAAGCGGGTTGTAGGCGGCGGACTTCGAGTTGGTCGGATCGAACAGCAGCACGCGGCCATGCCGCGCGCGGAAGCCGGCGGTGATCGTCCAGTTCTCGCCCTTGATGTCGTGGACGATCGCCGAGCCGGGCCAGGTCAGGAGCGACGGCACGACGAGACCGACACCCTTGCCCGAGCGGGTCGGCGCGAAGCACAGTACATGCTCCGGGCCGTCGTGGCGGAGATAGGCGCGATCGTAACGGCCGAGCACGACGCCGTCCGGGCCGAGCAGCCCCGCTGCCTCGATCTCGGTCGGCTCAGCCCAACGCGCCGAACCGTAGGTTTCCACGTCCTTGGCTTCCCGCGCCCGCCAGACCGACATGCCGATCGCGACCGCGATCGAGATGAAGCCGCCGGACGCGGCGATGATGGCGCCCTCCTTGAAGATGCGCGGCGCGTAAGACCGTATGTCCGCTTGGCCGGGCGGCTTGCCCTACACTGTCTGTTCGAGGGTTGCTCGGATGGGCCGAGCCGATCCTCCCGGCAGGAGGGCAAG
>NZ_LMQW01000020.1 GCF_001425485.1 Aureimonas sp. Leaf427 | reverse complement strand
TGGCGACGGTCAGCATCGGTTGCACCGTGGGCCGTGCGGCTCCCACTTGGCAAACCGACGCAACTCCAAAGGGCTCGCAACGTCCGTCATGATCGGCAGACCATGCGCCTTCGCCTCTGGTTGGCGCGAGGTGGTAACGATTCTTTCAGGCGCTGCTGCCGTACCAAACGTCTTTTGAGGCCGATGCTTCCAATATCGTCTGATCAGATCTCAAACGTATCGTGACCGAAAAGCTTCAACGCTTCTTATCAGCCGTGTCGCCTTGCCCGAAAGGCGTGAATTCGTAGCCACGGTTTGCGTCTTCCTCGCGCTCGTGCTCTCGAAGAAGTCCGCGCGTGAGCCTGTCGCGTCGTTCGATCGGAAGCTGAGTCAGGAAAACCTGAGCCACTTCAGGCCGACCATAGAGTTCCAGAAGGCGCAGCAGGGGCAATACGTCTTCGTCGTGCAGCAGCGCCAGAGCCCGTCGGAAATCGACGACCGGCCCGAGATCCTGTCCGAGCTGAGGACTCCCGATCAACGAAGCCATGAGAGCTGAGCGTTGCATCAGCAGGTGGGCAGACATCGGGTCGAGATCAATGGACATCTGCATCAAAGCGCGTAAGCGGGACGATTTCATTTCCTCGTCGCGCTCGCGGACGGCAAGCGCGTACCAGAGTTCGCCGTCCATCGGGTGGCAGGCCAAGGCATCGACGATGCTCCGAAGGGCGCGACGGCTGGCCTCCCTCCGTTCAGCTTCGGGCCCAGCCCTCGCGATCAATCGTTGCAGCAAAGCATTGGCGACGACAACGCGACTTTTCGTCAACTCATAGAAGCAAAGCCCGTCATAGGTCGCACCCACCCTTTGCGTGAGGCGCTCCGCCAACGTGTCGGAAAGGACCGGGACACCTCCCGATTGAATACTAGCCTGTGATAGTCGCTCCCACGGAGCAGCCGAAAGCGCCGCTACGAGCGAAAAGCAGCCAAAAAGGCCGAAACTGGTCAGAGCCGCGGGTGGTAGGACCCGCCAGAGAACACGTCTCAGCAAGTGGTTGATCAGTCCGTATAGTAGGAGTTGTAGCGGGATGCGTAATATTCCGGCGACCCATAAGATCGATAGAACTTCATCTTGCTGTTGTCAGCCTTATTCAAAATAACGCCGAGACATTTCTCGTGGAAGACGGGGTTGTTCATCAGGATGTTGCGCACGAGCATTCGCGACGTGCGCCCCCATTCGATGACGAAGACGAAAGCGTCCACGCGACCTGCAAAGGCCTTGGCATCGACCACCGGGCCAAGGGGAGGCAGGTCTACGACTACATAGTCATACTCGGATCGAAAACCTGTCAAAAGGTTGGCCATGCTGGGCGAGGCCAGGATCTCGGCCGTGTTGGCAACGCGTCGCTTCAGGATCGTAGGAAGAAGCGACAGCTTTTCGTCACTGTCGGCGAGTATGGTGGCATTCGCGGGCGCCTGCCCGAGAACGACCTCGACAACACCTGCATCGGGTTTCTTTGCCATCATGCGGCTCAGGCCTGGATTTCGGAGGTCGCCGTCGATCAGGAGCGTCTTTGCGCCTTGCATGGCTAGAAGGCAGCCGAGATTGGCCGATATCGTGGACTTACCTTCGGTCGGCATGCAGGAAACGACGCCGATAACCTTGCAAGACAGATCCGGCATGGCGAGATCGACCGCCACCTTCACATTGCGAAGCGTTTCGGTAAAGCCGGACATTGGATGCTGGCGGACATAGGCCGCCATTCCACCTGGAGCCCAAAGGGAGGGTACCACCGCATCCGTGCGTGTTGTCTGCGACTTGACGATAGGCGTGTAACCGAGAAACTCGGTTTCAAGTTCGGTACGAACCTGCGCACCAACCCGGAAGAAGCGGTCGCGATATTCGCGCAGGGCGGCGGAACCCGTTCCCGCGGCAACGCCAAGGGCCATGAACATTGCCAGAACGATCGGCGTCTTCGGCGCGCTCGGCTTGTCCGGCACGGACGCCGGTGTGATGATCCGCGCATCCGTGATCGGAAAGGATTGCTGCTGCACGGTTTGCTGGTAGCGCTGCAGGAAGTTGTCGTAAAGCGACTTGAACGTCTCAGATTCGCGTTCGAGTTCGCGTAGCTTGACCTGCATTGTGTTGTCGCTCGCGTTCACCGAAACGACGCGAGCGAGGCTCGCCTCGAGCGATTTCTCGCGTTCGAGAGCGACCGTATAGTTGCTCTGATAGCTATCCGCGATCCGGCGCAGCTCGCCGAAAATGAGCCGCTCGTATTCTTTCATCTCCGACCGCAGTCGCACTGCCTGGACGTGCCCGCTTCCAAGCTTTCCGCGAATCTCCGTCTCTCGTCGGGCGGTATCGAGATACTTGTCGCGCAGAGTGTTGATCGTCTGGCTCGACAACGCGTCTCCAACGACGGAGTCCGTGCGGCCCGTCGCAATAATCGCGTTGATCTGGTCGAGGCGGGCCTTGGACTCTGATGTCTGGGCCTGGGACTCGATCAGCTGGCTGTTGATCTGGTTCAACTGCTGCTGCGAGACCAGCTGCTCGCCGGACGCAATCAGACCATTGTCGTTGCGGAATTGCTGGACCGCAAGGTCTGCATTGTAAGACTGTTCCTTCAATTCTGCGATTCGGTCCTGGAGCCAGCCGCTGGCGCGGCGAGTTGCTTCGTATTTGGCCTGGAGCTGATCGTCGAGATAGGCTTCGCCATAGGCGGCTGTGATGCGAGCAGCGAGCTCTGGATCAACGGACGTGTAGCCGAGCCGCAGGACGTAGGTCTGGCCGACGCGCTCCACGGTCAAATTCTTCTGAAGAAGGGCTTTGGCTTCTTCCCGTGTGGTCGCCTCCTCGTCGAGATCAAGGGCGTCGTCGCCGGTCACGAGGGCGACGAGGCTCTTGATGCCAAGGATGGCGGATCGCAGAACCGACGGATTACCGGCCATGAACACCGCATTCTCGGAGAGGCTCAGGCGCTTCTCCACACCGTCGGCGATCTGGTCAGACTTTAGAAGTTCGACCTGGCTCAGCATCTCAGCCTCGTCTTGGAAGACGCCGCTTGCCGAGGCCAACTCGTCGACGATCTTAGACTGGCCTTTGTCGATGAGAATGTCGGAGGTCGCAGTGTAGAGCGGAACTGCGGAGAGGAGATAGGCCACTCCGACCATCGCACCGATGACAAGCCCGACTAGGACGACCCAAAGCTGACGACGCACCATCGCGAAGATGTGGTCGAGATCGACGAAACTCGACCCGCCATGATCGGAGGCCATTGGCTGGCTGGCATCTCTCACACGCGACTCGGGATAATGCAGCATGCACCCTCACTCAATTCGAGAACCATCGATGAGCACTTCATCGCGGTAATGATGATACCGAATCTATCTTGAGCGTTCAGAATTCGAGACGGCCCACCGATGTTGCAGTTTCTAATGGCATGACCAAGGCGTGACCGTCAAAAAATGTTGCATTGCAGCGAAGTCGATTTGCGCAGACACACAACATTAACAGTCCTTACCCTGGTCTCAGGGCGACCGTGTACCACAATCGCCAGCTATACAACGCCACGGCGATATCAGAAGCCGTTAAAAGAATTCGTATTCAGGTTCAGCAACCGAATGCGACAAGCGTTTTTACAACAGACAGGTTTGACTCAAAACAATGCGGCGCCCCTCCTAAGAGGGGCGCCGCATGCAAACCTATCCTTACCAAACCATCTCATCGCAACGATGCAACGAAATCCTAAATCGAAGCGCACCCCGGAGTGGTCGGGCTTGCATCATTACAAGCTCCAGGACCTGCTGGCCCAGGAGGTCCTGCGGGGCCCGCCGGCCCGACGGCGCCATCATCACCATCGCCATCGTCATCATCACCCACTGCCGCGAGGCTGTTTCTGGAGCCAGAGGCTGGGCTTGTGGTTTCGACGACCGCGCTACCACCGACGCTGCCGGAGATGCCGCTATCACCGCCGCCATTAAGCGATCCGGCTCCCGCGCCACCGCGGCCACCAGCAGGGCCGTTGATGGAGGAAGTCTGAATTTCGGTTGTCTGGAAAGCGACGTTAAAAGCGGTGATTAACGCCTCGGAGCCCGAGCGAGCCACAGCTTCCTGAAGATAAGCCGCATATTCGGGCGCCACCGGCTCGGCATCACGTGTGGCCTGTGCGAAGCCTACTGCGATCATGGCGCGCTGCTCGGGGTTGGTGTCGGTGGCGACCGCCAACTGGATCATCGGCGGAACCGTGCGCTGGTCCGTGCCGAGCAACCGGGTCACGCGTGCCGACGTCCGCTCCGCAACGAGCGGCGTTTCTTCAATCACGCTGCGGGGCGCCAGTAGCCAAGCTTCGATTTCCGTCGGAGCAAGACGATCGTCGCCTACGAGATAGGCGTTTGGGGGCGTCTGGAAGCTCGATGCCGTTATGGCTGAGTCGGTTTGGCTGTTGTCCGAAGCCGGTGCCGCACCTTGCGCAACCGGTTGGGTGGATGTCCCGCTAACCGGCACAGAACGGCCTTCGGTCGGCTGAGCCGCCGCCGCTGCCGGCGTCCCCGTGGAGGTGCCCTGAGACGCGGCAGCCGTGTCTGTCACGGCGGGCACGGTCTGAGCTACGCTCCCCTCCTGCGCGAAGGCGGCGCCGAAGCTCATCGCGGCTATTCCGCTTGCCAAAAGAGTCGTTATCAAACGATTGCGCATGGAAACCCTCACACTCACTTGTGAAGATCCATATAGGTTTCCGGCCTTTTTTGAAAGAGAGCAAATCGCTCCACGTTCGCTGAAGAGCAGGTTACGTTTAAGAAACTTGCTTTACGGCAACATCGCGCTCTGCCAGTCCATAGCTCGTCCCCGACCGGGTCGCGCAGGCAAATTCTCTTGGATTTGCAGATCGGTAACACTCCAAAGCTAATCTCTCTCCCAACCCGTCCGGTGCCGAGCGCGTCGACGGCGTAGTGCGCGAGACGAGCGGCTCGATCCAGCAATCGCTGGTATGACCCGCCGACTGGTGCAACGTCAGCGGGGCAACGCCACTGAAATGTTCAGATCTTCGACGGGTCGAGGATCGGGGTCACCGGTAGGAGAGGCTTCGAGAATGGCGACCATTCGCAGTAAGACGGACCGGCGCGCGGCGGGTTGCCCGGAACTGCGCCAAGCCCTTCGTGCATGCCGCGGCGCGTTCATCGGCGTCGGCATCCTTAGCGGTGCGTTGAATATCCTGTTCCTGACGGGATCTTTCTTCATGCTGGAGGTCTACGATCGAGTTCTGCCGAGCGGCAGCGTGCCGACCCTCGTCGGCCTCGCGGTCATCGCCACCGTCCTCTACCTCTTCCAGGGCGTCATCGACATCGTCCGCGGTCGGATTCTCGCGCGGATCGGCGTCGCCATCAGCGAGGCCGCCAGTGAACGCACCTTCTTTGCGGTGACCCGCCTTCCGCTCCACACCGACGGTTTGGACAGCACGCAGCCTGCTCGGGACATGGACACGGTTCGCAGTTTCTTTTCCGGTCTCGGGCCGACCGCGCTGTTCGATCTGCCATGGATGCCGTTTTATCTGACCATCTGCTTTGCTTTTCACCCGATGATCGGCTGGACGGCGACGATCGGTGGTCTGCTTCTCCTGGCGCTGACCTACGCGACGGAGATATTCTCTCACAAGCCGGTCGAGCAGACGTCGAATTTCTCGCGCCAGCGCAACCAGCTATCCGAGACCGTCAAGCGCAATGCCGAGGTGACCCGGGCCATGGGTATGGAGGGGCGGCTCAGCAAGATCTGGGGCGATGTCAACGCATCGCTGGCAGCGACCCAGAAGCGTGCCGCCGACGTCACCGGAGCGCTCGGCTCGATCTCGAAGGTCATGCGCATGCTGCTCCAGTCGGCCGTCCTTACCGTCGGCGCCTATCTGGTGATCAATCACGAGGCGACGGGTGGCATCATCATCGCCAGCTCGATTCTCACGTCGCGTGCATTGGCTCCGGTGGAACTTGCGATCGGTCAGTGGAAGTCGTTCATCTCGGCGCGCCAGAGCTGGGCTCGCTTGGAAAGCTTTCTGCAGCGCATGCCACCTGAAAGTGAGCGGCTCGATCTGCCGGTTCCCGCAAATGCGCTTTCGGCGGAAAAGGTCTCGGTAACGGCGCCCGGCGGCCGCGTGCCTTTGATCCAGGACGTCACGTTCAGTGCTGGGGCGGGCGATGGGATCGGTATCGTCGGTCCCAGCGGGTCCGGGAAGTCGACCCTGGCTCGCGCCCTCGTGGGCGCATGGATGCCGGCGCATGGCTGCGTGCGCCTCGACGGCGCGGCGCTGGATCAATGGCCGTCCGACAAGCTCGGCGTCCACATCGGATACCTGCCGCAGGACGTGCAGCTGTTCCCCGGGTCCGTTGCACAGAACATCGCTCGGTTCGATCCCGACGCCTCGCCGCAGTCGGTTGTAGAAGCGGCTACGCAGGCTGGGGTCCACGATCTTATCCTGCGTCTACCCGAAGGCTACAGCACGCCTGTCGGCGAGGGCGGAGCGGCCCTCTCAGCTGGCCAACGCCAGCGGATTGGGCTCGCCCGCGCGCTGTTCGGCAACCCATTTCTGGTGGTTCTCGACGAACCCAACTCCAATTTGGACTCGCAGGGCGAGGATGCGCTAACGCAGGCTCTGATGGGCGTGCGCGAGCGTGGCGGCATCGCCGTCGTCGTCGCGCACCGGCCGAGTGCACTTGCGGCCATGTCGCTGGTGCTTCTCATGGGCGAGGGCCGTGTCCAAGCCTTCGGGCCAAAGAACGACATTCTCGGCAAGCTCCTCGCACCCGCGGAACGTGCGGATAGTGCAGCAAAGATCACCGACACGTCTCCCCGAAAGTGGGCACCAAACCGCGAGATCGACCCGCCCCGTGCCCCCGGCGGCAAGATCGCAGCGAGCGCAGCATGAGGAGTTCCGCCATGCCGTCACCGATCCACCTCTCGATCCGCCGGCATCTCATCCTCGGCGCCGCGCTCATCTTCGTTCTCTTCGGCGTCGTCGGCGGCTGGGCGGCTACCACACGCATCGCCGGCGCGGTCATCGCGCAGGGCGTTCTTGTCGTCGTCGACAACGTCAAGCAGATCCAACATCCCGAGGGCGGCGTCATCAGCACGATTCTCGTCCGGGAAGGCGATCACGTTTCTGCGGGTCAGACGTTGATTCAGCTCGATGCAACGAAGGCCAATTCAAACCTTCAGATCATCCTGAAGCGAATCGATGAAATTCTTGCGCGGCAGGCGCGCGACGAGGCCGAGCAGGCCTCCAATGCCAAAATTGTCTTTCCCGCCGAACTTCTCTTCCGCTCAAGCGATCCCGACGCGCGCAAGGCGATGGATGGCGAAACGCTTGCGTTCAACCTGCGGCGGGCAAGCCGGGAAGGGCAGAAGGCTCAGCTTACCGAAAAAATCGGCGAACTTGATCAGACCATTCTCGGGCTTCAGCAGCAGATCCTGGCGATCGAACAGCAGCTTGCCCTGATCGACGAAGATCTTGAGGGGATCGAGGCGCTTCTTCAGAAGAAGCTTGTCACGAAAGCGCGCTCGAGCGATCTGAAGCGCCAGAAGGCGAATGCCAGAGGCGAACTTGGACGGCTCATTTCGGCGGTTGCCGAAGCGAAGGGTCGGATTGCTGCTCTTCATCTGGAAAAGCTTCAGATCGATCACGACGTTCGCCAGACGGCCTCTCAGGAGATTTCGGAGGCGCGCACGCAACTCTCCGAGCTAATCGAGCGCCGCGCGGCTGCCACCGAAGAGCTGGACCGCTCGACCTTGAAAGCGCCGCTCGACGGCGTCATCCACAAACTCGCGGTTCACACGGTCGGTGGTGTCGTCCGGCCGAACGAAACCGTGCTTCAGATCGTGCCGAGCGACGAGAAGCTGGTCGTCGAGGCCCGTATCACCCCACGCGACGTCAACGACGTGCATCAGGGACAGAAGGCGACATTGCGGTTTTCCGGGGTCAACCAACGCACGACGCCAGACATTTCTGGAACCGTCCAGTTCGTTTCCGCCGATATCGATCAGGATGAGCGGAGCGGTCAGGGCTACTATTCCACCCGCATTGCGGTGCCGGCCGAAGAACTCAGCAGGCTCATGGGATTGCGGCCGATGCCGGGCATGCCGGTCGAGGCCTTCATTACGACCCAGGACCGCACCGTCCTGACCTTCCTGACCGAACCTCTGACCGACCAGATTTCACGTGCGTTCCGCGATAAGTAGACGGCGTTCAACCGAGACTTGCGATCGTTTCGCGGTTTTCTTCGGCGGTGATGCAAAGATCGGGATAGCAGGACCACGATAAAAGACGGCCCCGCCGACAGTCCCAGACCTCGTTCAAGTGCCAATCCGCACCGACGCCTGCCGACTCCTACGCTTGGCAGATGCTCGCGCGACCGATCGATGACGCGGCATGGCATCGACCCTTACTCAATGTCATCGACCAAGATCGTCCGTTAGCCGATGGCGCGCATACTGAAACACCCGGACGATTGCGCGCCCGGGTGCCATTCAGTTCGGTCTATCTCGTAAGTCGCGAGATTTTAGAGATAGAAGTTGTCCTGCGTCAGGGCAACCGCTGTCTGGTTCAGTTCGATCTCGAAGTCGACCGTAGTCGCGTCGCCATCGATGTTTCCCTGGATGACCGTGTTGCCTTCCGCGTCGATCGCGAAGCGCAACTGGCCGGCAGCAGTGAAAGCGTCGCTCCCGATGAAGATGAACGCGTTGTTGCCGCCAAGCAGAAGGTTCGAGTCGATCGGGCGAAGGTCGATGATGTCGTCCTGCGTGAAGTCCATGATCCGGTCGCGATCCGCTGCGCCGAGGCCGCTATCCTGGGCCGTGTGGAATTCGAAAGAATCGGAACCGGCACCGCCGTAGAAAAGATCGCGACCGAGACCGCCGAAGAGCGTATCCCGGCCGGCATCGCCGTAGAGGACGTCGTTGTCGTCTCCGCCGACGAGGGCGTCGTTGCCCTCGCCGCCGCGCAGAATGTCGTCGCCGACATCACCAAAGAGTTCGTCCGCACCCGCGCCACCTTGCAGATGGTCGTTGCCAGCGCCGCCCGAGAGATAGTCCTGGCCAAGGCCGCCCGACAGGATGTCGTTGCCGTTGCCGCCGTGAACGTTGTCGTTGCCGTCTGCGCCATCGAGCGTGTCGTCGCCTTCGCCGCCCGCGAGAAAGTCGTCGCCCGTGCCGCCGTAAAGATAGTCGTTGCCGATTCCACCGCTCAAAATGTCGTTGCCGGCGCCGCCGTTCAAGACGTCGTTGCCTTCGTCACCGGACAGATTGTCGTTGCCGATTCCGCCATCGAGATTGTCGTCGCCTTCGTCGCCGAGCAGGCGATCGTCGCCTTCGTCGCCACGCAGGATGTCATTGCCTTCACCGCCTTCGAGACGGTCGTCGTCCGCGCCGCCGTAGATCTTGTCGTCGCCTGTTCCGCCGAAGATCTTGTCGTCGCCCGCGCCGCCCCAGACAAGATCATTGCCGCCGCCGGCGTAGATGATGTTGTCAGCGCTGCCACCATAAATCGTCGGATCGTACACGATAGCCATCTCGTCAACTCCTAGTGTGACTGAAGTCACTCAGCAAATATCAAGCCCAAGCTTCACGGTTCGTCGCTCGGAATGTCGAGTTACAGAGGACAGCGTGAATGCAACGAAGTCTTAACAGAATGTTAGGGATGTGCAACGGGAGGGTGCCGAAATAGCGATCACAAAAAGTTCCGCTTTGTACCGATGGTTAAGAACGAACGATGCCTAGCGAGACTGATCGTACTTAAAACTTTCAACGTTTGTGGCAAGTTTGTATCACAACGCTAAAAATTTAGAGATCTTTGCGTCGAGTGTTGTGAACAAGACGCGGCTGCGGTGGAGCGTTTCCTTATGAACGAACTCCTGCCGCAGCGGCCAGCCGAGCCCTGCGGGCGGTGCCTTGACCTCTGCCACAGCAAAGTATGTCGTTGATTTTGTTTAACTCTTTTCGCCTTAAACGGGACGGAATTTTGTTTGAATAATCAAAAGTCGTTCTTCAACATTACGCTGCGGAAGGAAGGCGCGCGAAATCTGGCCTCGTGCTGTCTCAAGTGGCTCCGAGCAGACACACGGTTGTCTCGTATGCCTTTCGGTCATCAAACGTGATCATAACAAAAGTTTGTGAAAGCCGATGGTCCGTATCGTTTCGGATGCGAAAACGGATGCCGAGATATCCAGTCGAGAATTGCATCGCCGGATGGCCGATTCCGCAACATAATCGCATTCGGTCTTGCGAGGTGCAGGAAGAGGTCGATCCCCTGTAACGGATGCAGGGCTCACGGGCTGAAGGGGGGACCAAAAGCGATGGCACCTGCCGGCCGGCATGTTTTGGCCTTCCACCTCGAGGCCCTCCATTCCCCTTTAGGCTTCCGTTTGATCTAGGCAGGGCCGCGGGGATGCTCTCTCACTGCCAATCCAAGTGTCCGGCGCGCGGACTAACCCTTTCTTTGTCACCCGGCCGGTCCGTCCAGCGCCAAGCGTCAATGAGCGGGGCGAGCGACTTCGGCATAGATGGTGTGAAGCATGGGCAAGACGACATGGTTGCTGTACTGAGCCTCGATCCGTGCGCGGCCGGCTTCGGCGATGCGGCGGCGCATCTTGTCGTCACCGAGAAGCGCATCGAGAGCACGAGACAGGCCGACCCTGTCGCCGGGCTCCAGAAGGATGCCGTCGACGCCGTCGGTGACGAGTTCGGGAATGCCGCCGACGCGCGTCGTCACGACGGCAAGGCCCGCCGCCATCGCTTCCAAAACGCTCATCGGCAAGCCCTCGTTATAGGAGGGGAGGGCGTAGATGCCGCTCGTGGCAAGAAGCTCGGTCTTCTTGGCACCGTCGACCCAGCCGGCGAGGACTGCGTGTCCATCCAGCCCTCGTTCGCGGATCAGCACGGCGGCCTCGTCGACCTGCCCGTTCCCGCCGATGATCAGTCGCGCACCCTCGTGGTTCGGAACGATCGAGGCAAAGGATTCGATAAGGTCGAACGTGCCCTTGCGGGGGCCGATCAGGCCGAGGAACAGGATGTCGCGTGGGTTCTGGGCCGCTTGACCTGGAAGATCGGGCAGCGTGACGTAATTCGGCACGACGGAGATGCGCGCGGCCGGCGCGATGCTGGAGACGAAATCCTTCCAGCTCTGCGAAAGGACGACGACCCGGTCAGCCTTTTCCAGATGCCCCCGGATCATCTTCTGTACCGCGGGTCTTTGCGACCCGTAGAAAAGCTTCATCTCCGATCCGTGGAGATGAAGGATGACCGGCACTTTGAACATTCGTGCGAGCGAGGAGAAGAGCCCCTTGCGCCAGAAGCTCCCGCGCATGGCCGCATGAATATGGACAAGGTCCACCCGCTTCGTCGCCAGCGTCCAGATGTAGCTGGCCAGAGCCCGCAAGAGCAGGATCTGGCGGGCGATGGTTCCGGCATCCGTGTAGGAATGGATGAGGGTGACGTTTTCGGCCTCTACGAAGCCGTCCCGCTGGTAGGCTTCGACGACGCTTCGCATGCCGCCGCGGGCCGCATTCCAGATCATGATCTTCACGGTGCGAGCTCTCCTTGAATGACGTGCGGCGGTGTCGCGTTGCCGTTGCTGCGGCAGGGCCCGGCAAGATGCCGGACGAGTTCGGGAACGATGATGGTGCTCGCAACCGCGGGGTCGGGATGCGAGCCGTCGGGGATCGCCGCCTCGAGTTCACCATCGGGCATAGCGCCCCAGAAGGGGCGAAAATCGACGAAGCCGAATCCTCTGTCGGCCGCAAGTCGCCGATGGGCTTCGACGTAGTCGCCGAGGAATGGACGCACGAAGCCTCGAAGCCCAATGATCGGGTTCATTCCCATGGAATAGACCCTCGCCTCCGGCAGCGCCGTCCTTAGTTCGTCGAATACATGCGCCATGTTCTTTCGGCTCTCGCCCAGACTCAGGAAGCGATCGAGAGCGGCATCGTTGGCAGAGAATTCGACGAGCACGATGTCGGGACGATGATTAGCCACTTCCTTCACCTGCGTCAGCGCCCACCGGCTGGTCGAGCCGCTGAGCGCCACGGTCTCGACCTCGACCGGCCGTTTCAGGCAAAGCGCCATCGCCGTTCGAAGAGGAACTTGCCAGCCGCCTCGCGCGGTGAGGGACGTACCGAAGGCGAGAATCCGCAGCGGTGCGGGTGCCTCCGAAAGCGCTGGCTTGGCCGAGAGAAGGCCGGCAACCACCGCCATACACAATCTGACAGATCCCCCGCGCATCAGCGGCGCGGCGGAGCATTGTCGAAACAGGCGGCCATCGCGGCCCAAACCGGTTTGCGGACATAGTTCTCGTCTAGCGGAAGGCTTCGCTGGATGCCGCGGTCGGACCGCGGTCGTCCCTCGTTCAGCCAACTGAAGCGGTCGGAAAGGCCCCAGGTTAGAACGCCCGTGGTCGATGGCTCATCGAAAGCCACGGACAGGAATTGGCTCGCCGCCTCGGCGACCTTCTCGTCGCGATAGCGCGTCGATCCCTCCAGGCGGCGGTCGCTGAGATCCATCTCCGTCAGCGTGATCCGCAAATCCATACCTGCGACTTCGGCAAGGAATTGCCGAAAGACGCGGTCGTTGAACCGGTTTCCGATCGTCAAGTGACTCTGGATGCCGAGTCCGTGGATCGGGGCATTGCGGCGCTTCAATTCGCCGAGCAGCCGCAAAGTGCCTTTGCGGCGCAGAGCTTGCGGCCGTGTATCGTATTCGAGATCGTAGTCATTGTAGACGAGGCGCGCGTTCGGATCGGCCTCATGCGCAGCGTGGAAGCAATCCGCGATGAAGTCGTACCCGCCCTTCTCGTAGAGCGGCCAGGCACGCAGTAAGTCGTCGCGATCATCCGTCGGCTCGATCGCCTCGTTCACGACATCCCATTCGAGAATCCGGCCTTTGAAGTGACCGACGACCGTGCGGACGTGATCGAGCATCAGCTTGGCGCCGCCCGGACCCGTCAGCAAAGCCTCGGCCCAAACCGGTGGGTTCTGGTGCCAGACGGCGGTGTGGCCGCGCATCGTCATACCGTTCATCTTAGAAAAATCGACGATCGCATCGGCCCGCCGATAGTCCACCGGCCGCGCTTCCGGCTGCAGCGGACGCCACTTCATCTCGTTCTCCGCAACGAGAATGCCGACCTCGCGGATCACGGCAGCTTTCAGCTCAGCATTTTCGTCGAGAAGGCGCTTCTGGACGGCGCAGCCGAAAAGAAGGCCGCGCCGCTCGGCATGGGCGCGAAGGCCTTCCGAGGGAGCGATGGTGGTCTCGCCTGCCGGACTTGGTTTCGTGCTGATGCCTGATCCGGCAAGGCCGACGAGGCTCTGCATGAGCGTACGACGTGTTATCGAGCCCGTGCGCTTACGCTTCAATATAGCGTCCATCGCATTCTTCCGTAAAGCATGTCCAAGTGAATGCCGGCTGCCGTCTGCTGCAGCCCGCCACGAGTGTGTGCATTGCACAAACTTCGTAGCGCTTACGGAGGTAAAGGTTACCTCTTCAGAATGAAGACTGGTCCGCGCCCGTCGAACGCGGCCTCCGGCAAGGCAAGCCTGCCGGAGGCCTGTGATGTCAGTTCTTGAGCAACCGTCCAGCTGTCCGGCCCGCCGCGACATCGACCACCGGACCGGAAACACCGCCCGACACCGAGTTCACGATATCCAGGACCTTGGTGACCTCGACGGAGTCCGCGTTGGACACGTAAATGATGTCCTTGTCGAGCATCGGGAACTGCTGGGCGAGGAAGAAGGTCGAAGGATCGCGCATGTTCGCGCGAATGATCGTCGGGAACCCGGCGCCCGACTTCGCCGTGACCGGGAAGCCCATCGAAGCAAGAATGGCCGGATCGACGAGACGATAGAGATAGACCTCGCCAGGATCAGCGCGCGCATCGAGGAGGCCGCCGGCCTTGCCGACGCCTTCGGCGAGCGTCAGGTCGGATTCCTCGAAATCGATGCGGCCGTTCAGGCCGGACGCGCCGAAGGCGAGATAGGTGCGCCGCTCGCGGCTCACGTACACGACGTCGCCCGGATAGACGAAGATGTTTTCCTTCGGTTTGTCGACGAGGTCTTTGAAGGCCACGGTCGCCGTCGTGTTCGAGCGCTGGAGCGTGATCTCGGTTTCCGTTGCGGGGCCACTGATGCCGCCGGCGCGCGATATCATGTCGAGCACGCTTTCGCCGGCCTGGTTCATTTCCAGCTTGGCCGGCTGGTTGACGTCGCCGAGGACGGACACCTGGCTCGACTTTTTCTCGACAAGCGTGATGACCGCCTGGGGCTCGATCGCGCGATCCGCCAGACGCCGTTCGATGACCTCCTGAACCTCCGCCGGCGTCTGCCCGACGGCGTTGATCTGGCCGGCATAGGGTACGGAGATCGTCCCGTCCCGATCGATGGTCTGGTTGGGCAGGGTGATGAAATTGCCCGCACGCGAGCCGGCCTCGGACGGAATGAACAAGCCGCCGGCGGACGATTCGAAGAGGCTCACGGCCACGATGTCGCCGACCCCGAGCGGCAATTCCGGCGGGCCTTTGCGCGTCGCTCCGAAACTGTCGCGAAGTCCCTTCTTGCGGGTGAAGGGGAAGTAGGTCAGGGCGTTTTCGGTGAGGTCGATGAGAACATAGTCCGTCAGCGGCTTCTTTTTGTCGGCGGTATAGTGAAGCGTCGCCTGGCTTTTGATCGCGCCATCGTCCGGACCGGAGCGCGGCAAGGAGGTGCAGCCCGACATTGCGACGATCAGCGGCAGCGAGATCAGTGTCCGAAGACCCTTCCCGACGGAGATGGACGCAAAAAACATAGATAAACGGCCCCGATTTCGGAAATGTCGTTCCGACGGCAGACTCTTGACGGTAATGAACGCGGTGTCCACCGCTCAAAACTCGACGGCCGCATGGGCGTGGCGGTTCGGCAACACCTATAGGCTTCAGGTTGCAACAAGATGATAAGCAAGGGATGAGATTCTGCTGTTAAACGATGCGGAGAAAGCTGCAGTTCCATAGTCAATGACAGCAGAGTCCTGCTCTACAAATGGCAAGAATCATCTTAACTAGATTTTAAGCATGTCTGGGGAAAACGCGCCGGATCCGGTGCAACGTAAGAGTCCAGCGTCGGCAAACGCGCGTTTGCGGGCTTCGGATCGGCAGATCGCAGGCGATCAGCTCGCGAGCGCATCCTGGTCCCGCATTGGTAGAGCCGGACTGAGCTTCCACGGAAACCCAGCGACCACGGGCACCCGAAGGTGCTCCCCCCGGGTGCCCGTGGTCGCTATAGGGGCGAGGAGCCGCGGTCCGCGATGGACTGGTAGCCCCAGGCAGGGCGCGGATCTGGAACGTCGCGGATGGCGAGCCGGGTCAGCTTGACGCGGAAGACGCCGGCACCCTTGGCGAAGTAGAGCGAAAGAGCGACGGAGAGCCGATCGCAGACGACCTCGACCGGCGCCTGAAGGGGCTTGGTGCGGATCCAGAAGCTGCGATCCGCGGCGATGGGGGAGCCGAGTTCGGGAGAAAAGGCCGACATCGCATAGGCGATGGCATGGTTCGTCGAGTTGCCGTTCGTGCGCAGGGCCGCGCTCAGCCGTGCCGTGGACAGGGCCTCCGCGCCCTGGATCTCGACGAAAAGCGTTGCCCGATACCATTTGCCGACAGTCGGGGAGGGCAGCACGACAAGAGGCACCATGACCTCCACCTGCCCGAAGGCGGGGACGGACGTATCGGCCGGCGTGATGTCGAGAACCTGCGCTTCCGTATTGCCCGATACGATCTCCTTCGAGCAGACGATCGCCCCCGTGTTCCGTATGACTTGGACGCTAAACCCAGCAGCTAGGCTTCCGGACGGGATGGGAGAGCCGAGTCGTATCCCGTTCGTCCCTTGGAGCTTGGCCTGCGAGTCCGGCAGGAGATTGGCGATCGCCGCGTCCGGATCGGGGTTTGCGCGGGGAGAGACGGCCTCTCGAAGGATGGGCAGGAGATGATCCCACCCGACGAGGAAGGCTCCGCGCGGATTGAGATGTGTCTTGTCGGCCATGTAGAGAGCCGGGTTCAGGATGCCGTTCGGCGCCAAGAGCGCATAGGGATCGCAGAGGCCGACGATCCCCGCGCGCGACGCTTGCGCGCGTATCCAGATGTTGACGTCGGCGAGCGTCCGGTGACGGCCGTCATTCGCCGGCCAGTCGCCCCTGGGGCAGAGCGTCGCGAGCACGACCGGGATGCCGGCCGAGCGGGCGAGGCGCAGAGCGGCATCGAGGCGATCGATCACGTAGTCTGCGCTCGCGGGCGTCGCCGTTCCGCGCAGGTCGCCGGAATTGATCGAGTTGGAGCCTCCACCGAGGAGAAGGAGGCTCGGTCCCCGCGCGATTACGGCCGGCAGACGGCCCAGAATGCCGCCTCCGAACCCAGGTTGGGTCCAATCCATGTGGTCGCCGAAGATCCCGTGGTTCGCGCCGGACAGATTGCGCCCGTTCGGGTCGGCGGGGTCGTACCAGCTGTCGAAGTCGCATCGCGGATCGATGGCAAGCGCTTGCTCGACATAGCCGTAGGCAAAACTCGGGGCAGCCTTGTCCGACCCTATCGCAACGCCGCCGTAATTGTTGTAGCCGATCAGGCTGTCGCCGACCGCAGCCAACCTCGCGCCGGCCGCGAGCGGAAGCGCGGGAAGTGGCCGCATCACGTCGACCGCGACCCGCGAGGCTCTGGCGCTGCGGCCGTCGGTTGCGGCCAGAAGGATGGCGGGGCTGGGCTGCTCCGCCCGATTCAGCGCCGTCGGACCGACGACGATTCGGCCGGCATCGAGGGCGAAGCGCCCGCCGGCATCGTCGGCCAGATGCACGGTCCAACCCGGTCCCGGCGGAACGACGGTGCCGACCAATGTGCCGGCCGGTGCCGTTTTGTCGACCGCGTGGCCGGTGAGCCCGATCGCCGGTGCTCGGCTCCCGCGGGCGAAGCCGTATCCCGAAAAGGAGGCCCTCATGCGAAGAAGCTCACAGAGCCGTTGCAGGCGTCAAACGCGCGCAGGCAAAGATGGGTGAAAGGTGTCCCTCCCTGTGGCGGCGTCAGACGCCGCGCCGAGGGATTGAGCTCGGAGCCCCGTCCAACCGCCGTGCTGGTGACGGGAAGCTCGAGCAGGGTGTCGAGAGCGCCCGGCTTCACGCGAACGTCGCCGTCGAAGCTGAACACGGCGAACTGCGCGCCGGTTGGAATGGGAAGTCGCAGAAGGATGCCGGCGGCGAGCACCACGTGGTCGACATGGTCCGCAAAGGGCGGCGCGAACTGCGTGCGGCCGGAATTGGCGGGATAGGCTTCGAAGAAACTTTGCATGGCGGCTCCTTATGTTCTGCCGCCGTGCAGTCTATGGGGCGCCGGAAGGAGGGGGATAATTGACCTGTCCCGAAGGGGCACTTGATCGTCCCATCTCGCAATTGCGAAGGTTCCGGTCCATAAGCAGGACGTCATGCAGTCTCGCGTGAGGCCAGCACGTCAAAATTTTTGTCCATCCCAGGTCGCAAAAGCGAAGAGCCATGATCTCAACCGACCCTTCCGCACGAGGTGATCGCGGGCAGCGGTGGCGCATTGTACTCCTCACCTGCCGCAACCCCGCAACGGACTTCCGCCTGCCCCTCGCCGAGGAACTTCAGGCGCTCGGTCACGACGTGGCCTACGTCTTTCTCAAACGCCGTCCGGTCGTCTGCGAGATGTCCTCTCCAGACCAGGCGAAGAGCTTCTCCCTTCCCGGTTTCCTCGCTCATGCGCGCAAGGCCTTTCGAGGCAAGAGGCCGCTCCTTGTGCTGAACTCCACCAACCTCGTCTTCCCCGTTCTCAGCCGGGTTCTCCGTGCCACGATCGGCGGGCTGTGGTGCTTCGATATGCACGACGATCTGCTGTACAACCGTACGGGCCTGCGCCGGCGCCGAATGGAACTCGGCCAGCGCCTGCTGCTCGGGGGGGCGGACCTCGTCGTGCATGCGGCGCCTTCGCTGAAAGAGTTGTTCCCCCGCTCGCTCCATCTCGGCAACGCCTCGAACCAGACGCCGATCAAGCGGGCCGAGCCAAATTTCTGCAAGGTTCTGATCCTTGCAAGTCTTGATCGCCGGATCGATTTCGATATTCTTTCCCGCGCCGCCGAACTGAATCCCGACCTGACCTTCGAAATCTTCGGTCAGATATCCGAAAACGATCCCGCCGTCGCGGCGGACCTTGCCGATCTCCAGCGGTCCCGGCCGAATGTCCTGTATCGCGGGGCCTACGTGAACCGGGATCTTCCTTCGATCCTCGGAGCCTTTCGCGTGACCTTCGCGCCCTATGCGACCGGATCGCAGCTGACGCGCTATATCGATCCCCTGCGCTTCTATCACTGTCTGAATTCAGGATTGGAAGTGGTCTCGACGGATATCCCGAAGGCCCGCGACCTCTCCGCCTCTCTCCATCTCGTCGGCTCCGCCGAGGAGGTCGGGCCTCTGGTCCGGCGTCTGCGCGACGACCCGGCCGCACGCCGCAACGCCAAACCCGATGCGTCCGCCGACAATTGGCGCGCGAGAGCCGTGCGGCTGATGGAGATCGTGACCGCCTCGACCGAGACGCGATCGATGGGAGCAAAGACATGACTCGTATTCTCGTCAATCATTTCAGCCCCATGCCGAACCGCATCACCGGCATCTCGGTCTACACTTGGCAGATCCTGCGGGCGCTCGTGCGCGAGGGGCAGTTCGAGTACGTCCTATCAACCAATTGGGATATCGATCGCCTGCCATCGGACGTCCATTCGCTCGGCATCCAGATGGTGCATCGCAGCGTACGGTCAAACGAAACGTTGGCGCTGCTGCAGAGCACGATCGAGGTTCCCCGCATCGCCCGACGCTTCGGCTGCGCAGCAATTTTTCATCCCCAGCCGACGGCGATGGTAGCGGGAATGAAAACGAGCGTGGTGACGATTCACGATCTATATCGTGTGACCCACGCTCATCTTTTCAACGCCCGGCAGCGCCTACAGTGGGAGCATTTCACGGCACGAGGCTTCCGCGCCGCGGGCCGGCTCCTCGCCGTCTCGGAGGCGACACGTCAGGACGTGCTGGCGGCCTATCCGGATCTGGCGGGACGGGTGGAGGTCGTGCACGAGGCGTCTCCCATCGACGCCGCGCCGACTTTGCCGCCGGCGCCAGCGTTCGCCAAACCCTACGCGTTGGTCGTCGCCAACATCACGCCGAACAAGAACGTGCAACTTCTTGTCGAGGCCTTAAAGCGTCTTGCCGATACCGGCTTGCGGCCCCGCGTCGTGCTGGTCGGGCGCGACGAGTTCGGCGTGCTGCCGCAACTTCTTGCGGGCCGAGCCGATCTGGATCTCTTGCAGGCCGGCTCGCTCTCCAATGAGGATCTGCAAAGCGCCTATGCCCATGCGCATGTCTACGTGAACACCTCGCTGACCGAAGGTTTCTGCCTTCCCGTCCTCGAAGCCCAGACGCTCGGCGTTCCCGTGATTTGCTCGGACATACCGGTCCTGCGCGAGGTTGGAGGCGCCGGCGCCCGCTACATCGACCCGCACGATCCCGCCTCGCTTGCGGACGCGATGCGCGAGGTCTTCGAGAGGGCGGACGTCGCCGAGCGGTTGAGCGGGGAAGGGACTGCCAACGTCGCGCGGTTTTCCTGGGCGAAGGCCGCTCGCGAAACCGAGGCACTGCTGGCATCTGTCGCGCGGACGCCTCAGCGCGCCTGGTAAGGTGCGAGGGCATCGACATGCGGTTGCGGTGCCGGCCTTCACGAGCCGGCGTCGCGAGAAGCCCATGAACCCTTGACCGGAGTATGAACCATTCTCACCGTCGGACTCGGATCGAAGCAGGGACAGAGGCGCATCGGATCGTTGGAGATCGGGCGCGGCGTCGCTGCCTGTCTCGTCGTCTTCCACCATGCCGGCTCCATCATGGAGCAGCCGCGCTTCTACGACGCGGTGCCCTTCGGCGGGCATCTCGCCTATTTTTACGCGGGCGTCGATTTCTTCTTCGTCCTCAGCGGCTTCATTATCGCCTGGGTCCACTGGGGCGATATCGGTGAGAAGGCCAAGCTCGGTCACTACGCGGTCAAGCGGTTCCTGCGCATCTACCCGCCTTATTGGGGCGTTCTCATCCCGCTCAGCGTCCTGTATTTCGCGATTCCAAGCGGCGGAATTCCCTCCCAGAGGGACCCCGTCAACATCGTCATGTCTTTTCTTCTCCTGCCCTATCCCGAGCCGCCCGTTCTCGGCGTCGCCTGGACGCTCGTCCACGAGATTTTCTTCTACCTCGTGTTCGCCCTGGTCATCCTCATCGGGCGCGCGGGGCTCTGGCTTATGCCTCTCTGGACGGCGGCCATCCTGGCAGCATCATTCGGCGGACCTTATCCACACCTCGTCGGCTTCGTCCTATCGCCGTTCAATCTCGAATTCATCATGGGCGTCGGTGCTGCCATCCTGTTGCGAAATCGGACGATCCCCATGCCCGGCATCGTCGCCTCGGCCGGGATCGCGAGCTTCACTCTTTTGCTCCTTCTGCCGGAGCTCAATCCGACGGCTGTGCTGCCGCAGCGCATCCTGTTCGGCCTTTCCGCCACGCTCTTCGTGCTCGGCATGGTCGAGATCGAATGGAACCGTCCCCTGAAGCTCGCGAGTGCTCTGACCTTTTTCGGTGCGGCGTCTTACGCGATCTATCTCGTTCACCCCGTCATCATTTCCATCTCGCTTCAGGTCCTGAACCGCGTCTTCGGTCGGAGCCTCCCCATCGAACTCGCCGTTGCCGCGACCGCGCTCGCTGGCATTCTCGCAGGCATGGTCTACCATGTCGTGGCGGAGAAGCCGCTGACGAGCCTCGCTCGCCGGGGCTTGGAGGGCTTGGGCCTTTCCGAGAGACGAATCCCGTGACGCTTTCCCTCTTCCAAAGCGCTCTGCCCGATGGACCGCCGCATAGGCCCGAGCCTGCGGCGTGGATCGCGCGTTTCGGCGCACGGGTGGCCAATCGGGCGGCAATCGGCTATTCGCGATGCGACAGAACTAGCGGGCGCGCGGGCAAAGGACAATTGACAAAATGGCTTTGAAAGTCGTTCGTTTTCGAAACTATCTCCGCCGTCTCGTCATTCGCTGTACCTGGGCCTATTATACCAAGTACTGGAAAATGGATATCCATCCCGATACGTTGATCTCTCTGAAGGCCAAGTTGGACAAGTCGCATCCGACCGGCATCCACATCGGGGAGGGAACGGCGGTTTCCTTCGGTGCGGCTATTCTGAGCCACGACTACATTCGGCGCCTTCATACCGACACACGGATCGGTCGTTACTGCCAGATCGGTGCCCACTCGATTATCATGCCCGGCATCACGATCGGCGACCATTCCATCGTCGCGGCGGGCGCGGTCGTCGTCAAGAACGTTCCGCCCCATACGATCGTCGGTGGGAACCCGGCAAAGGTGATCCGGGAGGGTATCGATACCGTCCATTGGGGACGCCTGAAAGAGTTCGACGACGGCTCATTCGGGCGTTGATCGAGCTGTCGGTCCGACATCGTCATCGCGTCGATGTCGAAACGCATGAGAGAACGGCAGCCTCCATGTCCATTGCAGCTTCGAATGCCCGATATGCAAGAGTGCGGCGGCCGCGAGACCCCGATCGCCTGACGAAGATGGATTGGCTGATGGTCGTCGTTCTGGCCTCGCCGGTCTTCGGCACGTTCTTTCCGCTCATGACCTATCTCGCCGGCAGCACCAACAATATAGGTGCGGTTCAGATCACGGTATCGCGCGATACGACGGTCATTCTGGCTCTCATTCTCGTTCTGATCCTGGGGCTCTTCGCCCGCGGTCTTCCGCACTCGCTGGCACCGCTCCTACGAAACTGGCCGATCTTCCTGTTCATCGGCTGGTGCATGGTGACGTCGCGTTGGGCCGAAATTCCCAGCCTATCGTTCAATCGGTCCGGCCGGCTTTTGATCTTCGCGCTCTACGCTATTTTTCTGGCGGAAATGCTGCAGGATAGAAGAGGAATGAAGATCCTATTCTATGCTCTGCTGTTTTCTTTGATGGGGTCGCTGCTGATCATCGTGGGCTACCCTCCTCTCGGCGCTAGCAGCGATGGCCGTGGCCTCTTTGGAACATGGCGGGGCGGTATGGGGCACAAGAATTCGCTTGGTGGAGTCGCGTGCCTCGGCTTGATCTACGGCATTTGCATGTGGTGGATGAAGGCGATGCCGCGGCATCTCGTGCTGGCCATCTGCGGTCTGGCGACTATTCTGCTGGTTCTCGCCAATTCCGTCACCACGATGATAGCTTCCCTGTTGATCGTCGGCATCCTGTTCTACTGTGTCAATATCATTCCCATGGTGCGGGATCGGCTGATGGCGGTTCTGCTTGGAATCATTTTTGGTATCGCGGGATACTTCGTCATCAATTCCTTAGGTTCTATTCTCGCCGTTTTCGGACGCGACTCGACGTTGACGGGTCGCAGCGACGTCTGGCGGCTTGCGTTCATGCTGATCGATCAGAAGCCGTTCTTCGGTTATGGGCACGGTGCTTGGGGCATGCCGGTCTTTGCCAAGCAGGTTCAATTGATTCTTCTTTGGCCCTGTCCCCATGCTCATAACTTCTGGATCGATCTACGTTTGCAACTCGGTGTTCCCGGACTTTGCCTTGGGATCTTCATGTGGGGCGTCGCCGGTCTGAACGCAATTCGCGCCTTCTTGACGCGAAACCTGCAAGCCATGATGTTTCCGTTGGTCACGCTGGTCTTCGAAGGAATCCGGAGTTACTCCGAAACGGTGATCCTGGATCCCGCCTTGAACGACATGTTCTGGTTCACTCTGGCTTACGCGTCTCTCGCCAAGATCGTCGCTGAGCGGCGTGTCCATTCCGCTCCAAGCCTGATGAGCACTTTTTCCCGTGCAAGTCATCGTGGCCGTTTTGGCAGTACAAGCTGATCCGAGACGTGTGATTTGGGTTGTAGCAGCAGGAGGAATTGAAGATGGTTCCTAGTATTTCCGTTTTCGAACATCTCAAGCCTCTGATGCAGTCGACACATTCGCAATGTCTTCAATGGCCGGCTGCGCCGGCATCCTTCGCCGTTGGTCTCATACCGCTGCATCTCAGCATTGACGTGGATTAGGTAGAGGTACGCGATGAGAGATCGAACGCG
>NZ_LMQW01000019.1 GCF_001425485.1 Aureimonas sp. Leaf427 | reverse complement strand
ATACCGCTTGGTCGCCATCCAAAGCTCCGTGTCGCAACACGGAACCCTATGAATCAGCGATCAACCCGATTGGGAATCCTGAATGTCGATCCGGCCTAGAGGAAATGGCCTCGCACGAAGGCTGGCCGGATGCGATCGTCGGCTTCGCCGATCTCAGCGATCCGAAGGCCCGTGCCCTTCTGGAAGCCCATGCCGCCTTTCCCCGCATGCGCGGCATTCGGCAGATCCTCAACTGGCAGGAGGAGCCGCGGCTTCGCAGCGTCGCACGCGCCGATCTCATGGACGACCGCGCTTGGCGGGAGGGTTTCGGCCTGCTGGCGCCACTTGGCCTCAGCTTCGACCTTCAGATCTACTGGCAGCAGGCAGACGAGGCCCTGCGCCTCGCGCGCGCCTTTCCCGAAACCCGGATCGTGCTCGATCATACCGTCATGATGTCCGGCCGTAGCGCGGAGGAGATCGCGGGGTGGCGCTGCGCCGTGAGGCGGCTGGCAACGGCCGACAACATCGCGATCAAGCTCAGCGGTTTCGGGCTCGGGAACCGGTCCTGGACGCTCGATACGACGCTGCCTCTCCTGCGCCACGCGATCGACTGCTTCGGGCCCGGGCGGACGATGGTCGGCACCAACCTTCCCGTCGATCGCCTTTTCGCCACGCCCGAGCGCATTATCTCGGCCATCCGCGCGGCCGTTCTCGATCTTTCGGCCGCGGAGCGGCGAGCGATCCTGCGAACGACGGCCGAGCGCTTCTACCGAATCTGAACGGCGTCTCCGGGAGTGCGCTCCGGGTGCAGGACAGCGCTTACCATGGCATGCGCCTCGCCACGCGCTCCTTGGCGGTTGTGTAGCTGAGCTAAACGAACCGGCAAAAAGTCTAAATTGCGCTAAGCCGTCGTCGAGTCCTACGGTGCTTTCAAGGGCGATCGGAAAGATCGTCCGTCAAGACCGGCTAAAGAGCCGGCGGAGGAAACCCGATCGCTGCCATTCGCCGCCGTTTCCACGGGGCCGGAGCAGCTTGCCGACGCCAAGATCTCAAACGCTTCGCTCCCTGCCGCAGACGGCTCGTGGCGCGAGGTCCCGTTCGAATTTCACCCAACGTCCGGGTCGCGTTGATCGCGTGCCGGCTGATCCGTTTCAATGCTTCGAGGACCATCATGAATCTCTACACCCTGCTCGCCGCCCGCGCCGCCGAAGGCCGCCCCGTCCGTGTTGGCCTCATCGGCGCCGGAAAGTTCGGTTCGATGGTGCTGAGCCAAGCCCAGCGCATCGCCGGCTATCACATGGTCGCCGTCGCCGATCTCGACGTCTCGAAGGCGCGCACCTCGCTGGACCGCGTCGGCTGGCCAGCGGAGCGCTACAGCGCCAAGAGCGCCGGCGAAGCCGTCAGCGAGGGCACGACCTTCGTCACCGACGATGTCGCCGCCATGCTCGCCTGCGAGGAGATCGAGTGCGTCATCGAAGCAACCGGCCATCCGATCGCTGGCACGCGCCATGCGCTGGCCGCCATTGAGGCCGGCAAGCACGTCGTCATGGTCAATGTCGAGGCCGACGTCATGTGCGGGCCGATCCTGGCGGAGAAGGCCCGCCAGAAGGGCGTCGTCTACTCCATGGCCTATGGCGACCAGCCCGCGCTGATCTGCGAGCTCGTCGATTGGGCGCGCGCCACGGGCTTCGAGGTCACTGCCGCCGGCAAGGGCATGAACTTCGAGCCGCGCTACCGCTACTCCACCCCCGACACGGTTTGGGGCTTCTTCGGCTGGACCGAAGAGGAGGTTGCGGCCGGTGACTTCAATCCGAAGATGTACAACTCCTTCACCGACGGTACCAAGGCCGCCATCGAAATGGCGGCGGTGGCCAACGGCACCGGGCTCGATTGCCCCGAGGACGGTCTCGCCTTCCCACCGTCCGGCTTGCACGATCTCGCCCGCGTATTCCGCCCGGTGGCGGACGGCGGCCGCATGGCCCGTTCCGGCCTCGTTGACATCGCCGCCAGCCAGGAGCCGGACGGGCGCGAGGTCTTCAACAACATTCGCTACGGCGTCTTCGTGACGATCAAGGCGCACAACGAGTATTCCCGCGCCTGCTTCAAGCAGTACGGCCTCCTGACAGATCCGTCCGGCTGGTACGGCTCCATGTGGCGTCCGTTCCACATCATCGGCCTCGAAACCTCGATCAGCGTGCTCTCGGCAGTCTTGCGCGGTGAGGCGACGGGCTCCTCCAAGGAGTTCCGCGGCGATGCCGTCGCGACCGCCAAGAAGGCGATGAAGCCCGGCGAGATGCTTGACGGCGAGGGCGGTTATGCGGTCTGGGCGAACGCCATTCCCGCAACGCGCAGCCTCTCCTTGAAGGCCCTGCCGATCGGCCTAGCGCACCACGTCAAGCTGAAGCGTCCGATCGAGAAGGATCAGATCGTCAGCTTCGACGACGTGGACCTGACTGCCGACCTCGACGTGGTCGCACTGCGCAAGGAGATGGAAGAGAGCTATCGTCCGGCTCACGTCGCGGCGGCCGCCGAATGAGCGAAACGGGCGCAACCTCCCGCGGAAGCTTCGTCGTCGTCGCCGAATTCCGCGTGAAGCCGGAATCGATGGAAGCCTTCCTCGGCGCGGCATCGGACGATGCCCGCCACTCCATCGCCGACGAGCCGGGCTGCCGGCAGTTCGACGTGGTGGCGATGGAAGGCGAGGCGAATTCGGTCGTCTTCTACGAGGTCTACGACGACCGCGCCGCCTTCGACCGGCACCTGGAAACGCTACATCTCAAGCGCTTCCAGGCCGCGTTCCCGGCGCTGGTCGCGGAAGAGCGCCCGGTCCGCTTCGCGGTCAGGCACCATCCCCATGGATGAGGCCATCCGCCGGATCGGCTTCGTCGGCACTGGGATCATGGGTGGGCATATGGCCCGCCGTCTCGCCGAGGCCGGTTTCGAGGTCGCCGCCTGGAACAGGAGCCAGGACAAGGCCAGAGCGCTCGTTCGGTTCGGCATCCGCCAGGCCGATATCTCGAAGAACGCGGCCCTGAACGCGGATGTCCTCGTGTGCATGCTGAGCTCTGGCCCCGTTTGCGACGAGGTTCTCTTCGGGAGCAAGGGCGCCGCGACGGTGATGAAGCCGGGCGCGATTCTTCTCGTCATGAGCTCGATCGCGCCGGATACGGCACGAGAGCAAGGCCGCAAGGCCGAGTCGCTCGGGCTTCGCTATGTCGATGCGCCCGTATCCGGTGGCGAAACCGGCGCGCGCGAGGGCACGCTCGCCATCATGGCGGGCGGACGTGAAGACGTCGTTTCAAGACTGTCGGGCGTTTTCGGCGCGCTCGGACGACCGACACATGTCGGACCGGTCGGCGCGGGATCGCTGACAAAGCTCGCCAACCAGTTGATCGTCGCCACGACGATTGGCACCGTAGCGGAAGCCTTCGTTCTGGCCGAAAGCGGCGGGGCGGATCCGGCCCGCGTCCGCGAGGCGCTGCTCGGCGGCTTCGCCGATTCGACCGTTCTTCGCCAGCATGGGCTGCGCATGGTCACGGGCGATTTTCGCCCAGGTGGCCCCGCCAAGTACCAGATCAAGGACACGGGGGCCGCGCTCGACGTCGCCCGCGCCAACAAGCTCGACCTCCCCCTGGCACGGGCGATCGACGCTCTCTTTCGCTCGATGGTGGACAGGGGCGGAGGCGATCTCGACCATAGCGCCCTCATCGACGAGATCAAACGCGCGAACGGCCTCGGGGAGACAACGCAGCAAGCCTGAAAAGACCATAAGCCGGGACGATTGGAGGTGTCCCGGCCTATCGGCATCGTTCAGACGACGCATGAGCTTCGACGGCGAAAGACCATCAGTTCATTTCAATCTTGAGGAGGAAACCACAATGAATACGACGATCCCGTCCGCCGGCATCTCGCGCCGCGCGGTTCTCGCCTCGCTCGCAGCCGTTCCGCTGGTCGCCATCCGCACCGGTCCGGCAAACGCCGCCGAGTTCAGCTACAAGCTGGCGACCGGCCAGTCGATCACGCAGCCGATCAATGCGCGGCTCGAGCAGGCCTGCCTGCGCATCAAGGAAGCGAGCGACGGGCGTCTCGAAATTCGCTTCTTCCCGGCATCGCAACTGGGCTCAGACACCGATCTCCTGACGCAGGTGCGCACCGGGGGCATCGAGTTCCTCAACCTTGCCGGCTCGGTCATCTCGACAGTCGCGCCCGCCGTCGCCGTCACCAATGTCGGTTTCGCCTTCAGCGGCTATGAGCAAGTCTGGCCGGGCATCGACGGCGCGCTCGGCGATGTCGTGCGGCAACAGATCGAGAAGGTCGGGATGGTCGCGGTCTCCAAGGCGGCCGACAACAGCTTCCGCCAGATCACTTCAGCCTCCAAGGAGATCAGATCGCCCGAAGATCTCGTCGGCTACCACATCCGCGTCCCCGTCTCGCCGATCTTCACCTCGGTCTTCAAGGCGCTGGGCGCCAGTCCGACTTCCATCAACTTCAACGAGCTCTATACCGCCCTGCAGACGCATCTCGTCGACGGCCAGGAAAATGGTCTCGTCGCGATCGAATCCGGCAAGCTCTTCGAGGTACAGAAATACGTCGCCGAGACGAACCACATCTGGGACCCCTTCTGGCTTCTCGGTAACCGCCGCGCCTTTGGAGCCCTCCCCGACGACCTCAAGGCCGTGGTGGTCAGAGAGTTCGATCGCGCCAGCTTGGAGCAGCGCGCCGACGTCGCCGCTCTCAACACCAGCCTGAAGACACTCCTCACCGGAAAGGGGCTGATCTTTGCGCCGGTGGACCGCGCCCCGTTCCGCGCCACTCTCGCCACGGCTGGCTATTACAAGGAATGGCAGGCCAAGTTCGGCTCCGATGTCTGGGCCGCGCTCGAGGCGGTTGTTGGAACGCTGTCATGACGAACGCGGTGCTCGCCAACTCGGCGAGCCCCGCCTCGGGTGGGGACTCGCCTGCTGCCGAATGGCAAATCGAACGATGGCTGCGGGCGGCGGTGGAGATTCCCGCGGCCGCGGTCGTGGTCGCCGAAGTGGTCATTCTCTTCGTCGGCGTCGTCGCACGCGCCGTCTTCCGCGATCCAATCATCTGGACGGACGAACTCGCCTCGATCCTCTTCCTCTGGCTCGCCATGCTCGGCAGCGCGATTGCGGTCCAGCGGGGCATGCACATGCGCCTGACCTTCTTCACCTCGATGATGTCGCCGCGGGTGCGCCTCTTCGCCGAGACGCTGTCGATCTGTACGATGGGCCTGTTCCTGATCGCGATCATGCACCCGGCGCTCTACTACGTCGATGACCAGTCCTTCGTGGAGACGCCGGCGCTCGGCTGGTCAGGCACGGTCCGAGCGCTCGCCATTCCCGTCGGGCTCGGCATCGCGCTTCTCAGTTCGCTCCTGCGGCTGGCGCGCCAGAACGTGCGGGACATCGTCGGCGTGATCGCCGCCATGCTGGCCGTCGCCGCCGCCTTCTGGTCTGCGGCCCCGTTCCTGGCCGATCTCGGGCACGGTTCGCTTCTCGTCTTCTTCGTCGGGCTTCTCGGACTTGGCGTCGTCATGGGTGTTCCGATCGCCTTCTCGTTCTCCGTCGCGACGGCCTCCTATCTCCTCACGACGACGAACACGCCGCTGACCGTCATCGTCGGCCGGATGGACGAAGGCATGAGCGGCCTCATCCTCCTCGCGGTGCCGCTGTTCGTTCTTCTCGGGCAGCTTGTGGACGCTACCGGCATGGCGCGGGTGATGGTGGCGTTTCTTGCTTCGCTGCTCGGCCATGTACGGGCAGGCATGTCCTACGTGCTGCTTGGCGCCATGCTGCTCGTGTCCGGCATATCGGGTTCCAAGACGGCCGACATGGCCGCCGTGGCGCCGGTGCTGTTTCCGGAAATGCGCAAACGAGGCATGAAGGATGGCGAGCTGATCTCGCTCCTGGCCGCTTCCGGCGCGATGAGCGAGACGATTCCGCCGTCGATCGTGCTGATCGCCATCGCCTCGGTCACCGGCGTGTCGATCGCCGCGCTGTTCACGGCCGGCATCCTGCCGGCCCTCGTGCTGGCCCTCGTCCTGGCGCTCGTCGCCCGCTGGCGAGCCGGGCATGAAAAGGACGCCGTGACGTTCGAGCGCGCGCCCTTCAGCGTCGTGCGCAAGACCTTCGTCATTGCCCTTCCAGCCATTCTGTTGCCGTTTATCATCCGCAGCGCGGTCGTGGAGGGCATTGCGACGGCGACGGAAGTCTCGACCATCGGCATCGCCTACTCGCTAGTTGCCGGGCTCGTGATTTATCGTGGCGGGCTCACCTGGAAGAAGGTCATGCCGATGCTGATCCAGACCGCGTCGCTCTCGGGCGCGATCCTGTTCATCGTCGGGGCAGCGAGCGCGATGGGCTGGGCGCTGACGCAGTCGGGCTTCTCGCACGATCTGGCCGCGATGATGGCGCAGATTCCCGGTGGGGCAACTGGCTTCATGCTGGTGTCGATCATCGCCTTCATGGTGCTCGGCAGCGTCCTCGAAGGCATTCCGGCGATCGTATTGTTCGGGCCTCTTCTGTTTCCCGTTGCGCAGCAGATGGGCATCCATGAGGTTCACTACGCCATGGTGGTCATCCTGGCGATGGGCCTCGGTCTTTTCGCTCCGCCCTTCGGGCTCTGCTATTACGCTGCCTGTATCATCGGACAGGTGCCGCCGGAGGCCGGGCTTCGCAAGATCTGGATCTATCTGGGAATGCTTCTTCTCGGCCTTCTCGTGATCGCCTTCGTTCCTTGGATATCCATCGGCTTTCTCTGATCCTGGGTGCCCATTGCGACCGATTGCTCGGCATCGACCCCAAGCACTATGACGGGACCCTGCCGTTTCCCTCGTCGCCCGCATCCGGCATGCCGGCTGCATGATCGGCTCGGCCTTCCTCTGCGACATTGCCAAGGTCTCCGGCGGCGGCATCGTAGACCTGCTAAAGGCGCCGAGCGTCTCGGCCCGCGTCGGGCGAGGCGCTCCGCCGCGTCGTCGCCTGACGCGGTTGGCCGGCCTGCTGCCCCCGAGCTGTCCGCCGTCCTCTTTGGTTTTGACGACCGCCAGCGGGCGCGCGGAAAAGCCAATCTCGTCCAAGGACAGCGCGATCTCTCCGCCGTCCACATCCATCGTCAGCTCGATGCGGACAGCGCACATCATAACATCTGGCTCGTCATCCCATCGAAGCATCCGAATGAGACCAAGCGCAGCGGGAAAGTGCCGAAAAATGGAATCACCGATGCAGAAAAGACAGGCTCGTATCGTGGTTGCAATGGGCGTTTCGGGAAGTGGAAAGTCGACTCTGGGCGAAGCGCTTCGCGATGGCTACGGATTTCGCTTCATTGATGGCGACGACACACATCCTGCGGCAAACGTCGAGAAGATGCGTGCAGGCATTCCGCTGACCGACGCGGATCGTGCCCCCTGGCTGACAGGGCTGGCCGCCCTCCTCGCCGATGCTGCAGCGCGCGGAGAGGATACGGTTCTTGCCTGCTCAGCTTTGAAGGCGTGCTATCGTGATTGCCTACTCGAAAGCGGCGCCGCCATTCTCTTCGCCTACCTCGCTATCGAACGCGAAACTGTCATGGTCCGCGTCGACGCACGGCCGGGGCACTACATGCCGGCCTTGCTCGTCGAAAGCCAGTTTGCAGCCCTCGAAGAGCCGGAGCCCGGCACGAACGTCCTACGCCTCGCCGCGTCTGGCTCGGTCGAGGCCCACTGTCAGGAGGTCGTGAAGCGACTGAGCAGAGGAACGCCCCGGCAGGCTCCGTTGCAAACGGCCGATCAGGGCGCAAGCTCCGGGCTTTGGCGGGGGTGAATGAGAGTTCAGACGTGAGCGCAGCGTTCTAGAACCGTCACTTCGCTGCCGAAATCATCCTATTTTAAAGGCAGCGCAGTCCTCAGATTTTGAACAGGATCGATTGGAGCGGAGTCCACGAGGCCCGGCCGGCGCGCTTCCTTACGATGCCAGCATTCTCTGGACTTGCCCCATGAAAGTGGAAAGCTCTTCTGAAGGAAAAAGGAGCATTTCATGGGCAGCCGCAGCGCCGGTTCGGCATGGAGTTTGAGGCGGAGGCCGTTCGTCTGGTGGAGACGAGCGGCCGCACACAGCGTGAGATCGCCGAGGACCTCGGCATTGGGCTATCGACGTTGCGGCGCTGGCTGGACAAGCGCCGGGAGCGTGATCTGGAGGCGCCGCCTCCTGAGCGCCAGGAGGACATGGCGGCCGAGTTGAAGCGTCGGCGGCGCGAGAACGAGATTCTGAAGAGGGCCGCGACTTTTTGCTAAGGAGGGAAGTCGATGAAGTTCCGCCTCATCGATGCGGCGAAGAAGGATTTCCCCGTCCAGCGCATGTGCAAGGTTCTCGGCGTCAGCCCGAGCGGTTACTTCGCCTGGCAGAACCGCCCGGCCTGTCACCGTCAGCGTACCGACCTGATGCTGCTCGCGCAAGTTCGCGCGGCCTTTGCCGTGTCGAACGGGACCTATGGCAGTCCGCGTATGGAGCACGAACTACGCGGCAGCGGCTTGGCGATCGGACGCCGTCGCGTTGCCCGCCTGATGCGCGAGAACAGCATGACGGCCCGACAGAAGCGGCGCTTCAAGCGCACCACCGACAGCTTGCATGCCTTCCCGATCGCGCCGAACCTCTTGGATCAAGACTTCACGGCGAGCGGCCCGAACCGGAAATGGGTGCCGACATCTCCTATGTATGGACGAGAAAGGGTTGGCTGTATCTGGCAGCCGTCATCGATCTCTTTGCTCGGCGGGTGGTCGGCTGGGCAACCAGCGACCGCCTTCATAAGGAACTGGGGCTTTCAGCCTTGCGCCGGGCGATCGTCGTACGGTGTCCGTCCGCAGGGCTTATTCACCACGCGGACCGCGGCAGCCAATATTGCTCCATCGAGTATCAGGCGGAACTGCGAAACCGCGGCATTCTGATCTCGATGTCGGGCAAGGGAAATTGCTACAATAACGCGATGGTCGAGACCTTCTTCAAGACGCTGAAGGCCGAGTTCGTCTGGCGCACCGTCTTCCAGACTCGGGCCGAGGCGACCACCGCGATCGGCCGCTACATCGACGGATTCTACAACCCTCTCCGGCGCCATTCAGCGCTGACCTTCATCAGCACGCTTCAATTCGAGAGGCAGGCCGCGTAACATCTAACCGCTCTCCACTTTCCCGAGGCAAGTCCAATCGGCATTTGCCTTTCTTTAGCGGCGACAATCTGTTCGGGCGCCTTACGCTCTATATGTTCCTGGCAGCGTTCGTCGCGATCGGGGGGCTGCACCCTCGCTCAACTCGCCTAGAGCCTCGGAAGGGCCGGTCGCTCCGTCCGCTCTCCCGGCCCGTCGTCCCAAACGAGAAAGCCGCCCCATGTCGAATGAAGACTCCGCCGCCGTGAAGGCCGGCCACGCCTATTTCAAGGGCCCGCAGGGGCAGGGCGAGAAAGGCTCCGCAATGACGATGATCGGCGAGGCCAAGCATGCCGAGATCTCCAAGACCGCCCGCCTGAAGGCCGCGCGCGAAGAGCGGGACGTGGCCCAGGCCGCTGCCGAGGCCGAAGCCAAGGCGATTGCGCCGGTGAAGAAGCCGCGCGCCAAGAAGCCCACGGAATAGAGCTTTCAGGCACGACGCGACGGGTGGCGTCGACGAGGGTTCGCCGGCCCGCATGCCCATGCCGAGCCCTCCGCTTCCAGGCCGGCCGCCTCGCCGAAAGCCGAGCGGTCGCCCCGCCGCCGCGGTTGCCGCTGCGCCTCCACGCGCGCCTCGCAGCAGGCGACGCGCCTGCCGCGCCGCGTCGCTTCCGCGGAGAATTCTCATCCGGTCAAAGGTTTAGCCTTAGCTGACTGACGAGGTTTCAAGGACCCATCGTCCCGCGCGACGTGTTGGTGTTTCATCGAACCATCGAAGGAACACGCGTCATGAAAGCTCTCACCTGGCACGGTAAAGGCGACATCCGCTGCGACACGGTTCCCGATCCCCGCATCGAGGACGACCGCGACGTCGTCATCAAGGTGACGGCCTGCGCCATCTGCGGCTCCGACCTGCATCTGATGGGCGGCTTCATGCCGACCATGGAGAGCGGCGACATCCTCGGTCACGAGACGATGGGCGAGGTCGTGGAGGTCGGGCGGACGGCGGGCCAGCGGCTGAAGGTCGGCGACCGGGTCGTCGTGCCCTTCACCATGTCCTGCGGCCAGTGCCGCCAGTGCCAATGGGGCAACTGGTCGTGCTGCGAGCGGACCAATCCGAACGGCCGGATGCAGGCCGAGCAGTTCGGCTATCCGCTGGCGGGCCTCTTCGGCTTCTCGCATATCACCGGCGGCTTTTCCGGCGGGCAGGCCGAATATCTGCGCGTGCCCTTCGCCGATGTCGGGCCGCTCGTCGTGCCGAACGGGCTGGAGGACGAGCAGGTCCTGTTTCTCTCCGACATCTTCCCGACCGCCTACATGGCCGCCGAGAATTGCGGGCTGAAGGGCGGCGAGACCGTCGCGATCTGGGGCTGCGGCCCGGTCGGCGTGCTCGCCATCAAGTCCTGCTTCCTGCTCGGCGCCGAGCGGGTGATCGCCATCGACACGGTGCCCGAGCGCCTGGACCTGGCGCGCCAGGCGGGCGCGGAGGTCATCGATTTCGGCGAGGAGAACGTTCAGGACCGGCTGATGGAGTTGACGAGGGGGCAGGGTCCCGACGCCGTCATCGAGGCGGTCGGCATGGAGTCGCACGGCGCCGACACGATCGCCCAAAAGGTCTCCTCCGCCGTCATGGCCGCGACCGTCAGCATGGACCGGCCCTTCGCGCTGAACCAGGCGATCCTCGCCTGCCGTCCCGGCGGCACGGTCTCGATGCCGGGCGTCTTCGCCGGGCCGGCCGGCCCCGTCATGCTCGGCGTCCTCATGAACAAGGGTCTCACCCTGAAGACGGGCCAGACCCACATGCTGCGCTACATGAAGCCGCTTCTGGAGCGCATCGAGAAGGGCGAGATCGACCCGTCCTTCATCATCAGCCACCGGTCCACCAGCCTTGAGGAAGGGCCGGAGCTCTACAAGATGTTCCGCGACAAGAAGGACGGCTGCACCAAGGTCGTCCTGAAGCCCAACGGCTGACGTCCTTCAGGGACCGGTGCCAATCGGCTCCGGCCGCCGTTGCCGGGCGGGCGACCGAAAGGGCCCCGATCTCCTTCGAGCATGGCGGGCGGGACGTCGCGAGCATGGGCGCTATGGCTCGCGACGACCCGACCGGCGGTGGAAGCGCACCTGCCGAGGGCCCTGCCCCCGGTCTTTTTTCCAGTCGCGTGGTCTTAACCCCCGGTTGACGCACGGCCCCTAAAACCACCGGCGGGCCGACGGGGAGAGTGAGACCAATGAGTGCCGTCAGTATCGATCTGATTGGAATTCCGGCCTTCGTCGTCGATGTCGAAGAGAACGGATCGCTGCGCTTCTCCGCCGTCAACCGCTCGTCGGAACAGGCGACCGGCTTTCCCGCATCGGAGACGATCGGCTTCACGCCCGAAGAGTGCCTGCCGCCCGCCATCGCGAGCGCCGTCGAGACGCGCTATCGCGAATGTATCGAAATGCGCTCGTTCCACGACTACGACGAGACCTTCACGATGCACGGGGCGGCCACCTGGTGGCGCACGACCCTGACGCCGCTCTTCGATCCGCAGACGGGCGCCGTCGTGCGGATCGTCGGCGTCTCCGTCGAGATCACCGAGCGCAAGCGCAACGAGGACCAGCTGAAGATCGCCGCCCTCACCGACGCGCTGACGGGACTGGCCAATCGCAGGCGTCTCGAACGCGCCTTCGGCGATGCGGTGGCTCAGTCGGCCCGCTCCCATCGGGGCTTCGGCCTGATCCTGATCGATCTCGACGGGTTCAAGCCGATCAACGACACGTTCGGCCACCGCAAGGGCGACGACGTCCTGCGCCATGTCGGCTCGCTCCTGTCGATGTCGGCGGGCCGGCCGGAAACCGTCGCGCGGATCGGCGGCGACGAGTTCGCCATGCTCGTCTCCGCCTCCACCGACACCGAACTCGCCGGAACGGTCGCCGCGCTTTGCCGCTTCCTCGACCGCAACCTCACCATCGGCGACGTCGTGACGCGCCTCGGCGCCAGCGTCGGCGCGGCGCTCTGGATGGGTGGACAGAGCTTCGAGGATCTCATGGCGGTGGCCGATGCCGCCATGTATCGCCAGAAGGCCGGCCGCCGCAGGGTCGCGGCGTAAGACACCGGCCGCAGGCCCACTTCCCCGCTCGGACCCGCCCCCGAAGCACCGGCCGGGCAAGGCCGTCGTCCGGCCCCTTCCCCCGACCCAAAGGGCCCCTGTCCTATCCCGCGCGGATGATCTAGAAAATCGGCGCGACGCGAGGGGGAGCCAGATGGGCGAGCGGATCACGATCAGGACCAAGGGCGTTGCCGCCGAGATCGCCCTGTCGGGCGCCGAGCTCGTCGGCCTGAAGGACGCGGCAGGCGGCGAGCTTCTCTGGCAGGGCGGGCCGGAATGGACGCGCCAGGCGCCGGTTCTCTTCCCGATCGTCGGGCGGCTGGCCGGCGATGCGCTGCGCCACGAGGGCGAGGCCCATCACGTCACGCAGCACGGCTTTGCCCGCGACCGGATCTTCGAGGTGATCGAGCGGACGGACAGCCGCGCCGTGCTGCGCCTTTCCGACGACGCGCAGACGCGCGCGCTCTTCCCCTTCGCCTTCACGCTGGACATGATCTACGAGGTCGAGGACACGACCCTCTCGGTCACCGCGCGGGTGGCCAATCCCGGCGCCGAGGTCCTGCCCTGCGGGATCGGCGCCCATCCCGGCTTCCGCTGGCCGCTCGTCGACGGCATCGCCAAGGACGACCACGTCATCGAGTTCGACGCGCCCGAATCCGGCGAGGCCTTGTCGGTCGTCGGCGGCCTGCTCGGGCCGGGCAAGCCCCTGCCCTTCGACGGACGGACGCTGCCGCTCTCCGAAGCCCTCTTCGCCAACGATGCGATCGTCATGCCGGGCGTCGCCAGCCGCTCGGTGCGCTACGTCGCCAAGGGCGCGGACGGCGGAGCGGTCCGCGCGCTCAGCTTCTCCTGGGAGGGCTACAAGGATCTCGGCATCTGGTCGAAGCCGGGCGGCGCCCTCTTCGTCTGCATCGAGCCCTGGTACTCCATGGCGAGCCCCGTCGGCTGGGACGGGGAGTTCTCCGACAAGCCCGGCATCCTCCATCTCGGCCCCGGCGAGAGCCGCGACATGATCTGGCGCGTGACCCTCTGATACCCCAATTCGCGGCTTCGACCGGCCGCCGGATGCCTCGCCGTGGCGAGCCGCCGGCCGAAGCGGCGAGATCCCAATCGGACTGAGCCGGCGGGGCGTCCCGCCAACCGCCGGCAGACCGAGCTTCGAAAGTCTTCTCCGTGACCCCAGCCGATCCTTCCACGGGCGCCGCCGACGGGGCCGCGCCCGGCCGTTTCGCGATCTTCGGGAACTCGCAGTTCCTGCGCTACTGGCTCTCGCGCTTCTTCGCCGCCTTCGCGGTGCAGATCGTCTCGGTCTCGGTCGGCTGGCAGATCTACGACCTGACGCGCGATCCGCTCGATCTCGGCCTCGTCGGCCTCTGCCAGTTCCTGCCCTCGCTTCTCCTCTTCCTCGTCACGGGCACGGCGGCCGACCGTTATTCCCGCCGCCGCATCATGGCCTTTTCCATCGCGGCGGAGGCGGCGGGCGCGGCGGCGCTTCTCTGGCTGACCATCCAGGGCCTCTCCTCCGCCACGCCGGTCTTCATCGTCCTGATCGGCTTCGGCGTGGCGCGCGCCTTCTTCGGCCCGGCCAGCCAGTCGCTGGTCGTCAATCTCGTCTCGCGCGAGGAGCTGCCGCAGGCGATCGCCTGGAACTCCTCCTCCTGGCAGATCGCCTCGATCGTCGGCCCCGTCGCCGGCGGCCTTCTCTACGGGCTGAACCCGGACATCGCCTATAGCGTCGCGCTTCTCATGTTCGCGGCGGGCGCCGTGCTCGTCCTGTCGATCCGCGCGCCCGCCCAGCGCACGCCCGGCCAGCCGCCGAGCCTGGAGACGATCGTCGCGGGCTTCCGCTTCATCTGGTCGGAAAAGGTCGTGCTCGGCGCGATCTCGCTCGATCTCTTCGCCGTTCTCCTCGGCGGCGCGGTGGCGCTCCTGCCGATCTATGCGCGCGACATCCTGGAGGTCGGTCCCTGGGGCCTCGGGCTGCTGCGGGCCGCGCCCGGCCTCGGCGCCATCGCCATGGTCCTCTACCTCACGGCCCATCCCGTGCGCGACCATGCCGGTCTCGTCATGTTCGGCTTCGTCGCCCTCTTCGGCGCCTTCACCGTCGTGTTCGGCCTCTCCACCGTGCCCTGGCTCTCGATCGTCGCGCTCTTCCTCATGGGCGCCTCCGACATGATCAGCGTCTACGTGCGCGAGACGCTGATGCAGCTCTGGACGCCGGACGAGGTGCGCGGACGCGTCAATGCGGTGAACATGGTCTTCGTCGGCGCTTCCAACGAGCTCGGCGAATTCCGCGCGGGCCTCGTCGCCTTCTGGATCGGCGCTGTCCCGGCCGTGGCGCTCGGCGGCGCAGCGACGGTCGGCGTCGCCGCCATCTGGTCGATGCTCTTCCCCGAACTTCGCCGCATCCGCACGCTGAACCACCGAGAGGAGCAGCCGACGCATTGACCGCGCGCCGGCGGGATCAGCGCAAGGGCGGCAGCCGGCGGCTCACACCACCTCGGCAGGCCGCCCGAAGATGCGCGCGAGGAAGAGGTCGAGCCAGCGGCGCACGGGCGCGTCGTAGATCGCGCGGCCGTCGAAATGGTCGCGGCGGAGCTGGGCGCCGGGCAGGGTGAGGCGCTCGTGGCCGTGCACGGTCCAGCGGTGGACCATGGCCAGCGTCAGCTCGGCATGGAACTGGATGCCGTAGGCGGTTTCGCCGTAGCGGAAGGCCTGGTTCGGGAAGCGCTCGCCGGCCGCGAGCAGCTCGGCGCCCGCCGGCAGGTCGAAGCCCTCGCGGTGCCACTGGTAGATCATCGACGGCCAGTCCGAGACGAGCGCGCGGCCGGCGCCCGTGACCTCCAGCGGATAGTAGCCGACCTCGACCAGCCCGTCCGGATGGGGGCGGACCTCTCCGCCCAGCTGCTTGGCCATCATCTGCGCGCCGAGGCAGATGCCGAGCAGCGGGCTCTTCTCGGCGAGCGGCACGGAGATCCAGTCGATCTCGCGCTTCAGATAGTCGTCGCCGTCGTTGGCGCTCGGCGGCCCGCCGAAGACGATCGCGCCGCGATGATCGTCCATCGTCTCGGGCAGGCGGTCCCCGATCACGGGCCGGCGAATGTCGAGCCGCACGCCATGGGCATGGAGAAGCTGGCCGACGCGGCCGGGCGTGGAGGTTTCCTGATGGAGCACGACGAGGACGGGCCGCTCGTCGTCGGCACCGGAAAGGCGCATGCGGGGGGCGGGAGCGCTCGTCCGAAGCAAGGTCTCGCCGGGGGCCGGCGCCTGGAGGGCGCTCATTCCACCCTTTCCCGCCGGCGGGCGGCATGCTGCTTGCCGATCATCCGGTCGCGCGTCGAGACGCCGAGGAGATCGGCGACGCGCCAGATCGTGTTGTCCTCCAGCTCGTGCACCGTGCCGTCGGCATAGGTCACGTCCCAGAGGATCTCGACGAAGCGGATGCGCGCGGGCTCGTCGAGCTTGTTCTTCAGGACGTTGGTGAAACGGTAGAGATCGACCGCGTCCTGGTCGGCCTCCCGGCCGGCCTCGGCGATCCGCTCGGCCTCGTCGTCGGCAAGGCCGAACTCCTCGGCGAGCGCCGCCTTGAGGCTGGCCATCTCGACGGGCGTGATCGCGCCGTCGGCTTCGCCGACATGGAAGAGAAGCGCTGCGGCCGCGACCCGCGGATCGTCCGCGCTGGCGCGCTCGGCAAGGCCGAGTGCCTCGTCGACGCCCATCGTGCGCAGGAAATCCTTGAAGCCTTCGAACATCGCCATCGGTCTCCGCCGGCCACGCCCGCAACCGGGCGCAGTCTCAAAGGCCTATGGTGCAACGCATTTGCGCGCCGCACCACAGAAAGTTTCGTCAGAAAAGCCGAAGACCGCCTTCGGGTTTCGCGGTGGAAGCGCCGTTCACCCCAACATGGGGCCCATCCTCCGCGGCGGCATCGGAGGCCGGCGCGGGAATGGCGCCGCCGCCGAAGCCGGGTCCCGGCACCGGGCGCTCCGGCGCGGCGTGCGACGGCTCGACGCCGAGCGAGCCGAGAACGGGGCCGGCCGGCTCCGCCTCGATCGCCGTGCCGGCGCCGGGCGCGCCGAGGCGCTGGGTCGGCACCTTCCAGCGGAAGGCGTCGATCCGCCCCGTCACGGGAGAGATCGGCGACCAGACCTCGGCCACCGTGCCGTCCGCCGTCCAGGCGGGATCGCGCGGCGCGCGGATCGCGCGGCCGAGCCACTCGCGGACACGGCCTTCCGTGCCACCCTCGGCCTCCTCGATGTCGGCCATCAGGAGATAGAGCCCCTCGCGCTGCTCGAGCTTCAGCGCCGCCTCCGCCTCCGCCCGTGCGAGCGGCACGTTCTTGGCGTCGAGCGCCGCATGGGCGACCGCGATATGCGATTCCACGTGGCTCGGGCGCAGCTCCTGCAGGCGCCGCGCGCGCCGCAAGCGGTCGGCGACCGAATCGCCCGGCCGCGCGTGGACATAGGCGACGGCAAGGTCGGGATGCGGCTCGGCGGTCCAGGCCGCTTCCAGGATCTTCGAACCGCGCTTCAGATCGCCGAGGCGGAAGAGCGCGCGCGAGGCCGCGACGGCGGCGGGCGTCAGATCCGGCGCCAGCTTGTGCGCCTCGACGGCCGCCGTGCGGGCGGCCTCGGGATCGCGATCGGAGACCTCGATCGCCTGGGCGGTGAGGAGAACCGCGCGCAGCCGCTTGGATTCGGCCGCGTCGATCAGCCGGTTCGAGCGCTGCGCCTCCAGAATGTCGAGCGCGCCGCGATAGTCCCCGGCCATGGCCTTGGACTCCAGGACGGCGCCGCCGGCCCAGGGAACATGCGGCGCGATGCGCGCGGCCTGCTCGGCATAGGCGCGGGCCGCCGTGTCGTCGCCCAGGCGCTCGGCTTCCAGATAGAGGCCGCGCAGCGCCAGGAGCCGCGTCTGCGGGTCCCGCTCCATGGATTCGAAGACCGAGCGCGCACGCCCGTGATCGCCCTCGATCATGGCGGTCTGCGCGTCGAGGAAGCGCACGAGCGGCTCGCGGCGCACGCCGAGGAACTTGTCCGCCTTGCGCGTCATGCGGCGAGCGAGCACGGCGTCGCCCGCGCCGGCCGCCAGAATGCCGGTCGAGAGCGCCTGATAGCCCTTGTCGCGGCGGCGCGTGCGGAAGAAGCCGCCGATCCGGCCGGGCGTCTTGAACAGGCCGCGCAGCAGCCAGAAGCCGAGAACGGCGGCCGCGACGAGGAGGAGTTGCAGGATCACGAAGACCATGAAGCTCGTACCGACCTCGCTGCCGAGGAAGGTGAGCTGGACGGAGCCCGGATTGTCCGCGAGCCAGGAAAAACCGAGCGCGAAGACGAGGACGATCAGGAAGAAGGCGAGAATACGCAGCATCGCTTAGATCCTCAACCCGCCGTGCCCACGGCCTGGACGGCCGCGTCGAGCGTCTGCCCGATCACATCTTCGGCTTCCGCCCGCGCCTTGACGCGCGCCTGGAAGTCGGCGCTTGCCGTCTTTCCGGCCTCGGGAAGCTTGTCCCATTCCGCGAGGAAACCCTTCAGATCGCCGGCCGAGATCGCCGCCGAAAGGCGCGAGAGAGCCGCGTCCGCGCCCTCGGCCGAGGCCGGCGCCGGGCCGGACTTGCGCACGGTGACGAGCGCGCTGAGCCCGCTCAGCACCTGCCCGCCGACATCGCCTTCGGCCGGAGCCGGACGAAGCGCCGCGGCGATCGACTGCTCGACCTCCGGCCAGCCGGCCGCGAGCGACGCCTTGGAGGGCACGCCCGAGGCGGCGAAGCCCCGCAGCGTCTCCACCGCCGGCGAAGGACCGGCGACCGTCGCGAAGCGCTCGAGCTGGCCCATGAAGGGGCTGCCCCCGTCGATCGCCGATTTGAGGCTCGCGGCCGCGATGGACACGGCGGCCTGACGACTCGAGGCTTCCATGGCCGCGATGCGCGGCTCCAGCGCCGAGATCGCGGAGGTGGCGGAGCCGGCGGTCGACTGGGCAGTCGCGGCCGCCTGCTGCGCGGCGGTGGCGGCGGCCTGGGCCGTCGTCGCGGTCTGCTGCGCGGTCTCGGTCGCCTGCACGGCATTGCCGGCGATCGACTGCGCATTGCCGGCGGTCTGCGCCGCGCCGTCCGCCGTCTGGCGGATGGCGGCGACGGCCGCCGTCGCCTCGTCCGCCACGCGCTTGGCCTCGTCGGCGAGACGCTTGGCCTCGTCGGCAGCCGTGCGCAGGCCGTCCACGGCGCCCTGGTCGACCGGCGCGCCCGCCTGGGTCGCGCGCTGCTCGATCGCGGTGACGCGGTCGGCGACGGCGTTGAGATCGGCGGTCGTCGCGCCCGCGCCGGCGCCGCCGGCCGCCTGGGCGGATTTCAGCTGTTCCACGTCGGTGCGCAGGGTCGCGGCATCGGCCGCCGCCTGCTGCAGATCGCCCTTGGTGGCGAACTGCTGGGTCAGTTCGGCCGGGTCCTGGCGCCCGAAGCTCGGCAGAAGCCCGGCATATTGCGCCGCGCCCGCGCCGCCGAGGGCGATGAGGGCGCCGAGGAGACCGGCCCCGAGCGCCGAGCCGAAGCCGCCGCCGCGATGGTCGTGCTGGTTCAGCGAGTTGGCCGCGTGATAGTCGAAGTTCGGCTTGGCGGCGGAGGCCGCGGCCTCCCGCGCCGCCGCGTCGGGCGCCGCCGCGGCGAGGATCGTCTCGTCCTCGAACTCCTGCACCGGCTTCTCGCGCTGGCCGGGATCGAGAAGACCCTCGTCCTCGGCGAAATCGCGCAGCGTCGTCTTGTCCGCGCTCTCGCCCGCCCCGGCGGATGCCGCGCCGTCCTGTGCGGCCGGCGTCTCGGCCGGCGGCGTCACGAAGGCCGGAGCGGCCTCGGTCGTCGCGGTCTCGGTCGTCGAGGTCTGGGCGGGAACGGTCGTCGCCGCATCCGTCAGACGGTCTTCGGGAGCCTCGGCCTCGGCCGGGGAGGACGAGACGGGGCCGGCATAGCCGACCGTACCGGAGCGTTCGGCCTTGAGGTCGATCGTCTGGCCGGGCCGCTTCGGACGCGAACGCCGCGGAGGTTGGCTCATGATGTCTAGGCTCCGTTTCCTGGGCGAGAGAATGTCGCGCGGCCTTGGCCGCGTGTCGTCACTTCCTGCCGCCATAATCCAAACTAGGTGGAAGAAAGCGATCGAAAAGCGATGAAAGCTTCGGCTGTGGTGAAATCCAGGCAAATGGCGCGAGTTCCGGGCCGAGAGCCCGGGAAATCCGCGCGGACAGGCAGAGAAGTCGCGGCATCCCTGGCGCACTTGCGCCGAATCGCTTCCAGAACCCGGCAAAGCCCTCGGCCTGCCCGACCGAAAGAATCAGCGCCTCGTTTGGCCCTCCGTCCTGAAAGACCGTGTCGATTTCCGCCGCCTTCGGCTCGCGCGGCACGAGATCGTAGACCTCCCAGACGGTGAGCGCCACGCCCGCCGCAAGCGCTCCCGCCTCGAAGTCCGGCAGCCGCACGCGGCCCGTCGCGTAGAGAAGCGGCTTCTTCGCCGCCGCCGCGATGACGCCCGCCCGCTCGACCAGCCCTTCCGACGTGCCCGGCCCCGCCTCGACGCTCGGAAAGCCGGCGGCGGACAGCGCCTGCGCCGTGCGCTCGCCGACGGCAAGGACGGGGCGGGGATCGCCGGGAAAAGCCGATGCGAGCGCCGGCACGGCCTGGAGGCTCGTCACCACGAAGCCCGCGACCTCGCCCTGCGGCGCGGGCGCGTCGAGCGCCACGGTCTCGGCCAGCCGAAGGAGCACGGGCTCGTGGCCGCGCGCGCGAAGGGCCTCGGCCGTCTCCGCCGCTTCGGGCGCCTGCCGGAGAACGAGGACGCGCGCCATCGCCCCGCCCGTCAGCGCGCCCAGCCTTCGAAGAAGGCGGGACCGGCTTCCTCGAGAAGGGATCGGGCGAGATCGCGCCCGAGCGCCTCGCCGTCGCCGACCGGGCCGGCCCGCTCACCCGCATGGACCTTGGAGCCGTCCGGCGAGAGGATCGTGCCGGACAGGGCGATGCGCCCCTCCGCGATCGTCGCATGGGCGGCAATCGGCGTGCGGCAGGAGCCGTCGAGTTCGGCGAGAAAGGCGCGCTCGGCCAGAAGCGCCCGGTGCGTCGGCGCATGGTCGATGCGGGAGACGAGCGCCAGCGTCGCCTCGTCGCCGACGCGGCTCTGGATGCAGATCGCGCCCTGGCCGGGCGCGGGAGGAAAGGCGGCCTCGGAGAGGATCTCGGTCGCCTCGCCTTCGAGGCCGAGCCGCTTCAGCCCCGCCAGCGCCAGAAGCGTCGCGTCCACGTCGCCATTGGCGAGCTTGGCGAGCCGCGTCTGCACGTTGCCGCGCAGGATGACGAGTTCGAGGTCCGGCCGCATCCGCTTCAGAAGCGCCTGGCGCCGCAGCGAGGCGGAGCCGACGACGGAGCCTTCAGGCAGATCCGCGATCGTTCCGGCGGTGCGCCCGATGAAGGCGTCGCGCACGTCCTCGCGCTCCAGGAAGGCCGCAAGGCGCAGGCCCTCCGGCAGAACGCTCGCCATGTCCTTGGAGGAATGGACGGCCAGGTCGATCCGCCCGTCGAGAAGCGCCTCGTCGATCTCCTTGGTGAAGAGCCCCTTGCCGCCGACCTCCGACAGGGGGCGGTCGAGAATGCGGTCGCCCGAGGTCGAGATGACGGCGATCTCGAAGGCGGCCTCGCCGAGATCGTGCGCCGCCATCAGCCGCGCGCGCACCTCGCTGGCCTGGGCGAGCGCCAGCGCGCTGCCGCGCGTTCCGATGCGGATGAGGGGGCGGGAGATCGAAGGGCTCATGGCAGGGGAGATCAGACGCTTCCACGCCCGCGTCAAGCGCTCCCTTGCACTTCTTCTAAACTACGCCAGTTTTGCGGCAACTCACTGAGCCGTTTGCGCCTCCGCGAGCGGCCGGCGGACCCGAAAGGATCGATCCCATGCGCAAGCCCGTCCTCGCCGCCGTCCTCCTCCTCGCCTTCGGCCTGACGGGCGCCCATGCCGAGGAGGCGCGCAAGCTCTCCGGCCCCGAGATCGCCGCGCTGATCTCCGGCAACACGGTGGAGGGCGCGATGGCAGCGACCGGCCCCTATCAAGAGTTCTATCTCCCGGACGGCACGATCCGCGGCTCCGGCTATACCGGCAAGTGGAGTGTCGTCGGCGACACGCTCTGCTTCGCCTACGATCCCGCCAAGCCCGCCGACTGCTGGTCCGCCGCCGTCACGCCGGCGAACGAGATCCAGTGGCTGAAGGACGGCAAGGTGGACGGCACCGGCAAGGCCAAGCCCGGCAACGTCGCGAACTTCTGACATCGGCGAACGCGGCCGGCTCGAACGGACCGACGCTCCTGTCGAGACCGGGAGGCGTCGAAAGGCCTCCCGGCATTGCGCCTGCGAATGTCTTCGACGGCCGGATGCCTCGGCATCTCCGGCCGCCGATATCACGCCTCCGGCGCGACGCGGACGACGAGCTTGCCGAAATTGCGCCCTTCCAGAAGGCCGATGAAAGCTTCGGGCGCGTTCTCCAGTCCGTCCACGACATCCTCGCGATACTTTAGCCGACCGTCGCCGATCCAGCCGCCGACATCGCGCAGAAATTCCTCGCGCTGGTCGATGAACTCGGTCTGGATGAAGCCGCGCAGCGTCAGGCTGCGGCTGAGCACCTGGCGCATCGTCGCGGGCAGCCTGTCCGGCCCGGAGCGGGAGCCCGGCACGTCGTTGTACTGGGCGATCAGCCCGCAGACGGGAACGCGGGCGAAGCTGTTGAGGAGCGGGAAGACCGCGTCCCAGACCGCGCCGCCGACATTCTCGAAATAGACGTCGATGCCCTTCGGGCAGGCCTCGGCGAGCTTCTCCTGGAAGTCCGGCGCACGGTGATCGACCACGGCGTCGAAGCCGAGCTCGTCGCGCACGAAGGCGCATTTCTCCGCCCCGCCGGCAATGCCGACGGCCCGCGCGCCCTTGATCTTGGCGATCTGCCCGACGACCGACCCGACCGCGCCGCTGGCGGCCGCGACGACCACCGTCTCGCCCGCCTTCGGGCGCCCGATCGAAAGGAGGCCGGCATAGGCGGTGAAGCCCGGCATGCCGAGAACGCCGAGCGCGGTCGAGACGGGCGCCTGCCCCGCCGGATCGAGCTTGCGCAGGCCCCGCCCGTCGGAAAGCGCATGGCTCTGCCAGCCCGAATGGGAGAGGACGATATCGCCTTCGGCAAAGCCCGGATGGCGCGTGCGCGCGACGCGCGAGACCGTTCCGCCCTCCATCACCGCGCCGACCTCGACGGGCGCCGCATAGGATTTGGCGTCGCTCATCCGGCCGCGCATGTAGGGATCGAGCGAGAGATAGAGGGTCTCCAGCAGAACCTCCCCCTCGGCCGGCTCGGGGATCGCGCCCGTCTCGATCTTGAAGTTCTCGGGCTTCGGAGCGCCTTCGGGCCGGGAGGCCAGGAGAATGCGCCTGTTCTGCTTCGCCATGTCGCTTCCTCGTCGTCCTGCGGATCGTCACCCGCATGAAGGAACGATCGCCCGCCGATTCAAGACGGCGCGGACCGCTGACCGGCAGCGCTCTCGCATTGGAGCCGCCGGCCGGATGCGGGGGGCCGTGCGCGCAAGAGGTGGCGCCCGCCCGCCCGCACCGCTATCTGAGGGCGGCCCGCTCCTTCCGGACCACCGCCTCATGCCCGATCCCTCGCGCCCTTCCGTCTCCCTGCCCGATCCCGGCGCGCACGCGCTCTCCCCGCTCATTCTCGGCATCGAGACGAGCTGCGACGAGACGGCGGCGAGCGTGGTCGGGCGGGGGCCGGACGGGCGGCCTGTGATCCTGTCCAATGTCGTTCTGAGCCAGGTCGAGGAGCACGCGGCCTTCGGCGGCGTCGTGCCGGAGATCGCCGCGCGCGCCCATGTCGAAGCGCTCGACGGGATCGTGCGGGCGGCGCTCGGCGATGCCGGCACCGGGCTCGGCGCGCTGTCGGCGGTGGCGGCGACGGTCGGGCCCGGCCTCGTCGGCGGGCTGATCGTCGGCGCGATGACGGGCAAGGCGATCGCGGCGGCGCGCGGCCTGCCCTTTCTCGCGGTCAACCATCTGGAAGGCCATGCGCTGACGCCGCGCCTCACCGACGCCGTGGCCTATCCCTATCTCATGCTCCTCGTCTCCGGCGGGCACACACAGATCCTCCTCGTGCGCGGACTCGGGGCTTACGAGCGCTGGGGCACGACGATCGACGACGCGCTGGGCGAGGCCTTCGACAAGACGGCCAAGCTCCTCGGCCTCGGCCAGCCCGGCGGCCCCGCCGTGGAGCGGCAGGCCGAGACGGGCGATCCCAGGCGCTTTCCCCTGCCCCGCCCGATGAAGGGCGAGGCGCGGCTCGACTTCTCCTTCTCCGGCCTGAAGACCGCCGTCCGCCTCGCCGCGGAGGCCGCGGCGCCCCTCTCCGAGACGGACCTCGCCGATCTCTGCGCGAGCTTCCAGGCCGCCGCCGCCGAATCGCTCGCAGACCGCGTGACGCGCGCGCTCCGCCGCTTCCGCGCCGAGTTCGCGGACCTTTCCGAACCCGTCCTGGCGGTGGCCGGCGGCGTCGCGGCGAACCGGCGCATCCGGGCCGAGCTCGATGCCGCCTGCGCCAAGGCCGGCATGCGCCTCGTCGCCCCGCCGCTGAAGCTCTGCACGGACAATGCCGCCATGATCGCCTATGCCGGGCTCGAGCGCTTCGAGGCGGGGCTTCTGGATACGCTCGCCGCGCCCGTGCGCCCGCGCTGGCCGCTGGACGGCCTCGCCGAGCCGCTGGTCGGCTTCGGCCGCCGGGGTGCCAAGGCATGAACGGCGCACCGGACGGGACGGGACGGGACCGGATCGCGGTTCTCGGCGGCGGCGCCTGGGGCACGGCGCTCGCGACGCTGCAGGCGCGCGCCAGCCGCACCACCTGCCTCTATGCGCGCGATGACGAGACCGTCGAGGCGATCCGCGCCACCGGCTTCAACCCGCGCTATCTGCCGGGCGTGCCGCTCGCCCCGAGCCTTGCCGCCACGAGCGATCTCGGCGAGGCGCTGGCGGGCGCGAGCCTCGTGCTCCTGGTGATCCCGGCGCAGAGTCTCGCCGAGATCGGCCCCGCCGTCGCGGCTCACCTGTCGCCCAGCGTGCCCGTCGTTCTCTGCGCCAAGGGCATCGAACGCGGCACGGGGCGGTTCGCGACCGGCGTCGTGGCGGAGAGCCTGCCCGGCCAGCCCTTGGCCGTCCTCTCCGGCCCGAGCTTTGCCGAGGATGTCGCGCGCGGCCTGCCGACGGCGGTGACGCTCGCGGCCGCCAGCGAGACCTTGGCCGCCGACCTCTCCCGCCGCCTCTCCACCGAGAGCTTCCGCCCCTATGCCTCCGGCGACGTCGTCGGCGTCGAGGCGGGCGGCGCCCTGAAGAACGTGCTGGCGCTCGCCGCCGGCGCGGTCGCGGGGCGTGGGCTCGGCGCTTCGGCGGGCGCGGCCATCGTCACGCGCGGCTTCGTGGAGCTGCGACGTCTGGGCGAAGCGCTGGGCGCGCGGCCGGAGACGCTGATGGGCCTGTCCGGCCTCGGCGACCTCGTTCTCACCTGTTCGGGCACGCAGTCGCGCAACTTCGCCTATGGGCTGGCGCTCGGCCGGGGCGACGATCTGACGGGCCTGAAGCTCGCCGAAGGCGTCCACTCCGCCGCGATGGCGGCGCAGCTCGCCGAGGAGCGCGGCATCGAGGCGCCGATCATCTTCGCCGTCGCCGAGATCCTCGCCGGCCGCCTGCGCGTCGAGGAGGCCGTGCGCGATCTCCTCGCCCGCCCCCTGAAGCGCGAATTCGATTGAAAGCCGGCGCCGGCGGAGCTACGCCCCGGCGCGGTCAACCTCTCCAGCCCAAAGGCGTTCTCCGATGCTCTTCGCCATTCTCTGCGACGACAAGCCCGGCTCCCTCGATCTTCGCCTTTCCACCCGCCCCGAACATGTCGCCTTCCTGACCGGGCTCGGCACGGTCCTGAAGTTCGCCGGTCCCTTCCTCGACGGCGAGGAGAAGCCCTGCGGCTCCATGCTGGTCGTGGAGGCCGAGAGCCTCGACGCCGCCAAGGCGATCGCGGCCGAGGACCCCTATGCCAAGGCCGGCCTCTTCGCGCAGACGAGCGTGCGCGCCTGGCGCTGGACCATCAACAACCCCGAAGCCGCCTGACGCCGCCCATGGCCCTCTGGCTCTTCAAATCGGAACCCTCGACCTGGTCCTGGGACGAGCAGGTCGCCGCCGGGCGCGACGGCACGGCCTGGACGGGCGTGCGCAACTATCAGGCGCGCAACTTCATGCGCGCCATGAAGCCCGGCGAGCGCGGCTTCTTCTACCATTCCAACGAGGGCAAGGCCGTCGTCGGGATCGTGGAAGTGGCGGCCGAGGCGCATCCCGACGAGACGGCGGAGAAGCCCGGCCTCTGGGAGTGCATCGACCTTCGCGCCGTCATGCCGCTGCCCCGCGCGGTGCCGCTCGACGCCGTCAAGGCGAACCCGCGCCTGTCCGACATGGTGCTTGCCACCAACTCGCGCCTCTCCGTCCAGCCCGTGCGGGAGGAGGAGTTCCGCACGATCTGCGAGATGGGCGGCCTCGATCCCGACGAGGCGCTCGGCTAGCGTTCGTCGGGATTCGGCACGGCCGGACGGGGCTCCGCCGGCGGCCGGAATGTCGCAGGCGGGAACGGTCGCGATGCCCTGAACATTAGAGGAACATTCGAACGGATTCGAGGGATGTTCCGATGACCAAGACCGCCGCCGCCGCAACCGAAGACAAGGCCGACAAGGACGACGTCAACCCGAAGGTCGACGCCCCGTCGAACGCCGAGAAGGACCCCGATACGTGGACGACGGGCGACGAGCCGATGACGGGCGCGCAGGGCTCCTATCTCCAGACGCTCTGCGAGGAGACGGGCACCGAGTTCGACCCCAAGCTCTCCAAGGCCGAGGCCTCCAAGCAGATCGACGCGCTTCAGGGCCAGAGCAAGCGGCTGAAGACGGCCTGATCGGCGGGGCGGTCGCGAGGAGTCTGCTGACGGGTGTTAGCACCCTACGTCGTCCCCCTCTTGCCTGCCGGCCATCTCCCCCTCAAGGGGGGAGATCGGCAGCTAAAACGGCAGAGACAAGCCTGATCTCCCCCCTTGAGGGGGAGATGCCGGCAGGCAGAGGGGGGCGCGACACGCTCGGCCTTCGGAGCTTGCCTTCGATGCGGGCCGCGATCGGACCCGCCGGAAGCATTCGGCGATGACCCCACTCTCCCCCTCCCGCGCCCGCGCCTTCATCCTCGCCAACACCGCGATTTCCACCCCGCCGCACGTTCCCGAGATCCGTCTTCGCCTCGCCGACGAGGCCCACGATCTCTGGCATCGGACGGAAGAGGAACTGGAGGCGATCGGCCTGCCGCCGCCCTTCTGGGCCTTTGCCTGGGCGGGCGGACAGGTGCTGGCGCGCTACGTGCTGGATCACCCGGGCGCCGTCCGGTCCCGCCGCGTCGTGGATTTCGCGGCCGGCTCCGGCCTCGTCGCCATCGCAGCCGCAAGGTCGGGCGCAGGCTCCGTCGAAGGCTGGGACATCGACCCGTTCGCCGCCAATGCGACCGCGCTGAACGCCGAGCTGAACGGAGTCGCCGTTGCTACGACCATCGAGGATCGCATCGGGAGCCCTGTCGAGGCCGACGTGCTTCTGGCGGGAGACGTCTTCTTCGACCGCGAGATGGCGGCCGCCATCATTCCCTGGTTCGACGCCCTTTCGAAGGACGGCGTGTCGATCCTCGTCGGCGATCCCGGCAGAGCCTATCTGCCGCGCGAGCGACTGGAGGCGCTCGCCACCTACGAGGTGCCGGTGACGCGAGCTCTCGAGGATGCGGAGGTCAAGCGATCGACGGTCTGGCGCTGGAAGCCGCTATAGAGCATCGCGAAACCCGTAGACGAGACGACGGTCCGACGAAGGCTCAGCGCCAGACGAAGGCGACCTTGCGCAGAGTCTCGGTCTCGAAGCGCTCCGCGCCTTCCGCGATGTCGGCGCCGCCGAGCGCGGCGTAGAAGCCCATCGCATTGTCGTTGTCGGCGAGCGCCCAGACGGCGACGCCCCGGAGGCCGCGATCCTTCAGGAGCGCGGTGGCCGCCCGGAAGAGCCGGCGACCGAAGCCGACGCCCTGATATTCGGGCTTCAGATAAAGCTCGTAGATCTCGCCCTCGACGTCGAGCGCACCCGTGCGGTTGCGGCCGAGCGTGGCATAGCCGGCGATCTCGCCGTTGAACTCCAGAACCAGGATCGCCGCCTGCCGGTCGATCGCCCGGTTCCACCAGCCGACATGCCGCCGGCCGATCATGGCCGCCAGCGACCGGTGCGGAATGATGCCGGCATAGGCGCCCCGCCAGGCCGCCTCGTGCACGGCTGCGAGGGCGGCGGCGTCGGCGGGTTCCGCGAATCGGATTTCGGCGAGAGTCGTCTTCATTTTGCGTTAACCATGTTAGGCCGCCAACGATCCATGCGGAGGACGAGATTCCCGCCACATGGCGTCACGCTTTGGTGAACGCGCTTGAAATGAATCAAATCCCCGACTCGGGTCAACGCGAAGCCGCCGACCCCAATGGTTTGTCACCCGTTATTTGCGCCCGAGCACGCCCTTGGCCAGCGCCTGCTGGATGCCGGTGATGTTCGTGCCGCGCGACAGCGTCTTCACCAGCGGCACCCCTTGGGAGGAGATCCAGATCTTCAGCTCCGAATCCGTGTCGAACGTCCCGGCATTCTCGACCGAGAACATGGTGATCGAGCGATAGGGCAGCGAGACGATCTCGCGCTTGCGCCCGGTCATGCCCTGCTTGTCCACCAGGATCAGGCGATGGCTGGTGAAGACGAAGAGATCGCGGATCACGGCGAAGGCGAGATCGACCTCCTCTTCCGGCAGGAGAATGGGCTCGAGATCCCGCCGCACCGCCCCGACGTCGACATCGCTGGCAAGGCCGAGAAGGCCGGAGAAAAGTCCCATCGCGATCGATCCTCTCTATGTCGGCCGTGCCCGGCCTCTCTTCGGTTTCGTGCCCTTCAGATGGTCCCGGACCGTGCGCCCGCAAGACCTTCGTCGCGCCGCCTCGCCGCCGATGGACTTCGCCCGGCCGCACCGCTACCCCTCCAGACCATCCGACCGGCCGAGGTGATTTCGAGATGACCGCATCCGCCCGCCCCCATTCCAGCTTCGGCCCGGACTTCCCCTTCCCCTTCGACGACTGGCTCGCCCATCCCGCCGGTCTCGGCGCGGTTCCCGAGGCGGCGCACGGCACGGAGGTCGCGGTGATCGGCGCGGGCATCGCCGGCCTCGTCGCGGCTTACGAGCTGATGCGGCTCGGGCTGAAGCCCGTCGTCCACGAGGCCGGCCATCTCGGCGGGCGCCTGCGCTCGCAGCCCTTCGAGGGGATGGACGGGATCGTCGCCGAGCTCGGCGCCATGCGCTTTCCCCGCTCCTCCGCCGCCTTCTTCCACTATGTCGACGGTCTCGGCCTCGCCACGCGGCCCTTTCCGAACCCGCTGACGCCGGCGGCGGGCTCCACGGTCGTCGATCTCGAAGGCGAGACGCATTACGCCGAGACGCTGGCCGATCTGCCGCCCCTCTTCCGCGAGGTCGCCACCGCCTATGACGAGGCGCTGGAGGAGGCCTTCGGCTTCGCCGACATGCGCCGCACCATCGCCTCGCGCGACGCGAAGGCCGTCAAGGCGCTCTGGGATCGCCTCGTACCGCTCTGGGACGAGCGCACCTTCTACGATTTCGTCACGACCTCGCGCGCCTTCCGCGACCTCTCCTTCCGCCACCGCGAGGTCTTCGGGCAGGTCGGCTTCGGCACGGGCGGCTGGGATTCGGACTTTCCGAACTCCATGCTGGAAATCCTGCGCGTCAACGCGCTGGAGTTCGACACCGACCAGCATTTCGTCGTCGGCGGCGCGGAATCCGTGCCGCAGGGCCTCTGGCGCCGCGCGCCGGACACGATGGCGCATTGGCCCGCCGGCACGACGCTCGCCGGTCTCCACGGCGGGGCGCCGCGTCCGGGCGTCGTCGCGATGAACCGCCTGGAGGACGGGCGCATCGGGCTCGTCGACCGCTGGGGCCGGCGCAGCGCCGTCGATGCCGTGGTCGCCACCTGCCAGAGCTGGCTCCTCACGACCTCCATCCGCACGGACGAGCGGCTCTTCTCCCACAAGCTCTGGATGGCGCTGGACCGCACGCGCTACATGCAGTCCTCCAAGACCTTCGTCGCGGTGGATCGCCCCTTCTGGAAGGACAAGGACCCCGAGACCGGGCGCGACATCCTCTCCATGACGCTGACGGACCGGCTGACGCGCGGCACCTATCTCTTCGACAACGGGCTGGACGCGGCGGGAAATCCCAAGCCCGGCGTCATCTGCCTCACCTATACCTGGATGTCCGACGCGCTGAAGATGCTGCCGCTTCCCGTCGACCGGCGCGTCGATCTCGCGCTCTCGGCGCTGCGCCAGATCTACCCGAACGTCGATATCTCGGCCCATATCATCGGCGATCCCATCACCGTCTCCTGGGAGGCCGACCCGAACTTCCTCGGCGCCTTCAAGGGCGCCCTGCCCGGCCATTACCGCTACAATCACCGCATGTACCGGCACTTCATTCAGGCCGATCTCCCCCCGTCCGAGAAGGGCGTCTTTCTCGCCGGAGACGACGTGTCCTGGACGCCGGGCTGGGTGGAAGGCGCCGTCCAGACCGCCCTCAACGCCGTCTGGGGCGTCATGACCCATTTCGGCGGCGCGACCCATCCCGACAATCCCGGCCCCGGCGACCTCTGGACCGAACTGAAACCTCTCGACCTCGGCGACTGAGGTTTCACGGCGCACCTCAAGTCCGGCATCGCCGGAGCGCGGCCATCGACGAGCAATGAGGATTGCAGAACTATTGCAAACTGCAATACTCTCAGCGGCAATCGAGGACAGGCACCGTGGCTGGCATGAGGGACATCGCCTATTCTCGCGCAGCGCTGAGGGTCCTCGACCGGATGCCTGCCAATGTCGCGGCGAGAATCCGCGCGAAGATCGAGCAGTACGCCGCTGATCCCGAAAGCTTGGCGAACAACGTGAAGGCGCTCCAGAACGCCGAAGCCGGATTCCGCCTGCGGGTCGGCGACTGGCGCATTCTCTTCGACGAGGCCGGCAACGTGATCGCCGTCATCAAGATCGCGCCGCGGGGCGGCGCCTATGAGTGAGGCCGGCATGAACAGGCAGATCATCACGACACCGGCCGGCGAGCGTCTCGTCATCCTGGCGGAAGCCGACTTCGAAGCCCTGCTCGACGCCGCGGAAGATGCCGCCGACGCCGCAGCGGTCCATGAATTTCGCCGGCGCTTCGCCGCAGGCGAAGAAGAGCTCGTACCCGCCGCGGTCGTCGACCGCATTCTCGGCGGCGAGAACAAGGTCCGCGTCTGGCGCGAGCATCGCGGCCTGACGATCGCCGTCCTTGCGGAAGCCGCCGGTCTTTCGCAGCCGTTCGTCAGCCAGATCGAAACCGGCAAGCGAAAGGCCAAGCCCGAAACGCTGGCGAGCCTGGCGAAAGTGCTTCGCGTCGACATCGAGGACCTCCGGCAAGCCTGACCCGGCCGTTCGATCCGCCGGTGTGGCGCAGCCTCGACCGGCTTCGCCGAGACGCACGACGCCACACCGATCCCGCAACGACAAACGGCGGAGCCTTCGCCCCGCCGTTTTCGATCATCCTGCCGTTTCGAACGCTCAGGCCGCCTTGGTGGACTTCGAGTGGCGCTTGCGCTCGTTCGGGTCGAGGTAGCGCTTGCGAAGGCGGATCGTCTTCGGCGTCACTTCGACCAGCTCGTCGTCCTGGATCCAGGAGAGCGCGCGGTCGAGCGTCATGCGGATCGGCGGCGTCAGCTTGATCGCCTCGTCCTTGCCGGAGGCGCGCATGTTGGTGAGCTTCTTGCCCTTGAGGACGTTGACCTCGAGGTCGTTCTCGCGGGTGTGGATGCCGATGATCATCCCCTCGTAGACCTTGACGCCGGAGTCGATCACCATCGGGCCGCGATCCTCCAGGTGGAACATCGCGAAGGCGACGCTCTCGCCGGAATCGTTGGAGATGAGAACGCCCGTGTTGCGGCCCGCGAGCGGACCCTTATAGGCCTGATACGAGTGGAACAGGCGGTTCATGATCGCCGTGCCGCGCGTGTCGGTCAGAAGCTCCGACTGGTAGCCGATGAGGCCGCGCGTCGGCGCGTGGAACACGAGACGCTGGCGACCGCCGCCGGAGGGGCGCAGCTCGACCATCTCG
>NZ_LMQW01000018.1 GCF_001425485.1 Aureimonas sp. Leaf427 | reverse complement strand
CGCCAGAAGCTGGTCCAAAAGCTCTTTGTCGATAGCCATGCGATGGTCCTTTCCTTTCCATCATCATGACCTCCCGCACAGAACTCCTGACAGTCCCGAGTGGCGAAACGTTCACCGCTACGATCATCTCGCCTGGCCAGGACATCGCCTCCAGACAAGCGGTCCGAAGCACCCATTCGCCGATCTTGACGATCAGACCGTTCTCTTCGGCAAGCGATATGAAGTCCAACGGCGGGATATTGCCCTTCACCGGGTGCTTCCATCGCAGAAGCGCCTCGAACCCAATGCAGGTATCGCTCTGCAGATCTAGGAAGGGTTGGTAGTTCAGTTCGAACTGTTTCAGCGCGAGCGCACGGCGCAGATCGATCTCCATCTCGCGACGCTTATGCAGGAGGTCGTCCATTCCGGTCTCGAAGAGTCGATACCGCCCGCGGCCGGAACGCTTGGCCTCGTAGAGGGCCAAATCTGCGTTGCGGAGCATGTCTCGGGCCTGTGTGACCTCGCCGCGAAGTGCAACGCCGACGCTCACGCCGATGTTGATAGTATGACCGCTGAGAACATAGGTTCGCCCAACAAGATCAACCATGCGAGACGCGAGTTTCTCGGCATCCGCGGGTTCGTGAACACCGCGCTGAAGAACGACGAACTCGTCGCCTCCCAATCGCCCGACAATATCGCCCTTCCGGCAAACGCTGGAGAGGCGGTCCGCGACCTTTTTCAACAAAAGGTCGCCGATCCCATGGCCCAGCGTATCGTTGATCATCTTGAAGCGGTCGAGATCGAGGCAGTGAACCGCGACCGCCGAACCGTCCCCCTTTGCCAAGGCTCCAGCCAGACGCAACATGAACATGTTGCGCTTCGCAAGCCCAGTCAGGTCGTCGAGATCCGCGGCGATGGCCGGTCCATCTTGTTCGGCCGACGATCTGAGGTCGACAACGAATTGGCCATCGCCCAACGGCGTCAGCAGGGCGTCGTAGGTCAGGTCCTGCTTCGTCGTGAGGACAATCGAAGACCCCTGCGTCGCGCTCATGCTCGAGAGCGCGAAGCCGCAGAATATGTCGCGGATGTTGAGCCCGATGATCCATCCGCCGAACGAGGCCTCGGCCGCCGCGTTAGCATAGGTCACGCTTCCCTCGGCGCTCAGGGCGAGCACCGGATGGGACAAGTTCTGGAGAATGCGCTCAAAGCTTGGCGCGACGAGAGTGCTCTCGACAACCGCTGACGTCAGCATAGTGGGAACGTTCACGGCAGCTTCCTGAAATAATAATGGCATCATGAACTTCGCACGCAAATGTTGGTAATTAAAGATGGTGCGAACCGAACGGTCCGCACTCTGCGATTTGGTTGATTCAACGGTTACCAGTCGGTTACCTCGTTGAAAGTCGATGGTCCGCTCTTGCCGTGTTACGCAGAGAAGCGAACGTTCGGATTTCCAACCAACATCGCTGCAATCCAACGCCGTCACTGGAGTGGACCCGGTTTCACCGGACAGGCGGCGGTTGGAATTAGGGCTTGATCCCGACCCAATGTCGATCGCTTTAGCAAGCTTACCAATGGGATGGCGCAGCCGACCGTGAACGAGGGAGGTCCGTCGCGATCGTCGCAAGAAAGATTTTACCTACTTTGTGGTGGACAGTCTGACGATCAGCGTCCAAGCGCCCGCCACCACGGATCACGCCATCGGCACGACGCCCCGAAAGAGCCCCTCCGTCTGCAGGTTCTGGAAGATGCCGATGGCCTTCGTTCGGCTGTCTATCATTAGCTCTTCGTCGTTGGCTGCTGACTCGAGATGCGGAAGGATCATATCGATCGCGCGGGATAGCGGACTAAACGTACCGATGGAGACGTAGCCTTCTTCATGGAGGTGCTCCAGCAGGTGATATGCAGCGAGCCCCAGCGTCGCAACGTGGGTATCACGCGTCACCGAGGGGCTTACGCATCGACGAGCCGTGGCTTGCACCCGCCGCTGGATCTTCGGCCGAGCGTTCGGCGGCGCTTGATCGATGAGTTCGCGCGCCGCCGTCTGGAGATGCTCGGCGGCCCGCATATTGGGGAAGCAGGAAGGGTTGCACCCTGCTGGACAACTTTTAGCAGGCCGACGAGGATCAAATCCTCCATAAGCCATCGTTCGTTCATGGCAATCAGGCCTTCAGGCGATCCTTCAGAGCCTTTGCCGCGACAAAACCCAATTCGCTGAAGGGGCTCAGCTCACGCGACGAACCCTTCGACCTGATCCTCTTTACCGCCGTCTGGATGCACCTCGATAAAGCCTAACGGCAATCCGGTATGGAGGCGCTAGCAAGCCTTCTCGCGTCCGGCGGACGGCTCAGCATGTCGCTCCGCCACGGCCCGGAAGGGAACTGCTGCGGCCTGATCTGATGTTCGCAACGAAGCCCGTCCGGCAGACGGCCACCGCTTCAGGAGATCAGGTCCGGCCCGCCAGTTTTGCGCCGAGGCGAATGGCGTTCTCGATGGCGCCAGTGTCCGCGATGCCTTGTCCCACGATATCGAAGGCCGTGCCGTGGGCCGGGGTCGTGAAGACGGTGTCGAGACCGGCCGTGACCGTGACGCCACGATTGAAGCCGCGCATCTTCGTCGCGATCTGCCCCTGGTCGTGATACATCGACAGCACGCCGTCGAACTCGCCCGCGAAGGCTTTGAGAAAGACGGTGTCGGAGGGGAAGGGGCCGGCGCAGGAAAAGCCCCTGGCAGCCATCGCCTCGACGGCGGGCCGAATGATCTCGATCTCCTCCATGCCGAACAGGCCGCCCTCGCCATTGTGCGGGTTCAGCGCGGCCACCGCGAGGCGCGGGGCAGCGATGCCGGCCGTCTCCATCATGCGGATCGCCAGGACGATCGCGGCCTCGATGGCCGGGCGGTCGACGAGATCCAGCGCTTGGCGGAGCGAGACGTGCGAGGTGACCCGCGACATCCATTGGCCGTCGAGGACGTTCATCTCGCTGAAATAGCCGCTGTGCCCGAGAAGATGGGCGAACATCTTGTGCTCGTCGGGAAATTTCCAGCCGCCGTCGAACATGGCGCGCTTGTTGAGCGGTGCGAAGCTGACCGCGTCGACCTCGCCGGCTTTGGAAAATTCGATGCAGCGCGCGAGCGTCTCGCCGGTGAGGCGACCGGACTGCGCGCTGCCGATGCCGGGGGGAAATAGCGCGGGGTCGATGTTGGCGAGATCGACCAGCGGCACGAGCGGATCGTCCCAATTCACGACCGCCGGGCTGTCGTAGCGGCGACAGGCGAGCGAGACGCCGGCCTGTGCCGCGCCGAGATCGAGGACGCGGGCATCGCCCACGACGACGAGCCGGGCGACATCGGCCAGGCGACCGTCGGACAGGATCCGCGCGACCTGTTCGGGGCCGATGCCGGTGCAGTCGCCGGGGGTCAGCGCGATGATGGGAAGAGGGGAGCCCATGGGAAGCCTCGCTCAGCGGGACAGGAGGATGTCAGCGACGGCCTTGCCGGCGCCGAGCGTGTTCGCCTGGCCTCCGAGATCGCCGGTTCGCGTCTTTGGATCGGCGAGCGCCGTCTCGATGGCGGCAACGATGGCTGCACCCGCATCGGCGTAGCCGAGATGGTCGAGCATCATCGCGCCGGCCCAGATCTGCCCGACCGGATTGGCGATACCTCTGCCAGCGATGTCGGGCGCCGAGCCGTGGACGGGCTCGAAGAGCGAGGGAAAGCGCCTCTCGGGATTGATGTTGCCGGAGGGCGCGATGCCGATCGTGCCGGTGCAAGCGGGGCCAAGGTCGGACAGTATATCGCCGAAGAGATTGGAGGCGACGACGACGTCGAACCGGTCGGGGTTCAGCACGAAATGCGCGCAGAGAATGTCGATGTGGTACTTGTCCCAGCGCACCTCCGGGTAGCGCTCCGCCATCTCCTCCACCCGCCCGTCCCAGTAGGGCATGGTAATGGAAATGCCGTTCGACTTCGTCGCCGAAGTCAGGTGCTTCTTGTCCCGGTTTTGGGCGAGATCGAAGGCGTAGGCCAGGATGCGGTCGACGCCGATCCGGCTCATCACCGTTTCCTGCATGACGATCTCGCGATCCGTGCCGGGAAACATCGTGCCGCCGATCGAGGAATACTCCCCTTCCGTGTTCTCGCGCACGACGAAAAAGTCGATGTCGCCGGGCTTGCGGCCGACAAGTGGGGAGGGCACGCCCGGCATGAGGCGCACGGGGCGTAGGTTCACGTATTGGTCGAACTCGCGCCGGAACTGAAGAAGCGAGCCCCAGAGGGACACGTGGTCCGGGACAGTCGCGGGCCAGCCGACGGCACCGAAGAAGATGGCGTCGTGCCCCTCGATCCGCGCCTTCCAGTCACCCGGCATCATCTGCCCGTAGCGGGCATAATAGTCGCAGGAGGCGAAGTCGAATTCGGTGAAGGCGAGATCCATCCCGAAGCGCTTCGAAGCGGCCTCGAGGACTCGGATGCCTTCGGGCATCACCTCGGTTCCGATGCCGTCGCCGGGAATGACTGCGATCTTCAGGGCCATGCCGGATGTCCTCTTACAGATTGTCGCCTTGGATCGCGGCGATGACGGCGCGCGTCACGTCGTCGGTGCGGGCGGTGCCGCCTAGATCGGGGGTGTGGAGTGCCGGATCTGCGGTCACGCGCTCGATGGCGCGCATGAGGCGCTCGGCCGAGGCGGGTTCGCCCAGATGCTCCAGCATCAGGACAGCCGACCAGAACGTGCCGACTGGATTGGCGATGCCGGCCCCCGTGATGTCAAAGGCCGAGCCGTGGATCGGCTCGAACATGGAGGGGAAACGCCCCTCGGGGTTGAGGTTGGCGGTGGGCGCGATGCCGATGGAGCCCGCGAGCGCTGCGGCGAGATCGGACAGGATGTCGGCATGAAGGTTGGTCGCGACGATCGTATCGAGCGAGGCAGGTTTCAAGGTCATGCGCACCGTCATCGCGTCGACCAGCATCTTGTCCCACGTCACATCGGGAAATTCGGCAGCGACCTCCTTCGCGATATCGTCCCAGAGCACCATGCCATGGCGCTGCGCGTTGGACTTTGTGACGACGGTCAGGAGCTTCCGCGGGCGCAAGCGGGCGGTCTCGAAAGCGAAGCGCATGATACGCTCGACGCCGGCCCGCGTGAAGATCGAGACCTCGGTCGCGATCTCCTCGGGCAGGCCGCGATGCGAGCGCCCGCCCTGGCCGGCATACTCGCCCTCCGAGTTCTCGCGCACAATGACCCAGTCGAGGTCGCCGACGGAGACGCCGCGCAGCGGGCTCTCTATGCCCGGAAGGATGCGCGTTGGGCGGACATTGGCATATTGGTCGAAGGGCTGGCAGATCGCGAGCCGGAGGCCCCAAAGGGTCAGATGGTCGGGAAGGTCGGGTGCGCCGACTGCCCCGAAATAGATGGCGTCGAAGGACTCGAGGGTTTTGCAGCCGTCCTCCGGCATGAGACGGCCCGTCGCTCTGTAGCGGTCCGAGCCCCAATCGAAGGTCTCGATCGCGATGTCGAACCCGTCGCGTTTCGACAGGGCCTGTAGCACGGCGCTGCCGGCTGAGACGACTTCCTTACCAATACCGTCGCCTGGAATGGCCGCGATCCTGTAGCTCGCCATCGGCTCTCTCCCCTGATCGTTTTCGATCCGTTTGGCCTCGTCATTCCACCCTACACATTTATTGTCAATTATAAACTGTTGACAATTTATCCTCGTCGGAGCGACGGTGCGGGGCCCGCGGATGGATCATCGGGACCTGTCCGGCCGGCGATTTCGCTGGACGGCGTTGCGCCAAGCGAATCGGCGTTAGCGCACTTTCGAGGGGAGATTTCGCATGTCCCAGCGGACGAACAAGACTCGCACTGAGGCGACGGGCGCCACCGCAGGGTCCGGCGCGGCGGCCTTGATGCGGGGCTTTCGTTACGAGCGCGTGGCGACGGCGGGCGCTGAAATCAACGTCGCGATCGGCGGAGAAGGTCCGCCGCTGCTCCTCCTTCACGGCAATCCGCTGACGCATGTGAGTTGGCACCGCGTCGCGCCGGACCTGGCCAAGCGCTTCACGGTCGTCGCACCCGATCTGCGCGGCTATGGCGACAGTTCCAAGCCGGACGGCGGCGAGGACCACGCGGCCTATACCTTCCGCGCCATGGGCGAGGACAATGTCGAGGTCATGCGCCATTTCGGCTTCGAGCGCTTCGCCGTCGCCGGTCACGACCGCGGGGCGCGCGTTGCCTTCCGCATGGCGTTGGATGAGCCCGAGCAAGTTACACACCTCTGCGCGCTCGACATCGTCCCGACCTACGACCTCCTGTCGAACGTCACGCTCGGCTGGGGGCTGGAAAGCTATCACTGGTTCTTCATGGCGCAGAAGTCGCCGTTCCCGGAAAAGCTCATCACCGCCGATCTCGATTATTACATCAACTACAAGCTGAACAAGAAAGGCGTGGGACTTTCGATCTTCGCGCCGGAAGCCTTCGCCGAGTACGCCCGCTGCACGACGCCAGAGCAGATCCATGCCGTCTGCGAGGATTACCGCGCGACGGTGACGCTGGACTATGAATTCGACCGAGCCGACTTCGAGGCCGGGCGCCGAATCGCCTGTCCGACCCTCGTCGTCTGGGGCTCGAACAGTCATGTCGGGCGTCACCTTAAGCCTATGGAGGCCTGGGGCCGGTGGGCTGGCGATCTTCGGGGCTTCGCCATACCCACCGGCCACTATCCCTCCGAGCAGCGCCCCGATCTCGTGCTGAACGCGCTCCTGCCCTTCCTCAGCGGCGAGGAGCCCTCTGTTCCATCCGTCGGCCCTACCGTCTGATGCCCGGCCCCCTCAATGCCGCGAGCGCCAAGGCCCGCCTCCACGGGCTCGGCGAAATCGCCTGCCTCGATCTTCGCGAGCACGGGCTCTACGGCGAGGGCCATCCTTTTCTCGCGGTGCCCTGTCCCTTCAGCCGCCTGGAGTTCGACGTCGGTGCCCTCGTGCCCCGCGCGGGCGCTCCAGTGCTGCTCGTCGACGATGGCGACGGTATCGCGGCGCTAGCCGCGGAGCGGCTCGCGGCGCTCGGCTATCGCGACGTATCCTGGATCGAGGGCGGCGCACCGGCCTGGGCCGCCGCCGGCTTCACGCTCTTCAAGGGCGTGAACCTTCCGTCGAAGACGCTGGGCGAGCTTCTGGAGGAGGCTTGGCACGTCCCCCGGATCTCGGTCGACACGCTCGCCGCCTGGCAGGCGGAAGGGCGCGACATTCGCCTCGTCGATGGCCGACCCGCCGGCGAATACGCCAAGATGACCCTTCCGGGGGCTGTCTGCGCTCCGAACGGCGAGCTCGGCCACCGAGCGGAGGACCTTCTGCCCGACCCGCACACGACGGTCGTCGTCCATTGCGCGGGACGCACGCGCAGCATCGTCGGAGCCGCCAGCCTCGCGCTGGCCGGCGTGCCGAACCCGGTCGTCGCGCTCGAAAACGGCACGCAGGGCTGGGCGCTGTCCGGCCGCGCACTGGACTATGGACGGGAGGCCGCGACGCTTGTCATTCCGGGGCCGAAGGCGCTCGCGGCCAGCCGGTCCCGTGCCGACGCGTTGATGAAGCGCGCTGCCGTTGCGCACATTGATCTCAACACTCTTCGCCGGCTCGCGGCCGACCCCGATCGCACGCTCCACGTTCTCGACGTGCGCGGCGCTGAGGAGTTCGCGACCGGCTCGATCGCAGGCGCGTGCCATGCGCCCGCCGTGCAACTCGTCCAGGCGACGGACCACTGGATAGGCACGCGCCGCTCGCGCGTCGTGCTTCTCGACGATACGGGCCTTCGCGCTACCGTCGCCGCCGTCTTCCTGGCCGCCCTTGGTTACGAGGTTGCGGTTTTGCGCGACGTGGACGTCGCAGCCCGCTCCGGCTTCGAGCGGGCCGATCCCGTCGTCGCACCGGATTTGGCACGCCTTCGCCAGATGTCGGCGGCGCAGGCCGTGAAGCAGGCGGCGGCCGGCGATCCGCTGCTCGATCTCAGGGGGTCGCTCGCCTTTCGCGCGGGCCATCTGCCGGGCGCGCGTTGGTCGATCCGGCCAAGGCTGCCGGCGCTAGCGCCGGGCGCCCGGATCGCCCTCGTCGGCGATTTTGGTGTCGCCGCGCTTGCCGCCGACACGCTCTTCGCACGCGGGGCGCGGGACATTCGGCTAGTGGGCGGCACCGCCGAAGCTTGGCGCGCGGCGGGCTTGCGCCTGGCCTCCACCCCGGACGATCCGCCGGATGCAACAGCGATTGACCATCTCTTCTTTTTCCATGACCGGCACGACGGCAATCTTGACGCAGCCCGCCGCTACCTTGCCTGGGAACAGGGCCTGACACGCCAGCTCGACCGCGCCGAGCGTGCGGAGTACCGCATCGGGCCGAGCCCCTTCGGCGTCTGAACCGAAGGGGCCGGGGTGTCTCAGGCGGCGGCAATCGCGGCGAGGATGCCGTCGGTCATGCCGCGCGTGCCGACCGTGCCCTTGATGTCGCGCGTGCGCGTTTCGGGTCGCGAGAGCGCCTGCATGATACCGCGCTCCATGAGCACGCTCGCCGAGAGCGCTTCTGGGATGGAGCGGTTGTGGCCGAGCCATTCCACCATCATGCGGGTGGATTCGATCATGGCGAAAGGATTGGCGATGCCCTGACCGGCGATGTCGGGTGCCGAGCCGTGGGTCGCCTGCGCCATGGCGAGCGCGCCCTCGCCGATGCAAAGGCCCGGCGCCATACCTAGCCCGCCGACGAGACCCGCCGCCTCGTCTGTCAGGATGTCGCCGAACATGTTGGTAGTGACGACGACGTCGAAGCTCTGCGGATCGCGCACGAGACGCATCGCCATCGTGTCGACGATCACCTCGTCGATCGCGACATCCGGAAACTCCTGCCCGACGCGGTAGCATTCCTCCACGAACATGCCACAGCCGAGCTTGAAGACGGTGTTCTTGTGGACGACCGTCAGTCGCTTCTGGCGCTGCCGGGCGATCTCGAAGGCGGTCCGTGCCACCTTGGACGAGCCGGCCCGCGTGATGACGCGCACCGAGATCGTCACGTCCTCCGTCGGCCGGAACTCGCCCGAACCCGCGACGACGTTGCGATCGGGCTGGAAGCCCTCGTTGTTCTCGCGGACGATCACGAGGTCAATGTTGTCGTGGATCGCGCCGAGGCCGGGATAGGAGCGGGTCGGCCGGACGTTCGCGAAGAGGCCGAAGCCCTTTCGCATGATCGGATGCGGGTTGATGGCGCCCGCGACCTTGGGATAGGCGCGATGACCGATGGGGCCGAGGATGAAGCCGTCCATCTTCGACAGCGTCTCCATGGTGCCGTCGGGAAAGGTCGAACCGTGCGTATCGAGGGCGATCCGGCCGATCGGCATGGGACGCCAGTCGATGCGCAGGCCCGCCTTCTCGGCCGCCGCGCGGGCGACCTCCACGCTCGCCGGCACGATCTCGTGCCCGATGTCGTCGCCGTTGAGAATGCCGAGCACGAGATGGCTTTGCATGGGAAGGTCCTTCTCTTCAACGCTCAGCTGCGCGCGGCCGAGGCCACGGCGATGGTGGCGACGTCGGCGGTGGAGGCGAGCCCCCAGCCGGCCCCGATCAGTTCGCGCGTCGCCGCCTCGCCGATGACGGGGGCGGACTGGCGGGCGAACTTCTCGGAGATGGCGTCGTCCGACAACGGGCGCTCCAGGCTTCCGACCGCATGGGGCACGTGCAGTTGCACCCGCTCGCCGCTACGCAGTGTGACAGCGATGTGGACGGCGTCCTCATGGACGGAGGCGTCCGTCGTCGCCTTCACCTTGTCGCGAAGCGCAACGATCTCCGGATCGCGGACCATCTCATCGGTGAAGGCGTTGGGCGAGCCGTCGCCCTTCAGGAGCGCGGTGGCGGCGGCGTGGAAGACGGAGAATTTGCCTTCCAGACCGGTGCGCGGCGCCCTCTTGCCCGTCAGTTCGAGGACGAGCGGATGCGTGCGCAACTCCACCGAGGCGATCTCGGAGACCTTGGCGCCGAGAGTCTCCTTCAGCTGCTGGCAACCGTCGATCGCGGGATGGATCACGATCCCGCACGCATAGGGCTTGTAGGTGTTAAGCCCGGCTTCCCAGTTCGTGCCGAGGCCGTCGACGATCTCGGTGTAGTCCTGTTTGGTGGACAGGACGTTCGCCCAGCCGCGCGGGGCCTCGATGGCGCGCTCAGAGGAATCGAAGTTCGCCTTGGCGAGGAAGGCGGCCATGGCGCCGTTCTGCGCGGCGCGGCCGGGGTGAAAGCTCTTGCACATGGTGCCGAACATCTCGCGGAAGCCGGACGACTGCGTCGCGGCGATGCCGAATGCCCAGGTCATCTGACGCTCGTCGAGGCCGAGAAGCTTGCCAGTGGCTGCCGCCGCGCCGAAGACGCCCGCCGTCCCCGTGATGTGCCAGCCGCGATCGTAGTGATCGGGATAGACGGAGTTGCCGATGCGGCATTCCACCTCGACGCCGAGGATCAAGGCGGTCAGAAAGTCCTCGCCTGAGACGGCCCGGGACTCGGCGACGGCGAGGATGGCGGAGGCGACGGGGCCGGCCGGGTGGATGATCGTCTTCAGATGCGTGTCGTCGTAGTCGAGCACGTGCGAGGAGATGCCGTTGACGAGGGCAGCATGCAGTTCGTCCAACCGTTCGGACCGTCCGAGCACCTGGGCCCTCGCCGGGCCGGTGAAGAGGGTGACGGCGTCGAGCGCGCGGTCGACCGTCTCGTGCCGCGCCCCACCCACCGCGCAGCCCAGCCAGTTGACGAAGGTGCGCACGCCCTCGCGGCGAACGCCGTCCGGAATGTCGCCGCCTTTCAGCTCCACGGCCCATTTCGCCAGGCGCTTGGTGATGTCGGTGTCCTGCATGACGGCACTTTCATGATGGGCCGGCCCGCGGCCGTGAGGTCGGTCGTTCGATCGGAGCGCCGAGGCGCCGCGCCAGGATCGGGGCGGCGCCTCAACGAGGCTTCGGTCGGTTCGATAGGTTCAGGTTCAGGCGGCGCGGATCAGGAGCCGCGAAAGGTCGTCGACGCCGGACAGCGTCTCGACGCGCCGGACGAGCTCCACGACCTCGTCGGCTCTCTCCGCCGTCATTCCGGCGAACTCGGCGTTCTCGCGGAACTTGCCGGCGACCTCGTCGTAGCTCATCGGGAAGGCCGGACTGCCCTTGCCGAAATCGGCACGGCCCGAGATGCGGCGGCCGTCCTTCAGCTGAATGTCGATGATCGTCGTCATCAGGTGGTAGCCGGCAGCCTCCGCCACGTCGTCGATGACGAAGTCGACCTTCTCGATCATCGCCTTCACGTCGTCGCGCTCGACCGCCTCGTCGGTGAATTCGGCGAGCCCGGCGCGGCCGTCGAGAAGGAGGATCGCCATGCAGAACTCCATGGAGAACTTCGCCTGGAGCTCGTCCTTCGGGCGGTGATGGATGAGGGCGTTCGGCATGTTAGAGTTGGTGCCGACGCGCACATGGGCGACGTCCTCGGCCCGAATGCCGTTCTCCTTGATGAGGCGGAGCATCTCGGTCATGCCGGGATGCGTCAGCGAGCCCGACGGATGGGGCTTGATGGAGACGCCGGGGCTGGCGAAGGTCCAGGGCGCGCCGAGCTTACCGTGGATGGCGTCCACGTCGTAGCCGCCGCCGGCCGCCGAGAAGAAGCCGCGGGGCGCCTCGAGGATGCGGGCCGCCGCCGTCCAGCCGTAGGAGGCGAACTGCGCCGCCGCGACGCCGCTTTCGGCCGCCTTGCCGGCATGAAAGGGCTTGGTCATCGTGCCGAAGTTCTCGCGAAGGCCCGCCGACTGGCTGCCCGCGAGCGAGAGCGCGCGCTGCGTGGTCGCGACGTCGAAGCCCATCAGGCGGGCCGTCGCGGCAGCGGCGGCGAAGGTGCCGCAGGTGGCGGTGGCGTGGAAGCCGGTCTGGTAGTGGCGCGGCGCGATCGCCTCGGCGATCTTGCATTCCACCTCCACGCCGAGGTGGTAGGCCATCATGAAGTCGCGGCCCGAAGCCTTCAGAAGCTCCGAGATGGCGAAGGCGGCGGGCAGCGCGGGCGCGGTGGGATGGGTCAGGAGGCCGTAGACGCGGTCCTTGGCGACGGCGAGCTGCGTGTCGTCGTAGTCGTCCGCGTGGATGCCGACGCCGTTCGCGAAGGCCGCGAAGCGCGGCGCGACCTTGCGGCCGCCGCCGATGACAGTCGCGGCCCCGTCCGAAAGGCCGAGATCCTCGAGATGGCGGCGTACGAGAGCGCCGCTCTTGGCCACCGACCCCGACAGCGCTAGACCGAACCCGTCGAGGATCGATTTCTTACCGAGTTCGATGACGTCGGACGGCAGATCCTCCACCTTCGTCTCGACGACGAATGCGGCGACATACTTCGTCAGCTCGATATCGACGGCCTTGTTTTGGTTCATGTCGTGTCCTCGCCCGGGTTGTTCGCGATGACCTGACCTTGGCAACAAGACTGTAAATTGTCAACAGATTGCAGGACGACATCGGGTGGATGCGGCACACTCTTCCTGCAGTCGATCTTGGAGCCTATTCCACGACCTTCGTCTTGCGCCCCGGCTTGCGCTTCGGGGTTGCGTCATCCGGCTGTCCCGCCTTCTGCGTGCGCTCGATGCCGTTGCGGATGTGGGTGCGGGCAGCGACGAGGGCGCGGACGGGGTCGCGGGAGGCGAGTGCATCGACGATCGCCTTGTGTTCCTCGTTGGAGATGTGGAGCACGTCGTGGCTGGCAAGCGCCCGATAGCGCTGGATGTGCAGTTCGCGCACGAAGTTGCCGTAGATCGTCTCCAGGCGATCGTTGCCGGCCATGACAGCGATGCGTTTGTGGAATTCGAGATTGACGGGGTAGTAGACGTGGACGTCGCCGATGGCGACGATCTCGTCCATCCGGTCCGTGAGGGCGCGAAGGATTGCGATCTCCTCGTCCGTGATGCGTTCGGCCAGAATCATCGCCATGCAGCCGAAGACGCAGGCACGCGCCTCCGAGAGGTCTTTGGCTTCCTCGTTGGTGAGGGCCCGGATGAAGAAGCCGCGGTTCGGGATGATCTCGATGAGGCCCATGGCAGCCAGCGCCGAGCAGGCCTCGCGGATGGGTCCGCGGCTGACTCCGAGGCGCTGCGAGAGGCCGTTCTCGTTCACCCGCTCGTTCGGCTTCAGCTCGCCGTCGATGATCATCCGCTCGATCTCGGCCTGTACGACGTTGGCGAGCGAGCGCGTGCGCAGGAAGTCGATGGCCGAAAGGTTCTGCGGCAGGTTCAAAATGTCGGACATGGAGGCGCCATCGCGAGCGTCCGCGAGGGACAGGGTTTGCCTCTATAGCGGCTTTCCCTTGCGTCTCCGATCGAAATCTTGTCCTGCGCGGCGCGGCTCGCCGCCGTGTCGCGGCGGAGCGCGACGCGCATCCGCCGCGACGTCACGTTCAGCCCCGCGCGTTCATCTGCGACCCGCCGAGCACCGGCAGCCGGTTGGCAGCGAAGACGACGAGGAAGGAGGCGGCGAGAAGGATGATGCCGAGCACGCAGATCGCGCCCAGATCGCCGCTTTCGTTCAGGTCGTAGATGATGACCGAGACGAGCTTGGTGTTGGCGGTGGTCAGCAGGATCGTTGCCGATAGCTCCCTGATCGTGCCGACGAAGACGAAGCACCATGCGGCCACTACGCTGGTGCGCAGGAGCGGCGCCGTGATGTCCCAGAGCGTCTTCAGCCGCGAGGCCCCCATGATGCGCCCGGCCTCCTCCAGCTCGGGGTGAACGCCTTGGAACGAGGCGGACATCTGCTGGTAGCCGGCTGGAAGCTCGATCGTCATGAAGGCGATGAGAAGGATCCAGAGCGTGCCGTAGAGCTTGAACGTCGGGTTCGCGTAGGAAAGGAACAGGCCGACGCCGAGGACGATGCCGGGAATGGCCACCGGCGCGGTCGCGAGCACGCCGAGGATCGGCGCTCCCGGCACCGAGCGGCGCGTCACGAGATAGGAGACGACGAGCGCGATAGCTGTGACGATCGTCGCCGTCACGATTCCAAGGAAGAAGGTGTTGCGAAGGGCGAGCTGCGTGGCGGAGAATTCAAAGAGCACGAAGTTCCAGTGGCGCAGCGTGATCGTCGTGAAGTCGAAGATGTCGCCGACGCTGTTGGAGAAGGCGGTCTTCACGAGCGCGGCGTAGGGCAGGACGATCGTCAGCGAAAGCACCGTGCCGACGAAAAGCACCGCCACCCATTTCCAGCGACCGAGATGGGTGATGCGGGGCGTGCCGCTCTTGCCGCCGAGCACCGTGTAGCCCTTGCGCCCGAGAATGGCACGTTGCGCACGCAGAAGGATGATCGTGAGGACGAGAAGCGGGATCGCGGCCGCGGCCGCGAGACCGGGTTTGGGCGGGAACTGGAAGAGGCTCCAGATCTTCGTCGTGATTACGTGGAAACCGGCGGGCAGCGCGATGATGGCGGGCGAGCCGAACATGGTCAGTGCCTGCAGGATCGCGATCAGCGTTCCCGCCAGCATCGCCGGCAGGACCAGCGGGATCGTCACGCGACGGAGCGTCGTCATGGTCCGGCCGCCGAGGATCGACGAGGCGTCTTCGAGATCGGAGGGCACCTTGTCGAAGGCATTGGCGACCAGGGTGAAGACGAAGGGAAAGATGAAGCAGGCCATGACGAAGACGAGGCCCGGGAATGAGTAGATGTTGACGAGAACCGCGTCGCGCGAAAGGCCTAAGAGGTTGCGATAGAGGACGTTGACCGCGCCGGAGTTCGGTGCTGCTAGGATCTCGTAGGCGATGGCGCCGAGGAAGGGCGGCGTCACGAAGGACGCAGTCACCAGCATGCGGATGGTCCGCCGACCGGGAAGGTCGGTGCGGGCCACGAGCCAGGCCATGGGCGTGGCGACGAGGCAGGCGAGAATGCCGACCCCGAGCGCCATGCCGAAGGCGAGGCCGTAGGCGCGAAACAGCGTCGGGTCCGTGAAGAGCGAGACGAAGTTGTTGAGAGTGAGCCCTCCGCCGCGATCGTTGCGAACGCTGTAGAAGAGCAGCCAGAAGAGCGGCAGGATGACCAGCACGCCCAAGAGGGCGGCGAGGAAGGCGAAGGTCGGCCAGGAAAGGTCGAGCCTGCGGCGTGGCGCCGTGTCGTCTTGAGCGATGCTGGTCATCTCGGCCTCACGTTCCGAAATATTGTTCGTAGTTCGCCTTGATCGTCTCGATCTCGGGTTCCAGCGCAACCGGATCCGAATGAAGGAGCTTGATCTCGGAAAGCGGCGTGCGGCCGGTCTTTTCCTTCACGTCGGGATGGAAGGAGCGCAGTCCGCCGAAGTCGCTGTTCAACTGCTGGGCGTCCTTGGAGAAGAGGAAGCTGTAAAAGAGCTTGGCGGCATTCTTGTTCGGCGCTTCCTTCAGAACGGCGGCATTGCCGACCGCGAGCGGCGTGCCCTCGGCGGGGTAGACGATCTTGATCGGCTGGCCCTCGTCCTGCAGGCGGAAGATGTTGTACTCGTTGCCGTCCACCTCGAGCGCGCGTTCGCCCTGGCCGAGCTTCTTCGGCGGCTCGGTGGAGGACTGGACCTGCATGACCTCCTGCGTGCCGAGTTTCTCAAAATATTCCCAGCCGAGAAGCTGGCTGAGCACGTAGGTCGCGGTCATGATCGTGCCGCTGTAGCCGGGATGGGCCTTGACCATCTTGCCTTTGAAGCGTGGGTCGAGAAGGTCCGTCCAGGTCTTCGGCGCTTCCGCTTCCGGCAGGAGATCGGTGCGGTAGGCGAGGACGGAGAGATGCGCGCGATAGGCCGCGAAGGCGCCGTCCGGGTCTTTCTCATCGGCCGGCCACTTCGCGGCGACCTCCTCGGGCACCATTGGCTCCAGCCAGCCCTCGCGCTTGAAGTACTCGAAGTGCACGGCGTCGGAGGTCTCGATGACGTCGGCGCTGTAGATGCCGGACGAGTATTCCTGCCCGATGCGCTGAAAGACGCGCTCGGAACCGGCGCGCTCGACCTGCACGGCGATGCCCGGATACTTCTGCTTGAAGAGGTCGGCGAGCTTCTCGGCGACGGTGACGTCCGTCGCAGTGTAGAACACGACCTTGCCTTCCGCCTTGGCCGCCGCTTCCAGCTCCGGCGTCACCTGGTAGGGGGCTGGCGCCTCCGCGAGGACCGGCGCCGTCATCGCTCCCGCCGCCATCATCGCGGCGGCCATCGTCTTCGTCCACATGGTGTCATCCTCCCTGGATCGTTCGTTGGACCGGCGCTTCTATGCGGCGAGCGCTCGGCAGTGCTCGGGCGGGAAATGGAGCCAGACCTCCCCGCCGACCGGGATCGCGACGTCGACCGGCGCGACCGTGCGCACGGTGGCCCCGCCGGGCAGCGCGACGAGATAGTCGCGATGCGATCCCAGGTAGATCTGACGCGTCACCGTCCCCGTCGCGACGTTGGTTGCGGCGGCCGGGCGGGTTCGGGACAGTTCGATGTCATGGTGGCGCACGGAAACGGCAGTGTGTCCGCTCGGGCCAACCGTGCCGCTGCTGCAGGCCAGCACCAGCCCGCCCTCGGCGGAGACCGTGCGATCGTCCAGCCGCGTGCCCGACAGGATGTTGGTGCCGCCGATGAAGCGGGCCACGAATTCGGTCTCGGGGCGCGCGTAGATGTCCTCGGGCGAGCCAGCTTGCTCGATCCGCCCGTCGTTCATGACGACGATGAGATCGGCCGTCGTCATCGCCTCGACCTGATCGTGCGTGACGTAGACGGTCGTGTAGCGGAACTCGTCGTGGAGGCGACGGATTTCGAAGCGCATCTCCTCGCGAAGATTGGCGTCGAGATTGGAGAGGGGTTCGTCGAGGAGCAGGATCTCCGGCTTGATGACGAGCGCGCGAGCGAGGGAGACGCGTTGCTGCTGGCCGCCGGACAATTCGCCCGGGTAGCGTTCGGCGAGCTTGGAAAGCTGGGTAGCCGCCAGGATCGTATCGACCCGCGACTTGATCTCGCCGGCCGGCCGCTTGCGCAGGCGCAGACCGTAGGCGACGTTCTCGAACACCGTCATGTGCGGCCAGAGCGCGTAGCTCTGGAAGATCATCGACATGTTGCGGCCCTCGGGCGGCACCGTCGAGGCGGCGGACGAGACGACCTTGCCACCCACGCGGATCTCGCCGCCATTGGCTGGAACGAAACCGGCTATCAGCCGCAGCGTCGTCGTCTTGCCACAGCCGGAGGGACCGAGAAGGCAGACGAGCTTTCCTTGCTCCACCGCAAGATTCACGCCTTTGACGACGGTCAGAGCGCCGTAGCTCTTCGTCAGGCCGTCCAATTCGAGGAACGCCATCAAACCTCCCTGCGGCTCGGCGGGTTCGTCGTGCGACCCGCTCTCAATTCTTCCGGGAAAGGTATGAATCAAACTGAAGATTGTCAACAGATTACTATTATCGGCTATCTTGGCGCCGTCGACCGCTCGACGACCCAGCGGATGAGCGGGGGCGCCAGAAGATTGGTCGAGATCGTTCGCGTCAGCTGGAAGCCGGCGACGACGGCCGCGAGAAGTCCGAGCGTTCCCGCCGAGGCGATCATCTCGCCGAGGCCGCCCGGCGCGACCGACAGGATCGCCGAGATGTGATCGACGCCGCCGAAGCGCTCGGCGAGCGGTGCGAGGCCGGCGAAGGCGATGGCGATGAGGGCGAGGCCCGTCAGGATGCCGCCCAGCGCGACGCGGGGCAGGCGCCGCAGGCGATCGAGGCGAAAGCGCAGTCCGAGCGACGTTCCGATCGCGATCTGGGCGGTAAAGAGAAGGAGCGGAGGCACCGGCGGCAGGCGATGGCCCGCCGCGACGATCGCCACGCAGAAGAGCATCGGCGCGATGATGTAGGCGTTGACCACGTGCAGCCTCGTTGCCACCGCCGCGACGACGCCGGACGCCGCGGCGAGGACGAGGATTTCGGCAAGGCCGGCCGCGCCGCCGAGCGGCGTCGGCGGCTGCCCTGTGCGCGCGACGAGCCCGAGCCAAAGCGGGATCAGCGACAGGACGAGGACGACGCGTAGCGTGTGGACGAGCGCGACGGCCTGCTCGTCGGCACGAAGGTCCTGCGCGAGCATCGCCATCTCCGCCATGCCCGCCGGCAGCGAGCAGAGGACGGCCGTCAGCTGGTCGATGCCGGCGATGCGGGCGAGCGGGAAGGCGAGGGCGAAGCCGACGAGGTTCGAGGCCAGCGCGGCGCCGACCATGAGCGGCAGAAGGTCGGTCAGCGCGCCGAGGATGTCCGGCGACAGGACGGCGCCGACCGAGGCGCCGACGAAGAGCTGGCCGCCGCGCCGGATGAGGCGCCCGCCGGGCGGGACGCCGAGCATGTTGGCCACCAGCGTCGCGCCGACGAGCGAGCCGAGGATCGCGGCGAGCGGCCAGTGCGCCGCCCGGAAGAGGAAGGCGCCCGCGAGGGCCGCCAGAAGCGTCGCCGAGCCGAGGATCGCGGGGTGCGGCGGGGGCCGGTCGTGCCTCATTGCCGGCTCAGACCATCAAGGCCCCGCCGTTCACGTGAAGCGTCTGGCCCGTGACGTAGCGCATGCTGGGACCTGCCAGCATGCGCACGGCCGCCGCGACCTCTTCCGGCGTTCCGCGCCGGCCGAGCACGTTGGTGCGGCTGGCGTGATGGGCCGGCTCCGCCCCGGTGCGCCGGGTCTCGATGAGGCCCGGGGCGACCGTGTTCACCGTGACGCCGTCGGGTCCGAGGTCGTACGCGAGCGCCTTGGTGAGGCCGGCCAGCGCAGCCTTGGCGGAGATCACGTGCACGCGGCCGGCGGCGCCGCTGTGGCCGGTCAGCCCGCCGATGGACAGAATGGCCGCCTGATCGCTCAGCTTCAGGAGCGGGAGCGCGGCCTTGGATAGAAGGAAGACGCTGTCGAGGCAAAGGGCCATGACCGCACGCCAGTCCTCGTAGGTCAGGCTCTCGAGGGTGCCTTCCGGCCGGATGGCGGCATTGGCGACGAGGATGTCGAGCCGGCCGAACCGGGCGGTCGCCGCCTCGATGATCCGCGCGGGAACGGCGGGGTCCGCCAGATCGCCGAGCGCCACCGCCGCGTCGCCTCCGGCCTTGCGCACCAGACATGCCGTTTCCTCGGCCGCGTCGCCGTCGCGATGGGCGTGGACGAGAACCTGTGCCCCGCCGCGACCGAGATCGACGGCGATCGCCCGGCCGATGTTTCGGGAGGCCCCGGTGACGAGCGCCACCCGGCCTTCGAGCTCGCGGCTTTCCATGTCAGGCAACTCCTTCGGGTTCGGCGGCGAGGGACGAGAGATCCGCAGCGCCGCCCGCCAGAAGCGCACCGCAGGCGGCGAGGATCCGCTCGGGTTGCGCGATCCCACCATAGCGGGCGTTGGCGAGAAACTTCGCGTGGACCTCCGCGCGCGACAAGGGCTCGTCGACGCCGCCGCGCATGTGTCCCTGCCGCTCCTCGAACACGCGGCCGTCCCGCAACGCGATCCGGACGTGGCCAGTGAAGCGGGCGGGATAGGGGTCGGCGAGATCGACCTCGTAGGTGACGAGCTTCGACAGCGCGAGAAGGTCGGGATCGCCGATCGCGGCGTCGGAGAAGTCGGCAAGGCCCGCCCGACCGCGGGACAGGCCGAGCGCGACGCCGAAGGGAATCGAGAATTTTGCCGCATAGGCCGTCGGCGGCCGCCGCTTCATGTCGAGCGGCTCCCAGAGGCGGTGGACGTAGCCGTCGGAGGTCAGGCAGTGGATGCCGGCGATCTCGGACAAAGGCAGGCCCCCGGCCCGGAGGCGGATCGCGCAGTCGATGTAGGGCTGCACCATGGTGCCGCAGGGATAGGGCTTAAACGTGATCGTCTCCGCGATCCAGCGGTGCCCGAGCCCGTCGAAGAGCTTGTCGAACATCGGCACGACCGAGGGCGCGAAGGCCTTGAAGAAGCCGTGCTCGCCTTCGAGCACCGCGCGTGGGCCGTGAAAGCCGGCGCGGCCCATGAAGGCCGAGCGTAGGCCCGACTGCGCGGCCCAGCCCGCATGCATGCGTTTGGTCGAGGAGCCGTCGCCGAGATATTCGATGATGCCCGACGCCGTGGAGCCGGCGATCCCGAGCGTTTCCTTCAAGGCCTTGGCGTCGGCGCCGAGCGCGACGCCGACGCCGAAGGCGGCCGCCAGCGCGCCGAGGACGGCGGTCGGGTGGAACCCGGCTCTGTGGATCGCTTTCGGCGCGACGAGGCCGAGCCGGCACAGCAACTCGGTGCCGGCGGCGATGCCGAGGAGCATGCGCTCGCCCGAGAGACCCTCGCGCTCGGCGGCGGCGAGCACGGCTGGCACGACCACGGCGCCGGAATGAACGGGGCCGCCCTCGAACGTGTCGTCGAAATCCTCCCCATGCGCCGCCGTGCCGTTCAAAAGGGCGGCGTCGGCGGCGGTCAGACGCTGCCGGTGACCGATCGCGACGTGACGGCCGGGTTCGGCGGCTCGGCGAACGCTCTCCACGTAGTCGGTGTCCCGCGCGGCGAGGCAGAGGCCGACGACGTCGATGAGGATCGCCTCGGTCTTCTCGCGCATCGCCTCCGGAACGTCGGAGGGCGAAAGGCCCGCGCCCCAGGCGGCCAGCCGCTCCGACAGGGTTTGCGCGTCCGGGACGGGGGCGCTCCTCGATACGGCGGTCGTCACGGTGGTGGCGGAACGGGTCACGAATGGATCTCCCGGAGCTTGGCGGCGCGACGTGCCTTGCGGGCGTCGAGGACCTCTCGGCCGAGCGAAAAGCCGATGAAGGCGAAGGACACGGTGAGAAGTCCGACTGCGATCGGGTCTTGCAGAAAGATCGCGTGGTCGCCGCCGGATAGGACCAGCGAGCGGCGATAGGAGGACTCCACCATGTGCCCGAGCACCACGCCGAGAATCAGCGGCAGGAAGGGAAAGCCCGCCCGGCGCATGAGGTAGCCGACGAGGCCCATGGCAAGCACAAAGCCGAGATGGAAGAGGCTGTGGTCGAGCGTGTAGATGCCGGACAGGATCAGCGCGAGGATGAAGCCCGCCAGATAGGGTCGCGGCCGGTTCACGAGCCAGACGCAGATCGGCAGGAGAAGGATGCCGAAGAGGAGCTGTCCAACGATGGCGACGAAGGAGCCAAGATAGAGGCCGGTCACGACGTCGGCGTTCTGCTCGAAGAGGCGCGGGCCGGGAAGCAGCCCGTGGATCAGGAAGCCGCCGAGAAGCACGGCGGTCGAGTTCGAACTCGGAATGCCGAAGGAGAGGAGCGGAATGAGGGTCGTGGAGGCGACGGTGTTATTGGCCGTCTCCGGCGCCGCGACGCCTTCTTCGGAGCCCTTGCCGAAGGCTTCGGGCGTCTTCGACCAGCGCCGGGCCTCGTTGTAGGACATAAAGGCCGCGATCGAGCCGCCGCCGCCGGGCGTCAGGCCCTCGAAGAGGCCCATGATGCAGCCGATCGTCTGAGAGCGCCGGAGACGATTCATCATGGCGAAGGAGGGAAGGCGCACCTTCACCTTCTCCTTGAGGCCGCCGAGCGGCGGGGCGCCGGACTGCACCATCAACTCCGACAGGGCGAAGAGCCCGATCATCACCAGCACCGGCTCGATGCCACCGAGAAGCTCGGGGACGTGGAAGGTGAAGCGGTTGATGCCGGCAATGGGGTCGGCGCCCACCGTCGCGATCATCAGGCCCACCACGGCGGAGGCGAGACCCTTCAGGAGCGAGCCGCTGGACATGGAGGCGATGACGCTGAGGCCGAGGATGCCGAGGCCGAAATAGGAGGTCGGCCGGAAGGCGAGCGCGAGCCAGGAGAGCGGCTCGGTCATCGTCACCAGCATGACGAGGCCGAACATCGAGCCGAGGAAGCCCGACCAAAGCGAGATGCCGAGCGCTTCGCCCGCGCGGCCCTTCCGCTTCATCTCGTAGCCGTCGATGACGGTCGCCGCGGCCGAATTGGTGCCGGGCGTGCGGATGAGGATGGCCGGGATCGAGCCGCCATACTCCGCGCCGATATAGGTGGAGGCGAGGAGGACGACGGCCGTCACGGGCTCCATCGTGTAGGTGAAGGGCAGGAGAAGGGCCATGGTAATGGAAGCGGACAGGCCCGGCAGGGCGCCGCCGAGAATGCCCCAGATCAGGCCGGCCAGGGCCGCCGGGATCACCATGGATTCGAACGCGAGGGTGAAGACGGTCGAGAGGGTGTCCATGATCGCGGCTCAGAACAGGAGGCCGGCGGGCTGTGGCACGCCGAGGAAGCGGTTGAAGAGAAGCCAGAACAGGACGCCGCCGAAGATCGCGGTGGCCGGGATCTTCCAGTTGCGGTCGGCGCCCTCGTAGAAGGCCACCGCCGCGATCATCAGGGCGATCGAGACGGGATAGCCGAGATAGGGGAGGGCGACGACGTAGGCCGCGCAGATCGCCAGGAAGCCGAGCGCGCGGGGCAGCCTTGACTCGTGATCGGCCTCCTCCTCGTCGTTGGCGACCGCCTCGGCGGCGACGGGACGCAGGCCCAGGAGGGCGCGCGCCACGATGGCGAGCGCGAGGACGGCGAGAAGGCCGGCAAGGATGACGGGCAGTCCGCGTGGCCCGAAGGCATCGTCGAGCATGGAGTTCGGGATGGTCTCGGCCGACCAGAAATAACCGCCGGCGAAGACCAGCAGCACGAGGCCGCCAATGAGATCGTTTTTCATGAAGATCCGTTCCGTGGGATCGCAGGATGTGGACGAGGCGATCGCGGCGTTCGGCCGGGAGCGGGCCGGCCGGGACGGCCGCCCGCTCCCGAACCCGTCACTGAATGACGCCGGAGCTCTTCAGGAAGGCCGCGGTCTTCTCGGCGAACTGGTCCACGAAGGCCGGGTAGGCCGTGTGGTCGATGAAGTTCGCCACGAGGCTCTCGGTCTCATAGGATGTCCTGTAGCCGGGATCGGCGAGGGTCGCCTGGGCCGCCTTGTCCCAGATGGCGGCGATCTCGTTTGGCAGGCCCTTCGGCGCGGCGAGCCCGCGGAACTTCTGGACGGAGACGTCGAAGCCGCTCTCGCGCACCGTGGGGACGTCCGGGAAGCCGGGCAGGCGCTCGGGATTGAAGGTCGCGAGGAGGCGGATCTGCTTGCCTTCGAGCTGCGCGCGCAACTCGGCTATCTCGCCAATGCCGATGTCGAGCGTGCCGTTGAGGACGTTGATCATCATGTCGCCGCCGCCGTCGTGCGAGACGATCGCCGCCTCGACGCCGGCTGCGGTCTTCAGCTGCTCGGCGGCTTGGCGCTCCAGGGAAGCGGGATTGGCCGCGCCCCATTTGCCGCGCTCGGACTTGGCATGGGCGATGACGTCGGCGAGCGTCTGGTAGGGGCTCCCGGCCGCCGTGTAGATCACCTCGGAATCGGTGAAGAAGTTCACGACCGGCTGGAGGTCTTTATAGGTTGCTTCGGGCGAGGACAGGAGGGAGGTATAGATGTAGGTCGGCGTCGTCGCGTAGAAGACCGTGCCGTCGGCCGGGGCAGAGGCGAGGCGCGCCATGGCTTTCGCGCCGCTGCCCCCTTGAACGTTCTCCACGATAAAGGTCGCCGCGATCTGCTTTTCGAGATAGCGCGTCAGCTGGCGCAGGAAGACGTCGCTGCCGCCGCCGGGACTCGAATGGGTGATCAGCGTCACCACCTTCTGCGGATAGGCGAGCGGCTCCGCCATCGCGATGCCGCACAGGCCGGCGAGCATGGCTGCCGCCGCGATCGTCCGGACGGACGGCTTGAAGCTGTGGAACATCTGGTTTCCTCCCCGATGAGGCTCCGCTTCTGTCGAGCGTTCGAGCCTTCGTTTGCGATGATTACGCGACTCTGGCCGGCCCCTCATCTGGTTCGGCTCGCGGTTCGATGCCGAACCCGTGCTCCTCGACCGCGCGGACCATGAGGCGCTGGCGACCCAGCTCGACATGGTCGAAGGCGGCGCGATAGGCTCGGGCCGGATCGCGGGCTAGAACGGCGTCGACGATGGTTTGATGCTCGCGATGCGAGATCTCCATCGTGTCGCCCGTCATGAGGTTCTGTCCGCGAAAGAGGCGAAGCTGCTTGACGAGGCTGCGATACTGCGCGGCCAGGACATCGTTGCCGCCGGCCTCCACGATGAAGTCGTGGAAGGCGAAGTTCAGCGGAAAATAATCGGCGAAGCGATGCGTCTGCGCGGCCGAGCCCATCGTCCGATGCATCTCGGCCAGCCGGGCGAGGTCGCCGTCGCTGCCCTCGGTCGCTAGTAGCTGCGCGGCATAGCCGAAGAGAGCGGCCCGCACGCCGTAGACTTTCAATGCGGTCGCCGTATCGATTCGGCGCACGAAGATGCCCCGGTTTGGCACGGCCTCGATGAGGCCGGAGGATTCGAGCGTGCGAACCGCCTCGCGCACGGGGCTCCGGCTGACACCGAAGCGCTCGGCCAGCTGCATCTCGTTCACGCGATCGCCGACGACGAGCTCACCCTCAAGGATCAGCCGCTCGATCTCAGCCTCGAGCCGGGTCGCGAGAGAGTGCTGCTGGAGGAGGGCGAGTTTGGCTCGAACGCTAACCATGAGGACTGCTTACGATGACACTCTGCATATTGTCAACGATTTTCGATTTGGCAGAGCGCTGAGTGCCGAAGGCGGTATTAGTGCATCCTCTGGTATACGCTGGCGAGGAATGCCGCAGTAAAGTGGTGATTCAATCCGTTCTGAGCAGAGGGCAACGTAAATGATGGGCGAGCGAGCGACGGTTCAGGACGAGTTGTTCTACGAGTTCAGCCTCGAGCCTCACGTGCCGCAACGGCATATTCTGCGCACCAACGACCGCTTTGTGGACCTGTCTGGCATCCGTCGGCATCTGGCGCCGTACAACAGCGCGATCGGACGCCCTTCGATCGATCCCGAACTCCTTATCCAAGCCCATGATGATCTCGGCCTTTGGCCGGAACCCTCATCGCCGATGCGGGCTACGGCTCGGCCAAGAGGCTGGACTGGCTTGTCCACGAACGCGGGAGCGAGCCGCATATCCCGATTTTCGACAGGTCGCGGCGCCAGGACGAGACGTTCTCACGCGAGGACTTCGCCTATGATCGCCACCAGGACCGCTACACCAGTCCGGCAGGCAAGACACTCGAACTCTACCGGCGCCGCTTCGCCACGCTGCGCAATGGGATCAATCAGAACAAAACGCTGCGCTACCGGGCCAGCCAAGGCGACTGCAGGGTTTGCGAACTGAAGTCGCGATGCTGTCCGAATGCGCCCGCCCGGAAGGCGACGCGATCGATCTTTGAGGGAGCCGGGGACATGGCGCAGGCGATCGCCAGACCGATGCCTACGGGGTGTCACGACGCCAGCGAAAGAAGGTCGAGGCTGTTTGCGCATCTCAAACGCATCCTGAAAGTCGACTGCTTGCGCCTGAGGGGCCCGAACGGGGCCCGGGACGAATTCCACCTTGCTGCCACCGTGCAGAACATAAGGAAGATGGCCAAGCTTTACGCTGCCAAGCAGCTGATCCCGGCAACCTGAGGGGCGATAACCACATGCGGACCTCGCGGCGTCCCTAAACGACGAGCGCCTCCGCGTCCGCGTCGCAACCAACACGGCCTTTTTCAACACTATCGACCCATGCAGGCCTTTGACCAAACGAGTAACAGTCAGCTTTTGCTCGAAGCCGACATTCGATGAGCCGCGCGAGAGTGACGGCTTCGTCCCAATGCCAGTCGTTCTAACCGCCGTTCGCAGCTTAGATGCGTGCAGGCGCGCAAGAGGTCGGCCGATAAATTGCCGACCTCTTTTCGTTTGTAAGTTTCGACTGGCCTTGCGATCAGAAGCGGTAGCGCAGCGACCCGATGATGTTACGGCCTTCATCGCGATAGCAGAAGCCCGCTTGGCAACTGGCATCGCGCTTGTCAAAGAGGTTCTTGGCGTTCACCTGCGCGAAGACGCCGTCCAGCTTCGGATTGGCCTTGCCGAAGTCGTAGGAGGCCATCGCATCCACGAGAAGGCGATCGTCGTTCTTGAACGTGTTCGTGTCGTTGCCAAAGCTTTCGCCGAGATAGCGCAAGCCGCCGCCGAAGCCGAACCCTTCCACCGGCCCGGTCTGAACGGTATAGTCGCTCCAGACCGAGAATTGGTGCTGGGGTATGCCGGACGGAAACGAGCCTTCGTTGTCGCCTGCGGTGATCTCGAGATCGAGATAGGTGTAGGCGGCGGTGAGATTTAGCCCGGCCATCAGACTGGTCGTCGCTTCGAGTTCGAAGCCCCTCGATTCCACCTCGCCCTGTTGGATCTGGAAGCTGAGATTGTTCGGATCCTGCGCGAGAACGTTCGTCTGGCGAATGCGGAAGAGCGAGGCGTTAATGATGAGGTTCAGATCGTCGGGCGCGTACTTGATGCCGATCTCTTCCTGCTTTCCCTCGGTCGGGTCGAACGCGCCGCCGGTGGCGCTGCGTCCTATGGTCGGTGCAAAAGAGGTTGAGTAGCTGACATAGGGCGAGATGCCGTTGTCAAAGAGGTAGGCGAGCCCGACACGACCGGAGAAGTTCTCATCATCCTGCTCGCCGCTTCCCGCAGCTCCGTTTACGAAGTCGTAGCGCTTGGTGTTCAGCCAGTCGTAGCGCCCGCCAAGGGTCAGAACGAAGCGGTTGTACTCGAGTTGATCCTGCAGGTAGAGCCCCGTCTGGCTCTGCTGGGTCGTGACGTTGTTGAGGTCCAGCGCGAGCGGTGCCGCAATGTCCTGCGCACCGTAGTTCAGGCTGACGAGATCGAGATCCGGTGCTGGCCCGAAGCCGAAGCGGTCGTTGACGTCGACATAGGAGTAGTCGAGGCCGCCGAGGAGCGTGTGCTTCACAGGCCCGGTGTCGAAGTTCGCTTGCGCCTGGTTGTCGACGACGAAGGAGTCGAGCGCGTCCTTGATCCGCCATGCCGACCGGGAGGCCGACAGGCGATCCGGAGCAATGGCATCGACCTGCGTATACTTTACGTCGGCATCGATGTGCGCGTAGCGAAGGTTCTGGCGGACCGTGAAGGTCTCGTCGAAGCGATGTTCGAACTCGTACCCGATGCGGCCCTGCTGCCCGTCGAAGTCGCCGAAAGCCGGATCGCCCGACTCGAGATTGGTGACGCGGCCGCCCTCGTTGACATAGGACGAGTTTCCGCCCGTCTTGAAGTCCATGTGCTCGCCGAGAACGGTGAGATGCGTTTTGCGGTCGTCGGAGCGGAAAGTGAGGGCGGGAGCGATGAAGACCCGGTCGTCCGGCGCACTGCGCAGTTCGGTTTCGGCGTCGCGTGCAAGTCCGGTAATGCGGTAAAGCACGTTGCCGTTGGCATCGAGCGGGCCCGATGCGTCGAAGTTTGCCTGGTATCGGTCATTCGAACCGATCTGCGTCTCGATTTCCCGGAAAGGCTCCTCCGTCGGTCGCTTGGACACGAGGTTGACGATGCCGCCCGGCGAGCCGCCGCCGTAGAGCACCGAGCTCGGACCCTTCAGGACGCTGATGCCCTGGAGGCCGTAAGGCTCGGTCTTGAAGATCGAGAAGGCACCGTTCAACTCGCGCAGGCCGTCCCGGTAGACGCCGTTGTAGGTAACGTCGAAGCCGCGGATGGTGAAGCTGTCGAAGCGCGGATCGAAGCCGAACGCGCCGATGCGCACGCCGGGCGTATAGGTCAGCGCTTCCGACAAAGTCTGGACCTTGCGATCCTCCAACTGTTGCCGGGATATGACGTTGACCGTCTGTGGTACCTTCTTCAGCGGTGTATCGGTCTTTGTCGCCACTGTCGCCGATTTGGCAACGTAGCCTTCCGTATCGAGGCCTCCGCCTTGTCCCTCACCCAGCGTTCCCGATCCGGCGCCCCCCTCCAACGTGACCGTGTCGAGCACAATGGGTTCCTGCGCCCTTACGTCGTGCGTGCCGATCGCAGTCAGACAGGTGCAACCCAATAGAGCGGCGGCGAGGAAACGCATGCAGCGAGTAGAGGACGGCATAATGTAAAAAATCCTGCTGGGACGGCTTGGTACCGCCATCAGTCAGGGTTAGGAAAACAGGAGTTTATGAGTCAACATAAACCATCCTGAAGCCTGAATGGCCTTTCAGAGATCGACCGCATTGCGGCAGAAAGGTCACAAGATTTGGACATGTTCCAGGAAGGGCCGAACGGTCAGCCAACCTCTTTGCCAGACACGCGATGGTTCGACATCCCCGGAGCGGACGGTGCTCTCTGGCGGCTCTTCGTCCATGTGCCGCCTGGAAATGCGCCGCCTGCCGGATGGCCTCTTCTGGTGATGACCGACGGCAACGCGATGATCGCCACGGCAGTGGATGCGCTTCGAGTTCAGGCGAGCTACCCGATGGGTACGGACGTGCAGCCGGGTGTAATCGTCGCGGTGGGTTATCCCGTCGACGGTGCCTACGATCCGCTACGTCGATCATGGGACTTGTCGCCGCCTCCGGGGCGCACCTATCCGCCCTTTTCCGAGGGTGCGCCTTCGGTCGTCACGGGGGGCGCTGATCGCTTTCTGAGCTTCATCGAGGTGGAGGTAATGCCCTTCCTCGCATCACTGGCTCCGATCGACCCGGCCCGTCGAACCCTGTTCGGCCACTCCTTTGGCGGGCTCTTCGCCCTCCACGCCCTCTTTGCGGGATGCACGACATTCTCGCGTTACGCTGCAGCCAGCCCGACGATCTACTGGGAGGATGGACTTCTTCTGGATAGCGAGAGGCGCTTTACAGCCTCTAGAACGGTCAGAGATGTCGTGGTCCACCTTTCGGCCGGAGAGTTCGAGGGCGATGTCCTGGCGCCGTTCCAATACGGTCGGGAGGACACGGAGAAGCGACTGGAGCATGCCAAGTCGGCGCGGACGCTCTCTTTGACCCAGGCCATGGCATTGAGGCTGGGCGCTTTGCCGAGGATGAGCGTCACCTACGAGACCTATGCGGGCGAGACCCACATGACGATGCTTCCGATTGCAATCTCCAGGGCCGTGAGGGTCGCCTTCAGGATCTCGGCGTAGCGTTTCTCGGTCCGTTGGAAAGCGGTCGTCGTCCCATGACTGGACGGCTCTCCGCTAGCTAGCGGCTGGCACGTCCTGGTTCATGTGTGGAACCGCGACGCCCACCGATGCGCCCGGCCGGGACAGGACCTCCATATCGATGCCGTAGACGCGTGCGAGGGCAGCCGGGGACATGAAGCTCGACGGCTTCTCGTTCGCGACGAGGCGCCCGTCGCGCAGCGCGACGATCCGGTCGCAGAAGCGAGCCGCCATATTGACGTCGTGTAGCACCACGACGACGCAAAGCGACCGATCGTGTCCGAGGCATCGTATGAGGCTGAGCACCTCGATCTGGTGCGCGATGTCGAGTGCCGAGATCGGCTCGTCCAGAAGCAGGCAGCCCGCACCCTGCGCGACAAGCATGGCGAGCCAGACCCGCTGCCGCTCGCCACCCGACAGCGTATCGACGTCACGGTCCGCGAAGGCGAGAGTTCCCGTCATCTGCATCGCGTTCTCTGCCGCAGCGGCGTCCGCACCGGTGAAGCGGCCGAAAGCGCCGTGCCAGGGATAGCGGCCAAGTCGCACCAGATCCCTCACCAGCAAGCCGGTGCCCGCCGGCGGGTCCTGCGGCAGGTAGGCGATGCGGCGGGCGAAGTCGCGCGTGCTCCAACTCCCGATCGGTCGATCCTCGAAACGGATCGTGCCGGACGTCGGCTGTGTCTGACGTGCCAACATTTTCAGAAGCGTCGATTTGCCCGAACCGTTCTGGCCGACGAGACCGATCACCTCGCCGCCAGACAGCGAGAGCGTCAACGAATGGAGGATGGTCCGCCCGGCCGCGTCGAACCGGACGGCGTTGAGTTCGAAACCGGTCGTGGCGCCTCGCGGGTGCTGCTCAATGGTGGTGGCCACGTTCATGATACGCGCCTTTGCAGAAGCCAGAAGAGGACAGGCGCGCCGACGAGGGAAGCGACGAGCCCGGTTGGAAGTTGGAACGGAAAGGTGGCAACGCGCGCCACCCAGTCCGCCGCGACGAGGATGGAGGCTCCGGCGACGGCGCTCAGGAGCAGCGCCGGAACCACCGCACGGACACCGGCAAGTCGCACCAGATGAGGTGCGATCAGGCCGACGAAGGTTAGAGGACCGACCACGGGCGTGGCAGCCGCTGTCGCCAGGGCAGCCAGCGCGAGGAGAAGAAGACGGGCTGTTCGCACGCCGAGGCCGAGGCTCGCCGCAGTGGCGGGGCCGAGCGACAGAAGCTCCAGCGGCCGCCCGGCAAGGACGGCCAGCACGAGCACGAGAGCCGCGGCTCCCGCCGCCATGACGGCCCCGAACGGCTCCACAGTTGAGGTCGCGCCGGCCATCCATGACAAGAGCTGCACGGCGCGGGGGTCGCCTGCCGCCGTCACGACGCCGATCACGGCATCGAGCAGCGCCGAGATTGCGATACCTGCGAGCAGCATGCGCTCCGGCGCATATCCGGATCGGCGCCCGAGGGCGAGGATGAGGAAAAGCGTCGCGAGCGCGCCGGCGAAGGCGGCCATCAGCGCTCCGCTCGGCGAGAGCGTGCCGAAACCAAAGAGCGCAATGGCAACCGCGAAGGTCGAACCCGCGCTAATACCGAGAATTTCGGGGCTTGCCATCTCGTTGCGCGTCAGGCGCTGGAGTGAGAAGCCGGCGCTGGCAAGGAGAGCGCCTGCCGAGACCACAGCGAGGACGCGCGGCCAACGCCACGGAAGGACGGTCGTCATGTCCGACCGGCCAAGCCAATGCCATTCGCCTTCCGGGGCGCGCCCGAGGAACAGGGCGGCCGCGATCAGGAGAGCCGTGCCGAGCCCCGTCGCCGCGAGCCACAGGCCAGACCTTCCGGGGCGGCGAGCCAAAGCTCCATGCGAGCCGCGTGCGGAAGGCGGACGCATGGCGCCTTGGAGGCGGGGCAGAAGCCAAAGCAGGATGGGTGAGCCGAGGATCGCCGTGACGGCGCCCGTTGGCACGAGATCGGAGGACGCGCCGGCGGCGAACTGAACGAGGAGATCGGTCAGCAACAGCAGAAGCGCGCCGATCACGCTTGACCAGAGGAGACGCGCGCGAAAATCGCGAGCGCCCGCCAATCGCGCCATGATGGGCGCCACCAAGCCGACGAAGCCGATCACGCCGACCGCGCTGACGGTGAACGCGGACAGCGCGACGGCAAGTGCCACAGCCTCGAGCCGCAGCCGGGCGACCGGCAGGCCGAGGCCGCGTGCTGCGTCGTCGCCGAGCTCCAGAAGGGACAGCGGTCGCAGGAGCAGAAGCGCAAATGGGGCTGCCAGCCCCAAGCGAAGCGCCAGATCCAGGCTCGGCGTCCAACTCTGCTGGCTCAGCGAGCCGCTGCCCCAGATGAACAGGCTCACCAGCCAGCGGCTGTCGATCAGGGTCAGTATGGAGGCGAGCGCTCCGCAATACAGGCCGACAAGAAGACCCGAGAGGACGAGCGGCACCGGCGCAAAATCCTGTCGCCTGGCGAGCGCGAAGACGAGGGCCGCCGCCAGCGATGAGCCGGCGAGAGCCACGAGATCGCGACCCCAGCCGAGCAGGGCCGGCGCGAAGAGCGTCGCCAGCGCCAGCGCCAGCCGCGCGCCCGCATCGATGCCGAGCGTCGTCGGCGAGGCGAGCGGATTGCGCAAGGCCTGCTGGAGCAGCGCGCCGGATGCCGCAAGCGCTGTTCCGCACAGCACCGCCATAACGAGGCGCGGTAGCAGGGCGTAGAGGAGCACCATGCGCCCCGGTGCGTAGGCGACCGCGCTTTCGCGCCAGACTACCGCGAGGGCCGGCCCGATGAGAAGGATTGTCAGGACGAGTGTCGGAAGCGCGAAGCAGAACGCGAGGAGCGCTGGCCCGCGCAACGGCTGCCTGACGGCAGATGCTGGAGTTGCTGAAATCACGCTCTTCCCTTCTCCAGCGCATCGAGGATGAGGGTGGCGAAGCGGCGCGCGGAGGGGATCCCACCGAACACGAGGACCGTGGGGAGAACCGGGATCTTTCCATTCCGGACGAAGGGAAGCTCGCGCCAGAGCGGGCTGTCGGGCAGCGTGGCCGCGACATCGTCCGGCATAAAGTCCGCCACCACGACTGCGTCCCCCAGAGCCACCAGTCGCTCGAGGCCGATCGTCGAGAACCCCCAGTAGTTCGTGGGCTCTTCCCAGGCGTTGCGGAGACCGAGACGGTCGAGGACGTCCTGGTAGAGGCCTGGCCGTCCTGTCACGCGCACATGGCGTTGATCAAGGAAGGACAGGATCGCGACGGGATGGTCGCGGAAGGGCCGGGCGCGAGCCGCGCTTTCGTCGAAGAAGCTCTCGGTCTCAGCGAGGTAGCGCTCCGCCTCTGCAGACTTGCCGACGATCGCACCGATCTCGCGCGTTGCCGCTATCGCCTTTGGAAAGGGCGAGCCGCCTTCCGAATACAGGTTGATCCGCCGAACCGGCGCGACACGTGTCAGACGGCTTTCGGTGAGAGCGACGAAGTCCGTCGTCAGGATCAAATCGGGCTTCAGGGCGGCGAGCAACTCCATGTTGGGATCGAGGCTGGCTCCGAGGTCCACCGTGTCAGGTGCCAGGGGAGGTTCGCGGACCCACTTCTCCCAATCCCGCCCATCCCCGATCGCGATGGGCGGGCATCCGAGGACCATCAGCGTCTGGGCAAGCGCGTAATCGAGGGTCGCGACACGTAGGGTAGATGCCCGGACTTCGCCTCCGCGCAGCACCAGAGGCAATGCAAGGAGGGTGGCGACGAGGGACCGTCGGCGTCGATCGGGGGCAGAACGCATAGGCGTGATCGTGTCGCGGTCGCGCCGAAGTCCAGCGGCGGGGGCATCGCTCGGGATGGATTGAAACGGAACTGAACGCGACATCGAATATCCATGGTTCGCCGAAGGCTTTAAAGCCTGCGAGGTACCGATCGACGTCGAACCTTAATCTGACCATCTTTGTCAAGTTTAATCTTAGCGTCGCGTCTTATGTCGGATCGCTATTAAGCCGCAGGTCGGCGAATTCTCCGCTGCATTATGGTCACCTTCAGATCCTATGCTGTTACTGCTTCATCGAAACGATTTCTTCGGTCACGAGGATGCGCTACTCCCATTGGATAAGCTACGTCTGCTTAGGAGAAGCCGACGAACCCGTTTGACAGTTTTAATTGGGTCGATTGCGGATCGGCAGCTATCCGCCATCCCATCTAGAAAGCTGCCGTTCTGGTTTCGGCCCATTGCTGCATCAAACGTCATCTCTCCTTGGGCACAGTCGAGTCCTTCGGTCGCGCATCCCTGATTTCTCGTTTCGTAGAGACCGATAGGCGCTGCGACTGGATTGCCGAGGCGGTCTGGGGAATCATTCCAAGTCCGGCTGGCTTCGAGATCCAACATGGAGAGAAGCCTCATGACCGACACGAACCGACGCACGTTTCTAGCGGGAGCCGCCTTGACGGCAGGCGCCGCGGCCAACTTTGTCTCGACCGCGACGGCCCATGCCCAGTCCGGCAGCGGAAGTGGCGCTGCTGCTGCAACCGCTCCGAACCCGGCAGATTACCCGAAGCCACCCTATCCGACCGACATGCAGCCTTGGCCAGGGCTCGCATCGCGCATGAACCCGCGGCCCGACCACGGGGAGACGAGCTACAAGGGATCCGGCAAGCTGGCGGGTAAGAAGGCGCTCATCACGGGTGGCGATAGCGGCATCGGCCGAGCAGCCGCGATCGCCTATGCTCGCGAAGGCGCAGATGTCGCTATCAACTATCTGCCTCAGGAAGAGCCCGATGCGAAGGAAGTTGTTGCGCTGATCGAGGCGGAAGGCCGCAAGGCGGTCGCGATCCCCGGAGACCTCCGTTCGGAGGAATTTTGCCGCAGCTTGATCTCGCAGGCTGCCGACCAGCTCGGAGGCTTGGACATCCTGGTCAACAACGCTGCCCTCCAACAGACGCGTCCTTCGATCGCCGACATCTCGTCCGAACTCTTCGACGACACGATGAAGACCAACGTCTATGCCCCGTTCTGGCTGGCGAAGGCTGCCCTGGAACGGATGGGTGCGGGAGCCGTGATCGTCAACACCTCGTCCGAGCAGGCGGGCAACCCGTCACCCGAGATCATGCACTACGCTATGACGCGCGCTGCGGTGTTGAACTTCACCAAGGGCCTTGCAAAGGAACTTGCGCCGCGCGGCATCCGCGTCAACGCAGTGGCGCCGGGTCCGTTCTGGACTCCGCTTCAAGTGTCCGGCGGGGCGACGGAGGAAAAGCTGCGCACCTTCGGCGGCGACTCACCCATGGGCCGTGCCGGGCAGCCCGCCGAGATCGCGGGCCTCTACGTCGCAGCCGCCGACCCGCTTCTCAGCTATTCGACGGGCCAGATCTTCGGATCGTCCGGAGGCAACGGCCAGCCGGCCTGAGCGAAACACAAGCTGGTCAGGCAGTTCGGTTCTACGGGAACATCGGACTGATCGGGCACGCCCGATCCGGAGACCGGGATCGGCCGCTGGAGCGAGGCGGCCTTCCAGCGTTCGATGCGCGAGGGCGTCGATCGCGAGGGGCGCCACCTCTATCCCGCCTTTCCCTACGACCACTACACGCTGGTCTCGGACAAGGACAACCGCGCCCTCTACGCCTATCTCATGACGCGCGAGCCCGTGTCCGCCGAGTCGCCTGAGAACAAGCTGCCGTTCCCTTTGAACGTGCGCATGGTGCTGGCCGGCTGGAAGCTTCTGTTCTTCCGCGAAGGCACATACGAGCCCGACCCGGCGCAGACCGTGGAATGGAACCGGGGCGCCTATCTTGCCGAAGGGCTCGGCCATTGCGGCGCCTGCCACAGCCCGCGCAACGCACTGGGCGCGGAGAAGCGGGGCAAGGCGCATTTGGCCGGCGGCGAGTCCGAGGGTTGGACCGCCTATGCCCTGAACGAGACGTCTCCTGCCCCGATACCGTGGGACGTCGACAGCCTGACGCACTATCTTCACAAGGGTTGGGAAGCCCGACATGGAATTGCGCGCGGGCCCATGGCCCCCGTCAACGCCAATCTCGGCACGCTGCCGGAAGCGGAATCGCGCGCCATCGCGACCTACGTCGTCTCACGCATGGGCGAGCCGTCGCATCCGGAAGGGATCGAGATCATGGCCTTGCTGCCCGACCATCCCCCGGTCTGGTTCTCCTGGCGCGGATCGCGACGCCGCGTCCGGCGAGCCGACGGTCCCGAGCGCGTCTTCGGCGAATAGTGGAAGCGCGACGCCGAGCTTGCGACGGTGCGCGATTACTTCCGCGTCGAGGACGATGCCGGCGAGCGCTTCTGGATCTTCCGCGCCGGTGACGGCGAACACCCCGAGACGGGATCCCACCGCTGGTTTCTCCACGGCATCTTCGGGTGACCGGGCGTGTCTGACCCCGCGCATCGCTACGCCGAGCTCCAGGTCACCTCGCACTTCTCGTTTTTGCGAGGCGCCTCGTCCTGCGAGGACCTGTTTGCGACAGCAAGCCTTATGGGCATCGAGGCCTTGGCGGTCGTCGACCGCAACAGCGTGGCCGGGATCGTCCGGGCGCACGTGGCGGCGAAGGAAACGGGCATGCGTGCTATCGTCGGCTGCCGCCTCGATCTGACCGACAATCTGCCGATCCTCGTCTACCCGACGAACCGCGATGTCAAACGGCCTGCAAAACTGGGTCTGACTCACAACTGATGCAGTTTGGCGGCGGAAATGGCGATTTACGTTGGAGATCGCTGCCATGTCGTGCCGCCTTTCGCTCTCAACCGTTGTTC
>NZ_LMQW01000017.1 GCF_001425485.1 Aureimonas sp. Leaf427 | reverse complement strand
GACGCTCTTCCGATCTGACACCGAATGAAGCCTATGCGATGAGCCGGGCCGATGAGAAATTGGCGGCATAAAGACAACCGCGTTCCACTCTAAATCCGCCGCCGGATGGTCTGAAAAACAGGACCACCTCTGTTCATCGCACACGCTCGTGAGGCGCTCGACTGTCTGACTCGAGCGCGTGACGCTTCATTCACGTTGCTGCGCGAGGAGAGGCGATCGAAATGTCCGGACACAGATCCAGCAATTGATACTGATAACGTCGCTGACGAGATGTCCCTTGCGGACTTGGCAGAAATAACCCCAAGCGTTTTGATAGCCATCATCAAAGCGCTTCTCACAACCCTGCGAACATCTCCGATTGATTTAGCCCTGCTCCCGGTTGCGCGCGACGCGCAATGCGGGATCGTTCTTGAAAGGTCCAAGAGTAAAGACGCCGAATTGATCGATCTCTTTGGCAAGCTCGGCGGAAACCCTTTGATCTGTCTATTCTCCGGCGGAACGATTGGAGGTCAAGAACAGATCTACACTGCCGATCGGAGGTGACTAACCCCTGTATCTCTCTGTGCTGGTCGTCTCCGATGTGCTGATCAAGAAGCGCTGATCGAGTCGTTGATTTTCAGTTGGCGCCGAGAATAGTGAGCGAGCCTCCACGAAGGACCTGGGATCATTAACGCAGTCGATCGCAATCACATGGTCGTCTCGCACATAGGCGACAGAAAAGCGCCCATCCGCCATGTTGCCATGGATCACCTCTCTGTCGTGGTCGAGCGCGAAGCCGATCGTTTGGAGCCGAAGGTCGTTCTGGTGCGACCAGAACCATGGAACACTACGGGCAACAGGAGCCTCACCGCAGAGCGCCCTCGCGACGGTTCCCGCCATCTCGACGGCGTTCTGCACCGACTCGATCCGGATCAAGCGACCCGATGCGAAAGGATGGGGCTGAAGCGCGCAGTCGCCTATCGCGTGGACATTCGGAAGCATCGTCATTCCGAGTTCGTCAACGATCACGCCATTTCCGGTGGCCGCACCGACTATGCGAAGCGGCTCGACTACCGGATCGATGCCGATGCCGACGATCACGAGATCGGCTGACAACGACTCGCCATCCGCCAGCACAACGCGACATGCCCGCCCGCCAACTCCCTCGACACGATCAATCACACTCGAAAGTCGGACATCGATGCCGTTGGAGCGATGCTCGCGTTCTACGAACCGCGAAATAGATGGCCCGGCGACACGCGACAGAAGGCGCGGACTGGCTTCAATGACGGTGACCTGCTTCCCCAACCCGGTAAGGGTTGCCGCCGTTTCGAGGCCGATATAGCCACCTCCGACAATGATCACCCGTTCGCTGATCGCCATGTCCCGGTGCAGCCGGTCAACATCCGCTCTGGTCCGAACCGTATGAACCCCATCTAGGTCGTGACCACCGCAGCTTAAGCGTCGCGCTTCGCCGCCTGCGGCCCATACGAGATCACCGTATCCGAACTCGACACCGCTTTTGGTGGTGACCTGTCTCCTCGCCGCGTCGATCGCGACGACACGCTCGTGAGTGCGGAGTGTTACAGCACGGTCCGCCCAGAATTCCGGGGGACGGATCAGGAGTCGTTCGAACGGCTTGCGACCTGCGAGATACTCCTTGGACAGCGGTGGCCGTTCGTAGGGCGCATCTGCTTCGGCAGTCAGGATCGCGATGCTTCCCTTGAAACCGGATTGCCTCAACGCGACTGCGGTGTGGGCACCCCCGTGGCCGCCGCCTACGATTATAATATCGAACTGTATGGTCATATGGATTCCGTAGATCGATGCCGCCCGATGGATGGCGAGCGGCATCGCAATGCCACGAGATAGATTTTCCGCCTCCGGAGGCTCTGCCGCAATTTTCAGTAATCCTTGACCACGAAATCATGCTTCGTGGCCCCGCAATCCGGGCAGCACCAGTCTTCTGGGATGTCTTTCCATGCGGTGCCGGGAGGAATACCTTCTTCAGGTAAACCCAATTTTTCATCATATACATATTCGCATAGGATGCAGGCATAGATCGGGAGCATATAGTCTGCCTGGACATTGGCGATCATGATATCGTCTCCAGCATTTCAGCGAGGCTTCAGGCTGCGATTCCCAGAAGTCCGAAACTATCCCGCCCGCTCATCGTGTCGAAGACGCCGATGTTGCGCCCGAGATTCACGACGCCTGAATAATCGACCCGCCGGACAGCATTGGCATTCATCGGGCGGCAGTCGGCAACGATCGTCCGACCCTGCACAATGCCCAATTGCGCTAAGACGTCATCCCAGATGTCCAACTCCATGTCGGCGAACCACTCGATCGGTTTGGGCAGAACCTCGGCGAAGAATGCCTGCTGTTTGCGATCCAAGGCGGGATAGAAGGTTTCGGCGAGGCCGGTGAAGACCTTGCTGTGAGCCAGTTCATCGTGACGGTGCGCGGCAACGGTGGCGCGGTTCAGTGTCTGGATCGTATGGCAGTCGGATAGCTGATGCAGATAGTCGCTGACGAAGATTTCCGACACGACGGAGGTAGCCAACTGAACAAGCGTGCGCTGCCAGCCCTCGGAGCAGCCGGCTTTCGCCTCTTCCATGAAGCGAACGAGGTTAAAGGTCGGAATGCGAATGTCGCCCAATCCGCGATAATGCCGTGTGATGCGGCTGGCATTCTCGACCAGCAGGAGATGATAGGCCTCATCCACCAGCGTCTCGCAGACCAGCTTTCGCATCAGCCCGCCTTCCAAGCCAGGAATGCGTCCTTCGAGAGCGTCGTTGCAACTCGGTGTGACGATGGCAGTTTCGATGGCAACCGTCTTGTCGTTGTAGATCAGCCAGCCGCACGACAGGATGCGCTGCCGGTCACATTCGCTCAACGCTTGATAAAGTGGGTGCTGATGGAATGGGAGCAGGGTTTCGAGAAAATCGTCCCGTGCTGGCTCGAATGTGAGATCAAGCGCCTCTCGGCGAACCTTGGCTCGCGTGTTCCAGCTCTCGCTGATCCGAAGAAGCAACTTCCGCGACTGTGACGGCTCGTCGTGGTGGTCATATCCAATCAGACTTGCATCCATGGTTCATACCCTCCTGCCTTCTGCTCATTGGCCTCGCTAGACTTCACGATCGCCGAGGGAAGCCCGCGACTCGCTTAATGGCATAAGCATCATGGCAAAATGGCCCATGCCAAAACTGAAGGGCCATGTCTACATAAGCTGATCGGAAAGGTATCCCCGCTGTGACCTCGTAGGAAATGGAGACCGCTCAGCCAGTCGGTTTGACAGCGGGCGAGCGACATACCGCAAGCGGCGAAAGTACCTTTTGACCGGACGTTTAGGTACTTATATTTCATAGGAATCACCCGCGGTCAGGGTGGGACAGGCCGCGTTACAAATCGTTTTCTGCTCTAGGCTCGCATCACAGCGCAAAGAGGCGTAGAGACGACGTCAACAAAATTGACCTATGCCAATTGATTGAGCAAAGCGCTTGGAATGTGTTGTCGAGGAGCGAAGATGGACATACTGGAAGGGCGGACATCGGCTGAGATCGCCCGCAATCTGGAGATTGCGATTCGCCAAGGTCAGATTGAAGCGGGCGAGCAATTGCCGCCTGTTCGCGAGGTCGCGGATCGGCTGGGCGTGAATCGAAATACGGTAACCTCGGCATACTCAAGGCTTCGTGACGCAGGGCTGATCATAGGAGCTGGCCGGCAAGGCTCGCGCGTAGCGTTGATACCGAGTGAAAGCGTAAGCCATCCCTTGGACGTAAGAGACCTGGCGTCTGGCAACGTCGATCCACAATTCCTGCCACGGCTCGATGCCTATCTTGGCCACCTTGCGCACGCCCCTGGCGGGTACGAGATGGCTGACGACGAGGAGCGTCTCGTTTCCTTCGGACGCTCACGCTTCGTCGCCGATGGTTTGCCGGCGACCGAGATCGCGGTCATCTCCGGATCGATCGATGCGATCGAACGGGCATTGCGTGCTCGCCTATCTCCCGAAAGTGCGGTGGCCGTGGAGGATCCCGGTTACGTTTCCGTATTGCACCTGCTTCGGGCGATGGAATTTCCGATCATCGCGTTGCAGATGGACGAGGATGGCGTTCGACCCGACTCATTGTCAGACGCCGTGAAAAAAGGCGCCTGCGCAGTCGTGCTGACACCGCGCGCGCAAAATCCGAGTGGCAGACGGATGACAGCTGATCGAGCTGCCGAACTTGGTCAAATTCTCGATGTGAATCCAGGCGTTCTCCTATTGGAAGACGATCACGCTGGCGAAGTGTCCGGTGCGTTGCCGGTCAGTTCCGCACCCTCCGATCCGGAGAAGCGGCCTTGGATGACGATTCGATCGGTTTCTAAGTTCCTCGGGCCTGATCTTCGGCTCGCCTTGGCTGCCGGTGACAGCGTAACCATCGCCCGGGTCCGGGATCAGCAAGCGCTAGGCCCACGGTGGGTCAGCCATATACTCCAGCGTCTCGCCTATGAGATGTGGTCAGCACCCGAAACCACCGCTCTCATGAGGGCCGCAGCACGCAGCTACGAGGCACGTCGTCAATCCCTGATCGAGCAGCTTGCCTCCAACGGCATCGAAGCATTCGGCTCATCCGGCCTGCACGTCTGGGTTCCCGTCGAGCGAGAAGGCGATGTTGTTCAGGCCATGCTATCTCGTGGCTGGTCTATTCAGGCAGGCGAGGTGTTCCGCATTAAAAGCAAGCCGGCAGTGCGGATTGGTGTCGCCAATCTTGTCGAAAGCGAATGCCCAGCCGTAGCCTCCGCCCTCGCTGACAGTCTTAAACGCTCCCGGCGCCTATATACGTAAGCATGTCTGCGGCTAATCATCTGATTATAATCAAGAAGTATCTATTTTAACGATCGAAATATTCAGATTGCCGATAGTCAATTCTCGGCGTAAACCCGCCGAACTCCATGAACTGACACCATGCGCCGCTCGATCCACGGCGTGTTCCAGTTCGGTCGGCGCTGCGCGATTACGAAGAGGGTTCGCCGCCCCGCGCTGTCGATGAGGACGGCGAGGTAAAGCGGCTTTCTGACGACTCTGCCGACCAGACCGTCAGCGACATCTAGAGCGTTTTCCGGCCGGCTAGAGTCGCGAGCTGATCCATGATTCCATCTGCCGACCGAAAGGGAGGCGAAGATGGCGAGAGCGTTGTCGGTTGATCTTCGGCGCCGCGTGTTGCGAGCGATGCGCGAGGGCGCCTCGACCCATGCGGCGGCCGAACGGTTCGGGATCGCGATCGCTACGGCGGTGCGTTGGCGCTCGCAGGATCGGGCGGGTCGCAGCGATCCCTTGCCGATGGGCGGGGACCGACGCTCGGGCCGCATCGAGGCGGAGGCCGAGTTCCTTCAAAGCCTGGTCGATGGCAAGGACGACATCACGCTGCACGAGATGCAGCGGCGTCTGGCGGAAGAGCGCGGGGTGAAGGTCGGGATCGGATCGCTTTGGCGCTTCTTCGACCGGCATGGGACGACGTGGAAAAAAAGACCGCGCACGCCAGCGAGCAGGAGCGCCCGGACCTCCTGAAGCGGCGCCAAGCCTGGTTCGAGGATCAGCTTGATCTCGATCCCGCCAAGCTCGTCTTCATCGATGAGACCGGCCTGTCGACGAAGATGGCGCGGCGCTACGGCAGGGCGCCTCGCGGCGAGCGCTGCCGCTCGAGCGTGCCGCACGGGCACTGGAAAACGACGACCTTCACCGGCGCCCTGCGCCTGTCAGGCATGACGGCACCCATGGTGCTCGACGGACCGATGAACGGCATCGCGTTCCGGGCCTATGTCGAGCAGGTCCTGGTGCCCACGCTCTCGCCCGGCGACATCGTCGTGATGGACAACCTTCCCCCTCATAAGGCCGAAGGCGTGCGAGCGGCCATCGAAGCGGTGGGCGCATCCTTGCGCTTCCTCCCGCCCTACAGTCCCGACTTCAATCCGATAGAGATGGCCTTCTCGAAACTCAAAGCTCTCATGCGGGCCAAGGCCGAGCGCACCGTCGAGGCGCTTTGGCAAACCGTCGGCACGCTCATCACGCTCTTCCTGCCCGCTGAATGCGCCAACTACTTCAAAACCGCTGGCTACGACGCAGACTGATCGGAAAACGCTCTATCTCCGCAACGATATCCCGCCCCGCGGGAAGATGAAGGCGAAGCGGCCAGGCGATACGCCGATCGACCGCTATCATGACGCCCTCAATGCTTTCGGTGCGGCTATGCTGGCAGCGGAGGAGACTTTCGGCGACCTGACATCGGTCATCGGAGACGACGGTCAGCCGATCGTCGATGTGCAGGGCGTCGAACCCCGACACACTGAAAATTGGCGGAAGCTCATCGGTCGGCTGGACGAAGAGATGGTCGTGTGGGGCGGACGTTCCGGAAGGCCTATGGCACGAAGGTTCAGGCTCCCGCGCTGACGAACGACGACGACGACGACGACGACGACGACGACGACGACGACGACGACGAGGAACTGGTTGAGGATTGATCGGTCAAGTGACCGGTCTGGGTCAAGCATCAGGGCTGACCCGTCTCCAATAGAGCGAGAGAATGCCGCTTCGCTTCGTGACGGGTCGGGTTCGAGAGAGAGGCTCTCGGCGCCCGTCATGGAGATCTCCCATGACCCAGGTTCTCGATGCGCGCCGCGATACGAGCGGCGGCTACAAGGTTGATGTGTCGCGCGGCCAGCGGATTGGCCGCGTGTCGTCGGAATGGTTCTCGCGCCCGGCGGACGAGCGCTTCCTGTCCCTTTCGGAACTGGCCCGCTCGGTGCGCGACCGTGCCGACCGCAGCCGCACCCGCATCGTCGAAAGTGCCCTCATCCATGTCGAGGCGAGCCGCAACGATCCCGAGCGACTATCGCTGATCCTGCCCGGCGCGGACGCCCCCGTTGCACCCACGCACTGGAGCTTCGGTCAGCTCGCCGCTCAGGTCGGCGCACCTGCCGCCTATCTGCGCCAGCTTCCCGCGCCGCTCGCCGCGATCAACCTGCAATACGGCCTGGCGTCCAATCGCGCCGAGCAGATCAAGACCTTCGAGACCGAAGACGGCCGCACCGAGCTGCGCGCCGTCACCGGGCCGGACTATGGCCGCATCTACGACCATGAACTGGTGGAAGCCGTGCAGCGCATCGCTGGCAACGGCACGGGCGATACCCGCTGGAAAGTACCGGGGGTGCTCGACTGGTCGACCGGCATCTACAATCCGCGCGTCGATATCACCACGGACACGACGACGCTCTACGCCTCGGATCGCGATGTCTTCCTGTTCCTGGTCGACGATCTGAACCCGATCGAGGCGGGGCGGCTGCCGGACGGCTCGCCCGATCTGTTCTTCCGTGGCTTCTACGCCTGGAACTCGGAGGTCGGAGCCAAGACGCTCGGCATGGCGAGCTTCTATCTGCGCGCCGTGTGCCAGAATCGAAACCTCTGGGGTGTCGAGGACTTTGAGGAAATCTCGATCCGGCATTCCAAGTACGCCGCCAATCGTTTCGCGCACGAGGCCGCGCCCGCGCTCCTGAACTTCGCCAACTCGTCGCCCACGCCCTTCGTCAACGGCATCAAGGCGGCGCGCGAACGAATCGTCGTGCGCACCGACGAGGACCGCACCGACTTCCTGCGCCGACGCAACTTCTCCAAGGCCGACACGACCAAGATCATCGAAACGGTGCTGGCCGAGGAAGGCCGCCCGCCCGAAAGCATTTTCGACTTCGTACAGGGCATCACCGCCGTCGCGCGCGACAAACCACATCAGGACGCCCGCCTCGACATGGAGGCAAAGGCAAAGAGGCTGCTCGACCGCGCGGCTTAAAACCCGCAAAGCCGGAGATACTTCCTTCCGTATCTCCGGCTTTCATCAAATCCAGAAGCGCCGTCAGGCTTCCACGGCCGCCTTCGCCCGCTCCCGGCGCTTCCACCGCGACCGGCGCGGGATCGGCCGCCGTACATCCGTTGACCCGTAGACGCGGCTTTCCGTGTTTCCGGTTTTGCGCCTTCGTGCCTTTCCGCATCCGTGTGTCCCGGCGCTGCCCTTCTGAGAGGAAGAGGGCGGCGCTTCGCTTCGTGACGGGTTGGGTCCGAGAGAGAGGCTCACGGCGCCCGTCGCGGAGTACGGAACATGGCGACAGCCGTTCAGAAGATCACGCTCGCGTCCGCGCGCGACATTCCCTTCAACAAGCTGGTGCTCAGCCAGTCCAACGTCCGGCGGGTGAAGGCCGGCGTCTCGATCGAGGAGATGGCCGAGTCCATCGTCCGGCGTGGCCTGATCCAGAGCCTCCACGTCCGGGCCGTGCTGGATGCTGACGGCGGCGAAACGGGCATGTACGAGGTGCCGGCCGGCGGGCGGCGGTTCCGCGCGCTGGAACTGCTGGTCAAGCAGAAGCGCCTCAACAAGACCGCGCCGGTGCCGTGCGTCGTCTCCGATGCCGCGAGCGGCATCCTGATCGACGAGGTGTCGCTGGCCGAGAACATCGAGCGCGCGCCGCTGCACCCGCTGGACCAGTATCGCGCCTTCCAGACGATGCGCGACAAGGGCATGACCGAGGAAGCCATCGCCGCCGCCTTCTTCGTCGGCGTCAACGTGGTGAAGCAGCGGCTCCGGCTGGCCGCGGTGTCGCCGGTGCTGCTCGATCTCTACGCCGAGGACGGCATGACGCTGGAGCAGCTCATGGCCTTCACGGTCTCGCCGGACCATGCGCGGCAGGAACAGGTCTGGGAGGCCATCAAGAACTCCTACGGCCGAGAGCCTTGGCAGGTTCGGCGGATGCTGACCGAGGCCGCGGTGCGGGCATCCGACAAGCGGGCGCAGTTCGTTGGGATCGAGGCCTACGAGGCCGAAGGCGGCGTGGTGCTGCGCGACCTGTTCGAGTCCGACGACGGCGGCTGGCTGCAGGATGCGGCACTCCTCGAGCGGCTCGTGGCCGACCGGCTGAGGTTGATCGCCGACGAGATCGCTGGCGAGGGCTGGAAGTGGATCGAGGCGGCCATCAGCCTGCCCTATGGCGTCAATCACGGCCTGCGCGAGCTGATTGGTCCGCAGGTCGATCTCACCGACGAGGAACAGGCGACGGTCGACGCGCTCAACGCCGAACTGGAGCGGCTGGAAGCCGAGTATCAGGACGCACCCGAACTGCCAGACGACGTGGACGAACGGCTCGGCGAAATCGAGACGGCGCTGGCCGCCTTCGACGAGCGCCCCGTCCAGTACGATCCGGCGGAGATTGCGCGTGCCGGCGTCTTCGTCTCGATCGGCAGCGATGGCTCGCTGGTGGTTGATCGCGGCTATGTCCGTCCCGAGGACGAGGCACCGGCTGTGGCGGACGAGGACGGTGGCGCCGACGATCCGGCCAATGACAGCACCGAGTTGCGGGATGGCGAGGCGGCCTCCGCGCCGATCGTCCAGCGCGCCGTCGTCACGGTCGGCGGCGCGCCGTTGGTTCAGCCCGAGCCGGAGGAGGAGGACGGCATCAGGCCGCTGCCCGACCGGCTGCTCTCCGAGCTGACCGCCCACCGGACGCTGGCGCTTCGCGACGCCGTGGCAGGCAACCCGCGTGTCGCAATGACGGCGCTGCTCCACAAACTCACCTGCGACACCTTCCGGCGTGGCTCAGCGACGGGCGCGTTGGAGGCCAGCGTCCGCGAGGTCTACCTGCCGGTGCAGGCCGACGATCTGAAGGACAGCGCCTCGGCGCGGTCGGTGGACGAGCGGCACGAGGGTTGGAAGGCGGACCTGCCGGAGGACGACGACGCGCTCTGGGACTGGCTCGCCGCGCTGGACGAGGCCAGCCGCATGGCGCTCCTCGCGCACTGCGTCAGCTACGGCGTCAACGCGCTCTATCAGAAGCCGAACCCGTTCGGTGGCAGCGGGGTCTCGGAGCATGGCCTGCGGGTGCGCCTCGCCGAGGCCGATCGGCTGGCGCGGGCGACCGGGCTCGACATGGTGGAGGCCGGCTGGCGGCCGACGGTGCGCAACTATCTCGGCACCGTCACCAAGGCCCGCATCGTCGAGGCGGTGCGTGAGGGCGCGGGCGAGCGGGCAGCCCAGCTCATCGAGCATCTGAAGAAGGGCGACATGGCCAAGGAGGCCGAGCGCTTGCTCTCCGACAGCGGCTGGCTGCCCGAGCCGCTGCGCCTGGCCGCCCTCGGCGACGAGCGGGTCTCGGCGGATGCGGCGATCGAAACCGAGGGCACGGACGCGGAAGCCGAGGCCGACGTGCTGCCGGCCTTCCTCGCCGACGTGGGCGACGAGCTCGCGATTGGCGACGACCCGGCCGCCAACGACGGGGACGACTTCGTCCACGCCGTCGCTGCGGAGTGATCGCAGGTCGGGCGTTCCCGCGCCCCGGTCTCCTCCATCCGCCACCTCGATCCGCGCCCGGCCGTCTCATGGATCGCCGGGCGCTTCCCGTTTTCCAAGTAGCCCATCCATGTCCGCCCATCTGATCTTCGACGCCGCGCCGCTCGGCGCACTCGTGCGCTACTTCGACGGCACGTCCCGCCCGCCCGCCCGCTTCGCGAAGAAGCTCGCCGCCTGGCGGCAGTGCAACGGCATCGGCCGTCTCACGCGCAAGCAGCCCGCGCGGGAGCGCCCGACCTTCGTCTCGCCGCCGTCCTTCACGCTGCACGAGGGCGACTTCGGCGACGGCAGCGTCATCATCGTCACGGTGTCGCGCACCTTCCCGCTCCACAGCGATCTTCGCTTCGAGATCGCCGAGCATCCGCCGCTCGGCGCGATCCGCGTCCTTCAGGAAATCGGCAACGATGCCGAGCTTCTCCATCTCGCCGAAAGCCGCGAGGCGGCCGAACTCTGGCTGGCGAGGAACCGGTACAGCCGCGCCCGCATCGAGGAAGTTTCGGCCGACGAGGCCGCAGCCGACACGATCGAAGGGCGCCGCGCCGCCTGAGCGCCTGCCAACGCCATCGGCGCGAGCGACACCCGCCGCTCGCGCCGCCGTCCGCATTACTCTTTTCCTTCCGGTCCGGTCGCCTCGCAGCGCCGGGCCGCTTTCGTTTCAGGAGCCTGTCGTGGCCAATTCCCGCATCCGCTCTTCCTGCCTGCTCCACGTCGGCAGTCCCGCCAACGCCGCCGGCGCGCTCGACGCTTATGTCGCGCGGTCCGAAGACGACACGCGCGCCGTGCCGCTCCCACACGCCTTCCGCCTTTCGATCGAGCCCGATCACGGGCCTTCGACCTTGTGGATCCGCGACGAGGACGGCGGCGATTCGGACGGCGTCATCCGCTTCGCCCTCCATTGCGCCCGGCTCTTCGGCCTCGGCGGCCTCTGAGGCTTCGCTAACGCCCGCATCCCCGATCGCTCCGAGTCGGATGCAATCGGCGGCGGCGCGCATCTCCTCGATCTCGGCACCGGGCGTATCCTCGCCTCGGTCGATGCCGCCCGCTGGTTGAGCGAGCGCCTCGATGCCGGGGAGATCGATCATGCCTGAGATCGTCGAAACCACCGTCTATCGCATCGACGAGCTGAACGCGGTTGCCCGCGACAAGGCGAAGTTACCGTTTTCGACCAGCTTACGACATTCGATGATTCCCGACTAAACGGCGGCTTTTGCCAAGAGCTGCCTTTCAAGGGTGCGAGACCGGCCAGTCAGCTTCCCGCTCTAATTTCTGACGTTCGGCGGACTTAGCATTTATCCCAAAACCCGCCGTTCCTTTATGCCGTCGCGATCAACAGATTTGGGTGGGAACCGGACTCGTCGGACTGTGCTCGGCGACCGACTACCCGACGGGACGCGGAAGGCGTGCTACTGCAACGGTGTCAAACAGTACGACGTCTGCTTCTTCGAGCGGCGTAGCTGACGGAACCACCGCGATCGACACCACGTTGAATCCCGGGCCGCCGATCACCACATTGTTTCGCAAGAATAACATCTTGCCGTCAGGTCATCAGCTTGCCCGTCTATGTCGCCGGAGGGGGCGGAACCCACCTCGAACCACGCGTCACCAGCCACTACCTCGCCGCGCTGATCGCGGAGGGCGGCGCGCGCGGCGTGCTTGGGACGGTCACGGCGGTGAAGACCCAGCAGTCGGAGATCGACGCGCCGCTGGACGACCTCGTCGTCGATGGCCGCCTGCCTGACGGCACCCCGACGCGGTTAGACCTGCAGGTCACCACCACGCTGTCGTTCACCGACAGCGACGACAAGTGGGCTGACATCGTCCCCCGCGCCTGGGCCACCTTCAGGCGGACCGGGTTCAATCCCGACACCGATCGCATCGGCGTCGCAGTCAGCCAGACCACGACGAAGCTGGAACGCAGCGTGCAGCCGCTCCTCGCGCGCGCCCGGCACGCGGCGGATGCCGCGCAGTACCGGAAGCGGCTCGCCGTCGCCAACGGTTCGAACAAGGACCAGCGCGAGTTCCAGCGCATCCTCGATGAGCTGATCCGAAAGCGGGAGGCGACCGCCACCGACGCGGACATCTTCGCGTTCATGAAGTCGCTGACGATCATCGCCTTCGACCTCGACCAAGAGGACGCGTCGCGCGACCGGCTCGCCTCCGTCGACCAGCTGGCTCCCGCCGTCGGCGGGCCCGACGAGGCGCGGCGCACTTGGAGCAGTCTCACGGCGATGGCCAGCCGCGTCATCCCGAGCGGTGGCGGCGTGGACCGCGCGACCGTTGCGCGCGAACTGCAGGTCGAGGGCGTGACCGTCGGTTCGGACCGGGCGCACGCGCGGCTCATCGACGCGCTGACCCAGGAATCGCATCACGCCCTGACGAGCATCAGGGACACGATAGGCGGACGGCGGATCAACCGCGACGTGGTCAACGGGCAGGTCCTCGACGCGCTGAGTGAGGTCAGGCTGGTGCGCGTCGTGGGCCAACACGGCGCGGGCAAGTCGGCGGTGCTGAAGCGGATCGCCCTCGACCAGCCGGCGGGCGCGCCAATCCTCGTGCTCCGCGATCTGCGGGTCACGGGAGGCGGCTGGCCGGCCCACGCCGCGAAGTTCGGCGCCGTCGTTCCCCTGACAACGACGCTGCGTGAACTCGGGCGTGGCGGTTCGCGCACGCTCTTCATCGACGGTGCGGACAAGATGGATGCCGCGACCCAGGTCACGGTCAACGACGTCCTGCGGACGATCGCCGACACCCCCGACCTAGACGACTGGCGGGTGGTCATGACGATGCGCGAGGAGAACGCGCAGCGTGTGGACGGCTGGCTGGATCCCGACGCGAACGCGAAGCTCAGCTCGCGGACCATCCGCGTCGAGGGCTTCGACGACGGTGAGGCGGTCGAGGCGGCCGAGGCGATATCGCTGCTGCGGCCGCTGCTCGCCGACGCGCGCAACTACGACACCGTCCTCCGGCGGCCGTTCTTCCTCGACGCGCTATCCCGCCTGCCGGTCGCCGGCGGTGCCGAGGTCCGGTCAGAGGTCGACCTCGTCGAGCTGTGGTGGGCCCACGGCGGCGCGGACGTCGCCGACTTCGCGCCGGCGCAGGGGCGCCGGAACGTGCTGCTGAAGTTGGGCGAGCAGCTTCTCATGGGGCCAGGTGCTCCGTTGGCGATCCGCGACATCGATCCCGTCGCGCTGGACGAGCTGCTCCGGTCGGGTGTGCTGCGGCACGTCGACGAGGGCAGCACCGTGGCGTTCAGCCACGACATCTACGAGGAGTGGGTGCTCGAGCGCGTCCTGTTCGACCGGCGCGGGGACATCGCGACCGCGGTTCGCGACGGGCACCAGGACCTGCAGCTCGCCCGGCCCCTCCAGCTCCTTGCGGCCCACCTGCTCGAGCGGTCGCAGGACGGCGACGCGTGGGCCGCCTTGCTGGGCGCGCTCGGGGCTGACGACCTGCGCGCTACCTGGAGCCGCGTCGTCCTTTCGGCCCCCGTCCGGTCAGTCCGCAGCGCCGAGATGCTCGACCGTATCGAGGACGCGCTTATGCGCGAAGATGGACGGCTGCTCATGCGCCTGATCCTGTCGGTCCGCACGACCGAGACCGTGCGCGACCTGCGCTTTCTTGACGAGACGCAGTTCCCCGACCTGACGGGCGATCAGCGCGAGCAATACGCCTCCGAGGCGGCCGGACCGCAGGTCGTGAGCTGGATACGCCTGATCACCTGGCTCGTCCCGCGACTGGGCACCCTTCCGCTGGTCGTCGACGCGGAGTTGGTGCCGCTGTTCGATTCATGGGTGCTAGCTTTGCCGGCGCAACTCGCGAGATACGCGCTCGTTCCGGATATCGCGGCCTGGGCCAAGGGGCGCCTCGGGGACGGCGATTCCGCCGGCAAGCCTGAACGCGGAGCCTGGACCGGACGCCGTGGCGATCGGGCACCCGTCCGAGCGCTGCTACTGAAATCCGCGGCGGGTGATCCGGACACCGTTCGGAGCTACCTCGCCTCGATCTCTGACTACGCCCTTGACCGCGTGAGGAAGCAGATCGTTGACGGGAGCGCCGGTCTCGCCGCATCGCTACCCGCCGAGACCGCGGACTTCGTCCGCCGGGCCTACCTGCTCGCCCATGACCGTCGGCGCAGCGATGGTTACTCCTCGGTCCGTGACCGCTCCGACGTGCTCGGCATCGGCGACGACCGCGACTTCTATCCGGCGTCGCCGTTGCGTCCGCCGTTCCTGCAGCTCCTGCGGACGGATGCCGATGTCGGCCTGGCGCTGATCCGCGACCTCTGCAACCACGCGATGGAGGGCTGGCGACGGTCTTGGCGCCAGCGGGGCGAGACCCCGATACCGATCACCATCGACCTCGGTGAGGGCGACGCCGAGTTCTGGGGCGATGACGGCACGTATCGCTGGTTCCGCGGCGGATCGCACGTCCACATCCTCGACACGGCGTTCCTGGCGCTGGACGCTTGGGCGCACGAGCGCCTTGAGGCCGGCGACCCGCTCGACGAACTCTGCCGGCGCATCGCGCGGGGCAACGAGTGCAACGCGGTCCTTGGGATCTGCGCCGGTCTGGTGCTTGCAAACTTGGGTAGCGCCGCGACGAGCACGGTCGCGCTCGCGATCGGCACGCATCCGGCGCTGTGGACATGGGACATCGGTCGGCAGGTCCTCGACATGGGGTCGCGGGCCAACGAGATGGGCTACTGGGGCGGGTCGGCCTTTCTCGCCGGCGCGCTCCGGACGCTCAACCGGCTTCCCCACCGCCAACGCACCGTGCGCGACCTTGCGCCGTTGCTGGCGGGCCTGGCGCCCGAAGAGGTGAAGGCCGCCTACGCGTCCGCGATCGCCACCTTCCTCGACCGTGTCCCTTACTCAACGGCCGAGGAACGGGACGACCCGGAACGCGCGGAAACGCGCCGCTCATCGTTCGAGGCGCTGCGCCAGCAGGCCGATCCGGCCAACCTCGTCCGCGAGGTGGTCGATGGCCGGGAATACATCTCGATTAAGCCGCCTTACGTCGAGGGCGAAGAGCACAAGGAGATGCTGGCCGGTCACGCGGCGCTCAATCGGGTCCTGCGGCTCTACCTCTGGGCTAGCGCCGCGGTCGAGAGCGGCGTGCCGGGTGGAGAGTTCACGCTGGACGACGCGTTCGACGAGATGGTGGCGCTGGACGAGGAGGACCTCTTCGACGAGATCGCCCCCATCACCGACATGACCCGCCACAATGCGCAGTCGGCGGTGTCGGCCACCGCGGCCGTGATCGCGCGGCACGCCGAGAACGAGTTGTGGGCGAAGTCGGAGGAGACCGTCGTCGGGATAACCCGGCGCGCGGCGACGATGGCCGAGGTGAAGGACGAGCTGTCGATCCGCAGCGCCCACGTTACGGCCCACCCGCCGGCGATGGCGGCGCACGCCTATGCCTCGCTCATGCGCCGCCAGCCCTCCAATCCGGAGTGGCGAGAGGGGCTGCTGCAGCTCGCGGTCGACCCGATCGAGAAGGTCGTCGAGGCGGTGTACGACGCCGCGCCGGTCTTCGCGAACACGGTGCCCGAGATGGTCTGGGCGTTGTTCTGCCTCGCCACGCGCCGTGCCGCCCGCTCGCACGACAGCGGCCACGGCCTCTACTGGTCGCGGGCCGAAGCCCATCAGCAGTCGGAGATGGCCGACGAGTTCGAGCGCGCGCTGGCGGCAGGTGAGACACCCAGTCCCGATCCGGCGCCGGCCTCGGCGGGCTCGCGGCCCAATCTCGACTACTACCGCTCCGACCTGCACTCCAACGCGTTCCGGCTCCCGATCCCCCCGATGCTCGCGCCGGGCACGCGCGATGCACTGATCGCCCACGCGACGTCCGCCCTGCACTGGGCGCTCGCCTTGCTCGGCGAGAGGGACGGGCGTGGGGACACGCCCTTTGAATGGCTGTTCGAGTTCGGCCAGTGGCTGGGGCGCCTGTGCGCTCTGCTGCCTGCGTCGGAAATCCGGACGCTCGTTATCGCGCGCGTCGATGCCGCGGCCCGCCGCGCTGGCGAAGAGGTCATGGACATGGTCGTGCGCAGCTTCCTGATCGACCGCATGCTGCGGACTGAGGCGCTCGACGCCGGGACGCTCGAGAGCTGGGATCTCCTTACCGGCTGGATCGTCGATCGGCCCGTGTGGGCGGGAGAACCGGTCGATGCGGGCCAGCACGAGCGGGGCCTAGCCGTGTCGTCCTTCTTCTGCGCGGCGTCCGGCGGCATGGTCTGCGGCGTCGATTCCGCGTGGCCAAATCTCAACGCGGTGATGCCGATGCTAGACCGCGCGGCAGCCGCCTTCGGCGCGGAGAAGACCGCGTTCAACGCAATGCTCGCCCTCATGCGCGCGAGGCCCGACCGCCTGCTGCCCGATCCCGGCCTCGGCTGGATTGGCCGGGTCGTGCGTGCCCGGAGGTCGAGCCTCGATTTCTGGGAATACGCGTCGAACGGCGAGAAGGTGGTCCTTCTCCTGCGGGAGCTGATCGCCGCGCGGGCGCTCGAGCAGCACCACCGCGAGATCGTGGTCGAGGTCTCGGACGCACTCATCGAATTGGGCGTGAAGGGCGCCGCGTTCCTGCAACAGGACTTGGTGAGGCATGCTAGGTGACCGCCGACGTCGACGACGATGGCGAGCGGATGGTCTGCGCCGAATGCATCGGCGAAGCCTTCCTGAGTGCCGGCGTGACGCGCCGCTGCGGTGAGGCGATTTGTTCGTTTTGTGGCGAGATGGCATCGGCCATGACCGTCGAGGAGCTCGCCGACGCGGTGGAAGCAGCCTTTTCCGTCCACTACTACCGGACCACGGACCAGCCGGACGCGTTCGAGTCCGCGATGCTCGCCGACCAAGAATCGGATTTCGAGTTCGAGCGACGCGGGGAGGATGTCCTGTGGGCGATCGCAGGCGCCGCCGAGGTGTCGGAAGAGATCGCGGAGGAGGTCCTCGAGATACTTTCGGAGCGGCACAGCGACTTCGACTCCGCCGCGGCCGGCGAGGAGTGCGAGTTCGATCCGGAGAGCCGTTACGAACAGCGCGGCCCGGACGACGTCGAGTATCAGCTCGAATGGCGCAGCTTCGAGCAGTCGCTTCGGACTGAGACGCGCTTCTTCAACAAGGAGGCGGAGTCGCTCCTTGGGCGGATCTTCGATGGCGTTGGCAGCCTGACCACGGGAGATGGCCGTCCGGTCGTCAGGCTGGCAGGCCCCGGCGAGGAACTGAGCGGTTTTCACAGGGCGCGGGTGTTCCATGGCGATGCGCGGCTGGCGCTGGCGCTCGAGCAGCCGGTGCGCGAGCTTGGGCCTCCGCCCAACGAGATCGCAGTCGACGGGAGGATGAACGCGCGCGGCGTTTCGCTGTTCTACGGCGCGACCGACCCGGCGGCGGCGTTGGCGGAGGTTCGCCCCCCTGTCGGCAGCCGCGCGCTGGTCGGCAGGTTCGACGCCGTCCGGCCCCTGCGGCTGCTCGATATCAACGCGCTGCGGTCCGTCTACATCGATGGGAGCGTGTTCGACTCCGGCTACATGGGCCGCCTCGAGCTCGCGAAGTTCCTGAAGAGCCTGAGCGGGCGCATGACCATGCCGGTGATGCCGGACGACGAGAGGTCCGAGTACCTGATCACGCAGGCGATCGCCGACTACCTTGCGTCGAACGTGGAGTTGGATCTCGACGGACTGCTGTATCCGTCGGTGCAGCGCGCAGGAAGTTACCACAACGTGGTGCTGTTCCGGAGAGCGTCAAAGGTCGAGCCGGTGGCGTTGCCCGACGGGACGGTCGTTTCGGCGAGCCTGGGCGAGATGGACGAGGACGGGTGGTCGCCGGGCTACTCGGTTTCGGAGGTCGTTCCACCGCCGAATCCTCCGGCTCCACCCCGGCCGGAGCCGCTGTTCTGGGAAGGCCCGTTCATCGATCCCTTCGCCACGCCAGATGACGACCGGGACCCAGCGCTGCGCCTGGAGGTGGACAGCCTAACCGTACACGAGGTCGCGGCGGTCCAAATCGTGACCAAGGCGACCCAGGTGACCCGTTACCGCAGTCAACGCCGCACGTTGGACATTTGACTTCGTGGCCTCGTGCTCGACGATGGCGGGGTCCCTCATGCACTTCGCTGGATCGTCATGGTCGCTCGAGCACCTGAGCATGAAGCGGAGCCAGCAGGGGTGAGCGCCACAGGGAGAGTTCGGGCTGGCTTAGGTGCGGCGCCCGTTCTACCTTCGTTCGCATGAGCGACGACCGAATCGAGGAGGGCGGCACCGAGAAACGGAAGCGACCGCCAACGCCTTCCTTGTTCATGCGCGAGATGCGGCCCGAACTCTACTCGGACACCGTTGACCGTCCGCTCTACGTCCTCGACCGCGCCATGCTCGAGTTCCAACTCGAGACCATGACGGCGCGCAACGAGCACCAGCGCTTCGAGATATTCTGCCGCAAGCTCTGCCAGCGCGTGATCTGCCCGCACATCCGCCCCCAGAGCGGGCCCGAGGGCGGCGGCGATGGCAAGACCGACGCCGACACCTTCCCCGTTGCAGAGGCGATCGCCGATCTCGGTTATGTCGGCAGTCCCGGACCCGACCGCGACGACTGGGGCTTCGCTTTCAGCGCGATGAAGGACTGGAAGCGCAAGGTTGTGAAGGACGTCGCGGGCATCGCCGGGACCGGCCGCAAGCTCGAGCGCGTCTACTTCGTCACGAGCCAGCCCGCACGTGCGGCCGACCGCGCCCGCATTGAGGCCGAGCTAGAGGCTGCCCACGGCATGCCGGTGAAGATCCTCGACCGCGCGTGGATCGTCGAAGAGGTGATCGACAGGGAGCGCAAGGACATCGCGCACGACTATCTGGGCGTTGGCCAGGTCGTGTCCGATCCGATGCGCATGGGACCGGAGGACTACTCGAGGCGCCGCCGCCTGGAGGACGTCGAGCGTGCGTTGGCCGATCCGTCCTCGTTCGAGTGCATGGAGCGCCAGCTTGTCACCGAGGCGATGGTCGCGGCGCAGCTGTCGCGCAACCTCGAGCTGCCGCGCCACGAGACGGATGGTCGACACGCCCGCGCGATCCGGCTCGCCGTCAAGCACGGGTCCGCGCGGCAGCAGCTAGAGGCGCGGCACGATGCGCTCTGGACCGCCTTCTGGTGGTTCGACGACGCTGCGGCGGTGTCGGATGGCTACGCCGGCATCGAGGCGGAAGCCCTCGGCGCCGACCACGCCCGCAACATCGAGTTCCTTGTCCAGCTCCACCAGTTGCTGGTAAACGCGGTGCTCTACCGCATGCTATCACCGGATGCTGCCGACCTTTCGGCGCGGTCTGACCGGCTGGAGGCCGCGTTGGAGGCGATGACGCGCGACGAGGGGCGCCCGAACCACCGCCTTGAGGCTCGCACCTCGCTCGCGGTCGTCCGCCTCGGTCGCTACTTCGCCGAGGGCAGGACGGGTGAACTGCCTGCCATCTGGGCAGAGCTGGGATCTATCCTCGACGAGGCCGCCGGCCTTGCGGAGTTCGATGCCGATCGCCTGGTGAGGCTGATCGACGTCGTATCCATCCCCGCAGGCCGCGATCCGACATACCGCGCCGTGGCAGAGCGGCTCGCCGATTTCGTGGCCAAGCGCACGTCCGACGCGGAAGGTGCGCTCATCCTCCTCCGGCAGGCTCTCCGGCTAGACTTCAAGGAGCGCTGCGAACGTATCCGGCTGCTGGGTCGCGCGGCGGTCCGTCTCGCCAAGCGCGAGCATGCCCAGCAGATGATCGAGGCCCATCAGCACCTTGCGATCGCCTACCGCGGGGCTGACCTGTTCTGGGCGTCGCGATCGTCACTCCTGATGGCGGCGGCCGGCCTTGCCGCCGAAGGTGAGGAGTCGAGCGAGTTGCCTGTCGGCTTCGTGCCGACGGTGAAGATCTGGGCCTGGGTGGCCCTCCAGCTGAGACTCGTGCCGGAGCTGATCCTCTCGTTCCGCCTGCTGCGCATGGCGCTCGCCACGCTGCCGCTCGATGAGGCGTCCAAGGCCAGGGTCACGGAAGGCCTGCAAGAGCTGGACGCCGGCTTCGGCAGCAACATCCTCAACATGACCGATGCCGAGGTCGCCTCGCTCTCGCGCGCGCCGGACGCGCTGGAGGAGGCCGGGATGCCCATCGCCCGGATGGTGCTGCTCCACGCCCTCGGCCATGAGGAGGTCCTCCGCGAGGACGAGGGCTACCGGGAGCTCGAGGCGGAAGGTGGGCTGCCGAAGTTCCTCGTGCTCCTCAAGGCTCAGCCGGTCTCGCGCGACCTCGTCGGCGGACTGGTCCTCAACTCGCCGGCAGGCCAAGTCCTCGAGACGTGCATCTGCGGACTGACAGTAGAGGTCGCGACCCCCGGTACTGATGCCGGGATCGTCACGGGACAGGCGCTGGTTGCTACGGTCGAGGCCATGCTGGCGACTATGATGGAGGACGGCGTCGGCCCGCACACCGAGCGGTTCCGTATCGACGTCGTCGAGACGGACGAGGACGGACCGAAGGTGCAGACCGATCCCAGGGGGATGCGCTCGATGGTTTCCTGGCCCAGGTCGCTGCCGGTCTGGGACTTTCCACGCCAACCAGACATCGGTGCGTTTCTCATACAGATCGTGGGCGAGATGCTGGCGGCCACCTTCGCGCTGCCGAACCTCAAGGACGCGCTGTGGCGCCTGTTCGACCGCGGCAACGCGCACGACAGGGTGTCCAGCGTCCTCGGCTCGCTCAGCGGGCTGCAGCGCATCGCCGGTCGCCCCGTTGTCCGCCTCGATGGCGGCGGCCGCGACTATCCCATGCGGGAGCGGCCGGCGGTGGAGGAGGTCGAGCCGGCAGGTCCAGCCGACGACGATGACGGCAGGCCCGCGCGCGGAATGACCGAGGACGGGCGCCCGACCGTTTCGCGGCACCGGGAGGTCAAGGTGCAGTCGGTCATCGATATGCACAGCTGGGACGCGGCCAGCTGGAAGGGCATCCTCTACACGACGCTCGGCGACGACGTTCCGCCGGTGTTCGCGCTCGCGTTTCTCGACCGTGCGGCCGCCCGCCGGATCTTCGAACGCTGGCGGGAGCGGTTCGGCACGAAGGACGTGAACCATGAGATCAGCATCTCGATCATCCGCAACCTGCCGGGCCATCCGTCGACGCACTACGCCATCCAGATAACCAGCCGACGACCGGACGACGGGGAGTGGGAGCGTGGCACGCTGTACCAAACGGTCTTCCGCATCCACGTCGTGGAGCCGGACGACGACGTGAACCTGGAAGGTTTCCTGACGAGGCTCCGCGCGGCCGGCTGCTTCATCCTTGCGCCCGCCGTGATCTCCGGCCAGGAGCCGGACCTGCTGACCGACCTCGTCATACTCAAGAGGTTCATCAACGTGGTCGACGCGGCCGATGTGGCGGAGCACGACATCGAGCACGTGGGGCTCCAGACGATCGCGAGGCGCGACGCCGGATGAACGACCATGTCGCTGCATACGACGCGCAGTCCGAGCGGCTGACCGCGGAATACGAGGCTCTCGACCCGTCGGGATACCGCGCCACCTACTCGACGCTGCTTCCGTCCGGTCCAGGCCTTCTGGCGCTCGACGTGGGCGCGAGCTTCGGGCGCGAAGCTACTTGGCTGGCGGTTATTGGGTTCGAGGTCGTCGCCGCCGAGCCCTCGTCATGGATGCGCGCCGCGGGCATGGTCGACGCGGAGATGCGCAACAAGGTCTTCTTCCAGAAGTTGGGGATCTGATGAGGACCGCCGTGCGTGGATTGAGCGATGCCGACGTGCGGGCGCAGCGGCGAGGCCTAGTAGCATGAACGCGGCCGCTTGGATCACGCTCGGCCTGGGCATCGCCACGATCTTGGCGAGCGGCGTCACGTCTGCCTTCGTCACTAGCCGGCTGAATCGGAGCAAGGACCGCTTCGAGTTCCTGCGGGGAAAAGCGGAGACGCTTTATCTCGCGGTCGACCAGTACGCGAAGGTCCTCGGCCAGCATGCGCTCACCTACTATCCAGTGCTTCGCGGGAAGATCGACTGGAACCAGATGCTGGACCTTCAGATAGCCAGCGGCTCGAACCCGGGGAAGCACGAGGGCGCAGAGGTGATGGAGATGCTGGTTGCCCTCTACTTCCCCTCGGTCAGGCCCGCGTTGGACGAGTTGTTCGCCGCGCGCGACGCCTTCAACGAAGTCACTCACGCGATGAAGCGCGACTACAGGCGGTACGGCGAAGTTCCTGCTCAGGAGCATGGCACCAAGTTCCAGCGGGCGGTCGAACTCATGAACGAGCGCGGCGAGGCATTGCAGCGCGCCGTCGTCGAGACGGCACGCTCGACGGTCGGTACCAAGATCGCCTGATCGTCATCGTCGCAAACCACGCCACACGAACAGACGCTGAACGTCGGCTTCCGGCAAAAGCTGACGCTGAACCTGTGGCCTCGGAATGACGGGTTTGTCCCAAGGTCCGACGATCAGTTGGCCGCCTCGTCAGGCGGCGAGAGCGAGAGGCGGCCGGGACGGGAGCGAGCCGGTGCGGGTCGAGAGAGCACCGCGCGGCTCGCCTCCATCCCGCTCTCCCGGAGAACCCGATGACCGCTTCCGCTTCTGTCGCTGTGAACGTCCCGCTCATCGCCGACCTCGTCTCCGACGAGCGCCGCATGGACTTCCTGCCGGCGCTGTTCGGCTTGCCGCTGCTCATCGTCGGCGAGCACACCGTCTATCATTTCCTGGATCGGCTCAGCCCCGACTACGGCGGCGGGTTCTGGGACTTCCTCGAACGGGACGGCACGCCGCTCTACCTGCGCCCGGCGTCGGACGGTCGGTTCCGCATCCACTGCACGACCAACGACTACGAGGGCGAGGTGTCGGCAGACGCCGCTGGGATCATCGCGACGCTGTTCGCCTTCTCGCACCTGTCGTTCCGAGACCGCTCCGACCGCATGGCGAACGCCTATGCGCGCCTCTACGCGTTTGCGGCCGACCACGCGGAAGCGCGCGCGATCTTGGGCGCGATCGACTGACGCCCGCCGTTCCCGACCAGCGCGCCGCCGTGACGGTGGCGCGCTTTTCCTATGCCGGGCGGGCGAGAGTCCGAGCGGGGCCGGAAGGGGGTGAGCCCCGGCGGATCGAGAGAGAGCGTCAGCGGGGTTCGTCCTGTCTCAGCTCTCCCGAGGTTCCCCCATGAACGTCATGTTGCCCGTCACCGCACCGATCGCGCCGGCTTCGCCTGGCCCCGATCCGGCAGCGGACATCCTCGCAGCCGCCCGCCAGATCCTGCCCCGCCTCGAACGCGGTGAAACCGTCGATGCTGCCGCCCTTCGAGTGGCGATGGAGAGTGCCTTCGGCGCATCCGACGCGACCGGCGCCTGGGACTGGAAGGCTGCCTACGGGGCGTGCGAAGTGGCGACCGTCCTGTTCCTGCGCAAATACGGAACGGCGCTGTTCCGTAAAGCCGTGTCTCCGGCTTCGCGCCTTTGCGTCCTGGCGAAGGTGCTGGCGCTCCTGCCGACGCACACCCGCCGATCGGAGGAAGCGCAGGCGTTCCAGCAGTTCTCGACGCCGTTGCCGCTCGGGCTGGCGGCACTGACCGCAGCCGCGATCGTGCCCGCCGACCGTGTGCTGGAACCGTCCGCCGGCACCGGCCTTCTCGCCATCCTTGCAGAGACGGCCGGAGCGTCGCTGATCCTCAACGAACTGGCGGACACGCGCGCCAGCCTGCTCGCCTCGCTGTTTCCGGCCCTCACGGTCACCCGCTTCGACGCGGCGCAGGTCGACGATCATCTCGATCCAGCGGCGGTGCCGTCCGTGGTGCTGATGAACCCGCCTTTCTCGGCGATGCCGAATGTCTCCGGCCGCGTTCAGGATGCAGGCTTCCGCCACATCGCCTCGGCGCTCGCGCGTCTCGCCGAGGGCGGACGCCTCGTCGCGATCACCGGCGCGAACGTCGGTCCCGACATGCCGGACTGGCGCGACGCCTTCGCCGGGCTTCAGGCCAGCGGTCGCGTGGTGTTCACCGCGACGATCGCCGGTTCGGTCTACGCGAAGCACGGCACGACCTTCCCGACGCGGCTCACCGTCGTCGACAAGGTGCCCGCCGACGATCCGACGAACTTTCCGGTCTCGCCAGGCAGGGCACCCGACGCCGCCACGCTGCTCGGCTGGATCGAGGCGAACGTGCCGCCGCGTCGGCCTGTCTTGCTGCCAGCGGTGCCGGTCGCGGCGACGGCCGCGCCGCGCGGTGTGACCACCTGGCTGCGGAACCCCTCAACCGCGCCGGTCGCCACCACTCGCCGGCCGCAGCACGCGACGCTGGACGTCGAGGGCGTACCGCTCGCCTACGAGACGATCGACTGGACGCCGCCCGAGAGCGCGAACCTCACCGACGCGATCTACGAGACCTACGGATTGCAGTCGATCCGCATCCCCGGCGCGCAGCCGCACCCGACGACGCTCGTGCAGTCCGCTGCCATGGCGTCGGTGGCGCCGCCCCGGCCCGGCTATCGTCCGACCCTGCCGAAGGACATCCTCGCCCGTCTGTCGGAGGCGCAGCTGGAAACCGTGATCTATGCCGGCGAGGCGCATGCCGCCCATCTCGCCGGGTCCTGGATCGTGGACGAGACGCTCGATCTCGTTTCCGCCGCGCGCGACGACGCCGGGAACGCCGTGCGCTTCCGCCAGGGCTTCATGATCGGCGACGGCACCGGCGTCGGCAAGGGACGCGAGTCCGCCGCCATCATTCTCGACAACTGGCTGCAGGGACGGCGCAAGGCGGTCTGGATTTCCAAGTCCGACAAGCTGATCGAGGACGCCCAGCGGGATGTCGCCGCGCTCGGGCTGGAGCGGTTGCTGGTCACCCCGCTGTCGCGATTCGCGCAAGGGCGGCCGATCACGCTGCCCGAAGGCTTTCTTTTTACCACCTATGCCACGCTGCGCTCCGACGACCGCGGGGAGAAGCTTTCGCGCGTCAGGCAGATCGTGGAATGGCTGGGCTCCGACTTCGACGGAGTGATCGTCTTCGACGAGAGCCATGCCATGCAGAACGCCGCGGGCGGCAAGGGCGAGCGCGGCGATGTCGCCCCCTCGCAGCAGGGGCGCGCGGGCCTGCGCCTCCAGCACGCTCTGCCGAACGCGCGCATCGTCTATGTCTCGGCGACCGGCGCGACCAGCGTCCACAATCTCGCCTATGCGCAGCGCCTCGGCCTCTGGGGCGGCGAGGACTTTCCCTTCGCGACCCGCGCGGAATTCGTCACCGCGATCGAGGACGGGGGTGTCGCGGCGATGGAGGTGCTGGCGCGGGACCTGCGCGCGCTCGGTCTCTACACCGCTCGCTCGCTGTCGTTCGACGGCGTCGAATACGAGTTGGTCGAACATGCGCTGACGGATGAGCAACGCCGCATCTACGACGCCTATGCCGACGCCTTCGCCGTCATCCACAACCATCTGGACGCCGCGATGCAGGCGGCCAACATCACCGGCGCGCCCAGTGGCGGTGGCGTCACGCTGAACCGGCAGGCGAAGTCCGCCGCCCGCTCGGCCTTCGAAAGCACCAAGCAGCGCTTCTTCGGCCATCTCCTCACCGGCATGAAGACAGTGACGCTGATCCGCTCGATCGAGGCGGACCTGACCGCCGGACACACCGCCGTCGTGCAGATCGTCTCGACCGGCGAAGCGCTGACCGAACGCCGGCTCGCCGAGATCCCGACGGAGGAATGGAACGACGTTTGCGTCGACATCACGCCGCGTGAGTACGTCCTCACCTACCTCCAGCATTCCTTCCCGGTGCAGCTCTACGAGCTCTACACCGACGCCGAGGGCAACATGTTCTCGCGGCCCGTCTTCCGCGACGGCCAGCCGGTCGAAAGCCGCGAAGCCGTCCGGCGGCGCGACGACCTGATCGAACGGCTGGCCTCGCTCGATCCCGTACCCGGCGCTCTCGACCAGATCGTCCAGCACTTCGGCACGGAGGTCGTGGCCGAAGTCACCGGCCGCTCGCGCCGCATCGTGCGCAAATCCAGCACAGGCGGGCACGACCGGCTGGCGGTCGAGAACCGCGCCGCCTCCGCCAATCTCGCCGAGACGGCCGCCTTCATGGACGACGCCAAGCGCGTGCTGGTGTTCTCGGACGCTGGCGGCACCGGCCGCTCCTACCATGCCGAACTGTCGGCGCGGAACCGGCGGCTGCGTGTCCACTATCTGCTGGAGCCCGGCTGGAAGGCGGATGCCGCGATCCAGGGCCTTGGCCGGACCCATCGCACCAATCAGGCGCAGCCGCCGCTCTTTCGCCCGATCGCGACCGACGTGAAGGCGGAGAAGCGCTTCCTCTCTACCATCGCTCGGCGGCTCGACACGCTCGGCGCGATCACCCGCGGGTCGCGGCAGACCGGCGGTCAGGGGCTGTTCCGTACCGAGGACAATCTGGAAAGCCCCTACGCCCGCGCCGCTCTGCGCCAACTCTACCTGCTGCTCATGCGCGGTCGTATCGAGGGCTGCTCGCTCGAGCGTTTCGAAGCGGCGACCGGGCTGGAACTGATGGATCGCTCCGGCGGCATCAAGGACGAACTGCCCCCGATCACCACGTTCCTCAACCGCCTGCTGGCACTCACCATCGGACTTCAGGGCATCCTCTTTACCGCCTTCGAACAACTCCTCGCCGCCAAGGTTGAGGGCGCGGTCGCGGCCGGCATCTACGATGTCGGGTTGGAGACGCTGACGGCGGAAAGCTTCACCGTCAGGGATCGGCAGACGATCTACAGCCATCCGCGCACCGGTGCCGAAACGCGCCTGTTGACGATCACCGAGCGCCGCCGGAACCGGCCGGTGACGGTCGAAGAGGCGCTGTCTCGGCTTGGCGAGCGTCATGCCCGGCTGCTCGTCAACGAGCGATCGGGCCGGGCCGCCATGCAAATGGCCGCGCCCTCGCTGATGCTCGACGATGGCGAGATCGAGCGCCGGGTCCGCCTCGTCCGGCCGATGGAAGCACTTGGCATGCCGCTCGGCGCGCTCGCCGAGAGTCACTGGATGGAGGCTGACCGCACCGCCTTCGCCGCCGCCTGGGAAGCCGAACTGGCCGAAGTGCCGGAGTTCGCGGACTCGATCTTCCACATGGTCGCGGGGCTGCTGCTGCCGATTTGGAAGCGGCTTCCGGACGAGTCGACGCGCGTCTATCGGCTCCAGACCGACGAAGGGGAGCGCATCATCGGTCGCCGCGTCTCGCCCGCTTGGGCGATCAACGCTCTGGCCATTGGAACGCCGAAGCTGACGCCGGACCAGGCCTATGCCGCGCTGGTCGAGGGCCGGACGATCCTCGACCTTGCCGAGAAGCTTCAGCTCCGCCGCGTCCGGGTGATGGGCGGCGAGCGGATCGAATTGACGGGCTTCACCCAGGCCATGCGCGAGCGGCTGCGCGCCTATGGGCTCTTCACCGAGATCATCTCGTGGAAACTGCGCTTCTTCGTTCCGGTCGGCACGGATGGGCCGGCGGTGCTCGCCCGGCTGCTCGACACATACCCGGTCGAGCACGTCGCCGAGCGGGAGGCGGCGTGATGGCCCGCCTTGACGCTTCCGAACTGGCGCAGCGTCTCGGCCGGCAGGCCGAGGCGGTGTGCCGCCACTATCTCGGAAACGGCCGCCGGCAGGGCCACTACTGGCAGGTCGGCGATGTCCGCAACACGCCGGGCCGCTCGATGTTCGTGCGACTGCGCGACACGCCGAAGGGACCGGCGGGCAAGTGGATGGACGCCGAGAGCGGCGAGCATGGCGATCTCCTCGACGTGATCCGCGAGGCGCTTGGCCTGATCGACTTCGCCGACGTAGCCGAGGAAGCCCGATCCTTTCTCAGCCTGCCGCATCCCGAACCGGAACCGGCAAGGCAGCACACGGCACCAGCACCATCGGGTTCGGTCGAGGCGGCGCGGCGGCTGTTCGCCATGGGCAGGCCGATCAGCGGCACGATCGGCGAAACGTGTCTGCGCCGACGCGGCATTACGGCTCTGCACGGAACCGACGCCTTGCGCTTCCATCCGCGCTGCTACTACCGCCCCGACGACGGCCCGACCGAGACATGGCCGGCGCTGCTCGCCCGCATCACCGATCTTGCCGGCCGCCAGACCGGCACGCACCGGACCTGGCTCGCCCCCGACGGCTCCGGCAAGGCGCCGATCGACACGCAGCGCAAGGTGATGGGCGACCTTCTCGGACACGGTGTCCGGTTCGGGATCGGCTCGGAGGTTCAGGCCGCCGGCGAGGGCATCGAGACGATGCTGTCCGTTCGCTCAGGTCTGCCCGACCTGCCGGCAGTGGCGGCGCTCTCCGCCGCCCATCTCGGCTCCCTGCTGCTGCCCGACACGCTGCGCCGGCTCTACGTCGCCCGCGACAATGGCGAGGCCGGCGAGGCGATGGCGGCGACATTGGCGGCCCGAGCGGAGGCGGCCGGGATCGAGGCGGTGGTGCTGGTTCCGACGCTCGGCGACTTCAACGATGATCTCGTCGCGTTCGGCATTGAGGGGCTGCGGACGGCGCTCCGCACGCAGATCCTGCCACAGGACGTCGCACGCTTCATGGTGTTGGCAGCCTGAACGCAGGGAGGGGAGATCGGCAGATCGGGCACGTGGTCATCGTGGCGGGACGGCTGTTCTCCCCTGCGGTCGTAGAGAGCAGCGACACCGGCCTTCCGCAGAGGGCGAACGGCCGTCAAACGGCCCGCCCCGGCAATGGCTGCGGCCGACGATTTTCCGCCGCGCGCGAGCGCGCTTTGCATCGCGAAGCAAAATCGCCGGCCTCGCCATCCTCCGCTCACGCTTCGGCCCGGTCGCTTCGCGCCGGGTGCAGGGCCGGGCCGCCCGACGGCTGTCGTCGCCATGGAAGGCCGCGGGCGTCGCGGTCACGACCGGCGAAGGAACAGCCCCATGGCCCGCCACGACATCGAACCCGAACACGAAGCCTCCTCCACGCACCACGTCCTCCAGGAACTCCAGCTCTACGGCTACCGCCCCTTCCAGGACGAGCCGGACCCCCGCCCGCTCCCCGAGGGCACCGACGTCGCCGGCATGATCGCGGAGATCTTCGACGCCATCGCCGGAACGTTGCAGGACACCCGTCTCGAACCCGATCTCGACGATCTCCTCTGGTCCACCGTCAACGTCTTCCATCGCGCCACGATCCGCATCGAGCGCGAACTGGACGACAACGAGCAGGCGCAGCGCCGCGGGCAGCGCGAGCAGGATGGCAGCGAGGTGAAGTCGGTCGAGCTGGAGCGCCACGTCGCGGAAGGGCAGACGCTCCTCGAACGCCGCGACGCCTTCGAGCTGATGCGCGACCAGGCATCGGAAGCCTTCGAGCGCCTGACCCGCTCACCCTGGCGCCCGCGTACCGGCTCGATGGTCAACCACCGCAACCTGACCGCCGCGATGATCGACAGCCGCGACTTCCTCGCCGCCAAGCGCCGCGCGGAAACCGAGGTCATGCTGCCGGTCGGACCGAAGATCGCCTTCACCGGCGGGCTCGACTGTTCCGACCATCAGCGCATCTGGGCCAGACTCGATCGCATCCACGCCAAGCACCCCGACATGGTGCTGCTGCACGGCGGGAGCCCCAAAGGCGCCGAACTGATCGCCTCGCGCTGGGCCGATCACCGCAAGGTGCCGCAGGTCGCCTTCAAGCCCGACTGGACGAAGCACGCCAAGGCCGCCCCCTTCAAGCGCAACGACGCGATGCTGTCGGTCCTGCCGATCGGCGTCCTCGTCTGGCCCGGCACCGGCATCCAGGACAACCTCGCCGACAAGGCTCGCAAGCTCGGCATCCCGGTCTGGCGGTTCGACACGGGCGGCGCGTGAGCGCCGCTCCACTCTCCTTTCGAGCCATCAGTTATGCGAAAACATCATCGAATTCAGCTTGTAGTAGAAGGCCGCTGGGAACAGACCACAGCGTTGACGAGAGATTTTCTACTCCATTGGCGTCGAACGCCAGTTTCGAGGCTTTACTCGTCCGGCGCTTGGGGGGGCAAGTTCTGCGCGCCTGCAACCTCCCCCGGAAGGGGTCCGCGTTCCATCTTGTCAAAGTGCATCTTCAATACTCTTGGCTCCGACTTCCGATCCTCTTGATCGAGGAACAATTCCGAATATCGAATGGGTCCTCGCGCCAGCCACGGCTGCATCATGTATAGGTGAGGATAGGGAGTGACGGGAATCGGCCTATCAGCCAAGGCGATATCCATTGCTGGGCAAGGCGGAAATATCTGATAGGTCCAGTTCCCGAACGCGAGGAAAAGCATCAAGTAAGGTGCATGAACCCCCTCCCTTCTCCTCATCAACGAGATGATCGGTTTGGGAAAAGGACTTGGTCCCGGAATGAACGTCTGGTAGCACCAATGCGCCTTGCCGCCGTACACCTTCCGCGATCCGACGTCACTTTCGCGCAACCAGACCCGTAGTTCCTCAAATCGTGACAGTTCCGTCTCTGGCAGGAGCGTAAAGGCAATTTTGGCGAGAGCCTTATATGCTCCTAGCGGCCGAAAGGGCTGCGTATCATACGTCGTGATAAACTGCGAGTTCGCGGCGTCGACAGTGAATACGCCCTCATCCATATATTGCTTGATGACAACCCCGTTTGGGCCGCGCTCGAAGCTGGATTTCTTCCCTTGTGGCTTCAGGGAGGCATAGCCCTTTCTCTTGGGAACTTGGCCAAGGGCTCGGTCGCCCATCGTCATCTTCGCCAGATCGTCCTCGAACTTGGAAAAGCGTTCGTTGCATTCGTTGCATTCGTACCGGCTGAAGAGGACCTTGTTGCCGACGAACGCGGGCACCACGTGTGCATCTTTAGAAAACTTGACCTCCGGCTTGGAGCGTTTGCAGAAGCGGCAAGTCGGTGGCTTGTCGCCGATCGTCTCGATGCTCTTCTTCGGATCGAGATCCCTGAAAATAAGCGTATCATAGTTTTCAGCATAGAACCGCATCATCTCAAGAGCTTGCGTCTCAACAAGGAAGCCTTGCTCAGCATCGTCACCTGTTTTGGTCATAGTCCTCTTCCCATCCGCCCGAGACGCCCGCGCGAGCGTTCATCGGCATCGAAGTTGCGGGCGGCTTGCTCAGATGTAGGCATGCAGATGGTTCCTAATCTGAAAAGAATCAGCCTCCAAGGCTTATGAAGCCTTTTACAGACTATGCCAGGACGCACGCCGATATTGATCTCCCGATTCTTGGCGGGCCGCCCCCGGCGGACGGCTCTATTCGCTGCGCGAACGGAGCCGGCAAGCCGTCTCCGCGCATACGCGTGACGATCCTCCCGCAGGACAACCCTCGACTTGTCGCGCAGCATCGCCGCTGTTGGGTTCGACGCGCCCTTGGGCTATGGCCGCGAAACGATTTCTCGCACAATTGAGGCTGAACGAGGAGATTCCCGACATGCGCGTTCCGATTGTCATCATCGGTCTCGGATCGATCGTCCTGTCGGGTTGCAGCGACTCGAAAAAGGCGAACGAGGTCAATTTCCAGACCGCGATCAACGCCCATCTCGCGAAGAGCCCATCCTGCATCGATCTGCCGACGAGTTCGGTGCAGCCGGCGGGCGCGAACCGTGGCTACATGGCGCTGCCGCTCTACTACGAAGTGCCGCAGCGGCCGGGTGCCGCGCAGGATCTGTTCCGGCGCCAGACCCGTCAGGTGAACGCGCTCGTGGCGGTCGGGCTGATGGAGGTGAAGGACTCGACGATCCCGCAACGCGGCATGTTCGCCGAGGACAGCCGGACGATCAAGGTCAAGGCCTATGACCTGACGGACAAGGGGCGGCAGGCGCTCGCCAAGCCCGGAGAGGGATCGCAGAGCACCTTCCTCTCGTCCCGCAACCGCCTTTGCTACGGGACACCGGACGTCGTCGAGATCACACAGTTCACCGAACCGGCCGATGCGATGGGCGTGTCACTCTCCCGTGTCGCCTACACCTACCGCCTCAAGGACAAGGCCGCATGGGCGACGAACCCGACCATGCTCGAAGCCTTTCCCGTGCTCAAGCGAACGACCGGTGACAAGGTCGAGGACAAGGCCGATCTCGTCCTCACCAACAAGGGCTGGGTCCATGCCCGAGACGCCAAGCTGTAGGCGCGTGGCAGAGCAGAATCGTGAAACCGGAAACCCGGCCTTCCGGCTCCACGGCTGGCTTCAGTCCGGCTCGCCGGTGACGGCGATGTATGCCGACCGGGCATAGTGGGCGAGCATGGTATCGCTCGGCGTCAGGCGATCGAGCAACGCCTTCATGTCCGCCTGGTCGGACAGCGACTGGAACGGGCCCGGCTGGCGTTCGATCGCGAGCACGGCGATGGCGAGCGCCTTCTTCACCAGATGCAAATCCCGATCCCTGATCTCCGCCATCGTCGCCTCCTTCCAGTTCGTCTCGATCGACCCTGGCCTTCATTCGCTACGAGTTCGTGACCTTCAGGCCTATCCGCACCAGTCGGGCTTGGGATGCCCGAGGGGCCATGGCTTCACGATGCCGCGCGCGACGAGATCCTGCCCGACATCGCGTCCGTCGAGCGTGACGCGCGCCACCGTCCGTCCGTAGCTCGCCCCCACGCGCTCTATCGAGACCGTCCGTCCCTTGAGATGGGCCACCGCTGCGCGGGTCGCGGCACGGCCGCGCTCGATCTCGGCGCGGCACTTCGCTCGATCCACTCGTGTCTCCGGCGCGTCGATCCCGGCGATCCGGACCCGCTCCCCGCCATCGAGACGAAACGTGTCGCCGTCGATCACCCACGCGACCTAGCCGGTTGTGGTTTCGGCCATCGCCGGGACCGCCGCCCAAGCCACCAGGCATGCCAGAACGAAGGCCGAGCGGCCCACCCGTGATGGGCGGCCGCTCGAACGCCCATCATTGACGGGTAAAGACATCGGCACCCGCATTGATCGATGCCCATTCGTCGCCGACATCGACCTGATTGGTCATCTGCCAGAGGGTCTTGATGGTGTCCGTCGGAGCATTGGGTGCGAGTTGCCCGACCCAAGACGTGATCGCCTGAAACTGATCCCAATGAACGATGAACGCGATGAGATCGCCATCGACATAGCCCGTCAGCGTTCCGGTCGCCGTGGTGCCGCCCGAACTGACGGCGCTTTCGTAGCTGCCGGACAAGGCCTGGCCCGTCTGCACCAGTAACATTTTCGAACCGAGTTCATTGGTCCAGTTGCCGGCGAAGTCGACCGCCGTTCCGGTGCCTGGCTTGGAGCGGATCAGTGCCTGTTCGTTCTGCATGTTGCATCTCCTGGTTGGATCGCTTGCGAAAACAACGTACCAGAAGCTGTCTCCCGCGACATCGCGAAGTACCTCCGTTTCGCCGGAAGATCATCCTCCTCGTCTGGCGCTGATCCTTGGTCACAACCGGGGACCTGACGCCATCAACCCGCAAGGGGTCGGCTATGCGAGCATGCCGCCGCGTGCGGCTTCGCCTTCGCGGTGATTGCGGCCCCCGGCCGGACACTTCGGGCGCCTGTCAGCGGGGGATGACCCTCCGCTCCCCACAGGAGCCGCATCGATGTCGTTCAGCCAAGCCTCCGCTTTCGCCGCCAGCCTCGCCACCACCCTCATGGCCGTGATCGTCATCTTCCGCGCCGGCGACGGCAGCCTCTCGGTCGTTCTGGAAGCGGAGTTCGAAGGCGGTGCGGAGATTGTGGCCGAGATCGATCCGTTCGCCGTGTGAGCGGGCGGTGCCGGAAGGGAGCGCCGGCCTTGTCCGGCGCCTCGCCGACGGCTTTTCGCCGCCGCTTCGGCGCGCTATCCTCGCCATCGCGCCGCAGTGGTGGTGGAGGCGCGTTCCGAACCCATGTTTCGAAGGAAGCCACCACCGTGGTCGTTCTCGCACCTGTCGTCCTCATCGGCGGCATCGTCCTGTTCTGCTGGCTGATCTTTTCCGTCGCGATCTACGCACTGCCCATCATGACCGGCATCGCGGTTGCGCTCTGGACGATCGAATAAGGCTCCGGTGCCGTCGTCGGCATCTTGGCAGGCCTTCGGGCCGGCGGCGTCATCCTCGCGCTCGCCCGGACGCTCTTCGCCCATGCGCATTCCGTCGGGCTGCGGTTCACAATCGCGATCGTCTTTGCCGCACCCGCCTTCGTGGCCGGTTATTCGGCGACGCTCGGCCTCAGCCAATTCCTTATCGTATCGTCCGGCTGGCAGACGACGATCGCCGTCACCGGCGCGATCATGGTCGGGGGCGCCGCCTGGGGACGGATCGTGGCGACCCCGCCCAGCGGCACCGGACAGAGCAGCGCGACCGGACACTGATCTCCTGTCGAAGGGGTAGCTAACGGAGCGGTGGCCAACCGGTCTCGTCTCGGGTGCGGATGGAGCGCGGACGCCGGTGGTAACGGAAGCTCTACGCCTGGCAGAGGACGCTGCCGTCCTTCCGCCGTGCATGGGAGCCCGCATCTTAAGGTCCGGTCCTTCCGCCCCGATAGCGGCAAGGCGTTCTCTGGAAATGCCCGTGCGAGAATGCAAGGGACGGCATCCCGGCCGGGACCTGGCGATGGGCGATGATCGCCTCCCGAGACGCTGTTGACGAAGCGGGAGAGGTCCGAGGGATCGCCAGGGTTCTCCATAATCGCCGAGGTTGCCGCGCACGACCACACGGCCTCTTCAATGGACCCGATCTGGCCGAAGGACGGCTGCGCCTCGATCGCCCTGGCGCAACGGCGTCGTCACGACTTTCTTCCCCTGCCGGCTGCGCCGTCATTCCTCGCGAGCCAAGAAAGCCGCTCCCCGCCATCCTCCGCTGCGCTGCGGCCTGCCAACAGGTGCGCCGTCGATCGCCCCCGGCCGGACGATGGGCCATCGAGGCCGCGGCGGTCGCGGGCTCGAAACCCAAGGATACGGAGAACCATCATGGCGACCATCGGCAACTTCACCGCGATCGACACCGGCTACATCGGCGAGATCGTCACCCTCAGCGTCCAGGCCCGCAACGTCCGCATCCTGCGCGACGACCGCGCCACCGGCGAGAACGCCCCGAGCCACCGCGTCTATGTCGGCCGGGCCGAGATCGGAGCGGGCTGGTCCAAGCGCTCCAACGAGGGCCGCGACTATCTCAGCCTGAAGCTCGACGATCCTTCCTTCAACGCCGCCATCTACGCCAACCTCTTCGACGACGAGAACGGCGAGACCTTCTCGCTGATCTGGTCCCGCCCCAACGGTCGGAGGGACTGACCGCACGGCCGACACCCCGCCCGGCGCCGCTGGGCGGGGACGCTTCGCCACCAACGCCCTCTACGGCGTCCGGGGTCGCGCCTCGGCATCCTCCGCCAAAGCCACGTCGTCGGGCTGGATCAGGTCGACATGGTCGACGCCCAGCGCCTGCGCGAGCTCGTAGAGACTGATGACGGTCGGGTTGCGCTTGCCGCGCTCCAGACTGCTCAGATATTGCTGGCTGAAGCCGGAACGCGCCTCAACCTCCTCCTGCGTGAGCCCCATCGCCCTGCGCAGGCGCGCAAAATTCCGTCCGACCAGCGTGCGCATGTCCATGCACGCACGCTCGCCCGAATACACACTTTGAGTTTACGAACTATAATATGTAAATTGGGCGTGGGTGATGCGCCCGCGACAACGGGTGATGCCGAAACGGGGGCTCCCATCACGCAAGGCGATTGGTAGTATGGTTAAGGAAGGTGGCTCCCGGCAACCGCCCTTCATGGAGAGCGCCATGACCGTTGAGGACTTTTCCGACGACCCGCCCCAGGGCGAGCATTTGACCGGCTACGACCGCGAACACGTCAGGCTCTATTGCCGCCTTCTCGACTCGGTGGCGGACGGCGCCGACTGGCGTGAAGCCGTCGCCGTGCTGTTCGGAATCGACCCCGACACGCAGTCCGAACGCGCCCTTCAGGTCTACCACGCGCATCTCGCCCGAGCGCGCTGGATGACGCACACCGGCTACAAGCACCTCTTGGCGGGGCGGATCCATTAGCGGCGATCCGCGGGGTGTTGCCCTGCGCGCATCGCGTGATGCGCAATTGGGGACTATGCGGCCCCCGGTCGGCCCGGAATCCTTTCTCTCCGACGCGCATACCGCGTACCGAGGGAGGAGAAACGCCGGTGAAGCCAGACCGATCGAAGTGGCAGGACGCCACCGCCTACGACTACATGAGCAGTCTCGCGGTCGAGGATCTGGCCTGGGAATGCCTGCGTCGCAACGCCGGCTATCAGAAGGATTTCGGACGGCATGTCCGCTCGGAATCGTCCCAGGAGGACAGCGAGGCCGCCATCGCGCGGCGCTGGGGGTTGCGATTTCGCGGCCCGTCCGAGCCGCAGCGGGCGTGACCAGCCGATCCACTGGACGCCCGATGCCGATCCTGCCGTCGTCGTCCTCGCGCCGCCGTCCGAACTGTTGGCCACCGCCATCGCCATCCCGCTCGATCTGACCAATGTTCAGGACGCCGCCGATGGCCGCTACGCCCGGCATCGCGACCGCGCCGGCGAAATCCCCTTGCTTCTCCTTCCCGGTGCCGAGGCGGCAGCGGCCTTCGCAGCACAGCTTCCGTTCGCGACCGACAGCCCCGACCGCGTCGAAGCCTATCTCCGCCTCTGGCGATGCGGACAAGGGCTCGATGCCAGCGATAAGCGCCTGACGCCGCTGCAGCGTCGGCGCATTCCCCGCGCGCTTCGCGCCGCCGACGCGCGCGCCCACGGCGCCACCTACCGCGAGATCGCCAGGGCGTTTCACGGCATCGAGCGATTGATGCGGGAGGACGACTGGCGCGAGTCGTCGCTTCGCACCGAGGCGATCGACCTTCTCCGGTTCGGGCTGCGGCTGATCGCCGGGGACTATCTCGACCTCTTCCGTCATCGGCGCCGATCCTGACGCCGGTCGAACCCGACGTGGGGTGAGATTCTTACCGACGCTACTTTCCCATCCACCCCGCCGGCTCCGCTTCGCCATCCTCGCCTCCGTTCGCAGCCCCATGCCGGGGCCGCCCCCGCCGCCACGGAGGTCCGACCATGTCGCAAACGCCCGCCCGCATCCCGCAGAACTACCTGCGCACCCCCGACGCTGCCCGCTATCTCGGCCTGTCCGGCCGCACGCTCGAGAAGCACCGAACCTACGGCACCGGACCGGCCTACCGGAAGCTCGGCGCGATCGTCGTCTACGCGGTGGAAGATCTCGAAGCCTGGGCCTCGCGCGGTGCCGTCACCTCGACCTCCGATCCGCGCGGATCGGTGCTGCCGGCCAAGCGGCAGCCCGAGTTGCCGCCGCTCGTCCCGTCGCGTGGCCACCGCTGAGCCCCGTCGATGTCCCGCCGCCACCTTCTGCCCGCCAGCGAACGGGCGACCCTTCACCCGTTCGTCATCGCCACCGGCGACGCGAGCCCGCGCGACCAGCGCGATCTCATGGAACGTCCGTTCTTCTCGCTCGCCAAGGCCAAGCGCACGACGCCGATCCTCTACCGATCGGGTGACGTGCAGGTCGAGGTCTTCGCCAGTGCGCAGCACGGCATGGCGACGATCTGGGACGCCGACATCCTCATCTGGGCCGCCTCGCAGATCATCGAGGCTGAAACGGCAGGCCTCAAGACTTCGCGCTTCCTGCGCTTCACGCCCTACCAGCTTCTCACCGCCATCCGGCGCCAGACCGGCTCGCGCGACTATCGGTTGCTCAAGGGCGCGCTGGTGCGCCTTCAGTCCACCTCCGTGCTCACCACGATCCGCAACGGCGAGCGCTGGCGCCGGCACCAGTTCTCCTGGGTCAACGAATGGGAGGAATGCGCGACGCGCGACGGCCGCGTCGAGGGCATGGAAGCCGTGCTGCCCGACTGGTTCTATCGCGGCGTCATCGACCGCTCGCTCGTGCTGTCGATCGATCCGGCCTACTTCCGGCTCACCGGCGGCATCGAACGCTGGCTCTACCGCGTCGCGCGCAAGCACGCTGGCCGTCAACCGGCCGGGTGGCAGTTCGAGGTCCGGCATCTTCATCAGAAGTCCGGCAGCCTCGTCCGGGTTTCCGACTTCGCGCTTCAACTCCGCCGTATCGTCGAGCGCCAGTCGATCCCCGGCTATCGGCTCCGCATCGAACGCGATGCGCGCCGCGAATTGCTGCGCATCCAGCCTCTCGACTTATCCACATGGGCCAAGGGCATGGCTGTGGATACGGTCGGGACTTCGCACGCAATTCGTATCGGGACTTCGCACGCAACCCATTCGGGACTTCGCACGCACGGATCGCAGCTAAGTCTCTGGAACGATAACGCAATTCAGACCCGTAATAGAGAGTCTAATAGAGAATCTAATATTCTTGTGGCGCCCGGGGATGTGGAAAAACTCCTCCGAGACGCCGCCCGCAGGCTTTCGCTCACATCTCCACGGCGGGGAGACAAGCGATGATCGTCGCGCTCCTCAACCAGAAGGGCGGTGTCGGCAAGACGACGCTGGCGCTCCATCTCGCCGGCGAATGGGCGGCCCGCGGCCAGCGCGTTACGCTGATCGACGCGGACCCGCAGGGCTCGTCGCTGGACTGGTCGCAGCAGCGCGGCCGTGAAGGGCTGCCAAGGCTGTTCGGCACGGTGGGCCTCGCCCGCGACACGCTGCACCGCGAAGCGCCGGAACTGGCGCTGGGCGTCGATCACATCGTGATCGACGGGCCTCCGCGCGTCGCCGGCCTCATGCGCTCGGCATTGCTCGCCGCCGACCTGGTACTGATCCCGGTGCAGCCGTCGCCGCTCGACGGTTGGGCCTCGGCCGAGATGCTCGCGCTCGTCGCCGAAGCGCGCATCTACCGCCCGGCGCTTGCCGCCCGCTTCGTCCTCAACCGCTGCGGCGCACGTACCGTTCTGGCGCGCGAGACGGCCGAGACGCTGGCCGATCACGATCCGCCGGTGCTTGGCTCGACGGTCGGCCAGCGCATCGCCTTTGCCGTCGCGGCGCAGTCCGGACGGCTCGCCCGCGAGGTCGACGACGACAGTCCGGCCGCACGCGAGATCGCCGCGCTGACCGACGAGATCGACCGGCTCGGCGTCGAAAGACCTGCGTCATGACGGCCACCGCCGCACCGATCTACCTCGGCGACGTCGTCACCGGTGACTGCCGCGCCGTGATGCCGACGCACGGACCGTTCGACATGATCCTCGCCGATCCGCCCTATGGCGACACGTCGCTCGCGTGGGACCGGCGCGTCGAGGGCTGGCTGCCGCTCGCCCGCCACGCGCTGAAGCCGAGCGGCTCGCTCTGGGTGTTCGGGTCGCTGCGTCTCTTCATGGCGACCGCCGATCACTTCGCCGATGCCGGCCTGCGATACGCGCAGGAGATCGTCTGGGAGAAACAGAACGGCTCCGGTTTCCACGCCGACCGCTTCAAGCGCGTGCACGAGCTGGTCGCCCAGTTCTACGCCGCCGAGGCGCCGTGGAGCGGCATCTACAACGACGTGCAGACGACATCGGACGCGCTGGCGCGCACCGTGCGGCGCAGGCGCCGACCGCCGCATACCGGTCACATCGACGCCGGCCACTATGTCAGCGAGGACGGCGGTCCGCGACTGATGCGCTCGGTGATCCATGTCCGCAACGCACATGGCCGCGCCATCCACCCGACCGAAAAGCCGTCCTCGCTTCTGGAGATCCTGATCCGCACGAGCTGCCCGCCGGGCGGGCTCCTCGGTGACTGGTTCGCAGGTTCGGGCGCAGCCGGCGAGGCATGCCGCCTGAGTGGCCGCCGCTATCTCGGCTGCGAGATCGACGCGGCGATAGCCGAAAAGGCGCGCGCGCGCATCGGCGCGGTCCTGCCGCTCGGCGGGGGCTTCGCGTCATGAGCGAGCGTCCGACACGACCCGGCTTCGCCGCACGCCCGGCTGATCCCGAGCGCTGGATCAGGACGAGCGATGCGACGGCACAGCGCGGCGGCGACGCTCCCGCGTTCACCGCTCGGCTGACGATCGACGTCACGCCCGACCAACGCGGCCGCATCAAGATCGCCGCCTTCCGGCGCGGCGTCACCGTCGCCGACATGCTGCGCGACCTGCTCGCGCGTGAATTTCCCCCCTCGCAAGGAGACCCGTCGTGAAACCTCCCGCCATTCCGCTGATCGGCGGCCTGTCGCCATCCTCGTCGCCCCCCGACGATCTCACCCACGTCGAACTGACCCATGTCGAAAAGAAGATCGAGAACTGGATCCGCTTCGGCCGGCATGCCCGCGAAACGATCCTCGACCGCCGTCGCCGTGTGCTGTCCTTCCGTCCCGGCAGCGTCTTCGCCTTCGTGCGCTGGGCGTCGAACGACTACGGCACGATCATCTCGCGCATCGACATCGTGCGCGCCGTCGAGCCGGGGTCCACCTTCCAGACGCTGCCCTTCGTCCGTCCCGGCGGCGAGATCCTCCTGAAGATCGAGGGCTGGCCGAAAGTCGAACGCGTGCTCCAGCACGTCGACGCGATCGAGGCCGTCGGGATCGATCCGGCCGACGTGTCGCCCGATCACTGGCGGCACGTTCACAGCCGCCTCGGCGTCGCTCACGAGCCGCGTGCCTACAGGCCCGAACAGCATCGCGCCTACCTTCTGCGCCGCGAGGCGCAGTCGTGACGCGCTTCGGCTATGTCATGTCGGCGTACTTCGCCACGATGGGGATCGTCATCACCTCCTTTGTCGCGATGCCGCTGCGCCTCCTCTGGAACGCCTCGGCGAGCGTTCCGATTGGGTTCTACGACATTGATCCTCCGCGCGAGCTGGCGGTCGGCGATCTCGTCGCCGTCCTGCCGGACGAAGCGCTCGCAAGCATGATGGTCGCGCGCGGCTACATCGCGCCCGGCGTGCCGCTCCTGAAGCGCATTGCCGCGGTAGCGGGACAGGAAATCTGTCGCCGAAACCGCGCGATCACCATCGACGGGGCGCCGGTCGGCGACGCGCTGGAGCGGGACCGCAAGGGCCGCGATCTGCCCACCTGGCGCGGCTGCCGGCGCGTGGCACCGGGCGAATTGTTCCTGATGAACACGAACGTCCCGGACTCGCTCGACGGGCGCTACTTCGGCCCGCTGCCGCGCGCTGGTGTCGTCGGCAAGGCGCGACCGCTCTGGACCGACGAGGCCGGCGACGGGCGCTTCGTCTGGCACGCGGACACCTCGCCGACGCCCCCCTGACCGCCGCCCGTGTGCGTGCAGACAGCGCACCGCATGCCCTCCATCCCCATCACCGGAGTTTCACCATGCCACTCATCGGCCAGTTCACGCGCACGTCCGCCGGCTTCGCCGGCCGCATCCGCACGCTCTCCTTCGACACCGAGTTCGTCATCCTTCCAGTTGAACCGGGCGATGCGGAGAACGCGCCCGACTACCGCATCCATCTCGGCGACGAGGATGGACCGGAGGTCGGTGCGGGCTGGAAGCGCAAGGGCGAGCGCGCCGGCGACTATGTCGCGGTCCTGCTGGACGATCCCGTCTTTCTCGCTCCCATCCGCGCCAACCTGTTCCGCTCGGGCGACGACGGCGGCTCATGGGGGCTCCATTGGAACCGTGCGCCGAAGCGCGCCGAGCGGAGCTGAGCGATGCAGCGCCATGCCCCGTTTCGCACCGCCGACCGGCAACGCGCCGGTCACCGCGCCTGCCTCCTCCTTTCCGGCCTCTTCCTCTTGGGGGCACCCGACACGACGCAGGCGGCGCAGATGCAAGCCGACAGCCCGTCGGCGGCTCGCGCTTCGATCGACGCCCATGTCGCGGAAGCAGCGCACCGCTTCGGCATTCCGGCGGCCTGGATCCGCGCCGTCATGCGCGCCGAGAGCGGCGGCGATCGTGCGGCCGTCTCGCCAAAGGGCGCGATGGGCCTCATGCAGATCATGCCGGCGACCTGGGATGATCTCAGCGCCCGCCATGCGCTCGGCAGCGATCCGTTCGATCCCCGCGCCAACATTCTGGCAGGCGCGGCGTATCTGCGCGAGTTGCACGATCGCTACGGCGCGCCAGGGTTTCTGGCGGCCTACAATGCCGGTCCGGGCCGCTACGAGGCGTCGCTGCGCGGCCGCCCGCTGCCGGCCGAAACCATCGCCTATCTCGCAATGCTGACACCGGCGATCGACGGCCAGACGGCACCACTGACCGGCAGACCGGCGGTCGCCGATCCGCAAGCGTGGCGCAGTGCGGCGCTCTTCGTTTCGCGCGCTGCCGGCCGCGGAGATGATCGGACGGGTGCCACCGGCGAGACCCGCATTGATGCCGCGACCGTCCCGGCCGATGCCGAGGTCGCGACGGCCCTGCCACCACGCGAGAGCCTGTTCGTCACCCGTCAGCGGACGGGGGAAGCGCCATGAAGAATGGGCTGCATCGACCGTCGGGGAAAGGGCTGGCTGCTCAACTCCGCCCATTGTCCGGTGCGCCACGGCGCGCGTCAAGGACGACAGGGTCCCACCATTTTCTTCGGCGAACGGACGCTGCGGCTTCACCGACGAAGCGGTGCGGCGCCGAAGAAAATCGTTTCCCCTATCGCCGCTTCGCGGTCGCTGACGCGATCCCTGACCCGCACCGCGCCGCACCGGCCATCGCTCCTGTCTTGCAAAGCACAGGAGGCAACAATGGCGCTCTACAACCACATCGAGGAACTGAAGGCGGAACTCGCGGGCTGCATCGACCGGCGCGAGCGGGCGCAGATCGCGGCCGAACTCACGGCGGCACAGGCCGAACTCGCCAAGCGCGAGGCGGCGTTCGACGTCTGGCTGGCGGCGGCTGGCTGAGCCGTCCCAGCAGGGCCGGAGCGGCGCGGGCAAGCGTCGCTCCGGCATCGTGCGGCTGGCCGTCCACGCGCAGTCACGACGACATTCGCGGCACCGCCGTCGCGCAGCCGAGCGACCGTTCTCCTGCATGCCAGCCGCCGCACACGGCCCCGTACCGGAGTGGTTTCCGGTGCGAAACCACGAACGCCGGGACGTCCAGGAAACGCAGCACCCTGACTCGTTCGGGGAGGGAGTTCTGCGCCCTTTCGAGCATGCGCGACCGTCCGCTCGGTGGATCGGTGGCATGGGAGCCGTCACGACTAGGCATCCGGGGCTGGCGTGGCCCGTCGAAGGCAGGCGTAGCGGCGGCGGAACGGAGGGGCCGGCAGGGGCAACGGGGAAGAGGAGGGCAGGATAAAGGGCCGCGATGTGCGGCTTGGGGCGGTCGTGGGTTTTCAAGGGATTACGCAGCGATTTCGCGGGGTGCGGCCCATGCCTGCACATCGCGATCATCGTATTTGCTGAGACTTTTCCGCGACATGGCGCGATGTGCGGGGCTTTTGCCATGAGCGGCGAGGACGATTTCCGCATCCGGCCTGGCCGCATCCGTTCGACCCGCGCGCAGGCCGAGAGGCCCTTCGTGGCGCAGGCGCTCGCCGCCGCCCGCAAGGCCGGCGGAACGGTCTCGCGATCCGGCCGCATCGCCTCCGGCAACCGATCCCGCCTCGGCCGCGGCCAGCGCGCCAGCGTCCAGGCCAACCGCCTCATCACCGCCCGCTCGCGCGGCGCCGTGATCAAGAGCCGTTTCGTCCGCCATGCCCACCAGCGCGGCAAGCTCGGCGCGCACCTGAACTACCTCCGCCGCGAGGGCGTCACCCGTGACGGGGAGAAGGCGCGGCTGTTCGGGCCTGAGACCGAGAACGTCGACGCCCGCGCCTTCGCCGAGCGCTGCCAGGACGACCGGCACCATTTCCGCTTCATCGTCTCGCCCGACGACGCGCTGGAGATGGCCGACCTTCGCGCCTTCACCCGCGACCTCGCGCGCCAGATGGAACAGGACCTCGGCACGCGGCTCGACTGGGTCGCCGTCGACCACTGGAACACCGAGCACCCGCACGTCCACCTGATCGTGCGGGGCGTGCGCGACGACGGCGAGAACCTCGTCATCGCCCGCGACTACATCAAGGAGGGCATGCGCGACCGGGCGCGCGACCTCATCACTCAGGAACTGGGACTGCGTACCGATCTCGACATCCGCCGGACGATCGAGCGCCAGATCGGCGCCGAGCGCTGGACGCAACTCGACCGACAGCTCGCGAGCGATGCCCGCGCGACCGGCGTCATCGACATGGCACCCCATCGCGACCGAACGCCGGACGAATACCAGGTCGAGAGGATCGGCCGCCTGCGCAAGCTGGAAACGCTCGGCCTCGCCGACCAGATCGGCCCCGGCCAATGGGTCATCGGCGAGAAGGCCGAGGCGACGCTGCGCGAGATGGGCGAGCGCGGCGACATCATCAAGCGGATGCATAAGGCGCTGACCGATCTGGGCATCGAGCGCGGTTCGGCCGGTTACGTTCTGGCCGCCGAGAGCCTCGACGTTCCCGTCGTCGGACGACTGGTGGCACGCGGCCTCGACGATGAACTGAACGGCACGGCCTTCGCCGTCGTGGATGGCGTCGACGGCAGGACCCATCACATCAAACTTCCCGACCTCGACGCCGCCGGCGACAGCGCCGCTGGCTCGATCGTCGAGCTGCGCCGCTACGATGATGCGAAGGGGCAGCGCCGCGTCGCGCTTGCCGTCCGCTCCGACCTCGATCTCGATCAACAGGTCGCCGCAACCGGCGCGACCTGGCTCGACCGGCAGGCCATCGCCCGTGAGCCGGTCGACCTCGCGAACGGAGGCTTCGGCGCGGAGGTCCGCCAAGCGATGGACCGACGCGCCGAGCGGCTGGTCGAACAAGGATTCGCCGAGCGTCAGAGCCGCGGCGTCACCTTCCAGCCCGGCCTGATCGACACGCTCCGCCGACGCGAAGTCGAGGCGCTGGAGGAGAAGCTTGCCAGCGAGACCGGTCAGCCGTTCAACCGCGCCGGCAGTGGCGAATACGTCGCGGGCACCTACAGCCAGCGCTTCGCGCTCGCCTCCGGCCGCTTCGCCATGATCGACGACGGGCTCGGCTTCCAGCTCGTCCCTTGGACACCCTCCCTCGAACGGCAGCTCGGCCGCCACGTCTCGGGTGTCGCCCGCGGCGACGGGGGCATCGACTGGAGTTTCGGCCGCAAGCGCGGCCTCGGCCTCTGACACGAAAGGAACCCCCATCCATGTCCGGCACCAAGATCCTATGGGGCCAGATCCTCACCGTCTTCCTGATCGTCATCCTGACGACCTGGGGCGCGACGCAGTACGTCGCCTGGCGGCTCGCCTACCAGCCCGAACTCGGGCCGCCCTGGTTCACCGTGGCGGGCTTTCCCGTCTACATTCCGCCGGCCTTCTTCTGGTGGTGGTACTGGTTCGACGCTCTGATGTCCGTTGTCAACATTCTGGCCGCACGAGATCAACCATTCCGAGGAACGGCGGGCAGGAGATGGACGCGCATGGGTGGAGGCGGGACC
>NZ_LMQW01000016.1 GCF_001425485.1 Aureimonas sp. Leaf427 | reverse complement strand
GTAAGACCGTATGTCCGCTTGGCCGGGCGGCTTGCCCTACACTGTCTGTTCGAGGGTTGCTCGGATGGGCCGAGCCGATCCTCCCGGCAGGAGGGCAAGCCATGGAGCATTCTACAGAAGTTTTCGTCGGCATCGACGTGTCCAAGCTGCGCAATGCCATCGCGGTGGCAGACGGAGAGCGTGGAGGCGAGGTTCGTTATCTCGGTGAGGTCGATGCGTCCGAAGAGAGCATGCGCCGTTTCGTCAAGAAGCTCGCAACGCGGCATGGGCGTCTGCACTTTTGCTACGAGGCGGGACCGACGGGCTACGGTCTTCATCGTCTCATCACCGAACTTGGCCATTCCTGCATGGTGGTCGCGCCGTCTTTGATCCCAAGAAAGCCCGGCGACCGCGTCAAGACGAACCGGCGCGACGCGCTGGCGCTTGCCAAGCTTCTTCGAGCCGATGAGCTGACCGCGGTCTGGGTGCCGGACGAGGGACACGAGGCCATGCGAGATCTGGTCAGGACCCGTTCGGCGGCGGTGGAAAGCCTGCGGGTACATCGTCAGCAGGTGAGTGCTTTCATGCTGAAGCATGGTCGCGTTTATCCCCGCAAGAAGGGCTGGACCATGCGCTATCTCCGCTGGCTTCAGGAGCAGCGCTTCGAGCATCCCGCCCATCAGATCGCGTTGCAGGAGATGGTCGAGGGGGTGCGCATCGCCAAGGAACGCGTAACGCGCCTGGAGAGCGCCATCGCGGAGTTCGTTTCATCCTGGTCGCTCGGCCCCGTCGTCACAGCCTTGCAAACGCTCCGTGGCGTCGACCTGATCGTCGCGGTGACCTTCGTCGCCGAGGTCGGCGACGTCTCCCGCTTCGAAAGCCCCCGTCAGCTCATGGGCTATCTCGGCCTGGTGCCGAGCGAACGCTCAACGGGCGACACGATCCGACGCGGCGGGATCACCAAGGCCGGGAATGGGCGGGTCCGTCATATGCTCGTCGAGAGCGCCTGGACATACCGCCATCCGCCCAAGATAGGCGCGGCAAAGCTCTACAAGCTGGAAGCGGCGCCGCCGAAGGTACGTGAGATTGCCTGGAAGGCCCAGAGCCGCCTGACGGCGCGCTACCGGGCTTTGATCGGCAGAGGGAAGAAGACGACGGTGGTCTGCACGGCCGTCGCGCGGGAACTCGTCGGCTTCATGTGGTCGGTCGCCAGGGAAGCCAGGGCCGCCTGAACTCGTCGCTCGCACGAGCGCAACCCTCTCGCTCATGGGCGGGGGCGGGACCACGGCAGGGGAATGCCCGACGGACGCTTTGTGGCCGGCCTTTGTGCCGACGCCCGCCGTAAGATCGGGACCAGCCCCGGACGCATTATCGGGAATGCGGTACCAATCCGCGCATCAGAGCTTGATCACCGACGTTCTTCAGGTCCCGCCTCCACCCATGCGCGTCCATCTCCTGCCCGCCGTTCCTCGGAATGGTTGATCTCGTGCGGCCAGAATGTTGACAACGGACATCAGAGCGTCNGGTCCCGCCTCCACCCATGCGCGTCCATCTCCTGCCCGCCGTTCCTCGGAATGGTTGATCTCGTGCGGCCAGAATGTTGACAACGGACATCAGAGCGTCCTCCCGGCTCCACCTTCCGTTTTTCGATCTGAACGCCGAGTCTGCCGATCCAACGCGAGGATCGTTTTGTGTCTGGATTTGACCATAGGCTTGACCCTGAGCGACTGGTGCGCCGGGTTGAGATCATCAATGGGGCTGGCGGACGCCGGCACTGGTCGGCGGACGACAAGGCACGGATCCTGGAAGAGACACTGATGCCGGGAGCGGTGGTTTCCGAGGTGGCGCGCCGCCACGGCCTTCGACCGCAGCAGGTCTTCGGATGGCGCCGGGAGGCCCGGATTGAGCCGAAGGCCGGATCGGTCGTGCCGGCCTTCGTGCCGGTGGTGGTTGAAGCAGCACCGCCGGTTCCGGCGACTTTGCCGACGGGGCCGAAGCGCCGACGGCGAACGGCACTGCGGCCGAGCGGCGGCATCGAGCTGGAGATCGACGGTGTCGTGGTGCGGGTGGGATCGGGCACGAACGCCAAGACCATCGCGGCGGTGATACAGGCACTGAAGGGCGGCTCGTGTGTCGAGAACACCAATGTTCTGTGAAAAGTCACCTTTGTTCTGAACTGGATCCAGCAGAAACAATGGCTTAGCACCGACGAAGTAATTGAACGAAAAGGGCCGCGGCGTTTTTACCGCGGCCCTTTTCATATTGTCGCTCGTCTCTGATTCAGGTCAGATGCGTCTTGGCGAAAGTTGCCAGGACTGCGCGTCCGAGGACCCGTCGCTCCAGCGCTAGTTCGGCCAGAGCCAACACCGCCGAGCGATGTCGCGACACGATCATCAACGCCTCGGCGTAAAGACGCCGCAGCCGGATCTCAACCGACCCGCCGTCGATCTGCTGACCGTATGACAAGTGGTTCCCAAGACCGAACTGCGCCTCGATCCGCATCAGCCACGCGGTCGCCTGACCGAGATCGGAAGAGTCAGAGCCTCCGGCACCCGCCGAAGCCGAGCCAAGGACGATCTCCTCGGCGGCCCGGCCGGCAAGGATCGGAATGATCAACGCTTCAATGTCCTGCCTCAGTCCTTCGACCGAACTCCCGCTGAAGTCGAGGACCACCGCTCCTGCCGACGTTCCATCTCGAACGATCGACAGGGATGACGGTCTCCCGCCGAGCAGCATGTGCACGACGGCATGTCCCGCCTCGTGGATGGCGACCCGCCGAAGAACGGCAGCGGGCCTCGTCTCCGGCGGCAGCGCGATGGAAAGGAGATCCTCTACTTGAACGCTCCTTCCCGCCAATCTCGCAATGCGCCGTGCATCCCGGGCGATGCGGGCGACGTCCGCACCCGATGTCGTTCCAGCCAGCGCCGTGGCGATCGGCTGTACGGCATCGTCGGCGATGCTCTCGCCGAGATGGCTGCGGAAGATGCCGATGAGCGCGTCTTCGTCTGGAAGATCGATCGTGAACCGCCGGTCGAGACGTCCCGATCGAACCAACGCCGGATCAAGGTTCGTTCCGTCGTTGCAGGCCGCCAATATGATCACTCCCTCTCGGCGGCTCGTACCGTCCAGGCACTCGAGCAGTCCGTTGGTGATGGAGCGCCACCAGTCGTCGTGACTGCTGGCGCCACCGCGTGCCGGCAACGTGTCGATCTCGTCGATGAAGACGATCGACGGTGTGCTGGATGCGGCCTCGTCAAACACATGGCGCATCCTCTTCATGAGGTCGCCAAGGTGCCCGGACTTCGCCGATTGCCAATCCGCATACGATGTCGGCAGGAAGACACAGCCAGCGGACTCGGCCAGCGCCGAGGCGAACAGCGTCTTGCCCGTGCCGGGCGGACCGACGAGCAGACAGCCGGAATCGACGTCGGCCCACGTGATGCGGCCGGCTTGAAACGAAGCCAGATCGGCGACCAGTCGAAGGCCCCAATCCTGAGCTTCTCCGTAGCCGTGAAGGTCTTCGAGACGAGCTCGGTCGCCGGTCGCACGGACACCGACAGCTGTCGTTTCCACCGCCCGCAGCAGCCGGATCGCGTCGTCGGAATCCAGAGCCTTCTTCATGATCAGATCGAAGACGTCGGGCGGAACCGCATCCGCACGCAGATCGTGGGGCAGGACGTCAGGGCGTTCCGGAAATCTGACCGCGAACGATGTCCTGATGCCGTCGTTGGTCAACGGCGCGACCTGATGTTCGAAGTCGACGAATGCCGCCACCCGGCCCGGCAATGTGTCGCCACGGCCGACGATGCAGCAGACCGTGTCGCCGTAGAGATCCTTCAGGATCTCCTCGGCCGTGAAGCTGCCGCGTCTGCCGGACTTCACGACGGAGGGAGAGTAGTGGTGGACCGTTCGCAGGTGCGTGCCGCGGATCGCCATGGCGACGGCCTCCAAGGCTTCGACCGCTGTCTCCGCCCAGGCATCCGAGGGTATGCGGAGGACGATCAGCTGAGGACGGTGGGCCGCCAACGCTTGTCGCGTCCGTGGCGGAATGGCCGACAGCATCGTCCTGTAGACCAGTCTGGCCGACGGACGCAGCCCGACGACCGCCTCCCGGGCGGACGCGGTCTGTTCGACCCGAAGGAAGGCTGCGAGATCTATGTCTTCGGACGCGTCCGCGTCCTGGATGTCGTCGATAGGTGCGGCTCGGGTCATGGCCCTACGCCTCCGTGTGCTTGTCCGTACGATGGATTCCAGGCTCATCTTCGCAGTCTGACCTGGGTCTCGGGCCCGATCGGCATCTCGTGCCATTCAATCGCGACATGCCGTTTCAGCACCATCGCCAGCACCGCGCCGACCGGTTCTCCCGACTCGCGCATCGCCGATGCGGCTTCGATCAACGTCACGGAACCTGCCTCCTCGAGCCAGGCGAGAAGTCGCACACGATCGCCCAACGAGACCGTCCGCCGGGCGTATTCGACGGCGCGCAGGAGATGCCGGGTCCCCTGCCCGGCATCTACGACATCATGGAGACGAGGGCGAAGGCGGTCTGCTCGGTTCAGGAGATCGTCACGCTGGTTCTGGACGGGAAGCTGACCTGGAAGGGACGGCTGGCCGGCCGCCACGACTACATGGCGTTGATGCTGGATCCCGAGGAGGTGCGTCGCCTCGTCCGCCGCGAGGAAGGAGGAGGCCTGACGATGATCGCCGCCGCGGCCTTCATCGGCATGTCGGCGAAGTCCGTGAAGAAGTTCGCCGATGCCGGCAATCTGCAGACCGTCGTCGAGGTCAACGCCGTCAACCGATGCCCGCAGACCGTCGTGGTGCGGGCCAGCGCGGAAGCGTTCAAGTCGACCTACGTCTCCCTCTTCGAAGTAGCGAAGCGATTCGACCTGCATTTCCTGCGGGCCAAGACGATGCTGGAAGAGGCTGGCATCGTGCCCGTCTTCGATCCCGAGAAGTTCCTGACGACCGTCTACGACAAGAGCCGCATCGACGCTTTCGACACGTCCAAGATCGATTCGAGCCTGGTCGACCGGAATCCTCCGGAGGAAAAGCTGGAGCCTCAGGCGACGAACGCAGGTCCTCCAGCGCCGGAGCAAACGGTTGCGTCGACTGATGCCTTGGCTTTGGCAGGTTCTCCGTCGCATGGCGGCGAGGCGGCAGAGCTTGTCCATGTTCCCAGAGTCGCAAGCGCCTCGTCGAAGAAGGCCCTTCGGAAGCGCGAGACCGAAATGCGTGTGAAGGCGGCTCTGGCCGAAGCCGAAGACGCGGCCAGAGCCGCCGCGATGGCATACGAAGCGAATTGCGAGCGAGGACCTAGCGGGCATCCGAGAGGCGGCTTCGGCTTCGCGAACGTCTACGTTCTGGGTCTCGATCGAAGTCTCTGGTCCGCGTTCCGCGAGTTTGGCCGCATCCGAAGGGTCGAAAAGGGCTACTGGAAAATCCACCGCTTCTCGAACCTCACCAACACCGGTCTAGTCGCCTTCCACGATGCGGCTTGCACAGCGGCGGCCGCGACCCTTCAGAAGCACTTTCCTAACGAAGGCATGTTCGGCGCGGAGAGCTACAGCGACTGATTTCCGATTTGACTAGATCATGTGAAATACGCGTAGCGGTATGTCCGTTGATTATCTGAGTTCATGTGGCGAAGTATCCTTGCTACCTCTTTTGACGCAGTGATAGTTATCGGCTGACCACCATCGAACTGCGTCGTGTTCCAGTTCATATTCGTCAGTAGCATGATTTCACGAGCGAGTTCCTCGGCTGAGGCGCTTCCATAGTCGTGCACGACATGGAGCGGCCGAGGAGCGTATTCGGCCGGATAGGTCTGATAGAAAGGAACGCTGCCTTTCGTCATGAGAACGAATTCGCTGCCCAATTTGACGCTTGTCCCTCGCAGCACCGGGTATCGACCGGAGCGGTGCAGGCGGATCGAGGTGTTACGTTTGATCCAGAGGAAGTCGGCGTCATCGATCCGTTCCTCCGCGAGCGCCTGCTTGAAGCCTGAACGCTCCTCATCCCGAAATGGCGACGTCTTGTGGAGAACGACGCGGGCCGGCGCCTGCCTGTGATGCTTTCGGAACTGCTCGAGCGAACGGCTCAGGAGATTGTACGCGTCGGATTCCGCAAGGTACGGATTGCGGCCCTTGTGATCTGTCCGAGGCCTGGCACCCTGGAGGATCTGACCCTGTCCCCGCTCGTCGAACATCTGGGCGCAACTGGTCTGGATCGAGCCCCTGTCGCCCGTCTCGAAGAACGAGATGCCGATGTAGGACGTGTCGAGTTGGGTGTCGGTTCTGGGCAGCCGCCACGGCGTGTAGCCCGCCTTGTAGAAGAGCCCGGAGAAGAGGTTCCAAGCCCGTGTCGCCTCGTCCTGGTTCGTTCTGACGGACCGGGTGGCGAGTTTCCGCTTGATTGTCCTGTCATCGTTCCAGGTCGTCTCCCAGACGATCTGGAGAGGGGTGTGGCATCGGAGTGCCCTAGCCTTCAGAATGTCTCGGAAATCCACGCCGGTCTTCCGGCGTCGCGGCTGCAGGCCTGCGTCGGGAACGTCTTCGCCGTCGCCGACGCTCGTGTCGTTCACCAGCCTCTCTATCAGGTCGGCAGTCAAGGCGACGAGGATCACGTCCGGTCGCGACGACGACTCCTCGATCGCTTCGATTTCGCTGACGAAGACGTCGGCGGCCAGGTCGATCGCGGCCTCCATGGTTTTGGCCTGCTGTATCCGTTCGATGGCGAGAGGCGGGATCCGGCGGGTATCGTCGTCCGCGACTCGGAACCCGCAACGGAAAGGACTTTCCGCTCCGATGCCGGGAAATGCGATCGCCAGGTTCGTGAGCCTACTCTTCCTTCCCGGGATTTCCGTCTCGCATTGCTCCAACCAGTTCTTCAATCCGGCGATGGCGGCGCCGGTGCCGACGATTCCGAGCCGGATGCTGCCGTGGTCGGGCCCCGTCACCGGTCCATGGTTCATCAGGCCGAAACGTACATCGACGTGCCGACCTCCTCCCCCGAATTCGAGAAGCGGCTCGCCTACGTCGAAGGGTTCGAACATCATCGTGTGCCTTCCAGGTCCAAGGCCATCTGAAGACTGCCTCCGGCTGCCTTCTTCACGCCGGCCGGCCGCGCTTCGTCGACCTCGGCCTCATCCGGGTCGTCGAGATCCTGATCTTCTCGGGTGATCCACGTGTCCTCGGGGACCTTGAAGCCGCTCTTCAGTTCGATCGGACGTGAGAACCTGAGAGGTCCCTTGCCCGCACCCTGGAACAGATCTCCGTCAACGAGGAAGTGCGCCCAGGCACCGAACTGACCGGACACGCTCTGCGACTTGTCCAGGCGTTTCGTCTTGGAGATCCAGAGATCCTCCCACTTGTGCGGTTTCGATCCATCGTGGGTGAAGACGTAGTCGGGCTCGACCGCTAGAAACCAGTCGTCGCCGAACCGGAAGAAATTGGGTCTGAAGCCGATGTGCTTGACGGCCTCCTTCGCGGCTTCGATCTTTGCGACGACCTTTCGCGATTGCTTGCGTCCGGTCAGCGTCCGATATCGGTAGCTTCGATCGACACCGCCGGCATTGACGAAGAACAGAACCTTCCTGTCCTCGCGCCATTCGAGTTGCCCGGCGAACTGCTCCTGAAGGGTGCGACGAAGCAGCTCGATAAAACCTCCTCTTTCGGCCGGATCGTCGGTCAGCGAGAAAGCCGTCGTCTCGACCTCCTCGGCAGCACCCGCCTCGACAATCGCGGAAAACGGTCCTTCGTCCAGCGCCCGGAAGGAGATGATGCGCCGACCGGAGATGAAGGCGAAATCTTCGTGCACGCCCTTCCCACGGCGCATCATCATGTTGATCGCCGACGTCTTCTCGATGACGCGTCGGGGCGCGACCCAGATCCGGGACGGTAGGTCGATCTTCAAGAGATTGATCCAGAAGCTTTCCCCCTCTGGAACCGGTGGCAGGAACACGCCGGGACGGCTGCGGTCGACTGCCAGTTGGGCGATGGTTTCGGCCGCGGCCTGGTCGAAGCCGTCCTTGGCCTTCAAAACGGACAGCTGACGATTCCCACCGGCCTGAGGATCGACGATTTCCTTCCAATAGATCGTATCGTCGGAGAGCCGGATCAGAAGCAGGATCACCGGCAGGTTCGATTGCGCCCAGTAGGCGTAGTCCGCTTCCTTCGCTGTCCACTTGAAGCTGACATCGGTTTCCGCGTCGTAGATCTTCTTCTCGGTGGTCTTGATCTGTACGGCTACGGTGAGCCCCGTTCCGCTGCCGGTAGCCGGATCTACCCACTCCATGTAGCCGTCGACTCCGACCTCCGTAGGCCGGGTCTCATGGAACAGGAAGCCGATCTTCAGAGCTTGGTCGATCGTGCGGGCGACGCCGCGATCGCCGATGACGCTGGCTCTCGGTACCTTCTTGCCGGAGGCGAAGTCTCGGGGTTGCATCCGATGTCAGGGCTCCGCCAGCGAGCCGCAGTTCTTGAGAACTTGCGGTAGTAGGATGAATGTCGCGCTTGGGAGATCGAGTTGCAAGATCCGCATTCCCTGCGGACCGACCGATCCTAGATGTGTCTCGCAAGACCGGGACGCATCGGCTGCATGGTAAGCCGTACGCAGGGGGGCATGGATGACGCGTATCAACCACTTCCAGATCTATTCGGGGCGCGAGAACCACGTCACGAACAACACGATGCTGATGATGCGCCACGTCTACCGGGTGTCACCGCTCCTCGTCGCTCGCCTCCTGACCTCCCTGCTCGACACCGAGGTGTCGGTCGGGCTTGAGTTCGCCCAGCAGGAACGCGGGCTCGAGAGCATCCCGGATGCGGCGATCACCCAAGCGCCGATGTTCGTCTACTTCGAAGCGAAGCACGGTGGTGGCGGCCTGTACGACGACCAGATGCAGCGCCATCTCCGTTCCGTCGTCGATCGGAAGCATCCCGCCGGCTCGGCCTTCCTGATCGGCTTGACCAAGGATGAGCCACCGCTCGCCGATCGCGAGCGGTTCAGCGCCATGGGCAAGGCGGACGAGATCCAATCCGCGTCGAAGACCTACGGAGACCTGATCGAGGCCCTGCGCATTATCTGCTCGAACCACCCTCTCCTCTCCGAGATCTTCGCGGACTACGAGGCGTTCATCGCCGGCGAAGGCCTGCTGGTCGACCGCGACCGGTGGATGGTCGCATTCCCGTGCGGGACTTCGTGGAAGGAGAACGCGCAGCACGGCGTCTACTACGAGCCTGCGAGCCGGAACCCGAAGTGGGAGAGCGCCTTCCTCGGCCTGTATCACAACAAGCAGATCAGCCATGTCGGCCGGATCGTCGCCGCAGCGGTCTGCTCATACGAAGGGTCGGTACTGACGGTCGAGAACGCCGAGTTCGGGACGCTGGATCAGGTCCAGAAAGACCGAATCGTCGACGTCATCGGCTCGGCGACCTACTACGGGAACTTCGCTGCCGACCCGCATCGAATGTACGTCGTCGACCGGTTCGAAGAGACCGACCTTCGCAAGGTGTCGGCCGGTGGGATGCTTGGGCATCGGTACCTGGACATCACCAGACTGGCCCCGGATGTGGGGAACGTCCGCGGGTTGTCCACGTCGGTCTTGGCGGCGAGGCTGAAGACCAGAACATTCGAATAAATACGCTTAACAACGGCGCTGAAACGATCCGCGCCTGCCTAGTGCATAGAGCAACCGCGCTCTGTAGCCGAACGAGAACCGGATGAAGCATCTTCGACCCCTCCTTGAAGACGCCGTTGCTGAATACGTTCTGCTTCAGGCGTGGAAGAAGACCGTCAGCCATATCAGAACCCACAACTGGTTCGCGGACACGTTGGAACTCGATCAGGCCACCGCCAACCTTCCTGCATTCATCGCGGAACTTGCGGCGGACATGCGGTCACCGGAAAGTTGGAAGAGTACCCCGCTTCGTTTGGTGCCTGCGCCGAAGGGTCAGCGTTGGGTGGACCAAGAGGGCGAATGGCGCCCCGAAAAGAGAGGAGACGCCCCGTTACGCCCTCTCGCTCATGTCGCTCTGAGAGATCAGGTGGCGGCGACGGCATTGATGATGTGCCTCGCCAATACCGTTGAAACAATGCAGGGCGATCCACGGACGCCTGTGACCGATCAGTCCGGTCGAGCCAAGATCGTATCCTACGGAAATCGACTATTCTGCGATGCCGATGGTGAAGAGCTTCATCATCGATGGGGCGCAACCACGACCTACCGCGCTTATTTTCAAGACTACAGATCCTTCTTAAGCAGACCTGAACTCGTCGCCAGCGAGCTTGAGGACGATGAACGCGTCAAGGCAATTGTCCAAACCGATCTCTCCCAGTTCTACGATCGCGTGCGACCCTCGAACCTGCATGTGAAGATCGCAGGGTTGCCTGGCGTTCAAGATCCAGGTTTTGTTCGTCTGATCGAACGTGTTCTCAATTGGCGATGGCATCTCGACGATCGAAAAACTGCGCTTGCTTATAGCGTGAGGAACGAGATCGATGGGTTTGACGAAATAGCTCTGCCCCAGGGTCTTGTCGCTGCTGGCTTCTTCGCCAATGTCGTGCTGCTGGATCTAGATCGCGCCCTCCTCGCTTCTGCCGGGCAAGAGAATGACGGCATAAAATTCCACGACGCCGCTCGCTACGTCGACGATCTGCGTCTCGTCCTTTCCTGGCGTGGGAACAAGGAGCCGGAAGCGGTCCGAAGCCTCGTCATGAGCGGGTTGGAACGCGTTCTCGAAGAACACGCCCCGGGTATGATGGCATCGGAGCAGAAGACCAAGCTGGCTCTGTTTCGCGGTGAAGAGCGACCCCTGATACGACAAAGTCGGAAAATGGCACGCATTCAGTCCGCCGTGTCGGGTGGTTTCGATGCCGAGGCCGGCGAAGAGATCATTGAGGCCGTGCAAGGTCTCGTTCGAACCCAGCAGCGCTTCTCAGAGCGGTTGGCAAGCAGCGAAGGAAAGTTCAAAAGCCCATTCGCGTCGGTCCCTGACGTTGGCGACGGGACCGTTACGCGTTTCGCTGCCGCACGGTTCAGAAGCGTCTACCGATCTCTCCGCCCCCTCTTGTACGCGTCTGGCCGTGATTTGATCACAGACGCACCCGCCGACGACGACGGTTCAGACGCCATTCGGCAGAGATCTCGAACTCAAGGTGAACTCGATGACGAGGCGAGATCGTTTGCCTACGGGCTGATCGAGAGCTGGATCGAGGATCCATCCAACGTCCGGCTACTACGCATAGGGCTGGACGTCTGGCCTTCCCATGAAGCGCTCGACTATATTCTGAGAATCATAGAGCCTTATACAGTCGGCGATAGGCGTGGGGATGATCGGAAGGTCGCACTCTACTGCTTGGCCGAAATCCTGCGGGCGGGTGCGACGGAAACGGCATTCGTCGAAGACCCCGATTGCCTGCCGGCGGGTGTGGATGTTCAAGCCTACCGCGATCGCCTTCGACGAGAGGCGACTAGGCTCCTCTCATCCTCGAACAGCCTTCCGTGGTATTTGAAGCAACAGGCCTACCTTTACCTCGCAGCGGTTTCCCCCGCGGCAGCACCAGTTTCACGAACTGGAAGCGTCTCGGAGACCAAGCACTACCGTGACATGATCCGCTTCCTGCGAGGAGAGACGGATCTCGGCACATCTGCCGAGTTCGCAACGAAGGCTATCGTTGCGCGGCGATCATTCCTCGACCGTGAGGCCTCCATCGCGCTGATCGCGAACGACCTCAACGATCTGAGGTTTGCTCAGATTGCCGAACGGGATCCCGCCTTTGCAGCAGAGATCGTCGGGTCGGGAGCGCGGCCCGAGCTTCGAGTGCCGGAAATCATCGCAAACGATCTATGTCTGGAACAGCGGGTCGAAGAGGCCGGATACCGTTCGCTGGCAGAATTGGTTCTCGAAGACCCATCGTCGCCGCTGCGCAACGAGATCAGTCTAGTGAGTTTCACGAACGCTCTTGCGGGAGCGATGCTCGCATTGCCTGAACCGTATGCTGCGCTGACGCCGCCGAACGTGCTGGTTCAGACCGAAGAGAGGGACGGCTTCACGTTCGTCAAAGCCCTACGGCTCGTTTCGGTACGAACGAAGGAGGGAGAACGGTCTCTGTACCAGCCGCCGGCATGGTGTCCGCCGAACGAAAGGTGGCGGTTCCAGATCGGATACCTTCTCCGCTTCATTCTAACGGCACGTCGGGACTTCACCGAAACCGTTCGAACGTCCTCCTGGCGGGACTCAAACTCGATTTATCGAGCCTCCAAAAGTCATTGGTATCAACGTCTCCATGGCTTCTACAACGGGCATGAGGCGTTCGGCGACGACTGGCTCCCGATCTCGGATGAAATAGAGCGACTGCTGTTTGACCTTTTGGCCTGGCCGGGATGCCGGGGACCCCAACCCGGTCCCTTCGATTGGTCCGATTTAAGTCGATCGAAGAAGGCGTTCGAAGAAGTTCTATCCCGAGCGGTTCAGAGGAAGGGATCGGCATCCAACGTACTTTTCCTGCCCCTTCCACTGCCAAAGCTTCCCTTCATTCACCCGAAGAACGAGTTCCGTCCTCTTCGGGGCTGTGTGGTGCAGCTGACAATGCCGCATAAGGTTGAGGCAGCCGATATCGGGCTTTCGGAGCCATCCCTTCGCAGAAAGCACCGGAATCATCTGGCAACGGCACTCGCCGCGGTAGCGAAGGCGCTCGACCTTCGCGAGACTCATCATCCTCGAAGCGCTCGGCTGGACTGGCTGATCCTGCCTGAGCTTTCAGTTCACCCAATGGACGTCCGTACTCACCTTGTGCCGTTCGCACGGGCCTATAAGGCGATCATATTTGCCGGACTAGCTTACGAGGAGATCGAAGCAGGCAAACCTTCGGTTAACTCTGCCAAGTGGGTCATACCCACCAGGACGCCGAACGGCGGACTGAGGATGATCACTCGCCGTCAGGGGAAGCAACATCTCGCGAAAGCTGAGAAGGATCTTATTGCGAACGGCGCCGCCATACGAGAGTTCCGCCCGTGTCAGTGGCTTGTGCCCTACCCCTTCCGGGATCGCCCTTTGGAAACGCTTACCTTGAGCGGATCGATCTGCTACGACGCCACGGACCTTGCAGTCCCGTCTGATCTTCGAGGCCGATCGGACGTCTACGCGATCAGCGCCTACAATCAGGACGTAGGCACATTTGATCAGATGGCCTTGGCACTCCATTACCACATGTTCCAGATGGTCGTGATCGCGAACAATGGGTGCTACGGAGGCAGCAATGCTTACCTTCCCCCGAAGAAGAGTTACAAGAAGCAGGTCTTCCATGACCATGGCCAACCGCAGGCGTCGATTTCATTCTTCGAGATCGACGATCCGAAGGAGATGGTGAATAGGGTTGGGGCGGCTCGCGGCGCTTACGGAAGTGATGCAGCCGAAAGGTGGAAGTATCCTCCAGCCGGATTGTGATCAGCGTGGCGTTACAAGGGGATGGTCATCTATAATGACTTCCCTACTCGGTTCCCTTCGTCACCTTGTCCTGCTCGCAGACTGCGTAAGCGACGGCGTCATTAGAAAAACGCGCCGCTTCGTCTCGCGTTGACTTATCGTGAACGCTTCCGTCGGCAGCGGTAGGCTCCCGCTTCAAGCCAACATGCTCTTCAGCGTCCAGACCTTATAAGCCAGCGCGAGCCCTCGCCGTGGAGGACTGCGACGGAATCGGCCTCGGCGAGGCGTTCCTGATGGAAGCATTTGACCAGGGCCATGCGGATAGCGCGCTCCCAGTCGCGACCGATGGCGTCTGGGGTCCAGCGTCTGGTTCTGGTTTTTGGTGTCGCAAAACACGATCATTGGTGGTCAAGGAAGAACACGCTTGCGAAACTCGTTTTGATCCAGATTGTTAAGGGCATCGTGGTTTAGGGTTATGGTGATCTCGACATCGTGATCGGGCTGACGGGCGCGGTCCGCGTGATGGTTGCGACCAAGCCCGTCGACTTCCGCAAAGGGGCCGAGGGTCTGGCGTCTCTGGTGCGCGAGACGATGGGCGCCGATCCGTTCTCGGGCGCGGTCTACGTCTTCCGCGCCAAGCGCGCCGATCGGATCAAGCTGGTGTTCTGGGACGGCACCGGCGTGGTGCTGGTGGCCAAGCGTCTGGAGGACGGCGAGTTCCGCTGGCCGAAGGCCGAGGACGCCGTCCTGCACCTGACGGCGGCGCAGCTCTCGGCCCTTCTGGAAGGGCTCGACTGGCGCCGCGTCCACGCTGTGCGCGAGACCCGAGTGCCGGCTCTGCCGGGATAACGGAAGGGCGGCAATGTCTGTTGCCGCCGGCATGAGGAGGTGATCCACTTCTCGCATGACCTTGGTGGCCGACACGCTTCCCAACGATCCCGGCACGCACGCGACAAACTTCGTTTGCGCTGACAAAGCGATGCTGATCGCCGAGCGTTTGCGGGCCGAGCGCCTCGAGCAGATCATCAAGGAATTGCAGCGTCACCGCTTCGGCCGACGTGCCGAGACGCTGCCCGAGGACCAGCTTCTGCTCGGGCTCGAGGAGGTCGAGCAAGGCGTCGCGGCCGACGAGGCTGCCGAGGAGAAAGACGCTCCGACGGCAAAGGCCGAGCGTATCACCAGACGCCGTGCGAACCGGGGCTCGCTTCCCGCCCATCTGCCGCGGATCGAGACCGTCGTCGACATCGAGGAAAAGGCCTGTCCGTGCTGTCGCCATGCCCTGCATGTCATCGGTGAGGATGTCGCCGAGCGCCTCGATATCGTGCCGGCCCAGTTCCGGGTTCTCGTCACCCGCCGTCCCCGCTATGGCTGCCGGGCCTGCGAGGGCGTCGTCGTCCAGGCGCCGGCACCGGCGCGGCTGATCGAGGGCGGCATGCCCACCGAGGCGACCGTCGCCCACGTGCTTGTCTCCAAATATGCCGACCATCTGCCGCTCTATCGCCAGACGCAGATCTACGCCCGCCAGGGCGTCCATCTCGACCGCTCGACGCTCGCCGACTGGGTCGGGCGGGCTGCCTTCCTGCTGCGGCCCATCCACGAGCGGCTGCTCGGACATTTGAAGGCTTCGACGAAGCTCTTTGCCGATGAGACCACGGCGCCGGTGCTCGATCCCGGCCGTGGTCGGACCAAGACCGGCCAGCTCTTCGCCTACGCCCGGGACGATCGGCCATGGCAGGGCGGCGACCCGCCTGCCGTCGCCTATGTCTATGCGCCAGACCGAAAGGCCGAGCGACCCATCGCTCATCTCCAGGGCTTCACTGGAATCCTTCAGGTCGACGGCTATGGCGGCTACAAGGTGCTGGCCGAGAAGGGGGATGTCCGGCTCGCCTTTTGCTGGGCGCATGTCCGCCGGCGGTTCTACGAACTCGCCGCCGCCGGCCCCGCGCCGATCGCCACCGAGATGCTGGAACGCATCGCCGCGCTCTACAGGATCGAGACTGGCATCCGCGGCCGACCGGCCGAGGTCCGCCGCCTCGCACGCCAGGAGAGAACCAAGCCCGTCCTCAACGCGCTCGAGCCGTTCCTGCGCGAGAAGCTTCAGCTCATCAGCCAGAAGACCAAGCTGGCCGAGGCGATCCGCTACACGCTCTCACGCTGGGAGGGACTCTGCCGCTTCATCGATGACGGCCGTTTGGAAATCGACAACAACACCGTCGAGCGCTCCATCCGCCCGCTGGCCCTGACCCGCAAGAATGCCCTGTTCGCCGGCTCCGACGGCGGCGCCGGACACTGGGCCGTCATCGCCTCGCTGATCGAGACCTGCAAGATCAACGGCGTCGATCCCCTGGCCTATCTCACCGACGTCATCACGATGATCGTTCAGGCACATCCCAACCGCGAGATCGATGAGCTCATGCCCTGGCGCTTCAAGCCTGCGGAAGCCGATCTCGCCGCCGTGGCCTGAGGACGACGGTTACCTACAAGCTGGCGAAGCTCCGTGAGCGTCGGCCGAGTGCGATGCCGCGCAGGGCCCGCTCTGCGGCGTTGTTCGACAGGCAGATGCGCCCGTCGGTGCCGAAGCGGGCGCAGGCGTCCCACTTGGTCAGCATGTAGTCCATCGCCTTGGCGGTGTCGGCATGGCGTGACAGTCGCGCCCTCTCGGTGCGCATCCAGCTTTCCAGATCGACGAGAAGCGGCAGCGATTGTTCGCGGCGGATCGCCAAGCGCTCGTCTGCAGGCAAGCCGTTCGCCTCGCGCTCAATGGCGAACAGGGCGTCGATGCGCTTTCGCTCCAACGGCGACGATGACCCGTCTCCACGATCTCCAACCGCTCGAAGGTACTGTGCTTATGGACGTCCATACGCGCAGTCTATTACCCCGCCGGTCAGTTCGAAAGGCGGTTTGGACCGTAGGCGTACGCGATACGCGCATAGGCGCTGAGTTCTGCGCCGACGCCATTGGGGTAGCCGCTTCCATCGATCTTCTCGTGATGATGCATCGTCACATCCAGTACCATCTCGGGAAAGTCGCTTCGCTCAAGGATAACCAACAGGTTCTGGGCGGCATTACTTTTCGTCAGCCGCGATGGGCGACGGCGATGGCGCGATGCGCGGAAGGACTACGGTAATTTCCCCGAGCGCCGGATCGAACGCGATCCGCGGTTTAAGCGACCGAGAGCATTGCAAACGAAAAGGCGCTTCCCTTTGGGGGAGGCGCCTTCCTCTTATGGCTCAACTGATTAAACGAAATTGCGATCGACGCCGGTCGGCCTTCAAGCATCGAGCCATGCTCTCAAGATCTAAAACGGCCTCCCCTAATTTCCGGAATGAACCCTCTAGCTGCATTAGGAATAGAGGGTCGGGATCGCTCGTCTTCAGCTCATCCGAGACCCCTAAATTTAGCAAACCAACCTGATGATCCGCGTGTTTCATCAAAAGTCGGCCCATTCTTCGCTTGCGAGCGCCGGCTTGCGAACCGTGCCGGAGGAGCCGGTGCTGCGCATCTGAACGACGGGCATGGAGGGCCTGCGCGCCGCAAGAGCCGAACGCCGCGCTGGGCCCGTGCTTCGAGCGGTTGCGGTGTTGAAGCGGCCGATCATGGTGGCAAGCTCGTCCGTTTCGGCGGAAAGCGTCTGCGCTGCCGCCGTCGTCTCTTCCACCATGGCCGCGTTCTGTTGCGTGACCTTGTCCATGTTGTCGGCCGCCATGGAGACCTCCTTCAAGCTCATGGCCTGTTCGCGGGCGGACCGAGCCATCTCGGTGATGATGGTCGAAACGCCGCCGATCTGGCCGACGATCTGCTCCAGACTATGGCCCGAGGCCGTGACCAGATCGACGCCTTGCTCGACTTGCGCCGAAGAGGTGGCAATCAGCGCCTTGATCTCCTTGGCCGCCTCAGCCGAGCGCTGGGCGAGACCGCGCACCTCTTGCGCCACCACGGCAAAGCCGCGACCCGCTTCCCCCGCCCGCGCCGCCTCGACGCCGGCATTGAGCGCCAGGAGATTCGTCTGGAAAGCGATTTCGTCGATGACGCCGATGATCTGCCCGATCTTGGTTGAGGAGGCTTCGATCTCCGACATGGCGGCGACGGCAAGGTTGACGACCTCTCCGCCCTTTTCTGCTTCTCGTTGCGCCAGGAACGAGGCGGCCTTCGCATCGTCAGCGCTCTGTGCGGTCTGGCCGACGCCGCGTGTTACCTCCGACAAGGCGGCGACCGTCTGTTCCAAGCTGGCGGCCTGTTGCTCGGTACGCTGGGATAGATCTGAAGCAGCGATGGTGATCTCGGCAAGGCCGGTCTTCATCGTGCCGACAGCGGTGACGACGGAGCCGATCGTGTCTTCGAGCTGGGCGACGGAGCTGTTGAACTTGGCACGGATCGGCTCGAATTCGGCCGCAACGACCCCGTTCATGCGCACGGTCAGATCACCGTTGGACAGCGCGTCGAAGCCTGCCTCGACGTGGTGGACGAAGACCTTGAGGTCTTCGGCCTTGGCATTGTCGATGGCGGATTGGCGGTCGCGCTGGGCGACCTGAGCGGACTCGGCCGCTGCGGCGGCGGCTGCCAACTCCTTATTCTGATTGGCCGCGTCCTTGAAGACCTGCACGGCTTTCGCCATCGCGCCGACCTCATCGCCCCGGTTCTGTCCGTCCACCGTGACATCGAGGCGACCGCCAGCGAGTTCGCCCATTCGATCACGCAGCGCATTTAGCGGTCCGGTGATGCCCTTGGCGGAAACGAACAACGCTGCGATCAGACCCAGAATGGCGCAAGCCACCGTGCCTCCGATCAAAAAATAGATCGTAGAGGACGACAACGCGCTCAATTCGTGCGCACGATCAACGACGCGCTTGTTCGTCTCGTCCGCGAGATTTTGGATCTTTGTCGTCACCTCAAGGATCTTAGCGTCAGTCTCGCCCATGACCGCCTGCGCGCCGGCGTTATCGTTGGAAACGCCCAGATCAACAGCCTTACGGACACTCTGCGAGATCATAACGAAATCGCTCTGGATCTCTCCGAGTTGGCCCTTCCGGTCTAACAAACGCGGCATGATGAGGTCTATGGCCTCTGTCCCGATGTCAATTGCAGAAAGAGCGGCTTCTTTGCCCTTCTCGGCCCGAACGTCGTCATAGGCAATGGAACGATAGGTCCCGTAGCCCATCGCGTTAATCGTACGGTTGAGCCTAGCGAGATAAAGGGCCGAGTCGCTGAGGTTCTCGTTCATCGACGTGTATTCGCTGTCGACCTGATGCAGAACCTTGCTCGCATAGGCGGATGCCAGAATGCCGATAAGGCTGATAGACCCAGCGATGACCGCGACCTTGATCCCGATACTCATCTTGCTCAGCATGACTGATTCCCATTAAGCGCGTTGAAACAATCAACACATGGTGCTCTCAATAAGTTTATAGAAAATTTCCTTAGCGGAAGCCGTTTCAGGAAAAATAACCGACTTGTCTTCTAACGTCTCATAAATGACCGTTTATGCGACAGGATAGTTATGGCGCGGTATGGGGATGTCGAAGCGCACCTCGACGCCACGGCGCGTAACTGCGTCGAAGCCATTCTTAATGAGCTCGTAGAACGCGATGATGTCCGAACTGATCAGTTCGGCGCCGAGCTCTAGTACTGTGCGTGCGGTAATTCTGAACAAGTGCGCCCCCTCCCGTACAACCTAGAGGCCACGCAGGCGATAGCCAAGCCTGATGGAGCGTCCCCTCCGTCCATTTGCGCTGATGATCCACCGTAGGCTTCGAGAGATACCGCAGATAAGATACACCGGGTATGCGAGGGAGTTATGGAGTTGGCGGCGAGTCAGGCTGGACACCCGCCTTCCAGCCACGCTGTTCCGATTCTAGAATGTGAATCCAGAGAGCTCCGTTGGAAAAATCCGGCGCTGTTGCAAAAGCATTTCGGGACGCAATGATCCCTTTCTGTTCCATTTTCAGGTGATGAAGACCTGGAACAGCCTTCCAATGGTCCAAGCCTCCGATCCGCCAGCGAGGCTGGCGACCATGGAACGGAACTGCCCCTTCCGGAACATTCGCATGACTTCGAACCCTTGGATTGTATTGTGCGCCGTCTTGCGCGACTTGAACCCTCGCACCGGTCGGATCCGCTGCTTTAGCTTCCCGTGGTCGGACTCGAGGCGATTGTTCAAGAACTTCACCTGCCGATGCTGGCAAGTCGGCGCCAGGCGTCCTTCCTTTTCCCCGTCCTCCGCCTGAAGCTAGCGTTGAGGACGCGCAGGCTGGTCGATGAGTTGTCCAATTCGCCTGTATCGGACTGGCCTAGCGGCCGCGGCCGACAAAAATGGTTCTCAGTGCTGAAGCGCAAAACCCATCGTTTCTCGACCGCCGACTTATTGAGTGTTCCGACGCCGGCCACCCGGCGACCCGTCATCGGCAGGCCGATGCGAAATCACCCGGTGTCACGCCGAAATGCGCCCGAAACCTTTTGATCATATGGCTTTGGTCGCAAAATCCGACATCGACCGCGATGTCGACGGGGCGCGTGCCCTGCTGCAATAGATCCTTCGCGCGTTGAAGGCGAAGCTGCGTCAGGTAGGCATGGACCGTCAGGCCGGTCTTTGCCCGGAAGAGCCGCATGAAGTGGAACTCGCTGAAGTCCACGACGCGCGCGATCTCGCGAACGATCAGCGGCCGGTCGAAATGCTCTCGCAAAAACTCGATGGCCGGAGCGATGTTCGCATCGAGGATGGGTGAGGTACGTGGCTCGCGCGTGCGCTGGCCGTAGCGACGGATCAGAAGGCCGAACGCATCGAACAACGCGCATTGGCGCTCGATCGGGTCGGGCGACATTTCGGCAATGCGATGGGCGTTCAGCAGATGTCCCGTCATGACGCGGTCCTCGAAGATCACGTCTCGCCCGAAATCTAGCGTGCCGGTTCCGGGGCCAAGCCATTCGTCCGCGATACGCTCAAGGACGGAAGCCTCCGGATAGAACGCGCAATACTCCCACCCGCCATCCCGCTCCGCAGCTTCTCCCGTATGCACCGCGCCCGGCGGGATGATCATGACGGTTCCGGCATAGGCGATCCCCGTATGCCGGACGATCTGATGACGCTGCGCTCCCCGTCGGAAAGCGGCGATGACGAACTCGTCATGGCTGTGCGCCGGATAGCGATGTCGGAAACACCGCGCGCTGAGGAGTTCCAGTTTCCCGAACACCCCGCCGTCTCGCCATAGCCGAAGTCGATCCTTTCCCATCTCCATCCTCCCGCATGCTTTTCCTGGCCTGTCCGCACTCTCCGGCACGTCGCATCGGTTGCACCGATAGCAGGATTGTCCAATCCCGGCGATACAGTCGTAGCTATATTGACAACTCCTGAGGGTGATTTTGATCAGTGGGGGCGAATGTTGAAACGGAGAAACATATCCATCCGGCGAACAGCGGAAGAAGAGGCCCGCAATGCCAGGAAGATCATCGGGGACTTTGCGTTCGTCGCGTTCCGCAACGCAGGCATTTACGAGGTCGATCGCTACGCGGATGCTGTGGCGTCGGCTTGCCGCGCTGCGATCGACGACCTCATGTCTTCCCGGTTGCGCGATCCAGCCATACGGAACAAGCCGATCGAATGCCAGATCTCGATCCATTCGACCTTCTGCGCTGTCCTCCACTATCGCCTCGCGAGCGGGCTTCTGCAGCTGGACCAGCCTTGGGACCAGCTTCAGGTCGACGCCATGCGGTTGTGCTTTTCCGCCCGGTCCCTGACCGGCATTGAGATCCATCCGGAGGCGCGCATCGGTGCCCGCCTTTGCATCGACCACGGTTGGGGCACCGTCATCGGCCAGACCACTGAGCTCGGGGACGACGCCTACATCCTCAACAACGTCATTCTGGGCGGCCGCGCGATCGGAGACGCATCTGATGGCAAGCGCCATCCGACGATCGGCGACCGTGTCCAGATCTCCGGTGGATCCCGGATCCTCGGGCCTGTCGTGATCGGCGACGACTGCTTCATCGGTTCGGACGTTACCCTGACCACGGATCTTCCTGCCGGAAGCCGGGTGGTCAACAAGCCGGCTCACGCGATCTACGCTGCCTCCTCCCCAGCGATCATCGGTACGTTCTCCAGCGCGGGAGCCGAGCGATGCCCGTAACGCCGTTGATATCGCCCCAGAGAAACATTCGGGCGAAACTCGAGCTCTTCAATCTCGGAGGGAGCCACAAATCTCGCGCGGCCCGCCATGTCATCCGTCGTGCGATGGAGCTTGGCGATCTGGTTCCCGGCGGGAGCCGGCGAATCCTCGAGAAGAGCGGCGGCAATTTTGGCGTCGGCCTGGCGTTCGAGGCACAGAAGCACGGCATCGCCGTCGATCTGGTCGTCGGGCTCAGCTTCTCGCCCTTGAAACGCGCGCTCTGCCTCGAATACGGGGCGAACCTCGTCGGTGTTGATCTTCTCAAAGCCGGTTTTCAGCCGCGCGAAGTGATCACCCAGCTTCTGGCCGACCAGCCGGAGACCTATTGCTTCACGGATCAGTTCAACAATCCCGCCAATCTCGAAGCGCATCTTCTGGAGACCGGGCCCGAGCTGGCGGCTCAGCTTTCCTCCGAGATCAACGATTTCACGGGCTGCATTCTCGTCGTCGGGGCGGGCACCGGCGCCAGCGCCAACGGAATCGGGCGTTGCCTGAAGGCGCGTTTTGCAAACGTGCGCATCGTCCTGAACCAGCCCGAGCGATGCTGCTACCGAGGCGGCGTCTTCGGTGATCATATCCAGAAGGGCACGGCCGTCGGCGTCATGCCGCCGCTTCTCGATCTCGGACTGATCGACGAGATCGCACCCGTTTCCGATGCCGAGGCTGCAACGGGGCAAAGGCTCTTTGCGCGCAACACCGGCCTCTATCCCGGCCCGTCGGCCGGCGGAAACTATTTTCTCGCAAAGCGGCTGGCAGCGGACCACCCCGACCAGCTCATCGTCACGATCGCCTATGACGGCGGAGAAGGATATCTCGATGTCGCACAGGTTGCCTGATATCGCCGAACATCACACTGGCCTCGATGCGTTCCGGGATTTCGAGCATCGTGGCTGGGAGACGCTGGCGACGCCCTATCACCACGTCTGGGGGCACGTCACGGGCGCCTTCGTGCCGCCTTTGCTCGCTGCGCTTGGGTCCATCGAACACCGCGACCTGCTCGACGTGGCGACGGGACCGGGATACGTCGCCCGTGATGCCCGCAAGCTCGGTGCCACTGTCACCGCGATCGACTTTTCCGCGGCGATGATCCGGCAGGCCAGCCGGCTCCATCCGTTCATCCGGTTCGAGGTCGGCGACGCCCACAGCCTGCGGTTTCCCGACGGCAGCTTCGATGCCGTTGTCTCGAACTTCGGGATGCAGCATTTCTCCGATCCCGGGAGGGTTCTGAGCGAGTTCGCGCGCGTCCTTCGTCCCGGTGGCATCTGCGCGTTCACGATCTGGGCCGGCAACGACGTCAATTGCGCCGGTGATGTTCTCGATCGCGCGCTGGCCCTCGAAGCGGAGGGCCAGACCGCCGTTCCGGTCGGACCGAATTATCATCAGTTGACGGACACGGAAGCTCGTCGCGATCGGCTTCGCCACGCCGGGTTCGAGGAATGCCAAGAGGCCTCGTCGCTCGTCACGCTACCGTGGTCGCTCACCCACGTCGATGATCTGTTCAACGCCGAGATCCAAGGATCGGTGCGGTCGGGCGCCCGTCTACGTGAGCAAACGACGGAAGTCCAGGCCCGCATCCGAACGTCCATGGCCACCATGATCGCGGAACGGTTCTCGATCGTGGGCGGGGGGTACGAGCTGCCGATGGCGGCCCAAATCATCGTCGGGAGACTGTCATGACAGTCGCCGAGCAAACCCGCCCCCATGAGAGCTCGTTCAAATCTGGCGTTGTCGCCTGCGGCCCGACCATCCTCGGTTACTGGAGCATCGGCTTCGCCGCCGGTGCCATCGGCTCCGTCGCTGGCTTTTCCCTGATGGAGATAGGTGTTCTGGCAGGGCTTCTCTATGCCGGCTCGGCCCAGTTTATGTTCTACTCGCTCTACGCGGCAGGCGCTGGCGCATGGGCGATCGTCATGAGCGTGCTGCTGGTTAACCTGCGCTACGTCCTGATGAGCTCCCATCTTGCCACCTTCTTCCAGGGACGCCCGCTGTTCGAACGGTTCTTGGCCGGAGCGCTGCTGACGGACGAGACATTCGGCGTGGCGGCCCAGCGCGCGCAGACGCATGGCCGAATTCCCTTCTCCTGGCTGCTTGGTCTCAACGTCACGGCCTACGGGAACTGGATCTTCGCCAACCTTTGCGGCGCCGTGCTCGCATCGTCGATCCCGCAGGCGATCACGAAGGGGTTGGGGTTCAGCCTGACTGCGATGTTCGTCGGTCTGCTGACGGTCACTTGGTTCGCAAGCCGGACGAAGCTCGTCGACATGCTTGTTATCTTGGTGACGATGGCGATCGTCGCGGTCATGCATGGCCATATCGATGCCAACGCCACGATCCTGGTCGCGACGATCTTGGCTGCAACGGCCGGAACCGCCGTCGTAATCGGTCTTCGCCGCGAAGAAGATGTCTCCGCATGAACATGTCGATGATCGCCGTCATCGGAGCCTGCGCGCTTGTGACCATCGCTGTCCGCTCGCTTCCGATCGTGTTCCTGTCCCGTTGCGAGATGCCGATCCTGATCCGGCGTTGGCTTGCCTTCATCCCGGTCGCCATCATGACCGCCCTGATTGTCGCCGACCTGCTCTCCAACCCGGAAATCGCACCCTCCGGCGTCAGCATTACGCTGGTTTCCGCGGTGGCAGCCGGGATCGTCGGTCTCGTCTCGCGCAGCCTGTTTCTGACGGTTGCCGTTGGCGTCGCTGGTTTCATGGGTTTCAGCGCGGTTCTGTGAACCTGAGGGCTGTGTGCCGCCGCGCTTTCCCTGTCCAAGCACCCTCGCCGTTTCCGCTCCAACGATAAGGAGGCGCTATGACCGACGCCGTCGAGTTCTCCATAGAACTGAACTGCCAGGCGACGGAAGTCCGGCTCGAACGGCTCCATGGAATGGTCCCGTCCGTTGCCGAGGATGTCCAGTTCGACGTGTTCGGCTATCGTGTCAGGTTCGCGGGTGGTCAGGCGAAGCTGCGATGCGTGGGATCAACCCTCTGGATCGAGATCAAGGCTGAGGATCCCGAGGTGTTCATGGGGATCAAGGTGGCCTTGGCGGTGACGCTCGTCGATTCTCTCGCCGAGCCGGCCCTGATGTTAGCCTGGAAATACGAACCGTAACATTTGATCCCAGTCAGTCGCCGACAGGCTTATTTGAGCGTAAGGGATCGAAGGCGACTTCGGTCACCCGGAAGTGCCCACCAACGCGCTTGCACTGAACCACGACATCGACCAGCTCCTTCAAAAGGCCTCGTATGTCGTCGCGCGCGAGATCGCGCCCGCCTTCGGACTCCTTCACCAGAAGTGTCAGCTGTTCGAACGCGAGCCGAGCGGAGTCCGCATGGACGGTGGTGATCGAGCCGGGATGGCCGGAGTTCACGTTGCGAATGTAGTAGAATGCCGTGCCATCACGCAGCTCCTGCAGGAGGATGCGATCGGGGCGCATCCGCAGGCAGGATTCCAGAAGGTCCTTCGGTCCGACCTTCGACAACCCCTGCCCGCCTTTGGAATAGAACAGCCGCACATGGTTCGGTTGGGGCACGACGAGCTCCGGCGTGTCCTCGATGGTGATGATCCGCTCGGTCGTCGGGATATGCTGGATCAAGGCCTTCGACAGCGTCGTCTTGCCCGAGCCGGTCGCCCCTGAGATGATGATGTTCTTGCGGGCCAGAACGGCTTGTTCGAGGAAGGCCGCGACCCGGCCGGATCGGTGAAGATCGAGGAGTTCGGCGTCGTCTCCGGCGATCCCGGTGGTCATGGGCACGATGTCCGAGAACAGACCCGCATCGTCGAGCTCGCTCAGGCTGAGGGAGACCGAAGAAGGTTTTCTGAGCGTGAGACTGACGGTCCCCTTGGTCACCGCTGGCGGGATGACGATCTGGATGCGTTCCTCGTCCGGAAGGGTGGCGGACAGAAGCGGATGCGCCTCGTCAATCGCTTGGCTGGAGAAGCTGGCCACCGCCCGCGCCAGCCGCATCAGTCTGTCGAAGGTCAGCTCCGGCACCTCGTGGCGCGCCCAGCCACCGGCGCCCTCGGTCAGAACCTCACCCGGCCGATTGACGACAATCTCGTAGAGCGACGGATCGTTCAGGAACACCGACAATGGCGCGAGCAACTGCCGGACAACGCTCGCATCCGAAGCCCCGCCCGTCATTTGGTGACGAGATCGGAATGGCGGCGGAAGTCGCCCGAGACCGCGCGGTCGTAGACCGTGTTGCGCGGTTCGGTGATGCGCAGGCGGTAGATGCCCGAGAAGTCGAGATCGCGGGCGACGAAGATCGAGACCAGCGAGCCCTGATGCTTGTTCAGTGTCGGCGGGATGTTGATCGACTGCTCGACGGCAATGGCTGCTGCATCCTTGCCGGCGCTCGTCGTTCCCTCCATGTCGATATCCTGGTCCTGCAGCCGCTGCGACAGAACGGATGTGGCATCCCCGACGATCGACAAGAGAAGCGCGCTGCCAAACCGTTCCCACCAGTGGGTATCGACATGACCGTCGAAGCCGGCACGGCCGAGCGCATCGGTGGCGGGCGAGGCGAGCGTCACGATCACGCCGGTCGGGGTCTTGGCACGGTTCCACAGCACGAACAGCCGGTTTTGGCCACGGCGTAGACCGCCGCGATACTCGCCGACGATCTGGGTGCCCTTCTCCATGAGCACGACGCGGCCATTGTCGGAGAGGATGTCGCGATTGATGACACAACTGACGAAGCCCGGCTGGTCGGAGGCCATGGCCGTCTCGAGCACGCAGGGGATCGAGGTGCCCATGGCGACGATGAAGTTGCGGTTGCCGAGATAACCGGCGCGTGAGCCCTCCAGCTGCGTCGGCGTCAGCATCCGGTTGAAGCGCTGGTCCTCGTTCTCGGCCTGCCCCTGGCCCCCGAAGCCGGCGGCCCGGAAAGGCTGGAAGGCACCATCGGCGCTCTCGTCCGCATCAACGGGTGTGGCATCCCGTCGGGACGAACTGCCGGCGCTGCCACCGCCGAAGGCCATGACAGGGGCACGCCGGGCGGAATCGAGCAGCTCATCCGTGACGGGCGCACTCTGCGGCTCCATCGGCGTCGGTAACGGAACCGGGAGTACCGGCTGGACGGCTGGCTGAGGTTCTGGCTTTGCCGGCTCGAAGTCGCGGGTCTGGCGTTGGACGACCCGCTCGGGCGGCGCGTCGTTTGCCGGAGGCGTCCCCGAGCGCAGCGACCAAGCGGCAAAGCCCATGAAGGCGACGACGGCAAGGACGACGAGTCCCCGTTTCGCCAGCTGGTTCTCGGCCGGTCTCGCCGTCGGCGTCTCGGCGCGCTCGCCTTCGATCCGTGTTTCGGTTTCGTCTGCCATGATCCCTTCCCTATCGTGGCGCTGACGCCGGCACGGCGACCACGCGCTCGACCGAGGGCGACGTCGTGTTGGTTCCGGGATTGATGCCGGTCGGTGAATAGGCCTCGTTGAAGATGCACAGCACGTCGCCGCCGCGACGCAGGATGAATTTGCGGCTGACGGCGTGAACGAGCACGAGATCGTCGGTCACGGATTTCGGCACGAGCGTCTCGGCGCCATCGCTGTTCTCGATATAGATCGCCGGCATCTCCTGATTGCCGGAGAAGGCGAAGGTGGTGATCTTGCCGTTGTCGTAGACCGCCTGCGGCTCGATCGCGACCGAGCCCTGCGCCGCATAGCGCCAGTTGCGCGGCCCGTACTGCTCATGGATCCCGAGCACGGCGTCGGCCTCACCGGCTTTCGCGGCCTCCACGCGCGCGGCGGAGGCCAGGCGCTTCTGCGCGGCCTCGTCGGCGGGATAACGGTACTTGACGTAGAAGTATGTGTTCTGCCCGGCTTCGACCGATCCGTCGCGGACCATCAGCTCCATCTGGTAGCTGCGCTTGGAGCCGTCGCGGCGTGTGGTGACGACCGAGATGTTGGTGACGGGCTGGTTCTCGCGGGGTTTGAGGAAGAGAATGTTGCCGGCAGGCGCGACCTCCCAGGCGACCGTGTTGCCGAGCGCCACATGGGCGATCTCCTCGTCGGGGGAGAACTCGACCTGCACGGAAGAGCGCAGCGAACCAACGATGCGAGTGATGTCGTAAGGCTGGTAGTTGACGAAGCGCACGCGGCTGTCTCCGTCTGCGCCCCGTGGCACCTCCAGGGCATTGGCTGTCGCAGGCAAGAGAACAGCGGCTAGGAAACGTAGAATGAAGCGGGATGGTCTCATTGGATGGCCTCCGGATCGGCCCGGTATTCGCTGACGACGAAGCCGAGCGGGTTCGTCAGCCGGTCCGTCGAGGACATCGGGGCATTGGTATAGGCATAGGTCAGCGTCGCGACCCAGTGGGTTGTCGTGGTCTCCTCGCCGCGCGCGACGGTGCGAATGTACCGGACGGAAATGACCTCGGTGGAGATCAAGGAGATCGACTTCACCGTGATCTCTGCAGTCGCGCCGCGGCCATAGAGATTCTGCGGCGAGTCCGGATTGCCGCCGCGATAAAGGCTGGCAAAACGGGTCTGCTCGGCCGCACTCGACAGAAGCGAGACGGTCCTGAAGTTCTCCTCGGCCTCCGACTGGACGTAGCCCTCTCGCGCCCGGACGTAGCCGGCGGCGAAGTATTTGGTCACGGCCTCGTCATAGGTCCCGGCCGTCGAGGTTAGGGCCGAGACGACGTCGACGATGCCCGTCGAATTGTCGACGCGGACGACGAAGGGCTCCACCGTCTTCAGCGGGGTCAGTGCCGCCACCGAGAAGACGGCGAGCGCCGCGACGGTGCTGGCCGCGGTCGCGATGCCCCAGGCGATCCGCGCCGAACGCTCAACGCGCAAGAGGCGGTCCTGATCGAAGCGGCGGGCTCTGTCGAAATAGGCCTTCAGGGTGTCGGAGGTGACCATCGCCCTACCCCGCCCTGCAGGCGCGGCGGGAGCCTGCCTCATCGAAGGTGGTAAGGGCTGGATGGTCGGCCGCCGGGGTCGGCACTATTGCCGCGTAATGGAGGGGCGCGACCGCAACGCCCGGCGCTGTCTCTGCTGTCTGCGCTGCCTGGCGGGAGACCCCTGCCCTCTCCTCCTGCCATTGCCACATGGATCGGTTCAGCGGCCGCTTCGCGGCACCATCGCATTTGGGAAGCGGATAGGAGATCGACGCGCAGCCAGTGAGCGTGGCTGCAACGCACAGGATGAGAACTTTTGAAAAGGACATGAGGGACTCTGGACTTCGAACTGTTGGCATGGGGTCAGGCAACCCCCTTGGTGAGGAGTTTGCGGACGGCCGCGCGGGCTCCGCGACCGGCCATGACCGTGCCACGGCCCGCCAGCACCGCGCTGCGGGCGATCGAACCCTGGTGGGCATCGCGGGCCGTGCCGTAGCCATAGGTCAGCGACGCGCCGCCGCTCGCGAGCGCCGAGGCGATGCCCGGCAGCTGATAAAAGACGTAGAGGGCGGCAAGGCAGATGGCGCAGAGCGCGATCGGCCGCATCAGCACGTCGCTATAGGCCTCGATCGCGGTGAAGGTCGTGTCGATGCTGGAAATCAGCAGCGACCCCACGGCGACGACGAGGACCTGCAGGATGACGAAGTTGACGAGTTGGCCGATCCAGGCCTCGGTGAAGCGGCGCGTCGCCTGGAACATGGCGAGCGCGACGAAGATCGGACCGATCGCAAGCACGATGGCGAGTGCCAGGCGCGCATAGAGCGAGACGATGTAGCCGATGGCGGCGACGACGAAGCTCGCCCCGATCACTAGCATCCCGCCGATGCCCGTCACGATGTCGACCGGCCAGGAACCGCGCGACCAGATGTCGTAGGCAGACTTCTGGCCCTTATCGAGCAGGCTGTCGAAGGTGCTGGCGTTCGGCGCCGTGCCGGAGTTCAGCGCAGCTGAGATCCCGCGCGGCAGGCTGTCGAAGAAGACATCCGTCACATAGGCCTGGTAGTCGGCCGCGTTGCGCACGAGCATGAGGATGATGGCGAGCTTGATGGCGCGGAAGGCGAAGTCCATGATCGGCTCGCTGATCGAGCCCCTCAGGATCAGGAAGCCGTAGAGCACGACATAGAGCGTTAGCGCCACGGTCAGCGGTCCCGCGATCCAGGCGGCGATGTTCGACGTGCCGGATGACACGAAGGTCTCCAGCGGCGTTCGGAACTGATCGTCAAGGAAGGCGAAGACGGTGTACATCGTTAACCCTCCAGCGCCTTGCGCATGCGCTCCAGACGCGACTTGCCGTCGGCGGCCTCGGCGTTGACGCAGTTCGGCGTGTTACGGAGCGCCCCCGGATCGTTCCGACACTTCGCAATCTGATCGGCCACGAGCGCCTGATCCGCGACGAGTTCGTCGACCGTGTAGATGCGCTCCGGCGGCGTTGCCTCCGAGCATCCGGCGAGCCCGATGGCGAGCATGACGATGGTGGTAAGCGTTCTCATTTGAGGGCCGCCCCGATCGTGTCCATGCGCTTTCGCCAGTCCTCGGCCTTGTGCTGTTCGTCGACCTGGACCTGCGCCTGCTGCATCATTTGCAGGCCCTGCATGCGAAGGACGTCCGTCTGCAGGAAGGCGCTCTCGGCCTGAAGGCGGGCCTGCAGGTCTGCGATCTCCTTGGCGTCGCCCGCCGACCCGATCTTCTTTCGCAGCTGGTCGATGCCATCGATCCGTTTGGTCGCCGCATCGTAGATCTGCTCGCCGAGCGTGATCTGCCCGGCATTGCGCTTCTGGGTCCGGGTCAGCTCCTTGGCGTAGAAGTCTTCGGCCTCCGACCGGTAGCTGGTGTTCTCATCGAGATGCCGGGTGGCGCTCTCGCCGAACACGCCCTCGCCGGTTCCCTTCAGGAGGCCCTCGATGCTGGCGAAGTCCTCCGGCAAGGCCTTGCGGATCTCCGGGCGGTTGAGGAGGTTGGCGACGTCGGCCATGTCGGTCAGCTTGTTCAGCGAGCCGTAGAGCTGCTCGGCTTGGCTGATCTGCTGGTTCAGCGCGTCGAGCTGGCTTTTGAGCTGCGTGATGGATTCGATCTGCTTCAGGATCGCTGTCTGGTCGATGACCGGAATGCCTTGGGCAGCGGCGGACTTGACCGGAGCGGTGACGGTCGCGACCATCATAGCCACGACGAGGGAACCCTTCATTCGTCGCATCAGCTTGCACACCTTCTCTGCTGGAACAGCGGCAGCCAGTCCTCCGGTCGGTCTCCGACCTCGGCGTGGATCGTCTCGGCGAGTTCGACATTGGCGGTGCGCCCCGAGAGGATCGCGAGCTCGTCGTCGAAGCCGGACAGGTTCAGCTCGGCAACAACGCTGTCGTGCCCCTGCTTGACGATGAAGCGCCGGCTATCGGAGGACAGCTCCCGCGCCAGAAGCTCGAACTCCGTCTCCGTCAGCTTGAAGCCCTCGACATAGTCAGCGCGGTTGCCGCGCGGGTTCGGCATGAACACCTGCGTCGGGCACTGCTCGATAATTGTGTGGGCGATCGGCGAGGCGATTGCGTCACGCGGGCTCTGGGTCGCAAACAGCATGAGGCCGTTCTGCTTGCGGATGGTCTTCAGCTTGTTCTGCGCGAGATCGCGGAAGCCCTCATCGGCCAGCGCCTTCCAAAACTCGTCGATGACGATGATGATCCGCCGCCCGTCGATCAGTTGCTCGACGCGGTGGAAGAGATAGGCCATCAGCGGCGTGCGGATCTCGTCGTTGTCGAGGAAGTCGGTCATGTCGTAGCCGAGGAACTTCGCGCCGATGCCGATCTCGTCGGCCTCATTGTCGAAGACCCAGCCGAGCGGCCCTCCCCTCTCCCATCGCCGAAGCCGGGCAGCGATACCTTCTGGATCGGTGTTGTTGAGGAAGCTCCGCAGCGCACCAATCGTGCGGTTCTCCGGGACTAGGTCTGCGAGACCGTCGATCGCGCCAGCGATATCTCGGGTCTCGGTGACCGTCAGCTCGCGCGACCGCGAGCTGACGAGCTTGCCGACCCATTGCGCCAGGAAGATCCGGTTCGCCGGCGTCAAGTCGAGGCCCTTGAGCGGCGCGCAGCCGGTCGGTTGTCCGTTCTTCAGCGGCAGATAGGTGCCGCCGGCGGCGCGCACGAAGAGATCGGCGCCGCGGTCCTTGTCGAAGAAGACCATGTGCGGATCGTGCTTCTGGAGCTGCGCCAGCATGAAGTTGAGGATCACGGTCTTGCCCGAGCCGGACGGGCCGCAGACGAAGGTGTTGCCGAGATCGCCATGATGGAAGTTGAAGTAGAAGGGCGAGCCCGACGCCGTCTTCAGCATGGCGACGGCTGGGCCCCATTCGTTGCCATCGGCGGTTCCGGTGGGATAGCCATGGAAGGGCGCGAAGGCCGCGAAGTTCCTGGACGTGATCGCGCCGGAGCGGGCCCGGAACCGAAAGTTGCCGGGCAGCTGCGCCCACCAGGCCGCATCGAGACCCAGATCCTCGCGCGCGACGACCGCGCCGCCATTGGTCAGATGCGAGCGGGCCTTCGCCAGATGGTCGGTGAGCGCCTTCACGCTCGGTGCGAAGACGGCGAGCGACAGATGGTGCTCGCCGAGCACGAAGCGGTTGGACTCCAGATCGTCGAGGGCATCGTCCAGCTCGTCGAGCTGGGAGCTCGCCCGGTCGCCGGCGCTGACCATCTGGTTCTGCTTGCGCGCCATGATCGCCTTAGCGTCCGATTTAGACGCGAAGGCAAAGCTCTGGGAGAGGATGAACTCGAACGGCGCGGTCAGGAGACCGTCGAGCATGCCTGGGCGAGTGCGGGCTGGATATTCCTTGAAGCCGAACATGCCGGCATAGCGGCTCGTGCCCTCATGCCGGATCTCGATCGTCTCGCGGCCGATGATGACCCGGTCGGAATAGATGGCCGACGAGATCCGGCCCTCGGTGAGGGGTACGGGTTCCGGTCTGCCACCGACGAGTTGATGGAGGACCGCGCTCGGCTCGGAAAAGACAATCCCGTCGATCTCGACCAGCGACAGGACGCGCGGCGAGAAGCGCTTCAGTCCGGCGGTGATGTCGATCACGGCATCGCGCAGCTTCTTCAGCGCGTCCTGATCGAGTTCCTTCCCCTGTCGGCGGGCGCCGCGCAGCCGCGACATGAGGCTTGCGAGTTTCTCGGCCGGATCACGGCCGGGATGCCAGATGAGTGTGAGGACGAGGTCGTTGCGGAACAGCTCCTCGCGGATCATGCTTTCTCGGTAGCGGGCATCGAGGCGCGCTGCGAATTGATTGGCGAAGGCGCCGTCGGGATAGGTGTTGTCACGGCGGCGTATGACATGGGTCCACAGCGCCAGGCGCTCGTCGGCAATGTTTCGATAGAGCGTATTGAGATGGCGGTGGAGCGCGTTGAGGTCGATTGCGTCCGCGGTTTCGAACGAGACGCCCTCGATCGCGATCATCACCATGAGCGCGCGGCTGTCGAGTGCGATCACGCTGTCGTCGACATGCCGGACATACGGGATGAAGGCCTCGGGCTCGATCTCTCTGGCTCTGATGATCGCAGCTCTAGGCAAGGGCGAGATCCCTTGCGTCATAGCGGCGGACGAGTTTGAGGGGTGTCACCGTCGAGCCGCCCCAGATCGCGCCGTTACGCGCCCTGCCCCGCGTGTCGATCCAGGCCAGCAGCACCTGGAACATGTTGTGGTCGTGCTTGACGACGGCCTTGAAGATGAGATGAAGCACGACACCAACGAGCGCGTAAACGACCGAGCCCGCGACGATGAACAGCACCGTCGTCAGGATCATGTTGATCCCCATTGCCTCCATCGTGACGCCGGCGATCATCGCCGGCCGTGTGCAGGCGAGGAACAGCGTGTCCTCCTCGAGCGCGATCCTTACCGTCATGGGTCAGCCACCGGCCAGCGTGTTGACGATCTCGGTCGCGCCGAAAATGATGCCGATGCCGAGAACCACGAAGGCGGCCTTGCGCAGGTCGAGATAGCCGAACATCCAGGCGATGCCGACGATGATGGTGGCGATGATCGCGAGCAGGCGCGCGACGTTGCCGGTCAGAAGCGTGACGATGTTCTGCAGCGTCGTCTCGATGCCGCCGCCGGCCTGCGCGAAGGCGGGCTCCATCATGACGGCACTGACAAGGATGGTCGTCGCTGCGACGGCGGCGAACGATCGTGCTCGGGTTCTCTGCACCATGGGTGCTCACTCCTTCTGCTACTGAACGCTATCGAGAAAATATCAGGACGATGGATTGCCGGGATTGGCCGAACACGTCCCAGGTTTGGATGGGGGCTGTCGGATCAGGCGGTTGCACATCCGCGCTCGCGGCCGCCGCGATTTCCTTAAGTCCTTGCGAACCGCGTGAGGTCTGGTCCTGAGCCTCGCGGGTCGGCAATTTCCCTGCTCCACCGCTGTTCTCGAGCTCCAGCGATGAAAGCCTGCCGGCCAGACGCCGTTGTTCGTCAGTGATCCGCCGGTCGTAGCCGACCATGGCACCGATCTGTGCGTCGCCTTGTCCATAGTAGGCCCGCAGCATCGCGACCTCGGCCTCCCCGTCCATCGCACCGGTCGCGACCGCGGCACGGTAATAGCGATCAAGAAGCGTGCCCGTGGCTTTGAGATTGAGGCAGGGATCGAAGAGATCGGCTAGCGAAAGACCGAGGCTGGGCAGATCGTAGCTGCTGACGCCGCCAAGACCGAGATCGACGCTTTGCCCTTCTGCAACGAGCGTCGTGGCGATCTCGATGGCTTCGGCTTTGCTTTGCGGTCGTTCGGGGCGCGGCGCGTCGGTGTTGATCCGGATGGCCAGTGGATCGAAGCCGCTCTCGACACCGACGACGGCGGCGAGGATCTCGATCTGGATCAGGGGCGCGCAACTCTGCGCAATGTCTGCGAAGGCTATCGGCATGGATTAAAACCAGACGCGCTGCCGACTTTGGCCTTCGATGGTGATGTCGATAAAGCGGGGCTTGTCGCGGCGGTTCGGCGCCGTCGTAACCGTCGCCTTGCAAACTAGGCGATCCCCGTCTCGTACCCAGCGAGCCGGCATCCGGCGTTCCCTACCGCTATCGCGTAAGGCGCATCGCGAACTGCTGACCTCACGAGGCGCGAGCGAAACGCACGCGGCTTCTCGGTTTTCTACACCGTAGCGGGACGTCAGGCGGAAACCCGTGTTGCAGTAGTAAGGCTCATCGCCTGGCTGTGATGCGGAGAAGCCGACGCCGCGGCAGGTCGGGAACGAACGGCCTTTGGCGAGCTCGTGCCAGAGCTTCTCGATGGGAGGGCGGCAGGCGGCGAACTGCGTTGGCCCGCCGGGGTTCGAAAGGCAAAGAATAACTTCGCAGCCCCATTCATCCGCATGCGCACGACTGCTCAGAATCATGTAGGCTGAAGCGACCACGACAAGCGCGAAGTAAGTTCGGACACCGGTGAATTTCATGCTCGACACCCCTGCGGAAGACCTCAGAACCACCAGAGACCTAGCATTTTGCAGCCCTCTTAATCGCTTCATACAGGGCGCTTAAACCGATGCCAAGTCAATTCGACGGCCAGTGGCATAGCCTATCGTTTGCAGCGATTATCTTACGGGAGATTATGAATAAGCCGCTCGACGACGAGACAGCTTCTTCGAGGCTGAAGCAAGTCGGAATGATGACGGTGCTGTATGATATGCACATAGGCAATAAGCCGTTGACGGTCGCCAACATTACGGAAACGACGGGGTTAACTCGCGGTGGCGTTGATGAAGCTGTGGCTTTTCTGGTTCTACGCGGACTGTTAGTGGAAACCAAAACAACGAACTCTATGGGTCGCGGCAGGGCACGACTGTTTCATATTCCTGAATCGATCTTTGATCGCTTGCGCCATTTCGATAACGTGTAAATTACGCCAGCGCAGGCTTAAGACAGTAGTGCCGAGCTATTTTGTGATGCTGCGGCTGGGTTCATTTCCAGACAAGATACTCGATTTTGGAGCTGTGGGTGCATTTTGCGGCAGCGAGGACTGCTTCGCAGAATCTCGCGGCGCATCCATTTTCCAGACCCACGTTAGTTGCCGCTGAGATCGGTCTGTCTGACGCTGCGAGGGTCTTGGCTCGCGATCGCGCATTCAATTTGGTGAAGGTGGATGGGGGCCTCCGTCAGCCCTACCCTTAAAAATGAGACGATCAGTCTGTGGACGATGAGGATGCATTCTATGGGAATCGCGGAATGGAGAAGTATCGGAAAATCATAGCCAAGAATGTCAGATCGGCCCGACTAGCTCTGAAAATGTCGCAAGAGGCATTTGCCGACGAGTCGAAGATTGATCGGACCTATATATCCGGCATTGAACGCGGCGTCCGCAATCCGTCATTGGATATGATTGTCAAGATTGCTATCAATCTGAACGTGACCCCGGCCGCGTTGCTGACGGAAACGGATAAAGATCAATTGTAGCCATCTCTGACGGCTCACGGCGTATGATCCGCGACTAGGGAGTTTAGGATGGTCGTCGCGCCGCGCAATCAGACGTATTTCTTGATGTTGGAAAAGCTCGCATCCATCGACTCTGCGGATGGAGTTCAGGCATTCCTCAGACAAGTTATCAAGCTCTATGAGCTGCGCCATATTGCATACCTCGCGGTCAATATGCCGGGAACGCCGCTCAGCGAACCCTATCTTGAAGTTACGTATTCGTTAGACTGGGTGGAACACTACAAGGCGCGACGTTTCGTCGATATTGATCCCGCGATCCGGAATGGATTCATACAAATGTTGCCATTTGATTGGGGACAATTCTCAAACGGAGAGGCAAAGCTCAAACGGTTTTTCGGCGAGGCCTCTGAGTTTGGCATCGGAAAACGCGGACTGACCATCCCTCTTCGCGGCCGACGGGGAGAGCGCGCATTGTTTTCGATTACCAGCGATCTGTCCGCAGCGGCTTGGGAGGAGATGCGAGTACTCTACATGCGTGACTTCCAAGTTCTTGCCATGCTCTTTCATGAGATGGTGCTGCGCCTTCAACATGCAGAGCAGGACGACATCGTTCTCAGCAGCCGAGAGGTTGAGTGCCTAATCTGGACCGCTGAAGGTAAGTCAGCAGAAGATTGCGCCACAATCCTGAATCTTTCAGATCGAACAGTCCGCGCCTACCTTGAGAATGCTCGCAAGAAATTGAACGTAGTGACAACGACGCAAGCGGTTGCAAAAGCCTTGAATTACAATCTGCTTATGCCCCGGCTGTAAACTTGGCGTTTTCGCCGAGTTTTCTTACGACATGAACGGATCGAAATGACGTCGCTCACTTAACCAAGGAGATGCGACGTTGATCAGAGTTGTGAAACCCGGACAGCAGAAAATTCACGCTGAGGCGTTGGACCAGATGCATCGCATCCGCGCCGCCGTTTTCCATGAGCGGCTCGGATGGGATGTTCATGTCGTAAATGGCCGTGAGGTGGATCAGTTCGACGATGAGGAGCCGCTGTATCTACTTTCTATCGATCCGTTGACTGGCGTGGTGCGAGGGTCGGTCCGGCTGCTGATGACGACCGGGCCGAACATGCTTCGAGATGTCTTTCCGCAGCTACTTCCCAGCGGACAAATCGTCGAAAGCCCCGTCATATGGGAGAGTTCGCGCTTCTCGATCGATCCGACCCTTTCGAACAGGGCGACTGACGGAGTAGCGGGTAAGCTGCTGAATCGAGTCACACTGGAGCTACTCTACGGCATTGTGGAAGTGTGCCAAATGGCCGGCGTTGAGTTTGTTGTGTCAGTCTACGATGCCAGGATGGCACGGATTTTCAGGTCGGCAGACTGTACGGCGGAGGTGATCGGAGTGCCGACACGCATCGGAAAGGTGATGACCTACGCCGGCTTGTTTGGCACCGACGACGATATGCGTAGCAGTCTAAGGCGCGCTGGCGCGCTTCCAGTGACTGTTCTCGAAGATGGCTACAGCGAAATCGAACACGCCGCCTGACGGTAATCTTCTAAGCATCCTCCTATAGCGCGGAGCTTTACCGTGCTGAAGTTCCACGCTGAGGAAAGTGCTGTGTCAGAATTCGACAAAACGAGATCGTATCGCATCAGCCATGAACTTATAGGTTCAGCTTTCTCGATGCTACGTAGCAAATTTGTCAGTGCTAACTTTGCCTGCGAAGCGATCGGCCTATTTCTTACAATTGCAGATCTGGAAACCCGATCTGGTTGCGTCATTATCGATGATTTGGAACGGGCTGTTGGTCCGATTGCATCACAACAAGACAAACTGGACGCTCTCCAGAGTATTGGGTTGATCTCAATTCAGCGCGCTTCGCAGATGACTGGCGGGATCATGAAAGTCGCGGTCGCTGAGCAATATTTTCTGGAGGCGTGGCGGCGGGCGACGCGTAATTGGTAAGTGATACAGATCGAATGAGATAGAAACGATGTTCGTCTGAAGGCGCGGCGACCAGCGGCTTCTCATTCGAAACCGTGTTGCAGAGGGCAAGCTTGACGTCGCAATGCATCCAGGGCGCGCGAATTGCGAAGCGTTTTCGCATGGTTCTTGACGGCGGTGGTGGTCAGGGTCGCGGACGCATCGCCGAGGGTCCGGAATAGGCGTCGATGTCCAGGTAGTAGAACTGCGGGAGGCTTAGCTTGGCCTCCGCCGGATCGTTTTAATAGCCGGCGCAGCCAAGTGCGCGGATCACGTCTAGGGATAAGTTGGAAGGTCATCGTCTCCGCACTGATCACGAGAACGGTTTGCGTATGCCCCGCTTTGATGGCCGGGATGTCGGCAGGGATAATAGCCGTGCCGGAGGCGCAAGCATTCTCGCAGCGCGTCGCCGGCTTGAACCGAAGCTCGGGGAAGGCCTCGAAGATCAGCGAGGGGGCGAAGGCTTCTTGCGCCATGCCCCCGCCTTGCGCGCGGGGGCAACCATCAGATCCTCCACGCACCGCCCGGCGAGCCGCTTGACGGTGTGTGTCCGCTCGCGAGGATCGCACCCCAACGATAATTTATTATCCTTCCCTTTCGCAGTAGATCCTATGCGTCTTCTGCCTCATGTGGGTTGAAAGGAAGCTCTATCGAGCACCGCCGCTGGACTTTACCTCGGCGACGTAGCAGCGTTGTCAAAGTGTTCAAGGGAAGCTCCAGTCGGTTCTGCCCAGCCAAGAGCCGGCATCCAAGGTCGAGGCCGACGAATCTTCCGGGTCGTCGGTCGGTCCGTACAGTCACCCGCCCTCGCCGCTTGGATCATCATCCGCCGGTCGCGATACCGTCATGCGAATATACCTTGCCTCGCCAGCGCGCGGGCGGCGTCTGCGCCGTGGGCGAGGATTCGATCCGAGACGTCGGGCCGGTCGATGGCCCGGGCCAGTTGCATCGTGCCGATCAGCGTCGCGAAGAGGGCGATCGCCGTCCCGTCCCGGTTCGCCAGATCCGGGTCGAGCTTTCCGGCGATCTGCCGTGCGAGGGCGAGGAAGTGATCGGTGTAGAGCGCGCGTGTCACGGGCGGTTCGCGGCCGAGCTCCGGCAAAAGGGCGGAGGACGGGCATCCGAGGCCCGGGTGGTCGCGGTGCTCGGGCGACAGATAAGCTGCGATAACCGCCTCGATCCCGCCGGCCGCCAAGTGATCGCTCAGCCACGCCGATTGACCCTCCATGCCGGACGCGATGCTCTCGCCGACCAGCGCCGCCTTCGACTTGAAGTGCGGATAAAAGGCGCCGTTGGTCAGGCCCGCATCACTCATGATGCCGGCAAGGCCCGTCGCGGCGATGCCGTCGGTGCAAAACCGCTGCGCCGCGACCTCCAAGATCCGGCGCTTGGAGGCGTCCTTGCGGCCTTTCTCATAACGCATGTTCGCTCCTCCAGGTTCGGGTCGTTGCATTACGTAAATAATAAGAATAAGCAATCATAATCCAATGCTGGGTCTCGGTCGGGAGCTCCGGCCTTTTGGAGAGTGCGATGGCCTTCAGTTCTAATAGGGTCGCTCTTGTCACAGGTGCCTCGTCCGGGATCGGACGAGCGAGTGCGGGCGAGTTGGCGCGGGCCGGCTTCACGGTCTTCGGCACAAGCCGCAAGACCGTTGGCTAGAGCACGGGCCCGATCACAATGCTGCCCTGCGATGTGACGGACGAAGCCTCCGTGGTATCGATCGTCTCGACGGTTATCGCGAAGACCGGGCGGATCGACGTTCTTGTCAACAATGCTGGCCTCGGCTTGTTCGGGGGTGCAGAAGAGTCTTCGATCGATCAGATCAAGACCCTGTTCGACGTCAATCTCTTCGGCGTCATGCGGATGACCAACGCGGTCCTGCCGTCGATGCGGCATCGACGCGAAGGCCGCATCATCAATCTCAGCTCCGCGCTCGGCTTCGTGCCGGCGCCGTTCTCGGCCTATTACGGCGCCAGCAAATATGCGGTCGAAGGCTATTTGGAATCGCTCGACCACGAGATCCGCGGCTTCAACGTGCGCGTTTCGCTGATCGAGCCCGGCACCGTCCAAGGCTCGTTCGACAGCAGCTCGCTCGAGCCCGATTCCAAGATCGGTGACTACGACGCGGGGCGCGCCTGGGTTCACGAGTTCTACCAGAAGTCCAAGCTCACGGCCGATACGCCCGAGGACGTCGCGAAGGCCGTTCTACTCGCTGCCACGGCCCGGAGCCAGCGGCTGCGCTACCCCGTCGGCAAGGTTGCGTGGCAGGTGGGCCTGCTCCGCCGTTTCATGCCCGCTGGGCTGTTCGACAAGGCCCTACGCCAGCAGTTCGGCATGCCGAACTGATTGCCCCCTCCCCCGGAGTCGCTGACGGCGCATCGCCCGAGGCGATCCTGATCGCCTTATTGGCGTCAATCTGAACAGCCTTCGACAATCCTGGCATGGTTCCAACGGGGGAGCCCAAGCAACGGAGAGCATTGCTTTCTAAGAGCAGCCGACTGAACGTCAGATTGAATGTAAGAACACGAGCGGTATCGCTACCGTGTCATAGGTCGCTCCGCTCAGTGGCACAGTGATTGTCGTTCCATTCGTCGCCGCGTTGTGCGGTTACGTTTCCAGCCTGTTGATGCAGTTCAGGCCGCTTGCGAGGGATGGGATCCGATCAAAGCCGCGCGCCGTTAGGAGCACTGTTTCAATGCCGAGCTCGCGCTGACTGATCGGTCCTTAGGGTTCGATAGGAAATCTCACCGTGCCGTCCGCTCAGCATCGGCAGGCCGGAGTCTATATTGCGCCAAGCGCGCATTATGATCGCCAAGCCTTAGTAGACGCTTTTTTTCGCCAACCCCGTCGGTGAGCAACGTCCGCAACTGCTTGCAATCCTGCATCGACATTCCGCCGAGCGACACTTTGGGGCCGCTCAAGTTGGTTCACAGAATGATGCAGATCGCGGGACCGCGGGGCCATAGGCGCCGATTTCAATCGTCCTGTGGCTCGCATGAGCACACTCCTTAGTTCTCACCCAACAGGGTTGAGAGTGCCCCAAAATTTGCATGAATAACGAACGCTCCAGAGCGTGCGGGACGATAACGCGGCCACTGTCTGTAAAAGGCCTAAACTGAAAGCCGGCTGACTGAGATTTAGTCCGACCGCGGTAATGATATGGGATCTTTGGTTGAGAGGCGGCTGCCTGTTGTCGATCGGCTTGTTTGTTACCAGGCCGAAAGCCCTTCGCCCTCCGTTGACGTCATTCGTGGAGCATTTGCACTGCGGCCAGATCATTTGAGACGGATCCGCGACTTTGCTTCCATGTCTGCTGCGTATCAGACGCCCTCAAGATTTTCGACTGCCCGGTTTGATGTCGACATATCTGTATTCTAATGAGGTCCACCGCTTTGTCGCCTGACTGGCGGCTCGCCTTTCGCAATGATGCCGCTAGGTTTCATCGTCGAGCAGATCGGCGCCTACATCGTTAATACGATCGACGGAATGTTTAACTTCATGGAGGCCGAGCCGCCGATCCGGACAAGGGTCAGGTCATCGGTTAGAGCCAAAACAGAACGGTAGCCGCGAGCGCGATGGCCGAGCAGAAGACGGTCGAACACCGGTCGTAACAGGTGGCGACGCGTCACCAGTCCTTTAGGCGTTCGAACATGATCTCGATGCGGCTGCGGCGCCTGTAGCGGCGCTTGTCGTATTTGACGGGCTCAAACCGCGATTTGCGACCGGAAATGCAGGCCCGGATGCGTTTCGCCGGCGAGGCATCTATGAACCAGTCCGCATTATAACCGCGATTGTCGAGCAGCCACTGCGACTTCAGCGAATCGTCCAGCAGAACGGCCGCTCCCGTGTAATCGCTAACTTGCCCGGCGGTCATGAAGAGGCTCAAGGGGCGACCGCTTGCATCCGTGACGGCGTGGACCTTGGTGTTCATGCCGCCTTTGGTGCGGCCGATCAGTCGCCCAAGCCCCTTTTTTGACCGCCAAGCTCGACGCCGCGCGGTGCGCCTTTACGCAGGTCGCGTCAATCATCACCGTCTTCGGCTCGGCCCCCGCAGCAGCCAACCCTTCCATCATGCGTACGAAGATGCACATCGTGCTCCAGCGCTTCCATCAATTGTAGAGCCTCTTGGCGAGACTATAGTCCCTCGGTGCATCCCGCCAGCAGAGCAGGTCGCGATTGACGAAGGTGATACCGCTCAGAACCCGCCGGTCATCGACCCTGGGCTTGCCACGGCTCCTGAGAGAGAACGGACGCAGCCAGGGCGGCGATCTTACCCAAGCTCCGTGAGGAGCCTGATTATAAGCGATCTGTTTCGGCTGGCGGACGGGCAGAGGGAGCGTGATCGTGAACGAGTCGGATCTGGCATAAACCGCATGCGCCGCTGGAAAGGACGACTTGCCGTACAAAACATTCGCACACTTCCGACGATTTCGAGAATGTTTGCTCGCATCCACGACTACGCTATAATTGATGGTTGGTGCCCAGCACCCAAAGTTCCGACTGCCCTGCGTGTCGCCGTTCTGAGACATTTCTGGACCGAGTAGTCTTCCTGCTCCGGCAAGCAGCGATCGAGCTAGAGTTGTCAGCTGACAACCACCTGAGCTCTGAACTGGAGTGGACCCCGTTTTGTCGGAGAGGCGGCGGTCGGGTTTGGGCGCTACGTCTGATGAACTCGCGTGGCGGCTAACTTCAGGCTTGAGCGTAGGTGTACCTCGCGATAGTCCTCGTTCCTGTCAAAGAGCAATGCGCAGATGGCAGGGCCGTCGTGCAGGATCAAGATGCTGGCGTATTCGCGCTTCAGAGTTTTCACGAGGGCTTCCGACACGCCGTTCAACTCCGGGCTGCGGACGAGCGTGGTAAGCAGCTTCAGGCCAAGGGTCGCGCGGTGTTGGCAATGTCCTTCGCGATTTAGGCGCTGCCGTCGTCCAACGGCCATTCGGCAGCATGCGGCGCCTTGGTCATGCCGAAGCGACGTTTGACTTCCGCAAACCATCTTATCGAAGATGCCGGCCGGTGCCACGGCCTACCAGGCGATGATTCCGCGGTCGCAGGCATCAAGCACGAACGAGATGCGCGCGACTCCGCGGATGCGGCCATGAATCTCCAGACGGTCGGAACACCGACGCACGTCTGAAAGCAGCGCGACGGCCACGCCGTAATGCGTTCCGCCAAGCCGCCGGGCAGTATGGCGCTCCAGCGGTAAGGCGTGATCCGCAGAACCCGCTACTCATTAACTGTCGAGCGCCTCTCAGCTCGTCGGCAACGTTTTAGCAGTACCGTCAAACGCCGCCTCTCATCGATTGCAAGCAATCGCCTGTCGGCCAGGGGTAGCCGTAAGTTAGCCGAGCATCGACGATAGCCCAGATCGGCCCCGGGAACTCGGCCTCCTCGGCCTTGGGGTATGGACCTCCGCGGCGTCACCGTCCTGCCACGTCGCTCCCTGCTGCGGGAGCAAGCGACGTCAAGCGACTGTGCCACGGCGCTCGACCCAAGAACCGTCCGTCTGGTTGCGCCAGGACAACAAAGGCGACGACCGTTTTCTGGGCGGACGAGATCGAGCGCCTCTTCTAGGATCTCGTTCTCTATCGTCTTGCGGTCGCGCAGGTGCTTGAGGTCGCGGACCCGCTTCTCCAGATCGTGAATCCTCGATGTGCCGACCACGTCCTCGTCCATCTGGACGGCAGCATGTTCGCCCTCCAGTATCCGGCGCCTCCAGTTAAAGAGCTGAGACGGTGAGACGCCTGCCGGGCGTCCCACGAAGGACACGCTCATGCCCGGCTGCATCGTTTCCTCGACAGGACGGACCTTCTCGGCCGTCGAACATTCCCGCCAGCGCTAACATAGGTGATCACCTCGACCCGCGAAACGGACATCGGGAGCCTCCGCATAGTCGTTTTCATCGGCGAGAGCCTATGCCTTATTGGCTATGCTGCCTGTCCGGTCAAAACGGGCTGCGTTCTATTGAGAGCAAAACCAAACTTCTTTCGATCTTGGAGCTCTAAAATGCGGAGACACTCGTTCAGCAGGTAAGGCCCTTACGACGGAGCTTGCGACTCAGACAGGATTGTGACCATTCTCCGAGACGGAAAGGAAGCGTCTAGCGCTCGAATTCCGTCTTAGGGTCGAAAGAGATATGGTCGCGCTTCAGCAAAATAACAAAATGGTGCCGTTTTCCGCTTCTGGGCGAATTGCGCGTCACGCGGAAGTCCTATCCTCGCAATTGCGATCCATGCGAAGCGCGATGTTTCCGCCTGAGGCTCAAAAGAGTCTGCGTTCATTTTCGTCGGGGGAAGCCGCTCGTTTTCTAGGTGTCTCCGACGGATATCTCCGTCAACTGTCTTTGGACGGCCTCGGCCCAGCGCCGAACCTGTCATCTGGTGGGCGGAGATCCTACACGCTTGGCCAAGTAAATGAGCTTAGAAAGTTCCTCTCAACTCACCGGCCAAAGGAGGCCGTAAGCTTTTTGCCACGAAGACGTGCCGGTGAAAAGTTGCAGGTCGTCGCCGTTGCAAATTTCAAGGGCGGCTCGGCCAAGACAACGTCTTCTCTTTATCTTGCGCAATATCTTGCGCTGCACGGTTACCGGGTCCTGGCGATCGATCTTGATCCGCAGGCGTCTTTGTCTGCTATGTTCGGCTATCAGCCAGAATTCGATATCGGAGAGAACGAGACGCTCTACGGCGCAATTCGTTACGATGGCGACCGCCGTCCCGTCAGCGAAGTGATCAAGAAGACCTACTTCGACGGGATCGATCTCGTCCCAGGAAATCTCGAACTCATGGAGTTCGAGCACGAGACGCCCCGCGCCATGCTGCAAGGCGGACGGGGACGGGACATGTTCTTCCGCCGGGTCTCTGGGGCAATTGCTGATGTGGAGGCGGATTACGATGTCGTTGTAATCGACTGTCCTCCCCAACTGGGCTTTTTGACCGTCGGCGCCTTAAACGCCGCGACGGCAATGCTGGTAACTATCCATCCGCAAATGGTGGATGTCGCTTCGATGAGCCAGTTCCTTTTGATGACGGCAGACCTTATGGCCGTCATCGAGGAAGCCGGCGGGACGCTCGACTTCGACTTCGTTCGATATGTCGTGACACGCCATGATCCTAACGACGTACCAGAGGCACAAATCGTTGCCCTTCTTCGCGGGCTCTTTGCAAGCGATGTCCTGGATGCGACAGCCTGGAAGTCAACTGCGATCGCCAATGCCGGTCTGACGAAGCAATCCCTCTTCGAGTTGGATCGGGGTTCGGTCGGGCGGGCAGCCTACGACCGGGCTCTGGAGAGCCTGAATGCAGTCAATTCCGAAATCGAGGGCCTGATCGGAAAGGTCTGGGAGAGATGAACAAGCGTTCGAAATCGGTCGCCTCCATTTTTGCCACCCGCCCAGCCGAGACGGAGTTGTCAGCTGACAACTCCCGCGTCACCCGCGTCGCCGCTGGCTCTGTTCGTTCGATGAAGGAGAGCTTCAGCCAAGTCGAGCGCGAGAACGAGACCCTGCGGCAAAGCCTGCAGGATGGGTTGCGCATCGTCGAGGTAGATCCTGCTGACATCGACGCATCGCCCTTCGCGGATCGATTTGACGACGCCGACGACCCATCTTCCTTCGAGCGTCTCAAAACGTCCATCGCGGAGAACGGGCAGGAGGTTCCCGTTCTCCTGCGCGTCCACCCCCTTGACGAGGCTCGCTTTCAGGTCGCCTTCGGACACAGGCGCGTTCGTGCGGCGCGGGCTTTGGAGCGCCCGGTGCGTGCTATCGTGCGTTCACTAGATGATGAGGCTCTGGCGCTGGCGCAGGGTATCGAGAACTCCGCTCGCCAAGACCTAACCTTTATAGAGCGTGCCGTCTTCGCTGCACGTCTGGAAGCTCGGGGCCAAAGCCGACATGTCGTTCAGCAGGCTCTCAGCGTGGACAAAGCTGAGGCGTCGAAGCTCATCGCAATCGCAAACGCCATTCCAGCGGATGTTCTGCGCTACATCGGGCGGGCTCCGAAGGTCGGGCGGGGACGATGGCAGGCGCTGTCCGAAACCTTGAAAGGGCAAGGGGCTCTCGGTCGCGTCCACCGCGTGATCACGGATACTGATCGTACCGAGCCATCCTCGGACCTGCGCTTCGTCGCGATCCTGAATGCTGCAGCCAAGACCGTAAAAGCAGGAGCAGCCGAGCGTTCGGTGCTCGCTGTCTCCGGCCGACGCATCGCGTCGCTTTTCTCGGGCGGCCAAGATGCAAGATTGGTGATCGACCGAGAGCTCGGTCCAGCCTTCGCCGAGTTTCTCGCGGAGCGGTTGCCGGCTCTCTACGAAGACTATGCCGCCGCCAGCGGTGTGCAACCGTCATCGGACGCTTCGTCCGGTCGTTCAACGCAACAAGATTAAGGGGAACCGAGTGGTGTAAGAAAAAGGCCCCCGAAACAGTCCGTCCCGGAAGCCCTTCTCGTCGTGTAGCAACTCGAGAATCGCATTTTCCAGCGGGCTCTGCAAGACGCGGACGCCTTTCGGCGGGTGATTTCTTATGCCCCGACACGGGATCGGGATGAAAACGGCTGACCAACAGAAGACGGACCTGCGCTCTGCGTTACAAAGACGTGCTCACGCCGTTCTGGAACAAGGAGACGCGGAAGCGGCGCTGCGATCGGAGCGGAAGCCGAGCCTTAGGCTCGCCCGTAATTGTCGTCGTGTGTCTTTGGTTGAAACGACGGTGCCATTCCCCGTTATGCCGACGCCTGCCATGAGACCCAATCGAGGTCTCGGCTGGTGCCGGATCCATCCATCATTCCAACGGAGAAGCGATAAGCAAAGAAAAGGCCCCGAAGCGGGAGCCGCCTGGAGCCTTGTTCTAGTCGTCTAGCAACCTCAGAATTAGGCCCTTTCAACCACATCGTCAAGTGAAACGCGGCTTCCCGCCACGGCCTTCTTTTGCCTCGCGCAAGGAGCACCATGGCGACCGAACGAACCCGCATGCCTGGAGGTATGCGGACCCACCTGAGCGTCGCCTACTCGGCCGACGCAACGCCCCCGGCTGATCTGTTCTCAACGGACGCGCAGTTCGCCGGCGCGGGTCCTCATCCCGATTTCGCGGCACGGGCCGCCATCTGGCGCGAGCAGCGCGAGGGTCTGATCTCCGTCGCCGAGGCGCAGCGGCGCTCGGCGCTGGTCGGCGTCCCAAAACCTCTTGTCGCCGTTCCAGCAGCCCTCAAGCCATCGGTGCGCCCTCGGCATTCGCGCCCCGCGCCGAACGACAGCCGTCAGTACGCCCCTGAGATGGCGACCACGGCCGCGCGCGACGATCGCCTGACGCCGAACGCCAAGAGCTTCCTGCAGGTGCTGCGCGCCCGCTGCGGCAAGGGGAGATCGACCGAGTTCGCCAAGGCGACGCTGGCGGCCGTCATGAGCCGTTCAGCGCGCACGATCCGGCGCTACATCGTCGACCTCGAGCGCTTCGGCTACATCAAGACCGCGATCCGCAAGACGGGGAGGGGGCTTCACACCGGCCTCGTCGTCACTATTACCGAAAAGACCACCCCCTTCTACGAGGACCTCAAGGGCCTTGCCGCCTGGCTCGCCGAAACGCCGGCAGCTATCGACACCGCCTTCATCGGTCGTGTCCTTGGAAATCATGGGGTGACAAAACTGTCACTCAAAAACCAGATCCATCAATATCATCCCTTCAGACGGTTCAAAGCGGCCAAGAATGGTCTGGTGGGCGCCGGCTAGTGCCCTCCTGATCCCGTCTGCGCCAAAGTGGCGGCCTCGATAGACCCCGCTCCAGCAGCCTCCAGGGCGCTGAAACGAGGGGGTGCGCTGGTAGGGATTCCGTCGCTCGCCTGATTTTATTCGGTCGTTGCCAGAATGGCGGCCGATCGCGCCTCAATGCCCTTTCGCCGGCGCCCGGCGACGATCGGTGTTGCCGCCAAGCGCTTTCGTCAGGAAGCCATCATGGCTCGGCTCGCGTCAGGCCGCTTCCCAGACCTGGTTCAGAATCCGCGCGGCGATCTCAGCCTTGTCCTGGGGCAGGAAGCGACCGTAATGCTGGGCCACCATCTCCGGCGTGTCCTGGATCGCGTAGCTCGCCTGCTCGTAGGACCCGGTCTGCTTCAGAATATGGGTCGCCAGCACGTCGCGCACATTGTGCGGGCCATGGGGCAGGAGGCCGACGATCGCGCCGCGATCCGTGTAGGGATTGTAGATCCCATAGCGCTGGATCGTCAGGCGCCAGGCCTCGAAGAACGTGTTCTGATCATAGGCCGCGTTGGCGCTGGTTTGCTTCACCGATTTGACGAAGAAGGTGCCGGGATCCTCGGCTGGCCCGAGCAGCCGGGCACGGTGGCGATCGATCCAGGCATTGATCATGGCATAGAGATCGCCGAGATCGGGCAGGATCAGGCGAAAGGGCTTCGACCCGAAGAAGGACGAGTTGGCGTTCTTGAAGGCGACGGACGGGATCAGGATCTCCCAGCCGCCGTCGCGCGTGCTCCAGCGCAGCTCGCCGCGCTTGCGCTCCTCGAGCGTGCGCTCGGAGGTGGGGATGCGTCCGGGCGGGCACAGGAGCAGTTCGCGCAGGTTCTTCTGGCGAAGACCGGTGTGGAGGCCGAGCCGCAGGATCAGGAACGAGCGGACCGCTTCGGCGGCAGCTTTGGGATAGCGCCGCTCGTCCGGCATGCGGCGGACGATCTCCTCGGTGATCTTGCGGTACTCGCCGACGGGGCTTTTGGCCTCGAGCACGGGCAGGATCGGCTCGAAGGGATCGCGGTGAATCCGGACAACGCGGGAGATCTCGCGCGAGCGATGGCGGGCATGACCATGCATGGCATCGCAGGCCGCGTTCCAGTCGGCACGGGCGGTGGCGATGTCGTCTTCGGTGACAAGACCGGGGATCGGCACGAGATGGTCGCCGAGGGGCGGCATCTGCCGGATCCAGCCCGTTTCCTTTTGCAGGAGGGACAGGCCGACGGCGAGGAGGTCGAGCTCCCAGCGTGTGTAGAAGCCGCGCCGTTCCTCGCGCCATTGCAGGTACCAGTCCCAGACCCGGGGAAAGAGCAGCATGGCGAAGGTGAGGGCGCAGAGATCGACGCCATGACCGCGGATCTCGCCGGTCGGCGAGGCGGCGAAGGCCCCGAACATCAGCCCGAAATGCTCCACCTTCTGCGAGGCCGTCTCAGGGTTCCAGACGCCGGAGCGACGAAGGCCGAAGGCGGTGAGGGTCGCGGTCTTGAAGCGCAGGAGATCCGTCATCTCGCGCCGAAGACGGGCAGGGGCATCCACCACCATGCCGGGTTCGGTGTCCTCGTCGTTGGCATTGGCTGCCAGTGCAAAGCGTGGATGGAGAGGGCTGGAGGTCGGCGATGCCGCCGCCCTTTTGGTCCGGCGTTTAGCGCCGTCGAGGCCGACGAAGCGCACGGCAAAACGCTGACGCTGGGCAGCGGCCTGATAGCGGCGGTAGTCGGTGGTTCCGCTGATGATGGTGGTACGCACCCAGGCGAGGATCTCCTCCTGCTCGGCGATCGGCCGCCTGCTGAAATCCTCCGGCAGGTGCCAGGCCAGGCGTCGCCGCTCGGGGCGGGGAATGTCGTCGAGGACGTTACCGCGGGTAGCTCGTCCCGACCGAGGCAGCTTTGCGCGCAGGCTTCCAGTCGGAAGGCGATAGCGGTGCTCGATCCGGTCGAGGGCCTGGAGGCTGGTGATCGAGCTCGGGGAGGAGGTGCCCTTCACCCATTTGTCCAGAGTAATCCGGTCCAGGAAGACCCCGGTGGCGGTGATCGCCCGCGCGAGGCGGCCGATGGTCTCGCCGTGGCGCGTGATGTGCAGCGCCAGCGCGTCAGCGAGTTCCTCGGGATCCTCCCATTCGCTCCACAGCGGTTCGGGATGCTCCTCGATCGACCAAGGCTTTGGACCAGGCTTGGCCCTTGTTGCCGACGATCCCGCGCGATCAGCCGTCGTTGCCGTCCTATGTGCCGGTGATGTTCGGCGTCGGTGTTCTTGTTTGCGAGTAGGGGAGGTAAGCGGCTGATCCGCTAAGGCCCGGCAGATGGCGTCGCAGATGGGTTGGATCTGTGCTCGAGCCGAGGCAAGCACGCGAGGCTCGATGCCGGCGGCGTCGGCGATCAGGGCGGTGTCGATCGCCCGTCCGCGATAGGGTGGGAAGAGGCTCCGGGTCAGGCAATCGTCGAGGTAATGGCGAAGGCGGTCAAGGTCGTCCGGGGGCAGGAGATCGGCAAGCCGAACCTTGCAGTAGAGGTCGATGCGCTGCGATGTCAGGCGGTAGGCGGATGCGTTCATGAAGGCCTCGTTCGGTTGATGAACGGCGTGCTCCTGACAAATTCGGGGCGCCCTGCCGATCGCAAAGGTCCGGCTGGTTGTCCTTTCCACCGAAGAAAGGTGTTTCTTCAGTGAGGGTTACGAACCGCCGCGCGTCAGAGAAACGATGGAGTTCCAGAGGGCTTCCGGCAATTCCACGACGATCATCGCGATGCTCAAGGCGATGATGGCAACGATCTGAAGGGCGATGATGCGAATGAGCTGCGAGCGGAACGGCTCCTTGCGCGTCTTGTGACGGACCATCCGCTGGGCCAGCACGGTTCCGGCGCTTCCTCCCACCAAGGCCAGCCTCAAAAGCGTTCGCTCGGGAATACGCCGCAAGCCTCTGGAGGCCTTTGCCTTATCCAGAACCATGGCTCCATAGGCGAGGACGTTGACGATGAGGACATAGCCCGCCAGTGAGATTGCCGGTTACCAGCGACCACGCGATTCCCAAACGAAAACGCCCTGACCGGGGGAGGACCGGTCAGGGCGTCATCTTGTGCCTGCAGCGGTGGGAGGAACCGCGAGGCTGATCCGCTTCGACCTATGGGAGGAAATCGATCGAAGCGAAACTTTGAAATTCAGCGGGTCGCCTGACGGGCGATGGCCGGAATCTCCGAACGCGAGATGCCGAGGTCGGACAGTTCGCGCTGCGAAAGACCGTTCAGTTCGGAAACGGTGTCGCGATATTGGCGCCAGGTGCGAAGGGTGCGGGAGAGGTTCATCGTGTCCATCTTTCAGCGCTCCTCGTCGGTGGGAGCGGCTCGTTACGTCTGTCGTTTCGACAAGCTCCATTTACGATCTCCCCGCCTTCGGGAGGAGCGCTAAGACCGCATGGCAGGCATGGTGGTTTTCGCTATGTCCGCAAGGGGGGACAGACCTGCGTCGAGTTCATGCAAACTGTCGGCGCTCTGGCCTGCAGCGACGCTCGTTGCCCGACTTTCTGAAACAGCATCTTCCGGCGGACGAATGATCTGCATCCCGCCGCCTTCAGCTTTGACCTTGGCCGCCGTCGCCGGCTGAGCGCTCGTCGCAACTGGCTTTTGGACGGCGGCCGGCTAGGCGCCTTTAAGCTACGGTTTTCTCCTCTTCACCAACTCCGCGGCTTCGGCGGCGAGCATTCCTGCGAGATAGGCCAGCATGGGGGCATTACCCTTCCGCGCGATCTCGACCAAGGCAGCGGCCTCCTGTGCAATGTAGGCAGCCATTCGAGCCTTCGCTTCTGTCATTTTGTTTTCCTTTTTGCGTGAGCAGGCAGGATGACAAGCGGGATCGCGAGCTATCAAATAGTTGGAGCTGGAAGCCGTTACACGTTCGGCTGACGAAAAACTCCGGTGCACTCCGACCTTCGTAGGGTTGTGTGGAATTGCGCGCTAAGGTTTAGCGGTTGGCAAGAAACGCTGGACGTGACGAGCCCTTCGAATGCGCCAACTCCACACGCTGCGACGGGCCGCTATCGCTGCCCGATCTGTCACGATCGTTCTCGCTCTCGGCATGTCTGCCAACCTCAGCTCGCTGGCTGCCGCGGATGAGATTGCGGGACGCGCGACGGTCGTTGACGGAGACACGATCGCCGTCGAGGGCACGAAGGAGCGGATCCGGCTCTATGGTGTCGACACGCCCGAAAGCGGCCAGACCTGCAACGACGCCAGCGGCAAGCGCTACCTGTGCGGCTCGCGCGCCGCGGATGCCTTGGCCTCACTTATCGGCCGAAATGGTCGTGTAACGTGCCAGGAAGAGGACCGGGACCGCTATGGACGGATCGTTGCCGAATGTCAGTCGAACGGCAAGGTGCTGAACGCGGAGCTCGTCCGAGCCGGCTGGGCTGTCGAATACAAGCAGTATAGTGACGGCCGCTACAGCGACGAGGAAGCCGCTGCAAAGCGTGCAAAGGCCGGCATGTGGACCGGAACCTTCGTGCCGCCGGCGGAGTGGCGCCGCGGCGAGCGCCTTGCCTCGGAAGAGCAACCCGCCAAGGGACCAAGCGGCTGCCAGATCAAGGGCAACATCAGCAAGAGCGGCAAGATCTATCACCTGCCGGGGAGCCGTTCCTACGCCAAGACGAAGATCGACGAGGCTGACGGGGAGCGCTGGTTTTGCAGCGAGGCCGAGGCAGTCGCCGCCGGCTGGCGCGCTGTGCGCGGCTGAAGACCATCAAACAGAGGGGGAATGAGAATGCTTCGAACGATCATTATCGGGGCCGCGCTGGCGGCCTTGCCCAACCCGGCCTTCGCTGAGCTGTCCCGCGCACGGGAAAGCCAGCCGAACGCGCTCGAGCGCTTGCTTGTCGAAGGCGAGTTCCAAGTCGCCCAGCGCCGGAGCTGCAAGACCGCGTCGACTTGCGAGGAAGCCGTCCAGATGTGGTGTGATGGCTATGCCGGCGCCGATCGCGACAACGACGGCATCCCATGTGAGACCGTCTGCCGATCAAAGGCCCAGGTCGACGAGATCCGCGCACGTATCGGCTGCTGAAGAGGCAATCTGTTGCCTTTCGGCATGTGTCTGCAGCCTTATGAAGAAACTCGCTAAAGTCGAATGTTACGCAACCCGAGTTTGTGCTTCATGAAAGCACCGCAGCGGCCTACGACTGTGGACTCCCTGACTGGATCCGCCACCATGAAGCTCCTGACCGCTGCCATCCTCACGGCTGCCTTTGCGCTTTCGCCTTTCGCCATCGTGCCTTCGGCGAAGGCTTGCACGAACTCTTCCGATCGCGCTTCCGACGGCTCGCGCTGCGGCGACCGTGCATCCGGCTGTAAGCCCGGCGGCCGCGGCGGCATCTGCTAAATCAAACTATTGTCGCTGCTGAAAAGTCAGTGACTGAACGAAACTGATAGGCGGGGCCCTCCCGCCTATCGCAGTTCTACGGTACCGCCATCGGTTCGGCTACGGCCTGGAGATGTGAGCTCCGTCGTAACAATTAGCCATGGCTCCTTGCACGAAAGCGCTTGGCCGTCAGGCCGCGTCCTGCACCCGCATTTCGACATGGAGACCCGCGCTCACGGCCATGTTCACGAGCATGTCGAGGCTGAAAAGGTTGATTTTGCCGCGCAGCAGATCGGAAATGCGCGGCTGGGTGACGCCGAGGCGCTTGGCTGCCTGTCCCTGCGTCCAGGCCTGAGCTCGAATGTGCTGCTCCAACGCTATCATCAGCGACGAGCGCAGCTTCATGTTCTCGGCTTCCTGCGGCGTCGGCTCGATCGCGTCCCAAACGCTGGTGAAGGTCTGCCCGCTCATTGCTCAAGCTCCTGTGCGAGATCGCGATAGCGTTTCGAGGCGAGGTCCAGGTCCTGTTTTCCTGTCTTCTGCGTCTTCTTCTGGAAGCAGTGCAGGACGTAGACGGTGCCGACGAACTTGGCGACGTAGATCACCCGGAACGCGCCGGCCTCGTCCCGTATCCGGATTTCCTGAACGCCTGAGCCGATCGTCGTCATCGGCTTCCAGTCGTCCGGCTCCAGGCCGTTCTGGACCTTATCGAGCTGATAGCCCGCTTCCCGGCGGATCAGAGAGGGAAGGCGCATAGATCGGCCAAAGCACTTCCACGAAATTCCAGATCCTTCGGCATGGCGCATCATACAAAGTTTTGTATATGTTGCAACCGGACTGCTTCCACCGGGCAGAGCGCAGAAGGGAAAGTGAAACGCGCCGGGTTTGCCGGAGGCTGGTTGGATTGAGTCCTACGCGGCGATCTTCATCGCCTCGAGCTGTGCGTAGTAGTGTTCTTCGGCCTCGGCTGGCGGAATGTTTCCAATGGGCTCGAGGAGCTGGCGGTTGTTGAACCAGTCGACCCATTCGAGGGTGGCGAACTCGACGGCCTCGCAGCTTCGCCATGGTCCACGCCGATGGATCACTTCGGTCTTGTAGAGGCCGTTGATCGTCTCGGCGAGGGCGTTGTCGTAGGAATCGCCTACACTTCCGACCGATGGTTCGATGCCGGCGTCGGCGAGGCGCTCGGTGTATTTGATCGAGACGTATTGGACGCCGCGATCACTGTGATGAACGAGACCTCCCTTCCGGATAGGCCTTCGATCGTGAAGCGCCTGTTCCAGGGCATCGAGGACGAAGTCCGTTCTGGCCGAGCGCGACACTCGCCAGCCGACGATGCGCCGGGCGAAGACGTCGATCACAAAGGCGACGTAGACGAAGCCGGCCCAGGTGGCGACGTAGGTGAAGTCCGAGACCCAGAGGGCGTTCGGGCATGGCGCCTTGAACTGGCGGTTGACCCGATCCAGCAGACACGGGGCGGCGGGATGGCTGACCGTGGTGCGCACTGTTCTCCCGCGCACCGCACCCTTCAAGCCCATCTGGCGCATGAGGCGTGCCACCGTGCAACGGGCGACGTCGATCCCTTCGCGCTTCATCTGCCGCCAGACCTTGCGCACTCCGTAGACCTCGAAGTTCGCCTCGAAGACGCGGCGGATGTCGCCGCGAAGACCGGCGTCACGGCGTTCGCGAACCGGCGCACGGCTCGGGTCTGCCCGCCGGGCGGCATACTCACGGTAAGTCGAGGGGGCGATCGGCAGCACTTTGCAGATCGGCTCGACCCCGTAGACGCCGCGATGGTCGTCGATGAACGCCTTCATCGTTTGAATGGGCGGTCGAGCTCCGCCGCCGCAAAATAAGCCGACGCCTTACGAAGGATCTCGTTCGCTTGGCGTAGTTCGCGGTTCTCACGCTCCAAAGCTTTAATCCGATCGCGCTCCTCGCTGGTCGTGCCGCCTCGAAGACCCTGATCGCGCTCAGCTTGGCGGACCCAGCCGCGCAGCGTCTCCGCGCTGCACCCGATCTTCGGCGCAATCGATCCGATCGCCGCCCATTGCGAGGCGTGCTCGCCCTGATGGTCGAGGACCATCCGCACGGCGCGCTCGCGCACCTCGGGAGAAAACTTCGTCGTCGTCTTGGCTGTCATGGCTCCATACTCTCAAGAGTGGGAGCCTCCGGCAAACCCGGCGCGTTTCAGACACTTAGCGGACCAGAGCCCGCAGCTGACGTTGTGAAACCCTGTCGTCGCCGAGAACTATGGCTGTGTCAGCTGCGCCTTGAGCGGCAATCGATGAACCAGAAAATGTCCCACCCTTTGTATTGCGGGCCGGCATTGCCAACGCAAACACCAGTCTATGAATGTCTTCTCGTAGGCTTGTGGCGGTGACCCCCACCGGAGCAAGCCTAAACGTCTCGATACGCCCGGTATCTTCAAACTGCGGATTTATCGTGCCTGTTAGCTTAGTCGTGAACGTGATTTCATCAACATGCCAGCTGTACTTGCTATCAGAGCCTCCTTTGGCGGTGATAACATTATCACTGAGAGCAATCAGATTACTGTAGTCTGTAAGATACTAGAAGGAGCCGATGGCTTCGGCGAGGTTCAAATCATCGGCGATAGGGTATGCGCTTCCCTTCTTTTTGGAGTTTGCTTTTACCGCATCTATCTTGAAACACTCTATAGGAAGATTTCGAATGAGTGTTTCAAAGTTATCCTCAAGTCTAAACATGCGCTTGTTTCTGCGTGTGCTATCCGAGGAAGCGCTAACTGTTCCAAATGCACGACTCAGATTGAAGCAATCATTGTATCCCACGGATGCATCAATATTATTCTGCTCATGAATGTCAAATGCAAAGTCATATATTATTGCGCCCTGCCGAAATCTTTCTAACTTTTCTCGTGGCTCTGGCGGCAGCGAACTAAGAGGCACGTCTTTGACAGCCAACGCTTTGCTCTCAACCAACTCGTATATTTGGCGATCGATTAACGGCTGGTTGGTCGTCCTCGCCACGTTTTGATAGTTTTTGAAGTAGTCGTGCAGCTGAGTTAGAAGAGCCTGCCTTGCGTCGCATCTGATTTTGGTTGAGATATCGATGGTGGTGTAGGGAACAACATTCTCCAGCATAGGCCGTGTTGCACAAGCTGACAGTGCGAACGTTACAGAAGCGTAGAGCGCGCCCGCGCCAATCTTAGCCAAGCTGATCATATGGGCCTCCCGTTTTACCTAACGTAATAGCGGGATGAGCTGGCTTTCTGCGTCATTTTGAACACATGCACGTTCATATTAAGATGCTTGCTACACGGGCGCCGTGGGGCCCAGCTTGTTCGCCGCGCTCCCCGTCACCGGACGACTACAAGGTCGAGGAGTTGGCTGACAAGCCAACGACCAAACCCAAAACTGGAAGTCAGTGAGTGTGGCGGACCAACGAGCCCACGGAGTGGGGGAGTGCCGCGCGAGCAGCCAACGTAGTGGCCTGCCACGAAGCGACGGCGGCGAAAGCAGCAGACGTAGAAGGTGATGAGTGGGTTGAGCCACGCGAAACGCACGAAGCTGATCATGGCTTTCGTAGTGGAAGACCGGCAGGGGGTACTCGCCGATGCTTCTTCCGATGGTAGGGAGATGGATTTCGGTGATCAAGCGCGAGGAGATGGTGATCCCGTAGCTGCATCGGCAGGGCCGGTCGGTTTCGGCAATCGCTTAAGACGACGGGAGCCGACCGCAAGTCGTTGCGCAAATACATCTAGCGTGGGCTGAAGGCGCTGGCCCCGTTCCGATCGGTCCTGAAGCTCAAGCGGCGCATCCGCCGCGAGGGCATGGTCAGCGTCGGCTGCAACTTCTACTCTGTTCCAGACGCCACCAGCCGCCGCGGGGCCAGGAGCGGGCCAAAGCTGCTGGGGTCTATAAGGGGCGCCCTGAGGACACCAGGCGCAACGCCGGCTTCGCCGGCATGCTCAAGGGCGGCTCGTCATGGACAGCGGTTCAGCAGGCCTTCGGGTGTTCGCGGGCGACGGTCGCTAAGATCGCGAAGCGAACGGCCTCTGCAGAGACACGAGAGGTGACCATAGGCGCGTAAGTCATTCAGTGACCGGAAACTACGCTTGGTCGAGCCGATCTGCGCTGACGATGCGACCGCCTGAAAGCGGTCTATCCGCTGTCGACCCTTCACAGCCGACCGATGGCCTTCTGATTGAAGCGGAAGCTGACATTCGCCGGTCTCTTCGCGCCGGTCGTGTCACGGGCGAAGCCGGATCGTCTCGGCTTTCCAGAACGTAAAGAACGACACAGCTAAGGGCGCAAAACTATAAATTGCCAAGGCAACCATGAACGCTACCGGCGTTTCTGAAAAGCTAATGAGCTTTTGCTTTGGCCACTCCGCTATGCCACTTACGACAGCGGGATAAATTTGCAGGACCCCGGCAGCCAAGCTCACTGCATAGGCAGTATAGAAGACAACCATTCTTTGGAAATTCCGGCATATCATAGGTTCACCGCTTTTCTATTTCCGGCTTTGCTGGCGCCTTTTCAGCTGAATAAATCTCCGTGACCTGCATGCCCCTCTGCGGCGGTATGATGAGTCTAGGCGGTTCGTCGAATGCTCTGCGTTCGATATCTTCGGCGTTGAGACAACCGAGTCTTTGCTTAATCCGCTGCTGTCGCCTTCTCTTGAACTCCGCTAGCTTTGGGTGCAAACGCCGGAGGTGCCGCTCCGGACAGATAGATAGCAGCAGAGAGCCGATCAGCATGCACTCGATCGCCAGAGTCCCAAGGAAGACAAACAAAAACGCAAAAGGTTCGCTGTCGAGCTTCGCAGACAATCTGTAAGAGCTTACATCTCCTGAGAACCAGCCCTTACAAAGTGCGATCCCGGTCAGCGCCACAGCCAAGCTGTGAACTATCAGTGTTAACCGAGGAAAGCTCGCCTGAAAGCGGGCGATCAGCAGTCCAATCATATTTAGGTTTCACAACGTGCAAACCCGATGGGCAAAATAGTCAAAAGACACGGTAGAATGCGCCCAGCCCTAGAGCAAAAGCAAGGGCGCTGCCTATAATGTACCCAATCGCCATCTTCTGAAGCCTTTTTTCTAGCTTATCGTTGAGAACCAAAAACAACTGTCCACTGGCAACGTGATGAAGTATAGGTACCGGTTGGCCTATTGAAAATAACTGCCCTCCGATATTGCGGCCGTCCGAAATTGTCTTGACCGTTCCATCTGCCATCTTAACCTCAACGATAAGTGAAGTGTATGTTACCGTTGGAGATATACAGTTTAACGTAAAGTCCTTTACGTTGCCTATCACTTGTTCAGATAGCTTAAGACGCCTTACCACGACAGCCATGCGAAGCGATAAAGCAAGTCCAGCTAGTCCAAAGAATATGAAACCAGAGCTTATAGCTGCCTCATCGGTTACGCCGAACAGTTCATTGTATCCTGAGAATCTTGACATCGAAACCGCGGGTCAGAAGACGATCTGATAGAGAGGGGTCGATCCTCCGCTATGAAGATTACCCGTTCGTTAGTGTCGGGTTTCGTGGATACCTATCACAAAGCCGACCATCCGCTTTCCATCTGTGGACGCCCCCTTGGGCGCAAGTGGTTTCTGTAGAGTTGGCACGATGTCGGATGCTGCCATCTGTCCGGCCTCTGATGCAGCGTATCGCTGCGGGCCCGTATGGGAGTTCGCGGACCGGAACCAAAACACCCAGAGCGTGCTCGATGGCACGGTGGAAAGCACTGGTTCTTCCGGCCCCGTCTCGCCGACTGTTGTGCCATGCTCTCCTTCGACCGACCTCGCGTCCCGACGGCCTCTGACGACGACCCCGGCTTACGCCGCGACCGCCATCGGAGCTCGGTAAGTTCCGCCCTTTGCCAGAAGGGCCCAGACGATACGCGCCATCTTGTTGGCCAGCGCCACCGTCACCAGCATGCGCGGCTTGCGCGCCAGCATCTGTTCCAGCCACGATCCCTTCGCGGTCCCGCGCCGCGTGGCCTGGATGATCACGGCGCTAGCCCCAATGATCAGAAGGCGCCGCAGCGTTCGCTCGCCCATTTTAGAGGTTGCGCCGAGCTTCTGCTTGCCGCCTGTCGAGTGCTGCGACGGCGTCAGTCCGAGCCAGGCAGCGAAGTCGCGCCCCTTGGCAAACGTTTCGGCTGCTGGTGCCAGGGCCATCAGCGCCGTCGCCGTGATCGGCCCGATCCCGGGAATGGTCATCAACCGCCGCGCCGTCTCCTGCTCGCGGACGCGCTGGGCGATCTCCTTGTCGAGAGCGGTGATGCGCTCGTCAAGATCGGCGAGGAGGTCGAGCATGACGCGGAACATTGAGACTGCTGCCGGCGGCAAGGAGGCCCCCAGCTCGTCGTCGAGCAGATCACTCAGCATCGAGACGTAGGCAGGCCCCTTCGGCGCAACCCAGCCATACTCGGTCAGGTGACCGCGAATGGCATTGATGAGCTGGGTGCGCTGGCGAACGAGGAGGTCCCTGGTCCGGAACACGAGCGCCGATGCCTGCTGCTCCTCGCTCTTGACGGCCACGAAGCGCATGGTTGGTCGCTGCGCCGCCTCGCAGATCGCCTCGGCATCCACCGCGTCGTTCTTGTGCCGCTTCACGAACGGCTTCACGTAGGCAGGCGGGATCAGCCGAACCTCATGGCCCAGTGCCGTCAGCTCGCGAGCCCAATGGTGGGCCCCGCCGCATGCCTCCAGCGCCACGATGCAGCGTGGCTGCGCGGCAAAAAAGGCCAGCAGCTTTGGCCGCGTCAGGCGCTTGGACAACACGCCGCGGCCGCGCTCGTCGGCGCCATGGGCATGGAACACGGTCTTCGCGATATCCAGGCCGATCGTAGTAACCTCGGACACGGACGCCTCCTGTAAATGGTTAAAACACCCCATTCTGGCACAACGATGCCGTCGGGGGCGTCCACCCCATCACCCTAGGTCGCCCTTCTGCTGTCGACCTGCCCACAACGCGGGCGACCGCTGCCAGACCACCCTGAAGCTGACATTGTCGGTCAAAATGACGCTTGCGGTACTACGATGGCATAAAATCTCATTATGGAACCTAAATCAAAAAATGAACGGCAACCAAAAGACAAAAGTCGCTGTAAATAGCAGGGAGAAAAATATGTTGTACCCGCGAGATGCTTTTGCGTCGGGCGAGAAGTCCCAATGATACTTTCTATTTACGTTATACAAATCATAGTAGTAGGCTACGAACGCTGCCGACAATCCTAAGCTCATTACAACGGCCTGATGTATGTCATCTAGCGTCAAATTGAAGTTCTCTTACCATTATCCCACGCTGTTATCAACGGTAATTACCATTGACCTCGTCCGCTACGATCTGCCGATAGCGTTCATCCTGTCTGACGCGGCTCTCCCGTGCCCGGAATAAACCGTAGATACCGAACGAACCAACGACGCTGCAACACAGGAACATCCATGCCAGCATCTTGCTGAGATCCTGTAGCCTTTTAACGTAAGCTGTTGTCGATTGCGGTATGAAATTGTTTCGATTAGCAGGATCGACGGCAACAGGTATGAAATCACCTATCTTTACGGGCCAGTCAATTTCGTCGTAATCGAAACTGTGTTGTGAGCGTACATCGGCAAGGCGGAGCTCAACTAGCGCAAAGGGAATAACCCGGGTCTTAAACCAGTCGCGGTCGGGTTTGGCTGCCTCAATCGCTTTGGCTTCTTTGCAGCTTACCCGGTCAAGTGTGATGGTCCAGTGTCGCCTTCCGGTCGTTCGATACCTAGGTTCGCAGCGTGTGTCGCGGTCAACCGCGATAACCTGAGCTTCAGCAGGTTCCCAAACTGACGCGTAGTAGGCACGAGAAGCTAGGTTGTATACGGGTTCTGGAAGCAACCATAGCGCAGCGAAAAGGGGAGCCCCCCACGCGACGCAGTAGAACAATTTTTCTGCAAAACGTTCGCTCATTGGCTCTCCGACAACGATTGGTCAAACGCTAATCCATCCACGACGTTAGTGTTTCGCCGTCTTCTGCTCTTCACGTGCAGCTGACTTGAATGCTAGGAGAGCAAAAGAGAGCACTCTGCCTAACGGCGACAATATGATGAGAAAGAATGCAGCCGCTCCCCCTCCTGCGAGGCTCGCACCCAACGACCGAAGCTTTTCAAGGCCAAACATTCCGCCAAACAGCGCAATGAAGGCGCCGAGTATCGCGACGATAATCATCGACATCATGAGACCTCCGAAAAGAAAGCCCAACGCCCGCCAGATCGCCTTCATGTTGATGACCCTTTATACAGGTATTCGCCCACTGCTAGCTGATTGCTGCATATGCGATCCAAACACCAACCGCCGCGACAAGGCCTAGCGCAAGATAGTTCGCAATCTTGTTCGCGATAGCCATTCGAGGGCTTGGCTTCATACCACCAGGCGGAAAGCCGTTAATGATCGTTTCAAGAATGTAAAAAAAGGCATTGCTCATCGTTACAGCTTGCCACGAATGGATTACGAAGACGATCACGCGACGATATGCGGTTCTGGGTACGTTGTGGCGGAATCTAACGGCACGGGCGAACAAGTCACACAGAAGGTGCCCGCTGCGACTTAAATGATGGAAGGGGCCGTTAGCTGCGTACGCATCCGATGAAGACCGCGGCGTTTGCGTGGTTTGCATGATAAGTTTGCGAGCATGGATATCGATGAGGAGAAGATCGACGCCGCTGTTCTGGC
>NZ_LMQW01000015.1 GCF_001425485.1 Aureimonas sp. Leaf427 | reverse complement strand
AAACGTCCTGAGGGTCGCGTCCCGCCAGAAGCTGGTCCAAAAGCTCTTTGTCGATAGCCATGCGATGGTCCTTTCCTTTCCATCATCATGACCTCCCGCACAGAACTCCTGACAGTCCCGGACACGGTCCGCAAGCGGCGTCGACGCATCCGCATCGATGTCGACGGAACGCGCTCCGGCCCGGCCCAGGGCATCCATCAGGGACTGCCTCGTAACGCCGAGCTTCGACGCCGCTCCCGCCCCGGCGTTCAGGACGACATGGACGGACTTGCCCTTCATCTTCCGGGTCGCGGTGACGCTGCCGACATGCCGTCAGTTCGCCGCCGCGGGCTTGTCCGCGTTCTCCTCCGGCATCGAGACCGTCACCGACGTGCCGTCGAAGCTGGCGCCCTGCATCGGGACTTTCAGCTCCTCGCCGCCCTCGCTCTCGACGACGACGACCCCGCCGTCGCTATTTGCCGTGGCCATGCTGACGTCGCGAACCTTGCCGATCGCCTTGCCGTCGGCGCTGACGACGGGCTTGCCGACCCAGGCTCCGGTGTCGACCTTGCCGACGCCCGAGTCCTGCACCTCGTCGCCGGCGGTCGATTGCGCCTGGTCCGCAGCCCCGGAGAGGAGAAAGGCAGCGAGGAGGATGGGCATGCTGACCTTCGACATGGGGAACTCCGTCCGTCATTGAGGTGGGCATCGGCCCGGTTGGTCGCTTTTGGTAGCGTCGGCGCGACGGTCGCCGTTCCCCGGCATGGGGAATTTCATGGGATCGTCATCAAAACCGGACGCGAGAGCGGGGCCGCGCGCCGACTCGTCGGCTACGAGGTGGACAGTTGCCGCGGCAGGTCGTCGACCTCGACCGGGTCCTTGCCGTCCGCGCTGGTCGGCGCACTTGCCCGATCGGCCCCGTCGGCGGGCGGACCGTCCAGGAACCCCTCAGCGTCGAAAGCGCAGTCCAGATCGGCGACGCCAAGTTCCCGGAGCGTCATGGCGTCGGATGGCGGCCGCTTTGGGGACATCGAAGACTCCGTCCTTGCGCCCATGCGCTCGTCGAGATCTGCCGCGACCGGCCGCCTGGTTTCCATCCATCCCATTCGCCCCCGGCGGATGGTGGGTACGATCGGCCCCATCAGGCTGCGGCGCGGCGTGTCGATCGGGTTTCCGCCCCGCGGCGAGCGTCGCCGAATGCGAGGTCGCCCGTCGGCTCGCGGAGCGCGTGGGCATGCTCGCCCAGCGCTTGGCTCACCACCGCCTCGAGGTCCCGGCGATCGAGCGCGCCATGCTTTTCCCAGACGGCTTGCAGGGTCATTCCCCGCGCGAGCTCGGCGAAGACGTCGTCCAAGAGGACGAGGGTGCCCCGGAACGTCCAACGTCCGCCGCGCACCAGCCTGTTCGACGTGACGAGGTCCCCGAAGACCGGATGAGACGTGTGCATGGCATCGACCGTCGTGGTTCTGAGCCTCTCCGATAGCGGCCGCCGATGACGTGGCGATGTCAAAACGCGTCGCGGCGGATCCGACCAACCCTTCAAGGATTGATGGTGCGGCCCTTCCCTTCCTCGATCACTTTGCGTGCCTCGTCGTCGTCCTCGTCCGTCTCATCGTCAGGGACGTTGCCGTCACCTTCGTCGCCGAAGAAGCCGTCCTCGTCCGAGTGCCGGACGTCCTCGATGTCGGTCGTGATCGGGCTGATGCCTGGGACATTGCTCATGCGGGATCTCCGTTGGTCGTGACGGTTTCGGCGGTGATGTCGCCATCGACCATCGCCATCTCGAGCATGGCGCCGAGGCTCGCCGTCTCGCGGTTGGGCATCGGGTCGAAGACGATGTCCTCGGGCAGGCGCGTCAGGCGGACCGTATCGCCGTCCTGCTCGATGAAGGTGTCGAAGTGGGTGAAGTTGCTGGTGGTGAGGTCCAGAACGGGTTCGCGGTTGGCCTCCACCGCGGCGTCGAAGTCCTCGACCGATCCGGTCGCCACAAGGAAGTCCGAGAGGCGACGGAAAAGCTTCGGCAGGATGACCGCGTCATCGGTGATCGAGGCGAGCGACGTCACTGTCACGCCCGTCTGTGTCGCGTCCTTAGCGAAGACGCCCCTGCGCTCCGCGCGTGCCGCCCGCGTGGCGTCGGCCATGGCGGTCCGGAGATCGGCAAAGAGACCCCAGTAGAAGGTCGGGTAGACGAGTCCGGCCGAGAGGGCCACAAGGTTGTAGCTCGCCGCCAGCCCATCGGCGTCGAGGTAGACGTCGTCACCGTCCTCCTCGTCCGCATTTCCGGTAAAGGCGAACGCGATGACGCGGCCGTACTTGTCGACCGAACGGGTCAGGATGTGGCCGGGCACCCCATCGACCGCCGAAGCGATAGAGCGCCGCTCGGCCGTCCAGACGACGTCCCGGATCCCGACAAAGTCGAGAAGGAAGTCGGTGGCAGCCCGGGCGAGCGGCATCGGCTGGCTGAGCGCCCCGCCGCCCGACGGTGGTGAATAATGGCTTTCCAGCGCGTCGATGCCCTCCAAGCGCAACGGCACGTGACCCCGGACGTTGAACTGGGCGTCGTCGAGCAGGTCGCCGAAGGCCTCGCGGTCGTCGGGCTCGAAGCGGATCGTGTCGCCGTCCGGCGAGTAGGCGACGACCCGGTAGCGACCCTTCACGAGGCGGTACGGCATGGCGTGTCCTCCATAGGTTGTCCGCTAGCCTAAGCCCACACGATGACGTTCCCGCGACGATGCCGACAGGCGCACCCGTTGACTGTGACAGCGACCTCGCGGAAGGGCTCATGACATTTCGTTGACAAAGAATCTGCCCATGTCGAAGCTCGACGATCTCGCCGCGACCGTTCAAGAGCTTGCCACCCCTGGCACCAAGGCCAAGGAGATCATTGCGGCGGTGCGCGAACGTCATCCCGGCGTGTCCAAGAAGGACGTGGTTCAGGCCGCGTTTTACGCTCTGACGGGTGGCCTCGACGCCGATCCCGAGAAGGCAAAGCGCATACAGGACTTGGCGATCGCCGAACGCACCTCGGACGAGAAGGATGCCGGGGATACATCACGGGCGAAAAAGCCGAAGGCGAAGCGCAGGGTAAAATCTGAAGTGCTTCAAGCGTAGCCGAAACGCCGGGGGCGTCGGGCAGCAGGCTTCGGTACAACCGCAGCCGCTCGTCTTTGACGGTCGACTTCTACCGCCTCCGCCCTCTCGGCCATGACAAGGAAGGAACGCTCAGCCTCCAGGCATCGCTCGCGAACCTTCGGCAGCACCGTGGAAGCAGCTTCACGCCCTTGCTCCTCGGCTATGCGCCGAAAGCGCTCGCCTGCCGTGCCCAGCTTCGTGGTCCTCATCATGAGGCAGCTCCCTTTCGCGGGTGATGATGTTCACCCCTCAGCCTCACTCGGCGGGGACGGCTTCCATCCGCTCCGGCACCGCACGCTCGATCAGCCGCCCGACGATGCGCACGAAGCCAAGGAAGAGCAGCGCGCCGCCGACGTTGAACGCGACATGGGCATTGGCGATCTGCTGGGCGACGTCGTCGCTGGTCCAGGTCGCGAAGGCGACGATCTGCTCCACCAGCACCGCACCGATGAGGACGGTGATGATGTTGAAGAAGAGGTGGAACAGCCCGACCCGCAGCGCGTCGCGCGAGCGCCCGATCGTGGCGACGAGCGTGTCGGCGCAGGTGCCGATCTCGGCGCCCAGCATCATCGCGATGCCTGCCTCCAGCGGAATGATCCCTTGCCCCGCCAGCGTGATGATGATCCCGAGCATGGCGGACGAGGACTGGATGGCGACCGTGATGGCCGCGCCGGCGATGATGCCGTAGACGGGCGTCGCCATGGTCTTAAGCCAGTCCGTCACCGCCGGCTGGTCCTTTAAGGGCTCGGCTGCCTCGCCGATCGTGTGGAGGCCGAAGAGGACGAGGCCGATGCCGAAGATGGCGGAGCCCCAATCCTTGGCATGGTGCTTCTTCATCGTCATCCGGAGGAGGAACCCGGCGAGCATCAGGACGGGGGCGTACGCGTCGATGCCGACCGCGAAGACCTGGCTCGAGAACGTCGTGCCGATGTTGGCGCCGAGAACGACGGGCAGCGCCTGCACGAACGTTGCGAGGCCCGCGTCGACGAAGGTGATGAGGAGGATGATCGTCAGTGAGGAGGAGTCGAGGAGAACGGTCGCGACCGTCCCGGCGCCGAGACCGCGAAAGCGATCGCCCGTCGCCTGACCGATCAACCGCTTCATCCGCTCGCCCGCGACTGCCTTCAGCGCCTGGCTGAGCTCGTGCACGCCGTAGAGGAAGAGGACGAGGCCGCCGATCGCGCCCATCGCCAGTGACATCCAGTCCATCGACAACGCTCCCGACCACTTTCGCGGATAAGGCGCCGCCTGCGTGACACGGCGATGAACGCAACTGAAGGGCAACCGCGCGGGCTGTTTAAGCGTCTTCTGTCCATCACCTTTGATCAAGCAAGACTCTTGATGCTGGATCGGAAAACATTTCCGCAAAACAGAGATACTGCTCATGGCCTACAAACTGCATCCCGAGCGATCCCTCTCGAAGGAGATAGGACGCGTCGCGCTCGAGGAGCTCGGAGCAGCCGTCGAGGACCTCGACAATGCCTCGGGAGATCGCGGGGAAGCAATCCACGACGTGCGCAAGCGGTTGAAGAGGTTGCGCGGTCTCTTGCGCCTCATTCGGAGGAGCGATCCCGACCTCTACCGTTCAGAGAACGTCCGCTTCCGGGACACGGCCAAGAGCCTGTCGGCCGTCCGCGACCGGACGGCGCTGATCGAGTCCCTCGATGCCTTGAAGGAGCGTTTCGGCGAGGATGCCGCGGTGGGGCCGATGTCCAACCTCAGGGAAGCGCTGGACCGCAGGCGGCAGGCTGCCGTCGATGAACAGGGATCGCTGTCGAAGAAGGTGGCAGACGTCGTAGACACGTTGAAGAAGGCACAGAAGGAGTGGAAGGGATGGGGTTCGTCGCACGAAAAGGCTTCGGCGCGTGCCGCCCTGCTGGATGGCCTTAAGGAGAACTACCGTCGTGCCCGCGCGGGGCTGGAGGGTTTGAAGCGGCATGGCGACGCCGAGGCGTTCCACGAGCTACGCAAGCGGGTGAAGTACCACGCCATGCACTTGCGGCTCCTCTCGCCAGCTTGGCCGGAGGTGCTGGAGCCTGCACGCAAGGTGGCGGATGGCGTCGCTGACGACCTCGGCCGAGATCATGACTACGCCGTGATGCGCGCCGAGATCGCCGCGGACCCAGCCGCCCATGCATCCCATGAGGATCGAGAAGCCGTCACCGCGCTGATCGACACCTACCAGGACGAGCTTCGGCGATCCGCCTTGGAGGCCTGCGCGCGCCTGTTCGCCGAGAAGCCTGCCGCGTTCCGGCGACGGATGGAGAGCTATCTCGATGCCGCCGGGAGCCGGAAAGCGAAGCACACCTCACAAACGTGGCGGGCTGCCGACAAGCAAGCGCACCTGGAAGCACCGACGTGATCACGGTCAGCGCCGAGATCCGGTGGTTCGGGAGGGACCAGCCGCCAACGGGATTGGACGCATTCTTCGACGTCGACCAAGCGTTGGTCCGTATCGAGGAACCACGCGATGATGGTTACCTCACACCTGACCCGGCCTGGCATGAGGTCGGCATCAAGATTCGGGACGAGATGCTCGAGGCGAAGGGCCCGGTCGACATGGGCCGAAGCATTCACCTTCCGAGTATCGGTTCCGTCCTGGCGAGGGGTTGGTCGAAGTGGTCGATGAAGCCCGATCTCGGTGATCGCAAGAACCACTTCACGGCGGAGTTCCTTCGCAGCGGTCCAACTGCCTTCGTCAGAAAGGTGCGTCAGCTGCGCCGCTACGTGCCGAACTGGGAAGGCCAAGTCCCAAGTGGTGCGTCGCCAGTGTCGAATGCCGATCCGTCGTCGGCGCCGATACGGATCTGCTCTGTCGAACTCACGCACGTGACTCTGCGCCGTGATGCCGAGGAACCACAAGTGGGCTGGACGTTCGGCTTCGAGGCCATTGGCGACTATCTCGACGACGCCTATGCCATCTTGTCCACGACGGCCCTTGCAGTCGTCGAACAACAGGACAGAGACACCCTGGCCGTTCTCAGCAAGTCAGACTTCCGGTCCTATCCTGCTTGGCTGTCCGTAGGGCCGCTTTTGGCTGACGAGGAGCTCCGACCATGATCATCGTTCTCGGGTCCACTGGACATGTCGGATCGGCTGTCGTCGGCAGCCTCCTTGCAGCAGAAGAACAGATCCTCGTGGTCACCCGCGACGGGGGGAAAGCAGACCGTTGGAGGACCAGGGGAGCTGAGGCCGCGGTGGTTGTTGTGGGAGACGCCGACGCTCTGCGGGCGGTGTTCCGACGCGGTCGGCGCGCGATTCTGCTGAAGGGGAGCCATCGGAGCACGGACGACCCCGGGGCTTCGATCGATGATGTTGCGAGCTAACCCAGGAACCCGGCGCGCACTAGCGTCGGCGAACGCGCTGCCGTGTCGCCCCGCGAGGAACGCAGGCAATTGCGAACCCCACCGAGCCAAGCCTTGCCGGGCGGCCGTCGCGTTGGCCGCCCCGTCACACTTGCTTGGCCCCGATCGTGGTCAAGCCGCGTGCGATGCCGCAGCCTTCTCGGGGTTAAAGCCGTCGAAGCTCTTGAAGACATCCATGAAACCCGGAATGGTCGCTTCCCGTGCCCAATCCCGCTGGAGTTCATAGAAGTAGCCCTTACCATAAACATCGCAAACCCGGACGTATTCCGCCGGCTCGGGCTCTACCATGACAACGGACGTGTCGGCGGCGCGGGCGCTGGTGATGACAGCCAGCAAAGCTGTTGCCGAGAGGATAACGGATCTGAGAGACATGATGCACCCCCGTGATGAAGGGCACATGCTTTGCATCTGCCCCTGTTGGTCCACACGGACCTTCAGAAGTGCCTTTGTCGGAGGGAGCGGTCACAAACAACCGCACTCTGAATTATGACGAATTGTGACAGATGACCTGTTTCTGTCGAGAGACAGTCAGCGTGGCCTGAAGGCAGAGGACGGCAACAGGCGAGAGCCTCGGCGGGATGGGCAACGCCGAGGCTCTCTGAGACAGTCGCGGGAGAACGTCTGTCGCGAAATTGAAACATACGGCGCGTGATGCTTCAAGCCGTTGAACTGTAGATACTTTTAGCAGCTGTGTTCAAAATTGCGGCGGGACAAGAAGAGCTGCAACATTAGCCCCATGTCTCCTCCCGCCAAACGACCCGACGCACCATGAAGAGGCGATCGAGCCGGCGGATCACGACCCCAATGCGTTCTGCTCGCAGCGCATGTCGGACGCAGACGACGAGATAGTCGCGATGCTTCCACTTCTCGCAAGCCCTGCCCCTTGCGACATGCCGAGGGTCTATATGGCCTAAGATCGCCTTCAGATCCTGCGGCAGATAGTGGCGTTTAGTGCAGCAGTAGTGACATCCGACGGTATTGCCGGAGCCGTGGTCATGCGCTTCCGAGAGCGTAATCCCCAGTCTGTATTGGCTCTAGCCCATATCAACAGCGAGGCCGTTGTCAGGCCGGAAAGTCGACGAGCGGTTGCCCTGCCCTTTTGCCAGCGTGTTTCTCGCCTGTCTGATCGCTACCGGTGGCACGGCAAGTTGGCTCGCTAGGTCGAGCCGAGTACGTCCGGCTCGTGACCATGGCCGGATCGAGCAGATGGGCGGCGAGCCTTCGTTTCCGTTCACTTGGCCTCGTTGGACGACTTTTCAGTTATCGATCTCTTGGCGGCGCCCGACGCGTTCATAGACGGCCTTCATGACGACTGGCAAAGCCCTCCGGACACACCGACCTTCTTCGCGTAATGATAGGTTTTGCCGCCGAGCGAGTCATGGAACTGGCGGGCTGTGCTGCGACGGGCGCTGCCTACGGAGAGAAGAGCGTCGAGGGTTGACGCAGCACAAGCAACAGTGCCGAGGCCAGTAGAGGGCAGCGGGGCGGAGCGTTGGGGATGTCATCGAGTTGTTACATACGCCTGATTGAAAGCAACCTATTCAACTTCCCGAAGGAAAATCGCCTGTGATCGCCCGTTCCACGCTGCCGCTCGCTGCCCTCTTTCTCACGGGCTCCGCGCTCGGTGCAACGGCCGAACCGGTGTTCAACCGCATCGCATCCTTCGCGGTGACGGATAATCTGCCCGCGGACAAAAAGCCGACCTCAACGAGTTCCGCCGAGATCGTGGCGGCGAGCGAGGACGGGCTGACGCTCATCTATTCCGACAGCCCACTCGGCGGCATCGGCCTCATCGACATCTCCGACGCCAGATCGCCAAAGGCCGTCGGCTTCGTCGACATGAAGGGCGAGCCGACCTCGGTCGCCGTCATCGGCGGCACGGCGATTGTCGCCGTCAACACGTCGGAGAACCGCGCCAATCCCTCCGGTCGCCTCGCCACGGTCGACCTCGCCTCCAAGGCGGAAGGCGCTTCCTGCGATCTCGGCGGGCAGCCCGATTCCGTCGCTGTCTCGCCGGACAAGACGCTGATAGCGGTCGCCATCGAGAACGAGCGCGACGAGGACGTTGCCGAGGGCGCGCTGCCGCAGTTGCCAGCGGGCGATCTCGTCATCCTCTCCGTCAAGGACGGCGCGCCGGACTGCGCGAGCCTGAAGCGCGTCGACCTCACCGGCCTTGCAGAGGTCGCGCCGGAGGATCCGGAGCCGGAGTTCGTCGCCTTCAACGGCGCCGGCGAGATCGCCGTCACGCTTCAGGAAAACAACCACATCGCCATCGTCGATGCCAAGACCGGCAAGGTCACGGCGAATTTCTCGGCGGGCACCGTCGCTCTCGAAGGCGTCGACGCCAAGGACGACAAGAAGATCGCCTTCACTGACACGATCGAGGCGCGCCCGCGCGAGCCCGATGCCGTGAAGTGGCTGGGAACGGACCGTCTCGTCGTCGCCAACGAGGGCGATTGGAAGGGCGGCACGCGCGGCTTCACAATTTTCAAGCGCGACGGCACCGTGGCCTACGAGTCCGGCCTTGCGCTCGAAATGGAAGCGGCGAAGGCCGGCCACTATCCCGACAAACGCTCGGATGCCAAGGGCGTCGAGCCGGAGGGCCTTGAGGTCGCGCGGTTCGGCGACGAGACGCTGATCTTCATCCTGGCCGAGCGTGGCTCGGTCGTCGGCGTCTATCGCGACACGGGCGCAGAGCCTGCCTTCCTTCAACTTCTTCCTTCCGGCATCTCGCCCGAGGGCGCCGTCGCCCTTCCCGGCCGCAATCTCCTCGTCACCGCGAACGAAGCCGATTTAGGGGAAGACGGCGCCGCGCGCTCGCATGTCATGATCTACGAGCGCGCCGAGGGCACCGCCGCCTATCCCGAGCTCGTCTCGGACGAAAAGGACGGTCGCCCGATCGCCTGGGGCGCGCTCTCCGGCATCGTCGCCGATCCGAAGGTCGCGACGAGCTTGCGCGCTGTTAGCGACAGCGCCTATGCCGCGGCGCCGACGATCTACGCGATCGACGCCTCTAAGACGCCCGCCCGCATCACCAGCTCGACAATTGTCACCCGCAACGGCAAGCCAGCCGAGAAGCTCGATCTCGAAGGCATCGCCCATGACGGCGCGGGCGGGTTCTGGCTGGCGAGTGAGGGCGACACCAAGAAGGACGTTCCGCACCAGCTGGTCCATGTCGACGCCAAGGGCGCAATCCTGGAAGAAGTGCCGTTCGATGCCGAACTGCTGAAGGGTGAGACGCGCTCGGGTTCGGAGGGCATCACGATGGTCGACGGCAAGCTTTGGATCGCGATCCAGCGCCCCTGGAAGACCGATCCGAAGAACGAGACCAAGCTTGTTTCCTACGATCCCGCTACCAAGGCCTGGAGCGCCGTGCTCTACCCGCTGGAGACGGCCGAGGGCGAGGATGGCTGGGTAGGCCTTTCCGAGATCACCGCATATGGCGACCACGTCTACCTGATCGAGCGCGACAACCGCATCGGACAAGCGGCAAGGCTGAAGGCGATCACCCGCGTCGCGCTGTCCGAACTGAATCCCGCGCCCCTCGGCGGTCCCCTGCCGGTGGTGGCGAAGGAAACCGTTCGGGATCTCATTCCCAATCTCAAGCGTACGGGCGGCTATGTCGTCGACAAGGTCGAGGGCTTCGCGATTGGCGCCGACAGCATCGGCCATGTCGTCACAGATAATGACGGTGTTGACGACTCTTCGGGCGAGACACTATTTTTCGACATCGGAAATATTCGCGAATGATCAGTCCGAAATGCGTCGTTTTATACTGATTACTGAGAGCCTGGAACTGGAGGTTACCGAAAGCGCTGTGATGAAGGACGCGACGACCGCCTTGGAGAGGCTCAGCGCGCTGTCCGCGGCGGGCCTCCGGCTGGCGATCGACGACTTCGGCATGGGCTACAGCAGCCTCGCCTATCTCCAGAGGCTTCCCGCACACGTCGTCAAGATCGACCGGAGCTTTGTGTTCGACATCGAGAAGGGCGAGCGCGAGCAGGCGCTCGTCCGCTCGATGATTACGATGTCGCAGGGGATGGGCTACCGCGTCGTCGGCGAGGGCGTCGAAACGTCGACTGCCGCCGACCTGCTGGAAGAGATGGGCTGCGAGGAAGCGCAGGGATATCACTTCGCCAAGCCGATGGAGGCGGTCGACTTTGCGGCATGGCAACGAGCCGACCGGCAAGGCTCCATGGAGACGATCGCGGCCTGAACAGGGCAAGAAAACGCAGGACCGTTGCGGGACGCCGCGTCGGCGAGCGCCAACCTCCAAAGGTCAGGTGAGCGGCTCAAGCCGCTCGGATCCCGTCACGCCCGACGCCATCCGCTCCCCGGGGCACGTTGAGAACGACCCAGCATCCCTCGGTGTAACTGGTGTCGATGCTCATGGACCCCCCATGCAGTCCGATCACCCGACGGCACAACGCAAGCCCGATGCCCGTCCCCCCGAGCGCGTTCGCACCCTGCTCGAAAGCGCCGAACACCCGGTCCGCCTCGGCGGGCGATATGCCGACGCCGTTGTCCTCGACGGAGATGACGTCTTGGTTGCCCCCGACCTCGTGGCGAAACACGATGACGGGTGGCCGATCGTCCGAGCGGTGGCGGATCGCGTTCTCGACGAGGTTCTGAAGCAGTTGCCGGAAAAGATCCGGCTCGACGACCAGGCTCGGCAGCCGCATGGCGTGGAAGCTTGCACCGTGTCTCTCGATCATGCAGGAGAGGTTGAAGCGCACCTCTTCCACGAGGAGGTTCAGGTCTGTCAGTCGCCTGTTCAACTCGTTCCGGTGCTCGGCGTGAGTCGACACCAGCAATGTCGTCACCTGCTGAGCGAGGCCCCTTGCGCACTCCGACACGAGCTCCATCACATGCTCCGCCCTCGGGCCGAGCACTGTCTCTCGATCCTGCCGCACCACATTGACCGCGCTGGCGATGCTGGCGAGAGGTGAACGCAGATCGTGCGCGGCGAAGGCCGCGAACTTCGCGAGGCGGTCGTTGGCATCGACTAGGGAACGTTCGCGCTCCGCCAGCTCGGAGATATCCGTACTGATGCCGAGCAACCTCGGCTCGCCTTCCGCGCTGGAGAAAGCGATCTTGCGGGTCAGGAGAAAGCGACGCCTGCCCGTGTAGTCGAAGATTTCCTCGACGATTTCGGAGACACCTGCGGTCATCGCCCGGTGGTCTTCGGCCATCCAAACGGCCGCTTCTTCCGGAGTGAACGCGTTGACCGTCGTCGTGCCGACGATCGAGTTCCGCGTGCTCGGCGGATAGAGTTCTAGAAACGCCCGGTTCGCGTAGATGATGAGGCCGTCGGGGTCCTTGACGAACACGAGGTTCGGATCGTGTTCCATGACGAGGTAGAAGAGGCCGAGTCTGTTCCGCATCCGTCCCCTCCGAACGCTGCGGCGAATCATGCTAAAGCATTACAGATCCACGATGACAAAAACCGGCCCCTGCGTCATCTGCCAGGTTCCTCGATCAGGTGATGTCGGCCGAACCCCGCGGACAAGGGCGACCTTCCAGTGAGCATGGATGACAATGCGTGGTGCCCTGAACGACGGTAGGGTCGCCGCGGCGGCGAAGTACCTGAGGGAACAGCACGGCTGAAACGCCGTGCCTGAGGCAAGGGTCGGGCGGCGAAACGGAGAAATGGCGGGAGACAGGGCGACAATCGAGGCCTTCGACAGCATTCTGCCGGATCTGGAGGCCCACCGGTTCGACCGCGACTGAAACCCGTGGCAATTCGATCACGCGGCAGCGGATCTCGATGCGCCGCAATGGATTACGGCGCGATCCCGCCCTCGCCGCTTCGCGAGGTAGAGCGCGCTGTCGGCTCCATCGATCAGACGTTCTGAATGGAGAGCGCCTTCGGCATAAAAGAAGGCTCCGACACTGACGGTCACGACATCCAGATCGTCGGGACGACCGGGATGCGGGATGCCCAAGCCCCTCACGGCGTGCACGACCGCGTCGGCAAGTCCGGCAATGTCCGGCTCGGCACACCCTAGGAGCAAAAGGGCGAACTCCTCGCCACCGTACCGTGCGCAGAAGACGCCGTCATCCCGCTCGAACGCGGCCAATGCCAGGGCGACGTGACGCAGACATCGATCGCCGGCCGGATGTCCGAGTGTGTCGTTGTAACCCTTGAAGTGGTCGACATCGACCATCAGCAGCGCTAAGGGTTCGGAAGCAGCGAGCCATTGCCCCAGCCGCTCGTTGAAGTGGCGACGGTTCGGAAGCTGCGTCAGCGGGTCTGTCCGCGAAAGATCGCGATACCTGTTCATGTCGGTGTCGGATGCCTCAGCCTGCATTCTCGCCTCACCCGGAGCGCATCGCCGCGCCCGTCGCGGCCGATCGTGACCGGGACCGCGAGGTGGCGATGGCACTGGTCGAGGCGTCGGGGTTCGACGCCCATGATGCGGGCTCGATCGCGGACTCATGGCGGCAACAGTGCGGCGCCCCCTGCTACTGCACCGAGGTGACCCTCGCGGAACTGCCCGACGCGTTGGCGTCGGCCGATCTCGCGCGTTCGCGCAGGCGACAGGATCTGGCCTTCGAGGTCTACCAGGAGCGGTACGAACTGGGCACCAATCCCGGTCGCGAGTTCATTGTGCGGCTGTCCCAGCTTCTCAACAGTTAGTCGGTCCGCCCAATCTTCCTGATCGATGTCACCGCACCGGAGTTACTTCGCGCAGCGAACCGCGTGAGAGTAGCCGTTTGCCTCAAACAAGGTTGTCTGGCGAGAACAGACTGATGAGCGTCCTCTCTCCAAGGGCTGCATACGCCGGCGATATGGTCGACGCGCGCCGCTAGTCTCGTACCCGCTCGTTCTGACCGGCACCAGGCACTTCCGGAAGCCATCTCTCCCGATGGACGATCCAGTTCTCGTATGTCGGCGCCAGATCCGTCGGCGCGGCGTCGAGGCACCCGAGGCGGATCTCGACCTCCCCGTTGCCCTCGACGCTGAAAAGCCTCGAGCCGCAGGTCGGGCAGAAATGGCGGAGGACGAAGTCGTCCGCCCAACTCTGGGTCTCGCCCGTGACCGTGACGGCCGCTTCAGGAAAGACGGCGAACGCGAGGTAGGGTCCGCCCGTCTCCTTCCGGCAGACGATGCAGTGGCAGAGGCCGACCCGGGTCGGCTCGCCGTTGATCTCAAGGCGGACCGATCCGCAGTTGCATCCTCCATGTCTTGTCGTCATCGCCGCCTCGCTGGTTCGAGAACTTCGGCTACCGCTTGCGCTCGGCGGCCGCGTCGCAGGCTTCGCGGCTCGGCCCGTGCTTCTCTATGATTTCGCGGGCCTGCTCGGCCGCCAAGCCATGCTTCTTGGCGAAGTAGGTCACCTCGTAGGGCTCGCTGGCTGATACCTTCGCCCTGTCGCGCCCGTCGGTCTTCTTCTTGTTGTCTGCCAACGCTCTGTCTCCTCGTGGATCTTTCCGGGTTTCGCCACCGAAGCACCATCGCTCGATCGAGTCGATGCGACGGTGCTTCGGGCATGGCGTTGCCTCAGTACATCGGCATCCCGCCCGTCACCGGGATGACCGCGCCCGACATGTAGCTGCCCTCGCGGGACGCCAGCAGCACGTAGGCGGGCGCGAGTTCCGCTGGCTGCCCTGCCCGGCCGAGCGGCGTGTTGTGGCCGAGCTTCTCCAACTCATCCGAAGACTTGGCGATCGGCTGGATCGGCGTCCAGACCGGGCCGGGGGCGACGGCATTGACTCGGATGCCCTTCGGCGCGAGCAGGTTCGACAACCCGATCGTCAGGCTCGAGATCGCGCCCTTGGTCGTCGCGTAGACGATCATGTTCTCGGTCGCGACCTTCGCCTGGACGCTCGTCGAGTTCACGATGGAGGAGCCGGGCTTCATGTGCGGCACGGCAGCTTTCGCCAGACGGATCATGGCGTAGATGTTGGCCTCGAAGGCGCCCTGCATCTCGTCGTCATCGATGTCGCCGAGGTCCTCGTTGGTCGTCTGCGCGGCGGCGTTGTTGACGAGCACGTCGATGCCGCCGAGCTCGGCGACGGTCCGCTCGACCAGCGAGACGCAGTGGTCGCGGTCGCGGATGTCGCCCGGCAACTGGAGGCATTGCCGGCCGGCCTTCTCAACCCAAGCCTTCGTCTCGTCGGCATCGGCCTGCTCTTCCGGCAGATAGGAGATCGCGACGTCGGCTCCCTCGCGGGCGTAGGCGATCGCGACCGCCTTGCCGATACCGGAGTCGCCGCCGGTGATCAGCGCGACGCGGCCTTCGAGCAGGCCCTTGCCGACATACGACTCCTCGCCGTGATCGGGCTTGGTGCGCATCTCCGTCTCAAAGCCGGGGCTTGCCTGCTGGGTTTCGCCGGGGAAGGCGGTGGGCTGGCTGGTGCGTGGGTCTTCGGTCATGGGGCGTCCTGTTCCTGAAGTAGAGTTTGGGAAACCTCCCAAGGACGGGTTTGCTCCCTTGGGACGTTTACGACTTCCCTTTGAGGCAGACTCTGAATTTTGGCGTCGTGCGTCGTGGACCTCACACTACATCTGGGGGTCGGGTTGAAGTCGCTTTGACCGACGTTCATCTCGTCACGATCGACTAGGCGAGATCGAGACCATGGCGCGCAAACATCGAAAACCAGGACAATGGGTGGAGCCGCCAGCGCCCGTCGACGGACGCACGCCCTGCTGGCTTTGCGCCCGGACTCTCGGCCAGCGAACCGAATGGCATCATCCGCTTCCGAAGAGCCGGGGCGGACGAAACACGGTTCCAGTTCACCCGATTTGCCACCGGACGATCCATGCGTGCTTCGCGAACCTGGATTTGGAACGGCATGCGGAAGCGTCGATCCCTTTGGACACCAACCCGGAGGTCGCCTGCTTCCTGCGTTGGATCGCCAACAAAGCTCCCGACTTCCACGCGCCGACCCGCAAATCTCGTTGAACTCTGAGAGTTTGGATCCGTTAACCAGGGGTCGAGCCTGCCGATCCGTTTTGGTTCAAGTCGGCACCATCGTGCGGGTCAGGTCCGATGCATATCCTTCGGTAGCGTCCGTCCGGAAGCTTGCGCGTCGACGCCAGCACGATGACGGCAACCGACAACAGGATGCTCGACACCAGGCCCCCGATGGCGAGGAGGCCGGGTGTCGAAACCGACACTTGGCCTTCGATATGCAGGTGGCCCACGTTCACCCGGAGCGAAGCCTCATTACGTTTCGCTCCATGAGTCAGCGCATTTTGCTGCTGCTGGCGCGACACCCGATCCATCCCCATGGCTCTCCTCAGTTGTTGGGACCGTCGATCCGGCTTGGCTGGATCGGATCCGACGTCGGGAAACTGTCCTCCAGAGACTTCTCTAGCTTCTCGTCCTCTGTCATCGGACGTTCCTGATGGCCGGGCGTGCCGTGATCGTCGCCGATCTTCTGCATGTCTGGCGTCGTGTGGCTGCCGGTTGGGTCGGACATTGTGCTTCCTCCAAGGATTCGAGGGAGAAGGGCCTGCGCACGTCATCGTTCCGCTGCTGCCTGACTCATCGCCACCCCGGATCTTGCGGAGCGCCTGCGACGGGGCCTGCCGTTCAACACGCCCGACAAGGACACGTTCTACGGCGACGGCCCAGTCGGCTGTACGGACCTACCCGCGGCTGACGTCGACGACCTCGCAAGGCCCAGGGCTCTCCGAAGGCGTCATCGCCTCGGAGGAGTCGCCTTGGATGGTTGGCAACCGCGGCGTCGCTGATGTGTTCAAGCTGCGGCGTCGGGTCGTGTCATGGCCGTGGACGCTTATTGGAGGGCAGAAGATGACTACGGCAAAGAACCTGATGAACGCGATGGACACAGCGCTCGACACCGCACGGGCTGAATACCGAAATGCCGTTCTGGCGCTCGCCACGGACGAGGAACGCAAGCATGAAGCTTCCAACCGTCAACCTGCCAACGTGGACAGCATCCACCATGCCCGCACACGCGTGATCGCGTTGGATGCCGCTCGTGAAGAGCTGGCCCGCGTGATCGAGGAAGGCGCCTCGCTGTCCAGCACCAGCTAGTCTTCCTGCGACCCTTCCACACCGTTCCGATAGTGCTGGTCCACTCCCGCAAAGCTGCCGTTCACTTCGTACATCCGTTGCCTGCGCCATGTGTATCGGCAGAAGCAATACCAACCGCTTCTGCTCACCGTGCTGGGCAGGTGACACTCGACGGGATCTGAGTGTGCGACGCATGACGCCTTGACCGATCTGGTCTCGAGACAACATGACTTTCGAGCGATTGCGGTCCCTGCCGCAGCAGGGAGCCGCCGCGCCACATGTTCTATCGCAGCCCCTTCCTATGCCCTGTAGCGGCGGCCCTTTTCCTCCTTGCTCAGCCCCCTGCCATCGCAGAGGAGCAGGCGTTTCCGCCAAGTGCCGAGACGGCGGGGAACGCTCTGCCCAGCGAACTCATGCTGCGTGCGGCACCCCTGATGCAGGAAGGCAAGGAAGACGAAGCGACGTTCTGGTTCTATGCCGGACAACTTCGCTGGCGCTCACGCCTGAACGCCAACCCGGATCAGGACCCGACCGGCGAATCCGCTCTGTTCTCCTCTCTGTTCGAGACGCTTGGGCCTTCCATCAATGGTTGGGCCTTCGGCGACATACCCAAACTCCAACGGACGATCGACACCGTGCTCCTCTGGGACGAGCGCTTTCCCGACTCCTCACTCGCCCCGGCCATACACCAGCGGATGCGGACAGGACTCACGAGCCTTCGCGACCAGATCGGTCGCGAGGCGGAGACGATCCAGGCAGAGCGCGCCTCACGGGGGCTGGAGAACCGATGAGACTGCGTTCCCGGTTCTGCATCGACATGGAGCGCCTTTCCCACCTGCTGCTCGCATCGACGATGCTGCTCGCCGTCACCGGATCCGCATCGGCACAGGATAGGCCTGTCGCCGACCCGCTGCGCGTTGGCCTGGAAGGCGCGCTGCGCGGATGCGAGATCTGGGTCCTCGACCCGTCAAGCTGGCTGGACGATCCGGCGCGCTTCCTTGCGGCGATCGATCTTGGCGGCGCGGTGTTCGAGACCGAGAGCCTGCCCGAACCGCTCCTCCCGCCCGAGCCCTTCCGGCGTGGCAACCGCTACTGGCGGATCAATGCCGGACCCAGCGAGGGTTACGCACTGGTGGTCTCACGCGACATTCCGATGTGCCACATCACGGGCGGCGGCGGGGTCGACTTCCGGCCGGCGGCCGAAGCCGTAGTCGCCTCACCAGACTTCGTCGAGCGTTGGGAGCCCATCGGAGAGGAGCGCCGCAAGGGCATGGTCTCGACCTCCTTCCGACTGCGCAAGGAACCGAAGCTGGCGCTGGTCCTCAGCCGTGCCGACGCACCGGGTGCACGACGCGATCGCGCTCAGGTGATTGGGACGGCGACCTACGACCTCGGTCGCTGAGGCGGCGTAGGTTCGTCCGGCCAGCGTTGCGGGAATGGCGGCACGAGAACCTCACCGCCTGGCGGGATCGGTCCCAAATGGCGCATGACACGGTCGTAGTCCGGGTTGCTCGGCGGGTATCGCAACTCGCCATGTCCGACAGTGGACCCGTCTTCGTTTTCGGCTCTGAGCCGCAGGAGCAGCGTGCCGTCGGGCTCGAGATGCGCCGAGCCGATCGGCGCCTCCGCGGAAGGAGGAGCCAGCACCTGCCCCCGCGATCCGGCACGCGCCTCGCCGGACGCCGCCAACGCTTCCAGCACCGCAACGAAGCCTGGTCTCGGGCAATCGGAGCCGACCTCGTGCAGGACTTCGTCGCCATCGAAAAGCGCGACGCTGCACAGGCGGTCTGATGGCTGATCGAACGCTGGCGAACCGGGATCCAGCATGCTCCAGATCTCGTTCCCGGACGCGATCACGTTGCGCCGCTCATCATCCGAGATGGCGTTGTTGCGCTCGCTTTCGATCTCGACCGCCCCTCCCCCATCGGCCAGACGGGTCGTTGCTTGTCGGATGGTCATGAGGTCGAGATCGATGACGATCCACCGAGCCAACGGCGACAGGAGGTTGCCGGTCGCGACCAGCATCCCGCGACGCGGCAGCTCGTCGGGTGGAAGAGCAAGATGCACGCTTGCCCGACTTATCCGTGCCGGGGAGTCGATCTTTTCGCTCGCATAGCCAGGCGCGTTCGGTGCCGCTGCAACCAAGACGTTGAGCAGGAGCACGAGAGCTGCGGACGTTCCCACTTGTCGCAACCGAGCGAGCACTGCCTGTTCGCGCATGGTTCCGGCTGCGATGCGCCAGTTACCCATCTTGCCTCCTGCTGGGACCAAACTCATCTCGATTGATGAACTGCCGCGAGCATATCGCCGCTGGGCCGAACTGTCGTCCGCACGATGTCAGCAGTCCGAATAGTAAGGGCTGACCTCGGCCGGACAACCGAGCAGCTCCCCGAGATATTGCCCAAGCGACGTCATTCCATCGGGATCGCCATGCTGCGCCAGGAAGACCGACTGATCGTCAGCGCCGGGCGCACGGGTGCGGCAATGAGCGTGAAGCGATGAACCGCCGCCGCTCTTGGCCGGCGTCATGCGAACCACTCGAAGATGCAGGATCTCGGTGCGGGGGATGACGAAGAGCTGATCGGACACCACGATCAGTGCCTCGCCGCCCGCAGACAGCCCGAGCATCCGTTGCCTGTCCTCGACGAGATCTTCCGGGTCGCGCACGTATTCGAGTTCCGTCTCACCCGGAGCAAGGCGGCCGGCCCTGGCCATGCGCGCCGTCCCGACATCCCCGTCGATCGCAAGAGGCTGGAACCCTCGCACCCAATCTCGTTCTTTCTCGCCGAGAGCAAGGCGGAAGCCCGTTGTCAGTGTCACGTGGCAAGCCGTTTTCAAGCGCGGCTCGCGATCTTCCGACGGATTTTGCAGACCGTGCGACTGCCAGCTTGGCGGCCAAGCCGTCAGCGAGACCTCAGCCAGCCCCGACCGCCACGCGGCGACGACGGTGTTCCACCGCCGACCGATCGACGTGGGCCCTAGCGATGCCGTCAGACTGTCGGCGACGCGCTTAAGGTTGGCGTGCGCGTCGTCCTCGAACCACGCAAGGGCGGTGAAGCGGGTGATCGGGAACTGGGGTGGGATGCGCTCGAAGGCGCTAGCCGTCCAGGGCGCCAGTGCACGTGGTAGGGGTTCGGCGTCGGCAAGGACGAGCGCCGGCCATTCGTAGATTGGATCTGGCTGAACGCCGCAGCGCGCCACGACATCGATGCGCGTTTCCTTACGGGGTAGGCGCCAATCGTCCGCATGGCGCAGGATCGGATTCATGCCATCGGGAAGGAGCGGAACCTCCGTCGGCGCGGGGCCTTCGGACGTGGAAATCAGCGGCACCAATGCTGCCTGCGGGGGGCGGAAGAAACGGTCGAGAAATCGTATCGCAGCCTCCGCTCATGCTTGTTGCCCAGCAACAGGCCCAGGCGGGATACAGGATATGTCCTGCCGCAGTCGCTGTCGCGACGGCTGCCCGCGAGGGGACCGAAAACTTTTCTGATCCAGAGGAAAGCGCTCGCGGAACAGATCAGACCGCTTTCGACCCTTCTCAGTCGTTTGGAAATCTCTTTTGCCACGCCGGAAGCAGACATTAGCGTGAGCCGTTCTCAGCTTTCGGCACCTTCCAAAACGAGGGTTCGACAGGCCTCTCACTAATAAGCTCTGGTTATCGGTCTATGCCGCTTTGGCCCTCTAATTCGAACTGACGCGCCCGCGTACGTTGGCACCGAGATGGTCTCGATCAACCAACGGACGGACGAGCACATGAGAAGCAAGGGCCCGCGAGCGGCATGGACGGTGGGCATCGCTCTCGCCACGATTGCCGTGGCATCGTTCATGCTGCCGGGTGGAGCAAGCGCGCCCCCGGCACATGCGGAGGAAAACGCCGTGACGTTTCCGCCGCTGGAGCAGCTTGAGCATTACACAACGGTTCGCCGGGGCGTGACTCGCGAGCACATGCTCACCAACCGTACGGCACTCGACTCAATCAAGGCCGGGCAGTCGGTGCCGATTGGGACGCACGTTGTTCTCGTAGACTATCAGAGCGATGTCCTCGAGCGATACCTCGTTGCCCAGAAGACGGGGGACGGCATCGACGACTGGCAGTACCAATGGTTCCGCCCCGACGGGTCGATCAAGGCCGACGAGAACGTGGAGCGGTGCTACTCCTGTCACCAGCGCAGCCGGCAGGACCGCCAGTTCATGTTCACCTACTCCGACGCCGTGGAGTTCGAGTGAGGGCCTTCGGTAACCACCTCGGACGTGAGCAGGTCTCCGCCGTACTTGCCAAGCGCCTGGGGCTCCCGGTAGCCATGACGGCCATGCTCTTGCTTTCGCTGGCTTACTGGTGGCTCGGGAACATCGCCCACGAACTGTTCGGCACAGCCCTCTTCGCCCTGCTTGTCTGGCACGTGGTGACGAACCGCCGTTGGTTTGCGAACCTGGCGCACGGACGCTACGACGGTCGACGTGTCGCGAAGCTGGTGCTGCACCTGCTGTTGGTGATCAACATGGCGGTGCTCCTCGTGACGAGCGTGGTGATCTCGAAGTCGGTGTTCGCCCCTCTGCCGATACCGGACAGCATCTACCTGCGAGAGGTCCACTGGTTCTCGGCTTACTGGGTAATGATCGTCGTCGGGATCCACGTCGGCCTGCACTGGACGCGCGTGATGGCGCTGGTCCGCAAGACGCTCGGACTGGCTCCTGGGAACGCCACACGCACCTGGACGCTTCGGCTTCTCGCTGCGATGCTGGGCGCCTTCGGCCTTTGGAGTTGGTTCGTACTGGGTGTGTGGAGCAAGCTCACGTTCACGTACAGCCTCGACTTCTGGGACTTCACGGCCGCGGTTGCTCCCTTCTTCGGGCATTGGGTCGGCGTCCTCGCCTTGCCGGCGATCGCTGCGTTCTACGTGACCTCCCTCACGGAGCGTCAGAAGCGAACTGGCTCAGGCAGTTCGCGATAGGGACGTAACGTCCTCCGACCTATGGGTACGGTCGCCCAGCTATGACGCGACTGCGGTCAAGCGTACGCGACGATTGATAACCTGCATTTATGACAGCATGTCGATCTTCTAGGATAGTGCCGCTCCCCCTCGGGGCTTATCTCCAACACAGACACTTCGGCGGTAAAGCCGGAGAAGCGCGTGACGAACGAGAGGCGGCTGCGTGCCTCCCGCGCATGCGACCGCCGTCAAATTGAAAGACCATCATGTCCATAGCCATCCAAACCGAGGTGCCGGCATCTGCTGCCGGGCCCGCCGCCTGGGGCGCTGTCCTGTCGATGTCACTCGGCGTCGTCGTCCTCATCGCATCCGAGTTCCTGCCCGTCAGCCTGCTGACCCCCATCGCCGAGACGCTGAGGATCACAGAAGGACAGGCTGGGCAGGCGATCTCGATCTCGGGCGTCTTCGCCGTTTTGACCAGCCTTTTCAGCTCGTCCCTCGTCACTCGCTTCGACCGACGGACCGTAACCCTCTTCTTCACGTCGCTCCTGATCGTGTCCGGGGCGATCGTGGCGCTCGCGCCGACCTATATGGTGATGATGGCCGGGCGTGCGCTGCTCGGCGTCGCCATAGGCGGCTTCTGGTCCATGAGCACCGCGACCGTCATGCGCCTGGTGCCGAGCGACGCGGTGCCGAAGGCGCTGGCGATGCTGAACGGGGGAAACGCGCTTGCGGCTACGGTCGCCGCGCCGCTGGGAAGCTTCCTCGGCAGCATCATCGGTTGGCGTGGAGCCTTCTTCGCGGTGGTCCCGCTCGCCGTTATCGCGTTGGTCTGGCAGCTCCTCTCGATGCCCTCCATTCCGCCGGAGCCGGAGGCAAAGCCAGCGGGCAAGGTCTTCCGTCTGCTCCGGAATCCCGCGGTTGCGTATGGCATGGCCGCCATCTTCCTGCTCTTCATGGGCCAGTTCGCCCTCTTCACCTACCTGCGGCCCTTCCTCGAAACCGTTACCCGGGTCGACATCTCGGTCCTGTCGCTCCTGCTTCTCGTCATCGGTGTCGCGGGTCTCGCGGGTACCTCGGTGATCGGGGGAATCCTGAACTCGCGCCTTTTCTCCGTCCTTATCCTCATCCCGTTGGGAATGGCGGCGATCGCCGTCGCGCTGGTCCTCCTCGGCGCCTCGACCATTGCGACGGCAATCCTTCTCGGCCTGTGGGGGCTCATCAGCGTGCCGGCCCCCGTAGGCTGGGGCACCTGGCTCTCCCGGACGGTACCGGAGGACGCGGATGCGGGAGGCGGCCTCATGGTCGCTGTCATACAGCTCGCCATCACCCTCGGTGCCACGGCAGGCGGCATGCTCTTCGATTACAGCGGCTACAGGAGCACCTTCCTCCTTGCCGCCGTTCTCCTCAGCGGTTCCGCGGGAATGGCGGTCATGGCCCGGAAGGCTGGAGCCGCGAAGGCTGCCTGACAGTTAGCGAGACAGATGAACGGGCGAGCTGCCGCTGCTGTCTCGCCATCGACGCGAGAAGGAGCATGCCATGAGCGAACGTCCCCGAGTGATCTGCCACATGATGTCGTCCCTCGACGGGGGGCTGCATCCTAGCCACTACACTGAAAGCCCCGTCGGAGCGAAGAAGGAGTGGGACGCCGCCTATGAGGCGGTTCACGAGACTTTGGGCGGCGATGCCTGGCTCGTCGGTCGCGTGACCATGGCGGAGATGGCCAAGGGCGAGCCGCACCCGCCGTCGGACCACGCCAGCATCGAGCGGCCGATCCACATCGCGAACCGCGGAGCCGAACGCTACGCGATCGCCGTCGACCCGTCCGCCAAGCTCCACTTCAGGAAGGCGGACATCAATGGCGACGCGGTGATCGTGCTCCTGGGTAGCGAGGTCCTCGATGCGCATCTGGCGGAACTGGCCTCGGACGGGATCTCATACGTCGTCGCCGGCGATCGGCAGATCGATCTGTTCGAGTCCTTGAAAACGCTTCGCGCGGAGTTCGGGATCGAGCGCCTGCTGCTCGAGGGCGGCGGCGGGATCAACGGCTCGTTCTTCGCGGCTGGCCTCGTGGACGAGCTGAGCTTGATCGTCGCTCCCACGCTAGTCGGCCGCATCAACGAGCAGGGGTTCGTCGCCTACGGGGACGAAGGCCTGAAGGGTAGAGTCTAGCTTTCGCTCATTGGCTTCGAGCAGCTCGATCACGAGCTTCTGCACCTGCGATACGCCGTTACGGCGTCCTGAGGGCAGCGCGACATTTCTCGTATCCGAGACCGGGCGGTCGCATGACGGATGTCTCATGACCCGCGTGGGCGCGCCGAGGCGTCGCTCGTTCCAAACCCCATTCATAACCCACGTCTATGACAGCAATCAGCGTTTGAGGGGTAATCGAGCACCCAGTTTAGACCAGTTACAGACTGATCTTGGGAATCTCTGACCCCGATGGTCCCCGCGCCCGCCACGCATCCGGCGTGCGGCCACTCGGAACTGAACGGCGCCGAGAGCGCTCAACGACGGAGACAGCGATGAAGTCCACCGACCTTGAACTCAATCGCCGGGAGCTGATGGTGAGCGCGTCCGCTTGCGTGGCCTCCACGGCGCTGACGGGAACCGCCATGGCACAGGAAGCTTCGGACACCGGGACCGCGGTCCTCTCGAATGTGTCCTTCACGGTCAACGGCGAGCGGCGCGAGCTGGACCTTGACCTGCGGACGACGCTCCTCGACGCGCTGCGCGAGCACCTGCACCTGACAGGCTCGAAGAAGGGCTGCGACCACGGCCAGTGCGGGGCCTGCACGGTGATGGTGAACGGCCGCCGCATGGTCTCCTGCCTGTCGCTTGCCGTGATGCACGAGGGCGATGAGGTGACGACGATCGAGGGACTTGGCACGCCCGACAAGCTCCACCCGATGCAGGATGCCTTCGTGAAGCACGATGGCTACCAGTGCGGCTACTGCACGCCGGGCCAGATCGTCTCGGCCGTCGCTGTCCTCGCCGAGGTGAAGGCGGGCATTCCGAGCCACGTCACGGCTGATCTGGCGGCGGCGCCGGAAGCGTCGAACGCCGAGCTGCGCGAGCGCATGAGCGGCAACATCTGCCGATGCGGGGCCTATTCCAACATTGCCGAAGCGATGACCGAAGTCGCCGGGAGGCCCGCATGAAGTCCTTCACTTACGAGCGCGCGACATCCCCTGCGGAAGCCGCGCAGGCCGCAAGTGCCAAGCCCGGCGCGAAGTTCATCGCGGGCGGCACGAACCTTCTCGACCTGATGAAGCTCCAGATCGAGACCCCGCAGCACCTCATCGACGTGAACGGCCTGAAGCTCGACACGATCAACGCGACCGAGGACGGCGGCCTACGCGTCGGCGCCCTTGTGCGCAACACGGACCTTGCCAACGACGAGCGCGTGAAGCGCGACTATGGCGTGTTGACGCGGGCGATCGTTGCCGGCGCGTCGGGCCAGCTTCGCAACCGCGCGACGACCGCAGGCAACCTCCTTCAGCGCACGCGCTGCCCGTATTTCTACGACACCAACATGCCCTGCAACAAACGCCGGCCCGGCTCCGGCTGCTCGGCGCTCGAAGGCTATTCGCGCCAGCTCGCCGTTGTCGGCGTCAGCGAGGCCTGCATCGCGACGAACCCCTCGGACATGAACGTGGCGCTCCGGGTGCTCGACGCAACCGTCGAGACCGTGAAGCCGGATGGGCAGACGCGTGCGATCGCGATGGCCGACTTCCACCGCCTGCCCGGCGACACGCCGCACATTGAGACGGCACTGGAGCCCGGGGAACTGATCACGGCGGTGACGCTGCCCAAGCCCCTCGGCGGCACGCAGATCTACCGCAAGGTCCGCGACCGCGCGTCCTACGCCTTTGCGGTCGTCTCCGTCGCAGCCGTCGTGCAGCCGGACGGCACAGGCCGCTTCGCTGTCGGTGGCATCGCGCACAAGCCATGGCGTTTGGAGGAAGCGGACGCCGCGTTCTCCAACGGCGCGAAGGCCGCCGCCGGGCGGCTTCTCGCCGACGCCAGACCCACCGAGCACAACGCGTTCAAGATCCCGCTGGTCGAGCGCACGCTCGGCGCGGTGATGGCGCAGGCGAGGATTTGATCTCATGAAGTTCGATACAGCCGCCACAACCAATCCGATCGACCAGATGAAGGTCGTCGGCAAGCCGCACGAGCGCATCGACGGGCGCCACAAGGTGACGGGCACCGCGCCTTATGCCTATGAGCGCCACGATGTCGTGCCCGACGCCGCCTATGGATATGTCGTGGGGAGCGCCATCGCCAAAGGCCGCATCGCTGCTCTTCATCTCGATGACGCGAAACGTGCGCCGGGTGTAATCGCGATCGTCACGGCCGAGAGCGCCGGTGAACTCGGCAAGGGCAAGTTCAACGTCGCTAAGCTCCTCGGCGGCCCGGCCGTCGACCACTACCACCAGGCCATCGCGCTGGTCGTTGCGCGGAGCTTCGAGGAAGCGCGGGATGCCGCCAGCCTCATGCGCATCGACTACATCAGCGAAGACGGGCGCTTCGCTCTGGAGGCGCTCGCCAAGGATGCGCCGCTTGTCCCGGGCAATAGCGACGAGGGAAGCGCCACGCCCGGCGAGGAACGGATTGGCAATTTCGAGCAGGCCTTCACCGAAGCGGAGGTCAAGCTCGACGAGCAGTACACGACGCCGGACCAGAGCCATTCGGCGATGGAGCCCCATGCGTCGACCGCACGCTGGGACGGCGACGAGCTGACCGTCTGGACGTCGAACCAGATGATCGACTGGGGTTTGACCGATCTCGCGGCGACGCTGAACGTGCCGAAGGAGAAGGTGCGTCTGATCTCGCCCTTCATCGGAGGCGGTTTCGGCGGCAAGCTGTTTCTGCGGACTGACGCGGTGCTCGCCGCGCTCGGCGCGAAGGCTGCGGGACGCCCGGTCAAGGTGACGCTGACGCGCCCACTGATTGCCAACAACACGACCCATCGCCCCGCCACCATCCAGCGCGTCCGCATCGGTGCAGGCCGAGACGGTCGCATCGCAGCGATCGCGCATGAAAGCACGTCGGGCAACCTCAAGGGCGGCGATCCGGAAACGGCGGTGGCGCAGACGAAGCTCCTCTATGCCGGCGCCCATCGCCTTGCTTCCCTGCGGATGGCCGAGATGGATCTGCCGGAGGGCAACGCCATGCGCGCCCCGGGCGAAGCCCCCGGCCTGATGGCGCTTGAGATCGCCATGGACGAGATGGCCGAGAAGCTCGAGCTGGACCCCATCGAGTTCCGGGCCATCAACGACACGCAGGTCGATCCGATGAAGCCGGAGCGACCCTTCTCGCAGCGTCAGTTGGTGGAATGCCTGCGCCAAGGCGCGGAACGCTTCGGCTGGAACGCCCGCAATCCTCGACCAGGCCAAGTGCGCGACGGACAGTGGTTGGTCGGCATCGGCGTCGCCAGCGCGTTCCGCAACAACCTGACTCTTCCCTCCGGGGCTCGCGTCCGGCTGGGGCAAGATGGCGTCGTCACCGTCGAGACCGACATGACCGACATCGGGACGGGCTCGTACACGATCATCGCGCAGACGGCGGCGGAGATGATGGGCCTGCCGCTGTCGCGCGTCGCAGTGAACCTCGGCGACTCCAGCTTCCCCGTCTCGGCGGGGTCCGGCGGGCAGTTCGGCGCGAATTCGGCCACCGCTGGCGTCTATGCCGCCTGCGTGAAGCTGCGCGAGGCAATCGCCGCTAAACTCGGCTTCAACTCGGCCGACGACCTCACTTTCGCCGACGGCGAGGTCCGGGCCGGCAATCGGTCGGTTCAGCTCGCTGACGCGGCATCCGATGGCGAGATCGTCGCGGAGGACAAGATCGAGTTCGACCAAACCTTTTCCGACGCCGAGCAGCAGTCGACCTTTGGCGCGCATTTCGTGGAGGTCGGCGTCGACGTGGCGACGGCGGAGGTGCGCGTGCGCCGCATGCTCTCGGTCTGCGCTGCCGGGCGGATCCTCAACCCGATGACCGCTCGCAGCCAGGTGATCGGCGCGATGACCATGGGTGTCGGCGGCGCGCTGATGGAAGAGCTTGCGGTCGACACGCGATACGGCTTCTTCGTCAACCACGACCTCGCGGGCTACGAGGTGCCCGTCCACGCGGACATCCCGCACCAAGAGGTGATCTTCCTCGACGAGACCGATCCACGCTCGTCGCCGATGAAGGCCAAGGGCATCGGCGAGCTTGGACTCTGCGGCGTCGGCGCGGCCGTCGCCAATGCGGTCTACAATGCAACGGGTATCCGCGTCCGATCCTATCCAATCACGCTGGACAAGCTGATCGAGAACCTCCCGGACGTGGCCTAAGGAACAATCGGCGCGCGCGGCCTTCCGCGTGCGCCGTGGCGTTGAAATGCTGGTTAGGCCCGTCCGTAGCCGGGCTTGATGTAAAGTCGGTCGAACTGTGGCTCGATCTCAGGGATGTAGACTGCCTCGGTCCAGTCAGCTATCGGCACGTCCTCTATGGCGACCGATACAACCTCTGCGCCGCAGCCGATCGTCGTGGTGAGTGCTTCCGCCAATTTCTGGGCTAGCGCCTGCTTCATCTCTTCGGACCGTCCCGCTGTGAGCTTCACGATGACATGCGGCATCTCGATTCCTTCCGGTCGATCCAGTGTGTTCGTCGGCGAGCCCGTACAACGGCTGACCGTTGGCGAAGGACTCGGCCTTTCAGATCTTGTTTAGCACGGGTCGGTCCGGACGATCGCTTGGGGTGGATCGATACCAGTCCGCTCACGGGCGGCATGTTGACAGAGCAGACGTCGCAGGACGCCGTCGTGTCGCCCACCTTCACGCTTATGGTCGAGGCGCTGCGCCACCGCTGGTTAGCGAACATCATGCTGTCGGGGGTTCTCTGCGGGGGTGCTACGCAGCGGGACGTAAGGTGATGCGCGTAAGTTCGGGCGGCTTTCCAAGGCGCAGGCCGAAGCCCGGCCAGAGACCCGTGCCATTGCTCACGTACATCGTCATCTCACCGATCCTGTAGGCGCCCGCCACGAAGCCGTTGTTGGCAAGGGCGAAAAGGCGGTCCAACCCGATGATCATGCCGCCGTGAGTGTGGCCGGACAGTTGCAAATCCGCACGCCCGGCCCGCTCAGGGGCGTTGCGCGGCTGATGCTCGAGGAGGATCACGGGCGCGTCAGCCGGAGCGCCCGCCAGCGCCGCGTCGAGATCTGGGCCCTCATGCCCATTTGCCGGGGCTCTCAGATCAGCCAAGCCCGCGAGGACGATCCCCGCATCGCCGCGGCGCAGGACAGTGTGGCTGTTGGTGAGGCCGCGAAGCCCGAGCTCACCAAACCGGCGCATCCACTCGTCGTATCCGAAATAGTATTCGTGGTTGCCAGGGATCATCCAGATGCCGTCCGGGGCGCGAAGGTCGCGGAGCGGCTCGACGTCGGCCCTTCGCGCCTCTACAGAGCCGTCGATCAGGTCGCCCGTCACCACCATCAGGTCCGCACCGAGAGCGTTCGCGCGCTCCACGACGACGCGCGCCCAATCCTCCTGGAAGAGGCGGCTGAGGTGCAGGTCGCTGAGTTGGAGGAGCTGGTATCCATCGAACTCGGCCGGCAGTCCTCGGATAGAGACCTCCACGTCCTTAGGCTCGGGAAGCCGCGTCGCCTGATGGACAGCGACGGCGGCGAGGACCATCGCGCTGATGGCTGCCCCGTAACGCGCATGGGTCGACACGATCGCCGCCGGCCGCCGGAACGCCAGCTTGGCGAGCCCGACGAGATCGAGCGCGATCTGGAAGATTGCGAGGAAGAGGATTGCGCCAAAGGCCCAGTTGAAGGCAAGCACCACGCCTTGTGGAAACTCTGGCGAGAAGACCGAACCCGACGAGAGGCGGCCCCAGAGGTGGTATTGCGACCCAAAAAGAAGCAGGGCACCCACCGCGATCTTCGATCGGCGATGCCACGGCAGTGGCAGGAGGAAGCGCGCCAGCACGTAGAGGCACGGGATTGAGAAGTTCAGGTGAAACATTCCGGGCTTTCGGTGGGCGTCACGCGACTTCGCGGCGCGAGGGGGCTCGGTACTGGTAAGCCGCTGTCGAGTCCGGGTCCCATGATCGTGAGGCGCACACGCCGCCTGCCAGAGGAGTGAGGCGAAAGATTGTAGGTTTAACCAAGACCTCGCGGGCTACGAGGTGCCCGTCCACGCGGACATCCCGCACCAGGAGGTGATCTTCCTCGACGAGACCGATCCACGCTCGTCGCCGATGAAGGCCAAGGGCATCGGCGAGCTTGGACTATGCGGCGTCAGCTCGGCCGTCGCCAACGCGGTCCACAACGCGACGGGCATCCGTGTCCGTTCCTATCCGATCACGCTGGACAAGCTGATCGAGGACCTTCCGGACGTCGCCTGAGCGAAGGCGGGCGCGCCGGACCAGGGGTCCAAGCGCCCGCCGCCCCACATTCAATCAGCGTACCCAAATATCTCCGTCGGCGCGGAGAGATTGCGTATCTGGACCATGCCCAGACTTTGTAAGCGATGGTCTTTGAGGGTCATGCCGACGGTACTTCCCGCGATGAGGCATCTGGTGCCCTGCACCTTGTTCAACTCTTGAAGCCTTTGGGACAAATTCACCGCATCTCCGTAGAGTGTGTAGACCTGCCGTTCATCGGCACCGACCGTTCCGGCCGCCACGCTGCCGGTGGCGATGCCAATCCTGAGGAGGATCGCCACGCCACCGAACCGATGCTCTTCCACCATCGCTAGAATCTGCCTCGACGCCTCGATTGCCTTGTCGGGGTGGTTTTCGGTTGGAAGCGGAGCGTTGAAGGACGCGATGACGGCGTCGCCCACGTAGTTGATGACGATGCCGTCGTGTTGATCGACGATGCCCGTGATCGCGGTGAACAGCTCGTTCAGGATAGATACGATCTGGACGGGAGCCATCGTCTCCGACAGGCGCGTGAAGCCCTCTATGTCCGCGAACAGCAGGGTCGTTTCCCTCGTCTGCGGAACGAGATGGCCTTCGTCGAGCAGTTCCCGCAGTACGGGCGCGGGCACGTAGCGTCGGAAGAGATTGCGAACATGGCGATGGCTCGCATCGGCATTCGCATGATCTTTCACGACCTGCCTGGCGCGATGGACGGCAAGGGCAGCCGTTGCGGTCACCATCGCGATGATCAAGGCTTCCTGCAACCTCGATGGAATGCCGATGAAGTTCGGGCTGAGCACGATTTGAAAGTAGACGTCGCGCGTTGGTGCGATCGGCAGGTCGCTGTAGGTCAGAACCTGCTCCATGCCATGCACGATCCATCCAGTCGCGAAGAGGAGACCGCAGACGGCCCAGGCTCCCGTCCACAGGACGAGGGTCGGTGACAGCGTCAGGGCGGATGCGGCGATGACCAGATAGTAGTGCTGGGCGGAACTGGTCAGAAATACCAGGTTCTGGGGGATGTCGTCTCCGCTGCTCAGCGGGACGAACGCCAGGAGACACGTTACCGCGCCCGCATCGAACGCGAAGAGCGCAAACCTCGTCGCCATTTCGTAGCGGGTGCCGACTGCCAGGAGCGAGGCGAGCCCACCGACCGCGATCATTGCCGTAGACAATGCCACGGCGACGTTGATCGGAAAGTAGAATGCGAACAGGGAGGCCAGAGCGATCGCCATGATGGCGATCGTCCGACCGATGACGGCGATCCTGAAACCGTTGCGCTCTGCCCGGCTCAGGGCGAACGCAACTGTATTGACCTGACGGTCGCGTCTGGGGTCACCGACCACTGCGGCTTCCTCGTCGTTTCGCCCCGGCTTGTTCGCAGACAAAACTTGATCCTCGCTCTTGGCGACGAGCAGTTGAACGGCTTCGGCTTGGCGGAGCTGGCATTTTGCGAACTGCTGTCCGTCGACTGCCAGAGGCCATTTCACGTATGCCGACCGTCTTCAGTGGCGGGACGCCCGTTACGGTGCCAGCGGCTTCAGTTGGATGGTGATCTCGCCTGGGCGATCAAAGATCGAGACGTCTCCAGTGACCTTGCCGAGGATCACGATGCCCGGCAGGGGAACGCGTCCACCCCGATAGTAGATCACGAAGTCGCCCGATCCCCAGAGCCCGAGCGTTCCCGGGGAGAAGTCGCGCTGGCGGGAGCCTTCCGGCAGCGGCGACGGCAGGTCGCCCGTCTTCTCCTGGCGAAGATGATCGCTCATCCGGATCGTAAGCGGCAGCCTTTCCGCGAGCGTGCGGGCGGCGTCGTTGTCGGCAAGCTCTGCTGTCACGTCACCCCATTGGGACGTGATCTGGATGCTCTGCTGGGCCATGGCGGGTTCCGTGATGAATAAAGTGAGGATGGCGGTGGCGATGTGACGTCTGCGCATGATGGGTACCTTTCCCGATGTCCTCTCGCGACCTCCAGGCCGCGACAGTCAGAGCGACCATCCACCGTCGACGGCGATCGAGGCGCCGGTCACGAAGGCGCCGAGGTCCGAGCACATCCACAGGACTGCCTCCGCGATCTCCTCGGGCTTTCCAAGGCGACCGACTGGCTCGAGGTCGATGGCCTTCTGGATGTCGCCGTCGGTGAAGCGGTCCATCATCTCCGTGTCGATATTGCCGGGCAGGACGCAGTTCACCCGGATGTTCCTCTTGGCGTAGTCGAGCGCGGCGGACTTGGTCATGCCGATCATGGCGTGCTTGGACGCCGAGTAGGACGCGCCGCCGGCGACGCCGCGGACGCCCGCGCCCGACGAGGTGTTCACCACCACCCCACCGCCCTGACGCAGCATCTGCGCGATCTCGTGCTTCATGCACACGAAGGTACCACGCAGGTTGATGCCGAGGATGCGGTCCCACTCCTCGAGCTCGATCTCGTGGAGCGGGGCGGCCTCGTTCTCGACGCCGGCATTGTTGAAGGCACAGTCGAGCCGTCCGAACCTCTCGACGACCCGTGCGACCGCCACCTCGACCTCTTGCGGATGGGAGACATCGCAGGCGAGGACGAGGACTTCCCCGCCCGCGTTCCGGATGGCGTCGGCGGTGCTGCGAAGCGAATCCTCGCTGCGATCGAGGATGGCGACCCGCGCCCCCTCGACTGCGAACGCTAGGGCGGTGGCGCGGCCGATGCCGTTGGCCGCGCCCGTTACGAGGGCGACCTTGCCTGCGAAGCGGTTGGACATGTTGTATCCTTTGGGATCGTGGGTTGGTGCGATGTGCCGTCTTCCGTTTCGGTGCATCGCAAAGCGGCGGATCCGGAATTGGTCCGTCCGCAGGGTGGATCTCAGCTCAGGTTGCCGCGGAAGAACTCGGTCAGCTTGTCGAAGGGGATGAGGGTTGTCCGGTCGTAGAGGTCGACATGGCCAGCCCCCGGGATGATTACGAGCTCCTTCGGCTCTGCGGCGAGCTTGTAGGCGTCCTCGCTGAACTCGATCGAATGCGCCTCGCTCCCGGCAATGAAGAGAACCGGGCGCGGCGAGATCGTCTCGATCGAGGCGAAGGGGTAGAAGTTCATGAAGGCCGCGTTGCTCGACAGCGTCGGCTGCGTAGTCGGCACCTCCGGCTGACCGGGCGGCGTGAACTCGCCACGCGGGGTGCGGTAGAAGTCATAGAACTCGCGCTGGATCGGGTTGGCATCCGCCGTGAGTTCCGTGAGCGTGCCGCCCCTGTAGGCGACGGGCGTCCCCTTGAACTCGGCCAGACGCTGTTCGGCTGCCGCCGCTAGCGCCGCCTTGCGCTGGTCGAGCGTGACGCCATTGCGCAGGCCGTCGCGGTTCGCGGCGCCCATGTCGTACATGCTGACCGTGGCGATCGCCTTCATCCGCGGATCGATCTGGGCTGCGCTCAGAGCGAAGCTTCCGCTGCCGCAGATACCGAGGACGCCGATGTTTCCGGCATTCACGAAGGCCTGCGTCGAAAGGAAGTCCACGGCAGCGCTGAAGCTGTCGGCATAGAGCTCGGGCGCCACAGTGTTGCGTGGCTGACCTTCGCTCTCGCCCCAGAACGGCAGGTCAAACGATAGCGTCACGAAGCCCTGCTCGGCTAGCTTCTGCGCGTAGAGGTTGGAGCTCTGCTCCTTCACCGCGCCCATCGGATGGCCGACGATGATCGCCGGGGCTTGGGTGCTGCGGTCCTGGCCTTTCGGCACGAAGAGGTTGCCCACGACGTTCATGCCGAGCTTGTTGCGGAAGGAGACCTTCTGCATGTCTACGGCGTCGCTCTTGTAGAAGTTGTCCGCACCGTTGGACATGTCCTGCGCGAAGGCCTGCCGATCCGGCAACATGACGACAGAGGCGGATGCGAGAAGCATGGAGAGGGACAGGATCGTGGCGTGCATGGAAAGGTTCCTGACGAGTTCATGATGAAAACGATGTCGACCAACCTGCGAATTGGCCTTCGATCAGAAACCTAGCGTCTGTACGCCTATGGAATTAGCCGCTAGATCTGGCATAGAGCTATAAACAGGGATTATCAGTCTTGCGCGAGAACGTAGGCGATCTCGTTGCCTTCCTGGCCGTCGCCCGGGCCGGCAGCTTCACCCGCGCGGCCAAGCAACTTGGCGTCTCGCAGCCGGCCCTGAGCCATACGATGCGGGAGCTGGAGTCGAGGCTCGGCGTGCGTCTGTTGAACAGGACCACGCGCAGCGTTTCGACGACCGAGGCGGGAGAACGCCTTCTCCGGGCCATCTCGCCTCATTTCGACGGGATCGAGACAGGTCTTTCCGCCCTGACGGACGTCCGAGACAAGCCCGCGGGTACGGTGCGTATCACCGTTGGCGACACGCCCGCCGAAGGCATCATCCTTCCGGCGGTCGCCAAGCTTCTTCCGGACTACCCGGATCTTAGGGTGGAGATCAGCGTCAACGCGGGGTTCGTCGACATCGTCGCCGAGCGCTTCGACGCCGGCGTCCGACTGGGCGAGACGGTCGCGCAGGACATGGTGGCGGCGCGGATCGGCCCTGACACCCGGATGGCCATCGTTGGATCGCCTGGCTACTTCCAGTCCCGCAAGCCGCCCATCACCCCGCACGACCTGGCCGAACACAACTGCATCAACCTCCGCTACACGGCAGACAGCGGATGGGCCGTCTGGGAGTTCGAGAAGGCGGGACGTGCCTTGAACGTGCGCGTGGAAGGCCAGCTTCTGGTCAACTCCAACACACTGGCCCGCCTGGGAGCGTTGGAGGGGGTGGGCCTAGCCTATCTTCCTGAGGAGTACGTCGAGCCTTTCGTGAGCTCGGGGGATCTGGTCAGCGTCCTCCAGGACTGGTGCGATCCGTTTCCCGGGTACTTCCTCTACTATCCCAGCCGCCGCCAGCCGTCGGCCGCATTCTCGCTTGTCCTGGACGCACTCCGCCATCGAAGCTGACGCCGTCTCCGGTGATCGCTTGGCTTTTCCAAACGTTGTCCCGTTGAGGCAGGACGCGGACCCGCGGCCTGAGGGAGAAACCTGATCCGATCACCGTGCGCAGGACCCGCACGGTACTGGCCATCAGCGGGATGCACGAGGCGCAGAAGACGAGGAAGCCTGCATCTTTCGCCCCGGCTCGCCGGAGCGTCATCGCGAGGTGAATGCCCGAACGGCCATCAACCTTCCGGCGACTTGTCTCAGCGGTCGGCGTACTGCTCGTCGGTCACGAGCTCCATCCAGTCGACGTTCTGGCCGTCCCGGACGTACGTGACCGCGATGTGGCTCATGGCGTTCGTGTCAGTCCCGCCATGCCAATGCTTGATCCCCGCTGGGATCCACACGACGTCGCCGGGCTTGATGTCCTGGCGCGGCTGGCCATCCCGCTGCACCCATCCCTTGCCCGCAGTAACGATCAACGTCTGCCCGACAGGGTGGGTGTGCCACGCGGTGCGGGCGCCGGGGGCGAAGTTCACCAGCCCGAGCGAAGCGGGCGCCTCGACCGAGGACGGCACGGGGAGGTCGATGATCACTTGGCCGGAGAAGTTCTTGGGATCGGCGGTCACCGAAGGCGACGCACCACTCGGGAACACTTGGATTTCCTGCGCGTCGGCAGAGGCGGCGCCCGCGAGAGCAAACGTAGCGGCCATTAGGGTCTTCTTCATGATGGGTCCTTCGTGTTGGGAGCAGGGTCAATCTCGAAGTTCAGGTAGGCGTAAGGCCCGTCAGTCGGGTCGGCTCTTGAAGACCTCCGCGACGACGGGCCCTGCGGAGAAGGCGTTCGGCCAACCTGCGTAGAACGCGATCTGCGAGACGACCTCGCCGGCCTCTTCCTTCTTGAGGCCGTTGTCCAAGGCCCGGTTCAGGTGGGCGGAAAGCTGAGCTACCTGACCGTTCGCCATGAGTGACGTGATAGTAACGAGGCTCCGGTCACGCAGAGACAGGTCGGGCCTCAGCCAGACATCCCGGAAGAGCGGATCGGTGGTGAACTGGTCGAGGCCAGGCGTTGCGGCGCCGAGCAGTCCCTCCACACTCGCCTGTCGGCTTGCCTCCGCCTGCTCGTTCACGGGGCGGAGCTCGGGGGACGCCGCCGGCAACTGGTCGGCACCGATCCCGCGCGAGGCGAAGACGTCCTTGGCGACGGCGACGGCAGCCGTGGCGTTCGACCAGCCGGCGTAGAAGGCCAGATGCGTGACAGCCTCGGACAGTTCGCGTGGTGTCACGCCACCGTCGAGGGCGACGTTCAGGTAGTGGTCGAGATCCATTGTCTGGTTGCGGGCTACGAGGATCGCCACGGTGACGAGTGCCCGGTCGCGGCGCGAAAGCTGCGGACGCTGCCAGAGGGCTTCAACGATGTCTTCCTGGCCAAATCTGGCGAGCGCGGGCGAGACGGACTGGATGTCGGCGTGAGACAGGGCCGAGGCCCCTTGCAAGGGAGCGGGCATGTCGGCCGCTCCTTGCGCGATAGCGGGGGCACTGAGCGCGATGCACATGAGGGTGGCGGAAAGCAGTTTCACGGGCTTGTTCCTTTCCAGAGCAGTCGGTTCTCCGGCTTTGCCAGGGAGTGACGTTGTCCGGCCAACCGGCCCTCGAGGAACGACTACTGGACATGCCGTCACGGTGACCACGAGGGACTATTGGAAACGTAGGAGAAGCACCGACTGGGGATTAGACCAGGTAATCGGAATACGGCTATAAGTCTGGTCTATGAATGGCGGTACGCTTGAGTAACTTCGGAGCGTTCCTCGCCGTCCAAACGGGCGCAGTTTCACCCCAAGCGGCGGCGAGTTCGGCGACTGTCGCCGCGGACGAGGATGTGGTTGGCACCCTCCTCTTGTCCGAGATCGCCGGTCTTCGACCTTTTCGTCGAGGCGTTGCACTACTGAAGCTGACCACACCGACTGGGTTAGCCGCATTCATCGGCCGAAGTCTTGAGGAATGGTCCGCTTCCGACCTGATGCGCTCGGAACCTGCCTGTCGGCTCTCCACCGGAAGCAGCCGGGACCGAAGCCCCAGCCCTTCACCCCCGATTCCTCAGAGCCGGCGCCGCCCCGAAACCGTTGCGGTGCCTAGCTGCAACAGCCAGAGCCGAAGTGAACCCGCCAGCTATTGCGTGACTCAATGCTGCGCTACCCACCCCTGGCAACAGGGGGAGATCAGCGCATGATCCGCATTCCGCCGCCGCCGCCCATAGCCTGGGGCTTCCTGATCGGATCGTTTATTGGCGCGTCAGGATGGGGCCTGTTCCTTCTAATTGAAGGGATGCCCTTATAATTTCACCCGATCCACCGCGCGATCTCTAGCGAAGTAGTAGAATCGTGCACCCGATTACGGACCACGCGCCCACTCCCAGGATGATACCGTTTATCAAACCAGTCGCTGGAGCGAGGGGACTAACTTCGGCCTTGGCAACTCTCTTGATGTCACTCATAGCGCTACTCCCGAAGACACATATGGGAGTTTCTAGGAGCTAGGTAATGTCCGCCGAGTTCAACATGTCGTTAAGATTTTAACTTCCGCTGATCTTGCGCCGCAACATAAATGGCTGCCCTGTGCTGTTGTGTGTGCGACGGACTGGGCTGATCGTTAAAGTTTGAACAGCCGGTTCAACAGCATCGTCCGTTGTTTAGGCCATCGTGGGCTTTGATATAGCTCTCGCTAGGACGATCAGTGATGCCGCCTGCGATCCCGCCACCGCCACCGACTGTATGGGGCTTTCTCCTCGGAACGATTATGGCAGCTTGCGGCTATTTGGCTGCATTCCACCACTATCCGTAAGCTTAAACTGCCGCCTTACCAGCCCCTCCCCCGCTACTGATAAATCGCCTTCCCAACGACGTTTGCCTATGAGTGCAGCAGGAGACGAAGTCCCCTACCCCACCGCCCACTCAGCCCATTTCCAGCCTTCGTACTTGTCGCCAGCCGTTTGAATGTGGCTGTAGCGCTTGAGACTGATCCAAGAGCGATGGCCTGACACGACGGACACCTGAGGGATGTTCAGCCCAATTTCGAAGAGCCTCGATACGCCCTCATGCCGAAGGTCATGAAAGCGTAGGTCTTCAACCCCCAACACCCTGCACGCCCGCGTAAACGCCGCGCTGACGGCGTCCGTCGTGTAAGGGAAGATGCGGCTCGCTCGTCTGCGGCATCGCCTTCAGCACCCGCATGGCGGGCTCAGGAAGGTCGCACCACGTATCGTTGCCAGCCTTCTGGCCAGGGTGCTTCATGTCCCGCACAAGAACGCGGCTGTGAGCCTCATCGAGGTCTGCCCATGTGATGCGGACGATCTCTTCCTGCCGTCGTGTACTGAAAAGCGCAAAGAGGATGATGGGCACCATAGGCGCCGAGCTGGGTGATGTCGCACTCCGATCGCTGAAGTGCTTCAGCAGCCTGTCGAGCTCATCAAGCGTTGGTCGACGGCTGCGGGAGGCGCTGGCGCCGATGCCGCCCAATCGCTTTAGCGCGATCTTGGCATCGCGCATTTCGTTGAGGTCTAGCGGGTAGTCCCAGGCGGGGCGTGCGATAGTGAAAATAGTACTAAGGTGGGAGAGATACCCAGCCACTGTGGTCGGCCGATTTTTGGCTTCGAGCCGACGCCGGGCGAACGCGACGATGTGTGACGCGCGGATCTCGAGGCACTTCATGTCTGATATCGGATCGTCGAGGGTCGTGCGAAGCGCCTGCGCCTTGGAGCGCCCGACGGGGCTGACAAGCTCGACGAGATAGCGCTCGATCGCGTTTCTGAGGGTTGGTATTGTACGCGACGCCGCTTCAATACCGCCAGGCTTTCGAAGCACCCTCTCCCGGCTTTTGATCCAGTCTACTGCCTCCTTCCGAGAGCCAAAAGTTTTTGACTCGCGGAAGTTCGCGCGGCCCTTCTTTTTCAAGAAGATCTGGGCCGTGAAGCGAGAATTGCCGTCTCCAACGGTTCGTACAACGATCGTACCCATGCAGGCTGAATAAGCTTTAATCGACCGCGCTGCAAATTTTGTAAGATTACACACTCGTTACTATTTTTGTTTTTGGTGAACTGGTGAAGTCCCATAAAACCGAAGTCTGATGCTTGGAGGGGCCAATCTACTCGAGCCGCTCGTCCCGCCACACCGCTCGGCGGACGGTAACGAGCCGTTCAAGGCGGCGAACGATGAGGCCGACTCGCTCTTCCCGGATGGGCGACCAGACCTTCACAACGAGATAATCATTGCGGCTGCAATTCTCGCACCGCCGACCTTGAGCGACATGTCGTGGATCAATGTCGCCGACGATGCTGCGCAGATCTAATGGCAGATAATGCCTTTTGGTCCCGTACTAAAAGCAGGCGGTCGTTACGACCGAGCCGTTAACGGAGCCGAGAAAGTCGCTGTTTCAGAAGGGCAGCAAGGCTTTCCAAGGATTGCAGAGCGACCTCATCATCAATCGTCAACGATCCCCTCAGATCAGCTTCTATCCTTTCCCGGAGTTTCAGCAGCATAGATCGCGCTTCGAGCCCCGCGGGAGTGATCTGAACCATTGTCTTACGGGCGTCTGTTGTGTTGCCAATCCTCTCAGCCAAGCCTTTAGCAATTACCCGGTCCAGCATCTTCGAGACGGTCGAAGGGCGGACTGACAGCTGCTCGGCAATGTCGGAGACGCTAACGAGAGTGTTTTTCTCAAGAGCCACGAGAAGCTCATCCTGCCCGTTATGAAAGTCGTGCTCAGCGAGCTTCACGCCCATAAGGGCTCTAGTGCTCTTCGCGATGGACAGGAGTAGCGGAACGAGATCAGCCTCGGGACCAGCCTTGGAGGCATGGGACATAGCGAGTACCTTACGCTCAGACATGTTAGCACCTCAGCAAAAGAAGCGATCTTCATTAGTTAGGTTTCGAACTCGGAACGCCAACTAGGCTACCAGCTAAACACGCGCATCCGAGCGATTTTGGACGCCATACGTACCTAACAAACAATTGATAACATTAGAAGTATTGCACTTTTGCAAATTCGCATTTAGCTTCTGAGCACTCATCGACTTGGGGCAACCCGATCGAACATGGGACTGGAGTAATCAGTGAGCTATAGTGAGATACTTGCCGCTTACGAGCGAGGTCAGCTTGAACCTTTGGCTGCGTTTGAATTAGCAGGCTGCTACGGTATTATCGAATTGTATGAACTGGCGTCTGACGAGGCCGACAAATTGCAGCAATCTGAGTTGCCGAAGGTCGGAGAAAAACGATCCCAACTTACTTTGGTAAAGTAGATTTTGGCATTGCGTCACTCCAGCGTCTCGTTTCGCCAGATCGCCCGGCGAACCGTGACCAGCCGCTCAAGCCGGCGGACGACGAGCCCGACGCGCTCCTCGTGGATCGGCGACCAGACCTTCACGACAAGATAGTCGTTGCGGCCACAGCTCTCACAGGATCGATTCCTCGCAACGTGGCGGGGGTCGATGTCACCGAGGATGGTCCGCAGATCGAGCGGCAGATAGTGCCGCTTGGTGCGGCAATAGTAGCAGGCGATCGTCACCACCGAGCCGTTGTCATGCGACTCCGATAGCGTGATTCCGGCTCGATACCTGCTCTGGCCCATGCGAACGGATGAAGAACATATCGACCTGAGTCGTCCAGCCCCTTGGTCGGTAGCCGGGTGTCTGGACGCGGGTCCCCGGGCATGCTCCCTTTCCCGCATGTGCAACCTCTACAGCCTCACCAAGGGCCAGGCCGCCATCCTGGAGTTCACCCGCGCCGCGATCGACCGGACGGGCAATCTGCCGCCGCTCCCCGGCATCTTCCCAGACACAGCTGCGCCGGTCGTGCGCAACGTCGAGGCCGGGCGCGAGCTGACGATGATGCGCTGGGGCATGCCATCGCCGCAGTTCGCTCTAGAAGGCAAGAAGGTCGACGGCGGGGTGACGAACATCCGCAATACGAAGAGTCCGCACTGGCGCCGATGGCTCGGGCTGGAGCATCGCTGCCTCGTGCCCCTCACCTCCTTCAGCGAGTACGACACGGTCGACGGCAAGAAGGTGCCGGCCTGGTTCGCCGCCAGCGACGATCGCCCGCTCATGGTCTTCGCCGGCATCTGGACGAACTGGACGAGCGTTCGAAAGGTAAAAGAAGGCGAGGTCAACGCGGACCTCTACGGCTTCCTGACAACTGAGCCGAACGCCATCGTTGCCCAAATCCACCCCAAGGCGATGCCGGTCATCCTGACGACGGCCGAGGAGATGGACGTTTGGATGGGCGCGCCGTGGGAAGAGGCGAAGGGGCTGCAACGACTGCTGCCGGACGACGCGCTAAAGATCGTTGCCAAAGGCGAGCGGAAAGACAGTGACGCATGATGGACAGCGAAGAGGTCTACCGTGCTCGGCTCGCGGCCTGCCTGCCCCCACTGCGGCTTCGGGGAGCGCATTTAGGCTAGGCAGGCCGCGAAGTCGTCCTCGTCCTGACATGTAGGTCGGTACTTGGTTCAAGACGCCGCGGCAGCGTCCATGTAATCCTTGTGCCGGGTTTCGTCAGCGTAAGCCTTTGCGAAGAAGGCTTTTGCCTCGTGGGTTGCAACTGAGTTCTTCGAGGCGTGATCGTAGGCCATCTTTGTCTCGATCTCGTTCGTCGACATCGCCTTGAGAATGGTCCGGTCCCCGACGATGGCTGCTAAGGCGACCTTGCCGGTGGTTAGATACTCCTTCAGGTCGCCCTCGATCGGCGCTTCTACGCCGAGGCTCTGCGCCATACGCGTCAACTCGACAACGTGCCGCTCGTGATCAGCTTTGAACTCTGCGATTTTTGCCTTGTGGCCGACGTCGTCAAGCTTGGCGATCGTGCTCTCATATGCGGCAAGAGCGTCGTGCTCAAGAATTAGGAGGTTCTGAACAAGCTTTTCGAACGTCGTCTCGGTTCCGACCGTGGTGACCATGTCTAGCTCCTCAATGAAAGACAGCAAAATGCCAGTGTCTTTCGGCGGTTCCATCATCGGTCGTTAGGGGGGCATCGAGGTAGAACCGTTGCGCGTGCATGTCAGCAAGATCTGAGACATTCCGTGATACCAATTTCCGCGAAGCTATCGGCCCGTCGAGATCACCGAAGAGCGGACGTGACGGTGCTCTCGGTGCAGCAAACAGACCAGTAGTGTCCGCTACACGGCGATCGACCGCAGCGACAGGGAGGGCTTGGCGCAGTCGTGGCCGAGGGCTGCACGCTGACACTCGATCCTTGCGCTGGAAGCTATCGACCTAGGGTCCATGGCGAACCTTCCGATCCTTCTGCGGTTGTCATTTTCAACATGCCGAATGAAAGGACAAAGCCTATGAGGCGCGAGTGGCCGGAACGGATATGGATTGTTCGACACGGCGAAAGCATGGGCAACGTCGCCCGTGATGCCGCCATGTCGGCAGGGCACAATGTGATCGATATCTCTGACCGTGATATCGACGTTCCACTGAGCCCACTTGGGCACGAACAGGCGGAGGCGCTTGGTCGATGGTTCACCAACCTCGCACCCAGCGAGCGACCGGAAGTTATTCTCTCATCGCCTTACCTTCGCGCTCGCCAGACCTCGGCCGCGGTGCGCGGCGCGGGCGGGCTCGATGATGCCCATTTCGTCGTTGACGAACGCCTGCGGGAGAAGGAGTTCGGCATTCTGGACCGCCTGACGACGGCCGGTGTGCGCCAGAACTTTCCCAAGCAGGCCGAATTCCGCAATCTCCTCGGCAAGTTCTACCATCGCCCGCCGGGTGGGGAGAGCTGGTGCGATGTCATCTTACGGGTTCGATCCATGCTGGATACGATCGCCCTGCATTATGAAGGACGTCGGGTCCTAATTGTTTGCCATCAGGTGGTGGTCCTTTGCCTGCGCTATGTATTGGAGGAACTAGACGAGGAGGGCATTCTAGCAATTGACCGAGAGGCCGACGTCGCCAACTGCTCGGTTACCGAATACGTTTTTTCCGCACAGGCTGGCCAAGCAGCGCGGCCTTGCCTGGAACGCTACAATTTTGTTGCTCCACTTCATGCGGAAGGCACACCTGTCACGGCCGAGCCTGACGTCAATGTCGCGGCAAGATGATGCACACAATCACACCGGACTTTCTCCGCCGCAATCCCTTGCCTCGTCCGACCGAGGGCGCCGGCAAGGACGAGCGAGGACGCGTTCTAGTCGTAGCGGGCAGTCGCGAGGTGCCTGGTGCAGCTTGGCTCACTGGCATTGCTGCTCTTAGAGCTGGCGCTGGTAAGCTTCACATCGCTACCATTCGATCCATGGCGCCGCATTTAGCCATGGCCCTTCCTGAGGCGCGGGTAACCGGTCTGGACGAGACGGCAGACGGTGAGATCTTTCCTGCATCTTCTGAGCTGATCCAGGACTTCGCCGAGGGGGCGGATGCCGTGGTGATCGGACCTGGAATGTTGGACGACCAGGCAACGCGCGATCTTGTCCACCAGCTACTCGACGCAACGACCTCACCGCGCTTCGTTCTCGACGCCGCGGCCATCACGGCGCTCGGGGATGATGCCAAACGCCTGTCAGTTCACGCCGGGCGCGTGAGCATCACCCCTCATGCCGGCGAAATGGCCAGGCTGCTCGGTATTGAGCGCGATGTCGTCGAGGCCGATCCCGTTGCCGCCGCGACGAAGGCCTGCGAATTGACGCAAGGCGTCGTCGCTTTGAAAGGGGGCTGCACCTACGTCACGCAACCGGTTGATGGCAACGCTTTGACGTTCTGGAGCTGCTCGAACGGGAATGTCGGGTTGGCAACCTCTGGCTCGGGAGACGTTCTTGCCGGCATTGCAGCTGGGCTTCTTGCACGAGGCGCCGAGCCTCTTCTCGCCATGCAGTGGGCGATCTTCCTACACAGCGAAGCGGGAACCAGACTTGCAGCACGTATTGGTCCACTCGGCTATCTAGCCAGCGAACTGCTTCTCGAAATCCCTCCGATTATGGCTTCGCTGACCGAATGATGAAACATGTGCAGGCTCACCTGCTGTATCCCAGAGTCACGTTCAAAATCCGTGGGAAGGCGTGCGCTTTCAGAACATTGATGCCTCCCCACTCTGCGTTTGGAACGTAAGCCTCTCTGGTCTCTTCCACCTAGAGAAAGAATGGGAGGTTAGCATGGATATTCCGAAAGAAGAGCGTGGCGCACATGACGCTAAGGGGCAGGCTGGCGGCGATGGTGCGAAAGACGCCAAGGGCAAGGCAGTCGGGTATTCGACACGCGATCTGACTGAGCCGGCGCCGGGCGGGCAAGGTGTTCAACACTCGCCAAGTAAAGATGAGGATGCGGAGTAAGCGTTTTCATATCGCCCAGTTTGATCGGCTCATGAGCTAGTGCTCAGGCCCTAAAGGGCTGGGCTGAAGGCCAAGTAGCCCAGCGCGATAATCCGGCGATCCAGGGCGACAGCGAAGGCTGAAAACGCCGTTCATTAGGGAGATAGACATGTCTGACAAAGCCGCCGCCGTAGAGGCCAACGTTCCCAATATGGAAGCCGAAGAGTTAGCGGCCAAGCACAACATCTCTGTCGATGAAGCCAAGGCCATCATCGATGAGCAAGGGCATGATCGCGGCGCCAAGGATTTTGCCGCGCAGGAAAAGAAAGATGAGTGAGGGCGAGAAAACGAAGGTCGTGCCTCCAGCTAAAGTGCACGGCGATAGCGGGGTAACGGCTGTCGTAGCTGAGACCGAGACCTCTCCGGGCGAAGACAAGGAAGCACGCAAGGAATTCCCGGAGCCTTCGCGGGATGTCGAAGCCGGGATGCGGTCATGAGCGATCAATCCCGGGGTTGGTTCTTGGTGATAGACGATGTCACTGGCGACTTCACGATTGAAGGTCCTTCCCCCGACCTCGATCGCTGGAAGGCGGCTGTGGAAGCCGCACAGGCAGCTGGGCAGAAGGTGAAGTGGGTGTTCGATGAAGGGCTGCGGGACGAGGCTGTAGCGCAGGCCAAGCATCAGTTCGGCGGCAAGGAGCGTTTCCCTGCTGGATCGATCGTCGGTTTAAGCTGATGCGTCGAGCCGAACGCCGCAACGACTGAACAAAGGAGGATCGGACCGTGGACAGCATCAAACAGACTGACGACTACGGGATGACGGTCTGGAAGCTTATGTTCGGCGGGGATAATTTGTTCGGTCGCCTTAAGCTCTACATTTTCCTGGCTGCGTTCATCCTGATTGGCGGATCAACGCTCGCTCAGTTGGCTTAGCCTAAACGTGCGCAGGAGTTACGGGGATGAGTGACACCTTCTACCCCCCGCTGAAGCCGATGGAAGTCGGGATCAAAGGGAAGTGCCCTCGATGCGGGCGCGGTCGGCTCTTCAACGGCTTCCTGACGCTGGCGCCAAGATGTGAGGAGTGCGGCCTGGACTACTCGTTTGCTGATCCAGCTGACGGACCTGCCTTCTTCGTAATCTGCTTTACCTGCGTGCCCTCAGTCCTCTTCGCGGTGTGGCTGGAAGTCGCTTTCAACGTTTCGCTGTGGGTGCACCTGTTTGTCAGTCTGCCGATCCTGCTTCTCAGCTGCATCCTACCTCTTCGTCCGTTGAAGGGCTGGCTGGTAGCCAGCCAGTATTACCATAAGGCGGAACAAGGACGGCTTGTCGGTGCCGACGGACTGACTGATCCAGAACGGACAAAGAGCCAGATCAATGAGTGATGCCTGTCAAATCCCCGAACCTGTGATCGACGCAATCGTGTAAGACGGAAAACCTGCGGAGAAGGCATTTCGCGAGAATGCCGGCTTCAGCGTTTCAGGGCTCGCCGAGGCTACCGACATTCCCCCGCATCGCCTCGAGGCGATCGAGCACGGCGCCACGCCAACCGAAGAGGAATAGGCGCGCATCGGGGACGCGCTCGCGGTTCCACCCGATCTTCTCGTCGACGAATGATCCCCGCTCCTTCACCCCTTGTTTGGGCCGCCGTCGCCTGCTTCGCGCTCGTCGCCCTCGGCTTCTGGACGGCGGCCGGCTAGGAGCTCCTAGCCTATCGGTTGTCCCTCTTCATTATCTCCGCTGCTTCGGCCGCCACCATTCCCGCGAGATAGGCCAGCATGGGGGCATTACCCTTCCGCGCGATCTCGACCAAAGCAGCCGCCTCTTGTTCCACGTATGCAGCCATTCGCGCTTTTGCGTCCGACATCCTGTTCTCCTGTTCAGGTTAAAGGACAGGATCGCAAGGGCGTTCGTCAGCCATCAACCGACCGGCGAGCGAGCAGAGGTTGTGCCGTCATGAAATGTTCGTTGCGCGCGTCGGCAGCATGCCGCTTACCGGTTCGGATGGTCGTCGCAGCGCTTCTGATGGTCCCGTCGGTTGCCCAAGCCATCCCGATTTGCTCTGGTCCCGATCGCGCCGCCCGCAAGGTGACGTGTATCTACGATGGTGCCGGACGCCGGGTTCAGGAGCTCGATCCGATTGCAGCGAACTCTGGCAATGCCGCGCCTTTGGAGAACAAAGCTGCCTAAGCTGCTCCTTCTTTCCTTTTCGGCCTTGGTGACCCTAGCGTCCTGCGCTCGGACGATTGAGCTACCGGTCGCCATGCGCACTAGCCAAGGCGAGTACTTCGCAGGACAAACGAAGGGGCCGCCGTTCAGTGGAACGGTGCGCCTCAAGTCAGACAGGGGCGCCTCTTGCGTTGGCAAATACACGACCGATGACAGCGGTATGGCGCATGCACCGGTCGTGAGGTGTTCTGACGGGCGTGTTGCCTCCTTCTCTGCTCCAATGGAGAACGACTTGATCTCAACCCGAGGAACTGCGCGTTTTTCAGACGGTACGACCGGAGACGTGGGCGTAGGAAGCCAAGCTGCTCGGATTAAACGTACGCCTACGGTCTAAACCGCCTTTCGGACTAACCGGCGCGGTAAGAGACTGCGCGTATGGACGTCCATAAGCACAGTGCCTTCGAGCGGTTGGAGAT
>NZ_LMQW01000014.1 GCF_001425485.1 Aureimonas sp. Leaf427 | reverse complement strand
GGCTGACCTCGATCCGTGGCTCTGCGACGCAAAACCCAGCCTGATCGCGTCCTTCGCCCGCGGCATCGCCAGGGATCTCGCCGCCGTGCGCGCTGCCGTCACCGAGCCCTGGTCGAACGGCCAGACCGAAGGGCATGTCAACCGCCTGAAGCTCGTCAAGCGCCAGATGTACGGTCGCGCTAAGCTCGATCTTCTGGAAGCTCGCCTCCTTGGAGCGCCCTGATCGTCATCGAGACTGCGTCAGACCCAAACTTGCACGCCGAATGACACCTTGTTGCAAGGATCGAGTTGGCGCTAGGCCTCGGAGACACGCTCCTGACCATCCCGTCGCCCTCCCCGGAGGCAATCGCGCAAAGGCTGGAGTCCGATCCAGTGGCAAGGGCGAGCGTCGAAATGGATCTCCGAGAAGCCCTGGAGCGAGCCCGCTCCGTCATCGTTGAACGACGGGAAGAGATCGAGGGCGTTGCGGCGCGCCTTGCCACCACAGGAGGCTGGGTCGTGCGACATCCTGTGGCTTGGACGCCTGATCGAGCCGTATAAACAGCAAGGCTCCCGCTGAAGTCAGAGGGGCCTCGCCTGCCGCAAGCGTCGATCGCTCGGAGTTCCAACAGCTCGGCGTTATCCGGAATGCGAATTTGCGAGCGTCAACCGCGTATGCCCCCATAGCCGTGATAACTACGCGTTGATCGCGCAGATCCTTTGCGCGCCCAAACTCCGGATGAGGACATGCTCCAAGGTCTCTTCGTTCTCCTTGCCTGCCAACTAATAGGCGAGGCCGTTGCACATCTTCTGAACGTGCCCGTGCCGGGCCCCGTCATCGGGATCTTGGTCCTCATCGCCTATCAAGCGGGCCTCGATCGCTTGGCCGCGGGTCGGCCGGTACAGACCCTCGAGCGCGTGCAGGCTGCGGGCGATGGACTGCTCAAGTATCTCGGCGTGATGTTCATCCCGGCGGGCGTCGGGGTCGCGCAGTCCTACGGTCTCATTCTCGCGCATGGCATATCCCTCATCGCGACTCTAGTCGGCTCTACGGTCATCACGCTGCTCGTGACGGTTGGGGTCTTCAGGCTTGCAGCCCGGCTTCATGAGGAAGAAAGCTAATGAAGGACGCAGGCACCCCGATCTTTGACCTCTGGGTCTACCTTGCCGCGAGTCCGCTACTTTGGCTTACGATGACGCTCGGCGTCTTCCTCCTCGCACGGGCGGTGGCGCAGCGGAGCGGCAACCATCCGCTTGTGAATCCGATCCTTCTTTCAATCTGCATCATCGTCCCGGTACTCGGAGCCACCGGCACATCCTACGAAACCTACTTCGCGGGAGCTCAATTCGTGCATTTCGCACTCGGACCAGCGACGGTCGCGCTCGGGGTGCCGCTCTATCGTAATCGCGCGCTAGTCATGTCGCGATGGTTCCCGATACTCGCCGCGCTCGTCGCCGGCGCGGCCACCGGAATTGGTTCGGCCGTTGGACTAGCCGTGATCTTCGCCCTGCCGCAAGCGCTGCAAGCGGCGGTCGCGCCGAAATCGGTAACGGCGGGCATCGCGATGGGCATCGCTCAGCAGATCGGCGCCGACCCGACTCTGACGGCGGTATTCGTCATTGCAACCGGCATCATAGGCGCGATGATCGTGACCCCGCTGATGAACCTCTTCCGCATCAATGACTATGCCGCCCGAGGGTTTGCCGCCGGTCTCGCCTCTCATGGGATCGGCACAGCGCGCGCCTTCCAAGTGGACAGCATCGCCGGCGCCTTCGCTGGGCTTGCGATGGCCCTCAACGGCCTCGCCACCTCGATCCTCGTCCCGTTCATCATCGAGTGGTTACGGTAAGAAAACCGAACTGATGTTACAGACGTGCGGTTCGAGGACCAAGTGTCGGAGTATCTGCGGCCTAGACAGGTTCAATTCCGACCGCTCACTGTAAGGTGTCGGAACTCATATTCGAAACAGGCGCAGAACAAACACGCTGCACCAATGTCAGCCGAACACGTATACGCTTCGCCTAAATCTGTCCTTGCACATCCTATCAGACAAGTCGGTTCAAAGCCCCTCTCAATCTGCCGGCTTCGCCGTCGCCGAGCTCAGCCTCGATAGCCGCGTGCTCCGTCGTCCAGATCGGGGTGGCGCAGGCAAGGGACGCCTGCCCTTTTTCCGTCAGGATGAGGCGACGGGCGCGCTTGTCCTCGACATCCACCCGCACTTCGACGAGCCCCTCACGCTCGAGGGGTTTCAGGTTCGCAGTCAGGGTCGTGCGGTCCATGGCGAGGAGCTGCGCCACAGAGCCAAGGGTCGGCGGTTGCGGCCGGTTCAACGACATGAGAAGCGAGAACTGCCCGCTCTTCAAGCCGGTGGGGCGCAGGGCTTCGTCGAAGCGGCGCGACAGGGCCCGGGCCGCTCGCTGCGTGTGTAGGCAAAGGCAATGATCACGGACGTGGATTGTCGTCGCGAAAGGTACAGTGGAGGTTTCCGGTAGCGCCGGGACGCAGACTTCATTTGACACGACACATTATATGTTGATATCAACCCAGAAAACAAGCGTTCGAGGCCGTCGTGGGATTGGAGACCCGCCATGCTTTCGCACAAGATCTCGTCCGCCATTCTTGCGGTGTCCGATATGGACCGCGCCCGCGCCTTCTACGGCGGGATCTTAGGTCTTGCTGCGGTGGAGGACGGGAGCGATGTCGCGGTCTACCGGACCGGATCGACACATCTCGTGGTCTATCGCTCCGAGGAGGCAGGTACGAACCGAGCCAATGCCGTGATCTTCGACGCGGCCGGCGAGATCGAGGCGATCGTCGCCGATCTCTCGGACAAGGGCATTCTCTTCGAACACTACGAGATGGCCAGCGCCACCTATCGAGACGGCATCCATCACGCCGGCGACATGAAGTTGGTCTGGTTCAAGGACCCAGACGGCAACATTCTGCACATCAACGACATGCCCGCTCCGGTCGCCGGCATCGCGGAGGCCGGATGATGAAGCGCGAGGATTTCCTGAGCGGCCCCGTCTCAGTCACCGCTTACGACTGGGTGCCTGGCCTAGCGCAAGGCTACGTGCGCGATCTGCGCCTGCGCTGGGCTCTGGAGGAGGCCGGCTTTCCCTACGACGCAGACCTTCTGCCCCTCGCTGAGCGGGCAAGCGCCTCCAATCTGACCCGCCAACCCTTCGGCCAAGTTCCGGCAATGCAAGTTGGCGACCTCTCCATGTTCGAGTCCGGCGCCTGTGCCTGGCGGATCGCGGAGGCCAGCGACGTGCTGCTTCCGGACGACGCCACCGAGCGCCAAGCCTGCTTCTCCTGGTTCTTTGCGGCGTTGGATTCGCTTGGTCAGCCGATCGATCGCTGCGGCTATCTCCGCTACTTCGCCGAAGACCGTGAGGCCGCCGAGCGGATCGAGCCCCAGGCACGTGACTTTCTTCGTTTGCGGCTGTCGCGCTTGGCCGACGCACTCGGCGACCGCCCCTTCCTCGTCGGCGGGCGCTTCACGATCGCCGATCTCATGATGTCCGTCGTCCTGCGCAACGCCGAGACGACTGGCGATCTCGACGCCTTTCCGGCGCTTGGCGACTATGTCAGGCGCAACACCGGCCGCCCCGCGTTTCAACGGGCGATGGAGGCGCAGATGCAGCCGTTTCGCAAGAATGCGGCCAAGTACGAGCCGGCTGGCTGAGATCAACCACCCTCCTCCGTTCATTCGAACCATTCTTCGATCAACCGAAAGGCAGCGCCGATGTCTTACGTCCTAGGTTGCGTGCTTCCCATAGAGGCAGGCAAGCGCGACCGCTTCGTGGAACAGGCCGTGCAAGCAGCTCCCTTCTTTCGCGAGTTCGGCGCGTCAAGTGTCTTGGATGCCGTGGGCGACGATGTGCCGAAGGGCGAGGCAACAGACTTTCGCCGTGCGGTCGATGCGAAGGACGGCGAACTCGTCGCCTTCGGCTGGGTAATCTGGCCGGACAAGGCAACCAAGAATGCCGCAGAGCCCGCCATGATGAGCGATCCGCGCATGGACATGTCCGACATGGCCTTCGACGGAAAACGGATGATTTACGGCGGGTTCGAGCCAATGATCGACGAAGGTCCCGGCGGCGCCTTCGGCTATATCGACGGCTTCGTCCTAGCCGTGCCAACGGCAAGACGGGAGGAGTTCGTCCGCCACTGCCGGGAGGCCGCGCCTTTGTTCCTGCGCAACGGGGCAACACGCCATGTCGAGTGCTGGGGCGTCGACGTGCCCGAAGGAAAGGTCACCGACTTCCACCGCGCCGTGAAGACGCAAGCCGACGAGACCGTCTGCTTCGCGTGGATCGAATGGCCAGACAGGGAAACGCGAGATGCTGGACATGAGGCCGTCTCAGCTGAGATGGAAAGGATCGATATTCCGATGCCTTTCGACGCCAAAAGAGTCATCCATGGCGGCTTTGCCGTCGTCAGCCGGGAGAGTTGATCATGGCCAACACGCAGGGGACGCCGATCTGGTACGAGCTCATCACCGGGAATGCCGACGACGCGGAGCGCTTCTACGGCCATGTGCTCGGCTGGCGTTTCTCGCGGCCGCGGAGCAGCATGGAGCGCGACTACCGGATCGCGGAAACGGGTGGCACGGGCGTCGCCGGGATAATGCAGTGCCCGGCGGGCATGGAGATGCCGACCCGCTGGTTCGTTTATTTCGGCGTCGACGATGTCGACCGAACAGCGGACGAGGCTAGCCTAGCTGGAGCGACCATCCATGTTCCCCCAACCGACATTCCGGGCGTGGGACGCTTCGCTTTCCTCGCCGATCCGCAGGGGCAGATGGCCTACATCATGCGCGGCTTTGACGAGGCGCCATCCCGGGCCTTCGTGTGCGGAGCGCGTGCCCCGCAAGGTCACGCCGTCTGGAACGAGCTTTCGACGCCGGCTCCGGAGGCTTCAATCGCCTTCTACGGCCGCATCCTCGGCCTTCGTGCGGAAGGGAGCATGCCGATGGGCGATCTCGGCGAGTACCGCTTCCTCCAGGCTGGTAGCGATGGCATCGGCGCGGTAATGGGCGAGGTGCCGAATGGGCAGCCGGGCTGGCAGGTCTACTTCTCGGTCGACGACATCGATGCGGCCAAGGCGCGGCTGGAAACAGCCGGGGGCAAATCCTTGCAGGGCCCAGACGAGATTCCCGGCGAGGCCTTCGCCCTCGTTGCAGAGGACGATCGCGGCACGCGCTTCGGCCTGGTTGGTCCGCGTCGCGCAAACAGCGCCGCCGGCCTCTGAGCATCGACCCTGCATCCCGTTGGAAACGAACTGACGCGACGATCGAAAAACGCCGAATAGGGAAAAGACCAGGAAGAAACGGGATGGATCAGAAGGGCAACCGAACCGACAGTCATGGAAACCGTTCGCCGGTCGAACGCAAAGGACTGCGTGAACTCGTCATCACGCGGACTTTCCATGCCCCGCCCAGCGCTGTTTACGAAGCATGGAGCCAGCCCGCGTCCTTTCGGCAGTGGTGGGTACCAGCTTCGGCATCCGGGGTTGTGCTCGTGTCTTGTGAGATGGACGTCCGTACAGGTGGTCAGTATCGGCTGGAGTTCGGCACCGCCGGCTCGGGCACCATGGCATTCTTCGGCCGGTACCTCGAGGTGGTGCCGAACGAACGTATCGTCTGGACGAACGACGAGGGCGAAGAGGGCGCGGTCACGACCGTGACGTTCGGAGTTACGGACGGAAGGACGCTGCTGACCTTCCACGAATTGTATCCATCGGAAGAGGAGATCGAGGAGGCCCTACGGGGCGGGGCGGCCGCACTGCCGGAGCAACTGGAGCAGCTCGACGGTCTTCTTTCTGTCGAAACCGAATAACGCGGGTACAAGGCAGAACGACCGGCGCGAAGTGATCTCTGGAGGCTTCATTGGAAACCATATTCCCGCATGGCACCGTCCATGAAGCGGGGCAGGATCTTCAGATTGCCCTGCGATCCGACCCGATCGCATACCCGCTCTGGGAGGGGCTGACGCCACTTGGCCGAAACGAGTTCATCTGCTGGATCGAAGACGCGAAGCAGCCAGCGACAAGACAGCGGCGCATCGAGCGGGCCCTGGAGGAACTATCGGAGGGGAAAAGGCGGCCTTGCTGCTGGCCGGGCTGCATTCATCGAACGGACAAGGCGCCCAGCAAGTGGCAAAAAGCGGTCATGGTCGATGGAAGGCGTTATAACGGCACGTGAGTGTCCGTGAGCATTAAAGCCTCTGGATGCGCCGACAGACCCGTCGCCCGCTCCACAACCGTCGTTGAATGCCGGCTTCGGCAGGTCTATCAGGCGGACGTTCAGCCTGCCTGACAATGCAGGCGAGGCAACGAGGGAGCTCTTTTCATGTCCATGGCCGCCTCCGCCACACCGCGGTTCGAAAAGGTGACGCTCTCCGTTCTCGTGGCCGTCAGCGTCTGCCACATGCTGAACGACATCATGCAGTCGCTGCTGGCGTCGCTTTATCCGCTCCTAAAGCAAAACTACGATCTGGACTTCGTTCAGATCGGTCTCCTGACGATGACCTTCCAGGTCACGGCTTCGCTTCTCCAGCCGGCCGTCGGCATCGTCACGGACCGCTGGCCCCTCACCTACTCGCTTCCCGTCGGCATGCTGAGCACGATGTTCGGGCTCATCCTTCTGGCGCAGGCCGACAGTTTCGAGCTGCTCCTCGTGGCGGCGAGCCTTGTTGGCTTCGGTTCGGCTGTCTTCCATCCGGAGTCGTCGCGGATTGCTCGTTCCGCATCCGGCGGCCGGCACGGTTTCGCCCAATCGCTCTTTCAGTTGGGAGGCAACGCGGGAACGGCGATCGGTCCGCTTCTCGCGGCCTTCATCGTCCTGCCGTTTGGACAAGGCAGTATCGCTTGGTTCGCTTCCATCGCGATGCTCGGGATCGTGATCCTCAGCTGGGCCAGCCGCTGGTATGCCGGGCAGCGCCGGCTCCACGCGACCCGCGCGCCCGCAAGCCGCAGCCTTCCGCTGCCGCGAGGGGAGGTTCTCTTCGCCCTCGGCATCCTCGTCCTTCTGACCGCCACCAAGAACGTCTACATGGCCAGCATCTCCAGCTACTTCACCTTCTTCGTCATCGAGAAGTTCCAGCTGACGGTTCGCGAAGCGCAGCTCATGCTGTTCCTGTTCCTCGGGGCCGCCGCGGTCGGCACCTTCGCGGGCGGGCCGATCGGGGACAGGTTCGGCGCGCGCTTCGTGATCTGGTTCTCGATCCTCGGCGTCATCCCCTTCGGGCTTATGCTTCCCTATGCCGATCTCTTCTTCACCGGCGTCCTCAGCGTCGTCATCGGCATGATTCTCGCCTCGGCGTTCCCCGCGATCGTGGTCTTCGCGCAGGAATTGCTGCCGGGACGCGTCGGCCTCGTGGCCGGCATCTTCTTCGGGTTCGCCTTCGGCGCGGGCGGGCTCGGCGCTGCCCTTCTCGGCGGACTTGCCGATACGAGGGGTATCGAGTTCGTCTACAGCGCCGTATCGTACTTGCCGCTTCTCGGTCTCACCACGATCCTGCTGCCGAAGCTCGGATGACATTGAGCCTTTGCGGGCTGCACTTACGAGAAGTTTAGCCGCAAAACACCGAGAGGATGCATAACGTTGTTCCAAGGCCGACATTTGCGGTCCGCCGGAGATGGTCGTGCCAACGACGGCGGTGCCTTATCTCATGTTCTGTGCACCCGGCGTCACTAACCAAGACATCGGCGCCCTGCCCGATCTGAAGGATCCCCACAGTCTTGCGCACCCCTTCATCGATCGGCAGGGAAACGCCGAGCAGAGCTACATGATCCAGATGATCGGCCATGCCGAGAGGACGACGATCTTGGCAACCGAGAAGCGTTTGGTGGACGACCTCTGCGCTTACCGCGCCGTGTTGTGTCTTGTTGGTCCAGCTCCGTTGAACACAGCCAATTGATCCGCAAACGCTCGCTTGTAGGCGGGCCGTGCGACGCCGCGGGCGACGTAGGCGATAAGGTTTGGAAAGTCCTCCAAGACACCCGCTCCTGCCAATCGTCTGAGCACCGTGACCATCATCAGGTCGCCGACGCTGAACGTATCGCCCAGCCACTCGTCTTCCCCGAGCCATCTCGAGAGATCGTTCAACCGAGCCCTGATGCGATCATCCAGGAGGGGAATACGATCATCGTACCAGAGCTTGTCGCGTTCGTAGAAGCGAGCCTGTTCCCTCTCGAGGATCGGCGGCTCCACGGTGTTCAAAGCCGCGAACAGCCAAGCAAGAGCGCTAGCCCGGCCTTGCCCATCCTTCGGGAGGAGCCCGGAATGTTGCTGGGCGATGTGAAGGACGATCGCACCGGACTCGAACAGTTCGAGGTCCCCATCCTGGTAGGTCGGGATCTGGCCGAATGGGTGAAGCCGTTTGTAGGCAGGCTCCTTCATCTCCTCGAACGACACGAGGCGGACGTCGTAGGCCGCTGCGACCTCTTCTAGAGCCCAGCGAACCCGCATGTCACGTGCAAGCCCCTCTCCCCTATCTGGAGATGCTTCGAAGGCGGTGATGACGGGACGCATTCGGCGGCTCCGATTGATGAGGCTTGAGCTTACACATCCTTTGCACTGAACACCCAAGCCCTTCAGATGCTTTGCGAGACCTCGGTAGCGGCTCCTCAGAATCTGAGGCCATTTACCGTTCGTGGTCATGGCCTGCAGGTCTGTAGGGTAAGCTGTCCCTAAAAATTTGGTCCATCACTCAACGCGCTTTACACCAAATCGGTGCATTAGCAGCCTGAGCCTTTCGGCAGTAGGTAGTCGATCAAAGCCGCCAGCACTGTTCGAATCGTTTGGGCGGTCCTGCATCGTCAGCCCGCCGTATGCTCTCCGGACATCTGCGTCCGCGATACCGAGCGCCAAAATTCGGCGGATGTCGCATTCTCAGCAGTTTGTCGTCTCTACGGCAGCTGGCAGGTTTCCAACGAGGCCTTTGGGGAGAGTGGTACCATCGTTTCCTTCCAATCAGGACCTCTTGCCTCCGCCTTTTGACGCTATGATCCTCGAACTCAGAGGGTTCCGCGGTCTACGGGAGAGGTTTGGACAGCGGATGAGGATCCAGTTTTGATGGTTTCCGGCCACCGTGAGGCGTCCACGTGGCGGTCGTCTCGGTTGCACACCGAGGGTCAAGGTTCGTGGCATTCTCACTCCTTGCGCCAGCGGTCCGCTTAAACGTCCGGCATGCGGCGTGATGTAGTCGCGGCTCAGCCACCCGGGGTGGGACACTGAAACACAGCCATTGTTGAGGTCGGTCCGTCAGGACACACGAGGTTGAAAAAGGGAGGAACTACGAATGCGTTGGTCTTGGAAGAATGCGCTTCTGGCAGGCGTTGGAATGGCGGCCGTCGCGATGACGGCCGGCTTATCGGCTGCCCAGGAAGCCGAGCCCATCAAGGTGGGTTTTGCGATCGCACTATCGGGCTGGATGGCTGCCTACGACGAGGAGCCCTACAACGCCGCCCGCCTGAAGATTGAAGAAATCAACAAGGCAGGAGGCTTACTCGGTCGCCAGATCGAATATCAGGTGATCGACACGAAGACTGACCCAACCTTGGCGGTCAACTCGGCCTCTGGTCTTGTCGACTGGGGAGCAGACCTCATGATCGTATCGGGCGACTACGACACCGGGTCACCTGCGGCGTTCGTCGCCCAGAACGCCCAGACGACTGCGATCTCCTTCGGTGCGAGCGATCCGAAGATGGGCGTCCAAGGTGTCGGGCCTTACGTCTTTTCGGCCCATACGGCGGGGCAGGCCGCCGGCATCGTCATGGCGGAATACGCCTTCAAGGAACTCGGCTTCAAAAACGCCTTCATGCTTGAAGACGTGACCATGGAGGCGACGAAGTCTTCCTGCGCCGGCTTCGCCGCAGCTTGGAAGAATGCCGGAGGCACCCTTCTCGGACGCGACACGTTCCAGGGCAAGGACCCCTCGATCGCGGTCCAGATTACCGGCATCAAGGGTTTGGCGCAGAAGCCGGACTTCATCTTCATGTGCAGTTCCCTGCCCGAGGGCCCGATCGCAGTGCGGCAGCTTCGCGCCGCCCAGGTCGACATGCCAATCTTGGCCGATACCGGCATGAGCGGAGACTACTGGTTGGGCGGCGTGCCTGGGCTCAAGGACTTCTACGTGCCGACCTTGATGTCCATCACGCAACCCGATCCGCGCAAGGAGATCAACGACTTCCTTGCGGCATACAAAGCGCGTTGGGAAAAGCTTCCCACGACGGAGTTTTCCGTACTAGGGTTCTGCACGATCGAGCAATGGACCCGCGCTGCAGAACGAGCGAAATCCGTGGAGACGGAAGCCGTCGTCGCAGTCATGAACCAGTTCAAAGACGAGCCGCTGACCTGCGGGCCGACGACCTACAACGACCAAACCCACATCCAGGTCTCGCGTCCGCAGCTCATCATGAAGGTCGAGGACGGTTCCTTCAGACCCCAAGGCGTCTTTCAGAACGAGTTCGTTCCGGACCTGAACCTGCTTCTACGAAGCGGCCAATAGCCGAGCTGAGACGGCGGATCCGCACCCCCGCAACCAAGCGGATCCGCCCTCGCCTACTCACCTCGGTAAAGGCCTGACTCTTAACCGCGACTGCCGCTGGCCCATCCCGAAAAAGAGGCCACGGCCCCATGCCGATCCGCAGGTCGCCCGGTCGGATGCAGCCCGGCCCCGAAGGCTTCTGGCGCCGCTCGCACCGTGCGACGGCTTGAACCGTACCGCCCGCACGGCAAGGGCATTTCGACTCCGTATGCTGAACGATACTTGGGAGAGCGATCTCGATGGCCAGATCTCACGCGAAACTCCTGGAGGCCAAGAACGTCCATGTCTCATTCGGAGGAATTCAGGCCCTGTGCGGGGTCGAGCTTTCGCTTCGCACGGGAGACATACTTGGCCTCATAGGCCCAAACGGCGCCGGCAAAACCACCATGGTCAACGTGCTGACAGGCTTTCAGAAGACGAAGCCGGGCGCTGTCCTCCTCGACGAGCGGAACGTATCCTCCCTTAGCGCCACGGACATGGCGAGGGCCGGGATCGCGCGGAGCTTTCAGGCTGCGCGCCTCTTTCGCGGTCTTTCCGTAATCGAGAACCTGACGGTCGCCGGGCTCGGCATCGGGCTGTCGAAGAAGCAGGCAATCGAACAGTCGCGGGACATCTTGGAATGGATGGGTTTGCAACGAGAGGCCGACCAGTCCTGCACGTCTCTGTCCTACAGTTCGGAGCGACGCGTCAGCATTGCGCGGGCTCTGGCCCTCCGTCCCTCCTTCGTCCTTCTCGACGAACCGGCATCGGGGATGAACGATCAGGAATGCGAGAACCTCATGGAGGTCATCGTGCGCATTCCGAAGCAGATCGAATGCGGGGTCATGCTGATCGAGCACAACATGCAAGTCATCATGGGTGTCTGCCACAGGGTGCACGTGCTGGACGGGGGTCGAAGCCTTGCAGAAGGACCGCCTGAGCGAATCAAGACGGATCCGCTCGTGCTGCGTGCCTATCTTGGGGACGACGCGTCCCGGACAAACGCGAGGGTGTAGAGCCAAACATGCTGTATTTTGCACAGGTTTCGATCGACGCGGTGGCGTTGGGAAGTCTCTACGCGCTCGTTGCCCTCGCCATCGGTCTGGTCTTCGGCGTGATGCGGCTCATCAACTTCGCGCAGGCCGATTACATCACCATCGGCGCGTATTCGCTCGTCGTGCCCTCGACTTCGGCGGTTCCCATCCTGATGTTCGGCGCCCTGCACTGGGTACCTATGATCTTCGCGGTCATATTGACGGTGATGGTCCTGGCGCTGCTGACCGAGCGGCTGGCCTTCCGCCCGCTCCGCAACACCGACACGACGACGCTCCTCATCTCGTCGTTCGCCGTTAGTTATTTCCTCCAAAGCCTCATCCTCATGCTGCATGGCGGGCGTCCAAAGACGATCAGCATCGGCGAGGGACTGACGGGCGCGGTCCAGGTCTTCGGACTAAGGATTCCCGGCATCCAGCTGCTGACGATGGCGGTCGCCGTAGTGCTCCTCGTCACGCTGGTGCTGTTCCTGAAGAAGACCTCGCTCGGAATCCAGCTCCGGGCCGCTTCGGAGAACTTCTCGATGGCGAGGCTGCTGGGCGTGCCTGCGAACCTTGTGATCGCGATCGCCTTCGCCATCAGCGGCATTCTCGCCGGCACGATCTCGATGCTCTTTGTCATCCAGACCGGCAGCCTCGACATCCGGATGGGTCTCATGCCGACCGTCTACGCGTTCTTCGCCACCGTCATCGGCGGTATCGGCTCGCTGCCGGGGGCCGTTCTGGGCGGCTACATCGTCGGCATCCTCAGCGTTCTCCTGCAGGCCTACTTGCCGGAAGAGGCGCGCCCCTTTCGTGACGCAGTCGTCTTCGCGATCGTCATCCTCATATTGCTCGTCCGCCCGCAGGGGCTGTTCGTCACCGGCGGAGCGAAGGAAAGAGTCTGATGCGTTACCTGAAGCAGTTCTTTCCAGTCCTGGCTCTAGTCGTGCCCCTGGCGGGCCTGACCTACCTAGTCGACATCCTCGGCATGGCGGGAAGCGCCCGGGTCGCGACCGAAGCTCTGATACGTCTCGTCTTCGCGGTCGGGCTGTACATCTTCGCCGGAAATTCCGGGATCGTCTCGTTCGGGCACATGTCCTTCGTTGCCATCGCAGCCTATGCCACCACTTGGCAGACCTGCTGCGCGATGCTGAAGCCGATCACGATGTCGGGTCTGCCGCCCTTCTTGAAGGAGCAGACCTACTCGCTGCTGACGGCGGGCCTAACCTCGGTCGCGCTCGCTGGCGGCGTTGCCTTCATCTCCGGATTGGTCCTCATGCGTCTGGCCAGCCTCAGCGCATCAATCGCAACCCTGGCGCTCCTGTTCATCGTGAACACGGTCTATTCGAACTGGGTGTCGGTCACGATGGGGAATTCGACCATCGTTGGCCTGCCCGTCTACGTGTCGCTGTACGTCGCGCTTCTGGCCGCGATCGGGGCCATCGTCGTCGCCTTCCTTTTCCAGACGTCCCGCTGGGGACTCATGCTGAGGGCGACGCGCGAGGACGAGGTCGCCGCACGGGCTGCCGGCATCTCGCTTTACTGGCCCCGCTTGATCGCCTTCACCTTGTCGGGCTTCGTAGCGGGCTTCGCCGGCGTCCTCTTCGCCCACTTCACGGGCACGGTCTCGATCGGTTCTTTCTTTCTGAGCCATACCTTCCTCATCGTGGCGATGATCGTCGTCGGCGGGATGCGAAGCCTCGCGGGCACCGTGGTCGGGGTCACACTCCTCAGCTTCGTGATCGACATCTTCCGCCGGGCTGAAGCAGGCTTCTCCTTGGGTTCGTTCGACGTGGCCATCCCTCCCGGATCGCAGGAGATGATCCTGGCGCTCAGCATGTTGCTGATCCTGGTCTTCCGGAAAGACGGGATCATGGGCGGGAAAGAGATCCAGTGGCCGCGGCGCGTAGGCACGGATCCGCTTCCGGCGGCGCGCATAGCTCCCTCGCAGTAAGATTCCGACAAGTTCAACTGAGGACCGGAACCCTTCGCCGGGAGCCTCGCGACTTCCCCAACCAGAACGGAGACACGATCATGATTCACGAACGACGGGTATATCACGCAGCACCCAAGAAGGTCGGTTTGGTGGTTAAACGCTTCAAGGAACACAACACGCGCATCTACGAACGGCTCGGCATCAAAACGATCGGAGCCTGGACCGTGATTGTTGGCGAGGCGAACGACCAGTTCATCTACCTTCTCGAGTGGGAAAGCCTTGCAGAGCGCGAGCAGAAATGGGGCGCGTTCCTGCAGGATGAGGAATGGCAGCGAGTTTGGGCGGAAACCGACAAGGACGGGGCGCTCGTACGCTACGCGTCCAACGAACTGCTTCAGCCCGTCGCACTTTGACGATGGGAGGCGATCTGCCAGTGACGCATCCCGTATTCGTTCTGAACGGTCCTTCTCTGAACCTCTTGGGCGTGCGCGAGCCGGAAGTCTATGGCAGCACCACGCTCGCGCAAATAGAGGAGGCTTCCCGTCAACGGGCCGAAAGCCGAGGGCTGACGATCCCGCTCTTCGGCCAGAGCAACTACGAAGGGCAGCTTATCGACTGGATCCATCAGGCGCGCGAGGCGAAAGCTTGCGTCATCATCAATCCGGGTGCCTGGGCGACGACCTCCGTCGCCCTCGCAGACAGCCTCAAAGTGCTGGATAAGCCGGTGATCGAGGTGCATCTCTCGAACATCCACCGCCGCGAGGGGTTTCAACACGGCTCGCTCGTATCCAAGTTCGCGACCGGCGTGGTCGCAGGGCTGGGTCATCGCGGCTACCTGTACGCGGTCGACGCGTTGGCCGACCTCGTCGTCTAGTGCCGTAACGGGTCTTGATGCCTGAAATGTCGATGGCAGGGTATGCCATGCTATGAGCGGCGAAGATGCGTCCTGACGGCCAATCCAGGTATCAGGATGCATGAGGTCAAGATGGCCCTGAACGGGTCTGCCGCGGGTTCAGGCGAACTCTTAGCACACCCGTTCAGTGGATCTCTTCGGAGGTCTCGATGACTGAGGCCAGGATCGCGAGACACGACCGCATCGCCTTCTCGTCGAGCGCAGCATAGCCCATAAGCAGTCCGGGTACTGGGGGACCGCTGTAATAGCGTGACAGGGGCACCACGTTCAGACCCTGCTGGTTGGCGCGGCGCGCGATCGCCACGTCATTCATGGGACGCGTAAGTCGGTATGCGATCTGAATTCCGACGTCTGATTGATAAGGCTGGAGCCATGCGCCCAGCCTGGAAGCCACGAGCTCGGTGAAGATTGACCGACGCTCCGCGTAAAGGCGGCGTGTCCGGTGCAAGTGCCGGGCGAAATGCCCATTCACGATGAAATCCTTCAGGGTGGCCTGCATGGGCAGGCTCACTTGGTTTCCGCTGTAGAGAGCGGCTCGCTTGACACGTTGGGCGATCAAAGGCGGCAAGACGACGAAACCGATGCGTATCGCCGGGAACATGGTCTTTGCGAATGTTCCGACATAGATGGTCCGGCCGAACGCGTCGTTTCCCTGCATGGCCGGAACAGAGCGGCCAGCCAGCCGATATTCGCTGTCGTAGTCGTCTTCAATGACCCAGGCCTCGTGCTGGCTCGCCGTTTCCAGAAGACGGAGTCTTTGCTCCGCGCCCATAGTCAGGCCGAGCGGGTGTTGTGAAGAGGGAGTCGTGTAGATGACCCTCGGTTTCCCTACCGGGAGGTCCGCGAAATCCCATCCGGCCTCGCACACCTTCCACGCCCTCAGGTCGGCGCCCGCCGCACCGAATACGAGACGGGCGTTCACGTAGCCCGGCTCTTCCATCCAGACGACGTCGCCCTTGTCCAACAGCACTCGAGCCAGCAGGTCCAGTCCCGACTGGGCGCCGTTCGTCACCAGGACCTGGTCTGGCTCGCAGCGAACGCCGCGATAGGCCTGTACATACTTCGAGATGGCTTCCTGGAGCGGTGGATATCCGTACGGAAAATTGTAGTTCAAAAGCTCCACGTTGCGGTAAAGCAGATGACCGCCGAGGAGGCGGTTCCACGTCTTGAACGGAAAAACTCCCGTATCGGGCGTGCTGGGTCTCAGGGCAGCCGCACCCGGCGCAAAGTCGATGCGCTCGTCGATATCAAATGCCATTGCGAATGGGGACAGATCTGCCGCCGAGGCCTCGGGGCCGAGCTTGTGGTTGGCCTTCGTGGAAGATGGCAGATCCGCTACATAGGTCCTCGAACCCTGCCGCGTCTCGACGTAACCCTCGCTGCTCAGCTGCTCGTAAACGCGCACCGCCGTGTTCCGGGAAATGGCGAGATCCTTCGCAAGCTCGCGTGTCGCCGGGAGCCTCGTTCCCTGATCGAGCACGCCTCGCAGAATGAAGTCCCGCAGCGCCAGGTAGATCTGCCTCTGGATCGGCACACCGCTCTGTCGATCTACGTGGAGAGCGTCGATCGGCAGACGGCCGCCTGAATTGGCCTCACTCCCTCGCATTAAACCGGACCTTTCAGGCCGCCACCCCGCGGCATAGGCTGTGTAAGGTCAAACGATCTTAAAGCCTATATCGCTCGTGAATTGAGACCGTTCCCGCGCACGCGGGCGATCTTCTACACAGCGACAGAACTTTGGCAACCAAACACCCGGATGCGAAGAATATGAGCAAGATCAACTCAGCCGAGCAGAGCACCGTCGACTGGTCGAAGGGGGCAGCCTATCTCGACGGCGCCTTCATGCCAATCAGCGAAGCCCGCGTTCCCGTGACCGACTGGGCCTATCGCCGTTCGGATGCGGTGTACGACGTGGTCAGCGTTTTCGACGGGCAATTCTTCCGTCTCGACGACCATCTCGCGCGCTTTCGTCGCTCGATCGAACGTTACCGGTTCACTCCGAAGGAAACAGACGCGGAAATCCGCCACATCCTGCATCGGATCATGGCCTTGTCGGGCTTGAGGAGTGCCTATGTGGCGATGGACTGCCTACGCGGGCAAGCGAGCCTCGGCGTACGCGTGCCCTCCAAGGCGCGGAACTACATCGCCTGCTACGCCGCCCCCTTCACCAGCCTCGTCCCCGACGAGCATCTGGCGCGCGGCCTCAAACTTGCGATTTCCACTATCCCCCGCATTCCGCACGAAAGCGTCGACGCCACCGCGAAGAATTTCCACTGGGGCGACATGAACATGGCCATGTTCGAAGCCGAGGACAGGGGCGCCGATTTCCCGGTTCTCCTGGATCTGAAGGGCAACCTCACGGAGGGGCCGGGCTTCAACGTCTTCATCGTGACGGACGGCATCGTCGCCACGCCCGACTACAACATGCTCGAGGGCGTCAGCCGTCTCTCGGTGCTGGAACTGTGTCGGGAACTGGGGATCGACGTTCAGATCCGCCCGATCTCCGCCCAAGAGGTTCGCGATGCCGACGAGATCTTCGTTACCTCCACCGCCGGAGGCGTCATCGGCGCTAGCCGCATCGACGGACGGATCATGAACAACGACCGTCCGGGGCCTGTCAGCGAGGAACTCCGCGAGACCTACTGGACCAAGCGCAAGAACGGATGGCACGGCGAGCCGGTGCAATACGACGCTGCTTGACGCCCCGTCGCTAGACCGAAATCCGGGACAGCAGTGCTTCCAGCCATCGGCGGGTTCGGGAATGTTCCGGGCCCGCCAGAGGCTTGCGGCAAGCCCGAAGGGCAAGACGCGGAACTTTCGCCTCACCGGCCAGCATAACAATGGCGACCTCGATTTCATCGGAAGAGGCCGGATGCTTGGCCGAGCGACGCGTTGAGTCGCTGGGCTTCCGATCTGCAGGGGAGGATAATTACGATGGAAGACACCATCCGGATCGAGGCGATCGACATCGCGAGTTGCCGACTCCTCCTGGAGAAGCCCGTCCGGCTGGGCTCGGTAACCGTCGAATCGCGGGACTACGTCTGCGTCCGCGTCCGCACGGACGCCGGCATCACTGGCCACGCCATCGGCTATAGAAGCGGCAGCCAACTCTTCGACAGCCTGGAAGCACTTGCGCCGCATCTGCTCGGTCGCGATCCGCTCATGCGGCAGGAGACCGCCGACTATCTGGAAACCTCGTTCGTTCCCTCGCGAGCGTCGCACTTGCGTGCGATGAGCCTCTTCGACGTCGCCTTGTGGGACATCACGGCCAAACGGGCCGGGTTGCCCCTTTACGTGATGCTCGGCGGTATGCGCCGGAGCGTTCCGGCCTTGCCCGTGCTTGGCTTTTCCTACAACGACCGTCCGATCCAGGAAATCCTAGACGAAGTCGCCCGCCATCGCGACGCCGGCGAGACCATTGCGAAAGTCATGATAAAGGGATCGGACGTGGTCGCAAACGGACGCTACGTCCAGACGTTGGCCTCGACGTACCGGGACGACCTATCGCTGGCCGTGGACACCCATTGGTCCTGGCGAACTTTGACGGAGGCGCTGGACACCTGTCGTCGCATCGACGACTGCGGCTTAGCCTTCATAGAGGATCCGTTCCTCCCGCAGCAGTGGCGTCTGTCGGGCGAACTGGGCTCGAAGTTGCGCACGCCGCTCGCTGCGGGAGAGGATGTGCTCGATCCATATAGCTATCTCGACCTCTGCTCTGGCGTCGACATCCTGCGTGTGGACGCGACAAGCTGCGGAGGTATCGCCACCGCCATGAACGCGATCGCGATCGCCGCAGCGCGAGGTCGTAGAGTGCTTCCGCACGTCTTCCCGTACCTGCATCTTCATCTCGCCTGCGCGCAAAATACGATCATGGCGGTGGAGTACATTCCCGAGCACACGGGCACGGATCCGGTGCGCCGCCTTCTGAAGGACTTCCCGGTCATTAAGGATGGCCATTTCATGGTCTCCGACGAACCCGGTGCTGGATGCGATCTTGAATGGTCGAACGTATGCGATCATGCGGTTCGTTCATCGAGCGTCGAAAGCCCGACGTGAGGAGCGGCCTGATCTTTCTCAACGGGGGCGGCAAGCCACAAGGCAGCATCCGCGCACAGAGCAATCTGTAGCGTTCATCAGTCTGGAGGAGCGACATGACAACCCAGTTCGTCGACAAGGTCGACCTGAAATATGAGTTCTCCGCCAAGGACGCGTGCGTCGCGCGGGTCGAGCCGGGCGAGGAGTTCACAGTCGCCTGCGAGATGGCCTACAACGGCGGCCTCGTGACGTCTTTGGACGCGGTCATCCGTCCGGAGGATTTCCGGTATCCATTCTTCAACCCGATGACCGGGCCGATCGAGATCAAGGGTGCGAAGGCGGGCCAGATGCTCTGCGTCCGCATCAAGGAAATGGAGCTCGAGGAGTTCGGACTGACTGGCCTGGCGCCCCATAGCGGCCTGTTCCAGGAATGGATCTTCGAACGACAGGAGCGCTTCAGCCAGTTCAAGCCTGTCCGGGTCTCGGACGGGGTCATCCACTGGAGCGAGAAGCTCAAGATCCCGATCGTCCCGATGGCCGGCGTCATTGGTGTCGCTCCGGCTTTCGGCAGTATTCTCAGCTTGGACAATGGCGAACACGGCGGTAACATCGACGTGCAGGAGATGGGACCGGGATGCACCGTCTATCTTCCGGTAAACGTCGATGGCGGCTACCTCTACATCGGAGACTGCCATGCCCGGCAGGGCGACGGCGAAGTCTGCGGTATGGGCGCTATCGACATCGGGGCGCGTCTCACCCTGTCGGTCGACGTTCAGGACCGACCCACGCGCATGACATGGCCCCGGTTCGAGACGGACTCGCACATCGGCACGGTTGGACTTGGCCGCCCCCTAGAAGACGCCATGCGCGTCGCCTATCGCGAGATGATCTACTGGCTGGCCGACGAGCACGGGTTCACCGAGGCCGACGCTTACATGCTTCTCTCCTCAGTCGCCGAGGGGCGTGCCACGCAAATCATGAACCCGAAGTCCACGTTCATCTGCAAGGTGGAAAAGAGCCTTCTCGTCTAGAACGCCAGCCTTGCGACCGGGCGTGATGCTACACCCTGCTGAAGGGAAAGCGTCTCTCTGCCTGGGCAAGCCTGCCTATCGCCGGATGCTCAAGGCGCCCGGGGACGGCGGCCGGGCCATAACAATCGCGGGTCATACCGGGTCGGTGCGACCGTCTCTGATGGGAACAAGGGTTTGAACATGCTCGAAGCTCGCCAGCTTGTCGCCGGATACGGGCGCCTTACCGCCTTGAGGGGCATCGACATTACGGTCGGGGCAGGAGAGGCCGTCTTTGTGGTCGGTCCCAACGGCGCCGGCAAGTCCACCTTGCTCAAGACCATTTCGGGGCTGATGGCGCCCAGCCGCGGACAGATCACCTTCAATGGGAAGAATTTGAGAGGCAAGACGCCGGAACAGATCTGCCGAAGCGGACTGGCTCTGATCCCCGAAGGACGGCACATTTTCAAGACGCTTTCCGTCGCGGAAAACCTGCGGATCGGAAGCTTGATCAGAAAGGATAAGGCCGCCGCGCAGTCGGACCTCGAAATGGTCCTCGAGACCTTTCCCATCTTACGCGAGCGCTACAAGGGCATCGCCGGCTATCTTTCGGGCGGAGAGCAACAGCAGTTGGCGATCGCCCGCGCCATTCTTCAGCGTCCCGCGTTGCTGATGATAGACGAGCCCTCGCTCGGCTTGGCGCCGCTGGTCGTCGACCAAGTCTACGACAGCCTCAAGCGCCTGAACCAGTCCGGCCTTACGCTTCTCATTGTGGAACAGTCGACCGGGCGCATCATGAACCTCGCTTCCCGAATCTATGTGCTTCGCAATGGTAACGTTGTGCTCCAAGGCACGCCCGCAGACCTTGCGGAGGACGGCAAGCTCGACACGGCCTATTTCGGTTTCTCGCCAGACGCCGCGTGAATGCTAAGGTTGCGTCAGCTTAGTGGGCCAATTGCAAGCGGCGGATCGGGGAACAGGGAGGGGCTATCGATCATACGAAGTTGATACCCCCGTATTCGGGTTCCCAGCTATACTCCGTCGCTTCGCATTCAGGTTCGGGGTCCGGCTGCCGCTATCCGCCCGATCGAGCATAGACGAGCCGCGCGGCCGCGTCCGCACTCCCCGCGTAGCTTGCCAGGATACCTATTTCGGAGATGCGAGGACAGTGGCGGTCCTTCCGTTCGAGACGTGGATGCCACGCTTCGCCAGTCCAAGCGGTAGATGTTTGCCGCCGAGTTCGTGTAGCGGTCAACGGTATCCTACACCTCTTCGGCCCGCCACACCGTCGAGCTACCGCTGGTGCATAAACCGATGTTCAGCGACGTTTTCTGACGCACGACTTCGCGGGGCCGATCAGGCTGAAAAGCGGTCCGTTCGCTTCCGAAGCGAAGTGGCAGACAGTTGCCGTTTCACTTCCGACCCTTGTAGGACCTACAGTGAGGGTTACGACTTGTCCGTAGGCGGACGTTTGTCAAACGGCATTCAAAACTGGGTCTGACGCACTTTCGATGACCATCAAGGTGCTCCGATCAGCCGCGCTTCGAGCAGATCGAGCTTGGCGCGCCCGTACATCTGGCGTTTGACGAGCTTCAGGCGGTTGACATGGCCTTCGGTCTGGCCATTCGACCAGGGCTCAGTGACGGCTGTGCACGGCGGTGACAAACCAGGCCACGGGAGCGCCGTCATGATGGCGAGCGCGGCGGAGTAAAATCCGGCCAGTGGTTAGGCTGTTCTCTTTTGCGGGGGACGGCCGGGAATGTTTGCCGTGGAAGTCTACGCCGCCGTTCGGCACTTCGTGATGATCGAGAAGAACAGCCAACGCGACGCAGCTCGGGTGTTCGGGTTGAGTCGCGAGACGATCTCGAAGATGTGCCGGTTCTCGTTGCCACCGGGCTACACGCGCACGAAGCCGGTCGCCAAGCCGAAGCTGGGAACGCTGCTCCCGGTCATCGACGCGATCCTGGCGGCGGACGGAGTGGCGCCGGTGAAGCAGCGTCACACGGCCAAGCGAATCTTCGAGCGGCTGCGTGACGAGCACGGCTATGCGGGTGGCTACACGGTGGTGAAGGACCATGTGCGGATCGCCCGAGGGCGCCTGCGCGAGACCTTCGTTCCGCTGGCGCATCCACCGGGTCATGCCCAGGTGGACTTCGGCGAGGCCGTCGGCGTGATCGGCGGGGTCCGGCAGAAGATCCACTTCTTCTGCATGGACGTGCCGCAGTCGGATGCGCCGTTCGTGATGGCTTTCCCGAGGGAGACGACGGAGGCCTTTCTCGAGGGGCACGTGTCGGCCTTCGCCTTTTTCGGGGGCGTGCCGCTGTCGATCCTCTACGACAACACCAAGATCGCGGTGGCCAGGATCTGTGGCGACGGCAAGCGGGAGCGCACCCGGGCCTTCACCGAACTTCAGAGCCATTACCTGTTCCGGGACCGCTTCGGACGGCCCGGCAAGGGGAACGACAAGGGCAAGGTCGAAGGACTGGTGAAGTATGCCCGGTCGAACTTCATGACGCCGATTCCGCGTGCCGCCAGCTTTGAGGATCTGAACGCGATGCTGGCGGATCGTTGTCGGCAACGGCAAGGCGAGATCGCCGGACGCCATGCCGAGACGATCGGCGAGCGCCTCGCGGCCGACCTCGCCACCTTCCGGGATCTGCCCGCGGTGGCGCTGGAGCCGTGCGAGAAGCGGGCTGCCCGGGTCTCGTCGACCTCTCTGGTTCGTTATCGTTGCAACGACTATTCGGTGCCGACGGCGTTCGGCTTCCGCGACGTTCTGGTGAAGGGCTTCGTCGACGAGGTGGTGATCCTGTGCGCCGGCGAGGAGATCGCCCGGCACCGGCGGTCCTATGCGAGCGGCGCCTTCGTCTTCGACCCGCTGCACTACCTGATGCTGATCGAGATGAAGCCGAACGCTCTCGACCAGGCCGCACCGTTGCAGGGCTGGGACCTGCCCGAGGCCTTTCAGCATCTGCGCCATCTTCTCGAAGCCCGCATGGGCAACCGGGGCAAACGGGAGTTCATCCAGGTCTTGCGGCTGATGGAGGCGATGCCGATGGAGATCGTGGCAGGTGCCGTCAGCGAAGCGATCCGGCTCGGCGCCATCGGGTTCGACGCGATCAAGCTGATCGCCCTGTCGCGGATCGAACGACGGCCCCTGCGGCTCGATCTGGCTCGCTATCCACATCTGCCGAAGATGGATGTCAGGACGACGGCCGCGGCCGACTACGCCGTCCTGGTCGAGAGCCACGCGGCATGAGCGGCCAGGCAGGCAAGACGGGCACGGACGCGATGCCGACGGGCACGACGAGTGGTACGCCGCAGGTCCTGCTCGCGCACCATCTGAAGCAGTTGAAGCTGCCGACGGTGCTGCGGGAGTACGACAAGGTCGCCCGCGAATGCGCCCGCGAGGGCGTCGACCATCCCCGTTATCTGCTGCGCCTGATCGAGCTGGAGCTGATCGACAGGGAGCGCCGTACGATCGAGCGGCGGATCAAAGCGGCGCGGTTCCCGGCGGTTAAAAGCCTCGACACGTTCGACTTCACCGCCATCCCCAGCCTCAACAAGATGCTGGTGCTCGAGTTGGCGCGGTGCGAGTTCATCCTGCGTCGGGAGAACGTCATCGCGCTCGGCAACTCGGGCACCGGCAAGAGCCATGTGGCCTTGGCGCTCGGTCTGGCCGCGTGTCAGAAGGGCTTCACCGTCGCGTTCACGACCGCGGCGGCGCTCGTCCACCAGCTCATGGAAGCCCGCGACGAGCGTCGCCTTCTGAAGCAGCAACGCGAACTTCAGGCGGTGAAGCTGCTGATCGTCGATGAACTCGGCTACGTGCCGCTGTCGGCAACCGGTGCCGAGCTTCTGTTCGAGGTGTTCTCGCAGCGCTACGAGCGCGGCTCGACGATCATCACGTCCAATCTTCCATTCGAGGACTGGACGAGCGTCCTGGGGTCCGAGCGGCTGACCGGCGCGCTGCTCGATCGGCTGACGCACCACGTCCATATCCTGACGATGAACGGCGACAGCTACCGCCTCAAGCAATCCGCCGGACGAAGACGCGCCGCCGCCAGGGCGGAGCAAAACCAGGCCAGTGCCGCCGACGCCGTCGATCCACGAACCGGCGAGATCACCCAACCCTGATCAAAAAACGATCCTCGCGACACAGGAAAGGGCCCGATCGGGCCCTTTCCTGTGTCGCGCCCCTCCCGGCAACGTGGCCTGCTTTTACTCCGCCGCACTGGCCTGGAATTGCTCCGCCGTTGACACTTCAGCTTGAGCGCCCTCAAACGATCGGCCTTGGCACGTGCTGCGCTTTCGTCGTCGGTAATCTGCTTCTTACTCATACTATGTTCTTTGCCCCTACAGGATCGACGCGACCGTAGTGGCAAGTCGCTAAGTCCTTCGGTGCAACATGATTACAATTGCGACTTTTGTCCTCTCGCGTGAAGAACCTATGGCGAGAAGTCCCTTCTAGGACCTGCGACGCTCAGCTTAAATGTCCGACGCGAAGACGCGAGCTGTCCCTGCACGCCACATCGTTCTTGGTGATGGTGCTCGTTCGGTGACCGCTTCCGCGTCATCGGACCGGACAAATTTTCAGTTGATGGTAAGAATCTTTCGGCGTTTGTCCCCCGGCGTCAGGACCACATTTTCCGCGGAGGAAGGATTGCCGGGGACCATGTCGCTGCTCGCAAAGGGGAGGGTGGCCGTTCCCTGCGGCTTTCGCTTGCTGCGCGTTCGTAGACATCGTCGATGCACTCGCACATCGCCTGCTCGATGGCCTCGGCTTTCGTGATCAGGTTGCTCTCGAACGCGCGGAGCGTCTCGGATGCGGTCATCGAAACCTCGCTTGTATACGGTATGCATCTCGAATCCTCCTGACTCCGTTCGGTTCCGAAGATGCAACGTCGTCGATCCGTGGACAGGTTCGGGAGCGCAAAAGAAACCGATCTCAAAAAGCAGGAGAGCACAGCACGCTATAGAACGTCGTTAACTATGACTGAACGTCCGCCAGTCGATTCGACGCAGAAAAACGCGCCCGCTTCGAAGTTCAACGCTCCACAGACAGGCGCTCGGAAAGGGATCGCCGCTCTAGCATCGCTTGCCACTTAATGCCGCAACGAAGCCCAGCGTGCCACAATTGCCGACCGCCACGTCGGCACATCACCCTTTGGCTTGCTCCGACGTTTCCAGTTCAGAATGATGTGAGCCATTGCGTGCCCAAGTGAGTAGATCGGCATCTTTCCCTCGCTTCTGGTCTTAGGACTACAGGCCTTTGTGTCAGACAGGTAGTTCGAGCGGCTAGGCGGATTGTCGTTGAATAAGCGAGAATGGAAGTATGAACCGATCGCACGACTTCGTCGCCGTTGGTACTTTTTCGATGAGGTCAGCGATAGCAGGTCCGAAATCGAACGCCGGAACCTTGACCGTTGTTAGCCAGGGAGCAAGCCATTCGTTGAGCCGATTGTCGTCGAAGCCGCAAATGACCATCTGGTCCGGCACCTGAAGTTGACGCTCTGTGGCGGCCCTGTAGACGCCGTACGCAATTTCATCGTTCCCGCAGAACACAGCATACCGTTGTGACATGTTGGCTGCGAGCAGGGTACCGTAGCGATAGCCGCCTTCCATCGAGAACGGGCTTTCGAACCGCATCACCGGACCAGCTTCGCCGATGCCTGCAAGGAACCCGTCAAGCCGGGCGCTGCTGCCGGCATATTGCCGGGGTCCATGGATGGCAACAAAGTTCTGGTAATCACGTTGGACGAAGTAACGGCCTACTGCGAAGCCGGCCGCGAAATTATCGATTCCGACATAGGGGGCGACGATGCCCGGCGCCGGTTGCCGGTTGACGAAGATCAGGTTGTTCTGCCGAGCGGCCATCTCGCGCAGCTTCGGCGTGTCGATAGCGCCTTGAAGGACCACGGCCTTTGCCCGCAACCCCTGAGCGTCGGATAGGAGGCCGTCCTGCTTGTCGGGATCCTCCTCGGTGTTCGCGAGGACCATCGAGAGCCCCTTCGCGTTGAGCGCGCTCTCGAGCGAGGCGGAGACGTCCGTCGTGAAATGGTTCGTCGAGCTGGGAACAAGTACGACAACGACGCGGCTTCGCGCGAGCCTCAAAGACCGTCCGATCTCGGACGGGGTGTACCCCAGGGACTCCGCCGCCCGCCGCACGCTTTCCGACGTTTCAGGCGCGACGGCGCTGCTCTTTCCCGAGAAGAAGCGCGATACGGTCGCGATCGAGACACCGGACTCGCGAGCGACATCCCGGATAGTCGGTGGCTTCTGAGAATTTCCGGCCTTCGACATGCGTAGATCACAACCCTTCGCCAGCTTAGCGGGCACGGCATGTTATCGTTTACATCGACATCATGCCATCCTCAGCTAGTCAATGGAAAGAGATTGGATCCTTAGCCATTCGCGTCGAGCTCTACGTCTTCGATCGTCGCTAAAACGGTGCCGGGGCCGATGGTGTCCCCGGGTTTCGAAGACCAGCGAATTCGTCCCGATGTCGGCGCATGAATGCGGGTTTCCATCTTCATCGCCTCGATCTGTCCCACAACGTCGCCCTCCCTCACCATGGCGCCGTCTTCGGCGATCCAAGCTTGAAGGATCCCGGGGATCGGTGTCATCACGGCGCCGCGTTCGAACGTCGTGACGGCGGTTGCGGAGGCGGATGACGTGGCTGTGACGAGCGAGCCGCTAAAAAGTGCGGCGGGCAGCGCCAAGACATGACGCTTGCCGTCGATTTCGATGAAGGTACGCAGAAGACCACCGTCCACTGTATCCACCCGAGGCGCAGGCGACACGCCGCGGAACTCGCTTTCGATCCAGGTAGTGAAGATACCGAAGCCGTTCTCGCCGGTGAAGGCCGGCTCCTCGACGACCGCCCGATGGAACGGCAACACCGATGCGACGCCTTCGATCCGGAATTCGGAAAGCGCCCTGCGTGCGCGTGCAAGGGCTTCCTCGCGCGTCCGCCCGGTGACAATCAGCTTGGCCATCATGGAATCGTAGAGGCCGGGGATCTCGCGACCTGCCTCGACGCCCGTGTCAAGCCGAACGCCCGGACCGGACGGCGGACGGAACACGTCGATCCGCCCGGGCGTCGGTAAAAAGCCGCGGCCGGGATCCTCGGCGTTGATGCGGAACTCGAAGGCATGTCCCCGAGGCTCAGGCGTCTGCGTAACCGTCAGAGGAAGGCCGTCGGCGATGCGGAGCTGTTCCACCACGATGTCGAGATCGGTCGTCGCCTCCGTCACGGGATGCTCGACCTGGAGCCGGGTGTTCACTTCGAGAAAGGAGATGACGCCGTTGCGGGACAGGAGGAACTCCACCGTTCCCGCTCCGACATAGCCGGCCTCCGAGCAGATGGCGCGGGCCGCGTCATGGATCCTGGTCCGCTGGTCTTCGGTGATGAAAGGAGCGGGTGCCTCCTCCACGAGCTTCTGGTTGCGTCTTTGCAGCGAGCAGTCGCGCGTTCCAAGGACGACGGTCTGCCCGTGTCGGTCCGCGAGGACTTGCGCCTCGATGTGGCGCGGCTGGGCCAGGAACTGTTCCGCGTAGCATTCGCCCCGTCCGAAAGCTTCCGTCGCCTCCCGGACGGCCGAGTCGAAAAGTTCGCCCACTTCCTCAAGGCGATGGGCCACTTTCATGCCGCGCCCGCCCCCGCCGAAGGCCGCCTTGATCGCCATGGGAAGGCCGACTTCCCGCGCGAAGGCAACGGCTTCGGCAGCCGAGGCCAGCGGACCGTCGGATCCCTTCACGAGGGGCGCGCCGACATGCTTTGCGATGCGCCGCGCCTCAACCTTGTCGCCCAGTGCGGTGATCACTGCCGGGGGAGGTCCGACCCAGATGAGGCCAGCATCGATCACCGCCTGCGCGAACTCCGCGCGTTCCGAAAGGAAGCCGTAGCCGGGATGAATTGCGTCAGCGCCAGCCAAGGCGGCAATGGAAATGATCTTCTCGATGTTCAGATAGGTGTCGGCCGGCCGGCCGGGGCCGAGCCCATAGGCCTCGTCGGCGAGTTCCGCATGCAACGAGCCCGCGTCCGCGTCGGAGTAAAGTGCGACGGAGGTGACGCAATAGTCGCGTGCGGCACGGGCCACACGGATGGCGATCTCGCCCCGATTGGCGATCAGCAGCTTCTTCATCGTTCGGTTTCCCTGGACTGCGGCTCGAATGCGGTGACGGCCTTGAAGCGGATGCGGGCGCCGATCGGGATCTGGCCGGCGAGATCCAGATGATGGGCGGCCAGGACCCCGATCACCGGATAGCCCCCTGTGATCGGATGGTCGGCAAGAAACAGGACGGGCTGGCCGTCGTGCGGCACCTGGATGGCTCCGGGCACCGTGCCTTCGGAAGCCAGCTCGGCCGTGTCCCTGCGTTCAAGCGGCGTCGCGCCGGATAGGCGCATGCCGACGCGACTCGATGCGGCCGTGACCGTCCAGTCCTGCGCCAGAAGCGTACGCAGCCCGTGATCGGTGAACCAGTCGGTGCGGGGGCCAAGCACGACATCGAGCCAAACTGTGTCGAGGGCGGTCGGCAGCGCCTTCTGCTGCGGTCGGTCGGGATCGACGGAGCCGTTCGCCCGGTCCGCCGGGACGAGGACTTCGCCCCGTGCGATGGGCGCGGGGCCGACCTTTGCGAGCGTGTCGGTGGAAGCCGAGCCGAGGACGGGGTCGACGCTGAAGCCGCCGCGCACCGCGAGATAGCTGCGCATGCCTTCCGCGGGCGCTTCGAACACGAGCTCGTCGCCCGCATCGAGGGCAAAGGGCCGACCCGTCGGCGCAGAGACCGTAGGACGGTTGGTCCTGCGGATCGTCAGGTAGCAGGGGGCGCCCGCCGCCGCGACCGTCACCGGGCGGTCCGCGAGAAGAGCGAAGCCCCCGTAGGTGATCTCGATTGCCGCTTCGCCAAGCCGGTTACCGACGCAGAGGTTGGCCTCCCGGATCGCCGCACGATCGAGCGCGCCCGATTTCGAAACGCCCTGGCCGGCCATGCCGGCGCGGCCAAGATCCTGGAAAAAGGCCGGACGATCGGCTCGAGTGACAAGGAGGCCCTCCCTCGCCGGCACAGCTTGCGAGGTTTGTTCCGGGTGGCCGGGCGAGGATGCATGCGCTCCTGCGGAGATGCGGCGGAAACGCACGCGATCGCCTGGCGCAAGCATTGCGGCGCGCTCCCGGCCTGTGTCCCACATGCGAAGGGGCGTGGTCCCGAGAATCTGCCAGCCACCGGGGCTGTCGCTTGGATAGATGCCGCCGAACTTGCCGGCGATCGCGACTGAGCCGGCAGGGATCCGCACGCGAGGGCTTTTGCGGCGGGGAACGTCGAAGCCGGGATCGTCGCAGGTCATGTAGGCGAAGCCCGGTGCGAAACCCGTGAAGGCGACAGTATAGGTGGCGTCCGAATGACGGCGGACCACTTCCTCGATAGACCAGCCGAGGTGTTCGGCAACATCGGCCAGATCTTCGCCGTCGTAGACGACGGGAATCTCGAACACCTCGCCCTCTCGTTCGCTGCGGAGCGACAGATCGTTGCGGGCGATCACGTCCGCGAGTTGCCGGGGGCTCGTGAACAAAGGGTTGAAGCGGACCAGCACCGTGTGCGCGGCGGGTACGATCTCCGTCACTCCTTCCGGCCGAGCTGCCAGCAGGCGATCGAGCAGTGTCAGGGTGGTTTCGAGATCGGCCAACTCGACAAGCAGGCCGTCGCCGCCGCACGGCAGGAAGCGAAGACGGTCAACCATTGGACGCGCCGCCTCGACCTTGAACGAAGGGCTTCGTTTCTACGCCATGGGCGGCAAAGGCCTCCCGGAGGGCCCGAGCGATCGCGACGGCCTCAGGGTTGTCGCCATGGACGCAAATGGACTGGGCTTCCAGCACGATGTCTGTGCCGTCGATCGTCGTGAGGCGCCCTTCCTCGACGAGGCGAAGCATGCGGGCCGCTACAGCGTCTGCGTCATGGATGACCGCGCCTGGCAGGCGGCGGCTTACGAGGCTGCCGTCGGCATTGTAGGCGCGGTCGGCGAAGGTCTCGCAGACGACTCTGAGGCCGGCGGCGCGCGCCTGCTTCACGACGGGAGCGCCGGAAAGCGCCATCAGCACCAATTCCGGATCGATCGCTTTGATGGCGGCGATCACGTCCGCCGCCTGGCGGGTATCCGTGGCCATGGTGTTGTAGAGCGCGCCGTGCGGCTTCACGTAGCGCACCGTCGTTTCGGCGGCTCTCGCGAGCCCCTGCAGGGCTCCGATCTGGTAGATCGTATCGCCGACGAGTTCGGCGCTCGTCGGGTCCATGCTGCGGCGTCCGAAACCGACGAGGTCTCGGTAGCCAACATGGGCACCAACGCAAACGCCTTGCTTCGCCGCTTCGCGAAGAACGTCCAGAATGCCGGCTGGATCGCCGGCATGGAACCCGCACGCAACGTTGGCGCTCGTCACGGTGGCGAGCATCGAGCGATCGTCTCCCATCTTCCAAGGGCCAAAGCTTTCGCCAAGATCGCTGTTCAGGTCGATGCTTGCCATGCGAACGTCCGTTTCGTAATGGTTTTTCGTTGAGTAACAAATATCGGATTGTTCAACAAGATCCATAAGCGCTGCGTTTGTCGCGGCGTTGAAAAAGGGTTCGACACACGGATGGAAACGGAAGAGCCGCTTGCCGACGGACCTTTGTCCGAGATCGTCGCGTCGCAAATCCGTGACCTGCTGATCACAGGGCATTTCCGTCCGGGCGAGCGTCTTTCGGAACAGAAGATCGCGGCACAGTTCGGCATCTCCCGCAACACGCTTCGTGAAGTCTTTCGCCTTCTCACCAGCCAACGGCTCTTGGTGCATGTCCCTCACCGCGGCGTATTTGTGAGAGCGCCTGACGAGGCCTCAGTTATCGACATCTACCGCGTTCGTTCGGTGATCCAGCAAGGTGCGATCGGGGCAGCGAGCCGGCACCATCCGGCGCTCGGTCGGATGCGACACTTGGTTGGAAAGGCGGAAGAAGCCCGCGATGTCAGCGACTGGCAGGAAGTTGGGACAATCAACATGACGTATCACCGTGCCATGGTGGAGTTCTGCGACAGTTCACGTCTCAGCGCTTGTTTCGAGTTGGTCCTCGCTGAGCTGCGTCTGGTTTTCGGCCAGTTCCCTGATACTGCACATCTGCACGAACCATTCATCGAGACGAATGCAAAGCTCGTGGAACTCATCGAGGCGGAGCAGATCGCCGACGCCTCGCGCCTCATGGAAAGCTACTTGCGACGATCGGAACGCTTGGTGATCGCCGCACTCCAGCGAAGTCGTCGCTAGAACGTTTAGGCACCCTGCCGGCATGTCCGATCGTTGGAACGAGGATCCATCATATGCTCGACATGCGTTCATTGGAGATATTCTTTTGGGTTGTCGAACTGAGGAGCTTCAGCCGCACCGCGGAGCATCTCGGCACGAGTCAGCCTGCTGTTTCCCAGCGCCTCGCAGCGATGGAGCAGCGCGTCGGTCATGAACTGCTACTAAGGCCCACTCGAAACTGCCTGCCTAGCGAATACGGGCGACTGGTATATCAGTACGCCGAACAGTTCATGCGGCTCAGGGCACGGATGGAAAGTGAACTGGCGCGGGGACCAAACGTGCGACGCACCGTGTCCCTCGGCGTTTCCGAGACGATCGTACATACGTGGCTTTCGAAATTCATCGAGGGCATCCATTCCGAGATGCCGAACCTGACGATCGACATCACCGTGGATATCTCTCCGCGAATGCACCAAGCGCTTCAGGCGAAAGAGATCGATCTCGCTTTCATGCTCGGCCCATCCGGCGATCCGGGATGCGCAAGCCTGCCATTGAACGCTTACCCGCTGTCCTTCGTGGCCCATCCCGACCTTGTTCCAGAGGAATGGCGGACCGACATCGACCACGTCGCCGGCTTTCCGATCATCACGTATCCGCGCGAGACCTATCCATTCACGACAGTCAAGGAGGTGATTGCCAAGATCATAATGAGACCGCCGCGAATTTTCGCGAACGCGTCCCTGAGTACAATGGTGAAGATGGCAAGAGACCGAATTGGGGTCGCGTTGATTCCCACCGAGATCGTGCGTGCTGAGCTGGCTGACGGCGACCTTGTGCGACTTGGTGTCGAGATTGGCTTGAAGCCCCTCGAATTTGTCGCGTGCTACATACACGCTCTTGATGATGCGCTGCTGCACGATCTCGCGCTCAGGGCCCAGATTTGCAGCAGTGAGTATAAGTCCAGCTTATAGGAGCGGATACTACATCCGTATTGGAGTTTGATAATCGTCGACCCTACGATCGAGCACTGAAGGAGAACGCTCGATGCTTGACGTGCCATCCACATACTATCACGACTTCAATCCCACCCTTGACGACGTGAGGGCAGCCCACGAGCGGATACGAGGAAAGATCGTTCGCACGCCGCTACTTCGAAGCGAGCGACTGGACGATCGCCTCGGTGGTACGATCTGGCTGAAGGCGGAGACGCTACAGACCACCGGATCGTTCAAGTTTCGCGGCGCCCTGAACCGGATCCTGCAGTTCGACGAAGTCCAGCGAAAGAACGGGATTGTTGCTTGGTCTTCAGGAAATCACGCGCTCGCATTGTCCTACGCCGCTTCGCGTCAGGCGGTGAAAGCAACGATACTGATGCCCCAGGAAGCGCCGAAGACCAAGATCGACGGCGCACGTGCCAATGGCGCGGTAGTGCGTCTTTACGACAAGACGAAGGAAACGCGCGAAGCGATCGGTGCTGAGATCGCCGCCACGACAGGCGCGGTGATTGTCCCTCCCTACGACGACCCAGACATTATTCTGGGGGCAGGAACGGTCGGGCTCGAGATCGTGGAACAGGCGGAAGAAGCTGGAATCAAACTCGACGCCGTTCTCGCATGCTGCAGCGGCGGCGGGCTCGTGGCCGGTACCTCTGTCGCCGTGACCGGGGCGTCCCCGGGAACAGCCGTCTACAGCGTCGAGCCCGCTGACTTCGACGACATGGCACGTTCGCTTGCGAGCGGGAAACCGCAGAGAAACGATCCTTCTGCCCTCTCGATTTGCGACGCCCTGCTTGTCCCGACGCCTGGCTTTTACACTCTTCCCGTCTGCAGCGCCCATCTTGCTGGCGGGCTAAGCGCCACGGATACGGAAGTCATCGAGGCGGTTCGATTCGCCTACAGCGAACTGAAATTGGTGGTCGAGCCCGGCGGTGCAGTAGCGCTGGCAGCCGTCCTTTCTGGCAAGTTGGACGTAAGAAACAAGAACGTTGCCGTGATTTTAAGCGGCGGCAACGTCGATCCCGACAAGTTCGCAAGCTACATCGCCTGAGGACCCGCCATGCTCCAGAAGAATACAAAAAAATACGATCTCGTTTCTGAGACAATCGAAAAATTCATGGCGATTGATCTCACCGGAGTTGGGTTGATCACCAACCTTTATGCCGCTTTGCAGGACAAACAGCCTGGTCCCTCTTGCATGCAGGCCGCTCAGATTATCGTAGATGCGGTGCGGCAGCGAAAGGGACCCGTCGTAATCGCAACCGGATTTCCTGAAGGCGCGGGGGTCCCGGAAACCGACGGCCCAGTCGGGGCTGCACTGATCGCAAGAGCGCTCTTCCTCGGTCTTGGGATCGAAACGGTCATCCTTGTCGACAATGACTGGGAAGAGATGATGGTCGGCACCTGCCGCGGCGCCGGTCTGGCACCATTGCCCTTTCCGGAAGATGGGCAGATCCGGTCCATCGAGTTCGTTCGCCCCGTATACGTTCGCACAGTGCCGAAAGATGCGGTCGGCTGCAAGGCAGCGACCGATGCATTACTCAGTGAGACGCGACCCTCGTTGGTGCTGTCGATTGAACGCCCGGGAGCCAACGCGAACGGATTGTATCACGGCCTTGGTGGCCGTCCATTGGACGGGATGGTCGCGGATCTCGATCAGTTCTTTCGCAACGCACAGGAGCAGGACATCCCTTTCATCGCCATCGGAGACGGCGGTAATGAACTCGGTATGGGCGTCATTGCCGAGGCGCTGCCTACTTTTTCTCCGAAAGCCAAAGACTGCGGCATTCCCGGCCGCGGAGGCGTCGGCGCCGCGACCGCCGCCGACCATCTGATCATCGCCAATGTATCGAACTGGGGTGCCACTGGGCTAGTTGCCGCGCTCTCCTGCCTCCTGGAGAATCCGGTCGTCTTTCATGAGCCATCGCTGGAGAAGCGCTGTATTGAACTTTGTGTCACCTTCGGCGGGGTAGACGGCATGTTCATGGCGCCAGAGCCTGCGGTCGATGGCATCCATGCCGACGAATGGTTCGGCCTCGTCACGGCATTACGAGGCAGCGTCATGCGCGCGCTCGGCCATTCCACCAACTGGAAAGGCGACAGCGGCGACTGGCGTCAGATCAAATAGGAACCCGAATATGGCGACAATCAAGGACCGGGTTGCGGAACTCGGCTTCGAGTTTCCCGAGCCGAATGTACCGCAGGGAAGCTACACTCCCTTCGTACGTACGGGCAACCTCCTGTTCGTTGCCGGGCAGGGGCCGCGCCTCAGGGGAGCACTTGCTTACAAAGGAACGGTTGGTGGCGACCTCTCATTCGAGGACGGCGAGAAGGCCGCGCAGATCTGCGGCCTCAACATCCTGCGGCAGGTGAGCGATGCGTGCGGCGGCGAGATCGCCTCCGTCGCGCGTGTGGTGCGGCTGGCAGGGATCGTACGGTGCACGCCCGACTTCGAACGCCACGCGGCCGTGATGAACGCGGCTTCTAACCTCATGAAGAGCGTTTTCGGAGAGCGAGGCATTCACGCACGCATTGCGACAGGCAGCCCGTCCCTGCCATCCGGAATGGCAGTAGAGATTGAGGCATTATTCGAACTCACTGTCTAAAGGCAGCTTAGAGCCTCGTAATCCCCCTCGAAGTCGGAGTGCGCACGGTCATCTCCCGCGCTGAATTGATAAGCGATCCACATAACACGAGGGACGCGGTTATTCGTCCAACTCCGCGAAGCGGAATGATCGGGTGTGCTGCACTGCAACGTTAACCACAAAGTGCATGGACAGATTCCGCCGGACTGTCCGTTTCGGTTCAGAGCAGATGACGCTCAGCAAAATATCAGTTGCCCTTTGCGTTGTCCTTCCTATGCTAGAATCAAGCGTACAGGAAGTTTTCTGCGCGAAATTTACGATGAAATAAGAAATAATCCCAATCAATCTAAGCTGTCTTCTAGACGATGCGCCCCTTTACTACGGTTTATACAGCGAAATCAGTAAATTCAGTAGAAGTATATTGTCTTTTATCTCGTGACGGCCACATCCTGAGCACTGAAGTGGCTAGCAGAAAGGCAGCAGCCTAAGTTTTAGGCGACAGTGCGCTGCAGCGTAATCTATTTGCAAATACATTGTTGACAGCCATAGGACGCCAATGGCAACGTTTACATCACAGGCGGACAGCCTGTTGGCCGCAGTTTTGATAGCCGGCACTCTCGGGTGTGAAATTGATTCCGCAAAAGCGGGGAGAATTTTTTTGAAGACGCTAAACATCGCACTGATTGGTACGGGATTCATGGGGAAGGCCCATTCAATCGCCACAGCGGTTGTGCCGATCCTGTTCGGCTCTCCGGTTCCAGTCCAGCGTAAGGTCGTCGTTGACGTGACCGAGGAGCTGGCGAAGGGTGCCGCGGAGCAATACGGCTTCACCGAGTATGCGACGGACTGGCGCGAAGTTGTCGCCCGAGACGACATCGACATCGTGGACATCTGCACGCCGAACGACACCCATGCCGAGATCGCGATCGCGGCCGCAAAGGCGGGAAAGCACGTTCTCTGCGAGAAGCCAATGTCGATGACCGTCGCTGAAGCAGAGGAAATGTTGGCCGCTGCCGAGCAGGCTGGGGTCGTGACGATGATCTCCTACAATTACCGACACACGCCGGCCATTCAAATGGCCAAGCGCTTGATCGATGAAGGTCGTATCGGCAAGATCCTCACCTTCCGCGGCTACTACCTGCAGGACTGGGGCGTCGATCCGAAGCGGCCGCTGACATGGCGTTACAGCAAGGCGAAGGCGGGTTCTGGCGCGCTCGGCGACATCGGTACTCACGTCATCGATGCCGCGCGTCTTCTTGTCGGCGAGTTCGATGAGGTCAACGCGATCGTCAAGACGTTCATCGCTGAGCGGCCGCTACCTGCAGGCCAGGCCTTCGGTCAAAAGGCAGAAGCTTCTACCGAAATGGGTAAAGTGGACGTCGACGACCATGCACTTACCATGATCAAGTTCGATGGCGGAGCCTTCGGCACCATCGAGGTTACGCGCAACCATTACGGCCACCATAACCAGCTGGGGTTTGAGATCGCTGGCACGAAGGGCACGATTGCGTTCGATTATCAGCGTCTGAACGAACTACGGGTCGCCTTTGCCGATGATCCCGAAGATACCGTTGGTTTCCGTACGATTTACTCCGGACCGAGCCAGCCCTACGGCGATCTGCTTTGGCCGATTGCGGGGATGGGGCAGGGTTACATCGATATCAAATCGTTGGAATGGTACAACTTCCTGCAGGCAATCAAGGCGGGAACGCAGGGTGCGCCGAGCTTCGCCGACGGTGTCCAGATCGAGCGGATCGCCGACGCAATCCTCGTTTCCGGCGAGAAGAGCGACTGGCAGAAGGTCAAGCGCAACGCGGCCTAGCGCAGCGCAAACCAATGATCGTCCTATGACTGCACACTGGCAGTCAGTTGATCTTCCAAGTTCGGGAAACGTTGATGACGCTGAAACTTGCCTTCCACACTTGGCCTTATGCCAGCAACCCTACCTGGTTGCCGGCTTATACGCTCGAGGAAACAATCAAACGCATCAAGCGCGCTGGTTACGAAGGCATCGAGATCGGAGCGGCCAGTCCGCACGTTTTTCCGCCGACCTTGAGTGCTCAGCGGCGCAAGGACATCCGTCAGCTGCTGGAGGATGAGGACCTCAAACTGGCGGCGATGTTGCCAGCTCATGGCGGTGGACCAGGCAATAACGTTGCATCCCCCATTCCGGAGGAGAGGCAGTGGTCCATCGATCATTATAAGGACATGGTGAAACTGACCGCGGACTGGGGCGGCAAGCGTCTCGTTTGCCTTCCGGGCTGGTTCATCTTCGGCACCACCCAGCGGCAAGCATGGGAATGGGCGCGGTACGCAATCGCCGAGATTGCACGGTTCGCACAAGATCATGGAGTCGAGATCGTCATCGAGCCGACGCCGGAAGACAGCAACATCGTCAATACCTGCGAAGATTGCATGAACATGTTGGAAGACGTCGGAGAGCCGAATGTCCGCCTGATGTTCGACACTCATCACGTTATCACAATGAACGAGGTGATGAGCGACTACGTCTATCGGATGGGCAAGAACTTGGTTCACCTGCACATCTCGGACGATCACCGTCTGCCACCGGGCCAAGGCCGCGGAGACTTCAAGGCGCTGGTCGACGCTCTACGCGATACTGATTTCGATGGCTATCTTTCGATGGAGTGCGGCTTTCACCGCCGGGGAATCGAACCCGACTACGTGGCCCGTACTTGCATGGAATACATGAAGCCGCTGGTAGATGCAGCAAACGCTCGCTGACGATTGAGCGTCCTTATCGGCGGGCTCGGCGGGTTCTCGTCCGTGCCCGCCCGAGGGTGCAAGTACAAGCAGGTCCCTTGTTGAAGGGCGATCCGGACGTGAAAGGGTGCCCCGGACACCCGTTGGCAATGGGGTATTGAAATGAAGCAGGTTGCTCTTATCGCCGTGCTGGCGACCATGTCGGCGTCGAGCGCCTTTGCCGGAAACATCGGCGCCTCGATCTCTCACAGCGACTCGAACCTTGTCGTTCTGGTGAAGGGAATGCAGGAGGCTGCGGACAAGGCTCAGCAGCCGCTACAAGTCGAGTTCGCTGAAGGCGACGTCAGCCGTCAACTGTCGCAGGTCCAGAACTTCATTGCCGCCAAAGTGGACGCCATCATCGTGAATGCGGTGGAAACATCTGCGACCCCAACAATTACCAAGATGGCTGCTGACGCCGGGATCCCGCTGGTCTACGTGAACAACACGCCCAGCGACCTGAAGGAGCTCGGCCCCAAGGCCGCTTTCGTCGGCTCTGACGAGTATGTTGCTGGGACGTTGCAGGCGACGGAAGTCTGCCGTTTGCTCAAGGAAGCTGGCAAGACGGAGGAAGCGGGCATCCTGATCATTCAAGGTATTCTCGCGAACGAGACTGCCGTCTTGCGCAGCAAGGCAATCCACGACGTTGCCGCAACTCCCGACTGCAAGTTCATGAAGGTGCTCGATGAGCAGTCCGCTAACTGGGATCCAGTGAAGGCGCAGGACCTGATGACAAACTGGATCACGGCTGGCCACACGCCGGCAGCCGTCATAGCCAACAATGACGAAATGGCTATCGGCGCCGTGAACTCGCTCAAGGCGGCAGGCTTGGACATGAAGGACATCGTAGTAGCCGGCATCGATGCTACGCGCGAGGCGATGCATTACATGCAGCAGGGGGACCTTAAGGTCACCGTGTTTCAGGACGCTATCGGCCAGGGAAGGAACTCGCTCGAAGATGCGATGAAGCTCGCGAAGGGCGAGGCGGTGCAATCGCCGGACTGGATCCCCTACGAACTCGTGACGCCGACGAACGTCGAAACCTACCTCGCAAAAAACTGATCCCTCTTGGCTGTGGATGCGCCTCCGGGCGCATCCGGTGTCGGTCGGCTTGGCTATGGGCCCCTTTAGCGCATCTTGGAAGGTACGAAGACATGGCGGCCGCCTCGTTTGACGCCCCGAGCGTTCCGGCTTCAACGGGAAGCCCTAGATCCGAGTACCTCCTGGAAGTCGAGAATGTTCGTAAGGAGTTTGTCGGCGTTCTCGCCCTCGACGACGTATCGTTCAGGCTGCGTCCGGGTACCGTCCACGCCTTGATGGGTGAGAACGGCGCCGGCAAATCTACCTTGATGAAAATCATTGCTGGCATCCATCCTCCAAGCGGAGGCACGCTGAAAATCAACGGGAAGCCCACCAGGCTATCCGGGCCGCTCGATGCGCTCGAACATGGCATCGCGATGATTCATCAGGAACTCAACCTGATGGCTCCCATGACGATCGCTGAAAACATCTGGATCCGACGCGAGCCGCGGAATCGGTTCGGTTTCATAGATCACGGGGAGCTGCACAGCCGAACCGCTGAGCTTTTCGAAAGGCTGTCGATCAGCCTGAACCCTGATGAAAAGGTTGGCAACCTCACCGTCGCCGAGCGGCAGATGGTGGAGATCGCGAAGGCGGTTTCATACGACTCCCGGGTGTTGATCATGGACGAGCCGACCTCGGCACTCACAGAGCGAGAGGTCGAGCACCTATTCCGCATCATCCGCATGCTGCGTGAGGACGGCAAGGGGATCGTCTACATCACTCATAAGATGAATGAGCTATTCGAGATCGCCGACGAGGTATCAGTCTTTCGAGACGGCAAATACATCGGAACCCACTCCTCCGCGGATGTCACGCGCGACGACATCATCCGTATGATGGTCGGCCGCGAGCTTTCACAGATGTTTCCCAAGGTGGAAGCCAGGATCGGCGAGACGGTACTCGAGGTCGAGAACCTTGGGCTTAAGGGTGTCTTCGAAGATGTCTCTTTTAAGCTGCGTGCGGGGGAGATCCTGGGCATTGCCGGTCTCGTCGGTGCTGGTCGCTCGAACATCGCCGAAACGATCTTCGGCGTCACGCCGGCAACATCCGGAACCATCAAACTCTACGGTGAAACCATCGAGGTTAGGTCACCCTCTGTCGCCATGCGACACGGCATGGCCTTTCTGACCGAGGACCGGAAGGATACCGGGTGCTTCTTGCTTCTGGACATCCAGGAGAACATGCAGCTGGCGGCACTTCAGCGGGATTATGCCCGGGGAGGCTTCATTGAACAGAGGCGGCTTTCGCAGGATTGCGCACGGATGTCCGAGCAGCTGCGGGTCAAGACGCCGGACATGGGCGAGCGTATCCTGAACCTATCCGGCGGCAATCAGCAAAAGGTCTTGATCGGCCGCTGGCTGTTGACGAAGCCCAAGATACTTATCCTCGACGAACCTACGCGGGGCATCGACGTCGGCGCGAAGGCGGAAATACACCGCATGATTTCCAGCCTTGCTGCTGAAGGTCTGGCGGTCATCATGATCTCCTCGGAACTGCCTGAAATTCTTGGAATGAGCGACCGTATCATGACGATGCGACGGGGTCGCATGTCCGGCATCCTGGATCGCGTCGAAGCCGATCAAGTCAAGATCATGGAGCTTGCAGCCTGATGAGCACGATCCAAGAGAATGCTGGCACAGCGCCCAAGGATGAGCCGAAGAAAAAGCTCAAGCGTGAGCTTTCAATGTTGGGGATGCTGATCGGCATCGCCCTCATCTTCGAGATTCTTGGCTGGATCGTTGTTGGACAGAGCTTCCTCGGCAATCAACAGCGGCTGTCGATCATCATCCTTCAGGTGTCCGTGGTCGGAATCATCGCCATCGGGGTGACGCAAGTCATCATCACCGGCGGTATCGATTTGGCGTCGGGGTCCGTTCTTGGTCTCGCAGCAATGGTTGCCGCATCGCTCGCCCAAAGCAGCGCGGACACGCGGGCTATCTACCCGCTGCTGACCGATCTTTTTCCGATCTGGCCGCTGCTGGCGGGAGTTGCGGTAGGCATCGGAACCGGCGTCATCAGTGGCGGGGTCATCGCCGCCACTGGCATACCCCCCTTCATCGCTACGCTAGGGATGATGGTCTGCGCCCGCGGAGTCGCGAAGTGGTACACGACTGGCCAGCCCATTCCGCTGCTGACACCGGAATTCACCTGGCTAGGAAAAAGTTTCCTGGTTCTGGGCTTTCCGCTGCCCCTACCTGTGATCATCTTCGCCGTCGTAGCGCTGATCGCCCATGTATCCTTACGCTACACTCGCTACGGTAAGTTCACGTATGCCATCGGTGCGAACCCGCAAGCCGCTCGTGTATCGGGCATCAACATCGGCGCTCATCTCATCAAAGTGTATGCCGTAGCCGGCTTGCTGTCCGGCTTGGCGGGTGTCGTAACAGCTGCCCGGGCGGCTTCCGCGCAGCCGGCGATGGGTACGGCCTATGAACTCGACGCCATCGCCGCCGCCGTGATTGGCGGAACGTCGCTCGCGGGCGGCGTGGGTCGGATCGGCGGCACGGTCATCGGCGTGATCGTGCTTGGCATCATCACGTCCGGTTTCACGTTCCTTCGGATCGGATCCTACTATCAGGAGATCATCAAAGGGATGATCATCGTCGCGGCCGTCGTGGCCGACCAGTACCGACGAAACCGTCAAATGAAAATCTAAAGCCTCAAGTCGAGTGCACTGCACTGGACGCACCGCGACAGTCCGAATTGCCGCACGCCAGTCCCAGCGAAGCCTTAAAGGTAGGATTCACCATGTCCGCTTTGCAATTGCCCCGCGAACAGCTTGTTAACGTTTACAGATCGATGCGGCTGATCCGGCGCTTCGAAGAGCGCGTCATGGAGGAGATGGGGACCGGTGACATTCCGGGCAGCACCCACCTCTATGCTGGCCAGGAAGCCTCGGCGGTCGGCGTGTGCCTTCACCTAGAAGACGGCGATTACATTTCGTCGACGCATCGCGGTCATGGCCACGCAATCGCGAAGGGCCTCGATGTCGATGCGATGATGGCAGAGCTGTTCGGCCGGGCGACAGGCACCTGCAACGGCAAAGGCGGATCACAACATATCGCCGACCTCCGCCATGGCATGCTTGGGGCGAACGGCATCGTTGCAGGTGGCGTGCCCATCACCTGCGGCGCCGCCCTGACCGCCAAAGTGCTTGGCAATGATCGCGTCGCCGTAGCTTTCGCGGGCGACGGGGCGATGAACGAAGGTGCCATGTCGGAAAGCTTCAACTTAGCGTCCATATGGAAGCTTCCGATGATCTTTGTGATCGAAGACAATGAGTTCGGCGAGGCGACCTTCAACGCACACGTATCGGCAGGTAGTTTCACCTTGCGTGCCGAGAGCTTCGCCATCCCGACCCTCGAATTGGACGGCACCGACGTCTTCGCCGTTCACGCGGCCGCGGGCGAAGCCGTCCAGCGGGCGCGAGGTGGCGGGGGCCCGACCATGCTACATATCCACGTTCCCCGCTATTACGGCCATTACAGCGGAGATCCCGATACGTACCGTACCGCGGAAGAGAAGGCAGCGATGCGCTCGGGGCGCGATTGCCTACTCAACTTCCGCAAACGCGTGGGCGAGGCCGCCTTGATCGATGCGGACCAGCTCGACGACATCGATGGCGAGATCGAGGTTTTGCTTAACAGTGCGGTGGAGAAGGCACGAGCGGCGCCGTTCCCCGACCTGTCCGCCCTTACGACCGACGTCTACGTCAAGTACATTTGAAGGCTCGACGACCATGTCGCAAAAATCCTTTCGGCAAGCTATCAACGAAGCCCTTCGCTCGGAGATGGCCCGTGACCCGCGCGTCATCATGATGGGCGAAGACCTCACTGGCGGCGCCGGCGCGAACGGCGTCAAGGACGCTTGGGGTGGTGCGTTCGGCGTAACGCGCGGTCTCCTCGATGCGTTTGGCTCCGAGCGCATCCGCGACACGCCGATCAGCGAAACGGCCTTCATCGGCGCAGCCGCAGGTGCGGCGTTGACGGGCCTCAGGCCCATTGCCGAACTGATGTTCGTGGATTTCGCGGGAGTCTGTTTTGACCAGATCGCCAACCAGATCGCCAAGTTCCGCTACATGTTCGGTGGGCGTGCGACGACACCTCTCGTGATCCGCGCCACTTATGGAGCCGGCAGCCGCTCCGGGTCGCAGCACACCCAAGCCTTCTATCCCTTGTTCACCCACATTCCCGGCCTCAAGGTCGTAATTCCATCGACGCCCTACGACGCCAAGGGGCTGTTGATCCAGGCGATCCGCGACGACGATCCGGTCATCTTCCTTGAAAACAAGATGCTCTACGACACGATCGGCGATGTGCCCGACGGCTCCTACACGATCCCTTTCGGCGAAGCGCGGATCGCGCGTGACGGAAAGGACGTCTTGATCATCGGCATCGGCCGCCTGGCGATCGTCGCCGAGGAAGCGGCGCGACAGCTTTCATCGGAGGGAATCTCGGCCTGCGTTGTTGATCCGCGGACGACCTCGCCGCTGGACGAGGAAACGCTGGTCGAGCTAGCCGAAGAGATCGGACGGGTCGTTATCGTAGACGAGGCCAACCCTCGTTGCAGCGTCGCCGCCGACATCTCGGCATTGCTCGCCGACAAGGCTTTCCATGCGCTTAAGGCGCCGATCAAGCTTGTGACGGCGCCCCACACTCCCGTGCCCTACTCACCGGTCCTCGAAGATGCCTACGTTCCAAGTGCGGCGGCCATCGCGAAGGCGGTGCACCAGATCGTGAAAAGGTAAGCAGCTATGGCCAGCATCGAGGCAGTCACCGTGCCCAAGTGGGGCATGACGATGACCGAAGGCAAGATCTGCGGATGGCTCGTGGAAGTGGGCGGTCACGTCGACCGCGGCCAAGAGGTTGTTGAAATCGAGACAACCAAGGTCACCAACGTACTTGAGTCAGCGGCCAGCGGCACGTTGCGGCGCATCGTGCTGCCCATCGGAACGACGGCTCCTGTTGGAGCCCTTGCTGCCGTGATCGTCGACGGCGAGGCGAGCGAGGAAGAGATCGACGCGTTCGTCGAGACATATGCCGACCGGGCTGGCGTAGCAGGGGAAGGGGCGGTGGAAGGTAACGCACCGCGCCTCATCGAAGTCCCTGACGGTACGATCAACGTGTCGGAAGCCGGCTTAGAGTCTGATGCGACGGTAGTTTTCATCCACGGCTTCGGCGGTGACCACACGACTTGGCTTTTCAACCAGCCGGCGATCGCGGAGACCATTCGGACCGTTTCGCTCGATCTGCCGGGACACGGCGCGTCCTCGCCCGTTTCGCAAGGAGACATATTCGCCCGCATCGTCGCGTCGGTGACGGCAGCCGTTGATGCTATCGCACCCGGCAAGTTCCATCTCGTCGCGCACTCCTTCGGCGGAGCGATCGCTACTGCCCTCGCGTCGGCGGATCAGTCCCGGGTGGCGTCACTGACGCTGATCGCGCCGATCGGACTCGGCCGCGAGATCAACCGGGAATACCTGGATGGCTTCGTTTCCGCAGAGCGCCGTCGCCCGCTACAGAAGGTCCTTGAGCTATTGTTCGCCGATCCGTCGAAGATCACGAACGACATGGTCGAAGGCACGCTGCGCTTCAAACGCCTAGAAGGCGTGCCTGAGTCATTGGCGGCAATGGCGGCGACCATCGCGGACGAAAACGGCCAGCTGCAGCAGATCGGCGACAAACTGGCGAAGCTTACGTGCCCAGTGACGGTTCTCTGGGGCGAGGACGATGCCATCATTCCGGTGGCCGAGGCCGATGGGCTGCCGCCGAACGTGCGCTTCCGGTCGTTCCCCGCAGCTGGCCACATGCCACAGATGGAAGCCGCTTCCGCCATCAACGAAGCGATCTTGGAGACCGTGCGCAGCGCGGCCTGAAACTTCTGGACGGCATGTCGGCCAACGAGCCGAGTGCCCGCTTGTTCAAAGAAGGAAGACACCATGTCCGCAAGACTGGCAGGTAAACGCGTGCTTCTGACCGGCGGCGTCGCGAATATTGGCCTAGCCATTCTCGAAGCCGTAATCGCAGAGGGCGCCATTGTATCGATGATCGACATCGACGCGGCGGGTGGCGCGGAAGTCGAGAAGCGCTTCCAGGGAAAGGTGCGGTTCATCCGTGCCGATCTCTCCCAGGAGGCCGACATCACGTCGGCGGTGAAGCAAGCCGCCGAATGGATGGACGGCTTTGACACGCTATGCCTCAACGCCGGCGTCCAAATTTCCGGCCGGGCCGAAAGCTTCGCGACCGCCGACTGGGACAAGACCTTTGCGGTCAACGTCCGGGCCAACTTCATTTTCGTACGCGAAGCCCTGCCGCATCTCCGCCGGGCAGGGAAGTCGTCCGTCGTGCTGATGTCCTCGCTTGCCGGCAAGCGGGGAGCGACCGGGCTGCTCGCCTATTCGTCATCTAAGGCCGCAGTGATCGGCATGGCGACGACGCTCGCCATAGAGCTCGCGGGCGAAGGTGTCCGGGTGAATGCGGTTTGCCCAGGCTGGATCGACACTCCGTTCAACGCACCGGTGATCGCTTTCATGGGCGGGCGTGAAAAGCAGGAAGAAGCGATTCCTCGCGTCATCCCGCTGGGGCGACAGGGAACGCCCGACGAAGTCGCGCCGCTCTTCGTCTTTCTCGCGTCGGACGAGTCCTCGTACATAACGGCACAAGCCATCAACGTCGACGGCGGCATTTACAGCTGATCGCAGAACGAACACCTGCAACACGAACGGACCGGCATTCCCATGGCTGAACAAATCACCCACGAAGCCGCTTTCAAGGCGTTGAACGCTGGCGCGGCGAAGGCGCTCGAGCTGGACGAGCCGTCCTCACTCGCAATCCTCGATCAGGGGGGCAATCTGCTGGCATTTCTACGTGTGGGGGACGCTGCGCTTTCCACGGTCGAGCTGGCTCACAACAAGGCTCACACCGCCCTTTCGCTGCGCTCGCCGAGCGGCAGCTGGATGGATCTCGTGCAGCCTGGCGCCCTCTACTACGGCCTCGACAACCACGGTGGGCGCCGACCCTATGTCGTGTTCGGTGGCGGTCTGCCGATCCGCGACGGCAAGACGGTGATCGGCGCAGTCGGCGTCTCCGGCGGACCCGCGGAAAAGGACGTCGCCATCGCCGAGGCGATGCTCAGTGCCCTGGGGACGAGCTGAGTCTATGTCGAGACTTTCGGACGTTCAGGCCCAAGACGTGAACTTGACCACCACCTCCGGAAATGGCGCAATGTCGGCCTCCAAGGTCCGCGAAGCAATCCGCCGTGGCGAGCTGCGTCTGCCTACCACCGGTTATGCCGACGGCTACATGCAGGCCAATCTCGTGATCCTGCCGGAGTCCCATGCAGCCGATTTCCAGCTATTTTGCGAGCGCAACCCAAAAAGCTGCCCACTGCTTGGAGTCGGAAGGCCGGGCGATCCCGGCCTTCCCGGCCTCGGCTCGATCGACATTCGTACTGACGTGCCGCGATACCGCGTCTATCGCTCGGGTATCCATACAGAGACTGTGGACGACCTCAAGGAACTATGGCGTCCCGACCTTGTGACCTTCGCGCTTGGCTGCTCCTTTTCCTTCGAAAGCGCAATCTTGAAAGTGGGCATCGAAATCAGGCATATCAGCGCCGGACGCAACGTGCCGATGTACGCCACCAACTTGCCCGTAGAGCCGGCTGGTCCGTTCAAGGGCTCGATGGTCGTGTCGATGCGGTCCTTCAAGCCGCACGACCTCATTCAGGCGATTGTCTTGTCAGAGCGCCTTCCGTTGGCGCACGGCGCTCCCGTGCACCTCGGTGATCCCTCCGAAATCGGCATCGCCGATATCCAGCAGCCCGAGTTCGGTGATCGGCCGGTGATCGAGGCGGGGGACGTCTGTGGTTTTTGGGCCTGTGGAGTGACGCCCCAACTTGCTCTGCAGGAAGCCAAGCTTGACTTCGCCATCACCCACGAGCCGGGCTACATGCTTGTCACCGATTTGCTCGCCGGCGCCGCAGCCGCTGCGTAAGTCATGACCTTCGGTTCGTCATGTGTCGAACCACCAACTGTCGAATAGGCCTAACCCCATGTCACAGCATTCCGTACGCATCCAGTGGACAGCCTCTGACCACCCCTCCCAGCCCGGCACCTACAGCCGAGACCATACGGCTACAATCAGCCCGGAGGTGACGATTCCTGTTTCGGCCGCTGCCGCCTTCCTCGGCAACGACACGCTGGCGGACCCGGAGCAGCTGCTCGTCAATGCGTTGGCCAGCTGCCACATGCTCTACTTCCTCGCCGTCTGTGAGGGCAGCGGATTCAAAATTGAAAGCTACGAGGACGAAGCCGTGGGTCACGTGGAGAAAAGCGCTGATGGCTCCCAATGGGTATCGGCCATCACCATTAGCCCGAAGGTCACTTTCGGCGGAAGCAAGACGCCAGACCATGCAGCATTGGAGCGCCTCCACCACCGAGCCCACAAGGGATGCTTTATCGCAAATTCGATCAAGTCCAATGTCACGATCAACGTCGTTTGATGGTGTCAGTCACCTGAAGCGCGCAGGGAATTCATCGATCGGCACATAGGATACGCAATGTCGGATAAAGTCTTTGTTTTCGCGCAGGTCATCCCCCATGAAGGAAAGGCCGATGCATTACGCGAAGCCCTTCAAGCACTAGTCGCTCATACGAGAACGGAGGCTGGCTTCATCCAGTATGATTTACACGAGTCAACGGAAAAGCCGGACCACTTTGCCTTCTACGAAGTCTGGGCCGATCAGGCCGCGCTCGACGCGCATGCTGGCTCAAACTTTATGAAAGCCCACAGCACACGAACCGCTGAGTGGGTACAGTCCGTATCCATTAAAACCTACTGCAAAATCTGACGGACGCGGCATCGCAAATTTCGCGTTTCCAACGCGTCCTGTTCCTCAATTAAGCCGGCGCTTCGTCTTCACAGTCGCTCTGCAGCGCAAATGGTGGATATACTTGATGGCCCTTGAGTCCGCTGAACGGCAACGTGTTCTAAACGATATGCTGTCTCACTATCGGCCTGTCGCGATCAAAGCCGTCGTCGCAGCACAGGCATTCGCTAAGCCGAAGCTCAGGCGTATCGAGCCAACAGAGCTTTCGGCAGAAGTTCGCTCGTTCGTCGCGGAGACGGATTGACGCGGAGCGCGGCAAACACGAGCAAGCGTCACTCAAAGCTGCGAGGGTCTGCGAGGTGAATGCGGCGCCTGGAAGCAGAGGCAACAAAACGAGAGGTGGTCCCGGAAAACCGGACCAGTGTTTAGAGTGGATCGCCTGCTGATAGGGACGATCCTAGAATGTCGAAGAGGGCGCGGTATTCCGCGGAGTT
>NZ_LMQW01000013.1 GCF_001425485.1 Aureimonas sp. Leaf427 | reverse complement strand
CGATCGGATCAAGAAGGGCGAGCCGCTCTTCGAGATCGAGACCGACAAGGCCGCCATGGAGATCGACGCGCCGGCCTCCGGCACGCTGCGCGACGTGACGGGCGCCGAGGGGATCGACATCTCCGTCGGCTCGCCCGTCGCCTGGATCTATGCCGAGGGCGAGGCCGCTGCGCCGTCGAGCGGACAGCCGACGCCGCAGCCGCTCGTCGGCCCCGATCCCGACGTCGAACTCGATGCCCGCCGGGCGGAAGCCGGCGAGGTCGCCGCGCTGACCGGCGGGACGAAGGAAGCCGCACCGGCAGAGCCGGGCGCACTCGCGGAGACGCGCCGCGGCGTGCGCGCGACGCCGCTCGCCCGGCGCCTGGCGCGCGAGCGCGGCATCGACCTCGCCGCCCTCACGGGACGCGGGCCGCAGGGCCGCATCCAGCGCGAGGATGTCGAGGCCGTCGCCGAGGCCGCCCCGGCTTCCGCCCGCGCCCCGGATGCGCCGACGCCGGCGCCTGTCGCCGCCCGTCCCGCCTCCGCTTCGGCACCCACGCCCCGGCGCTCGCCGGAGAGCGGCGCGGCGCCGCTTCATCTGGTCTCCCTGCGCGAAGGGCAGGGGACGCCGATCGTCCTCATCCACGGCTTCGGCTCGGAAAGCGCGAGCTGGCGGCCGCTCTTGGCGGAGCTTGCGAAGGTCGAACGACCCATCCTCGGCGTCGATCTCGCCAGGCACGGCGCGTCGCTGGAGGCGCGGGCCGATGGGTTCGACGCTCTCGTTGCCGGTGTGGAAGAGACGCTCGGCGCGGAGGGCATCGGCGCCTGCCATCTCGTCGGCCATTCGCTGGGCGGGGCTGTCGCCGTGGCGGTGGCGGCCGGGCTCNGGGGGGGGGGGGGAGCCGATGGGTTCGACGCTCTCGTTGCCGGTGTGGAAGAGACGCTCGGCGCGGAGGGCATCGGCGCCTGCCATCTCGTCGGCCATTCGCTGGGCGGGGCTGTCGCCGTGGCGGTGGCGGCCGGGCTCGGCCTCGACATACGCTCGCTGATGCTGATCGCGCCGGCCGGCTTCGGCCCCGACATCGACACCGGCTTCATCGAAGGCTTCGCGCGGGCGACCGACGAGGCGCCGATCCGCACCTGGCTCCGCCATCTCGTTGCCGATCCCGCGGCGATCCCGGAGGGTTTCGTGCGCGCGACCGCGCGCGGCCGGGCCGACGGCCGTCATGCCGAGGCGCAGACGGCGATGGCGGCAGGCCTCTTCTCGCAGGGCACGCAGCATTTCGAGGTGCGCAGCCGCCTCGCCGATCTCGCCATGCCCGTGAANCGAGGCGCAGACGGCGATGGCGGCAGGCCTCTTCTCGCAGGGCACGCAGCATTTCGAGGTGCGCAGCCGCCTCGCCGATCTCGCCATGCCCGTGAAGATTGTGGCGGGGGCCGAGGACCGGGTCGTGCCGATCCGGCACTTCACAGGCCTGCCCGGCACGATCGCGCTGCACGTCTTCCCGCAGACCGGCCACCTGCCGCAGATGGAACGGCGGGGCGAGGTGGCGAAGCTCCTGCGTCAGCTCGTCCGATAGGGGCCGGAGGCCTCGTCGCTTCGTCTTGTTGATCGTCAGCGTTCGGCACCTTGCGCGGCGGCCTGCGCCAGAAGCGTCGCCAGGGCTGCCTCGGTGAAGTCCGCATCGTCGAGCTCGTCGAGAAGCCGGGAGTGGAAGACCAGCTGCCCCGGAGACATCCGCATCGCGTCGTCGTAGCCCCTCGCCCGAAGCCGGGCCGCGATCTTGACGAAGACGACTTCGAAGCTGTCCCAGCCTACGTCGCGTCCGGAACGACCTCGACCCGCACGGGGCATCTTCAGGTCGACCAGATCGTGGCGGATGCGGTCGATCGTGGAGGGGGTGGCGTCCAGTGAGTGGGTCATGCCCGCTGCTCCTGTGCCAGCGCCTGGCCGATGGCGTCGTAGGAGGCGAGCGGACGCTGGGCGACCTTGTCGCCGGCACCGAGAAGGATTGGGCCGAGCTCGCTCTGGGCGTCATAGCGGCGGCGCCCGGCATGGATCGTGCGACGGTCCGGCTCGATGCGGCGGCCATGACGGCCTTCGAGAACCGCATGGGCGGCGATCAGCGTGCCGTCCTCGAAGATCCGGACCTTGTCGGCCAAGGTGTGGACCTCGACGGTGCGGCGGCGTGTGGCGTCGGGCACGGAGTAGAAGTTGCAACCGACGCTGACCATGCCCTCCCGGCTGATGCGCCGCTCGAGCTTCAGGACCGACCGGAACGGAGCCCGCCGCAGCGGTCGAAGAACCATGCGTTCCTCGGCGAAGGCCTCCGTGACGACCCGGCACGTCGTGGCGTGGATTCTCGGGTTCGGTACGGGAACGAGCGCGGCGCCGCACGACGCGCAGCAGGGTGTCGTTGCTCACCGGCAGCATGAGCCGGGCAGCGAAGATGGCACCGGGTCTTCCGCCGACGGGAACGAGCGCGGCGCCGCACGACGCGCAGCAGGGTGTCGTTGCTCACCGGCAGCATGAGCCGGGCAGCGAAGATGGCACCGGGTCTTCCGCCGAGAGCAAGGCCGAGATGGTGGACGATCCCATCCATCCGCCCGGTGCGACGGGCTCGCTCCGGCACGGTCGAACCGAAGCGCTCGGCAAAGATCCTCTGGCGGCAGTCCAGCCCGTCACAGCCGAAGCGACGCGCCACAAGATGAAGCTGGGCACCTCGAAAAACGATGTCGCTTTGCGTTTGGGGGGGCTGACGCAGCCTTTGGCGATGACGCGAGCCGACGAGGTTGATGATGTCTCGCTCAGGAGACGCCGATTGGCGCTCCTGGCGGCGATTTTGACCTCATGCGGGCACACCGCGCCCCTGATGCCAGACGAAGCGCGTGAGATTGTAGGCCAGGTTCGCCATGCCGATCTTCACCTCGGCGCGCACGATGCCGATGGTGCGGATGAACAGCTTCATCGGCCCCTTCTGGCGGGCGAAGACGTGCTCGACCGCGGAGCGAACCTTCGAGCGCCGGCCATTGGCGCGTGACGTGCGCTCGCTCATCGCTCGCCCCTTCGGCTTCTTGCGGTGAATGTCGGAAACATAGCCGTTCTCGTCCAGCCATGCCTCGTTCTTGGCCGACCGGTAAGCGGTGTCGGCCCAGACCTTCGATCCGGTGTTTGAGCGATCGAGAACATTCGCAAGCTGTGCCCCGTCCCAGGCCGCTGCGCTCGTTGCCGACCATCCGCGGATGAAGCCATGGCGCCGGTCGATCGAGGCGTGGTTCTTGTAGCCGAAGGCCGGCACCGCAATGTCAATGTGCTGGGCCTTTCCCTCCGCCGCCGGCTTGGCCTTGGAGAACTTCACCGTCCAGCGGGCATCGCGATCCTTCTGCCCAAGCTTGGCCGGCTTGTCCTTCCAGGCCTCCGGCACCTCGCCGGCCTTGATGGCTGCCTTCTCATCCTCGGTGTTCCTCTGCTTGGGCGCCGCGACGATCGTGGCATCCACGATCTGCCCGCCCATGGCGAGGTAGCCAGCCCTGGCAAGGTGCTCGTCGAACCGGGAAAACAGGGTCTTGATCGCGCCAGCCTCGGCCAAGTGCTCGCGGAACAGCCAGATCGTCTTGGCGTCCGGCACCTTCTCCGCCATCCCAAGCCCGAGAAAGCGCATGAACGACAGCCGGTCCTGGATCTGGAACTCCGCCTGGTCGTCAGAGAGGTTGTAGAGGGCCTGAAGCACCAGGATCTTGAACATCAGCACTGCGTCATAGGGCGGTCTGCCGCCCTTTGCCCCGTCCGATCGCCTCAGCGCCTTTGCCAGCGGTTTCCTGAATACCTCAAAGGGCACGATCGCATTCAGCTTCTCCAGCGGATCACCCGCTTCGCTCAGCCGGACATAGCGCTCGTCGACGTCCCAGAACCCAGGCTGTCCCCGCATGCCATCCTCCCGAACTCCGTCAGAACGAGATCCTTCGTCAGGAGCGCGAGATCCTGAAGCGGGCCGCGACTTTTTTCGCCAAGGAGGGAAGTCGATGAGGTTCCGCCTCATCGATGCGGCGGTCCTTGGCGTCAGTCCGAGCGGCTACTTCGCCTGGAAGGACCGCCCGGCCTGTCACCGTCAGCGTACCGACCTGATACTGCTCGCGCATGTCCGCTCGGCTTTTGCTCTATCGAACGAGACTTATGGCAGCCCGCGCATGGTGCACGAACTCCGCGACAACGGCTTAGGGATCGGGCGCCGGCGCGTTGCCCGCCTGATGCGCGAGAACGGTATGAAGGCGCGGCAGAAGCGACGGTTCAAACGCACCACGGACAGCCTGCATGCCTTTCCGGTCGCGCCGAACCTCCTTGACCAGGACTTTACGGCGACCGGTCCGAACCGGAAGTGGGGTGCGGACATCTCCTACGTCTGGACGCGAGAGGGCTGGCTGTACCTTGCCGTCGTCATCGACCTGTTCGCCCGACGCGTCGTCGGCTGGGCTACCGGCGATCGCCTGCACAAGGAACTGGCCCTGTCAGCCCTGCGCCGAGCCATCACCGTACGGCGTCCGCCTGCCGGTCTTGTTCACCACGCGGACCGCGGCAGCCAGTACTGCTCCCTGGACTACCAAGCCGAACTGCGCCGGCACGGCATTCGGATCTCGATGTCGGGCAAGGGAAACTGCTACGACAACGCCATGGTCGAGACCTTCTTCAAGACGCTCAAGGCCGAACTCGTCTGGCGCGCCGCCTTCCAGAACCGAGCTGAGGCGACAGCCGCGATCGGCCGCTACATCGACGGCTTCTACAACCCCGTCCGGCGCCATTTGGCGCTCAACTTCATCAGCCCGCTTCAATTCGAAAGGCGGGCCGCGTAGAACCGAAAACGCTCTCCACAAATGTGGGGCAAGCCCACAGCTTGAATTCGCAGAGGCTGAGGTCAGCTCTTCCACATGCAGGAAGCGGGGATTATCTCGTCGCCGCTTCTTTCCTCACGAATGTCTCTGCTGGAGATTCATTTTCGGTGTGGCAGACGGCTTCGCTGTTCGCATCGCTACCCGATCATGGATCGCAAAACCGAAATGCTATATCCGGAGGATAGGGTTCCCACAGCGTCTTGTAGCGGGCAAGAGCGGGAACACTCAGATGGATTCGAGGGGTTCGTCGCGCCAAGTCACTGGAATGATATATAGAAGCGCCAGTTGCATAAGATTCGTTATGGAACCTCGTCAGGGGATCAAAGTGCGTTATAGCGCTGAGCCGATACGGTCGATGAAATCCCGCACTGGACCATCGGCGTCAGGATCTATCACAGTGAATTTGCCGAAAAGGAAAAGATTACCAACGATCGAACTCGCCATCCGGGGTTCCAAGAATGGCGGCCGGCATCTCGACGCCGCTCGCCCGAAGCGAAGGCTGAGGTAGGCAACGGGATATGGCCGATCGGTTCGCGCAGCCGGCGGCTGTCGGCCCAAACGACCCATTCGACCGTAGCGAACTCCAGGGACTGGCCACGTAGCTGTCGCGCCTTCGCCGGAAACAGCTGGCAGCGTCTACCGCGTGGTCCTCTACATGATCTCGATTGTCTCGGCAGCCACCAGCCCAGCGGGACGATTCAGCGCGGGAGCGCAACCGGTCTGCATGATCTTCATCGCGACGTTGTTGCCCTTGACGCATTTGCCCGGTCGGCAGTGCGTCTGTCGCCATGTCTGTCGCCGATAGCACCCACGCGTGGCCACACCTCATTATCGAAATTTACGACTTGACGAAGCACGCGGGCAAACCTAGACCTGTCCTTGTCCGGTCTGTACGGACAATACGGACGTGTGGTACATGCGTCCTGGGGAGAAGAGCTCAGTTGCGGGCTCAAGAACAGGATAGACCCAATGTCGATGGAATTCCGCCTGCGTCGTACGCTGCCGAGCGACCGCGTCGCGATCATCATGCCGGTCGACCATGGGCTCATCTTCGACCGCATCGAGGGCTTGGAAACGCCCTCGGCTCCGTTCGCTGCTTGGGCGGACAACGACGTCACCGGCTTCATGATGACTCCCGGTCAGGTCAAGCAGACAGAAAAGTTCTTCGCTGCCCGCCCTCACCTGACGCGCGTTCTCACCATCGACACCTACTATGAATTCCGCGAACTCGACGGCAGCGGATCTCACGGCCTGATCACGACGGTCGAGGAGGCCGTTCGGATGGGCGTCGACGCCGTCAAGATGCTGTTTCCTTGGAACATGTCCAAGGCGGAACGGGTGGCCATGTGCACACGCGTCGGCAAAGTGATCGCGGCCTGCGACCACTGGGACATCCCGCTCGTTCTCGAGCCGGTCATCATGGGCGCCCCTCGCTCGGAGGACGTCATCATCGAGGAGGAAAAGGTCGCGCGCATCGCCTACGACCTCGGTGCCCACATCATTAAGATCGCCTTCCCCGGCGAGGAGCGCACGAAGCGACTGGTGGACGAGCTAAAGGTGCCTTTGGTCATTGCGGGCGGACCGCTGGCCGGCGATCCAAGCGAGACGATCGACGCAGTCGCCCAGACCATCCGCTCCGGAGCGCGCGGCGTGATCGTCGGGCGGAATATCTGGCAGCGCGAACGCAGCCAGGCTGAGCGGGTGCTGGGCGAGGTGGCCAAGCTGACGCGCAGCGTTCGCTTCGACGACTGATCTCCAGACGCATTCGGCCGATGGAACATCGGATGTCCACCGTTGCTCCGAGACATACTATCTTTGTCCTCGACCAATATGAGCAGGTCCCCGAATAGGGCTTGCGCCGAGGTCGCAACAAGCCGTACTGTACGGACAACACGGACAAGAATTGATGAGCCAGCAAGCCGCGATCGACCGCCTCGGTTCGGAACCTTATTATCTCCAGCTCCACCGACTGGTGGAGCAGCAGATCCAGAACGGTACGCTGGCGCCAGGCGAGCGGCTTCCATCGGAAAGCGAACTGTGCCGCCGGTACGACCTGTCTCGCTCGACCGTGCGCGAGACGATGAGAAGCCTGCAGGAAAAGAAGGTCATCAAAATGGTGCCCCGACGGGGGGCCTTCGTCCTTGATCCGGAACAAAGGGGCTGGCGCCTCCAGGTGCCGGCGGGCTTCTTCGAAACAGAGGTCACCCACAACAATCGGAATGTGGAGACGAAGACCATCCGAGCGACCCTGGAGGTTCTTCCTCCCGAGATCGCAAAGGCATTGAAGCTTGGCGCAGACGAAAAAGGATTCGTCCTGGCGAGACTTCGTCGCCTTGACGGTCGAGTGGCCCTCTACTCGGTGAACTACATGCTGCCGATGGTCCAGGAGCTGTTGATTCCGAGCGGTGTCGTTGAGGGGCGCGCCTCTTTGAACAGGACGCTCGTGGAAGCTGGCTTCTCCGTGTTCGGCGCACGGCGGTCCGTTGCCGCAGTGTTGGCAGACGAGAAACTGTCCGGGTTGCTCGAGGTGAAGATTGGCGCCCCGCTGCTCCTGGTCACGTCGATTTCTTGGACGAAGGACGGACGGAACTTCGATTACTACACGTCGTGGATTCGCAACGACGTGGTGGAGGTCACGGTCGAAGCGGAGGCAGATCCGCAAGACGCTTAAACCCGCCGATCAAGGCGGTTCTTCTGGGAGGAAGCACATGAACAGGATCTCGAGCGGGCGCGCCCTTCGCGCTCGGATGGCGAAGCTTTGTCTCTACGCCGCGACTGGGGCGCTGATCGCGGCCGGCGCGGCCTCGGCGCAGGAGAAGACCTCGCTGACGATCGCGATGGCGGCGAACCCGCAGATGCAGGTCGCCGAGCGTCTCATTGGTGAGTTCTACAAGACGAACCCGGACATCCAGGTTAACTTCCAGATCCTTCCCGAGAACCAGCTGCGCCCGACGGTCCTACGCGACGTGGCGACGAAGTCGGGCCAGTTCGACGTCGTCATGATCGGCGCCTACGAGGTGCCGCTCTGGGCGCAGAAGGGATGGATCGTCAACCTCAGCGAAAAATACGTCCCCTCGGCGACCGACTGGAAGCTCGACGACCTCAACAAGCCGATCCTCGACCTCATATCCAAGGATGGCAGCCTCTATGCCACGCCGTTCTACGGCTCCTCATCCTTCATGTTCTACCGCAAGGATCTGTTCCAGGCCGCCGGCCTGACGATGCCCGAGCATCCGACGTGGGACCAGGTCGCGGAGTTCGCCGCCAAGCTCGACGACGATGCCAAGGGCGTCTCCGGCATCTGCCTGCGGGGCGTTCCGGGCTGGGGCCAGAACCTTGCGCCGCTCACCACGGTCATCAACACGTTCGGTGGTCGCTGGTTCGACGAGAACTGGCAGCCCCAACTGACCTCGCCGAAGACCAAGGCAGCGATCGAGTTCTACGTGGACCTCATCCGCGAGCACGGCCAGCAGGACGCGGCGACCGCCGGCTGGCAGGAATGCCTCCAGCTCTTCTCACAAGGGCGCACGGCCATGTGGTACGACGACACGGTCTTCGCAGGTCCCGTTCTCGACCAGTCTTCGGCCGAACTGAAGCCGAATGTCGGGTTCGCACTCGCTCCGAAAAAGGAGACCGAATACAGCGGCTGGCTATGGGCATGGGGTCTAGCGATCCCGGAGACGAGCCAGCACCAGGATGCGGCCTGGAAGTTCATTTCCTGGGTGACGAGCCCCGAGTACATCGCGCTCGCGGGCAAGGAAGCGGGATGGGACCAGATTCCGCCCGGCTCGCGCAAGTCGACCTACGCGATCCCCGAGTACCAAGCGGCAGCGAAGGACTATGCTGACCTGACGCTGAAGTCGATCGAGGAGGCAAACCCGCAAAAGCCGACGGTCGATCCCGTGCCCTATACCGGGGTGCAATACGTCTCGATCCCTGAATTCGAGCAGATCGGCGACTTCGTCTCACAGCAGATATCCGGGGCGATCAGCGGCCAGCAGACCGTCGACGAGGCCTTGAAGACCAGCGAGGACCAGATCCGTCAGATCATGACGGATGCCGGCTACATCAAGTGATCCCGATGTCCGGAGCCGCTCCCCGCGGCTCCGGGCACTCCGGCAAAGGTCCCGCTCCATGACCGATATATCGATGACATCCTCGGCACCGGCCAGCCGTCCTCCCGTTTCCGCGTCGCGCCGCCGCGAAGGCTGGAACCGGCGCCTGCCGCTCCTGCCGGCCATGGCGTTCGTCCTCGTCGTGACACAGATCCCGTTCGTGCTGACGCTCTACTACAGCGTCCAGAGCTGGAACATGGTTTCGCTGAACCCGCCGCGGCTCGTCTGGTTCAGAAACTTCATTGGTGCATTCGGCGACGCCGTTTTCCTGCGCGCGCTCGCCAACACGGCCATCATGACAGGGTCGATCGTCGCGCTGTCGCTCCTCGTCGGCGGCCTCCTCGCCCTCGGTCTCAATCGAGCCTTTTGGGGACGCGGGCTTGCGCGCACGCTCGCGATCACGCCCTTCTTCCTCATGCCCGTGGCGGCGGCGCTGTTCTGGAAGACCGCCATATACGACGCCAATTTCGGATTGCTCGGCTGGGCGACCTGGGAATTGGGACTGGGACGCGTCGGCTGGCTCACCCAGTATCCGAAGCTCTCCATTATCCTCGTCACCGCTTGGCAGTGGTCGGCCTTCGCGCTTCTGATCCTTCTGGCCGGGCTCCAATCCTTTCCCGAAGAGGTGCGCGAGGCCGCCGCCGTCGACGGCGCCAGCCGCCTCTATGTCTTTCGCCGGCTCGAGTTGCCGCACTTGAGGCCCTTCATCGAGCTGACGGGGCTTCTAACGGCGATGTACGTCCTCGAAAACTTCGCGGCCGTCACGATCCTCACCGGCGGCGGTCCCGCCTACGCGACGACCAACCTCTCCTACTACGTGTATCTCCAGGCCTTCAGCGCTTTCGACCTCGGCCGGGCCTCCGCCTACGCGATCGTCACGCTCGTGATCGCGATCCTGCTCGTCAGCCCGCTTCTCAGGGTCGTGTCCGGCCTGTTCAAGGAAGGAGGCCGCTGATGGCCCGTCCCGTCGCCCGAGAACGCAAGGGCTTTTCCGCCGCGGTCTTCACGCTCCTCACCTGGGCGGGTACGCTGCTGATGTTTGCCCCGGTTGCCTGGATGCTCCTGACGAGCTTTAAGACCGAGAACGACGCGATCGCGTTCCCGCCCAAGCTCTTCTTCGAGCCGACTCTGGAGCACTACGCCCGAGCGTTCTCCAGCGGCTTCGTCGACTTCCTCGTGAACTCGCTCGTCGCCACGCTCGTGTCGACCTTCGTCGTGATCGTGCTGGCGGTACCCGCAGCCTACGCCCTGTCCGTGCGCCCGGTGCGCAAGTGGCGCGACGTTCTCTTCTTCTTGATCTCGACCAAGATGATGCCGCTCGCGGCGGGCATCGTGCCCCTCTACCTCGTGGCGCGGACGGTGGGGCTGCTCAACAGCACGACGCTGCTCGTCATCGTCTACATCTCGATGAACCTGCCTCTCGCGGTCTGGATGATCCGCTCGTTCATGGCGGAGATTCCAAGGGACGTGTTCGACGCGGTGCGCGTCGACGGGGCCGGCAAGCTCCGAGAGCTCCTGTTCATCGTCATGCCGCTCATCCGACCGGGCATCGCCTCGACGGCGCTTCTTTGCGGCATCTTCGCCTGGAACGAGTTCTTCCTGGCGGTGAACCTGACCACCACCAACAGCACCCTGCCGGTCTTCCTGCAAAAGTTCCTGAGCTTCGGACAGCTCTACAACGCGCAGGTCGCCGCGGTCGCCATCCTTGTCAACATCCCCGTCGTGGCAGCCGGCTGGCTTGCCCAGAAGAGCCTGACGCGCGGCCTCACCTTCGGAGCGGTCAAATGAGCCTCACGGACAAACTGTTCGAACGGAACGGGCGAGACGCCATGCGCGCCATCGAGGTCGGCGAGGATCATTCGATCAGCGTGATCGCCGTCGCCGTGCCGACGCCGGCTCCCGGCGAGGTGATCGTTTCGCCCGTCTGCTGCGGCATCTGCGGAACCGATCTCCACATCGTTCGGCACGGTTTTCCGGGAACGCGCTATCCGGTGATTCCGGGTCACGAGTTCGCCGGACATGTGACGGCCGTCGGTTCCGATGTAAGGGACATCAAGGAAGGCGACTTCGTTGCCGTCGATCCGAACGGGACGTGCGGTACCTGCCGCTGGTGCAAGGCCGGCCGTCCGAACCTTTGCCTCAACCTCTTCCCGCTCGGCGTCGCCCGGCCGGGAGCGTTCGCGGACTTCGTCGCCGTTCCCGCCCGCAACGCCTATCGCGTCCCGGAATCGATCGGCCACTCCGTGGCGGCGTTGATCGAGCCGCTGGCCTGTGTCCTGAACGCGGTCGCGGCTTCCGGCGGCGTCAAGGACCGCACGGTGCTCGTCATGGGCGCCGGGACGATGGGCCTCCTTCTTGCCGTCGTATGCCGCAAGCTCGAGGCGGCGTCGGTCACGGTCTGCGACCCCGCGGTGGGCAAGCACGCGGTCGCCCGCAAGGCGGGGATCGAGAACGTGGCGATGCCGGACGGACTTGGCTCCTCCCTCTTCGAGGTGGTCTTCGAAGCGGCGGGCGTCGCACCCGCGCTGGTCGCAGGCGTCGGCCGTCTCGACGCGACGGGCACGCTCGTGCAGGTCGGCGTCCACAACGAGGAGGATCGGGTCGGCCTGCCGCCGTTCCTCATCTACGAGAAGGAACTGCGCATCGTCGGCTCGAACTCGCTGGCGGACAAGTTCCCGGCCGCCGTCGAGTTCATGCCCGACATCCGCGACGAGGCGTCGGCGCTCGTCACCGACACCTATAGCGCCTGGGACTTCGCCGCGGCCGTCGACAACATGGCGAAGGGCGCATCCGTGAAGACGCTTCTGACATTCCCGGGCCCGTCGAGATGACGCAACTGTGCTGCGGACTCGATATTGGCTCCACGAACCTCAAGGCCGTTCTCGTGGACACAGAGGGCCGCGTGCGGTGGGCCAAAGCCGTCGCCACACCGAGGATCGAGGACGGCATCGGGCCCGCGACGTCGGCCGAGGACCTCCTGCGGTCCGCCGAGGACCTGATCGTCGAAGGATGGAGAGAGGTCGGCGAAGGACTGCCGCTTCGCGCCGTCGCGACCGCGGGCGTAGGCGAAGACGGCCTGCCGCTGACGGGCGACCTCGTCCCCGTCGCAACCGCCGTTCCCTGGTTCGACGAGCGCGCCCGTGCCGAAGCGGGGGAACTCGCCCGTGGCGACGCCGCCTCGGAGAGGCTCGGTCTTCATATCGACCGGTTCCGGACGGTAGCCAAGTGGCTATGGCTGTCCCGGCATCGGCCGCAGGACATCGCGGATGGGAGAATCTGGATCGCGCTGACGGATTATCCTGCCGTTGCATGGAGCGGCACGCCGTTCGTCAGCGAAACGCTGGCTGCCCGAACCGCTGCCTACGACGTTTATGGCCGCAACTGGCACGCACCGATGCTTGAGGCCGCAAAAGCACCGCGCCTTCCTCCGGTCGTGCCGGCCGGGACGGTCGTGGGAACGATGCGCCCGGGGCGGCTGCGCCGGACGGGCGCCGCCGATGCCGAAACCGTCGTCGTAGCCGGTGGGCACGACCATCCGGTCGCGGCCTCCTACATCCGGCGCTTCGAGCCGGATGCCGTGGTCGATTCGATGGGCACGGCCGAGGTCGTCTACGGAGAAGCCGAACCCGGAGCGGTTCGACCGCTGGATCCCAGGTTGGCCTTCTCCGTTCCGGTCCTCGGCAGCCCGGGCCTGTCGTGCCTCGGTGTCTTCGAGCTCGCCTCGGCCCTGGCGCCCTACCGGAGCGGCGTCCACGGGGACCTGGTTTCCGCCCTGCTGTCGGGCGAGACGCCGAAGCCCGTCCCGGCTCCCGCAAAACGCTCCCTGGTCGGCCAAGACGCGGTCCTTCCGTCGGCTTCGAATCGCAACGCCGCACTCGTCGCAACGCAGGAGGCTGTCCGCGGGACGATCCGGCGAAGCGCCTCCCTGATCGAGGCCGTGGGCGCGACGGGAGACGTCTACACGACCGGCGGCTGGTCGCGCTCCGACCGCTTCCTGCAGATGCGGGCCGACATGTTCGGGAGGACGATCCACCGCTTCGACGAGAACGAACTGACCGGAGCCGGAGCCGCCCTCATCGCATGGGCTGCGATCAGCCCGCGCGGCCTTTCGGCCTTGGCGCGTCCCGCCGTCCGCAGCTTCGCCCCTGCAACCGCAACGAATGTCAGCTGATCCACGACGGCACGGACCGACGGGATCATCGAGGAGGAAAAGATATGGCAGTGATTGGGGTGACGGGCGTCGGCAAACGCTTCGGTGAATTCGTCGCGGTGTCCGATTTTAATCTCGAAACACGCGACGGCGAGTTCGTCGTCCTCGTCGGGCCCTCGGGATGCGGCAAGACGACGACCATGCGAATCCTGGCGGGGCTGGAGGACGCGACGGAAGGGGCGATCACCATCGACGGACAGGACGTGACGGATCTTGAGCCGCGCGAGCGCGACGTCGCGATGGTGTTTCAGAACTACGCGCTCTATCCCCATCTCAGCGTCTACGAGAACATGGCCTTCTGCCTGAAGGTGAAGGGCATGAAGAAGGCCGCCATCGAGGAGACGGTGCGACGCACCGCGGGGGCCCTCGGTCTGACGCCCCTGCTCGAGCGGCTGCCGGGAGAGCTGTCGGGCGGTCAGCGCCAACGCGTCGCCCTGGGGCGCGCGATCGTGCGTGCGCCCCGGATCTTCCTCATGGACGAGCCGCTGTCGAACCTCGACGCCAAGCTTCGCATCGAGATGCGGGCGGAGATCACGAAGCTCTGTCGCAGGCTGAAGATCACCACCTTCTACGTCACCCACGACCAGCTCGAGGCGATGACGATGGGCGAGCGCATCGTCGTCATGCATGGCGGACGGGTTCAGCAAATCGCCCCTCCGCAGATCATCTACGACCGTCCCGTCAACCGGTTCGTTGCGGGGTTCATCGGCTCTCCTCCCATGAACTTTCTCGACGGGCTGTCGCAAACCGATGGCAGCGTGGTCGAGGGGGCCAGTTTCCGCTTGCGCACCGGGAACGAGGTCGGGAAGGCGCTAGCCGGCCGCAGCGGCGGCAAGGTGGTCGTCGGCGTGCGTCCCGAGCATCTGGCCCCGGTTGCAGGCGGCCACGCGGAGGGAATCCGCGGAACGGTCGAACTCATCGAGCCGCTCGGCTCCCAGGTGATGATCCAGCTTCGTGTCGGCGACGATCTGATCATCGCCCAGTTCGAGCAGGACCCTACGCTCCGGGTTGGACAGGATCTTGTCCTCAGCCACCGCCCGCAGTCGCTCCACGCCTTCGACCCCACCAGCGAGCGTTCGGTCCTCGCAGCCTGACCGCCCTTCGGATAGGAAGCGTCCATGAAGAAGCTGATCAACGATCCGTCCCGCGTCGTCGACGAGATGATCGAGGGCATCGTGCTCTCCCACGAAGGTCTCGCCGTCCTGTCCGGCCATCGCGTGATTCTGCGAAGCGACGTCGAAGCCCTCCGAAGGTCCGGGAAGGTGGCGATCGTCTCGGGCGGCGGTTCCGGCCACGAACCCGCCCATGCGGGCTACGTGGGCGAGGGCATGCTGACGGCGGCCGTCTGCGGCGACGTCTTCACCTCTCCCTCGACGGACGCCGTGCTCGCGGCGATCCGCGCCGTCACCGGAACGGGCGGCACGCTTTTGATCGTCAAGAACTACACGGGCGACCGCCTGAACTTCGGCTTGGCGGCCGAACTCGCGCGCAGTGAGGGCCTCTCGGTGGCGATGGTCGTCGTCGCCGACGACGTGTCGCTCTCGGCAGGGGGCGACAATGCCGGTCGCCGCGGCATTGCCGGGACCGTTCTCGTCCACAAAGTCGCGGGCGCGGCGGCGGCGGCGGGACGCACGTTGGAGGAGGTGGAAGCCGAGGCGGAGCGCGCGGCCCATGCGGTCGGCACGATGGGAGTCGCGCTCACCCCCTGCATCGTTCCGGCGGCGGGAAAGCCGAGCTTTACTCTGGGCGAGGACGAGATCGAACTCGGGCTGGGCATCCATGGCGAGGCGGGCGTGGAACGCGTCGCTCTGCGGCCGGTCGACGATCTCGTCGGCCTCCTCGTCGACCGCGTCCTGGACAGTCTCGGCCTCCGGGAGGGCGAGACTGTCGCGCTGCTGGCCAACAATCTCGGCGGAACCCCCGCCATGGAAATGGACCTCGTCGCGCGTGCAGCCTTGAAGGCGGCGTCGGCTCGGGGCACGTCGGTCGAGCGCATGTGGACGGGAACCTTCCTCACCGCGATCGAAATGGCGGGATGCTCCATCTCCGCCATGCGCCTCGACCCGGGCCTGCTGTCGGCCCTGGATGCGCCGGCCTCGGCCCCGGCTTGGCCAGGGACGGGAACGAAGCCGAGCGCGGCTCTGCCGACGATCGAGTGCCCGCGCGAGGAAGCGGTCGAGCAGCGGATGGCGGCGCCGAACCCACGGATCGTTTCGGCGATACGCGCCGCCGCCGAGCGGCTGGTCGCCGAGGAGACCCGACTGACCGACCTCGACCGTAAGGTCGGCGACGGAGATCTCGGCGCCAATCTGGCACGGGGGGCCCAGGCGATTCTGGCCGAGATCGACACCTACCGCGACCTGACGGCCGCCGCCGTCCTGCGCGCCCTCTCGGCCAGCCTGCGGCGGACCGTGGGCGGGACGTCCGGCGCGCTCTACGCGGCGGGACTTCTGCGGGCGGCCAACACGCTCGAAGGACGCACGGCCGTCCGCGCACAGGACTGGAGCGAAGCGCTGCGGGCCGGAGCGCAGGCCATCGCGCAGATCGGCGACGCGAAGGTCGGCGACCGGACGATGCTCGATGCCTTGCTGCCCGCCGCCGACCGTTTCTCCGGCAGCGACGAGGCGAGCTTCTTCGAGGCCGTCGAGGCCGCGCGGACCGGTGCCGAGGCCACGGCCGCAATTTTGCCTCGGCGCGGTCGATCCAGCTATCTCGGCGAGCGCGCCCTGGGTATCCCCGACCCGGGCGCGGAGGCGGCTGCCGCCTGGCTGGACGCTGTCGCCGGCTCGCTGGGCGACCCTGCCGATCCCGCGTGATGACGTCGCGCGTGGGTCCCTCGGCCGCCCGTGCCGATTGCGCCCGTTCGAATGGATGACAGACCGATTGTCTCGAGCGACACCTCAACATGGGAGCTTCTCCTGCAGCCCGCACGTACTGTCGCCTCGTCGGTCAACATGACGATCTCGGTTCAGAGTTTGGGCTCGCACCGCAAACCTGAGCGGCAACAGCAGATGATCATTTCCATCCGCAACACTTTCTGGGACACGATCCGATCAGGTCCACCTCAGTTCGCGGTAGGGCAGGACGAGATCGGCACCCTTTCCCTTCATCGGCAGACGGCACCGAAGATGTAGATCCACATGGTGCGCTGGTCGTGTGGGGCGGAAGGCCTCTCGCCGTGCTTTGCCCAACGGCGGATGCATTTATTCTTCTGCCCTATGCGGTTCGGCCTACACTCGATTCACCGGATCGATTGCTTGACGGCCTCACCATCAGCCCACCATGGCTCGATCTAGGTACCTTGCGGGAGTTTGGCCTGGATGGCCGCCAACTCGGCCGGGAAGCTTCTTTTGAAAGCCGCCACCTCGAACTCGTTCTGCGCATAGCGGCGTGGACGCGCCGACAGCTGACCGGGAATCTCCCGAAATATTGGAAGTGTCTCTCTCACCATTCAACAGACAAAACTCTGCAGTCGGCTACGCTGGCGCCATTCAAATCGAACGGCGGCAGCATACCCGAAAATCGTCCTTTCCTTTAACGCGGGTCTAGAACAAGAAGCAGCCGCCCTGCGGGTCGAGTACGTAACCTTTATACTTGACCACCTCCGACGCGAAAACAGTCCTACCAAAATTCTGATCTACAAACATTCAGCGTTCAAGCGAAAGGTTCTCCGGACCTCGAAAACGTAAGCGATCCGGGATCATCCGTTCCGCCTGGACGCCGCGAACTTGTACCCAGCGCAACTGTGCTGCTTGCGCGGGCGTCACCCCGAGGGTTTTCGAAATCTGGACGATGTCGCTCGCATGCAATATCGAGCGGTCCTCGAGAGAAAGCCGCCGGTTTAAAGCGAGCATCAGGCTGGAAAGCTCACGCCTGAGTTCCGGGCTCTCCCGCAGCTGACGAGACTGTTCGTCCGGCCTCGCTTCAAGCATCTTGGCCAGAGCTGCCGACGATCCCTTTACCTCCTGGCGCTGGCGGTACTGCTCCTCACGATGGCTAGAATCACCTGATGCCGCTCGAATTCCACCGTCTGCCCGTAGTCCGCAAGGGCGGCCGCCAGGTGCGGAGCGTGCGCCTTTGCGGTCTGGCGTGCGAAGCTTTCCGCCCGAAACCAGCTTCCACTCTCACCCGCCAGGGGTCCAAGCTTGCCGTTACGCACGTCCTCGGCGGCTAAAGCGCCCTCAGACGCCGATCCGATCTGCCGCGTCAGGGACGCGACGGCCGTGTCCCCGTAGACGAGACGCGCGAGACGCTCGATCTCGCCGCGCTTCTTCTCGAGCCGCGCCGATGCGTCGAGCTTTTGCCCTATCTCCCGCTCGTCAAGATCCGGCAGTTCGCGGGCCGGGATGAGCACGCCGGATGTCAGGATGCGCTCCCCGGTTGGTTTCAGCCGATACCCGGCGCCAAGCTTGCGTTCGTTGTCGGCGACACCTGCCACGAGGTCGTTGACGTCCCGCCGCCGGGCCGGATTGAGCCGATCCTGAAAGTCGGTCTCTGACAGGGCCTGCCCCAGCATCACCTTGGCCGTCGCACGATGAGCGATGTCCTGCACCCGCAGGCGGAGATCATCGCGAACCTCCCGCGCCGACTGGCCAGCTCCAACGACGATCATTGCGGAGAGTGCGGCGCGTTCCATGACGGAGACATTGCGCTCGAGCTTCTCCTGCGCGTGGCGGGCAGCCTCGCGGTAGCCGGGCTCGACGATCCGCGTCATCGCCTCACCGGCCGACATCACGCCGGATGCGACGACGTTCGCGCCTCTGGCAAGACTTGCCCGCATGCCGGCGCCTTCCATCCAGGCGTCGGCCACGTTGGCGATCCGCGACATCCGATCGGTCGGGGCGAACACGTCGCGATCAATGGCGATACGGTTGAGTGGAACGGTGAAGAGATCGGTGAGACGGCTCCAAGCGCCGTCCCCGGCCTCGACGGCGAGATCGGCAGGCATGCGATGCGCTGCCGGAAACTCCCGGCTGGCGCGCTTGTCCTGGACCAGCGCCCGCGTCGCGACAATCCGACCATCCTCGGGCAGCAGCCCAAGCTCGCGCGAGGTCTCGACGAGTTTCGGGGCGGCATAGCTCTGGGTCAGCCGACCTGCCGCGTGGGCTTCGACATTGCCGATCGGACGACGCGAGGCATCCCGTACGGCATTGTCGTAGAGTTCGACGAACAGTGCCAGCGCGTCCGGCGCGCGTTCCATCACGAAACGGCCGCGGGTCCTGCCGTCCACCATGTCGGCATCGCGCCGCTGCGTCCGGAAATGCGCTACATCCTCCCTCGCTTGGATCTCGACGGCGGCTCGCTTCTCGTCGGGCGCGGCACGCTCTTCCATACGGGCGAGCACATGACTCCAGTCGTCGGCGAAGCGCTGGATCGCGCCTTGGGCCAGAAGACGCTCTCGCTCTCGCTCCATAACGATGGCAGCCTCGGCGGGTTTTCGCCATTGCCCGGCCTCAAGCGCATTGTCATAGACGATGTCTCCCGTGCGCAGTCGGATCTGGACGCGATCGGCGAGCTTGTCGGCCTCGATCCTGGTCAGGCTGGCGACGACGCCGGCAGCTCCCGCATCATGCACCTCACGCTGCGGCATGCGAGCGGGCTCGCCAGCATGCTGCATCTCCTCGAAACGAGTGTGGCAGCCCTGCCAGCTGACCCGCGGATGAACCGCGACCGTCCGGGCCTCGACACGATAGCCGGCCTCGCGACCGAGCGTCATGATCTTCGCCACGGCCTCCGGCGTGCGCATCGTCGTCTCGAACACGACATGGACTTGTGCCTTGAGCGCTTCCGCCAGAAGCTTCTCCGTCCAGCGTCCTGCATCGGCTTGGGTGAACTGCGAGGCGGTCTCAGCGTCACGGCGCTGCAGGACCGCAAAGGACGGATGATAGGCACGCAGATCGTCGCCGACGATCCGAACCGCCGGGCCTGTCTCGGCCAGTTCGCGCTGGCTGGAGGTGAGGATCGCGGTCTTGCCGGCGCCGGGCTGCCCTCCGAGCACGACCAGGGTCGGGCGCTCCGCCCGTGCGAGATTGCCGGGCAGGTAGTCCGGCGCGATGTCGGCTCGAAAGATGCGCTCGTTTTCGGCAGGGGTCAGGATGTGGGTTTCGCGAGGCTCGGACATCGCTCAGAGCTCCCGCCAGAACCGCTCCTCGTCCCGGACCCTTGGACCCCACTCTGCGATCAGCGGCTCGACGGTCTCGGGCATCCCGACGACGACGCCGTGCTGAAGCGCGAGCAGATCACGCCGGCGCGACCGTAACCGCTCGGTTTCGACCGGATCGCCGTCGTCGATGTCGTGCAGCCGGGCCGATAGGAGGCTCCGCCCCTGGTTCATGATCTCGATCGCGAGGTCGGCCCGCACGATCGCGTCGAAGTCCACTGCCTGTTCCGTCATTGGTCTCTCCTTGTCCTCATGGTCGCATCCGTTATTGCCGTCGGCCGTCGATCACCGGTCATCGATCGATGCCCCGCGCCTGGTCGATCGCGCGCAGCCTCCGTTCGCTCGCGATCGCATGCCCGATGTCCGCGGCCACGGCGCGCTGGATCGTCCTGAGCTGCGGCTGGATAGTCTTAAAGGCGCCCTGTTGTGCCGACGGCACCATAGCGATCACGGTCTTCTCGTTTCGGCCGATGGCACCTCGGCCGAAACGAGCGTCGAGCGCCTTGGATACCGCGGCGAACTCCGCCTTGATCGTCGGCGCGAGCGCCAGGACCGCGCCGTCGAAGTCTTTGGGCTGTCGTGACACGAGCGCGACAAGCCGTTTCAACTCGGCCTCGGCGTCGCGGGAGAGGCCTGGAACGGGCACGCCCATGCGGCTCCGCTCTGACTCGATGGCCTTGGTCTCGGACGTGACCACGGTCGCAAAGGCCTGTGCCAGCGAGCGGGCCTTCCAGGCCTCGTACTTCGCGCCGGCGACGGCCATCTTACGCTCCCGTCCCTGTCCCGTCAGCCGGTCGACCAGCCGATCCGAACCGAGCAAGGCACCGAACGTCGCCGGGCGCGCAGCCATGTCGTTCTGGAGCGCCGCGGGGCTGGCGCCTGCGCGCACTTTCTCCTCAATGGCGAGAACCGCCGCCTGCGGGTCGCGCCAGATGCGCGTGGCGACTGCAGCCAGGGCATCACGCTCGGCACGATAGAGCGGGGACACTGGCACACGGGTCCTCGCCTCCTCCTCGGCACTTGCTGGGAAGGCGGTGACGGCCGGAAGGAGAAGCGCGGCGGGACCGACGGCGTCAGGATGGGAAACGGGATCGTGCGCGGCCGCCGCCACGATGCGGGAGGGATCGCGCTTCTCTGCATAATGCTGCTCTGCTGCAAAGCGCCGAACCGCAGTGAACCGCTGCTCGAGCTTGGTCCTGTCCGCTTCCGGCATGTCGGGCATGTGTTCGGCAACGATCCGTTTCGACGTTTCGTCGGCCTTGTCGGTGAAGGCGCTCCAACCGAAGCGGGCGGTCAGCGCCTCGGCGACGGCCTTGATCTCCTGCACGGTACGGCGATCCTCCGTGGCGAACATGAAGGCCGTGCGGTAGGCACCCATGCCCCCGGCCCGGCCGATCGCCTCAATCTCGTCAAGCCGTGCAACCGTCGCATCGGACAGCGCCGGCACGCCGATCGCCATATGGCCGCGCCAGCGCTCTTCGCGGGCGATGAAGCGCCCCTCGTCGGCGCGGAAGGCGGTCGCGAGCGCCCTTGCCGAAACCGCAAGGTCTGCAACGACGGAGGCGCGCTCCTTCGATGCCACATCCGTCCTGACCGCGCCGAGCATTACCGGCATGGCAGCGATCCGTTCTCCGAACACGCGCGGATCGGTCTCCGGCCGCGTCGCCTTGTCGCCCAGACGGGCGAGTGCTGCCTCCGGCTCGACATAGAGCTGGGCGAGAAGCGGCAGCAGGACGGCCTCGCGCTCCTTCCAGGCGGATGCCGCGCGTTGCGCTGCGCGTGCATCGTCTTCGACGCTCTGCTCGAAGCGGATCACGGGCGCCAGCAGATAGGCGGCACCCTCCGTCATCTCCGCACCCTCCCCTTCCGGACTCCCCTTCGCCGACACGGCCGCGACCACCCCGCTGGCCCCTGGCCCGCCGATCGTCGCCGTCGCCGACGCCGACGCCGACGATCCCGACCCGAGCGATGACACGACAGCGGACGCTCCAGGCACCTGTTCGGAACCGACACTGAACCGCTTGACCTGAACCCGGATGCCGTCCTCGACATGGCGAGCGAGGTCGATCACCTGATCGACGCCGCGGCGATCGGCATAGTCGCGGATCAGAGCTCGGTAGGTCTCCTCGTGTTCGAAGTCGAGCGTTGTGGTCTTCTCGCCGGAGCGGCCGAGACGATCGACGAGCGGTCGAAAGATCTTCGGATGGACGACGACGTCCGCATCCATGGAAAGATCGACATCTTCGGATCCCCTCTCGACGAGAACGGCGCTCCAGACATTGCGCTCGACGGCGCGCTCCTCGAACCGCTTGACGCCGGTCTCCTCGTCGATGATAGGCACGGTCCTCATGACCGTTTCGGTGCCATTCTTGGTGAGAGTGACGGTGTCGCCGATATCGACGCCTTCCCCGTCCAGGGCGTCCGGAAGGCTGACGCCCCACAGACGATTGCTGCGTCCGTCAGGGAGCTTCAGATCGGCATAGGGCGATGGCTCCACGTCCGGATCGTCGCGGAACTTTGCCATGCCGGTGTCGATCAGAATGCCGGTAACGCCGGCGGCATGATCAGGACGCTGTGTCCGTCCCCGAACTGCAGCGGCGGGGAAATCCTCCGTCGCGGCGTAGAGATCGGCGCGCTCGCGATGGCGGGACATTGCGACATAGGTGAGATGCTTGTCCATGCCGCCGGTCGCCAGGACGAAGGTGCGATCGACGGTCGCGCCCTGGCTCTTGTGAACCGTTGCGGCATAACCGTGGTCGATGTTGCGATAGGTGTCTGTCGAGAAGGCGACATCGCGCCCGCTGTCGAGCCGCACGGTCAGAAAATCGGCGCGTTTGTCGTTCACGGTCGACAGCACCGTGCCGAGCATGCCGTTCTTAACGGACTGCAAGCCCAGATGCTGCACGATCGGCTCGACGAAGCGGGCATTCTCCAGAAAGATCATCCGATCGCCGACGGCGAAGTCACGGGCGCCCCGCTCCGTTGCAAAGGTGCGAGACGCAGTCAGTTCCTCCTGCTCGATCCGCACGTTGCGAATGGCCGCGTTGAGCGCCTTCACGTCGTCGTTGGTGTGGGCCAGAACGAGAAGCGCGTCGCCCACCAGTGGCCGATCCTCACGCGCGGCCTTCGCCTTCGCCTCGTCCCAGGCGCTCGACCAGTCCGCGACGATCCGGGCGACGGCATTCTCGCGCGTGTCGGTTTCGACGACATGGCCGCGGGCGCTGTAGTGGGCGAGCCCGTCCTCGACATCGCCGCGGGCAAAAGCGCGTGTCGCCTCACGCGCCCAGTCCTCACGCTGACGGCGGACACCGCTGAGCTCGGCGTGCCCGACACGCGCCGCCACGGCGCGGAAGGCGGCGCCCGCCTGGATCGGCTGGAGCTGCATCGCGTCGCCGACGAGAACGACCTTCGCCTGCGCCTCCTCGGCGATCTTTAGGAACCGGGACATCTGCTCGGATGCGATCATGCCGGCCTCGTCGATGACGAGAACGTCGCCCTTGCCCAGGAGATCGCGGCCGTTTGACCAGGAACGCTCCCAGGAGGCCAGCGTGCGCGAGGCGATACCCGAACTCTGTTCCAGCGACTCCGCCGCCTTGCCCGCCAGCGCCGCGCCGATGACACGCCGGCCATCGGCCTCCCAGGCGATCCGCGCGGCATCGAGAAGCGTCGATTTGCCTGCACCCGCAAGACCGACGACGGCAGCGATCGCGGCCTTGCCCGTGACATGGCGCACGGCGTCTACCTGTTCCTCATCAAACCGGAACGGGCGGTCGGAATCGCGCGTCTCGACCTCCGCGATGGCGCGCCCGACCGTCCTGTTCGAGACGGCGAAACCGCCGCGCTTCGACAGCGCATCCGCCGAGCGCGCCATCTCGAACTCGGTGCGCAGCATGTGCTTCGTCGTGAACACGGCGGGCGCCAGGACCTTGGCCGTTCCAGGCTCCCGCTCGGCTGGGCGCAGGGTCACAAGATCGCTCGACGCCATCAGCCCGGCGCGGACATTGGCGAAGGTCGTGGGATCGTCGATATGGCGGTGCAGGGCGCGGGCGATATCGCGCTCGTCGAAGGTCGAGCGCTCGCCCGAGAGCTGCTTCAGGAGGATGCCCGGATCGGCGGCGATCTGATCGGCGACCGCAAAGCGTCGCGCCATTTCGGCGGGCGCGGAGAATGTCAGACGGCCATCGCGCTTCAACGCGGCACGCGCTGGACCGAAATGCCTGCCGGCGAGACCCTCCAGCCCCTGCTCTTCGTAGGAACGCCCGTCGATGCGAATGTCGTGGCCGGCGAGCGCCAGATGCCGGTTGGCCGTTTCAGCCCAGGCGAGCTTCCAGCCCTTCATGGTCTCGGCGTCGCCCGCCCAGAGGCGGTAGACGATCTTGCCTTTCGGTCGATCCGGCGTGACCACACGCAGCGGACTGCCGTCCTCACCCATGACGGCGACCTTCTTCCCGCCGAACCCATCCTCCGTGAGCGGTCGTAGCGTGGTCATCACATGGACATGTGGATTCCCGTCCTTGTCGTGATAGACCCAGTCGGCGACCATGCCTTGGCGCGTCAGGTTCTGTTCGATGAACTCGCGCACCAGCGCGATGTTCTCCTTACGCGACAGCTCCTCCGGCAGGGCGAAAATCATCTCGCGGGCCAGTTGCGCATCCACGCGCGTCTCGAACGCCTCAACCGCATTCCACAGCGCCTCGCTGGCGCCCCCGACCGATCGTCCGTCGATCGCCCTGCACAACCAGGCCGGCTTCTCCGCCGGCAGCGCCAGTTCCTCGTGCACCAGCTCCGCCGCGCCATCCTCGTAGCGAAACTGCGTGCCCACCCGTTCGTCCATCATCCGGGTACGATGACGATAGGCGGCGGCCGAGACGACGCTGCGTCCCGCTCCTCGTCCGATCACCTGCGCCCTGACGAACATGATCGCCACGCGATCGCACCTCCCAAGAATGTCGGCCACGTCGACGTATATTGCGCCCTCGAACAGATCGGACCGAAGGCCCGATGCCGCCCTCGGGATGAGCCCTGACGGGCTCTGAGTCCGAATGGACACATCAAACGCCCCCGATTGACGTTGATTTTATAGCATCATATGATGCTTTTATACTAGCGTTGAAGAGGGAGTATTCGTCGTGGACAAGCGATCCGTACGCAGAAGATTCAGTGTTTGCGAAATCGACGCAGAAATCGAGCGCCTCAGAGAACGCCGCAGACAAGTCGTTTTAAAAGAGAACGAGCGTTTCGCCCGGGCGGCCATCAAGGCCGGTCTCGCAGAACTCGATATTCCCGACGATGCACTTGATACCGCCTTCGCCGAGATGGCCGCGCGGTTTCGCAAAGATGGAGCCAAAGCGCCCACCGCATCCGGTGATACGGCTTGACCGGCGTATTCTGCAGCTCGAACGCAAGCGCCGCCACGCGATGACCGACGAGCGCAAGCGCGATGCCCGGGAGAAAATCACCCTCGGTGGTCTCGTCGTGAAGGCGGGATTGCGAGAGGCGGACCGGGCTTTTTTGCTCGGTGTTCTCATGGAAGCCGCGTCCATCGGGACAGACACCGCCGCGCATCGGCGGCTTGTTGCTGTCGGGCGGAAGGCGTTTCACGCCGACAGGCCGGAGACCGCAGGAAACGAAGAAAAAAAGGCTTCCGGAAAGGAAGGGGTGTGATGCGGCGGCGGAGGCTGAAGCAGCAAGCGCTGGTGATGGCTGCGACCGCGATGGTGCCTCTTCTGGTGACTGCCGCGACCCTTGCGACTACCGCGACGCGATGGGAGGCCTTGGCGGCCGGATTCGACCCACAGGCCTCCTATTGGTTCCAGCGAGCCTCGCCCCTGCCGAACCTTCTCTTCGCTCCCCTCGCCGGCCTCGTCACTGTTCTTGTGATGCCACTCCACAAGCGCAAACCCGTCGCCATGGTGACGCTCACATGCTGGATGGGCGTTGCGGGCTTCTACGCACTTCGCGAGTTCGGACGGCTGTCTCCATCCGTCATCGAGGGCGGCATACCGTGGTCGGACGTGCTTCCCTATCTCGATGCCTTCGCGGTGGCGGGCACCATCGCCGGCTTCATGATCGTCGCGCTGACGACCCGTCTCTCCATCGTCGTTCCCGACCCGGTCAAACGTGCACGTCGCGGCATCTTCGGCGATGCCGACTGGATGACCCTGCGCGAGGCCGCCCGCGTGTTTCCGCCCGATGGCGAGATCGTCGTCGGCGAACGCGCCCGTGTCGATCGCGAGACCATTCGCGACGTGCCCTTCGATCCCAGAGATCGCGCGACGTGGGGACAGGGCGGATCGAAACCGCTCCTTACCTACCGCCAGGATTTCGATTCAACCCACATGCTGTTCTTCGCAGGTTCCGGCGGCTTCAAAACTACGAGCAACGTCGTACCGACGGCGCTACGCTACACCGGTCCCGTCATCTGCCTCGATCCCTCGACCGAGGTCGCGCCGATGGTCGTGGAACACCGAAACCGCACCCTCAAGCGCGACTGCAAGGTCCTCGACCCGGCGAACCCCGTGATGGGTTTCAACGTCCTCGACTGGATCGAAACGTCGACGACCAAGGAGGAGGATATCGTCGCCGTCGCGCATATGCTGCTTTCGGAAAGCTCGCGGATCGAAACCTCCACCGGCTCCTACTTCCAAAACCAGGCCCACAACCTCCTGACCGGGCTCCTTGCACACGTCATGCTCTCGCCGGAATATGACGGACTGCGCACGTTGCGAAGCCTGCGCCAGATCGTCTCCGAGCCGGAGCCCTCCGTCCTCGCCATGCTGCGCGAAATCCAGGAAACCTCGCAAAGCGCCTTCATCCGCGAGACGCTCGGCGTCTTCACCAACATGACCGAGCAGACCTTCTCTGGCGTCTACTCGACCGCCTCCAAGGACACGCAGTGGCTGTCGCTCGAGAACTATGCGGCGCTCGTCTGCGGCGCGGCTTTCCACTCGTCCGACATCATCACGAAGAACGTCGACGTCTTCCTCAACATCCCCGCCGCGATCCTGCGCAGCTATCCCGGCATCGGCCGCGTCATCATCGGCTCGCTGATCAACGCGATGACCCAGGCCGATGGTCGCTTCGAGCGCCGCGCGCTCTTCATGCTCGATGAGGTCGACCTCCTCGGCTACATGCGCATTCTGGAGGAAGCCCGAGACCGCGGCCGCAAATACGGCATTACGCTGATGTTGATGTACCAGTCGTTCGGCCAGCTCGAAAAGCACTTCGGTCGCGACGGCGCGACCTCCTGGATCGACGGCTGCGCCTTCGCTTCCTATGCCGCGATCAAGGCACTCGACACCGCTCGAAACGTCTCGGCGCAATGCGGCGAGATGACCGTGGAAGTCGAAGGCCGCTCGCGCAATGTCGGCTGGAACACCGGCAAGGGATCCAGCAGATCCGAGAGCGTCAACTTCCAGCGCCGGCCCCTGATCATGCCGCACGAGATCACCCAGTCCATGCGTAAGGACGAGCAGATCGTCGTCGTCCAGGGCCATGGACCGCTGCGCTGCGGGCGCGCAATCTGGTTCCGGCGCAATGACATGAAACCGCTGGTGGGGAGAAACAGATTCCATCCGGAAGGAAGATTATGAAAACCCCGCATGTCGCCTTCGCAATGTTCAGCTTGGTCGCACTCGGTGGCGCGTGGATCGCCTACGACGACGGTTTCAAAAGACCTCAGACAATCGTGGGCCGGGAGGAGGATTTCCGGACGATCCCGATCCGGTCGCGATTGGATCCAGGCTCCGCGATGTTCTCCCTCTGCGCCGAACCGGTCCGCGTCAATTGTGTGGTTGACGGCGATACCTTCTGGTTCAAGGGCGAGAAGATCCGCATTGCCGACATCGATGCTCCGGAAACTTCCGAACCAGCATGCCCGGCGGAAAGACAGGTCGGTGAAGCAGCGCGAGATTGCCTCGTCGCCCTGCTGAATGCCGGGCCGTTCTCGATGACATCAGGCAGGCGCGACCGGGATCGATATGGTCGCAAGCTGCGCACCGTTGTCCGCTCCGGGACCTCGCTCGGGGAGATGCTGGTCGAGGAAGGTCTGGCACGGCGTTGGGACGGACCGAGGTTCGGATGGTGCGACGGTGGTGGATCGTGACGACGCCTCACGAACCGCCATCGATAGCCGTTACGCTTTCGAGACATGACATGCAGGACGGCAGGTTGGGGATGACGCCAAGAAAGGCAAGACGATGAGGCGGATCAGGATCGGCGCATCGGACGTGACGGCGGACACGAGCGACTTCGCCAAGCACCTGAGCGCGGCGTTCGACAATGGCGAGCGTCCTCTCTGCCTCTGCCAGCCGGACGGTGTGCCGATGTATGTCGCCCGCAGCGGGAAGGGTCATATCCTGAAGCGGATGCCGGGGAGCGGCGCCCGTCATGGCATCGACTGCGACTCCTACGAGGTGCCGGCAGCCCTGTCCGGGCTTGGCGAGGTCGATGGCAAGGCGATCGTCGAAAGCGAGGAGACCGGCGAGACGCAGCTGAAGCTCGGCTTCAGTTTGACGAAGCTGACCGGCCGCAACGCATCCGAGGCGACGCGCAGTGAGCCCGAGGCCGACAGCGTGAAGACCAACGGCTCGCGCCTGTCGCTGCGCGCGCTCCTGCATTTTCTCTGGGACCAGGCGGAGTTCAATCGCTGGCGTCCGGCTATGGAGAAACGCCGCAACTGGGCTGTTATCCGAAAGTACCTCATGCAAGCGGCCGAAGGAAAAACCGCCAAAGGCAAGGGGCTGGCCGACATGCTCTACATCCCGGAATTCTTCGACGCCGACAAGGAAACCGACATCGCCGCACGCCGCGACACGTTCCTCAACCAAGCCGTCCGGTCGCAGGGCAAGCGCCGCTCCCTGGCGCTGTTGATCGGGGAGGTGAAAGCACTCGCTCCGGTAGCGGCCGGCGCCCGGATGACGATGAAACACGCGCCGCGATACCCGTTCATGCTGCCGGACGACCTTCATCGGCGCATGAACCGGGTCTTCGAAACGGAACTGTCTCTGTGGAATGCGACGGAAGGCAGTCATCTAATCGCGGCGGCTACCTTCGGCATCGACGCCGCGGGCATCGCGGGGGTCGAGGAGATCGCGCTGATGGTGGTCACAGATCGGTGGATTCCGTTCGACAGCCGCTACGACCTAACGCTGCTCGGCGCTCTGACGCTGCGCGGAGCGAGCTTCGTGAAAAGCCTGCGCTACAACCAGCCGCGCTCCACGCCGATGGCCAGCCTCGTGCTGCGTCCCGACCGCGCACCGCCGATCGCCATGTATATCGTGCCCGACGATGCGGACGAGGCCTATGGCGAGGCTCGCGAGGCCCTCGCCAAGGAAAGCGGGATGGCATCCTGGGTCTGGAATGTCAGGGACGGCGCCATGCCGGACCTGCCCGTGTAGCGATTGTTCGTCAAGCGGCCGGTTTCGCCCCTTCTCTGCGGTGCTTGCCGCGACGACGGCATCTTCGCTTCGGACGAACGCAACAGACTATCCAAGCAGAACCAGTGAGGGCCTATAGAGCTCGGACAGCCGCGACTTCGATACACCATCGCGGGCGGCGATGGAGATTCCCTGAAGGATCGCCGCATACATGTCCGCCAGAGGCTGCGCCGGGTATCGCGGCCGCAGCCGCCCCTCTGCACCGTCCCGCTCGATCCGTGCAGCGATCTCGTCGCTTCGCTCCCGGCGCAGTCCCGCGAGCTCCGCCTGTATCGTGGCCGCCTCTGGCGCGTTGCCTCCCGCCGCCGCAACGATGAAACATCCCTTCGGATGGCCGGGCCGGGTGAAGAGATCGATCGCCGCCTCGAACATGGCCGCCAGGCCGCTCACTGCATCCGGCGCCCCGTTCAGCGCATCAAGCAAGCCGGCGGCATGATGGGTGCGATAGCGATGAACTGCCTCGGAAAACAGCGCCTCCTTCGAGCCGTAGGCGGCGTAGATACTGGGCGAGTTGATGCCCATCGCCTCGACCAAATCCGCCATAGAGGTCGCCTCATAACCATTCCGCCAGAACGCCATAAGCGCACGGTCCAGGACCTCGGTTCGGTCGAAGCGACGCGGTCGCCCTCGCTCTGCCATATGGAACCCATTTCTGTGTCGATTGACATATAATCCTCGACAGCGCTTCGCCAGTGCCGTAGTTCTGTGCCGATCATAACAGAAAAGGAAACGGCATGACCCTGTCGCTTTTTCCTAGACGGTTCGTCCTTGTGACCGGAGTAGGTGGCGGCATCGGCCGCAGCATCGCGACAGCCTTTGCGCGAGAGGGCGCAAAGCTCCTTCTTGTCGGTCGACGAAAAGCCGAGTTGGAAGATACGGCAGAAATTGTTCGTGACACGGGCGGAGACGCACGCAGCGTGGTGGCGGATATCACCGACGAGGCGGCCATGGCCCGTGTGTTCGACGGTATCGACCGCCTCGACGTAGCGGTGAATGCGGCCGGAACGATCGCGTCCGGTGCCCTCGACGAGATGGAGGCCGATGCCTTCCAGCGCGTGCTGTCGGTCAACACGTTCGGCCTGTGGCTTTCGATGAAGCACGAGATCCGTACCATGAAGGCGAGCGGCGGGGGCACGATCGTCAATATCGGCTCCAATATCGGCGCCAGGCTCGTCCGGCCCGCGATGGGTGCCTATGCGGCATCCAAGGCAGCCGTCAGTTCGCTCAGCCGCACCGCCGCGGTCGAAGCCCTACCCTTCGGAATTCGGATCAATTGCCTCTGCCCCGGTCCCGTCGATACGCCCATGTCGCTGCGGCCCGGTGAGGATCGAGCCGCACGGGACGGACGGATCGCACTGACCAATCCGTCGAAGCGCGTCGCACGCCCGCAGGAAATAGCCGCGACCGCGATCTGGCTGGCCTCCGATGCCGCCGCTTATGTCGTCGGTCAGGATATCGTCATCGACGGTGGCGCTTCCATCTGACACCCGTTCGTTCGACGAGGAAAAGCGCGTGCAATAGAACGAAGCTTAGGATTCACGTTCCCGTCTCCTTGTAGCGCCACGCCGCTGACCAACCCCATTGCTGTTTCGCTTTCTCGCTGGACACCACGCTATCGTCCTCCGCGATGTTGTAGAGGCCGTTCTCGCCTCGCTCTGCGGCAAGGACAGCCGCATAGGCTGCGGCATCGACATGAACGGAAGCCGTGCCGGCCGCAGTATAGAACCCCGTTCCAGATCCATAGAGCCGACCATAGCGAAGCACCAAGCCTTCGAGCGGTCCGTCAAGAACCTGACGCTCCAGGCTTGCCACGCCACGAGCGGAAACTCCTTGGCGTCCTGCGGCCTGAAGAGCGAGAGCATCGTCCTCGCGATGTGGCAACGGCCCATCGGCGTAGGCGAAAGCCACGCTTTGCGCGACGATCCTCCGGGCTCCAGCCTCGATCGCCGCAGCGACGAGGTTACGTGTACCCTCCTCGCGGATGCGGGCGTTGCGAGCCGTCGCGTCTTCCATGAGCGTCGGATCAAGCTTCGGGGGAAGGTCGGTCAGTTGGTGGATGACCACGGTCGGACCCGCACCGACAACGACCCTGCGAAGCGCCTCGGCGTCGAATACGTCGGCGACCACAGGCTCGGCACCCAACGCGGTAAGCGCTTCGCACTTCGCAAGACTGCGCGTGAGCCCGACGACACGCCACCCCTTCGATCGAAGCATCGGCACGAGCCGACGCCCGACGGCGCCGGACGCGCCCGCCAGAAAGATCGTCTTTGGCATATCGCAAACCCTTTCCTAACCACACAACATCTATTATCAGTCCCCTGACAATATATCAGAGGACTGACAATGAGCTCAAGCGAGGAATATCCCACTCCGCCCGCAGCTGGAGTCGGAAAGCGAGGCGACGACGGATATCTCGGCTATCTGCTGCGCCAGGCAGCGGCAGCCTACAGGCTCCGCCAGGATCGCGAATTCGCAGATTTGGGGATCACGGCCCCTCAGTTCGCTGTGATGACGATGTTGAAGGCTTATCCTGGCCAGTCGAACGCCGACCTCGCCCGTCTAGCTATACTGACGCCTCAGACCACCAGCGTCATCATCGCCAACCTAGAACGTGCCGGCCATATCGAGCGGCGCGCCCACGAGGTGCATGGTCGTATCCTCCAGATCGACCTGACGCCATCGGGACACAGTCTGCTCCAAGCCTGCCGCGCCCGCGTTGAAGCCGTGGAGAAGGAGCTCGCCGAAAACCTTCGTGAAAGCGATATCGATGCGCTACGCCGCTCGCTCGTGGCCATTGCGAAAATGAACATGGCGTAGCTTCCGGTCTTTGCCCGTCACTTGTGACCGGGACGGTCTCCTTCCACCGATCGCCGTCGGTCGAGCACACGTTTGGGTTCGCGCCAAGCCATATTGACCGTTTCGGAAGAGGATCGGCATCGAACGGACTGCCGGCATCGGCGGGTTCGGTGTGCGGCCGTGTCAAGCCATCTCCCTCGCCCCATAAATGACCGGGGCGAGTCCCTGATGACCCGAACATTCGTCACGAAGATGAATCGATCCGACCTCATCGATTCCAAACTGTCGTTGGACGCATGCGCCGACATGCGGGACTCTCGGGCATGATCGCTCAGCGCTACAGCCTCCATATCGAACGTACGGACGCATTGAAGAACATGGCGCGCTACTACGCCCTTTCGATCGAACCGACGCTGTTCGGCGATGTCTGCCTCGTGCGTCGCTGGGGCCGGATCGGGTCGAGAGGGCGGACGATGGTGCATCACTTCGCGCGCGAAAAGGATGCCGTCGTTCTGTTTCTCGACCTCCTCCTCCAGAAAAAGCGCCGAGGGTACCGCCCCCTCTCAGCGCGGGCGGAGACCGCTCCGCTTGTAGGTCGGAACAGGGATGCCGCCTAGGGCGCGTGCGGCGGAAGGCACCGGTGACTGTATCCCGCGGATCAAACAACTGCGCGTCCAACCGCCGGCGGCATCGTTCCCGACATGGGAAGGGAGGCTTACGCCTCCGTCTCCTTCGCCTGCTTGATGAGGATCGCGAGGCGCTTCACGCTCTCGGCACGCTCGCGCTTGGTGAGATAGCAGGAAGCCAGTTCGGCGCGCAGTTCAGCGATGTCGAGGAAGATATCGTAGGTCATGGGAAGCTCCTTCGTTGATAAGGAGGTCCGGCGACGTGGGAGAAGGAAGCGGGTCAAGGATCGCGGGCACGCGACCGGCGGAGCCGGCGCATGGGGGAGCCGAAATGCGCAGCATTTTGGGGGAACCGTGCGTCCTTGAGGCGCGACGCCGAGCCGTACACTACCGCTCTATCAGGGAGGGAAAGGTCCAGTTTGGCACCCTTCGGCACCCCCGCGCTGCGAAGCGGCGCCACTCAGGACTCGATCATGGTCTCGGCCAGATGCGGGTTCAGCATTCGCGGTCATATCGCTCGGCGGGCAAAGGGGTGGACCGTCGTCGCCGCTGAACGATGGGACGACAGTGGTCAGCTTAGCTCGTCGAGGATGCCAAGCTCGCGCAGGCGCACGGTGTCTTCCAGCAGGACGACATCGTAATCATCCGATTTCCAATCGAAGGCGCGGCGCCAAACCTCGCCTAGATGAGCCCCGTCGCCGTCGGGCCAGCAGGTGATGTCCTCGGCTTTGGGAGCGCAGGTGGATGTGGAAAGCTCGGTCATGTCGATGCTCCAGTTGCCGATCCTCGTGAAGGTGCGGCCCCGCCCTCGCGGGCGAGGCCTTTGCGATGTCAGCCGTCGCGCTTCTGGCGGGACCAGACGAGGGCGTAGTCGCCGTCGGTCTCACTCGGCCAGAGGGCCGCGGTGATCGGGGCCGGGAAGCTCGGATCGTCCAGCTTGACCGAGATGTAGGGCTCGCCGTCGCTGGAGGTGGACTTCCAGGCAGCGCCGACCTCGGCCGTGCCGCTCATGACCCGGAAGTCGGGCGCATCGCGCGAGGTCCGGTCGATGGGGTTGAGGCGGGCCTTGAAGCCGACGGTGAGGGTGCGGACGGTGCCCAGAATGGTGTTGCCGCTGGTGGTGAATTCGCCGATGACTGCCATGGTCGTGATCCTTTTGGTTTCCTCGGGCCGCGCCCCTGCGCGACCTCGATGGGGTGTAAAAGACCGCTGGCGATCGCCACCGCATCCCGAAGGGGCCGGAATGGAATGAAGGACGGCCGAGATCGGCTTTCTTGGACCGCGAGGAATGCGAGCGCAGCGAGCAGGGGAAGAAAGTCGCAGAAGGCCGTTGCGGTCAGGCGATCGAGACGAAGTCGCCCCGCGGTCACACCCACACATCGAGGACGGGCCGGGGCGCGCCGATCATGGGAACCGGAGGGATGCCGGTCGTGGCGTCTGTCCTCGGTGGCCTGAAATCCACCGGTGTCGCGGCCATCGTTGGTACAGGCCCTGGCTCCCGTCGTACAACTGCCGACCTCGATCCCCATCGATCGCACCGCTGACGCCGAAATTCGGACATAGCGGGAGAAAACAGAGCCGCGGAAGCCTCTCGAACGCGTTGACCTCGCAAGCGCGCTCGCCGGGATTCGCGTTTTCTGCCTCTCATATCCTGGTCGCGAACGAGACCAGAGATGTCGCTCGCTCTCCAGATCCGCACCCGAACGCCTGACATCGTGAGGCTCGCCGTCGGGGCGGGGTCGTCAGGAGCGATTGACGCTGGATATGGACGGCTGGCGGCGGCTTGTCTGATCGCGGCCGCGACGGTCTTCAGGAAGGCATGGCTCAGCGCGCCGATCGATGCGGTGGACTCGAAATCGAAGGCTTTGTCGAGATCGACACGATTGTACTCGTCCAGGATCATCCAGCAGGGAAAGTCGAGCCCGGCGCGGCGGCACTCCATCGGACTGATGGCAAGGCTCACTCGTGGAGGATCGGGATGCTGCAACGTGATCGGAAACAGGAAGACCTTTCCAGGTCGGTTCGGTGTCTGGACGACGACGCAGACGGGGCGAGCCTTGCGGCCAGATTCCTCGTCCTTGTCGGCCTGGCGCTTCCAGAGATAGTAGAAGCGAACGATGTCGCCGGCTCAAGCATGACGGTCTTCGCCGGCAAGCAGGGCGTCCAGACCGGTCATGAGTTCGTCGTAAACGGATTGAGGAGCGTCGTTTAATCCATAGGCGACCGTGTGCGGATCGCCGACGAGCTGGCCGTAGCGCTCGGCCGTCATGATCACCAGCTTTTCCTTGCCATGTTTGGTCAGGGCGACAGGTTCGATGAGCGCGGCTTCGAGGATTTCACCCGACGCCCGGTTCACGTCGGAAAAGGTGAACTGCTTCATTGTGGGCCTCCAAGAAAGTACCTACTATACGTAATTCATGTGATTCAGCAAAATTTGATCAGACACCGCACATTCCCTCGCATTCGTTCGGCCAGAGACCGAACTGCCCGCGGTCGGCGGCGGTGGAGAGGTCCGCCTCGTCGAGCGGAACGGCAGAGCGGTGCAGGTAGACCTCGCCACGGATGCCACGCAGGCCCGTGTGGATGGCCCGATCGACCGCGACGGCGTCGAACCAGGCTTCGGGATTCTCGTCGCGCATCGTCCGCCAGACGGCGTCGGAATGAAACGGGCACCCGATGCAGGCGCTCTTCGGCGGACGGGGATAGCCCTGCCGGTCGAGCCAGCGCAGGCAATCGTGCCGGGTCATGCGCCGCTCGATCAGCGGCCATCGGTTGACCTGCCACGCCTCGCGCGAGGGCTTCATGCGCACGACCTCGTCCAGCGAAATGCCGAGCCATTGCTCGACGACGGGATGCTTGGGCGAGCGCCGGCGCGTGAGACCCGCAAGCTCGCGGACCTTCCGGCGGATCGGCACGATCTTGAAATCGCCCGTGCATTGGCGGCGGATCATGCCGATGGAGATCGTCTCGGTTGCCGTGCGCCGTATGGAAACCTCGACTAGGTCGCCATCCTCGTTTTCGTCGAGGACCGACACCTCGGTCCCCGCCGGCGTCACGATCTTCGTGAAGGCCGGAATCGACGCCGAGCGTTAGCCGCCTGCTGCTTCCATGAGGCTGGAGCGGATGTTCACGGCCGAGACGATATGGACCGGAAACGGCAGGACGTTTGGCGACATCAGCCAAGCGAGATGGTCGTAGACCGCCTTCGGCTCCCAGCCGGTATCGGCGAAGATGGCGCAGTCGGGCATCGGCCCGATCTCACCATGGGCCGCCATCAGCGCAAGCGTCGTCGATTGCACGCCGGCGCCGAGGCTGAGAACGCGCAGGTTAGGAGATGGAGGCGCGGAGGCGCCCTCCCCTCCCCCGGCCAAAGCCGGAGGCTGAAACATCAGGCCGCCTCCCGCTCTTCCCGAGCCGCTGGCTGCAGGCCGTGCAGGAAGGAAACGGCACGCTGCGCATGAGCGGCCGCTTGGAAGATCGCCTTTCTGTCGCCGGACAGGACCTTCAGCCAGGAGTCGAGATAGCTCGCATGATCCTCACGGGGCTCCAGTTCCGGCACGATGCCGAGATCGGCGCAAAGGAAGCAGCTTCCGAGCTCGGCCACGAGTTCCTCGCGGGCGCGTTCGCTGCGATCCTTGTGATAGCGCGAGAGATCACGCCCGACGCGGTGGGCCGGTGCCGTCCAGTGGGTTGCCTCATGACTGAGGACGGCGACGTAGGAGGCCGCGTCTCGGAAGACTTCGAAGGGCGGCATCTGGATGATGTCGGCGTCCGGCGCGAAGAAGGCCTTCGTGCCGCCGTGCCGGATCACCGCTCCGGTCTGGGCGAAGAAGCGGTCCGCATGTGCGATCCGGGCGACTGGATCAAGGACGGGCTGGGCCGGTGCATGATAGCGCTCCGGCAGCTCGTCGATCTGCTCGACGTTAAAGACGGTGTAGGCGCGCATGAACGGGATGTCCCGTTCCACCTCGCCGCCGGCGCCGTCGCCTTCCGTCCTCTTGAACCGGCTGGCGAAGACCACGGTGGCGCCGCTCTCGCCCTTGCGGACATGAGCGCCGAGCTCGATCGCCTGCTTGAACGTCATCCAGACCGGGGACGAGAACCCGCGGGCGATGGCTTCCGACCAGAGGAGGAGGACATTCATGCCCGAATAGGGCTCGCCGTTATGGCGCACCGGCCGGGTGATACGGCGGCAAGCGTTCGCCGTGCTCCACGGCTGCATCCAGGGTTTGACGCCCTTTTCCAGATCCGCGACGATGCGGTCGGTGATCCGCGCGTAGATGTCGACGCGCCCGGCTTCATCCTGTTTCTTCTTCATGTCCTGAACCTCCGTCTGGATGCCGCGCCGATCGCGGCTCCGTCACGGAGGTCCGTCAGCCGGGGCGTTCAGGGAGAAGGCGCACCCGAACGCGGCCGAGCGCAGCGAAGGACGCGAAGGGCCGGAACGAAGAGGAGGACGGCGAAGCCGTTGCGCCGGCGCCCGACCCCGGCAGGACCGCCCGCCGGGACGGAGCCGCGAAACGGGTCCGGCTTCTTTTCCGTTCTGTTCCTCTTCCCATTTTACTTGGATCCAGGCCCAGCATTTGAAGACCTACTTGCTGGAGGGACAGTCAACGACTACGTTCAGATGAATCACTCAGAGCCACGCGCTGAGAAGCACCTTGGTTCCGGGCGTCGTTACATCCGCCCAGCCCCTGTTGGTGCTGACCATACTTCCAGCTCCATCGAGGACGCGGAGTGGCAGGCCCGGCGATGTCCAGGGCGGCATCTCAAACGATCGTCCCATCCACACCTGGAAGAGGAATTGCAGGACCGAATGTCACGCGCAAAAGGAGGCTTCACCGTCGAATTGAAGCGGTCGAAACGGCATCTGCTCAACAGGTCAGCGGCGCCAAAGGCAAGCTGGATCACGGAAGGCGACCTCTTGTCGGCGAAGCCGCGCGCCGAAACGGGGATACGAGCTGGCGCATCGTCGGATCACGATGCCCGCGCCATGGCCGAAAGGCTATTTGCGCCGCGAACAGCCGGACAGGCGCGGATCCTGCCTGTGCTGTCACCCTCGCCTGCGGGTTCCCAGACGCCCGATGTCCTTCGCGAACCGGTCGAGCCGCGGCTCCCGGAAGAAAAGGAGCTCACGGATGCGACAGCGGTATCTGTCCAGGCGGATAACGTATTCGTCGCGAACGATCCCGTATCGGAGGTGAGGGAGGATGCCGTCGCCCTCTCTGGAACGTCGGAGCCGGGCAAGCGGCAGAAGACACGCAGAGTTCCGGTGATGGACCTTCCGGCAGGAAAGCGGTGGATGCGGCTGCTTCCGTCCGTCTTGCAGGAGCGTGCCGTTCCCCGCTGGAAGAGGATGCGGAGCACGCGGGTCGTATCACGAGCCTGTCAACGTCCCGGCGAGGACACTGGCGAGAGCCGGTGAGCCGCGGGGCGCAAGGATACCTGAATTGCAGCCTACGGCACGACGTCGAGATCGGTCTTTCTGAACTCGTCCGCCGTCGCCAAGATCGGCACGCGATAATATTTGGCGCAAGCGTAGTGCAGGCAGTCCCCGAGATTGAGACCGTGCCGCCCGGCGCGATAGCGATGCGCGGCCGAAAGCGACAGGGCAACCGTGCGCTTGGCCGGCGGGAGATCGCGGATATCAATGCCGCGCGCCTCCAGGAATTCGAGGATGATCGGCTCCACCGCCTCGACGCTCAGGCCGAATTTGTCGGGACGAGCGAGGCCGAGAACAGCTTCGAGGATGGCGACCGGCGAGGTAATGCGCTTGGCGGCGCCCGCCAGCGCCGCGGACACCCGTTCCGCCTCCGGCTCGTCGGACAGGAGCGCGATGATTGCGCAGGCGTCAACATACATCAGCGATCCTCCCACATCTCGTCGAAGGCCTGGCTGTCGAGCGGCTTGCGTGCCTCCTCCGTCAGCGCGACACCATGCTTCTCCCGCAGCCGCGCGGCCGTCTGAAGCGGCGTCTCGCTGTTGCGGCGGCGCTCGATCGCTTCCTTCATGGCAATGACGATCGCCTCGGTGATGCTGAGGCCCACCATCTGCGCAAACTTGCGCGTCAGGGCGTCCGCCTCGGGATTGTTGACGTTGATCGGCATAACGGCCTCGATGTAGATATGTTCACGAGATAATGTAGATGATCAAATCCACATTGCCAAGATGACGAAGGTAGTTGGCATCACAGGCGTCGATAGGATTGGGAAAAGGCGGGGCCGAAGCCCCGCCGCGGCGGCTCAGCCGAGAGCCGCCATCTGGAGATCGGCAGCCTTGCGATCGACGGTCGCGCCAGCGTTCTCGATCTGGCGCTCGAAGGGCTTCCAGCGCTCGCCGACGATCTGCTCGTAGGCCGCGACCGCGCCTTCGGCGGCCATGCGCAGGCTGTGGGACTGAAGCGCCATGTCGGCGGCGAACTCGCGCTTGCGCTGGGCGGCGCTCTGGAAGCCGGCGGGACCGTCTAGATCCTCGTCGCGCGTATCGTTCGCAAGCTTGGCGGTGAGGTCGCGGGCCTCCGTGACGGCGCGGGAGTAGAACTGCCCGGCGCCATGAGCCGAGCCAACATAGGCGCCGACGATGCGCTGGAGGTGGATCTGCATCGCCCGGTCGCTGATGCCCTCCCGCATCGCCTCGGCGGTCTCGATCAGCAGGCGCTCGTGCAGGTCGCGGATGCCATCGCTGTCGAGGAGCGGCAGGCCGAAGCTTTCCGAGATGAGGCCGGCCTGGTTTGCGTCCGGGCAGGCGAGCCGGACCATCTCGAGGGTGGTGCCCTTGCGCAGCTGGACGACGCGGGCGTTGGAGGAAGCGGTGGAGCGGGCGGCCTTGGCCATGGTGTGATCCTTTCGAGGTTTTTCCGAAGCGGCTCCGGCCCTTGCCGGTCTTCCCTTCGGTGCGGTCAACAGGAACCGGCGGAAGACGGGGGCTTCAGGGTCCGGGTTCGGCCTGAGCGAGCGAAGCGGACTTGCGGCCAAGCAGGGCTCTTCAAGCCCTCGCGCGGGACGCGGGTGCGCTTTGCGAGATCGGCGGGACCAGGCCGCCCCGCGGCGCGGCACGCGGCCTTGAAGCCCACGGCCGCCGGTTCAGACCGCAACAAACCGAAGGGGAGACCGACATGGGTCGGGAATGGGAAGCCGGGATCGAGAAGGGATCACACCAAGGCGTGGTCACGGCGCTGCTCTACGCTACCAGCCGCCTCGGGCAGTCGCGCGCGGAAAAGGTCATCAAGGTCCGGTCGACCTGACCTTCGCGCCAACCCGCCTCGCTCGGAGGCGCCTTCCCGCCGCAACCGGGCGTGCGCAGCGCTTCCGCACTGCCGGTCAAGATGGCGAAGTCGGAAGATGGGGGCACCGATACAGCCAGCACAGGCCACCCGCCGCCCGACGCTGACCGGCCTCGGCTCTGGCACAATGCAATAGGCCGTCTCGATCGTTAGCACCGGCATGGTGTTTTTCCCTCAGAGCTGCCAACGACGAAGATCATATCGCACGGCTTTCACGCGGCGGACTGCGCTGCCAGCAGGCAACTTCGCCAATGCTCGATGGCCTGATCCTGCCGGGCGAGCTAGCGCGACAGAGCATCGATCTCGGGTTGCCGCTCGGCCGTGATGGCGGCGAGGATCTCACGATAGCGCTGCATGAAGGCGGCCGGGTCGGGCGACCTGTCGCGACAGGAACGCCGGCGTCTGTCGCGTAGCGCGGGCATCGCCGCTGTCATGGCGCGGACGATCTGCCGTTCGATCGGTTCCAGCTGGCGCCGGGTCTGCCGGCGTGCCTCCTCCATGCGGGCGAGCGCGCCGGGATCGAACCGTCCGGGGTGAGGATGGTGCCGCATCATGGCGCACACCTCCCCTGCCATCCAACGAACCCGGACGGCCCGTCATAGACGCGATGACGCTCTTCATCGATGACGAAACCGAAGCGGCCGCCGCTACCGCCGTACTCGTCCGACGGAACGGGAAACCGACGCTCGGGGACGTTCGACGTTCGCCTGCCGCCGATCGTGGCGATCACCTCGGTCATCCCCGGCGCATGGTCCGATCGGATGGCCGAGATCACGATCCAGTCGCCGGCATGCGCCTGTTCGAAGGCATGACGGTCCTTCACCGTGGACTCCCCCGGCTGGAGGGTTCGTCCCGAGAGGCGTTCCCAAGCATCCGGCCAGCGATCGCACACCGTGCGGTCGGCAAGGTGCCGCTCCTGGGTCGTGAACAGATCCGGGAAGGTCAGCGCGACGATCGCCCATTCGCAGTCATGCTCATACCATCCGCTGGAGGAGCGCAGCACGGACGGGACTTTGCCATTGCGCTCGGCGGAGAGATGAAAGCCGCCATGCCCAGCAGTCGAATGGCAGACCACGCCCTCGGCATAGATCGTGGCGCCCTGCGACGCGACCCATGGCGTGCTCGCCGGTATGCGAACGTCGCGTCGACCGAGCGCCAGGCGCTCGCGGCGATCTTCGAGATGCCGGTCGAGATGAAGGCGGAAGTCGGCTTCATCGGCGAGATCGCCGCCATGGCCATAGACGTCGGACCGTGTCCACGTCTCGATGGCCCCGGAAAGCCGCCAGCCGGTGGTCAGATAGAAGCCGCCGTTCCGGCCGGGAACCATGCCGAAGGCGTCGTCCGCGACGCGGGCGGCCAGCAGCCCGTCGGCCGTGCGCCCGAAGGTAACGACGGCGTCGGAGGCGGCGTCCAACGTTGCGCCGGTCATGCCACAGCCCTCCCCTCGACAACATCGGCGGCGCGCTCGTCGGCCGTGACCGGCTCGAGCACCGTCTGGCGATAGCCATTGAGCTCACGCCACCGCTCCGCCGCGGTGAGATCGTCGGCGAGATGCAGAAGCTCCCGATCGTCGCCTTCGCCGGAAAGAACGCGCACCGTACCAATCAGGGGACGTTCGACGATCGTGAAGGTCAGGCGGCTGCGGATATCGAAGGTTTCGTGCACCCGGACGAGGATGACCCCGCCCTGACCGAAATCGCCCTTGTGGAGGGTGAACGTCGCCGCAAACCCCTCGATCCCGCGATGGCCTCCCGGCTGTTTGCGGATCAGACGCCCGACATTGTTGGTTTTCTCCCAGAGCGCGAGCTTGCGCCTGTGATGCGCGGGCGGTCTTGCCGTGCCGTCGGCGTAGCGGATGATCGCGCCGAGCGGCGCGAGGTCGTGGATGTGCTGTGCGGACATGAGGTCCTCCTGTCGATGACGGTTGAAACGGAACCGCCGCCGGCTTGCGGCCGGCGGCGGTTATTCGTTCGGAAAGAAGAAGAAGGAAACGCGCGCCTACTCGGCGGCTTCCCGGAAGGCCTCGCCTTCGTCGGATGCCGCCGTGCCATCCCGTTCGTCGTCGGTGACGATGCTGGCGTCGTCCGCAGCGTCGCCGCCGTCGAAGTCGGCCGGATCGTTTGAGAGTTCGTCGGCATCGTTCTCCGCCCTGTGCTCCCCGTCGTCCGCCGCACGGTTTCGCGCCATCCAGTCGGCCAGCGCCTCCGCGTCCGGCACGAAGAGCGCGGACGGGTGGACGAACGACGCCTCCCCGAAATGCTCCACCAGAGCCGCGCGCGTGTCGCGGACGCGGGCACGCGGCAGGACGGGCGTGTCCTTGCATGCGCCTTCGAGCGCGCCACGCGACAGGCACGACAGGAAGGCTTCGGTCCCCATGTTCGGCAGGAACGTACCCGCACCGATCGCATCGCCGGCGATCTGCGCGACGATCCCACTGTTCGTCTGGTTCACGCGGGCCGAGAGCACGTCGATCAGCATCGACCGCACAGCAATGCGCAACGTGTCGGGATCGAAGGCGAGCGTGCCGTCCTCCCCGATCAGCAGCACCGCATGGCGGGCGAAGCGCTTGCCGCCATAGCTCATGGCGCCGGAGCCCGACTGGACCGAGACGTTCAGGCCCGTGAACGCCAACACCAGGAGCGCCATCAGCGTGTCGTCCTCGATCGGCGCGCGGGCCAATGCCTCGTGCAGCGCATCGGTCTGGAAGTCCCCGATCATGCTGCGGCCGTTCTGCGTCACGTCGGATCGCGGCTTCGTCGTCACGACGGGCTCGTCGTTCGAAGCATGGTCGTCGGCCTTCGCCGCCTTGCCCTTCGGCACCTTCGGCTCGGGCATACGGTAGGCAACCGACTGGACCTTGCCGTCACGGTCGAGATACCAGGCGCTGTGATCGGACTTCGTGGGCTTGCCGTAGACGCGCTCGGCCTTGGGCGGCAGCTTCACCTCGCCCCATTGCGTCGTCTCGGCGATCGTGCCGCGCTTGGGCAGATGGTTCGCCATCCACTCGTTCTGTGCGCCGAGGAAGGCCTCGACGTCGGTCGTGTACCGGCTGTCCTGATCGGCAGGCGCGAACAGGTCTTCCTGCCACACGATACCGTAGGCCTTGGCGAGATCCTCGTCGAAGCTGGCATCCTTCGCCAGCATGCGCGTCTTCGTCAGCCCTTGAGCCACGCTCCACCAAGTCACCTGGGGATCGTCCTTCTTCGGCTTATGCTTCTTCCAGACCTCCACCTGCTCCTCGCGCGAGGCCGCGGCGATCGTTCGAAGCTGCCGCTCGTCCGGCATGTCACCCTTGGCCATCTGGTCGAGCATGGCGGGCAACACGTTGGCAAGAAGCCGCAGCTTGCGGATCTGGCGCACCGGGAAGCCCAGCGCCACGCCGATCGCCTCCTCGGTCCAGCCGAGCGCGACCAGCCGTTCGATCGCCCGCCACTGGTCAACCGGGTTCAGCGGCTCGCGGGCGATGTTCTCCACCATCGAGCGCATCGCGCCGTTGTCGTTGGCAGCCTCGGCGACGAGGACCTCGATCTCGTCGAGGCCCGCGGCAATCGCCATCCTGACGCGCCGGTGACCGGCATCGATGATGTAGCCGTTGCCGCCGCCGGTTTCCAGCGAAATCAGCGGCGGCTGCACGATGCCGACGGCCTTGATGGTCGCCAGCATCAGCGCATCGGCCTGCTGGTTGGATTTCGTCTGACGGGCGCGATCGGGGTTTTCCTTCAGCGCGCGCGGATCGACCTTTATCAGATGCATGACTTGCTCTCCTGTCCGGGGTTTCCGGACCGCCCTCTGGCGGCCCTTCCTCGTCTTCTTCTCGAAGACATCCCCCGAACCGTAGGGCGGCACGCGCTGCCGCAACCTGAAGACCGAGCATCCCTGCCCGGCCGGACCAGCAGGGCCAAAACCCTGCGCCGGACGACGGGCCGGGATCGCGAGGACGAGGGTTGAGCGTCAGCGGCGGCGGCGAAGCCGGTCTGCGAGGAGGTTTCGCTCCCTCCTTCTTTTCTTCTGGCCCCTCAACGCTTCCGCCTACCTCGGAAGGACATTCCGGGCGCCGAGACACAAGGCTTCCCGAACGAAACATATTACTCCAGAATTTCTATCGATCGGCCGGAGTTGCGAAGGATCCCGATGAAACCATTGCTCCTTGTCGAACTCCCGAAGGAACTGCCACCGCTCGTGTGGTGGAGTTCGGACAGCTACATCGTAGGGGCAAGCGCCCGATTGGACGATCCAGAACCGATCAACTTCGCGAAGGCTTTGTCGCGGTATGCCGCACGACACGACGAGGTGCTGGCCTTCGAAACCCATCAGGAAGCCAGGGTGTGGGCGGAGCGCTACACCGGGCCGAACTGGCTGGAGATCAGGGCGTCGCTTGCGCGGATCGAAAGCACTCCGCCGAACGATCTCGCGCTTGCAGCGGAGTAGACCCGGGATTTCCGACACGCCCTCTGTTCAAGAAATTGGCCGAGATTCCGAGACGGTTGGAACCTTCAGCGTTGCACCGGAACTCCACGTTCAAAGGTTCCCAAGCGTCCGCATCAGCGGCGGCGAAGACGGTTTGTAAGCAATGTTTCGTTCTCTTTTCGTCTTCCGGCTCTACCTTGGAATTATCTTGCCTTGCCCCCTTTATGGTGGCATAGCTTTATCATGGAAAAACAGCGTCCACTTATGATCACGAAGCGATAAAACTGGCGCTCGGATCGGTCGCCACGCTGGCGATGACGACGTCGGCCCTGCGGGATGCCTTGGCGCTGGGCTTCGATCGAGGCGGCATTGTCGAAACGATCGCCGGCATGGATCGGCGCATGTTCTACAAGTCGATGACAACGTTTGCCGATCATCGCGTCTGGCAGGACGTCTATCATGTCCCGGCGCGCGGCATGGTTCTGTACGTAAAGTTCCAAGCCGATGTCGTCACGGAGTTCACGGTCATGTCGTTCAAGGAGAAATGATCATGGTTGCTGTAAAACAGGCTTTGCCGGAGACGATGGTCTCGCCGGAGACAGGTGAGACCCTGCATCGTGCAGTGCGGCCCTTCGTCGTCACCTACAAGGGTGAGACCGTCACCGTCACACTGCCGGGTTATTATCCGGCGGAAGGCGACGACGGCGTCCATGTCGGCGATGACATGGCCGTCGTCGATGCAGCCTTGCGCTCCCTGAAAGAGCGGATAGAAGGCCTGCCGTCGCCGGCGACGATCCGGCGCGTGCGCACCAAGCTGAAGCTATCGCAGCGGGAAGCGGGCAACCTGCTGAGAGTTGGGGAAAATGCCTTCGACAAATACGAGCGCGGCCTGGTCGAGCCGAGCGGCCCAACCAGCCAGTTGATCCGCATTCTCGACCGGCATCCGGAGCTGATGGAGGAATTGCGCTGAGCAGGGAGACAATCTTGCTTACGGCCTATGCTGCAAGCGCTTTCCATCGGCCGCCCCATCGACATCGGTGGCCAGCGATGTCTTGATCTCGGCAAGTTGCTCCCGATTGATCTTCAGTTCCGCCGAATAAGCGAATACCTCGCCAACGCGGGTCCTGTAGGATGCCAGCCGCCGCCCGGCCTCGCCAAGCCGGGATCGATGGCCCTCACGTTCGCCCTCGAGGTTCGCTAGGGCATGCTCCAGCCGCGAGATCGCACTAAGCGGCGTGATCGTGATGTCGAGACCGACCTCGTGGTCGCCGCCGGTGCGCCGTAGCGCCGTCTTGTAGAGATAGCCGTCGCGCCCGAGCCGCTCGCCGGAGAAGACGAGGTCGAAGCCGCCGATCGACGCGATGACGCTCGCGTGCTCCTCCTGAAGCTGGACGAGCGTTAGGATCTCCTTCATCAGCGCCCGTCCGGCAAATTTGCGCTCGGTATAGCACTTGCCGGCGACGGACATCGCGAAGGCATCGCCCGCAGTTGGAACCAGCCGCTCGAGATCCTCGCCGATCTCGGCGATGCGCCGGGTCGCGTGTACGATGTCGCGTTCCGCATCGCGGATCTGGCGGCGGATGGCGAACTGGTCGTCATCATGGGCGACCCGCAGCCGTTCGAGGCGGGCGATCTCGGCTTCCAGCCCGGCTTTCTGCATCAATCGTTCGTCGCCGGACGCAATGGCCTTGGCCATGGCGAACTGGCCGGCCTGCCCCTCGCCCATGTCCTCAAGCCGCCGGATCGACGTGTCGCCGGACAAGGCTGCGGCGATGAAGCGGGCCTTCCGCTCGTTGTTCTGCCACATCTGCGCATCCATCGATCCGAGCGTCGCATAAGCGAAAATGTCGATCTCCTCATGCTGGTTGCCCTGGCGGATGATGCGACCCTCCCGTTGCTCGATCTGCGAGGGCAGCCACGGCACGTCGAGATGATGCAGCGCCTTCAGCCGAAGTTGCGCGTTGACGCCGGTGCCCATCGTCTCCGACGACCCGATCAGCACGCGCACCTTCCCGGCCCTGACGTCACCGAACAGCCGCTGCTTGGCCTCGGATTTCTTGTAGTCCCGCATGAACGCGATCTCTGCGGCCGGAATGCCGAGGCGGACGAGCTCGTCTCTGATCCAGCGATAGGCGGAGAAGCCCCGGCTCTTCTCGACGCCGAGCGTGCCGAGGTCGGAGAAGATCATCTGCGCAGCGCCGGGCAGGTCGTAGGGCTTGCCGTCGGCGCGGAGATAGTCGTTGTCCGCCGTTTCCCTCCAGATGCGCAGGGTGTTGGCAACGAGCAGGTTCAGCTTGTTGTCCGGCTCATTGTCGTGGTCGGAATCGACCAGACGCAGGTCGATGGCCGCATGGCGCCCGTCGGTGATGACGGAGAGCAGGATATCGTCGCCGGGTTGCGGCGGTCGGTCGCGCTCCTCGATAGCGGTGATTCGGGCATCGAGCCGGCGCTGGTGATCGCGAAACGCCGGTGTCGCCTGCGCCGTGACGATCCGACGGCTACCTGTCGAGACCGCAGGCACCTTCACATACTGGCGCAGGTCCGCCGGCATCACCACGTCGGCGAAGGAGCGGAACATGGCGATCAGCTCGGGCACGTTGACGAACTGGCTGAAGCGGGTGACGGGCTTGTACTTGCCGGACGGCTGCAATTCCAGTTCCGTCGCGGTGTCGCCGAACGTGCTCGCCCAGGCGTCGAACTCGTGCAGGCCGCGCGCGGCGAGCGCCTGCCCGTCCATCAGCCTCTGGGCCGTGAACATCTCGCCGAGCGTGTTGGTGATCGGCGTGCCGGAGGCGAGCACCAGCGCCCGGCCGGGATTCTTCGTCTCCACGAAGCGCGATTTGACGAACAGGTCCCAGGCGCGCTGCGAGCCGCCGGGATCGACGCCCTTCAGCGTCGACATGTTGGTCGCGAAGGAGAGCTTCCGAAACTCCTGTGCCTCGTCGACGACGATCTGGTCAACGCCGATCTCACCGATGGTCAGTAGATCGTCCTTGCGCGTGGCGAGATCGGTCAGACGCTCCTTCAACCCTTCCTTCAGGCGTTCCAGGCGTTTGCGCGAGACGCGGTCCTCGTTGTCGATCTTCGCCATCAGGCTTTCATAGAGCTCAAGCTCGTCCTGGATCATCTGTTGCTCGAAGGCGGAGGGAACGGCGATGAAGCGGAAGGCCGAATGGGTGATGACGATCGCATCCCAGGTGGCGGTCGCGGCCCGGCTGAGGAACCGCGCCCGTTTGTCCTTCGTAAAATTCGTCTCGTCGGCAACGAGGATACGGGCGTTCGGATAGAGCGCCAGGAACTCGCGGGCGACCTGTGCCAGGCAATGGCCGGGCACGACCAGCATCGCCTTGGCGATGAGGCCGAGCCTTCGCTGCTCCATGATGGCGGCGGCCATCGTCATCGTCTTTCCCGCGCCGACGGCGTGCGCCAGATAGGCCGAGCCCGCCGACACGATCCGCCAGATGCCGCGCTTCTGATGGCCGTAGAGCTGGAAGGCGCCGCTGACGCCGGGCATCTGCAGATGCGATCCGTCGAAGACGCGCGGCGCGATATTGTTGAAGCGATCGTTGTAGATCCGGGCCAGCCGGTCGGTGCGATCGGGATCGGACCAGACCCAGGACTGGAACGCGGTCTTGATCTTCGAGAGCTTCTCCTTCGCCGCCTCCGTGTCGACGACGTTCAGCACCCGCTTCTCGCTTTCGCCGTCCTTCACGATGTCGAAGATCTGCGGGACGGATGAGTTCAGCGCGTCGGAGAGAAGCTGGCCGGCATGTCGGCGGTCGGTGCCCCATTCGGACGTGCCGGCGGCGCTGTAACCGAGCTGCCGCGCCTCGACCGTCCAGGACGCAAGTTCCGGCATGTGGTGGATGCGAATATCGGCGCCCATCGTCTCGGCGACGAAGGCGACGACATCGGCGGCCGGGATCCACGGCGCGCCGAGACGCGCGGTGATGTCCGAGGGCCGAAGATCCGCAGGCTGCACGGCCTCGAGGGCAGTCACGTTGCGCTCATAGACTGGATCGAGCGCCGCGGCCGCTTCCGCAGCCTTCAGCCTATCGCGGACCGGTCCAGAGAGATAGGCGTCGGCCGTCTGCCAGGATCCGTCAGACGGGTTGCGGAAGATGGCATTCCCGAGGTCCGCGATCACATCCTCGACGGGTCGATGCAGCAGTTCGGCGATATGGTCGGGATCGACATGGCCGCGTTCGTTCAGCACCACGGCAAGCGCATCGGCCGCGGACGCGATGACCGGCGGCGCGGGCGGCGCGATCACCCGCTCGGTGAAGATCGGTCCGGGCTTTGCCGTGTTCGTCTCGAGGTCGTAGTCCTCGATCGAGGCGACCAGCCAGCAGTCGGGATCGTCGCGGAAAGGAGCGAGGTTCGGCTGGCGGTGCGTCTCGCGCACCTCGCCGGTCTCGGCGTCCTCGTGGCTCGAGACCACCGTCAGGTTGATCGGGCCGAAGGTTCGCACGAACGCGCTCCAGGCAATACGAAGACGGACCTGCGCGTCGCGCCATGGCCGGTCCATCTCCTGCGCCTTCAGCACCTCGCGCACGGCGTCGCGGATCGGGATCAGCTTCTGGACGATCCGGACATGCTTTTCCGGCAGGCCGTCGCCGCTTCGGCCCCGGCGCGTGGGAACCGCGACGGGAATGGCGTCCACGATCTGCATCAGGCCGTGCCGGACATCAACGAGATAGCTGCCCTCGCGGATCGTCGCGCCTTCGGCGACCGTGCCGACACGGACGGGCTCGGTGACGTCAGCGTCTTCGCCCTGATCGATCGGTTCGGGTTCGCCGTCGTAAAGAGCGTCCGGAAGGGAGAGGATGGCGGCGTCGAGAGCGGTTGCCAGATCGACATTCGGTCGGGGCTGGCAGGTGTAGGTCTCGCCAAATGGTCCCGACGTCAGCGCGTGGTCGCCAAGCACGAAATCCGGATGCCGCGCAAACCAGCGGTTCACGCGGATCGCGCCCTCCTCGTCCGATGCGGGGCGGACCTCGGCGAGATCGAGCCAGGCATCGTTGCCGGCGGTCTCACCTTCCCGGCGCTTGCGGAAGAACAGGATGTCCAGCACGACATCCGTGCCGGCATCCGCCCGGAACGCGCCCTCGGGCAGGCGGATCGCGCCGACGAGATCAGCCTGCCCGGCGATCGCCGCGCGGGCGCGCGCATCCGCCTTGTCCATCGTACCGCTCGAAGTGACGAAGGCGGCAAGCCCGCCCGGCTTCAGGCGGTCGATCGCCTTTACGATGAAATAGTCGTGCAGCCGGAGACCGAGCGTGCGGAAGGCCGGGTCGCTGCGGACCGTGCGATCCGAGAAGGGTGGGTTGCCGATCGCGAGATCGAACGTCGCTGGCAGGTCGATGCGCGCGAAGTCGGCCGCGAGGATGCGGGCGCGGGGCTGGAGAAGCCGGGCGATCCGCACCGTTACCGGATCGAGCTCGACGCCGGTGACGTGGCTGACCGACCGCAGCACCTGCGGCATCAGAGCCGGAAACAGGCCCGTGCCGATCCCCGGCTCCAGCACCCGCCCTCCCCGCCATCCCAGCCGCCAGAGCCCGGCCCATATTGCGCGGACGATGAACTCCGGCGTGAAGTGGGCATACTGCGTGCAGCGGACAAGCGAGGCGTAGTCCGCGGCCGAGACGGCCGTCTCCAGCTCCGCGCCGAGTTCCTCCCACCCCTTGGCGAAAGTATCCTCGCAGGGGCGGCGGAAGATGCGGGTCGCAAGCTCCGAGGCGCCGAACCCGGTGAACCGGATCAGCTTCTCCTGTTCCGCTCGGGTGGCCGGGCGCGCCGCGCCCTCGATCCCGGCGGCAAGCCGTATGGCGGCCAGCGCATCGCGGGCACGCGCCTTCCAGGAGCGGGCAAGGCCCCGCACGCCATCGAGGTGGAAGTTCTCGCCGCGCTCCCGTGAGACGGCAACCGTCGTCCGGCGGCTTACCGGGAGCGTGAGTGCCGCGCTCGGCGTGGCGGGTGGCGGATCGTCGTCGTCGGACGCTAAATCCGGACCCGGCGCGAAGGCGGTGACGCCAAGATCGAAGCCGGAAGACAGGGACGAGCTGCCGAAGAGATCGAGCGTGAAGGGATCGTCGTGTGACATGGAATATCTCCTGGAATGAAGGCGCGCATCGTCGTTCCACCGGAGAGACCGGCAGGCGACGACGTGTGATGACGGGTTGGTTCAGGTTCGGCGGACGGAGACCGGCGGGAGAAGAGACTGCGACGGCAACCGAGTCACGCAGCGACAGCGTCGGGTAGATGCCGGAGTTGCACCGGTAGCTTGGCGGCGATCTCAGCCTCGGTCAGATCACCGAGACGCTTGAGGAAACTGCCCTCGCGGCCGCCATAGAGCAGAAGGGTGCGCGTTCCGCGCAGCACCTGCGGCCACCGCGCGCCGGCATAGCCGCGATAGTCGTCATGCGTGGCGCTCCAGATATGCTCGAGGCGCTCCTCGCGCGTCATCGCCCGGACCGGCCTCGTCTCGCGCTCGACGATGACGGTCTTCATACGATCCGGCGAGGCTCGGTCGGAAAGGTCGCAATATCCGTGGAACCAGCGAATGCGGCCGTCGACGCTCAGAGTGAAGAAGACGCTGGTGACGTTGCCGACCAGGAACTCCCGCATGGCGAACATGTCGCCGCGCATCCAGAGCGGGGGCAGGATCTCGAACATATGGTCGTGTTCGGCCTCGCCGATCTCGAACCATTCGCCGGCGTGCAGCGCGCCCGAGTGACGGCGTTCCGTATCCGGGTCCTGGGCATGGCGGTCGAACAGGCGGTACATCTCATGGCGCGTCGCAACGCCATGGAAGATCTTGATGGAACGGGAAGATGGGCTTTGCATCGGGGGCGGCTCCTTCGGCCTGTCCGGGCTGCAAGCGCCAAGCGATCCACCTGATCGCTTATCCCTCTTCAGCCCTTCCGGACCCCTCCCCCGCGGCCGCCATTCCGTCCGGTCGGGTCAAGGGCCGGCGCAGCCGGGCGAAGCTTCACCCTTGACGCGGCCGACGGGCATGCGGCAGCCGAGTTTCCCCTCCCCTTCTGCCTTGCCCTTCCTCCCGTCTTTCCCGCCGCTCCATCACCCTGATCTTAAGCACCGCGTTCCAGTCTTCCGCCGAGGGCCGCAATCGCAGCCAGCCGCAATGCGCAGCCTCAGCGATGTCCTGGCAGCGGGTGGCGAAGGTCTCGCCTTGGCTATTGGCATCCGTCGCGGCCACGAGCTGCACGCCGGCCCGCACGACAAGTTCGCCGATCGCTGCCTCCGTCGCCGGCGACCAGCCGCCGCCGGTGCTGAGATAGAGCGTGCCCTCACGCAAGCCCTCGATCGCCGCCAGGCTCATCGCGTCGATCGCCGCCTCCGTGACGCAGAAGCGTTCGGCATCCGCTGGGCCGAGCCTAAAGAGCGTCTTGGCGCCACCGCTGGCAAAGCCGCGCCAGTCGGGACCCCGCTCCTCCCAGCCGGTCACGGCGCCCGCCGCGTCGGTATGCGCCGCCCACATGGAACCCGCGGGTCCTTCGCGAAGGACGTCCTGGCCGAGCGCGGCGCCGATAATCGCATCCGGGAGAAACCGTACCTCTGAGAGGTAGCGCCAGGTGGCCGATCCGGTCCACGGCTTGCGCCGCGTCGTCCAGCGGTCGGGAACATTGGCCTCCAGATCGCTCGTACGGGACTGGCGCTTCCAGGCCGGGTCGCTCGCAACGAAGCCGATAAGGTCAGCGATCCGCGTCACGGCCTCTGCAAAGTCGACGCCGTCGAGATGCATGACCAGCGAGAACAGGTCGCCCTTGGCGTCGGAGAGTGGGTCGAACCAGCCGCGCCCGTCATGGATGACGATGACGATCTCGCATCCGCGCCGATGCTTGACCGCGCGTCGGGTGCTTTCCTTCACATCGATGGCGAAGCCGGCCTTCTCCAGCACGGCGGCGCAGGCCACCCGGCCGCGCAGATCTTCGATATCCCTTTTCTCCATGTCCACTTCCCGGTGCTCTTCAAGCCCGGTCCCCTTTCTTGTCAGCCTATCCTTTCCGCAGAATTGCGGAAACCGCTTCTCCCCGCCGCGGCGAGCGGACGGGGGCAAGGGCGTGGGCAGGCAAGGCTGGCGGGAACCGCCCGGCCCGGTCCGGCCCGCGGCGAAGTCTCCCTTGCGGCCGTCCGAACGCCGGCGGCACGCGCCCGGAAGGGCGGACCCGGCTCAATGAGCCGGGCCGAAGTCGAAGGGATCGTACTCGACGAGCGTCTCGACATCGGCGCTGTCGAGCTCGTCGCTCGGCAGGACGGCGAACTCGCCGTCGATCCGGAACAGTGTGACCGGCAGCATGAGGATATGAGTTGTCATTCGGGAAAGTGGGAGCCCTTCAAGGGAAAACTTGATTGACTTGTCACGTTTGTAGCGTGCGCAAAGCCGCTTTCGCAGTGCTGCGAGCCTGCCGCAGCTATTAACTGTCACGCATTAATCGCACAAACAACCGTTTACGCGACAAAATCCATACGTGAACGACTACGGCGATCCGGCGGCGCCATCACGGCAGCAGAGCGCCCATATCGGTCGTTAGTCCGGCCGATCGGCGATCCTGAAAGCCGTCGTTCGTTCACGTCACACCAATGTCGAAGAATGGTGGATGACAGTTTGGCCGCTTTCAAGCGCCTGTCGGGCTAAGCGGACGTCCGTTCAGGAGGCGGAGCCGGGAATATAAGCTTCGTCGGTTGGCGATCCCGGACCGCCGCGCTTGAGCGATCCGATGAAATGAATGGACATTCGTTGGCTTGCCTAGAGGCTGTTACGGACCCATGTGTGCGCCAGTTCTGGCGGGATGCCGTCCCGCCCTGCCTACCCGTCTGATGTCAGCGACGAAGAATGGGCGCTGGTCGCCCCCTACCTGACCTTGTTGCGCGAGGATGCTGGCCAGCGCGAGCACACCCTGCGCGAGGCGTTCAACGGCCTGCGCTTCGGCGTGGTCTGGCGCGCGATGCCCCACGATGTCAAACGGCGTTGGAACGGGACCCCGGATCGGCGTGCAAAAGGGGGTCTGACTCACAACTGATGCAGTTTGGCGGCGGAAATGGCGATTTACGTTGGAGATCGCTGCCATGTCGTGCCGCCTTTCGCTCTCAACCGTTGTTTGGGTCTGACTCACAACTGATGCAGTTTGGCGGCGGAAATGGCGATTTACGTTGGAGATCGCTGCCATGTCGTGCCGCCTTTCGCTCTCAACCGTTGTTCCAGCCGGACTCGCCGTCGATCATCAGGAACTCGCGGACGGCGTCTTGATCGTCACCGCCTCGGCGCGAGCGTCATCGGCAGCATGCCCGTCTTGCGATGGTCTCTCGCATCGGGTTCACAGCCGCTACCATCGGCGCGTCGCTGATCTGCCCCTTGGCGGACATGCGGTCCAGCTTCGGTTGGCGACGCGGCGGTTCCGATGTGACGAACGGGGTTGTCGGCGACAGATCTTTGCCGAGCGCTTCGGGGCGGCGGCACCGGAGCGCTCGCGCCGCACCGGACGCATGGACGGGATCGTCCATCACCTCGGTCTCGCCCTTGGCGGAAGACCCGGCGCTGTCTTCGCCGCACGGCTCATGCTGCCAGTCAGCAACGATACGCTGCTGCGCGTCGTGCGACGTCGGGCTCAAGCACGAGCCGAGCCCCTTCGCATTATAGGCATCGACGACTGGGCCTTCCGCCGCAACCAYCGCTACGGCACGATCGTCTGCGATCTGGAACGCCGTCGGATCGTGAAGCTACTGCCCGACCGCGAGATTGCGACTGTCGCAGCGTGGCTTGCCACCCATCCCGGCATTCGCATGGTCTCGCGGGACCGAGGTGGCGGCTACGGAGAARCGGCAGCGCGGGCACTGCCCGATGCGATCCAGGTCGCTGATCGCTGGCACCTGATGGAGAACGCCAGCGGCAGCTTCCTCGAAGCGGTATCGAAGTCGATGAAGCCGATCCGCACCGCCCTCGGCGCAACGGTCGTGGATCCCAAGCTCCTCACCTATGCCGAACATCTCCAGTACGAAGGCTACCTTCGGCGCGAGGAAACGAACGCCATYGTCGCGGAGTTGGTAGCCAACGGYGCCTCGATCAAGGAGATCGTCCGTCGAACGGGCCGCAGCCGCAAGCTGGTGCGCCTGATCGTGCGAGGCCAGCGCACGGATATGTTCCGTACTCGACAGGGCTCGCTCGACCCGCATTTGCCGTTTCTCGACGCGCAGTGGGGGGCAGGCTGTCGTAACGGCGCAGAACTCTGGCGTCGCCTGCGAGCGCTCGGCTTCAGTGGTTCAGAACGCGTCGTTCGAGARTGGGCAACGCGCCGACGCCGGTCGGAACGCATGACGAGCGCTGMGCTTCGCAGACCACCGTCTGCCCGTACCRTCGCCCATCTCATGACGCTGAAGCGCGACCATCTCACGAAGGCCGAGACTCTCACAGTCGCCGCGATCGAGGAAGGCGCGCCAGCCCTGGCCGAAGCGCGAACCCTGGTCGACCGCTTCCAGTCCATCATCCAGCGCAAGGCCGAGGCTGACCTCGATCCGTGGCTCTGCGACGCAAAACCCAGCCTGATCGCGTCCTTCGCCCGCGGCATCGCCAGGGATCTCGCCGCCGTGCGCGCTGCCGTCACCGAGCCCTGGTCGAACGGCCAGACCGAAGGGCATGTCAACCGCCTGAAGCTCGTCAAGCGCCAGATGTACGG
>NZ_LMQW01000012.1 GCF_001425485.1 Aureimonas sp. Leaf427 | reverse complement strand
GTACGCCTACGGTCTAAACCGCCTTTCGGACTAACCGGCGCGGTAAGAGACTGCGCGTATGGACGTCCATAAGCACAGTGCCTTCGAGCGGTTGGAGATCGTGGAGACGGGTCGTCGTCGCCGTTGGAGCGAAGACGAGAAGCTCCGGATCGTGATGGAGAGCCAGTCGGCACCGCGCCTGGTGTCGGCGACGGCTCGGCGTCACGGGATCTCGCGCTCGCAGTTGGGGATGTGGCTGCGCAGCTTTCGTGCCGAGCACCCTGTTGCAAAGCCGGAGCCGGCCTTTGTCCCGGTTCTGATGGCCCCGAGGGCGATGCCTGAACCCTTTGCGGCCGCCGACGATACGACGATCGTGGTGGACCTGCCGGGCGGCGCTCGGATGCGGATTTCGGCCTCGGCGCCGCCGGCGCTGGCGGCTGCGGTCCTGAAGGCGCTGCGATGATCCCGTCGCGGGCGCGGGTTTGGATCGCGACGGGCCACACCGACATGAGGCGGGGCATGCAGGGCTTGTCACTCCTGGTCCAAGAGGGGCTGAAGCGCGATCCGAACGGCGGCGATCTCTTCGTCTTTCGCGGACGCAGCGGATCGTTGGTGAAGATCCTCTGGCATGACGGGGTCGGGCTGTCGCTTTACGCCAAGAGACTGGAGCGCGGACGCTTCGTCTGGCCTTCGGCCAAGGACGGCGTGGTGGCTCTGACGCACACGGATCTGGCCTGCCTGCTCGACGGGATCGACTGGCGCAACCCGCAGAGAACCTGGCGTCCGGAGGCGGTGGGATAGCGCAAAAATCCCTTGCATCGTAAGCCCTGCGTGGCAGACTCGGGTTGTCGCCAACGGAGCCCGATCCTTCTTCATGCCCGATCTGCCGGACGACATTGTCGCTCTGAAGACCGCCCTGGCGCAAGCAGAACGGCGCGCCAATCTGGCCGAAGCGGATGCGGCGCATGCCAAGGCGAAGGCCTCCGGCATTGAAGCGCTGGTGGCGCATCTGACGCTTCAGATCGAGAAACTGAAGCGCGAGCTCTACGGCACGCGATCCGAGCGCACGGCTCGTCTTCTCGACCAGTTGGAGATGCAGCTCGAGGACGCCGAGGCAGGCTTGAGCGAGGATGAACTCGCTGCCGAAGCAGCTGCGGCGAAGACGACGACGGTCGCTTCCTTCGAGCGTCGGCGCCGCGGTGGCCGCAAGCCGTTCCCCGAGCACCTGCCGCGCGAGCGGGTTGTTGTGCCCGGTCCCTCGGCCTGCGCGTGCTGCGGCTCGGACCGCCTGCGCAAGCTGGGCGAGGACACAACCGAGACGCTGGAGGTCATCCCGCGCAGCTGGAAGGTCGTTCAGACGGTGCGCGAGAAGTTCACCTGCCGGGACTGCGAGCGGATCAGCCAAGCGCCGGCGCCGTTCCATCCGACCCCGCGAGGGTTCCTCGGCCCCAACCTCCTGGCGATGATCCTGTTCGACAAGTTCGGCCAACACCAGCCGCTGAACCGGCAGTCGGAGCGCTACGCCCGCGAGGGGATCGACTTGTCGCTCTCGACGCTCGCCGACCAGGTCGGCGCCTGCGCCCATGCCCTTCGGCCGTTGCATGACCTCATCGCCGCCCACGTCCTCGCCGCCGAGCGTCTGCATGGCGATGACACGACGGTGCCGATCCTGGCCAAGGGCCGGACCGTCACGGGCCGGATCTGGACCTATGTGCGCGATGATCGGCCGTTCGGCGGCTTGGCCCCGCCGGCGGCCCTGTACCATGCCTCACCGGACCGCACCGCCGAGCAGCCCGAGGAGCACTTGAAGGACTGGACCGGCATCCTGCAGGCCGACGCCTATTCCGGCTATGGTCGCCTCTATACGGCGACCCGAAGTCCGGGACCGCTGACCCAGGCGTTATGCTGGGTACACGCCCGTCGCAAGTTCTTCGAACTCGCCGACATCGCCAAGAATGCCCGGCGCGGAAAGAGCGCCGCGTCGATCTCGCCCATGGCGCTGGAGGCGGTGAAGCGCATGGATGCCCTCTTCGCCATCGAGCAAGAGATCAACGGCTTACCCGCCGACGAACGCTTGGCACACCGCTGTCAGCACTCCCTTCCGCTCCTCGTCGACTTTGAGAACTGGRTGCGCACAGAACGAGCGCGCCTGTCGCGCCACGCCGACGTCGCCAAGGCGATGGACTACATGCTGACCAAGTGGGACGCCTTCGCCCGCTTCACCACCGACGGGCGCATCTGCCTGTCGAACAACGCCGCAGAGCGGGCCCTGCGCGGCATCGCACTCGGCCGACGCTCATGGACCTTCGCCGGCTCGCAGCGTGGCGCCGATCGTTGCGCCTTCATGCTGACGATGATCGCCACCGCCAAGCTCAACGACATCGATCCGCAGGCCTGGCTCGCCAACGTTCTCAGCCGCATCGCCGACACGCCGCAGAGCCGGCTCGAAGAGTTGCTTCCGTGGAATTGGGCGAAGCCGTTCGCGCGGGACCAACGGGCAGCCGCATAATGGTGCAAACTTCGATCGCCCGTCTCAAGATCGTTCTCGACGATGTCGAGCCCGCCGTCGTCAGGCGGATCGAGGTTCCTCTCGACCTGCGGCTCGACCGCCTCCATGCCGTCCTTCAGGAAGCCGTCGGTTGGACCGACAGTCACCTCTGGGAGTTCCGCGTCCGCGATATCGGCTTTGGTATTCCCAATCCGGAATGGGGCTTTGGTGACGGCCCGATCGACGCCCGCAAGACAACGCTTCTCGCCGTGATCGAGGATACCGGCGCCAAGTCGTTCCGGTATCTTTATGACTTCGGCGACGGCTGGGAGCACTCGATCCGGATCGAGAGGATCGAGCCTGCTCATGCCGATGTCATCTATCCCCGCCTGCTCGCGGCGTCGGGCCGCTGCCCGCCCGAAGATGTCGGTGGACCCTGGGGCTACCAGGAATTCCTCGAAGCGCTCGCCGATCCCAAGAACGAGCGGCACGAAGAGATGATCGAATGGTGGGGTGACAGCTTCGATCCCGGCGACATCGACATCGATGCCATCGGTGCGCAACTGCTCAGGCTCGGCAAAAGCTGGACCCGCAAGCCGCGCACCAAGTCCAGCCGAGCATCCCAATAGGCCCGATCACCCGGTCCGCGCGAACAGGGTTCGAAACAGCACCTCCGCCTGGCGCAGCCCCTCGTCGGTCAGCACGACCGACTTGGCCTTGCTCGCCGGATCGCAGATCATTCCCTTCCGGTGCAGGCGATCCATCGCGTCCCAGTCAAAGCTCTTCCAGGCACGGCGCTCATCGTGAAGCGTCAGCCATAAGAGCGCCAGAACAGCGGCGTCGATCTTCTCCTCATCGATATCCATGCTCGCAAACTTATCATGCAAACCACGCAAACGCCGCGGTCTTCATCGGATGCGTACGCAGCTAACGGCCCCGGTCTCGTGCGCGAGGTCGCGAACGGCCTGGAACAGGCGACCGGCGCCATCGAAGGCCGGAGCCTTCAGGACCTGTCGCGCTCCGTCAGTTCTCGCGATAACGCGAGTTNCGCCAGAACAGCGGCGTCGATCTTCTCCTCATCGATATCCATGCTCGCAAACTTATCATGCAAACCACGCAAACGCCGCGGTCTTCATCGGATGCGTACCGATCAACTCACCGCCATCACCACGCTCGACCTGTGCCGAGGCCATGGTGGTGCCGTTGATGAAGCCGCTGCCGTCCTCGCTGACGCCGATCGTGACAGCGTTCGCCGGATCGTGACCACCAAAGTCGGGCAAACCGGTGAGGTCTCGGGTGGTGATGGCACACTGGAACTGCGCGACCAGCGGCTGGCCGCCGGTGATGCCACGCATGGCGGTGCCGAGGTCCTGTCGAGTTTCGGTCACTTCGCTTTCGGACGGCGGTGTGTTGGCCCGAGCCCGTGCCTTGGCGGATTCATCGGCTTCCAAACCGTCGGCGCAGTCCGTCAGCGCTTGCAGAGCCTCGGCGCTCTGTCGAAGATCAAGCTCGGCGGTGAACGCGCCGAACGTCACGGTCATCGTCTGGCTGGCTTCGAGCAAGCCCCGACCATCGCCGGTGCTCCTGTCGAGAAAGCCAAAGAAGGTGATCATCTGCGGGCTGACATATTGAACCCGCGGGGACCAAAGCTTCACCCCGTCGATCAGGACGAGGGCCTCCACCGCCGCATTCTCCGTGAAGGAGCCGGGTGGTCCAATCAGGGCCATCTCGGCCGTTTTGCGCGGCTGGCGAAGCACAGCCAGCTTGCTGTTTCCGGTTCCCCTTTGCAGCATCACGCAGGCTTGGTTCGAGCCGGACATGGTGACACCGACCCGCCATGGTCCGAACCGCTGTTCCTGAAAGCCTCCCGAGGGGTTGTCGGCATAGGCTTGGCCAACACCTGCAACGATGAGACCCGCTGCCAGCGCTGCCCGTCCAGAAAGCGTTCTCATCGGTACCGTCCAGGATTCTGAGGTCGATCGGTTGCATTTGGCGAACCGACCGCCGCCGCAGCTTGTGCTAATTCAGGGACCATCAGTCCGTCGATTGTCAAGCCGCCGATCGGCTCTGTTGCGCCCGACATGGATGCGCGCACGATCATCGGTTGGAATCTCAGGCAGCTTCGCGTCGAGCGTGGCCTGTCGCAGGAACGGCTTGCTCTCGCCTCGAACATCGACCGGTCGTATGTTGGGCGTGTCGAGCGCGGCAGCGAGAACGTCACCATCGCGACGATCGAAGTGCTGGCTCGTGTTCTAGAGGTTCCAGTCGCTCGCTTGCTGCTGGAGCCCGACGAACACGAGCCGAAGCCATCGCCGCTGCGCTCTGGCCGAAAGGCCAGCTCAAAGAGCTGAGCTGGCCGCGTTGGCGAGTGGTTGCGCGCCACCCTCAGTACTCGTCCGCGCGCATGATGGTGAGCACCCGGGCCGTGACGGCGGGATCTGCCGGATCGGGCGAGGCATAGGCGAAGTTGCGATCGTAGGCGTCGATCTTCCAAAAGTAACGGACGCCGTTGTGCTCGACTGCACCAAAGTCATGATCGCCATACGGGTCGCAGCCGCTCGTGAAAGCATCGAAGGCGCGAACCGCGTCGAGGATGGCCAGTCGATCGGCAGGGTCAAGGCTGGCGACGCCGTCCGTCAGCATGATTTGCCCGCCGGTGAAGGTGCGGCGGATCGCGTCGTTGAGGGCGGCCGTGGGGCTGAGGCCCGCTTCGGTTCGCAGGCTATGACCGTGGCCGGCAAGCGGCGTCAGGCGCTTCATCGAACCGCCCTTCACTCGGCTGCGTGGTCGGGGTGGAGCAGGCCGAGGTGCCGACGCCGGCGCACGAGGGTTGGCAGGTCGGGCCAGTCACGCCAGCCGACCGTAACAAGATCCTCCTCATGCACCTCAATGACGATCGCCTCGTACCAACCATGCCCTTCGCCCTCCGAAGCAAGCACAAGGCTGCCGGCGGCGATCTCCGACCAGTCGGTCGGTAGATGCAGCTCAACCCGATTGTTCGTGTTTTGTTCTTGAGCGCCTTCTCCGTCTGCCGATGCCGCCTTCACGTTGGCTTTCGTCGCCATCTTGCCGGCTGCGCTTCGATCCAGGACACTCTTCGCGTCATTCTTTGCAGCTTGACCGGACGGCTGCGAAGCGTCGCCAACAGCGACCTTTGCATCGACAGGCGCGCTCTTCACGCGCGGCCGGTCGAGCTGCGCTCGTGCCGCCGGGGGCAGATGCAGGGCGAGCGCCTCGAACGTCGCCGCTTTCACGAACGGTACGAAGGCCTTTCCGCTCGCAAACACTCGGCCATGCGGTAGTCCAGCGGCGGCACCGCGCAGCGCGTCATCGGCGATCTCCAGCGCCTGCATGCCCATCAGGCCGGCTGCCTTCGTGGCAAGCTCAGCCTCGTCAGCATCGAACCACGATGCGTGCGTCTTTCCGGCATCGTCGCGACCGAGCACGATCAGCGAAGCCGACGTCGGAAGCGCTTTCGACAGCCCGGTGAGGACTGGTGGCATGGCGCGATCGGCCGGGAAAGCGGGGCGGCGCTGCGGTGATGCCGCCGATGCGATGGTGGTGTGGGCAAGGGTGATGCTCATGGGAAATCTCCAGAAACGAAAAAGGACCCCGAAGGGCCCTTGGTGAGATGATGAAGGGGTGAGCCGACCGGCGCCGATCGCGGGCGGCGACGCAGCACGTGCGGCATTCGGCAAAGGGTTCGATCAAGCATCGAGGCAGTCCTTGTCGTCAGGCTCGGCAACTCAAGCCGGCTGAATTTGTCATTGTCGAGCAACCCCAGCCTATAGGATGACAGTCATACTGTCAAAGACGGCAGTTTTAGCTCTCCATCCAAGTCCTTTGATCTCAGAACTTATCCCACCACCGCCTCGTGAAGCACAACCCGCTCGCAGGCTTCACCCGCGGGGCAAAATCGATGCTGACATGGCCCACGATCGTCGATGAGGTTGCCATTGCAGATGTTGCGCTCGTCCATGGCGCAGAACTACCAGATCGACTGCTGGACGAACCCAGGGAAGACGGCGGGGAAGGTCGAGTTGAACGCCCGCGCATCGATGCGTCCGGCAAGACCTTCAATGATCGCCGCGCATTCCTTCGGGCCATAGCAGCCGGGACCGTAGGCGTGGTCCGCCTCAGCGCCGGAGGATGCCCGAGCGATGAAGGAAGTTGTGCACGAGCGTCCCCGACGTGTCGTGCTGAGTTACGGCCCGAGTGACGCGGCGCCCTGCGAAGTCTTTGCGCAGCCGGTCGATGAAGTGATGGTCACCGAGAACAAGAGTTGGGCGAACGACCGCCATCGCGGCGTCCCACAGATCTGAGGGGGGCGGTGACCAAGTCTCGTTCATCGCACTTCGGTCAAAAGGGGCCGCTTACGCCATGCTCGCTTGGCTCCGTCAAGAGCCTACCAAACTTCTTTCTGCGAACGAGGCAGGATGATCAGGTCATCCGAGGTCGCCCGGCAGCGCGGCAGCGACTTGAGGGCGTATTCGACAGCATTCTCGGGCGTCTGCGTGATCGTTTCCGCATACACGCGAGCAAGCCGGCGGCCAGGGCCCGCCATTTTATCTTGGTTTTCCGCGATAAAGTCGGAGAGCGTGCAGACAAGGCGCGTCCAAGGCGGCGTAAGGTCTATGCCATGCAGGTGCCGTCCGCCGTTGACCGAAGTTTCGTGCAAACTGTCACGATTGTACTTCGGTACCGGCCAGTCAGGACAACCGAGGAAGATGGGCTTCCGGTAGTTGGGTGTTGTCCTAGGTCGGCGACAACGACGTGTCAGCATCCATCCATAGAGGCGCTCTGCCTCGTACCGCATCTGATCAGCGACAACCGACGCCGAGCCGCCAAGGGGATTGAACATGAGGCTGATGAACGTTGGCTCCCAGCCTTCTTCGACGTGTTGACGAACGTACTCTGCATAACCGCCGACAATATCCTGGGGTCTGTAGCGCAACCTGTCTGACATCATCATCTTCAATTTAGTATTGAGAGGTATCTTTCTTCTCCTCTATGAGGTCAAGAAGCATAAGCTGATAACTATCATGTATTGAATTATTGTTTTAGACGAAGCAATCGCTGAATAAGGCGAGTGTTGGGGCTGGCTTGATGTTGGGTTGTTCGGGCTTCGATGGCTCCTAGCGGCGCGGGGTGCCATATACAGACCCGACTCTTGGGTTTGCATTTGCCGTCTTATGAAGGCCGTCCTGCTCATCCGGGGAGAGTCCACGTGAGAGCCGGGGCGACCGTTGTCGAGCTCGAATTGGTATCGTGCTCAACACCCTTTACGCAGCTCGACGAGGTACTCCTTATCGCGTGTCAACTCTACTTAGCGCTTTGTCTCCACTTAATTTGCAAGCGTGACGGATGTCATCAGTTCGAACGCAGTAGCTTAAAAAAGGCCAGGGCGAACGCCCTGGCCTGACAGTAACGAACCTGATGCCTGGTTACGCAGGCTCCCAATCCAACAAGGTAATCTCGATCGGTCCGCCCTCAGGGTAATTGAATTCTACAAGGAGCTTGCTGCGTCTCACCTTCGCCCCAAGTACTTCGCTGAGGTCTGCCTCCGTCTGGCAACTTACCTTGAGATCCCTTTGGGAGTTGAAAGGAATGTTCGTTGATTTCGAGCGACTACCCTCCTTAACACGCGGATTTTCGTGGCTCGGGCCGTTATCAGGTTTCACCAGATGGACGCCGTTGTCCTCCTCATCCTCATCACTGCCGTCTTCTTTGTCGCCTTGTCCGCCAATGCCGTGATCGTCTACGACAGGGAAGTTGACACCGCGACGATGCGACGAGGAAGTTCCTTCCAACTTCGCCTTCTGGCGAGCGTAGAGCTCCTCGACTCCGTTCGCTTCTCGGATCAGGTCAGGAATGTCCTTGGGAGCGATGCGCCTCGAAACGGCGTCCTGCAAAGCACGCGCATAGATGCGAGCTCGCTCATACAAAGGACCATGCTTCGGCGCTCCGAGGACATAGCGAAATACGTTGCGAAGCAGCTTTTTGTCATCAATCGTCTCAGCATACTTTTCCAATTTCATAAGTGTCAAAAAATCATTCTTGAGTACGGCGGACTTGGTGATCTCGTAATACAGGGCGACGATCATTGCCAAAAACTGATATTTCTGATCGTTGACGTTCTTTTCAAACTTCGAAAAGTCTTTTTTCAACCTCTGGAGGCTCTCAAGGGGATTGTTCACAAGCTTGGAAAGCTCGTCAATCAAGTCACGTTCGTCAACGTCATTGTCGTTCCAAGACATGGCGGTTCTCTTTTCCAGGTTTCCAGGATTTTGTAGTGTCGAGGGTCCTCGTGCATCAGTCATCTGCGCGTCGCGCGGTTGCCGCGTCTTTCGGCCAAGCGGCGGCCCGCGAGCGCTGGATGAGGAGCGCATGGACTTCCTCAGTGCCGTACCCAGCGGTGCGCGATACAGACGTGCGCGCGCTCGTGCACCTGTCACCCCGCTAAACAAACCAAAGCGGAGCGCAATCGATAGCAAACAGTGGAAGCGAGGGCGGCTGAGAGCCGAACAGTGCGAGTCTGAGAAAGTGGTATACGGGTCCAAGATGAACCTCCGTCGGGGGCTGCGAACCCCGACGACATCGGCCCAAATGGTCGGAAGCTAAAGCTCGCTGCTCGGAAGCTTCCGATGTCGGGCAAGCTTTTTGAGAGCGCCTTCGCCTCCGGTCGCTACAACCATCTCTACCGCAGCTTTTAAGTGATCTCGAATGGTTCGGTCACTCGATTGTAGTCCAGCATTTTTGAGTGCATCGCTGATTTGCTTCGGAACGCGAGACTTCACGGCGATGTCGGCTTCACCAGTCTTTAAAGCAGCCACGGGATCATATCCATGGTGGGTGACTGCAAAGTAGAGAAGTGCGTGGCGCAAGACGGCTAGTGTGTTGGGGCGAGGTTCACCCTCGTCGCTTGACCTACTCGGGTTTCCCGGCATTGGCTTTCCGCATAATTCGCTTGGAGCGGCGAGATCGTGCTTCGCTGTCCATCGCTGGATCTCAGCTAAGGTAACCGGACTCTTTAGTTGCCCAGCTCCGACGTGACGCTCGAGAAGATCCAGCTTTGCGCTGAACGCTGAGCGTGCCCAGTTCGGCAGTTTCTTCGCCGTCAAATTCAGAACAAACGGCTCCTTCCCAAGTAAGAGAGCCGCGGTTTCTTCGAGAGTCCAGCTAGGTTTTGCAAGCCACGTCACCCAATCAGCCTCGCGTGGGGTGTCAGTCTTACGAAGAAGTTCGTCGCATAAGTCAGCATAAGCCTGGTTTAAATCTACTCGGCTCATAGCGCGCAGGGATTGCAATTCTATAGCGGCGTCTTCAATGCTATTCTCGATTTCCATTGTGACCGCTTGTGGGACTAATGGCTCTAGGTCTGCGGCAGACATCAAAATATAATCAATGTTATTCTCATAAACTATCTTAGAAATCGAATTGATTACAAGTGCATACCATCCCGTAGCTTCAACGTCTTCTCCGCAAGATAGAAAGCTATCGAGCGAATTTATTACTATCGACTTCGCAAACGCACTTTGCTCTGCCCGGGTGATGGGATCAGCCAGCCTTAGGAGATATTCAAGAATCGTTGGGTTCACACGCCTCAGCCGATGCCGAGCCACGAAGTCTAACTTGCTTCCCTCGGCTCTCATGCTCAAGCCTATCCTCCTATGCAGTAATTCTGGTCAACTCGCCGTCGCTACCTCGCTGCTCAGTTTAACTCAACATGTTTACCGTCGCGTCTTTATCAGTTCGGGCCGCTGAAAGAGAAGGCCAGCGCGCTGGTTCGCCGCTGCTGCCTTGTGTGCGCCGGCACCATCCCTACGGTCTCATGTGAAAACCCGTTTCAGCGGCGAACCTGAGAAAGTCGTCCGGTGGAGCTTTGCAGCAGCATTTCGTCGATCATGCTGAGGATGGGGGCTTGATATCAAACCATGGCAACTTGCTGATAGCGGCGGCTTTGGCTTTCAGAGTGACGTCGCCATACTGCTCGGCAACGTTCCGTGCCGCATGACCCTGGATCGCATTGTAAACGCGTCCTTCAATCTCCGCATCGATGCACAGCGTGGTGAACAGATGTCGCCAGCCGTGATTTGGTTGAACACGAGGGTCGGGCACAACGGGCCGCACAAACTCCCGCATCCGATTTAGGAGGCCTGATAGCGGTCCAAGGACGTCGCCGCCCGGTGCAGGAACAAGAAAGAGGTGACCCGGGGCACTCTCTTCGACGAACCTTGGGAAGCCAAGCTCGACCAGCTGTGGATGAAGCACAATGTCCCGCGCTTGGTTCGTTTTCACCGTGCCCGCCTCGGGCGTCACCTGGATCACCCACCATTCTGCCTCGCGCCGGATGTCCTGTCGTCGCAACTGCGCAATCTCGCCAACTCTCGCGCCGCTAAACGCGCACAGCCACGGGATCCAGCGCTTGGCAGCTACAGTACGAGGGTGCTCGCGCGGCCCCGCTTCGTAGGTGAGGGCCGTAGACAAGATTGCTCGTGCCTCCGACTCGACGAATCCCTTTGGCCGGAGCTGAGCCCTGCGGCCAACCTTGATCGTCAATCCAGCCGCCGGATTAGCGGGAAGCTTTCGGTTCATGACCGCCCAGCTAAACAGCGTTTTGAGAGCCGATAGGTCGCTGTCTTTGACCGTTTTAGCGCTAGGGATTTTGCCGGTACGCGGTGATGGCGTAGCGAGGCGATGGTCCTTGTAGGCAACAATGTCCTCGGCCGTGATCCATTCTGCGTCATCGTGCTTGAGGAACGCGATGAGGCTTTTCACCGTATTAGAATAGCTTTCGTGAGTGCTTGGCTTGCGCCCTCCCGCCTGCGCCTCCCGCCACCAGGCATCAAAGAGACCAGTCACGGTGACTGCTGGGCTTTTACCTTTCGGTGCAACGTTCGATTTCGGCGGAAGCTTTAGATTGTGTGAAAGGGAAGTGGTGCTACTACCCTTGGCCTGTTCGCAGGCTGAAAGCGCTTGAACTTCCTCGACGCTAAGGCGCCCGATCGCGAGATCCGTGATGGTCAGACTTGCGCGCTGGAACGCCGCTGCCATGGCTTTGGCGAGCTTGAGGCGGCTAAAATCGTCAACAGCCATGCCATGGTGCGCGAGGCTATTGTCCGCTTGTATGAAGCAGAACCGGCGCATGGCTTGCACAAGCAGGTTGTCGGCTGGCACCGTGCCTTCGGCCCACTTGTTCACCGGAGAGTCCTGGAGCCACAAATACCGATAAAGGCGCGGTACCCATGCAAACTGCTCGCTAGGCTCGTCCTGATGCCACCTGATCCAAGAGTCGTGAGCGGTGCGGGCGATTTCATGAGCTTCTCGTTCTGTCAGAGAACGTTGCCCAGCACGTAGGTTTGCCCATCGCGCCTCGACCTCAGCCAGCACCTGCGCGTACTTCACGCGCGCGAGCTTCGGGTCCTTAGTGCCGAGCGAAACCAACTCCTCGCGCTTACCAACAGCCGCGCGAAGATCGGCGGGAACGGCCCGCCGAAACCAAAACATGTTTGTTTTAGGATGTGACCAGGGCTGCGGCATACGAAGGGCCATTTGTATTACCCGATTGTATCACTCGGGCCGCCCTAACGCTATGATCTCGCTTATCTCTTTGGCTTCTCACGACATTCCGAGAGAATGGTGCCCAGGAAAGGACTCGAACCTTCACACCTTGCGGTACACGGACCTGAACCGTGCGCGTCTACCAATTCCGCCACCTGGGCATGCCGAGGCATGTGGCGTGACCTCTAGTGTTCGGGAGCGGCGCTGTCAACGCGGGAAATGTGGGGGAGGGAATGAAAGAGACCGGGCGGCGGCGGCGGGAGGTGGGCGGATCGGGCGGCCGGAGGCGTGTCGACGCAAGGGGGGCTGTACCCTTCACCTTGCAGCTGCGAACGGGTATGGAGCAGAAAAAGCGGTGGTGCTGCTTCGGGCACTCGGCGGCGGCGGCCTTGCAGACGTGCGGCCGGGGGCGGCGAACGAACCCAGGAAGAGGATGAGGCGCATGGCGATCGACACGGAGAAGACGGTCACGGTCTTCGGCGGCTCGGGCTTCATCGGGCGCTACGTGGTGCGCGCGCTCGCCCGGCGCGGCCATCGCATCCGCGTCGCCTCGCGCCGGCCCGATCTCGCCTATCATCTGCAGACCGCCGGCAATATGGGCCAGGTCATGCCGATCCAGGCCAATCTGCGCCACCGCTGGTCCGTCGACCGCGCGGTGGAGGGTGCCGACCACGTCGTCAACCTCGTCGGCATCCTGTCGGAATCCGGCCGCCAGAGCTTCAACGCGCTCCAGGCCTTCGGCCCCCGCGCAGTCGCCGAAGCGGCGCGCGGCGCGGGCGCGGGCCTGACGCAGATCTCCGCCATCGGCGCCGACACCGGCTCCAAGTCCGCCTATGCCCGCACCAAGGCGGAGGGCGAGCGCGCCGTGCGGGAGGTTCTGCCGGAGGCGACGATCCTGCGCCCCTCCATCGTCTTCGGCGCCGAGGACCAGTTCTTCAACCGCTTCGCCGACATGGCGCGGATGAGCCCGGTCCTGCCGCTGATCGGCGGCGGCACGTCGCGCTTCCAGCCGGTCTTCGTCAACGATCTGGCCGAGGCCGTCGCCGCGACCGTCGACGGCACGGTTCCCAGCGGCCGGATCTACGAGATCGGCGGGCCGGAGGTGCTCACCTTCCGCGAGATGATGGAGATCATGCTCGGCGTGATCCAGCGCCGGCGCCACCTCCTCGACATTCCCTTCGGCCTCGCCGAGCGGCTGGCGGGCGTGGCCAAGCATCTGCCGGGCGCGCCGCTGACGCCCGATCAGGTCGAGCAGCTGCGCCACGACAACATCGTCTCCGACTCGGCCAAGGCGGAGGGGCGCACGCTCGCCGCCTTCGGCATCGCTCCCCAGGGGCTCGAGGCGATCCTGCCGACCTATCTCGTGCGCTTTCGCCCGCAGGGGCAGTTCACCAAGCCGGAGCCGCAGGCCGGCGGCATGCGCCGCGAGGAGGAAGAGGCGATCTGAGGCGGGAAAGGCGCCGCGAATGGCTGCCGGATCCGTCGTCCGCCGTCAGGCGCGGCGTATCGCGGCGCCTGACGTGGACTTCGGTTCCGGCGGGGCCGACGTCCCGGCCCTTGCGGATCGTGAGATGGCGGGCCCGTGCTGGAGCTTCTGACCGCTCCGGGGATCGGGCCCGGCGCTTCCGGCCTGCTTCTCGTGGTGAGCCTTCTCACCTCCGCGACGACGGCCGCCTTCGGCCTCGGCGGCGGCCTCGTCATGCTGGCGGTGCTCGGGCTCTATCTGCCCATCGCGCTCCTCATCCCCATCCATGGTCTGGTGCAGCTCGGCTCCAATGTCGGGCGCGTCGCGATGCAATGGCGCAAGGTCGCCTGGTGGGCGGTCTGGCCGTTTCTGGCGGGCTCGATCCTCGGCGCGGCGATCGGGGCGCAGTTCGTGGTTGCGCTGCCCGAGGCCATGCTGCAGATCGCGCTCGGCCTCTTCATCCTCGTCCTGACCTACGTCCCCCTGCCGAAAGCCGGGCGCATGGGCCGGCTCGGCTTTGCGGGCTTCGGGATCTTCATGACGATCCTCTCCATGTTCTTCGGCGCGACCGGGCCGGTGAACGCCGGCGTCTTCGCCCAGACCTTCGACGACCGCGAGACCATGGTCGGCACCATGGCCGCGACGACCTCGATCCAGCACGCGCTGAAGGGCGCCGCCTTCTTCTCGCTCGGCGTCGCCTTCGGCCCCTACCTGCCTTTGACGATCGCGATGGTCGCGACCGGATTTCTCGGCACCATGCTCGGCACGCGGGTCTTGAAGCGGCTGGACGAGACCTGGTTCCGGCGCATCCTCAAGGGCGTCCTCACCGTGCTCGCGCTCGATTTCCTGCGGCGCGGCCTCTTCGGCCACTGAAGCCGGCGGCTCCGCAGGGGAGCGTTCGACCCCGCGCCTTCGTCCGCGAAAACGAAAAGGCACCGCGAGCCCTCCGGCGCGCGGTGCCTTCTTCAGTCCTGTCGTCCGGTGCCGGCGGCCGGCGGCGGTCAGCGCAGGAGAAGCGTCACGATGCCGATCGAGCCGACCGCGATCCGCCACCAGGCGAAGGGCGCGAAGCCGTGCTTCGACACGAAGTCGAGGAGATAGCGCACCACGAAGAGGGCGGTGACGAAGGAGACGACGAAGCCGATGGCGATCAGCGAGATGTCGTCGGTCGAGAGCACGTCGCGGTTCTTGTAGAGATCGTAGGCGAAGGCGCCGGCCATGGTGGGCATGGCGAGGAAGAAGGAGAACTCCGCGGCCGAGCGCTTGTCGGTGCCCAGCAGCAGCGCGCCGGCGATCGTGGCGCCCGAGCGCGACGTGCCGGGGATCATCGCGAGGCACTGGAAGAGGCCGATCTTGAAGCAGAGCGGCAGCGTGTAGTCGGCAAGGCTCGTATATTTGCGCTCTATCGGCATGCGGTCGATGAAGAGAAGCGCGATGCCGCCGACGAGAAGCGCCACGCAGATCGTCATCGGCGATTCGAAGAGCACCGTCTTGATGAAGTCGTGCGCGATGGCGCCGATCACGGCGGCCGGCAGGAAGGCGACGAGGACGCCGGCGACGAAGCGGCGGCTGGCCGGGCTCTTGGGCAGCGTCACGATCAGCTCGTAGATCTTGGCGGCATAGACCGAGAGCACGGCGAGCACGGCGCCCAGCTGGATCAGCACCTCGAACGTGCCGGCCGTTGAGTGGAAGCCGATCAGCTCGCCGAGGAGCAGGATGTGGCCGGTGGAAGAGACCGGGATGAATTCGGTCAGGCCTTCCACAAAGCCGAGGATGATGGCGTCGAGATACATGCGGCGGGCTCGCTGGACTGAGGGCACGTCGGTTGGACCGGGCGTCGGAGGGGGCGTCCCCTCGTCCCGCATAGCAAGCGGGCATTGCTCAGTCCTGTCGGGAAGATGAGCATTTCGCAATGCAATAATGTCCGCCCCCGTGTCGGTTTCCGGGCGATTGTTGCCGCAGCCTCGCAATTTTCCTTTCCTTGACCATTTGGTGAGAGCTTGCGTTCGGTCGGATCGCGTGCGCCGGGTTGTCCGGCGAGCCGGCCTGTCGCCGCCGATCGGCCTTCGATCGCGCGGGGACGTCTTCGAGGGGTAGTTCTGCCACGTCATGCTGAGGCTTCATCACCATCCCATGTCCGCGGCCTCGCGCTTCGTGCGTCTCACGCTCGGCGAGTATGGCGAGCGTGCCGAGCTCGTGGAGGAGCGTCCCTGGGAGAGGCGGCCCGATTTCCTGGCGCTGAACCCGGCCGGAACCCTGCCGGTTCTGCTCGAGGATTCCAGCCTTCCCATCGTCGGCGGCACCGTGATCGCGGAATATCTCGACGAGACGCGCGGCGCCTTCCAGCGCGACAAGCGACTGCTCGCGGAAAAGGCGGTCGACCGGGCCGAGACGCGGCGGCTGACCGAGTGGTTCCTCGGCAAGCTGGAGAACGAGGCGACGCGCTATCTCGTGCGCGAGCGCGTGTTCAAGCTGGAGATGCGGCCCGAGGAGGGCGGCGGCTCGCCCGACGCCTCCGCCATCCGCGCCGCCCGGGCCAATCTGAAGCACCACATGCGCTATGTCGGCTGGCTCGCGGAAAGCCGGAACTGGCTGTCCGGCTCGCGCCTCTCCTATGCCGATCTCGCGGCCGCGGCCGCCATCTCGATCCTTGACTATCTCGGCGAGGTCTCCTGGGAGGAGGAGCCGGTCGCCAAGGAATGGTACATGCGCATCAAGTCGCGCCCCTCCTTCCGGCCCTTCCTCTCCGAGCGCGTGCGCGGCATCCCGCCGGCGCCGCATTATGCGGAACTGGACTTCTGAGGTTCGTCGGGCGGAGGGTGTTTGGGTGCGCGGCGACGATGTGGTAACGTGCCGGAATGCGATCGAACGACGTCCCGCGCCTCGGGCCAGGTTTCACCCTTGCTGAGGCCAACCACCTCCAGCGTATCGAAGGGAATCCGCTCGATTCGGAACAACTCGCCATGTTCGAAATGTTTGAGCGTGAAGGCTGGTCCAGTGAGCGGCGTCTTGATCACATTCGTAAACGAGCTTTGCAAAGGACCATCGTTCTCGCAGCGGAATGAGTGACGACGTCTATACATACCCGCCGGATTTCTTAGTCCTGCGCAATCGTCTCGACATCCGCGATGCCGCTCTTCTTAGTGAGATCGAGCGCGAGTACACGCTCTTTCGAATGATGGACGGAGTGCCGAAGGGGGCTTTCGACCTTCGCCATCTTTGCCTCATCCATCGCCATATTTTTCAGGATGTCTACGACTGGGCAGGAGATATCCGAACGGTCGAGATATCGAAAGGCAACAGCCATTTCCAATTCCGGCGCTTCATCGAGGCCGGAATGGACGATATCCATCGACGTCTTGTCGAGCGTGACTTCCTAAAGGGGCTGGATATTGTCGCTTTCGCCACGGAAGCGGGCTCCATCATGGGTGACGTGAACTACGTTCACCCTTTTCGCGATGGAAACGGTCGAACGCAGCTCGCCTACTTTCGTCAGCTTGCCGAGCAGGCCGGCTATTGGTTCGATCCCAACCATCTTGAGCCGGACGCTTGGATCGCAGCTTCGGTTGCCGCGCATCACGCGAACTATGCACCCATGGGCCGTTGTATCCTGGAAGCGCTAACCGTCGCACCCGCAGACGCTGGGTTCTGAATTTGCACGTGACCGCCCCCACCGCCCTGCGCGCCTTTCTCGACGCCGACGCCCGCCGGCTCGGCTTCGACAGCCTCGGCATCGCGGCCGCCGGCGAGGGAGGCGTCGCGGGCGGCCGGCTGGAGGCGTTCGTGGCGGAGGGGCGGCACGGGACGATGGGCTGGATGCCGGAGACGCTGGAGCGCCGGCGCTCGGCGCGCTCGCTCTGGCCGGAGGTGCGATCCATCATCGTCCTCGGCATGAACTACGGCCCGGAGGAGGACCCCCGCGCGCTGCAGGGGAGGCCCGAGCGCGGGGCGATTTCGGTCTATGCCCGCAACCGCGACTATCACGACGTGATCAAAGGGCGGCTGAAGGAACTGGGGCAGCGGCTGATCGCCAAGGCCGGCGGCGGCGAGATGAAGGTCTTCGTCGACACCGCGCCGGTGATGGAGAAGCCGCTGGGGGAGGCGGCCGGGCTCGGCTGGCAGGGCAAGCACACCAATCTCGTCTCGCGCGACTTCGGCTCCTGGCTCTTTCTCGGCTCTATCTTCACGACGCTCGATCTCGTGCCCGACGCGCCCGGCCGCGACCTCTGCGGCTCCTGCACCGCCTGCCAGGAGGCCTGCCCGACCGACGCCTTTCCCCGGCCCTATCAGCTGGATGCCCGGCGCTGCATCTCCTACCTCACGATCGAGACGGCGCGGCCCGTGCCGGCCGAGTTTCGCGCCGCCATGGGCAACCGCATCTACGGCTGCGACGACTGTCTCGCGGCCTGCCCCTGGAACAAGTTCGCGAGCGCGGCGCGCGAGGCCAAGCTCGTCGCCCGCGAGGAGCTGAAGGCGCCGCCCCTGGCGGACCTTCTGGAGCTCGACGATGCGGCCTTCCGCGCCTTCTTCTCCGGCTCGCCGGTGAAGCGCGCGGGGCGCGACAAGTTCGTGTCCAACTGCCTGATCGCGGCGGGAAATTCGGCGGACCCCGCGCTTCTGCCGGCGGTGCGCCGGCGGCTGGAGGACGAGGCAGGGCTGGTGCGGGCCATGGCCGTCTGGGCGCTGTCGCGCCTCGCGCCCGCCGAGGCCCTGGCGATGCGCGACGCCGCCCGCCATAAGGAGGCGGATGCGGTGGCGAGGGCCGAGTGGGATGCGCTCCTTGCCTGACACTTGAGGGAACGAGCGATGTCCGGTGATGGCTTCGGCCTTTTCGTCTTCGGCTGCGGCTACTCGGCCTCCGCCTTCGTGGAGCGCCTCGACCCTGCCGAGGTCACGGGCGTCACCACGCGCTCGGCCGCCAAGGCCTCGAGCTTCGCGGCGCGGGGTCTGAGGCCCTATACGTTCGACGGCAAGGCGCCGGGGGCGGGGATCGACGCCGCGCTCGCCCGCACCACGCATCTCCTCGTCTCGATCGCGCCGGGGGCGGCCGGCGATCCCGTGCTGCGGCAGTATCGCGACGTGATCGCGCGCGGCTGCCCGAAGCTTGCCTGGATCGGCTATCTCTCGACCGTCGGCGTCTATGGCGACCATGGCGGCGCCTGGGTAGACGAGGAGACCGAGCTTGCCCCCGTCTCCGTGCGCTCGAAGGAGCGCGTGGAGGCCGAGCGGCTCTGGACGCTCGTCGCCGAGGAGCACGGCGTGCCGCTCGCGATCCTGCGCCTCTCCGGCATCTACGGGCCCGGCCGCAACGCGATGGTCAATCTTCGCGAGGGCAAGGCGCGCCGGCTGGTGAAGAAGGACCAGGTCTTCAACCGCATCCATGTCGCCGATATCGCGGGAAGCCTCGCGCTCCTGGCGGGCCGCAAGATCGGCGGCGTCTTCAACGTCACCGACGACGAGCCTGCCCCGCCGCAGGACGTCGTGGCGCACGCCGCGCGCCTCGTCGGGGCGCCCCTGCCGCCCGAAATCGACTTCGAGACGGCCGACTTGTCGCCGATGGCGCGAAGCTTCTACGGGGAGAACAAGCGGGTCTCCAACGCGCGGCTTAAGCGCTTGGGTTATATGTTCGAATATCCTACCTATCGGGAGGCTTTGGAGGCCCTCAAATCAGAATGGGCTTCCCATAAATGACCAAGTTTCAGCAAAATAATTTAGCAATGCCTTGGAACCATCTTTTTTTCGCCCCATCCGGCCGGCACTGAGCGCCTCGTAAACGCATCGGTCACGAGGTTTCGCTCGGCCGGTGTGGGAACCAATGGCCTTGGACCGATGAGTTGAAACTGCCGACGACCCTTGCCGCGCTTCTCGTGGCTGCGAGCTTCTCCGCCGCTCCCCTTCCGATCATCGCCAAGCCGGCCGAAGCCGCTGCCCTCTGCGGAGGTGCCTCCTGGTACTCCCTTCGCTCGCGCACCGCGTCCGGCGAGATGATGAACCCCAGCGCCATGACCGCCGCGCACAAGACGCTGAAGCTGGGCACCAAGGTGAAGGTCACGAACCTGCGGAACGGCCGCTCGGTCGTCGTGCGGATCAACGATCGGGGCCCCTTCATCAAGGGCCGGGTGATCGATCTCTCCAAGGGCGCCGCCGGCCGCCTCGGCTTCATCGATTCCGGTCACACGCAGGTCGAGGTCGAGCCGCTGGACGGCAAGGCCTACAAGGGCTGCGCCTGAACCCTCGCGCTCCTGCGCCGGCAGATCGAAAGGGTGGCCCCGTGCCGCCCTTTTTCATGTCCGGTGCGGATCGGATCTTCGGGACGACAGATGAAGCCCGCCGGTCCGGTCGGCGCGGGATACCAGCGGTCCCTTGCCAGGGCCGCTGGCATCACTCGTCCTCGACGAAGACCTCCTGCCGCTTGCGGCGGACCTGGGGCAGGACGGCGATGATGACGGCGGCGAGCGCCAGCGCCAGGAGCGCGGCCGAGATCGGGCGCTCCAGGAAGATCATGGGATCGCCGCGATAGCGGATCATGGCGCGGCGGAAATGGTCTTCGAGAAGCGGGCCGAGCACGAAGCCGAGCAGCAGCGGCGCCGGCTCGCAGCCGAGCTTCATCAGGACGTAGCCGAGCACGCCGAAGAAGACGATCGCGTAGATGTCGAAGGCATTGGCGTTCAGCGAGTAGCAGCCGATGCAGGCGAAGGCGATGATGGCGGGGAAGAGCACCTTGTAGGGAATGGTGAGAAGCTTCACCCAGAGCCCGATCAGCGGCAGGTTGAGCAGCACCAGGAGCAGGTTTCCGACCCACATGGAGACGATGATGCCCCAGAACAGCGCGGGCTCGTCGGTGATGACGTTCGGCCCCGGCGTGATGCCCTGCGTGATGAAGGCGCCGATCATCAGCGCCATCACGGGATGGGCGGGAATGCCGAGCGTGAGGAGCGGGATGAAGGAGGTCTGGGCGGCCGCGTTGTTGGCGCTTTCCGGCCCCGCCACGCCCTCGATCGCGCCGTTGCCGAACTCTTCCGGATGCTTGGAGACGCGCTTTTCCAGCGAGTAGGAGGCGAAGGAGGCGAGGACATGCCCGCCGCCCGGCAGGATGCCGAGGATCGAGCCGAGCGCGGTGCCCCGAAGGACCGGGCCGACGATGCGCTTGAAGTCGTCCTTGGTGAGCCAGAGGTTCTTGACCGACTTCACCATGACGTCGCGCGTCGTCTCGTTCTCCAGATTGCGCAGGATCTCGGCCACGCCGAAAATGCCGATCGCCGCGGAGACGAAGTTGATTCCGCCGTAAAGCTCGGGAAAGCCCATCGAGTAGCGCGGCGTGCCGTCGAACCCGTCCTGCCCGACCGTGCCGAGGAGAAGGCCGAGCACGATCATCGCCAGCGCTTTCAGCACCGAGCCTTGCGCGAGCGCGATCGAGGCGAGGAGGCCGAGGATGATGAGCGAGAAATACTCGGGCGCCGAGAAGGACAAGGCGACGGCGGCGAGCGGCGGGGCGGCCAGCACCAGGATGAAGGTCGCGACCGTGCCGGCGAAGAAGGAGCCGAGCGCGGCGGTGGCGAGCGCCGGACCCGCCCGGCCCTTGCGGGCCATCTGATAGCCGTCGAGCGCTGTCACGGCGGAAGAGGATTCGCCGGGCAGGTTGATCAGGATCGCGGTGGTGGAGCCGCCGTACTGCGCGCCGTAATAGATGCCGGCCAGCATGATCAGCGCGGTGACGGGCGCGAAGGAGAAGGTGATCGGCAGGAGCATGGCGATCGTCGCGGTCGGCCCGATGCCGGGCAGGACGCCGACCAGCGTGCCGAGCAGCACGCCGACGAAGCACCAGAGGAGGTTGACCGGATCGAGCGCGGTCTGGAAGCCGAGGGCGAGATTGGCGAGAAGATCCATGTGGGGTTCTCAGACCGGAAGCCAGGGGCCGAAGAGCGGCACGGTGACGCCGAGGCCCTTGATGAAGATGACGTAGCAGAGGACCACCATGCCGAGCGCCAGCGCGAGCGCGCCGAGCGCCGTCATCGAGCGGCTGGCGAGCGCGCTGGCGAAGACCGTGACGAACAGGGTCGGCACGAAGCCGAGCCCGGTGAGGCAGAAGCCGAAGAAGACGATCGCGCCGAGAATGAGCGCCCCGCCGCGCCAGGGCACCGTGCCGAGCGTCTCGGCGGCCCCATGGTTTCGAAACCCTTTGACGAGGATCGCGACGCCGAAGGCGACGAGGATCAGCGACAGGGCGAAGGGAAAGTAGCCCGCGCCCATCCGCGTCGCCGTGCCCATCGGATAGCCGAGCGCTCCCACCGCGAAGGCGGCGCCGATGCCGATGAAGACGAGCCCGGACAGGATGTCCTTGCGGGATTTGCGAAGCTCCACGGGCGCGGGCCTTTCCGGTTGGGTGGTGGGGCGTGCGGAGGGGGGGGCACGCGATTGCAAAGGCATGGCGCGAAGCGCCCCCCTCTGCCTCCCGAGCCTTTGTCGAGGGGCGGCATCTCCCCCTCAAGGGGGGAGATCAGGCCGATCTCCGCCCGTCGAGCCGCCGATCTCCCTCCTTGCGGGGGAGATGTCCGGCAGGACAGAGGGGGGTGTCGTCGAGCGCGAAGGCTTCCCGGACGACGTCGAAACGTTCACCCGCTCCCGTCGTCGATAATGTCCGTCCTCAGTCCGCGAAGACGCCGGCCTTCTCGATGATCGGCTTCCACAGCGCGATCTGCTCGGCGAGATAGGCCTTGTGGGCCTCCGGCGTCGCCTGGTCCTCGGCGACCGGGGTCGTGCCGAGTTCGGCGAAGCGCTCGATGACCTTCGGGTCCTTCAGCGCGGTCTGCAGGGCCTTAGAGACCTTGGCGACGATGGCGGGATCGGTGCCCTTCGGCGCGTAGAGGCCGTGCCAGACGCCGACCTGGAAGCCGGGCAGGCCGGCCTCGGTCGTGGTCGGCACGTCCGGCAGGTTGCCGAGCCGCTCGGGCGTCGTCACCGCGTAGACCTTCACCTCGCCGCCCTTGATCTGGCCGGTCGTGTTGGTCGACTGGTCGCACATGAGATCGACGTCGCCGGAGAGGATGTCGGTCATGGCCGGGCCCGTGCCCTTGTAGGGAACGGTGGTCAGCGCCGTGTCGATGGCGTTCATGAAGAGCATGCCGCACAGATGCGAGGCCGCGCCGATGCCGGCATTGGCATAGACGACGCTGTCCTTGTTGGCCTTCACGAAGGTCACGAGCTCCTGCAGCGTCGAGGGCTCGAAATCCTTGCGCGCGATCAGCGTCATCGGAACGTTGGTGACGAGGCCGAGCGTGGCGAAGTCCACCTGCGGATCGAAGTCGAGATTGCGGTAGAGCGTCGGCGCGGTCGACATGCCGATATGGTGCATCAGGAGCGTGTAGCCGTCGGGCTTGGCCTTGGCGACCTGACCAGAGGCGAGCGTGCCGCCGGCGCCGGCGACGTTCGAGATCACGATCTGCTGGCCGAGCTCGCGGCCCATGGGCTCGGCGATCAGCCGCGTCACCGTGTCCGTCGGCCCGCCGGCCGAGAAAGGAACGACGATGGTGATCGGCTGGCTCGGATAGGTTTCCTGCGCCCCTGCGATGCTTGTGAAAAACGAGAATGCTGCTGCGCACAACAACGCTGCGGTCTTCATGGCCGATCCTCCCCAAATCTCCCGCAATTGGCCCGGCCCGTCTTCGCGGGCTCGTGCACGTTGCGTGTTGGCGCCAAGTGTTACGGACGGGGCCATCGCCGGTCAACCGGCGGAGCCCGGCCGGGCGGGGGTCTCATCCTAAAGGCGCAGAGCCCAAGCGCCTCAGCGCGGGGTGAGGCCGAGGCGCGCGCGCGCCTGGAAGCGCGCCGTCATCAGGACGGCGGCGCAGAGAAGGCCGCTTGCCAGCCCGATCCAGACGCCGGGGCCGCCGAAGCCGAGCTTGAAGGCGAGGAGATAGGCGACCGGCATGCCGATGACCCAGTAGCTGAAGAGGGCGATCAGCATGGGAATGCGCGTGTCCTTCAGCCCGCGCAGGAGGCCGGAGGCGACGACCTGCAGGCCGTCCACGAACTGGAAGGCCGCGGCGACGAAGAGGAGCGGCGCGCCGAAGGCCAGCACCGCCGCCGCGTTCGGGTCGTTCCGGTCGAGATAGAGCGAGATCAGCGCCTCCGGGATGATCCAGAAGAACAGCGCGCCGACGAAGGCGATGCCGACGGCCAGCACGAGCGCGGCCGTGCCCGCGCGCCCGACGCCCGTCCAGTCCTCGGCGCCATAGGCCTGTCCGACGCGGATCGTGCCGGCGCTGGCGAGGCCGAGCGGGATCATGAAGGCGATCGAGGCAAGCTGGAGCGCGATGCCGTGCGCGGCGAGCTGGATCGTGCCGAGCCAGCCCATCAGGATCGAGGCGGCGGCGAAGAGCCCGACCTCGGCCACGATCGTCGTCGAGATCGGCCAGCCCAGCCGCAGCACCTCCGCGAAGGCCTGCCAGTCCGGCCGCCAGAAGCGCACGTAGAGCTCGTGCGCGGCAAGGCCCGGCGCCTTCCACGTATAGAGAAACACGATCAGCGCCATCGCGATATTGGCGGTCACCGAGGCATAGGCCGCGCCTGCCATGCCGAGCGCGGGGGCGCCGAGATGGCCGAAGATCAGCACGACGTCGAGCGCGCCGTTGAGGATCGCGCCGAAGACGGTGATGGCCAGAATGACGTTCGCCCGGTCGAGCACGCCGAGATAGGAGCGCAGCGTGACGAGGAGGAGCGCGGGAAACATCGACCATTGCAGGATGCGCATGAAGGCGCCGGCCAGCGCGGAGACGCGCGGCTCCTGCCCGAGGGCGAGAAGGATCGCCTCCGTGTGCCAGAGCGGCACCATGACGAGCGCGCCGTAGAGGAGGACGACCCAGAGCCCCATGCGCACGGAGCGGCGGATGCCCGGCACGTCGCCGCGCCCGGCCGCGGCGGCGGCCACCGGCATCACCGCCTGCGCGAAGCCGGCACCGAACATCCAGACGAGAAAGAAGGTCTGCGCGGCGAGGACGGCGGCGGCGAGCGGCTCCGGCCCCAGCCGGCCGATCAGCGCGGTGTCGGTGACGTTGATCGACATCTGCGCCAGCTGCGCGCCGGCCAGCGGCAGGCCGAGCATCAGCGTCTGGCCGATATGCCCCGAGAAGCTCGTGCCGTCCGGGCGCGTGCCCGATGCGTCGCCGGCCGCGACCGGTTGGCTTGCCATGGTTCGTCTCGCGAGAACGCGGCTCCCCCGCCGCCGGAGCCTGCTCTAGGCGTTCGGCCCCGACTTTGTCCAGTCGAGCGCTCCTTCTCGGTAGGGTCCCGCCGACGCCGAAAAATATTTCTCCCCGTCGCGGAACCGAGTGAAGGCATGCTAGTTGCTCAATGCATCTTTAAAGTGTCTCGGCCTTTTGTTCGATCGTGAGAAGGCACGAACGCCGTCGATCGACGCAGCGGATGCGTCTTGGAAACGAAGGGCCCGGCGATGCCGACGAGTGGAACGTGCAAAGCTTTGACCCTTCCCGTCCCTGCGGCGGACGTCGCTTCGTTCGTCCGCTTCACGCCCGACATGGAAATCGTCCGCGACGACGAGGTCGAGACCTTTTCCGAGATCGTCGCCACCTTGCGCCGGATCATGCGGACGGCGAGCGACGACGAGGGAAGCGCCAGCCGCGCGGTTCACGCCAAGAGCCACGGCATCGTCCGCGGCGAGCTGGCGGTGCTGGAGGATCTCGATCCGGCGCTGCGCCAGGGCCTCTTCGCCGAGCCGAAGGTCTATCCCGTGCTCATGCGCTTCTCCACCAATCCCGGCGATCGTCTCGACGACGGCGCCTCGGTGCCGCGCGGGCTCGGGCTGAAGGTCGTCGGCGTCGAGGGCGAGCGTCTGGCCGGCACCGAGGGCGAGTGCACGCAGGATTTCGTCATGGCGGACGCGCCCGCCTTCGTGGCGGCGGACGCGCGCGCCTTCCTGAAGAGCCTGAAGCTCCATGCCGACACGACGGACCGGCCGGAGGGTCTGAAGAAGGCCGCCTCCGCCGCCCTGCGCGGCGTCGAGGCGCTGCTGGAATCGGTCGGCGGCGAAAGTGCGGTCCTGAAGGCGCTGGGCGGCCACCGCAACACGCATGTCCTGGCTTCCAGCTTCTACTCGCAGGTGCCGGTGCTCTTCGGCCCCTATGTCGCCAAGTTCCGCCTTTCGCCGGTCGGCCCCGAACTCGCTTCGCTGAAGGGCGAGGAGATCGAGACGCGCGGGCGCCCCGACGCGCTACGCGAGGCCGTGGCCGACTTCTTCGAGAGCCAGACGGGCACGTTCGACCTCTGCGCGCAGCTTCTGACCAATCGCGCGACCATGCCGATCGAGACGGCGAACGTCGTCTGGCCGGAGGCGGAAAGCCCCTATCGCACGCTGGCGCGCATCACCGTGCCCCCGCAGCCGGTCTGGGACAGGGCGCGGTCCGAGGGCGCCGACGAGAGCCTCTCCTTCTCGCCCTGGCACGGGCTCGCCGCCCACCGGCCGCTCGGCTCGATCATGCGCGCGCGCCGCCCGGCCTACGAGATGTCGGCCTCGTTCCGCGCCTCGCGCAACGGATGTCCGATCCACAATCCCCGCTCGGAAGCGGATATGCCGATCTGACGGGGCCGATCCGACGGGCGCATTGGACGGGACCCGATCCGATCGTTCGGCAGGGTGTCAGCGGGCCAGCGGCTCCAGCTCCGGCAGCTTGTCGTTGACGAGCCAGCCGTAATAGTTCTCCTCCGGCAGCCGGGGCGGCTGGCCGGCGCCGGCGCGCGCCTTGTTGTCGGCGGCGAGCGCGGCGGCGCGGGCGCGGGGATTGCCGACATTGTAGAGCGTCGCCGTGATGCCGGGATTGCCGGAAATGTCGACGCCGGCGATCTCGCGATAGGCCTCGATCGAGGAGCGGATGACGGCGGCCATGTAGGCGAGCGAGCGGTCGGGGTCCATGATCGCGCGATAGACCTCCGGCGCCTTGTCCGGGTCGAGGTCGGGATAGCCGGACACGCGGTGGACGAGGTCGGAGACGCCGAGCGCGGTCAAGGGGTTGATCTGCCCGAGCCCGAAGGTCTGCCCGGCGTAGAAGGGCTGGAAGAAGACGGCGCCGAAGCGGTTGTCGGGATAGGAGCGCCCGTCGACCGTCCGGCCGCGGAAGGCGGTGTTGAAGACGCTCTCGCGGCAGCTCCACAGCGCCTCGTCGCCCTTGGCCCCTGCGCAAGCCCGGAACTCTGGCCGCGCGACGAAGTCGGTGACGCTCTCGCCCTCGTAGGCGAAGACCACCTTCGCCTCGAGATAGGACAGGGCCTTCACGTAATAGGTCTGCATGCGGTCGAGCGCGTCGACATTGTAGGTGTGCTCGCCGACGAGCGCGCCGACGATGTGGATGGGATCGATGCCGTAGGCCCGCGCGGCCTTGTCGATCTTGCCGCGAAGCTCGTCGTTGGTGGCGATGAGATTGCGGATCTTCTCGTATTTGGCGTCGAACGTGCCGCGCGTCTGGCTGGTGCGGCGGATCGCGCCGGCCGGCACGTCCGGCTGGTCGGCATTCCGGTTGCCCGGCGGCACCACGGTGACGGCGCCGGCCGGCACGGCGCAGAAGGCCAGAAGCGCTGCCAGCGCCGCAGCGCCGAGACGGCGGAGGAGCCGGGATGCGGGGCGGCGGGGAAAAGGGTTCGTCACGGGCGCTGATCGTCCAGGCGGGAGGCGGCAAAGACCTTCCATAGGAGCGCCCCGAAGCCCTGTCGAGATGCGCCCCGGTCACGCCGGCTTGAAAGCGGCCGCCCTCAGGAGAAGCGGGTCGGGATCGCGGTCGCGAACTTCAGCGTCTCCATCGAGATATAGGCCGACATTTCCGCAAGCTCGATCCGCGAGACCAGGCGCTTGTAGACCGTGTCGTAATGCTCGACGTTCGGCAGGACCATCTTCAGGATATAGTCGAAATTGCCGGTCAGCCGATGGGCCTCGACGATCTCCGGGATGGCGGAGATCGCCGCCTTGAACTCCTCCAGCCAGCCCGCCTGATGGCGCGAGGTCTTGACGACGACGAAAATCGTCGTCGGCAGGTTCATCCGGGCTCGGTCGAGAACGGCGACGCGCCGCAGGATATGGCCCTCCGCCTCCAGCCTCTGGATGCGCCGCGAGCAGGCCGAGGCCGACAGCGAGACGCGCGCCGCGATGGCGGCGAGCGGCATGTCGGCGTCGTCCTGGAGAAGGGCGAGAATGTCCTGGTCGCGGGTGTCGAGCATGATGTCAGGATGCAGGCTCGCAGGTCTTCGCGCAAGACGTTTGCGCCAAAGCACCATCAGGCGCGGCTCGTCTGCACGATATCCCGCCGATCGGCCGAACTTCGCATCCCGCTTTCGCCGGAAGCGTCGCATCATGTCGTCATCGAACGCGAAGACGGGACCTGTCGACATGAAGACCATCGGCCTCATCGGCGGCATGAGCTGGGAATCCACGGCGGTCTACTATCGCCGCCTGAACGAGAGTGCCCGCGCCGCGCGGGGCGGCCTCGCCTCGGCGCGCGTCCTCCTGCACTCGCTCGACTTTTCCGACGTCGTCGCGCTCCAGAAGGCCGGCCGGTGGGATCTGGCGGCCGAGATGCTTGCCGCCTCCGCGAGGGGCCTCGAGGCGGCGGGGGCCGACTGCGTCCTCATCTGCACCAACACGATGCACCTCGTGGCGGACGCGGTCGCTTCCTCGATCGAGGTTCCGCTGATCGACGTCGTCGCCGAGACCGGGCGCGAGATCGTCGGGGCCGGTCTTCGAAGGCCGCTGCTTCTGGCCACCCGCTACACGATGGAGCACGGTTTCTACGCCGACCGGATGGAGCGCCTCGCCGGCCTCCGGCCGATCGTGCCGGAGGCCGAGGACCGCGCCGAGGTTCACCGGATCATCTTCGAGGAGCTCTGCGTCGGGCGCGTCGAGGAGCGCTCGCACCGCGCGATGCTGTCGATCGTCGAGCGCGGCCGGGCGGCCGGCGCCGACAGCGTCATTCTGGGCTGCACCGAGATCTGTCTCCTTCTCGATCCCGACGCGCTGGTTCTGCCGGGCTTCGATTCCACGCGCATCCATGCCGATGCCGCCAGCCGCTTCGCCCTTCATGAGACCGACATCCAGCTTCGCGAACGCAAGGCGGCGTAAGCCTTTAGCCGTGGGATAGTTTCGCCGGCCCGCCGGGTCGGCCCTGCAGGAGAGTCCGCCGCGATGTGCCGCTTTCTCGCCTATTCGGGAACGCCGGTCTTTCTCGACCAGCTGCTGGTGCGCCCGGAGACGTCTCTGATCTCGCAGTCGCTGGCGGCGCGCGAGGCGAAGACCGTCGTGAACGGCGACGGCTGCGGCGTCGGCTGGTACGGCGAGCGCGAGGAGCCCGGCATCTATCGCGGCATCCTGCCCGCCTGGTCCGACGCCAATCTCACCTCGCTCTGCGGCCAGATCCGCTCGCGCCTCTTCGTCGCCCATGTTCGCTCGGCGACCTCGGGCGAGGTCTCCACCGCCAATTGCCATCCCTTCTCGGCGGGCCGGCATCTCTTCATGCACAACGGCCAGGTCGGCGGCTACGACCGTCATCGCCGCCGCGTCGACGCGCTGATCCCGGACGCGCTCTATCCCTTGCGCAAGGGCACCAGCGATTCCGAGGCGATCTTCCTGACCGCGCTCGGCCATGGCCTCGACGCCGATCCGGTGGAGGCGATGCGCGCGACGCTTTCCTCGATCCTGGCGGCCTGCGGCCCCGAACCCGAGCCCCTGCGCTTTGCCGCCGTGCATTGCGATGGCGAGACGCTCTACGCCTATCGCTGGGCGAGCGACGGAAGGCCGCCTTCGCTCTACTGGCGCATCGAGGGCGAGGGCATCGTCGTCGCCTCCGAGCCCTGCGACCAGAACTGCGGCACCTGGGGCCTCGTGCCGCCCGGCAGCGTCCTCGCCATCGGCCCCGGCCGCGCGACCCGGCTGACGCCGTTCGACGTGACCGTTCCGGCGCGCGAGGCGGCGGTGGCGTGAAGACCTCGACGTTCTTCGGCCGCCGAAAGTGTTGGCCTCCTCGGCCTTAGGAATAGGACCGAAAGGCAGTGCGCTGGGTTGCTTGACCCTATGACGGCCATGGCGGAACCTCTTTCAAGACCTGTCTTGCTGCCGGGAGAGGGAAGCGCGTTTGGCCGACGTTCGAGTTCCAGACAGTCCCGCCCACGAGCGGGAGGCGCCGCGCCCATTGACCGATGCGGCGAAGGAACAAATCAAGCTTCGAGCGACGTTCCTCAATGGCATTGCGATCGCGACGTTCGGCGTCGGCGGTCTCGCTCCCGTCGTGACCGCTCTTTCACGAGACGACATATCCGGGGGAACGATCGGAAGCCTGTTCGTTCTGTCCGTTGTTTGCCTTGCCGTCTCGGGCATCATACATTCTCATGCCTACAGGCACTTGAAGGGATTGGACCCGTGACCCTCGCCCAGATCGCATTGATGGCACTCCTGCCGATCGGAGCCCTGGTCATGCTGGGTTTTGTCAAACTTCACGCGGTCCGAAATCCGCCTGCCCGTCAGGCGCCGATGCGCCCGAACCGGGAAGGCAACCTGTCCGAGGCGCTGGCGGAGAACCGCTGACCGGTCTTCGCCCGCCCCCGCAGCCTTAAAGCGTCCAGCCGCCGTCGATCAGCTGCGTCGTGCCCGTCGTGAAGGCGCTCTCGTCGGAGGCGAGGTAGACGGCGAGCATGGCGATCTCCTCGGCCTTGCCGAGGCGGCCCATGGGCTGGCGCGAGATGAACATGTCGAGCGCCTTGTCGCGCCCGCCGACCTCGCGGCCGAGCGTGTCGATGCGGCTCTCCAGCGAGGGCGACTCGATCGTTCCCGGGCAGATCGCGTTGCAGCGGATGCGCTGCTTGATGAAGTCCACCGCGATGGAGCGCGTCAGGCCGACGACGGCGGCCTTGGAGGCCATGTAGACGTAGCGGTTGGGCGCGGCCTTGATCGAGGAGGCGGCCGAGGCGACGTTGACGATCGACCCGCCGCCCTTCTCCACCATCTTCGGCAGCAGTCCCCGGATCATCCGGTGCATCGAGCGCACGTTGAGGTCGAAGGAGAAGTCCCAGTCCTTGTCGGAGCACTCGAGGATCGTGCCGTGATGCACGAAGCCGGCGCAGTTGAAGAGGATGTCCGGCGCGGGGAGGGCGCTCGTATAGGCGGCGACCGCTTCCGACGAGGTCACGTCCAGCGATTGCGTGGCGGCGTCGAGGCCGGCAAGCTTGGAGCCGTCGAGGTCGGAGGCGTAGACCGTCGCCCCCTCCGCCACGAAGGCGTTCGCGACGGCGCGCCCGATGCCCTGTCCCGCCGCGGTCACAACCGCGATCTTGCCCTCGAGCCGTCCTGCCATCGCCTGTCTCCCGTTCCATCCCGGAGCGCCGTGCGTCTCGAAAGGCGCAAGGGGGGCGCTCGATCATCGTCCCGCGGCAAGCCCTGCATCGATCGGACCGACCACCGCCCGCACCGGGCCGGGCCGCCCGACGGCCGCGCCTTCCCTATACAGACTTCCGACTAGGATACCAGTTTGATCTCGCCATGGAATCAACGGGCGATCGGTTAATGGGCCGCTAAACAATCTTGGGTAGCCTTAATTTCGGGATTGCGGATGTGCGGGGGCACTTCGCGATTTCAGGCTGGGGTAGCGGAGACGATCATGAACACGCACGAGACGGATTCGCTGAGCGAGCGGCTGGACTTCATCGGGCTCGACACGGCGGCGCGCGAGCGCCTGAGAACCCTGAAGCCGGCGATCGCGGACGGCATCGGTCCGGCGCTCGACGCGTTCTATGCCAAGGCCCGCGCCAATCCGCACACCCGCCGCTTCTTTTCCGACGAGGCGCATATCGCCAGCGCCAAGAGCCGGCAGATGAAGCATTGGGGCATCATCGCGGATGCCGACTACGATGCGAGCTACGTCGCCGGCGTCTCCACGGTCGGCCGCGTCCATGCCAAGCTCGGCCTGGAGCCGCGCTGGTACATCGGCGGCTACGCCCTGATCCTGGAAGGTCTGATCGGGCAGGTCGTGGAGAAGCGCTGGCCGTCCCGCTTCGGCCGCAAGGGTTCGAAGACGCTGGCGGACGAATTGTCCAGCGTCGTCAAGGCGGCCCTGCTCGACATGGACTACGCCGTCTCGGTCTATCTCGACACGCTGGAGGCCGACCGCAAGAAGGCGGAGGCCGCCAAGGCCGAGACGGACGAGGCGCAGCGCATGGCCATGGAGGCCTTCGGCGCCGCCTTCCAGAAGCTGCGCTCCGGCGATCTCGGCGCCCGCGCGCCCTCCGATCTTTCCGGCAGCTTCGGCGCGATGGCCGAGACCTACAACGACGCGGTCGCGGCGCTGGAGGAGGTCCTGGGCCAGGTCGTCCAGTCGGTCGGCACGATCAGCGACGGCCTCAGCGAGATTTCGGTCGCCTCGAACGATCTCTCCCAGCGCACCGAACAGCAGGCGGCGAGCTTGGAGGAGACGGTCGCCGCCCTCTCCGAAGTGACGCGCGGCATCAACCAGACCGCCGGGAGCGCCGGCGAGGCGCAGGCGACCGCCGCCGCCGCCCAGAAGAACGCGGAAAAGGGCGGAGAGATCGTCGGCCGCGCCGTCGAGGCCATGAGCCAGATCGAACAGTCCTCCGACAAGATCGGCCAGATCATCGGCGTCATCGACGAGATCGCCTTCCAGACGAACCTCCTGGCGCTCAACGCGGGCGTCGAGGCGGCACGCGCCGGCGAGGCGGGACGTGGCTTCGCCGTGGTCGCCCAGGAGGTCCGCGGCCTTGCCCAGCGTTCGGCGGAGGCGGCGAAAGAGATCAAGACGCTGATCTCGGCCTCGGCCGCGCAGGTCGGGCGAGGGGTCGAGCTCGTCTCCGCCTCCGGCCGCTCGTTGGAGGAGATCCTCGCCGGCGTCTCCGAGATGAACCGCGTGGTCTCCGACATCGCCCGGACCGCACGGGAACAGTCGCTGAGCCTGAAGGAGGTCTCCACGGCCGCCGATCAGATGGACAAGGTCACGCAGCAGAACGCCGCGATGGTGGAGGAGACGACCGCCGCCGCGCAGCATCTGGCGAGCGAGACCGAGACCCTCTCGCAGCTGACCCTGCGCTTCAACCTCGCGACCTCCGCGCGCAGCACCCGCTCCGCCGCGCCGGCCGCCCGGCGCCCGGCCGCGCCCCCGGCACGCCCGGCCAGACCCGTCGCCCAGATGCGCACGACCGGTGCCGGCGGCGCCGCACCGAAGGCGGCCGCCGACGACTGGGAGGAGTTCTGACCGTCCGCGTATAGGCTCAAGACGTCGAGGCCCGATCAGGCGGGCTTCGTCGCGAACCAGAGAACATGCTTCGTGCCGCGCCCGCGCCCGGCCTTCACGCGGACCTCCTCCGCGCGAAAGCCGGCGCGGCCGAGCCGCGCGGTGAAGGCGGGGTCCGGCCCCGAGGACCAGACGGCGAGAACCCCGCCCGGCCGGAGCGCGATGCGCGCGGCGTCCAGCCCCTTTGGTCCGTAGAGCCGGTCGTTGCCGCCGCTGGTCAGCCCGTCCGGGCCGTTGTCGACGTCGAGGAGAATGGCGTCGTAGGCGCCGGGCGCCCCGGCGATCGTCTCGGCGACGTCTTCGAGGACCACGGCGACCCGAGGATCGTCGAGCGAGCCTTGGAAGACCTCGGCCATCGCGCCCTTCGCCCAATCGACGACGCCCGGCACGAGCTCGGCGACGGTGATACGGGCGGCGGGCCCCAGGCGCGCCAGCGCGGCGCGAAGGGTGAAGCCCATGCCGAGGCCGCCGATCAGGAATCGGGACGCGTCGAGCGGGCCGAGGCGGTCCGCCGCCATCGTCGCGAGCGCCTCCTCCGAGCCGCTGAGCCGGCTGTTCATCAGCTCGGTTCCGCCGATCATGATGGAATATTCCGAGCCGCGCCGCATGAGGCGCAATTCACCGCCGCCGGGAATGGCGGCCGTGCCGAGAGGAATCCAGGGGATCATGGTTCGCGTCGGTTCACGGCAGGTGGAACATTGGCAGGAGCTGGACCTGACGGGGAACGTTGCCCGGATCGGTTTCCATGATGTCGGCCATGAAGGCCCACCAGCGTTGGACGATCTCGGTTTGCGGAAGGGCGTCCATGTCGTGGTCGCGGCGCCTCGTGAGGATGGCGAAGAGATGATGCGTCTCGGGATCGAGCCAGATCGAATAGTCCGAGATGCCCGCCGCCTTCAAGGCCTCCACGAGGTCGGGAAAGATCGCCGCGTGCCGCTCGCGATAGGCCTTTGCCTGCCCTTCGTGGAGCACCATGCGGAAGGCGATCCGCTCGCTCATTGAAGGCTTTTCTCCGGCGCCGTCTTGAGGAAGCGGATCGTCATGTCGCGGATGTTCAGGAGATGGGCGCGATAGGCCTCGACCGCCGCGTCGCCGTCCCGCTCCACGATCGCCTCGGCGATGCGGCAGTGATCCTGGCAGCTGCGGGCGATCAGGCCAGGCTGCAGGACGGTGCTGCGCAGGATGTCGAGCGCGACGGTGGAGAGCCCCTGTGCAACCGTTTCCAGAAAGACGTTGCCGGACCCGGCATAGATCGCGCCGTGGAACTCCCGGTCGAGGGTGCGGAAGGCGACGGGGTCGCCGATCGTCTCCGGCCCCTCCGCGGCCAGCCGGGAAATCTCGGCGCAAAGGCGCGGGCCCGCCCGCTCCGCGCAGAGCCGGACGCATTCCAACTCGACCACGCTTCGCGCCTCGTAGTGATGCGTCGCGTCGTAGCTCTTGCCCGACAGCATGACGTTGAAGGGCTCGACCAGCCGGAGCGGCGAGAGGTCCGTCACGGTGTAGCGCCCGCCCTGGCGGCTTTCCAGAACGCCCATCAGCGTCAGCGCCTTCAGCGCCTCGCGCAGCGGCGGGCGGCTGATGCCGAGCGCCACCGTCATCTGGCTCTCGGTCGGCAGCCGGTCGCCGGCTTTCAGAAAGCCCGCCTTCACCAGCGTCATGATCTGGTTGGCGACCTCCTCGGACATGGTGCCGCGCGCGAAGGAGGCGTTGAACCGGGGGAGCGCTGCGCCCTCGGGCGGCCGGAAGAGGCGGGCGAATCGGTCGCTCATGCCCTCGCTCCCCCCGCTGCCGGCCGTTCGGCGGGCGATGCGACCGGCTCGGGACGGCGCATCCTGCGCGGTCCGGACGGAAGGTCGGGCGTGGCGTTGAGCATGTCGGTTCCCGTGGGGCCTCCTCGTTCGCTGAGAATCAAGAGGGTCGGCCTCGGTTCGGAAGTTGTCAAACAAATACTCGTTTGATACCGATACCTGCTTAACACAGAGGCTGTTATGAACCTTGGACAGGTGTTGTGCCGTTCGTGTTGGGTCGCGGGGTAGGAGCCCGATGCCGCCGGTAGCGGGGCTACCGGCAAAGAGGGCGACGCACATCCGCGACCCAACACGAGCGGCCCTTCGGGTCGTGTGAGCGACGTCATCCGGGGCGTCGGGCAGAACAGACAAGACGGATAGTCTTGCCTGTTCCACCCTCCTACCGGTCTGAACGTCGCTGACACGACACAACACCTGTCCAAGGTTCATAACAGCCTCTAACCTTTTCGCCGGAGAAGCGCGGCATGCGTCAGACGTTGGAACGCCGCCGTCTCGGGCGGAGCGATCTCGAGATTCCCGTCTTCGGCTTCGGCGCGGCCCATCTCGGCGAGTTCTACGCCCGGCTCGACGAGGCGGAGGCCGACGCGACGCTCGGCGCCGCCTGGGACGAGGGCGTGCGTTTCTTCGATACGGCTCCCTGGTATGGGCGCGGCCTCTCCGAACACCGGCTGGGCGGCTTCCTGCGCACACGGCCGCGCGGCGACTTCGCGATCGTCACCAAGGTCGGGCGCATCCTGCGCCGGCCGCGCGATCCCGCAAGCTTCGACCGCGCGCCCTGGACCGGCGGGCTGAACTTCGAGGTCGAGTTCGACTATTCCTACGACGGCTTCATGCGCGCCTACGAGCAGTCGCTGATGCGGCTTGGCCTCGATACGGTCGATGCGCTCGTCATCCACGATCTCGACATCGGCTATCAGGTCGAGGAGGAGCGCCTGGAGGCGAACACGCGCCGCCTGGAGGAGAGCGGCATCAAGGCGCTGGAGGAGCTGAAGCGGGACGGGCAGATCAAGGCCTACGGCATGGGCGTCAACACCGGCCATTCGCTGGAGACGACGGCGCGCCGGGTCGATCTCGATTTCGTGCTGGTGGCCATGCCCTACACGCTGCTCGACCAGGATAGCCTCCATCGCGGCATGGCCGGCTGCGTGGAGCGCGGCGTCGGCGTGATCATCGGCTCGCCCTTCGCCTCCGGCATTCTGGCCACTGGCTCGGGCGGCGGCGCCAATTACGGCTACGACGCAGCTCCGGAAGCCGTGCAGGCGAAGGTGCGCGGCATCGAGTCCGTCTGCGCCCGGCACGGCGTGCCGCTGCCGGCGGCCGCCCTCCAGTTTCCGCTCGCTCATCCCGCCGTCGCCGCCGTCATTCCGGGCGGCGTGTCCCCGGCCCAGATCCGGCAGAATCTCGACGCGATCGAGGCCCGCATTCCCGATGCCTTCTGGGCGGAGCTGACATCGAACGGGCTGATCGACCCGGCCGCCCCGACGCCGCCGGGCCGCTGAGCCCGCAAAGGTCGGTCAGAGCGGACGCGGCGCGGTCAGCGAGGAAAGGGCGCGGGCGCGGTGGAGCCCGGCGCCCTTGGCGCCGACGAGCCGGCCCTCCTCGATCATGACGCGGCCGCCGAGAATCACCGTCGCCGGCCATCCCCGGATGGCGACGCCCTCGTAGGGCGTGTAGTCCGAGCCGTCGTGCAGGTCGGCATGGCGGATCGTGCGCTCCGCCTTCGGGTCCCAGATCGCGATGTCGGCATCGAGGCCGACGGCGATCGAGCCCTTGGTCGAGAGGCCGTAGATCCCGGCGGGATGGGTGGCGGTCAGCGCGACGAAGCGCCGGATGTCGATGCGGCCCTTGGCGACGCCCTCCGAGAAGAGGATGGGCAGGCGCGTCTCGACGCCCGGAATGCCGTTCGGAATGTGCCGGAAGTTCACCGCGCCCTTCGGGTTCAGCTTGCCCGTCGGATCGTCGTATCGGAAGGGGCAGTGGTCGGAGGAGAAGAGGTCGAACGTGCCGTCCTCGATGCCGGTCCAGCACGCGTCCTGCGCGGCCGCGTCGCGGGGCGGCGGCGAGCACACGAACTTCGCGCCCTCCCAGTCCATGCCCTCGAGATCGCCGGCAGTGAGCATCACATATTGCGGGCAGGTCTCCGAGACGACCTTGCGGCCCCGCGCGCGGGCCCGGCGGATCTCCTCGATCGCGGGTCCGTTCGAGACGTGGACGATGACGACGGGAACGTCGACGATCTCGGCCAGCGACATGGCGCGATGCGTCGCCTCGCGCTCGGCGGCGACGGGCCGGGTCGTGGCGTGGGCTCTGGGGGCCACGTCGCCGGCCGCCTCGTGGCGCCCGATCAGGTATCGGATCGCGTCCTCGTTCTCGCAATGAACCATGACGAGCGCGCCGGTGCGCCGGGCCGTGTCCATCACGCCGAGGATCTCGGCATCGTTCAGGCGAAGGCCCTCGTAGGTCATGAAGACCTTGAAGGACGTGTAGCCGTCGGCGACCAGCGCCGGCAGCTCCTGCCCGAGCACGGACGGCGCGGGGTCGGAGACGATGAGGTGGAAGGCGACGTCGGTGTAGCAGTTTCCCTCCGCCAGCGCATGATAGGCGGTCAGCGCCTCGCGCAGGCTGCGGCCCTTCTCCTGCAGGCAGAAGGGCATGACGGTCGTGTTGCCGCCGAAGAGCGCCGACAGCGTGCCGCTCTCGAACCCGTCCGCCATGACGATGCCTTCGCCGGAGGGCTGGGCGAGATGGACGTGCGGATCGATCCCGCCGGGAAGGACGTAGAGCCCGGAAGCGTCGATCGTGCGCGCGGCCGCGCCGAGATCGTGTCCGAGCGCGGCGATCCGGCCGTCCCGGATGGCGACGTCGGCGGAAAAGACGTCCGAGGCCGTCGCGACCGTGCCCCCGGCGATGACGAGGTCGTAGGGTGCCTTCAAAGGTTCGGCTCCAGGGCGGCGATCAGCCGGTCGACCTCGGCCGTCGTGTTGTAGTGCACCATCGAGACGCGCACGACGCCGTCCGTCGCGCCGAGCCCGTGCTCCTCGACGATCCGCTTGGCGTAGAAGTCGCCGTAGCGGATGCCGACCTTGGCCTTGTCCACCGCCTCCACGATGCGGCGCGAACTCTCTCGGCCGACCGTGAAGGACACGGTGGAGACCCGGTCCTCGACGGCGGCCGAGGTCCGGCCGATCACGCGGACCGAGTTGCGGCTGGCGAGGAAGTCCATGAGCCGCCGCGTCAGCGCTTCCTCTTGGGTCGCGATGGCGTCGAACCCCGCCTCGATCGCCGCCCTTCCTGCGGGGGCACCGGTGCGCGCACCCAGTTCCTCGACATAGTCGACCGAGCCGATCGAACCGTAAGCCGACTCATAACTGGCATTGCCCGGCTCCAGCTTGTGGGGCACGCGGCTCTTGTCGAAGAAGTAGTGGTAGATGTTGTCGAGCTGCAGGAGCTTGTCTCGCGAGCCGGCCATGACGGCGAAATGCGGGCCGAAGACCTTGTAGACGCTGAACACGTAGTAGTCGGCGCCGAAGGTCTTCACGTCGATCGCGCGGTGCGGAGCATAGGCGACGGCATCGACGCAGAGCTCGGCATTGGCGGCGTGCACGATGTCGGCGATCTCCGGGATCGGGTTGATCGTGCCGAGGATGTTCGAGGCGTGGGTGACGCAGACGAGCTTGGTCTTGTGCGTCATCAGCCGCTTCAGCTCCTCGAGGTCGAGCTCGAAGGTCTCGGGATCGCAGCGCCACCATTTGATGACGACGCCCCGCGCCGCATGCTTCAGCCAGGGGCCGATATTGGCCTCGTGGTCGACATTGGTCAGCACGATCTCGTCGCCGGGCTGGAGGCGCCCGGTCATGGATTCCGACAGGAAGCGCAGGAGGATCGTCGTCGAGGGCCCGAGGACGATCTCGCCGGGATCGCAGTTCATGAACCGCGCGAAGGCCTCGCGGGCGGCGCCGACGCGGCGCGTCGTCTCCTGGCTCGGCGCGTAGCTCGCCCCGGTCTGCACGGCGGCGTTGAGGAGATGCTCGTGCATGCGGTCGGCGACGCGGCGCAGGACCTGGCTGCCGCCGGCATTGTCCATGAAGGCCCATGGCGAGGAGAGGCCCGGAAACTGGCTGCGCGCAAAATCGACGTCGAGAGCGGTCATGGCTGAGATCCTTGGCGGGGCGAAGGCGGGGCAAGTCGAGACGCGGGGCGGAGCCGTCAGGCCCGTCCGCGGCGGCTTCCGCCCGTCTCGAAGCGCGAGACGATGCGCACGAGCGGCAGGAGAAGCAGGAGATAGAGGATGGCCGCCCCGATGAGCGGCGTCGGATTGGCGGCCAGCGCCTGGGCCTGCGTCGCCTGTTTCAGGAGATCGGGCAAAGCGACGACCGAGGCGAGCGCGGTGTCCTTCATGACGTTGATGGAATTGCCGGTGAGCGGCGGGATCACGATGCGGATCGCCTGCGGCAGGACCACCTTGGCCATGACGAGGATCGGCGACAGGCCGATCGCCTGCGCGGCCTCGAACTGTCCGCGCGGGATCGCCTCGATGCCCGCCCGCACGATCTCCGCGGCATAGGCGGCCGAAACGGTGGTGAGCGCGAAACAGGCGGCGACGAAGGGCGAGAAGCGGATGCCGAGAAACGGAAAGGCGTAGTAGACGATGACCAGCCAGACGAGCACGGGCAGGGCGCGGAACACGTCGATATAGGCGATGGCGAGCCAGCGCAGCGGCCGCGCCGCATAGAGCCGGACGAGCGCCAGCGCGACGCCGAACGTCAGCCCCAGCACGATCGAGAGGACGCCGAGAAGGATCGTCCGCCAGAGGCCCGAGAGGAGCAGCGGCATCGACCGCCAGAGCACCTCGACGTTGAAGAAGGTGGAGACGATGTCCATTCGAGCTTTCGGGCGACGTCGCACGGTCGATTCTTCTCCCCTTTGGGGAGAAGGTGGCCCGGAGGGCCGGATGAGGGGTGTGCGCCGCGGCCCCCTCATCCCCTGCCGGACCTTCTCCCCGAAGGGGAGAAGAAGGCAGCTTTCGGCCGATCCGGATGGCCTCGAAGGTCAGTTCGTGGTCTTCGGCGTCTCGGCGACGGCGACCGAGCTCGTCGTGTCCTCCGGCTTGGTGCCGAACCAGGTCTCGTGAAGCTTGGAGATGAAGCCTTCCTTCTTCATCGCCGTGATCGCCTCGCTCGCCTTGGCCGTCAGCTCGGAATCCTTGGCGAACATCATGGAATACTGCTCGCCCGTCTTGATGCGCTCGACGACGGCGAACTGCGGCTTGTCCTTGATGTAGTAGGCGACGGCCGGAATGTCGGAAATATAGCCGTCGATGCCGCCGTTTCCGAGATCGAGCATGGCGGGCGACAGGCCCTCGAAGCGGCGGATCTCGGAAATGCCGAGTTCGGCCTGATGGGCGGTGGCGTAGATGTCGCCGGTCGAACCGGTGTCGACGCCGACCACCTTGCCCTTCAGGGTGGACAGGCCCTTCACCTCGGAGGCGGCGAGCGCGGAGAGCGACTGGTCGCTGTCGTAATAGGGCTGGGCGAAGGAGACCGACTTCAGGCGCTCCGGCGTGATCGTGATCGAGGAGATCGCGGCCTGGATGCGGCCGGACTGAACGGCCGAGAAGAGCCCGTTGAAGGGAATGTTCTCGATGGCGACGCCCTCGAAGCCGATGCGCTTGGCAACCTCGGTGGCCAGTTCCACCTCGAAGCCGACGGTCTCGCCGCTGGCATCCTGGAACTCCCAGGGCACGTTGCCGACATTGGCGCCGACGCTCAGCATCTCGGCGCTGGCGGCTCCGATGCCGGCGGCTGACGAGGCGAAGGCCAGGATGGCGGCGGCTGCGAGAAGGGTCGGGCGCATGGGGCTCTCCTGGAGGCTGTGGGACGGCGGGCCCGGACGAGACCGGCCGATGGGAAAAGGAAGGCAGACGCACAATTTATCATCAGGACATGCCGCTAAAAACTGCATGCACTTTGACGTGCAAACTGTATGACTGTTTCCCGGGTTTGCAAAGGAATAAATACGATGAGCGACGACGGCGCTTCCCCGACCTCCACGACGAGCGCCGACGCCGCGCTCGTGCGCGACTATCTGGAAGCCTCCATGGTGCCGGACCCCGACCGCGCCGCGACCTACATGGCACCGGCTGCACGATCACCTTCACCGGCGGTCGGGTCTTCGACCATCCGCGCGGGCCGACCTCGGTGAACGCGGCCCGCTACAGATGGGTGAAGAAGCGCATGCTGCGCTTCGACGTGGCGCCGGGCGAGACGGAGACGGTCGTCTATTCCACCGGCTATCTCTACGGCGAATGGCCTGATGGCACGCCCTTCGACGGCAATCGCTATGTCGACCGCTTCGAGGTGCGGGACGGCCGGATCGTGAAGATGGACGTCTGGAACGACAGCGCCGAATGGCTCCTCGAGCCGGCCCTGCGCAAATAGGTCAAGCCTTTGCGGCGCGCCGTTTGGCGACCGGCGCCTCCGCCTCGGCATAGGGCGCGAGCACGTCCATGAGATCGCGGCCCCGGTTCTGCGCCGGGACGAGGAGCGCGCGCCGTGCGACCGCTTCCAGATGCTCGTCCATCAGCGCCGTCGCGCTCTCGACCCCGCCGGTCGCCAGCGCCTGGATCAGCCCGCGATGCTCGGCGACCGCGCATTCGGAGGAATGCGGGCGTCCGAAGGTGGAGAGGGCGAGGCAGGACCGATAGGCGATCTCGCTGACATAGCGCACCAGAACCGGCTTCTCCGTCATCTCGGCGAGGCGGACGTGGAACTCGGTCGCGAGCCGCAGCGACTGGGCCTCCGGCCCGCCATGGGCGGCCTCCTCCGCCGCGACCATGGCGTCGAGCGTCGCGATTTGGGCCTCCGAGAGCCGACCCGCCAGCGCCTTGACGACGAGCCCCTCCAGCTCGATGCGGATGTCGAAATCGTCGCGCGCTTCGTCGAAGGAAGGGGTGGCGACGACGGCGATCCGGTTGCGACGGAGTTCGACCAGTCCCTCGGCCGCGAGCTGCCCCAGCGCATGGCGCGCGATCGTCCGGCTGACGCCGAAGCGCTCGCCCAGCGCATCCTCCGGCAGCTTGTCGCCGGGCACGAGGGCGCGTTCGAGAATGGCGCTGCGGATCGCGCGGCAGATCGCGCCGACATTGTCCGCCCCGCCTCTCACCTTCGCCATCGTCATCCGCCTCGATCGTCTGGAACGCTCACCTTCTAGCCTCCCATCTCGTAGCCGTGCAACGACAAGATGGATCGAAAAGTGCATGCACTTCTGTACCGAAGATGGCGGATGGCCGTCAGTCCGCGAGCCCGCCGCCGATCGCCTCCGCGAGGCTGGAGCGCTGGACCGGGCGCTCCGAGAGATCGAGGCCCGCCAGAAGATCGGCCAGATGCAGCGCCATGGAGGCGCCGGCCCTCGCGCCGTCCCCCGCCTCCAGCGCCTCGACGATGCCGTGATGGGCATGCGTCGCGCAGATCGTCTCCGGCCGCCGCCAATAGAGCGCGACGACGAGCGAGGAGCGCGAGAGGAGGTCGTTCAGGATGCCGGCCAGCACCGCATGGCCCGCAAGGCCCGCGATCACCCGGTGGAATTCGGCTGACTGGAACACCGCTTCGCGCGGATTGTCCTGTGAGATCGCGAGATGCTCGGCGTCGAGGCAGGCGCGAAGGCGCGCCCCGTCCGCCGGCGTCATGCGCCTCGCTGCCATCTCCGCGATGCGCGGCTCGACGAGGATGCGCGCCTCGAAGATCTCGCGTGCCTCGTCCGGCGAGGGCCGGGCGACGCTCGCCCCGCGATGGCGCTGGATGACCACGACGCCGTCGCGCGCGAGCGCCTGCAGCGCGGCGCGCACCACCGTCCGGCTGAGGCCGTAGACCTCGGCGATCTCGTCCTCAACGAGCTTGGCGCCGGGATCGAGGCGATGCCGGATGATGGCGTTGTGCAGCCCCTCGTAGATCGCGACCCAGGATGGCTGCGCGCCACCCTCCTCGCCCCGGCTTGCGCGGCTCATGCGCTCTTGCTCCCGACTCAATGGCGCAGAGACATCCACTTTTTTGCGCCGGACGCAATCGTGCACAAATATCGTACACAATCCGTCCGCCTCCGCCGCGAAAGGCGGCAGGCCGGCCTTTTCCATCCCTCCCCGCGTCCGCCCAACGGCGGGGCGATGCGGGTCGAAGCCCGGTTTGCTCGGGTGTCTTCTCCGAAATTGTATCCAAGGATTGCATCTGGCACGGCGCGTGCATGGCTCTTGGCGAACCGCGCGGAGACCATGCCCGAATGAGCAGCAAGGCCGAACTGGAACTCGTCCAAGTGACCAAGCGCTACGGCGAGACCACCGCCGTCGACGCGATCGACCTGAAGGTTCCCGCCGGCACCTATTGCTGCTTCCTCGGCCCCTCCGGCTGCGGCAAGTCCTCGACGCTGCGCATGATCGCCGGCCACGAGATCGCCTCCTCCGGCGACATCGTGCTCGGCGGCGCCAACATCACGAATCTCGAGCCGTCGCGGCGCGGCACGGCCATGATGTTCCAGAGCTATGCGCTCTTCCCCCATCTCACCGTTCTCGACAACATCGCCTTCTCGCTGAAGATGAAGGGCGTCGCCAAGCCCGAGCGCCATGCCAAGGCGCGCAAGGTCATGGAGCTGGTCGATCTCGGCAAGTTCGAGGCGCGCATGCCGGCCCAGCTGTCGGGCGGCCAGCAGCAGCGCGTGGCGCTCGCCCGCGCCCTCGTCACCGATCCCGCCATGCTCCTCCTCGACGAGCCGCTCTCCGCGCTCGACCCGTTCCTGCGCCTTCGCGTGCGTACCGAGCTGAAGCGCCTTCAGCGCGAGCTCGGCATTTCCTTTCTGCACGTCACGCACGGGCAGGACGAGGCCATGGCACTGGCCGATCTCGTCGTCATCATGAAGGACGGCCGCATCGAGCAGGCCGGCTCCCCGCAGGACGTGTTCCACCGCCCGGCCACCGCCTTCGTCGCCAGATTCATGGGCGGGCACAACGTCGTCACCCTCGACGGCACGCCCTCCACCATCCGCGCCGACCGCGTGCGCCTCGGCGCCGGCGGGCCGGAGGCCCGGACCCTCGCCGGCGAGGTGCGCGGCGTCGAATATGGCGGCGCGACCGTCACCGTCGTCCTCGCCGCCGGCGAGGCCGGCGAGATCACCGCCGTCATTCCCGAGGAGGCCTATGCCGCCGCCCCGGCCGAGCTCGGCCAGTCCACGCCGATCCACTGGCAGCGGGCCGACGAGTACCGCCTCGCCGCCGCCTGACCGCCGCACCACTCCCGACCCGTTCGCAGACCCCCCGACCCCTTCGCAGACACCCCGAGAGGAGAGCCCATCCATGACCGATGCGACCAAGACCGGCTTCAGCCGGCGTAGCTTCATGAAGGCCGGCACCGCCGCCGGTTTCGCCTTCGTCGGCGGCGCCGCCGTCACCGGCTTTCCCTATGTCTCCAGCGCCCGCGCGCAGGAGGCCAAGACCCTTCGCTATCTCGGCACCGCCGTGAACCAGTCCACCGAGATCGCCGCCAAGGTGAAGGAGGATCTCGGCATCACCCTCGAATACGTGCCCGTCACCACCGACGAGGTCACCAAGCGCATCATCACCCAGCCGAACACGTTCGACATCGTCGACACCGAGTATTTCGCGCTGAAGAAGTTCGTGCCGACCGGCAACCTGATGGGCATGGACGCCAAGCGCATCAAGGAATTCGACAACATCACGTCCGTCTTCACCAAGGGCGAGATCGACGGCAAGAAGATCGGCGACCAGGGCACCGCCCCCTGGAAGGTGCTCTATCTCGAAGGCAACAAGTCCACCACGTTCTCCGCCAGCCCGACCGAGTGGATCTCGCTGATCCCCACCACCTACAATGCCGATACGCTCGGCATCCGGCCCGACCTCATCAAGCGCCCGATCGAGAGCTGGGCCGAACTCCTGAACCCCGAGTTCAAGGGCAAGGCCTCCATCCTCAACATCCCCTCGATCGGCATCATGGATGCCGCCATGGTCATCGAGGCGACCGGCAAGTACAAATATCCCGACAAGGGCAACATGACCCGCGACGAGATCGACATGACGATCGAGACGCTGATCGAGGCCAAGCAGGCCGGCCAGTTCCGCGCCCTCTGGTCCGACTTCAACGAGAGCGTCAACCTGATGTCCTCGGGCGAGACCGTCATCCAGTCCATGTGGTCGCCCGCCGTCACCGCCGTGCGCGCCAAGGGCATCGACTGCGTCTTCCAGCCCCTGAAGGAAGGCTACCGCGCCTGGGCCACCGGCTTCGCGCTCCCCGCCACGCTCGAAGGCGAGAAGCTCGACGCCGCCTACGAGTTCGTCAACTGGTTCCTCTCCGGCTGGGCCGGCGCCTTCCTCAATCGCCAGGGCTACTATTCCGGCGTCCTCACCACCGCCCAAAAGTCCATGGAGCCCTACGAATGGGCCTACTGGATGGAAGGCAAGGCCGCCGAACAGGACATCAAGTCCCCCCAGGGCCAGGTCATCGCCCTCAAAGGCGCCACCCGCGACGGCGGCTCCTTCGACCAGCGCATGGGCGCCGTCGCCTGCTGGAACGCCGTCATGGACGAAGACGCCTACATGATCCGCAAGTGGAACGAGTTCGTGGCTGCGTAAGCGGGGCACGACCGGGGACGCCGTCCCCGGGCCCCTGGCAGGGGAATGATTCCCCTGCACCCCCTTTCTTCCTGCTTCGATCTCCGGGACGGGCCAGAGGCCCGCCCCGGAGATCGACGAAGAAAAAGAAGGGTCCGGGAATTCGTTCCCGGGCCGGGTTCGGGGCGGCAGCCCCGCCCTCTCACCCGCACCCGCCGGAGTTCGCATGGCCACACGTATCGGCATCGCGCCCTATCTTCAGGTGGCGCCGTTCGCGCTGATCTTCCTGCTGTTTCTGGTGGTGCCGCTGGCGATCATCGTGATGGTCAGTTTCTGGACCTACGACAATTATTCGATCCAGCCGGCCTTCACGATGCAGAACTACATGGACGTGTTCGACCGCTGCATCGTGCGGCTGCCGACGCTGTGCACGACGTTCAGGACCTATGTCTCGACGCTGCAGTTTTCGGCGACCGTCTGGCTGATCACCTTGGTGATCGGCTTCACGGTGGCCTATTTCGTGGCCTTCGAGGTGCGCACGCCGGAGGTCCAGTCGGCGCTGTTCCTGATCTGCACGATTCCGTTCTGGACCTCGAACGTCATCCGCATGATTTCCTGGATTCCGCTGCTCGGGCGCGAGGGTCTGGTGAACCAGATGCTGGTGAATGTCGGCGCGATCGACCAGCCGCTGGACTGGCTGCTCTATTCGCGCTTTTCGGTGACGCTGACCTTCGTGCACCTGTTCACCTTCTTCATGGTCGTGCCGATCTACAATTCCATGCTGCGGATCGACCGCTCGCTGATCGAGGCCGCGCGGGACGCGGGCGCCTCGAGCTGGCAGATCCTCTGGAACGTCATCATCCCGCTGTCGAAGACGGGCATCGCGATCGGTTCGATCTTCGTGATCACGCTGGTCATGGGCGATTTCATCACGATCGGCCTGATGGGCGGCCAGCAGATCGCCTCGGTCGGCAAGACGATCTCGGTGGAGGTCTCCTACCTCCAGTTCCCGATCGCGGCGGCGAACGCGGTCGTGCTGCTGGCGACCGTGCTTCTCATCATCTTCGCCCTGACCCGCCTCGTCGATATCCGGAAGGAACTTTGACATGAGCGAGTCCCGCAGCCCCGCCTTCTACTACCTCGCCGGCTTCTTCGCGCTCTTCGTGCTCTTCCTCTACGGGCCGACGCTGACGATCTTCATCCTCTCCTTCCAGGGGCCGGAGGGCGGACTGACCTTCCCGATGCGCGGCTTCTCGTTCCACTGGTTCGGGGTCCTGTGGCAGGGGCTCGGCGTTGTCGACGTCTGGGCGGCCATCGCGCGCTCGGCCAAGCTCGGCATCGTCGTGACGGTGCTGACCGTCGTCGTCTCGGTCATGGCGGGGCTCGCCTTCCGGCGGCGCTTCCTCGGCTCGACGCTGCTCTTCTACGTCGCGATCGCGAGCCTCATCCTGCCCTCCATCGTCGTCTCGCTCGGCATCGCGCTGGAGTTTCGGATCTTCGACGATTTTCTGAAGGCCTACGGGCTTTCGCCGGCGAGCGGCTCGACCATGGGCCTCTTCACCTCCGCGCTCGGCGCGCACATGACCTGGACGCTGCCCTTCGGCATGCTGATCATGCTGGTCGTCTTCAACCGCTTCAATCCGGCCTACGAAGAGGCCGCGCGCGATCTCGGCGCGACGCCCTGGCAGACGTTCCGCCATGTCGTGCTGCCCATCATCTCGCCCTATCTCGTCGGCGTCGCGCTCTTCGGCTTCACGCTGTCCTGGGACGAGATCGCGCGCACCAGCCAAGCCGTCGGCGGCCCGAACACGCTGCCGCTGGAGCTTCAGGGCCTGACCTCGACGGTCACGACGCCGGCGATCTACGCGCTCGGCACGATGACGACGACGGTCTCCTTCCTCGTCATCGGCGCCACGCTCGGCACCGGCCTCTACCTGCGCCGCCGCCGCCTTCGCGGCGCCTCCGACGCCGGCAAGGGCACGATCTGAGCGGGGGCGGGATCAGGCCCCGACCTTGTGACTCGCCTGATCTCCCCCCTTGAGGGGGAGATGCCGGCAGGCAGAGGGGGGCGCCGTCGAGCGCCAACCTTCCCTGCCGTCTCGATACGCCTCCCATGTCGGCGGGAGGCGCCCCCCTCTGCCCTGCCGGGCATCTCCCCCTCAAGGGGGGAGATCGGCTGATCGCAAAGGGCACCTCAACCTCACGAGCACCCCATGCGCATCGCCTTCGTCAATCCCAATGCCACCGCCTCCATGACGGCCAAGGTCGCCGAGGCCGCGCGCTCCGCAGCATCGCCGGGGACGGAGATCCTCGCCTTCACCAACACGGACGGCCCGGCCTCCATTCAGGGCGAGGCGGATGGCGAGGCGGCGACGCCGGGCCTGCTCGCGATCCTCCTGCGCGAGCGCGAGGCGGCGGACGCCTTCGTGGTCGCCTGTTTCGACGACACGGCGCTCGCCGAGGCACGTGCTGTCGCGGGCAAGCCCGTGCTCGGCATCGGCGAGGCGGCGTTCCTGGCGGCGGCGGAGAACGGGCGGCGCTTCTCGGTCGTGACGACCCTGTCGATCTCCGTGCCCATCATCGAAGCGAACATCGCCGCCTATGGGCTGGAGCCGGCCTGCCTGCGCGTGCGGGCCTCGGAGGTTCCGGTTCTGGCTCTGGAGGAGGAGGGCGGCGCGGCGCGCGAGACCGTCGCCGCCGAGATCGGCCGGGCGCTCGAAGAGGACCGGCCGGATGCGATCGTGCTCGGCTGCGCCGGCATGGCCGATCTCGCCGACGCCTTCGCGACGCGCTTCGGCCTGCCCGTCATCGACGGCGTGTTTGCAGCCGTTCGCCGGCTCGAAGCGGGCCATCGGCCGGATGCGCCCGGGCTGTGAACCCCGACGATCCGGCGCGTCGGCGATGCCGACCGTCCGCTGCCATTAAGGCGAGCAGACAGATTTGCTGGCTTATCACTCGCGCGGTAGAGGCTGATTTTTCGGTGATGCTACCTGAGCGAGCTTAGTTCGTTAAGACTGGATCTGTAGGAGGGAAAGGATCACCGGAAGGGTTCCCTGCAGCGGATACGGCATGTCCATCGACTCCTCGGCCCAGACTGCGACAGGTCGGATGCGCCGCACCGAGCGCCGGGCCCTCGATTCGACCGGGTTCGGCCTGCTGCCATGCCCTCGATTCGACCCGGCCGGGGCCCGCGATCGCGAGCGACGATCCTCCCGCCACGCTTGGCTCCTCCGGGCGTTCGGCCGCAGCGGAGCGGTAGGTCCGCGTTCGACAGGCCTGCGCGGATCGGTGGAGGCGGCGCTTCACAGCGCCCTGCCGATCGCCGCGATCCTCGCGGTCCAGTTCGGCACGTATAGCCTCGTCTCGTTCTTCTACCCCTCTCGCGTCCTCCCGGTCGGCGTCTCCTCCGACATGGTCGCGTTCGTCGCCGTCTGCCTCATGCTCGGCGTTCTCTTCACCGGCCTATGCCGCATGCTGCGGTTCACGCGGCCGAAAAGTCCCGTCCGCGAGCTGGCCGCGCAGATGAGCGCCATCCTCTTCGATGCGCATCGCCTTCTCAACGGAGTCCTCACGCTCGCGCTGCTCGTTCCGTTCATGGCGATGTTCGCCGCGATCAAGGTGAGCCTTCCGATGATCGCGCCCTTCGCCTGGGATGCGACGCTGACCGACTGGGACCGGGCGCTTTTCTTCGGCTGGCTGCCCTACGAGGTGCTGCAGCCGATCCTGCGCTATCCCGCCGTGATCCTCGCCTTGGATTGGGCCTACAAGCTGTGGTTCCTGCTGCTCTGGATCGCGTTGCTGGGCTTTGGCTTCACCCGCTCGGTCCCGGTCCTGCGCACGCGGTTCCTGGTCAGCTTCTTCCTCGCCTGGTTCCTGCTCGGCAACGGGCTGGCGGTTCTCCTGTCCTCCGCGGGGCCCTGCTTCTACGGGCTGCTCGATCTCGGACCCGATCCCTACCAGCCTCTCATGGCCCATCTGCGGGAGGTCGATCGCGCCGTCCCGATCTCCGCTCTCCAGATCCAGGCTCTTCTCTGGAGCGGCTATCTCGGCACGTCCGATGCGCTCGGCATCTCCGCCGCGCCGAGCCTTCACAACGCGATGAGCCTCCTCATGGCGCTCGCGGCCTGGGCCGTCGACCGCCGGCTGGGCCTTGCCCTCTACGCCTTCGCCGCCGTCACCTTCCTCGCCTCGATCGGCCTTGGATGGCACTATGCGGTCGACGGCCTGATCGCCTTCGCGGCCACGGCCGCCATCTGGAACCTCGCCGGGCGCTTCGCCAACTCGTGGGAGGGCCGAGACCACGATCCGCACCCTCGAGCCGGGCGGACGACGGAGCCCGGCGATCTCGCCCGAAGCCAGTTCCGGCAGGGTCTCGCGTGAGGCAGAAACGTCAAAGCCCCCGTCGTTCGACAACGACGGGGGCTTTGGAAATTGTTAAGCCTTGATGATGCAGTCTATCGCATCTGGCGGCGGGCATAGCCCGGCGTCATGGACGAGGCGGTCTTGTCCATCTGGGCTTCCGGCTGATGCTGACCCCGGATCAGGCTGAGTATGGCGGTCCGCATGTCGCCGCCGGCGACGCGGATGGCCTCGTCGACGACGAAGTCGAGATCGTCGGCATTGTCGTTCCGAAGTGCGGTCTGGCTCATCGTCGCTGGTCCTCGAACCGGTTGCGAAGCTTGGTCCGAAACGAAAGCAAAAGCTCCGTTCCGGTCGGTGCCGTGGCCGAAAGATGGCACGTACAGATGCCGGGCGAAAGATGGTGCCTCGATTCTGCCGCGCCTGTTAACACCCCATTCACACGATAAGCGAGTCTATTCCGCGCATTTCGGTGAACAAAGAGCGCCAACCTTTGCGGTTAAACCGGCCCGGTCGCGATTTTGTTCCAGGCTGACGATCGGAGGGGTCCGGGCCGCAGGGCGCGAGTCGGCCGAGGCGCATCCGAAGGAGGCTCGCCACCGCCACGGGACGGCCGGGTTTCGGCCGCGAAAGATCAGCGCGATCAAAGGTCTATCGGATGGGGTGCCGATGATCTCGAAGCGAGCAGCTTATTGTTTGCCGGCCTGAAAGTTGCGGGTTTGGCGGGCATCTCCGCGGTCATGGATGCGGATCGACGTCGCGGTGGGCCTCCGGTTCGCGGGGAGCGTCCAGGCGAGCGGACGAGCTTCAAGAGCGCTCGCCGGTCGGCGTGATGCACCCCCTCTGCCTGCCGGCATCTCGCCCGCAAGGGGAGAGGTCAGGCCTGTCGCATCGGGCGAGGGACACGGTCCATGGAAGAGCGACGGAGCGGCGGTGGGAGCGCCTCCGAGCCGTACACGGCCTCGCCTACTCCTCGCCCGTCGGCGGATAGGCGTGCTCCCGGCCGGCCGGGTCGGTCACGACATGCCCGCCCGTCTCGTCGCAGCGGAGATAGGTCGGTCCGATCGGCACCTTGCCGTGGCCGCCGGGGACGTCGAGAATGTAAGTCGGCTGGCAGAGGCCGGACACGCGGCCGCGCAGCTCCGCCATCAGCGCCTGCCCCGCCTCGATCGTGGTGCGCAGGTGCGAGGTGCCCGGCGCGAGATCCCCCTGATGGAGGTAGTAGGGCTTCACGCGGTTCTCGACGAAGGCGCGCATCAGCGCCGTCAGCGTCGGCGCATCGTCGTTGACGCCGGCCAGGAGCACGGACTGGCTGACCATCGGAATGCCGGCATCGACCAGCCGCGCGATGGCGGCCCGGGCGGCCGGGGTGAACTCGGCCGGATGGTTGGCGTGCAGCGCCACGAAGACCGCGCCCTCGAAGCGCTGGAGGGCTGCGATCAGCGCGGGCGTGACGCGGGCGGGATCGACGGAGGGAACGCGCGTGTGGAAGCGCAGGACCTTCACATGGGGAATGGCGGCAAGGCCGGCTGCGATCCGCTCCAGCCGGCGCGGCGAGAGGAGGAAGGGATCGCCGCCCGTGACGACCACCTCCCAGATCTCCGGGCGCTCCGCGACATAGGCGAGGGCGGCGTCGAGTTCGGCCTCCGACAGGCTTCCCTCGCCATCGGGCCCGACGACCTCGCGACGAAAGCAGAAGCGGCAATAGACCGGGCAGACATGCAGCGGCTTCAGGAGCACGCGGTCGGGATAGCGGTGGACGATGCCGGCGACGGTCCCGTGAACCCCGTCGCCGATCGGGTCGGCGCGCTCTTCGGGCCGTGTCAGGAGTTCCTCGGCGCGGGGCAGGAACTGGCGCCCGATCCCGTCGTCCTCGTGCTCGATGAGCGCGGCCATGTCCGGCGTCACGGAAACCGCGTAGCGGGCGGCGACGCGCTCCAGCTCGGCCAGCCGTTCGAGGGGGGCAAGGCCCGCCTCGACGAGGCCGGCGGCAGAGCGGATCGTCATCGCGGCGTCTCCGCGACGGGCGTCCAGATCACGTCGTCGATGCGGGAGGCACCGACCGCCAGCATGGCGAGCCGATCGAAGCCGAGCGCGATGCCGGCGGCGTCGGGCATGATGGCGAGGGCGGCCAGGAAATCCTCGTCCAGCGGATAGCGCTCGCCGTAGACGCGCGCCTTCTCGTCCATCTCGGCCTCGAAGCGCCGGCGCTGCTCGCCGGCATCGGTCAGCTCGCCGAACCCGTTGGCGAGTTCGACGCCGCAGGCATAGACCTCGAAGCGCTCGGCGACGCGGGCATCGTGCGGCGCGGGACGGGCAAGAGCGGCTTCGGCGACCGGATATTCCATGAGGATCGTCGCGCGGCCGATGCCGAGTTCGGGCTCGACGCGCTCCACCATGACGCGGCTGAAGAGATCGGCCCAGCGGTCGTCCGGCGCCGTGCGAAGCCCGGCCGAGGCGACGGCGGCGTGCAGCGCCTCGCCGTCCGTCTCGCCGGAGGGCGCGACGGTCGCGAGGAGATCGATGCCGGCGAAGCGCTCGAAGGCTTCGGCGACCGTCACGCGCTCCGGCTCGGCCAGCGGATCGGCCTCGCGGCCGCGGAAGGCGAAGCGTCGCGTTCCGGCCGTCTCCGCGGCGAGGGCGATCAGGCCGGCCGTGTCCTCCATGAGCGCGGTATAGGGCTCGCCGACGCGATACCATTCCAGCATGGTGAATTCGGGATGGTGCAGCGGCCCGCGCTCGCGGTTGCGCCAGACCGGGCCGAGGCTGACGATCCGCGTCTCGCCGGCCGCGAGCAGCTTCTTGGCGGCGAACTCCGGCGAGGTGTGGAGATAGAGCGGCGCGCGCGTGCCCCCGGTCGAGATGGCCTCCGTCGCGAAGGCGGAGAGATGCGCCTCGTTGCCGGGCGAGACCTGGAGGCAGGCGGTCTCCACCGGCACGAAGTCGCGCGCCGCGAAAAAGGCGCGAACGGCCGCCGTGATGCGGTTGCGCATCAGGAGCCGCGGCCGGCGGTCGGCATGGACATGGGGCGCCCAGAGGGGCGAGGCTTTCGTCATGGGCGTCTCGTAACCGCTGCTTCCCGCGCTGGAAAGACCGCCGCCAAGCTCGTCGACCGGCGCCTCGACTGGCGGTGGCCGCGAAATTGCGTTAGGGCGAGCGCCAGCATGCGGTCCGTCCGCGCCGAACATCCCCGATATTTGAAGGTTTCCGCACCGTGGTGAAGGTCATTGCCAGCTCGCTTCGCAAGGGCAACGTCGTCGAGCGTGACGACGGCAAGCTCTACGTCATTCTCGCCGCCGAGAACATCCATCCGGGCAAGGGCACGCCGGTCACGCAGCTCGACATGCGCCGCATCCAGGACGGCGTGAAGGTTTCCGAGCGCTACCGCACGACCGAGAGCGTCGAGCGCGCCTTCGTCGAGGAGCGCGAGCACACGTTCCTCTATGCGGACGGCGAGGGCTTCCACTTCATGAATCCCGAGACCTACGATCAGGTCGCGGTGTCGGAAAGCGTCGTCGGCGACATGGCGCCCTACCTGCTCGAAGGCATGGCGGTCTTCGTCTCGCAGTTCAACGGCGTCGCCATCTCGATCGTCCTGCCGCAGCGCGCGACCTTCGAAGTGATGGAGACGGAACCGGTGACGAAGGGCCAGACGGCCTCTTCCTCCTACAAGCCCGCCATCCTGTCGAACGGCGTGCGCACCACCGTTCCCCCCCATATCGGCCCCGGCACGCGCATCGTCGTCCTCACCGAAGACGGCTCCTATGTCGAGCGCGCGAAGGACTGATGCCGACGGCCGAGCATGCTGACGCATCCGGCCCCTGCAGGCATTGCTGATGTCTGCGATGCCCCGAGGCCCAAGCGGAACGCCGCGAGCCGTTTTCAACGCCTCCCGGTAGGGTTCAGCCTGCGCTGACGGCGGTCCACACGGCGACGTAGTGGATCGCCGCGGCGACGAGCACGAAGGCGTGCCAGATCGCGTTCTGGTATCGCAGGCTCTCCCAGAGGTGGAAGATCACGCCGAGGGAATAGACGAGCCCGCCCGCGAAGATGAGGACGAGCACCCCCTCCGGCAGGCCCGTCAGCGTGTCCCAGACCGCGACGCCGCTCCAGCCGAGCGCCAGATAGAGGCCGATCGAGAGCCTGTCGTAGCGGCCGGGCGCCAGGAGCTTCAGCCCGACACCGGCCAGCGCGATGGCCCAGACGGCGGCCAGCATGGAAAAGAGGCCCATCTCGACCATGAAGGGCGTGTAGGTGCCCGCGATCAGGAGATAGATCGCGGAATGGTCGAGCCGTCGCAGCAGCCATTTCGTGCGCGAGACCGGCCAGAGATTGTAGGTCGCCGAGGCCCCGATCGAGAGAATCAGCGTCGCCAGATACACCCCGACGCCCGCCACCACCGCTCCGGGCGCCGTGCCCGCGATGGCGACGAGAAACACCGCCGAGCCCGAGACCGCCAGGATGAGGCCGGAGGCGTGGACGATCGCATCGGCGACGGTTTCGGCCGGCGTATAGGGCCAGGGCACCTCTCCGCGTGTCGTGTCCATCATGCGTCTCTGCCCGTCTCGTCCGCGTCGTCCCTCCTCCTGCCGGACCATTGCGGCGGTCCTTCGGCATCCGCTTCCGCGATGGTGGCGATCCAGGCGCGAAAGGCGGCGAGCGGCGGATAGGCCGCGCGCTCCGGCGGCCAGACCAGATGATAGCGCTCGGCCGGGCGGAAGGGCGTCGCCGCCAGCGGCACCAGCTCGCCGCGCCTCAACTCCTCCGCCACGAGGAAGGTCGGCAGGAGCGCGACGCCGAGACCGGACATGGCGGCGGCCGAGATCGTCGCGAACTGGTCGAGCAGCATGCCCGTTACCCCCTCCGCAGCGATGCCGCGTGCCGCGAACCAGCGCTCCCAGGCGTCGGGCCGCGAGGTGAGGTGGAGGAGGGGAAGGCCGAGCAGCGCCGCCGGGTTCTCCGCGATGTCCGATCGAGACGCCGGACCCGGCGCGCCGAAATGCCGCCGGGCGACATCCGGGCTCGCCATGGGCAGCACGTCCTCGGCCATCAGCGTCAGGTGCTCCGCCCCGCCCCAGTCGGCGGCGCCGAAATGGATGGCGGCGTCCATCGTGTCCAGCCGGAAGTCGAAGGCGACGAGGCGCGTCGAGAGGTTGACGCTGATGCCGGGATGGCGGGCGAGGAAGTCGGGCAGGCGCGGCGCCAGCCAGCGCGTGCCGAAGGTCGGCAGGATCGCAAGATTCAGCGTGCCGCCGAGCGGATTGGCACGAAGGTTCAGCGAGGCCGCCGAGATGCGCCGGAGCGCGTCGCGGATGTCGCGCGCATAGGCCTCGCCCGCCGGCGTCGGCCGCACCGTCTGGCGCTCGCGCGTGAAGAGCGGCGTGCCGAGTTGGGCCTCCAGCAGCTTGATCTGCCGGCTCACCGCCCCTTGCGTCAGGGAAAGCTCCCGCGCCGCCGCCGTCACGCTCCCCGTCCGCGCCACCGCCTCGAAGGCGCTGAGAAGGGCGATCGAAGGCAGGAAGCGGCGGGGAGTCTGCATCGGTGAGGCATCGCCCGTGATCGGGATGGTGACCACGGGTTTAGCAGGGAAACGTTTCGGCAAGGAAGTCTTGGCCGGATGCGTTTGACGCGAGGCACCCCCCTCTGCCTACCGGCATCTCCCCCGCAAGGGGAGAGATCAGGCTCGTCGCAGACGGTTCAGGTTTCGATCGACCGCCACAGCTGCCGATCTCCCTCCTTGCGGGGGAGATGTCCGGCAGGACAGAGGGGGGGGCCTCCCACAAACCTCCAAAGCACCCTCCCAAAGCTCTTCTCCGGCGGACTCGAACCGCGCTCACCCCACGTCGAACTTCACGCCCTGCGCGAGCGGCAGGGTGCGGCCGTAGTTGATGGTGTTGGTGGCGCGGCGCATGTAGGCGCGCCAGGCGTCGGAGCCGCTTTCGCGGCCGCCGCCGGTCTCCTTCTCGCCGCCGAAGGCCCCGCCGATCTCGGCGCCGGAGGGGCCGATATTGACGTTGGCGATGCCGCAGTCCGAGCCGCGCGCGGAAAGGAAGATCTCGGCCTCGCGCAGGTCGTTGGTGAAGATCGAGGAGGAGAGGCCCTGCGGCACGTCGTTCTGGAGACGCAGCGCCTCGTCGAAATCGTCGTAGCGCAGGACGTAGAGGATCGGCGCGAAGGTCTCCTCTACGACGGGCCCGGTCTGGGCGGGCATCTCGACGAGGGCAGGGCGGGCATAGAAGGCCTCGCCCGAGTCCGAAGCCGATCCGGGGACCTCGACGCGCCCGCCGCCCGTAACGCTGCCGCCGACGGCTTTCGCCGCATCCAGCGCGCGCTGCATGCCGGCAAAGGCGGCCTCGTCGATCAGCGGGCCGACGAGCGTGCCCTCCGTCAGCGGATTGCCGACCGCGACGGAGCCGTAGGCGGCCTTCAGGCGGGGAACCAGCGTGGCGTAGACGCTGTGGTGCACGAAGAGGCGGCGCAGCGTCGTGCAGCGCTGGCCGGCCGTGCCCATGGCGGCGAAGGCGACGCCGCGCAGCGTTAGGTCGAGATCGGCCGAGGGGCAGACGATCGCGGCATTGTTGCCGCCGAGCTCCAGGAGCGAGCGCCCGAAGCGCTGCGCGACGCGCGGGCCGACCGCGCGGCCCATGGCGGTCGAGCCGGTGGCCGAGACGAGCGCGACCCTGGCATTGTCGACCAGGGCCTCGCCGACCTCCCGCCCGCCGAGGAGCACGATGGAGAGCCCGTCCGGCGCGGTGCCGCCGGCCTCGCGATAGCGGGCGAGCGCCTTGTCGAAGAGCCCTTGCGTCGCCAGCGCCGTCAGCGGCGTCTTTTCCGAGGGCTTCCAGACGGTGGCATTGCCGCAGACGAGCGCGAGCGCCGCGTTCCAGGCCCAGACGGCGACGGGGAAGTTGAAGGCCGAGATGATGCCGACGACGCCGAGCGGGTGCCAGGTCTCCATCATCCGGTGCTCGCCGCGCTCGGTGGCGATGGTGAGGCCGTAGAGCTGACGCGACAGGCCGACCGCGAAATCGCAGATGTCGATCATCTCCTGCACCTCGCCGAGGCCCTCCGAGACGATCTTGCCGACCTCGATCGAGACGAGACGCCCGAGCTCGGCCTTGTGGGCGCGCAGCTCCGCGCCGAGCAGGCGAACCAACTCGCCCCGCTGCGGCGCCGGCACGAGGCGCCAGGCGCGGAAGGCCTCGTCCGCCGCCGCGATCGCGGCACCGGCCCCGGCCGCGTCGATGCCGGCAAGCTCCGCCAGCGTCTCGCCCGTGACGGGCGAGCGCACGGCGAGACCGCCGCCGGAGAGGCTGGTGGAGGCACCGAGCGTTTCGAGGATCGCGGCGGTCTCGGCGGCGAGGGAGGCGTCGGGAGCGGCGTGGACGGTCATGGCGTTCGGTCCTTCAAGACATGTTGGAAAAGACGCGCGTCATACCAGGAGTCATTGGAAATGACTTTTGGTATTCCACTTGCGAATGTCTCAAGCCTCGGATGCATTTGAGACATTCGCAATGTTTTCGACAGCCGGATGCGTCAGCATCCTCGGCTGTTGATATCAGACGCGCGAGGAAAGATGGGCGATCTGCGCGCCGGCCTCGTACCAGGCCTCGCGAAGCCCGCGAAAGCTCTGCGCGGCGGGCTCGGTGACGGGCAGCGGCAGCGCCTCCTCCGGCATCTGCCCGAGAATGTGCCGGGCGAGCACCGCGCCGAAGACCGTGCCGGGCGCGATGCCGCGCCCATTGTAGCCGCTGAAGGAGACGACGTTCTCGGCGAGGCGATGGAAGCGCGGCACGGCATCCGCCGTCATGCCGATCTTTCCGTACCACTCCGCCTCGAACTCGATCTCGCCGAGCTGCGGGAAGACGCGGGCAAGACTGCGCCGCGCCCAGCTGCGATGCACCGAAGCACCCGACCCGCGCAGGGCGCCGACGCTGCCGATCACCAGCCGCCCCGCGCGGTCGAGGCGGAAGGAGGAGAGGATCGTCTTCGTGTCCCAGCAGCCCTGCCGCTCCGGCAGGATGGCGCGCGCGAGATTGGAGGAGAGGGGCTTCGTCGCGATGTTGAAATAGGGGAGATGCACGATCTCCTCGCGGATCGCCGACCAGGGCGCGTTCGCGCCGTTCGACGTGTAGGCATTGGTGGCGACGACGATCCACCGGGCGCGAACGCTGCCCGACGGCGTCTCGACGCGCCAGCCCGCGCCGTCCCGGGCATAGGCCGTGACGGGGCTTTTCGTGAAGATCGAGGCGCCGGCCGCGATCGCCGCGCCGGCGAGCCCGCGGACATAGGCGAGCGGCTGGATCGTGCCGGCGCGGCGGTCGAGAAGCGCGCCCGCATAGAGTGAAGAGCCGGTGCGCCCGGCCGTCTCGGCCGCATCGATCAACTCGACATCGGCGCCCCGCCTCTGCCACTCGGCCGCGCGCGCGGCGATCTCGGCGGCGCCGGCGGGGCCGACGGCGAGATGCAGCGTTCCGGCCGTCTCCGGCTCGCAGGCGATGCCGTGGCGCTCCACGAGGTCGAACACGGCGCGGGGCGCGGCGCCGAGCAGCGTCAGCAGCCGCTCGCCATGCACCTCGCCGAGAAGGCGCGGCACGTCGTCCGGCATGACCCAGAGCCCGGCATTGACGAGGCCGACATTGCGCCCGGAGCCGCCGAAGCCGATCTCCTCCGCCTCCAGAACCGCGACTCTCGCCCCGCCCTCGGCCAGATGCAGCGCGGCCGAACAGCCGGTATAGCCGCCGCCGACCACGGCGACGTCCGCCGCGATCTCGCGCTCGAGCGGGCGCGTCGGCGGCGCGGGCGGCGCCGTGCGCTCCCAGAGCCCGTGCGAGCGGGGATCGCCGAGCATCAGGCGGCGCGGGTGCGGGCGGCGGCGAGCGCCTGCCGCAAGGCGTCGATCGAGCGCGCCTCGGCTTGCGCATAGAGCGCGGTCTCGTCGAGCACGCCGCGCCCGAGCGCCGCCTCGAAGGCGCCCCGGTTTCCGCTGGAGCCGGCATTCGACTGCGCGTCGGTTCCAAGGTTCGACTGGAAGATGCCGGCGGCCGAGACGGGGAGGAAATCCTCGTAGACGATCGGATCGGCGCTGGCATGGCCGGCGGCGACGAGCGCGCCGAGATCGGCGGAGGCCCGCCCCGCCGCGGCCGCGTCGAGGCCCGCCGTCGTCGGTGCATAGCGGAAGAAGGCGAGGCCCTCCCGGCGCATCGTCGCCCAGTCGTCGGGGAATCGGCGGAAGCGCTCGCGCAGGGCCGCGTCGTAGTCGCCGGCCCCGGTCCCGGACGCGCCGACTGTAGCCGCGCCTCGCACGTCGGAGAGAAGCTCGTCGTAGAGCGCCCGACCCTTCGGGGTCAGCGCCGCGCCGCGCTGCTCGATCTCGCCGAAGCGGGCCGTGTGCGTGCCCGTCCGCGCCCCGTCGCCGGCGAAGCGGACGGGCTCTTCCAGAGCCTTGAAGCTCGTCTGGCGCAGGAGGATCGGGCAGTCGCGCTCCGGCGGTCCCTCGATCACGGCCTTCGGCGCGATGCCGTGGGCCGGCATGCCCTGCTGCACCGCCTCGATGTCGAGCGTGCGCGGCGTCAGGTGGTTGATGTGCGGGCCCTTGAAGGAGACGACGTCGGCGACCAGCCGGTGGGCCTTGGAAAGCCGCCGATAGGTTTCCTCGTCGACGGTGGCGTCCGAATGCCAACGGAAGGTCTCCAGCGCCTCCGCGACGAAGGTCCTGGCTTCGCCTTCCGTCAGCCCGCCCGCCGTCTCGAACCGCTCGATCAGCGCCAGCGCCCCGTCGGTGAAGATGCGGCGGCGGGCGAGGATCGCGGCGGCCTCGTCGCGCAAGCCCGCGTCGTCGAGCAGGTCGAGACGCAGGAGCGAGGTGAAGACGCGGAACGGATTGACCGAGAGGGCCGCATCCGAGACGGGCCGGAAGGCGGTGGAGTGGACGGGAATGCCGGCGACGGAGAGATCGTAATAGCCGACCGGCTCCATGCCCATGACGGCGAAGAGCCGGGCGATGGTGGCAAGCTCCTCCGCCGTGCCGAGGCGGATCGCGCCGTGCCGCTCGTCGGAGAGGCGCTCGATCTCGCCGCCGCGCGAAAGGCGCTCGGCGAGCGCGGGATCGGCGGCGAGCGTGCGCCGGTTCACCTCGCCGACGAGCTGCATCAGCGTGCCGTATTGCGGCACCTCCGTGCGGTACATCTCGGACATGGCGGCGGAGAAGAGGCGGCGTGTCTCGTCTGTGGAGACGAAGGCGGTCTCGGACATCGGCTCGAACTCCGGCAAAAGGGGCGGGCGGGAGGCGGTTTCGTCGGGCTCGGCGCCGCAGCGGCGATCCGGCCCGTTCCGCCGCCATTTTCCTCCCGTGCCCGCGCCTTGCCAAGCGATCTTTGTGCGGAGGGTCATTCCTCGGGGGAATGACCTAGAGGCTGTTATGAACCTTGGACAGGTGTTGTGCCGCTTGTGTTGGGTCGCGGGGTAGGAGCCCGATGCAGCCGGTAGCGGGGCTACCGGCAAAGAGGGCGACACACATACCTCCTACCGGTCTGAACGTCGCTGACACGACACAACACCTGTCCAAGGCCCATAACAGCCTCTAGGATGGTCACCGTGTTCCGCCGGGGTTTCGCGATGACGCCAAGCCTTCCCACCGNAGGCTGTTATGAACCTTGGACAGGTGTTGTGCCGCTTGTGTTGGGTCGCGGGGTAGGAGCCCGATGCAGCCGGTAGCGGGGCTACCGGCAAAGAGGGCAACACACATCCGCGGCCCAACACAAGCGGCCCTCCGGGTCGTGTGAGAGACGCCATCCGGGGTGTCCGTAGAACAGACAAGACGGATAGTCTTGCCTGTTCTACCTCCTACCGGTCTGATCGTCGCTGACACGACACAACACCTGTCCACGGTCCATAACAGCCTCTAGACGCTTGACGTCCGAGGATCAGGCCGATTCGGTGTAGAGGACCCGGTGGTCGAGCAGGAACCTCGCGAAGAAGGGCAGGCTCGCCGAGCCGATCTCGCGGGCGGAGGCGCCGATCGTGCCGGCCCGCACGATCGGCGGCGTCAGGCCCTCGACGCGCAGGGTCTTCAGCGCCGCCGCCGTCGCCGCGACGAGCCGCGTGCGCACACTGTCGGGGAAGCTTCCGTCGATGACCGCCGCCTCGAAATCGTAGATCGAGGCGGCCGCGACGGTGGCATGGGCAAGGCCGGACGCGGCGGTCTCGATCCACCGGTCGAGCACGGGGCCGAGCTCGTCCCAGGCCGATTCGCGCAGCCAGATCGCCGAAATGTCGCGCCCGTCCTCCTCGCGCGCCATCTTCTCGAGGACGTGGATGGAGGCGGAGTTGATGAGCTGGTCCGTGCCCCCGCCGGGCTTGGGAACCGGCATGGAGCCGAGCGCGCCGGCATTGCCCGTGCGCCCCGTCACGAGATCGCCGTCGATCACGATGCCGCCGCCGACGAAGGCGCCGACGAAGACGTAGACATAGTCGAGACAGCCCGTGGAGCCGAAGACGTTCTCGGCCGCGCAGGCCGCCGTCGCGTCGTTGGCGCGGTGGACCGCGTGCCCGGTGACGGCCGCGATCTCCTCCATGACGTCGGCCGCCTGCCATTCCGACATGACGCCGGGCGGCGCGCCGATCTCCTCGCCCCAGTTCCAGATCTCGTCGGGCATGGCGACGCCGAGGCCGCAGAGCCGGCCCTTCTCCTCGCCGCTCATCGCGCCCTCGATCTCGCGGGCCGACTGCCGGGCGAAGTCGAGCACCTGGCCGAGGCGCGGATAGGGATAGGTGATGCGCCGGTGCGAGCGGATCGCGCCGACGAAGTCCATCAGCACGAGGTCGGCCGAGCGCCGGCCGATCTTGAGGCCGAGCGCGAAGGCGCCGCCGGGGTTCAGCCGCATCGGAATCGAGGGTTGGCCGACGCGCCCGCGGCGCGGCTCGTCGCGCAGGACGAGGCCCTCGCCCTCCAGCGCGCGCATGATCACCGACGCCGTCTGGGGCGAGAGGCCCGTGCGGCGCGCGATGTCGGCCTTCGCCATGACTCCGTGGCGCCGGATCAGCGAGAGCACGGCGCGCTCGTTGTGGGCGCGAAGGCCGGACTGGTTGGAGCCCCGCATCCGGCCGTCGGCGATCGTCGCTCTCGTCGCCTCGCCTTGCGTCAAAGCTGGGTCCATCGATCTCGTCTCCCTCGTCCCCGCCCCATGCGCAGTGGAACCGCTTCCGGCTCGAAAATCCAGAGCCGGCTGAGCCAAGCCGGTCTGAGCTTGTCCCCCGCGCCGAGGCGGTGCATCCTCGTGCCGACGGGTCCTGCCCGCCTGTCCCGTCCCGGCGCGTCCTCCGATGCCGTCCATCGACAGGCCGGGCGAGTCGGAGCGACGATCGGCCGAACGGCTTCCCACTCGGGACAGAGCCGCGAAAACGGGCGATCGTCAATATTTAAATCCAAGTGATTTATTTATATTGACATTGGCCCGATCGTGAAGCTTCTATGATGAACCGTTCGCCCCGAGGAGGCTGGGCGGGACTGTTTCTGCCGGGGCGCCGCGTGCGGCCGGCCACATCGATCGGGAGGATCACCGTGACGTTTCGCACCCTTTGGGCCACGACCGCGCTTGCCATCACGGCCGGCTTCATCGCTTCCGCAGCTCCTGCCGCCGCACAGGACGCGCCGCTCGTCTGCCTCATCACCAAGACCGACACGAACCCCTTCTTCGTCAAGATGAAGGAAGGCGCGCAAGCCAAGGCGACCGAGATCGGCGTCAAGCTCCAGACCTATGCCGGCAAGATCGACGGCGACACCGAGAGCCAGGTCGCGGCCATCGAGAGCTGCATCGCCGGCGGCGCCAAGGGCATCCTCATCACCGCTTCCGACACGAAGGCCATCGTGCCCTCCGTGCAGCAGGCGCGCGATGCCGGCATTCTGGTCATCGCGCTCGACACGGCGCTGGAGCCGATCGATTCGGCCGACGCGACCTTCGCCACCAACAACTTCACCGCCGGCGAGCTGATCGGCCGCTGGGCCAAGTCCTCGATGGGCGACAAGGCCAAGGACGCCAAGATCGCGTTTCTCGACCTCACGCCCTCGCAGCCCTCCGTCGACGTCATGCGCGACCAGGGCTTCATGACCGGCTTCGGCATCGACGCCAAGGATGCCAACGTGATCGGCGACGAGGACGATGCGCGCATCGCCGGCCACGACATCACCAACGGCAACGAGGAGGGCGGGCGCACCGCGATGGAGAACCTTCTCCAGAAGGAGCCCGGCATCAACGTCGTCTACACGATCAACGAGCCGGCCGCCGCCGGCGCCTACGAGGCGCTGAAGGCCGCCGGCATGGAGAAGGACGTTCTCCTCGTCTCCATCGACGGCGGCTGCCCCGGCGTCGCCAACGTCAAGGACGGCGTGATCGGCGCGACCTCCATGCAGTATCCGCTGAAGATGGCCGCGCTCGGCGTCGAGGCGGTCAAGGCCTTCGCCGATAGCGGCAAGAAGCCCGAGAAGACCTCCGGCCTCCAGTTCACCGACACGGGCGTCGACCTCGTGACGGACAAGCCGGTGGACGGCGAGAAGTCCATGACCGCCGCCGATGCGGCCAAGGCCTGCTGGGGCTGATCCCCGCGAAGGCGGCGCGGGTTCGAGCCCGCGCCGCCTTCTGCTCGACCCTTTCTCCCGGTCCGGCCAGACCGGGGCGGTCGGCCCGATGCCGGCAGCGGCCCTTCGAGAGGCCGCGCCGAGACAGCGACCCGTGGACAACGAGGAGGAGACGCGCCATGAGCGAGAGAGCCGCGACGCCGAAAGACGTCAAACCGACCAGAAGCACGCCGAGCGGTTTCGAGGCCGCCATCGCGCGCGAGACCAAGGTCGCCGAGTTCGACGAAGCCAAGCTCGGGGTTCTCGGCCGGCTCCAGCATTTCCTCCATGCCTTCCCGACCATGGTTCCGGTCCTGGTGCTCATCCTCAGCATCGCCATCTTCGGCGGGCTCACGGGCGAGCGCTTCTTCAGCCTGCAGACGCTGAACTTCATCCTTCAGCAGGTGACGATCGTCGGCATCATCGGCGTCGCGCAGACGCTCATCATCCTCACCGCCGGCATCGACCTCTCGGTCGGCGCGATCATGGTCCTCTCCTCCGTGGTCATGGGCCAGTTCGCGGTCAATCTCGGCCTGCCCGCCCCGCTGGCGCTCGCCTGCGGCGTCGCGGTCGGCACGGTCTGCGGCTTCATCAACGGTCTCCTCGTCGCCCGGCTGAAGCTGCCGCCCTTCATCGTGACGCTCGGCACCTGGTTCATCTTCCTCTCGGTGAACTTCATCTATTCGGCGAACGAGACGATCCGCGCCCAGGCCGTGGCGACCGAGGCGCCGCTTCTCCAGCTGCTCGGCACGACGTTCAAGATCGCCGGGGCGACCTTCAGCTACGGCGCCGTCTTCATGGTGCTGCTCGTCCTCGTCTTCTTCTACATCCTGAACAACACCGCCTGGGGCCGCCACGTCTATGCGATCGGCGACGACCAGGACGCCGCGCGCCTCTCCGGCATCTCGGCCTCCAAGACGCTGGTCTCGGTCTATGCGGTCTCCGGCCTCATCTGCGGCCTTGCCGGCTGGGCGCTGATCGGGCGCATCGGCTCGATCTCGCCGACGTCCGGCGCCGAGGCCAACATCCAGTCGATCACCGCCGTCGTCATCGGCGGGACCTCGCTCTTCGGCGGGCGCGGCTCGGTCTTCGGCACGCTGATCGGCGCGCTCATCGTCGGCGTCTTCGCCATGGGCCTGCGCATCTGGGGCACCGACCCGCAATGGACGCAGCTCACCGTCGGCGCGCTGATCATCCTCGCCGTCGCGGCCGACCAGTGGATCAGAAAGGTTTCGGCATGAACGCGAACCCGCAGCTCGTCCTCTCCGCCCGCGGCCTCGTCAAGAAGTACGGCAAGGTCGTCGCCATCGACAATGCCGACTTCGACCTCCGGGCCGGCGAGATCCTCGCCGTCATCGGCGACAACGGCGCCGGCAAGTCGACGCTGATCAAGGCGGTCTCCGGCGCGGTGATCCCCGACAGCGGCGAGATCCGCCTGGACGGCCAGCCCATCACCTTCACCAACCCGCAAGGCGCCCGGGACGCCGGCATCGAGACGGTCTACCAGCAGCTCGCGCTCTCGCCCGCCCTCTCGATCGCCGACAATATGTTTCTCGGCCGCGAGATGCGCCGCGAGGGCTTTCTCGGCCAGTATCTGCGGATGCTGGACAAGCCGAAGATGCGCAAGATCGCCCGCGACAAGCTCTCCGAACTCGGCCTGATGACGATCCAGAACATCGACCAGCCGGTCGAGACCCTGTCCGGCGGCCAGCGCCAGGGCGTGGCGGTGGCGCGCGCGGCGGCCTTCGGCTCCAAGGTGCTCATTCTCGACGAGCCGACGGCGGCGCTCGGCGTCAAGGAATCGCGCCGCGTGCTCGACCTCATCCTCGAAGTTCGCTCGCGCGGCCTGCCGATCGTTCTCATCTCGCACAACATGCCCCATGTCTTCGAGATCGCCGACCGCATCCACATCCACCGCCTCGGCCGCCGCCTCTGCGTCATCGACCCGAAGGGCGCCACCATGTCCGACGCCGTCGCCCTGATGACGGGTGCCAAGGCGCCGGAAGCCTCGATGATGGCGGCCTGAGCGGTCGGGGCTTTAACGCTTCTTCCCCTCGTCGTAGGATCGAAGGGCGGTGCTCCGGCGCCGCCCTTTTTCATGACGCCAGGGAGGTGCGGACGTGACCCGACCGACGATCTTCACCATCGGGGCGACATGGGACGAGGAGGCCGAGGTCTGGGTCGGCATCTGCGATGCGATTCCGGCTGCGGCGGAAGCGCCGACGCTCGATGGCGTTCTGGAGCGCATCGCCGCGATGACGGCCGATCTCCTCGGCGACAACCATCCCGATCTCGATCCCGCCTCCGTCTTTTTCCAGATCACCGCCCTTCGTGGCATGGATATCGAGGCCGCGGCCGCCTGATGGCGCCGCGCACCTTCGACCGCGATCTGCGCGACCTGTTGCAGGCGGCTGGCTGCCGCATGATCCGGCAGGGAAAGGGCAGTCACGAAATCTGGACGAGTCCGGCCGGCGGCACGAGCTTCGCCGTTCCCGTCGGCATCGCCAGCCGGCACACTGCCAATGCGATCCTGAAGCAGGCAGGCCTGAAGAAGGCGTTCTGACGCGCTGTCTCCGCTCCATGAACGGCGCGTCTCCCGTCGCGGTGTTCCATCGCCCGCGCCCGCGCCTATCTCTCCCGCACCGCAGCAGACACCGCAGCAGACAAGGAACTCGCCATGGCGCTCAATCTCACCGTCGTCACCACCTCCACGCGCCCCGGCCGCAAGGGACCGCTGATCGCCGACTGGTTCGTCAAGTTCGCGAGCGCGGAGGGCACGTTCGAGGTGGTACCGGTGGATCTCGCCGAGATCGGCCTGCCGCTTCTGGACGAGCCCGAGCATCCGGCGAAGGGGCTCTACACCAAGGAGCACACCAAGCGCTGGAGCGCGCTCGTGAAGGCGGCCGATGCGATCGTCTTCGTCATGCCGGAATACAACTACCTGCCGCCGGCCAGTTTCATCAACGCGGTCGATTACCTGCACAAGGAATGGCACTACAAGCCCGTCGGCTTCGTCTCCTATGCCGGCATGTCCGGCGGCTCTCGCGCGGTCCAGGCGGCCAAGCCCCTCGTCACGACGCTGAAGGCCATGCCGATCCCCGAGGGCGTGTTCATCCCGAACTTCTTCGCCCATCTCGGCGAGGCCGGCTTCACCGCCGACGAGCACCACACGAGCTCCGCCAAGCTGATGATCGCGGAACTCGCCAAGTGGACCACCGCTCTCAAGCCGCTGCGCGGCTGAGGGAACCCCCGCAAGGCTGCCCGGGTTCTGCCTTGCATCAGTAGCCCCGACCATCGACATGTCGATGGTCGGGGCGAGATGGCGGCATAAGCCGCCGCCGCGTCGGTCGACGCGGTATACCAGCGGTCCCTTGCCAAGGCCGCTCGTATCAGACCCGAGCCGCCATATGTCACGCCAGGAGATGCCGAGATGTCTGAGACCCCGATCCCGCGCCGCGCCGGAAACCGCAAGGTTCTTGCCTTCGTCATCGGCGGTCTCATTCTGGTCGGCGCGGTTGGCGTCGCCTTCTTCGCGGATCGCACCGTGGAGGGTCCGGCCGGCCGCGCCGTGACGCAGCCCGCCGCGACGTCGGCCCCCGCGCCGATCGCCAATCCGGCGGAGCCTGCGGCCCCGGTCGCCCCCGCAAACCCTGCGCCGGTCAACTAAACGGGGCTCTTTTCCGTACGATTTCGAACGAGCGATAAATTCGCTTGCACTCCCGCCTGCGTCTCGTTAGAAATTCTCATGGTTTCCGGCTTCTAGGCCGCCGACGTAGGGAGCGTCGGCAGTGCCTCGAAGACACCAGGTGGGGCACGTTAACGGTGCCCACCCATGCCCCATCGGGGTCGTGACACGCTGCCGGAAGCCTTCCCCCTCCACACCGCCGCCATATTGACGTGCAAGCCATTGCGATGGCGTCCGATCCGGTCCGGCGCGTAGCGTCTGAACCCGTCGACGGCCGACCGCGGCTCCTCGCCGATCCCGATTCCGGACAGTGTGGTTTCGAAGACCCCTTTCGAAGGTGCGGGCCACCGGGTGATCGCCGCCCATCGTTCCACGGACATCCGCCATGAGCGACATCCTCCTTCGACCTCGGTTAAGCACTAAACCGAAGGTGGAGCGGCCGAAGCTGCACAAGGTCATCCTCGTCAACGACGACTACACGCCCCGGCAGTTCGTGGTGACGATCCTGAAGGGCGAGTTCCGCCTGGGGGAGGACCAGGCGAACCGGGTGATGATCACGGCGCACCAGAAAGGGTCCTGCGTCGTCTCGGTCTATCCGCAGGATGTCGCCGAGACCAAGGCGACGCGCGCCACCGAGGCCGGCCGCGCCAAGGGCTATCCCCTGACCTTCACGACCGAGCCCGAGGAATAGCTTAAACGCTTACTGCAGCTTGCCAAGAACGGCTTCGATCGTCTTCTGAAGCACGGGCACGGCCACGGGCTTGACGAGGAAGTTGTTGACGCCGAGGGCGGCCGCCTTCTGCACGAGCTCCTTGTCGCCGCGCCCCGTCAGGATGACGAAGGGCGTCTTCTTGGTCGGCGCGTAGGAGCGGATGGCCTTCAGGAGCTGCAGGCCGTCGAGCTTGGGCATGTTGAAGTCGGAGATGATGAAGTTGGCGGGGGAGGCCATCATCATCTTCAGCGCCTCCTCGCCGTCCACCGCGAAGCTCACCTGCGTGATGCCGATCTGGTCGAGCGCGTCGCGGATCAGCATGCGGCTCGTGCGCTGGTCGTCGACGACGAGGACTTTAAGGGCCGATTTCAGTGCCATGGGGTCCTCGCTTTTCGATCAAGGTCGGTCCCGCCCGTATGGGGGCGGCACTGGGAGATGGGGTCGTGGGGCGCGCGCGCCGTCACGCCGAGGCCTGGAGGCGGGCGAAGAGCGCGGCGACGTCGGGGTCGAGCCCCGCCATCGGATCGCCGTTGTCCGACGGCGCCTCGGCGTCGAGGCAGGTGATCTCGAGATCGCAGTCGAACTCGGCGAAGTCGAAGATCTCGCGGATCGAGCTTTCGTCTCTGGTCGAGGAGAGCGTGATCGTCCAGGTGAGGCAGGCGCCCTCGGGATCGAGGGCGGAGAGAAGCGGCACCTCGCTCGTGTCCAGCGCGACGAAACCTTCGCCGAGCGACAGGACCTCGCGGATCAGCCGCGCGCTCTCGTTGGCGTTGGCATAGAGCTCGGCCCGGGGACGGAAGACGATTTTGTAGTCGCGGGGCCCGAGATCCACGTCGCTGAAATCGACGGAGACGGGCGTGAAGCCGAATTCGCTGAGGTCGAGAACCTCGCCGCCGGCGGGCTCCTCGTCGGCTGCGGCGGCTTCCGGCATCGGCGTCTCGCCTTCGGCGCCGGGCACGAGATCGCGAAGCTCGAAGAAGACGGCGTCGCGCGAGCGGGCGACCTCGACGAGATGGCCGAGCACGGCCCGCGCCCGCGCCAGAAGCGCGTGGGTCTCCTCGGTCGGCGCGAGGCGTTCGGCCCGGATCTTGCCGAGCACGCCCTCGAACATCTTGGCGAAGCGCGAGAGCTCGTGGAGATCGAAGGAGGCCGAGCCGCCCTTGATCGAATGGACGGCGCGATAGACGATGCCGATCGTGTCCTCGCCCGTTCCGGCCGCCAGATGGGCGAGCCCGCGGTCGAGTTCGACGAGCTGCTCGTCGCACTCCTCGAAGAAGGTCAGGCGGATTTCGGTCATCGCATCCATGGACGTCATGCTCTCCTGGCGCCGTTCCGCGCCTGCCCGCCTCGAACCCCGCTCTGCTGCTTCGGCGGCGGGACCCCACATGCCCCTTGCGGCCGACGCCCGGTAGCGATCCCCCGATCGCCCGGCGCCCTGCTTGCAAGGTCGCTAACACTCAACCCGTAATGGATTGAGTTTGCGTGAAGGTTGCCGACCAGAAATCGGCGGTCCTGCCGGGAGGCGGAGCGCCGAGATCCCCTATTCCGCTTCCTCGACCGAGCGCCGGACGCGCCGGACGCCGAGCCACATGAGGAGCGCGACGACGGGGATGCTCATGCCCTTGAGGAGGCCGGAATCGACGTGGAGGCCGAGCGACTTCAGCCCTTCCGCGCCGTAGCCGACGAGCCCGACGACGTAATAGGTGACGGCGGCGACCGAGAGGCCCTCGACCGTTTCCTGCAGACGAAGCTGGAGCTTGGCGCGCCGGTCCATGGAGGCGAGGAGCGCCTGGCTCTGCCCTTCGCGAACGACCTCGACGCGGGTCGCGAGCAGCTGTGAGACGCGCGAGACGCGGCCCGCCAGCGCCTCCTGCCGCGTCGTCACGGCCTCGCAGGTGCTCATGGCCGGCGTCAGGCGGCGCTCCAGGAATTCCTCGATGGTCTGGATGCCGGGAATGCGCTCCTCGCGCAGCTCCGAGATGCGTCGGCGCACCAGCGCGTAATAGGCGGCGGAGGCGGCGAAGCGGAAGAGCTTTCCGGCATAGCGGCTCTCGATCTCGGCCTCCAGCTGCGTCAGCGCCTCCAGGAGATCGGCCTCCGTCTCGCGCTGCCCTTGCGCCAGCGAATGGGCGATGCGCGCCAGCTCCGTCTCGGCATGGCCGAGCGCGGCGCCGAGCTCGCGCGCGGCGGGAAGGGCGAGCAGCGCCATCATCCGATAGGTGTCGATCTCCAGAAGCCGCTGCAGCGTGCGGCCGGCCTGTCGGGGCGTCAGGCCCTGGTCCGCCACGTAGAAGCGGCTGAACCCGTCGGCATGGATGCGAAAGTCGGTGAAGGCCGTCGCCGCCCCGCCGGAAATGCGCCCGCCCGTCAGGACGTTGCCGCCGAAATGCCGCGCCGAGATCGCCTCTGCGTCGATCGGCTCGCCGGTGTCGCGCACCAGCGCCACATTGGCGGCGACGATCGTCGTGCCGGTCAGGCTGTCCAGCCAGTCCCTCGGCACTTCGGAAATGGCCGGGCGCTCGAAGGCGCCGTCCGCACCCCCGTCCTCGCCCTCGACGATGAACTTGTAGCGCGCGAACTCGGTGTGGTTTTCCCACTTCACCCGCAAGGGGCCGAGATCGCAGCTGAAATGATTGACGCCCGGCGCCGGCGGCGCGACGCCGAAGCGGCGGGCGAGATCGGCGACATGCTCGAACTGGCGCGACGGTGCGCCGGGCTGCCCGTGCAGCGCCAGAAACGAGAGGCGCAGCGGCGCGGTCAGCGCCTCCGGCGGGCGCGCATGGATCTCGTCGTTCAGAAGGCGGCGGCCGGGATGGTCTTCGGGCAGTCTCATCGTCGGCTCCAGGTCCTGGAGCCCGAACCGAAGCTCGGACGGGTGGGCCCGGTGGCGCTTTTCGCGCCTCGCTTCGTCGAAGATCCGACCGATATCGAGGGATATCGGCTGCGATCGTCTCCTTGCGAGGCACGAGAATCACTCACCGATCCTCAGCCGCCGAATTTCGGTCCGGGCTCTTCAGCGCATTGCGCCGGCCATGTGAGCCGAGGGGCCGAGCCCGTCAATGCCGGAACGTCGGTCGAAGGCCGGAACACGGGAAAACCGCGACGGCCGCGAAAGCTTCGGGCGAGGTGCGCCGCCGCGCCGTGATGGAGGACAGGCCGACGACGGTCCGGTCTCTCTCCGGTCGAAGCGATAGGCCGTGTCGGGGGCGAGTCTCCTTTGCGAGAATCGCCCCGCCGATTCGCGGTCGCAAGGGTGCGAGCGCCAAGGGCGGCGAACGGCCGGCTCGGATCCCGGCTGCCGTCCGCCGCCGATCCCGTCAGGGGATCAGCTGGTCCGCCCGCAGCTCGGCGAAGAGATCGAAGAAGGCGTCGTCCGTCGCCCGGTAGGCCGTGAAGCCGAGGCGGCGGCTCTTGCTCATGTCGGTCATCACCTCGATCGGCCGGCCGAGATCGGCGTCGGTGTGCCAGGGCGAGGCGAGGCGGGAGAGATCGGCCTCCTTCAGCCCCTCTCGCTCGGCGATGCGGCGCCAGACCGGCGCGTCGTCCTTCATCTGCTCCTCCAGCGTCAGGACCGTGCCGTCGAACGGAGCGGCTTCGAGGCCGAACCATTCGGCGATGCGCTCCCACATCCAGCTCCAGCGGAAGACGTCGCCGTTCACGATGTTGAAGTCCTCGTTCGCCGCCGCCGGCGTGGTCGCCGCCCAGAGGAGCTGCCTTGCGAGCTGGCGCGCCTCGGTCATGTCGGTCAGCCCGTTCCACTGCGCGGCCGAGCCGGGAAAGCGGAAGGGCCGGCCGGTCTCGCGGCAGAGCGTGGCGTAGACGGCGAGCGTCGTGCCCATGTTCATGGCATTGCCCACGGCCTTGCCGATCACCGTATGCGGGCGGTGGACGCTCCAGGCGAAGCCGTCGCGCCGGGCGGCGGCGAAGAGCTCGTCCTCCTGCGTGTAGTAGAAGTTCGCGACGTCCAGCCGGCCCTGGCTCTCGCGGAAGGGCGTCTGCGGCAGCTTGCCTTTTCCATAGGCCTCGAAGGGCCCGAGATAGTGCTTGAGGCCGGTGACGAGCGCGACATGGCGCGGAGCCCCGCCCGCGGCGAGCCCATCGAGAAGGTTGCGCACCATCGCGGAATTGACGCGGATGTTCTCCGCCTCCGTGTCCTGCCGCAGCCAGGTCGTGATGAAGACCGCGTCGAAGCGGGCGTCCTTCAGCGCCGCCTTCGTGCCGGCGGCGTCCTGCAGGTCGGCGACGAGGGGGCCGACGCCCGCCTGCTCGACCGGACGGCGCGCGAGCCCGTGCACGGTCCAGCCCTCCTCCACCAGAAGGGCGGCCGTCGCGCTCCCCACGATGCCGCTCGCTCCGACCACGAGTGCCGATCCTGCCATGTCCATAAACCTTTGTGTTTGCAAGGCTCGGGACTTAGGCAGGCTTGCCTATCCCTGCCAGACGGCACCAAAAGGGGACATAGGCACCGGGAGGTATCCAGGCATGCAGGCGGGCACACCGGACGAGGACTGGCGCGAGGACTGCGCGCCCCGCCGCATCATGGATCTCTTCGCCACCAAATGGACGAGCATGATCCTCCACACGCTCCATGCCCGCCATGCGGGCGCGGCCCGGGCCGGCGTGCTCCAGCGCAGCCTGCCCGGCATTTCCAAGAAGATGCTGACGCAGACGCTGCGCGACATGGAGCGCAGCGGCCTCGTCAGCCGCCATGTCGAGGGCACCATTCCGCCCGCCGTCGAATACCGGCTGACGCCGCTCGGCGAGCGCTTCGTGGAGCCGGTGGAGCTTCTCTACGGCTGGGGCCGCGACAATGCCGACGCGCTCGACCGCCTCGTGCCGCGCCCGACCTCCCGGCGGCAGGGGGCGTGAGCGTTCGAGAGTCCGTCAGGTTCATCCAGAACCAGACGGACTCTCGATTTTCGTGTTGTCGTTTGTCTTTTCGGGATAACCGGTACCCAACTATCCCTGACAAACTTTAGTCCACCTGCCTGATCCGCCCGTCCGTCGAAGGCACGAAGGCCGAGCCCGACGCGACGAGATGGTCGACGAGGACGGCGTCGAGCGTCGGCCCGTAATCGTAGGCGTTCTGCCCCTTCTCCGCGAAGACCGCATAGCCGTCCCCGCCGCCGCGCATGAAGTTGTTGGAGACGACGAGATAGGTGGCCGCCGGATCGAGCGGCGTCGCCTTGCCGTCCTTCAGCAGGCGCACCGCGCGGATGCGGTCGCGGCCTTTCGTGCCGGCCGGCGACCAGTCCACCTCGATGCCCGCCACCTGCGGGAAGCGCCCGCCGCCCTCCTCGACCTCCGACACGCCGTTTTCCAGAGCCGCGATCACGTCGGCCCCGGAGAGCTCGAAGGTGGAGAGCGTGTTCTGGAAGGGCAGGACGGTCAGCACCTCGCCCATCGTCACGGGGCCCGCGTCGATCGAGGCGCGAAGGCCGCCGCCATTGGTGATGGCGATCTCGACGCCCTGGTCGCTGACGCGCGCCAGCATCGCGTCGGCGACGAGATCGCCCATGGCGCATTCGCGCACCCGGCAGCTCTCCCGCGCCCCGTCGATGACGGACGCGGCCTGCGCGACCACCTTCGTCTTCAGCGCCTCCAGCGGCCCGGCCAGCTCGGCGACCCGCGCCTTGACGCCTTCGTCCTCCGGCACGGCGGCATCGAGCAGACGGGGCTCGCCGGTCGCCTCCGTCACGCGGCCGGCATCGTCGAAGGTGACGTCGAGGCGCCCGAGATACTTGCCGTAGGAGCCGGCCTGCACGATGCGCACCGCGCTGCCGTCGGGCGAGGCGACGAGCGTCGGGTAGGGACCGGAGGCGCCCGGCAGCGTGTTGGCGAGGAGCGTGTGCGAATGGCCGCCGACGATGACGTCGATCCCGTCCACGGCCGCCGCGATCCGCTGGTCCTCGGCATAGCCGGAATGGCTGAGGAGAACGATCTTGGTCACGCCGTCAGCCGTCAGTGCCTTCACCGCCTCGCGCACCGGCTCGATGGGGGCCTCGAAGGCGATCGTGCGGCCCGCCTGCGTCAGCGTGCCGTTGGCCTCCGGCGTCAGGCCGATCAGTCCGATGCGCTCGCCGCCCTTCTCGATGACGGTCGTCCGCTCGATGAGCGCTCGGAGCTTCGGCTCGCGCGTGAGATCGGCATTGGCCATCAGCACGGGAAAGGGCACGGCCTCGGCGAAGCGTTCGAGCACGGGCACGCCGTCGTCGAACTCGTGGTTGCCCACCGCCATCGCCTCGTAGCCGAGGCGCCCCATCAGCTCGGCGACCTCGCGCCCCTTGTAGAACGTGTAGAAGAGCGAGCCCTGGAACTGGTCGCCGGCATCGACGAGCAGCGTGTTCGCCGCCGACGCCCGCGCCTCGGCAACGGCGGCGGCCAGACGCGCCGCGCCGCCGAAGCAGGCCTTGGCCGCGAGGTCCTTCTCGCCGCAGGTGGAATCAGTCTTGTTGATCGGCTCGAGGCGCGAATGGACGTCGTTCGTGTGGAGGATCGTCAGCCGGTACTCGGCCGAGGCGAGCCCGGTCGAGGCGGCGAGGAAGCCGAGCGAGGCGGCAAGGCGGCGAAGGGCAGGGTGCATGGCGGACCTCGGCGCTTGGCCCTGCCGGGGGGAGGGCTCTCGGGGATCGGTCGGCCCGAGTTTGGCCGAGGTCGCCGGGTGCTGGCAACCGGGCAAGGGCTTGGCCGGATTCCGACATGGCGTCGTCGCGCCGAGGACGGGCGCTGCCCGCCCGCCTTGCCAAAAGGGAGGCTCCCGCCTTTGCGGCGCAACGGAAGAGGCGCGACCATGCAGGTTCTGGACGAGGCCGACTATGTCGTCGTCGGCTCCGGCTCGGCGGGCGCCGCGCTCGCCTATCGCCTGTCGGAGAACGGCCGCTACGAGGTGATCGTGATCGAGGCGGGCGGCACGGATGCCGGGCCCTTCATCCAGATGCCGGGCGCGCTGTCCTTTCCCATGAACATGAAGCGCTACGACTGGGGCTATCGCGCCGAGCCCGAGCCCGCGCTCGGCAACCGCCGTCTCGCCACGCCGCGCGGCAAGGTGCTGGGCGGCTCCTCCTCGATCAACGGCATGGTCTATGTGCGCGGCCACGCCCGCGACTTCGACCATTGGAGCGAGGCCGGCGCCGCCGGCTGGGCCTATGCGGACGTGCTGCCCTACTTCAAGCGCCTGGAGGCGATGGAGGGCGGCGATCCCGCCTGGCGCGGCACGGACGGCCCGCTCAACGTCAAGCGCGGGGCCATGCTGAACCCGCTCTACAAGACCTTCATCGAGGCGGGCCGCGAGGCCGGCTATCCCGTGACGGACGACTACAATGCCGGCGCGCAGGAGGGTTTCAGCCCGATGCAGCAGACGATCTGGCGCGGCCGGCGCTGGTCCACCGCCAATGCCTATCTTCGCCCCGCGCTGCGCCGCCCGAACTGCCGGCTCGTCGGCGGCGAGGCGGTGAAGATCGTCTTCGAGGGCGACCGCGCGGCCGGCGTGACGCTGAAGCGGGCGCGTCGCCTGAAAGGCCTCGTGCGGGCCCGGCGCGAGGTCGTGCTGGCCGCCGGCGCCATCAACTCGCCGCTCCTCCTCCTGCGCTCGGGGATCGGCGATCCCGCCGAGCTGAAGGAGGCCGGCATCGCCACCAGGCTCGCCCGCCCCGGCGTCGGCCGCAATCTGCAGGACCATCTGGAGGTCTACATCCAGCAGGAATGCACGCAGCCGATCACGCTGAACGGCTATCTCAACCTCTTCGCCAAGGGGCGCGTCGGGATGGAGTGGATGCTCCTCCACACCGGCCACGGCGCGACCAACCATTTCGAGGCCTGCGCCTTCGTGCGCTCGGCCGCGGGCATCGAATATCCCGACATCCAGTACCACTTCATCCCAGCCGCGGTGCGCTACGACGGGACCTCGGCGGTGAAGGGCCACGGCTTCCAGGCCCATGTCGGGCCGATGCGCTCAAAGTCGCGCGGGCAGATCCGCGTGACGAGCGACGATCCCTCCGACAAGCCCTCCATCCGCTTCAACTACATGAGCCATCCCGACGACTGGCGCGAGTTCCGGACCGCCGTGCACCTCACCCGCGAGATCTTCGCCCAGGGCGCCTTCGCGCCCTATCGCGGGCGGGAGATCCAGCCGGGCGCCGATGTCCAGAGCGACGAGGAGATCGACGCCTTCGTCCGCGACCACGCCGAGAGCGCCTACCACCCGAGCGGCGCCTGCCGCATGGGCTCGGCCGACGATCCCGGCGCCGTGGTCGATCCCGACTGCCGCGTCATCGGCATTGAGGGCCTTCGCGTCGCCGACAGCTCGATCTTCCCGCGCGTGACCAACGGCAACCTGAACGGCCCCTCGATCATGGTCGGCGAAAAGGCCGCCGACCATATCCTGGGCACGCGCCTTCCGGCGGAGACGTCGGCGCCCTGGATCAACCCGGATTGGCGCACGAAGCAGAGGTAGGCGCCCGCCCAGCCGGATGGCGGCCTGTCGCCTCTCCGGGCGATCCGGCGCGGGCATTGCCCGCGTTCGGCTGCGGGCATAGTCTCTCGTCGAACTCGGCAAGGAGTGCGAGCGATGAGAAGCGACGCGAGACCCGTGGTCGTGCGCCAGGAAGGTGTCCTCGGGGGCCGGCCGACCTTCCGCGGAACCCGCGTCCAGGCCGAGATCCTGTTCGAGAACCTCGCCGGCGGCTATTCGCTCGACGAGATCGCCGACGACTTTCCCACGCTCGACCGCGATGATCTTCGAGCCGCGATCATCGAGGCCGGGCGGCTGATCATCGAAAGCGCGCCCTGCGTGCCCCATGCCGCGAGCACCGACGCGGACCCGCCGGAAGTGCCGCGTGCGCGTCTTTCTCGATGAGAACATGCCGCGCCAGCTGGGGCGCGTGCTGGTCGATCACGAGGTCTCCTTCGTGGAGAAGGAAGGCTGGAAGGGCAAGCAGAACGGCGAGTTGCTGAGATTGGTCGAAGCCGCCTTCGACGTTCTCCTGACATCGGACGCGAACCTCGAGTTCCAGAACGAACTCGCGGGACGGTCCTTGTCGCTGATCGTCCTGCCGACGAACAACCTGACCCTGCTGCGGGCGAACGCCATCGCGGTGAAGCAGGTCCTCGACGAACTCGCCGGTTTCGATCCGCCGATCGTGGTGACGGTCGGTTGGAAAGGCGAGCGAAGCCTCCGGCGACCGGGCGCCCCGTCCGGTGCGGAGCCCGGCATATCGCCCGTCTTCGGTTTCGGCCGCTCGGGAAAGGGGCGGCCCAACGACCGCTGAACCGCCGCAGCCGAAAAACGCGACGTCCCGCATGCCGTATCGTTAGCCGGCGGCGCGGGAATGATTGACTCCCGTCGAACCATCGCCGATTGCCATTGCAACAAACGATGCCTGGGAAAGATCGAGACATGTCCGCCATCACCGTCCACGGCCTGACCGTTTCCTCCGAACTGAAGCGCTTCGTCGACGAGGAGGCGCTGCCGGGCACAGGGGTGGAGGCCGAGGCCTTCTGGGCGGGCTTTGCCGGGATCGTCGAGGATCTCGCTCCGAAGAACCGCAGGCTCCTGGAGGTTCGCGATGCGCTGCAGTCGGCGATCGACGACTGGCACATCGCCCGCCGCGGCCAGGAGATCGATCCCGCCGAATACGCCGCCTTCCTGAAGGAGATCGGCTATCTCGTGCCGGAGGGCGCGCCCTTCTCCGTGGAAACGGCCAATGTCGATCCCGAGATCGCGCTGATCCCCGGCCCGCAGCTCGTCGTGCCGCTGATGAACGCGCGCTACACGTTGAACGCGGCCAATGCCCGCTGGGCCTCGCTCTACGATGCGCTCTACGGAACCGACGCGCTGGGCGAGGCGGCGGCCGGCGGCGGCTACGATCCCGAGCGCGGCGCCCGCGTCGTCACCTTCGCCAAGGGCTTCCTCGACGAGATCGCGCCGCTGACCGATGCGAGCCACGCGGCCGTCACGACCTATGCCGTCGAGAACGGCGCGCTGGTCGCGACCGGCCCCGCCGGCCCCGCCTTCCTGACGAGCCCCGCCGCCTTCGCCGGCTATCGCGGCCCGGCGAGCGCGCCGGAGGCGATCCTCGTCCGGCACAACGGCCTGCATGTCGAGATCCTGATCGACGCCGCCAACCGCATCGGCTCTGGAGATCCCGCCCATGTCGCCGACATGGTGATGGAATCGGCGATCTCGACCATCTGCGACTGCGAGGATTCGATCGCCGCCGTCGATGCGAGCGACAAGACCGCCGTCTACCGCAACTGGCTCGGCCTGATGAAGGGCGATCTGGAGGACCGGTTCGAGAAGGGCGGCCGGACCGTCACGCGGCGCCTGAACCCCGACCGCGACTACACCGCGCCGGACGGCTCTACCCTGACGCTGCCCGGGCGCTCGCTGCTCCTGGTGCGCAATGTCGGTCATCTCATGACCAATCCCGCGATCCGGCTGGCCGACGGCTCGGACGTGCCGGAGGGCATCATGGACGCCATGATGACGGTCGCCATCGCGATCCACGATCTGAAGAAGACGTCGGGCCTGCGCAACTCGCGGACCGGCTCGGTCTATGTCGTGAAGCCGAAGATGCACGGGCCGGAGGAGGTCGCCTTCTCCGCCGAGATCTTCACCCGCGTCGAGGCGGCGCTCGGCCTGCCCGAGAACACGGTGAAGATGGGCATCATGGACGAGGAGCGCCGCACCTCGGCCAATCTCGCCGAGTGCATCCGCGCGGCGAAATCGCGCGTCTTCTTCATCAACACCGGCTTCCTCGACCGCACGGGCGACGAGATGCACACGTCGATGGAGGCCGGCCCCATGGTGCGAAAGGGCGCCATGAAGGGCACGAGCTGGATCAAGGCCTACGAGGACCGCAATGTCGATATCGGCCTCGCCTGCGGCCTGAAGGGGCGCGCGCAGATCGGCAAGGGCATGTGGGCCATGCCCGCCAAGATGCACGCCATGCTGGAGCAGAAGATCGCCCATCCCATGGCGGGCGCCAACTGCGCCTGGGTGCCGAGCCCGACCGCCGCCACGCTCCATGCGACGCATTACCACTTCGTCGACGTCCTCGCCCGGCAGGACGAGATCGCGGCCGGCGGCGCGCGCGGCACGCTGGACGATCTCCTCGCCATCCCGGTCGCGCACGGCGCGAACTGGAGCGAGGAGGAGGTCCGCTCGGAAATCCAGAACAATGCGCAAGGGATTCTCGGCTACGTCGTGCGCTGGATCGATCAGGGCGTCGGCTGCTCCACCGTGCCCGATATCGAAGATGTCGGCCTGATGGAGGATCGCGCGACCTGCCGCATCTCCTCCCAGCACCTCGCCAACTGGCTGCATCACGGCGTCGTTTCCGCCGAGGAGGTGATGGAGGCGATGAAGGCCATGGCCGCCAAGGTCGACCAGCAGAATGCGGGCGATGCGAACTACCGGCCGATGGCGCCCGATTTCGACCGCTCCATCGCCTTCAAGGCGGCCTGCGACCTCGTCTTCGAGGGCCGCGTCCAGCCCTCCGGCTACACCGAGCCCGTGCTCCATCGCCGCCGCCTGGAGCGCAAGGCCGCCGGCTGAGCCGCTGCGACGCCCGAGCTCGGCTCCTGAAAGACGGCCGGCCGGTCCCGATCGGCCATCGTGGCGCGGCGGGGCCCTTCGAAGGGTCCCGCGCCGCCCTATCCTCTTCGAAGTGATGCCGGCGGTCCCGGCAAGGGACCGCTGGTATCGCGCGCCGCCCCTCGACAGGCTCGGGAGGCGCGGCGGCGGCCGATGCCGCCGTTTCGCCCTGCCTTCGACGTGTCGAAGGTCAGGGCCGCTGGTATGAGCAGGAAAAGGCGGCCGGAGCGGCCCGCCGCCTTCCGGGGGAGAGGACACAGCATCCGGCATGGCTTGGACCGACCCGATCGATGCCTATTGCGAGCGCCTCGGCCCCGGCTTCTGGGCGGAGCCGCTGAACGCCTGGACCAATCTCGCCTTCCTCCTCGCCGCGATTCTCGCCTTCCGCCTCTGGCGGCGACTCGACCGAAGGGCGCATGCCGAGTGCCGGCGGCGCGATCTGGCGAGCCTCGCGCTCGTCGTCCTCGTGGGCGTGATCGGGATCGGGTCCTTCCTGTTCCACACCTTCGCCGACCGCTGGTCGGTCCTGGCCGACGTCGTGCCGATCGGCATCTTCATCTATGCCTATCTCGCGCTGGCGCTGCGCCGCTTCGCGGACCTCGCGCGCTGGAAGGCGCTGGTTGCGACGCTTCTCTTCGCGGGCGCCTCCGTTCTCGTGGAGACCGCGCTCGAACCCGCGCTCGGCGGCTCGGCCGCCTATGCGCCGGCGCTTCTGGCTCTGTTCGGCCTCGGAGGCTGGCTCGTCGCCACGGGTCGGCGCCCGGGACGCCTCGTGCTCGGCGCCGGCCTCGTCTTCGCGGTCTCGCTGACGCTGCGCACGCTGGACGGCCCGCTCTGCGCGAGCGTCCCCATCGGCACGCATTTCCTCTGGCACATATTGAACGCCGCGACGCTCGGCCTCCTGCTCCTCGCCGCCGTCCGGCAGGGGCCGCGCCCGGTCAAGCGGCGCATCACGCCGTGAGCGCGGCCGAGATGCGGTCGGCGACGAAGCGGACGCGCTCCTCGACGGACGCGAGCGGCAGCGGCACCAGATCGTAGCCGAAGCCGCCATAGGCCTCGACCATCGCCTCGAAGGTCCGCTCCGCTTCGCCCATCGACTGGCGCCGCTCGGCGTCGTTGCGGAAGATCTCCGGCCAGGGCGGGGCGATGAAGACGGTCGGCGCGTAGCGGAAGAGCCGCGCGGCGGCGAGCGCATGGTCCGGCACGGGCAGCCCGCAAAGCCGGAGATAGCCGACCGTGTCGGGCAGGCCCCGGTCGAAGAGGACGGGCCCTTCCAGGGCGCGGGCCTCGCGGAAGGAGCGCAGCTCGAAGGCGAGCATCTGTTCGGCGAAGGCCGCCCGATCGGCATCGGGCCGGGCGGGGCCGCCGATCGCCCGCTGGTCGCGGATGATCGCGCGCCCGGCTTCCGGCATGTGGGCGAGGCCCCATCCTGCGAGGGCCTCGATCAGCACCGTCTTGCCGGAGCCCGGCCCGCCGGTCACGACGAAGAAGCACGGCTCGACGATCGGCGCGGCACCGTCCTTCATTCCCGCCTCCTCACGAACGAAAAAGGCCGGCCGCTTCCCCCGAAGCGCCCGGCCCATGCGGTGCCCCCCGCATATTCTCTCGAGGGTCGAAAGAGGCTCAGCTCGGCTTGGCGCGCTTGGTCGTGCTCTTCTGCGAGACCTTCGGGTCGACCAGACGCTCCTTGCCTTGGATCACGACGACCCGGGCATTGACCGGAACGCGGTCGTAGAGGTCGATGATGTCCTGGTTCATCAGGCGGATGCAGCCCGAGGAGGCGGCGGTGCCGATCGACTGCCATTCCGGCGTGCCGTGCAGGCGGTAGAGCGTGTCCTTGTTGCCCTGGTAGAGATAGAGCGCGCGCGCGCCGAGCGGGTTCATCAGGCCGGGCTCCATGCCCTTGCCGTCGCGGAACTTCTCGAGATCGGCGCGGCGGTCGATCATCTCCATCGGCGGAAACCACTTCGGCCAATGCTGCTTGTCGCCGATCTTGGCCTCGCCCGCCCAGGAGAAGCCGGCCTTGCCGACGCCGATGCCGTAGCGCATGGCCGTGCCGCCGCGCTCGACGACGTAGAGGAAGCGATGGGGCGTGTCGACGACGACCGTGCCCGCCTCGTAGTCGCCGGCATCGTAGACGACGCGCTGGCGCAGGAACTTCGGATCGATCTTCGAGGCCGGGATGGCGGGGAGCTGGAAGCCCTCGTCTTCGGCGGCCGCATAGGCGGTGATCGGCGCTGCGCCGAAGGTGCGGTCCTCGGAGGGCGAGGGCGAGGCATAGGCCGTGATGCGCGCGGCGATCGAGGGCGGCACGGACGTGTTGGCGGCCAGCGTCGCCCGATTGCTCGTGGAAGCGCAGCCCGAAAGGAGGGCGATCGCGCCGAGCGCCAGGAACGAGGTTACGCGTCGAGAAAACAAGGTCATGATCGCCGGGTCCAGCATTGCGGGAGAAGGGCGTCGGCCGACGCGGACATGGCGCAGACGATCGCTCGGAACTCCGAAGAAGGCGTCCCTTTCGATAGGCCTGCCCGCGGCAGCTGACAACGCGAGCAATCTCTCAAAACATGGTTAATAAAATGCTTGTTGCGGCGCGGTCACAGTTGACGGCGCCCCCGGCCGCCTCATGTCTTTGGCAAGACATTCATTCGTCCGTTCAGTGCGAGGACTCTCATGAATATCGGAGAGGCGTCGCGGCGCTCCGGGCTGCCGCCCAAGACGATCCGCTATTACGAGGAAGTGGGTCTCGTCCGGCCGGCGCGGGCGCAGAACGGCTATCGCGACTACCGCGACCGCGACGTCCATCTCCTGCGCTTTCTCCAGCGCTCGCGCTCGCTCGGCTTCTCCATCGAGGAGGCACGGCGGCTTCTCGCGCTCTATGCCGACGAGAGCCGCCAGAGCGGGGACGTGCGCAAGATGGCGAGCGGCCGCATGGCCGAGATCGACCGCAAGATCGAGGAGCTGATGTCGCTGCGGCGCGCCTTGGCGCTTCTCGCCGACCAATGTCCGGGCGACGGCGGGCCGGACTGCCCGATCCTCGACGAGATCGCGGGCGCCTCGCCGCTCGGCGAGGCCGGCGAGAGCCTCAAGCGGCCCGGCCGCACCGCCATCGGGCGCAGCACCGAGATCGAGGTCGAGGCCGGTCTCGAAGCCCGGCCGAAAGCCGCCGGCCTCGGCGGCTGATCGAGGCTTCGTTCCCGCGGGGCCGGCACGATGTCCCCCGCGGGGCGAGCGCGTTTGGACCGGGACAGCCCGCCGCAGGCCGAAGCGCGCTTTGGGCTTGCGGCGAATCAGGCGGCGCGACTACGATTCCGCCCATGCCGATCGTTTCGCCCTTCAAGCTCGAGCCCCTCGTCGATGGGCGCCAGTCCGACCGCGCCATGCTGGTGCGCCGCGGCGTCCAGCGCCTCATGGCCGCTTGGCGCGTCGCCCTCCTGCCGGAAATGGCGCTGGCCTCCGGCCGAAGGGCCGATCTCGTCGGCCTCACCGAAAAGGGCGAGGTGCTGATCGTCGAGATCAAGACCTCGATCGAGGACTTCCGCACCGATCGAAAATGGCCGGACTACCGCCAGCATTGCGACCGCCTCTATTTCGCGACGCATCCCGGCGTCTCCGCCGCGATCTTTCCCGAGGACTGCGGCCTCATCGTCTCGGACGGCTACGGCGCGGAAATGCTGCGCGAGGCGCCCGAGCACCGGATGGCCGCCCCGACGCGCAAGGCCCTGACGCTGCGCTTCGCCCGAGCCTCCGCCGACCGCCTGCAACAGGCGGAATGGGCGGCGAACCCGTTCATGACGGCGCTGCCCGAGGAGGCCTTCGCCGACGAGGCGCCGGCGGACGAAGGCTGAGCCTGCGACCCGCGACCAAGCCGGGTCGCTTTCGAGTAAATCCCGGTCGACGCCGCGCCCGGACCCGTGCCAGAGCATGAACCGCACCAACGCCGCTTCGGGAAAGCCCGTCATGACCCGTCTTCGCCTTTCGACGATAGCCGCGCAGGCGATCCTTCTGGCCGCCGCCTTCGGCGCCGCGCCCGTGCGGGCGGACTCCTACGAGGCCCTGTCGACGACGGCGATGGGCATCACGGGCGACATCGATTTCGACGATTCCGGCATCACCTTCGAGAACGGGAAGCATCTCGACTTCTCCGATCTCGTGGCGGACGAAATCCGGGTCGACGGCGTGGTGAAACCCGCCTCCGTCTACGCGATCGCCGAGCCCGCCAATCCCGAGCTGAACGGCGGCAACACGCTCTGCGACCGGGACGTGACCTATCTCGCCAACTGGCTGGACGAGGACGGCGAGACCGACTGGATCGCGGCCTTCACCGGCGAGGACGCGCCGACCTCGACCGAAAACCTCTGCGCCTCCTTCACCTACGTCGCCAAGAACTGAACGCCGGACACGAAAGCGCCCGATGTCGTCCGTGACATCGGGCGCCTGTCTGGCTCGATCGAAGTCCGACGGTCAGCGCGGCGCGCGCTTGGCAAGGATGCGCTGGAGCGTGCGGCGGTGCATGGAGAGGCGGCGGGCCGTCTCCGAGACGTTGCGCTCGCAAAGCTCGTAGACGCGCTGGATGTGCTCCCAGCGCACGCGGTCCGCCGACATCGGGTTTTCCGGCAGTTCCGCGCGGGTGCCGGGCGTGCGCATCAGCGCGGCGATGACCTCGTCGGCATCGGCGGGCTTGGCGAGATAGTCGATCGCCCCGAGCTTCACGGCCGTCACGGCCGTCGCGATATTGCCGTAGCCGGTGAGGACGATGACGCGCGCGTCGGCACGCGCGCGCTGGAGCGCCTCGATCACGTCGAGCCCGTTGCCGTCGCCGAGCCGCATGTCGACCACCGCATAGGCCGGCGCGCTCGCGCGGATGGCGGCAAGGCCCTCCGCCACGCTGTCGGCGGAGCGCAGCTCGAAGCCGCGCTGTTCGAGCGCGCGGGAGAGACGCTGGAGGAAGGGCTTGTCGTCGTCCACGACCAGCAGCGAGCGGTCGCCATCGGGAAGAACGTTGCGGGACAGAGGGGTGGAATCGAACTCGGTGAGCATGGGATTTGATCCATCGGCCGCCGCGCCCCGGCCGCCGAAGGGCGACCCGGCAAGGCGCGGACACAACCTTGCACAACCGAAGTTGGGCCAGCACCCGATGGCTTCAAGCAGCAGGTGCAGTCCCGGCGGTCACGTCTGCGCGAGCGCTCCGCCGGTCGGCCGTGCTATCTAGCGCTCGCTCGGCGGGGGCCGGGAGACGAAGGCTTCGCGCGGCCAATGGATCGCGACGGAGGCGCCTTTCGCGTCGCGCCGGTTGGAGACGGTCAGCGTCGCGCCCGAGCGCTCCAGCAGCGTCTTGGCGATGAAGAGCCCGAGCCCGAGCCCGCCGCCCTTGCGCGCGTCGTTGTCGCGCCGGCTCATATAGGGATCGCCGATGCGCGCCAGAATTTCCGGCGCGAAGCCCGGCCCGTCGTCGAGAACGACGAGATCGACGCCCTTCGCCGACCAACCCGCGCGGATCACGACCTCCGATGCCGCGAAGTCGACGGCGTTCTCGACGATGTTGCCGAGCCCGTAGAGAACGCCGGCATTGCGCCGCATGACCGGCTCGGAATCGCCGCGTTCGGTCGCCTCGACGCGCACCGCGATGCCGAAATGGCGGTGCGGCTCGGAGACTTCCTCCACCATCGAGAGCAGCGGCAGCCGCGCCATGTGCTCCTCGGAGGAGGAGGAGAGCGAGGTGAGCTGGCGCAGGATGTCGCGGCAGCGCTCGCTCTGAGCCATCAGAAGCTCCACGTCCTCGCGCTCGGGCGCGTCGAGCCGCGTCGTGCGGCCCATCTCCTTGGCGACGAGCGCGATCGTGGCGAGCGGCGAGCCGAGCTCGTGGGCGGCGGCGGCGGCGAGCCCGTCCAGGGCGGAGAGATGCTGCTCGCGCTGGAGCACCAGCTCGGTCGCGCCGAGAGCGTCCGCGAGCGTGCGCGCCTCGGCGGCGACCCGGTAGACGTAGACGGCGGCGAACACGATCGTCGCGGCGATCGCGTACCAGAGGCCCGCGACATAGGAGGCCGGCAGCATCAGCTCCACGCCCGCCGGCCAGGGCAGGGGCATGTGGAAGAAGGCGAGGAAGGTCGCGGCGGCGACGGCGAGAATGCCGAGCCCGATCGTCGTCAGCGGCGGCTGGGTGGCCGAGGCCATCAGCACCGGGATGATGAGGAAGACCGCGAACGGGTTCTGAATGCCGCCGGTGACGTAGAGAAGCGTCGAGGGCTGCAGGATGTCGAAGGTGAGGATGCCGACGGCGGCCCAGGAGGAAAGGCGCCGGCTCTTCGGATAGGTCAGGCCGAGAACGACGTTCAGACCCGCCGAGACGGCGATCAGCGCGAGGCAGATGCCGACGGGATAGGGATACCAGAGCGCCCAGGCGACGAAGACGCAGGCCGCCGTCTGGCCCGCGACGGACAGCCAGCGCAGCCGCGTCAGCGTCGCCAGCCGCAGCCGCTGGCTCTCGTGCATGGGAAGGTCGAAGCCGGGCAGGGCGAAGCCGAAGCCGGGGCGGCTGGTCTGCTCGCTCATGCCCGTACCGCCTTCGACGGACGATCCGAGCCGGCGAAACGTCCGGTTTTCCCCTGTGTGGTCACGGTCGACCTGATCTCAACCAGCATCGGCGCTCTCCTTCCATATCCTGGATATCGCCAGATGATCGGCTTCCCATGCCATAACTAGAGTGCATCGCGCCCCAGGACATCGGGACGCGGGGGAGGGACGCGGTGGAGGGGACGCGGGGAGATCAGCTGCGCGGTTTGGCGCGCGCCGTCGCCTCCGCTCTCGCCGGGTCCTCCGGCCAGACGTGGCGGGGATAGCGCCCGCGAAGGTCGGCGCGCACCTCGCGCCAGGAGCCGGCCCAGAAGCCCGGCAGGTCGCGCGTGATCTGGACCGGCCGGTGCGCCGGCGACAGAAGCTCCAGCGTCAGAGGCAGACGGCCGTCCGCGAGGGCGGGATGGGCGGTCAGCCCGTAGAGTTCCTGCACGCGGACGGAAAGGACCGGCCCCTCCGCCTCGTAGCGGATCGGCAGGCGCGAGCCCGTCGGCGCCTCGAAATGCGAGGGCGCCAGGGCCTCGATGCGGCCGGCCAGCTCGGCGGGCACCAGCGCCGTCAGCGCGTCGCGCACCGTGTCCGGCCGGATCTCGGCGATCCTCGTCGCGCCGGGCAGGAAGGGCATCAGCCAGTCCTCCAGCGTTTCCAGAAGGTGCGCTTCGGAGAGATCCGGCCAGGGCGGGCCGAACGCATGGGCGAGAAAGCGCAGACGCAGGAGATAGCGCTCGCCCTCCGCGCCGAGCGGCAGGGCGGCGAACCCCTTGTCGCGCAGACCGCCGGCGAGCGCCGCGCTCGCGAGCGCCCCGCTCGGCACCTTGACCGGCGCCTCCGCCAGCGTCGCGCGGCCGAGCCCGCGCCTGCGGCGCGCGCGGACCTCGCCGCTTCTGGCGTCGAAGGCGACGAGGTCCTCCTCCACGATGCGGTCGGCGAAGATCGCCTCCAGCGATTCACGTGAAACACGCGCGGCCGCCGCGATCCGGGCCGAGCGCGCGGCGCCGACGAGGTCGGCGACGACGAGGAAGGGCTCGTCGGCCAGCGGCGAGAAGGCGTCGACCGCCCCGCCGCGCCCGTTCGCCAGGACGAACTGCCCGCGGGCCCCGCGCGCGGCGGCGACGCGGTCGGGAAAGGCGAGGGCGAGGACCGCGCCCGCCTCGGGTCTGTCGCCGCCCTCCAGGCCGGAGGCGGGAGCGGCGCGGCCGGCTTGTTTCTCGATGCGCCGCGCCAGCGTCGCGGCATCGCGCGCGCGGGGACTGCGCTCCGCCCGCCAGCGGCGCAGGCGGTCTTCCAGATCGGGATCGGTGCCGCCGAGGCCGCGCTCGGTGAGGAGCACGGCGAGATCCGCGGCAAGGCCGCGCGCGGCGCCGGCCTCCACCACCATGCGGGCGAGGCGTGGAGAGAGGCCGACCTCGCGCATGGCAAGACCCGTCGGCGTCACCTGCCCCCGCGCGTCGAAGGCGCCGAGCGATTCCAGAAGCGCGCGCGCTTCGGCGAGCGCCGGGCCGGGCGGCGGGTCGAGAAAGGCGAGGGTCGCGGGATCGGACACGCCGAAGGTGGCGCAGTCGAGGACGAGGCCGGAGAGATCGGCCGAGAGCATTTCCGGCCGGTCGAAGGGCTCCAGCCCCTGTTCCTCGCGCCAGAGCCGGATCGCCGTGCCCGGCGCCGTGCGCCCGGCGCGGCCGGCGCGCTGCTCGGCGCCCGCCCGCGAGACGCGCACCGTCTCCAGCCGCGACAGTCCGGTGGAGGGCTCGAAGACCGGCTGGCGCCGCAGGCCGGAATCGATGACGACCGAGACGCCGTCGATCGTGATCGAGGTTTCCGCGATGGAGGTGGCGAGCACGATCTTGCGGATGCCGGGCGGCGCGGGGCGGATCGCGAGATCCTGCGCGGCGCCGTCCATCGCGCCGAAGAGCGGCGCGACGACGAGGGTCGGGCCCGCCAGGGGCGCCAGCCGCTCGGCGGTCCGCGCGATCTCGGCCTGCCCCGGCAGGAAGACGAGGAGGCTGCCGGTCTCCTCGGCCAGCGCTTCGCGCACGGCCCCGGCGACCGTGTCCTCGATCCGCTCCGTGCCCGGCCGGTCGCGATGCTTCACCGTGACGGGAAAGGCGCGGCCCTCGCTCTTCAGGATCGGCACGCCTTCGCCGAGAAGCGCCGCGACGCGCGCGCCGTCCAGCGTCGCCGACATGACGATCAGCCGAAGGTCCTCGCGCAGCGCGCCCTGCACGTCGAGCGCGAGGGCAAGGCCGAGATCGGCGTCGAGCGAGCGCTCGTGGAACTCGTCGAAGAGGACGGCGCAGACGCCGGGAAGATCGGGCTCCGACAGGATCTGCCGCGTGAAGACGCCCTCCGTCACGACCTCGATCCGCGTGCGGGCGGAGACCTTGGTGTCGAGCCGCATGCGCCAGCCGACGGTCTCGCCCACCGCCTCGCCCAGAAGCTCCGCCATCCGCCGCGCCGCCGCCCGCGCGGCCAGCCGCCGCGGCTCGACGAGCAGGATGCGCCCGGTCTTCAGCCGCGGATGAGCCAGGAGATGCAGCGGCACCAGTGTCGTCTTGCCCGCGCCCGGCGGCGCGACGAGCACGGCGTTCGGCCGCGCCGCGAGGGCGTCGGACAGCGCCGGAAGGATGGCGGCGACGGAGAGATCGGGGAGGCGAGGTGGGTTCAGTGTCTCACTCGTGACGGGGGCGGTCGGCTGGAATCTCTGGCGATCTGATCGAAGTGGGGACCGGCGATGTGATCGAAGAGCCCTTGCGGCTGATCGATGCACCGGGACCGCCGACCATTCAAGGTTTCACCCGAAGACTTCGATTTGCCGATGCCGGAAAAGGGGAGCGAAGCGCATCTCCGATCGGAGCGTTCACCTGCCACAGCCGCCATTCTCGCAGCGTGCGGGACGGACTGGCCTTAACGCTCGGTCACATCGCGGGCCTCGACTGCACGGCCGTCGAGCTCTCCCATGTCGTCCAGAAGGCTGCGGGCGTTGGACGGCGAGCCGAGGATGTTCAGCGTTTCCTGCATCCGCTCCCAGTCGGCGAGCGGCAGGACGACCACGGGCTCGCGGTTCCGCCGTGTCACGATCAGCTCGGTCCGATCCGCTTCGATCCGGTCGAGATGCGCCGCCGTACGGGCGCGGAAATCCGTGAAACTGACCTGACCCATTTCCGGCGATCCCCTTTCGACGCGAGGAAAAATCTACGGGCGTCGTGGCGGCCGCGCAAGGTTCGATGCCGATCGGGCCGAAGGGACGCACCGATCGAGACGCCTGTCGCCTTCGCCCGCTTCGATGCTAAAGACAGGTTTCGAACAGGTGATCGCGCCTGCTTTGCACGCGCTCGGCCGTCGCTCGGCCGGCGATGGATCGGGACGGGTGGGACATTCGATGGCGACCGCAGAACCTCAGGACACCCGAAAGACGCTCGTCCTGACCGGCGCCTCGCGGGGCATCGGGCATGCCGCGGTCAAGCGCTTCTCGCGGGAGGGGTGGCGGGTCATCACCTGCTCGCGCCAGCCCTTTGCCGAGGACTGCCCCTGGCCGGCGGGCGCGGAGGACCACATCAAGGTCGATCTCGCCGATCCCGAGGACGTGGGCTTCGCCATTTCCGAGATCCGCCACCGGCTGGAGGCGAACGGCTCGCAGCTCCATGCGCTCGTCAACAATGCCGCGATCTCGCCGAAGGGCGATGCGGGCTCGCGCCTCGATTCGATCCAGACCGCGATGCATCTGTGGCGCGACGTGTTCCAGGTGAACTTCTTCGCCCCGATCATGCTGGCGCGCGGGCTCTTCAAGGAGCTTTCGACCGCGCAGGGCTCGATCGTCAACGTCACGTCGATCGCGGGCGGGCGCGTCCATCCCTTCGCCGGCACCGCCTATGCGACGTCCAAGGCCGCGCTCGCCTCGCTGACGCGCGAGATGGCCGCCGATTTCGGCCCGGCCGGCATCCGCGTCAACGCCATCGCCCCCGGCGAGATCGACACCGCGATCCTCTCGCCCGGCACGGACAAGATCGTCGAGAACATCCCGCTGCGCCGCCTCGGCAAGACGGCGGAGGTCGCCGACATCATCTTCTTCCTCTGCTCCAACCAGGCAAGCTACGTCACGGGCTCGGAAATCCACATCAACGGCGGCCAGCACGTCTGATCGCCGGGCGCGAGACAGCACCCTTCCGAAGCGCGGCCCCATGCAGCTCAGGCACTGGATTCCCGATCTTCCCCGTCTCAGCGCGCGCGAGCGGGTCCGATCCGCCGCGGGCGCGCTGCTCGGCATTCTCGCGACCGGCCTCGTCTCGCGCGCCGCCGTCGGCGAGGGCGCGGCGCTGCCCATCCTGATCGCGCCGATGGGCGCCTCGGCCGTGCTCCTCTTCGCGGTTCCGGCAAGCCCGCTGGCGCAGCCCTGGTCGATCCTCGGCGGCAATCTCGTCTCGGCCTTCGTGGGAGTCTCCGTCGCCCGGCTCGTGCCCGACCCGATGCTCGCGGCGTCCCTCGCCATTTCCATGGCGATCGCCGCGATGATGGCGCTCCGCTGCCTCCATCCGCCGAGCGGCGCGGTGGCGCTCACCGCCGTCCTCGGCGGGCCGGCGATCACGGGACTCGGCTACGGCTTTCTCCTCTGGCCTGTGCTCGCCAATTCGCTGCTGCTCCTTGCGGGAGCCCTCGTCTTCAACAATCTGACCGGCCGCACCTATCCGCACGTTCCCCCGCGCGCGGCGGTCGCGCGGCACACGGCCGATCCCGCGCCCTCGACGCGGCTCGGCCTCGCCGCCGCCGATCTCGATGCGGTGCTTCAGGAGTTCGACGGTGTTCTCGACATCGGGCGCGGCGATCTCCTCTCGATCCTGAAGCTGGCCCAGATGCGCAGCTACGGCCGAAAGGCGGGGCTCGCGACGGCCTCGACCGTCATGTCGCGCGACGTCGTCGCCATCGCGCCGGACGCCTCGCTGAAGGAGGCCTTCGACCTCCTGCGCCGCCACCATATCAAGGCTTTGCCCGTGACCGACGAGAGCGCGCGGGTGATCGGCATCGTCACGCAGACAGACCTTCTCGACAAGTCGGCCTGGGACGGGAGGGGGCCGCGCCTCGGCTGGCGCCACCGCCTGCGCCTGACCGCGAGCCGCGCGCGGGCGCCCTATGGCTGCGTCGAGGACATCATGACGACGCCGGTCGCCACGATCCGGCCGCAGACGCCGATCGCCGAGATCGTGATCCCGATGACGGATGCCGGGCTGCACCATCTGCCCGTCATCGGCGACGACGGCCGCCTCGTCGGCATCGTCTCGCAGACCGACCTGATCCCCGCCCTCCTGGCGGAGGCCGCCGAGCGGGAGATCCCGTCCGGCGGGGCGCCTGTCGCTTGAGCTCGTCGCTCAGGCCGCGTTCGGGCGCCCGGCGCGATAGGAGCTTCCGCCTTCCAGGAACCGCGCGTTCTCCTCGCGGATGCGCGCGGCCTCCTCGTCGTAGAGGAAGGGCAGGAACGCGTAGCGCCGGCCCTCCGTCACCTTCGAGACCGCATGGAGAAGCGCGCACGGGAAGATCACCGCCCCGCCGGGCGGCGCCTTGTAGCTGCGCGAGCCATATTCGGGGAAGCTGACCTCGCCGCCGGCAAAGTCGCTGTTGAGATTGATCGAGACGGCGAAGCGGCGATGGGCGGTGCCGGTCGTCGTGTTGTCGCGATGGGCGCGGAAATGCGCGTTGTCCTCGGCCGCGTAGCAGCCGACGATATAGCGCTCCATGCGCGTCGCGGAGAAGGAATAGACCTTCTTGATCTCCGTGCCGACCCGCCGGTGAATGCGGGCCTGAATCGCCGCGATCAGGTCGGGATCGGTGATCGTGCAGTCGCGCCGGCGCTTGTGGTTGTGGTCCTCGATCCGCACCGTCTTGCCGTCCACCTCGCGCATGAAGCCGGACTCGACGCCGCCTTCCGTCTCGTAGGTCTCGATGAGGCGCCTGCAGAGTTCGGGCTCGAAGACGTTGGGAAGGACGAGGATCGGCGACGGTATCTCGAAGCCCGCATAGCGGTCGACCGGGGGCAGGGCCTTCAGATAGTCGAACAGCGCCGAGAAGTCCGTCTCGCCCCGCGTCATCGGAAACTTGGCCATGACCCGCAAGGCCGGGTCGAGAACGAGACAGAAGCGCTGGGCACGCACCTTTCGGCCTTCCGAATTCACCGGGATGGCGCCGTAGGTGCCGCTGACCGAGCCGTCGAAATCCCAGAAATGGCGGATGCCCGGAAGGTTCTCCCGCACCCGGCCGAGGCTCTGGTCCTCCGGGTCCGTCGTGACGCCGAAGAAGGACATGCGCTGGTCGTCGAAGAGATCGCGGTTCGCGTCGACCGCCTTCAGGAGCGCCTGCGAGGCGTCATCGGCGCCGGTCACGAAGAAGCCGAGGACGATGTAGCGCCCGCCGACCGTGCTGAAGGTGAAGTTGGGATTGTTGCTGCAGGACTGGCGGAACCAGGGGGCGGGATCGCCGACGCCGACCCGGTTGTAGGTCGTGGCGGCTTTGGCTGGATCGCTCATCCCGATGTCCCGACAATCGGCCCGCCCCGTCCGGGAGGTCGGCCTGCAGACGCGCAACGCCGTGGCCGGACGCGTTCGATCCGGCCATTATTTCCGATGGGTCCGGCGATCTCAAGCACCGGCTGGGGACATGGCTAACGGCGAAGAGCCGCACCCGATGCGCTACGCGTCGGCCGGGCGTGCTCGTAAGCTAGGGCGTGTGCCGCCCCAGTGCCTGCGAATGCTCGTGCAGGGCCTCGACCAGCCGCTCCAGCGAGAGGCGGGCATGGTCGTCGGTCAGGTGGTCGTCCTCGTCGAAGGCATTGCCGGCATCGGCCAGCGTCACCTGCGCAGTGAGAACCTCCGCGCCCAGCGACTGGCAGACCGCGCGCAGCGCCTGGAGCCCGCGCAGGCCTCCGAGGCGGCCGGGCGAGGCGGCGGCGAGGCCGACGACGAGGTCCTTGAAGGGCTGGACCGGGCGACCCTTCACCTTGCGCACCCGGCTCGCCCAGTCGATCGCGTTCTTCAGAAGCGGCGAGACGGAGGCGTTGTATTCGGGGCTGACGAGGAGAAGCCCGTCCTGCGCCTCGATCCGCTCGGCCAGTTGGATCGCCGCCGCCGGCAGCCCGTCCGCGGCCTCCATGTCCGCATCGAAGATCGGAAGCGCGTGGTCGGCAAGGTCGAGCACGGAGACGTCGGTCGTCCGCTGCGCGAGGAGCCTCGTCGCCTCGGCGGCGAGACGCCGGTTGTGCGAGCCCGCGCGCAGCGATCCCGCGATGACGAGGATGCGCGGGCTCATCGGGCCCCGGCGGCTCGCGGACCCGTGTCCTGCGAATAGATCCAGACCCGGGCGGGCGGGATGTTGGACCAGACGATCGGCGAGGAGGAGACGGTGAAGACGCCGGGCACGGGCTTCACGGGCGCGGTCGGCAGATAGGAGAGCTGCGTGAGGTTGCCGCCGGGCAGGAGGCGCTCGAAATAGCGCGTGAACAGGGCCTGGCGCTGCGCCTGCGCCATGTTGAGGATCGGGATCGCGAAGAGAATGGCGGCAAAGCGCGTCTTCGGCGCCGTGCCGAGCGTCTTGTCGAGGTCGAAGCCGTCGCCCTCCACGACGTTGACCGTCGGAAAGCGCGTCTTCAGGACGTCCGCGAAGCTCTTCTCGTATTCGATCGAGGTGATGCGCGAGGGCTCGACGCCCTTGTCGAGAAGGGCGCGCGTCACGACGCCGAGACCGGGCCCGAGTTCGAGCACCGGCCCCTCGATGCCGGTGGCCGCGGCCTCCACCATCGTCCGGCAATAGGCCGGCGAGGAGGGCGCGACGGCGCCGAGCTTCAGCGGATGACGAATCCAGGTGGCGAAGAAGCGGGCGAAATCGCCGCGGTCCGACGTTTCGGTCATGGGGCTGCTCACGTTCGAGGGTCTCGGGCGGACGGGAATTTCAAACAGGCGGAGATTCTCAGGCGGGCCGGCGATAGACGATGACGCGGGCCGGCGGCAGGTTCAGCTTCACCCAGGGGCTCAGCTCGACCACGGCGCCGAGCCGTTCGGGCTTCACCGGCAGCGTCAGCGCATAGGAGAACTGGATGAAGGGATGGCCCGGCGCGACGCTGGCGAGCGCCTTGCCGATCAGCGCCTCGCGCATCGCGTCCGGCTTGGTGAAGAGCGGCAGGCTGGAGACGACCGTGCCGATGCGCCGCCCGGCCAGCGCCGCCTCGGCCTCCAGCGCATAGGCGTCGCCCTCGACGATCGTGGCCTTGGGAAAGCGCGCGCGCAGGAGACGGCAGAACTCGGCGGAATATTCGATGAGGACGAGACTCTCCTCCCGCACCCCGCGCTCGATCAGCATCTGCGTCACGACGCCCGTGCCCGGGCCGAGCTCCAGCACCACCTCGCCCCGCTCGATCGCCGCATCCGGCACGAAGCGCGCCATGGCCCGGCCGAGCGCGCGCGAGGACGGCGAGACCGCGCCGGTCACGAAGGGACGCTTCAGCCAGCCTCGGAAGAACCGGGCATCGTCCTTGGAGCGGTTGCAGGGATCGTCGGCGAGGCGGCGGGAGGGAAGGGCTGACATGGCGTTGCGATCGAACTCCGTCCCATGGGCAAGACGCCCCTTCGCCGAGGCGATCGAGCGACCGCCCCATGCGCCTTCCCTAGCGACGATGCGTGTCGGGAAAGCGACATGGCGGGACATTTAGTCGAGCCGGAACCGGAAGAGAACCACCTTTAAACTTTTGCATGCCGCCCACCGGTCGATTTTTCTCCGGATGGGTGCGGAAGGCCCGGTCCTGCGAGGGTTTGCAAAGGTGCGTAGCCTATCCTCGAAGGCCGCCGATACATCCGGCGCAAAGGCCGGACGGCATGCGTCGAAGGCGATCGTTATCCGGCGATCCGCATCGACTGCAGTTCTTGCAGGGTCATCATCCCGGCCTCGTCGCAGTAGCGATCGAGCGTCGCGGTCTCTTCCTTGTCGAAGTGAGGATCGGACTCTGGATGCACCTGCATCGCTTTGAATCGCTTGCTGAACCGGTCCCACTCGCCCTCCATCCAGGCGGACGGCAGGCCCCGGCCATTCAGCTTCGCGAGAATTTGGATGGCACGAACCGGCGTGCCGTTCGGGCTCAGGCTCTCGACCAGAAAGTCGTTCAGGCGTGACTGCCAGCCGGGACCCTTCGACTTGAAGCGCTGGATCACGTCGGGATCGAAACGGATGGTCACGGACTCCTTGGTCGGCCGCTTGGCCGGTCCTCGCTGACCCGGCCTGCGCTTCGGCAGCACGGCCATCAACTCCGCCGGCAGTACCTCGGCAGCCGGCCGAAAGCGCTTCATGTCCTCGACGGTCAGTTCGCGAACCTCGCCGTCCCTATCGGTCAGGGGTCTCTCGCTCATATCGACCTACCTCTCGATCGTTGGCCTTGCGGAAGGAAATGACGCGGACACCGCCCTCGATCGGCGTGAAGCAGACGACGTGCAGGCGGGCACCGATGAAGCCGAGAGCAACGAAGCGGCGCTCGGGATAGTCCTTCCGAATGTCCTCGGAGAATGCCGCCGAGGACCAATCGAAGTCCGACACCATGCCGAAGGGGAGGCCGCGCTCCGCCGCGTTGCGATCGCTCTTGGCAGGGTCGAATTCGATCCTCACGAGCTTTTTGTACATACGAAACGCGAGAGGCGCAATAGCTTTTTGTCAGTACGATTAAATTTGAGGGTCGTAAGGCTCGTCGTCGATGATCTCCTACAGGAAACGGACAATCCGTTCGCTTCCGAATAGGCGGGGCATCCATCCGACAGCGCAGACCGGCTCCGACACAGACAGGGATGTAAGTCGAACCGCCCGGCGAAATTTTCAGGCCTCGCCGGGCGCAAGCCTTTCAGGTTTCGCCGAGACCTTCGAAGAAGTCCTTCATGCGGGCGAAGAAGCCGGTGGACTGGGGGGAGTTGTCGGAGGAGGAGATCTGCTCGAACTCCTCCAGGAGTTCGCGCTGGCGGCGCGAGAGGTTCTGCGGCGTCTCGATCTGCACCTGGATGAAGAGGTCGCCCGTCTGCGGCGAGCGCAGGACCGGCATGCCCTTGCCCTTCACGCGGAACTGCTTGCCCGACTGCGTGCCGTCGGGAACCTTCACGCGCGTCTTGGCGCCGTCGAGCGTCGTCACCTCGAACGAGCCGCCGAGCGCGGCGGTCGTCATGGAGACCGGGACCTTGCAGAAGAGATCGGCGCCGTCGCGCTGGAAGAACTCGTGCGGACGCACGGAGAGGAAGATGTAGAGATCGCCCGCAGGTCCGCCGCGCAGGCCCGCCTCGCCCTCGCCGGCCAGCCGGATGCGCGTGCCGTCCTCGATGCCGGCCGGGATGTTGACCGAAAGGTTGCGCTCCTCGGGCAGGCGGCCCTCCCCGTCGCAGGCCGTGCAGGGATCGGCGATCATCTCGCCGCGCCCCTGGCAGGTCGGGCAGGTCCGCTCGATCGAGAAGAAGCCTTGCGCGGCGCGCACGCGGCCGACGCCGCCGCAGGTCGGGCAGGCCTTGGGCGCCGAGCCGGGCTTGGCGCCCGTGCCGTTGCACACTTCGCACTGGATGGTGGTGGGAACGCCGATCTCGGCGGTCTTGCCGCCGAAGGCCTCTTCGAGCGAGACCTCCATGTTGTAGCGAAGGTCCGAGCCCCGCTCGCGCCCGCCGGAGGAGCCCGCGCGCCCGCGCCGCTGGCCCATCATCTCGCCGAAGATGTCGTCGAAGACATCGGCCATGGACGAGCCGAAATCGCCGCGGAACCCGGCGCCGCCGCCGTTCTGGAAGGCGGCATGGCCGAACCGGTCGTAGGCCGCCCGCTTCTGCGGGTCCTTCAGGACCTCGTAGGCCTCGCCGAGTTCCTTGAACTTGGCCTCCGCATCCGCGTTTCCGGGATTGCGGTCGGGGTGGAACTGCATCGCGAGCTTGCGGTAGGCGGTCTTGAGGACCTTCTCGTCGCAACCTTTCGCGACGCCGAGCATCTCGTAATAGTCGGCCTTCATCGGCTTCGTGTCCGTCGTGTCTGGCGGTTCAAGTCGGGGCGGCGGCGGCTCTGCCCTGCGGCGGCGCACCAGCCCCGATGTGGTGACGCATCCCGCGCGTTACCATAGCGCAAGGCCCGAAGGAACGGCCCAGCTTCGAACCTCTCCGGACTGTGGTTTTCAGGCCGAGGCGATCGTGGCCGGGGAGGGCGCGCGCCCCGCCGAGGCGAGGAAGGCGCCGAACCGGCGCTCGAACCAGCGCTCGGAAGCGAGCGCCACGAGAACGGTCGCGATCATCGGCAGCAGCCAGAAGGCGTAGAAGCCGATCGTCTCCATCGGCTGCACGGCGCGCTTCCAGAGGATCGAGAAGAAGATCGTCTCCATCACCGGATGGATGAGATAGATCCCGAAGGAGACGCGCGCGAGCGGCATGAGGAACGCCAGACGCCGCGTCGAGTCCGGTCGCGCCGTCTCGGCGAGCGCGGTCAGGAGCATGGCGAGGGCAAGGCCGGCCAGCGCGATGTAGCCGCTCCACTCGCAGAGCATGGCCGTCAGCGCGAAGCCGAGCGCGGCGAGCCCCGGGGCGTGCGAGGAGACCTCGAAGGGCCGGCGTGCGAGAAGGCTGGCGACGATCGCCCCGATCGTGAAGTCGGCGAAGGCGCGATAGGCGCCCGACGAGTCCGCCTCCAGCCAGTTTCCGTTTGGAAACAGGCCGTTGCGCCCGGCGATCTCGAGTCCCGCGATCCAGATCGCCAAAAGGGCGAGGAGGCCGACGAGCCCCGCGCGCTTGGCGACGAAAACGATCAGCGGAAAGAGCGCGTAGCAGAAGAACTCCGCCCCGATCGACCAGGACGGATAGTTGAAGGCGAGCACGTCCTCCAGCCCCAGCGCATGCAGCGCCAGGAGGTGGAGCGGCAGATAGGCGAGGTTCCAGCGCTCCGGCTCGGTCGTCTCGACGAGGCCGAGCGCCACCGCGACGCCGATCGCGGCGAAGAAGGTGAGGGTCGCCAGATGCAAGGGGTAGAGCCGCGCGACGCGCCGTTGCAGGAAAAGCCCGTAGTCGCGCGGCGTCGAAACTTTGCCGGCATAGCGGCCGGCGATCAGGAAGCCCGAGATCATGAAGAACATGTCGAGAAGCGGCAGGAGCCGGCGCAGCGCGTCGATATAGACCTCGCCGCCGGGCGGCGCGAAGTAGAGATAGTGATAGGCCATGACGAGGATCGCTGCGGTCAGGCGCCAGCAGTCGAAGATCCGGTAGTGCATCGCCTGGAATCCTCGCGCGGCTCCACAACCAGATCCTGGATGCGCTCGACGCTCGGAGAATTACTATGCCGAGATTAAGGTCGGGTTTCGCGGAACGAGCGCTTTCGCGGCGTTCGCGGCGCAGGACGCCGACGAAAAAGGCCCCGGCGGTGTCCCGCCGGGGCCTTTCGAACTGCTAGGCCGAAGAGATCAGGCCGACTTCTTGCGCTCGTCGTCGACTTCCTCGAAGTCGGCGTCGACCACGTCGTCCTTGTCGCCGGTCGGCTGGGCGGCATCGTCCGCCTGCTGGTTCTGCGCGGACTCGTACATGGCCTGACCGAGCTTCATCGAGGCCTCGGCGAGCGTCTCGCTCTTGGCCTTGATCGCGTCGACGTCGGGCTCGGAGGCTTCCAGCTCCGTCTTCAGACCGGCGATCGCGACCTCGATCGCGCTGCGGTCATCGGCGGAAACCTTGTCGCCATAGTCCTTGAGCGACTTCTCGGCCGAGTGGACGAGGCTTTCCGCCTGGTTCTTGGCCTCGACGCCCGCACGGCGCTTCTTGTCGGCGTCGGCATTCGCCTCGGCTTCCTGCACCATCTTTTCGATATCGGCGTCGGACAGGCCGCCGGAAGCCTGGATCGTGATCCGCTGCTCCTTGTTGGTGCCCTTGTCCTTGGCCGAGACGTTGACGATGCCGTTGGCGTCGATGTCGAACGTGACCTCGATCTGCGGCACGCCGCGCGGTGCCGGCGGGATGCCCTCGAGGTTGAAGCGGCCGAGGGACTTGTTGTCCTGCGCCATCTCGCGCTCGCCCTGGAAGACCTGGATGGTCACGGCGTTCTGGCCATCCTCGGCGGTCGAGAAGACCTGGCTCTTCTTGGTCGGGATCGTCGTGTTGCGGTCGATCAGGCGCGTGAACACGCCGCCCAGCGTCTCGATGCCAAGCGAAAGCGGGGTCACGTCGAGAAGGAGCACGTCCTTCACGTCGCCCTGGAGCACGCCGGCCTGGATGGCGGCGCCCATGGCCACGACCTCGTCGGGGTTCACGCCCTTGTGGGGCTCCTTCCCGAAGAGCTGCTTCACGACCTCCTGCACCTTCGGCATGCGGCTCATGCCGCCGACGAGAACGACCTCGTCGATATCGGCCGCGGTGAGGCCGGCATCCTTCAGTGCCGACTTGCAGGGGCCGACGGTGCGCTGCACCAGATCGTCCACCAGCGCCTCGAACTTCGAGCGCGTCAGCTTCATCGTCAGGTGCTTCGGGCCCGAGGCGTCGGCCGTGATGAAGGGCAGGTTGATCTCGGTCTGCTGCGAGGAGGAGAGCTCGATCTTGGCCTTCTCGGCGGCTTCCTTCAGGCGCTGAAGAGCGAGCTTGTCGTTCTTCAGGTCGATCCCCTGGTCCTTCTTGAACTCGGCCGCGAAGTAGTCGACGAGGCGCATGTCGAAGTCCTCGCCGCCGAGGAACGTGTCGCCGTTCGTGGACTTCACCTCGAAGACGCCGTCGCCGATCTCGAGCACGGACACGTCGAACGTGCCGCCGCCCAGATCGTAGACCGCGATCGTCTTGCCGTCGTTCTTGTCGAGACCGTAGGCGAGCGCTGCCGCCGTCGGCTCGTTGATGATGCGCAGGACGTCGAGGCCGGCGATCCTGCCGGCATCCTTGGTCGCCTGGCGCTGGGCGTCGTTGAAATAGGCGGGAACGGTGATGACGGCCTTCTCGACCTTCTCGCCGAGATAGGCTTCCGCCGTCTCCTTCATCTTCTGCAGGATCATGGCGGAGATCTGCGAGGGCGAATACTTGTCGCCTTCCGCCTCGACCCAGGCATCGCCATTGTCGGCGCGCACGATCTTGTAGGGCACGAGGCCCTTGTCCTTGGCGACCGTCGGGTCGTCGTAGCGGCGGCCGATCAGGCGCTTGACGGCGAACAGCGTGTCTTCCGGATTGGTCACGGCCTGACGCTTGGCGGGCTGGCCGACGAGACGCTCGCCGCCATCGGTGAAGGCGACGATCGAAGGCGTGGTGCGCGCGCCTTCCGCGTTCTCGATGACCTTCGCGGTCTTGCCGTCCATGACGGAGACGCAGGAATTGGTCGTGCCGAGGTCGATGCCGATAACCTTAGCCATTGGGCTCTCCTTCTTGAGCGAACCGCCCGGACCCTCGATGAGGCGTTTGCGGGGCGGTCCCTGGAAACTTTGAAAAACGATTGTGTTGGCGGGGGTTCGGGTGGCCGAGCCCGCCGCGACTGGTTGGGTATATATGAAGACCCTCAAAGTCGCGCAAGACGGCGGTCGCAGCGAGGCTGAGCCAAGGCTTCAGCCGTGGCCGCAAGGGTTCCGACGGAACTCGTTTTCCGGCCTCGACCTTCGATAGGCAGGACCGGGTCTTTGCCGGAACCTGGCATGGTCGGGCGTCCTTACGGTCTCATCACGGAGCCGGCATCGCGCCTGCGATCCCCTCGGCTCCTTTCACGGGAGACCTTCATGAACAGCATCATCTATTTGATCGGGCTGATCGTGGTCGTTCTCGCCATCTTGTCCTTCCTGGGTATCGGCTGAGGAGACCGTCATGACATCCGACTTCGAAAAACGACCAGAGGGCTGGACGGGAACGACCGGCTCGCCCGAGGGCGACATGCGGTCTGCGACCGCCGGCAACACGCAGAGCGGCTACGGCCGACCCGCAGCGTCCGGTGACAGGCTGCCGACCGTCGATACCGCCTTCGGGCAGCGCGGCTATTCCGGGCAGGACACGTCCGGCGGGGCCGGGCAGACGGGATCGGCCGGCGCGGAGAAGGACCGCTTCGCCAACGCCGTCGACCGCGAGACCGGTTCCGCCAGGGCGGAACTAAGCTCCGCCACTGAATCGGTGAAGCAGGGCGTCTCCAGCCTCGGCGAGACCGCCCGGGAGAAGGCCGCGGAAGGCGTCGAGAAGGGCAAGGCCCAGCTCACCTCCAGCATCGGCGACTTCGCCGCCGCCGTGCGCAAGGCCTCCGACGAACTCGGCGAGCGCGACCAGTCCATGGCGGCCGGTCTCGTGCGCGAGGTCGCGAACGGCCTGGAACAGGCGACCGGCGCCATCGAAGGCCGGAGCCTTCAGGACCTGTCGCGCTCCGTCGCCTCCTTCGCCCGCCGCCAGCCGACGACCTTCCTCATCGGCGCGGCCTTGGCCGGCATCGCGCTCGGCCGCTTCGCCCGGGCCTCCGGCGAGCACGAGCAGGGCTCGCCCGCTCGCGGGCGCTCCGAATGGGACGACGGCCGACGCTACGGCAGGTCGGGGTCCGGCCGCGATGGCCCGAATCGCACCGACGACGATCTCTACCGCAACGACGGCGGTGCAGTCCGCGGCTCCGAGGGTCGGTCCTATGCCGGCGGCAGCGCCGCCTCCACGCCCGTATCGCCTCCGGTCTCGGCCGGCACGGCGGCACCCCGCTCGACCTTCTCCGGCGCCTCCACCCATGCCGGTTCGGCTTCGCCCGCCGCGACCTCGCCGGACAAGGCTCCCGCCGAAGGACCGAGCGGCGCCGTGCTCGGCCATGGCTCGGGCTCGTTCAACCCAGAGGGAGGCCGCGATGTCCGTTGAGCCACGCGAAACCAAGTCCATTCCCGACCTTCTGGCCGATCTCATGCGGGAGGCGACCGACCTCTTCCGCTCGGAAGGCCAGCTGATCCGGTCGGAACTGTCGGACAAGATCACGCAGCTTCAGATCGGCGGCGGTTCCTTGGCGGCGGGGGCGATCTGCCTCCTCGTCGCGCTGATCACGCTGACCGCCGCGCTCGTCACGGCCGTCTCCAAGATCGGCGATCCCGACATCGGGCCCGGCTGGGCCGCGCTCATCGTGGGCATCGGCCTCGCCGTCGTCGGCATGCTGCTTCTGGCCAAGGGCAAGAAGGACCTCGAGCCCTCCAACCTCACGCCCACCCGCACCGCGCGTCAGCTCGGCGAGGACGGCAAGCTCGTGAAGGATCAGATCCGATGAGTCTCGAAACCGACAAGCTCGAACGCGAGGTCGAGAACCGCCGCTCTAGCGTCGAGAGCACGATCGACGCGCTGCGCAACCGCATGTCCGTCGGGCAGATCTTCGACGAGGTGCAGGGCTACATGAAGGAGGGGCAGATCACCGAGCTGTCCCAGAATCTCGGCCGTCAGGTCCGGGACAATCCTTTGGCGCTCGGCCTCGTCGGAGCCGGCATCGCCTGGCTTCTGATGGGCGACGGCGTTCGCGGGGCCGGCCGGCGCGTCGCCGACCGCTTCGAGAGCGACGATCCCGCGCCCTATCCCGACTACGCCTCCGTCGCCGGCCGACGGGAGCGCTATGCCGAACCCGCGCCCTATCGTGTCGGCGGCGCCTCCGGCTCGATCGGCCGCTCGGCCTATCCCGACCGGGATCGCGACGGTCCCGGCCTCGTCGATCGCGCCAAGGATGCGGTGATGGGCGCGGCGGAGAGCGTCGCGGACACGCTGTCCTCCGGTGCTTCCTCCGCCTCGTCGGGCGTCTCTTCGGCGGCCGGCAGCCTTCGGGACGGCGCGTCCAGCCTTGGCGACACCGCGCGGGCCTATGGCCATGATGCCGCCGATGCGGCGTGGCGGGCCGAGCAGGCGGCGGTGGACCGCGCCCGCTGGGCCGCGGACGAGGCGCGGCGCCTCGGCAGCCGCGCGCGCCGCACCTTCCTCGACACGCTGCAGGACGAGCCGCTCGTCATCGGCGCCGTGGCGCTGGCGATCGGCGCGGCGATCGGCGCCTCGCTGCCCTCGACCCGGATCGAGGACGAGTATCTCGGGGACGCCCGCGACAACCTGCGGGACCAGGCCTACGACTACGGCAAGGGCGCCGTCGAAAGCGCCCGCCATGTCGCCGAGGAGACCGTGCGCGCCGCCGGCGAAGAGGCGGATGCCAAGGGCCTGAAGCCGACCGGCGAGGGCGAGACCTTCGCCGAAAAGGTCTCCGGCGTCGTCAGGACGGCGGCCGAGACGGCGAAGTCCGAGGCGAAGAAGGAAGGCCTTGTCTGAGGCTTTCCACGAGGCGAACGTGAGAGAAGGCGGGCACCCGGTCGGGTGTCCGCCTTCTTCGTAAGGGTCGGCGGCGAGCCGGCCGGAAGTGCCCGAACGCTCAACCCCCGAAGAAATCCTTGAACAGCGAGCGGTCGCTCGGGCGTCCGCCGCCGTCGACCGGGCCTTCGAGGACGGCGCCGGAGGGCACGCGGCCTTCGAGGACCACGTCGGGCGGCAGCTGGTCGCGGCGCACGACGCGGGTCGTCGGGCGGCGCGGGGCGATCTCCTCGGCCGGGCGCATCGGCTCGCCCTCGTAGCCGGGATCGCCGGGCAGCGGCTCGACGCCGTAGATATCCTCCGGCGTGATCTCGCGGCGCGGTTCTGGCTCGACCTCGCGGGCGGCATAGGGATCGGCGGAGCGTGCTGGCGCGGGCGCGGCGCCTTCGGCCTCGTAGGGCTCCTCGTAGGGATCGGTCGCCGGCGGCATGCCGCGCGGATCGGGCGCGACCTCGCTGTCGTCGTAGAAGCCGCCGGAGCTTTCGCCGGTCGAGGCGGTCAGCGGCGCCGGCTCCTGGCCGTCGTCGTAGCCGCCGGGCAGTGGCATGGCGGGCAGGCCTTCGTGCGCGGCTTCCATGAAACTGTGCCAGACGACGGCGGGCAGCGTGCCGCCCGTCACCTTCTTCATCGGCGCGCCGTTGTCGTTGCCGAGCCAGACGCCGGTCGTGAGATTGGCCGTGTAGCCGACGAACCAGGCGTCCTTGAAATCCTGCGTCGTGCCGGTCTTGCCCGCGACCTGCCAGTCCTTCAGCTGCGCCTTGCGGCCCGTGCCGGAGGTGACGACGCGGGTCAGCATGGCGTTCATCATGCCGACGATCTCGGGCGCGACGATCACCGGCGGCACGTCCGCGCCGCGCTCGTAGAGAACGGTTCCGTCGACGTCGGTGATGCGGTTCACCAGATGCGGCTTGGCGAGATAGCCGCCATTGGCGAAGGGGGCGAAGGCGCCGGTCAGCTCCAGCAGCGAGACCTCCGACGTGCCGAGCGCGATCGAGGGATTGTCGATGATCGGCGAGGCGATGCCCATCTTCTGCGCCGTCTGGATGACGGCGGCGGGCGAGACCGCGACGGTGAGCTGCGCGGCGATCGTGTTCAGCGAATGGGCGAGCGCGTCGGCCACGGTCACGGGGCCGCGGAACTTGTTGTCGTAGTTCTGCGGCGACCAGTTGCCGATCTGCGTCGGCTGGTCGTTCACGACCGTGTCCGGCCGCCAGCCCTGTTCGAGCGCGGTCTCGTAGACGAAGGGCTTGAAGGCCGAGCCGGGCTGGCGCTTGGCGTCGACCGCGCGGTTGAACTGGCTGGTCGCATAGTCCCGGCCGCCGACGATGGCGCGGATCGCGCCCGTGCCGTCCACCGAGACGAGGGCGCCCTGGCTGACATTCTGCTTGGCGCCGTCGATGGTGGCGGAGATCGCCTTCTCCGCGTCCTTCTCAAGGCCGAGATCGATCGTGGTCTCCACGACGACGTCCGTCTTCACGTCGCCGACCAGGGCCTTGATGTCGCGCATCACGAGATCGGCGGCATAGTGCTCGGCGCCGGTCCAGTAGGAGCGCGCCTTCGTCGCCTTCTGGGCCTTGGCCGCCTCGTATTCGGCCTGATCGATCAGCTTCTCCTCCAGCATGGCCTGGAGGACGATGTCGGCGCGCGCCTTGGCGGCGTCGGGGTCCTTGGCGGGGGAAAGGCGGGAGGGGGCCTTCAGAAGGCCGGCCAGAAGCGCGGCCTCGCCGAGCGTGACCTCCTTGGCCGACTTGTTGAAATAGCGCCGCGCCGCCGCCTCGACGCCCGTCGCTCCCGAGCCGAAATAGACGCGGTTGAGATACATTTCCAGGATCTGGTCCTTGGAGAAGCGCGTCTCCAGCCAGAGGGCGAGGATCACCTCCTGGATCTTGCGCTCGATGTTCTGGTCCGGCGTCAGGAAGACGTTCTTGGCGAGCTGCTGGGTCAGCGTCGAGCCGCCCTGCACGGTCGCGCCGGCCTGCGCGTTCTCGAAGGCCGCGCGCAGGATGCCGAGCGGATCGATGCCGAAATGGGAGTAGAAGCGCCGGTCCTCGATCGCCATGACGGCCTGCGGAATATAGGGGCTCATCTCGTCGAGAGAGACCGCCTCGCCGCCGGTGAGGCCCCGATTGGCCATGAGATCGCCCGTCACCGAGACGATCTTCACGTTGGGCGGCCGATCCGGAACGGCCCAGGCCTCCTGCGGCAGCTTGATCGCGAAATAGGCGAGAAGGCCGACGAGCGCGATGCCGCCCCAGAGGCAGACGGTGAAGGCGATGCGCACGAAACTGCCGAAGAAGCCGCGCCGGGCGCGCTGCGGGGGCTTTTCGCCGCCCCCGTTGCCGCCGCCGCCGAAGAAGAAGCGCCGCTTCTCGCGCGCCTCGGCCCGGTCGGGGCCGGCATCCGCCTTGGGGCGGGCACGACGGCGGGGGGCATCCGTGCCGGCGGCGGAAACGGCGCGGTCCTCCGCCGTGATGCGCAGCGCGACCTCGGCCTCGCGGCCGCTCCCGAAGCTCGGTTCGATGCGTTCGCCCTTGCGCCGTGCGACCATGCCGTCTTTCGCCCTTCATGAGGCCCGTTCGATGGGGCCTCCGTCACGTCGACGAAACCGATCTCGCCCGACATCGTCCGTACCGGCCCGCCGAGCCTCGGGGGCAGGGCGGATCGCAGCCGGTCGCACGCGACGGCCCCGACGGAAACGTTCCTGCCGAGTGCAGTCTAAATGCGGCGATTTAACGGGACTTGAACGGAGGTGCGATCCAGTATCCCGCCGATCCGACGCAAGGGAAAGTGGATCGGCGGGGTCGTCGCGCGAAAGGGCGTTCGGAGCGCTTCGAGGTCCGCCCCCGGCCGATCCCGTTCGGGAGACCGGAGGCGGAGGATCATCTGAAGCGCCGGCCGGGTCAGTTGCGGGCGAAGGTCGCGAGGTCGGCGGTGAGCTTCTCCTTGTCGGTGAAGGTCAGCGCGTGCGGGGCGCCGGGATAGACCTTCAGCTCCGCGCCCGGAACCATGGCGGGAACGCGCTTGCCCGAGGCGTCGATCGGCACCGTCTGGTCGGCATCGCCGTGGATGACGAGCGTCGGCACGTCGAAGCGGCGCAGATCCTGGCGGAAGTCGGTGCGCCCGAAGGCCTTCACGCAGTCGATCGTCGCCTTGGCACTGGCCTTCAGGCCCTCGATCAGGAACTGCTGGCGCGTCTCGTCCGAGATCTGGAAGTTCAGCATTCCCGCGTTGAAGAAGCTCTTCGAGAAGGAATAGAGGAAGTTCGGCCGGTCCGTGCGAAGGCCTTCGATGATCTGGTCGAAGATCGCGCCATCGACGCCGTCGGGATTGTCGTCGCCCTTCAGGAGATAGGGCGGCACGGCGGAGACGAGGGCGACCTTGCCCACGCGCTCGCCCGAATGGCGCGACATGTAGCGGGCGACCTCGCCGCCGCCCATCGAGAAGCCGACGAGGACGGCGTCGTCGAGTTCGAGATGGTCGAGCACCACCTTCAGATCGTCGGCGAGCGTGTCGTAGTCGTAGCCGGAATAGGGCTGGGAGGACTTGCCGAACCCGCGGCGATCGTAGGCGACGACGCGGAACCCCGCCTCGACCAGCCCTTCCACCTGATACTCCCACATCGAGGAGGAGAGCGGCCAGCCGTGGATCAGAACGATCGGCCGGCCATGGCCCCAGTCGTTGTAGTAGAGCTCGGTCTTGTCGGCTGTGGTGACGAACGGCATGCGGAGACACTCCAAGGGGCGGGCTTCTCGGCCCGGTTCCCCCTTGAAATGCTCAGTTGTCCTGAGTGTTCCGCGATGCGGCAGGAGCCGGGCGCCGCAAAGCCCCCAGCCCCTCCGGGCTTCCTTAGAAGTTGATCGAGAAGCGCTTGGAGATGCCGACGCCGAAGGTGAACTGGTCTTCCGAGCCGGCCTTCACGATCGGGCTGTCCTCGGCATCGCCGACGAAGGTCTCGTAGGAGCCCTTGGCGTTGAGGAACCACTCGGGGCGGAACTCGTAGCGGGCCGTGGCGGCCGCGCCGACCGTCTTGAAGCCGCCATCAGCGTCGTAGGCCGAGAAGCGGCCGCCGGAGCGGGCGGCCTCGAAGGAGGTGACGCCGAAATAGGTGTCCATGTAGTCCTCGGAGGCGAAGGTCGCGAGCGGGCCGGCCTTCAGCTCCAGCTCCGGGGTCGGACGGGCGATGAGGTTCGCGCCGACCGAGCCGACGAGGCCTTCCGCGCCGCCGAACGCATAGCGCGCCTCGCCGTAGATCTCCGCATAGGTCCACTCGTAGCCGACCTTGACGCCCGCCTCGTAGGTGGCATCGACGTCGAACAGGCCGCGAAGCTCCGTCGGCTCCTCGCGCTCGCCGGTATAGCCGAAGGACGGGCCGATCGAGAAGCCGCCGGCCGTGTTCGGGGTCGGGCTGCCCACGGTGAAGAGGCCGGGAATCGAGAGGTAGTCGAGCGAGATGATCGGATAGGGCGAGACCTCATAATTGTCCGAACCCTCGTATTTCGGGGCGACGAGGCCGCCGATGCCGAGCTCGATCACCATCGAGACGCTGTCGCTCGGCGCCGCGAGCACGGTCGCTTCGGGCTCGTAGACGTCGGCAGCCGCGGCGGCCGAGAGCGTGGAGCCGAGAAGAAGGGTGGAGAGAGCGAAGCGAACCATCGTGGATGTTCCTGCAGAGGATCGGCACGCCTGTCGCGTGCGCCATGGGATCATCCATAGTCGGCATAAGCTGCGGAACAAGCTTCGAAAGCCCGTTCGGGCCGGTTCCGTCGCCCGGTCTATCGGTTCAGGGAGCAAGCGTTGCCGCACCGCCACAGAAAGAGCGGGCGCCTCTCCTCCTTTCCGCTCCTCCCGGCTGTCGTCTTCGACCAAGGGAGGAGAGGTCGGCGGGGAGACAGACCGCGCGCGGTTCCTCTAGACTGGCGGAAAGCGCAAAGGCGCAGAACGATCTTGGGAGGGATCAGAGGATGAAGCGCAGAACCTTCGTGGCGGCGCTGGCCGCGGCCGCTCTGTCGTCCGGCATCGCGCCTGCGATGGCGCAGGATGCCTATCCGCAGCAGCCGGTCCGGCTCGTCGTGCCCTTCGCCGCCGGCGGCTCGACCGATCTCGTCGCGCGCGTCGTGGCGCAGGGGATGGGCGAGCGGCTCGGCCAGCAGGTCGTGGTCGAGAACAAGGGCGGTGCCGGCGGCAATCTCGGCGCGACGGCGGTCAAGCAGGCCGCGCCGGACGGCTACACGATCCTGATGGGCACGATCGCGACGCACGCCCTCTCCGCCTCGCTCTACGAGAAGCCGCCCTTCGATCCGGAGGCGGACTTCGCGCCGATCGTGCTTCTCGTCACCGTTCCGAACGTTCTCACCGTCAACAAGGACTATCCGGCCAAGGACGTGAAGGAGCTGATCGCGCGGCTGAAGGAGAAGCCGGGCGAGGAGGTCTGGTCCTCCTCCGGCAACGGCACGCCGCTCCATCTCTCCGGCCAGCTCTTCATGACGATGACCGGCACCGACATGATCCACGTTCCCTATCAGGGTTCGGGCCCCGCCCTGGTCGACGCCCTGTCCGGCGCCGTGCCGATCAACTTCGACAATCTTCCCTCCTCGGCCGGGCATATCAAGGCGGGCGCGCTGAGGGCGCTGGCCGTGACGACGAAGGCGCGCGTGCCGCTCTTTCCCGACGTGCCGACGATGGAGGAGGCCGGCGTTCCCGGCTACGAGACCAACACCTGGAACGCGCTCTTCGCCCCCGCCGGCACCCCGCCGGAGGCGATCGCCAAGCTGAACGCGGCGGCGAACGAGGCGCTGAAGGACCCCGCCGTGAAGGCCAAGCTCGACGGCGTCGGCGCCGTGGTCGTCGGCGGAACGCCGGAGGACCTGGCGCTGCACGTCAAGACCGAGATCGCCCGCTGGCGCCCGGTGATCCAGGCGGCCGGAGTCAAGATGGATTAAGCACGGCGAGAGAGAGGCGCGCCTCGTTTCCGTAAGGGTAAGCTTTTCCCGCGCATTCCTTCGGCAGGGCCGCAGCGTCCTGCCGGAGATCTCGGCCCTTCGAGGGCGGGCGGCTCCGGTTCCCGGAACCCCATCGCTCCCGAAGGCCATCTCGATGAAGCTCTCCATACTCGCCGCCGCAGCGGCCGTCCTTCTCTTCGGCACCGCCGCGCGGGCCGAGACGCTGCTCTTTCCGAGCGACGAGCCGGTCGCCTCCATCACCTTTCCCGGCACCTGGCAGGCCACGGAGAACGAGAGCGGCATCGAGGGATTCTCGCCGGACGAGACGATCTCCTTCTATGTCGACGTCGCCACCGACAAGACGAGCGACAAGATCGTGGAGGACGGGATCGACTTCCTCGCCGAGAACGGCGTCACGCTGAAAGAGGGCTCGATGACCGAGTCCAAGAGCACCGTGAACGGCATGGAGATGGAGGTGATCGGCTGGGAGGGCACGGACGCCGCGGGCCCCGCGAGCATCGTCCTCGCCTTCCTCGCGCCGGCGCCCGACAAAATCCTGATGATCACCTATTGGGGCACGCAGGGCGAGGAGCAGAAATATGGGGCGGAGGTCGATTCCATCGTGAACTCGATCAAGCCCGCCCGCTGACCCCCTTCAGGCAGGCTCGGGACGGCGCCGGCTTCCTCGGACGGCGCCGTCCTTGGCCTCAGGCCGCGCCGTTGCGGCCGATCGCGTCGAGAAGCCGAGCCCAGGAGCGCTGGCCCTTGGCATAGGAGGACAGCTCGTACTTCTCGTTCGGCGAATGGATGCGGTCGTCGCCGAGGCCGAAGCCGACGAGAAGCGAGCCCATGCCGAGCCGGCGCTTGAACTCGCCGACGACCGGGATCGAGCCGCCCATGCCGATCATCACGGCAGGCTTCGGCCATTCGTCGGAAAGGGCGGCCCGCGCCGTCTGGAGCACGTCGGAATCGAAGGGCAGCTGGATCGCCGGCGAGCCGCCATGCTCGTGGAACTCGACCGAGCAATCAGCCGGAATGCGCGCCCGGACGAAGGCGCGGAAGCTGTCGCGGATCTTCGCCGGGTCCTGGGAGAAGACGAGGCGGAAGGAGATCTTGGCGAAGGCTTCCGCCGCGATCACCGTCTTGAAGCCCTTGCCGGTATAGCCGCCCTCGATGCCGTTCACTTCGGCGGTCGGCCGCGCCCAGACCTGCTCCAGCACGGTCCGGCCCTTTTCGCCCGCCGGAACGGAAAGCCCGGCCTGTCCGAGGAAGGCCGCCTCGTCGAAGCCGAGCCCGTCCCAGATCTTGCGGACCTCGTCCGGAATTTCCTCCACGCCGTCGTAGAAGCCCGGCAGCGTCACGCGCCCGTCGGCATCGTGGAGGTCGGCGACGATCTTCGACAGGATGCGGATCGGATTGGCGGCCGCCCCGCCGAAATAGCCCGAATGCAGGTCCTTGTCGGCCGCGCGCACCACGACCTCCTCGCCGACGAGGCCGCGAAGCCCCGTGGAGATGGCCGGCGTGTCCCGGTCCCACATATTGGTGTCGCAGATCAGAGCGACGTCGGCCGACAGTTCCTCGCGATGGGCGTCGAGGAAGGGCAGTAGCGAGGGCGAGCCGGACTCCTCCTCGCCTTCGAGGAAGATCGTGACGCGGCAGGGCAGCGAGCCGGTCTCGGCGATATAGGCCCGGCAGGCCTCGACGAAGGTCATGAGCTGGCCCTTGTCGTCGGCCGAGCCGCGCCCGACGATCCGCTGCGTGCCGTCCGGCATGGTCTTCAGCTCCGGCGAGAAGGGCTCCGTGTCCCAAAGCTCGATCGGATCGACGGGCTGAACGTCGTAATGGCCGTAGAAGAGGACGTGCGGAACCTTGCCCGCCGCACCGCTCGGGCCGGCATGATGGGCGATGACCATCGGATGGCCGGCGCTGTCGGCGACGCGCGCGGCAAAGCCGATGGCGGAGAGATCGCCGGCCAGCCATTCGGCGGTCTTGCGGCAGTCGTCGGCATAGGCGGGGTCGGTCGAGATCGATTTCAGGCGCATCAGGTCGAAGAGGCGCTCGACCGAGCGGTCGAGATTGAGATCGAGGCAGGCGAGCACGCTGTCGAGCTGGGCCATGGCGGCAGTCTCCCGATGAGAGGCGACGGCGCTGATCGAGCGCGAGCCGCCGGAAAGGTCAGGGGAGGGTTTAGATCATCCGACCGAAGGCGGTCGAGATCAAAGAGGCGCTTGTCGAAAGCGAAGCCGCCGTGGCCAGGGGGGACTGCCACGACGGCCTCGACCTTTTCAGGCGGCGCCCATGCCCGCGAGGGGGGAATCGGGACCGGGCGCCTTCGTCACCGGCATGAGGCGGGGGACGAGCCTTCCGCCGGTGTCGGCGATCTCTCTGCCGATGGTGCGAATTTGGCCGCGAACACCCTGGCTTTCAAGGCGAGCGGAGGCGCAGATCGTCACAGGAGCGTGAGAATTTCATGACAAATTGGACAGGTCTTCGAGCCGGCCTTTGCGCGGATCGAAGGCTCGGGCACCGCATGCGCGCCGCGCGATCCGCGACACGGTTTACTCAAGGCGAAGGCCGCGATACGGGATGGCCATGCAAAAGGGCGATCACCTCTTCCTCGTCGACGGCTCGGCCTACATCTTCCGCGCCTATCACGCCCTGCCGCCGCTGACGCGCAAGTCGGACGGGACGCCCGTCGGCGCGGTCTCGGGCTTCTGCAACATGCTGTGGAAGCTCGTCGAGGAATCGCGCGACACCTCGGTCGGCGTCGCGCCGACCCATTTCGCGGTGATCTTCGACCACTCGTCCACGACCTTCCGCAACGAGCTCTACGACCAGTACAAGGCGAACCGCGTCGCCCCGCCCGAAGATCTCGTGCCGCAATTCGCGCTGATCCGCGAGGCCGTGCGCGCCTTCGATCTGCCCTGCATCGAGAAGCAGGGCTTCGAGGCCGACGATCTCATCGCGACCTACACGCGCCTTGCCGTCGAGGCCGGCGGCGACGTCACCATCGTCTCCTCCGACAAGGACCTGATGCAACTCGTCGGTCCCGGCGTGATCCTCTACGACCAGATGAAGGACAAGCGCCTCGGCCCGGACGAGGTGAAGGAGAAGTTCGGCGTCTTCCCCGAGAAGATGATCGATCTCCAGGCGCTGGTCGGCGACAGTTCCGACAACGTTCCGGGCGTTCCCGGCATCGGCCCGAAGACGGCCGCCGAGCTTCTCGACATCTACGGCGATCTGGAGACGCTCCTGTCGCGCGCCGAGGAGATCAAGCAGGCCAAGCGGCGCGAGAACATCATCGCCTTCGCCGAGCAGGCGCGCCTGTCGAAGAAGCTGGTGACGCTGGAGCAGCACATGCCGCTCGACGTGCCCCTGGACGATCTCTTCATCCACGAGCCCGACGGCGACAAGCTGATCGCCTTTCTGAAGGCGATGGAGTTCACCTCGCTGACGCGGCGCGTCGCCGCCAAGCTCGGCGAGGATGCGAGCGCCATTCCCTCCGCCGAGATCAAGGTCGGCGGTCCCGCGCGCGGACCGGATCTCGACCCGAAGCCGGTCGCGGCTTTTGCCGGCGGCGACGCGGCGCTGCCGCTGACGCCGGGCGCCCTCGTCGCGGCCCGCCGCGATGCCGCCTCGGGCGAGACCTTCGACCGCGCCGCTTATGCCACCATCCGCGACGCCGGCACGCTCAGCACCTGGATCGCGCGCGCCTACGAGACCGGCCTTCTCGCCTTCGACACCGAGACGACCTCGCTCGACGCCAACCGCGCCGATCTCGTCGGGATCTCCTTCGCCGTCGCGCCGGGCGAGGCGGCCTATGTGCCGCTCGGCCACGTGGCGGCGGATTCAGGCGATCTCCTGGCGAGCGACGAGACCAAGGCGGGCATCGGCCTCCAGCTCTCCGAAGCCGAGGCGCTGGAGATCCTGAAGCCCGTGCTCGAGGACGCCTCGATCCTGAAGATCGGGCAGAACGTCAAATACGACTATCTCGTCATGCTCCGTCACGGCGTCGCCATCGCGCCCTTCGACGACACGATGCTGATCTCCTACGCGCTCGACGCCTCGTCCTCGCTGGAGGGCCATGGGCTCGACGAGCTGTCGCAGCGCTTCCTCGGCCACACGCCGATCACCTACAAGGAGCTCTGCGGCTCCGGCCGGACGCTGAAGCCCATCGCCGCCTGCCCGATCGACAAGGTCACGGAATACGCCGCCGAGGATGCCGACGTGGCGCTCCGCCTCTGGCGCGTCCTGAAACCGCGCCTCGCCGCCGAAGGCCTCTCCTCCGTCTACGAGCGGCTGGAGCGCCCGCTCGTGCCGGTGCTCGCGCGCATGGAAGAGCGCGGCATCCGCACCGACCGGCAGATCCTCTCGCGCCTCTCCGGCCGCTTCAGCCAGAAGGCGGCGAGCCTCGAAGCCGAGATCGCAGAATTGGCGGGCGAGGCCTTCAATCCCGGCTCCCCGAAGCAGCTCGGCGACATCCTCTTCGGCAAGCTCGGCCTGCCCGGCGGCAAGAAGACCAAGTCCGGCCAGTGGTCGACCGACGCCCGTGCGCTCGAAGAGCTGGCCGCCGAAGGCCACGCCCTGCCCCGCCGGATCGTCGACTGGCGCCAGCTGACCAAGCTGAAGGGCACCTACACGGATGCTTTGCCGGCTTATATGGATGCCGACGACCGCATCCACACGTCCTATTCCATGGCCTCCACGACGACCGGGCGCCTCTCTTCGTCCGAGCCGAATCTCCAGAACATCCCGGTCCGCACCGAGGAGGGGCGCGCCATCCGCACCGCCTTCGTCGCGCCCGACGGCTTCAAGCTCCTCTCGGCCGACTACAGTCAGATCGAGCTGCGCCTTCTCGCCCACATGGCCGACATCCCGCAGCTGACGCAGGCCTTCGTCGAGGGCGTGGACATTCACGCCATGACCGCCTCGGAAATGTTCGGCGTGCCCGTCGAGGGCATGCCCTCCGACGTGCGCCGGCGCGCCAAGGCGATCAACTTCGGCATCATCTACGGCATTTCGGCCTTCGGCCTCGCCAACCAGCTCTCCATCCCGCGCGAGGAGGCCGGCCTCTACATCAAGCGCTATTTCGAGCGCTTTCCCGGCATCCGCGACTACATGGAATCCACCAAGGCCTTCGCCAAGCGCCACCTCTATGTCGAGACGCTCTTCGGCCGCCGGGCGCATTATCCCGACATCGCCCATGCCAACCCCTCGGTGCGCGCCGCCGTCGAGCGCGCCGCCATCAACGCGCCCATCCAGGGCTCCGCCGCCGACATCATCCGCCGCGCCATGATCCGCATGGAGGACGCTCTGAAGGCCGAGCGCCTCTCCGCCCGGATGCTTCTCCAGGTTCACGACGAACTCATCTTCGAGGTCCCCGACGACGAGGTCGAGGCCACCATTCCCGTCGTCGAACGCGTCATGACCTCCGCCGCCGAACCCCGCATCACGCTGTCCGTGCCCCTGCTCGTCGACGCAAGGGCCGCGCAGAACTGGGACGAGGCGCATTGAGGGCACCCCGGCGGCGGGACGTGGCAGGGGACGGCCGTCTCCTGCACCCCTGCCAAGGGACGGTCGTCCCTTGGAACCCGTTTCGTGTTGTTCTGTCCGAGGGGCCGCTGGCCCCTTGGACAGAACAAAAAGAAGGAAGGGTCCGGGAAGTCCTTCCCGGGCCGGGCCCGGGGCGGCAGCCCCGCTTCATCAGCCACTCAGGAGCCAGCCATGCGTGATCGTCTGATCGTGGGTCTCGACGTGTCCGGCCGCGCGGAGGCCGAGGCGGTGGTGAGCGAGCTCGGCGAGACGGTCTCGACCTACAAGATCGGCTATCAGCTGGTCTTTTCCGGCGACGGCCTGCCGCTGGTGGGCGAGCTGGCGCGGGCGGGGAAGCGCGTCTTTCTGGACGTGAAGCTGCTCGACATCGCCAACACGGTCGAGAAGGGGATCGAGCAGATCGCCAAGCTCGGCGCCGCGATGGTGACGATCCACGCGCAGGGGCATGCGATGCGCGCGGCCGTGAAGGCTTCCGCGGGGTCGGATCTCCTCGTGCTCGGCGTGACCGTTCTGACCTCGCTGGACGACGAGGACCTGACGACGGACGGCTACGGATTGTCGGTGGCCGAGCTGGTGCGGCGCCGCGCGGCGCTGGCGCGCGAGATCGGCATCGGCGGGCTGGTGGCCTCGGCATCGGAGGCGCGGGCCCTGCGGCAGATCGTCGGGCCCGACATGGCGCTGGTGACGCCGGGCATCCGGCCGGCGGGCGCTGAGGCCGGCGACCAGAAGCGCATCGCGACGCCCGCCGAGGCCATTCGCGACGGCGCCTCGCATCTCGTCGTCGCCCGGCCGATCGTCGGCGCGCGGGACCGCAAGGCGGCGGCCGAGGCCATTCTGGCGGAAATGGCGGCGGCCTGAGAGAACAGCGCTATATCCCGGCCCGAAGGCCGGAAGGACCGGCGAAGCGGAGGAACGAGAATGCCGAAGGCCTATTGGATCGCCCATGTCGATATCACCGACCCCGAGCGCTACCAGGACTACGTGTCGACGGCCTCGCCCGCCTTCGCCGAATATGGCGCGAAGTTCCTGGCGCGGGGCGGGCCGATGCTGGCGCTGGAAGGCCAGTCGCGCACGCGCAACGTCGTGATCGAGTTCGCGAGCCTTGCCGATGCGCAGGCCTGCTACGAGAGCCCCGCCTATCGCGAGGCACGGGCGATCCGCGGCGAGGTCTCGACGGCCGACATCGTCATCGTCGAGGGCGTCGAGAGCTGAAGCGAATGGCCGGACGGGTCGCGGCGAGGCGGGGAAGGGCGGCGTTCATGCATCTGGCACCCGATGGCTTCCGCATCCGCCTGATGGAGCCGGGCGAGGCGGAGGGGCTGCGGGGCCTCGGCGCGGCGTCCGGCCTTTTCGCCGGCGCGGCGCCCGACATGCCGGACTTCGTGCGCTGGCTCCTTCTGCACGAGATCTTCGTTGCCGAGACAGGGACAAAGACCGAGGCGGGCCGGCTCGCAGGCTTCGCGGCGGCGCGCGATGCGACCGATCTCTACTGGCTCTCCGGTCTCGCCGTCGATCCGGCCTTCCGAGGGCGCGGCGTGCGCAAGGCGCTTCTGGCCGCGGTGGTCGCGCGGGCCGGCTGGTTCTTCCACCGCGCGGTCGGCCTCGCCGTCCAGGGCGAGGCGGGGGCCGACTGGTATCGCCGCCGCCGGTTTCTCGGTGTCGACCGCAAGGACTGGACGCAGGAGCTGGCGCGACTGGCCGGCGAGGTGCCGGGCCTGCCGCCGCAGCGATTCGACGGGGATGACGAGGCTTTGGGCGCGGGTCTTGTCGGAACCGAAAGGAATGTCATGATCCATTGGCTCTGACCTCGCCTTGCCGGCGACGGCGGCCGGGGGGCTCGGCGAGCCCCGTGGCTCCCGAACGACGCGCGTGGGGGCGGGCGATGCGTTCGGGGCGGCAAGGCAGGGCGGCGACCGGCCCTGGGCAAGCCGGTATCGGGAGGCCCGCAAGGCCTATCGACAGCGTTCGGACAGCGGAAACCGGCTGTTTGTGCGCTGCAGCATTTCGTGGTAAGAGGTTCGAAACGATCGGCGGGAGCGTATGTTGTATCATTTCTACGAATGGAACCACGCAGCCATCGCACCGCTCCGCGCCTTCGCGGACGCCGCGCGCATGTTCTATGAGAGCCCGCTCAATCCGTTCGCCGGCACCGAGGCCGCGCGCACGATGGCGGCGATGGCCGAGGTCTTCGAGCGCTCGACCCGCGTCTACGGCAAGCCGCAGTTCGGGCTGAACGAGACGGTGGTCGGCGGCCTGCGCGTCCCGGTCGTGGACAAGGTCGTCTGGAAGAAACCCTTCGCCCAGCTTCTCCATTTCGAGCGCGCCCTTCCGGCCGGCCATAGCAAGGACCCGCGATTCCTGATCGTCGCGCCGATGTCGGGCCACTACGCGACCCTTCTGCGCGGCACGGTCGAGGCTCTGCTCCCCTATGCCGACGTCTACATCACGGACTGGGAAGATGCCCGCAAGGTTCCCGTCGCGGTCGGCCGCTTCGACCTCGACGACTATGTCGACTACGTCGTCGAGATGCTGCATTTCCTTGGCCCAGACACGCATGTGATCGGCGTCTGCCAGCCGGCCGTGCCGGTTCTGATGGCGGTCGGCGCCATGTCGGCCAAGGACGATCCTTGCGTTCCCGCCACCATGACGCTGATGGGCGGCCCGATCGACACGCGCATCAACCCGACGGCCGTGAACAAGCTGGCCATGGACAAGGGGATCAACTGGTTCCGCGACAATGTCGTGATGGCCGTGCCCTTCCCCCAGCCGGGCTTCATGCGGATGGTCTATCCGGGCTTCCTGCAGCTTTCCGGCTTCATGTCGATGAATCTCGACCGCCACGTCACGGCGCATCGCGAGTTCTACCAGCATCTCGTCAAGAACGACGGCGACTCCGCCGAGAAGCATCGTGAATTCTACGACGAGTACATGGCGGTGATGGATCTCACGGCCGAGTTCTACCTGCAGACGGTGGACGAGGTCTTCATCAAGCACTCGCTGCCGAAGGGCGAGATCACGCATCGCGGCGAGCGGATCGACCTATCGAAGGTCACGCGCACCGCGCTCCTGACCGTCGAGGGCGAGAACGACGACATTTCCGGCCTCGGCCAGACGAAGGCGGCGCAGACCCTCTGTTCCTCGCTGCCGGACGATATGCGCGTTCACTACATGCAGCCGAAGGTCGGCCATTACGGCGTGTTCAACGGCTCGCGGTTCCGCGCCGAGATCGCGCCGCGCATCGTCGACTTCGCGCTGACCCACGGCACCACGCATTCGGCCGCCGCCCTGCCGCGCAAGGCCGGCAAGCTCACCATGCCCGATCTGGAAGCCGTCCGCGCCCTGCAGGTGGAATCCTCGTCCGAGCAGGTCCATCCCTCCGAGCCCGCCGAGACGGCGGCTTCGATGATGGAGCCCGCCGCCGAGATCGCCGAGACCGCCGTCGTGGCGCAGCTCGATGCGGTCGATGCGGTGGAGACGGCCGTCGAGGCAAGCGTGGTGCCCGTCGCCGAGGCGCCTGCCGCCGAAGCCCCGCCGGTCGATGCCACGGTGCCGGAGCCCGACGCGGTCTCGGAGGCTTTGCTGCCCTTGCGCGCGGCCGTGGACGAAGTGGTGGCGAAGCTCGGCCTCGAACCGCAGGAGACGGCGGTCTCCACTGGAGGCCCGGTCGCCCATCCGCCCTTCGCCGATCACGCGGCGGTTCCCGCCCTCGGCGTTCCGGCGGATGACGAGCTTCTCGCCGCCTCCGTCGCGCCCGCCCCCGTCGCGCCGGCGCCGAAGGCCTTCGGTCCCAAAGGGCGCGCCACCACGCCGCGCCGCACGCGCAGCCGCTGAAAGAGCGAGCGGTTCAGCCGAAGGTCCTGTGCTCCTTGCACCAAGACTTTCGGCGCCCTCGTCTTGAACCGCCATTTTTCGACGCCCATGTCCAAGTCTCAGGCGGAGCGTATCGCCCCGCCACTTGGGAAAGGGCCCATCGAATGACGTCCCACGCCTTGATCCGTCCGGCCTGGACGCCTGCGACGATCGCCTTGATGGTCGGCGGGTTCATGCTCTACTGGCCGCTCGGCCTTGCCGTGCTCGCCTATATTCTCTGGGGCGAGCGGCTCGAAGGCTTCCGCCGCGACGTCAATCGCTCGACGGACCGGTTCGCGGACTTCTTCCGCGCCAATGGCGGCGGCCGGGCCATGCCCTTCGCGAGCGCGCGGACGGGCAATGTCGCCTTCGACGACTGGCGCGAGCGCGAGCTGTCGCGCCTCGACGAGGAGCGCCGCAAGCTGAACGAGGCCCATGCCGAGTTCGAATCCTATGCCCGCGAGCTTCGCCGGGCGAAGGACCAGGAAGAGTTCGACCGCTTCATGTCCGCCCGCCGCGACAGGGGCACCGCCCGCGACCGTTCGGGCGCCTCGGACGCGACCATCATCGACGCCTGAGCGTCGCGCCTCCCCAAACGATCCGGCGACGGCGGCCCCTGCGGCCGCCGTCGCTTTTTGGCGCAAGGCGTGATGAGATGGGCGGTGAACGGACTTTGTCGAATGCTGTTGCAGTCTTTGCGAATGGGTCATCCTTGCTTTGAGTCTGCGCGGCGCACATTGACGGTAGCGCTTGCCGCGCCCCCCTCTGCCTGCCGGCATCTCCCCCTCAGGGTGGGAGATCAGGCGGTGGGGCGGTCTCAGGCCAATCTCTCCCTTTGCAGCCGCCGATCTCCCCCCTTGAGGGGGAGATGTCCGGCAGGACAGAGGGGGGCGCGACACACTCGACTTTTGACCCGCGAGGTCTCAGTAACTCCCGCAGCGCACCTCGCATGAAACCCTTTCCCGATCTCCGCCGCCTTTTGAGCCCGCGTCGCGCGCCCGCCGCGCGCCTGCCCGAGACGCTCGATCTCGGCACCGGCAGCATCGCTCTCCTCGTGCGCCGGAACCCGCGCGCGCGCCGTCTGACGATGCGCCTGGCACCCGGCGGCGGCGCGCTCTCCGTCACGGTTCCGCCCCGCACCTCCGATGCCGCGATCCTCGCCTTCGTCGAGCGCCATCGCGGCTGGGCGGAGGCGCGCATGGCCGCCGTGCCCGGCCGCATCCGCGTCGAGGACGGCGCGATCCTGCCCTTTCGCGGCGCGACTCTTGCGATCCTCCACGATCCCGCGCGCCGCGCGGCGCGGCTGGAGACCGGCTCGGAAGGGGCGATGCTTCTCGTCGGCGGCGATGCGGCGCATCTGCCGAGGCGCGTGATGGACGCCCTGCGGCGCGAGGCGAGGGCCGATCTCCAGGCCCGCGTCGATCGTCACGCCGCCGCCGTCGGCCTGAAGCCCGCGGCTCTCACGCTGAAGGACACGCGCAGCCGCTGGGGCTCCTGCACGGCGGACCGGCGCCTCGCCTTCTCCTGGCGGATCGTGATGGCGCCGCCGTCCGTCCTCGACTATCTATGTGCCCACGAGGTCGCCCATTTTCGGGAGATGAACCACGGCCCCGCCTTCTGGGCGTTGTGCCGCGCGCTCTGTCCCGACATGGATGCCGGGCGCGACTGGCTGAAGCGCCATGGGGCGCAGCTTCATGCGGTCGATTTCGGCGAGGCGGGCTAGGCGCCTCGGATGGATCGGACAGGACGGGAAGGGAGCCATGGCGCTCGAGGTCAAGATCTGCGGGCTTTCGACGCCGGAGACGCTCGATATCGTCCTGTCGCGTGGCGCGAGCCATGTCGGCTTCATCCATTTCCCGAAGAGCCCGCGCCATCTCGACCTTCCGGCGATCGCCGCCCTCGCGGAGCGCGCACGGGGGCGGGCCGAGACGGTCGTCGTCGTGGTCGATCCGAGCGACGAGATGCTGGATGCGATCGCCGAGACCGTCAGGCCGGACATCGTCCAGCTTCACGGGCACGAGACGCCGGAGCGGGTGGCGGCGGTCCGCCGGCGGATCGGCGCGAAGGTCATGAAGGCGATCTCGATCGGCACGGACGAGGACGTCGCGGGCGTCGCGGCCTATGTCGGCGCGGCCGATCGTCTCCTCCTCGACGCGAAGCGGCCGAAGGGCTCCGTCCTGCCCGGCGGCAACGGCGTTTCCTTCGACTGGCGCCTTCTGGAAGCGCTTGACCCGTCCGTGCGTTACATGCTCTCGGGAGGGCTTGATCCGAGCAATGTCGAGGCGGCGCTCGGGCTCGTCTCGCCCGCCGGGATCGACGTCTCGTCGGGGGTGGAATCCTCGCCGGGCATCAAGGATGCGGACCGGCTCCATCGCTTCTTCGACGCGCTCGACCGCGCCGGACGCGGCGAGGCGCCTGCGGACGGAACGGCTCTTTTGAATCGGACGGCTCTTTTGAATCGGATTGACTCGTGAACCTGGTCACACCTCCCAATTCCTTCCGCGCTGGCCCCGACGAGGACGGCCGCTTCGGTCTCTTCGGCGGACGCTTCGTGGCGGAAACGCTGATGCCGCTGATCCTGGAGCTGGAAGCGGCGTGGAAGAGCGCGCGCACCGATCCCGCCTTTCAGGCCGAGCTCGAGCATCTCAACACGCATTACACCGGCCGGCCGTCGCCGCTCTACTTCGCCGAGCGGCTGACCGCCCATCTCGGCGGCGCGAAGATCTACTTCAAGCGCGACGAGCTGAACCACACCGGCTCGCACAAGATCAACAACTGCCTCGGCCAGATCCTCCTCGCCCGCGTCATGGGCAAGACGCGCATCATCGCCGAGACCGGCGCCGGCCAGCACGGCGTGGCCTCCGCCACCGTCGCGGCGCGCTTCGGCTATCCTTGCGTCGTCTACATGGGCGCGACCGACGTGGAGCGGCAGTCGCCGAACGTCTTCCGCATGAAGCTTCTCGGCGCCGAGGTCGTGCCCGTCACGTCCGGCCACGGCACGCTGAAGGACGCGATGAACGAGGCCCTGCGCGACTGGGTGACGAACGTCGACAGCACCTATTACATCATCGGTACCGCCGCCGGCCCGCACCCCTATCCCGAGATGGTGCGCGAGTTCCAGTCGGTGATCGGGCGCGAGGCGAAGGAGCAGATCCTCGCCGCCGAGGGCCGCTTGCCCGACATGCTTGTCGCCGCCGTCGGCGGCGGGTCGAACGCGATCGGCCTCTTCCACCCCTTCCTCGACGACAAGGACGTGGCGATGGTCGGCGTCGAAGCCGGCGGCCGGGGTCTGGAGGGCGAGGAGCACTGCGCCTCGCTGACGGCGGGCTCGCCCGGCGTCCTCCACGGCAACCGCACCTATCTCCTGCAGACGCCGGAGGGCCAGATCAAGGAAGGTCATTCCATCTCGGCCGGCCTCGACTATCCCGGCATCGGCCCCGAGCACTCCTGGCTGAAGGATGCCGGCCGCGTCGACTACGTGCCGATCCTCGACACAGAGGCGCTGGAGGCCTTCCAACTCCTGACGCGCACCGAAGGCATCATCCCCGCCCTGGAGCCCGCCCACGCGCTGGCCGAGGTGATCAAGCGCGCGCCGACCATGGACAAGGACCAGATCATCGTCATGAACCTCTGCGGACGCGGCGACAAGGACGTGTTCACGGCGGCGAAGGCGCTGGGGGTGGATCTCTAGGCGGAGTTTACCGAAGATGAGGCGAGACGAGGAGCTTTCGTGATGGCAATTCCAGAGACCCTCCCGCTCGTCATCGACCCGGAAATCGGTGCGCGTCTCGAACGACGCGCGTCGCTTGAACAGACCTCCGCCTCGTCCATCGCCGAGCGAGCGATCGCCGCCTATCTTCAGGCAAACGAGCTGAAGGAAGAAGCGATTCATAACGCCGCCTTAGAGGCGGATAAGGGTGTCTTCATCTCCAGCGAGGCGATCGAGCGCTGGATGATGTCCTGGGATACGGATGACGAATTGCCGCCGCCCGAACCGGATATCTTGCTTCACGCACGATGAGGGTCGTTCTCCTCGATACGGCCCGAACGGACTTGATCTGGTTCCGCCGATATTATCGCCGGGTCTTTCCGGAAGGTGGCCGCGAGGGAGTCCGGCGCTTCAACAGAATGCTGAAGGCATTGGCGCTTATGCCGGAACTCGGTCGTGTTGTCGTAGCGGACAATCGCGAGGTCCAGATTTCCAGGACGCCTTTCTCGATCGTCTATCGCGTGCGGAGCGACCGGATCGAGGTTCTGCGGGTTTGGGACCAGCGGGCCGACAGACGTGAAGACGGTGGCAGCGGCTGAGCCTCTTGCGATGGGAGCCTGACGCCCTTTGACCTTCCCCCTCCGAAAATGCCAAGAGAACCCCTCGCAGAGCCCGTGACGAAAGCCCATCCATGACCAGCCGCATCGACCAGCGCTTCGCCGACCTCAAGGCCGAGGGGCGTCCGGCGCTCGTGACCTTCCTGATGGCGGGCGATCCCGATGGCGAGACCGCCTTCGAGATCATGAAGGGCCTGCCGGCCGCCGGCGCCGATCTGATCGAGCTCGGCATGCCCTTTTCCGATCCCATGGCCGATGGGCCCGCGATCCAGAAGGCGGGCCTTCGCGCGCTGAACGGCGGCGAGAGTCTGGCGAAGACGCTTGTGACGGTCGCGCGGTTTCGAGAGGGCGATTCGAAGACGCCGATCATCCTCATGGGCTATTTCAACCCGATCTACGTCTACGGCGTCGAGCGCTTCGTGACGGCGGCGCTGGAGGCGGGCGTCGACGGGTTGATCGTCGTCGATCTGCCGCCGGAGATGGACGACGAGCTCTGCCTGCCCGCGCTCGCCAAGGGCCTCGCCTTCGTGCGCCTGGCGACGCCGACGACCGACGACAAGCGCCTGCCTGCCGTTCTGAAGAACACGTCCGGCTTCGTCTACTACGTGTCCATCACCGGCATCACCGGGGCCGCGGCGCCCGATGCGAACAAGGTCGGCGCGGCCGTGCAGCGCATCAAGCGCCACACGAGCCTTCCCGTCTGCGTCGGCTTCGGCGTGCGCACGCCGGACCAGGCCCATGCCATCGGCCACAGCGCCGACGGCGTCGTGGTGGGCTCCGCGCTGATCAGCGCGATCGAGGCCTCGCTCGACGGCGACGCGGCGACGGCGGGCACGGTCGAGGCGGTTCATAGGCTTGTGCGCGCCCTGGCGGCCGGCGTTCGCGCGCCGCGCCTTGCACAGGCCTGAATTTCGCGCCATGTGACGGGCTGACTGGAACCGTTCGAAGCCGGCCGGCGAGGGATCGCAGAGGCCGGCGAGGATGTTCCGCCGCTCCATTTGCCCGATGCGGCACGCGCCGATCCGTCCAAGGAAGACCGAAGTGAACTGGATCACCGATTTCGTCCGCCCGAAGATCACCAGCCTCCTCACGCGCTCCGAGGTGCCGGAAAATCTCTGGATCAAATGCCCCGAGACCGGGGAAATGGTGTTCTACAAGGATCTGGAGGCGAACCAGTGGGTGATCCCAGCATCCGGGCACCACATGCGCATTTCCGCCAAGGAGCGGTTGAAGGCCTTCTTCGACGGCGGCGACTACGTCTCGATCGACCTGCCGAAGGTTCCGGTCGATCCGCTGAAGTTCCGCGACGAACGCCGCTACACCGACCGGCTGAAGGACAGCCGCGCCAAGACCGGGCTCGAGGACGCCGTTCTCGTCGCGACCGGCAGGATCGACGATCTGCCGATCGTCGCGGCCGTGCAGGATTTCGCCTTCATGGGCGGCTCGCTCGGCATGGCGGCGGGCGAGGCGATCGTCACCGCCGCCGAGACGGCGATCTCGGAAGGCCGGCCGCTCGTCCTCTTCGCCTCTTCCGGCGGCGCGCGCATGCAGGAGGGCATCCTGTCTCTCATGCAGCTGCCGCGCACCACGGTCGCGGTCGAGCTCGTGAAGGAAGCGGGCCTTCCCTACATCGTCGTCCTCACCAATCCGACGACGGGCGGCGTGACCGCGTCCTACGCGATGCTCGGCGACGTGCACATCGCCGAGCCCGGCGCGCTCATCGGATTTGCCGGCCCGCGTGTGATCGAGCAGACGATCCGCGAGAAGCTGCCGGAGGGCTTCCAGCGCTCGGAATACCTGATGGAGCACGGCATGGTGGACATGGTCGTCCATCGCCACGAGCTGAAGGGCAAGATCGCGACGCTTCTGAAGCTCTTGACGAAGACGCCGGTCGAAGGCGCCTCCGACACCGAGACGCTCGGCTCCGACATGTCGCCGCCCGAACCCTTCCGCTCGGCCGAAGCGGAGGGCTCGGCCCTCTCCAACGAAGCGGCGTGAGACCCATTCCCGCGCCCGCCTTTCCGGGGACCGCCGCCCGATGACCGCCACCGGCCAGAGTCTGGCGGATGCCGCGATCGAGCGCCTGATGCTGGTCCATCCCAAGGGCTTCGACCTCGCCCTCGACCGCATCCGCCGGCTTCTCGCCACGCTCGGCGATCCGCAGAAGCGCCTGTCGCCGACGATCCACGTCGCCGGCACGAACGGCAAGGGCTCGGTCGTCGCCTTCTGCCGCGCGGTTCTGGAGGCGGACGGCAAGGCCGTCCACGCCCACACCTCGCCGCATCTGGTCAACTGGCACGAGCGCTATCGCCTCGGCCGCGCCGGCGCGCGGGGCCGGCTGGTGGAGGACGAGGTCCTCGCCGAAGCGGTGGCGCGCGTCGCCGAGGCCAATGCGGGCCAGCCGATCACGGTCTTCGAGATCCTCACCGCCGTCACCTTCGTCCTCTTCTCCGAGCATCCCGCCGACGCGGTGCTGCTCGAGGTCGGGCTCGGCGGGCGGTTCGACGCGACCAACGTGATCGAGACCCCCGTCGCGAGCGTCATCACCTCCATCTCGCTGGATCACCAGCCCTATCTCGGCGACCGCGTGGAGCTGATCGCGGCGGAGAAGGCCGGCATCATCAAGCGCGGCGTTCCCGTCGTCATCGGCCAGCAGAGCCAGTCGATCGTGATCGACGTCATCAAGGCCGCGGCCAAGCGCGCCGGCGCGCCGGTCCTTCTCTACGGCGAGGACTTCTTCGCCTACGAGGAGCACGGCCGGATGGTCTATCAGGACGATCAGGGCCTCCTCGATCTCGCCGTGCCCCGCCTCGTCGGCCGCCATCAGATCCACAATGCCGCGACCGCCGTCGCGGCGCTCCGACAGGCCGGGCTCGATCCGTCGGAAGCGGCCGTCGCCAAGGGCATCGCCGGCGCCGAATGGCCGGGCCGCATGCAGCGCATCACGTCCGGCCCGCTCGCCGCCGCCGCCGTGAAGGGTTCGGAGATATGGCTCGACGGCGGGCACAATCCCGGCGCCGGCGCCGTCATCGCGGAGGCCCTGGCCGAGATGGAGGACCGGGTGCAGCGCCCGCTTTTCATCATCGCGGGCATGCTGAACACCAAGGACCCCGTCGGCTTCTTCGAGGCCTTCGCCGGCATGGTGCGCCACGTCTTCACCGTGCCCATCCGCTCCTCCGACGCGGGCGCCGATCCCGACAGCCTGACCGACGCCGCGATGGAGGCCGGGCTCGACGCCGAACCCTGCGAGAGCGTGGAGGAGGCGATCCGCCTCGTCTCCACAGGCTGGCAGAGCCAGCCCGCGCCCCGCTTCCTCATCTGCGGCTCGCTCTATCTCGTCGGCGAAGTCCTGGCGGAAAGCGGCCTCGCGCCGACATAAGGCACAGCCCCTTCAAGCACCGCTTCTTCTCCCCTCCGGGGAGAAGGTCGCGGCAGCGGGATGAGGGGGCGGCCGCACGCCGAGCTTTATGATCTTTCCGCCGTCCGTGCGGACGTTCTGGCACGGCTGGCGCGAAGAACCCCTCATCGGCCTGCCGGCCACTTCTCCCCGCAGGGGAGAAGAAGCAGCTTTGCCGTCTGCGTCGAAACTTCAAAGCGTGGAGTTTCGCCACGTTCCTCGTTGCTTCGGCGCGAGGTGCCCCCCAAGCACGCCATCCGCCTTCGCCGCCAACTTCAATCCGCGAGAGGCGCCGACGCCCGTCGCTCAACCCGCAGACGAACTCACCAGAACCGCCGGAAACGAACTCACGGCTGGATAAAAAATGCGGGGCTACGTCAGACCGGACGGGGTGGATTCCTGTTTGTCCGCTTACGGCCGACCTTCGTTGAAAGTGACACACAGGTTATGCGCCGAGAGCGGGCAGGCCTGCCCGACTGACCGGATCTGTCCATTGGATAGGAGTTCCCGCGCAATGAGCCGCCCAACCAATAGGCATTTTGCATGCGATATCGTTGCGGAATTGCATGTAAATTCGTCTGATCGTCCGAACGGGAAGTGGCATCTTCGCTCTTAGTGGCCAGTTTTTCTTGAGCTTCCGAGCGTTCTGGCGGGGAATGCCAAACTGGCACGACGCTTGCAAGTCGAAAATCGTATGCGATCGGCGCATGCGATTTTCCTCAAGTGTGGAGCGACTCATGCGCATGTCCTCGATCCCCGATCTCAGCCGTCGATCGTTTCTAAAGGCAGGCGCCGCGGCCACGGCGCTGGCAGCAACATCCCGCTGGTCGCCATCACATGCGCAGGACCAAAACGTCCTCAACTACCTTTCCTGGCCTGGCAACGCAGACCCCTACCTCGTGTCGGCCTTCGAGAAGGAGAACAACTGCAAGATCCAGATCAAGGAATATGTCGGCGGCGACCAGATGCTCGCCGTGATCAACCAGTCACCTCCCGGTTCCTTCGACGTCGTTCTCGCAGATGCCGAGTACATGCACCTCCTGCACGAGGCAGACTTCGTCGAGGAGCTCGACCCGGCCGACTACCCGCTGGAGGACTACTGGCCTGAATTCCAGAAGTTCCCGTTGCACTGGTTCGACGACAAGCTCTACGGCGTCATGACTGATTTCGGGTATCTCGGGCTTTCCTACAACACCGAGGTCTACAAGCCGGAAGAGGTTTCCTCCTACGCCGCGCTCTGGGCGGAGAAGGCCAAGGGCAAGGTCGGGTTCTTCGACTGGTATCTCCCCGGTATGGGCTGCATCAGCCTTTCGGCTGGCAACAAGCCGCCCTTCGACATCGATGAAGCGAAGTTCGATGCCGTGAAAGAGAAGCTGTTCTCGCTGAAGCCGCAGGCGTCGGGCTTCTACACGATCGCCGACATCTTCTCCTCGCTCACCAACGGCCAGGCCCACCTCGTCCCCGGGATCGGTGAATGGATCACCCTTGGATTGCGCACCAGCGGCGTCCCGGTTGACACGATCATTCCCGAGGAGGGGGGGCTTCAATGGACGGAGTCGCTCTCGATCGTGAAGGGCACGCCGAAGACGGACCTCGCTCGCAAGTTCATCCAGTACACCGCGTCGCCCCAGGGGCAGGTGCTCCAGGCAACCAAGGTCGACAACAAGAAGAGCATCCCGTCGATGGCGGGCTGGAAGCTCCTGAACGAGACGATGCCCGACGAGGCGAAGATACTGCGCATGACCCTCGACGGTCCGAACGTCATGGACGAGTACCGCGCCAAGAAAATCGCCTTCCGCCAACTGCCCTCCCAACAGTCCATCGAGGACTGGAACGACGTCTGGAGCGAGTTCAAGAGCCTTTAAGGCCCTCCCTGCCGCGCTGACCTTTGAAGGAGGGGCATCCGATGACACGATCGTTGGCCAACATCGAACGGCAGCCGTCGCACTGGCGGCGCTTGTGGCCGTTCACGACGGCGAGGACGAGCGGAGCCGAAGGGGTCATTCCCGTCAGCCTCGGTCTGCCCGTCTTCGCTTGGCAGGCGATCTTCTTTTTGGCGCCTCTCGCCTTCCTCGTGATCGTCACGTTCTGGGAAGTGCGTTCGTTCCGGCTGGAACCTGCCTTCGTCCTCGACAACTGGACGAAGGTTCTGTCCTCGGCCCCCTTCCGGCGTGCGCTCCTTCACACGCTGGAAGTGGCGGCCACCACTACCGTCCTTGCCGTGGCCTTCGCCTTTCCGGCGGCCTACACGATCTCATTCCGCCTGTCGGAGCGGGTGAAAGCCGTTGCGCTCGCCTTCCTGATCGTTCCCGTCTTCTCCAGCTACATCCTGCGGATCTACGCGTGGCAGATCGTCCTCAGTCCGGACGGGATCGCCAATGCCGTGCTCGACTTGACGTTCATCGGCAAGCTCTCGCTCCTGGGCGGAACGCTTTCCCTTCAGGTCGGGCTTCTCACCCTGACGCTCCCGATCGCGGTGCTGATCCTCGTCTTCGCCCTTTCAGGAATCGACCGGACGTTGATCGAAGCTGCGGAAAACCTCGGGTGCTCGCGGTTGCGCGTCGTCGCCTTCGTCATGCTGCCCGCCATCCGGCCGGCCCTGGTGCTTTCCGCGACCACGGCCTTCCTGCTCAGCTTCGGCGACTATGTGAGCCCGCTCTTTATGACCGGCAGCAAACCCCCGACGCTGTCCATCCTCATCGTCGACACCGTCAAGTCCGGCTCGCAGTGGCCACGGGCGTCCGTCATCGGCGTCGTCATGCTGTCCGTCCTCGCGCTGATCTTCGTCGCCGGGCAGTGGATCTCGCAGCGCGGTGCCGCGACCAAGGGAGCCGGCCGATGAGCGTGCCTGTCGCCAAGCGCCTGTCGCGTGCGTTGCAGTACCTTTACCTCACCGTGCTGGCGGGCTTCATCGCGACGCCGATCCTCGTCATCGTCGTCTTCTCGTTCGACGCGAACCGCTTTCCCTCGATCCCCTGGGGAGGCTTCAGTCTCGAATGGCACAAGGCCGCCTTTGCCGACGCGATGATCCGCGACGCTTTTCTCAACAGCGTTCTCGTCGGGCTGGGGACGGCGATCCTGTCCACGGCTCTCGGCTTCGCCGCAGCCTACGTCGATTTCCGCTACCGCTTCCCCGGGAAGCGGCTCTTTGTCCTTGCGGTTGCCATCCCCCCGGCGGTTCCCGTCACGATCCTCGGCATGGGCATGCTGGCCTTCCTCTCGCGGATCGGCTTGTTCGGGACGTTGGAGGCCGTCACGGCCTGTCATGTGGCGATCGCCACCTCGTTCTCCATGGCGCTCGTCCGCCTGCGGCTCGGCGAGTTCGGGCGCGATCTCGAGCCCGCAGCGTGGAACCTCGGCGCCTCGCCGTTTGCAGGCCTATGGCACGTCGTCCTGCCGTTCTGCCGTCCCGCGTTGATCGCCTCCTTCTTTCTTTCGGCCGCCGTCTCCTTCGACGAATTCATGATCGCCTGGTTCGTCGGCGGCGTGAACGAGACCCTCCCGGTCCGGATCCTGAACATGCTGCAAGGCCAGGTGAACCCGAAGATCAATGCCATCGGCGCGGTCGTGCTGCTGGTCAGCGTCACCCTCGTGCTTCTCGCACAAAGCTTCACCGGGCTGCGCACCGCCCGCCGTCGCCCCGAACTTCCGGAGAACTGACCATGGCCGACCCGTTCGTCGTTCTCGACGCGCTCGACAAGCGCTTTCCCGGCCACCACGCCGTTCGCAGCATCGATCTCGAAATCGAGGCAGGAGAGTTCATCGCCATCATGGGTCCATCGGGATGCGGCAAGTCGACCACGTTGCGGCTGTTGGCCGGACTCGACATGCCCACGGGAGGTGACATCCGCGTCGGAGGCCGCAGCATGCGGGACGTGCCCGCCTTCCAGCGAAACATGCCGATGGTCTGGCAGAGCCTTGCGCTCTTCCCTTTCCTGTCGGTCGCGGACAACGTGGCGTTTCCGCTGCGCATGAAGGGGATTGGTCCCATCGAACGCCGGAAACGCGCGGCGGACTGGCTGGGCCGCCTCGGTCTTTCGGGCATGGAGGACCGGGACATCTCCCAGCTCTCCGGCGGACAGCGCCAGCGTGTGGCGATCGCGCGTTCGCTTGTAACCGAGCCCGCCGTGCTCCTCCTGGATGAGCCGTTGAGTGCGCTCGACGCCCATTTGCGCGTACGCATGCAGACCGAGCTTTCCCGGCTTCACAAGCAGCTCGGCATCACCTTCGTCTACGTCACACATGCCCAGTCGGAGGCGTTCGCGCTGGCGGACAGAATCGTCGTGATGAGCGAGGGATGTATCCAGCAGGTCGGGCGTCCCCAGGACGTCTACCGCGCGCCGGTCAATCCCTTCGTCGCCGAGTTCATGGGCATGAACAACTTGATCCGCGGCAAGGTCGCGGCGGGACGCGAGGGCCGTCGGTCGATCATGACGGAATTCGGGACGTTCGAGGTCCCGACCGACAGGACGCTGACCGACGGCGACGAGGCGGCATTCGTGGTGGCCGCCGACCGCGTCTCCTTGACGGAGGGCGGCAGCGGGACGTCGCCGAACCCCTTTGTCGAGGGAACCGTCCTCGGGCTCGAATTCGTGGGCTCCACGCAGACCGTGTTCATCGAGGTGCCCGGAGCCAGGGAGTTCCGGGTCCAGAAGCAGCAGCATGAAATCGAGGCCCTCGAGCTCGTGCCGGGCCGCCGCGTGGCGATGAGCTGGGATCCGGCCCATGCCTGGCTCCTGCCGACGGCAGCCTGACCCATCCCAAGAGGAGGATAAGACCATGTACGAAGAACGCTTCATGCGGCGGGCGATCGAATTGTCGGCGGAGGCCATGACCAGGCCGAAGACGGAACCCTTCGGCTGTGTCGTCGTCGAAGACGGCGCCATCGTCGGCGAGGGACTGAACCATTCGCTGGCCAACCTCGATCCGACCTCGCACGGAGAGGTCGAGGCGATCCGGGACGCGTGTCGGCGTCTCGGCCGCGTGGATCTGACGGGCTGCGAGCTCTACACGTCCTGTGAGCCCTGTGCCCTGTGCGTCGCGACGATGAACATCGTCGGCATCTCGCGTCTTTACTACGCCGCCTCGATGGACGATGCGGGCAAGGCCTTCGACCGTCTCGGTCGGGCAGAGAGACACCCGATCGACGTCGATCTCCTGCGCAGTGAAGCCGGAGCAACGGTCGATCGTCGCGCGACACCCGCGGAACAGCATCTCGGAGAGGACGCGACACGGATCCTCTCGAAATGGGCTTCGGCTCGGAAGGCGGACTGAGCATGGCATCCACGACCAACGCGGGACAGCGGTCGGTCAACGACCCGACCGGAAAGGGCAAGGGCCCGCCTTCGAAGGCAACAGGCACCAAGGCCACCTCTTCCAAGTCACGGACCGAGACGGTCCATCTCGCCATGCGTCAGGCGATTATCGAGCAGCGACTCCAGCCGGGCGAAAAGCTTCCCGAGGACGCCATCGGCGACGCGTTCGGCACGAGCCGCACCATCGCGCGCGAGGCGCTCGGACGACTGGCCGTCGAAGGGCTCGTCGAGCTGAAGCAGAACCGCGGCGCTTTCGTCGCCAATCCCTCGCTCGACGAGGGGCGAGACACGTTCTTCGTCAGACGCGGGTTGGAGCGCCTCGTCGTGGAAGCCATCATCGGTCGGCTGCGCCCCGAAGACGCGGAACGGTTGCGAGCGTTCGTCGCGCACGAAAAGAGCGTCTCGGGAACGAACGACGTGGAGTCGATACGGCTCGCGGGTGAGTTCCACCTGCTCCTTGCCGAATTGACCGACAACGCCCTTCTCATGCGGTACGTCGTCGAAGTCGTGTCCCGCTGCTCCCTCGTCCTTGCCATGTATGCCCGTCCGCACTCCTCGGAATGCGGGGTCAACGAGCACGAGGAGATCACGGAAGCCCTGATCGCCGGCGACGCGGACACGGCGATGCGGTTGATGGACGAGCATCTGAGCCACGTCGCGAGCCGGGCCCTGTTGGAGGCGAAGGGAACGCGGGACATCCGAGACATCCTGTCCGCCTACGCGCCGCAGCATGACGACAACGGGAGCAAGCGCTGAGATGACGAGCGACGGGGCCACCCATTTCGACTTCCGTGCTCTCGACGCACGGTCGCGCTACAAGCTCATGATCGGCACGATCGTACCGCGCCCCATCGCGTTGGTTACGACGGTCGATCTGGAGGGCCGCGTGAACGCCGCCCCCTACAGCTTCTTCAACTGTCTCTCCGCCGACCCGCCGATCCTCGCTCTCGGCGTCGAGAACCATCCCGACATGTCGTTCAAGGACACGACCGCCAACATCCGCACGACGGAAGTCTTCACGGTCAACATCGTCTCGCGCGCCATCGCAGAGGCGATGCACGTCTGCGCGATCGGCTTCCCGCGAGGGACCGATGAGCTGAAGGAGGCACAGCTCACAGCCGTTCCCGGAACCGTCGTGGCCTCGCCCTGGATCAAGGAAGCGCCCGCTGCCTTCGAATGTCGCCGCCATCTGACGCTGGAGCTCGGCAAGTCCCGGCAGATCATCCTCGGTGAGATCGTCTACGCCCACTACAGGGAGGATGTCGTGGATGCGGCAGCGCTTCGGATCGATCCCGCTGAGCTCGACGCCATTGCTCGCCTCGGCGGAGACACTTGTGCAACGATCCGCGACCGCTTCGAGATGCCGACGCCGAAGTTCGCAGACTGGGAGCGGATGAAGGAAGTGGGGCCAGCGTAGCCGATTGCAGTGCAAAGCTGCGCCGGTTGGATGGTGAAAGAGACATTTCCACTATTCCGGGAAATACGCAGTCGGAGCGAATGCTTCGGGTGCGTTCTTCCTCTCTGATCGCCCGGATCGTTGGCGACGTGATGTAAGCTGGCCGATGCCCGCCGGAACGCAACGGCACCTTGCCGCCGTAGATCGACATCGATCGCTCCTGCAGATCGGTGTGACCCGTCGGAAAGGCGGCCTCGGCCTCCGACACATTTCCTTTGACACCTAATGTATACAGGTGGTATCCGTTCATGGCCTTGGAGGAGGTTGTGACGATGACGCTGCCGACATTTCCCATCAATGCATGGTATGCCGCCGCCTACGACGTGGAGGTCAAGCGAGCGCTTCTGGCCCGCACGATCTGCGGCAAGCCTCTGGTTTTGTTCCGCAAGGAGAATGGCAAGGCGGTCGCGCTGGCGGACACCTGCTGGCATCGTCTTCTGCCCCTCTCGAAGGGCGAGTTGCATGGCGACAACGTCATCTGCGGTTACCACGGCCTGGAATTCGATGAGACCGGCCGGTGTGTATACATGCCGTCTCAGGAGACGATCAATCCATCCGCCTGCGTGAAGAGCTACCCTCTCGAAGAGCGGCATCGCTTCCTCTGGATCTGGATGGGCGATCCGGCCCTTGCCGACACCGCGACGATTCCGGACCTGCACTGGAACGACGATCCGAACTGGACCGGCGACGGCCGGGTCATCCATGTGAAGTGCGACTATCGCCTCGTCGTCGACAATCTGATGGACCTGACCCACGAGACCTTCGTCCACGGCTCGTCGATCGGCAATCGCGCGGTCGCGGAGGCGCCGTTCGAGGTCACCCATACCGACAGGGCCGCAACCGTAACCCGCTGGATGGAGGGCATCGATCCGCCGCCCTTCTGGTCGGAACAACTGGGACGACCCGGCAAGGTCGACCGCTGGCAGATCATCCATTTCCAGGCGCCGTCGACGATCGCGATCGATGTCGGCGTCGCGGTGGCGGGCACGGGCGCGCCGGGCGGGGACCGCAGCCAGGGTGTCAACGGCTTCGTTCTGAACACCATGACCCCGGAGACCGACGGCACCTGCCATTATTTCTGGGCCTTTGTCCGCAACTGGGATCTCGGCAACCAAGCCTGGACGCACAAGCTGCGCGAGGCGGTGGCCGGCGTCTTCCGCGAAGACGAGGAGATTCTCGAAGCGCAGCAGAAGGCGATCGAAGAGAACCCCGATCACGTCTTCTACAATCTGAACATCGATGCAGGTTCCATGTGGGCGCGGCGGCTGATCGACCGGATGATCGAGGGCGAGCGGGTCGTCCGGCTGGCGGCGGAGTAGCGGCGATGGAGCCCAAACGCGATTCGCAGACTCTCAAGGCCGAGCTCGGCGTGCGGGACATCGTGCTGGGCGGTCGTATGACGCCCGGCGAGCGATTGTCGGAGGTCGCGCTTGCCGGAATGCTCGGCGTCTCGCGCACGCCGCTGCGGGCGGCTCTCTCGCGGCTGGAGCAGGAGGGGCTCCTCGAACTCATTCCGTCCGGGGGCTACGCGATCCGCAGCTTCACGACGACCGATGTTTTCGACGCGATCGAACTGCGCGGCGTCATGGAAGGCACCGCGCTCCGGCTCGCCGCCGAACGCGGCGTCCCGGCCGCTCGGCTCGCCCAGCTTCGATCGCTCGTCGGCGTCCTCGACAAGACCTTCACCGAGCGGTTGGAGGACATGCAGTTCGAGCGCTACGTCGAACTGAACGCCGAATTCCACGCCCTCCTCGCCCTGCTGCCCGGCAGCGAAACCATGCGGCGCGAATTGGCGCGGGTGGCGCAGCTGCCCTTTGCCTCGCCGAGCGCCTTTCTCGAAAAACAGGGGGACGTGCCGGCGTTCCGCCAATCGCTGGTCTTCGCGCAGAGGCAGCATCACGACATGGTCCATGCGCTCGAGCAGCGAGAGGGCGCGCGCGCTGAATGTCTCGGCCGCGAACATGCGCGGCTGGCGCGGCGAAACCTCGAATTCGTCATGGGCGAGGATCGCAGTCTCATCAGGAAGGTGCCCGGTCTGACGCTGATCGTCGCCTGATCGCCGCGCGAACGAAGCATGATCGTCTCGGGAGGAGGCAGACCGATGCGCATGAACATGGAATGGCGACATGCCGTCGTCCGCACGGCCGAGGAGGTCGCGGTCGGCGTGCGGCTGGTCGAGTTCGACGTGGAGGGCCCGCTCGCGCCGTTCGATCCGGGATCTCATACCCATATCGCCGTGACGATCGATGGCGCGCGCGCCATCCGCACTTACACGTGCGTGCCGGCGCCTGCGAACCGGATCGCGATCGCGGTGAAGCTGCATCCCAACAGCCGCGGCGGATCGCGCTTCGTCTGGTCGCTGAAGCCCGGAAGCACCGTCGAACTGACCGTGCCGGAAAACCGCTTCGAGCTCTCCTGGCGCGCCGACCGCTATCTGCTGATCGCAGGGGGCATCGGCGTCACGCCGATCTACGGCATGGCGCAAAGGCTCGCGGCGGCCGGACAGGATCTTCGGATGATCTATGGCGGGGTCTCGCGCGCCGTCATGCCCTTCGTCGACGAACTCGGCGGCCTGCTCGGGGAGCGGATCGAACTCTTCCCCGCCGACGAGGGACGCAGTTTCGATCTCGCCGCGGAGATCGCCGCCCTGCCCAAGGACGGCGAAGCCTATGTCTGCGGCCCGCTCGGCCTTTTGGAAGCAGTCAAGACGCTCTGGCGCGTCAGCGGCCGCCCCGTCAGCCGCCTTCGCTACGAGGTGTTCGGCGACAATGGCAGATATGCCGAGACCTCGTTCGAGGTTTCGGTTCTCAACCGCGGCGTCACGATCACGGTTCCGCCCGACCAGTCGCTGCTCAATGCGCTGATCGGGGCGGGGGTCGAGATGATCTACGACTGCCAGCGGGGCGAATGCGGGTTGTGCGCCGTGCGCATCGTCGAAACGGACAGCGACGTCGATCATCGCGACGTCTTCTTCGACGAGGACGAAAAGAACGAAAACCATCGCATGTGCGCCTGCGTCTCTCGGCTTACCGGCGGGAGTGCCGTGATCGATATCGGATATCGAACGGAATAGCGGGCGTCGGTCCGGCTGTTTCCGTCGAGGCTGCGGTGCCCGGTGTTTCGAGCCGGTCGGTTCCGCTCATCGCTTTTCCAGAAGCCGAGCCCGATGCCGAAGACGCTGCCGGTGGTCGGTCTCTTCAGGCGACGTCGCCGAACGGCGGGTCTGTTTCGCGTCCGTCGGTCGATCGCTTCGACCATCTGCAGACGACCTTCGGCCTACGCGGAGCGCGATCGCCGACATCGACGACGCCATGACGATCGCGATGGATCGAGATCGCCGCGGATCGCCGCGGCAGACCCGATCCGACCTGCAACGAAACCCGCATTCAGTCCAGGGAGAAGACGGACATGAACATGCAGATCCCTCTCATGATCAACGGGGCCGAACAGGCGGCACAGGGCGGGCTGACCTATGCGCGCCTTGATCCGTTCACCCAGGAGGTTGCAACGACCGCGGCCGCGGCCGGTCTCGGCGACGCCGAAAACGCGATCGACGCGGCGTCGGCGGCGTTCGCGTCCTGGTCGACGACCGGGCCGGGCGAGCGGCGCCGTATCTTGTCCGCGGCGGCCGACGTCATGATGTCCAAGATCGCGGAGTTTTGTGAGCTGATGACCGTGGAGACGGGCGCGACCGGGCCTTGGGGCGCGTTCAACGTCACGTTCGCCGCCGGTCTCCTGCGCGAAGCGGCATCGATGACCACGCAGCTGTCCGGCGAGATCATTCCCTCCGACAAGCCGGGCACGCTCTCGATGGGACTGCGCCAGGCCGCCGGCATCTGCCTCGGCATCGCGCCCTGGAACGCGCCGGTCATCCTCGGCACGCGCGCCATCGCCATGCCGATCGCTTGCGGCAATACGGTCATTCTGAAGGCTTCCGAACAGTGCCCCGGCACCCATCGGCTGATCGCTCAGTGCCTCGTCGAGGCGGGCCTGCCGAACGGGGTCGTCAACGTCATCACCAACGCGCCGAAGGATGCGCCGGACCTCGTGGAATTCCTGATCGCCAGTCCGAAGATCAGGCGCGTGAACTTCACCGGCTCGACCGAGATCGGCCGGATCATCGCCGAACTCTGCGGGCGCCATCTGAAGCCCGCCCTGCTGGAGCTTGGCGGCAAGGCGCCGCTGATCGTCCTCGACGATGCCGACATCGACGGCGCCGTCAACGCCGCCGCCTTCGGTGCCTTCGCCAATATGGGACAGATCTGCATGTCCACCGAACGCATCATCGTTCACGAGGCCGTCGCGGACGCGTTCGTCGCAAAGCTCGCGGCGAAGGCCCGCAGCCTTCCGGCGGGCGATCCGCGCGGCAACGTGGTGCTCGGCTCGCTGATCACCGCCGATGCCGCCGCCAAGATGATGGATCTCGTCGCGGACGCCACCGCCAAGGGCGCCAAGCTCGTTGCCGGGGGCCGGCGCGAGGGGAGCGTCGTCGAGGCGACCCTGCTCGACGGCGTCGCGCCCGGCATGCGCATCTATGCCGAGGAGAGCTTCGGACCGGTCAAGTCGATCATCCGGGTGTCGAGCGACGACGAGGCGATCCGGATCGCCAACGACACCGACTACGGTCTCTCCAGCGCGGTGTTCAGCCGCGACATCCAGCGGGCTCTGTCGGTCGCCGGCCGCATCGAGACCGGCATCTGCCACATCAACGGCCCGACCGTGTCCGACGAGGCGCAGATGCCCTTCGGCGGCGTGAAGGGCAGCGGATACGGCCGTTTCGGCGGCAAGGCCGCCATCGCCGAGTTCACCGACCTGCGTTGGATCACGATCGAGGACCCGAACCAGCACTACCCCTTCTAGGACGTCCGGCTTCGGGCGCCGGGCGCCGGGCGCCCTGTCCTTGCAACAACGAATCTTTGGGAGAGACCTATGCAGATCAAAGCCGCGATCGCTCGTCAGCAGGGCATGAGACTGAGCCTGGAGGCGATCGAGATCGAGGAGCCGCGCGCCGACGAGATCCTCGTCAAGGTGGTCGCGGCCGGCGTCTGTCACACGGACCTGGTCGTCCGAGACGGCATGCTGCCCACGCCCTTTCCGGTCGTTCTCGGCCACGAGGGCTCCGGCATCGTCGAGACCGTCGGCTCTGCCGTCCGCAAGGTGAAACCGGGAGATCGGGTCGTCATGACCTACAATGCCTGCGGTCAGTGCCCGAGCTGCCGGAAACACCGCCTCAGCTATTGCCACGACTTCTTCGGGCGCAATTTTCTCGCCGCCCGTGAGGACGGCTCCAGCGCGCTCTCTTCGGACGGCGGGCGGATCAACGGCAATTTCTTCGGCCAGTCCTCCTTCGCGACCCACGCCATCTGCCGGGAGATCAATGTCGTGAAGGTGCCGGACACCGCACCGCTCGACCTTCTCGGGCCCTTGGCCTGCGGGGTGCAGACCGGTGCCGGCGCCGTCATGAACGCCATGAAGGTTCAGGCGGGCGACAGCTTCGCCGTCTTCGGATCGGGCGCTGTCGGCCTCAGCGCCGTGATGGCCGCACGCGTGGTGGGCGCGACCACGATCATCGCCGTCGACATGAACGATGGGCGCCTCGAGACGGCAAGAGAGCTCGGCGCGACCCATACGCTGAATTCCGCCCGCGTCGATGCGACGGACGAAATCCTGAAGATCACGGGGCACGGTATCGACTTCGCGCTCGATACGACCGGGATCGCCGGCGTCATTCGCTCGGCCGTCATGTCGCTGGGAACGATGGGCACCTGCGGCATCGTCGGAGCCTCCGCGCCCGATGCCGAACTCAAGCTGAACGAGACCCATTTCATGAGCGGCGGGCGCCGGCTCATGGGCATCGTCGAGGGTGAATCGAATTCGGACGTCTTCATTCCGATCCTCATCGATCTCTATGCACAGGGTAAGTTCCCCTTCGACAAGCTCGTGACATTCTACGCTTTCGACGAGATCAACGAAGCCATTCACGACTCGAAGACAGGAAAGACGATCAAGCCGATCGTGCGAATGTGAAGACCTGAGAGGGACCTGATCGGATCGTGTCCCGGAAAGTGTTGCGGATGGAGATGGTCGTCCTCCGCATTCGGGTCGGGATACCCAGGCGCGCTCGCCGGGATAGCTGGATCGACCGCGCCGTGGCAGAATTGCGGCCGTGGCCTCGGCACCAGTGCGCGCGGCCCCGAAGACGCTTGCCTCGCCGCTGCCGGAGAAGCGATCGGCGGCGGGCAGCAAGGCATCGAGCATCGTCCGGTCGCCGACCTTCGCGTGGCCGACCTGCGCGATGGCCTGCGCTCCGGCCCGCAGCGCTTCGCTCCAGTCCTGTGCGCGGACGGCCGTGCGTCCTTCGAGCGTGTTGGCCGCCCGCAGAGGTCCCGCCGCGTCGAGCGCGCCGGACGGAGGCGGCCGTCAGGTGGCGGTAGGTGTCGATCTCATCCAGAACCGCTTCGCGCTCCCCGTGCCAAATTGGCGTCGCGATCGACCTGCCGGGACCTTGCAGACAGTCGGGCGAAATCCGTGATGATCTGGGCGTAGTCCTCGGCTTCGAACTCGTAGGGCAGTTCGAGCCGCAGTTCGGAAACGAGGGGCAGGACGGGATCGCGTCCGAGAGCGGCGAGGATATCGCTGCCCGAGCCGACGATGTCGGGCCGGAAAAGGGTGCGACGAGGACCTTGGGGTGCCAGCGTGCGCTCGTGCCGCGAGGCGGCGAAGTCGGCATAGCGACGCCGTTGGGCCGCAGAGGCCCCATCGGTCGGCAAGATGACGCGACCGAGCGCGACGCGGGCGCTTCGCTCATGGACCCATTCGCGCCGGAACCGTTCGATGAGCCGTGTCTGCGCGGTTGCGAAGTCGTCCGTATCTTCGCCGCTGACGATGTTGCCGGTGAGGAGATGGAAGCCGGCCCGCCCGGCCCAGGCGGCCGAGGCCTGCGAGCCGCCGCCATACCAGAGACGATCGGCGAGGCCCGGCGCATGGGGGCGCAGGCGAGGAACCTGGGCGCCCGCCGCATTGCCGCTCAGCGGATCCTGAGACAAGGGCTCGCTGCGAAGGGCCCGAGCCAGCCGCTCGGCGCGTCCATGGCCGAAATCTGCGTCCCCGTCGGCGTCGGCATAGTCCGCGATGAGCCTGCCGAACGGCGCGGGACCCACGGACACGCCGACCTGAAGGCGGCCGCCGGACAAGACATCGACGGTCGACAGGTCTTCGGCGAGACGGAACGGGTTCTCGTATCCGAGCTGGATGACGGCCGTGCCGAGGCCGATGCGCTTCGTTCGCTGCGTGGCCGCGGCCAGGAAGGTCGAGGCCGATGAGATGCCGCGCTCCAGATGACGCTGGCGCACCCACGCGCTGTCGAAGCTCAGTGCCTCGCCGAGTTCGATGAGGCGCAGCGTGTCCTCGAGGCCTTTGGCCGGATCGTCGTCCTCGTAGCTGCCGGGCACGAGAAAGGCGATGTGGCGGATATGGGAAAGGGGCATGGGACGGGCGTTCACTCGGCCGCGAGCGGGTGGTCGAGCCGCGCGAGGATCTGGCGCTCCTGCTCCGCCTTGATGGCGACGACCTCCCGGGTCGACTCCTCCAGGCTGGCAGCGGCCTTGCGGACCGGCGCGGTGCCGGGTTTGCCGGCGAGCGCACCGATGTGCTTCTCGAAGGGCAGCGAGCGGAACAGAGCGGGATCGACCGTCACGTCGAACAGCGGCCGGTAGCCGAGCGAGAGGTAGAGCGCGACGGCCTCCGGCTGGCGAAAACCGGTGGTGAGATAGACGCGGGTGTAGCCGAGCAAGGCTGCGCCGGTCTCCAGCACTTCGACCACGCGGCGCGCGATGCCTTGCCGGCGCAGATCCGGATGCGTCCAGATCCGCTTCAGTTCGGCCGTCTCGTCGTCGTGGCTCATGAAGGCCCCGCCGCCGATCGTCTGGCCATTGCGAAGAAGCACAAGGAAATCGCCGAGCGGCGGCACGAAGGCCTGCGCGGGGTAGCGCTCCAGCTCGGCCCGTGGATTGCCCGGATGATCGATGCCGTATCGCCGGGCGGATTCGGCGGCCAGCCCCTCGATCAGGCCTTGCGCCTCCGGTGCCAGCGGCGAGGTGCGCAGAAAGCGGTCGGTCATTCGTCGTCTCCTCAGGCGGCGGCGCGACGTCTTGCGGCGGAGATCAGCTCGATCGAACGCAGTCGCTCGATGCGGCCGGCAACGGGCGAATCGAGAACGAACTCACCGACACCGTGCCGGTCGGCGAGACGCGCAAGCGCGGCGTGAACGTCGTCGGGGGTGCCGGCGATCACCTGCGGCCTGCTTTCCTCGACCTTCACGGGTCGAACGCCGAGCTGGCGTGCGTATTCCTCGACGGCATCCAGACTGCCGAGATTGACCGCGTGGCCATCGGGCAGGTGAACCTTGAAGGTCTTGTGCGTTGCAGCGACCAACGCTTCCTCGCGCGTCGGAGCGGCGAAGGCCGTGACGGCGAGCATCGGCGCGGGACCTGCGGTGCGCGCCACGGAAAGGCTGCGGTCGATCGCTTCGGGATCGCCGTCATGATGACCGGCATGGACGAAACCCCAGCCGAGCTCCGCGGCAAGCGCCGCGCTCGTGTCGCTGGCGCCCAGAAGAAAAAGCTCGGGAAGAACGGCGGCGCGCGGGAGCGCCTCGGCGCCCGCCAGCGCATGGCCTTCGGGTGCATGGCCTCGCAGGAACAGGTCGAGATCCCGAAGCTTGGCGTCGAAGGCGCGGCGTGGCGTGGCGAGTTCGGCCTGCAGCGCCTTCGTTCCGAGGGGCAGTCCGCCAGGGGCCTTGCCGATGCCGAGATCGACCCGGCCGGGCGCGAGCGTTGCGAGGACACCGAAGAGTTCGGCAACCTTGTAGGGGCTGTAATGCTGCAGCAGGATGCCGCCGGTGCCGATGCGGATCCGCCGCGTGCGCGCCAGAAGATGGGATGCGAGAACCTCGGGAGCGGCGCTCGCAAGCGTCGTCGTGCCGTGATGCTCGGCCACCCAGAAGCGATGGTAGCCGAGCCGGTCGGCCAATTCCGCATAGGCGAGGCTCGTCGCCAGAGCCTCGCCGGCGGCGGTCGTGCCTGCCGCGATCGGGCTTTTGTCGAGAAGGCTGAGACGATAGGTCATGAGGCGCTCCGTAAGCATGGGGAACAAGGCCGTCGAAGAAGGGCGGATCGCGACCGATGCCCGGCTCCTCAATGGACGGCCGTCAGAACTTCGGCAGCCCCGGCGGATTGGTTTCGGATCGCGGAAGGGCCTCTTCTCCGAGGTGCCAACGATCGAGGGCTTTGGAGTAGAGACCGTTCTCGATCAGGCTGTTGGTCGCCGCCGTTAGCGCGTCCGCGAGGCCCGAGCCTTTGCGCGTCGCGATGGCAACATCGGACTTTTCCGGCCAGCCGGCGCTCAGCGTGCCGGCACGCTCGATGTCGCCATCACGCGCGGCGATGAAGACGAGCTGGCCGTTGGGCTGCACGACGACATCGGCGCGGCCCGAGCGCAGCGCGACCAGACTGGTCGCCTCGTCGTCGAAGTACTGCAACTCCGCTGCTTTCAGGCCCGCTTCGGTGTTGAGCCGGTCCCATTCGAGAAGGATGCGCTCCTGGTTCGTACCCGCGCCGACGATGATGCGCAGGCCCGCGATGTCCTTCGGTCCCGCGATGGGACCGATTCCCGACCCCTTCCTGACGAAGAAGCCGTGCAGGCCCTGGCGGTAAGAGGAGAAATCGAACTTTTCCTTGCGCTGCTCCGTGACGCCGACGTTGGAGATGACCGCGTCGTATTTGCCGGAGGTCAGCCCCAACGGCCAGTCCGCCCAGGCGACAGGGACGAGATCCAGCTCCAGACCGAGCGTCTCGGCGACGAGGCGGGCATAGTCGGGATCCGAACCGATCACGGTGCTGGCGTCGGTTGCGTAAGTCGCGATGGGCGGCCCACCCGAAGGATTGACCGCGACCGTCAACTTGCCCGGCTGTGCGAAGGAAAAGGTCTGCGGAATCGTCTGGATGATCTCCTGCACGGGCTCGGCATGCAAACGACCGAGCTGTTCGGGCGAAACGTCGAAGCTGTCCGAAGCAAAGGCCGCGCCGTTGCAGAGCATGGCGATGGTGAAGAAGAGGCCGGCGGCGGCGCCGGAAGGCGGTCTGAGAGGACGCATGGGAACCGTTCCGTCATGGGAGGTGGGAGCGCCGCGCCGGGGGAGGAGCCGACGCGGCGAGCGGCCGGTCTTCAGCTTTTCGGCAGGCCGGCCGGGTTGGTGCGCGACTCCTTCACCGCTTCGGCGGAGAGGTTCCAGCGTGCGAGCGTCTTGGCGTAGTTGCCGTTGGCGATCTGCGCGTTGATCGCCGCCGTGATCGCATCCGCGAGGCCGGCGCCCTTTTTCGTGGTGACCGCGATCTCGGCCGTCTCGGGCCAGCCGCCGGAGAATGTTCCGACCAGACGCGTCTTGCCGACGCGCGCCGCCTTGAAGGCGGACGTGGAGTTCGGCCCGAAATAGGCGTCGATCCGGCCGGACTGGAGGGCGAGATCCTGCACGGCCTCGTCGTCGTAATAGGAGATGTCGGTCGGCTTCAGGCCCTTCTTCTCGTTCTCCTTCGACCAGCGCAGAAGAATTTCCTCCTGGTTCGTTCCGGACGAGACGGCGACCTTCAGGCCGGCGACGTCCTCGGGCCGGGCGATGGACTGGATCTTGCTGTCGTTCGGCACATAGAAGCCGAGGAGATCGGCGCGGTAGGTGGAGAAGTCGAACTTTTCCTTACGCGCCTCCGTCACCGTGATGTTGGTGATCGCGGCATCGTACTTGCCGGAGGTGAGGCCGAGCGGCCAGTCGGGCCAGGCGACCGCCACCACTTCGAGCTTGAGGCCGAGGCTGTCGGCGACCAGCTGGGCGAGATCGGGCTCGCCGCCGACAGGGGTCTTGGTATCGGTGGCATAGACGGAAAAGGGCAGATTGCCGGGATTGGTCGCGACGGTGAAGGTTCCCGGCGTCACGAAGGCGTAGTCCTTCGGCAGGAGGTCGATCGCGGCCTGCACCGGCTCGGCACGGATGCGATCGGGCTGTTCCGGCCTGAGATCGACCTTGAGCCCTTCGGCGCTTGCGCCGGCGGAGAAGCCGAGTGCGAGGGCAAGGGCAAGCACGGGAAGACTGCGGGAAACGAGGGACGGCATATCGGTTTCCTTGTGATCGAGGGTTGAGGCTGGAGGGCGGGACGGGCAGTCGGAGGGCGGGCCGGGGTCCGCTGTCCGGTTCGGGTTCACAGGACCTTGGCGAGGAAGGCGCCGGTTCGGGGATGCTTCGGCGCAGTGAAGATCTGCGAGGGCGGACCCACTTCGAGGATTTCGCCGGCTTCCATGAAGACCACGGTATCGGCGACCTCGCGGGCGAAGCCGATCTCGTGGGTGACGACGACGAGCGTCGTGCCGGACCGGGCGAGCTCCTTGATGACGTCGAGCACTTCGTTGACGAGCTCGGGATCGAGCGCTGAGGTCGGCTCGTCGAAGAGGAGAACCTTCGGGCGCAGGGCCAGCGCCCGGGCGATCGCCACGCGCTGCTGCTGGCCGCCGGAGAGCTGGCGCGGATAGGCGCCCGCCTTCTGCGCCAGACCGACACGGGCGAGAAGCTCGCGCCCCAGCGCCTCCGCCTCGGCCTTGGGCAAGCCCTTCGCCGCGATCGGCGCTTCGGCAATGTTCTCGAGGACGGTCAGATGGGGGAAGAGGTTGAAGTTCTGGAACACCATGCCGACCTGGACCCGGCGTTTCAGCACCTCTCTCTCGTGCAGCTCGAACAGCGTGTCGCCCTCGCGGCGATAGCCGATCAGCTCGCCGTCCACCGAGACGAAACCGTCGTCCAGACGCTCGAGATGGTTGATCGTGCGCAAGAGCGTGGATTTGCCGGAGCCGGACTGGCCGAGCAGCACCGTGACGCTGCCGGCTTTCAGCGAGAGTGAAACGCCCTTGAGCACGGCGAGATCGCCGAAGCTCTTGCGCACGTCGCGGATCTCCACGGCCCCGCCTTTCGCGCCGTGCCCAGTCCAGCCGGGTGCGACGCCGGCTTCGGGGGCGGTCGCCGGCGCGGCTGCCGCTGCCCGGCGAGGACGCAGCTGCGCAAAGATCGAGGGCGGCGGATTGCGCAGCGCGCCGCGCGCGAAGCGCCGTTCGACCTGGTGCTGCACGAGCGACAGAACGGTCAGGATCACCAGATACCAAGCCGTCGCCACCATCAGGAGCGGGATGACTTCGAGGTTGCGCCGATAAATCACCTGGACGGTGTAGAAGAGCTCGGGCAGGGCGATGATGTAGACCTGCGAGGAGCCCTTCGCGAGATAGATGATCTGGTTGAACGCGCTGGGCAGGATCGTGCGCATGGCCTGGGGCAGGATGATCCGCCGGGTCTGGCGGCCCCGGGGCAAGCCGAGCGCGGCCGCCGCTTCCAACTGCCCTTGATCGACAGACAGCAGACCGCCCCGGATGAACTCGGCCGAATAGGCCGCCTGATGCAGGGTCAGGCCGAGCACCGCCGCCGCGAAGGGCGTGATGAGCTGCGTCGTCGACCAGGAGGCGAAGGTGATGTCCGTATAGGGCACGCCGAGGCGCACGGTCTCGTAGAGGTAGCCGAGATTGTTGAGGATCAGCAGGAGCACGATCAACGGGATCGAGCGGAACAGCCAGACGAAGAGGAAGGATACCTTGGCGACGACGGGCGAATCGGACAGGCGCGTCAGCGCCAGGACCGTGCCGAGCGAGAAGCCGAGGACCGTTCCGATGGCGGTGAGGAGGAGCGTTCGCCCGAGACCGACCAGGATCGGCTCGGCGAAGAACCATTCGGCGAAGACGTTCCAGCCCCAGCGCGGATTGGTGAGCGTCGACTGGAGCACGGCGCCGACGAGAAGGAGGGCGGTGAGCGTGCCGACTGCGCGCCAGGGATGGCGCGCGGGAACGATGCGAAAGCGCGGGCGGTTCTCCGCAACGGCGCGAGGCGCGGGCGCGGCAAGGCCGCGTTCGAAGGAAGAGGCGATGGTCATCGTAGGCTCGCCTCCGATGTGCGAACCCGGTTTCGCACCAGAGATGCGGCCGCCGGCAGGGCTGGCGTCAGCCCCTTCTCGAAGGGAAGGATGCCGTAGGTCTCGGGATCGGCCTGCGTGTCGAAGAGCGCGGTGTAACCGAGCGACAGGTAGAGGCGCACGGCTTCGGGCTGGCGGAAGCCGGTGGTCAGAAAGAAGCGCTCATAGCCTTGCGCAGCCGCGAGTTGCTCCAGCCTGGCGAGGATGGCCACGGCTAGGCCCTGACGGCGCTTGTCGCGCCGCGTCCACATTCGCTTCACTTCGGCCGTTCGCTCGTCGTATCGCCGGAAGGCGCCGCCCGCGACGGTCTCGCCGTCGCGCAGGAGGAGGATGAAGGCTCCCTCCGGTGCCGCGAACGCCTCCGGCGGATACCGGTTCAGTTCGGCGGCGGCGCCGTCCGCCTCGAAATACGAGCCGTAGCGCGCGTTGTATTCGTGCAGGAGATCGTCGATCAGCGGCTTGGCGCGCGGGTCGAGCGGGGTCGTCTTGACGATGACGTCAGCCATGGGTCTCCTCCGGAGATGTCAGGAAGGTTTCGGCAAGGGTCGCCCAGTAGGTGGCGGCCGGCTCGATCAGGGCGTCGTTGAAGTCGTAGCGGGGACTGTGGAGCGGGGCGCTGTCGCCATTGCCGACGAAGAGGTAGCTGCCCGGCCGCGCCTCCAGCATGAAGGCGAAGTCCTCGCTGGCCGTGCGGGGCGCGAAGTCCGCTTCCACTGCGGCCGCCCCCAAGGCTCGGACGGCGGCGGCGCGCGCGATCTCCGTTTCGACCGCATGGTTCACGACGCTCGGAAAACCGTCCTTCCATTCGATCTCGGCGATGGCGCCGAAGCTTTCGGCCTGAAGCGTGGCGATCGTCTTGATGCGCCGTTCGAGGAGGGTGCGGATCTCGGGGCGGAACGCGCGGGTCGTCAGCGTCAGGTCCACCGTGTCGGGGATGACGTTGGCGGCGCCGCCCCCATGGATCGATCCGATCGTGACCACGGCCAGATCGAGCGGCGCCGCGTTGCGCGAGACGATGGTCTGGAGCCCGGTGACCACATGGGCGGCCGCCACCACGGGGTCCACCGCCTGATGCGGCTCGGCGCCGTGGCCGCCGCGCCCGCGAATGCGGATGCGCGCCCAATCGACGGAGGCCATGGCGGGACCGGCGACGAAGCCGAAACGGCCCGCGGGCACGCCCGGCCAGTTGTGCAGCCCGAACACGGCATCGCAGGGAAACCGCTCGAAAAGCCCATCGCCGATCATCTGGCGCGCGCCCTGGCCGATCTCCTCGGCCGGCTGGAACACGAGGTTCAGGGTCCCCGAGAAGCGCCCGTCCTCGGCGAGGTAGCGGGCGGCGGCGAGAAGGATCGCCGTATGTCCGTCATGACCGCAGGCGTGCATGGCTCCCGCGGTGAGGCTGGCATGGGGAAGACCGGTCTCCTCCTCGATGGGGAGGGCGTCCATGTCGGCGCGAATGCCGAGGCGCTTCGGACCGTTCCCCCGCTTCAGCGTCGCGACCAGTCCGGTTCCGCCGATCCCGCGGGTGACCGCGTAGCCCCAGCTGTCGAGCAAGGCGGCGATCGTGTCGCTCGTGCGCTGCTCCTGGAAGGCAAGCTCGGGATGACGATGAAGGTCTTGGCGAAGCTCGACGAAGTCTGCGACAAAGCCGCCGATCGTCTGGCGAATGCGGGAGGCGCCGGTGCGGTGCCGGCTCATGCGGAGGCACGCGACGCGGGCCGGCTGCCGGGAGCTGCGTGACGGCTCGTCTTGTAGGGCAGGCCGAGATTGCCGCGCAGCGTCGTCTCCGGCAGCACCCGATCGTAGACCCCGCGCGCCTCAAGCGCCGGTACGACGTGGCGCTCGAAATCGGCCAGTCCTTCGGCGGAAACGGGGAAGCCGACGATGAAGCCGTCCGCAGCACCCTCTTCGACCCAGCGCACGATGTCTGCGGCGACCTCTTGGCCGGAGCCGAGGAAGTTCGGCTTGGGCGTCGCGGCGGCAAGCGCGGCCTGGCGCAGCGTCTGCCCGCGTTCGCGCGCCTCGCGCTTGATGCGGTCCGTGGTGGAGCGGAAGCTGTTCTCGCCGATCGCGCCGAGGTCTGGAAAGGGCGCGTCCGGATCGTAGGCGGTGAAGTCGTGATGGTCGAAGAACCGGCCGAGATAGGCGAGCGCGTCGTCCAGTTGGACGAGGTCGCGGATCGCGGCGTATTTCGCCTCCGCCTCTCCGCGAGTCGCCGCGACGATGGGATGGATGCCGGGCAGGACCTTCACGTCGTCGGAGTTGCGCCCGTGCGCCACCGCGCTCGCCCGGACCTGGGCGCGGAAGGCGCGCGTTTCCTCGATCGAGGGGGAATGCGTGAAGACGGCATCGGCATATTTGCCGGCCAGCTTCACGCCGTCGTCTGACGAGCCCGCCTGGAAGATCACCGGCTGCCCCTGCGGCGAACGCTGGATGTTCAGCGGGCCCTCCACCTGGAAGAAGCGGCCCTTGTGGTCCAGCCGGTGGAGCTTGTCCCGGTCGAAGAACGTGCTGCTGGTCCGGTTGCGCGGGAAGGCGTCGTCGTCCCAACTGTCCCAGAGCCCCTGGGTCACTTCGAGATATTCGTCGGCGATCTCGTAGCGCAGCGCATGGTCGGGATGGGGACGGCCGTAATTGCGCCCGGACCCTTCGAGCGGCGTCGTCACGACATTCCAGCCCGCGCGCCCGCCGGAGATGAGGTCGAGCGAGCCGAACTGCCGGGCAATGGTGAACGGGTCGCTGTAGGAGGTCGAGACCGTGCCGGCGAGGCCGATGCGCGACGTCGTCGTCGCCAGCGCCGACAGGATCGTCAGCGGTTCGAAGCGGTTCAAGAAATGCGGGATCGACTTCTCGTTGATGTAGAGCCCGTCCGCCACGAAGACGAAGGCAAAGCCGGCGGCTTCGGCTGCGCGGGTCTGTTCGACATAGAAGGGAAGGTTGACGCTGGCGTCGGCCGGTCCCGCCGGATGGCGCCACGCATTCATGTTGCCGCCCGCGCCATGGAGCATGAGACCGAGAGTGATGCGCTTGCCGGTCATGAAGCAGTTCCTCGTTCAGATGGGAGCCTCGGGCTGCGATGGGCCGAGCTTGGCCGGGCGCCAGAAGCGGCAGGGTTCCGGGAGCAGTGGTGGCTCCGCGGATCGAACACCCATGCGGCCACCCGAGCGCTCACCGACTCTTCCGCGGCGGTGTTGCCGGGTGAAACGGGGTTCTCGTCGAGAAGGCTTTGCCGCCGGTCGAACATGGTCGTACATCTCTCTTCGCGCGGCATTTGCCGTGTCGAAGCCTGGAAGGGCCGTCTTCACAGCCGTATCCCAACTCGTCGCGTAAAGTATATTAGTTTGGTAGATTAATGACGTGCAACAGAAGATGGGTTCGCGCCAAGGCACCTAGGAGAAATAGAATTCTCTAAAACTACGATCTGCCGTTGACTGAAACTGAAAGAGGCGAGACCGACGCCCATCGGCATGACGGGGACAGCGCCGTGGGGCGCGCATCCTGCAAGACATGCAGATTGAGAACCACGCCCTCGTCGAGCAGCTCGTCCTGCATGTGGCCATGAAAGCTCTCGACGAGGCTGTTCTGCATCGGCTTGCCGGGCGCGATGTAATGCAAGTCCACCTTGTAATCCTTCGACCAAGCGAGGACCACATTCGAGGTGAACTCGGTGCCGCGATCGGAGACAATCATCTTGGGCTTGTCTCGTGTGGCGATCGAGGCGGTCAGCTCGCGGTCGACACGGCGGCCTGAGATCGCGGTATCGGGGATCGCTGCAAGGAACTCGCGCGTGACGTCATCGACGATGTCAAGAACGCGGAAACGCCCGCCGCAGGCGGGCTGGTCGTGCACGAAGTCCCGCGACCAGCGCGTGCGGCCTGAGCGTTACGCTTCAGAACCCCATTCGAAGCCATGCGGCAGATCGGCGAAACCAAGCCCGATCCCTTCGCTCGACTGGCTCGCCACGATATGCTGGGATCAAACACCTTGCCCTCGTTCGGAAAGATGCCGAGGACATCGGCGCGCTGCTTCACCTTCCTTGTTCAGGCGCTCCAGGGCATTGGTCGAATGGATCGGGGTCCGCGCTCAAAGCGCCGTCGCCAGCCGGTCCGCGATGTAGAGTTCCCTCATGCGAGCGGCAATCGGACCAGGGCGGCCGGAGCCGACGGGCGTTTCGTCGATCGACACGACCGGCATGGCGAAATTGGTGGCGGAGGTGATGAACGCCTCGGCGGCACCCTTCGCTTCGGCAACGGTGAAGGACCGCTCCTCCACCGCGATCCCGTCAGCACGGGCCAGGTCGAGGATAGTGGCACGAGTGATGCCGTGCAGGATCGCGTTCGACAGGGGCCGAGTGACGAGGACGCCGTCCTTCGTGACGATATGAGCGGTCGCCGCGCTTCCCTCGGTGACGAACCCGTCCTCGACGAGCCAGGCGTCGTCCGCTCCACGCCGCATCGCCTCCATCTTGGCCATGGATGGGTAGAGGAGCTGCACGGTCTTGATGTCGCGGCGTTCCCAGCGCCAATCCGGCACCGTCGCGATCGACAGCCCTGTGTGGGTGCGCGGGTTGTCGAGGATGGGCTTGGCCTGCGTGAAGAGGACAAGCGTTGGTTCAGCGTTCTTCGGAAAGGAGAAGTCCCGATCGGCAACGCCTCGCGAGACCTGGAGGTAGATCAGCCCCTCCTGCAGCGCGTTGCGCCGGACGATGTCGCGGTGGACCGTCAGGAGCGCCTCTTCCGACAAGGGAAAACGGATCGCCAGTTCGGCCAGCGAGCGGCGCAACCGCGCGCTGTGGCCGGCATAGTCGATCAGCTTGCCGCCGATCACCGCCGTTACCTCGTAGATCGCGTCGGCGAAGAGAAAGCCGCGGTCGAAGACGGAGACCTTGGCCTCGGTTTCCGGCAGCCATTCGCCGTTGAGATAGACCGTGCGCGTCATGACAACCTCCTGGAAGCGCGGGCGTCAGCGGCGCGGTGCCGCGAAGGGGGCGAAGGAAAGGCCCCGACCGGCCAGCGCCGCCCGAACGGCGCGCGCGGTGCCGACCGCGCCCGGCGTGTCGCCATGGATGCAGATCGTGTCGGCCTCGACGGGCAGGCGCCCGCCACTCAGCGTCGGGATGAAGCCGCCCTCCACCATGGCAAGCACCTGGTCGACGCTGCGTTCGATCTCGTGGATCACCGCGCCCTCGCGCTGGCGCGAGGTTAGCATGCCGGTGTCGTCGTAGGTGCGGTCGGCATAGACCTCGCAGGCCGTGCGCAGATTTGCCTTCTCCGCCGCCTCCATGGTCCTCGAGTAGGGCAGGGTGACGAAGACCAGCGCGGGGTCCACGGCGCGGATCGCGCGCACGCAGAGGGCGGCGAGTTCCGAGTCCTCTGCGGCCATGTTGCCGAGGGCCCCGTGCGTCTTCACATGCGTCATGGGCCAGGACAGGGCGGCCGCCATGCCCTGCATGGCCGAGATCTGATAGACGAGCTGCGCCTCCAGATCCTCCGGCCGATCGCCCGCGATGCGCCGGCGGCCGAACCCATAGAGATCCATGAAGGACGGATGGGCACCGACCGACACGCCTCGCGCCTTGGCCGACAAGATCGTCCGACGCATGACCGATGGATCGCCCGCATGGAAGCCGCAGGCGACGTTGGCGCTGGTCACGAGGTCGAGCATCGCCTCGTCGGCGCCCATCGTCCAGGCGCCGAAACTCTCGCCCATGTCGCAGTTCAGATCGATCGCGCGCATGCCCCGGGCCCCGTCCGTAGCGCTCGAAGCTTTCGGCGCCGTATCCTTGTCCTCGACATACTCTTGGTATACTGAAAGGACAAGAGCCTTCGAGCGCCGCAAGACCGCGGCCGATGACGGAAACGACTCTCGCGACATGCCTCACCAATTTCCACGCATTCTGGCCTGCGGCGACAGCGCGCTATCGGTGGAACTCTCCGACACGATCGACGAGGGGGTCAACGCGCGCGTCATCGCCTTGGCGCAAGACTTGGTGGCTGATCCGATCGCGGGCGTCGAGGACGTCGTTCCGACCTATCGTGCGCTCCTCGTGCTGTACGATCCGGCAACGCTTCGCGGCGCCGATCTGGGCCGGCACCTGTCGCGGCGGATCGGGCATCTCGCGCCCGCCCCCGGCTCGGAACGGCACTTCGAGGTGCCGGTGGTCTACGGCGGCGCGGCCGGACTGGACCTCGACGATCTCGCGGAGACGAAGGGCATGACGGCGGAAGCGTTGATCGCTCTTCATGCCGAATCGGAATACCGTGTCCATATGATCGGCTTCGCACCGGGCTTCGCCTATCTTGGGGGTCTGCCGGAGCCGCTCCACACGCCCCGTCTTTCCGTGCCGCGCCAGCGCGTCGAGGCCGGCTCGATCGGCATCGGCGGCCGGCAGGCCAGCATCAACTCCTTCGCCGGGCCCAGCGGCTGGCGCTTCATCGGCCGCACGCCGCTGCGCCTCTTCGATCCTGCGCGCGCGCAGCCCTGCCTGCTGCGGGCGGGCGACCGTGTCCGCTTCCGCTCCGTGGGGCCTGACGAGGGCGCCGTGCTGGAGCAGGCCGTCGCGAGGGGCGAGCCCATCGCCGGGGTGCCGATGTGAGCGTGCTTCACATCCTTCAGATCGGACCGATGGCCTCCGTCCAGGACCTCGGGCGCAAAGGCTGGCTCCATGCCGGCGTTTCGGGCGCAGGACCGATGGACCCGCAGAGCTTCCGCCTCGCCACCGCGCTCGTCGGCAACGCGCCGGACGCCGCCGGGCTGGAGTTTGCCGCGATCGGCGGGCGGTTCGAGGTGTCCGCCCCCGTGCGCTTCGCGGTGACGGGGGGCGGCGTGGACATCCGCCGGGGCGAAGAAAGGCTGCACGTCTGGGAAAGCCACGACCTGCGTCCCGGCGAGGTGCTGACCATCGGCGCCCTGCGCGGCTGCATGTGGGGCTATCTCGCCCTGTCCGGGGGCATCGACACGCCCCCCGTCATGGGCTCCCGATCGACCCACCTGCGCAGCGGCATCGGCGGCCACGACGGTCGCCGGCTCCAGGTCGGCGACCGCCTGCCGCTTGGGTCCGCCGCCCCCGCCCCGCTGCTTGCTCTCCGCCATCCCGTCAGACAGCGTCCGTCCGACACCCTGCGCGTCGTGCCGGGGCCGCAGGACGATCGCTTCGCGGCCGAGGTGCTGCGCACCTTCCTGGCCTCGCCTTTTTCCCTTTCGAGCGCACGCGACCGGATGGCCCAGGTGCTGGACGGCCCTACGCTCGTGGCCGAGGGCGGCCATGACATCATCTCGGACGGCACCTGCGCGGGTTCGATTCAGGTGCCAGCGGCCGGCCGCCCTCTGGTGCTGATGGCCGAGCGGCAGACGACGGGAGGCTATCCCAAGATCGCGACCCTCGCTTCGGCCGATCTCCCGAGCCTCGCGCAGCTTGCCACGGGACACCGGGTTCGCTTTCGGGCCGTTTCGCAGGCGGAGGCGGAAGACGCCCTTCTCGCCGCTCGCGCCGAACTTGCCCGCTGCCTCGGCGCCTTGGGCGAGAAGCGGCGACCCCGCGCGACAGGAGGCATGCCGTGAGCCAGCCGCTGGCAAAACAAGCCTATCGCAAAATCCTCGACATGATCCTGTCGGGGTCTTTGTCGCCGGGCGACACGCTGCAGGAGGCCCGCCTCGGGAAAGCCCTCGCCATGTCGCGGACGCCCGTGCGTGAGGCGATCAAGCGGATCGAGGCGGAAGGTCTCGCCGCGCAGGAGGGCCGCTTTCTCAAGGTGCGTCGGCTGACGCGACTGCAGATCGAGGAGATCTTCTTCCTGCGTGCCGCCTTGGAGGCCGCCTGCGCCCGGCAGGCTGTTTCCCTGGCGCCGGCTGTCCTCGATGCCTTGGCGGCGCGCGTGGAGCGTCTTCTCGGCCTGGGCCCCGGCGAGGACGACGAGCAGCGCAGCGTGGACGACGACCTGCACCGCACCGTGGCCCTTTCGACGGGCAGCCGGACCATGCTGGCGACGATCGAGGATCTGCGCCGGCGCACCTGCATGTTCGACCATAGCCAGCTTCCCGAACGTTTCCGCGTCAGCTGCGAGGAGCATCTTGGCTTGCTCGCGGCTTTGCGGGCGGGCGACGGCGAGCACGCCGGGCGACTGATGGGCGCCCATATCGACCACGCCCGAGACGCCATCCTGCAGCGGTTGGAAAAGGCGCTGGGCTCGGAGGGAACGGCTGCATGAAATGCCTGATCGTTCAGCCGATGCACGAGGCGGGCCTGTCGCTTCTCAAAGACAATGGCGTCGAGCCCGTGTCCTGCCCCGCGCCCGACATGGACATCGTGGCGCGCCTCGTTGGGGGGTGCGACGCCGCGATCACGCGCGACGCGGGCTTCTCGAGCGCCGCGATGCGGGCGGGCGACCGGCTGCGGGTCGTCGTGGTCCACGGCACGGGCCACGATGCGGTCGATAAGGCGGCTGCGACGACGCGCGGCATTCTCGTCTGCAACACGCCGGGTGCCAACGCGCGCTCGGTCAGCGAGATGGCGCTCGGGCTGGCGCTCGCCGCCGCGCGCCGCATCCCGGCGGCGGACCGCTCCGAGCGCGAAGGGCTGCCGGGGTTTCGCGAGCGCGAACGCTTCCACGAACTGTCGGGCAAGACGGCCCTGATCGTCGGCTGGGGCGCGACAGGCCGGGGGCTCGGCGTGATGCTAAAGGCCGCGCTCGGCATGCGCGTCCTCGTCCACTCGCCGCGCGTCGCCGATCTCGACGGCTTCGAACGCTGCGCGAGCCTCGAGGAGGGTCTCAGCCAGGCCGACCTCGTTTCCTTGCACACGCCGCTCCGTCCCGAAACGCACCACCTCATCGACGCGCGGGCGCTGGCCGCCGTCAAGCACGGCTCGATCCTCGTCAACACCGCGCGGGCGGGTCTCGTGGACGAGGCGGCGCTGGCCGAAGCGCTGAACGAAGGGCGCGTCTCGGCGGCCGGCCTCGACGTGTATTCGCACGGCGCTCCGGCGGGCCCCCTCGGGCGGTGCGCAGGCGTGATCTTCACCCCCCATCTCGGCGGCACGACCGGCGAAGCGCTGGAGCGCGTCGCCCTCGGGGCCGCGCGCAACGTCCTCGACGCTCTGTCGGGCCGCCGCCCCGCGACGACACTGAATCTTGGTGCGCAGGTGCGGGCATGACGGGCGACGTGATCGCGACGACGGTGAACCGCGTGCTTTCGCGCGTCGACGCCATCGGCATCGGGGGGCGCCTCCTGTCGGCCGCGCTCGGCGACACCCTGGTCTCGGCAGCGGACGAGATCGGCTACCGGCCGCGCGGGCTCCTGTCGGGCGGCAGCCGCGACGCGGCGGCCTCCGCACGAGCGGGCCGCGGTGATGGTCTTCCTGCGCAACTGAAACGGCAGCCTCAAGCCGGACGAGGGCATGGTCCCGGCCGACCTCGCCGATGCGGTTCGGATCCTGCACCGCGCGGTCGGCGCGTTATGGGGAGGAACCGGGCATGAGCGCACGGGAGACCCTGACCCAGCAGGCCTATCGCGACATCAAGCAGCGCATCCTCGAGGGCGGCTTCTCGACCGGCGACGTCCTCACCGAGCGGGCGCTCGCACTCGCCTCCGGAATCTCGCGCACGCCCCTGCGCGCGGCGGTCTCGCGCCTCGAGAAGGAAAGCGTCATCACGCGCCTTCCGAACGGCGCGTTGATGGTCCAGCCCGTCACGCTGGAACAGCTTCTGGAGATCGTTCAGGTCCGCCGGATCCTGGAAAGCGCGGCGGCCGCCCGGGCGGCTGGAGGTCCCTTCACGCCCGCGCTTGCGGCCTCTCGAGAGGTGATGCGGGGCTACGCCGAAGGGCGGGACACCGCCTTCGACCAGTTCTGGCTGGACGACGACGACTTCCACGGCGCGGTGGCCGAGGCGGCGGGGCTGACGCTCCTGCCCGCCATGCTGACCGAAATGCGCGCCATCGCGCGCCGCTGCACCATGACGCGCACCCACGACCGTTTCGCCGAGCAGGCGCGCGAGCATCTCGCGGTGATCGATGCGGTGGAGGCCGGCGATGCGGCGGGCGCCGCCGCCGCGATGGAGCGCCACTTCGACAGCGTGAAAAGCCGCTTCCTCGGGTGGCTCGCGCGCGCTTGACACCCTGTCGACAAGAGAAAATCATGCACGAATTCGCCCATATCCAGGGTTCGGAAGCGGCCTTCCCGCAAGCGGAGTTCACCGAGCGCCAGGCGCGCGCCCGGCAGGCGGTGCGCGAGGCGGGCTTCGAGGCGCTGATCGTCACCAGCCCGGAGACGATCTACTGGCTGACCGGACGCCAGACCGCCGGCTACTTCGCCTTCCAGGCGCTGGTCCTGCCGGCGGACGGCGCGCCGCAGCTTCTGGTGCGCCGGCTGGAACACCCGGGTGCGGTCGCCAACACTTGGCTGGCGGACATCGCCGCGTATGACGACGGCGAGGATCCGGCCGAGGCGCTGGCCTCGCTTCTCGGCGCGCTCGGGATCGGGCGCCCCGCGATGGAGCTGGGCGGCTGGTTCGTTTCGCCGCTGTTGGCCGCCCGCATCGCGGCGAGCCTGAAGCTTGGTGCCCTGCCGGACGGCTCGGCGCTGCTGCCGCCGCTGCGCATCGTCAAGTCGCGGGCGGAGATCGACGCGATCCGCCGTGCGGCGACCTATGCCGAGGCGGGCATGCGGGCGGGCCTTGCGGCCTGCCGCGCGGGGACCGACGAGAACGCTGTCGCCGCCGCCATGCTGGGCGAGGCGACGCGCGCCGGCTCGGAGGCGATGGCCATGGAGCCCCTCGTGTCCTCCGGGCCGCGCAGCGGCTTGCCGCACATGACCTGGCGGAGGCGGCGACTGGAAGTGGGGGACCCAATCTTCCTGGAGCTTGCGGGAAGTCACTCCCGATACCACGCCGCCCTCATGCGTTCGGCCTGGATCGGCCCGCCGCCGGCTGAAGCGCGCCGCATGATGGACTGCGCGCTGCGCGCACTCGACGCCGCGCTCGAGGCGATCCGTCCCGGCGCGGCCTGCAGCGCCCCGCACGAGGCGGCCCAGCGCGTGATCGACGCCGCCGGCTATACGGCCGCCTTCCGCAAGCGCATCGGCTATTCCATGGGCATCGCCTTCGCGCCCGACTGGGGGGAAGGCACCCTTCTCAGCCTGTTCACCGGCGTCGATCGCCCGATCGAGCCCGGCATGGTCTTCCACCTGCCCGCCACGCTGCGCAGCTACGGCGTCTGGACCGTTGGCGCCTCCGAAACCGTGGTGGTGACACTGACGGGCGCCGAGCCCCTTTCGTCCCTGCCGCGCGACTGCGCGATCCTCTGACGTCCTCGCCCGGTCCATCGCCACAACCCAGCCAAGGAGCCAAGCCGCATGCGGTCCCTTTTCCATCTTGCCTACCACGTCACCGACCTCGATGAGGCCCGCCGGTTCTATGGCGGCGTCCTCGGCTGCGAGGAAGGACGCTCGACGGACACCTGGGTCGACTTCGACTTCTTCGGCCACCAGATCTCGCTGCATCTCGGCAAGCCCTTCGAGGTGACGCGCACCGGCAGGGTCGGCGACCACATGGTGATGATGCCGCATCTCGGCGTCGTCCTGCCGCTGGAGGACTGGCAGGCGCTCAGCCGGCGGATCGAGGAGGCGGGCGTCGCCTTCGACATTCCTCCCGTCGTGCGCTTTGCCGACGAGCCGGGCGAACAGCGCACGATGTTCTTCTTCGACCCGAGCGGCAACCCGATCGAAGTCAAGGGCTTCAAGGATTTCGAGGGCGTCTTCGCCCACTGACGAAAGAGGCGGCCCGCGCGGGCCGCCCTTCTCGTCTTCGCATCGGCTTGGCGCCTTAAGCCCACCAGTGAGGTGGCGAGCGGGTCAAAAGTTCGTTGCCGTCCCGGCCAACGATCAGGATGTCCTCGTAGAAGGCGGCGCCGACGCCCTCCAGCGACAGGAACGCCTCGATGCCGACCACCATGCCCTCATGGGCCATGTCGTCGGCGTTCGACATGCTGGTGGAGATGCGCGGCAGCTCGAAGCCGAGGCCGATGCTGTGGCCGAAGAAGGGGAAGTTCTTCATGATGGCCGACACCGAGCCCCCGAAGGCGGCCGTCATCCGGTCGCCTTCCGCCGCGACGTCGAGGAACCGGGTGCCCGGCCGCGTCATGTCCGAAAGGTGGTGCACGATGTCGGCCGCCGCCTCGATCAGGCGCCGCTGGTCGGGCGTCGGACGGCCCCGCACGCCGGTGCGGCCGGGGTCCATGTAGTAGCCCTGGAAGAAGGCGGCGTGGATCGTGCCGGTCAGCATGTCGCCGGGCTGCGGCGTGTCGGCGCTGTAGCCGGTCAGCGGAAACCGTTGGTCGAAGCCGAGCGTGGCCCCGTGGTTGCAACCGATCATCTGAAGCCGGCCGCCGCGCCGCACCACCTCGCGCGCCGCCTCGCCCGCCGCCTCCTGCTCGGACAAGCCGGAGATCAGCCCCTCCATCAGGCGGTTCAGGCCGACCGTCGCCCCCTCGCCGCCGATGCGATAGGCGTCGAGCTCGCGGGCGCTCTTCAAGCGACGGACCGAACGCACGAGATCGTCCGTCGGCACCCATTCGACCGCGGGCGCCTCCTCCAGAAGTTGGCTATAGTACTTTAGCGGGATGAAGTTCGTTCCGACCAGCGCTACGGGCCCGGTTACGCCGATGTCGGCGAGCGATTTGGCGACGCTTCGGAACGGATGGGTCGAGGAGCGCACGTCGGACACGGCCACGAGATCGCGGCGCACCTCGGGCTCGTCGATGTGAAGCTGCGGCGCATGGCCCTGTCGCAGGATCACGGCCGCGAAGGAGCGCGCGCTCCAGATGGCCGAGTCCATGCCACCGCTGATGGCGTAGTGATTCGACAGGTAGAGAACGTCGCCGCATGAATCCATCGTGCCGCCGCCGCGTCCGAAGACCACGGCGGTTTCCAGCCCGCGTCGGCGCATCTCGGATAGAACGCGCTCCCAGCGGGTTTCGTATTCGGCGATCGAGAAATAGCGGCTCACGGCTTGCGCCTCCATCGGATGGGGTTCGTGGGCGACACGGGCGCGGCGCGACGGCAGGCGGACGATCTCGTGGTCACGCAATCCACCGCGTTGCAGAAATTTTCGGTACACCAACCGTATTCCTGTCGTCAATCGGCTTTTGGGTTGGACGACGTGGAGACACGGCCCTGCCGCAAAATGCAGCTTCGAGCGGCTAATCTTTCATCGTATCGCCTAGAATTTCCGCTTCAACCTCCTGAATTTACTTATTGAATTCCAGCGGTATACCGAATATCGTCGACCTCATTCTCAAGACGACGCCTTTCACCCTCCCGATCTCGCCCCCGAGAGAACGCGTTTCGTATGACACGACGCCACCACGACGCAGTGCCCCGCCGGCCCTTCCGAGAGAGCCGGTTGTGACGGCGCCGATCCTTGCCCTTCGCGACGTCCGCAAGAGCTTCGGCGAAACCGAGGTGCTTAAGGGCGTCTCCTTGAGCGTCCAGCCAGGCGAGGTCGTGTCGATTATCGGCGCGAGCGGGTCGGGCAAGAGCACCTTCCTGCGCTCGATCAACGGCCTGGAGATGCCGCAAGCGGGGTCGCTTGCGTTCGAGGAACTTCGGTTCGATTTCGATATGCAGTCGCGCTTCTATCCGACGCCTGTCCAGCTCCAGCTGTTGCGTCGGCGGGCGGGCATGGTGTTCCAGAGCTACAACCTCTGGCCGCACCTAAGCGTCCTCGACAACGTCATCTATGCGCCGATGCGCCTTCTCAAGGTGCCGCGCGCGCAGGCCATCGAGGAGGGTGAAGCCCTCCTGTCGCGCATCGGCCTCTTCGAGAAGCGACATAGCTATCCCGCGCGCCTGTCCGGCGGGCAGCAGCAGCGCGTCGCCATCGTGCGCGCCCTCGCCATGAAGCCGCGCCTCATGCTGTTTGACGAGGTGACCTCGGCGCTCGACCCCGAACTCGTCCACGAGGTCCTCGGACTGATGGCGACGCTCGCGTCCGAGGGCATGACCATGCTGCTGGTCACCCATGAGATCGCCTTCGCCCGCGACGTGTCCTCCCGCGTCGTCTTCTTCGACAAAGGCGTGATGGCGGAGCAAGGTCCGCCCGACATCCTGCGCCACCCCGAAAGCGACCGGCTGCGCCAGTTCCTCCACCGGATTCTGCACGACGATCTGCCCCGCGCAGGGCGTGAGGGAGCTTGAGCGCGATGGACGCCATTCTTTCCGACATCCGCCTGTACGGGCCGGGATTTGCGCTGGCCGCCTGGACGGTGTTCTGGCTGACCGTCCTCACCATTCTGGTGAGTTGGGTCTGCGGGCTGGCCGCGGCGCTCGCCCAGCGCTCGCGCTTTCCCGTCGTGCGGGGCACGGCGCGGTTCTACATCTGGTTCATCCGCGGCACGCCGACACTCATCCAGGTCTTCATCATCTATTTCGGCCTGCCGCCTTTCGGCATCCGCCTCTCGCCCTTTACGGCGGGCGTCCTCGCGCTTGGCATCAACAGCGGCGCCTATGTCGCGGAGATCGTGCGCGGCGGCCTATCGGCCATACCGCGTGGCCAAGCGGAATCTGCGCTTGCCATGGGTTTCAGCCCCGCCGAAACGATGCGCGGCATCATTCTACCCCAGGTTTTCCGCATCATCCTCCCTTCGATCACCAACGAGGCGATCTCGACGCTGAAGAACACCTCGCTTCTGTCGACGATCACGGTGGTCGAACTGACGCTCTACGCGCAGACCTTGATCGCCTCGACCTTCCAGCCTTTCGAATTCTACATCGCGGTCGCGCTGATCTACCTCGCGCTCACCACGATCCTCTCCCAGTTCGCGGCCTTTCTGGAGCGCCGCTACGCCCTGGCCGCCTGACCGGCCGGACATGCCCTTTCCCCGGACCCTTCCCACAAAGGACAGTGCCATGCCCTTGAAGACCATCGCATTCGCGCTCGCGACCCTGTCGGCCCTGACGCTCATGGCGCCCGCTCGGGCGGCGGGGCCTGAGCTTCTCGTCCCCGGCAAGCTACAGGCCGCGACCGAGGGCACGTTCTCGCCCTTCAGCATGCGCGCGCCCGACGGCACGCTGGATGGGCTGGAGATCCGTGTCATGAAGGAGGTCGCTCGCCGCATGGGGGTGGAGTACGTCCCGGTCCTCATCAAGTGGGACTCGCTTCTCGTCGGCCTCGAGGTCGACCAGTTCGACGTCATCAGCGCCGCCATGGACATCACGCCAGAGCGCCAGAAGCGCGTGACCTTCGCCGACGGCTGGCTGGAATCGGGCGGGCGCATCCTCACGCCGATGTCCTCGCCCATCAAGAGCGTCGCTGACCTCAAGGGCAGCACGGTGGGCGCGCTGGTCTCCTCCACCTTCGCCAAGATTGCCGAGGAGAAGGGCGCGACCGTGAAGGGCTACAAGGCCGAGGCCGACGCGATCCAGGATCTCGTCAACGGCAACATCGACGCCGTCATCACGGACTCGATCGCCGGCGCATGGGCCATCAAGGAAGCCAAGCTTCCGCTCGTCATGACCGACGACTACGTGAGCCGCGTTCAGAAGGGTTTCGCGATCAAGATGGGCAAGCCCGAACTCACCGCCGCGATCAACAAGGCGCTCGCCGAGATGGTGGCGGACGGCACCTATGCCAAGCTGACGACCGACCTCATCGGCTTCGACCCGGCCCCCAAGGAGCCGACCCGCAGCCTGCCCTGAAAAGGACATTGGACCGAAGGTCGCTGGAAGGCTCCGTTGCGAATAGCCCATCAGGCCGCAGCGATCCCGTTCTGTTCCAATGTCATGCGACGAGCACCTGGAACGGCTGTCCGATAGTCCCCCGTTTTGTGGATAGGGATTCAAGCCGGTGGACCACACGACGATCCACCGGTGGGTCCAGCACCGCGCCCCCCGAACTCGACTGCCGCGTCCATCGGTGCCGGAACCGCAACAGCGGCAGCTGGTATGTCGACGGGACCCACGTGAAGGTGTGGGGAGAGTGGATGCGCCTGTCGGCTAAGAGGGTGCCGAGATCTCCTATGTCCGGACGCGGGAGGGCCGGCCGTACATGGCTCGCACGACAAACGTTGCGCGTTGCGTGGATATCATCGACCTGTTCGCTCGGCGCATCGTCGGTTGGGTAGCCAGGGACCGGCTCCACATAACTTCAGCGTCAAGGATCAGTGGTCAGACCGCCGTGGCCGATCCTCGCCCACACCAGGCACAGCATCATCATGGCCTTCAGCTCGTTACTGAACAAGTGCTCGACGCCATGACGATTCCAAGTATCTTGCGCGACAGTCTCGATCTCCTTGCCGTCGTCCTCGAACGTGAAACCGAGCTTCAGTCGACCGAGATCGCGACCGACACGGCTTGAATATACCGACACGACTTTCGGTGCCTGCTACTTGCTCGGCTACCCGAACACAGCAGCTTGGCGCCGCTCTCGGCCAATGCCAGCATGATCGCCCGGCCTTTCCCGGAACTCATTCCGGTGACAACTGCGATTTGATTCCCAAGGCGTTTCATATCGCCCTCCCATTTTATGTCGCTGCTGGCGATCTCCTCGCTCAGACGCCGAGCAGATGTTCGCGAAACCAAGCCGTGGCCGGCGGCCCTGCGACATCGAAGTCCGCGACGTACGCGTCGAAATGCCCGCCCTTCAGTAGGACCAGCTTCTTGGGATGGAGTGCTCGTTCGTAGGCTGCAAGCGCCTCGTCCGCGACGGTCAGGTGATCGGCCAGGGCCACGACCATGAGGAGCGGAGTCGGGCTGACGAACGGGATGTAGCTCCCGGGCTCGTATTCGGTGAACATCTCGACCGACCGTAGCGTCACCTCGTTCTTCCACGACGGAGCCCTCTTCTCATGAGTGGTTGTGAACCAATCCCAGGAGTCGGGTGTCGGAAGAGCCGAGGGATCGAGCGGATTCTCGGAGACCACCGGAATCATTGCCGGAGCTTCGCCCCGCATGCGCGCACGCCGATCATCCTCGAAGGCGCGCTGTAGGCCGGCGACGAAATCGGCTCGTACAAGCCTGCGGGCATTGGCGTGTCCGCTTGCGAGCGGCACTTGCGAGACGACCGCCTTTACCCGACGGTCGAGCGCCGCCACGACAAGCACATGCCCGCCGGAATAGCTCGAACCCCAGATGCCGATTTTCGAACCGTCTGTTTCAGCGAGCGTTTCTGCGTATGTGATGGCGTCGCGATAATCAGAGACCTGCTTCCACGGGTCGATCTCCTGCCGGATGTGCCCGTCGCTGGCTCCGAAGTTGCGGTTGTCGAAGACGACCGCTGCCATGCCGGCATCGGCGAAGGCTTCGGCAGATTGATCGAGATACATCTCCTTCACAGCCGAGAAGCCATGCGCCATGACAATAGTCGGAAACGGTCCTGCGCCTTCATCGGGAATATAGTGCCACCCGCGAAGGGTAAGGCCATCTTCAGTCTTGAATTCAATGTCGTTTCTCATCGTGTTCCCCTCCCTGTTGCCTGAGATGAAGCAGCAACCCGACGTTCTACTGACGTCAATTTTGGCGCTACATTTCTCTCGGCATCGCCTTAAAGCCAACTGGCCTGCATTTCCCGATTTTAACTATCGGTTCGCAGCGCAAATCTGACGGGCTTTCGGATGGTTGTCTTGCATCTGCGTGCACCCAAATTGACGAAGAATGCACTCGTGAAGTAATTTGAGAAACGAGCAGGGTTCTACCCGCCGAGCGATCCGAAGATGTGCCGACCAGGGAGGAAGCATGCGGATTGAGACGTGGGGCACTGCTGAGGTGCCTACGACGAGTCGTTTCGACGCTTGGAGCCAAGCTTTGAACGCGACCCTTCTGGATTGGGAACTCATCGGACACGCGAAAGACTTCAATGCCGACTTAAAGGCCCGTTCGGTCGGAGACATGAGGCTGGTCGGTTGCCGATGCGACCCGTGCGAGGGATTCAGGTCGCCCGTGCAGATCGAGCGAACCGGTTCTGACTTTGTCGGTATCCTGTTCGAGCTTTCGGGTTCCGAGCTTGTCAGGCAGGGCGAGCGGGAGGCTTTACTCGGACCTGGCGACTTCGTGATCTGGGATAGCTCGCGATCTATGCAGTTCCGCGTTCTGGAGCCGCTCAGCAAGATGACGATCCTCGTGCCGAAGGTCGCGATGCAACGCTTTCTACCAAACCTCGACGAGGTAGCGGGCATGCGGATCGACGGCACCGAGAGCCTTGGACCGCTGGTTGGAGCACACCTGCGGCAGTTGTGTGCAGGCCTTGGGACGCTTGAGGATGAGCATCTTCAGATGGTCATTCATATGACGATGGAACTCGTGTGCGCGGGCATCGGGGCGCGGTATGGTCGCGGCACGGAGGGCGGCGCCGACAAGTTCAGCCAGGTCCGGCGCTTTATCTTGGACCATCTGGCGGATCCCGACCTCAGCCCAGCTACCATCGCAGCATCGAACTCAATCTCCCTGCGCTACCTGCACAAGCTCTTCGCGGCGCGCGGAGCCTCTGTATCCCGCTGGATTCTGAAGCAACGACTTGAGCGCTGCAGACAAGCGCTATCCTCCTACAATTCGGACAGATCGGTGACGGACGTGGCATTTGCCTGGGGATTCAACGATGCGTCGCATTTCAGTAGGAGTTTCAAACTGGAATTCGGCCAGACGCCACGGTCGGTCATGAACAGTACGGGAGGTGCGGAGAGGTGATGCGCCCAGCGCTATCGGCCCCGGCGTCCTCCGCCTCCTGCTGAAACCGGCCCGGCGCTACCTGCCAGCACAGTGACTGCACCTGCCGGTTGGAGAGACAGAAACGTAGAGTCCGTCGGGCAGCAGGTTTAGGCGGACGCGTAATATTCGCGGCGGTGAATGGCATGATGCTCGACGTCCTCGCGGCGGTCGCCCGCAAGAAGCAGCGGGCGTGGGCTTCGGGGCGCGGTGTCGGCGCTGTACGCGGGATCGGCGAAGGCGAGGACTACTCTGCGTCTCGGGTACCGGGCCGACTCTCACCGAGGCGATGACGATAGGCGCCGGGCGTCAGGCCCGTTGCCGCTCTGAAGGCTCGGGTCAAATGGCTCTGGCTGCTGTAGCCGCAGGCGGCGGCGATCTCGGCGATCGGCTCGAGGCCCTTCAGCAGCGATCTCGCGCGCAGGATGCGGCGGTGGCCGACGAAGGCATGGGGCGAGACGCCGAAGCTCGCACGAAACATCCGCTGGAAATGAAACTCGCTGAGTTGCGCGAGGCGCGCGAGATCCTCCAGCCGGATGGTGCGATGCAGATCGGCCTCGATATGGTCGCGTAGGCGGCGGCAGAGATGCGGTGCCAGGCCGCCCCGGACGCTGTCCCGCTTCGCTCCGCCATAGCGCGGATCGTCGTAGAGGCGCACCAACGCCGCGATCCCCGCCGTTTCAGCCCGAAGGGGATCGCCGGCGAGCGTTGCAGCCGCCAGATCTCGCAGCACAGGCGCGAGCACCGGCGCATCACCGAATGTCACCTCGGGCATCACCATCATCCGCGCATCGCGATCGAAGGTTTCCGCGAAGACCCGGCGGGCTTGATCGTCGGGGATGTAGAGGTGCACGAAGCGGAAGGCGTCGGTGATGTCCCATTCGGACGATTGCCCTTGTGGCATGACGCACAGAGCGCCGGGCCACCCGCCGGCGGCATCGATGTCGAGCCGCCGCGTGCCGGTTCCTCCAGCGAGATAGAGGCTGATCGTATGACCGTCCGGCCGTTCGTAGGACATTCGGTCGCGTTCGTTGGCCCAGATCGCGGCCGACCGGTTCGATCCGAGGTCGATGCGCTGGAGAACCCGCGCCGAAGGCGAGGCCGAGAGCGAGCTGAACACGGTGGGAAGGCTTGGCGTCATCGCGAAACCCCGGCGGAACACGGTGACCATCCTAGAGGCTGTTATGGGCCTTGGACAGGTGTTGTGTCGTGTCAGCTCTTTGCCGGTAGCCCCGCTACCGGCTGCATCGGGCTCCTACCCCGCGACCCAACACAAGCGGCACAACACCTGTCCAAGGTTCATAACAGCCTCTAGCACCAACGATCCGGCGACCCCACAAGCGGATCGGCCGGCATGTTCGTTCGCCGCAAGATCCTGCAAGCGGTCGCGCCGCCGATCTCCTAGTGGTCGGGAGCCGAGGGAGCCGACCACCATGAATCCAGCTTTGTTCGTCTCCACCGTCCTCATCTGGGGCACGACCTGGATCGCCATCGCGCTGCAGGTCGGTCCCGTGCCGGTGCTCGTCTCCGTCTTCTACCGCTTCGCACTCGCAGCGCTCATCCTCGTCGCCGTGCTGGCGGCCACGGGACGCCTGAAGCGGCCGCCTTTGCGCGACCAGCCCTTCATCCTGGCCCAGGCGTTCTGCCTCTTCAGCCTGAACTTCATCTGCTTCTATAGCGCCGCCGCCTTCATTCCCTCCGGGCTGGTCTCGATCGTGTTCTCGCTCGCGACCGTCTACAACGCGGTGAACGCGCGCCTGTTCTTCGGCGACCGCATCACGGCCCGCACGCTGGTCGCCGCTCTGCTGGGCGCGGGGGGCCTTCTCCTTCTGTTCGGTGAGGCCGTTCTGGTCGGCATGAACGTCGATACGCTGAAGGGTGTCGGCCTCGCCGCGCTCGGAACGCTGTTCTTCTCGTTCGGCAACATGGTCTCCCGCCGCAACAGCGCCGCCGGCATTGCGCCCGTGACGGCCAATGCCTGGGGCATGACCTACGGCGCCCTCGTCCTCCTCGCCTTGATCGGCCTGTCGCGGACACCGGTCGTCGCGCCGCCCTCTCCCAACTATCTGGCCGCCTTGATCTATCTCGCGTCCATCGGATCGGTCGTCGGCTTCACCACCTACCTCATGCTGGTGGCTCGCATCGGCTCGTCCCGCGCGGCCTATACGACCGTCCTTTTCCCGATCGTCGCGCTGACCCTCTCGACCGTGTTCGAGGGCTACCGGTGGGACGGAGCATCCGTGGCCGGACTGGTTCTGACCCTGCTCGGCAACGTGGTGATCTTCACCGGTGGCAAGGCTCGAAGGGTCAAAGAGTCGTCGGCCACGGTCAGCGGAGAAGTGCAGAGGGCTTCTGTGCCCTGACGTCTGATTGCCCACGCCCGTGATCGAAGTTGCGTGTCTGCTGAAATTGCACCGCTCGACCGTCGAAGGAGGACTATCGCTGCCGGAGAGCCGGGCTCTTCCCCAAGGCGCGGAAGGCGGCTTCCACCATGTCGATCAGTTGAGCATGAATGATCTGGCGCGACGTCCCTGACCCGTCCGAACAGATTGGTTCTTCGACACCGTCCGAGGCCGCCGCTTCTGCGGCGCCGGGTTTGCAGACGCCGAACATGCTGAAGTGGCTGGCCGTCTCGATCACAGCGTAACGAGCGTTAGGGATGGCCTTGGCGACATCCGAGGCCTGCGCAGACACGGGAATCTCGTTGGTTCGCCCAAGGTTGACCAGCTCGACGGGAATGCCGATCCCCGACAGGGACGCTTTGTCGAAAACATTCACCGGGGCCGGATCGATCGCCATGGCGAAGCGGATACGCCGGTCGAGATGATTGCGCCCAGCTGCCTGCATGTCCATGGCGTGGAGATCGACGCCGCTCTGCCGAATCCATCCGCACAAAGAGGCATTACGGGCATTCGTATCGCAGTAGGTCGCGAGAAGCCTCGGGTCGAACCTCGCCCCTGCCAGCGCCAGCGCCGTGCTGCCGCCCATGGAGAGCCCGAGGACGCCGACTTGGTTCGGCGCCAGATGCTGCTTGGCGAGATCTGACCGCTCCATCGCATCCAGTGTCCGGGCGATGTCGGCCGGGCGGAGCCAGACCTTTATGGTCTCGGCGGCGGACCGGTTCGGTCCAGAGTTCCCGGGATGGGTCGGAGCCGCCACGATGAAGCCCCGTTGTGCCAAGGGAGCCGCGATCCAGCTTATCGCATCGGCGCGTCCCGCAAGGCCGGCTCCATGAGACAGGAGCACGAGCGGGAAGCGACCCTCCGCTACGGGCGCGTCCAGTCGAGCGGAGGTGCCCGCGAAGAAGGGGCCCTCACCCAGCACGACCTTCTCGCCGCCGGGAGCGGCGGGGTACCAGACGGTGACGTCGAGCGGGTGCCGACGCTCCGGCGAGGCAACCTCCATTCTGCGTCCGCCGACACCGATTTCGGCGGCGCCGGCCTCGTCCGTGAAGGGCGTCAGAAGCGCGATGCTCCCGAACACCGTCAGAACCAGCTTTCGAACACCCATGCCTTCTCCTTCGATCCCAATTCGCTGGCGCCTGGGCCCTGCCGACGTCCCCCGTCCAATCCGGCACGGGTCGGAGCGGACGGGTCCACCGGAGGAGCGAGGATCGGCAGGCTCGCGGATGCGTCCTCGATCGCGTTCGCGGACGTCCTGGATCGCGATCGAGGACGTCCGAGGCAGGGTGACGCCTTCGAGAAGCGGTCAGGAAACCGGAGCGGCGTCCCGAAGATCTGCCGCGGCGAGTGCTGCGTCACCTACGCGTCGGTAGGCGCTCGGCGTCATGCCCGTCACCCGCTGGAATTCGCGGTTGAAGTTCGATTTCGTGCCGAACCCGGCGTCGAACATGACCTTGGTGACGGGGTCCGCTGTACCCTTCAAAAGCTGGCAGGCCCGTTTCACGCGGTAGGTGTTCACATATTGCGAGACGCTCATTGCGTGAGCGCGATTGATGGCGCTCGACACGTCGCGCGGGGGACGACGAAGCTTGCGGGCGATCCGTTCGAGGTTCAGGTCGAGGTCCCGGTAGATCTCCTGCTCCTGCATCAGTCTCTCGACCCGGGCGGCGGTCGTCAGGTCGTCGTTCGTGGCGCTGGCGGGCGAGTCCGGGCGGGTGTTCGGATCGTCGGCTTCGACGTCTGCCAGCCCGGCGCTGGCAACGGACGCGGCCATCCCCAGCACCAGAAGCGCGACGACGTTTCCGAGCGCGACGACCATTCCCGAATGAGCGCCCCCACCCAAGGCGAAGTCCAGGCTGATGAGGATATCGGTCGCGGCGGACATGAGAAGCGCAAGGCCGGTGACCTCCATAGCGCGATGGGACCGCACGACGCCATCGAGGCGCGAGGCCACGAGGCCGTTCGGACCGAGACGAGCCTGCCAGAGAAGAGCAAGACCGTAGCCCGCGAACACGGCCACGATCACGGCGCCGACCGGATCGGGCCACAGGACCATAAAAGCTATGACCGCCGCTGCGGGCAGGAGATGCGGCCAGAGCGCCCTCATCGTCTCGCGTCAGGCTTCGGAAGCTCGCCCAAGCGAGCGGGGCGATCAGCGCCGCCAGCGGCGACATCAGCGGCAGGACGCCGCGCCAATCGTAACCCCAGCGCAGGCCGATCAGCACGGATTGGACGGCATAGGCCGCGATCAGCGCGAAGAAGAGCGGGTTGGCGCGAAGCCCCTCCTCGTCGCGCCGTAAGGCCTGAACCAGGATGGTGAGAAGGAACAGCGAGACGACGAAGGGAAGAGGAACGAGGATCATCGGAACTCGAAGGGGCAGCGGGTGGGCGGACTTGCCGGTCTCCAGTCTTGCCCTCGATCGCGATCCGGATCGACCTCCATCGCGATCGAGGTCGCCCGACCGGAGCGGCTCCCATCACCATCATCGGACCAACCCTCGACAGGAGCCGACCGATGAAAGCCAGACTGCTCGCCGCCATGCTCGTTGCGATCCCCCTGTTCGCCATGGCGGACGAACCCGCCCAACCGACCACGAGCCTGGACGTGTCCGGCGTCACCGCCATCCGGATCGTCGGCGAGGCCAGCTCGATCGACCTGACGACGATCGAGGGCGAACCACTGATAGCCACGCTCGGCGGCCAACGCATCGGATGGTTCGCCCACTGGTATTCGAACTGGTTCTACAACGACTGCCGCACGTCGAGCCGCATGGCGATCGCGGGGACGTTGCTCACCGTGGAAGCCGGGCCGTCGTCCTGGCTGGAGCCGTCCGACTGCCGGGTCGAGCTGAAGGCGAACATGAAGGGAGGGGTCTCGGTCGCGGTCGAGCAGGCGGCCTCGCAGGCCCGGCTCACGGGCGAATTCTCGACGATCTCCCTCGTCGCCAAGGCGGCGGACTTCACCTTGGGCGGGCATGCCGCATCGGTCCGGCTGCGCAGCGACGCGCTTCGCTCGCATCTCACCTTCGCGCGAACGGAGGGGAACGAGACGATCGCGATCGCCGCCCATTCCCTCAATACGTCTCTCGCGTTCCCGCCGGGCACGCGGATCAGCTACGAGGCGAGCGCCGCCACCGCCATGGTGGACAGTTCGCTTCCCAACACGGTCGGAGCCAAGCCCTCGATCGTGATCGAGGGCCAGTATGTGCGAGCGGCGATCCGTTAGAATGGAGGTGGCCGGCGCAGTGACAAGACGGAAAACCCGCAGCGGTAGTTTGGGATTTCAAACAGGGGAATGGAGACCCGGCGATGGTGCCGGCAGCCGCAAACGACCCGTCTTGTCTTCTTGCGCCCCTTTGGAAACCAACATTGCCAGTCCAGGGCTCTTGGTTCACCTTGAGGCTCCCGCAAGACACCGCGACGGAGCCCGAATGAGCCCTGAACTCCTGACCGTCGCGACGGCACTTGGTCTCTATGCGGCGGTTGTCGTGAGCCCCGGTCCGAACTTCGCGCTCATTTCCCGGCTGTCCGTTTCCGGTGCTCGTCCCGCAGCCGTCGGAGCGACCTTCGGACTGGCGATGGCTGCCACGCTCTATGCGATCCTGACCATGACGGGACTGGCGTTGGTTCTGACCCGGATCGGATGGCTGGCGAGCCTGATCCAGATCGCCGGTGGCTGCTACCTCGTCTATCTCGGGGTCATGGCTTGGCTGCGCACTCAGCCCTCCGCTGCCGTTCGGGAGCGCGACGGTGCGACCATCAGCATGCTGCGAGGCATGCGAATGGGCCTGATCGTCAACCTTTCGAACCCGAAGGGCATTGCCTTCTTCATCTGCCTTTATGCCGTCGCGGTCCCGCCGAATACCGCGCTTTGGGCGAAGCTTGCGATCCTCGCAGGAGGCTTCACTCTGGAGATCCTGTGGTATGGGTTCGTGATCATCCTTCTCTCGTCCCGTCCGGCCCGCTCTGCCTACGAACGCTTCGGCCTCTGGATCGAGCGGGCGATCGGCACGGTGCTGGCCGCGTTCGGCCTTCGCCTGATCGCCGAGAAGCTGTGAGCGAGGCAGGGCAGGCCATGAAGATCGAGAATGCCATCAAGGCGCACTTCCGGAATTCAATGCTTTACGGGCTGGTAACGGTCGACGATCAAGGCACTCCCAACGTGCACCCGAAAGAGATATCCGAGCGTCGCATCGTGATTGCCGATATCGCCTCGCCCAGCAGCGAAGATCGCCTCGATCGCCATCCGCCTCATCAGCGTCGCAACATGCAGGCGGCCAACGTGGTGCCTTCCCCAGCTAGGAGGTCGTGCTGCATGCGGCTGCCGGCGAAGGGATAGTCGAGATGCAGCTCGTCGATCCGCCGCATCATCACGAGATCGGCAGCCGGAACCGGGCGTGGAAGATTGTAGACGCTGCCACGGCTGATCCCGAGCTCCCGGGCCTGCCGGGCGACCGGCAGATCATGCGAGCGGTCGATCATCGTCTTGCGCTCGGCAACAGTCCGGCCTTGTCGAGCGCGCCTTCCAAAAAATCATTGGCCGGCGTCAGCTCTCCAATCTCTGCGCAAACGAAGTTTGTCGCTGGCGTGCAGCGTCTTCACGTCGATCACCGGCGCTGCGGCAGCGGCGTTCGGCTCCGATCCAAAAACGCCGGCAGCACCGTTCAGAAGCTGATAGCGCCACTGCGTGATCTGATCGGGATGCACGTCGAACCGCTGCGCCAATTCCGCCAGCGTCTTCTCGTCGCGTACTGCCGCCAACGCCACCTTCGCCTTGAAGGTGGGGCTGTGACGGCGCCTGGGTCTCTTCGTCATCGTCTCTACTGACCGCAGCCATCCTGGCCGCCTTCAGGCAGACAATCCACTCAGCCCACTGTACAAGACTCACCGAGCCACCTCTGCCGCACCTGTGCGGCTTCATCGAGACGCGCTTCAGCAGGACCGTGTGCCCCCATCGATGTCGCGCCTCGTGCGTCGGCTCGGCCTGTCGCGGCACAAGCATCCTCAGCGCGGCGCCAAGGCGGCGGAGGCACTCGCAAAAGGGGGCTCGCCAAGGCCTTAGAGGCGGCTCGTGCGGCCCATCCAGACAGCCGGATCGAGCTGTGGCTCCAGGACGGTGAGGCCGTAGGCGATAGCGCCGGTGAATCGATCGCAGGCCGAACGGCGTCGGGCAGAAGGGGCGAACCGGCCACCGCTGCTAGCTGCGTGGCAAGTGTCCGCCTGGACTTTGCGACAAGCGCTTCGCCTCGGCCTACCTCTTCGGCGCCGTCCGACCCGCCACCGGTGACGCCTTTGCTCGCCATCCCGCACGTCTCGACGGCCGCCATGAGCGTGTTCCCGGCCGAGTTCGCCGCCAACATCGCGCCGGGCCGATACGTCGTCATGGTGCTCGATCGGGCCGGGTGGCATGGGGTGCCAAAGCGCTCGTCGTGCCAAGCAACATCACCTTCGTGCCTCTGCCGCTTTACAGCCCCGACCTCAATCCGGTCGAGTGCATCCGGCTACACCTGCGCGAGCGCTTCCTCTCGCACCGGTCGCTCGCCCATCTCCACGCCGTCATGGACGCATGCTGCTACGCCTGGAACGTCCTTGCCGCCGATCCAAACTGGGTCCGATCCCTCATCGCATCCCCTACCTAAAACAGGTCAATGCTGAGGTGCGGCAGTATGAGACTCCTCGCGCAGACCGGCCGCTCATCTTCAAAGCCAAACCGTGGGCTCGCCTTTCAAGACCCCGTCGCCTCCCGCGAATCTCCGCTGCCGACGCCCAGAACGAGAAAAGCCCGGGCTCGTTGCCCGGGCTTCCTCGTGTCGATCGTTCGCGCCTTGATCAGGCTGCGGCGGAGTTCTTGATCCAGTCGACCAGCTTCGACTTGGCGGCGGCGCCGACCTGGACGGAGGCGGGTTCGCCGTTCTTGAAGAGCATCAGCGTGGGAATGGAACGCACGCCGAACTGGGCGGCGATGTCCGGGTTCTCGTCGATGTTCACCTTGACGATATCGACATCCGTCATCTCGTCGGAAATTTCCTCGAGGCTCGGGCCGATCATCTTGCAGGGGCCGCACCACTCCGCCCAGAAGTCGACGACGACGGGCTTGGAAGCCTCCAGAACGTCGGACTTGAAATTGCTGTTGTCGATCTTCTTCGTGGCCATGGTCGGCTCCTGATCTTCGGTCTCTCATAGGTAGAAGGCCGAGGGGGGTAAATCAAGCAAGGTCGCGGTCTTGCGAACGGGGCGTTCGTGGATCGGCGACAGTCTGCGCACCGAGCGCCGCGCTTCGCTCGCCCTCGCCCTCTCCCTCGACGGAGTCTGCCGCGCGCGCATGCGAAGCCCCGGACCGGGCGCGCGCCGCGAGGGCTTCGTCCATCGCGGCGGCGGGCAGCTCGATGAGACGAGGCGCCTCGGTGAAGAGGAGCGCCGCCCGGACGGGTCGGCCGGGATAGAGCGGCTTCAACAATTCGCGATAGAGCGCGAGCTGCAGGACGTAGGCGGCCGGCACGTCGGAGAGACCGGCGGGCGGCGGGCGGTTGGTCTTGAAGTCGACGAGGAGCACCTCGTCGGCCGTCTCGGCCAGCCGATCGATCGTTCCGGCGACGCGATAGGCGCGGCCGCCGAGCTCCAGCGTGCCCTGGATGGAGACCTCCGCGCGTCCGCCGGGGGCGAAGATCGCGGCGAAGGCCGGATCGGCGAGAACGCCGAGGACGGAGGCGAGAAGCGTCTCGCGCGCGGCCTCGCCAAGATCGCTCGCGGCGTCGGAGGCGAGATAGCGCCGCGCGGCCGCCTCGCGCTCTCCCTCGCCGAGGTCCGGCAGCGCCTGGAGAAGCCGGTGCACGACGAGGCCCCGGCGGATCGCCTGCGAGGGGCCCCCCGCGCCGGAGAGAACCGGCGAGACGTAGCCGCCTTGTCCGGCTCCCGGCCCGCTTCCGGCGCCGGTTTCGCTCTCGATCTCCAGGGCGTCGTTCGATCCGGCGCCGGATGGCGCGAGCGGGCGGGGCGGCAGGGCCTCCGGGGGAAGCGGCGAGAGGTCGATCGCCCGGCGCCGGGGCGCGGCCTCGCCGGCGGCGGGGGCCAGCTTGCCGGCGTCGCGCGAGCCGATGCGATAGCCCGTCAGCTGTCCCGCCTCGTCCTCCAGCCGGGTCGCGACTGGCTCCAGCGCGGCCTCGACGCGCGAGAGCCAGGAGGATTCGTGCGGCCCCGTCACGCCCGCCGTCCCGCACACGACGAGCCGGTCGGCCGCGCGCGTCATGCCGACATAGAGCAGCCGGCGATACTCCTCCTCGGCGCGTCGCTTCTCGGCCGCCTTCAGCGTGGCGACGGTCGCGGTTTCGAGATCCTTCTCGGCCCGCCAGAGGAAGCCCGGAGGCTCGCCGGGAGCCAGGCCCGGCATATCCTCGTAGGCGAGGAGGCGCGCGCCGTGGGCATGGCTGAAGGGCGCCGAGCCCGGATCGACCAGGAAGACGACCGGCGCCTCCAGGCCCTTGGAGGCGTGGACGGTGAGGATGCGCACCTCGCCTTTGCCGTGCTCCATCTCGCGGCGAAGCTGCGGCGGCGAGGCGGAGAGATCGGCGAGAAAGGCATCGAGACCGGGCTGGCCCTCTTCCTCCTCGGCCAAGGCGAGATCGAGAAAGGCGTCGATGACCTCGCCGGCATCGCGCCCGAGCCGCGCGGTGAGCTTCGCCCGCCCGCCCTCCGGGCCGAGAATGCGCGCGTAGAAGGCGAAGACGCTCTCGAAGCCCGCGCGGTCGCGCAAGGTCTCCAGCCGCTCGAAGGCCGCATGCGCCTTGGCGAGGAGATCGGCCGCGGCGCTTTCCGTGACGAAGCCCGGCAGGCGCTCCGGCCCGCGCGGACCGGCCAGACGGCGCAGCGCCAGATAAAGCGCCTCCGCCCCCTCGCGCGCGCCCTCGCCCCGCGAGAGGGCGAGCGCCATCAGCTCGTCGTCGGAGAAGCCGAAGAGCGGGCTCTTCAGCACGGCGGCCAGCGACAGCTCGTCCTCGGAATTGGCGACGACGCGGCCGAGCGCCATCAGGTCCTGGATCGCGATATGGTCGGTGATCACCAGCCGGTCGGCGCCCGCGACGGGAATGCGAAGATCGCGCAGCGCCTTGCCCATGGCCTCCACGAAGCCCGACCGCTTGCGCACGAGGACGAGGACGTCGCCGGCCCCGAGCGCGCGGCGGCCGGTCTTCGTCACGATGGGATCGCCGATCCAGTCCTTGATCGTCGCCGCGATGCGGCGGGCAAGACGGTTGGCCGGCGAGGCGGCGGGCTCCACGTCGACCGGGCGCAGCCAGTCGTCGGGCTCCTCGACGCGCGCCGCCGTCACCGCCGGCCAGATCTCGACCAGCCCGGTCTCGCCGGGCCGCGCGCTTTCATGTGCCGGCGGCTCGCCCTCCGAGGAGAGGCCCTCGCGGTTCGTCGGATCGGCGAAGACGCGGTCCACGGCCTCCAGCACGGTCTCGACCGTGCGGAAGGACTGGCGCAGGCGCACCTCGGCGAAGGGCAGGTCTGCCTCCTTCGCGCGCGCGGCAAGGCTGCGCCGCTCCGCCGCGAACATCTGCGGCGAGGCGCCCTGGAAGGAGTAGATCGACTGCTTCTCGTCGCCGACGGCGAAGAGCGTGCGCGGCGCCGGCCGGGCGGAGGCGCCGGCGAAGAACTCCTCGACGATCTGGCGCATCACCTGCCACTGGCGCGGACTGGTGTCCTGCGCCTCGTCGATGAGGACGTGGTCGATGCCCTGGTCGAGCTTGTAGTGGACCCAGGCCCCGGCCTCCGAGCGCTGGAGGAGATCGGCGGTCTTGACGATCAGGTCCTCGAAATCGAGCCGGCCCCGGCGCAGCTTCAGCCGGCTGTAGTCCTGCTCCAGCCGATCGGCGACGATGAGCGCGGCGCGCGTCGCCCGGAAGAGGCGAAGGCCGCGCAGCGCCTCGTCGATGGCGGCGAGATGATCCTGCAGCGCGGCCAGGCGCTCGGCGAAGTCCGGCAGGGCATCGACGACGGCCTTGGTCGCCACGCTCTTGCGCGGCTCGCCCTTCTGGGTCAGCGCGAGGCCGCGATAGAGCGCGAGCGTCTCGGCCGGGGTGGCGGCTTGCGCGATGAGACCGAGCGTCTCGGCGAGCTTGATGTCGGTCTTGGCCTTGCTGGCGGCCGCCAACTGCGCGAGGCGCGCGCGAAAGACCTCGTCGAAGCCGGGGGTCGGCCGGATGCGCGCGGCGATCGCCGCCTCGTCTTCCTCGCCCTGGAGGCCGAGCGCCTGCGCGAGGCGCCGGATGGCCGGCTCCAGTCCGCCGGAGCTTTCCACATGGGCGCGGATCGGATCGCGCTTGCGCACGATCTCGGCGAGGAGCTGGTCGAGCCCCCATTCGCCGCCGAAGGACAGCGCCTCGGCGAAGGCCCCGGCCACGGCCCGGCCGTCGGAGGCCTCCGGCGCGCCGGTCACGAGCAGGCGCCGCGCTTCGGCCAGAAGCACCGCGCTCTCGGCATCGTCGAGCACGGCGAAATGGCCGGGTACGTTCGCCTCCAGCGGAAACTGGTGGAGGATCGCCTCGCAGAAGGCATGGATCGTCTGGATCTTCAGCCCGCCCGGCGATTCCAGCGCCTCGGCGAAGAGGCGCCGCGCGCGGGCGATGTCCGCGGGCTTGGGCTGGCGGCCGAGAAGCTCGTGCAGCGTCTTCGAAAGCGCGGCCTCCGGCGCGGTCGCCCAGCCCGACAGCGTCGTGAAGACGCGCGTCGCCATCTCGGCGGAGGCGGCCTTGGTGTAGGTGAGGCAGAGGATCTTGGAGGGCGAGGCGCCGGCAAGCAGCAGGCGCACGACGCGCAGCGAGAGGACATGCGTCTTGCCCGAGCCCGCATTGGCCGCGACGAAGACGGAGGTGCCGGGATGCGAGGCGTCGGACTGCGCCTTGATCGTGGCGGGGGACGGCGGCGGACGGCTCATGCGGCGCCCTCCTCGGAGGAGCCCGGTTCCTCGCCGACCGACCATTCGCGCGCGCGCGCCAGATGATCGTAGGGCCCGTCATAGGCTCCCGCCATGAAGGGCCGGGCGCGGGAGGCGAAGGGCATCTCGGCCTTGCGGTACTCGGCGAAGAGGCCGCGCACCTTGTCCAGCGCCCAGTCCGAGAGATCGTCCGCCGTCACCTCGGCGCCCGTCTTGCGGTCGGTATAGGCGAGGCCCTCCTCGTCGAGGCTGGATTCGCGAAGGCGCAGATAGACGAGGTCGGCGACGGAGGCCGGTTTGCCGACGCTCTGAAAGCCGCCGAGCCGCGTCATGGCGCCCTCCAGGGGAAGCTGCGGCGCGAGCAGCGTGCGCGCCTGCCGGACGGAGGGCGTGATGCCGGTCTTGAAGTCGATGATCTCGACGGAGCCGTCGAGGCGCCGGTCGATCCGGTCGGCATAGCCCGACAGGATCGTGCCGAGTTCGGCGAACTCCACCTCGCCCCGCGCCTCGGCGAAGCGCGCCGCGATCTCGGGGTTCCGCGCGCGCTCCCAGGCGACGTAATGGCCGGCCAGCGTCTCCATGCGCGGCCACCAGACCGCCTCGACCTCCGGCGGCAGGCGCTCGGCCTCGAACTTCTCCGCCGCGATGGCGAGGAGCTTCGCCTCCGCGTCCGGCCGGGCCGCGTCGATCTCCCGGCGGACGAACTCGGCCAGGATGTCGTGGAAGAGATTGCCGCGATCGGAGGCGCCGGGCGCGCGGATGAGATCGGGCAGCGGCTCCAGCTTCAGGATGCGCCGGGCATGGACGGCATAGGGGTCGCGCACCAGCGTCTCGATCTCCGTGATCGAATAGCGGTTCGGCCGGGCGGCGAGCGGCGGGCGCGGCTCCGGCCGCGTCGCGGGCCTCGCCTCTTCGCCCGCATCGAGCGCCCGCGCATGGTCGAGATAGACCGCGCCCTCCTCGCGCAGCCGCGCGGCGCCCGCGGGGCCGGCCAGCGTCAGGAGGCGCTGGAGCCAGCGCGAGGCGATGGCCGGCGCGCCGCCGGCCCGCATGGAGCGCGTCATCACCACGCGCGGGCTGCCGAGTGCCATGGCGACGTCGTGCGCGGCGAGCCCGATCAGGCGCTCCGGCGGGTCCAGCGAGACCTCCGCGCGCATGGTGCGCGACAGGAAGGCGTCGTTCGTCGCGCGCTGCGGCCAGGTGCCCTCGTTCAGACCGCCGAGCACCATCACGTCCACCCGCTGGAGCCGCGCCTCCAGCGTGCCCCAGACGAAGGCGCGCGCCGAGGAGCCGCCGCGCGGCCGCACCGTCTCGCCCGCGACCAGCGCCGCGACCACGTCCGGCAGTTCGGCCGGCTCGAAGGAGAAGCCGGTCTCGCCGGCGGCGACGAGCTTCTGCAGGAACCCCGCCAATGCCTGTCCCGCCTCCGCCGCGTAGAGGGCCGAAGCGTCGCCCTCCGGGTCCGCCGCAAGCTGCTCCAGCACCTCGGCCAGCGCGCGGGCGAAGGGGCCGATCTCGCCGGCGGGCGCCTCGCGCAGCGCGGTCAGCGGCAGAAGGGCCGCTTCGAGCCGTTTCAGGAGCACGTCCGCGCGGTCGAGATCCTCTTCCGACAGAAGCCGCACCGCCCGCGCGACGCGCGCGCCCGGCTCGTCGCGCAGCTTCGAGGCCGTCTCGAAGAGGGCGGAGAGATGGGCCGCATCGGCCGTGCCGACCTGCCCGCGCAGCGCGACGAGCTCGACGGCGCGTGCCCCGTTGCGCGCCTCCACCGGGGCGTGGCCGAGCCGCAGCAGGGGATGCTTGAGAAGGCCGAGCAGGACCACCGGATCGCCCGGCCGCAGCGCGGCCTCCAGCGCCAGCTCCATCAGCGTGCCCGGAGCGGTGGCGGACAAAGGCCGGCCCGCCGAATCGTTCGCCGAAATGCCGAAGCGCGCGAGTTCCGCGACGACGCGGCGCGCGAGGCTCCGATCCGGCGTCGTCAGCGCCACCGTCGACGCCGGATCGCTTAACGCACCGCGCATGGCGACCGCGATGGCGAGCGCCTCCTCACGCTCGTCCACGGCCTCGACCAGCGCCAGCCCGTCGAGGGATTGCGCGGGATGGCGGGCGGCGCTCTCGCCCCAGGCGTCGGTCGTTCCCGCCGGGCGGAAGGCGTCGGAGAGGAAGGCCTCGCGCGCGGCCTCCTTCGTGCCCTCTTCCGGCGCCAGATGGTCCACCGCCCCGCGCGGCAGGAGCATCTGCGACAGGATGCGCTTCAGGCCGTATTGCGGATGGCCGGGCGCCGCGCCCGTGCGCCCCGGCCCGGTGCCGAGATGAATCGCGTCGAAATCCTCGTCGCTCAAATGCCGGTCGAGCCCCGGCAGGACCACGGCGCCGTTCGGCAGGCCCGCCACCGCGCGCATCAGCGCGACGGTCGCCGGCGCGGTCGCGGTTGAGCCGGCGACGATCAGCGGCCCCTTCGTTGCACTCGAACCGAGCCGCGCGGCCTCGCGAAGAAGCGCCGCGTTGCGCGCGGCGAAGGGATCGGTCACGCCGCGCTCGGCGAGGACCGCCGGCCAATGCCGCGCGAGAATGTCGAGGAAGGTCAGCGTCAGCTGCCACCAGGCCGCCAGCCGCTCCGGCGCGAGGTCGGAGAGGGCGGCAAACGCCACCCCTTCGGTTTCGGCCTCGTCCAGCAGCGTGCAGAGATCCTTGGCCAGCCAGAGCGCATCCGCCGCCGAGGAGGGCGGCTGGATCGTCTCGCCCGTCATCGCCTCCACCGCAGCGGCCTGCGTCGCCGTCTTCCACTGGCGCACGAAGCGCGCGATCAGGAGCCGTCGATCCAGAGGCTCGATCACGGGTTCGAGCCCGATCGGCGCGCCGCCCTCGAAAAGCCCGGCATCGTCGGCCTCGCCGAGCGTGCGGATCGCGGGCAGCACGGCCGAGATCCCGCCCAGCGCCCGCGCGAACTCCGCCCGCAGCGCCATCGCCGCGCGCCGCGTCGGCAGATAGATCGTGACCCCCGCGAGCCCCAGCACGTCCCCCCGATAGGACCGCCCCGGCACGATTGTCCCATCCAGAATTCCCTCCGCCAGCGTCCTCAGAAACGGCAGACCCGGGGCGATGGAAAAGATATTGGCTGGCATGCCAGCAGCCTAATGCCCGAAGCGCCCGGACGCCAGTCGCGCGGAACGGCAGGGGACGCCGTCCCCTGCACCCCTGCCAAGGAGCGAGCCCCTTGGAACCCGCTTTTCAATCAGCGGGAGGGGCCCGTGGCCCTTCCCGCTGATTGAAAAAGAAGGAGGGTCCGGGAGTTCCCTCCCGGGCAGGGTTCGGGGCGGCAGCCCCGCCTCTTTCGCCCGCCTCAGGCCGCGCTGGCGCTGGCGCTGGCCTTGAAGGCGGCTTCGGCTTCGCCGATGGCGCCGGGGGTGCCGACGGTCAGCCAGAGGCCGTCGAGGCGCACGCCGAAGAGGCGGCCGGCTTCGATGGAGGCGTCGAAGAGGCGGTTGAGGGAGAAGGGCTCGGCCTTCATGCCCTCGAAGAGCTCGGGCTTCACGATGAGGGCGCCGGCATAGATGAAGGGGCTCATGTCGCGCTCGCCGACGCGCGACAGGCGGCCTTCCACGTCCATGACGAAGTCGCCGCAGCCCTCGTAGCCGGTGGCCTGGCGCATGTCGGCGATGAGGAGGAGCATGTCCATCGCCTCGGGCTTCCAGAGATCGGCCATGAGGTCGAGATTGTCGCGATAGCCGTCGATCCAGAACGTGTCGGCATTGAGCAGGTAGAAGGGTTCCTTGCCGAGGAGCGGCAGCGCCTTCACGACACCGCCGCCGGAATCCAGAAGCTGGTCGCGCTCGTCGGAGACGAGGATCTCCATGTCCTTGCGCTTGCGCAAGTGCGCTTTCATGAGATCGGCGAGATAGTGCACGTTGACGACGACGGAGGCGACGCCGTTGCGGGCGAGGGCGTCGAGGCCGTAGTCGATCAGCGCCTTGCCGCGCACCTCCACGAGGGGCTTGGGCATGGTCGAGGTGATCGGCCGCATGCGCTTGCCGAGGCCCGCGGCGAGCATGATCGCGTGGCTCGGCTTGAAGCGGGTGCGGCGCGGTCCGGTGCGGTCCATGAGGGTCTTTCGATGTCCGTTCGTCAGGGGGCGAGAAGCCCCCATCGGGCGTAGAGCTCGCTAAGGGCGGCGAGCGCGGGGTGGGCGAGCGTTCTCTTCAGATAGGTCTTAAGCCGCGGGATGTGACGCAGATATTGCGGTTTCCCGTCGCGCTGGTCGAGACGGACGAAAAGTCCGAGAATTTTCGACGTCCGCTGCGCTGCCATGATCGCATAGGCCTCCTCGAAGGCGAAGGCGTCGAAGGCGCCGCGCTCGCGCCGGGCGGCCGCATAGGCCGCGACGAGCCGCATTTCCAGCTCGGGCGCGATGTCGACGCGGGCGTCCTGCGCGAGCGAGGCGAGATCGTAGGCGGCCGGGCCGATCATCGCGTCCTGGAAGTCGAGAAGGCCGATCCGGTCGGTGCCCGACCGGTCCCCGCGCCAGATGATGTTGGGCGAATGGACGTCGCGCAGGACGAGGCTTTCCTCCGCGGCCCGCAGGCGGTCGAAGAGATCGCGCCAGACGGCGACGAAGTCGTCGCGCTCCTCCGGTTCCGCCGGCCGGCCCTTGAATCGCGGCACGTACCATTCGAGGAGAAGCTCGACCTCCGCGCTCATCGCGCCGCGATCGAAGGTCGGAATCGTGTGGGTCAGGCCAAGCTCCACGGGAACCTCGTCCGCGAAGCTCTCGCCATGCAGGGCGGCGAGCGTCAGGGCGGCGGCCTCGTAGCGTTCGGGGATCGGGCGGCCGGCTCCGTCGAGAATCGTGTCCTCGCCCAGATGTTCGATCAGGAGAAGTCCGGCGTCGAGATCGGAGAAGAGGATGTCGGGCGCGACAAAACCCTTCGCCCGCAGGAGATGGGCGAGGGCCACGAAGGGCGTCACGTCGTCGGCGATGTGGGCGATGCGGCGATAGGCGAGGCCGCTCTCGATGCGGGGCGCGTCCATGAGGATGGCGGGGCGGTCGGCGATCCGCACGGTCTCGTAGCGACGGGGCGAGGCGTCGCCGAAGAAGCGGCGGCGATCGGTGGGCGAGAGACCCGACCGGTCGAGAAAGGCGCGCACCGCCCGGCTGCGCTGAAGACGCGCCATGGCGGCGGGCTCGCCGGAGACGGCGGCGATGCGGCCCTCGCCCGCCATGTCGAGGCGGACATGGAGCGCGGCGCGCGCCAGGACCTCGGGCGAGCGCTCCGGCCATTCGCAGAGGACGATGCCCTCCTCGGCCGCCTCGTCGAAGCCGAGCTCGTCGAGCGCGGCATCCTCGCCGAGGCGATAGAGGTCGAAATGGGCGATCGGCGGCTCGGTCTCGTAGGCCTGGACGAGCGTGAAGGTCGGCGAGGGCACGTCGAGGCCGGGATCGCCGGCGTGGGTGCGCACCATGGCGCGCGCCAGCGTGGACTTGCCGGCGCCGAGGTCCCCCGACAGGGCCACGACGTCGCCGGCCCGGCAGGCGAGGACGAGATCCTCGCCGAACCGCCGGCTCGCAGCCTCGTCGGGCAGCTCGATCAGGATCGTTCCGGTGTCTGGCGCGGTGTCTGGCGCGGTGTCGGGCACGGTGCCGGGCGCGGCGGGAAGGGCGGCGGCCTCGGCCGGGACCGCTGCGGAAATGGTCATTATTCGGCGGCCTCGCGGTGGGCGACGGGCTCGGCGGGGAAGCGGCAGACGATGGTCGTGCCGCCCTCGGGGCCGGACTGGACCTCGACCGTGCCGCGATGCAGCTCGACGAAGCTCTTGACGATGGAGAGGCCGAGCCCGGCGCCGGAATGGCGCCCGCCGACCGGATTGGACTCGAAGCGCTCGAAGATCTTCGTCACCTGGTCCGGCGCGATGCCCGGCCCCTCGTCGCGCACGCGGAAGGCGACGGCGCCCTTCTCGCGCGTCGCCGAGAGCGTGACGACGGAGCCCGAAGGGGCGAAGTTGGCGGCGTTGGAGAGAAGGTTGAAGAGAACTTGCATGACGCGGTGCTCGTCGGCCCGGAAGGTCGATCCGGCCCCGGCGATGTCGACCTTCAGGCCGATCTCGTGCTCGCGCAGCCGGTCGCGGATGGCGTCGGTCGCGTGCTCGGTGGTCGCGGCGATGTCCACGTCGGAAAGTTCCAGCTCCATGATCCCGGCATCGATCGTGGCGAGATCGAGAATGTCGTTGACGATCGTCATCAGCGCGGAGGTCGAGGTCGCGATGTAGTCGAGATACTCGCTCTGGCGCTCGGTGAGCGGTCCGGTCTCGGGCGAGCGCAGCAGCGCGGAGAAGCCGATGATGTTGGTCAGCGGCGAGCGCAGCTCGTAGTTCACGTGCTGGACGAAGTCGGTCTTGATCCGGTCGGCCATTTCCAGCGCCTCGTTGCGCTGGACGAGCATCTGCTCGGCCCGGCGCGCGTCGGAGACGTCGGAGAAGGTCAGCATGGTCTGCCCGTTCGGCAGGGGCACGATGCCGTAGCGGTGGATCGTGCCGTCGGCGAGCACGACCTCGCCGCCGGTCGCCTCGCGGGCGCCCTCCTCGAAGGCGGTGACGGCGCGGCCGAAGGTCGTCCAGTCGATCGGCAGCGCGCCCTCGGCGCCGCCCTGTTCTGCGGCGATGCCGATCGAGGCCGCCGCCTTCAGCGACTTGATGTGCGGCTTGCCCGCCAGGAACTCGCCCGCAAGGCCCCACATTTCGGAGAAGGCCGGGTTGGAGAGGCGCAGGCGCCCGTCCTGGCCGAACACGGCGACGGCCTCCTGCAGATAGTCGAGCGTCTCGCCCTGGAGGCGGACCAGCGCGTTCAGCCGGCTTTCCAGCGCGAGCTTCTCGGTGAGGTCCTCGTAGATCCAGGTCGTGCCGCCGGTCGGCTGGGGGCTGGCGAAGACGCGCAGCGTGCGCCCGTCCGCCAGATGCCAGAGCGCGTCGGTCGGCTCGGTCGCGCGATAGGCGGCGAGGATCTCGGCCTTGAGGTCGCGAAGCGGGCGATCCTCCGGCAGGACGCCGCGCGAGCGCAGCTGGTCGAGAATGGAAACGTGGTCCGGGGCCTTGTCGAGATAGGCGGCGGAGAGGTCGAAGAGCTTGGCGAAGGCGGCGTTGTGATAGGTCAGCTGCGTCTTCTCGTCGAAGCGCGCGACGGCCGTCGTCAGGTGGTCCAGCGTTTCGGAATGGCTGCGCACGGTCTGCGACAGCTCGCGCCGCACGGCCTCAGCCTCCGAGACGTCCACCGCGACGCCGGCCGAGCCGAAGGGGCCGGGCGCCTCGATGACGCTGAAATTGCGCCGGTCGGCATCGACGACCGTCGTCAGCCGCTCGCGATAGGTCGTGCCCTCGGTCAGGCAATGGGCGATGGCGGCGCGGTCCTGCTCCTGCAGGAACTCCACCTGCGCTTCGGTCGCCTTCTCCGCGTCGGGCGCGTCGACGGCCGCGCAATAGGCGCGGTTCATCCAGACGAGGCGGCGCTCGCGGTCGCGCAGCCAGACGGGCATGGACATGGCGTCGCAAAGGCTCTGCATCGTGTCGATCATGGCGCGGGCGCGCAAATGGTCGGCGCGAAGGCGGGCGAGCTCCTCGCGAAGGCCGGACAGCGGCGAGAAGCGCACGATGGCCAGCGCCCCGTGGGTGCGGCCGACCGCCTCGAAGGGCTGGCCGTTCAGCTGGTCGATGGAGAGGCGGAAGGGCTCGGCGACACCGCGAAGGCGCTCCACGGCGCCTTCCAGCGCCTCGGCGGCCTCGCGCGGCAGCCAGTCGGAATAGGCGAGGAAGCGGCGCTCGTCGGCGGGCGCGCCGGTGGCGGTCGGCAGCGTGCCGAGGACCTCGGGCTGGCCGTGGCCGGCATAGACCAGGAGCCGCTGGTCGTCCTGCGACAGAAGCGTGGCGCGGCGCTCGGCATCGTTGCGCGCGTCGGCGAGCTCCGCCTTCAGCCGCTCGTTCTCCTCCGCGACGAGCGCCCGCTCGCGCACCAGCCAGACGGCGGCGAGCATGGCCGCGCCGATAGCGATGGCGAACAGCGCCAGATACAGGACCTCGTTGGGCTGGATGCCGAGACGTTCCTCGATTTCCGCCGCCATGGCGGGACCTGCCGGCAGAAGGAAGGCAACCGCCGCCCAGCCGAATCTCTGCGGCGCCGGATAGGCCCGCTTCTCGAAAATCCACACTGAACCGGCCCTCGTTCGTTTCTGCCGCTGATCGAGAAACGCCCTGCAACGCATCGAAGCCGGCCCGTCCCCAGGGCGGCGATCGCGATTCGGACAAGTTAACTCAAAGGCCCGACGATCGGAAAGCGCAGACACGCTCCGTCGCAAGCCACGCTCCAGCCTGTGGCAGGAATGCAAGAAGGCCGCCGGCTGGGGAGCCGGCGGCCTTCCGCAAGGAAACGAGGTGCCCGCGGCCCCGATGGACGGGCCGCCGGCGAAGGGCTTCTACGATCAGTAGCGGTAGTGCTCGGCCTTGAACGGGCCCTGCTGCGACACGCCGATATAGGCGGCCTGCTCGGACGAGAGCTCGGAGAGCTTGGCGCCGAGCTTGGCCAGATGCAGGCGCGCGACCTTCTCGTCGAGGTGCTTGGGCAGGACGTAGACTTCCTTCCCGTACTTCTCGCCCTTGGTGAAGAGCTCGATCTGGGCCAGCGTCTGGTTGGTGAAGGAGGCCGACATCACGAAGGACGGATGGCCCGTCGCATTGCCGAGGTTGAGCAGGCGGCCTTCCGAGAGGAGCAGGATGCGCTTGCCGTCGGGGAAGCCGATCATGTCGACCTGCGGCTTGATGTTGGTCCACTTGAGATTGCGGAGCGCCGCCACGTCGATCTCGTTGTCGAAATGGCCGATATTGCCGAGGATCGCCATGTCCTTCATGAGACGCATGGTCTCGATCGTGACGACGTCCTTGTTGCCGGTCGTGGTGATGATGATGTCGGCGGTCGGCGCGGCCTCCTCGAGGAGGACGACCTCGTAGCCGTCCATGGCGGCCTGCAGCGCGCAGATCGGATCGACCTCCGTCACCTTGACGCGGGCGCCCGCGCCCTGGAGCGAGGCGGCCGAGCCCTTGCCGACGTCGCCGTAGCCGCAGACGACGGCGACCTTGCCGGCCATCATCACGTCGGTGCCGCGGCGGATGCCGTCGACCAGCGATTCCTTGCAGCCGTACTTGTTGTCGAACTTCGACTTGGTGACGCTGTCGTTGACGTTGATCGCGGGGAAGGGGAGGAGGCCCTTCTTCTGCAGCTGGTAGAGGCGGTTGACGCCGGTCGTGGTCTCTTCCGTCACGCCCTTGATGGCGTCGCGCTGCTTGGTGAAGAAGCCGGGCGTCGCGGCCAGACGCTTCTTGATCTGCGCGACGAAGATCTCCTCCTCCTCGTTGCCGGGGTTGGACAGGACGTCCTCGCCGGCCTCGGCGCGCGCGCCGGTCAGGATGTACATCGTGGCGTCGCCGCCATCGTCGAGGATCATGTTGGAGGGCTGGCCGTCCTGCCACTGGAAGATGCGGTCGGTGTAGTCCCAGTACTCGGTGAGGCTCTCGCCCTTCACGGCGAAGACCGGCGTGCCGGTGGCCGCGATGGCGGCGGCGGCATGGTCCTGCGTCGAGAAGATGTTGCAGGAGGCCCAGCGCACCTTGGCGCCCAGCGCCTGCAGCGTCTCGATGAGGACGGCGGTCTGGATCGTCATGTGGAGCGAGCCGGTGATGCGCGCGCCGGTCAGCGGCTTGTCCGTGCCGAACTCCTCGCGGCAGGCCATGAGGCCCGGCATTTCGGTTTCGGCGATCTCGATCTCCTTGCGGCCCCAGGCGGCGAGTTCGGGATCCTTGATGACGCTGTCCAGCGTGAGGGCCATCGTGTCTTCCTTCCGGTCGATTGGTGATCGTCGAGGACGCCAGCGGGCGGCGCGCCGCGCCGTCGTCCCCCTATCTCGCGCCACTCTCTATCAGGGGCGCCATATCGAGACAAGCGGATATAAGCATTCCTTTATATGATGGTTGCCCGCATCTTTCCGCCCGTTGCGTTCCGCCTCTTGTCGAGATCGGCTATCACGGCGGCATGACAGCTTGAGAAAGGCCGGGCATGCCGATCGATCGACCAAACGTCTCCCTGCGGCGCGCGCGAAGATCCCCGCGCCGCGGCGTCGCCGCGCTGCTCGGCCTCAGCCTCCTTCTCGGCGCGGCGCCCGCTCGCGCGGACGACCTTCCGGCCCTCAACCCCTTCGCGCCGCTTCTCTCCAGCGCCTCCTTCGAAGGCGGCGTCGCGCGGCTTCTCCTGCCCTACAGCCCCGTGATCTTCGATCTCGGCGTCATGCTGGCGCGGGGCGTCGTCGTCCTCACCTACAAGGACCGCAGCTACGACGCCCTGACGCGGACCTTCGTCGTGCGCGATCTCCACCTCTCGCGCGGCGCCTTCTCGGCCTCCGTCGAGCGCATGCGGGTGGGGGCGACGACCTCGGTCTACCAGGGCCTGAAGGTGGACACGCGCGAGCTCACCCTCGAGCCGGAGCTGCGCGACGCCCTGAAGCGGCTCGGCTCGGAGATCGTGGAGGGCGACATCACCCTCTCCATCGACCAGGACGCGCCGTCGGCGAGCTCGGCGATCGAGGTGACGGCCGATCTCGAACGCATCGGCCGGCTGCGCTTCTCCGCCGCCATCGAGGGGTTCCATGTCCTGATGCCGCTGAGTGCGGCGGGCACCGATATCGACGGCGACGGCGACACGGATGCGCTGGCCGGCGATCCTTCCTCGGAAAGCCCCCCTGCCGAAGGGCCGACGCTCGTCGGCCGCCTGCAGGGCGCGACCATCGCCTTCGACGATGCCGGTCTCGCCGAGGCCGCCTTCGCTTTCGCCAAGGAGGCAGAGAACCTGTCCCGGCAGGAGATCCAGGGCCTTGCGGCGGCGGGGATCGGGCCCGTCGTCGCCAGCCTCTTCCAGGACCTGCCGGGCGGCGCGAGCCCCGAGCTTCAGCGCCGCGCCGCCGGCTGGTCGAGCGAGCTGCAGGCCTTCCTCGCCGATCCCCGGCATCTGGAGATCGTGCTGCGCCCGAAGACGCCGGTCCCGCTCGCCGAGCTTCAGAAGGGCCCCGTCACGGCGGCCCTCATCGAGAGCCTCGATCCGACCGTCTCCCGCCGGCCGGTGGATGCGCCCCTCCTGGTCGATCCCGCCGCCCCGGCGGCGCCCGGCGACGGCGTGCCCATGTCGCGCCGTCTGGTCGAGGGCCTCGGCGTGCCGCAGGACATCAAGGCCGGCGTGCGGCTGGCGCTCGGCGACGCGCTGCTCGGCGATCAGGCGGCGGTGGACGTCGCGGTGCGCGGCATCGTCCTCGATCCCGACGCGGCGATCGGCCTGAAGGACGCGACCGATCCCTATGCGCTGATTCTTCTCGCCAAGGCGCGCGGCGTCGACGTGCCGGAACGGGTGCTGAAGGTCTTCGCCGACCGCCTGCCCGCCGAGACGCTCGCGGCCGGCGAGGACAAGGCGCAGAGCCAGTGGGCGCGCAGCGATGCCGGCCAGGCCGCGGCCGAACGGCTCGACGCCGCCCTGAAGGGGCGCGACTGGATCACGGTGCGCAAGGCGGCCTTCGACCATTACGAAGGCGACCGCGTGCCGCGCAATCTCACCGAAGCCTATGCGCTCGCCGATGTCGCGGCCGCCGGCGGCGACCGCATCGCCGCCACGCTCCGCGACCAGCTGCGCACCGGCAACGGCGAGGAGCGCGTCCTCTTCCCGATCGACATCGCCAAGGCCAAGGCCGACGCCCTCTGGCGCCTCGTCCTGTCCTCGGCCACGGCGCCCGCCGCGCCGGCCGGGACGCCGTAGCGCGCAGCGGGATCGCCGAGGAGTCGGAAAACGGTGTGCGTCAGGCCTCTTCGCCGAAGCGGTCGGCGACGAGGAGGGTGATGGCTTCCAGGGCCTCGGCGGCCTGCGGGCCGGCGACGGAGACGTCGATGGAGGAGCCGATGCCGGCGGCGAGCATCATCAGGCCCATGATCGACTGGCCGCCGACGGACAGACCGTCGCGGCTGACCGTGATCTCAGCCTCAAAGGTCTCGGCGAGCTGCACGAAGCGGGCCGACGCCCGCGCATGGAGGCCGCGCCGGTTGACGATGGGCAGCGTGCGCCGAAGCGCGCCATCCTCTGGCGTCGGCGATGAATCCTGGCCGTCATCGGTCATCTCTGTGTCTTCGGCTCTGGACGTCATTTGCCGCTGAGGATGCGGCTGGCGACGTTGATGTATTTCCGGCCGGCCTCCTGCGCACAGCGCAGGGCCTCGCCGATGTCGCGATCCTGGCGCACGCTCGCCAGCTTGATCAGCATGGGCAGGTTCATGCCCGCGAGCACGTCGATCCGAACCCCGTCCATGACCGAGATGGCCAGGTTAGACGGCGTTCCCCCGAACATGTCGGTGACGATGATGACGCCGGCGCCGCGATCGGCCCGGGCCACCGCCTCGACGATGTCGGTCCGCCGCTGTTCCATATCGTCCTCGGGGCCGATCGAGATGGTCTCGAAGGCATCCTGCGGGCCGACCACATGCTCGACGGCGAGACGGAACTCGTGCGCCAGACGTCCATGGGTGACGAGCACCAGTCCGATCATGCGACGCGCGCTCCGCATCGGGTCCGCCCCGCGGGCGCCGAAATTTCAGGGCGCAACGGCACCGGGCCGCCACGAAGGGCGGTCACGTCGGCGCCCCCGGCGCAACAAGTCACTCGCGTCAATCCATGCGCTCCGTTGGATGCGACAGGCAGGAGCCGCAGATCTCAGGCCGAGGACGGGAGCATCGGCATGAGGTCGGCCAGACACCGGGCAGCGGTCTCCCCGCGCCCCGGAGGCCGATCGGTGCCCCGTCCATGGCGGCTGAGACTGCCACCGGGCCGGCGGCAAGGGAAGCCCGTCCTTTAGAATTGGTTAAGATCGGTGTTTCCCGATCGTTTCGCAAGACTGACGAGGATGTCTGCCCCGAGGCTTGCCTCGCGCCGCTCAAGCTGGATCCGGGCCGTCTCGACGCCCTCGACCGGGATGGTCGCCCGCTCCGGCAGCCGTTCGACCGCGCCGGGCTCCAGAAGATCGACGACGAGCCCGATGGCCGCCCGCTCGACGAAGGCCTCTTTCAGGATGCCGACGCCCGAGACCTCGATGAGGCCGCGCGTCGCGGCCGGCGCGAGGGCGACGAGGCTTCCTCCGTCGCTTTCGAGGAAGACCTGATCGTCCGCGACGAGCGCGGCCGCAAGCCCCGCCGCCTCCGCCCGCCGGAGCGCGGCCAGCGCTAGCGAGGACTTGCCGCTGCGCGCGGGGCCGCGAATGAGGATGCCGAGCGCGCCGAGGCGGATGGCCGTCGCATGCACGTTGACAGGCCGCCCGCTCATTCGGCCGGCAGGGAAACGGTGAAGCGCGCGCCGGCGAGCCCGCCCGGCGCCTCCGGGTCGACGATGTTCTCGGCCTCCAGCGTGCCGCCATGCGCCTCGACGATCTGGCGCGAGATGGAGAGGCCGAGGCCTGAATTCTGGCCGAAGGCCTCCGCCGAGGGGCGGTCGGTGTAGAAGCGCTCGAAGATGCGCTGGATGTTCTCGGCCTGGATGCCCGGCCCGTTGTCGGTGACGGTGACGACGACCCGCGACCCCTTGCGGCCGAGCGTCACGCGGATGCGTCCGCCGGTCATCGGCACGAAGGAGCGGGCATTGTCGATGAGGTTGGTGAAGACTTGGCTGAGGCGCAGGTCGTGGCCGGCGACGCGATGGGGCTTGGCGCCGAGCGTCGGCGCGGCGGGCTCCACGTCGAGCCGGATGTCGGTGTCCCAGCCCTCCTTGGTGTGGGCGCGCGCGCCGTCCACGACCGATTCCAGGAGCCCCGCCAGGTCGACCCGGTCCGTCACCTCGCGGGCAAGCTCCGCATCGAGGCGCGAGGCGTCGGAAATGTCGGTGATGAGGCGGTCGAGCCGGCGCACGTCGTGTTCGATGACGGCGAGAAGCCGGGCCTTAGAATCCTCGTTGCGCGCCAAAGGCAGCGTCTCGACGGCGGAGCGCAGCGAGGTGAGGGGGTTCTTCAACTCGTGGCTGACATCGGCGGCGAAGCTCTCGATCGCGTCCATGCGCTTGTAGAGCGCGTTCGTCATGTCGCGCAGCGCGGTCGCGAGATTGCCCACCTCGTCCGCCCGGTCGCCGAAATCGGGGATCTCCTCGCGCGACTTCACGCCTCGCTTCACCCGGATCGCCGCGGCCGAGAGACGGCGCAGGGGCGTGGCGATCGTCGAGGCGAGGAGGATGGAGAGGACGATGGTGACGAGCGCGGCGACCGCGAAGACGCGCACGATCGCCATGCGCTCGGCTTGCACGATCTTGTCGATGTCGCCGCCCTGCGTGGACAGGAGGAGAACGCCGAGCACGGCCCGGAAGCGCTGGATCGGCACGGCGACGGAGACGATCAGCTCGCCCTTGTCGGTGACGCGCACGACGGTCGCCGGGCCGCCGGTCAGCGCGTTCATCACCTCCGGATAGGTCGTGCCGGAGCCGCCCGGCGTCTCCGCGTAGATCGGCAGGTCCGAGCGCTGGAAGAGATGCTGCACCCAGCCGAGCGCCCCCTCGACGACGCCCACCTCCTCGTCGGCCAGCGGCGGCAGGTCGTAGCGCAGGATCTGGCCGCGCGAATAGAGATGGCGCGAATCGAGGATGAGATTGGCGTCGCGGTCGTAGAGCCGCGCGCGCGTGCGCGTCGGCGAGATCAGGCGGCGCAGCAGCGGCGCCACGCGCTCGGGATTGATCGGAAAGTCGAGGCTTTCGGAGGCGTCGGAACCCGGCTGCAGCGTGTCGCCGGCCTGGAGCTCGAGCAGCCGCTCGGGATCGAGCGTGATCGAATTGGTCTCCACCGTCGCGGAGGACGCGATGGCGCCGGCGATGATCTCGCCCTGCGTCAGAAGGCTTTCGACGCGCGCGTCGATCAGCCCGGCGCGGAACTGGTTGAGATAGAGAATGCCCGAGACGAGGACGATCAGCGCGACGAGGTTGAGGAAGACGATGCGCCGCGTCAGCGAGGAGAAGATGGAATGGCCGAGCAGCCAGCGCAGCCGCTGGAGCGAGCGGCGCACGAAGGGCAGGCGGCGCAGGCGCGCGCGGCCGATCGCGCCCATCCGCCGCCGGCGCTCGGCAGCGGGGTCGCGCCTCTGTTCGGCCTCGCCGGTTGCGGTCATCGGGCACATCCGTCTGGAGCGCCGCAGGCCGGCGCCCGTCGTGCTGGAGGGTCTCGCCACCCGGCGGGCGAAACCGGCCGTGGGGCTATGCTCCAGTCTTGAAGAAAGAGAGCGCCATCGTGCCGTCTCGGCACGCGCGTCGCTCCGGGCTTTGCGGCGTCAGATCTCGCGGAAGCGGTAGCCCACGCCGTAGAGCGTCTCGATCATGTCGAAGTCGTCGTCGATCGCCTTGAACTTCTTGCGCAGCCGCTTGATGTGGCTGTCGATCGTCCGGTCGTCGACATAGACCTGCTCGTCATAGGCCGCATCCATCAGCGCGTCGCGGCTCTTCACGACGCCGGGCCGCTGGGCGAGCGAATGGAGGATCAGGAATTCGGTGACGGTAAGCGTCACCGGCTGGCCCATCCAGGTGCAGGTGTGGCGCTCCTGGTCCATCACGAGCTGCCCGCGCTCCAGCGAGGATTCGGGGCTCGGGCCCACCTTGACGCCGGTCTGCGTCCCGCCGCGCCGCAGGATCGCGCGCACGCGCTCGACGAGAAGGCGCTGGGAGAAGGGTTTGCGGATATAGTCGTCGGCGCCCATCTTCAGGCCGAAGAGCTCGTCGATCTCCTCGTCCTTGGAGGTGAGGAAGATGACCGGCAGGTCCGACTTCTGGCGCAGGCGCCGGAGAAGCTCCATCCCGTCCATGCGGGGCATCTTGATGTCGAAGATCGCCAGATGCGGCGGACGGTTCGACAGGCCTTCCAGCGCCGAGGCGCCGTCCGTGTAGGTTTCGACGCGATAGCCTTCGTTCTCGAGCGCGATCGAGACCGACGTCAGGATGTTCCTGTCGTCATCCACCAGCGCGATTGTCGGCATCTCGTCGTTCTCCTGTTCACGTCGCCCGGTCCGGGAAGACCACCCGTTCGCGGAACGGGAACCGACGGCATAGCATACTGTGCTTTCGCGACAACATTCGGCGAAAAATGTGGCGTCGGGTGCGAATTACCAAATGGATAGGAAAAAGCGAGCGTTTCGACGGGTTCTGGCGGGCCTCCTGAGAGGGCGGATGAAGTCCGGCGACTGACGGTTTGCGGTGGTGAACGACGCGTGACATGCGGCGGGAGACACCCCCCTCTGCCCTGCCGGGCATCTCCCCCGCAAGGAGGGAGATCGGCAGCTTTTCGGTTCGCTCGAAACCTCCGACGCCCGAAACGAGCCTAAAACCTTTGCGACGAGCCTGATCTCCCTCCTTGCGGGGGGAGATGCCGGCAGGCAGAGGGGGGTGCCTCGCACCGCCCTCTGCCCCCGTCATTCTTTCCGATCGCTCGGCGGGAATGCCCGCGCCGGGCGACCTCTCCCTTCAGAGCGCGATCTTCTCGTGCTTCGTCGTGTCCGGGCGGTCCTTGTCGCCGAGATAGGCCTTGGCGAACTCGAAGGCCTGCTTGATCTTGTTGGAGGTCACGTCCCAGATCTCGGCCTCGTCGGGATCGACCACGAGGACGACGACGGACGGATCGTCCTTGCCCTGCGGCATCCAGGCTTCCGCCTCCTCGTCCCAGATCGATTCTACCAGCGCGCGGCTCGTCGAGATCGAGGCGCGGCCGGAGGCGGAGACGTATTCGCCGTGCTTGGAGAAGGTGATCGCGACTTCGGGCTTGGCCTCGATCTCGTCGACCTTGTGGGAGTTCCTGTCGGTCAGGAACAGGATCTGGCGCCGCTCCTTGGACACGCGGGGCGCCATCGGCCGGGCGCGCAAGCTGCCACCGTCCTGCGTCACCACCATGCAGGTCCCGAAGTCGTCCACCATCTCCCAGAATTTCTCGGTCGTGTTCTCGGCCATGGCCTGCTCCTCGAATGTCTCGTGTCGCGGCGCCTTCCGTGCGGCGCCTGAATTCCAGAAATGCGGCAGGAGCGAAAAAGTGCCCTCGCGCGGCCTCGCGCGCCATGTTGCAGCGCGATCGGGCAAGAGCGCGAGGCACGATGCCCAATTCAAGATCAGCGTGGCGGCAATCAAACGTCACAACGTCAAATCGTCTGGCGAAATGATCAAAGATCATCTGCGCCATCGAACCGATTAGATCGGGTGCAACAGAAATATAATCGATTAAGTTCCTGTTGTTATTAAGCAATTTCCAAACGGAGGCTTGCTGCGGCGCGATGTTGTCCGTATGGACGAAGCATCGGTGCTGGGCAGATCAGGAGAACTAGCGACATGGACGAGATCGGGCTGCGTAATCCTTCGAAGGGCATCGAGACGACGGGTCTGTCGGGTCTGTCCTCCGTGCGCTGGAATCTGTCCGAGGTGGACCTCGCCGAGACCGCGATCCGCCGCGGCGAGGCGCGCTTCACGGCCCATGGCGCACTCGTCGCGACCACCGGCCAGCACACCGGCCGTTCGCCGAAGGACAAATACGTCGTCCGCGACGCGCTGACCGAGGACACCGTCTGGTGGGACAACAACCAGCCGATGGAGCCCGTGGCCTTCGAGGCGCTCTATGCCGACTTCAAGGCCCATGCTGCCGGCCGCGACCTCTTCGTGCAGGATCTCGTCGGCGGCGCCGACCCTGAGAACGCGCTGAACACCCGCGTCGTCACCGAATATGCCTGGCACTCGCTCTTCATCCGCAATCTGCTGATCCGGCCGAGCAAGGAGGCCGTGCAGGGCTTCGATCCCGAGCTGACGATCATCGACCTGCCGTCCTTCCGGGCCGATCCCGCCAAGTACGGCTGCCGCTCCGAGACGGTCATCGCCGTCGACCTGACGCGCAAGATCGTGCTCATCGGCGGCACCGCCTATGCCGGCGAGATGAAGAAGTCGGTCTTCACGGTCCTGAACTTCCTTCTGCCCGCCAAGGGCGTCATGCCCATGCACTGCTCGGCCAATGTCGGCCCCGCCGGCGACAGCGCGGTCTTCTTCGGCCTGTCCGGCACGGGCAAGACGACGCTCTCGGCCGATCCGAGCCGCACGCTCATCGGCGACGACGAGCATGGCTGGGGCGCGGACGGCATCTTCAACTTCGAGGGCGGCTGCTACGCCAAGACGATCAAGCTCTCGGCCGAGGCCGAGCCGGAGATCTTCGCGACGACGCGCCGTTTCGCCACCGTTCTGGAAAACGTCGTTCTCGACGAGAACCGCGTTCCCGATTTCGACGACAAGTCGCTGACCGAGAACACGCGCGCCGCCTATCCGCTGCACTATATTCCGAATGCCAGCGCGACCGGCCTCGGGCCGCATCCGAAGAACATCATCATGCTGACGGCGGATGCCTTCGGCGTGCTGCCGCCCATCGCCAAGCTGACGCCGGCCGAGGCCATGTACCACTTCCTTTCCGGCTACACCGCCAAGGTCGCCGGCACGGAGCGGGGCGTGACCGAGCCGGAGGCGACCTTCTCGACCTGCTTCGGCGCGCCCTTCATGCCGCGTCATCCCTCCGAGTACGGCAACCTTCTGCGCGATCTCATCGCCGGCCACGGGGCGGACTGCTGGCTCGTCTCCACCGGCTGGACCGGCGGCGCCTACGGCACGGGCAACCGCATGCCCATCAAGGCGACGCGCGCGCTGCTCGCCGCCGCTCTCGACGGCTCGCTGAAGTCGGCGGAGTTCCGCACCGATCCGAACTTCGGCTTCGAGGTTCCCGTTGCGGTGCCCGGCGTCGACACCGCCATCCTCGACCCGCGCTCCACCTGGGCCGACCCGGCCGCCTACGACGCGCAGGCCGCCAAGCTCGTCGACATGTTCCGCCGCAACTTCCAGAAGTTCGAGGCCCATGTCGACAGCGCCGTGATCGAGGCGGCCCCGAGCGTCGCGCTCGCCGCCGAGTAAGGCGCTCGACCCTGCCGGCCGCCTCGCGCGGCTGGCTCTCTGGCCATCATCCCGGCCGCCTTGCGCGGCCGGCTCTCTGGGAGGAGAGAGCCCGTGGAACCGGTGGTTCCGCGGGCTTTTGCATGTCGGTGCGGGCGCACCCGTTCGAGCGACCCTGGCCTTTCCCCGCCGAATGTCTGAAACGCATCTGCTCGCACGGCGCCGAGGCTCCCGACCACCGAGGGCGTCGGCATGCCGGGCGGGCCGTCCGCACCCCTGCGGACCTTGAGGCGATGCGTGCGGGGCCGATGGCATGATGCGATATGACGAGGCGGGCCGATATTCCGGTGCGGCGGCGAGCGATCCGGCCGACGTCGGCGACGGCCGGCGGGACCAAGGGCGACCGGGCACAGCGCCGCCCGTCTTCGACCGCGACTTCCAGGCCGGCCTGCTCGATCTCTTCCGCTGGCGCCGCGACGTCCGGCGGTTCCTGGCCGATCCCCTGCCGCCTGAATGCCTTGAACGCCTCGTCGAGATCGCCTGTCTCGCGCCCTCCGTCGGTCTCAGCCAGCCCTGGCGCTTCGTCGGCGTGGAGACGCCAGAAGCGCGGAGCGCGATCCGGGCGATCTTCGAAGAGTGCAACGCGGACGCCCTGCTGGACCAGGACGAGGAGCGCGCCGCGTCCTATGCCCGTCTGAAGCTCGAAGGTCTGAAGGAGGCGCCCTGCCAGTTCGCCCTCTTCTGCGACGACGCGACCTCGCGGGGCCACGGCCTCGGCCGCCGCACCATGCCGGAGACGGCGAGCTACTCGTCGGTTCTGGCGCTCCACACGCTCTGGCTGGCCGCCCGGGCCGAAGGACTCGGCCTCGGCTGGCTGTCGATCCTCGATCCCGCACGGGTCGTCCGCGCGCTGGGCGTTCCGGCCGACTGGACCTTCATCGGCTATTTCTGCCTCGGCCGGCCCGCCGAGGCGGACGAGGTTCCCGCCCTCGAGCGCGCGGGCTGGGAGCGCCGCATCGATCCGGCGGCGGTTCTTATCCGGCGCTGAGTCCGCTCGGCGCAGCGGGCGACGGGACCGCTTGACGGCTCGGCGGTGCTGCCGCCATGTCCCCGGGCATTCGCCGGATGACGTTGACCGGCATTCGCCTCGGAAGCGGTAAAGGGACGAGACCATGGCCGAGGAGGAGGGACTGCGCGTCAGCGCCCGCGTGCTCATTCCCGAAACCCATCTCGAGGAAAGCTTCATCCGCGCGAGCGGGCCGGGCGGGCAGAACGTCAACAAGGTCGCGACCGCCGTGCAGCTGCGCTTCGACGCGCGGGGCTGCCGGGTCCTTTCCGACGAGGTGGCGGTGCGGCTGATGAAACTCGCCGGCAGCCGCGCGACCAAGGCCGGCGAGATCCTGATCGAGGCCTCGCGCCATCGAACGCAGGAGCGCAACCGGGCGGATGCGCGCGAGCGCCTGGCCGAGCTGATCCGCGCCGCCCTCGTGCCGCCCCCGCCGCCGCGCAAGAAGACCCGGCCCACCAAGGGTTCGGTCGAGCGCCGGCTGGCGGAGAAGAAGGGCCGCTCCGCGACGAAGAAGACGCGCGGAAGTCGTATCGAGGACTGATCGTCTTTTTAACGAAACTTCAACAAACCGTGACTTCGGCGGATGCGTCCGTTCGTCGGGCTCACCCGTATCTGGTCCACCTTTCGTGATGGAAGGCAGCCCTTTTTCCAAAAGGAACGCCCAGATGTTGAAGATCCTCGTCCGCAACGCCCTTCTCGCCTCCGTCCTCGTCGGCTCGGCCGGCGCCGTCTTGGCCCAGGAGCCCGTCACCGTCGGCGGCGCGCCCATGTATGCCGACAAGACCATCGCCGAGAACGCGCCGAACGCCTCGAACCTCACGACGCTCGTCGCCGCGGTGAAGGCCGCCGGCCTCGTCGAGACGCTCGGCACCAAGGGCCCGTTCACCGTCTTCGCGCCGGACAACGATGCCTTCGCCAAGCTCCCGGCCGGCACGGTGGACACGCTGGTGAAGCCCGAGAACAAGGAAATGCTGACCAAGATCCTGACCTATCACGTCGTTCCCGCCAAGGCGCTCGCGGCGGACGCGATGAAGATGATCAAGGACGACGGCGGCAAGCACATGGTGAAGACCGTGCAGGGCGAGGAACTGACGCTCGCCATGGAAGGCGACAAGCTGACCATCACGGACGCCAAGGGCGGCAAGGCCACGGTGACGCAGGCCGACGTCCTGCAGTCGAACGGCGTGGTGCACGTCATCGACACCGTCCTTATGCCGAAGTAAGCCGGCTGACGGAGGCCCCCGCGCCGGTTCGGTGCGGGGGCCTTTCAGCTTCGAAGGCGGATCGCGGCGAAGACCGCTCCGCGGTCCGCCCTTGTCTTCACGCGCTCTTGTCTTTCAAAGGCAGGTTCTCGTCGCCAAATGTTCGGCCGACGAACCGGTCGGCACCGGCGGAGCGGCCCCGTCGCCTGCGTCCGCGAAACCTTCAAGGAGGATGCCATGCAGCGTCGGCAATTTCTTCTGACCACGATCTTCGCCGGAGCCGCGACGGCCCTCGGCTTTGCCGTTTCCGGCCGCGCGGTCGGGGCGGAGGGCAGCTTTCCCGTCTCCTTCACGCCCGAGGAATGGCGCAAGAAGCTCACGGGCGACCAGTTCGCCGTGCTGCGCGAGGAGGCGACCGAGCGGCCCTTCTCCAGCCAGCTGAACGGGAACAAGGCGTCCGGCCTCTATCACTGCGCGGGCTGCGACACGGCCCTCTACTCGTCCGAGACGAAGTTCGATTCCGGCACGGGCTGGCCGAGCTTCTATGCGGCGGTCGAGGGCGGCGTCGCCACCTCGACTGACTACAAGCTCGTCTATCCCCGCACCGAGGTCCATTGCGCGACCTGCGGCGGCCATCTCGGCCATGTCTTCGACGACGGCCCGCAGCCGACGGGAAAGCGCCATTGCATCAACGGCGTCGTCCTCAACTTCAAGCCCGGCAGCGTAGCCTCCTGAGAAGCCTACGGCACGCTTTCTTTACCGGTTCGGGCGGACCATCGCAGGGTGGGCCGCCCGATTGCTTTCGCAGCTACGATGGTTGAAATTGATGGGGCGTAAATCCATATCAGATGAACAGGATCGAAGACGCCGCTTCAGGGTCTTCGAAGAATAAGTCGCTTTCACAAGGACTTGAAACAGATGAGCCGAGTGACGCCCTTTTCGAGCCCCCTTCTTCTCGGCTTCGACGCCGTGGAGAAGACGCTGGAGCGGATCGGGAAGGGTGGGGAGGGCTATCCGCCCTACAACATCGAACGCATTCGGGGGCGTCTGCCCGACGAGCCGCCGGCGAACGGCCGGCCGGTTCCCGACATCCTTCGCATCACGCTCGCGGTCGCAGGCTTCAGGCCCGACGATCTGGAAGTGACGACGGAGGAGAACCAGTTGACGATCCGCGGCCGGCAGGCCGAGGACAAGGACCGGGAGTTTCTGCATCGCGGCATCGCGGCGCGGCAGTTCCAGAAGTCCTTCCTCTTTGCGGACGGCATGCAGATTCTCGGCGCCCAGCTGAAGAACGGTCTTCTTCTCATCGACCTCGCCCGGCCCGAGCCGGAACGGATCGTCAAGAGGATCGAGATCGCGGTCTCCGACTAGACGTTTGCGGCAACGAACCCTTCGTTCGCCGACTTCATTTCTCGACCACGCGCCGTTCGCTCACAGATTTTCTCGCCTGTCCCTGACTTTCGCCTGCAACCGTCTTTCGCCTGCCCCGTCGTTCGCTTGTATGAACAAGGAAACAGACACGATGACCACGCCCTCCACCCCCGTCTCCCCGACCGATCTCGCCGCCATCGGCGAAGGCCATCTCGCCTATCTCCGCCTGATGTCCTCCGACGACATCCGCGCGCGCTTCCCCGCCGCGAAGTCGATCCAGCCGGGTCTGAACCTCTGGGCTCTCTTTTCGGCCGACGGCACGCCGCTCGCGGTCTCCGACGATCGCGGCAGCATCCTCGCCAGCGCGACGGAGAACGAGCTTCTGGCGGTCAGCACGCACTGAAGCGGCGCTCATAGCGACTGAATGAAGGACGGGTGCGGACAGCGCCCGTCCTTTTTCGTTTCGGACAATGTCGAACGCCTTTTGGGCGAAGCTTCTATGGAAGGAGCCGTTCGCCGAATGTCAGGTGACAGCCCGTAGCTGGACGCCGGTCAACCGGCTCGCCGTGCGGCCTCGGCCTCGATATCCGGCCGTCCCGCGCTCTCGTCTTCGGTCTGGTGGAGCGGTTCGGCGAACTGCGCAATTCCCTTGCCGGAGCGCTTGCCCGCGTAAAGCGCCTGGTCGGCGAGACGCACGACCTTCGTCGCGGATTGGGCATCCTCCGGGGCGCGGGCGATGCCGATGGTCACGCCGACATGAAGGGTCAGGCCATCCTGGACGATGGGCGCCGTGATCCGGGTCAGCATGGCCTCCGCTACCCACCCGAGCCGGGCTTTCGAGGCGCGGCCGGGCATGATCACCGCGAACTCGTCTCCCCCGAGACGGTAGGCTTTGGCGTTCTGGGGGATCGACTCCGAGATGCGCGACGATGTGGTGCGGATCACGACATCGCCGATATCGTGGCCATGCGTATCGTTGATGTGCTTGAAGCCGTCGAGATCGAGATAGAAGAGCGTGAAGGGGGTGATCTCGTCCTTCGCGAAAGGGCGGTCCAGATCGTTCGCCAGCGTGGTTCGGTTCCACAGGCCGGACAGGGGATCGCGCGCTGCCATGTCCTCCGCGATCCGCAGCTTTTCAGCGGATCTGTAGGCGTTGACGAGGACGAAGACCGTCATCGCGGCGAAAGCCAGAAGCAGTCCGCCCAGCATCGGCAAGATCCGCAGCAGGAGCCGAGCGCCGGGATCGTCGCCCTCCCAGGCGAGGCTGAGATCGGTCCTCCCGTCGCCGGTCCGCAAGCCGATCGATGCCGTCGGCTCCGCCCCGTGCGCGGCGGCGACCGCCAAATTCGGAAGCCGGTAGATATCCGCCAGATGGCGAAGCTGGGGCTTGTCGAGGAGATCGACGAAGACGAGGAGGCTGCGCGACTGCCGCGTCGTGTCGATGCTCGTCAGAAAGGGCCGTAGGGGCGCGACGACGATGAAGGCCGGAAGCCCATCCGCGACCACGAGACCGGATGCCAATGCGTCGGGGCCTGCCGAGTGCCGCCGTTCGAGGAGTTCTCGGTAGCCTGCCGTGATCGCTTGATCCGCCGGGCGGTTGCTGTCGGCCTGTCCGATCATCGCATAAGATGTGCGGCCGGCCGAATCGAGGACGAAGACCATATCGACGCCGAAGCGCTTGTTCATTGCGATGCCGATATTCTCGGCCGCCCAATCCCGGTCGATTTGGAGGCCGAGCTTCTGCAAGGCCTCGTCCCAATGGGCGTAGTCGTCGGTCATGTTGGAGAGTTCGGCGAGGCGAATGTCGATCATGCCGCGCGCCAGTTCGCGCTGCCGCTCCAGCGCGTCGGCCGTCTGCTGGCGGGCGAGCAGAATCACCATTCCGATGACGAGCAGGATCAGCGCGCCCACGAGAACCGCGACGGGCGCTACAACCCGCGAGACGATGCGCCGCTGCGCTTGGCTCAATCTGCTCGGCATTCCGGCCTCCGATCGAATGACGATCTAGCTGAAAAGCCATTAAGAAAACGGTCGCTGCGTCCGGCGACGCGCGTCTGACGACAGGTTCGAGTCGCGGGTTCGTCGAGGCGTGACGGTTGTATGTTCCGGCTTCGGGAGCGCTCCGGTGGCAGAGCTGAACAGGCCCGAACGGCGCATGAGCCTCCCGCCGGAACTCTCGTCCGGCGTTGGGGTCTGTCAGGCCGCGTGCGGCGGGAGGGTGTGCGTCATCAGCGCGTAGATCGTCTCGGCGTCGCGCGAGGCTCTGAGCTTGGCCACGACGTCGCCGTTGCGCAGGAGGCGCGCGATCTTGGAGAGCGCCTTCAGATGATCGGCGCCGGCATTTTCGGGCGCCAGTAGCAGGAAGACCAGATCGACCGGCTGGTCGTCGAGCGCGTCGAAATCCACCGGCCGGTTCAGCTTCCCGAAGACGCCGACGAGGCCGGGGAGGGAGGCGAGCTTTCCGTGGGGAATGGCGATGCCGTTTCCCACGCCCGTCGAGCCCAGTCGCTCGCGCTGGAGCACGGTCTCGAAGATCTCGCGCTCGTTCAGGCCGGTGCGCAGGGCGGCGCGCTCGGCCAGCTCCTGCAGAACCTGCTTCTTGGTGTTTCCACGAAGGGCGGGCAGGATCGCGTCTGGACCGATGAGATCGGCCAGATCGACGCCGGGCGCGGTCGTTGAGGAAGGGGCGGTCATCAGGCGGGACGGTCCCTTGAAGGGGCGGCGGCCGGACGATCCGGCCGGCCGCTGAGGGACGAAACCCCGCCGGTCGCGATAAGGCGACCGGTCGGGGCAGCGATCCCGGATAGGATGGCCTCGGCCAAGGTGGATCAGTTCGCCGACTTGTAGGTCGACGGATCGACCCAGCCGAAATTGCCGTCGGACCGGCGGTAGACGATGTTGACCTCGCCGCTGCCGGCATTGCGGAAGACGACGACCGGGCTGTCGCGCCGGTCGAGCTCCATGACGGCATTCGCGACCGACATCGTGCCGACCTTCAGCGAGGTCTCGGCGATGATCGCGGGCGCATAGTCCACCGGGATCTCGTGATCCTCCTCGGCCGGGATCGGCGCGACGACGCTATAGGCGACCTCGCGATGGCCGTTCGGGCCCGAATGGTGGTCCTTCAGCCGCCGCTTGTAGCGCCGCAGACGCTTCTCGATCTTGTCGACCGCTTCGGCGAAGCTCGATTCCGGATCGTGGGTCTCGCCGGCGGCCTGGAAGACCACGCCGGAATCCAGATGGAGGAGGCAGTCGGCCGAATAGCGCGCGCCCTCCTTGGTCAGAACCACCGTGCCGGTGAAGTTTCCGTCGAAATACTTGCCGACCGATTGATCCAGGCGGTCCTCGATGCGCGAGCGAAACGCCTCGCCGACATCCATGTGCTTTCCCGAAACCCGAACACTCATCTGCAAAGCTCCCTTCGGACGAGCCGTCCTGTCGTACCGTCTCGTCGATTCCCGCCGCCGGACGGTGGCGGGGCTTCTCTTGAACGCGGCATGACAGGCGGGGGTTTCTCCGCTGTCCGCCGCTTCCGGGCGACCCGGTCGGGTGGCGCCTTCTAGGGACACCCGCCGGGCCTGTCAACGCGGCGGTGCCGCTTCGCCACCCTTCGAAACATCCCGTGATCGCCTGCGGGATATGGATACGTAAAGCTTACGATGCCGCACGTCGCGCGTTCATCTCGCGCCGGCGCTGGATGGAGGAGGGAATGCCGAGCGCCTCCCGGTACTTGGCGACGGTCCGGCGCGCCAGCTCCACCCCTTCCGCTTTCAGCTTGTCGGCGATGTCGTCGTCGGAGAGGACGGCTCCGATGCTTTCCGCCTGGACGAGAATTCGGATGCGATGCTTGACGCTCTCGGCCGAATGGGGATCGCCGCCGCCGGTCGAGGCGATGGCGACGGTGAAGAAGAATTTCAGCTCGAAGGTCCCGCGCGGCGTCGCGATGTACTTGTTGGCGGTGACGCGGCTGATCGTCGATTCATGCATGCCCACCGCCTCGGCGACCGCCATGAGGGTCAGCGGCTTCAGCCCCTCGATGCCGCGCGTCAGGAAACCGTCCTGCCGGCGCACGATCTCGGAGGCGACCTTCAGGATGGTGCGGGCCCGCTGGTCGAGCGAGCGCACGAGCCAGTTGGCCGAGGCGTGGCAATCGGTGAGGAAGGTGCGATCCTGCGAGGAGAGGCGCCCGGTCGCGATGCGCTCGACATAGTCGGAATCGACGAGGACGCGGGGCAGGGCGTCGGGATTGAGCTCGATGCGCCAGCTGCCGTCGGCGGCCTCCGTCACGACGACATCGGGCACGACGACGTCGGCCGGGCCGGATTCGAAGGCATGGCCGGGTTTGGGATCGAGCCGCCGGATCTCGGAGAGAATGTCCATGAGCCCCGTCTCGTCCTCGCTGGTCAGGCGCCGGAGCGTCGCGAAATCGCGGCGTGCGAGGAGGTCGAGATGGGCGAGCACGGTTTCCATCACGGGATCGAGCCGCCCGAGGCGACGCAGCTGGATGGCGAGACAGTCGGCGAGATCGAGCGCGAAGAGCCCGGCGGGCTCCGACTGGTCCTGCAGACGGCGCAGGATGCCCCGCAGCCGCTGCGGCTCGACGCCGAGAGCCTCGGCGACCGCTTCGGGATCGATCCTCAGATACCCCGCCTCGTCCAGCTGTTCGACCAGCGCCTCGCCGATCCGCCGGTCCAGGGGATCGGCGATCGCCTCGGCCAGTTCCGACAGCGCATGACGGGCGAGAGAGGGGCGAGGCTCGGCGAAGCTCTCGATCGAGGGCGCGCCGTCGAAGCTCTCGCCGCCGCCACCGCCGGAGGGGCTCGCCGGCGAGAGGCTCGACGCGTCCTTGGCCGTGCTCGGCGTCTCGCGGTCGCCGGGCGCCGGCTCCTCGAAGCCGCCGCCTTCGAACCCGCCGGCCTCGAACCCGTCCGCGATGGCCTCGCCGTCGTGGCGCTCGCCGGAGAGGGCGGCGTCGGCGATGGCGACCGGCGTCTGCGCCAGATCCGGCGGTTCGGCGCCGGCGTTCTGCCGCCAGTCCGGCTCCGCGCCGTCGCCGGTTTCGAGAAGCGGATTGCGCTCCATTTCCTGGTCGACGAAGGCCTGGAGCTCGAGATGGGAGAACTGGAGAAGGCGGATCGACTGAAGCAGCTGCGGCGTCATCACCAGAGACTGGCTCTGGCGCATCTGAAGCTTGGCCGACATCATCAACATGGAACGCCTCACCGGTCCTGCCTCCTGGGGAGGCATGCCGGTTACGCGATGGGCAAGCGGCCGCGGAGAGGCCTGCCCCGGCCGCTGGTCGGCAGGGCGTTGAAACCGGTCCACGGCGGCCCGTTGCGGCGCCGGCTGACGGTTCCCATGAAACTGGTCCGCATCTTGCTTGTCAATGCGCCCTCTGCGTTCGGGCGCATCCTTCGCTGCAATGGAGGCTCAGAAGGTAAACTGCTCGCCGAGATAGAAGCGGCGCACGTCGACATTGTCGACGATCTCCTGCGGGCTGCCATGGGTGAGCACGGCGCCGGCATGCATGATGTAGGCCCGGTCGATGAGGCCGAGCGTCTCGCGGACGTTGTGGTCCGTGATGAGAACCCCGATGCCGCGCTGCGTCAAGTGCCGCACGAGGCTCTGGATGTCGGAGACCGCGATCGGATCGACGCCGGCGAAGGGCTCGTCGAGCAGCATGAAGGTCGGGCGGGAGGCGAGCGCCCGCGCGATCTCGCAGCGCCGCCGCTCGCCGCCGGAAAGGGCGGTGGAGGGGCTCTTGCGCAGATGCTCGATGTGGAACTCCTCGAGAAGCGCGGTCAGCTGCTTCTCGCGCTCGGCCTTGTCCTTCTCCACGACTTCGAGCACGGCGCGGATGTTGTCCTCCACCGAAAGCCCGCGAAAGATCGAGGCTTCCTGGGGAAGGTAGCCGATGCCGAGGCGCGCTCGCCGGTACATGGGCACGCCCGTGATGTCGTGCCCGTCGAGCTCGATGCGCCCGGTATCGACCGGCACGAGGCCGGTGATCATGTAGAAGCAGGTCGTCTTGCCCGCGCCGTTCGGCCCCAGCAGGCCGACCGCCTCGCCCCGCCGCACGAAGACGTCGACGCCATCCACCACGCGCCGGCCGCGATAGGCCTTGGTGAGGCCGCGCGCGACGAGCGTGCCCTCGGCGGTCCGCGCCTTGGCCGGCGTGCCGGGCGCCTCGCCGGGCGCCCCCTCGCGCCGGTTCGAAGGGCGGCGCGTCTCGGACCCGGCTCCCCGGCGCTCTGCCGGGGGAGCCGATGTTGCGAAGGATGTCATGGTCTGAGGTGATCCCCGTTCTGGCAAGGAGCCGGCGGCCGAAGACCCGGCGCCGGCCGGCTGTTCGGCGCGAAGCCTACTGGGCCGCCGGTGCGCTGTTCGGCGCCATCAGGATCTTCACCCGGCCGCCGCCGTTCGATGCGGCGCCGCCGAGCCGGGCGATGCCGGTGTCCATATGGATCGTCAGCTTGTCGCCGCGCGCGACGTTCTCGCCCTGCGTCATCACGACGTTGCCCGTCATGACGGCCACCTGCGTCTTCATGTCGAAATCGGCCTTCTCGGCGGTCGCGACCTGATCGGCGGACTTGATGTAGACCTTGCCGCTCGCCTCCAGCCGGTCGATCTCGTTGGAGCCGCCGCCGGGCATGCCGGTCGCCTTGGCGGGCTTGGCGGCGGGGGCCTTGGCGTCGCCCTTGCCGGCCTTGGCGGCGTCCTTGGCGTAGTAGACGACGAGCTTGGTGGTCTTCAGCAGCGTCTCGCCCTGCGCCACGTTCACGTTGCCGGAGAAGGTCGCCATGGACTTGGCGTCGTCCACGTCGAGCTGGTCGGATTCGATGGCGATCGGCTGGTCGTTGGAGACCTGCAGCCCGTTGAACGAGTTGCCGAAGGCCTGGGCGCTGGCGCCGGACGCCGATGCCGCCAGGAGCGCGGCGGTTGCCAGGAGGAGGAGAGGCTTCATCTGTCGGTCACTCCGGGTCTTTAGCGCTCGCCGTCGGCGGACGGCAGGGATGGCACGAGGCCGTCGGCGGACGGCAGGGAAGGAAGCGCCGGCGCCACGTCGTCGGCCGACGGAAGGCCGGGGAGCGACGGCGCCGCGCCGTCGGCGGACGGCATCAGGGTCATCTTCACGCCGTTTCGAAAGCTGAGGCTCTGGCCGCCATCGGCGACCGAGAGCGAGCCGGCCTCGACGGTCTGCTCCTGCGTGCGGATGTGGACGGGGCCTGCGCCCTCCATCGATCCGCCTTCGAGCGCGATGTCGGCGCCGCTCATCTCGATCGTCATGCCGTCCGAGGTCGTCACTTCCAGCCCTTCGTAGAGGCGCAGCGTCTGCGCGCCCGCATCGTAGAGGCCGCGTGTGGCGACGATGTCGGCGGTGGCGGTCGGGCTGATCCCGATATTGGCCTTCACGGCTTCGAGCTCGACGCCCCCGCCGCCCGTCAGCGACTGGATCGCCCGCTTGGCGACCATGGAATAGGGCCTGTCCTGCCCGTCCGTGCCGGACAGGCGCGGGTCCTGCATCACGAGGCGCCCGTTTTCGAGGCCGAAGGCGTTCAGCGGCAGTTCGTCGGGCAGGCTGCGCGCCAGCCAGGTCGCGCCCGCGCCGCCCGCCACGATGAGCACGGCCAGGAGAGGCAGCGCCACCTTCATAACGGAGACCTTGCGCGAATGGCGCCGCGCACGCTTGAACTCGGCCGCACGCCGCGCGTCCCGGCCCTGGCCGGCCTCGGCGGTGTGCATCGCGCGGTCCATATGGGCTGCCGTTTCGACCAAGCCTTCGTTCCCGACGTCTCAAAAAGGGTTTCGCGCGATCCGCCGGACGCTTGTGGCCGAGGGACCGTCATGGATTACCGACCATTCAATATGGTCATGCTGACTCGCTTTGCCCAGCCGCTCTCCCGTTCGCGTCCCGGCTTGGCATTCGTTGCACGATTAGTCTATCGGTCACAGCATTAGCGAACCGTAAACCATGGACCGACCGTGACCCTTGCGCAGGACCTCATCGACCGCCGTCGCCTGCGCCGCAAGCTCGGCTTCTGGCGGGTCGCGGCCATCGTCGCGCTCGGCGCCCTCGTCGTCGGCGTGCCGCTGGCCCTGACGTCGAACAAGCGCTCGGCCCCCGTGCTCGGCGGGCAGATCGCCCGGGTCGAGATTTCCGGCATCATCACGGAGGACGACAAGCTCCTCGATCTCCTCGACGACCTGAAGGACGACGACGCCGTGAAGGCCGTCATCCTGAAGATCGATTCGCCCGGCGGCACCACGGTCGGCGGCGAGACGCTCTATCGCGCGGCCCGGGCCATCGCGGAGGTGAAGCCCGTCGCGGCCGAGGTCGGAACGCTCGCCGCCTCCGCCGGCTACATGGTCGCGGTCGCCTCCGATCACATCGTCGCGCACCAGACCTCGATCGTCGGCTCGATCGGCGTTCTCTTCCAATATGTGGATGCCTCCGTCCTTCTCGGCAATGTCGGCGTGAAGGTCTCCGCCATCAAGTCCTCGCCGATGAAGGCGGAGCCTTCGCCCTTCGCGCCGGCCCCGCCGGAAGCGGAAGCGATGATTCGACGCTCGGTTCTCGACACCTACGAATGGTTTGTCGCCCTCGTCGACGAGCGCCGGCCCTTCGATGCGGCCGAGGCGCGACGGCTGGCCGACGGCTCGGTCTTCACGGGCGGGCAGGGGCTGCAGAACCGCCTGATCGACGCGGTCGGCGGCGAGGCCGAGGTGCGCGCCTGGCTCGAAGACACGCGCGGCGTCGCCAAGGATCTCGACATCGTCGACCGCGAGCCCGAGAAGGAGGGCGGCTTCGCGTCCTCGGTCTTCGGCAGCGCCCGCGCGGCCGTCTTTTCGACGCTCGGCCTCGATCCGGCGGCCGAATCCTTGCCGCAAGCGCTCACTCGAAGCGTCGGCCATCTTGACGGCCTGATATCGCTCTGGCAGCCTCCCCTGCGCTAGCTGGGATGACGTAAAGTCAGCTCAGTCCTGCCTCGTTCGAGACCGGTGAAAAGTTCGGATCTCTCGATTTTTAGTCAAGTCCATCTCGAAGCGATCCTGGAGTTCCCCGTGATCAAGTCCGAACTCGTGCAGATCATCGCGAGCCGCAACCCGCATCTCTACCAGCGCGACGTCGAAACCATCGTCAACGCGATCTTCGACGAGATCACCGAGGCGCTCTGCGAGAGCAATCGCGTGGAACTGCGCGGCTTCGGCGCCTTCTCCGTGAAGAACCGCCCGCCGCGCGCCGGCCGCAACCCGCGCACCGGCGACGCCGTGGACGTCGAGGAGAAGTGGGTGCCCTTCTTCAAGGCCGGCAAGGAACTGCGCGAGCGCCTGAACGACGCCGCCTGATCCGTTCGCTCGCCCGCCCGGCGACACGTCCGGCGGATGCTGCGAGAGGCAGCGCATGGTCTGCCATGGGTTGGGCCGATAGGCTTACCGCGAAGGCGTCGTTCCCGCCGTTCCCTTGCGCCGCCGTCGTTTTGCGCCTGCGGCGCCCGCGCTTTCCGCGTCGAGTCCCGAGCCTTTCCACTCTTGGCGATTGACGCCGGCTGCGCTGCGGCCATATCGACAAGGGTCGGTGCGCTCGAGCGTTCCGGCGGCCGGGCCCGATGTCCGGCGCCCCTGCGACGACGATGAAGGTTGAGAACGATGGTAAGCCGTATCCTGTCCTTCCTGATCCTCGTGCCGCTGGCGATCCTGCTCGTCGTCTTCTGCGTGTCCAATCGCGGACCCGTGACGGTGTCGCTCGATCCGCTCGGCACGATGCCGCAATTCACCTATTCCATGCCGCTCTTCATCCTGATGATCGGCGCCGTCATCGTCGGCCTCGTCCTCGGCGGCACCGGCACCTGGCTGACGCAGGCGCACTACCGCCGCAAGGCCTGGAAGCGCCGCAACGAGATCGAGCGCCTGAAGCGCGACGCCGACGATGCGCGCGAGCGCCTGCGCGTCCTCTCCGAGGAGAAGGCCAAGGCCGCCGCCCTCGCGCCCTCGTCCTCCACGGCCCTCGCCGCGCCCCGCGCCGCCTGATCCGGTCCCTCCCGATGCGCCTCATCGATGCCGCTGCCGTCGATGCGGCGCTCGACATGCCCTCCGTCGTCGGGGCGCTGCGCGAGGCCTTCGCCGGTTCCGTCGTCCAGCCCGTCCGCCATCATCACGCCGTCGAGCGCGGCGCGGGCGAGGCGGCCTCGACGCTGCTCCTGATGCCCGCCTGGACCGATTTCGCATCGGCCGGCGGATCCTCTCCGGGGCATATCGGCGTCAAGATCGTCACGGTCTCGCCGGACAATGCACGCCGCAGCCTGCCCTCCGTCCTCGGCTCCTATCTTCTGATGGACGGCGCGACCGGCGCGCCGCTCGCCGTCATCGACGGGCAGGCTCTGACAGTCCGGCGCACGGCGGCGGCCTCCGCTCTGGCCGCCTCCTATCTCGCCCGGCCCGATTCGCGCCGCCATCTCGTGATCGGCGCGGGCGCCCTGTCGGCGCATCTCGTGCGCGCCATGCGCTCCGTCCGTCCGATCGAAAGCGTCGCCATCTGGAACCGCAGCTCGGAGCGCGCTGAGGCCGTGGTCGCGGAGCTTCGGGCCGAGGGCATCGAGGCGAGCCTTGCGCAGGATCTCGCAGGCGCCGTCGCCGAGGCCGACATCGTCTCGGCCGCGACCCTCTCGCGCGTGCCGCTGATCGAGGGACGATTCGTGCGGCCGGGCACGCATCTCGATCTCGTCGGCGCCTTCCTGCCGGACATGCGCGAGACCGACGATGCGGCGGTCGCCGCCGCCACCGTCTTCGTCGACACGCGCGGCGGCGCGCTGGCCGAGGGCGGCGATCTCGTCCAGGCCATCCGCGCCGGCGCCTTCCGGGCCGAGGACGTGGCGGCAGACCTCCACGATCTCTGCCGGGGGCATCATCCCGGCCGGTCCTCGCCCGAGGAGATCACGCTCTTCAAGTCGGTCGGCGCGGCGCTCGAAGACCTCGCCGCCGCCGTTCTCGTCGCGTCCCGCTCGTAAGGGCCCGTCGGCAGGGTCTACCGAGCCCGAGCGGCGCCCCGAGCCTCTTGCCGGAACTCGTCCGGCGTAAGAGTCGATCAGACCGCTTCGGTCGTGCCTTCGGCCTTGGCCGTGCCGCCCGTCACATGGGCCGCGAAGGCGTCGAAGAACTGCGCGGAGAGCTTTTTGGCCGTCGATTCGATCAGCCGGCCGCCGAGCTGGGCGATCTTGCCGCCGACCTGAGCATCCACCGAATAGGTGAGAATCGTGTCCGCGCCGTCTTCCGCCAGATGCACCTTGGCTCCGCCCTTGGCAAAGCCCGCGATGCCGCCCTTGCCCTCGCCGACGATCGAGTAGCTCTCCGGCGCGACGATGTCTTCGAGCCGCACCTCGCCCGAGAACTTCGCCTTGACCGGGCCGATCTTGGTGACGACGGTCGCGGCCATCTCGTTGTCGCCCTTCATCTCCAGGCTTTCGCAGCCGGGGATGCAGGCGCGCAGGACGTCCGGATCGTTCAGCGCCTCCCAGACGGCGGTGCGCGGCGCCGGAAGCCTGTATTCGCCCTTGAGATCCATGGCTGTCGTTCCTCCCTGTCCGATTCGGCTGTCGCGCCGATGATCGGTCGCATCGACCTATGCACCCGTTCGGAGTAAAATCGAGTCCGACTTTCGGCGTTGCCGTCGAGGATGGTGCAGGCCGGCACTTTGCCAAGACGAAGGCGGTCCGTTAGATGGACCGATGATCGACCACGTTCCAACGAGGACGCCGCTTTGAGCGGCGATCGCCGCAGGCCTCCGGCATCCGGCCCGAAGCGGCCGCCGCGCGACGCCAAGGGCTCCGGGCGCGCCGCAGCGCCCCGCGAGACCGCGTTCCGCGACGGCCCGCCCCGCGAGAAGCCCGCCCGCGAGGCGCCGCGCGAAAGACCCGTCCGCGAGGAGCCGCGGGACGAGGGTGCCGTCCGCGAGACGGCCCCCCGCGAGGAGGGCGCCCGGCGCACGCCGCCGCCGCGCCGCGAGGGCGCCCGCCCCGCCGAGCGCCTGCCGGTGATCCTGACCGTCGAGCCCGATGCGGACTATGCGCTGCTCGACTGCGGCGACGGCGAGAAGCTGGAGCGCTACGGCCCGCTCACCGTGCGCCGGCCGGAGAACCAGGCGATCTGGCCGCGCCTTCTGCCCGAGCGCGCCTGGGAGGCGGCCGATGCCGTCTTCACCGGCGACACCGACGAGGAGGGTTCCGGCCGCTGGCGCTTTCCCAAGGTGCCGCTCGGCGAGACCTGGCCGCTCGCCCATCGCGGCCTCTCCTATCTCGGCCGCTTCACCTCCTACCGCCATGTCGGCGTCTTTCCCGAACAGGCCAGCCACTGGGCCTTCATGACGGATGCGATCGAGGCCTCGCGGCGCCCCGTCCGCGTGCTCAATCTCTTCGGCTATACCGGCCTCGCCTCGCTTCTGGCCGCCCGCGCGGGCGCCGAGGTGACGCATGTCGACGCCTCCAAGAAGGCGATCGGCTGGGCGCGGGAGAATGCCGAGCTCGCCGGCCTGACGGAAAAGCCCGTGCGCTGGCTCTGCGAGGATGCCGTGCGCTATGTCGAGCGCGAGGTGAAGCGCGGCAGCCGCTACGACATCATCCTTCTCGATCCCCCGCGCTTCGGGCGCGGGCCGAAGGGCGAGGTCTGGCAGCTCTTCGAGGACCTGCCCCATCTCCTCGACCAGGTCCGCCAGCTCGTCTCCGACCGGCCGATCGGCGTCATCCTCACCGCCTATTCCATCCGCGCCTCCTTCTATTCGCTGTCGGCTCTCATGGCCGAGAGCTTCCGCGGCATGGGCGGCACGGTGGAATCGGGCGAACTCGTGATCCGCGAGGACAACGCGGAGCCGCGTCTCCTCTCCACTTCGCTCTTCTCCCGCTGGAAACCCTGACCATGGCCGACGAACACGACGGCGAACGCCGCGAGAAGCGCCCCGACCTTTCCGCGCCCGGCCGCGTCAAGGAACTGTCCAGCGTCTCCAATCCGATCATCAAGGACATCCGCGCGCTCTCGGTGAAGAAGGGCCGCGACGACACCGGCCTCTTCATCGCGGAAGGGCTGAAGCTCGTGCTCGACGCGATCGACGCGGGCTGGGAGATGAAGACGCTGGTCGTCGCCAAATCCCAGCTCCACAACCCGCTTCTCACCAAGGCGGCGGCCCGCGCGGTGGCGCTCGGCGCCGATCTCGTGGAAGCCTCCGAAACGGTCCTGGGCGTCATCACGCGGCGCGACAATCCGCAAAGCGCCATCGGCGTCTTCAAGCAGCGCACGGTCGCGCTCGACAAGCTCGATTTCAGCGGCAACGGCGTCGTCGTCGCGCTCGACCGCGTGCGCGATCCCGGCAATCTCGGCACGATCCTGCGCACGGTGGACGCGGTCGGGGCCAAGGGCGTCGTCCTCATCGGCGACTGCGTCGATCCCTTCTCGCTGGAGACGGTGCGCGCCACGATGGGCTCGATCTTCGCCGTGCCGATCGCGCGCGCCAGCGAGGGTCAGTTTCTCGGCTGGCGCACGAAGTTCAAGGGACTCGTCGCGGGCACGCACATGTCGGGCGCGGTGGACTACCGCACGCCCGCCTATGGCGAGCGGCCGCTGATGCTTCTCATGGGCAACGAGCAGTCCGGCCTCTCCGAGCCGCTCGCCAAGGCCTGCGACCAGCTCCTGCGCATTCCGCAGGCGGGCAAGGCGGACAGCCTCAATCTCGCGATCGCGACGGGCGTCATGCTGTTCGAGGCGAGGCGGAAGGCGCTTATCCTTTGAGGCCGCTCGCTCTCGGAGCCCTCGTCGTGGCGGCCTCGGTGATCGCCGATCAGGCGGCGAAGGCGCTCGTCGTCGCCACCATGCCGCTCGGCGCCTCGATCGAGCTCCTGCCGTTCCTGGCGCTCTTCCATGCGCGCAACGAAGGCATCGCCTTCTCCATGTTCGAGGGCATGGGGGATCTCGGCCTTGCCGTCATGGCGGCCTTCGTGCTCGTCTTTGTCGGCTGGCTCTGGTGGAAGACGCCGCCCGAGCGGCGCTGGTCGCATCTGGCCTTCGCGATGATCGTCGGCGGTGCCATCGGCAACCTCATCGATCGCGTGCGGCTCGGCTATGTCGTCGACTACGTCCTCTTTCACACGCCGGTCTGGAGCTTCGCGGTCTTCAATCTGGCCGACGCGCTCATCTCCGTCGGTGCCGCGCTGGTGATCCTCGACGAGTTTCTCTTCGCCGGCCGCGCCAAGGCCGCCGCGCGCGACCAGCAGTCCCGATAGAGCCGTAGCCCCGGCAGAGTCGAAGGAGACATCGACATGGACGAGACATTTCGCGCGATCCTGATCTCCCGGGGGCCGGACAAGGTCCAGCGCGTCGACCGGGTCGAGCTGACGCCGGCCGATCTCATGGACGGGGACGTGGACGTCCGCGTCGAGGCGACCACGGTGAACTACAAGGACGGGCTCGCCATCACCGGCAAGTCGCCCGTCGTGCGCCGCTGGCCGATGATCCCGGGCGTCGATCTCGCAGGCACCGTCATCTCCTCGCGGAACCCGGACTGGACAGCGGGCGACCGCGTCGTCCTGAACGGCTGGGGCGTCGGCGAGGTGCATTACGGCGCCTTTGCCGGCCGGGCCCGGCTGAAGGGCGAATGGCTGGTGCCGCTGCCGGACGCCTTCACGCCGTCCGAGGCGATGGCCATCGGCACGGCCGGCTACACCGCCATGCTCTCGGTCATGGCGCTGGAGCGAGCGGGCCTGACCCCCGCCGCCGGCCCCGCCATCGTCACCGGCGCGTCCGGCGGCGTCGGCTCGGTCGCCGTGTCGCTTCTGGCCAAGCTCGGCTGGCATGTGATCGCCTCGACCGGCCGGCCGGAGGAGGCCGACTACCTGAAGGGCCTCGGCGCCGCCGAGATCGTCGACCGGCGCGAGCTGTCCGAGCCCGGCAAGCCGCTCGCCGCGGAGCGCTGGGCGGCCGGCATCGACGCGGTGGGCAGCCACACGCTCGCCAACGTCCTCGCGGGCACCAAGCGCGGCGGCGCCATCGCCGCCTGCGGTCTGGCGCAGGGCATGGACCTGCCGGTGACGGTCGCCCCCTTCATCCTGCGCGGCGTCTCGCTGCTCGGCATCGATTCCGTCATGGCGGACAAGGCGCTGCGCCTGGAGGCTTGGCGCCGTCTCGCGCTCGATCTCGATCCGGCGCATCTCGCCTCGCTGACGACGAAAATCGGCTTCGACGACATCGAGGCTGCGGCGCATCGCATCGTCGAGGGCGGCGTTCGCGGCCGCCTCGTCGTCGAGATGGGCTGACGACGGCGATGGGGCGGGCCGAGACCGGCTTTCACGATCGGCGCGCACGGCCTGCCGCCTTCGCGCCCTATCGACCCGACGCCCGGGAGATCGACCCGGACGCGCCGGCGATCGAGGGGCCGGCGCGCTATCTTTGCGGCCCGGCGGCGCGATGGTCACGAAACCGTTGTCGAGCCGTATTATGGCCTGGGGGACAGGCGGCCGGACGGGCGCCCGCGAAGGAGCCCTCGATGAACCTCTTCAGGACGGCGTCCCCCGAAGGCGAGGCTCTCAGCCAGCTCGCCCCGGCCATCCGGTCCGCCCTCGAGGCGATGATCCCGGCGGGCGCCCGGCGCGTGCCCGGCCGGTTCGATCCGGAGGCGGGCCTGCTCGGGCGTCTCGGCTCGCTCGACGTGCGTCTCGCCCGCTCCGCCGCCGAGGTGCGGGCCGCCCAGCAGCTGCGCTACCGCGTCTTCTACGAGGAGATGTCGGCCCGTCCGAGCCGGCTCCAGAAGATGACGCGCCGGGACAAGGACGCCTTCGACCGCTATTGCGACCATCTCCTCGTCATCGACCGCGACCGCGACGGCGATCTCTCCGAGCGCATCGTCGGCACGTACCGGCTGATGCGCCAGGAGGCGGCGGAACTGGCCGGCGGCTTCTACACGGCCTCCGAGTTCGACATCGCGCCGATGTTGGCGCGCCATAAGGGCCTGACCTTTTTGGAGCTCGGCCGCTCCTGCGTCCTCAAGGACTATCGCGGCAAGCGCACGGTCGAGCTGCTCTGGCAGGGCATCTGGTCCTATGTGCGCAAGCACCGGGTGGATGTCCTCTTCGGCTGCGCGTCGCTGGCGGGCACGGACCCGGCGAGCCTTGCGACCCCGCTTGCCTTCCTGCGCGAATCCTCCGCGCCGCCCGCCGAATGGCGCGTTCGCGCCCGCCCCGAGCGCCGCGCGCCCGTGACGCCGCCGCCCGCCGGAGCCGACCAGCGCCGCGCGCTCGCCTCGCTCCCGCCGCTCCTCAAGGGCTATCTGCGCCTCGGCGGCCATATCGGAGAGGATGCCGTGGTGGACCGCCAGTTCGGCACGACCGACGTCCTAGTCGTCCTGCCCGTCGCCAACATCCATCCGCGCTACATCGAATATTACGGAGACGAGTCCGGTCGTTTCCTGGCGTGATACCGGGAGTCGGCGTGATATCGCGAGTCACTGAAAATGACTCGCGGTCTTCCGTTTGCGGATGTCTCAAGCCTCGAACGCCATTGAGACATTCGCAATGCCGTCAGCGGCCGGATGGGTCAGGATCTTCGGCCGTTGGTCTGAAAATCCGGTTCGGCTGAAGGGTCGCGCTCGACGGTGCCTCCCTCTGCCTGCCGGCATTTTCCCCTCAAGGGGGGGAGATCGGCAGCTCTGCCGTTCGATCGAAATCGAAAACCTCGCGACAAGCCTGATCTCCCCCCCTCGAGGAGAGATGCCGGCAGGCAGAGGGGGGCGCCATAAAGCGCCGACCTCAAGAACCCTCGATCCGCGAAAGCTCGCGACCCTACTGGCCGAAGCGCACGACGCTGCGCGTCCGCATGTCCACGATCACCGGGCTGCCATTGTAGTAGAAATAGGCGTAGCCCGATTCCTTGCTCAGCGGCACGAGGCTGACCGTGCGCGGAACGGTCTCGCCGAGCGAGGGCGGAATGGGAAGAGGGCTGTCGTCGACCGGGTTCTCGACGGCATAGTCGTAGACCTTGACGTCCGCCCCCTGGTCGGCCGCGGCCGCCAAGGCGCTGCCGGCGACGAGGACGCCGGCCAGGGCGCCAAGGGCGGCGGTCAGAAGACGAAGACGCATGAGAGCCTCGCAAGGGTACGCGCGATGAAGGGATCGCAGCTGTCGAACGTGGGGTCTGCCCGCCGTTTTTCCAACTGCCGAAGGCGCTGTCCCTATGAAATGATTATGCTCGAATTCCGGCCGGCGGGCAATTGCCGCATTGCAACGAAACATGTCCGAGCGACGGGAATCGAGCGATGAAACCGTGTGGGGAAGGAGCGGGGCCGCCTTGCCCGCGGGACGAGCGAGGCCGCCGCCGACACAGGGCATGCGCTAGCCGGATCATGACGCCCGAGGGTTCGCCCGGCCCCAGCGCCGCACGCGCCCAAGGTCCGATAGAGGTGGAGGACGGCGCGCCGGCCCTTTTGCCTTTCCATGAAGCTCTGTAGGAACCGGAGGGCGCGAGGGTTTTCTTGCGCGGCACCTTGGGACATCCCGGCCGCGGCCGGGACGAGACGGCGGCGAACCGGGACGATTGATGGCGGGCGAAAAGGAACCCGGGCCGACGCCCATGATGGCGCAGTACATCGAGATCAAGGCGGCCAATCCCGACTGCCTCCTCTTCTACCGCATGGGCGACTTCTACGAGCTGTTCTTCGAGGACGCGGCGATCGCGGCCCGCACGCTCGGCATCGCGCTGACCAAGCGCGGCAAGCACGAGGGCGAGGACATCCCGATGGCGGGCGTGCCCGTCGTCTCCGCCGACGACTATCTTCGCAAGCTGATCGAGCGCGGGCACCGCGTCGCCGTCTGCGAGCAGATCGAGGACCCCGCCGAGGCCAAGAAGCGCGGCGGCAAGTCGGTGGTCAAGCGCGACGTCGTGCGCCTCGTCACCCCCGGCACGATCACCGAGGAGACGCTGCTCGAGCCCGGCCGCGCGAACTTTCTGATGGCGCTCTCGCGGCTCGGCGGCACGGGGGCCGGCGCCAGCTTCGCGCTGGCCTGGGCGGATCTGTCGACCGGCGACTTCAAGGTGCGCGCCAGCGAGCCGGACCGGCTCCTCTCCGATATCCTCGCGGTCGAGCCGAGCGAGATCGTCGTGCCCGACGCTTTGTTCCACGACGAGGGCATGGCGCCCGTCTTCGCAAGGCTCGGCGCGCTCGCGCGGCCAGAACCTGCCATCCTCTTCGACGGCGCCACCGCCGAGGAGCGTCTCTGCCGGTTCTACGGCGTCGCGACGCTTTCCGGCTTCGGCGACTTCTCCCGCGCCGAGCTGTCGGCGGCGGCGGGGCTCCTCGCCTATCTCGGCAAGACGCAGAAGGACGCCCGCCCCGCGCTCGCCCGCCCCGAGCGCATGGAGGAGGGGGCGGTCCTCCTGATCGACCCCGCCACCCGCGCGAGCCTCGAACTCACCCGCTCCGTCGGCGGCGGGCGGGCGGGCAGCCTGCTGGCCGCGATCGACCGCACGCTGACCGGCCCCGGCGCGCGCCTCCTCGCCACGCGCCTCGCTTCGCCCCTCACGAGCCCCGCCGCCATCCGCATCCGGCAGGATTCCGTCGCGGCCTTCGCGGAAGATGCGGATCTGCGCCGCTGGCTGCGCGCCGCGCTGCGCCAGGCGCCCGACATCGAGCGCGCCGTCTCCCGCCTCTCGCTGGAGCGCGGGGGGCCGCGCGATCTGAAAGCCGTCTTCGCCAGTCTCGTCACGGCCCGCGCGCTGGCGGAACGGCTAGAGGGCGATCTACCGCCCGAACTGGCCGAGGCCGGACAAGCGCTCCGCGCGCTGCCCCCGGAGTTGGAAGCCCTGCTCGCCGAGCGCCTCGCCGACGACGTGCCCCTGCAGAAGCGCGACGGCGGCTTCGTGCGCGAAGGGGCGATCCCGGCGCTCGACGAGGCGCGCGCGCTGCGCGACCGCTCGCGCCGCGTCATCGCCGAATTGCAGGGGCGCTATGCCGAGGAGACCGGCGTCCGGTCCCTGAAGATCAAGCACAACAACGTGCTCGGCTATTTCGTCGAGATCGCGGAGACCCACGCGCCCGCGCTCCAGCGGGTGGAGGAGGGGCGCACGCGCTTCTTCCACCGCCAGACCATGGCAAACTGCATGCGCTATTCGACGGATGCCCTGTCCGAGCTCGAAAGCCGCATCGCGGGCGCCGCCGCCGAGGCGCTGGCGCTGGAGCTCGGCGCCTACGCGGACATGGCGGAGGCGATCGTCTCCGCCGCCGAACCCTTGCGCGCGGCGGCTCATGCGCTGGCCGTGCTCGACGTCTCCTCGGCGCTGGCGGACCTCGCCGTGTCGGAAAACTGGACGCGGCCTGAGGTGGACGACAGCCTCGCCTTCCGCATCGAGGGCGGGCGCCATCCCGTGGTCGAGGCCGCGCTGAAGGCGCATGCCGGGCCGGCCTTCGTCGCCAACGACTGCGACCTCTCCCCGCCGCCGGGCACGAAGAAGCCGGAGGCCGGCGCGATCTGGCTTCTCACCGGACCGAACATGGGCGGCAAGTCGACCTTCCTGCGCCAGAACGCCCTCATCGCGGTGCTGGCGCAGATCGGCGCCTACGTGCCGGCGCAAAGCGCCCGGATCGGCACGGTCGATCGCCTTTTCAGCCGCGTCGGCGCCTCCGACGATCTGGCGGAGGGACGCTCGACCTTCATGGTCGAGATGGTGGAGACGGCCGCGATCCTGCATCAGGCGGGCCCGCGCACGCTCGTCATCCTCGACGAGATCGGGCGCGGCACCTCGACCTATGACGGGCTCTCCATCGCCTTCGCCTCGGTCGAGCATCTCCACGAGAGGAACCGCTGCCGGGCGCTCTTCGCCACGCATTTCCACGAGATGACGGCGCTCTCCGCCCGTCTGGCACGCCTGTCCAACGCCACGATGCGCGTGAAGGAATGGGAGGGCGAGGTGATCTTCCTGCACGAGGTGAAGGCCGGCGTCGCCGACCGGTCCTACGGCATCCAGGTCGCCAAGCTCGCGGGCCTTCCGGCCGCCGTCGTGGAGCGCGCGCGCCATGTCCTGGCCGAACTGGAGCGGGCGAGCGAGGGATCGGGCCGGCGCACCGCCTTCATCGACGACCTGCCGCTCTTCAGCGCCGCCGCGCGCAAGGCCGAGCCGCCGGCCCCCGCCGCCGAGGACCCGCTTCGCGCGGCTCTGGCGGGTCTGGCGCCCGACGAGATGAGCCCGCGCGAGGCGCTGGACGCCCTCTACCGCCTGAAAGGCCTCCTGCCGTCCGCGAAGTAAATAAACGCCGCCGCCTGTGGCCGCGTTGGCCGGGCCGTGTGGCCGGGAGGGCGCGAAGCCGGCCGGCGGTTCAGGCGAAGTTCCATTCCAGCGCGGCGGAGGCCGCGCTCCTGTCCGCCGCCGTCGCGGTGGGGGGCTCCTGGCGCGCGGAGGCGGCCCTTTCGCCCTCGGCGGCCGCGATGAAGCCGGCAATGTCCTTCTCCCACATCGGCCGGCCCGGCCCGTAGCCCTGGAGAAGGTCGCAGCCGAGCGAGCGCAGGAGCTGGCCCTGGCCCTCGGTTTCCACGCCCTCGGCCACGCATTCCAGACCCTGGCTCCGGCAGAGGCCGATGATGGACGTGACGATGTCGCGGCAGGCGGTGCTCTCCTCGAGTTCGGTCACGAAGGACCGGTCGATCTTCAGCTTGTCGATCGGTAGGCGATGGACATAGGTCAGGCTCGAATAGCCCGTGCCGAAATCGTCGATCGCCAGAGAGACGCCGAGCCCCTTCAGCGCCTGCAGCGTCGCCTGCGCCACCGCGAAGTCGCGGATGAGACCGCCTTCGGTCAGTTCGAACGTGATGCGCCCGGGCTCGATGCCGGCCGCCTCGATCGCCTGCGAGACCATCGCCGTCGTTTCGGAATTGACGAGATCCTGGGCCGACAGGTTGAACGACAGGCCGATGCCGGAGGGCCAGAGGGTGGCGGCCGAGAGCGCCTTCGCGAAGAGGATCTTCGTCAGATGGCCGATCAGATCGGTGGCTTCCGCCATCGCGATGAAGTTCTGCGGGGGCACGGCTCCGAGCAGCGGGCTTTGCCAGCGCGCCAGCGCCTCGAACATGACCGGCTGGCCGGACGCCGCGCAGACGATCGGCTGGAACTGGAGGGACAGCTCCGCCTCCAGATCGGCGTCGCGCAGCGTCTGCTCCATCCGGTTGCGATGGTGAAGCGCCGTCTCGTGGCCGAGATCGAAGGTCACGGTCTGGTTGCGCCCGGCCGCCTTGCCTTCGTAGAGCGCGTAGTCGGCATTCTCCATGAGTTCGAGCATTTCGCCTTTGGCCTCGCCCGCATTGGCGATCCCGAGCGTCGCGCCGACGTTCACGCAGCCTTGGGCGAGCATGTAGGTCTGCCGGAGGCTCCGGGCGATCTCCTCGGCCTGCCGCAGGGCCGCCGGCCGGTCGCCGTAGAGGACGATGCCGAACTCGTCGCCGCCCAGCCGGGCGACCTCGCAGCGCTCCTGGAAGGCCGAGAGCCGACGTCCCACCTCCTTCAGGACCTTGTCGCCGGCAAGATGGCCATAGGTGTCGTTGACCGGCTTGAAGCCGTCGAGATCGATGAGGACGAGATGCATCCGATCGAGCGCCGCACCCGGCGCGGCGAGCTCGGCTTCCAGCTTCTGCAGGAAGTTGCGCCGGTTGGGCAGGCCGGTCAGGAGATCGGTGTTGGCCAGCCGCAGGTTCTCGTCGCCCAGGCGCTTCAGCTGATGGTGCTGGAGGACGCGCGACAGGAGCACGTCGTAATAGATGATCGAGAGCGTGACGGCCACGTTGCTCATGACGAGGAAGGTGAGGGACGCGAGTTGCGTGTCGGGGCCTTTGAAGAGAAGAAAATAGAGGCCGACCAGGCTGAACGGAACTGCGGCCCGCAGGGCGGTGGCGGGAATGTGCATCAGCCCGAACGTGTTGCACAGCGCCTGGAGGATCACGAAGCAGAGGATCTTCAGATCGGTGGTCTGGTCGCCGAACTGCGAGAGCGTGATGCACCAGATCGCGACCGCGGTCATGATGTGGTGCACGAAACGGGTGAGGACCCGAAGCCGGCGGACGGCCTCTTCGATCTCGATCGCATCGGACTGCCTGCGCCGGTAGTGAAGCGTGCGCAGAAGGCAGACCGGCGTGAGCACGCAGATCGGCGGCAGGACCAGCCAATCGGGCGCCACGCCGTAGAAGCTGTAGGCGATCGAGGACGTGTTGAGCCAGAAGGTCGCGTAGAAGAGCGCGGCCTGTTTCGTCACGGCGTGGAACTGCGCCAGCTGCATTTCCGGCATCGATCCCTTGAACCCAAGGATCCGTCGGAAGCGCTCGATACTCATGAAACGATAGAACAACGCGCTACGTCTCCCCGACACTCGCAGAGCAATAGCGCCAAAACAATAAACCGCTTTAAACGGAGAGAGTCGATCATCCATTAAACAAGTAAAATCCGAATGATGATCAGTCCGGCGGATAATATTGACGAAAGTGTCGGTGCAGGCACTCGCGAGACGAGCAGATATTGGCCCTTCCTGTTCGGTCGCCGGCGGTCCGATCGCGAGGCGACGCCGCGGGAAATGCCTGCCGGGCTTTGCCGCGGGGAAACCGATCTCACGCGAGGATCGCCGACGATCCGGCTTTCCTAACAACTCAGGGAACTTTTGGCGCGTCCCCGATTTGTCTCAGCGCCCGTCGGTGGAGCGCCGGAACCGCGCCGCCGATCCTTCGCGACACTGACGCCGCCCTCGGCCGGAACGATCGACATGAGCACCCTATCGGCTGCTGGCCGCGGCGACGTCCGCACGCCCGCAAATTCCGTCCCGCGCGGGCGCTCCGTCAAGGCGCTGTCCGCGGTCAACTTCTTCCTCGCCGACGTGCGCGACGGCCTCGGGCCCTTCCTCGGCATCTTCCTGATCGGGCAGGGCTGGGGCACCGATACGATCGGCTACGTCATGACGATCGGCGGCATCGCGGGCATGCTGGCGACGACTCCGCTCGGCGCCCTGGCGGATGCCTCCAAGGCCAAGCGCTTCATGGTCGCCTTCTGCGCCGCGCTCGTCATCGTCGCCTCGCTCGCCATCCTCTTCATTCCGACCTTCCCCTTCGTCGCCGCCTCGCAGATCGCCACGGGCATCGCGGGCGCGGCCATCGGCCCGGCCATCGCGGGCCTGACGCTCGGCCTCGTCGGGCAGAAGGGGCTCGCCCACCAGCTCGGCCGGAACGAGGCGTGGAACCACGGCGGCAACGTCTTCGCCGCCGCCGGCTGCGGCTTCTTCGGCTACGAGTTCGGGCTCACCGCCGTCTTCATCCTGATGACCGTCATGGCGGTCGGCTCGATCGCAGCGGTCCTGACGATCAAGGCGGACGACATCGACCACGACGCCGCGCGCGGCCTCAACTCCAAGCGAGGCGAGGCCGGCAAGGCCGAGGCGGAAAAGAACGGGGCGGCGGAGGGCGATGCGCCGTCGAGCTTCGGCGTCCTCTTCAAGTCCGGTCCGCTTCTCATCCTCGCCGCCACCCTCATGCTCTTCCACTTCGGCAACGGCGCCATGCTGCCGCTGCTCGGCCAGCAGGTCGCGGCCCAGGCGACGAGCGCGGAGGGCGCGGCGGGCGTCGCGGCCGATGGCGAGACGGCACCGGCATCCGGCCCGGCCTCGGCTCCGTCGGGCGTTTCGCCCGCCCCGGCGGGGTCTTCGACCGCCAGCGCCCCGGACACGACGATCGGGCCGAGCACGGCGACATCGGGCCGCCCCGCGACCTCGCCGGCCGCGCAGCCGACCTCGCTCCAGGCATTGCTCGCCGATCCCGTCGCCTACACGGCCGCGACCGTCATCATCGCCCAGCTGACCATGATCCCCATCGCGCTGCTGGCGGCCGGGTTCGCCGGACGGCGCGGCTACTTCCTCCTCCTCGTCGCCGCCCTCGTGGCCCTCCCGATCCGCGGCCTGATCGCGGGCCTCTGGCCGAGCCCCTTCGCGCTGATCCCGGTGCAGATGCTGGACGGCGTCGGTGCCGGCCTTCTTGGCGTCGCCGTGCCCGGCCTCGTCGCGCGCATCCTGAAGGGCACGGGCCACGTCAATGCGGGCCTCGGCGCCGTCATGACCGTGCAGGGCGTCGGCGCCTCGCTGAGCCCGGCGCTCGCCGGCTTCATCGTCGCCCGCTACGGGTTCTCGGCGGCCTATCTGGTTCTGGCGGGCTTTGCCGTCTGCGGTCTCGTCCTCTGGCTCGTCTCGGCCTCCAAGGTCTCCAAGGCCTGCGCCGCCCATTCCGAGGACTGACGCCGAGCTTGCGGCCGCGAAAGCCGGCTAACGGCTTTCGGGAGCCGCGGGGCGGAACGCCGCCCGGCCGGCGGGACTTGGCAGGATGGAGCGGCCCTCGAGCCGCCTTTTTGCGGCGCATCCCCTGCCGCCTGTCCCGACACCCCGTTCAACGAGAGCAGTCCCATGGCGAACTTCCCCGCGCAGCATCAGGATGCCGATCCCGGCCTCGAACACGAGATGAACCCGCGGCCCGACTATGCCCCCCGCTTTCCCGGCGCCGGTCGCCTCGCGGGCAAGGCCGCGATCATCACCGGCGGCGACAGCGGCATCGGCCGGGCCACCGCCGTCGCCTTCGCCCGCGAGGGCGCGGACGTCGCGATCGTCTATCTCGACGAGGATCGCGACGCCGAGGAGACCAAGGCGCTGATCGAGGCGGAGGGCACGCGGGCCCTGCTCGTCAAGGGCAACGTCCGGCAGAAGGCCTTCTGCACGAAGGCCGTCGAGGAGGCCGCGAAGGCCTTCGGCAGGCTCGACATCCTCGTCAACAACGCCGCCCACCAGGAGATCGCCGAGGACGTGCGCGAGATCAGCGAGGAGCAGCTCGCCAAGACCTTCGAGACCAACATCTACGCCTACTTCTATATGACGCAGGCGGCCCTCGATCACCTGAAGCCGGGCGCCTCCATCGTCAACGTCACCTCGGTCAACAGCTACAAGGGCAACGAGAAGCTGATCGACTATTCCTCGACCAAGGGCGCGATCACGGCCTTCACGCGCTCCATGGCCTCGAACCTCGTGGAGAAGGGCATCCGCGTGAACGGCGTCGCGCCCGGCCCGATCTGGACGCCCTTCATCCCCATGTCCTTCCCCGCCGACAAGGTCGCCGAGTTCGGCTCGGAAGTTCCGATGAAGCGCGCGGGCCAGCCGAACGAGGTCGCCTCCGCGCTCCTCTTCCTCGCCTCCGACGATGCGTCCTACTTCACGGGGCAGGTGCTCCATCCGAACGGCGGCATGATCGTCGGAGCCTGACGAAACGGTTCGGGGCGCCGCTGCCGCACACCCGGACCGAGATCCGCCGCGTGGGAGCTTTCCGCTCCCGCGCGGGCTTCGGCGATCGGTCCGGTCCGGCCGGGAGCCGCGTTAAGGCGCCGGAGAGCCGCCGGGTGTAGACTCGCCCGGCCGAAATCCTCCGGCACCCGCGCCGCGTTTCGCCAAACGGCATTTCTGTGATAGGCGGCGCACACGAACGTCAGGACCGCCGCTCCATGCCCTTGCCCGCCCGGATGACCGTCTCGCGCCGCGCCGTCGGGGGCCCCGAGACCGAGGATGCCCTTCTCGTCGGCATCCTGGACAAGGCCGCGCTCGCAGCCGAGCTCGACGCGCTCGCCGTCGGCCGCGAACAGGGCGCTGGCGCCTCGCACGCGGTCCGCGCCGAGGTGCTCGCCCTTTTGAAGCGGCGCGTTGCCGAAGGGCGCAAGGCCGCCGAGGCGCTGCTCTTTGCCGAAGGCAGCGGGCTTCGCTGCGCGCGCCGGCTCTCCGCGCTGCAGGACGCCCTGCTGCGGGCGATCTACCGCTTCGCCGTGCGCCACGTCTTCGATGCCTCCAACCTGTCGGCGGGCGAGCGCATGACGGTCGTCGCCGTCGGCGGCTACGGGCGCGGCACGCTGGCGCCGGGCTCCGACATCGATCTTCTCTTCCTCCTGCCCTACAAGCAGACGGTCCTCGGCGAGCAGCTCGTCGAGTATCTCCTCTATCTGCTCTGGGATCTCGGCTTCAAGGTCGGCCATGCCACGCGCACGGTCGAGGACTGCATCCGCCTCGCCAAGTCCGACTTCACCATCCGCACCGCCATCCTGGAGCGCCGCCCGATCATCGGCGACGAGGCGCTCTATGCCGAACTGTCCAAGCGCTTCGACCAGGAGGTCGTGGAGGGCACGAGCCGCGCCTTCATCGTCGCCAAGCTCGCCGAGCGCGATGCGCGCCACAAGAAGAGCGGCGACACGCGCTATCTGGTCGAGCCGAACGTCAAGGAGGGCAAGGGCGGGCTTCGCGACCTGAACACGCTCTTCTGGATCGCCAAGGACCACTACCGGCTGGAGACGTCCGAGCAGTTCGTCGCCGCCGGCGTCTTCTCCCGCCGCGAGGCGCGCCTCTTCCACAAGGCCGAGGATTTCCTCTGGGCCGTGCGCTGCCACATGCACTTCTTGACCGGCAAGGCCGAGGAGCGCCTGTCCTTCGATCTCCAGCGCGAGATCGCCGCACGGCTCGGCTACAACGCCCATCCCGGCATGCGCGACGTCGAGCGCTTCATGAAGCACTACTTCCTGATCGCCAAGGATGTCGGCGACCTCACCGGCATCCTCTGCGCCGCGCTGGAGGAGGAGGAAGCCAAGGAGGCGCCGCTCCTCAAGAGCTTCGTGCGCTCGCTTCGCCAGCGTGCGCGCAAGATCCCCGGCACGCTCGACTTCCACGTCGACAACAACCGCATCAACGTCACGAGCCGCGAGGTCTTCCAGAAGGACCCGGTGAACCTCATCCGGATCTTCAAGCTCGCAGCCTCCATGCAGCTCGAATACCATCCGAACGCGCTGCATCTCATCCGCCGCTCGCTGATCCTCGTCGATGCCAAGCTTCGCGAGAACAAGGAGGCCAACAGCCTCTTCCTCGACGTCCTCACCGACCGGCTCGATCCCGAGCTGCATCTGCGGCGCATGAACGAGGCCGGCGTCCTCGGCCGCTTCATCCCCGATTTCGGCCGCATCGTCTCGATGATGCAGTTCAACATGTACCATCACTACACGGTGGACGAGCATCTCCTGCGCTCCATCGCCATGCTCTCGCGCATTGAGCGCGACGAGCTCGGCGACGAGCTGCCGGTCTCCACCGGCATCGTGAAGGACATGAAGGACCGCGTGCCGCTCTACGTCGCGCTGCTCCTCCACGACATCGCCAAGGGCCGCCCGGAGGACCATTCGGTCATGGGCGCCAAGATCGCGCGCAAGCTCTGTCCGCGGCTCGGGCTCGACGAGCGCGAGACCGACCTCGTCGCCTGGCTGGTCGAGGACCATCTCGTCCTCTCCATGACGGCGCAGCAGCGCGACCTCAACGACCGCAAGACGATCCTCGACTTCGCCGAGCGCGTGCGCACGCTCGACCGGCTGAAGCTCCTGACCGTGCTCACCGTCTGCGACATCCGCGCGGTCGGCCCCGGCGTCTGGAACGGCTGGAAGGGCCAGCTGATCCGCACGCTCTACTGGGAGACCGAGCCGGTTCTGACCGGCGGCTTCTCGCAGACGCCGCGCTCGCAGCGCTTCGCCCGGGCGCGCGAGCTTCTGGCCGAGCGCCTCGCCGACTGGTCGGAGGCGGAGCGGGCCGCCTATATCGACCTCCACTATCAGAACTACTTCCTGACCGTGCCCCTCGAGGAGCAGCGCCGCCACGCGGATTTCGTGCGCCAGGCGACGGTGGCCGGGCGGGAGCTGCACATCGAGGCGCGCACCGACGCCTACCGCGCCATCACCGAGATCATGGTTCTGGCGCCCGACCACCCGCGCCTCGTCTCGCTGATCGCGGGCGCCTGCGCGGCCGCCGGCGCCAACATCGCGGACGCGCAGATCTTCACCATGGCCGACGGGCGCGCGCTCGACATCGTGACGCTGAACCGCGAATTCTCCGGCGACGAGGACGAGATGCGCCGGGCGCAGCGGATCGGCGGCCACATCCGCAACCTTCTCGACGGCTGCGAGATCATGCCGAAGCTGATCGCCGGCCGGAAGGGCGCGCGCATCGGGCGCCCCTTCAGCGTCAAGCCGCGCGTCTCCATCGACAACGCGCTCTCCAACCAGTTCACCGTCGTGGAGGTGGAGGGGCTGGACCGGCCGGGGCTTCTGGCCGACCTCACCGGCGCGCTCTCCGATCTCAGCCTCGACATCCGCTCGGCCCATATCTCGACCTATGGCGAGAAGGTCGTCGACGTGTTCTACGTCACCGATCTCACCAAGATGAAGGTCGTGGGCGAGGCCCGCATCGGGCGGATCGAGCGCCGGATGATCTCGGTCTTCGAAAATCCCGAGGCCGAGCTGTCCTCGCCGACCGCCCGTCCGAGCGCCCGAGCCTTCGGCTTCGCCTCCCTTTGAGTTTCATCCCATGAGCCTTGCCGGAAAATTCGCCACCGTGGGCGGCGCGACGCTGCTGTCGCGCCTCTTCGGGTTCGGCCGCGAGATGATGATGGCCTCCGCCCTCGGCATCGGGCCGGTCGCGGACGCCTTCAACCTCGCCTTCCGCTTTCCCAACCTCTTCCGGCGCCTCTTTGCGGAAGGGGCCTTCAACGCCGCCTTCATCCCGCTCTTCGCCCGCAAGCTCGAAGAGGACGGCGAGGCGGGCGCGCGCGCCTTCGCGACCGAGGTCTTCTCCACGCTCTTCGTCGTCCTGGCGGGCCTCACCGTGCTCGCCATGATCTTCATGCCCTTCCTGGTGCAGACGATCATCGCGCCGGGTCTTTCCGCCTGCATCGACGAGGCGGGCGCCCGTCAGGCGCTCTCCTGCGCCGAGCGCTTCGACATCACCGTCGCCTTCTCGCGCATCATGTTCCCCTATCTCGCCTGCATGTCGCTGATGGCGATGGTGTCGGGCATTCTCAACGCCTTCCGGCGCTTCTTCGCGGCGGCCGCGGCGCCGACGATCCTCAACATCGTCCTCATCTCGGTCCTGGCCTGGTGCTGGTGGACGGGCGCGAACACGGCGACGATCGGCTTCCTGATGAGCTGGGGCGTCCTCATCGCCGGCATCGCGCAGCTCGCCATGGTGACGATCGCCATGCGCATGGCCGGCTTCGGCGTCAGCCTCCAGCGCCCGCGCTGGACGGCCGGGCTGAAGCGGCTTCTGATCCTCGCCGGCCCCGCCGCGCTGATCGGCGGCATCACGCAGATCAACCTCTTCGTCGGACAGGCCATCGCCTCCTACAAGCCGGGCGCGGTCTCGATCCTCCAATATGCCGATCGGCCCTACCAGCTGCCGCTCGGCATGGTGGGCGTCGCCATCGGCGTCGTGCTTCTGCCCGAGCTCGCCCGCGCGCTGAAGGCGGGGCGCCTCGCCGAGGCGCAGCACACGCAGAACCGGAGCCTGGAATTCGCGCTCTTCCTGACCGTCCCGGCCGCGGTCGCGCTCTACGTCATTCCCGAGCCGATCATCCGCCTGATCTACGAGCGCGGCGCCTTCGACGCGGCGACGACGGGGCCGGTGGCGAGCGTCCTCGGCCTCTATGCGCTGGGCCTTCCCGCCTTCGTCCTCATCAAGGTCTTCTCGCCCGGCTATTTCGCGCGGGAGGACACGAAGACGCCGATGGTCGTCACCGGCGCCTCGGCCGTCGCCAACATCCTCCTCTCGCTCGGTCTCTTCCGGCTCTATGCCGAGCAGGGCATCGCGCTCGCGACGACGCTGGCCGGCTGGCTGAACGCGGTCCTCCTCTTCGAGGGCCTGCGCAGCCGGGGCCTCTGGAAGCTCGACGCCGCGCTCGTGAAGCGGGGCCTTCTCGTCGTCCTGTCGGCGGGGCTGATGGGCCTCGCGCTGGTCGGGCTCACCCAGGTGATGGAGCCCTGGCTGCGGCCGGGATCGAGCGTCTTCGAACAGGCGCTCGGCGTCCTCGTCCTCGTCGCCGTCGCCATGCTCGTCTATTTCGCGCTGACGCTCGCGACCGGCGCCGTCGACCGCAGCCTCGTGATGAAGGTCGTGCGCCGCAAGCGGTGACGGCGCGTTCCGGGGTTCGGCCGCCCGTGCCCGCCTTCGGGCAAGCGGGCGGCTTGATCGCGGAGAAGCCACGGTGCATAGGTCCGCTCCGCGGGAAAGGTCCCGCCTTGCGGGGGGCGACCCTTGCGAGAAGGATCGAGCCGAGGGCGCCATGTCACAGCTAAGTTCGGCCGGCTTCGAGCCGCGCGTCTTTTCCGGCGTCCAGCCGACCGGCAATCTCCATCTCGGCAACTATCTCGGCGCGATCAAGAAATTCGTCGCGCTGCAGGAGCGGCAGGCCTGCCTCTTCTGCGTCGTCGATCTCCACTCGATCACGGCCCAGCTCGTCCACGAGGACCTCGTCGGCCAGACGCGCCAGATCGCCGCCGCCTTCATCGCCTCCGGCATCGACCCGAAGAAGAACATCGTCTTCAACCAGAGCCGCGTGCCCGGCCATGCGGAACTCGCCTGGGTGTTCAACTGCGTGGCGCGCGTCGGCTGGATGAACCGCATGACGCAGTTCAAGGAGAAGGCCGGCAAGGACCGCGAGAACGCCTCGCTCGGCCTTCTCGCCTACCCCTCCCTGATGGCCGCCGACATCCTTCTCTATCGCGCGACGCACGTGCCCGTCGGCGACGACCAGAAGCAGCACCTGGAGCTGACGCGCGACATCGCCGCCAAGTTCAACAACGACTTCGCCGCCCGGATCGAGGCGCTCGGCCTCGGCGTTCCCATGGGCGCTCAGGGGGGCGGCGCCGATGGCGAGACCGGCTTCTTCCCGATCACCGAGCCGCTGATCGAGGGGCCGGCGACGCGCGTCATGAGCCTCAAGGACGGCGCCAAGAAGATGTCGAAGTCCGACCCGTCCGATCTGTCGCGCATCAACCTCACCGACGATGCCGAGACGATCGCGCGCAAGATCCGCAAGGCCAAGACCGACCCGCAGGACCTGCCCTCCGACGTCGCGGGCCTTGCCGGGCGCCCCGAGGCGGAGAACCTCGTCGGCATCTTCGCCGCGCTGGCCGGCCGCGACAAGGCGGGCGTCCTGTCCGAGTTCGGCGGCCGCCAGTTCTCCGCCTTCAAGCCGATCCTCGCCGAACTCGCCGTCGAGACCCTTGCCCCCATCACCGGCGAGATGCGCCGCATCATGGACGACCCCGCCGAGATCGACCGCACGCTCTCGGAGGGCGGCGCCAGAGCGCGGGACCTCGCCGACGTCACCATGCGCGACGTTCGCGACATCGTCGGCTTCCTGTCGGACTGACACCGGCAGCGGCGACGAGGGACCGCTTCTCGCCGCTTGCCCTTCCCCCGCCTCGCTGCCATCTTCCCGCCATGGTCTCCAAACGAACGAGCCGGGATGCCGGCGGCCGGCGGAAGTTTCTCGCCATCATCGACGCGACGCCCGAATGCGGGCGCGCGGCCTCCTATGCCGCGCGGCGCGCCAAGTCGAGCGGCGGGGCGGCGGTGTTTCTCTATGTCGTGGAATCCGCGGATTTCCAGCAGTTCCTCGGCGTCGAGAAGATCATGCGCGCCGAGGCCGAGGCCGAGGCCCATGCCCGGCTCTCCAAGATCGCCGAGGAGATCCGCGAGAGCGTCGGCATCGAGCCCGAACTCGTCGTGCGCGAGGGCAAGACGGACGAGGAGATCCACGCCCTGATCGAATCGGACCGCGAGATCGCGATCCTCGTCCTGGCGTCGGGAAACTCGACGGAAGGGCCGGGCCCGCTCGTCTCCTCCGTCGCGGGCAAGGCGGCGGCCTTTCCGATTCCCGTCACGATCGTGCCGTCCACGCTGACCGACGACGAGATCGAGAGCCTGAGCTAGAGCATCGTGCGCGATGCTCCGACCCCCTTCATCGAAGCCGCTTCGATCCCCATATCCAGGCCATCGAGCGCTCGCCTTGTCGCGGCGCGGCAAGCGGCGTAGACGAGAAGCGTTCCAAACACGAGCGGGCGCGGCCTTGACCCGTCGCCTTAGCGAGGCCCATCGATGTTCATCCAGACCGAAGTCACGCCGAACCCGGCGACCCTCAAGTTCCTGCCCGGCCGCGTCGTCGTGGAGGACGGGGCCGTCGAATTCCTGACACGCGAGGACGCCGAAGCCCGTTCCCCGCTCGCCGGCCGCCTGATGGAGATTTCCGGCGTGACCGGCGTCTTCTTCGGCTACGATTTCGTGACCGTCACCAAGGACGGACCGGACTGGCAGCACCTCAAGCCGGCGATTCTCGCCGGGCTGATGGAGCATTTCATGTCGGACCGCCCGGTCATGGCTGCCTCGGGCGCCGCCGCCCCGGCGGAGGACGGCGAGGAGTTCTTCGAGGAGGGCGATGCAGGCATCGTCGAGACGATCAAGGAACTGCTGGAATCGCGCGTCCGCCCAGCCGTCGCGCAGGATGGCGGCGACATCACCTTCCGCGGCTTTCGCGAGGGAACGGTCTATCTGAACATGCGCGGCTCCTGCGCCGGCTGCCCGTCCTCGACCGCGACGCTGAAGCACGGCATCCAGAACCTCCTGCGCCATTTCATTCCCGAGGTGGAGCAGGTCGAAGCGGTCTGAGCGGACCGCGGTCTTGCTTCTGGCCATCGACACCGCCGGTTCGCGCTGCTCGGCCTGCCTCTTCGATCCGAAGACGCGGCAGGTTCTCGCGCGGGCCGATCCCGACATCGGCAAGGGCCATGCCGAACGGCTGATGGACGACGTGGCGGGCCTCCTCGGCGAGGCCGGCGCGACCTATGCCGATCTGACCAGGCTTGCCGTCGTCGTCGGTCCCGGCTCCTTCACGGGGCTGCGCGTCGGCGTCGCCGCCGTCCGTGGCCTGTCGCTGGCGCTGGGCCTTCCGGCGCTCGGGGTGGGCACGCTGGAGGCGCTGGCAGAGCCGCATCGGGGCGGGGGGCTGCCCGTCCTCGCGGTTCTCGACGCCAAGCGTGGCGAGATCTATGCCGCCCTCCACGACTCCGATGGCACCGAGATCCTGGAGCCGACGGCCCTCGCGCCCGCCGATCTGCCGGGCTTTCTTGCTGGCTTTGAAGAGGGCGCCTCGCTGATCGTGACCGGCAGCGGCGCTTCGATCGCGGCCGATGCGCTGGCGGGCCGTTGGCCGGTGCGGGCAATGCCGGAGGCCTATGTCGATATCGCCGCCGTCGCGCGCATCGCGGCGTCGCGGGAGCCGGGAGCCGTGCCGAGCCCGCTCTATCTGCGGGGTGCCGATGCCAAGCCGCCGACGCGTGCTGCGATCGAGCGCATCGCCATGGACGCGCCGAGATGAAAAGATAGCTGCAAATCATCCTTGCGAAAGGAAACGGCCACTAGACTGGGCGGGATCGGAGGGGCCGGGCGTCAAGATCCGTGCCCTCCGAAGATTGGATCGGGCGGATCGGCGAGGCCGATCGGGGAGGGGCTGGCAATGTATTGGGTTCTGCCGTTCGTTTGGTCGGTGTCCTTCTGGGACAGTCTCGTCAACGGTGGTCCGCCGGTGGCGACCGAGCTCGGCCCCGACGACCTCGATTTCGCAGCCGCTCTCCACAGCGACGCCTTCGCCCGCCCCTGGTCGGGCGACGAGTTCGCCTCGCTCCTCTCGCAGCCCGGAACCTTCGGCTTCGTCGCGCGGCGCGTCGGCGCGGCGGCCTCCGCGCCGCTCGGCGTCGTCGTCGTGCGAAGCGCCGCCGACGAGGCGGAAATCCTCACCATCACCGTCTCGCGGCAGGCGCGCGGCCAGGGCATCGGGCGGCTCCTGATGGACAGCGTTCTGCAGCGGCTGCATGCCGACCGCGTCGCCACGCTCTTCCTGGAGGTCGACGAGGAGAACGCGCCCGCGCTCGCGCTCTACCGGCGCCTGCGCTTTGCCGAGGTCGGCCGTCGGCCCGCCTATTATGCCGATGCCGAGGGGCGCCACACGAGCGCGCTTGTCCTCAAGCGGACCCTGCGCTAGAGCGCCGGTCGGCGGGATCGACCCGCTCGGGAGCCTCGATGCGGCGGCGTGACATCGTCCGGAAAGGCGCGGGCCGCTCTTGATCGCCTGGACCCGCATCGTCTGCGTCGCGCTTGCGCTCGCGCTCGTCTCCCTCGTTCTGGCGCCGCTCCAGATCCTGGCGCTGCGCTGCCGCTGGCGGCTGGCCCGGCGTTTGCCGATCCTCTGGCATCGCCTGGCCTGCCGGCTGATCGGGCTTCGCGTCGTCACGCGCGGCGTGCCCTGTGCCGCGCGCCCGCTTCTCCTCGTCGCCAATCACCAGTCCTGGGCCGATATCCTGGCGCTCGGGCAGGTCGCGGAAGTCTCCTTCATCGCCAAGGCCGAGGTGCGGTCCTGGCCGGTCTTCGGCTGGCTCGCCGTTCTCCAGCGCACCGTCTTCGTGGCGCGCGAGGAGCGCGGGCGCACCGCCGAACAGGCCGACGCCATCGCCGAGCGCCTGTCGGAGGGCGACGCCATGGTGCTCTTCGCGGAGGGGACCACCTCCGACGGCAACGGGCTCCTGCCCTTCAAGACCGCGCTCTTCGGCGCCGCGCAGGCCGCGATCCGCCGCTCCGGCGCCGCCGAAGTGGCGGTCCAGCCCGTGGCGGTCGCCTATACGCGGCTGCACGGCATGCCCATGGGCCGCTACTTCCGCCCGCTCGCGGCCTGGCCGGGCGACGTCACGCTCGGGCCCCATCTCCTCGCCTTCCTGAAGGAGGGCGCGATCGACGTCGAGGTGTCCTTCGGCGAGCCGATCGCCTTCTCCGCCGCGAGCGACCGCAAGACGGTCGGCCGCCGGACGGAGGCCGAGGTGCGCCGCCTTCTGGCCGAGAGCCTTGCCGGACGCGCCGGATCGTGAGGAGCGACGATCCGCGCGCGATGGGCCTAGAGGCTGTTATGAACCTTGGACAGGTGTTGTGTCGTGTCAGCGACGTTCAGGCCGGTAGGAGGGTGGAACAGGCAAGACTGTCCGTCTTGTCTGTTCTGGCCGACGCCCCGGATGACGTCGCTCACACGACCCGAAGGGCCGGTCGTGTTGGGTCGCGGATGTGCGTCGCCCTCTTTGCCAGTAGCCGCGCTACCGGCTGCATCAGGCTCCTACCCCGCGACCCAACACAAGCGGCACAACACCTGTCCAAGGTTCATAACAGCCTCTAGATCGGCGATTGCGTCTCGACGCTGCGGGCACGATATGGGAGGATAAAGTTTAGGAGCGCCTGACCCGCCGGCCTTGCAAGGGGCCGGCCCAGGGCTCTCAGGGCGATTTCAGAAGAGCGCATGGACGTTAGACGAGAAGAAGCGGCGCCAGATCAGCGTGCGGAGACCCCGGTCGTCCCGCGCCCGTCGGATCGGAGCCCGCAGGATGCGCCGCAGCGCAAGGTCTTCATCAAGACCTATGGCTGCCAGATGAACGTCTACGATTCGCAGCGGATGGGCGACGCCCTCGCGCGCGACGGCTACGAGCCGACCGAGACGATCGAGGAGGCCGACCTCGTCCTCCTCAACACCTGCCACATTCGCGAGCGCGCGGCCGAGAAGGTCTATTCCGAGCTCGGGCGCATCCGCCTTTTGAAGGCCGAGCGCGAGGCCGCGGGCGCGACGATGAGCGTCGCGGTCGCCGGCTGCGTGGCGCAGGCGGAGGGCCAGGAAATCCTCGACCGCGCCAAGGTCGTCGATCTCGTCATCGGCCCGCAGACCTATCACCGGCTGCCGCAGGCGCTGGCCCGCGTGAAGGCCGGCGAGCGCGTGCTCGACACCGACTATGCGGTGGAGGACAAGTTCCGGCATCTGCCCGACCAGCGCCCGCGCGAGATCGCGCGACGCGGCGTCACGGCCTTCCTCACCGTTCAGGAGGGCTGCGACAAGTTCTGCACCTTCTGCGTCGTGCCCTATACGCGCGGCTCCGAAGTCTCGCGCCCCGCCGACATGATCCTCGCCGAGGCGCGGCGGCTGGCCGATGCCGGCGTTCGCGAGATCACGCTGCTCGGGCAGAACGTCAACGCCTGGAACGGGGCCTGGAGCGGCGAGATGGCCGGCCGGCCCGGCGGTCTCGGCGGTCTCCTTCGCGCGCTGTCCGAGGTGCCCGGCGTCGCGCGCCTGCGCTACACGACCTCCCATCCCCGCGACATGGACGACGACCTCATCGCCGCCCACGCCGACATGCGCTCGCTGATGCCCTACCTGCATCTGCCCGTTCAATCCGGCTCCGACCGCATCCTGAAGGCGATGAACCGACGCCACACGGCGGCGGACTATCTGAAGCTTCTCGACCGCATCCGCGCCGCGCGGCCCGATATCGCGCTGTCCGGCGATTTCATCGTCGGCTTCCCCGGCGAGACGGAGGCCGATTTCGAAGCGACGATGGAGCTGGTGCGCTCCGTCGGCTACGCCTCCGCCTTCTCGTTCAAATACTCCGCCCGGCCGGGCACGCCCGGCGCGTCGCTGCCCGATCACGTTCCCGAAGCCGTCATGGCCGAGCGCCTGGAGCGCCTGCAGGCGCTGCTTCGCGACCAGACGGCGGCCTTCACCGCCTCGCTCGTCGGCCGCGAGATCGAGGTCCTGATCGAGAAGCCCGGCCGCTACGACAACCAGCTGGTCGGCCGCTCGCCCTATCTCCAGCCCGTGCTCCTGCCGGTTTCCGCCGGCGCGATCGGCGACGTCGTGTCCGTGCGCATGGCGGGCATCGTGGCCAATTCGCTCTTTGCCGAAGGCGCGGAGCCCGAAGAGGGCTCCCGGCGTTTGCCGATCGCGGAGCCCGCTCCGATCAAGCTCGAGCGCCCACACTCTCGCCGTCCCAGGCCCGATGGCGGGCCGGACGCCGGACCCATGAGGAGACGTGCATGAAGGCAGCCCGCGGCGCGGTGCCCCAGTCCGGTGCCTCCGACATGGCGCACATCGTCCTCACCTTCGAGGACAATCGGCTGGCGGGCGCTCTCTTCGGCCAGTTCGACGAGAATCTCGCCCGGATCGAGCAGAAGCTCGAAGTCGATGCGAGGACGCGCGGCAACAAGGTCGAGATCCGCGGCGACGCGGTCGCCTGCGAGCAGGCGCGCCGGGCGCTCGACTATCTCTACGGCCGGCTCCAGGCCGGCGCCGAGCTTCAGCCCTCCGATGTCGACGGCGCCGTGCGCATGGCCATCGCCGAGGATGCCCAGCTCGTCCTGCCCACGCTTGAGAAGAAGGGCCGCATGTCGCTGGCGCAGATTTCGACGCGCAAGAAGACCATCCACGCGCGCACCTCCACGCAGGACGCCTACATGCGCGCGCTCGACCGCGCCGAGTTGGTGCTCGGCATCGGGCCGGCCGGCACGGGCAAGACCTATCTGGCCGTCGCCCATGCCGCGATGCTGCTGGAGCGCGGTCAGGTCGACCGCATCGTCCTGTCGCGCCCCGCCGTCGAGGCGGGCGAGCGCCTGGGCTTCTTGCCCGGCGACCTGAAGGAGAAGGTCGATCCCTATCTCCGCCCGCTCTACGACGCGCTCTACGACATGATCCCGGCCGAGAAGGTCGAGCGGGCGCTCGCCGCCGGCGCGATCGAGGTCGCTCCGCTTGCCTTCATGCGCGGGCGAACGCTCGCCAATTGCTGCGTCATCCTCGACGAGGCGCAGAACACGACCTCCATGCAGATGAAGATGTTCCTGACGCGCCTCGGCGAGAACGCGCGCATGGTCGTCACCGGCGATCCCTCGCAGATCGACCTGCCGCCCGGCCAGAAGTCCGGCCTCGTGGAGGCGCTGCGCGTGCTCGACGGCGTGCCGAACGTCGTGACCGTGCGCTTCGAGGCCAAGGACGTCGTGCGCCACCATCTCGTCCAGGCGATCGTCGAAGCCTACGAGGCCGATGCGGACAAGCACCGTGTGCCCGTCCTGCCGGGCGAGCGATCGTGAGCCGGGCCGCGCCTCTTCAGGCCGTGTCCATCGAGGGCGGGTCTCTCGACGCGGGGCCTCTCGACGCGGGGCACGGGCGCGCCTTCGCCGGCCTCGAGATCGCGCTCGGCATCGAGGACGAGGGCTGGATCGGCGCGGCCTTCGCGCCTGACGAGGCGGCGCTGGAGCGCCTCGTGCGCGGCGCCGTCGAGGCCGCCCTCGCGGGCGGCAACATCCCGCGTGACGTCGAGACCGAACTCGGGGTCACGCTGACCGGCAATGACGAGGTCCGCGCCCTCAACGCCGAATGGCGCGGCAAGGACAAGCCGACCAACGTCCTGTCCTTTCCGCTGGAAGAGCTGGAGGAGGGCGAGGAGCCAGGGCCGATGCTCGGCGATCTCGTTCTGGCGCGCGGCGTGGTCGAGGCCGAGGCGGCGTCCGAGGACAAGGCGCCGGCCCATCATCTCGTCCATCTCCTCGTCCACGGCACGCTCCACTGTCTCGGCTACGACCATGTCGAGGCGGAGGCGGCCGAGCGCATGGAGGCGCTGGAGATCGACATCCTGAAGGGGCTCGGCATCACCGATCCCTATGCCCTGCCGCCGGACGACGGCGAAGGCCTGGACCCAGAGAGGAGTTGAACGCCGCCCTGATGAGCGACCATCCTGCCGATACCGCCGGAGACAGCCTGTCGAACGGCGACGCCGGACCTTTCGAGGACCGAAGTACCCGCGACCCGGCGGCCGGAGAGCGCTGGGGATTTCTGGCCAACGTCTTCGGACGCGCCAAGCCCCGTGAGCCCGCCTATACGCGCGCCGACCTGCTCGACGCTTTCCTCGCGGAGGGCGATGCCGGCACCTTCGCCCCCGAAGAGCGGGCGATGCTGAAGAACCTCCTGAAGCTGCGGGACCTGCGCGTCGAGGACGTCATGGTGCCGCGCGCCGATATCGACGCGATCTCGGCGGACACGACCCTGTCGGACGCCATGCGCGCCTTCGAGGAATGCGGCCATTCCCGCATGCCCGTCTATACCGAGACGCTCGACGACCCGATCGGCATGATCCACATCCGCGACGTCGTCGGCCACATCACGCGGACCGCGCTCGGCGCGGCGGAAGGTGGCTTCGATCTCATGCGCATCGATCTCGCGCGTCCCGTGGGCGAGCTCGACATCATGCGCAAGGTTCTCTACGTGCCGCCCGCCATGCCCGCCTCCAACCTCATGGCGAAGATGCAGGCGACGCGCACGCAGATGGCGCTCGTCATCGACGAATATGGCGGCACCGACGGTCTCGTCTCGCTGGAGGACGTGATCGAGGTCGTCTTCGGCGACATCGAGGACGAGCACGATGCGGAAGAGGCGCTGATCGTGGAGCGCGGCGACGGCGCCTATGTCGTGGAGGCGCGGGCCGAACTTTCCGACATGCGCCGCCATCTCGGGCCGGATTTCGACGTCACGCCGCACGAAGGCGAGGCCGAGACGATCGGCGGCCTGCTCTTCCATGTTCTCGGCCGCGTGCCGGCCAAGGGCGAGCGCTTCGAGCCGGTTCCGGGTTTCGTCTTCGAAGTGCTCGACGCCGATCCGCGGCGCGTGCGGCGCGTCTCCATCGAGCGCCGGAGCGCGGCCGAGGCGCGCCTGCGCCTCGCCTGACGATGAGGGGAGCGGCGCGCCTGCGCCTCGCCTGACGATGAAGGGAACGGCGCCTCTGCGCATGACCTGACGATCCGGCGGGGCGGCGGCGCCTGAACGGCAGCGCCGTTGCAAGGCTGCCGGCACCGTCGGTGCGAAATTGCGAATCGAGGCGCGGTCCTCGCCGCCGGGACGACGATCCCCCTTGACCTCGCCGCCCCGATTGTATGGGAAGTCGGGGCCGGCTCCCGCCCTTTCGGAGCGGGCGCCCCGAGCGCGTCGACGAGCCGTCAGGAGAACCCCGCCGCATGCTGCGCAATCTGGCCGCGTCCATGGTTCTGGCCGACGGTTGGCGGCGAGCTCTCCTCGCTTTCTTCGCCGGCGCCGTCCTGGTGCTGGGCCTGCCGCCCTTCAACCTGCCGCTGGCCGGCTTCGTCGGCTTTCCCATCCTCGTCCTTCTTCTCGACGGAGCGGCCGGCGTGCCGGGCCATGGCGTCATCCGCCGGCTCGGCCCCGCCTTCCGCATCGGCTGGTTCTTCGGCTTCGGCTATTTCGTGGCCGGGCTCTGGTGGCTCGGCGCCGCCATGCTGGTCGACGGGGACGAGTTCATCTGGGCGCTGCCCTTCGCCGTTCTCGGCCTTCCCGCGATCCTCGCCCTCTTCTTCGCCGCCGCCGCCGCCGCCGCGCGCCTTCTCTGGAGCGAGGGAACGGGGCGCATCCTGGCGCTGGCGGCAAGCTTCGCGCTCTTCGAAGTGCTGCGCGGCCGGCTCTTCACGGGCTTTTCCTGGAACGAGATCGGCATCATCGCCGCGCCCGTGCCGCTGCTCATGCAGTCGCTCGCCGAGGTCGGGCTGCACGGGCTGACGCTCGCCGCCGTCTACGTCTTCGCCGCGCCAGCGCTGCTCCTCGATCCGCGCCCCCGGCCGGCCGGCCTCGCCGTCGCGGGGCTTCTCGTCCTCGCCCATGTCGGCTACGGCCTCGTGCGCCTCGCGGCGGCCGAGCCGGGCGATGCCGGCGTCGCGCTGCGCATCGTCCAGCCCAACATTCTCCAGAGCCAGAAATGGGACGCGGCAGAGGCCGAGCGAATCTTCGACCGGCTGATCGAGCTGACAGGTCAGCGCCCCGCGCCGCCGGACGGCGCGCCCGCGAACCCGGATGCGAAGACGATCGTTCTCTGGCCGGAATCCTCGCTGCCCTTCCTCCTCACCGAACGTCCCGACGCTCTCGCCCGCATCGCGGAGGTTCTCCAGCCGAACGAGCTTCTGCTGGCCGGCGCCGTGCGCGTCGAGCCGGCGGGGGAGAGCCAGGAGCCCCGCTACTACAATTCCGTCCTGGCGATCGACGGCGAGGGGCAGATCCTCGATGCCGCCGACAAGGTGCATCTCGTTCCCTTCGGCGAATATCTGCCCTTCCAGGAGACGCTCGAAGCCTCCGGCATCCGGCAGCTGACGGATCTACCCGGCGGCTTCTCCGCGGGGGCCCGGCCGCGGGCGCTGGAGATCGTCGGCTGGCCCGTGGTCCTGCCGCTCATCTGCTACGAGATCATCTTCCAGGACGAGGTCGACCGCTCCCTCGTCGCGCGCGCGGGCGCCATCGTGAACGTCACCAACGATGCGTGGTACGGCCGCACGCCCGGCCCCTACCAGCATCTGCGGCAGGCCGAGCTGACGGCGGTCGCGCTTGGCCTTCCGCTCGTGCGCGCCGCCAATACGGGGATTTCGGTTGTGACCGATGCCTATGGGCGCACCCGCGAGGCGCTGGCGCTGGGATCGACCGGCATCGTGACCTCCGAGCTTACGGTTCGTTCGCCATCAACCCATTTTGCCATCTATGAAAATAGGCCGTTTTGGATAGGCTGGGCCGCCGTCTTGATGGTTTGTGTGGGTTTGCGTTGGTTTGAGTGGAGAAATGAGCGATTGACAGTGTGAATTTCCAACGCGATACAACTTCATAGCCAGCCAATCGATGGACAATCCGGTCGTTGTCTGCTTGCGCTGCGTGTCGGGTATGAGTCGCGTTCCCGCACTGGCCGGTCCCTGTGGCCGCATCGATGATTTCGTGAGGTTTTGAGTCCATGCTCGAGAGCAAGAAGAAGCCGAACCCGGTGGACATCCATGTGGGATCGCGCGTCCGATTGCGGCGGACCATGCTCGGCCTCAGCCAGGAAAAGCTCGGCGAGGCCCTCGGCATCACCTTCCAGCAGATCCAGAAGTACGAGAAGGGCTCCAACCGCATCGGCGCGAGTCGGCTCCAGCGCATATCGGAAGTCCTGAACGTCCCCGTCTCCTTCCTCTTCGAGGATGCGCCCGGCGGCGTCGCCCAGCCTTCGGGCTTCGAGGAGACGGGCTCCGACTACGTGGTCGACTTCCTTTCGACGCCGGAAGGGCTGCAGCTGAACCGGGCCTTCGTGCGCGTCCGCGATCCGAAGGTCCGCCGGCGCATCATCGATCTCGTCCGCTCGCTCGGCGAGGATTCCGAACCGGTCGAGTGAGACGTCGCGCGACCTCCGTGCTTTGCGCTTGACGCTGGCGCACGGGCTCTGCCATGGCCCCCCGGCGGGCGGACGGCTCGTGCCAGCCCAGCCGGAACCCCTGTCATGACCCAGCGCCCCGCCCTTCGCACCGCCATCCCGTCCAAGGCCTGAACGCGATGCCGCCGCGGATTGAGGGTGAGGACCAGAAGACCCGGCTGCGCGAGGCCTTCTTCGGCCGCGTGAAGGGCAAGCGCCTGCGCCCGCGCCAGGAGGAGCTGATGCGGGAGCTTCTGCCCCGGCTCGGCGTCGATCTCTCCTCTCCCGCGCCGGCCGATCTCGCCGAGCTCTTTCCGGTTCCCGTCTCGGCGATTCGGCTGGAGATCGGGTTCGGCGGCGGCGAGCATCTGATCTCGATGGTGGACCGGCATCCCGACACCGGCTTCATCGGCGCCGAACCCTTCGTCAACGGAATGGCCAAGCTCCTGATGGTCCTCAACGAGGCGCCGCGCCCGGCGATCCGCCTCTATGGCGACGACGCGACGCGCCTTCTCGACTGGCTGCCGGAGGCCTCGCTCGACGGCGTCGATCTCCTCTATCCCGACCCCTGGCCGAAGTTCAAACACTGGAAGCGCCGCTTCGTCGGGCCGGCCAATCTCGATCGCCTGGCCCGCGTCCTGAAGCCCGGCGCGCTTTTCCGCTTCGCCTCCGACATCGACACCTACGTCAACTGGACGTTTCTCCACATCCGCCGCCATCCGGGCTTCGAATGGCGGGCGGCGAGCGCGGCCGACTGGCACACGCCCTACGAGGGCTGGCCGGGCACGCGCTACGAGGCCAAGGCTCTGCGCGAGGGGCGGCGGCCCGCCTATCTCACCTTCGAGCGCCTCTGACCGGCTTTCAAGACAAGGGTTGATGCGGGAGCGTTTCTCGCCTATAGAGCCGTTGAAAGTCTCTTCGATGCGGTCGTGAGAGTGGGTCCTGCCGGTCCCGCTCTTTTTTGTTACCGGGGGTCTGCTTCTCGAGCGGATCGCGGTTCCGGGCCGGCGGAGGAGGCGACGAAGACCTTGGCCCACCGCGACCGCGCGGGACGGCGGGGGGACTCGCTCAATCGAGGCCGCGCGATTCGGGAAAGCCCCGCGTCCGGCCGATGATGCCGGAGCCTGCGTGAACGACGACACGACCGCCGAGACCTTCGAGGGCCAGCCCTCTGCGAACGATCGGCGCATCATCACCGAGGACGGACTCGAGGCGCGCATCGCCGCCATCGTGGAGCCCGTGGTCGAGCAGCTCGACTATCGCCTCGTTCGGGTGCGCCTGTCGCAGATGAACGGCATGACGCTCCAGATCATGGCCGAACGGCCGGACGGCACTATGTCGGTGGAAGATTGCGAGGCGATCAGCCGCGCCGTGTCCCCGGTTCTCGACATGGAAGACCCGATCGACCGCGAATATCATCTGGAGGTCTCCTCGCCCGGCATCGACCGCCCGCTCGTGCGGCGCAGCGATTTCGAGGCCTGGAGCCACCATCTCCTGAAGCTCGAGGCGACCCGCGTCGTGGAAGGGCGCAAGCGCTTTCGCGGCAAGGTCGTCGAGGTCGAGGCGGACGGCGTGCGCCTGGAGCGCTCCGAGATCCAGCCGGGCGAGGACGCCATCGTCTCGATCCCCTTCGATGCCATCGCCGATGCGCGGCTCGTCCTCACCGACGAGCTGATCGACGCGGCGCTGAAGGCCGACAAGGCCGCCCGCAAGGGGCTCGGCGACAACGACAACGACGATCCGGACGGGACTCCGGAGGCCTGACGACGGCTAAGGACAGATCCCGGATGCGCCATCCCGTTCGAACGGGCGGGCGGCGCGACGGACAGGGACCGGCACCCCGGCGGACAGTGACCGCCTTGGTGCGGAGACGGACGAGGAGAGACTGAGATGGCAGTCAGTGCGAACAGGCTCGAGCTTCTGCAGATCGCGGATGCCGTCGCGCGCGAGAAGTCGATCGATCGCGAGATCGTCATCGAGGCGATGGCCGATGCGATCCAGAAGGCCGCGCGTTCGCGCTACGGCCAGGAGACCAACATCCGCGTCGACATCAACACGCGCACCGGCGAAATGAAGCTGCAGCGCCTGCTTGAAGTCGTCGAGGAGGTCGAGGACCCCAACACCCAGATCTATCTGGAGCTGGCCCGCGACAAGAATCCCGACGCCGAGCCGGGCGACTTCATCGCCGAGCAGCTCCCCCCGATGGATTTCGGCCGCATCGCCGCCCAGTCGGCCAAGCAGGTCATCGTGCAGAAGGTCCGCGAGGCCGAGCGCGACAAGCAGTATGACGAGTACAAGGACCGCATCGGCGAGATCGTCAACGGCACGGTCAAGCGCGTCGAATACGGAAACGTGATCGTCGATCTCGGCAAGGGCGAGGGCATCATCCGCCGCGACGAGCAGATCCCGCGCGAGCTGTTCCGCTATGGCGACCGCGTCCGGGCCTTCGTCTACGACGTGCGCCGCGAGCAGCGCGGCCCGCAGATCTTCCTGTCGCGCACCCATCCGCAGTTCATGGCGAAGCTCTTCACCATGGAAGTGCCGGAAATCTACGACGGCATCATCGAAATCAAGTCGGTCGCCCGCGATCCGGGCTCGCGCGCCAAGATCGCCGTGATTTCGCGGGACTCCTCGGTCGATCCGGTCGGCGCCTGCGTCGGCATGCGCGGCTCGCGAGTCCAGGCGGTCGTCGCCGAGCTCCAGGGCGAGAAGATCGACATCATTCCCTGGTCGCCGGATGCGGCCTCCTTCCTCGTCAACGCGCTCCAGCCGGCCGAAGTGTCGAAGGTCGTGCTCGATGAGGATGCCGAACGCATTGAAGTCGTGGTGCCTGATGACCAGTTAAGCTTGGCGATCGGTCGCCGCGGCCAGAACGTTCGCCTGGCCTCGCAACTGACCGGCTGGGACATCGACATTCTCACCGAACAGGAAGAGTCCGAGCGCCGCCAGAAGGAATTCGCCGAGCGGTCCGATCTCTTCATGAACGCGCTGAACGTCGACGAGATGGTCGGCCAGCTCCTGGCCTCCGAAGGGTTTGCGACTGTCGAGGAAGTGGCCTATGTCGACCGCGACGAAGTCGCCGCGATCGAGGGCTTCGACGCCGACACGGCCGAGGAGATCCAGAACCGGGCGACCGAGTATCTGGAGCGCCGCGAGACCGAGTTCGACGACAAGCGCAAGAGCCTCGGCGTCGCCGACGAGCTTCGCGAGATCGACGGCCTGACGACGCCGATGCTGGTGGCTCTGGGCGAAGACGGCGTGAAGACGATGGAAGACTTCGCCGGCTGCGCCGCGGACGACCTCACGGGCTGGTCCGAGCGCAAGGACGGCGAGACCAAGCGGTTCCCCGGCGCCCTTTCGGCCTTCGAGATCAGCCGCGTCGATGCCGAGCGCATGATCATGCAGGCCCGCGTCAAGGCCGGCTGGGTGACGGAAGAAGAGCTGGCGGGCCCCGCCGAGGACGATACCGAGGAGGCGGAGACGGTCTGATCGACCGGAACCGCAGGGATGAACGACGCTGAGATCCGCGACGAGACCGGCCCCGAGCCGGGCGACGACGACGATGGGCTGGTGGGGGCTGCCATGAACCCCCGCACCTGCATCGTCTCCCGCAAGGCCTTCGAGCAGGAGGCGCTGATCCGCATCGTCGCCGCACCGGACGGCACCTTGGTCGCCGATATGAAGCGACGGCTTCCCGGACGGGGAGCCCATGTGGAATTGCGGCGCGCGACCATCGAGCAGGCGGTGAAACGCAAGCTCTTTGGCCGGGCGCTGAAGATGGAGGTTCAGGGAGCCGAGGGTCTCGCCGATCAGGTCGACGAGCTGCTCAAGCGCCAGATCCTCACCTTCTTCGGGATGACCCGCAAGGCGGGCCAGCTCGTGGTCGGGGCGACGAAGGTCGATGCCGCGGCGCGGTCCGGGGCGGCTTTGGCCGTTCTCCACGCGCTCGACGGTGCCGAGGACGGCATACGCAAGATCGCGGGGGCCAGACGCGCGGCCGTCGCGATGGGACTGGCCGACGAGGTTCCCGCATTCCGCCTTTTTACGGTGGATGAAATGGGTTTAGCCTTCGGGGGCGGAAATGTGATACATGCAGCCGTCCTTGCCGGAGAGGCGGGCGCGGCGCTCCTGAAGCGCCTCGAAGCGCTATCGAACTACCGGGGCGAGCGCCCCACGGCGATGGCCGGTGAGTCGCAAGAGACTTGAGCCGGACGAAACGGGCCAGCGATTGAGACGACGGCATCCCCCGGGGATGTCGGATGCACGGATGTTTGGCGCGGGATCGACCCCGCGCAGGAAGTGGAAGCGGTAATGAGCGACACGAAGTCCGGCGACGACAAGACGCTGAGCGTGAACACGAAGAAGACCCTGACCCTGAAGCGTGGTGGCGTCGAGCAGTCGACGGTGCGCCAGAGCTTCTCGCATGGGCGCACGAACAACGTGCTCGTGGAGACGAAGAAACGCCGGATCGTGAAGCCGGACGAGAAGGAGGCCGCGCCCGCACAGGCGGCGGCCCCCGCCGCCGCGCCTGCTCCGGCGGCACCGGCTCCCGCCCCGGCCCAGCCGGCCGCCGTCGCGCGCCCGCAGGTCGAGGCTGCGGCTCCCGCTCCGGTCGAGGCGGCAGCACCCGCTCCGGTCGTGGAGGCGAAGGCGCCCGAGGCGAAGGTCGAGGCTCCGAAGGCTCCGGCTCCCGCTGCCGCCGAACCCGCTCCGGCACCCGTCGAGGCGAAGGCTCCCGAGGCACCCGCACCGGCCAAGCCCGCCGAGCCCGTCGCCAAGGTCGAGGCTCCCGCTCCGACCCCGGCTCCGGCGCCTGTCGAGGCTCCCGCCGTGGCGAAGGCTCCGGCCGAACCCGCGACGCCCGCCGCCGAGCCCGTCGCGGCTCCGGCCCCGGCCGCCTCGGCTCCTGTCGCCGCCGCACCTGCATCGGCTCCCCGCCCCGCGGCATCGACGCCCGCTTCGCAGGCGCCGACCGCCGGTCCGCGTCCTTCGGCCCCGGTCGGCCAGCGCCCCGCCGGCGCGCCCGTTCAAGGTCAGCGTCCGGGTTCCGCGCCCCAGCGTCCGGGTCAGCCCGGCCAGGGCCAGCCGCCCCGCGGCGCGGCGCCGGCCGGCGGTCGTCCCGGCCAGCCGGCTCAGGCGCCGCGTCCCGGCCAGCCCGGTGCGCGTCCGGCCGCCGCCGCTCCCGGCGCCCGCCAGCCGCGCGGCGCCGTTCTGAACGATCTCTCGTCGCGCGAGATGGACGCCCGGCGCCGTGCGCTGGAGCTCGCTCGCCAGCGCGAGGCCGAGGATCGTCGTCTCTTCCTTCAGGAAGAAGCGCGCCGCATCGCCGATGACGACCGCCGCCGCCAGGAGCGCGAGGAATCCGAGCGTCGTCAGGCCGAGGAGAACGCGCGTCTCGAAGCCGAGGCCGCCGCTCGCCGCAAGGCCGAGGAGGAGGCCGCCAAGCGTCCCGCCTCCGCCGGCCGTCCGGCCGGAGCGACGGGCGAGGAAAGCGCGGAAGCGCGTCTGGCCCGTGGCGAGGTTTCGCGCGGCGTTCGCCGCGACGACGAGAGCGAGGATGCCGGCCGTGCCCGCACGGGTCCGGCGGGCGTTCGCCGTGGTCCGGCCAAGGTCGAGACGGCCAAGCCGACCCGTGCCAAGGCCGACGACGGACGTCGCGGCGGCAAGCTGACGCTCGACAAGGCGCTCGTCGGCGAGGAGGGAGCCCGCTCCCGCTCGCTGTCGTCGATGCGTCGCCGTCAGGAAAAGTTCAAGCGCTCGCAGATGAACCAGCAGCGCGAAAAGATCGTACGCGAAGTGATCATTCCAGAGACCATCACCATTCAAGAGCTTGCCGGACGCATGTCCGAGCGCGCGGTCGACGTCATCAAGTTCCTGATGGCGCAGGGGCAGATGATGAAGCCCGGCGACGTGATCGACACCGATCTCGCCGAGCTGATCGCCTCCGAGTTCGGCCACACCGTCAAGCGCGTCGCCGCGTCCGACATCGAAGAGGGCATCTTCAACGTCGCCGACGACGACACCAAGATGGTCTCGCGTCCCCCGGTCGTCACGATCATGGGCCACGTCGATCACGGCAAGACCTCGCTGCTCGACGCGATCCGCAAGACCAACGTCGTCTCCGGCGAGGCCGGCGGCATCACGCAGCACATCGGCGCCTATCAGGTGGAGCATGACGGCTACGTCATGTCCTTCATCGACACGCCCGGCCACGCCGCCTTCACCCAGATGCGCGCCCGCGGCGCCCAGGCGACGGATATCGCGATCCTGGTGGTTGCGGCCGACGACAGCGTCATGCCGCAGACGATCGAGTCGATCAGCCATGCCAAGGCGGCGGGCGTCCCGATCATCGTCGCCATCAACAAGATCGACAAGCCGTCGGCCGATCCCCAGAAGGTCCGCACGCAGCTCCTCCAGCACGAGGTCTTCGTGGAATCCATGGGCGGCGAGGTCCTCGACGTCGAGGTCTCCGCCAAGACCGGCCTCAACCTCGACAAGCTGCTGGAGGCCATCCAGCTGCAGGCCGAGCTGATGGAACTGAAGGCCGATCCGACGCGCACCGCCGAGGGCGTGGTCATCGAGGCCGAGCTCGACAAGGGCCGCGGCCCCGTCGCGACCGTGCTTGTCCAGGCCGGCACGCTGCGCATCGGCGACATCGTGGTCGCCGGCGACGTGTGGGGCAAGGTCCGCGCGCTCGTCAACGACAAGGGCAAGCAGCTGAAGGAAGCGGCGCCCTCGACCCCGGTCGAGGTGCTCGGTCTCTCCGGCACGCCGGCCGCCGGCGACCGCTTCGCGGTGGTCGAGGACGAGGCGCGTGCGCGCGAAATCTCCGAGTATCGCCAGCGTCTGGCGCGCGACAAGGCGGTCGCCAAGTCCGCCGGCCAGCGCGGCTCGCTCGAGCAGATGATGAGCCAGCTGCAGGACACGGGGCTGAAAGAGTTCCCGCTCCTCATCAAGGGCGACGTGCAGGGTTCGGTCGAGGCGATCATCTCCGCCCTCGACAAGCTCGGCACCGACGAGGTGCGCGCGCGGATCATCCATTCGGGTGCCGGCGCGATCACCGAAAGCGACATCACGCTCGCCTCGGCGGTGGATGCCGCGATCATCGGCTTCAACGTGCGCGCCAATTCCCAGGCGCGTCAGGCGGCCGAGCAGAACGGCATCGAGATCCGCTACTACAACATCATCTACGACCTCGTGGACGACGTGAAGCAGGCCATGTCCGGCCTTCTCTCGCCGGAGCGCCGCGAGACCTTCCTCGGCAATGCGGAGATCCTCGAGGTCTTCCACATCACCAAGGTCGGCAAGGTCGCGGGTTGCCGCGTCACCGAAGGCAAGGTCGAGCGCGGCGCGGGCGTGCGCCTCATCCGCGACGGCGTCGTCATCCACGAGGGCAAGCTCTCGACGCTCAAGCGCTTCAAGGACGAAGTGTCCGAAGTGCCGGGCGGCCAGGAATGCGGCATGGCCTTCGAGAAGTACGAGGACATGCGCGTCGGCGACGTCATCGAGTGCTTCCGCGTCGAACACGTCGCGCGTTCGCTCTAAACGCGGCCTACTGCGTCGCAAGACGGATCGCGGGGCCGGGAGACACGCTCTCCCGGCCCCGCCGCTTTATCGGCGGAACCCGAATTTCGTCGGTTTCGTCACCTCGAGATGGGCCCGGACGGGGTCCGAGACCCACCAGGAAGGATTGCCCGAGTGGCTTCCAAACGACCCGAGAGGGGACCGACCAACCGCCAGCTCTCCATCGGAGAGAAGGTGCGCAAGGCCTTGACCGAGATCCTGGGGCGCGACGAGGTGCGCGACCCGCTGCTCGAGAAGGCCGTGATTTCCGTGACGGAAGTCCGCATGGCCAATGACCTGAAGCTGGCGACTGCCTATATAACGGTGCTCGGGCAGAGCGACGTCGACCCTTATGTCGACGCCCTCGAACGCAATGCGCGCTTCATTCGCGGGCGGCTGACGCCGGCGCTGCGACAGATGAAATACATGCCGGAAGTGCGCTTCCGCAAAGACACGTCCTTCGACAACTACGCCCGGATCGACGCGCTCCTGCGCTCCCCGGAGGTCGTCCAGGACCTTGAACGAGACGAGAAAGAGGACGAGACGCCATGAAATGGACCGACGAGAAGCTGGGCGCGAAGTCCCCCGGCGAGCGCCACCAGCTGTACATGAACGCCCGTGCCATGGATTCCGACGAGGCGCGTGCGCTCGTGCGCATGATCGAGGAGTCCGGGCTCGCCTATTCGCTGGACCGTTCGCTCCGCAAGCCCGACGCCATTTCCGAGAAGATCGCGGAAGTCGCCTTCTCCGCCGAGGCCGGCAAGGCCATGGAAGACGCCATCCGCAACGGCGTCGCCCCAATGGCCGCGCTCGATCCGATGCTGGCCGACGCCATGGGCGAGGATTACGGCGCCCATAACGGCTCCACCACGACCGCCGGCCGCATCGCGACCGAGCGCATGACGCAGCGCGGCTATCAGAAGACCGGCAAGAAGCAGAAGCTTCCCGCCGAATGCCGCGCCAAGACCGGCGATCTCCTGGAAAAGGCGCCAGAGGTTCTCCAGTAGCATGGCACGACGTGGCAAGAAGCCGAAGGGCCGCGCGGTCTCCGGCTGGGTGATCCTCGACAAGCCGAAAGGTCTCGGCTCGACCGAGGCCGTCTCGAAGATCAAGTGGCTCTATTTCGCGCAGAAGGCGGGCCATGCCGGCACGCTGGACCCGCTCGCCTCCGGCATGCTGCCTGTCGCGCTCGGCGATGCGACCAAGACCGTTCCCTTCGTGATGGACGGGCTGAAGGTCTATCGCTTCACCGTTCGCTGGGGCGCAGAGACGACGACCGACGACACCGAAGGTCCCGTCGTGCGCTCCTCCGACCTCCGGCCGACGGAAGGCGAGATCCGCGACGCGATGGAGGACTATGTCGGCGAGATCATGCAGATCCCGCCGCAGTTCTCCGCCATCAAGATCGACGGCGAGCGGGCCTACGACCTCGCGCGCGAGGGCGAGACGGTCGAAATCGCCGCGCGCCAGGTCGTCATCCACCGGCTCGACCTGCTTCAGGTCGGCGCGGACGAGGCCGTGTTCGAGGCCGAATGCGGCAAGGGCACCTATGTGCGCGCCATCGCGCGCGACATGGGCCGCGATCTCGGCTGCTTCGGCCACATCACCGACCTCCGCCGGACCGCCGTCGGCGCCTTCGACGAAGACGACATGGTGACGCTGGAGGATCTGGAGGCGGCGGCCGAGGAAGGCCGCGAGACGCTGACCCCCGAGGAGATCGAGGCCGGGGCGCGCCCGCGCGTCGTCGATTTCACCGGGCTCGACGAATACATCCTCGACGCCGCCATCGCGCTCTCCGACCTCTACGAGGTCCAGCTTTCCGACGAGCAGGCCGGCCGCGTCCTCTCGGGCAACCCGGTTCTTCTGCGCGGCCGCGACGCGCCAGCCTTCTGCGAGGAAGCCTACGCCACCGGCATGGGCCGCCTCATCGCGCTCGGCGCGGTGGAAGAGGGCGCCTTCAAGCCAAAGCGCGTCTTCGGCGGACGGGGCTGAACGGCGAAGTGATGACGCTCCCGCGGTTTCCGGCTAAGGTCGGGAACCGTCTGGAGGACGACCGATGCCGGCCTTGACCATACCCCCTGAAATTGAAACTCGCCTCGACGCGCTTGCGCGTCGAACGGGTCGCACGACGACGTCGCATGCTCTCGAAGCCATCCTTGAGCATATTGAGGATCTCGAAGACGCGGAAATGGCTGAGCGACGACTGCAGGACCTACAGGAGGGACGGAGCGAAACCGTGCTCTTGGCGGACTTGATGGCTCGGCATGGCCTGGCGGATTGAAATCGATCGCGAAGCCGAAAAGGACCTGAACGGCCTGGGTAGCGAAGCTGAGCGACGGGTCCTTCGGTTTCTCAACGACCGTGTGGCGCCGCTGGATGATCCGAGAAGCATCGGCGAAGCGCTGAAAGGCGCAAAGCTCGGTGGTTTCTGGAAATACCGGGTCGGGGATTATCGCATCGTCGTTCAGATCGACGATGCCGTCATTCGCGTCCTCGTTCTTCGCATCGGTCACCGGCGCGAAATCTACAGGCGTTGATCTCTCGATATCTCAACGATCTTCGTCGGTCCCCGTTGATTCAACCATCATCCGAGATCATGACCACCGACACCTCCACCCTCACACAGCTCGGCCAGTCCGCCGGCATCGCGGCCTCGCCTGAAGAGGCGGTGCTGGAGCGGGTGCCGAACCCGCATGCGGACACGAACTATCTCGCGCGCTTCACCGCGCCGGAGTTCACCTCGCTCTGCCCGGTCACGGGTCAGCCCGACTTCGCCCATCTCGTGATCGACTACGTGCCGGGCGACTGGCTGGTCGAGTCGAAATCGCTGAAGCTTTATCTTACCGCGTTTCGCAACCACGGCGCCTTTCACGAGGACTGCACGGTCGGCATCGGCCGTCGCCTTGCCGCGCTGCTCGATCCGCGCTGGCTGCGCATCGGCGGCTACTGGTATCCGCGCGGCGGTATTCCGATCGACGTCTTCTGGCAGACCGGCGCGCCGATCGAGGGCGTCTGGCTGCCCGACCAAGGCGTGCCGACCTATCGCGGGCGCGGCTGAACCGTCCCGGCCTCAGCCGGTCCCGGCGGGCTCGGGCAGGAGCGACGCCTCCCGGAACGCCTCGCGGATCGCCTCCGCCATGCTGGACACCGTCTCGCCCTTCGACCCCGCGCTGCGCAGGAGGCCGACCGTCGATGCGTCGATGACGGGAAATCCGTCCTCGGGCCCGAGCACGCGGCAGCTGGCGGGAACGTGGCTGCGCGTCAGCGGCGCGATCGCGAGGCCCGACGCGGCCGCCGCCAGAACTCCGCTGCTGGAATCCGCCGAATAGGCGATGCGATAGGGGCGCCCGAGCCCGTCGAGCGAGCGCAGAGCCGCGGCCCGGCACCAGTCGCTGGTCTCGCAGACCGTGACGGGCAGGGGATGGATGTCGTGCGGGGCGTGGAGGATCGAACTGGCCCAGACGGTCGGATCGGTCGCGAGCCACTCGGCGGTGCCCGTTCCCGACTCCTCGAAGACGACGGCCAGATCGATCGCGCCGGAGGCGATGGCGGCCCGGTTGACCGAGGACCGCGCGTGGCGAACCGTCACTTCCACCTGCGGATGCCGCTTGGAAAAGGCGCCGAGCGCGCGCGGCAGGATCGTGTGGCTGTACTCCTCGGGCACGCCGATGCGCACCGGGCCGTCCAGCGCGGGTCCTTTCAGGCTGAGGGAGGCCTCATCGAGAAGCGAGACGATGCGCCGGGCCTGGGCGACGAGCGGCACCGCCGTCTCGTTCAGCGAGACGCCGCGCGGCCCGCGCTCGAAGAGCGTCGCCCCCACGACCTCCTCCAGCCGCTTGATCTGAAGGCTGACGGCCGACTGCGTCCGCCCGACGATCTCGCCGGCCCGCGTCAGGTTGCCGGTCTCGGCGACGGCGAGAAAGGTGCGCAGGAGATCGCTGTCGAGATGCAGCGTCATCGGGCCGATCCGTTACGAGAATTCCTCATGATAGGCCCGCGGATAACTCGTTTGTCAAATAGCTCTCGCGGATCGAGAACGGATGGGAAACCACCTTTTCCCGGAGACACGTCATGTCGCTGTTTCTCACCCGCCCCCGGCCCCTCGCAGGCCCCGCCGGCTTCGCTCTCGCCGCACGCCTGCGAGGCCTGTGGCGCGGCCACCAGCATCGCAAAGCGGCCCGCGCCTCGCTGGAGGTCCTGCTGGACCGGCGGGACGATCATCTCTTGGAGGATATCGGCATCGACCGCGCGACGGCCCATCGCCTCCTCGACGAAACGCTGGTCCAGCCCCATCGCGGCTGGGACCGCTGGCAGCTCTGAGGAGCCCTTCGGCTTCCCTGCCGTCGCCGTGCCGCCCCCGTTGGAGGCGTGGACCCTGTAGAGGGCTTGCGCTGGCCTTTCCGCGCGAACTCCTTTATAGGGCGCGTCTATGCGTTCATGGCCGCTCCTCGGGGCGACCTTCGCATTCATGGCCCCGGCTGGACGACATCCCGGCCGCGGGCGACCCCAGATTCTCCATCCGAAAGGACATTTCGATGTCGATCACCGCAGAGCGCAAGCAGCAGCTCATCCAGGAATTCGCCGTCAAGCCGGGCGACACCGGCTCGCCGGAAGTTCAGGTCGCGCTTCTCTCGGAGCGCATCAACAACCTGACCGACCACTTCAAGGACCACAAGAAGGACAACCACTCTCGTCGTGGCCTTCTGACCATGGTCTCCACGCGCCGCAGCCTCCTCGACTACCTCAAGCGCGTCGAAGAGCCCCGCTACACCGCGCTCGTCGCGCGTCTCGGCCTGCGCCGCTAAGCCGTTTCCGGGCCTGCCTCGAGCGGGCCCGATCGAGACGATTCCGGCCGCGCCCGTCCCTTCGGGGCCGGCGCGGCCGGAATCACAGGACACGGGGGCGGAGACGCCCCTGTCGATCGACGAGACCCTGTCATGGGGCAGGATAGCCGGATGCTTCCCCGGCATGATCCCTTCGCCGGCCTTCGAGCCGAAAGGGACAGACATCGTGCCGAGCCGGCGCCCCGAAGGGTGCGGCTCCTTCCGGAAGCCTCCCGCCGTCTTGCCCGTGACGCGAGTTCTCGAACCCGTGCTGGCGCCTTAGCGCTTCAGCGCGTCTTCCTGTCCGGGATCGCATGGCGATCCTTCGGAACATTATCCGAACGGCGCGCCCGCCCGGTCGATCCCGATCCGGGGCCGCGCATCACGAAAAGGCAAATGCCATGTTCAAAACCCATAAGGTCGAAATCGAGTGGGCCGGCCGCCCGCTGACCCTCGAGACCGGCAAGATCGCGCGTCAGGCCGACGGCGCGGTGCTGGCGACCTACGGCGAGACCTGCGTCCTCGCGACCGTCGTCTCGGAAAAGAAGCCGAAGGTCGGCTTCGACTTCTTCCCGCTGACCGTCAACTACCAGGAAAAGACCTTCGCGGCCGGCAAGATCCCCGGCGGCTTCTTCAAGCGCGAGGGCCGTCCGTCCGAGAAGGAGACGCTCGTCTCCCGCCTGATCGACCGTCCGATCCGCCCGCTCTTCGCCGCCGGCTACAAGAACGACACGCAGGTCGTCGTCACCGTCCTGCAGCATGACCTCGAGAACGATCCGGACGTGCTGGCCATGGTCGCCGCCTCGGCCGCCCTCACGCTCTCCGGCGTGCCCTTCATGGGCCCGATCGGCGGCGCGCGCGTCGGCTACATCAACGGCGCCTACAAGCTGAACCCGCATGTCGACGAAATGCCGGAGTCCGAGCTCGACCTCGTCGTCGCCGGCACGCAGGACGCCGTCCTCATGGTCGAGTCGGAGGCCCACGAGCTCTCCGAGGACATCATGCTCGGCGCCGTCATGTTCGGCCACAAGGGCTTCCAGCCCGTGATCGACGCGATCATCAAGCTCGCCGAGAGCGCCGCCAAGGAGCCGCGCGACCACTCCGTCGCCGACACGTCCGCGCTCGAGTCCGAGATGCTCGGCCTCGTCGAGGGCGAGCTTCGCGCCGCCTACAAGAACACCGACAAGATGGCCCGCTACGCCGCCGTCGACGTGGTGAAGGCCAAGGTCACCGCGCACTTCCTGCCCGAGGGCCAGGACCCGAAGGCACCCAAGGAGGTCGTCAACGCGGTCTTCAAGGAACTCCAGGCCAAGATCGTGCGCTGGAACATCCTCGACACCGGCAGCCGCATCGACGGGCGTGACCTCTCGACCGTCCGCCAGATCGTCGCCGAGGCCGGCATCCTGCCGCGCACCCACGGCTCCGCGCTCTTCACGCGCGGCGAGACGCAGGCCCTCGTGGTCGCCACGCTCGGCACCGGCGAGGACGAGCAGTTCGTCGACGCGCTGACCGGCACCTACAAGGAGACCTTCCTCCTTCACTACAACTTTCCTCCCTATTCGGTCGGCGAGACCGGCCGCATGGGCTCGCCCGGCCGCCGCGAGATCGGCCACGGCAAGCTCGCCTGGCGCGCGATCCGTCCGATGCTGCCCGCCAAGGAGCAGTTCCCCTACACGATCCGCGCCGTCTCCGAGGTCACCGAGTCCAACGGCTCCTCTTCGATGGCCACCGTCTGCGGCACCTCGCTGGCGCTGATGGATGCCGGCGTCCCGCTCGGCCGTCCGGTCGCGGGCATCGCCATGGGCCTCATCAAGGAGAACGAGCGCTTCGCGGTCCTCTCCGACATTCTCGGCGACGAGGATCACCTCGGCGACATGGACTTCAAGGTCGCCGGCACGTCCGAGGGCATCACCTCGCTGCAGATGGACATCAAGATCCAGGGCATCACCGAGGAGATCATGAAGGTCGCCCTCGACCAGGCGCGCGGCGGCCGTCTGACGATCCTCGACGAGATGTCGAAGGCCCTCTCCGAGAGCCGTTCGGAGCTCGGCGAGTTCGCGCCGCGCATCGAAGTGATGATGGTTCCGACTGACAAGATCCGCGACGTGATCGGCTCGGGCGGCAAGGTCATCCGCGAGATCGTGGAAAAGACCGGCGCCAAGATCAATATCGAGGACGACGGCACGGTGAAGATCGCCTCTTCCTCGGCCAAGGAGATCGAGGCCGCCAAGAAGTGGATCCACTCCATCGTGGCCGAGCCGGAAGTCGGCGTCGTCTATGAGGGCACGGTCGTCAAGTGCGTCGAGTTCGGCGCCTTCGTGAACTTCTTCGGCTCGCGCGACGGTCTCGTCCACATCAGCCAGCTCGGCGCCGAGCGCGTCTCCAAGACGACCGACGTCGTCAAGGAAGGCCAGAAGGTCTGGGTCAAGCTCATGGGCTTCGACGAGCGCGGCAAGGTCCGCCTCTCCATGAAGGTCGTCGACCAGGCGACCGGCGAAGAGATCAAGGACGGCGAGCAGGCCGCTTAAGGCCTCTCTCGTTTCGCAACCATCGAAAGGCGCGCTCCGAAAGGGGCGCGCCTTTTTTGATTCGGTCGGGAAGGTTCGAAGGGTGTCCGCAGGATCGAAGGACGGCGGCCTCTCCGGCAATCGTTCTTCTCCCCCGGGGGGAGAAGGTCCGGCAGGGGATGAGGGGGCCTCGCGCCACTGCTTGAAACGCTCACACGGTCCGGCGCCCCACTCCTCCCATCCACCTTCCGCATGCCCCTCATCTGCCTGCCGGCATCTTCTCCCCGCAGGGGCGAAGACGGCTTTGCCCGACCCGTTCGCTGTGAAGACCGTCCGCCTCTCCATGGACATTTGCATCCGCACCGGCGAGAAGCCGGCCGATACCGATCAAGGACAAGCCGACATGCTGCATCTCATCGCCTCCCTCCGCATCAAGCCAGGCACGGGCGCCGACGTCGTCGCGGCCGCGACGCCCTGCATTCTTGCGACCCGCAAGGAGGAAGGCTGCCTTCGCTACGAGATGTTCATCGACCCGATGGACGAGACGAACGTCGTCTTCGTCGAGGAATGGGAGAGCCGCGAGCTTCTCGGGCGCCATATCGCAACGCCCCATGTCGCGGCGTGGCATCAGGCCGGAAAGCCCTTCATCGTCTCGGAAAAGGTCGAGGTCATCTATCCCGAGCGCACTGAAATCCTGTGACCAACGGTTGCAGCCGGGTTGCGGCGCTTGCCTTTGCGGGCTTCCTCTGATGCTCTGAGGGCAGGGTGGCACCGGAAGATGGCGGTGTCTGGAGCAGAGCGCACGATGCTCCAGCGCCCGTGCGAAGGGACAATCGGGCTTTGGATCTCGTCTTGCGCGTCGTCGGAGCGGTGCTGTCGGGCTTCCTCTTCAGCCAGTCGGCCGAGTTCACGCAGCAATATCTCCAGCGCCTCGGCGGGGCGAGGGACGAGCTGCGCGCGGTGGTGGAGCGCTTCGATGCGAGCGCGGCGACGGCCGGGCTGTCGCGCGGCGAGGCCGTCGACCAGCTGAAGGGCGGGGCGGATGCCTTCGTCGCCCGCCAGGGCAGCGATGCCGCCGAGACCATCTCGCGCTACGAGGACGTGTCCCGCCGCTATCTCGACCTGACCGGGTCCGCGCCGCTCTTTCGGCCGTTCGTCCTGGCCTCCGATCCCGATGGCGCCATCCTCAGTGGCGTCGCGGGCGACTATCGCCCCGCGCTTCCCACGACGCCGGACGGGCTGGCGCTGACGCTGGCAGGTCTCGGCGGGGGCTGGGCGCTCGGAGCGGGCGCTGCCGTCGGCGTCCGGCGAAGGCGCCGAAGACGCGGCATTACGGCGGCGAACGCGAGGGGCTGAGAGATGACGGATCTCGCGCTCGCCATCGCCCATCACATCGCGGTCTTCGGCCTCGTCATGATGCTTGCGACGGAGGCCGGCGCGCTTCGTGCCGAGCGCCCGGATGCCGCGCTCCTGGCGCGTCTCGATGCGGGCTATGGCGGCGCGTCCGTCGCCGTTCTCGCCATCGGGGCTGCCCGCGTCGTGTGGGGCGCCAAGGGCTGGGCCTTCTACGCCGACAACCCGTATTTCTGGTGGAAGATCGGCGCTTTCCTCTTGGTCGGCCTTGCCTCCATCCCCCCGACGCGGACCTTCCAGCGCTGGCGCAAGGCCTTTCGAGCGGACGCGCAGGCTCTGCCGCCGTCCGGGGAGGTCGCCCGGATGCGTCTCTGGGTCCGGGCGGAAATGGGGCTTATCCTCGTGATCGTCACGGCCGCCGCAGCGATGGCGCGCTGGCCGTTCTGATCGGGCTTTGCCGGCTTACTTGCCGTCTTCCGCCGTCGCGGAGGGGCCGTCCACCATGGCGGCGCGGCGGTCCTGCGCCTTCAACTCGTCGAGCGCCGGCATGGACATGATGTTGTAGCCGGAATCGACGTAGTGGATCTCGCCGGTGACGCCGTTGGAAAGGTCGGAGAGAAGATAGAGGACGGAGCCGCCGACCTCGTCGATCGTCACGTTGCGGCGCATCGGCGCATTGCGGCGCTGGTAGGAGAACATGAGCCGCGCGTCGGAGACGCCGGCGCCCGCCAGCGTGCGCACGGGGCCGGCCGAGACCGCGTTGACGCGGATGTTGCGCGGGCCGTAATCCGCCGCGAGATAGCGCACGGAGGCCTCCAGCGCGGCTTTGGCGACGCCCATGACGTTGTAGTTCGGCATGACGCGGGTCGCGCCGCCATAGGTCAGCGTCAGGATCGAGCCGCCGGCATCCATGAGGTCGGTCGCCCGGCGCGTGATCTCGGTGAAGGAGAAGCAGGAGATCTGCATCGTGCGGGCGAAGTTGCCGCGCGTCGTGTCGGCGTAGAGGCCCTTCAGCTCCGTCTTGTCGGAGAAGGCGAGCGCGTGGACGAGGAAGTCGATCTGGCCCCACTCGGCCTTCAGCGTCTCGAAGACGCGGTCGACGGAGGCGATGTCCTCCACGTCGCAGTCGACGAGGATCTTGGAGCCGATCTCCTCGGCGAGCGGCCGGACGCGCTTGCCGAAGGCCTCGCCCTGGTAAGTCAGCGCGACCTCGGCGCCCTGCGCGGCCAGCGCCTTGGCGGCGCCCCAGGCGATCGAATTGTGATTCGCGACGCCCATCACGAGCCCGCGTTTGCCCTTCATCAGGTCGCCCATGAAGCGATGCCTTCCCGTCAGTTCTGGAGGCGCTGAAAGACCAGCGTCGCGTTGGTGCCGCCGAAACCGAAGGAATTGGACAGGGCAATGTTCACGTCGGCATTGTCGATGCGCTCGCGCACGATCGGCACGCCTTCGAATTCGGGGTCGAGCTCGGTGATGTGGGCGCTTTCGCCGATGAAGCCGTCCCGCATCATCAGGAGCGAGTAGATCGCCTCCTGAACGCCGGCGGCGCCGAGCGAATGGCCGGTCAGCGACTTGGTCGACTGGACATGCGGGATATCGGCCCCGAAGACCTCGCGGATCGCGCCGATCTCCTTGGAGTCGCCGACCGGCGTCGAGGTGCCGTGCGTGTTCACGTAGTCGACGCGGCCCTTCACCGTGGCGAGCGCCTGGCGCATGCAGCGCACCGCGCCCTCGCCCGAGGGGGCGACCATGTCGTAGCCGTCGGACGTCGCGCCGTAGCCGACGAGCTCGGCATAGATCTTGGCGCCGCGCGCCTTGGCCCGCTCGTATTCCTCCAGCACGACCACGCCCGCGCCGCCCGCGATGACGAAGCCGTCGCGCTTGGCGTCGTAGGCCCTGGAAGCGGTCGAAGGCGTGTCGTTGAAGTCCGAGGACATGGCGCCCATGGCGTCGAAGAGGTTCGACATGGTCCAGTCGAGATCCTCGTGGCCGCCCGCGAACATCACGTCCTGCTTGCCCCACTGGATCATCTCGGCGGCATTGCCGATGCAATGGGCCGAGGTCGAGCAGGCCGAGGAGATCGAATAGTTGACGCCGTGGATCTTGAACCAGGTCGCGAGCGTCGCCGAGGCGGTCGAGGACATGGCCTTGGGCACCGCGAAGGGGCCGATGCGCTTGGGGCTGTTGTTCTTGCGCGTGATGTCGGCGGCCTCGATCAGCGTGCGCGTCGAGGGGCCGCCCGAGCCCATGATGATGCCGGTGCGCTCGTTGTTCGAGATGTCGGCCTCGGCAAGGCCGGAATCGGCGATCGCCTGCTTCATCGCGACGTGGTTCCACGCGCCGCCCTGGCTGAGGAAGCGCATGGCGCGGCGGTCCACCATTTCGGACAGCGCGGCTGCGTCGAGCTTCGGCTTGCCCCAGACGCGGCACTTGAAGCCGTTCTCGGCGAAGTCCTCCGAGAAGGTGATGCCCGACTTCGCCGCGCGCAGCGAGGCGGAGACCTCGTCGAGATCATTGCCGATCGAGGACACGATGCCCATTCCGGTCACGACGACCCGTCTCATGGAAATTCCTCCAGATGATCCGACGCGTCCCCGCGGGAAGCGCGACGGATATGCCGAGTCCGCTCTTCTATCTGCGTCCGTCAGGAAGCCGAGGCTTCGGGTGCCGCCGGCTCTTCGTCCTTGAACAGGCCGACGCGCAGGTTGCTGGCCCTGTAGATGACCTCGCCATCCGCCTTCATCCAGCCCTCGGCGATGCCGAGCTTCAGCTTGGAGCGCATGACGCGGCGAAATTCGACGCCGTATTCGACGAGCTTGATCTTCGGCGTGACCTGTCCGGTGAACTTGACCTCGCCGACGCCGAGCGCGCGGCCGCGCCCCTCTTCGCCGAGCCAGCCGAGATAGAAGCCGGTGAGCTGCCAGAGCGCGTCGAGCCCGAGGCAGCCCGGCATGACCGGATCGCCCTCGAAATGGCACTTGAAGAACCAGAGCGAGGGATCGACGTCGAACTCGGCCTTGATCGAGCCCTTGCCGAATTCGCCGCCATCGGTCGTTACCTCGGTGATGCGATCGAACATCAGCATCGGCGGCAGCGGCAATTGCGCATTGCCGGGACCGAACAGGGTGCCGTGACCGCAGGCGATCAGGTCGTCGTAGTCGTATCGGCTCTTGCCTGTCGCCATATCCGTCTGCATCCGCCTTTGGCTCGCCCGAGGGCCGTGGTTTCGGCGACGCCCTTAGCATGACGGGCGCCGTTGACAAACCGTCAACGTTTCCGCCCGAAGCATCGGGCTCGCGCTGCCGTTCGGCCTCAGATAGGCTGCTCCGGGCCGACAAGGAAGCCGCAAGCCGGACTTGCCATGACGAATTTGACGAAACGCCTGACCTTTTGCGGCGCACAAGTGGGCCTTTGCCTCCTCGCCGCGGCGCCGGCACCGGCGGCCACCGCATGGACGTCGGGCGGACAACGCGCCGGACTGGCCGCCAAGGGCGGCGGCGAGACGATCGGCTTCAGCTGCGCCGGCATCCCTGCGGGCCGCATGCGGCTCGTCCTCTCCGGCTTCGACGCCAAGCTCCTCCAGACGGATCTCGACTACACGGTGGTGGTGACGGTCGACGGCACGGCCTACCGCCAGTCCCTGCGAGCCGTCGCGGGCGCGCCGGGGCGCCGCGATCTTTCCATGACCGGGCCGAGCGGCGAGCTTCAGCCGCTCGTCGAAGCGCTGGCCGCGGGCGCCAAGGCCGAAATCGCCTCGCCGGCCGGACGCGAGCCGCTCTCGCTCAAGGGGTCCGGAAAGGCCCTGAAGGCGCTGCGTGCGGCCTGTTCGTAAGGTGCTCCGGCCCTCGTTTCGACACGGCGTCGCGAAAAAACATGACTCTGTCGGACATGAATTTGATCGAAACGCTCGAACCCTTTATATAGAGACAGACGAGACCGGCTCCGGGCACGGAGTGCGGTCCCTTTTCCAATGCGCATGATGGTGGCGATGGTGGCGACGAAAGCGATGAACCTCAGGAGCCGGAACGGGTCCTTCTGCGTGTTCGAGCGGCTGCGGAATGCAGGTCTGCGGCCGACGCGCCAACGCGTCGCCCTCTGCAACCTCATCTTCGGCTCCGGCGACCGCCATCTTTCGGCGGAAGAGCTGCACGAGGAGGCGCACCGCGCCGGCGAGCCCGTCTCTCTCGCGACCGTCTACAACACGCTCCACCAGTTCACCGATGTCGGCATCGTCCGCCCGCTGACCGGCGAGGGGCAGCGCACCTATTTCGACACGAACACCTCCGATCATCATCACTTCTTCATCGAAGAGGACAACCAGATGATCGACATCCCGACCGGCGGCATCAGCCTGTCGCAGCTGCCCGAGCCGCCCGAGGGCATGGAGATCGTGAACGTCGACGTCGTGGTGCGCCTGCGCCGCAAGGCGGCGCCGGCCATCTGAGGCCGCTTTCCGCAGAGCCTCCGCGGCCGATGCGACGATCATCGGACCTGAACAAACCCGTCATGCGAGCCGCGTGGCGGGTTTTTTCATGCGCGGCGTCCGGCGGTTCTTCACGAAGGCCCTTGCCAGAGGCATAAGTGTCCGCTTATGTATCAAGCATGATCGAGGGTGACGTCTTCAAGGCCTTGGCCGATCCGACGCGGCGTCGGATCTTCGAGAAGCTAGCGACCGGCAGCATGAACGCCAGCGCGCTTCGCGAAGGGATGGCGATCTCGCAACCGGCCATGTCCCAGCATCTCCAGGTGCTGCGGAACGCCGCGCTCGTGCGCGAGGAGCGGCAGGGCCGCACGGTCCGGTACGAGGTCGATCCCGAAGGGCTGGCTTCGATCGCGAACTGGCTTGCCAGATATCGGCTCTATTGGCCCGAGCGAATCGATGCTTTGCGCGACGTTCTGAAGGAGATCGACCAGTGACCGACGAAACCTCGTCCGATCTCGTTCTCGACTACGATCTGGATGCGCCGCCGCACAAGGTCTGGCGCGCCATCCACATCGCGGAAATCCGCCGCAGATGGTTGCCGGACGAGGCGCTGGCGGACCCGGCGCCCATCGAGACGATTCCCGAGCGCGAGGTCCGCTACCGGATGCGCGAGGCGCTGCCGCCCTTCCTGGAAAGCGTGGTCCGCTTTCAGCTGGCGCCCGACGGCCACGGGGGAACCCGGCTGAGGATCACCCACCAAGTGACGCATCCGCGACGCACCGGCCCTCCCGGCGCCGGAAACGGCAACGTCATGTGCTTCGCCCGCGCGGCCTGACGACGCCCGTCCGTCCCTGACATTCCAAGAAGAAGAGGAATTCGCCGATGCGCGAAGCGATGCAGCTCGTCCCTATGGTGGTGGAACAATCCAGCCGGGGGGAACGCTCGTTCGACATCTACTCGCGGCTGCTGCGCGAGCGGATCGTCTTTCTCAACGGCGAGGTCAACGACACGACCTCCGCCCTCGTCTGCGCGCAGCTTCTCTTTCTGGAGGCGGAGAACCCGAAGAAGCCGATCCATCTCTACATCAACTCGCCCGGCGGGGTGATCACCAGCGGCCTCGCGATGTACGACACGATGCGCTACGTCCAGGCGCCGGTGCACACGCTCTGCATGGGCACGGCGCGCTCCATGGGCTCCTTCCTCCTCATGGCGGGGGAGCCGGGCGAGCGCGCGGCCCTACCCAATGCCAGCCTCCACGTCCATCAGCCGCTCGGCGGCTTCCAGGGGCAGGCCTCCGACATCCTCATCCATGCCGAGGAGATGGCGCAGGTGAAGCGCCGCATGATCCGGCTCTATGCCGAGCATTGCGGCCGCAGCCTGGAGGAGGTCGAGCGGACCCTCGACCGCGACCGCTTCATGACGGCCGAGCAGGCGCTGGAATGGGGCCTCATCGACCGCATTCTCGATACTCGGGTTCGTCAGGAATAGGCGGGAACCGTTGACCCCGAAAGCCTGGCGACACGAGACCAGACCTCGTTCGGTTGGGAATGAACCTCACGCACTTCTCGTTTGGATGCGCATGGCGCATCGCTGATGGCCACCCCTGCATGACGAAACAGGACGCAGCGGAGATGGCTCGAAGTCTTTGAGTCCAAAAACAAAGGGGCCAGCGGCAAGGCTGGCCCCTCTCGATGATGTTGCCGTCAGGCCATGGCCCTTGAGGGCGTTAGAACGTGCGCTTGAACTCGATGAAGCCAGCGGTGGCGTCGAAATCGTTGACGATCGGCGAGGGCAGATCGATTTCGCGATAGGATACTTCGCCGAGGACCGAGAAGTTCGTCGTCAGGTTGTAGCCGACGTTGACCGCCGCACCCCAATACTCGGCAGCGCCGATGTTCTGCGTCGAGACGCCGTTTGCAACGCCTGCGGCATCGAACGACTGGACCGAGCGTTTGAGATCGAAGGTCTGCCCATAGACGCCGGAAACGGCGGTGAAGAGCTTGCCGAACTTCTGCTGGTAGCCCGCGCCGATCTGGAACTCGCTCGACAGGCGATAGGCCTGACCCGAGAGAGAGTCGATGATGATCGGAGCGCCGACGTTGACGCCAGCGGTCTGCGCCTGGAAGATGCCACCGGCACGGATATTGCCGCCAGGCGCAATATAGTTGCCGCCCGCGTCGCTGCTGTAGACGGTCGGATCGAACGCATAGGAGCCTTCGATCTTGAACTGCGAGCCCGTGGCGATCAGATCCTTCAGCGTAACGCCGCCCTTGAGCGCGAAGGCGCCGTCGTCCGCGTCGTTGAGGTCGCCGTTGTAGAAAGCCTCCAAACTGGGATCGAAGGCAGCGGTTGCCGGATTGTCGTAGATGAAGAAGTTCGAGTAGCTCGGGATCGCCACATTGGTCGCGGTCGAGGCCGAGGTGTTGAAGCGCCGGATGTTCGGCGCGTCGCTCGCCTGTTCGTCGTAGACGCCCGAGATGTAGGCCTCGCCCCAACCGCCCTTGTAGGCGAGTTGCCCGACCACGTCGGGAACGAAGTCACCCGAGCCGTCGTCTTCGAGCGAAATGGCAGCCGTGAAGCCGGCGGCGGCGAACGTATAGGAGATCCGGTTGTTGGAACGGTCGTAGAGCGACCAATCGTTGGACGTGAAGAGGCCGTCGCGCTCGGCCCAGAGCGAGTCGAGCTTGCCGACCGTCAAGCCGCCGAGCTGGAGATAGGCCTGATCCATGTCGACGCCGTTGTTGGCGGCGGACGTGTTCGTAGCCTGCAGGCGAGCGAAGGAGCGGAGCATGCCGAGCTCAGTGCTCTCGCGAGCATCGAATTCAAGGCGGGCACGCGTCCGGCTGACGACGTTGTAGTCGTCGTTGGACAGGCCACGCGTGAAGTAGCCGGGAATCGTCACTCCGCCGGCATCGGCCGGCAGCGTCGCGTTGGCGGACGTCACAGTCCTGGTGCCGGACGTGGTGGTGTAGACGCCGTTGGCCCCGGCGGGGCTGTTCAGGTTGTCGAGGTCGATATCGGCGTTGCCGGCAGAATCGGTTGCGATGATGCGCATGCGGACGTAGCCGCCGACCTTGAGGCAGGTCTCGGTGCCGGGGATGTAGAAGAAGCCGGTGCCGTAGGTGTCGCAGACGCGAACGTATTCAGCGGGCTCGGGCTCGACCATGGTGACGGCGTCTGCAGCGCGCGCGCCCGAGATTGCGACGAAAGCAGCCGCTGAGCCGAGAAGAAGGCTCTTGATGTTCATGTCCTGACTCCAGTCAGATTAACAGGTCAGGGACAGGCCTTGTTCGACGTTGAATCGTTCGACCCATTCCCTGAAAAGGCCCGGAAGAATTTCCTTTAGCCTTCCACACATTCATCTGAAATTGGATCGTCTTAAGCAAGTTGTCGAAGATCGAATGGAATTCAAAGGTTCCATTCGTTGCAATAGTATCACACACTCAGTAAATAACGCTTTTATGACGAATTAATTGCAGTACATTCAGTCGCTTACAGAAAACTGATTATTGAAGCCTTGCTTAGTATTGTTTCCGTCAGCATCCCTGAGGCGATGAATTGGCCTATTGGGAGGTCGTTCTACAGCCTTGGCGCGCGTCGATGCAGTCGCCGCATTCAGTTTCACGCAAGCTCCTGCGGGTCGAAGGCATGATGTTCGTGGACTGGGGGGGGGCGGTTCGAAGGTGGCTTGGCACTCGCGAAGGGCGAAAGCCGACGCATCGCGTCGATCCGGCCCACCGCACGCCGTGGTGTCTCGGCGCATCTTCAAAAAGGTTCGGTGGGCATGATCGTGCCGCTGCGAGCCGCCATGCGAAGCGCTCCGCGATCGGCCGGGAAAGCACCTTTATCGCGGCCCGAGACGACGCCCCTCGCCATCATTGCGACGACACGAACGTCATCGCGATCGTCGCGCTGGAGCCCGGTTTAGGCTCCGAGAGGCCGGGTGATGTGCGAATGCTGGAAGGAGCGCGAGAGCCCCGCGCGCGATCCGCCACCAGCCCCATCGTCTCATCCGGGAAGAGCGATCGCTCTTGAGAACGCTCTTCGGAAGGAGAGAATTGGCTTGATCCATCCGTCGGAATGCGGGGCGTTCTTAGAACCGCTCGTCCGGATAGACGCCCCACATCTCGTTTTGGCGCACGTAGCCGTCGCGGTTGGCGACCTCCACTTCGCACCAGCCGAGGCCGCATTCCTTCACCTTGGTGACCACGCCCGGCTCCATCTTGGCGACGAGGCCCGAATCGTCCGAGGCGCTGCGGCGCAGATCGACGGTGGCGCTCTTGCCGGCCAGCCACGGGGCGGCGATGGCGGTGCGCTCGCCCGAGAGAAGCGAGTGGTAGACCCAGCCTTCCGAGCCCTCCGAATCGCGCACGCGGCGCCAGAGCTCGTATTCCTGCACGACCTCCACCGGCAGGCCCGGCTTCAGATAGAGCCAGGAGACCGCATAGTCCTTGCCGGGGCCGACGCGAAGGTTCACCCGCGCCGACTTCAGCGAGACGAAGCGGGGGAGGGGGAGCTTCGAATAGGTGCCGGAAGGCGGTGCGCTCGCGCCCGGCGGCTCGCTCTCCGGGTCTGCCTCGATGGCGCGCGCGGCCCCGAGGGGCGCGGCGAAAAAGAGGGCGGCGGCGGCGCACAGAAGGAGGCGGCGAAGCGTCGGCAAGGAAATCTCCAGATGCGTAAGAGAGCCGCGGAGGCCAGCGGAGCGGGGCGATGCCGAACCATCCCGAAAGCCTTTGTTTTCGCGCGGGGCGCTTGCTAAGGACGAACGGTCGGCGGCACGGCCGACTATCGCTCCACGCGGTTAACAACCTCTTGCCATGAGGTGCGATCGGCCTTGCGGCGCTCGCCCGCGCGGCGTTCGAACGGTCTTGTTTCCGGCCTCCGAAGGGATCGGCCGGATGCGTCGAGCCGGACATGCAGAGCCGGACATGCCGAGCCGGAAACGTCGAGAAAAGGGCGCGCGATGACCGAGAGAGCCAAGCCGATTGTCGCGATCACGCGCAGACTGCCCGAGGCCATCGAAGCCCGCATGGCGGAGCTGTTCGAGGTGCGTCTCAACCGCGAGGACCGGCCGATGAGCCAGCCCGAGCTGGTGGCGGCGCTGCGCGAGGTCGACGTGCTCGTGCCCACCGTCACCGACCGGATCGACCGCTCGATGATCGCCCAGGCCGGCGAGCGGCTGAAGCTGATCGCCAATTACGGAAACGGCGTCGACAATATCGACGTCGACGCCGCCCATGCCCGGGGCGTCTTCGTCACGAACACGCCCAATGTCCTCGACGAGGACACGGCCGACATGACGATGGCGCTGATTCTCGCCGTTCCCCGCCGCCTCGTGGAGGGCGCGACGCGGCTGACCGCGGGCGATCGCTGGCCGGGCTGGTCGCCGACCTGGATGCTCGGGCGGCGCCTGTCGAAGAAGAAGCTCGGCATCATCGGCATGGGGCGCATCGGCACGGCCGTCGCGCGCCGGGCGCGGGCCTTCGGGCTGGAGATCCACTACCACAACCGCAAGCCCGTGAGCCCCAAGACCGAGGCCGAGTTCGGCGCGATCTACTGGGAGAGCCTCGACCAGATGCTGTCTCGGATGGACATCCTCTCCGTGAACTGCCCCTACACGCCGGCGACCTACCACCTTCTCTCCGCCCGTCGCCTCGCGCTGATCCAGCCCCATTCCTTCATCGTGAACACGGCGCGAGGCGAGATCATCGATCAGCCGGCGCTGGTGAAGCGCATCGAGGACGGGCAGATCGCGGGCGCCGGGCTCGACGTCTTCGAGGGCGAGCCGGCGGTGGACAAGCGCCTGATGCGGCTCGCGGCGGAAAACCGCGTGGTGCTTCTGCCCCATATGGGCTCGGCGACGCTGGAGGCGCGGCTCGACATGGGCGAGAAGGTCATCATCAACATCCGCACGCTGATGGACGGCCACCGCCCGCCCGACCGCATCCTGCCCGGCCGAATCTGAACCCGTTTCGTCCTTTCCGGCATCGATCCGGCCTCCGCCCTCTTCGCGCTGCAGCAGGGCGCTTCGCGGCCGCAGGATGGACAGGACGCCTGACTTGCGATCCCCTCCCGGGAAAACGGATTCAACGGGAGGAACAGGCATGAGCGAGACGCTCGAACGACCCGCGGCGACGCCCGGCACGGCCCCGGCCGGCGACACCGCGCCCCGCGCCGCAGTGAAGGCCTGGCTCGGCCGCTTCGAGGCGGCGCTCGCCGCTTCCGACATCGAGGCATCCGTCGAGCTTTTCGCCGAGACGAGCTTCTGGCGCGACCTCGTCGCCTTCACCTGGAACATCACCACCGTCGAGGGACGGGAGGGCGTGCGCGATCTTCTGGGCGCGACGCTCGCCGAGACGCGGCCGAGCAACTTCCAGATCGAGGAGGAGCCGACGGAAGCCGGCGGCGTCACCGAGGCCTGGATCACCTTCGAGACCGGCGTCGCGCGCGGCCGCGGGCACCTGCGCCTGAAGGACGGCAAGGCCTGGACGCTGCTGACCACCGCCTACGAGCTGAAGGGTTTCGAGGAGCCTCTGAGCGAGCGCCGCCCCATGGGCGCCGAGCATGGGGCGAATCGCGACCGCAAGACATGGTCGGAGCGGCGCGAGGCGGAGGCGAAAAGCCTCGGCTACGACACGCAGCCCTTCGTGCTCGTCGTCGGCGGCGGACAGGGCGGCATCGCGCTCGGCGCGCGCCTGCGCCAGCTGGGCGTTCCCGCCATCATCATCGATGCCAACGACAGACCCGGCGATGCCTGGCGCAAGCGCTACAAGTCGCTCTGCCTGCACGATCCCGTCTGGTACGACCACCTGCCCTACATGGACTTTCCGAAGAACTGGCCCGTCTTCGCGCCGAAGGACAAGATCGGCGACTGGCTGGAAATGTACACCCGCGTCATGGAGCTGAACTACTGGTCGAAGACGCGCGCGACCAATGCCCGCTTCGACGAGGCCGCCGGCGAATGGGTCGTGACGGTGCTGCGCGACGGGAAGGAGCTGACCCTGCGCCCGAAGCATCTGGTCCTGGCGACCGGCATGTCCGGCAAGGCGAACAAGCCGAACTTCAAGGGCATGGAGCGCTTCAAGGGCGAGCAGCAGCACTCGTCCGAACATCCCGGCCCCGACGCCTACAAGGACAAAAAGGTCGTCGTGATCGGCTCCAACAACTCGGCCCACGACATCTGCGCGGCCCTGTGGGAGGCGGGCGCCGACGTCACCATGGTCCAGCGCTCCTCCACCCATATCGTGAAGTCCGACACGCTGATGGAGAAGAGCCTCGGCGATCTCTATTCGGAGCGCGCCCTGAAGGCCGGCATCACGACCGCCAAGGCCGATCTCATCTTCGCCTCCGTGCCCTTCAAGATCATGCACGAGTTCCATATCCCGCTCTACGAGGAGATTGCGCGGGTGGATGCCGACTTCTACGGGGCGCTGGAGGCGGCGGGCTTCCGCAACGATTTCGGCGTGGACGGCTCCGGCCTCTTCATGAAGTATCTGCGCCGGGGCTCCGGCTACTACATCGACGTCGGCGCCTCGCAGCTCATCATCGACGGCAAGATCAAGCTGAAGGGCGGGCAGGTCGAGGAGATCACCGAAACCGGCGTCAAGCTCGACGACGGCACCGAGCTTCCCGCCGACCTCATCGTCTATGCCACCGGCTACGGCTCGATGAACGGCTGGGTGGCCGACCTTATCGACCAGGAGGCGGCGGACAAGGTGGGCAAGGTCTGGGGCCTCGGCTCCGACACGACCAAGGACCCCGGCCCCTGGGAGGGGGAGCTCCGCAACATGTGGAAGCCGACGCAGCTGCCGAACTTCTGGTTCCACGGCGGCAACCTGCACCAGTCCCGCCACTACTCGCAATATCTGGCGCTGCAGCTCAAAGCCCGGCTCGAGGGCATTCCGACGCCGGTCTACAAGCTGGCGGAAAGCCATCACGCGAGGTGATGGTATTGAGTCAGGGGGCGCTTCGAGGGCGTCGGCGCGAAGCACCCCCCTCTGCCTTGCCAGGCATCTCCCCCGCAAGGGGGGAGATCGGGCAGCTTCCAGGGCGGGGATCGACCTTGAGCCGTCCTCAACGAGGCTGATCTCCCTCCTTGCGGGGGAGATGGCCGGCAGGCCAGCGGGGGGTGCCTCGCTCAAACCTTCCAAGGGCAGCCCCCGATTCGCCCGTTACTAGCTGGCCCTTAACCTGCGGACGCCACTCCACCCGAACGCCTGCGCCGATACCGGATCTCCTCGAACCGCATGGTCAGCGCGTCCACCATCAGGAGCCGCCCGATCAGCGGGTCGCCGATCCCGCAGATGCGCTTGACCGCCTCGGCCGCGGCGAGCGTGCCGAGAATACCCGTGACGACGCCGAGAATGCCCGCCTCCGCGCAGGAGGCGACGAGGCCGGCGGGCGGCGCTTCGGGAAAGAGGTCGCGATAGGACGGGTTCGCTCGTCCTGCCTCGTCGCTCTCGTAGGGTGCGAGCACGGTCAGCTGCCCGGCGAAGCGGTTGACGGCGGCGAGCACCAGCGGCCGGCGGACCGCCGCGCAGGCGTCCGCCATCAGGTAGCGCGTCGCGAAATTGTCGGAGCCGTCGAGAACGAGGTCGTAGGCCTCGATGATTCCGGCCGCGTTGTCGGCGGTGAGGCGGACGGGATGGGGCTCGAAGCGGACATGCGGATTGAGATCGGCCACGGTCTCCCCCGCGCTCTCGACCTTCGGCCGGCCGATGTCGCGGGTGGCATGCAGGACCTGCCGCTGGAGGTTGGAGAGCGAGACGGTGTCGTCGTCGGCGACGCCGATCGTGCCGATGCCGGCGGCCGCGAGATAGAGGATCGCGGGCGAGCCGATGCCGCCGGCCCCGACGACGAGCACGCGCGCGCGCTTCAGCGCCTGCTGCCCGCCCCCGCCGACCTCCGGCAGGATGATGTGACGCGCATAGCGCCCGATCTCGTCGGGGGTGAGAGGGGTTGCGCTCATGCCGCGATCCTTCCGCCGGCGACGGGAAGCATCTGCGCCCGCGCCCCCAATGCCTCGAAGAGCGAGGCGTCCGTTCCCGTCATGAAACACTGGACGCCGAGGCTCTCCACGATGTCGAAGAGGCCGGCGCGGCGCCTCGGATCGAGATGGGCCGCGACCTCGTCGAGGAGAAGCAGCGGCGCCAGCCCGCTGACGGCCGAGACGAGCCGCGCATGCGCCAGGATCAGCCCGATCAGCAGCGCCTTCTGCTCGCCCGTCGAGGACAGGGCGGCCGGCATGTTCTTCGCCCGGTGCGTGACGGCGAGATCCGCCCGGTGCGGCCCCTCCAGCGTGCGCCCCGCCGAGCGGTCGAGCCCGCGCTGACGCGCGAGGCGCGCTCTGGCCTCGTCCTCCAGATCGACGGCCGGCCCGACCGGTTCGCCGAATCCGTAGCCGCTGGAAAGCTCCAGATCGCCCTGCGGGAAGGGTGCGTCCGTGCCGGCCTCGTCGATCATCGCCGCCATCAGCCGCACCAGTTCCGCCCGCGCGGAGGCGATGGCGACGCCGAGCTCGGCCATCTGCATTTCCAGGCCGGACAGCCAGGAATCGTCGTCGCGCCCGTCCTGCAGCAGCCGGTTCCGCGAGCGCATGGCGCGTTCGTAATCGGCCGCCCGCCGCCCGTGGGCGGGGTCCACGGCGAGAACGAGCCGGTCGAGAAAGCGCCGCCGGTCGCCGGCCGGGCCGGTGAAGAGCCCGTCCATCGCCGGCGTCAGCCAGAGGATGCGCAGATGGTCGAGCAGCTCCTCCGCGCTGCGCGCCTGCGTCTGATTGATGCGCACGCTGCGCGTCAGGCCAGCGCCCGGGGACCCGCCCGGCTCGGATCGCGCGATGGTCAGAAGGTCCAGCACCTCGCCCCGCGAATGCAGCCGGGCGCCGACGGAAAAGCCGGCCGCGCCTTCGCGCAGGATTTCGCCATAGGCGGCCCGGCGAAGGCCGCGCCCCGGCGTCAGCAGCGAGATGGCCTCCAGGAAGTTCGTCTTGCCCGCCCCGTTCTCGCCGGCCAGCACGACGAAGCCCGGCGACAGCGCGACCTCCAGGGCGGCATAGTTCCGAAACTCGGCCAGCCGCAGACGCGACAGCGCGACCGAGGGCGCTTCAGCTCCCGCGTTCGGGCCGGCGATGCCCGCGATGGCTCCAGCGCCCTCCGGCGCGTCCATCGTCAGACGCGCATCGGCATCAGGACGTAGAGCGTGCCGTCGTCACCGCCGTCCTTGATCAGCGTCGGAGAGCCGGCATCGGCCAGCATGAAGACGGCGGAATTGCCGGAGAGCTGGCCGGTGATGTCGAGCAGATACTTGGCGTTGAAGCCGATCTCGATGTCCTCGGACTCGTAGCCGACGGCCAGTTCCTCCGTCGCGGTGCCGGCATCGGGGCTGTTCACCGTCAGCGTCAGCTGCCCGTCGGACACGGCGAGCTTCACCGCCCGCCCGCGCTCGGAGGAGATGGTGGAGACGCGGTCGACGGCGGCCGAGAAGCTCTGCCGGTCGAGCGTCAGCGCCTTGTCGTTGCCCTGCGGGATCACGCGCTGATAGTCGGGGAAGGTGCCGTCGATCAGCTTGGAGGTCATGACGACCTCGCCGATCGTGAAGCGGATCTTGGAATCGGAGAGCTCGACGCCGACCGGGTCCTCGGTCCCGTCGAGAAGCTTCTGCAACTCGCCCACCGTCTTGCGGGGCACGATGATGCCGGGCATGCCCTCCGAGCCGACGGGCGCCTCCATCTCGGCGCGGGCGAGGCGATGGCCGTCGGTCGCGACCGCCCGGAGCGCGAGCTTGCCGTCCACCTCGATCGTGTGGAGGAAGATGCCGTTCAGATAGTAGCGCGTCTCCTCGGTGGAGATCGCGAACTGCGTGCGCTCGATGAGGCGCGCCAGCGCGGAGCCGGCGATCTTGAAGCCGTGGCTGAAGCTGCCGGCGGTGATGTCCGGGAAATCCTGCTCGGGCAGGCATTGCAGCCGGAAGTTCGAGCGGCCGGAGGTCACCGTCATGTGGGTGCCGTCGGCATTGGTGGCGAGCTTCACCTCCGCGCCGTCGGGCAGCTTGCGCACGATGTCGTAGAGAAGATGGGCCGGCACGGTCGTGCCGCCCTCCTGCTCGCCGTTCGCCGCCACGGTCTCGGTGATCTCGAGATCGAGATCGGTCGCCTTCAGGCGGAGCGCGCCGCCTTCGGTGCGAACGAGAACGTTGGAAAGGATCGGGATCGTGTTCCGCCGCTCCACCACGCGATGGACGTGGCTCAGCGTCTTCAGGAGGTTGGACCGCTCGATGATGATGCGCATGATGGAGACCGTTCGGGGACGCCCGGCACGGCTGGGGGCCGGGCCTTTCACAGAGGTCCGAACCTTGTAGAGCAAGGAGCGGGAGGGGGGAAGGCGGGCCGTGCGACACGCACGCACAAGTGGCCCGAGCGCGGAAGGGCTCAGGCGGCTTCGATGTCGGTGTGGACGAAGTCGTCGCCCTTGAAGAGGAGCGAGAGGTCGTGATGTCGTGCGCAGGCATAGGCGAAGCAGTCGCCGAAGTTCAGATCCGCCTTGTGTCGGCCGCGCCCGTAGCGGCGTGACGCTTCTACGGCGAGAGCGCCGATTTCGGCCGTGACGGGGAGGATCTGAGCGTTGCCGCTCTCCAAGAACCGATGAACCATACTCTCGGCTCGCTCGAACGAGATGGCCTGGATGCGAACCAGTGCCGTCACCGCTTCCCAAATTGCCAGTGGCGAAGTGAAACGGCGAGCATGCAAAGCGTACTTTTGGTTGAGACTTTTCCAGTCGTCCTCTTTGGCAATGATCCCAACGATCGCCGATGCATCGAGAAAGAGGGTCAAACATTCCCCCCCAGATCGTCAAAAAAGGCCTTGTCGGCTTTCAGCCCGGTCGGGGGCAGAGAAGCGAATTCCTCCTGAATACGGGTGACGTCCCGGAAAATTCGGTCGACCTCGACCTGGCGCAGAAGCTCCGCCTCCATCGCCCGCCGAACCACATCCTCCGCCGTGCTGCCGCTCTCGCGCGCCAGCCGCTGGATCATGTCGACCGTTTCGGCATTCCTGATCGTGAGGCTCATCGTGCTTCCCCGCCGTCCGTGCTGCACTCAACATAAGCGCCGCACGATCCGACGGGAAGCGGATCAATCCTCGATCATGCGGCGGATGAGGTCGAGCTCCTCGCCGAGCTTCTCGTCCGCGAGGCGTTCGCCCTCGATCTTGCGCACGGCATGGAGCACCGTCGTGTGGTCGCGCCCGCCGAAGCGGCGGCCGATCTCGGGCAGCGAGCGCGGCGTCATGGTCTTGGCCAGATACATCGCGATCTGGCGGGGGCGCACGATGGTGCGCGTGCGCCGGGCCGAGAGAATGTCGGTCTTCGACACGTTGTAGTGCCGCGAGACGAATTTCAGGATGTCCTCGATGCGAACCCGCTTCTCGCCGCCGGTGCGGGTCAGCGAGTTCAGGAGATCGTCGAGATGCTCGGCCGAGAGCGGCTGGCCGACGGCATGGCGGAAGGCGATCTGGTTGAAGGCGCCCTCCAGATCGCGCCCCGAGCCGACGACGCGCCGGGCGATCGTGTCGACCACCTTCTCGTCGATCGCAAAGCTCGGGTCCTCGACCTTCATGGCCGTGATCCGCGTCTCCAGGATGCTCTTGCGCATGTCGAGATCGGGCGCGGCCATCTCGATGGCGACGCCGCCGGAGAGGCGCGAGCGAACGCGGCTGTCGAGCGATTCCAGCTCGAAGGCCGGCCGGTCCGCGGCCACGATCACCTGGCGCGCGCTGTCGATCAGCGCGTTGAGGAGGTGGCAGAACTCCTGCTGGATCGACTTGCCTTGCAGGAACTGCATGTCGTCGATGACGAGAATGTCGATCCCGCGCAGCGTTTCCTTGAAGGAGAGCGCCTGGTTGTCGCGGATGGCGGTGGCGAAGCGCCACATGAAGTACTCGGCCGTCAGATAGACGACGCGCGGACGGTCCTCGCGCCGCACGGCGGCATTGGCGATGGCCTGGAGAAGATGCGTCTTGCCGAGGCCGACCTGCGCGTGGACGAAGAGCGGGTTGAAGCGCACGGACTGCGGGCCGTTCTCGGCGATGGCGCGGGCGGCGGCCAGCGCGACGCGGTTCGACGAGCCTTCCACGAACGTATCGAAGACGTAGCGCGGATCGAGCGGCGAGCCGAACTCGGAGCCCTGGCGGGCACCCTCGTCGAGGCCGGCCTCGAAGGCTCTGGGCGCGGCGGTGGCCGGCCGCTCGGCATCGCTCGGCCGCATCGGCTTCGGCGCGTTCGCGGCCGGGCGCAGGGCGAGCGGCTCGCCCGCGCTCCGGGAGGCGCCGGCGGGAAGCGTCAGGCCCGCGCCGCGGACGGCGCTGCGAACGGCCAGATCGACCTTCAGCGTGCCCGGAATCTCCTCGGCGAAGGTCGCGAGCAGCATCTCGCCGTAATGCGACTGAATCCAGGTCTTCAGAAAGGCGGTCGGCACGGAGACGCGCACGGTGCCGCGGCCGATCTCGTCGATCTTCATGCGCTGGAACCAGCTGGCGAAGATGTCCTGCCCGAGCTGCGCCTTCAGGCGGGCCTTCACGCGGTCGAGGATATCCCCGTCCGGCCGTCCGGCATCGCCTGTCTCGATCATGCTTCGGTCCATCGTCTGCTGGTGTCTGGATGCGGCGGGCCCTCGAAAGGCGCCGGCCGGGAGCGATGCGGCTCCGGTTCGGGGAAGGAGGCCGCTCAACGCTTCGTCCAGGGAAGGCCGTCGGCCTGCCAGCCGGCGAGCGAGCCGCGTTGGCCAGTCCCGTCCGGCGGCCCCTCGAACCCGTCGAGAACGTTGAAGCTCTGCGAGAATCCCGCCTCCGTCAGCGCCGCCGCCGCGCCTTGCGAGCGCGCGCCGGACCGGCAGAGGAAGTAGAGCTTGGACGCCTTGGAGCCACCGGCCGCCGCGACCGCTTCGGCCACCGAGGCCGCGAAGTTCGGATCGACCTGCATGGTCGGGAAGGTCTGCCATTCCTGGAAGAGGGGCTCGTGCATGGACGGCTCGAGCTGCGGCACGCCGATCGTCTCCCACTCCTTCGTGGTCCGCACGTCGATCAGAAAGGAATCGGGATCTTCCGACAGGCTCGTCCAGCAATCGCGAGACGAAACGTCTCCGGTATAGCGTCCGCTCATGACGAAATCCTCCTGGCGCACGGTGGGGCAGCCCCGCTCGCACGATCGACGAAAACAACAGATAATGGAGAGGGGCGTCTTGCCCCGAGAAGTCTTAGCGTGAGCTTAAGGTTTGTGCTTTTCCGAAATCTCGAAGGCGGTGAGGACCATCGCCTTGAAAGAACTTCTGGAAAACAAGCCTCGTCCCCGCATTTCGACTTTTCACCCTCTTGCCGCAGACCGGAAACTACGGAAGAGCCCCCGCGGCGGCAACCCGATTCAATCGGTCGCAGGCGACGAGGCGGCGAAATTGTGGCCATTCGGCCCATGCCATCGGTGGGAAAGCGCAGTTAATGCGCTGTCTCCACTGGTATTTTTTTCGGCCTGCGGTGGAGGCGCGCACCCTGTTCGATAAATTTTAAGCGCTTGGCAAGCGCCCCGCTTGACTCAAGGGTTCTGGCGGAACTCCTTAGCCGGCATCACGCATCGATTCCGCGACCTGCCGTAAGCCATTGTATTCGATAAAGATTTTATGTCGCCCTTCGCCGGACACCGCTGGGTTGCGGAGGGAAGGTGACAAGACCATGACGCCGGGCGAGAATCGGTTCGGACGAGGCGAAAAAGACGGCCTGAATCAAAAAGGGCCCGCAATGCGAGCCCTTCGGATCGTCGATGATCTCGCGCGAACGGCAGAGATCAGGCGGCGTTGATCGCCTTCACGCGACCGGCGAGGCGCGAAACCTTGCGGGAAGCGGTGTTCTTGTGCCAGACGCCGCGCGAGACGGCGCGCATCAGCTCGGGCTCGGCCGCCTTGAAGGCTGCGGTCGCGGCGTCCTTGTCGCCGGCGGCGATCGCTTCCTCGACCTTGCGCAGGAAGGTGCGAACGCGCGAGCGACGGTTCTTGTTGACCTCGGTGCGACGCTCGATCTTTCGCGTGGCCTTCTTGGCCGACGGCGTATTGGCCATCTTGGTTCTCTCTCGTCTGTGGTTGCCGGCCATGCGGCCAAGGCGCTCCCGATGGGAAAGCCGCAGCGACATGACGAAGGGCGACGCCTCGCGGGCGCCACCGAACATGGGGCGCCTTATAGGCAAGAGCCGGCGCGGCGTCAACGGCAGAAGCGCAGCGGGTGCGAGCCTCGCCTCCGGCCGGCGCCTAGGCAGCCGAGTTCAGCGCTGGCAGACCGGGCAGTAGAAGGTGGAGCGGCCCGACTGCACGATCCGCGCGACGATGCCCCGGCAGGTCTCGCGCGGGCAGGGCTCGTCCTCTCGATCGTAGACGGAGAATCGGTGCTGGAAGAGGCCGAGCGTGCCGTCGGCCTGCCGGTGATCGCGCAGCGAGGACCCGCCGGCCTCGATCGCCTCGGCGATGGTCTGCCGGATGTGGAGCGCGAGCGCGTCGAGCCGGGCGGTCGGCTGGCCCCCTCGCTTGACGAGGCTCCCGGCCTCGCGCCTCGGCGACAGGCGCGAACGCCAGAGCGCCTCGCAGACATAGATATTGCCGAGGCCGGCGACGAGCCGCTGGTCGAGGAGCGCGGCTTTCAGGGGCGCCGTCTTGCCCTCGAAGAGCGCGGCGAGGGTCTCCCCGTCCAGCCGGTTTCCGGTCGGCTCGATGCCGAGCCCCTTGAAATGGGGATGGGTCTCGGCCTCGCCGGGCTCGACGAGGGTCATGAAGCCGAAACGGCGGGGATCGTTGAAGACGAAATCGACGGGCCCCCAGACCTCGGTGGAGAGATGGAAGACGACATGGTCGTGGGTCTTGGTCTCCGAGCGCTTGTGATGGAAGACGCCGGGAACGACGGCTTCCGACTGCGTCTCGACGCGAAAGGAGCCGGACATGCCGAGATGCATGGCCAGGAGCAGTCCCGCGTCGCCGCCCTTGGGGCCGAGATGGGCGAGAAGATATTTCGCGCGGCGGCCGAGGCTCTCGATCCGGCGACCGGCGAGGCGCGCGGAAAAATCGGCGGGAAGGGGAAAGCGCAGGTCCGGCCGGCGAAGCTCGACCGTTTCGATGAGAGCGCCCTCGGCGAAGGGTTGAAGGCCGCGGCGCACCGTCTCGACCTCTGGCAATTCGGGCATGGCCGCTTAAGTCCTCATCAGATCGCCGCTGGTCGCTGCCGCGGGGAGAACTTGGCCTTTGCCGCGTTCCTGGCTAGAGCATGCGCCTTGCGGTCGTCTCGCTCCAGATGTGGGCGCCTGCAGGGGCCGAGGCAATGCGGGCCCGTTCGGTCCACGGGGTCCCCGTGCGTTTCAGAGGAAAGGTCACCATGTCGGATCTTCGCGTCACAGAGCCCGAGCGCATGGAGACCACCTACGGCTTCCAGTCGGTCGGCGGCCATGAGGAGAAGCAGGCGCGGGTGAACGAGGTGTTCCACCGCGTCGCCGAGCGCTACGACCTCATGAACGACCTCATGTCCGGCGGGCTCCACAGGGCCTGGAAACAGGCCATGGTCGCCTGGCTCTCCCCGCCCCACCGGGAAGGATACCGCTTTCTCGACGTGGCCGGCGGGACCGGCGACATCGCCTTCCGCATCCTCGAAGCCTCGCGCCGGAGGGCTTCGGGAACCGTTCTCGACATCAACGCCTCGATGCTCGGCGTCGGCGCCGAGCGGGCTGCGAAGCGGGGGCTTGCCGACCGCCTGACCTTCGTGGAGGGCAATGCCGAGGATCTGAAGCTCGAAAGCGGCGCTTACGACGCCTATACGATCGCCTTCGGCATTCGAAACGTGCCGCGCATCGATCTGGCGCTGGCCGAGGCCTATCGGGTGCTGAAGCCCGGCGGGCGCTTCCTGTGCCTGGAATTCTCCGAGGTCGATGTCGCCGGGCTCGACAAGATCTACGACGCCTGGTCCTTCAAGGCCATTCCGGCGCTCGGACAGGCCGTCGCGGGCGACCGCGATTCGTATGCCTATCTCGTGGAATCGATCCGCCGCTTTCCCAACCAGGCCAATTTCGCGACCGCGATCGGCCAGGCCGGGTTCGAGCGCGTGACCTTCCGCAATTTCACCGGCGGCATCGCCTGCCTTCATTCCGGCTGGAAGCTGTAACGACCTTTGGCCCACCCGATCTCCGGCACGCTCGCCCTCGTCCGGGCTGCCTATGTCCTCGCCCGCGAAGGCGTCGTCTCCTCCTTTCCGACGGACGGGATGCCGGCCGGCCCGCTCCTGCTCCACCGCTTGGCCGGGCTGATCGCCCGGCGCTCGGCGGAGGGCGCCGAGCGCTCGGAAAAGCTGTCGCGCGCGCTGAACCGGCTCGGACCCTCCTATGTGAAGCTCGGCCAGTTCCTGGCGACGCGGCCCGATCTCGTCGGCCAGAAGATCGCGGACGAGCTTTCCAGCCTGCAGGACCGCGTGCCGCCCTTCCCGCGCGAGCAGGCGATCGCCGAGATCGAAGCGACGCTTGGCCGGCGCATCGACGATCTCTTCGTCGAGTTCGGTGAGATCGTCGGGGCCGCCTCCATCGCGCAGGTCCACCGCGCCAAGGTTCTGACCCGCGAGGGCGAGATCCGTCAGGTGGCGGTCAAGGTCATTCGGCCGGGCATCCGCCAGAGCTTTCGCAGCGAATTGGAGGCCTTCGCCTTCGCGGCCTACCTCCTGGAACGCTTCGTGCGCTCGACGCGCCGCCTGCGCCCCGTGGCCGTGGTCGAGACCCTCGCCCAGTCGACGCGCATCGAGATGGACCTGCGTCTGGAGGCGGCGGCCTCTTCCGAGATGGCCGAGAACGTCGCGGACGATCCGGGCTTTCGCGTACCCGGCATCGACTGGGAGCGCACGGGCCGCGACGTCCTCACGATGGAGTGGGTCGACGGCATCAAGATGAACGACGTGCGTGCCCTCGGTGAGGCCGGACACGACCTGCCGCGGCTCGGCATCAACGTCGTCCAGTCCTTCCTGCGCCATTCCATGCGCGACGGCTTCTTCCACGCCGACATGCACCCGGGAAACCTCTTCGTCGCGCCGGACGGCACGATCGTCGCGGTCGATCTCGGCATCGTCGGACGGCTCGGGCCCGATTCCCGCCGCTTCCTCGCCGAGATCCTCTACGGCTTCATCAAGCGCGACTACCAGCGCGTGGCCGAGGTCCATTTCGAGGCGGGCTACGTGCCGCGCGGGCAGGACGTCCTCTCCTTCGCCCAGGCCCTTCGCGCCATCGGCGAGCCGATCCACGGCCAGCCCGCCGAGACGATCTCGATGGGGCATCTTCTGACGCTGCTCTTCGAGGTGACCGAGCTCTTCGACATGCAGACGCGGCCGGAGCTGATCCTTCTCCAGAAGACCATGGTCGTGGTCGAGGGCGTCGCGCGCTCCTTCGACCCGAAGTTCAACATGTGGATCGCGGCCGAGCCGGTCGTCTCCGACTACATCCTCAACCAGCTCGGCCCCGCCGCCAAGCTCGCCGATGCCCGCCAGGGCCTCTCCGCCCTCCTGCGCATCGCCCACCGGCTGCCCGACTTCGCGACGGGCTTGGAGGTTCTCTCGAAGAACCTGCCCGACCTCATCGAGAACGGCATCCACATCAACGACGACGACCTCATGGAACTCGCCAAGGAAAGCCGCGTCGCCATCGCCGTCGGCCACGTCGCCCAGATCGTCTCCGCCATCGCGCTCGTGGTGATCGCCTGGCAGCTGACGATGGGGTAGCTCTCTGTCGGCGGGCGGATTGTGGGCTCTTGTTCGATCCCCTACAATCAAGCGGCAGCGAGGCGACGAAAAGGGCGGACATGGACGACCTGAGGCTGGAGATCGACGATGATCTGGCGGTCGCGCTGCGACGACGGGCGGCCGAGCACGGTCATTCCGTCGAAGAAGAGGCCTTGAACCTCTTGTCCGAGGTTTTGCAGCAGGCCCCGAAGGTTTCGAAAGCTCCCGAGGGCGCGAGCGTCGGCGAGCTCTTTCGCATCTGGCGCGAGGAGAATGGCGGCGGCGTCGATTTCGAGCTGCCGGATCGCTCGGAGTGGAAGGATCGGCCGCTCGATTTCGGAACATGATCCTGGTCGATACCAACGTCGTATCGGACATGATGCGTTCGCGGCCCGATCCCGGAGTCTCGGCCTGGATCGATGGCTTGGACCCGGGGAATTTGGCGCTGTCGGCTGTGACGATCTTCGAACTTCGCTATGGCTTGTCGCTTCTGCCGACATCGGCTGAACGCCGCCGTCTCGAAGACCTGCTGCGCCGTATCCAAGCGGGCTGGTTCGGCAGGGTGCTGCCTCTCGATTCCGCTGCGGCTTTACTGGCCGCGGAGTTCCGCGTCTTGCGACGAGGACGGGGCCGACCGGTCGCCGTGTCCGATTCGCTCATCGCCGGTATCGCCCTCGGCAACCGGGCCCAGCTCGCGACCCGGAACATCAAGGATTTCGCCGATGCGGGTCTCGACCTCATCGACCCTTTCGAGAGTCCGCTAGCATGACCCTTTCCGGCAAACGCATCCTTCTCGTGATCGGCGGGGGCATCGCGGCCTACAAGGTGCTCGATCTCATCCGACGCCTGCGCGAGCGCGGCGCGGCGGTGACGCCGGTGATGACGAAGGCCGCCGCCGAATTCGTGACGCCGCTCGCCGTGGGCGCGCTGTCGGCCGCGCGCGTGCATGGCGATCTCTTCGACCGCGAGGCCGAGACCGATGTCGGCCATATCCGGCTTGCGCGCGAGGCCGACGCCGTCCTCGTCGCGCCCGCCACCGCCGACCGCATGGCGCGCACCGCCGCCGGGTTCGGCGACGATCTCGCCGGCGCGATCCTCCTGGCGACCCGCGCGCCCGTCCTCTTCGCACCCGCCATGAACCCGGCCATGTGGGACCATCCCGCGACGCGGAGGGCCCACGCGCAGCTTCTGGAGGACGGCATCGCCTTCGTCGGGCCGAACCGCGGCGAGATGGCGGAAGCCGGCGAGGCCGGCACCGGCCGCATGGCCGAGCCGCTGGAGATCGTGGCCGCGCTCGAGGACGTGCTTGTTCCCCCGGGACTTGCGGCGGGCCGGCCGCTCGCCGGGCGGCGCCTCCTCGTCACCTCCGGCCCGACGCACGAGCCGATCGATCCCGTGCGCTACATCGCCAACCGCTCCTCCGGGCGCCAGGGACACGCGATCGCGGCCAGCCTCGCCCGGCTCGGGGCCGACGTGACGCTGGTTTCCGGGCCGGTCGTGATCCCCGATCCCCGCGGCGTCCGGGTGGTGAAGGTCGAGACGGCGCGCGAGATGATGGCGGCGGTCGAAGGGCTCCTGCCGATCGACGGGGCGGTCTTCGTCGCCGCCGTCGCGGACTGGCGCACCGAGGACGAGGCCCTGATCAAGCTGAAGAAGGGCGCGGAGGCCCCCGCGCCCCTGACGCTGACCGAGAATCCCGACATCCTGGCGACCGTCGGGCATCACCGCGAGCGGCCGAGGGTCGTCGTCGGCTTCGCCGCCGAGACGAACGATCTCCTCGCCAATGCCATTTCCAAGCTCGACCGCAAGGGCGCCGACCTCATCGTCGCCAACGACGTCTCGGCCGACGCGGCGGCCGGGCGCGCCTCCGTCATGGGGGGCGTCACGAACACGGTCCATCTCGTCGCGCGCGGTGGCATCGAGACCTGGCCGGAAATGACCAAGGAAGCGGTCGCCGAGAAGCTCGCCCAGCGCATCGCCGAGCTTCTGGCGGCCGAGGCGAGCCCGTCCGCCGAGCCGGGAGAGACGCGATGAGCCATCCGGTCGTCGAGCTGAAGCGCCTGCCGCACGGGGCGGGTCTCGACATTCCCGCCTATCAGACGGCGGGCTCGGCCGGTGCCGATCTCAGAGCCGCTCTCGCCGAGCCGCTGGTTCTGGAGCCCGGCCGCTTCGCCGCGGTGCCGAGCGGTTTTGCCGTCGCCGTGCCGGCGGGCTACGAGATCCAGGTGCGCCCGCGCTCCGGGTTGGCCGCCAAGCACGGCGTCACGGTCCTCAACGCGCCGGGCACGGTGGACAGCGACTATCGCGGCGAGCTGATGGCGCTTCTCGTCAATCACGGGCCGCTGCCCTTCACGATCCGGCACGGCGACCGCATCGCGCAGCTCGTGCTCGCGCCCGTCTCGCTCGCGGCCTTTTCGGAGGTGGACGCGCTCGGCGAGACCGCGCGCGGCGCCGGCGGCTTCGGATCGACCGGCGTCTGATCGACGGGTAGCTTGGATCAGCCGATGGTTCGGGCGAGGGCCGCCGTCGCGCCCTTCTGGTGGCCGAGGGGGCGAGCGGTCCGGACCGCGCTCGTGATGTCCACGCGGTTCCGGCCGTTCTTCTTGGCGCGGTAGAGATTGGCGTCGGCCGTTCGGTAGAGGGCCTCGTAGGGCGGTGCGCCCACGAAGGTGAGGCCGCCCATCGAGACCGAGAGCTGCGCCGCGCGGCCCTTCGGCCCGACGCTGAGACACTCGATGGAGGCGCGCAGCCGCTCCGCCACGAGGCGCGCCTCCTCCAGGCCCGCGCCCTTGAGGAGGATCGCGAACTCCTCGCCGCCGATCCGGCCGACGATGTCGTCCTTGCGCACGGAGCGTTTCAGCATCCGCGCGATGGCAACGAGGGCGACGTCGCCCGTCGCATGGCCCAGCCGGTCGTTGATCTTCTTGAAGTGGTCGGCGTCGATGATGAGGAGCGTGTAGGGCCGGCTGTCCTCGATGCGGCGCGGACCCCGCATGATCTCGGCTTCGACGCCCGTGCGAAAGGCCGTCTTGTTGAGGATCTGCGTCAGCCCGTCCTGCGTGGCGCGCGAGAAGAGCTGCCGGTTCTGCCGGGCCAGCCCGCTCATGCGCCAGGCGACGAAGGCGAGAATGGGGATCGTGCAGAGGCCGAGCGCGGACAGAGAGAAGAGAAGCGCCCGTTGCGCTTCCGCCGTCATCTCGCCGAACACGTTGAAGGCGGCGATCGTGATGGCCGCGGCCGCCAGGAGCGTCAGCCCGAGCACTTCCAGGACGAGCTGCCGCAGCCCATCTGGTTCCTGATTCAAGGTCGTCCTCCGAACCCATGCCGATCGATCATGGGGACACCCTTGCGGCGCGCTCCTTACCTCGAAATGAACGTGGCCCCGGTGCTTGTCGGCATGGACAAGGCCGACTTGCCCGCCACCGTCGCCTTCGATTCAAAAGCGGCGGACGATGGTCGCCTCCGGAGACTTTGCGTGCCGCGTCTCCGCCTCTTGCGCGGGGCGCCCGCGCAAAGTCATTCTAGAGGAGGGCCTCCGGGCGAACGATCGTCTCTCGGCTTGACGCCCGTTCGGCCCTATCGTGCACGCTCGACGCGGCGAAAAGCCCCCGACCGACGAACGAGGAGACGACCATGGACACGCCCCTGAACGAGGCCCGCACGCATGGCCGCGGCCGGATCTACGATTCCATCGTCGACACGATCGGCGACACGCCCATCGTGCGCCTCGACAAGCTGGCGCGCGAGAAGGGCGTGAAGGCCCATCTTCTGGCCAAGCTCGAGTTCTTCAACCCAACCTCCAGCGTCAAGGACCGCATCGGCGTCGCCATGATCGAGCGGCTGGAGGCGGAAGGGCGCCTCGTGCCCGGCAAGACGACGCTGATCGAGCCGACCTCCGGCAATACCGGCATCGGCCTCGCCTTCGCCGCGGCCGCCAAGGGCTACCAGCTGATCCTCACCATGCCCGAGACCATGTCGATCGAGCGTCGCAAGATGCTGCGCCTTCTCGGCGCCGAGCTCGTGCTGACCGAAGGCGCCAAGGGCATGAAGGGCGCGATCGCCAAGGCCGAGGAACTCGCCGCCTCGATCCCGAACGCCATCATCCCCCAGCAGTTCGAGAACCCGGCCAATCCCGAGATCCATCGCGTCACCACGGCCGAGGAGATCTGGAACGACACCAAGGGCACGATCGACATCCTCGTCTCCGGCATCGGCACGGGCGGCACGATCACCGGCGTCGGTCAGGTCCTCAAAAGCCGCAAGCCCGGCGTGAAGATCGTCGCCGTCGAGCCGGAGGCCTCGCCCGTCCTGTCCGGCGGCAATCCCGGGCCCCACAAGATCCAGGGCATCGGCGCCGGCTTTGCGCCTCCGATCCTCGATCGCGGCGTCTATGACGAGGTGGTCGCCGTCTCCAACGAGGAATCCTTCGAGCTCGCCCGTCTCGTGGCGCGGCTGGAAGGCGTTCCGGTCGGCATCTCGTCGGGCGCGGCCCTCGCGGCCGCGATCAAGGTCGGCAGCCGCGAGGAGAATGCCGGCAAGACGATCGTCGTCATCATCCCCTCCTTCGCCGAGCGCTACCTGTCGACCGCGCTCTTCGACGGCCTGATCGATCCCGAGGAGCCCAAGGAGCCGCCGAAGGGCGCGCCTTCCATCTGATCGAGGCCGGGTTTTAGAATGAGCCGCCGTCCCGCCCGCCCGCTGGCGGGACGGTGGCTTCGCCAAACCGGCTTTTTCTCGCTGCACTGCGAAACGTCTTCGCGCCGTCTTCGTTCGTTCGTCGGTATAAGGTCAGGACCGCCGACGAAGGAGCCTTCATGCAGCCGCTCGACATCCAGGAAACCTCGGCGCTCGCTTCGCGTCTTCTCGACGGCGCGATCCTCTTTCTGCCGCAGCTCTTCGTCGCGGTCCTCATCCTGCTCGCCGGCCTGTTCCTGGCGCGCTGGATTTCGGAGGCACTCGGCCGGGCCTTCCGGCATTCGACGCGGATCGGCGAGACCGTCCGCGCGCCGCTGATCTCGATCGTGCGCTATCTCGTCGTGATCTTCACGGTCATCCTCGCGCTCGGTCAGGTCGGCGTGCAGACGACCTCGCTTCTCGCCGTTCTCGGCGCGGCCGGTCTCGCCGTCGGCCTCGCGCTCCAGGGCACGCTGACGAACATCGCGGCCGGCATCATGCTCCTCTGGCTGCGCCCCTTCCGCGTCGGCGACTATGTCGAGACGCAGACCTTCGCCGGCACGGTGCGCGAGATCGGCCTCTTCGTCTGCCATCTCGAAACCTTCGACGGCCTCTTCGTCTTCGCGCCGAATTCGGCGATCTGGAACGTCTGGCTGAAGAACCACACGCGGGCCGGTCCCCGGACCGTCGCCTGGACGGTGGAACTGAAGCGCGACCTGCCGGACGGCGAGGCCGCCTGCATCCTGGAGGGCGGGGCGCTGGCCGGCACGGGACTGGAGCGCCTGGACGCCTCGCTCGACCAGCTGACCCCGGATGCGCAGGTGATCCTCCTCGTCGGCACCGTGCGCGAGGGCTCGATCGCGGGTGCCCAGCGCCTCGTGCCGAGCCGCCTTCGGGCCGCGCTCGTCCAGCGCTTCGGGCCGGAGGGCGAGCCGCGCGCCATCCACCGTCTCGTGCCCGGCGACGCCGATCCCTCCCGCTTTCTCGGCATCGAAGAGGCGCCGAAAGCCAATGTCGCCTTCGTCAACGCCCGCCCGGAATCGGCCGACCAGGGCGCCGTCGCGACCGCTCCCCGATAGCGCCAAGCTTCTTAGCCGCGACAGGTTTCGGTCAAGGCAGCGTCGCTACGGTTGTGCCGAAGGCGAAGACTTCCAGACATCCGAGCGTCGAAGCAGGGGACGGCCACGATGAGCAGCATGCCGAACGGGTCGAGGACGGATTTTGCCTGGAGCGCCGAAGGTTTCTCCTCCCCCTTCGGTCGCGGCAACGCCGATATCCTGCTCGAACTCGGCGACACAATTCGCAGGACGACGCCCGACCGCCCGCGCCGCGCGCCGAAACCCTTCGAACGGCTTCTGGGGGCGCTGAGCCTTGCCGATCTCAACGACTACCGCGCGGCGGCGGGCCGCGAGCCCGATCTCGACGCCATGGCGCTCTACGCCCTTCACGACGCCGCCGACCGGTTCTTTCCCGTCCGCAACGACGAGACCGGCGGTCGTTATCTGCGCAACGCCTATCTGAAATATCTCTCCGAGCATGTCGATCTCGTCGACATCCTTCACGGCGCGGATGAAGAGGCCTGGCCCTTCGGCATGTCCGCCGCCGCCTGACGGCTTTCGAAGGTTATCGGCGCCGGACGACCGTCATGGCGAGCGGCCGGTCCGGCTGGATCGTGATCTTCAGCACGGGCGCGGGCTCTTTCGCCCCTGCGAAGTCGAAGCGCAGGCGCCTCAGAAGCGAGGCGAGAAGGATCACGCCCTCCTGCAGGGCGAAGCTCTGTCCGATGCAGACGCGCGGCCCGACGCCGAACGGGATATATTGGAAGCGCCCGATGCTCTCCCGGTTTTCCGGCAGGAAGCGCGCGGGCACGAAATGGTCGGGGTCTTTCCAGAGCGCGCGATGGCGATGGACCAGCCAAGGCCAGACGAGGACCGAGGACCCCGCGGGGATCTCCAGATCGCCGAACCGGTCGTCCTCCAGCGCCGTGCGGTTCAGCGAGGCCGCGGGCGGATAGAGACGCATCGCCTCTTCGAAGGCTGCCCGCGTGTGGACCAGCCGGTCGGGCCAAGTGGCGGGATCGGGCAGATCCGGCAGCAGCGCGTCGAGCTCCTCCTCCACCTTGAAGCGCTCCTCCGGGGCCTGCGAGAGGAGATAGAGCGTCCATCCGAGAGCCCGCGCCGTCGTCTCGTGGCCGGCGCCGATGAAGGTGATGATGTTGTCCTCGATCTCGGAGCGCGACAGGCCCTCCGTCTCGAGAAGCAGCGTCAGGAGATCGCGCGGGGTCGACGCGGGATCGCGCGTCATCAGCCCTTGGCGGCGCTCGATCGTCTCGGCGATGAGCTTGCGGAAGTAGGTCTCCGACCGGCTGGCGAAGAAGCGCGTCGGGCGCGGCAGGAAGGCGGGCGCATCCAGGACGTCCAGCGGATCGACCCGCCCCATCCGGCCGATCGTCGTCTCCATCGCCTCCGCGAAGGCCTTGGGCTCCCCCGCTATGTCGTCGGAGAACAGCGTCGCCTGCAGGATGTCGTAGGTGAGGAGCGTCATCTGGAGCGAGACGTCGACCGCGCGGCCGGGCGCCGCGGCCAGCCCGTCGGCGAAGGCCTCCGCCCGGGCCGCCATGACGGGCGCCAGCGACTGCACGGTCTTCGGCGTGAAGATCGGGGAGATCGCCCGGCGCGTGCGGCGCCAGAGCTCGCCCTCCGCCGTCAGAAGCCCGTCGCGCAGGAGCGGCCGGAGCAGGCGCTGGCGCAGCGGCTGCATGGCGTAGTTCCGGGCGTTCTCGACGAGGCAGTGGCGGATCGTGGCGGGATCGTTGACGACGATGGTCGGCACGTTCAGCCAGTCGGCCGTGACGAAGGGCTCGCGATAGGCACGCTCGCCCCAGATCCTCAGCGGATTGCGCGAGACGGTGAGGAGAAAGCGGAGGAGACCGAGCTGACCCTCGTGCGGCACGGGCGCGGGCGCCCGGAAGGGTTGCGGTCTCATATCCATGGCGGAAGGCTCCTCGGGTCTGCGATCCGCCGGATATGGTGGCAAAGCTTGGCGGCGTTGAGGCGTCGCCGAGCCGCACCCATCGATCCTCGACCGGGCGCTCGCTTGCCGAGAGGGCTCTTCGTGAGGACTCAGCCGGTGCGGCCGGCCAAGCACCGGCGCGCGGCCTCCGCGCCGCGCAGGCGGGCGCTTTCCTCGGCCATGGCGTTCGATCCGAAGCTGTCGCCGCTGTCGCGATTGGTGCCGTAGTCGTTGGCGGCCGTCTGGCGGCCGTACTGGTCGCAGAACTCCGGCGTGCCCCGCTTGTAGGGGTTCGCGCCGGGGCTCGTGCCGGCATAGGGCGTGTCGTGGGGATAGGTGGAGTTGCACCCGCCGAGGGCGAGAAGGGCCAGCAGGCCGGCTATGATCTTCATGGCGATATCCACCTTCGAAGGCGGTCCCTGGTGGGTGGCGGGCCGAGATTTGCCCCCGGTGCCTTCAACCACGCCCGAGCGCCCGCGGTTCCCGAGCGGCCAGAGGTTGGTTTGCCCGCTGAAAACCCTTATATTCCTTGCGGGAACGGCTCTTCGAGTCGCTCCCTGGCTCCCTCGGCCGCCCGCCATCCAAGGACCTCCCCTGGGACCTTTCCAAGGACTTCCATGTCAGACGTAGAGCAGAACAGCCCGAGCGCCGAATACGGCGCCGATTCCATCAAGGTTCTCAAGGGCCTCGACGCGGTGCGCAAGCGCCCGGGCATGTATATCGGCGACACCGACGACGGCTCCGGCCTCCACCACATGGTCTACGAGGTCGTGGACAACGCGATCGACGAAGCGCTGGCCGGCCACGCGACCAAGGTCACCGTGACCATGAACGCCGACGGCTCGGTGACCGTCACCGACAACGGGCGCGGCATCCCGACCGATATCCACACCGGCGAAGGCGTCTCGGCGGCCGAGGTCATCATGACCCAGCTCCATGCCGGCGGTAAGTTCGACCAGAATTCCTACAAGGTCTCCGGCGGCCTCCACGGCGTCGGCGTCTCCGTCGTCAACGCGCTGTCGGTCTGGCTGAAGATGAAGATCCGCCGCAAGGGCCGGGTCCACGAAATGTCCTTCACCCACGGCGTGCCCGACGGCTCGCTGGTGGAGACGGGCGACTGCGGCTCCGAAACGGGCACGGAAATCACCTTCCAGCCCTCGCAGGAGACCTTCACCAAGGTCGAGTTCGACTTTCCCACGCTGGAGCACCGGCTGCGCGAGCTGGCCTTCCTGAACTCCGGCGTCGCCATCGTCCTCACCGACAGGCGCCATGCCGACGAGAAGAAGGTCGAGCTGATGTACGAGGGCGGTCTCGTCGCCTTCGTCAAATATCTCGACGACGCCCGCAAGCCCTCGCTGCCCGAGCCGATCACGGTGAATGCGGAGCGGGACGGGATCACCGTCGAATGCGCGCTCTGGTGGAACGACAGCTACCATGAGAACGTGCTCTGCTTCACCAACAACATTCCCCAGCGCGACGGCGGTACGCATCTGGCGGGATTTCGCGGCGCGCTGACGCGCCAGATCATCGGCTATGGCGAGAGCTCCGGCCTTACCAAGAAGGAGAAGCTGACGCTGTCCGGCGAGGACTGCCGCGAGGGCCTCACCGCCGTTCTCTCCGTGAAGGTGCCGGACCCGAAATTCTCCTCGCAGACCAAGTCCAAGCTCGTCTCCTCCGAGGTGCGCCCTGTCGTCGAAAGCGCCATGAACGAGGCGCTCGCGACCTGGCTGGAGGAGCATCCGGCGGAAGCCAAGGTGATCGTCGGCAAGGTCATCCAGGCCGCCGCGGCCGCGGCCGCCGCCCGCAAGGCGCGCGAGACCGTGCGCAAGGACAGTCTTTCCGTCTCCACCCTGCCCGGCAAGCTCGCGGACTGCCAGGAGAAGGACCCCGCCAAGTCCGAGATCTTCATCGTCGAGGGTGACTCCGCCGGCGGCTCGGCCAAGGGCGCGCGCTCGCGGCAGAACCAGGCGATCCTCCCGCTGCGCGGCAAGATCCTGAACGTGGAGCGCGTGCGCTTCGACCGCATGATCTCGTCGGACCAGATCGGCACGCTGATCACCGCGCTCGGCACGGGCATCGGGCAGTTCGAGGGCTCGACCTACGGTTTCGACGCCGACAAGCTGCGCTACCACAAGATCATCATCATGACGGACGCCGACGTCGACGGCGCCCATATCCGCACCCTGCTTCTCACCTTCTTCTTCCGGCAGATGCCCGAGCTGATCGAGCGCGGCTACGTCTACATCGCCCAGCCGCCGCTCTTCAAAGTGACCAAGGGCAAGCAGTCGCAATATCTGAAGGACCAGAAGGCGCTCGACAACTACCTGATCGAGGGCGGTCTCGACGAGGCCTCGCTGACGCTCGGCTCCGGCGAGGTCCGCGTCGGGCGCGACCTGCGCACGGCGGTCGACGACGCTCTGGCCTTCCGCGCCTCGATGTCGGGCCTTCACACGCGCTACGACCGGATGGTCGTCGAACAGGCCGCGATCGCCGGCGCCCTCAGCCCTGCCGTCGCGGACGACACGGACAAGGCGTCGCGCGTCGCCGCCCTCATCGCCGAGCGGCTGGACCGGCTGGCGGAGGAGGGCGAGAGCGGCTGGAGCGGCGAGGCCTTCGAGGGCGGCTATCGCTTCCTGCGCAACGTGCGCGGCGTGGCGGAAGTGCAGGTGCTCGACGCCGGCCTCATCCAGTCCGGCGACGCCCTGGCCATGAACCGCCTCTCCGAACGCCTCTCCGAAATCTACGCGGAGACGCCCGTTCTGAAGCGCAAGGAGACCGAGCGCCTTCTCTCCGGCCCGCTCGCGCTTCTCGACGCCGTCTTCGAGGTCGGCCGACGGGGCCTGGCGCTCCAGCGCTACAAGGGCCTCGGCGAGATGGACCCCGAGCAGCTCTGGGAGACCACGCTCGACCCCGACGTGCGCTCGCTCCTCCAAGTGAAGATCACCGACGCGACCGACGCCAACCTCCTCTTCTCCCGCCTCATGGGCGACGAGGTCGAGCCCCGCCGCGAATTCATCCAGGAAAACGCCCTCCAGGTCGCCAATCTCGACATTTGAGGGCGTCTCTTCTTGTCCGAGCCGCCGCCAGACGGTTGCCGGCCATGGCCTACGTCCTGGACGATGCCGTCCGTCCGTCGCGGGGATTTTGAGGGCCGTTCGGATCTTCCGCGCCCGCTAGAACGGATGACGTCAGACGGCAGTCCGGTCTCGTTCGGAGCGAGCCCGGCGGATTTCAGGCGTAGTCGATCCAGACGCCGCCGCCCTCTGCCGACCGCACGCAGGTCTCGACCCAGCGCACGCCTTCGATGCCCGCCTTGATGTCCGGATAGCGAAGGCCGGCGAGAACAGCCGCATCGCCTCGATCCGTCGCTTCCATGGCGATGGCGAAACGGTCGTAGAGATTGGCCCAGGCCTCGAAGAGGCCCTCGGAATGACCGGCGCCGATGCGATCGTCGGCAAGGGTGGCGGGGTGAAGATAACCCATGCCGCGCTCGAGAATGCGCACCGGCTCGTCCTGCACTTCGAAGGAAAGCTGGTTCGGCCGTTCGTCCCACCATTCGAGGCTGGCCTTGGAGCCGACGATGCGGATCTTCTGTCCGTGCATGGAGCCGGCGTTGACGGCGCTGGACCAGACCGTGCCGAACGCGCCGTTGTCGTATTCCATCAGCGTGACGGCGTTGTCCTCCAGCGGCGCGCGGCTTTTCACGAAGCTCTGGCGCGCGCACATCAGACGCTTGATCCTGAGATGCGGCAGGATGACCTCGGAAATGTAGAGAGGATGCGTGCCGACGTCGCCGAGAACGTAGCTCGGGCCGGCGAAGCGCGGATCGACCCGCCAGCGCGTCGCGGGATTGGTCTCCTCGACGGCGGCCGAGTGAAACCCGTGCGCGAACTGGAGGTTCACGAGGCGGATCTCGCCGAGCGAGCCGGCGGCCACGAGGGCCCGCGCCTCTTCGATGAGTTGGTGCCCGGCATAGCCGTAGGTGACGCCGACGATCTTTCCTTTCGCCTTCGACAGTGCCTCCAGTTCCAACGCCTCGGCGACGGTGAAGCAGAGCGGCTTTTCGCAGACGACGTGGATGCCATGCTCCAGCGCCGCCTTGGCGATGGAAAAGTGGGTGTTGTTCGGCGTCGCGATCGAGACCGCCTCGATCGCGTCCTCCCGCGCCGTTTCGGCCGCGAACATGGCGTCGAAGCTCGCGTAGCAACGCTCGGGCGCGACGTCGAGCTCGATGCCGAAGGCCCGGCCCCGCTCCGCATCGAGATCGAAGGCACCCGCGACGAGGTCGAAGTTCCGGTCGCGCAGGGCCGCCGAGCGATGGATGTAGCCGATCTGGCTGCCGCGTCCGCCGCCCACCATCGCCCAGCGGATCGGCCGCTTTGTTCGTCTCTCGCCGTTGATCATGGTCTCGTCCTCCCCGAAGATGTCATACCAGCGGCCATGACCTTCGACATGTCGAAGGTCATGGCGTCACAGTGGCGTAAGCCGCCGCCGCGCCGTTCGGCGCGGGATACCCGCGGTCCTTTCCAAGGGCCGCCGGTATCAGAACCCGACGCGGGCCAGATAGTCGCGGCTGGCCTTCACGTCGGCGAGGCTGCCGCCGGCGTTGCGCGGATCGCGCTCCTGCTCGACGGTGATGAATCCCGCATAGCCGAGCCGGTCGAGCAGCGCGCGGATCGCCGGATAATCGATGACGCCGCGTCCGATCGGGCACATCACCCCTTGCGCGCAGGCCTCGAAGAAGCGGATCCGCTCTCCGAGCACGCGCTCGAAGACGATCGGGTCGATATCCTTGAAGTGAAGATAGTCGAGCCGGTCGGCGTAGCGTTCCAGCGTCGCGACGGGGTCCATGCCGGCATAGTGGGTGTGGCCGGTGTCGAGGCAGAAGCCGGCGAGGTCCTGCGGCACGTCGGCGGCGATGCGCTCGATCTCGTCGGCGAACTCGATATGTCCGCCGGCATGGGGATGGATCACGGCGCGCACGCCGTGAGCGTCGCGCGCACGCTCGGCGATGGCGCGGATGTTCCCCACCATCCCCGCCCATCGCGCATCGGACAGGCGCGGCGCGCGGTCAAAATGGCCGGCACAATAGTCGCGCTCCTCGTGGCCCCAGTCCATCACCGTCAGATAGGGGGCCGAAAACCGCTGGCCGGGATGACGGTCCGGCTGCGGCAGCCGCGTGACGAGCGCGCAGATCTCGTCGGTCTGGCGCAGGAGGTCGTCGCGCTTCTCCGGTGAGACGAGATCGTCGAAGATCGTGCCGGCCACGATGAAGAGCCCGCGCTCCCTCAAGGCCGAGGAAACGACGTCGACATCGAGCGGCACGTAGCCGTAGGGGCCGAGTTCCAGCCCGCCGAAGCCGGCCGCGCGCACCTCGTCGAAGACGTGCTCCCAGGCGGGAAGGTTCGGATTGGTCACGTCGTCGACGCCCCAGCAGCAGGGCGCCGTCGTGATGGTGATCGTCATCGCCTGATCCTCCTCCGGTCGGGCGCCCGGCCGGCTCGCCGGGTCTTCCCGCGGCCGAACCTAGGGATCGAAGCGCTCTTCCCAAAGCGGAGCTTTGATGGGATCACCTCAAGCGGGACGGCCCGGGAGGCAGGAGATGGGTGGAACCAAGCCGACGCTCGGGGACGTGGCGCGTGTCGCGGCCGTGTCGCTCGCCACGGTGGACCGGGTGCTGAACGGGCGAGGCGGGGTGGCTCCCGACAAGGAGGCGCGCATCCTGGCGGCGGCCCGCGCGCTGCGCCTCGACCGCGCTCTCGCCCATCGCCCGCAGCGACGTCTGCGCGTCGCCGTCCTCATGCAGGCGCCGAAGAACCCGTTCCATGCGGCGCTGAAGGTCGCTCTCGACCGCGCCGCGCCGCTCTTTGCGGAAATGAGCCTCCAGTTTTTCGTGCATCACATCGATCCCAACGATCCAAGGCGCATCGCCGAGACCACCCGGTCGAAGGCGGATGCGTTCGACGGTCTCGTCGTGGTCGTGCCCGACGAGCCCGACGTCGCAGAGGCTCTTCGAGCCGCGGCGAGCCGCCGGCCCGTGGTGACGCTGGCGACGGATGTGCCGAGCAGCGGCCGGGCCGCCTATGTCGGGCCCGACGACCGCCGGTCCGGGCGCGTCGCGGGCGATCTTTTCGGCCGCTTCCTCGGGCCCGAAGGCGGGCGCATCGCCATGCTGGCGGGATCGAGGGCGATGACGGGCCATCGGGAGCGGGAAGCCGGCCTGCGGGAGGTCTTCGCCGAGCGATATGCGGGCGCAGGGCTCGGGCCGGTCCTGGAAAGCGGCGAGGATGCGGACAGGGCCGGACGTCTCGTCTTCGAAACCTTCTTAGCCGATCCCGGCTTGCGCGGCCTCTATCACAGCACGGCCGGGGCCGGCCCGGCCATGGCGGCTCTGCGCCGGCTCGGCCGGGATCGGGACACGGTCGTCGTCATGCACGAGCTGACGGCCGACCGTCGCCGGTTGCTGCGCGATCGGGCGATCGACGCGGTGATCGATCAGGACCCGGAGCTCGAAATGCGCGTCGCGATGGAAACGATGGCGCGGCTCCTCTCCCGGCTGGAAGGGGAGGCGGCGACGCTGATCACGGACGTGCGCATTCACATGGCCGAAAACGCATGACGGCAACCATATCGCATCTCTGAGATCGACGAATGGCCGCAGGTGGAGAACGGACACATTCCGATCTGCGTCGTATGCCCGGATTTATTTCGATATGTACGTTCCATTTTCTTCGATCGCGTTCCGCCTCTCGACGAGGTGGCGCATGCTCGAACTTCAAGTCTTGCCTGCTGCTGCCCGTCATCTCAGCGTCGGAAAAGATCAGCACTATCAAGTCGAGCTTGAGCGAAATTCAAAGAATTCCGCAGTGCAACAAGACGTTTCGAAAGGTGGAATGCGGTTGCGTCTTCCGAGCTGCGGTATCGATGCCCTCGCGGCAATGGATCGCGGATCCTCCCTTGACACATGCTTTTGCATCGGAATATGTAGATTGAAATTGAACAAGACAGAAAATTCATTCTGAATTTGGGAGCGACCTCGGATGTTGCCGTTTGCCTTGAACCACATGGTCGCGCCCCGTCTCGACGTCGCCGCCTTCTTCGACGCCGCCGTTCGGCTGGACCTCGACGCCGTCGAAATTCGCAACGATCTGGACGGCGTCGCGCTGAAGGATGGAACGGCGCCGGCCGAGGTGCGGGCGCAGGCGGCGCAGCGGGGCCTGCGCATTCTTTCGATCAACGCGCTTCAGCGGTTCAACGACTGGACGCCCGAGCGCGAGCGCGAGGCGCGCGAGCTGGCCGCCGACGCCCGGGCGGCGGGTGCCGAAGCGCTGGTTCTGTGCCCGGTGAACGTCGAGGGCTTCTGGTCGAACGACGCCGATCGCTTGGCGGCCCTTCGGCAGGCGCTCGGCGGCCTCGCGCCGATCCTCGCCGAGGCGGGCCTCGTCGGCCTCGTCGAGCCGCTCGGCTTCGCCGAATGCTCGCTCCGGCTGAAGCGCGAGGCCGTGGATGCGATCGAGGCGATCGGGGCGGCCGATCGCTTCAAGCTCGTCCACGATACGTTTCACCATTTCGTCGCGGGAGAGACCGAGATGTTTCCCGATCGGACGGGCCTCGTCCACATTTCGGGCGTCGAGGATACGGCGGTCGCGCGCGAAGCCATGCGCGACTCCCATCGCGTGCTCGTCGGACCGGGCGATCTCATCGACAATATCGGGCAGGTGAAGCAGCTGCAGGCCGGCGGATATCGCGGCGCGCTGTCCTTCGAGCCCTTCGCGGCCGAGATCGCGGCCAGCGCCGACATCGCGGGCGAGCTTGCCGCGAGCATCCGCTTCGTCGAGGCCGGCCTGGCGGCGACGAAGGCCGCCTGAAACGACATTCCACCCGTCGGACGACATTCGCGGGATCGATGGAATCGGGCGCGGGAGGTCGCGGCCCGAAGATCTTGGAGGAGATCAGACCACCATGAAGCGCATTCTCATGACACTCGCCGCCTCGGCGGCCCTGATGACCTCGGCTTCGGCCGCCGATGTCGGCGTCTCGATGGCGCTCTTCGACGACAACTTCCTGACGGTCGTTCGCCAGGGCATCGAAAAGGCCGGCTCGGAAAAGGAGGGCATGAAGCTCCAGTTCGAGGACGCCACCAACGACATCGGCAAGCAGCTCAACCAGATCCAGAACTTCATCGCCCAGGGCGTCGCCGGCATCATCGTCAATCCCGTCGATACCGACGCGACCCCGCAGATGACCAAGCTCGCCGCCGATGCGGGCATTCCGCTCGTCTACGTGAACCGCCAGCCGGCCGATCTCGACACGCTGCCGGAGAAGGTCGCCTTCGTCGGTTCCGACGAGCGCGATTCCGGAACGCTGCAAACGCAGGAGGTCTGCAAGCTCCTGGGCGGCAAGGGCGACATCGTCGTGATGATGGGCGAGCTGTCGAACCAGGCGGCCCGCCAGCGCACGCAGGACGTCGAGGACGTGATCGCCAAGGAGCCCTGCACGGGCATCAAGATCCTGGAGAAGCAGACGGCGAACTGGAGCCGCACCCAGGCGACCGATCTCATGACCAACTGGATTTCGGCCGGCCTGAAGCCCGCCGCCGTCGTCGCCAACAACGACGAGATGGCGATCGGCGCGATCCAGGCGCTGAAGGCCGCGGGCGTCACCGACGTCGTCGTGTCGGGCATCGACGCGACGCAGGACGGCCTCGCCGCCATGAAGGCCGGCGACCTCAAGGTCACGGTCTTCCAGAACGCGGCCGGCCAGGGCGCGGGCGCCGTCGACACGATCGACAAGCTGATCAAGGGCGAGAAGGCCGAGAAGGTCAACAACGTGCCCTTCGAGCTCGTGACGCCCGAGACCATGGCCAAGTACGAAGCCAAGAACTGACGGGACCGGGGCGCCGCCCGGCGGCGCCCCACCCACGTCCGTCCCTTCGTCCTTCAGGCACCCGTTCAGGAGAGCCGTCCGCCATGAAATCGTCCTTCGTCATCGCCCTCGCAGCAATGCTCGCCTCCGCCGCGACGCCCGCTCTCGCCGAGACCGTCGGCGTCACGATCGCGCGTGCCGATTCCACCTTCCTCACCATCCTGCGCAACGGCATGGAGGATCGCGCCAAGGCCCTGAGCGGCGTGACGCTTCAGGTGGAGGACGCGCAGAACGATCCCCAGCGCCAGCTCGACCAGGTGCGCAACTTCATCGCCTCCGGCGTCGACGCCATCGTCGTCGCGGCCGTGGACGGCGACGGGACGCCCGCCATGAGCAAGCTCGCGGACGAGGCCGGCATTCCGATCGTCTATTCCGTGCATCCGCCGGCCGATCTCGACAGCCTGCCGAAGAAGGCCGCCTTCGTCGGCTCCGACGAGCTGGAATCGGGCACGATGCAGACCAAGGAGGTCTGCAAGCTCCTCGGCGGCAAGGGCTCGGCCTATGTCCTGATGGGACCGCTGAACAACCATTCCTCGATCGTGCGCACCAAGGACATCGAGGATGTCCTGGCGACGCCGGAATGCTCCGGCATCACGATCGTCGACCGGCAGGCCGCCGGCTGGGATCGCATCGAGGCCCAGAACATCATGACCAACTGGCTCTCCTCCTCGGCCGAGTTCGACGCCGTCATCGCCAACAACGACGAGATGGCGATCGGCGCGATCCAGGCGCTGAAGGCCGTCGACCGCGACATGAAGAGCGTCGTGATCGCCGGCATCGACGCGACGCCGGACGGGCTCTCCGCGATGAAGGCGGGCGAGCTCGACGTCACCGTCTTCCAGAACGCCACGCAGCAGGGGGCCGCCTCGGTGGACGCCGCGCTGTCGCTCGCCAGGGGCGAGGCGACGGAGCCGAAGATCTGGGTGCCGTTCGAACTCGTCACGCCCGCCAACATCGCGAGCTACGACACGTCGAAGTGAAACGCTCGACCGCGCCGGCGAAGACCGGCCGGCCGAGGCTCCGGGAGGACAGGGACATGTCGGCACAGACGATCAGCCCGACCACGATGCGCGCGGTCCGCGAGAGCGGCGCGGTGCCCGGTGCCGACTACCTCCTCGAGGTGGACGGGGTCACGAAGACCTTTCCGGGCGTCGTCGCCCTCGACGGCGTCGAGTTTCGCGTGAGGCGCGGCACGGTCCATGCCCTGATGGGCGAGAACGGCGCGGGCAAGTCGACGCTGATGAAGATCATCGCCGGCGTCTACACGCCGGAGGGCGGCGAGTTCCGCCTGCGCGGCCAGCCGATCCGCCTGACCTCGCCGCTCGACGCGCTCGAGAACGGCATCGCGATGATCCATCAGGAGCTGAACCTGATGCCCTTCATGACGGTCGCCGAGAACATCTGGATCCGCCGCGAGCCGAAGAACCGCTTCGGCTTCGTCGATCACGGCGAGCTGCGCCGCCGGACCGAAAAGCTCTTCGCGGAGCTCTCGATCGACATCGACCCGGAGGTCGAGACGCAGACGCTCTCCATCGCCAGCCGCCAGATGGTGGAGATCGCCAAGGCCGTCTCCTACAATTCCGACGTCCTCATCATGGACGAGCCGACCTCGGCGCTGACCGACCGCGAGGTCGAGCACCTCTTCCGCATCGTGCGCAAGCTGCGCGCGGAGGGGAAGGGCATCGTCTACATCACGCACAAGATGGACGAGCTCGCCGAGATCGCCGACGAGGTCTCGATCTTCCGAGACGGCAAGTATATCGGCACGAAGGACGCCAAGACGGTCACGCGCGACGACATCATCCGCATGATGGTCGGGCGCGAGCTGACGCAGATGTTCCCGAAGGAGGAGGCCAAGATCGGCGAGGTCGTCCTCTCCGTCCGGGACCTCTGCCTCGGCAAGGTGTTCCGCGACGTGTCGTTCGACCTGCGCGCGGGCGAGATCCTCGGCCTTGCCGGGCTCGTCGGTTCCGGGCGCTCCAACATCGCCGAGACGCTGTTCGGCGTGACGCCTGCGAGCTCGGGCACGATCGAGATCTTCGGCAAGGCGGTGAGCGTCGACAGCCCCGCCGTCGCCATGCGCCACGGCCTCGCCTTCCTCACCGAGGACCGCAAGGACACCGGCTGCTTCCTGCAGCTCTCGATCACCGAGAACATGCAGATGGCGGTCATCAACGACCAGTTCACCTCGGCCGGCTTCGTGCGCCAGAGCGCCGTCGACAAGCGCTGCGAGGCGATGGCGAAGGTCATGCGCGTGAAGACGCCCGACCTCGACGAGCGCATCGGCAACCTGTCCGGCGGCAACCAGCAGAAGGTGCTGATCGGCCGCTGGCTGCTGACCGACCCGAAGATCCTCATCCTCGACGAGCCGACGCGCGGCATCGACGTCGGCGCCAAGGCCGAGATCCACCGCCTGATCTCCAAGCTCGCCGGCGAAGGGCTCGCGGTCATCATGATCTCGTCGGAACTGCCCGAAGTGCTCGGCATGAGCGACCGCATCATGGTCATGCACGCCGGACGCCTCACCGGCATCGTCGACCGCGCGGACGCCACGCAGGAACGGATCATCGACCTCGCCTCGAACTGAGGCCGCTATCTCTTCAGACTTTCAAGGACTTGCAACGACGCCGGCCCGGCCTCCATCGCTCCGCGATGCGCCCGTCGGGACGAAAGATGCCGGGAGACGACCATGACCCTACAGGAAGCGACGCATGGCGGCGTGCCGCCGGCTCCCGCCGTGGACAGGCCGACGAAGCGTCGGCGCAAGCTGCCGACGGAGGTCTCCATCCTCCTCGTCCTCGTCGGCATCGCCCTCGTCTTCGAGGCGCTCGGCTGGGTCCTGATCGGCCAGAGCTTCCTCGCCAACAAGCAGCGCCTCGTCGTGATGATCCTCCAGGTCTCGGTGATCGGCATCATCGCCGTCGGCGTGACGCAGGTCATCATCACGTCCGGCGTCGATCTGTCCTCCGGCTCGATCGTCGCCTTCACGGCCATGGTCGCGGCGAGTCTCGCGCAAAACCCGGACTATGCCCGCGCGGTCTATCCCTCGCTGACGGGCCTGCCCGTGATCCTGCCGATCGCGGCGGGTCTTCTCGTCGGCCTCGGGGCCGGCCTCGTGAACGGCTCGCTGATCGCCTATACGGGCATCCCGCCCTTCATCGCGACGCTCGGCATGATGGTCGCCGCCCGCGGCGCGGCCAAGTGGTACACGGGCGGCCAGCCCGTCTCCATGCTGTCGGACAGCTACGCGGCCATCGGCTCCGGGGCGATGCCGGTCGTCATCTTCCTCGTCGTCGCGCTGATCTTCCACATCGCGCTTCGCTACACGCGCTACGGCAAGTTCACCTATGCGGTCGGCGCCAACCGGCAGGCCGCCATCGTCTCCGGCATCAACGTCTCGCGCCACCTGATCTTCGTCTATGCGATCGCGGGCACGCTCTCGGGCCTTGCCGGCATCGTCACCTCGGCCCGCGCCGTCTCGGGACAGGCCGGCATGGGCGCGTCCTACGAACTCGACGCCATCGCCGCGGCCGTCATCGGCGGCACCTCGCTCGCCGGCGGCGTCGGCCGCATCACGGGCACGGTCATCGGCGTCATCATCCTCGGCGTCATGACGTCCGGCTTCACCTTCCTCAGGATCGACGCCTACTACCAGGAGATCGTCAAGGGCGCGATCATCGTCGCCGCCGTCGTGATCGACCAGTATCGGCAGAAGAAACGCTCCAAGGCCTGACGCCGCTCGGCCCCACGCCTCCGCCGCTCTCCTCTCCTTCTTTCCTTCTCCGCGTCCGGCCGTCCGGCGGGCGCTTCCAACGGAACCAGACCACGATGACTAAGACCTCGATCGGCGTCGGCCTCATCGGCACCGGCTTCATGGGCAAATGCCACGCGCTGGCCTGGAACGCGGTCGCTGCGACCTTCGCCGAGACCGCCCGTCCGCGGCTCGTCCATCTCGCCGAAGCGCGCGCCGATCTCGCCGGCGCCAAGGCCGCCGAATTCGGCTTCGCCCGGAGCACCGAGGACTGGCGCGCCGTGATCGCCGACCCGGAGGTGGACGTCGTGTCCATCGCGGCGCCGAACCCGTTCCATGCCGAAATGGCCATCGCGGCCTTCGAGGCCGGCAAGCACGTCTGGTGCGAGAAGCCGATGGCGACCTCGCGCGAGGATGCGACGGCCATGCTGGAGGCCGCGCGCGCCACGGGCCGGGTCGCGGTGCTCGGCTACAACTACATCCAGAACCCGGTCGTCCGGCAGATGGAGGCCGTGATCCGGGACGGCGTCATCGGCGAGGTCAACCATGTGCGCCTCGAGATGGACGAGGACTTCATGGCCGACCCCGATGCGCCCTTCGCCTTCAAGAACGGCGCCGATTCCGGCTATGGCGCGCTCGACGACTTCGCCGTTCATCCGCTCTCGATCCTCTGGCGCCTGGCCGGGCCGGTGGCCGAGGTGATGACGGACCAGGCCAAGCCGTACGCGAGCCGCGAGGGCCGCCCGGTGGAGACGCACGAGATCGCCACCAGCCTGCTGCGCCTGCGCAGCGGCGCCTCCGGCCTGCTCGTCGCCAACCGCGCGGCCTGGGGACGCAAGGGCCGGATCGCGGTCCAGGTCTTCGGCTCCAAGGGCACGATCGCCTACGACCAGGAGCGGATGAACGAGTTCCAGCTCTTCACCCGCGAGGGCGACGAGCGGCTGCAAGGGTTCCGCACGGTTTTGTCCGCGCCCGTCCACGCGCCCTACGACCGCTTCATCCCGGCGCCCGGCCACGGCCTCGGCTTCAACGACCTCAAGGTGATCGAGGCGCACGAGCTTCTCGCCGCCATCGAGGGCAAGCCGGCCCGCATCGTCGATTTCGAGACGGGTTTCGCGATCGAAGACACGGTGCATGCCATGGCCCGCTCGCACCGGGACCAGCGCTGGACCGCCGTCTGACCATCGGCCGCCCATCGCTAGCCCACCGGTCGCCTCGACATCTCAAAGAACACAAACAGCTGAAAGCAAGTCCATGACCCTCAAAATCGGCGTGATCGGCACCGGCGCGATCGGCCAGGAGCACATCGCGCGTCTCCACGGGAAGCTGGCCGGCTCGGCCGTGGTGGCCGTCAACGACATCAATCCCGACAGCGCGAGGTCCGTCGCCGACCGGCTCTGCCCCGGCGCGGCGGTTCACGCCACGGGCCAGGGCGTCGTGTCCGATCCGAACGTCGATGCCGTCGTCGTCACCTCCTGGGGCCCCAGCCACGAGGAGTTCGTGCTGGCCTCCATCGCGGCGGGCAAGCCCGTCTTCTGCGAGAAGCCGCTCGCGACCACGGCAGAGGCCTGCCTGAAGATCGTGGAGGCCGAGATCGCCAGCGGACGACATCTCGTGCAGGTCGGCTTCATGCGCCGCTACGATGCCGGCTACAGGGCTCTGAAGGAGGTTCTCTCCTCCGGCGAGATCGGCGAGGCGCTGCTCCTTCACTGCGCCCATCGCAACCCGACGGTGCCGGCGCATTACGTCGGCGACATGGGCATCACCGATACGTTCATCCACGAGATCGACGTGCTGCGCTGGCTGGTCGGCGACGATTACGTGTCCGCGCAGGTCATCCAGGGCCGCAAGAGCCGCCACGCCCATGCCGAGCTCGACGATCCCTACATGATCGTCCTGAAGACGCGCTCCGGCATCGTGATCGACACCGAGGTCTTCGTGAACTGCCAGTTCGGCTACGACATCCAGTGCCAGGTCGTGGGCGAGGACGGCACGGCGAACCTGCCGGAGCCCTCGGCGGTCCCCATGCGCAAGGGCTCGAGGTCCTCGCAGTCCATCATGATGGACTGGAAGCTGCGCTTCATCGACAGCTACGACGTCGAACTCCAGGAATGGATCGTCTCCACGACGGCCGGCCGCGTCGACGGCCCGACCGCCTGGGACGGCTACTTCGCCGCCGTGACCTCGGACGCCTGCGTCGAAGCCAAGCGGACGGGCGGGATCGTTCCCATCGAGGTCAAGGACAAGCCGGCCTTCTACGCCTGAGGGCGCCTCGACACCGGTTCCGTTTCCCGTTCCGCATCCTGTGAGCCACGTCCATGAAGATCGCCCTCGATCCGCACATGCACCGCCATCTGCCGCTGCCCGAGCTCTGCCGCAAGACGGCCGAGCTCGGCTTCGAATATATCGAGCTCTCGCCGCGCGACGACTTCCTGCCCTGGTGGGTGCGTCCGCGCGCCCATAAGGAGCGGGTGGCCGAGTTCCGCAAGGCCCTGTCGGATCACGGCGTGAAGCTCGCCTCGGTGCTGCCCATGTATCGCTGGGCGAGCCCGCACGAGGACGAGCGGCAGGCGGCGGTGCGCTACTGGAAGGAAGCCATCCGCGCGACGGTGGCGATGGACTGCGACACGATGAACTCGGAGTTCGGGCGCGGCCCGTCCCCCGATCGCGGCCACCGCTCCGGCAATTGCTGCGGCGGTGCCGGGCACTTCACCCACGAGCATTCCGAAGCCGCCTGGTGGCGCTCGATCGAGGAACTGGTGCCGATCTTCGAAAAGGAGGGCGTGACGCTCAACATGGAGCCGCATCCCGAGGACTGGTGCGAGACGCTCCATCCGGCGATCGACATGCTGAAGACGATCGGCTCGAACAACGTCAAGTTCCTCTACTGCGCGCCGCACACCTTCTACTTCGGCGACGACATGGGCCGGATGATCCGCGATGCCGGGCCGCTGATCGCCCATGTCCACGTCGCCGACACCTACAACCACAAGGCCTCGTCCGGCCTTCGCTACATCGTCAACCCGCCGGGCGCGAAGGTCACGATCCACCAGCACATGGACATCGGCAACGGTGAGATCGACTGGGACGTCTTCTTCTCCTCGCTCGCGGCGGTCGGCTTCGACGGCGTCGTCACGGCCTGCGTCTTCGGCTGGGAGGAGCGCGCGGACGCCTCCGGCCGCTTCATGCGCGAGCGGATCGGGCACTATGTCGACAAGCATTTCGGGGCGAAGGCCGTCCGAGGGTGACGCGGGAGCATCGAGCATGAGCAAGGCACTCGACGTCGTCACGATCGGCCGATCCAGCGTGGACCTCTACGGCGCGCAGATCGGCGGGCGGCTGGAGGACATGGGCTCCTTCAAGAAGTACATCGGCGGGAGCCCGACCAACATCGCCTGCGGCTCGGCCCGGCTCGGGCTGAAGAGCGCCGTCATCACGCGGGTCGGCGACGAGCACATGGGCCGCTTCGTGCGCGAGCAGCTCCTCGCCGAGCGCGTCGACGTGCGCGGCGTGACGACCGATCCCGAGCGCCTGACCGCGCTCGTCATCCTCGGCATCCGCGACGAGGACAGCTTCCCGCTGATCTTCTACCGCGAGAACTGCGCCGACATGGCGCTTTGCGAGGACGACATCGAGGAGGCGCTGATCGCCGACGCAAGGTCGGTTCTGGCAACCGGCACGCATCTGTCGAACCCACGCACCGAGGCCGCCGTGATGAAGGCGCTTCGTCTGGCGAGGGAGCACGGCGCGAAGGCGGCGCTCGACATCGACTACCGCCCCAATCTCTGGGGCGTCGCCGGGCACGGAGACGGCGAGAGCCGCTTCGTGGAGAGCCAAGCGGTGACGACCAAGCTCCAGTCGACGCTGCACCTCTTCGACCTCATCGTCGGCACCGAGGAGGAGTTCCACGTCGCCGGCGGCTCGACGGACACGCTGGAGGCGCTGCGGGCCGTGCGCGCGGTCTCCGGCGCGACGCTCGTGTGCAAGCGCGGGGCCAAGGGCGCCGTCGCCATCGAGGGCGAAATCCCCGCGAGCCTCGACGAGGCGCAGGCCGGCCCCGGCTTTCCGATCGAGGTCTTCAACGTGCTGGGCGCCGGCGACGGCTTCTTCTCCGGGCTCCTCAAGGGCTGGCTCGACGGCGAATCCTGGCCGCGCGCGCTGGAATACGCCAATGCCTGCGGCGCCTTCGCGGTCAGCCGGCACGGCTGCACGCCCGCCTATCCGAGCCTTGCGGAGCTGGAGTTCTTCCTCCGTCGCGGCGTCGTGCGTCCGGACCTTCGCAACGACGCGGCGCTGGAGCAGATCCACTGGTCGACCAACCGCCGCGGCGAATGGCCGACCATGCGCGTCTTCGCCTTCGACCATCGCATGCAGCTCGAGCAACTGGACGGGTACACGAACCGCAAGGGCGGCGCCTTCAAGGAACTCTGCCTCCAGGCGGCCCTTCGGGTCCAGGACGGGCGCAAGGGCTACGGCATCCTCTGCGACGACCGGATCGGCCGCCGGGCGCTTCACGCGGCGGCCGGCACCGGCCTCTGGATCGGCCGCCCTTCGGAATGGCCGGGATCGCGCCCCCTGACGCTGGAGCCGGAGCTCGGCCTCGACTGCGGCGGGCTGGAGGAATGGGCGCGCGAGACCGTCGTGAAGGTCCTCTGCTTCTGCCACCCGGACGACGCGCCCGACATGCGGGCCGGGCAGGAGGAGACGGTCAAGCGGCTCTACGAGGCCTCCAGGCGCAACGGCCTCGAATTCCTGCTGGAGATCATCCCCTCGAAGGTCGGTGCCGTCGACGACACGACGAATGCCGTCCTGATCGAGCGGTTCTACGAGATCGGCGTCTATCCCGACTGGTGGAAGCTCGAACCCATGACGACGCCGAAGGCCTGGGAGAACGCCATCGCCGCGATCGAGGCGCGCGACCCTCACACGCGCGGCATCGTCGTCCTCGGCCTGGACGCCCCCGAGGCGGATCTGGCCGCGTCCTTCGAGGTCGCCGCGTCCTACGCGCTGGTGAAGGGCTTCGCCGTCGGCCGCACGATCTTCGGCGAGGTGGCCCGGGCCTGGATGAAGGGCGAGACGTCGGACGCGGACGCGATCGCGGACATGGCCGGGCGTTTCGAGCGCCTCTGCGCCATCTGGGACCGGGCGCGGGCCGCCGCCGCCGGTGGCGCACCGACGTCACGCCTCTCTGCTTGAGAGACGCACCGACCGGCGGCGCAAGCTTGCCGGTCGGCCGGAGGAGGAACGGAGAGCGCCCCCTCCGAACCTCCGGTCCCGGGACCGGACATGGGAACGATGGAAGGCGCGGGCCCTTCTTCCTGCGACCCAGCGGAGGAAGCACGATGTCCAACCCGACCCCGACCAAAGCGCCCGACATGCAGAAGATCGACGACGACCACGGCACGCCCGGCCATCAGGAGCGCCCGATGACGGAGGACGAGAAGCTGGAAACGGCCCTCGAAGACACGTTCCCGACCTCCGACCCGATCCCGCCGAGCCGCATCGACGGCCCGAACACCTGAGCGAACGGCGCGCGCCGGCCGCTTGAAGAGCGCCGGCGGCACGGCGATCCGCGATGCGAAACGCCGCGCGGATGCCCGATGAGCCGCGCGGCGACGACGATCAGAGCGAGCGCTGGTTCACGCGCTTCGAAAGGGCCTCGGCGCTTTCCACGCGCTCGGAATAGCGGTCCGTCAGATAGGACGCCCGGCCGCGCACGAGCCAGGTGAACTTCGCCAGCTCCTCGCAGACATCGACGACCCGGCTGTAGAGCGCGGAGGGCTTCATGCGCCCCGCCTCGTCGAATTCGAGGAAAGCTTTCGGAACCGAGGACTGGTTCGGGATCGTCACCATGCGCATCCACCGGCCGAGAATGCGCATCTGGTTCACGGCGTTGAAGCTCTGCGAGCCGCCCGAGACCTCCATGACGGCGAGCGTCTTGCCCTCGGTCGGCCGCTTCGCGCCTTCGGCGAGGGGAATCCAGTCGATCTGCGCCTTCATGATCCCGGTCATGGCGCCGTGGCGCTCGGGGCTCACCCAGACCATGCCCTCCGACCACTCCGCGAGGTCGCGAAGTTCGGCGACCTTCGGATGGTCCGGCGCCGCCCCGTCGGGCAGCGGCAGCCCGCGCGGATCGAAGGTCCGCACCTCGCAGCCGAAGCGTCGGAGCAGCCGGCCCGCCTCCTCCGAGAGAAGGCGCGAGAAGGACCGCTCGCGGATCGAGCCGTAGAGGACGAGGATGCGCGGCGGATGCGTCGGATCGCCCGGGCGGGACAGAGCCTCGACGTCGATCGGGCGCAGCGCTTCGGGATCGGCATGGAGCAGGTCGAACTGGACGGGATCGGTCATGCCGACGCCGCCCCGACCACCTCGCCGTCCTCCTTGGTGAAGGTGGCGACCGGCGTGTCGAGAAGCGGCAGGACCTTCTCCGAAGGCCGGCAGAGCGCGACGCCCTTCTCCGTGACGACGATCGGCCGCTCGATCAGGATCGGATGCGCCATCATCGCGTCGAGCAGTTCCTCGTCGGAGAGCTTGGGATCGTCGAGGCCGAGCTCGGCATAGGGCGTGCCTTTCCGGCGCAGGATGTCGCGCGGCTTCAGGCCCATGACGTCGAGCAGCTCGATCAGCACCTCCCGGCTCGGCGGCGTCTTCAGATACTCGACGACGACCGGCTCCTCGCCGGACCGGCGGATCATCTCCAGCGTGTTGCGCGAGGTCCCGCAGGCGGGGTTGTGGTAGATCGTGACGGTCACGGGCAGGTCTCCGGGGCGCAGGTGGAAGCAGGATCGCTGAAGGTGCCGCAGATTTGCGGATGGCCCGAGCAGCAGTCCTCGGTGAGGAAGGCGAGGAGCCGGCGCATGTCGTCGTAGCTCGCCGCATAGAGGATGCGCCGCCCGTCGCGCCAGGAGCGCAGGAGCTTGGACCGCTCCAGCGCCGCAAGGTGGAAGCTCATCCGCGTCGGCGGGATCGACAGCGCCTCGGCGATCTCGCCGGACGGAACGCCGTCCGGACCCGCGCGCACCAGCATGCGAAACGCGGCGAGGCGGTCGGCATGGGCGAGGGCGGATAGGGCCGCTACGGCATCGTCGTCGTTCATGCCTGCTATTATGCAACGATCCTTGTAGCGTGCAAGAGGCTTGCTGTTCACTCGGGGCGAGCGGCTGCCTTCCGATCGGAGCCTGCGGTCTACCCGATCGACGCGGGGTCTCAGGGCTTCACGACGATCGCCGTGGCGAGCGCGACGAGGATGAAAGCAAGCGATCCGAGCACGACAGTGCCCGCGACCCGCAGGACGGCGGCGAGGGGCCCCATGCCGAGATGGGACATGAACCAGCGCGCGAGAACCGCGACATACCAGACGAGCCCGCAGAGGAAGATCGCCGCGCCGAGACCCAAGGCAGCAGGCGAAGCGTGGCGGCCGATCGTGATGGCGAGGTCGAAGGAGAGGGCGAAGGGCGCGGCGACATAGCATTGGCTGTAGAAGGCCGGGCGCAGGGTTTCGCGGGTCAGGGCCTGGTCGAGCCGGTGCACGCGCTGGACGGCGAGAATTAGCGGGAAGAGGCTGAAGAGAACGGCCCGGAAGAGGAGGAGATTGCGCTGGTCGCCGAGCGCGCCGGTCAGCTCCCGCTCGGGCATGCCGAACCGCAGTTCGATGAAATGGGCGAGGATCAGAGTGAGGAACAGGAAGATCGGCGGGCTCAGAGCGGCCGCGTATCTCGCCTTCGGGCCTTCAGCCAGCTCGGCCTCCGCATAGGCCATCATGCGGATCGGGTGGCGAACGCATTTCCAGAAGGTCAGGGGATAGAAAAGAAGCCAGGAGACCACTTCGTAGAGCAGTTCCTCGACGGACTTCAGGAGGTTCATGAAGTCCAATCGCATCTCCCCCCGCGGCGGACCGGGCTGCGCCGAACCCCGGCCATCCCCCGCGCGGACATTCTATGCCCGGGATGTCGATCGATCCACGCGAATCCTTCGCTGCACTGACCATCGCCGTCGCAGGACGTCCCGAATCGACGCGATGAGAAAGGCGAAACCAGCCTGGAGGAGGTCGGCGTCTCCACCGGATGGCACCGATCCTCCGAGGATGCAGGCGCTCGACCGTCCCGGAGGGGCGTCGCATATCCGAGACAGGCCTGAAAACGAAAACGCCTGCCGGGGGAGGACCGGCAGGCGTCTTGGGAGGTGCCCCGCGGCTGGGAGGAGGAGTGCCGCCGGGCGATCTGCAAGAGCCTGGGAGGAGGGTGGCTCTCGCGGAACTGATGTATCTTCAATAGCTCCATCTGCTGCATTGCGGTAGAGCGCTTTTGCATAGCAGCAATGCGAAGATGCGACCCGAACCGGTAAGGTTTCGTTAGCCAAGTGCTGGCGTCCCAGCCGCTTCGGCGACCCGCCGAGCCGGCCCACTGCCTTCCGCATTCTGTGAACACTCCGCCGGAACCAGCCCCGGAAGGCCGGGTTCTTCCTTCCGAACATGGAAGGATTCCAAAAAATGTCGTCTGCCGCTCCCGTGCGTTTCACCCCCGATGTCGAAACCGTCCTGCCCGATGAGGCCAAGACGATCGCGGGTCTGAACGAGACCTTCGACACGATCCTCGAAACCACCGCGAAGGACGGCGGCCATGCCATCCGGGCCGTGCATGCTAAGGCGCATGGCATTCTCGAAGGCACGCTCACCGTCGCGGAGGGCCTGCCGCCGGAGCTGGCGCAGGGGCTTTTTGCCCGGCCGGGCGCCCACAAGGTCTATCTCCGCCTCTCCACCAATGCCGGCGACATCCTGCCCGACGCGATCTCGCTGCCGCGCGGGCTCGCGATGAAGGTGCTGGACGTGGAGGGCGAGCGCCTGCCCGGCGCGGCCGGCACGACACAGGACTTCATCATGGTCAACGGCCCCGTCTTCCAGACGAAAACGGCCGAGAAGTTCCATGGAAACCTGAAGATGCTGGCCAAGACGACCGATCGGCTGGAGGGCACGAAGGTGGTCCTCTCCAGCGTCCTGCGCGGGGTCAACACGGCGCTCGAAGCGGTCGGCATCGAGAGCTCGGCGATCCAGTCGCTCGGCGGCGCCCCGAATGTCGATCCGCTCGGCGAGACCTATTTCAGCGTAACGCCCTTTCGCTACGGCGACTACATCGCGAAGTTCAGCATCGTGCCCGTCGCCGGCGATCTGACCGCGCTGACCGGCCGCACGATCGATGCGAGCGGACGGGAGAACGCCATCCGGGAGACCGTCCGCTCCGAAATGGCGGCGATCTCGGGGCGCTGGGAGTTCCGCGTCCAGCTTTGCCGCGATCTGGAGGCCCAGCCCGTCGAGGACCCGACGGTCGAGTGGTCCGCGGAGGAGGCGCCCTTCCAGACGGTCGCGATCATCGAGGCCAGTCCCCAGGACAGCTGGGACGCCGCCCGCGTCCAGGCGGTCGACGAGGAGATGCATTTCAGCATCTGGACCGGCCTTGCTGCCCACCGGCCGCTCGGCAACATCAACCGCGCGCGCAAGGACACCTACGCCCATTCCGCCGAGTTTCGCGCCCGGTTCAACGGCTGCCCGATGCACGAGCCGTCGGGCGGCTGATCCGCGCGGGACGGTAGTCATCTATTCACTGATCTCGTCGCGACGAAGGCGGGGGCTGGAAACCGCCGCTCCCCGCGCCTAGTTCCTCTGGAAATCCCGGCGCCCGGAGCGGCGGGAACCCGCCGTGCGACCGCTTCAAAAGCCGCCGCGGCCCGCACAAAGGAACGGCCATGAGCCAGGGCTCCCTTCTCGAACGGATCGGCGACTGGCTCATCGATCAGGCGCTGATCACGCCGCCGATCGTCGTGACGTTCCAGCAGCTCTGCGTGCGCCTTCAGGCGATCGGCGTGCCGGTGGCCCGCGCGCGCCTGACCTGGCCGACGCTGCATCCGCTCTTCCGCGCCGAGACCGTTCTCTGGCGGCAGGGGGAGCAGACAGAGTTCCAGCAGTTCAACCACCAGGAAGACCGCTCCGAGGCCTGGAGCCTCAGCCCCATCGCCTGGATGCTGGAAAACGACGTCACCGTGCTGCGCCGACGCATGACGGGACGCGAGCCGCTTCTCGATTTTCCGCTCGTGGAAGAGCTGCACGCGGAAGGCTACACCGATTTCGTCGCCATCCGGACGGCGCTGTCCGACGGTGCGCCCGAGCTGGATCGGGGCTCGCCGAACTTCGGCATCTACGTGACCTGGACGACGGAGCGCCCGCAGGGCTTCACCGACGAGGACATCGACGCGCTCCAGCGCGTGCAGCGGGCCTTCGCGGTCGCCTGCAAGTCGGCGATCCAGCCGCAGATGACGGCGAACATCACCAACACCTATCTCGGACCCACGGTCTCGCGCGAAGTGCTGGCCGGCCAGATCCAGCTCGGCAGCGGCAGCCGCACCCATGCGCTCGTCTGGTATTCCGACCTGCGCAACTCGCTCCACTATTCCGAGACGCTGGACGAGGCGGCCTATCTGGAGCTGATCAACCAGTATTTCGGCGTGGCCGCAACGGCGGCGATCGACGAGGGCGGCGAGGTCCTCGCCTTCATCGGCGACGCCGTGCTCGCGATCTTCCCGATCGCTCCCTCCGATTCGCCCGTCATCGATCCACAGGCCATCCTGGAGGCGACGGAGGCCGCCACGCGGGCCTCGCGCAGCGCGTTGGCGGCCGGCGAGGCGCTGAACGTCGAGCGCGCCAAATCCGGGCTCGGCCCCATCCGCTTCGGCATCGCCATGAACATCGGCGACGTGCGCTTCGGCAATATCGGCACGCCGCGCCGCCTGTCCTTCTCGGTGATCGGGGCGACGGTCAACGAGGTCGCGCGTATCGAGAAGCTGACCAAGGTGCTGGGCGCGTCGGTTCTGGCGACCGAGGCCGTCGCCGCCGGCGATCCCGAGGCCTGGACGCCGATCGGCGAGCATCTCCTCGTCGGCCGGCAGGACGCCATGCCGCTCTTCGCGCTAAAGGAGGCCAAGCCCGCGGCTGACACGTTGGAGACGGAAGCCGCGTAAGGCATCGAACGGCCGTCCAGGCCAACCTTCTTCTCCCCTGCGGGGAGAAGTGCCGGCAGGCGATGAGGGGTCTTCCGGCGTGTCCAGCGTTTGCGCCTCAGTTCGACGAGCGGTGGTGCCTTGCCCCTCATCCCGCTGCCGCGACCTTCTCCCCGGAGGGGAGAAGAAGGCAGCTCGACCGGCGCATCTCGTATGAACCGGCGCAGAGCCGCCTCAATGCGAGGCGTGCGGGTCCACGGCGTCGCGCAATCCGTCTCCGAGGAAGGAGAAGGCAAGCACCGTCATCATGACCGGAACCATCGGCAGGAGCAGCCAGGGATAGAGCGCCACGGCCTCGATGTTCTGCGCCTCCGAGAGCATGACGCCCCAGCTCGTGATCGGCGGGCGAAGGCCGAGGCCGAGGAAGGAGAGGGCGGTTTCGGCCAGGATCATCGAGGGGATCGAGAGCGAGGCCGAAGCGATGAGATGGCTCATGAAGTTCGGCAGGAGATGCTTGGCGATGATGCGCGAGGGCCGCGCCCCCATGACGACGGCCGCCGCCGTGAAATCCTCCTCGCGCAGCGACAGGAGCTTGGAGCGCACGGCGCGCGCTAGGCCCGGCCAGTCCAGCAGCGCCAGGATGATCGTGATGCCGAAATAGACGACGATCGGGCTCCAGGTCACGGGCAGCGAGGCCGAGAGGGCCAGCCAGAGCGGAAGTTCCGGAATGGAGCGCAGCGTCTCCGTCACGCGCTGGACCCAATAGTCCGTCTTGCCGCCGAAATAGCCGGCGAGCCCGCCGAAGAAGAGCCCGAGCGCGAAGGAGATGGCGACGCCGACGAGGCCGACGGTCAGCGAGATGCGCGCGCCGAGCACGAGCCGCGAGAGCATGTCGCGCCCCAGCCGATCGGTGCCGAGCAGGAACATCGTCCCGTTCGCGGGCGGGCAGACGAGATGGAAGGAGCTCTCCACCACGCCCCAGAGCCTGTAGGGCTCGCCCTGGCAGAGGAAGCGGATCGGGCGCGGCGTCGATCGGTCCGCCGCGTAGTCGCGCTGCAGCGTGTCGAGGTCGAGCGTGCCCTTCATGTCGTAGGTGAAGGGGCCGACGAAGCGCCCCTCGTGAAAGAGGTGCAGGCCCTGCGGCGGCATGAAGATGTGCGAGGTGTGGCGCGTGGCGAAATTGTAGGGCGCCACGATCTCGCTGACGAAGACCGAGAGATAGGCCGGGATCAGCACGAGCATGGCGAGGAAGGCGATGCGGTGCCTGCGGAAGCGCCACCAGATCAGCTGCCGCTGCGAGGCGTTCTGGTACTTTTGCGAATAGGAGGAGCCTTCCGCCATCGTCCGCTCGGGATCGAACGGCTCGGTGGAGACGACATGGGGGATGGCCGTCATGCCTTGCGCTTTCCGGTGAGGCGCACGCGCGGATCGATCAGCGCGAGGAGAATGTCGGAGACCAGCATGCCGACCACCGTCAGCACCGCCAGGAACATCAGGAAGGAGCCGGCCAGATACATGTCCTGGCTGCGCAGCGAGGAGAGGAGCATCGGCCCCGTCGTCGGCAGCGACATGACGGCGGAGACGATGACCGAGCCCGAGACGACCTGCGGCAAAAGCGTGCCGATATCGGAGACGAAGGGATTGAGCACCGCGCGCAACGGGTACTTGCGCAGGATGCGCCCCTCGGCCAGCCCCTTCGCCCGCGCCGTCACGACATAGGGCTTCTGGAGTTCGTCGAGGAGATTGGCCCGCAGCCGCCGGATCATGCCGGCCGTGCCGGACGTGCCGATCACGAGGACGGGCACGACGAGATGGGCGAGCAGCGAGCCGATCTTGTCCGCCGACCAGGGCGCGTCCGTGTAGATCGGGTCCATCAGCCCGCCGATGGAGAGGCCGAAGGCCGTGTTGGAGACGTAGAGGAGGATCAGCGCGAGCAGGAAGTTCGGCGTCGCGAGGCCGAGATAGCCGAGGAAGGACAGGCTGTGATCGGCGACGCTGTACTGATGCGTCGCGATATAGACCCCGACCGGGAAGGACACGGCGTAGATGAAGAGCACCGTGAAGAAGTTCAGCACCAGCGTCAGGAACAGCCTGTCCCCCACGACGTCGGCCACGGGCAGCGAGTACTCGAAGGAATAGCCGAGATCGCCGTGCATCAGGCCGGTCACCCAGTTCCAGTATTGGACGGGCAGCGGCTGATCGAGCCCGTATTCCTCGCGCAGGAACTGGATGCGCTCGTTGTTGACGGATTCGCCTTCCGCCCGAAGCTCCGCCTCCATCGTGGTGAGATAGTCGCCCGGCGGAAGCTGGATGATGGTGAAGACGAGGACGCTGATCACCGCGAGGGTGCCGATCATCGTCAGGACGCGGTTGGCGAGGTAGCCGAGCATGTTGAGGTCTGTTTCCCGCGTCGGTTATGCCTGGGGCCGGGATGCCGGCGCTTGAAGCGTCGAAGAACCCGCCGAAGGCTCTATTGCGCCAGAGCCTGCTTCTGGTCGGGTTCGGCGAAGTAGAAGGTCTCGGGCCGGTAGATGCCGTAGAAGCTGCCGGGATTCCAGTTGAAGACGCCGGTCTCCGGCACGTTTCGCAGCCGGTCGGAGACGACGACGATCTGGTCGATGCCCGATACGATGCCGATCCGCAGCGCCTCGTCGGCATTGATCCGCAGCATCTCCTTCCAGATCGCCTCCTTGGCATGCGCGTCCGTCGTGCCGCGCCAGCGGTTGTTGAGGTCGAGAAGGGTCTTCGAGACCGGCGTGTCCGGCGCCGCGCCGGACGTGCCCTTGGTCTCGTAATGCATGCCCCAGAGCGGCCATTCGTTCTGCTCGGAGGATGTGGGCGCCAGCTCGTCCGGGCTCGTCGTCGCCTTCGGCAGGGCGTTTTCGAGGCCGGTCCAGACCGACATCATGGTCGAGCCCGCCGCCAGCCGCCGCGAGAGCGTGTCGCGCTCGCTGGGCTTGGTCAGGATCTTGATGCCGACATTGCGCAGGTCCTCGCCGATCAGCTCCAGCACGTCCACCTGCTCGGTGTCCTCGCCCGCCGTCTCGATGACGAGCATCATCGGCCGCCCGTCCGGCAGGAGGCGCATGCCTTCGCCGTCGCGCTCCGTCAGGCCGAGCCCGTCGAGAAGCTGGTTGGCGAGGGCCGGGTCGAACTGCGCCCAAGTCTTGGGAAGGCTCGGATCGTAGAGCGGCGAGGCTTCGGAGACCGTGTCGATCTGCGGCTTTCCGAGACCGTAGAAGATCGCCTGGTTGATGTCCTCCCGGTTGATCGCGACCGAAAGCGCGCGCCGGAAGTTCGACGTCTGGAAGAGCTTGCGCCAGACCTCGTCCCCGACGTTCTGGTTCGGGAAGAGGGCGAGCTTGGAGCCCTTGCCGCTCGTCCAGCGTCGCACGCCGTAGCCGTGCCCGGCGGCGGCCCGCTTCAGGAAGGCGTAGTTCCCGAAGGCGAGATAGTTGGACTGAAGGTCCGCCTCGCCGGCGCCCGTCTTGGCCGGGATCAGCCGGGAGCTGGCGATCGTCATGGCGACGTCGTCGATATAGGGGAGCTGGTGACCCGCCGGATCGACCCGGTGGAAGAAGGGATTGCGCACGAACATGAAGCGGTCGGACGGCGGCTTGGTCGCGAGCACCCAGGGCTGCAGCGTCGGCATCTTCGGATTGGCGTTCTTGTAGGACTGGTCGTACTTGAAGTGCAGCGCCACCCAGTTGCGCTGCCCCGCCTCCTCCACCTTCGCCGCCAGCTTCTCCGGCTCGACATATTTGCGGTGGTACTTCTTGAGGTAATGGGCGGGCCGCCAGATCTCGAGGGGCTGCGCGTCCGCGAGCGCGGGCAGGAAGAACGGGTTCGGCCGCTCCCATTCGTAGCGGATCGTCTCGGCGTCGACGAAGGTGACGACCGGCGGCTTGCCGTCCACGAGAAGTTCATGCGGCGCGCCGGCGGGCGTCAGCTCCTTGTCGCCGACCACGTCCTCCCAATAGTAGCGGAAGTCGTCGGCCGTGAAGGGCTCGCCATCCGACCACTTGTGGCCCTTGCGCAGGTGGATGGTGAAGATCCGGTCCTCGACGACGTCGATCGCCCGGGCGATGTCGGGCGCGATCTCCAGATCGGGCGTGTAGCCGGCGAGGCGGGCATAGCCGTAGACGACCATCCGGCGCGTGTCCTTGGCCTGCGCCTCGATGATGCGCAGCGTGCCGCCGTAGTCGCCCGGCGTCTTGCCGAGCGCGTCGAGGTCCACGACCAGCGGCTCCTGCGGCACGCGCTCGGCGATCGGCGGCAGGTCGCCGGAGGCGACGCGTTCGGCGAAGACGGGCTGCTCGATGTAGTCGGCGGCAAGCACGGCGGGCATCGGCGCGAGAAGCGCGAGCGCGGCTCCGAGCCCAGCCGCGAGCCGGAAGGCCCGGCCGAACGCGCGTCTCGAGAGGCGGGTCGAATGGAAGGAAGGCCTCATGGTCGCTATCCCTTCGTCACGGTCCGTGCGGGGCGATCAGATAGTTCGCGTGTCCCTTGTCCGGGAAGATCCGCTCCACCCGATAGGCACGTTGCGCAAGCCAACCCATGAACGCCTCGGTATTATCATGGGCGATTTCGATGAAGATGACAGGGCGTACTGACGAAATCAGCGCTTCTGCACCGGCAAGGACCTGCATTTCCATCGATTCCACGTCGATCTTCAAAAGATCGACCGGCCCCGTCAAGACGTCGTCGAGCCGCACGACCTCCACCGACCCGTCCGCGTCCTCCACGAGCCGCGTCGCGCCGAAGCCGCCGCGCTCGGAGAGGCGCAGCCCCATCCGGCCGGGACGGTCGGAGAGGCCGAGCCCCAGATTCCGCGTCTCGACATTGGCAAGGCCGTTCTCGGCCACCGTCCGGCGGATGACGGCGCCGAGCTCGGGAAGGGGCTCGAAGGGGATGACGCGGGAGGCGCGCATCGGGCCGGCGAAGAAGATCGTGTGGTTGCCGGTGTTCGCGCCGACATCGGCGACGACGGCGCCGGGGCCCATCCGGCGCTTCAGCGCCTCCAGTTCATGCGCCTCGAAGAAGAGCCCGCGCGTCTGCTCGCGCTCGATGCCGGCATTGCGGCCGGTATAGGGCAGGCGATAGAGGCCGTCGCCATAGGGAATGTCGAGAAAGAGCGGCTCCTCCGCCAGCCGCGCCAGCACCGACGATCGCTCGGCATCGCTCAAGGGCGCGGGAGCGTCGGCACACTCCGTCAGGGCCGCTGCGAGCTTGATCGCGCGGCCGGCCTGCCAGACCTCGAAGACATAGGCCGCGCCCGACGCCCCGTCCGGCAGAGCCTCCAGCACCCGCCGTTCGGTCGCGGTGCGGATCAGCGGGCGCGTGCCGATCCACCAGTTGAGAAGCGCGTGCGGCAGGCGCGAGGCTTCGTCGAAGGCGAGGCGCGACGGCTTCCACGGGCCCGTTTCGCCGGACAGAGCGACGGCGCCGAAGACCGCGTCATAGGCCGAGATCGCCGCTCCCGCGAGGTCCGGCGCCTCGGCACGGAGCGTCTCGCCCGGCCCGATCCGCATCAGCCAGTCGCAACCGGCGGCCTCCGCCGCCTCCACGGCGCCGAGGGGCCCGGCCGTCGGCGACAGGATCGCGATCTCCGCGAAGGGGCCGGGCCGGAGCGCGTCTTCGATCGAGGCCCCGGCTTCCGGGAAAAGGGCGAGCCGTGCTCCGCTCACGCGAGATCCGCCAGGGCGACCGGGCGGGAGGGCTCGACGGAGGCGCTGCTGGAGCCGCGCCGGTACTCGTCGTGATAGACGACGAGCGGCGCCTCGATCGGCCCGCTCGCATAGACGCCGAGCTTGAAATACGGCGCCTTGTCCTCGTTGCGATAGCCGAGCGGCCCGGTATGCGAGAAGAGCCGCGCGCCGCCGAGAAATCCGTCGAGCACCGTGTCGCCGAGGCGCGACCAGCGGATGCGGAAGGAGAAGTCCATCCAGGCATCGAAGCTGGCGGGCCTCTCGTGGAAGACGTGGAGCGTGTCGGGCTTGGGCGAGGCGAGCTTGCCGGCCGCCCCCGTGAAGCGAAGGCGCCCGTCCAGATAGCGCAGCGCGACGGGCGGCTTGCCGGAGGGATCGCCGAGCCGCGCCTGGTCGTGCCACTGCGCGAGCACGATGCCCGTCCCGGCAGGCGGGGCGAAGTCGGCGCGCGGCAGGTAGGTCGAGAAGGCGTACCAGACCTCGGTGTCGAAGGGCGGATTGTACCAGTCGCGCAGCTCGGCCCGCAGGCCCTGGCTGACATGGTCGCCCGGCCGCAGCTCGAAGCGGCAGGCTTTCGTTCCGCCGCGCACGATCTCGGATTGCACGCGCGCCGAATGCGGCCCGGCGAGCCGGCGCGTCGACCAGCCCTCCAGCGACCCCGCCTCGAAGTCGAGCGTCACGGTCGGCTGGCCCTTCGGGTCCGTGCGCAACGCGCGCTCGATCTCGGCATGTTCCTCGGGCGTGCGCCCGCCGAGATCCACGAGCGGCGTGCCCTCGGGCGGAATCTCGTGGGCGCGAACCCAATGCTCGTCCGCCACCTTCACCATATGCGGCTCGCCCCGCTCGTCCGCCGCGAAGGGCGCGCCCCATTTGGCGGGGTCGGAGCGGCGCTTCAGGCTGATCGCGTCGAAGTCGAGCCGGTGGTTCGGGTCCGGCTGCGGCACGGCGGTGATCAGCGCGCGCGTATACGGATGGCGCGGGTCCTTGAAGAGGCTCGTCCGCGGCGCGATCTCGACGATGCGCCCGGCCGCCATGACCGCGATGCGATCGGCCAGATAGTCGACGACGGCGAGATTGTGGGAAATGAAGAGATAGGTGAGGCCGAGGGCGGATTTCAGATCCCGCAGGAGGTTCAGGATCTGCGCCTGGATCGAGACGTCGAGCGCGGAGACCGGCTCGTCGAAGATGATCAGCTCCGGCTCCAGCGCCAGCGCCCGCGCGATGCCGATGCGCTGGCGCTGCCCGCCGGAGAAGGAATGCGGGTAGCGGTTCATGTGCGAAACGTCGAGCCCGACGAGGCGCAGGAGTTCGGCCACGCGCTCGGTCTGCGAGCGGCTGTCGCCGATCTCGTGGATCACCAGCGGCTCGCCGACGATCTGCTTCACCGTCATGCGCGGGTTCAGCGCCGAGAACGGGTTCTGGAACACGTATTGCACGCGCCGGCGCCAGTCGCGCAGCGCCTCGCCCTGCAGCGCCAGCACGTCGAGCTTGGCCGCCCCGTCCAGCATCTCGACCGTGCCGCCATCGGCCTCCTGCGAGCGCACGACGATCTTCGAAAGCGTCGTCTTCCCGCAGCCGCTCTCGCCGACGAGGCCGAGGCACTCGCCCCGGCGGATGTCGAGGTCGACGCCGGAGACGGCCATGGAACTCGGCGCCTTGGTGCGGCTGAACCAGCTCGTCTCCGAGCGGTTGGTGTAGCCCTTGGAGAGGTTCCTGATCTTCATCAGGACTTCGCCGCCCTCGGCCACATGCGTCTCGGCCCGGCGGCGCCCGCGCACCGCGTCGAGATCGACCTTGATCTCGCGGATCGGCATCAGCCGCTCGCCATGGGCCATGTCGAAGCGCGGCACGGCGGCCAGCAACGCCTTCGTATAGGGGTGGCGGGGCTCGGCGAAGATGTCGGCGGCGGTGCCGCTTTCCATGATCTTGCCGTGGTGCACGACGACCATCTCGTCCGCCATGTTGGCGACGACGCCGAGATCGTGCGCGATGAGAAGGATCGCGGTGCCCTCGCGGTCCTGCAGCTCGCGCATCAGCTTCAGGATCTCGGCCTGCACGGTCACGTCGAGCGCGGTCGTCGGCTCGTCTGCGATCAGCAGCGCGGGCTTGCAGATCATCGCCATGGCGATCATCGCGCGCTGGCAGAGGCCCCCCGAAAGCTCGAACGGATAGGCGTCGAAGGCGCGCTCCGGCTTGGGAAAGCCGACCGCGGTCAGCGCCTCGACGACGCGGGTGCGGACTTCGGCCGAGGAGACGTCCTCATGGATGGAGAGCGCCTCGCCGATCTGGTCGCCGATCGTGTGCAGCGCGGAGAAGGAGGTCGTCGGGTCCTGGAAGATCATGGCGATGCGCCCGCCGCGGATCTTCGCGAAGCTCTTCGAGCGCGTGTCGAGCAAGGCGAGATCGACCGGCTCCCCGCCCTTCGGCGCTTCCGGGTCGGCAAAGAGGATGCGCCCGGAGAGGCGCTTGGCGATCGGCGGCAGGAGGCCCATGATCGCCTGCGCCGTCACCGACTTGCCCGAACCCGATTCGCCGACGATGGCGACCGTCTTGCCCGGCTCGATGCGGAAGGAGAGGCCGCTGACCGCGCGCGTCGTTCCCGCGGGCGTCCGAAATTCGACGCTGAGGTCCTCGACGCGCAAAAGGTCCGTCATATCGCCCCCGATGGTTCGCCACACCCGAATTCTTCCAGCAACATAGCGCCGGAAAGCCATTGCGTGAGGCCCCTGCCGGTCAGGAACTGTAACAGTTCGCCGAGGAAGGCAAAGGTTTCCTCGTCATGCACGAGATGATGCGTGAGAAGCCCGATCGGCCAGGCGGCGGGAAGGCGTCCGTCCGCCTGCTTTTCCAGCCGGGCGGCGAACCGCGTCACGAGATCGCCCGTATCGCCGAGCCCGCGCCCCGCATGCCACGCGACGGGGTCGAGATGGGTGTTCAGCACGGCAGGGCCGGCGATCGGCTCCGGTTCGCGGCGGTTGGTGTAGCCAGAGAGGATGGGCAGGCCGAGGCCGGGCAGCTCGGCGGCCAGCGCAGGGGCGATGCGGTTCCAGGGCGGCACGAAGATCGGAACGAAGCCGGCAAAGCTTTCGAGCCGGCGGCGGCCCTCCGCGATCTCGGCCGCCATGACGGGCAGGGGCCGGTCGGGGCCGAACTCCCGGCTCTTCTGGCCGGGCGGCGCATGGTCGAGATGGGCCCAGCCGTGCTGGAGGACGGCGACGTCGGTCCGGCCGCGCAGCACGTCGCCCAGCGCGGGCTCGGCCGAAGCGGGAATGACGGCGAGCGAGACGGGAATGCCCGCGCCTTCGGCGATGGCGAGGAGGCGCTCGAGCGCCGGGCTCGGCGCCACGGCGTCGTCGTCGCGCAGCCACGCCCGAGCCGGCGTGCCATGCGCGCCGCGATAGGCGGCGAGCGCCCGGTCGAGCCTGTCCCAGTCGGCGGCGCCGGCGCGCCCGGCCAAGCTCATCCGCCGCGCACCCGGCGCACATGCTCGGCCACGATGGCAGCGCTCGTCGCGGCACCCTTCAGGGCGAAGGCCGCGGGCGGCATGGCGCGGCGGCGCGGGCCGTCGGCGAGCGCGGCGTCGATCGCGGCGGCGAAGGCGGCGGGGTCGGCGAGCTCGGCTTCCGGGAAGAGCTTCAGATAGAAGCGCTCGGCAAGGCGCTTGGCCCGCTCGGTCTGCTCGGTCTCCTCCTCCTCGCCGATCGGAACCACGATGGCGGGCACGCCGGTCGCCAGGAGATCGATCGTCGTGTTGTAGCCGCCCTGCGAGATGGAGAGCGCGGCGCGGCGCAGGACGGCGGGAAAGTCGGAGCGGAAGCGCTCGACGATCACAGGGCCGCTGCCCGGTTCCGCCGCCGCGGCCTCGGCGCTCGCGACAAGGTCCGCATAGGCCGGCTCGGGCAGGCGCGGCCCGGCGATCAGCCGCCAGGGCAGCCGCCGGGCCTCCGTCAGCGGCCGCGCCGCGAGGAGCCCCTGCCAGAGCGGCCCGCCCGCCGCGCCGCCGCCGGCCGAGACCACGATCTCGCCCGCGCCCGGCCCCGCCGGATCGTCCTCGACCGGTGAAGCGTCCAGCGCGGAGAGGTCGGAGGAGACATAGCCGGTGTAGCGCAGCTTGCCCTCGATGCGCCCGGCCTCGCCGAAGCTCGCCTCGAAGGGCACGAAGGCGGGATCGCCATGGACGAGCACCTCGTCGAAGGCCTCGGTGACGAGATCGGCCGCCTCGCGCTCGCGGCCGGGTTTGGGCGAGCGCACGAGAATGTCGCGGACGGAGGAGAGGATCGCGGGGCGCGGGTCCCTTGCGCGCAAGGCTTCGATCAGGGGCAGGAGTTCGAAGCGGAACTGCCGGCGGCCGAAGGGGAAGAGCTCGAAGAGCACCGCGTCCGGCCGCACCCGTTCGGCGAGATCGGCGAGCGCGCCGGCCCGCCGCGCGCGCCAGGCCTCGTCGGCGTTTCGGCCGGTCTCGTCGATCAGCTGGGAGAAGTCGCCGCCCCGGATCGCGGCGGAGGGCAGCTGCACGAGATCGACGCCCGGCCAGACGAGGCCCGGCACGGGCGCGCCGCCATGGGCGACGGTGACGGCAAGGCCCTCGCGCGCCATGGCGCAGGCGATGGCCGCCGCCCGCTTCAGGTGCCCGATCCCATAGAGATGCTGGACGTAGAAGAGGACGCGGCCGGCGTCGGGCGAGGTCGGGAAGGAGGTCACGGCATTCCTGTCTGAGACGGCTGATCCGGGCGGGCAAGCACGATATTGGCCTCGACGAGGGCAAGGCCACCTGCCGGAGACAGGCGGAAATGGTGGCAGGCGCCGTCCGCGATCCGCACCGGCGCCTTTCCGCGCATATCCCAGCCGAGCGCCCGCGCGAAGAGGGCGCGGAGAACGCCCTTGTGGGTGACGCCGACATGGGCGCCGGAAAGGCCGGCAAGACCTGCGATCGCCCGCTCGCCGACGTCCCTCGGCGTCTCGCCGCCCTCCGGCCGGAAGTCGAGGCCCGCCGCCTCGTTGCGCGCGAAGACCGCCCCGCCGTCGCTGCGGATGTCGGCGAGATGCCGCCCTTCGAGCGCGCCCCAGTCCATCTCGATCAGCGGCGGAAAGGGATGCGGCGCAAGGCCCATGGCTTTGGCTGTCTCGATCGCGCGGGCGAGGGGGCTCGCCACGACCGGCCAGCCCGCCATTTCGTCGGGCAGGCGCCAACCGGCGGCAAGCGCTCGGCCCGCCGGCGAAAGCGGCACGTCGGCTCGGCCCTGGATGCGCTTCTCGGCGTTCCAGAGCGTCGGCGCATGGCGCAGGAGGAGAAGGTCGATCATGCCGCGCTTCCGGCTGCGAGAAGGGCGCCGAGGTCGGCCCGCAGGCGGTCCGCCGCCGTGCCGATGTCGTTGACACGCGCCGCCCGCGCCGCGCCGGCCTCGCCCATGCGCCTAATGGCGTCGGGATCGCCGAGAAGCGGGCGGAGCGCCTCGGCCATGGCACGCGCGTCCCCGGCCGGAACGATGCGGCCGGTGGTTCCGTCCTCGACGATCGCATCGATCCCGCCGGACCGGCCGGCGACGACGGCGAGCCCCGCGCCGGCGGCCTCGACGAAGGCCATGCCGAAGGCCTCCTTCACGGCCGGCCAGGCGAAGAGATCGGCCCCGGCATAGAGATCGCGCAAGGCTTCGCCGGTCTGGAGGCCCGCGAAGACGGCGCGGTCCTCGAGCGGCTCCGCCAGACGGCGCACCTCCGCTTCTGCCGGGCCGGTCCCCGCGATCAGCCAGACGAAGCGGGCCGGCATGAGCTGTCCCAGCGCCTCGGCGAGAGCGGCATAGGAGGCGAGCTTCTGATCCGCCCGCATCATCGCGACGGTGAGGATCACCGGCACGTTCTCCGGTAGAGCATAGTGCGCCCGCAGGCGCGCTCGCGCGGCGATGCGCCCGGCCGGATCGGTGCGCAGGAGCGAGGTGTCGATGAAGGGCGCAAGGTCGGCCAGCACGTCCGGGCGCTTCACCAGCGGGCGGAGGCAGGCGGCGTCCACCGGGTTCAGGCTGTAGATGCGGTCCGAACAGGCGATGGCGCGCGCCGCCGCCGCATGGCCCGCAGCGGAGCGCCCGCCGGCCTGCTTCGGCGCGAAGGAGGCCTCGGCGACCACATAGGGAAGCCCGAGCGCCGCCGAGACGGCGGGCCCCAGATGATCCGGCGCCTTGTGATAGAGGTGATAGGTGAACCAGAGATCGGGCCGCATCGCAGCCGGCAAGGCTTCGATCCGGCGAACGATCCGCGCGGCCAGCCGCCCGCCCAGCGCTTCGAGCCGCCTCTGGCGATCGGGGTCGCCGCGATCGTAAGTGCGGAAGCGGCTGGCAAGGTCGACCTCGGCGCCGCCCCGGCGAAGGGCATCCATCAGAAGCCGTGCCATCAGCCGGTCGCCGGACGGAACGGGATCGCCCGGCGGCTTCATCGGCGCGTAGAAGGCGATGCGCACGGCCGTTTCCGCCGTCAGCGCGGAGCGGGCGCGGACAGGACGCTTTCGATGCGCCGCCGCACCGCCTCGATCCCGGCCTCCGCCCCGAAGGTCGAGCGCACGCGGGCAAGGCCCGCCCGGCCGATCCGGGCCCGCAAGGCGGGATCGCGGACGGCGCGCTCGAGCGCGCCCGCGAAGGTCGCGGTGTCGTCGGGCGGTGCGAGGAGCCCCGTCTCGCCGTCGATCAGAAGCTCCGGCACCGCCGAGACATCGGTGGAAAGGCAGGCGAGGCCCTGGCTCTGCGCCTCCATCAGGACGTTGGGCAGGCCGTCGCGGTCCCCGTCGTCGGAAATGCGGCAGTTGAGGGCGAAGAGGTCGGCCTCGCGGTAGAGGCGGAGAATCTCCGCCTGCGCCATCGAGCCGAGAAAGCGCACGCGCTCCCCGACGCCGAGCCGCCCGGCCAGCGCCGCCAGCTCCTTCTTCAACGGCCCGCCGCCGACGATGTCGAGCCTCGCCGACAGATCGGCGGGAAGGCGGGAAAGGGCCTCGATCAGCCCGGCGTGACCCTTCTTGTCCACGAGCCGGCCGATGGAGAGGATGCGCACGGGATCGGCGGGGTCCGACCCGTCGCGGAGCCCTTCGGGGCGCCCGTGCGGCTCGGGAAAGCGCGAGAAGTCGAGCCCGTGATAGACGAGGCCGACGCGCGAGGGATCGGGCGCAAGGCCCTTCAGATGGGCCGCGTTCGCCGCCGTGCAGGTGACGAGAAAGGCGCAGTCGCCGAGCTTCTCGGTCTTCTCCCAGGCGGGGATCGTCCAGATGTCCTTGGCATGGGCGGAGACGCCGAAGGGCAAGTTCCGCATCCTCGCGGCATAGCGGGCGACCGAGCCCGGCGTGTGGAGGAAGTGGACGTAGAGGAGCCCCGTATCCTGCGGCAGCTCCGCCGCCAGCACCAGCGCCTGGCCGAAGCGCCGCCCCCGGTTCGGCGTCGGATCGCGCCGCCAGTCCTTGAGGAAGAGCTTCAACGCCGCCTTGTAGCCGGGAAGCCGGCGCGCCGCCCGCCAGCCGCGAAAGACCCGCAGCGGCTCGGTGTAGAGATATTCCGGCAGGTAGAGGGGCCGGGCCGCGATCTCGTCATGGACGGGATGGGTCTTCTCGTCGGTCGGCTGGCGCAAGGAGACGATGTCGAACGCGACGCCGAGGCGCTTCAGCCCTAGGATTTCCTGCGCGACGAAGGTTTCCGACAGTCTCGGATAGCCCTTCACGACGATGGCGACGCGCGATCTCGGCGGTGTCTGCAGCATGGCGTCGCGTCAGCCGACGCTCATCAGCGCGGGGCGGCGATGGCGCTGGGCCACCGCCTCGCCGAAGAAGCGCTCGACGCGCTCCAGCCCGCCGAGCAGGCCCTCGATGCCGGCGGCCGAAGGGCGGGGCTGGCCGGGCAGCCGGTGCAGCGCCTCGGCCATGTGCCCGGCATCCTCCGGCCCGCCCGTCGGCAGCATGAGGCGGGCGAGGCCCAGCTCCTCGGCGCGCGTCGCCCGGATCAGCTGCTCCAGCCGCGGATGCGTGCGCGGCACGATCAGCGCCGGCTTGTCGAAGGAGAGGATCTCGCAGAACGTGTTGTAGCCGCCCATCGTGACGAGGCCGGCCGCACCGTCCACCATGGCTTCCATATTGGTGTGGAAGTTGATCGCCTGGATGCGGTCGAGCCGCGCGATGCGGTCGCGAAAGCCGTAGCGCTCGTCGGCGGCGAGGAACGGGCCGAAGACGATCCGCGCGGGCAGAGGAAGCGTCGCGTCCGCCTCGTAGGCGCTGAGCAGCCAGTCGATCATGACCGCGCCGTCGTTGCCGCCGCCGGCGGTGACGAGGAGATAGGGCTCCGCATTGCCCTCCGGCGCATCCGCGAACTCGCCGAGCGCGCGGCGCAGATAGCCGCTGTAGCGCGTCTTGGCGATCGTCTTCTCGGAGAGGCCGACGCCCGCCAGCGGATCGTAGACCTCGCGCGGGCCGTAGACCCAGACCTCGTCGTAGAGATGGTCGACCGCCTCGATGGCGCCCTTGCGCTCCCATTCGTCGCGCAGGCGCTCGGGCTCGTCCATGATCTCGCGCAGGCCGAGAATGTTGCGCGTGCCCGTGCCTTTGAGGTGGATCAGCGTGTCGCGCACCTCGCCGCGCAGGCCGAGCGGCTCCTTGTCGACCAGGAACACGTCCGGCTGGTAGCGCCGCGCGGTCTCCAGGATGATGACGGAGCGGATCTCCATCAGCTCCTCGGTGGTGACGCCGAGCGCGGTCGGCGCATAGGTGTTGTTGTCGAGCTTCACGATGCCGGGCACGCGGATGAAGTCCACGCGCGGATGGAGATCGAAGGAGCCGACGACGGGCGAGCCCGAGATGATGAGGACCGAGAGATCCTCGTGCACGGTGGAGAGATGGTTGGCGATCGTCTGGCAGCGCCGGAGATGCCCGAGCCCATAGGAGTCGTGGCTGTAGATGAGAAGCCGCTTGCCGGTCATCCGAAAGGTCATCCGTTGGCCATGCGCGGCGGCCCGTGGCCGGCGGCGGTCATTCCTGCGCGTCTTCGCACCTGCATCCTATCCCGCCAAAGCCCGAATTTTGCAAGCCGAGGGGAAGTGAACCTTCCTTCATGTCCTCAGACCTTGATCAAATGCCTGTCGAAGCACAGATTCTCGTGAACGGCCTTGCCCCTGTCGCAAGGCGCCCGACGAGGGTCCGCCATGACCACGCTGAAGGAATTCGAGGAAGCTCTGCGCAGCGACGGCAACGAGGCCGCGCTGGCGATCCTGCAGGTGCTGAAGGACCGCGACAAGGCCAAGCGCCGCACCGCGCCGGCCCGCCGCGTCACGGGCAAGAAGATGACGTCCGAACTCGCCCGCCGCATCCTGGAGCTTCACGGCGGAACGCGGATGACTCAGCAGGAGATCGCCTTCAAGCTCGGCGTCAACCAGGGCCGCGTGAACGAGGTGATCAAGCGCGGCAAATGGCTGACGGACGATCCGCTGGCGCCGGAAGCCGTCCTTCGCGACCGCGCGCTGGCGCGCCTTGCGAAATCCAAGAGCCCGCCCGCCCGGAGCGCCGGCCGGGTCGGGACGAAGAGCGCCGCGAGCCGCCCGCCTCCATCGGCCGGAGCCCCGATGCAGCTCTCCCTCGGCGATTTCTGACCCGTTCATTGGAACGTCAAGCCGATCGAAAAGCGAGGCCTTCCAGAACCTTCTTCCTCGCCCATGCGGGGAGAGGTGCCGGCAGGCGGTGAGGGGTATGCGGCCGGGAAGATCGAGCCATGGCGGCGGATCGAGCGATTGTGTTCGCCGAATTTTGCCTATTCCTTTCGAGGTATGAAGCCTTGGCCCCCTCATCCCCTGCCGGACCTTCTCCCCGGAGGGGAGAAGAAAGCAGCTTCAGGGGTCTCGCTCCTTCTGCAAAAGCATCGACCGCGAATGCGCCGCGTTGACGCGCTCCGCCGGGCTGCCCTATCCCCTCCTTCATGCCGAGCCAGATGAAGCCATCCATGACGACCGTTCGTTCGAAGGACCCGGCCGAGGTCCTGCGCGATGTCTTCGGGCACGCCGCCTTTCGCGGGCAGCAGGAGGACGTGGTGCGCCATGTGACGGCGGGGGGCGACGCGGTCGTTCTCTTCCCGACCGGGGCGGGCAAGTCCATGTGCTATCAGGTGCCGGCGATCTGCCGGCCGGGCGTCGGCATCGTCGTCTCGCCGCTGATCGCGCTGATGCGCGACCAGGTGGAGGCGCTGCGCCAGGCCGGCGTCGCCGCCGCCGCGCTGAATTCCTCCGTCTCGCCCGACGAGGCCGCGGAGGTGCGCCGGCAGATCGCGGCCGGAACGCTCGATCTTCTCTACGTCGCGCCCGAGCGCGCCTCGACGCCGGGCTTCCGCCGCATGATGCAGGAGGCCGAGGTCTCGCTGATCGCGATCGACGAGGCCCATTGCGTCAGCCAGTGGGGCCACGACTTCCGCCCGGACTACCGCGATCTCGCCAGTCTCGGCGCGCTCTTTCCGGGCGTGCCGCGCATCGCGCTGACCGCCACCGCCGATCCCGCGACGCGCGCCGACATCGTCGAGCGCCTGGAATTGACGCAGGCGCGCGCCTTCACCTCGAGCTTCGACCGGCCGAACATTCATTACGCGATCGTCGAGCGCGACAATGCCCGCCAGCAGCTTCTGGCCTTTCTCTCGCAGCACAAGGGCGAGAGCGGCATCGTCTACTGCCTGTCCCGCGCCAAGGTGGAGGAGACGGCCGAATGGCTGGCCGGCCACGGCCTGCCCGCGCTGCCCTACCATGCCGGCATGGACGCCGCCCGCCGCAGCGCCAACCAGGATGCGTTCCTGAAGGACGACTGGTGCTGTCTCGTCGCGACCACCGCCTTCGGCATGGGCATCGACAAGCCCGACGTGCGCTACGTCGCGCATATGGACCTGCCCTCCTCGATCGAGGCCTACTACCAGGAGACCGGCCGCGCGGGCCGCGACGGCCAGCCCTCCGAGGCCTGGATGAGCTACGGCATGGGCGACGTCGTCCAGCGCCGCCGCATGATCGACGAGGGCAATGCGCCCGAAGAGGTCAAGCGCGTCGAGCGCGGCAAGCTGACCTCGCTTCTCGGCCTCTGCGAGACGACCGACTGCCGGCGCCGGGTCATCCTCTCCTATTTCGGCGAGGACCTCGCGGAGGCTTGCGGAAACTGCGACACCTGCCGCTCGCCGGTCGCCAGCTGGGACGGCACGGAGGCCGCGATCAAGGCCATGGCCGCGGTCTACCGCACGGGCGAGCGCTTCGGCGGCGGGCATGTCATCGACGTGCTTCTCGGCAAGCCGACCGAGAAGGTCCTGCGCTTCGGACACGAGTCGCAGGCCGTGTTCGGGCAAGGGAAGGATCACGACGCCAAGGTCTGGCAGTCCGTCCTGCGTCAGCTCACATCGAGCGGCCTGCTTCTGGTCGATCACGAGGCGCATGGCGCGCTGAAGCTCGGCGAGGGCGCGCGCGAGGTCTTCCGCGGCGAACGGCGCATCACCTTGCGCAAGGACCGCACGCGCAAGGCGACCGAGCGCCAGCGCGGCAGCGCTTCCAATGCTCTCGACGACCTGCCGGAGGAGGCGCACGGCCTGTTCCAGGCGCTGCGGGCCGAGCGCACGCGGATCGCCAGGGAGCAGGGCGTTCCGCCCTACGTCGTCTTCCAGGATGCGACGCTGAAGGCCATGGCGACCAGACGCCCGACCTCGCTGGGCGCGATGATGGCGCTGCCCGGCATCGGCCAGGCCAAGCTCGACCGGTACGGCGAGGCGTTTCTGGCGGTGCTGCGCGGGGCGGAATAGGGGGATCTCGGGAAGTTGCGCTTTATGGCGCCGCCCTCTGTCCTGCCGGACATCTCCCCCTCAAGGGGGGAGATCAGGTTGATTTCTACCGTCGCAAACTCGATCTGACCGCAAAGCTGCCGATCTCTCTCCTTGCGGGGGAGATGTCCGGCAGGACAGAGGGCGGCGCCTCGCGCCGATGTCCGTCCCCGTCTTCAGGCCCCGCTCAAACCCGCGCCGGCGCCTCGTTCAGCGTCAGCGACAAGCCGGTCCGCCCCGCGATCGTCCCCGGGAACACCAGCCGCGCTTCGGCTTCGATCCGCGCGATCTCGGCGTCGTAGCGCATGTGGGCGTGGTGGAAGAGGACCAGCCGCCGGGCGCCCGCGAGCTGGCAGAGGCGCACGCCTTCCTCCCAGGTGGAGTGTCCGTAGCCGCGGAACTTCGTCATTTCCGCTTCCGTGTAGCTCGTGTCGTAGAAGACGATGTCGGCGCCCTCGATGAGGCCGAGAACCGTCTCGTCCGTCCGGCCCTCGACATGCTCGGTGTCGGTGACATAGGCCACCGCCCGGCCGGCATGTTCGACGCGGTAGCCGACGGCGCCGTTCGGATGGTTGAGCCGCCCCGTCTTCACCGTGACGCCCGCGCCGGGTGCGAGCACGTCGCCGGGGGAGAAGCTGCGATAGTCGACCTCGGCGGCGAAGATCTTCGGCGTGATCGGCAGGAAGGGCGCGCGCATGAAGTCCTCGATCGTCTCCATGCAGGAGCGCCCGTCCAGCATGTGGCCGGCGGAGATCGAGACGCGGGCGCCCGGCCTGTAGAGCGGCAGGAAGAAGGGCAGGCCCATGATGTGATCGTAATGGACGTGGCTGAAGAAGAGATCGGCCTCCAGCTCGCCGAGCGTCGCCATGGAGCGGCCGAGCGGCACGAGGCCCGTGCCGGCGTCGAAGATGAGCCGGCGCCCGCCGACGCGCATTTCCACGCAGCAGGTTTCGGTGCCGTAGGCCACCTGTCCGTTGCCGCAGCCGGGCAGCGTGCCCCGCGCGCCCCAGACGCGGATGTCGAAGGCCGGAGGCGCCTCGTCGATCATGCGCGCGCGAAGCCTGCCGCCGGGCGAAGGCAAGGCCTCGCCGGGATCGTGAGGGACGGCCGCAGGCGGCCGGGCGGGCGGTTCCTCAATGGGGTCCGTTGCGCCCCTCGGCGGCGACGAGCTCGGCCGTCGTGCGGCTGAGGCGGAAGCCGAGTTCGCGCAGCATGGCGATGCCCATCGCGGGGAAGCTCGTCAGAAGCTCGGCGAAGCACTGCTTGTCGACGCGCAAGGCGGTCAGATCCGAGGTCGCCTCCACGGTCGCCGTTCTTGGCACGTCGCAGAGGATGGCGATCTCGCCGACGAAGTCGGTCTCGCCGACCTCGGCCAGATCGATCGGCCCGCCCGGCGTCGTCACGAAGACGCGCGCCTTGCCGCTGAGAATGACATAGGCACTGTCGCCCGCCTGACCCTGCTCGAACAGCATCTCGTTCGCCTTGTACCGCACGACCTGCGAGGTGAAGGCGAGGAGCTTCAGCTTCGAGGCGTCGATGCCCGAGAAGAGCGGAACGCGCTTCAGGATGTCGACCTCGTTCTTCAGAAGGCTCATGGCGCTGTCGAACTCCGCGAGAGAGATGTCTGACCAGACGAGCCTAGTCGGATTGTTCGATCGGGATCAATCCTCGGGCTCGATGAAACGACGATGACACGTCATACAGTATGACAAAACGTGGGGATCGGTCGCTGCCGTCGCAAGCCACTGGCATCGGGCGCCTTGTGGCGCCGAACCCGGTCAGACCGCGACCTGGCCCGGCGGCGCGTTCGCCGTCTCGCCCGCGGCCGGTTCCTCGGCGACGCTCGTCGCCTCGGCCGTGCGCCGCTCGGCGTCCTCGTGTCTCGCTTCCGCGGCCTCCGGTCCCGCCTCCTCGATCTCCGGCACGGGCTGCTCGCCCGGCCTGAAATCGGAGACGACGCGACCGTTGTCGAACTCGACGATGCGCTCGAAAAGCTCGGCGAGCTGCGGATTGGCGAGCACCCAGAACGTGCCGAAGCCCTCCGTTCCCGCCGGCTTCCACGCGAGCGTTCCCTCCACGATGCGCCGTTGCGTGTCGGAATCCAGAGCCGAGAGGCCGCGATTGACGATGAGATAGTCCGGCGCCTTCAGGAGCGCGCGGGCGAGCGAGAGCTTCTGCTGCTGGCCGAGCGAGAGGCGCTTGGCGCCCGCGCCGATGTCGTAGGCCAGCCCCGCCTCCTGCACCACCGCGGACAGGCCGAGATCGTCGAGACCCTTGACCAGCATGCCCTCGACCGCGTCCGTCGCATTGGCGAGATCGTAGGCGATGCGGCCGAAGAGGACGTTGTCCTGGATGCTGGCGGCCGGATTGAAGGTGTCGGCATCGTGGAAGACGATGACGGCATCCAGCTCCTCGGGAATTTCCTCGCGGAAGAGCCGCCGCGTTTCCACGACCTTCTCCATGAAGGCCTCGTCGACGAGGCCGAGGCGCTGGCGCGGCTCGGCATAGCCGAGCGCGAGGCGGATCAGCGCGACGCGCTCGGCTTGGCCGACATCGTCGAAGCGCTTGCCGGCCGCGCGCAACAGGACCTGACGGTAGTCGCCGAGCTCTTCCGGCGTCATGATCGTCAGGCGCTGGAGCAGGGGATTGCCGGGCTCGAGATCGCCGAAGAGATCGATCATCTCCGCCGCGATGTCGCGGCCCATCTCGTAGAGGATTTCGGCCAAGCCCGTGGCGCGGAGCGTCTTGCGCGAATGGTCGTGCACGTAGAACTGCGCCAGCCCGACGCGCGGATCGCGCGGCGCGCCGAAGACGATGTTCTCCATGATCGTGGCGTTGTGAATGTAGCGGTCGGGATCGAAGGCCTCGACATAGGCGTCCATCCCCGCCTCCGAGAGCCGGTCGCGGAAGGCATGGCGAGCCGAGAGGATGGTCTCGGCCGCCTCCTCCTGCATCTCGGCGGGCACGCGGGCGCGAAGCCCGAAGAGCTGCACGTCCCGCTCGAAGACGACGAGGCGCAGGATCTCGGCGATGCGCGGCCCGAGATCGGAGGCGCCGCCGAGGCCGATCGCCTCGAAGTCGATCCACTCGTCGCTCGGGTCGAGAAGCGTGTTGCCGGAGCGGATCGTCTCGTGGCGCGCCAGATCGCTGGTGCGCGTCTTCTTCCTGTCGGCTTCGCCGATCGGATGGCGCTTCAGCCCGTAGAGAAGCGCCTCGCGCAGCGAGGTGCGCGGGAAGTAGGTGGCTGCGTCAACATAGCCGAGGCGCCGGCCCGTCACCGCCTCCGACAGCTCGATCAGAGGCTTGCCCGCGAGCATGACCTGTCCCGTGGTCGGCCGGCGCAGGCGTGCCAGCACCTCCGCGACATGCTCGCCGCCGCTCCCGGCCGGACCGATCGCCGCGACGCGCTCGCCGAGCGGCAGGTCGAGCGTCACCTGCTCGACGAGCCGCCCGTCGCTCTCGTCGAGCAGGCCGAGGCCGGAGAGCGCGAAGGCGCCGACGAGTGGCGCGACGCGGTCCGGGGTCGGCGCCTGGAGGCTGGCATCGGCGACGTCGTCGATGTCGAACTGCTCGACGACCTGATCGTACTTCACCTGCACGTCGAGCCGGATCTGGTCCCAGTCGATGAGGTCCTTCAGCGGCGAGGGCAGCTCCTTGTAGGCCGCGATGACGGCGACGAGCTGGCCGATGTCGAGCTGTCCGGTGATCGCGAAATAGCCGCCGAAGAGGTAGAAGATGAAGGGCGTCACCTGGGACAGGAAGTTGTTCAGGAACTTCACCAGGAACTTCCACTGGTAGATGTCGAAGCGGATCAGGAAGATCTGCCCGAGCTCGGCGGCGACGCCGGCGCGCTCCCAGTTGGACGTGTCGTTGGTGTGGACGCTGGAAATGCCCTCGACGATCTCGCCGACGCGGCCGGCGAACTGGCGCGCGGTCAGCTGCCGCTGGCGGCCGAGCACCAGGAGCCGGCGCCGCATGCGCGGGATGATGACGACCTGGATGCCCATGACGCTGAGCGCGACGAGGCCGAGCGTCATCGACTGAACGAAGATGAAGACGATCGCGGTCAGCACCTGGCTGATCAGGTAGACCGGCGTGACGAAGGCGTCGCCGATGAAGCCGCCGATCGGCTCCAGCTCGTCCTTGATCATGGAGGCGATCTCGGGCGAGCGCAGCTGGCGGAAGCGCTGGATGGGAAAGCGCAGGACGAGGTCCACGAACTCGTAGCGCATGCGCCGCAGCATGCGCTCGCCGAGCCGGCCCTTGAACGTGTTGATGTAGTACTTGAACCCGCCATTGATGATGACGAGGGCCAGGAACAGGCCGGACAGGACGAAGAGCGCGTGGAAGCGGTTGAAGTCGAAGCCGTGGAAGAGAACGAGCTCGTCCGCCGAGGAGACGAAGTCCGGCACGGGGATGGAGAGGCTGAGGAAATTCTGCGTCGCGCCGTTGCCGGCCTCGAAGCCCTCGCCCTGGATCGGCCCGTTGACGATCAGCTTGGGCAGGTTGAGCGAGGCGAAGAGCGGGACGATCGACAGGACGACGACGACCAGCATCCAGATCTGTTCGCGCCGGGTGTGCTTCCAGGCATATTGGTAGAGGGTGACGGCCATGCTGAACGTGCGCCTGGAAGAGGTCGATGGGCGAGCTTAGAGTTTGTCGGGGATCAGTGGAAACCGGTTATCCCGAAAAGACAAACGACAAAAAGGAAAGCCGGAGTCCGGCGGGTTCAGGATGAACCCGGCAGGCTCCCGTGGATCCGATCGAAAATCGCACGCGCGACGCGCCGGGGCGCCGGCCGAGGCAAAAAGAAGCGGGACGCGATCGGTTCGCGCGGGTGCATAGCAGGTTCCGGCGGCTTTGTATCGCCTGTGCCGGGGCGCCGTCTTCGCCGGACCTGGCCGGGACGTTGCCGCTTCTGTGATTTGCGGCCGGGCCTGCTCGCGCGCATCTCTTCCCATGACGACGTCGCGCCTCTCGATCCGAGGCGACGGTCCTGCCCCCCGACTGCTCCTCGAAGGAGACCGCCATGACCCGCCCGTCCCGCATCTCGAAGCTGCGACTGGCAGCGCCTCTCGCCCTCGCCGCGCTTCTGGCGGGCGGCGGCGGCCTACTCATGTCGCGTCTTCCGGCCGTCGCGGCGGAGGCGGCGGTCGTGATCCCCGCGCCGGGCCTCGACGAGGCCTCGGCCGCCAAGGGCCTGAAGATCGCTCGCTTCGCCGGCGGCTGCTTCTGGGGCGTCCAGGGCGTGTTCCAGCATGTGAAGGGCGTCGAGAAGGCCGTCTCCGGCTATGCCGGCGGCGACGAGGACGCCGCGACCTACGAGGCGGTCTCGACCGGCGCCACAGGCCATGCCGAGACGGTGGAAGTGACCTATGATCCCAAGGAGGTCAGCTACGGCAAGCTGCTCCAGGTCTTCTTCTCCGTCGCGCACGACCCGACGACGCTGAACAGCCAGGGACCCGACCACGGCACGCAGTACCGCTCCGCCGTCTTCCCGCTCGATGCCGAGCAGAAGGCGATCGCCGACCGCTACATCGCCGAACTCGACAAGACGGGCGCCTTCGGGGCCAAGATCGTGACGACGACCTCGGCCGTGCCGGCCTTCTACCCCGCCGAGGCCTATCATCAGGATTTCCTGACGCTGAACCCGACCTACCCCTACATCGTCTACAACGACCTGCCGAAGATCGAGAATCTGAAGAAGGTCTTCCCCGCCCTCTATCGCGAGACGCCCGTCCTGGTCTCCGCCGCCAAGAGCTGAGGGCGGCGAGCCTCCCGAAGCGTCCGGGCCGGGACGGCCTTGCCTTGAACAGCGCCCGTCCCGCCCGCTAAGACGGGATGGCCGAGCGGGAGGGCGAGACATGGCGGGACCCAGAATCACGATCACCTACTGCACGCAGTGCCAATGGCTGCTGCGGGCGGGATGGATGGCGCAGGAGCTGCTCTCCACCTTCGGGCCCGATCTCGGCGAGGTCGCGCTGATCCCCGGAACCGGCGGCATTTTCGAGATCCACTACGAGGGCGGCCTGATCTGGGACCGCAAGGCCGATGGCGGCTTTCCCGAGGCGAAGGTCCTGAAGCAGCGCGTGCGCGACCGCCTGGACCCCGACCGCGACCTCGGCCACAACGACCGCTGAAACGCCGGACGCCGCGCCTTCGGGAAAGCGCGGCGTTTCTGGTCGTGTCGGCGGGCTCGATCAGCGCGCGATGTAGACGACGCGCCGGTCGGCATTGTCGACGATGTAGGGGCGGCCCTCGCTGTAGAAATACGAGTAGCCGTCATAGCCCGCGACGGGGCGAAGCTGAGCCTCGGCCGGCACGACGTAGCCGTTCTCGATCCGGCCCTCCAGAACGATTTCGTCGGCGCGGTTGTCGCGCACATAGCCGATCAGCTCGTCCGGCAGCGCGTCGTCGGAGACGGCGGCCGTGGTCGTCTCGATCGCCACGACCGAGCGGTCGTCGGCCCGCACGATCACCGGGCGGTTGTCCGCGTCGTAGAAGTAGACATAGTCGGGATCGTTCGGCACGGGCACCAGCTCGACCGTTTCCGGCACGATGTAGCCCTGCGAGATGCGGCCTTCGAGCACGACGCCCGGGCGCGGGTTGGACACGACATATTCGCGCACCGTGGCCGGCGTCTCGACGGCGACGATCAGTCCGGCATCCGGGCCGCTCCAATCGATGATGACGGTCTGGGCCGAAGCCGCGCCCGAGAGGAAGGCGGCGGCAGCCGAGGCGATGAGAAGTCTGCGCATGGGTGGTCTCCGGTAACGTGGCTGTGACCCTTCGCCCGACCAACCCATAAGACGGACGAAGGGTTCCCCGGAGAGCGCGCTCAGCCGATCTCGATGCGCAGCCGGTCGGGATAGAAGGCGACGTGGCCGGCAATGGCCGCGACCTCGGCTTTCGGCGAATCATAGGCCCAGGCCGCGTTTTCCGAAGCGCGCCCGGCCGCCGAGATCGTCCAGTAGCGCGCCGCGCCCTTGTGCGGGCAGGTCGTGTGGTGGTCCGTCGGAATGAAGAACTCCGTCGCCACATGCTCGCGCGGCACGTAGACCACCGCAGGGCGGTCTCCCTCCTTGAGGAGAAGCGCCTCGTTCGTCGTCGCGACGATCACGTCGCCGAAAAGAACGTTCACCGGCCGCGTCTCGCGCTCGATGGTGATGTAGGGCGTGCCACTGTCCCGTGCTGCGCTCATCGTTCCGTCTCCTTGCCATATCCTGAACATGGACAAGCGACGCGGCCGCCGGCTTGTTCCGAAGCGCGTTCCGGCGAAACGTCGCAAATCGGGCAGACGTGTGGGGTTCGCGGGTGCAAGGGCTGGAGTCCCGACGAGACGCAAGCGAGAGACGAGACGATGCGAGCCCAGCCGAAGGCCTCCCACTTCATCGACGGCGCGTATCTGGAGGACGCGGCCGGCGCCGCCTTCGAGAGCACCTATCCCGCGACCGGCGAGACGATCGCCAAGCTCCACGGCGCGACGACCGAGATCGTCGAGACGGCGGTCGCCGCGGCCCGCCGGGCGCAGAAGGCCTGGGCGGCACGGAGCGGGGCCGAACGCGGACGCGTCCTCATGCGCGCCGCCGAGATCATCCGGGCGCGCAATCGCGAGCTTTCGGAGCTGGAGACGCTCGACACGGGCAAGCCGCTGTCGGAAACGCTGGTCGCGGACGCAGCCTCCGGCGCCGACTGTCTCGACTATTTCGGGCGCCTGTCCGGCGACATTCGCGGCGACTACATCGATCTCGGCGGCCCGTTCGCGTACACGCGCCGCGAGCCGCTCGGCGTGTGCCTCGGCATCGGCGCCTGGAACTATCCGATCCAGATCGCCTGCTGGAAGGCCGCGCCCGCGCTCGCCTGCGGCAATGCCATGATCTTCAAGCCCTCCGAGGTCACGCCGCTCTCGGCGCTGAAGCTCGCCGAGATCCTGATCGAGGCGGGTCTGCCCGCCGGCGTCTTCAACGTCGTCCAGGGCCGGGGCGAGGTCGGGGCCGCGCTCGCCGAGCATCGCAATGTCGCCAAGGTCTCCGTCACCGGCTCGATCGCGACGGGCGCCAAGGTCATGCGCTCGGCCGGCACCGGGCCGAAGCCGGTCACGCTCGAACTCGGCGGCAAGTCGCCGATCCTCGTCTTCGCCGACGCCGATCTCGACGCCGCCGTGTCCGGCGCGATCCTCGGCAACTTCTACTCCGCCGGCCAGATCTGCTCGAACGGCACGCGCGTTTTCGTCGAGCGCTCCGTGCGCGCCGCCTTCGTGGAGAAGCTGGTGGAGCGCACCCGCGCGCTGAAGCTCGGCGATCCGATGGACGAGGCGACCGAGATGGGCCCGCTTGTCTCCCGCCCGCAATACGACCGCGTCCTCGCCTATCTCGAAACCGGCAAGGCGGAGGGCGCCCGGCTCGAGATCGGCGGCGGCCCGGCCAAGGTAGAGGCCTTCCCGCAGGGGCTCTTCGTCGAGCCCACCGTCTTCACCGGCGTCACCGACGAGATGGTGATCGCCCGCGAGGAAATCTTCGGCCCCGTCCTTTCCGTGCTCGACTTCGACGCCGAGGACGAGGCGGTGGCGCGGGCCAATGCGTCCGAGATGGGCCTTGCCGCCGGCGTCTTCACCCGCGACATCGAGCGGAGCCACCGGGTGGCGGCGGCGCTGGAGGCCGGCATCGTCTGGATCAACGCCTATAATCTGACGCCGGTCGAGATTCCCTTCGGCGGCGCCAAGCGCTCCGGCTTCGGCCGCGAAAACGGCCGGGCGGCGCTGGAACACTACAGCCAGTCGAAATCGGTCTATGTCGAAATGGCCCGCCGCGACGTCTGACGCTGAAAAAGGGACCGCAGCCGGTCTTGCGGGGGCCGGGAGCGGTCCCACATGAAGCGGGCACGGCGGGGACGACCCCGCCCAAGTGCCGTCTGATCAATCGGGACGACCCGGCCACTCGCAAAGGAGGGCCGTCATGCCCTGGATCTTTCTGACCGTCGCAGGCCTTCTCGAAATCCTCTGGGCCTTCACGATGAAGCAGTCCGACGGGTTCACCCGTCTTTGGCCGACGGCGATCACGCTCGTCGCCATGATCGGCAGCTTCGGCCTTCTCTCGCTCGCCATGAAAAGCCTGCCGCTCGGCACGGCCTACACGATCTGGACCGGCATCGGCGCGGTCGGCGCCTTTCTCGTCGGCATCTTCGTGCTCGGGGAGGCGGCGACGCCGATGCGGCTTCTCGCGGCCGCGCTGATCCTCTCCGGGCTGGTGCTGATGAAGCTCTCCTCCGGCGCGTGAGGGCCCCGGTCGCTTGACTTTTCGCCGGCCTGACGGTTTGGCTGGCGGCAGGGCAGGGGGCATGGGACAAGCGTGGCACGAGGCGATCCGACCGCTGAAGGAAGACGCCGCGAGCTCGTTTTCGCGCTCCAGGCGGTGGCCGGCGGAGACCGCGAGGCCCTTCGCGACATCTACGAGCGCACGGGGGCGAAACTATTCGGCGTGTGCCTCCGTATCTTGGGGAGCAGGGAAGAGGCCGAAGACGTGTTGCAGGATGTCTACCTCACGGTTTGGAACAAGGCGCACAGCTTCGACGCCCAGCGGGCGAGCCCGATCACCTGGCTTGCCACGATCGCCCGCAACCGCGCGATCGACCGCCGCCGCAGCACCGCCCCGCGCCTCGCGGACCGCCCGATGGAGGACGCCTTCCAGGTTCCCGACCTCGGCCCCGACGCGCTGGACGCGTTGGAGAGCGGCGACGAGGCCCGCCGTCTGAAGGACTGCCTCGGTCAGCTGGAGCCCCGGACCCGCGATGCGATCGTCTCGGCCTTCTATGGCGGGCGCACCTACGAGGACCTCGCCGAAACCGGCGGACAGCCGCTCGGCACGGTGAAGAGCACGATCCGCCGGGGTCTGATCCGCCTGCGCGGGTGCCTCGAGACATGAGCGACCCCCGCGACTCCCACGATCACGCTCCTCGCGAGGACGCCGATCTGCGCGCCGCCGAACTGGCGCTCGGGCTGCTCTCGGGCACCGAGCGGCGCGACGCCGAGCGGCTGCAGCGCCTCGACGCCGGCTTTGGCGCGCGTGTCGCGCAATGGGACGAGCGCCTGTCGCCGCTTCTCTCCGGCATCGCGCCGGTCGAGCCGCCCGCGGCCCTCTGGGAGGGCATCGAGCGCGATCTGTCGCGCATGACGCGCACCGTCGCGCCGCGCGCCGTCGATCCCCGCCGGGGCTTGGTGCCGGCTTTCTGGCGCCCCTTCGCGCTCGGCGCCACCGCCTTCTTCGCGGCGAGCCTCGCCTGCATCGCCATCCTCTCCGTTCCCGAGCCCGCGCCGCAGCCGATGACAGCGTCGATCGTGGGAGAGGGCAGCGTTCCGCTCTACACGGCCGTCGTCTATCCCGGCCGGGAAGGGGCGACGCTGATCCCCGTGACGACCGCCTCCGCCCCCGGCCATTCGCACGAGCTCTGGATCATCGCGCCCGGCGACGCGCCCCATTCACTCGGCGTGATGAAGCCGGGCACGCTGCGCATCGAGATCGCGCCGGAGCTTCTGTCGAGGGGCGGCGTCCTCGCCATCTCGCTGGAGCCGATCGGCGGCTCGCCGACCGGCCAGCCCACCGGCCCCGTCGTCGCCAAAGGCGAACTCAGCCGCATCTGACCGAGCACCGAGCCCGGCGTCGTCCCTCCGTCGATAAGCCGGCTCATCGACGTCTGCCTTCGCCTTTCGACACCGGGTCGTGCGGACGCCCATGGCGCGGCGCCGGACCCTTCGATAGAAGGGAGACACCGATGACCAAGCTCTTCTCCGCCCTCTTCATCCTTCTCATGGCGATCCAGGTCATCCGGCCCTTCGGCCTTCCCGGCCTGCGCCGCCGCGGCGACGCCTGGAAACTCGCCATGGCCGCCCTCGTCGTCTTCGGCATTACGACGCTGATCCGGCCTTGAATCCAGCGGCAGGCCGCTCGCGTCGCCGCATTTTTTTCCGGTGTGGTCTCGGGGGCGGGAGGCCTGAGATGATTGGAAATCGTTTGTTTGCTTCCAGAGACCGGAAATCGAAATATTCCGTCTGGGTCGTGGCTCTATAGATGAAGAAGAGCTTCTAGTTCGTCTTCACTGGAAGATGCTGAAGCTGCCTTCCGGTCGAACCATCAAGCCATCATCCTGGAACCTTGAGCGAAGCGCCCGTTCGGTCGCGCGTTTTCTATCCGTTGTAGACGACGGAAACCTTGTTCCCTGCGGGATCGCGCATGTATGCGGCGTACCAGTTCGGCCCGTAATGGGGCCGTGGATCGGGCTTTCCCTCGTCGGTCCCGCCATTGGCCATGGCAGCCTCGTAGAAGGCATCCACTTCCGACACGGATTTCACCATGAAACCGACCATCTGGCCGTTTCCGGCGGTCGATGGCTGGCCGTCGAAAGGCTTGCAGACCCACAGGACGAACCCTTCGCCTTTTCCCCCTTCGGAATAGGCGCGCCATCCCGGGAAATCGGCATGCTTGCTCCATCCTATCGTCGCCAGGGCAGCGTCCCAGAAGTCATTCGACTTGGCAGGGTCGATGGCTCCGACCGTTGCGTAAACGCTCATGTTTACTCCCACGCAGAATGATTCTCCGGTCAGGATGATAAAGCCGACAAAGAACATATCAAGAACAAACTTGTCGGGGATTGCCGGCGAGAACCGTCGTCCTATCCCGTTTCCGAAACGACTGGCCTTTGGCCCACCGCGTCTGCTTTCGCCCGCGGTGAATGATGCGCCGCCGTCTTGGATGGGTTTGCCGCCCGCCCGCCTCGCATCCAAGACTCCATCCCCTCCCGACCCGATTTGAATGTCCGCGGCGCGTGGTGTAGAGCGGGCGATCACGGACCCGGCCGGGCCCGGGCGCCTTGGTGCGCCCCGCGCGGCGGGTCCGTCCGGGATCACCGGGCGCTCCAGCGAAGGCTTGCCGCATCGACGTGGCCGAGGTCGGGCGGCGCCCCAGGCGCAAGGCAGGACCCATGGACCGTATTCGCATCAAGGGCGGCAACACGCTGAACGGGACGATCCCGATCTCCGGCGCCAAGAACGCAGCTCTCCCGCTGATGATCGCCTCGCTCCTGACGGACGACACGCTGACGCTGGAAAACGTGCCGCATCTGGCGGATGTGGAGCAGCTCATCCGCATCCTCGGCAATCATGGCGTCGACTACACCGTTTCGGGCAAGCGCCTCTCCTCGACGCCCGCCAGCGGGCGCACGATCCACTTCACCGCCCGCACCATCATCGACACGACCGCCCCTTACGAGCTGGTCTCGAAGATGCGCGCGAGCTTCTGGGTCATCGGCCCGCTTCTGGCGCGCATGCACAAGGCCAAGGTCTCGCTGCCCGGCGGCTGCGCCATCGGCACGCGGCCGGTCGATCTCTTCATCGACGGCCTGCGCGCGCTCGGCGCGACCATGGAGATCGAGGCCGGCTACATCATCGCGGAGGCCAAGGGCGGCCTCGTCGGCAACCGCTACGTCTTCCCCAAGGTCTCGGTCGGCGCGACGCATGTGATGATGATGGCGGCCTCGCTGGCCAAGGGCGAGACCGTCATCGAAAACGCCGCGCGCGAGCCGGAAGTGGTCGATCTCGCCACCTGCCTCAACGCGATGGGCGCGAAGATCTCCGGCGCGGGCACGCCGACCATCACGATCCAGGGCGTCACCGCGCTCTCCGGCGCGCGCCACCGCGTCCTGCCCGACCGCATCGAGACCGGCACCTATGCCATGGCCGTCGCCATGACCGGCGGCGACGTGGTGCTGGAGCAGACGAGCGCCGATCTCCTGACCTCGGCCTTCAACGTCCTGCGCGAGGCGGGCGCCGAGGTGACGCCGGTGCCGAACGGGGTGCGGATCGTGCGCAACGGCGGCGGTATCCATCCCGTCGACGTCGTCACCGATCCCTTCCCCGGCTTCCCCACCGATCTCCAGGCCCAGTTCATGGCGCTGATGACCATGGCGTCCGGCGTCTCGCACATCACCGAGACGATCTTCGAAAACCGCTTCATGCACGTTCAGGAGCTTGCCCGGCTCGGCGCGAAGATCCAGCTCTCCGGCCAGGTGGCGCGCGTCGAGGGCGTCTCGCGGCTCGCCGGCGCGCAGGTCATGGCGACGGACCTTCGCGCCTCGGTCTCCCTCGTCATCGCCGGTCTCGTCGCGGAGGGCGAGACGACGGTGAACCGTGTCTACCATCTCGACCGCGGCTTCGAGCGCCTGGAGGAGAAGCTCGTCGCCTGCGGCGCCGAGGTCGAACGCATTTCCGGCTGATCGATTCTCGCGCCGGAACATGCCGGCAAGAGGCTCGGGCGCCGCTCGGGCTCCGGTGCATCCCGCCACCGGGAATGCCTCGGAGTCGCGCTTCACCCCTCGGGTCCTATGTCCGCCTGATCGATCCGAAACCGGCGACGCCTTGCTTTTTCGGCGAAGACGTCGGATGGAAGGCCGAATCCAGAAAGATCATCCGCGCTCGGCGAGGGCGGATGGCGTCTTGCGTTCGAGAATGCAGGACCATCGCAATTCCCCGGTTTCGATCCGTCGAAGGCGGGGCCACCGAAATGACGATGAGGGCCGCGACTTTCCGCGGCGTCGACGCAAGCGCTCGCCGAACCCGGCCGGAGCGCACCGTCAGAAGGACCGACGACACGCATGGCGAAAGAAGAAGTTCTCGAATTCCCGGGCCTCGTGACCGAACTGTTGCCCAATGCGACCTTCCGCATCAAGCTCGAGAACGACCACGAGATCATCGCACACACGGCCGGCCGCATGCGCAAGAATCGCATCCGCGTCCTGACCGGCGACAAGGTGCTGGTCGAGATGACCCCCTACGATCTCTCCAAGGGTCGCATCACCTACCGCTTCAAGTAAGCGCTCCCTGATCGGCGCCGCACGTCCGCGCGACCTGCGACGCCGCTTCGACCTTCCCTGAACTGACGCATCGGTCCGCTCGGCATCTCACCGGCATCGATGTCGTAGGACGAGACCCCATGCGCCAGACGCGTCATCTCGTGCTCGCGTCCGGGTCCCCCCGGCGGCTGGAGCTTCTGCAGCAGGCCGGCATCGAGCCCGAGCGCCTGCTCCCGGCCGACGTGGACGAGACGCCCGAACGCTCCGAACATCCCCGCTCGCTCGCCAAGCGCCTGTCCCAGCTGAAGGCCGAGACCGCCGCCTCCATCCTCGCCGAGCGCGGGGAGGCCGAGGGGCGGCTGGTTCTGGGCGCCGACACGGTCGTCTCCGTCGGCCGGCAGATCCTGCCGAAGGCCGAGCTGGTGGACGATGCCGTCGCGAACCTGCGCATTCTTTCCGGCCGCACGCACCGCGTCCACACCGGCCTCTGCCTGATCGGGCCGCAGGGCCGGCTGCGCCAGAAGCTGGTCGAGACGCGCGTGCGCTTCAAGCGGCTGTCGCGGGAGGATATCGAGAGCTACGTCGCATCCGGCGAATGGCGGGGCAAGGCGGGCGGCTACGCGATCCAGGGCCTGGCCGGCAGCTTCGTCGTGCGCCTCGTCGGCTCCTACACCAATGTGGTCGGCCTGCCGCTCTACGAGGCCATCGCCCTCATCGGCGGCGAAGGCTACGACATCCACCGCCAGTGGCGCGACCCGGCCCTCCCGCCGCCGAAGGTCTGACGTCGCGCGTCCGCTAGGGGTTTGTCAGGGATAAGCGGGAGCCGGTCAGCCCGAAAAGACGAACGATAACGAAGGAATCGAGCGTCCGTCTGGTTCGGTAAAAACCTGACAGACTCTCGAAGGCCCGAGGAGCCGTCGGCCTCGGCCGTGTTTTCAAAAGGCGCGGTGAAACATTTGAGGACGTGAGCGATTGGGAGCGGAGCGCGTTCGCGGCCCATGTGGGGCGGCAACCGCCGGCGCGACCACCATCGCCTCGACCAAATCCCGGAGACCTGCCGATGCCGGCCAGCGTGACGCCGCTTCGCCCCAAGCGCCAATGCCCGGAATGCGGAAAGCCGTCGGATCGCGCGGCCTTTCCGTTCTGTTCGCCGCGCTGCAAGTCGGTGGATCTGCACCGCTGGCTGACCGGCGCCTACGTCATTCCCGGCCCGCCCGACGAGGCGGGCAGCGAGGACGATCCCGAGCGGTAGGCCTAGACATCACATCCGAGGAGCATCGGACGGTCAGCGGATACCAAAGATTTCGCTGTCGCCGGCGAGCAGCGTCGGCGTGGTCGCCTCGGTGCCCACCATCCGCTTCGAGAGCGCCTGCGTTCCGCGCAGGTTCTCCACGGCGAGGCGCAGATCGCCGTCGCAAAGATCGTCTTCGCCCGCCGCGATCCCGAGCGCTTTCAACGCGGTCTCCACGTCCAGCGCAAGCAATCGATCGTCCCATGTCGAAGAGCGTTGCATCGAGTGAACCTCCCCTGCTCGCGCTGTGATCAAACGAGCATGCCGCAGCGGGAGGCGGGCCGTCTATATCGATTGTTAAGATTTGCGGCGATCGCAGCCCATTCGGACGCCGAAATGAGTGGCCGCGAAGCGAGCGTTCGTTCCGCCTGGAAAATGGAACGGGAAACAGGCCGATCCGGCGTCCTCGGACGCCGAACGACAGGTGGAAAGCCGAATAAATCTAGAGAGTTGAGAAAAAAGGAGTCGGGCCGGGCCCGAGATCGGGAGCCGCGGCCGAATCACCTACTTCTTCAACGAGCCGACCACGAGATCGGCGCCGTCCTCGATCGCGACCCAGTGCTGAGGAGCGGTCGGGTCCTGGCGTTTGACGAACGTGTAGGGCGTGTCGCGCCACAGCTTCACCTGCGAGCTGAGATTGTCGAGCACGTAGTCGCCGCGGGTCGTTCGAAGGGTCAGAACCGCATGGCCTTCGCCGTTTCGCTTGCGCACGACCGTCATCAGGAGATCGGACTTCGCGATGCCGATCGCGCGGAGCGAGCGAAGCTTCAGGAGGGCGTAGTCCTCGCAGTCGCCGGCCTCGATCGGATAGGTCCAGCGCTCCTCGACGCCGTAGAGTTCGAAGTCCGAGCTTGGCCGGATCACCTTGTTGATGGAGAGATTGATTTCAGCGACGAGACCGAGAAGCGGCTCGGTGATCGCGACGGGATCGGCCGCGTTCGGCGTGTCGGCTTGGCAATCGGCAGGTTGATCGATGCAGAACAGATGATGGCCGATAGGTGATGTCGTCCTGGCGCCCACGACCATGAAGTCGTCGCGAGCACTGGCGGCAGACACTGCCCCAAAGAAACTCAATGCGCACAGCAAACCGGCACAGACTGCACGGTAATTCCGCATTTTCGACCCCCGCCATCAGGCTCTGATCTTGTCTCGGGGTCGATGGTCGTTGCAGTGCGGAATTCTGTCAACGGCATGTCGGGACGTTTGCTTGTCGCGTGTCGGCCTCGCATCAGGTTCGGGGCGCCATCCCCCGCGTCGTCCGGCCTCCGCGCCGCTCGAAGTCTGGCCGGTTTCCCTGAAAATGCGAGAGTTTTAGCCGCGACCGGGCCGATATGAAGGTTGCGTGACAATTTGAACACACGGGCGCGACATTTCGGATTCGGTCGGATCGCGCGGGAACCAAACGCTCGCGGCCTATCGCGCGCCTTCGACGAGACCTCTGAGGGCGGCGTCCATGCGGTCGAGGTCGGTCGGCCGCGAGAGGCGGTGATCGCCGTCACGCACCAGCGTCAGAACCACGCCTTCGGACGGAAGGCAGGAGACGAGATCGAGCGCATGGCGATAGGGCACGTCCGCGTCCGCCATGCCTTGGATGATGTGGACCGGGCATCCCGTCTCGATGAGCCCGTCCATCACGAGATTGCGCCGGCCATCCTCGATGAGGGCGCGCGTGTAGATCGTGGGCTCCGGCCCGTAGGGCGAGGGCTCCGTGCAGAAGCCGAGCGTCTCGAGGTCGCGGCGCTGGTCCTCGCGAAGCTTGGGCTCGACCAATCGCTTCGTGAAATCCGGCGCGGGCGCGAGCAGGAGAAGACCGGACAGGCTTTGCCCGAGGCCCCGCGCGCGTCGGCGCTGCGCGAGGCGAAGCGCGATCCAGGCGCCCATGGAGGAGCCCGCGAGAATCACCTGCCGGCCGGGCAGGCGATCGGCCACCGCCTCCGCCTCGTCGGTCCAGCGCGTGATCGTTCCGTCCTCGAAGGCGCCGGAAGAGGAGCCGTGACCGGAATAATCGAAGCGGCAGAAGGTGAGGTCGAGCGCGCCTGCGGTCGCATCGAGCCGCTCGGCCTTCGCGCCGTGCATGTCCGAGCCGTATCCGCCGAGCCAGAGGAGGCTTGTCTCTCCGCGCGCCGTCAGGAGATGGGCGATGGACCGCGCGTCGCCGGCCTCGCCGACCGTCAGGAAGGCCGGAGCGGCGCGCTCGGCGCCCGTTTCCGAGACGCCGGCGGGGAGGGCAGGATCGATTCTTGACGTCATGGCGTGAAAATCCAATCCCATCGTGCTATATTGACATATGCCGCGCTTCGGATCAGCGCTGCCGCCTTGCCCTGCGTCACCTCGAAGAGGTCTGCCGGGCGGGCCGGCGACGGGGTCCTGAGTCGAAACCCGATGGGCTCCGCAGCGGCTTGGCATTTGAATTGAAGTGTCGTCAACGTTCAGGAGACAACGACCATTCGCAGACCATTTCGTGCGCCGCCGGTCCAGAAGGAAGGGCCGCGTTCCAATAAGGATATCCGGGTCCCGTTCATCCAGCTGATCGACGCGGAAGGACAGAACCGCGGCCCGACGCCGACGGCCGAGGCGCTTGCCATGGCCGAGGAAGCCGGGCTGGACCTCGTCGAGATCGTTCCGACGGCCAATCCGCCGGTCTGCAAGATCCTCGATCTCGGCAAGCTGAAATACGAGGGCCAGAAGAAGGCCGCCGAGGCGCGTCGCCGACAGAAGATCATCGAGGTCAAAGAGATCAAGATGCGTCCGAACATCGACGATCACGACTACGAGACCAAGATGAAGGCGGTCCGCCGCTTCTTCGAGGAAGGCGACAAGGTCAAGGTCACGCTGCGCTTCCGTGGCCGCGAAATGGCGCACCAGGATCTCGGCATGCTGCTTCTCAACCGTGTCCGCGAGGAGACGACCGAGATCGCCAAGGTGGAAGCCGAGCCCAAGCTCGAAGGCCGCCAGATGATGATGGTTCTCGCCCCGCGCGGCTGACGCGCCGGCGACGACGAAAACGACGCGCCGGCGACGACACCCCGGCCATCGCTCCGCCGCGCCCGCACGTCGTGCGCGGCGACGGGCGTGCCGTTCGGATTTGCGGCTCGGCGGCTCTTGCCACCGGGCCGGCCTTTCCGCTATAGCCCACCTCGTTTCAACGAGCCGGCCGGCAGGGCATGCCGTGTCGGTTCATAATGCTGGTCGCATTGCGCCGCTTTCGCGGTGTTCGGGTCGCCCCTCGGGGCTGCTCCGTGCGATCTCCCCAAGGAGAGCAAAATGCCCAAGATGAAGACCAAGGCAGCTGCCAAGAAACGCTTCCGCTTCACCGCGAACGGCCACGTCAAGGCCGGTGCGGCCGGCAAGCGTCACGGCATGATCAAGCGCTCCAACACCTTCCTGCGCAACGCTCGCGGGACGATGATCCTGTCCGAGCCCGACGCGCGGATCGTCAAGGTTTACATGCCGTACAACCGCTGAGCGGTTCGGCGTCTTAAAGATCAAGGAGCAAGATCATGGCCCGTGTCAAAAGAGGCGTGACCTCGCACGCCAAGCACAAGAAGGTTCTCGAGCAGGCCAAGGGTTTCCGCGGCCGCCGGAAGAACACGATCCGCACCGCCAAGGCTGCGGTGGACCGTTCCAAGCAGTATGCGACGCGCGATCGTCGCGTGAAGAAGCGCAACTTCCGCGCCCTCTGGATCCAGCGCATCAACGCCGGCGTCCGCGAGCACGGCCTGACCTATGCGCGCTTCATCGACGGCCTGACCAAGACCGGCATCGAAGTCGACCGCAAGGTCCTCTCCGACATCGCGATCCACGAGCCGGAGGCCTTCAAGGCTCTCTGCGACTCGGCTCGCGCGGCTCTCGAATACCTGAAGGATCAGAACCCCAACTCGTACGAGCGGGCCGTCGGCCCCGAGCGCGCCGCGGCCTGATCCGGGCCGAGTCGGCGAGGTTCCTTTGCCGTTATTGAGATCGAAGCCCGCTGGCCGAAATGCCGAGCGGGTTTCGCCGTTTTAAGCGGTCGTGGAGGGTTGATGCTCGACGGCGCCCCCCTCTGTCCTGCCGGACATCCCCCCTCAAGGGGGGAGATCGGCAGTTCTGCCGGCCGTGACGAGACTGATCTCCCCCCTTGAGGGGGAGATGCCTGGCAAGGCAGAGGGGGGCGCCTCGCGCAACCATCGGCCAGCCGAACGCCATCGACACGAGGGACTCCCATGCAAGGTCTCAAAGCCGAACTCCTGCGCGGTTGCTGGTACGTCGCCGTTCCCGCCGCAGACGTGAAGCGTGGCAAGATGGTGGCGAAGACGCTGCTCGGCGAGCCCGTGCTGATCGCGCGGGGCGAGGATGGCCGGGCCTTCGCGCTGCGCGACATCTGCCCCCATCGCGGCATTCCGCTCCACTACGGCAAGGTCGAGGGCAATTCGGTGCGCTGCGGCTATCACGGCTGGCGCTTCGACACGTCCGGCACCTGCGCGGAGATCCCGAGCCTGCGCGAGGGGCAGGAGGTCGATCTCTCCAAGATCCGCTGCGGCGCCTATCCGACCGTCGAGAAGCATGGGCTCGTCTGGATCTACATCTCGGCCAGCGGCGAGCCGCCGGAGGCCGGGCCCATGGCCGAGGTCGATTTCCTCCCCGACGTTCCCGCCGGCGAGGCGCCCGCCGCGCTCGTCATGCTGCCCTTCGACTGCTCGGTCGATCACGCCGCCTTCGGCCTGATGGACCCGACCCACGCGGCCTATGTCCACACGTCCTGGTGGTTCAAGAAGAACGCCACCAAGCTGCGCCCGAAGGAGAAGAGCTTCGAGCCCGACGACTACGGCTGGCGCATGGTGCGCCACAAGCTGCCGCCGCAGAACCTTGTCTACAAGATCTTCGGCAAGGAGGTCACGACCGAGATCGCCTATCGCCTGCCCGGCTATCGCATCGAGCGCGTCGCGGGCTCCAAGGCGAACGTCGTCGGCCTCACCGCCATGACGCCGGTCGACGAGGAGCACACCGAGGTCTACCAGATCTTCTGGACCTCGCTCGGCTGGCTGAAATGGGCGGGGCCGCTCGTGCGCCATCTCATGCGCACCTTCCTCGACCAGGACCGCCGCGTCGTCGTGCAGCAGCGCGAGGGCCTGATGCACGGGCCGCGCCTGATGATGATCAACGACGCGGACACGCAGGCCCGCTGGTGGGCGCGCGTGAAGTCCGAGTTCCAGGAGGCGCAGCGGGCGGGCCGCCCCTTCGTCAATCCGCTGAAGGCGCAGACCCTGCGCTGGCGCTCCTGAGCGCCGCGCTTCCCATCCGCCGGCCCGCGCGATAGAGCATCCGGCAAGGGCGCACCGCGCCGCATCGTATGACGCCGTATCGAGGACCATCGCCGTGACCGATCTCGAAAGCCTCGAAGCCAAGCTTCTCGCCGCCGTGGAGGCAGCCGTCGACGAGGCCGCGCTGGAGGCGGTGCGCGTCGGCGCGCTCGGAAAGAAGGGCGAGATCTCCGAGCTCCTGAAGGGCCTCGGGCGGATGGACCCGGAGGAGCGCCGCGAGACCGGGCCGAAGCTGAACGGCCTGCGCGACCGCGTCGCGGACGCCATCGGCGCGCGCCGCGAGGCGCTGGCCGACGTCGCGATAACCTCCCGTCTCGCCTCCGAGACGCTGGACGTCACCCTGCCGGTCCGGCCCTCGCCGGTGTCGCGCGGGCGCCTCCATCCGATCAGTCAGGTCATCGACGAGATCACCGCGATCTTCGCCGACATGGGCTTCTCCATCGCCGAAGGGCCGGAGATCGAGACCGACCACTACAATTTCACCGCGCTGAACTTCCCCGAAGGCCATCCCGCGCGCGAGATGCACGACACGTTCTTCCTCCAGCCGGACGAAAACGGCGTCTCCAAGCTCCTGCGCACGCACACCTCGCCGGTCCAGATTCGCACGATGGAGGCGCAGAAGCCGCCCATCCGCATCGTCATTCCCGGCAAGACCTACCGCCAGGACTTCGACGCGACGCACACGCCGATGTTCCATCAGGTCGAGGGCCTCGTCGTCGACACGACGGCCAACATCGCCAACATGAAGTGGGTGCTGACCGAGTTCTGCAAGACGTTCTTCGAGGTGCCCTCGCTGAACATGCGCTTCCGGCCGAGCTTCTTCCCCTTCACCGAGCCCTCCATGGAGGTCGACATCCAGTGCGACCGCTCCGGCCAGGAAATCCGCTTCGGCGAGGGCTCCGACTGGCTGGAGATTCTGGGCTGCGGCATGGTCCATCCGAACGTCCTGCGCGGCGTCGGGCTCGACCCGGACGTCTACCAGGGCTTCGCCTGGGGCATGGGCATCGATCGCATCGCCATGCTGAAATACGGCATGCCGGACCTGCGCGACCTCTTCGACGCCGACGTGCGCTGGATCGAGCACTACGGCTTCCGCCCGCTCGACATGCCGACGCTGTTCGGCGGGTTGTCGAGCTGATGCTTCGGGCGAACTTTCGCCGGGCATGACGGGTGTGGACAAGGAGCCGTCCTACCCCGTCGGCGGTGTCGCAGACTGGGCCGCCTTCGGAAGGCTGAGCCCTGCGAGACGGCTCGTCACGGACTTTCGGAGCTTCAGATACCGGCGCCGCGCAAAGGACGTGCCGGGCCTGACCCTGACGCTTCGAGGCAATGCGCTCCGCCCGCTCGACCCCGGCGAGATCGCACTCGTCTGCGTCGTTCGCAATGCCATGGCCTCGCTCGGCGCCTTCCTCGATCACCATCGCGGGCTCGGCATCGCGCGTTTCGTCATGGTGGACGATCGGTCCGACGACGGGACCGAGGCCTTTCTCGCCGCGCAGCCGGATGTCGATCTCTTCGCCTCCTCGCATCGCTACCGCGCTGCGGGCGGCGGGCAGGTCTGGCGCGATCGGCTCATCGATCTCTACGGGCGAAACCGCTGGTACGTATTCCTCGATGCCGACGAGTACCTCGTCTATCCGGGCAGCGAGACGCGGCCGATCGGGTCGTTCATCGCCGATCTCGAACGGGTGGGCAGCCGTCGCTCGCTCGCGCCGATGCTCGATCTCTACCCCGCCGGGCGCTTGGCGGACGCGGTCTTCGAGTCGGGTCTGCACCGGAGTCCCGTCGAAGTGTCGCCGATGATCGACGGCACCGGCTATGCGGTGACGCTCGACAAGTTCTCGACCTCCATCCGGGGCGGGCCGCGACATCGTCTTTTCGGCCATCCGAACCGGCTTCAGAAATATCCGGTCCTCTTCGCGGATCGAGCCACGCAGTTCAACGGCGCCAGCATCCACGGTCCCCTGCCGCTCGGGCGCAACTTTGCGCCGGCCGATGCGGTGCTTCTCCACTTCAAGTTCTCGGCCGGCTCGGTCGAAGAGTTCCAACGGTTTGCCGAAGCGGAAGGCCATTTCGGCGGCTCGATGTTCTACAAGGAGATCGCGGCGTCCGAGACGTTCAACGGCGACCTTTCGCTTGCCTATCCCGGCTCGCTCCGGTTCGAAGGCTCCGAAGATCTCGTCCGGCGCGGCTTCATGCGCGATCTTAGAGCTTGAGAGCCGCCGCTCTTTTCTTTGGCGGCTTCGAGCGATAGAGGCAGGACTTCATTTCGCCGGACACGCCCGATCGATGCGAGGGCGTTCGCTGCCGCAGCTGGAAGGCCGTCGTTTCCCATGAAGTTCACGCTCTCCTGGTTGAAGGACCATCTCGACACGACGGCGCCGCTTTCCGAGATCGCGGAGCGGCTGACCTCGCTCGGGCTGGAGGTCGACGGCATCGACGACAAGGCGGCCATGCGCCCCTTCACCATCGCCCGCGTCCTCTCCGCCAGCCGGCATCCCGATGCCGACAAGCTGCAGGTGCTTTCGGTCGATGCCGGGCCCGGCGTCAACGGGGGCAAGCCGCTGCAGGTCGTCTGCGGCGCGCCGAACGCGCGCGAGGGCCTCGTCGGCGTGCTCGGCCTGCCCGGCACCTACGTGCCCGGCCTCGACGTGACGCTCGGCATCGGCAAGATCCGCGGCGTCGAGAGCCACGGCATGATGTGCTCCGAGCGCGAGCTGGAGCTCTCCGACGAGCATAACGGCATCATCGACCTGCCGGCGGATGCGCCGGTCGGCACCGCCTTTGCCGACTATGCCGGCCTGGCCGATCCCGTCATCGAGATCGGCCTGACGCCGAACCGCCCGGACGCGACCTCGATCCGCGGCATCGCGCGCGATCTGGCGGCCTCCGGCCTCGGCACCTTGAAGGACGCGACGCCGGACGAGATCGCCGGGGAGGGCCCGAGCCCGGTCGTGCGCCTCGCTTTCGACGGCGGCCCCTCGCTCTGCCGCGGCTTCGCGCTGCGGCTGGTGCGCGGCGTGAAGAACGGTCCGTCGCCGGCCTGGATGCAGGCCCGCCTTCGCGCCATCGGCCTTCGCCCGATCAACGCGCTGGTGGACGTCACCAACTACCTGACCTTCGACCGTGGCCGTCCGCTCCACGTCTTCGATGCCGCCAAGGTTTCAGGCGATCTCGTCGTGCGGGCGGCGCGGGACGGGGAGACGATCGAGGCGCTGGACGGGCGCACCTATACGCTGACCTCGGCCATGTGCGTCATCGCCGACGACAAGGGCGTGGAATCGCTTGCCGGCATCATGGGCGGCGAGGCGTCCGGCTGCGACGAGGGCACGACCGACGTCATCATCGAGTCGGCGCTCTGGGAGCCTCTGAACATCGCCCGCACGGGGCGGGCCCTCGGCATCATCACCGACGCGCGCTATCGCTTCGAGCGCGGCGTCGATCCCGACTTCATGGTCCCCGGCCTCGATCTCGCGACACGCCTCGTCCTGGAGCTTTGCGGCGGCACGCCGTCCGAGAAGCGCGTGATCGAGGTCGCTGCGGTCGAGCCGGCCTCGATCCGCCTGCCCTTCGCCGAGACCCGCCGCCTCACGGGGCTCGACGTGCCGCGCGAGCGCCAGATCGAGTTCCTGGAGCGTCTCGGCTTCCGCGTCTCGGCTGGCGAGGCGGAGGCCGATGTCGTCGCGCCGTCCTGGCGGCCCGATATCGAGGGCAAGGCCGATCTCGTCGAGGAAATCATGCGCCTTTCCGGCGTCGATTCGATCGAGCCGCGCCCGCTGCCCGCGCTGGCGGGTCTCGGCCAGCGCATCCTCACGACCTCTCAGATCCGCGAGCGCGCCGCGCGCCGGTCCCTGGCGGCCCGGGGCATGGTCGAGGCCGTCACCTATTCCTTCGTCTCGGGCGCACAGGCGAAAGCCTTCGGCGGCGGGGCGGAAGCGCTGCGCCTCGCCAACCCCATCGCGGCCGATCTCTCCGACATGCGCCCCTCGCTCCTGCCGGGCCTCATCGCGGCGGCGACGCGCAACGCCGCCAAGGGCTTTCCCGACGTCGCGATCTTCGAAGTCGCCCATGTCTATCTGTCCGACCAGCCGGAGGGGCAGAAGCGCGTCGCCGGCGGTATCCGGCGCGGCACGGCGGGTCCGGCCGGAAGCGGCCGCTTCTGGAACGGCTCGGCGGAGGCCGTCTCGGTCTACGACGCCAAGGCCGATGCGATCGCGGCTCTGGAGGCGGCGGGCGCGCCCGTCGCCAATCTCCAGATCGAGGCGGGCGCCAGCGACTGGTATCATCCCGGCCGCTCCGGCCGCATCAAGCTCGGCCCGAAGACCGTTCTGGCCGAGTTCGGCGAGTTTCACCCGAAGGCCTTGAAGGCGATGGACGCGTCCGGCGCCTTCGCCGGCTTCGAGGTCTTCCTCGGCGAGATCCCGGAGGCCAAGCGCAAGGCGACGCGCACCAAGCCGCGTCTCGTCCTCTCGCCCTATCAGCCCGTTCGGCGCGACTATGCCTTCGTGGTCGAAGGGTCGGTCGAGGCGCAGAAGATCCTGCGCGCGGCGGAAGGGGCCGATCGCAAGCTGATCAGCGAGGTCCGCGTCTTCGACATCTTCACCGGCGCCGCCATCGGCGAGGGCAGGAAGTCGGTCGCCATCGAGGTGACGCTCCGGCCGCTGGAGCGCACCCTGACCGACGAGGACCTGGAGGCCGTGTCGTCGAAGATCGTGGCCGCCGTCTCCAAGGCGACGGGCGGCACGCTGCGCGCCTGATACCGGCGGCCCTTGCAAAAGGAGCGCCGGTATCCCGCGCCGAATGGCGCGGCGGCGGCTGATGCCGCCGTAACGCCCTGACTTTCGTCATGTCGAAGGTCGGGGCCACGCGTATGAGGCCCCGCGCGGGCCGGCCTCTCCGCTTCGTGAGGGCAGGCCCGGCCGGGGCGCCAGCTTCGCGCAGGCCCGAAGGCGTCTCTTGCGGCTTTCGCCATGAAACGGTCGGAAGTGCCGGGTTTCACACCCCGGCATTTCGCCGGAGGGGTCGCCTGCCCATGATGTTCGACAGACCGAGCCGCATCGCGGCGCTTGCCGCCTTCCTAGCGCTTGCCGCGACCCTGCCCGTGAAGGCCGAGACGGCGGCGCGCGATCTCTTCGGCGCCAAGACGCAGCCCTCCGCGCAAGGCTCGGAGGCCTACGGCTTCTATTCGCACGGGTGCCTTGCCGGCGGCGTCGGCATGCCGAAGAACGGCGAGACCTGGCAGGTCATGAAGCCCTCGCGCAACCGCGCCTGGGGCCATCCCGCCCTCATCGCCTTCCTCCAGCGTCTGTCGCGGGAGGCGGCCGCCGAGGACAATTGGCGCGGGCTTCTCTTCGGCGACATGGCGCAGCCGCGCGGCGGGCCGATGAAGAACGGCCACGCCTCCCACCAGATCGGCCTCGACGCCGATATCTACCTCACCGAAATGCCGAACCGCCGTCTCACCGACGACGAGCGCGACAACATGGACCTGCCCTCGGTCATCGACCCGCGCACCAAGCATGTGGACGAGCGCCGCTGGCGGCCGGAAATGCTGAAGCTCATCCGCACCGCCGCCCGTTCGCCGGAGGTGCAGCGCATCTTCGTCAATCCCGGCATCAAGGAGAAGCTCTGCAAGACCGCCACGGGCGACCGCAAGTGGCTGAACAAGGTGCGCCCGATGTACGGGCACGACTACCACTTCCACGTCCGCATGTATTGCCAGCCCGGCGAAAGCGGCTGCGAGCCGCAGGAATCGACCGGCGGCGCGGAGGGCTGCGATCTCGACTGGTGGTTCAACGTCGCGCTGAAGCCGCCGAAGCCCGGCGCCAAGCCGCCGAAGCCCCGCCCGCCCATGACCATGGCCGCGCTGCCCAACGCCTGCCGGAGCGTTCTCGCCGCGCCCGCCAGGGACGGCGGCACGGCCGTCGCCGCGCGTCGCGCGTCGCCGCCGCAGGAGATGGCCCCCTCCGACTCCGAGGTCCCGCCCGAGGCTCCGCAGGCGATGCCCGCCATGGCGCAGACACCCTCGCCCCTGCGCTCCAGCTTCGCACCCGTGCCGCCCGCGGCCGTGCCGATCCCGGGCTCTCGGCCGTTACAGTAAATTCACGCGGGAACCGCCCTTCAAACGCCCGGCATCGCCTTTACTTTGCCGGGTGCGATGCTCTAACGAGAGCCGTCCAAATCGATTGAAACGGCGGGTGAGGCCATGTCCCAGACGCTCGACAGCACGCAGGCGCTGAAGTTCCCGATTCTCATCGGCGATATCGGGGGCACCAATGCCCGCTTCGCGATCCTGATCGACGCCTTCGCCGACCCCAAGAGCTTTCCGATCGTGCAGACGGCGGATTTCGCCACGATCGACGAGGCGATCCAGTTCTCCGTCCTCGACAAGACCTCCGTCCAGCCGAAATCGGCGGTGCTCGCCGTCGCCGGCCCGGTCGACGGCAACGAAATCCACCTGACCAACTGCCCCTGGGTCCTGCGCCCGATGAAGATGCTGGAGACGCTGGGTCTCGGCGAGATCATCGTCCTCAACGACTTCGAGGCGCAGGCGCTCGCCGTCTCCTCCCTGCCGAACGCCTCCCGCCAGAAGATCGGCGGCGGCACGGCGGTCGAGGGCGCGAGCCGCGTCGTGGTCGGCCCCGGAACGGGCCTCGGCGTCGCCGGCCTCGTGCGCGCCCGCAAGATGTGGATTCCCGTGGCGGGTGAGGGCGGCCATATCGATCTCGGACCCCGCACGGATCGCGACCGCGCGATCTGGCCCCATCTTCGCACGATCGAGGGCCGCGTTTCGGCCGAGGAGGTCCTCAGCGGCCGCGGTCTCGTCAACGTCTACGACGCGGTCTGCCGTGCCGAGGGCGCAGAGCCGGTCTTCACGACGCCCGCCGAGGTGACGGATGCCGCGATCGGCAAGAAGGACGTCCATGCCGGCGAGGCGGTCGACCTCTTCGCCACCTATCTCGGGCGCGTCGCCGGCGATCTCGGCCTGATCTTCATGGCGCGCGGCGGCGTCTACATCGCGGGCGGCATCTTCCAGCGCATCATCCCGATTCTCCGGCAGGCGGAGATGCGGGAGGCATTCGAAGACAAGGCGCCCCATCGCGCGCTTCTGAGAGACATGCCGCTCTACGTCATCACCGAGCCGCTGGCGGCGCTGGCGGGGCTCGCCACCTTCGCCCGCACGCCCCGCTTCTTCGGCATCGAGACGACCGGCCGCCGCTGGACGGTCTGATCGGTCCTTCCCGCCGAAGCTTCTTGCCGGCATGCGAGGCTTTCGCGCCATAGGCAGGCGGGTCCGGGCGGTCTATAGGGCGCGGGTGAAAGCCCCTCTCGATCGACCAACCGGGCGCAGGACCCTTTGAAGAAATTTCCGACCCCGCCTCTGCCGCGCGAGCGCGGGCTCGTCGTCGGCCTGCTCCGCCGGGTCTTCGCCGAGAACGGGCGCGACTATTTCGGCGCCTATGCGGCGGCGGTCGTCTGCCTCGTGCTCGGCTCGGCCGCCACGGCCTTCCTCGCCTGGATCATGCGCGACGTGATCGACGAGATCTTCGTCCAGCAGAACCGCGCGCTTCTGGTGACGCTGCCGCTGGCCGTGTTCGGCGCCTTCCTCCTGCGCGGCTTCACCACCTACGGGCAGGGCGTCATCCTGTCGCGCATCGGCAACAACATCGTGGCGCGTTACCAGCGCCGCCTCTTCGCGCATCTGACGGAGCTCTCCGTCGACTTCTTCGCCGAGAACCGCTCCGCGCATCTGGCCGCCCGCATCAACCAGAACGTCTCCGGCATCCGCGACACGCTGAACCTCACGATCACCTCGATCGCGCGGGACCTCCTGACCCTGATCTTCCTCGTCGGCGTCATGATCTGGCAGGACCCCGTCCTCTCGGCGATCGCGCTTCTCGCCGGCCCGCCCGTCGCCCTGATGATCTCCAGCCTCGCCCGCAAGCTGCGCGTGGCCACCCGGCAGTCGATCGATCTCAACGCCCGCGTCCTCGGCGCCATGCAGGAGACGGCGCAGGGCATCACCGTGGTGAAGGCCTTCACCATGGAGGAGGTGCTGCGCCAGCGTCTGGAGACGCTGATTCTCGCGGCCGAGGAGCGTTCGAACCGGATCGCCATCATCACCGAGCGCTCGGGGCCCGTGATGGAGGCCGTCGCCGGCCTCGCCGTCGCCGCCGTCATCGGCTATTCCGGCTATCGCGCCATCATGTACGGCTATTCGCCGGGCTCGATGTTCGCTTTCATCACCGCACTGCTTCTCGCTTACGATCCCGCCCGGCGCCTCGCCAAGCTGCAGGTGCAGCTCGAGCGCGCGCTGGTCAACGCGCAGATGATCTACGAGGTGCTGGATCTGGCGCCCCGCCAGGCCGACGACGCGGAGGGGCGCGCTCTGAAGGTGGCGGGTGGCGAGATCGTCTTCGACGCCGTCGATTTTTCCTATCACGCGGGCGAGCCCGTTCTCAGGAGCGTCTCCTTCCGCGCCCCGGCGGGGCGGACGACCGCGCTGGTCGGCGGCTCCGGCGGCGGCAAGTCCACGATCATCTCGCTGATCCAGCGCTTCTACGACGTCGGTGCCGGGCGCATCCTCGTCGACGGGCAGGACATCACCCGCGTCACCAAGCGCTCGCTGCGCTCGCAGATCGCCTATGTTTCGCAGCAGCCCTATCTCTTCGAGGGCACGATCCGCGACAACATCCGCTTCGGTCGGCCGGACGCGAGCGACGCCGAGGTCGAGGAGGCCGCGCGTCTGGCGCAGGCGTCCGAGTTCATCCTCGCCCAGCCGCAGGGCTTCGACACGCCGCTGGGCGAGAACGGCGCCAGCCTGTCCGGCGGTCAGCGCCAGCGCCTGTCCATCGCCCGCGCGCTCGTTCGCGATGCCCCGATCCTCCTTCTCGACGAGGCGACCTCGGCGCTGGATACGCGGTCGGAGACGCTGGTCCAGGCCGCTCTCGACGAGGTGATGAAGGACCGCACCGTCATCGTCGTCGCGCATCGCCTCTCGACCGTGGTCAATGCCGACCAGATCCTCGTCATGGAGGGCGGGCGGATCGCGGAGACCGGCACGCATCGCGACCTCATCGCGCGCACCGGCGGTCTCTACGCGCGCTTCCACGGGCTCAACGAATTCGCCGCGGCGGCGGACGCAACGACGACGCCCGCCTGACCGGCGGCGCCGTTTCCAGACGAAGGACGGAAACGATGGACGAGATGGGCTTGGTCGTCATGGGCGCGGGCGGCCGGATGGGCCGCACGCTCATCGCCGCGATCGCCGAGACGCCGGGCTTGCGGCTGAAGGCGGCGGTCGAGCGCGCCGGATCGGCCGCGCTCGGCACGCGCGTCGCGGACGGCTCGATCGCGATCACCGACGACATCGAGGCCGCGCTCGAGGGCGCGGACGGCGTGATCGACTTCACGGCCCCCGCCGCGACCGTCGCCCTGGCCGAGCGCGTAGCGCGGCTCGGCCTCGTCCACGTCATCGGCACGACCGGCTGCACGCCCGAGGACGACGCCGCCATCGCGGCCGCGGCCGCCGGCGGAGCCTGCATCGTGAAGTCCGGCAATATGAGCCTCGGCGTCAATCTTCTCGCCGGCCTCGTCAAGCTCGCCGCCCGCGCCCTGCCGGGCGAGGCCTTCGATATCGAGGTCTTGGAAATGCACCACCGCCACAAGGTCGATGCGCCCTCCGGCACCGCGCTCCTGCTCGGCAAGGCGGCGGCCGAAGGCCGGGGCGTCTCGCTGGAGAACGCGTCCGTGCGCGTGCGCGACGGGCATACGGGCGCGCGGCCGGAGAACACGATCGGCTTCGCGACGCTGCGCGGCGGCTCCGTCGTCGGCGACCATCAGGTGATCCTCGCCGGCGACGGCGAGCGCATCGAGCTGTCGCACCGCGCCGAGGACCGCTCGATCTTCGCGCGCGGCGCGCTGCGGGCGGCGCTCTGGGCGCGAGGCCGCGAGCCCGGCCTCTACTCGATGCAGGACGTGCTCGGCCTGTCGTAGGCCGCCGCGCCGAAACGCTTCCGGCGCAGCGGGAGAGGAGGATCGGCGCCCGATCGCCCCGATGCGCGCATGCCGAGCCGGGTCCTCAGCGGGACAGGTCGATGCAAGGGCTTATCGGTATAACGGCTTTTCAATCCGATCGACTTGGTTCACACCGGCGCGATCGTTCGTCGGCGCCTCGGAGAAGAGCACATGACCCGCACCCTCGTCCTCGTCCGTCATGGACAGAGCGAATGGAACCTTCAGAACCTCTTCACGGGATGGAAGGACCCCGACCTCACGGAGAAGGGCGTCGAAGAGGCGCGCCGCGCCGGACGCCTGATCAAGGCCTCGGGTCTCCACTTCGGCACCGCCTTCACGAGCGAGCTCTTCCGCGCCCAGCGCACGCTTCAGCTCCTTCTCAACGAGCAGGGCCAGGTCGGAATCCACACGATCCGCGACAAGGCGCTGAACGAGCGCGACTATGGCGAACTGTCCGGCCTCAACAAGGACGATGCCCGCGCCAAGTGGGGCGAGGATCAGGTCCATATCTGGCGCCGCTCCTACGATATCGCCCCTCCCGGCGGCGAGAGCCTGAAGGACACGGGCGCGCGCGTCTGGCCCTATTTCATCCACCGCATCCTGCCGAAGGTCCTGTCCGGCGACAACGTCATCGTCGCGGCCCACGGCAATTCGCTGCGCGCGCTCGTCATGGCGCTGGAGGGCCTCTCGCCCGAGGATATCGTGGCGCGCGAGATCGATACGGGCGTGCCTCTCGTCTACCGCCTCAACAGCGACTCGACCGTCCACGAGAAGGAAATCCTGCACGGCTGATCCCGCCCGGACCGTACTCGAAGTCCGCATACGAAAACGCCCGGACCGCAAGGCCCGGGCGTTTTTCATGATCGATCCGAAAAGCCGAGACTTAGGCGTCCTTGCTGCTCTCGTCGATTTCGATGACGTCGTCGCCCGCGTCGAGATCGTTGTCGGGCTCCTCCTCGACGATCGGCCTCGCCCCGTAATCGTGCCCGCCATCGGCCAGCATCGACAAGGCGTCAGTGATCTTCACGTCGAGCGGCACGTCCTCGGCTTCCTCTTCCGTCTGCTCACGGTCCAGATCGCTATCGCCGATCGTTCCCGAGCCGACGTCGATCGGATCGACGATGTCGTCGGCCGCTGCCGGTTTCTGCCAGGACGCCCCGCCCGTCGCGGAAACGTCCTCATGTTCCAGACCTCGTCCGTGAAGCTGGCTCATGTCGATGCCTCCCGTGGATGTTGAACCGGTCGATCGAAGCCTCGATCAGGGATTCGTGGTGGCCGCGCCCGGTGTGACGGTCGTGCCCGTGGTGCCGGTCGTCGCAGGCGCCGTTGCGGGAGACGTGTCGCCGCCGACCTGCGCGCCCGGAATGTTCTCGTTCGGCTGCATGCCGCCGTAGATCTGCATGCCGATGAAGGCGATGACGGCGAGGACGAGCGCGATGATGAGAACGCGCAGAACCGGCGTGCCCTTCTTGCCCTGCCGGGCGTCCTGGGCGTCGAGACGGGGGGCCATGAGAAAACTCCTGAAGGAGAACGGCGCCGGAGCGCTTGAATTGAAGAGGCAACAAGAAATAGGCGGGAAGGTTCCCGCTGCCGGGCGATCCGCCGCGCCCACGAGGACGAGGAGCGGTTGGGCCTGAAAACGGCGGCAGGGGAGGTGCCGTTCAGCGGCGCCGGAGCATCGTCAGAATGGCGTAGAGGCTGGCAAGGCCGGCGGCGGCAGCCGGAACGACCAGAAGGCCGCGGCGCTGCTTCAGGACACGGTAGATCTGCGGCGCGTTGGTCAGCGCGGTGACGCCGGCGATCGAGGCGATGTCGCGCTGCAGGCGGTCGTCCGCACGGTTCGCCGGCTTTCGTCCCGCGAGTTTCGCGAGAACGAAGGTCACGACGACGAAGAGGAACGTCACGCCCGCGAAGATGAGGGCCGCCTCGATGACGCCGAGGTGGGACGCCACCCAGGCGAAGAGGGCGATCAGAAGAAATGCCAGCATGACCAGAATAAGAATGGCCATGAGGGCATAGAGGCCGGCGAGCCTCTTCAGGCGGGCGAGCATGATGCCCGCCTCGCCCGTGAAGAGGCGCATGATCAGCGCCAGCACCATCTTAGCGGAAGAGGCGAGCGTAGAGATATCCGGCGGCGGCCGCGATCAGCACCGCCTTGATCGGCTCGGCGCGAACGCGCTCCGACACTTCCGACTCGAACTCGGAAGCCGCTTCCTGCGCCTGCTGCAGGTAGCGCTCGCCGCGGTCGCGAACGTCGTCGCGCAGCGCGTAGGCCTGACGCTTGGCGCCGTCGGCGCGATCGGTCGCGAGCGCCTTCAAAGCTTCCGCGACACCGGCGACGTCTTCGCGAAGACGCGAAACCTGGACTTCGAGATCCTTATCGGTCGAGCGGCCGGACCCGAGCGGATCGGAGTTCGACGTGTAGTCGTTCGACGTGGATTCGGACATGGCTCGACCTCGCGAGTGGGTATGGAACAAGGGAAAGGGCCATTTGTCCGGCCCTTCCCGACGCGCTTCTCAAATGAACCGGCGGAGCCGAGGTTCCACCGTGTCCGGTGATTCGTCGCAAACGGCAGAACCATCACGCAGGAGCGTTTCGCCCGGAGGCGTTGGGCCGTCAGGCCGCGGGCGTCAGCCCGATGATCTGCGAGGAGATCGAGTCGGGTCCGTATTCGCCGTCGCCCTCGATGCCGAGTACGTCCGCGATGCGCGAGCGGGCACGCGAGACGCGGCTCTTGATCGTGCCGACCGCGCATTTGCAGATCTCGGCGGCCTCCTCGTAGGAAAACCCCGAGGCCCCGATCAAGATCAGCGCCTCGCGCTGGTCGTCCGGCAGCTGGTCGAGCGCCCGGCGGAAGTCCTGAAGGTCGAGATGCCCGTGCTGCTCGGGATGGCCGGCCAGCTGCATGGCGTGGATGCCGTCGACATCCTGGACCTCGCGGCCCTTCTTGCGCATCTGCGTGTAGAACTCGTTGCGCAGGATCGTGAAGAGCCAGGCCTTCAGATTGGTGCCCGGCTGGAACGTGTGCTGCTTGTCCCAGGCCTTGACCAGCGTTTCCTGGACGAGATCGTCCGCGCGGTCGAACGAGCCCGAGAGCGAGGCCGCGAAGGCGCGCAGATTGGGAATGATGGAGATGAGTTCGCGACGGAAGTCGGGGTCCTGGTTCATGGGCGTCATCGCCTCCTCAGGACCGCTCGGTCCGCTTGGCGGACTCCGCGGCATCGAGAGCGTCCAGAAGCGAGAGAAAGCGGTCGGGCACCGGCTCGCTCGCAAAATCGTCGTAATAGGCCTTCAGCTTCTTGCCGATGGCCGTGTTCGCGCCGAGATCGGCCGTCGGGCCGGCCGTGGTGCCATGTGCGTGGTCCAAGGGAACGTCCTCGTTCTTGCGGTCTGCCATCAACCCTCACGCCACTCTCGATCCGCCCCAGGGATGGGTCGCGGCTCTAAGCCGCCATCCGTCCCGTTCATCTCAACATGTGAGGCGGAAGCAATTCAACAAGGCCGACGCGTGACGCTGTTCGTCGAGCGCCGTCGATTCGGCCCGAATCTATTCGGTCCGGAATGGTTCCGGCGCGCCCTAGGCCTGCCGCACGCGCGCCTTATCTAGAATGACGAGAACCCATCACGCCGGGAAAGGTTCCCGTGCCGGGAACTTTCGGGTATGACATGCGTTGCCGGGTCGTTCGTCTCGCATCAGTTCCAGTTCGACACGAGGGGAGAATTCATGTCGATGTCGTCGCGCATAGCGCCCCATATTCCCTATCTCAGACGCTATGCTCGCGCTCTCAGCGGTTCCCAAGCCAGCGGCGACGCTTATGTCGCAGCCGTGCTCGAGACGCTGATCGCCGATCCCTCGCTCTTCGATCCCGACGAGAGCCCGCGCCTGTCGCTCTACCGGCTCTTCTCCTCGCTCTGGCAGTCCGTCGAGGTGAACATCCGCGAGGATGCGCCGGTCTCGGCCTGGGAGGAGCGGACCTCGCGCAATCTCCGCGGCATTTCTCCCCTGCCGCGTCAGGCCTTCCTTCTCGTCGCCGTCGAAGGTTTCACGACCAACGAGGCCGCCTCGATCCTTTCGGTCTCGGAGGCCGAGTTCTCCTCGCTGATCGATCAGGCCAGCGTCGACATCGGCCGTCAGGTCTCGACCCAGATCATGATCATCGAGGACGAGCCGCTGATCGCGATGGATATCGAGCAGATGGTCGAGAGCCTCGGCCACAGCGTCACCGGTATCGCCCGCACCCACAAGGAGGCCATGGCGCTGTTCGAGCAGCAGAAGCCGGGCATGGTCCTTGCCGACATCCAGCTTGCCGACGGCTCGTCCGGCATCGATGCCGTCAACGACATCCTGGCCAAGGTCTCGGTGCCGGTGATCTTCATCACCGCCTTCCCCGAGCGGCTTCTGACGGGCGAGCGGCCGGAGCCGACCTTCCTCGTCACCAAGCCGTTCAACCCCGACATGGTGAAGGCTCTGATCAGTCAGGCGCTGTTCTTCGAGTCCGACAACAAGGTCGCGGCCTGATCGGCCGTTTCCAGCGGGCGGGCAGGGGGTATCGGCCGAGCGTCCGATCCCTCGACCTTCCTGCCGGGTCCGGCTGGAACTTCTCCCTCAAGCCGCCGTTTTGCTGGCGGTCGCAGTCTTCGGCATCGCACAATTCGTCGCGATGCCGAAGGCCGATGGGGCCGAGAAGGCCCGATCCGATCCGCTGGACCATGAGGGGATCGCGGGCGGCCTTCGAAGACCCTCATAAGCTCGGCGAGGGAGTTCCGGAATCAAGCGAGCCGCCGGCTCGGCGGACGTAGGCTGGACCAACGGTGGTCGTCAATTAACGGTTCGAGCGTCTGCACATGGTCGCGTTCAAGGCTCTCAAGGCGCTTGCCAATACCGAGATGACGATCTTCGCGCAGGATCGAAGTCTCCGTTATCTCTGGGTGTTCAATCCCGGCGATTCCTGGCTCAGCGAATCCGCCACCGGCAAGACGGAGTCCGACGTCCTGTCGGGCGCGGTCGTCGAACGTTCCATGGCGGTGAAGCAGGAGGTTCTGGAGACGGGCCAGCCCGCGCGCTTCGAGCTGACCATGACGTCGGGCTCCGCGACGCGCTGGTTCGACGTCAGGGTCGATGTCGACCGCAACGAAGCGAAAGAGATCGTCGGTATCATCGGCTCCTCCTTCGAGATTACCGAGCAGAAGCGCCGAGAGGAGACGCTGAAGACGCTTCTTCGCGAACTGTCGCACCGCTCGAAGAATCTCCTCGCCATCATCCAGAGTCTTGCCAGCCAGACCGCGCGCCATTCGGTGACGGTCCCGGAATTCCTCGTCCGCTTTCGCGGCCGCATCCAGTCGCTCTCCTTCTCGCAGGACATCGTCACCGATGCCGACTGGCGGGGCGCCGATCTCGGCAGCCTCATCGTCATGCAGGTCGAGCGCTATGCGCCGGACGGAATGGGTCAGGTGCGGTTCGACGGGCCGGACGTCTATCTGTCGCCGACCGCCTCGCTCCATGTCGGCCTTGCCCTTCACGAACTCGCGGTCAACGCCGCGTCCTATGGGTCGCTGTCCGTGCCGGGCGGACAGGTGACGATCGACTCCCGCTTCGTCACGAAGGGCGAGGACCGGTTTCTTCAACTGGTCTGGCAGGAGCGCGACGGTCCCCGCGTGCGGGGCGAGAACGATGCGCGCTTCGGCACGTCCACGCTGGAGCGGATCGTGCCGAATTCGGTCGGCGGCGAGGCGTCGCTGGAGTACCGGCCGGAGGGTATCCGTTACCGCCTGCTCATCCCCGACTCGCAGTTCGAGACGACCGCCGCGCGCGTCTGAGACCGCGCGGTCTTCCGCTGGCCCGGATGGGTCGCTTCGGCCGCTGAAACCGGTGGCGGAGCGCATCGATAAGCTCTCTTTAAGAACGGTGTAAAACGCTCGATGTCACGCAGGTGTGATTTGGCGGTGTTGTCTTAAGGGAACTTTGAGGGCAGCAGGCCATTGTGTTTCCAAAGGAGAGGCTTCCATGGAACACATCGCTGCGTTCATGTTGCTGGTCGGATGCAATGCCGACGCCACCACCTGCCAGGAAATTCCGGTCCCCGTCGCAGCCTACGAAAACGTGGCCGAGTGCGATCGTGAACTCGCGATCCAGATCCGCCTCGGCGGCGCCGGCCAGGAGCGTGTCTACGGCGCCTGCAAGGAGATCGACGAGGAGGCCTTCGAGCAGTCCGCGACGATCGACTGGTCCATCAGCCGTTCCGGCAAGCTCATCGTCACCTTCGAAGCCGAGCCGCAGGTCGTCGCCGCCCGCTAAAGGATGCACGCCGCATCGCCTCTTCACGGCTGGCCGCCTCGTGCCGGCCTCCCTTCCGATAATCGTCCGCAGACATAATTCCGCAAGAAATGGTCGCGCATCGTGGAACCTTCCCCCTTCCGGAGAGTTGGGTGGCGGGACGAACGAATTTAAAGGCGTATGGTCGATGAGAAAATTGATGATGGGGGGCCTGATCGGCCTGACGCTGGTTTCGGCGGGTTGCACGCAGACGGATCGTTCGACGGGCACGGGAGCGCTGATCGGCGGTCTCGGCGGCGCGGCGATCGGTGCGGGCGTCTCCGGCAATGCCAAGGGTGCTCTGATCGGCGGCGCGCTCGGCGCAGGTGCCGGCGCGATCGCGGGCAATGTGATCGGCCGTTCGCAGAGCGGCGACTGCATCTATCGCGATCAGCGCACCGGCGAGCGGTACGTGGCGGCTTGCCCGTAAGCTTCTTGCTTCCAATCTTATGACGAAAGAGGCATCGCCGAAGGGCGGTGCCTTTTTTGTGGCCGAGGGAAAAACGACATGCCCGAGAAAAGCCGTTCCGAGATCGTCCTCCTCGGGAGGCGCGAAAGCTGCGAGCGGACGGGTGGACCGGGGCGGGCCCTCGGCCTGGGCCTCGCGGGCTTGGCGATGGTCGCGATGGCGGGCTGCGCCAGCCGGGACAATCTTCCGCCGGTCTTCGGCGCGGTCTTCGGCATCACCGGCGCGCCGGTGCGCCCCTTCACGGAAGGGCGCCTTGCCGATCCCGCCGTCGGCCCGGACTCCCGTCTCGTCGGCGCGGCCGCTGCCAATCCCGGCTCCTGCATCTGGCAGGACGCGTCGGGCCGCCGGTTTCGCGCGACTTGCCCCGAGGGCTCCGACGGATTGAAACCCAAGCTCTGACGGGCAAGGCTGCCGCCGATTTGCGCGAGGGTCGCGACGGGGCTATCCCTCGCGCCGGGCGGCACCCGATCCACCGGCCGGCAGGAGAGACCGACATGAGCGACGCTGCGAAAAACGCGATCCTGGCCCTGCTGCGCGAAATGCCGGCGCCGGATGGCGCGGGCGACGTGGTCGCGCGCGGGCTGGTCTCGGACATCTTCATCGCGGACGGGAAGGCCTTCTTCTCGCTGACCGTGCCGGCCGAGGCGGCCGAGCGCTTCGAACCGTTCCGCAAGGAGGTCGAGCGCCGCGTGGCGGGCGTGCCCGGCATCACCGCCGCCATGGTGGCGCTGACGGCGGAGCGCGCGGCGGGGTCGGCTCCCCAGCGTCCCGCCCCGCGGCCGGCCCCCGCTGCGCATTCGCACGCCCATCCCCATCCGCATCATCATCCCGCCCGCCCGGCCGCGCCGGCAGCGCCGGGGCCCCGCGCCGGCAGCGGCAGGCCCGGCGTGCCCGGCATCGACAAGATCGTCGCGGTCGCCTCCGGCAAGGGCGGCGTCGGCAAGTCGACGACGGCGGTGAACTTCGCGCTCGGTCTCCAGGCGCTCGGCCTGAAGGTCGGGCTGCTCGATGCCGATATCTACGGTCCCTCCGTGCCCCGCCTCCTCGGCCTGAAGGGCCGGCCCGAAACGGTGAACGGCCGCACCATGGTGCCGCTGGAGGCCTTCGGCCTGAAGGCCATGTCCATGGGCTTTCTCGTGGAGGAGGAGACGCCGATGATCTGGCGCGGGCCGATGGTCATGTCGGCGCTGACGCAGATGCTGCGCGAGGTCGAGTGGGGCAAGCTCGACGTCCTCGTCGTCGACATGCCGCCCGGCACGGGCGACGCGCAGCTGACCATGGCCCAGCAGGTGCCGCTCGCCGGCGCCGTCATCGTCTCGACGCCGCAGGATCTGGCGCTGCTCGACGCGCGCAAGGGGCTCGCCATGTTCCGCAAGGTCGAGGTCCCCGTGCTCGGCATCGTCGAGAACATGAGCTACTTCCTCTGCCCCGAATGCGGGACGCGGTCCGACATCTTCGGCCATGGCGGCGCGCGGGCGGAGGCCGAGAGGCTGGGCGTGCCCTTCCTCGGCGAGGTGCCGCTTCACATGACGATCCGCGAGACGTCCGATGCCGGCCGTCCCGTCGTCGCGGCAGAGCCGGACGGCGTCCATGCCGGCATCTTTCGGCGCATCGCCGAACGGGCGCTGGAGAGCATCGCCGATGCGGCGACCGCTCGAGGCGAGGGGCCGAAGATCGTGTTCGAGAGCTAATGTAATTCTGACTTAGCGTCAGGACGCGCTTTGGCCGGATGATCGGTTGCAGTGCGAAAGGGCAGGTCGGTGAATTGATCAAAAAATAGCTTGCATGGCATTCCAGAACGTTATCGGATGCGGCCTTCGGCGGGAGGGTCCCGTCTCTCGGAGAGAACTGGAATGATGCGAGTTTCGACGTTTCTGGCGGCGACGGCCCTGGCCCTGACCCTTGGCAGTGCGGCATCCGCCAAGACGCTGGTCTATTGCTCCGAAGGTTCGCCGGAAGGCTTCGATCCCGGCCTCTACACGGCCGGCACGACCTTCGACGCCTCCTCGAAGACGACCTACAACCGCCTGACCGAGTTCAAGAAGGGCACGACGGAAGTCGTTCCCGGTCTTGCCGAGAGCTGGACCGTCTCGGACGACGGCCTCGTCTACACGTTCAAGCTGCGTCCGGGCGTCAAGTTCCAGACGACCGACTTCTTCACGCCGACCCGCGACTTCAACGCCGACGACGTGATCTTCACCTTCGACCGCCAGTCGAACAAGGAGAACCCGTTCGCTGCCTATGCCGGTGACAACACCTACGGCTACTACAGCGACATGGACATGCCCAAGCTCGTCAAGTCCTTCGAGAAGGTCGACGATCTGACGGTGAAGCTGACGCTGAACCAGCCGAACGCGCCGATGCTGGCGACGCTCGCCATGGACTTCGCCTCGGTCATGTCGAAGGAATATGCCGACAAGCTGATCGCGGACGGCACGCCCGAGAAGCTGAACCAGGTCCCCCTCGGCACCGGTCCCTTCTCCTTCGTCGCCTATCAGCAGGATGCCGTCATCCGCTACAAGGCGCATCCCGACTACTGGGGCGGCAAGCAGTCGATCGACGATCTCGTCTTCGCCATCACGCCGGACGCTTCCGTGCGCATCCAGCGCCTGAAGGCGGGCGAGTGCCAGATGGCCGCCTATCCGAACCCCGCCGACGTGCCGGCCCTCAAGGAGGACGCGACGCTCAACGTGATGGAGCAGCCGGGCCTCAACATCGGCTACATCGCCTGGAACTCCACGCAGGCGCCCTTCGACAAGCCCGAGGTTCGCCGCGCCATGAACATGGCGATCAACAAGCAGGCGATCATCGACGCCGTCTATCCCGGCATCGGGCAGATCGCCAAGAACCCGATCCCGCCGACGCTCTGGGGCTACAACGACGCCGTCGAGGACGACAAGTACGATCCCGACGCCGCGAAGGCCGCGCTGGAAGCGGCCGGCGTCAAGGATCTCTCGATGAAGCTCTGGGCCATGCCCGTGGCCCGTCCCTACAACCCGAACGGCCGCCGCATGGCCGAGCTGATCCAGGCCGATCTCGCCAAGGTCGGCGTCACCGCCGAGGTGGTGAGCTACGACTGGACCCAGTACCTGAAGCTCGCCGGCGATCCCAAGCACGACGGCGCGGTCATGGCCGGCTGGACCGGCGACAACGGCGATCCCGACAACTTCGTCACGCCGCTTCTCGGCTGCAACGGCGTCGGCTCCGGCAACAAGGCCGCCTGGTGCAACAAGGAGTTCGACGACCTGATCAAGAAGGCGTCCGCGACGCCCGACCAGGGCGAGCGCGCCAAGCTCTACGAACAGGCGCAGCTCGTCTTCAAGAAGGACGCGCCCTGGGCGACCATCGCCCATTCCCTGGTCGTTCTGCCCATGTCGAAGAAGATCTCCGGCTACGAGATGGACCCGCTCGGCTCGCACCGCTTCGACGGCGTCGACATCTCCGAGTGATCCGCCTTTGAGCAACGGGCGCCGCGGGACGTGTCGAAACGTCCCGCGGCGCCCGTTGCGTTTCGGCTGCCCCATCCTGTAAGGGCCCCTTATGCTCAGTTTTATCCTGAAACGGATCGGGCTCCTGATACCGACCTTCTTCGGCGTCACGCTCATCTCGTTCTTCTTCATCCGCATGCTGCCGGGCGATCCGATCATCGCGCTCGCCGGCGAGCGCGGCCTCAGCCCGGAGCGCTACGAGGCGCTGCGCGTCTCCTTCGGCTTCGACAAGCCTCTGTACGAGCAGTACTGGATCTTCCTGACGCATCTTCTCCAGGGCGATCTCGGCCAGTCGATCGTGACCAAGCAGCCGGTTCTCTCGGAGTTCGGGGTGCTCTTCCCGGCCACGCTCGAGCTCTCGCTCGTCGCCATCATCCTCGCCGTCGTCATCGGCATTCCCGCCGGCGTCTTCGCCGCGGTGAAGCGCGGCACCTGGCTCGACCAGACCATCATGGGCACCGCGCTCGTCGGCTATTCCATGCCGATCTTCTGGTGGGGCCTTCTCCTCATCATCTTCTTCTCCGGCTATCTCGGCTGGACACCGGTCTCGGGGCGCATCTCGCTCCTCTACTTCTTCCCGCCCGTCACGGGCTTCATGCTGATCGACAGCCTCCTGTCGGGTGCGAAGGGCGCCTTCTCCTCCGCGCTGAGCCACCTCATCCTGCCCGCCATCGTGCTCGGCACGATCCCGCTCGCCGTCATCGCGCGCCAGACGCGCTCGGCCATGCTGGAAGTGCTCGGCGAAGACTACGTGCGCACCGCCCGGGCCAAGGGCCTGTCGCGCTTCCGCGTCGTCGCCGTCCATGCGTTGCGCAACGCGCTGATCCCGGTCGTCACCACGATCGGTCTCCAGATCGGCACGCTGCTGGCCGGCGCCATCCTCACCGAGACGATCTTCTCCTGGCCGGGCATCGGCAAGTGGATGGTCGAATCCGTCTTCAAGCGCGACTATCCGGTCGTCCAGGGCGGGCTTCTCATGATCGCGGTCATCGTCATGGCCGTGAACCTTGCCGTCGATCTCATGTACGGCGCCATCAATCCGCGGGTGCGCGTCAAATGAGCCAGATCGACGCCGGCAAGGCCGCCGAGGGCATCGGCACCGACATTCCCTCCCGCATTCCCGAGCCGAACATCCGCCGCCGCCAGCTGAAGGAGTTCTGGTTCTACTTCTCGGTCAACAAGGGCGCGGTGATCGGCCTCGTCGTCTTCGCGGCGATCGTCCTCATCGCGATCTTCGCCCCGGTCCTGGCGCCCCACGATCCCGCGATCCAGGATCGCTCCGCGCTGCTCGTGCCGCCCGTCTGGCAGGCCGGCGGCAACTGGACCTATATCCTCGGCACCGACGCCGTCGGGCGCGATCTTCTCTCGCGCCTCATCTACGGCTCGCGCTTCTCGCTCTTCGTCGGCGTGATCGTCGTCTCGATCGCGGTCTCCACCGGCATCGTGCTCGGCCTCCTCGCCGGCTATGTCGGCGGCTGGCTGGATACGCTGATCATGCGCGTCATGGACGTGATCCTCGCCTTCCCCTCGCTGCTCCTGGCGCTCGTCCTCGTCGCGATCCTCGGCCCCGGTCTCGGCAATGCGATGATCGCCATCGCCCTCGTGCTCCAGCCCCATTTCGTGCGCCTGACGCGCGCGGCGGTTCTGGCGGAGAAGAACCGGGAATATGTCGTCGCCGCCCGCGTCGTCGGCGCCGGACCGATCCGGCTGATGGTCTCGACCATCGTGCCGAACTGCCTCGGACCGCTAATCGTCCAGGGCACGCTCTCCTTCTCCAACGCCATCCTGGAGGCCGCCGCCCTCGGCTTCCTCGGCATGGGCGCCCAGCCGCCGACGGCCGAATGGGGCACGATGCTGGCCGAGGCCCGCGAGTTCGTGCTGCGCGCCTGGTGGGTCGTGACCTTTCCCGGCCTTGCCATCCTCATCACGGTTCTGGCCATCAACCTCGTCGGCGACGGCCTGCGCGACGCGCTCGATCCGAAGCTGAAGCGGAGCTGAGACGATGCAGGCCTTGATCGGTCTCGTCGGCGTCGTGATCGGTATCCTGCTCGGCAAGGGCCTCGAGCGGATTCTCGATCTCAAACGCCGACAGGACCGGCAGGTGGATATGGTCTTCGCTTTGCATGCAGAGATTTCGGCGGGCCTCGGCGCCGTCGAAGAACAGACGGAACCTCATCAGGCGTCCTACCTCGTGGCGGACGAATGGCCGTTCGGCCCGTCCGATCGGACGGACTTCGTCTTCGCGGCACTGAAGTCCGATCTGACGGTCTTGCCCCAGGAGGCTATCCATCCCGTGGTGCGATACTATCGCTTAGCCGAGCAGTCGAACCTCATGATCGATCATATCGAGCACGAAGGTTATTCAAGGCAGCCGCCCGATGCTCGAAAGCGCTACGCGCAGAACCTTATCGCGCTTCTCAACACGCAACGACGGTCCGGAGAGGCGGCGCTCGCTGCTCTCGAACACTGCATCTCGGGCTGGGGTCTGACGGTTCCCGAACGCGGGAGAGGTCCTTCAGACGAGGGGCTTGATCGGGCCGTTCATGGATCGTCTCCTGAAATTTCGACCTCAAACATACGCCAAGATCGGGAGATTTTCTAGACGATGCCCCTCCTCGCTGTCCGCAATCTCTCCGTTTCCTTCGCTACCTCCACCGGCTCCTTCAAGGCCGTGGACGGGATCGACTATTCCGTCGATGTCGGCGAGGTCCTGTCGATCGTCGGCGAATCCGGCTCGGGCAAATCCGTCGGCATGCTGGCCGTGATGGGCCTTCTGCCGGCGACGGCGACCGTTTCAGCCGACGCCATGCTCTTCGACGGGCAGGACATGCAGAAGCTCTCGCCCACCGAGCGCCGGGCGCTGATCGGGCGGGACATTTCCATGATCTTCCAGGAGCCGACGGCGAGCCTCAATCCCTGCTTCACCGTCGGCTACCAGCTGGAAGAGGTGCTGAAGGAGCATCTGAATCTTGGCCGGCGCGAGCGTCGCGCGCGGGCGGTCGAGCTGATGACGGCGGTCGGCATTCCCGATCCCGCCGAGCGCCTGTCGAGCTATCCGCACCAGATGTCGGGCGGCCAGTGCCAGCGCGTGATGATCGCCATCGCCATCGCCTGCAATCCCAAGCTCCTCATCGCGGACGAGCCGACGACGGCGCTCGACGTGACGATCCAGAAGCAGATCCTCGATCTCCTGATGAAGCTGCAGGCGGACAAGGGCATGGCGCTCATCATGATCACCCACGACATGGGCGTCGTCGCCGAGACCGCCGACCGCGTCATCGTCCAGTACAAGGGCCGCAAGATGGAGGAGTCGGACGTGCTGACCCTCTTCACGGCGCCGACCAGCCCCTACACGAAGGCTCTTCTCTCCGCCCTGCCGGAGAATGCGACGGGCACGCGCCTGCCGACCGTCTCCGACGTCATGGCAGCGGCCGCCGCGGGAGCCGCCCTATGAGCGCGCCGATCCTCGAGGTCCGCAACATCCGGCAGGACTACGTCGTCGGCCGCGGCCTCTTCTCCAGGTCGAAGATCGTCCATGCGGTGAAGGGCGTCAGCTTCTCCGTCGAGAAGGGCCAGACGCTCGCCATCGTCGGCGAGAGCGGCTGCGGAAAGTCGACGCTCGCGCGCATCCTGACGCTGATCGATCCCCAGACGAGCGGCGAACTTCTGATCGAGGGCAAGTCCGTCGATATCGGCAAGACCGGCACCTCGCGGGAACTCCGCCGCAAGGTGCAGATCGTCTTCCAGAACCCCTACGGCTCGCTGAACCCGCGCCAGAAGATCGGCAGCGTCCTCACCGAGCCGTTGATGCTGAACACCGACAAGTCGGCCGACGAGCGGCGGGAGCTCGCCATGGCCATGCTGGTGAAGGTCGGGCTCCAGCCCGAGCACTACAACCGCTATCCGCATATGTTCTCCGGCGGACAGCGCCAGCGCATCGCGATCGCCCGCGCGCTGATGCTGAACCCCTCGATCCTCGTCCTCGACGAGCCCGTCTCGGCGCTCGATCTCTCGGTCCAGGCGCAGATCCTGAACCTCCTCGCCGATCTCCAGGACGAACTCGGCCTCACCTATGTCTTCATCAGCCACGACCTCTCGGTCGTGCGCTTCATCGCGGACGACGTGATGGTCATGTATCTCGGCGAGGCCGTCGAGCACCGCTCCAAGGACGCGATCTTCGCCGATCCCCGGCACCCCTACACCCGCACCCTCTTCGCCGCGACGCCGAAGGCCGACCCGAAAACGATCCGGGCGCGGGTGGCGGCGAAGGCGGCAGGTCAGGTCCGCACGGGCACGTAATAGTCGATCGTCGCGCCCGGCACCGTGAGCGGACGATTGCCGTCATAGCGCTCGAAATCGGGTGTTTCGGCGATCTCCAGGCCTGATTCCGGCAGGGATCGGCACCATATGTCCTTCATGGCCGCCTTCATCTGGAGGTGGATGGGGCCTCCGTCGAGCGTGATCCGAAACACGGCATAGGTGGCGCTGGGTACCGCGACCGATCCGAAGCCTCGCGGCAGGCTTGCGCCGGGGCGGACCTCGACGCCGGCGAGATAGCGGAAATTCCCCTCGTCGCGATTGAGGGACGTCATGACGCCGTAGCTTGCGGAGCCTTCGACTTGACCCTCGAACGGCACAGTGCCGATCAGTTGCGACCAGAGCTGGGGAATGTCCGACTTCGTGTCGTGGTCGAAGTCTCGCGCCGGACCGGCGACGACGAAACCGGAAAGGTCGGTGAGATCGGGCAGGCGTTCAACCGTCATCGTGGTGATCGGATCTGTCGACATCGGAAATTGTCCTTCGAAAGGGTCAAGGGAGAAGCCGGCCCGAAAGCGTGCCGGAGTTACGCCGAACAGACGCTTGAAGGCGCGAGTGAAAGCCTCCTGCGAACCGAAGCCGCATTCCAATGCGACATCGATCAGCGAAAGGTCTGCTTCGGACAAGCGCCGGGCGGCGCGCAGGAGGCGCCGTCCCCGCACATGGCTCATCACGCTTCGCCGCATCTCGACCAGGAATAGGCGCGAGAAGTGGAACGGTGAGTAGCCGGATTTGGCCGCGATCCTGTCGAGGGTCAGGGGGTCGTCGAGGTGATCCTCGATCCATGCGACCATCAGCGCAACGACACTCGGCGGGGGCTTGTCCATGGGTGAAAGGTGCAGGATTTGCGACCGCGCGTCTTGATCGCGCTTGCTCTGTCCGCTGCCGGTCCGCGATGCCTCTTCCGGATCGCCGGGGATGGCGGGTATCTCGCCGCCGGGATCAGCCGGGATCAGCCCGGATCGGTCGGAATCAGTCCGGCGACGATCCGGTCGGATATCAGATCGCTCGCGCCGAGCCCCTCTGCGACCCCCGCCCGATCTTCAGGCGAGCGGTTCTGGCTCATCTTGCGCTTGGCGTCGATGCGGCCGATGGGCAGGCGGAACCCGCTAATGCCCTTCAGCTGCGAGCGCACGAAGGCCGGCGGCGCATCCGTCACGGCCCAGGGCGTCTCGCGCGCGCTTTCATGGAGATCGGTGAGCCTGCTGACCACCGCGTGGAGCCGCGTTTCGTCGTCGAAGAACTCGATCTCGCCATAGGCATGGACGGCCGCGTAGTTCCAGGTCGGCACGACCTTTCCCGTCTCCTGCTTCGTCCGATACCAGGAGGGCGTCACATAGGCGTCCGGTCCCTGGAAGATCGCGAGCGCCTCGCCGATCGCTGGCACGCTCGCCTGGCGGTTGGCGCGGGCGAGATGGCCGTAGAGCGTCCCGTGCGGACCTTCGGCTTCGTCGAGAAAGAGAGGCAGCGGGGTGCCCATCAGCCCCTCCGCCGTCGCCGTGACGAGGGTCGCCAGCCGCGTCTGCGCGATCAGCGCGCTGATCGATGTGGGCTCGTCGTCGCGAAAGGCCGGCGGCGTGTACATGTCGTCAGGCTCCTCTGAAAGTCTGTCGGCCTCAGCCGCCCTTGGCCTGATGGCGTCCCAGCGCGTCCACGATCTCGCGCGCGCCGATGCGGCCGAGGATGCGGCCCTGGTCAGAGACGACGACCTCGCCCTTGTCGCCGGAGACGGCCATCATGACGCGGCGAAGCGGCGTGTCGGGCTGCGCCATCGCGGCGACGCGCTGCGGGTTCTCGCCGGGGACGAGCGGCGTCATCACGTCGCCGGCGGTGAGCACGTTCAACGGATTCATATGCGCGACGAAGGCCTCGACATAGTCGTCGGCCGGACGCAGCACGATGTCCTGCGCGGTGCCGACCTGGACGATCCGCCCGCCCTCCATGATGGCGATGCGGTTGCCGATCTTGAAGGCTTCGTCGAGATCGTGGCTGACGAAGATGATGGTCTTCTTCAGCCGCTGCTGGAATTCCAGAAGCTCGTCCTGCAGGCGCGAGCGGATGAGCGGGTCGAGCGCGGAGAAGGGCTCGTCCATGAGGAGGATCGGCGCATCCGTGGCGAAGGCGCGCGCCAGGCCGACGCGCTGCTGCATGCCGCCGGACAGCTCGCCGACGAGCGAGTTCGCCCGCTCGGACAGCCCGACGAGGTCGAGCTGCGCCAGCACCGCGTCGCGCCGCTCCTTGCGCGAGCGGCCGGCGAGCTCCAGCCCGAGGCCGACATTCTCGGCCACCGTGCGCCAGGGCAGGAGCGCGAACTGCTGGAACACCATCGCCACCTCGTGGCGGCGCAGCTCCCGCAGGCGCTTCGGCCCGCAGGACGCGGGATCGACGGGGCCTTTGCCGGTGTCGATGAGAACGCGGCCGCGCGTGATCGGGGCGAGGCCGTTCACCGCCCGGATCAGCGTCGACTTGCCCGAGCCCGACAGGCCCATCAGCACCGCGATCTCGCCGCGCCGAATTTCCAGACTCGCATCGGCGACGCCGAGCATCGTGTCGGTGGCCTTGCGGATCTCGGAGCGCGTCGCCCCCTGGTCGATCAGCGCCAGCGCGCGCTCCGGCTTCTTGCCGAAGATGATCGAGACATTGTCGAAGACGACGATCGGCGCCTCGGCCGGGCAGTCCGTCGATGTTCGGGACGCGCTCATCGGCGGCCACCCTCCTCGATGCGGAAGAAGCGATCGAGGATGATCGCGAGAAGGACGATGGCGAGGCCGGATTCGAAGCCCATCCCGACATTGATCGAGTTCAGCGCGCGCAGGACGGGAACGCCGAGGCCGGGCGCGCCGACGAGCGCGGCGATGACCACCATGGAGAGCGAGAGCATGATCGTCTGCGTCAGGCCTGCCATGATCTGCGGCAGCGCGTAGGGGATCTCGACCTTCAGGAGCCGCTGCAACGGCGTCGCGCCGAAGGCGTCGCCGGCCTCCAGAAGCTGGAGCGGGGTCGAGGCGATGCCGAGCCGCGTCAGGCGGATCGGAGAGGGCAGCGCGAAGATGACGGTCGCGACGAGGCCGGGCACCATGCCGAGGCCGAAGAGGATCAGCGCGGGGATCAGATAGACGAAGGTCGGGATCGTCTGCATCAGGTCGAGAACCGGCCGGAGGGCTGCATAGAGCCAGGGCCGCCGGGCCGCCGCGATTCCGATGGGCACGCCGACGATCATGCAGACGGCCGTCGAGGCGAGAACGAGGGCGAGCGTGTCCGTCGTCTCCTTCCAGTAGCCGAGATTGACGATGAGGAGGAAGCCGAGAACCGTGAAGAGAAAGGCGGGAATGGAGCGGCGCATCAGCAGCGCCACCAGCCCGAAGGCGCCGATGACCACAAAGGGATGGGGCGTCTGGAGACAGTAGAGAATCGCGTCGATGAAGGCTTCGAGCCCGGCCTGGATGGCGTCGAAGACGCCCGATGCGTTCGTCGTCAGCCAGTCGACGACGGCCACGGCATAGTCGCCGATGGGCAGACGGTGGGCTTCAAGCCATTCCACGGGGCGGGGCGCTCTCTCGATCGGTTGCGGATGGGCGGGCGGGCGGCGCTCAGCACGACCCACGCGGCCAGACGGGGCCGGCGCCGTGCGGCACCGGCCCCGGGGCGGGATCAGGACATGCCGAGCGCGGTCTTCACGGCGGGCAGGGCGTCCTTGCCGTCGAGCGTCGTCACGCCGGCGAGCCAGGCGTCGAGCACGGCGGGGTTCGCCTTCAGCCATTCCTTCGCGACCTTGGCCGGCTCCTCCTTCTTGTCGGTGATCGCGCTCATCATCGCGTTTTCCGCGTCGAGCTGGAAGGTGAGGTTGGTCAGGAGCTTGCCGATGTTCGGGCACTCGGTCGAGTAGCCCTTGCGCGTGACCGTGTGCACGGTGGCTCCGCCGAAGTTCGGCCCGAAATAGGCGTCGCCGCCCGCCAGATACTCCATCTGGAAGTTGGTGTTCATCGGATGGGGCGCCCAGCCGAGGAAGACGATCGGCTTTTCCGATTTCGTGGCGCGCGCGACCTGCGAGAGCATGCCCTGCTCGGAGGAGGCGACGAGCTCGAAATCCTTGGTGCCGAAGTCGTTCGCCTCGATCATCTTGACGACGAGGCTGTTGCCGTCGTTGCCGGGCTCGATGCCGTAGATCTTGCCGCCGAGATCGTCGTGGAACTTGGCGAGATCGGCGAAGCTCTTGAGGCCCTTGTCGAAGAGATATTTCGGCACGGCCAGCGTGTATTTGGCGCCTTCGAGATTGGTGTGGACCCGCTCGATCGAGCCCTCGTCGATATATTTGGTGATGTCGCCCGTCTGCGCCGGCATCCAATTGCCGAGGAAGGCGTCGAGATCGTTGTTCTTGAGCGAGGCGAAGGTGACGGGAACCGAGAGGATCTTTACGTCGGGCGTATAGCCGAGGCCGGTCAGGATCTCGGAGGCGACCGCCGTGGTGGCGGTGATGTCGGTCCAGCCGACGTCGGAGAGACGGACGGTCGCGCAGCTTGCGGGGTCTGCGGCGAGGGCCGGCGCGGCCCCGGCCAGCGCGAGGGCGGTGGCGAGACAGAGCGTCGTGCGCATGGGTGTATCCTCCGATGATGAACTTGGAACGACTATCGCGAAGGGGCGCAGCCCGCGCAAGGCGAAGACGGCGCCGTCCCCCGGGATACGACCTCGAATCCGTCAAGGCGGAACGTTCGAAAACGACGGAGTCTGGCGCAAAATCCGTCAGAGAGAGATCGCCGCCGTGTTCTTGATCTCCTCCATGACGGCATAGGTGTGCGTCTCGCGAATGCCGGGCAGATTGAGGAGCGCGTCGGAGAGAAAGGCGCGATAGGCGTTCATGTCGGCGACACGCGCCTTCAGAAGATAGTCGAAGCCCCCGGCGACCATGTGGCATTCCATGATGTCGGGATTGGCCTTGGCGGCCTTCGCGAAGGCGCCGAACACGTCCTCACTGGTGCGCTCGAGTTTGACCTCGACGAAGACGATCAGCCCGCGCCCGAGCTTTTCGGGCGAGAGGCGCGCGGAGAAGCCGAGAATATAGCCGTCCCGCTGGAGCCGCTTCACCCGTTCGGCCGTTGCCGTGGGCGAGAGGTGGACGCGGGTCGCAAGGTCCAGATTGCTGAGCCGCCCGTCCGTCTGCAGCTGCCGGAGGATCTGTCGGTCCTTATCGTCGATCTCGCTCATACCTGTCGTCATACCGCTCTTTCGGCGGGATTGTCACGGCAGAGACGCCGCAGATTGGTGAGATCGCCGGTCCGCGAAATGCTAGATGTCCCGCAGCCCGAAGCCGGTCCCAGCCCCCGAGGATTCGTCGATGTCGCAGAGCGCCTTGCCCGCCTTTTCCGCTCCCTTCGCGCCCGAGGACGAGGCGGCCGTTTCCGCGCTTCTGCGCCGCGCCGGCACTTTTTCCCATGACGAAGAGGCGGTGGACGCGACGGCCCGCCGCCTGATCTCCGCGATCCGCGGCCAGAGCGGCGGCATCGGCGGCGTCGAGGACTTCCTGCGCGAGTTCGGGCTTTCCACGCGCGAGGGCCTCGCCCTGATGGTTCTGGCCGAAGCGCTGCTCCGCGTGCCCGATCCGGCGACGCAGGACAAGCTGATCGAGGACAAGATCGGCGCGGGCGACTGGACGAACCACGAGGGCGGCGAGGACCGCATGCTGACGGCGGCCTCCGCCTGGGCGCTCGGCGTCTCCGCCCGCATCATCCGCCCCGGCGAGACGCCGAAGGGCGTCATCGGCTCGCTGGTCAAGCGCATGGGCGCCCCCGCCGTTCGCACCGCGACGCGCCAGGCCATGCGCTTCCTCGGCCGCCAGTTCGTGCTGGGCGAGACGATCTCCGATGCGCTGGAGCGCGCGCGGGGCCTGGAGAAGAAGGGCTATCGCCACTCCTACGACATGCTGGGCGAGGGCGCGCGCACGCAAGGCGACGCCGACCGCTACTTCAAGTCCTATGCCGACGCGATCGAGGCGATCGGGCGCAAGGCCGGCAACAAGGCGCTGCCCGACCGCCCCGGCATCTCGGTCAAGCTCTCGGCGCTCCACCCGCGCTACTCGGCCGTGAAGCAGGGCCGGGTGATGGAGGAACTCGTGCCGAAGGTGCGCGACCTCGCGATGCGCGCCAAGAGCTACCAGCTGAACTTCACGGTCGACGCCGAGGAGGCCGACCGGCTGGAACTTTCGCTCGACGTCATCGACGCGGTCGTGCGCTCCTCCGACTTCAGCGGCTGGGACGGCTTCGGTCTCGCCGTCCAGGCCTATCAGAAGCGCGTTCTCGCCGTGATCGAGCACATGGACGCGCTGGCGGAGGAGACCGGCATCCGCATGATGGTGCGCCTCGTCAAGGGCGCCTATTGGGACTCCGAGATCAAGCATGCGCAGGAGCGCGGCGTCGAGGGCTTCCCGGTCTACACGCTGAAGCCGGCAACGGATCTGTCCTATCTCGTCGCCGCGGAGGCGCTGCTCGGCCGGCGCGCGCGGCTCTATCCCCAGTTCGCCACGCACAATGCGCTGACCGTCGCAACCATTCTCGAAATGGCCGGTCCCGACGCCTCCGGCTTCGAGTTCCAGCGCCTGCACGGGATGGGCGAGGCGCTCTACGAGGCCGTGCGCGCCGAGCGCGGCGGCCAGCTCTCCTGCCGCATCTATGCGCCCGTCGGCGGCTATCGCGATCTCCTCGCCTATCTCGTGCGCCGGCTCCTGGAAAACGGCGCCAATTCCTCCTTCGTCGCCAAGGTCGGCGACGAGGACGTGCCGGTCGAGGAGCTTCTGGAGCGTCCGCGCGATCTCCTGGCGAACGGCCCGGTGCGCCATGGCCGCATCGCGCGCCCCGCCGCGATCTTCGGCGCGCGTCTCAACTCCACCGGCGTCGAGCTGGGCGACCGCAAGGCGCTGGCGAAGTTCCTGAAGGCCCGCGACACCGCCGATCTCGGCATGCCGGAGGCGCGCTGCGGCTCCAAGGCGGCCGGCTCCGACGCGGCGAAGGTCGAAATCCGCTCGCCCGCCGACGGCCGGCTCGTCGGCATCAGCCATCACCTCTCCGCCGAGTCCGCCCGCCGGGTGATCGAGGCGGCGAAGGCCGAGGTTCAGGCCGCCGAGCGCGTGCCGGCGGCCGTGCGGGCGGGCGCGCTGCGCAAGGCCGCCGATCTCATGGAAGCGCGGCAGGGGCCTCTCATGGCGCTGCTCGCCGCCGAGGCCGGCAAGACCGTCGAGGACGGCATCGCCGAAATCCGCGAGGCCGTGGATTTCCTGCGCTTCTATGCAGGCGAGGCCGAGCGCCTCTTCGCCGCGCCCGTCGCTCTGCCCGGTCCGACCGGGGAGGAGAACAGACTGCGCTATCGCTCGCGCGGCGTCATCGTCGCGATTTCGCCCTGGAACTTCCCGCTCGCGATCTTCGCGGGTCAGGTCGCCGCCGCGTTGGCGGCCGGCAATGTCGTCGTCGCCAAGCCCGCCGAGCAGACGCCGCTGATCGCGAGCGCCGCCGTCGCGATCCTGCACGAGGCCGGGTTCTCGCAAAATGCCCTGATCCTTGCCCCCGGCGACGGCGCGACGGGCGCGGCGCTCGTCGGCCACGATGCCACCGCCGGCGTCGCCTTCACCGGCTCCACCGACACGGCCTTCGCCATCAACCGCGCGCTTGCCGCCCGCAATGCGCCGATCGTCCCGCTCGTCGCCGAGACCGGCGGCATCAACGCGCTGATCGTCGATGCGACCGCGCTGCCCGAACAGGTCGCCGACGACGTCGTCGCCTCCGCCTTCCGCTCGGCCGGCCAGCGCTGTTCGGCGCTGCGGCTTCTCTTCGTGCAGGAGGACGTGGCCGAGCGCATGGTGCAGATGATCGCTGGCGCCGCCGCCGAACTGACCCTCGGCGATCCTCTCGACATCGCGACCGATATCGGCCCGGTCATCGACGCCGAGCAGAAGGCCATGCTGGACGAGCATGTCGCCCGCATGAAGCGCGAGCAGGCGATCCGCTTCACCGGCGCTTTGCCGGCTGATCTTCCGAAGGGCGGCCACTGGGTCGCGCCGCACATCGTCATGATCGACCGGCCGGAAGCGCTGGACCGGGAGGTCTTCGGCCCGATCCTCCACGTCGTGACCTGGAAGGCGGGCGAGCTGTCGAAGGTCTGCGAGGCGATCGAGCGCACCGGCTTCGGTCTGACGCTCGGCGTCCACAGCCGCATCGACGAGACGATCCGCGAAGTGACCGAGCGCATGACGGTCGGCAACATCTACGTGAACCGCAACATGATCGGCGCCGTCGTCGGCTCCCAGCCCTTCGGCGGCTCCGGCCTCTCCGGCACGGGCCCCAAGGCTGGCGGCCCGAACTACGTCGCCCGCTTCGCCCGCGAGCAGGTCGTCTCGACCAACACCGCCGCGGCCGGCGGCAATGCCAGCCTCATCGCGATGGACTCGGGCGCATAAGGGGTTGGTCCTGCCGGAGAGCTGGAAAGACTGAAGGGCCGGGCGCTCGACGGAGCCCCCCTCTGCCTGCCGGCATCTCCCCCTCATGGGTGGAGATCAGGCTGATCGCAGACGGTCGAGAATGGCGTTCTTCTCCCCTCCGGGGAGAAGGTGGCGGCAGCCGGATGAGGGGCCTTCGGACCCGCGCCCTTCGACAAAACTCCCCGCAAATCCGTCCCGCACCGGCACGCCCCTCATCGGCCTGCCGGCCACTTCTCCCCGCAGGGGAGAAGAACCATGCTCTGACCCGCCGCATAGGGCGCGGCCGGCAAACTCACCTCCGCGCAACCGCCTCACGCGTCGAGGATCACCGCGAAGCCGCCGAAGATCATGCGCTTGCCGTCGAAGACCATGCCCTCCATCGACATGCGATCGTCGGTCATCATCTTCTGCATGCCGGCATCGCGCGTCGCCTTGTCCGGCCATTCGATCCAGGAGAAGACGACGGTCTCGCCGGGTTCGGCCTTCACCGCCATCCTGAAGTCGGTCAGCTTGCCCTCCGGCACGTCGTCGCCCCAGGTCTCGACCATGCGCAGCGCGCCGTATTCCTTGAAGACGGGCAGCGCCTTTCGGGCCTGCTCGATATAGGCCTCCTTCTTGTCGCTCGGCACGGCGACCACGAATCCATCGACATAGGTCATCGTCTCTCTCCCTGTTTCGAGCGGCCTCGTGGGATTCGGCGTCCCCGTTCAGGCCGCTTCCGTCGGAGCCGAGCCGCCCGAGGCGGCGGCCGGGTCCATCCACATGACCTCCCAGATATGGCCGTCCGGGTCCTCGTAGGACCGGCCGTACATGAAGCCGAAATCCTGCGTCGGCGTCGGGTCCGGCGTGCCGCCGGCGGCGACCGCGCGCTCGACCGTCCGGTCCACCTCCGCGCGGCTCTCCTCCGAGACGCAGACGAGGACCTGCGCCGTCTCGCGCGCGTCGGAAATGCGCTTCGACGTGAACTCGGCGAATTTCGCATGGGTCAGAAGCATGGCGAAGATGGTGTCGGAGAGCACCATGCAGGCCGCCGTGTCGTCGGAGAATTGCGGGTTTCGAACGGCGCCGACGCTCTCGTAGAAGGCGATGAAGCGCGGCAGGTCCAAGACCGGCAGGTTGACGAAGATCATCTTGGGCATGTCGGCATCCTCCCGGCCGTCTGCGGCGCCGAGCCGGCCCGGCCGCCATCGTTGACCCATGCTGCCGCACGCGGTTAGAACTGACAACCATGGGGTTACAAAAAATAACAGAGCCGGCCCATCTTCTTCGCCGGAAACGGTACGACGACGCCTGCGCCGCGGCGCATGCGATGGATCTTCTCGGCGAGCGCTGGGCGCTCCTCGTCGTGCGTGAACTCCTGACGGGCCCGAAGCGCTTCGGAGATCTGCGCCGCGACCTCTCCGGCATTAGCGCCAATGTGCTGACGCAACGCCTGGAAGGGCTGGAGGAGGCCGGCATCCTCCGGCGTCGTCGGCTCGCCCCGCCGGCCGATGTCGGGGTCTACGAACTGACGCCCTGGGGCTACGAGGCCGAGCCGATCGTCCAGGCGCTCGGCCGCTGGGCCACGCGCTCGCCGGCCCACGACCCGACGCTGTCCTTCAGCGCCGCCGGGCTGATCCTCTCCATGCGCACCATGCTGGACACCGATCGGGCCCGGGGCATCGACGCGCGCATCGGTTTTGCCCTCGGCCGCGAGAGCTTCCTCGGCCATCTTGCCGAAGGCTCGATCGCGTTCACCCCCGGCCTGCTCGACGGTGCCGATGCGATCCTCGAAGCCGCCCCGCCGGTCGTGGCCGCCGCGCTCTATGGCGGCCAGCCGCTCGCGACGCTGGAGGCGGCTGGCGTGCTGATGCTCGGCGGCGACCGCATGCTCGCCAACTGGTTCGTCACGCTCTTTCCCCTGCCGGCGAAGGCGGAGCGGCCGGCGTGACGCGATGTCTGTTTCAGGGGAGCGGAAAGGGTCCGCGCCCTTCATCCACGGACATTGTCCGCCGGCGCCACACCGTCCGTCGAGCGCTCTAAAAGCGGGCATCGCTCCAGCCTATGCGCCCGGGTTCGGTCCCGTCAAAGCTTCGCCTCCCTTCCTTTCCAGCTTCGGGCCAGCCTTCGCTGCGATGATCCTCGTGTCGGGCCGACGCCAGCGACGCCGAGGAGATCCTCCCGCTCCGATCGGGCGTTCGGCGAAGGCCAGACGGCAGAGACCAGGTGGCTCCCCCTTCCGGACCTGCCTTGGTCGTCGGGCATGAAACAGGATGGAAAGCCCGGACGTCCTCCCCGTCCGGGCTTTTCGCCGTCTCCCCGCCCGACCTTTTTGCCGGCCTTTTGATCCTGCGCTCGATTGGCGCGGGGCCCCGGCCTCTCTATGGTGCGGCCGGTGACAACGGGCCGCTTCGGCCGGACAAGGCGGGAGCGGGCGATGGATGGCGGCGCGACGGGGTTCAAGTCGGATATCGAGATCGCGCGAGCGGCGAAAAAGCGGCCGATCCGCGAGATCGGCGCGCGGCTCGGCATCCCCGAGGAGCATCTCGTCCCCTACGGCCACGACAAGGCCAAGGTCTCCGCCGCCTTCATCGAAGGTCTGGCCGAACGCCCCGACGGCAAGCTGATCCTCGTCACCGCCGTCAATCCGACGCCGGCGGGGGAGGGCAAGACGACGACCACGGTCGGTCTCGGCGACGGGCTGAACCGCATCGGCAAGCGCGCCGCGATCTGCATCCGCGAGGCCTCCCTCGGCCCCTGCTTCGGCGTCAAGGGCGGCGCGGCCGGCGGCGGCTATGCGCAGGTGATCCCGATGGAGGACATGAACCTCCACTTCACCGGCGATTTCCACGCCATCACGAGCGCTCACAACCTTCTCTCCGCCCTTCTCGACAATCACGTCTACTGGGGCAACGAGCAGAGGATCGACACGCGCCGCGTCGTCTGGCGCCGCGTCATGGACATGAACGACCGCTCGCTGCGCCAGATCGTCTCCTCGCTCGGCGGCGTCGCCAACGGCTATCCGCGCGAGACCGGTTTCGACATCACGGTCGCCTCCGAGGTCATGGCGATCCTCTGCCTCGCGACCGACCTGGAAGACCTCGAGCGGCGCCTGGGCGCCATCGTGGTGGCGACGCGCGTCGACAAGAGCCCGGTCTTCGCTCGCGACATCCAGGCGGACGGCGCGATGGCCGTGCTCCTGAAGGACGCGATGCAGCCGAACCTCGTGCAGACGCTGGAGAACAACCCCGCCTTCGTGCATGGCGGGCCCTTCGCCAACATCGCCCATGGCTGCAACTCGGTGGTCTCCACGAAAACGGCGCTGAAGCTCGCCGACTACGTCGTCACCGAAGCCGGCTTCGGGGCCGATCTCGGGGCGGAAAAGTTCTTCGACATCAAGTGCCGCGTCGCGGATTTGTCGCCGGCCGCCTGCGTCGTCGTCGCGACGGTGCGCTCGATGAAGATGAACGGCGGCGTCGCGAAGGAGGCGCTCGGCGCGGAGGATGTCGCGGCGGTGACGCGCGGCTGCGCCAATCTCGGCCGGCACATCGAGAACATCCGGCTCTTCGGCGTGCCCGTCATCGTCGCCGTCAACCACTTCTCCTCCGACACGCCGGCCGAGATCGAGGCGGTGAAGGCCTATGTCGCCGGCCATGGCGCGGAGGCCGTCCTCTGCCGCCACTGGGCCGAGGGCTCCGCCGGCATCGAGGAACTCGCCCACAAGGTCGCCGCGCTCGCCGATGGCGGCACCGCGCGCTTCGAGCCGATCTACCCGTCGAAGATGAGCCTCTTCCACAAGATCGAGACGGTGGTGAAGCGCATCTATCGCGGCTCCGCCGTCACGATGGAGCGCGGCACGCTGCAGCAGCTCGCCGATTTCGAGGCGCTCGGCTATGGCGATCTGCCCGTCTGCATGGCGAAGACGCAATATTCCTTCTCGACCGACCCGACTCTTCGCGGCGCCCCGGACGGCCATGTCGTCCATGTCCGCGAGGTCCGCCTCTCCGCCGGCGCCGGCTTCGTCGTCGCCATCTGCGGGGAGATCATGACCATGCCGGGCCTGCCCCGCGAGCCCTCCGCCAATCGCATCCATCTGAACGAGGACGGCGCGATCGAGGGCCTGTTCTGATGCCGGAATGAAAAAGGCCCATCCCGGAAGCCGGGATGGGCCTTCCGCGTCGAACCTCTGCGATCCGTTCAGAAGTCGGCCCATTCCTCGCTGGCCGTCTCCGCCTTGCGGGCCGCGCCCGTCGTGCCGACCGTCCGCATCTGGGCGACGGGGGCCGCCCGGCGCGGTGCGGACTTCGCGTCCCGTGCCGACGGGGCCTTTTGAGCATGGGTGGTGCGGAAGCGCCCGACGATGGTGGCGAGTTCGTTGGTCTCGGTCGAGAGCGTCTGGGCGGCGGCCGTCGTCTCTTCGACCATGGCGGCGTTCTGCTGCGTGACCTTGTCCATGTTGTCGGCGGCCATCGAGACCTCCTTCAGCCCGAGCGCCTGTTCGCGGGCGGACCGGGCCATCTGCGTGATGACGTTCGTCACGTCTCCGATCTGGCTGACGATCTGCTCGAGGCTCTGGCCGGAGGCGGAGACGAGTTCGACGCCCTGGCCGACCTGAGCCGTCGAGGCGGCGATCAGGCCCTTGATCTCCTTGGCGGCTTCCGCCGAACGCTGGGCGAGGCCACGCACCTCCTGGGCGACGACAGCAAAACCCCGTCCCGCCTCGCCGGCGCGCGCCGCCTCGACGCCCGCGTTGAGCGCGAGAAGATTGGTCTGGAAGGCGATCTCGTCGATGACGCCGATGATCTGGCTGATCTTGTTGGAGGAGGTCTCGATCTCCGCCATGGCCGCAACGGCACGGGCAACGACGTCGCCGCCCTTCTTGGCTTCCGTTTGCGCCGACAGGGACGCGGTCCTCGCATCGTCGGCACTTTGCGCGGTCCGCCCGACGCCCGCCGTGACCTGCGACAGGGCGGCCACGGTCTCCTCCAGGCTCGCCGCCTGCTGCTCCGTGCGCTGCGACAGATCGCCGGCGGCGATCGTGATCTCCGCAAGGCCCGTGCGCATCGTGCCGACCGCGGAGACGACGGAGCCGATCGTATCCTCGAGCTGCGCGATCGAGGTGTTGAACTTGACGCGGATCGGCTCGAAGTCGGCGGCGACGGCGCCATTCATCCGAACGGTCAGATCGCCGGCGGAAAGGGCGTCGAATCCGGCCTCGACGTGATGGACGAAGATCCGGAGGTCTTCCGCCTTCGCCGTGTCGATCGCGGACTGGCGCTGCCGGCTGGCCGCCTGCGCGGTCTGTGCGGCGACGGCGTCCTCCTCCAGCTTCTGCTTCTGGACGGCGGCGTCCTTGAACACCTGCACCGCGCGTCCCATCGCGCCGACCTCGTCGCCGCGATCGAGGCCTTCGATCGGCGACTGGATGTCGCCTTCGGCCAGCGCCTTCATTCTCATGCGCAGCCGTCCCATGGGTGCCGTGATGCCGGCCTGGGTGATGTAGATGGACAAGATTAGGCTGGCGACCATGCCGAGCAGGATTCCCACGGCGCTGACGATGATCGTGAACGTGACGCTCTGGCTCAGCCGGTCCGTTTCCGAGATCATGAGCTGCGCCATGAAGTCGTTATGATCTTTCGTGTCCTTCGATATCTGCTGATTGATCGCGTCGGTCGCCGCGTTGATCTGGTCGGCCTCGGCCTTCCTGCCCGTCTTCAGAAGATCGAGCATCTGAATGTAGTTCGACTGGATGGTCGCGATCTTGCCGAGAATGTTGTCCAGGGCCGGCTTGCGGTACGCGACCATGTCTTCGACCTGCTGAAAACGGCCTGTCGCGATCTTGAAGTCGTTCCGGAATTTTTCGTCGAGATCGCGATACTCGGCACTGTCGCTGTCGAGGGTGGTCATGCGGCCGACTCGCGCGACGGCTGTCCAGATGCCGGCAGACGCGCGAGCTCCGAGCAGTGCCGCTTGGCTTTCATGCGTGATGAAGTCGTAATACTGGTTGTTCGTCTCGTTGAAGCGCATCGTCATGTAGAAAATGCCGATGGTAAACGTGATCGATACCGCAAACAGCGCGCAAAGGATCTTCGACCGGATCGTGATCTTCGACAGCATGGAAGTGTCCTGGGGTTTGCAAGGGAGCAGATGCGGTGGTGATACGTGATCTCTTCACCAATTCGGCATCCGGATCGGGTCACACATGCAAAGACTGAGCAAAAAGGGTTTCGCATGCGTTAATCTGAAACTATTCCGTTCGTTTTTAGTCTTCGAAATCGTCGTTATTATATAATTCTCAAGTACTATATGGAATGCGAACGGCAGCAAGGGCTCGTCTCGATCTGCCTGATCTGGAACCGGAACTGCGCGGACCGGAACTGCGCAGGAAGTCTCGTTGGTCGGGATCGCTCGACATCGATGGCCCGGGGCCCGCTCCGATATGGCGACACCCGAGACGGTCGAATGGCCGACCGGCTTGGTCGCTCGAATCGAGAAGGCCCCTGCCGTCGTCCGAGCGTTTCGTCCGCGCCCTACGATCGGCCGGGCAGGGCCTCGTCGCAGAACGTATCGGCCCGCAGGGTGAGCGGGCGCCAGTCGAGCGGCCCGCCGAAGAGCGCGCCGGCCAGCGTGCCGTCGAGCGCGGTGTAGCGGGGGCGGGCCACCGCGTCGCCGAACTCCGCCATGGAAACGCGCCGAAGCGTCGGGGCGCGCCGTCCGGCGGCCTCGATCGCGGCAAACGCCGTCGCGACCCAGTCGGCGCGCGAGACGGCCGGCGAACCCGCCAGGTGCAGGATCGGCGGAATCGCGTCGCCCGCGGCCATCCGCGCGGCGAGGTCGAGAAGCCTTTCCGCGACGGCGAGGATCGGCGTCGGCGATCCCACCTGGTCGTGCGTGACGCGGACGGTGTCGCTTCCACCCTGCAGGAGCCGCGCGATGAAGTCCTGGCGGTCTCCGAACAGCCAGGCGACGCGGGCGATGCAGGTGCCGGGGCCCGCGTCCAGAACATGGGCCTCGCCGTCGGCCTTGACGCGGCCATAGGCGTTGACGGGCGACACGGGATCGCTCTCGCGCCGCAAGCGGTCGGGCTCGCCGCCGAAGACGTAGTCCGTCGAGATGTGGATGAAGGGGACGCCGGCGCGGCGGCAGGCCTGCGCCAGATGGCCGGGCGCGATCGCGTTGACGAGCCGCGCCCGCTCCGGGTCCGCGTCCGAGGCGTCGACGCCGACGATCGCCGCGTTGATCACGGCATCGGGCCGCAGGCGCTCGAGGGCGGCTTGAAAGGCGGATGCCTCCGTGATGTCGAGATCCGATCTCGAAAGCCCCTGCACGGCCGGGCCGCCGGCAAGCGACAGGGCCCGCCCGAGGCGACCCTTGCCGCCGGCCACGAGGACCCTCATGCGCATTCCTTTCCCGCAAGGCGGCATGGGGCGGACCCGCCGCCGGCTCGCGGGCGGTCCACCCCGCATCGACGATCCCGCGCAGACCCGGCCGCCCCGACGCGCAAGGGGGGTGACCGTCCCCGCTCGGCTTAGAGTTTGTCAGGGATCAGTGGGAACCGGTTATCCCGAAAAGATAAACGACAACAAAGGAAGCTAGAGTCTGTCTGGTTCGGCATGAACCTGACGGGCTCTAGGTCGCCTGTCCCGGCTTCATCGGCAGGAACTGGTAGGCGCAGGTCTCCGTCAGCGTCTTGTCGCCCTGCGCGATGTAGACGCGCAGCTCCACCGGATCGGTGCCTTCCGCGGTGATGTCGAACGTGGCGCGCCAGGCCGTGCCGACCTTCAGCGAATAGCAGTCGAGCTTGGAGATCTCGCCGCGCGAGGCCGTGGCGATGGCCTTCACGTCCTTGGCCTCGCGCGAGAGCGCGGCGATGGCGCCGTCGTCGAAGTCGATCGCGAGCTTCGTCGTGCCCTTCGGGCGGGGCTGGCCCGGAATGCCGCCGCGCCCGAGGCGCGTGGCGACGACGCGGCCCAGCGCGACGTCCCGCGGCGCCTCGTTGGCCCAGGTCATGACGTAGTCGTAGGCGAGGGCATCGCCCTTCTTCGTCGGGTTCGTGGAGACCCAGTAGGCCGCGATATTGTCGTGGATCTCGTCGTCGGTCGGGATCTCGACCAACTGCACGCCGCCCGGCCCCCAGGCGTTCTTCGGCTGGACCCAGACGCTGGCGCGCCGGTCGTAGAAGACGCCGTCGTCCTGGTAGTGGTCGAAGTTGCGGTCGCGCTGCAGAAGGCCGTAGCCCTTCGGGTCGGCGCCGGAAAAGGTCGAGGTCATCACCGCGTCGGGATTGTTCAACGGGCGCCAGATACGCTCGCCCGAGCCCGACCAGATCGACAGGCCGTCGGAATCGTGCACCTCCGGGCGCCAGTCGAAGCGCCGGATCTTGTCGGTCTCCGAGAACCAGAACATCGAGGTCAGCGCCGCGATGCCGAGCCGCTCGATATCCTCGCGCACGAAGAAGCGGTTCGTCACGTCCATGACGATCGGCCCGTTGCGCGCGATGTCCATGCGGATGGCGCCGGCAATGCGCGGCCCGTTCATCAGCGCGTTGACGACGAGCGTGCCCGATGCGGAATGTTCGAGATAGAAGGCGGTGAAGCGCGGAAACTCCTCCGGCCGGGGCAGCGCGACGTCGATCGCCACCGCCCGCGCCGACATGCCGAACTGGTTGGATTCGCCCGAGGTGCGGAAATAGGCGCCGCCGAGAAAGGCGATCCAGTCGCGCTCCGAGCCGGGCTCCAGCACGCGAAAGCCCGCAAAGCCGACATCCTTCGGCAGTTCGCGCGCGGGACTGTCGGAGGGCATCTCGAAGAGGCCGGGATCGTAGACGACCTCGCGCGACTGGCCGCCCTCGACGACCGAGATCGTGACGGGCAGCTGGAAGTAGCGGCCGAGATGGAACATGCGCACCGGCGCCTGTCCGCCCGGCACGTCCAGCGTCTGGTCCGGCCGGTACTTGATCTTCCAATGCGCGTCGAAGTCGATGCGGTCGAGCACGGCCGGATTGACGGAGACCTCCGGCACGTAGGGCTTGGCGGCGAGCGCGCGCGCCTCTTCGACGAGCGCGTCGAAGGAGAAGGGCTTGGCCGGCTTGAAGGAGAGCGTCGCGCCCGGCTCGGCGGCGTCGGCCGCGGCATGGGCGGCGGCTGGGCCGAGCCCGAGGGCGGCGAAGGCGAGGATGAGCTGGCGGCGATCGATCATGAACACCTTGTCCTTTCGAGGCTTCTGGCCTTCGGGAGCGGCCTTGGCCGAAGACGGACGGGCTGGGAGGCGGCGCATCGCGGGTGATTCCCGCCGCGGAGCCTTCATCACATGTCCGTTTCGACGGGCGATCCTCTCATCACGAAAGCGGGCGGATTTCAGACAGGCGGCAACGCAAATTGCAAGCCCCGAAAGCTAAGGCAGCCCTTTCGACGGCGACCCGCCGCAGACGCCGGGGAGGGGCTCGGCTAAGAAAGGCGCCTCTTCAACGGGAGACGAGCCATGGCCGAGACCCTCACCCTCTATACCCACCCCATGTCGCGCGGGCGCACCGTGCGCTGGATGCTGGAGGAGGTCGGCGCGCCCTACGAGACTGTGATCCTGGAGTTCGGCCGGACCATCCGCTCGCCGGACTATCTGGCCGTCAATCCGATGGGCAAGGTGCCCGCGATCCGTCACGGGGAGACGGTGGTGACGGAGGCCGCGGCGATCTGCGCCTATCTCGCCGATGCCTTTCCGGAGGCCGGCCTTGCCCCGGACCCGGCGGCGCGGGGTGCCTATTATCGCTGGCTCTTCTTCGCGGCCGGCCCGATCGAGGCGGCCGCCGTCAACCGGGCACTCGGCGTCGACGTGCCGGCGGAGAAGCGGCAGATGGTCGGCTACGGCTCGATGGACGCGGTGGTCGACACGCTGGAGGCCGCCGTCGCCGAGGCTGCGTCGGAGGGCGGCTATCTCGCGGGCGAGCGGTTCAGCGCGGCCGACGTCTATGTCGGGGCGAGCCTCGGCTGGATGATGCAGTTCGACATCTTCCCTCGCCGTCCCGCGTTCGCCGCCTACTGGGAGCGCATCAAGGACCGGCCGGCGGCGGTCCGGGCCCGCGCGGTCGACGACGGGCTGATCGCCGAGATGAAGGCCCGAGCCCGCTGAGGGCAGCGAACACTCCCGCGCGGCTTGCGCCGAAGGCCCCATTGCCCTTCGCGGCGTCTCGCGCTAACGGTTCTCGCCATGAGAACGATCACGCTCAACGGTCTTTGGTGGCAGGCTCGCTGACAAGCGGCCTTTGAGCGTATTTGCACGTGTTCGAAGAGAGGTCGCCCTGGGTTCATCCGGCGGCCTTTTTTATTGGGCGCGACCGGCCGGGCAGGGGCTGAGGAGAGACAGGCGATGACCCATGCGACTGCCCCCGGCGGGGCCGATCTTTACGTGACCGAAGGCGGCGTCACGATCACGCGCAGGCGCGAGAGCGTGCCCTATGCCGGCGCGATCGAGCCCTTCGTCGACAGGCTGGACACGCGCCGCGGCGCGGTCTTCTCGTCCAACTACGAATATCCCGGCCGCTACACGCGCTGGGACACGGCGATCGTCGACCCCCCGCTGATGATCACCTCGGTCGGCCGCTCCATGGCGATCGAGGCGCTGAACCCGCGCGGGCGCGTGCTGCTCGGCTTCGTCGCCGCGGCGCTGGAGGGCCACGAGGACATCGCCTCGAAGACCGTGGCCGAGGCGCGCATCGATATCGAGGTGAAGCTGCCCGACCGCGCCTTCACCGAGGAGGAGCGCTCGCGCATGCCGACCGTCTTCTCGGTCCTGCGCACGGTGGTCTCCCTGTTCAAGTCGGACGAGGACAGCGATCTCGGCCTCTACGGCGCCTTCGGCTACGATCTGGCCTTCCAGTTCGACCGGGTGGAGGAGACCCTGACGCGCGGCGCGGACCAGCGCGACATCGTGCTTTACCTCCCCGACGAGATCCTGATGGTGGATCACTATTCGGCCAAGGCCTATCTCGACCGCTACGAGTTCGAGAAGGGCGGTCTCACCACGGAAGGTCTCGAAGGCGGCGGGCCGGAGGCGCCCTTCTCGGCCTCGGACCGCATTCCGCCGCGCGGCGACCACAAGCCCGGCGAGTACGCCAAGCTCGTGAAGGCCGCCAAGGAGAAGTTCATGCGCGGCGACCTCTTCGAGGTCGTGCCCGGCCAGACCTTCTTCGAGCGCTGCGAGAACCCGCCTTCGGCCGTCTCGCGCAAGCTGAAGAGCCTCAACCCCTCGCCCTATTCCTTCTTCATCAATCTGGGACAGAACGAGTTCCTGATCGGCGCCTCGCCGGAAATGTTCGTGCGCGTCAACGGACGGCGCGTCGAGACCTGCCCGATCTCCGGCACCATCAAGCGCGGCGACGACGCCATTTCCGATTCCGAGCAGATCCTGAAACTTCTGAACTCAAAGAAGGACGAGTCCGAGCTGACCATGTGCTCGGATGTCGATCGCAACGACAAGAGCCGCGTCTGCGAGCCGGGCTCGGTGCGCGTCATCGGTCGGCGCCAGATCGAGATGTATTCGCGCCTCATCCACACGGTCGATCATATCGAGGGCCGTCTGCGCGAGGGCATGGACGCGTTCGACGCCTTCCTGTCGCATGCCTGGGCCGTGACCGTGACCGGGGCGCCGAAGCTCTGGGCCATGCGCTTCATCGAGAGACACGAGAAGAGCCCGCGCGCCTGGTATGGCGGGGCGGTCGGCATGATCCACTTCAACGGCGACATGAACACGGGCCTGACGCTGCGCACGATTCGCCTCAAGGACGGCATCGCTGAGGTGCGCGCCGGCGCGACGCTCCTCTACGATTCCAACCCCGAGGAGGAGGAGGCCGAGACCGAGCTGAAGGCCTCCGCCCTGATCTCGGCGATCCGCGAGGCCGGCGCTTCCAACACGGTGGCCGGGGAGCGGGCCGGCGCGCGCGTCGGCGAGGGCTTGAAGATCCTTCTCGTCGATCACGAGGACAGTTTCGTCCACACGCTCGCCAACTACTTCCGCCAGACCGGCGCGGCGGTGACGACGGTGCGCACGCCCGTGCCGCAGGAGATCTTCGATCGCGTCGCGCCCGATCTCGTCGTCCTGTCGCCGGGACCGGGCAATCCGACCGATTTCGACTGCAAGGGCACGATCGCCTCCGCCAGGGCCCGCGCCATCCCGATTTTCGGCGTCTGCCTCGGCCTCCAGGCGCTGGCGGAAGCCTATGGCGGAACGCTGCGCACGCTGCATGTGCCGGTGCACGGCAAGCCCTCGCGCATCCGCGTGTCGAAGCCGGGCATCATCTTCTCCGGCCTGCCGAGCGAGGTGACGGTCGGGCGCTATCACTCGATCTTCGCCGATCCGGTGCGCCTGTCGCGCGATTTCGAGGTGACGGCGGAGACCGAGGACGGCGTCGTCATGGCCTTCGAGCACAAGACGGAGCCGGTCGCGGCCGTGCAGTTCCACCCCGAAAGCATCATGAGCCTGGGAGGCGGCGCCGGCATGCGCATGATCGAGAACATCGTCGCCCATCTGCCGCGCCGCGCCCGCGTCAAGGCGGCCTGAGCGCCATGAAGAGGACGGACGCCCGCCACCCCGACGCGGCGCTGGTCACGCGCATCGCCATGGCATCGGTGGGCGTCGGCCTCGTCGTGCTCGCCATCAAGTCTGCCGCCTGGTGGGTCACGGGCTCCGTCGCGCTCTATTCGGACGCGCTGGAATCGATCGTCAACGTGGTCGCCGGCCTCGTCGCGCTCTGGGCGGTGACGGTCTCCTTCACCCCCGCCGACGACGACCACCCGTTCGGCCACACCAAGGCGGAGTACTTCTCCGCCGTGGTCGAGGGCGCGCTGATCATCGTCGCCGCGCTCCTCATCCTGCGCGAGGCCTGGTTCGCCTATCTGGAGCCGCGCGCCCTCGATGCTCCGATGCTCGGCATCGCGATCAACGGCGTGGCGACCGTCATCAACCTCCTCTGGGCGCAGTTCCTGATCCGCCAGGGCCGCGAGCGCCGTTCGCCCGCGCTGAGCGCCGACGGGCGCCACATCATGGCCGACGTCGTCACCTCCGTCGGCGTGCTCGCCGGCCTCGCGCTCGCCAGCGTCACCGGCTGGACGCTGCTCGACCCGATCATGGCCGCGCTCGTCGCCGTCAACATCCTGCGCGAAGGCTGGCACGTCGTCACCGCCTCGCTTTCCGGCCTCATGGATCAGGCGATGGACCCCGCCGCCGAGGAGCGCGCGCGGGCCCTGATCTCGCAGAACGCGAGCGGCGCGCTGGAAGTCCACGACGTCAAGACGCGCATCGCGGGACGCGCGACCTTCATCGAGTTCCACATGGTCGTGCCCGAACTCATGACGGTCGGCGCCGCCCACGACATCTGCGACCGCATCGAGGACGCGCTGAAGGCCGAGATCGAGAACGCCACCGTGCAGATCCATGTCGAGCCGGACAGCGAGATCAAACAGACGGGCGTGCCGATCGTCTGAGGACCCGCGAGGAAAGCCACCCGGTTTCGGCATGGCTGCGTCGCCGGTTTGTCGGGGCTCGAGGGCGAACGGTCGGGCAGGGGTCCGCGTTGAGCTTGCGCTCGCGGGCGTTGTCGCCCTCGCGAGCCGTTTGCGCCTTTCCTGCCGGACTGGCGCTTCAGGTTCGGGAACCCGCCGCCATGACGCAATCCATCGCCGATCTTCTCGTGGAAACGCTGGGCTCTGCCGGCGTGAAGCGCATCTGGGGCGTCACGGGCGACAGCCTGAATGCGATGAACGACAGCCTGCGCCGGATTGGCTCGATCGAATGGATGCATGTCCGCCATGAGGAGGTCGCCGCCTTCGCCGCCGGTGCCGAGGCCGCCGTCACCGGCGAGCTCGCAGTCTGCGCGGGGTCCTGCGGACCCGGAAATCTCCACCTCATCAACGGCCTCTTCGATTGCCAGCGCAACCATGTGCCGGTTCTCGCCATCGCCGCGCACATTCCGTCATCAGAGATCGGCCTCTCCTATTTCCAGGAAACGCATCCGACCGAGCTGTTCCGCGAGTGCTCCGACTTCTGCGAGATGGTTTCCGATCCTCGGCAGATGCCCGAAATCCTCCATCGTGCCATGCGCACGGCAATCGGCCGACGCGGTGTCGCCGTGCTTGTCATTCCCGGCGACGTCGCGTTGAAGCCGGCGCCCGCCGGCGCCCGGACCGACTGGCCGCGTCTCGTCGCTCCGCGCATCGTCCCCGACGAGACCGAGATCGGTCGGCTCGCGGCGATCCTCAACGCGTCGGAGGCCGTGACGCTGCTCTGTGGCGCCGGCTGCGCGGGCGCGCATGACGAGGTGGTGAAGCTGGCCGGCGCGCTCGGCGCGCCGATCGTCCATGCCTATCGCGGCAAGGAATGGGTGGAGTGGGACAATCCCTACGATGTCGGCATGACCGGCCTCATCGGCTTTTCCTCCGGCTATCACGCCATGATGGAGTGCGACACGCTCCTGATGCTCGGCACCGACTTCCCCTATCGCAACTTCTATCCCGAGAAGGCGCGGATCGTGCAGGTCGACATCGACCCCTCCGCCCTCGGCCGCCGGACGCAGCTGGACCTCGCCGTCCTCGGCGGCGTGAAGGAAACGGCGGCCGCGCTCCTGCCCAAGATCGGGCCCGGCCGCGACACGCGCTTCCTCGACACGGCCCGCCGCCACTATGCGCAGGCGCGCAAGAGCCTCGACGATCTCGCCACCGCCCGCGGCGAAGGCCAGCCGCTCCATCCGCAATTCGTGGCGAAGACGATCGACCGGCTGGCCGACGAGGACGCGATCTTCACCGCCGATGTCGGCACGCCCTCCGTCTGGGCCGCGCGCTATCTGACCATGAACGGCAAGCGCCGCCTGATCGGGTCGTTCAACCATGGCTCCATGGCCAACGCGATGCCGCAGGCGCTCGGCGCCAAGGCCGCCTTCCCGGACCGGCAGGTGGTCTCGCTCTCGGGCGACGGCGGGTTCACCATGCTGATGGGCGACATGCTGACGGCGGTTCAGATGAAGCTGCCGGTGAAGATCGTCGTCTTCGACAACGGCTCGCTCGGCTTCGTGGAAATGGAGATGAAGGCTGCCGGCTATCTCGACACGAACGTGGCGCTGACCAATCCCGATTTCGCCGCCATCGCGACATCGGCCGGCTTCAAGGGCATCTCCGTCACCTCCTCGGAGGAGCTGGAGCCGGCACTGCGGGAGGCCTTCGCCCATGACGGGCCTGCTCTCGTCTCGGTCAAGACGGCGCGGCAGGAGCTGTCGTTGCCGCCCAAGATCAAGGCCGAGCAGGCCAAGGGCTTCAGCCTCTACATGCTGCGCGCCATCATGAGCGGGCGCGGCGACGAGGTGGTGGAACTCGCCGCGACCAATCTCTTCCGCTGACGGAGCGATGGCGGGACGCCGACCGACTGCCGGCGCTCCCCCGCCTATTTCCGCTTGAACGCATCGGCGAGGGCTGCGCCGAAGCTGCCGGTCGATGCGGCAGGCGCCGGCTTGGGCGAGGCGGGCGCAGGACGGCGTGCATCCGGCCTGTCGCGCGGCGGCGCGGAGCGGGTCTCGCCGGGCTCGGTGCGCGACTTCATGGAGAGCGAGATCCGCTTGCGGGGAATGTCCACCTCCACGACGCGCACGCTGACGACCTGACCGACGCGCACCTTCTCGTTCGGGTCCTTCACGAACGTGTCCGAGAGCTGCGAGACGTGGACGAGCCCGTCCTGATGGACGCCGATATCGACGAAGGCGCCGAAGGCCGCGACGTTCGTCACCGTGCCCTCCAGCTGCATGCCCGGTCGAAGGTCCGAGATCGCGTTCACGCCCTCCGCGAAGGCCGCGGTGCGGAAGGCCGGGCGCGGGTCGCGGCCGGGCTTCTCCAGCTCGGCGATGATGTCGACGACGGTGGGCAAGCCGAACCCGTCGCCGACGAAGCGCTCGGGCGAGACGGTTCTCAGCGCGGACGGCTCGCGCATGACACTCGCCACATCCTTGCCGAGCGCGGCGACGATCTTGCGCGCGACCGGATAGGCTTCCGGGTGGACGGCGGAGGCGTCGAGCGGCTCCGTCCCGCCGGTGATGCGCAGGAAGCCGGCGCATTGCTCGAAGGCTTTCGGCCCGAGCCGCGGAACGTCGAGCAGCTTGCGCCGCGTCTTGAACGGGCCTTGCGCGTCGCGATGCGCGACGATGGCGCCGGCGAGCGACGGTCCGAGACCCGCGACGCGCGAGAGGAGCGCGGAGGAGGCGGTGTTGAGATCGACGCCGACCGCGTTCACCGCATCCTCCACCACCGCGTCGAGCGCCCGCGAGAGCTGGCCCTGGTCGACGTCGTGCTGATACTGGCCGACGCCGATCGCCTTGGGATCGACCTTGATCAGCTCCGAGAGAGGGTCCTGAAGCCGCCGCGCGATCGACACCGCGCCGCGAATCGACACGTCGACATCCGGCATCTCGCGCGAGGCGATCTCGGAGGCCGAGTAGACGGAGGCCCCGGCCTCGCTGACGATCGCCTTCACGGGCTTCTTGCCGGGCAGGGCGGCGATGACCTCGGCCGCCAGCTGCTCGGTCTCGCGGCTCGCCGTGCCGTTGCCGATGGCGACAAGCTCGATGCCGTGCTTCGCCATCAGGCCGGCCAGCGTCGCGGAGGCGCCCTTCACGTCGTTGCGCGGCTGGAAGGGATAGACCGTGGCGCTGTCGACATGGCGCCCGGTCGCGTCGATGACGGCGACCTTCACGCCCGTGCGGATGCCGGGATCGAGGCCCATCGTCGCCTTGGCGCCGGCGGGCGCGGCCAGGAGCAGGTCCTTCAGGTTGCGCGAGAAGACGCGGATCGCCTCCGTGTCCGCGCCCTCCTTCAGCGTCCCCATCATCTCGGAAGTGATGTGAGGCCGGATCTTCTGGCGCCAGGCCCAGCGCGCGACGCCGACGAGCCACTCGTCGGCCGCCGAGCCGCCGGCCGTGCGCACGCGCGAATGGCGCGCGACCATGGCCTCCACCGGCTTCACGGCGGACGTGTCCTCGGCATCCACCTCGATCTCGACGGAGACGACGCCCTCGTTCTGGGCCCGCAGAAGCGCCAGGACCCGGTGGCTCGGCGCCTTCGCGAAGGATTCCGTGTGGTCGAAATAGTCGGAGAACTTCGCGCCCTCCGTCTCCTTTCCGGCGACGACGCGCGCGCGAAGCTGCGCCTTGGCGACGAGGTGCCGCCTGATCTCGCCGACCAGCGCGGGGTTGTCGGCCATGGTCTCGGCGACGATGTCGCGCGCGCCCTCGAGCGCGGCCTTCGCGTCCGGCACGTCCGGCGTGACGAAATCCTTGGCGAGCGCGGCCGGATCGACCGTCCGGTCGGAGAGGATGCGCTCGGCCAGGGGGCCGAGGCCGCGCTCGCGGGCCGCGTCCGCCCGATTCCGGCGCTTCGGCCGATAGGGCAGATAGGCGTCCTCCAGCTCCACCCGCGTCGCCGCGCTCAGGAAGGCGTTCGCCAGCTGGTCAGTCAGCTTGCCCTGTTCGCGCACCGATTTCAGGATCGCCTCGCGCCGCGCCTCCAGCTCGCGCAGATAGACGAGCCGCGTCTCCAGCGCGCGCAACTGCACATCGTCGAGCCCGCCGGTGGCCTCCTTGCGGTAGCGCGCGACGAAGGGAACGGTCGCGCCCCCGTCGAGCAGCGCGACGGCGGCCGAGACCTGCTCGGCGCGCGCGCCGATTTCGCGGGCGATCGTCGTCTCGATCGTCGGGCGCGGGGTGCTCATGAATCTGTCCTCGTCGATTCGGATCTGTCGTCTCTCCTTCGCATATTCGGGAGAAAAGTGGCGCGCTTGGCTCCGCGCGCGGATTTTCGGGCGCGATCTGCGGCATCGCGGGCGAAAGCCGTGCCGCGTCCGATCATCGACGCGAGACGATCCGCCGCGTTCTCGCCAAGAAGCCGGCGCGTTGCTCTTGATCCATCGGGGCGAAACGTTAAATGCTCAATGGGTTGTCGGTAGATGCCGCGGATGTCTCGAACGTGCCGCCGGCGCGAGTGTCCAGAAGAACGATATGAGCCCTCTTCACACGCAAGACGACCGGGACCGCACGGAACAGGCAGCCCGCTACCTGATCGAGCAGCACGGCGAGAACGCGATCGCCGAGGCGGAGGCTGCAATCCGTCATGCTACCGAACTAAATGATCAGTCTGCCATTGAAGCCTTGACGGACATTCTAAGTCTTCTGAGGGAAACACGTTTGACGTGAATGCCTTGGGAAGGGTGAATGGGCGGAGAACGGGACGGGACGCGGCGCAGCCTCTCATCGCAGGAACTGGCTTGCCTCGAACTTCTGATGGCGGGAAAGACCAATAAGGAAATCGCCCGGGTGCTGGATCTCAGCCCGGCAACGGTCGCGTCCTATCTGAAATCGGTCTACCGCAAGCTCGGAACGCAGAGCCGCACGCATGCCGTCGCGGTCGCGATCCGCGAAGGTCTGATCGTCTTCAAGGACGACGAGGTCTGACGGAGAGGGGAGCCGCTTCACGGAGACGGGACGGCGTCTCCCGCGCCTATTCGCAGCGGATGGTCTGCGTGGCCTGATAGGTGCCTGCGCCGAAACTGCCCGATAGTTTCGTCGCCGTCAGGTCGAAGTCGAAACTGTAGGTGCCGTTCAGGATCACCAGCGAGAGAAGGTTCAGGAAGCTGGAGCTTCCCACTTGGCTGAACGTGCCGACCAGCGTGACATTGGTGTTGCCGGCGGGCGCGGAGCTGAAGCTCGAAGGGGTGCTGATCGACACCTGCATGCAGTTGAGCGGCAAGCCGATCAGGCAGAGCGCGCTCGGAAGCATGCCGCCCGCCGCCGCCGTGATGGAGGCCCGGCCCGCCGACCCGCCCGGATTCTTCGTGCTGAGTGTCGTCAGCGTCGCGTTCGGCTTCAGGACGCCGCCTGCCGTCACGTTGATCGTGCAACTGCCCGTCGTCGCCGCGAGCGCGCCCTGCGGATGGGCCGCGGCCAGAAGCGCCAGGACCAAGGCTGCCCGCCGGAGGCCTGCCGCCCCGAGCGCTCCCGGTGCCTGTCCGGGCGCCGCCCGTCGGGCGCGATCAGTAGAGCCCAAGCGGAGCCTCCTCCGGCACGGGAGCCTCGCGCGCGGCGACCTGCCGTGCGGCTCCGGGCGCCTTGGGAGCCGTCGGCCTGGCTGTGGCCTCCGGCTGGGGCCGGCTTTGCGCACCGGGCGACGCGATGCCCTCGCTCGACCATCCGTCGGCCGCCCAGCGGCCGGCTGCGCTCGGCGGCGAGGATGCGCCGGCCCCGCCGCCGGTTTCCGCCGAAAGGCCCATCTTCAGAAGCTTCAGCTCCAGCTGCAGGCGCTCCACTTCCAGCGCATAGAGCTTGGCGCAGTCGAGCCGCGAGGAGCGGGCGCCCAGCGGGATGACCACGCGGGCATAGGTGGCGACGTCGTCGCTGCCCCGCTGGCCGAGACTGTCCTTGATCGCGCCGACGTCGAGATAGGTGCCGGAGCCGCCGACGGCCGACCGGCAGGTCGTTCCGTCCGCCGCATGGACCTCGTCCTGGCCCTGGGGCAGCGTCACGCCCGGCAGGTTGAAGCCGCGGTCGCTGCGGTCGAGATAGACGAGGTCGTCCGCGCGCGCGGGGGCCGAAAGCGAGACGACGAGCAGGCCCGTTAGAAGGCCAGCTTCCTTCCAAGAAATTTGCCGCATATCTGGGTCCTGATGTTCGTCTGCTGGTTGGGAAAGGGGATGCTCTCGGTGCAGATTCGCACCTTCCGGTCGGTTCGACCGTCGAAGGGCACCATGACCGTCACACGGCGGGATGCGCCTCCCGCCAGCGAGAAGCTCTGCGGGCTGATCTCCGCCGGAACCTCGTAGAAGTCCTGGTCGTAGACGCGGACCTCGATCTTGATCCGCTCGGAATAGGGATTGCTCGGAAAGACCCGGACGGCGAAGCTGTCGGAAACGCTGCGGACCTCGCCGCGCATGGGCGTCATGGACTGCGCCCTCGCATCGCCTGCGATGGCGGCGGCCAGAAGGAGGCCGAGGGTCGCCCCCAGACGAGGCCCGAACGGAGGCCGCACGAGAGGAAGGACGCGACGAACGCCCATCGTCAGGGCTCGCAGCGCACGGTGACCGTCGCGCCGTAGGTGCCCGTGTGGAAGGCGGTGCCGCCCGCCTTCGTCGCGGTCAGGTTCACGGTGATGGCTCCCGTGCCGGGATTGGCGATGCTGGTGAGACCATTGGTGTCCGCGACGGTCTGGACGCCGGCAAGGCTGTAGGACGGCGCCCAGAGCGTGGTCGCCACGTCCGTCGGCGGCTGGATGGGCGAGGTCGCGGGATCGACGGTCAAGGTGACGTTGCCGGTCGTGTTGAGGTTCACGATGCCGGCGACGCCGCCGCTGTTCTTCGAGCTGAGGTTGCTGAGATTGGAGGAGGGCGCCAGCGTCCCCGCGCCGTTCTGAACGCTCAAAGAGCAGACGGAGGTGACGCTGCCGGTGAAGGTGACGCTCCCTATCGCGGCCTGCGCCACGCCGCAAAGCATCGTGGACGCCGCAAGGGCGCCGAAGAGTCTCGTGTTCATTCCGGGGGGTCCTGGTTGTGTTTTGCCAGGAAAGATTCACCCATCAAGATGGAACGAACCTTGTGAAATCAGACACTTGGCCGCATTCGAATGGGTGTGGAAGAAATCAGGCCTTGCCGATCGTAAGCCGATAGACATATCGGCCGGGAGGGCCGATTCGCGTGGGTTACGCTCCGCCCTTCGCCGGTGCTCCGCCATCGCCTGCGTCCCGTTCCTGCGCGAACCAGCGGCAGAGGTCGGTGAGGAAGCATTGCTCGCAATGCGGGCGGCGGGCGACGCAGATGGCCTTGCCGAACTGGATCAGCCAGAAATGCCCGTCGCGGCGCGCGAAGTCGGGGGCCTCCGCCTCCAGCTGGCGCGCGGTCTCGTCCGCGGTCTTCGCCTCCGTCAGCCCGGTGCGGTTGGAAACGCGGAAGACATGGGTGTCGACGGCGATCACGTCGGCGTCGAAGGTGAAGCTCATGACGATGTCGGCGCACTTGCGCCCGACGCCCGGCAGCGACATCAGCTCCTCGCGCGTCTGCGGCACGATCCGCGCGTGCTCCGCGATCAGCGTCTCGCAGAGGCGGCGGATGTTGCGGGCCTTCATGTTGTAGAGCCCGCACGGCTTGATCGCCGCCGCGATCTCCGCCTCCGGCAGGGCCAGCATGTCGTCGGGCGTCTCGGCGAGGGCGAAGAGGCGCGTGGTCGCCAGCGCCGTGTTCGCATCCCGGCTCTGCGCCGAAAGCATGCAGGAGACGACGGAGCGGAAGGCGTCCGGCTGGTCCTTCGGCCCCTTGGCGGTCGCCGTGCGTCCGGGCATGTGCCGCGACAGGCGCCGGAACACCTCCGCCGCCTCGTCCGCCGTCAGCCGGCCGCGCGCTTTGCTCAAAGGTCGCCTCGTCTCATGACCGCGCGAGCACGCCTGCCTCCCAGCCGAGCATGGCGCGCTTGCGCGACAGGCCCCAGTGATAGCCGGTGAGGGCGCCGGACTTTCCGAGCACGCGATGGCAGGGCACGACGAAGGAGATCGGATTGCGCCCGACGGCGGCGCCGACCGCCCGCGCCGCCTTCGGCACGCCGATCGTCTCGGCGACCTGCGAATAGGTCGCCGCGCAGCCGACCGGAATGCGCAGCAGCGTCTGCCAGACGCGGATCTCGAAATCCGAGCCGATGAAGACCACGCGCAGGGGCCGGTCCGCCGCCCATTGCGCGGGATCGAAGGCCCGCGCGGCATAGGGCGCGACCATTGCCTCGTCCCGCCGGAAGCGCGCCTTCGGCCAGCGGCGGATCATGTCGTCGAGCGCCGCCCGGTCGCCCGCCTCCGTGCCGTCGGAAAAGCCGACGCCGGCGAGCCCGCGTTCGGTCGCCACGATGATCGCCCGGCCGAAGGGCGAGGGGGTGAAGCCGTAGGCGAGATCGATGCCCTCGCCCTTGGCCTTGTAGAGGCCGGGCGACATCGCCTCGTGCTTGACGAAGAGATCGTGCAGCCGCGAGGGGCCGGACAGGCCGACATCGAGGCTCGCATCGAGCAGCGAGGCGCCTTCCGCCAGAAGCGTGCGCGCCCGGTCGAGCGTGACCGCCTGGAGAAAGGCCTTCGGCGTCAGGCCCGCCCAGCGACGAAACAGCGAGTCCAGCTCGGCCGGCGGCAGGCCCGCGGCGTCGGCGACCTCGCCGAGCGAGGGCTGGCGCTGGTACTCCATGGAGATAAACTCGATCGCCCGGCGCACGGTCTCGTAGTCCGAGGAGGGCGCCAGCGGCGCGAGAGGAACGAGGTTCATGGATCGTGCCTCCGGGACGGCTGCGGTCGTGGCGGAGGCATGGGCGGTGGAGGCTTCGTCGAGCATCGTGGATCTCCTTCGGGGACGAGGAGAGCACGGTCTCCTCGACCGCCGCCACCCGGTTTTCCGCGCCGCTGCGGATCAGCGGCCCTTCGCCGTCAAAAGCGCGCGGTTGAAGGCGAGTGCGAAGCTCTCGCGATCGTCGGGATTGAGGAACGTGCCGATCTCCGTCGCGCGGCCCTCGCCGGCCACCGCCATGCGCGTGATCCCGATCTCCTCGTGCCGCTGCACCTGGAAGCGCGCCCAGAATGGATTGTAATGCACCTCGCGCACCGCTCCGTCCGGCGCGATCTTGCGGATGGAGAGATCGAGGCGCGAGATCTCCACCTCCTCGCGCGCCCGCGCCGAGCGGTAGCTGGCGCGAAAGGCGATGTAGACGAGCGCGACGTCGAGACCGAAGAAGCCGAAGACCGGCCAGGCGCCTTTCGCCACGAAGCCGAGGCCCGTCGCCAGACTGACCACGCCGAGAAAAAGCATCAGCACCTGGAAGCCGCGCTTGCCGAGCGAGCGGTAGGGCACGAGGAGCGCGCGGAAGATCGGCGTCTCCGCGCCCTGTTCCGGGGCCCCCGCCGTTTGAAGCCGGACCTGCTGATCCATATGCTCGCCCTCCATGCCGATCCGCGGAGACCTGTGTCGCCAGGGATCGAGAGATTCCAGGCGTCGAGGACGATAAGATGGCAGAAAAGGCTGAGACGGCGAAGGGCCCGGCCGCGGCAAAGCGAAGCGCAGGGCCGGGCCGCAAGGCCGCCGCCGAGCCGAAGGCGGGAAAACTTAGCGCTGTAAAGACGGGGACGACGAAGGCCGCCACCGTCGCGAAGGCGGTCGCGTCGCGCGCCGCGAAGATCGCGCCGAAGCTGCCCTACACGGCCGACGAGATCGCGGAGATATTCCGCCGCCTCGCCGTGCAGCGGCCGGACCCCAAGCCCGAACTCGAGCATGGCGACGCCTTCACGCTTCTCGTCGCCGTCGTCCTCTCCGCTCAGGCGACGGATACCGGGGTGAACCGCGCGACGCGCATCCTCTTTGCGCAGGCCTCGACGCCCCAGGCTATGGCGGAGCTCGGCGTGGAACGCATCGAGGACGCCATCCGCTCGCTCGGCCTCTATCGCAACAAGGCCAAGCACGTCGCCGCCCTCGCCAGGACCATCGTCGAAGAGCATGGCGGCGAGGTGCCGTCGTCGCGCGAGGCGCTGGAGGCGCTGCCCGGCGTCGGCCGCAAGACCGCGAATGTCGTGCTGAACGCGGCCTTCGGCGAGGAGACGCTGGCGGTCGACACGCACATTTTCCGCATCGGCAACCGGCTGAAGATCGCGCCCGGCCAGACGCCGGAGGCGGTGGAGCGGGCCTTCCTCGCCATCATTCCGCCAGCCTACCTGCGCAACGCCCACCACTGGATTCTGCTTCACGGCCGCTACGTCTGCAAGGCGCGCAAGCCCGATTGCGGGATCTGCGTCATCGCCGATCTCTGCAAGGCCGACGAGCGGTGGAACGCGGTTCCCGCTCCCCTGATCCCCCTGCCGCTCATGCCCTCCGGCCTCCAAGGCGCGCCGGAGGTCCGCGTCGCGGGTTAAACGCCTGCTGCCGGTGGCAGGGTCGTTGGGGGCGCAACGGGTTGAAGCGGCAGGCCGCCATCGGCGGCCGAGACGCGTTGATGGAGATGCACCATCAGCGCCGCCGCGAAGAGCGGCGTCAGAAGGTTCAGGATCGGCACGGCCAGGAAGCCGGCGATGACGATGCCGGCGAAGAACACCATGACCGAATGGCGGCCCCGGAATGCCTTGGCGTCCGGCTCCGTCCGGTAGCGAAGGGCCGCGAAGTCGAAGTACTCCCGACCCAGGAGGTAGCCGTTGACGAGCAGGAAGGCGACGACGTTGATTCCGGGCAGGATGAGCAGCGTGAAGGCGAGCAGATTGCCGAGGATCACGATGCCGAGGAACTTCACCGACATGACGAGCCCGGTGACGAAGGGCAGCGGGCGGCCGGGCGGCGTGCCCGGATAGCTGTCGCGCTCCACCACTTCCGCGACGTCGTCGAGGAAAAGCCCGGCGATGATGGCCGAGATCGGCGCGATCAGGAAGGCGAGGAGCACCGCGAGCGCCAGACCCGCCGCGAACCCGGCCGTGCCGTCCGCCCAGCTCGGCATGTCCGGCGCCCATTCGCCGAGATAGGGGACGACGACGTTCTCGAAGAGCGCCGTCACCGCGAACCACAGGACGATGAGCACGACGAGCGACAGGCCCAGCGATTTCCAGAGAGCAGCCCGGAACGGGGCCGAGAAGATGTCGCGGAAGGCAAGGCCGGCGGCGGCGAAGATCATGGGTTCGGTCTCCGAAATGCTGCATCGCAGATAAGCCGCGGACGGCGTCCGGCAATGGCTCCTTCCAGGGGACCTTGCATGTTGAAGCGCCGATCACGATCCCGCCAGCTCCCCTTTCGATCGCGGACCCGAGACCAAACCTCAGAGGCGACGCTTCATTCAATGGCGGGTGCTTCGGCGCGCGCCGATCACAGGAGACGCCCATGACGAAGACCATCCTCGCCGTCGCCCTCGGCCTCGCTTCCGTATCGACCAGCGCCTTCGCCTATGACGAGACGCTGGAGTCCAAGTCCGGTCCCCTGCAGGCCAAGACCTTCGCCGACGATCTCGACAAGCCCTGGGCGATGGAGTTCCTGCCGGACGGCTCGGTGATCGTCACCGAAAAGGGCGGGACGATGCGCCTCGTCTCCGCCTCGGGCGAGGTGGGCGAGCCGATCGCGGGCGTTCCCGAGGTCGCTTCCGGCGGACAGGGCGGCCTTCTCGACGTCGCGCTCGATCCGGGCTTCGCCGAGAACCGGCGTCTTTTCTTCACCTGGTCGGAGCCCGGCGAAGGCGGCAATTCGACGGCCGCCGCCTCGGCGAAACTCTCGGTCGACGGCACCTCGCTCGAAGGCGTCACGAAGATCTTCACCCAAATGCCGAAATACGACGGCAACAAGCATTTCGGCTCGCGCATCGTCTTCGACGGCGAAGGCCACATCTTCATCGGCCTCGGCGAGCGCTCGGACCAGCCGATCCGCAACCGCGCCAAAGACCTCGACAATCACCTCGGCAAGGTCGTGCGCCTGAACCTCGACGGCTCCGTGCCCTCCGACAATCCCTTCGTGAACCAGGCGGGCGCCATGCCGGAGATCTGGTCCTACGGCCACCGCAACATCCAGGGCGGCGCGCGCGATCCGGCGAGCGGCGAGATCTGGTTCAGCGAGCACGGGCCGAAGGGCGGCGACGAGGTGAACCGCATCGAGAAGGGCGCGAACTACGGCTGGGCCGAGGTCTCCTACGGCGTGAACTACGACGGCACGCCGGTCGGGACGGGCAAGGAAACCGCCGAGGGCGTGACCGACCCCGTTCACCACTGGACGCCCGTCATCGGCGCCTCCGGCATGGCCTTCTACGACGCCGACCTCGTTCCCTCCTGGAAAGGCTCGACCTTCCACGGCGGCCTCGCCACCGAAAATCTCGTCCGCCTCGAGATGAAGGGCAATGCGGTCGCCGGCGAGGAACGCTTCGATCTCGGCCAGCGCATCCGCGACGTGAAGCAAGGCCCGGACGGCGCCCTTTATGTCCTAGCCGAAGACATCGGCGAGATCATCCGCATCGCGCCTGCGGGAGCGGCGACCTCCGGCTGAGCGTCAGCCGACGGTCTTCCCGAGGATATTGCCGTCCACCGGGCTGGTGGCGGAGGGCTTCCATGGTCTTCGCCACGTGGCCGGCACGCCTCTTGGAAGGGTGCCGGTGTCACCGCCCCTTCCGGGCGGTCCAGACCTTGTGAACGGCCCCTTTGGGCTCGTCGAACTGCGACTGGATGGAGACGAAGCCGGCCTGCGCGAGGTGGTCGCGATAGCCGGCCTCGTCGAAGCTCGAATAGGAGAAGGCGACCCCGAACATCTCGCCCGTGACGGAGCCGTCGTCCGGGCCCGAGGTGAAGAGGAGCCGGCCGCCGGGAGCGAGCCAGCGGCCGAAACGCTCGATCATCGCCGCCTGATCGGGCTGGGAGAGGTGAAAAAGACTGTCCCAGGCGATGACGGCGTCCTGCGCGGAGGCCGGGTCGAAGCTCCGCATGTCGGCGAGAACCACCGGAACGTCCGGGTAGCGCTTTCGGAAAAGGGACAGCATCGCCGCCGAGCCGTCGAGACCGCTGACCGCGTGTCCCGCCTCGATCAGCCGGGCGATCCCGAGATGCCCGCTGCCGCAGCCGCAATCGAGAATGCGGGCGCCGGCGCCGAGTTCCTCCGCCAATGTCTCGAAGAAGGGCCATTCCCAGCGCTTGGGGCCGCGCTCCGCGTCGAACCTGTCCGCGATGCGGTCATATCCGGCGCTGGCGGGCGGGACGGCGGCCGAGCGCGTCATGGCAGCGAGAGAATGGCCTCCGCAAAGGCCTGCGGCGCCTCCTGCGGCATGTTGTGGCCGACGCCCTCGACGATCCGGCGCTCATAGGGGCCGGTGAAGTGCCGCTTGGCCGGATCGACGACCTTGATCGGACCCTCCACCCCGTCCATCGCGCCTTCCATGACGATGGTCGGCACGGATATGTCGGGCTGGGCGGACAGAAGGCTCTCGATCGCGAGGAGATCCGGGTCGCCGGCGACGAGCCCGAACCGATGGCGATAGGAGTGGATGACGACCTCCACGAAATCGGGATTGTCGAAGGCGGCGGCACTGTCGGCGAAGATCTTCTCGTCGAAGGCCCAGCTCGGAGACCAGAGCTGCCAGAGCAGGCGGCAGAGATCCCCGCGATGCGCCGCAAGACCCGCCCGCCCCCGTTCGGAGTGGAAATAATACTGATACCAGAGGCGGTGCTCGGTCGCCGGATCGGCGGGCTGGCCGGACGCCGCGATCTTCTGGATGTTGTAGCCGATGCCGCAGCTGACGAGGCCCCGGACGCGGCCCGGCCAGAGGGCCGCGACGATGCAGGCGGCCCGACCGCCCCAATCGTAGCCGCCGAGATGCGCGCTCTCGATGCCGAGCGCGTCGAGCAGCGCCAGGAGATCGGCCCCGAGCGCGGCCTGCTCACCGGAGCGCGGCGTCTCTGCCGACAGAAACCGCGTGTCGCCATAGCCGCGCAGGGAGGGCACGATGCACAGCCGCCCCTCGGCCGACAGCCTTGCCGCGACCGCGTCATAGGCGTGCATGTCGTAGGGAAAACCGTGCAGCAGGATCACGGGTTCGCCCGTCTCCGGGCCGCTCTCCTCGTAGGCGACGCTGAGAACGCCGGCCTCGACCGTCCGTCGCCTCGCGCGGCTGCCGCCGATGCTCGCCGTCATGCCGCGCTCCTCAGCCGTTCGCCCGCGATCCGGTAGGAGATCGCCTCGGCGAGATGGATGCGGCGGACCGTGTCGTCGCCGTCGAGATCGGCGAGGGTGCGCGCGACCTTGAGGATGCGGTGATAGGCCCGTGCCGAGAACTTCATCTGCTCGGCCGCGTCGCCGAGAAGCCGGGCACCCGCCGCGTCGGGCGCGGCCGCCGTCTCGATGATCGAAGCGGGGCAGGTGGCGTTGAGAATGGCGGCGTCGCCGCCGAGCCCCTTATAGCGCTCGGCCTGGACGGCGCGGGCGCGCTCCACCCGCGCCTTGACGACCGCCGAGCTTTCGGCCGCGGCCGGCCGGATCATGTCGAAGGCGGTGACGGCCGGAACGTCCACGCGCAGGTCGATCCGGTCCATCAGCGGGCCGGAAATGCGGGCCTGATAGTCGGAGACGCAGCGCGGCCCGCGCGCGCAGGTGTGGCCGGGCTCGCCCGCCATCCCGCAGCGGCAGGGATTCATGGCGGCGACCAGCTGGAAGCGCGCGGGATAGGTGACGCGATGGTTGGCCCGCGCGATGACGCTCTCGCCGTTCTCCAGCGGCTGGCGCAGCGAATCGAGGACCGCCGGCGAGAATTCGGGGAACTCGTCGAGGAAGAGGACGCCGCGATGGGCGAGCGAGACCTCGCCCGGCCGCGCCCGCAGGCCCCCGCCGACCATGGCCGCCATCGAGGCCGAGTGATGCGGCGCGCGGAAGGGCCGGCGGTCCGAGAGCTTGCCGCCGGCCAGCTCCCCCGCGATCGAGGCAATCATCGAGACTTCCAGAAGCTCGCGCGCCTGCAGCGCTGGCATGATGCCGGGAAGGCGCGCCGCCAGCATGGACTTGCCCGAGCCGGGCGGGCCGACCATCAGCATTGTGTGATACATAAAAAGACTGCGCTTCCGTTTAGTTTTGTCAGGTCTAGCGGACGGCACTTGAATACTACAAGGATGTTTGCATAGTAGCAGGCATGAACGATGATTCTGCCGTTGTCGCGCTCGCCGCCCTTGCCCATGCCGATCGACTCGCGGCGTTCCGGATGCTGGTCCGCGCTGGTCCGAACGGCATGCCGTCGGGTGAGATCGCCGATGCCCTTTGCATCCCGCCGACGCGGATGAGCTTCCACCTCGCGACCCTGGAGCGCTCGAAGCTCTTGCGGTCATGGCGCGACGGGCGCCGCATCCTCTATGCGGCGAGCTACGACGACATGCGCCAGCTACTCGCCTTCCTGACCGAGGACTGCTGTTCGGGGAATACCGAGATCTGCGGCGACCTCGCCAACCTCTTTCCCGCCTGCACGTCGGAGACCTGCTCATGAGCGCCGCCCGTCCCTTCAACGTCCTCTTCCTCTGCACGGGCAACTCCGCCCGCTCGATCCTCGCCGAGAGCATCCTGCGTAAGGATGGCGGCGGGATGTTCAACGCCTTTTCCGCAGGAAGCCAGCCGAAGGGGGAGGTCAACCCGATGGCGCTGGAGGTCCTTCAGGAACTCGGTTACCCGACCGACGACATGCGGTCGAAGTCGTGGGACGAGTACGCCGTGCCCGGCGCTCCCGTCATGGACTTCGTCTTCACTGTCTGCGACCAGGCCGCGGGCGAGTCGTGCCCGGTCTGGCCGGGCCAACCTGTCACCGGGCACTGGGGCATCGAGGACCCGAGCCACGAGACGCGCGGCGACATCTGGAAGCGCGCCGCCTTCACCCAGGCGTTCCGCTTCATGAAGAACCGGGTCTCCGCCTTTACCGCGCTGCCGCTCGTCTCCCTGGAGAGGTCGAGCCTGACGGCCAAGGTGCGCGAGATCGGCCAGCTCGAAGGCGCGTCCTTCCCGCGTCCCGACGTCGCCTGAGGTCTCCATGCCCGTCACGATCTACCACAACCCCGCCTGCGGGACGTCGCGCAACACGCTGGAGATGATCCACCAGTGCGGCGAGGAGCCAGTGGTCATCGAGTACCTGAAGACCCCGCCGAGCCGGGAGACCTTGGCCGAACTTCTCGACGCGATGGGCATGAAGCCCCGCGAACTCCTGCGGGAGAAGGGCACGCCCTATGCCGAACTCGGGCTGGGCGATCCAGCCCTCTCGAACGAGGAACTGCTCGACGCGATGATGGCGCACCCGATTCTCATCAATCGGCCGATCGTCGTGACGGAGAAGGGCGTGAGGCTCTGCCGCCCGTCCGAGGCTGTGCTCCCGCTCCTCGATCGTCCAGTCCACACCTTCACCAAGGAGGACGGCGAGACGGTCGCGGCGCCGGCCGCGTCCGAATGACCGATCCCGTCTCCACCGACCTGCCGAGCGTCGATCCGTCCGCGCTTCTCCCGATCGACGTCGAGGCGCTCGGCCTGCCTGACGGGCCGACGCATCCGCCGCGCATCCTCGTCCTCTACGGCTCGATCCGGGAACGGTCCTTCTCCCGGCTCCTGTCCGAGGAGGCCGGGCGCCTGCTTCGCTGGTTCGGCTGCGAGGTGCGCACCTTCGACCCGCGGGGACTGCCGCTACCCGACGGGGCCGAGCCGGACCATCCGAAGGTCAAGGAGCTGCGCGACCTCGCGGAATGGTCGGAGGGCATGGTCTGGGTCAGTCCGGAGCGCCACGGTGCGATGACCGGGATCATGAAGGCGCAGATCGACTGGATTCCGCTGGCGGTCGGAAGCGTTCGGCCGACGCAGGGCAAGACGCTCGCCGTCATGGAGGTGTCGGGAGGCTCGCAGTCGTTCAACGCCGTGAACCAGATGCGAATCCTCGGACGCTGGATGCGTATGGTGACGATCCCGAACCAGTCGTCGGTCCCGAAGGCCTTCCTCGAGTTCGACGAGGCCGGGCGCATGAAGCCGTCGGCGCTATACGGCCGGGTCGTCGACGTCTGCGAGGAACTGGCGAAGTTCACCCACCTCGTACGCGGCCGGTCGTCCTATCTGACGGACCGCTACTCCGAACGCGTCGAGAGCGCCGAGGAGCTTTCGAAGCGCGTGAACCTGCGCGCCATCTGACCCTCCCGCATCCGGACATCCCATGCTCGCCCTCGCGATCTTCGTCGCCACCCTCGTCCTCGTCATCTGGCAGCCGCGCGGACTTGGCATCGGCTGGTCGGCGCTCGGCGGCGCCGTCGTCGCACTCGCGACCGGCGTCGTCGGCTGGGCGGACATCGCCACGGTCTGGGACATCGTCTGGGACGCGACATTCACCTTCGTCGCGCTGATCGTCATCTCGCTCGTCCTCGACGAGGCCGGGTTCTTCGCCTGGGCCGCTCTTCACGTCGCACGGTGGGGCGGCGGCGACGGGCGACGGCTGTTCCCCCTCGTCGTCGTCCTTGGCGCGGCCATCGCTGCGGTCTTCGCGAACGACGGCGCCGCGTTGCTCCTGACACCGATCGTCCTCGCGATCCTCCTGCGCCTGAACTTCCCTACGGCCGGGGCGCTTGCCTTCGTCGTTGCCTGCGGCTTCGTCGCCGACGCGACGTCGCTTCCCCTCGTCGTGTCGAACCTCGTGAACATCGTGACGGCGAACTTCTTCGACGTTTCCTTCGGACGCTACGCCGCGGTCATGGTCCCGGTGAACCTCGTGTCGCTCGGGGCGACCCTGCTCGTCCTCTGGACCTACTTCCGACGGGACATTCCCGAGCGCTACGACACGTCGGCGCTGGAGGACCCAGGACACGCCATCAAGGACCGCCAGGTGTTCCGCGCCGCCTTCCCGCTGCTTGGCCTCCTGCTCGTCGCCTACTTCGTCACCGGACCGCTCGGCGTGCCGATCTCGTTCGTGACCGGCGCGGCTGCCGTCATCCTGATGGCGGTCGCCGGGCGATGGTTCGCGGGCGGTCATGGTGCCGTCGTGCCGCTCGCCAAGGTGCTGCGGGAAGCGCCCTGGCAGATCGTCCTGTTCTCAATCGGCATGTATCTCGTCGTCTACGGCCTCGGGAACGCTGGGCTGACCGACATCGCCGCCGGGGTCCTCGTCTGGCTCGGGCAGCAGGGAACGTTCGTCGCCACGATCGGCACGGGCTTCGTCGTCGCGGCGCTCGCCTCCGTCATGAACAACATGCCAGCCACCCTCGTCGGGGCGCTCGCCATCGATCGCGCGACCCTCGACCCGCTGACCCAGGAACTGATGGTCTACGCCAACGTCGTCGGCAACGACCTCGGGCCGAAGTTCACGCCGATCGGCTCGCTCGCGACGCTTCTCTGGCTCCACGTCCTCGCGGGCAAGGGGCAGACGATCACCTGGGGCCAGTACATGAAGGTCGGCCTCGTGCTGACACCGCCGGTCCTGCTCGCGGCGCTCGTGGCGCTATGGGTCTGGCTTCCGGTCGTGTCGTGAGACCACGGTGGCAGGTCATCCCGGCACTCGGCGTCTTCGAGATCCTCGCGTGGGGGTCCTCGTACTACCTGCCGGCCGTCCTCGCCCTTCCGATCGCCACGGACACCGGATGGCCCTTGCCGTGGATCATCGGGGGTCTGACGGTCGGCCTGCTCGTCTCCGCGGTAGCCTCGCCGCGGATCGGCGCGACGATCGGGCGGGCCGGCGGGCGGGCGGTCCTCGCGAGCGGGGCGGTACTACTCGCGTCCGGCCTCGCCGTCCTCGGGTCGGCCGCGAACCTGCCGACGTTCCTCGCGGGTTGGCTGGCGATGGGGCTGGGCATGGGCATGGGCCTCTACGATCCGGCCTTCGCGACGCTCGGCCGCCTCTACGGTTCCGACGCCCGTTCCGCCATCACCACCCTGACTCTCTGGGGCGGGTTCGCCAGCACGGTCTGCTGGCCCTTGTCGGCGCTCCTCGTCGACCATCTCGGATGGCGGGCGACATGCCTGGTGTATGCCGCCCTCCATCTCCTCGTGTCCCTGCCACTGGCATTGCGGTTCATCCCGCGGGTGCCGCCATCGACGGTCACGAGGAGCGGACCTGGCAGCGATGGACTTGGTGTCCCGACCGGGGATCGCACGTTCCTCGTGCTGGCCGCGCTGCTCGTCGTCTCGGGCGCGATCATGGGCCTCGTCTCGGTCCATCTCCTGACGCTCTTGCAAGCGCGCGGCGAGACGTTGGCGGCGGCCGTCACGCTCGGCGCGATGGTCGGGCCGGCGCAGGTCGGAGCGCGTCTTCTGGAGATGGCCGGCCGCGAGCGGCACCACCCGCTCTGGACGCTGCGCTGGGCTGTCGTCCTCATCGCCGTCGGACTGTGCCTCCTCGCATTCGAGACATCGGCCGTAGCGGTGGCCGTCGTGCTCTACGGCGCCGGGAACGGCATCCTCTCGATCGCCCGCGGTACCGTCCCCTTGGCGCTGTTCGGTCCGGAGGCGTACCCGACGATGATGGGACGGCTCGCACGGCCGGCGCAGATGGCGCAGGCAGTCGCGCCGACGGCCGGTGCTGCCATGATCTCCTACGCGGGTCCGTCGGCGACCCTCGGTCTCTTGGCAGTCCTCGCATGCGCCGGGGTCGTCCTCGCAGCCTCGCTGACGATCGCCCCATCGCGGACACCGTCACGCTGAAGGATGCCGACTGAGAGTCAGAGTACCGGAGCGCCGAGCATGGCGACCGCCCCTTAGCGGACGGCGCGGGAGTCTCGCGTGCGGCGAGCGGTTCCCGGGGTAGCCGCAGGAGCGAAAGCCGAAGGCGGGCGCGGGACCGACCACCCCCGACGCCGCACTCCATGGCCCCGGCAGGGGTATTCCGTCCTTGCGGGCCTCCTCCTACGCGTCGGCGTTCGACAGGAGCGGCGAAGACGGTTCGGGTGGTGTCCAAGCCCACCCAAGGGGTCGAAGCGCTTAAAACGGCCTTCCTGCGAGCCATCTCGTCGCATCGAGCGGACGGGGTGGCACTTTCCTACCCCGACGAATCCTTGCGACGTGGCACGCACGCCCGCCGCGTCAGACGGCCGCGAGAGATCGCTTGCCCGTCCCTCTCGCGGCGAACCGCCCGGCCAAGGTTCCGCCCGCCTCGACGGGTTCGCTCGACACGGCGGCGAGGAGGCGCCGGCCGCGTGCCCGCCATTCGGCCAGGCATCCGGACGGGGAGCGGTCGGCGGCGATGTGCAGGCATCGCCACGCACTGAGGTCGCCCGGCTCGATCGTCGCGAACGTCGCCTGAAGTTCGTCGTCGGCCGCGATGCTGAGGTCGCGACCCAGGACGGCGCACCACGGCTCGCCGGGCTGGCGGACGCGGCGCCAGTCCCGGCCGGATGTCGTCGCGGTCACTTCGTCGGCGGCGAGCCACGCTCCGAGGCTGTCGTCGTAGGCCACCCACTCGGTCGCGCGGCGTCCGGCGGCGCGCTCGCGGACGTACCGCCGAAGCGCGATCGCGTCCCGCCGGGATTCGAGGACGGCGGCGACCGCGATCATCGGTAGTACCTGCCGGGTGCGTCCCCCTCCTCGTAGTCGCGGATACAGTCGGCATCGTCAGGGTAGTCGTCGCAGTCCTCGTCGTCGCCGACGTACTCCACGCTGTCCTTCGCGAGGGCTTCGGCATAGGACGCAAGATCGGCCGCGGCCTCCGCGACGGACATGCCGCTCCGGTCGGTTGTATCCCATGCCGATGCTCCGGCAAGGTCGGGTTCGCCGTAGCCGCCCTCGTCGAGCGGTGCCCGCAGGCGATCGCGCGCCGCGTCGTCGCCTGCCTGCGCGGCGGCGTAGTCCGACACGAGCGCGGTGTCGCGGGCGAGGAGCGCGCGGCCCCGCTCGCGCCAGTCGGGCAGCCGGGCGGCGAGGTCGTCGGGATCGGCATCCGCGAGGCGGTGCCAGTCGCCCGCGCGGAGGTCGGCCGCGAAGCGGCGGAGGTCTGTGTCGTCGCGCAGCGCGAGACCGTAGCCGTCGCGGGGGTCGGCCGCGAAGGCTTGGAGATCGCGCACGAGGATGCGAGACCTGTAATCGGGGGCGAGGTCGTGGGCGGGCATCCTGGTCTCCTCAGTCGGCGATAGTCGAGCGTCGCCCGAATACGGGCGCGGCATCCTGCGCCGGCGGCGGGGTGGCGGTGCCTGGCTTCGCCGGGCCCTCCGTGAGCCAGGAGCGTCCGGCCAGGCGATCGGCTTTCTGGCGTTCCAGTTCGGCCGTCCCGAGCTTCCGGAACTCGCCGAGGGCCGTGACGATGTCCTCGCGGTCGGCGCGGACGAGGTCGCGGCGCTGATCGTCGTCGAGGTGTCCGACGACGAAAGCCCGGAGCGACGGCTCCAGTTTCTTGAGCGACGCGACGTCGCCGGCCGCGGCGCCGAGGAGGAGATCGGCCTCGGCGGTCTCGCTGCGGACTGCCCGCAGTTTCGTTTCCGTGTCGGCAACGGAACCCGACTCGGCCGCCCAGGCTGCCGCAACGGCGGGCGGCGGGGTGTAGTCGGCGAGGGTCACACCGTGGCGCTGGCATTCGAGCCAGAGCCGGGCCTGCGCATCGGCCGGCCACGGGCCGTCAAGCGTCAGGCTGCCGCCCCAGTCTTCGGCGGCTTTCGCGGCGAGGGCGCGCAAGGATTCGTCGCTGACGGGACCGAAGAGGTCCACGTGATCGCCGCTGTCGAGGAGGCGGGAACGGCCGCCGAGGCCGACGCGGACCCCGGCGGGACTTTCGGTGACATCCGAGAAGCCGCGGCGGCGCCAGCGGTCGGCAGTCGAGGTCGCCTCGTCTTCGGAAACCGCTGATTTCCGGCGGCTTTTTCCCGGCTTCGCGGCGGCGGCGGTGCGTTCGATCCTGTCGACGCCGTAGCCGGTGCTCGCGCTGATCGCTTCCGCAAGGTCGGCGGCGGAAGCGCTGCGCGGTCCCCACATGCTCACGGTGCCGCTGTCGTCGTCGGCCTCGACCCACGCGCCGTCGCGGAGCATGACGCGCGTGCGCCGCGGGTTCTTGGCGTCCACGAGGTACAGGGATTCAGCGGCACCGGGCGGCAAGATCGCGTCCGGGAACCTGTCGCGGAGCAAGGATGCCTTATAGTCCTGTTGATGTGGCCCCTTGGTCTGGCGGGCGGGGGCGCGGGCGAATCCGCGTGCTGAGAGTGCCATTTCCATCTCCAGTTTCGTGATTTCGTTTTCGAGGATTCGCGTCTGGCGAAGTCCAGTGACGAGGGCCGATCGGCGATCGTGAAATCGTCGCTTCCGGATCGCCGCGACGCGCTGCTCGCCGAGTTTCGGTTCGGGCTGGCGGGCATCGCCACGCTCCGCATAGGAGCGTGGATCGGCCCGGCGCCTGGAACCAGCGGAGCGGAGGTGCGCGTTCACGACATCGGCGATGCGGGCGCGCTCGGCCGTCATGGCATCGCCGCGTCCTCCGCCGCCCTTGCGTCCGCCCGAGTCGAAGAACGCGGCGAGGTCCGCGTTCCGCCTCGACGCGAAGCCGGTCTCGGTTGCCGGGTCCAGCGCCCGCGTCGTGAGGAGGAGATGGGCGTGGGGCTGGAGGTCGCCGTCGCTCGCGAGCGGGACGTGAACGGCAACGTCGACGATCGCGCCGGCCGCGACGTAGGGGGCCGCGACGTCCGCGAGGAAGGCGCGGTACTGGCTCGGCTGAAGGTCCCGGGGGATCGCGACCTGGGTCTCCCTCGCGGTCTGGGCATCCTTGCGCTTCTCGGCGAGTTCCGCGCGGCTCCAAAGGGCCTCGCGGTCGTGCGTCCAGGCCGGAGAGCCGGGCGGGACCATAACGAAGGAATCCAGGACGCCTCGCTTCCGCGAATAATCCCAAACGGACCCCGTCCGCGCGTCGGCAAGCCGGGTCGCCGCGCGGTAGGCAGCCGCGGCAACGGCGGAGCGTCCACGGCTCCGTTGGACGACCGTGAAGCGCGTGGCGAGGTGAGCCTCGTGGGCGGGGAGCGAGGTCATGCGCGATCGTCAGCGCTCGGCTCGAACTCGTCCTCGGCGCCATGGTCGAGCGCGGCGAGGACTGCCGATACACGGAGTCCATGCTTCGCGTCGGAGCGATGCTCCGCCCGCATCCACCTGATACGTTGCGCGAAAGCAAAGTCCGAGAGCGCCTCGATATCGTGGTCGGCCACGCCCTTCAGCCTCGCGGCTAGGTGGATCGCGGCAGCATGGTCCCAGGCAATGCGCGTTGCCGCGGCGATCTCGCGATGTACGTCCATGCGTCGTCCTCCTCGTCGCCGGCGGGAGGTCTCCAAGCGCCGCAGGCCGCAGCGTTCGCAGAACGCTATATCGCGCCTTCCAGGATTTCGGTTTCCCCTTCACCAAAGGTCTGGCGCCGATTTGCTCGGTGCAACCTCCACCCTCACTCTTGATGTCTGGCGCTTCGCTTGGGGCGCCTCCGGGCCGCATGAAACCTCAAAAAACGGGGCGGTGGCTCATTCGACGCGGAAGGGTTCGCCGTTCCGCGCGACAGGAATCCGCCGGCGGCGATGGTCGACCGGCGCGGCATGGGGGGACGGTTCAGATGGTTGACTTGTCGAAACTGTTGCAGCGGCGGGCACGACTGGAAGCGAGCCTCGCCGCGGCGACGACGACGTTGCGCGATGCCCAGCGGCGCGACGACACCCGCAGGAAGGTCGTCGCAGGCGCGTCGCTTCTGAATGCGATCCGGGATGGAGCGATCTCGGCCGACGTGCTGGCGACTCTCGTCGCGAAGATGCAGCCGCGGGATGCCGCGCTCTTCGCCGACGTGGCGCCGGTCACGCAGCGCGACTGGGAGTGATCGGCGATGGACCTCACTCCCTTCGACGTGCTCGCGCGCCTCCCGGCCGACGACTGGTCGAGCCGGGTCCTGGAAACCCTGCTGCCGACAGACGGGACGACGACGGCATTCTCGGCGGTCCTCCACGTCGCCGCGGCGGGCCTCGTGTTCATCGGGTCGCTGTGGCTCGGGTACATGCTCCTCAGCGAGATCGTGCGCGCCGCGCGCGAGGGCAAGACGCTCGCAGAGGGAACGTCCGGCGCGTGGGCGATCCTGCGGCCGGTCGTCGGGATGGGCGTGCTGATCCCCATCGCCGGCCTCGGGGGTCTCGCCGTAGTCCACGTGCTGCTCAAGGAAGTCAGCATCGCGGGGACGAACCTCGGGAACGCTGCCGCCGTCCGGGCGGTCGGCCTCGCGGCGATCGAGGGCAAGTCGCCGTTGCCCGTCTCGGGCGGTGGGCGGTCGCTCGTGTCGGCCGTCCTCGAGTCCGAGGTCTGTGCGCTCACCCATGCCGCCGCGGCGGAGCGGTCGATGGCAGATGGCTCGGCAGCACGGCAGACGACGCCTGCGGGCATCCCAATCCGCTCCGACGAGGAGACCTCGTGGTGGACGGGCGAGGTCACGGCGCCGGCACGGACGACGGGATGGAGCTGGGACTACGGCCCGGCATGCGGCGCGTTCACGCTGACGAATCCGGCAGGCTTCGAATCCTTCGGGGAGACGAGGCGCGCCGCGGTCGAAGGACTCGTCGGGACCGTGCGCGGGTTCGGTGTCGCCGATGCCCTCGCACGGCACTTCGGGGCGGTCGTGAACCTTCCCTCGGGTTTCGATCCCGCGACGGTCGGGCAGGAACTCGTCGCGCATTGGAAGGCGCAGGGCGTCGTCCTCGCCGACGTCGTCCAACGCATCCACTCGGTCGGCGACGGGTTCGACCGGGCGATGATGTCGGCGGCCGAAGAGGAGGTGCGGACGGACGACACGACGCTGCGCCAGCAGCTCCTCGATCGTGTCACCGCATGCGGGTGGCCGTGCATCGGGGAGCAGTACCGCATCCTCGGCAGGATCAACGCGGCTGCGCAGGACGCGGCATCGGAGCGGATCGTCCGGACCCGGCCCGACGAATCCGCGTGGGGCACGCTCGCGGCGCCGGTGCGGTCGGCGCTGGCGCTCCTCCGGAGCCAGCTTCTCGTGGAGACGACGCTTGTCTCGCTCACGTCGTCGGACCTCGCGACTGAGGCCGAGAAGGATGCCGAGAGCACGTTCGTAAAAATCGGCCGGGCGGCGACGGAGCCGATGCACCAGTACCTCTCGGGGTACGACGGCTACCGTCCGGACCCGGTGACGGACCTGATGTCGGTCGGCAATCGGCTGCTCGTCGGTGCCCAGATTTCGTTCGGGGTCGGCGCTGCGGCGACGGGGGCGGCGAACTTCTTTTCGAGCGCGGCGGGCGAGACGCTGTCCTATCTCATGCAGGCGGGCTTCCCCTTGATCGTCGCGGCATGGGCGGCGGGCGCGTTGCTCGTCTACGTGCTGCCGTTGGTGCCGTGGATTTTCGTGACGTATGCCTTTGCCGCCTGGTGCGTCGAGGTCATGGTCGCGGCCATCGCGGTCCTGATCTGGGCGTTCGGGCACCTGCGGCTCGACGGCGGGTCGTTCGTCGATCGGGCGCAGACGTTCGGCTACGGTAGCCTTCTCGTCTCGATCCTGATGAGGCCGATCGCGACCGTCGCGGCCTACGTCGCGGCATCGAGCCTGACGGCGGTCCTCCTGAACTTCGTGTCGTACTCGTTCGCCTTCGCGTCGACCGGCGCCGTCGTCGGCTTCGGCATGGGGATCACGGGCATCGTGGTCTACGCCCTCCTGAACGTGTTCGTCGCCTTCTCCGTGTTCCTGTTCGTGTTCAAGGCGACGCTCTCGATCCCGGAACGGCTGGGCCAGTGGCTCGGGGTGCAGGGGTCGGGCTGGGGCGAAGGCGAGGCCGGGAACACCGTCGTCATGGGTGCAGCCGGCGGCGGGCGCCGTGCCGAGGCGCTGGCAGGGGGGATGAAGCCTTCTGCGGGCAAGGCGAAGGGCGGCGAGGACGACGGTGGCGGCGATGTCGGCGCGAAGGCCGGGAACGGCCTGCGGGCGCGTCCAGGTGGTTCCCGGGAAGCCTGAAACGACGAAGGGGCGCTCCTTAAGGTGCGCCCCTTTCGCTTTGTGTCGTTCGTGGCGGGTGGATCAGCCGCCCATCGCCTCGTTGACGAGGAAGAAGGCCAACGGGACGAGGAGCCACCAGATGACCGGAGCGGAGTAGAGGAGGACGGCGACGGCGGCGCGGGTCCAGCGGTTCTCGATCTGGTGCAGCATGTCCGATCTCCTGTTCGTTTTCGTGGCCGCCCTGTGGCCGTTCCGACCTCTCGACGCGGCATCTTGGCCGGCGGTAGCTGCCTCGCCTGCGCAGCAGGCGACGCCACGCGCTTGGGCATGAGCGCCCCTGGACAGGTATGCCGTAGAGGTGTGGAGGAACGGCGTCCAGGAAGGTCAAGATTCGATCGGATCGGGCGTGCGGGCGGTTCGGATCGCTTGGCGGACCTCATGGGTCCCGAACATTGCGATGATGCCGCCGGTCAGCCAGTAGCCAGACGCGAGCGTGTCGTCGCTCAAGGCAGCCCCGGCATTGAAGAGCACGATGCCGTAGACAATGGCGGCAGCCCCGCCGAGATACCCGGCGAGGCTGAGGAGGCGGCGCAACGCCGTTCGGCGGCGGAGGGCGAGGAGGACGGTCGTCGGCAACATGAGGGGTCTCCCGTGGGTCAGAAGACCAGCGTGCGTGCGGGCGGCGGCGGCGTCCAGGTCAGGAAGTGGCGGCGATGTCGGCGAGGACGGCAACCGCGGCAACGGCAGCGCAGGCCTGCGCGTCGTCCATCGTCGCCGCGACGCCGTGGAGCAAAACTTCGTCCGATACGCTGACGATGGCCCACTCATATCCGTCCGCGCTGCGCGACGGCTCGATCTCGGCCGCGACAACGAATCCGCCGACCTCGATCTCGGCCCAGGCGGCACCGACAACGGCGTGGCGGTCGGTCTTCCCAGGGAGATTCACATCCCAGATGACGGGCAAGCGTTTGCCCGCTTCGATCGCGCGGAGCGTGGCGGGGAGCCTCATGCGCGCCGCTCCTACAAGTACCGCGACGGGCCGTCGAACTCGGCCGCGCGGAAGGTCGGGTTCTCGGCGCGCACGATGGCGCGCTGGCGGTCGTTCAGGCGGTCCCAGGCTGCTTCGTGGGCCTCGTATCCGGTGCCCTCGAGTCCGTCGTACCGCGCCAACGCGAGGCACAACGTCAGCCACTCGCTTGTCGACGCCGCGCCGTAGTCGTCGAGCGTCCGCTCGCCGGACTTGATGGCCGCGATCGCGGCGGATTCGCTTCTCATGGTCGCTGTCTCCAGAAGGATAAGCCCTTCGCCCAGCCGGCACGCAACGCGACGGCTGGAAGAAGGGCGGGCAGGGTGCCCGCCGCCTCGTCAGTCGTCGTCTTCGGCTTTCATGTTCTCCCTGTGGATCGCTCGGTTCTCCGCCTCGTAGGCGGCCGACGCGGCATCGATCTGCCGCGCGAGGTAGGGATGCTTGGCGCGGACGCGGTCGACGCCGTCCCGCGTGCCGTCCCATGCCCCTCTGCTGAATGCCATCATCGCGGCTTCCCACCAGGCACGGCGGGTGCCGTCGAGGCCCCAATCGGTCTCCCGGATGGGCAACGCGGCACCGTCGGTGAGAAGGAGGTAAAGGCGAGCCATAGCCCGCCCGCTCGTGCAGCCCGCCGTTCCGCCCGTGGCGAAGGCGAGGATGCTGTCCGCGACCGTACCGGACTTGTGGCCTACGGTCGCGACGGCCGAAGCTTCGCCGGGCACGCCCTCGCTGTCGCGGGGGCGCGTCGTCATGTCATCGATGTCCATGGGGTGTCTCTCCGGAACTCCGCGTCCCGCTGCGGCGCCGGTGATCCCCGGCGACTTGGTGAAGGGCGGCGGGCCGTGGCCCGCCGAGGTCGCTGTCAGGCAGCCCTGGCTTCGCGCCGCTCCCACATCTCTGCGGCGAGGTCGTGTGGCTCCCATATGTATCGACGGTAGAAGTCCTTGCGCGCCGCGATGTCGTCGGGCATCTGCACGACCGAGACCGTGACAGAGCGATCGGGCGCGAAGAAGAACGCGCGGACCTCGGCGCGGACCTCATCGTCGCTGTCGATCACGAAGAGCTGGACCGTCCACCCCCTCGGCACGCCTGCGACACCTTCGATCTCGGTCCCGGTGACCTCGTGGGGAAATTCGGCGGTCCAGTAGCGCGGGTCCTTGGAGCGCATGTTCACACGCATCCAGTCGGACAGGGTGTGCCACCTGTCGGCATAGGGCGGCCGATCGCCCTCGCGCGAGGGCGTCAAATCTTTCTCGATGTCCATGTTGTCTCTCCGGGACTCCGCGTCCCGCTGCGGCGCCGGTCAGTCCGGCGGTTTGGTGGAAGGCGGCGGACCGTAGCCCGCCGGGGGTGCCTACTTGTCGTCGCCGAAATGCAGGTAGGCCAGTTTCAAGGCTTTCGACGGAAGCGAATCACGATCGAAAAACTTGCCGCTCTTGATGCACTCCGCGACACGCGCCGCGACATCCATTTCCCTCCGCGTCATGTCTGCGATGAGCGCGTCGATCTTCGCCTTCCGCACGTCGCTCTTTCCGGCTCTCATCCGCTGCATGTCAGGCCTCCTCGACTTCGAAGAAGGCCACGACGGTCTCCGCGTCGGCGTTCTCCTCGGCGAAGGTGCGGGCCTCCTCGACGGTGACGGGGATCAGCCCTTCGCCGCCGGTCAGCCCATCGCTGACGCGCTTTCCCCAGCGCGAGCGGGCGCCGCCCTCTCCGGCGAGAAAGAACGCACCTTTGGACGTGCGGTACAGGGCGGTCTCCTCGGTGTTCCAGTCGCCCGGACGCCCCTTCGAGAGACGGCAGATTTCCTCGGCCTTGGCGGTGTCGTAGCGCAGTCCGCCGACGACCTTGGTGATGTGCATGGTCGCTCCTCCTTAGAGAACAGGTGCGGCGTCGATGATCGACGCGGCAGAGGGGATGGGGAGGCTGGTGCCCTTCGCAAGCTCACGGGCGGCGCGCAGCGCCTTGGCGGCGGTGTCGTGCTGCTCGGCGGTCATTCGCTCCTCGCCGTCCGTGTCGAGGACGAGGAAGTAGCGGCGATCGTAGTGGCGGTTCCCGCCGCTCGTGACGTAGTCGCCGCCGAGCTCGATGACCTGCCCCGGCTGCACGTCGGACACGTCCACCGTCGCCTCGCGGGCGGCGAGGAACGTGCGTTGCATGCGGGCGGCGTTCGGGCCGCTGAGGACGGCACCCCAGTTCCGGCCGCGCTTGTGGCTCACGAACGCGGGGTTTTCGAGCGCCCCGCCGTCCAAGGCGATCACCTCGCCCCGGGTCGTCTGCGCCGCGTCGCCCGCGGCCTGCATGTCGTCCACGTCGGACATCGCATTCTCCTATCAGGTTGCATCTGTCGATCAACGGACTTGCCTGCGACCAGGCGGCTCCGTCACCTCCTAACGTGCCCCAAGTCCGACCCGCCGTGCAATTGATTTATTTTATAAGATTCAGCAGATACAGACACTTGTACCAATTTGATTACTTGAAATATCGTGCTCGAAACGAGGATACGGAGGGCATCTGGAAGGACGCATACAAGGATTCGATTGGAGGAAAAATCCTCGAAAGGACCGGATTCCGGTAAGAAATTCTCAGTAAGGATTCAGATTGCAATCAGGGGTAATCATTGACAAGAACTCGAATTTTCGAGGGATCGCGCTTTGATTGCACCTGCGCGTTGACAAGGATTCGCGGCGCGACGGCAAGGATTCGCGGCCGTGTCAGTCCTTTCCGGCCATGCCGACCGGACGGTGCCGATGGCCTAGAACGGCGCGCCGTACTTGATCCAAGAGTCTGCGGACCAAGTTCCATCCCGCTCCTCGCGGGCGAGGCGGTCGCACAGTTTGAGCGCGGTGCTGCCGTCGATCCAGCCGTCGGCATCGGATACGTCGACGATCGCTTGGAACGCCTCGATCCGGGCGCGCGCATCGTCATCGAAGCATTCGATGAAAGCCACGCCGCGCGACTCGAACGAGAGCAGGGTCTGCACCGTGTCAAAGGCGGAGCGGCCCCAGCATCCATCCTCCTCCAGCATCGTAATGCGGCAGCCGATCTCGCTGAGTGCATGGCTGACGGTCGGCTCCGTCCGGATGCCCCATTTCCCGACGGCCGCCAGGGCGAAGAAGGACGGAAGGTCATTGCACCAGTGGTTGATGCTGCCGCTGATCCGATGAGCGAAGTGGTAGATGCCCATGCCCGCGCGTCCGTCATGCACGAGGCGCTGGATGGCGAGGAAGTCCTCGAACACGTCTGGACGGTCGCCACCCCTGAGGGAGACGCGGAGGGTAGCTATCAGGCCCCTGACCTCGGCGGACTCCCAGAACAAGCCCTTGTCCCGTGGGACGGGGAGAGGCGCGACGCGGCCGGGCTTCTCGGCCGCGGCTGCCAGGCGAGCGGCGGCATCCTCGGGCTTCCATTTTCGGCCGCGGCGGAGGGCCAAGAGGTCGCCCTTGGCAACGACATGGAACGACAGCAGCGCAAGCGGCGCGAACGCCTTCAGGAGCCTCTCTCGCCGCTTGCGACGGGCGGCATCCGTCTCCGCCGGGTCCGACCACAGCCGAGCCGCGATGTCGCTCGCGCGAAGGACGCAGAAGCCATCGACGGGGAGGAGCGCCTCCGCGATCTCGTGAAGGATGCGTCCGTGCCCGTCCAACGCGGCCACGCGGGCGTCGCGCTTCGGAGCGCCCCGGCCCGTCGCCAGCGCGCGCGATGCCTTGCGCTCGCTCACGTCGAGGTGCTGCGCGACGGCCTTGGCAGTCACCGGTCGTCCAATTTCCTCAAGGTAGTCGGGGACGACGGCGCTGATGATCCTCTTCTCCACGGCGCGTCCCTCGGCTGTCGTGCGGGGCGCCGGCCGAGAACGCTTCTGGCCGTACCGCTCGACCATGTAGCGCGCGACATCGTTCGCCGTCCGCCCGAGCTGCGCGTCGGAGAGGTCGCCGCCGTCTGGTCGCCCTTCGCGCCAGCGAGTGAGGGCCGATGCGCCCCACGCGGCGATCTCACCCGCTTGGCGCTCGGCCTTCGGCATCCTGCCCCAGCGCTCGTATGCCTGCGCGCGAAGCCACTCGAAGGCCTCCGGCGCTATGCTCATGCCTTGACGGGTGCGGCTCGATCGCGCATCGTCACCTCCACAGAACCGCATCAAAGACCCGGCCGGGACGGCAATCCCATATGGCCGGGTCATTTGCGTTTCAGGGTCAGGCCCGGACGGGCCTTCGTCAAGCGCCCGACTGCGTCGGCCGAGGACGGGCCGACCGTCGCTCCGCTCCTAACGGCCCTACCCAAAGACCCTCCCTAACTAATAAAGGCATTTCGGCGAAGACGGCTGTCACGCCGGGTAAGAGCCTGTAGCTTATCGCGATTTTCGGAAATCGGCTCGTCACATGGCTAGACGTCGAAGGCGCAAAACGCTTCGAAAGTCGAAACATTCGGTTCGAAACTCCCGAACGCTCGACCATCTCCATTGTTCGAGAATCCCGAACCGTCGAACCATCCGGCTTCGTGTCGTCGCTCGATAGTTCGGGATGTTCGAACTACCCGCTCGGTCGTCGATCCGGCTTCGGTCACGAACGTTTCGAAACTCGAAGCATCTAGTTCGGGATTCCCGAACTGTCGAAGCTCCGCGTTTCGGCGTCGATCCGTGAGAATGCGAGTGGCTTCGGCAACCGAAGGTTTCCTCGATCGTGGCAAGGTGACGGCTCCACGATCGACGGAGTCCTCATGCGTCTAGCCGCCAGCATCCTGACCATTGCCGCCATGCTCACCCTGTCGCCCGCCGCGATGGCCGGTCCCGATCTGTCGCGGTCGGTCTCGGCGGGGGCGGAGCGGGGCGCAGCCGCCTTCCGCGGCATCTACGGCGAGGGCGGGATCAGCGGCGCCGCCGAGGCGGTCGAGGCGTGCTACGGCTCCCTGAAAAAGGAGGCATCCGTCGAGAAGTTGGCGGAATGCGCCGCGCTCGACATCACCGCCGCCAACGTCGATGCGCAGGCCTTGGCGAGCCTGGGCGTGCCCAGATACGCCTTCTTCTCCGGGCCGAAGCTCGAACGGCGCGTTGCCGCCGGGATGAAGGCTGCGGGCCTGACCAAGGCCGAGCGCGCTGCATTCGATCGCGCGATTATGGCGGCGCTGGGTGGTGGGGCAGAGGAGACGACGAGGCCTGCTTCGACCAAGGCCGAGGTGGTTCCCTTGAACTCACTTGCCGGACTTCCCTTCGACCACAACGGCTCCGAGATGGTCGTCGACGCCGCGAAGGGCGTGATCGTCTACGCCAGGCCCAAGGCCTCGATCGCCGGGACCGTGAAGCCGGGGACGGTGCTCTACCGCGGTCGGCCGTGGAGCCTGGACCCGAGGTCGGTGCCGATCCGCGGGACCGCCTTCGTCTACAAGAAGGGCTGCGCGCCTGCGCCATACGAAGTCCGGGGGGAGTACCGCGGCCAAGCGTTCAGCCTGTCCGGAGCCGCCCCCGTTCGGTCGAAGACATCGTGCGACATCACCGGCGTCAGCACGTCGTCGGGGAACGCCAGGCTCGCGTTCGAGAGCACGTACATGGACGAATGAATCTCGATGCCAGAAGGTCGATAACGAGCTAGTGCCAAGAGCAAGGCTAGCGACGGTGGTCCGGCAACGCTGAGTCCCTATGGATTGGGCGGTGGTTGAAAGACCGCTTGCCAAGTCGGTGTTTCGAGTTCTGGGGTCGGCGTGTAAATCCGGTCGTTCGACGCTTGGGAGGCACCGCCAACGTGGTGATGGATCTTCGGTTTCAGGCCATCCATCAGCATCTTGCCGTGCGTATGTTCGAACGGAACCGCAGCTAACCCGTTGGCCGGCAGGAAACCGCCGAGCGGGGGAGCGACATCAGGCATACCCGATGCACCCCATTCTTGCTTCCCACGCTTCCGCGGGCTGTCGTAAAGGGACGAATGGACCTGGTCACGCGCGACACGCGCAGCCTGCACTAAATCATCTCGCTTAATTGCCGTCACGTCGGAGATAGCAGCGTCCACCAGTTCCGGACCAAGCTCTCCGAACACGTGCTTGAGGTGCGCAGATTGGGCGAAGGAGTGCTCCACATCATTCAACGGCGTAAACACTTCGGTGACACGGGTAATACCATTGCGCTGCCGCTCCGCATCGGCGGTCGACAACTCGAACAGCATTTCCGCCTCGGTTCTAAAGTCGCGGTCGCGATGCAATATGATGCGTGCGTCTGGGCGCACATCGGTGATCATATTGGCAAGCAGACGGGCCGCAGGTAGGTTCCCGCAGCCGTTATAGGAGATGACGGCAAGGTTGTCAGGCGCACCGTTCGCTTTGGCAAGTGCCGTGACTGGTTTGGTGAGCTTGTCCTCCGTCATAAGGATCACCGGTCGCGCGGGATCGAATGCGTCCGCGCCGGCAGACAGCGCGCCGAGTGTCATGAGGAGCGGGATTGTCGGCCGCTGGGCCTCGTCGACCGGAACTTTGGCACCTTGCGCCATCCAAACGACCGCCGCCTCGGAGTCATACATCAGTCGCTGAATAAGCTGCGGAGAGTGGCTGGCGAAAAGAATTCGAGTATTCGTCTCGGCAGCGACACCACGCAAGGCTTCGTAAAGGCGGGACTGGCTATCGGCATGCAGGTGGGCATCGGGTTCATCGAGTAGGATGAGCGGCGGCGCGTAGAAGCAAGCGTAGGCGATGATCTGAATGACCTGAAGCATTCCGGTCGATGCCATGTCGAGCGTGACCCATGAGTCTGGCGCCTCCACGTCTATCTTGACGTAGCGGTCATGCATTGGATCATGGGCTACGATAATGCGTACGCCGGAGTAGCAGCGGTCTAGGAGCGTTGAGAAGGTTTTCCAACCGCTGACTGGAAGAGTGCCGATGTCGCGGCTGGCTCGCCAAGCCGTTCGAGCCATCTCGTCGAGGTCCCGTTTGAAAAGGTGATCGAGCACCGTGCGCAGGTAGAGGTTGGCATCACCGTGCATGACGGCAGCGTCCATGGCGCCCTTCGTGCGCCATTCCTCACGCATCGGGATACCAGAGAGGCCCGGGGTTAAGATAGAAAACGGGCGGTCACCATCGGCGAGCACTGCGGCGAGTTCGTCGTCGCCCGAGCGGATAATGGCAATATTCGCGTTCTTGCCCCTCCGGACTTCAACCGTCGTCTCTTTGGCTACGTCCGTGTCGAGATCGAAGCCAACATAAGTGATGGAGTAGCCGAGGTTTTGTGTCGCCGCCTCGCCACGCCTGAGGTCGAGGAGCTGCTCGGTCGGCCGAAACAACACTGCATCGTTCGATACGGTGCCGGCGAAAATAGGGGAGCCGTTGCCGCGTCGACCGCGAAATGCGGCTTGGAGGATGGAGACTCCAAGTTGGGCCGCTTGTAGCGCGCTGCTCTTGCCGCTGGTGTTGCCGCCGACAAGGGCCGTGATTGGCTTCAGGTCAACGTCGAGCTTCTCGATTCTCTTGAAGTCCTCGATGACGATACGATCAAGGCGAACTCGCATCGTTTCTCTTTCCCGTTAGCCATTAGGTGAGGTTGTATCTGATAGATGAAATCACGCAGTCGCATTGCGATGTCGCGAGGCCTTTCAAGCTGTTCTAGCACTCCTTTGACAGTTTGCATCACTGATTCCCACAAGCAGAACGCGCAGCTTGTGTTCTCAACTTCCTTGTCTGATTGGAGCTAACCCGTCGATCGCGATCGTACCGAAGTCGTCCGTGACAGCTTCAGCCGGGTCCTGATCGGGCATCCGCCACAATCCGGCTTACCGTCGGCTGGCTCACGCTGTAAAGGCGGGCCATGTCGGCTGCGGTTCTGCGTCCGGACAGGACGCTCTCGGCAATCTCTTGGCGCTGCCGTGTGGTGAGCTTCGACCGACGACCGCCGACGCGGCCTTCGAGCCGGGCCTGTCGGAGACCGGCACTGGTGCGCTCTCGGATCATCGATCGCTCGAACTCGGCGAAGGCTGCGACCATGTGCATAAGCATCCGCCCTGGGGCCGTTGTCGTGTCGATGGCCTCGGTCAGTGATCGGAATCCCGCCCCCGCCTTCTCGACGCGCTCCATGATCGTCAGGGCGTCGCGAAGGGACCTCGACAGGCGATCGAGTTTCCAAGTCACCAACGTATCGCCGGGCCGAAGGTGGTCGAGCAGCCGATGAAGCTCCGGGCGATCCCAGCGCCCGCCGGACGCGACCTCCTCGAAGATCCTCTCGCATCCGGCGTCGCGCAGCGCGCGTGACTGGGCGGTAGTGGATTGATCGTCACTGGTCGAGACGCGGGCGTAGCCGAGGAGCATGGGAGGAGCCTTTCGCAAACGGCCGTTTCGGGAAGGCTCGGACGGGCGCCGGTGGCGCAACGGTTTCGGCCTTTCACAATCCTCTTGCGCTGGCTTGGCAAGCCGCAAGCGGTTTCCGGAACGGTTCCGCGATGTCCCGACCAGTTGGTCACCCGAGCTTACGGGTGCTGTCGGCCCCGTCGAGCGGCTACGGTCTTCAGCTTTTGCGAAACGGGCTTCCAACGATTGGCGGGGAGCGGCGTGAAGTCGGCGACCGCATGGGCGGCGTTTGCAGGCTCCGTCAGCGTCGCCTCGATTGGGTCGGGGCGGCATTCGACCAGGACCTCGGCGAACTCTTCCACGCTCAGGCCCCAGGTTCCCGCGGTCGCCAACTGCTTCACTTCGGCATGGAGAGCGTAGCTGTCATGTGCGGTACACAGGGTTGAGCGGTCGACTGACAGGCTGCCGCCGTCCTTCGGTGTAGGCCGGAAGCCCTGACTGGTCGGAAGACCGTCCTGGACCCATTCGGGATGGATCTGACGGAAGAGAACCTCGTCGCCGTTCATGTCCTCGCTCAAGAGAAGACCCCCGTCGTCGGGTATGCGCCGACGCGGTCGTCAAGCTCCTTGAGGAACTCCTCGTCGATCCCCTCGTAGGTGTTCGGGTCGAAATCTGCGGTTCCATCGAGACGTGACCCGTAGAACTCGACCTCGCCGTTTGCCGACATTTCGACCGATAACTCCCAGCCTCCGGCTTCGAACTCGATCTGCACGCCACCCTCAAGGGTCGGGTAGATCCGGAACGATGTGGCCAGCGTCGAGCGTCGCGCGAGAAGGTGTTGAGCATTCTTGACAGCTCGATCAGTGACCGCGACGCCCTCTCCATCCTTCCAGCCATCTACCAAGGTCTTGAGGTGCGACAGGCGGGTTTCCGCCTTCTCAATTGCCCGGTCGACTTCCTCGTCGATCATCGCGACGTCGTGGGCTTCGGCAACCGAGCGTACCGCATCCTCACGATCGAAAATCACGGATAGGTCGAACCGCACTCGCTGGCGCGTGTTGCCATCGAAGGACTGGTGGACCTCGTCGCCATCCAAGGGAACATGCAGGGTTCCGTAGTGGTCAGTCTGAATCTCGACCCAGCCCACTTCAGTGCTCAAAGCGGTCAGAATGCCGATTCCCTCGACACGGAGGGTGTAGGTGTCTTTAACCTTCTTCAGGAACTGCCGTCGTAGCTCCGGAGTGATCGAGACGACGTTGCCGTTACGGCCGGCGCTCCCGAGAAATTCGATCCGCTCGTCTTCTCGAAGGGACGAGCCGAAACGGTCCAGCGCCCGAACGGCGGCTACGCTGAGCGCCCCGGCGGGATAGTCGCCCCGGGCAGCGCGATCCATCAGGTCAACAGCTTGTTCATAAGCGGCGTCGACGACCGTATCGATGTAGTCGGACATCGTCGGCAGCGGCACCTGGGCGGACTCACGGCTCCATGCGAGGCAAGGAACGGCGCTTCCGTCCTCCAGCGCAACGAGATCAAACCCCAGCGCTTGGTCGAACCCCTTCGGCAGCCGAACTCGGCCATGGTTCTCGGCGCGCCAGATATCCTTTGCGAACGCGACGACGAGGTTTCGGAACGCTGGCAGATCGGAAATGACATCGAGCGGAAGCCTCGCTCCCTCGAACCGTTGTCCGACATAGCGTAGCCTGAACTCGCGCCCTTCCTTTGTTTCCATTTCGCCTCCGAGTCGAACCTCAAGTAGCATGAGCGCGCGTCCCGTCCAACGAGATCGGCAGGTCATGCCTACCCGTCGTTCGTTGCTACCCTGGCAGTTCGCTGGCGTGCGCAAATGGGATTGGTTGGCTCGCTTTCCCGGATGTCGTTCGCTGCGCGCAGCGGCGTCTCAAAACTGGACGCTGCGGCAGGGCCATCCCCGTTTTCCAGCCTTGTCGGGCCGGAGCCGAAGGCGGAGCAGGCGGAGGCGCGCCGCGCCCTCCACAGCGCCGAAGGTGCGCCGGAGCCTGTAGTAAACTGGGGCGGGCCGGGTCGGTAGCCACCAACGATTCACCCTTTCCATTGACCGGAATCGAACCGCTTCCCGAGTAGGCCAGCGTCAGGAATGAATCCATGACGGGGGTGCCATGCGCGCGGTCGATCTTTTCTGCGGTGCCGGCGGGATGTCGCTTGGTTTGAAGCGTGCCGGGTTCGACATCGTTCGTGCCTACGACGCGAACGACGAAGCCCTTCGCGTGCACAGGGCGAACTTGGGGACGTCGGTCGAGCGCGTCTTTCGGGTTGATCGACACCGCAAGGCTGATCTGGCGAACCTTCTGGAGATGGCGCCGACGATCGCGCAGCTCCAGCCCGACATCATCGTCGGCGGGCCTCCTTGTCAAGATTTCTCCTCGGCGGGGAAGCGAACCGAAGGCCGAAACGCCAGCCTGACGCTCGGCTTCGCGATCGCGATCGCGATCGTGACGGCTAGGCCGACGTGGTTCGTCATGGAAAACGTCCCGCGCGCCCGGAAGACCCAAACCTATTCGCGTGCCCGCGCTCTCTTCGTGAAGGCCGGCTATGGCCTCACGGAGGTAGTCCTCGACGGCAGTCGCTATGGCACACCTCAGATGCGCAAACGATTCTTCTCGATCGGTCGCCTTGGCGAGGCTGACGGGTTCCTCGAGTCCGCCCTAGCCGATGCCGCTGCTCCTCGACGGATGTCAGTCCGGGATGCGCTGGGCGACGATGTGGGTATCCACCCCGGCGGGAACCACCCGCTTGAAGCCCGCGCCTTCTTCATGCGTCCGTACACCGGACATTCGGGGGTTCGATCGATCGACCTCCCATGCCCGACGCTGCTGCGCAGCGCCCACGAAGGGCCGCAGAACTGGTACAAGGACCACGAACGGGACATGGGGCCATCGGCAGACATTCCCCCGCTGCCGATGGATGTCCTCTCGCGCATCCAAGGTTTCCCAGCGGATTGGAACTGGCTCGACATCCCGGCGAGCCGGAAACGGATGTTGATGATCGCGAACGCGGTTCCGCCGTCGCTCGCCGAAGCGGTCGGGCGCGCAATTCTTGCCCGGGCGCGCGGGGAGACGATCCCGACGACCGAGAAGGCGTTCGACAAATGGCTCCAGAAGGGCCGCAAGGGTCTCAAGGACCAAGCGCTCCGGAACCGCCGCTTGAACCTCAAGAAGGCGCGCCGTCTGTTGTGCGGCCGAGTCCTTGCCGACATCGACGCCGAAATCGCGCTGCTGGAGAAGGCGGAGGGATTCGCCGAGCTTTCCGTTCGGTCGAGGTCCGAACTACGTGGGGCGTTGCGGTCTCATGCGAAATGGCGAACAGAAGTCGCCGCAGTGAAAGCGCTGAAGGCCGAGCGTAAGCAGTACGACGGAATGACCAAGGCCGAGTTCAACGCGGGCGCCCGCGAGGACGAGGCCCGCGAGGCGGACCACGTTCCCTTCAACCCGCGAGTGGCCGCGTCCCTCCAGGCTACGCGCCAGAACATGCGGGAGGTGTCCAGTACGGTTGGGGTATCCTGATCCCCCACCCGAACTAGCGTTCGGCTCCGACCCTCCCCCGGGGGGGATGGTCTCACGCCCCTCGCGGAGGCGACGTCGATACGCCCGGCTCGCGCCGGCTACGCCGACGTTCGCCGCACGCGCATCTTGGCAAGAATACGACGGGACTGCGCCTCCTCGTCCGGGCGCGGCATGTCCTCGATCCCGGCGAGGCCAGACGGGTCGGAGTCGTCGTTGAGCCACAGGCGCCATGCCGCCATCTTCGACGCTCCTACGATCGACGGGACCTGATCGGCGGGAAGGCCTGGTCGCGGCGTAAGGAGTGCGAGCACGCCAAGGTCGGGATCGTAACGGACCTCGGCGACCAGTTGGCGAAGTTGCTCGGCGAGCCTCGTCCTGATCGCATGACGGTCGTTGCCTTCCGCCTCGTTCATCGCCCGCGACAGGTCCACGGCTTCGCCAAGGCGAGCCTTGAGGCCAGGGTCGGCTGCGGCTGTCGCGGCGACTTTCTCGGCCTCGGCGAGGTCACGTTTGATCGTCTTGGCTTCGTCGCCGAGCGTACGATAGCGGCCGACTGCCCTCTCGTCGCCGTCCTCTTCCACCAGCACGAAGAGGCGTCCGCGGGCTACTTCGACTTTGGCTAGCCGGGCGGCAAGGAGCGACACGCGATCCGCCTCGACGGTCGGCTGCGCGCCGTGCAGGACGGTGCCGGCGTCAAGGTAAGCGAGTCCTCGGAGGAGGCGGGACTCGATATGGTCAACCCGCCAGCGGCCATCGTTCTCACAGCCAGCCTTCCGAGCGGCCACCGAGCAAACGAAGTAGCTTCCGCCTTTCGGCGTGGTGCCCTTGTTGACGAGGTGCATAGCCGCGCCGCAGCGCGTGCAACGGCCGAGGCCGAGGAGAAGGTGGGCAACGCCCCTTCCGCGTCGACCGGCCGCGACGCGGCGTCCCTGCGACGCCTGTTGGGCGCGCCAGTAGGTCTCCTCGTCGACGATCGACGGGTAGTAGCCGACGATGGGGTCTCCGGCTGGCTGACGAGTCCCGGCCCGGCTGCTGCCGGAGTGCGGCTGGTACTCGCCGAGAACGAGTCGGCCGGTCAGAATCTTCCCGACCGTCGATGTCTGCCAGCCGATGCCGCCTCGCCATGTAGGCGTGCCCGCTTCGTTAAGCTTGGCGACGACCTGCCTTCGTCCGTAGCCCTCGATCGCCCATTGGAAGATCGTCCGCACGATCTCCGCGCGATCCTCGCGAACGACGAACCGACTGCCTTCGATCGCGATCCACTCGGGGCACCGCGAGGTCAGAGGACGGCCTTCCTCGCGCGCGGCATCCTTCTTCCGCGCCCATGCAGCGCCGACGCGCTCGCCCTTGATCCGGGACTCCTCGTGGGCGCGGGCCATGACCGCGATACTCACGATAAGGGGCGTCCAATCGGTGCGCAGGCGCTCTTCCGAGTAGACCTGCCCATCGGAGAGAGTGACGACGATGACGCCTGCGCGGATGAGGTCGAAGAGCCTCGCCGCGGCATCGAGCACGGCCTCGCGGGACAGGCGATCCAAGGATTCAACGACGAGGTAGGAGCCTCGCGGAACCTTCCCGGCTTCGACCAACGATAGGAACGAGCGGAGCGCTCCGATGTCCCGGTGGGCACCCTTATAGGCGGAGATGCCGAGGTCGCGGAGGCTGTCGTCGAGGTCTAGGCCACGAGCCTCGCACCACGCACGAGCGGCGGTAAGCTGGCGACGGAGCGAGTCCCCTCGGGCCTGATCCGGGGTGCTGAAACGGATGTAGGAGAAGGCTTTGGGCACCGGACGTACTCCATCGAGTCGATGGCGTTTATGTAGCACACTCTCAGCATGACGCGGACGCCGGATTTCACTCTGCGTAACGTATTCTTCCGTGACGTTTTTGGGTGATGGTAAGACTCAAAGAATGGGTCATTCTGTTGAATAGCCGAACACCTAAGTCATGAGTAGCACGCTCAAGAGCTCCGATTCCGATCCAGATATGAGTGAGAATTGTATGAGCGACCTAATGGACGCACCTAGTCTTCGCCGCCTTGCGCAAGCTCTTTGGCACCCGTCGGGGGGCGCCGCGACACTGCTGGCTGGCGCAGGCGTGTCCCTCCAGGCCGAACGGCCGGAGGCGGACGGGGCGCGACCGCCGCTTTGGTCAGACTTGGCACGGGCGATGGTCGAAGGCCTTGGCGGGTTCGATGACCTTATTACGGGTGCGCCGCTGCGTCTTGCTCAGACCTATGAGATAGCCTTCGGACGCAGCGCGCTGACCGCGCTGGTACGGTTGCAGGTCGACGATGCCGCGTGGCTGCCGGGAGAGGCGCATGTCCGGTTGCTCGACTTGCCATGGGCGGATGTACTGACGACGAACTACGACACGCTGCTGGAGCGTGGGGCGCTCCGATCCGTCCGCGGCTACGGGGTCGTGCGGAACGAAGCCGACCTTGCCGGCCAGTGCTCGCCCCGGATCGTAAAACTGCACGGCACGATCGAGGACGAGGCCGGCCTAGTCGTCACTGAGGAGGATTATCGCCGTTTCCCCGAGGAGCGGGCTGCCATGGTCAACACGGCCCGGCAAGCGCTAATCGAGACCGACCTCTGCCTGCTCGGTTTCTCGGGCGAAGATCCGAACTTCCGGGCTTGGATCGGCTGGGTACGCGACCGTCTCAAGGGGCTTGAGCGGAAGGTCTACCTCATCGGGCCGCTCGACCTCGATCCGATCGCGCGGCGGGTACTGGAAGGACTAGGGGTCGTGCCGATCGACCTTTCGCCGGTGGTGCCCGACGAGGCGCCCGATCGGCATCGGGCAGCGATCGCTTGGCTACTCGACTACCTAGAGGATCAGCGCCCCGCGCGACCGGGCGACTGGACCCCGCTCTCGACGACAGAGCTCGGTCATCCGTCGCTGAGCACGGAGCACGACCGGATCTCGGGGGATCTGGACCTTAAGGTCGAGAACCTGCGAGCGGCTGTCCGGGGATGGAAGCGTGACCGCGAAACCTATCCCGGTTGGCTCGTCTGCCCTTGGGAGAAGCGCCATCACATTCGCTTCGGAACGGACGCGCCGCTCCGCCTCATAGAGGCGCTCGATGCGATCCCGCCAATCGAGGCGCGAGACGTCGTGCTAGAGATGGCCTGGAGGCACGATGTCGCGGCCGATCCGCTGCCGCCCTACCTCGCCACGCGGCTCGACGATGCCGTCGCTAAGCGGATGGTGCGAGACTTCAACCCAGTCCTCCTGAAGGCCGCTATCGCGTCCCGGCTGCGGGCCGCGCGGGTGGTGGGCGACCTTGAGGAGGTCGTCCTCAAGTGGGCGCATCTCGCGACCGACCCGGACGTTGCCGCAACTATTGCGCAGGCATGGGCTCAAACGGCGCTGGACCGGCTTGACCACGCGGAGGTAGCGCGCCATGCCGAGAACGTGCGTGGCGCGGACCCAGTGTGGGGCCTCCGCCGGGCGGAACTGCTAGCGTGGCTAGGCAATGAGGACGCAGCGCGGTCCCTGATGCGGATGACGTGGAGCGACTTGCTCGAACGTTGCCGCCGGGCGCCATCGAGCATTGCGCTACGGTCGCGGCTGATCTGGGCAGGCTTCGTGGTCGGCACGATGCGTGACCACATGGAGGAGGAGGTCACCGTAGAGGTGCCGGAGCGCTTCCGCCTGGACGGATACGACCCATGGAACGAGATCAGCCACCTCGACGCGAAGATCCGCCAGGCCGAGGAGTCGCGGCGGAAGGCGACCGGCATCGACGTCAAGTTCCGTCCCGGCTCCTACCGCCAGCGGAACGGTGGCGTGCGTTTCGTATCGCGTGCGGCGGCTGCGACCCCTGCTGAGCTTGCGTCTTGGCTACGCGAGCGGATTGGGCTGCCCTTCGGCATGCGGCACACGAACATGCTGCGCACACGCGTAGAGCGGGCCGTGACCGTGTCGGAAGACCCGTCGGCCGCCTCGATCTCCCGAATCCTCGCGGTCGGGCCCGACACGCAGGGCGCGCTGATGACGACTTGGCTGAAGCGCGTCGCCGTCGCGGCCCTTGACGCGGAAGAGGTCCAGACCCTCGCCACTCGTTGCGAGGCTGTCATCGAGCACTGGTTAGGCCAGATAGAGGGTCCAGAGGACGAACGCGGAGTGGCCATCGACAGGATCGCCATCTTCGTCGAGGCGCTCGCCCGCCTCGCCGTGCGGGATGATCCTGAGGCGGCCGAGCGCCACGCGGCGCTTGCTCTGCGCATCGCACGCGCCAATGGCTGGTTCTCGACGTCAGAGGCGGCGGACCACCTGCTGACGAACGCCGTGACCGCCATGCCTCCGAACCAGCGATGGCGCTGCCTTAACACTGTCATCCGCTATCCGGTGCGAGGAGAAAGGGACGCGTTCGATAGCAACCCGTCGGGCGCTTACGAGGCGCTTAAGGGTCCGATGGCTCGTCCCGACGATATCGGAGGCCGCATCGCCGAGGTCATTGCCCTGTTGGGAGGGCAGAACGCGCAGAGAGGTGGGGCGGTCGATCTACTTTACCAGTTGCACGGACTGGATATCTTGACCCCTGAGGAGATCGACGCCGCGGCACGAGCGCTCTGGATCAATGTCGACGAAAGGCAACTGCCCGATCACACATGGTTGCTTCCGCATGGGTTCCTGAAGCTCCCCGCGCCGCCGGAGGTTGAGGTTGTTGACCGCGTCCGCAGGGTGCTCTTCGATGGCAATCCGACGGAGAAGGCTGAGGCGGTCCGGTACGGGATCGACCCGCTCACGACGCTCGAGATGGTCCCGACGGAAGCAGAGGCGGCTGGTCTTTTCGACGCCCTCGCGGCGTGGCGCCCCACGCCTACGGAAATCGAGGCGAATCCGATCGCGCGGAGCTTCCTAGGGCCGTCGCAGGAGGCGCTTGCGAAACGCCTTCTCGACGACGTTGCTGGTGCGCTTGGCCACGCCTGCTGGCACCTCAAACCGTCCGATCGCACCGACGCTCGCGCTACCGCCTTACTAGCGTTCGTCCAAGAGACGGGCGGTCACGCGGCCCTCGTCGGGACGCTCGTCTTTGAAAATCAAGACGAGCTGCTCAGGGCGCTCCGCAAGCTCGTCTCGCGGACGGCGTACGCGGAGGTGAATAGCTTCACACGCGCGCTGCATATCGCGGTTCGCACGGGAAGCGGCGTGCCGGAGAATTTGGTTGAGGCCACTTGCACGGCTATCGCACTACAGCCGGCCGAAGCGCTCCACGTCCTTCTACGCTGCGCGGAGGAATTGGTAGCCGCAGACCTCGTCGGTACCGAAACAACCGAAATCCTCGTAGAGGCCCTTTCCGATCTATGGGACCGCTTCGACTATGGCGCCTTGGCGCAGCCGGATACTGCGGATCGAATGCTGGTTTCCGCAACCTACGTCCGGGCGACAGCCGTGCGACTAGCACTGGCTCTCGCCGCGAAGGGTTCGAGCGATCAGGCCGTCGAGGCATGGCGGAACCTAATCGGCACCGACCGCCTGCCAGAAGTCCGCTATGCCCTAGAAGAATGACTGAGTTGAAGGACTCCCCGTTTTTGTCCGCTCGGCTGGAGAATTTTCGGGAGTTGCGTCAATCGTTTTCAAAACACGTAGCCAGTATTCTGCTACAGGCAGGCACGTCCGCTTGACAGCACTGATAAGGTCGGCCTGATCGACGGTGATGGGTCGAGAGAAGACCGGCAGCTTCTTGACCGAGGCGCCCCCAAACTGCCAGTCCGCTTTCGGCCCGACGCTGAAGTTCGCCCGGATCAGCCGCAATGACGGCAGAGGGTCGAGACCCGCGATCTCGCAGCTCGATTTATGTAGCACACTCTCAAAAGATTGTGCCCGCCGGCCGCCGCGATCTCCAGCGCGCGCTTGGCGATGGTCTGGCCCTTGATCTCGGCGAGATCGGCGAGATCGTCGGGTGCGGCCCGGATCGCGGGTTCCGGCCGCGACATGAGCTGCGTGCCGCGGAAGTGGTTGGCGAGCTGGATCAGGCTTCGGGGCGCGAGGATCGGCATCTCGGCGCTCGCCCAGGCCGCTTCCGAACCGCAGTCCGCGGGGCAGATCAGCCCGAGCCCCTGCGCGTTCGCGCCCATCGCGGCGGGCAGCACGCCCGCGACGGAGGCGATCATCCCGTCGAGCGAGAGTTCGCCGAGCACGACATAGGCGGCGAGCGCATCGCCGGGAATCGCGCCGAGCGCGGCCATGAGGCCGAGCGCGATCGGCAGATCGTAATGCGACCCCTCCTTCGGCAGGTCCGCCGGGGCGAGATTCACCGTCACCTTCTTCGGCGGCATGGAGAGACCGGAGGCGTGGAGCGCGGCCTGTACCCGCTCCCGGCTCTCGGCCACCGCCTTGTCGGCGAGGCCGACGATCTGAATGCCCATCTTGCCCGGCGCGATCATCACCTGGACGTCGATCGGAACGGCCTCGACGCCCTGAAAGGCGATCGTCTTGACGCGGGAGACCATGGACGCGCTCCGGACAGAGGGCAGCGCCGCCCGACAACCGAAGAGCGACGCTGGAACGAGCCGAGCCTAACGCAGCGTCACGGGCGATGCAAGAACAAGACGGGAACATCTCTTTGCTGCAGCGCGCGTGTTATCCAGGTGCCGGAGAGCGCAGGATCAGCGGGAAGCGCCGACCTTCTCCTCGATCTTATCCCAGAGAAGGCTCGCGATATCGGCGCCGCCGAAGCGCTTCACCTCCCGGATGCCGGTCGGCGAGGTCACGTTGATCTCGGTCAGATAGTCGCCGATCACGTCGATGCCGACGAAGAGGAGGCCGCGTTCGCGAAGGGCGGGGCCGATGCGCTCGCAGATCTCGCGCTCGCGCGCCGTCAGCTCCGTCGCCTCGGCGCGCCCGCCGACATGCATGTTGGAGCGCGCATCCGTCTCGGAGGGCACGCGGTTGATCGCCCCGGCATAGTCGCCATCGACGAGGATGATGCGCTTGTCCCCCTTTCGCACATCCTTCAGGTAGCGCTGCACGATGAAGGGCTCGCGGAAGAGGAGCGCGAAGGTCTCCATGAAGGAGGTGAGGTTGCGGTCCTCCTTCGTGATGTGGAAGACGCCGGCGCCGCCGTTTCCGTAGAGCGGCTTCATCACGATCTCACCGAACTCGGCGCGGAAGGCGGCGACCTCGACGGGGTCCTTGGTGATCAGCGTCTCCGGCATGAGATCGGGAAACTCGGTGACGAAGATCTTCTCCGGCGCGTTGCGCACGGAAGCCGGATCGTTGACGACGAGCGTCTTGGGATGGACGCGCTCCAGGATGTGCGTCGAGGTGATGTAGGCCATGTCGAAGGGCGGGTCCTGGCGCAGGAGCACCACATCCGTCTCGGCCAGATCGATCTTGGTCGGCTCGCCCAGCGTGAAGTGGTTCCCCTGCTCTTCGCGAAGCTCCAGCGTCTCGGCCCGCGCGGTCGCGCGCCCGTCGCGCAGCGACAGCCGATCCGGCGTGTAGTGAAACAGGCTATGCCCCCGCCGCTGCGCTTCCAGGCAGAGCGCGAAGGTGGAGTCGCCCTTGATCGAGATCGAGGAAACGTGGTCCATCTGGACGGCGACGGAAAGGGCCATGAGGCGCTCCTGCGGAAGGGATCGACTGCGGAGGTAGCGGGGAAGGCGGGTCCTGGCAATGCGCCTTCGCGTCAACGCCCGCGCCACGCATCCTGCACATGGACCGGCCAGCGGCGCGGCAGGACGGCGACGATGTCGAAGCGCAGGGAGAGGCGGGCGTGGTCGCGCTGGCGGGCGAGCCAGAGGTCGGCGGCGTGTTCGATGCGGCGTTGGGCGGCGGGGCCGACGGCCTCCATGGCGGCTTCGAGCGTGGCCCGCGCCTTCACCTCGACGATGGCGATCGTGTCGCCACGCCGGGCGATGAGGTCGATCTCGCCGAGCTTCGTGCGGTGTCGGATGGCGAGGATGCGGTAACCCTTCAGGCGAAGCGCCCAGGCGGCCAGCCACTCGCCGCGATGGCCCTTGGCGAAGCGCCGGCGGCGCTCGTCGCGCTGCCCCTCGTTCACCGCTCGTCCCGCGAGGGTCCGGTCTTGAAGGCGGCGTCCTTGGTCGATGCCGGCTCGGGCGCCGCATCCTTCAAGACCAGTGCGCGGGCATAGAGGTCGCGCCGCGCCAGCCCGGTCAGGCGCGCGGCCTCTTGCGCGGCTTTCGCCGGCTTCATCTCCGCGAGAAGGCCGAGGAGGATCGCGTCCGCATCCGCCTCGCTCGGCGGCGCCTCGGCCTCCGGCGGGCCGATGCAGACGACGATCTCGCCGCGCACGCGCTCCATCGCCTCGAAAGTCTCCGCCAGCTCGGGCAGCGTGCCCCGGTAGATCGTCTCGAAGGCCTTGGTCAGCTCCCGGCACACCGCCGCCGGGCGCGCCGGCCCGAGCACCTCGGCCATGTCGATCAGGCTTTCGCGAATGCGGTGGGGCGCCTCGAAGAGAAGGAGCGTGCCCGGAATGCGTGACAGCTCGGCCAGCCGCTCGCGCCGCGCCCCGGTCTTCTGCGGCAGGAAGCCGGCGAAGAAGAAGGCGTCGGAGGGAAGGCCGGAGGCCGTGAGGGCGGCGAGCGCGGCGGAGGGGCCGGGAATGGGCACGACGGGAATGCCGAGCCCGATCGCCTGCTCGCTCAGCCGAAAGCCCGGATCGGAGACGAGCGGCGTGCCGGCATCGGAGACGAGCGCGACGGAGAGGCCGGCCTGGAGATCGGCCAGAAGGCTCGCGCCGGCCTCCTCGCCGCTATGCTCGTGATAGACCGTCATGCGGCGCTTGATGCCGTAGCGCTGAAGGAGCGTCGCGGTGACGCGCGTGTCCTCGCAGGCGAGACGATCGGCGCCCGCGATGATCTCCAGGGCGCGCAGCGTGATGTCGCCGAGATTGCCGATGGGCGTCGCGACGAGATAGAGCGCGGGCTCGGGGCGCGGCGCGGCGAAGGGGGCTGCGCGGATGGTGAAGCCCGAGCGCGCGTCCTCCTCGCTCATGCGTGGGCCCGCGGCGCGAAGAGGATGATGCCGGCGCCGGCGAGGCAGACGGCGGCGCCGAGGAGATCGTAGCGGTCGGGCCGAACGCCCTCGGCGAGCTGCATCCAGAGGAGGGAGGCGAGGATGTAGACCCCGCCATAGGCGGCATAGGTCCGGCCCGCCGCCTCGCTCGGAACCAGCGCCAGAAGATAGGCGAAGAGCGCCAGAGCCAGACAACCCGGCGCGAGCCAGAGCGGCGAGCGGTCGAGGCGCAGGACCGCGAAAACCGAGAAGCAGCCGGCGATTTCCGCCAGCGCCGCCAGCGCGTAGAGAAGGACGGTCGTGCCCGGGAGCGCTGACACGGCGCCGCTCACGCGAGATCGGCGACGACGGCGTCGAGCACGAGCATGCCGGCCGGCGTCGCGCGGATGCGGTCGGGCCCGAGACGCTCGACCATGCCGTGGGCGCTGAGGTCCGCCTCGCTGATCGGGTCGATGTCGCGGCCGGCGAGACGCCGCCAGCGCTTGAGATCGATGCCCTCGGCAAGGCGCAGGCCCATGAGCAGAAGCTCGTCGGCCTGTTCTCCCGGGGTCAGCCGGTCGTCGACGACGATGCCGCTCTCCCAGTCCTCGACCATCTTCAGCCAGGTCTCCGGATGGCGCTCGGTCGCGACCGCGTGGCGTCCGCCCGGCCCCATCAGCCGCCCGTGCGCGCCCGGCCCGACGCCGGCATAGAGGCCGTAGCGCCAATAGGTCAGGTTGTGGCGGGACTCGGCGCCGGGCACGGCATGGTTCGAGATCTCGTAGGCCGGCATGCCGCGCGCCTCGGTCAGTCGCTGCGTCGCCTCGTAGAGCTCGGCGGACAATTCGCCGTCCGGCACCTTCAGCTTGCCGGCCTTGTGCAGGGCGTGGAAGGGCGTGTCCTCCTCGATGGTCAGCTGGTAGAGCGACAGATGGTCGGCGGCCAGATCCATCGCCTCCGTCAGCTCGGCCTCCCAGGCCGCGACCGTCTGGCCGGAGCGCGCATAGATGAGGTCGAAGGAGAGGCGCGGGAAGATCGCGCGGGCGAGCCCGATCGCCTCGCGGGCCTGGGCGACGTCGTGGAGCCGGCCGAGCGCCTTCAGGTCTCGGTCGTTCAGCGCCTGGACGCCGAGCGAGACGCGGTTGACGCCCGCCGCGCGGTAGCCGCGAAAGCGCGAGGCCTCGACGCTGGACGGGTTCGCCTCCAGCGTGATCTCGGCATCGGGCGCGACGTCCCAGGCCTTTGCGATGGCGTCGAGCACGGCGCCGACCGTCTCGGGCTTCATCAGCGAGGGCGTGCCGCCGCCGAGGAAGATGGAGGTGACGCGCTCGCCGGCCGAGCGCTTCGCCATCTCGGCGATCTCGCGGGCGAAGGCGCGCGCATAGCGCTCCTGGTCGATCGCCTGATGGCGGACATGGCTGTTGAAGTCGCAATAGGGGCACTTGGCCGCGCAGAAGGGCCAGTGCACGTAGACCGCGAAGCCCGGCTCGCGCGAGAGGGGCGGAAAGCGCGTGACCGAAGCCGACGAGCGGTCGAACTCCATCATCTCATACCCCATCGGGATAGGCCGCCGGTCCGGCAGGCCGGGCGCCTTCGGGGAAGGCCTGCTCGACCAGAAGCTGGACCGAGCGCGCACGATGCGAGAGCGGACCGGGCGCATGCCAGATCGAGCCGTGCTTCTCCTCGGCCGTCATCTCGCCGAAGGTGCGCGTCTCGCCGTCCGGCATGAAGACGGGGTCGTAGCCATAGGCGATCGGCCCGCGCCGGCCGGGCCAGACGAGGGTGCCGTCGCGCTCGCCGAGATATTCCTGGGTGTGCCCGTCCGGCCAGGCGAGGCAGAGAAGCGAGACGAAGCGCGCGCGGCGCTGCGCCGGCTCGGTCGCGCCGGCGGCCTGCAGCTTCTCCTCGACGGTGCGCATGGCCAGATCCCAGTCGCGGTTCGGCCCCGACCAGTCGGCCGTGTAGACGCCGGGCGCGCCGTCCAGCGCCTCGACGCAGAGCCCGGAATCGTCGGACAGAGCGACCTCGCCCGCGGCGGTGGCGGCCGCCAGGGCCTTGATCCGCGCGTTCTCCACGAAGGTCGTTCCGTCCTCGACCGGCTCGGGAAGGCCGAGCGAGCCGGCGGTGACGAGCTCGATGGCGAGGCCGCCGAGCAGGAAATGCAGCTCGCGGATCTTGCCTTGGTTGTGGCTCGCCACGAGAAGGCGCTTGCCGTCGATCCGTCGTGCCGTCATGGCGCTCTCCATCTCCTGTGCCCGCGCCGCGCCGTCGATCTCTCGCCGGGGCGTTGCGGGATCTGGACGGCCCCTTCGGGGGCCGCCTGTCCGCGAGCCTGCCTTACGCCGCGCCGATGGCCTCGGCCTGGAGCGCCACGAGACGCGCGATGCCGCCCTTGGCGAGGTTCAGAAGGCTCTGCAGCTCGGCTTCCGAGAAGGGCTCCTTCTCCGCCGTGCCCTGGATTTCCACGATGCCGCCGCGTCCCGTCATCACGAAGTTGGCGTCCGTGTCGGCCGCCGAATCTTCCAGATAGTCCAAGTCGAGCACGGGCTCGCCCTTGTAGATGCCGCAGGAAATGGCGGCGACATGGTCCTTGATGACCTTGTCGCGGGTCACCATGCCGCGCGTCTCCATCCAGGCGAGACAGTCGGACAGGGCGACGAAGGCGCCGGTGATGGAGGCCGTGCGCGTGCCGCCATCGGCCTGGATCACGTCGCAGTCGATCGAGATCTGCCGCTCGCCGAGGGCGCCGAGATCGACGATGGTGCGCAAGCTGCGGCCGATCAGGCGCTGGATTTCCTGCGTGCGGCCGGACTGCTTGCCGGTCGCGGCCTCGCGGCGCATGCGCTCGCCGGTGGCGCGCGGCAGCATGCCGTATTCGGCCGTCACCCAGCCCTTGCCGGAATTCTTCAGGAAGGGCGGCACGCGCTCTTCCAGGCTCGCCGTGCAGAGAACGTGCGTGTCGCCGAACTTGACGAGGCAGGAGCCTTCCGCATGGCGGGAAAAGCCGCGTTCGAGCGAAACCGCCCGGAGTTCGTCGCTGGCGCGCTTGGATGGCCGCATGATATTTCGAAGTCCGCTTCCGAGTTCGGGTCGGCCGCGAGCGATCTCCGCGCAGTGGGCGGATCGGCTCGATGCCGGAAAGCGCCTTTAACCATGGCCCTTTCGCAGGCGCAAAGCAATTTGCCGCTCGGCGCCCGAACCGCCTGTGGAGTGCGGCGCACCCGCTTGGCGGCGGCCTCGCGCATGCCTATAGTCTAGCCCATGCTTGAGCGGCCCGAACCATGAACGATTTCAGGCTTCCCGTGGCGGACATTCCGATGCCGCTCGACCCGCGCTCGCGCGACATTTTCCGCATTCTCGTCGAAACCTATCTCGACATCGGCGAGCCGGTCGGCTCGCGCGTTCTGTCGCGGCTGCTCTCGACCTCGCTGTCGCCCGCCTCCGTGCGCAACGTGATGAGCGATCTCGAGGCGCTCGGCCTCATCTACTCGCCTCATGTCAGCGCCGGTCGCATGCCGACCGAGCTCGGCCTTCGCTTCTTCGTCGATGCGTTCCTCGAGGTCGGCGACCTGCCGCAGGCCGAGCGCGAGAACATCGAGGAGAAGGTCCGCGCCAGCGGCGACCAGCGCTCCTTCGCCTCGCTCCTCACCGAGGCGAGCCAGCTTCTTTCCGGCCTCTCGCGCGGCGCGGGGCTCGTTCTCACGCAGAAGGCGGACCTTCGCCTGAAGCACATCGAGTTCATCCGTCTCGAGGCGACGAGAGCGCTCGCCGTGCTCGTCGGCGAGAACGGCGAGGTGGAGAACCGCATCGTCGATCTGCCGGCCGGTGTCACGGCCTCGCAGCTCGTGGAGGCTTCGAACTTCCTCAATGCCCATGTCGTCGGGCGCACGATCGCGGAGGCGCGCGAGCGCGTCCGCCTTCTGAAGGAGGAGACCGCGAACGCGCTCGATCTTCTCGGGCAGGCGCTGGTGGAAAAGGGGCTCGCGGTCTGGTCGGGCGCCTCCGCGGACCAGCCCTCGCGTCTCATCGTGCGCGGCCGGGCCAATCTCTTGGAAAACGTCACGGCCGCCGACGACCTGGAGCGCCTGCGCCTCCTCTTCGACGACCTGGAGACCAAGAGTTCGCTCATCGAGCTTCTGGACCTCGCCGAGACCGGCAACGGCGTGCGCATCTTCATCGGCTCGGAGAACAAGCTCTTCTCGCTCTCGGGCTCCTCGCTTGTGATCGCGCCCTACAATGACGGCGACGAGCGGGTGATCGGAGCGGTCGGCGTGATCGGGCCGACGCGGCTGAACTATCGCCGCATCGTGCCGATGGTCGACTACACCGCGCGTCTCGTGTCGCGCCTCCTCGCGCAAGGGGCGGCCGCCCGGCGGCCGTGAGGCTGGGCGCGTCGCCGGCTAGCAACGGCACGCGCTCGGAAAACCCTTGGCTAGGGCTCGACCGAGGCCGCTCCTCGACCCTGGCCGGCCTTGATTTTCGCGCGTGCCCATTCGATATGCGGCGTTGGAAACGCCATCAGCACCGGCCACGACGGCACGCGCCCGCCATCCGGGCGCGCGGCTCCGGTCGGCACATTCGCGGGGACGACATGACGAGCGATACGGACAACCGCAGCGAAGCCGAGACGACGGCCGAGACCTCCGTGCCGGACGATGCCGCAGGCGAGACCCGGTCCGCCGGCCCCTTCGAGCGCGGCGGCTATTCCGAGGACGATGCGGAAGCCTTCATCCAGAGCGTCGCGGCCGACCGGATCGCCGAGCTGGAGGGCGAGACCGCCGATCTCAAGGACCGCATGCTGCGCCTCAACGCGGACATGGAGAACCTTCGCCGCCGCACCGAGCGCGAGCTGAAGGACGCGCGCGTCTACGGCGTCACGGTCTTTGCCCGCGAGATGCTCGCCGTTCTCGACAATCTGCGCCGCGCCATCCAGGCCGTGCCCGCGGATGCTCGGGAGGCCGGCGCCGAGACGGGCCTGACCACGCTGATCGACGGGGTGGAACTGACAGAGCGCGCCATGCTGGCGACGCTGGACAAGTTCGGCGTGAAGAAGCTGGAGCCGGAAGGCCAGCGCTTCGACCCGAACTTCCATCAGGCCATGTTCGAGATCCCCAACGCCGAGGTCGCCAACAACACGGTGCTCCAGGTCGTCCAGGACGGCTACGCCATCGGCGACCGCGTCCTGCGCCCCGCCCTCGTCGGCGTCTCCAAGGGCGGCCCGAAGACCGTCGTGGAGCCGAAGCCCGCGGAGGGCAGCGCGGCCTGATCTCTGCCGGCGCACGCTGATCGAATGAACGGGCCGGCGGTTTTTCCGCGCCGGCTCGACACGGACCGACGCAAGCGCTGGCGGCTCAAGCCTGCAGATCGGACACCAGCGGATCGACGACGGCGATACTGAGGCCGAGAGGCGCGAAGTGGCGCAGGTTCTGGGTGAGGAGCGTCAGCCGATGCGTCTCCGCCGTCGCGGCGATGAGCGTATCGGCAAATCCGGGATGGCGACCGATCGAGCGCGCGCGATCGTCGATGCGGCCGGCGGTTCGTCCGATCGAGACATCGACGGGCAGCGCGCGATCCTCGTAGAGGGCGAGAATACGATCGATCCAGACCTGGAGACCGTCCGCCCGCTCGCTGGCGCCGGACCGTCTGAGACCGGCAATGCCGCGCGTGACCTCCGCAACCGAGACCGCCGAGATATACAGGCTGTCGCTCCGGGCGCGCAGCCATTCGGCGAGCCGAGGATCGACGCGAACCCGTCCGCTCTTGTCGGGCGCGAATTGGCTGAGAATGTTTGTGTCGAGGAGCCAGCCCTTCACGGCCGATCCGTCAGAGATCGACGTTCCGCATCGGGCTCTCGTCGCGCTCGATCGGAATGGCGGATGGAATGGCGAGCAGGAGATCGGCGAAGCTCGGGCTCTTGTCGGGAAACAGCTTCCGGCCTTCCTCGACCGGAACGATCATGGCTGCCGCACGGCCATGCTTCGTCACGATCGTGGGCTCTCCCCGCTCGGCCGCTTCCACGACGGACGAGAAGGCGGATTTTGCCTCGCGAAGCTGAAGCGTTTTCAAGTTCCGTATCCTCGTGACCTATGTGGTCACGATAGGCCTTCGCCATCAGGCCTGCAAGTTCGCCTGACCCTCAGAACGCCGGCACGTCGCGCCCGGCCGTCCGGCAGGCGGAGACGACCGTGTTCGCCATCAGGAGCGCGATCGTCATCGGTCCGACGCCGCCGGGAACCGGCGTGATCGCTTCGGCGACGGCGGCGGCCTCCTCGTAGGCGACGTCGCCGACGAGCCGTGTCTTGCCCTCGCCGCGCTCCGGCGCCGCGATGCGGTTGATGCCGACGTCGATCACGACCGCGCCGGGCTTCACCCAGTCGCCCCGCACCATTTCGGGCCGTCCGACGGCGGCCACCAGAATATCGGCCGTGCGGCAGAGGGCGGGCAGATCCTTGGTGCGCGAATGGGCGATGGTGACGGTGGCGTCGGCGGCGAGCAGGAGCTGCGCCATGGGCTTGCCGACGATGTTGGAGCGGCCGAGCACCACGGCCGTCTTGCCCGCGAGATTGTCGCCCAGCACCTGGCGGATGAGGATCATCGAGCCCGCCGGCGTGCAGGGCACGAAGGCGGAGGCGAGATCGCCCGAGCCGAGCCGGCCGACATTGACGAGATGGAACCCGTCGACGTCCTTGTCCGCCGCGATCGATTGGACGATGCGGGTGGAATCGATCGAGGCCGGCAGCGGCAGCTGGACGAGAATGCCGTGGATCGAGGGATCGGCGTTGAGATCGCGCACGAGGTCGAGAACCTCGTCCTCGGCGGCGGTCGCGGGCAGAACGTGCTTCACCGACTTGAACCCGCATTCCTCCGCCATCTTCGCCTTGGACGCGACATAGACCTGGCTGGCCGGATCTTCGCCGACGATCACGACGGCAAGCCCCGGGCGGGTGCCGCTCTCGGCCAGAAGCTTGGCGCTCTCGGCCTTCACCGTCTGGATGATCGCCGCCGCAGCGGCCTTGCCGTCGATCCGCAAGCTCATGGGTCAGACCTCGTTCCAAGTCCGGCGGGAGAGAAGCTTTGCCGTGGACCGGACGTTCCACGGACGATCGAGCGCCCGGCCGGATGCCGCCCGCACTTGGCCCGGCGCCCGCGATGGCTCTAACCCAGCCTGACGGCATTCGGAAGCGATTCCGCTGCAGGAGAGCCACGCGAGCCGAAGGGCGCCGGCTCCTTCCAGCACGGCAAGAAATTGTCCGATCCAAGTAACATAAGTAAAATATACGATTATGTCGAACGCTATAGTGTTAATCTGAATTTAAAAAACTTCGATCATAGGATTGCGCTGCGAGGGAGCGCATCTGGGGAGATGGGACGCGAAGCTTGAAAGGCGCCGAGACCGATGAACAACATGAAGATTTCGACCAAGATACTGTCTTGCGTTCTTTTGATGAGCCTGATCGGCTTGCTTCTCACGGCCTATGCCGCCTTTCAGATGAAACGGATCGATGCGACCTATAACGGCCTCGTGACGTCGCAGGATGCCGCCCTTGTCGCTCTCGTGCGCGTGGCCTCCAACATCAATCTCGCCTCCTATTCCAACTATAAGATCGTCGTTTACGACGGAACGTCCGAGCGGGCGGAAATCGCCAAGAAGAACCTGGAAGAAGCACTTCCGCGGCTTCCGACCCTTCTGACGCAGATCGTGACGGCCTTTCCGGACGAGGCCTCCGTCATCGGCAAGCTTCGCACGCTGAGCGAGGACTTCACGACGCTGAGCCGCAAGGCGGCCGATCTCGGCCTGCAGGACCGCAATGCCGAAGCCGAGGCGATCCTGCCGGAATTGGACCGGATCTCCACCGATCTGACGAACACCTATCGGCCATTGCGCGACCGGCTGCTGAAGCAGAATGCCGAGACGGCCCAGAGCCTCTCGGACAACACGATGTCCACCATCGTGCTGTCCCTGATCGGCACGGTTCTCGGCACCGTCTTCGGCGTCGCGATCTCGTCCCTGATCGCCAGCCGCGGCATCACCCGGCCGCTCGGTCGGCTCGGCGAGCGCATGGCGGAACTGGCCGGCGGACGCCTCGATATCGAGATCGACGGGCAGACGCGGGGCGACGAGATCGGCGCCATGGCCCGCGCGGTCGAGGTCTTCAAGGACGCCGCGCTGCGCAACCGCAGCCTGGAAGTGGAGGCCGGCAAGGCGACGAGCGCCCAGGCCGAGCTTCGCGAGCGCCAGTCCGCCATCGACGGCGCGCGGTCGCAGGACCTGAAAGCCTTCGTTCATGCGGTCGAGATCGGCTTCGATGCGCTCTCGCGGGGCGATCTGACGGTGCGCATGACGCAGTCCGTGGCGCCCGAATTCGAGCCGATCCGGGTGAAGTTCAACGACAGCCTGTCCTCGCTGGAATCGGCCATCGGCGCCGTCGTGGGTTCCATCGGCTCGATCCGGGTCGGTCTCAGCGAGATTTCCACCGCCTCCAGCGATCTTTCCCAGCGCACCGAGCAGCAGGCTGCGAGCCTGGAAGAGACGGTGGCCGCTCTGGCGCAGGTGACGCGCGGCATCCAGGAAACCGCCGCCAACGCGGCGGAGGCGCAGGGCACGGCAGCCGACGCGCAGAAGAACGCGGAAAAGGGCGGCGAGATCGTCGGCCGGGCGGTGGCTGCCATGAGTGCGATCGAGGAATCTTCCGCGCAGATCGGCCGCATCATCGGCGTGATCGACGAGATCGCCTTCCAGACCAATCTTCTGGCCTTGAACGCGGGCGTCGAGGCGGCGCGCGCGGGTGAGGCGGGCCGAGGCTTCGCGGTGGTCGCGCAGGAGGTGCGCGGTCTCGCCCAGCGCTCGGCGGAAGCCGCCAAGGAGATCAAGTCGCTGATCTCGGCTTCCTCCAGCCAGGTCGAGGAGGGTGTCGCCCTCGTCTCCGCCACGGGCCGGTCGCTGGAGGGCATTCTCGCCGGCGTCTCCGAGATGAATCGCGTCGTCGCCGAGATCGCCGGCAGCGCCAAGGATCAGGCCGTCAGCCTGAAGGAGGTCTCCGCGGCCGCCGACCAGATGGACAAGGTCACGCAGCAGAACGCGGCCATGGTGGAGGAGACCACCGCCGCCGCGCAGAACCTCTCCGTCGACACCGAGGAACTCGCCCGTCTGACCGAGGCCTTCCGCACCACGACGGCGATGCCGGCTGCGGCCCGCACCATCGCGCGCCCGGCCGCCCAGCCTCGTGCCGCCCAGCCCCGGGCCGCCCGGCCGGCTGCCGTTCCGCAGATGCGCTCCACGGGGCGCGGCGGCGCGGCCGCCAAGCCCGTCGCGGACGAGTGGGAGGAGTTCTGATCGTTCGAGGCGCGAGGATCGCTGCGATCGGGGCCGGCGCTCTTGCCGGCCCTTCCTTTTTGGTCAATCTCCAGGCCAAGTCGCGGGTGCGCTGGCAGAGGACGGGGAGAGACGCATGCAGCTGAAGGACAAGGTGGCCGTCGTCACGGGCGCCGGCTCGGGCATCGGCCGGGATATCGCCCTCGCCTTCGCGCGGGAGGGCGCGAGCGTCGCGATCTGCGATATCGTCAAGGCCGGCGCCGACGAGACGGCCGGACGGATCGAAGCGGCCGGCGGCCGGGCGCTGGCGATCGAGATGGACGTCACCGACGAGGCTGCGGTCGCGAGAGGCGTCGACGAAGCGGCCAAGGTCTTCGGCGGCATCGACGTCATGATGTCGAATGCCGGCATTCAGATCGTCCACGCGGTCGAGGATTTTCCCTATGCCGATTTCCGCCGGATGCTGGACATCCATGTCGGCGGTGCCTTCCTCCTGACCAAGGCCTGCATCAAGCACATGTATCCCAAGGGCTCGGGCTCGCTGATCTATATGGGGTCGGCCCATAGCCACGAAGCCTCGCCGCTGAAGAGCGCCTATGTGGCCGCCAAGCATGGCATTCTCGGCTTTTCCCGCGTCATGGCCAAGGAAGGCGCCAAGCATGGCGTGCGCTCCAACGTCATCTGCCCCGGCTTCGTGAAGACGCCCCTCGTCGAGAAGCAGATTCCCGAACAGGCGAGGACGCTCGGCATTTCCGAGGAGGAGGTCGTGAAGCGCGTCATGCTCGGCTCGACCGTCGATGGCGAGTTCACGACGACCGAGGACGTCGCCGACCTCGCGATCTTCCTGGCCGGTTTCCGCTCCAACGCTCTGACCGGCCAGTCGATCACCGTCAGCCACGGCTGGCACATGGGCTGACACGAAACCAACCCCTTTCCGGCCGGCGAAGCGATCCGCGCAGCCCGGTCGGCCCCCCATGTTCGAAGCAGACGATAGGAGACGGTGCATGACGCAGGCGACCCGGCATCGGATCGTGATTCTCGGTGGCGGTTCGGGCGGGCTGGAGCTTGCCTCGGCTCTGGCCTCGCGCGGCGGGATCGCCGTGACGCTCGTCGATCGCGTCGGCTCGCATCTCTGGAAGCCCCGCCTGCACGAGTTCGCGGCGGGCACGGTGAACTCGACCCTCTCCGAGATCAGCTTCTACATGCTGGCCAAGATGCGCGGCTTCCGCTTCGAGCAGGGCAGCGTCGAGACGATCGACCGCGCCGGGCGGACCGTGCGTCTGGCCGCCATGCCCGGACCGAACGGCGAGGACTTCGCCGATGCCCGCAATGTTCCCTACGACACCTGCGTCGTCGCGCTCGGCGGTCTCACCGCCGATTTCGGCACGAAGGGCGTCGCGGAAAACGCCATCCGGCTCGATGCCAAGGTCGATGCGGACGCCTTTCGCGAGCGCTTCGTCTCGCTGATGATCCATGCGCGGGAGACGGGAGAGCCTGCCCGCATCGTGATCGTCGGCTCCGGCGCGACCGGCACGGAGCTGGCCGCGCATCTGCGCCTCTCCGAGCGCGCCTTCTTCGACCGCGAGGGCGAGGTGCAGGACAGACTGCTCGACCTCACCATCCTCGAAGCCGCGCCCGAGATCATGCCGGGCTCCGACGAGGATCTGCGCAAGGGCATCCTGAAGCGTCTGGCCGCGCTCGACGTCGCCGTCGTGACGGGCGCGAAGATCACCGCCGTCGAGCGCGACGTCGTGCGCAGCGACAGCGGCCACTGGCCCGCCGACATCACGGTCTGGGCCGCGGGCTCGATCGGCCTGCCCGTCCTGTCGAAACTGGCCGATTTCGAGCTGGACAACCGGGGCCGCCTGAAGGTCGACGCCTGCCTGCGCACGACGGTCGACGATCGGATCTTCGCGCTCGGCGATGCCGCGAGCCTCGTGCTGGAAGGCACCGAGCGCCCGCTGCCGCCGACGGCGCAGGTCGCGAGCCAGGAGGCCGCCTATCTCGCCGATGCCCTGCCGAAGGCGATCGACGGCTCGCCGATCCGTCCGTTCCGCTTCAAGGACAAGGGAAAGCTCGTCTCGCTCGGCAATGCCGGAACGGTCGGCCTCGTCGGCCTCGGCCGGCGCGACGACTTCTTCATCGACGGCCAGTTCGCCAAGGCCGCCTACCACGCGCTCCAGCGCCGGCACCAATGGGCGGTGCTGGGACCGCTGCGGGGCTCGGTCGCCATTCTGGCCGACGTGATTTCGCCGACCAAGGGGCCGGCGCTGAAGCTGCATGGATAAGGTGAGGGGTGGCCTTGCGTTGACGCGAGACACCCCCCTCTGGCCTGCCGGCCATCTCCCCCGCAAGGGTGGAGATCGGCAGCTTCAAGGACGGTTGTTCATTCTGAAATGCCCCTGACGAGACTGATCTCTCCCCTTGCGGGGGAGATGGCCGGCAGGCCAGAGGGGGGTGCCTCCCTCYGGCCTGCCGAATTCTGCCTCTCCGCCTACGCCGCCCGCTTCGTCTGCGCCCAGCCGGCCAGAACCTTGTCCAGCGTCATCGGATAGTCGCGCACGCGGACGCCGGTCGCGTTGTAGATGGCGTTCGTGACCGCCGCGCCGACGCCGCAGATGGCGAGTTCGCCGATGCCCTTGCCGGCGAGAAGCCCCGCCGCCGTGTCGCGCTCGGGGAGAAGCACGACCTCGAGCTGCGGCACGTCCGCATTCACCGGCACGTGGTATTCGGCGAGATCGTGGTTCACCATCAGGCCCGTGCGCGGGTCGATGATCAGCTCCTCGGTCAGCGCGCTGCCGATGCCGAAGATCTGCCCGCCGTAGCACTGCGAAGTCGCCGTCTTCTCGTTGAGGATGCGGCCGGCGGCGGCCACCGTCATCAGGCGGCGGACGCGCGCCTCGCCCGTCACGGCATTCACCGCGACCTCGCAGAAATGCGCGCCGTAGCTCGCCTGATGCGTTTCCTGGAAGGCCTTGCCCGGCTTGAACGTGCCGGTCACTTCGATCGGCTCGCCGCCCAGAACCTCGGCGATCGGCGTCCGCTTGTTGCCGGCCGTCGCCATCCCGTCCTTCAAGGTGAGATCGCCGGCCTCGACGCCGAGCTTCTTGGCGATGACGCCCGCAATGCCCTCGCAGGCGGCGTAGACCGAGGAGCCGGAGGAGTTGGCACCCCAGGAACCGCCGGAGCCCGGACCCTGCGGCAGCTTGGAATCGCCGAGCTTGACCGCGACATGGCCGAGCGGCAGGCCCAGCATCTCCGCCGTGATCTGCTGGAGGATCGTGTAGGTGCCGGTGCCGATATCGGTCATGTCGGTTTCGACCAGCGCGTGCCCGTCCGCCTGGAGCGTCACGCGGGCCTCCGAGGGCTGGAGGAGATTCTTGCGGCTGGCGGCGGCCATGCCGTAGCCGATCAGCCATTCGCCCTCGCGGCGCGACATCGGCGCCTTCGGGCGCTTCTCCCAGCCGAAGCGCTCCGCGCCCTCGTCCATGCACTCGATCAGCATGCGCGAGGAGAAGGGCAGGCCCTCCTGCGGGTCCACCTCCGGCTCGTTGCGCTTGCGGAACTCGATCGGGTCGAGGCCGAGCTTCTCGGCCATTTCGTCCATCGCGTTTTCCGTCGCCAGCATGCCGACGGCCTCGCCGGGCGCGCGCATGGAGGAGGAGAGGAGGATGTTCACATCCGCCTTGCGATGGGTGATCTGCCGGTTGTCGCCGGCATAGAGGAACTGCGTCGAAATGCCGGCGGGCTCGAAGAAGTCGTCGCCGCGCGTGTTGCCGGTGATGGTGTCATGGGCGATGGCGGTGATCCGGCCGTCCTTCGTCGCGCCGATGCGCACGCGCTGGATCGTGTCGGAGCGCCGGGAGGTGCCCTGGTAGACCTGCTGGCGTGTCAGCGCGACCTTGACGGGTCGCCCGATCTCGCGCGCGGCCATGGCGGCGAAGACCGATTCCGGCCCGATGCCGAGCTTGCCGCCGAAGCCGCCACCGATGAACGGGTTCACCAGATGGACGTGGCTTGCCGAGATGCCGAGCGCCTTGGCGAGCTGCGGCACGTTGGTCGAGACGAGCTGGTAGCAGCCGTAAAGCGTGAGGTCATTACCCTCCCAGACCGCGACGGCGGCATGAGGCTCCATGGCCGAATGGCTCTGGCTCGGCGTCGTGTAGGTTACGTCGAGCTGCGTTTCGGCAGAGGCGAAGGCCTTGTCGAACGAGCCTTTCTCGACCGTGGAGGGCATCGTCCCGTCGCCGGGATCGTAGGCCTCGTCCTTCTCTTCCGTAAGATCGTACTTGCCTTCGGAGGGCTCGATCTCGATCTCGACCAGCGAGGCCGCCTCGCGGGCGATCTCGAAGCTCGTCGCGACGACCATGCAGACGGGCTGGCCGAAATGCGTGACGGCGCCCTTGATGGAGGCGGGCTTGTTGTCGTTCGGATCGGCGGAGGCGCGGGGCGCGGTGTCGTCGACGACCACGTGAAGGACGCCGGCAAGGCTCATCGCCTTCAGCGTGTCGATGCGCTTGATCGTGCCCGAGCCCGTGCCGGCGGTGACGATATAGCCATAGGCGACGTCCTGCCCGCGAAGGTTCTCGTAGGCATAGGTCGCGCGGCCCGAGACCTTGAGCGGGCCTTCGAACCGGTCGACGCCCTTGCCGAGCACGGCGAGCGAGCCGCGGTCGAGCCGCGTTTCGCCGAGGCGCTTGTTGTTCTGCATGACCTTGGTGGTTCCGCTCATGCGGCAGCTCCCGTGGCTTCGGAGAGAACGGCCGGCAGCGTCCGGCGCACCAGCTCGATCTTGAAATCGTTTTCGCCCTGGCCGACGGCATCGGCGAGCAACCGGTCGGCGGCCTTGGCGAAGAGGTCGTCGGAGGGCGCCTGTCCCTCGAGAAGCGCCTCGACCGAGGCGTCGCGCCAGGGCATGTGCGCAAGCCCGCCGAAGGCGAGACGCACGTTGCGCATGACGCCGGCCTCGATGCCGACATTGGCGGCGACGGAGATCAGCGCGAAGGCATAGGACGCGCGGTCGCGGACCTTGCGGTAGACCTGCCGGCCGCCGAGCGGGGCGGGCAGGACCACGGCGGTGATCAGCTCGCCCGCCTGGAGGTTGGTCTCGATCTCGGGCGTCGTGCCGGGCAGGCGATAGAAGGCCTCGAGCGGCAGGAGGCGCGTCTCGCCCTCGGCGGTCAGCGTCTCCACCTTGGCATCGAGGGCGCGCAGGGCCACCGCCATGTCGGAGGGATGCGTCGCGATGCAATGTTCGCTGGCTCCCAGAATGGCATGAATGCGGTTGAAGCCGCCGATCGCGTCGCAGCCCGAGCCCGGCTCGCGCTTGTTGCAGGCCGCGTTCGTCTCGTAGAAATAGCTGCAGCGCGTGCGCTGAAGGAGATTGCCGCCGGTCGTCGCCTTGTTCCGGAGCTGCCCCGAGGCGCCCGCCAGAAGCGCGCGGGAGAGCAGCGGATAGTCCTGCCGGATGCGCTCGTCGGCGGCGAGATCGGAGTTCGGCACGAGCGCGCCGATCTTCAGGCCGTCACCCTCGGCCGCGATGTCGCGCAGCGGCAGATGCGTGATGTCGACGAGCTTCGTCGGCGTCTCGATCTGCAGCTTCATGAGGTCGAGAAGGTTCGTGCCGCCCGCGATGAAGCGGGCGCTCGACGCGGTCGCGGCGGCCGCGGCACCGGCGGAATCGGTCGCGCGGACGTAAGTGAAGGGGATCATGCGGCGTCCTTACGCTGCTCGGCGACCGGCTGGGCGCCGACCTCGCGAATGGCATCAACGATGTTCGGATAGGCCGAGCAGCGGCAGAGATTGCCGCTCATGCGCTCGGAGATCTCCTCGTTGGAGAGCGAAGCGCCGCCGCCGAGATCGGACGTGACATGGCTCGGCCAGCCCTTCTCGACCTCGCCCAGCATGCCGACGGCCGAGACGATCTGGCCGGGCGTGCAATAGCCGCACTGATAGCCGTCGTGCTTGAGAAAGCTTTCCTGCATCGGGTGGAGATCGCCGGGCGCGCCGAGGCCCTCGACCGTCGTAATCTCGTCGCCCTCGTGCATCACGGCGAGGGTCAGGCAGGAATTGATGCGGCGGCCGTTGACGAGCACCGTGCAGGCGCCGCACTGGCCGTGGTCACAGCCCTTCTTGGTGCCGGTGAGCGCGAGATGTTCGCGCAGCGCGTCGAGCAGCGAGGTGCGGACGTCGAGGTCCACCTCATGCTCCGTTCCATTGACCGTCAGTTGCATCCGATACTCCGATTATCATGATTCCAAACTACAAACGCATGAAACCGGATATGGGTGCAGGGGCTGCGACATCGACAACGGGCTAGATGGAAGCTAGTATTCCTGTGTCATTGAGCTGTGGTTGGAAGATGACTTATCCTTTCGAAAAGAGAGAGTGCGTCTCTAGCTCCGCATCTGGAAACGGGTCTTTGCCTTCGACGAAAGATGGCTGGGTTGTGTGGCCCACAGCCTTCATTTTCGTCGCTCCTCTTATTTTTTCGTTGTCAGCGGATTTTTCGTGGGATCTCTACCCACCGATATCGACAGCCAGTTTTTTCTTGTTTCTGGTTTATTCCTTGTCGCCAATCGTGGGGCTGGGTGCATGTGCCTGGTTCTTATTCAATCTCAGATGGAAGAAATTCTTCTCATATGCAGTCCTGCCGATGTTTTTTTACATGCAGGCCGTTTATCCGCACGTTGGATCAGCTGACATATCTCGATATATCTATTTCTTTACTCGCAAAACAACCTACGAAGAAGAGATTTCAGCATCTCATGCCGACAAAAAACCTCAGATGATGTGGTTCTTTTGGAGAGACGCATCCCCGATGTTTGGGCAGATCCTATTCTATATCGTCTATGATTCGAGTGACGAGCTTGCCAAGCCCAACGCGCTACGTTCGGCAGCATGGTCGGCGCGCGCCCAAAAGTCTTATACTGCGGCATTCGGATATCCGGCGGACACGACGATCCCGGATGATGCGGATCATCTGTTCGGCCATTACTATGTCGTAGCGCTCGTCTGGTAAGGTCTTAGAATTCGATGCCGCGCTGCGCCTTGATGCCGGAGCGGAAGGGATGCTTGATCGCCTCCATCTCGGTCACGAGATCGGCAAACTCGATCAGCTCCTCCTTGGCGTTCCGCCCGGTGATGACGACGTGCTTCATGGGCGGCTTCTTCGCCAGCACCGCCAGCACCTCGGCGAGGTCGAGATAGTCGTAGCGAAGGACGATGTTCAGCTCGTCGAGAAGGACGAGCTGGTGCTCCTCGTCCATGATCAGCTCGGTCGCCCGCGCCCAGGCCGCCTTCGCCGCCTCGATGTCGCGGCGGCGGTCCTGCGTCTCCCAGGTGAAGCCGTCGCCCATGGCGGTGATCGTCACCTCGCCGGGAAAGCGCTCCAGCGCCTGGCGCTCGCCGGTCTCCCACTTGCCCTTCACGAACTGCACGATGCCGACCTTCATGCCGTTGCCGAGCGCCCGGAAGACGAGGCCGAAGGCGGCGGTGGACTTGCCCTTGCCCTTGCCGGTGTGGACGATGACGAGGCCCTTCTCCTCGGTCTTGGTCGCCAGGATCTTGTCGCGCGCGGCCTTCTTTTTCTTCATCTTCTCGGCATGGCGCGCGTCGAGCTCCTCCTCGGTGAGGTTGGCGATCGCAGGGGAAATCTCGGCCATGTCGGTTCGTCCTGTTCAGTGTGCGCCGGCTGCGGCGGCGAGCATCATTCTTGCCGAGTTCGACCGGGGCGACCAGAGGCCGCGGTCGATCGCGTCCAGAAGCTTGGCGCTCATCTCGCGATAAGCCGGCTCATTGTTGGCGATGAGAAAGTCGCGCGAGGTCTCGTCGAGGAGATAGGCGACAAGCACCGCATCGAAATGATGATCGGCGACCGCCCCGGTCGTCGCGGCGAAGGCGACGAGATAGTCCACCGTCGCCGCCATCTCGAAGGCGCCCTTGTAGCCGTGGCGCATGACGCCCGCGATCCATTTGGGATTGACCACGCGGGCGCGCACGACGCGGGCGATCTCCTCCTCCAGCGTGCGCACCACGGGCCGCTCGGGCCGCGAATGGTCGTTGTGATAGATCGCGGGCCGCGCGCCGGAGAGATGCTCGGCGGCGGCCGTCATGCCGCCCTCGAACTGGTAGTAGTCGTCGGAATCGAGAAGATCGTGCTCGCGATTGTCCTGGTTCTGCACGACCGCGTCCAGCCGCGACAGCCGCGCCTCGAACTCGGCCCGCGCGCCGTCGCCCTCCGTCTCGAACCCGTAGGCATAGGAGCCCCAGACGAGATAGCCCTCGGCCAGATCGCCCGCGTCGCGCCAGCCGCCCTCGTCGATCAGCGCCTGGAGGCCGGCCCCGTAGGCGCCGGGCTTGGAGCCGAAGACGCGAAAGCCGGCTCGCCGGTCCGCCTCGGCGGGGGAGAGGCCGGAGCTTTCGAGCGCGGTCTTCTCCGCCGTCATCCGCGCCGCGATCGGGTTCTCCTCCGCCGGCTCGTCGAGCGCGCCGACCGCGCGCGCGGCGCGGTCGAAGAGCGCGATCTGGTCGGGAAAGGCGTCGCGGAAGAAGCCGGAAATGCGCAAGGTCACGTCGACGCGCGGGCGGCCGAGTTCGGCGAGCGTGCGGATCGCGTAGCCGGTGACGCGGCCGGAGGCGAGGTCCCAGACCGGCTTGGCGCCGATCAGCGCCAGCGCTTGCGCCAGATCGTCGCCGCCCGTTCGCATGTTCGCCGTGCCCCAGCAGGTGAGGCCGATGGCGGCCGGCCACTCGCCATGGTCCTGCAGATGGCGCGTGACGAGAAGCTCGGCCGAGGCCGCGCCCAGCGTCCAGGCGGCCGGCGTCGGAACGGCTCTCGTGTCCACCGAGAAGAAGTTGCGCCCGGTCGGCAGCACGTCCGGCCGCCCGCGCGACGGCGCGCCGGACGGGCCGGGCGCGACGAAGCGTCCGTCGAGCCCGGCCAGAAGCCCTGCGATCTCGGCGGGTCCGCAGGCGATCACGGACGGCTTGAGCCCGGAGGAGATCGCCTCCAGCACGCGGGCTGTGGACGGCATGTGGATATCCGGCCGGATGTCGCCGGAGACGAGGCCGGCCGCCAGGAGTTCGATCCGCTCCACCGTGTCGCCGGTCGTGCGCCAGGCATCGGTGGACAGGCTGTGGAGAAGCTGGGGACGGGGGCCGGCCCAGGGAGCGGAAAGATCGCAGTCGAGGGGGTCGAAGGGGGGCGGCAAGAGCCCCTCATCCGCCCTCCGGGCACCTTCTCCCCGCAGGGGAGAAGAATGGCGCGTCCCATCGACCGTTGCAGGACGGGGCTCCTTCTTCTCCCCTGCGGGGAGAAGGTGGCCCGAAGGGCCGGATGAGGGGACGCCCGCGTCGCGGGCGGGGGCGTCGCCCAGCCCCAGATCCCCCGCGATCGCCCGGTGCAGCGAGGCGTCCCCCGCCTCGTATCCGCGCGGCAGCCGCGCCAGCGCCACCGTGAGATCGGTCAGCAGCCGCCCGTCCGGCGAGACGCCGAAGACATGCAGCCCGTCCCGGATCTGCATCTCCTTCAGATCGCAGAGCCAGGCGTCGAGCCGCTCCAGCGCCTCGTCTCCGGTGTCCCCTCTGGCGATGCCGGCATCCGCCCCAATTCCCGCTTCGCCGAGGAGATCGAAGATCTGTCGCCTCAGAAGCGCGGTGCGCCGGACATCGCCCTCGGCCGCATAGACCTCGTCCACCAGCCGTTCGAGATCGCGCAAGGGGCCGTAGCTTTCCGCGCGGGTGAGGGGCGGGGTCAGGTGGTCGACGATGACGGCGGAGGCGCGTCGCTTGGCCTGCGTGCCCTCGCCGGGATCGTTGACGATGAACGGGTAGAGATGGGGCAGCGGCCCCAGCACCGCCTCCGGCAGGCAGTCCTGGCTGAGCGCCAGCGCCTTGCCCGGCAGCCATTCGAGATTGCCGTGCTTGCCCATGTGCACGATCGCATGGAGGCCGAAGACCTCGCGCAGGAAGGCGTAGGTCGCGATGTAATGATGCGGCGGCACGAGGTCGGGGGAGTGGTATGTCTCCTTGGGATCGATGTTGTAGCCGCGCGCCGGCTGGATGCCGACCATGACATGGCCGAACCGCGCGAGCGGCAGCGCGAAGCCGCGCGCCGGCTCGAAGAACGGATCGGCCTCCGGCGCGCCCCAGCGCTCCGTCACCGCGAGCCGGACGCTCTCCGGCAGCGCGGCGAAGGCCGTCGCATAGGCGTCCGGCGCCATCCATTCACGCACCTTGCGGTCGCGCCAGCCGGCATTGGTCGGGCCTTGCAGGAGATGCGCGACGAGGGCGTTGCCGTCGGCCGGGATCGCGCCGGTCTCGTAGCCCGCCGCCGTCATCGCCCGGAGCACTTCGATCGTGCCGGCCGGCGTGTCCAATCCGACCCCGTTGGCGATGCGCCCGTCCCGGTTCGGATAATTGGCGAGGAGGATCGCGACGCGGCGTTGGTTTGCCGGCGTCTGCCGCAGCCGCGCCCAGTTGCGCGCGAGGCGGGCGACGAAGGCGAGCCGGTCCGGAACCGCGCGATGCTCGACGATCTCGCATTCCGTCGCCTCGTCCCATTCGGCCGCCGCCTTGAAGGCGACCGCCCGCGTCATCACGCGCCCGTCCACTTCGGGCAGCGCGACGCTCATGGCGAGATCGCGGCCGGAAAGCCCGCGCAGGGACGAGGCCCAGTCCTCTTCGCGCCCGCCCGACAACACGGCCTGAAGCACGATCGCGCCGTTCTCCTCCAGCACGGTCGGGGTCCGCGTGCCCGATGGCGAGGACACGGCGAAGCCCGTGAGGTTCACGACGACGGACGGCGGCCGGCGCGCGAAGATCGCGCGAAGGGTCTCGGTGGAAACCGGGTCCTTCAGGCTGGAGACGAAGACGGGCAGCGCCTCGAACCCCTCCGCCTCCAGCGCCGCGCAGAGAGCCTCGACGGGCGCGGTCTGCCCGCTTTGAACGAGGGCGCGGTAGAAGACGACGGCAGCGGTCGGACGGTCGGGACTGGGAGTGCCGTGGTCGAGAAACGGCTCGCGCGCCATCGAGCGCGGCGCATCCGCCCCACCCCGCTCCAGCACCCCCGCCTTCATCAGCGGTCGCGCCTCGGCCTCGACAGGCCGCCCGTCGATCACCGCCCGGCATCCCGCCAGGAAGCCGTCCGCATTCGCCGCCCCGCCCTCGCAGAGGCAGCGCCAGAGCCGCTCGCGATCCGCCGTCGAGACGGTCGAAAACCGATCCAGACCCGGATCGGGCTTGTCGTCCCCCGGCAGCACCGCGAGCGCGACGCCCGTGCGCTGGGCCAGCGAAAGCAGCGCTTCGCAGCCATAGGGCCAGTACCCCGCGCCGCCGAGCAGCCGCACGACGATCAGCTTGGCATGGCGGAACGTGCGCTCGATCGACGTGTCGACCGACATGGGATGGCGGAGCCGCAGGAGGTTTGCCAGCCGAAGCGTTGGCGCGTCCGTCCCCAGCCGCCGCGCCGCGCCGGCGAGCGCCGCCAGTTCCGTGTCGGCGGCCGACAGCACCACGAGGTCGGCCGGCGACTGGCCGAGATCGACCGCCTCGCCGGCCTCCGCCACCGTGCCGGCGCGGGCGAGGAGGAGATGCATCAGGCGGCCTTGGCGGCCGTCGTCCCGAGCGCTGCGATGGTCGCCGAGATCTCGGCCTCGTCCAGCGCATCGTGCAGGCCGATCACGACGAGGCGCGTCTCGCGCGTCTCGCCCGGCGCCCAGGGCCGGTCGAAATAGGTCTCGATGCGATGGCCGACGGCCTGCACGACGAGCCGCGCCGGCTTGCCCGCGACGGCGGCGAACCCTTTCAGCCGCAGGATGTCGTGGCCTTCCAGAAGCACCTTCAGTCCTGCCGTGAGGCCGGCGACGTTCGACACCTCGCCGGCCTCCGCAACGAAGCTCTCGAAGTCGTCGTGGTCGTGCGGTTCGCCGCCCTCGTGCTCGATCTCGTGATGCGAGCGGCGGTCCGCGATGAGATCCTCCGTGCCGGCGCCGAGCCCGAGCAGGATCTCGGCGGGCAGCTTGCCGTGCTCGGCGGTCAGCATCTTCATGACGCGCCCGCCGGACGCCTCTTCCACCGTGCGGCGCACGCTCGCAAGGCCGGCATGGTCGAGGAGATCGGCCTTGTTGAGGATCAGGAGATCGGCCGCGCGGATCTGGTCCTCGAAGAGCTCCTCCAGCGGATCGTCGTGGTCGAGGCTTTCGTCGGCCGCGCGCTGCTCGGCGAGCTTGCCTTCGTCGCTGGCAAAGCGCCCGGCGGCGACCGCGGCGGCGTCGATCACGGTGACGACGCCGTCCACGGTGACGCGGGCCTTGACCTCGGGCCAGTTGAAGGCGGCGACGAGCGGCTGCGGCAAGGCGAGGCCCGAGGTCTCGATGACGATATGATCGAGCCGGTCGGCGCGCTCCAGAAGCTTCGTCATGGTCGGGATGAAGTCGTCGGCGACGGTGCAGCAGATGCAGCCGTTCGTCAGCTCGACCACGTCCTCCTCGCGGCAGGTCTCCACACCGCAGCCCTTCAAGAGGTCGCCGTCGACGCCGAGATCGCCGAACTCGTTGATGATCAGAGCGATGCGCCGCCCGCCGGCATTCTGGAGAAGGTTGCGGATGAGCGTCGTCTTGCCCGCGCCGAGAAAGCCGGTGACGACGGTTGCGGGAATCTTCGACACGAGTGTCTTCTGCATGGAGATCAGCCTTTGAGCTTCAGCGGCAGGCCGGCGGCGACGAAGTAGACGTCGCCCGCGCGGGCCGCGATGGATTGGTGGAGGCGGCCGGCATGGTCGCGGAAGGCGCGGGCCATGGCATTGTCCGGCACGATGCCGAGACCGACCTCGTTGGAGACGAGGACGACGGGCGAGAAGCGCTCGCGAAAGAGCATCTCGACCAGCGCCTCGCATTCGGCGGGAACGTCGCGATCGGCGACCATGAGGTTCGTTAGCCAGAGCGTCAGGCAGTCGACGAGGACGGCCGTGCCGAGCTGCGCGTGGCGCTCCAGCGCACCGCAGAGATCGAGCGGGGCCTCGGTGTCGCGCCAGCGGGCGCCCCGCCGGGCGCGGTGCTCGGCGATGCGCGAGGCCATCTCGGCGTCGCCGCCCGGATCGCCCGCGGTCGCGATGTAGAGCGGGTCCAGCGGAGAGGCCTCGATCAGCCCCTCCGCGAACCGGCTCTTCCCCGACCGCGCACCGCCGAGAACGAGCGTCGCGCCGTTGCGCAGGATCGGGACGGGCAGCGTCATGCGAGCGCCGCCGCCGGGCCGGCGTCGCGCTTCAGCCGGTCGAAGAGGACGCCGAGCGCGAGGCCGAGGATCAGCCAGAAGGCGAGCGAGGTGGCGAGCGAGGCGACCGCGAACTCGGCCGCCAGCGTCGGCGGCACGGGGCTCGTCAGATCCGCCGGCTGCGGCGCGCCGTAGAGCTGCGGCAGCACGAGCGCGAGGACGCCGAGCACTTTCAGGAGCGGCTTTCGGCCGAGGATCAGAAGCCCCGCGCCGAGCGCCGAGAGCGCCACGGTCGAGATCCACCAGAGCTGCCGGTCGGCGAGCTCGGCGGCCGGCATGGCGGGCAGTTCGGGCGCGAGGCCGAGCGAGGGCGCGAGCGAGACGACGCCGAAGCCGAGCGCGCCCCAGACGAGCCCGTTCGCCGCCGTGATCGGCCGGCCCGCGACGAGACCGACGGCGGCGAGGATCAGGGCGAAGCCGGAGCCGGTGACGAGATTGGCGAGGACCGTGCCGAGCAGCCGGCTTTCGACCAGCGCGGGTGCCTCGGCTTCCTCGTGCGCCTCGCCGGGTGCGGTGGAATGGGCGAGGAGCAGCGGCGCGTCATCGAGCGTACCGGCCTGCGCGGTGCCGACGAGGCCGGGCACGGATGCGTGCTCGTGCGGCGCGCCGCCGTCCTCGTAGGTTTCCGCATGGAGGATGAGGGGCACGATCCGGGCATATTGGATCGGGGTGAGGAGAAGCCCTGCGAGAAGGCCGGCGCCGAGCGCGGCGAGAAGGTAGCGGGTGATCATGGTTGGGTCCGTCCAGGATGGGCATCCAACGCTTGCGCCGGCGCCGGGCGGCGACGTCGGCAAGCGTGGCGATACGGCGAAGCGTCCGATCTCCCCCCTTGAGGGGGAGATGCCTGGCAAGGCAGAGGGGGGGCGCCGAGGAGCGCTGCCGTCGAAGTCCATCGACGCCACGCGACCGAAAGGCCAAGCACGACGTCACGCGATCCGACCATCTCGCGAGGCGCCCCCCTCTGCCTTGCCAGGCATCTTCCCCTCGAGGGGGGAGATCGGCGGCTTCAAGCGAAGCTCAAACGCTCAATGGCAGGGAAAGCCGAAGCCGTGGCGGACATCGTGGGCGGTGTCGTGCAGGGTCTGGGCGGAGGCGAAGCCGGCGCCCCAGACGAGGACGAGTCCGAGGATCATCGCGGAAAGGCCCGCGAGAAGGCGGGTGGACGTGGCGACAGCGGCGGGCGCTGCGACCCCATGCGGGGCGGTGTGGGAAACGGACATGCTCAACCTCCGTGAAGGCGCGCGGAATCGCGGCCTTTTCCAAGGGATGGCAGGTCTCCTGGCTCGCGGGTCGTCGGTCTCTTCCTGCCTTCCCAGCCCCTTGCGGCGCCAGTGGCGTTTCCCCCTGCGCAAATGCCGAAGGCATTTGTCGCTGCGCAAATGCGGATGGCGCTTGTCGCTGCGCAAATGCCGAAGGCATTTGTCACCACGCAAACGCGATCAGCGTTCGTCGCCGCGCGAATTCGCTGACGCGAATCGCGGGGGTGGAAGGACCTCGCCGCTCTACAGTCGCGGGGTCGGCTGCGACGCGGGACCCCGATTGGGTCGTCCCTTCGCATTCCCTCTTAGCCGATGGCGCAAGATCAGCGCCGCCGGACCATCCACTGCCGAGGATAGACGCATTCCAGACCCTGTCAACGAATCCCGCGATCGACGGATGGCGAGGCCGGCCTACCTGTCAGCCGAGTCAGTCGATATCGAAAGTCCCGACCCATGATCCACCCAGCTCTCGCCCCCGGCCATGCCGCCGTCGTCACGGGAGGCGCCGGCGGCATCGGCCTTGCCAGCGCCCGCCGCTTCGTCGAGGCCGGGCTCTCCGTTCTCATCGCCGACGCGAACGAGGCCGCGCTCGAGAGCGCCGCGGCCGAGCTTCGGACGGCAGCATCGGGCGGGGCCCGCATCCTCGCGCGCAAGGTCGACGTCGCCGAGCGCGGAGAGCTGGAAGCGCTGGCCGACGAGGCCTTTGCCGCCTTCGGGCGCGTGAACGTCCTCATGAACAATGCCGGCATCCAGCCGGGCAGCGGCATCTTCGGCCCCGAGGAGGCCTGGGCGCGCGTGCTTGCCGTCAATCTCGGCGGCGTCGTCTCGGGCTGCCAGACCTTCGTGCCGCGCATGCTGGCCTCCGGCGAGCCGGGCCTCGTGATCAACACCGGCTCCAAGCAGGGCATCACCACGCCGCCCGGCGACCCCGCCTACAACGTGGTCAAAGCCGGCGTGAAGGCCTTCACCGAGGCGCTGGAGCACGAGCTGCGCGGCACGGAGGGCGGGCGCATCTCCGCCAAGCTCCTGATCCCCGGCTTCGTCTTCACCAGGCTCACCGCCAAGGGCCGCACCGAGAAGCCCGCCGGCGCCTGGACGCCCGACGAGACGGCCGACTTCATGCTGGAGCGCATCGCCGCCGGCGACTTCTACATCCTCTGTCCCGACGGCGAGGTGACGCGCGAGATGGACGAGGCGCGCATTCTCTGGGCGGCCGGCGACATCGTGGACAACCGCCCGCCGCTGTCGCGCTGGCACGGCGGCTACGACGCCGAGTTCAAGGCCTTCCTGGCGGAGAGGACGAAGGCCTGACGTTCCCGCGCGGAACCGCTGACGCGCCTGCGCGGAACCGCTACCGCGTCCGCGCGATCGCCAGCAGGCGGTCGGTGTCGAGATGCGTTTCCAGCGCGTCGGCCAGCGCGTCGAGCGCGGCTTCGACGCCGGCCCGGTGGTCGCGCGCGGCGACATCGTGTCCGAGGCCGGCCAGGAAGCGACGGCGCCAGCCGTCGGCGGTGAAGAGGCCGTGGAGATAGGTGCCGAAGATCCGCCCGTCCGCGCTCCGCGCCCCGTCCGGCACGCCGCCGGAAAAGACGACCGGCCGCGCGCAGTCGGGGCCGGTCGTGCGGCCGAGATGGATCTCGTAGCCGGTCAGCGCCTCGCCCTCCGGCGTTTCGGCCAAGACCTCGCGCACCGTCTTCTCCGGCGCCATCACGGTCTCGACGTCGAGCAGGCCGAGCCCTTCGGCCTCGCGCTCGGAGCCCTCGATCCCGTGCGGGTCGAGCACCCGCCGCCCCAGCATCTGATAGCCGCCGCAGAGCCCGACGATCTGCCCGCCGCGCGCGGCATGGGCGGCGAGGTCGCGGTCCCAGCCGGCCGCGCGGAAGGCGGCGAGGTCCGCGATGGTCGATTTCGAGCCGGGGATCAGCACGAGCCGGGCGCGCTCCGGCAGCGTCTCGCCGGCCTTCACGAACACGACCTCCACGCCGGGCTCGGCCGCCAAAGGGTCGAGATCGTCGAAGTTCGCGATCCGCCCGAGCATCGGCACGGCCACCGTCAGCGCGCCCGGAGTCTGCCGGCCGAGCCGCTCCAGCGCGACCGAATCCTCCGCCGGCAGACGCGCGGCGGCGGGAAGATGCGGCACGGTGCCGAGCGCCGGCCAGCCGGTGAAGCGCGTGACGGCTGAGAGCCCCTCGTCGAAGAGCGAGACGTCGCCGCGGAACTTGTTGACGATGAAGCCCCGGATCATCGCCCGGTCGGCCTCCTCCAGCACCGTGTGCGTGCCGACGAGCGAGGCGATGACGCCCCCCCGGTCGATATCGCCGACGAGGACGACCGGCACGTTCGCCGCCGTCGCAAAGCCCATGTTCGCGATGTCGCCGGCGCGAAGGTTGATCTCGGCCGGCGAGCCCGCGCCCTCCACGATCAGGAGATCGGCGTCCTGCGAAAGCGAGGAGAAGCACTCCAGCACGCGGCCGAGCAGGTCCGGTTTCAGCCGCTGATAGTCGCGCCCGCTGGCCTGGCCGGCGACGCGGCCGGCGACGACGATCTGCGAGCCCGTCTCCGATTGCGGCTTGAGAAGCACAGGGTTCATCCGCACGTCGGGCGCGACGGAACAGGCGAGCGCCTGGAGCCATTGCGCCCGCCCGATCTCGCCCATGTCCGCGCTGCCGGGAATGGCGGCGACGGCGGCATTGTTCGACATGTTCTGCGGCTTGAAGGGGCGCACGCGAAGGCCCCGCCGCGTGAAGAGCCGGCAGAGCCCGGCGACGAGCACGGTCTTGCCGACATCCGATCCCGTGCCCTGGAGCATGATCGCGGCGGGCCTCTGCCCGGATGGGCGGGCCGTCATCCCAGAAGCAGCTTGGTCGCCAGCGCAAGGCAGGTGACGACGAGAAGCGGCCGGATGATCTTCGAGCCGAAGCGCATGGCAAATCCCGCCCCGACCCTTGCGCCGACGAACTGCGCGACGCCCATGGCAAGGCCGAGCTTCCAGAGGACGCCGCCCGTCGCGGCGAAGACGACGAAGCCGCCGACATTGGAGGCGAAGTTGAGAAGCTTGGTGTGGGCGGTCGCCTTCAACACGCCGAAGCCCGCCAGCGTGACGAAGGCGAGCATGAAGAAGGAGCCCGTGCCCGGCCCGAACAGCCCGTCATAGGCCCCGATCAGCGGCACCACGACGAGCGCGAAGACGACCGGCGAGAGGCGCCGCCCGGCATCCTCGTCGGAGAGGCCCGGCTTGAAGGCGAAGAAGAGCGCGATGGCGATGAGGAGCGCGGGAAGGATCGTCTTCAACACGTCCGTCGAGAGCACCTGCGCGCCGAGCGCGCCGAGAACCGCCCCGGCGAAGGAGAGGAGGGCGGTCGGCCCGAGCTTCTTCAGATCGACATGGCCCTTGCGCGCATAGGCGAGCGAGGCCGAGCCGGAGCCGAAGAGCGACTGCAGCTTGTTCGTGCCGAGCGCCGTCAGCGGATCGACGCCGCCGATGAGGAGCGCCGGCACGGTGATCAGCCCGCCCCCGCCCGCGATCGCGTCGATGAAGCCGGCGAGAAAGCCGGCCGCGACGAGGAGGAGGAAGGTCTCGGTGAGCATGGGCTATGTTCCGGCGGCGTGGCTGCTGCCTATCCCGCTCCGCCCGCTTTGGAAAGCGCTTGAACGGCCAGCGCCCGGGATTTGACGGCAGGCCTTCCGTGCTGTTTACCCGTTGCCGTACTGACGGTGCCCCGAAGGGGGCTCTCCAGCGATTCCGGTGAGGCCGACCCAAGCAGGGGGCCAGGACGGAAGCTGTCGGATCGGTCCGCTCGAGGCATCGGCCTCCGGCGCTCCTCCGGCGATGTTGAACGGAGGAGACGATGATGAACGCTTTGATGCTCTGCGGCCATGGCAGCCGGGATGCCGCCGCGATGGAGGAATTCTCCGGCCTTGCGGCCAAGCTCGTGAAGCGCCTGCCCGACTGGACGGTCGAGCACGGCTATCTCGAATTCGCCCGGCCCGTGATCCGCGAGGGGCTCGACCGCCTGCGCGAAGGCGGCGCGCGGCGCGTGCTCGCGCTGCCCGGCATGCTGTTCGCCGCCGGCCACGCCAAGAACGACATCCCTTCCGTCCTCAACACCTATGCCGCCGCGAACGGCCTTCCCATCGACTACGGGCGCGAGCTCGGCATCGACCCGAAGATGATCCGCGCCGCCGGCGAGCGCATTCGGGAATGCCTGCGGGCGAACGGCTGGCGCGACGGCGAGCCGCTGCACGACACGATGCTCGTCGTCGTCGGCCGCGGCGCTTCCGATCCCGACGCCAATTCCAACGTCGCCAAGGTCATGCGCATGCTCTGGGAGGGCCTCGGCTTCGGCTGGGGCGAGACGGCCTATTCCGGCGTCACCTTCCCGCTGGTCGGCCCCGGCCTCGAACACGCCAGCCGCCTCGGCTACCGCCGCATCGTCGTCTTCCCGTATTTCCTCTTCACCGGCGTCCTCGTGCGCCGGATCTTCGACGAGACCGACATCGTCGCGGCGCGCCATCCCGAGATCGCCTTCCTGAAGGCGCCCTATCTCGGCGCGCACGATCTCGTGGTCGAGACCTTCGTGGACCGTCTTCACGAGATCCTCGACGGCACGAACAACATGAACTGCGGCATGTGCAAATACCGCGAGCAGGTGCTGGGCTTCGAGGCGGAGGTCGGCTTGCCGCAGGAGAGCCACCACCACCATGTCGAAGGCATCGGCTCCTCCGCCGACTGCACGCTCTGCGACCGCGCCTGCACCGGCGCCTGCAAGACCGCGCCCGCCAAGGCGCTGGCCGATCACCGGCATGGGCAGGATCATGCGCATGGTCATGCCCACGACCACGACCACCCGCACGGCTCGGATCACGGCCACCATCACCACGACCACGCCGCCGCGCACGGGCACGTTCATGACCACGCGCACGGGCACGATCACGATCACGGCCATGACCATGGCCATTCCCACGGCCCCGCTGCCGCCCATGGCCATGACCATGGCGCCCACGATCACGTCCACCACCCCTATCCCCATGCCGACCATCCGCTCGGCCCGCGTTCCATGGCGAGGCGATGAGCCGTTTCGATCGATATGTGATGGTGGACTGGTCGGCTTCGAACACGCCGACCGGCGGCAAGGATTCCATCTGGATCGGACGGGCCGAGCGCGAGGGACGGAGCGTCGCGCTTCAGCCGAGCCGCAATCCCCGCACGCGGCACGAGGCGATGGAGATCGTGGAGGCCGAGATCCGGTCCGCGGTCGAGGACGGCGCCCGGCTTCTGCTCGGCTTCGACTTTCCCTTGGGCTATCCGAAGGGCACGGCGGCCAAGCTCGGCGGCGGCGCCGACTGGCGCTCGCTCTGGCGGCAGATCGCCTCGCTGATCCGCGACCGCGACGACAACACGTCCAACCGGTTCGAAGTGGCGGGACGGCTGAACCGGACGGCCTTCGCCGACGGCCCGATGTTCTGGGGCCGGCCCTCCCATCTCGACATCGCGGGCCTTTCCATCACGAAGCCGGTTCCCTATCCCGGCACGATCGCCGAACGGCGACATTGCGAATTGCGGGCGCCGCGGGCCCAGCCGGTCTGGAAGCTGGCCTATGCCGGCAGCGTCGGGAGCCAGGCGCTTCTCGGCATCGCGCGCCTCGAAGCGCTGCTCGCCGAGCCCGACCTGCGCGAGCATGTCGCGGTCTGGCCGTTCGAGACCGGCTTCGCGGATCGTCCCGCCGCGCCCTGCATCATCGCGGAAATCTATCCGTCGCTCTTCCCGGTCGCGATCGAGGGGCGATCCTGTCTCGATGAAGCTCAGGTCGAGACCCTGGCCGAGGGCTTCGCCAAGGCGGATGCGCGGGGGCAGTTGGCGGAGATGATGGCGCGTCCCGAGGGGCTTGCCGACGACGACCATGACGCCGTCCTCTCCGAGGAGGGCTGGATTCTCGGCATCGGAAGCCCCGGCTTCGCGACGGATGTACCGGAGGCGGCGCCTGTCCCCGAACCCCTTCGCTATCTCCGCGATCCCGCCGCGATCTATGCCGCGAGCTTCGCCGCGATCCGGGCGGAAGCCGATCTGTCGCGCGTGCCGGAGGAGGCGCGCGATCTCGCGATCCGGCTCGTTCATGCCTGCGGAATGCCCGATCTCCTCGGCGATCTTGAGGTCTCGACCGGCGCCGTGGAGGCCGGACGTGCGGCGCTGGCGGCGGGTCGCCCGATCCTCTGCGACGCCGAGATGGTCGTCCACGGCATCATCCGGCGACATCTTTCTGCTGGAAACGCTATTCTTTGCCGGCTGAACGATCCGGCCGTCGCCCCGCTCGCGGCGCGCCTGGAGACGACTCGCTCGGCCGCGCAGGTCGATCTCTGGGACGATGCGCTGGAAGGCGCGGTCGTCGCCATCGGCAACGCGCCGACCGCGCTCTTTCGGCTGCTCGAGCGGCTGGATCGGGGCGCCCCGCGCCCGGCCGTCATCCTCGGCCTGCCCGTCGGCTTCGTCGGCGCGGCGGAATCGAAGGCCGAACTGTCGCGCCACTCGCGCGGCATTCCCTTCGTCACGGTCCATGGCCGGCGCGGCGGCTCCGCGCTGGCCTCGGCCGCCGTCAACGCGCTCGCCGCCGGTCTCGCCGGAGGCATCGCATGAGTCCGCGCTGGCTGACGATCGTCGGCATCGGCGACGGCGGGTTCGCCACGCTGACGCCGGAAGCGCGCGCCGCCCTCGGCACGGCGACGACGATCTTCGGCGGCAAGCGCCATCTCGCCATGCTGGGCGAGCACCGGGCGCGCCGCGTGGAATGGCTACAGCCCTTCGCACGCTCCCTCGACGCCATCGCCGAGCGCAGGGGCCAGCCGACCGTCGTGCTCGCCACCGGCGATCCCATGTGGTTCGGCGTCGGCGCGACGCTCGCGCGCTCCTTTCCGGCGGAGGAGATGCGCGTCCTCTCCGCGCCCTCGGCCTTCTCGCTGGCCGCCGCCCGCCTCGGCTGGCCGCTGGAGGAAACGATCTGCCTGACCGTCCACGGCCGTCCGCTCGAGGCCGTGACGCGCCATCTCCAGCCGGATGCGCGGCTCCTCGTCCTCTCCGAAGGCGGCGAGAGCCCGCGCGCTTTGGCGCGGCTTCTCACCTCGCGTGGCTACGGGCCAAGCCGGCTCACCGTTCTGGAGCATATGGGCGGGCCGAAGGAGCGCGTGCGCGAGACGAGCGCGGGGGATTTCGATCTCGGCGAGGTCGCCGATCTCAACACGGTCGCGGTTCTCTGCCGGCCCGGCCGCGCCGCCGAGCCTCGCCCGATGGTGCCGGGCCTTCCCGACGAGAGCTTCATCCACGACGGCAAGATGACCAAGCGCGTCCTGCGCGCGCTCGCCATCGCGGCCCTCGCGCCGATGCCGGGCGATCTTCTCTGGGATGTCGGCGCGGGGTCCGGCTCGATCTCGGTCGAATGGCTGCGCGCCGGCCGGGGTCTGCGCGCCTTCGCCATCGAGCCGGTCGAGGCGCGGCGCCGGATGATCGCGGAGAACGCGGCGGCCTTCGGTGTGCCCGAACTCCAGATCGTCGCCGGCCATGCGCCCAATGCCTTCGCGGCCCTGGAGGCGCCGGACGCCGTCTTCCTCGGCGGAGGCCTGTCCGATGGCGTGTTCGACGCCGCCTTCGCCGCGCTGAGGCCGGGCGGTCGCATCGTCGCCCATGCGGTGACGCTGGAATCGGAGGCCATCCTGACCGGCCTTCATGCCGAGCACGGCGGCGAGCTCATGCGCGTCGCAGTGGAGAAGGCCGAACCCGTCGGCCCCTATCGCGGCTTCAAGCCCTCCATGACCGTGGCGCACTGGCACTTGACGAAGGCTCCGGCATGAGCGGGCGGAACCCTGTTCCCGTCGTCGCCCACGCCGCGGTATCCATCCGGCCGGATCCGCGTCAGATCCCGAGGGAGTTACGCAGGAGCGCGTTCATGCGCGTCTGCCAGCCGGCGCCGTCCGCCCTCAGCCGCGCCAGCACGTCGGCATCCAGGCGGACGCTGACGAGCTTCTTCGGGTTTTCGGCCGGCGGACGCCCGATGCGGCGGGCCCTGGCATATTCCTCGTCGGTGAAGGGCCGGGCGTCGGGATCGGCCTCGGCGGCGGCCGTGATCTCGGCGTCCTCCTCGGGTGTCAGGTCTTCCAGGGACGCCTTGATGGCGGCCAGCGCGCGGCGACGGGCTTCAGGGCTCATTGAGGACGTAGCGTTCATGGGTTCTGATCTCCCTGTCATTGGCTTTGCGAAGCGAGATGACGCGGAGCGTATCTCCGCGCATCGTATAGACGAGAACGTGGACACGCAGGCCGATCGGTCCCGTCGCCTGCCAACGAAGTTCGCCGTAGTCGTCCCGATCATCCGCGACGATCATCGCCGCCTCGAAGTCGAAAGACCGGACGGCTTCGAACGAAACGCGATGCCGGCGAAGATTGCTCTCCGCCTTCACAGGGTCCCAGTCGAAGCGCTGTCCGTCCATGGTGAATTTGTAGCTACGAAAACTCTCGTCATCAAGAGGTGCGTCGCATGACGGGCCGTCTCTACGGGCTCGGCGTCGGGCCGGGCGATCCGGAGCTTCTGACGTTGAAGGCGCTGCGCATCCTGCGTGCCGCGCCGGTCATCGCCTATCCCGCTTCCGACAGCGGGCCGAGCATCGCCCGGCGCATCGTCGAGGCCCATCTGCCAGGCGGGCAGGAGGAGATCGAGATCCTCGTGCCCATGCGCGTCGACCGTGCGCCGGCGCGCGAGGTCTACGATGCGGCGGCCGGGCGCATTTCCGCTTGTCTGGAGGCCGGCCGCGACGTCGCCGTCCTCTGCGAGGGCGATCCCTTCTTCTACGGGTCCTTCATGTATCTCTTCGAGCGGCTCGCCGCGCACCATCCCGTGGAGATCGTTCCCGGCGTGTCCTCCATCAACGCGGCGGCCGCCCTTGCGCTGCGCCCGCTGGTGGCGCGCAACGACGTGCTGACCGTCATTCCGGCGCCGCTGGGCGACGAGGCGATCGAGGCGCTGCTGGAGCGGGCGGAAGGCTTCGTCATCATGAAGCTCGGCCGCCACATGGCCCGCATCCGCGCCCTTCTCGCCCGCCTCGGACTGGAGGCGAACGCGACCTATGTCGAGCGCGCGACCCAGGCCGGTGAGCGCCTGAGCCCGCTATCCGACGCACCGGCGGAGACGCCGTATTTCTCGCTGATCCTCGGCTATCGCGGCGCCGAGCCGGCACTGCTCGGCCTTGCCCGCCAGATGGAAGGCGCCCGATGAAGCCCGCGATCGTCGTTCTCTCGCCCTCCGCCCTGCCGCTCGCACGGCGCCTCGCCGCGCTGACGGGCGGCGAGGTCCACGGCCTGACCACCCGCGTCGAGGGCGCCGACCGGAGCTTTGCGGCGACCGCGCCGCATCTTGCCGCGCTCTTTGCCGAAGGTCGGCCGATCCTCGCGCTGATGGCCTCGGGCGCCGTGATCCGCATCCTCGCGCCTCTGCTGGCAGACAAGAGTGCCGAGCCTCCGGTGCTCGCCATCGCCGAGGACGGCTCGGCCGTCGTTCCGCTGCTCGGCGGGCACCATGGCGCGAACGATCTGGCGCGCCGCATCGCCGCGGCGCTGGGCGTTTCACCCGCCATCACGACGGCGGGCGACCTGCGCTTCGGCATCGCCCTCGATGCCCCACCCGCCGGCTGGCGGCTGGAGAATGTGGGGGACGCCAAATCCGTCATGGCCGATCTCGTGGCGGGCGAAGAGGCCTGGATCGAGGGCGACGCACCCTGGCTTGCCGCCTCGAAGATCCCTGTCTCCGACGACGGCCGCGTCACGCTCCGCATCACCGAGGAGGCCTGCGACCCCGCGCCACGCGAGCTGCTCTATCGCCCGGCGACCCTCGTTCTCGGCATCGGCACGGAGCGCGGAGCGCCGGCCGGAGACGCCATCGCCTTGGCCGAAACCGTGCTGGCGGAGGCGAAGGTCAGCCGGCTGTCGCTCGCCGCCGTCGTCTCGATCGACCTGAAGGCCGACGAGGCCGCCGTCCATGCCGTCGCCGCGCATTTCGGCGTGCCCGCCCGCTTCTTCGACGCCGCCACCCTCGAAGCCGAATCGCCGCGGCTGGCCCACCCGTCCGACATCGTCTTCGCCGAGACCGGCTGCCATGGCGTCAGCGAAGGCGCGGCGCTTGCCGGCACCGGGCCGGCCGGCGCGCTGATCGTCGCCAAGCGCAAGGGCGCGCGCGTCACCGCCGCCCTCGCCAAGGCGCCCGCACCGGTCGATCCGCTCGGCTTCGGCCGCGCGCGGGGCCGGCTCTTCGTCGTCGGCATCGGGCCGGGGGGCGCCGAGTGGCGCTCGCCGGAGGTCTCCGCGATGGTGGAGGCTTCGAGCGATCTCGTCGGCTACTCGCTCTATCTCGATCTCCTCGGCCCCCTCGCGACCGGCAAGGCGCGGCACGACTTCCCGCTCGGCGACGAGGAGAAGCGCGTGCGCCATGCGATGGAACTGGCGGGCGGGGGGCGCTCGGTCGCGCTCGTCTGCTCGGGCGATGCCGGCATCTACGCCATGGCGACGCTCGTCTTCGAGCTTCTCGACAGAGGCGGCGTTTCGCCTGCGGCCCGGCGCATCGCGGTGGAGGTCTCGCCCGGCATCTCGGCGCTTCAGGCCGCCGCCGCGCGGGCCGGCGCGCCGCTCGGCCACGACTTCTGCACGATCTCGCTCTCCGATCTCCTGACGCCCTGGCCGGCCATCGAGCGGCGGGTGAAGGCGGCGGCGGAGGGCGACTTCGTCATCGCCTTCTACAACCCCGTCTCCAAGCGCCGGCGCACGCAGCTCGCCTATGCGCGCGACGTTCTGCTGCGCCATCGCCCCGCCGAGACGCCCGTCATCCTCGCCACCAATCTCGGGCGCGAGGGCGAGCATGTGCGCATCGTCGAGCTGGCCCGGCTGGATATCGAGGAGGTCGACATGCTGACCGTCGTCATCGTCGGCTCCTCCGAGACGCGGGCGCTGACGACCGGCGACGGCAGGCGCTGGGCCTATACGCCGCGCGGCTATGCCGACAAGTCCGGCAGCGGCCTTGCGGTCCTCAAGGAGAGCGCGGCATGACCGTTCATTTCATCGGCGCCGGTCCCGGCTCCCCCGATCTCATCACGGTTCGCGGCCTCCGGCTGATCGAGGCCTGCCCGGTCTGCCTCTTCGCCGGCTCGCTCGTGCCCGAGGCCATCGTCGCGGCCGCGCCCTCCGGCGCCCGCGTCCTCGACACCGCGCCGATGACGCTCGACGAGATCGTGGCGGAAATGGCGGCGGCGCACGAGGCCGGCCTCGACGTCGCGCGCGTCCATTCCGGCGATCCCTCGCTCTATGGCGCGACGGCCGAGCAGATGCGCCGGCTGGAGGCGCTCGGCATTCCCTTCGACGTGACCCCCGGCGTCCCCGCCTTCGCGGCGGCGGCGGCGGCGCTGAAGCTGGAGCTGACCGTGCCGGAGGTCTGCCAGACCGTCATCCTCACGCGCACGGCCATGAAATCCTCCGCCATGCCGGAGGGCGAGGATCTGGCGACGCTCGCCCGCAGCGGTGCGACGCTCGCGATCCATCTCTCCGTGCGCAATATCGGCCATATCAAGCGCGAGCTGGAGCCGGTCGAAGCCTACGGGCCGGACTGCCCGGTCATCGTCGCCTATCGCGTCGGCTGGCCGGACGAGGCCTTCATCCGGGGCACGCTCGGCGATATCCACACCCGCATCCGCGAGGCCAAGCTGACGCGGACCGCTTTGATCTTCGTCGGCCGGGCGCTGGGCGCGACGGAGTTCATCGACTCCCATCTCTACGATCCGACCCAGGTCCATGTCCTGCGTCCCCGCCGCAAGGCGGCGCCGTGAGGCCTTCGCCGAGCCAGGCGAGAACCTCCTCGATGCCGGCCGCAAGCGGCCCTTCCGGCGGCTTCGGCCTTTCGATCAGGATGACGGGAAGGCCGAGCGCTCGCGCCGCTTCCAGCTTGGCGAAGGAAGCGGCCCCGCCGGAATTTCGGCAGACGAGATGCGTGACGCCATATCGCTCGAAGAGTGCGATCTCGTCGGCCGCATTCAGGCCGGGAAGGCCGAGCACGAGCTCGGCGGGAAAGGGCAGGGGCTCCTCCGGCGCATCCACCATGCGAAGGACCGGCGAGATGTCGCTCCGATGCCGGAAGGGCGCCAGATGCTGCCGGCCGAGCGCTAGGAACGGCCGCGCGCCGGGGGGAAGCGCATCGCGCGCGGCGCCGAGGCAGGAGACCTCGCGCCAGCGGTCGCTTGGGCCCGGCACCCAGGCCGGCCGCAGCAGCTTCAGCCGAGGCGTGCCCGTGCGATCGGCCGCCTGGGCCGCGTTGCGCGCCATGCCGGCGGCGAAGGGATGCGTCGCATCGACGAGCCGCGTCACGCGCTCCGCGGTCAGGAACGCTGCGAGCGCCTCCACCCCGCCGAACCCGCCGATCCGAACCTCGCCCGCAGGCAGGCGCGGTGTCTTGGTGCGGCCGGCAAGAGACGTGATGAGCCGGCTTTCGGGCCGGTCCCCGGCAATGCGCTCGGCGAGCGCGTGTCCCTCCGCCGTGCCCGCGAGGAGCAGGATCGTCTCAACCGGCATGGCCGACCACCTCGCCGGCGCGATCGACGACGAGCACCTCGGCCGCGACCGGCGCGCCGCGCAGCATGTCCTGCACCTGCGCCCGGGCAGCTTCGGCGACGCCCCGGCCGAGATCGAGCCCGGCCGCGGCGGAGAGATCGAGCGCGGCCTTGGCCGTGTTGGCCGAGAGAAGGCTGTCGCGAAGGGCGGCGCCCCGGCCCGGATCGATGCTCGCGGCAAGGTCGGCGAGGAAGGCGAAGTCCACCTGGCTGCGGCCGGAATGGAGGTCCATCGCCCCTTGCGAAAGCTTGACGAGCTTGGCGAAGCCGCCGGCGATCGTCACGCGCGGCACGGGATGGAGGCGCAGATACTTGATCAGCCCGCCCGCGAAGTCGCCCATGTCGAGATAGGCGATCTCGGGCAGATCGGGAAAGCGCCGGCGCGCGGCATCCTCGCTGGTCGAGCCGGTGGAGCCGACGACATGGGCGAGCCCCGCCGCCTTCGCGACGTCGATGCCGCGATGGATCGAGTGAATCCAGGCCGAGCAGGAAAAGGGATGGACGATCCCCGTCGTACCCAGAATGGAGAGCCCGCCGACGATGCCGAGGCGGGGGTTCCAGGTCTTCTGCGCCAGCGCCTCCCCGCCGCTGACGGAAATCTCGATCTCGACGTCGCCTCCCGTTCCGTGCTCGGCCGCGAGCGCTTCCACCACGCCGCGCATCAGGGCGCGGGGAACCGGATTGATCGCGGGCTCGCCCGGCGGGATCGGCAGGCCCGGCATCGTCACCATGCCGACGCCCGGTCCGGCGCGGAAGACCAGCCCCGAGCCGGCGGGCAAGAGGCGCACGGTGGAGACGATCTCGGCCAGATGCGTCACGTCGGGATCGTCGCCGGCATCCTTGATGATCGCCGCCATGGCCGAGCCCTCGCCGAGCCGCTGGCGGTTCAGCGCGAAGGCCGGGCGCTCGCCCTTCGGCAGGAGGATCTCGACGGGATCGGGGAAGTGGCCGGTGAGAAGCGCGCAGAGCGCGGCCTTCGTCGCGGCCGTCGCGCAGGCGCCCGTCGTCCAGCCGCGCCGGAGCGGGCCGCCCGGCCCCGCCTTCGCCCTGTCCCCGCCCTGATCCACGCGCTCGACCGCCATGGGCTCTCTATAGGCGCGCCGCGGCCCGTCGGTAAGCCTCCGGCGCCGTGGCGGGTCGCGCCATGAGCGGTCTTCTCGTCGCGGCACCGAGCTCCGGCTCCGGCAAGACCGTCCTGACGCTGGCGCTGCTGCGCGCGCTGAAGAATCGCGGCCTCGCCGTGTCCGCCGCCAAAGCCGGCCCCGACTATATCGACCCCGCCTTCCATGCCGCCGCGACCGGCCGGCCGGCCCTCAATCTCGACCCCTTCGCCATGCGCCCCGACCTGATCCGGGCGCTCGCGGCAGAGGCGGGCGGCGAGGCGCTGGTCGTGGAGGGCATGATGGGGCTTTTCGACGGAGCGGCGGATGGCACGGGCTCCTCGGCGGATCTGGCGGAGCTTCTCGGCCTCTCCTGCCTCCTCGTCGTCGACTGCGCCAAGGTCTCGCAATCCGTCGCCGCCCTCGTGCGCGGCTTTCGAGATCATCGCCCCGGATTGACCCTTGCCGGCCTCCTCTTGAACCGCGTCGGCTCGGCGCGGCACGAGGCCATGCTGCGCACGGCACTGGAGCCGATCGGGCTGCCCGTTCTCGGCGTCGTCCCGCGCTCCCCCGCTCTCCATCTGCCCGAGCGCCATCTCGGTCTCGTCCAGGCTGGCGAGCACGGCGATCTCGAGCGCTTCGTCTCCGGCGCGGCCGAGATGGTCGCCGCGCATGCCGACATGGCGGCGCTGGAGGCTCTCGCACGGCGCATGGCATCGGCCGCGCCCGGCGTGGCGCGCCTGCCGCCGCTCGGCCAGCGCATCGCGGTGGCGCGCGACGAAGCCTTCGCCTTCGCCTATCCCCATCTCCTGGCGGGCTGGCGCGAGGCCGGCGCCGAACTCCTGCCCTTCTCGCCGCTTGCGGGGGAGGCGCCGGACGGCGGCGCCGATGCCGTGTTCCTGCCCGGCGGCTATCCCGAGCTTCACGCGGGCCGGCTGGCCGATGCCGTCGCCTTCCGGGCCGGCATGCAGGCGGCGGCGGCGCGCGGCGCGTCGATCTATGGCGAGTGCGGCGGCTACATGGTTCTGGGCAGCGGTCTCGTCGATGCCGCGGGAGAGCGCCACGCCATGCTCGGCCTTCTGCCGCTGGAGACGAGCTTTGCCGCGCGCCGCCTCCATCTCGGCTATCGCCGCGTGCGGGCGCTCGGGCCCGTGCCCTTCGGCGGCCGGGCGACCGCGCACGAGTTCCACTACGCGACCATCCTCTCGCAAGGGGCGGCCGCGCCGCTCTTCCAGGCGGAAGACGCGCTCGGCGAGGATCTCGGCACGATGGGCCTCGTCGAACGCCGCGTCGCCGGCTCCTTTCTTCATCTGATCGACGTCGCGCCGTGAGCGTTCACCTCGCGATGCTCCTCGCCGCGACGCTACTCGACCGGCTCGTCGGCGATCCGCCCTGGCTCTGGCGGCGCCTGCCCCATCCCGTCGTCGCCTTCGGAAGCGCCATCGCCTGGGCGGATCGTCGTTTCAATCGCCCGGACCTTTCCTTCGCGGCCCGGCGCCGCAACGGCGTTCTCTCCATCCTCGCGCTTCTCGGCGCGGCCGTCCTGGTCGGGCTGGCGCTCCACCAGGGCTTGGCCGCGCTCGGTCCCGTCGGCTGGGGCTTGGAGGCCATCGTCGCGGCGGTCTTCCTCGCGCATCGAAGCCTTGCCGAGCATGTCGAGGCCGTCGCCGTCGCGCTGCGAGCCGAGGGGCTCGCCGGTGGGCGTCGAGCGGTCTCGATGATCGTCGGGCGCGATCCCGACCAGCTCGACGCGCCCGGCGTCTGCCGGGCTGCGATCGAGAGTCTAGCGGAAAACGCCTCGGACGGGCTCGTCGCGCCCTTCCTCGCCTATCTCGTCTTCGGCCTGCCCGGCCTTCTCGCCTACAAGCTCCTGAACACGGCGGACTCGATGATCGGCCACAAGAGCGAGCGCCATCTCGCCTTCGGCTGGGCGGCGGCGCGGCTGGACGATTTCGCCAATCTCGCTCCGGCCCGCCTGACCGCGCTTCTCTTCGCGCTCGCAGCCGGCCGAAGGTTTCGCCCCGCCGTCGCCGTGGCGCTGGCGGACGCGTCCTCGCATCGCTCGCCCAATGCCGGCTGGCCGGAAGCCGCTGTCGCCGGCGCGCTCGGCATCGCGCTCGGCGGCCCCCGCCGCTACGGCGCGATGAAGGTCGAGGCGAGGTTCCTGAACGGCGCGGGCCGCATGGAGGCCGAACCCGGCGATATCGACCGCGCGCTCGTCCTCTTCGCCCGGCTCGGCAATATGCTGCTTGCCGGCCTCGCGATCGGCGTTCTCGTCATGCTCTGAGGGCGAAGGCGATCGCGAAGCCAAGAAGGATCGCGAGATCGACGATCTGCTGGCAGGCCCCGAGCCCGTCGCCCGTCTGGCCGCCGAGGCGCGTCTGCAGGAGCTTGCGCACCTGCCCGAGCGCCAGCGTGCCGAGAAGAAGCGGCAGAACCCCGCCGAAGGGGCCGCCGAGAACGAGAGCCGGTCCGGCGAGAATCAGGATGCCGATCAGCGCCGCCCTGCGCCCGGCGCAGGAGCTCGGCTGGCCCATCCGATCGGCAAGGCCTCTCGGGTCCGCCGAAGGCAGGCTCGACCAGATCCAAGCCATCGCGCCCCGGCTGGCCGCCGCCGAGGCGAGGAGGATCGAGGCTGCCCCGAGAGGTGAGCGATCCGTCAGCTCCGCGAGGAGCCCGATCCGCAGCGCCAGCGCCAGGATCAGCGCGAGCGTGCCGTAGGCGCCGATCCGGCTGTCTTTCATGATCGCGAGCGCCCGCGCCTTGGCATGATGGCCACCCAGCCCGTCCGCGACGTCGGCGAGCCCGTCCTCGTGCAGCGCGCCCGTCACGGCGACGAGCAGCGCTGTCGCCAGGATCGCCGCCACGAGCGGCGAAAGGCCGATCGCCGAGGCCGCGACGAGAAGCACGGCCGAGGGAAGGGCGGCCACCAGCCCCGCCAGCGGAAAGGCCGGCGCGTCGTCGCCGAGCCGGTGCTCGCCCTCGAAGGCGGAGCCGACGGGCGGCAGGCGCGTGAGAAAGGCGAGGGCGCGAAGCGTTGCGGCGATCATGACCGTCCCATAGCCGACCTTCCGCGGTCTTGTCTTCGCGGTCTGGCGCCTCTGTACGCGCCGCGCGTCGAGCGTTAGAGCAGACGGCAAACCACGAGACGCGCGGCGGCGGGACGGATGTCGTTGGAGGTCGAGAGACCAGGCCAAGCCGCGCCGGGCGCCAGAGGAGACGCGACATGTCCGCGACCGGCCTTCCCTTCGACGATATCCGCGCGCTCCTGAAGCAGATGCCGGGGCCGGACACGGCGGCCCAGCATGCCGTGCGCCACCGCGATGCCGAGCTGACCAAGCCTTTCGGCTCGCTCGGGCGCCTGGAGGAGATCGCCGAATGGCTCGCCGCCTGGCAGGGGCGCGCGCCCGCCGTGACGCGGCCCGTGGTCGCCGTCTTCGCGGGCAATCACGGCGTCGCCGCTCACGGCGTCTCGGCCTTTCCGCCGGAAGTGACGGCGCAGATGGTCGCCAATTTCGCGGCCGGCGGCGCGGCCATCAACCAGATCTGCGCCGCCTATGATCTCGGCCTCAAGATCTTCGATCTCGCGCTCGAAGTGCCGACCGGCGACATTTCGCAGGAGGCCGCGATGGACGAGCGCACCTGCGCCGCGACCATGGCCTTCGGCATGGAATGCCTGATGGGCGAGCCCGATCTCCTGTGCATCGGCGAGATGGGCATCGGCAATACGACGGTTGCGGCCGCCGTGCTGGCCGCCCTCTTCGGCGGCACGGGCGCCGACTGGGTCGGGCCGGGCACGGGCCACGACGCCAAAGGCATCGCTCTGAAGGCGGCGATCGTCGACAAGGCGCTGGCGCTGCATGCCGACCATCTCGGCGATCCGCTGGAGGTGCTGCGGCGTCTGGGCGGCCGGGAACTTGCCGCCATGGCCGGCGCGATTCTCGCCGCACGCATCCAGCGCGTGCCCGTCATCGTCGACGGCTTCGTCGCGACCGCCGCCGCCGCTGTGCTCCACCGGGCGGACCGGCACGCGCTCGACCATTGCCTCTTCGGCCATGTCTCGGCGGAGACCGGCCATGTGAAGGCGCTGGAGCGCATGGACAAGGTGCCGCTGCTCGCGCTCGGCATGCGGCTCGGCGAGGGCACTGGCGCCGCGCTGGCCGCCGGCATCGTCAAGGCCGCCGCGGCCTGCCACACGGGAATGGCCACCTTCGCCATGGCCGGCGTCACCGACCGCGGCTGAGAGCCGGGCTTCCCGCCGCGCCGATGCCGGTCAGACGGCGGTGTCGTTCGGCTGCTTGGGATAGGTGATGAAGAAGGTCCAGATGGAATAGAGGCAGATGCCCGCCGTCAGGACCGCCCAGGTCGTCTCGCCATGATAGAGCTCGACCGCGCACCAGAGCGCCGTGACGAGAACGATCGCGATCCGCCGCCAGAGGGGCCGGAAGAAGGGGTGGTCCTGGTTTCGGATCGCCATGTCGCTCGTTCCTCCGGGCCGCCGTCCCTAGAGTCCGTCAGGTTCGTTCTGACAAACTCAAGCGCCTCGCCTCTGCTTTCCCAGGCTCTTAGCCCGCCCGATGCGTCCCTGTCGAGAAAGGCGGGATCGGCCGGACCGTGCTATCCTTTTTCGCACCACCGGTTCAAAATGAAACGCCTGTTGCGACCGGCATTCGGTCTGGCGTAAATGAACCGAAACGCCGGCGGGAGAGCGAAGCCGGCCGGGAGAGGAATGCGATGCTGAGATTCGGACTTCTGGGAGCCGGCCGGATCGGCCGCATCCATGGCGCCAATGTCGCGGATTCGGCGGGCGCGCGCCTCGTCGCCGTCCACGACGCCTCGCACGAGGCGGCCAAGGGGCTGGCCGAGGCGACGGGCGCCGAGGTCCGCGAAGCCGGCGCGATCCTCTCCGCGGGCGACATCGACGCCGTCCTCGTCTGCACGCCGACTGACATGCATGCCGAGATGATCGAGGCCGCGGCCGCGGCCGGCAAGGCGGTCTTCTGCGAGAAGCCGGTCGATCTCTCCTCCGACCGCATCCGGCGCACGCTGGAAAAGGTCGGCGCGGCGCCGCTGATGATCGGCTTCAACCGCCGCTTCGATCCGAACTTCGCCGCGCTTCGAGCCCGCATCGGCGACGGCCTCGTCGGCGAGGTCGAACTCGTCACCATCCTCTCGCGCGATCCGAGCCCGCCGCCGGTCTCCTATATCGAGCGCTCCGGCGGTCTTTTCCGCGACATGATGATCCACGATTTCGACATGGCCCGCTTTCTCCTCGGCGAGGAGATCGTCTCGGTCTTCGCAATGGGCTCGGCGCTGGTCGATCCCGCCATCGGAAAGGCCGGCGACGTCGACACGGCCGCCGTTCTCATGCGCACCGCCTCCGGCAAGATCTGCCAGATCTCCTGCTCGCGCCGCGCCACCTACGGCTACGACCAGCGCATCGAGGTCCATGGCTCCAAAGGCCTTCTCAAGGCCGAGAACGTGCCGGAGACGACGGTGGTCCTGGCGACCGAAGCCGGCATCACCGCCGATCCCGTCCAGAACTTCTTCCTGGAGCGCTATGCCCGCGCCTATCGCGAGGAGCTGCGGCACTTCATCGAGGCGATCGAAGGCGGCACGGCCCCGATCCCCTCCGGCGCCGACGGCCTCGCCGCCGGCCTTCTCGCCGACGCCGCCGACCGCTCCTGGCGCACGGGCGAAGAGGTCAAGCCCGGCTGACGTGGGCGTTCCGCTCAGCTTTGCGGATCGTGCAACTCGGGGTCCTGACCGGCCCCGAGAATATCGAGGATCAAGACCCCAATGGTGTCGACCTCATAGAAGATGGAATGTCGACGGTGGACGAGCCGGCGCGTCCGGGAGCGTCCCTCCACGAGACGACCCAGCTCCGGATGAGCAACGATCCGGTTGAAGGCCTCGTGAAGGCCGAGAAAGTAGGTCCGAGCCGGCGCTTTGCCGAAACGAAGAAGCGAATAGGCATAGATATCGGCGAGGCGCTTGTCGGCGATATCGGTCAGCCTATAGCCGTCCATCGGCTCGAAGCTTTGCCTCGACGTCACCCATGATGTCGGGAAGCTGGCGGGAACTGATGCCGCCTGCCGAAGCCCGGTCGAGCCGGGCGTGCAATTCTGCCATCGTCAGCGGACGTCGATCGCGGTCCGTGCGAACGGCTTCTTCGAAGAATTCGTCCGTGCTTCCAAAGCGTCCATCGCTGACCTGCCGTTCGGCATAGTCCAGGACGGTCTCGGGCACGGTGATGGAGATGCGGGTCATGGCGGCTCCCACTCGTCGGTCCCCCGACTTTACAGAGACGATCCGTTCGCGATCAAGTTGCGCGATCGCCTGGGCTCGGCCGCCGGACGGTTCTTCCTCGCGGCGGGAGCCGTCGCCCGCGCGGGCGACGTCCGGCTCCGCTTCTTCGCCTCGCCCCACCATTCCAGATAATAGGCGAGGCCGAACTGGAGGCTGAGGCCGAGGACGACCATCGCCGTGTCGAGGACGAAGTGCTCAGGCCGGCCGAACTTCACGACCTGCGCGGCCAGCGCCAGGATCGTGCCGAGCGCGAAGACCGGCAGGGAATGCCTACCGAGCGCCGTGAACGGATTGCGCCGCGAGACCTTCGCGACGGGCGAGGTCTTCGGCGCATAGGCGAAGACGTAGATCATCGCGAGGACATGAAGGAGACGCGGCAGCGAGACGAAGGTCTTGTCGAACTGCCCGAACAGCATGGGCAGATCGAGCGGATGCTCGATGCCGCGCCATCCGATGAAGGCGAAGGCGAAGGCGAGATAGGCGAGCGCCGCCGCGTAGAGGACGGGGCTGTAGGGCACGGCCGGTGCATTGCGCTGCGACTTGGAGAGGCCGCAGTAAAGGCCGATCGCGAAGATGAGCTGCCAGGAGAAGGGGTTGAAGAACCAGCCGCCGGAGGCGGGGTAGTTCGGCAGATCGAGCCGCAGCGTGCCTGCGACGAGCCAGAGCAGGATCGCGCCGCAAAGCATCGCGCCGCTCGAGATCCGGGCGAGCGCCAGATGCAGCGGCAGCATCAGGAGGATCACCGAATACATCGGCAGGATGTTCACATAGGCGAGCTGCTGGGTGAGGACGACGATGCCGATCAGCGATTCCAGCGGCTTGGTCAGGATGTAGCCGATGCCGTGCTGCTCCATCAGCGCACCGTTGCCCAGAAGCAGAGCGCCATAGGCGAAGAGCGCGATGACCGCCATCGTGAGGAAGATGTGGACCAGGTAGAGCATGCCCGCCCGGCGCCAGGCCTTGAGGGTCGAGACCAGCACGTTGCCGTTCAGAAACCCTCGTCCATAGGCGAAGGCCGAGGCGAAGCCGGCGAGGAAGACGAAGAGCTCCGCCGCGTCCGAGAAGCCGAAATTTCGGGTCGTGTAGAGCTCCCAGACATTGTCGGGCGCATGGTTCACGAAGATCATGGAGAGCGCGATGCCGCGATAGAAATCGACGCGGTGGTCTCGCTGGCTGCCGGCCGGGCGGGCTGATGTCGTCGACTGTGTCACGGATAGCGGCCCTTCGATCCTCTCGCCCTCACGCAAAGGTGAGGCATCAGGAAGGCGGCAAAACGGAGACGTCTGCCGGCCTCGATCGGCAATTTCCTAATGGAAAGATGATGAAGCCAGCCTGAATGACAAGCCCGTGACGTCGGTCGTTCGCGCTTTCAGGCCGGTGCGCCGGAGGCAAGCGGCTCCGCCGCCGGCTCGGGCGCGCAGGCCGGTGCCGAGACCGGCGCCGGCACGGAGCTGAGCGCCGTCATGCGGCGGCGCCAGGCTTCCGAGGCCTTGATGACGGGCTCTGGGTCCAGCTCGAAGGGCGTCGCGAAGATGCCCGCCTGCCGCGCCGCGTCGCCGAGCGCCGGATCGCCGGTCAGGCTGATGAGGAGCGGCGAGAGCATCAGCGGAAAGCCGATCGGGCTGACCCAGAGAAAGAGGTCGGGCGAGTAGAAGAAGGTCGCCGCCAGAAGCGCCGTGCCCGCGATCACCATCCACCAGGAGCTTTTGAACGCTTCGGAGATCGGCAGGCGCCCGTCCTCGCGCTCGGTCGAGGGCCAGCCGCCATCGGCGCCGACCACGACCTCCGCGACCGCCTTCGACTGGAACATCATCATGACCGGCGCGAGCAGGCTGGTCATGAACAGCTCGGCCGTCGCTCCGGCCAGAACCTGCAGCGTTCCGCCGAAGGCCCGGCGCCGCGTGCCGAAGGCGCTGGCGAAGGCGATGAGGGTCTTGGGCAGAAGCAGAAGCAGGAAGATGCCGAGAAGGAGCAGCAGCGCCTTGCCCGTCTCGGGCGTCGGGAAGACGGGGAACAGCGAATCGGCGGGGAAGTAGTTCGGCTCGGCCGCGATGATCGGATCCAGCATGGAGACGATCAGGAACATCAGCCAGATGGGCGACGCCGCATAGGCCATGATCCCGCAGACCAACGCGATGCGGCTCCAGAGATTGAGCTGCGGCGCGGTGATGAGGCGCCCGTGCTGGAGATTGCCCTGGCACCAGCGGCGGTCGCGCTTGGCATATTCGAGGAGGTTGGACGGGGCCTCCTCGTAGGAGCCGTCGAGATCGGGGTCGAGGCGGACGCGGTAGCCCCCGCGCGCGAGGAGTGCGGCCTCGACGAAATCGTGGCTGAGGATATGGCCGCCGAACGGCGCCTTGCCCGGCAGGGACGGCAGGCCGCAGCAATCGGCGAAGGCCTTCACGCGGATGATGGCGTTGTGGCCCCAGAACGGCCCCTCGCGCCCCTGCAGCCAGGCGATGCCGCGCGAGAAGACCGGCGAATAGATCGCGGCCGAGAATTGCAGGGCGCGGCCGAAGAGCGTGCGCCGGCCGATGATCAGCGGCTGCGTCTGGAGAAGGCCGAGATCGGGCTCGGCATCCATGCGAGCCACCATTTCCAGAATGGTCTGCGGCCGCATCAGGCTGTCGGCGTCGAGAACCAGCATGTAGTCGTAGGCGCCGCCGCTCTTGGTGACGAAGTCGGCGATGTTGCCGGCCTTGCGGCCCGTGTTCTTGGCGCGGTGGCGATAGTAGATGTGTCCGGCCGCTTCGAGTTCGGCGGTCAGGATGAAGGTCGCGCGGCGCTCGGCCTCGGCGAAGGCGGGATTGGTCGAGTCGCTGAGGATGTGGACGTCGAACTGGCCGAGGCGGCCGATGGCCCTCAGCCCTTCCGTCATGGCCGCGACGCGCGCGAAGACGGCATCGGAATCCTCGTTGTAGACCGGCATGAGGATCGCGGTGCGGCTCGAGCTTTCCGACCCCGGAAGCGGGATCGTGCGCCGCGAGCGCGCGCCCGAGAGGATGCCCGCGACCGCCGTGTTGAAGCCCCAGGCCAGCCAGACGCAGCAGATGGTCAGGAGCAGCACCTGCAGGACCTGCAGGCGGCTGGTGCCGCTGGCCGTGATGACGGACGCGAAGAGGCCGCCGGCGAGGATCGCCAGGGCCACGGCACTCGTCGCAAAAGCAAAACGTCTGAACGCGATCAACAAGGAGCCTTTAGACTATAGGCCTGACATGACGATGCCGGCCGCGGGACAGGACCCGCCGCCGGTCGGTGAAGGCACGATGCCGGATCTCAGCGGCCGAGGGACAGCCGGCTGAGCCAGGACCCCTTGGCCTCCCCGGTCGCGACCGGCTCGCGCAGGATCGACTGGATCGGCATCTGAAGGGACGATTGCGGCGGCGGAAGGACCAAGCGGCGCAGGAAGGCGCAGGCGACCGGCCGTCCGGCAAGCGCCGCGTCCAGAACGGCCTTCGCCTTCGAGGCGTCCCGGCCCTCGAAGCTCATGCGCTCGGCGATCGCCTGCAGCACGGCCTCGTCCGAGAGGTCGGGACGTCCGACCAGGAGGCCGGGCGTCGTCGCGGTTCCCGCCGGAACCGCCCACGCGGAACCGCCCGCGCGAGCCCGGACGCCATCTTCGGCCCGGCGCTGGGTCGCGAGGCCGGACAGAGGCGCGGAAGTGGTGGTCTTGGGGGATACGGCCATGTGGTTCATACGGTGCCCGTCCACTGATAGAGCCATGTCTCACTGATAATGCGTTGCAGCATCGAAAGTTTCGCCCGAAGTTCCACGGGCGCGCCGTCGAGCTTCTCGAATTCCATCGAAAGCCGCCATCCGCCGTCGGGCAGACGGTCCAGATGGCTGTTCACGAGCTTGGCATTCGGCGCGACGTCGATGATGGGATCGATCACCGCGTCGAGCGGCAGATTGGCCGCGGTTCCGCCGGTGAAGTTGATGGCGAAGCGCCGCGTCGAGGACTTCTCGACATCGGCCGCATTGCCGCCGACGCCGCCCAGCGTCGCGGTGACGCTGGCCAGACCGTTCGGGTCCTCCGCCTGGAGACCCCAGTGCATGCGATAGCGGAACTCGTACTGGCTGCCCGCTTCCGGCCGACGCTCGGGCACCCAGAAGGCGACGATATTGTCGTTCGCCTCGGAATCGGTGGGAATCTCGACGAGCTCCACCATGCCCTGGCCCCAATCGCCGAGCGGCTCGATGAGCAGCGAGGGCCGCAGGTCGTAGCGCGCCTCGACGTCCTGATAGTGCGAGAAGTCGCGGTCGCGCTGGACGAGGCCAAAGGCCACCGGCGACTGTTCCTGGAAGTAGGAAAGAGCCAGTTCGCCCGGATTCTTCAGCGGGCGGAACAGGCGCTCGCCCGTCCGGCGGTAGATGGCCAGACCGTCGCTGTCGTGCACTTCCGGGCGGAAGTCGTCGCGCTCGCGCCGGTCGTTCTCGCCGAAGGTGAACATGGAGGTGAGTGGCGCCACGCCCAGCCGGTCGACCGCGTTGCGGAAGTAGAGGCGCGCCGTCACGTCGATCATCGTCTGCGGGCCCGGCGTGATGACGAAGGCATAGGCGCCGGTCAGGCTGGGGCTGTCGAGCTCGGCGAAGACGCGGATGGTCTTCGCGCCGGGCTCGGGATGGACGACGTAGAAGGCGGAGAAGCGCGGAAACTCCTCGGCCGTGCCGGTCGCCGTGTTGATCGCGAGGCCCCGCGCGGAGAGACCGTAGCGCGTGCCCATGCCGAGCGCGCGGAAGTAGCTGGCGCCGAGGAAGGTGATCAGCTCGTCGAAATAGTCCGGCCGCTGGAGCGGGTAGTGCAGGCGGAAGCCCGCGATGCCGGGCAGGCCGACGCTCTGGAAGAGGGTCGGGTCGAGCGGCGCGCGGTACTCGAAGTCGGCGCCGGTGAAGGACTTCAGATCGAAGCGCTTGCCGTCGCCGACGAAGAGACGCGTCGTCTCCTTGACGAGGAAGCCGGGCGAGAAGGCCTGAAGCTGGAAATTGACCGGCTCGTCGCGCCAGAGCGCGCGCTCGGGCCGATAGCGGATCGCGCGGTGCTCGTCGTAGGAGAGATTGGCCAGCACGTCCGGCATGGGCGGGCGGTTGTCGACGAAGGGCGTCTCGGAGCGCCGCCGCATCATGGCGGAAAAGGACTCGTAGTCGAAATTGTCGACGAAGTTCGCGGCCTGGCTCGGCGCCTGCTCGGGCGCGGGGGCCGCCGGCGCGGGTGCGGGCGTCTGCGCGAAGGCGCCGCGCGCGGCGCCGGCCGCCAGTGCGATGCCGGCGATGCTCATCTTCAAAGCTGCGCGACGGGATAGGCGGGAACGCTGGATCACGGATGCTCTATCTTGGTTCGAACGCAACTGCACACGCTCTTAGCATATGCACAATCGAGCAGGCTGCATAGCGAGCCGTTGCGAAACTTCGTGGGGGAAACGAGGCATTCTGTTGGACCCATGAGGTGACCAAAGCGTTGACGCGCCGGATCAGTTCAACAGGAGGCCGGATGCGAGAGAAGGCGAAAGTCTGGAGCCACGACCAAGCCGTCCTGGGCGAAGGGATCGGGCTGGACGCAATGACGGGGCGGCTCCGTTGGTTCGATATCGTCGGCGGGCGGAGATTGGCCCAGAATTTCGACGAAGGCGTGACGCAGGCCCTGTCGATCGCCGGAATGCCCTCGGCGGGCGCCGCGATCGACGAGACGCGGGAGATGATCTTCACCGAAACCGGCCTCTGGATCTTCGACCGCGAAAGGCGCGCCCTCGTCGAGCGCATCGCGCCGATCGAGGACGACCGCCCGGACCTGCGCTCCAACGACGGACGCACCCATCCCTGCGGCGCCTTCTGGGGCTCCACCATGGCGCTCGACCAGTCCAAGGGCAAAGGCTCGATCTACTGGGTCTTCAAGGGCGAGGTTCGCCGGCTCTACACCGACATGACGGTCGGCAACGCCATCTGCTTCTCCGAGGACGGAACCTACGCGCATTTCTCCGACACGCCGCGCGGCACGATCTGGCGCGTCGCGACCCATCCCGAAACCGGCCTGCCCGATGGCGAACCGGTGGTCTTCGACCAGGCGGCTCCGGACGATCCGGGCGGACCGGACGGCGCCGTGCTCGACCGCGACGGCTTTCTCTACAGCGCCCGCTGGGGCGGGGCGGAGGTGCAGGTCTTCTCGCCCGACGGCCGTCTTATCAGGCGCATCGAGACCGGTGCGCCGCATACGACCTGCCCGGCTTTCTGCGGGCCCGGCCTCTCCTATCTGGCGATCACCTCGGCCCGCGACGGCATGAGCCCGGAGGCGCTCGCCGCCTGCCCCGATGCCGGCAAGACCTTCCTCTTCGACGCCGGCTGCCGGGGCAAGCTCGATCCGCCGATCCGGCTGGACTGAGAGGAGCGGCGGCGTCGGCCTTCGTCAGCCGAGCCGCTGGAAGCGGTAGAGGATCGTGTGCCGATAGGTCTGGCCGGGCTCGATCCGCGCGGAGGGAAAGTCGGGACGGTTCGGCGCGTCCGGCCAGCCCTGCGGTTCGAGGGCGATGCCCCCATGCGGCTGGATCGGGCCGCCGTCGAGGCCCTCGATCGTGCCGTCGAACTTCGCCCCGTCATAGACCTGGAGGCCGCATTCGGTGGAAAGGACGTGGAGCGCGATGCCGCCGGCTTCGCTCGACAGGGTCGCGAGACGTTGCGGCTCGGTATGGCGCTCGCGGCCGAAGCAGAAATTGTGGTCGAGCATGTCCGGCCCGTCCGCAAGCGGCTTGGCCGCGCGGAAGTCGAAGGGCGTGCCGTCGACGGGGCGCACCTCGCCGGTCGGGATCAGCGTCTCGCCCACGGGGAGATAGGCGTCGGCCGCGATCTCGATCCGGTGGCCTTGAGTCGAGGCTTCGCCGGAGAGGTTGAAGTAGAGATGCGAGGTCATGCCGAGGATGGAGGGGCGGTCGACGCGGCCCTCGTAGACGATCTTCAGCGTATCGCCGTTCTCGATCGAGAAGGCCGCCGTCATCTCGGCAGCGCCGGGATATCCGTCCTCGCCGTCCCTGGAGAGGAGCGAGAGGATCACGCCGTCCGAGGATTCCTCCTCCACCGTCCAGATGCGCGACCAGGCACCCGTCGTTCCGCCGTGGAGATGATGAGGCGGCTCGTTGGCCGAGACCTCGAACCTCTCCGATCCCAGCGCGAAGCGGGCATCGGCGATGCGGTTGGCATGGCGGCCGATCGAGGCGCCGAGAAAGCTGCGATTGGCCGGGCCGTAGAGGCCGAGATCGGCGGCGCCCAGCGCCAGCGAGCGTCCGCCCCCGAGCCGGATCGAGCGGACAGAGGCGCCGAGCGGCAGGATTTCGACGGCGAGACCATCCGCCGAGCCGATGCGCAGAATGTCGAGAGCGGGTTGGTCGAAGGTCATGCGAACTCCTTCGCCCCTCCGACGGGGGCGAAGCGGAAAGAGCGCAAGAGCGCCCTTCTTGTCAAACATTCACCGCATTGCACTTTCGTCTTGCAGGCGGAGCCATGCGTTCAGCGCGTGTCAGCGCAGGCGGCGCAGCTTGACGGTGAGGAGATCGTCCACCTGTTCGAGCGCGCCGAGCAGACGGTTGATGTCGTCGGGCTGCAGGGCTGCGGTCAGCTCCTGCTCCAGCCGGTTCCAGATCGTGCGGACCTTCTCCTTCACCTCCTCGCCGCGCGCCGTCAGCGCCACCATGGTGCGGCGGGCGTCGCGGTTGTTGGCGGCCCGGACGACGAGCTCCTTCTCGATCAGCCGGTCCAGCATCTTGGAGACGGTGGAGGGGCGCACCGACAGCTGGTCGGCGAGCATCGAGACGCTCACCGTCTCGCCCGGCTCCAGCCGATGCAGGAGCTGGTCCTGCCCGGGATGGAGATCGATCTCGGCGAGGAGAAGCGCCAGGAAGGCTCGGGTGGACTTGGCGATGGAGAGGAGGGTCGGCACAAGGCGGGCGTCGGCTGTCGCCGTCGGATCCGGCGTGGCACTGCCGCGGCTCAGTTTCGTCGACGTTTCTTGATCCAACATAGGCCAGCTTATGAGGCGTCTCGCACGGCCGGTCTTTAACGTGGTTTAATCATACGATGGATTGATCAGCCGAAATTATCTTTGTTGGGGGAATCGCCCCCGTTTTCTCGGCATGCCGGGGGGCGCGCGGGCTTCCGCCGCAAACATCCCGTTGCCGCCGAAGACCGGACCGGCTAGGCACAGAGCAACCGTGGTGGCGATCCTTTGAGCCCATGACGACCAACAGTTGCCTCGTTTCCAAACTGTCCCACTATGTCGAGCTCACCAAGGCCGAGAGCGACATGCTCGCCGGGTTGGAGGAGACGACGCAGCACCATCGCAAGCGCGACTGCATCGTCGATCGGGGCGCGCCGATGGAGGACATCTTCGTCGTCAAGTCCGGCTGGCTCTACGGCCATGTCTCCAGCCCCGACGGGGGGGAACTCGTCGCCGACATCTTCTATCCCGGCGATGTCGTGGGCGTCGGCCAGTTGGCCTTCGAAGAGGCCACGCTGACCTACACGGCGGCGACGGACGTCGCTCTCTGCCCGCTGCCCAAGCGCTCCCTCGGCCGGATCTTCAAGGAACATCCCCGCCTCGTCGCGCTCTTCTTCGCCTTCGCCGCGCTGGAGCGCGCGGCCATGATCGACCGGCTGCGGGCCGCCACGCTTCTCAACGCGCGAGACTGCGTGGCGCTGTTCCTTCTCCAGGTCCACGCCCGTCTGCGCATCACGCGCCCGAGAATCGGCGAAAGTTTCGAACTGCCGCTGACGCAGGAGATGATCGGCGGCGCCGTCGGTCTCAGCACCGTCTCGGTGAACCGCGCGATCCGCAGCCTGGAGCTGGAAAACCGCATCCGCCGCAACGGCCGCATCCTCGAATTCCTGAACTCGGCGGAGCTTTCGAAGGAGGTCGATTTCGTCGACCGCTTCTACAAGGTCGATACGAGCTGGTTCCCGGGCCTCGATTGACCGGTGGTCCCGCCGCCGGCCGCTTGCTATCAGCGGGGCGCCGAGCGGCAGGCCCCCGCCGCCGGCTCCAAGGGAGAACGACATGGCTGACGTGCGCTCGATCTGCGCCATCGGACAATCCGGACAGCTCGGTCTTCACGGCCATCTGCCCTGGGAGGGCTGGACCGGCCGGCCCTTCGTGGAGGATGTCGAGCGCTTCTTCGACATCACGCGCGGCCATGTCCTGATCGCGGGCCCGACGACGATCGGCGCCGTGCCGGATTTTGCCCGCGCCGACCGCACGCTCGTCGTGATCCGCTCGCACGAGGACCCCGAGGAAGTGCTCGCGCGCTTTTCCGATCGGGTCGTCTTCGTCGGCGGCGGTCCGCGCGTCTGGGATGTCTATGCCCGCCATATCCGGCACTGGGACATCAACCGCATGCCCTATGACGGCGAGGCCGATCGCTGGTTCGATCCGGCCTGGCTCGTCGCCGGCGGCAGCGCGCGTCCCTGACAAACTCTAAAGCGCGGCCCCGAGCGCGCGCGGGTCGGTGCCGCATTCCGCCGCGATCGCCTCGCAGAGGCCCGCCATCAGCCGGCGCAGCGCCTCCGGCACGTCGGCGCTGTCGGCCTTTCCGGTCAGCGTGGCGGGAGAGACGAGGCGCAGCGAATTGGTGAGGAAGATCGCGTCGGCCTGATCCAGCGCCTTCTTCGGGATCGAGCGCTCGATGGGGCGAAGGCCGTGATCCTCGGCATGGGCGAGGACCCAGCCGCGCAGGATGCCGGGCAGGACGCCGTCCTTCAGAGGCGGGGTCGCCAGCTCGAACCCTTCCACGACGAAGACATTGGCGAGCGAGGAGCAGGCGAGCGTGCCGCGCGTGTTGAGGAACAGCGCTTCCGTCGCCCCGCTCGCCTCGATCTCCCGCGCGGCCAGCACCGCGTCGAGATAGGAGAGCGCCTTCAGCCGCGAGAGCGGCGAGGTCTCGTTGCGCCGCACCGCCGAGAGGCCGAGCCGGATCGGCGCGAACATGGCGCCGGCGTTCAGCGGCGCGGAACTGCCGAGGATCGTCGGGTGAACGTCGGCCGGGGCCTTGATGCCCCTCGGCCCCGGCCCGCGCGTCACCGTGATGCGCAGCGAGCCGTTGCCCTCGCGCGCCGCGAGCGCATCCATGGCGGCCGCGATCTCGGCCCCGTCGGCGGGGATGCCGATGACGCCGAGCGCGGCTTCCAGGCGTTTGAGGTGCTGGTCGCGCTGGAAGACGCGGCCGCCGATGGCGAGCGAGGTGTCGAAGACGCCGTCGCCGAGCAGAAGCCCGCGATCGGTGGCGTCGATGGCGCCCGCCGCCTCGACGAAGGCGCCGTTACGCCAGACGGTGGTCGTCATGCCAGCGCTCCGCAAGATCGAGGAAGTTTCGGAAGAGGTCGAGACCATGTTCGGTCAGGACCGATTCGGGGTGGAACTGGATGCCGAGCGTCGGATGCGTCCGGTGGCGAAGGCCCATGACCTCGCCCTCTTCCGAGCGGGCGTCGACGAGGAGATGGCCCTCCATCGCCTCGGTTTCCTCGACGATCAGCGAATGGTAGCGCCCCGCCTGCATCGGGCTCGGCACGCCGGCGAAGAGCCCGCCGCCATCGTGCGTCACCGTCGAGGCCCGGCCGTGCAGCGGCCGCCGGGCGCGCCGGATGTCGCCGCCGAAGACCTCGCCGATGACCTGATGGCCGAGGCAGACGCCGAGGATCGGAACGCGCCCGGAAAAGCGCTGGACCGTCGCCAGGGAGATGCCGGCGTCCCGCGGCGCCTTCGGTCCCGGCGAGACGACGATCGCGCGGGGCGCCATCGCCTCGATCGCCTCGAGGCTCAGCTCGTCGTTTCGGCGCACTTCGGTCGGGGCGCCCGCGCGCTCGATGTAGCGGGCGACGTTGAAGACGAAGCTGTCGTAATTGTCGATGACGAGGATCATCGCGCCGCCTCGAAGGCGGAAAAGACGCGGGCGGCCTTGGCCAGCGTTTCCTCGTATTCGGCCTCGGGCTCCGAAAGGACCGTGATGCCGCCGCCGGCCTGCAGCGTCGCGGTGCCGTTCTCGATCGTCACGGTGCGGATGGCGATGTTGAGATCGAGCGCGCCGTCGAAGCCGATCCAGCCGATGGAGCCGCAATAGACGCCGCGCGGCCGGCCCTCCAGCTCGGTGATGATGTCCATCGCCCGGATCTTCGGCGCGCCCGTGATGGAGCCGCCGGGAAAGGAGGCGGCGAGGAGATCGAGCCCGTCGGCGCCCGGCTTCAGCTCGCCCGTCACCACGGAGACGAGGTGATGCACGGACGCATAGGTTTCGAGGCCGCAGAGCACGGGCACCTCGACGGAATCGGCGAGGCAGACGCGCGCGATGTCGTTGCGCAGGAGATCGACGATCATGACGTTCTCCGCCCGGTCCTTCTCTGACGAGAGCAGCGCGGCGCCGAGCGCGACATCTTCGGCCGGATCGGCGCTGCGCGGCGCCGTTCCCTTGATCGGCCGCGTCTCGACCGAGCGGCCGGAGAGTTTCAGGAACCGCTCGGGCGAGGAGGAGCAGACGGCAAGGTCCGTGTCCTCCAGAAAGGCGGCGAAGGGCGCGGGATTGGCCGCGCGCAGGCGGCGATAGAAGGCGAAGGGATCGAACCCGGCGGGGAGGGCGGCCTGGAAGGCCTGCGCGAAATTCGCCTGATAGATGTCGCCGGCGAGGATGTAGTCGCGGATCGTCTCGATCGCGCCCGCATAGCTCTCCCGCGTCACGCTGGAGCGCCAGTCCGGCGCCGTCTCCGGCATGGGCGGACGGGCGGGCGCGGGGCCGGCCAGGGCCGCCGCCACCTCGGCCATGCGCCGCTCGGCCCGCTCGCGCCGCGCGTCCACGCCCTCGGCCGGGTGGCCGGAGGCGAAGATGTCGGCCGTCCCGGCCTCGTGGTCGAAGGCGACGATCGTGTCGTAGAGGGCGAGCCGCAGGACCACCGTCCCGGCGTCGAGCCCGGGCGGCGGATCGAGGCGCTCCAGATGGTGGGCGAAGTCGTAGCCGATCGCGCCGATCGCCCCGCCCTGGAAAGGCACGGCGCTCGGCAGCAATTCGACGGGAAAGCGGGCCAGAACCTCGCGCAGCCGCTCCAGCGGCGGGCCGGGCAGGCGCACCCCGTCCAGCATCGCGCCGGTGCCGTCCACGGTGAAGCGCTGGAACGGGGAGGCCGCGACATAGGACATGCGCCCGAGCGTCTCGTGCCGCATCGCGCTGTCGAGAAAGGCGAGCCCGCCCAGGGGCCGGAGCTTCTCGGCGGCCTCCGCCGGGTCCAGAAAGTCGATGCGCGTCTGCCACATGGCCGGATGTGAAGCACGGTTGCAGCGCCCCGTCAAAGCGACCGAAGGCGCCGGGCGGAGAGACCCTTGCGCGTCCGCCGGAAGGGGTTAGAGCGAAGGAGCCGGGAGCGGTGCGGGAGGAGACGACATGATCGATCACGCGACGACCGAGCGCATCGCGGCCCGCATCGTCGAGCGGGGTCTCGCCGGCATGGCCGAACCCGAGCTCCTCCGGCTCTTCTGCTCCGATCTCGTCGAGGCCGGCGTTCCGCTCTGCCGCTCCATCCTCATCGTCGACACGCTGCATCCGATCCACGAGGGCCGCGCCTTCCGCTGGCGCAGCGACGGCGTGGAGGAGACGCCCATCGTCGAATACGGCCGGACCGACAGCGGGGACGCCGCGGAGAATTGGCGGCGCACGACCTTCCACCATCTCGACGAGACCGGCACGAGCGAATTGCGCCAGCGGCTCGACGAGGTGGCGCCCGTGCATTTCGCGATCTTCGACGAATTGCGGGCGGAAGGGCGCACCGACTATCTCGTCTGCCGCCACCTCTTCACCGGCACCGATACGATCGCCGGGATGGACTGCATCTATTCCAACTGGCTCTCCGACCAGCCCGGCGGGTTCTGCGACGAGGATATCCTCGCCCTGCGGCGGCTCGTGCCGGTGCTCGTGCTCGCCATCCAGTCGCTCTCGCTCGGCCGCGTCGCGCGGACGCTGGTGGAGGTCTATCTCGGCCGCGATGCCGGGGCCCGCGTCCTTTCCGGCCGCATCCGGCGCGGCCTTGCCGACAAGATCCGCGCCGTCCTCTGGTTTTCCGACCTCAAAGGCTTCACCACCATCACCGACCGGGCCGATCCCGGCGAGATCCTGCCGCTTCTGAACGACTATGCCGAGGCCGTGATCGGCGCCGTCCATGCGGCGGGCGGCGACGTCCTGAAGCTGATCGGCGACGGCGTGCTCGCGATCTTCGCCGCCGACGATCCCGCCGAGGCGAGCCGCGCCGCGCTCGGCGCGGAGAAGGACATGCGCCGCCGCGTCGAAGCGCTGACGAGCCGGCGGGCCGGGGAGGGGCGTCCCGTCACCGAGGTGACGCTCGGCCTCCACATCGGCGACGTCCTCTTCGGCAATATTGGCGCGGACGACCGGCTCGACTTCACCGTCGTCGGCCCCGCCGTCAACGAGGTCAGCCGCATCGCCTCGCTCTGCCGCTCGGTCGACCGGCTGCTCCTCGTCTCTGCCGAGTTCACCGCGGCGACGCCCGAGCCCGCGCGCTCCGATCTCGTCTCGGTCGGCCGCTACGCGCTGCGCGGCGTCGGCCGGGCCGAACATCTCTACACGATCGATCCGGCGCTCCTCGGCCCCGTCCCCTCGGAGCCGTGAGGGAACGCAATCCCGCCCCGCCCGCTTCCCCTCCATGACCCGTACAATGGAGGATCACATGTCCAACACGCCGAAGACGCAGCCCGATCCCGCCGCCATCGACGCCTCGATCAGCGTTCTGGGCGAGGAGGGCGGCGAGCCGAAGGTCGCCAGCATAGACGGCGGAACCGGCGCCGAGTCGCATGGCAGCGTCGAGCGGGCCGGCTCGGGGCGCACCAGCGAAGGCGCGCAGGAAAACCTGGAGGCGCCGATCACCGAGACCGAAGGCGCCGGCCACGCGCCGGACGGCGGATCGGTGGAGCGTCCGGGCAGCGATCCCGATCTCGTCTGATCCAAGCCATGGAAGTCCGGGGTTGCGCCGCAGCAATCCCGGACACAAGATGCTTCGCGGGTAGAACGGCTTCGCACAATATCGGCCTGCTAGCTGCAGACGGCGACCTTCCCTGCTCAACCCGATATCGCGAAGCACCGCTCCCATGGCTCACTACGACATGATCGTCATCGGCAGCGGCCCGTCCGGCCGCCGCGCCGCCATCCAGGCCGCCAAGCTCGGCAAGTCGGTGCTGGTGGTCGACAAGCGCAAGCGCGTCGGCGGCGTCTCCGTCCACACCGGCACGATCCCCTCCAAGACGCTTCGCGAGACCGTGCTGAACCTCACCGGCTGGCGCGAGCGCGGCTTCTACGGCCGGGCCTACCGCGTGAAGCGCGACATCACCGCCGCGGACCTTCTCGACCGCGGGGCGAAGACGCTCGATCACGAGGTCGAGGTGCTCGACCACCAGTTCGCCCGCAACCATGTCGAGACGCTCTCGGCCACGGCGAGCTTTCTCTCGCCGCACGAGATCCGCGTCGAACTCGCGAACGGCGAGGACGAGACCCACGATGCCGATCACATCGTCATCGCCTGCGGCACGCGCCCGTTCCGCCCTTCCTACGTGCCCTTCAACGGCACCAGCGTCTTCGACAGCGACGAGATCCTCGGCATCGAGAAGCTGCCGCGCAGCCTGACCGTGATCGGCGCCGGCGTCATCGGCGTCGAATATGCCACGATCTTCTCCGCCCTCGACGTCGCCGTCACGCTGATCGAGCCGCGCCCGACCTTTCTGGACTTCATCGACAAGGAGCTGATCGAGGAGTTCGTCCACGAGCTTCGCGACCGCAACGTCTCGCTGCGCCTTGGCTCGGAGGTCGAGTCCGTCGAGTTCGACGCGGCCGGCCGTCCGCTCTGCAAGATCAAGAGCGGCCGCCATGTGGCGAGCGACATGCTGCTCTTCGCCGCCGGCCGCGTCGGCGAGACCGACGGGCTGAACCTCACGGCCGCCGGCCTCACCGTCGATCATCGCGGCCGCATCGCGGTCGATCCGAAGACGCTGCAGACCGGCGTGAAGCACATCTACGCCACCGGCGACGTGATCGGCTTCCCCTCGCTCGCCTCCACCTCGATGGAGCAGGGCCGCCTCGCCGCCTGCCACGCCTTCGGCCTCGCCCCGCCGCCGGCCCCGGAATTCTTTCCCTACGGCATCTATTCCGTGCCCGAGATCTCGACCGTCGGCATGACGGAGGAGGAGGTTCTGAAGCGCGGCATTCCCTACGAATGCGGCATCGCGCGCTTTCGCGAACTCTCGCGCGGCCAGATCATGGGCCTCACCTCCGGCATGATGAAGATGATCTTCTCCAAGAAGACGCGCCGTCTCCTCGGCGTCCACATCGTCGGCGAGGGCGCCACCGAACTCATCCACATCGGACAGGCCGTGCTGAACCTCAAAGGCACGATCGACTACTTCATGGAAAACACGTTCAACTATCCGACGCTCGCCGAAGCCTACAAGGTCGCAAGCCTCGACGCCTGGAACCGCGCCTTCGCGCCGCCCGCAGCCGCGCCGGAACTGCCGGCGGCGGTCGTGGCGTAAGGGCAGGGGACGCCGTCCCCTGCACCCCTGCCAAGGGACGGTCGTCCCTTGGAACCCATTCCGTGTTGTTCTGTCCAAGGGGCCGTTGGCCCCTTGGACAGAACAAAAAGAAGGAAGGGTCCGGGAAGTCCTTCCCGGGCGGGGACCGGGGCGGCAGCCCCGCTCGATACGCGGCGCCTCAGCCGTCGAGGCCGCCGACGCAGATGTATTTCATGTCGAGATAGTCCTCGATGCCGTATTTCGATCCTTCGCGGCCCATGCCGGATTCCTTGACGCCGCCGAAGGGGGCGACCTCGGTCGTGATGAGCCCTTCGTTGATGCCGACCATGCCGGATTTCAGGGCTTGCGCGACGCGGAAGGCGCGGCCGAGGTCGCGGGTGTAGAAATAGCTGGCGAGGCCGAACTCGGTGTCGTTGGCCAGCGCGATCGCTTCCGCCTCCGTCTCGAACTTGAAGACCGGTGCGATGGGGCCGAAGGTTTCCTCCTTGGCCAAAGCGGCCGAGACGGACACGCCGGTGAGGACGGTCGGCTGGAAGAACGTGCCGCCGAGCGCGTGGCGATGGCCGCCGGTGGCAATGCCCGCGCCCTTTTCCAGCGCGTCCGCGATATGCGCCTCGACCTTGGCGATGGCGCGGTCGTCGATCAGCGGGCCCTGCTCGGTGCCGGGCTCCATGCCGTTGCCGACCTTCAGCGCATCGACCGCCTTGACCAGCGCCTCGACGAAGCGGTCGTGGATGCCGGACTGGACGAGGAAGCGGTTGGTGCAGACGCAGGTCTGGCCGGAATTGCGGAACTTGGCGATCATCGCGCCGGCCACGGCCCGTTCGACGTCGGCATCGTCGAAGACGATGAAGGGCGCATTGCCGCCGAGCTCCATCGAGACGCGCTTCAGCGTCGGCGCGCATTGGGCGACGAGCTTCTTGCCGACGGGCGTCGAGCCGGTGAAGGTGATCTTGGCGACGTCGCGGTTCTCGGTCAGTTCCGCGCCGATCTCGCTCGCCGACCCCGTGAGGATGTTGACCACGCCGGCCGGAATGCCGACGCGCTCGCAAAGGACGCCCCAGGCAAGACCCGAATAGGGCGTCTGCATCGCCGGCTTGACGACGATGGTGCAGCCAGCCGCGAGCGCGGGCGCGAGCTTGCGCGCGATCATCGAGGAGGGGAAGTTCCAGGGCGTGATCGCGCCGACGACGCCGACCGGCTCGTGCGTGACGAGGATCTTGCGGCCCGGCCAGGGCGAGGGAATGACGTCGCCATAGACGCGCTGCGCCTCTTCCGCGAACCAGCGGACGTAGGAGGCCGAGAACTTCACCTCGCCGGTGGCCTCGGCGAGCGACTTGCCCTGTTCGGCCGTCAGAAGCGCCGCGAGCGGCCCGGCCTCGGCCTCGATCAGGTCGGCGAGCTTGTGGAGGATCCCCGCGCGGTCTTTGGCCGTGCGCGCGCGCCAGGCGGGAAAGGCGGCCTTGGCCGCCTCGATCGCGCGCCGCGTCTCGGAGCGTCCGCAGTCTGGCACGGTGCCGAGCGTGCGTCCCGTGGCGGGATCGGTGACGTCGACCGTCTTTCCGCCATCCGCGCCGATCCAGGCGCCGCCGACATAGGAGGTCTCGCGAAGGAAGGCGGAGAGGTCGGGAGCGCTGGTCATGGCGTATCTCTCAAGGAAGTGGAGGCGGGGCGGGGCCGTGCGATGGGCAAAGGCTTAGACCCGGAGGTCCGCCGAGAAAAGTCCCGCGTCCCCCCTTCGCCGCGGATGATCAGCGGGACATTGCAATGCCCCTCGCGCGGCTGCAAGTTCGCGGGATCACGAGGGGCTCCCGAGCGCCGGGATCGTCCGCCGAGAGCCGGATCGCCCGTTCGGAGCCTCGCAGCCCAGGCCTTTCCATGCCCCATCCCATGCCCGCCGAACCCGAGATCAACGAGTTCATCCGGCGCTGCGACGCCTTCTATCCGGCCAATGCGGTCTCCGCCTCGATCGGGCAGCAGCGCGCCTGGTACGACGCGCTCTGCGCCGCCTTCGACGCACCGCGGCCGCCGGGCCTTGCCAGCGTCGATGCCGAGATCATGGGCATCGCGACGCGCAGCTACCATCCGGCGGAGCTTCGCCGGAGCACGGTGCTCCTCTATCTGCATGGCGGCGGCTTCGTCGTCGGCTCGCTGAAAAGCCATGACGCGATCTGCGCCGAGATCGCCCATGCCGTCGGCGCCGAACTCGTCGCCGTCGACTATCGCCTCGCGCCGGAGGACCTGCATCCCGCCGCCTCCGACGACGTGGCGGCGGTGGCCGATGCGCTGATCGCGGAGGGGCGGCGGCTCGTCGTCGTCGGCGATAGCGCGGGCGGCAATCTCGCGGCGGGGCTCTGCATCCGTGCCCGCGATGCGGGCATGGAGGGCATCGTCGGACAGGCTCTGATCTATCCCGGCCTCGGCGGCGACCTCGGCCAGGGCTCGTTTCTGGACATGGCGCATGCGCCGGGCCTCACGACCGCAGACGTCGCCTATTACCGCGAGCTCTACCGCGCCGACCCGGAGGACGCCGTCGCCCATCCTCTGGCGGCCTCGTCCTTTACGGACCTTCCGCCCGCCTACATCACCTCGGCGCATTTCGATCCCCTGCGCGACGATGCGAGGATTTACGCCGAGCGCATGTCCGCGGCCGGCATCGCCGTCACCTATCGCAACGAGCCGCAGATGATCCACGCCTGGCTCCGCGCCCGCCACATGAGCCCCGGCGCCCGCGACGGGTTTGCGGCGCTTTGCCGAGGCATCGAGGATCTGTGCGGCAAGGAGTAACTGGTAAGCTGGCTTATGCAGTCGAAGGTTTGGAGTCCTATGGCGCCCCCCCCTCTGCCTGCCGGCATCTCCCCCTCAAGGGGGGAGATCAGGCTGATCTCGGCCGCCGAGCTGCCGATCTCCCCCCTTGAGGGGGAGATGTCCGGCAGGACAGAGGGGGGCGCGGTAGAGCGCTCACCCTTGCAACCTAAGCCTCAGCTGAAATCCCGCGGGATCGCCGTGTCCCAGGTCTTCACATGGACCTCCCGCTCGCCCTCGTAGGCGCGCGCCTCCGCCGAGATGTGGAAGTCCGTGGCCGTGCAGGAGAGGCTGGCCAGCGTGCGCGTCGTCACGGTCCAGCCGTCGGCGCGCTGCATCTCGGTCGACCAGCGGGTTTCGCCCACCATGGAGAGCGGATCGTCCGGTGCGATGGTCCAGGTTTCCTCGCGCACCTGCCGGGTGGAGAGGCCCGTGTCCGGATGCTCGTAGAGGCCGGTATCCTCCAGCAGGCGATAGCGCGTGACGCCCGCCATCAGGTCGCGCTCGACGCTGCGGCGGGAGACGGCCGGCGCGTGCTCGATATAGGTCGGCAGCGGGTTCGGATCGGCGGGCTCGGGGATCTCGATGGTCTCCGCCGTCGAAGGCAGGAGCGGCAGGACGAGCCGGACCGAGCCGCTGTCGATCGTCACGCCCGAGGAGATCGGGCCGGGCAGGACCATCGGCCAATAGGCCGTGGAGACGGACAGCCGCAGAACATGGCCGGGCGCGAGGCGGTAGCCGCAGGCGTCGAGCGTCAGGGCGATCTCGACCGCCTCGCCCGGCACCAGAGCGACCGGCTCGGCGTTTCCGCCGCGATGGGAAAGGTTGAGGACGCCGAAGCTGATGCGGGTCGCCTCGCCGGTCGGGTGCACGTCGACCAGACGCGCCACGAGATTGCCGCTCGCCGCCTCCGGCGTCAGAGAGAGTTTCAGCGTGGGAAAGCCGAGAAGCTCGAGCGGCGCCTTCAGCGGATCGGTCTCGAAGGTGAGCGAGCCGGCATCGTCGAGGCGCTGGTCGCCGGCCATTTCGGCATCGGGCTTCAGCGTGAACCATTCGCCGGCCATGACGCCCGTATCTTCCGGCGAGCGCAGGAACAGGGCTTCGCCTGTGGGCGCGGGCTGCGGCCCGAGGCGCCGGCCGGGCTGGCCGTGCAGGACATGAACCTTCGGCGCCTGCCACGTCTCCATCGCGACCCAGCGGCCGGGCTCCACCTCGCGCCGGAGCGCGGGCTTCGGCCCGTCCAGGATGAAGGCGCGGACCTGCGGGCCGGCCTCCGCCCCGTTCGCCTCGCCCTTCAGCCAGCGGTTCCACCAGGCGATGGCCTCGCCGAGAAAATCCGTGCGCGGCTTCGGCCAGGCGAAGTGCGGATATTTGTGGACCCAGGGCCCGATCAGGGCTTTCGCCTTGGTCCCTAGCCCTTCCACGGCCTTCAGCGGCGTGTTGCGATAGCCGTCCGCCCAGCCCGCGATGACGAGCGCCGGCACGGGGAAGCCTTCGAAGTCCTCGCAGATCGAGCCGTGGCGCCAGAACGCGTCGCGTCGCTGGTGGCGCAGCCATTCCTCCAGGAAGAAGGGCTCGCCCTCCAGCCGCTCCAGCCACATCTCGCGCCAGCGCTCGCCGACGATCGCGGGATCGGGCGCGCGCGACTGATAGGCCAGCATGTAGGCGGCCCAGGAGAGGTTGGCCGAAAGGAGGCAGCCGTTCTTGTGGTGGATGTCGTCGTTGTAGCGGTCGACCGTCGAGGCGATGGAGATGACGGCCTTCAGCGCCGGATGCTTCAGCGCGGCGATCTGCAGGGAATTGAAGCCGCCCCAGGAAATGCCCATCATGCCGACCGAGCCGTTCGACCAGGGTTGCGCGACGATCCAGTCGATCACCTCCAGCGCATCGGAAAACTCGCGCGGCGTGTACTCGCCGTCGATCACGCCGTCGGACTCACCGGAGCCCCGGATGTCGACGCGGATGCCCGCGATCCCCGCATCGGCGAAGCCCGGATAGGTGGCCTCGTCGCGCATCGAGGTGCCGTCGCCCTTGCGATAGGGCAGGTATTCGAGAACGGCCGGCACGCCGGCGGGCGGCGCATCGAGCGGCATCCAGATGCGGGCGGCAAGGCGCGTGCCGTCCTTCAGGACGATCCACTCGTTCTCGGTCACGCTATGCGATGTCATGCGATGGGTCTCGAAGGCAGGGCGAAGTGTCGGCCGAGCACGGCGGGCAGCTCGGTCAGGGAGCGGATGGTGACATCGGGGAGATCGCCGAGATTGGCGGCCGCGCGGGGCGTGCGGGCGATGCCGATGGCGAAGGCGCCGGCGGCCCGCGCCGCCGCGATGTCGTGCGGCGAGTCGCCGATCATGACGATGGCTTCGGTGGGCGCGTTCGCATGGGCGGCGAAACCCGCGACCATGCCCGGCGCGGGCTTGCCGCCCCAGCCGGAATCGTAGCCCGCGACATAGGAGAAGCGATCGAGAAGGCCGAGCGCCTCCAGATGGGCGCGCGCCGTCACCTCGGAATCGTTGGTGGCAAGGCCGATGGCAAGGCCGGCGTCGCAGAGACCGTCGATGATCGGCGCGACGTCGTCATAGGCGGTGAGGTGGGTCAGCGAGGCCGCGCGGTAGAGGCGGTTGACGCGGTCGGCGAAGGCCTCGTCCGGCCGGCTGCCGAGGATGAGCGCCCAGGCCGGCGCGAACTCCGTCGTGTCCCCGCCGATGATCGGCGAATCCGGCCGGAAGCTGCCGGTGTCCGGCACGTAGCCGCCGGTCTCCGCTAGGGCGCGGAACAGCCGCTCGTCGCCGCCGGACAGCGTGCCGAGGACCTCGCGCGTCGCCGGCCCCCAGGTCGCGTCGAAGTCGAGAAGCGTTCCGTCCTTGTCGAAGAGGACGCCGGCCAATGTCGTCATGGGAGGAGGGTCGTCATGTCGCTCGTTCAGTTGCCGGCCGCCGCCATGCGGCGCTCGTCCCGCACGGCTTCCAGCCACCCGATGCGCATTTCCGGCACCGATTTCAGGAGGAGATCGGTATAGTCGTCGAAGGGCGGCGAGAGAACCTGGGATTTCGGCCCGAAGCGCACGAGCCGCCCGCGATGCATGACCGCCACGGAATCGGCGATGGCCCTAACGGTCGCGATGTCGTGGGTGATGAAGAGGTAGGAGACCTGCGTCTCCGCCTGGAGCCGCATCAGGAGATCGAGAATGCCCTCCGCCACCAGCGGGTCCAGCGCCGAGGTCGGCTCGTCGCAGAGGATCAGTTCGGGGTCGGCCGCGAGCGCCCGGGCGATGGCGACGCGCTGCTTCTGGCCGCCGGACAGCTCCGCCGGATAGCGCTCGGCGAAGCCGGCGCCCATCTCGATCTGGTCGAGCAGGTCCTTCACCCGCGCCGCCTTCTTGGCGCCGCGCAGGCCGAAATAGAAGGTCAGGGGCCGCCCGATGATATCGGCCACCGTGTGGCGCGGGTTCATGGCGGTGTCCGCCATCTGGTAGATCATCTGGATGGCGCGCAGATCCTCGCGCGTGCGGCCGGAAAGCTTGGCCGGCAGTTCGCGGCCCTTGAAGGTGATGCGCCCGTTTCGGGCCGGCAGCAGCCCGGTGATGACGCGCGCCAGCGTCGACTTGCCGGAGCCGGATTCGCCGACGACGGCAAGCGTCTGGCCCTTGGGCAGATGCATCGAGACGCCGTGCAGCACCTGGAAGCCGTTGGGGTAGGCAGCGTCCACATGGTCGATCCGCAGCAGCCGGTCCGACTGGTCGGGCGCCTCCGCCTTGCCTTCGCGGCGGATGGAGACGAGCTTCTGCGTGTACTCCTGCCGCGGCGTTTCGATGATCTCGCGCACCGTGCCGTATTCGACGGTCCGGCCGTTGCGCAGGACCATGATGTCGTCGGCGATCTGCGCGACGACGGCGAGATCGTGCGTGACGTAGATCGCCGCCGTGCCCGTCTCCTCGATGGCGCGCTTGATGGCGACGAGCACGTCGATCTGCGTCGTCACGTCGAGCGCGGTCGTCGGCTCGTCGAAGACGATGAGGTCGGGCGAGGGGAGAAGCGCCATCGCGGTCATCGCGCGCTGGAGCTGGCCGCCCGAGACCTGATGCGGATAGCGCTGGCCGAACGTGTCGGGATTGGGCAGGCCGAGGATCTTGAACAGATGGTCGGCGCGCTTCTTCGCCTCCTCACGCGTCAGGATGCCGTGCTTCAGCGCGGCTTCCATGATCTGGTCGCCGAGCCGGAAGGCGGGGTTGAAGGCCGCTGCCGCAGACTGCGCGACATAGCAGACCTTCGCGCCGCGAATGGAGCGCAGGCCGGCAGGCGGGAGCTTCAGGATGTCCTGTCCGTCCAGCGTCACCGTGCCGCCGGTGATCGCGACGCCACCGCGCCCGTAGGCGAGCGCGGAGAGGCCGATCGTCGACTTGCCCGCGCCGGATTCGCCGATCAGGCCGAGCACGCGGCCCTTTTGGAGATCGAAGGACACGCCGTGGACGATCGTGATGTCCTTCGGCGCCTCGCCCGGCGGATAGATCCGCGCCCCGATCGTGAGGTCGCGAACCTTCAGAAGCGTCTTGGAATCGCTCATCGCCGCCCTTTCCGGAAGGCCGCCGGGACCGCTCATCCGCGGCCGCCCTTGAGGCTCGACGTGCGGTTGAGGAGCCAGTCGACGACGAGATTGACCGAGATCGCGAGCATCGCGATGGCCGTGCCCGGGATGAGGGCGGCGGAGACGCCGAAGATGATGCCGTCCTTGTTGTCCTTCACCATGCCGCCCCAGTCCGCGTCCGGCGGCTGGATGCCGAGGCCGAGGAAGGAGAGCGTGGAGAGGAAGAGGACGGAGAAGGCGAAGCGCAGGCCGAACTCGGCGAGCAGCGGCGAGAGCGCGTTCGGCAGGATCTCGCGCAGGATGATCCAGGCCGTTCCCTCGCCGCGCAGCCGCGCGGCCTCCACGAAGTCCATGACGACGATGTCGGTCGCGACCGCCCGGCCGAGCCGGAAGACGCGGGTGGAATCGAGAACCGCCATGACGGAGATCAGAATCCAGAGCTTCTGCGGCAGGACGGCCAGAACGACGAGCGCGAAGATCAGCGTCGGGATCGCCATCATCAGATCGTTGAGGCGCGAGAGCGCCTGGTCCGTCCAGCCGCGCACGACGGACGCGGTGAAGGAGAGGACGACGCCGATCGTGAAGGAGAGGAAGGTCGCGGCGGCCGCGACGAGGATCGTCGTCTGCGCGCCGAAGATCAGGCGCGAGAGGAGATCGCGGCCGAGATTGTCGGTGCCGAGCAGAAAGACCGGCCCCATCGGCTCCCAGACCTCGCCGACCACCTCCCGCTCGCCATACGGCGCCAGATACGGGGCGAAAAGCGCGCAGAGAAGCGCGAGCGCGATGCCGAAGAAACCGATCCAGGCGCTGAGGGGAATGCTGCGCAGCCTCATGCGGCGGCCCTCACTTCGGATGCCGGAGGCGCGGGTTGAAGACGATCGCGAGAATGTCTGCGACCATGTTGAGCAGGATGTAGACCGCCGCGAAGAGCAGCCCGCAGGCCTGCACGACCGGCATGTCGCGCACGGTCACGGCATCCACCATGTACTGCCCGATGCCGGGATAGACGAAGACGACCTCCACCACGACGACGCCGACGACGAGATAGGCAAGGTTCAGCGCCACGACGTTGATGATCGGCGCGATGGCGTTGGGCCCGGCATGGCGCGCGATGATGCGCATCTTGGAGAGGCCCTTCAGCTCAGCCGTCTCGACGTAGGGCGAGGCCATGACGTTGAGGATCGCGGCCCGCGTCATGCGCATCATATGTGCGAGCACGACGAGGACGAGCGTCGCGCAGGGGAGCGCGATCGCCTCCAGCCGCTCCAGGAAGGGCATGCCGGCATAGACGGTGGAGGGGAAGGAGACCCAGCCGAGCGTGATCGCGAAGAGGAAGATGAAGAGATAGCCGACGAAGAACTCGGGCAGCGAGATCGCCGCCAGCGAGAAGACGTTGATGATCCGGTCCGGAATGCGGTCGCGATAGAGGACTGAGAGCATGCCGAGGCCGATCGCCAGCGGCACGGAGACGAGCGCGGCGAAGAAGGCGAGGAAGAGCGTGTTGCCCAGCCGGTTCGCGATCTGCGCCGAGATCGAGTTGCGGCTCGCCCAGGACAGGCCGAAATCGCCCTGGAGCGCGCCGCCGAGCCAGGACAGGTAGCGCGTCACGGCCGGCTGATCGAGGCCGAGCTCGCGGCGAATGTTCTCCACCGCCTGAGGCGTCGCGGACTGGCCGAGATAGGTCTGCGCGAAATCCCCCGGCAGCGCCTGGATGCCGAGGAAGAGCACGAGCGAGACCGCCAGAAGCAGGAGGAGGCTGAGAACCAGCCGCTGCGCGATCATCGAGGCCAGGGGATTGTCGCCCATGAAGCGGGCGACGACGGAGCGGTCGTCGCCCGAAGGCGAGAGCGAGACGAGCATGCTCCCGGCCGGCCCCGCGGCGGCGATCGGGTCCCCCGCGGGGAGGGCGCCCGAAGCGCCGGGGCCGCCCATCCGGGTGCCGGGGCCGGAGCCCGTCTCGAGGCTCATCAGGCTTCGAGCCAGACGCGCGTCGCCACGAAGCCGTTCGACATGTCGTTGCCGATATCGTGCACGTAGCCCTTCACGCTCTTCTGCGAGGCGTTCACGAAGTCGTTGAACATCGGCAGGATCAGTCCGCCCTCGTCGCGGACCATGGTCGCCATCGTCCGGTACATCTCCTTGCGCTTGGGCTCGTCGAGCTCGGCGCGCGCTTCGAGCAGCAGCTTGTCGAAGTCCGGGCGCAGGAAGCGCGTGTCGTTCCAGTCGGCCTTCGAATAGTAGGCCGTCGTGTACATCTGGTCCTGCGTCGGGCGCCCGCCCCAGTAGGAGGTGCAGAAGGGCTGCACGTTCCAGACATTGGTCCAGTAGCCGTCGCCGGGCTCGCGCTTGACCTCGATGTTGATGCCCGCCTTCTTGGCCGATTCCTGATAGAGCACGGCCGCATCGACGGCGCCGGGGAAGGCGACGTCGGACGTGCGCAGAAGAACCGCGCCGTCATGGCCGGACTTCTTGTAGTGGAAGGCCGCCTTGTCCGGGTCGTAGGCGCGCTGCTCCAGCCCCTCGGGGAAGAGCGCGTAGGTCTCGTTGACGGGGATGTCGTTGCCGACCTTGCCGTAGCCGGCGAGAATGGTCTTCACCATCGTCTCGCGGTCCATGGCGTATTTCAGGGCGAGGCGCAGGTCGATATTGTCGAAGGGCGCGGTGTTGCAATGCATGATGAACACGTAGTGGCCGCGGCCCGACGTGTTCAGGATGTCGATCTTCGGCGAGCGCTTGAGAAGGCCGACCGTTTTGGGGTCCACGCGGTTGATGTAGTGGACCTGGCCCGAGGAGAGGGCCGCGACGCGCGCCGTGGCGTCGTTGATGACGATGATCTCCACCGAATCCACATGGCCGCGGTCGGTGCGCCAGTCGCTGGCATTCTTCTCGAACGTGATGCGCACGCCCGGCTCGAAGCTCGCAAGCTTGAAGGGCCCGGTGCCGACCGCCGCGTTGACGTCGTCGAGGCCGCCGTTCGGCTGGATCACGAGATGGTAGTCGGTGAGGAGAAGCGGCAGGTCCGCATTGCCCTCGGACAGGGTCACGACGAGGTTGCCGCCGTCGGCCTTGATCTCGCCGATCGACTTCATCACGCCGAGCGCGCCCGATTCCGACTTCTCGTCGGTGTGGCGCTTCAGCGTGGCGACGACGTCCTCGATCGTCAGCTCCTTGCCGTTGTGGAACTGCACGCCCTTGCGGATCTTGAACGTCCAGGTCTTGGCGTCCGGCGAGGATTCCCAGCTCTCGGCGAGCGAGGGCACGGGCTGACCGTTCAGCGGATCGCTCTCGACGAGCGTGTCGCCCCAGTTGCGGCCGACCACGAAGGAGACCTGCGAGAGCGCCTTGGCGGGGTCGAGCACGTCCGTCGCCGCGCCGCCTTCGAGGCCGAGCTTCAGGTGCCCGCCCTTCACCGGGGTCGCGGTCTGCGCCATGGCGGTGGAGGCGAAGAGATCGCCCGCGACCGACAGGCTGATGCCGGCGGCGAGCGCCCGGCCCATGAACTCGCGGCGGCTGAGGCCATGGCGGGCCGCTGCCCCGAGATCCTTGAGTGTGTCGCTCATCGCCGTCTCCTGCCGCAGCCGTTGTTCGTAAGGCCCCGTCGGTCCGCAAGCTTCGGATGCGCCGGGTCCGGGCCCCTTGTTCGTCGAGGTCCCTTGATCGCGACGCTATCGACAGTCGCGGAAGGCAAGTTGCCCAAGTGCGACATCAGTTGTCGTTTAGGGGATCGAAATATTCGTGCGGCTTGCAGTTCATCAAGGAAAGGTGATGTGCCGAATAAGACGGCAGTCCCTGCCGCATCATCGGGCAGATGACCTGTCCAAGACTTTCCGAACCGAAAAGAAGTCTGCTCTCGCGCCGTTTCGCGGCGCCAGTTCAAAGCCGTCGTCTTGTTCGTCGCGCCTCGGTCGGGCTTTCGGCATAATGCCGGCGAAAGGCCCTGGCAAAGGCGGAGGCGGATGCGAAACCGCATCCTTCGGCAACAGACGCCATATCCGCGCGGGTTTCAAGAACCATTCGACGACCCGCCTCCAGGCGCAATCCTGCATAGAACTCGCGCGGCGAGGTGCCGACCGCCTGTTGAAACAGGGCCTCCAGCGTTCGCGGCGCGACGCCGGCCGCGCGCGCCAGCGCCGCGATGGAGACCGGGCGCTCGATTCGCGCCTCCATCAGGCGGATGGCGCTCGCCACGCGCGGCTCGTTCCAGTCGAGCCGGCCGAGCGAGAGGCTGGGCTGCGGGTCCTCTCCCGCCCGCGCCTCCTCGTAGATGAAGATGCCGGCGACCGAGAGCGCGAGCGGCGCGCCCTGCCGCCGCCGGATCAGCTCCAGCATCATGTCGAGCGCGGGCGACGCGCCCCCCGTCGTGAACCGGTCGCCCCCGGCCTTGCCGAGATCGAGGACGAAACGGCTGGGCAGGACCGCGACGCCTGGAAAGCGCGCGGCGAAGGCGTCGAGATCCTCCCAATGCGTCGTCGCGCGCCGGCCTTCCAGCAGCCCCGCCAGCGCCAGAACCCAGGCGCCCGCCTCGATCCCGCCGAGCGGCACGCCCGCCCGCGCCAGCCGGCGCAGGGCCGCGAGGATCGGCCGCGTCGCGTGGCGCTCGATGTCGAAGGCCGCGACGACGAAGACGGCATCGCCCGGCGCCTCCGCCGGGAAGGCGCCGTCGACGGCCAGCGAGACACCGCTCGAACTCGTCACGGGTGCGCCGTCCGGCGAGAGCAGGCGCCAGCGATAGACCGTGCGCCCCGCCACCCGGTTCGCCGCGCGCAAGGGCTCCAGCGTCGAGGCGAGCGAGAGCAGCGACAGCTCGGGCAGAACGAGGATGTCGATGGAGAGGCATGCCTCGGAGGGCTGGAAGATCGTGACGGCCATGCGCTTTCGGTCTTGCGATCGGCGCACCCTGTATCGCATTGCGCGGCCGGTCGCGGCAAGCTCGGCTCAGCATTTCAGCCAGCGGGAGCCACGGCCCATGTCCCTCCAGATGAATCGCGAGGTCTTCATCACCTGCGCCGTCACCGGTGCCGGCGACACGGTGGGGCGCTCCGACAAGGTGCCGGTGACGCCGAAGGAGATCGCGCAGGCCTCCATCGAAGCCGCCGAGGCGGGCGCCGCCGTCGCCCACATCCATGTCCGCGACCCCGAAACCGGCAAGGGCTCGCGCGACGTCGCGCTCTATCGCGAGACGGTGGAGATCATCCGCGCGTCGGGCGTCGACGTCATCATCAACCTCACCGCCGGCATGGGCGGAGACCTGACGCTCGGCTCGGTCGAGGCGCCGCTGCCGCCTTCGCCCGAAGGCACCGACATGGTCGGCGCGACCGAGCGCCTCGTCCATGTCGCCGAGCTTCTCCCCGAGATCTGCACGCTCGACTGCGGCACGATGAACTTCGGCGAGGGCGACTACGTCATGACCAACACGCCGGCCATGCTGAAGGAGATGGCCCGGCAGATGCAGGGCTTGGGCGTGCGCCCCGAGATCGAGGTCTTCGACACCGGCCATCTCGTCCTCGCCAAATGGCTGCATGCGCAAGGGCTGATCGACGGGCCGGTCCTCGTCCAGCTCTGCATGGGCATTCCCTGGGGCGCGCCGGACGATATCGGGACGCTGATGGCCATGGTGAACAACCTTCCGAAGGACTGGGTCTTCTCCGCCTTCTCGATCGGCCGCAACCAGCTGCCCTATGCGGCGCTCGCCGTGCTTGCCGGCGGCAATGTCCGCGTCGGCCTCGAGGACAATCTCTGGCTCGGCAAGGGCGTCCTCGCCTCGAACGGCGATCTCGTCGCGGCGGCGCGGACCACGCTCCTCGGCATGGGAGCCAAGGTGCTGACCCCGGCCGAGACCCGGGCGAAGCTCAAGCTGACGAAGAGGGGCTGAGGCCATGCCGAATCGGATCGACCACATCCGCAAGGTCGCCGTCGTCGGCGGCGGCGTCATCGGGGGCGGCTGGGTCGCCCGCTTCGCGCAGAACGGGCTCGACGTCGCGGTCTACGACCCGGACCCGGAGGCCGAGCGCAAGCTGCAGGGGCTGATGGCGAACGCCGCTCATGCCTTCGAGCGGCTGATCCCCGGCGCCCGCCCGGCGCCCGGCCGCGTCATCTTCGTCTCCAGCCTCGCCGAGGCGGTGGGCGATGCCGATCTTATTCAGGAAAGCGCGCCCGAGCGCCTCGACCTCAAGCAGACGCTTCTCGCCGAGATCGACCGCCACGCGCGGCCGGACGCGCTTGTCGGCTCCTCGACCTCCGGCCTTCTGCCGACCGATCTCCAGGCGAACATGGCCCATCCCGGCCGCCTCTTCGTCGCCCACCCGTTCAATCCCGTCTATCTCGTGCCGCTGGTGGAACTCGTGGCGGGCGAGAAGACCACGGAGGCGACGATCGACCGGGCGCGGGCCTTCTACGCCTCGCTCGGCATGAAGCCCCTGAAGATCCGCAAGGAGATCGACGCCTTCGTCGGCGACCGGCTGCTCGAAGCGCTCTGGCGCGAGGCGCTCTGGCTCGTCCACGACGACATTGCGAGCGTCGAGGAGATCGACGACGTCATCCGCTATTCCTTCGGCCTGCGCTGGGCGCAGATGGGCATCTTCCAGGTCTACCGCATCGCCGGCGGCGAGGCCGGCATGCGCCATTTCATGGCCCAGTTCGGCCCCTGCCTGAAATGGCCCTGGACGAAGCTGATGGACGTGCCGGACCTCACCGACGCGCTCGTCGACAAGATCTCCGACCAGTCTGACGAACAGGCCGCCGGCCTCTCCATCCGAGACCTCGAGCGCATCCGCGACGACAATCTCGTCGCCATTATGCACTCGCTGGCCAAGAGCGGGCAGCGCGGCTGGGGCGCGGGCGAACTTTTGAAGACCTACGAGGCGCGCCTCGCCGAGGCCGCCCCCGCGCCGGCCCCGCTGCCCGTCGCCCATACGGTCACGGTCCCCGCCGACTGGGCCGACTATAACGGCCACATGACCGAGCACCGTTATCTACAGGTCTTCGGCGATGCGACCGACGTCGCCCTGGAGCGCCTCGGCATGGACGCCGCCTATCTGGCGGGCGGCCACAGCTTCTTCACCGTGGAAAGTCACATCAGACACCTCGCGGAGGGCAAGGTCGGCGACCGCCTCTCCGTCACGACCGAGGTCCTCTCCGCCGACGACAAGCGCCTGCGCCTGTTCCACACGATGAGCCGGCACGGCACGGTGGTCGCCACCGGCGAGCACATGCTTCTCCATGTCGACACCAAAAGCGGCAAGGCGGTCCCCGCCGGCGCCGACATGGCCGCGAGGATGGCCGCGCTGGCGGAGACCTCAGCCGCCCGCCCGCGTCCCGAAGGGGCAGGGCGGGCGATCGGGGAGCGGCGGTAGACTGCCATCCGCTTCCCGATGTGAGGCAGGTCGTTCAGGACCTCCTTTCTTCGCCCCTCCGGGGAGAAGTGGCCGGCAGGCCGATGAGGGGACCTTTGCGCCTCCTTCTCCGACCGTTGCGCCAAGACCCCTCATCCCGCTGCCGCGACCTTCTCCCCGAAAGGGGAGAAGAAGCCTCGATGTCCAGGGCCGCTGCCTTCATCCCCGTGAAACATTGGGGGAAATTGCGGCGTCCGCTCGACTCGCGTGGTCGAACTTGCGGCCCCATTGCGCGCGAGCTACCTTCACGCTCGTGAAACACGGGTTCCGTCCTCATCCAAAGCTGGGGATGGACGGCTCCGCGAGCGTTGAAGGCCAGACGTGACGGACGATCAATCGCTGGAGATGGACGAAGCGGCCGAGGCCTCTGCCGAGGATGGCGGAGCGGTCGCGGCCCCCGATCCCGTCGCGGCATTGGGGCCGCTCATCCGCGAGTTGCGCAAGCAGAAAGGCCTCACCCTGTCGGACGTCGCGGGTCGCACGGGCCTGTCCGTCGGGCATCTCAGCCAGGTCGAACGCGGGCTCTCGACGCCGACGATCCGCCAGCTCCAGCAGATTTCCGAGACGATGGGCGTCACGATCGGCTGGTTCTTCCGCTCCGACCAGCCGGAGCCGCCGAGCGCGGAAAGCGACGTCGTCGTGCGCGCCCACCAGCGCCGGCGCATGACCATGTCCGGCGTCGGCATCGTCGACGAGCTTCTGACGCCGAGCCTCGACGGCGCGCTGGAGCTTCTCTTCTGCACGCTACAGCCCGGCGCCGGCAGCGGCCCCGAGCCCTACAAGCATGAAGGCGAGGAGGCCGGCCTGATCCTCGCCGGCGAGATGGAGCTTTTCGTCGAGGAGAAGCGCTACAACCTGCGCGCCGGCGACAGCTTCGCCTTCCCCTCCACCAAGCCCCACCGCTACCGCTCCACCGGCACCGTCCCCCTCCAGATCGTATGGGCCATCACGCCGCCGAGCTATTGAGGGGCGGCCGCGGGCGCGAAGAGGTGAGCCTGAATCAAGCGACATCCTCCTGCCGCGTCGCCAGCGCGTCGCGCAGCATCCGGATTTCCGCGTTGAGCTCGCCGATGCGCCGCAGCGGCATGCCGGAGGCGGCGAGCAGGGCTTCGCCGAGGCAGGCGCAGGCCTCGCGCATGGCAAGGCCTGCCGTCGTCAGCGCGACGACCACCTGGCGCTCGTCGGCGGGATTGCGGCGGCGGGTGACGAAGCCGGCGGTTTCCAGGCGCTTGACGAGCGGCGTGACGGTGCTGGATTCGAGGTCCAGCCGCTCCGCGATGGCGCCGATGCCGCGGCTGTCCGCCTCCCAGAGCGTGTGGAGGACGAGATATTGCGGATAGGTCAGGCCGAGCCGGTCGAGCAGCGGCTTGTAGGTCCGCGTGACCGCCATCGACGCGCTGTAGAGCGCGAAGCAGAGCTGATCGTCGAGGGGAAGTGTCGTGGGCGCGGGCAATTGCGTCGTTCCGTCAAAAGGTTCGCCTATGTCGTACCACGATTTGCATATCGCGATAAGATTTATCTCGACAGTCCGATCGGCGAGGCGTAGATATTCGATATCGCGATAAGGAAATCGCAGCCTGCTTCGGCCCGCTCCGGCGCCGGGCAGCCCATCCATCGGACGAAGGAGACTCCCATGCCCGTCGACGTGATCTACAAGACCCGCGCCACCTCCACCGGCGGACGCGACGGCGCCGCGAAGTCGGATGACGGCTCGGTCGACGTCAAGCTCGTCGTACCGAAGGAAATGGGCGGCCCCGGCGGCCCCGGCGCGAATCCCGAGAAGCTCTTCGCGGCCGGCTACTCCGCCTGCTTCCTCGGCGCGATGAAGGCCGTGTCCGGCAAGGTCGGCGTCAAGGTTCCCGCCGACGCGACGGTCACGGCCGAGGTCGGCTTCGGCCCGCGCTCGGAAGGCGGCTACGGCATCACCGCCGATCTCTTCGTCAGCCTGCCCGACGTTGATGCCGAAGCCGGCGAGAAGCTGATGGCCGCCGCCCACGAGGTCTGCCCCTATTCCAACGCCACGCGCGGCAACGTGAATGTCGGACTGAACCTCGCCTGAGCTGGAGAGATAGCTGACATTTGAGTTGAGAAAGCCGGACGCGACGGGATCGCGTCCGGCTTTTTTGTTAGGATAGTGGGAGGCACCCCCCTCTGCCTGCCGGCATCTCCCCCGCAAGGAGGGAGATCAGGCTTGTCGCAAATGGCTGCGTTTTCGATCGACCCGTCGAACGGCCGATCTCCCCCCTTGAGGGGGAGATCAGGCAAACCGCATGCGTTTGCAGCTTCCAGCGGCAGCCGAAGCTACCGATCTCCCTCCTTGCGGGGGAGATGTCCGGTAGGACAGAGGGGGGTGCCTCCCGCCGCCATCCGTCGCTCGATCCTACACCCTCGATGCCCGCCGGCGCCCAAACCTGCTTTGCAAATCTACTCCGCCGCGATCCGATGCGCCGGCTTATCTTTGCCATCCAGCGCTTCGCGGACCATCGCCTGGAAGCCGAGAACGCCGTGCTCGTATTTCGGCGAGATGGGGCCCTGACGGTAGACGCCGGCGTTGAGATTGCGCTGGACGCCTAGGATGATGTCGATGTCCTCCGACACGATCTGCGCCGACCATTCCGCTGATTTCCGGTTCTCTTCCGCCTTTTCCGGCGAGACGTCGGTGAAGAAGTACCAGTTGATGTGCCGGATCTTGCCCGGGCCGATCGGCTCCACCGTGGCGATCGAGGAGCCCCAGTCGTAGAGGTTCAGCATCAGGACGGGGAAGCGGTAGAAATAGAGGCCGCGCGTCAGTCCGCCCTCGCGCGCCGGCGCGTGGAGGTGGAAGAAGCGGTCGTCGAAATGGACGTCCACCTTGTACTGCTTGATGTCCATGGACTCGCAGAGCCCCGGATGCATCGTCTGGCAGTGGTAGCATTCGAGGTAGTTGTCGCCGTAGGTCTTCCAGTCGACGTCGACGTCGCGGTCCTTCGACGTGAAGTAGTGCTGGCTCTCCAGCGGATAGTCCGCCGCCATCGTGTCGATCGGCCCGAGCCACTCCTTCAGCGTCTCGCCCCCGCGCTCGATGCGCAGGAAGATCAAGCCGCGCCACTCTTCCGCATCCACCGGATAGAGTCCCCATTCGACGGGATCGAAGCTCTCGGAGCCGCCGAAGTCGCGGGCGCGCTTCAGAAGGCCCGCGCGGTCGAAGCCCCAGGAGTGGTAGGGGCAGACGAGGAGCTTGCCGCAATGGCCGCTCTCCTCGGCGACGAGTTCGGCCCCGCGATGCCGGCAGACATTGTGGAACGCGCGCACGACGCCGTCGTCGCCCCGCATCGCGAAGACCGAATAGCCCGCCACCGTGCCGCGCACGTAGTCGCCGGGATTGGGAATCTTCTCCGACCAGGAGAAGAGCATCCAGTTCTTCGTGAAGATCTCGGCCCGCTCGCGCTTGAACATCTCCTCGCTCGAATACCAGTCGGCGGGAAGCGTCCAGGTGTGCCCGGACTTGGCGAAACCGGTGCTGAAATCGAGAGCGGACATCGAGAAGTCCTTCAGCTTTTGTAGGAGGGATCGAGACTGTCGACGAGACGAAGCTGCGCGGCCCATTCCAGAAGGAGATCGCCGTCGTCGAAGGCCATCTGGTCGTATTGCTCCGTCACCTTCGTGCCGATCGCGGGCGGCACGGGCACGAGCGGCTGGCCCATGGAGAGCGTCGCCACCTGAATCTCGCAGGCCGCGTTCAGATAGAACATGTTGGAGAACATCTGCGCCGCCGAGCCGCCGACGGTGAGGAGCCCGTGATTGCGCAGGATCAGCGCGGGATGGCCGGCGAGATCGGCGACGATGCGCACGCGCTCGGCATGGTCGAGCGCGATGCCCTCGAAATCGTGGTAGCCGACGCGCCCGTAGAACTGCAGCGCGATCTGGTTGAGGGGCATCAGCCCCTCCTTCAGGGTGGAGACCGCGACGCCGGCGCGCGTGTGCGTGTGCATGACCCAGGCCGCATCGTGCCGGGCGGCGTGGACCGCGCTGTGGATGGTGAAGCCCGCCGGGTTTACGCGGGCGGTGGAAGGGCCGATCGTGTTGCCGTCCACGTCGATCTTCACCAGCGAGGAGGCGGTGATCTCCTCCCAGCGATGGCCATAGGGGTTGATCAGGAACCGCCCGTCCTCGCCCGGCACGCGGGCGGTGATGTGCGTGTAGATGAGGTCGGTCATCTTGTAATGGGCGGCGAGCCGGTAGCAGGCCGCCAGATCCACCCGCGCCTGCCATTCCGCCGCGCCGAATTCAGCGTCGGCCGCTGGGCCCATCTCTGCGCCGGTTGCGGAGGTGTCGGTCTTGCCGGAGACGTGAAGGTTCATGAGGTCACTCCCGATCTTCATGCCCGTGAAAAGAGTTCATCACGTTCCGTCGGGACTGGCAAGGTCCCGGCGCGACGCCCTCCGTCGTGTCCAGATCCGTTCCGGCGGACGATGCCGTCGCGCCAGGCCGTTTCTCCGCCAGTCCGGCCAAAGGTCAGGCCGCGCGCAGCACGGGGCGGGTCAGGCAGGTCGGGCCGCCCTCGCAGGCAAGGCACAGCGCATCGGCGGCGAAGGTCTGGACGCGGCAGCCCGCCGCCTCCATCGCCGCCGCCGTCTTCGGAAAGCCCGCGACCATGACGACGTCGCCCGGCGCCGTCGGCAGCACGTTCAGGCTGAGGCCGAAGCTGGCCTTGAACTCTTCCGGGTCGCCCTCGACGAGCCGGATGCCGCGGGCGCGCAGAAGCTGCCAGAAGGCGGCGGGGAGAAGCGGGGAGTGGACGAGCGCGAGATCCTCGCGCAGCGGGCTGATGACGGACATGAGGTGGAGGCAGGCCTCCTCGCCCTGCCAGAGCGGCAGGTCGAAGCCGAGAACCTCGATGCCCTGGGGCGCCAGCAGGGCGCGCACCTGCGCGATGCCGGCCTCGTTGCTGCGCACGCCCCGCCCGATGGCGAGCGTCGAGCCGTCCAGCCAGACGCAGTCGCCGCCCTCCACCGTGCCCGGCGCCTCGACGCGCCCGAGAATCGCAATGCCCGCCCGGCGATAGGCCGCCGCATGAAGATCGACCTCCGCCACGCGCAGCGGCTTGCCCATGGAGAGGAGCACCGCGCCGGCATCGGTGACGAGCGAGGGATCGTGGGTGAACATCGCGTCGGCGAGGCCGTCGCCTTCGTCCTCGATCCAGAGGATTTCCGCGCCCGATGCCGCGACCAGCGCGGCGAAGCCGGCATATTCCTCCACGGCCTTCGGCCCGTCGAAGCCGGCCCCGTAATGCCAGCGCCCCGCATCGGCGCCGGCAAGGCTCGGGCCCGGACGGCGCATGAGAACGCGGCGGAGCGGCGCGGCCATGGACTGGCAGCCCCATTGCTTCTGTTCGAAATCCACGCGCTCTCCCCCAAACCCGGCCCCGACGCCCACCCGGGCGTCGTCTTCACCTCGATGAAAATGCACGATTGCAAGTGGACCCCGCAAGTGCATTAATCGGGCAGATGTCGAAACTGGCTTGCGATTGTGCAGTGCGCAACGGCTGCGATCGCGAACGAGGACGGACCGGGCGAAGCTCGATGGAGAAGCGATGATCATCGCGACCGACAGGCGACCGTCCGGCGGCGCCATGGGGGCGCCGCTCGGCGCTCCGGCGCCTATTTCGAGCAGGCCGCCGCCGGTGCGCATCACCGGGTTGCACAAGAGCTTCGGCAATCTTGAAGTCCTGAAGGGCGTGTCGCTCACCGCCGCCCGGGGCGAGGTCGTCACCATCATCGGCGGCTCCGGCTCCGGCAAGTCCACGCTCCTGCGCTGCGTGAACCTTCTGGAAAACCCGACGCGCGGCGAGATCGCCATCGACGGGGAGCTAGTGCGGCTGAAGAGCGACGGTGCGGGCGGGCTCGTGCCGGCCGACAGAGCCCAGGTCCAGCGCATCCGCACCCGCCTTGCCATGGTCTTCCAGAGCTTCAATCTCTGGCAGCACCGAACGCTGATCCAGAACGTCACCGAAGTGCCGATCCATGTCCTGAACGTGCCGAAGGACGAGGCGCGCGCCACCGCCGAGGCGCTCTTGAAGCGCGTCGGCCTCTACGAGAAGCGCGACACCTATCCGGCCTATCTGTCGGGCGGCCAGCAGCAGCGCGCCGCGATCGCGAGGGCGCTCGCCATCCAGCCGGAGGTCATGCTCTTCGACGAGCCGACCTCCGCGCTCGATCCCGAACTCGTCGGCGAAGTGCTCGCCGTCATCCGCGATCTCGCCGCGGAGGGGCGCACGATGATCCTCGTCACGCATGAGATGAAGTTCGCCCGCGAGGTCGCGAGCCGCATCGTCTTCCTTCACGCCGGCCTCGTCGAGGAGGAGGGCCCGCCCGCCGCGCTCTTCGGCGATCCGAAATCCGAGCGCCTGAAGCGCTTCATCCGCTCCATCCACTGACCCTCGCGGGGACCCGCTTCCACGCTTCGCCGCCTTTGCTTCTTTCGACCGAGAATCTCCCTCCCTTCGACAACGAAAAGGCACCGCATGACCTCCCGTTCGACGATTTCCGGCCTTCTGAAGACCGCCGGCCTCGCCTTGTCCCTCGCGATCTGCGGCGTCGGTCTCGCCAGCGCGGAGACCGTGAAGCTCGGCATCGCCGCCGAGCCCTATCCGCCCTTCGCCTCGCCGGATGCCTCCGGCCAGTGGACGGGCTGGGAGGTCGAGATCGGCAAGGCGCTCTGCGTCAAGGCCGGGCTCGACTGCGTGGTGACGCCCGTCTCCTGGGACGGCATCATTCCCGCGCTGACCTCCTCGAAGATCGACATCATCGTCGCCTCCATGTCGATCACGGCCGAGCGCGAGAAGACGATCGACTTCTCCGACAAGTACTACAACACGCCGACCGTCGTCGTCGGCGCCAAGGATGCCGACTACACCGCGACCCCCGAGGGGCTGGCCGGCAAGATCATCGGCGTCCAGATCGCCACCGTCCACGAGGCCTATGTGCGCAAGCACTTCGCCGATGCCGCCGAGATCAAGGTCTACCAGACGCAGGACGAGGCGAACCAGGACCTCACCGCCGGCCGCATCGACGCCACGCAGGCCGACAGCCTCGCCCTCAACGAATTCCTGAAGTCGCCCGACGGCACGGCCTGCTGCAAGGTCGTCGGCGAGGTCGCCCCCGATCTCGACATCCTCGGCCCCGGCGTCGGCGTCGGCCTGCGCAAGGGGGACTCGGCCCTGAAGGACAAGATGAACGCCGCCATCAAGGGCATCCGCGAGGACGGCACCTACGCCGCGATCTCCAAGAAGTACTTCGACTTCGACATTTTCGGAGGCTGAGGCCGAGAGCGGGGCTGCCGCCCCGAGCCCCGCCCGAGACAGAAGTCCCGGACCCTTCTTTTCATGTGTCTCGCCGGGGCGGGGCCGTCGGCCCCACCCCGGCGAGACACACGAGAACGGGTTCCAAGGGACAACGTCCATTGGCAGGGGGCGCGGGGACGGCGTCCCCGCCTCTTCCCTCAGCCCCCGAGGAGGCCCGATGCCGAACGGACTGGATCTTCTGGCGCTGTCGCCGCCCGGCTGGGGCGGCGTGCTGCTCTGGGCCTTTTGGAACTCGATCAAGGTGGCGGTCGGCGGCTTCGGCTTCGGGCTGCTGCTGGGGGTCGGCGGCGCCTTCGGCAAGCTTTACGGCGGGCCGGTCACGCGCGATCTTCTCGCCTGCTACACGACGCTGGTGCGCGCAGTGCCCGAACTCGTGCTGATCGTTCTTCTCTATTATGCGGGGGGCGATCTCCTCAATCTCGCTTTGCGGCTCGTCGGCGCGGGGCCGGTCGAGATCAGCCCGCTCGCGGCGGGCATCTTCGTGATCGCGGTCGTGCAGGGCGCCTATTCGACGGAGGTGCTGCGCGGCGCGATCCTGGCGGTGCCGGCCGGCCAGATCGAGGCGGCGAGGGCCTACGGCATGTCGCCGGTTCTGGCGCTGCGCCGGATCGTCCTGCCGGCCATGCTGCCCTATGCCATTCCCGGCCTGTCCAATCTCTGGCTGATCGCCACGAAGGACACGGCGCTGCTCGCCGTCGTCGGCTTCGGGGAGCTGACCCTGGCGACGCGGCAGGCGGCAGGCGCGACGCGGGCCTATTTCCTCTTCTTCATGGCGGCGGGCGCGCTCTATCTTCTCCTGACGCTCGGCTCGAACCTTCTGATCGGCCGGCTGGAGCGCTGGGCGCGCCGGGGTCTTCCCGCCGGGCGGCAGGCATGAGCGCCGGCCTTCCCGCCATCGAGGCTCCGCCGGTCGAGGCGGCGGGCGGGCGGGCGATGGCGCCGGGCCGGCGCGACTGGCTCCAGCCGCACCGCATCGTGCTCGGCCTTTTCGGCATCGCCATCCTCGCTTCGGCGGCGATCCTGATGCGCTGGGACTGGCTGCCGACCTATGGCTGGATGATCCTCGCCGGGCTTTGGCAGACGCTGGTCATGCTCGTCTCCACCGCCATTCTCGGCTTTCTCCTCGCCATCCCGCTCGGTCTCGCCCAGGCGGCCGGCCCCTGGTATCTCGCGGCGCCCGCCAAGGCCTTCTGCACGGTCATTCGCGGCACGCCGCTCCTTCTGCAGGTCTGGCTTCTCTATTACGGCCTCGGCTCGCTCTTTCCGCTGATTCCGGAAATCCGCGGCTCCTTCCTCTGGCCTTATCTGCGCCAGGCCTGGCCCTATGCGGTTCTGGCGCTGACCTTCTCCTTCGCGGGCTACGAGGGCGAGGTCATGCGCGGCGCCTTCGCCGGCGTGCCGCGCGGCGAGCTGGAGGCGGGCCGTGCCTACGGCATGCGCCCCTTCACGCTTCTGCGCCGCATCTGGCTCCCCCGTGCCGTCCAGCGCTCGCTGCCGACGCTGACGGGGGAGACCGTTCTCCAGCTGAAATCGACGCCCCTCGTCGCCACCATCACCGTCATCGACCTCTACGCCGTCTTCGGCCGCATCCGCCAGGACACGCTCCTCACCTACGAACCGCTGCTCCTGCTCGCGCTGATCTACGCGATGCTGACGGGCGTGCTGATCGGGCTGTTCAAGCTTTTGGAGCGGTGCATGCCGATGCGGTAGGTTTCACGACATGCGGGCCGAAGCTGGCTGCAACCGAGAGGGGGACGCTCGTGATGATTGGAACCGTCGTTGCCGTCGCCATCGACGACGTTCATCGTTTTTCCAAGCGGAACGTGCCTCAGATCCGAATCCTCGCCGGCCTTGGGGTGGAAGGCGATGCTCATCAGGGCGTGACGGTGCAGCATCGCTCTCGCGTCGCGGTCGATCCGACCCAGCCCAATCTTCGCCAAGTGCATTTGATCCAGGCGGAGCTTTTTGCCGAACTGGCGTCGAAAGGTTTTGCCGTCGAGCCAGCCCAACTCGGCGAGAACGTCACGACGCTCGGTATCGATCTTCTCGCTCTTCCGAAAGGAACGCTTCTTCATCTTGGCGATGAGGTCGTCCTGGAAGTGACCGGCCTGCGCAATCCCTGTGCGCAGATCGAGCGATTTCAGCCGGGCCTTCTGGCCGCCGTCGTCGAGATCGATCGCAACGGCGATGTCATTCGCAAAGCCGGCATCATGAGCATCGCACGAGCCGGCGGCATCGTTCGTGCCGACAACCCAATCGAGGTCGAGTTTCCCCCTCTGCCGCATGAGAAGCTAGAGCGGATTTAAGAGCCTGCGAGGAAGTTTGAGCGGTCGAATCGAGGGGCCGCATCGTCGCCGTCGTTTCGCCGCGCCGCCATGAAGCGGGTCATCTCGGCTCGGGCTTCGTCATAAGAGAGACTGGGACGGGGATCGGCGATCGATGCCTCGACCCGGTTCCGAAGGGCCTGGAGACGCTGGGCACGGTCGAGACGCTGTCGGTGCCAGACGCGCAGCGCATCGTTCAGCGCCTCGCCGGTCGTGGCGAACTCGCCCGTTTCCACGCTCTCGCGGATCGCCGGCATCAGATCCGGCGCGACGTTCGCGGTGACCTTTCCAGCAATGCCCATGACGGTTCTCCTATCGGCATCCGAACTCTATGCCGGATGAGCGGCGTTCACTAGCTGCAGCCTCGCATGATCCGCAGCGCGCCCGACCCTTAAAGCGGCGTCACAGCCCCCGGACGAACCGATCCACCCGCCCGCACGCTTCCGCCAGCCTTTCCTCCCCGAGCGTGAAGGCCACGCGCAAGAACCCTTCTGCGGGGGCGCCAAAGGCTGTGGCGTCGAGGGTGGAGACGCCGGCCTCGCGGAAGAGGCGCCAGGAGAAGTCGAAGGGGGAGAGGCCGGTCTGCCGGACGTCGAGCATGACGAACATGCCGGCATCGGGCGACAGGACGGACAGCCGGGGCGTCTTGCCGAGGGCGGAGACGACGAGGTCGCGGCGGGCGCGGTAGCGCTCGCGCATGAAGGCCGAGACCTCCTCGTGGCGCTCCAGCGCGGTGATCGCGGCCTGCTGGATGAAGCCGGGCAGGCCGTAGAGCATGGAGAGTTCCAGCCGCTCGACATGGCCGACGAGGTCGGGATTCGCCGCGATCCAGCCGACCCGCCAGCCGGTCATGGCATGGGATTTCGACAGGCTGCCGATCGTCACGGTCCGCTCGGCCATGCCGGGCAGGGAGGCGATCGAGACATGCGGGCGGTCGAAGGTCAGCGATGCATAGACCTCGTCGGAAATGACCCAGAGATCGCGCTCCACCGCGATCTCGGCGATGGCGGAGAGCTCGTCCCGCGTCAGCACGACGCCGGTCGGATTGTTCGGTGTCGCCAGGACGATCGCGCGGGTGCGCGGGGTGAGGGCGGCGCGGATGGCGTCCGCATCCGGGCGAAAGCCGGAGGCCGCGCTCATCGGCACGCGCACCAGACACGCGCCGGCGGCCTGGAGCGTCGCCTCGTAGGTGAGATAGGCCGGCTCCAGCACGATCGCCTCGTCGCCCTCCGAGAGGAGGCAGAGGGCGCTGGAGAAGAGCGCGTTCTGCGCGCCGGCCGTGACGACCACTTCGTCGGCCCGGAGCGTGCGGCCGAGGTCGGACGAAAGATGGCGCGCGATCGCCTCGCGAAGGGCGGGACGGCCCGGCACGTCGGAATAATGCGTGTCGCCGTCGCGCAGGGCCACGATGGCGGTCTCGACGATCGGCTCCGGCGTCGCGAAGTCGGGATCGCCGACGGTGAGAAGGATCACGTCCTCGCCCCGCCGCCGCGCCGCGACGGCCGCGCCGTGGATCTCCCAGGCGCGGGCGCCGGGACCGTCGATTCGCTCGACCAGGGGCGAATAGCGCATGGGATCAACCTCGTTCGGCAGGAAAGACCGCCTTGAACAAGCTTCGGGCGGCGAAGGCAAGCCGCCATCGCAGGCCGCAGCCTTCCGCGATCTGCGAGGTGCCGGCTCGGCGAAGGAGGCGCAGAACCTGGTCGGCCGACACCGGTCCGCACATTGCGAACGGAGGGAGCCGAAGGGATGCTGCGCCGGATGGGAGTTCACATGAGTGAAATCCTATCCGGCGGGGCGGCGCCAAACAAGCCGGCCTCTGCGTTGGTTCGCCCGTGCTGAGCCCTTCGGCTCGGATGATGCGATGCGATCTCTCAAGCCGACGCTCTTGCATCTCCCGTCCTGCGATGGCTTACTCGTTTCACAGGCGTGAAATTAAAGATCGCGTCGCCGGGATGTCAGGAGACCCTTCAGATATGTCGAAGCTCTACGACGCGATCATCATCGGCGCCGGGCATAACGGCCTCGTCTGCGCCAACTACCTCGCCCGCGCCGGGCTGAAGGTGCTGATCCTGGAGCGGCGCTCCGTCGTCGGCGGGGCGGCGGTGACGGAGGAGATCGCGCCGGGCTTCCGCGCCTCGATCTTCTCCTATCTGATGAGCCTGCTCCACCCTTCGATCATCCGCGACTTCGATCTGAAAAGCCATGGGCTGAAGGTTCTGCCCTGTTCCGACATGGTCTCTCCGGTCGGCGGGGACGACTACATTCTCTTTTCCGACGATATCGCCAAGACCCAAGGCTCCTTCGCCAAGTTCTCCAAGCACGATGCCGCCGCCTATCCCGAGTTCGACAAGTACCTGATGGAATCGGCCGCGATCGTGCGCAAGCTCCTTTGGGAGACGCCGGTCGATCCGACGAAGCGCGACTGGAAGACCTTCAAGGATGGCGCGAGCCTTCTCTGGAAGTATCGCAAGATCGGCCGGAAGATGTATCGCATCGCCGATCTCATGACGATGAGCGCCTACGACTTCCTGTCGGAATGGTTCGACGACGACCGCGTCATGGCGGTGCTGGCCTACTATGCCTCGATCGGCACCTTCGCCGGCCCGAAGACGCCGGGTTCGGCTTACGTGATCATGCACCACGTCATGGGCGAGCACGAAGGGGCGGGGGGCTGGGGCTTCATCGAGGGCGGCATGGGCGCGATCACGCAGGCTCTGGCGAGCGCGGCGCGGCAACAGGGCGTCGAGATCGTCACCGATGCCGCGATCCGAGAGATCCGCGTCGCCGGCAATGCGGTGACGTCGGTCGTCACCGACAAGGGCGACATTTATCAGGCCAAGACCATCGCCTCGAACGTCAACGCCAAGATCGTCTACCAGACGATGCTCGATCCCGCCCTCGTGCCCGGCGAGGTCAAGCGCGAGATCGACAATTACCGGACCTTCTCGACCGCCTTCAAGATGAACATCGCCTGCGAGCGGCCGCCCCAGTACAAGATGCTCGACAAGGTCCGGGCGGACGGCGCGATCGGCGACTTCTCCTATCCGACCTACATGCACATCGCGCCCGACATCGACTATCTGGAACGGGCCTATGACGATGCGAAATACGGCTGGTACTCGCAGCGGCCCTTCATCACGCCGGTCGTGCCCACCATCGTGGACAAGACGCTGGCGCCGGAAGGCAAGCATGTCGTCAACCTCTTCGGCGGCCACGCGCCCTACACGCTAAAGGGCGGGGACTGGGCGACCGAGAAGGAGAACTTCAAGAAGGTCGTCTTCGACACGATGGAGGAGTTCGCGCCCGGCTTTCGCGACGACGTCATCGAGGCCCAGCTTCTGGTGGCGCCCGATATCGAGCGGATCGTCGGTCTGCCGCAGGGCCACATCTTCCAGGGCGAACTCTCCGCCGACCAGCTCTTTTTCCAGCGACCGGTCTCCGGCTATGCCGATTACCGGACGCCCGTCGAAGGCCTCTACATCTGCGGCGCCTCCATGCATCCGGGCGGCGGCGTCTCCGGCATTCCCGGCGCCAATGCCGCGCGCGAGATCCTGAAGGACCTTAAGAAGACGCGGAAGGTCAAGGCCGCGTAGGCCGCTCGCAGTTCTTCCCCCATCCTCGTCCTCGCGGAGGAACCTTCGCCCTCTCCTCAAGTTGTGACCACGACGTGTTTCCTGGGAGATATGGCAATGCTGAAGGGCGGACTTCTCTGGCTGATCGGAATTCCGATTCCGATCATCCTCGTGATCTGGTTCCTGGGATACCTCTAGGTATTTCGTGCAGCGCTTCCTCCCGCCGTTCGAAGGCTCGACTTCGGATGGCATGGGTTTACAGGGAGGGAGCGACCCGATGAGTGAATTCCAGGATTCCGCCATTCTCATATGGCTGCCGAAGGACACCCGCCCGCAGCCGGACGACTGGCGTTCTCCGACGCCTGGAACGCCCCCGGACGCTGCTCGCTGGGCAAATGTCGGCTATGCGATCAACTATGCGGTCGGCATGATGGCCGACCGAGCGGCCGAAAACCTAGAGCCCTGGATTCGCTCGGCGACGGGCCATGTCTACATGCCCGCCGCGATTCGCGTCATGGCCGAGACGCTCGCAGCCCGTCGGCGCTGACGCTTCGCAGAAGCATGGTGTCCGCTGCGTTTCGGTTCAGCCGCGGCATGCGTCCACTACCGGCAATGGACTTGCCCACTCCGTCTTGCCAAGCTCCTTCCGCGGTCGATCGGGACGGGGAGCGGTGAAGCGATGGCATGGATCTATCTCGGCCTTGCGGGCCTCGGCGAAATCGTCTGGGCGTCGCTCATGCCGCAGACGCAGGGGTTCACTCGGCTCGTGCCGAGCCTCGTCTGCCTCGCCTTCATCGCGATCAGCCTCTACCTTCTCTCGGTCGCCTCCCGCACCCTGCCGATCGGCACCGCCTATGCGGTCTGGGTGGGCATCGGCGCGATGGGCACGGCGATCTACGGCATGGTGCTCCTCGGCGAGGACCGCAGCCTCGGGCGCATCCTCTGCCTGCTTCTCATCCTCGCCGGCGTCGTCGGCCTGAAGCTCCTCTCGCCCGCAGCAGAGAGCTGAGCGCCGGCCACCAGGATTTCGAGGGCTGGTTCGAGACCTTCTCGATCAGTTCGGCCGGCTCGATCAGTTCAGCCGGCCGGAGGCGCAGCGGAGGGCGGCCCGTTCGCCCGCCTGCTCGGCACTGGCCAGATCCATGCCGTTCGGCCCCCGCCCGTTGAAGCCGCGGGCGGTGCGCATGCGATTCTCCGCCGTCTGCCGGCCGTAGTTCCGGCAGAATTCGACCGATCCGCGCGGGGCCGTATTGGGTTGAGGCGGCCGGAGATAGGAGGAGGGCGAGAGCGAGATCGCGTAGGGCGAGCGTGGCTCGGAGACGCATCCGGAAAGACAAAGGACCGTGAGGGCGACCAGCCAGGATTTCATGATGCACCTTTCGCTCGACGGACGGCCTCCTCGCCGTCCTCCGGGGACATGGAGCCCGAACGCCCCGAGCCAAGCCGCATGGACGCCGTCCGATCGCACCCGACCTTCGCCGACGGGCGAGGCACCGTCACGAACGTCTTCGCGTTGCTGCGATCGGGCAAAGCATCTCGATGCACAAAGGCCTGCTTCCCGGTCGAGACGACCAGACGATCAGGCGACCTAACACTATTCGCGCGCGGCGCCGATACCACTATAGCGGTTGTATTTCGAGGATCGTCCCTCTTGGCGCGATAGGCAGCACGATCTCGTGATGGGAGGAAAGACTGGAAAACAGCCCGTGGGCTCCACGTAATCCAACATGCTGACCGAGGGAGAGGGGTTGCATAGTTGGCGAAATAAACAAATAGCAAGTTGAAGCCGTTCGGTTCGACCGACCGATCTCCCAAATTCGCCGCGAAAGCCCCGATGTCCTACAAGCGTCAGTTCGAGATCATGCAGGCGCTGCGCGAAGCCGGCCGCTATTCCATTTCCGGGCTTGCCGAGCGCCTGGGCGTTTCCTCCGAAACCGTTCGCCGCAGCATCAAGCCCTTGATCGAAAGCGGACAGGCCCTTCGGTTCCACGGCGGCATTCTCGATCCCGGCCGCGTGGACGAGCCGCCTTTCCGACGCCGCATGAAGATCAACCGGGAGGAAAAGCGCGCGGTTGCGGCGCTGGCCGCGGGGCTCGTGCGCGACGGCGACAGCCTTATCCTGGATAACGGCACCACCACGGCCTATCTCGCCGAAGCGCTCGCCGGCCATTCGCGGCTCGTCGTCGTCACGAATTCGGCCGAGATCGCCTGCCGCCTCGCCGCGCGCAACGGCAATCGCGTCTTCATGACGGGGGGCGAGCTGTCCGGGGACAATGCGGCCGCCTTCGGGCCGGCCTCGCTGGATTTCCTGCGCCAGTTCGAAGTCCGCTTCGCCTTCGTCTCGGTGGGGGGCATCACGGCGCGGGGCGATCTCGTGGACTTCCATCTCTTCGAGGCCGAGTTCGCCCGGGTCGCGATGGCGCAGGCGAAGGAGTGCTGGATTCTCGCCGACCGTTCCAAGTTCGGCCGGGATGCGCCGGTCCGCATCTGCGAACTCGGCGATGTCCACGGCATCGTCTGCGAAGGCGACATGCCGGCCGAATTCGACCGCCGGTGCCGCGAGGCGGAGGTCCGCCTCGTCCTGCCGCAACGGCCGGACGAGGCGCTTGCGGACGAGGTCACCGATGGTGTCGGACTCTAGTTGGCGCCGGCGTTCGGCGCGGGCTCCTCGGTGCTGATCGCCTCGACCGTGCGCGGCATCTGCTCGGTCTGCCCGTCCGCGCGCTCGATCCAGATGCGCATGGGGCCGGCCTCCATCTGGCCATAGGGCATGGCGAAGGCGACCTCGGCCGCGTCGCGCCCGATGCCGATGCGCACGAGCCCGTCGAGCGCCGCCTGGCGCGTGCCGTCGAAGAGCCACCAGCGGCCGTCGAGATAGGCCTCGAAGACGGCATGGAAGTCGCTGGGGCTGAGGCCGTAGGCATAGCAGGAGACGAAGCGCGCCGGGATGTTCAGCGCCCGGCAGAAGGCAATGCCCAGATGCGCGAAGTCGCGGCAGACGCCGGCGCGCTGGAGCAGGATCTCGTCCGCCGTCGTCTCCGCGTCGCTGGAGCCGCGCTGATAGTCGATGTTCTCGTAGATCCAGGAGCAGATGGCGCTGACGCGGTCGTGGCCCTTCGGCAGATGGCCGAACTGGCGCGTCGCGAAGGCGGCGAGCCGGTCGGAGGGCACGAAGCGGGACGGCAGCAGGAAGGGCAGGATGTCGAGCGGCAGGTCGCGGACCGGCATTTCCTTGATCGTGCCGGGATCGGCGCGAAGGACGTCGAGCTCGACCTCCGCCGTGTAGCTGACCTGGAAGGCGCCGCGCGGCACGAGCACGCCGGTATAGCGGTTCTTCATGTCCGGCACGGTGAAGGTGCGCCGGACGAGATCGGGCGAGAAGGTCAGCCGATCGCTCAGACCCTTGTGGCGCGTCAGCGGCGCGACCTCGAGGTTGAAGATGAAAACGGTTTCCTCGAGCACGTCATAGGCGAGCTCGGCCCCCAGCTTGAACTTCACGTCGTGTCTCCGCATTCTCGGGTGTGCCCTCACGCTACGTCAGACGACGGAGGGATGAGGCACCGCAATGCACAAAACCGCAGAACGATCCGCGGTTCGCGTGATTCCACGAAACTTTCCTCGCGCCTCGGCTCGCCGCGACCCGCTGGCGGAGGGCGGCGCCGTTACCCTTTGCTTAACCAAGCTCGGCCCATATCGGCGGGCACCCCAAGCCAAGGAGCAAACCATGTCCGACATCGACACCGTGGGTATCGCGGGAAGCCGCGTGCGGTCCTTCATCGAGCGCGTCGAGCAGCTCGAGCAGGAGATCGCCGATCTCACCGAAGGCAAGAAGGAGGTCTTCGCGGAGGCCAAGGGCGAGGGCTTCGACGTCAAGATCCTCAAGGAAATCATCAAGCTGCGCAAGCAGGACAAAGACGAGCGCGACGAGCACGAGACGCTGCTCGACCTCTACATGCGCGCCATGGAAGAGCCCGAGCCCGTCGCCAAGGCGGCTTGACCCGCGCAATTCCGCAGGAATTGTCGCGCTCCGCGCAATCCCCGCGCAATTCCGCAGGAATTGTCGCGCCCGCGTCCGCTACCAGCGCGATCCCTTCGGGATCGTCGCTCCCCGCGCAATTCCGCAGGAATTGTCGCGCTCCGACCTCGCTCTCAGCGCGATCCCCTCGGGATCGTCGCTCCAGCGCAAATCCCGCCGAGCCCCGACCGGCCTCGACGGCATCGCAGCCGATCCCGGCGACCCCTTCGACGAAGCGAGGCACCAAAGCGCCACCCCGCGGACCCGTCCGAGTTCCAGGTCGCCCGACCTCGAGAGCCTTCCCCCTCAGGCGCTCTCTCAGCTGACCCGGCGTCGGCCGGATGCGACTTCGACGTCTGTCATCCCGTCCGCATGGGGTCGCCTTTGAAGGCGGCCCCATGGTCACGTCATCAGAACTCGGCCCACTCGTCTTTGACGGATGCCGGCTTTGCGGCGACTCCACCCGAGCCCGAGTTCCGCATCTGTGCGACCGGACGCGCGGCAGAGCGCGCGGAACGCGAGGCCGTGCGAGCCGAGGGCGCGGCTGCGGCCGCATGTGGCGTCGATGCCGTCAGGAAGCCCTGAACGATGCCGGCCAGCTGCTCGGTCTCGGACGACAGCGACTGGGCCGCGGCGGTGGTTTCCTCGACCATGGCCGCGTTCTGCTGCGTGACCTTGTCCATGTTGTCGGCCGCCATCGAGACCTCCTTCAGGCTCAAGGACTGCTGGCGGGCATCCTGCGCCATCTGCGCGATGACCTCCGCCACATCGCCGACCTGCTTCACGATCTGCTCCAGGCTCTGGCCGGAGGCGGAGACGAGGGCGACACCTTGCCCGACCTGGGCGGAGGAGGTCGCGATCAGCGTCTTGATCTCCTTGGCAGCTTCCGCCGAGCGCTGGGCAAGGCCGCGAACTTCCTGGGCGACGACCGCAAAGCCGCGACCGGCTTCACCCGCGCGCGCGGCCTCGACGCCGGCGTTCAGCGCGAGGAGGTTGGTCTGGAAGGCGATTTCGTCGATGACGCCGATGATCTGGCTGATCTGGGTCGAAGAGGCCTCGATCTCGGACATGGCGGACACGGCGCGGGTGACGACGTCGCCGCCCTTCTCGGCTTCCTTCTGCGCCATGTAAGCTGCCGCCTGGGCATCTTCGGCGCGTTGCGCCGTCTGGCCGACGCCGCGCGTGACGTCCGAAAGGGCCGCGACGGTCTCCTCCAGGCTCGCCGCCTGCTGCTCGGTGCGCTGGGACAGGTCGCTTGCGGCCACCGTGATCTGGTTCAGTCCGACCCGCATCGTGCCGACCGCATTGACGACCGTGCCGATCGTGCTTTCGAGCTGGGCGACGGACGTGTTGAACTTGATCCGGATGGGCTCGAACTCCGCGGCGACCGTCTCCGTCATGCGGACCCTCAGATCGCCCGACGACAGTTTGTCGAAACCCGATTCCACGGCGTGAACGAAGACCCGGAGATCCTCGGCCTTGACGTTGTCGATCTCCGCCTGGCGCTCCCGGCTGGACGCCTGGGCCTCGCGTGCCTCGCGCGTTTCGGTCTCCAGGTGCTGCTGCTTGATCGCGGCGTCTTTGAACACCTGGACGGCCTGCGCCATGTCGCCGATCTCGTCGCCACGATTCAGTGCCGGAACGGCAATGCCGTTGTCGCCGGACGAAAGCTTCAGCATGGCGGAGGTCAGATCGACGATCGGACGCGATATGCTGCGCGCCAGAAGAAGCGTCGTCAGACCGAGACCGCAAATGATCGCGACGACCCAGATCGCGCTCCGAACGATGGCATCGAGAAACTGGCTTCTCAGATCGTCGACATAGACGCCCGTGCCGATCGTCCAATCCCAGGGGGCGAACAGGGCCGAATAGGCCATCTTGGGCAGCGGCTCCGCTTCACCGTCCCGAACGGCGATGTAGCTGGTGAAGCCACCACCGCTGGCGGCGGCTCGAACCACGCCCTGCACGGGATAGACGCCGGCGGCATCCTTGCTGTCCCAGGCGTTCTGCCCTTCGATCTTCAGGTTCGGATGGATGATGCGCAGACCATTGGACAGGTAGCCGAAAAGATAGTCGCCCTTGCCGTAGCGCATGGCGCGAACGGAATCGCGCGCGGCCTTCTTTCCCGCTTCCTCGTCCATTCGTCCGGCCGCGACCTCGTCCGCATAGAACTTGACGATCGAGATCGCCGACTGGACCTCGTTCTTCAGAAGTTCGCGGCGGTCATCCCAGATCGTGGAGTGCAGCGAGATCAATTGCACGGCCAAGATCGCGAGACATCCAAGAGCAGACAGGAAAATCAGGCTGGTAAGCTTACGAGATATGTTGAACCGCATCGAGAGTATCCTGGCCCTTGAAACGAAAGTTTCGCTACCCTTGAAATAAGAGACACAAAGAATTTTAAAATCCGGTATATGTTAGAGCAATATTATAGCGCGAGGCGATCATGCGGAGTTCGTCGACCCGGACCAAGCATTCGCGCGTACTCTTCCAAGATGTTTCCTCCGACTGCCGCTATGGCAGGCGCCTGCGGTGCGCTCGTCCGAGCGCCGAGCGAAGGGGTGCCGCATCGTCAACGCGGGCTGCTCTGGTCCGCGTGCCGGCAAGAGGATAGGTGAGGCCGCAAGCGGCGCCCGTGCGCCGCGCCCCACATCCTTCAGGACGATCCATCCATGGCCGACCCTATCGATTTCGGACTGGGCACGTTCGGCGACGTCACGACCGACGAGGCGGGGACGCTTCTGCCTCATGCCCGCGTGATCCGCGATCTCGTCGAGGAGGCGGTCCTGGCCGACGAGGTCGGCATCGACGTCTTCGGCGTCGGCGAGCATCACCGGTCCGACTTCGCGGTCTCCGCGCCCGAGGTCGTGCTGGCCGCCATCGCCGCGCGCACCCGGCGCATCCGGCTGGGCTCGGCCGTCACGGTCCTCTCCTCCGACGATCCGATCCGCGTCTTCCAGCGCTTCTCGACGCTCGACGCCCTTTCCGGCGGCCGGGCGGAGGTCATTCTCGGGCGCGGCTCCTTCACCGAATCCTTTCCCCTCTTCGGCTTCGAGCTGCGGGACTACGAGCGGCTCTTCGAGGAGAAGCTCGACCTCTTCGCCCGCCTTCTCGAAGGCGGCCCGGTCGATTGGCAGGGCACGGTGCGAAAGCCCCTCGTCGGCCAGGAGGTCTTTCCGCCGATCGAAACCGGCCGCCTCTCGACTTGGATCGGCGTCGGCGGCAGCCCGGAATCGGTGGTGCGCGCGGCGAAGTACCAGCTGCCCATGATGCTCGCCATCATCGGCGGCGACCCCTTGCGCTTCAAGCCCTTCGTCGATCTCCAGGCGCGGGCCTATGCCGAGTTCGGCACGCCGCGCCAGCCCGTGGGCGTCCATTCGCCCGGCCATGTCGGGCCGACCGACGAGGAGGCGCGCGAGCGCTTCTTTCCCGCCTATCGCACGATGCATGCCCGCATCGGCGCCGAGCGCGGCTGGCCGCCGCTGGAGCGCGCCTCCTTCGACCAGGAAGTGGCGCGGGGCTCGCTCTATGTCGGCTCGCCCGAAACGGTCGCGCGCCGCATCGCCGCGACGATCAAGGGCCTCGGCCTCCGGCGTTTCGAGCTGAAATACAGCGCGGGGCCGCTGACCCATGGCGTCCTGATGGACTCGATCGACCTCTACGGCCGCAAGGTCGTGCCGATGGTCCGCGACATGCTGGGCTGATCGCCGCCCGTATCTGTCGGACTTTTCCTGACGGACGCCTTCGCAAACCCCGCATACCGTTCCCCTTCGCGCTCGCGGCATAGTGGGTCCGGCGAGCCGCCATCGACTCGCCGGACGTCCGTTTTCCGCGAGGCTTTCCATGCTTCCTCGTCCGCCCGGACGCGGCGCCCGCACGCTCGCGCGCCGCCAGCGCTTGCCGACCGTTCGCGCGGCGTCCGCCCGCCTCGGCGGCCGCATCGCGCCGCCGGTTCCGCCTCGTGACGGGCGGGATGCCGAGGCCTTTGGACAGGCCTCGAACGGCGTCCGATCCCCCATCCGCATCCGCCTCGGTCAGAGCGAGCCGGTGCTGGACAATCATGGAAACGGCGCAGTGCCGTCTCTCGTCGAACGCGCAACGACGGCCATCCGCGAAACGAGATGGTCGCACAAAGAAAGCGACGGACGTGTACAAGATCCAACTCCTGCTCGGCCTCGGCGTCCTCTGGAACCGCCTCGCCTTCGATGCACCCGCGCCCGTTCCCCGCTTCCAGGTTTCGCGACCTGAGCCCGTCAGGCGCAGCCGCGCCTCGCTCGCGCTGAAGCGGCTGATCGACGTCGTTCTGGCCCTCTTCGCCCTCCTCGCCCTCGCTCCGGTCTTCATCTTCGTCGCCCTGGCGATCGTCCTTTGCGACGGCGGCTCGGTCGTCTACCGCCATCGGCGGATCGGGCAGGGCGGCCGGACCTTCGACTGCTACAAGTTCCGCTCCATGGCGCAGGATGCCGATGCGCGGCTGCAGCGTCTGCTCGCCACCGACCGGCAGGCGCGGGCGGAATGGGAGGCGTGCCGCAAGCTCCGGGTCGATCCCAGGGTCCATGCGATCGGCGGCTTCCTGCGCCGGTCCAGCCTCGACGAACTGCCGCAGCTGGTGAACATCCTGCGCGGCGACATGAGTCTGGTCGGTCCGCGCCCCATCGTCGCCGAGGAGATCGTGCGGTTCGGGCCGTATTTCGCCGATTACGCGGCCGTGCGGCCCGGCCTGACCGGCCTCTGGCAGATCAGCGGCCGCAGCGGCACGACCTACGAGGAGCGCGTGGCGCTCGATCATCGCTACGCCACGCACGGCTCGACCGCCGTGGACCTGCAGATCCTCCTGAAGACGCCGCTCGTCGTCCTGCGTGCGCAGGGCTCCTGCTGAGACGGCTCGCATGCTTCGATGCGCGAAAGGTTTATGACGCAAGGGAACGCGGCATGTCGGGGCGCCGTGACTAGAGAAGCTGCATCCGGCTGCTGACGCGATACTTGCGCTTGATCGACGCGATGTGGATCTTGGCCGTGTTGACGGAGATGGCGAGCCGTTCGGCCACCTCCTTGTTGCGCAGCCCCTGTTTCAGGAGGGGAAGGATTTCCAGCTCGCGGGGCGTCAACAGGTCCAGGAGGTCCGGCCCGGCCGGGATGGACGTCTCCGGCGCCGGCCAGCCCTCGATCACCGTCTGGCAGCCTGCGCCCCTCAGCGCCCAGTTGACGTATTCATGGCCCGTGGCCACCCGCACGAGGGCGGCCTTGCACTGGGTCGGCGTCATGGTCGCGGGCAGGAGGCCGTGGGGCAGGCCCCATGTCTTCATCGTATGGGTGGCCCAGCGCAGGTGCTCGGGCATCTCGTCGATGACGATCGCTGCGATCCGGCATCCCGTTTCCGCCAGCGGCTTCAGGCTCTCCACGAGCGCGGCGGGGTTGTCCATGTTGCGCGTGTCGAGAACGACGAGGTCGAACGGATCGCCGATGGCCATGTCGAGTTCGGCCGGCGAGTGGACCGCGACGATGTCAGCCTCTGGTGCATCGTCGCGCAGAAGAGACTCCAGATGCGCGGCGGCGAGGCGATCGAAGGCCGCAACGAGACATCTCAATCCGACCCGTTCCGCCAACAGCCCTTCCATCTCTCGACACTCCCGATACGCGCATTCCACAAAGTATTTTGCCTGCAAATGGTTTCGGATCGAAGCATCTCCGGCCCGGTCTAGACCATAAGTATTAAATAGCAGTTCGGGGTCAAGGCGGCGTAACCGGACGAGCTTCATGGAGTGTCGCGGTTCGGCTTGCCTTCCGTTGCGTTGCCCTTGGTGTCTGGACGGAAAACGACCGCAACGCACAAGAGGAAAGCCGGGATTTCGAGGTAAAGCTATTCCCTCCCGCAAGGCTTGATCTTGCGGCGCCGAAGGCGCTTTGCCCTCGCAGGCCGGGCCGGTGGGGATTTCGAACTTGGCGCTCGCCATCGTAAAAATGCTGCTCTGCCACGCATTTCCGAGGTCGTCGGCCTTCGATCGGATCACCCCTTCGTGATGACGCTTCGCCATGCGCCGCAGCGCGCAGGCCATGGAAGAAACATGCTCGAAACCTTCGAACTAGACCTATTCGGCGACTGGTCGCCTCCTCAAGGTTGTGCGATCCAGAGTAAGGTTTAGGTAAGCTAAGTATGCAGTCGCAGACGGAGGGGGACGACATGTCGATATATCGATCCGGAGCCGCTGGCCTACAGGGTTCGGACAAGGCGACAACGATCGCCGGGTTCCATCGCGCAAGCGCCGGCGCGACCGTGCAGGCCGAAGCTCTGCGCCTGCATTTGGCGCGCGAGCTCCACGACCGGGCGGGCTGGCATCTCTCGGCCCTGAACTATGGCATCTTCGCCGTCGAGACCGCACCCGGAGACCCCGAGGCCATGGCGGAGCTTCGCCATCGGTTCGAGGCGCTGGCGGCGACCTTGCGCGAGATCACGACCGATCTTCGCCATGGCCAGACCGGCCGCACCGAACTCGTCGGCGAACTCTCCGCCCTCTGCTCCGACTGGACGCGCATCACCAAGATCCCGGTCGTGCTGCAGAGCGGCAGCACCCGCATGAGCCTGCCGCGCAAGGTGACGGCGACCTTCGTCTCCCTGGTGCGCGAGGCGCTGACCAACGTGTCCAAACATGCCGCCGGCGCCAGCCGCGTCGAGATCACGCTCTCCGGTTCGGCGGGCGAAGCGATCCGCGTCGCCGTCGCCGACGACGGCCCCGGCATCGATCCCGCGCGCCTCGGCAGCGCCGAGCTTGCCGACCATCATGGTCTGGAAGGCATGCGCGAGCGCCTTCAGCGGATCGGAGGCGTCCTTCGGATCCGTCCCGGCGAGGCGAGGGGCACGGTCCTCGTCTTCGACCTGCCGATGGACCGCCTCCCATGACGGTCGCGAGCGTCGCGACGCGGGTCGCCCTCGTCGACGATCATCCGAGCGTCGTCGAAGGGCTGAAGAGCGTCATCGGACTTCACCCCGACCTTCTCTTCGTCGGCACCGCGAAATCGGTGGCGGGGGTCTCGCCGCTCTTTCGCGAGGCGCGCCCGGAGATCGCCGTTCTCGACATCCAGCTGCCGGAGGTCGAGGGTCTCTGCTGGATCGCCAAGGTGATGAGCGAGTTCCCGAAGGTGAAGATCATCCTGCACAGCCATCATGCCGAGCCGGAGATCCTGCGCAACGCGCTCCAGATGCAGGTGGCGGGCTACGTGCTGAAGAGCTCCGATCCCCATTCGGTGGTCTATGCGCTGCGCTCGGTGCGCTCGGGCGGCACCTATGTCGATCCCGTGCTCCTCAGCCAGGCGCTGTCGCGCGGCCCCGATGCGCGCCAGCGCGGGGTCGGCCGCGCGGCCGATCAGCCCAAGGTCAGCGCCCGCGAGATGGAGACGCTGCGCCTCACCGCGCTCGGCTACGGCATCAAGGAGATCGCGGAGGAGTTCAAGGTCAGCGCCAAGTCGATCGAGACCTACAAGCTGCGCGCCTCCGAGAAGCTCGGCCTAAAGACGCGCTCCTCCATCGTGCGCCACGCCATTGCCAGCGGCTGGCTGTCCACCATCGACTGACGCCGGCGAAAAGATCGTCTCGTCGGTCGTCGTCTGTCGTTTCGGGATGGCCGGTTCCCACCTATCCTTGGCAAACTTTAGCGCCGCCGGCCTCGCGCCGGCGGCGTTTTCATGTCGCGGGCGAGGGGGCGGCCTCGCGCATGTGCGCCTCGAGGGCGGGGAGGAAGGCCCAGAGGTCGCGGTTCAGCGCGTTCATGCGCCGGATCGTCTCCCCCATCTCGGCCAGTCGCGCCTCGTCCATCGCCCGCTCCCGCCCGAATTCCAGCCGCCCGCGCCGCTCCTCGATGCGCATGGCGTGGGTGTGGGTGATCGCGCCGTTCTCGTCGACCGAGTACATGGCGTGGTTGAACTCGTTGCGCAGCCGCGTGCCCTCGTCGAAGGTCTTGAGCAGCTTGGCGAGCCGCGCCGCGATGGCGGGATCGCCGACGCGCACCTTGGCAAGCCGCTGGACGAGATCGAGCCGGGCCCGCGTCGTGTTCAGCGTGCCGAAGACGATGGCCGCGCCCGGCTGGTCCGTGTGCAGAAGAAGCATCAGCACGTAGATGAACATGCTCTCGTTGTTCGACCAGGCGAAGGTGAGCTGGCCGATCAGCGCGAAGATCTCCGCCCGCCGCCCGGCGGTCGCCTGGGCGGCGGCGCGCACGGCATCGAAATCCGGGGCATCGGGAAGGTTCGAGTGCCCTGGTGGCTGCCCGCCTCCGGTGCCTGCCGGGGCCTCGTTCTCAGTTGGTCGGAACACCGCCATCCTCCGTCTCCTCCTCGTCGCATCCTTCGGGAATATCCTGACAGGGCGCGGGTCTTTTACCGAAATCGGTCGTCTCGGAATCAAGTAGCTTTGGTCTTGCCGGAAGCGAATGAGCGCCTTCGGTTCGGGAGTGAGCTTCAGCCTACTCCCGAATTGGCCCAACAATAAGAAGAAAGTTGTAGTAGGGCCCGGACTTTGCTTGCGAAGAAGATGAGCAAGGCCGAATTTCTGCTGCACTTCATGCGGAGAAGAAAATGGCAATCGACAAGAACAATACCAATTGGGGTGCAGCAGCCTTCGGCAGCCAGGTCGGCGTGACCGACAACACCACCAACACCGTCGACAGCTACGATCCCGACCAGAGCGACGACGATCAGCTCGATCTCGACGTCGCGAACTCCGGCAACGACAGCTCGACCGAAGCCAACGACAACAACAACAACAATTCGACCAATCTGAACGCGACCGACGTCCTGAACGACAAGTCGATCAACACGAAGACCGACAATTCCGACCATTCGAACGACGACGTCAACAACACCGACAATTCGCTGGACCTGTCGGCCAACGACTTCATGAACGACAAGTCGGTCAACACGAACACTGACAATTCCGACCATTCGAACGACGACGTCGTCACCAACACCGACAACAGCTCGGACGACGACAGCTCCTATGCCGACAGCTTCAACTCGGTGGACACCGATCTGGATCTGGCCTTCTCCGACTCGTCGGTGAACGATTCCTACAATGACAGTTCGAGCTCCAGCGACGACGATACGACCGTCACCGACAGCGGCAACTTCGATCTCAGCGTCGACATCGCCGACTCGTTCAACGACAACGACGTCGTCGACATCGACAGCCTGACCTCGCCGATCGAGAGCATCCAGGCGCTGGGCGGCAACGGCAACATCTTCGACATCGATCAGATCCTGACGATGGACGATCAGGACAGCCTGAGCAGCCCGACCGTCACCAACGACGGCTGCTTCGACCAGACCTCGGACAATGTCTCGGGCGGCGAGGCCAGCGCCTATTCGGACTTCAACGACGCGACGGGCGATGCCAGCATCGCCGCCAATGCGTCGGCCTCGGCCGGTGGCGCCGCCAATCTCAGCGCCTTCAACCAGGACATCGCGATGGGTGCCAACATCCAGTATGCGAGCGTCGACATGAGCGTCGTCGGCGGGTCCGACGGCGTGGGCCTGGCGGGCGACGACGCCTGACGGCACGGCTCCCGAACCCGCCGCACCTTCAGTCGGCGGGTTCGAGACGGGGCGTAGCGCGCCCCGCACCGGAAACGTCTGCCCGGGAAGGAGCCAACGGATCGAGCGACGACCCCTCGCGATTCCCCCGGCTCATTTCGTGCAGACGGGCCGCGCCTGCCCGGCGCGGCCACCCTCTTTGAAAAACGGATCGCTCCAACGAACAAGGCCGCCGCGAACCTTCGCAAGAGGGTCGCAAAGGTCGGCCCTTCCCTGCACTCCAAGGGGAGCCGAGCGCATTCGAGCATCATACCGACGAACCCTTGAATTGGCCTGTCTCGTGGGCCTTGGCGGTCTTTCGGGTAGGAGCCGGGCGCCGGGCGTGCCGGGGGCACGTCCAAGCGCGGCGACGCACTCCGAAAGTCCGCCAAGGCCACCCGCAGGGCCGGGCTTGCCTCCGCCGTGGACGTCGTCAGGCTCGGGTCACGGCCGACAGGCCGCTCCCGTCGCCCTTCTCGTTCACGACGAAGGCCGCTCCGGCGAAACAGGCCAATTCAAGGGTTCGTCGGTATGCGGAAGGAGCAGACTCATGCAGGCGAACGATATCGGCGACATCATCGCACGCTTTATCGGGTCCTTCGAAATCTCGACGGATGCCGAACGGCTGCGCCAGAGCTACGAGGACTTCCTCGCCGCGCGCGCCCGGACCGAGGCCTTCGAGGACGATGGCAGCCATGCCTCCCGGACCTCGGGCCTGAACGGCCATGCCCCCCACGATCCCGACATCGAGCTGACGCCCGATCCTTTCCGGATCGAGCATGGCCGCTCCAAGGCCCTGCCGCCGCAGGACGTCGACATCGACACGCCCGCGATCGGCTCCTTCCATCACGCGGCGCGCTACGACCTGCCCGGCGAACTCGACGCCGTCCAGGCGATCGGCGCAAGGTCCGGCCTCGTCCTCCACCGTCTCGCCGCGGATCGCGACGCCGCGCCGCGGCCGGATGGCGAGGTCGCCTATCACGAGGCGGGCCCGTCCAGCCTTCTCGCGATCCGGCAGGAGGGAACGCTCCTCGACGACGACGTCTACTCCGCCGTCGCCGGGCGTCTTCCGAGCCCTGCGCCCGAAAGCTTCGCGGCCGATTTCGATGCCCTGCTCGAACAGGCGGAGACCTGGAGCAGCATTCCCGAGCCCACCAACGACACCGCCGCGCTGAAGACGATGCTGGCGCAGGCCGCCTCCGGCGAGGCGGCGCCGCAGGACGGCGACGTCGCGCCGGGCGCGGGCCTTTCCGAGCACAAGGGGATCTATGTCAACGGGACAGCCGGGGGCGAGGCGCCCGATCTCCTGGAAATCCTGACCGCGCGGCTCGAGACCGAGGTCGAGACCGATGCACCGGAACCCGGCGCGGGGGAAGGCTCGGGTGTCGCGACGGTCTCGCTCGGCGGCAATCTCCTCCTGAACCAGGCGATCCTCGTCGAGGCCACGACCTTCGGCCATACGAGCGTCGTCTTCGGAAACTGGTACGAGACCAACGTCATCCGGCAGCTCAACATCGTCGCCGACGAGGACGCGATCGTCACGAAGAGCCTCGCCAGCTTTTCGAGCGGCGGCACGCAGAGCTTCAACGCCGCCGCCTTCGAGCGGCTGGACGCCTCCGACGCCGGCGCCGGCGCCCTTCGGGTCTTCCCGACCTCCTATACGGTCGATGTCGTGGAGGGCGATCTCTTCGTCTCCAACTTCATCCGGCAGATCCACAAGGTCGGCGATGGCGACGGAGCGCTCTTCACCAGCGTCGAGCACGACGTCACGCTGTCCATGGGCGGCAACGAGGTCCTGACCTTCACCCATCTCAGCCAGCTGACCCTCGGCTACGACCTCGTCGTCTTCGGCGGCAGCGTCTTCGAAGGCAATTTCATCGAGCAGATCAACCTTCTCTTCGACCGCGACCGGATCGGCACCGAGGGCGTCTTCGCCAAGGGCACGACCGGCGAGACCGGCGGAAATCTTCTCTACAACAACGCCCTGATCCGCACGATCGGCGACAACGACGCCTTCGACGAGGTCGATCCGGCGATCCGCGATCTTGTCTCGCGCTTCGATGCGGGCGGGAGCGAGGTCCCGGCCGCGCTCTCCTCGGACCTGTCCTTTCTCGGCGCGACCCATCTCAAGGTGCTCTACATCACCGGCGACTATGTCGAGATCAACGCGATCTCGCAGCTGAACATCCTCAGCGATGCCGATAGTGCGAGCTATGTCGATCGGATCATCGGCGATCTGACGGCGGACGAAGCGGTCTGGACCGTCTCGACCGGCGGCAACATCCTCGTCAACGACGCCACGATCCTCGATGCGGACGCGGCCGGTCCCCGGCAGCTCGGCGGCGAATACTATTCCGACTCCGTTCTTATCCAGGCCGATCTCGTCGCCGACGAGGACGGCATCGAGGTCTTCGACACCGCCAAGCTGGCGAGCGAACTCGTCGCCTTCACCGCCACCGAGAGCGCCGACGATGGAGCCGACGAGGCCGGACATCACCACGCGCATGCCGCCTACGACGCGCCGATCGACGGCGTCGGGGGCATCTTGAGTTAGGGGTCACAGACGCATGGACGCAGCAGGGGGGATCGACCGCTCGACGGAGCGGGGGGAGGCGCCGGACCTTTGGGTGCCGGAGATTGTTCTAGACGAAGGTGACGGGCCGGCGAGGCCCTCCGCGCGCGTCCTTCCGCTGCGCCGGCCCGGCGACATTTCCGAGGTCGAGGCGGCCTTGATGGCCTCGATGAACGCGGCGATCGCGGAGCTTCAGGCCCTGTCCTCCCCGGACCCGCTGCCCGGCACCGTGACGCCGGCTCCGCAGCAGGCCCGGCCCGCCGCGCCCGTCTTCGACGGCTCGCGGCTCGCGGCCTCGCCCGATCCCGTCGATATCCGCTTCGAGCGGGAGGATCGGCCTCTCCTGCGCGAAGCGCCTCTCCTCGACGCAGCCCCGCTCCTTGCGCAGACGCTGCCGACGGCGGTCTCCCCACCCTCGATGGACCGGGCCGCGCCCGGCACGGCGAAGGCGAGCCCGTCCGCCCCGCCAGCTCCCGTCCTCGAAGGCCCCGTCCTGGAAGGAAAGGCCGGCGGCTCGCCGACGATCACGCGCGCGGAGGCGGCGGAGGCCGAGACCGGCGGCAGCGGCAGGACGGCGGGCACGCCGCTGCACCAGAAGAGCGGCGCGCCGAACTTCCGCTCGGCCCTCGCCACCGCCATCGCCGAGACGCGCCGCAGCCTCCTCGTCGTCTTCGGCTTCACCATCGCCATCAACGTCTTCGTGCTGGCGATCCCGATCTATCTCTTCCAGATTTCCGACCGCGTCCTCACCAGCCGTTCGACCGACACGCTGGCCATGCTGACGGTGATCACCGTCGGCGCGATCGTCGGGCAGGTCCTTCTCGACATCCTGCGCCGGCGCATCCTCATGCGCACGGCGGCCAGCATCGAGGTGCGCCTGGGCGCGCCCATCCTCAGCGCCGCCGCAAGGTCCGCGCTCGGCGGATCGGGCCGCGACTACCAGATCCTCGGCGACCTCGCGCATCTGCGGAGCTTCATCACGGGCGGCACGCTCCTCTCCATGCTGGACGCGCCGCTGGCGCCGATCTTCCTCCTCGCGGTGTGGTTCGTGCATCCCCATCTCGGCGTCATCGTCGCCGTCTCGATCGCGCTCCTCCTCGTCGTCGCCATCCTCAACAAGCGCGCGACCGCGGCCCCTTTCGCCGAGGCCAATGCGTACACGACGATGGCCAATCTCAATCTCGAGGCGCTCTCGCGCAATTCGCAGATCATCAACGCGCTCGGCATGATCCCGGAAGCGGTGCGCATGTGGGGCCGCGAGAACGCCAAGTCACTGAGCGCCCAGGCCCTGGCGCAGGACCGCAACGTCCTCTTTTCCGGCCTCTCCAAGGCGGTGCGGCTGGGAACGCAGGTGACGCTGCTCGGCTGGGGCGCGATGCTCGCGCTGGAGGGCCATCTGACGGGCGGCATGGTCATCGCCTCCTCGATCATCGCCAGCCGGGCCCTTGCGCCCGTCGAAGGCACGATCGAGGGCTGGCGCACCTATATCCAGTCCAAGTCCGCCTTCGGCCGGATCTCCAACCTGCTGCGCACCTCGCCGCTCAACCTGGAGCGCCTGCGCCTGCCGACCCCGCTCGGCCGGCTCGACGTCGATCGCATCCTCTTCGTGCCCGCGCAGACCAAGAAGGTGATCCTGAACGGCCTGTCCTTCCGCCTCGCGCCCGGGGAATCCATGGCGATCATCGGCTCGTCCGGCGCGGGCAAGTCGACGCTCGGCAAGATGCTGGTCGGCTCGATCATCCCGACCGCCGGCAACATCCGCCTCGACCTCATGGACCTCAAGAACTGGGACGCGCGCCAGTTCGGCGAGAGCATCGGCTACCTGCCGCAGGACATCCAGCTCTTCCCCGCCTCGATCAAGGCCAACATCGCCCGCATGCGCGAGGACGTGACCGACGAGATGATCTTCGAGGCGGCCGCGCTCGCCGACGTGCATGCGCTGATCGCCTCCTTTCCCCAGGGCTACGAGACGATCATCGGCTCCGACGGCGCGCCGCTCTCCGGCGGCCAGAAGCAGCGGATCGGGCTCGCCCGCGCCTTCTTCGGCAATCCCAAGCTCGTCGTGCTCGACGAGCCCAACTCCAATCTCGACACGGCCGGCGAACAGGCCCTCGCCCAGGCGCTCCTCGCCGCCAAGAAGAAGGGCACGACCGTCGTCGCCATCACCCAGCGCACCGCGCTTCTGCGCTGCGTCGACAAGATCATGATCATGAAGGACGGCACGGTGCAGGCCATCGGCGAGCGACAGAAGATCCTGAAGGCCCTCGCCGAGCAGAAGAAGGCCGGCACCGCGCCGAAGGACCTTCTTCTCGCCGACTGACTCATCTCACGAAGGATGCCCGCCATGGCCGCCGCCTCGACACCCGCCGTGCATGTGACCGAGGCCTGGTACGACAGCGTTCCCCGCTCGATCCGCGCGCCGACGATCGCCGGCATCGCGGTGATCGTCGTCGCGCTCGGCGGCTTCGGGGCCTGGGCCTCCACGGCGCCGCTCGCCGCCGCCGTCATCGCCTCCGGCAGCTTCGTCGCGGTCGGCCAGAACAAGCTCGTGCAGCATTTCGAGGGCGGCATCGTCCGGCAGATCACCGCGCGCGAGGGCGACCGCGTGGTGAAGGGTCAGACGATCATGCTGCTCGACGACACCGCGCCGAAGGCCGACTTCCGCCGCCTCAACCTTCGCCTCGCGCGCCTCTCCGCCGCGAGCTCCCGTCTCCAGGCGATGATCGCCGGAGCCGATGCGATCGACTTTGCCGGCTTTCCCGACGTCGAGGGGGCCGAAGCGGAACTCGCCGAGATCCGGACGGCGGAGACGAGCGTCTTCCGGGCGCTGCGCGAGCAGGTGCAGAGCAGCGTCGCGATCATCGAGACCTCGATCGAGGCCCTGCGCGAGCGCTCGGGCGGAAGCCTCGCCCAGCTGAACGCGACGCGCGAGCAGACGGTGCTGATCGGACAGGAGCTGACGGGCAAGAAGACCCTCGCCGACAAGGGCTTGATCAGCCGGACCCAGCTCTTCGAGGTGCAGCGCGCCGCCGCGCAGGCGCAGGGCTCGATCGGCCGCCTCTCCGCCGAGATCGGCGACCTGCGCAGCCAGGTCGCGCGCTACGAGGGGCAGATCGCCCAGATCCGGCAGGAGGCGCGCCAGAAGGCGGGCGAAGAGCTGCAAAGGGTCAGCGCGGAGATCGACGACATTCGCGAGCAGATCCAGAAGTCCGGCAACATCCTGGAGCGCATCAACATCCGCGCGCCCGTCTCCGGCATCCTCGTGAAGCTTCACTACCACACGGCCGGCGGCGTCGTGGAAAGCGGCAAGCAGATCGCCGAAATCCTGCCGCAGGGCGAGAAGCTCGTCATCGAGGCGCCGCTGCGGCCGATGGATATCGACGACGTCGTCGTCGGCCAGCACTCCACCGTGCGACTGACCAGCCTCAACCAGCGCACGACGCCGGTCCTCTCCGGCATCGTCACCTATGTCTCGGCCGACACGCTGCGCGACGAGAAGCTCGGCACCAACGCGCCGGACGTCTATCTCGTGCGCGTCGCGCTCGACGATACGCAGGTGAGCGACCTCCAGCATGCGCCGATCACGCCCGGCATGCCCGCCGAGATCTTCATCGAGACGGCCTCGCGCACCTTTCTCGACTACATCACCAAGCCCATCCGCGACAGCATGCAGCGCGCCTTCCGCGAGCTTTGACGGCTCCAGTTTCCTTCGTTGTCGCCCGTCTTTTCGCGATGATCGGTTTCCACTTATCCCTGCGGATTTCAGGGCCTCAGGGCGTCGATCCGGGCGCGAATCGCGGGGCGCACGCGGGCGAGGACGGCCGGCGGCAGAGCGACTTCGGTGAGACGCCATGTGGCGCCCCGGAGGAGGAGGGTGAGACCGGTCCACTCTTCCGGCCGGTCCGCCTCGCCGATCGTGGCGCGCACCTTGCGCGGCGAGACGTAGTCGAAGGTCCGCAGGAAGCGCAGCGGATTGTCGGGGAGGCCGACGGACGCACCGGCCGAGGCATCGACGGGGCGCCCCGGCTCGGCCTGTCCCGCCAGGAACTCCGGCGGCAGGTCGCCCTTGGCGAGGATGAGGCGGATGACCTCCGGCGTCACGGTCGCGGCCAGCATGCGGTCGAACTCGCCGGCGGCGGCCCGCAGCGCCATGTCGCGCGCGACGCCCCCAAGCTTGTTCAGCTGACGCTCCACCTCAGCGTCCCGGCCGACCTCGGCGACGATCTGCTCGACGATCGAGCGGCGCACGGAGGGAATGTCGACGCGGGCGACGAGCCCGGCCGCATCCGCCTCGTGCAGCGCCGAACCCAGCCGGTAGAGCCCGAGAAAGGGCGAGGCGAGATAGAGCCCGACGATGAGGGCCGCGACGGCGAGTGAGACGATCCAGCGGCGCATCGGGACTCCTTGGCGATTCACGAAGCCGTTGGGTCGCATGCCGGGCGTGTCTGCGTCGAGCCGAAGATCGCGCAAGCCGGCTGCGAACCCTGCTTCGAACGCGCCTTCCCCCGGCCCGTCCGGCCGGCAGGGGCGGACTGGATCGACGGGGAGCGGGGATCGAGAGGCGGGGGATCAACGAAGGGTGACGAAACGTCATCCATCCTGTTTTCCGGGGCCCGCATCAAACATCCTTTACGTTTCGTCACTATCCTTTCCCCCATCGGCAGCAGAAGGGAATCCACCGGTGATGACAATTCGTCGCAAGATGATCGCGATCGGGCTCTCGGTCTTCCTCCTGTCCGGAGCCACCGCCGGGGCGGGCCTCTGGGTGGCCGACCGGCTGATCGGCGGCGTCGGCGAGGCGCTGGAGGCGGGCACCATCCTTCGCAATCACATGCGCGCCGACATGATGCACGACGCGATGCGCAGCGATGTCCTCGCCGCCATCCTGGCGAACGATCCGGCGACGGGCCTGACGATCGACGACGTCCGCGCGACCATGGCGGACCATGCGGCCGAGTTTCGCCAGGCGGTGGACGACAACCGAAAGCTGGCCGGAGAGGGCGCGATGTCCGCGGCGCTCGCGAAGGTGGAAGGCCCCTTGGCGGACTACATCCAATCGGCCGAAGGCATGGTCGAGACCGCGGCCGGCGACCATGCGGCGGCGATCGGGCGGCTCGGCGCCTTTCAGGAGCAGTTCTCGAGGCTCGAGACCGCGATGGAAGAAGCCGCCGACGAGATCGCCGCGGCGTCGTCCGCGAGCGCTGCCTCGGTCGTCGAGGAAGCCGGGCTCGGCAATCGCCTCATCGTCGGCATGCTCCTTCTCGGCGCCGTCTTCGCGGCGGGTCTGATGCTCTTTGCCGCCCGCGCGATCGTCGGACCGATCCGGCGGCTCGCCGCGGACATGCAGGCTTTGGCGGCGGGGCGGACCGACATCGTCCTCGCCGCGGCCGCGCGGAGCGACGAGATCGGCGAGATCGGCCGCGCCGTCGGCCTCTTCCAGGAGCTCGGCATCCGGCGCGCGGCCGAGGAGGTGCGCGAGGCCGACGAGAAGCGGCGGGGCGAGCGCGACGCGGCCGAGCAGGACCTTTCCGAGCGGACGAAGCAGGCCGACCAGCAGCGCCGGATCGTGGAAAGCCTCGACCGGGGCCTCGGTCGTCTGGCCGAGGGCGATCTGACCGCGCGCATCGACGAGCCGTTCCCGGCCGCCTTCGAGCCCGTGCGCGAGAAGTTCAACGCCAGCGTCGCGCAGCTGGAAACGGTGCTCGGCGCCGTCGTCTCCGGCGTCTCGACGCTCCGCCGGGGCCTCGGCGAGATTTCCACCGCCTCCGACGATCTGTCCCAGCGCACCGAGCAGCAGGCGGCCTCGCTGGAGGAGACCGTCGCGGCGCTCTCCGAGGTGACGCGCGGCATCCATCGCACGGCCGAGGGCGCGGGCCAGGCCCAGCGCTCCGCCGCGACGGCGCAGAAGAATGCCGAGCGCGGCGGCGAGATCGTCGGCCGCGCCATCGCCGCCATGGCCGAGATCGAGGGCTCCTCCGACCAGATCGGCAAGATCATCGGCGTCATCGACGAGATCGCCTTCCAGACGAACCTTCTGGCCCTCAACGCTGGCGTCGAGGCGGCGCGCGCGGGGGAAGCTGGACGCGGCTTCGCCGTCGTCGCGCAGGAGGTGCGGGGCCTCGCCCAGCGCTCGGCGGAGGCGGCCAAGGAGATCAAGGGCCATATCCAGACCTCCTCGGTCCAGGTGGCGGCGGGCGTCGATCTCGTCACCGCCTCCGGCCGGGCGCTCGACGATATCGTCGTCGAGGTCGCGGCCATGGCCGACGTCGTCTCCGGCATCGCCCGGAGCGCGAGCGAACAGGCGCTCAGCTTGAAGGAAGTCTCCACGGCCGCCGACCAGATGGACAAGGTCACGCAGCAAAACGCCGCAATGGTGGAGGAGACGACCGCCGCCGCCCGCACCTTGACCAGCGAGACCGAGGATCTGGCGACGCTCGTGCAGCGCTTCCGCACCACGGCCGCCGCGGCGGCATCTCCCGCGCCCACCCGCCGGGCCCCGACGCGCGGCGCGGCGCAACCCGTCGTCCAGATGCGCGGAACGGGCAGGGGCGGTGCCGCCCCGAAACCGGCTGATGAGACCTGGCAGGACTTCTGACATCGGGAGACTTGGGCGGTCCCGTTAGGGTCCGCCGACCCGGCGGGATGATCGCCGCCGTGCGGCATGCGTCAAACGGAACGAAAAATCTGCGCGTCGGAAAAAAGAGAGGAAAAATTCCAATTTGATTGTCGCTGTCCCGTCCTCCCGCTAAGCTGGCGCGCGAGAAGAGCCGAAGGCTCGCTGATGGGAGGGGCGGACATGCCGCAGCTGAAACTTCGATCGACCGTGACGAGCGGGCTCGTCCATAACGTGACGCCGGAGAGCGCCGGCTGGACCTATGTCGGCTTCGCGCTTCATGGGCTGGCGGCGGGCGAGGTTGCGGGGGCCGAGACCGGCGAGCGCGAGGTCTGCCTCGTCCTCGTCTCCGGCAAGGCGCGCTTCACCGTGGACGGCCGCGACTTCGGCGAGATGGGCGGCCGCATGAGCCCCTTCGAGGGCGCGCCGGATGCGCTCTACGTTCCGATGGGCGCCAGCTGGAAGGCCGAGGCGACGACGCCGGTCGAACTCGCGGTCTGTTCCGCGCCCGGCGGCGAAGGCTTCGAGGCCAGGGCCATTCCCGCCGGCACGCATCCGCAGATGGTTCGCGGCAAGGCCACGAACACGCGGCACGTCACCAACATCATGCCGGAGAACGACGGGGCGGCGCAGTCGCTGCTCGTCGTCGAGGTGATCACGCCGGGCGGCCACACGTCCTCCTATCCGCCGCACAAGCACGACCAGGACGACCTGCCGGTGGAGAGCTACCTGGAGGAGACCTACTACCACCGCTTCAACCCCCCGCAGGGCTTCGCCTTCCAGCGCGTCTACACCGACGACCGCTCGCTCGACGAGGCGATGGCGGTTGAGAACGGCGACGTGGTCCTCGTGCCGAAGGGCTATCATCCGGTGGCCGCGATCCACGGCTATGACGGCTATTATCTGAACGTCATGGCCGGCCCGAGCCGGGCCTGGAAGTTCCACAACGCTCGGGAGCACGAGTGGCTCTTCACAGGAGTCTAAAACGTTCGGGCTGAGCGTCAGCCTCGCGCTTCGGCCGGCGAACCGCGCACGGCGCGTCGCGCCAGCCGGAAGCGAAGCGCATCGACGAGCGCGAAGGCGGCAAGGCTGAGCCCGACCATCGGCAGCGCCCAGCCGAGGATAACCGCGAGCGCCAGCGTCAGCGCCCGCAGGCCCGCGCCGAGATCGAGCCAGCTTTCGGCGAGCGTGCGGCCCGTGCCGCGCGGGCGGCCGCGCCACCAGATGCGGTAGCCGTAGAGGATGGTCGTGGCGAGCGCGAGGCCGAGAGCGGCGAGGACCAGCCGGTTCGCGAGGCCAAAGAGCACGCCCATATGCGCCGCGATCCCCCATTGGATCAGCTTGGCGACGAGGGGAAAGCTTGCAAAATCCGCGCGGTCCGTGATCGCGAGGGAGCGCGGATCGATCGCCAGCGTGTCGACGTCGGTCGGCCAGGATCGGTCGTATTCCCGCACCAGCCAGGCCTGCCCGGGCTTCGGGACGCGGATCTCCACGAAGGCCGATTGCAGCCCTCCGGCGCGCGCGGCGGAGAGGACGCGGTCGAGATCGGTGGCGGGCTCGTGCGGGGCCGGCCCCGGTTCCGGCGCCATGCCGTCCATCCCGTGATGGGCGTGCTCGCCGGCCGGCGCCACCGGTGCCGCGCCGTCGAGGGCGAGCGAGACCGACGGCGTCGTCCAGCCGGTCGCCGATCGCAGCGCGTCGATGCGCCCGCCCGCCCAGCCGGACCACGTGAGGCCGGTCGCCGACAGAAAGAGGAGGCCCGCCGCGATCGTGACGCCGGTCGTTCCATGCCGCCGGCGCACCCGCAGCGCCGGGCTCGGCGCCGGTCGCCAGGCGCGCCGCCATATCCAGAGCGCGATGCCGCCGAGTGCCAGAATCCAGAGCCAGGAGGCGGCCAGCTCGCTGTAGAGGCGGCCGGGTTCGCCGAGAAGCAGGCTGCGATGCATCTCGTCGAGCGCGGTGCGGAAGGGCAGGATGCCGCTGGAGCCGTAGGCGGTCAGATCGCCCCTGATGGCGAGCGTCACGGGATCGACGAAGACGGCCCGGCTCCTGGAAGCCCCGAGCGAGGGGTCCGAGAAGAGGACGCGCGTCGTCGCTCCCTCCTCCGTGGCCGGGCGGATGCCGAGGAGCGGCGTCTCCGGTCCGGCATGGGCGATGGCGGCCTCGGCCTGTTCGGCGAGCGTCCGCGGCGTGCCCAGGCTCTCGGTGCGCAGCGCCCCGCGATAGAGATGGGCCTCGATCTCGGGGGTCGCGGCATAGAGCACGCCCGTCAGCGCGGCAGCGAAGAGGAACGGGCCGACGAGCAGCCCGGCGAAGAGATGGAGACGGGCCACGAATAGCTTGAAGGCCGGCCCCTGCGGCCGGGTGCCGCTCTCTGATCGTCCGGACATGGCTCAGCCTCCCCGCTTGGTCGTTCCCCGGAGGTGGAAGCGCAGCCCGGAGGGCGCGAAATCGACGGTGCCGACGCCCTCGAAATAGGTCGCCACGATCCGCTCCATCAGGCGCGAGCCGAATCCGGTCCGCGTGCGCGGGGCAACCGGCGGGCCGCCGCTCTCGCTCCAGTCGAAGGCGAAGTCGCCCTCCGGCGCCAGCGTCCAGGACACGTGGATGCGGCCCTCGGGCGTCGAGGTCGCGCCGTATTTGGCGGCATTGGTCGCCAGTTCGTGCAGCGCCAGCGCCAGGCCGAGCGACTGCTGCGCCGTCAGCGTCAGCGACGGGCCGGACGTGTGGATCTGCCCGCCCGCCGTCTGGTGCACCTGCAGCGCGCCGTTGACGACGTCGTGGATCTCCGCCTCCTCCCAGCTCGTGCGGAAGAGGATGTCCTGCGCCCGCGACAGCGCCGCGAGACGGCCTGTGATCGCCTTCGAGCCTTCCTCCAGCGAGGGGGCCGAGCGCAGCGTCTGCGAGACGATCGCCTGAACCATGGCGAGCGTGTTCTTCATGCGGTGGGCGACCTCGTGGGCGAGGTCCTCGCGCTGCTCTTCCGAGCGCTTGCGGGCCGTGATGTCGACCGCCGCGCCGGAAAAGCGCACGGGCTTGCCCTGCTCGTCGTGGATGAGGCGGCCGCGCGCCAGAAGCCAGCACACCGAGCCGTCCTCCTGGAAGACGCGATACTCGCTGGTGAACTCCTCGGCCCCGGCGAAGATGCGGGCGAGCTCCGCCTCGAAGGCCGAGACGTCGTCGGGGTGAAAGCGCCGGACATAGGCCTCCAGCGGCGCTCCGCGGGTGGCCTCCTCCGGATCGACGCCGTAGATCCGCGCGAAATGCTCGTCGGCATGGATGAGATCGGTCTCCAGATCCCATTCCCAGGTGCCGATCATGCCGGCCGCGCCGAGCGCGAGGTTGAGCCGTGCCTGGCTGCGCGTCAGCTGCTCCTCGGCATCGCGCGTCTCGGTCACGTCGCGGGAGACCGAGAGCAGCTTTTCCGGCTTGCCGTCGGCGCCCGGAATGGCGGTCACCTGGACGTCCCAGTGGCGCGGATTTCCCCGCATCGTGTTCGCCAGACCCCGGAAGCGGCCGACGCCGCCCGCCTTCGCCGCTTCGATGGCGGCCTTGGCCTGCAGATGGCCCTCGCCGTGCCAGAAGTCGGCCCAGGGGCATCCGGCGATCGCGTTGAAGTCGGAGACCTCCATCACGCGCTGCCCGCCCTCGCTCATGAAGGTGATGTTGGCGTCGAGATCGAGCACCTTGATGCAGTCGTCGGAGGCGGCGAGGACGCTGCGCATGAACTCGGCATCGGCGCGCTGCCGCTCGGCCGCCAGCCGCTGCTCGGTGCGGTCGCGCAGGATCTTGAGGTAGCCGACATGGCGCTCCTCGTCGTCCATCAGCGGCATCATCTCGCCGGAGGCGAAGAAGAGGCTTTCGTCCTTGCGGCGGTGCCAGCGCTCGTCGGTGCCTTTGCCCGCCTCGCGCGCGCCTCGCATCTCGTGCTCCGGCCGGCCTTCGGAGGCGTCTTTCTCGGTGAAGAAGATGCGCGCGGGACGGCCGAGCATCTCCGCCTCCGTCCAGCCGAGAATACGCTCCGCCCCGGTGTTCCAGGAGGTCACGAGCCCGTCGAGATCGAGCGTGATGATGGCGAAGTCGACCGCGCTCTCGACGATGCGCCGGTGAAAGGCCTCGCGGGCCTTGGCCTCGCGCAGCTCCTGCCGCAAGCGGGCGATGGCGTCCCGGTCGTCGTCGGGCTTCGAGATCTGCAAGTTGCGTATTCCCAGCGGATGGACCGAACGTCGGCGCGGGCGGCCGGCCCTCTCGCCGTTTACACCGGCCCCATGCCGCTTGGCAAAGAGTAACAGGTCTTTGGCCCTTTCGCGCCTCTCCCCGTCGAGATAGAGGGATCGGGGACGGGGCGTACGAGCGGGAGGGCACGTGTCATGCTGAGCTTTCTCACGGCTGCGAGCGGCATGGCCGCGAAGATCCGCGATCACGACTGGGCAGCCTCGTCCGTCGGCGCGATGGAGGGTTGGACGCCCTCGGTCAAGGCGATCGTCGGCATCCTTCTCGGTGCGAACCAGCCGATGTTCCTCGCCTTCGGGCCCGAGCGCACGCTTCTCTACAACGACGCCTATGCCCCGATTCTGGGCGCCAAGCATCCGAAGGCCCTCGGCCTGCCCTTCCTCGACGTCTGGTCGGAGATCCGGGAGGATCTCCTGCCGATCGTCGATCGGGCCTATGGCGGCACGCCCGTGCACATGGACGAGATCCGCCTGACCATCGAGCGGCACGGCTATCGCGAGGAGGCCTTTTTCTCCTTCTCCTACACGCCGGTGCGCGGCGAGGGCGGCGCGATCGACGGGTTCCTCTGCGTCTGCAACGAGATCACCGGACAGGTCACGGCCTATCGGCGGCTCGAGGAGAGCGAGGCGGAGCTGCGCTCCAGCGAGGCGCAGTTTCGAACGCTCGCCCAGGCCGTGCCGAACCAGGTCTGGATGGCGACCGACGCCGGCCGGCTCGACTGGTTCAACGACAAGGTCTTCTCCGATACCGGCCTTGCCGCCGGGGACCTGTCCGGAGACGGCTGGACGCGGCTCGTCCACCCCGCCGATCTGCCTGCCGTCGCGGCGAACTGGGCCGCCGCTCTCGCCGCCGTCACGCTCTACGAGAGCGAGCTTCGGCTGCGCATGGCGGACGGCACCTATCGCTGGCACATGAGCCGCGCCGAGCCCGTGCGCAGCGAGGACGGAACGGTGCGCTGGATCGGCACGAATGCCGACATCCACGGCCAGAAGATGGCCCTGTCCGAGATGAACGCCGAGCGCGAGACGCTGGAGCGCGAGATGGAGAAGCGCACGCGCGAGCGCAACCGGCTGTGGGAGAACTCGCAGGACATCTCGATCGTCATCGACCGCGAGGGCGCCTTCCGGGCGGTGAATCCGGCGATGACGAAGACGCTGGGCTGGCTGCCCGAAGAGATGATCGGCCGCCCCGTCTTCGACTTCATACTCGAGGGCGACCTGCCGGCGACGCAGACGGCGCTCGAACAGGCCAATGTCCAAGCCATCGACCCGACGACGGTGCGCTATCGCCACAAGGACGGCAGCTTTCGCTGGATCGCCTGGGTGGCTGCTCCCGAGGACGACCTGATCTTCGCGACCGGGCGTAACGTGACCGGGGAGATGAAGGCGCAGGCCGATCTCGCTCTGGCGCAGGAGGCGCTGCGACAGGCGCAGAAGATGGAGGCAGTCGGCCAACTCACCGGCGGCATCGCGCACGATTTCAACAATATGCTCGCCGTCGTCATCGGCTCGCTCGATCTGCTCGGCCGGCGCATGGAAGGTGCCGACACCCGCACGCGCCGCTATGTCGACAATGCGATGGAGGGTGCCAGACGCGCCGCCACGCTGACGCAGCGCCTTCTGGCCTTCTCCCGCCAGCAGCCCCTCAGCCCCGAGGCGATCGACGCGAACCGGCTGGTCTCCACCATGTCGGACCTCCTGCGCCGCACGCTGAGCGGCGGCATCCGCCTGGAGACGGTCATCGGCGGCGGACTCTGGCGCTGCCATGCCGATCCGAACCAGCTGGAGAACGCCATCCTCAATCTGGCCGTCAACGCGCGGGACGCGATGCCCGACGGCGGTCGGCTGACGATCGAGACGCAGAACGCGTATCTCGACGCGCGATACGTCGCGGGCCATGTCGGCGTCGCCAGCGGCCAATACGTGCTGATCGCCGTGACCGACACGGGCGAGGGCATGGCGCCCGCCATCATCGAGAAGGCCTTCGATCCGTTCTTCACCACCAAGGAGGTGGGCAAGGGCACCGGCCTCGGCCTCAGCCAGGTCTACGGCTTCGTGAAACAGTCGGGCGGGCATGTGAAGATCTATTCCGAGCCCGGCCGCGGCACGACGGTGAAGCTCTACCTGCCGCGTTTCATGGGCGAGGGAGAGGCCGCCGGGGAAATGCCGGGCGAAGAGGCCGAAGCGCAGGCGCCGGCGACCGAGTTCATCCTTGTCGTCGAGGACGACGACCAGGTGCGCCGCATGACGCTCGATGCGCTCCAGGAGCTCGGCTACAAGACGCTGGAGGCGAACGGCGCGGCCGAGGCGCTGCGGCTCCTCGAACTTCATCCCTCGATCGACGTGCTCTTCACCGACATCGTTATGCCCGATATCGACGGGCGCCGCCTCGCCGACGAGGCGCTGCGCCGCCGCCCGGACCTGAAGGTGCTGTTCACGACGGGCTACACGCGCAATGCCGTCGTCCACAACGGCGTTCTCGATTCCAGCGTCGATCTCCTGACCAAGCCGTTCACGGTGGACGAGCTGGCGGACAAGATGCGCGACGTCGTCGAGCGTCCCTGACGCTCCGCGTGGCTCGGAAGGCGCGGACGGTCTGCGCCCCTCTGCCGGATCCGCCGATCAGACGTCGCTGGCGATCTTCTCCAGTGTCTTGGAATCGTAGGGCTTGGGGATCAGCGGCCAGGCGGTCGGCTTGACGTTCACATAGCCCGAGACGAGCACGATCCGAAGCGCCGGCCAGCGCTCGGAAGCGATGGCGGCCAGCTCCGGGCCGGTCATGCCCGGCATGCGGCAGTCGCTGAAGAGCAGCGAGACGTCGTCGCGATCCTCCAGGATCGACAGCGCGGACGCGCCGCTGCCGGCCTCCAGAACCTCGAAGCCCATGTCCTCGAACATGTCCACGGCGTTCATGCGCACCAGCGCTTCGTCGTCCACCACGAGGACGACCTTCCGACCCTCACCGTTCATGCCCGCACTTCCCGGTCCCACATCCATCTGAAAGCCATCCTGGCATCGATGGTTGCAAGAAATCCTGACACTCGTCCCATCTTTGAAGATGCCGCTTCTGTTCGGGAGGATTTGTCGCAGATTTGTCACAAATCCTGATGTTTCCCGTTGGGCGGGACCCGACGCCTGGCCGTCGACCCGTCTTCGCCCCGCCGCCCGTGCCCTACCAGAGCGGCGCGTGCCGGTTCACGTCCTTGTAGAGCAGGTAGCGGAAGGGGCCGGGGCCGCCCGCGTAGCAGGCCTGCGGGCAGAAGGCGCGAAGCCACATGAAGTCGCCGGCCTCGACCTCCACCCAGTCGGCGTTCAGCCGGTAGACCGCCTTGCCCTCCAGCACGTAGAGTCCGTGCTCCATGACGTGGGTCTCCATGAAGGGGATCGTGCCGCCCGGCTGGAAGGTGACGATCGTCACATGCATGTCGTAGCGAAGGTCCTCCGGATCGATGAAGCGCGTCGTCGCCCAGGCGCCGTTCGTGTCGGGCATGGGAGACGGCGCGATGGCGGCTTCGTCGGCGAAGATCGCGTCCGGCGCCTCGAGCCCCTCCACGACCTGGAAGGCCTTGCGAATCCAGTGGAACGTCGCGGGCGCCGTGCCGGTCGCGCGAAGGCTCCAGGCCCGGCCGGCCGGCAGATAGGCGAAACCGCCGGGCTTCAGCTCGTGCGTCCCGCCGTCAAGCGTGATCTCGATCGTGCCTTCCACGACGAAGATCGCGCCTTGCGCCCGCTTGTCCGGCTCCGGCCGGTCGCTGCCGCCGCCCGGCTGAACCTCCATGATGTATTGCGAGAAGGTCTCGGAAAAGCCGGTGAGGGGGCGCGAGAGGATCCAGGCGCGTGTGCCCTCCCAGTGCGGCAGGAAGCTCGTGACGATGTCGCTCATCACGCTTTTCGGGATCACCGCATAGGCCGTCGTGAAGACCGCCTTGCTGGAGAGGAGCTCGGTCTGCCCGGCGAGACCGCCGAGGCCGGAATAATAGCTGCGAGAGGTCATGAGCGGGTTCCGCTTCGGATCAGGACGCCGGTTCCTCTACCCCGCCCGCTCGCCGATGTCGAAAGCCAAGCGCTCCCGGTCCCGGCTTGAACATTTACGGCCAGGGATAGTCCGCCAGCGTGACGCCGTCCTTGGCGAGCCGCGCGACGATGGCGCGGCGGTAAGCGATGAGATCGGGCATCGGCTCGGCCCGGCGCCGCACGACCTCTTCCGTCGTGAAGGGTGCCGGGGCGCCGTCGCTCCAGGCCTCCACGATGTAGTTCAGCACCGCCGCGATTTCGGCATCGGACAGGCTGGAGCCGACGACGCCCGGAACGTGCATCACGTAGGTCCGCCCGGCATCGTCCGCGACGAGCGGTCCGACGAAGCCGGGAAAGGGCGGAATGCCCCCCTCGATCGTGCCGACGCCCTTGGGGCCGTGACAGCCGGAGCATCGCAGGAGGTAGTTGGCCTTGGCCCCGAGTTCGCCCGCCGGCGCCGGGCACGCTGCGAGGAGCGTCGCACCGAGAGCGGCGAGGGCGGCCGGGACGGCGGCGGACAGGCGTCTCGTCATGGCTTCGTCCGTCACTCGCCCCGTCGCAGCGCCCGCAGCGCCTTGTGTGTCGGGGGTGCCGCCTTGGCGGCCGCGATGGCGGCCTCGTCCGGCGCGACCGAGAGGCCGTTCAGCTCTTTGAGGACATAGGTCCCGATGGCGGCGAGTTCGGCATCGGGAATCTCCGTCTGCGGCGGCATGACGAGGCCGACGAAATCGATCCCCTTGGCCGTGATCTTGCCGCTGAGGCCGCCCGCCATGACGCCGGCGAGATAGGTCGGGGCCTTGTCGCCGAGACCGGTCCAGAGCTCCGCGTCGACCAGCGGGGGCGCCAGACCGTCGATGCCGACCCCGCCTTCCCCGTGGCACGCCGCGCAGGTGCCGGCGAAGAGCGCCGCGCCGTCCGCCGCCAGCGCCGGTGCGGCGGACAGGAGGGCCGCGAGGAGACCGAGCGCCGAGGCCGTGTGACGATCAGCCATCGGCGAGACCCACCAGCACGGCGACGGTGCAGTGATAGCCCTTGTCGTCGTTCGCCATGCACCAGTTGATGTCGTTGTAGAGGCCCATCCGGTAGCCCGGCCGCTCTCCCTGGCTGGTGAAGCAGAAGGTGGCGGAGTTCACGTCGGCCTTGCCGCAGCAGTCGTTGTAGGAGACGAGATAGTCCTTCTCGTCCTCGGGATTGCGGCAGGTGCCGACCCAGGCGACCTTGGAGGCCGAGGAGCCGGGCGGGCAGGAGGTCGTCGTGCCGCCGGACGTGTTGCACAGATTGCCGTCGAGCGCGCAGTAGCGCCAGTAGGCGCAGTCGGTCTCGATGTCGGCGTCGGCGCTTTCCGCCGCTTCCGCCCGGCCGGAGCGGTCGAAGGGCAGCATGGGCAGGAGCGTGCCGCCGACGAGGAAGGCGCCGGCTTTCGCCAGGAAGCTGCGTCGGCCGTATTGGCTGGCGGTGCGCCGCGAGCCGGCCTCGGCGGCGCGGTCCATCATGCGCATCAGGCGGTCGATCGGGTTCATGCGTGTCTCTCCGCTGGCGTTGGGGTCGGCTGGCGTTCGTCGGGGTCAGGCGCCTTGAAGGCTCGCGCCCTCGTGCCGGCCGAGAAAGGACTGGATGGAGGCCTCGCCCGTCTCGGCCGCGTTGAAGAGGCTTTCGAGCTGCTCGCGATTGTTGACGAGGCCCTTGGCCCGGACGACGCCCTCGGCATCGATGAGGACGGCGAAGGGAAGGCGCGCCACGCGGTAGGTGATGCCGAGATCGGCCGAGAGGGCGTAGGGGAAGGCCTTCAGGTCCGCCTTCTCGATCAGCGCGCGATGCTTGGCCTCGTCGCCGTCGCTGGCCAGCACCACGTCGAGCCAGCGGCCCTCGCTTTCGCGCACCGATTTGAGGACCGGCAGCATCTTCTTGCAGATCGGGCAGGAGGTGGAGAGGAAGAAGACCAGCGTCGCCCGCGACCGCGGCGTGCCGATCGACACGACGCCGCCGTTGAGGCTCGGCAGGGTGAAGACCGGCGTCGTCTCCCCGATCTTCGGCCCGGATTCGTTGACGAGCGCGCCGACCGGCGAGATGCGCTCGAAGAGCACGCCGATCTGCCGCGCCAGCGCGAAGATCACCGCCATCTGCGCCAGCACCACGATCCACAGGACGATGACGATGAAGGTGAGGGCGCTCATGACGCGGTTCCTTTGCCCGACAGGGACTCGCGAAGAAGCCGGACATGGCCGTCATTGGCGAGAAGCTGTTCGGCGAGCGTGACGAAGAGGAAGAGAAGAAGGCCGGAGGAGACCGCCGCCGCCGCCTCGCCGAGCGAGAGGGCGTTGAAGCCCGTCGCGAGCGGCAGGAGGGCGAGGGCCGCGAGCAGCCCGTTGCGAAGGACGAGACTGACGGAGAGCATCTGCGCCGGACCGCCGCAGCCGCACTCGATGCGCCGGCGTCCGCGCGAGAGGTTGAGCGCGATCCCGCCCGCGTAGAGGAGGAGAAGCCCGAAGGCGAGGGCCGCGCCGAGCCGGACCGTGGCGGGAACGACGAGGAGCGCGATCGCCAGACCTTCCGCCGCCGCCAGCCCCTTGGCCGCGGGCTCGACGAGCCGCTCCGGCAGGATGCGGTAGTCCTCGACATAGCCCTGGAAGCGCACGAGGTCTGAGACCTTGTGGAAGGCGGCGCGCAGGAAGAGGACGACGAGGAGCACCGTCGCCGCCGCCGCCGCCATGGCGAGAAGGCGGGGCTCGGCGCTCATTCGCCCGCCACCACCAGCGGCACGAAGATGCCGACGCTTTCCGCCGTCACCGTCAGCTTGGCCGCGAACTTCGCCTCCGGGTCGATCTCGTAGCGCGTGACGTTGCCCTCTTCGGGGTCGCTGGCGAAGAGCACGGGCGCGGGCCCTTGCGTCACCGCGATCGATTTCACGCCATGGACGGCGGAGCGGTAGAGAACCTTCTTGTCCGCCACCTTGATCGCCCAGATCTCGGTCGCCGCGTCCTTGTGCGAGCCCTCCTTGCCGCCGGGATGCATCGTCACGAAAAGCACGTCATGGGCCGGATTGTAGGCCATGATCTCGACCCCGCCCGGCCGCCAGGAGCCTTCGACGCTCTCGACATAGGAAAACTTGTCGACGAGCTTCGGCGCCTCGCCGGCGTCCGAGACGCGGTAGAGATTGCCGTTGAAGGAGGTGAAGAGGAGATCGGCGCCGACGCGTTCGGCCTGGATGAAGAGGGCGTCCTTGGCGGCGTCGAAGATCGGCGCGCTCTTCTGCGGCGGGGAGGCCTTGCCGTCGGCCGCGACGGTGAAGCTCGCCAGCGTTCCGTCGCCGCAGAGCGTCGTGAACTTCGCGCCCGCGGCGGCCGGGAAGATCGCGAAGCAGCCCGGCGTCGGAACCTCCGCGACGCTCGCCCCGCTCGTGAGATCGACCACCGTGACCGAAGTCGCCGGGGTCGCGTTCTGCACGAAGGCGAACTTGCCGTCGCCGGAGAGGACGAGCGCCGACTTGGCGGGCGCGGTCTGCGCGAACTTTTCGGAGATCGGAATTTCGCGGCGCAGCTTCAGCGTCTCGGTGTCGTACTCCTCCAGCACCGCCTCCGTCGGCCCGCGCACGATGCGCTTGGCATAGGCGGAGGTCAGATAGGCCGTCTTCAGGTCCGGCGAGAAGGTGGCCTGGCCGACGAGGCCGACGCTGATGATGCCCTTCACCGAGAGGTCGTCGGCGGAGAGGACGTTGAGGCGGCTCGATCCTTTCCAGCTCTGGTCGAGCACGAAGATGTTCGGCCCCGGCCGCACCTTGGCTTCGACGCTCAGCTGCTCGGGTTCGAACTCCTCCTGCGCATGGGCCGGTGCGAATGCCGCCGTGCCGAAGGCGAGAGCGAGAAGGACGTTCGAGATCCGCATCGGGTGGCTCCGTGGCTGACAGGAGATCAGGCTATCAACGGGGTTCGCCCCGCACTATCCACCGGAGGCCGCCGATTATGAATAAAAAATAAGCACGCCCTCAAAAGAGGCTTTCCGACGATTGCCTTACGATCTCCCCTAGCGCTACTCAGGCGGCATGGGTTCTCCTTCGACGGCCCCGCGCAGCGGAGAAACGATGCCCGGCGAGCCTTCTTCCGCCGGCGCCTTCGCCATGCGGCGTTTCGAGGAGGCGAGCGAGCAGGAGCGCTCGCTCCCCGGTTTCGCGCAGCATTACAGCCAGCTGTCGCCCGGCCGTTTCGAAGGCTCCATCTCCTCTTTGTCCCTGCCCGGCTTCTCGATCCTGCGCGAGCGGATCAACGTGTCCGTCGTCCAGGCCTTCACCGCGCCGAAGGATCGCGTCGTGTCCTTCTGCCTTCCGTCCCATGCGGGCGGCTTCCATTCCAACGGCGAAGGCCAGGTCGGCGGCAGTCTCGGCGTCGGGCATGGCTGGTCGCGGCTCGGCGTCAGCGAGGAAAACAGCGACATCATCATGGTCGTCGCCGACATCGCGGTCTTCGACGAGGACGCGCGGCCGGAAGCGGGTGCCGTCCGCACCGGGCCGTCGACGGCGTCGGCCGATGCGCTCTTCGACTGGCTGGCTTCGCTCCTGGCGGTCTATGCCAGCGGCGAGGCGGCGCGCTCGCCGGGCCTCGACCTCCTGATCGCCGACCTCCTGCGCGACCGGCTCGGCGCCCTGTCGGCCTCCCTGTCCGGCTCGTCCGCCGACCGTCCGCGCATCGACCGCCGCGCCCATGCGCTTCACGGCGAGATGCAGGACTGGCTGGCGACCCATCCGCGAGAGCCCGCGACGGTCGCAAGCCTGTCCCGTGCCCTCGGCGCTTCGTCGGCGGAGCTTCGGCGCGCCTCGCTCGCCGTGCTCGGCACCGCGCTCGACGCTCTGCTCCTGACGCGCCGTCTCGACCTTGCCCGCCGCGACATCATCGAAGCCCGGCGGACGAGCCGGCGCATCTGCGACATCGCGCTCGACTGGGGCTTTTCGCACTGGGGCCGCTTCTCCGGCACCTATCGGGATTTCTTCGGGGAGACGCCCTCTCGAACGCTGCGGGGCGGATGATCGGGCCGGCCGATGCCGGGACGTGGGCGTCTGGTTCCCGCCCGGCGGAAACGGTTCGATCTTGCTTCGACAGCTCGAGGGGAGAGGCGACCGGTTTCCCGCGGCGGTCGGGCGGCTCTCGGATGGCGCTTCGGCCGCGGCGAGTTCTCCGTTTTCCGGTGATACGCGGTAAATCGGACGGCGGGCGGACGATTTCGGAGGTTCCTGCGACATTCCGTAGCAGAAAACCGTCCCCGCGTGGAAAACGGCTCATCTTTTCAGCGGCCTAACACCGCTCGAGACGAATGTGCGAAGCAGAAGCTATAACCGAAGCGATGAACTGCAGAGCGATTGCGCGCACTTTCTCAAGCTTCGTGCGCGATACGTGTGAAAGACCCGTGTTTCCAGCACATTGGGACGAGTGATCGCTACAGCCGATCGATGAAGTTCATGTGCGGATACTCATCCTGGAATTGTTATGAAATAAATGCGAATGATAATCATCGCGACATAATCTATGGCAGCACTTTAAGAAGTTTTAAGCTCGCAATGTTTCTATCGTTTTGGCGCTTCGGAGAACGGGTGCCGAGCGGCGGTAGATCTGGGGCTGGAGCGGATGGTCAATTTTCTGAGTTCGAATGCTGATAGGATTCTGGCCGCTCTCGACAAGTCGATGGCGATCATCGAGTTCGATCTCTCCGGCAAGATCCTGAGCGCCAATGTGAATTTCTGCGAGCTGATGGAGTACAAGCCGCAGGAGATCATCGGGCAGCATCACCGGATCTTCGTCGAGCCCGACCACGCCCGCTCGGCCGAATACGCCGCCTTCTGGGCGAAGCTCGCCCGGGGCGAGTTCGAGTGCGACGAGTTCAAGCGCATCGGCAAGAACGGCAAAGAGGTTTTCATTCGCGGCAATTACAACCCGATCCTGAACGGCAACGGCAAGCCGCTCAAGGTCGTGAAGTTCTGCAACGACATCACGGCGACCAAGCTCAGCCAGATGGAGAACTCCGCCAAGATGGCCGCGATCGATCGCGCCCAGGCGATCATCGAGTTCGACATCGACGGCACGATCCGCACGGCCAACCCGAACTTCCTTTCCGCGCTCGGCTACACCCTGTCCGAGGTGATCGGCCGCCATCACAGCATCTTCGTCGAGCCCGCCTTCGTAAAGTCGCCCGACTATCAGGCGTTCTGGACCAAGCTGCGGGCCGGCGAGTTCGTCGCCGACGAGTTCACGCGCATCGGCAAGGACGGACGCCCCGTCTACATCCAGGCCTCCTACAATCCGATCTTCGACTTCAACGGCCGGATCGTGAAGGTCGTGAAGTTCGCGACGGACGTGACGGGCCGCGTGGTCGCCGTGCGCCGCCTCGGCGCCGCGCTCGGCGCGCTGGCCGAGGGCGACCTCGGCAGCGGGATCGACGAGGCCTTCGCCTCCGGCCTCGATCCGATCCGCCAGAGCTTCAACACGTCCGTCGAGACGCTTCAGGGCGCGATGAAGGTCGTTCGTCACAATGCCGACGTGATCCAGTCGGGCTCCGAGCACATCCGCGCGGCCTCCGACGATCTCGCCCGCCGCACCGAGCAGCAGGCGGCGGCGATCGAGGAAACCTCCGCGGCGCTCGCGGAAATGACCACCAGCGTGCGCCTCTCCAGCCGCCGGGCCGACGAGGTCGGCGATCTCGTGTCGCGCACCAAGGCCGAGGCCGAGCAGTCCGGCAGCATCGTCACCAAGGCCGTCGAGGCCATGGGCAAGATCGAGGAATCGTCCGACCGGATCGGCAACATCATCGGCGTCATCGACGAGATCGCCTTCCAGACCAATCTTCTCGCGCTGAACGCGGGCGTCGAGGCGGCACGCGCAGGTGAAGCCGGCCGGGGCTTCGCCGTCGTCGCCCAGGAAGTGCGCGGTCTCGCCCAGCGTTCGGCGGAAGCCGCCAAGGAGATCAAGAGCCTGATCTCGACCTCGCGCCATCAGGTGGAGGAGGGCGTCGAGTTCGTCGGCCGCGCCGGCGAGTCCTTGCAGGGCATCGTCGACAAGGTCGCCGAGATCGACACGCATGTCCACGCGATCGTCGCATCGGCCCGCTCGCAGGCCTCCGGCCTCAGCGAGATCAACGTCGCGGTCGGCACGCTCGACAAGGGCACGCAGCAGAACGCGGCCATGGTCGAGGAATCGACGGCCGCCTGCAACGAGCTCTCCGCCGAGGTGAACTCGCTGAACAAGCTGCTCGGCCAGTTCAAGATCGACGGCGCCGAGCGGACGCGGAACGTCCCGCCGCGGCACGCCACCTCGCCGGTCCACGACCTGCACTCCCGCGTCGCCCGGGCCTTCTGATCCGGGCGGCCTCGCTCGCCGAGGGACCGCCCGCAGGCCCCTCGCGCCTCCTCCCTGTGAACGAGCGCAGGCGCTCGGTTTCGCCGGGCGGCCGGGCCGTGTAGCCTCCCCTCGAAGAGCGGCCGGTGCGAGAGAGCCCGGCGGCGAGGGGAGGATGAGCCAGATGACGATCAAGGAGACGGCGGGCAAGCCGGCCGCGCGCAAGGTGAACTGGGGCGTTCTGTCGACCGCCAAGATCGGCCGGGTCCATGTGATCCCCGCCATGCAGCAGGGCGAGCGCTCCGTCGTCGCCGCCATCGCCTCGCGCGATGCGGCCACCGCCCGCAAAGTGGCCGACGATCTCGGCATCGAGCGCGCCTACGGGTCCTACGAGGCGCTGCTCGCCGCGCCCGATATCGACGCGATCTACAATCCCCTGCCGAACCACCTCCATGTGCCCTGGACGATCAAGGCGCTGGAGGCCGGCAAGCACGTCCTCTGCGAAAAGCCGGTGGCGCTCAACGCCGAGGACGCCGCGCTTCTCGTGGAGGCGAGCGCGCGCACGGGCAAGATCGTGGCGGAGGCCTTCATGGTGCGCCACCATCCGCAGTGGAAGGCGGCGCGCGAGCTGGTCCAGGGCGGGCGCATCGGCGAGGCGCGGGCGATCCAGACGGTCTTCGCCTACCACCTGACCGACCCCGGCAACATCCGCAACAATCCCGAGATCGGCGGCGGCGGGCTCTACGACATCGGCTGCTACGCCATCGCGACGGCGCGCTATCTCTTCGGGGGCGAGCCCGAGCGCGTGGTCGCCAGCTTCGACATCGATCCCGACATGGGCACCGACCGCATGGCCACCGGCATCGCCGAGTTCTCCGGCGCGCGGCATCTGGCCTTCACCTCCGCCACGCAGCTGGCCCCCGCACAGCGCGTCACCGTGCTCGGCACCAAGGGGCGCATCGAGATCGAGATTCCCTTCAATTCGCCGATCGACCGCCCGACGCGCATTCTCGTCGACGACGGCCGCGATCTCTTCGGCACGGGCCGCGAGCTGATCGAGCTGCCCGTCTCCAACCAGTACACGCTCCAGGGCGACGCGGTCTCGGCCGCCATCCTCGGCGGGCCGCCGCTGGAGGTCGGCATCGAGGACGCCGTCCTCAACATGCGCGTCATCGACGCCTTCTTCCGCTCCGCCGCGTCCGGCAGCTGGGAGCGTCCTTGACGCGCCAAACCGACGGGCGACGGGAGGCAAAGGCAGGCATCCTGATTTTTCGCCCGTCGGTGAAACGGTTTTCCGCCGGCAGCCGGGTGGGCCGTCCTTGCCGCCGTTGCCGACCCGGGCGGCCCCGTGCACATTGAGCGCCTCGCCCCGGCCCCGGCGGACCGGTTCAGCGTCTTGAAGGACGATCTCTCCATGCCGGCATCGATCCAACGCCCGCGTGCCTGGGGCCTCGGCCTGGCCGCCTTGCTTCTATGTGCCGGCGCCGCCTCCGCCGGCGAGACGCTGGACCGCGTGCGCGCCGCGGACACGGTGGTGGACGTCGTCGTCAACGACTATCCGCCCTTCGGCTTCATCAACGAGAAGAACGAACTCGACGGTTTCGACGTCGACGTCGCCAAGGCCTTCGCCAAGAAGCTCGGCGTCGAGCTGAAGATCGAGACGCCCGGCTGGGAGGCGATCATCGGCGGCCGCTGGGCGGGGCGCTGGGACGTCGCGATCTCCTCGGCGACGCCGACGGAGGAGCGCGCCAAGGTCGTCGATTTTCCCGCCATCTACTACAGCGTTCCCGCCGTCCTCGTCGTGAACAAGGACGAGACGGCGATCAAGTCCGTCGCCGATCTCACGGGCAAGCGCGTCGGCGTCGGCACCGGCTCCTCCTACGAGGCCTATCTCGGGCGCAACTTCGCCATTCCCGGCGAGGCGCCGATCGCCTTCCCCTTCGGCGAGGTCCAGGCGACGCCGGGCGACGAGACCGTGAACTTCCACAATCTGGCGCTCGGGGCCGGCGTTCGGCTCGATGCGATCGTCGCCTCGCTCGGCACGGCCGAGGGCCAGGTAAAGGCGACGGGCAAGCTGAAGATCCTCGGCGAGCCGCTCTTCGCCGAGCCGAACGCGGTCGTCACCGACAAGGGCGATCCCGAATGGAACGCCGAGGTGAAGCGCATCGTCGACGAGCTGAAGGCGGACGGAACGCTGGCCGCGATCTCGCAGAAATGGTTCGGCGTCGACATCAGCCCGAAGACGGGCGGCTGATCCGATTTCGCAGGACGCTCCGCCCCGCGCTTCCGGCTGGAAGAGCCCCGCCGCCTTCCGGCTGAAGGTCGCGCTGACCTGGGGCGCGCTGCTCGCCGGGCTGGCGCTCGCGCTTTCCGCGCTCGGGCTGGATTTCGGCCTGATCGGGGAGAAGCTGCCCTTCCTCCTCGGCCTTCGTCTTTCCCCGGACGGCTTCCTCCAGGGGCTGATGCTGACGCTCTTCGTGACGGCGGTCTCGATGGTCTGCGCGCTCGCCGTCGGCATGCTGACCGCGCTCGGCCGCCTGTCCCGAAACCCCGTCGCCTTCGCGGTCTCGACCTTCTACGCCTCCTTCTTCCGGGGCACGCCGCTTCTCGTGCAGGTGCTTCTCATCTATCTGGCGCTGCCGCAGTTCGGTATCGTCCTGTCCGGCCTCACCTCCGGCGTGCTGGCGCTGTCCCTGAACTACGGCGCCTATCTGGCAGAGACCATCCGCAGCGGCATCTCCTCCGTGCCCGCCGGACAGCGCGAGGCGGCGCGCGCGCTCGGCCTTCGCCCGCGCATCGTCGGCTGGAAGGTCGTGGCGCCGCAGGCCATGCGGGTCATCGTGCCGCCGGCGGGCGCGCTCTTCATCTCCATGCTGAAGGACAGCTCGCTCGTCTCCATCATGGGGCTCTGGGAGCTGAACTTCCTCGCCCAGTCCTATGGGCGCTCGACCTATCACTATATGGAAATGCTCCTCACGGCGGCGATCATCTACTGGATCGTCTCGATCGGCCTCGAAATTCTCCAGCATCGCCTGGAGATCCGCTTCGGCCGGGGCCATCAGGTCGAGAGAGCCTGACGCAAAGGAAGAGGCCCCGATGGCATCCCAGACCTTCACCCTTCTCGACGGCGGCATGGGCCGGCTCCTGGAGCGGCTCGGCGCGCCCTTCCGCCTGCCGGAATGGTCGGCGCTGTCGTTGATCGAGGCCCCCGACTTCGTCGAGAAGGCGCATCTCGCCTATGTGGAAAGCGGCGCCGAGATCATCACCACCAATTCCTACGGGCTGGTGCCGCACATGATCGGCGAGGCGAGGTTCGCCGCCGAGGGCGAGGCGCTGGCCGACCGCGCCGGGCGCATCGCGCGCGATGTGGCCGATGCCGCCAAGCGTCCGGTGCGCGTCGCCGGCTCCCTGCCGCCGCTCTTCGAGAGCTACCGGCCCGGCCAGTTCCGGCCGGAGGAGGCGCCGCGCATTCTGGACAGTCTCGTCGCCGGCCTTTCGCCGCATGTCGATCTCTGGCTGATCGAGACGCAGAGCTCCATCGTGGAAGCGCTGACCGCGCTCGCCGCCGTGAAGGGAACGGGAAAGCCGGCTTACGTCTCCTTCACGCTGAAGGACGAGGCGGGGCGCACCGGCCCGCCGGAGCTGCGCTCGGGCGAGACGGCGGAGGCGGCGGTCAAAGCGGCCCTCGAAGCGGGCGCCGCGGGCGTTCTCTTCAACTGCAGCCAGCCGGAGGTGATGAGCGAGGCCGTGATCGCCGCGCGGCGCGTGATCGACGGCTCCGAGCGGCCGGATGCGGCGCTCGGCGTCTATGCCAATGCCTTCCTGCCGGAGCCGCCGTCCGACGAGCCCTATGCCGGCATTTCCGAAATCCGCGCCGATCTCGATCCCGCAAGCTACCTGAAATGGGTCCGCCGCTGGACGGGCGAGGGGGCGACCATCGTCGGCGGCTGCTGCGGCATCGGCCCCGAACACATCGCCGCCATCGCAGCCGACCGAGGCTAGGAGGCCCGGCGGACGAAATCGCGGCGGTGGCGGGTTTCGCCGCCGGCCCGACCCGTCCGTCTCCGACACCGGAACGGTGCGGAACCCGCGTCTTCGACGACCCCCGGCCCGTTCACTCGGCCGGCGTCGCCGACGGCGCTTCGCCCTTGCCGAAGCTCCAGGGATAGCGGCCGGGCTCGACCTCGATCGGCCCATCGCTCCCGGCTTCGGCCGCGGCCGCTTCCTTGTTCCGGCGCGCGCGCTCGGAGAGGTCGCTGCCGTCCTCGCGCTCGCGGCCCCAGAGCTTGCCCTGCCGGCCCTCGCGCAGCCGCTCGAACATGGCGAAGAGGGCGGGCACGACGAAGATGCCGATGACGGTCGCCGCCAGCATGCCGCCGATCGCCGCCGTGCCGATCGCATTGCGCGAGGCCGCGCCCGCGCCCGTCGTCAGCACGAGCGGCAGGAGGCCGAGGATGAAGGAGAGGGCGGTCATCAAGACGGCGCGGAAGCGCTGCTTGGCGCCGACGAGCGCGGCCTCGGTGATCTCCATCCCGTCCAGCTCGCGCCGCTCCTTGGAGAACTCCACGATCAGGATGGCGTTCTTGGCGGCCAGGCCGATCAGCATGACGAGGCCGATCTGCGAGTAGATGTTGGACGTGTAGCCGAAGACGAGGAGCGAGCCGACCGCGCCCGCCGCGGCGATGGCGATGGAGAGCATGACGGTCAGCGGCTGGAGCCAGCTCTCGTATTGGCCGACGAGGAAGAGATAGGCGAAGACGAAGGCGAGCGCGAAGGCGATGTAGGTGACGGATCCCGCCTGCTGCTCCTCGTAGGACGTGCCGGAGAACTGGTAGGAATAGCCCTCGGGCAGCGTCTCGGCAGCCACCGCCTGAAGCGCCGTCAGCGCATCGCCCGACGAGAACCCGGCGCCGGGCTGGCCGGTGATCTTGGCGGAGGTGAAGAGGTTGAAGCGCGGCACCGAATAGGGGCCGAACGTCGTCTCCACGGAGACGACCGAGCGCAGCGGCACCATCTCTCCGCTCGCGTTCTTGGCGTAGAGATTGCCGATGTCGCTCTCGGCCATGCGCGCGTCCGCCTGGGCCTGGAGGCGGACCTGATAGATGCGGCCGTCGTAGATGAACTGGTTGACGAAGGTCTCGCCCATCGCCCCGCCCACCGTGTCGTAGATGTCGGCGACGCTGAGGCCGAGCGTCTCGGCCCGGTCGCGGTCGATCTTGAGGTAAAGGCGCGGCACGTCGGCCGAGAAGGTCGTGCGCGCCCCCTCGATCTCCGGCCGCTCGTTGGCCGCCGAGATGAAGGAGTTCGCGACCTGGGCGACCTCCGCCGGCTCCTGCCCGCCTTGCGCCACCAGCTCGAAGGAGAAGCCGCCGACCGAGCCGAGGCCGGGGATCGGCGGCGGCGGGAAGGCGGCGACCTGCACGCCGGGGATCGCGGCGAACTTGCCCTGGAGTTCGGCGAGGATCGCGAAGAGATCGGGCCGCTCGCCCCAGGGCTTCAGCGTGACGATGCCGAGGCCCCCGGAGGTGCGTTGGGCCGATTGAAGCAGCGAATAGCCGGCGTTCAGCACATAGGCGTTGACGCCCTCGGTGCCGTCGAGGATCTCGCCGATCTCCAGCATCGCCTCCGTCGTGCGCTGGAGCGAGGCGCCGTCGGGCAGCGAGACGTCGAAGAGGATCGCGCCCTGGTCCTCGTCCGGCAGGAGCGTGGAGGGCAGCGTCGCCAGCGAGAAAACGGTGATGCCGAGACCGAGCGCGACGACGGCGAGCGCGACGAGAACCCGCTTCACCAGGAAGGAGACGCCGCCGAGATAGGCGTTGCGCGTGGCGTCGAGCCCCTGGTTGAACCAGCGCAGCGGGCCCCAGGCCTTGCCCGGCGGGCGCAGCATGGCGGCGGTCAGCGCGGGCGTCAGCGTCAGCGCGACCAGCGAGGAGAGGACGACGGAGATCGAGAGCGCGAGGCCGAACTGCCGGTAGAGCTGGCCGGAAAGGCCGGGCAGGAACGTCGTGGGAAGGAAGACCGCGAGCAGCACCAGCGTCGTCGAGACGATCGGGCCGGTGATCTCCTTCATCGCGATCTCGGTCGCCTCGACCCGGTCGACCTTCTTCTCCGTCATCACCCGCTGCACGTTCTCCACCACGATGATCGCGTCGTCGACGACGAGGCCGATGGCGAGGATCAGCGCCAGAAGCGTGATGACGTTGATCGTGAAGCCGATGGCCAGGAGAAAGGCGAAGGTGCCGATGATCGAGACCGGGATGGCGAGCGCCGGGATCAGCGTCGAGCGCCAGTCCTGGAGGAAGAGGAACACGACGATGACGATGATTGCCGCGGTGATGGCGAGCGTCAGGAGGATCTCGTGGATCGTGGCATCCACGAACTCGGTGGAATCGTAGATGATCCGGTAGTCGAGGCCCGCCGGAAACTCGCCGCGCAGGCGTTCCAGCTCGGCGCGCACCGCCGTCACCGTCTCCAGCGCGTTGGCGCCGGGCGACTGGTTGATCTGGATCGTCTTGCCGGGATCGCCGCCGACGAAGCTGTTGACGGCGTAGCTCTCCGAGCCGAGCTCGACGCGCGCCACATCCTTGACGCGCACGATCGCGCCCGAGGATTCGGCGCGCACGACGATGTTCTCGAACTGCTCGACCGTGTTCAGCTGCCCCTGCGAGGTGATCGTGTAGACGATCGCCTGTCCTTCGGAAGCCGGGGAGGAGCCGATCTGACCGGTGGAGGCGGGAAGGTTCGCCGAGGCGATCGCCTGCGTGATGTCGGCCGAGGAGATCTGGAGCGCGCTCATGCGGCGCGGGTCCGTCCAGATGCGCATGGAATAGTCGGAATTGCCGATGACGTTGGCATCGCCCACGCCCTCGATGCGCTGGAGCGCGGTGACGACGCTGGTCGACAGATAGGCGCCGATGTCGATCGTGGAGACGCGCCCGCCTTCGGAGAAGAAGCCGACCGCCATCAGGAAGTTCGGCGAGCGCGAGCGCACCGTCACGCCCTGGCGCGTCACGGCCTCGGGCAGCTGGGCGGTGGCGAGCTGCACGCGGTTGGAGACGTTGACCTGCGCGATGTCGGGATCGGTGCCGATGGCGAAGGTGATCGAGAGCGAATAGGTGCCCGAATCCGTCGAGGTCGAGGACATGTAGGTCATGCCCTCGACGCCGTTGATCGCGCGCTCCAGCGGATCGCCGACGGCCTGGGCAAGCACCGTGGAATCGGCGCCGGGATAATTGGCGGAGACGCTGACGGTGGGCGGTGTGATCTCGGGATATTGCGAGATCGGCAGGACCGCCATGGCCAGAAGGCCGGCGAGCACCACGACGACCGAGATGACGCCGGCAAGGCGCGGGCGCCGGATGAAGGTGCTCGAGATCATCGCGCGGCCCCGCCGCCCGCGGCGCTCGTCCCGTCGCCGGCGGCCGGGCGGCTCGCGCGCCGCTGTTCGGCCTCGGCCTCGGCCTGTTCCTCGGTGAGCGGGCGAACCTTCGCGTTCTCCTTGGCGGCGGCCGAGCCGCGCACGACGACGGTCTCGCCGCCGGTGAGCCCGCTTGTGACGGAGGTCATGTTGCCGATCTTCTTGCCGACCTCGATCGTGCGGCGCTCGATCGTCTCGTCGGGCTTGACGAGAAGCACGGAGCGGCCCTCGCGCGAGAGCTGGATCGCGGCCTGCGGCACGACGGGCAGGACCGGCGGATGGCGCTCGCTGGCGACCAGCGTGACGTTCTGGTTGGCGAGCAGGAAGCCGCCGGGATTGGGGAAGGCAATGCGCGCCTCCACCGTGCCCGTCGCCGGATTGACCGTGTTGCCGACGAAGTCGAAACGGCCGGTCGGCTGATAGGCGGAGCCGTTGGGCAGGCGGAGCGAGAGAACGAAGTCGTCGCCGATATCCTGGCTGTCGGCCCGCGCGGAAGCCTCGATCGTCTCCGAGCCCGGCGGCGGAGGCACCGCGCCCGCGGCAGCCGTGCCGTCGGCGGAGGCGACGAGCGTTCCGCCTTGGGCGGGCGCTGCCGCCTCGGTCGGGGCGGAGCCTGCGTCGCCCTCGCCACCCTCGTCGATCGCGGCCGTCTGGTCGCCTTCTGCGCCCGAGCCGGTTTCGCCGTTCCGCGCGATCGGCGGCTCCTGCGTCTCCCCGACGCCGATCCGCTGCCAGGTGACGAGCTGGCCCTCGCCGATCGGAAAGACGCCCCAGATCGGGTCCATCTGCGTCAGCGTCGCCATGTCGGCGGTGGTGCCGGCCGAGACGTAGTTGCCGCGCGTGATGAGCGGTGCGGACATGACGCCGTCGATCGCCGCCTCGATGCGCGTGTAGGAGAGGTTCAACCGCGCCTGCGTGACGGCGGCATTGGCCTGGAGGAAGGTCGCCTGCGCGTTTTCGAGCTGCGCGGTGGCGTCGTCCAGCGTCGCGCGGGCGGTGACGCCGCTTTGCGAGAGCTGCTGCTGGCGCTGGAAGTTGCGCTCGGCCTGATTGACGCTCGCCTGCGCGCCCGAGAGCTGCGCCTCCGCGGCGCGGAGGGAGGCCTCGTACTGCGCCGGCTCGATCTGGAAGAGAAGATCGCCGGCTTTCACCGCCTGCCCGCCCTTGAACGCGACCTCCTGCACGTAGCCGTCGACGCGGGCGCGCACGGCGACCTGCTCGATCGGCTGGATCGTGCCGATGAACTCGATCGTGTCGCCGACCGATTGCGTCGCCACGGTCTGGACGATGACCGCGGGCGGCTCCGCATTCGCGCCCTCGGCCTCCGCGCTTTCCGCCGCCTCCTCGTCCCCGCCGAACCAGCCGGCGAGAAATCCTGGAAGCTGCACCCGCCCGATCAGCGGAATTTCGATCCCGCCCGCCTCGCTCTTCGGCGCGGTCTCCGAGGTCTCTGCCGACGTCTGGGCATGAGCCGGTGCGATGGAAGAGGGGGAAAAGGCCAGGGTCAGAAGGCCGGCGGCGGCGCAGAGGCGGGGTCGCCTGGTGATCATCGGTGATCCCATCGAAGAAGGTCAGTGCGCTCGTGCGCTATGTCGCTGCAAAGCGAGGTAGTCGGCCGGATGGTTCCGGCTAGCGCTTGCCGATCTCACAACGCCGTGTGCCCCGCAGCACCGGCTTCCGGACACCCTGCGGCATGTCCGCCCAGGCGCCGCGCAGCCGGACCTTCGGCCCCCCGTCAGTCGCTCGCGCTGCGCGCGCGCGCGAAGGGCGCGAGGGTGAGGCCGTCGCGGGCGAGCCGCTCGCGAAGGGCGCGCGCCATGGCGACGGAGCCCGGCGTGTCGCCGTGGACGCAGATCGTCGCAGCCTCGACGGGAAGGCTCGACCCGCCGCGCGTCGGCATGCGGCCGTCCCGCACCATGGAGAGCACCTGGTCGGCGCTCTGCTCGGGATCGTGGATGACCGAGCCCGCCACCTGGCGCGGGGTCAGCATCCCGTCCGCCTCGTAGGTGCGGTCGGCATAGACCTCGCTGGCGATGCGAAGGCCGGCCTTCTCGGCCGCCTTCATCGCCTCGGAAAAGGGGATGGCGACGAAGACGAGCGAGGGATCGATCGCCCGCACGGCGCGGACGCAGATTTCGGCGAGCGCGGCGTCCTCCGCCGCCATGTTGTTCAGCGCGCCATGGGTCTTCACATGGGTGATCGGCCAGCCGAGCGCGGTCGCCATGCCCTGGATCGCGGATATCTGGTAGACGAGCTGCGCCTCGATATCCTCCGGCCGCTCGCCCGAGATCCGGCGGCGGCCGAAGCCGTAGAGGTCCATGAAGGAGGGGTGCGCCCCGATCGAGACGCCGCGCGCCTTGGCGGACAGGATCGTGTCGCGCATCACGACGGGATCGCCGGCATGGAAGCCGCAGGCGACGTTCGCCGTGGTCACGAGGCCGAGCATCGCCTCGTCGTCGCCGATCTTGTAGGCGCCGAAGCTCTCGCCGAGGTCGCAGTTGAGGTCGATCGTGCGCATGGCGTCCTGGCTCCTCGGCCGATGGGGCGGTCGGCGGCGTCCGGGCGGCCGTGCCGGTTGCGCCGCGTCGGCTCTGCTCGTATCACCGAGGCGGCTGGGCGGGGAGACCGGGCGCCGAGATCGGGCGATCGACGCGCCTCCCGCCGTCCGTTCCGGGCCGGACGCCGCAAGGGTCGTCGGACATTCGCGAAGGGCGAGCATTGGATCGCAATCCTGAAGAGCCGTCCCATCGCGAAACGCGCCTCGCGCCGAGGGCGGAAGGAAAGGGCGTGACGGCGCAACCGCCGGTCAAAATCCTGCCCTGCGGCGACGGCGCCCTCTCGGTGGAACTCGCCGACCGGATCGACGAGGCGGTGAGCGAGCGCGTCATCGCGCTGTCGGCCGATCTCGCCCGCGCTCCGATCGTCGGCGTCGAGGAGACCGTCCCGACCTATCGCTCGCTGATGGTCGTCTACGATCCCGCGAAGGTGCGCGGCGCGGCGCTGGCGGAGGAGATCCGCACGCGGCTCGGCGCTCTCGACGTCGAGGCCCGGCACGGCCGGCGCTTCACCATTCCCGTCCATTACGGCGGCGAGGTCGGGCTCGATCTCGCCGAACTGGCCGCGATGAAGGCCATGACGCCGGAGGCTCTCGTCGAGCTTCACGCGGCGACGGAGTTCCGCGTCTACATGATCGGCTTCGCGCCGGGCTTCGCCTATCTCGGCGGACTGCCGGAGGCGCTGCACACGCCGCGCCTCGCCGTGCCGCGCCAGCGCATCGAGGCCGGCGCCATCGGCATCGGCGGCGCGCAGGCCAGCATCAATTCCGTGCCGGGGCCGAGCGGCTGGCGCTATATCGGGCGAACCCCCGTCCGCCTCTTCGATCCCGCCGGACCCCAGCCCTTTCTTTTGAAGGCCGGCGACCGCGTGCGCTTTCGCGCGGTCTCGGAGGCCGAAGCCGAGGCGCTCGACGCGCGCGTGGCGGCGGGGGAGGCGGTCGTGCGGCCGGAGGCGCCATGACGGAGCTTGCCGTCCACGAGGCCGGACCGATGGTCACGGTTCAGGATCTCGGCCGCCCCGGTCTCCAGCATGCCGGCGTCTCGCGCGCCGGTCCGATGGACGTGCCCTCGTTCCGCATCGCGAACGCGCTCGTCGGCAACGGGCCGGCGGCGGCGGGCCTCGAATTTGCCGGCGTCGGCGGGCGGTTCGAAGCGACCGAGCCCGTCCGCATCGCGGTCACGGGCGGGGCGGTGGACGTGCGCATCGACCGCACGCCGATCTGGCTGTGGGAGAGCCACGTCCTTCGGCCGGGTTCGATGCTGACGATCGGCGCGATGCGCGACGCCGTCTGGGCCTATCTTGCGATCTCCGGCGGCATCGACACGCCGCCGGTGCTCGGGTCGCGCTCGACCCATCTGCGCAGCGGACTCGGCGGCCACGAGGGGCGCCGGCTGGTTGCCGGAGACCGCCTGCCGCTCGGGCAGGCCGAGCCAGCGCCCCTCCTGGCGCTGAACCGACCGGTCTGGCGCTCGAACCGCCCGATCCGGGTGGTGAAGGGGCCGCAGGACGGACGTTTTTCGCCCGAGATCCTGCGGCGCTTCCTCGGCGAGCCCTACATCGTCTCGGCCAGCCGCGACCGCATGGCGCAGGTTCTCGCCGGACCGCCTCTGCCGGCGGCCGGCGGCCACGACATCGTCTCCGACGGCACCGCGCTCGGCTCGATCCAGGTGCCGGGCTCCGGCCAGCCGATCGTGCTGATGGCGGAGCGCCAGACGACCGGCGGCTATCCGAAGATCGCGACGCTCGCCTCGGTCGACGTCGCCCGGCTCGCGCAGACGCCGAGCGGGCGGCCCGTCCGCTTCGCCGCGATCTCGCAGAGCCGAGCCGAGGATCTCGCCATCGAGGAGCGGCAGGTGCTGGACGAGATCGTCGCCGGCCTTGCCGAGAAGCCCGCCGGCGACAGCCGGCAGAGGGAGCGCCGGCCCTGAGCCGGCCGCCCCGACCGACCTTCCAGACGAACCCGGAGTCTTCCATGCGCTCGCTCTTCCATCTCGCCTATCACGTCACCGATCTCGACGAGGCCCGCCGCTTCTACGGCGGCGTGCTCGGCTGCAAGGAGGGGCGTTCGACGGAGACCTGGGTCGATTTCGACTTCTTCGGCCACCAGATCTCGCTCCATCTCGGCAAGCCCTTCGAGGTCACGCGCACGGGGCGGGTCGGCGACCACATGGTGATGATGCCGCATCTGGGCGTCGTCCTGCCGCTGGCCGACTGGCTGGACCTGTCCGAGCGGCTGAAGGCCGGCGGCGTCGCCTTCGACATTCCCCCGGTCGTGCGCTTCGAGGGCGAGCCCGGCGAGCAGCGCACCATGTTCTTCTTCGATCCCTCGGGAAATCCGATCGAGGTGAAGGGCTTCCAGGATTTCGAGGGCGTTTTCGCCAGCTGACGCTCACGAAGTCCGCTTTCCCCAATGGACGCCGGCGCCGCCGCCGATTAGGCAGCGGCTGCGGTCCCTCAGCGGGACAGGACGGTATCGGGAGGCCAGCATGGGCAATCGCGCGGATCGACGGGCCTCGGCCAAGATCGCCAAGCAGGCGGTGAAGCGCGCGAAGACGCCGACGGAGGCGGACATCCTGCGCGCGGCCGCGGCCTTTGCGGGCGAGGGGCAGGTCGGCCTGCTCGGCCCGGCTCTGTCGCGCGCCGATTTCGACGCGGCCTGGACGCGGCTTTCCGACGATCTCCACGACATCCTAGAGGAGCTCTATCCGGACTTCCTCGTCGAGGCCTATATCGAGGCCGGCACGGGCCTTCTCCAGACCGAGCAGCCCGGCGGCGCCGTGAGCGAGTGCGGCACGCGGCTGATCCTCTGCCCCGTCGCGGGCGCGCCGGACCGGATGGCGGACTTCGCCCGCGATCCCTCGGAGAACGCCCGTCTCGCCGCCTCCTTCGAAGAGTCCGGCGTCACGCTGGAGGGCGGCCGCTGCGCGGTCTTCCCGATCCTCCTGCCGCTCGCCGCCTTCGATACGAAGACGACCACGCCGAGCCTCGTTCGCCGTCTGCACGATGCGCTCTCGGATCGCCTGGCCGCCGCCTGGTCGGGCGAGGCCGAGGACGCGCCGGAAACGGTCGGCGCGCTCGTGGAGGCGCTCGCGCTGCCCGCCTTCCAGGCGTCCGGCACCGGGCCTTCCGCCGCCGTCCTCGTCGGGATCGAGATGATGCCCGCCCTCATGGAGATCGACATTTCCGACGAGGAGATGGAGGCGGAGGATCTGGCGAGGATCGCCGCGACGCAATCCTGGCAGGATACCTATGCGGCCGACGTGCCGGGACTGGTCCTCGGCACGCCGCTCGACTGGCCGGAGGCGGCCGCCGCCCTCGCCTGGGAGAGCGTCGCCATCCCCATGGACGAGGCGCGGCGCCGTCGCGGTCTCGCGGAGGGCCGGCCGGACACGATCCATTGCGGCCCCTCCGACGACGGCCGGCAGCTCGTCGTCTCCGCGATCTACGGCGGCACGGCGGTCGGGCCCTTCTCCGTGCCGACCGACCTCGTCTGGCTCGATGCCGATGCGTTCTTCGACCGCGCCGAGGCGAGCGCCGAGACGCTGGAGGAGCACGAGGACGAGGGCCCTGTCATCGCGCCCCTTCTCGGCTCGTCGGTCTAAGCTCTTCCCTCGAAGCGCCGCCGCTAGAGCGCACGCGCCGGCGCTTCCGGCGGATGGCCGAGGGCGTGGAGAATGCCGCGAAGCTCGGCGAGGCCGCGCATGCGTCCCGTCGCGGGATAGCCGGGCGTCACCGCCTTGTTGAGATCGTCCAGCATCCGGTGCCCATGGTCGGAGCGGAAGACGATCGTCTCGCCCGGCCCGCGCCGCCGATCCTCCGCCACGAGTTCGCGAAGCACCGCCACCATGTCCACGTCGCCGTCGAGATGGGCCGATTCGTGGAAGCTGCGCGGGTCCGCCTCGCGCGTCGTCGCCCTCAAATGCGCGAAATGGATGCGCGGGGCGAAGCGGCGGGCGATCGCGGGAAGGTCGTTCTCCGCCCGCACGCCGAGGCTGCCCGTGCAGAAGCACATGCCGTTGGCGGGCGAGGGCACGGCCTCGAAGAGCGCGGCATAGTCGGCTTCCGTGGAGGCGATGCGCGGCAGGCCGAAGAGCGGACGCGGCGGATCGTCGGGATGGAGCGTCAGCTTAACGCCGAAGGCTTCCGCGGCCGGGGTCACGGCCTCCAGGAACTCCACGAGATGGCGGCGCAGCGTGGCCGCGTCGACGTCCCGATAGGTCGCGAGCTTGTCGCGAAAGGCGGGGATGGTCATCGGCTCGGTGGTGGAGCCGGGCAGGGCGCTCGCGATGTTGCGCACGAGGTCGGCGACGGCCGTCTCGTCCATCGCCTCGAACGTCCTGCGCGCGCGGGCCTGCTCCTCCGGCGTGTAGTCGAGTTCCGCCCCGACGCGCTGGAGGATGTGCAGCTCGAAGGCCGCGAAGCTCTCGAAATCGAAGCGCATGGCGGTGGCGCCGGTGTCGGTGACGTAGTCGAGATCGGTGCGGCACCAGTCGACGACGGGCATGAAATTGTAGCAGACGATGCCGATTCCCGCCTTGCCGACGGATTCGAGGCTGGCGATCCAAGCCTCGATCTCCGCCTTCGCCGCGCCGCCCGTGCGCTTGACGGCGTCGGGAATGGGAATGCTTTCGACGACCGACCAGCGCAGCGGCACCCGGCCGGCGGGCGCCGTCTCGATCAGCTGACGCCGCGCCTCGACCGTCTCCGGCGTCCAGACCTCGCCGATGGGGACCTCGTGCAGCGCCGAGACGACGTCGGTCGCACCGACCTGGCGCACCTCGTCCAGCGTCACGGTGGCCTCCGGTCCGAACCATCTCCAGCCCTGTCGCATGCGTCGTCCTTTCCTTGAGGTTTCCGCAGGAAACCGATCCTTGACGTCCCCGAAGGGGAGCGATCTTGAGGTCCCGGCAGGGAGCCGATACCGCCGATCAGGCGAAATAGTCGGGATAGAGGCCCCGCAGCTCCGCGACGTCGGGGATGACGGCGTTCAGATGGTCCATCATCGCCGCGCGGGCGGCGACCGCATCGCCGGCGACGACATGGTCGGCGATCGCCTCGTGCTCGGCGATGACGTGGTCCATCCGGCCGAGAACGGGGAGCGTCATGCGGCGGGCGCGGTCGATCTGCACCTTCACCTGCTTCAGCAGCGTCCAGATGCCGGGATGGTTCGCGATCTCGGCGAGCTCGGCGTGAAAGGCCTCGTCGGCCTCGTGGAAGGCGTCGATGTCGCCGACGAGCGCCATCGCCTTCTGCCGGCGGATGATGGCGGCGAGCCGGGCCTCGCGGTCCGGCGCCTGCGAGAGCGCGGCCGCCTCGACCGTCACGCCCTCCAGCGCCTTGCGGATCACCACGGCTTCCGGAATGGCGCCGACCGGCACGCGGGAGACGAAGGTCCCGGCCTGGGGAAAGATGTCGACGAGGCCGATTTCCGACAGCCGGATCAGGGCCTCGCGAACGGGCGTGCGCGACACGCCGAAGCGCTCGGTCAGCATGCGGTCCTGCAGGGCGAGGCCCGGCTGCAGCCGCGAGGCGATGATCTCGCTCTTCAGCACTTCGAAGATCTGCGTCGCCGTGGTGACGCGGCGCTGGAGGCGCTGCGAGGGCACGCGGGGCAGGGGCGAGGACAGAAGCGAGGTCATGCGACGGCAAACGCCTCGGAAGGGTCGATTGACACGCTAGTATATCAATCTGTATGGTTTGCCAAGATGACCGGCGGCCTTCGGGAGAGGCGGACGGAGAGGGAGGTTCCGACATGGCGCTCGATCGAGATCGGCTTCTGCCCATCGAGCCGGAGGCGCGCGCCGTCGCGAAGGCGCTGTTCCAGACCGTCGAGCGCCTGCCCATCCTCTCGCCGCACGGCCACACCGAGCCCGTCTGGTATGCGCGGAACGAGCGCTTTTCCGATCCCGCCGCGCTCTTCGTCATTCCCGACCACTACATTTTCCGCATGCTCTATTCGCAAGGGCTGCCGCTGGAATCGCTCGGCGTGCCCCGCGCCGATGGCGGTCCGGTGGAGCTGGACGGCCGCCGCATCTGGCGGCTCTTTGCCGAGAACTACCGCCTCTTTCGCGCCACGCCCTCGCGCCTCTGGTTCGAGCATGCGCTGGAGACGGTCTTCGGCATCGAGGAACGCCTCTCCCCCATGACAGCCGACGCGATCTACGACCGGATCGCCGCCGCGCTCGAGGACGACGCCTACCGGCCCCGCGCCCTCTTCGAGCGTTTCGGCATCGAGGCGATCGCCACGACCGATTCCGCGCTCGACGATCTCGCCCATCACGACGCCGTGCGCGCCAGCGGCTGGACCGGGCGCGTTCTGCCGACCTATCGGCCGGACGCCGTGGTCGACCCCGAGCGTCCGGGCTTTGCCGAGGCGCTGCAGCGCTTCCTCGCCATGACGGGCCAGCCAGAGACCTATGCCGGCTATCTCGAGGCCCATCGCATTCGGCGCTCTTATTTCAAGGCGCGCGGCGCGACCGCGACCGACCACGGCCACCCCTCCGCGCTGACGGCCGATCTGGCACCGGCCGAGGCCGAAGCTCTGTTCGGCAAGGTTCTGGCGGGCAAGGCGGCACCCGCCGAGGCCGAGCTGTTCCGCGCGCAGATGCTGACCGAGATGGCGCGGATGAGCCGCGACGACGGGCTCGTCATGCAGATCCATCCGGGCTCCGTTCGCAACCACAACGGCCCGCTCTTCGAGCGCTTCGGCTTCGACAAGGGCGCCGACATTCCCGGCCGCACCGACTACGTCCACGCCCTGCGCCCGCTTCTCTCTGCCGTCGGCAACGATCCGAACGTGACGGTGATCCTCTTCACCCTGGACGAGACCGCCTATTCGCGCGAACTCGCGCCGCTGGCCGGCCATTATCCCGCGCTGAAGCTCGGCCCCGCCTGGTGGTTCTTCGACAGTCCCGAAGGCATGCGCCGCTTCCGCGAGACGACGACCGAGACGGCGGGCTTCTACAACACGGTCGGCTTCAACGACGACACGCGCGCCTTCCTCTCGATCCCCGCCCGGCACGACGTCGCGCGGCGGGTGGACTGCGCCTATCTCGCGCGCCTCGTCTGCGACGGGCGCCTCGACGAGGACGAGGCTTTCGAGGTCGCCGGCGATCTCGCCTACGGCCTCGCGAAGAAGGCCTACCGGCTCTAGGCAACACCGCGTTTCCGATGCGCCGCCTGCGGCGCCGGGGACGCCTCGGCCATCACCGGCGCCTCGGGAGGGCGTCGCACCAACGGGAGAAACGACCATGCGCATGAACCGCAGACATTTCATCGGGGCGAGTGCCGGTCTTGCCGGCGCGGGCCTCTTCGGCGGTAATCTTTTCGGAGGAAAGGCCTTCGCGGCGCTGGCCCAGCCCGCGAGCCCCGTGACGATCACGGTCGCCGACGTCGCCGGCAATCTGGCGCTGACCCAGGCCGCGATGGAGCGCTACACCGAGGCGCGGCCGGAATGGGCGAGCCGCATCGTCTTCACCAAGGCGCCGGCCCCGGAACTGCCGGGCAAGCTGAAGGCCCAGCAGGGCGCGGGCCGGGTCGATATCGACCTCGTCCTCACCGGCACGGACGCGCTCTCGGCCGGCCTCGACCAGGGGATCTGGACGGACCTCTCGCCCTACATGGCGGAACTGCCGAACCTCGAATCCATCTACATTCCCCAGGCCTTCAAGATGCAGGCCATGGCGAAGAACCACGGCGTCGTCGTCTCCTACTACCCGTCCGGTCCGCTCATCGAATACATGCCGGACCGCGTGCCGACGCCGCCGAAGAGCGCCGAGGAGCTGCTGGCCTGGACGAAGGCGAACAAGAACAAGTTCATCTATGCCCGTCCCGCCAATTCCGGCCCCGGCCGCACCTTCCTCATGGGCCTTCCCTATCTCCTGAAGGACGCGGACCCGCGCGATCCCGTGAAGGGCTGGGACAAGACCTGGGCCTATCTGGAGGAGCTCGGCCAGAACATCGAGTACTACGCGACCGGCACGACGCAGACGATGCGCGAGTTCGGCGAGGGCACGCGCGACATCGTCATCACGACGACCGGCTGGGACATCAATCCGCGCGTTCTCGGCACCGTGCCGCAGGAAGCAGCGGTCGGCACGCTCGCCGGGTTCCACTGGGTGACGGACGCCCATTACATGGTCGTGCCGAAGGGCGTCTCGGAGGAGAAGCTCGCCGTCCTCCTCGATCTCATGAACTTCATGCTGACGCCGGAGTCCCAGGCCTATGCCTATGACGAGGGCTACTTCTATCCGGGCCCGGCAGTGAAGGACGTGCCGCTCTCCATGGCGCCGCAGTCGAGCCAGGACGCGATCAACGAATACGGCCGTCCCGAATATGACGGGTGGATCGCCGGCAATCCGCTGGAGACCCCGCTCGACGCCGACAAGCTCGTCGCGGCCTTCCGCATCTGGGACGAGCGGGTCGGCTCCAAGAAGGGCTGAACCCGCCTTTCGTTCGCCGGCGGCGCGCCTTGCGTCCGCCGCCGGCTTCCCGACGGCCGAACCGTTCGGCCGCGTCTCCTCCTGGAGCCTGTCTCGCGATGAACGCTTCCCCCGCAATCGCCGCCGCCCCCATCCGCCAGACGCCCGGCCCGGCCGCCCGCCATGCCGGCGGCGGCCGGCTGGAACTGGTCGGCCTCGAACGCGCCTTCGGCTCCTACCGGGCGCTGGACGGCATCGACCTCACCGTCGAGCGCGGCGAGTTCATCGCGCTGCTCGGGCCCTCCGGCTGCGGCAAGTCGACGGCGCTGAACTGCATCGCGGGGCTCCTGCCGCTGACCGGCGGCGAAATCCGCCTGGACGGCCGGCCGATCCACGATCTGGCGCCGGAAGAGCGCGGTTTCGGCATGGTGTTCCAGAGCTACGCGCTCTTCCCGCACATGACGATCCGCAAGAATGTCGGTTTTGGCCTCGCCATGCAGGGCGTGCCGAAGGCGGAAGCCGAGGGGCGCATCGATGCCGCGCTCGATCTGGTCCGCCTGCGCTCGCAGGGCGACAAGCTGCCCGGCCAGCTCTCGGGCGGCCAGCAGCAGCGCGTCGCCATCGCGAGAGCCATCGTCATCCGGCCCTCGATCGTCCTCATGGACGAGCCGCTCTCCAATCTCGACGCCAAGCTGCGCCTGGAAATGCGCGCCGAGATCCGCGCCATCCACGAGGCGATCGGCTCGACCACGATCTACGTCACCCACGACCAGGACGAGGCCCTGTCGCTCGCCGACCGCATCGTCGTCATGTCGAACGGGCTGATCCGCCAGACCGGCGTGCCGGAAGACCTCTACGACCGCCCGGTCGATGTCGACGTCGCCGATTTCATGGGATTTCGCACCCGCGTCGCCGGGCGTGTCGCCGACGGCTCGGGCACGGTCGAGGTCGGCGGCAGCCGCCTCGTCCTGCCCGCCGCCGCAAGGCTCCGCGCCGGCACGCCCGTCATGGTCTCCGTGCGGCCGGAGGATCTCGTCGCCGTGCGCGACGGGCTCGGCGAGGGTTTTCGCGCGACCGTGCGCTCCATCGAGTATCGCGGCCGGGCCTGGTTCGGCTCGGCGGTGCTCGGCGAATCCGTCATCTACTTCCGCGCCGACACCTCGCTCGCCCATGGCGAGCCGGTTCTCCTGCGGCCGGACCCGCTGCGCACGCTGGTCTTCGAGGAGGCGGCCCGATGAGCGGGGCCGCACTCGCCGCTTCCCCCGCCCGCCCGGCCCGCCGCCCGCCGCTGCGCACCCGGCTCGCCGTGCGCGGCTTCGACGGCACGACGCTTCTCGTCCTGCCCGGCCTCCTCGCCGTCCTCGCGCTCTTCGTCTATCCGTTCCTCTACGGCGTCGTGGATTCCATCACGCCGGCGGAGGGCGCCTGGTACGCGAACTACCAGCGCTTCTTCTCCGACCCGTTCCTCTACAACACGATCGCCGCCACGCTCTGGCTGGCCGTGCCGGTGACGGTGCTGAACCTCGCGCTCGCCGTGCCGATCGCCTTCCGCGTCCGGCTGATGCGCCATCAGCGGCTTCTGACGGTGATCCTCGTCCTGCCGATCACGCTCGGCACGGTGCTCGTCGCCGAAGGGCTCCTGAACTTCCTCGGCCCCCAGGGCTGGTTCAACCGCACGCTCCTGACGGTCGGCATCCTCGACGCGCCGCTGCGCCTCACGAACAACTATTGGGGCGTCTTCGCCTCGCTGCTCATCACAGGCTTTCCTTTCGCCTTCCTCCTGACGCTCTCCTACGTCACCGGCATCGATCCCGCGATCGAGCAGGCGGCCGCCACCCTCGGCGCCAATGCCAGAAGGCGCTTCACCCGCATCTTCCTGCCGCTTCTCGTGCCGGGTCTGGCCGTCACCTTCTGCCTCGCCTTCGTGCAGGCCTTCGCGGTCTTCCCCTCGGCGGTCCTTCTCGGCGCCCCCGCCGGGCCGACGCGCGTCATCTCGATCGCGGCCTATGCGGCGGCCTTCGAAGAGTACAACCACTCGCTGGGCTCGGCGATCGCCATCATCATGGGCGTCGTCCAGCTCGTCGTCGTCCTCCTCGTCCTGGGGCTGCGCGGTTTCTTCTACCGCGGCCCCGCCGGCGGCACGAAAGGCTGAATCCATGATCCGGGATCGCGGCATCGGCTCGAAGCTCTGGCGCACCGCCGTCTGGGCGGTGGCCATCCTCTTCATCCTCAACCTCCTCGGCGTGATCGGCACGGTCGTGGTGAACTCGCTGGCGACGCGCTGGCTCGGCACCTGGCTGCCGGTGGACTTCACCACGCGCTGGTACTTCTCTGCCTGGCGCGAGTTCCAGCTGACGGAGGTGCTGCTCGTCACCTTCCAGATCGTCTTCCTGGTGACGCTTCTCTCCGGCGCGATCGGCATCACCACCGCCTATGCGCTGGCGCGGCGGGAGTTTCCGGGCAAGCGCTTCGCCATCCTCGTCTTCCTGCTGCCGCTTCTCGTGCCGCCGCTGACCTACGGCATCCCGCTGGCGACGCTGCTCTACCAGACCGGCCTCGGCGGCACGTTCTGGGGCGTCGTCATCATCAATCTCGTGCCCTCCATCCCCTTCGTCGTGCTCGTCATGATTCCCTTCATCGAGCAGATCGATCCGCGCGTGGAGGCCGCCGCGCGCGTCTTCGGGGCGGGGACGGGCAGCCTCTTCCTGCGCATCCTTTTGCCGCTCCTCCTGCCGGGCATGCTGGCGGCGCTGCTTCTGGTCCTGGTGCGCACGATCGCCATGTTCGAGCTGACCTTCCTCGTGGCCGGCCCAACCAGCCAGACCCTCGTCGTCTCCCTCTATTACGCGGTCTTCGCGTCGGGCGTTCGCGCTTCGCAGTCGATCGACGCCATGGCCGTGGTCTATATGGTGACGACTCTCTTCTGGCTGATTCTGGCGCTGCGCTTCGTCAATCCGACGCAGATCGTCGCCCGGGCCAAGCAGACCCAACCCGCCCATTGAGGGTTGCGGCGGAGCGGCCGTCGCCCGCTCCGCCGCAGCACGACGACGATCTTGAGGACCTATCCATGACCCGCCTATCCGACACGGCGCTCGCCGGCCTTCCCGAGAGCGTCCGCCGCCCCTCCTACGACCGCGCGACGCTGCGGACCGGCATCGTCCATCTCGGCCTCGGCGCCTTCCACCGCGCCCATCAGGCCGTCTACACCGAGCATGTGCTGGGTGCCGATCCCGCCTGGGGCATCACCGGCGTCTCGCTGCGCAGCCCCGAGACGCGGGACGCGCTGGCGCCGCAGGACGGGCTCTTCACCGTGGCGGTCCGCGACGGCTCGGGCGACCGCTTCGAGGTGATCGGCGCCATCCGCGCCTCGCTGGTCGCGCCGGAGGACCCCGCCGCCGTTCTCGCCGCGATGACGGCGCCCGAGACGCGCATCGTCTCTCTGACCGTCACGGAAAAGGGCTATTGCCACCGCCCCGCGACGGGCGAGCTCGACGAGACCCATCCCGACATCGTCCACGATCTCGCGCACCCGGAAGCGCCCCGTTCGGCGGTCGGCTTCCTGGTCGAGGCGCTGGCGCGCCGCCATGCGGCGGGCGTGCCGCCCTTCACCGTCCTTTCCTGCGACAATCTCCCCTCGAACGGGCGGACCGTCCGCCGCGTCGTCACCCGCTTCGCTGCCCTGCGCGGTCCCGATCTCGGCGAGTTCGTCGAGCGCGAGGTCGCTTTCCCCTCCACCATGGTCGACCGCATCGTCCCCGCGACGACGGACGCCGACCGGGCGCTGGTGGAAGCCGCTCTCGGCGTCGAGGACCGCTGGCCGGTGATGGGCGAGCCTTTCTCGCAGTGGGTGATCGAGGATCATTTCACCGCCGGGCGGCCCGACTGGGGCGCGGCGGGCGCGACCTTCGTGGCGGAGGTCGAGCCCTTCGAGCTGATGAAGCTGCGCCTTCTCAACGGCAGCCATTCGACGCTCGCCTATCTCGGCTATCTCGCCGGCCACGAGACGGTGGCCGACGCGATGGGCGCGCCGGGCTTCGGCGAGCTTCTCGCCGGCATGATGGAGGAGGAGGTCTCGCCGACGCTGCCCGTCCTGCCCGGCTTCGATCTCGCCGCCTATCGCGCTGAGCTTCTCCAGCGCTTCCGCAATCCCGCGCTGCGCCACCGCACCTGGCAGATCGCCATGGACGGCTCGCAGAAGGTGCCGCAGCGCCTGCTCGGCACGATCCGCGACCGGCTCGCCGCCGGACAGAGCTTCGATCGGCTGGCGCTCGGGCTCGCCGCCTGGATGGTCTACGCGACCGGCGAAGGCGAGGGCGGCCAGGCGATCGACGTGCGCGATCCCCTGGCCTCGGCCATCGCATCGGCGACCGCCGGACGGCGCACCGCGGACGGGCTGCTCGAAGCCTATCTCGGCATGGCCGAGGTCTTCGGCGCCGACCTTCCGGCCTCCGGTCCCTTCCGCCAAGCGGTCCGCGCCGCGCTGGAGCGCGTCCTCTCCGAAGGCGCCGCCAAGGTCGCCGCCTCCTTCGCCACGACGAGCGCCTGAAACCTGGACCGCGAACGAAAAAAAAGGGCCGGACGCCGAGGGGAAATCCCGTCGGCGTCAGGCCCTTTTCAGCTTTCGCGTCAGAACTTGTAGGCGAGGCTCGCGGAAATCTTGCGCGCGTCGCCGTAGAAGCAGGAATTGGCGTCCGGTCCGCACTGGACCGTTTCCTTGTCGAAGAGGTTCGAGGCGTTCAGCTGGGCGCGCCAGGTCGGCTTCTCGTAGGAAATGGCGGCATCGACCACCGTGTAGTCCGGCACCTTGAAGGCATTGGCGCGGTCGGCATAGGAGTCGCCGACATAGCGCACGCCGGCTCCGAGCCTCAGGCCCTCGGCCGCGCCGGACTGGATCGTGTAGTCGAGCCAGACCGAGCCGAACTCCTCGGGCGTGGCGGGCGTCACCTTGCCGAGATCGAGCTCGCCGGAGCGCGTCACTTCCAGATCCATTGCGGTGAAGGCGGCGAGCAGGCTGAAGCCGTTGCCGAGACCGATATTGGCCTCGAACTCGACGCCCTGCGACCGGATCTCGCCGGTCTGGACGCTGCGCGTGATGCCGTCGATGATCGCGCTGGTCACGACCTTGCTGCGCGTCAGATCGAAGAGCGAGGCGGTGAAGACCGCGTCGAGATCGGCCGGCTGATACTTGACGCCGACCTCGTACTGGTCGCCGTCGCCCGCTTCCAGCGGTGCGTTGGTGTCGGCATTGATGCCGACGACGGGCGTGAAGAAGTGGGAATAGCTGACATAGGGCGTGACGCCGTTGTCGAAGAGATAGGCCGCGCCCGCCCGCCCGCTGAAGGCGCCCTCGTCCGAGGAGGCGTCCCGACCATTGGCAAGCTGGTTGTCGAGATCGTTGGAGAGGAAGTCGTAGCGGCCGTTCAGCGTGACCACGAGCTTGTCGTAGGTCATCTGGTCCTGAAGGTAGAGGCCGGTCTGGTTCAGCGTCTGGACGTTGTCGATATAGGGCGGGTTGATCGGCCCGGCATTCAGCCCGTAGACCGGGTTCACGACGTTGATCGGGCGAAGGCTGCCCACGGCCTGGAAGTCGTCGATCTCGAAGCGGCGATAGTCGATGCCGCCGAGGAGCACATGGTCGACGGCGCCCGTGTCGAAGCGCGCCTCGCCCTGCGTGTCGATGTTGAACGAGTCCGCGTTCGGCGTCGTCAGGAAGTCGATGCGGTTGATGTCGGTCGTCGATCCCGGCGCGTAGCCGAAGCCGTAGACGACGCGGTAGGTCGAATCGAGATGGGCGTAGCGCGCGTTCTGGCGGACCGTGAACGTCTCGTTGAATTTATGCTCCAGCTCGTAGCCGATCATCGCCTGATCGCGCTCGAACGTGTCGACGCCGGGTTCGCTGGAGAAGTAGTCGCGCGGGATCTTGCCGTAGGCGGCGGGAACGACGGTTCCGACATAGGGCAGGAAGCCCGGCGTGTTGTTGGAATCGTCGTTCTGGTAGTAGCCGTAGACGGTGACGCTCGTGTCGGCGTCCGGCGACCAGTTGATGCTGGGCGCGACGACGCCTTCGAACTCGTCGCCCTCCTCGGCATACTGGTCGCCGCCGAAGAGCTTGGCGTTCAGCCGGTAGGACCAGATCGCCTGCTCGTCGAGCGGCCCGCCGGAATCCAGCGAGACGTAGCCCTGGCCCCATTCGTTGACGCCGACCTCGACCTCGCCCTGCTTCGTCTTGGTCGGGCGCTTGGAGACGAGATTGACGAGGCCGCCCGGCGAGGAGCCGCCGTAAAGCACGGAAGCCGGGCCGCGCAGGATCTCGACGCGGTCGAGCGTCGTCGGATCGACGCGCCAGGAGGAGAAGGCGGTCGAGAAGAGCGCGAGCCCGTCGAGGAAGAGACCGTCCGCCTCGGCGGGAAAGCCGCGGATGTTGAACCAGTCGAGGCGATTGTTGGAGCCGTATTTCTGCCCCTGGATGCCGGCGGAGTAGCGCGTCGCCTCGTCGACCGTCTGCACGTCGCGCTTGTCCAGCTGGTCGCGGCCGACGACGGAGACGACCTGCGGGGTCGCGCGCTGCGAGCCGGCGCCCTTCAGCGCGCTGGTCGCGCCCGCCGGCGTGGTGACGCCGCTCGAAGCCGCGCCGGTCGTGGCGCCGGAGCCGCTGCCTTCGAGCGTGACGGTCTCCAGCACGATCGGCTCGCTCGTCTGGGCCCCCGCCCCGACCGTCGCCGCCGTGAGCGCGCAGAGCGCGGCGCCGGATGTCAAAAGAGCGCGGCTTCGGCCGGCGAGTCGGCGAGCGGAATGGGCACGAGAGACTGGGCTCACCGGAGGCTCCTTTGAAATCAAGGCGATGCCCGTCGGTATGTAACATGATAGTAGGAGTCAACATTACAGGCGCTCGGGCGGCGTCGGCAGGTCCTTCGGCTCGGCGTTTCAGATCTCTGTGTCACGGTTTTGCCACATTGCGGCTTCGCCGGACGAAGGGGGCCTTCAGAACTGCGCGTCGTGCAGGCGGCGATAGGGCCCGCCCGCGCCGAGAAGGTCCTCGTGGTGGCCCTGTTCGGCAATGCCGTTCTCGTCGACGACGATGATGCGGTCGGCGTGGCGGATGGTGGCGAGCCGGTGGGCTATGATCAGCGTCGTGCGGCCCGCCGAGAGCTCCTGCAGCGAGGTCTGGATGGCGCGCTCCGTCTCCATGTCGAGCGCCGAGGTCGCCTCGTCGAGAATGAGGATCGCCGGGTTCTTGAGGAACATGCGGGCGATCGACAGGCGCTGCTTCTGCCCGCCCGAGAGCTTCACGCCGCGCTCGCCGACGATCGTGTCGAAGCCGCCGGGAAGGCGCAGGATCGTCTGCGTCAGGTGCGCCCGCTCGGCCGCCTCTCGGATCTCGTCCTCCGTGGCGCCGAGGCGGCCATAGGCGATGTTGTCGCGGATGGAGCCGCCGAAGAGGAAGACGTCCTGCTGCACGACGCCGATATGGCGCCGCAGCGAGGCGAGCGTCATGGCGCGGATGTCCTCTTCGTCGATCAGGATGCGCCCCGACGAGACCTCGTAGAAGCGCGGCACGAGCGAGCAGATCGTCGTCTTTCCCGCGCCCGATGGGCCGACGAAGGCGACCGTCTCGCCCGCCGCGATCTGGAAGCTGAGATCGGAGATGACGGGGCGCTCCGGCGTATAGCCGAAGGTCACGTGGTCGAAGCGGATCGCGCCCCGAACCGAGGAGACCGCGACGGCGTCCGCACGGTCCTCGATGTCCGGCGCGGTGTCGATGAACTCGGCATAGCGGCGGAAGCCGGCGACACCCTTCGGATAGGTCTCGATGACCGAGGCGATCTTCTCGACGGGGCGGAAGAAGACGTTGACGAGGAGGAGGAAGCCGACGAAGCCGCCCTGCGTCAGCGAGCCCGAGATCACGAACCAGGTTCCCGCGACCATGACGACGACCTGCGTCAGGCGCATCGAGAGGTAGTTCAGCGTCAGCGTCTTCGACATGATGCGATAGGCGTCGAGCTTGCGCGCCCGGTAGCGCCCGTTGTTGACGGCGAAGAGCGAGCGCTCGTGGTCCTCGTTGGCGAAGGCCTTCACCACGCGGATGCCGCCGACATTCTCCTCGATGCGCGTGTTGAAGTCGGCCACGCTGCCGTAGATCGAGCGCCAGGTCTGCGTCATCCGCCCGCCGTAGCGCGCGGTCAGATAGGTGCCGAAGGGCACGATGACGGCGGTGATGAGGGCGAGTTCCACATTGACCGACATCATCAGGAGGAAGGCCCCGATGAAGGTCATGATCGCGATGAAGAGGTCTTCCGGCCCGTGATGGGCGACCTCGCCGATCTCCTCCAGGTCCTTGGTCAGGCGCGCGACGAGATGTCCGGTCTTGTGGTTGTCGAAATAGGCGAAGGAGAGCTTCTGCAGATGGTCGAAGGCTTTGGCCCGCATGTCGGTCTCGATGTTGATGCCGAGCATGTGGCCCCAGTAGTTCACGACCGCCATCAGCCCTGTGTTGAGCACGTAGACGGCGAGAAGCCCGAGCGAGGCGAGCACGATGAGGTCCCATCGCCCGCTCGGCAGGAGGTCGTCGATGAAGAGGGCGACCGCGATGGGAAAGCCGAGCTCGAGAAGGCCGGAGACGACCGCCGAGCAGAAATCGACGAGGAACAGGCCGCGATAGGGCCGGTAGTAGGCGAAGAATCGGGAGAGCATGGCGCCGCTTCAAAACGGTTGCGGATCGGCCGCGAAGAGCCGGCCGGACAGCGCCCTTATCGATCTCCCACGCCGCGAGAGCAAGCGGCCCCGTCGCGGCGGGGCCAAGCGCGGCTCTGGAGGCGGCGAGCGATGCGTCGGCCTCGTCTCTTCGGCGAAAAGCCGTCGATGCCGCGCGGACGGCGTTGCCGCAAAGGCTCGTCGGCCGATATCCTGCCGCGACCGTCCCTCCGAAAGGGCCGGGAAAGCAAGCGGAACGGCATCCCATGAACGACCATTTCCTCGGCATCGACGTCGGCACGGGCAGTGCGCGCGCCGGGCTCTTCGACGGAGCGGGACGGCTCGTCGCGGTGGCGAAGCGCCCGATCCGAATGTGGCGGGAGGCCGGCGATATCGTCGAGCAGTCCTCCGAGGATATCTGGCAGGCCGTCTCGGCCTCCGTCCGCGAGGCGCTGGCGACGTCCGGCGTGTCGCCCACGAGCGTTCGCGGAGTAGGCTTCGACGCGACCTGCTCGCTCGTCGTCCTCGACGCGCAGGCACGGCCGCTCGCCGTCGGCCCGAGCGGCGAGCCCGAGCGCAACGTCATCGTCTGGATGGACCATCGCGCGATGGACCAGACGCGGCGGATCAACGCGACCGGCCATGCCGTGCTCGACTTTGTCGGCGGCACGATCTCGCCGGAAATGGAGACGCCGAAACTGCTCTGGCTGAAGGAAAACCAGCCGGAGACCTTCGCCAAGGCCGCCCATTTCTTCGATCTCGCCGATTTTCTCACCTTCCGCGCGACCGGAGCTGCGGAACGCTCCGTCTGCACCGTCACCTGCAAATGGACCTATCTGGCGCATGAGCGCCGCTGGGACCGCGACTATTTCGAGACGATCGGCCTCGGCGAACTCGCCTTCGACGGGTTCGCCCGCATCGGATCGCGGATCGTCGATATCGCGACGCCCCTCGGCAACGGCCTCACCGCGGCAGCCGCGGACGATCTCGGCCTTCGCCCCGGCCTTCCCGTCGGCGCCTCGCTGATCGACGCCCATGCCGGCGGCGTCGGCACGCTCGGCGCCGCCGGTGCCGACGGGAGCGCCGCCGATCCCGCATCGGAACTGGCGCTCATCATGGGCACCTCGCTCTGCTCGATGGCGCTGACGCGCGAGCCGGTCTTCGTCGACGGCGTCTGGGGCCCCTATTTCGGCGCGATGCTGCCGGGCTACTGGCTGCTCGAGGGCGGCCAGTCCGCCTATGGCGCGGCGCTCGACCACCTGATTGCGCTCCATCCCGCCCACGCCGCGACGCTGCAGGCTGCAACGGCGGAGGGCGCCACGATCTTCGACCGTCTGGAGGCGAACGCGATCCGTCTCGCCGGCTCGATCGACGCGGCGGCGGAACTGGCGGGCCGCCTCCATGTCGTGCCCGAGCTTCTCGGCAACCGCGCCCCGGAGGCCGATCCGCATGCGACCGGCGTTCTGGCGGGCCTGACCCTTGCCGCCGACGAAGAGGATCTGACCCGCCTCTTCGTCGCCGTGCTCTGCGGCCTCTGCTACGGCACGCGGCAGATCATCGAGGCCAATCGCGAAAAAGGCGTGAGCTTCGAGACGATCGTCGTCTCCGGCGGTGCCGCGCGCTCGCAGCTGCTGCGCCGGATCTTGTCGGACGCGTCCGGGCTCGACGTGGCGCTGCCGCAGACGCCGGAGCCCGTGCTTCTGGGCGCCGCCATGCTGGGCGCCGTCGCCTCCGGCGCCGTGCCCGATCTGGCGGCCGCCGCCGTCGCCATGTGCCATCGGGGCGCCACGATCCATCCCAACCCGCAGGCCGCCGACTTCCATCGACGCAAATACGAAGCCTTCCGTCTTCTCCAGCAAAGCGAGCGGCGAATTCGGGCTCTCTTCGCCGAGCCGGGATAGGACGCGAGGTGTCCCCGTTCGATCCGCTCCTGCCCGGAGCGTGTCGAGGCGACCGGACAAGTCGGTGAGGGAGGGGCGTCAGGTGAGGTCGTGCAGATCCTTGCCCAAGGGGGCAGAGACCTTGAAGTCGGAAAAGCAGACCTTCAGCCCGCTCCGCTCCGGCGTGCAGCACATGGGCCCCACGAAGTAGCGCTCGGCGCGCGGAAAGGGCGCCAGCCGCACGAGCGGCCACGTCGTCCCGTCGCCCGAGGCCTGCAGGCGAAGCACGCCCTCGCCGATCGTGACGCGCAGGAAGATGTCGGTCGGATCGCCCGCGAAAGGCCCGGTCGCCCAGTCCGACTGCCCGACTGTTAGGACGCTGCCGAGGCAGGCGGCGCCGTCGGACAGCTCGATGCCGGCCTTGATCCAGTGGGCCTCGTCGATCCGGACCATCAGCCCGGCCTGATCGTAGAGATGCTCGTAAGCGGCACGCACCCGCAGCGAAGCCGTGAAGGGACCGCTGCGTTGCAGGCCGAAGACATGGCCGCTATGGCGCGAAAAGCCATAATGGGTCTCGCGCCAGAAGTCGGTCCGGTCGTCCGTGACGACATCGAGCCCATCCTCGCCGAGCGACCAGGACTTCGGCTCGTTCAGCCATTCGCAGGCATCGAACATGGGACGGCGCCTCCTGCCGACGGCCCGTGTCGTCGGTGCATCCGGCCGTGGAAGACGCCGCGAAGGCCGCCGAACACTTGCGTGTCCGAGACCCTTCGCGGCGCGATCTCGATCCTTGCGATCGTTACTCGGCGGCTTCCTGCTGCTTGCGGGATGCGCGGGCCTTCGGCGCCTTCTGCGCGGGCTCGGCGGCAGTGCGCTCGCCCGGCTTGCGGCCGAGGCCCATGGTCTTGGCAAGAGCGGAGCGGGCGGCCGCATAGTTCGGCGCCACCATCGGATAGTCGGCGGGAAGTTTCCACTTGGCGCGGTAAGCGTCGGGCGTCAGATCGTAATGCGTCATGAGGTGACGCTTCAGCGACTTGAACTTCTTTCCGTCTTCCAGGCAGGTGATGTAGTCGTCCGTCACAGACTTCTTCACCGGCACCGCGGGAACCAGAGGTTCCGGCTCGGGAACGGCTTGCGCCGCGGTCGTCGTTGAGGTCAGCGCCGCGAAGACGGAGGAGATCAGCGCGGGAAGATCGGCTTCCGCCACGCGATTGTTGCTGACATAGGCCGCAACGATATGGATCGTCTGATCGAGCATCATCGCCTGGTCGAAAGTGTTTTCCGAATCCATTCTAAAATCCTTGTGTCCCGTAGTATCCAAATCAATCTTCTCGTCGCAAAATAAGGCGGCCGCCGATCTTTAGCAACATAGGAAAAAACCGAAGTTCGCTCTTTCTCATGGTCGGTTGTCGATCTCGACGTTGCGTCGCCAAATCTTCGGGTCTTGGCCGTAGATCGGGGAAAAGGACCGAAGGCTTCCTATGGGCAGGGCGCGCGGTTTCCGTTCCCCGGCGGTGACGGCAGGCGGGAGCGCTCGGCCGGAAACGGCGTGCCATCGCAAGTAGGAAGAGCGCGCCGGGGCCGCGTTGCTGTCGTCGCAGCCTTCCCGAAAGAAGAGACGAGCACGGCAGCTCAAAGGCCTTGTGTCTTTCCAATGCCGGGTCGGCATTCTCACAGCGGCGGGGGCTGCCACCCTTCCGCGCGGCATTCGGCCAGTTGCTGCTTCTCGGTGTCGGTGGCGCCGTCGGGATGGGCGGATCGGACGATGGCGACGCAGCGCTCCTGCCGGTCGACGACCTCGAGTTCGCCGTCGAACTGGCGGACCCCGATGGCGACGACGCCCGCAAGGACGACGACGCCGCCGGCGATCAGCGCGAAGAGCTTGTTGCGCGTTCCAAATCTCATCGTGGACGTCTCCTCGCCGGCAGCCCTCCGACCGATCCGGTCGGCTGCGACACGTCCCGAGATAAGGCTCCGCCGCCGCTCAACCAGACCCGGATGGAGGCGCCTCCAGTCCGGCCCAAGGATCGGGGGCCAGGATGATCCTTAACAACCCCGTCCTTGTCTGCGAGACCCGGCGATGACCTACAGCGAAGTCGTGAACGCGCTTTCCAAGTGCAGCATGGACGAAGAGGAAGCGCTGGCTCTGGCCTGCTGCGACGATCTTCTGGAACTCTGCGAGATGGCGGCCGCCGAGGTGAAGATGGCGGGGCAGTTCCACGACGTGCGCATGGACATCCCGCTGCAGCGCCACGTCATCCGCCGCCGCCTGCATTGATGCCGACGGCCGGATGCGTCGGCATCCTCGGCCGTTGATATGAGCTGCGTTCGAGGCTCGAAGCATTCGCAAAAGAAACACCGAGGCTCGTCGTCGGCGACGTTCGGGTTAGGCGCACCGCCGCCTCGCCCGGGTGTTACGATGCGCCGCAGCGCCTCGCCTCGCTGGGGACGAAGTCCGGGCCGCAATCGGGAAGGGTGGCCGCAAGGGGCCACGTCTCGAAAGGCCGGTTCTCGTGGCGCCTCGCTTTCCCTCCGCCGGCGGCTCGGCCGTGCCCAGCCGCCGCCTCTCGCGGCTTGCCCGGTTGGGCGGCATGGCGACGGGGCTCGCCGGCGGCATGCTGCTCGACGGGGCGCGCCAGTTGGCTCGCGGGGAGCGGCCCCGTTTGGAAGACCTTCTCCTGACCCCCGGCAATGTCCTGCGCGTGACCGAGCAGCTGTCGCATCTGCGGGGCGCGGCGATGAAGATGGGCCAGCTTCTGTCGATGGAGGCCGGCGACATCCTGCCGCCCGAACTCTCCGCCATCATGGCAAGGCTTCGCGCCGATGCCGAGCCGATGCCGGTCCGCCAGCTCCAGTCGGTGCTCGATCGCGAATGGGGGCCGGGCTGGCTCGACCGGTTCGAACGCTTTCCGTTCCGGCCGATCGCCGCCGCCTCGATCGGTCAGGTCCACCGCGTTCGCACCAAAGACGGGCGGGACCTTGCGATCAAGATCCAGTATCCCGGCGTCCGGCGCAGCATCGACAGCGACGTCGACAATGTCGCGACGCTCCTGCGCATGTCCGGCATCGTGCCGCGCCATCTCGACATCGCGCCTCTGCTCGGCGAGGCCAAGCGGCAGCTGCGCGAGGAGGCCGACTACGAGCGCGAGGCGGACTGCCTGGACCGCTTCGGGGACTTGCTGCGGGACGACGACAACTTCAGGCTCCCCGCCGTGCATCGCGATCTCACCGGCACGAACGTCCTTGCCATGTCCTATCTGGAGAGCGTTCCGATCGAAACGCTGGACGCCGCGCCGCAGGAGGAGCGCGACCGGATCGCGGGACTGCTGATCGACCTGGCCTTGCGCGAACTCTTCGACTTCCGGCTGATGCAGACCGATCCGAACCTTGCCAATTACCGCTACGATCCCTCGACGCGGCAGATCGTGCTTCTCGATTTCGGCGCGACGCGCGCCTTCGAGCCGGGCTTTTCCGAAGGGTGCCGGGTGCTCGCCGCGGCCGGCCTGTCCGACGATCGCGGCGCCGCCGAGGCGGCGCTGACGGCGCTGGGCCTCATCGACGGGGCCGTGCCCCAGCGCCATCGCGAGAAGGTCATGGCCATGTTCGACACGGCGAAGGGGCCGCTCCTGGCCTCCGACACGTTCGACTTCGGCGACACGAACTATCTGAGGAGACTGCGCGAGGAGGGCCTGGAGTTTGCCGGCGAGCGGGATGGCTGGCGCCTGCCGCCGACCGATACGCTGTTTCTCCAGCGCAAGTTCGGCGGAACCTATCTCATGGCCGCGCGGCTGAAGGCGCGCGTCGGCGTCAGGGCGCTACTGGCGCGGCATGTGGGAGGGCGCGAGGCCTGATCCCGTCCGGCCCGACCGTATCGGGAAGCGTTCGGGGATGGCGAGATCTCGAGCGATCCCTCCGGGCGGCGGCGAGTGCTTGCGATCCCGAACCGAAGCACCCCTGCGCGCCGCCGGGCGATGACACAGCGCCGCCTTGCGCATCCAGCGGATCGCCAGGGCGCGCGGCGTCCGGGATCAGGCGTCCCGGGCCGCCATGTGCGAGTCCAGCTTCTTGCGGGACGGGCCGTATCGCTTGATGATCGTCTTCGCCTCGCCGATGGGCAGGCCGTACTTCTTGGCGAAGGCATCGGCCTCGTACGGCTCCTCGCCGGGCGCCGTCTTCGGACCCTTGCCCGCAGGTTTGCTATTCGACATGTCTGAATTCCCGATGGACTGATTTTAGAGTTTGTCAGGGATAGGTGGGAGCCGGTTATCCCGAAAAGACAAACGACGACAAAGGAATCGAGAGCCCGTCTGGTTCAGCGCGAACCTGACAGGTTCTAGGTCGTCGTCTCGGCGCTGGATGTCGGCTCCGATGCCTCGGACCCGTCCGCGCCGGCATCGGCCGGACCCTTGGACGCCTTGGCCGCGGCCTTCTCGGCCTTCTTGGCGGCCTTGGCCTTGTCGCGCTCGCGACGCTCGAAATCGAAGTTCGGCTTTTTCATTTGCGCTCCTGTCGGTGAATGCGTCGCCCGCATATGGGGTATCCGGCGCGGGAAAGCGACAGACCTCGGCAAGATCGGCGTTCGCGGGCCCGCATGCGTCCCGCGAGCGGAGCGTCGTCCGCGGAGGAGCCCCCGAGCCCGCCGCGCTCGAGACGGGCGGAAACGTTCCTCGAAGCCGGGCCGGATCACTGTCTTTTTATGTAGGGAGCGACATGTTTCCGCCAAAGGGTCTGTAGCGTTTGGGAGGGCAGGGCATGTCGGTGAACGCGGTTCAGGGCGGGAGCGCCGGAGGGGTCGGCTCGGGCGACGAGGGTCTTCAGCGGGTGATGGGGCCGAAGCTCCTTCTCCTCTTCATCGTCGGCGACATCCTGGGAACGGGCGTCTACGCGCTGACCGGCCAGGTCGCGGCCGAGGTCGGCGGCGTCGTCTGGCTGCCCTTCCTCGTCGCCTTCGGCGTCGCGCTTCTCACCGCCTTTTCCTATCTCGAACTCGTCACGAAATATCCGAAAGCCGCCGGCGCCGCGCTCTACACGCACAAGGCCTTCGGCATCCATTTCGTCACCTTCATCATCGCCTTCGCCGTGATGGCCTCGGGCATCACCTCCGCCTCGACGGCGAGCCGCGCCTTCGCCGCCAATATGTCAGCCGCCTTCGACCTCGATCTGGCGGGATGGGACGTGACGCTGACGGCGCTCGCCTTCATGGCGCTGGTGGCCATCGTCAACGTCCGCGGCGTCGGCGAAAGCGTGAAGGCCAATGTCGTCCTCACCCTCGTGGAGCTGACCGGCCTCCTCATCATCATCACGATCGGCCTCTGGGCGATCATGGGCGGGCAGGGCGACGTGTCGCGGATCTGGACCTTCGAGCCGGCGGGCGACAAGGGCATGTTCTGGAGCGTCATCACGGCCACCACGCTCGCCTTCTTCGCCATGGTCGGCTTCGAGGATTCGGTGAACATGGCCGAGGAGACCAAGGACCCCGTGCGCATCTTCCCCAAGGTGCTGCTCGGCGGCCTGCTCGTCACGGGCCTCATCTACGTGCTCGTCTCGATCTCCGCGATCACGCTCGTGCCGGCCGCCGAACTCGGCGAGGGCGATACGCCGCTCCTCAAGGTGGTCCAGGCCGGCGCGCCGGGCTTTCCGATCGGCATCTTCGGCGTCATCACCATGTTCGCCGTCGCCAATTCCGCGCTGATCAACATGCTGATGGCGAGCCGCCTCGTCTACGGGATGAGCCGCGAGCATGTGCTGCCGGGCATCTTCGGCCGGGTGCATCGCGGCCGCCGCACGCCGCATGTCGCGATCCTCTTCACGACGCTGCTCGCCGTCGGCCTCATCACCTTCGTCGGCGAAGTTCCCGCTCTCGGCGGCACGACGGCGCTGCTGCTGCTCGGCGTCTTCACCGTCGTCAACGTCGCCGTCCTCGTGCTGCGCAAGGACAAGGTGCCCCACAAGCACTTCCGCACCCCGACCGCGCTGCCCGTTCTCGGCGCCCTGTCCTGCGCCTTTCTCGTCGGTCCCTGGACGGGCCGCGATCCCGTCCAGTATCTCGTCGCGGCCATCCTCCTGGCGATCGGCGTCGCGCTCTGGTTCGGCACCGTCGCCTTCATGCGCTCGCGCAAAGGCTCCCCCGACACGTCCATGAGCCATCTCGACGTCGACGGACCCGTCAACTGACGGGTGCCGCCGTCCCGGCCGCCTGCTCGGCGATCATCGCGTGAATCTGGGCGACCACTGCGGCGCCTTCGCCGACGGCGGCCGCGACCCGCTTGGTGGACCCCGCCCTCACGTCTCCGACCGCGAAGACGCCGGGCACGCTCGTCTCCAGCGAGAGTCTGGATCGGCCGGTCACGACGAAGCCCTTCGCGTCCGTCTCGACGCAGTCCTTCGTCCAGGCGGCATTCGGATCGGCTCCGATGAAGAGAAAGAGATGGCGCAAGGGGATGCGAAGGGGCGCTTCGCCCCCGCGGCCCTCGAAGGTGACGGCGCGAAGGCCCGACGCGGCGTCTCCCTCCAGCTGCACGGCCTCGTAGCCCTGGTGGATCGTGACGTTCGGCAGGCTCTCGATGCGCTCGATGAGATAGCGCGACATGGTCTGCGACAGCGCGCGCCGCACGACGAGATGCAGCCGTTCCACCTGCGGGGCGAGGAAGACGATCGCCTGTCCCGCCGAATTGCCGCCGCCGACGAGGGCAATCTCCTCGCCCGCGCAAAGGCGGGCCTCGATCGGCGAGGCCCAATAGGAGACGCCGGCGCCCTCGAACAGCGCGAGATCGGGCAGATCCGGCTTTCGGTAATGGGCCCCGGACGCGATGACGACGGAGCGCGTGCGCAGGCTCTGGCCGTCCGACAGGACGAGCGACAGGCCCGCCTCGGTGCAGTCCAGCCGTTCGACCTCGACGGGAACGGCGATCTCGGCGCCGAACTTCAGGGCCTGGTTGAAGGCGCGGCCGGCCAGCGCCCGGCCGGAAATGCCGGTGGGAAAGCCGAGATAGTTCTCGATCCGCGACGAGGCGCCGGCCTGGCCGCCGGTCGACTGCGCGTCGAGGACGACGACCCGCAGGCCTTCGGAGGCCGCATAGACGGCGGTGGCGAGCCCCGCCGGTCCCGCCCCGACGACGGCGACGTCGTAGATCTCGGCGGGATCGAAGGCCGGCGTCATGCCGAGGCAGGCCGCCACGTCGCGGTCGCTCGGCCGCTTGAGGATCGCGCCGCTCGGGCAGACGACGAGCGGCAGGTCGTCGGCGCCGAGCCCCGCCCGCTCGATCAGCGCGCGCCCCTCGTCGTCGGAATCGGCATCGAGCGTCAGGACGGGAAAGCCGCTGCGGGTGAGGAAGCCCTGCAGGCGCACGATCTCCCGGCTGCCGGGCGCCCCGATCAGGATCGTCCCGGCGCCGCCCTCCGCGATCAGCGCGACCCGGCGCAGGATCAGCGCCCGCATTACGGTCTCGCCGACATCGGCCGAGCCGACCATGAGCGCGCGAAGATGCGCGGGATCGAAGGGCAGGGCGGTGCAGCCTTCCGGCCCGGCATGCGCCCCGACCAGCGAGGGCCGCCCGGCGAGCTGCGCGACCTCGCCGGTGAACTGGCCGACCCCGTGATGGGTGATCGGCGCCTCGCGGCTCAGCCCGTCCCGGCGCACGACGTCGATCGCGCCGGCGAGGATGAGCCAGGCGGGCGCGCCGGTCGCGGCGATCTCGTAGATGGTCTCGCCGGGCCCGAAGACCCGCTCCGCCCCGCTGGCGAAGCGCCGGGCCGAGGCGATCTGGGCAGCGTCCAGCACCGGAAACATCTGATGCTCGCGATGGCCGATGTCGCTCATCCCGTTCTCCTTCTGCGTCGGACGCGGGGGCAAACCCGATGGCGAGCCCGGCGGCGTTTTTCGGCGCGGTCGCGGTCGGCCCATCAGGAGGGCGAGAGGACGGCTTGCGCAAGAGGCGATCGACCGGGCGCCCGCCCGAACGACGACAGGCCGGCGACGTAGAGCCGGGCCGCTCCCGGCGTCGAGCGGCAGGTCGTCCGCGGTATGAGGATCGCCGGGCCCGCTCGATCCCGCGCGTTCACAGCGTCACGAAACACGCGGGCACGGACCTGCCGAACGCGCCGCGCCCCTTGCCGATCTCGTCGTGTCAGGCCGTGCGACTGCCGCGGACCCCTTATGCGACGCAGGCCGTTTCGACATTTGGCGATGTCTCGCTTGGTGAAATCCATGTCCGGGAATACAAAGGAAGACTGACGAATGCGAACTCGTTTTTTCAAGACGGATGACGGATGATGACCGCTTTTGAGCCTATCGGTTCCGCCGATTCCGATATCGTGCCTTTGCTGATCGGCATTTCCAAATCGATGCGCGCGCTCCACGGAATCAAGCTCGCCAAGCTCGGCTTCCACAACGGGCAGGACGAGCTTCTGCTCGCGGCGGACGCCCGGGGCATCACCATTTCCGCGATCGCCGACCAGCTTTCGATCCGGCCGTCCACCGTGTCCAAGATGATGGATCGTCTGGTCGCCAGGGGAATGGTCGAGCGGATCGGCGACGTCCGGGATGCCCGCCGCACGCTCGTGCGCATTACCCCCGCAGGCTTGAAGGCTCGAAGCCAGCTTCTGGAGGCAAGGCGGGAGCTGGAGGAGGAGTTCGTCCGGGCCTTCGGCCGGGACCAGTGCCCGGCCATCGCCGCCAGTCTGGCCGAGTGTCAGGTGCATCTGACGAACCGGCTGAACCGTCTTCGATAGGGATGGGGCGGATCGGGCTTTCAGTGCGCTTGGCGGCGGCGAAAGCCCTTGGCGGAGAGCGGCGGGTGCCCGCCGCGGTCGAGAACGGGCTCGGACGCTGTCATGCCCGTCAGGAGGACGGAGGCGAAGGAGAGCAGGAGAACGACCCTGTCTTCGGCGTCCCGCACCTCCAGGGTCGTGTCCACGTGCAGCGGCGTTCCGGTCCTGATCCGCTCCGCGATGATGTCGCGGGCGCACTGGACGGCCTCTTGCCGCGCCAGCTCGGCGTCCTCGAGTTCGGCGCCTTCCATGTCCCTGACGATCTCGTCGTGATGGCGAATGTGGAAGAAGTAGCGCACTCTGCGGCCTTTTTTCTCAACAGCGCTCAAAGCTTATCACTGGGTAAATGGGGAACAATGTAAAAAACGTACAGAAGGCAGAATGGCGGAACCGTCCGCTGACTATTCATCTGTTTACTGGTATCTCACCCCCACTGCCACGATATTGAATGCAGTAAGCCGAAATTACTGCGGACTCAGTAATGAGCGCGGGCTCTCCCCGACGAGGGGGAACCTCATGTCGTTGCCGATGCAAAAGGCGTGCAGGAATCGCATCTTGCAGGCGGTTTCCCCCCAGAGCTTCGCCAAGCTCCAGCCGCATCTGGAGCACGTCGAGCTTCCCCTGAAGACGGTGCTCGTCGAGCCTCGGGAAGCAACGTCGCATCTGATCTTTCTCGAAAGCGGTCTGGGCTCCAATATCGCCTTTTCCGGCGGCGAGGAGAACGAGCAGATCGAGGTCGGCCATATCGGCCGGGAGGGCATGTCCGCCATCCATCTCGTCCTCGACGTCGACCGCACCTCCAACGGGACCTTCATGCAGGTCGCGGGCTCGGGCTATCGCATCCTGGCGACGCATCTCCTTCAGGCCATGGAGGAGGATCGCGCCCTCGACAGGCTGATGCGCCGCTATGTCTACACCTATCAGATCCAGCTCGCGCAGTCGGCCCTGGCCAACGGACGCTTCAACATGAACGAGCGGCTCGCCCGCTGGCTGTTGATGTGCCACGACCGGCTGGACAGCGCGGACCTTCCGCTCACTCACGACTTTCTGTCGCTCATGCTGGGTGTCCGTCGGGCCGGGGTCACGAACGAGATCCACGTTCTGGAAGGCCTCGGGGCGATCAAGGCCACGCGCGCCCGGGTGCAGATCCGCGACCGGGTCCGGCTCGAGGAGATCGCGGGTGCCTGCTACGGCATACCGGAGCGCGCCTACGATCGGCTGATCGGCGGCTCGTGGGCCGCGCCGGCCACGGCCAACTGATCGAGCCCGCCCGGCTGCACCGCGGCGCTCTCAGGCGGTTCCCAGCCGGATGATCCCTTCGTAGAGCGCGATGGCGACGGCATGCGTCCGGCTTCGCGTTCCCAGCTTGCGGTAGAGCGAGGCAAGGTAAAGGTCGATCGCCTGCTCCCCGAGGTCAGGCTCGAGGCCGAGATCCAGGCTCGGCGTCGTCTCCGATCCGCCGGCTGCGAGCGCCTGCAGGCAGCGGATGTCGCCCGGCGAGAGATCGCGCGGCGGGCGTTCGCTCGGCTGGTCCATCCCCGCTCCCAAGGCCCTTCTCGTTCCCCATTCCGCCTTGGTAGAGCGACAGTCCTTCCGGCATCAACGGCCCGAGCCCGCTCCAGACGAAACCGTACGAAGCGAGGCGAGCGTACGAAACCGTACAAAGCTCTCCGCGGATGGTCCCGCGCGTTTCCCTCCGGCCGATCAGGGATGGGAGTGAATGGGGTCGGTCCAGTAGACCTCCTCGGGCTTCTCCACCGGATCGACATCGGTGATGTTGACCACCACCGCCTCGTTGTCCGAGCGCACCAGGACGCATTGCAGCGGCTGGGTCGGGTCGGCGTTGATCTCCTGGTGCGGCACGTAGGGCGGCACGAAGATGAAGTCGCCGGGCCCTGCCTCCGCGACGAATTCCAGGCGGTCGCCCCAGCGCAGCCGCGCCCGTCCGCTGACGACGTAGATCACGCTTTCCAGCGCGCCGTGATGATGGACGCCGGTCTTGGCGTCCGGCGCGATGCTGACCGTGCCCGCCCAGATCTTCTGCGCCCCGACGCGCGCGGCGTTGATCGCGGCCTGCCGGAACATGCCCGGCGTCTGCGGCGTGTTGGCGTCCAGCGCGTCGCCCCTGATGACGCGGATGCCGTCATGCTTCCAGCGCGGCTCGCCCGCCGCAGGATCGTGTGACGCTGAATGCCCATGCGAATGATCATGCTCGTCGCCCATCGACGCCTCCCGAAACCCGCCGCGACCGTCCTGTCGCGGCGGCTCGATCCTCTCACGCTTTTCGATCGGCGCGAACCTGCGGCGCCGGGATGGCCGGCCGGACCCCCGGCTGGCCCACAGGCTGGAAAGCCAGGACGAAGTCGATCACCTTGTCCGGCGCCATCTCGCAGGGCTTCAGAAGGGTCCGCTCCCCCAGGCGGTAGAGATTGCAGCTGACGTGGTCGCCGCCGCCGAGCGCCTCGCCGAAGAGCCAGCTTCGCCGCCCGTCCTCGGACATGCGCACCGTCACGCCATAGCGCCGGCCGCGATAGAGGCCTTCGCTGTAGCCGGCGGGAAGGGCGGCGAACCGATCGAGAAATGCGTCGCTGGGAGCGCTTCCGGCCTTCGGTGGTTCCGGCGCGAGCCGCATCCTATTCGAGATTGGTGTGACGGGCGCGCATCGCCTCGGGCGTGACGTTCAGCCGGTCGCGCAGCTTCAGGATCATCACCTCGAAGAGCACGAAGAGCGCGCCCTCGTAGAGCGAGCCCATCGGCAGGACCGAGCTGCGCGCCGTCCCCTGGTCGTCCGCCATCGTCTGGGCCGGCAGGAGAAGCACCTCGTCGGCCATCCGGGCGGCCCGGCCCTCCGGCTGCGCCGTGATCGCGAGGACCTTGGCGCCCGCCTTTTTCGCCACGTCGATCAGCGCGACGGCGGTGGAGATCTCGCCGGGCCCGACGGTCAGGAGGAAGAGATCGCCCGACCCGACCGGAGGCGTCGTCATGTCGCCCTCGACCGCGACGGGAACGCCCATGTGATAGAGGCGCATGGCAAAGCCCATGATCTGAAGGCGCTCGCGGCCGCCGCCGAAGACGACCGTCGTTCCAGCGCCGGCGATCGCCTCGACGGCCGCGTCGACCTTGGCATCGTCGATGCGCTCGAAGACCGTGCCGAGCTCGGCGATGGCGTTCCGGTAGATGGGGTTCGTCGGGCTGTTCACGGGATCGGGTGTCCTTGTCCTCGGAAGAGGCGTGGTCGCCTCGGTCGAACGGAGGTCTCCGGCGCGTCGGCTTCGAAGGACGCTCGCCGACATCCTCCTGGCGCCGATGGGTGCCATCGACCATCGCGCGTTCGATCGAACCTAGCGTGCGAGCGCTACCGGGAAAGATGGCGCGCCGGGGCGCGGACGGAAAGCGAAGCGGCGATGCCGCCGATCGGATCGACGAGGACGAGCTGGCGGAGGTCCGCACCAATGAGAAAAGGGACCGCCCTCCGAAGACCGCGATCCCTTTTCTGTCGGCTTGGAAAGACCCGACGTCGTCAGTTCCAGGCGTTGTACTGTTCGTTCGAGACCGCGCCGATGCCGAAGCGGGTGTCCTTTGTCGAGCGGCGGCTGTTTTCCTGCTTGAAGACGCGGCGCGCCTCGTCGAAGCGGCCGAGCTTCAGGTTCGCCCATCCGCGCAACACCTCCGCGCCGCCATTGTGGCCCTGGAGGCTCTCGCGCTTGTCGAGAAGGGCGAGCGCGTCCTTGTACTTGCGGGCCTTGAAGGCGGCATTCGCCTCGTCCAGCAAGGTCGAATCGCCGCCGCCGTTCTTGTTTCCTGTTGCCTTTCCGGCGGGCTTGGCCTGCGCCTGCTTGCGGGCGGGCGCGGCGGCTCTCGGAGCGGAGGCGAGTTGCACGCTGGCAAGCTCGGGAAAGCTGTCGCCGTATTTCGCGGTGATCTCGCGCAGCTCGCCGCGGTTCTTGGAGCGCGCCGCGACGATGGCGAGCCCGGTCACGCCTTCCTTGGTCGCCTGCCACTCGACCGACTTTTCGAACCAGGTGCGGGCATCGTCGAGCTTGTTCTTGGCCAGATAGTTCCAGCCGAGCGACTGGGCGCCGAGCGCGGATTTGGAAAGCTCGGCGGCCTCGACGAAGCTGCGCAGCTGGGCCTCCTCCAGCGTGGCCGAGGAATCGTTCTCCGTCAGGCGCGTCGAGACGAGTTCGACATAGACCTTGGCAAGATCGGCCGAGCGCGTCCGGTTTTCCTCCGCGAAAGTTTCCGCCTCCTCGACCTGCCCGCCAGCGCGAAGGGCGAGAATGATGCCCTCCTGCGCCTTCGTATCGTTGCCGAGCTTGGCGGCGGCCTTGAACCAGTCGATGGCGCCGGCGAAATCCTTCTCGGCATAGAGATACCAGCCGAAGAGCAGCGCATCACCCTGGTTCCGGCTCCGCGCGATGTCATCGGCGAAGGCCTGGAGCTGCGCGGAATCGGGCGCAAGCTCCGACTCGCCCGATGCGACCTTGCCCATCTGCGTGCGCACGGGATCGAAGCGCAGCGAGGCGAACTCAGTCGATCCGTTCGCGAGCGGGCGTCCGAGGGCGGTCAGCGCCGCCAGACCCTCCGGCGGCAGGAGCTGCGAGGCCTTCTGGACCGTCGCCAGACGCTCGGCCGGGTCCTCGCAGGATTTCAGGATGTAGCTGTAGAGATCGAAGGACTTGGCGTTGTTGCCGATCCGCGCATAGCCTTCGCCGAGCGACCAGAGAAGATCGATGTTGGCGCAGGTCAGCGCGTCGGGATAGCGCCCGGCCGCCGCGACGACGGAGGTCCAGTCGCCCGTTCCGGCCGCGGCGCCCATCTCGAACCGTGCCCGTTCGATCGCGACCTTGCCGGCAAGGTCCGCCGAGGGCTTCCAGCCGGGCGCTGCCTTGGCGCGCTCGGCGAAGGCCGCGTCGAGGCCGGCGAAGTTCTTGGCGGCGAAGAGCGCCCAGAGGTCGCTCTCATCCGCCGTCTCCGCCTTGGCGAAGAGGTCCGCCGGCGGCTGCCAGCCGGGATGCAGCGCCTTCAGGCGTCGGATCTCGGCACCGACGCGCACGAGATCGCGCGTCGAGGCGTAGTAGCGAAGAGCCGCCTCGTCGACCTTATCGCCATCGGCGACGGCCCCGTCGACCGCCGGTGCGGCCGCCACGGGCACGGCCGCGGGCTTGAAGGCCGGGGCCTCGGCAGCCGGCGGCGCGGCCGCCTGGGCCGCCACCGGCACGGGGGCTGGCACGACCGCGACGGGCGGCGCGAAGGGGTTGGCGCCGGGCGCCACAGGAACGGCGGCCGCCGGTGCAATCGCGGGGGGCGCGGGCGGGGCGAAGGCGGGCGCGGCCGGCGCGCTCGAGGCGCCGGATATGGCCGGCGCCGAAAGGCCGCCGAACGCCGGCGCGGCGGGGCTGGCGCCCTGCGCCGCGCCGGCCGCCAGGAGGACCAGGACCGAGACCGAAAGCGTCAGGCTCTTTATCGCAGGCATTGCGGGTACCTTTCTGCGAGCGCCATCAAGGCGAGAATGTGCAGGGTGCTGGGATAGTAGTTCGTGGCCTGGAAAGACCCGGCGGCCTCCGCTCGGTCGGATCGGCCGAGCGCGCAGCGCACCACGTCGTTCACAGCCCGGTAGCCCGGATCGGACAAGGCGTCCTTGGGCATGCCGGTGGCGAGATCGACGGTGCGAAGGCCGCCCGCTTCCGCCGACAGGCTATCGGCGAGGCCGGAGAGAAGCTGCCGGTCCGGCGTCTTCGACCAGGCGAGATAGAGCGGGATGCGGATGGCGTTGTAGCCGAACTCGGCGGGAAAGCCGCTGGCGGGCATGGGACGTTCGCTGGCGAGCGCCGTCCAGTCGGCGGGAAGGCCGGACTGGCCGAACCGGGCCTCTTTCAGAAGGCGCAGGCCGTTGTCGGCGATCTTCGAGCGACGGAGCTTCGGCGCGATCGTGCCGAGCTCCTCCAGCGCTGGAAACACCCAGTAGGAGAGGTTCACGACCGGCCCGTCCGCCTGTTCGCCCTCGCGAAATCCGTCGACGGCCGGAAGGAGAAGCTCGCCGAAGGCGCTCTTCGTCACGGCCTTCTCGACGACAGCGTCGACGATCGTCTTCGCCTCGTCCTGCCAAGCCGACTGGTCCCATCGCTTGGACGCCCGCAGGAGCGCCCAGGCAATCAGAAGGTCGCCGTCGGTCGCGTCGTTGCGGTCGGTGACGTGCGGATCGGCCTCGGGCGCCCAGCGCCAAGCCGCCAAGCCGTCGCCGCGAACGAAGAGTTCGCGCTTCGTCCAGGCGTGCATCCGCTCGAAGCTGGCGCGGTCATCGGCCGCGACCGCCATCAGCATGCCGTAGCCCTGGCCTTCGCTATGGCTGATGCCGCCGTTGACGTCGTCGATCACCCGGCCCTCGGGCGAGACGAAGCGGCTGGCATAGAGCATCCAGCTGCCGAGGATGAGATCCTCGCCCGCCGAGGCCGCCGGAACGACGGGCGGTGCGGCGGCGGATGGGGGCGGGGTGATCGACATGTAGAGGAGGGCCGCGACGGTGGCGAGAAGGGTCTTGATGCGAACCATCAGTTCTTCTCGCCGACGCCGCGCAGGAATAGCCCGGTCGCAAGGCCGAGGAGCAGAAGCGTGCCGATCATGGCGGCCAGATACTGCTCGGTGTGGCGGGAGAACCAGCCGGCAAGCACGAGGCGCGCATTGGAAAAGGACCGGGGCTGCGTTTCGTAGAGCCGCTCGCTGGTGGCCTCCTGGCTGGTAACGTGCCCGTTCTCGCCCGAAATTTCCGAGACCGCACCGCTGAGCGAGGCCCAGCGCTGGCGGCTCGTCGCGCTCTCCACGCCGGAGACGACGCCGGCGGGCGTCGGCGCCGTCACCATGGTCCAGGCCGAGGCGGACTGGTTGGGCGAGGGCATCTGCGCGATGGTGAGCGCGGCGTCGGGGGACGGGGTGAAAAGCGTCGGGCTCGTCTGCGCCAGCGAGAAGTCCCGGATCTGGCTCGCGGCCCAGCCGAAGGACATGGACAGATCGTCCAGTGCCCGGTTGACGCTGCTCGTCAGCGCGGCCTCCTGCTGCGGCTCGGGCGTGGGCGCCGTGGTGCCGGCGGCGGCCTCCATCGCCGCCTTCATCGCCTCCGCCTCCGACATGGCGCCCTTCGAGGGGGCGGCCGGGGAAAGGCCTGCGGCCGACGCAGCGGAGACGAAGCTCGGCGAAGCGGCGGCGGCATCGGCCACCCCCGTGCCGTTCTCGGCTCTGGCGACGCGGATCGTGTCGAAAAGCTCGGGCGGCAGGGCGTTGCTGCTGCCGAAGGCGATCAGGTCGTCCTTGATGTCGAGCGGCATGACCGAGGTCGTGTGGACCGGCTGGATCTTGCGCGTGGAGCTGGTGATCTTCGAGACGAAGGTCGCGGCCGCGCCCAGAAGCTGCCGGTCGTAGTTCGGCACGAAGACGGTGAGGCCTTTCTCGATTGTCCGGTTCGCTTCCGCGATGCCCGCCGTCATCGCCGAGATGTCGGGCGCATGGCCGACGCGGGCGATGTGCGGCAGGGTGAAAGAGGAGGTTCCCGCCAGCGCGAAGCGGACGGTGGGGCTTGCCTGCATCGGCGCCTCGCAGGCCGCGTCCATCGCGCTCGGAACGAGCGCCTCGATGCGGAAGACGTTGATGCCGGGCTTCAGCGCGTTGAGCGGGACGCGCATCTTCTGCTGGCGCAACTGTCCCGACTTGGAGGAGCTGAGCTGAAGGGTCGTCACGACCTTGTCGTTCGCCCGGATGATCAGCTGCGCGTCTTCCTTGAGGCCAGCGGAGAAGGCGGCGTCGAGGGCGATCGAGGCGTAGTCGTAGTCCGCCGCGTAGAAGTCGGCGGGCAGGACGATGCGGAATTCGTCCCGATAGAGGCGGCCGGTGAAGGGCCGGGCGTCGACGCCGAGATCCTCGAAGCGGACGGTCTCGCCGCTGTTCATGGTCTTGCCCTGGAACATGGCCAGACTCTGCTGCCCCGCCAGCGGCCCGGTCGGTTCCGTCGCCCGCGCCTTTCCGGCGAGCTCGGCAAGGTTCAGCCGGACGTCGTCGGCCGTGACGCCGGAGACGACGAGCGTCGCGCGCTTGCCGCCCGAGGCGGGCAGGAGGGTGACGAAGGGAAACTCGGTGTTGCCCGAGGCATTGCCGACGAGGCCGGACACCTCGCCCATCGTTCCCACGATCACGTCGAGCCCCGCGCCTTCGCCCGGCTGGTTGGAGACGTCGACGATCGGCGCGTCGAAATAGCCGAGAAGCGTCGCGGCCTGGATCGCCGTCATCGTCTGGTCGATGACCGGCCCCGTCGCGCCCTTGCCGACGATGCCGCGCACATGGATGCGTCCGTCGGGGCCGGGCTGGATCGAGCCGAGCTCATCGAGCCCAGTCAGCACGTTGGAAGCGGCGCCGAAGGCGAGGCCGCTCGTGGCCGGGTCGATCTTCGTCCAGAGCTCGTAGGTGCCGGGAAGCGAGCAGTCGACGCGGTGATGCTGCTCGACGAGAATGCGCACGCCGTTGAAGCCGGGCTGCAGCAGGCCGGAGGGAAGTTCGGCCTCGATGGTCTGGCGCCCGGTCAGGCCGAGCCTGGTTTCGGTCACCGGCAGGTCGTTGACGAGGACCGTCATCCGCGAGGTCTCGGGCAGGACCGAGATCGCGCTGTCGATGTTGAAGACGAGCCGCGCCGGCATGGCGGACTGGGCCGCCGTCACGAAGAGCGGGGCGTCGAGCCGGCCGTTCTCGCCCTGAAACGAGAGCTGGTCCTGTTCGAGGGCGAAGCGGCTGAGCCCGTCCGGTGCGCCCTTGGCTGCCGCAGGTGCCGCCTGCGACCCGGCATTGGGATCGAAGGCGGACACGGGGCCCGCATGGGAGGGAAGCGCGTGGAGCGAGGCGCCGAGGATGGTTGCCGCAGCGAGGGTGCGTCGCAGGCCGGAGGTCATGACGGTCATCCTTCGAGCGGTCAGTGGGCGTCCGCGGCCGAAACCGGGGCGATGGAGGGGGCGATCGAGGTCTCCGTAGCGGACACCGTTTCCGCCTTGGTCCCGTTGCGGTCGAAGACGAGGTGGCGGAAGGCCTTCAGGGGATAGCGCACGCCCCACAGCACGATGGTCATGCCGCCCTTGATCATGCCGCGCGGACGGCGGCGGGCTTCGCGCTGGTGCCGCACCGCCTCCATGTCGCCCATCATCAGCTCCGCGATCATGGCGTAGTCGCTGGCATCCGCCTCGTAGCGCAGCCCGATTGAGACCGTGCCGTCCCATTGGATGACGGAGCGCAGGGAGACGGGGATGCGGCCGAGCTCGCCGCGACTGCCGAGACCGGTGACGACGATGTGGCCGCGGCGTCCGCCATGCAGGTTCGGGATAGGGCCGAGCGGCGTGACCTTGGCGCCGCTGAGCGAGGTGTCGTCGACCTGGATCGGGATCTCGGCATTGTCGATGACGAGGGTGGCGGCGCGGTCGGAGATGGTGCGCGGCGCCTGGCGCCGCTCGCGGCGCTCGGTCACGACGCCGAGGGCGGCGCCGGCGATCAGGAGGTTCAACACGTTCCAGGCGGCAACGACGAGGAGAATGCCGCCGACCTGGGGCTCCGTCTGGTAGCGGTAGATCGAATAGACGAAGGCCGCGACGAGGATGGCGAAGATGCCGAAATAGGGCAGAGCCAGCGGCGAGAGGCGGTCTTCCTTCATCGTCTCGCCCTTGGCCGTGACGTTGAAGGTGGGACGGCGCGGGTTGAACAGCACGCTGAAGACGGCGCGGAAGAGATAGACCGTCTGGACGTATTCATAGAGTTCGGAGACGAAGGGCCAGCGCACCGAGCCGTAGAGATAGTTCCGGATCAGCGTGTTGATGGCGAGATAGGTCAGCGTGTAGGCGACAAATTCCTGCGTCGAGACGTCGAAGATCTTCAGGTCGAAGAAGATGAACAGGAGCGGCGAGAGCAGGAAGACCATGCGCGGCAGCGGGAAGAACCAGCACATCGAACTCGATAGATAGCAGATCTTCTGGGCGATGGAGAGATTGGGTTTGAAGATCGGGTTCTTCAGAAGGAAGATCTGGATCATCCCCTGGCACCAGCGCGAGCGCTGGCCGATGAAGCTGGACAGCGTCTCGGGCTGTAGGCCCGTCACCATCGGCCGGTCGACATAGCGGCTGGTCCAGCCGCGCGAGTGCAACTCCAGCGCCGTCTCGCAGTCTTCCGTGATCGTGACGCCGGCGAACCCGCCGACCTGATCGAGAGCGCGGCGGCGCAGCACGGCCGCCGAGCCGCAGAAGAAGGTCGCGTTCCACTTGTCGAGACCCTTCTGGATCGAGCTGTAGAACATCTCGTTCTCGGACGGCATCTTATCGAAGGTCGAGAGGTTGCGCTCCAGGGGATCGGGATTGGAGAAGAAGTGCGGCGTCTGAACGAGGAAGAGCTTCTCGTCGTCGCGGAAATGGCCGACCGTCTCGCGCAGGAACTCCCGGGCCGGGGCGTGGTCGGCGTCGAAGACCACGACGAGTTCGCTCGAACTGTTGGCGAGGCCGTTGTTGAGATTGCCGGCCTTGGCATGCTCGTTTCGGGCGCGGGTCAGGTAGGTGACGCCGAGCGTGCGGCACAGGGCCTGCAGTTCGACATGGCGGCGCTGGGCGGCGGCGGCGGAGCGAGCGTCGCGGGCGTTGCGCTTCTGGTCGGTGCCGCCGTCGTCGAGCAGGAAGACGTTCAGGCGGTCGGCCGGATAATCCATCGCTTTGGCGGCCGACAGCGTGAGGGACAGGATGTCCGAGCTCTCGTTGTAGGACGGCACGAAGACGTCGACATGGGGCAGCGCGTCGTCGTCGAGTTGCCTGGCAGGCCTGCGCTGAAGCGGATCGATGGCGACGAAGACGCTCATGAAGAGGAAGAGGATGCAGTACATCTCCGCCGCGTAGAGGATCATCGCCGGAATGAAGCTGACGAGGTCGTCCGACGAGGGCAGCGTCGCCGTCGTGCGCCAATAGGCGTAGCGCAGCACGACCGCGGTCGCGAGCGCCAGGAAGGCGTGCCGCCAGATGCCGCCGAGTTTCAGGACGTAGATCGCGGCCGCCAGAACGATCGCGGTCAGCGCGATCGCCAACTGCGCCTCGACGCTGATCGGCTGGACGATCAGGAAGACGGAAAGGACGGCCGAACACAGCCAAAACAACGCCGTCGCTGACACGCGCATCGGGCACTCCAATATAGTTTTGAATAAATGGCTTATAATCAATAGAACGACGGTTGCATCGAATGCAACCAAATGCTCAGGGCACAGTTAATAATATAACCAGCGCTTATAATTAAGGTATTGTTGATCACGGCGCCGTGTTGGCTTGGTGAAAAGCAGTTTGTCTGACGATTTACGAACGGAGAAGAAAACGGCTTTATATCAATCGTCTGCATGACGTATGGGCACTCGGTTGCCGCGGAGGCGTTCTGGGAGGCAACGAGATTATTTCGTAAGACTTATTTCCTAGAAGGTGCTGCGGTGGGGGCCTCGGCATGGCGGAACTCTCTGCGAATGGCCTGATATCCTGAGATCGACGATGCAAATCTGCATCGTCGCGGACCGGATCAGGTCCCTGCCGCAACTTGCGCTTGCGGGGTCGCGGAAGCTCAGTCACGGATCAGCTGCGGATGATAATTCGCATGCGCCTTACCTCTTTGACCGAGACGATCCATGTTTCTCGCCTTTCGCTCGCCGAGGGTCCTTCTTTCGGCAGGGGTCAGTCTCGGCGCTTTGCTGCAGGTGCCGGGTGCAGCGGCGCAGGAGCCGGCCTATTCGTCCGCGACGGTCTTCGAGAACACCCAGTCCGCCGGCGCGACGCCTCTGACGACCTTAGCAGGCCAGGCCGTCGTCTTTCGAGATCAGGCGACGCGCGAAGCCGCGCCGATCGTCAACGATGGCGGCTCGACGATCTTCCTCGACGCCTCCTCGGCGGGAATCGACTCCGGATCGATCACAGCCAATGGCGGCGGTACGGTCTATTTCGGCGGCCAAGCGACGGCGGCGGATGCGAGGATCGTCGCGAACGATGGCGGCACCATCCGCTTCGAAGGCGACAGCACGGCGGGCAGGGCCTTCGTCACCAACAACGATCTCCTCGCCTTCCATGAGCGTTCGCGTCTCGGCGCCGCTACGATCACCAACAACGGCGCTGGCACGCTGACCCTGTCCGGGCAGGCGAGCGGCGGAAATGCAGGGATCGCGAACAACGGCGCGCTGATCCTGACGGGCGACGCCGACGCCGCCGCATCGCGGATCGTCAACAACGGCACGGGCTCGATCGACTTCTCCGATCGCAGCACGGCGGGCTCCTCGGCCATCACCAACAATGGCACCCTCGGCTTTGCCGGCGACAGCACGCTCGGCGATGCGACGTTGACGGTCAATGCGACGGGCGTCACGAGCTTCACCGACCGCGCGAGCGCCGGCACCGCTTCGATCACCAACGACCATCTCCTCCGGTTCGACGGCGACAGCACCGCGGCAAACGCGGCCATCGTCGGCAATGCGTCCTCCACCATCATCTTCGCCAGCCGGAGCAGCGCGGCGGATGCCGAGATCGACAATGCTGGCCTTCTGACATTCGGCGACGAAGCGACGGCCGGTACTGCGCGGATCGGTCTGAGGCCGGACGCCGTCGCCGTCTTCTCCGGCCGTTCGTCGGGCGGCAATGCCGAAATCCAGATCGACGACGGCGCGGCTCTCGACATTTCGGGTGTGGCAGAGGGCGGCCTCGGGCTCGGCGCCATTCGCGGCGCCGGTTCGGTCTATCTCGGCGGAAAGCTCCTCGAACTCACGACGAACGAGGCCTTCATCGACTTCGACGGCCGGATCTCGGATGGCGGCGCCTCCGGCGGAACCGGAGGCGGCCTCGTCAAAGCCGGAACGGGCATCCTGACCCTTTCGGGCACGAGCGACTATACCGGCCGGAGCATCGTGCGCGGCGGCACGCTGAAGGCCGGCGGCGAGGGGGCCTTCGCAGGGCGCTCCGCCTTCGACGTCGAGGCGGGGGGAACCCTGGCGCTTTCCGGCTTCGCGCAGACGATCGGATCGCTCGAAGGGGCCGGTCTCGTCGATCTCGAAGGCGGCACGCTGACGGTCGGCGCCAACGATCGTTCGACGCTCTTCGGCGGCCGCATCGAGGGCGACGGCTCGCTCGTCAAGATCGGTGCAGGCACGCTGGAACTGGCCGGCGAGAACGACTACCGGGGCGATACGCTCGTCTCCGCCGGCACGCTGTCGGGATCGAGCCGTTCAATCAAGGGCTCCATCGCCAATGCCGGCACGGTCGTCCTGACGGAAGACTCGGCGGCAACGCTGACAGGGACCATCGGCGGCCTCGGCGGCGAGGCCGGCGAGATGGTCAAGCGCGGCGCCGGGCAGCTGACGCTCGCGGGCCGCAGCGATCTCGACTGGACCATCGAGGCGGGCGGCGTCACGTCGGCCTCCGACCGCTTCTTCGGCGATCTTCGGATCGATGCCGGCGCAAACTTCACCTTCGATCAGACCTATGACGGCGTCTATGCGGGCGCCCTTTCCGGCCCCGGCGTGCTCCTCTTCGCGGGGGGCGGCATCGTCCGCCTGAGCGGCGACAACTCGTCCTTCGCGGGCGTCACGACCGTCGACGGCGTCCTCTCCGTCAACGGCACGCTCGGCGGCAGCGTCACGGTCGCATCCGGCGGCATTCTCAAAGGAAACGGAACGATCGGGACGACCCGTCTCGATGCGGGCGCCACCATCGCGCCCGGCAATTCCATCGGCGCGATCGCCGTCGACGGCGATCTCACCTATGCCGCCGGCTCCACCTATGCGGTCGAGATCGGTGCGGGTGGCGAGGCCGACCGGATCGACGTTCGCGGCACGGCGACGCTGGGCGGGGCGGGCGTCGACATCGTCGCGCTCGATCCGACGGTCAGCTATCGCGACGGCCAGACCTACACGATTCTCACCGCGAGCGACGTCGTCGGACGCTTCGGTGCGCTCTCGATCGACAGCGCCTTCCTGCGCTCCACGCTTCTTTATGCGAGCGACCGCGTGCTGCTCGGCCTTCGCACGGGTGAGGGCGCCGCATCCTTCGCCAGCGCCGCAACGACGCGGAACGGGCGCGAGACCGCCGGGGCGCTCGACGGGCTCGATCAGGCGGCGGGCTCGGCAAGCCTTTCCCTCTACAACGCCCTTCTTTTCTCGAACGCTTCCGAGGCGCGCCGCGCTTTCGATGAACTGTCCGGCGAGATCCACGCCTCGGTGAAGACCGACCTCGTCGAGGAGGCCGGTTTCCTGCGCCGGGCAGCGCTGGACCGGCTGGCCAGTACGTTCGAAAGTGACGAGACCCGCGGCGCCTGGATCGCGGGCTACCGCTCCTCCGGGCGAAATGCTGCCGGCTCCGGCGTCGCCTCCTTCGACCGGGACCTTGGCGGCGTTCTGATCGGCGGCGACGGCTTTGTCGGGGACGATCTCCGGCTCGGGTTCCTGGGGGGCTACAGTCGGGGATCGGTCGATCTCGACGGCCGCGACGCATCCGCCGAGATCGACGGCCTCCATGCTGGCCTCTATGCCGGCCTGGACCTCGGGCGCATTCAGCTGAAGGCCGGCGCGGGTTACAGCTGGAACGAGGTGGACACCACGCGCTCCGTCGTGTTCGGCGGTTTCTCGGATAGGCTCGAGGCCGGTTACGATAGCGGCGCAGCGCAGGTCTTTGGCGAGGCGAGCTACGCGATCGACCTTGCGCCCGGCATCCGCCTCGATCCCTTCGCCCAGCTCGCCTACGTCCATCTGGATACGGAGGGCTTCGGGGAGACCGGCGGCGCCGCGGCCCTTCGCGGTCAAAGCCAAACCGAGGGCGAGACGATCTCGACGCTCGGGCTTCGGGCTGCGGGCGAGATCGATATCGGCGGCTTGACGCTGACCGCGCACGGACTGGCCGGATGGCGCCATGCCTTCGGCGATCCCACCCCGACGACGGACCTCGCCTTCGCCACCAGCGACACCTTCTCGATCGAAGGCGCTCCTCTGACGAAGGATGCCGCCCTCCTCGAACTCGGACTCGGCTTTGCCGTGACGTCCGCTTCCAAGCTCGGCGTCACCTATAGCGGGCAGTTCGGATCGGACGCTTCCGAGAACCGCGTCGACCTGCAGTTCGGACTGTCTTTTTAAGCTGGAACGTCGGATGCGGCGGCCTCGGAATGCGACCGCCGCAATCCCGTTGGCTTGACGGAACCGCCGGTTTTCGAGCGCCGATCGTTTCAGGACCCGCCGAAATGCGGCTCTCCGAGATCGCGCAGCTCCTCCCAGAGGCTCGTCGCGAAGCTGCGCAGGACCATCAGCTCGAACGCATCCTCCCCGACGCGGGTGAGGTGGATGCCGATATGGCCGAACAGCGTCTGCGCGGAGCGGCCGATGGGGAAGGCCATGCGCGACACGTCGACCGCCGTTCCGCGCGAGAGCACCGCTTCGGCGGCAGGACCGCGAAGCGCGATGCGCACGCGGCCGCTGCTTTGATCGCTGAGCGCCGCGACATCGGCGATCCCGCTCGCCCGTTCGGTAAGGGCCGCCGGAGACAGCGGCGCGTCCCCGACGACGAACCACTGGCCGGGGGAGAGGGGGCGCACCGCGAAGGGGCCGCCGTCGCCGATCCCGGCGAGACGGGTGCTCACATCGTCCGCCGCCGGTTCCGCGAGCGCCTGCAGGACATGGCCCTCCGGCAGTGCGGCCAGGACGAGGGCCGAGCCCGGCCCGCCGAGCGGCGCCTGCGGCAGGGCGGGGCGGGGCGCGATCCGTCGGCTTGCGATCTCAGACATGGAGCTTCTCGTTCTTCTGATCGACGAACACCGGATCGACGAGGACGGCCGGCGTGAACTGGCCGGCGAGGCCGTTCCAGGCGACGACCTCCTCGCCATGGCGCTCCGGCCCGTTCACGACGAGGGCAAGGCCGATGGTCGAGCCGAGCGTCTGCGAGAAGCAGCTCGACGTGACATAGCCCTGGTCGTTCTCGAGCGTGGCTTCGGCGCCCTTGGCGAGGATGTGCGAGCCCGTCCTGAAGCTCTGGCCGGGGTCGAGGGGCCGGACGCCGACGAGGCGCGGCCGGTCCGGCGCGAGCAGCCCTTCGCGTCCCAGCATGTGCTTGCCGATGAAGTCGGCCTTCTTCGCCGAGACCATCTTGCCGAGGCCGAGATCGGCCGGCGTCACCGTGCCGTTGATCTCCGCATGGGTGACGTGCCCCTTCTCGATGCGCAGCACGCCGAGCGCCTCCGTGCCATAGGCGCAGATGCCGTGCGCGGCGCCTGCCTCCATCAGCGCGTCCGCCATCGCCTCGCCGAAGGCGGCCGGCACCGCGATCTCGTAGGCGAGCTCGCCGGAGAAGGAGATGCGGAAGAGCCGGCCCCGGATCTCTCCGCCGAGAAAGCTCGCCTCCCGCGCGGCCATGAAGGGCAGGGCCTCGTCGGCGACGTCCTCGTCCGCGACGGCGGAAAGGATTTCGCGCGCCTTCGGCCCGGCCAGCGACATCTGCGCCCACTGGTCGGTGGCCGACGCGATGCGCACGTCGAGTTCGGGCCAGATCGTCTGGGCGCAGAATTCCAGATGCGTCATGACGCCGGCCGCGAGCGCGGTCGTCGTCGTCATCAGGAAGTGGGTCTCGCCGAGCCGGCTCGTCGTGCCGTCGTCGTAGACCATGCCGTCCTCGCGCAGCATGATGCCGTAGCGCGCCCGGCCGACGGCCAGCGTCAGGAAGCCGTTGCAATAGACGCGGTTCAGGAATTCGGCGGCGTCGCGGCCGAAGATCTCGATCTTGCCGAGGGTCGAGACGTCGCAAAGCCCGGCGGCCTCGCGCACGGTGAGCACCTCCCGGTCGACGCTCTGGCGCCAGCCCGTCTCGCCCGCGCGCGGGAAGTAGGACGAGCGATACCAGAGCCCGGTCTCGACGAACTCCGCCCCGTTCAGCTCCGCCCAGCCGTGGAGCGGCGAGCGGCGGACGGGTTGGAAATGGCGGCCCTTCGCGGTGCCGGTCAGGGCGCCGAAGGAGACGGGCGTGTAGAAGGGCCTAAAGGTCGTGGTGCCGACCTCGGCCGGCGAGACGCCGCGCGCCTCGGCAAGAATGCCGATCGCGTTGACGTTGGACAGCTTGCCCTGGTCGGTCGCCATGCCGCTCGTCGTGTAGCGCTTGGCCAGCTCGACATGGCCGAAGCCCTCGCGAACGGCGAGACCGAGATCCCCGAGATGCACGTCGTTCTGGAAGTCGACGAAGGCCTTGCCCTTCGCCGCCGGCACGCGCCAGAGGGGCTTTGCCGGCCGAGCCGAAGCATCGTTCTCGATGGCGCCGAATTCGGGCGCGGTGCCGGAGCGGCCGAGGTCGCCGAGCGCATCGAGAGCGGCGGCGGAGCCTTCCGCAAGGCAGGCGGCCAGCGTCGAAGCGCCCGTCGATGCGCCGGCGAGCGTCAGACCCCTGAGGCCGTCCGGCGCGAGGAAAGCCGCGTGCGTCTCGCTCCAGCGCGGCTTGCCGCCGCGATGGCAGGCGAGATGGATGCGCGGGCTGAAGCCGCCGGACATGGCGAGCGCATCGGCCTCGACGACCTCCTCCGCGCCGTTCCGGCGGATCGTGACGGAGCGCAGCGCCCGGCGGCCGGCGGTGCCGGTGACGGTGGCGCCTTTGTAGAGGCGGGCCTCGACGGCCGGGGTCTGCACGTCCGTCCGCGAATCGACGAGCGCCGCGACCTCGATGCCGGCGGCTTCCAGCGTCGCGGCGGTGCGCGCGCCCGCATCGGAATTGGCGAAGACGCAGACGCGCTGCCCGACGGCGACGCCATAGCGCCCGGCATAGGCCATGGCGGCCTCGGCCGTCGTCACGCCCGGCCGGTCGTTGCCGCCGAAGACGAGCGGGCGCTCCTCGGCACCGGTCGAAAGGATCGCCCGCCGTGCGACGACGCGCCAGAGGCGCTCGGCGGGATGGCCGGGCATGGGCGCGGCCAGATGCTTGCCCGTGCGCTCCACCGCGCCGAAGACCATGTCGTCGTACCAGCCGAAGACGGTCGTGCGCGGGACGACGCGCACGTTCGGAAAGCTTGCCAGCTCGCCCAGCAGGCCGGCCGCGAAGGCGGAGGCGGGTCGGCCGTCGATCCGGGCGGGATCGTGGAGCAGCGAGCCGCCGGCCTCCGCGTTCTCATCCATCAGGATGACGCTCGCCCCGGCGCGGCCCGCCGTCAGCGCGGCGGCGAGGCCGGCGGGGCCGGCGCCCACGACGAGAAGGTCGCAATGCGCGAAGGCCTTCTCGTAGCGGTCGGGGTCGGCCTCGTAGCTGGCCGTGCCGAGCCCGGCGGCGCGGCGGATGAAGGGCTCGTAGACCTTCTCCCAGAAGGCGGCCGGCCACATGAAGGTCTTGTAGTAGAAGCCCGCCGACAGGAAGGGCGATAGCAGGCCGTTCACCGCGCCGATATCGCTTTCCAGCGAGGGCCAGCGGTTCTGGCTGACGGCGTCGAGCCCGTCGTGCAGCTCCACCATGGTCGCCCGGCTGTTCGGCTCCCGCCGCCCGCCCGCGCCGACCGTCACCAGCGCGTTCGGCTCGGCCGAGTTCGCGGTGACGACGCCGCGCGGCCGGTGATACTTGAAGGACCGCCCCATCAGCACGCGCCCGTTGGCGAGAAGCGCGGAGGCGAGCGTGTCGCCGGGATGGCCGGTCAGGGCCTCGCCGTCGAAGGTGAAGCGGATCGTCCGCGTGCGGTCGATCCGGCCGCCGGAGGGCAGGCGGCGGGCGCTCATGCCGGCATCTCCGCCGCCGTGCCGAGCGCGACGTCGCGGACGCCCGAGCTTTCGTGGGTGATGGTGTTGCGCGAGACGATCAGCCAGCGGCGGCAGCCCGAACTGTGGTGCCAATATTCGTCATAGGCCCCGCGCGGGTTCTCGCGCAGATAGACATAGGCGTACCACGCCTCGTCGGAGGCGTCCGGCGCCGGCCGCTCCAGCGCGGCGCCCCGGATCGTGAACTCCTCCTTCGGACGTGCCCCGCAATGGGGGCAGCGGATGAGGCTCGCCATGTCGTTCGTGTCCTGCTCGGGTGCTTCGGCGGATGGGGAGGCGGGAAAGGGAAGGGCCGCTCGTTCAGTGGAGGTTCGGCTGGGCGCCCTGGCCCTTTTCGTCGATGGCGTGGCCGCGCCGGAAGCGATCGAGCCGGAAGGCGCGGGCGGTCTCGTGCGGCTCGTTCCTGGCGATCAGATGGGCGAAGCAGAAGCCGGAGGCCGGCGTCGCCTTGAAGCCGCCATAGCACCAGCCGGCGTTCAGGTAGAGATTGTCGATATGGGTGCGGTCAATGATGGGCGAGCCGTCCATCGACATGTCCATGACCCCGCCCCAGGAGCGCAGCACCCGCACCCGCGACAGGCCCGGGATCATCGCGACGCCGGCTTCCGCGACATGCTCCACGGTCGCCAGATTCCCGCGCTGGGCATAGGAATTGTAGCCGTCGATGTCCCCGCCGAAGACGAGCCCGCCCTTGTCGGACTGCGAGACGTAGAAATGCCCGGCGCCGAAGGTCACGACCTGGTCGATGAAGGGCTTCAGCCCTTCCGAGACGAAGGCCTGGAGCACATGGCTCTCCAGCGGCAGGACCATGTCCACCATGGCCGCCGTCGCCGAGGAATGGCCGGCCGTGGCGAGGGCCAGCTTGCCCGCGCCGATGAAGCCGCGCGTCGTCTCGACGCCCGCGATCCGCCCGTTCTCGCGCCGGATCGCCGTCACCTCGCAATTCTGGATGATGTCGACCCCGTGGCTGTCGGCGCCCCGCGCATAGCCCCAGGCCACCGCGTCGTGCCGCACCGTGCCGCCGCGCGGCTGCATCAGCGCGCCCTTGATGGGAAAGCGCGCATTGTCGAAGTCGAGGAAGGGCAGCTTGTCCCGCACGGCCTCGCGGTCGAGAAGCTCGGCATCGACGCCGTGCAGGCGCATGGCGTTGCCGCGCCTCGTATAGGCGTCGCGCTGCGCGTCGGAATGGATGAGGTTCAGGACGCCGCGCTGCGAGACCATGGCATTGTAGTTGAAGTCCTGCTCCAGGCCCTCCCAGAGCTTCATGGACAGCTCGTAGAACGGGTTGTTGCGGGGCAGGAGATAGTTCGAGCGGATGATCGTCGTGTTGCGGCCGATATTGCCGGAGCCGAGCCAGCCCTTCTCGATCACCGCGATGTTGCGGATGCCGAAGGTCTTGGAGAGGTAGTAGGCCGTCGCCAGTCCGTGCCCGCCGCCGCCGACGATCACGACGTCGTAATGCGCCTTCGGCTCCGGGCTGCGCCAGGCCTCGGCCCAGTGGCCGTTGCCGCGAAGACCGTTCAGGAAGACCGAGAGGGCGGAATAGCGCATGGGACGGGCGGGCTCCATTCGGCGTCCCCCCTTTATGCGCTCCGGCCGGCCCCTCGCGCTTGCACGAATGGGACGGATCGAGCACGATTTGGGACATGAACGGCGACCCGACGATCCAGGAGATCGGCTTTATCCTCGTGCCCGGCTTTGCGCTGATGTCGTTCGCCTCCGCCAGCGAGCCCTTCCGCGCCGCCAACCTCATCGCCGGCCGCGATCTCTACCGCATCCGCGTCTTCGGCGAGGCCGACCCGGTGCCGTCGTCCTCCGGCATGGCGGCGCCGGCCGAGCCCCTGCCGGGCCGGGGCTCCGGCCTGTCCATGCTCTTCGTCTGCGCGGGCGGCGGCCCGAGGGACTGGAACCGGCCGGAGGTCCATGCGAGCCTTCGCCGCGCCGCCACGGATGGCGTGCGCATCGGCGGCATTTCCGGCGGGCCCTATCTCCTGGTGGCGGCGGGGCTCATGGAAGGGCGCCGCTTCACCGTCCACTGGGAGCATGCGCCGGCGCTGATCGAGGCCTTTCCGACGCTTCGGCCGGAACAAGCGCGCTTCGTGATCGACGGAAACAGGCTGACCTGCGGCGGCGGCGTCGCGCCGCTCGACATGATGCACGCGCTGATCGCCGAGCGCATGGGCGCCGGTTTCGCGCGCCGGGTCGCCGACTGGTATCTCCACACCGAGGTTTCCGGCGCGGCCGGGCCGCAGCGCGCCTCGCTGTCGGAGCGCTTTCGCGTCCATCACCCGGTTCTGGTCGCCGTCCTGGAAAAGATGATCGGCACGATCGAGGCGCCGCTGACGCGCGATGCGATGGCGCGTTTTGCCGGGGTCTCGCCGCGCCATCTCGACCGCCTCTTCGCCGAGCATATGGGCTCGAGCTTCGGCGCGCAGTATCGCGGCATCCGGCTCGAACAGGCCCGGCGCCTCGTCGCGCAGAGCCCGCTTTCGCTGGCCGAGATCGCCTTCGCGACCGGCTTCTCCAGCGCCGGCCACCTGTCCCGCCGCTATCTGGAGGCCTTCGGCGAACCGCCCGGCGCGGCTCGTCGCGCGCGGGCGGGCGGGGGCGCCTGAAGCGCGGTCCGGCTCTACGCCCCGCGATTGACCGCGCCGCGCGGATCGTCGCTCGCCGTGGAGGCCGGATCGCCCTCGGGCGCGATGCCGCTCGCCTCCGCCTCAGTCGGGGCCGGCGTGCGAACGCGCGTCTTCTGCGGATCGTAGTGCGGGAAGGGCACGACCGTCGCCGCGATGCGCTTCTGGTGCCCGTCGAGCTTCCCGATCTCCACCCGCGTTCCGGCGGCGCAAACCGAGACGTCGAGCCGGGCGAGAGCGATCGACCTGCCGAGGATCGGCGACTTCGTCGCGCTCGTCACGACGCCCGTCCGCGCCCGTCCGAGATAGACGGCATCGCCATGGCCGATCGGCTCGTTGCCTTCGATCTCGAGACCGACGAGCCGGCGATGCGGGTTGTCGCGCCGCCGGACGATCGCGTCGGCGCCGACATAGGGGTCGGATTTCGCCTTGGGAACGGCGAAGCCGATGCCGGCCTCGAAGGGGTCGGTCTCGTCGGAAAAGTCGTAGCCGGCGAAGACGAGCCCGGCCTCGATGCGCACCATGTCGAGGGCGAGAAGCCCCATCGGGGTCAGCCCGTCCGGCTGGCCCGCTTCCATGATCGCATCGAAGACCGCGACGGCGTCGCCCGGATGGCACCAGACCTCGTAGCCTAGCTCCCCCGTATAGCCGGTGCGCGAGACGACGATGGGGCGGTCGGCGATCCGGCCGATGGTGAAGCGAAACCATTGCAGCTCGTTCAGCGTCGGCTGGTGCGGCGGCGTTCGGACCACGCGCTTCAGGATTCCGCGCGAGGCCGGCCCCTGGACGGCGAGATTGTGCAGCTGGTCGGTGGAGCTGCGCACGAAGGCCTTCAGCCCGTGCTTCTCGGCAAGACTGCGCAGCCAGGTTCCCGAGAACTCGTCGCCGCAGACGAAGCGGAAGTTGTGGGCGCCCATGCGGAAGATCGTGCCGTCGTCGATCATGCCGCCATGCTCGTAGCAGAGCGGCGTATAGACGATCTGCCCGACCGCGAGCTTCTTCACGTCGCGCGGGACGGCGAGCTGCAGGAGGTCCTCCGCATCGGGGCCGGTGATCTCGAACTTGCGCAGCGCCGAGAGATCGGTGACGACCGCGCGCTCGCGGCAGGCCCAGTATTCCTCGATCGGCCCGGCCTGCGCATAGCTGCTGGCCAGCCAGAAGCCGCGATAGTCCTCGAAGCTGCGGGTGAGGGCGGAGGTGCGGGGATGGAAGCCGCTTTCGCGGCTCATGCGGGGTTCGGCGTCGGGGGTCATCCGGTGGGCGCTTCCGTTCTGGAACTGGCAGGCGGCATCGTAGACGCGCAGATGGATATCGGTCGGCATCCAGCCGTTCGCGGGGTCGATGTCGTCCGCGCAGGAGGAGGAGGCGCAGACGAGATCGGTCAGCGCGCGCAGGAGCACGTAGTCGCCCGGCCGCGACCAGGGCTCGTCCATCGCGATCCTGTCATGGGCGTCGACGAACGTGTTGTAGAAGAAGTTGATCGCCGGCCAGCCCTGCCGCTCGGAGACCCCGAAGGGGGCGAGCACCTTGTTGAAGTTCTCCGTGCAGTTGGAATGGCCGGGATAGCCCATGTCCTCGTAGTATTTCGCCGTGCAGGCGAGGAGAAACGTGTCATGGCGCCCGACCGTGTCGTGCACGACCTCGACCAGCGGGCGCATGCGGCTGTCGAAATACTTGGAATGGAGGCCCGGCCCGGAAAAGCTGGAGCCCATCAGCGTGCGCGTCGTCGTCGGGTCGAGGTCGTATTCGCGCCCGGCCTTCAACTCCGCCGCGTCGAAGGCGAGGAAGTCCGAGCACTGGCGCCCGTCGACGTCGATGATCTGGATGTATTGCCCGGCTTTCACCTCGTAGGCCGCCGCCGTCGCCGCGAGAATGCGTCGGTCGAGGACGAGGGCGGGATCGAGCGGCGGCGGGATCTCGCCGGTGCGCTCCACCTTCGGCGTGATCTCGACCAGAAGATCGGTCGGCGTGTCCTGCGCATCCGGCGCCATGGCGCCGCCGGGCGCCAGCAGGAGGCAGAGAAGATCTCCGCTGGCTTCGAGCGTGAGGGAGGCCCCGGCCGGGGCGCCGTCGCCGAAGAGATCAGCCGAGAGGGCAGGCTCCGCCGAGAGCGCCGGGAAAGCGGGAAGGACGAGCTTCGTCGCGGCGAGCGCGGCTGGGAGACCGGGCGCCGGGCGCCCGGGCAGGCCGCGCAGCGCGTCTGGCGCGCCGAAGCCGTAGAGGAGGGCGGGCTGGAGCCCTTCCGCATCGCGCACGACCATCCGGTCGCCGGCCTTCAGCGCGAAGAGCCGCCCCCCGCCGCCGCGGATGACGGCCGAGGTCGGGCGAAGCGCCGGGGCGGGGATCGCCGCAGCGCCCGTATCGCCCATCCAGATCGTCATGCCGTCCTCCCTCGGGTTGATGGGGCCGGGCGGGGGCGTCCGGCGGAAGCTTTGCAGGGCGAGCGCTCCACGGCGCCTCCCTCTGTCCTGCCGGACATCTCCCCCTCAAGGGGAGATCGGCAGCTGCGATGTTCGTGACGAGACTGATCTCCCCCTTGAGGGGGAGATGCCTGGCAAGGCAGAGGGGGGCGCCTCGCGCGAACGATCGTCCTCTTTGACGTTAATCCTACTCCGCCGCCTCCTTGATCGCCAGGAACGTCTCCAGCGAGTCGTCGAGCGCGTCCATCCAGGGCGTGTGGTGAACGGGGGCGAGGTTGCCGGTGAGGACGGACGGATAGGCGCGGTTGCGGTAGGTGAGAATGCCCTCGACCTTGTGGTGCTCCCATTCCTTGAAGAGCTCGGCCACCTTGTCGACGTCGAGGAAAGGATAGTCGGTGGCCGCGAGAAGATCGCGCACGTAGTCGGTCTGGAAGTCGATGCCCTCGAACGGGTTCTGCAGCGCTTCCTCGCGCGCCCGCCAAGCCTTGATGTCGGCCTCGCGCTCGGCCGCTGGGGGCAGGGCGATGCGCCCCAGGATCACGTCGCGCGCATACCAGGCCTGGGCGTCGAACATGTTGAACGTATAATACTGGTCCTGCATGCCGATGTAGAAGAGATGCGGGTTCCCCTCCCAGACGACGCCCTTGTAGAGGCCGAGCGGATAGAGCCGGTTGTTGGTCTTGAGGCGCAGATCGTCGGGCAGGAAGGGGAAGGCGTGCTGGTAGCCCGTGCAGAGCACGATGGCATCCACCTGCTTCGTCGTGCCGTCGATGAAATGCGCGGTCTTGCCGACGAGCCGTTCCAGGAGCGGCTTCTCCTCGAAGCTTTCGGGCCATTCGAAGCCCATGGGCTTGGTGCGGTAGCTGAAGGTGACGGAAGCCGCGCCGTATTTGTGGCACTGGGTGGCGATGTCCTCGGCGGAATAGCTGGAGCCGATCATCAGCATGTTCTTGCCCGCGAACTCGTCGGCGGCGCGGAAGTCGTGGGCGTGCATGACGCGGCCGAGGAAGCTCTCGATGCCGGGGAAGTACGGCACGTTCGGTACGGAGAAATGGCCGTTGGCCACGACCACGTCGTCGAACTCTTCCGTGTAGTGCAGATCCTTGGCGAGATCCTTCACCGTCACCGAGAAGGTCTGCCTCTCCTCGGACCAGACGACCGAGCGAACCGGCGTCAGAAAGCGGATATAGGAGCGGACGCCGCTCTTCTCGACGCGCCCGGCAATGTAGTGGTGCAGGACGGCGCGCGGGGGATAGGACGGGATCGGCCGGCCGAAATGCTCCTCGAAGGAGTAGTCGGCGAATTCCAGGCATTCCTTCGGCCCGTTCGACCAGAGATAGCGGTACATGGAGCCGTGGACGGGCTCGCCGAACTCGTCGAGACCCGTGCGCCACGTGTAGTTCCAGAGCCCGCCCCAGTTGGACTGCTTCTCGAAGCAGACGACCTCCGGCACCTCGGCCCCCGCACGCCGCGCGCTCTCGAAGGCCCGAAGCACCGCGAGCCCGCTCGGACCCGCACCGATGACGGCGACACGTTTTGGCATGATGGTCTCCTGATCCGGATGGCCCGCGGGGCGAGCGGATGTCGTGGGTTCGGCGGCTCGGCGGCTATCTGGCTTTGAAGGAGCGCTCGACGGCGCCCCCCTCTGCCTGCCGGCATCTCCCCCTCGAGGGGGAGATCGGTCTCGTTACGGTCGGCAGGGCAGAGAGGGGCGCCTCGCGCCGACCTCGGTAGTTCATCCCTTCGCGGTGCGTTTCAGCTTCTTCGGATCGTCGAAGGGCAGCGTCGCCGCCACGGCGCGGATCGGGCCGGAGGCGTTCTGCACGGAGAGCTCCGTGCCGGGAACGGCGCAGTCGACGTCGAGGCGGGCGATGGCCATCGAGGCCTTGGCGAGCGGCGAGGCCATGCCGCAGGTGGCGACGCCGACCTGCTTGTCGCCCCGGAAGATCGGTGCGCCCTCGTCGGCCGGCTCCATTCCGTCGAGCTTCACGCCGAAGATCTTGAAGCGCTCCCGGCCCTTCAGGCGGTAATGCTCCTCGGCGCCGCGAAAGCCCGTCTTGCCGGGGCTGACCGTGAAGTCGAGGCCGAGTTCCCAGAGCGTGTCGCCGGGGCCTTCGCCCGCGAACGGGTATTTCTGCGAATTGTCGTAGGGGTAGAAGAGCAGGTAGCTTTCGACCCGCAGCATGTCGAGCGTGGTGAAGCGGCAGGGGATGATGCCCATCTCGCGGCCCTCCTCCAGGATGCGGTCCCAAATCGTGCCGGCATCCTGCGCGCGGCAGAAGATCTCGTAGCCGCGCTCGCCGGTATAGCCGGTGCGCGAGATCATCACCGGCAGCTTGAAGAGCTGCGTCTGCATGTGATGGAAGTAGTTGAGGTCGCGAATGCCGGGGACGTGCCGGGCGAGATAGTCGACGGCGAGCGGCCCCTGCAGCGAGAGGTCGTGCAGATTGTCGTCGAAGCGGATCGAGACGTCCCGCCCCAGCGCCGCCTTCTGCAGCTCCTCGTGCCCGGTGCCGGAGCCGTGGACGACCATCCAGGTATTGGGTCCCGTGCGGTAGAGGATGCAGTCGTCGGTGAACTTGCCGGCCTCGTTCAGCATGCAGGCATAGGCCGACTTGCCGGGATAGATCTTCTCCACGTCGCGCGTCGTGGCGAGATCGAGGAGATGGGAGGCGTGGGCGCCGGTCACATGGACCTTCTTCAGGCCGGACACGTCCATCAGCCCGGCCTTGGTGCGGATCGCGACATATTCCGCCTCGGCGCTTCCCTCGTAGGACCAGGCGGTTCCCATGCCGCTCCAGTCTTCGAGCTTGGAGCCGAGGGTGCGGTGGCGATCCGCCAGAGCCGAAAATCTCCAGGATGCGGTCATCGATGTTCCTCCGGTTCGAAAGGCGTCGTCGGGTTCGTTGGAAGGGGCGTCGGGCGGGGAGGCTCAGTCCGGCCCGAAGCCGGGCGAGGTCGCCGCCCCGTCGTCGCGGGCCGCCAGCCAGTCGATCGCCGTGTCGCGGAACCGGCCGAGGCCCTTGTAGCCGACGATCTCCGGCGGCAGGCTCTTCAGCACCCGGTGGAGACGGCGCGCCCATTTCGCCTGCGTCGCCAGCTCGTCCAGGCTGATCAGATAGCCTCGGATCGAGAAGACGATCGCGTTCGACCGCGGCAGGCGCCAGAGCGCCTGAAGCTCGACGCGCAGGTGAACCTTCTCTCCGACATTGTCCGGCGTCACGCTCGCCTTGTCGATGCCCCAGAGGTGGTAGTTCTCCGGGCTCGTATCGAGGCGGGGATTGATCGTCATCGTCCAGTTCAGGCGCCGCACGGGGCGGCCCTGCTGAAGGTTGAGAAGGAACTTCAACGCCCTGTCGAAGACGCCGAGATCGTGGGCGAGCGGCACCGGCCCGTGCCATTCGATGAAGTTCATGCCGAGATCGAAATCGAGCGACCAGTCGGCCTGGGTCGTCACCATGCCGGCATCCATCCAGAGATTGTCCTCGCGCTGGTCGAGCAGGCAGAAGTCGCCCTGGCACTGGCGCGTGACGTATTCCATCGGCCCCTGCGGCAGGGTGGCCGCGTCGCCGAAGGTGAAGCTCTGCTCGATGCCGAGCGGCCGGTTGATCCAGTGCCAGCGCTCGCCCGTCCGGGCGAGGGAGAAGTGCTCGGGATAGGCCTCGGCCATCGAGGTCATCAGGAGTTCCATGAGATCCCATTCCGCCGTCATCATGTGCGGCAGCGACTGGCAGCGCAGCGGGTCCTCTCTCAGGACGAGGGCCCGGTCCTCCATCTCGGCGACGTAGTGCTCGTCGATGTCGATCGGGAAGTCGGTCGTCGAGCGGGCGGCGTTCGGGACGTGCTGCTCGATGTTGACGCTGTACATGTACGCGTCCTGATCGAACGGAAACGGGAAGCGCCGGATCGCCTGCGGGCTGTTGGAGAAGGTGAAGTCGTCGCGGAAGGTTTCGGACTTGAAGGACAGGGTCGGCACGGCAGCGCCTCCGTTCAAAGGTCGAGGACGAGTTCGCGGCCCGACAGGCGCGAGACGCAGGTCATGATCGTGGTCCCCGCCGCCTTTTCGGCATCGGACAGGTAGTGGTCGGCGTGGAGCAGCGTGCCGTCGGCGGCGAGCACGGCCGTCGCGCATTGTCCGCAGGCCCCGCCCCGGCAGAGATAGGGCGCATCCACCCCGGCCTCCTCGATGGCTTCGAGAAGCGTCTGGTGCGCGCCGACGGTGAGCGACAGGCCGGAGCGCTGGAGCCGGAGCGCGAAGGGGTCGCCGCCCTCGGGCGCGAGGAAGCGCTCGGCATGGAGCGCGCGCTCCGGCCAGCCCGCCTCGCGCGCGTCGCCGAGCATGCCCTCGATCATGCGCTCGGGGCCGCAGACGTAGAGATGCGTGCCGAGCGGCTGGTGGAGGAGGACGTCGCGCACGGCGAGCCTCTCCCGGCGCGCGCTGACGTAGAGGCGCAGGCGCTTTCCATGCCGCGCCGCGAGCGCCTCCGCGAAGGCGCCGCTCGCCTCGTCGCGCATGGCGTAGTGGATCTCGTAGGGCGCGGCGGCGGCGGCCAGCTCCTCGGCCATCGCCGCGATCGGCGTGATGCCGATGCCGCCGGCGACGAGGACGTGGCGCTTCGCTGTGCGGTTGACCGGAAAGAGATTGACCGGCGCCGAGAGCGTCAGCTCCGTGCCGACCGCCACGCGGTCGTGGATGAAGGCCGAGCCGCCGCGCGAGTGCAAGCTGCGCTGGACGGCGATCTCGTAGGCCGCGCCGCCGGCGAGGGTGCCGGCCAGCAGGGAATAGGCGTTCTTCACGCGGCGCTCGCCGGTCTCCAGCGTCACCACCGTGTGGGACCCCGCCGAATAGGGCGGCAGGTCCCCGCCCGAGATCCGCTCCATGCGCAGCCGCCGGACCGAGGACGAGACGGGCTCGGCCTCCACGACGCGGACCTTGTATTCGACGCCGCCGCTCATGCCGGAAACGCCTCCGCGGCGGGAATCTCGCCGGGCGCCTCGGCATCGATGCACACGCCCATGAAGGCGCCGAGGCGGCGCGAATAGTGATCGCGCACGAGGAGCGCCAGACCGCAATGGCTGCAGGGAACGGGGCTCGCCACGACCTCGGCCGTGAAGCCCTTGCAGTGCACGCACTGCACGCGGCGGGACAGGGCGCCGCGATGCTCGCACTGCACGGCATCCTCGGTGAGTCCGCTTTCGGCGGCGACGCGCCGCGCCTCGCCGATGAAGTCCTCCGTGCCGGCGAGATAGAGATGCGTGCCCATCGTCGCCTTGGCGAGGAGCGCGGCGAGCCGGATCATCGCCGTTTCGCCGGAGGGCAGAACGTGGAGCGCCTCGGGGGAAAGGGCGGCGAGCCGATGCTGGTGATGCTTCGAGGCGCTTGCCCCCGGCCGGTACACGATCGTCGTGCGCGCCAGCGCTTCGCCCGCTCCGGCGAAGGCCTCTTCCGCGGCGAGCGCGCCTTCGCCCTCGCAGGCGAGGAGATGGTGCCGCGCCTTCGGCTGGAGCCGGAGCTTGGCATAGAGCGGGCGGCTCTTGATGTCGGAAAGCTGCATGGTCGGGTCTCTGCGAATGCCGTTGAGGCGTGGCGCGGGAGATGCCCCGCGCCACGCTTTGAGCGAGCCTGTCAGATCTGGAAGAACCAGTTGGACACGAGCACGGTGGCGACGCCGGCGGCGAGGGTCAGGTAAGGCAGCATGCCCGCCTTGCGCACCATCCGCTCGCCCGGCTTGACGCCGAGATCCTCCAGCATCTGCGCGGGGAACTGGCCGCGGTCCTGGATGTAGTGGCGGTAGCAGAAGACGGGCACGATGAGCGCGGCGGTGATGAGCCCCGCCCAGAGCGCCGACGGGTTCCAGACCTTGGCGCCGGCGCCCATGAAGACGACGTTCACGAAGGCGAAGACGCCGCCGAGCACGAGCAGGATCGTCGGCGCCCGGTAGGGGCGGAGGACATGGCCGGAATCGATCCGGTGAAGCCATCCCGAATTCAGATTCAGGAAGTTGAAGATGATGTAGCCGCAGTTGGAGACGGCGAGGATGAAGAAGAAGCTGGTCGCATCGGCGCAGGCGATGGCGAGCACGACGAGATTGACCACGAGGTCGGTCCACATGGCCCGCGTCGGGGCGCCGTGCTCGTTGACATGGCTGAGATACTTCGGGAGCCAGCCGTCGACGGAGCCCTGGTAGAGCGTGCGCGAGGAGCCCGCCATCGCCGTCATCAGGCAGAGCATCAGCGCCAGGATCATCAGCATGACGAGCAGGCTCTCGATGAAGGCGCCGCCGCCGACCATGTGCGCCATGGCCGCCGCCACGCCCGAGCCGTCGACGATCGGCGTCGCCAGCATGCCGTCGAGGCCGAGCACGCCCTGGAAGGTGAAGGGCACGAGGCTGAAGAGGGCGAGGCACAGGAGGCCGGAGAAGAAGATGGCCTTGAACGTGTCGCGGCCGGGATCGCGGAACTCGCTGGTGTAGCAGACCGCCGTCTCGAAGCCGTAGGTCGACCAGGCCGCGATGAACATGCCGCCGAGGACGAGCGTCCAGCCGGTGACGTTCCAGGCGCCGGGCTCGGGCGCATAGGCCGCGGCGAGCGGCACGAAGGGCGAGAAGTTCGACCAGTTCACGCTGCCGTTCAACAGCGGCACGATGCCGACGATCGCCATGGGAATGATGACGATGAGGCCGATATACTTCTGCACCTTGGCCGTGCCGAGAATGCCGCGATGCTGGATCGCGAAGGTGGCGAGCATCAGGATCGCGCCGATGAAGAAGGCCGCGTTCAGCGAGAGCGACACCGGGCCGAGCGTGGTCTGGAAGAGGGTCCAGGTGCGGATCGAGGGCGTCAGCGCCGTCACGGCGGCGGCCGCCTTCTCGGCATCGGGAACGGTCAGCGCCGCGCCGTTGGCCGAGATCCAGCCCGCGACCGAGGCGCTGTCGAGCGCGGGAACCGGGGCGAGCGCGTTGAGGATGTAGGCCGCGGCGATCGAGCAGCCGAGCGAGAGGACGGGCGACCAGGCGAACCAGTTGCACCAGACCGAGAGCGGCGCGATCGGCTTGGCGTAGCGCACCCAGGCCGAGGCGCCGTAGATCGAGGCGCCGCCGGACTTGTTGGGAAAGAGGCCGGCGATCTCGGCATAGGTGAAGGACTGGATGAAGCCCATGATCATGGAGACGATCCAGACCGCGAAGGCGAGGTTTCCGACCGTTCCCGCAATGCCGCCGATCGAGAAGAGGACGAGGGCGGGAACGCCGCTCGCGACCCAGAAGGCCCCGGTCCAGTCGATGCTGCGGTGCAGCTTTCCGGAAGATGAAAGGTCGTCTTTGATCGTCACCGTCGACATCGCGGGCACCGCTCCCTCGCTCACATGTATGGCTTGTGAATAACGACCCGGTTCCGCATCGTCCGCAGACGAAGTGCTGGACATGCCGGAACGTCACGACCTCCGAAATCCGCTGGAAGGGCGGCGACGCGGAGGTCTCGTCTTCATGTCGGTGCGATCCGAAGGGCGATTGCTCGCCGATCGGCGGTTTCGACCCATCGGCGGTCGGCTGTTGCAGGGATCATGTTCCGCACGGAAACGCTTGTCAAAAGAATTTCGTGAAAGGAAACATAATTTCTTCGCACTGTCCTTTTCGAGGCAGGCGGTTCCCTTGGGGCTCCGACGCCCGGGCGGCCCGGGCAGCGGATTTGTCATTTTCGGGAATTGGTGGTCTTCATCGGCGAATGATCCCATCCGTCGGCCGCGCGGCCCGGACCCTGCCCGCGAAGGCCGCCTTTTTGCGATGAAGAAGACCCTCGAAGAGAACCCCGCGCCCGAGCCGACGGAACGGCCGGTTCCCAAAGGCGCCGTGCAGGCTCTGCGCCAGGACCCCCACGCGGTCCGGGAGCCCAAGGAGAACAATCTCGAGCTCGCCATCGGCCACGAGGTCCGCGCCTTCCGCAAGAAGCTCGGCATCACCGTCAGCGATCTCGCCTCCGCGACGGGCATCTCGCTCGGCATGCTGTCGAAGATCGAGAACGGCAATATCTCGCCCTCCCTGACGACGCTCCAGGCCCTGTCCCGCGCGCTGGGCGTGCCGCTGACGGCCTTCTTCCGGCGGTTCGAGGACGAGCGCCGGGCGGTCTTCGTCAAGAGCGGCGAGGGCGTGGAGCTGGAGCGCCGGGGCACGCGGGCGGGCCATCAGTACAACCTCCTCGGCCATATCGACGGCAACACGAGCGGCGTCACCGTCGAGCCCTATCTCATCACGTTGACGGAAGAATCCGACGTTTTCCCGACCTTCCAGCATGCGGGCATGGAGTTCCTGCACATGCTGGAGGGCGAGGTCGTCTACCGGCATGGCTCGCACCTCTTCCAGATGCAGCCGGGCGACAGCCTCTTCTTCGACGCCGACGCGCCGCACGGGCCGGAGCAGCTCGTGACGCTGCCCTGCCGCTACCTCTCCATCATCTGCTACCCGCAGCCGGGAACGGCCGCCGACTGACACGTAGCCGGCGCAGTGATTGCCTGAGAAGAAAAATTGTTTCCTACCGATTGCCGAGACGACCGTCATCCGGCATAAAGGGGCATGCCACCCGATCGGAAGGATTTGCCATGTGCGGCATCGTCGGTTTGTTCCTGAAGGATAAGACTCTGGAGCCGCAGCTCGGCGCGCTCCTCTCCGACATGCTGATCACCATGACCGATCGCGGGCCGGACTCCGCCGGGATCGCGATCTACGGCGGCAAGGCCGACGGCCTGACCAAGATCACCATCCAGTCGGCCCGGCCGGACGCCGATTTCGCGGGCCTTGCCGAGAAGCTCGGCCCCGCCACCGCCGGCACCGCGCGCGTCGCGGTGAAGAGCACCCATGCCGTCGTCACCATGGGCGCCGAACATGCGGACGCCGCCCGCGCGGCCCTGACCGCGATCTCGCCGACGATCCGCGTCATGGGGGCGGGCGCGAGCGTCGAGATCTACAAGGAGGTCGGGCTTCCCAAGGACGTCGTCGCCCGTTTCGGCGTCTCCTCCATGTCGGGCACGCACGGCATCGGCCACACCCGCATGGCGACGGAATCGGCCGTCACGACGATGGGCGCGCATCCGTTCTCGACGGGCGCCGACCAGTGCCTCGTCCACAACGGCTCGCTCTCCAACCACAACAACCTGCGCCGCGAACTCGTGCGCAAGGGCATGCGCTTCGAGACGCAGAACGACACCGAGGTCGCCGCCGCCTACCTGACGGCCGAGATGAACGAGGGCAAGGATCTCGGACAGGCGCTGTCCGGCGCGCTCGACGATCTCGACGGCTTCTTCACCTTCGTCGTCGGCACGCAATCGGGCTTCGGCGTCCTGCGCGATCCCGTCGCCTGCAAGCCCGCCGTCATGGCCGAGACCGACCGGTACGTTGCCTTCGGCTCGGAATACCGCGCGCTGGTGAACCTGCCCGGCATCGAGACCGCCCGCGTCTGGGAGCCCGAGCCGGCGACCGTCTACTTCTGGGACCACCGCCAGGCGGCCTGATCCGCCGCCCTTTCGACCCGAGCCCTTCCGCGCAGGACCTCGCCATGCCCGTCTTCGACCTTGCCGTCACCCCGCTCCGCGAGCTGAACCAGGCGCTCCATGCCGTCCCCGCCGGGGCCAACGACACCGCCTTCGAGGTGCTGAACCCGCGTGGCGGCCATGCCATCGCGGTCGGCATCGACGGCCCCTTGAGCGTCGAGGTGAAAGGCTCCGTCGGCTATTACTGCGGCGGCATGAACGACGGCGGCACCGTCACCGTCGAGGGCTCGGCCGGGCCGGGCGTGGCGGAGAACATGATGTCCGGCACGGTCGTCATCGAGGGCGACGCCTCGCAATATGCGGGCGCGACCGGGCAGGGCGGGCTCCTCGTCATCAAGGGCAATGCCGCCTCGCGCTGCGGCATCTCGATGAAGGGCATCGACATCGTCGTTCGCGGCTCGATCGGCCACATGTCGGCCTTCATGGCGCAGTCGGGCAATCTCGTCGTTCTCGGCGATGCGGGCGACGCGCTGGGCGACAGTCTTTACGAGGCCCGCCTCTTCGTGCGCGGCTCCGTGAAGAGTCTCGGCGCCGACTGTATCGAGAAGGAGATGCGGCCGGAGCATCTGGACATCCTGGCCGGCCTTCTCGCCAAGGCCGGCATCGAGGACGTCCGGCCGGAGGAGTTCAGGCGCTACGGTTCGGCGCGCCGCCTCTACACGTTCAACATCGACAATGCCGACGCTTACTAGCGGCGCCGACGCTGACTAGCGGCGCCGACGCAGACGAGCGGCAGCACGAGGATCGGTCCGAGGCGCCGCCCGGACCCGACAGAGACACGATGAGCTTCAGGACGCGGACATGAGCTATCACAACCCGCATACGCCGCCGAGGAAGTCCGCGACCTTCGACGACCACACGCTGGCGGAAATCCGCCGCGCGGCGGCGACGGGCATCTACGACATTCGCGGCGGCGGCACCAAGCGCAAGGTGCCCCATTTCGACGACCTTCTCTTCCTCGGCGCCTCGATCTCGCGCTATCCGCTCGAAGGCTACCGCGAGACCTGCGACACCTCGGTCACGCTCGGCACGCGCTTCGCCAAGAAGCCGATCCACCTGAAGATCCCGATCACCATCGCGGGCATGAGCTTCGGCGCCCTGTCCGGCAATGCCAAGGAGGCGCTCGGGCGCGGCGCGAGCCTGTCGGGCACCTCGACGACGACGGGCGACGGCGGCATGACGGACGAGGAGCGCGGGCATAGCGACGTGCTCGTCTACCAGTATCTGCCGTCCCGCTACGGCATGAACCCCAAGGACCTGCGCCGGGCCGACGCGATCGAGGTCGTGGTCGGGCAGGGCGCCAAGCCCGGCGGCGGCGGCATGCTGCTCGGGCAGAAGATCTCGCCGCGCGTCGCCAAGATGCGCAACCTGCCGGAGGGCATCGACCAGCGCTCGGCCTGCCGCCATCCCGACTGGACGGGGCCGGACGATCTGGAGATCAAGATCACCGAGCTGCGCGAGATCACCGACTGGGAGAAGCCGATCTACGTCAAGGTCGGCGGCTCCAGGCCCTATTACGACACGGCGCTCGCCGTGAAGTCGGGTGCCGACGTCGTGGTGCTCGACGGCATGCAGGGCGGAACGGCGGCGACGCAGGACGTCTTCATCGAGAATGTCGGCCAGCCCATCCTCGCCTGCATCCGCCCGGCCGTGCAGGCGCTGCAGGATCTCGGCATGCACCGCAAGGTGCAGCTCATCGTCTCCGGCGGCATCCGCAACGGGGCGGACGTGGCCAAGGCCATGGCGCTCGGCGCCGATGCGGTGGCGATCGGCACGGCGGCGCTCGTCGCGCTCGGCGACAATGATCCGAAATGGGAGGCCGAGTACCAGGCGCTCGGCACGACCGCCGGCGCCTACGACGACTGGCACGAGGGCAAGGACCCCGCCGGCATCACCACGCAGGACCCCGAGCTCGCCAAGCGCCTCGATCCGATCGCGGCCGGCCGGCGCCTCGCCAATTATCTGAAGGTCATGACGCTGGAGGCGCAGACGATCGCGCGCGCCTGCGGCCACAACGATCTGCACAATCTCGAGCCCGAGGATCTCTGCGCCCTGACCCTCGAAGCTGCCGCCATGGCCCGCGTGCCGCTGGCCGGCACGGAATGGTACCCCGGCAAAGCCGGCTTCTGACCGAACGACCGCCGGATACGGCCGGCTTCGGGGGGAGCGGTCGGATCGCTCCCACCTTCCCACAAGTCAGCCACCCGAGGGGACCTCCGTGACGACCGATCTCACCGCCTATGCCGCCGAAAAGGGCGTCAAGTATTTCATGATCAGCTACACCGACCTCTTCGGTGGACAGCGCGCCAAGCTCGTGCCGGCGCAGGCGATCGCGGACATGCAGAAGGACGGCGCGGGCTTTGCGGGTTTCGCCACATGGCTGGATCTGACGCCGGCCCATCCCGACCTCTTCGCCGTTCCCGATGCCGCCTCCGTCGTCCAGCTTCCCTGGAAACCGGAGGTCGCCTGGGTCGCGGCCGATTGCGTGATGGAGGAGAAGCCGGTCGATCAGGCGCCGCGCGTCCTGTTGAAGAAGCTGGTCGCGGAGGCGGCCGCGGAGGGCCTGCGCGTCAAGACCGGCGTCGAGGCCGAGTTCTTCCTGATCTCGCCCGACGGCAAGACCATTTCCGACGAATACGACACGGCCGAGAAGCCCTGCTACGACCAGCAGGCCGTGATGCGCCGCTATGACGTCATCGCCGAGATCTGCGACCACATGCTGGCGCTCGGCTGGAAGCCCTACCAGAACGACCACGAGGACGCGAACGGCCAGTTCGAGATGAACTGGGAGTTTGACGACGCGCTGCAGACGGCCGACAAGCATTCCTTCTTCAAGTTCATGGTCAAGTCCGTCGCCGAGAAGCACGGGCTCCGCGCGACCTTCATGCCGAAACCCTTCAAGGGCCTGACCGGCAACGGCTGCCACTGCCATGTCTCGGTCTGGAACACGGACGGCACGGCCAACGCCTTCGCCGACAAGGCCATGCCCTTCGGGCTCTCCGAACAGGGCCGCACCTTTCTCGGCGGCATCATGAAACACGCCTCGGCGCTCGCCGCGATCACCAATCCGACGGTCAATTCCTACAAGCGCATCAATGCGCCGCGCACGATTTCCGGCGCGACCTGGGCGCCGAACTCCGTCACCTGGACGGGCAACAACCGCACCCACATGGTGCGCGTGCCCGGCCCCGGCCGTTTCGAGCTTCGGCTGCCCGACGGCGCCGTGAACCCCTATCTCCTCCAGGCGATCGTCATCGCAGCCGGGCTCGACGGCATCCGCACCAAGGCCGATCCCGGCCCGCACCACGATATCGACATGTATCGCGACGGGCACACGATCACGGACGCGCCGAAGCTGCCGCTGAACCTTCTGGACGCGCTGCGCGAATACGAGAAGGACGAGGGGCTTCAGGCCGCGATGGGCGCCGAGTTCTCGGCCGCCTATCTCAAGCTGAAGCGGCAGGAGTGGAACAGCTTCTGCAGCCATTTCACCGCCTGGGAGCGGGAGACGACCCTCGATGTCTGAAGCATCCGCCCGCCCGAACACCGCCTCCGCGCCTCGGGCGGACGGCGCGGCGAAGCCTCCGCTCTCCCTGGTTCTCACCGTGACCTGCCGGTCGACCCGCGGGATCGTCGCGGCGATCTCCACCTACCTCGCGGCCAAGGGCTGCAACGTCGTCGACAGCGCGCAGTTCGACGATCTCGACACCGGCGGTTTCTTCATGCGCGTCGGCCTCGTCTCGGAGGAGGGCGTTTCGCTCGCCGAGCTGGAAGCGGGCTTCCCCGAGGTCGCCGAGCCCTTCGCCATGACCTACGCCTTCCACGATTCCNGGCCTCGTCTCGGAGGAGGGCGTTTCGCTCGCCGAGCTGGAAGCGGGCTTCCCCGAGGTCGCCGAGCCCTTCGCCATGACCTACGCCTTCCACGATTCCACGACGCCGACGAAGGTCGTCCTCATGGTCTCGCGCTTCGGCCACTGCCTCAACGACATTCTCTACCGCTGGAAGATCGGCGCGCTGCCGATCGACATCGTGGCGGTCGTGTCGAACCATTTCGACTATCAGAAGGTCGTCGTGAACCACGACATTCCCTTCCACCACATCCCCGTGACCAAGGCCAACAAGCCGGAGGCCGAAGCGCGGATCATGGAGATCGTGAGCTCGACCGGGGCCGAGCTGATCGTGCTGGCGCGCTACATGCAGGTCCTTTCGGACCGCATGTGCCAGGAGATGTCGGGGCGGATCATCAACATCCACCATTCCTTCCTGCCGAGCTTCAAGGGCGCCAATCCCTACAAGCAGGCCTATGGCCGCGGCGTGAAGCTGATCGGGGCGACCGCCCATTACGTGACGGCCGACCTCGACGAGGGCCCGATCATCGAGCAGGACGTGGCGCGCATCACCCATGCGCAGTCGGCGGCCGACTACGTGACGATCGGACGGGACGTGGAGGCGCAGGTCCTGTCGCGCGCGATCCACGCCCACATCCACCACCGCGTCTTCCAGAACGGCAACCGCACCGTGGTCTTCCCCGCCAGCCCCGGCGGATACGCCTCCGAGCGCATGGGCTGAGATCTCACGCGCGAAGCACGGCACGACCTTCCCGACGCGGCTCACCGTCGTCGACAAGGTGCCCGCCGACGNACCCATGCGCAGTCGGCGGCCGACTACGTGACGATCGGACGGGACGTGGAGGCGCAGGTCCTGTCGCGCGCGATCCACGCCCACATCCACCACCGCGTCTTCCAGAACGGCAACCGCACCGTGGTCTTCCCCGCCAGCCCCGGCGGATACGCCTCCGAGCGCATGGGCTGAGATCTCACGCGCGAAGCAAGCCGATCCGGACGATCAGCCCGTCACGGCCCGGACGTTGTTGGCGACGTCCTGCAGGCTGGCCTCGCCCTTCGTCATGACCCGCGCCGCCGATTGCAGTCGCTCGCGATCGGCGTTGGAGAGGTCGCGGGCGGAAAGGACGATGACGGGTATGTCCGCGCCGCCTGGCCGGCTCCGTAGCGCGTGCAGGAAGGAGAAGCCGTCCATCACCGGCATGGTGAGGTCGAGGAGGATCACCCGGGGCGTCGCGCCGGCGATGCTGTCGAGCGCCTCACGCCCGTTGGCGGCCTCCGCGACGGTCCAGCCGTCGCGCTCCAGCGTCTGGCGGATGCGGGCTCTGGCATCCGCATCGTCGTCGACGACGAGAACGTCGCCGATATCGCTGCGGAACCGGTCCATCACCTGCTTGAAATTGTCCCAGTTCACGGGCTTGGACACGTAGTCCGCAGCGCCCAGCGAAGAGGCCAGACCCCGTTCGCTGACGAAGGTGACCATGACGACCGGGATCTCGGCGAGATCGGGGTCCGCCTTCAGGCGACCGAGAACCGTCCAGCCGTCCATGCCGGGCATCATGACGTCGAGCAGGATGGCGCGAGGCCGCATCTCCTTGGCGATGGCAAGGCCCGTCGGCCCGTCGGCGGCCGTCAGCGTTCCGAAGCCTTCGCGGGCGAGGAAGCGGGTCATCAGCTCGCGCTGGGCCGTGTCGTCGTCGATGACGAGGACGAAGCTCTTCTCCGCGCCGTTCGCCGAGACGGGCAGCTGCGCCTGGATGGCGGCGAGGTCGGTCTCGCCGCTCGCATCGGGCGCCGTCCGGGCGGGCAGGCGCAGCGTGAAGGTGCTGCCGCGTCCCAGCTCGCTTTCGACGGAGACGTCGCCGCCGAGCATCTCGCTGAAGGCCTTGGTGAGCGACAGGCCGAGCCCCGTGCCGCCGAACTTGCGCGTCGTCGAGGCGTCCGCCTGCTGGAAGCGCTGGAAGAGCCGCTCCAACTGATCGGGCGACATGCCGATGCCCGTGTCGTGCACGTGGAACGAGACGATCCCGCCCTCGCGCCGGACGGAGAGGGTGACGGTGCCGTCCTGCGTGAACTTGGCGGCATTGCCGAGAAGATTGAGCAGGATCTGCCGAAGCTTGGTGACGTCGCTCCACATCGGGCCGAGGGTCGGATCGACGTCGACCTCGAGCCGGTTCCCCTTCTTGGCGACGAGCGCCTCGGCCGTGGAGACGACGTCGGCGACGGCCTCGGCAATGTCGAACTCCTCGACGAAAAGGTCCATCTTGCCGCTCTCCACCTTGGACAGGTCGAGCACGTCGTTGATGAGGCCGAGGAGATGGCGGGCATTGCTCTCGATCTTGCGGATGTCGCGGGCAAGCTCGCCCGCTTCCGCGCCGTCCTCGGCCTCCTCGATCAGCATTTCCGAATAGCCGATGATGGCCGATAGCGGCGTGCGCAGCTCGTGGCTCATATTGGCCAGGAACTGGCTCTTGGCGACGTTCGCCTCCTCCGCCGCCAGAAGCGCGGCCTTCGCCGCCTGCTCGGCGAGGATCTGCTCGGTCGTCTCGTTGCAGGCGCAGAAGAGGCCGGCGACCGTGCCGCTCTCGTCGAAGACTGGCGTGTAGGAAAAGGCGAAATGCGCTTCCTCCGTTCTGCCGTTCCGATCGACATGCAGGGTGATGTCGTCGAAGTGCACGGAGTCGCCCTCGAAGACCGTGGCGACCAGCGGCTCGATCTCGTGCCAGATCTCCCGCCAGACCTCATGCATCGGCCGCCCGAGAGCGGCCGGATGCTTGCTCTGCAGGAGGGTCGAATAGGCGTCGTTGTAGAGCAGATACCCCTCTTCGCCCCAGGTGACGTACATCGGCTGCCGCGAGGCGAGCATCAGCCCGACCAGCGTCTTCAGCGAGCGGCTCCAGCCCGAGGGAAGGCCGAGAGGCGACGCCGCCCAGTCGACGGCCCGCATGCGCACCGCCATGTCGCCGGAGCCGTTCAGAAATCGCGAGTTCGTCATATCGGCTCCTAACGTCGTGCGGACAGCGATCCACAACGTGCGCGGGGCCATTCAGTTTCTCACTGAGCGATTTGAAGATAAGGCATCCGACCGGTTTCGCTCCAAGCGCGCTATCCGCGGCCCGAGGGCGTATCGTCGCCGCCGTGATCGCCCGCTCGACCGGAGCGCTCAGGCGATGGCGGGATAGCCGAGGCGGCGGGCCGTCGCCTCCATATCCGCCAGGGGCTGGTAGTCGGCATCGGAGAGAATGGCGAAATCCTTCAGGGCGAGCGTGTCGCGCGTATCCGCCAGGGCGGGGTCCGCGATGGCGGCGGCGAGCGCCCGCCGCAGCGCCGAGACCTCCGCATCGGAGGCGCCGGCCCGGGTGATGAGGGGAAGGCCCGGTCCCTTGGCGGTCTGCGCCAGAACCCGGATGCTCGCCAGCGTTTCGGGATCGAAGCGCAGCACGTTGCCGAAGGTCACGCAGTCGATCGCCGCGACATCGGCCTTGCCGGTGGCGATCGCCTCCAGACTGGCGCGATGCCCGCCCGTCTCCAAGACCGAGCCGAAGAAGCGGCCGCCCTCGGCGAGCGGAGCGATGGCGGCGCGAAAGAGGTTGGCGCCCGAATTGCTGTCGGGCTCGTTGATGGCCGCCCGACTGCCGCGCAGGTCCTCAAGCGACGTGGCCGCGCTGTCGCGGTGGACGGCGATGAAGCTCGATGTCGAAGGACCGTCGCAGCCGGGATGCGCATAGACCGGCGTCGCCACCAGCCGGACCTTGGCGCGCAGGTGCCGGACATAAGGATAGCCGCAGGTCTGGGCGAGCAGAAGATCGGGATGCCGCCAGGACTCGTCGTAGCGCAAGGTCTCGTCCAGCGCTTCGGGCACATCGGCGACGCCATCCGCCCGCAGCGCGTCGCGCAGAAAGGCCCAGAGCTTTGCCGTCGCCTCCGCGAGCGGCGGCGGGCTGGCATACATGGCAAGGCTGACAAGGCGCATCGGGGCCGTCTCTCGATCGTGCGGGGAGGTTCGAGGCCGAAGACCCCGAGCCGTCGGGGTCGAAATCCGGCGGCCCCTCCCTCGCTCGTGCCATGGTTCGGATCGGCGGGGAAGTTCGAAGTCCGAACCCGCCGTTACGGGTTCTTTCGGGGCGGTGGCGGCGAGACGTCCCGGACCCGGTCCTCGAAATCGGGCTGGCCGCGGATTGTGTTGCTGACCGTGCAGAGATCCGCCTCGGCCATTCGGGCGATCTCGCGGCGGGTCGCCTCGTCGAAGTCGCCGGCGATCCGAATGTCGATTTCGAAGCGCGCGATGCGCGAGGGCTCGTCCTCGGCCTTTTCGCCCGTCACCTCGACGGCGACGTTCGTCAGCCGATCGAGGACGCCGAGCTTGCCGGCGGCGACGCGCGCGCTGATCGCAAGGCAGGCCGACAGCGAGGCGTAGAGAAGATCGATCGGGTTGAAGCCCGCCTCCGAAGCGCCCGTCTTGATCGCGATCTCGCCGCCCGTCGCCGAGACCACGGTCGGGAAGCCGCTTCGGCCCATCGTGGCGGTCGCGCCTGTCGGGCGAACCCTGATCCTCGGTGCCTCGCTCATAAGCGTCCCTTTTTCAGCCTCGCCCCCGACATCGCCGAGCGCGTCCGCCGGCCGCCGTCGCTGGCGAAATCGCAGCTCGCCGGTCGGCGGGCCGACCTTGATCCTTACGCCAAGTTCGAGAGGAAAGGGCCGGGCAACGTTTCGCGAAGGGGCGCTTCGGGAGCAAGACGTGCCTTTCGGATCGTGGAACCCGGTGCGATCGTGCGCTCGCGAATGTCGGAAGCCTTGGAAGCATCCGAGACGTTCGCCATGTCTGCAACGGCCGGATGCGCAGGTATCCCCGACCGTCGGCAATGGAGGTTTCGCGTCATGTCCCGTCGACAGCTGAAGCTCGGAGCCTTCATGCGGCCCGTCAGCATCCACACTGGCGCCTGGCGCTATCCCGGCGCCTGGCCGGATGCCAATTTCAGCTTTCCTCGGCTGAAGCGCCTGGCGCAGAAGTTGGAGGCCGGCAAGTTCGACGCCTTCTTCATGGCCGATCATCTCGCCGTCCTCAACATGCCGGTCGAGGCCCTTCGCGGAAGCCACACCGTCACCTCCTTCGAGCCCTTCACGCTCCTCTCGGCGCTCGCCGCCGTCACCGAGCGTATCGGGCTCGTCGCCACGGGCTCGACGAGTTTCGATGAGCCGTTCCATGTCGCGCGCCGCTTCGCCTCGCTCGACCATATCAGCGGGGGTCGAGCCGGCTGGAACATCGTCACGACGTCGAACCCCGATGCGGCGCTGAACTTCGGTCTCGAGACGCATCTCGATCATGGCGACCGCTACGAGCGGGCCCGCGAGTTCTACGACGTCGTCACGGGGCTCTGGGACTCCTTTGCCGACGACGCCTTTCCCCGCGATGCGGCGAGCGGCACCTATCTCGATCCCGCGCGGATGCATGTCCTGGCGCACAAGGGCGAGCATTTCAGCGTCCGCGGTCCCCTCAACATCGCGCGGCCCGTTCAGGGCTGGCCGGTGATCGTCCAGGCCGGCGCCTCCGAGCCGGGGCGCGAACTCGCGGCTCGGACGGCGGAGGTCGTGTTCTCCGCCCCGAACGGCCTGCCCGACGGACGGGCCTTCTATGCCGACGTGAAGGGACGCATGGCCCGTCTCGGGCGCGACCCCGACCATTTGAAGATCCTGCCCGGCGCCTTCGTCGTGCTGGGAGAGACGGTCGAGGAGGCCAAGGCGAAGCGGGCGCTGCTCGACGGCTTCGTTCCCGAGGCGAACGCCATCGCCTCCCTCTCGATCGCCCTCGGGCACGATGCGAGCGGCTTCGATCCCGATGGCCCGCTGCCGGAGATACCGGAGAGCAACGCCTCGAAGAGCAGCCGGGAGCGCGCGATCGACCTGGCACGGCGCGAGAATCTCACCACGCGCCAGCTCGCGAACCGTCTCGGCGGCTATGGCGGCCTGTCCTTCGTCGGAACGCCCGGCACCGTCGCGGACGAGATGGAGGAATGGCTGGAGACGCGCGGCTCCGACGGTTTCAACGTCATGTTCCCCTATCTTCCCGAGGGTCTCGACGACGTGGTCGACAGGCTCGTGCCGGAACTCCAGCGAAGGGGGCTCTTTCGAACGGAGTACGAGGGCCCGACGCTCCGCGACAATCTCGGCCTCCCCCGGCCCGCCAACCGGTTCTTCGCCTGACGATCCGGGCGGCTGCGGCGGCGCGGGTCGCGAGCCGCGCAAGAGGCCCGCGCCGCCCGCGCCCCCTCCGTTCAGCGGCGCTTCAGGCCGTCGGAAACGAGGCCGAGGGCGAGGAGGCCGATGCCGGTCCAGAGCAGCACCGCCGAATAGCGCCGGATGCCGAACGTGTGGCCGGAGGTGCAGAGGGCCTGTGCGAGCGAGCAGCGGTCGCTGGTCATGAGGGCGCAGGGCGCGGCCTCTGCGTAGCTCATGTAGTTGCCGTCCACGACCTTCGTGTAGACCACCGCCCACCAGGCGACGGCGACGAGGAACGCCAGGAGTCCCGCCAGCTGAAGGCCGGTCGTCAGCCTCATGCTAGACATCCCCGGCAAATCCCAGCCGTTCCAGCACCTCCTGCCGCAGCCGCACGAGGTCGGCGTCGTCGCGTCGTCGCGGATGCGGCTTCTCCACGGGGATCTCCGCCACGATGCGTGCCGGCCGGTCGGAGAAGACGACCACGCGGTCGGCCAGGAGCAGGGCCTCCTCCACGTCGTGCGTGACGAGAAGCGCGGTGAAGCCCGACCTCTTCCAGAGCGCGATCAGCTCGCGCTGCATCGTAAGGCGTGTCAGCGAGTCCAGCTTTCCGAAGGGCTCGTCGAGCAGGAGGAGCGCTGGATCGTTGACCAGCGCGCGGGCGATCGCCACGCGCTGCGCCATGCCGCCGGAGAGCTGGTGCGGATAGGCGGTGGCGAAGGCGTCGAGCCCGACGAGCTTCAGGGCGTCGTCGATGCGATGGCGCTCGCGCGGCAGGAGGCCTCGGGCCTCCAGCCCGGTCGCGACGTTCTTCCAGACGGTGCGCCAGGGAAAGAGCGTCGGGTCCTGGAAGACGAGGATGCGCGATGGGTCCGCCCCCTCGATCGGCACGCCGTCCTCCGTCAGGCGCCCGGCCCGCGGGCGTTCCAGCCCGGCGGCGAGGCGCAGGAGGGTGGACTTGCCGCAGCCGGAGGGGCCGAGCAGGGCGACGAACTCGCCGGGCGCGATGTCGAGATCGATGCCGGACAAGACTTCCAGGCGCCGGCCGCCGAGATCGTAGTGATGCGCGACCCCTTCGATCGACAGGCCGATCGCGGCGCGATGCTGTGGGGGCTTGGCGAGCGCCGACATCAGATGAAGCCCTCCCGCCATCCGAGGACCCGGCCGCGCACGGTGAAGAGCAGCTTCACGATGCCGGCGCAGAGGAGCGCCATGATGATCAGCGTCGCATAGACGTTGGCATAGCCGGAATAGGCCGTCTGGAACTGGATGTACCAGCCGAGGCCGTACTTCGCCCCCAGCATCTCCGCGACGACGAGAACCGCGAAGGAGTAGTAGAGGCCCATGAACAGGCCGACGAAGACATGCGGCAGGCAGCCGGGAACCGCGACCTTGAAGATCAGGAACTGCTCGTCGGCTCCGAGCGTCTTGGCGACGTCGTAATAGGCGCGGTCGATGGCGGAGACGCCGGCGGCGGTGAGGATGGCGAGTGGAATGCCCGCCGACAGGGCGACGATGAAGATCGAGGCCTGGAAGGTCGTCGGGAAGAAGTAGAAGGTGACGGGAATCCAGGCCGTCGCCGGCACGGGGCCGATGAGCTTGAGAAGGGGCATGCCCCAGTAGCTGAAGCGCGCGGACCAGCCGAGCGCGATCCCGAGCCCGAAGCCCACGATCACGCCCGAGGTGAAGCCGAGAAGCCAGAGGCGCAGCGTGTAGCCGATGCAGACCAGAAGCCGGGCGCCATCGGTGACGTAGACGTTGAGCAGCCCGTGCGGCGGCGAGAAGAAGGGCTTCGGCAGCCAGCCGAACTTCGCCGTGGCGAACTCCCAGAGGGTCAGCCAGACGCCGATCGCGACGAACCAGGGCCCGTAATGGCGCAAGGTCCGCCCGACCCGGCCGAGACGGTCGACCACCAGCGACAGGACCGCGAAGACGACGGCGGCCCCGCCCGTGATCTGTGCGAAAAGGCCGGCGCTGCCCCAGGGGACGACGTCGGGCAAAGCCAGCGTGACGATCGCGCAGGCAGCCCAGCCGGCCGCCGCGAGGGCGCCGGCATGCCAGATGCCGTGAAAATCGGACTTGAACCGGATATCGCCGGACCCGATCGTTCGAACCGCCTCGCTCATGAGGATCAGCTCAGGATATCGACGGTGACGCGCTCGGCGAATTCCTTGGGGTCCGTCGTCTCCTCCAGGACCTTCACCAGCTTCAGATCCTCGGCCGAGCGCTGGATCTGGTCGATCAGCGGTCGGCCGATCGGGTGATTGTGCGTGACGAGCCCGCCGATCACGGCGGTGAGATCGGGAAGGCTGAGCCCGGCGGGCTTCAGCGCTTCCAGATACCACGCGGCGACCTCTTCGACATGGCCCGTCACATAGTCGTGGATCTCGATATTGGCCTCCGCGAGCCGCCGGACGGCGTCGCGGTTCTCGTCGAGATACGGCCCGTTCGCGCCGAGAACGCAGCAGGTGTGGTCCTGGTAGACGCCGGTCTGGGTGTCGGCGAGCTTGATGAAGTCGAACTGCTTCTCGATCGAATAGGCCCAGGGGTCGAGATGGGCGGCGATGTCCGCATCGCCGCGGTTCACGGCCTCGCCGACCAGCTCGAAGGGCACGACCTTCCAGGTGACGTCGGCTTCCGGGTCGATCCCGGCCTTGGCCAGCGTCACCTGGAAGGCCACCTGCGGCGGGGCGCCGATGCCGTAGGTCGCGATCGTCTTGCCCTTCACGCCGGCCAGATCGGTCACGCCCGATGCCTTGGAGGCGAGGAGGCGCTGGCAGCCGCCATGCGAGCCGACGAAGAGCTTGACGTCGAACCCCTGTTCCAGCGGCTTCAGCCAGTCGCCGATGAGGCCGGCCCCGACATCGGCCTTTCCGGTGGCGAGCGCCTGGATCAGCGTCTGGCCGCTGGCGCCCTGGTAGAAGAGTTCGACGTCGAGATCGTGCTTCTCGTAGAAGCCCTTGGCGACGCCGAAGCCGAGCGGGGCGTGGCAGGCCGCGACCTCGGTCCAGGCGAGGCGGATCTTCGAGGGATTGCCCGCGATGGCGCGCCGCATGCCGAGCGATCCGGCGATCGCGGTCCCGCCGGCGACGAGGCCGACCCCGGCCGCCGACTTGATCAGGGACCGGCGGCTGAGGCCGCGCGTGCCGGCGGGACTGTCGGTCGTCATGGGGTCTTCCTTCGGGCGCGTCTTGGGGGAGCGGGAGGCGGCAGGCGGGGTGATGGCGCGGGTCAGGCGAAGACGAGCGCCTGCTCGATGTCGGCGATGATGTCGTCGGGATGCTCGATGCCGATGGAGAGGCGCACGAAGCCGGGCGTCACGCCCGTCGCGCGCTGCTCCTCCTCGCTCAGCTGCGAGTGGGTCGTCGACGCCGGGTGGATCGCCAGCGAGCGGGCGTCGCCGATATTGGCGACGTGATAGAGGAGGCGCAGCTGGTCGATGAACCGGCGGCCCGCCTCGCGCCCGCCCGCCAGCTCGAAGCCCAGAAGCGCGCCGTAGCCGCCGGTGAAGAGGGCGTCGGCCCGCCGCCGCGGCTCGCCGCTCTGGAGGCCGGGGAAGATGACGGCGGAAACCTTCGGATGGCCGCTCAGATGGTTCGCGACCGTTATGGCGTTGGAATTGTGCTGGCGGATGCGCAGCGGCAGGGTCTCGAGCCCCTGCAGGAGCTGGAAGGCGTTGAACGGCGAGAGTGCGGCTCCGATGTCGCGCAGGAGCCGGACGCGGGCGCGAAGCGCATAGGCGATGGGGCCGTGGGCCTTGGCGGCCTCCGTCCAGACCGCGCCGTGATAGGTAGGATCGGGCTGCGTCAGGAGCGGGAAGCGCGCCGCATGCTCCTCCCAGGGGAAGTTTCCGCCGTCCACGATCACGCCGCCGATCGAGGTGCCGTGCCCGCCGATATACTTGGTCGTGGAATGAACGACGATCGCCGCGCCGTGATCGAACGGGCGCGCGGTGATGGGCGCGGCCGTGTTGTCGACGACGAGGGGCACGCCGAGCTCGCGCCCGATCCGGGCGACCTCGGCGACGGGAAAGACGTTGAGCTTCGGGTTCGGCAGCGTCTCGGCGTAGTAGGCGCGCGTCTTCCCGTCGGTCGCGCGGCGGAAATTCTCCGGGTCCGCCGGATCGACGAAGCGGGCCTCGATGCCGAACTGCTTCAGCGTCGTGGCGAAGAGCGTCCAGGTGCCGCCGTAGAGGTCGGTGGAGACGACGAAATTGTCGCCGGCCTCGGCGAGATTGAGGATGGAGAAGGCGGAAGCCGCCTGTCCCGATGCGACCGCGACCGCCGCGACGCCGCCCTCGAGCGCGGCGATCCGCTGCTCCAGCGCGTCCACCGTCGGATTGTTGACGCGCGAGTAGATGTTGCCAAGCTCCTCCAGGGAGAAGAGCCGCGCGGCATGGTCCGAGTCCTGAAACTGGAACGACGTCGTCTGGTAGATCGGCACGGCGACGGCGCCCGTCGTCGGATCCGAGCGATAGGTTCCGCCATGGAGCGCCAGCGTTTCGACGCGGCGAGGGGCTTCGACGGTGCGGGCGAGATCGTCGGGCATGGGCTCATCGTCTCCAGATGTTTCGGTCGGGCGCGGGTCGTCGGGCAATGCCCGGAAGGACGGACCGGTCGGAAGGCGAAAGGATCGGGGCCGCGCCCCTCACTCCTGCCTCGCGATGTCGTGACTCATTCTGGCGGCAGAGGCGGGCTCCGACGAGACAGCCATCTTCCGTTCCGAAGTGCCGAAGCGAACGCGAATTCTAAAAGTACACAAATCCGATAGATAATTTTGTGCCGGGCCGGCTTCGGCGCGTGACGGGCTGCGTGCGCCTCGGAAGCGCGTCTCCGCCTATCGGAAGTCCACCGTGTGATCTCGGAAGCCGTCTCGCTCGCACGGGCGCGGCACCGGGTGAATGCGGGATGCGTCGAAGGGCGGGCGTGCTTTTCCCTCGGACAGATCGCCGCCTTCGTCAGCGACATTCTCCAAATCGGCCGCGAAATGGATGAAGTTTTCTTAATCTACTATCCGGATGGACTTAAGGTCCGATGACGGGCGGACCGCCCCTTCGCAGCTTGCCGTTTGCGGAGGCCCGCCGCTCATGAGGCTGGAGACAAACGGTCCCGACCCCGCGGCCCGTGGCGGGCGCGCCTTGTCGTCCATCACCGCGATCACGCGCCATCCACCAGGACGGCGAAGCCATCCGACATCGGCCAGAGGAGGAAAACCCGATGAACGTGCACGTCTCAGCTCTGCCCACCCTCGACATCTCGCGCTTCCACGGGACGCCCGGAGAGCGCGGCCGCTTCGCCTCCGATCTGCGCCGAATTCTCTACGACCACGGCTTCTTCTATCTGACCGGCCACGGCGTCGATCCCGATCTCGTCGCCTCCGTCCTCTCCGCCGCCAAGCGCTTCTTCGCCCTGCCGGCCGAGGAGAAGCTCGCCATCCAGATGGTGAAGTCGCCTCACTTTCGCGGCTATAACGGGCCGGGACTGGAGCGGACACGGGGCGAACAGGACTGGCGCGAGCAGCTCGACGTCAACACCGAAGGCGAGGCCGTCGCGATCGGCCCGGACACGCCGCCCTGGAACCGGCTGCTCGGCCCGAACCAGTGGCCGGAGGCGCTGCCGGAGCTGAAGCCTCTTCTCCTGCGATATCAGGCGGAGGTCACGCGCATCGGCATCGACCTTTTGAAAGCCTTCGCCGCGGCCCTCGATCAGGACGAGGACGTCTTCGCGCCGATCTACGAACCGCAGCCCTCGCAGCTTCTGAAGATCATCCGCTATCCCGGCCGCGATCAGGCGGGGTCCGACCAGGGCGTCGGCGCGCACAAGGACGGCGGCCTCGTAACCGTGCTTCTGCAGGACGTGACGCCGGGGCTTCGCGTGCGCACCGAGGACGGCGTCTGGATCGACGCGCCGCCCGTGCCCGGCACCTTCGTCATCAACACGGGCGAGCTTCTGGAGCTTGCGACGAACGGTTTCGTCAGGGCCGATGTCCATGGCGTCGTCACGCCGGCGGCGGGAACCGAGCGGTTCTCGGTCGCCTTCTTTCTCGGCGCCCGCTACGACGCGACCGTTCCCGTCATCGATCTGCCGCCGGAGCTGAAGCGCGAGGAGCGCGGCGTCAGCGTCGATCCGCTCAATCCGATCTTCCGGGAGGTCGGCCAGAACCATCTGAAAAGCCGGCTTCGGTCGCATCCCGACGTCGCGCGCGCCCATCACGCCGATCTCCTCGTGCCCGGATCGCCCTTCGCTCCAAGCTGAGAGCCCAAACGGAAATTCGGCGGTTGAGGATCGGCGAGTGATTTTTGGGTCTCGCGAGGAGGCGAAGGCGGCCGATATCTTGTGATATCGGCAAGTCCGACGACAAAGCGAGGCGCGAAAAGCGCCGCCGAGCCGACCCGTCCGAGTTTCGGTTTGGGCTCTAAAGGGTCGACGGGCCTTCGAAGCGGTGGCGTTCGCGGGCTGGCCGATGGCCCGCGGCGTCACTCTTGCGCGTCATCGACCGTGGCCGCCCGGTCACGGATGCAGCGGGAACGACCGTTCGCCTTCCTCATGCTGCCGAAGGGCGCCGTCGATCTCGGCATTGCGCACGCCGAGCTCGCGTCGGATCACGTCGTAGCTGAAGCCGGCATCCACCATCGCGACGATCCGCCGGCTGCCGTGACCCTGCGGCGCCGGATGCGGCCGGCGACGGGCGAAGCGCTTCACGTTCCAGGTGATCAGTCTCGCGATCTTCATTGCGCCCTGTCGCTTCCTGTCCGTCACGCGAACGAGATTGGAATCTTGGTCTGTCTCCCGGCGCTCCCGTCGCCTTTCCGATGAAGTCTCAGCTTTTTCCCCGCCAGGGCACGAGGCTGCGCTCCAGAAGCCGCATTGTCGAGGAAAAGGCGAAGGCGCAGACCGCGATGATGCCGATGCCGACGAAGACGACGTCGGTGGCCAGGAAATGCGAGGCGGACATGACCATGTAGCCGATGCCGCGATTGGCCGCGATCAGCTCGGCCGCCACCAGCGTGCTCCAGCCGACGCCGAGGGCGATGCGGATGCCCGTCAGGATTTCGGGCAGGGCCGAGGGCAGGACGATGTCGAGGAAGAGCTGGCGCCTGTTGGCGCCGAGCGTCAGCGCGCCGTTGACGCGCTCCAGCGGCAGCGAGCGCACGCCGGCCTGCGCGGAGAGGCAGATCGGCGCGAACATGGCGAGCACGAGGAGCGTGATCTTCGAGGTTTCGCCGATGCCGAGCCAGATGATCATCAGCGGCAGATAAGCCAGCGGCGGCAGCGGCCAGTAGAACTCGATCGGCACGTCGAGCACGCCCTTGGCCGTCCGGTTCAGCCCCATGAGGAGGCCGAGCGGAATGCCGAGCGAACAGGCGATCAGCGCGGCCGTGACGATGCGCGTCAGGCTGGCCGAGACATGGCTCCAGAGGGAAGCGCCGGCATAGCCGTCGGCGGCGATGAGGACGGCCTGATCCACGACCTCGCCCGGGCTCGGCAGGAAGAGCGGCGACACCAGCCCGAAGCGCGAGACGAGCCACCACGCCGTGACGATGACGACGGCGGTGACGAGGCTGATCGCCTTGGTCGGGCGCCCTTCCGCGCCGAAGCCGCGCAGGCGCACGAGGCGCGGCTGGTCTGTCGTGGCCGCCGCGTCCGAGACGGCGTGGTAGCGTTCGGCGATGTCGATCATGCCGCAAGGCTCCGCGCTTCCGGCCGGTGGATGATGCCGCGGATCTCCTCGGCGAGCGCCGTGAAGTCGGGCCGGGTCGCGATCGCATGCGCCGCCCCGTCGCGGACGAAGCTTTCGACGAAATCGGTCTTGTAGCGCGCGACGATGCGGCCGGGACGGGGCGACATGACCACGACCTCGGTGCCCAGAAGCAGCGCTTCCTCGATGGAATGCGTGATGAAGAAGATGCGCTTGCCCGTCCGGTCCCAGATGCGCGCGAGAAGCGCCTGCATCGTCTCGCGAGTCATGCTGTCGAGCGCGCCGAAGGGCTCGTCCATGAGAAGGATGTCGGGGTCCGTCGCGAGCGCGCGGGCGATGCCGACCCGCTGCCGCATGCCGCCGGACAATTCGTAAGGGTGTGCGCCGCCGAAATCCTCGAGCCCGACGAGCCGCAGCAGCTCCGCGGCGCGCTCGCGGCGCTCGGTCCGCCCGACGCCCGCGAATTTCAGCCCGAGGGCGACGTTGTCCGATACGGACGCCCAGGGCAGCAGCGTGTCTTTCTGGAACACGACGCCCCGATCGGCGCCCGGCCCTTCGATCGGGCGTCCGTCGAGGGTGATCGAGCCCTCCGAGACCGGCAGGAAGCCCGCGATGGCATTGAGCAGGCTGGACTTGCCGCAGCCGGACGTTCCCAAGGCCACGACGAACCCGCGTTCGGGAATGTCGAGCGAGACGCGGTCGAGCGCGTGGACGGTTCGGCCGTCCCGGCCTTCGAAGTGGATGGTGACGTGATCGACCTTCAGCATGGCCGGTATCCTCGAAGGTTTGGATGGGGGCGGGCCGCGCTCGGGAGGAGACGCGCGGCCCGCGGCTGCGCCTTTGAGTTTGTCAGGGATAAGTGGAAACCGGTTATCCCGAAAAGACAAACGACAACAAAGGAATCGAGAGCCTGTCTGGTTCAGTATGAACCTGACAGGCTCTAGTTCGTGAGGGCCACCGCCGATGGCGTGACGAACGCAGCGTAGCTGTCGAGGACCTTCGAGACCTTGCCCTGGTCCTTCAGGAACTGGGCGGTGTCCTTGAGGATCTTGGCGGCGCCCGAGGCCTCGCCGCCGCCGAGCCAGGCGGCGGAGGCCTGCGTCTCGGCGGGCAGAAGGTTGAGGTTCTTCAGGGCCGCGGCCTGCTGCTCGGGCGTGCCACCGAGAAACTGCGCCAGCACCTTGGCGTTCTCGCTCGTCGGTCCCCAGGCGGCCGGGTCCTTGGCAAAGGAGGCGTAGGAGGCGTTCACGACGCCGGCGAAGGCCTTCAGGAAGTCCGGGTTCTCGTCCGCGAACGATCCGGCGGCGACCCAGGCCGAGAAGGTGGGCGAGCCTTTCTCGGCGACCTCCTTCGAGGTGATGAGAACCTTGCCGTTCTTCTTCAGCTCGCTCAGCGCGGGGTCCCAGACGAAACCGCCGTCGATATCCCCGCGACTATAGGCGGCCACGATCTCCGGCTGGGGAATGGCGAAGACCTCGACGTCGGATTCGCTGAGGCCGAGGCTCTTGATGAGGGCGAGGAGCTGATAATGGTCGGTCGAGACCGGGGCCGCCGCGAGCTTCTTGCCCTTCAGGTCGGCGAGCGAGGAGATGCCGGAGCCGTCGCGCACGACGAGCGCTTCGTCGGTGCCCGAAATGGAGGCCAGCTGGAAGGCGCGAACGTCGAGGCCCCGCGAGGTCGCCGCCGCGAAGGGGCTCGATCCGACATAGCCGACCTGCACGTCGCCGGAGGCGAGCGCGGCGAAGATCTCGGCACCGGAATCGAACTTGCGGAAGTCGATCTCGTAGCCCGTGGCCTTGGCGAACTCGCCATTGGCGATCGCGACGGAGGAGGGGAGGGCATCCGTCTGGTAGGCGACGGTGACTTTCTTGTCCGCGGCCTCGGCGCCGAAGGCCCCCAGAAGCGCGACGGAGCCCACGAGGGCGGCCAGAAACAGGTTCGCGGTCTTCATCGTCATTCCCCTTCAAAGACGAGCATCCCCCGAGATGCCGCGCCGTGCCATGTCGCCGGATGGACGACCTTGCCGAAGGATGAACGCCTGCCAGACAGCCGAACAGATAAATCTATCCATGAAATAGACAATTAGCGGACGATTATTGCGACCTTTCGCAAGGCGTTCGCCGTCGGCTGAACATGAGCCCGCGATTGGGATCATCAGCCGTTGCCGGTTAGGACCGCGGGCCGAAGAGCGGTGATCGCGGTGATGTCGCTCAGGAGCGTACGAGGCCGGTCCGTTCTTCAACCAAGCGAGCGACGAAGACGCAGAAGCCGGCGATCTCATCGAATGTGGCGGCGCGCTGGATGAACGAAGTCGAGCGATGCGGCAGGAGGATGGCGAAACGCGACAAAACTTTTGCGAAGAGACCGAGGCTCGACGCTTCGCATCCTGCGGGCCCGTCGGAATGAGATGGAAATTCCCGGTGCGGGCCGGATGATTGGAAAAGGAAAGCTTTCAAGCGGGGGCCGATAGCTGATCCTATGACTGTCTCAGAGACGAACCTGCTTGCGGGTCCGCTCCGTTCTCGATGGCAGGTTGGGTTCAGGTGAGTATCATGCAGATGCGAAATACCGTCGGCGCGCGTTCGTTGCCCCGCCTTTCTTTGACGGCCTTGGCCGTCGTCTCCCTGTTTGGCTCCGCTTCGGCGGCGTCGCTCGACGAGATCAAGGCCCGCGGTCATCTGACGGCGGTGACGGAAGACGATTTCCGTCCCTTCGAGTTCGTCCAAGATGGCAAGCCGACCGGCTTCGATAACGAACTCTTGGAGAAGCTTAACGAACGCGGGCCGATCGAGGTCCGGCAGGAGATCATTCCGTTCACCGGCCTTCTCGCCGGTGTCGTCAGCGGCAAGTACGACGCAGCGATCACCGGGCTTCTCATCACCAAGGACAGGCAGAAGTCCCTCGATTTCACGGTGCCGATCGCCGAGGCCACCATCTACTACGTCAAACGCAAGGGTGACGATCGCATCAAGTCCGTTGCCGATCTGAACGGCTTGAGCTTCGGCATCCAAGCGGGCAGTGCCATGTATCAGCGCCTGCCCGAACTCGAAACGCTGCTGGCCAAGACGAGCGGCAAGCTTGGCAAGGCCGAACAGTACACGTCCTACCCCGAGGCCTATCAGGATCTCGCGCTCGGCCGGACCGACTATGTGGTCAACAACATCATCGGCTTGCAGACGCTGCTGCGCGAAAAGCCAGACGTCTTCGAAATCGGGGAGCCCGTTTCAAGCAAGACCTATGTCGCATGGGCCGTGGCGAAGGGAAATGACACCCTTCGCGCCTATCTCGACGAATTCCTGAAGGAGCAGCGCCGGAACGGTACGATCGAGGCGCTGCAGACGAAGTGGTTCGGCACGACGTTTCCTGATCTTCCGGACGGTTTCGTTTCGGAATACTGACGCGGTTTCCCGTGACCACCGGCGGTTTCTGGTCCCTTTGCGAGGGCGGCCTCGTCACGGTGGCGCTTGGCATCTGTAGCATTCTCTGTGGGTCGCTCCTCGGACTTTTGCTTGGCCTGCTCCGATGGCTGCGCCCGCCTTTGCTGACGCCGCTGCTTGTCGCCTGGATCAGTCTCTTGAGGGCGACGCCCCTTCTGACCCTGACGCTTTTGATCTTTTTTCTCGCGCCGAACGTCGGCTTCGACATTCCGGCGTTCGGCGCGGCGGTGCTTTCGATGAGCTTGAACACGTCCGCCTTCCACGCGGAAATCTGGCGCGGCGTCTTGAATGCCTTTCCAAAGGAGCAGATTGAGGCGGCGCGGGCGGTCGGCATGCATCGGGCATTGATGATCCGCCGCATCGTGCTGCCGCAGGCCGTTCGCGTGGCGCTCCCGGCGCTGGTAAACGAGATGACGGTCATCGTGAAGAACAGCCCGGCCGTCGCCATCATCGGGCTTGTCGATCTCACGCGGGCAGCCGTCCGGATCGGCGCGGAAACCTACGAACCCCTGCCGCCGCTTCTTCTAGCGCTCGGTTTCTACATTGCGATCGTCGCCTCGCTCGTGCTCACGCAGCGGCGGCTGGAGCGCGGACAGAGGTATCCAAGCCTATGATCTTTCAAGGTATCGATGTCGTATGGGATCACCGAGACGAGCTGGCAGCGGGCTTTACCAACACTCTGGCTTTTGCGATGCTCGGCTTCGCCGGCGCGCTGGCGCTTGGCATTCTCCTCGCTATCGTCCTCATGAGCCGCTTTCGCGTCGCCGCGCGGATCGTTTTGCTCTTCGTGGCTCTGATGAGGTGTTCGCCGTTTCTGCTGCTCGTCTACCTCGTCTACTACGCCTTGCCGCTCTATGGCCTGCGGCTCGACAATTGGACTGCAGGCCTTTTGACCCTCGTCGTGTACAATGCGGCCTATGTCGCCGAAGCGCTGAAGGGCGGCTGGCTTGGCGTTCCCAAAGACCAGATCGAAGCGGGTGAAGCGTTCGGCCTTTTCGGGTTGCAGCTGACGCGCCGTGTGGTGCTGCCGGCCGTCTTTCTCTCGACGGTTCCGACACTTGGCAATCAGGCGATCCAAGTGGTGAAGGACAGCTCGTTCCTCGCCATCATCGCGGTCCCGGAATTGACAGCCGTCTCCAACAGCATCCAATCCAACTATTACGTCCCTTTCGCCGCATTTCTATCGGCGATCGTCCTCTACTGGATCATCTGTCTAGGCGTGGAAACTTTCGTCGCGATCTACGATCGACGCACCAGGCGCTACCGCGGATGAGGTCGTCTTCGCCTGTTCCCCTCCTGTCGCTTGCGGGTCTGTCCAAGCGTTTCGGCTCTCAACTCGTTCTGGATGGCATCGATCTCGATGTCGCGGAAGGAGAGACCGTCTGCATTCTGGGACCATCAGGGTCCGGCAAGTCCACACTGCTGCGATGTGTGAACTGGCTCGAGCGGCCCGATTCCGGAGCCGTGACGCTGGAGGGGCAACCTATCGGCATCCGGCCGGATGGCCGTTTCTTGTCGGACCGGCAGCTATCGCGCCTGCGCACCCGACTCGGCATGGTCTTCCAAAGCTTCGCTCTCTGGCCGCATCTGACGGCGATCGAGAACGTCATGGAGTCGCCGCTTCACGTCCAGCGGCGAGCGAAGGCAGACGTCCGCGTGGAAGCCGCCGCCCTGCTCGATCGCGTCGGGTTGTCGGGGAAACATGATGCCTATCCCTCGGCACTGTCCGGCGGGCAGAAGCAGCGCGTCGGGATCGCCCGCGCCTTGGCGGTGCGCCCGCCTATCATCATGTTCGACGAGCCGACGTCTGCACTCGATCCCGAACTCGTGGGGGAGGTGCTGAACGTCATGCGCGACTTGGCAAAGCAAGGGCAGGCCATGCTGGTGGTGACGCACGAGATGCATTTCGCGAGGGAGGTCGCGGACCGCATCGTCTTCATGGACGAGGGCCGCATCGTAGAGACGGCGCCGCCGGAAGTGTTCTTTACCCATCCTCGGACCGAGCGCGCGAGATCGTTTCTGGCCCGGCACAGGGCACAGACCGGTGGCGCAGCGTGAGCGCGAACGCCATTGCCCTGGAGCGCATCGCGGGCGCTCGCCCGATCCTCTCGGGCTTGGAGCGCGCCGGATCAGCTCTCGGTCTTGCCGAAGGGCAACTCGGACATGCCGGGCCGCCATTCTGTTCGCTGGACGAAATTCCCGCGACGGTTTTTAACGCGCTCGCGGGGGCCGTCCTGCATGAGGGCTGGGCCGGCACGCTCTCCGAGGCCGGATCGCTGATCCGAAACGGGAAGATCGGCCTCAAATCGAACCATGACCTCGGGACGGTGTCCCCGATGGCCGGGGTTGTTCGGCCGAGCCAAATCGTCTTTCGGGTGCACGACGGCGCCGGTTCAGCCGTCACCTATGCAACGCTCGCGGAGGCGGGGCGCAAAGTGCTTCGCTTCGGCGTTTACGACGAAACGGTCGCCGCGGGCCTGCGTTGGCAGGACGAGGTTCTCGCCATTGCGATCGCCGAAGCGATTCCCGAGGGAGGCCTTGCGATCCTGCCGCTCCTTGACGATGCCGTCGGCCTTGGGGACGACGTCCATCAGCGCAACATCGGCGGCATGCTGGCCTTCGTTCGGTCTCTGCGAGGACTCGACGGGGCGGTCGCGGAATGGCTTCTTGGAAACCCGCAACACTTCCTCAATTATGCCATGGCCGCCGCCAAGCTCTGTCTCGATCGCGCGCAAGGTATTCGTGGATCATCGCTTGTCACGGCGATCTCCCGCAATGGCGTCGATTGCGCGATCCGCATCGCTGGCGCTGGAGGTCGGTGGTTCCGCGCGCCCGCGACGGTTCCGGACGGCGCCTTTTTTCCGCCCTTCGACCGCAAGGACGCCCAGCACGATCTCGGCGACAGCGCGATCATGGAGGCATACGGATTGGGCGGAACGGTCGCGCATGCCGCGCCGGAGCTGGCTCGGGCGATGACGTGCGATTGGGGCGAAGCACGCGAGGCGGGCCGAGACATGCGGCGCCTATTCGTCGACAGAAACCAAAGAATAACCCCGGTTCTCGCAGGTCGCGACGGCATTGGGCTCGGCTTGGACGCACGTCGTGTCGTTGCCGAGGCCAGGAACGTGCGAATCCACACCGGCATCGCCCACCGGGACGGGGCAACGGGTTGGATCGGTGTCGGGGTCGCCGAGGCACCGCTGGCCTGCTTCGAACGAGCGGTGGCCGAACTCGATTTCTCTGGCGAAACCGCTTTTCTACCCCATCCGAAGGAAACGCCATGAGCCGGATCGTCCATCACATCGTTCCCGATGCCAGCCCGCCGCCGCCCTCCTCGCTGTGGTCGCATGCCGTGGAGGCGGGTGGCTGGCTCCATGTCACGGGTCAGCTTCCCACGGACCCCGACGATCCCGAGGCGCCCCTCAGCGACGGTATCGTCGCGCAGGCTGAGCTTTGCTTCGAGAACCTCCGCCGCATTCTCGCGCACACGGGATATCGCTTCGCCGATGTCGTGTTCGTTCGAATCTACCTCAAGGAGTTCGAGCGCGATTTCGCGGCGTTCAACGGCGTCTACGGCAGGCATTTCGGTGCGACCGGCCCCTTGCCCGGCCGCACCACGGTCGGCGTTTCGGCCCTGGGGCGTCAAGCCCTGGTCGAAATCGACCTCGTCTGCTTTCGAGACGACCGCGCCTGAAATCCCCCGGCTTCGGCAGAGCGATCGCTGCCGAAGCCGGGGGGTGCCGAGGCCCGCGCGTTGTGGTCAGATCCGACCGAGGGCCTCTTCGAACGCGTCCACCATTTCATCGACCTCGCCGGTTCCCAGCGTCAGCGGCGGCGAGATGATGAACGTGTCGGCAAGGTTTCGGATGAGGACGCCGCGCTGGCGGCAATGGTCCGCGATGCGCGCGCCGACATTCTGGCCGAGATCGAAGGGCTGCTTGGTCTCGGGGTCCGAGACCAGCTCGACGCCGATCATCAGGCCGAGACCGCGCACGTCGCCGAGAATGGGGTGCCGGGTCTGCACGTCCTTCAGCCGCTCCAGGAAATAGGCGCCGACGCGGCCGGCATTGTCGGGCAGGTTCTCGTCCGCGACGATGCGGATATTGGCGATGGCGGCCGCGCAGGCAAGGGGATGGCCGGCATAGGTGTTGCCGTGGAAGAAGGCGGCGGGGCTGAACTGCGCGTCGTCGTCGGTGATGAAGGCGTCGGCGACCTTGGCGTTCATCATCGTCGCGCCGAGCGGCACGTAGCCGCTGTTGATGCCCTTGGCGAAGTTCATGATGTCGGGCTTCACGCCCCAATGCCGCGAGCCCATCATTGAGCCGAGGCGCCCGAAGCCGGTCACGACCTCGTCGGCGATGAAGAGGATGTCGTGTCGGTCGCAGACCTCGCGCACCAGCGGCCAGAAATTGGCGGGCGGAACGATGACGCCGCCGGCGCCCTGCACGGGCTCGGCGATGAAGGCGCCGACCGTCTGCGGGCCCTGGTAGAGGATCTCGCGCTCCAGAAGCTCGGCGCAGAGGCGCCCGAGCGCCTCGTGGTCGTTCGTGAAGGGATTGCGGTAGAGATGCGGCGTCTCGACCTGGAAGAAGCCGGGCACCAGGGGCTCGTAGGCCTCGCGATAGGCCGTGGTGCCGTTGGAGGAGAGCGCGCCGAGCGTCACGCCGTGATAGGCGCGCTTCAGCGAGACGATCTTGGTGCGCGTCGGCTGGCCGCGCTGGCGCCAGTACTGGCGCACCAGCTTGAAGGAAGCCTCCGCCGCCTCCGAGCCGCCGGAGGAGAAGAAGGCCCGCACCATGCCCTCCGGCGCGGTCATCTCGCAGAGGAGATCGGCGAGCTCGACGGCCGGCGTGACGGTGGTGCCGCCGAAGACGGAATAGTAGCTGATCTTGTCGAGCTGGTCGCGGATCGCCGCCTTGATCTCCTCGCGCCCATGGCCGACGTTGACGTTCCAGAGCCCGGCCTGTCCGTCGATGTAGCGCTTGCCCGTTCGGTCGAAGACATGGACGCCCTCGCCGCCGACGATCTCCAGCGGCGGGTTCTTCGCCAGATGCGTCACGTTGGCGAAGGGGTAGAGCATGGAGCGGGTGAGCGTGTCGTTGTGGTTCTTCGGGCTGTCCAGCATGGCGGTGGTCGACCTTGTTGTGGAACGAGACGGTTGTGGAACGAGACGTTTGGGGCGGAAGGCTCGGCAGTTCGTCGTCGAGATCGGATCGAGGGAAGGCTAAGCCGGACGTGAAATTCAGTCAAATGACCAAAAACGATGATCGTCCCGAAATCCCGGCATCGCCGCCCGTGTCGGTCCGCACGCCGAAAAGCATCGAGACCCGGGCCCGGATCATCGAGGGCGCGATCCGCACGCTCGAAGAGCATGGCATCGGCGACGTCACCACGCGCCGGATCGCCTCGGCCGCCGGCGTCCAGCTGGCGACGCTGCACTATCATTTCGACAGCAAGGAAGCCCTTCTCCTCGCCGTTCTCGAAGCGCTGAACGCCGACATGATCGAGCGCGCGCTGCGCATGGTGGCCGGCGCGGGCGACCTCGACACGCGGATCGCCGAGATCGTGCGCGCCTCCTGGCGCCATGTGTCGGGCACGCGCGGGCGCCAGATCGCCCAGATCGAGCTGACGCTCTACGCGCTGCGGACGAAGGGCAGCGAATGGCTCGCCGCCCGTCAGTACCGCAGCTACATCGGCGTCTATGCCGATCTCCTGGCGGTCGGCGACGAACTGCCGGCGGACCGTCGCCAGGAAATCGCCGAGGCGCTCGGCCGCTTCGTGCTCTGCGGGATCGACGGGCTGATCCTGCAGGTCTTTTCGCTGCAGGACGAGGCGGAGGCCGAGGCCGGCCTGGAGGCGCTGGTCGACGCCTCCAGGGACTATCTCCGCCGGCTGAAGGCCGGGCCCTGAGCTATTTCTGCAGCTCGGTCCAGATCGCCGTGTAGAGCTTCTGCGCCTCCGGCGGGCAGACGAGCTGGAAGGAGCCGGCGGCGACGAACTCCTCCGGGATCTTGATCTCCGGCGCGTCCTTCATGTCGGCCGGCATGAAGGCTTCCGAGCCCTTCACGCCGTTGGCATAGCGCGCGAAGGCCGAGATCAGCGCGGCGTTCTCCGGGTCCATGATGAAGTTCTGGAAGAGCTTGGCGTTCTCGACGTTCTTGGCGTCCTTGAGGACGGCGACGCTGTCCTGCCAGACGACGTAGCCCTCCTTCGGATAGCCGTAGGCGATGGCCGGGTTCTGGAGGCGGGCGCGGAAGGCCGTGCCGTTCCAGTCCGTCCCGGCGCCCATGTCGCCCTTGATGAACTTCTCGATCGTGGCGTAGTCCATCGACAGCCAATAGGGCTTGGCCGCCGTCAGCTTGTCGCGGACCTTCTTCAGGATGGTCTTGTCGGCCGTGCAGGGCTGGCCGCCGACATAGCGAATGGCGAGCGTCATCACGTCGGTCATTTCGGGCAGGACGTTGATCTTACCCTTCAGCTCCTCCGGCGGGTCGAGAAAGATGGCGGACGTGTTGATGTCGCCCTTGTAGAGCGAAGTGTTGACCGTGATGCCGGTCGTGCCCCACTGCCAGGGAACGGTGTAGTGCCGGCCGGGATCGAAGGGCACGTCGCGCCAGCGCTCGTCGACATTCTTGAAGTTCTCCATCTCGTCCGGCCGGGTCTCGGTCAGAAGGCCTTCCCCGATCCAGATCGGCACGAAGTTCGCCGAGGGCACCACGATGTCGAAGCCGTGGCCGCCCGCCTTCACCTTGGCGAGCGCGGTGTCGTTCGAGTCGTAGTCGGTGACCGTCACCTTGACCTGATACGCGGCCTCGAACTTCTTGATGAGTTCGGGATTGGTGTAGTTGCCCCAGTTGTAGATGTTGAGCTCGCCCGCGGCCTCGGCCGGAACGGCGGCAAGGCTCGCGCCCGCCGCGATCAGAAGGCCGAGCATCGGGCCCTTCACGGCCCCCGTTCTCTTGCGAATGGACATGCGGTCGCTCCCAGGCTGTCAGGATTTCGGGCGGGTGAGGAGGTAGCTCGCGGTCACGACGAGGATCGAGAAGGCGAGAAGCAGGGTGGAGACGGCGTTGATCTCCGGCGTCATCCCGCGCCGGGCCTGGCCGAGAAGATAGGTGGGCAGCGTCTCCTGCCCGCCGGACTTCACGAGTTCGCTGATCACCACGTCGTCGAGCGAGGTGACGAAGGCGAGCATGGCGCCGGCGACGATGCCCGGCGCGAGCAGGGGCAGCGTGACATGGCGGAAGGCCTGGATCGGCCGCGCGTAGAGATCGGCCGCCGCCTGCTCCAGCACGGGGTCCAGCGACTGGAGCCGCGCGCGGATCGGCAGATAGGCGAAGGGAATGCAGAAGGCGGTGTGGGCGGCGATCAGATAGCCGAAGCCGGTATAGCCGGTCGCCACCTTGATCGCGGCGAAGACGATGAGAAGCGCGATGCCGGTGACGATCTCCGGCACGATCAGCGGCTGGTTGATCGCGGCATAGATCGCGGTGCGTCCTCGAAACGGGCGCCCGCGCGCCGTGCCGAGCGCGGCGAGCGTCGCCGCGATCGTGGCGAGAACGGTGGCGAAGGCCGCGATCAGCAGCGAATTGAGCGTCGCCTCCTGGATCGCCTGATTGGCGAGCGCAGACTGGTACCAGCGCAGCGAAAGCCCGCGCCAGGCGGCGATCGAGTCGCCCGCGTTGAACGAATAGGCGACCAGCACGACCATCGGCGCGTAGAGCAGCGCGAAGACGAGAACAGAGGCGGCGGTGAATCCGGGAATGTGCCGGACGTCGAAACGGGCGGTCGCGTCAGCCATGGCGCGCGCCTCCCTCGCCGGCCGCCGCCGAGCGGACATAGACGATGAGGGCGATCATCACGAGCACGAGAAGCGCGATCGACAGGGCGGAGCCGAGCGGCCAGTTGCGCCCCTGCCCGAACTGAAGCTCGATCAGGTTGCCGATCATCAGCTGGCGCCCGCCGCCGAGCACGCGCGGCGTCACGTAGGCGCCGAGCGAGGGAATGAAGACGAGGATGCAGCCCGCCACGATGCCGGGCTTGACGATCGGCAGCGCGATGCGGGTCAGCGCCGCCCAGCGCGTCGCATAGAGATCGTAGGCCGCCTCCATCAGGCGGAAGTCGAGCCGCTCGATCGTCGCATAGACCGGCAGGACCATCAGCGGCAGATAGACGTAGACCATGCCGATCATGATCGCGGTGTCCGTGAAGAGGATCTGGATCGGCTGCTGGATCAGCCCCGCCTTCAGGAGCAGCGAGTTGAGCACGCCCTCGTTGCGGATCACCTCGATCACCGCGAAGGTGCGGATGAGGATGTTGGTCCAGAAGGGCAGCGTGATCAGGAAGAGGTAGAAGCCGCGCCGCCGCGGGGGCCGCGTCGCGATGAACCAGGCGACGGGAAAGCCGAGCAGGAGGGTCGCGACGGTGGTCGCCAGCGACAGCCAGAGCGAGCGCAGGAAGATCGAGAGATGCGCGTCGGCAAGGGTCAGCGTGTCGTCGAAGATGTCGCGCTGGAAGACGACCTGCACCCAGCCGTCCGTGGAGAAGGACCAGACGACGCCGCCATAGGGGCCGGGCGAGAGGAAGGAGTAGACGAGGACGACGAGGAGCGGCCCGAGGCTTGCGAGAAGGATGATCAGGAGCGCGGGCGCGGAAAGAAGCCAGCGGGCGCCGGAATGCCGGCTGACGGGCACAGGCCCCTTCGCGGCGGCCGCTTCCTCCGGCACGAAGGGAAAGGCCGCTTCGCTCATGGCGCCTCGGCGAGCAAGGTCGCCGCCCCGTCTGCCATGACGACCTCCAACGGCGCGCCCGGCTCGGGCGGCGCGGCCGAGCCGGGGCCGTTCGGCACGCGCACGAGAAGGGGCGCGGGACGACCGGCGAAGCGCAGGAGGACCTTCGTGTCCGCGCCGCCGAAGACGGTGCTCTCGACGATGGCGGGCAGTCCCGTGCCGGACCCGGAGGGCGCGAGACGCAGATGTTCCGGCCGGACGACCAGCGTGGCCTTGCCGGACGGTGGCAGGCCGTGGCGCCAGGGAACGCGCGCGCGGCGCTCGCCGGCCACCAGAACCTCGGCGACGGCGCCCTCGACGGCGAGGACTTCGGCTTCGAAGAAATTGGTCTCGCCGATGAAGTCGGCGACGAAGCGGCTCTGCGGCCGGTCGTAGATGTCGCGCGGCGTGCCGACCTGGTGCACCCGGCCGGCGCTCATCACGGCCACCCGGTCGGACATGGCCATGGCCTCGTCCTGGTCGTGCGTGACGAAGACGAAGGTGATGCCGGTTTCGGCCTGGAGGCGCTTCAGTTCGACCTGCATCTCGCGGCGGAGCTTCAGGTCGAGCGCCGAGAGGGACTCGTCGAGGAGAAGCACCTTGGGGCGCGGCGCGAGCGCACGGGCGAGCGCCACGCGCTGCTGCTGGCCGCCTGAAATGGCCGAGGTCATGCGGTCGCGCATCGGCTCCATGCGCACCAGCCGCAGCATCTGGTCGACCGTCGCGGCGATCTCCGCCTTCGGACGATCGAGCATCTTCAGCCCGAAGCCGATATTCTCGGCGACGGTCATGTGCGGGAAGAGAGCGTAGTTCTGGAAGACGGTGTTGACCGGCCGCTTGAAGGGCGGAAGGGCCGCGATGTCGGCGCCTTCGAGCCGGATCTCGCCGGTGGTCGGAAACTCGAAACCCGCGATGAGCCGGAGAAGGGTGGTCTTGCCGCAGCCGGAGGGGCCGAGAAGCGTGAAGAACTCGTTGCGCCGGATCGCGAGGCTCACATCGTCCAGCGCGGTGAAGACCGTGGCGCCGAAGCCGAAGGTCTTGGAGATGCGGCGGATCTCCACGGCGGCGGACAGGCCGGCATCGACGGCGTTCAAGAGCCTCTCCCTCCGCGAGGAACATCCGGCTTTTCGCACCCACCTGCTGCCAAGCGATGCAGTTGCAGGCTAAGCACAAAATCTCGGCACTACAAGTCGATCGACCAAAAATTCCGAAGGTGCACCGGCGCAGCGTCGTGCGCCGGAACGGCGTTCAGAGCGCCCGGGCGATGGCGTGGAAGCTTCGCACCGTCGCGAGCTTGATCGCGTCGTCGAGCGGCAGGGCCTGCGAGGCCAGACGCACGATCACGGTCTCGCGGGTCGGATCGATGAAGATCCACTGTCCGTGAATGCCGATGGCGCAGAGGCAGTCGTTCTCGTCTCCGACCGCATACCATTGGCTGCGATAGCGCGCCTCCGGCATGGATTCGACCGGGTCCTCCGCCGCGAGCCAGGCCTCCCGGCTGCCGCCGCGCCAGAGATCCTCGACGAAGGCGGCGGGAACGATGCCGCCGCCGCCGCGCCGGACGAGATCGCCGAGCCGGGCGAGATCGCGCGCCGTCGCCGAGACGCCGCCGGCCGCGCGCGCCGCGCCGCGCCGGTCGAGCGTGACGGAGGCGTCGTCCCGCGCGCCCATGGGCTGCCAGAGCAGCGTCTGGAGCAGCGTCGCATAGGGCGCGCCGCCCGCCCGCTCGACGATGATGCCGAGAAGATCGGCGTTCGGCGAGGCGTAGTGAAAGCGCGTGCCGTGCGCATGGTCCTGGCGCCGGAGGGTGGCGAGGAAGGTCAGGAGATCGCCCTCGGTCGCGCCGGGCGGGCAGGGGTTCCAGAGCATGGCGCGGCGATAGCGCGCGAAGGCGCCGTCCGGATCGAGATAGCTTTCCTCGAAATCGAGGCTGACGGCCATGTCGAGCACGTCGCGCACGCTGGCCGAGCCATAGGCCGGGGACGCCGCCATCTCGGGAACATAGGTCGTGACGGGCGCTTCCGGATCGAGGAGGCCTTGCCCTTCGAGAATGCCGGCGAGGAGCGCGGTGATCGACTTCGAGACGGAGAAGAGGAGATGCGGCTCGGCCGGGTCGCTGTCGGGCGCCGCCCAATGATAGGCCGCCCGCCCGCTTTTCCAGACGAGAAGCTCGTCGGCACGGGTGGCGGAAAGGAGCGAGGCGAGGCCACCCCGTGCCCCGCCGGGAAGCTCGACGTCCAGCCCGTCCAACGCGCCGCCGGGCGCATCCGGCTCGGCGCCGCCCGTCGTCGGCGCCCGGACGCGCGCGGACGGCACGAGTTCGCGCACGTGGCGGAAGCTCCACCGGTTCTGCGGCGCTTCCCGCCAGTTGGCGAGACCGGTGCCGGCGGGCCGGCCGGCGTCGAAGGCCGATGTCGTCATCTCGCATTCCCCTTTGGCATCGCCATGTTCTGGCCGGACCGTCAGCGGAGGGCCTCGACGAGATCGGCCGCCTTCATGATCTCGGCCTCCTGGTGGGGGCGGAGCGTCTGGCCCTCGTAGGCCTGGAAGACCGGCAGGAAGGGATCGTCGACGGCCGAGCGCCAGCCGGAGAGTTGCTCCATCACCGCCAGCCCGCAATAGGGCACGTAGGAGGAGGAGTAGCCGCCCTCGTGCGACATCGCGAGCCGCCCGCCGCACAGCTCGTCCGCCGCCTCCATCAGGAGGCGCGTCATCTCGCGATAGGTGCCGCTGTGGAGCATCATCCGGCCGAGCGGATCGACGGCGGCCGCGTCGAAGCCCGACGGCACGACGATGAGATCGGGCCTGTAGCGCCGCAGCGCCGGCAGCACCACGCGCTCGAAGGCCGCGAGATAAGCGCCGTGGCCCGAGCCGGCGGGCAGGGGCACGTTGATGTTGTAGCCCTCGCCGGCGCCCGTGCCGCGCTCTTCGCGAAGGCCCGATGCGTGCGGATAGAGCCGATCCTGGTGCAGCGAGATCGTGAGGACCGATGGGTCGTCGTAGAAGACGGCCTGCGTGCCGTTGCCGTGATGGACGTCCCAATCCACCGTCGCGACGCGCGAAAAGCCGTGGACGGGCTTCAGCTTGGCGATGGCCAGGGGAATGTTGGCGAAGAGGCAGAAGCCCATGCCGACCTCTGGCTCCGCATGGTGGCCGGGCGGGCGCACGAGCGCGTAGCCGTTGGCGATCTCGCCCTTCAGCACCGCGTCCATCACGGCCGTCGTGCCGCCCACCGCCTTGCAGGCGATCTCGTAGCTGCCGGCGCCGAAGGGCGTCAGCGGGCTCGCGTCGCCTCCGCGTTCGGCGCTCATGGCGCGGATGCGCTCGACATAGGCCCGGTCGTGAACGAGGGCGAGGTCTTCGGCGTCGATCTCGACGGAGGAGATCGGCGTCAGCCGGTCGAGAAGGCCGGAGACCTCCATCAGGTTGCGGAAGCGCCGCTTGGTCTCGGCATTCTCGAAATGCTGGCCGGGCTCGATCGTCAGGCCGGGCGGGAAGAGGCCGGCGGCATTGCCGGTCTCGTGCCAGAGGTAGAGCTCGTGGAAATTCCAGCCTGTGGCCATCTCGTCCTCCCGAGAGTTTGTCAGGGATCAGTGGAAATCGGTTGTCCCGAAACGACAAGCGACAACGAAGGAATCCAGAGCTTGGCTGGTTCGGAACGAACCCGACGGACTCTGGACCGCTTCGCGTCGTCAGCCGCCGATGATCATGGCCGAGGCCCGCTCGGCGATCATGATCGTGGGCGCATTGGTATTGCCGGAGACCATCTTCGGGAAGACCGAGGCATCGGCGATCCGCAGGCCCTCCAGTCCGCGGACCTTCATCGTGGCGGGATCGACGACGGCCATCGCATCCGTGCCCATCCGGCAGGTGCTCGTCGGGTGGTAGAGCGTGGTGCAATGGCCGCGAATGTAGGTGGCGATCTCCTCGTCGCTCTCGCAGTCCGCACTGGGGGAGACCTCGCCCTCGATCAGCTCGGCCAGCGGCGACTGCGCCGCGATGCGCCGGCTGATGCGCACGCCCTCGACCATGGTCGCAAGATCCGAGCCGTCGGGATCGCTCGCGAAATAGCGCGGATCGATCATCGGGCGCTCCAGCGGATCGGCGGTGCGAAGGCGGATCTCGCCCCGGCTGTCCGGCCGCTGCAGCGTCGTGTGGAGCGTGATGCCGGGCTTGGAGGAAAGAAAGCGGACATAGTCGCGATGCGGGCTGATCGCGCCGTAGAGCTGGAGGTCCGGCTCGATGCCGGGCCGGCTCTTCACGAAGCCGCCGGCCGCGACCCAGGGCGAGGAGCGCGGGCCGGAGCGGGTCGCCTTCCATTCGGCGAAGTCGCGGGCGAGCGTCTCCTCGGTCCAGGCGCCGACGCCGATCTTCTCCCGGGTGTAGAAGGTGATGGGAATGTTGATGTGGTCCTGCAGGTCCTTGCCGACGCCGGGAAGGTCGTGGACCGGCGCGACGCCGACCGAGGACAGCTCGTCGGCCGGGCCGATGCCGGAGAGAAGCATGAGCTGGCAGGTGCCGATCGAGCCGGAAGAGAGCACGACCTCTCCCGCATAGGCCGTTTCCGGCACGCCGCCCACAAGATAGCGGATGCCCGTGACGCGGCCGCCCTCGACGACGAGGCCGGTGGCGGTGACGCCGGTCTTCACGGTGAGATTGGCGCGCTCCAGCGCGGGGCGGAGATAGGCCTTGCCCGTGCCCCAGCGCTCGCCTTTCTTGATGGTGAACTGGAAGAGCCCGACGCCTTCTTGGCTCGGACCGTTGAAGTCGGGATTGAACGGATAGCCGGCCTTCTCGCAGGCCTCGATCCAGAGCCGCTCATTCGGATCGACATGGGGCACGTTGCCGATGTGCAGCGGGCCGTTCTGCCCGTGCAGCGGATCGTTGCCGAGTTCGGCATTGTGCTCGGAGGCGATGAAGGCCGGCAGCACGTCGGCCCAGGACCAGCCGGGACATCCCTGCGCGGCCCAGCCCTCATAGTCGGAGGGCAGGCCGCGAATGTAGATCATGGCGTTCAGCGCGCCGGAGCCGCCGACCATGCGCCCGCGCGGCCAGAAGATGCGCCGGCCCCGGCAGCCCGCCTGCGGCTCGGTGTAGTAGCCCCAGTCGACATGGGTGTTGAACATGGTCGGCCAGTCCGAGGGCACGTCGGAGGCGAGGGGCGCTGCCCCCCCGGCCTCCAGCACGAGCACCTTGCGCGTCGGATCGGCGCTGAGACGGTTGGCGAGAACGCAGCCGGCCGAGCCGGCCCCGACGATGATGGTGTCGAACATCGAACCTCACTTTCCGGCGGAGGCCGGCATGTCTTGCGGGATGGGAGCGGAGGAGGGCCGGGCGCGGCGTCGGGTCCAGGCGAGGAGATCGCCCATGCGCCCGACGAGCCCGCGCGGCATGAGCACGATCGAGGCCGCGATGATGAGGCCGAGGCCGAGCGTGCGGAACTCGCCGGCCTCGCGCATCGCCTCGTCCGCCGCCATCAGGACGACCGTGCCGACCAGCGGCCCCCAGAACGTTCCGACGCCGCCGACGACCGTGATCGCGATGATGAACATCAGCTGCGACATGGACAGGACACCCGGCCCGATCGCCTGGAAATGCGCGGCGTAGAGACCGCCGGCAAGGCCGGTGAAGAAGGCGGAGATGCCGAAGACGAGGAGCTGCGCCTGGAAGCGCCCGACGCCGCGCGCCACCGCATAGGCCGGATTGTCCTTCAGCGCGCGGAAGGCGAGGCCGATCGGGCTCTTCACCACGGCATAGGTGAAGAGCATCGTAGCCGAAAAGAGGACGGCGACGATGGCGTAGTTTCCGACGAGCCACTGGCCCTTCAGCGCCGCCCGCGTGCCGAGATCGCCGAAGCGCGCGAAGCCGACGGCCCCGCCCGTGAACTGCCGGCAGATCGAGCCGACCATGGTGAAGCATTCGGTGTCGGTGACGATGAGCACATAGAGCGTCTGCGCGATGCAGAGGGTCAGGAGCGCCACGTAGACGCCGGTGAGGCGCAGGCAGGCCAGCCCGATGACGAGCGAGAAGAGGACGGCGGCGAGCGCGCCGGGGACGAGCGCGCCCCAGACGGAGAAGCCGAGATAGAAGCAGAGCATGGCGGTCGCGTATCCCCCGACCGCGAAGATCGCCATCTGGGCCAGCGAGAAGATGCCGGAGAAGCCGAAGAGCAGGTTCCACTGCGAGGCGACGGTCGCATAGAACAGCGCGAGCACGACCTGCCCGAGCACGTAGCGGCTGTCGACGAAGAAGGGCAGGGCGACGGCGAGGGCCACCACGACCAGCGCGACGAGGAGATCGGTCCGGCCGGAGCGGGAGGGCGGGCGACGGGCGGCGGAGAGGGGGACGGAGACGAACGACGTGCTCATGGTGCCCTCACATGCGCCGGATCTGCGCGCGGCCGAAGAGGCCGGACGGGCGCCAGATCAGGACGGCGATGACGACGAAGAGAAGCGCGGGAAAGCCCCAGCGCGCCCCGGCGGCATATTGGACGAAGGCCTCGAAGAGGGCGAGGCCGAAGGCGCTCGCGACCGCGCCCGGCAGGTTCCCGAGACCGGCGACGACGCACATGATGAAGGCCTTCAGCATGGGATCGGCGCCGAGCGGCGGGGAGAGCTGCGTGACGGAGGAGACCATGACGCCGCAGACGCCCGCAAGCGCCCCGGACAGGACGAGCACCTGGAAGTAGACCCGGTCCACCGCGACGCCCATCAGCTGCGCGGCGTCCCGGTTCTGCGCGGTGGCGCGGATTGCCCGGCCCATGCGCGTGCGCCCGAGGAGAAGCGCCAGGAGCGCCATGAGGACCACCACGACGAGGATCACGGCAAGGCTCTGGCCGGGCACGGAGACGGGCCCGAGCGCGATCGTGCCGGAGACCGTCAGCGGCTGGCGCAGGGGCTGGCCGCCATAGGTCAGCAGAATGGCGTTCTCCAGCGCGATGCCGATGCCGACCGTCGCGATCATGACGTTGGATTCGAAGCTCGCCCGGTCGCTCTTCAGGAGATTGCGGACGACGAGGACGTAGAGGAGCGCGCCGGCCGCGCTGCCGGCCGCGATCGCCGCGAGAAAGCCGAGCGGCAGGGGCAGCCCGAGCGCGGTGACGGCGGTGTAGGCGGCATAGCCGCCGAGCGTCAGCATGGCGGCATGGGCCATGTTCAGCATGCCCATCGAGCCCCAGACGAGCGACAGGCCGACGGTGGCCAGCGCGTAGAGCGCGCCGGAGGTCAGACCTGCCACGAGGATCGCCATGACGATGTCCTGCATGGTCCTCAGCCTCCGAGATAGGTTGCGAGTAGCTCGTCGCGCGCGAGCAGCTCGGCGGGCGGGCCCGACCAGACGATCCGCCCGTCGTCGAGAAGATGCAGCCGGTCGGCGAGATCGGCGACGCGGGCGGGGTTCTCCTCGACGAGGAGGATCGTGCGCCCGGCCCGGCTGAGCTCGGCGATGACGGCGTAGATCTGCTCGATGATCAGCGGGGCGAGGCCGAGCGAGGGCTCGTCGAGAAGGAGCACGCGCCCGCCCATCATCAGCCCGCGTCCGATGCCGACCATCCGCCGCTCGCCGCCGGACAGGGTGGAGGCGATCTGGTGCCGGCGGTCGGCGAGCTTGGGCAGGAGCGCGTAGACCTCCTCCAGCCGGCGGGCGGTCTCGGCCTTGCCGGGCGCCAGATAGGCGCCCATCAAAAGGTTTTCGAGAACGCTCATCTCGGAGAAGAGGAGATCGCCCTGCGGCACGTGGGCGATGCCGAGCGCGGCCACCGCATGGGGCCGGCCCTCGACCCTCTGCCCGTCGATCCGGATCTCGCCCCGACGCGCCGGCACGAGGCCGCTGATCGTCTTCAGAAGCGTCGACTTGCCGTGCCCGTTCGGCCCGACGACGGTCACGAACTCGCCCTTTCCGACGTCCAGCGAGACGCCCTTCACGACCTCCAGCTCGCCATAGCCGGAGACGAGGCCGTGGAGGCTGAGGACGGGTGGCGCGAGCGTCATGCCCCCGCCTCCGCGCCCTGGAAATAGGACTTCATGCGCCGGCTCGCGCCCTCGCCGAGATAGGTCTCCACCACGGTCGCATCCTCCGCGACGGCGGCGGGCGGTCCCTCGAAGATGACCTTGCCGTGGTGCATGATGACGACGCGGCTCGACAGGGCGACGAGGAAGCGCATGACGTGCTCGATGAGGACGATGGTCAGCCCCGCTTCCTTCAGCTTGCGCACGAGGTCCATGATGCGGTCGATCTCGGCGACGTTCAGCCCGCCCACCGGCTCGTCGAGAAAGAGCATGGCCGGCTTGGTCGCGACCGCGCCTGCGATCATCAGGAGCTTGCGGTCGAGAACGGGGAGGCTCGCGACGGTTTCGCCCGCTCTGTCGGAAAGACCGACGAAGTCGAGCGCCGCCTCCGCCTCGCGCCGGACGGCGGAGCCGAGGCGAAAGCCCGGAAAGCTTCGGCGCGTGCGCCCGAAATAGGCGGCGATCTCGACATTCTCGCGCACCGTCAGGCTTTCGAAGGCCGCGTTCAGCTGGAACGTGCGGGCGATGCCGAGCTGGCAGATCCGGTCCGCCCCGAGACCGGAAATCTCCGCGCCCTCGAAGAGGACGCGCCCGCCGGTCGCCGGCGTGATGCCGGTCACGGTGTCGAAGAACGTCGTCTTGCCCGCCCCGTTCGGCCCGCCGATCCCCACGATCTCGCCCCGCCGGACGGACAGCGAGACGCCGTCCACGGCCGCCAGGGCGCCGAAGCGCTTGGTGACGTCCTCGCAGACGAGGATGGGATCGGCGGTCGCGATCATGTGGAGATCACGCCTTGATCCAGGGCGGCAGGATGAAGGCGTCCTTGGCGTAGAGCGCGGGCGCGATCAGCTTGGCGTCGGTCTTGTAGTCCTGATGCTGGAGGAACTGGTGCGGCATGCCGAGCGAGGGATCGGCCACCTGCGTCGGATAGCAGTAGGCGGACTGGCCCTCCGGGTCCGCGCGATAGGTGCCGTTGACGCCGCGATAGACGAGCCGGCGCATGGCGCCCGCGACCTTGGCCACCTGCTCCTTCTCGAAGGGTGCGCCGGGGCCGCCGGCGATGGCGGCCGCGAGCGCCCACATCCACAGCCCGTCATAGGTCTGCGAGCCCGTGAGATAGGCCGCGTTCGGGCCGAACTTCTCGCGGTAGGTCTTGCGGAAGGCGGCGGAGAACTCGTCGGGCAGGCAGCCGATGACGGTGGAATAGACGACGCCGTTGATCGCCTCGCCGCCGATCTCGCGGAAGGCGGGAAGCGAGGGGCCGTACTGCATGTAGACGAGGCTGTTGGTCGGTTGCGCCAGAAACTGCACCATGAACTGGGCGAGGTCCTGGGGCAGGAAATGCGTCACGAGGATCGCGGCCGGCGGGTCCTGCCGGAGCTTGGCGAGCGTCGGGCCCCACTGGTTCGTCGGGAAGGGCACGGTCTCGAAGAGGCTGACCTCGAACCCGTATTCCGCCGCCTTGTCGCGGATCGCGTTGGCGATCACGATCGAATATTCGTTGGCGGAGGGGATGATCGCGATCTTCTTGTTCGGCGCGGTCCAGCTGCCGCCCTCGGAAAGCTTCTTCAGGAAGTCGAGACAGCCCGGCCCGTACCAGTATTCCGGCGGATCGCCCTGGAAGGAGCCGTAGTAGCGCGCGGGATCGGTCTTGAACTTCTCGTTGTGCGAGATCAGCGTGTTGTAGTGCATCATGATGACGTCGTTGTCGGCGGCGACGTCCATCTCGATCATGTTGGTGCCGAGATTGTAGCCGTTGATGACGAGCGGCGTCTCGTAGCGGTCGATCAGCCGCTGCATGGACTGGCTGACGAGGTCGGCCCCCATCTCCTTTGTGTCCTCGACGTGGAGCTCCAGCGGGCGCCCGAGCACGCCGCCGGCCGCGTTGATCTCCTCCACGGCCAGATCCAGCCCGTTCTTGAACTCGATGCCGTCGGCGGCGGCAAGCCCGGACATCGGCAGGGCCGAGCCGATCGGGATCGGGGTCGTGTCCTCAGCACGCGCGGGGCCGTTCAGGCCGGCCAGCATGGTGCCCGCCGCACCCGCGCCGACCGCGCCCCGAAGCATCGAACGTCTGCTGATCCCTGTCATGGCGCCTGTCTCCTCGGGTTCGAAACGATGGGTTGCGGCAGCGACCGTCCGGCTCAAGCCGGCAGGCCGGATAGGATGCGCTCGGCGGCCTCGCCGATGGCCAGGACCTTGGCGTCCTCGCCGCGCGCGCCGACGATCTGAAGCCCGACGGGCAGCCCGCCGGCGGTGAGGCCGCAGGGAAGAACCAGCGCTGGCTGCTGGCTGAGATTGATCGGGAAGCTGAACCCCGCCCACTCCGTCCAGCGCCGGTAGGGGCCGTCCGCCGGCACTTCGAGGCCCGCGCCGAAGGCGGGAATGGCGGCGCCGGGCGACAGCAATCCGTCCAGTCCGGCGAGAAGCCGGTCCATCGCCGCGCCGAACTCGGCGCGCTTCACCTGCGCGGCCACGAGGTCGGCCGCGCCGAAGGCGGCGCCCTGCCGGGCGATGTCGAGAAAGCCCGGATCGATCGCGCCCCGCGCATCGGCCGGCACCTGCGCCAGGCGCGCGGCGGCGCCGCTGAACCAATGATGGTGGAAGATGTCGAGAAGGTCCTCGCCCGGCAGCGCGACCGGCTCGACGCGCGCCCCGGCCGCCCGCAGCGCCTCGATCGCCCGCTCGACGCTCGCGCGGACCTCCGGGTCCACGGTGCCGACGGGCGGCTCCGACCAATAGCCGAAGGTGAGGCCGGCAAGCTCCGCGGGCGCAGCGTCGAGGGGCGCCAGCGCACCCGGCCCCTGCGCCCAGTCCTGAGGGCTGCGGCCGGACATGGCGCGCAGCATCGCGGCCGTATCGCTCACGCTGCGGGCCATGGGGCCGAGATGGGCGACCGTGCCGAAGGCGCTGGCGGGAAAGGCCGGCACGCGGCCGAACGTCGGCTTCAGCCCGACGATGCCGCTGAAGGCCGCGGGGACGCGGATCGAGCCGCCGCCATCCGTGCCGAGGTGGAAGACGCCCGCGCCCGCGGCCGCCGCGACCGCTGCGCCGCCCGAGGAACCGCCCGGCGTCTTCGACGGATCGTGCGGATTGCGCGTCACGCCGCACAGCGCGGAGTCCGTGATCGCCTTCCAGCCGAATTCCGGCGTCGTGGTCTGCCCGATGAAGACGCAGCCGGCCTCGCGCAGCAGGCGCACCGCCGGCGCGTCCGCCTCATAGGGCTTTGAACTCGTCGTCGTGGAGCCGTAGCGCACGCTCCAGCCTTCGACCCAGACGATGTCCTTCAGCGTCGCGGGGATGCCGTCGACCTCCGACAGCGGGCTGCCGTCGCGCCAGCGCTTCCGCGAAGCGGCTGCCGCTTCCAGGGCGCCGGCCCGGTCGATCCGGGTGAAGGCGTTGAAGGCCGGATCGATCGCCTCGGCCCGGTCGAGCACCGCCTCCGCGACCTCGACCGGCGAGATCGCGCCGCTCGCATAGCCCGTCCTCAGCGCGCCCGCGCCCACCCGTGCGAGCTCGGGTGCATCGGCGAGGGGGGCGGCGAGCGAGGCGGCTGGAGGCATTCGACCCATCCTTCCTGAGGCCGGTGTCGCTAGAGAAGCGAAGCGACTGACCGGTTAGAAGGCAGTGTGGCGCGGCTTCCATTTTTTCATCAAATGTATTCTTTGGACGCTTCCTGCCATAAAATGTAAGAAGCCCTGCTGATGAACCTCACGATCCGACACCTGCGCTACATCCAGTGCGTCGAGCAGTCCGGCAGCGTGCAGGCGGCCTCGCGCCTCCTCAGCATTTCCCAGTCCTCGATCCTGGCGGCCATCGATCTGGCCGAAGGCGAAATCGGCGCGCGGATCTTCGACCGGCGCCCCGCGCGGGGCGCGACGGTGACGCCGGCCGGCGAGCGCTTTCTTCTCGCGGCGCGGCCCATGCTCCTGGCCGCGACCGAGTTCGACCGCGCCGTTGGCGATCTCGGCCAGCGCGTGCCGAAGGTGCTGCGGATCGGCTGCTTCGAGCCCTTCGGCGCGCTCTTCATGCCCGACATGCTGCGCACCTATGTCGAGAGCGTCGGCGACGTCGAGATCGCGCTTCTGGAAGGGGACCAGGTGCAGATCCAGGCCTGGCTCGGCGCGGGCCTGATCGATCTCGCCATCGTCTACGACATCGGCACGATCGAGGCGAACGGCGTGACGCCGATCTGCCGCGTGCCGGCGCATGCCATGCTGCATGCCGACGATCCCTTGGCCGGGCGCGAGGCGGTGTGGCTGGCGGACCTGGCCGAGCGGCCCCTCGTCCTTCTCGACCTGCCGCAGACGGCGACCTACCTGATGACCCTCTTCGACATTCTCGCCAAGCGGCCCGAAGTGAGGTTCCGCACACGCTCCTACGAGACGGTGCGATCGGCCGTGGCCTGCGGCTTCGGCGTTTCGATCCTCAACATGCGCCCGGTCGGCCGCGCGACGGCGGACGGCAAGTCGATCGTCCGGCGGCCGCTGCTCGACGATCTGCCGGCCCCGACGCTGCAGGTCATCGACATGTACGGCGCCGCCAAGCCGCTCTTCGTGCGCGTCTGCATCGACGTCATCCGCCAGTTCTTCCGCAACGTCGGACCTGCCGGATTCTCGGTGACGACGCCCGAACTCGCGCCGACGCTTCTCATCGGCCAGTAGCCGCGGAGCCCAGTCTGCAGGGAAGGCTGGGTATGGTCCACCTCGGCGAAGACGGCCGGCCTTCGTATGACCCTTCGACGGCCGGATGGGTCGGCATCCGGGGCCGGAGAGATCAGAAGAACGGCATGGGCCCGGGGAAGCGACCGATGGGGACATAGTGGGTCACGAGCCCGGCGCCCTCCCGCCAGAGATGCAGCAGGAAGGCCGGCGGCTCGACATAGGACGCCGGCTCGGCGTCCGGCGCCAGCCTCAGCGCGATGGCCGTCGTCGTGCTGGGGGCCGTCACCAGCACCGTGCCGGCGAAGCGGGCGAGCATGAAGCGGTGCACATGGCCGCAGAGAACGCGCTCGACCTGGGGATGCGCCAACAGCACCGCCGCAAGGCGCACGCCGTCCCGGCAGTTGTAGGCGTCGATGCAGGCGATGCCGCCTTCGAAGGGCGGCTGATGCAGCATGAGAAGCGTCGGACGATCCGGCTCTTCCGACAGCCGGGCTGCGAGCCAGGCGCAGGCCTCGACGCCGGCCTCGCCGTGATGGTCGCCAGGCACGGTCACGTCGAGGCCGACGATGCGCACGGGACCCTTGTCGCCCACGACGAAATGCAGCGGCCCCGTTTCCGGAAGATAGGCGTGATCGAAGAAAGCCGCCCGGAAGGCTTCCCGTTCGTCGTGATTGCCCGGCAGGAGCAGCACAGGTTGGCGGATCGCAGCCAAGGCGCTCCGGGCCCGCTCGTATTCCGCAGGCTCGCCGTGATCAACGATATCGCCCGTGACGATGACGAGGTCGGGCGCGGGATCGAGCGCGTTCAAATGCCGGACGGCCGCCTCGAACATGGCGTTCGAGTCCACCAGTCCCTGATAGAGCTCGCCCGGCGGACGCATATGGGGGTCGGACAAATGGGCGATCAGCATTGCGGCGATCCTTCGACTGGATGTCGGATCAGCATAGCCGATCTGCAGAGGACGTGCCGCCGACGACGCCACCTGTCCGTTCGCCTCGAATGCGCGGTCGCTCCATGTCGTCCTGTCCCGGCCGGCCCATCCCTATACGCGGGCCTTCTTGCCTCCCATCTCGGTCTGAGGCCCGCACCGCGCTCTGCACGCGCAAACAAGGCGCCATCGCTGAAGAACGGGGCCGGTCCGCTTTCGGATCGCTGCCGCATCGGAAATGATGTCTCACGCCGGATCGGGACAGGAACGAAGCCGTCCTTGTCTGCGCAATCGGCCGTGGGCGATCGGCCTTCGGCCCGCTTGGTATCGGCGGTTCGGTCCGAGATGAGCGGATCGCGACCGGCCTGTTTCTCGATATACGGCGGCAGAGGCGGAGAGTCAGGATGTTTCGCCCGACAGGCGCTGCCCGATCTGGAAGGCGCGTTGCAGGCCCTCGGCTTCGCTGCCGGCATCGAGCGGCAGCAGAAGATCCAGGCCCGCGGCATGGATGCCGCAATAGCCGAAAATGCCCTGGACGATCTGCGTGTTTAGGCAATCCAGATAGTTCCGGCGCTCATAGGTGCGCCGATCGGCGCCGCCGATCGCGACGACCTGCCCCTTCAGCCGGCCCAGCAATCGCGTCGTTCCGGTCTCGGGATCGTCGATATACGCCCAGCCGGACGTGAAGACACGGTCGATCCAGCCCTTCATGACGGCCGGCATGGACCACCAGTAGACCGGGAAGACGAGCACCAGAACGTCGGCCCTGTCGATGCGCCGCTGTTCGAAGAGGATGTCCTCCCCGTGCTCCGCTCGCCCCTTGAAATGGTCGTGGTCGGTGGCGGTGAACCGGGGATCGAAGCCCTCGGCCGCGAGATCGACGATCTCGTGCGTGGTGCCCGGGTTCGCTTCCAGTCCGGCGACGAGACGAGCGATAGCTGCATGGGTGTAGGATCGAGGATCGGGATGGGCGGTCACGATCAGGATGTGCATGCGCTGTCCTTGTCTTCGGAGCATGCCGTCGGCCCTTCGGCGCCGATGCCGAGCCAGAACGCCTGCCTCGAACTGACGAAGCAGGCGGTCGCCGGACTTGTCTCCAGCGGGGTCATGAAGACCGTCGACGTCGAGGCCGCGGCCCGGCTCCTTTGCGGCGCCGCCCTCAACGCCGCCCTTTGGGTGGCCGCCAGCGACGAGCCGCGCGCCGTCCTGCCCAAAGCGATCGAAGCCTTCCGAGTGATGGCGACGGGCTTTCTGGCCGGTCCGGCGCCTCGCCGACGCTAAAACGGCGGCCGTCGAGGCGAGCCGTCGGTCACGCTTTGTCCTCGGGTCGCGAAAGCCGAGCAAGCCGTTCGCGCAAGGCCGGGGCGGCGACGTCGAGGAAGCGGCGCAGCTTGAGCGGCATCTGCCCACGCGACGCGTGAACCAGATGAACGGGTGCCGGTTCGGGTTCGAACCCTTCGAGGACGAGTTGCAGCCGCCCGGCCTCCACCGCCTCGACCACCTGATAGTGCAGCAGCCGAACGATACCGACACCCCGGACCGCCGCGTCGACCGCGGTCTCGGTCGTGGTCACCGAGAGACGCGGCTTCAGCGGGACGTCGATCGACGCTGCTTGGCCCGAGGGACGAAAGCGCCAGTTCGCTTCCGGCATCGGTCCGTCCACCGCGACGGCGGGCAGGTCGCGCAAATCCTCCGGGGCCCTGGGGACGCCGTGTCTGGCGAGGAGAACCGGGCTTGCAGCTGCCACGATGCGCATGGTGCCGATCCGGGTCGCGACCATGGCGCTGTCTGGCAGTCGGCCGATGCGCACCGCCATGTCGACATGGTCGTCGACGAGATGGACGTTGCGGTCGGAGAGGACCAGCCGAATATCGATCTGAGGAAACTGGTCGAGAAAGTCCGCCACCACCGGCAGGACATGGAGGCGACCGAACTGGATCGGGGCGGTCAGCACGAGCTCCCCCTTCGGCTCGAAAAACTCGCCGGCCGCTTCGCGCTCGGCGCTGTCCACCTCGTCGAGAATGCGCCGGGCCGCGGCGAGATAGGCGATGCCGGCGTCGGTGAGCGTCAGGCTGCGCGTGGTGCGGACGAGGAGCTTCGTGCCCAGCCGTCTCTCCAGGTCTGTGATCTTGCGGCTGAGCGTCGGCACCGGAACGCGCAAGGCCCGGCTCGCGGCCGACAGGCTGCCGCGGTCCACCGCCTCCCGCAGAAGGGTCATGGCTTCGAGGCGGTCCATTCGTCTTTCCGGTTTCCGGTCAGGTGATTTGCGATCCTGCCGTATTCCGCCCTTTCATGGAAAGGGTCATTTGTCGGGGAGAAGAGCCGACCGGCTCGCAACCAGGGGACCACCGCCAATGTCCTACGGCTTCCTCGACATCGCGATCACACCCAGCGTGCGCGCTGCGCAGGTCGCCATGGGCACCGACCACCTCTGGCGCGACTTCGCGGGCGAGCGCGCGTCCCATGTCTTCACCGGGAGCGAAGAGGCTTTCATCGCCGAGCGCGACAGCTTCTACATGGCGACCGTTTCCGAAACCGGCTGGCCCTACGTCCAGCATCGCGGAGGCCCGCGCGGCTTCCTGAAACTCGTCGACGGCCGGACGCTCGCCTTCGCCGATTATGCGGGCAACCGTCAGTACATCAGCACCGGCAACCTTGCCGCCGACGGTCGGACCTGCCTGATCCTGATGGACTATCGGCGCCGGGCGCGACTGAAGATCTATGCGCAGGCCGAGATCGTCGCGCCGGACGCGGAGCCGGCGCTCGCCGACCTCGTCGCGGTTCCCGGCTACCGGGCGAGGATCGAGCGCATCGTCCGGCTACGGCTCGAAGCCTTCGATTGGAACTGCCCGCAGCACATCGTCCCGCGCTTCACGCAAGCCGAGATCGACGAGGCCATCCGCCCTTTGCACGACCGTCTCACCGCGCTCGAAACCGAGAACGCCGCGCTGCGGGCGGCGTCGGCATCAACGACGAACATTCAAGGAGAGCACGCATGACGGACGTTCACTACCAGACCGTCGACGTCGACGGCGTCGAGGTCTTCTATTGCGAACCGGGCAACCGCTGGAAGCCGACACTACTGCTTCTGCACGGTTTTCGGCGTCGAGCCACGTGCTCCATGACCTGATCCCGCTGCTCACCAACCGCTTCCATCTCGCTACCCCCGACCTTTACGGCTTCGGCCAGTCCAAGGCGCCGCCGCGCGGAGCGTTCGGCTGCACGTTCGACCGTCTCGCCGATGACATTGCAGGCTTCACCGAGGCCGTGTCGCTCGAGCGTTACGCCTTCTACATCTTCGACTACGGCGCGCCTGTCGGCCTGCGCTTGGACCTGCGTGATCCCTAGGCCGGATCGACATTCAGGATTCCCAATCGGGTTGATCGCTGATTCATAGGGTTCCGTGTTGCGACACGGAGCTTTGGATGGCGACCAAGCGGTAT
>NZ_LMQW01000011.1 GCF_001425485.1 Aureimonas sp. Leaf427 | reverse complement strand
CGTGGACGGGATGGTTAATCCCGCTTCGTGCGGCGTCGCGAGGTCGGCATTGGGCCACGACTTCGCCCCAGGTCCCGCGCCTCATCTCTCCCGCAACCCCGCTTGTCGCAGGGCCGACGCGAACATCCTGACCGAGGGGCTCCGCCTTTCCGAAGAAGGCATCCTCCCAAGACCCGCCCCCCAGCCCCCGAACGATCCCGGTGATCATTCGCGCCCGTCTCGTGGGCTGGTGGTGAGAGGGAGGATAGGGGAGGCGGGGAGGGTGGGGATAAGTTTCAGGCGGGGGCGATGGGAAGGCTCAAGCTGAACCGGTCATTCGGCACGCGCAAAAATCAGTCGCAAAACTCCGACTTTTGCGGGTGAGCTCTGCGATGGAAATGCTCGTGTGCCATTCAGCGAAATTCGTGCGTCGCGAATGTCAGAAGCGATACTTCGGCTGCTTCGCGCCAAAAGCGACCACGCCTCACCGGAGTCGGCAATGGGCGACTCGATGACCTCATTCTGGCGGTCGAGCCGGCCTTACTGGTTTTTAGCCCCAAGATTTCGCATTTGGAAAGATGAAATTCCGTTGTGTTACCTCGGCGGTGATCGAAGTTTGGTCTTCAGGTGAAAGATGTACCATTTGTAAATGAAACTCTCGGTATATTCTCAGCAGTGCCGCTGCGTCACGCAACGTGGGGAAATGATGCCTTGTTTACGCAGCAGCAATTGATGTCCATCCTTTCCTCGTTTCCAGATCCCGCATTCATCCTGACGCGGAGTGGCAGATATGCAGCCATATTCGGGGGAAAGGATCTCAGGCATTATCATGACGGTAGCGCTCTTGTCGGACGCAGTATGTTTGACGTGCTGAAAGAGCAAAAGGCACAGTGGTTCGCCACCGAAATTGAGAAGGCGCTGAAAAGCGGCGTGCTCCATATCGTCGAATACGAGCTCAGCGGCAGCGACGTTCAGGGAGCCGGCGAAGGGCCGAGCCATTCCATCTGGTTTGAAGGCCGCGTTCAGGCGCTCAATTTTCCGGTGGAGGGCGAGGCTGCCGTCGTCTGGGTGGCGAGCAACATCACCGACAAGAACGAAGTTCAGCGAAAGCTGCGCCAACTGAGCGAAACGGACGCCCTGACGGGGCTCTACAACCGGCGCAAGCTGATCGAGACCCTGGACCGACAACTGGCGATCTTCCAACAGGAAGAATCACAGACGTCGGTCCTCGTTTTCGATCTCGACAATTTCAAACGGCTGAATGACGAAATGGGACATCAGGCAGGCGATGCCGCCCTGGTGGAGATCGCCCGCATATGCCGGCAGCATTTGCGTCAGAGCGATGTGATTGCCCGTTTCGGGGGCGACGAATTCGTGGTCGTGATGCCGGGAACCCATCGTCGCGATGCGCTGGACATTGCAGAGCGACTGCGCGGGCATGTTCCGGCCGCCCTTCGGGAAAGCCTGCGCTACGAAGGGACGATCAGCGGCGGAGTCAGCGAATTCAATCGGCCCGATCGCTTTTCCAGCGATGTTCTCAAGCGCGCCGACGAGGGGTTGTATCTCTCGAAGCGGGCCGGTCGCAACCGGGTCTCGGCATGTTAGAGTCCATCAGACTCAGCCTGAACCAGCCAGATTCTTGATCCTTCGTCTTCGTTTGTCTTTTCAGGATAACTTGTTTCCACTGATTTCCGACAACCTCTCGATGCCAGCCGGTGCAAGGGATCCGCTGCAGAGGGCGGTATAAGCCGGTGCCAATGCCCGCAATGAGCCGAATTCGGCTTTCCGCTCGTCGCAAACATCCCGAGTAAAGGGACGCTTGATGTCACGACCTTTGTGACGTCGCGAAATAGGCGATCTGGCAAAGCGACAGTGACGGCATTTTGCGCGGAGTCGTCGATGGCAGGTGCCCGGCCGGCACGACCACGTCCACCCTCTGCCTCCCGCTCCTCACGCCGACTTGCCGCCTCCGCGCCGCAGGTGTTCGTCCAGCCGCGGCATGATTTCCACGAAGTTGCAGGGCTTGTGGCGGTAGTCGAGCTGGGGCCTGAGGATGTGGTCCCAGGCGTCGCGGCAGGCGCCGGGGGAGCCGGGGAGGGCGAAGACGAAGGTGGCGTTGAGGACGCCGCCGGTCGCGCGGGACTGGATGGTGGAGACGCCGATCGTCTCGAAGGAGACGCGGTGGAAGATCGCGGAGAAGCCATCCATGTGCTTCTCGAAGATCGGCTCCAGGGCTTCCGGCGTTACGTCGCGGCCGGTGAAGCCGGTGCCGCCCGTCGTGATGACGACGTCGATGGCGGGGTCCTTCGACCATTCGACGACCGTGGCGCGGATGGATTCGATGTCGTCTGTCACGATGCGGCGGTCGGCGAGGCGGTGGCCGGCGGCGGCGAGGCGCTCGGCGAGGGTCGTGCCCGAGCGGTCCTCGGCGAGGCTCCGCGTGTCGGAGACGGTGAGGACGGCGATCGACAAAGGGATGAAGGCGCGTTCGCTCATGATGGTCCCATCCCTGTTGCATCCAGGCCGGCGGCCGGGCGAAGCGTCGAGGCTTCCACCCACCAGCCGGGCTCCTCGCCGAGGATGATCCGCGCGGCGCGCTCGGCATGGGCGGCGCTCGCGAAGAGGCCGAAGACCGTCGCGCCCGAGCCCGACATGCGCGAGAAGAGCGCGCCTTCCCGCTCCAGCGCCTGCCGCGCCGCGCCGATGGGGGGAGCGAGGGTGAGGGCTGGGGCTTCGAGATCGTTCCGCGACCCGCCGAGATAGGCGACGAGGGCCTCTGCCTCGCGGAACCCTTCCGGCGGAAGGGGGGGCAAGGGCGGGTTGTCGCGGCGGACGAGGGCGCGGAAGACGGCGGGCGTCGAGACGGGCAGGCCGGGATTGACGAGGACGAGGGCGATGGCCGGAAAGGCGGCGAGCGGCTCGATCGTCTCGCCGATGCCCCCGATCCGGCATGGCTGCTCCGTCAGGCACATGGGAACGTCGGCGCCGAGGGCGAGCGCGCTCTCGGTCAGCGCGGCGCGAAGCCCGGCATCGCCGGCGGCGAGGAAGCGCAGGAGCGCGGCGGCATCCGCCGAGCCGCCGCCGATGCCGGAGGCAACGGGCAGGCGCTTGTCGAGATGGAGCGCGAGGGGACCGAGCGCGATGCCCCGGTTCGCCAGAAGCGGCCGCGCCAGACGCAGCGCCTGGAGGAGGATGTTCTCCTCCCCCGCCGGGACGTCGCCCGCGAAACGGCCGGCGAGTGTCAGCCCGTCCGCCTCGCAGGGGCGAGCGGCGACCGTGTCGCCGATCTCGGCGAAGGCGACGAGACTGTCGAGCAGGTGATAGCCGTCCTCGCGCCGCCCGGTGACGTGCAGCGCGAGGTTGATCTTGGCGGAGGCGCGCTCCGTGCCCTCCGGCCGGAAGGCGGCGGTGGGGGCGGGGCCGAGGCGCGGGGCGACCGCGCTCAGTTCGGCACGCCTTCGGTTTTGGGCTGGACCGCCGGCGCGGCGCCCGGCGCCTTCGGCTGCGCCGCGTCCGCGGCGGTCGCGAGGGCCTCGGCGGCGCCCGCCTTCAGCGGCTTGCCGGAGCCGTCGATCTCGGCCTTGCGCGTCTCCGGCGGCAGGCCGTCCTTCAGCTTGGCCTCGATCTTCGTCACCTCGGCCGCTTCGGGCTTTGGCTCGCCGACGAGCGCGCGGCTCCACTGGAAGCGCGCCTCGCGGGTGCGCCCGACGCGCCAGTAGGCGTCGCCGAGATGGTCGTTGATCGTCGGGTCCACCGGCGTGATCAGAACGGCGCGCTCGAGCTGCTCGACGGCGTCGTCGTAGCGCGCGAGGCGGTAGTAGGCCCAGCCGAGCGAATCGATGATGTAGCCGTCGTTCGGGCGAAGCTCGACCGCGCGCTTGATCATGTCCAGGCCCTCGTCGAGGTTCCGGTCCATGTCCACCATGGAATAGCCGAGATAGTTCAGCACCTGCGGCTGGTCGGGCGAGAGGGTCAGCGCCTTGCGGAAGTCCGGCTCGGCCTTGTCCCACTGCTTCAGCCGCTCGTGGGCGATGCCGCGCTGGTAGTAGAGATTCCAGGTTTCCTTCTTGGCGGGCACGGCGATCTCGACCGCCTTGTCCAGCGCCTTGGCGGATTCGGCATAATCCTTGTCGGCCGAAAGCACGTCGGCGAGCGCCAGATAGGCTTGGAGATCGTGCGGATAGTCCGCGACGGCCTTGCGCAGATGGGCTTTGGCCTCGTCCTTGCGCTCGGCATACCAGAGGTCGAGGCCGGTCTGGAGGCGGGCGGCGCGATAGAGGGCGGAGTCCTTCGGAATCTGGCGATAGTAGGCGATCGCCTCGTCCACATGCTCGCCGCGCTCGGCGATGCCGGCCAGTGCCATGAGCAGGTTCGGGTCGGTCGGCGCGAGCGCGCGGGCGAGCTGAAAATAGAGGAGGGCGACCTGCTGGCCCTCGCCGCGGTTGATCGCCTGCCCGAGGATGTAGAGCGTCTCCGCCGCGCCTTCCTTGACGCTGGACAGGGCGGGCTCGATCGTCTCGCCCTTCTCGATGCGCGCCTTCAGGTGCAGCAGCGGATCGTAGGTGTCGGCGACGTCGAGGCCCTTGTCGAGCGCGGCGACGGCGGCGGTCTTCTTGCCGTCGCGGGCTTCCAGCCGGGCCAGCGCCTCGGCGGCGGCGAGGAACGCATCCGGCGAGACCTGGGCATTGGCGGAATCGTCGATCACGGCGGCGAAGGACTTGCGCGCGATGTCGGGCTTGCCGGCGAGCGAGGCGATGAGGCCGGCCTGATAGTCGTTGAAGATCGGATACCAGGTCGCGCCCTGAAGCTCCTTCAGGCGCGAGAGGGCGCCGTCGACATTGCCGGCGCCCGTGTCGGCCCAGGCGGAGAGATGGCCGATCAGGAGCGCGTCGAGGTCGCTCGGATCGACGATGTCGAACTCGGCGATGGCGGGCGTGTAGCTGCCGCGGCGCAGGAGATCGATGCCGAGCGCGAGGCGGGCGACCTTTCCGGCCTCCGGCGTGTCGCGAATCTTGGCGGCGAGCTCGGCGGCCTGCTCGAAATTGCCGGCGGCGAGGAAGGCGAACATCGCATCCTGCTGCAGCGGCTCGGAGGTCGGATCGAGCGTCAGCGCATCGGAATAGAAGGTGGTGGCCGCCGAGAGATCGCCGCCGGCCTGGGCCGACTTCGCCGCGAGATAGGCGCCCGACAGCGACTGCGCCGAGCCGATGCCCGCCTTGCTCGCCGCAAGGTCCGTGCCGGCGGCAAGGACCGATCCGGCCGACAGCGGCGAGAGCCCGATCAGGGCGGCGAGGGCGAGACGGGCTGGACGCTTCATGGGCAAGGGATGAGATCCTCTCTGGAGCCGACTCGTCGTTCCCGCGAGGTCGGAAGGGTTCGGCTGGCGTCTTCACGGTCGCGCCCGGCCTGCCCGTGGCCGTTTTGATTGCGGGCGAAGATGTTTACGGCAATTGCCTCTGCAACGCCACGATCCTCGTCGTACACGCGCCACCACGTCGTTGTGCCCGCAGGATGACCATTTTGGGGCCGCAAGGCGTGGTTGCGGTTCCTGCGACGTGGGATCGCGGCTAGTTGATGCGCTCGATGCTGAAGGCGACGACCTCGATCAGCGCCTCGCGGGCCTCCGAACGCGGCAGGGCGGCGGCGGATTCGAAGGCGATCTCGCCGAAGGCACGGGCGCGCGCGATCGTCTCCTCCAGCGCGCCGTGGCGCTCCAGAAGGCGCTGCGCCTCGAGAAGCGCCGCGTCGTCGTTGGCGCCCTTCTCCATCGCCTCGCGCCAGAAGGCGCGCTCGGCCTCCGTTCCGCGCTGGTGGGCGAGGATGACGGGAAGCGTGATCTTGCCCTCGCGGAAATCGTCGCCGACATTCTTGCCGAGCGCCTTGGCCGTGCCGCGATAGTCGAGCACGTCGTCGAGAAGCTGGAAGGCGAGGCCGAGATTGAGCCCGTAGGCGCGCATGCGCGCGCAAGCTTCCGGGCCGGAGCCGGCGACGACGGGGCCGACCTCGGTCGCGGCGGCGAAGAGCGCGGCGGTCTTGGCCTCGATCACCTGGAGATAGTCGGCCTCGGTCGTCGTCATGTGCTTGGCGGCGGAGAGCTGCCAGACCTCGCCCTCGGCGATGACGGCGGAGGCGCCCGACAGGATGCGCAGGGCTTCCAGCGAGCCGACCTCGACCATGGTCTTGAAGGCCTGTCCGAGCAGGAAGTCGCCGACGAGCACGCTCGCCTGGTTGCCCCAGATCATGCGCGCGGTCTCGCGCCCCCGGCGAAGATCGCTCTCGTCCACGACGTCGTCGTGCAGCAGCGTCGCGGTGTGCATGAACTCGACGCTGGCGGCGAGCTTCACATGGGCGGAGCCCTTGTAGCCATGGGCGATGGCGGAGGCGATCGTCAGCATGGGCCGCAGGCGCTTGCCGCCGGACGAGATCAGGTGCTCGGCGATCTCCGGGATCAGGGTGACGTTCGATCCGGCCATGGCGAGGATCATCGCGTTGACCTCGCCCATCGCGGCGGATGTCAGCCGGACGATCGGCTCGATCGAGGCCCGGGCGGGCGTCTCACGGGCGGGGTTGGCAACACTCACGATGGTCTCTCCGTTGTTCGCGCGAGGACTAATCACGGGAAGCCTAGGGCAGCAAGCCTTGAACATGGGGCGCGGCGGCGCGGCGTTAAGGCGGATGACGGACGCTCTGCCTCTTCGCCGCACGTTTGCGCCGCTCGCGCCGCGCCATCTTGCCCGCCGGGCCGCCCGGATGCCATGCTTCCCTCGGTCTTCGCGCCTGCAAGACACGGGGTGGACCGTAAAAACAAGAGGCGCACCCTCATCCATCGCCGGCGCATCCCGCAAACTTGCGTGTGCCGGCCGAAAAGAGCCGGCGCACCGGCAAAACGAAGAGAGGCCAAGGACATGAGCGAGCACGGGACGTTTCGGACGACATGATCGAACTCCTGCGATCCAACGACGTCGTGACGATCTCCTTCGTCGATTCGCTTCTGACCGATGCCGGAATCGGACATTTCGTCGCCGACAGCCATATGAGCATTCTCGACGGCTCGATCGGCGTATTGCCGCGCCGCATCCTGGTGGACGCCGACCGCATCGAGCAGGCGCGGCGCATCCTGCGCGATGCCGATCTCGGCAAGGAACTCTCCTGACCGGGGAAGGCCGCGATCCGAGGGGGCGCGACCCGGGGGGCGACGACCCGGAGACGAGCCGCGACGCCTTCTTGCGCGGCGCCTTCCATCTTCTCCAGCCGAGGACGGGCTTTCGCGCCGGGCTCGACGCCTTGCTTCTGGCCGCCTGCCCGCCGCCGGAGAGCGAAGGGCGGGCCGCCGATCTCGGCTCGGGTTCGGGCGTCGTCGGGCTCGCCGCCGCCGCGCGCTGCCCCGGCCTTGCCGTGACGCTCGTCGAGAAGGACCCGGCCATGGCGGACCTCTCGCGCCGCTCTCTGATGCTCGAGGAGAACGCCGCGCTGGCGCCGCGCCTGTCGGTGGCGGTCGCCGATCTCCTGGCGGGCCGCGCGGGGCGGGAGGCTGCGGGGCTTAAGGACGGCGCCTTCGGCCTGATCCTGACGAACCCGCCCTTTCATCCGGCGGGCGGGCGGGCCTCGCCCGATGCGCGGCGCGATGCGGCGCGGGCGATGCCCGAAGCGGGGTTCCTGCAGCGCTGGCTCGCCTCTGCCTCCGCGCTGCTCGCCCACGGCGGCACGCTCTTTCTCGTCGCGCGGCCGGACAATCTGCCGGCGATCCTGGAGGCGGGAGAGGGACGCTACGGCGACATCCGCATCCGGCCGGTGCAGCCAAGCGCCGGGCGACGAGCGAGCCGCATCCTCGTCTCCGCCCGGCGCGGCTCCAAGGCGCCGCTTTCCCTCCTGCCGCCGATCGTCCTGGCCGAGGAGGACGGACGGCCGAGCGATGTCGCGACGGCGATCGGGGAGGGGCGCGCGACGGTGGGCTTCGAGATCTGATACCGACGAGCCCTTGAATTGACCTGTTTCGTGGGCCAAGGCCCACCCGCAGGGCCGGGCCTCCTCCGTCGTGGACGTCGTCAGGCTCGGGTCACGGCCGACAGGCCGCTCCCATCGCCTTCCTCGTCCACGGCGAAGGCCGCTCCTGCGAAACAGGTTAATTCAAGGGCTCGTCGGTATGACAGGCCCGCACCGCGCGCTCCATCTTTGCGCGGCGGCACGGCGTGCCTACATCGGGATCGTCCGGCGCGGCCGGTTCTCATCGCAACAGGCGGACCGACCCTTGGCCTTTTCCCTCAAGACCCTTCTTCCCAAGCGCTTTCGCAAGACCACGGTCACCGTTCCGGTGGTGCGCCTGAGCGGCACGATCATGGCGGCGTCCGGCCCGCTGCGGCCGAGCCTGTCGCTGGCCGGAGTCGCGGGTCTTCTGGAGAAGGCCTTCGACATGAAGGACGCGCCGGCCGTGGCGATCTCGGTGAACTCGCCGGGCGGCTCGCCCGTGCAGTCGCGGCTGATCTTCAAGCGCATCCGCGATCTCTCCGAGGAGAAGAAGAAGCCCGTCCTCGTCTTCGTCGAGGATGTCGCGGCTTCCGGCGGCTACATGATCGCCTGCGCGGGCGACGAGATCATCGCGGACCCGTCCTCGATCGTCGGCTCGATCGGCGTCGTCTCCGGCGGCTTCGGCTTCGTGGAGGCGCTGCAGAAGCTCGGCATCGAGCGGCGCGTCCACACGTCCGGGCGCAACAAGGCCGTGCTCGACCCGTTCCGGCCGGAGCGCGAGGAGGACGTCGCCCATCTCCTGTCCTTGCAGCGCGAGATCCACGAGACCTTCATCGACCTCGTCAAGTCGCGGCGCGGGGGCAAGCTCGCCGAGAGCGAGGAACTCTTCACCGGGCAGTTCTGGTCGGGGCTCCGAGGTCTCGAACTCGGGCTCGTCGACCGGCTGGGCGATCTGCGCTCCGTGCTGCGGGAGCGCTTCGGCGACAAGGTGAAGCCCGTCGTCATCCAGCCGAGCCGCGGCTTTCTCGGCCGCCGGCTCGTCGGCCAGAGCGTGCTGGACGGGGCGGGAGGCTTTCGCGCGGATCTCGCGGGCGCCGGCGCGGCCGAGCGGCTGGCGGCGATCGCCGAGGAGCGCCTCGCCTGGAGCCGCTTCGGTCTTTGAACCGATCGTGAAGAGCCGGGCGCCTTCGCGAAGGCGCGGACGCCTTTACGCGGACCGGCGGGCGTATCATAGTCGCGGGACGGGATCTGATGGTCGACCTCATGCCACAACTCTTCCTCTTCGGCCTCGTCGGGGCCGCCGCCTATTACGGGTTCAACCGGCTGAAGGGCGAAGCCGTGCGGCTGGCCGACCGCAACCGCCGGTCCGAACAGGAACTGCGGACGGGCGCGCAGGGCACGCTGGTGCGCGGCGAGGACGGGGTCTATCGGCTGAAGCGGGATTGAACTCGGGCGCGGTTTCATCGGTTCGAGTGTGATGGGGTAGCGCGAAGCACCCCCCTCTGCCTGCCGGCATCTCCCCCGCAAGGGGAGAGATCAGGCTTGTCTCAAACGCTTCCAGTTTCGCTCGACCGCTGCAGCCGCCGATCTCCCCCTTGAGGGGGAGATGGCTGGCAAGCCAGAGGGGGGCGCCTCGCGCCAACGTAGACGTTCTCTTCGAAGCGACCTCATGGGCCCTGCGATCGGCTCCCGGCTTGACCGGCTCGCGGCGTGCGTGGCACAGCCGGGGAACCTTCTTGCCGCCCGATGCCGTGGTGCGTCGATGCCGGCCCCTGTCCGCTGGATGCCCGACATGACCGATGCCGCCCCGCACATGGCGCCCGAGCGCTCCTTCCAGGGGCTGATCCTGGCGCTGCACCGCTACTGGGCCGATTACGGCTGCGTCGTGCTGCAGCCCTACGACATGGAGGTCGGCGCGGGCACCTTCCATCCCGCGACGACGCTGCGCGCGCTGGGCCCGAAGCCCTGGAACGCGGCCTATGTCCAGCCCTCGCGCCGGCCGAAGGACGGGCGCTACGGCGAGAACCCGAACCGGCTCCAGCACTACTACCAGTATCAGGTCATCCTGAAGCCGAACCCGTCCAACCTGCAGGAGCTCTATCTCGGCTCGCTCGCCGCGATTGGCGTCGATCCCAAGCTCCACGACATCCGCTTCGTCGAGGACGACTGGGAAAGCCCGACGCTCGGCGCCTGGGGCCTCGGCTGGGAGTGCTGGTGCGACGGTATGGAGGTCTCGCAGTTCACCTATTTCCAGCAGGTCTGCGGCATCGAATGCGCGCCCGTGGCGGGCGAGCTGACCTACGGGCTCGAACGGCTCGCCATGTACGTTCAGAACGTCGACAACGTCTACGACCTCAACTTCAACGGCCGAGAGGGCGCCGAGAAGGTGACCTATGGCGACGTGTTCCTGCAGTCGGAGCGCGAGTTCTCGCGCTACAATTTCGAATATGCCGACACGGCCATCCTGCATCAGCACTTCATCGACGCGGAGACGGAATGCGGCCGGCTGCTCGCCGCCGGCGCCCCCGCCGCGCCCGGCGCCCTGCATCTCTGCGTCTTTCCCGCCTACGATCAGGCGATCAAGGCGAGCCACGCCTTCAACCTCCTCGACGCGCGCGGCGTGATTTCCGTGACGGAGCGGCAGAGCTACATCCTGCGCGTGCGCACGCTCGCCAAGGCCTGCGGCGAGGCGTTTCTTCTGACGGAAGCGGGCGGCCAGTCGCTGGTTCGGGCTGCCTGATCTCCTCATTCTATCATCGATGCGAGTTCCCACGGCACCGAACGCGATCTCGTGCGTTGGGGAGCGGGGACTTCTGACAAGGATGTGATCGATGCAGTGGAAGGGCCGGCGGCAATCCAGCCAGATCGAGGACCGCCGCGGCGGGGACGGGGGCGGAATGCCCGGGGGCGGCGGCTTCCGCATTCCCATGCGCCGGGGCGCCGGTGGCGGCGGCATCGGCATCGTCGGCATGATCATCATCGGCGCGGTGCTCTGGTTCGGCTTCGGCGTGAACCCGATCGACGTGTTCATGGGCGGCCAGCAGGGCGGCGGCACCGTCACGCAGACGGCGAACGGCCCGGGCGTGCAGGGCGCGGCGGACGAGACCGACGATTTCGTCGCGACGGTTCTGGCCGACACCGAGGATGTCTGGACGAAGCGCTTCCAGGCGGAGGGCCAGACCTATCAGCTGCCGACGCTCGTGCTCTTCAGCGGCGGCGTCGCCTCCGCCTGCGGGCAGGCGAGTTCGGCCTCGGGGCCGTTCTACTGTCCCGGCGACCAGAAGCTCTATATCGACACGACCTTCTTCCGGCAGCTTCGCGACCAGCTGAACTCGCCCGGCGACTTCGCGCAGGCCTATGTCGTGGCGCACGAGGTCGGCCATCACGTCCAGAACCTGCAGGGGATTCTGCCCGCCTTCGATCAGGCCCGCCGGCAGGCCTCCTCGGAGACCGAGGCGAACGCGCTGTCGGTGCGCGTCGAGCTTCAGGCCGACTGCTATGCCGGGATCTGGGCGCATGATAGCCAGGCCTCCGGCTATGTGGAGGAGGGCGACATCGACGAGGCGCTGAACGCCGCGCAGCAGATCGGCGACGACACGCTGCAGAAGGAGAGCCAGGGCTACGTCGTGCCCGACAGCTTCAACCACGGCACGTCCGCGCAGCGCCAGACCTGGTTCAAGCGCGGCTTCGAGACCGGCGACATGGCCCAGTGCGACACGACCAAGGGCGACATCTGAGGGCTCGTGCCCATCCCGGGTCTCGCCGATGGCGATGACCCGACTCGAGCGCCGGGCGGCCGCCGTCCGGCGCCGCATCCGCGCCGACGGCACGGCGCTGGAGGAGACGCTGTTCCAGGCGCTCCGCCGGAGGCAGCCCGACATGGCCGCCTTGTTCGAGCGGCAGATCCGCATCGGACCCTATCTCGCCGATTTCGTCGCCCCGGCGCTTCGTCTCATCATCGAGCTCGACGGCGAGCAGCATGCCCGGCCGGCGAACGCGGAGCGCGACGCGAGGCGGGATGCCGCGCTGGAGGCCGAGGGATACCGCGTCCTGCGCTTTGCGAACGCTCTCGTTCGCGCCGACATGGCCGCGGTTCTTGACACGATCGGTGCCGTGGTCGAAGAGCGGCGGACACTGCCGCCTGCCGATCGAAACCCTCCGGCGCCCCGCCCCGGCAAGCCGCGCCCGCGGCCCGCGCGGCGCTGAGGCGATCGGCTCCAACGACGCCTCCGGCCTCGCGCCGGCCTTCTCCCGAAACGGGAGGGGGGAGGGAGCCAGACCCATGCCCGATCTCCTTCTCGAACTTCGCTCGGAAGAGATTCCCGCGCGCATGCAGCGCAAGGCCGCGGGCGATCTGAAAAAGGCGCTGACGGACGCGCTGGTCGCGGCGGGCCTGACCTACGAGGGCGCGCGCGAATACTGGACGCCGCGCCGGCTGACGCTGGACATTCGCGGCGTCGACGCGCGCTCGAAGGACACGGTCGAGGAGCGCAAGGGCCCGCGCACGGACGCCCCCGCCAAGGCGATCGAAGGCTTCCTGCGCGGCGCCGGCATCGCCTCGATCGAGGAGGCGCATGTCCACAAGGACCCCAAGAAGGGCGACTTCTACGTCGCGCATCTGAAGAAGGCCGGCCGGCCGGCCGAGGAGATCGTCGCGGAGGCGATGCCCGCCATTCTCGAAGGCTTTCCCTGGCCGAAGTCGATGCGCTGGGGCAAGGCCTCGGCCGAGGCGGGCTCGTTCCGCTGGGTGCGTCCGCTCCAGTCGATCGTCTGCACCTTCGGCCCCGAGACCTCCGAGCCCGTCACCGTGGATTTCACGGTGGGCGGCATCACCTCGGGCAACACGACCTTCGGCCATCGCTTCCACGCGCCGGGCCCGATCAAGGTCCGCCGCTTCGACGACTATTCGGCGAGCCTGGAAAAGGCGTTCGTCGTGCTCGACGCCGAGCGCCGGAAGGACATCATCCGCACCGATGCCGAGAATCTGGCCTTCGCGAGCGGGCTCGAAGTCGTGCCGGACGAGGCGCTGCTCGAAGAGGTCTCGGGCCTCGTCGAATGGCCGGTCGTGCTGATGGGCTCCTTCGAGGAGGCCTTCCTCGCGATCCCGCCGGAGGTCATCCGCCTCACCATCAAGACCAACCAGAAGTGCTTCGTCACGCGCGTCGCGGGCGAGACCAAGCTGTCGACGAAGTTCCTGCTCGTCTCCAACATCGAGGCCTCCGACGGCGGCTCGGAGATCGCGCGGGGCAACGGCAAGGTCGTGCGCGCGCGCCTCTCGGACGCGCTCTACTTCTGGCAGACCGACCAGGACGACCTGCCGGGCTGGGCGGACTTGAAGCCGGCCGCGGAATCGCTCGGGCTCGACCTTACCAAGCCGCTCGACCAGCGCATGGCCAAGCTCGACGCGCTCGGCGTCACCTTCCATGCCAAGCTCGGCACGCAAGGCGAGCGCGTGCGCCGCATCGCGGCGCTGGCCGAGGAAATCGCGCCGCTGGTCGGCGCCGATCCGGCGCTCGCGCGGCGCGCGGCCTTGCTGGCGAAGGCCGACCTCACCTCCGAGGCGGTCGGCGAGTTTCCCGAACTGCAGGGCCTCATGGGCCGCTACTATGCCGGGCTCCAGGGCGAGCATCCGAGCGTCCAGGCCGCGGTCGAGGAGCACTACAAGCCGCAGGGCCCGGGCGACGCCGTGCCGAGCGATCCCGTGGCGATCGCGGTGGCGCTGGCGGACAAGCTGGACACGCTGGTCGGGTTCTGGGCGATCGACGAGAAGCCGACGGGGTCGAAGGACCCCTATGCGCTGCGACGGGCGGCGTTGGGGGTGATCCGGATCGTGCTGGACGCCAAGCTTCGTTTTCCGCTTCGCCTTCTCGTCCCTGCCGGGGACCTGCCCGCGTTCTTCCACGACCGCCTGAAGGTCCAGCTCCGCGAATCCGGCGCTCGTCACGATCTCGTCGATGCCGTGCTTTCACCCGAGAGCGACGATCTCCTCGACATCACCCGACGCGTCGAAGCCCTTGGCACATTCCTCGCGACGGAGGACGGCCGGAATCTCCTCGCCGGGACCAAGCGGGCGGCGAACATCCTTGCCGCCGAGGAGAAGAAGGGCACGCGCGTCGCGGAGGCCGTCGATCCCGCGCTGTTCGTGGATGCGGAGGAGGGGGCGCTTCAGGCGGCGATCGATGCGGCGGATGGGGCGGTCGAGCGGTCCGTGGCCGCGGAGGACTATGCGGGGGCGATGACGGCGCTGGCGGGTCTTCGCGCGCCGGTGGACGCCTTCTTCGACAAGGTTCTGGTCAATGCCGAGGACGAGGCGGTGCGGGCGAACCGTCTGGCGCTTCTCTCCCGCATCCGGGCGGCGACGCTGCGGGTGGCAGACGTGTCGAAGATCGCGGGCTGATCGGGGCTCGGGGCGAAGGCGCGACGTTTGACGCCTATCTTTCTTCGCCCCTGCGGGGAGAAGATGCCGGCAGGCAGATGAGGGGGGGCAGCCTCGACAGCAACGCCGCCCTCGCTGGATCGAAGGACGGCGGGCAAGCCCCTCATCCCCCTGCCGGGACCTTCTCCCCGGAGGGGCGAAGAACGCTGGATTTGACAGGTCGAGCCTGTTCAATTGCGGCGAAAGCTGGGCGGGTGTTTCGGGAGAGCTTCACTGAGCGGCTGTGTGGAGCACGGCATGTTACCGTCCTGAAATATTGGTTAGGTCCACGCAAGCTTTCCGGCATCAGCGATTTCAAGGCCTTGAGGCGGTTTCTCGCCGAATTATCACGTCATATTTCATCCATCAACGTGATGTGATCGCTCCGGCCCGGAACCGGACGGATTCGGCCGTCAAATAAGACGGGCCGAGGGGGCAGGGGAGCGTTGCGTCGTCTCCGCCGCGGCAGGGGATCGACCACGAAGGACCTGTCTGGATGCTGAACTTGCGCGCCGCTCTGTCGGCAGCCATGGCTCTCGCCTGCGCCGTGCTCGCCACGCCCGCCGCGGCCGACTGGAAGGAGCCCTGGAAGGCCACGGACCGCGCGATCGTCATCGACGCCTACGAGTTCAATCCGATCGACTGGAAGGAACTGACCTCCGACAAGCGGATCGCCGCCTTCATCAACAAGGCGTCCGACGGCCTGCCGCCGGAATGGAACTGCCGCGGCAAGAGCGGCAACGACGAGCTTCTGTGCAAGAACCGGTGGTGGAAATACTCCGTCACCAAAGAGCTCTACATGACCCGCCGCGAGATGGCGAAGACGCTCGGCCTCAAATGGGGCGCCTATCATCTCGGCCGCCCCGGCAATCCGCGCGAGCAGGCCGACCACTTCATCGACTTCGCCGAGCCCGCGCCGGACGAGCTGATCGCGCTCGACATCGAGGACAACACGCCCGAGTGGATGTCGCTCGCCGATGCCGAGATCTTCGCCGACCAGATCAAGATCCGCACCGGCCGCTATCCCGTCCTCTACACCAACGGCTCGACCGCCAAATGGGTCGCCGACTATCGCGACACCTACAAGCTCCTGTCGCGCCTGCCGCTCTGGTACGCGCGCTATCGCGGCGACATCACGGGCCTCTTTCCCGAGGACAACTGGCCGACCTATGCGCTCTGGCAGTTCTCCTCCATGCACAATTGCTCGGCCAAGGAGTGCTTCTACCGCGTGAAGGGCGCCAAGAGCGACATCGACGTCAATGTCGCGAGCCTCGACGTCGCCGGCCTTCGCGCCGCCTGGCCCTTCGCCGATCTCGTGCGCCCGCTGAACGAGCCGAACGCGGCGCCGACGCTGGTAGCGAGCCTCGAGACCAAGGCGACGAAAATGATCTCGGCGGTCGCCCGCAGCTTCGACCGGCTCGTCTCCGTCCACAAGCCGGCCGCCGCGGCTCTGGCGCTCGCAGCGCCCATGCCGCAGGCGGCGGCACCCGCGCTCGAAGCCGTCACGCTTCCGGTGTCGGACCCGGCCGGGACCGGGGCCGCCAAGCGCGAGCCCGTCGCGGAGGCGCCGACCGAAGTCGCCTCGCTGGTCGCGGCCTACGGCCCTGCCGAGAGCCATCGCCGCACGATCGATCCCTTGAAGCTCCTGACCGAAACGGCGCTTCAGGAGCGCCGCAAGCCGGCGGTTGCGAACACCGCCTCCGCGTCCGCCGCCGTCTCCAAGGCTCCTCCCGCGCAGGGCGGCGTGAAGGTTGCCGCGCTCGGCTCGCTCGACGGGCTGCAGGACGAGATGAAGGAGGTCGCGAGCATCGCCGGGACCGACGCCGTGCCGCTGCCGAAGCTCGCCAGCTTCGGTCCGGCCGAGCGCTCCAAGGTCCGGCGCTGGCTGGAGCTTTCTTCGGCTAAGGCGGAATCGGCCGCGCTCGCCATGCCGGCCTACGTGCTCTCGCAGGCGGCCGGCTCCGGCCGGGGCGCGCGCCTCGTCCAGGCCATCGCCTCGGCGACGCCCGAGGGCCGCGTCGACGGCGCCTTTCGCGCCACGCGCTGACGGCCGGCGGGAAAGCTTCGAGCCGCCCCTCATATTTTTCTTGATCTTTCGACGCGCTGCGGGGAACCAATTCCCCGATGAGCGATTTTGCAAGTGAACGTCACGTCATCGCAGATGCCGCACGCATAACCCCCTCGGCTCCCCCCGGCCGATTTGCGTCTAGGCTTGATGGCGCGGCGCGCAAGACCCGTTTTCCGGTTCCCCCCGGATGCGAGATCGGGCAGCGGCCACCCCCCTCGGGCCGCTGCCCTTTTTGCGTTTCGGGTTTGAGTCTTGGTGACGGGTTTTCAGCGGTCGAGCGAGGCGCGCCCCCCTCTGCCTGCCGGCATCTCCCCCTCAAGGGGGGAGATCAGGATAGTCTCTGCCGATCGAGCTGCCGATCTCCCCCCTTGAGGGGGAGATGTCCGGCAGGACAGAGGGGGGCGCGCAGCCGCGAGCCCGGCCAGTTGGCCTATCTTCATCGAAATCGTCGTCCCATCACGGACTTACACCCATGATCCCGGCCGACGATCCAAGGTCGATCGAGGCCGCCGTCGCTCGGCTTGCGGCGGGCGGGCTGGTCGCGATGCCGACGGAGACGGTCTACGGGCTCGGCGCGGACGCGACGAATGGCGAGGCGGTCGCGCGGATCTTCGAGGCCAAGGGGCGGCCGCGCTTCAATCCGCTGATCTCGCATGTCTGCGATCTCGACATGGCGCGGCGCCTCGCCGTTTTCGACGATCTCGCCTTGGCGCTCGCCGAGGCCTTCTGGCCGGGGCCGCTGACGCTCGTTCTGCCGGCCGCCCTGTCCTCGCCCGTCCATCCGCTGGCGAGCGCGGGGCTGCCGACGATCGCGGTGCGCATGCCGATCGGTGTCATGGCGGAGATCGCACGGCGCCTCGATGCGCCGATCGCGGCGCCGAGCGCCAACCGGTCCGGCCGTGTCAGCCCGACGACGGCGGCGCATGTGGAGGCGAGCCTCGGCGGCGCGGTCGATCTCGTGCTCGACGCGGGGCCGGCGGCGGTGGGGCTGGAATCGACCATCCTGAAGGTCGCGGACGGGCGGCTGCATCTCCTGCGGGCGGGCGGGCTCGATCCCGCCGAGATCGAGGCGGCGACGGGGCTTGCCGTTCTGCGCACGGCGCCGGGGCCGGCGATCGAGGCGCCGGGGCAGCTCGTGTCGCATTATGCGCCGGCCGGCGCCGTGCGGCTCGACGCCGCATGGGTGGAGCCGGGCGAGGCGCTCGTCACCTTCGGGGGCCTGGAGCTTCCGGGCATGGAGGCGGCTGCCGCTGTCTTCGATCTCAGCCCGTCCGGGAGCTTGCGCGAGGCGGCGTCGAAGCTTTTCGCCGTGCTCGCCGCGCTCGACCGGCCGGAGATCGAGCGGATCGCGGTCGTGCCCATCCCGCGCCACGGGCTCGGCGAGGCGCTCAACGACCGGCTGTCGCGCGCGGCCGCGCCCCGTAGCCTCGTGACGCCGGGCTGATACGGGCGGCCGCGATCCCGGCATGGTCGAAAGGCATGTCGAAGATCGCGGCTCCTCCGAGGGCCTCTCGACGCTTCGGTAAGGCGGCGTTAATCATGCCGCCATGGATTCCATCAGCCCGCTTTCCGACGATCTCCTCGCCCGCTTCGCCGCCATCACCGGCCCTGCCAACGCCCTGACCTCGCCCGATCTTCTCGCGCGCTATCTGGTCGAGCCGCGCGATCTCTATGCGGGGCGCACGCGCCTCGTGCTTCGGCCGGCTTCGGTGGAGGAGGTCTCGGCGATCCTGACGCTCGCGAACGAGACGCGCACGCCCGTCGTGCCGCAGGGCGGCAATACCGGGCTCGTCGGCGGGCAGTCGCCGCGCTCGGAGGGCGAGATCGTGCTCTCGCTGGAGCGGATGAACCGCATCCGCGAGATCGACCCGGTCGGGCGCGTTCTCGTGGTGGAGGCGGGCGTCGTGCTGGCGCAGGCGCAGAGCGCGGCGGAAGAGGCGGGCCTCCTCTTTCCTCTCTCGCTCGGCTCGCAAGGCTCCTGCCAGATCGGCGGCAATCTCTCCTCCAATGCGGGCGGCACGGGTGTCCTCGCCTATGGCAATGCGCGCGATCTGTGCCTCGGGCTCGAAGCCGTTCTGCCCTCCGGCGAGATCCTGAACGGCCTGCGCAAGCTGAAGAAGGACAATCGCGGCTACGACTGGAAGGATCTTCTGATCGGCGCGGAGGGAACGCTCGGCATCATCACGGCGGCGGTCCTGCGCCTCTTTCCCCGGCCGGCCGGGCGCGAGGTCGCCTATGTCGGCGTGAAGACCCCGCAGGACGCGCTGACGCTGCTCGGGATCGCCGAGCGGCGGGTGGGCGGGCAGCTCACCGGCTTCGAGCTGATCGGCCGGCAGGGCATGGCGTTCACGCTGGCCCATACGAAGGGCGCGCGCGATCCGCTGGAGGCCGCCCATCCGTGGTACGTGCTCGTCGAAATCTCCTCATCGCGCTCGGGCGAGGACGCGCGGCAGGCGATGGAGGAGGTGCTGGAGGCCGCCTTCGAGGCGAGCGCCGTCGAGGACGCCGCCATCGCGCCCTCGCTGGTCGAGGCCGAGCGCTTCTGGACCATGCGCGAGGAGCTGAGCTGGGCGCAGAAGCCGGAGGGCGGATCGATCAAGCACGACGTCTCCGTGCCCGTCGCGCGCGTGCCCGATTTCCTGGCGGAGGCGGACGCAGCGGTGCTGGCCGCCATGCCCGGCGCGCGCATCGTCGCCTTCGGCCATCTCGGCGACGGCAATATCCACTACAACATTTCCCAGCCGCTCGGCGCGGACAAGGCGGCCTTCCTCGCCCGCTGGCACGAGATCGCCGACATCGTCCACGGCATCGTCGCCGGCTACGACGGCAGCTTCTCGGCCGAGCACGGCATCGGGCAGCTGAAGCGCGACGACCTGGCCGGCGCGAAAGCTGGGCCGGAGATCGAGCTGATGCGCCGTTTGAAGGGGGTGTTCGATCCTTACCGAATCCTCAATCCCGGCAAAGTCGTTTAAAAGTCGATTCATATTCTAACATCAGTAACCGTGCCGTTGGTCATGGTCATTTAACCGCCTTTCTTAGGTCGCGAGCAAGACGATCGCTGTAGCTTCAAGTCACCAAAGGCCGGAACATATCGGCCGCTTCGGATGACGCGCGCAAGTGCTTCCCGGAACGACAAGAGGCGCAGAGATGACCAAGGCTACGCAAACCGTTTCGAACCGTCCCGAGTGGGCCGACATGCCGATCCGCGTCGACCCGGCCTTCGCGGATCGTCGCCAGACCTTCGAGATGATGCAGGACGGCGAGACCGTCGCCTACCGGATCGACCGTCGCGGCGTGGTCATCACCCGCGCGCTCGAGCGCTCGGGCATCCCCATGTCGATCGCGCTTCCGGCCCGCGCCTTCAAGGGCGTCGCGGCCCGCGCGATGGAGGACGACACCGGCGCCGTCACCGTGACGCTGGAGCTGCACCACGCGGACCCCAAGCTCTCCGTGCCGCTGCTCGTCGCGTCCGACCTCTACGACGTTGCCGCCGACTGGCGCTCCTGGTCGGACCTCTTCAACCTGCCCATGCTGATGGTCGAGGCCGGCGGCGCCGTCGTGCCGCTGGAGGAGACGCTCGGCCAGGTCCGCTCCACGGGCGCTGCCCCGCGCCGCCGCTCGTCGAGCGCCCATTCCATGCGCCGGCCGCGCTTCCTCGCCCGCCGCAAGCCGGGCGGCCTCGGCCTCGCCCTGCGCATTTCCGGGCAGGAGATCATCGCCCGCGACTGATCGGACTGCGCCGCTGCCCTTGCCCCTATTGCGGCAGGGGGAAGGAGAGCGACCACAGCGCCGACAGGACCAGTCCGAAGAAGACGATCGCGCCGAATCGGTTGTTCGAGCGGAACAGGCGGATGCACTGGTCGGGATCGTCGATGTCGAGACTGCGGATCTGCCAGAACATCTGAGCGGCGCCGACGGCAAGACCGGCATAGGCCGGCCAGCTCGGCCCCCACCAGAGGCCGGTGGACGCCGTGACGAAGGCGCCCGCGAAGAGGGCGAGCGCCGTGCCGTAGAGGATGGCGAGGGCGGGCTTGGTCTTCCGGCCGAAGAGCCGCGCCGTCGAGCGGACGCCGATCAGGGCGTCGTCCTCCTTGTCCTGATGGGCGTAGATCGTGTCGTAGCCGACCGTCCAGGCGATGGCGCCGAAATAGAGCAGCACGGGCGAGAGCGAGAGCGAGCCCCAAAGCGCCGCCCAGCCCATGAGCGCGCCCCAGGAAAAGGCGAGGCCGAGGCCAAGCTGGGGCCAGTCCGTCACGCGCTTCAGGAACGGATAGACCGCGACGAAGCCGAGCGAGGACAGGCCGAGCACGATCGCGAAGAGATTGAACTGCACCAGCACGAGAAAGCCGACCAGCGCCTGGAGCACCAGGAAGAGCTTGGCCTGGCGCTTGGTGACGCGGCCCGACGGCAGCGGGCGCGAGCGCGTGCGCGCGACCTTGGCGTCGATCCGGGCATCGACGAGGTCGTTATAGGTGCAGCCGGCCCCGCGCATGGCCACCGACCCGACGAAGAACAGGACGAGATGCCAGACGTTCGGCAGGCCCGTCGTCAGCGCCGTCGGGGCGATCAGTTGCGGCGCGAGAGCCGCCGACCACCAGCACGGCCACAGAAGCAGCTGCCAGCCGATCGGCCGGTCCCAGCGGGCGAGCTGGGCATAGGGCCAGAGCGCCCGGGGCAGGAAACGGTGGACCCAGTTGGCCGCCGCTGCATCCGCCACCGCGCCGCCGGTGACTGCTTCATGGGGACGATTCGACATGCGCCGGAGAGTGCTCCGAACGGCTGCCGCGTCAAGGCCGGCTTCCGCAGGGCCGTCGCCGTCGCGAGGAACGGCTCGCCCCGCTGCCGCCCGCGCCCTTGACGCCGCGGGAGGGGGTGCCTATCGCCGGACCTTCCGCGGCAGATTGCGAACGGCAGGGCAAGCATGGCGATCGATATCCTCCTCATCGGCTCGGGCGGACGCGAGCATGCGCTGGCCTACAAGCTGAAACAGTCGCCCGAGCTCGGCCGCCTCGTCGCCGCCCCCGGCAATCCCGGCATCGCCAAGCTCGCCGAGATCGCGCCGCTCGACGTCGCCGACTCCGCCGCCGTCCTCGCCTTCTGCCGGGCTGAGGCGATCGGCTTCGTGGTCGTCGGTCCCGAGGCGCCGCTCGTCGCCGGCCTTGCCGACGTGTTGCGCGGGGCCGGCATCGCGGTCTTCGGCCCCTCCGCCGCCGCGGCGGAGCTGGAGGGCTCCAAGGGGTTCACCAAGGATCTCTGCGCCCGGATGGACATTCCGACCGCCGCCTATCGCCGCTTCACCGACCGCGAGGCGGCCCTGGATTACGTGCGCGCGACCGGCGCGCCGATCGTCGTCAAGGCGGACGGTCTCGCGGCCGGCAAGGGCGTCACCGTCGCCATGGCGCTGGAGGAGGCGCTCGCGGCCGTGGAGGCCGCCCTCGACGGAACGCCGGGCGCGGCGATCGTGGTGGAGGAGTGCCTCTTCGGCGAGGAGGCCAGCCTCTTCTGCCTCTGCGACGGGAGCCGCGCGGTGCTCTTCGGCACGGCGCAGGACCACAAGCGCGCCTTCGACGGCGACGAGGGCCCGAACACCGGCGGCATGGGCGCCTATTCGCCCGCCCTCATCATGACGCCGGAGCTAATCGAGGAGGCCATGACCCGCATCGTCGAGCCGACGCTAAAGGGCATGCGCGAGGCGGGCACGCCGTTCTCGGGCGTTCTCTATGCCGGCCTCATCCTCACCGAGGCCGGGCCGAAGCTCATCGAATACAATGTCCGCTTCGGCGATCCGGAATGTCAGGTGCTGATGATGCGGCTGGAGAGCGATCTCCTGCCCCTGCTTCTCGCCTCCGCGAAGGGCGATCTCTCCCAAGCCGCGCCGGTCTGGCGCGAGGAAGCCGCCGTCTGCGTCGTCGCGGCGACGCGGGGCTATCCCGGCAGCTTCGCCAAGGGGAGCGTCATCGCCGCGCTGCCCGAGGACGACGATCGCGCGATCGTGTTCCATGCGGGCACGCGGCTGGAGGGCGAGACGCTTCTCGCCGAAGGCGGCCGCGTGCTCGGCGTCACGGCGGTCGGCGCGGACGTTGCGGAGGCGGCGGTCAAGGCCTATGCGGCGCTGGCCGAGGTCGAATGGCCCGAAGGGTTCTGGCGCAGCGACATCGGCCATCGCGCCATCGCGCGTCTCTGATCCGGCGAAGGGAACCAATGGTCGGGGATTGACGTAAACGTCAATCATGCGCAACGAATGCGCCGTTCGGCGGTTCAAGTCGCAGGACCGAGAAGCATCATCGGGAGGAAAGCGCCGTGTCGTTTCGCAAGGACCGTCTGACCAAGCCGATCTTCCGCTGGGCGAAGGGCGCCATGCCCGCGATCTCCGCCACGGAGCGCGAGGCGATCGAGGCCGGCACCGTCTGGTGGGACGGCGAGCTCTTCAGCGGCAGCCCCGACTGGGACAAGCTTCTGGCCATGCCGGCCGCGCGCCTCTCGCCGGACGAGCAGCGCTTTATGGACGGGCCGGTCGCCGAGCTCTGCTCGATGATCGACGAGTGGCAGATGGCCTGGAAGGACCACGATCTCCCGAAGCCCGTCTGGGACTTCATGCGGTCGAACAAGTTCTTCGGCATGGTCATCCCGAAGCGCTACGGGGGCCTGGGCTTCTCCAACCTCGCCCATTCGGAGGTCGTGCGCACGATCTCGTCGGCCAGCGTCACGGCGGGCGTCACGGTCATGGTGCCGAACTCGCTCGGACCCGGCGAGCTGCTGCTGCATTTCGGCACGGAGGAGCAGCGCCAGCACTGGCTGCCGCGCCTGGCCGACGGGCGCGAGATCCCCTGCTTCGGCCTGACCTCGGCCGACGCGGGCTCGGACGCTGCCGCCATGCAGGATCGCGGCGTGGTCGAGATGGGCGAGCACGAGGGACGGCAGGTTCTCGGCATCCGCCTGAACTTCTCCAAGCGCTACATCACGCTCGGGCCCGTCGCGACGGTCATGGGGCTCGCCTTCAAGCTCTTCGATCCCGAACAGCGCCTCGGACGCGGCACCGATCTCGGCATCACGGTCGCGCTGATCCCGACGACGGTGCCGGGCGTGAAGACCGGCGACCGGCACATTCCGCAGTTCACCTTCTTCCAGAACGGACCGCTGGAGGGGCGCGACGTCTTCATTCCCATGGACTGGGTGCTCGGCGGGGAGGCGCAGATCGGGCAGGGCTGGACCATGCTCATGCGCGCGCTGGCCGCCGGGCGCGGCATCTCGCTGCCCTCGCAGTCCGCCGCCGCCTGCGCCTACACGGCGCGCGTCTCGGGCGCCTATGCGCGCGTGCGCACGCAGTTCAACACGCCGATCGGCATGTTCGAGGGCATCCAGGAGAAGCTCGCGGACCTTGCCGCCAACGCCTATCTCGTCGATGCCGCGCGGCGGCTGACCTGCGCTGCGCTGGACGAGGGGCACCGCCCCTCCGTCGTCTCCGCCATCATGAAGTCGCAGGCGACCGAGCGGATGCGCCAGTCGACCGAGCGGGCGATGGATATCCACGGCGGCAAGGCGATCATCGACGGGCCGCGCAACTATCTCGGCGGCCAGTACCGCTCCGTGCCGATCGGCATCACGGTCGAGGGCGCGAACATCCTGACGCGCAGCCTGATGATCTTCGGCCAGGGCGCCATCCGCGCCCATCCCTTCATGCTGAAGGAGATGGAGGCGATCGCCGATCCCGACGAGACGCGGGGGCTCGAGGCCTTCGACAAGCACTTCTGGTCCCACGCGCTCCACGCCGCCAAGAACGCCGCAACGGCGACGATCCACGGCTGGACGGGCGGGCTCGCGGCGCATCATCCCAAGGGCGCGGCCTTCACCAGCCATTGGCGCCAGCTCTCGCGCTATGCCTCCGCCTTCTCCATGATCTCCGACCTCTCGCTCCTGACGCTCGGCGGCTCGCTGAAGCGGCGCGAGATGATATCGGCGCGGCTCGGCGACATCCTGTCGGAGCTCTATCTCCTCGGCGCGAGCCTGAAGCGCTTCGAGACGGAGGGCCGGCCGGAGGCGGACCGGCCGATCGTCGAATATGTCATGCAGAAGGGCTATAACCGTCTCGGCGTCGCCTTCGCTGGCGTGCTCGACAACCTGCCGGCGCGCTGGGCGGCCATGGCGACGCGGGTCGCGGCCTTTCCCTTTGGCATCCCCATGCCGCTGCCGGCGGACGAACTGACGACGGAGGTCGCCGAGATCCTGATGCGCCCCTCCTCGCAGCGCGACCGCCTGACGCCGGATCTCTATCTCGGGCAGGGCCGCGAGGGGCATCCGGTTCGCGATCTCGAAGGGGCCTTCGCCCTCGTCACCGAGGTCGCGCCGCTGGAGAAGCGCCTGCGCGAGGCGAAATCTGCCTCGCCGGAGGCCGCGCGCGACGCCGGGCTGATCGACGAGGCCGAGCTCGCCAAGCTCTCCGCCGCCCGCGAGGCCGTGCGCCGCGTCATCGAGGTCGACGCCTTTCCGATGGCCGACGTCTCCCCGATCGCCGGCCAGCATGACCGGGAGCCGGACCAGGGAGCGCGCCGGGCGGAGGCGGCGGAGTAGCACTGTCCGAAGGGTTCGAGGATCGGGTTGATGAGGCAATGCACTTGCATTACCTTGGCGGCATGTCATTCCTGCCGCCGGAGAGTGCCATGAGCGCGCCTGTCGAAGACGTCTCCAGGCTGACCGCCCGCTACCAGACGACGGTTCCGAGCGCCGTGCGCCGGCATCTGAAGCTGGGGAAGGGCGACCAGATCCGTTATCGCACCGAGCCGGGCGGGCGGGTCTATATCGAACTCGCGGTCGAGCCGACGCCGTCCGATCCCGCGCTCGGGGCCTTTCTCGACCTTCTAGAAGGCGATATGCGCAGCCATCCTGAACATCTCGCGGCCTTCGACGGAGCGCTGGCGGATCGCCTGGCGGAGCTGGTCGGCGACGTCGAATTCGATCTCGACCAGCCTCTTTGTCCCGATGACGAATGAGCGGGACACCGGAGCCGGCGAAGGCTCCTCTCGTCGTCAACGGTTGGTCGATCTACGCGCATCCGGTGTTTCTGGACCAGATCGAGGCCTTGGCCGAAGAGGTCGCGGCACACCGATCGCGTGATCCCTCGACCTACCGGACGAAGGCCAGCGCGAAGCGACTGGCGGCGATCCTCAAGCTCGTGACGCAGGATATCCCGGCGGACCCGGCCGCCCCGAAGTTTCGCCAGGGCGACACGCTCGGCAGCGGGCGTAAGCACTGGTTCCGGGCGAAGTCCTTCCAGCAATATCGGCTGTTCTTCCGGTTCGACAGCGCCAGCCGGATCATCGTCCTCGCCTGGGTCAACGACGACGCGACGCTGCGGGCCTATGGAAGCCGGGCGGATGCCTATGCGGTTTTCAAGGCCATGCTGGACGACGGCCATCCTCCCGAAGATTTCGACGCTCTTCTGAATGCGGCGCAATCTTCGAACGTGCGGCTCGCAACCGCCGTCGGGATCACGGATCGCTAGATACGTCTCAACTCGCCACGCAGACATAGTCCTGGACGCCGAGGCCTTCGCCGCCGAGCGTCATCCGGTCGCCGGGGGCGAGGAAGCGGGGTGGGTCGATGGAGAGGCCGACGCCGCCGGGCGTGCCGGTCAGGATCACGTCGCCTGGGTCGAGCCGCGTGAAGCGGGAGATGTAGGAGACGAGGTAGGGCACCTTGAAGATCATGCGGGAGGTCGAGATCTCCTGCATGCGCTCGCCGTTGACGTCAAGCCAAAGGGTGATGTCGTCGTAGCGCCGGAGTTCGTCGCGGGTGACGAGCCAGGGGCCGAGCGGGGCGAACGTGTCGTGCGACTTGCCCTTGAACCACTGGCCGCCGCGCTGGAGCTGGAAGGAACGCTCGGTGATGTCGTTGGCGAGGGTGAAGCCCGCCACATGGTCCATCGCCTGCTCGACATTCACGTATTTCGCCGTGCGACCGATGACGACCGCGAGTTCCACGCCCCAGTCCGTGCGGTTGGAGAGGCGGGGGATCTCGATCGGATCGTTCGGGCCGGATACCGCGCTCGGCGCCTTCATGAGGACGGTCGGCTCGGGGTGGATCTTGAAGCCGGCGAGCGCCGCGCTCTCGTGATAGTTGGGCCCGACGCCGATGATCTTGCCGATGTGCATCAGCGGCGCGCAGAGGCGCGGGCGGCTCTCGACCAGGGGCAGGTCTTCCGCGTCGAGCGCGGCGATCCTGGCGAGCGCTGCCGGATCGAGCGCCTCTCCGGCGAGCAGCGGGAGATGTCCGGAGAGATCGCGCAACCGATCCATCCCGTCGAGAAGCCCGCTCTTCTCCCGTCCGCGGTCGCCAAAGCGCACCAGCCGCATGTCGATCGTCCCCCTTCCGACCGCAGCTTCGCCACGTTCGGTCCTCCTGACTCGCCTTTTGTGTCTAGCCATCATTCTAGGACAGGATCACGGCTTGGCGAGTTGCTCGACGCGCCTTTCTCGGTCCGCCATCATAGCTCGACGATTGACGATTACGTCAATCGCGCATAGCGATCATGGCGGGGCTGCCGGCACTCGCGCGGGCGGCAAGGAGGACCCGAACCATGTACAAGGCGCCCGTGGCGGACATCGCGTTCGCACTCAAATCCATCTCCGGCCTCGGCGCCTCCATCGAGGACGGCCGAGCCGGCGGACTGTCGCTCGACCTGCTCGACGCGATTCTTGAGGAGGCCGGCCGTTTCGCGACCGAGGAGGTCGCGCCGCTCGCCGGCATCGGCGACACCGAGGGCGCGCGGGCCGAAAACGGCCGCGTGACGACGCCGAAGGGCTGGGCCGATCTCTACAGGCGATGGGCGGAGGGCGGCTGGAACGGGCTGACCGGGCCGGAGAGCCATGGCGGCCAGGGCCTGCCGGTGGCGCTGTCGGCGGCGGTCTTCGAGATGTGGAACAGCGCCTCCATGGCCTTCGCGCTCGGGCCGATGCTCACCGTCGGCGCCGTCGAGGCGATCGCGGCGCATGGCTCGGACGAGCTGAAGGCGATCTATCTGGAAAAGCTCGTCACCGGCGCTTGGATGGGCACGATGAACCTTACCGAGCCCGCCGCCGGCTCCGATCTGGCGGCCCTTCGCACGCGCGCCGAGCGGGCCGGCGACGGCTCCTACCGCATCTTCGGCCAGAAGATCTACATCACCTATGGCGAGCACGACTGGACCGACAACATCGTCCATCTCGTCCTCGCGCGCCTGCCGGACGCGCCGGCCGGGGTGAAGGGTATCTCGCTCTTCCTCGTGCCGAAGTTCCTCGTCGGCGCGGACGGCTCGCTCGGCGCCCGCAACGACGTGTTCTGCCATTCGATCGAGCACAAGCTCGGCATCCATGGCTCGCCGACCTGCACCATGATCTACGGCGACGGCACGGGCGAGACCGGGGAGGCCGGCGCCATCGGCTGGCTCGTCGGCGAGGAGAACAAGGGCCTCGCCTGCATGTTCACCATGATGAACAATGCGCGGCTGCACGTGGGCACGCAGGGCGTCGGCATCGCGGAGGCGGCGACGCAGCAGGCGATCGCCTTTGCCGGCGAGCGCCGCCAGGGCCGCTCCTCGGCGGGGACGGCGGGCGCGATGAGCCCGATCATCGAGCATCCCGACATCCAGCGCATGCTCCTCACCATGAAGGCGCTGACGGCGGCGGCGCGCGCCATCACCTTCGCCTGCGGCCATGCGATCGACCGCAGCCACGACGAGAGCGCCGGGGACGGCGAGCGAGCGGAATGGCGCGACCGGGCCCATCTCCTGACGCCGATCGCCAAGGCCTTCCCGACCGATGTCGGCGTCGAGGTCGCCTCGCTCGGCATCCAGGTCCATGGCGGCATGGGCTTCATCGAGGAGACGGGAGCCGCCCGCCACTATCGCGACGTGCGCATCGCGCCGATCTACGAGGGCACGAACGGCATCCAGGCGATCGACCTCGTCATGCGCAAGCTGCCGCTCTCCGGCGGCGGGGCGGTTGCGGCCTATCTCAGCGAACTCGAAGAGACGATCGAGGCCGTGCGCGGCGCCAACCGGCCGGATTTCGGGCGCACGGCCGAGGCGCTGTCCGAGGGCCTCGCCGATCTGCGCGCCGCCACCGCCTTCCTGGCGGAGCAGCTCGCCGCCAAGCAGACGGACCCGGCGCTGGCCGGCGCGACGCCGTATCTCAAGCTCTTCGGCCTCGTTGCCGGCGCCGTCTATCTGGCGCGCGGCGCGCTGGTGGAGGCGGGGGCGGACGAGCGCGTGGCGCTCGCGCGCTTCATGGCGGAAAATCTCCTCGCCGAGACGGCCGGCCTGAAGCGGCAGGTGACGGAGGGTGCGGCAAGCCTGAAGGCCGCGGCCAGCGCCGTTCTCGGCACGGGGATCGCGGCATGAGCGCCCATATCGAGATCACCGTCGAGGACCGCGTCCAGACGCTGCGGATGAACCGGCCGGACAAGAAGAACGCGATCGACCGGGCGATGTATGCCGCCATGGCCGAAGCGCTGCGCCGCGCCGACGCCGACCCGGAGATCCGCGCGACGCTGATCGCGGGCGTTCCCGGCGCCTTCTCGGCGGGCAACGACATCGCCGACTTCGTCGCGATCGCCACGGCCGGCCAGCCGACGAGCGAGGTGACGAGCTTCATCGAGGCGCTGGCGACCGGCACCAAGCCGATCGTCGCGGCGGTGGACGGGCTCGCGATCGGCATCGGCACCACCATGCTGATGCATTGCGACATCGTGCTGGCCTCGCCGCGCTCGGTCTTCCGCACGCCGTTCCTCGATCTCGGCCTCGTGCCCGAAGCCGGCTCCAGCCTTCTCGGGCCGCGCCTCATGGGCGTGCGCCGGGCCTATGCGCTGCTCGTGCTCGGCGAGGTCTTCGACGCCGATGCCGCGCTCGACGCCGACCTCGTGACCCGCCTCGTCGATGCCGACGCCGTGGAGGCCGAGGCTTTCGCCGCCGCCAAGGCGCTGGCGTCCAAGCCGCCGGAGGCGCTCGCGATCGGGCGCGATCTCCTGCGAGGGCCGCGCGAGGAGCTGCTGGAGCGGATCGCGGTGGAGCTCAAGCATTTCGGCGAGCGGCTGACCTCGGCGGAGGCGCGGGCCGCCTTCATGGCCTTCATGTCGAAGAGCAAGGGCTGAGAGCGGGGATAGCGGCGCGGGCGGCGATCTCGGGGTGATGCCAGGCGCATCCTTCGAAGATCAGGGCACGATCGGCGGAGGCGGGGGAAGGTCGTCCTCTTCCTTCGGCGCGCCGCGTGCCTCGCGCAGGAACTTCCAGATGGTCGTCGACAGGGCGACGACGAAGATCGCGGCGACGCCGGCGAAGACCCAGTGGCTGGCGGCGAGATAGCGCTCGACGGCGGCCCCCAGGAGATAGGCGCCGCCGGCATAGGCGCCGGACCAGAGCGCCGCGCCCAGCACGTTGTAGAACGAGAAGCGCCACCAGGGCATGTGCGCGGTGCCGGCGAGGAAGCCGCAGAGCTGGCGCAGGATGAAGATGAATCTCGCGAAGAGCACGATGGGCGGTCCGCGCTCCAGGAACCGCCGCTCCAGCTCGGCGATGCGCGCCTTCGGCAGGCCGGCCTTGATCCCGTATTTGTAGACGAAGCGGCGGCCGTATCGGCGGCCGAGCAGATAGCCGACATTGTCCCCGGCGATGCCGCCGAGCGTGGCGGCGAGGAAGACCTGCCAGAAATCCAGCCGGCCCTGGCTGGCCAGCACGCCCGCCGCGACGAGCATGCTCTCGCCGGGCACGGGCAGGCCCGAGGACTCGACGAGGATCGAGAGGCAGACCACGACGACGCCGTAGTCGGCGACGAAGCCCATGATCGCTTCGAGCATTCGGCCGGTCACTCCCTGCAAGATCGCCGGGTCCTGCCGGGAGACCGCGCTCCACGGATGACCGGCCCGTCATGTGCCTTGGGTCGAGGGTCTAGGCTAGCGCTCGAGGAGAGCGACCGCCTCGACATGGTGAGACCAGTGGAACTGGTCGATGGGCGTCACGCCGAGAAGGCGGAAGCCGCCGTCGACGAGGACGCGAAGGTCGCGGGCCAGCGTCGCGGGATTGCAGGAGACGGCGGCGACCGTCCGGACCTTCGAGAGCGCGAGTTCGTGGACCTGCGCCTCGGCGCCCGCGCGCGGCGGATCGAAGACGACGCCCTGAAAGCGCGACAGTTCCTTGGCGGTCATCGGCCGGCGATAGAGATCGCGGCGCTCGGTCGTCACGGGTTTCAGCCCTTGCGACTTGCGGCGCGCGGCGTCGAGCGAGGCGAGCGCCTTTTCCTCGCTTTCCACCGCATGCACGGCCGAGGTGCGCGCGAGCCGCAGGCCGAACGTGCCGATGCCGGCGAAGAGGTCGGCGACGGATTTCGAGCCGGCGAGATGGCGCGTGACGAGCGCCGACATGGCCTCCTCGGCCTCCGCCGTCGCCTGGAGGAAACCGCCGGGCGGCAGGGGCACGGTGGAGCGCGCGACGTCGATCGTCGGACGGCGCGTCTCGACGATCGTCTCGTCGCCCACCGTCACGCGCGCGAAATCCTGGCGCAGGGCGAAGGCGACGATCGACTGGCGCAGCGTGTCGGTGATCTTGGCGGTGTCGGAGAGGGAAATGTCGAAGCCGACGTCGCTCGCCGTCACCACCATGCGCATCGGCGTGGCCCGGCCGGCGACGAGGAGCGCGAGGGCGCGCAGATCGGACAGGCGGCGCGCGATCTCGGGCACCACGACGAGGCAGGTCTCGATCGGCACGATCGTGTTCGTCAGAGCGCCGAAAAAGCCGAAGTCGATGCGGTTGCCGTCCTTCATGCCGGAGAAGACGGCGCGGCGGCGCGTGCCGCGGCGGCCGGGAACGAGCGGCGCCACCTCGGTCTCGATGCCGCGGCTCGCCAGCGCGGAGACGACGAGATCGCGCTTGTAGGCGCGGTAGAGCGCGGCATCGGCATGCTGGAGATCGCAGCCGCCGCAGGTGCCGAAATGCGGGCAGGGCGGCTCGACGCGGCGGGGCGAGGGCGTCTCGACGAGGACGAGCCGGCCGCGCGCGCCGGACATTTCGGCCTCGACCCGCTCGCCCGGCAGGGTGAAGGGCACGTAGAGCGGCGCGCCGTCCTCCAGCGCGACGCCGTCGCCCTTGGCGCCGAGATGGTCGATGAGAAGCGTGCGGCTCATGCCTTGCGGCCGTGGAGGAGGAATTCCCGGTTGCCGTCCCCGCCCTCGATCGAGGAGGGGATGAGCGCGATGGCCGTCCAGCCCTCCTGCTCGCCCAGCCAGTCCTTGAGACTCTCGGCGACCGCCGTCGCGCTGTCGGGATCGCGCAGGAGGCCGTTCTTGGCGATGGCTTCGCGGCCGGCCTCGAACTGCGGCTTCACCAGGAGCACGGCATCGGCGCCGGGCTCGGCGAGATCGAGCGCGGGCGGCAGCGCGAGCCGGAGCGAGATGAAGCTGACATCGGCGACGACGAGGTCGATGGCGTGGCCGCCGAGATGATCCTCGTCGAGATCGCGGGCGTTCAGCCCCTCGATGGCGCTGACGCGCTCGTCGGCGGCGATGCGCGGGTGGAGCTGGCCGTGGCCGACATCGATCGCCACGACATGGGCGACGCCGCGCTTCAAGAGCGAATCGGTGAAGCCGCCGGTGGAGACGCCGACGTCGAGCGCCGAGCGGCCGGCGACGTCGATGCCGAAGGCGTCGAGGGCCGCGTCGAGCTTGAGCCCGCCGCGCGAGACGAAGTCGGCGGCGGGATCGTCGAGATCGAGCTGGGAGTCGGGCTCGACATTGAGGCTGGGCTTGGTCACGACCTGCCCGTTCACGCGCACATGACCGCGCAGGATCGCGTCGCGCGCCCGCGCACGGCTCGCGACGAGGCCCCGCTCGGCGACGAGCTGATCGAGCCGCACGCGGGAAAGATGCTGTTCTTCGGTGGCTGCCATGGCCGGGTCATGCGGCGTCGCGCTGCAAATGGCAAGGCCGGAGGGCGTTCCGACCCTCCTCCCGCCCGTTTAGAGCCGTTTTAAGCCTGCATCACCCGCCGGGCGCTGTCGCCCAGCGCCTTGAAGACGGTGTCGACGATGCCGGACTTGTCGAGGCCGGCCTGGCGGATCATCGCGTCGGGATTGGCATGGTCGACGAAGAGATCGGGCATCGTCATCGGGCGCACCTTGATACCCTGATCGAGAAGCCCGCGCGCCGCCATGAACTGGAGGACCTGCGCGGCGAAGCCGCCGCTCGCGCCCTCTTCCAGAAGAATCAGGACCTCGTGGTCCCGCGCCAGCCGTGTCACGAGATCGGCGTCGAGGGGCTTGGCGAAGCGCGCGTCGGCGACGGTCGTGGAGAGGCCGAAGGTCTCGAGCTCTTCGGCGGCGGCGACCGCGTCGGCGAGGCGCGAGCCGAAGGAGAGGATCGCGACCTTGGTGCCCTCGCGCACGATCCGGCCCCGGCCGATCTCCAGCACCTCGCCGCGCTCGGGCAGATCGACGCCCGTGCCGTTGCCCCGGGGATAGCGGAAGGAGATGGGGCCGTCGTCATAGGCGACCGCCGTGCGAACCATGTGCCGCAGCTCCGCCTCGTCGCTGGCGGCCATGACGACCATGCCGGGCAGGGGGCAGAGGAAGCCCGTGTCGAAGGAGCCGGCATGGGTCGGGCCGTCCGCGCCGACGAAGCCGGCCCGGTCGATCGCGAAGCGCACGGGCAGGCTCTGGATCGCGACGTCGTGGACGATCTGGTCGTAGGCACGCTGGAGGAAGGTCGAGTAGATCGCGGCGAAGGGCTTGTAGCCTTCGGAAGCAAGGCCGGCGCAGAAGGTCACGGCGTGCTGCTCGGCGATGCCGACGTCGAAGGTGCGGGTCGGGAAGGCCTCGCCGAAGAGGTCGAGGCCCGTGCCGCCCGGCATGGCGGCGTTCACGGCGACGATCTTCTCGTCGAGCCGCGCCTCCTGAACGAGGCTTTCGGCGAAGACGCTCGTGTAGCTCGGCGCATTGGCCTTGGCCTTGGCCTGCGCGCCCGTGACGACGTCGAACTTCGAGACGCCGTGATACTTGTCGGCGGAGGTCTCGGCGGGACCGTAGCCCTTGCCCTTCTGGGTCACGACATGGACGAGGATCGGCCCGTCCTTGGCGTCGCGCACGTTCTTGAGGACGGGCAGGAGATGGTCGAGATCGTGGCCGTCGATCGGGCCGACATAGTAGAAGCCGAGCTCCTCGAAGAGGGTGCCGCCGGTGAAGAAGCCGCGCGTGTATTCCTCGGTCTTGCGGGCGCTCTCGCGCATGAAGCCGGGCAGGATCTTGGAGGCCTTCTTGGCGCTCTCGCGAAGGCCGCGATAGGTCTTGCTGGAGACGAGGCGCGCCAGATAGGCGCTCATCGCGCCGGTCGGCGGGGCGATCGACATGTCGTTGTCGTTGAGGATGACGATCAGCCGGGCGTCGAGCGCGCCGGCATTGTTCATCGCCTCGTAGGCCATGCCCGCCGACATGGAGCCGTCGCCGATCACGGCGACGACGTTGCGCGCGCCGCCGTCGAGATCGCGGGCGACGGCCATGCCGAGCCCGGCCGAGATGGAGGTCGAGGAGTGGCCGGCGCCGAACGGGTCGTATTCGCTCTCGGTGCGCTTGGCGAAGCCGGACAGCCCGCCCTCCTGGCGCACGGTGCGCATGCCCTTGCGCCGGCCGGTCAGGATCTTGTGCGGATAGGCCTGATGGCCGACGTCCCAGATCAGCCGGTCGTCCGGCGTGTCGAAGACGTAGTGCAATGCCACGGTCAGCTCGACCACGCCGAGGCCGGCGCCCAGATGCCCGCCGGTGCGCGACACCGCGTCGATGAGATCGGTGCGCAGCTCGTCGGCGACCTGCCGGAGATCGCTCTCCTTCAGCCGGCGCAGGTCGGCGGGCGTGTCGATCGTGTCGAGCAGGGGCGTCTCAGAGATATCCGGCACGTGGATCATCCACCTTTCGTCGATGGCGGTCCCCCGGCTGAAGGCCGCTGGCCTCGCGCCTTGCCTTGCGCTTCGGGGAAACTCGGAGTGCTTAGATTATGCAAAACCCGGCGCGATCAAGTCCCGTCGTGTCGGACGCCTTACGAGACGGCGCGGGCCGCGCGTTGCGATCCCCGCAGCCTGGCGTCGCTTCGGACCCGCCGGACACGTCAGGCCGGATCGAGCGGCTCGGCGCCGGTCGGCTTGCCGGCCCGGGAGAGCTTGATCTTCTCCACCTTGTCCTCGGCGGCCGAGAGCAGGCGCTCGCAATGGTTCTTCAGCTTCTCGCCGCGCTCGTAGATGCGGATGGAGATGTCGAGCGGCACATCGCCGCGCTCGAGATCGGAGACGATGCTTTCCAGCCCCGAGAGCGCTTCCTCGAAGCTCATGCGCTTGATGTCCGAATCGTCGGCCGGCAGGGCGGCGAGCGTCGTGTCCGATGGCATGGGGAGTTCCTTCCTGGGGCTCAGCCGGCCATCAGCCGGCCGACATGGGCCGTCACCGAGCGGCCGAGGCCGACGAGGTCGTAGCCGCCTTCGAGAAGGCTGACGAGACGCCCGCCGCAATGGCGGTCGGCGACGTCCATCAGGCGGCCCGTCGCCCAGTCGAAGTCGCCCTCGACGAGATTGATGTTGGCGAGCGGGTCGCGATGATGGGCGTCGAATCCGGCCGATATGATGACGAGATCGGGCGAAAAGGCATGGAGCGCGGGCAGGATGCGCGTCTCGAAGGCCTCGCGGAAGGCGTCGCTCCCGTCGTTGGCCACCAGCGGCGCGTTGCAGATCGTGCCCGCGCCCGTCTCGTCCTTCGCGCCCGTGCCGGGAAAGAGCGGCATCTGGTGGGTAGAGGCGTAGAAGACGGTCGGGTCCTGCCAGAAGATGTCCTGCGTGCCGTTGCCGTGGTGGACGTCCCAATCGACGATCGCCACGCGCTCCAGCCCGTGCACGGCCTGCGCGTGGCGGGCGGCGATGGCGGCGCTGTTGAAGAGGCAGAAGCCCATGGCCGTGTCCACTTCGGCATGGTGGCCGGGCGGGCGGGCGGCGACGAAGACGTTGGAGACGGCGCCCGACACGACGTCGTCGACGCCCGCGCAGGCCGCGCCGACCGCGTGCACGGCGGCGGAGAAGCTCTTCGGGCTGAGCACTGTGTCGCCGTCGATCCGGACAAGGCCGCTCTCGGGAATGGCCTTGGCGATCCGCCGCGCATAGGCCTCGGGATGGCAGCGATAGATCGCCTCCAGCGAGCCCTCGGGCGCCTCCGCGCGCTCCAGATGCTGGAAGGCCTCCGCCTCCAGCGCGGCGGCGACGGCGCGCATGCGCTCGGGCCGCTCGGGATGGCCGGGACCGGTCAGGTGCTCGGCGAAGATCGAATGGTGGTAGAGCCGTGTCGTCACCGCATCCGCCCCGTCTGGCCGCGATCGCGAAGCACATGGTCCGCCAGCGCGCAGGCCAGCATCGCCTCGCCGATCGGCACCGCGCGGATGCCGACGCAAGGGTCGTGCCGGCCCTTGGTCATCACGTCCACCTCCTGGCCCGCCGCATCGATCGAGCGGCGCGGGGTGAGGATGGAGGAGGTGGGCTTGACCGCGAAGCGCGCGACGATCGGCTGTCCCGTCGAGATGCCGCCGAGAATGCCGCCGGCATTGTTGGAGAGAAACTCCGGCCGTCCGTCCGCGCCGATGCGGATCTCGTCGGCATTCGCCTCGCCGGAAAGCTCGGCCGCCTCGAAGCCGTTGCCGATCTCGACGCCCTTCACGGCGTTGATCGACATGAGGTTGGCCGCGATGTCGGTGTCGAGCTTGGCATAGAGGGGGGCGCCGAGCCCGCCCGGCACGCCCGTCGCCGTGACCTCGACCACCGCGCCGACCGAGGAGCCGGACTTGCGCACGGCGTCGAGATGGATCTCCCAGAGCGCGGCCGTCTCGGCATCGGGACAGAAGAACGGGTTGCGGTCGATCTCGGCATCGTCCCAGCGCGCGCGGTCGATGGCGATCGTGCCGATCTTCACGAGGGCTCCGCGGATCGCGACGTCCGGCAGGACGAGCCGGGCCAGCGCTCCTGCCGCGACCCGGCAGGCCGTCTCGCGCGCCGAGGACCGCCCGCCGCCGCGATAATCGCGCACGCCGTATTTCATGTCGTAGGCGATGTCGGCATGGCCCGGGCGGTAGCGCTGGGCAATGTCGGAATAGTCCTTGGAGCGCTGATCGACATTCTGGATTTCCAGCGCGATCGGCGTTCCCGTCGAGATCAGCTCGCCCTCGGTCTCGCCCGGCATCGTGCCGGAGAGAACGCGCACCTCGTCCGGCTCGCGCCGCTGCGTGGTGAATCGGGACTGACCGGGACGGCGCTTGTTAAGGAAGTCTTGAAGGTAGGTTTGCGAAAAGGAGAGGCCGGGTGGCAGGCCGTCGACGACGCAGCCGATCGCCGGTCCATGGCTCTCGCCCCAGGTCGTCACGCGGAAGAGATGGCCGAAGGTGTTGTGGGACATGGGGCGGGCGTTCGCTTCGTTGATCGGCGCTCTGCGGGTCGGCGCTCGGTGCGCCGGGTCGCTTCGGCCGGCAGGCTCGGGGTTTATGTCAGGGCGTCGTCGCGCGTCAAATTTTGTAACGGGATGCCACGAAGGCCGATCGGTGTCGCAAACCGCCACAATCGGCCCGGATGGTGCGTGGATGGCTACGGTCCGCAAGGGGTTTGCGGGCGCGGGTGGCAGGGTTCAACAGGTTTCGTGCCGCAGGGTCGGCCGAGGAGGACAGGTTATGACGAAGCAGATCGTCGCATTCTTCGCCAGCTCGTTTCTCTGCGTCGCCCTGACGATCCCGGCCTGCGCCGAGGAGAAGAGCGGCATCATCGCCGAGGTCGACCGCGATCGCGCGCTGCTCGTCTTCGCCGACGGCTCCACCTACAGCCTGCCCGGCAGCTTCGACTACGACGCCGTCGGTCCCGGCATGGAAGCCCATGTGATCGTCGGCCCCGTGGAAGCCGTTCGCGCCTGAACCCGTCGATCGCTCGAACCGGCTCTCAGAGCCAGGACAGCGTGCCGTCCACGACTTCGATGAACCGATCCTGCGGGATCGGACGATGCGCCGCTTCGCTCGGCGCAAGGCCCGTATAGAGCTTGAGGAAAGACCGGATCGTGCCGCCATGGGCGACGATCACGGTCGGGCCCTTCAACTCGGCGAAGACCGGCGCCACGCGCCCGGCCAGCATGTCGTAGCTCTCCGCCGTCTCGCCGGGCGGGCGAAAGACCCATTTGGCGGCCTCGCGCGCCGCGATCAGATCGGGCGCGAGCGTCTCGACCTCGCGCAGCGTCGAGCCCTGCCAATCGCCGAAGCTCAGCTCCAACAGCCGCTCGTCCGTCTCGTAGGCGGCGGGGTCGAGCCCCATCGCGGCCCTGACGATCTCCATCGTCTCGCGCGTGCGCCGCATGGGGCTCGCCAGGAAGCGGAACGTGGATGCGTCCGCGCCCAGGCGCTCGGCGAGCACGCGGCCGTTGCGGCGGGCCTGCGCGCGGCCGCGCTCGTTGATGTCGATCTCCTCCTGCCCCTGGAGCCGCCCTTCGGCGTTCCAGTCGGTCTGCCCGTGGCGGCAGAGATAGAAGCGGGGGAGATCGCTGAGGCTGGCGAGATCGGAGATCGTCAGTCCTTCACGACCGAGATGTCGGGAGCGTCCACGGCCTTCATGCCGACCGTGTGATAGCCGGAATCGACATGGTGGATTTCGCCGGTGACGGCGGTGGAAAGATCGGACAGGAGGTAGAGCGCGGAATTGCCGACCTCGTCGATCGTCACGGTGCGCTTCAGCGGCGAGTTGTACTCGTTCCACTTCAGAATGTAGCGGAAGTCGCCGATGCCGGAGGCGGCGAGCGTCTTGATCGGGCCGGCCGAGATCGCGTTGACGCGGATCGCCTTGCCGCCGAGATCGACCGCGAGATAGCGCACGGAGGCCTCCAGCGCAGCCTTCGCGACGCCCATCACATTATAGTGCGGCATGACCTTTTCGGCGCCGTAATAGGTCAGCGTGACCATCGAGCCGCCGTCGGTCATCAGCTTTTCCGCGCGCTGCGCAACGGCCGTGAACGAGTAGACCGAGATCAGCATCGTCTTGGAGAAGTTCGCCTCGCTCGTATCGACGTAGCGGCCGGTCAGCTCGTCCTTGTCGGAGAAGCCGATCGCGTGGACGAGGAAGTCGATCTTGCCCCAGCGCTCTGCGATCGTGTCGAAGCAGGCGTCGATCGTGGCGGCGTCGGAAACGTCGCAATGGCCGACGACGAAGGCGTTGAGCTCGGCCGCCAAGGGCTCGACGCGCTTCTTCAGGGCGTCACCCTGGTAGGTCAGCGCGATCTCCGCGCCGGCGTCCGTCAGGGCCTTGGCGATGCCGTAGGCGATCGAGCGGTTGTTGGCCACGCCCATCACGAGTCCGCGCTTGCCGGCCATCAGCCCGTTCGATGCTGCCATGGTGCTTACGCTTTCCCGCTCGATCCCGACGTCTTTCATGCGGCGGCGGTATGGCATAGGCCGGCCGGACCATCAAGCGATCAGGGGGTTGCGAAAACGCACGCAGGGCGCTTCGAGCTCGAACCGAAACTCGGACGGGCCGGTTCGGCGGCGCTTCTCGGGCCTCGCTTCGTCGAGGATCTCACCGATATCGAGGGATATCGGCTGCGATCGTCTCCTCGCCGGGCCCCAGGATCACGCGCCGATCCTCGGCCGCCGACTGTCGGTTCAGGCTCTCAACCCTCCGCCGGCTCCACCTTGGCGCGAAAGAACTCGACAAGGGACGGGTCGGGGTCCTTGGGCAGGACGATGCGGATATTGGCGAGGATGTCGCCGCGCCCGCCGCCGGTCCTCGTCAGGCCTTTGCCCTTCAGGCGCAGGGTGCGGCCCGAATTCGACCAGGGCGCCAGCGAGAGCGAGATGCGCCCGTCCAGCGTCTCGACGGGAACCTTGCCGCCGAGAACGGCGGTCTCCACCGGCACCGGCAGGTCGAGCGTCAGGTCGCGGCCGGCCACCTCGAAGCGGGGATGGGCGACGTAGTCGATCGTCACCAGCGCGTCGCCCGGCGTGCCGCCGGCGAAGGGGGCCGGCTGGCCCTGGCCGCGCAGGCGGATGACCTGACCGTTCTCGACGCCGTCGGGCAGGTTGATCGCCAGCCGCTTTCCGGTCGGAAAGATCGCCTCGACCTTGTCCTTGGAGACGATGTCCTCCAGGCGCACCTTCAGCGTGGCGCGAATGTCCTCGCCCTTCACTTGGCCGGTCCGGGCCTGGGAAAAGCCAGCTCGCCCGCCGCCCCGGCCGCCGAAGGCCTGCTCGAAGAAATCGGAGAACATGCCTTCGCCGCCGTCGTCCGCCGCGCCGCCACGCTGGGAGCGGAAGTCGAAGCCCGCAGGGCCCCTTCCGCCGCCGGCCCCGCCGCCGCCGAACGGGCCCTGGCCGGGAAAGCCTTGGTACTTCGGCTTGCCCTCGCCATCGATCTCGCCGCGGTCGAACTGGGCCCGCTTGTCCTTGTCGCCGAGGATCTCGTAGGCCTGATTGGCCTCGTTGAAGCGCGCGCTGGCCGACGCATCGTTGGCGTTCGCGTCGGGATGGTACTTCTTGGCAAGCTGGCGGAAGGCGGACTTGATGTCCTTCTCGCTCGCGCTCTTGGCAACGCCGAGAACGGCGTAGGGATCACGCATCAGTGCTCGGTCCTCAGGACAAAGGGGATTGGCCGGCGCTCGATACGCCGGACGACGTCTCTATATGGCGCAGCGCGAAAGAAATTTTAAGAGCGGCGACCCATCCGTCCGGGAATCGCGGACGAATCGCCGGCGGCGGGCCGGCGCCCGGCCTACTGCCCTTCGGCGAATCGCGTCAGCGTCCATTGGCCGCCGCCCTTCGTGCAGGCCTCGCCCTTGTAGAGCGCGATGCCGTCGAAGCGCTGGCGGGAGGTCTGGAAGGTGCGGCAGATCGTGTCGCCCGCGCGGCTCTCGGCGATGGCGGTGATGACGCCGGTCGCGCCCGTGTCGGCATTGGCCCAGGAGCGCGGCTCGCCGTCGGCCGCGGAAAGATCGGCGGCGGAGACGGCGTTGCGCACGGTCATCTGGTCGGAGGCCTGATCGGGCGGCGTCGTCGGCTCCTGCGGCGGGATGCCGGCCGTCACCGTCTCGTCGATCCCCGCATCCGCGCCGCCGCCCAGGACGACGCAGCCGCTGCAAAGCGTCGCAAGAAGGATCATCGCCAGTGGCCGAATCGGTTTCATCGCCATCTCATGCCATCTTGGATCTGGTGCATCGGTTCGGCGATCCACTATAGCCGTCGAACACTTGGCGTGGAGCTTGCGGTCATCATGACGAACGATGGATTAACTCTCGGTGAAACGCCGGCGGGAACGGACCCGTTTCCGCTCTTCGCCAGCTGGCTGGAGGAGGCGACCGCCGCCGAGATCAACGATCCGAACGCCATGGCGCTCGCGACCGTCGACGAGAGCGGCCTGCCCGATGTGCGGATGGTGCTCCTGAAGGGGCTCGACCATCGCGGGTTCGTTTTCTACACGAATTTCGGCAGTGCGAAAGGGCGCGAGATCCTCGCCAGCGGCAAGGCGGCGCTCAACTTCCACTGGAAGTCGCTGCGCCGGCAGGTCCGCGTGCGCGGCCGCTCGGAGGTCGTCTCGGACGCAGAGGCCGACGCCTATTACGCGACCCGCCCGCGCACCAGCCGCCTCGGCGCCTGGGCCTCGGAGCAGTCGCGCCCGCTGGACGGACGGCAGACCCTGCTCGACCGCGTCGCGGAGATCGACGCCCGCCACCCCGGCGAGACGATCCCGCGCCCTTCGCACTGGTCGGGGTTCCGAATCGTGCCGGACCAGATCGAGTTCTGGCAGGACGGCGAATTCCGGCTGCACGACCGGATTTTGTTCACCCGCGAGGGCGACGGTTGGGGGCGGGGGCGGTTGTATCCGTAAAGAAGACTCTCGTCTTCGATCGGTGCGACGATACAGGATACGAAAGTATCCATTGGTCCCGATTTAGGTACCTAGACCCCTTACAGGTATCAATTGGCCTCCGTGCCGCCCACCGTCACCTGATCCATGCGCAGGTGCGGCTGGCCGACGCCGACGGGGACGCCCTGGCCGGCCTTGCCGCACATGCCGATGCCGGTGTCGAGCGCGAGGTCGTTGCCGATCATGGAGACGCGGTGCATCGCCTCGGGGCCGTTGCCGATCAGCATGGCGCCCTTCAGGGGCTCGCCGACGACGCCGTTGCGGATGCGGTAGGCCTCGGTGCAGTTGAAGACGAATTTGCCGGAGGTGATGTCCACCTGCCCGCCGTTGAAGGACACGGCGTAGATGCCGTCCTTGACGGAGGCGAGGATCTCCTCGGGCGTCGAGGCGCCGCCGAGCATCATCGTGTTCGTCATGCGGGGCATCGGCGCGTAGGCATAGGACTGGCGGCGGCCGTTGCCGGTGGGCGCCATGCCCATCAGCCGGGCGTTCTGGCGATCCTGCATATAGGCGACGAGCTTGCCGTCCTCGATGAGGACGGTGCGATTCGTCGGCGTGCCCTCGTCGTCGATGGTGAGCGAGCCCCGCCGTTCGGCGATCGTGCCGTCGTCGACGACGGTGACGCCCCGCGCGGCGACCTGCTGACCCAGCAGGCCGGAAAAGGCGGACGTCTTCTTGCGGTTGAAGTCGCCCTCCAGCCCGTGACCGACCGCTTCGTGCAGCATGACGCCCGGCCAGCCCGCGCCGAGCACGATGTCGAACACGCCGGCCGGGGCGGGCACGGCGTTCAGATTGACCAGCGCCTGACGCAACGCCTCGTCGGCGATCGACTTCCAGGTCGCCTCCACGAAGAACTCGCCGAAGCCGGTCCGCCCGCCCGCGCCATGCGAGCCCGTTTCCTGCCGATCGCCGCGGCCTGCGACGACGGAGACGTTGATGCGCACGAGCGGCCGGATGTCGCGGGCGAGGCGCCCGTCCGCGCGCAGGATCTCGACCGTCTGCCATTGCGAGCCGAGCGTGACGGACACCTGGCGCACCGCCTCGTCCTTGGCCCTCAGATAGGCGTCGATCTCCTGGAGAAGCTTCACCTTGGTCTCGAAGCCGGGGGAGGGGATCGGGTTCTCCTCGCCGTAGAGCTTCTGATTCGTGCCGGCGGGGCCTTCGGCCGCCGTGCCGCTATGGCCGCTCTTGACGGCCTCGACGGCGGAGGCGGCGCGGCGCAGCGCGCCCTCCGACAGATCGCCGGCATGGGCGAAGCCGATCGCCTCGCCCGCCACGACCCGAAGGCCGAAGCCCTGGTCGGAGGAATAGGAGCCCGCCTTCAGGCGCCCGTTGTCGAAGGAGAGCGATTCCTGCTCGCGCACTTCGAGGAAGAGCTCGCCGTCGTCGGCGCCCGACAACGTCTCGCCGAGGATGCGGTCGATCTCGGCGCGCGAGATGTCGAAGCGCTCGATCAGCGAAGCGGCCATGGCGGAAATCCTTCGGGTTCTGCGGCAGGTTCGGCGGCGGGCTCGATGCCGCGCCGCCCGTCACATAAGCGCTGGGCGCCGGTCTACCAAGCTCCGACGCTCGGCAAAGTGCCGGGGTCAGGGCAGCGCGGCGAAGCCCTCGTTAAAGCCGGCCATGTCGATCTCGAAGCCGGTGCCCTCCTCGACGGTCGGGAATACGCTGAAGACCACCGTCTTGGCCTTGGCGAGCGCGGCCTGCAGCGTCGTCTGCTGGCCGTTGATCGTGTCGGGCTTGTCGAGAATCGCCTCCGCGTAGCAGCCGTCGGCGAAGCAGCGCATGAACTGGAGATTGCCGAAATAGCCCCCGTCGATCGCGACCTGGATGTGCATGGGGAGGAAGACGCCGAGCGGCGTCTGGACGCGCAGGATCGTCGCCTTCTTATCGGCCGTCTTCAGGACGATGACGACGAGCCCGATTTCCGGGCGCTGCTCGGAGACGACCGTCTGGACCAGCGCGCATTGCTCGCCGGGGGCGCCCGGCGGCGTCTCGCAGGCGATGGCCCAGGCCCCATGCTTGGACTTCACGGTGCCGCCCGCGCTCGACTGGGCGACGGCCGCCCCGGAAAGCGAGCCGGCCAGAATCGTCGCGGCGAGCGCCGTCTTCAAAAAACGTATCATCAATCCATCCGAACGGCGGCCGTCGCGGCGCCTGAAAGCTTCGTTTCGAGATCCATAGCACAGGCGGCCCCGCAGCCGCACGACCGACCGCGATCCCTGCCCGAAGGTCCCGAAGCGCGGCGATATGGCCGGTCGATCATGGCCGGGAAAAGGCTTAGCGTCCTCCCCGTCGCGAGCCGCCCGCCGGACGGGATTTCGCCGCGACGCGAAGCGCTTCGGCTCCTTGTTTGGAAATGTTGCAGATATCGGGCTTTCGTGGTTTTAAGCATCGCAGGCGCCGGATATCATGGGCGTCGCCCGTGTCGGGGTCGGCTGTCGCATCCAGCGTGGATCGAGCCGGCTTCAGGGGACGCGACGGGGAGAGCATTTGGTGAAGAGATCCATCATCGCAGCATCGGCTCTCGCCGCCGGTCTCGGCGTCGCGCGGGCCCAGGAGGAGCTGCATCCGGGGCAGCCGCATCCGTGGCAGATCAATCTGCAGGAGGCGCTGTCGCCGATCGAGGCGCAGATCCACTGGTTCTCGAACTACACGCTCGCCTTCATCATCCCGATCACGATCTTCGTGGCCGCGCTGCTCGCCTATTGCGCCTACCGCTTCAATGCGACGCGCAACCCGACGCCCTCGCGCACCAGCCACAACACGGCGATCGAAGTCGTCTGGACCGTGGCGCCGGTCGTGATTCTCCTCTTCCTCGCCATTCCGTCCTTCCAGCTTCTCACCGCCCAGTACAATCCGCCGACCCCGCCGGAGCTGACGATCAAGGCGACCGGCTACCAGTGGTACTGGGGCTACGAGTACCAGCCGGGCGCGACCGATCCCGCCGCCGCCGGTTCCGGCGTCGCGCCGGCCGTTTCGGCCGAGGCCTCGCAGTCGACCGAAGCCACGCCGGCCGCCGAGCCGGTCTCCTTCGAGTCCTACATGCTGCAGGAAGGCGATCGTCCGGGCTCCGGCAAGGAGGACATGGCGACCTATCCGCGGCTCCTGACCGTCGACAACGAGATGGTCGTTCCCGTGAACACCGTCATCCGCATCCTCGCGACCTCGGGCGACGTCATCCACTCCTTCGCCATTCCCTCGATGGGCGTGAAGGTCGATGCCGTGCCCGGCCGCAACAACGAATATTGGTTCGAGGCGACGCGCGAGGGCATGTTCTACGGCCAGTGCTCGGAGCTCTGCGGCCGCGACCACGCCTTCATGCCGATCGGCGTGCGCGTCGTGTCGAAGGAGCAGTTCGCGACGTGGCTGGCCGCCGCCGGTAGCGACGTCGGCACCGCCAACAAGGATCTGACCGCTTCGATCGACGCCGCCGCCGGGCGCGTCGCCGTGGCCGTCAGCCAGTAATCTCGGGTCCAGAGGAGCACGATATGGCCACCGGAGCCGTTCACGATACGCATGATGCGCACGACCACCGCCCCACGGGCTGGGCGCGCTGGGTCTATTCGACCAACCACAAGGACATCGGCACGCTCTACCTGATCTTCGCGATCATGGCGGGCGTGTTCGGCGGCGGCCTGTCGGTCGCCATCCGCATGGAGCTCCAGTCGCCGGGCCTCCAGATCTTCGGCGATCCCGCGATCTTCAACGTCTTCACGACCGGCCACGGCCTGATCATGATCTTCTTCATGGTCATGCCGGCGCTCATCGGCGGCTTCGCCAACTGGATGGTGCCGATCATGATCGGCGCGCCGGACATGGCCTTCCCGCGCCTGAACAACATCTCGTTCTGGCTGCTCGTCCCCGCCTTCCTCCTGCTCCTGCTCTCGATGTTCGTCGAAGGCGCGCCCGGCTCGAACGGCGCAGGCACCGGCTGGACCATGTATCCGCCGCTCTCGACCACGGGCCATCCCGGCCCCGCCGTCGATCTCGCGATCTTCGCGCTGCACATCGCCGGCGCTTCCTCGATCCTCGGCGCGATCAACTTCATCACGACGATCCTCAACATGCGCGCCCCCGGCATGACGCTGCACAAGATGCCGCTCTTCGCCTGGTCGGTGCTCGTGACCGCCTTCCTTCTCCTCCTCTCGCTGCCCGTGCTCGCCGGCGCCATCACCATGATGCTGACCGACCGCAACTTCGGCACGACCTTCTTCTCGCCTTCGGGCGGCGGCGATCCGATCCTCTACCAGCACCTCTTCTGGTTCTTCGGACACCCGGAGGTCTACATCCTGATCCTGCCGGCCTTCGGCATCGTCAGCCACGTGATCTCGACCTTCTCGCGCAAGCCCGTCTTCGGCTATCTCGGCATGGCCTATGCCATGGTCGCGATCGGCGTCGTCGGCTTCGTCGTGTGGGCCCACCACATGTACACGACGGGCATCTCGCTCAACACGCAGCGCTACTTCGTCTTCGCGACGATGGTCATCGCCATCCCGACCGGCATCAAGATCTTCTCGTGGATCGCGACGATGTGGGGCGGCTCGATCACCTTCAAGACGCCGATGTACTGGGCGATCGGCTTCATCTTCCTCTTCACGGTCGGCGGCGTCACGGGCGTCAAGCTCGCCAATGCCGGCATGGACCGCGTGCTGCACGACACCTACTACGTCGTCGCGCACTTCCACTACGTGCTCTCGCTCGGCGCGGTCTTCGCGATCTTCGCCGGCTGGTATTACTGGTTCCCGAAAATGTCGGGCTACATGTACAACGAGACGATCGGCAAGACGCATTTCTGGCTCACCTTCGTCGGCGTGAACCTCGTCTTCTTCCCGCAGCACTTCCTCGGCGCCGCCGGCATGCCCCGTCGCTATGCCGACTATCCCGACGCCTTCGCGGGCTGGAACTTCGTCTCCTCGATGGGCTCCTACATTTCGGGCTTCGCCGTTCTCGTCTTCCTCTTCGGCGTCTGGGAGGCCTTCGCCAAGAAGCGCCTGGCCGGCAACAACCCCTGGGGCGAGGGCGCGACGACGCTGGAGTGGCAGCTGTCCTCCCCGCCGCCGTTCCACCAGTGGGAACAGCTCCCCCGCGTTCGCTAAGGCGGATTCGAGACTTCGCTTCAGGCATGGCCCCGCTTCGACCGGGGCCATGCCATTCCGAACTGGACCGCCGGTCCCCGCTTCGATCCACGGCCTGCGGGCCCGATCGCCCGCGGGGGAGGCGATGCCCGAGGTGATGACGTGACGATCGCAATCGACCATCTCGACGGAGCCGAAGGCGTCGCGCGCAGCGGCATCAGCCTTGCGGAGCCGCGCGACTTCCTGGCGCTCCTGAAGCCCCGCGTCATGTCGCTGGTCGTCCTGACCGCCATCACCGGCCTGATGATGGCGCCGGGCCCGATCGACGTCTCGCTCGGCGTCGTCGCGATCCTCGCCATCGCGCTCGGCGCCGGCGCCTCCGGCGCGCTGAACATGTGGTGGGACGCCGACATCGACGCGATCATGACGCGCACGGCCCAGCGGCCGGTGCCCGCCGGCCGCATCGAGGCGCGCACGGCGCTGGCCTTCGGCCTCGCGCTCTCCGGCCTGTCCGTCATGGTGCTGGGGCTTGCCTCCAACTGGTTCGCGGCCGGGCTCCTCGCCTTCACGATCTTCTTTTATGCCGTCGTCTACACGATGGGCCTCAAGCGCTCGACGCCGCAGAACATCGTCATCGGCGGCGCTGCCGGTGCCTTTCCGCCGATGATCGGCTGGGCGGCCGTGACCGGCGGCGTGTCGGTCGAGAGCATCGTCCTCTTCCTCCTCATCTTCCTCTGGACGCCGCCGCATTTCTGGGCGCTCTCGCTGTTCAAGATGAAGGATTACGGCCGCGCCGGCATTCCGATGCTGCCGAACGTCGCGGGCGAGGCGGCGACGCGCTTCCAGATCCTGCTTTATTCGCTGATCCTCGTTCCCGTCGGCATCGCGCCCTTCGCGCTCGGCTTCGGCGGCCTCGTCTACGGCGTCGCGAGCGTCGGTCTCGGCGCCTGGTTCGTGTGGCTCGCCATCGGCGCCTACCGCATGGCCGATGCCGATCCGAAGATGCTGCCGGCCAAGCGGCTCTTCGCCTTCTCGATTGTCTATCTCTTCGCGCTCTTCGCGATTCTCCTCGGCGAGGCGATCGTCGCCCGTGCCGGGCTCGTCTGAGGTGGCTCCGATGAAGGACGATTTCGTCACCCTCACCAAGGCCGAAGAGAGCGCCCGGCGCCGGCGCTCCGTCGCCATCGGCGTCTTTCTGGTCGCGCTCGTCGTGCTCTTCTACGTCGTGACGATCGCCAAGATGGGCTCGCCGACGTGAGCGCCGCCGAACCTCGCAAGAGCCGCCAGGGCCTGACCATCGCGGTCGCCTGCGGCGCCTTCGCCTTCGGAATGCTCGGCGCCTCCTATGCCGCGGTGCCGCTCTACCAGATGTTCTGCCAGGCCACGGGCTATGGCGGCACGACGCAGCGCGCCGAGGCCGCGTCCGAGCATGTCGTGGACAGCGAAGTGCTCGTGCGCTTCGATGCCAATGCCTCGAAGAGCGTGCCCTGGGCGTTCCAGCCGGTGGAGCGCGAGATCAAGGTCAAGCTCGGCGAGACGCGCCAGACGAGCTACCGGGTCGTCAACCGCTCGGACAAGCCGGTGACGGCGCAGGCGACCTACAACGTCACGCCGGAGGCGGCGGGCGTCTTCTTCAACAAGATCGCCTGTTTCTGCTTCACCGAGCAGACGCTGCAGCCGGGCGAGTCGAAGGACATGCCGGTCATCTTCTACGTCGACCCGAAGATGCTGGATTCGGAGGACATGAAGGGATCGCCCGCGATCACCCTGTCCTACACGTTCTTCCCGGTCGAGGGAGCCGAACCCGTCGCGGCGGTGCCCGCGACACCGGCCGCCGGGCCGGCGACGAACAAACTCTAAGGGCGCCCGTCCGCCGTCTTTCGGGACGAGGCGGGATGGATGGGCTGGTAAAGCATGCTGCCGGCTTCGTATAAGACGATGACGGGCACGGAACGACCGGGGACTTCTGACATGGCCGACACGCACGGCAAGCAGCACGACTACCACATCATCGACCCGAGCCCGTGGCCGTTCCTCGCCTCGCTCGGCGCCTTCATCATGATGTTCGGCGCGGTGGCCTGGATGCGGCTCCATTCCGAGCAGCAGTTCCTGTTCGCGGGCGTCGATCTCGCCACGCCGTGGATCTTCTTCATCGGTCTGGCGCTGGTTCTCTACGTCATGTTCGCCTGGTGGTCGGACACGATCAAGGAAGGCCAGGAGGGCGCGCACACGCCGGTCGTGTCCATGCATCTGCGCTACGGCATGATCATGTTCATCGCCTCCGAGGTGATGTTCTTCGTGGCGTGGTTCTGGGCCTTCTTCGATGCGAGCCTCTTTCCGGGTGAAGCCATCCAGGCCGCGCGGACCCAGGTTCTCGGTGGCCAGTGGCCCCCGGTCGGCATCGAGGTTCTCGATCCGCTGCACCTGCCGCTCTTCAACACCGTGACGCTGCTCCTCTCCGGCACGACCGTCACCTGGGCGCACCACGCGCTTCTGCACGACGACCGCAAGGGGCTGATCACCGGTCTTGCGCTGACCTGCGTTCTCGGCGCGATCTTCTCCTACGTTCAGTACTACGAATACGCCCACGCGCCCTTCGCCTTCGCCGGCTCGATCTACGGCTCGACCTTCTTCATGGCGACGGGCTTCCACGGCTTCCACGTTCTGGTCGGCACGATCTTCCTGATCGTCTGCCTGATCCGCGCCGTGAAGGGCCAGTTCACCTCCAAGAAGCATTTCGGCTTCGAGGCGGCCGCGTGGTACTGGCACTTCGTCGACGTGGTCTGGCTCTTCCTCTTCTTCGCCATCTACATCTGGGGAAGCTGGGGCGGCACGATCCACGCGGAGTGATCCGTTCGGGGTGATCGCCCGGCGCGGGATCGCGCCGAGCCTCACCGGCGCAGCAAAGCCCGCGCATCGAGACGATCGGGGCTCCCGTCCCGCAGAGACCGGAGGCGGCGCGCAAGCGACCGCCTCTTCTCGTTTCCGCCATCCCGTCGTTCGAACTCCTGTTGAGGACAGCCGGCATGCACGATGACACCGCGTTCCACGCCCCGGTCGATGCCGGCCAGATGGCGATGCGCAACCGTTGTCCGCGCTGCGGCGAGGGGCGGCTCTTCAAGGGCTTCCTCTCGGTCCGGCCGGCCTGCACCAATTGCGGCCTCGACTACACGTTCATCGATTCCGGCGACGGTCCCGCCGTCTTCGTCATCCTGATCATCAGCTTCGTCGTGGTCGGGCTCGCGCTCTACACGGAGGTGACGTGGAACCCGCCGCTCTGGGTCCATTTCCTCCTCTGGATACCGCTTGCCCTCGTGCTTTGCCTGCCGCTTCTGCGCGTCCTGAAAGGGCTGATGATCGGGCTGCAATATCGCAATAGCGCGTCCCAGGGACGGCTTTCCACGGATGACGATGCCGAGCGCTGAGGCCCCCGGCGGGACCGTTCCTGCCGCCATCGGACGGCGCATCGGGCGCGGCGGGTTCATCGCGGCGGTCGTCCTCTGCCTCGCCGGCATCGCGATCCTGCTCGGTCTCGGCACATGGCAGGTCGAGCGGCTCGGCTGGAAGACCGCGCTGATCGCGACGATCGACGCGCGCGTCCATTCCGAGCCGCTGCCGCTGGCGGAGGTCGAGCGCGTCTTCGCCGAGACCGGCGACGTCGACTACATGCCGGTTCGCCTGACCGGGCGGTTCTTGCACACCGACGAGCGGCATTTCCTCTCGACCTTCGAGGGGCAGGCGGGCTGGAACGTCTACACGCCGCTGCGTCTGGCGGATGGGCGCACGGTCTTCGTCAATCGCGGCTTCGTGCCCTACGACCGCAAGGCGCCGGAGAGCCGCGCGGCCGGGCAGGCGCAGGGCGAGGTCGAGATTGCCGGCATCGCGCGCAACGGCGAGACGGCGCGGCCAAGTTCCTTCATTCCGGACAACGACCCGGTGAAGAACGTCTTCTTCTGGAAGAGCCTGCCGGATCTCGCGCGGGCACTGCCTTCCGCCGATGTCGCGGGCCTTCTGCCCTTTCTGGTCGATGCGGGGCCGGGCGCCTCGTCCAGCGACGGGCCGGTGGGCGGAACGACGGTGGTCGACATTCCGAACAGCCATCTCGAATATGCCATCACCTGGTACGGGCTGGCTCTGGTCCTCGCCGTCATGCTGGTGCTTCTGGTGGTCGGGCGGCTTCGCAAGGGCTCGGCGGCATGAGGCCGCTTCAGCCTTGACAGGGGGCGGTGCCATGCCTTCATTCGCGCCGATCCCCGGCCGCCCAGCGGCTCCGGTCTTTCAACGGGACAGCGCATCGATGCCGACCTCGCCAAAGCCCCGCCTGACCCTTCGGCTCTGCGAGCCGCGAGGCTTCTGCGCGGGCGTCGACCGCGCCATCCAGATCGTCGTGCTCGCGATCAAGAAATACGGCGCGCCGGTCTATGTGCGCCACGAGATCGTGCACAACCGCTATGTGGTGCAGGGCCTGGAGACGCTCGGCGCGGTCTTCGTGCGCGAGGTGTCAGACGTGCCGGCGGACGGCCAGCCGGTGGTCTTCTCCGCCCATGGCGTGCCGAAATCCGTTCCGGCGGAGGCCGCAGGGCGCGATCTTCTCTATCTCGACGCGACCTGTCCGCTCGTCTCCAAGGTGCACAAGCAGGCCATGCTGCACGTCAAGCGCGGCCGCCACGTTCTCCTTATCGGTCACAAGGGGCATCCCGAGGTCATCGGCACGATGGGCCAGCTGGAGCCGGGCACGGTCTCGCTGATCGAGAGCGAGGCGGACGTCGCCGCGTTCGAGCCGGCCGATCCGGCGGCGCTCGGCTATGTCACGCAGACGACCCTTTCGGTGGACGACACGGCGGGCGTGATCGCCGCGCTGGAAGCGAAGTTCCCGGAGCTCCAGGCGCCCTCGTCGGATTCCATCTGCTATGCGACGACCAACCGGCAGGATGCGGTGAAGGCGGCGGCGCCGGGGACGGACATGTTCCTGATCGTCGGCGCGCCGAACTCCTCCAACTCGATGCGCCTCGTCGAGGTCGCGACGCGGGCCGGCGCGCTCGCCTCCGCGCTCGTGCAGCGCGCGACGGATATTCCCTGGGGGCTCATCGGCGAGGGCGCGACGCTCTCCATGTCCGCCGGGGCCTCCGCGCCCGAGATCGTCATCGACGAGATCATCGACGCGCTGCGCGCCCGCTACGACGTTCGCATCGAGCTGGTGCGCACCGCGATCGAGACCGAGAACTTCCCCGTCATGCGCACGCTCCGCGACACGCCGCTGGAGGCCGCCGACATGGCCTTCGTTCATGGCGACCGCGCCGGCCCCGTCCTGTCCGGAGAGGCGTGAGATGGCCGTCTATACCGACGTCACGGAGCCGCAGCTGGCGGCGTTTCTCGGCGCCTACGATCTCGGCGCGCTGCTGAGCTACAAGGGCATCGCCGAAGGGGTGGAGAACTCCAACTTCCTACTGCGCACCGAGGCCGGCACCTTCATCCTGACGCTCTACGAGAAGCGGGTGAACCGGGACGATCTGCCCTTCTTCATCGGGCTGATGGAGCATCTGGCCGAGCGCGGCCTCTCCTGCCCGCTGCCCGTCAACGCGCGGAACGGCGAGCGGCTGGGCGAGCTGGCGGGACGTCCGGCGGCGATCTTCACCTTTCTCGAAGGCATGTGGACGCGCCGGCCGGGCGTTTCCGAGTGTCGGGCCGTCGGGGCCGAGATGGCGCGGATGCACGTCGCGGCCTCCGACTTTCCCCTCGTGCGGCCGAACGCCCTGACCGTCGACGCCTGGCGCCCGCTGGCCGAGGCCTGCGGCGAGGGCGCCGACCGGATCGAGCCGGGCCTTGCCGCGGAGATCGCCCGCGAGATCGACGTGCTCGAAGCGTCCTGGCCTTCGGGCCTGCCGACGGGCGTCATCCATGCCGATCTCTTCGCCGACAACGTGTTCTTCCTCGGCGGCAAGCTGTCCGGGCTCATCGACTTCTACTTCGCCTGCAACGACATTCTCGCCTACGACCTCGCCATCTGCCTCTGCGCCTGGTGCTTCGAGCAGGACGGCGCGTTCAACGTGACCAAGGGCCGGGCGATGATCGAGGGCTATCGCGAGATGCGCCCGCTCTCGGCGAAGGAGATCGCGGCGCTGCCCATGCTGGCGCGCGGCGCGGCGATGCGCTTCCTCCTGACGCGGCTCTACGACTGGCTGAACGTGCCGGACGACAGCTTCGTCACCAAGAAGGACCCGCGCGAATATCTGCGCAAGCTCCGCTTCCATCGCGGCGTTACGAGCGCCGCCGACTACGGCATCGAGAGAGCACCGGCATGAGCGACACCGAGATGGGCGACATCGACATCGGCGAGAGCGGTGGGAGCAAGCGCGTCGAGATCTATACCGACGGCGCCTGCTCGGGAAATCCCGGCCCGGGCGGCTGGGGCGCGATCCTCAACTATGCGGGCACGCGTAAGGAGCTGTCCGGCGGCGAGGCCATGACGACCAACAATCGCATGGAGCTTCTGGCCGCGATCGAGTCGCTCGGATCGCTGAAGCGCCCGATGCCGGTCGATCTGCACTCGGACTCGCAATATCTGCGCGACGGCATCACCAAGTGGATCCACGGCTGGAAGCGCAATGGCTGGCGCACCGCCGACAAGAAGCCGGTGAAGAATGCCGAGCTCTGGCAGGCGCTGGACGCGGCCCGCACGGTGCACGACGTGACGTTTCACTGGGTGAAGGGCCATGCGGGCCACGAGCTGAACGAGCGGGCGGACGAGCTCGCGCGAACGGGCATGGCGCCGTTCAAGGCCGGCGGGAAGGCGGGCGGCGCCAAACCTGCGGCGCCGAAGATGCTGCACGGGATCGTGCAGAAGGCGCGGTAGGACCGGGCGTCCTGAGTAGCGCAGGTTTCTGGTTCCGGGGCGCTTGTGGGCGGCTCGGAGTCACTTTCGGGGGGGTAGCGGGAGGCACCCCCCTCTGGCCTGCCGGCCATCTCCCCCGCAAGGAGGGAGATCGGCAGTTTCGGGGGCAGGGTGCCTCCTGCCGCTTGAGAGGCGCCGAGATCTACAGCTGTTCGAGAAGCGCGGTGGCCGAGGAGGTTTCGGCCTGACCGGGCGACTCCTCGATGTTTAGGGCCTTCACGACGCCGTCTTCCACGATCATCGAGTAGCGCTTGGAGCGCACGCCGAGGCCGGCGACGGAGAGATCGACGTCGAGGCCGATCGCCTTGGCGAAGTCCGCATTGCCGTCGGAGAGGAAGAGGATCTTGCCTTCCGCGCCCGTCGATTTCGCCCAGGCCGCCATGACGAAGATATCGTTCACCGCGACGACGGCGACCGTGTCGACGCCCTTGGCGAGGATCGCCTCGTAATTGTCGAGGAAGCCCGGCAGGTGGTTCATCGAGCAGGTGGGCGTGAAGGCGCCGGGCACGGCGAAGAGGACGACCTTCTTGCCGCCGAAGATCTCGGCCGTGGAGAGATCGCTCGGACCGTCGCTCGTCTTGGTCTTCAGCGTGGCGTTCGGAATGCTGTCGCCGATCTTGATGGTCATGTCCGTCGATCCCCTCGTGAAAGCTCCGGCGGCTCGTCGAGCCGGCGGCTGGTGAAAAGATAGATGGGACCGGATCGCTGTCGAGGTTGGCGGGTGCCTATCTCGGGGCCGAGACGGGAATATTCTCCGCCCGGAAGGCGTGGGCGCCGAGCGAGAGCACGGCATCGACCCCCGGCGGCGGCGCTTCTCCCGCCGCTTTCGGGCGGCCGAGAACCGGAACGGTGAAGGTGAGCCGCCGCCCGTCGCGCTTCGGTGCACCCGGCGCGCCGAAGAACCAGCCGGCGGGACCGGCGAGGAAGAGGTCGGTTTCCGACGACGGCCGATCGCTCGGTGCGGCCGCATCCACCTCGATGGCGCCGCCGCCCTCGCCGAGCCGGGCGGACTGGATGCCGACCTCGCCCGTGCTCGGCTCCGGCAGCGCCTCGAAGGCATAGGCGACGAGCCGCGCATCCGCCGGCCTGATCGCGGCGATGTCGAGCGTCAGGCGCGCGGACGCGGGAATGCAGATGTCGCGGCAGAGGCCGAGCGTCAGGGAAAGATCGATCGTCGCGGGCTTTCCTGCTTCGGGCGCGTCTGACCGGCGCAGCGTCAGGGCGACGGCGAAGGGCTGCGAATAGACGTTCGAGGCGCCGTAGGGCTCGCTCAGGCGATGCGGCAGGGGAAACTGCGCGTCGAGATGCTGGAGATCGGCGCCGGCGTAGAGATCGAGGCGCGGCGGAATGCCGGCGTCGCCGGGGTCGAGCCAATAGGTCTTCCAGCCGGGTTCGAGATCGACGAGCAGGGCGGCGCGGACGACGCCGTCCGCCGACGGGGGCTCGGCGACGAGCCGGAGGCCGGCGCCCTCCATCGACACCGCGGCGTCGGCGAGCGCCCCTTGGGCCTGTCCGAAAAGGGCGAGACAGGCGGCGAGGAGCGGGGCGGCGATCCGCCTGCCGAAGCCCGCGCCGCGTCCGGAATGACGCAGTCGGCCGAAAAGACGTGGTCCGGCCATGCAAGCGCTTGATCCCATGGCCGGGCTCGTGGCCCAATCGTCGCAGATACCGGGTGCGGAAAGGTGGGTGACCGTCTTGGGCATGCTTCCTATCTGATCGTCATGGATGACACGAAGGAAAGAGATATGCCGATGGAGCCGACCTCGCTCGAAGGCCATTTCCTCATCGCCATGCCGGGCATGGTGGACGAGCGCTTTCAGCGGAGCGTCGTCTATGTCTGCGCCCATTCGCCAAGCGGCGCGATGGGCTTCATCATCAACAAGAAGCAACCGATCTCCTTTCCCGCCCTTTTGACGCAGCTCGGCATCGTCGGCAACGAGGAGGAGATCCGCCTTCCGGACAAGGGCCGGGAGATCAAGGTCTGCATGGGCGGGCCGGTCGAGCGCGGGCGCGGCTTCGTGCTCCATTCCGACGACTACGATTCGGAATCGACCGTGTCCGTCGCCGACGAAGTGTCGCTGACGCCGACACTCGACATTTTGAAGGCCATCTCCGCCGGCATCGGCCCGAAGGCGGCCATGATGGCGCTCGGCTATGCCGGATGGAGCGCCGGGCAGCTCGAGGCCGAGATCGCCGCCAATGGCTGGCTGACCTGCCGGGCCGATGTCGGCATCATCTTCGATCCCGTGCTCGAGGAGGCCTATGGACGGGCGCTCGGCCTGCTCGGCGTCGATCCGATCTTCCTCAATGCCGAGGCCGGCCACGCCTGACATGGACATTCGGCGCCGCCGTCCGATGCTCTAGGCCGGATCGACATTCAGCCCAACCAGAGCATGGCGCCGGCCAAGTGGACGAAGCCTTTGAAGTGGATGGTGCGGCGGTCGTAACGAGTAGCGA
>NZ_LMQW01000010.1 GCF_001425485.1 Aureimonas sp. Leaf427 | reverse complement strand
CTGCCGCAGTCGTCGTGGCGCTCCCGTGGTGAACTTGGCCCATAGTGCCTCCTTCCACTCGTGAGTGAAGACTGCACCATCAAAGCCTGGGATCAAACAGCTAGATCGCCTCGCCCGCCAGCAGCCTCGGCTGCGGCCCGCGCGCTGTTCCGGCGGCCTGCGCGATGAACATATCCTTGACCGGCGGCATCCGGTCGACCAGCGACAGTCCGAAGGACCGCACGCCGCGCAGGAGCGCGCTGTCGTTGGAGAAGAGCCGGTTCAGAACGTCCGTCGTCACGCCCATCTGCACCGTGTCGAACCGGCGCCAGCGCTGATAGGTCTGGAGAACGTCGAGCGCGCCGATGTCCTGGCCGAGCCGCGCGGCCTCGACCACGGTCTCCGCCAGCGCCGCCGCGTCCTTGAAGCCGAGATTGAGGCCCTGGCCCGCGATCGGATGGATGCCGTGCGCGGCGTCTCCGGCGAGCGCCAGACGCGGCTTCACGAAATCGCGCGCGATCGTCAGGCCCAGCGGAAAGGCGCGTCGGCCGCCCTCCAGCGTCAGCGCGCCCAGCTTGTGGCCGAAACGCTGCTCCAGCTCCAGCTCGAACAGCATCTCGTCGGCCGCCATCAGCCGGTCCGCCTCGCGTTTGGGCTCCGTCCAGACGAGCGAGGAGCGGTTGCCCTTCAGCGGCAGTATGGCGAAGGGGCCGCCCGGCAGGAAATGCTCCTCGGCGCGTCCGCCATGCGGGCGCTCGTGCGCCACCGTCGCGACGATCCCCATCTGCCCGTAATCCTTGTGCACGGTGCGGATGCCGGCCATCTGGCGGATCGCGGACTTGACGCCGTCGCAGGCGACGAGGAGGCGCGCCTCCACCGTGTCGCCGCCTCCGAGCCGCACGCGCATCGCGCCGGGCAGCTCGTCGATCGCCGTCACGGCCGTGGACGGCCGGATCTCGATGCCGAGCGCCTCGGCCCGCTCGCGAAGGGCGCCATTCAGCACCGTGTTCGCCACCATATGTGCGAAAGGCTCCGAGCCCGCCCGTCCGCCGCCGCCGCCGCCGAAGGTCAGAAAGACCGGCCGCACGACGTCGGACGTTTTGGAATCCGTTACGATCATCTCCTCGATCGGCTGGGCCTCCGGCTCGATCGAAGGCCAGACGCCGAGGCGCAGGAGCATGCGGCTCGCCGCCGCCGCGATGGCGGAGGCGCGCTGGTCGCGGCGCCAGACGCCCTCCGGCGCGGCGTCCACGACGAGGATCGAGAGCGAGGGCGCGGCATCCTTGATCGCCACCGCCACGCTGAGGCCGACATAGCCCGCGCCCGCGACGAGAATGTCGATGCGCCGGCTGGCGTCTGCGGCATGATCGGGCATGGCTCGGTCTCCTCGGCGGGCCGGCGGCGCGTGGGGCGCCGGCGGATGCCGAGGAGATAGGCCCTTGCGGCCGGCCGGGCAACGTCTCGCCCGCACGGCCGAGCTTGCCGCATGAGCGACTTTCCTATGTGGTCGCGCCCGTCCGGTCCGACGCGGAGGTCCGGTCGGCGCATCCCGCGCGAAAAGGCCGCGGCGGCGATAGAGTGAGGTTCCTCATGGACGACAGCGTGGCCAAGCTTCTGGAGATCCTCGATCTCGAGCGCATCGAGGAGAACCTCTTCCGGGGCAGGAGCCCGGACACGAGCTGGCAGCGCGTCTTCGGCGGGCAGGTCGTGGCGCAGGCGCTCGTCGCCGCCCAGCGCACCGTGCCGGCCGACCGAGCCGTCCATTCGCTCCACGCCTACTTTCTCGTCGCGGGCGATCCGAAGGTGCCGATCGTCTACGAGGTCGACCGCATCCGCGACGGCGGCTCCTTCGCCACCCGCCGCGTCGTCGCCCTGCAGCACGGGCAGGCGATCTTCACCCTCTCGGCCTCCTTCCAGGTGAGCGAGGAGGGTCTCTCCCATCAGGTCGCCATGCCCGACGTGCCGCGGCCGGACCAGCTGCCCGGCGCGGCCGAGCTGCGCGAGACGATCCTCGCCAACGCGCCCGATGCGGTGAAGCGCTACTGGGACCGGCCGCGCCCGGTCGAGTTCCGCCCGATCGCCTTCGACCACTACCTAACCACCGACAAGCTGCCGCCGCGCCAGGAGATCTGGGTGCGCGTCGTCTCCGAGATCGGCGAAGACCCCGCGCTGAACGCGGCCGTGCTCGCCTATCTCTCCGACATGACGCTGCTCGACACCTCGCTCTTCGCCCACGGGCTCTCGGTCTTCGATCCGCGCATCCAGGCCGCGAGCCTCGATCACTCCATGTGGTTCCATCGCCCGGCCCGCGTCTCCGACTGGCTGCTCTACGAGCAGGACAGCCCGAGCTCCTCCGGCGCGCGCGGGCTGACGCGCGGTTCGCTCTTCGATCTCTCCGGCCGGCTCGTCGCCTCCGTCGCGCAGGAAGGCCTGATCCGACCGCGCCGCAGCAAAACGTGATCTAAAAAAGAGGCATGTGCCGCACATTTCGGCATTTGCCGGAGAATTGAGCGGGGCGGGACGCCTTCGAAAGACTCAATTCGCCCAAGGGCTGGCGGCATTGCGGCAAAATCTCGGCCTCTGCCCGCAATTGGCACAGAGCTTGAATAGGAGAGACCAGTCACCGCATCGGCATTCGGCCGGCGCGGAACCCTGGCTCGGCAGATCGGCGTCTTTTCGCCTCGCGCCGCTCTAAGATTCGAGGTGCACATGAAAATCGTGATGGCCATCATCAAGCCCTTCAAGCTGGACGAGGTTCGCGAAGCCCTGACGGCCGTCGGCATCCAGGGCCTGACCGTCACCGAGGTGAAGGGTTACGGCCGGCAGAAGGGCCACACCGAAATCTACCGCGGCACCGAATATGCCGTGAGCTTCCTGCCCAAGCTGAAGATCGAGGTCGCGGTGCCGGCCGATCTGGTCGACCGGGCGGTCGAGGCGATCACGCAGGCGGCCAAGACCGGCCAGATCGGCGACGGCAAGATCTTCGTCTTCGGCATCGATTCCGCCGTGCGCATCCGCACCGGCGAAGTCGACACGAACGCCCTTTAAAGAAAAGGACCCCTTCACGATGCGCTTCGGCAAAATTCTCACCTCTGCCGCGATCCTGGCGGGCCTCGCCGCCACCGCGGCCTTCGCACAGGAAGCCGTGCCCGGCGTCGCCGGCGCCGCGACGGACGTGGCTCCGGCCGCCCCGGCGGCCGCTGCCGCCGTTCCCAATCCCGGCAACACGACCTGGATGATGCTCTCCACCATCCTCGTCCTCTTCATGACGATCCCGGGCCTCGCCCTCTTCTACGGCGGCCTCGTGCGCGCCAAGAACATGCTCTCGGTCCTCATGCAGGTCACGATGATCGCCGCGATCGTCATGATCATCTGGGTCGTCTACGGCTATTCCTTCGCCTTCGGCGGCTCCACCAGCCCCTATTGGGGCGGCACCGCGAAGATGTTCCTGGCCGGCGTCACGCCGGACTCGGTCTCGGCGACCTTCTCCTCCGAGGTCATCCCGGAATACGTCTTCATCTGCTTCCAGATGACCTTCGCCGCGATCACCCCGGCCCTCATCGTCGGCGCCTTCGCCGAGCGCGTGAAGTTCTCGGCGGTCGTGCTCTTCTCGATCCTCTGGGTCACGCTCGTCTACTTCCCGATCGCGCACATGGTCTGGGATGCGAACGGCCTGATCTTCTCGGGCGCTCATGCGGGCGGCGTCGCGGCGCTGGACTTCGCCGGCGGCACGGTCGTGCACATCAATGCCGGCATCGCGGGCCTCGTCGGCTGCCTGATGATCGGCAAGCGGACCGGCCTCGGCCGTGACATGATGGCGCCCCACTCGATGACGCTGACCATGGTCGGCGCCGCGATCCTCTGGGTCGGCTGGTTCGGCTTCAACGCTGGCTCCAACCTCGAGGCCAATGGCGGCACCACGCTCGCCATGATCAACACGTTCACCGCGACCGCCGGCGCCATCGTCGCCTGGGCCCTCGTCGAGACCTTCGCCCGCGGCAAGGCGTCCGGCCTCGGTGCGGCCTCGGGTCTGGTCGCCGGCCTCGTCGCCGTCACCCCGGCCGCCGGCCTCATCGGCCCGGTCGCCGCCATCGCGCTCGGCGCGCTGGCCAGCATCGTCTGCTACTTCTTCGTCTCCGTCGTGAAGCCGAAGTTCGGCTACGACGACAGCCTGGACGTCTTCGGCATCCACGGCGTCGGCGGCATCATCGGCGCCATCGGCACGGGCGTGCTCACCAGCACCTCGTTCGGCGGCATCGGCTATGTCGAGGGCGTCACGATGGGCCCGCAGGTCTACTCGCAGATCATCGCGGTCCTCATCACGCTCGTCTGGGGCGGCGTCGTCTCGGCGATCCTCTACAAGATCGTCGATCTCGTCGTCGGCCTGCGCCCGACCGTGGAAGCCGAGCGCGAAGGCCTCGACATCTCCTACCACGGCGAAGCCGCCTACCACTCCTGATCGAGCCCTCCGGCGCCCCGGCGCCGGAGACGTCGGACGGGATTTTCAACCACGCAAACGGGGGACGGCGAGCGATCGCCGTCCCCCGTTTGCGTTCGAGGGGCCCCTTCGCGGAACCGGCGGAAAAGGCCGGGAGGCGAAAGACTTGGTTAGGGTTAAACGACCTTTAACCCGCGCGACTTACAGTCCGGCGGACGTCGACGTGCGGCGTGGGCCGGACGGGCGAAAGAGCAGGGCAGACACCATGGCTTCGACGACGATCGGAACGGACGGCGGCAGGCGGACGGACCCGCGCGGCGAAACGCGCGGCAAGGCGGGCGCCCCCGCGCCGGCGCCCGAGCAGACCTTTCTCTCCCGGCAGGCGCAGATCGGCGGCGCCGTCGGCCTGATCGGCCTCGCTGCCTGGCTCGGCCTCGCCTTCGCTTCCTGGACCGTCACCGATCCCTCGCTCAGCCAGTCCAACGGCAATACCGTCGCCAATCTCGGCGGCGCGGCCGGCGCGGTCGTGGCGGATCTCGCGATGCAGGTCTTCGGGCTCGGCGCGGCGCTGCTCGTCGCGCTTCCCGCCATCTGGGGCGGTCTTCTCGCCGCCGGGCGCCCGGTCGACCGGATCGGCCGGCGCGCCTGGTTCGCCGTCGCGGGCATCGTTCTGGCCTCGGGCGCCATCGGCTGCATCGCCGCCCCCGCCGGCTGGCCGCTGCCGATCGGCCTCGGCGGCGTCGCGGGCGACCTCGTCCTGAAGTTCCCCGCGCTCGCCACCGGCAGCTTTCCGGAGGGCTTCACCGCCCTCGTCCTCGGCGCCATGATCGCCCTGCCCGCCGCCTGGCTCTTCCTCTCCGGCGCCGCCATCCTCGATCGCGGCTCCGCGCCGATGCTTTCCAAGGATCGCGCCATGCCCGCCCAAGGCTCCGCGCAGACGAAATCCGGCGCCCGCTCGCAGCCGATGGTGGAGGACGAGGACGAGGAGCCCGGCGAGGGCCGTTTCGCGCTCCTCTTCGGCGCCGTCCAGCACGGCGTCTATTCCGTGCGGGCCGCCCTCGACCGCCACCGCGCGGCCAAGGCCGAAACGCGCCGCGAGCCCGGCGAGTTCGGCGACCGTTTCGACACCTGGAGCGAGGAGGACGAGGTCGCCGAGGTCGCGCCCCGTCCCCGCGAGACAGCCCAGCGCCAGATCCGCGTGACCGCGCCCTACGAGGCGCAGGGCTTCGTCGATCCGCTGGCCGAGAACGAGGACGAGATCGACGTCGGCCGCCCCCGCCGCGACCGCCCCGACACGTTCCGCTTCGACGCGACCGCGCGCCGCGCCGCGTCCATGAAGAACGACGAGGATGAGTTCGGCGATCGCACGCCCGCCGCCGGCCGGCCCTCCCGCGATACCGCCGCCTTCGACGAGCGCGGCCACGACGAGCCGCCCTATGACGATCGCGGCTACGACGAGCCGCCCTACGAGGACCCGCACGGCTTCGAGCGGCCCTTCGCCGACGACGACGAGATCGGCCCGGCCGAGCCGCTCGATCCCGCGCGCGCGCCGGCCGAGGAGGCCGCGGGCGGCTGGCGCGGCCTTGCCGCCAACATCGTCGCCTTCCCCGGCAAGAAGCGCGGCAAGAGCGAGGCGGCCGAGACCCCGCGCTCCGCGCCCGCCGCCCGGGTCGAGCCGCGCGCCGACACGCGGCCGGCAGCCCGCGCCCCCGAACGTAGCGCCGCCCAAACCCGCGTCGGCGAGGCCCGCGTCGTCGCGGCCGCGCAGCCCACGGCGCCCGGCCGCGCCGCTCGCGGCTCCGCCGCCGCGCCGTCGCGCGCCCTCGGCCCCGTGCCCTTCGAGTTGCCGCCCGTCGAGCTCCTGTCGCCTCCGAAGCCTCGGGCGAAGGACTCCATGCTGTCGCCCGAGATTCTTCAGGAGAACGCGCGGCTCCTGGAAGGCGTGCTCGACGATTTCGGCGTGAAGGGCGAGATCATCGAAGTCCGCCCCGGACCCGTCGTCACGCTCTACGAGCTGGAGCCGGCGCCCGGCATCAAGTCCTCGCGCGTCATCGGCCTTGCCGACGACATCGCCCGCTCGATGTCGGCGATCGCCGCCCGCGTCGCCGTCATTCCCGGGAAGAACGCGATCGGCATCGAGCTGCCGAACCAGCGCCGCGAGACCGTCTACTTCCGCGAGATGATCGCCTCCGACGCCTTCACGCAGAACAAGAGCAAGCTGGCGCTCGCGCTCGGCAAGACGATCGGCGGCGAGCCCGTCATCGCCGATCTCGCCAAGATGCCGCATCTTCTCGTCGCCGGCACGACCGGCTCGGGCAAGTCGGTCTCGATCAACACGATGATCCTCTCGCTCCTCTTCCGCATGACGCCGGCCGAATGCCGGATGATCATGATCGATCCGAAGATGCTGGAGCTCTCGATCTACGACGGCATCCCGCACCTTCTCTCCCCCGTCGTCACCGATCCGAAGAAGGCCGTCGTCGCGCTGAAATGGACGGTCCGCGAGATGGAGGACCGCTATCGCAAGATGTCGAAGGTGGGCGTACGCAACATCGACGGCTTCAACGCCCGCGTCGCCAGCGCCATCGAGAAGGGCGAGTCGATCTCGCGCACCGTGCAGACCGGCTTCGACCGCGAGACCGGCGAGCCGATCTTCGAGTCCGAGGAGTTCGACCTCGCCCCGCTCCCCTACATCGTCGTCATCATCGACGAGATGGCCGACCTCATGATGGTCGCGGGCAAGGAGATCGAAGGCACGGTCCAGCGCCTCGCCCAGATGGCGCGCGCCGCCGGCATCCACGTCGTCATGGCCACCCAGCGTCCGTCGGTCGACGTCATCACCGGCACGATCAAGGCGAACTTCCCGACCCGCATCTCCTTCCAGGTGACGTCGAAGATCGACAGCCGCACCATTCTCCAGGAGCAGGGCGCCGAGCAGCTGCTCGGCATGGGCGACATGCTCTTCATGGCCGGCGGCGGGCGCATCCAGCGCGTCCACGGCCCCTTCGTCGACGATTCCGAGGTCGAGGAGATCGTGAAGCACCTGAAGGCGCAGGGCACGCCCGACTATCTCGACGCGATCCTGGAAGAAGAGGACGAGGAGGGCAGCTCCGCCCCGGCGGGCAAGGGCGGGGCCGCCGCCTCCGGCGGCGACGACCTCTCCGGCATGGAGGAATCGGCCGATCTCTACGACCAGGCGGTCGCGGTCGTCCTTCGCGACGGCAAGGCCTCCACCTCCTACGTCCAGCGCCGCCTGCAGATCGGCTACAACCGAGCGGCCTCGATCATCGAGCGCATGGAGAAGGAGGGCATCGTCGGCCCCGCCAACCATGCGGGCAAGCGCGAGATCCTCGTGCCGCTGGAGGAAGAGCGGGCCTGATCCCGCGCGATCACGAAGGCCGGCGCCCCATTGCCGACAAACCGGGACGTCACGATGTGATACCGAGGGCCATTGATCATGACCCCTCGGTATTCCGTTCGCGGATGTCCCGAGCCTCGGAGGCATTTGGGACATTCGCGATTCTGCAACGGCCGGATGCGTCAGCATCTTCGGATGTTGGCATGAAACGAGACAGGCGGCCGGACAGCCCGGCCGCACACGACGGGCAGCGCCCGCCCAGGATGGCCCGCCGCCCGCGAGCGGACCATCGCGTCATTTCAAGAGGACCTTCATGACCGCCACCGCCGGCCGTTCCGCCCGCAGCCTTCAGATCCTCCGCCGCGCGCTTCTCGGCGCGGCGCTGGCCATGCCCCTCGCGGCGTCCGTTGCCGGCCTCGCGTCGACGCCCGCCAGCGCCCAGGCCAGCAACAAGGCGCGCGAGATCGCGGCGCATTTCTCCGACATCAAGACGATGACCGGAAACTTCATCCAGTTCGATCCGAACGGGAAGACGACGGAGGGCAAGTTCTACATCGAGCGGCCCGGCAACATCCGCTTCGACTATTCCGGCACGCCGCTGCGCGTCATCGCCGACGGCGATCAGGTCGCGATCAACAACCGCAAGCTCAACACCTGGGACCTCTACCCCCTGTCGAAGACGCCGCTGAAGCTCCTGCTCGGCGAGCGGATCGACCTTTCCTCCGCCAACATCCGCTCGGTGAAGGAGGAGCCCGACGTCACCACGATCGTGATGGGCGACAAGTCGGTCTTCGGCAATTCCGAGATCACCATGCTTTTCGACACCGCGAGCTTCGATCTGCGCCAATGGACGATCAAGGACAATGACGGCCGCGACACGACGGTGATCGTGGACGGCCTGCGCGCCGGCGTCGCCTTCGACCAGAGCATGTTCAAGATCCCTTACACCGCGATCTCGCTCGGCCAGACCGGCAAGAAATAGGCGTCGACCTTCCGAAGAGCCCAAGCTCGAAACGAGGGGACGACCGGCGTCGCCGTCCCTCGCGGCGCCGGCCTTGCTTGCGCCGGCGGGGAGGCGCTCGCATAAGGGCGGCGTCTCTCTTCGCTTCGCCCGCCGGATGCCCCCATGCCCTTCACCGTCGCCACCTGGAACATCAACTCGGTGCGCCTGCGCCTGCCGATCGTGGAGAGCTTCCTGCGCGACCACGCGCCGGACGTTCTCTGCCTGCAGGAAACCAAGTGCCCGAACGATCTCTTCCCGGGCGAAGCGCTGCGCGCTCTCGGCTACGGGCATCAGGCGGTCCACGGGCAGAAGGGCTATCACGGCGTCGCCATCCTCTCGCGCCATCCCTTCGAGGACGAGGAGATGCGCGACTTCGGCAATGTCGGCCATGCCCGCCACCAGTCGGTCCGGCTCCATGTCGGCGAGCGGCGCATTCGGCTGCACAATTTCTACGTCCCGGCCGGCGGCGACGAGCCCGACCGCGCGATCAACCCGAAATTCGCGCACAAGCTCGACTTCATCGAGGAGCTGCGCGGCGTGCTCGCGGCGGCCGAGCCGGGCGTTTCCGCCATCCTCGTCGGCGATCTCAACATCGCGCCGCTGGAATCCGACGTCTGGTCGCACAAGCAGCTTCTGAAGATCGTCTCCCACACGCCGGTCGAGACCGAAGGCCTCGTCCGCGCGATGACCGACGGCGGCTGGGCCGATCTCATGCGCGCGCAGATCGGCGACACCGAGAAGCTTTACACCTGGTGGAGCTACCGGGCGAAGGACTGGCGCGCCGCCGACAAGGGCCGCCGCCTCGACCACGTCTGGGGCTCCCCCGACCTCCTGCCCCACTTGGCCGGCCTCAAGGTCCTGAAGGACGCCCGCGACTGGGACCGCCCCTCCGACCACGTCCCGGTCCTCGTGACGCTGGATTTCTGAGGGCCGTCCAAGCTTCGGCTTACCGTCGGACCGACGGAAACATCCGGACCGGAGCCGATACGAATCCGGCTCACCGGACCATAAGCCAGCTCAGTTAAACGATGGGCTCGCCCCCCGATAGGCGCGATACCACGCCGCGAACTTCGGCAGGCCCTCGTCGAGCGAGGTCTTCGGGTCGAAACCGAGATCGCGGCGGCTGGCGGAGATGTCGGCGGCCGTTTCCACGACGTCGCCCGGCTGCATGGGCAGGTAGGTCTTCTCGGCCGTTGCGCCGAAGGCCCGTTCCAGAACCTCGATGAAGCGGCCGAGAGGCTCGGTGCGGTTGTTGCCGAGATTGTAGAGGCGGAAGGGAACGGCGCCCGGCTCCACCACCGGCGGCCAGTCGAGCGCGGCGATCACGCCGGCCACGATGTCGTCGATATAGGTGAAGTCCCGCCGCATCTTCCCTTGGTTGAAGACCTGGATCGGCCGTCCGTCGAGAATGGCGTCGGCGAAGAGGATCGGCGCCATGTCCGGCCGGCCCCAGGGGCCGTAGACCGTGAAGAAGCGCAGGCCCGTCGTCGGGATCGCGTAGAGATGGCTGTAGGTGTGGGCGATCATCTCGCCGGCCTTCTTCGTCGCGGCATAGAGCGAGACGGGCTGGTCCGCCCGGTGCTCTTCGGAGAAGGGCGTCTGCGCGTTCAGCCCATAGACCGAGGAGGACGAGGCGTAGACGAAGTGCTTCAGCCCGGCCGCCCCGCGCGCGGCCTCCAGCATCACGACCTGCCCCATCACGTTGGCCTCGACATAGGCATAGGGGTTTTCCAGCGAGTAGCGCACGCCCGCCTGCGCCGCGAGATGGACGATGCCCGTCACCTCCCCGGCCTCGGCGAAGGCCTCCGCCACCGCCGCCCGGTCCGCGATGTCGCAGCGGCGGAAGGTGAAGCCCGGCCGATCCACGAGACGCGCCAGCCGCGCCTCCTTGAGGCGCACGTCGTAATAGGCGTTGAGATTGTCGATGCCGAGGACGCGCTCGCCGCGCGCCAGAAGAGCCTCCGCGACGTGATAGCCGATGAAGCCGGCGGCTCCGGTCACGAGGATCGTCATGCGCTCATGTCCTTGGGCTTTGCGAAGGGCCCGCTCAGGCCGGGTCGCCGAACCGGTTCTCCAGCGCCAGGATGTCGTCCGTCATCCGGGCGAGGTCCTCGGCGAACTTGCAGTGGAGGGCGAAGGCGATCTCGGGATATTCCTCGAGCATGCGCCGGAAGAGCGTGCGGGTGATGCGGATGACGTCGCAATCGGTCTCGGCGGTCGCCGTCGCCGGGCGGCGCGTGTCGGTGAGGAGCGCGATCTCGCCGAGCAGGGCGCCCTGCCCGACGCGCGCGACCTCCTTCTCGTGCCCCGACCGGCCCGCGACGAGCACGACGCTGCCCTGCACGAGGACGAATCCGGCATCGGCCCGCGCGCCCTCGCGAAACAGGATCTCGCCCGCGCGCAGGCGCCGATGTTCGGCCCCGAAGGCGAGCAGGCGCAGTTGATCGCCGGACAGGCCGGAGAGGAGCGGAATCTCCGCCAGAACCGCGATGTCGCTTTCAAGGCTCATCGCGAAAAGCCCAGCTCCCTTGGCGGCCCCCTGGGCCGGTCACACGTCCGTGACGCCAGCTATAGCGGCGCAGGCGGACGGAGAAAACCGGGCATGCCCCCTTTTCCCCGCAACGGATACCGAGGCGTGCGCAATAGTACGAAATCCTCCGCCCGCGGAATGACGAGGACCGGGCAATGCACGCGCCCGGCGGTCGAAAAGCGTGTCAGGGCACGAGCTTGTACCCGCCTGATTCGGTGACGATCAGCCGGGCGTTGGACGGGTCCGGCTCGATCTTCTGGCGCAGGCGGTAGACATGGGTTTCCAGCGTGTGCGTCGTCACGCCCGAATTGTAGCCCCAGACCTCCTCCAGAAGCACGTCGCGGGTGATGACCTTGCGGTCCGCCCTGTAGAGATAGCGGATGATCGCCGTCTCCTTCTCGGTCAGCCGGATCTTGGCCCCGCGATCGTCGAGCAGGATCTTCTGGCTCGGCTTGAAGATATAGGGGCCGACCTGGAAGGTCGCGTCCTCGCTCTGCTCGTGCTGGCGCAGCTGCGCGCGGATGCGCGCGAGCAGCACGGCGAAGCGGAAGGGCTTCACGACGTAGTCGTTCGCCCCCGCCTCGAGGCCGAGAATCGTGTCGGCATCGGTGTCCTGGCCGGTCAGGATGATGATCGGGGCCTTGAAGCCGGACTTGCGCAGGATCTTCACGCCCTCGCGCCCGTCCATGTCGGGCAGGCCGACATCCATGACGACGAGATCGATCAGCCCGGCGCGGGCCGCCGCGATCCCCTTCGTCGCCGTCGGCTCCTGGAACACGGTGAACTCCTCGTGCAGCGAGAGCTGCTCGGCAAGGGTCTGCCGGAGATCGACGTCGTCATCGACGATGAGGATGCTGCGTGCGCTCATGGCTCGGCTTTCCTGGGCCCTGCGAGCGTGGTTCTAAGGCCTCGCGCGGGAAGGGCGTGTAACAATTCGTGACTCAAGATAGGTCCGATTTCGTGTCCGTCATGCCCCAGGTCAACCTCCGCGTCGGGAATCCTCGTGCCGAACGTCCAGATCATCGTCCGCCGCTCGCCGCGCGACCCTCGCAAGGGCCTTCTCCAGGCCGGCTCCTTGCGCTTTCCTTGCGCGCTCGGGCGATCGGGCACCAGCATCTTCAAGCGGGAGGGCGACGGCGCGACGCCGGTCGCCTCGATGCGGCTGCTCTTCGCCTACCAGCCCGCCCGGCGCATCGCGGGCCTCGTCCTGCCGCTTCCCGTCCGCCGCCCGCGGGCCGATCTCGGCTGGTGCGACGCGCCGGGCCACGCCGCCTACAACCGGCCCGTCCGCCTGCCCTTCGCCGCCAGCCACGAGACCCTCTGCCGGTCGGACCGGCTCTACGACGCCGTCGTGGTTCTCGACTGGAACGTCTCGTCGCGGGCCCGCGGCAAGGGCAGCGCGATCTTCCTGCATGTCGCCAAGCCCGGCTACGCCCCGACCGAGGGCTGCGTCGCGGTCTCGGCCCGCGACTTCCGCCGTCTGGCGCCGTACCTCGCAGCGTCGTCTCGCCTCACCGTTCTGCGCTGAACGCCCGGAACGGGCACCTTCCTCCGTCCGTTGGGGGAGCATGCCTGGAGCGGTTCCAAAGAACGGCCGCCCGAGACAGGACCGCGCAAGACAGGGCCGCCCGAGACGGGGCCGCAGGAGAACCGCCATGGACCGCAGCTCATCCGAACCGCCCGTCACGGTCGAGCCCTACGACCACCCGAGCGGCGGCTGGGGCTCGCTGAAATCGGTGACGGAGAAGACCCTCGCCGAGGGGCTCGCCGTCAACACGATGCTGCAGATGATGACCAAGCAGAACAAGCCGGACGGCTTTGCCTGCGTCTCCTGCTCCTGGGCCAAGCCGGCGAAGTCGCATATCGCGGAATTCTGCGAGAACGGTGCGAAGGCCACCGTCTGGGAGGTGACGAAGAAGCGCTGCGACCGCGCCTTCTTCGCCCGGCACAGACTGAGCGAGCTGCGCACCTGGAACGACCACGACCTCGAGAAGGAAGGGCGACTAACGACGCCCCTGCGCTACGACCGCACGCTCGACCAGTATGTTCCCGTGTCCTGGGCCGATGCCTTCGCCGAGATCGGCCGCGAGCTGAACGCGCTCGATCCCAAAAGCGTCGTCTTCTACACGTCCGGCCGCGCCTCGCTCGAAACCTCGCATATGTGGCAGCTCTACGCGCGGATCTACGGCTCGCAGAACCTCCCCGACAGTTCCAACATGTGCCACGAGCCGACCTCCGTCGGCCTCAAGAAGTCGATCGGCTCGCCCGTCGGCACCGTGCAGATCGAAGACTACGACGCCTGCGACATGATGTTCTTCTTCGGCCACAACACCGGGACGAACGCGCCGCGCCTGCTCCACCAGGTCCACGACGCGCGGCTGCGCGGCGTGCCGGTCGTGACCTTCAATCCCATCCAGGAGCGCGGCCTCGTGCGCTTCAAGGACCCGCAGTCGCCGACCGAGATGATCTCGCCCGACGAGGGCGTGAAGATGTCGAGCGACTATTTCCAGGTGAAGGTCGGCGGCGATCTCGCGGCCATGACCGGCATCGCCAAGGCCGTCTTCGCGCTGGACGACGCAGCGCGCGAGGCCGGAAAGGCGCGCGTCCTCGACGTCGCCTTCATCGAAGAGCATGGCCACGGGTTCGAGGCGTTCGAAGCCTTCGTGCGCGCCCATGACTGGAGCGAGATCGAGCGCTGCTCGGGCCTGTCGCGCATCGATCTCGAAGGCGTCGGGCGCACCTATGCGCGGGCGAAGGCCGTCATCGCCAATTACGGCATGGGCCTCACCCAGCACCGGCACGGCACGCAGAACGTCCAGATGCTCTGCAATCTCCTCCTCATGCGCGGCAATATCGGCCGTCCCGGCGCCGGCATCTCGCCGATCCGCGGCCATTCCAACGTGCAGGGGCAGCGCACCGTCGGCATCACGGAAAAGCCGGAGCTGGCGCCCCTCGACACATTCGCCGAGTTCTACGGCTTCGAGCCGCCGCGCGAGAAGGGTCTCGACACGGTCGAGGCCTGCGAGGGCATTCTCGACGGCTCGGTGAAGGCCTTTCTGGCGCTCGGCGGCAATTTCGTGCGCGCCATCCCGGAAACGGATCTGATGGAGGCGGCCTGGACGAAGCTCCGTCTCTCCGTGCAGATCGCGACGAAGCTCAACCGCAACCATCTCCTGCCTGCGGAGGTGACCTACCTCCTGCCCTGCCTCGGCCGCATCGAGGAGGACGTGCAGGCGACCGGCAAGCAGCACGTCTCGATCGAGGATTCCACCGCCTGCATCCACGGGTCCATCGGCTGGCGCCCGCCCGCGAGCCCGGAGCTTCTCTCCGAGCCCAAGATCGTCGCGGAACTGGCCAAGGCCACCGTCCCCGGCCGCTCCACCGTGCCCTGGGACGAATGGGTCGGCGACTATTCCAAGGTGCGCGACGCAATCGAGCGGACCTATCCGCAATATTTCAAGGACTTCAACCAGCGCTTCCTGCAGCCCGGCGGCTTCCACCGCGACCTGCCCGCCTGCCGCCGCGAATGGGAGACCGAGACGAAGAAGGCCGGCTTCTTCACCCCGACCGGCTTCGACGTGAACCCCGATATCGAGGTCGACGGCAAGACGATCCTGACGCTCATCACCATCCGCTCGAACGACCAGTTCAACACGACGATCTACGGCTACGACGACCGCCTGCGCGGCATATCCGGCTCCCGGCGCGTGGTCCTGATGAACGAGGGCGACATGCGGCGTCTCGGCTTCGTCGATCAGGAACTGGTCGACATCCGCACCCATGCCGACGACGAGATCGACCGCCGCGTCGAGGGCTTCCGCGTCCATGCCTACAGCCTGCCGGCGGGCGCCGTCGCCGGCTACTACCCCGAACTGAACCCGCTCATGCCCCTCTGGCACCACGACAAGGAGGCCCACACCCCCGCCGCCAAGTCGATCCCCGTCGAAATCCTGAAGCGCATGGCGGCCTGAGCTGCTTTACCGGGAGCGGAGGGCGGCGGCCCCTCGGCAGGCTCGGGAGAGACGGGGGCTTGGCGCGACATCCGGCATATGTCGGCGCCAACTGCCCCCTCATCGCCCTGCCGGGCACTTCTCCCCACGAGGGGGAGAAGAACTTTATCCTGAAACGCGGCCGCCGAGCTGCTTCTTCTCCCCTCCGGGGAGAAGGTCGCGGCAGCGGGATGAGGGGTCCTTAGTGCAAAGCCCGCCAACCGAAGCGCCGGCGCCCTTCATCGCCCTGCCGGCCACGTCTCCCCACGGTGGGGAAGAACCTTATCCGGAATCGCCCCTACGCCCCGCCCTGCCATGCCTTCACCGCGTCGAGCGGCCAGACCAGCATCAGGACGTTCAGGGTCAAGTTGTCCCGGATCATCCACCCCGTGAAGAGCTCGAAGCCAACCGCGATGGCGATGGTGAGCCAGATCGGCAGGCGCGCGGCGAGGAAGAAGCCGAGCACCATGAAAAGGATGTCGCTGACGGAGTTAATGACGCTGTCGCCGTAATAGTCGAGCGCGATCGTCGCCTCGCGGTAGCGCTGGATCACCATGTCCGTGTTCTCCACGATCTCCCAGGCCGCCTCCACGACGATGGCGACGCAGAGCCGGAGGCCCATCGGCTGGCGGCGCATGAGGAACCATGTCGCGAAGAAGAACAGGAAGCCGTGGATGAGGTGGGAGGGCGAGTACCAGTCGGAGAGGTGCTGCGAGTTCTCCGAACTGACGACCACGCCGTGCCAGAGCTTGACCGTCCCGCAGGTGCAGATCGGCACGCGCCCCATGGCGAGGAGAATGCCCGCCGTCCCCGCGACGAGGGCGATCGCGAGGGCGATGTGCCAGCGTGCGATGCGGGTGCCTGGACCCGAACGTTTCGGACCCGTCGAAACAGGCGCTGCAGCGCTCATGGAGCCTCCCATGGATTAAGGATCGAGAGGCCCAGACCCTGAAAGTCGAGAACGTTTCTCGTGACGAGGATATGACCGCGGGCGAGCGCCGTCGCGGCGATCAGCGCATCGTTGTAGGGCCGGCGATCGGGAACGTGCAGCTCGGCACATCGCAAGGCGATGTCGGAATCGATCTCAATGATGCGCCCGTCGGCGAAATCGGCCCTGACGGCCAGGACCCAGCGGTCGAGCAAAGAGCCCTGAGGCGCGTCGTGTCGCCCCTTGGACAGGACACCCATCTTCAGCTCCATGAGCGTGACGACGGAGATGAAGCATTGCGATCGATCGAGAGCCTGGAGCCTCTCGCGAAGGCCTTTGTCCATCCGATCCGGACGCCGAAGCGCCGAGAGGACGTTGGTGTCGAGCAGGAACCCCATCAGTCCGTATCGAAATCGACGAACTTCGACTCAGGATAGTCCGAACGCTCGATCTCGAACTCGAAATCCGCCTCGGGACTGGGATCGGCGATGATGTCGAGCAGGGTTTTGCGCTTTCCCGCCATCGACGTGTAGTCCGCATGCGTCATCAGGACGAAGGCCGGCTCGCCGCGATCGGTGACGATCACGGGCCCCTCCCGCGCCGCGCGCTTGGCGCCGGCGACATCCTGGTTGAAGTCCCGGGACGAATAGATCCGGCTGACGACACCCATGGCGACCTCCTCATGTAGCATCAACGATGGAAACAATACTACACGCCGCGGCCGAGGAAAATCTAGAAGTATCATCCGGTGAGGCCTCGGCTCGAAAGCGCCCTCTCAACCCTTCGTTAACCACGTTTCTTTACCTCTCGTTGAGCCCTTTCTCGACGAGTTCATCCCATGGTCCGCGCCGCACCGCTTCTCCTTCTCGGCGCCCTCGCGCTCTCGCTTGCCGGCTGCGCCCGGAACGAGGCGACGCGCATGGCCGGCCTCTATGCTCCAAGGCCCTCGGCCCTGGCCGAGACCAAGGGCTCCGAGGCAATCGAGGGAGAGAAGGTGGCGCTTCTCGGCTTCCAGCCGGATGCATCCGGGGCGGATGCCTTTCCGCTGCGCCAGTCCTTCCGCCCGAGCTTCACCTCGAAGCTCGCGGGGCGCACCATCGCGGTCTCGCGCATCTCCGACATCCAGCTGGCGGACAAGGAGGTCGTCCTCACCTTCGACGACGGCCCGATGCCGGGCAAGACGCTGCGCATCCTGAAGGCGCTCGACGATTACGGCGTCGGCGCGACCTTTCTCATGGTCGGGCGCATGGCCGACGCCTATCCGAAGATCGCGCAGGCCGTCGCCGAGCGCGGCCACACGATCGGCACGCACACCGAGAGCCACGCCAACCTGCGCTCGCTCGACGACGAGGCCGCGATGGCCGAGATCCGCGCGGGGCAGATCAGCGTGGCCGAGGCGCTCCAGCCGATCGGCCGGGAGCCCGCGCCCTTCTTCCGCTTCCCCTATCTCGCCGACCGCCCCTCGCTGCGCCAGCGCATCGCCAACCAGGGCGTCGTCGCCATCGACGTCGACATCGACTCCAAGGACTATTTCCACGGCGCGCCCTCGACGGTGAAGGAGCGCACGATCCTCGATCTGGAGAAGCACGGGCGCGGCATCATCCTCTTCCACGACATCCACGAGCGCACGGTCGACATGCTGCCGGACCTTCTCGCATCGCTTCAGGCGCGCGGGTTCAAGGTCGTCCGCCTCGTGCCCGGCGGCGCCCCGCTGCTCGCCGCCGCCAAGAGCGCGCCGGCCATCTGATCAGGATATCTCACGGATCGGGGACACGGCTCCCCGGTCAGCATTCGGGAAAGTTCACCGCGAGCCCGCCCTGCGAGGTCTCCTTGTACTTCGACTGCATGTCGCGGCCGGTCTCGCGCATGGTGTGGATGACCTTGTCGAGCGAGACGACATGCGTGCCGTCCCCCCGCAGCGCGAGCGAGGCCGCCTGGATAGCGCTGACGGCGCCGAAGGCGTTGCGCTCGATGCAGGGGATCTGCACCAGCCCGCCGATCGGGTCGCAGGTGAGACCGAGATGGTGCTCCATGCCGATCTCGGCCGCGTTCTCGATCTGCGCGACCGTGCCGCCGAGCGCGGCGCAGAGGCCCGCGGCCGCCATGGAGCAGGCGACGCCCACCTCGCCCTGGCAGCCGACCTCCGCGCCCGAGATCGAGGCGTTCATCTTGAAGAGCCCGCCGACCGCCGTCGCCGTCAGGAGAAAGGTCCGCGCCCCGTCCTCGCAGCCGCCGGGACAATGTTCGCGGTAGTAGCGCAGCACCGCCGGCACCACGCCCGCCGCCCCGTTGGTCGGGGCCGTCACCACGCGCCCGCCCGCCGCGTTCTCCTCGTTGACCGCGATGGCGTAGAGGCTGACCCAGTCCATGATCTCGTGCGGCGCCCGGTCGTTCGCGCCCGCCTCGCGCTCCGCCTCCAGCCTCTGGCGCAGGGCGGAGGCCCGGCGCGCGACGTCGAGCCCGCCCGGCAGCCGGCCGCCGCGCGACAGGCCGCGGTCGATGCAGGCCATCATCGTCTCGTGCACCCGAACGACATGCGCCTCGACGTCGGCCGCCGGGCGAAGCGCGCATTCGTTGGCAAAGACCATTTCGGCGATGGAGAGACCGCTCGTGCCGGCCATGGCGAGAAGATGGCGCCCCGACCGGAACGGATAGGGCACGTCGCGCGCCTCCGACGAGGCCTCGCCCACCGCCGCCTCCGGCACGATGAAGCCGCCACCGACCGAGCACCAGCGCTCGTCGTGCAGCACGGCCCCGGAGGCGTCGAAGGCGGTGAGCGCCATCGTGTTCGGATGGCGCGGCGTCTCGCTGAGGCCGTCGAAGACGATGTCCTCGGCGGGATCGAAGCCGATGGCCGCCCCGCCCCCGAGCGGCAGGCGCCGGTCTCGCGAGAGGCTCTCCACCAGCGCGTCCGCCCGGTCGGGATCGACCGTCTCCGGCGCCTCGCCCGCCAGCCCCAGCATCACGGCCTTGTCCGTCCCGTGACCCTTGCCCGTCCAGGCGAGCGAGCCGAAGAGGTCGACCCGCACGCGCGCCGTCCGCGCGGCGAGCCCCGCCGCGCCCAGCGCCCCGGCGAAGGCGAGCGCGGCCTTCATCGGCCCGACCGTGTGCGAGGAGGACGGGCCGATGCCGACCTTGAAGAGCTCGAAGATGCTGATCATGCCGAGAAAGCCTCCCGCGCCCCGCCGCGGCGGCGGGCTCGCCAAGGCCCGGATGCTACGCGGCCGGGCGAAGGCGCCTCATGTCCATTCGCGACATCGCGGCGACCGGGATTAACCGAGGAGGCAAGCGGTTTTGCCCGCTCGATTGCACGGGAAGCTTCGAAAGGCTAGAAGCCCGGTCGAAACGGCACCCCCGAGGATATTCCATGCGCATCGACGCGATCCCCCGCGGCAACAACCCGCCCGAAGACATCAACGTCATCATCGAATGCCCGATCGGCGGCCATCCCATCAAGTACGAGATGGACAAGGAAGCCGGAGCGCTCTTCGTCGACCGCTTTCTCTACACGCCGATGACCTATCCCGGCAATTACGGCTTCGTTCCGCACACGCTGTCGGACGACGGCGACCCGATCGACGTTCTCGTGATGAACACGCGCCCGCTCTTTCCCGGCTGCGTCATCAACTGCCGCCCGATCGGCGTCCTCGTCATGGAGGACAACAAGGGCCAGGACGAGAAGGTCATCGCCGTTCCCTCCCCGCACCTGACGCTGCGCTACGAGGCCGTGACGGAATACGACCAGCTTCCGAAGATCACGCTCGACCAGATCGCGCATTTCTTCGAGCACTATAAGGATCTGGAGCCCGGCAAGTGGGTGAAGATCGGCGACTGGGGCGACAGCGCCATGGCCAAGCGCCTGATCAACGAGGCCGTCGTGCGCGCCGACGCGGACAAGGCCAAGGCGTAAAGCCCGAGGGACCATCGACGGCCGGGAGCTGCGCTCTCGGCCCCTCCGCCCCGATGCACGACCGATCCAGAGCCGCCGGACGCTTCCGCGAAAAAGCCCGGCGGCTTTTTCACGTCCGCCGCGGCCTGCGCGAAAGCCTGTTCGAGCCGCCGCCCCGTCCCCGTCCTCAGCCGAGCGCCTGCGCCGCGACCGCGTAGGTTCGCGGCGACCCCGGTCGCGGCGCGCCGACCCAGGTTCCGCCGAGCGCCATGGTGGTGACCGTGTCGTAGACGGAAAGACCGCATTCGGCGAGGAAGGCGAAGAAGGCGCCGTCACGCTCGCGCGTGTCGAGGCGCAGGAAGCGGCCGGCCTGATCGGCGGCATGCGGGCGCACGACCGCGATCGCGTCCTCGTCCGTTGCCGCCACGACCGGCCCGATGACGTGACCGCGCCCGAAGCGGCGGCAGAGCGCGAAGGCCTCGATGCGCCCGTCCCGGACGAGAGCGACGCCCTTGGAGACCTCGAAAAGCTTGGCGAGCAGGGCCGCGCGCCCGGCGCCGAAGGCTTGCGCATCGAGGGCGGCCAGAGCCGGGAGATCGCTCGCCTCGATGCCCCGCAGCGTCGCGCCCGGCGGAAGGGGACCGTCCGGCGGGCGCCGGGAAACGGCGTTGCACTGGTAGAGGGTCGCCTCCGCCTGGAACCCCATGGAGAGGTAGAGCCGGCGCGCCGCGCTGGTGGCGTTCAGCCCGAAGGTGCGAGGACCGGCGTCGCGCATCACATGGTCCATCATCCAGCGCGCGGTGCCGAAGGTCTGAAGGCGCGGCGAGGTGATGACCATGCCGATCGTGGCGAAGTCGCGCTCGTAGGGAAACCACATGGCCGAGCCGACGGGTCGGCCGATCTCGTCCTGCATGACGATGCCGCGCCCGACCTTGCGCAGGAACTGCCAGTCCTCCGCCCGGTGCGGCCAGCGAACGCCGATCGAATGGGCATGGAGCACCTCGACCGGCACCTCGGCGATGTCGGTCGCGGTCAGCTCGAAACTGTCCAGATGAATGGTGGTCGGCGCCGTCACGATCTCCCCTTCCATGGAGCCCTTCCGTCCCGCGCGAGAGCGCGTCTCGGAGGCCGTCTGAGACGTCCCCGGCGGAGGACCGTCGAGGGATTCTTCGGCGCTCACGAGGCGCCGAACGCAGTCGATGCCGGGGGCATCGGCGAGGATCGGCAACGAAGTGACGCCGGAAAAGCACGGCAGGGCCGACCCGAGGGACCTGTCAGACGGCCTCTATGACGCATCCGGCGATAGTCTGCCGCATCGCACGCCGTACAGTCTGCTCAAGATGACGGTCTTTCGAAACTTTCCACCGGAGCGGGACCCGCCTTCGGCAATCGCGCGTCGGTGAGGCCGCTAGTCTGTGCGCAACGAGATACGTGCGGCCTCCGGTGGCCGGCCGGCGCGGGACAGGAGGCACAGCCATGACACCGGAAGAGATCCTCGCCCGCCTCGTCGGCTTCCCTTCCGTCGTCGGACGCCCGAACGCCGAGATCGTGGCCTTCGTGCGCGAGGTCTGCGAGGCGGCGGGGGCCGAGGTTGCGGTCCTGCCGGGGCCGGAAGGCGACCGCGCCAATCTCTTCGCCACGATCGGCCCGCGCGACGTGCCGGGCGTCGTTCTGTCCGGGCACATGGACGTCGTGCCCGCCGGCGAAGCGGACTGGTCCGCCGATCCCTTCACGCTCCGGCGGGACGGCGACCGGCTCTACGGGCGCGGCACCAGCGACATGAAGGGCTTTCTCGCCGCAGTGCTGGCCGCCCTGCCCCGCCTTCGCGCCATGAAGCTGAAGAGGCCGATACATCTCGCCTTCTCCTATGACGAAGAGGCCGGCTGCCGGGGCGTGCCCCATCTCATCGCCGCGCTGCCCGGCCTCTGCGCACCGCCGGAAGGCTGCATCGTCGGCGAGCCGAGCGGACTGAAGGCCATCCGGGCCCACAAAGGCAAGGCCGCCGCGCGGATCGGGATCGGCGGGCGCTCGGGCCATTCCTCGCGGCCCGATCTCGGCCTCAACGCCATCCACGCCATGGCCGAGGTCCTGGCGGCGGCGGCGCGCCAAGCGGAGGCGCTTGCGGCCGGCCCCTTCGATCCGCGCTTCGCCCCGCCCTACTCCTCGCTCCAGATCGGCACGATCGCCGGGGGACAGGCGCTGAACGTCATCCCCGAGACCTGCACCGCCGAGATCGAGGCGAGGGCGGTGGCGGGCGTCGATCCGCTGGCTCTGCTCCAGCCCGTGCGCGAGGTGGCCGAAGCGCTGTCGTCACGCGGCTTCGCGGTCGCCTGGGATGTGCTCAGCCACTACCCGGCCCTGTCGCTCGGCGAGGACGCGCCGCTCGCCCGTCTCCTGGAAGAGCTGACGGGCGAGGTCCCGCTCCCCGCCGTCAGCTACGGAACGGAGGCCGGGCTCTATCAGGCGGCGGGCATCGCTTCGATCATCTGCGGCCCCGGCGACATCGCCCGGGCGCATAGAGCCGACGAGTATATCGAGACGGACGAACTCGCGGCCGCGACGAGGCTCGTCGTGGCGCTCGGCGAAAGGCTCGCCGCATGACCTTTCTCTTCAACTCGGACGCTGCGCGCGGCGCGATCTTCGCCGCCGAATTCGCCCGCGCGCTGCCGGATCTCCCCTTCGCGCAGGATGTCGCCGCCGTCGATCCGGAGGCGGTGCGCTATCTCCTCACCTGGACGGCGCCGAAGGACATCGCGCGCTACCGGAACCTCGAAATCCTCTTCTCCATCGGGGCCGGCGTCGAGCAGTTCCGCGACGCGCCGCTGCCGCCGGGCGTGAAGCTGGTGCGCATGGTCGAGGACGGCATCGTCCGCATGATGCAGGAATACGCGACCCTCGGCGTCCTCGCCCTGCATCGCGATCTGCCGGCCTATCTCCGCCAGCAGAGCCGGGGCGAATGGGCGGCCAGGCCCGCCCGGCAAGCGGGAGAGCGGCGCGTCGGGCTGCTCGGCCTCGGCCAGCTCGGGCTGGCCGTCATCGAGCGGCTGAAGCCCTTCGGCTTCCCGCTGGCGGGTTGGAGCCGAACGCCGCGCGAGATCGAGGGCGTCGACTGCTTCGCAGGTCCCGCCGGCCTGCCCGGCTTTCTCGCCCGGACGGACATTCTCGTCTGCCTCCTGCCGCTGACGCCTGAGACACGCGGCATCCTCGGCACCGAGCTCTTCGCCGCGCTGCCCGAAGGCGCGGGCCTCGTCCATGTCGGGCGCGGCGGCCATCTCGACACTCCGGCGCTTCTGGCCGCCCTCGATGCGGGACGGCTTTCGGCCGCCATGCTCGACGTCACCGATCCCGAGCCGCTGCCGGCCGGTCATCCGCTCTGGCGCCATCCCGGCGTGATCCTGACGCCGCATGTCGCGAGCGTCACCCAGCCCGTCACGGCCGCGCGGGCCGTCATCGACAACATCCGCCGCCACGAGGCCGGGCTCGACCCGGTCGGCCTCGTCGATCCCGTCAGCGGCTACTGAAGCCGAGCTTTCCAAGGACCCCTCCCATGTCGCTTCTTCTCGCCATCAACACCGATCCGACGACGACGCCACGCGAGTCCGAGGCCATGCCCGAGCGCCTGATTTCGGGGAACCCCCGCTTCAAAACCTGGGCGCAGGACGTCTCGCAGGGCGAGCGCACGCATACCGGCGTCTGGCAGGCGACGCCGGGCGAGACGCGCTCGATCAAGGGCGAGAGCTTCGAGTACTGCCACATCCTGGAAGGCGTCGTCGAACTCGTCGAGGACGGCCACGAGCCCCGCCGCTTCAAGGCCGGCGACATCTTCGTGATGAAGCCCGGCTTCACAGGCGTCTGGCGCACGATCGAGACGGTCCGGAAGATCTACGTCACGGTCTAATGAACGCCCTTCGGAGACGGCGGGCGGGGCGGCACCCCGTCCCCTTCCGCCGAGCGCCGAATGCGCGGCTTCAACGCTCGCGGCCACCACCCTTTCGCAGGATCCTCCATGACCCTCTCCTTCGACCCCGACCGGATCGACCTGCCCAAGGGCCATTTCATCGGCGGCCGCTTCGTGCCCGCGCGGGGCGTGCTCCCCATGCACCGCCCGTCCGACGGCGTCCATTATGCCGACTGCCCCGTGGCGGACGGCGCGCTGGTGGACGAGGCCGTCGCGGCCGGCGCGAAGGCGCTCCGCGACAGCGGATGGGGCGAGGTTCGGCCGCGCGAGCGCACGCGCGCGCTCCAGCGCTGGGCCGACCTCCTCGAAGCCCATGCCGAGCCCCTCGCGCAGCTGGAGGCGCTGTCCTCCACGCGGCCTGTCGGCCATCTCGTGGCCGGCGACATCGCGGTGACGGCCGAGCAGATCCGCTTCTTCGCGGAATTCGCGGACAAGGAATGCGATGCGCTGGCGCCGACCGGCGACGACAGTCTCGGCATGGTCATGAGCGAGCCCTACGGCGTCGTCGGCGCGATCACGCCCTGGAACTTTCCGCTGTCCATGGCGGGCTGGAAGCTCGGGCCGGCGCTCGCCGCCGGCAATGCCGTGGTGCTGAAGCCCTCCGAGATGACGCCCTTCTCCACGCTGCGCCTCGCCGAGCTTTCGGTCGAGGCCGGCCTTCCCGCCGGGCTCGTCAACATCGTCCTCGGCGACGGGCCGACCACGGGCAACGCCATCACCGGCCATGCCGGCATCGGCAAGGTGAGCTTCACCGGCTCGACGGCGGCCGGCTCGGCGATCATGGCGAACGTCGCGCGCACCGGCGTCAAGCCGATGGTGCTGGAGCTCGGCGGCAAGAGCCCGCAGGTCGTCTTCGCCGATGCGGACCTCGCCAAGGCCGCGCAGGCGGTCGCGGGCAGCATCCTCTCCAATGCCGGCCAGGCCTGCGTCGCCGGCACGCGGCTGATCGTGGAGGAGGGCATCGCGCAGGCGCTGGTCGCCGAGATCGGCCGGCACATGGCGCAGATCCGGCCGGGCCCGACCTGGGATGCCGAAACGCAGTACTCGCCCATCATCTCGGAACGGCAGATCGCTCGGATCGAAGCCATCGTGGACGCCTCCGTCGCGGCCGGAGCCGAGCGGCTCGCCGGCGGCGCGCGCCTCGACCGCGCGGGCTATTTCTACGCCCCGACCCTGCTCGGCGGGCTCGGCGAAACCTCGCCCGCCCTCACCGAGGAAATCTTCGGTCCGGTTCTCACGCTCCAGACCTTCCGCACCGAGGAGGAGGCCCTGGCGCTGGCCGACCATCCGACCTACGGCCTCGCCGCCGGCCTCTTCACCCGCGACCTCTCGCGCGCCGTGCGCATTACGCGAAAGCTCCAGGCCGGCACGGTCTGGGTCAACCGCTTCGGGCGCTCGCGGGATCACATCCTGCCGACGGGCGGCTACAAGCAGAGCGGAATCGGCAAGGATCTCGGCCGCGAGGCCTATCATGCGAACCGGCGCACCAAGAGCGTCCTGATCGGCCTGTGATCCGGTTTCGGGCCGATCAGACGGGAAACCGTATTCCGTCCATCGAACATCTGGCCTTCCGGCCGAAGATTTTCGATGGTTCTTGTTTCCGGCTCGCGAAGCGACCGGCCGGAAACCGTATGAGGACCATTCCATGAAGACCTATCGCATCGCGCGCATTCCCGGCGACGGCATCGGCACCGCGGTCGTGGACGCCGCCTGGGCCGTTCTCGACAGAGCGGCGGCGGGCGCCGGATTCGCGCTGGAGGACCGGACGTTTCCCTGGTCCTGCGCCTTCTACAAGGAGACCGGCGCGATGATGCCGGCGGACGGCATCGAGACGCTGCGCGGCTTCGACGCGATCCTGCTCGGCGCCGTCGGCTGGCCGGCCGAGGTGCCGGACTCCGTCTCGCTCCACGGGCTTCTGCTGCCGATCCGCAAGGCCTTCGTGCAATATGCCAACGTGCGGCCGCACCGGCTTCTGCCCGGCGTCGAAGGCCCCTTGCGCGAGGGCGGCTTCGACATCCTCTGCATCCGCGAGAACACCGAGGGCGAGTATTCGGGCGCGGGCGGAAGAGTTCACCAGGGAACGGCGGACGAGGTGGCGGTCGAGACCTCGATCTTCACCCGGACGGGCGTCGAGCGCATCCTGCGCTTCGCCTTCGAGGAGGCCCGCAAGCGGCGCGGCAAGCTCGCCTCCGTCACCAAGTCCAACGCCCAGAAGCACTCGATGGTGTTCTGGGACGAGATCACGGCCAAGCTCTCCGCCGACTATCCCGATGTCGAGGTCACGAGCTACCACATCGACGCCATGGCCGCGCGCATGGTCATGGCGCCGCGGACGCTGGACGTGGTCGTCGCCTCCAACCTCTTCGGCGACATCCTGACCGATCTCGGCGCCGCCATCCAGGGCGGCCTCGGCTTCGCGGCCTCCGCCAATATCGACCCGACGCGCAAGAGCCCCTCCATGTTCGAGCCCGTCCACGGCTCCGCGCCGGACATCGCGCATCTGGGCATCGCCAATCCGATGGCGACCATCTGGTCGGGCGCGATGATGCTGGAGCATCTGGGCGAGCGGGCCGCCGCCGCCCGCATCATGGCGGCGATGGAAGCCGTGACCGCGGGGGGCATCGGAACCGTGCCCGGCCGCGACCGGACGGATGCCATCGCGGCGGCCGTGCTCGACGCGCTCGACTGACGAGGAAAGAGGACGAGATGATCGAAGGACTGACGGATGCGGGCCTCTTCCGGGACGCCCAGCTGATCGGCGGCGAATGGGGCCCGGCGGCGGGCGGGGCGACGATCGAGGTCGCCGATCCCGCGACGGGCCGCGCCGTCGGCACCGTGCCGGATGCGAGCGCGGCCGATACGCGCCGCGCCATCGAGGCCGCCGACGCCGCCTTCCGGCCCTGGCGGGCGCGCAGCCATGCCGAGCGCGCGGCCCTCCTGGAGCGCTGGCACGACCTGATGCTGGAGCATCTGGAGGACCTGGCGCTGATCCTCACGGCCGAGCAGGGCAAGCCGCTCTCCGAGGCGCGCGGCGAGATCCGCTACGGCGCGGCCTTCGTGAAATGGTTCGCGGAAGGCGCGCGGCGCATCGGCGGCTCGACCGTCCCCTCGCCCACGGCCGACCGGCGCATCCTCGTCCTCAAGGAGCCCGTCGGCGTCTGCGCCGTCATCACGCCCTGGAACTTCCCGACCGCGATGATCACGCGCAAGGTCGCCCCCGCGCTCGCGGCCGGCTGCACGGTGGTGGTCAAGCCGTCCGACCTCACGCCCTACTCCGCGCTCGCGCTCGGCGTCCTCGCGGAGCGCGCGGGGATTCCGGCCGGCGTCGTCAACATCGTCACCGGCATGCCCGCGGCCATCGGGGCCGAGCTGACGGCCAATCCGACCGTGCGCAAGCTGTCCTTCACCGGCTCGACCAAGGTCGGCGCGCTCCTGATGCGGCAGTGCTCGGACACGATCAAGCGGCTCAGCCTGGAGCTCGGCGGGAACGCGGCCTTCATCGTCTTCGAGGACGCCGATCTCGACCTCGCGGTGGAAGGGGCCATCGTCTCGAAGTTCCGCAACGGCGGCCAGACCTGCGTCTGCGCCAACCGCATCCTCGTCCAGGCCGGTATCTACGACGCCTTCGCCGAGAAGCTCTCGGCGCGCGTCTCGGCCATGCGGGTCGGCCCCGGCACGATGGAGGGCGTCGATATCGGGCCGATGATCAACCCGGCCGCGCTGGACAAGATCGAGCGCCACGTCGCGGACGCCCTCGCCAAGGGCGCGCGCGTCCTGTCGCAGCGCCCGGCCGGCATGCCCGAGGGCGGGCAGTACGTCGCGCCCGTCGTTCTCGGCGGGGCGACGGCCGAGATGGATCTGGCCGGCGAGGAGACGTTCGGGCCGGTCGCGCCGCTCTTCCGCTTCGAGACGGAGGCGGAGGCGATCGCGCTCGCCAACGGCACGCCCTTCGGCCTCGCCGCCTATTTCTACACCGAGAACCTCAAGCGCTCCTGGCGCATCGCGGAGGCGCTGGAGGTCGGCATGGTCGGCCTCAACACCGGTCTGATCTCCACGGAGGTCGCGCCCTTCGGCGGCGTCAAGCAGTCCGGCCTCGGCCGCGAAGGCGCCGAATGCGGCATCGAGGAATATCTGGAAACGAAGAGCTTCCACATCGGCGGGCTCGGCTGACGGGCCGGCCCGGCCTTCCCCCACGAAAAAGGGCGGCGCGCCATCCGGCGCCCGCCCTCGTCCCGTTCGAAGCGATGCGTCCGGTCTACTGAAACCGGTCCAGCATCCTGTAGTAGAGGCCCACCATCGGCAGGAACCAGGGCTTGCCGCTATGGCCGGGGATCGCCGGCCATTCGAGGCCGGAGACCGGATTGCGGTCGGCGCGGCCGAGCATCACCTCGGCCATGACCTCGCCCATATGGACCGACATCTGCGTGCCGTGGCCCGAATAGCCCATGGCGAAGAAGACGCCGTCCGCCTCGCCGGCGCGGGGGAAGCGGTCCTTGGTCATGTCGACGAGGCCGCCCCAGCAATAGTCGATGGCCGCGCCGGCCAGATGCGGAAACATCTCCGCCAGGCGGCGCTTCAGGATCTCGCCGCTGGTCTCGTCCGCCTTCGGGTCGGAGCGCGCGGAAAAGCGGGCGCGGCCGCCGAAGATCAGACGGTCGTCATGGGTCAGGCGGAAGTAGTTGCCGAGATTGAGCGAGGTGACAAAGGTCCGATCGCCCGGAACGGTCGCGGCGATTTCCGGCGGGGTCAGGGGCCGGGTCGCGAGGATGTAGCTGCCGACCGGCACGATGCGGCGCCGGAAATAGTCGAACGGGCCTTGCGTGTAGGCGCCGGTCGCCACCAGAACCGCATCCGCCGTGACCGTGCCCTTCGGCGTCGTCAGCTCGTGCCGCCCGTTCGAACGCGAGCGCGCCGTGACGGGCGCGCTCTCGAAGATGTCGGCGCCCTGCCGGATGGCGGCATCGGCGAGCCCCGCGATGAAGCGGCCCATGTGCATCATGGCGCTCTTCTTCGACAGCATGCCGCCGTAAAAGTCGGACGAGCCGATCTCGTCGCCGAGTTCGCTCGCCGACAAAAGCGCGGTGTCGGGATCGACCTCCGCGTGAAGCGCCTCGAAATTGCGGGCGAGCGCCTCGAAATGCCGCGGCTTGGAGGCGAGCTTCAGCTTGCCCGAGCGGCGGAAGGCGCAGTCGATGCCCTCCTCGGCCGCGATGCGCTCCACCGTGTCCACCGCCGCGTCGAAGGCGCGATAGAGCATCTTGGCGCGCTCGGGGCCGAGGTCGGCCTTGGCGGCGAGATAGGAATGGGCGAGCCCGTTGTTGACGTGCCCGCCGTTCCGGCCGGATGCGCCCGCCCCGATCGTCTTCGCCTCCAGGACGACGACGCGCGAGCCCTCCTTCGCCAGCCGCCGTCCGGCGGCAAGGCCGGTGAAGCCGCCGCCGACGATGGCCACGTCGTAATGGCCCTCCGCCGGCCCGGCCCGCGCGCCCGAAAAGGGCGTCGCCGTCTCGTGCCAGTAGGATGCAAGGCGCATGGGACGGTCCTTCAGAGCCCGACGACGCCGGGAAGGCCGGAAATGTCGGGGATTTCCACATAGCCGTAATGGGGATTGGCCGGCTCGTGTCCGCGATTGACCCAGACCTTGTTCGTGATGCGCAGGTCGTGCGCCGACATGAGGTCGTAGCGGAAGGAGGAGGAGCAGTGGAGCACGTCCTCCGGCCCGCAGCCCAGCATGTCGAACATATACTCGAAGGCCTGGAAGCGCGGCTTGTAGGCGTTCGCCTGCTCGGCCGTGTAGACGGCATGGAAGGGCGCGCCGAGCTTTTCCACATTGGCGTGGATCTGGCTGTTCATGGCGTTCGAGAGGATGACCAGCGGGATTTCTTTGGCGACCTTGGCGAGCCCGGCCGGCACGTCGGGATGCGGCCCCCAGCTCGGCACGCGCTCGTAGATCGCGCGGGCGTCCTCGGGCTCGAAGGCGATGCCGTGACGCTTGCAGGTGCGCTCGACCGCATTGTGGATCACATCGGCATAGGGCTTCCAGGCGCCGAGGATCTCGTCGAGGCGAAAGGCCGCGAAGCTGCGGACGACGTCGCCGAGGACGGGCTCCTCGAGCCCTTTTGCGAAGGTCTCGCGCGCGCCTTCGGCCATCTGGAAATGGGTCAGCGTGCCGTAGCAGTCGAAGGTGATGTATTTCGGACGAAATAGGGTCATGGCGGCCTCGATCTTCATTCCGGCGCCCGTCGCTTCCCGCGGGCTCTGGTGACGCAGCGATCCTAGATCGCCCCGGCCAGCGCCAATCGCCGCAAACGGCGCCTTCGAAGCAGATTGTTGTGTATCCGACCCGGCGCGCCGCAGAGTTTGCGGCAGGCTCGCTTCGCCGGCTCGGCCTGTCGCCGGTATAAGATGCGGCGAGGCGGAGGGGAGACGGCGGAAGATTGCGCGCCCGCCCCAAGCTCGGCGACTTCCGCTCCCGGCCCCGGTCTAATCCTGTCGACAGCGAAGCGAACAGGGGACCGGACGCATGCAGGCGACCGAGATCGAACTCATCGAGTTCCAGGATGGCCATCTCGACGCGGCGGTGGACCTCTCCAGGGCCGAAGGCTGGCCGCACCGGCGCGAGGACTGGGCCCTCGTCCTTTCCTTGAGCCGCGGCACCGTGGCCTTGGAGGGCGGCCGCGTCGTCGGCACGGCCCTGGCGACGCCCTTCGGCGAGGCGGGCGCGACGGTGAACATGGTGATCGTCGACAAATCCATGCGCGGGCGCGGCCTCGGCCGCAGGCTGATGGCCTTCGCCATCGAGGCCGCGGGCGGGCGATCCTGCCGCCTCGTCGCCACCGAGGACGGCCGGCCGCTCTACGAGAAGCTCGGCTTTGCCGCCACCGGAGAGATCCGCCAGCACCAGGGGCCTGTCTCGGCGCCCGCCCGGCCGGCCCTGTCGGCCGACATCGATTTCGCCGACGAGACCGTCGCGGCCGAACTCGCGGCCCTCGACGCGCAGGCGACGGGGCTCGACCGGAGCGCGCTCTTTGCCCGCCTCGCCCGGGAAGGCCGCTTCGCGGTCCTGCGGGAGGCCGGACGCATCGAGGGTTTTGCCGTTCTGCGCCCCTTCGGCCGGGGCGAGGTGGCAGGTCCCGTCGTCGCGCGCACGGCGGATGAGGCCAAGGCGCTGCTCGGCTTCCTCTTCGCCGACCGAGCCGGCGCCTTCCTGCGGGTCGACGTCGCGGTCGGCCGGGGCCTCGGCCCGTTCCTCGTGGAACACGGCCTTCTCCCCGTCGGCGGCGGCATCGCCATGCAGCGCGGCGGCGTGGCCGTAGAGCCCTCACGCCCTGTCCAAACCTTCGCCCTCGCCAGCCAGGCCCTCGGCTGATCTCGGAGACCACGATGCTGAACAATTCCCTGGTGGCGCTCGACCGCGCCCATCTCGTCCATCCCGTCGCCTCCTACCGCCAGCACGAGAAGCATGGCGTGCGCGTCATCACCTCCGCCAAGGGCGCGACGGTGTTCGACGCGGCCGGGCGCCCGCTGCTCGACGGCTTCGCCGGCCTCTGGTGCGTGAATGCCGGCTACGGCCACGAGAGCATCGTGGAAGCCGCCGCCCAGCAGATGCGCGAGCTGCCCTATGCGACCGCCTATTTCGGCCTCGGCTCGGAATCCGCCATCCGGCTCGCCGCCGAGCTTGCCGAACGCGCGCCGGGCGATCTGAACCATGTCTATTTCACGCTGAGCGGCTCCGACGCCGTGGACTCGACCGTTCGCCTCATCCGCTACTACCAGACCGTTCGCGGCAAGCCGGAGAAGGACCAGTTCATCTCCCTCGAGCAGGGCTATCACGGCTCCTCGACGGTCGGCGCCGGCCTCACCGCCATCCCGATCTTCCACGCCCATTTCGGTGCGCCCTTCGACTGGCAGCACAAGATCGCCTCCCCCTATCCCTATCGCAACCCGGTCGGCATGGACGATGCCGCGATCATCGCGGCCTCGCTGGACGCGCTGAAGGCTAAGGTCGAGGCGGTCGGCGGCCCCGGGCGCGTCGCGGCCTTCTATGCCGAGCCGATCCAGGGGTCCGGTGGCGTCATCATGCCGCCCAAGGGCTGGATGAAGGCCATGCGCGATCTCTGCGCCGAGCTCGACATCCTCTTCGTCGCCGACGAGGTGATCACCGGCTTCGGCCGAACCGGGCCGCTCTTCGCCTGCACCGAGGACGAGATCGTGCCGGACCTGATGACGGTCGCCAAGGGCCTGACCTCCGGCTACGTGCCGATGGGCGCCGTCTTCCTGTCCGACCAGGTCTACGACACGATCGCGGACGGCGCCGGAAACGCCGCCGTCGGCCACGGCACGACCTATTCCGCCCATCCCGTCAGCGCGGCCGTCGGCCTGGAGGTCCTGCGGCTCTACGAGGACGGGCTTCTCGACAACGGCCGTCGTGCCGGGGCGCGCCTGATGGCGGGTCTGAACGGCCTTCGCGACCATCCGCTGGTCGGCGAGGTCCGCGGGCGCGGTCTGCTGGCTGCGGTGGAACTCGTCACCGACAAGGCGACGAAGACGCCCCTGCCGGCCGCTGCCGATACGTCCCGCCGCATCTTCGACCGCGCCTGGAATCATGGCCTCGTCATCCGCGCCTTCGGCAACGGCATCATCGGCTACGCCCCGCCGCTCTGCTGCACGGACGAGGAGATCGACGCGATTGTGGAGCGCACGCGCCTGACGCTGGACGAGACGCTGGACGATCCCGACGTGCGCGCCGCGATGGCGTGATCCGAGGCGAAGCCGGCGCGCGAAGGCGATCCTACGAAGCGATGCCCAAAGGTTATGCACGTATCGCCTTGCCACTCGTTTTCGCAATTTTGTGCTGCTGGACGTCCTTCTAACGAATATTCGGACGGCGGCACTCTGCCACACTCCGTTTCAGACGAGACCTCGGACGCAAAGACCGGAGGGCTCCCAACCGCGGCACCTCGATCCGGACGTCGCTCCGGATTTCGCCATCAAGACGTCAACGCAAGGGGAACGAGATGACCGACAGCCGCTTCACCAACTGGACCCGTCGCGACGACGCCATGGTCGAGACCGCCATCAAGCGCGGCGCCAACCGCCGCGAGCTCCTGCAGATGATGATGCTGGGCGGCATCGGCATCGCGGCCGGCGGGCTGATCCTCGGCCGCGCCGAGACGGCGCTGGCCGCGGCCCCCGTTTTCGGCGGCTCGCTGAAGGCGGCCGGCTATTCCGCCTCGACGGCCGACACGCTCGATCCCGCCAAGGCCTCGCTCTCCACCGACTACGTCCGCTGCTGCGCCTTCTACAACCGCCTGACCTTCCTCAAAGACGGCGACGTCCTGGAAATGGAACTGGCGGAAAGCGTCGAGAGCACCGACGCCAAGGTCTGGACCGTCAAGCTTCGCAAGAACGTCGCCTTCCACAACGGCAAGACGCTGGAAGCGGCCGACGTGGTCTATTCGCTGAACCGCCATCTCGACCCGGCCGTCGGCTCCAAGGTGAATTCGATCGCCAAGCAGATGACCGGCATCAAGGCGCTGGACGCCTCGATCGTCGAGATCACGCTGGCGGCTCCGAACGCCGACCTGCCGACCATCCTGGCCATGAACCACTTCATGATCATCGCGGAGGGCACGACCGACTTCACGAAGGCCAACGGCACCGGCGCCTTCATCTGCGAGGTCTTCGAGCCCGGCGTGCGCTCGGTCGCGGTGAAGAACGCGAACTACTGGAAGGAGACCGGCCCCTATCTCGACTCCTTCGAGTTCTTCGCGATCCCCGACGACACGGCCCGCGTCAACGCGCTTCTGTCCGGCGACATCCAGTTCGCCGCCTCGATCAACCCGCGATCGATCCGCCTCGTGGAAAGCCAGCCGGGCGTCGCGCTGTCCAAGACGACCTCCGGCAACTACACCAATCTCAACATGCGCCTCGACATGAGCCCCGGCGAGAAGGCCGGCTTCATCGAAGGCATGAAGTATCTCGTCAACCGCGAGCAGATCCAGAAATCGGTCATGCGCGGCCTTGCCGAAATCGGCAACGACCAGCCGATATCGCCGGCCTCCGCCTACTACAACGCCGAGGTCAAGGCGAAGGCCTTCGACCCGGAAAAGGCGAAGTTCCTTTTCGAGAAGGCCGGTCTCCTCGGCCAGTCGATCCCGATCATCACTTCCGAGGCGGCGGCCTCCTCCATCGACATGGCCATGATCGTGCAGGCCTCGGGCGCCGAGATCGGCATGAAGCTCGACGTGCAGCGCGTGCCGTCCGACGGCTACTGGTCGAACTACTGGCTGAAGGCGCCGGTCCATTTCGGCAACATCAACCCGCGCCCGACGCCGGACATCCTGTTCTCGCTGCTCTACGCCTCCGACGCCCCCTGGAACGAGAGCAAGTACGCCTCGCCGACGTTCGACAAGATGCTGGTCGAGGCCCGCGGATCGCTCGACCAGGCCAAGCGCAAGGAGATGTACGGCGTCATGCAGGGCATGATCGCCGAGGAAGCGGGCACGATCATCCCGGCCTTCCTGTCGAATGTCGATGCGACCTCGGCCAAGCTGAAGGGGCTCCAGCCGAACCCGCTCGGCGGCATGATGGGCTACGCCTTCGCCGAGCACGTCTGGCTCGAAGCCTGAGGAGAGGTCTCGAACCGCCGGGTCCGTCCCGGCGGTTCGTCGGGATAGCCGGAGGTGGCGGGGCGAAGGCCGCCAGGGAAGGGGTCTGCATGACGTCCAGGATTTTGCCCCTCGTGGCCGGCCGGATCGGCACCGCGCTGATCACGCTCCTCGTGGTCGCCTTCACCATCTTCTTCGCGACCGAACTCCTGCCCGGAGACGTCGCGGAGATACTGCTCGGCCAGTCCGCGACGCCCGAAGCGGTCGCCGGCCTTCGCACCGCCATGCATCTCGACGACCCCGCCATCCTGCGCTTCGGGCGCTGGCTGCTCGGGCTTCTGTCCGGCGATCTCGGCATGTCCTATTCCTCGAACATGCCCGTCGCCCAGCTGATCGGCGGGCGTCTGGCCAACACGCTGAAGCTGGCCGCCGTGACCAGCCTCGTCTCCGTGCCGATCGCGCTCGCGCTCGGCATCACGACGGCGGTGCTGCGCGGCTCGCTCTACGACCGGATCGTGACGACGCTCGTCGTCGGCCTCATTTCCATCCCCGAATTCATGGTGGCGACCTCCGCCGTCCTCGTCTTCGCGGTCTACCTGAAATGGCTGCCCGCGCTCGCCTTCGCCAACGAGGTCCATTCCTTCGGCGAACTCCTGCGCGTCTTCGCCATGCCCGTGATCACGCTCGCCTTCGTCATCTCGGCCCAGATGATCCGCATGACGCGCGCCGCCGTCATCGAGACGCTGAAGGCGCCCTATGTGGAAATGGCGCTTCTGAAGGGCGCGTCCCGCTCGCGCATGGTTCTGCGCCACGCTTTGCCGAACGCGCTCGGCCCCGTCGTCAACGCGGTGGCGCTGTCTCTGTCCTACCTCCTGGGCGGGGTCATCATCGTCGAGACGATCTTCAACTATCCCGGCATCGCCAAGCTGATGGTGGATGCCGTGGCGACGCGCGACCTGCCGCTGATCCAGACCTGCGCGATGATCTTCTGCATCGGCTATCTCACGCTCATCACGACGGCCGATCTCATCGCGATCGTCGCCAACCCGAGGCTCCGCCGATGACCGTCGTCACCGCACCGCGGCTTCCCCGCAAGAGCCCCGGACACCGTTTTCCGCTGGTCGGGCTGCTCGGGCTCGGCGTCATCCTGGCCTGGGCGCTCGTCGCGGTCCTGGCGCCGCTCCTCGTGCCCTATCCCGCCGGCGAGATCGTCGATTACGACTATTTCGGCCCGATGAGCGCCGCCTTCCGGCTCGGCACCGACTATCTCGGCCGCGACATGCTCTCGCGCATCCTGATGGGCGCCCGCTACACGGTCGGAATCTCGCTCGCCGCCGTCTCCATCGCCTGCTTCACCGGCGTCGCGCTCGGCATGGCGGCGGCCGTCACGGGCGGCTGGCTCGACGCCTGCCTCAGCCGGTTCCTCGACGCGCTGAACTCGATCCCGAGCAAGCTCTTCGGCCTCGTCGTCGTGTCCGGCATCGGCTCCTCCATCCCGGTCCTCATCGGAACGCTCGCCGTCATCTACACGCCCGGCGCCTACCGCTTCGCGCGGGCGCTCGCGGTCAACGTCAACACGATGGACTTCGTCACAGTCGCCAAGGCGCGGGGCGAGCGCACGCTCTACCTCATCGGCTCGGAAATCCTGCCGAACATCGTCGGCCCGGTTCTCGCCGATCTCGGCCTGCGCTTCGTCTTCGTCGTCCTGCTCCTGTCCGGCCTTTCCTTTCTCGGCCTCGGCGTGCAGCCGCCCTATGCGGACTGGGGTGCCCTCGTGCGCGAGAACATCGGCGGGCTGCCCTTCGGCGCGCCGGCCGTGATCTTCCCCTCGCTCGCGATCGCGAGCCTCACGATCAGCGTCAACCTCCTGATCGACAACCTTCCCCGCAAGATCCGCGATCGGAGCGCATGATGGCGAACCTCGTCGAGATCCGCGGCCTCACGGTCGAAGCGAAGACCGATTCCGGCAGGACCGTCGACATCATCCGGGGCGTCGATCTCGACATCGCCGACGGCGAGATCGTCGCGCTGATCGGCGAGAGCGGATCGGGCAAGACGACGATCGCGCTGACGCTGATGGGCTATTGCCGGCCGGGCTGCCGCATCTCGGGCGGCACCGTCCAAGTCGATGGAATCGACATGGCGGCGGTTCCAGAAAGCGCCCGGGCGCGGATGCGAGGCCGCGAGGTCGCCTATATTCCGCAGAGCGCGGCGGCCGCCTTCAATCCCGCGCGCACCATCATGGACCAGGTCGTCGAAGTCGCGCGCATCCACGATCTGATGCCGGATGCCGAGGCCCGGCGGAAGGCGGTGGAGCTTTTCCGCGCCCTCGCCCTGCCCAATCCCGAGACGATCGGCGCGCGCTATCCGCACGAGGTCTCCGGCGGCCAGCTGCAGCGGCTCGCCGCCGCCATGGCGCTGATCGGCGATCCCAAGCTCGTCATCTTCGACGAGCCGACGACGGCCCTCGACGTGACGACCCAGATCGAGGTCCTGCGCGCCTTCAAGTCCGTGATGAAGGCCAAAGGCATGGCCGGCGTCTATGTCAGCCACGACCTTGCCGTCGTCGCCCAGATCGCCGAGCGCATCGTCGTCCTGCGCGAGGGCACGGTTCAGGAAAGCGGCGCGACGACGCGCATCATCGCCGCGCCCGAACATCCCTACACGCGCGAGCTTCTCGCCGCTTTCGAGCATGCGCCGCGCGTCGAGCGGCCCGCCGAGCCGCTCGGCCTGCAGACGAACATTCTCGAAGTCTGCGACATCTCGGCCGGCTTCGGCCCCATCCAGCCGAACGGGCGGCCGAAGGTCATGGCGCTTCATTCGGTGAACATGGCCATCGCGCGCGGCACCAATTTCGGCATTGTCGGCGAGTCCGGATGCGGAAAGTCCACGCTCGCCCGCGTCATCGCCGGCATCGTCCCGCCCGTCGCCGGCAGCGTGATCATGAACGGGCGCCAACTCGGCAAGGGCCTCGCCTCGCGGTCGCGCGAGGACATGCGCCGGCTTCAGATCGTCTTCCAGCTCGCCGACACCGCCCTCAACCCGGCCAAGTCCGTCGGCGACATCCTCGGCCGGCCGCTGACCTTCTATCACGGCAAGCGCGGCCGGACGCGCGAGGCCCGCGTCGAGGAGCTTCTCGACATGGTCCGCCTTCCCCGCGCGCTCAAGCACCGGCTGCCGGCCGAGCTATCCGGCGGGCAGAAGCAGCGGGTCAACCTGGCGCGGGCGCTGGCCGCCGAGCCCGACCTCATCATCTGCGACGAGATCACCTCGGCGCTCGACACCGTGGTCGCCGCCGCGATCATGGACCTGTTGAAGCAGCTGCAGCGCGATCTCGGCCTGTCCTACATCTTCATCAGCCACGATCTGTCGATGGTGCGCTCGATCTGCGACCGGATCGCGGTCATGTATGCCGGCGAGAAGATCGAGGAGCTGGGGCCGGATGCCTTCGGAGCGCGCGAGGGCCATCCCTATTCGCGGCTTCTGCATCAATCGACGCCCAAGCTCGACGCGACCTGGCTCGACCGCCTGCAGCTCGATCCCGAAGCCGCGAGCTTCCTCGGCAGGTCGAAGTTCTGAACCCTCGAAGCCCCTCGCTCCTTCCGCAGGCGAGAGCGGCTCCCGCGGGCGGGTCCCCGGCCGGGGCTCGCCGGCATCACATCGGGAAGAGGCTCGTCAGCGGCATATGCGTCTTGGCGATCGGCGTCTTGAGGACGACGAAGCTGAAATACTTGTCGATGCCGATCTCCATGTCGATGAGCCGCTCCATCGTCTCCTGATACTCGGTGATGCCGCTCGTCACGAACTTGATGAGATAATCGTAGCCGCCGGAAACGAGGTGGCATTCCATGACGGAATCCTCCTTCTGCGCCACGGCGAGAAAGCGGGCGAAATCGATCTGGCGATGGTTCTTCAGCGTCACCTCCGTGAAGACCGTGAAGGTCTGCCCGAGCTTGGCGACGTTGATCTGCGCCGAATAGCCCGTGATGAACCCCGCCTCCTGCAGCTTCTTCACGCGCATGAGACAGGGGCTGGGCGACAGGCTGACGAGTTCGGCGAGCTCCACGTTGGTGATCCGACCGTTCTTCTGCAATTCGTAGAGAATCTTCACGTCGATACGATCGAGTTTCATCCGGGCCTCATCGAACGAACGGGGCCGATCCCGTTCCGACCGGCAGCTTATGCCGAATGCTCGTGCGGGGCAAAGCTCCTCGGGCATCGGATCATGCCGCGCCTCCCGCGCTGGTCGGCGATACGATGCGATGCGAACGAAGTCCCGGGCCGGCAGATTATGCTGCCGCCGGACGCATTGCGGCAGGTGCTCTCTTCGCCGGCCGGATAGGATGACCCGTCAGCCGGAGATCGCCATGCCTGCGCCCCTTCTCGCCATCGAAACCTCCGCCATCCTGCCGGAGGCCTCGGACGTCGTGGTCATCGGCGGGGGCATCGTCGGCGTGTCCACGGCCTATTATCTCGCCCGTCGCGGCGTGTCGGTCACGCTTCTGGAAAAGGGCCGGATCGGCGCCGAGCAGTCCAGCCGGAACTGGGGCTGGTGCCGCCAGCAGAACCGCGATGCACGCGAACTGCCGCTCGCCACGCGCAGCCTCGATCTCTGGGATAAGCTGTCCGAGGACATCGGCGAGGATGTCGGGTTCCGCCGCTGCGGTCTCCTCTATCTCAGCCAGAACGAGGTCGAAATCGCGGGATGGGCGAAATGGCGCGATTTCTCCCGCAGCGTCGGCGTCGAGACGCATATGCTGAGCGCAGAGGAGGCGCGGACACGCGGTGCCGCCACGGGGCGCGACTGGAAGGGCGGCGTCTTCTCGCCCCATGACGGCGTCGCAGACCCCTCGCGCGCGGCCCCGGTCATCGCCCTCGGCATCATGAGGCAGGGCGCCACCGTGCTCCAGAACTGCGCGGCGCGCGGGCTGGAGACGGCGGGCGGGCGGGTCAGCGGCGTCGTCACCGAACGCGGCACGATCCGCACGCAGACCGTCGTCATGGCGGGCGGCGCCTGGGCCTCCTCCTTCTGCCGCCAGCTCGGCATCCGCTTTCCGCAATCGGCAGTGCGTTCCTCCATCCTCTCGGTCTCGCCCGGCATCGCGGGCCTTCCCGACGCCTTGCACACGGCGGACATCTCCGTGACGCGGCGGGGCTCGCGCGGCGGGCATACACTGGCCATCAGCGGCCGGGCGAGCGTCGATCCGAGCCCGCAGAAGCTTCTCTTCTCCCGCGAGTTCGTGCCGATGTTCGCCCGCCGCTGGCGCTCGCTTCGGCCGGGCGGCGCCGCGGCCTGGCGTTCGGGCTTCGAGACGACGGCGCGCTGGCGTCTCGACGCCGAGACGCCGATGGAGCGCTGCCGGACCCTCGATCCGCGGCCGGACGCGCGTCTCGTTCGGGAAACCCACCGGCGTGCGCAGGCCCTGTTCCCGGCCCTTCGCGACACGAGGATCGAGGCAAGCTGGGCAGGCTTCATCGACTCCACGCCCGATGGCGTGCCCGCGATCGGAGGGATCGAGGCGCTGCCGGGCTTCATCCTCGCCGCCGGCTTCAGCGGCCACGGCTTCGGCATCGGTACGGGCGCCGGCCATCTCGTCGCCGATCTCGTCACCGGCGACCGACCGATCGTCGACCCCCGCCCCTACGACCCCGCGCGTCTGGCCGCGGCGGCCTGGGGCAAGGTCTCGGACTTCTGAGAGCCCAAGCCGAAATCGGCGGTCGAGGATCGGCGAGGGATTTTCGGGTCTCGCGAGGAGGCGAAAGTGGCCGATATCTTGTAATTTCGGCAAGGACCGCCGGCCATCGGCCGCCGTGCGGGTCCGGCGGCGCGCACCTGACGGTCGGTGCTGACCTTCCAGCTCTACAGACGAGCGTCGGTCCGCTTCGCGCTACACCTGATGGATTAGAGCCCGAAGCCGCGCCAGTCCTTCGGCCCGCCCGGACGCATCGCCCGAGACCTCCACCACCTTGACCCGGCTCTTCGATCCGGCATCGAGGGTCAGCGCCGATTTCGGCCAGCCTCCGGCCTCCGCGATCAGCTCGATCAGCGCCGCGTTGGCCCGGCCCTTCTCGGGAATCGCGCGCACCCGCGCCAGAAGCACGACGCCGCTGGCGCCGACCTCGCCGACGCCGTCGATCCGGTCCGCCCCGCCCCTTGGCGTCAGGCGGACATGGAGGCGAAGGGTGCCCGCCACCGTCTCGGCGAAATCGGCGCGGCTCAAGGAACACTCCGACGCATCGGCCGATTCCGGGCCCGACCAGGATCGGGCCGACCCACGGCAAGGCTCGACCGCCGCTCGCGCCAAGGCCGGCGGACGGCAAGAGGAAACTTAAGGCCCGAAAGGGCGCGAAAGCTCACGGCGCGATCGACCGGGCCCTCGGATCTTCGATCAGATGCCGGCGCGATAGATCGCAGGCACGACATAGAGCTGGATCAGCGACTGCAGGAAGATGATGCCGAGCAGAAGGACGAGCGGGGAGAGATCGAGGCCGCCGAGATTGGGCAGCACGCGGCGGATCGGCCTGTAGAGCGGCTCGGTCGTGCGGTAGAGGAAGCTGCCGATCGCATCGACGAACTGGTTGCCGGCGTTCACGATGTTGAACGCATAGAGCCAGGAGAGCACCGCCGAAGCGATGACCAGCCACCAGAGAAGGTCGAGCACGATGAGGACGACTTGAACGACGGCGAGCATGGCGTGGCGGGGCCCCGGATCTTCGGAGCCCGTGATGTAACGAGCCCCCTGCCGCCGCGCAAGGCGCCTTGCATCGCCGCGCTTGACAGAAGGCCGACCCGCCCCGTAAAAGCCGCCTCACAGGTGGACGGGGCTGTAGCTCAGTTGGGAGAGCGCGTCGTTCGCAATGACGAGGTCAGCGGTTCGATCCCGCTCAGCTCCACCACCTGTATTTAGATCAAGCACTTAGTCGTAGGTTTCGCATGGTGGAACAGCCAGGTGAGACATCCGCTTGCCATGACGAACCTGTCCCATAGAGCCTCCTTCCATTTAGAGGAAAGGATCTCACCATCAAACCCTGGGATCAAACACTGCTCGGCGATCGTGGTTATGACGCCGACTGATTCAGAGATACCTTGCAGACGAGAGGCATCCAAGCTTGCCTTCCCGGTCGTAAATCGCGGATTGACCCCGTCGCATACAACAAGCGCCGCTACAGGCGCCGTAGCCGCATCGAGATCATGTCCGGACGTCTGAAGGACTGGCGACGCGTCGCCACCCATTACGACCGGTGTCCGACGGTCTTCTTCTCCGCCATCACCCTCGCAGCTACCGTTCTGTTCTAGCTCTGACCAATGAGTCCTGACCCTAAGCAACCAAGACCGATGCCAATCTGAATTCCATACGGTTTTCTTTCATTCTCGACAGAAGAGCCTCCTTTCCGCTTTGCCGATCTATGCTACAATCAGTTTGTTCCTACGCGCCACTGATAGGGTGGCAGGGTGCCGTTCACCGCGAAGTCGCCGACGATCCGATCCTTGTAGATGCGAGGATTGTGTGACGAGAGGGTGCGGGCGTTGCGCCAATGACGGTCGAGACCGACGGTGCGCAGCGTCGCCGAGGCGCCGAGCGCATCGAAGAGGATCGTGGTGGCATTGAGGATGAGATCGGTCACGACGGTCTGCGCTTGTGCGGCTTCCAACTCGGCGATCGCGTTCGCCTGCTCCTCAGCCTCGGCGTCGTCGGCCAGCCTCGCATCGTGAACCCGCTGGAGCGCCTCGGCCGCTCTCAGCACGATCGCGCCGGAGGCGTAGGCTGCGGCGCGGATTCGCCCGACCACCTGCAGCACCTGCGGGTCCTGACTCGATCGCGTGGCGGCGGCATGTGTGTAGGTTCGCTGGCGCTTGGCCACGGCGGCCGCGACGTCGTTCGCCGCCGCCCGCCCGATGCCGGCGATCGTCGCAAGTTGAACGAGTTGGTAGAAGGCCGCGGAATACGTAAAGCCGTCCTCCTCCGGGTAGACGTCCGCGCTCGCGACCGGCGCCTCGGCAAAACGCGTCGTACCGCTCGCCGTCAGCCGCTGTCCCATTCCGTCCCAGTCGTCGACGACTTCGACGCCGGGTGCATGGCGCGAGACAATGGCCGAGACTGGCTCTCCCGCCGCATCGACGCAGCCGACTTGAACCCAATCGGCGAAGAGCGAGCCGGTCGTGTAGAATTTCGAACCCGTCAGCCGCCATCCACCGTCATTGGGCGTGACGGTGGTGGAAAAAGCGACGAGCGTCGAATCGAGTTCCGTCCAGGCGCTGCCGACCGTCTCGCCGGCCGCGATCCGGCTCGCCCACAGTTCGCGGCGTCCCGGAATCTTGGTGTTCAGCACGTCTTCGGTAAAGCCGAAATGGGCTCGAAGCGCCTGAACGAGATTGGAGTCGGCCTCCGCCAGCTCGATCAGAAGGTTGAAAAGCTCAGGCAGCGTGACGCCGAGGCCGCCTAGCGCCTGCGGCACGCGCAGCGCGCCGAAGCCGGCCTGTTTCAGCCAGCCGATCTCCTCGTGCGGAAGGCGCCGGTGGACCTCCCGGTCGATGACTCCTTCCTGGATGCGGGCGAAAAGCGGGCGAAAGCGCGCCGCGATCTCCTCATAGCGCGCACTTGGGCCCGACCCCCAGGCGCGATCGACCTGCGTCTTCGGCCGGGTGGCGATGATGGGTCCTGCAATGGTCATTGGGGTGCGTCTTTCAAAGGCTGCGGAAAGGTGAAGGGCCGAAGAAGGGCACCTTGTAGTGGGCCCGATACTCCTCGCGGACTGCCTCCCATTCGCCCCCTGTCTTCGCCTTGAGATAGGCCTCCGGATAAGTCCAGCCGCTCGGCTTGGGCAGCCCCTCCCATTCAAGATCGATGTCGAGCGGGAAGACTTCGCCCTGCGGGTCCCAGTCATCCGGATGGGCGACCTTCGACATCCGGCGATAGTCGAAGGGGGGGACGTCGCCATTGTCGACATAGCGTTGGAGATAGGTGTCGACATTGGCCGAGGTCGTGATGATCGAGCGCCAGTGCAGCATGCGCTCGGCGGCGCGGGGCTTCCAGCCGTTTAGGACGTCGTAGAGGCGCGCCGTGAAGAGTCCTGCCTGGAACGCCGGCGAATTGGCGCTGGTGGCGAGCTGCTGGCCGCTCTTGATCGCCCGAGCGCCTTCGCTGGTTCCGTCCGCGCCCACGACGAGAACGTCCTCGCCCGGCTTCAGCCCGGCCGCGCGCAGGGCCGCGACGACACCCTGCGCCACGTCGTCGTTCTGGGCCACGATGCCGACGATGTCGGGATAGCGGCTGAGGAGGTCCTGCGTCGCCTTCAGCGAATCCTCCCGGTTGAAGAGGCCGGGAAGCTGTCCGACGAGTTCGGTCTTGGGAAAGTCGGCGAAGGCGGCGTCGCGCCCGCGGCTGCGCACATTGTCGGTTGAGAAGCCGGGAACGCCGGTGACGCCCAGGATCTTGCCGCCGCCGAAGCGCTCGGTCACCGCCTTGAGCAGCTCCGTCGTCACGCCGCGATGGGCGGTGAACTCCTCCGGCACCGCATAGAGCGTGTAGTATTCACTGGCGTCGAACGGGGTGTACCAGGGCAACGTCGCCCAGACGTTGGAGAAATAGACCTTGTTCTGTTCGGCATATTCGGCGATGCGGCGCACCGCGCTGCCGTCCGGCGCGTGCAGGATGATGGCGCCCGAGCCTGAATTGATCTGCTCCTCTGCCTGGTTGAGCTGGCGCGCGCTGTCCACCTGCCCGTCGAGATAGCTGTAGCCGAGGCCGAAGCTCTTGGCGGCATCCGCCGTCGCACGGCTCGCCTGCGCCATGAACTCGACCCGGCTCGTCCAGGCAAGGTAGGCAAGCTTGCCGGACGGCGCGGCGACGGCGACCGAAGTGCGGCCGAGAACCCCGGCCGCCGCGGTCGCCGCGAGGCTGGCCGAGGCGAAGGCGAGGAAGTCGCGGCGCGAAACGCCGGTCGTGTCCATGCGGCCGAGATGCTCGTCTATGGTGCTACGCGCAGTAAGATCGCCGAAGCGGCGGGGATCGATGCTGACCATGATGCGGGGTAACTCCTCGGCAGCCGTGCAACGGCTCTTCTGGCGATCTGGGGCGGTGTGAGGGAGACCAGCGTCAGGCCGCCGGAAGCCGATCGGCGAGGTTGCCGACGAAGGCGCCACGATAGGATGCGGCCGGATGGCGCTCGAGCAGGCGTGCGCCCCGGCCGGCGAAGAGCTTTTCGCGGAAGGTCCCTTCCGCATAGTCGGTCTGCGCGAGACCGCGGGCTTGGAGCACCGGCGTGACGTTTTCGATGAAATCGACGAAGGAGCCGGGGGTCGTGTGGTAGATGAGGTTGATGCCGTCGATCCCGGCCGACTGCCAGATCTCGAGCTGGTCGGCGATCGTCTCGGGCGTTCCCACCACCTGGCTGCTCAGCGCATAGGCCCGGCCGAGATCGGCAACGGTGGCGCGCCGGCCGGGATTGCCCTCCTCGAAGGCGCGCACGATGCCCTGGACGCCTTCGATCGACAGCTCGTCCACCGGCCGATCGGGATCGAGAAGGCCGAGATCGATGCCGAGATCGCGGCTGATATGGGCAAGCAGCCCGTCGACGCTGATGTCGGCGGCAAGATCCCGGGCCTTGGCGGCCGCCTCTTCCTCCGTGCCGCCGACGACGAAGGACATGCCCTGCACGAAGAGGAGGTCGTCGGCATTGCGCCCTGCGGCGCGCACCAGGGCGCGCGTCTCGTCGATCTGCCGTCTGGCGCCTTGCGGATTGACGGCGGCGATGAACGTGCCTTCGGCGTGCCGGGCGGCGAAGCCCCGCCCCGCCGTCGAGGACCCGGCCTGGAAGAGAACGGGCGTACGCTGCGGCGAGGGCTGGCTGAGATGCGGACCCAGCACCTTGTAGCGCTGGCCGTGGTGATGGATTCGGTGGATCTTGGCCGGGTCGGCGTAGATGTTGCCTGCCTTGTCGTCGATCACCGCATCCTCGTCCCAGGAGCCTTCCCAGAGCTTGTAGACGACGTCGACATATTCCTCCGCCCAGCGGTAGCGCTCGTCATGCGGCACGATACGGTCGAAGCCGAAGTTCTGCGCGGCGTTGTGGCTGACGCTGGTGACGATGTTCCAGCCGACGCGCCCCTTGCTGAGGTGGTCCAGCGTCGAGAGCTTGCGGGCGAAGTTGAAGGGGTGCTCCTGCAGGATCGAGCTCGTCAGCGTCAGGCCGATATGCTCGCTCGACTGGATCAGCGCGCCGACGAGAACGCCGGAATCGTTGATCGGGATTTGCACGGCCTCTTTGACGTAGGTGTCCCAGCTTCCCTTGTAGGCGGCGTCGACGCCGAGGATGTCGGCGACGAAGAACGTGTCGAACTTGCCCTTCTCGAGAAGCTTCACCAGGGAGACCCAGGTATCGAGATCGTTGAATTTCGTCTGCAGCGTCTGCGGATGGCGCCACAGACCGTGATAGACATGGGAGACGGCATTCATCGAGAAGCCGTTGAAGATCAATCGCTTGGTCATGGGCTCCTGCCTATTTGACGACGGCGGTGCGGGAGGGGTCGCGGCTGACGAGGACGGCGGCGATGACGACGAGCCCCTTCACGATCATCTGCGAGTATTGCGAGACGCCCATCAGGTTCAGCCCGTTGTCGAGGATCGCGATGATGAGGACGCCGATCAGCGTTCGGTGCGGGCCGCCGATGCCACCCGACAGCGAGGTTCCGCCGACGACGATGGCGGCAAGGCTGTTGAGGAGGAGGTCGGAGCCAAGCGAGGGCCCCGCCGCGCCGAGCCGGGCAACCGACAGAACCGCCCCGATGCCGGCCAAAACCCCCGACAGGACGAAGGCGTAGATCTTGTAGCGCTCGACCGGGATGCCGGCGGTGCGCGCCACGGTCTCTCCGCCGCCGATCAGGTACATATAGCGGCCGAAGCGCGTGCGGACCGCGATGAACACCACCACAGCCCAGGCAGCGAGGGCACAGAGGGCGATGTTGGGAAGGCGCGGGATCAACTGCCCGATGGCGATGCTCTCGAAGCCCGCCAGATCGAACTGGATGGCGCGTCCGTCGAGCACCATCAGCGCAAGGCCGCTGAAGACCGAGAGCGTGCCGAGCGTCACGATGAAGGAGGGGATGCGGCCGAGCGTGTAGATCGTGCCGTTGACGAGGCCGAGCAGCCCGCCGATCAGCGCCACCGCCGGCAGGACCGCAAAGCCGAGCGAGGTCCCGTTGAGGAGCGTCACGCTCGTCGCGCCCGCCAGAAGCACCATGGCGCCGATGGAGAGATCGATGCTGCCCATGAGAACGACGAAGGTGCCGCCGAGGCAGGCGATGAGCAGCGTTCCGGCTTGCCCGCTGACGGCGGTGAAGTTGCGCAGCGTGGCGAAGGAATCGGTGGCAAGCGAGAAGAAGACGAAGAGAAAGAGAACGACCCCGACCGGAAACCACAGGCTCTTGTCGATCGAGGTAAGGTCGAGGCGCGGCGGGGCCGATGCCGGTCGCGTGGGCGCGGCGAGGGTCATGGGTTCGTTTCCAGGTGGGGTGACACTGCGGAAGGGTCGCCGCTCTGCGGCAGCATCCAGGCCACGAGTTCGCGCTCGCCTGGCTTGGCCGTCGAGGGGGAGGGAATCTCCGCCACGATGTGCCCGCGCTGCAGGATGAGAATACGGTTGGAGAGGCCGATCAGTTCGAGAAGCTCGTCGGTGATCAGAAGAACGGCGACGCCGCGATCGGCGAGGTCGCGGATCAACCGATAGATCTCCTCCTTCGCGCCGGCATCGACGCCGCGCGTCGGATTGTCCAGCACCAGGACTTCGGGGTCGCGGCTGAGCCAGCGCGCCAGAACGACCTTCTGCTGGTTGCCGCCCGACAGGCGGGAGCAGCGAAGGCCGGGCGTCGCGGACCGGATGGCGAGTTCGCGCCCGTAGCGTTCCGCGGTCTCGGTCTCCCGGCGTCGTTTCCAGAGTCCGAAGCGGTTCGTCTGGCGGTCGCCGCCGCTGGCCAGCGAGATGTTCCAGGCCACGCTGAAGGCGGCGATCATGCCCTCCGCCAGCCGCTCTGCCGGCACGTAGCCAAGGCCCCGCTTCACGAAGCGGCCGATGGCGGGCGCGCGGTGCTCGCCACCCGCCAGGGCCACCGTGCCGGAAGCCGGGCGCTCCACGCCGGCAATGGCCTTGCCGAGCGCGCTCTTGCCGGAATCGAGGAGGCCGCCGATGCCGACGATCTCGCCCGCTCGGACCGAAAGGGAGATGTCGGCGAAGGCGCCGGGCTCTGCGAGGCCGCGCACGTCGAGGCGGACAGGTTCCTGCGCAACGGCACGCTGGCGCTTTTCATGATAATAGTCGGTGGCACGCTGGCGCCCGACCATTAGTCCATGGAGCGTACGCTCGTCAGCGGTGGCAGGGTCGAGCTTTGCCACGAGCTGGCCGTCCTTCAGGACGTAAATCAGGTCGGACAAAGCCAGCACTTCGCTCAGCCGGTGCGAGACGAAGAGCAGCGAGCCGCGCCGCTTGATCTTGGCGACAAGACGGAAGAAGGCCTCCTCATCGCGGCGGTCCAGGGCCGAAGTCGGCTCGTCGAGCAGGATGAAGGGACGCTCCATGCCGAGGAGATGCGTGGGTGCAAGGCAGGCGCGGGCGATCTCGATCGACTGGCGCTTGGAGAAGTCGTAGTCGCCGGTGCGCCGGCGCACGTCGATGTCGATGCCGGCCTCCTCGACGATCCGTTCGGCCGCTGCGATCATCGAGCGCTTGTCAAGAAGTTGCCCGGCGCGCGTGAAGCGGTGCTCCTCGCCGAGAAGGAGATTCTCGTAGACCGGCACATTGGCGATCAGCGACTGTTCCTGGAACACCCGCGAGACACCGCTTCTGACGGCTGAGCCATAGGTCTTCGGGCGATAGTCCTCGCCGGCGAGCCGCATCGTGCCCGCATCGGCGCCGGTGATGCCGCTGAGAATGTTGAAGAGCGTCGATTTCCCCGCCCCGTTCTCGCCGACAAAGGTGACGACGGAATGGGCGGGAACCTCGAAGCCGACGCCGTCGAGCACGACGGTGTCGCTATAGGCCTTCCTCAGGCCCTCGGCCTGAAACAGAGGCGGACTTGTCGCGGGGGCGCCGACTGCGGCGATCGTCGTCGCGTGGACGGTCATGATCGAATCGGACCTTTTCTGGAGCCAGGCAGAGATCGGCAGGCTGAGCGACAGCCTTGGCAAAGCCTGCGGCCTTGCCTGTCGAGCGACGCGGCCGTCGCATTCTGCCAACGGCCGCGAACGTTCAGCTCCGGGCGTTCGGACCGGGGCCGTCGAACTTGATTTTGTAGTGGTCGGCGTATTCGGCCTTCACTCGTTCGAACTCGCCCGCAGCCTTCGCCTCGGCATAGGCTGCGGGCGGCGCCCAGCCGGCGGGCTTCTCGTAGCCGCGCCAGTGCTGCTCGATGTCGATGGGATAGACGTCGGCCTGCGGGTCCCAGTCGTCGGGATGCAGCACCTTCGACATGCGCCTGTAATCGAAGGGCTCGACCCCGTCGTCGTTCACGTAACGGGCGACATAGGCATCGACATTGTCCTTGGTGACGATCGTCGGCCGCCAGTAGAGCTGGCGCTCCGGCACACTCGGCACCCAGCCATGGGTAACGTCGTAGATGCGCGAGACGAAGAGCGCTCCGGTGAAGACCGGGCTGTTGCCGCTGGTTGCGACCTGCTGACCCTTGCGGATCGCCTCCGCGCCCAGCGACGTGCCGTCGGCGCCTGCGACGAGAACGTCCTCGCCCGCCCGCAGGCCGGCATTGCGCAGGGCGGCGATGGCGCCCTGCGCTTCGTCGTCGTTCTGGGTGATGATGCCGACGATGTCGTGGTTGCGTGTCAGAAGATCCTCGGTGGCGCGCAGCGATTCCTCGCGCAGCCATTTGCCCGGCAACTGATCGACGAGCTGCGTCCCCGGATGCTTGGCGAAGGCCTCGTCGCGCCCGCGATTGCGCGCGGTCTCGCACCAGTTGCCCGGCGTTCCGGTGAGAGCGACCACCTTGCCGCCGCCGAACTTTTCGGTCACGGCCGTCAGGAGAGCCTCCGTCACGCCGCGATGGGCGGCGTCTTCCTCGGGATTGGCGTAGAGCGTGTAATAGTCGCCGCCGTCGAAGGGCGTGAACCAGGGAAGGCTGTCCCAGACAGCGCCGAAATAGACCCTGGAAGTTTCCGCAAATTGGGAGGCGCGCTTGAGGGCACTGCCGTCGAGAATGTTGAAGAAACCGCCGGTCGCCTGCGTGGTTGTCAGTTCTTCGAACTGGTTCAACTGGCGGCCGGCATCGATCTGGCCGTCGAGCAGCGCATAGTTAAAGCCCAGATCCTTGGCCGCCGCCGCCGCGCCCTTGCTGACGAGTTGGTTGTACTCTGTGCTGGCACTCCAGGCGAGATAGGCGATCTTGCCGGTCGGCGCTGCGACGGCGACCGAGGGCAGGCCCATCGTCGCGGCGAAGGCGGACGCTGCGGCGCCGGCCGAGGCGAGCGCTAGGAAGTCGCGCCGCGAAACGCCGGTCGTATCCAGGCGATCGAGATGGCGGTCGATCATCGCTTTGTTCGAAAAATCGGGGAAGACGGGAAACCGGGAGCGGGATGCCATGGATGCCTGCTTAGATGAGGAAAGTGGGTGTAACCGGTTGGCGAAAAGCGACTCCGGAGCGGATTCGTAGAATATTGAGGGCGTTCGTCTGGCCGCCTTTCTCGATCCGCACGCGCGAAAATTGGGCGCACTTTCCGATGCAACGGCTCGCTGACCAGCGCACGTTGCTGGTATATATAATCTATAATGATAATAGACATTATCGAGGACAAAAGTTCCAATTTGCGAGGCTGAAGTGCAGTTTCATTCCGGGGAATGCGAGTGTGCCGCCGATGTGTTGGGCTGAATGGCCTTCACCCGAACCAGCCGCGCCGATCAACGAGGAAACTTTCCAGTTTCCTAACTTGCGCCCCGTCAGGGTCGAAAGAGGTGGCTCCGCGAATCTGCACAGTGGGCTGAGTGGATTGTCTGCCTCAAGGCGGCCAGGATGGCTGCGATCAGAAGAAACGATGACGAAGAGACCCAGGCGCAATCACAGCCTCACCTTCAAGGCGAAGGTGGCGTTGAGCCGTCGGGTCAGGAACTGGCGTTTTCAGCCCTGCGCCGGGTTATCGCCGTACGGCAACCGTCCGCTGGGCTCACCCCTATAATAGAGCTGAAAGCTGCCCGAGATCAGGATAAGGTAGCAGCGCCCTATCCAAAACAATTTCGCCAGAGATAGCTCCAAGCTAGACGAACAGCTCCTCGATGGAAGAAAAATTTCTGAGACTTGAAGTACTAACTTCTGTCCTTTTGAAGGAATGTCAATTCAAATTGAGAAGGTCATCAACGATTTTTCTTGTAAAATTGATTGCTTGTACTAGAATATGATAATAAAATTTACGGCTTCCGAGCGTTCATGTAACGAGAACCCGATCGAATCACTTGGACTGCACCGTTCTCGAAAACTCGCGGTTCGTTCGAAGCCATTCGAGGAAGGCCTGAACTTTCTTGTGGCGAAGGTGGTCGCGCGGGCAGACGATCCACTGTGTCACGATGCCGATCCGGGGTGGTTTCGCGACGGGACAGAGGAGGGTGCCGTTCGCAAATTCCCGCTCCATCATCGTCGTGCTTTCAAGGGCGATGCCCATGCCGCCGGAGGCAGCGTCGATGGCCATATGGCTGCGATCGAAGAGGAGGCGGCGCCAGCGTTGCGTTGGCCGGACGCCGGCTTCGGCAAACCACCGGCCCCACTGCGCCTGCGACTTCACGGAATGGATAAGCCGGTAGCTCGGGAGATCCTCGGGCGAAAGGCTGCCGGATGCGGCAAGGCTCGGCGCGCAGGCGGGCACGAAGGTTTCCTCCCCCATCCCCTCGACGAAGAGGCCGGGCCACCGCCCGTCTCCGTGGCGGATCTCGAGATCGACGATCTCGCGATTGAAGTCGGTCGGTTCGTTCGTCCCGTCGATCCGGATCTCGATGTCGGGATAGAGATCGAGGAACGTCTGGAGCCGCGGCAAGAGCCATTTGTTGGACAGTGTCGGCGTCGCCCGAACTGTAAGGGATGTCACAGAGCGATAACCCCTGATCGCCGAGGTCGCCTCAACGATCCGGCCGATCTCGTCGTCGATCGTCGCGAAGTAGCGCTCGCCGGCCTCCGTGAGGACGACGCGACGGCCCGCCTTATGCATCAGGGAAAGACCGAGTTGCACTTCGAGTGCTTGGATCTGCTGGCTGACAGCTGAAGGCGTGACGCCCAATTCTTCGGCCGCGCGCGAAACGCTCCCCGCTTTCGCGACGGCATGAAACACCCAGATCGCTTTAACGGGTAACTGCATCATCAGCTCGTGAATGGGCAGGAGACAGTTGCGACCAGACCGATCGCGCGAGGGATAAAACCATTTAGCCAAACTAACAGATCGAGCAAAGCTTCTAAATTGCTTCTAACGAATAGCCTGTCCTAACCTCTCGTCGCCGACCCGTTGATCGCGATCGATGGCGACGAGGTCGGTATAAAACGAGGTCCGGCACTGCCGAAAGACGTTCTGCCGTATCCGCCAACGTTTGCGGTTGGCGAAACGGCCTTCGAGGCAGTTCAACGGACCCGAAATCCCGATAGGGCAGAGCGACCGGCGTCGGATGGAGGTCCGCGCCACGATGGGAGGATGACATGCTCGGACGAATTCGCAACGGTCTCGTTGCCACGACGGCGCTCGCGCTATCGATGGGCCCTTCGGTGACCCATGCGCAGGAAAGCTGCTCGGCCTATCCGACGGCAAAGGCAGACCGGATCGAATCCGCCGCCGTCGAGGCGGAATTTGGCACGGTACCGGCGCCGAAGAAGAAGGATCTGCGCTTTGCCTATGTGACGAAAACGCTGATCAACGAATTCTGGCAGGACGTCGCCGCTGGCATCAAGGACGAGGGCGCCAAGTATGGGATCACCGTGGACGTCCAGGCTGCCAAGGACGAGTCCTCGATGATCGAGCAACTGAACCTTGCGCAGACCGTCCTCTCGCAAAACCCCGACGCGCTGTTGCTGTCGCCGCAGTCGGATTCCAACCTCGTGCCGGTGATCGAGGCCGCGCGGGTCGCCAACATTCCGACCATCATCGTCGACGACGCGCGGACCGAGGGTGCCAGCACCTATGTTGGCACCGATCAGGTCGCCATCGGCGCTAAGGCCGCGGCGCTGTTCTCGACACTTTATCCGGACGGCGGCAAGGTCGCCCAGATCGAAGGCGCGGCCGGTTCGCCGAATGCGCGGATGCGCATCCAGGGCTTCAAGGAAGAGCTCGCCAAAAATCCGAAGTTCGAGCTCGTCGCCAGTCAGCCGGGCAACTGGGACCGGCTGACCGCGATGAATGCCACGGCCAACATCCTGCGCCAGACCCCCGATCTCGTCGGCGTCTACGCCAACAACGATGGCATGGCGCTCGGCGTGGTCGAGGCCGTCTCTCAGTCGAGCGGGCTCGACAAGGTCGCGGTCGTCGGAACCGACGGCATCCGCGAGGCCAAGCGCTCCGTCGGCGCCGGCGAGATGCGGGCTACGGTCGCCGAATTCCCCTACGAGGAAGGTCAGATCGGCGTCCAGATGGCGCTTCGTCTGCTCGACTGCCAGGCGATCCCGGCCTGGATCGTGTCGCCGCAGGCCACGTTGACGAAGGACAACGTCGCGGACTTTCCCGATCCGAAGGTGAAGTGAGGCTCCATGACGAGCCTTGCTTCGAGCCCGGAGGGCAGAGGCGCCCGACCTCCGGCCCTCGTTATGACGGGCATCGCGAAAAGCTTTGCGGGCGTGCGAGCCTTGAAGGGTGTCGATCTCACGCTGAGAACCGGTGAGGTCCACGCTCTTCTCGGCGAGAACGGCGCGGGCAAGTCGACGCTGATGAAGGTCATGTTCGGCATCGTCCAGCCCGATGCCGGGCGCATCGCGCTCGACTTTGTCGGACCCGTGCGCATCGACGGTCCGCGCTCGGCGCTCGCCATGGGCATCGGCCTCGTCAGTCAAGAACTGAGCCTCGTTCCTCAGCTCGACGTCGCGCAGAACATCTTCCTCGGCCGCACCAGGGGTCTTCGTATCGTACCGCGCGAGGCGCTGCGCCGACAGGCGCGCGCGATCCTCGACGACCTTGCACCCCATCTCGATGTGGACACGCTGGTGGAGCGCCTCGGCATGGCCGACCGGCAGCTCGTGGAAATCAGTCGGACGCTCTCGCGCGGCGGCCGGATCATCGCCTTCGACGAGCCGACATCCAGCCTGACCCCGCTCGAACAGGACAATCTCTTCTCCGTTATCCGCCGGCTGAAGGTGGCGGGAAAGGCGATCGTCTACATTTCCCACCGCATGGCGGAAATCCGGGCGATCGCCGACCGGGTCACCGTCCTGCGGGACGGCGATGTCGTAGCGTCTGGACCGATCGGCGATTACTCCGAGGCACAGTTGAACGAACTGATCGCCGGGCGCGAACTCTCCCGCGAACTCGGCGCAGACAAGCCTGCGCAGATCCAGGCTCCCGCGCTTCTGACGCTCGACAAGCTCTCGACATCGCGGGTTCGGGATGTCGATCTCGCCGTGAAGGCGGGCGAGATCGTCGGGCTGTCCGGGCTCGTCGGCTCCGGTCGCTCGGCGATCCTGCGCGCCGTCTTCGGCGTCGATCCGCCGACGGGCGGAGCCATGTGCGTCGGGGCCGACGCTGCGATGCCGAGGAGCCCACGCGATGCCATGGCGGCCGGAATCGCGCTGATTCCCGAGGATCGGCGCGGGCAGGCCATCGTTTCGATGATGAGCGTCGAGCAGAATTTCGGCCTCGGAAACCACAGGCGCTACGCGCCCACCGGCGTTCTGCGCGCAAGCGAGCGCCGAAACGCTATCCGAGGCTACATTGCAGACATGCGTATTCGTCCTGGATCCACGACGGCCGAGATGCGCAATCTGTCCGGCGGCAATCAGCAGAAGGTCGTGATCGCCCGCTGGCTTGCCACGGGCGCCCGCGTTTTCCTCTTCGATGAGCCGACGCGCGGCATCGACGTCGGCGCCAAGGCCGAGATCTATGCGCTGATGCGCCGGCTGGCGGGCGATGGGGCAGCGCTTCTCGTCGTCTCGTCCGAGTTGCCGGAACTTCTTCTCATCTGCCACCGCATCGGCGTCGTTCGCGAGGGGCGTCTCGAGCATCTGGTCGAAAACGACAACAAACTGACCGAGGCGCAGCTGATGGCGCTGGCCGCGGGGAAGGATAGCCCGTGACACCGTCGATCGAAACCCCCGCGGCGGACAGCGACCGCATCGCACGAGCCTCGAACCGCGGCGACACTTTGCGCAAGGCGAGCGTGGCGATCGGCTGCGTCGCGCTCTTCCTAGTGTTCTCCGTCCTCAACAGCACCTTCTACCAGGTGTCAAACCTCGTCGACATCATGCTGCAGTCCTCGATCAACGCGGTGATTGCGGTCGGCATGACACTCGTCATCATGACGCGTGGCATCGACCTCTCGGTCGGTTCGGTGGTCGGCCTGTCCTCGATGGTGGCCGCCGACATGATGTCCCACGGCGTCGCGGCCGGCATTGGGGCAGGGCTGCTGGTCGGTCTCGTCTGCGGCCTCGTCAACGGCATTCTCATCGCCAAGCTGCGCCTGCCCGACTTCATCGTCACGCTCGGCACGCTCAGCATCTATCGCGGCATGGCGCTGATCTACGTCGACGGCCAGCCGATCTACGGCCTACCTCGGGCGTTTCGTTCGATCTTCGCCGGCCGCGTCCTCGACGTGCCGACGCCGGTGATCTTCGCGATCGTCATCGCGGCACTGGCCTTTTTCCTGATCCGATACACCGCGCTCGGCGAACAGATCGTCGCCATCGGCGGCAACGAGGAAGCCGCCAAGCTCTCTGGCGTCAAGATCGAGCAGGTGAAGATCACGGTCTACACGCTGTCCGGCGTTCTCTCCAGCATCGCCGGCTTCATCCTGATCGCACGCATCGGTGCAGCCGAGCCGATCGGCGGTAATGGCTTCGAGCTCCAGGCTATCGGCTCGGCTGTGATCGGCGGCGCCAGCCTCTTCGGCGGCGTCGGAAATCCGCTCGGCTCGCTCGTCGGCGCTCTGACGCTCGGCGGATTGCAGAACGGGCTGACGCTGATGAACGTCCCCTCCTTCTGGCAGTATGTCGCCTCCGGTCTCGTCGTCATCCTCGCCGTCTTCGCCGATCAATGGACCCGCAAGCGCCGATGAGCGTTCCAAGTCCCGACGACGAGGACTGGCGCATCGTCGATGCGCACCAGCACTTCCAGGACCTCGAAGGGTCGAGCTATCCCTGGCTGGAGCCAGGCCGGCCCGAGCCGCTGGAGGGCGACCTCTCGCCGATCCGCCGAACCTATCGTCCGGCCGACTATCGGCGCGACGTGACAAGCCTCGGCATCGTCAAGGCCGTGCATATCCAAAATGGCCGAAATCCGGCCGACCCGCTGGAGGAAACCCGCTGGCTAGGCCGGATCGACATTCAGCCCAACCAGAGCATGGCGCCGGCCAAGTGGACGAAGCCTTTGAAGTGGATGGTGCGGCGGTCGTAACGAGTAGCGA
>NZ_LMQW01000009.1 GCF_001425485.1 Aureimonas sp. Leaf427 | reverse complement strand
CGTGCGCTGGTTGTCGCGGAAGGAGCCGGACTGGGCGAGCAGCTTGTCGACAAGCGTCGTCTTGCCATGATCGACGTGCGCGATGATCGCGATGTTGCGAAGCTTCATAAAGGGTCACCGGAAATGGAAGAAGCGCGGCCAGGGTCTCCCCATCATGGGACGCCGGTCGCGCAAGTGGGTTTCCAATACATGAATTTCCGCAAATGCGAAACCCCGGCCTCGGCGGTGGGTGCAGGGCGGGGCTGCCGCCCCGAACCCGGCCCGGAAACGAATTCCCGGACCCTTCTTCTCATTTGGCATGCGGGACGGGGCCATCGGCCCCATCCCGCATGCCACGAGAAGAGGGGGTCCAGGGGAATCATTCCCCTGGCAGGGGTGCAGGGGACGGCGTCCCCTGCCCTGCCGCCGCCCGCTACAGGCCGCGCTTGCGCAGCAGCGCGCCCGTGGTCGGCAGGCGGCCGCGGAAGCGCTCGTAGAGCGTTCCGGGCTCGTCGGAATTGCCGGCGGAATAGACGTTTCTGAGGAGCCGTTCGGCAGTTTCCCTGTCGAAGGCGTCGCCCGTTTCCTCGAAGGCTTCGAAGGCGTCGGCATCGAGCACTTCGGACCACATGTAGGAGTAGTAGCCCGACGAATAGCCGTCGCCTGCGAAGATATGGGCGAAGTGGGGCGAGCGGTGGCGCATGGTGATGGCGGCGGGCATGCCGAGGCCTTTCAGCACCTCGGCCTCGCGGGCGGCTGGGTCGTCCGGCGCCTCGCCGGCCTCGTGGAGGGCGAGGTCGACGAGGGCGGAGGACGTGTATTCCACCGTGTCGAAGCCGGTGTCGAAGCCGCGCGCGGCCTCCAGGCGCTTGACGAGCTCGGCGGGCAGCGGCTTGCCGGTCTCGGCGTGGAGCGCGTGGCGCTCCAGGATGGCGGGCACGGTCAGCCAGTGCTCGAAGAGCTGCGAGGGCAGTTCCACGAAGTCGCGGGCGACCGAGGTGCCGGCGAGCGAGGGCCATTTCACCGCCGAGAGCAGGCCGTGCAGGGCGTGGCCGAACTCGTGGAAGAGCGTCTTGGCGTCGTCGACGGAGAGGAGAGCGGGCTCGCCCTCGGCCGGCTTGGCGAAGTTCATGACGTTGTAGATGACGGGCGTCTGCCCGCCGTCGAGCCCGTGCTGGCGGCGCAGAGCGCTCATCCAGGCGCCCGAGCGCTTGGAGGGGCGGGCGAAATAATCGCCAAGGAAGGTGCCGGCCGGCTTGCCCTCGGCGGTCCTGACGGCCCAGACGCGCACGTCGGGATGCCAGCCCTTGGCGTCGGGCAGCCGCTCGAAGGTCAGGCCGAACAACCGGCCCGCGACGTCGAAGGCCGCCTCGATCATGCGTTCGAGCTGGAAATACGGCTTCAGGGCCGCGTCGTCGAAGTCGAACTCGCTGCGGCGGCGCTTCTCGGCATAGAAGCGCCAGTCGTGGGGCGCGAGCGGGTGGTTGTCGCCGACGGCCGAGGCGAGCTTCTGCAGGGCTTCCGCATCGCGGAGCGCGCGCTCGCGGGCCTTCTCCCAGACCTCTTCGAGAAGCGTGCGGACCGCACCCGGCGTCTTCGCCATGGCGTCGTCGAGCTTGTAGGCCGCGAAGGAGGGATAGCCGAGAAGCTTCGCCTTCTCCGCGCGCAGCTTGAGGATTTCGGCCAGAATCGGCCGGTTGTCGGTCGGCCCTTCTTTCTCGCCGCGCGCGGTCCAGGCGGCGAAGGCGCGCTCGCGCAGATCGCGGCGCTCGGAGAAGGAGAGGAACGGCACGACGATCGAGCGCGACAGCGTCACGACATGGCCGGCAAGGCCTCGCGCGGCGGCCGCGCCCGCCATGGCCGAGACGAGGAAGTCGGGCAGCCCCGCCAGATCGCCGATCTCGAGCGGCATGACGAAGTCGCGCTCGTCCGAGAGGACGTTCTGCGAGAACTGCGTGCCGAGCACGGAGAGCCGCGCGTCGATTTCCGCCAGCCTCTCGCGGTCGGCGCCCTGAAGCCGGGCGCCCGAGCGCACGAAGCCGGTATAGGTCCGCTCCAGAAGGCGGCGATCCTCCGCGCCGAGATCCGTCAGCGAACCGGCCTTGGCGTGCACCGCCTCGACGCGGGCGAAGAGGCCGGCGTTCAGCGAGATCGCGCTGTCGTGGCGCGAGAGCTTGGGCGAGACGTTGCGCTCGACCGCCTCGAGATCCGGGCCGGTTTCGGCGCCGGCCAGGGCGTAGAAGATGGAAGCGACGCGCGACAGCGCGCGGCCGGACCGCTCCAGCGCGCCGATCGTGTTGTCGAAGTCGGGCTCCACGGCCGAATCAGCGATCGCGTCGATTTCGGATCGGTGCTCGGCCATGGCCGCATCGAAGGCCGGCTCGAAGCTTTCGGGGGCCGTTTTCCCGAAATCGGGCAAGTCTCCCGCCCGATCGAAAATATAATCGATTTTGTCAGACAAATCGGATGTTGTGACCATGTTTCTTTTCGTCTGGAATGGAGTTAATTACAGCTACTGAGCATCTGCGACACGAAGTGTCGTGAAAAGGCGAGTTGCTCCATGAGCGATTGGCCAAGTGAGCCGTTTCTGAGGGGCGAATCGCCGTGTGCGATGGGCTTTGAGGGAACACCAAGACGGCGTGACTTCACAAGTCATTCCGTGCTGCAACCCCCATTTGGGAAAGCGACTGCGATGAGCCAGTTGATGCCCGGAAGCTCCCTCGGCTTTCTCCTGACGGACGTGTCGCGTCTTTTCCGTCAGTCCTTCGAGAAAGCGGTCGAGGCGGGTGGCCTGGAGCTGACACCTGGCGAAATCCGCGTTCTAGCCCATGTCGCGACCTATGACGGCTCGCGCCAGGCCGTTCTGGCCGACCTCATGGGCGTCGAGCCGATGACGCTTTCGGCCTATATCGACCGGCTGGAAATGCAGGGCCTCGTGACCCGCATGCCGGACCCGACGGACCGCCGCGCAAAGGTGATCCGCCCGACCGAGAAGGTCGACAAGCTGTTCGACGAGGTCCGCCCGATCGCCCTCAACGTCTACAGCCATGCGACGCGCGGCCTCTCGCCCGATCAGGTGCAGACCATGGAAGCCGGCCTCATCGCCATGCGCGCCAATTTCGGCATGGACCATGCGATCGCCAACGAGAAGCGCGGCCGCGCGGGCGCGGCGAAGCCCTTCACCGCCTGACCGGCATCCCGGCTCTCGTCGATCCGGCGTGGTTCCCCGCGCCGATCGCTTGACGCGGCGCCGCCCGAGGCGCACCGCAGCGGCGATGGACAGATCCGCCCCCCAAGGGATCGGCCGGTCCGGCTCGTCCGGTCCGCCAGCCGGCTCCGCCGCCCCGCCGAGCCGCACCGCGGACGAACCGCAGCGCATGTCGGAACGGCGCACCAGCCTCGTCGGCGGCCTGCTCGTCGCGATCGGCCCGGTTTCCATGGCGCTCTACACGCCGGCCATGCCGACCCTCGTCGAGGCCTTCGCCACGAGCGAGGCGACGGTGAAGCTGACGCTCTCGCTCTATTTCGGCGGCTTCGCGGCGACGCAGCTCGTCTGCGGGCCGCTTTCCGATGCGTTCGGCCGGCGGCGCATCACCGTCCTCTTCATGCTGCTCTATCTGGCGGGTTCGCTGATCGCCGTCGTCGCGCCGACGATCGGCTGGCTTCTCGCCGCGCGGCTGATCCAGGGCATCGGCGCCTCCGTCGGCATCGCGACGGCCCGCGCCATCGTTCGCGACCAGTTCACGGGCGAGCGCTCGGCGCGGATCATGACGACAATCAGCATCATCCTCGCCATCGGCCCCGCTCTGTCGCCGACGATCGGCGGCCTCGCGCTCCATCTGTCCGGCTGGCACGCGATCTTCGTGGTCATGGTCCTGTTCGGCCTCGGCATCATCGCGGTGGCGCTTCTGGTGATGAAGGAAACCGCCCATCCCGACCCGGCGCTGATCCGGCCCGCCAGGCTTCTCCGCTCCTACCGGCGCATTCTCGGCCATCCCGTCTTCGTCGCCAGCGCCCTGACGCTCGGCGGATCGGTCGGCACGCTCTATACTCTGGCGACCATCCTGCCCTTCGTGCTGATCGGTCGCGCCGGCCTGTCGCCGGCCGAGTTCGGACTCGGAATGCTCGGCCAGTCCGGCATGTTCCTGGCCGGCTCGCTGGCGCTGCGGCTTCTGATGCGGCGAAGGCCCGCCCAGCGGCTGGTCGGGCCGGGCCTCGTGCTGATGGCGGCGGCAAGCGTCGCGCTCGTCCTCTCGACGCTTCTCGTGCCCCCGACCTATCTGTCGATCATGGCCCCGATCGGCGTCTACGCCTTCGGCATCGCCCTCGTGATCCCCGCCATGACGACGGCGGCGCTCGCGCCCTTCCCGACCATCGCGGGCGCGGCCTCCGCCGCTCTCGGCTTCATCCAGATGAGCCTCGGGCTTCTCGGCGGCCTCGCCTCGGCCGCGCTTCCCAATCCCGTCGCGGCCGTGCGCATCGTCGTGCCGGCGCTCGCCCTCGTCGCGATCGCCGGCTTCTTCGTCCATCGCCGGCTGGCGGCGCGCGAGGGCCTCAAGGCCGAGCCGGACCTCGAGGCGCCGGAGACGTGAGCTATTCGGCGGCGGTCGCCATGTCCGCCCGCGTCCCGATCGCGCGCATCGCCTCGGCCGCGATCCCGAAGGAGCGCTTGCGGGCGGCATGGTCGTGGATCTGGCCGGTCAGGATCATCTCGTCCGGCCGGTAGCGGGCGACGAGCCGCTCCAGCTCCCGCTCCACCGTCGCCGGCGAGCCCGTCGCCGAGATGCTGAGCGCCTGGGACACGCTCGCCTTGATCATCGGCTCGAGCACGGCGTCGATGTCGTCCACCGGCCGCGGCAGAGGTCCCGGCTGTCCGGTGCGCAGATTGGCGAAGGCCTGCTCCATGGAGGAGCGCAGGCGCCGGCCCTCCTCGTCCGTCTCCCCCGCGAAGACATTGGCCGCCAGCATGAAATAGGGCCGCTCCAGATGCTCGGACGGGCGGAAGGTCTGGCGATAGACCTCCACGGCCTCGTCGAGCGCGGCCGGCGCGAAATGCGAGGCGAAGGCATAGGGCAGGCCGAAATGGGCCGCGAGCTGGGCGCCGTAGAGGCTGGAGCCGAGGACCCAGACCGGCACCTTCGTTCCGACGCCCGGCACGGCGCGCACGCGCAGGCCCTTGTCGTCCGCGAAATAGGCGATGAGCTCCAGGACGTCCTGCGGGAAGTTGTCGCCGCCCGACAGATTGCGCCGGAGCGCCCGCGCCGTCTCCATGTCGGTGCCGGGCGCCCGGCCGAGGCCGAGATCGATGCGGCCGGGAAAGAGCGTCGCCAACGTGCCGAAGGCCTCCGCCACGACGAGCGGGGCATGGTTGGGCAGCATGATGCCGCCGGCCCCGACGCGGATCGTCGTGGTTCCCGCCGCGACATGGCCGATCACGACGGCCGTCGCGGCGCTGGCGATGCCGGTCATGTTGTGATGCTCGGCCAGCCAGAAGCGGTTGTAGCCGAGCGCCTCGGCATGGCGCGCGAGATCGAGACTGTTCGCCAGCGCATCCGCCGCGGTGGAGCCGGCCGGAATGGGCGAGAGATCGAGCACGGAATAGGGAAGCATGACCGTCACCATGAAGGGATCGTGACCTTCGATATGGTGACGCCCCACCCGGCTTTCCAGCCGATCGGCCCGCCGCTACCGGAGGCCAGGCAGACGGGCGCCGGTGCGGCGGCCGAACGTGTCGCGGCCGGCCACGCGCTCGGGCTGGGCGAAGGAGAGGGTCTCGGCCCTGCAGGCGCCGGGACGGATGGCGGGCGAGGTGCGAAGCGGGGTCATCGGGTCGGGTCTCCGGACGAGGAAGGCTGGAAAGACGGGGAAGGTGCGGGGCGGGCGCGGAAGGATCAGGCGGCGTTGGACGCCCGGCCGCGCGGATCGCGCAGCTCGCGTGCGAGATCGCTCCAGGCATCGGCGACCTTGGATCGGACGGTCGGCTCGGGCCGCGCGGCGTCGATCCCGCTCCGGTCGTTCGCCGAGAGGATCTCGCCGAGGAAGCGCGCCGTCACCAGATTCTGGCGCTCGGCCGCCTCGCTCGCCAGGCAATAGAGCATGACGTGGAACTGCATCTTGCCGATGTCGCTGGTGGAGATGTGCACCTCGCTGCCCGGTCCCGCCGTCTCGACGCCGACCTTGGCGGCGCTGAGACGATGAAAGCGCGTCGCCCGGTCCATGTCGTCGGCCAGGACGTCCTCGGCGACCGCCTCCAGCCGCGAGAGCGCGAAGGCCGGCGGAACCGGGTTCTCCAGCGTGATCGTGAAGCGGTGCGGCGCGAACTGGCGCGGCTGGGCGGCGATGCGCACGGGGCCGGCGAGAAGCAGGCTGTTGGGAATCGTCACCCGCCGGCCCGTGCCGCCCGGCCCTTGCGCCACGTGCGGCAGTTCCATCAGCGTCGTCGAGAGGAGGCCGTGGTCGATCACCTCGCCGCAGAAGCCCGCGACATCCACCCGGTCGCCCACCTTGAACAGGCTGCCGCCGACCCGCAGCAGGGCGCCGGCGGCACACATGAGCAGCTCCTTCGTCGCCACGACCAGCGCCACCATGACCGCGGCGAGCGAGAAGACGAGGTTCTGGATCTCGGACAGCCAGACGCCGAGAAGGCAGACCGCGAGAATGGCGTTGGTGGAGGCGCGCAATGCAAAGCGCCTCTGGCGCACCTCCACCCGGTCGCCGGAAGGGTGCCAATAGCGCGTCGCCGCAAAGCGAACCCCGACGAAGGCGGCGACGATAACGAGGCTCCAGGCGATGTTTCCTGGCGCTGCTGTGTCGGCGAAAGCTTGTGCGGGCATCGGCATCGGTCCTCCGGATGGACGACGCGGTGGCCCGCCCGGCAGCCTTCCAAGGGGAAGATCACCGGGTTCGCCGTCGAAGCGCCGTCACGTGTTGGGGAAGGATATCGCGCCCGGAGGGTTAAGGAGACCTTTCCGGAATGTGTCGGAACCGCGGCATTCCGTGGACCGCTTCGCCTTTGATATGAATGTGTTAACGGCGCAACGGTCGGGGGCGCGTCCGGGCGGACTTGCCCCGCCGGCCGCGCCCGGCTTTAAGCGGCGGGAAACCTTTCGTCGGAGACCCGCCATGACCACCGCCAAGCTCCTCCTCCTTCCCGGCGACGGCATCGGACCGGAAGCCATGGACGAGGTCCGCAAGATCGTCGCCGTCATCGGCGCCGAGACCGACCTTTCCTTCGAGACCGAGGACGGCCTCGTCGGCGGCTCCGCCTACGATGTGCATGGCGAGGCGGTGTCGGACGCCGACATGGCGCTGGCGCTCGCCGCGGACGCGGTGCTCTTCGGCGCGGTCGGCGGCCCGAAATGGGATACGGTGCCCTACGAGAAGCGCCCGGAGGCGGGGCTCCTGCGCCTGCGCAAGGATCTCGAGCTCTTCGCCAATCTGCGCCCGGCCATCTGCTACCCCGCCCTGTCGCAGGCCTCCTCGCTGAAGCCCGAACTCGTCGAGGGCCTCGACATCCTGATCCTGCGCGAGCTGACGGGCGGCGTCTATTTCGGCTCGCCGAAGGAGATCCTCGATCTCGGCAACGGGCAGAAGCGGGGCATCGACACGCAGGTCTACGATACCTACGAGATCGAGCGCATCGCCAGGGCCGCCTTCGAGCTGGCCCGCACGCGGCGAAACAGAGTCACCTCGATGGAGAAGCGCAACGTCATGAAGTCGGGCGTCCTCTGGAACGAGGTCGTCACCCGCGTGGGCGCCGAGGAATATCCGGACGTCGCGCTCGACCACATGCTGGCCGATGCCGGCGGCATGCAGCTAGTGCGCGCGCCCAAGCAGTTCGACGTGATCCTGACGGACAATCTCTTCGGCGACATGCTCTCCGACATCGCGGCCATGCTGACCGGCTCGCTCGGCATGCTGCCCTCCGCCTCGCTCGGTGCCGAGGATGAAGCGACGGGCAAGCGCCGCGCGCTCTACGAACCCGTCCACGGCTCGGCGCCCGACATCGCGGGCAAGGGTGTCGCCAACCCGATCGCCATGATCGCCTCCTTCGCCATGTGCCTGCGCTATTCCTTCGCCCGGACCCGCGAGGCCGACGCGCTGGAAGCCGCCATCGCCGAAACGCTGGAAGCCGGCACGAGAACCCCCGACATCATGGCGCCCGGCGCGACGAAGGTCGGAACCGGCCAGATGGGCGACGCGATCGCGGCCGCTTTCGCGAGGCGTCTGGGGGCTTGAAAAGAAGCTGACCTTTCGTCGCGCTCGGCTACTATGGTTTCGAGAACGCACCGGCAGCGGACCTTGACGATCACCGTCCCCGTCCGCTGCCGGACGACCTGAAGGCGGAGCCATGTCACGCATCGGTGCCTCCATGCCGGCGATCACGACGCTCGCCGAACGCAAGCGGGCCGAAGCACTGCGGCGAACGTCCGCCGCGGACGAAGCCGTCCGGCAGCTCCGCGCCTATGCGGCGGAGCACCGGGGCCGCTTCGTCGTCTTCGGCTCCTATGTCGGCAAGGCCCTGCGGTTCGACAGCGACCTCGATGTCCTCGTCGACTTTCCGGTGGATCGCACGACACAGGCGTGGACCTTCGCGGAAAGTCTCGCGGCCCGCTACGCCATCCCTCTGGACATCCACGACGCGCGAACGGCCAAGCGTGCCTTCGTCGACAAGGTCCTGAGCAGCGGGCTTTGCCTGTCATGACGGACGCGCTGGATCGAGGTCGACGACGATCTCGACTCCGCCTGCCGTCATTTCCGGAATGCGGCCTGCCTCGGCGACGAAGGGGGCTTCGACGACGCCGGGCTTGCGGGCTACCGGGCGCAGATGGCGCTTCTGCATGCCATGCAGTCCGCCCACACCTCGCTCGAAGTCGCGTTGAAGCGCATTCTGGACATTCTCGGCGAAGAACCGCCCGCCGGCGGACAATCCCATATCGACCTGATCAAACGGGTATCCAGGGCAGTGACCGCGCCGGGCCATGTCCGACCGGCCATTCTGACGCCCGACATTGCCGGGGATGTCGACGAGTCCCGGCGATTTCGGCATAGGGCGACACACGACTACGACAATTTCGATCCCGAGAGGGCCCTTCCCTCGCTCGAAGCCGCGCGCCGCCTCGCTTTAAGCTTGAAGCCCTGTATCCAGGCCTTCAAGAACGAGATCGATCCCCCCTCGGCCTGAACGAAAAAGGGAGCCGCGAGGGCTCCCTTTCCTATCCGGCCATGGCCGCGCGAGACAGAGGCCACCGGGGCCGCGGAGGGTCTGCATTCCCCGCCGCGCCCCTCCCTCTGTCAGCCCACGGCGTCGATATCCACGTCCTTGGTTTCCTTCACGAAGAGCATGCCGATGACGAGGGTCACGGCGGCGATGACGATCGGGTACCAGAGGCCGTAGTAGATATCGCCGGTCGCCGCGACCATGGCGAAGGACGTGGTCGGCAGGAAGCCGCCGAACCAGCCGTTGCCGATGTGATAGGGCAGCGACATGGACGTGTAGCGGATGCGGGTCGGGAACATCTCGACCAGCATGGCCGCGATCGGCCCGTAGACCATGGTGACGTAGATCACGAGGATGGTCAGCATGAGGACGACCATGACCGTGTTGGTCTGGGCAGGGTCGGCCTTGGCGGGATAGCCGGCGGCGGTGATGGCGACGCCGAGCGCCTTGTCGAAGACCGCGGAGGGCGAGGTGCCGGCTGCTGCGGCCGGCGCCGGGACGGGCGAGTGGCTGCCCGATGCCGCGACCGGGGCGGGCGTCGGCTGCGGCGATGCGGCCGCAGCAGTGGCAGGGGCGACCGCGTCGACGGCGACGGGCGCCGGCGGCGGGGCGATGGAGGCCGTCGCATAGTCGAGCTGCGTCGCGCCGATCGAGACGACGGCCGGCGTGCCGGCGGGGGCCGCGACGTTGGTATAGGGAATGCCGCGCTTTACGAGCGAGGCCTTCGCCACGTCGCAGGACGAGGTGAACTTCGTCGTTCCGACCGGGTTGAACTGGAAGGAGCACTCGGCGGGATCGGCGGTCACGACGACCGGCGCGCTGACGATGGCCTGCTCCAGGGCGGGGTTCGCGTAATGCGTGATCGCCTTGAAGATCGGGAAGTAGGTCAGGCAGGCGAGCGCGAGGCCCGCCATGATGATCGGCTTGCGGCCGATGCGGTCCGACAGCGTGCCGAAGATCACGAAGAAGGGCGTGGCGATCAGAAGGCCCGCCGCGATCATCAGGTTGGCGGGCTGCGCGTCGACCTTCAGCGTCTGCGTCAAGAAAAAGAGCGCGTAGAACTGGCCCGTGTACCAGACGACGGCCTGGCCGGCGACGAGGCCGAAAAGGGCGAGGAGCACGATCTTCAGGTTGCCCCAGCGCGCGAAGCTCTCGGTCAGCGGCGCCTTGGAGGTCTTGCCCTCCGACTTCATCTTCACGAAAGCCGGGCTCTCGTTCAGCATGAGGCGGATCCAGATGGAGACGCCGAGCAGCAGGACCGAGACGAGGAAGGGAATGCGCCAGCCCCAGGCCGCGAAGTCCTCCGCCGACATGGCCGCGCGGCAGCCCAGGATGATGAGTAGCGACAGGAAGAGGCCGAGCGTCGCCGTGGTCTGGATCCAGGACGTGTAGGCGCCGCGCTTTCCGTGCGGCGCATGTTCGGCGACGTAGGTCGCGGCGCCGCCGTACTCGCCGCCGAGCGCGAGGCCCTGCAACAGGCGCAGCACGATGAGGATGATCGGCGCTGCGATGCCGATGGTCTCGTAATTGGGCAGGATGCCGACGATAAAGGTCGACAGGCCCATGATGAGGATGGTGACGAGGAACGTGTACTTGCGGCCGATCATGTCGCCGAGGCGTCCGAAGACGAGCGCGCCGAAGGGACGGACGGCAAAGCCCGCCGCGAAGGCCATGAGCGCGAAGATGAAGGCCGCGGTCGGGTTCACGCCGGAGAAGAACTGCACGGCGATCACGGCCGAGAGCGAGCCGTAGAGATAGAAGTCGTACCACTCGAAGACGGTGCCGAGCGAGGAGGCGAAGATGACCTTGCGCTCCTCCTTCGTCATGGCGGGCGTCTCGCCCGGAATCGTGTGCGCAGCGGTCATGATATCCCTCCCCAGGGGTCGACGGCCCCGCGCCTCTCCCGAGGGCGGACCGGATCGTTGGACGTCGGCGCCGCCTCCCGAGCGGCACCCGCGGGCACTTCCGACAGATCGGCGGGCGCTCGCTCGGCTATGGATGGCGAAGGGGCCGGCTCGGCGCCGCGCCCCGCTGGCGGGATGCCGCCCCGTTTTCCTCCCGGCGCCGCGATCCCTCCGGAATCTCTATACCCAAGTCCTTTCAACGAAAATTGAGCCCTTAGTCGTAAAGGCCCCGCGCTTCTCATCAGGAACGCGACGCAACCTACGGCGCACATGCTGCGTTAGGACGGCAACTCAACACGCTGGAAGGACCGTCCCGATGATCCGCACCATTCTCAAGACCTTGTTCCTCGGCTGGCTCGCTAAGCGCGCCTCGCGCGGCAGCCAGCGCCCGGTCATGCCGCGCCGCGCCGACTGATCGGCAGAACCATCGCAGAAACGAAAAAGCCCCGGTCGCGAGACCGGGGCTTTTTTGCGTCGACCGTTTCGAACGCCGGGCGGCAGAGCCGCCCGGCGAAGTCATGAGGCCAAGGCCCGTCCTAGCGGCGGTCGCCGAAGAACTGCAGCAGGAACATGAACATATTGATGAAGTCGAGGTAGAGGCGCAGCGCGCCCATGATGGCCTTGCGGCCCATGACGGCCGTGCCGTCACCCTCGTAGTACATGTCCTTGATCTGCTGCGTGTCGTAGGCGGTGAGACCGGCGAAGACGAGGACGCCGATCGCCGAGATGGCGAAGGCGAGCGCCGAGGAGGCCAAAAAGATGTTGACGATCGAGGCGATCACGATGCCGATCACGCCCATGAAGAGGAACGAGCCCCAGGCCGAAAGGTCGCGCTTGGTCGTGTAGCCGAAGAGCGACAGCGCGCCGAAGGAGGCGGCCGTGATGAAGAAGACCTGGACGATCGATTCCTGCGTGTAGACCATGAAGATCGTCGAGAGGGACAGACCGACGAGGGCCGCGTAGCCCCAGAAGGTCGCCTGTGCCGCGGCGACGCTCATCTTGTCGATGCGGAAGGACAGGAAGAACACCATCGCGAGCGGCGCGAACATCAGCACCCACTTCAGGGGCGAGCCGAAGACGGCCTGTCCGAGCGGCGTCAGCGCGGTGATGTCGCCCGCGCCGTTGGTGACGACCGAGCCCGCGAACATCGCATAGGCCGCGATACCCGTGATCGCGAGACCGCCGGCCATGAGGTTGTAGACCTTCAGCATGTAGGTGCGAAGGCCCTGGTCGATCGAGGCGTCGGTCCGCGATCCGGCGACCGGAACGCTGCGCACGCCCTGATTCCACTTGTCAGCCATGGGAATGATCCTTGTCTGCTGTCCCGTTCCGGTGTCGACGCATCGCCGCTCGGGCGCGCGTCGAGGCGCCGCTGGCGGGGCGCCCAGCATGCCTCCCACCGAATATGCGGCTCATTCCCCTCGCAGACAAGGCCGCGGGGCCCGGCCGGCCCCGCGATTCCATCGCCGCGCGGTTAATTCGCCGTTAGATTCGGCCGCCGCGCCGGGGCCTTTACAGCTCGCGCAACACGGGTGCCGCCTTCTGCCCGAGCACGCGCCAGGTGCCGGCAAGGCCGAAGCCGACGGTGAGCACGAGCGAAACGGCGATCGTGACGAGCGCCAGGACCGGGCTGAAATGGAACGGCAGCTGCATGATCGTGGCGAGCACGAACCAGGCGGCGGCCGCGCCCGCCCCGATGGCGAAGACGGCGGTGGCGAGACCGAGCAGCATGTATTCCGTGACGAAGGCCCGGATCAGCACCGCGCGCGTGCCGCCCAGCGTCTTCAGGACGACCGCGTCGTGCAGGCGGTTGCGGTTGCCGGCGGCGAGCGCCCCGGAGAGGACGAGCACGGAGGCGACGAGCGCCACGGCCGCCGCCGCCCGGATGGCGAGGGCCAGCTGCGCGACGAGCCCGTTCACCGCGTCCAGCGCATCCTTCACCCGCACCGTCGTCACCGCCGGCATGGCGTTTGCGATGCCGGACAGAACCGCCTTCTCCGTCTCGGCCGTCGCGTTCGGAATGGCGAGGGTCGCGAGCCAGGCATGGGGCGCGCCGGCGAAGGTGTTGGGCGAGAAGACCATCACGAAGTTGATGGAAAGCGACTCCCACTCCACCGTCCGGAAGTTCGCGATCCGCGCGGTCACGTCGCGGCCGAGCACGTTGACGGTCAGCGTCTGGCCGACCTTCAGGCCGAGTTCCCCCGCCTCCTTGGCCGAGAAGGAGACGAGCGGCTCGCCGGAATAGTCGGCGGGCCACCAGCTGCCGTCCGTGAGGTTGGAGTTTTCCGGCAGCGTCGGAGCGTAGGTCAGGCCCCGGTCGCCGCGCAGCACCCAGCCGCCCTCGGCCGGGATCTCCATCTTGGAGACCTCGACGCCGTCCAGCTTGGTGATACGCCCGCGCAGCATGGGCGCGGCGTCGAGCGTCGAGCCGGGCGCCAGCCCCTCGATCTCGGAGCGGAACCGGTCGATCTCGCCGTTCTGGATGTCGACGAAGAAGAAGTTCGGCGCCCGCGTCGCGATGCCGGACGAGATTTCCCGGCGAAGGTTCATGTCGATGATGGCGAGCGTCACGAGAAGCGTGAGCCCGAGGCCGAGCGAGAGGACGACGGAAGGAGTCAGCGCGCCGGGCCGGTGGATATTGCCGATCGCAAGGCGCAGCGGGGTCGATTGAATGCGCGGCGCACGCTTGGCGAGCCGCTGGATGCCGGCCGCGACAAGCCGGAGGATCAGGAAGGCGACGGCGGTGGCGGCGAGAAACGTGCCGGCGACGAAGCGGTCGCTCGCCATGAGAAGCGCAAGGCCCGCGATCAGGGCGGCAAGGCCGAGCGCGGCCGCCAGATAGCCGAGCCGGATGCGCCGTCCGCCCGTCGAGGCGTCGCGGAAGAGCGCGGTCGCGGCGACGTCGCGCGTGGACCCCAGCGGCAGGAGCGCGAAGGCGAGCGCGGTGAGAAGGCCGAAGACGGCGGCGAGCGCGAGCGCGCCCGGATAGATCGAGGCCTCCGCCGCCACCGGAATGACGCTTTCGAGGAAGCGCGCGGTGACGAAGGGCGCGACCGCGCCGAGCACCAGCCCGAGCGCCACGCCGACCAGCGCCATGATCATGATCTGGATGAGATAGACCTCGACCACGAAGCCGCCGCCGGCCCCGAGGCTCTTGAAGGTCGCGATGACCTGCCGCTTGCCGTCGAGATAGGCGTTGACGGCATTGGCGACGCCGACGCCGCCGACGATCAGCGCGGTGAGGCCGACCAGCGTCAGGAACTGCGAGAAGCGCTCGATGTTGCGCTGGAGCGAGGGGGCCGCCTCCGAAGCGTCGCGAACGCTCCAGCCGGCGGCGGGAAACCGCTCGTTGGCCGCGTCCGCCAGCGCCTTGCCCCCGGCGGCGCCCTCGGGCAGGCGCACCTTGTAGGCATATTCGACGAGGCTTCCCGGCTGGATCAGCCCGGTCGTCTCCATCGCGGCGCGCGAGACCATGAGGCGCGGGGCGAAGTTGAAGCCGTCGGAGAGAAGGTCGGGCTCGCGTTCGAGCCGCCCGCGCAGCTCCACCTCGGCCGAGCCGAGACGCAGGATCGCGCCGGGCTCGAGGCCCATCCGGTCGAAGAGCTCGGGCGCGGCGACCGCGCCGTAGCGCCCGTTCCGCTCGGCGAGAAGCGCATCCAGCGGCTCGCCCGGGGAGAGCTCGACGGCGCCGTAGAGCGGATAGGCCGCGTCGACCGCCTTCACCTCGACCAGCGTCGGATCGCCGCCGGACACGGCGCGGACCATGGAGCGCATGGCCGCGCTCGTCGAGACGTCGCCGAGCCCGCCGACATAGGCCTGCTCCTCCGGCGACAGCTCGCGCTGGATCAGCTGGAAGCGCACGTCGCCGCCCAGAATCGAGCGCCCTTCGCGTGCGATGCCCTCGGTCATCATCAGCGAGACCGAGTTCACCGCGGCGATCGAGGCGACGCCGAGCGTGATGCAGGCGAGGAAGATGTAGAAGCCGCCGAGCCCGCCGCGCATTTCGCGAAGCGCGAAGCGCAGCGCGAGCTTCAGCCGCGTCGAACGATGGCCGGCCGCGCCCCGCGTCAGCGTCTCGGCCGCCCGGCCCGCATCGACGGCCGTCATGCCGGCGCGCCCTCGGTGCCGGCCGAACGGCCCTGGAGCACCGACGGCGAAAGGGCGGACGCCTCGTCCCCGCCGGACTGGCCGCCCCTCTCGATCACGCCGGACCGCACCCAGACCTCCCGCCCGCAGCGCGCGGCCAGGCCCTTGTCGTGGGTGACGAGAACGAGGGTCATGTGCCGCCGCGCCTGCTCGGCGAAGAGGAGGTCGGCGATCTGGCGGCCGGTCTCGCCGTCGAGATTGCCCGTCGGCTCGTCGGCGATGAGGATGGCGGGCTCGGGCGCCAGGGCCCGCGCGATCGCCACGCGCTGCTGCTCGCCGCCGGACAGCTCGCCCGGATAATGCGTGACGCGATGGCCGAGACCGACATGGCCGAGCTCGCGCTCCGCCCGCGCGAAGGCGTCGGGCGCGCCGGCCAGCTCCAGCGGAACCGCGACGTTCTCGAGCGCGGTCATGTTCGGGATGAGGTGGAAGGACTGGAAGACGATGCCGATGTTCCGGCCTCGAAAGCTCGCCAGCTGATCCTCGCTCAGGGGCCCGAGCGCCTGGCCGGCGATCTCGACGAGCCCGGAATCGGCGCGCTCCAGGCCCGCCAGCACCATGAGCAGCGTCGATTTGCCCGAGCCGGACGGCCCGACGATGCCGATGGATTCGCCGCGCGCGACGTCGAGGCTCATGCCCTTCAGGACATGGACCGAAGTGTGTCCGCGCCCGAGGGTCAGGTGGACATCGGAAAGGCGGATCGCCGCCGAGCGGGACTTTGCGGCGGCTGCCGGTTCTGAAGAGGGCACGAGGGTCCTATATCGCTGAGAACGGGTCCGACCCCAACGGGCCGCAATCTATATGGGCCGCCCATGAACCGCTTTAAACCGTCCCGCCCGCTCCTCGGCGCCGTTCTCGCGAGCTTGTCATGGCTCGCCATGGCGACGGGCTCTTCACTTGCGCAGACCGCGCCCGCCGCGCCGATGGAGATCGTGGCCTTCGGCGACAGCCTTTCCGCCGGCTACGGAGTGGAGCCCGGCAAGGCCTTTCCCGAACAGCTTCAGGCGGCGCTGACGGCGGCGGGTCGTAACGTCACCGTGATCAATGCCGGCGTCTCCGGCGACACGACGACCGGCGGCCTGTCCCGGCTCGACTGGTCGGTGCCCGAGACGACCGACCTCGTGATCCTGGAGCTCGGCGCCAACGACGCGCTGCGCGGCATCGCGCCCGCCATCACGGACCAGAATCTCGACGCCATGCTGGAGCGGCTGAAGGCGCGCGGCATCCGCACGCTCTTCGCCGGCATGATCGCCCCGCCCAACATGGGCGCGGACTATGCGGCGGGGTTCAACCCGATCTACGAGCGCCTCGCCGAAAAGCACGGCGTGACGCTCTATCCGTTCTTCCTCGAAGGCGTCGCGGCCGATCCCGGCCTCAACCAGACCGACAAGATGCACCCGAACGCGGCCGGCGTCGCGCGCATCGTCGAGCGCATCCTTCCCGTCGTGGAAGCGGAACTCGACGCCGTTCAGGCCAAGACTCCAAACTAGTCGCGAAAGCCCGCGGCCAGCCGGCGGAAGGGCGCGGCGAGACGCCCGAGCCCGCGCCGGCGCCAGTCCAGCATGGCGAAGACGAAGGCCTCGCTTTCGTCGCGCCATTCGCGCGCGACCGAGCCGGCATCGGCATAGGGCCGGCGGATCTCTGCGATGACGTCGCTGCCGGTGAAGGACAGTTCGGCGCCGTGATGGTCGGCGATGCGCTGCATGCGCCGGTTCTCGCGCAGGCAGGTGAGGAAGAGGCGGTGCACGCCGCGATTGCGCGCGGCGGTGACGAGGCGCTCGAAGAGCCGGTCGCCGAGCCCGCGCCCCTGGAACGGGCGCTCGAGGCAGAAGGCGCCCTCCGCATCCGCCCGGTCGCCGGAGAGAAAGCGCAGCTCGCCGACGCCGCGCAGCACGCCGTCCACGAAACAGCCCTTGATCACCGCGTCGGAGGACAGCGCCAGGTCGGCATAGCGTGAGAGAAACGTGTCGTTGACGGGATTGCCGAACCGCAGGCGCCGCGTCTCGGGATCGAGCCGGGCGAGATGCTCGGTGAAGAGCGCGGTCTCGTCCGAGCGCAGGCTGCGCAGGACGATCGTCTCGCCGGCCGAGCCGCGCGTCGGGACCTGGGCGGACCGGACCCGGGATGGTTCGACCGACGAGGATTCGAGCGGCGCCTCGGCCTCGGCGGGCAAGGGGAGCTGCGGGAGGAACGACATGCGACGGCCTTCGGAAACGAGACGGGCAACCTCCCCGCGGCGTCTCCCAGCGCCACGCCTGCGAAACTATTTGTGCATTGCGGCACGATCAAGCCTAAAATCTGGGGTGTCGGCCGACCCCTCGCTTGCGACGCCGCCGCCGAGATGAAAGGATTCGCGTCAGCATCGAGGGGGATCATGGGCAAACCCCCGCGATCCTGCCGAGGGTTCACCGCGAAGGCTTCCGATCCACCGGGAAAGGACATGGCATGCCGCGACTCTTCACCGCCCTCGAGATTCCGCGCGACGCGGCCATGGCTTTGTCCTTCCTGCGGGGCGGACTGCCCTCCGCCCGCTGGATCGACGCCGAGAACTACCACATCACGCTGCGCTTCATCGGCGACGTCGAGAACCATCTGGCCGACGAGATCGTCGCGGCCTTCGACCGCGTCCATCGCGCGCCCTTCGAGGTGACGCTCCAGGGCGTCGGCGCCTTCGGCTCCAAGAAGCCGCACTCGATCTATGCCGGCGTCGTGCCGAGCCAGCCGCTGGAGCTGCTCCAGGCGGACCTCGAGCGCAGCTGCCGGCGCCTCGGCCTGCCCGGCGACATCAGGCGCTTCGTGCCGCATGTGACGCTGGCGCGGCTGCGACAGCCCAAGGCGGACGACGTCGCCCGCTATCTCGCCGGGCGCGGCGACTTCCGCACGCCGAGCTTTTCCGTCGGCCGCTTCGTGCTCCTGTCCTCGCGCGATTCCGTCGGCGGCGGCCCCTATGTGCTGGAAGAGAGCTACCGCCTGTCGGCACCCGCGACGGCGCCCCAGCGCCGAGCCGAGGCCCCGATCGCGCCAGCGCTTGCCGCCATTCTTCCCTAGAGGCAGGAGCCCGGCGCGTCCGAGCCGGGCGAAAGGCGTGACGAGGGAAAGACTTGAGGTTCGGCCCCTCGCGCTCCATCTCGGCTTTTGTCGAGGACAGGGCGGAGGCGCGCACGCATGGAGATCGAGACGGTCAAGGTGGGCGAGATCCTCGCCCCGGTGCCGCGGGACGAAGAGGAGCGGCGCGAGGCGCGCGTGCGCTCGGGCTTCTTCCGGACGATGAAGCGCGCCATGCGCCATGTCCCCTTCATGGAGGACGTCGCCGCCTCCTACTATTGCGCGATCGATCCCTCGACGCCCTCGGCCTCCAAGGGCATTCTCCTCGCCGCGCTCGCCTATTTCGTCATGCCCTTCGACATCGTGCCGGACTTCCTCTTCGGCCTCGGCTTCACCGACGACGTCGCCGTGCTCCTCGCCGCGGTCCAGGCCGTGCGCTCCAACATCCGGCCCGAGCATTACGACCGGGCGCGCGAGGCGATGAACGAGGCCGAGACGGAGGCCTGACGCGACACACGGCCGACCGGCGTTCAAACCTTCGTGCGCACGGCTCGACACTGCCCTCGAAGCATCCGGGCGCGCCGCACCGCGCCCGGCCCCAATCTTGCCAACATGCTTGCGTCAGTCCCGAACAAGGGGGCTCCCCCGCATTCGACCCGCCATCCGCCGGACGGTCTCGTCCGGCCGGACCCGGCGGGCCCGAAAGCGGAAGAGCCCTTTGAAACACTTGAAAGAAAGCCCTGCGAACCTTCGTTCCGATACTGGCCGGGACAGGCTATCGACGGGCCGCGTTTACGGCGTGTAAAGAGCTTTTGAGTCAAATCCGACTGAAGTGGCAGAGGTCGCGGAGGGTCTCGCCCGCCCGATGCAGCCGATCCGATTGAGGAGCTTTCCCTTGAAGACCATCCTGACAGCGGCAACCGCCTTCCTTCTCCTCGGTGGCTCGGTTGCCCTGGCGCAGACGCCGACGCGCATGGCCCAGTTCAACGCCTGGGGCAGCTATTCCTACACGTCGCAGGGCTCGAAGGTCTGCTACATCCTCTCCACGCCCACCTCCATGGAGCCGGCCAGCGTCGATCACGGCGACATCTTCTTCCTCGTCTCCCAGAAGCCCGGCCAGGGCGTCTCCTACGAGCCGCAGGCCGTGATGGGCTACCCGATGCAGGAAGGCTCCAAGGTCGTCGTCGACATCGACGGGCAGAAGTACACGCTCTTCACGCGCGGCGAATCCGCCTGGATGGAGAACGCGGCCGAAGAGCCGAAATTCGTCGCCGCCCTGCGCAACGGCACCTCCATGAAGGTCGACGCCAAGTCCCGCCGCGGCACCACCACCAACTACGTCTACTCGCTCGCCGGCGTCACCGCCGCGCTGAAGTCGATCGACACCTGCAAGTGAAAGCCGGTTGACAGAAGCGATCGGCGCTCGCCATCTGAGATCCAGCGGGATGCCTCGGCGTTCCGATCGGTCGACGTAGGGTGAAGGGGCGAACCATGGCGACGATCCATCTCTCTCTTCCCGAGCCGATGACCGAATGGGTTCGATCACAGGCACGATCGGGCCGTTACGAGAGTGCGGACGACTACCTCCATGCGCTAATCCGGCGTGACCAGGAACGGTCTGCCGCCATTTCGGAAATCCAGGCCCTTGCGACGGAGGGGCTGGAAAGCGGCATCAGCGACGAGCCGTTCGGCGAGACCATCGCCAAGGCTCGCCGCACGGCCCTGGAACGTTCGAAAGCGTGACGCCGCGGCTGACGCGCGAAGCCGTCGCCGATCTCTCCCGACTCTACATCGACGGTTTCGAAACATTCGGCTCCCGGCAGGCCGACCGCTATGCCGAAGGGCTGGAGGCGACGCTCGGCCGCATCGCGGCCTATCCTCGAATGGCCTGCGAGCGCCCGGAATTCGACCCGCCCCTGCGACTGCATCCCTACGGTTCGCACCTGATCGTCTATCTCATCTCGGAAGATGAAGACGTCCTCGTGATCCGCATCCTGAACGCGCGTCAGGATTGGCAGGCCGCGCTATCCTAAAAGCTGGCTGATCGCCCGAGACTTGCGAAAACCGTACAAAAAGGCCATTTGAACGGCATCCGAAGATTTCAAGCTCTCGAAGGCGCTCGCCGAATGGCGATGGCGCCGGCCGCCCGAAGGCAGATCATGGCCGTTTCCATCGACCTTTCGCCCCCGTCCGCGCCGGTCGCGTCCCGCATGCCCGGCTCCGCCTTGCCTTCACCAACCCAGCAAGGCGCGGAGGCGATCGTGCCGGCGACGCTGGTGAAGCCCGAGATCGTGCAGAAGACGCTCGGCGAGGGCGAGAAGCCGCATCTCGTCGGCATGAGCCGCGAGGCGCTCGGCGAGGTGCTGCGCTCCGTCGGCGTGCCGGAGAAGCAGATCCGCATGCGGGTCGGCCAGCTCTGGCACTGGCTCTACGTGCGCGGCGTGTCCGACTTCGCCGTCATGGCCAACGTCTCGCGCGACCTGCGCGCCGCTCTGGCCGAGAAGACCTCCATCGCCCGTCCCGAGATCGTCGAGGAGCAGATCTCCGTCGACGGCACGCGCAAATGGCTCTTCCGCTTTCCCGCGCGCGGCGCCGGCCGCCCGGTCGAGATCGAGACCGTCTACATTCCCGAGGAAGGCCGGGGCACGCTCTGCGTCTCCTCCCAGGTCGGCTGCACGCTCACCTGCTCCTTCTGCCACACGGGCACCCAGCGCATGGTGCGCAACCTGACGCCGGACGAGATCGTCGGCCAGGTCATGGTCGCGCGCGACCGGCTCGGCGATTTCCCCGATGCCGACACGCCCGCCGGCGGCATCCTGCCCTCCGAAGGGCGCCTCGTCTCCAATGTCGTGATGATGGGCATGGGCGAGCCGCTCTACAATTTCGACCATGTGAAGCAGGCGCTGGCCGTCATTTCAGACGGCGAGGGCCTTGCCCTCTCCAAGCGCCGCATCACGCTCTCGACCTCCGGCGTCGTGCCGATGATCGAGAGGACCGGCGAGGAAATGGGCGTCGGCCTCGCCATCTCGCTCCATGCCGTCACCGACGAGCTTCGCAACGAGCTGGTGCCGATCAACAAGAAGTATCCGCTGAAGGTCCTTTTGGAGGCCTGCCGCACCTATCCCGGCGTGTCCAACGCCCGGCGCATCACCTTCGAATACGTGATGCTGAAGGGCGTCAACGACAGTCTGGCCGAGGCGAAGGAACTGGTGCGCCTGCTCAAGGGCATCCCCGCCAAGATCAACCTCATCCCGTTCAATCCCTGGCCGGGCTCGGCGCACGAATGTTCCGACTGGGACCAGATCGAGCGCTTCGCCGAGGTCGTGAACCAGGCCGGCTATGCCTCGCCCATCCGCACGCCGCGCGGCCGCGACATCTTCGCCGCCTGCGGCCAGCTGAAGTCGGAATCGGAGCGGATGAAGAAGACCGATCGCGGCGCCCTGGAGGCGGCCGGAGCGTGAGGCGCCCCGTGCCCCGCATGAAGACCGGCGTTTGACATGGCCGCGCTCCTGCGCTTCCTCTTCGTCATTCCCTTCGGCTTCGTGGCGGCCTGCGCGGCCGCCGCCTTCGCGCTGCTCTGGCCCTTCGTCGATCTCTCCGGCGCCGGCGAGGGCGATCCGTTCTTCTGGGTCCAGATCGCCCTCGGCTTCGGCGCTCAGGCCGCGCAGGTCGGCTCGGCCGCCCTCGTGCCCTGGGGCGTCTTCATGCTGGCGACGGAAATCCTCGGCCTCCGCTCGCTGATTTTCCACGTCGTGGCCGGTCTCGTGGCAGGCTTTCTCACCACGCGCATCGCCTATGGCGCCGAGCTTCCCCATGGCAGCGTCCAGACCGCGCTCGTGGTCGCGGGCCTCGCCTTCGCGCTGGTCTACTGGATCATTGCGGGCCGGGGCGCCGGCCGCTGGCGCAAGGCGCGTCGCCCGCGCCCCGAAGCGTCCCTGGAGCGCGCGACGCCGCTTTGATAACCGCCCTCACCGTCCCGAGAGCCTCGAAAGAGCCACGTCCATGAACCGACCCCCGGAGCGCCCCACGCGCCGCCCCACCGATCCGCGCAGCGCCGCCGAGGCCGCCTTCAAGAAGGTGACGGAAAAGCCCCGGCGCATCGACGAGAGCACGCTGCGCCCGCCCGCCCTGCCCGGCGCCAAGGAACTCGTCTCGTTGAAGATCGACCGCGACGTTCTCGAACATTTCCAGGCCGAAGGCCCCGGCTGGCAGGACCGCATCAACGCCGCGCTCCGGGCCGCCTCCGGCCTTTGAATACCGACGAGCCCTTGTCGGGGCCCGCCGTCCTCCGAGACTGGCTTCTTTTCCCCGGCGGGGAGCCGACCTTGCCGAACGGGCGCAGAAGCCCAGTTCGCCCCGATGATCACGATCCATCACCTGAACAATTCCCGCTCGCAGCGCGTGCTCTGGCTCCTGGAAGAGCTGGGGCTTCCCTATGAGATCAAGCGCTACCAGCGGCAGAAATCCATGCAGGCGCCGCCGGAGCTGAAAGCGGTCCATCCGCTCGGCAAGTCGCCCGTCCTGACCGAGGGCGACCTGACGCTCGCAGAGACCGGGGCCATCGTCACCTACATCCTGGAGACCCACGGCGCCGGGCGGCTCGTCCCCGAGCGCGGCAGCGCCGCCTATTGGAACTACCAGCACTTCCTGCACTATGCGGAAGGCTCGGCCATGCCGCCGCTTCTCCTGAAGTTGATCTTCTCGCGCCTGCCCAAGGAAGCGCCCTTCTTCGCCAAGCCCATCCTGACCGGCACGGTGAAGGCCGTGAACGAGCGCCTGATCGACCCCCAGCTCGAAACCCATCTCGACCATTGGGAACGCTCGCTCGGCCGCTCCGGCTGGTTCGCGGGCGAGGATTTCTCCGCCGCCGACATCATGATGAGCTTCCCCGTGGAAGCCGCCGGCTCGCGCATCGGCTTCGGCCAACGCGCCAACATCCCCGCCTTCCTCCAACGCATCCACCACCGCCCCGCCTACAAGGCGGCGTTGGAGCGGGGCGGGCCGTATGCCTATGCGTGAGGGAGGAGGCCGAGGCAGGAATGGCGGGGGATCGGCGAAGGCGACGTGATGCCGGCCTTCCCGACCTGTCCTACCGGGCCGACCCGTTCGACCGGGCCGCTCCGTCCTACCGAGAACGCCGCCCCCAGAGATTGACGATGACGACGCCCGTCAGTGCCATGGCACCGCCGAAGAGGGTCGTCGCCTTGGGTGCCTCGCCGAGCAGCAGCCATGCCAGGACCACCGAGACGGGCGGTATGAGATACAGGAACTGGCCAGCCCGCGCCGCGCCGAAGCGCTTGAGAGCATAGGTCCAGCAGCTTTGGCCGATGATGCCGGGCCCGATGGCCAGGAAGGCGACCACGATCAGCGTGTCGGCCGGGGCCTTTGCCGCCTGCGACAAACCCGTCGGCAGCCAGGGCAGAAGCGCGATCGCGCCGGCGACGATCACGAAGGCCGTCACGTCGAGCGGGGCCGCCCGCGCGAACAAGGGCCGCTGCAGAATGGAATAGGCGGCGGCGCAGGCAGCCGCCAGCACGATCAGAGTGGAGCCCTCGCCGAAGGACAATCCACCCGGCTGCCCCGATGCGATGACCGCGACGCCGGAGAAGCCGACCAGCGCGCCCACCCAGCTCCAGCGGCTGAAGCGTTCTTTCAGGAACACGACGGCCAGCAGGACCATGAACAGCGGCTGCGTGTTGACGATGAAGCCGGCCGCCCCGGCCGAGACGCTCGCCTGCCCCGAATTCAAGAGGACGTTGTAGGCCGTAATGCCGAGGACGCCGCTGATCGCCAGCGTCGCATAGTCCCGGCGCAGGAAGGAGCGTGGCCTGCGCCAGGCGATCCAGGCGAGGGCGAAGACGCTGGCGAGGGCGAAGCGGATGGAGGCCAGCGGCAGGGGTGCGATCTCGCGCAGCGCATAGCCGATGGCCGTGAAGGACGCGGACCAGGTGAGAACGGTTCCCGCGACCGCCAGGGCGGGAAGGAGAACGGGTGGGCGGGTGTCGGTGGCGATGGGGCTCATAGTCCATCTCTGCCCGACGCCGGTTCGTTGACATAGAAGCCGCATCCGCATTCAGATGTGCGTATGGAACACAGGACGGGCCTACCTCCGCTCGAGACCCTGGAGGCGGTTCTGGGTGCCGCCCGCCTCGGCTCGCTCTCCGCTGCGGCGAACGAACTCGGCATCACGCACGGCGCGGTCAGCCGACGTGTCGCGATGGCCGAGCGGTGGGCCGGGCTGCGCCTGTTCGAGCGCCACGGCCGGGGCGTGCGGCTGACCCTGGATGGCGAACGCTTCGCCGCGCGCATCGAACTGGCGGTGGCGATGCTGGAGGACAGTCGGGCGACGGACCGCACGGATCACGGCCTCGCCACGATCCGCGTCGGCGTCGTACAGTCCTTCGCCCGTCTCTGGCTGTTGCCCAAGCTGGCGATGCTGGAAGGATCGCCACCGGATCTGCGGATCGAACTGGAGATCGACAGCCGGCACATGACGCTGTCGGATGCCCGGATCGCCATTCGGCTCGGGCGGGGCGGATGGCCGAATGTCATATCGGAGCCCCTGTTCCGGGAAGCTCTACGACCCGTCGCGTCCCGAACGATCGCGGACGCCCTGTCCGGGCAGCCGCGGATCGAGGACCTGCTGCGCTTTCCCATTCTTCATGATGCGTCCGAGGCCGGCTGGCGTCTCTGGCTCGCGGATCGAGGCCATGCCTACGAGGCCGACGGACAAAGTCGGACCCTGCCGGGCCACGATCTCGCCCTTCTGGCGGCCGCCTCGGGCATGGGCATCGCGCTGGCGCGATTGCCCTACGGCAATGCGTTTCGTCAAAGCCTGCATCTGATCCCGGTTCATCCGGCGACGACCGACAATCCCGAATGTTTCCACGTCGTCATGCGTCCCGGCCCCCGCCATCCCGCCGTCGAGCGTCTGCTGCATCGGCTGCGCGAGGCGGCGAGGTCGATCGAGAGCGCATTCCTCTCCGCCCCGATGCCGTGATCGCACGATCCCGCGGATCGCCCCCTCACCGCCACGCCACCAGCACCGCGCCGGCCGTGATCAGCGCCACGCCGGCCCAGTTCGCGGCGGTGAGCTTTTCCGACAGAAACACCACGCCGAAGACCGCGACGAGGACGACCGAGAGCTTGTCGACCGGCGCGACCTTTGCGGCCTGGCCGAGCTGGAGGGCGCGGTAGTAGCAGAGCCAGGAGGCGCCGGTGGCAAGGCCAGAGAGGGCGAGGAAGAGGAGCGTGCGGCCGGGCAGGTCGGCGGGCGGGCGCCACTGGCCGGTCGCAGCGACGATCGCGCCGGCGAAGGCGAGGATGACGATCGTGCGCAGGAAGGTCGCGTAGTCGGACGGAACCCCGGCGACGCCGATCTTGCCGAAGATCGCGGTCATCGCCGCAAAGCCCGCCGAACCCAGCGCCCAGCCAAGCCAGCTCAAACGCTCAGGCCTTGGCCAGGAAGATCGAGACCGCGAAGGCGGAAAAGACGGAGGCGAAGACGTAGTCGATGCCGCGCATGATCTTCGGCCGGCTCTTCAGCGCGCCCGCGAAACGATCGGCGGCGAAGATCATCGCGACCGAGATCGGGATCGCGAGGACGATGAAGTAGACGCCGAAGAAGACGAGCTTCTGCGCGGCATGGGGATCGCCGGCCGAGACGAAGCTCGGCAGGAAGGTCACGAAGAAGAGGATGATCTTCGGGTTGAGGAGATTGATGCCGACGCCAGTCAGCCAGTGCGAGACGAGCGAGCGCCTCTCGCCGGGGGCCTTGGCCTCCAGCTGCAGGCTCGATCCCGTGCGGATCGCCTGGATCGCGAGATAGAGGAGATAGCCCGCGCCCGCGAAGCGCAGCAACGCGAAGGCCTCCGGCGAGGCGGCGACGAGAGCGGAGAGGCCGAAGGCGGCGAGCGTCGTGTGCACGAGAACGCCCGTCGAGGCGCCGAGCATGGCCGCGATGCCGGCGGCCCGGCCGCTGGAGAGCGTGCGCCCGAGAAAGAGCGTCATGTCCGGCCCCGGCGTGATCGTCAGCACGAGTCCGGCCAGCGTGAAGGCGAGGAAGGGCCCCGCACCGGGAAGAAAGTCCATGCCGTTCCGGCCCCCGATCCTCGCTTGAGCGTCCGATGTCTCCGGCCTCCGCGATAGACCCGCAGAGCCTGCCGCGCCAGCCGTTTTCGCTATAGCGCGCGGCCGGGCGCCGATGAAACGTCGCGCCGGCGCCTTTCGATGACGGAACTGTAACCGAGCCATCATGCCCATGTAACCTTAGCCGGCCACAGAGGAGGCGAGCCACCCGATCGGAGCCGCCTCTCATGCCCATCTTCTGGCCGGATGCCGCCTCCGTCCGTGCACGCCGCGCCTTGGCTCGCCTCGCCTCGCCCCCGCGCGGGCGGCCGGTTCCGGCGCCCCGGATGGATGCGGCGCCGGCTCGCCTCCTCGCCGAAAGCCCCGCCAACACGCTGGCGCATCTGGCGGCGCTCTTCAGCATTCTCGTCCTTCTCGCCCCCGGCATCGACCTTCTCGTCTCCGGCTGGTTCGTCGGGCCGGACGGCGGCTTTCCCCTGTCGGGCATGGCGTCGCTGATCGCGCTGCGCGATCTCAACCGCATCCTGACGCCCGTCCTGCTCTGGGGTCTCGCCGCGCTGCTTCTGGCGCAAGGGCTCGGCCTGCGCAGGCCCGCGCTGCCGCGCCCCCATGCCGTGCTCTTCGTCCTCGCCTTCTATGCCGCCGGCCCCGGCCTTCTCGTTAACGGCCTGAAGACGCTGGTCGGCCGCGCGCGCCCGCGCGACATCGCCGAATTCGGCGGGGCCGATCTCTTCACGCCGGCCTGGCAGGCCTCCTCCGCCTGCTCGGGCAACTGCTCCTTCCCCTCGGGCGAGGCGGGGTCGGCGCTGGCGATGCTCGCCCTCGTCTTCCTTCTGCCGCCGGCCTCGCGTCGCCCGGCGCTCTACGTCCTCGTGCCCTTCGTCGTCGCCGTCTCGCTGAACCGCATCGCCTTCGGCGCGCATTTCTTCTCCGACGTCGTCCTGTCCTGGCTGCTCTGCGGGGCGGTGATGCTGTCGCTGCGGCCGGTCTTCACCCGGCGGGCGGAGGCGCTCGACGCGGCCGTGACGGGCGGGCTCGCGCGTCTGGCGGCCCGCTGGAGGCGCGGCGCGGCCTTCGGCGCGCGGGCCGCGTGAGCTTGTCCCGCATCGCGAAAGGCTTCCTTCCGCCCCCGCACTTGCTGTAGAGCGCTCTGCGACGCCTTCTCGGCAAGCCCCTCTTCATCAGCGCGTGGGACAGACAAGCGGCATGGCACAGCATCGCGACATCAAGAAAGTGGTCCTCGCCTATTCCGGCGGCCTCGACACCTCGATCATCCTGAAATGGCTGCAGACCGAATATGGCGCGGAGGTCGTGACCTTCACCGCCGATCTCGGCCAGGGCGAGGAGCTGGAGCCCGCGCGCAGGAAGGCCGAGATGCTCGGCATCAAGGAAATCTACATCGAGGACGTGCGCGAGGAGTTCTGCCGCGACTTCGTCTTCCCGATGTTCCGCGCCAATGCCGCCTATGAGGGCGTCTACCTTCTCGGCACCTCGATCGCCCGGCCCCTCATTTCCAAGCGCCTCGTCGAGATCGCGCGCGAGACCGGCGCCGACGCCATCGCCCACGGCGCGACCGGCAAGGGCAACGATCAGGTCCGCTTCGAGCTGTCGGCCTATGCGCTGAACCCGGACATCAAGATCATCGCCCCCTGGCGCGACTGGACCTTCAAGTCCCGCACCGATCTCCTCGACTTTGCCGAGAAGCACCAGATTCCCGTCTCCAAGGACAAGAAGGGCGAGGCGCCCTTCTCGGTCGACGCGAACCTTCTCCACTCCTCCTCCGAAGGAAAGGTGCTGGAGGACCCCGCCGAGGAATCCCCCGCCTACGTCTACCAGCGCACGATCAGCCCGGAGGAGGCGCCGGACAAGGCGACCACGATCGAGATCGGCTTCGAGAAGGGCGATCCCGTCTCGCTCGACGGCAAGAGCCTGAAGCCGCACGAGCTTCTGGCCGCCCTCAACGATCTCGGCCGCGACAACGGCATCGGCCGTCTCGATCTCGTGGAGAACCGCTTCGTCGGCATGAAGTCGCGCGGCGTCTACGAGACGCCGGGCGGCACGATCCTTCTCACCGCGCATCGCGCGATCGAGAGCATCACGCTCGACCGGGGCGCCGCGCATCTCAAGGACGAGCTGATGCCGCGCTATGCCGAGCTGATCTACAACGGCTTCTGGTTCTCGCCCGAGCGCCACATGCTCCAGGCCTTGATCGACAAGAGCCAGGAGCATGTCGAGGGCTCGGTTCGGCTGAAGCTCTACAAGGGCAATGTCATGGTCATCGGCCGCACCAGCCCGAAAAGCCTCTATTCCGACGCGCTCGTCACCTTCGAGGACGACCACGGCGCCTACGACCAGAAGGACGCCGCCGGCTTCATCAAGCTGAACGCGCTGCGCCTTCGCACCCTGGCCAAGCGCGACCGGAGCTGATCCTTCCGCTCGGGGTCCGGCGCGTCATCCCATCGTCGCCGGACCTTCGCCCCCCTGTCATGCACCCAGCTTAGAACGCCTCCAGCCTCAGCCTGCAGGAGCGTTCCATGGCCATCCGCATCTTCGACGACAGCACCACCGTCTCCCGCCGCGCCCTTCTGCGCGGCGCCGCCGGCGGCACGCTGGCTCTGACCGGCGCCCTGGCCCTTCCCGGCTTCTCTCGCGCCAACACGCGGCCGGGCCTGCCGAGCGGCGTGCAGTCCGGCGATATCGGCGCCGATCGCGGCGTGCTCTGGGCGCGCTCGGACCGCCCGGCCCGCGCCCATTTCGAATGGTCGACGACCGAGTCCTTCTCCGACGTCACCCGCCTTCCCGCGCTCGATGCCCTGCCCGACACCGGCCATGCCGTGAAGATTCTCGCAGAGGGGCTGCCCGCCGACCAGGACATCTTCTGGCGCGTCGCCATGACCGATCTCTCCGACGTCAATGCCGTGTCGGAGCCGGCCATCGGCCATTTCCGCACCGCGCCGACGCAGAAGCGCGACATCTCCTTCACCTGGAGCGGCGACACGGCAGGCCAGGGCTGGGGCATCGACGAAGCGCGCGGCGGCATGCGCATCTACGACACGATGCTGAAGCACCGGCCCGACTTCTTCATCCATTCCGGCGACACGATTTATGCGGACGGGCCGATCAAGGAGAGCGTCGACCTGCCCGACGGCACCGTCTGGAAGAACGTCGTGACGGCGGAGAAGTCCAAGGTCGCCGAGACGCTTGAGGAGTTCCGCGGAAACTACCTCTACAATCTGATGGACACGAACCTTCGCGCCTTCAACGCGGCCGTGCCCATGCTCGCCCAGTGGGACGACCACGAGGTCACGAACAACTGGTCGAGCTCCAAGGTCCTCGGCGAGGCCTATGACGAGAAGTCGATCGAGCTTCTCTCGGCTCGCGCCATGCGCGCCTTCCACGAGATGATGCCGATCGCAGCCTCGCTCGGCGAGCCGCAGCGCGTCTATCGCAAGGTCGCCTACGGCCCGCTGCTCGACGTCTTCTTCCTCGACATGCGCACCTATCGCGGCCCGAACGGCGCCAATCTCGAAACCGACATTGGAACCGACAGCGTTTTCCTCGGGGCCGACCAGATCGCCTGGCTGGAGCGCGAGCTGAAGGCGTCCCAGGCGACCTGGAAGGTGATCGCCGCCGACATGCCGCTCGGCCTCGTCGTCTGGGACAATGCCAAGGAGAAGAAGGGTTTCGAGGCCGTTGCCAACAACGAGCCGGGCAAGCCGCTCGGCCGCGAGCTGGAATTCGCCGCCCTTCTGAAGTTCATTAAGGACGCCGCGATCCGCAACACGGTCTGGCTCACCGCGGACGTGCACTACACCGCCGCCCATTACTACAATCCCGAAAAGGCCGCCTTCCAGGATTTCGAGCCCTTCTGGGAGTTCGTCTCCGGCCCGCTCCATTCCGGCACGTTCGGCCCCGGCGATCTCGACCAGACCTTCGGCCCCGAGCTTCGCTACGTGAAGGCCCCGACCAAGGAGCAGGGCCAGAACACCTCGCCGGCCGCCGGTCTCCAGTTCTTCGGCCATGTCGCCATCGCGGCGGACACCGAGATCATGACGGTGACGCTGCGCGACGTGGCCGATGCCGAACTCTTCCAGGTCGCGCTGGAACCCAAGCGCGCCTGATCGCACATTTAAAAAGGGCAGGCGCCGGGTCGCGGCACCTGCCCTTCGAAGGGTGGACGGCTTTACTCGAACATCACGCCCGCAGCGATCCGGGCGCTCACGCCCAGGGGCGGCTCTCCGAGAGCTTGGCCTCGTAGGCGGAAATTCCCGCCTCCTTCTCCATCGTCAGGCCGATATCGTCGAGTCCGTTGATGAGGCAGTGCTTGCGGAAGGGGTCGATGTCGAAATGGAGCGTGCCGCCGTCGGGGCCGCGGATTTCCTGGGCTTCGAGGTCGATCGAGACGCGCGCGTTCGCGCCGCGCTCGGCATCGTCCATCAGAAGCGCCAGCGCTTCCGGCGAGACGCGGATGGGCAGGATGCCGTTCTTGAAGCAGTTGTTGTAGAAGATGTCGGCGAAGGACGTGGAGATCACGCAGCGGATGCCGAAGTCGAGCAGCGCCCAGGGCGCGTGCTCGCGGCTCGAGCCGCAGCCGAAATTGTCGCCGACGACGAGGATCTCAGCGCCTTTGTAAGCCGGCTTGTTCAGAACGAAGTCCGGATTGTCCGAGCCGTCGTCCTTGTAGCGCAGCTCCGCGAAGAGGCCCTTGCCGAGACCCGTGCGCTCGATCGTCTTCAGATAGTCCTTCGGGATGATCATGTCGGTGTCGATGTTGACGATCGGCATGGGCGCGGCGATGCCGGTGAGCTTGTCGAACTTCTGCATGGAAATCCCTCGCGAGGGTTTGGGCGCGGACAGGGAAGCCGCGCTCGTCGGATGGGCCGTTCGCCGTTCCATACCACTCCGGCTCCCCCGCGAAAACCATCTTGCCGCAGGGCGTTCCGGGGCCGGAGATTGTGCCGCGCGCCGTCTTGCGGCACCAAGGAGGCATGATCGCCCCACGCCGCCGCCGCACCGTCCTCTTCGTTCCCGCCGCCAATCAGCGCGCGCTCGCCAAATCCGCGGGCCTTCCCGCCGACGTCCTGATCTTCGATCTCGAGGATTCCGCCGGTCCCGACGAGAAGGATGCGGCGCGCGAGCGCCTGCGCGATCATCTGACGGGCCTTCCCCCCGGCGGGCCCGAGCGCGTCGTGCGCATCAACCCGCTGGAGAGCCCCCACGGCACCGAAGACCTCCTGATGGCGCGCGCGGTCTTTCCCGATGCGATCCTCCTGCCGAAGGTGGAGAGCGCCGGGACGCTGCGCGATGTCTCGCAGGCTCTGGCCGAGACCGATCCACCGAGGCCCCTGCCGCTCTGGGCGATGATCGAGACGCCGAGGGGGCTTCTGGCCGCGCCCGAAATCGCGCGCGAGGGCGCCGGCCTGTCCGCGCCGCTTGAGGCCCTCGTTGTCGGACCGAACGATCTCGTCGCCACGCTCGGCCTTCGCCTGTCGCCGGGCCGGCCGGAGCTCGTGCCCTATCTGTCCGGCGTCGTCCTCGCCGCAAGGGCCCATGGGCTCGATGCGCTCGACGGCGTCTTCAACCGGCTGGACGACGATGCTGCGCTCGAAGCCGAGGCGCTTCAGGCGCGCGGTCTCGGCTTTGCCGGCAAGACGCTGATCCATCCCGGCCAGATCGCCCCGACGCTTCGCGGCTTCGCGCCGACGCCGGCGGAGATCGCGGAGGCCCGCGCCATCGTCGCCGCCTTCGCCGAGCCGGACGTGGCGGCACGCGGCGTCGTCGAGGTCGGCGGGCGCATGGCCGAGCGGATGCATCTCGACGCGGCGCGGCGCCTCCTCGAGGAGACGGCCGGTCCGGATGCGCACTAGGATCGGCCTCGCCGCCGCCGCCCTCACCCTCGCCCTTGCCCTGGCGCTCGGGACGCTGATCCGCCTCGGCCCGTCCGGCCCGCCCGCGCAAGGGAGCGGTGCCCACCACATCCTCGTTCTCGCCAACGCCATCCACACCGACATCGCCCTGCCCGTCGATGCCGCGCTCCTTGCCCGCTTCGCCTTCCTCCAGGCGGCGGGCCTGCCGGCCGAGCGCGCGGACTGGCTGCTCGTCGGGCGCGGGGGACGAAGCTTCTACGTGGAGACGCCGACCTGGAGCGACCTTCGCCCCTGGCCCGTCGTGAAGTCCTTCACGCTGGACGATGCGGTCATGCATGTCGGCCTCGCCGGCCCGCTGCGCGAGGAGGACAAGGACACCAGCGCCTTCACCCTCGACGATGCCGCCTACGAGGCCCTCCTGTCCGCGATCGAGGAGAGCTTCGCCGCAACGACGCCGATTCCGGGCGCGGGCTACGGCCCCTACGACCGCTTCTTCGAGGCGACCGGCCGGTTCAACGCCGTGGCCGGCTGCAATGTCTGGACCGCCGCCACCCTGCGCCGGGCCGGCATCGCGACGGGCCTCTGGACGCCCTTGCCCCAGCTGCTGCGCTGGTCGCTGGAGCTCCATGGCGGCGAGGCGAGCGGCTCCCCCGGCCCCTGACGGACCGGGAGACGACGGGTCAGGAGACTTCGGCCTCCAGGGTCTCCATGTCGTCGTCGGACAGGCCGAAATGGTGGCCGATCTCGTGGATCAGGACATGGGAGACGAGCGTGCCGAGGCTTTCCTCGTGCTCGGCCCAATAGTCCAGCATGGGGCGGCGATAGAGAAGGATGCGATTGGGCAGCTGGCCCGTCATCGACACGTCGAAATCGGCGACCGGCTGGCCCTCGAACAGGCCGAGAATGTCGAAGGCGCTGTCGAGCCCCATCTCCTCGACGACGGACTCCTCGGGGAAATCCGCGACGAGGAACCGGATCTCGCCGCAGAGCGCCCGAAAGGAGGCGGGCAGGCCCGCATAGGCTTCCAGCGCCAGCGCCTCGATCTCGTCGAGGCTCGGCGCCATGCGCCGGGCCCAGTCGCCGCTCTGATCCAGCTTCGCCACGCTTGAAGATCTCCCTCGTTCCGCGGCCGAGAGATAAGGCGTGCGGAGGGAAACGGATAGGGGGCGCAAGAGCGCGCAATCCCCAGGCCCGGCAGGCCCTCGCCATCCGCAAGGGGGGCGGCGAACGAAATCCCCGTTCTTTTCGTTCCCCGGAAAGAGGAAAATAATCACAGGATGGGATTGCTTGACTCTCTCTCCCGGGTCTGGAATCCATAAGAACATATCACGAACAATCCTCTCCGGGAGAGAGGACGGACCGAGCCTGGACCCCCTCCGGCGCGCGACCGGCCAGCGCATGCCGCAGCGCATGTTTCAAGGAGAGCACCATGGCGGGAACGGGAGGGAGAGGGCCGATCGAGGCCGGGCCGGAACGTCCCGCGACGGCGCTCGGGACATCCGCCGTCCGGGCCTCGGTCCCCTCGCCCCGGGGCGAGGCGCCGCCGCGTCCGGGCGAAGGGCGGCCCGATCTCCAGGCGCTTCGCGAACGCGTGGCCGCCATCGCCGGCACCGGCCTCCATCGGCTGGAAGCGGCGGCAGAGGTCGCAAAGCCCCGCGCCGCAGGCTTCGCCGAGAGCCTCTCCGCCGAGGGCCTCACCGAGATCCACGCCGACGAGACGCGCGGCGGCGGCAGCGCGGCGGGTCTCGTCCTGGCGCTCGCCACCCGTCTCGGCGCCTCCCCGCGCCGGCCGCTCCTCTGGATCTCGCAGGGCTTCGGCCTGCACGAGGCCGGCCGGCTCTATGCGCCGGGCCTCCATGCCTTCGGCTTCGACCCCTGCGGTCTCCTGCAGGTCGAGACCGGCCGCCTCGACGAGGCGGTCTGGGCGGCGGAGGAGGCGGCCCGGTCGGGCGCGCTCGCCTGCGCCGTGCTGGAGGTGCGGGGCAATCCCGGCAAGCTCGCTTTGGACGGCACGCGCCGGCTCCATGTCCGCGCGCGGGAGGCGGGCGTGCCGCTCTTCCTCCTGCGCCAGGGCGCGGTTCCCGAGCCGACCGCCGCGCCCTTGCGCCTTCGCGTCGAGGGCCGGCCGGCCAGGGGCGTTTCGGCGCTCGGCCCGGCCGGCGAGCGCCTCATCGGTCATCCCGTCTTTTCCGTCGCCGTCGAAAAATCGCGGGACGGCCGGGCCCATCGTCTTCTCTTGGAGTGGAATCCCCATGACCGTCGCCTCCAGACCGTCGAGCCCCGGCCGCTACCTGTCGCTGCGCTTCCCCTATCTTCCCACCGACCGGACCCTTCGCGAGAGGGCGCGCAGGAACCTGCGGGACGGCGGCCGGGAGAGCGGGCCCCAGAACGGGCCCCAGAACGGGCCGACGTCCTCCCGCTCCGCCGGGCATCCTGAAAGGGCCGCCCCGCTCGCCCTCTTCATGGATCAGGCCGGCGCGCTCCGCCTCTCCGCCCTCAACCCCGAGGCCGAGGCGCTCGGCCTGTCGCGGGGTCTCGGCGTCGCGGAAGCCCGCGCCCGCCATCCCGGCCTCGACCTCGCCAAGGCCGATCCCGACGCCGATGCGGGCCTGCTCGAAGCGCTGGCGGAGGCCTGCGACCGCTACACGCCGCTCGTCGCGCTCGATGCGCCGGCCGGCCTCGTCCTCGACATTTCCGGCTGCGCCCATCTCTTCGGCGGCGAGGCCGCGATGATGGCGACGGTCCTGAAGCGGTTTCGCGGGCAAGGCTTTGCGGCCGAGGCCGCCATCGCCTCCCATCCCGGCACCGCCGCCGCGCTCCTGCACGGCGGCGCTTCCGGCACGATCGCGGAAGCGGGCGAGGAGGAGACGCGCCTCGCCCCGCTGCCGCTCGCCGCCCTCCGGCTGGATGGGGAAACGCAGGCGCTTCTCGCCCGCCTCGGCCTGAAGCGCATCGCCGATCTTCTCGTCCTGCCGCGCAACGGGCTCGTCCGGCGCGTCGGCGAGCGCCCCGTTCGCCGGCTCGACGAGGCGCTCGGCCGGGCCCGGCGCCCGATCGAGCCGCGCCGCCCCGTGCCGCTTCTTCTCGCCGAGCGCCGCTTCGCCGAGCCGATCGTCGAGACGGGAGATGTCGAGCGCATCATCGCCTTCCTCGCGGAGCGGCTGCGCGCCTCGCTGGAGCGCGAGGGCAAGGGCGCGAGACGCCTCGAACTCTCGCTCTTTCGCATGGACGGCCGGGTGGAGCGCCTGAGGGTCGCAGCCTCCGTTCCCCTGCGCGCGCCCGAGCGCATCCTGGCGCTCTTCCGCGAACGGCTGAAGGGCGCCGGCGACGAGCTCGACGCCGGCTACGGCTACGATCTCGTGCGCCTCGCCGTCACCGAGGCCGAGGCCATGGCGGAGCGGCAGGAGGATCTTTCGGGAGAGACGGCCGGGGCCGGCGATCTCGAAACGCTGATCGACCGGATCGGCGCGCGGCTCGGCTCCGGCGCCGTGCAGCGCCTGGAAAACCGCGAGAGCCATTGGCCCGAGCGCGCCGCGCGCTGCCGGCCCGCCACCGAACCGGCGCCCGCCGAACCGCGGGGGATCTCACAGCGGGGAGCCGCGCCCGAGTCCAGCAAAGCCGAGGCCGAGGCCGAAGCCCACGCCCACGCCGCCCCGACGCTGCTGCGCCCCTTGCGCCTTCTCGAACGGCCCGAACCGGTGGAGGCGAGCTTCGAGGTGCCGGACGGCGTGCCTATGCAGTTCCGCTGGCGCCGGGCGCTGCATGTCGTCCGGCGGTTCGAGGGCCCCGAACGCATCGCGCCGGAATGGTGGCGCATGGACGAAGCGCGCACGCGCGACTATTTCCGCGTGGAGGACGACGGCGGCCGACGCTTCTGGCTCTTCCGCCGCGGCTTCCACGGCGAAGCCCTCCCCGACAACGTCCCCCCTGAAGCCCTCGCCACCTGGTTCCTCCACGGCATCTTCGCCTGAGCCCGACCCTCGCCCCGGCCGGCCCAAGCGTTTGAGGGAATGCGCGCTTGGCGCAAGGCGCGCGCTCCGTCCGCCGACATCACGGTGAGACGGCGTCGGGAGCAGGCCCTCGGCCCCTATGACAGACGCCGACCGGACCCGGCGTCGAAGACGTGCATCTCGCCGGGCATCGGAGACACGAAGAAGCTGTCTCCCGTCTTGTGGTTCGAGCGGCCGTGAACGGCGACGACGACGGGCTGGCCGGCGATGCGGCCGTAGAGATGCGACTCGGCGCCCGTCGGCTCGACGAGATCGATCGTCAGCGGCAGCCCCGTTTCCGCCGAGCCCGCGGAGGCGAGATCGGCGTCTTCGGGCCGGATGCCGCAGACGACGGCGGTCCCCGATGCGGCACCGACCTCGCGGTCGAGCGCGATGCGGGTCGGCCCGATCCGGACGAAGGCGCGGCCGCCGTCCCGCAGCAGCGTGCCTTGGAGGAGGTTCATCGTCGGAGAGCCGATGAAGGACGCGACGAAGAGGTTGTCCGGCCGGTCGTAGAGGTCGAGCGGCGTGCCGATCTGCTCGATCCGCCCGCCGTTCATGATGACGATCCGATCCGACATGGTCATGGCCTCGATCTGGTCGTGAGTGACGTAGATCGACGTGGTGCCGAGACGCTTCTGCAGCGACTTGATCTCGACCCTCATCTGCACCCGCAGCTTGGCGTCGAGATTGGAGAGCGGCTCGTCGAACAGGAAGACCTGCGGCTGGCGCACGATGGCCCGTCCCATCGCGACGCGCTGGCGCTGCCCGCCGGAAAGCGCCCGCGGCAGGCGGTCGAGATAGGGTGCAAGGCCGAGCAGATCCGCCGCCGCCTCGACCGCCTTGCGCGTCTCGGCCTTGGAGACGTTCCGCAGCCGCAGCGAGAAGCCCATATTGTCGGCGACGGTAAGATGGGGATAGAGCGCGTAGTTCTGGAAGACCATGGCGATGTCGCGGTCCTTCGGCGCGACGTCGTTGATCACCCGGGAGCCGAGCGAGACCGTGCCCGCGTCGATCTCCTCGAGGCCGGCGATCATGCGCAGGAGCGTCGACTTTCCACAGCCGGACGCCCCGATCAGCGAGACGAACTCGCCGTCGGCGACCGACAGGCTGACGCCGTGGATGACCGGAAGGATGCCGTAGGCCTTCTGCACGTCGCGGATGTCGACTGTCGCCATGGATCTCTTTCGCTTCCAGACTGCGCGCGCCGCGGCATGCGGCGAGCCGATGACCGATGCGGCCGTTCAGGCGAGGACGACGACCTTGCTGAGATGGCGCGGCGCTTCGGTGTCGGCGCCGCGCATCTCCGCGACGCGCTCGCCGAGGATCTGCAGCGCGGGCAGCACCGCCAGCGCGCGCGCCTCGTTGCCGGCGGGCACGTCGAGCGACAGATCGCCCGGACCGCCGAAGGCGAGGACGAAGGCGCCCTTGTCGCGAACGTCCCGGATCACGCCGGCCTCCTCCGCCGCCGTGTCCTCGTTGTAGAGGGCGACGACGAAGGTCGCGTCGTCGACGAGGCTGATCGGGCCGTGCCGGTATTCCATCGGGTGGAAGGCCTGCGAGTAGCTGAGGCTCATCTCCTGCAGCTTCAGCGCGCCCTCGGTCGCGAGCCCGTAGAGCGCGCCGGAGCCGAGATAGACGAAATGCGAACGGCCCTGGATGATGCGGGAGAGATCCCGGTCCGCCGTCTCCATGAGCCTCTCGGCCGCATCGGCGATGTCCGCGTCGAAGACGATGCCGGCCATGCGCAAGCCGATCAGCAGCATGAGGCTCGCCGAGGAGGTCATCACGATGCCTTCGGCCGGATGCGTCGGGGCGAAGACCACCGTTTCGGCCGCGCGGGCGATCGAGCTGCCCTCGGCGCAGGTGATGGCGATCGTGCGCAGGCCGGCCTTCCGGCTCGTCTCCACCGCCTGCACCGTCTCGCTGGATTCGCCGCTGCGCGACAGGGCGATGACGGTGACGTCCTCTCCAGCGGGGTAGCTGTCGCGATGGCGCGACCATTCCGCGCCCGGCACCGCGATCGCCCGATGGCCGCGCCGGTTGAAGGTCGCGGCGATGCTGAGCGCGAGGTAGTAGGACGTGCCGCATCCGACGACGACGTTGAGGCCGGCGCCGGGGGCGGGAAGCGCGATGTCGAGCGCTCCGGTCCAGAAGGGGAACTGTTCGCGGATCACGCGTTCGGTGACGTTCATGGTCGGTCCTTGAGGTAAGCCTATTTGCTCGCACCGGCCATCAGGCCGCTGACGAGGTAGCGATTGAGGAAGAGGACGAGCAGCGCGGGGGGCACGATGGCGAGGATGCCGGCGGCGTTCATCAGCCCGTAGTCGACGTAGTTGCGCGTGACGAATTCCGGGATCAGGACCGTCAGGGGCTTGGTCGCCAGCGTCGGCGAGAAGACGAGCGGCACCATGAACTGGCCCCAGGCGCTGAGGAAGGTGAGGATCGAGGCCGCGATGAGGCCGGGCGCGGCGAGCGGCAGGACGATCCGGATCAGCGTGTAGGTGCGGCCGGCGCCGTCGAGCCAGGCCGCCTCCTCCAGCGACAGCGGCAGCGACTGGTAGACGCTGCGCATCAGCCACAGCGCCAGCGGCAGGAAGGCCGAGACGTAGATCAGCGTCACGCCGAGATAGGTGTCGATGAGCCCGAGCGCGATCATCAGCCGGTAGAGCGGGATCATCACGGTATAGGCGGGGATCGCGAGGGTCGCGACCACGAGGACGAAGAGGAGGTTGCGGCCGGGAAACCGCAGCCGCACGAAGGCATAGCCCCCGAAGGCCGCCAGCACGATCGTCACGACGGTCGAGGCGAGGGAGGTGACGAGGCTGTTGACGAAGGCGGCCGAGACCTGCGGCCAGATCGACTGCGTCTGGTTGCCCTGCGAGGTGCTGGTCGCCCCGAAGAGCTTGGCATAGTGCTCCAGCGTGACGTTCGGCGGCCAGAAGTGCGGGATGCGCGAGACGAGGTCGGCCGGGGTCGTCAGGCTGGTGACGAGCGCCCAGTAGATCGGCCCGAGCGACCAGACGAGAAGCGCGAGGACGGCGACGGCGATGCCGAGGCGGCCGGCGAGGCGGGAGAGACCGAGGCGGCTCATCATTCGAACCGCGTTTCGCGGTAGACCCGCAGCACGTAGACGAGCGACACGAGAAGCGAGGCGATCATCGCCAGCACCGACAGGGCCATGCCGAGCGAGAACTTCAGGTTCTGGAAGGCCGACATGTAGACCTGGATGATCACCGTGCGCGTATCGAGGCTGCTGCCGGCGAGAATCCAGGCCTCGTCGAAGAGGTTGAAGGCGAAGACCGTGGACTGGCTGAGCGCGATCGCGATGCCGCCGCTGATCAGGGGCAGCGTCACCATGCGGAACGCCTTGATCGGCCCCGCGCCGTCGAGCTTGGCGGCCTCGTAGAGCTCTTTGGGAATGCTCTGGAGCGCGGCGAGAAGGATGATCGCCGTCAGGGGCAGCATGCGCCAGACATGGACGAGGGCGATCAGGAACAGCGCCGTGGTGCGGTCGTTGAACCAGACCTTGTTCGTCTCGATGATGCCCAGACTCTGCAGCACGGAGTTCAGGAGCCCGACGCTCGGATTGTAGATCCAGAGCCAGACCAGCGCGTTGACCACGGGCGGAAGGCACCAGGGCAGGACGAGCGCGGCCAGGAGCCAGCGCCGCCCGGTCCGGACGCGGTTCAGAAGCAGCGCCGCGCCGAGGCCGCCGATCGCCTGCAGCAGGACGGCGATGACGACGTAGACGAGGGTGTTGAACCAGGCCTGCCGGACATTGGCGTCGCCCGCCAGGGTCGTGTAGTTGCCAAGGCCCACGAAGGGCGTGCCGGCCCGCATCGGATCGATGCGGTACAGGCTGTCGACGAGGGTGCTGATCACGGGCAGGAACACCAGCCCGCCCATGATCGCGATGATGGGGACGACGAAGGCGAGGCCGAGCCATGCCTCGCCGCCGAGCCGGCCGGTCCGGCCGGGGGGCCGCCCGGCGAGCGGTGTCGCTGTCATGGTCGCTCTCCCTCGCCGGACCGCCCTACTGCTGCGCGTTCTTGGCTTCGGTCGCGATTTGCGCGACCGCTTCGGCGACGGTGATCTGCCCCTTGGCAGCCTGGTTCAGATAGGTCGCGACGGCGCTCGAGAACTCCGGATACCAGCCCGGCGTGCCCTGCTGGAACAGCGGCTCGACGAGGGCGGCCTGCTGCAGGAGCGCGGTGCCGCTCGCAAGCTTGCCCTCGGCGTTGAGCTTCTCGAGCACGCTCGTGCGGGTCGGAAGATTGCCGAGCGCGGTGTAGCTCTGGATCTGGTTCTCCGGCTTCAAGAGCCATTCGATGAAGGCGAGGCCCGCCTCCGGATCGGCCGCGGAGACCGGGATGCCGACGGCGCCGGGCAGGCCGAAGGTGCGCGACGTTCCCGTGGTCGAAGGCAGAAGCGCCGCCTCGACATGGTCCGACACCTGCGACTTCGCCTTGTCGGAATAGACGGCGACGTTGCCCGCCCAGCCGGCGACGTCGAAGGAGATCCGGCCGCTCTTGAACAGCTCCTGGATCTCGACGTCCTTCAGGCCGGTCGAGGCCGGATCGATCAGCCCGGCCTTCAAGGCTTCGACCTCGAACGCCATCGCCTTGTATCCGGCCGAATCCGGCGCGGTGAACTGGGGTTCGAAGGCCGCGTCGAACAGCTCGCCGCCGAACGCCTTGGTCAGGAGATACCAGGCCGTCGCGCTGCCTTCCGTCGCCGAGAGCGGCAGGCCGATCGGAAACTCGGCGATGCCGGCGGCCTTGATCGCCTTGGCGGCGTCGAGAAGCTCCTGCGGCGTCTTCGGCGCGTCCTTGATCCCGGCGCGGGTCAGGTGGTCGCGATTGAGGATCAGGATGCGGAAGTCGTTGTTGTAGGGCACGGCGAGAAGCTCGCCGTCGAACTGGAAGATCTTCGCGGTCGGAAGGTCGGCGAGAAGCGCGGGGTCGACCTTGCCCGAGAGGGGCGCGTACCAGCCGGCCGAGCCGAACTGGCCGACCCACGACCAGTCGACTTCGGTGGCGTTGGCCGGCGCCGTGCCGGCCACCATGGAGGTGACGATCTTGGTGCGGATGTCGTCCCAGCCGAGCGTCTGGGTCTCCAGCGCGATGCCGGTCTCCGCGACGAAGCGGTCGGTCATCTCCTTCGGCAGCGTGCCCCAGGGCGGCAGCAGCACCGAGATCGCCTTGCCGGCGAACGGCTGGGCGTCCTGCGCGAAAGCGGGAAGGCCGAGGACGAACGGCAGGGCGATCGTGGCGGCGAGAAGCGAGCGTCGGTTCATGGCTTTTCCCTTGGGTTACGGTTGCGGCGAAGAGGCGAGGCGGGCGGCAAGACCGGCGGCGAGCCGATCGATCCAGGCATCGTCGGCGGCCCAGCCGGCCCGCCGGGCCGCCCGGAGAAGCGCCCCGCCGACGGGCGGCAGCCGGGGCGGCACGGGCGGACGGCCGAGATGTCGCGTGACGGCGGCGAGGAACGTCGGGCTGGCGAAGACCCCGCCGGCATAGGTCCAGATCATCGGGCGATCCGCGTCGACCTGTCGCCAGGCGGCCGTCGCATGCGCGGCCAGATGGGCAGCGGCAGCCTCGATCAGACGGGCCGCATCGGGATCGCCGGCTTCGCAGAGCGCCGACACGTACCGGGCCAGCGCGGCGAAACTCGCCCGGCGGTTCTGCAGCGAGGAGGCCCAGGGCATGATCTCGTGCGGGGCGAGGTCGAGGCTTCCAATGAGAGCCTCGGCGAACGGCAGGGCGTCGCTTCGCCCGTCGAGGGCTCGCGTGGCGAGGCCGAGGGCCTCGCGCCCGATCCAGAAGGCGCTGCCTTCGTCGCCGAAGGCCTCGCCCCAACCGCCGACGCGCACCTGCGGCGCATCCGGGCCGCCGCCGCTCGCCCATGCCATGGAACCGGTGCCCGCCAGAAGGAGCACGCCCCCGGCCCCCGCCAGAGCGCCGTCGAAGGCGATGCGCACGTCGTTGTCGACGACGGCACCCTCGCCCGCCAGCGCGGACGCGACGCTTTCCTGATGGGCGCTCTGGCTCTCGATCTCGCCATGGGAGGACAGGCCGAAGACCGCCGCTTCGATCTCCAGGGAGGAGGTCCGGGCGGCGACCATCATGTCGCGCAGCAGGATGCCCCAGTCGGGATCCGCGGCGGGATCGGTGCCGGCGCCCCGTTCGAAGGCGACGATCTCGCCGCCGCGTGTCGCCACGGCGAGAAGTGTCTTGCTGCCGCCGCCGTCGACGCCGAGGATCAGCCCCATCACCCCTCGCCCTCCAGCGCGGTCGCCGCCGGAACCGCGATCGGCGCGGGTGCGATCGTCGTCTCGCACGGGATTTCGCCGAGCTTTCGACGCCACGAAGCCGACAGGGCCTCGTCCGTCACGATGCGCATCGAGGGCCCGAGCGGCGTCACGAGATAGGTCAGGCGCCGGTCGAACTTCGACGCGTCGGCGAGCAGCACGGTCTCGGCCGAGCGCGCCATCATCATCTCGTTCAATCGCGCCTCGCTGGCGTCGAGACTGTAGAGCCGGCGGTCGTCGCCGATGGCGCCGGCGCCGAGGAAGAGCTGGTCGAACCAGAGCCGGTCGATCATCGCCTCCGCCGCCGCTCCGACCATCGAGGCGTTCTCGGCCCGGAGCTTGCCGCCGATCACCGTCACCGACAGGCCGGGCACTTCCATCAGGGTCTGCGCGACCACGATCCCGTTGGTGAAGACGGAAAGCGGCATCGGATCGAGACGGAGACGACGGGCGAGTTGCAGAACGGTCGTGCCGGCGTCGAGAAAGACCGAGCTGTAGGGCCTCAGCATCTCGAAGGCGATGTCGGCGATGGCGCGCTTGGCCGCGAGATTCTCCTGCTCCCGCAAGGCGAAGGCGACTTCGACGCCGCTCGAGCTGGAGATGCGGGCTCCGCCATGGGTGCGGGCGATGACGCCCTCGGCCTCCAGCACCATGAGGTCGCGACGGATGGTGGCGAGCGAGGCGCCCACGGCGTCCGCGATCGCCTGAACCGAGCTGAAGCCATGCGAATAGAGGTGCTGGCGAATGGCCGTCAGCCGGTCGTCCTTCATCGCCGTCCTCCGGGGAAACAGGGCATGCCGCGAACCTCGTTCTCGAGCACCCGAGCCGATCAACGCCGTCACGTCGATCGGCTCGACCCAACATCGAGCGCAATTCGATCAGAGTCAATCAGACTTCTGAACTAATATGATTGAATACGTGGCTGGCATCGTTCAAGGCGAATGCGAGTGGGCCCGTGACCCCTGGCGACGATCGAGACCCTCGGCAAACGGGCCCGGACGGATACCGACGATGCGGCGCGTGAGTGCCGGTCGCCGCGGCTCCCCGCAGGCACGACCGACACCGGCCGAAACCGACGGCACGCCGCGCCCGCGCCGGATGCACGAGCCGGACGCCGTCTCATCGGATGAAATGGATGGATCGCTGGACGCCTCGATCGACGCCGCGCCGGGCGCTGACGGTGGAGGATCATCGGGTGCGGCAGGGTGCCGGACGCGGCGCCTGATACGGCGTCGCGTGATCTCTCGGCACTCCCGAGGTCGAACTGTTACGCTGGATGCGGCCCGCCGCTCCGCCCCGATGACGCGAGTCGAAGGAGACGGGCGGCGCCGTCGCGGCCGAGTCTTAAACCTCGACCTGCCGCCGCGAGCCGATCGTCACGCCTCGCGGACGACGTGGAAGCCGGAAACGCCGTCACAGACAGGAAATATCCTTCCCGGCCCCTCGCGCCTATGGTCCGGCTTTCATCCGCGCGTAAAGGAGGGTTTCGCGACCCTTCCGACATCAGGCTCCATATGAGCGACTTCGGACGGGATCGGGCAGCCGCGGGTGCGGTCTGTCCGCCGTTACGTCAGCTCTGTTTTGCTTCCTTCTCCGCCTCGACCGCCTGTCGGGCCGCTTCCGCGACGTCGGGCGGGAGGGGACGGGGGGTGAGGTCGAGGCCGGAGGAGAGGCGGTCGGCGACGGCCTGGAGGGCGGTGATGCGGGAATACTTCTTGGAGTTGGAGGGAATGACGTGCCAGGGCGCGTCCGCCGTCGAGGTCTTGGCGATCATCTCCTCGGCGGCCTCGATATAGGCGTCCCACTTGCCGCGGTTGCGGAAGTCCTCGGCGCTGAGCTTCCAGCGCTTCAAGGGATCGTCCATGCGCTTCACGAAGCGCGCCAGCTGCTCCTCGCGCGTGATGGCGAGGAAGATCTTGACGATGCGGATGCCGGCATCGGCCAGCGTCGTCTCGAAGGCGTTGATCTCGCCATAGGCGCGGCGCCAGTCCGCCTCCGGCGCGAAGCCCTCGACGCGCTCGACGAGGACGCGGCCGTACCAGGAGCGGTCGAAGACGGCGATCTCGCCGGCTTTGGGCAGGCGCTCCCAGAAGCGCGCGAGATAGTGGCGCTTCAGATCCTCGGGGCTCGGGGCCGCGATCGGCCAGACCTTGAAGCCGCGCGGATCGAGGACGTTCGAGATGCGCCGGATGGCGCCGCCCTTGCCCGCCGCATCCCAGCCTTCGAAGACGATGACCGCGCTCTCCTTCGAGCCGAGATAGGTCTGCTCGATCGCGACGAGCCGGCCCTGAAGCTCGGCCAGCCGCGCGTCGTAGGTGTCGTCTTCGAGCTTGGCCTTCATGTCCAGCGCGGCGAAGGCGAAGGGCTGGGGATGGTCGATCTCGGGCATGGGCGGTCTCCGGCGCGGGGATCGCGCGTCGATCCCGCCTATCTGGCGTGGCGGCGGCGATCGGGAAGCGCGAGCCCATCCCGGATAGCGACGGGCGATTGTTCACTATCCGTTGACAGTGACGAGCCCGCGAGCCTCTTGGTGAGACCGTCCGGAAGGGGCATCTTCAGTCCCGAAACAAGCCTTACCAAGGAGACCAGGGCCATGCTGCAGGAGATCAAGGGACTCCACCATGTGACGTCGATGGCTTCAGACGCCCGCGTCAACAACGCCTTCTTCACCGGAACGCTCGGACTTCGCCGCGTGAAGACGACGGTGAACTTCGATGCGCCCGACGTCTACCATCTCTACTATGGCGACGAGATCGGCACGCCCGGCTCGGTCATGACCTACTTCCCGTTCCCGAACATGGGTCCGGCCCGGCATGGCGCCGGCGAGGTCGGAACGACCGTCTTTTCCGTGCCGAAGGGCGCGCTCGGCTACTGGCGCGGCCGGCTGACGGCCGCCGGCGTCGCGGGCCTTTCCGAGGGTTCGAGCTTCGGGGGCAAGCGGCTCGACTTCGACGGGCCGGACGGCGACCGTTTCGCCGTGCTGGAGGTCGAGGACGACCGGCGCGCGCCCTGGACGGGCGGCGGCGTTCCCGAGGATGTCGCGATCCGGGGCTTCCATTCGGTCTCGCTGCGGCTGCGCGACGGCGGCGCGACCGAGGAACTGCTCGGCTTCATGAACTACGAGCGCGTGGAACAGGCGGGCGCGGTGACGCGCATGGCGGTGAAGGGCGGCGGCGTCGCCGGCACGATCGACATCGAGACGCTTCCGGGCGCCCCGGCGGCCCAGCTCGGCGCGGGATCGGTGCATCACGTCGCCTTCGCGGTCGAGGATCGCGCGGCGCAGCTGGCCGTCCGAAAGGCCATCGCCGAGACCGGCTATCAGGTGACGCCGGTGATCGACCGGGACTACTTCTGGGCGATCTACTTCCGCACGCCGGGCGGCGTCCTCTTCGAGGTCGCGACCAACGAGCCGGGCTTCACCCGCGACGAGGACTGCGCCCATCTCGGCGAGGCGCTGAAACTGCCGAGCCGCTACGAACATGCCAGGGACCGGATCGAGGCGCATCTCGAGCCGCTCGCGGCCTGAGGGCAGGCAACAGGAGGGTTTCATGAGCACCTATCGCCATCGCGAACACGCGGCGCCTCGCGGCCGGCCGCTTCTCGTTCTCCTTCACGGCACGGGGGGCGACGAGAACCAGTTCTTCGAGCTCGGCCGGCAGCTCATGCCGGAGGCGGGCCTTCTGGCGCCGCGCGGCGACGTCTCGGAAGCGGGCGCGGCCCGCTTCTTCCGGCGCCGGGCGGAGGGGCAATACGACATGGCCGATCTCGCCCGCGCCACCGCCAAGATGGCCGGCTTCGTGCGGGAGGCCGCCGCGCGGACGGGCGCTTCCGGCATTATCGGGCTCGGCTATTCCAACGGGGCGAACATTCTCGCCTCCGTGCTCCTCGACGAGCCTGGCCTCTTCGACGCGGCGGTGCTGATGCATCCGCTGATCCCGTTCGAGCCGGCCGCCGTGCCGGCGCTCGCGGACAAGCGCGTGCTGATCACGGCGGGCCGGCGCGATCCGATCTGCCCGCCCGCCCTGACGGAACGGCTGGCGGCGACCCTCACGAAGGGCGGAGCGGCGGTGACGCTCGCCTGGCACGAGGGCGGCCACGAGATCCGCAACGAGGAGATCGCGGCGGTCGAGACCTTTCTCGGCGAAGGTGCCGTGGAGGCCGCGGCATGAGCGAGATCGCCTTTTCCGAGACGCCCACCAAGGGCGTCTACACGCTGACGGAACCCGGCGGCGCGGTCGCCGAGCTGGCCTTCTCCAAGGCCGGCGCCTCGATGATCATCATCGAGCACACCGAGGTGCCCGATGCCTTCCGAGGCCAGGGCGCCGGCCGCCGTCTCGTCACCCGCGCCGTCGAGGACGCGCGGGCGGCCGGCAAGAAGATCATGCCGCTCTGCCCCTTCGCCCGGGCCGAGTTCGGCAAGCATCCCGAATGGGCGGATGTCTGGAAACGTTGAAGGAGACGAGATCATGAGCTGGAATCCCGCCCTCGAGCCGACCTGCCCCGATGCCGGATCGCTGGATGCGATCGAGACGCTGATCGTGCCGCGCGCGCGCGATCTCGGCAGCTTCGAGGTGCGCCGCGCCCTGCCCGCCCCCCAGCGCCAGATGGTCGGGCCCTTCATCTTCTTCGACCAGATGGGCCCGGTCGAGTTCCTGACGGACGGCGGCATCGACGTGCGCCCGCACCCGCATATCGGGCTCGCCACCGTCACCTATCTGCACGAGGGCTCGTTCCACCACCGCGATTCCACGGGCGCCGACCAGACGATCCTGCCCGGCGACGTCAACTGGATGATCGCGGGCTCCGGCGTCACACATTCCGAGCGCACCGGCGCCAAGACGCGCGCCGCGCCCCACAAGCTGTCGGGCATCCAGACCTGGGTCGCGCTGCCCGAGACGCACGAGGACGACGTGGCGAGCTTCGAGCATCGCGGAGCGCACGAACTGCCGGTCATCGAGGGCGAGGGCAAGAGCGTGCGCCTCATTCTCGGCACGGCCTATGGCGAGCGCGCGCCGGTCTCAACCTTTTCCGAAATGGTCTATGCCGACGCCGTGCTCAGCCCCGGCGCGCGCCTGCCGCTGCCCTCCGAGCACGAGGATCGCGGGATCTATGTGGTGGACGGCTCGGTGGAGATTGCCGGCGACAACTTCGAGGCCGGGCGCATGATGGTCTTCCGCCCGGGCGACGCGATCACGGTGACGGCCGGAACACGCGGCGCGCGGCTGATGATTCTGGGCGGCGAGACGCTGAACGGCCCGCGCTACATCTGGTGGAACTTCGTCGCTTCCTCGAAGGACCGGATCGAGGCCGCCAAGGAGGCCTGGGCCGCGGCGGACTTCGCCAAGGGGCGCTTCCACCTGCCGAAGGGCGACGACGCGGAGTTCATCCCGCTGCCGGGGTGAGGGCGAGGACGGCGGACGGCTCTGGATCGGGGCCGTCCGATGTGATGGAATGATGCCATGACGCGCGACGAGATCATTGCTCGCCTGAAGGCCGTGGAACCGGACGTGCGCGCGCGCGGAGTCGCAGCGCTCTACGTCTATGGGTCTCACGCAAGAGACGAGGCCCGTCAGGACAGCGACATCGACCTGCTCGTCGAATTCGAGCCTGGGCGCGGCATCGGCTTTCTCGATTACATGGCCCCTTACGTCGTCTTGGACGAACAGTTTCCGGGGATCGAGATCGGCTACAGCACGCGGGATGCGCTGGTCTCGACCTTTCGCCCGGAGATCGAGCGAACCGCCATCCGCGTCTTTTGATGAACTCCGCGAAGTCTCCCGCGATTCGGCTTCAACACATGTTGGAGCATATCGACGGAATCCTGTCGGCCACGGATGGGCTGTCGAGCCGCGAAATCCTCGACAGCTACATCGTCATCCGAGCCGTGGAGCGCTCGCTGCAGATCATTTCCGAAGCGGCGAAGGAGTTGCCGGCCGGCCTTCTGGCGCTGGAGCCGGAAATCCCCTGGCGCTCCATCGTCGGGATCGGAAACCTTCTTCGCCACGAATATTACCGCATTCGCGACGACGACATCATCGACATCCTGCACCACCATCTGCCGGATCTGAGGCCCGCCGTTCTCCGTCTGATCGAAGGCTTGGAGAAGCCCCGATCGTGATGAGGCGCCTCACCCCCCGCCCTGCCCCGCATACCACATCGCCAGCGCCTCGATCTGCTCGTCGGTGAAGTGCGGGGCGATCTTGGCCATGAGGTGGGCATAGGGGCCGCCGCCGCGCTGGCGGTGCTTCCAGAGCTGGAGATGGGTGGAGAGATACCAGGCGGGCTGGCCGGCGAGGCGGGGATAGTTCGGGTTCCTGGCGCGCCCCTCGTCGCCGTGGCAGCTTTCGCAGGCTGGCAGCTTCCGCACGGGCAGGCCTTCTGTCGCGAGGACGCGGCCGAGTTCGAGAAGGCCGGCCGCGTCGTAGGGCGGGCCGTGCGCGGCCGAGGGCTCGACGTTTGCGGCGACGGCGTCCCGCGTCGCGATGGCGGCGGGCGAGCCGGTCGGCCCCGGCTCGGCGGCGGTGACGACAGGCGTCTCCGGCAGGCCCGGCGCGGTGCCGGGCGAGGCGGCGGCCGGACGGACCAGCGCGGGCTGGGCCGCGTAATGGGCGGCGAGAGCTGCAAGCACCTCGTCGGAATGAATGCCGGCGGCGGGCTGCATGATGCCGCTCTCCCGGCCGCCGCTCGCATAGGCGCGCAGGGTTTCGAGAAGATAGGGCTCGGGCTGGCCGGCGATGACCGGGAAGGCGCCGGCTTCCGCCGGGCCGCCGACGCCCTGGCCGTCGAGCCCGTGGCAGCGGGCGCAGTCGGCGAGCGCGGTCGCGACCTTTTCGGCGTTCGGGCCGGTGCCGACCGTCGGCGCGGGCTCACCGTCGCCGAGCGCCAGGGCGCCGTAGCGCTCCGGCGTCAGGCCGGGATAAGCGCGCAGGAAGGCGACCATGGCCCAGACCTCGTCCGGCCGGCCCTGCGAGACCCAGGCCGGCATGCCCGAATATTTCACGCCGTGCTGGACGATCCAGAAGAGCTCGCGATCCTTCCACTTGGCGCCATAGCCGACGCGGTCTTCCAGCCGGGGCGGCGGCGGCATCATGGCGTGGACGACGGGCGACTGCGTCTCGCCGGGCGCGCCGTGGCAGGCGGCGCAGCCGCTGGCGAAATGGCCGGCCGCGCGCTGGACGAGCGCGGGATCGGAGAGATCGACGTCGGCGGGCACGTCGAGCCCGAGCGACTGCGTGTCGACGGCGTTCTGCATGGTCCAGTGGAGGAACCAGGAGACCGGGCCGAAATGGCCCGACGAGGCGGCGATGGAGACGAGGCCGGACCAGCCGACGGCGAGCGCGCCGACGACGCCGACGAGCGCGCCGAGGCCGGCCGTCTTCCAGTTGAGGTCGAACCGGACCTTCATGGCAGCGAACTCCGAAGGTCGGGCGCGGGGGCGTGGCGGGGGCCGCGTTCGGCATCGCGGCCACCGCCGAGAAGCGGGCGAAGCAGCGTCAGCCCGCCCGCCAGATAGGCGGCGCCTCCGACGAGAAGCATGATGACGCCGCCGAGCGCCTGGTCGCCGAGCGGCGTCATGGCCGCGCCGGGGCGGCAGAGATCACCGAAGGCGTAGAGCGGACGGGGCCCGAGAAGGAGAAGCGCGCCGAGAAGCGTCATGTGCATGGAGGTCAGGAGCAGCGCGAGCACGCCGCCCGCCCGGGCCGCGCGGCCTTCGGCATGGGCGGTGCCGAAGGCGCCGATCCAGAGGCCGAGACCGGCCAGGAGAAACGAGCCCTGCTCCACGAGGAAGAGGCCCGTCGAGGCGCGCGCGGCATCGTGGAGGGCGGGCGCGTGCCAGCCCCAGACGACGGCGAATTCCGCGAAGGAGGCGACGAGCGCGAAGCCCGGCGGCACGAGGCCGACCAGCGCCGGATAGAGGCGGGACAGGCCGAAGGCGACGAGCGGCGAGGCCACCGCGACGATGCCCATGTGCCGGATCATATGCGCCGAGAAACTGTCGGGACCGACGCCCGGCAGCGCGGCTCCCGGCGCCGCGCCGGACCAGAGGACGGCCAGAAGCCCGAGCCCGAGGCCGAGCGGCAGGGCGCCGGCCGGCAGGGACCGCGCGGGAGCGAGGAGGACGGCTCTCATCGGCAATCCGCAAAGAGCAGCGCCGGCAGCGCGACGAAGAGCACGCCGATGAAGGAGAGGCCCGCGAGAAGGACGGAGGAGAACTCCAGAAACCGCTCGCGCTCCTCCGCCGTGTCGCCGGCATGGGGGAAGGAGCCTTCGTTGACGCGCCATTCGCGAAAGCTGCGCAGGCCGACATAGGCGATGACGACGAGGGCGATCGCGGTGAGCCCCGCGATGGCGAGGCGCGAGGCCTCGATCGTCTCGAAGATCGCCTCGTTCGGCGCGCATTGGAAGGCGGCGAAGACGTAGGAGAGGAGGAAGTGCAGCGCCCAGACGGTGGGCGTGAGGATCAGCGTCCAGAGCGTGTCGCGGGTCTGGCTGTCGGGCTTGGTCATGGCGCCGCTCCCTCTCAGACCGGCAGCGGGAAGAGCGCGATCGTCGCGACGGTGACGAGCGCGGTCATCCCCATGAAGTGCCAGTAGAGCGCGACATTGGAGAGATCGAGATCGTAGGCGGGCGTCAGCCGGCCCGCGAACGATCGCGCGAGGCAGTAGAGAAGCATGAGCGCGCCGACCGCCGCATGGACCGCGGTCCAGATGGCGAGCGTCCAGACGATGGCGGGATAGACATGGGTGCTCGGCTCGAGCCCGGTCGTATAGGGGCCCCAGAGAAGCGCCGCGCCGGCGCCGAGCGAGAGGGCGCCGCCGGCCCCAAGGAGGAGTCGGGCGAGCGGAACCCGGCCCGCGCGGTTGACGCGAAGGGCGAGGCGGGCCGCGATCCAGGCGGCCATGAAGCCGGCGAGGGAGACGAGCGGCCAGAGGAGGCCGGGGCCGACCGCGCCCGGCGGCGGGAAGTCGGCATGGATGGTGAAGAAGAAGAAATAGCCGAAGACGAGGCTGAAGAAGGCGGTGGCGTCGCCGGTCATGGTGATGAACATCGCCCACCAGGAGACCGAGGCCGGCCCCGAGCGATAGAGCGGCAATGTCAGGCCGAGACCGACGTCCTTCTCCGTCTTTTCCGGGATGATCGACGTGCCGCGCCAGAGCCAGACGAGGATCGAGACGGTGGCGACGACCATGGCGGCGATCGTCCACATCCAGAGATGGAAGGTCGCGAGAATGAAGACCGAGCCGAGGAAGACGGCGGCCACCATCGGCATGAAGCTCGGGCCGGGCACGCGCAGGACCTGCAGCGGCTCGGCGTCGAGAACCCCCGTCACCATGGTCTCGCGCTTCATCTCTTCGGCGTCCGGCATGTAGAAGCGGCCGGCATCGTAGTTTGCCAGAAAGCCCGGCTGGCTCCAGAGCGGATAGCGCGAGGTGACGATCGGCACGGTGCGCACGCCGTAGTTCTTGCCCGGCATCTGCGTCAGCCATTCCAGCGTCCCCGCGTTCCAGGGATTGCGCTGGGCATAGGGCTCCTTGCCCCGCGGTCGCAGCATGTCGAAGAGGACGGCGATGAGGCCGGCCGCCAGGATCGCAGCGCCGATGGAGGAGACGAGATTGGGCAGCCAGAGGTCGAGCGCCTCCGGATAGGTCCAGACGCGGCGCGGCATGCCCGCGAGGCCGGAAAAGTGCATGGGGAAGAAGGCGATGTTCATGCCGGCGAACATCAGCCAGAAGGCCCATTTGCCCAGCCGGTCCGAGAGCTTCCGCCCGGAGACGACGGGCCAATAGTAGTAGATGCCCGCGACCAGCGGGAAGACGACGCCACCGATCAGGACGTAATGGAGATGGGCGACGATGAAATAGGTGTCGTGCGCCTGCCAGTCGAAGGGCGCGAGCGCCACCATGACGCCGGTGAGGCCGCCGAGCACGAAGGTCGCGAGCGCGCCGGAGACGAAGAGCATCGGCACCGAATAGATGACGCGGCCGGTCATCAGCGTCGCCAGGAACACGAAGATCTGCACGCCCGTCGGGATCGCCACCGCCTCGGAGGCGGCGGAGAAGAAGCCGAGCGAGATCGCCGGCAGGCCCGTGGCGAACATGTGGTGGACCCAGAGGCCGAAGGAGAGGAAGCCCGTTCCGACGGCCGCCAGCACGATCCAGGAATAGCCGAGCAGCGACCTTTGGGCGAAGGTCGGCACGATCATGGCGAGCAGCGCGATCGTCGGCAGGAAGACGATGTAGACCTCCGGGTGCCCGAAGATCCAGAAGAGGTGCTGCCACAGCATCGGATCGCCGCCGCGCGTGGAATCGAAGAAGGGCCAGTCGAAGAGGCGCTCCAGCTCGAAGAGGATGTCGCCGGCGATCAGCGGCGGGAAGGCGAAGAGGATCATCGCCGCGACGACCAGGACGTACCAGGCATAGAGCGGCATGAGGTTCAGCCGCATGCCGGGCGGCCGGCACTTCAGCGTGCCGACGATCAGCTCCACGGCGGCCGCGATCGAGGCGACCTCGATGAAGGAGAGGCCGAGCAGCCAGATATCCGCGCCGTAGCCGGGCGTGAAGCGCTCCTCGGTGGTCAGCGGCGGATACATGAACCAGCCGGAATTGGGCGCCGCGCCGAAGAAGATGGAGCCGCAGACGAAGACGCCGCCGATGAGGAAGCACCAGTAGCCGAAGGCCGAGAGGCGCGGGAACGGCAGGTCGCGCGCGCCCAGCATCTGCGGCAGGAGGATGATCGCCACCGCCTCGAAGATCGGCACGGCGAAGAGGAACATCATCGCCGTGCCGTGCAGCGTGTAGACCTGATTGTAGAAGTTCGCGGTCAGGAAGTCGTTGTCGGGAACGGCGAGCTGCGCGCGGATCATCAGGCCGAGAATGCCGGCGAAGAGCATGAAGGCGAGCGAGGTCGCGGTGTACCAGACGCCGATCTCGGTGTTGTTCACGTCCGACCAGTAGCGCCAGCCCTTGGGGCTCGCCCAGACGGCGTCGAGCCGGGCAACCTGCGCCGCCTGGATCGCGGCGTCCTTTTCCGGGTCGTCGGAATGCGGGCGCACGGCGGCGAGCGCGGCGCGCTTCCTCTCCAGCGAGGAGCCGGTTTCCGGCGAGGCGGTGGCCGCCTCCTTCTCGATCCCGGAATCGTTCGGCGTCTCGATGCCGGTGCCGTCCGCACCGCCCGTCGTGGTGGCGCTCATTTGAGGTCTCCGAGCCAGGCGGCGATGGCGCCGAGTTCGGCCTCCGGCAGAGCCGCGAAGGCCGGCATCTCGACGCCCGGCTTCACATGGCCGGTCGAGTGGATGAAGAGGGCGAGATTGTCCGGCGTCATCGGCAGGATGCCCGCCCCGATCGTCGCGCGCGAGGCGACATGGGTGAGATCCGGCCCGAGACGGCCGACGGCGTCCGTGCCGCGCACCGTGTGGCAGGCGTTGCAGCCGTTCGCCATGAAGGCCTCGTAGCCGGAGCCGGTCACGACCGCTGCGGGCTCGGCCTCGGCGGCGACGCGGGCGTCGTAGTCGCCTTGCGAGGCGACGATTACGCGAAAGCCCATCTGCGCATGGGCCTCGCCGCAGAACTCGGCGCAGATGCCGTTGAAGGTGCCGGTGCGGGTCGGCTCCAGGACGATGCGGTTGACGCGGCCGGGGATCGTGTCGGTCTTGCCGGCGATCGAGGGCACCCAGAAGGAATGGATCACGTCGGGGCTGCCGAGCAGGATCTCGATGCGCTTGCCCACCGGCAGCCAGAGCTCGTTGGCGCTTTCGACGCCGCCCGCCGGCAGGGATTTCGCCACGCCCGGCGTGCCCTCGACGCCGTAGTTCACCCGCCACCAGAAACGCTCGCCGGAAACGGCGATCCGCGGGCCCTCGTCGGCGGGCGCGCGGAAGCCGGGCATCATGGACAGGCCGTACCAGAGGAGGGCGCCGAGAACGACGGTCGGGAAGACGCAGCCGCCCCAGACGATGAGATGCACGCCCGCGCGCTCGGAATATCTCCCGGGCTTGGCGATCGTGACGAAGACGGAGAAGCCGACGACGAAGAGCCAGATGGCCACCGCCCCGGCGAGCATGACCCAGAAGAGCGTGAGGACGCTGGAAGCTTCCGTGCCGGCGGCGTCGAAGGTGGATTGCGGGCCTTTGCAGGCGGAGAGAAGGGCGAGAGCGGGAAGGCCGGCCGCGATGGAAAGCACCTTGGGCGGCAGGCCCGCCAGTGGGCGGCGCCGCTCGGCGGAAGGCTGAAGAAGAAAGGCTGGCAGGGTCTCGGTCCGTCGCTCGTCACGGGGCCGGGTCGACGGTGTCGCGCCCGGCCGGTGTTGATTTTTGGCGGCAAGCGGCGATCCAGAAGGATTCCAAAGCATGCCCGATCGTGTGGCAACCTAGGCGAAGCTGTGGCGGAAGCCAGACAAGATTGCGTCATTCGCTCAGTGGAAGTTTCGACCCTTCGGCAGGACCGCCCGAACCTCGTCGCGATCGGGCCCGGAGGGAGGGAGGACCGGCGGTTCGGCGTCGAGGCGGCTCGCCTCGATGGCGGCCCTGCGCATTTCGTCGATCCGGCGCCGGTGCATCCGCATCTCGTCGACCGGGCGGCGCACCTCGTCGGCATGGGCGAGCATGGTGGCGAGCGAGAGGCCTTCGGACGCCTCCGCCGGCGGCGTGGAACGCTTGCCGCCGGCGGAGCGCAGGGGGCTGCGCACGTGGTCGGCGCGGGCGATATGGCCGGTCTCCTCGAAATCGCCGGCCGCGATCTCGCGCAGGAGCCCCGTCAGGTCCTCGACATGGTCGGCGACCACATGAATGACGCCGCGATCGGACTGCATGCGCCCGGTGATGCGCACGAAGCGCGAGCCGAGCACCAGCGGGCGGAAAGTCTCGAAGACCTTCGGCCATACGATGATGTTGGCGATGCCCGTCTCGTCCTCGATCGTCATGAAGATCACGCCCTTGGCCGAGCCCGGCCGCTGGCGCACCAGGACGAGGCCGCAGACCGTGACGCGCCGGCCGGAGGGCAGCGTCTCCAGCCGCCCGTTCGGCAGGATGCCCTGCCGCTTCAGCCGCTCGCGCACGAAGGAGACCGGATGGGCCTTGAGCGACAGGGACAGGAATCGGTAGTCGTTGATGACCTCCTCGCCGAGCGGCATGGGCGGCAGATGCGCGTCCGGCTCGTCCGAGGCGAGACCCGTCGGGGCCGCGGCGAAGAGGGGCAGATGCTCGGCGGCCTCCTTGGCGTCGAGCGCCCGGGCGGCCCAGAGCGCCTCGCGCCGGGTGAGGCCGAGCGCGGCGAAGGCGTCGGCATCGGCGAGCCGCTCCACCGTGGCGCGGGACAGGCCGGTGCGCAGCCAGAAGCCCCGGACGGAATCGAAGGGGCCGGCGCTCTCCCTGATCCAGACGAGGCGGCGCATCTCGGTCTCGGACAGGCCCTTGGCCTGGCGAAAGCCGATGCGCACGGCATGTCGCGAGAGGATGGCCGGCGCCATCTCGCGGTGGCGCGGAACGATGCGCGCGGGATCGAAGGCGCGCCCCGCCCCGGGCTCCTCCGGTTCCAGCGTGGAGTCCCAGTTCGAGCGGTTGACGCAGAGCGGGCGGACCTCGATCCCGTGCTCGCGCGCGTCCCGCACGATCTGCGCGGGCGCGTAGAAGCCCATGGGCTGGGCGTTGAGGAGCGCGGCGCAGAACACGTCGGGATAATGGCACTTCAGCCAGCAGGAGGCGTAGACGAGAAGCGCGAAGGAGGCGGCGTGGCTTTCGGGAAAGCCGTATTCGCCGAAGCCCTCGATCTGCTTGAAGCAGCGCTCGGCGAAATCCTCCTCGTAGCCGTTGGCGACCATGCCCTTCACCATCTTCTCCTTGAAGCTGGAGATGCGGCCGGAGCGCTTGAAGGTCGCCATGGCGCGGCGCAGCTGGTCGGCCTCGCCGGGCGTGAAGCCGGCCGCGACGATGGCGATCTTCATCGCCTGTTCCTGGAACAGGGGAATTCCGAGCGTGCGGTGGAGCACCTCCTCGAGTTCCGGGCTCGGATAGGTCGGCCGTTCCAGCCCCATCTTTCGGCGCAGATAGGGATGGACCATGTCGCCCTGGATCGGGCCGGGGCGCACGATGGCGACCTCGATGACGAGATCGTAGAAGCATTCGGGGCGCAGCTTCGGCAGCATGGTCATCTGCGCGCGCGACTCGATCTGGAAGACGCCGAGCGTGTCGGCCCGGTGCGTCATCTTCCAGACGGGGCCGTCCTTGGGCTCCATGGGCAGCGAGGCCAGCGCCGTCGGCTCGCCGTCATCGCCGACGGCGCCGGGATAATGCGTGTCGAGAAAGGCGAAGGCGCGCTTCAGGCAGGTGAGCATGCCGAGCGCGAGAATGTCGATCTTCAGGATCTTCAGCTCGTCGATGTCGTCCTTGTCCCATTCGATGATGAGCCGGCCCTTGGAGCCGGTGTTCATGACGGGCACGGTCTCGTCGGTGCGCCCGCGCGTCAGGACGAAACCGCCGACATGCTGGGAGAGATGGCGGGGAAACTCCATCAGCTCCTGGGAGAAGGCGAGGACATGCTTCGTCACGGGGTCCTGGGCGGCAAGGCCCGCCGCCTCCGCCTCGCGGGTTCCGAGATCGGAGGAGTGGTAGCCCCAGACCGAGCCGGACAGGGCGGAGACCGCGTCCTTGGACAGGCCGAAGGCCGCGCCCACCTCCCGCGCGGCCGAGCGCGCGCGGTAGCTGATGACCGTCGCCGCGATGGCGGCCTTGTCGCGGCCGTAGGTGTCGTAGATCCAGTCGATGACCTCCGAGCGCCGCTCGTGCTCGAAGTCGACGTCGATATCGGGCGGCTCGTCGCGGTCGGGCGAGATGAAGCGCTCGAAGAGAAGGCCGGACTGTTCGGGATCGACGTCGGTGATGAAGAGGCAGAAGCAGACGGTGGAGTTCGCCGCCGAGCCGCGCCCCTGGCAGAGGATTCCCATGCCGCGCGCGGCTTCCACGATGCGCTGGACGGTGAGGAAATAGGGCTCGTATTTCAGCTCGGCGATGATCGCGAGTTCGTGCTCGATCTGGTCGGTGATCTTGGCCGAGACGCCGTCCGGATAGCGCTTCGCCGCGCCCACTTCTGCAAGGCGCCGCAGCTCCTCGGCCGGGGTGACGCCGAGACGCAGCGCCTCGTCGGGATACTCGTAGCGCAGCTGCCTCAGATCGAAGGCGAGCTCGCGGAAGAAGCGCACGCTCTCGGCCACCGCCTCGCCATGGCCCGGAAAGAGCGCCAGCATCTCGGCGCCCGACTTGATGTGCCGCTCGGCATTGACCGAGAGGATGCGGCCGGCCTCGGCGATCGGCACATGCTCGCGGATGGCGGTGACGACGTCCTGCATCCGGCGGCGGTCCGGCGCGTGGTAGTGGACGTCGTTCGTCGCCATGAGCGGCACGCCGGCGCCCCGCGCCAGATCCGCCGCGCCGAGCAGGCGGCGAAGGTCGAGCCCGTCGTGGCGCGGCGACAAGCCAAGGCGGACATGGCGGGGAAAGGCCTCCGCCAAGCTGCCGAGCGCCTTCGCTATGCGGCCGCTCGCCACCTCGCCCGCCCGGCCGGGACGTCCGAGATCGGGCGGGGGCACCAGCGCCAGGTTGATCCCCTCGCCCCATTCGAGGAGATCGTCGAGGCGAAGGATGCAGTCGCCCTTCACCGTCCGCAGGTTTCCGACCGTCAGAAGACGGCAGAGCCGGCCCCAGGCGGCGCGGTCCCTTGGAAAGGCGAGAATGTCCGGCGTTTCGTCGGCGAAGACGAGGCGCGCGCCCGGCGCATAGGCCAGCCCGGCCTCGCGGGCCGCCTGATGGGCGCGCACGACACCCGCCACCGAGTTGCGGTCGGCGACGCCGAGACCCACGAGCCCCCGATGAAGAGCGGCCACGACCAATTCCTCCGGCCGCGAGGCGCCGCGCAGGAAGGAAAAGTTGGTCGCCACGCCGATCTCGGCATAGGGAATGGTGGTCATGGCTGGACGTGCCGGACGGTTGCGGTTGCGTTCGAACGATCAGGGAGCGACGCCCCACCGATCTTCCCCCACCCGTAACGAGAATCCCAGGCCCCAGCCACAGGACATAAGCGCCCGGAAACAAGCCCGATCTCCCCTCCTTGCGGGGGAGATGCCGGCAGGCAGAGGGGGCGCGCAGGAGCGCGAATGTCGGGGATCGGATGGGTCGGAACGCCAGAGGTCGCGGGAGGCACCCCCCTCTGTCCTGCCGGACATCTCCCCCGCAAGGAGGGAGATCGGCAGCTTCAGGAGCCTCACTCCCTCCACACACAGCGAAAATGTTCGGCACCGGCCGCAGGGCACGATCGCCCGGAGACAAGCCTGATCTCCCTCCTTGCGGGGGAGATGCCGGCAGGCAGAGGGGGTGCGCAGGGACGCGAACATCGGGGAATGGGATGTGTCGGAACGTCGGAGGTCGCGGGAGGCACCCCCTCTGTCCTGCCGGACATCTCCCCCGCAAGGAGGGAGATCGGCAGCTTCCGAAGTCTCGCTCCCCTCCACACGCGGCACGCGGCGAAAATGCTCGGCACCGGCCGCAGGGCACGATCGCCCAGAGACAAGCCTGATCTCCCTCCTTGCGGGGGAGATGCCGGCAGGCAGAGGGGGGTGCGTAGGGACGCGAACGTCGGGGAATGGGAGGGGGCGGCACGTCGGAGGTCGCGGGAGGCACGCCCGCTGTCCTCCTCCCAGCCATTTCGAGGGGCGGACATCTCCTCCGCAAGGCGGGAGTTTCGGCAGCTTGGAGGCTTCGCTTCCTCTCACCCCTCCCGAAAATCCTTCGGCACGAGCCCGTGGCGCTGGAGCTTGTCGTAGAAGGTCTTGCGCGGGATCTTCAGCTCCGCGATGGCGGGCGCGGCGGCGCCCTTGTGGCGGCGGAGGGCTTCGCCGAGGAGCCGAGCCTCGTAGGCGTCGACGCGTTCGGAGAGACCGGTTCCGTCCGTGGGCGCGGGCTCGCCGGCATCCTCCATGTCCTCGATCCCCAGCGCGACGCGCTCGGAGAAGTGGACGAGTTCGCGCACGTTGCCGGGCCAGTCGTGCCCGAGGAGATGCGCGCGCACGGCCGGGGAGAGGTCGGGCACGTTTCGCCGGAAGCGCTGGGCGGCCCGGGCAAGGAAATGTGAGAAGAGCAGCGGCACGTCCGCCCGGCGCTCGCGCAGCGGGGGAATGCGCACGGTGACGACGTTCAGCCGATAGAAGAGATCCTCGCGGAAATCGCCGCGCGCGGCGGGATCGGAGAGGTCCGCCTTGGCGGCCGCGACGACGCGCAGGTCCACCTGCCGCACCTCGTTGACCCCGAGCGGCGCGATCTCGCGCGCCTCCAGCACCCGCAGGAGCTTCACCTGCAGAGCCTGCGGCATGGACTCGATCTCGTCGAGAAAGAGCGTGCCGCCCGAGGAATGCTCGATGCGCCCGATCCGCCGCTTTTCCGCCCCCGTGAAGGCGCCGCGCTCGTGGCCGAACAGCTCGCTCTCCATGATCGTCTCGGGCAGCGCGCCGCAATTGATCGCGACGAAGGCGCCCTTGGCGCGCGGGCTCCAGCGATGGATCAGCTCGGCCACCACCTCCTTGCCCGAGCCCGTCTCGCCCTCCACGAGCACGTCCACCTCCGCGCCGGCCACCTGGCGCAGCGTGCGCCGCAGCTTTTCCATGGCCGGCGTCGTGCCGATCAGCGGCAGGTCCTCCTGGCCCCGCTCGGCCGCCGCCTTCAGCCGCCGGTTCTCCATGACGAGCCGGCGCTTCTCCGCCGCCCGCGCGACGCTGCCTGTCAGCCGCTCGGCGAAATAGGGCTTGGCGATGAAGTCGTAGGCCCCCTCCTTCAGCGCGGCGACCGCCATTTCGACGTCGCCATGGCCGGTGACGAGGATCACCGGCAGGTCGGGATCGCGCGCCTTCAGCTCGCGGAAGAAGGTCAGCCCGTTCATGCCGGACATGCGGATGTCGGTGACGACGACGCCGGGAAACGCCGCGTCGATCTCGGCCAGCGCGGCTTCCGCGGAGGCGAAGGGCAGCGGCCTGTAGCCGGCGAGCGCCAGCGTCTGGGCATTGGCCGCCCGCAGCGCGTCGTCGTCGTCGACGAAGGCGACGGGATCGTTCGTCGGGACCTCGGTCATGGCGCGCGCCCTCTGGGAAGCTCGATGGTGAAGGCGGCGCCCTCGGCCCGGCCGGCGTCCAGCCTCAGCGTGCCGCCGAGTTCGGTCACGATGTCGCCGGCGATGACGAGGCCGAGACCGAGGCCGTTCGGCTTGGTCGTGGCGAAGGGCGTGAAGAGCGTCGCGCGCACGGAATCGGAAATGCCTGGACCATTGTCGGCGATGGTGAGGCGCACCCCGTCCTCGTCCGCCGCCGTCGCGATCTCCACCCGCCCGCCCGGCGCCTCGCCCAGCGCATCCAGCGCATTGCGCACGAGGTTGACCAGCACCTGCTCCAGCCGCACCCGGCTGGCGAGGACCGCCGCCCCGCCCGCTCCCGAGCGCCGAACCACCTGCGCCGGCGAGGCATGGATGCGGCTGCCGAGGATGAGGAGCGCGCCGTCCACCGCCGCCTCGATCTCGACCGGCGCCTGCACGGCGTCGCCCCGCCGCGCGAAGCCCCGCAGCGTGTCGGTGATCTCCGCGATGCGCCGGGTGAGGCCGACGACGGTCGCCAGATTGGCCCGGGCGGTCTCGACGTCGCCGCGGTCGAGGAAGAGCCCGGCATTTTCCGAATAGGTGCGGATCGCCGCGAGCGGCTGGTTGATCTCGTGCGCGACGCCCGCTGTGATCTGGCCGAGCGTCGCCAGCCGGTTCGCCTGGGCGAGGTCGTCGCGCAAGGAAAGAACGCGCGCCTCCGCCCGCGCCCGCTCGCCGATCTCCGCCGTCAGCCGGTCGTTGGCGGCGCCGAGATCGCGCGTGCGGTCCGCGACCTTCGCCTCCAGCTCGATCGCCCGCCGCGCCTCCTCCGCCCGCTCCGCCCGGCGCCGCGAAAGCCGGCGCAGCACGAGCGCGGCCGCGGCCAGAACGAGGGCGACCGCGAGGCCGGCGACGAGCCGGGCAAGGCTCTGCGCGGCCGCGACCGGAGCGACCGTCGGCAGGAGGAGATGCAGCCGCCAGCCGGGAAGCCCGCCGACGACGGGCGCGGAGGCATCGACGAACTGACGCCCCCCGGCATCCACGACGAGGCCGGGAAAGGCGCTGTCCGCCTTCAGCGGCAGGGGTTCGAGCGGGCCCGTGCCGAACTGCAGGCTGTCGCGGATCTCCGCGGCCTCCTCCCCGGAAAGCTCGCGCAGGGTCTTGAAGCGCCAGTCCGGCACGCTCGTCGCGACCACGATCCCGCGGCTGTCGGCGACATAGATCGGCGCGCCGCCCGCCTTCCAGTCGGCCTCGAGATCGTCGAGCTCGACCTTGAGGACGACGACGCCCTCCGCCGTCTCGGCGGAGGCGCCGACGCGCCGCGCGATGTAGACACCGGGGCGCCCGCTCACCGTGCCGAGCGCCACCTGCTCGGCGGAGCCCTGAGCGAGGGCGCCTTCGAAATAGCGTCGGAAACGGTAGTTCCGGCCGACGAAGCTCGTCGTCTCCTCGAAATTGCTGGCCGCGATCGTGCGCCCGTCGCGGTCGATCACGTAGATGACGGCCGCGCGCGTGGACAGCTGGAGCCGGCGCAGCTTCTCGTCGACGAGCAGCGTCGCCGCCGCATTGCCGCGAAGCGCCTCGCGCACCGTCGGGTCTTCGGACAGGATGGCGGGAAGCGCACGCTGCTTGTCGAGCTCGCCGCGCAGCGCGGTGGCGGCGAGCGGCAACCGGGACACGGCTTCCTCGGCAAGGCCGGTCAGCGTGCTGCGCCGCGCCAGCTCGCCCGCGGCGATCACGAGAACGGCGACGAGGACGACGAGCATCGCCAGTTCCAGCCCGCGGACGATCGCGCGCGCATAGGCATGGGCCGGGTGCCCGCCGGCATCGGGCACCGGTGCCGCCGCGGGCCCCTCTTGAAACGTCATGCGCTGGCCCTCGATGGGCTCCAAGGCTTCCCGTCCGTCCATCTGTGCGGTTTATCGCACATTCGGCCCGTGGAGCGAGCGGAATTTCGCCCGACATCCGCTCGGACCCGGTCCTCCTCCCTCCCCGAAGCCCCTGCATTCGCGCATGGCAGCCCTGCAAATCCGGTTTGGCACGCGGCTTGCGATAGGGAGATTGCGGCCGGGGTTCCGGGGCGGCCGTCTTCGGGAGCGAAGCCGGGCGCGTTTAGCGCCGTTCCGACCGGTCCATTGGGGAGGCCAGACACCATGTTGCCATCGACCACCATGAGCGCGGGCGCTACGCCCGAGCCGAAGAAGCCGCTTTACCGCCAGCTCTATTTCCAGGTCATCGTCGCGATCGTCGCCGGCATCCTGCTCGGGCATTTCGAGCCCGTCTGGGGCGAGGCCCTGAAGCCGCTGGGCGACGCCTTCATCAAGCTGGTGAAGATGATCATCGCGCCGGTCATCTTCCTGACGGTCGTCACCGGCATTGCCGGCATGGGCGATCTCGCCAAGTTCGGCCGCGTCGTCGGCAAGGCGATGCTCTACTTCCTCACCTTCTCGACCCTGGCGCTGATCGTCGGTCTCATCGTCGGCAATCTCGTCCAGCCCGGCGCCGGCCTCAACATCGACCCGGCCTCGCTCGATATGGCGGCCGTCTCGACCTACACGGAAAAGGCCCACGACCAGTCGATCGTCGCCTTCCTCTCCAACATCATCCCGACCACGATCATCGATGCCTTCGCCAAGGGCGACATCCTGCAGGTCCTGTTCTTCTCCGTGCTCTTCGGTGTCTCGCTCGCCCTCGTCGGCGAGAAGGCCCGTCCGGTCACCGAATTCCTGCAGACGCTGTCGATCCCGATCTTCAAGCTCGTCGCCATCCTGATGCGCGCGGCCCCGCTCGGCGCCTTCGGCGCAATGGCCTTCACCATCGGCAAATACGGCATCGGGGCCGTCGCCAATCTCGCCATGCTCGTCGGCACCTTCTACCTGACGGCGCTTCTCTTCGTCGTCGTCGTTCTCGGCGCGGTCTGCCGCTACAACGGCTTCTCGATCTTCGCGCTGATCCGCTACATCAAGGAAGAGCTTCTCCTCGTGCTCGGCACTTCCTCCTCCGAGGCGGCCCTGCCCGCGCTCATGGAGAAGCTGGAAGAGGCCGGCGCCTCGAAGTCGGTCGTCGGCCTCGTCGTCCCGACCGGCTATTCCTTCAATCTCGACGGCACCAACATCTACATGACGCTGGCCGCCCTCTTCATCGCCCAGGCGACGAACATCGACCTCTCGCTCGGCGAACAGGTCCTCCTGCTCCTCGTCGCCATGCTCTCCTCCAAGGGCGCCGCCGGCATCACGGGCGCGGGCTTCATCACCCTCGCCGCCACGCTTTCGGTCGTCCCCTCCGTGCCCGTCGCCGGCATGGCGCTCATCCTCGGCATCGACCGCTTCATGTCCGAGGTCCGCGCGCTCACCAACTTCACCGGCAACGCGGTCGCCGCGCTCGTCGTCGCCCGCTGGGAAGGCGAGCTCGACGAGGGCAAGCTGAAGGCCGCCCTCAGCGGCAAGGCCCGTCCGGTCTCGGGCCGCGACGAGTCGCTCGCCCATGCGGAAGGCGCACCGTCGGCGGCCTGACCGCCGCGGCACAGCCAGACCAGCATCTCGACGCGCGCCCGGCCCCGGCCCGGCGCGCGTTTTTGTGTCATGCATCCAGACTCTCGGACGCAGCCGGGATCCTCGCGACGCCGTCGGCGGGCCCTGATGCGTCCGGTTGTTCGCCGATCGTTGAAACCAGTTTCACCGGTGGGCGGACGGATGGAAGATCGGCCGAAATCCCCGGCGAAGGGCGTTCAGTGTCGGCATCGGCGTCAGAACGCTCAGGATCTCGCTGGGCTTGCCCGTTTCGGCGTGGTCGTACCCGTCGAAACTCCATCGCAGAAACTGTCCGCCGACAACGAGCCAGGCATTCCCGTCGCGCTCGACGAAAGAGGTGGTCCTGTTTTTCGGACCATCCGGCGGCGGATTCAGAGTGGAACGCGGTTGTGGTTATGCCGCCAGTTTTTCATCGGCCCAGCTCATCGCGTAGGCTTCGTTCGGTGTCGCGTCTCGCAGGCTCGAATGCGGNCAGAGTGGAACGCGGTTGTGGTTATGCCGCCAGTTTTTCATCGGCCCAGCTCATCGCGTAGGCTTCGTTCGGTGTCGCGTCTCGCAGGCTCGAATGCGGTCTCTCGGCGTTGTAGTAGCTGATCCAGGAGCCGATTTTACACCGAGCTTCGGAGCCGCTCTCGAAGGCGTGCAGGTATACGCATTCGTATTTGAGCGACCGCCAGAGCCGCTCGATGAACCGATTGTCGATCCAGCGGCCGCGGCCGTCCATCGAGATTCTGATCCCGGCAGCCTTGAGCTTGTCGGTGAAGTCGGCACTGGTGAACTGCGAGCCTTGGTCGGAATTGAAGATCTCCGGTCTGCCGAAGCGAACCATGGCCTCCTCCAGCGCCTCGATGCAGAATGCCGCGTCCATCGTGTTCGACAGCCGCCATGCCAGCACCTTCCTCGTTGCCCAATCCATGATGGCGACGAGATAGAGAAAGCCTCTCCGCATCGGGATGTAAGTTATGTCCGTGCACCAGACGTGGTTCGGCCGTTCGATCGTCAGATCCCGCAAAAGATAGGGGTAAATCCGGTGCTGTGGGTGCGGCTGGCTGGTGCGCGGCGCCTGGTAGATCGGCGACAAGCCCATCTTGCGCATCAGCCGCCGAACGCGATGACGCCCAGCGAGATGGCCCTGCCGATGCAGCCAGCGAGCCATCTGCCGAGAGCCATACCAGGGTGTCTCCAAAAACTGCTCGTCGATCTGTCGCATCAGGGCGAGGTTCTCGGCGCTCTCGTCCGCTGGTGTGGCATAGAGCGTCGAGCGTGTCAGAGACAARAGACGGCAYTGGCGCCGGACGCTGAGACGAGGATGGTTCTTCKCGATGCCCGCCTGCCTTCGATCTCGGCTCATCGACCGAAGGCCTTCTGCAAAAAATCACGTTCCACAACCAGTTGCCCGATCTTGGCGTGGAGCTTCTCGAATTCCGCGTCGCGATCACGGGCCGTCTCTGCAACGCCGCCCCCAAACGCTGTCGCCATGTTCTCGATGGCCAGGCGCTTCCTTGGCGTGGAGCTTCTCGAATTCCGCGTCGCGATCACGGGCCGTCTCTGCAACGCCGCCCCCAAACGCTGTCGCCATGTTCTCGATGGCCAGGCGCTTCCATTGACCGACCACGTTCGGATGCACCCCGTGCTTCTTGGCCAGTTCGGCCAGCGTCAGCTCGCCACGGATCGCATCCAGCGCGACCTTGGCTTTGAATTCCGCGGAATACCGCGCCCTCTTCGACATGCTTGGATCGTCCCTATCAGCAGGCGATCCACTCTAAACACTGGTCCGAATTTTCGGGACCACCTCTGGTGACCGACCACGTTCGGATGCACCCCGTGCTTCTTGGCCAGTTCGGCCAGCGTCAGCTCGCCACGGATCGCATCCAGCGCGACCTTRGCTTTGAATTCCGCGGAATACCGCGCCCTCTTCGACATGCTTGGATCGTCCCTATCAGCAGGCGATCCACTCTAAACACTGGTCCGAATTTTCGGGACCACCTCTGAAAGCACCGTCAGGCACATCGGCGAGGCTGGCGGTCGTCCGCCGCTGAGCACCGGTTCCGGTCAGCCGTTCCTCGTGAAGATTGCGGTCGATCTCCCGCGCACTGCGCAAAACGCCGCCCTCGGACACCCCCGAGAGAGCCGAGGAAAAGCGCCCGAAAGCCTCGCGACGGCAATGCGCACAGGGCCGATGACCGGCCGCGAGCGCCGTCGCCTCGTCGAGAAAGAAGAGCTCGGTGTAGCGCCCCGGCGCCATGACGGCGCGGCGCGTCGTCCGCCCCGGGCGCGGCTCGAGGGTGCAGACGATCCAACGCTCGCTGCGCCAGCGCGCGGCGCCGAGCTCCCTGTTCTCATCATGGAGAACGCCGCGATTCCCCATGAAGAGCCCCCGCGCCGAAGACCGCGCGATCTCGGCAAACGGCGTCACGCGATTCTGCAGCGGCATCAGGGCTCCCCGTTCGCCGGCGAAACTCTAGGCATCCGAGCGGTTCACCCCTCCAGGTTCGAAGAGCGTCCGCTCGGGGCGTGCGGCTTTGGCCGGACGAGCATGACAACTCGCACGGGTGCTCGGCGCAAGCCGTCTTTTTGGGGCCAGCGCTGTTTTCCGGGCTCGGTTTGTTTCGGCGCTGAGCTCGCTTCGCGATATCGGGACGCGTTCGACGCTTTCGGCTTACGTTGGGTAGGAGCGGATCGGCTGAACGATCTTGGAATGTGCAAAAGCCCCGGCGTGGTGAGCGGGGCTGGAGACGATCGCGGCAGGATTGCCGGCGGCCTGAACCCGTCCGATCATTCGGGTTCAACAACGCTTCCGGCTTTGCCGGCCCTGACGCTGTTTTCGCCATGTTGGCTGACGTTTAGACGCACGAAAGCCCCGCGCTTTTTGGGCACGGGGCTTTGGGTGTGTGGTGCTGTTTGGTGGTGTTGATTGAGTGAAGAGAGAAGCTTGCGATTTGCAGACCTGGCGGCGACCGACTTTCCCGCGTCTTGAGACGAAGTATCATAGGCGCTGGAGCGTTTCACGGCCGAGTTCGGGATGGGATC
>NZ_LMQW01000008.1 GCF_001425485.1 Aureimonas sp. Leaf427 | reverse complement strand
GTCAGAAGCTCCGACTGGTAGCCGATGAGGCCGCGCGTCGGCGCGTGGAACACGAGACGCTGGCGACCGCCGCCGGAGGGGCGCAGCTCGACCATCTCGGCCTTGCGCTCGCTCATCTTCTGCACGACCGCGCCGGCATGCTCCTCGTCGACGTCGATCACGACCTCTTCGATCGGCTCCAGCATGTCGCCGGTCTCTTCGTCCTTCTTCATGATCACGCGCGGACGCGAGATGCCGAGCTCGAAGCCCTCGCGGCGCATGGTCTCGATGAGGACGGCGAGCTGCAATTCGCCGCGGCCGGAGACGTAGAACGAATCCTTGTCCTCGGACTCCTCGATCTTCAGCGCGACGTTGCCCTCGGCCTCCTTGAACAGGCGGTCGCGGATGACGCGGCTCGTGACCTTGTCGCCCTCGGTGCCCGCGAGCGGGCTRTCGTTGACGATGAAGGACATCGTGACCGTCGGCGGATCGATSGGCTGGGCGACGAGCGGGGTGTTGACCGCCGGGTCGCAGAACGTGTCGGCGACCGTGCCCTTCGAAAGGCCCGCGATGGCGACGATGTCGCCGGCTTCCGCGTARTCSAGCGGCACGCGGTCRAGGCCGCGGAAGGCGAGGATCTTGGAGATGCGGCCGGTCTCGAGCTGCGTGCCCTCGCCGTTCAGGACCTTGACGGCCTGGTTCGGCTTGATCGAACCCGACTGGATGCGGCCCGTGATGATGCGGCCGAGGAAGGGGTTGGCTTCGAGGATCGTGCCGATCATCTTGAAGGGCTCGTCCACGCCCGACGTGTCGGGCTCGGGCACATGCTTCACGATGAGRTCGAAGAGCGGCTCGAGGCCCTGGTCCTGCGGGCCGGTCGGCGCGGTCGCCATCCAGCCGCCGCGGCCCGAGCCGTAGAGGACGGGGAAGTCGAGCTGCTCGTCCGTCGCGTCGAGATTGGCGAAGAGATCGAAGATCTCGTTCAGCACTTCCTCGTGGCGCTCGTCGGGACGGTCGATCTTGTTGATCGCCACGATCGGCTTCAGGCCGACCTTCAGCGCCTTGCCGAGCACGAACTTGGTCTGCGGCATCGGGCCTTCCGACGCGTCGACGAGGATGACCGCGCCGTCCACCATGTTCAGGATGCGCTCGACCTCGCCGCCGAAATCGGCGTGTCCGGGCGTGTCGACGATGTTGATCCGCACATCCTTCCACTCGACCGAGGTCGCCTTGGCCAGGATCGTGATGCCACGCTCCTTTTCAAGATCGTTGGAATCCATCGCGCGCTCTTCCGTGCGCTGGTTGTCGCGGAAGGAGCCGGACTGGGCGAGCAGCTTGTCGACAAGCGTCGTCTTGCCATGATCGACGTGCGCGATGATCGCGATGTTGCGNCGTGCGCTGGTTGTCGCGGAAGGAGCCGGACTGGGCGAGCAGCTTGTCGACAAGCGTCGTCTTGCCATGATCGACGTGCGCGATGATCGCGATGTTGCGCAGCCTTTTCGAGCGACTTGCGCCTCTCATGACCGTGATATTACTTCGATATGAAGGCGATACTATGCCAAATATGATCTCATCAAAAATGGTTTCGGCTTTCTGGAAATTGTCTATAGCGGCTTTAATTCGGCTGGGCTCGATTGAGGAAAGCGAAGCCAGAATCTTTGACTTGTGCTCCGCCTCAATTGCGAGTCGAGAAACATATCTAGAAAGCAGGTTAAGCTGTTCGTCGGCTGACATTAGGCTGCCCTCGCCCTACCGAGAAAATGATCCTCTATTTCCTTATGCATTTGCGAAGAGAATTCCGATATACTTTTTGGGTCATGCGCGAGTTGGGCTACTGCGATATCGCGCCTTATTTGGTCTCGAGCCATCTCCAATTCTTGCCTCCATTCCGGCAGCGCAGTGTCCTCTGCATTGCTGAGAATAGATAGGACAGCTTCGATACTATAAGCCTCATACTCCAAGAACTCGATTGAGCGAGATATGTAGGAAGTAATACTCTCAGATGTTTGGTTTAAAAAACAGAGTCTGCTCAAAGAGATGCACCGCTTAAGCATCTTAAGGAAATTGTTCGATTCACGATGATATTGAATTTGCGTCCTTAGCCAATGTATGTATCTTCCTAACTCATAGGGATTGCATAGATCATTTGGAACGACGACACTTGCATCCAGATGGACCTCTTGTGCTGCAAATGTCCGCTCAATCGAGGCGCTTTTGAAGTGATCATCGCAAAAGATCATAACATTAGAAACTTCAATTGGCCTAAATCCATCTGCTACACCAATGAAATCTATCTTTGCGTGAGAAAGAGAATCATTCTGGCTGTCAATTCTAGAAATTGACTCAATAAGTTCCTCTGTCGAAAGACTATCCCACTTCTTCCCGTCAAACTGTATTGACTTAAACAAAATCGGAAGTCCGCTCCAGCTTCGCTCTACAATTGCCCTTGCAGTTATATCTGGCTTCGCTCGTATATACTCACAAAAATCCAGATCACTGATCCTAACGTTTGCTCGCTGACTAGCACCGCTCCCTGATAGGCAAATGACAGAATCGTCTACAGTTTTTATTATTCTCGATAAGCGCCAAACTCCATCCAGCTGTTCACGAGTAGGAAACGCGGGAACAATATGGTATGGGGCTCTCATCACTACAGGCGGGTCTATGCGTATTAAAAATCCTGGATTGTTCAGATCGGCTTGCCATCCTGGGTAAATGCTTTGTTGTACTATCGATATGCCAGACAAATACGAGAGAAGGCCCTCTCTAACTTTTTCAAACATGGTGTTGCCATTAAAGTTATTTTGTCCATTTCGATTTATTAAATAAAAAGACTCACAGACTGCGTATATTGCTGATGCAGACTTATCAACGCCCATTCATCACGATCCTTTATCCCCTTTAGCGCGCGTTATATCCATAGAAAAATGCGGACTAAACCGGCAATTGCCATATCTAGTAGATCATGCGATTGAACCGATAAATAATCATCTCAAGCACTAAGGAGCCGACTCGCCTCTTTATGCCCCTTGTTCGACATAAGCTTGTGAAGGAGCATCTCACTATCTAAGGCCCTTCGCAATTTTCATTTTGTCTCGCGCCCGTTGGATCGTCTGCCGGCTGACGCAAACTCGCGCGAGAGCCTTGATACCGAAGCCTCCTCCCCCAGCTTTTCCCGGACCACCTGCTTATGCGCATCAGTCAGGCTGCACGGATGTCGCTTTGCCCTGCTCGTTCGCCCGGATCATGCCCTCCTGGGTGCGCGCGATCAGAAGGTCGCGTTCGAACTCAGTCACGGCGTTGATGACGCTCATCGTCATGCGGCCCGTCGAGGTGGTGAGGTCGACACCACCCAGCGCCAGGCAGTGGACCTTCACACCCATCTCGGCCAGCGTCTCGACGGTCGTGCGCACGTCCATCGCGTCGCGGCCGAGCCGGTCCATCTCAGTGACGACGAGGATGTCCCCCTCTTCCATCCGATCGAGAAGGCGCGTGAAGCCCGCGCGCTCTTTGATGGCGACCGATCCCGACACGGTCTCCGAGAAGACGCGCCGGGCATGGACGTCGAAATCGGCGGCCTTGATCTTGCCGATCTGGTTTTCGGCGGCCTGGCCGTTTGTTGAGGCGCGGACATAGGCAAAAGTTCGGGACATCGGGCCTCGAAGGCGACCAAATACGCCTCGATCTTATGGGGCATGTCCGATACGAACGACAGCTAGTTTCTGGTCAGCCGTGCCATGACCTGTCCATAAACGGTCGATTTAGAGCACCATCTTCGACAGCTGCTTTCTTCAAACACATGTCTAGGCCGAGCCAATGCCAGTCACCTCGAGGCTGAGTACCATCTAGCCGAGCGATGCTACGAGCCTAAGGATATCCCAAAGAAGGCCTTCTTAGGCAAAGCCTTCGAAACGAAGGCCTTCTAAAGAAAGGCTGTCGGGTTGACGTCCTTCCAAAAAAAGGCTTCCCTAAAGAAGGATATCCAGAGAATGCTGTCGGGAAGGCCTCCTAAACGAAGGCTTTAGTTTTGACGGCTTACCCTGGGTAGGCTTTCTGGAAGGGGTCCTTCATGCCAACCATTGTTCTCGCGAACCCAAAAGGCGGCGCCGGCAAGTCGACGACCGCTCTTGTGCTGGCGACGACCCTTGCTGCCGAAGGTGCGACAGTCACGGTGTTAGACTGCGATCCGAACAAACCAATTGCTGGCTGGCGCACGGGCGCCTCAAACAACCCGGTCGAGGTTGTGTCTGACATCACAGAGAGTACGATCCTTCCAAGGCTCGATGCCCTACGCACACAACGCCAATTCGTGATCGTTGACCTTGAAGGTACAGCGAGCCGGTTGGCCTCGCGAGCCCTATCGCGGGCTCAACTTGTGATTATCCCAATTCAAGCAAGCGCAGTCGATGCGGAACAGGCAGCTCGTGCGATCCAACTCGTACGAGAGGAAGAGCAGTCCTTCGAACGCGAAATTCCATGTCGGGTCGCCTTCACGCGCACGTCGCCGCAGATCGCGACGCGGCTCGAACGGCACATCATTGCAGAATTGAAAGATGGGGAGGTTCCAACCTTCAAGACGGCCCTGCACGAACGTGCCGCCTTTAAGGGAATGTTCTTCTATCGTCTGGCCCTCAACGAACTTGATCCAAAGCAAGTTAATGGTCTGCCAGGCGCGATCGAGAATGCGAACGCCTTCGCCGGCGAGGTTGTCGACATACTTTCAGCAAGAGCACAAGGGAAGGCTGCATGAGCCGCTTCAACTTCAGCAAAATTGTTCCTGATGCTCCTGAAAAACCAGAAGCCTCGACCGCTATGATTGATGCGGTTGCTGATCGGCACAATTTTGTTTCTCGAGAGCCCGCGCAGCGGGTTAAACGCTCGCGTATGGAAGGCCCAATCGAGGTCCTGTCAGTGAAGGGCCCATTGGAAGTGATGAATCGCTTCAAGACCTACGCTAACGAAGAAGGGCACTCTTCATATTGGCAGGCTCTCGACACGCTTCTTAAAAGCATAGGACGCTAGCTAGGCGGCCATAACCTTCTTTCTTCGAAAAGAAATTCAGGGCCGTAAGGCCCTGAAACCGTTTGCACATCCGGTCTCGCGTGGCGAAATTCTTACGCGAAGCTGAAGGCGCTTCCTCTTAAGGGAATGGCGCATGCCCTTCGACTCGGCTAGCCTGAACTAGTTCGTTTTGGGCGACAGGCAGATTCGATGGCAACACCAGCACAAATAGCTGAGATCCGAGCGAGACGCCGCAGCCTTGGCTTGCGGTCTACCGAAGCCGTCCTTCATGAGAACGAGATAGCAGTGCTGGATCGGTTGAAGGAGCGCCTCGGTGCGACCTCTCGGTCTGACGTCCTTCGTGTCCTAATCGCTAAAACGGACATCGAAAGTCTTACACCGGCTGACATAGCTGCCCTCGATCAGAGCGCCGCTTAATGCCGTCCTTCATCATCAACGCGGAGACGCAATAGGCAAAAGAAAAGGCCCCGAAGCGGGGGTCGCGACGGAGCCTGTTCTGGATGACTAAGCACCATCGGAATTAGGCCCTTTCAACCACATCGTCAAGTGAAACGCGGCTTCCCGCCACGGCCTCCTTTTGCCTCGCGCAAGGAGCACCATGGCGACCGAACGATTCCGCATGCCTGGAGGTATGCGGACCCACTTGAGCGTCGCCTACTCGGCCGACGCAACGCCTCCGGCTGACCTGTTCTCAACGGATGCTCAGTCCGCCGGCGCGGGTCCTCATCCCGATTTCGCGGCACGGGCCGCCATCTGGCGCGAGCAGCGCGAGGGCCTAATCTCCGTCGCCGAGGCGCAGCGGCGATCGGCGCTCGTCGGCGTCCTGAAACCGCTCGTCGCCGCTCCAGCAGCCTTCAAGCCATCGGCGCGCCCGCGCCATTCACGGCCAGCGCCGAACGACAGCCGTCAGTACGCCCCCGAGATGGCGACCACGGCCGCGCGCGATGATCGCCTGACGCCGAACGCCAAGAGCTTTCTGCAGGTGCTGCGCGCCCGCTGCGGCAAGGGGAGATCGACCGAGTTCGCCAAGGCGACGCTGGCGGCCGTCATGAGCCGTTCAGCGCGCACGATCCGGCGCTNCTGCAGGTGCTGCGCGCCCGCTGCGGCAAGGGGAGATCGACCGAGTTCGCCAAGGCGACGCTGGCGGCCGTCATGAGCCGTTCAGCGCGCACGATCCGGCGCTACATCGTCGACCTCGAGCGCTTCGGCTACATCAAGACCGCGATCCGCAAGACGGGGAGGGGGCTTCACACCGGCCTCGTCGTCACGATCACCGAAAAGACCGTGCCCTTCTACGAGGACCTGAAGGGCCTTGCCGCCTGGCTCTCGGAAACCCCTGCCGCGTTCGACACTGCCTTCATTGGTCGTGTCCTCGGAAATCATGGGGTGACAAAACTGTCACTCAAAAACCAGATCCATCAATATCATCCCTTCAGACAGTCCAAAGCAGCCAAGAATGGTCTGGTGGGCGCCGGCTAGTGCCGTCCTGATACCGTCTGCGCCAGAGTGGCGGCCTCGTTCCAACCCGCTCCAGCAGCCTCCAGGGCGCTGAAACGAGGGGGTGCGGCTCGGCGTGGCCCACCGCGCGCTCGGTTTTGGCTCGGTCGCTGCCAGAGCGGCGGCCGATCGCGCTCGCATGCCCTTCTGCCGGCGCCCGCCGCCGGGCGTTTCTCGTCAAGGAGCGATCCTGGCTCGGCTCGCGTCAGGCCGCTTCCCAGACCTGGTTCAGAATCCAGGCGGCGATCTCCGCCTTGTCCTGCGGCAGGAAGCGGCCGTAATGCTGGGCCACCATCTCCGGCGTGTCCTGGATCGCGTAGCTCGCCTGTGGGTGCGGCTGCACGAGAAGAAGGCAAACGGCACAAGCTACGGTGCCAACATAACCTCGAAGCCTACCTACACGCCGATCGACGGTGCCGGCATCGGCGATGATCCGAAGGGGCCGCCGTTTCGCACTATTGGCTGAGGCACGCGCTGGCTCACCACGACTCCCCTTCTCTTATGCAACGCCTTTGCGATGGTCCGGTACCGGGCGGAGGCTGAAGCGGTCGCGACGACGATCGGCACCACACCTTTCGCGCAACTGGCATTACCGCCTATCTTAAGAACGGCGGCACGCTGGAGAAGACGGCGCCGATAGTGAGTCATGCCAGCAGGCGAACGACGCAGCTTTATGACCGGCGCTCGAACGAGGTCACGCTTGATGAGGTCGAGCCGGTGATTTAGGATAGATCTACATTCTTGGTAGATCTGCAGGAAAGCCGGTCGGCGGGAAATCGATATCGCCTGTCAAAAATCCATCGTCTGGATGCCGTTCACGCGCCATTTTCTCAATATCTTCCGGCATGACTTCTGCCGATTTGTTTTCGAGGACCGAGTTTACCTCAGCCACTTCTTCTGCAAGAGCAGGATCCTCGAAGCGGCTTTCCTCAGTTACGAGACCGAAGCTTTCTTGCGACCATGTACAATTTGATGTCTGGCGACAAGCAGAACCTTTGCTCACACGACCCCATTTGGACGATCCCACAAGGACGGCATAGTACATGGCATTGGCCTTTGCCAAAGGTACGCCGCTATCGATCAAAATCTCTAAGAATACTCGTTGAGTCCGACTCCATGGACGAACTTGAACCGTGCAGTAGTGGTCATGGATAACGGAAGCAGGTAAGAACTCGGGACGGAATGACCCGCCAATAATTGGCTTAAAGATAAGTGGGATCGATGCACCGTCTGTTATCTGCCCAGCCCGAACCTCCCATCCTACTTGATGCTGGTCAATGTAACCAAATGTGTAAGCTACGACCTTCAGCGGTCCACGTGGGTTGCGTGGATATGGCTTGAGAACGAGTCTGCCTGTGAAGCTGCCCATTGCCATTTGAGTTTCCTATGCACTCGCAGATGACGCGAGCTGTTGCGATTTGTGACAGTGCCATGCTGTGAACGAACTGACCGCGACTAGACCTGCCGAGCTGGTGAGGCGATTTCCAGGAGGTACAGCGTCGGATTGAGCAATGCATTGGGCCGCGCTTTGCCAGGAAGCCACCGTTCGTTTGCGGTCGTACCGGACCGATACGTCTCGAAATGCAGCATGGCGGTGCCGCTGATCGTTCCGATCTTCTGCCCTGCCCGCACCTTATCGCCGACTGACCAGCCGAATTGTCGCCGGGAAGTTTCAGCCACCTCGCCATAATTGATGACGAGGTCGGCATGCGCGACAAGCAAGGCGTAGGACATATCGCCCTTGGAGGTGCGGTAGAACGGATAGTAGTTGACGATCCGGCCGTCTTCGCAAGCGATGACCTCATCGCCTTGGTTCGCGTATAGGTCAAGGCCGACGTGAAAGCGCGCGCCACCGTTGCGTGAAGCGAGGAAACGTCTCCCAGAGGCTCCGACCATCTCACCGGACACGGTCTGGAAGGATACGACGTGGGCAGACGCGAGCGTTGTGGATACTGGCCACGCCCTATTGGCGACGGGCGTCCGGCTTTGCGCAAAGGGTACGGGGTTTCCTTCCGGTACCTGCTTTGGCATTGCGGGAAGGACTGAGAGCGAACTCTTCACACGATCATCGTCGATCTCCTTCCCCTGATCGTCCTCCGGCAGATTCTCCGCGCTTTCTCCGCTGGCGATGATGCCTGTTCGGTTTCCGTGGACCTGACCGATGCTACCCTTCTCCAGCGATACGCGCGACGCCGGTCCGCTATTCTGCGTCGGTGCCGGCCCCGGGCCAACAGGTTCGTCGAGCCGCCTGATCTGTTGCACGGACTCGGTCGCCGCTATCGTCGCATCCTTACGGCGCGACCCGAAAGAGCTGCCTAGCCAGAAATTGAGAACGGTTGCGAAGGCAGCCGTCAAGGCGCCGAACAGCAGATGGATGATTTGCAGCGTTTGGGGAGGTAGCCCGGACAAGGCACCCGTAGCGGCGGCGAACAGCACGCCGAAGAAGCCGATCACCACGATGTAGGAGAGGACGGGCGGTGTGTAACTTGTGGACTTGGAAGCGTCAGCGAGTTCGATCAGGAGCTGCCGTGCGTTCTCGGTCGAGTTCAGCTGCAGTGCGTTATAGGCGAGATCCGAAGTAGATGCTTTGACTTCCGCTGCGAGGTCGGCCTTATGTATCTCCAGATCCAAGTTAGCCAGTTGGACCCGGAGCTGTTCCGTCAGCGGGGGCGAGGCATCGAGTTTCTGCTTGGCCGCGATGGCGTCGCTCTCTCCGGTAACGTTGTTCACGGCGGCTTCGATCTGTTCTCCGATCGCCCCCGTCTCATCGGTAGCAAGCCTTCGGAGGATTTCCGGCACGATGGCAGCGGCTATCGCAATAAGCGGGCTCACGTCGGCCTCCTGGCTCTTAGAATACTTTGCGGCTCAGGCTGGGCGAACCATGCGGTTGACCGTCGCGCGAATGCCGCCGATCGTTCCGACATCGACGTCGAACTGATACAGGTTACGTTCATCCATGATTTCGATCAGCTTGCTTCCGTATGCCGGATCGGTGGCGTAGACCCCGGTGAGCGCTTTGGCGAATTCTTTCGGGTCTCGACGATGCTCGCGTGCCTTCGCGTAGTACCGGCTCGATCCGAGCAGTCTGCCGTGCCGATCGAAGGCCTCGTCAAAATTCTGGAATTTTCGGAACTTCGCAATAACGCGCTCGCGCCGTCCGTTCCTCACCTCTGTCGTGGTCGCAGCCACGAACGGCTCCCCTGCGCGTGCCTTGATGCCAAACGGATTGTTACTCCCCGGCGGCATCCTGGTTCCCCAAGCACTCTCGAGACCGAACTGAGCAAGGCAGACGGAGGCTGGAATATCCCAAGCCCGCTGCGAAGCCTGCGCCGCGTCGACGATTGCGGTCGCGATCCCGGCAACCGTGCCGCCAGGACGGTCTGTATCCGTCGTCTTCACGGCGCCTCCTCCGGTCGCTTCTTGTCCGCCTCCAGACGGGCCGCTCCGCGGCGGATCCTTGGATCGCTCTCTCTCATTCAGCTCCGAGAATTGCTGAACAGCGGTCGCGGTCGCGGTCGTCGCATCCTTGCGTCGGGAGCCGAGAGACGACCCGAACCAGAAGTTCAATACCGTTGCGAAGGCCGTGGCGAGCGCCCCAAACAGTAGATTGACGATCTGCGGGCTTGTGACGCTGCCAGGTTCACCAGCCGTCTCGGGAAAACTGCCGGTCATTAAGAGGGCGATCGCGCCGAAAAAGCCGATCACGACCAATCCAGACAGGATGGATGGTGTCCAGGCGCTAGGGCTATTGAGTTTCGCGAGTTGCTTGAGCGTTTCTCGGGCGCCTTCCGTGGAGTTCAGCTGCAGCGCGTTGTAATCTAGATCGGCGCTGGTCGCCTCAGCTTCGGCACCAAGATCCGCTTGGTGACGCTCGAGCGCGAGTTGGGCAAGCTGGACTCGCACGTCCATGTCGGTCTCGGGTTCGGCATCGAGCGTGGCCTTGGCGGCCTCCGGCGTCTTTGCCTTGGTCAGCTCTTTAACAATATCGACCGCCCTGTCAGATAACCCACCCAGCGGATCCAAGGCGATCAGTTTCTTCAGATCTGGTAGAAGTGACGTTACGAGAACGATCCATGGATCCATGGGAGCCTCCAGAAGCCATGCAAGATTGTTCTAGTAATTTGGCGGATGTCAACCTCTAGGCGTTACGTAAGGTTGCTCGATATGTCCCCAAGACGACCGAGCCCTGTTGGCGAATTGTCATGCTGCGAAAAGGGCGAAGCACGAGGTGCGCGTTTTTGCCAAGGTGAACCGCCCCGGGTTTTCCGGAGGCTGATTGTTTTGAGTCCTACGCGGCGATCGGGGCTACCTCAAGCTGTGCTTAGTAGTGTTCTTCCGCCTCGGCGGGCAGAATGTTTCCGATGGGCCCGAGGAGCCGGCGATTGTTGAACCAGTCGACCCACTCGAGGGTGTCGAATTCGACGGCTTCGCAGCTTCACCATGGTTCGCGCCGATGGATGATCTCGGTCTTGTAGAGGCCGTTGATCGTCTCGGCGATGGCGTTGATGCTCCTATGTCGGTCAAGCGGCATTTGAGGCTTCTTCCTGCTGGGTCGCCGGCTTGCAGAGGTTGTTGAAGATTTCTCGTGCGATGTAGCGTTTGAGGCAGCGTCGGATTTCCCGACGCGATTTCCCTTCGGCGGTTCTCCGCTGCACATAGGTTTTCGTGCTGGGATGGGAGCGCATCCTGACAACTGCGACGCGATGCAGTGCAGCGTTGGCTTGCCGGTTTCCGCCTCGATTGAGGCGGTGGCGGGTCGTCTTGCCGCTGGATGCCGGGATGGGGCAGACGCCGCAAAGCTTGGCGAACGCGGCCTCGGATCTGATGCGCTCTGGATTGTCACCGAGAACGATCAGCATCTCCGCGATCGTTCCGGTGGAGATGCCTGGCGCGGCCATCAAGGTCGGCGCCCGAAGACGGACAAGCGTCTCGAGAGCATGATCGAGTTCGCGGATTTCCACGTCGAGAGCGAGCCAGCGATGGGCCAGCATGCGCAGTGCCGTCTTGGCCGAGGCTGTGGTCGAAGTGATGGGTCCGGGACGCAAAGCCGCCAACGCCCGGATCAGCGTCATCCGTCCGGTGATGGCGATGAACTGCTCGCGCAGAAGCTGGGGGGCGTTGACAAGCAGCGTTTTGAGCGTGACCATCGCTTGGGAGCGAGCCTTCATGGCGGTGTCGCGCACGATCTTCAACTGACGGATCATCTCGACCTCGCCGTCGCCGGACTTGGGGCGGGTGCGAGCCTCACCGGACAGAACGGCCCGGGCGGCAGCTTCGGCATCGATCGTATCGTTCTTGCCATGCTGGCGCCGGAGCCGACGGTTCGGCCGATCAACCTCGATGACGTGATATCCTTGCAGGGTCAGCGCTCGGAACAAGCCTGCGCCGTAGGATCCGGTGCCTTCGATGCCGTAGGCTTGGACAGCTCCGTGAATGTTGGCCCACCGAACAAGCTTTCGATACCCGGCTGCTGTGGCCGGAATTGAAAGGGTGCCAAGACGTGCGCCCAGGTTGGTGATGGCGATGGCGACGTGAGCATCCTTGTGCGTGTCAACGCCGATGATGATGGTATCCTGCATGTCGGTCCTCCAGGTGGGGAACCCGACGCTACGCTTTGACGGGACAGGACTGTGACGGGATGGCGGTCCCTCAAGCTCCTATGAAGTCACGCATCGAAGCGCGGTCGGGCGCAGCCTGGAAGGCCGGCAGATCAACGCCATGACACAAGGTCAATCGTAGCACGGGCCAGACCCTTCAGGCTGCCCGCATAGTCTCACAGTCGTAGGAATCTCCGACGCTTCCAACCGATGGCTCGATGCCGGCATCGGCGAGACGCTCGGTGTATCTCATCGAAACGTATTGGACGCCACAATCGCTGTGATGGACGAGGCCTCCCTTCCGGACAGGCCTTCGATCATGAAGCGCCTGCTCTAAAGCATCGAGAACGAATTCCGTCCTGGCCGAGCGCGACACCCGCCAGCTGACGATGCGACGCCCGAAGACATCTATGACGAATGCGACGTAGACGAAGCCGGCCCAGGTGGCGACGTAGGTGAAGTCCGGGACCCAGAGGCATTCGGACAGGGCGCCTTGAACTGGCGGTTGACCCGGTCGAGCGGACACGGGGCGGCGGGATTGCTGACCGTGGTGCGCACGGTCCTGCCACGTACCGCGCCCTTCAGGCCCATCTCCCGCGTGAGGCGAGCCACCGTGCAGCGGGCGACGTCGATCCCTTCGCGCCCCATCTGGGGTCAGCACATAGAACGGACCCAGATATACGCTAACGGATCGCCGCGACGGCCAAAGCGGGACGTCTGCTAAGGATCGACCGGGTGGAAAGGCGACGGTCCGGTTTCGGAATGAACGGGGTCAATAGTGGCTGTTGATCATATATGCTGGGCGGCGGCAGTTCCTTTCCAACTGCAATCTCAACTTAGGTTTTCCTGAAGTGGACCCGTTATGCCGCTGATTAATGGAGTAATGTGGATACTCTCAGGGGCCTTCCTAGTCGCTTTCGTGACTATGCTCGGGACGATTATCACAGGGATTGTCGTCACGCGCGGGATCGTGACTCTGCCTGAAGAGCGTCATCTACCGTACTGGCAGAGAAAAGCGGTTCAGCAACGGCGTGGCATGGCGTTGTACCACGAAGCTCGATATCGAAAAATCAGGGCTGTCATGTTCGGTTCTGCTATTGCCGCGCTATTATCGTTTTCCGGTGCATTTCTGATTGTTGCGGCTACCAAAGGACTAAACTAGCCGCAGTGTCCGATTTGATGGTCCGTCGCCTAGATGGAGAACAGCCGTAAAGGGTGGATTGCGATCGGTCCGCTTGCAGGTAGATGCTTACGATAGCCGACATTTCCCGCAGGCGTTCGGGCCGAGAATGGGCCTTTCAGGGGTCGAATTTGCCCGCTTTGGTTTGGTCCCGCATCGGGGGCCTTCCAGCTTTCGGTGGTCTCTCTCCGCTTCGTGCCCAGCCCATGAAAACAGCGCCGATTAGAACTATGGCTAGAAAGAAGGCATCGACACCAACCGCGAACCAAAATGCTTCGGGGTCTCTGTCAATGGACACGATCCCATGCCGACGTGCTCGGATGGTCCCGTAACTCCAAGCTCCGTAGAGTTCGGAAACAGCGAAGAGCGTTCCGCCTCCGACGACGATAGCCGCAATCGCAAGTTTGGCGCGTTCGATCAGGCGGTCGCGGTCGAAACGATTCAATGACGACGCCTCCCTCCACAACCCTCATGCGATCCTATCCCCCAATGGTTCACGAGACGCTGACCCATGGTCGGAAGTGGCGATCCGTTAACGACCGCTTCAGACGATACTGTTTCCGCTCATGAACGGCGTGGAAGGGTCGAAACCTACTTGCCGGGAAACACCTGTTTCCACAAACCCTGTCGGATTGACCCCGTTCCACGGAAACCAACGAGGACGGGTTTTCCGACGCCTTAGCGTAGTTCTGGGTCCGTCTTATGTGCTGCCCCCAATACTACGGCTCTCACACCGTCCGCCTGCCGGTGGCGACGTCCGACACGTCGCGCCTCATCCGCGCGGCGATGCACGGCCTCGCTTGCGTCTACAAGCCGGGGTTCAGCTACAAAAAAGCCGGCGTGATCTGCCTCGACCTGCATCCAGCCTCCGCCGTGCAATCCACCCTGTTCCATCAGCCAGACGACCCTGGCCGGGTCGAGCTGATGCGGCTCATGGATAAGCTGAACCAGCGCTACGGCCGCGGAAAGGTGGCCTTTGCCGCGACCGGAACCCGACGCGCCTGGGCGTTGCGCAGCGATCACCTCTCGGCCCGCTTCACGACGAATTGGACAGAGTTGCTAAGAGTTTGACCCACGACAATTGTCGTGTATCGTCTTTTTTAAATAATGTAGGGTATTATTGATGGCAAAGCGCGTAACCGTTCAAAGCGGAACTATGTTCAAAACACTTACGTCTGCCAAGACTTATTACAACGACCTGCGCGAGGCGATACCTGTAGGAGGATTAGTATCCGAACCAGACAAGTCTGATCTTGTAGATATATATCATCGCTATTGCGTCGCTACAAACTGGCCATCTGAGAAAGCTGTCGATGTTACAACAGCTATGGATAATGAAAAACGCTCAGCAGGATCTTATGCGATGACAAAGGCGTTTGCTGTGGTAAATGAGTCAGGGAAACCCATAGTTTTTAGCATTTACAGGGCGCTGGAGGCTATTGCTGTCTGATAACATGTCATCGTAGATGATCATCTATCGATGTGTCCGAAGTCTTCAGCGATATGTCCGAAGCGGTTTTTGATAAATCCCTCGGCTGCCTGACAATTTGGGTTTAAATTTCGAGGCAGTCACGAATGAAAGGATTGCACGAATGGCACCCCAAAAAATCAACGACGATAAGCTATTGTACGAAATTGCCCGCGTCATGCTTCACAAGCCAAACGCGCCGTTTGCGGCCATCTGCCGTCAAGCTATGGCGCGAGTGCCCATGGATCATCACTCTGAGGAAGCTTCCCGGCGTAGATTGCAGCGCAAGTTCGGAAAAACGCGTGCGTACTGAATGCGCATTGCCCAAGAGGAGCGTCGGCAAGCTGAAGCCGAGAACCTACGGAAGATTGCTGCGGGCATCGCAGAGAGTGGCCGACGTATCAGTGAAGCTATGCGCCCGTTTCAGGAATCGATGCAACGTGCTGCTACTGCTTTTCGGCCATTATATGAGAACACCAGAAGGATCGCGGACTTGATGGGACCTGCCCAGAAGGCCCTGTCTCAAGCAACGGAGGGGAGCCGTTTAGCGCATGCGGCGCTTCAGTCTATAAGACTACCCGTCATTCCGAACATTCCGGAAATCTACAGCTCCTTTCCGTCGCAAGAACTTCAACGAGCGCTTCAGTCGATGCAAATCTTAAATACCTCTCAAGTGGTAAGGTCGGATAAGTAAGTCTGAAAAACTGGAATTAGGACGACGCTCGCATAAAAAAGGCCCTTGGACGTCTCCACGGGCCTCGCTGGACTATTGAAAAGCTATTTCAGCTTAAAGGAAATAATGCGCTGCAAGCGCTATGTAGCAAGCTGCTAAAATCAGATAAATAAGACCTACCAGTGCATGTCACTCTCCTTTCCCGTCAGACTTGGCCGCCTTCTCGAGGTGCGGCGCGACAAACCTGTTTGCCCGAAAGCTTCACAAAATGCGTCAAACTGGCTTTGGTTCCCCGAGGCCCAACCTTTTATTGGAAGGCCGCTCCTTCAATGTCTTGGCCGTAGCTCAGGACGCGAACAAGGATAAGCCTATCGCTTTGGAGGCGGTAAAACAGAACGCTATTACCAACGGGGAAGCTGCGTAGTCCTGCGCTCACCTCGTCCCGGTTGCGGCCTGCCTCAGGATGTTCCCCGAGCATCCGCAGAATGCCCTCAATACGATCGAGCACGCCATCAGCCGCCGTTTCATTATCGGCCGCGATCAATGACCACAAAGCCACCAAATCCTTGCGGGCACGGGGTCGTCGGGTAACGCGGTAGGTCAAGGCGCGTAACTAGCGGCCTGCGCGAAGGCGGAGGCCTTCAGCCTTGATGCTGGCCATGTCCAAAGGCTCGTCTTCGCCGCTTTCGTCGCCCTCATGGATGAGCTGACGCAACGCCTCGAGCCTCGCCAAGCGCGTCTGCTCCCGCTCTTCGATCAGCCGCAAGCCTTCGCGATGAACCTCGCTGACGCTCGCGTAGCGACCGCTTTCGACCATGGCCTGAACCATGGTCTCGTAATGTTTGCCGACCGTCACATTAGGCATTAGCGTCTCCTTATGTCGCTATATAGCATATTATGACATAAATGGCAAATCTTTCCTGACAGCACTGCAGGCTCTTAAGACGTTTTTATCGCCTATAGGCTGTAGTATTAAAAAACGGAAACGGAAGCGGAACATGTCACGATTGGGGAAAGTATGAAGGATAAAGAGATACCCGATCGATGGGTCACTTTCATTTCTAATGCTGCAACATTATTAGGTATAGCCTTAGGGTTCTATGTTCTTGCTTCCGAGGTAAAGGACAGTCCAAATAGCAGCGTAGGCCTTGCCCTTTTTGGTCTTTTTGTCGGATATCTTAGTGCATTTAAATTATTCAGCGATATGCTCGACTTCTTTGGCGAATGGAAAACACAGAAGGCCCGCCGTTGGCTTGGAGGCTTTATGGTTCTCTTGATTGTCGTCTCGTCTTTCTTGGTTGCCGGTACATTTGGCATAATTTGATTATCTAAAAGCTAGTCATAGCGCCCGGAAAACAGGTCACCTAACGCCCGTCGCTTCTTGTACGTGAGATCGCGCTGGCGCAGATGCTCGGGCTTGTCGTGGAGCATGTGGCATCGCTGGCAGAAGGCCTTGAGGTTGGCCGGGTGGTTGTTTCCGGGGTCATGGTCGAGATGCGCGGTTGCCAGGGCGACCTTGGTCCGCTGCACCACGGTCTCGCAGGTGAGAGGGGCTAACGCCTGCAATACGCGACCTTTTCCGTTGCGCCAGGCTAACGCCTCTGCATCCCACCAGCGACCATCGCCAAGATGCACCACGGTTTGTCCGTGCGGGCGCAGACAGCCCTCACAACGACCTTTGGCGCGAACGAAGCGGATCTGCTGCGACAGCTCACGCCAGTCGATCGGATAGTAAAAGCGGCGGTGGCGGCGGATGGGCATCAGCGGACCTCGGTGTTCGCCTGTCGGCCACCTGGAAAATAGGTGTAGAACACCGTCCGACTGACCCCGAGACGCTTGGCGATATCCGCCACGGGAATGGTGCCATCCTTCAACATCGCGCGCCCGGCGGCAACGTCGGCCTCGCTGAGCTTGGCAGGGCGTCCACCTTTGCGGCCACGCGCCAGTGCGGCCTTAAGCCCCGCCATCGTGCGTTCGCGGTTCATGTCGAGGAAGTATTCGGCCAGCGTACCGAGCAGGTGGAACATCATGCGGCCGGTGGCGGTCTCCGTGTCGATCGCCTCAGTAAGCGACTGGACCTTGATGTCCTGTGCGGCGAGGCTGTGGGCGGTCTCGATCATCTCGCGGAGAGACCGGCCCAGCCGGTCGACCTTCCACACCACCAGCTGATCATCGGGCCGCAGGAACGACAGGGCGGCATCAAAGGCCGGACGTTTCGTGCCGGCGCGGCCAGATTCCTTTTCCTCGAAGATCCTGCTGCAGCCGGCGCGCGTCAGCGCGTCCCGTTGCAGGTCGAGGTTCTGATCTTCGGTCGAAACACGGGCATAGCCGATAAGCATGTCCGGATAGTCGCACGTGACCGTTTACCTGACAATAGTTTTCCGCACATAGTTTCCGGACAAATGCACACCTTTTAAACGGCATTCGGGGCCCTCAAAAAGCAATGTCCGGAAAACGGTCGTTTTCCGGAAGTTGCGCCTAGGTGGAAGCGAAGGTATCGTTTGTAAATAGCACTTAGGATCTATGATTACCGCATTGCATGGCTAAGCGGCTGCACCTATAGTTGCATTTTTGGTAAGGTGAAAATGTGCGCATCGAGAAGGTTAGGGTTCAAGGCTTTAGACTACTTGAAGATGTTGAGATCATGCTCGAAGGTGTCTCGACCATAATAGTAGGACGCAACAATAGTGGAAAGACATCTCTAACTGATGTTTTTGAAAGGTTTGTCTGCGAACGTGCAGCCTCATTTCGCTTGCAGGACTTCTCAGCATCGTCACGAGGTAGATTTTACGAAGCAAAAGAGCTTTGGTCTAGTAATTCCCAGCTTAGCGACGTTTTAGGCGTTCTTCCGAAGATCGTCCTAACCCTCAGCCTCATCTACGACAAAACGGCGCTCGACGTAGGACCCCTTTCACCTTTCATAATTGACCTTGATACAAACTCATCGACTGTTGTTGTGAGAATGGAATATGCCCCAGTAGCATCAAGTCTTGGGATCTTGCTTGATACGCCGACGCCGGACTCCGGAGTAGATCCACGACTTAGTTTTTATAAGCATCTCAAAGAAACTATATCAAGAGCATACAAGATATCAGTTATTGCGGTTGATCCAACTGACGAGTCTAACCAGCGTCGCTTTGATGAAATAACGGGACTTTTTGCCCTCCTGCAATGCAGTCTTGTTCGGGCGCAACGCACCCTCGATCATGTTCGCCACGGCGACACAAACGCTATCGGGCAACTCTTGGGGACGCTATTTAAGACCGCAACTGCGCCAACAGCAGCCCAGGCTGATCAGAATTTAGCCGCGAAACTCAAGGCCTCCGTTGAATCTATTGAGCGCAGTGTTCAGGAAGAATTTGATGACATGTTAGCTGGCCTTCTGCCTGCGATGGATGCGCTCGGTTTTCCAGGTTTAAACGACACCCTTCTGCATCCTGAGACCTCCCTCAACGTTGAAGCTCTACTTCATGACCATACTAGAGTAGTCTATACTGGCACAGACGGCGTTCATTTACCTGAGGGGTACAATGGTCTTGGCACTCGAAATCTAATATACATGCTGCTCCAATTGGAGAGCTATCACAAGGAATACCGAGCGCGGGCGACACGCCCATCAACGCATTTAGTGTTCATCGAGGAACCGGAAGCTCATCTGCATCCTCAAATGCAGGAGGTCCTTGTCAACCAATTAAGCGAAGCCGTGAAAAGGCTTTCAGCAAATTATCCAAAAGAGCCTGTCTGGCAGGTTCAGTTTGTAATCAGCACACATTCCTCACATGTAGCAAACTCTGCGCCGTTTGAATCCGTACGATACTTCTTAAATGACCAATCTACAACGGGTGGTGCACGGCGCACCATTGTAAAGGATTTTCGAAAAGGCCTGTCGGCAATTCCGGATGATGATCAGGATTTTCTGCACCAGTACATGACGCTTACAAACTGCGATCTCTACTTCGCCGACAAAGCGATTATGGTTGAGGGAACGACTGAACGGATACTGATGCCTCGTATTTGCGATATGGTCGACCAAGGCATCGAAGAGAAAAACCGGCTATCTCGTCAGTATGTTACAACTGTTGAAGCAGGAGGTGCCCATGCCCATATTTTCTATCCGTTATTAGATTTTTTGGAACTAAAGACTCTTTTTATCACCGATATAGATTCGGTCCATGAGGTAAAAAAGGTTAATAAGAAAGGCAAAAAAATAACAGTCTGGGAAAAGTGTCCGGTTTCTGACGGCACTAGAACTTCTAATACTGCTATTAGAGACTGGTTCAAGCCAAAGGTGACCACTAAGCCGGGCGATAAGGCCCCGCCTCTTCCTGACTTTAGTCCACAAGAGTTGCTCTCTAAAAATGATGCCGATAAGCAAGACGGTTTTCGACGGCTGGCCTACCAGCTTCCCGAAATCGTTGGATCGACCGTTTGTGCCCGCAGTTATGAAGACGCCTTAGTCCTTGCTAATCCAGATCGGTTTGATTGGCCTAAGGAGGAAGACGAAGCGACAGAGGCGTGGCACATCGCAAAAGATCTTCCGAAGGCAGAGACAGCGCTGGATTTTGCGATCCGACAAAAAGACTGGACGGTTCCGCGCTACATACGTGAGGGATTAGAATGGCTTTCTCAACCTCCTCCACCGCCTGAAGCTAATCCGCTCGATGCGTTTGAAGATCCAGAAATTAAGGCCCTGATCGGATGACCGGAGCTGCTAAAAACCCTGCACTCGACGCTGCGAGGCAGGCTCAATTTAAAGTAGATAACTGCCTGGATGAAAGACGGAGTTTTCGGCTGGAGGCCGGAGCCGGCGCTGGGAAAACTTACTCGCTTGTATCAGCCCTCCAAAGGTTGATTTCCGAACGAGGAATAGCGCTAACGCAGGCAGGTCAGCAGGTTGCATGCATTACCTACACCCTGGTTGCACGTGATGCGATTGCAAAGGCGATCGCAAACCATCCGGCTATCCTTGTTGAGACCATACATGCGTTCTGCTGGTCTATAATCAGTCAGTTTCAGAGTTCGCTTCGACAGCTGCTGAGCGAGGACGCTGAAAAGGCCGAGAAAATAACTCAGGGTGGTGGACTTGGAAAGAAGCCCATCCTTTACAGCCTCGGATACTTTGTCGTAGACAATAGCACCGTCTTTTTATCACATGATGACGTTCCCGTCATGATGGCGAAACTAATAGAGAATACAAAGTTTCAGAACTTAATTCGTCAAAAATTCCCATTTATATTTATCGATGAATACCAAGACACGGATCCAGCATTCATGGCGTCTCTTACGAGGCACTTTCTTGAATCCGCCCGCGGTCCTCTTATTGGTTTATTCGGTGATCACTGGCAAACCATCCATAGGAAGGATTATGAACTAGCGGCTCTGCCTATTCTGGGCATCGATAAAGGCTCAAACTTCCGATCAGTCCCAGCTATCGTCAATGTACTCAACGAATTGAGGCCGGAACTCCGACAAGCGGTGAGCGACCCTGACGCAGAAGGAGAAGCTCGTTTCTTTCATGTGAATTCTTATAAGGGAGAGAAGACCAATACCCCACACTCAAAAAATGATCTACCCGATGATGTCGCTAGACTCGTACGTCATTCATTAATTCAGCGCTTACAAAAAGAGGGGTGGGAGTGGGACGAAACGAAGGTTCTGATGCTCACACATAATGCCATTTCGGCTGAACATGGCTATCCAACTATCGCTGATATCTACAAGGGTCGAACGGAGAAGTACGTAAAAAAGGAAGACCCTGCAATAGAGTTTTTGTGTAATATTGTCGATCCAATGTGTGAATCTTATGATAGATCGCACTACGGGGAGATGTTTTCTATACTTGGAAGATCCCCTGCAATACGTGCTCATTCGGACAAGGCATTATGGCGAGATCACATGGATCGGCTTCTCAAACTGCGAAAGGAAGGTACGATTGGTGAGATAATTGATCACCTTAAAGACGGTCATAAGCCTCCTCTTCCTGAGAGAGTTCGTCGGCGGGAGGAGGAACTGCAAAAACTTGGCGATGAACCTATCCCCGAAGAAATGGGAAGTCTTTCGCGCTACAAGAATCTTCGCAATGTGCGGTACTCAGAGGTATCCTCGCTTATTAGTTTTGTGAACGGCTTTACCCCGTTCGCGACTCAGCACAGCGTGAAGGGGGATCAGTTTAAAGATGTTCTCGTCATCTTGGGAGGTGGTTGGAATCAATACAACTGGCCTCAGCTTTTTGAGCTGTTAGAAACCAAGAAAATCACATCGACCAACTCAAAGGGCTATCTGCGCTCCCGCAACCTATTCTATGTATCCGTTTCACGCCCAATGAAACGACTTGCAGTTCTGGCTACACAGACCCTACCCCCTAATGCGCTAAAGACAGTGACGCGGCTGTTTGGTGCAGATTGCGTTGAACAAATTGAGGTAGCCATCCCTGATAAGAGAGCATCCTAGGCTTTCCTTAAAAACTTAAAATCGGAAAACTAACATAGGATGCATTATCTCTAGTTCCGCAGCATTGTTTCCTCCGTCACCTGCATTACAGCCTGCAGAAAAGTATGCTCGAGCATGATCGTGAAAGCGTCAGTGACCGGGAAAGGGATGACGCGGTTTTTGCCGCGAAACTCGCGCGGACGGAGTTCGAGGTCGGCCAGCGGCACCCAGTAGAACACGTCGGGTGTCGCCTCGTCGAAGCACGCAAAGTTGACGGTGAGATGGAACAGCCCTGCGAACCGGGTCAGCTTCTCCACTTCGGCCGGATCAAACAGGAGCTGGCCATCGTAGAGAGATTTCGCCTTCACATCGAACGCCAGTTGCCCGACCTGAGGCACGCCCACGATGAAATCCGGCCGCTTGATGCGGCCCCTGTAGGCCTCTGGCACGGTAAGCGGCGACTGCTCAACATACAGATGCGGCACGCCCGATGCGTCAAGCCACTCGCGAAACACAGCCTCGGCTTTGTCGCCTTTGGCCTTTAGCGCGGTGGGTAAGCGGTACATGCCCCAGCGTGCGGCACGATCGCGGTCCTAGCAACCGCGTGTGGCGAGATCCGCACCACGACTGTGGCGGCGTTGCCGCATCGCCGTTGGCCCGACCGCCTGCGCGCTCGCTCGACCTAAGGGCTATCTGACCGAAGCCCTCCATAGCGCAGGGAAGATGGCCCGACTGGCAGCCTCACGGGGGTGCGGGGGCATCCGCCCCTGCCTGCCCGGAGACCCGTGGCTCCGGGCAGCGCCGAGGGTGCGGGGCGGGCGTGCGCCCTGCTGCCGGGGTGCCGGCGCGCAGCCGGCGTTTCGGCACCGGGGGTGGGTGTGGGAGGGGCGAACGGCCCCTCTCACTCGTCCGCGCCACGGGCAAGGACGACACAGGGCGCGACCGCGGCCCTGTCACTGTCGGCGACCTCGCTGACAGTGACAGGGCAAATCCCATCTGACACCATCGCAGCGGAATGGCGCCCACGGCCGCGGCGGCGCCGACATGTCAGCCAGGATGGCGCGGTCCGGCATAAATGCTCGACACGTGCCACGCGGGCACGTGTTGGATTCAACAAGCGACATCTCGGTCACAGTGCGCTGGACCAGGCACCTTTCAGGAGACAGGCGGCGGGCATCAACCCGTCAGGCATCACACCGGCTGCCCTCGGGCAGTCACCACCCCGGCCGCGACGACCCTACGGGCACGGCACCGGGAAGGCTCAACCGAGCAACCACGAGGACGCATCACCATGAGGACGACTACGACCCGCCCTCATCACGAGGCACCAACCCTTTGGAGGCACTGGAACGGACACGACGTTTAGCTACCGCAGTATCCGGCCATGGGCGTGATCCGTCACGCAAATTCTGACGCCTTCGGGGGGGCAGCACATAAGAGGAACGGGGTCAATCCGACAGGGTTTGTCGCATCGGCATCGGGACCTGATCGGCAAGGATCGTCGTTCCCCGCTCGCCCTGTCGGGAAACAGGTGTTTTCCGACAGGCAGATATCGACCCTTCCAGGTCGGTCGCGTATTCACCGCCGGTAACCCGAAAGTCGCCATGACGGGCGGTTGCCGCACGGAGATGTCAATGCGATGGCTTCGACGGGCTGCGATCCGCAGGCGAGCAGGTTCACCGAGCGTTGACCTCCAGCTCGCGTCGGAACGCGGCTTCCGCCATGTCGACGAGGCGCGTGTGGATCCCTTGGCGCGAACGCCCCGCACCGTCTGAACAGATCGGATCGTCGATGCCCTCTTCCACAGCCACCTGTGCCGCACCGGGCTTGCAGGTGCCGAACATGCTGAAGTGGCTCGCGTCCTCGATCACGGCGTAGTCGGCATCCGGAATAGAGTCCGCGATGGTTGAAGCCTGAGCCGTTGCCGGGATCTCCGCCGCGTGGCCAAGGTTCACGAGAGCGATGGGTATGCTGATCGTCGGCAGCGAGGCCTCGTCGAAAATATCCGCTGGCGCCGGATCGATCGCCATGGCGAAGCCGATGCGTTCATCGCGGTAGTCCTGACCGGCCGCTCGCATGTCCATGGCGTGCAGATCGACGCCGCTTTGGCGCACCCAGCCGCAGAGCGAGGGATTGCGGGTCTGTCCGTCGCAGTACGCCGCCAGCAGCCGGGCGTCGAAACGTGCTCCGGCCAAGGCCAGCGCGGTGCTGCCGCCCATGGACAGGCCGAGGACGCCCACCCGGTTGGGCGCCTGATGCTGGACGAAGGGTTCGGCGCGCTCCATCGCATCCAGCGTGCGGGAGATGTCGGACGGGCGGAGCCAGAGCTTCATGGTCTCCGCAGCCGACCGCTTCGGGCCGCCGTTGCCCGGATGTGTCGGGGCCGCCACGATGAACCCTCGCTGCGCCAGGGGAGCGGCGATCCAGCTCATCATCTCGGCCTGTCCCGCCAGCCCCGCCCCGTGGGACAGAAGCACGAGCGGGAAGCGGCCTTCTGCGACGGGCGCATCCCGCTGTGCAGGTGTGCCCGTGAAGAACGGCGTGTCTCCCAGCACGACCTCGCTTCCGCCGGAAGCGGCCGGGTACCAGATGGTGACGTCGAGTGGGCGGCCGCGCTCAGGCGATGGAACCTCTATCCGTCGAACGCCGACCCCGGCCTCCGCGCCGGCGGCCATCGGCGAATGGAACGCAAGGAGTGTGATGGTCCCCAGAACCGCCACGACCTGATCTCGAACCCTCATCGCCGTTCCCTTTCGTTCCGATGCTGCTGTTGCTCGTACCCTGCCGTCGCGCCGATGCGGATCGGGATGGGGTCGCAACGGGAGGATGGCGGATCGATGCGACGGTCGCGTCCTCGAACACGCTTCCGGACGTCCGAGATCGCGATCGAGGACGGCCGAAGGTTCGGTTCAGTCGTAAAGTCGTCGGATCAGGCCACTGGATGGTTTGCGCGATCGTCCTCCGCAACGTCGGCGCTGCCACTCGAGTGCCGGTAGGCACTGGGTGTCATCCCGGTCACACGCTGGAACTCGCGGTGGAAGTTCGACTTCGTGCCGAAGCCGACCTCCAGCATGATCGAGGTGACCGGATCGGCGGTCGATACAAGCATCCGCCGCGCAGCATCGACGCGGAACTCGTTGATCACCTGCGAGACGTTGCGGCCATGGATGCGGTTCACGGCGGCCGAGATCCTTCGTGATGGGAGACCGGCGCGACGAGCCAAGCGATCCAAGGTCAGGTCGGGATCGCGATACAGGGCCTGTTCCACCATCAACGTGTCGAGCCTTCGGAGGACCGCGGCGTCTTCCTCCGACGCCTCCTCTCGGACGGGCGGCAGGGTGGCTGCGTCGGTGTCCCGCGAAGAGGATGGTGGAGTGATGGCTCGCGAGTCGACGGCCGCCACCATGCCGTCCGCGACGAGGTCGGTCTCTGGTCGCCCGGCATCCGCGACAGTCGCGGCGTATCCGGCGGCGGCCAGCCACAGGACGCTTGCGACGGTCAAAACGGCCATGGCTTGCCGCGGCTCGCCGAAGACGAGAGCGAGCGACACGCCCGCATCGATGAAGGCCGTCACGATCAGGAGGATGGCGACGGCGACAAGCGCTCTGTATGTGCTGACGCCGTCCCCGAGTCGCGTTGCCGCGAGGCCGTCCGGTCCCATCCGGGCCGCACGAAGAAGGGCGAGGCCGTATCCGAGGTAGGTTGCGAAGAGGACGGCATCGATCGGCAATCGCCACGATACGGCAAGACCAAGGACCGCCACCGCCGGAAGGAGATGAGGCAGATGCTCGATCAAGCTGGCTGCCGTTCCGCGCCGAAGCTCCTCGAAGGCCACGAAGGCCAAGGCCGGCAGAAGGGCTGCAAGGACCGGCTGGGTCAGTCGCGTCGCCTGCCACCCGAGACCCCAATGCAGGCCGGACAGGAACGCCTGCACGGCACAGAGCGCGACGAGCCAGCCGAAGAGGCCAAACCGCTCGCGGTCCTGCCGGACCATTCTGACGAGGACCAGACAAAGCACCAGCGAGACGACGAACGGCAAAGGGATCGATGGCATGCAGCCGACATATCACGATTGGCGGTCCCGCATCCGAGCGGAATGGCCGAGCTGGGATGCCCTAATGTCGGCTTTCGCGTCGACGTCGCAAAAAACCGGACGCCCCGCTATTCACCCATCTTTCGCGCTGGCAGGCGGTCAGCTTTCTTCCTTGCGGCGGTCCCTTAGCGTATATCTGGGTCCGTCCTATGTGCTGACCCCAGATGGCAGTCATGAGAGCGTATATCTGGGCCCGTTCTATGTGCTGGCCCCGTTCCAGTCGGCCCGGGCAACCGCGATGTCGTCTTCGGTGACAAGACCGGAGATCGGCACGAGATGGTCGCCGAGGCGCGGCATCTGCCGGATCCAGCCGGTTTCCTTCTGCAGAAGGGACAAGCCGACGGCGAGGAGGTCGAGTTCCCACCGTGTGTAGAAGCCACGGCGCTCCTCTCGCCATTGCAGGTACCAGTCCCAGACCCGGGGAAAGAGCAGCATGGCGAAGGTGAGGGCGGAAAGTTCGACGCCATGCCCGCGGATCTCGCCGGCGGGCGATGCGGCGAAAGCCCCGAACATCAGCCCGAAATGCTCAACCTTCTGCGACGCCGTCTCGGGGTTCCAGACGCCGGAGCGCCGGAGGCCGAAGGCGGTGAGGGTCGCGGTCTTGAAACGCAGGAGATCGGTCATCTCGCGCTGAAGACGGGCGGGGGCATCCACCACCATGCCGGGTTCGGTGTCCTCGTCGTTGGCATTGGCTGCCGGCGCAAAACGCGGATGGAGCGGGCTGGAGTTCGGCGATGCCGCCGCCCTCTTCGTCCGGCGCCTGGCGCCATCGAGCCCGGTGAAGCGCACGGCAAAACGCTGGCGCTGGGCAGCGGCCTGATAGCGGCGGTAGTCGGTGGTTCCGCTGATGATGGTGGTGCGGACCCAGGTGAGGATCTCCTCCTGCTCGACGATCGGCTTCCTGCTGAAATCCTCCGGCAGATGCCAGGCCAGGCGTCGCCGCTCGGGGCGGGGAATGTCGTCGAGGACATTGCCGCGGGCAGCTCGTCCCGATCGAGGCAGTTTGGCGCGCAGGCTTCCAGCCGGTAGTCGATAGCGATGCTCGATTTGATCGAGGGCCTGGAGGCTGGTGAGCGAGCTCGGGGAGGAGGTGCCCTTCACCCATTTGTCCAGAGTAATCCGGTCCAGGAAGACCCCGGTGGCGGTGATCGCCCGCGCGAGGCGGCCGACGGTCTCGCCGTGGCGCGTGATGTGCAGCGCCAGCGCGCTGGCGAAATCGTCGCGATCCTCCCATTCGGTCCACAGCGGTTCGGGATGCTCCTCGATCGGCCGAGGCTTCGGTCCGGGCTTGGCCCTCAATGCCGACGATGGCTCGCGATCGGCTGTTGTGGCTGCACTCGGGGCAGGACGTGTTCGGCGTCGGGGTTCTTGTTTGGAAGCGGGCGAGGTGAGGGGCTGGTCCGCCAGAGCCCGGCAGATGGCGTCGCAGATGGGCTGAATCTGCGCTCGAGCCGAGGCGAGGACGTGAGGCTCGATGCCGGCGGCGTCGGCGATCAGGCCGATGTCGATCGCCCGGCCGCGATAGGGCGGGAACAGGTTCCGGGTCAGGCAATCGTCGAGGTAGTCGCGAAGGCGGTCGAGGTCGTCCTGGGGCAGGAGGTCGGCAAGCCGGACCTTGCAGTAGAGATCGATGCGCTGCGATGTCAGGCGGTAGGCGGATGCACTCATGAAGGCCTCGTTCGGTTGTTGAACGGGCGTGCCCATGACAAATTCGAGGCGGCCTGTTGATCGCTCAAAGGTCCGGCTGGGATCCTTTCCACCGAAGACAGGTGTTTCTTCAGTGAGGGTTACGAACCGCCGCGTGTCAGAGAAACGATGGCGTTCCAGAAGGCCTCCGGCGATCCCGCGACGATCAGCGCGATGCTCAAAGTGATGATGGCAACGATCTGAAGGGCGATGATGCGGATGAGCTGCGAGCGGAACGGCTCCTTGCGCGTTTTGTGACGGACCATCTGCTGGGCCAACACGGCTCCAGCGCTTCCCCCGACCTCTGCCAGGCTCAAAAGCGTTTTTGCCTTATCCAGAACCATGGCTCCATAGGCGAGGACGTTGACGATGAGGACATAGCCCGCCAGTGAGATCATGAGCTGCCGTGTCATGCGTCCTCCAGTCGTGGGATCGTCATAGGAACCGTCGATTCCCAGCGACCACAAGATCCCCGAACGAAAACGCCCTCACCGGGGGAGGACCGGTCAGGGCGTCATCTTGTGCCTGTAGCGGTGGGAGGAACCGCGAGGCGGAGGTGGTGACGGACACGACCCCGTCCACGATCTCCTGATGATCGACGGCGAGTCCGGTTGGAACGATGGCTGAGAGCGAAAGGCGGCACGACATGGCAGCGATCCCTTACGGAAACTACCATTCCCGCCGCAAACTGCATCAGTTGTAAGTCAGACCCAGTTTTGCAGGCCGTTTGACAGCATGGGGACTGGCGGAGCAACCAGAGCTGCGGCACCTGCTAAGGACGAATGGGCCGAATTTTGATGTCGTTCGATGTTATCCAGGGAAAGCCGGAACCTGAATGTTCCAGCTTTCCCTCCGTTGAGGCAACCGCTGCACGACCAACCTTGGCAGATGAGCTTGGCAGATTGGAATCCATCATGGTGAAACTGAACATGACAGCGCGCCATCTCAAATCGTCACAACGACGGTCACAATTTCAAATTGTCAATTGAAAGAGAACTAGTAATTCTGTTTCAAGCAGCGGGGCCGACCTTCATCGCCCATCGTGCCATTGCATCTAGTGCGGTAGACTGTATTTCATCCAAGTGTTCGCAGTAGAACAAGTACGGCAAAATAGCCAAGTCCGATCGCGCATCCGAGGTTCAGAACGGTCCACGTACGCGAGCCGACATAGCGGCGCGTCCATGCAATCGCCCCGGCGCATAAAAAACACCAGAGCACTGACGATGCCATAAAGCCGCCCAGGAAGATGGTGAACGCGGACCATCCGGGATTACTTACACCTAGCGCGGTTATGGTGCCGCCGAGCCCAGCCCAGTAGGTGACATTCATCGGGTTGGACAGTGACAGCGCCGCGCCTGTCGTTAGAGCTGAGCGTCCCGCTTGAGAGTGCAGTGCTGAGTCAAATATGGGCATGGGACCGAGACCGTCACGCAGCGCCTGCCAAGCAATCCAGAAGAGAAGGCCCGCACCAGTAATGCTAAGGGGCGTCTCGATATAGGGAAGCGTGAACAATGCTGCCGTGCCCAGAAGACCAAGAACAGCCCAAACGAAGTCCCCGGCAAGCGATCCGATCTGGACGGCAAGGGCTGGCTGGAAGCCACCTCGAAGACCTCGCCGCAGGCTTTCTGAAAAGATCGCACCAGGTATGGCGTTGAACAGAAGGCCGAGGATAAAAGCGGAGGCGAAAAGTTCGGTCATGAGTGGCCTCTACTGGGGTGCGACTGTGATCCTGTGCCTTTGAATTCGGCTTCTGTCTTGGATGTGGTTTCAGCTGTTCCGCCAGCGTCCCGGTGGAACACCGTAGGTCGCACGAAAGCGTCGGGTCAGATGCGCCTGGTCGGCGAAGCCAAGGTCGGCCGCAATCTGTGCGATGGCCTCGCCTCTTAGCATTCGGACGCGCGCCTCGTTCACGCGCTGGTTCGACGCCCAGGTGAAGGGCGGAAGTCCGTAGGCACGAGTGAAGGCCCTCACCAATTGAACAGGTGTCAATCCGGTGTCCTCTGACAGTTCTTGGAGCGACGGCGGCGCGCCGCCGTCGCTCAACCGCTCTGCCACACGAAAAAGGGCATCGGGAATGCGTCGTTGGTTCGGCGCGCGCTGAGATCCTGCGAGCGTTAGCAGTTCGTCCAACGTCTGGATCAGGCGCTCTATGGCTTCATTGGCGAGAACGTCCGGATCGAGTCCATAGAGGATCGCGTCGGCCATGCGTGCTGCAGCGCCCTCGTGTTTCAGGACAGGGTGTTCGAACACCGTTTCAAGCGGAAGGTCAAAAGACTCGTTCAGGACCGAGGGGTCGACATAGAGGCTCAGGAACCTCCATTCCCTGCTCACGGCATGGGAACTCTGCACCTGTGCCGGATTGTAGAGAGTAATCTCGCGTTCACCTGCCTCCAGCGCCTTGCGGTCGAGCCGGATGCGTTCGCTGCCACACACGTTGACGCTCAGCACGAATTCGTCGTGGAAATGGGGCGCGAAGGCACTGCCTGCGCAATCAAGGCTGGCGACCTCAATCCCGTGGAACTTGCGACGTGCAAAGGGCCTCACGCTGCGACTATCCAATCTCGGACGATTGAAGCTCGTCCGTTCCCATTCGCATCTCAGCTACCCCTCCTCGGTGATCGTATTGAAGCGATCTGGACGAGCCGAAGCCTTCGTGGAGCGAACCACAAAGCCGGTTTTCGAGTTCAGGCCGCCGGCGTCGAAAGCTGTCGGCCGAGTGGATACGTCGAGAACGCGGACATCATGGAACTTTGCTTCTCAGGCAGCTTCCAGGCTGGAAGCGACGTTAGTGTCCGTTGGGTAGATGGACTCCATGGACTCATGTGAGATCGTTTGGTCCGATAGCTCATCAGTCGTCGCGTATGTGAAAACGATCACAGTGCGCCGCGTCTCCTTTGTAAGGGGAGAGATGCGATGCAGGGCGTCCTTAGCGCGTAGAAGATAGCATGAGCCTGCGGGGACATGGACGCTACGGATTTGTTCAGATGCAAGCGTGCGTTGCAAGTGAGAGCGGGTGTCCTCCTTATCCCAATGAATGCGAGGCACGAACTCGACGCGACCACCGCTCAGCACGTCCGGTTCGTCAACGACCCATACCAGAGCGAAAGCATAGTCATCCCAGTGCCAACCGTGCGTATCACCCGCCCGGCTCTGGGAGTTGATGATGAATTCTTCGGGCTTGTAGGGCACGCGATAGATGGGCTCGCCAATGATGTGGCTCAGGAACGACAGGATGGCTTCGCTGTCGAAAAAGGCCGGGATGTAAGTGCCGTTCGTTCGGATCGCGTCGCGTCCGACACTGCTATAGGCACGAGGCGTACCACCGCTCTGTTCGATGATGAGTTCGCGTCGGCACGCCTCGGCCTGTAAGAGAGCTCGCGCTTCAGCCTCCATCGCGTGTCGCAACTCGATCGGCAGGATATCCCGAAACACGACCATCGTGTCGTCGCGGTAATCTTGGGCAAGGTAGTGCACGAGGCTATCAGAGAGTGAAGTCAGGTGCCGTTCGACCAAGCTCTCGAATTCGGATGCCGAATGTTGCATGAGAAAAAAATCTCCGTTGCGGTCGAGCTGACTTTGCATCGGCGGTTCCCATTGTCTTGAACGTCATTTCAGCTTTGAGCCTGATTGATGGTCCCTCAATTTGGTGGACACCTTTGGTAAGCCTGTGAAGGCAATGAGGTGTTAAATGACGAAGACGAGGCGGGAGTCTTCTCCCAAGTTCATGCATGTCTATTCCGGTCACGGCGGATCGAACCGCCGGCGAAACTCCCGATCGGCATGATATTCGAGCTTGGTGGCGACGATCGGGCGTTGGCCTGCGAGGAAGAGCAGCTCGGTGCGCGCCGGCATATTGCGAACCTCGTCGGGGGTGAGCAGCGCCCGAGCGGTGTGCTGCTCGGCATAGGAGATGCCGGACTGTTCGGCGTCGAGTGCGCGGGCCATGGTCTGGAAGACGACGGTTTCCAGCCCGAGGAGATCGGAGACGAGTTTGGCGCTGTCGTGATCGTTGACGCCGAAGACCTGGAGGACGCCGGCGTTGGAGAGGAAAGTGCCGGCGCGCTGGTCGTAGGTGGCGCGCAGCTGATGGATGTCCTGGAGGATCGGCCAGAGCTGGACGCCGTAGCCTGCCATGAGGCCCATGGCGCGCTCCACGGGGGCGAGGTGACCGAGCGCTGCGAACTCGTCGAGGAGGTAGAGGACGGAGCTTTGAGGCTTCGTTGGATCGCGGGCCATGTCGGTGAGGCTTTGGGCGACGAGCAGGCGCAGCCAGCGCGAATAGGTGGAGAGGCGATCGGGCGGCAGGACGAGAAAGACCGTTTCGGTTCTGGACTTGAGATCGCGAAAGGCGAAGTCGGATCGCGCCATGACGGCCGACATGCGGGGACTGTCGAGGAAATGGGTGTGCCGCTGCGCGGCTGAGAGAACGCCGGCGGCCTCGCGATCGGCCTTGCCGAGATGGCGATTGGCGGCGCGCGCGATCAGACCGCCGGCGGCGCTCGTGCTCTGCATGGTTTTGAGAAGGGCGGAGAAGGCTTCCGGTGCCAGCGTCAGTCCTTCGCGCAGGGTCGCCAAGGTCCGCCGATCACGCGGCTCGTGCGCGGCGATGTGAAGGAGGATGCCGGCGATCAGCGCCCTGGCTTCCTCGTTCCAGTGCGCCTCGCCGGCTTGACCGGGTTCGTCATGAACGAGCGCATCGGCCAGCGTTCCGGCATCCTCCGCTCCGTCGAGGCCCTCAGGATCGAGATCGGCGAGCGGATTGAATGCGGCCGAGGGCTGACCCGTAACGCCGAAGGGATCGAGCACATAAACCCGTCCGAACGTCGCCCTGGCCCGTCCTGCGATCCTGGCATTCTCGCCCTTGGGATCGACGCAAATGACGGAGCGGTTTGCGGTGAGGAGATTGGGAATGATCGTGCCGACGCCCTTGCCGGTGCGCGTCGGCGCCATGGTCAGGAGATGGGCGGGCCCGTCATAGCGCAGGAGCTTTCCCGTTCGTCCCTCGCGGCCGATCAGAAGCCCGGACGTCGATCGCGTCAGAGGCGCGATCTCCCGAGTTGTGGCAAAGCGCGCGGTGCCGTGCGTGTCACCATCCTCGTTCGTGCCGAAGTGATGGATGATCGGATCGGTGATGCAGCGATAGGTGACGAAGCCGATCAGCGCGAACATGACGCCGATGAGGACGAAGGCGGGCCAGCTGTCTTGCGCATAGCCATGGTCCTTCAGCGCGAAGGCGCCGCCCATGCCGATGACATAGGCGATGATGACGACGATGATCAGCCAGGCGAAGACGGACTTCCAGATGCGGAAGGGCAGAGCGATCAGCGAGAACAGGGCCCAGAGAGGTCTTTGCCAGGCGATCCGCAGCATCGCCCCGAAGGCCGCCGCGGCGCGCCCCGGATGGCTCACGAACCGGTCTCCGATCCTTCCCTTCCGGACGCATTTGCATCGGTGGCCGCGGACCCGGCGCCGGCGTCCTGCCGCAGGAGATCGACGAAGAGCTCCTTGTCGCCGTCGCGCGTCAGGAAGCCCGGCAGCTCGCGGCGCAGCCAGTCGCCGAGACGCTTGGTGAACTCGGGGTCGCCAGCGCTTTCCAGGCGATGCAGCACGAGCGCGCCGAGCAGGACCTTGCGGCGCGTATCCTGAGCGCGCTCCTGTTTGCCGAGCCGGGCTTTAAGGGTTTTGCGCTGGTTCTCGATCTCGGCGAGCCGCTGTTCGATGGATTTGCGCGCCATGGCATCCCTTCATTCAGATTGAGCACCGGGCTCCGCCAAAACCTCAGACGTCAGACACAGTCGCTGCAGGCCGGATGACGGACCTGACGCGTTCCCATCCCCGCGGCACGCACCCATCATCAAGGCGTCTGCGCACTCGCCTCGTCGATCCGAAGCTTAAAATCCCGCTCCTTCGTATGTCCATCATACCGATGTTGCTCATCTGTCAGCATTCTCGGTGTCACAGGTCGCGATCCGGCGTATAACAAGCGCGCCTTACCGTGTCTGAATGAGCGCAGCGAAGGAAGGCACAAGGGCGCACTTACGAGTTGCTGCGCAACTCAGGGCTTGATACGCTGAATGCGGTTTGGAGACTTGCCGCTTGGCGATCTATCATCTCAGCATGAAGCCGATTGCCCGCAGCGGTGGCCGCAGCGCCGTCGCGGCCGCGGCCTATCGGTCCGCGGAAATGCTCGTGAACGAGCGAGATGGACTGGTGCACGATTATCGCGCCAAGCAAGGTGTCGAGCATGCAGAGATCGTTCTCCCCGACGGGGTGGATGCGGCCTGGGCTTTGAATCGCTCGGCCTTGTGGAATGCGGCGGAGGCGGCGGAGAAGCGCAAGGACGCGCGCGTCGCCCGGGAGTTCGAGGTGGCGCTGCCGCACGAGCTCTCCGGCGAACAGCGGATCGCGCTGGTGCGGGAGTTCGCCCAGGATCTGGCAAACCGACATGGCGCGGCGGTGGACGTCGCCGTGCACCAGCCGCATTCGGCGAGCGACGTGCGCAACATTCACGCGCACATCCTGATGACGACACGGCGCGTGACGGAGGAGGGGCTTGGCGACAAGACCTTCATCGAGCGGGAGAACAAGTGGCTGCTGTCGAACGATCTGCCGACATCGCAGATGCAGCTGCGCGATATCCGGCAATCGTGGGAGCAGACCGCCAACGCGCATCTTGCGCGGGCGGGTCTGGAGATCCGGATCGATCATCGCTCGCATGCGGAGCGCGGGCTCGAGATCGAGCCGACCGACCATATGGGCGTGCATTCCACGCAGATGGAGCGGCGCGGGCTGGCTGTCTCACGCGGACGGCTGGAAGCGGATGCCGCCCGGCGCAATGCGGACCTGATCCGGGAGAAGCCGGAACAGGTTCTGACGATCATCACGGGGGAAAAGAGCGTATTCGATCGGCACGATGTCGCTCGCGCCCTGCACCGCTACATCGACGACGACGCGCAGGCCTTCCGGAATGCGTTCGCCACCGTGATGGCGTCGCCGGCGCTGGTCGAACTTCAGCCGGAAACGGCGGACAGAGCGACGGGTGAGATCGCGCTGGCGCGCTATTCGACACACGAGATGGTGTCGCTGGAGCGCGGCATGGCGGATGCGGCGGCTCGAATGAGCGAAGCGCGTTCGCACGGCGTCGATCTGCGCCATGTCGATCGCGCGATGGAGCGCCAGGATGCGGCGATCCGGCAAGGCTCGGGCGATGCCTTGGCCGGGCTGTCGCTCGAGCAGCGGCGGGCGATCGGGCATGTGACCGGGTCGGAGCGCATGACCGTTGTCGTGGGGTACGCCGGTGCCGGCAAGAGCACGATGCTGGCGGCGGCACGCGAGGCGTGGGAGGCGCAGGGCTATGCCGTCCACGGCGCGGCGCTGTCGGGTAAGGCGGCGGAGGGACTGGAGGAGAGTTCCGGCATCGCATCGCGCACGCTCGCCTCCTGGGAGATGAGCTGGCAGAATGATCGGCGGTTGCTCGATCGCAGCGCCGTCTTCGTGATCGACGAGGCGGGCATGGTGGGCAGCCGACAGCTTGCGCGGTTCGTTGCCGAGGCCGAACAGCAGGGCGCGAAGATCGTGCTGGTCGGCGATCACGAGCAGCTGCAAGCCATCGGCGCCGGCGCTCCGTTCCGGGCGATCGCAGAGCAGATCGGCCATGCCGAATTGTCAGACATCAGGCGCCAGCGCGAGGACTGGCAGCGCGAGGCTTCCGTCGCCTTCGCCACGCACCGAACGGGTGAGGGTCTGGCCGCCTATCAGGATCATGGCGCCATCCATCTCGCGGACGGACAGGACGAGGCGCGCGCGGCGATCGTGCGCAGCTACATCGCGGATCGGGAAGCGCATCCGGAGGCAAGCCGGGTCGCCATGGCGCATCGGCGCGTCGACGTGCAGGCGCTGAATGAGGGCATTCGCTCCGCGCTTCAGGACAGGGATCGTCTGGGGCGTGGCGAGGAGGGCGGCGAGCGGATCTTCGAGACGATCAACGGACCGCGTGCCTTTGCGCCGGACGACCGCATCGTGTTCCTGGAGAACAACCGCGAACTCGGCGTGAAGAACGGCATGCTGGGAACGGTTGAGTCCGTCGAGCCGAATGCCATACAAGTGCGGCTCGACGGAAAGGATTGGCGGGCCGATGAAGCCCGTACCGTCATCGTGCCGGTCAAAGATTACCAGGCCGTTGACCATGGCTATGCCACCACGATCCACAAGAACCAGGGTGCGACCGTCGACCGGAGCTTCGTGCTGGCGTCGGGCATGATGGACCGGCATCTCACCTATATCGCGATGACGCGGCATCGCGATGGGGTCGAGCTTCATGCCGCGCGGGATGCCTTTATCGACAAGCAGGCGGGGCCGTTCGGGCAGGCGGGGCAAGCCGGTCGACTGGTGGAGCATGGCCCGGCGCCCTACGAGCACCAGGCCGGCAACCGCGGCAGCTACTTCGTCACGCTGGAGGGCGCGGGCGGCGAGAGGCGCACGACCTGGGGTGTCGATCTCGAACGGGCGATGGCGCAAGCGGCACCTGCGATCGGGGCGACGATCGGGCTGGTGCATGAGGGATCGCAAACGGTGCGGCTTCTCGACGGCACCGAGGCGCAGCGCCATTCCTGGTCGGTGCGGGATGCGAACGAGTTGGCCTTGGCCGGGCTCGAGGCCCGCCTGTCGCGATCGGGCGCCAAGGAAACGACGCTGGATTATCCCCGGGACTTTGCCGACCGTCGGGGGATTGCGGAAGCGTTCGGCCTTCGCAGCGACATCGAGCTGCCGCGTGCCGAGGCCTCGCGCGTGGAGATGCCGCGCCAGGACCTCGCCATCGATCGGCGGCAGGAGGCGCGGCGGGATCGTCAGGAGCCGCAGCCGGAGCACGGCCGCAGCGCCTTCGACGGACTGAAGCTGTCACGGGGCGCGGCGGTCGAGGGACCCGCTCGCGGGCCGGGACCGGCAGAGACGGCCCGGGAGCTGACGCGCCCGGCCGAGGTCCGCCAACGCGGCATGTTCGACGGGTTGCGGCTCCCGGCCCCACCTGTCGCACGACCGGAAACCATCAGAGCCGAGCAGGATCGTCCAATACAACGCCAAGCCGATCGGCTCAGGCCCCTGTCCGGGTTTGAGCAGGCCGTCGATCGCTATGCACGGGCTCACCATGCCATCGAGCGTCAGATGCGGGACGGGTTGCCCGTTCTGGAAGGGCAGAGACAGGAACTCCATCAGGCGGGGCTCGTCCTCGACCAGGCGCGGCCCGGAGCGGCGGCGCTGATCGTGTCTGCCGCTCGGCACGACCCGGAGACGGCCCGCGCCCTGACGGACCTGTCCGGGCGGGAGCGGGTCGGTCAGATCGTCGCCGGCATGGACCGCGAGCGCGCGGCGTTGGCGGATCCGAACGTGCGGGCCGATCGGCTGATCGGCTGCTGGCAGGAGCTCCACAAGGAGCGCCAGGCCCTCCCTGGTTGGCGGCACGAGGAGGCACGAAGCAAGGTCGAGGGACAGATGCGCCAGATCGCCGGCACCATCGAGCGCGACCCGCAAGTTGAGTCCATCGTGCGCGATCGCGCGAAGGAACTCGGGATCGCTTCGCCGCAGCCCGATCGCAGCATCGCGCTTCAGATGGAGCGCGAACTGAGCCGGGGCCACGGCATCGGGCTTGAGCGGTGAATTGTAGACTGGAGTATTTGCACGTACAATATGCGCACATCATATCATAGGAGGAGCACGCCATGCCCCGCGTTAGCCAGCACCCCAAGGGGGACACGTTCAACTTCCGGGTCGATCCGGCCTTGAAGACCGCCTTTACCCAAGCGACAGAGGCCGAGGACAGACCGGCGGCCCAGGTGCTGCGGGAGTTCATGCGCGGCTATGTCGAGCGTCGCAACCGCAAGGCGCTCGAGGCCGAGGCGCGGCGGCAGTCCCTCGCCATCGCCGAGCGTGCCCGTGATCCGGACAGTGACGAGGCGCGGTCTCTTCGCGAGCTGGACGCTCTGGTCGATGAGGATCACTTCGCGGACGAGTGGAAAGCATGAAGCGCGGCGATCTCGTGACGATCGCGGTGAACGGCGACTATGGCAAGCCGCGCCCTGCGCTGGTGGTGCAGGACGACGCCTTCGCGGCGCTGCCCTCGGTCACGGTGCTGCAACTGACGAGCGAGGTTCACGAGGACCATCTGATCCGTATCACGGTACAGCCCGACGCGGGCAACGGCCTGCGAAGACCGTCACAGGTGATGGTCGATCGCGCGATCACCGTGCCGCGCGCGAAGGCCGGGGCGGTGTTCGGCGCTCTCGATGCCGGCACCATGGCGAGCGTCGATGCCGCGGTGTTGCAGTTCTTCGGCATTGCAGGGCGCGGCGCATGACGCCGTTCGAGGAGCCGGAGTTCGAGTCGCAGGTTGCCGATGCCGGAGATGACGCCGGTGATCCGGCTGAGGCCTTCGAGGCGCTGCGCCAGACGGTCGAGGATCTCGCCGGCAATCTGTCCCGGGAGATGACGACGATCCGCAAGGGCGTGGAGGCGGCGTTCGACCGGATCGAGGGATTCCAGCAGCCCACCGACTACAGCGTCGATCTCGGCCGCCTTGTCCAGGGCCTGGCAGAGGTTCAGGAGCGGCTGAAGGGCGTCGAGGCATCTCCGATCCTGAAAAACGGTCCCGAGCACCATGCCCGCGCGCTCGAGCGCAGCGGCGAAAGCCTGGTGAAGACGGCCGCGCAGCAGTTCCAGATCGAAGCCCGGGATCTGCAGCGGGTCGCGCGCGATATGGCCAGCCAGATCGCCAGCGCCCGTGAGCGGCGAACACAGGACCGGTGGCTTGGGGTTTGCGGCCTCGCCGGCTTTGCCGCCGGCATTCTCGCGATCCTGTTTCTGCCGGCAATCCTGCCAGGCCCGGTTGCGCCCCATGTCGCCAGCGTCGTCATGGCCAAGCCGCTATGGCAGGCCGGTATGAGCATCATGGAGTTCGACGACGCCGCCGTCTGGGACCGCGTGGTGACTGCCGATGAGCTCTTCCGGGCGAACCGGGCCGAAGTCGCGGCGTGCCAGGCAGCGGCCGCTAAAACCGGCAAGGATCAAGCATGCATGATCACCGTGGCAGTAGGACGATAAGGTGAGAAAGCGATGTGTTTGATGGTTTTGGCGTGGGAGATCAATCGATCGTGAGTTACTTGCATGTCATATAATAAGCTTACGCCTTTGAATCTGGGGCCGCTGCCTGTCGATAAGCTCAAAGATTTTGGAATTGTCGCCGCCCCTGGCGATGTGATTTTCACCGTTGCCGCTCAGAAGCATGCCATCAAAGGACACGCTCAGGAGTTCGCCCTTTGCCTGCGCTATCTGGATCGTGCAGTACAAACACCCACGCATGTCGGCCAAGCGCCCCAACACAAGGGCGTCGGCGTCGAATTGATCTACGAGCATGTGATGGACAAGGTCATTATCTTGGTAGCTGTCCATCTCGAATTGACGCCAGCCGGGACTTACATCGTGAAGTCGACCTATCCGATTGCACGGGATAAGCTTGAGCGCCGTATACGAAAGAAATTCATCATTGCTGCAAAATAAAAAGCCCCGCTTAAAAGCGGGGCCTTTTGATTGTTTTCGGCGGGCGCTAACGTCCGCATCTCTTGGTCTTTCGACTACTGACCATTCTTGCAAATGGCGCGTGGGGAAGCCGTTCCCACCTCGAAAACACGTGATCTGCATATAGCTCAGTAGCGCGTCCCTGTCAATGTTCGATCGCTTATCTCTGTAGACACGGCTTGTATCAGTTCCTGTATCGAACTGCCAAAGAGCAGTCCGACAAGCTTCTAAAGGGCACTCCTGATTGGAAACATGTCTTCCCCGTAGTGATGAAGCCTTGCGTGATGTCGCCGGCATAACCACCGCACTTTCAAAGGCTCGTCGTACTGGTCATGATGGGCATCGACAGCGTTGCCCCCACAGACCTCACACGTCTGCTTTTTCAGCTGGCCTGCCTTCACGGCTCGTTGCACCGCAAGGTGAGCATCATACTTTCCTGGATTGGCACGACGCCAGTTTGCTTGGCGGGTGTCGGTTTTCAGCATCGCTGCATCTTCCCAGATCAGTTCAGGGTATAGCGCCGCCAGAGAATAACCGCATTTGCACTCGTGTGGATCACTATCGCTAATCAGCTTTGTCTCACATGCGACTCAACGCAAAAACATAGCCATTTTTAGGAGCGTGCGTTTGGCAATGGTGAAGCGAATGGTGCTCGCGGTTGTCCTCGCTGGAGGCTGTTATCTCGCGTACGATGCCTACAGGGCAGGATATCATACAAGGCCCGCTATGCCGGAAGGTGCCTTCTCGATCTCCTACCAAAACGGGCTTCGAGGAATCCTGATCGACGTGCCGAACGATCAAGAAACCCGGCGCTACATTGGCTTTCCGCAGGACGTACCCTTTTATCTAAAGGACACGTGGGCCTTTTGCCGTCCTCCGACTGGCAAAGAGATCCCGCAGGCAGAAAGCTTGCTGCGAGAACGGCATTGGCCTGGCGAGAGGTTTGAAGCCGTGTGCAAAATCCTGGTGGAAGACGAAGAGGTCGTCAGAGGCGTCATCACTTCCGTCCCGAACCTCTAACGCTCAGAATTGGCGTGTGCACCACGCGGGTACATATGAGCGGGAAATGCTCTCTCGATCTTATATATGATAATGTCCTTTATCGAATATTTCGATTGGGAAACGGGTTAAGGTGGGGCGGACGGGCGTTGGATGCTTTGTCTCACGCGCTGAAGCCCGTCGAACTAACAATGATCTCAGATATTGAATGAGGTGCTAAGCTTTCAAATTCTCACCGCGGGCGTCTAGCCAACTTGTCCACGGGCTCTCCAAGATGTCATAGTGGTAGCGGCCAGCGCTAGGGATGAAGTCGCTCGTGGTTCATGGAATTGGCGTAGTCCGCGCGGTGTTCGCCGAGTACATGCCGGTGCTTCGAAACTCGGATGGGCTGATGGCGTAGGTGCGGCGGAAGACCTTGGCGAAGTAGTTGGGGTCCTCGAAGCCGCAGGCGTCCGCGATTTCCTTGATGCTGAGCTGCCCTTTGACGAGAAGGCGCGTCGCGCGATTCATCCGCTCGCGCAGGACGAATTCTGATGGCGCGATGCCTTCGAAGCGCTTGAAAAGGCGTACGAAATGCGCGCGGCTCATGCCCGCGACGGTCGCCAGGGAGGGGACGTCGAGCGGCGTTTCGAGACGGGCCCGGACGTGGGCGACCGCACGGTCGATGGCAAGATGCGCGACCGGATTTCCCGGTCCCGTATCGATGCGGCTCATCAGGTCGTCGTGCAGGGCCATCGTCACCTTGTAGGCCTCGCTGGATGCCTGTCCTGCCGAGATGTCGGGACGGCAAAGCTCTCGGCAGGCTCCGGCGAGAGTCGCGACAGTCGCCTCGCGTAGCCGAAAGACCGGCCCGGCCGCAGCGAGAATCGTCCGATGCAAGCGCAGCGCCTCTTGTCCGCTCATCGCGATCCAGAAGAAGCTCCAGCTTTCGCCGGCCTCCAGCCAATAGCGGTGGGCGTGTGGAATGGAGACCAGCATGGTTTCCCCATCCGAGATCCGATGGTCCATTCGCTCGTAACGCAGCCGCCCTGCCCCTGATACCGTGTGCTGGAGGATCGAGAATGGTGTGTGCCCCCGGGTACGGCCGTTCCAATCATAGCTCGGTCCGCTCGCGACTTCATAACCGGCGCTCGTCGCCATGATGTGGAAGCCATCGCGTCGCCTGGGAAAGGAGAGGGTTTGCCGGAAGGGTCCCGTGGCAACGAGCGCATCTAGCACAGAATTACCCATGAGAGCACGGACCTCCTCTATTCTTCGATCTTGCTGTCTCTCATAACCGTTCAGATAGCGTTGAGGCGAGCGGATAACGTCTCGGATGCGGCGTCCCTGCACGACAGGAGCGCCAGCGATGGGGATGAGCATGAACAGACTGAAGATCGCGATCATTGGCGCTGGTAGCGTCGGATTTACCCGTACCCTCGTGCGGGACATTCTTTGCGTGCCGGAACTGCAAGGCGCCGAGGTCGCCTTGACGGACATCAACGCCCACAATCTGTCGATGGTGCGCGAGCTCTTGGAGCGGATGGTCGCCGCCAACGGGCTGCCGACGACGATCACGGCGACCGAGGACCGCCGCGAAGCGCTGTCGCAGGCGCGCTACGTCATCAATCTCACGCGGATCGGCGGGCTGGAGGCTTTCGCCGAGGACATCCGCATCCCCTTGCGCTACGGCGTCGACCAGTGCGTCGGCGACACGCTCTGCGCCGGCGGCATCATGTACGGGCAGCGCTCCATCGCCGCGGTTCTAGATTTTTGCCGCGACATCCGCGAGGTCGCCGAGCCCGGCGCGCGTCTCATCAACTATGCCAATCCCATGGCGATGAACACATGGGCGGCGATCGACCATGGCGGCGTCGATACGATCGGCCTCTGCCACGGCATCCAGCATGGCGCCAAGCAGATGGTCGAGGTTCTCGGCGTCGAGAATCCCGACGATCTCGAATATGTCTGCACGGGCATTAACCACCAGACCTGGTATGTCGACGTCCGCGTAAAAGGGCGCAAGATCTCGGGCGAGGAACTCCTGGCGGCCTACGAGCGCCATCCCGTGATCTCCTCGCAGGAAAAGGTGCGCATCGACGTTCTTCGCCGGTTCGGCGTCTATTCCACGGAATCCAACGGCCACCTGTCGGAGTATCTGCCCTGGTATCGCAAACGCCCGGAGGAGATCGGCCGCTGGATCGACATGTCCGACTGGATCCACGGAGAGACCGGCGGCTATCTGCGCGTCTGCACGGAAGGGCGAAACTGGTTCGAGGAAGAGTTCCCGCAATTCCTGGCAAGCTCCGACAAGCCGATCGATCCGGCCCGCCGATCCACCGAACATGCCAGCTACATCATCGAGGCGCTGGAGACCGGACGCGTCTATCGCGGGCATTTCAACGTCAAGAATCGCGGCCTCGTCACCAATCTGCCGGAGGACGCGATCGTCGAGAGCACGGGCTTCGTGGATCGCTTCGGCCTCAACATGGTGGCGGGCCTGACCCTGCCGGACGGCTGCGCGGCGCCCTGCATCGCGTCGATCAACGTGCAGCGCATGGCGGTCAAGGCGGCGGTGACGGGCGATGTCGGTCTTCTCAAGCTCGCCGTTCTCAACGATCCGCTGGTCGGCGCGGTCTGTACGCCCGACGAGGTCTGGCAGATGGTCGACGAACTGCTCGTCGCGCAGTCGCGCTGGCTTCCCCAGTATGCCGGCGCGATCGAGGACGCGAAGGCGCGCCTTGCCTCGACGAACGTGAAACGACGCGAGTGGGAGGGCGCCGCGCGCTTGCCGGTGCGCTCGGTGGAGGAGATCCGGAACGCTCGCCGCACGGGGAACGAAACCGTCTCGCCCGACGAGCAGATCGTCGCCTGAGGCTCTTACCAGCGTCATCAAGGCCGGCTCGTCCTACCGGTCTCCATCGTTCTTTCGGGAGGTAGAACACCATGAACATTCTTCGCCGTACGCTTCTGGCAGCTGCCGTCGCGCTGCCATTTCTGGCGGGCGCAGCCAATGCCGAGCCGGTCACCATCGACTTCTGGACCGCCTGGGACCCCGGCAAGTCGGATGCCAAGGCGGCGCAGGCCGCGATCGCGGAGTTCGAAGCGGCCAATCCCGACATCAAGGTGAAGACGCAGGTCATCGCCTTCGATGCCCTCCACGACAAGCTGATCACGTCGATCTCCGCCGGCGACGCCCCCGACCTGTCCTGGGGGTTGATCGAATGGTTCGGCGAGTTGAACCGGATGAACGCGCTCGCCGACCTGTCGGGCCCGATGTCGGCCTGGCCCGATCGCGACAAGATCTATTCGAACGCTCTCGAGCAATTGTCCGTCGACGGTAAACTCAGGGCGCTGCCGAACTATCTCGGCCTTCGCGGCCTTCTCTACCACGCCGACATGCTGAAGGCGGCGGGCGTCTCTGAGCCGCCGAAGACTTGGGAGGAACTCGTCGCCGCGTCAAAGGCGATCCGCGAGAAAACGGGCAAGCCGGGCTTCGGCATCGCGGGCCGGGGCGTGCGCTCGCCGCAGGAGCTGATCATGTTCCTGGCCCAGAACGACGTCGAGATCGCGCGCCCGCAGGCGGACGGCAAGTATCGCAACACCTGGAAGGACGACCCAGCCGAACTCGCACGCGCCAGCGAGGTGTTCGCCTTCTACCGTCGCATGCTCGACGAGGGCGTCGTGCCGCCGCAGGCGAGCGGCTGGGGCTGGGAGGAAGAGGACACCAATTTTGGCCTCGGCCAGTATGCGATGGTCGTCAACGGTTCCTGGATGCGCTCGCGCGTCGAGCAGAATCCGCAGGAGATGAAGGACGTTCTCGTCGCCGCACCGCCGGCGGGGAGGAAGTCCGCGACCTTCTTCGAGATCGCGCCGATCTACGTCTACAAGGGAGACAAGGAGGAGGCCGTCTGGAAGTTTGCCTCTTTCATGCTGAACAAGGACGTGCAGGCCAAGATGTATCCCGACAGTTCCGCCCGCAGCGATGTCGCCGGCGACAAGGTCTGGGGTCTACCCTTCACCTCGCTCGCACCGATCGGCGTTTCCTTCCCTCCCGTGGCGCTTGGCTCCATCACGCGTTCCATGGAGGAATCGATCGGCCGCGTTCTATTGAAGAACGAAGAGCCCGAGAGGGTCGCAGCCCGCCTCGGCGAAGCCGTGAACAAGAGCCTGCGCCAGTCCGGCCAGATCTCGACCCAGTAGGGTTTCGCCCTCTCCGCTACATCGCGTTCGTCGTCCTCCCGGTCGGACGCCCGATGCTCCGGCGCTGCCAAGTCAGCGCCGGAGCATCCTTCAGCCCGAGAAGCGTCGATGATCCAACCCCCGTGAGCAGGAGCGCAAGCGGCCCCTGTCGACGCGTCGGATGATCAGGTTCATCGGTTTGCAGCACCACCGCCCGAGAAGGACCAAGTCTCATGTCCGCAACGGAAGCCGCCGTTCCCCTTCGGTCAGACGCCGGTCTACGGCGATCGAAATCCGCCAAAGCGAGCATGAGGGGCATCGCGGCTCTGTTCCTGGCGCCGACCGGGCTGCTTCTCCTTCTCTTGATCGCCTGGCCGCTCGTCAGCGTCGTCTGGCAGAGCGTTCACTACGTCAATCTCGTCGATCCCCTGACGGTCGGGTTCGCCGGGCTCGACAACTTCCGCACCATTCTCGACGACGAGGCTTTTCTGCCCGCCCTCGCCAACACGGTCGTTTGGACGGTCCTGTCGGTCGCGGGCGAATATGCTCTGGGCTTGGCTTCGGCGCTGGCTCTCGCGCAGCCGATCAGAGGCCGGGCGGTCTTCCGGGCGATCGTCGTCATTCCCTGGGTAATCCCGATCGCGATCGCCGGCGTCAACTGGATGTGGCTCCTGAACCCGGATTACGGGATCCTCAACACCTGGATGGTCGACATCGGCCTTCTCGACAGGCCGCGCGACTGGCTTGGCGGCATCGACACGTCCCTCCTGACGGTCACCTTCGTGAACATCTGGCGTTCCTTCCCCTTCTACACGATCAGCCTGCTGGCCGCCCTCATGGCGGTGCCGCGCGACCTGCACGAGGCCGCGGCCATGGACGGGGCCGGCACCATCCGCCGCTTCTTCGTCATCACCCTTCCGCATCTGAAAGTCGTGTCGCTGACGCTGATCTTCATCCACGTCGTCTGGACCGCGATCAACTTCGACTTCATCTGGGTGATGACGCAAGGCGGGCCGCTCGATGCCTCGCAGACCCTGCCGATCATGATCTACAAATATGCCATGCAGGACTTCGATGTCGGCGCCGCCTGCGCGCTCGCCTCCATGTCCATGGCGTTCATGGCCACGATCTTCTTCGTCTACTTCTATGCCAAACAAAGCCGGGGACTGCGCTGAACCATGGTCACGTCGCAACGCCACCGCCTCGCCGCGACCGCCCTCACCTACGCGGTCCTCGTCCTCTTCTCGGTCTTCTGCCTGTTTCCCTTCCTCTGGATGCTCGACACGGCGCTGAAGCCGGCATCGGAGGTGATGAGCACCGATCCGACCTTCTGGATCGCCGCCCCGACGCTCGCCAACTTCCAGAAGGTCGTTTTCGACAGCTCCTTCATGACCTACATGCGCAACAGCGTCATCGTAGCGGTGGCCTCCACTCTCCTGACGCTCGTGATCTCGATCTTCGCGGCCTATGCGCTCAGCCGCTGGGGGCATCTTTCTGTGACGCGCCTCGTCGGCTCGGCGCTCGTCGTCTCGCAGATGATCCCCGGCGTTCTCCTCCTGATCCCGCTCTACGTCCTCATGCGCAATCTCGGGCTGCTCAGCACCTATTCCGCGCTGATCATCGTCTATTGCACCTTCATGATCCCGCTCGTGACCTTCATGCTGAAGGGGTTCTTCGACGCGATCCCGCGCGAGCTGGAAGAAGCGGCCGAGATGGACGGGTGCTCGCGCCTCGGCTTCATGGTCCGCATTCTCGTTCCCCTCTCCGGTCCCGGCATTCTGGCGACCGCCGTCTTCGCCTTCATCGCCGCCTGGAACGAGTTCATGTTCGGTTACGTGCTGATCAACGAGGATGCGCGGCGCACGCTGACGCCCGGCATCATGATCTTCAAGGGCTCGCACCAGACCGACTGGGGCGCGCTCACCGCCGCCTCCGTCCTCGCGGTCGTGCCGGTGGCGATCGGCTTCGTTTACCTCCAGCGCTTCCTCGTGGAAGGGCTCTCGAACGGCGCCGTCAAGGGCTGAGAGCGCGGTTCCAAAACCAAGGACGACGGGATGGCATCGATCCAATTGAAAAGTGTGGCCAAACGCTTCGGCGAAGCGGTCATCATCCCGGGACTCGACCTGGAGATCGTGGATGGTGAATTCGTGGTCTTCGTCGGCCCGTCCGGATGCGGCAAGTCCACGCTCCTGCGCATCATCTCGGGGCTGGAGGACACGTCGAACGGCACGATCTCGATCGACGGCCGCGACGTTACCCATGTGCCACCGGCCGGGCGCGGCTTGGCCATGGTCTTCCAGTCCTACGCGCTCTACCCCCACATGACGGTAGGTGCCAATATCGGCTTCCCGCTGAAGATGGCGGGCGACGCCAAGGATGTCATCGACCGGAAGGTCCTTGCCGCCGCCGCGACGCTCAATCTGACGGATTACCTGGAGCGCCGTCCCGGCGAGCTGTCGGGGGGGCAACGCCAGCGAGTGGCGATCGGGCGGGCGATCGTGCGCAGCCCCAAGGGTTTCCTCTTCGACGAGCCTCTGTCGAACCTGGACGCCTCGCTTCGCGTGGCGATGCGGCTGGAGATCAGCGAGCTTCACCGGCAGCTCGGCACGACGATGATCTACGTCACGCACGACCAGGTGGAGGCCATGACCATGGCGGACAAGATCGTGGTGCTCAACAAGGGCAAGGTCGAACAGGTGGGCTCGCCGCTGGAGCTCTATGCCCGCCCGGCCAACCTCTTCATCGCCGGCTTCATCGGTTCGCCGAAGATGAACTTCCTGTCGGGCGAGGCGGCCGAGAAGCACGGGGCCGCGACGATCGGCATCCGACCCGAGCATCTCGCGATCTCCGATCGGAACGGCGAGTTCAAAGGAACCGCCGGTGTCTGCGAGCATCTCGGGTCCGACACGTTCATCCACGTCCATCTCGACAATGGCGGACAGGTCACGGCCCGTGGTCACGGCGACTATCGCGTGTCGCACGGCGATCCGATTTATCTCACGCCGGAAGCCGGACGCGTGCATCGGTTCGATCGAACAGGTCTGCAGGTGGCAGCTCGAAATTGAAAGTATTGTTGGTTCCGGCTCGAACATTGCTGTTCTTGAGCGGCGGCACCGCCTTTCGGAGTGGAGTCGAGTAGATTCACGGTTGCGAGCGTCTGGAGGGTCACCCTGCTGATGGAGGAAGACTGTCGGGATACGTAGTCTAAACCGGCTAGCTTACGTGGCGTGGCATTCGTTTTAGGTATGCCTGAACTGAACCATCGTTAGGGGTGGTTCAGGAAGCGTCTTGACCGATCCAAACTGTACCGGCATGGTGTGCACCATGCAAAACAGACCATAGCGGGTTCTCGTGTTCGTCCGTGCCTATCTCCGCGCATCCACTGACGACCAGAATGCGAACCGGGCACGTGATCAGCTGCGGACCTTCGCTGAAGAGCGGGGCCTGCGGGTCGCGGCCTACTACGTCGAGAACGAGAGCGGCGCCAAGCTTGCCCGTCCCGAACTGTTTCGCCTTCTCGCCGACAGCCATCCAGGCGACGTGCTCCTGATCGAGCAGGTGGACCGGCTTTCCCGCCTGACCTCCGCCGATTGGGAACTGCTGCGCGCTGAATTGGCTACGCGCCAGGTCCGCGTCGTCGCGCTCGATCTTCCAGCCTCCTGGATGCTGACCGCACCTACCGACGAGTTCACCGGGCGCATGTTCGCGGCGGTCAACGGCATGATGCTCGACGTTCTCGCGGCGGTCGCGCGCAAGGACTACGAGGATCGCCGCCGCCGCCAAGCTCAGGGCCAGGAGCGGGCGAAGGCGGCCGGGGGCTATAAGGGACGCCCCGAGGACACCCAACGCAACGCTGGTATCGCCGCCATGCTCAAGGGCGGCTCGTCCTGGAGCGCCGTTCAGCAGGCCTTCGGGTGTTCGCGGGCGACGGTCGCGAAAATCGCGAAGCGAACGGCGCCTCGAACGATCCAGGAGGCGGAAGTGAACGTGTAAGCCCAAGGGCCTTCGGGGTAAGAGGCGCTATAGGATACAGATCCCAGTGCGAGGTTAAGGGTCCGCTGCTTAGCCATCATCAGCTTCTCACCCGTTCTGCCGGAGCGCTGAGACGAGTGGCAGCCGGGTTGCGGCGTAAGCCGGCAGGGCCCCGCCGATGCCGCCGATGGCGAGTGCGAGCCATCCGGCTTGAAGAAGCACGGCGGGCGTGACGGCCAGTTGGAAGGCGACGCGCGTCTCGTTGGCGCCGAGCGTCGAGCTCTGCCAGCCGTCGAGAAGCCCCCAGGAGGCGAACGCGCCGAGCACGGCTCCTGCGAACGACAGGAGGATGGCTTCTGCGAACGTGGCTGTGAAGGCGGCGCGACGGCTGAAGCCGAGGACGCGGACCGTGGCGATTTCGGATGCGCGATCGGAGACCGACGTCATCATCGTGTTCAAGGCCCCGGCCGCAGCCCCGATCGCCATGAGAAGCGCGACCGGCCAGCCGAACAGCGTGACGAGCCACTCCGTGCGCGCGGACTGTCCGGCGAGGAAGCTCGCCTCCGTCATGGCCGCGAGCGGTGTCGCAGAGGCGTTCGGTAGCGCACTTTGAAGTTTGGCCAGAGCGTCCGGTCCATCGAGGCGAAGCCGCACCGTCTGAATTTCGCCCTGGCGATCGAAGACCGCCCGGACGGTGGTCAGATCCCCCCAGATCTCGGACTCGGCCAAGCCGCCGCCCGCTGCGACGATGCCGGAAACGGTCCAGTCGACCGGCCCAAGGCGGATCGTGCCGCCCGGACCGAGGCCCCCGAGATCTTGGGCGAGGCGCGCGCCGACGACGATGTCGTGCGAACCGGGAGCGAAAGCACGGCCCGTGATGGCGGCGCCATCGCGCAGCGCCAAGCCTGCCGCGTCCATGCCGCGAAGCGAAACGGTTTGAGCGGCTCCATCGGGTGCGGACGCCTCGACGGGCACGAGGATCTCGCGCGAGACGAGAAGACGACCGTTGGCATCGGAAGCGATGCCCGCTTGTCGCCCATGGGTTTCCAGGTTCCGCACCGCTTCGGGCACCACGCTGGAGGCGATCTCCAGCGTGCTGCCGCCACCGAGGATCACCGCGACGCTTGGCGATCCGCCGGAATTCGTGGTCCTGCCGAGCCCGGCCGCCATGGCGAGGAAGCCGACGAGGACGGCAACGACGAGCGCGATCGACAGCACCATGGAGAGCGAGACGGCCGCACGACGCGGCATGCCTGCCAGGGATGCGCGGGTGAGGACGAGGATCTGCCGGGGAACCGTGGACATGACACTACCTCGAGCGAAGGGCACGGATGGTGGGAATGCGCATCGCGATCCCCGCGGGCAGGAGTCCCGCGAGAAGGCCGAGCGCGACGAGCACGAGGATCGTCTTCCCGATGAGAAGCGGCGGCAGGGCGAGCCCGATCTCCGGCCCCATGAGGAGCGAGGCGGCCTTGGCGAGCGCGAGGCCGATCGCTCCGCCGGCGAGGAAGACGAGCAGCGTCTCGCCGAGCACGAGACCGAGGATCCGAGAGCCGGAGAAGCCGAGCACTTTGAGGACCCCGATCTCGAAGGTTCGCTCCCGGATGGCGAAGACCATCGTGTTGACGGCGATCATCAGGATCGTGACGAAGGCCGCCGAGGTCACGAGCGTGACGATCAGGCCGAAATCCGCGATCTGCCGGATGAGGGCTTCGAGGAAGGCCTTCTCGGATTGGCTTCGCGTCGGGGCGGCGGAGGAAAGAAAGGCCGCATCGATCTTCGCCGCGAGGGCACCGGGCGAGACGCCGGGGCGCGGATCGACGAGGATGCCGTCCACCGTATCCTTGTCGCGGGCGCGGGCGGCGTTCACGTAGTCGTAGCGCGCCAGCATGAAATACGTATCGACGTCCGGCCGCGCGCCATCGAAGACGCCGGCGATCTCGAAGCTCCAGTTCGCTCCGTCCGCCCGCGCCACCTGGAAGGGCGTCAGCGCGATGCGCTGCCCGATCCGCCACCCTTGCGCCTCCATTAGCGCGCGGCCGACGAGAACGCGGTCACGGGCGCCGTCGAGTCCATCGAGCAAATCGGGCGTCAGAGCGAGCTCGTCCCCCATGATCGCGGCCATCGCGCCGGGTTCGACGGCGCTCGCGACGGCGACGTTCGTCTGCGACCCGACGAAGCCGCGGATGCGGGCCGAGCCCGCGACGCCAGCGACATCCGGATCGGCGGCGATGCGGGCGAGATGGGCGACGGGCAACGGCTGCGCGCGGCCGTTTCGGCTCTGGACGACGAGACGGTCCTCGTTCGCCCCGCCGACGCCCTGCGATCCCGCCAGAAACCCCTGGCCAAGCCCGTAGATGAGAAAGGCGACGGCGACGGACAGCATCATCAGGATGGTGCGCAGCGGTTTGCGCCATGCGTTGCGGCGCATCAAGCGGAGGAAGCTCATCGGTCGCCTGCCCCGTCGTCGGTCCGAAACTCGCCCTTGTCGAGGTGGAGCGTCCGCTTCGCCGCCTTTGCGGCGGCGGGATCGTGCGTCACCATCACGATCGTCTTGCCGAGATCGCGGTTGAGCAGCCCGAGCATCTCCAGCACCTCGTCGGCCGAGCGACGGTCGAGATCGCCGGTCGGCTCGTCGCAGAGAAGAAGCGACGGATCGGTGACGATCGCTCGCGCGATGCCGACGCGCTGCTGCTGCCCGCCGGACATCTCGCGGGGATAGTGTCGCGCCCGTTCGCCGAGTCCCACGAGGCCGAGTACGGTCGCCACCCGCTCGCGCCGCTCGCGTCGGGTAAGCGGCTTCAGCAGAAGAGGCAGCTCGACGTTCTCGGCAGCGGTCAGCATGGGCAGGAGGTTGTAGAACTGGAAGACGATGCCGAGCGTTTCCGTTCGCCAACGTGCCCGCGCGCCTTCCTTCATCGCGGAAAGGTTCGAGCCGTCGATCGAGACGTGGCCGGCTTCCACGCCGTCGAGCGCGGCGAAAATATTGAGAAGCGTCGACTTGCCGGAGCCGGACGGGCCCATGATCGCGACGAAATCGCCGCGTGGGATCTTCAGCGAGAGGCCGGAGAAGATCGGAATGCGATCCTCCCCCCGGCCGTAGCTTTTGGTGATGCCGGCAAGCCGGATGAAGGGTCGCTCGTCGTTCGAAGGTGGCATGGTCATGGTCCCGTGATGTTGGACGTGATCGCGCCGGCGGCGGTCGGCGCGTCGAGGAAGAGGCTGACCCGCACGGCCATGGCCGGACGGATGCCGACGGGCGGATCGAGGATGGCGAGGCGCAAGGCGAGCGTGCCGCGCTCGGCCGATGCCACGGGGGCGACGCGCTGGACCATCACCGCGAAGGGGCGGTCGGGGTAAGCGTCGAGGATGGCTTCACCTTTCAGACCCGGTTGCACGGCAGCGACGTTGGTCTCGGCAATGTCGATATCGACGGCGAGCCGAGCTGGATCGGTGATGGTGAAGAGCAATGCGTCGTCGCGGGCATCGACCTGGGCAAGGATCATCTCGCCGAGATTGGCGGCTCGAACGCTGACGACGCCCGCGATCGGGGCGCGGATCGTCAGCTCGTCGATTGCCTGCCGCGCCTTCGATACGGCGAGTTCGGCCTCAGCGAGGCTTTCAGCGGCCTGATCGACGAAATTGGCGGATCGCTCGGCGGCGGTCCCGGCATCGCGCGCCGACTGCCCGTTGACCGTGCCGCTCTCGGCGAGCGCTGCCATTCGGCGACCGAGGGCCTCTGCGTCTGCGGCATCGAGGCGCCGGGCGGCAAGCGCGAGTTCGGCTCGCCGGCGCGCCAGTTCCGTCGCGCGAAGCGCGAAGCGAAGGTCGGGGGCGTCAAGCCGGAGCAGCATCTGCCCGACCGTGACGGCGTCGCCGACGTCGGCGACCAGCTCGACGATCGTTCCGCCGCGCCGGGACTGCACCGCCACTTGCGTGAGCGCCACGACATGGCCGGAGCCGGCGACATGGCGTTGCGGCGGCGCGAGGGTCGCAAGGGGAGGTTGGGCCGCTTCCCCCATCGGCATCGGCCCGGCGGAATCGCTTTCGAGACCTTTACCTGGAGAGAACAGGCCGACAAGAGAAACCTCGCCCATAAGAGGAACGGCGGCGGCCGCTCCCAGAATCGTCAGGAGCACGACCGCCCCGGCGCGAACCAGAGCGCGCGATGAGCGACGGCTTCGCGGGGACGGCCGCGCCGCAACCGGCGCGAGAGACAACGACGCCAAAGCTTCGGAAAGTGGCCGGCTCGCGGCGAGCGGATCGGGGTGGGCGTGAGCGTTCATGCCCCCACATCGGACGCAAGGCCCGGTCGGTTCGCCCCGGAACGCGATCTTGGACGTGCAGAATCATGATCGAGGACGTCCGAGGCCTTCGCCGACGCCTTCGAAACCGATCAGGGCGCTTCGGGCGCCACGGTCCGCGCCGCCGGCTCGCCGGGCGTTGTGCCGCCGGTCCGGCGATAGGCGCTCGGCGTCAGGCCGGTGACGCGCAGGAACTCGCGGTTGAAGTTCGACTTCGTGCCGAAGCCGGATTCCAGGAGGATCGTCGTGATCGGCTCGTTCGTCGCGAGGAGCCTGCGACGCGCCTCGTCCACGCGGTAGGCATTGACGACCTGGGAGACGTTGCGGCCTTGGATGCGGTTCAAGGCGCCGGAAATCTGCCGGGCCGGGATGCCGGCACGCCGTGCGAGGCGCTCCAGGGTAAGGTCGGGGTCACGGTAGAGATGCTGTTCGGTCATGAGCGAGTCGACCCTGCGGAGGACGACAGTGTCCGCCGCCAAGGGACCTGCGTCCATCTCCGTCGCCGGAAGGACGGGCGGTGGGCGAGTGGTTGGCGCGGAGGCTACGCGCTCCGGCAGGTGCTCCGGAACATCGCCTGCGGGGCCTGGACGGCTGGCATCCGCGATCGTCGCGGCATAGCCGGCGACCCCCAGCCACAGGACACTCCCCGCCGTGAGGATCGCCATGGCCTGGTGACCGTCGCCGAAGGCGAGATCCAGCGAGATGGCGGCGTCGATGAAGGCGTTCGCGACGAGGACGATCCCGATGGCGAGAAGCGCCTTGTGCGCGGCCCGTTCGTCGCCGAACCGCGTCGCCGCGAGCGCCCCCGGGCCCTTCCGGGCGGTGTGCAGCAGCGTGAGCCCATAGCCGAGATAGACGGCAAAGAGGACGAGATCGATCGGCTCGCGCCAAACGACGACGAGGCAGGCCACGATGACCGCCGGCACCAGATGCGGCCAGAGCTGGGAGGGTGCCGCAGTGGGTCCGTGCCGAAGTTGATCGAAGGCGACGAAGGAAAGCGCCGGCAGAACCGCGGCCAGGATCGGCTGCACGGCGCGTGCCGGAGGCCACCCGAAGCTCCAACTCGCGCCCGACAGAGCGCCTTGGAGCGCGAAGGTCACAACGAGCAGGGGAAACAATCCCAGCCGCCCTTCACCCTCCCGTATCATCCGGACGAGGACAAGGCAGAGGACAAGCGACACGACGAAGGGAAGCGGGATCGACGGCATGGCGAACGTTACCACATGCGGATGCTTCTGCCCTTTTTTCACAGAACAGGCGCAGTTGCGCGCCTCATGCTGCGGGCGTGTAACGTCTTCTCTAGGCTTTCTTGTTCGAATAAGCCGCCGCGGCTTCAGTGATGGAGGGCGGCATCGAGATGGGATCGCATGGCTGCCCAGGACCTTTCATCGGCGATCGGATCGTAGACGACGCCTCTTTCGGGCGCGTTCGCACCTTCGAAGGTGAACGCGTGTCGCGCATGCCCGTAGACGTGAAGCTGCCAGTCGGCTCGCGCATCCGTCAGTTCCCTGGTGATGGCCAGAACATCGGCGGGCGGGACGATCGGGTCTTCCCAGCCATGCAGCAGTAGGATGCTGGCGCCGATCGCCGGCTGATCTGCGAAGGCGGGGGGCTGGAGCCCGCCATGGAAACTGATCGCGGCCTTGAGGTTTGCAGGGCCTGCGCGCGCCAGATCGAGCGCGCAAAGACCGCCGAAGCAATAGCCGATGGCGGCTATGCGCGTTTCATCGACGCCCTCGAAACGGCATGCCGCATCAAAGCCTGCCATGAGGCGGCGGCGCAGGAGGGCGCGATCTTCCATCAGCGGGTTCATCAGCGCCGAATTGTCGCCAAGCGGATCGCCGCGCACGCCTTCTCCGTAAAGGTCGAGCGCGATGCAGATCCAGCCGAGGCCGGCATAGCGTTCAGCAAGGCGCATCGTCGGCTCGGTCAAGCCGCTCCAGTCGTGTAGGAGGACGATACAGGGCGTTTTCCCGGACGCCGGTTGCTGGATGACAACGTGACCCTCGAAGCGTGTTTCACCGTCCGAATAGTGGATCGCTCGCGTTCGAAACATAGGAGTGCCGCGGGTCATGACGATGCCTTCGATCCGAGTTCTCTTGGATCATGGGCTGCGGCGCCGATCTCGTATTGAAGGATTGGGACAAGGGTCTCAAAGGTAGTAACCGGCAGCAATGGCGGCATCGCTCGACATCAAGGAGGCCGCCATCGGCGACAACTCGGTTCTGCAATAAAGGCCCGGCGTCACGTTCAGCCGTCTGCGCCAGGATCGGATCTGGTGAGCCTGATCGCTGAAGCCCATGACGGGGTCACCCTCTCCGGTCTGAACGCTGCGAAGACTCGCATGCAGCCGCTCGAGGTCGGCAAGCTCCTGCGGCCCAATCCCGAGGTGCGGAACGAACCATCTATGGAGTTGCCGCCGTGTGGTATCGACCGTTTGCGCCGTGGTCTCGACGGAGCCACTCCAGCGCAAGACATCGTGGGCCGCCGCAATCCGTCCTGCATTCGCGGTGGGCGCCGTGGCCGCCATTCTCGTCATCAACCAACGATCGAGCTGCAAACGCAGCTTAATCGGTTCATTGGCCGCGTCGACATCCCTCGACAGCGATCCTGCAATCGTGTCGCCCGTCAGCGCCCCGAGATCGAGAAGCGCGTCGGCGCACCCGGCGCCGGTACCGGGGAACAAGCGGAGGATGCCCGGAATGGTCAGCAGGACCATGACGAAACAGGTTTCACTCCCGGAGCGCCATAAGCGGGCGCGCGACTGCAGGCCGAGGAGGGACACGCGGGGCACGAGAGACCCGTCTTCGGCCGCGTTCGGCCGACCTATATTCACGGAAAGAACCGCAAGGGGAACCGGGCTGGTGCGAATGGGCTGCCCAGCGTGCTTGCCCGGCAGATCCTGTACAAGGATATAGGTGCGCACGAAGGCCGACAGCTTGGGGTCCGGAGAAAGCGCCAGAAACATTGGGGATCACTGTATCCTATGTGCCCAGTGACAAGGATATCCCGACTGCTCACCCCAACGGCACGACGTCGCGGAAAAGCCCCTCCTTATGCAGGTTGTCGAAGATGCCGATCGCGGTCGTCCGGCTTACAGCCATTTGCTCCTCGTCATTGGCCGCCGGCTCAAGGGCGGGCAGGATGATATCCAGCGCTGCTGATAGCGGGCTTGATGTGCCGACGGAGACGTAACCTTCGTCAACAAGGTGCTGTAGCAGGTGGAACGTGGCAAGACCGAGTGTGGCGATGGGCGTTTCCTTGGTGACGCAGGGGCTTACGCATCGGCGAGCCGTCGATCGAACCCGCCGCAAGATCTTCGGGCGAGCATTCGGCGGTGCTTGATCGATGAGTTCGCGGGTTGCCGTTTGAAGATGCTCGGCGGCGTCAATCTTGGCAGAGCCGAGCAGGGTTGCACCCTGCTGCACGACTTTCAGCAGGCCGACGAGGATCAGATCCTCGACAAGCCATCGTTCGTTCATCGCGATCAGCCCTTCAGGCGATCCTTCAACGCTTTGGCCACGACAAAGCCCAGCCTCTTGGATGCCGCGATCTGAATGGTCTCACCCGTGGAGGGATTGCGCCCTTCGCGAGGTCCGCTTTCCTTCACCTTGAACTTTCCGAACCCGTTGATGGAGACTTCCTCATCGCGCGCTGCTGCGTCCGATAGGGCTGCGAAGACGGTCTCGACGATCGCCTTGGCGTCAGCCTTCGACATGGAATGCTGCTCGGCCACCAGGACCGCGATATCACTGTTGTTCACGTCCGGCTCCTAGGTGGTTCGCGTCGTCGTTTTGCCAAGCGAGCGCATACCGTCTGACCACGGTCATGAGCAAGGTGGAAGGCCATGGAGGACCTGAACGGTCGTTGCCCACGCTCTTCTCGATGAAGGCGTAGGCCGCGGTTTCGAGCTGGCCGCTACCGGTATGGCCCGGCAAACAGGTCTCCGATCGCGCGCCGCATGAGGTAGGTGATGCGGCGTCGGGCGAGATGATGCGGCCGATCATGGATCATGTGACAGCGCTGGCAGAGCGCGGCGAGATTGCCCCCCGCGTTGTCGGCGACGTCGTGATTCAGATGAGCACAGGCGATCACGACCTTCGTTGAGCGATGACCAAAGCCTTCGGGTAACTCTGCGGGAGCGCCGATGTTCGTGCGAACGCGCTTGCCCCGCCCATCGCGCCATTGGCTACGGTCCTCATCGAACCAGCGGCCGTCCGCCAGAACGCAGACGATCCTGCCGTGTGGGCGACCGCAGCGTTCACAGGCGCCCTTGGCCCGGCGAAAGCGAACCGAATGGGAGAGCTCGCGCCAGTCGATCGGATAGAACCCACGCAGCTCCGGCTTGATCGGCATGGTCCTCCCGCTTCCCCCGTTCCCTGTCTTGCCAGTCTGCACCGGCCAAGCCGCCTTGCCCTACTTGGTCTGCCCCGTCGTCTTGCGATCGAGCGCTCGGTAGAGGGTTGACCGATTGACGCCGAGCCGCTCGGCGATTCCCGCCATGGTGAGATCGGGATCCTTCATCAGGCGCCTGGCCGTGTCGAGCATGGCCGCATCCATCTTCGGCTTGCGTCCACCGAGCCGTCCTCTGGCACGGGCCGCCGACAGCCCTGCCTTCGTCCGCTCGCGGATGAGGTTGCGTTCCATCTCCGCAAAGACCGCGCCGATCTGGAGCATGGCGCGTCCAAGCGCGGTGGAAGGGTCGATCCCGTCCTGAAGCGATTGCAGCTTGATGCCATCCCGTTCGAATTGCTCGAGCAGACCGACGAGCTGATGGGTCGTTCGCCCAAGGCGATCAAGGCGCCAGATGACGAGCGTATCGCCAGCGCGCAGATGAGAGAGCACCTGGTCGAGACCGGGCCGGATCGTTCGTGCTCCTGATATTTTGTCCTCGAAGATGCGGCTGCATCCGGCGGCTAGCAGCGCATCGCGTTGGAGGTCGAGGCGCTGGTCTTCGGTGGAGACCCGGGCATAGCCAAGCTTTGTCGCAGAACTCATGTCTGATCATCATCTAAGGATGGTGATTATGCAACACGGATCTACGACAGCGCGCAGTCTGGTTTTCCTGAGGCCGGTTGTGAGCACTGGGATTGTCGCGAAAACGGTCGTTTAAGAGACAAAAAGAAGGGAGCTGCGCACGCCGAAGCGGTCCTTCCGCTTTCACGCGGTATCGGATTTCTCAACCGATCCAATGACCGAGCCCACCAATCGGCGGAGCCCATTCGGGGCTCCGCCGACGTCTAAAATATTCAGACGATCCGGAAGTGGTTCGCAGTTATAGCGAGGTTCGAAGTGGTCTTCGCAAACTGAACACTTGATCCCCCGCCGGATCCATCTGCATCAAAATACAAATTACCCGTCCCGGCTTCATAGAAGACGCCGGGGGCCCCCGATGAAAAGATCCCATCCAACGAGAACTGTGATGCCTGAAGGGTGCCGACCGCAAGCCCTCTGAAAACAGAAGATTTCAACTCAAAACCATCGTCTGAGATATTGAAATCAGTGATCACGTCAACGTTCGAAGAGCCGTTGAGATCGGCATCGAACACGTAGACGTCTTTTCCTATCCCGCCGGTCAAATTGTCATTTCCCGATCCACCGACGAGCCGGTCGTCACCACCTCTACCATCCAAAGTATCTCCGCCTCCCTGTCCAATGAGGGTATTAAAGAGATTATCGCCAACAAGGATATCTGCCGCACTGCCGCTTACGATCGTTTCAAAATTCGATATGCTATCCTCAGCAATGCCGCCAACAAATACGTCAACCTTTGATGACGCATTCAGAGTAACACGGATCGAAACGGTCTTTTCACTATAGTCTGCAGTGTCTACCCCAGCTCCACCATCAAGAATATCCACTCCGCTACCACCAGACATCCAATCATTTCCATTGCCACCGCTTAAGGTGTTTCGAGCGGAGTTCCCTATCAATCGATTATCAAGGTTGTTTCCAACACCGTTGATATCGGCGCTGCCCGAAAGCGTTAGGTTCTCGGTCGCATAGCCCAGTGAGAAGGCAACCGAAGAGACAACCGTATCAGTTCCTTCGTTGGTATATTCAATGACGACATCTCCTATGTCATCAACGATATATGTGTCGTTACCAATGCCGCCGGTTAGCTTATCGACGCCCACCCCACCATCAAGATAATCATTTCCAGCACCACCAGAAATAATATCTGCTCCTAATCCTCCAAACAACGAGTCGTTACCGGCGTCATCTGTTAAAACGTCATCGCCAGCCCCACCATTAAGGGTGTTACTTCCCGTATTGCCTCTGATGTCGTTATTGAGCTCGTTACCCGTTCCGTTAATCGAATTAGCGCCGATTAGAGTAAGGTTCTCAATATTATTACCAAGCGTAAAAGCTACGTTGGAACGAACCAAGTCCACGCCTTCGTCCGACCATTCAACGATCTTGTCGCCTGTATTGTCGACAATAAATATATCGTCCCCAGCCCCACCCTGCATTTCGTCAACACCGGACCCGCCATCGAGAACGTCGTTTCCAGCCCCCGCATAGAGGTAGTCGTCACCGGATCCTCCAGAGAGCGAATTATCCGCTGCATTTCCCTTTATCGTGTTCGAAAGCGCGTTACCGGTTCCATTCGTTTTCTGTCCGCCTGTCAGGGTAAGATTCTCAACATTATTTCCTAAGACGTAGGAAATCGATGACCTCACCGCGTCTATTCCTTCGCCCGTATATTCGGTGACCACATCTCCTGTTTCTCCAACCACGTAAACGTCGTCCCCAATACCCCCCTTCATGTTGTCAGATCCGACACCACCGTCGAGCAAGTCAAACCCCTCTGCGCCATAGAGAATATCATCTCCGGCGCCACCATAAAGTTCGTTATTCAGTATGCTTCCGGACAGCGTGTCAGATGCGGATCCGCCGATCAATGACTCAATATTATAAAGAGTATCCTCCGCTACTCCATTGACAGTTACAGTCACGCCCCTTTCATGACTCAGCCGCGCCACAACAGACGTGGTCTTGTCACTATAATCCGCCGTGTCGTAGCCGCCTTGCCCGTCAATGATATCTGATCCTGCACCGCCTCTGATGATATCGTTGCCTGCACCGCCAGAAATCCTATCTGAACCACCGCCACTATAGATCAGGTCGCTCCCATCGCTCCCGGAGATCGAACTGTTGACCCAGCCATCAATGACAAATCGAACTCCGCTGCCAGTGGCGCTTCCAGAGGCTATGCCATCGGTAATCGCGTAGACCGATGCCGCCTTACCATCCGCGCTCACATCCGTGACGACCGTCTGCAGTATCGTCCCTGAACTGTTATAATCGGTGGCTGTATGTCGGACAGATCCATCAATGCGTGCCTTCGACACCTCTACGCGATCAATTGATCCGTTATTTCCTTCGTCCTTACGGAGAGTTGTTGTAATGCCATCTGCACTTCTTAAGACCGTCCCGGTCGCTGTAATCGCATTGCTCGAATTTTTCTCAACAATTGTCGTGATGAGAGATCCGTCAATCTGAGTTTGTGTCGTTTCCACATTCTCGAAGAAACCGTCTCCATCGTAGTCGGATCGCATGACGGAGGTTAAGCCATCAGAACTTGTCTCGGTTAACATAGAGACCGAAATCGCCTTACGAAAGTATATGCTACCTGTCAGCAAGGACTGAGCACTGCGACCCTCATCATTGTTCGCTACCCTCGATACAAGAGAGCCGTCGAGTGCTTTGGTAATCGTCTCTATGCGATCAATGTCTCCGTCGCCGTCCGTATCTGTAGAAACTGTCGAATGTCTCCCGTCTCCGCTGACAAACGTGGAGGCAGAATTAATAGTCTTGGCTCCTGTAAAATCCCGAACACTCAATAGCGAGGATCCATCGGCATAATTTATGCGGCTGACACTTCGTTGCTGATCGACGGTTCCGTTCGCGTCGAAATCCCACGATACGGCTTCGTTCAATCCGTTCGCACTCCGGGTGCTGACACTGATGCTGGAGGCGGCTCCCTGTAGTGTGTAGTCGGTCGTTGTCGTTGTTGACGATCCATCAACATTAACGACGCCGATCTGAAGCTGGTCGAGACGTCCGTCTCCATCAGCATCCTTCGCGATCGATGTGAAACGACCGGCTGACGTCGTAGTGGTTACGGTGCTATCCATGAGGCCGTCATTCAGCGTCAATCGCTTTTGTGTGACAACCGACGAACCATCAGCGAGCGTTTCCACGCTCGATGTTCGCTTCCAATCCCAAACACCGGATCCGTCGTGATCCTCAAGAGCTGTTGCGTAGCTTCCGTCTGCGCTGGTCGACGTGACATACTTCGAAATCAGGGTGCCGTCAGATCGAGTGTTGCTGACGACGGATGACGTCTCACCAGCGGTCCCGTATGAGGTCGAGGCCGTCGATTTTTGTACGAGAGCCACCGGTCCGCTAAAATTCCACTCCGTCGTCGATATCAACCCATTCGTCGAGGTCGACTTGGTCTTCTGTTTAACAAGTGTAGTGCCGAGATATTCGCTTACAGTTCTCGTCGTGTAACCCGTTTCCGGCAGTTGGGTAACGTCCGATAGCGACTTCTCATAAGTTCCGTTGCCGTCGAGATCAAACTGAGTGGTTACAGATAATCCGTTGCCGGACTTCTGGCTTAAAGAACGCTCGATCAGCGTCAATTCCGACGCTCTGTTGACCCGTTCACTATTCTCTGTCGTCGTAGAGACCGAGCCGTCAGAATTGAGAACTGAACTAGACTTGGTGCTGAACTTCGTGATTTCAGAGCTCGTACCGCCTGAAGTATCCTGCCAGACAAAACGATCTTCTGATGAAAGGCCATTTGCCGATGTGATGCTGTATAGGGCATCGGCCGTCAGGCTGGATTTCCTGCCACTTGTTAGCGTGGTCTCCGTTCCATCGCTTGAGACTGTAGACAAAGTGCGGAAATCGACAACGGCATCGCCGTCTTCATCCAGCAGAGATTCAACGGAGCGGCCTCCCTCTCGAGCAGTTTTCGTGGAGACACTCTCGACGGTTCCGTCCGCCTTTAGATAAGTCGAGATTTTGACAATGTCACCGTTTGCAGCTGTAGAAGAGTCTGATGTGAAAGAATGTGTGAGAATTCCGTTCGTAGACCAGTCCGTACGTGATGAGAGTTTATTCGCGCTTGTGTAGGTGATGATCTGACTCTTTAAAGCGCGATCAGCACCATATTCGCTCCAGACGTTCGAACTGCTGCCATCGGCACCAAGCGTTCTTTTCGACTTGGTCGATCGATCGATGTAGCCGTCGCCGTCAATATCAACCCGCGTATCGACGCTGAGCCCGTCGGCACTCGACGTCTCACGATATTCGGACCGCAATATCCCCTGAACCAACGTTTTATACGTCGACGTCGACGCGCCGTCGTCGGCAATTTGGGTCTGGGTCGACTGATCGATGGAGCCGTCACCGTCCTTGTCGATCTGAGCCGTCCGTGTCCGTTTGTCAGCCGCTTGTGTGACCTTCTCTGTTCTGATCGTCGCGCCGGAGCCACCAGAGGCCGTCAGGGTGCTCCCGGTGGATCCATCGGCGTTGGTCTCCGACGTTTCGGATACCACGCGATCGAAGGAGCCGTTGCCGTCCAAATCATACTGGCTCGTGCGCGAGAGTCCTGATGCGGAGGTTGTGACAACACTTCGACCTCGCCAAACGCCGTTGGCAGCCAGCGATGTGCTGGTCTTGGTCATCGAACCATCGTCTGCAAGGGACACTACCTCGACGACTCTTGATTCGTAGATGCCGTCTCCGTCTCGATCGCTCTTCGTATCGATACGCAAGCCATTGCCGGAAACGGTACTTGTCGTCTGTCCAAGCAGCTTTTTCGTAGAGGACGCGGCAGAAACCACGACACTCGTCGTACGGCTTCCATCGCTGTTCAGCGTCGTAGCCTTCGCGGTCGTGCTGTCAAAAAGGCCATCTCCATCCAAGTCCTGGCTTGTAATGCTAACGAGCCCGTCCTTCGATACGTAGGTCAGCTCACTGCTGATGAGCGCTCCTGATGCAGCATATTCGTATGTGTATGTGTTCTGGTTGCCATCACCGTAAAGATTGGCGACCTCTTCAACATCGGTCTTTCCGTCGCCATCCTTGTCATAGGTGGTCGTAGAAACGGTCCGAGCCCGATTGATGATCGTTGTCGTCTTAGACAGAAGGGTTCCGTCTGCGCTCATGACCATGGCGGTCGCTGTGCGGCCGCCATCGGACCCCAGTTTGACGGAGTTGACGCTCGTCGTGTCAAGCTGGCCGTCTGCGTCCTGGTCATTGCTGGATGTGACGACAAGACCATCGGCCGACACGGTCTCTCGAGCCTTGGCTATCCGCGAGCCGTCCGCGCTCGTGATGTCGATCGAACGCGTGCGGCCCCCATCGGCGTCGATGGTGGTGACGTCCGTGGTGATAAGATCGAAAATCTGATCGCCATTGAGATCAACCTTTGTGGTAGATGCCATTCCATCCGCACTCGTCTGCTGCCATGTGCTTGCCAGCAGGCGGCCTTTGGGAGCGTAGGAGAAGCTGGTGACGGTGGTGATTCCGGCAGCGTCAACCTCCGTCAGCTTCCGCTGATCATCAGACCCGTCTCCGTTCGCGTCGACCGATACCGATATCTTCTTTCGATCGGCGCTTGTGATCGTCGTAGCTTGGGCCAGAGTTGTCCCATCGCGGCTGCGTGAGCGCGAGACCTCCGTGATGATGCCTGTTGAAACCGTCTTGCTATTGGATGTGGTGACATCGACAAGGCCATCGCCATTCGCGTCCACGGCGACAGTCTTGGAGAGACCATCCTTCGATGTGCTGGTCGTGGCACCGCTGAGAAGAGTTCCGTTCTTCCCATAAAGCGCCAGCTTATTGACCGCTTCGCCATTCGTGCCTTCACTTACATCGTTCGTCTCACGCGTTTCGAAGACGCCGTCACCGTTCAGGTCGTTCTGCACGGTTTTCGAACGGGCATCCGCGCTCGTCGAGATAACCTGCTGTCGAAGAAGGTTGCCGTTGGCACCCCGGAATTCGGATGTCTCGCTTCGTGCTCCGTCGCTGGCGATCGTCGTCGTCTCGGTCGTGGCCAGCTCGAATGTGCCGTCGCCGTTGGCATCCGTGCGAAAGTTTTTGACGAGGCCGTCCGCGGAACTCTCCGTCACGTACTTGGACAGAATCGCGCCATTGATGCTCCGAGCCGTCGTCGTGGTGGTCGAGGAACCGTTGGCGTTGCGCGCAAAAACCTGCACCTGATCATCGACACCATCGCCATTCTGGTCGATTTGGGTCGTGATCGTCTGACGATCTGCGCTGGTCTGGGTCGTCGTGCGATCACGGCTCGTGCCATCGGCATTGATGTTTGTCACGATCCGCTTGGCAACGCCGGCCGTCACCGATCGAACGTCGGTCTGCGAGCGATCGACGATCCCGTCGCCATCCTCATCAAACCGCGTCGTTCGAGACAGACCGTCGGCGCTGACCGTCTGTTGGGTCGTGAACCCCAGACTGCCGTCCTTGTTGTAGCCGTTAATCGTCCGGACTTTCGTGCCGCCCGCTCCGGTCACCGTCGCATCCTGGATGACGTAGCTCTGGTCTTCCGCCATCAGCGTCGCGTCGGCCACCTCGCCCGTCGTTCCGTCAGCGCGAGTGAATGTTGTGGTGCCTGTGATGGCGGAGCCGTCTTCGAAGGCCTGGCCGCTGCCGGACGCGATCAGATTGATTGACGTAATGCCGAGTTCGGAAAGCGTCCGAACCACGCCATCGACCTCAACCTTGAACTCGCTCCAGCGTGTGTCACCGGCGTCCAACTGATTGTTGTTATTGGTATCGAAAACTCTGCGGATCGCTTCAAGATCCGAGTCAGCACCTGGCTCCCATTCCGTAAAAACGTACTCTTTGGATCGGCTTCTCGTGCCGTCCCCATCCGCATCGATAAATAGAACGCCCGTTCCCTGCTCAACCCAAGCCGTCCGGCTCTTGAATCCGTCACCATCCATATCGCTGAAGTTCAGCGATGTATTCAGTGAATCGAGTTTCGTTCCCTGCCCCGAAATGTCGAGAAGAACAGGACTCATAGGAATCGAGGGGTCAATAACCCGAGGAGGAGTCGGAAGAAAAGGTCCCAAAACCTCAGTACCATATTTGATGCCGATCGGAGTTTCTACCTCCTTCTTATAATATCCACCAAATACCTCCGTAGGACGTGCAATTTCCGCCTTGCGCGCGGCTTCCGCCGAAGCTGCTGCTTTAACCCGCTGGCGGTGTTCCGCCTCTGCTCGAGCTGCAGTAGCAGCAGAGCGTTGCGCCTGCTCTTGCTTCTGACGATTGAGATTGTTCTGGCGAGCTAAATCATCTGCCCGACGCTCCTCCTCTGCCCTCCGCTGTCGATCACCATCCCTCGAGGACTTCCACCCTGTAATAAAAGCAATATCATTCTGGCGCCTCTGCTCACGAGCATAGTCCTGGCGCGCGCGCTCGTTCTGTTCGTTTGCTGCCTGTAACTGGCGCTCGTAATCCTGACGCGCGCGCTCGTTCTGCTCGTTGACCGCCTGTACTTGGCGCGCATGCTCTTCCAATTGCGCGGCGTATTCCGCGCGCTTCCTCTCGTTCTCCTGCCTTACCTGCTCATTTTGCTTCTGAACGGCATCACGTAAGCGTTGGAGTTCGTATTCAAAGGACGGAGTAAGGGGCGATTTAGGTGTGGCAGGCTCCGGTATTGTCGGCACAATCATGCCTGGTGCGCCAGCTGCGGTGCCTGATGTTGGCCGGCCACCAAAGCCAGGAACCGACATTCCATCGATCGCACGGGCGTCAGCACCTGAGTTTATCAACCGCCGTTCAGACGGCGTGTCGAGGCCGGTATTGGCGCCAGTGTAGCCGCTATTAACCCACCCAAGTTCGGCATCGAAACGTCTATAGGGATTCAGGTCACCAGTATTCGATAGGGGATCAAGCGTCCAAGGGTAACTTCGCTCTTCGGCATTTTCTAGCACCGATTTCAAAAACCTTTCAGTGTAGTTCTCTCCGTAGAATCCGGATGCGAGACCAAACCCAAAGCCCAACACGGCTCCCGTGATATTCCCAGGACCTGGCGCAATAGAGCCAACGTAGGCACCGGCCAGTCCACCGTAGTAACCTGCCGCTAGACCAGCCCCCAGTCCAAAGGATTGGATTGCTACCTCGTGCTTGCCCTCTTCACCGCGGCGCGCAGCAGATATTATGTCCGTAAGACCTAATAACCCGCCGGCAAAAAGACCCCACTTCGCCCCCAAATTTCCAGGAACTGAATAGTCCATAACTCCCGAAAAAATACCCCCGACGGCTCCAACGGCTAAATTGGAGCCGTCGGGCAGACCGATTTGTGTCTCTTTCTTAGAGTCTACCAATTTTGCACCCTCATTCATGGTTGGATACTGTTGAGAACTTTATCTTTTTCATAGAAAAAATGATAATAAGTCCAAGCGTAAAGTATAGACTTATTAAGAGAACTGCTATTATAGGTAGAACTAGATATGTTGAAAACGTGCGCTGCATTAAGGTTGGGGGATCTAGGTATGTCGAAATAGATTCAAGATAAAGAACAGACATAGCTGGCCAGCACATTATGAAACCTATGAATATAGCCCCGGCTTGCCGCCTAGTTGTTGGCGATCTCATATTTCTATATTGAGAAATCAATAATACTATCAAAGCAATTAATCCAAAAAATACAATTGCTGTTCCTGATAGAAGAAGGAACTCGTAACTATAGCCAAGACAACCCCTCTCATTCTGTAAAAACAATATGTTGTCATGAGTGGATTGGGGAACATGAGGCTTAATCTCTCTAAATATGTAAGACAAAATACCGTTTCTAGAAATGGAGCATGAAAACAATGAAGCCAATAGGGAAATAAATACGCCAGTGCTGGTAGTAATACTTATGGCACAATACCAAAAATAGATCCTAATACCATCGGCTGGCCCAATTATTGCGTCAGATTTTGCGCCTTTTTGCATATGAATCTCTTTTTCGTTGGATTTAATACTCCGCGCCTGTAGGGGCAGACCTGCCGGCCCCTTATTGAAGCAGTTGTGATTTTCGTGAGAGGCGACGCCTTGCAGGCGCACGGCGTGTGCAAGGCGTTGCTCTTTAGCGGCAGAGACTGGGCTGCTTTCTCGACTGGGCGCATTCAGTTCGAGAATTTCTCCTCTCGTGACCTTCTGAACGGGTGTGTTAACCGTTCCGTAGCCCATGAAAGGCAAAGCCCCGATTTTCACAACCGCAGTCTGATCAGGACGCACAAGGTCAATGTGCACGTTCGAAAGACAAGCTTCGATCTCCAATTCCGTTGGAGTGCTGGAATGCCAAGAATCCGCTTTAGTGGTTCTTATGGATACGATGCGCAGGGCCACTTTACCTTTCTTTCATCGCCCCGCTGGCGACCTCTACCAGCGGCGAGAGTAGGTATTCCATAATTCTGCGACTTCCGGTCTTGATCTCAACGGTAACAGCCATGCCGGGCGAGAGTGGCACATCCACGCCATCGGCCGACAGATGCATTTCCCGGGGTTTCAGGATGGCTGGGAAGACGAGGTTCTGCGTGCGCTGGGCACCGGCAAAGCCACGTTCGCTCTGGCTCTGCGCCGGGTTGCCTTCGACCTTCTCGGCCTCCGGCTGGGGGATCGCGTCGCTCGCGATCTTGACGAGATCGGCCTTGATCGTGCCGTAGCGCGTGAAGGGCAAGGATTCGATCTTGACCGTCGCTTCCTGCCCGGTGTGGATGAAGCCGATGTCGCGGTTGGCGATATAGGTCTCGATCTCCAGGCCGATACCATCAGGGACAACGCGCATCAGCTCCTCGCCTGCGCCCGCTACCTGGCCTGGCGTGGTGACAGACAAGGCGCTGACGGTGCCGTCGATCGGGCTTTTGATGACCATCTCGCGCTGACGCGCCTCTGCCTTGGCAAGACGTTCGACGATGTCGTCCGCTTGGCGTTCGGCCTCGCTAAGCTTCAAAAGATTGTCGGCGACGAAGGCCTGCCGGGTTCTGGCAATCTCTCGCCGTAGCACCTCGATCGCGGCACGACTTTCGGCCCTTTGACCCTTAGCAGCCACGAGATCCGTGCGCTTGTCCTGAAGGGCCTCCGTCGCAGTCATGAGGTCGGCCCGCGAACCCGAGCCGCTCTGCTCCAGGCTGGTGCGCATCTCCACCCGCTGGCGTAGCGTGCCGACGAGATCCTCGAAGGCCGCCATCATCTCCTCGTACCGGACCACTTCCAGTGTCTTTTGATCGAGTTGCGCCATAAGTCCGTCCAGGGTCGTCGCAAGCTGCCCTAGATCGCCCTCGAGCACATGCGTCTCTCGCGTCCTAATGGCCGCGGGAAGCTCCGACGTCCAGGCGATGGCCGGCACGGCACCCAGCCCGGCGCGAGCCGCCGTCAGCGCCGTTAGGCGCCGGTCAGCTTCCGCACGGACCGCATCGAGATTGACCTTGAGCTGCCGCACGTCGGCATCGGCATCACTAGCCTCGAGGATGGCGAGCGTCTCGCCTTTGGCCACATGCTGGCCGTTCTCGACGAGAACCGAGGCGATGCGAGCCATCTCCTTGGGCTGGATGATCTTGACCCTGCCGGTCGGCTGGACCTTGCCTTGCGCAATCGCAACGACATCAAGGCGGCCGAACCAGCACCAGGTCAGCGCCGCGATGGTGAAGATGCAGATGATCCAAAGAAAGGCGATGCCGACCGGTGATGGCGGCGTCTCGAGGATTTCGATCGCTGCCGGCAGGAACTCCTGGTCGCGCCGGTTCCGACGCGAGGTTGCTGGCGGCGGCTGTTTGAAGCGGGCGGTGGAGGGTGCTTGCGCGTTCATGCCTCAAGCCTCTTCCAGCGGGTTCGACTGGATCGCCCAGAGCTTGGCATAGAGACCATTGGGGATCTTCAAGAGTTCGTCGTGACTGCCGGCCTCGACGATGCGGCCGTCTTTCATCCCGATGATCCGGTTGCAATGGCGGACCGCTGCCAGGCGATGGGCGATGATCACGACGGTGCGCCCCTTCACGATGTGGCGCATGTTCCTCTGGATCACCTGCTCACTCTCGTAGTCGAGCGCGGAGGTCGCCTCGTCGAAGATGAGGATCGGCGGATTGGTCGCCAGCGCGCGGGCAATGGCGATGCGTTGGCGCTGCCCGCCGGAGAGGTTCGTGCCACGCTCCTCGATCAGCGTGTCGTAGCCCTGGGGCATCTTGGCGATGAACTCGTCGGCGCCCGACAGGCGCGCAACCTGGATCACATGCGCACGCGGCATCGCCGGATTGGCGAGCGCGATGTTGTCGTGAACCGTGCGGTTGAAGAGGAGGTTCTCCTGAAGGACGACGCCGATGTGCCGGCGCAGCCAGGCGGGATCGACATGGGCGAGGTTCGCTCCGTCGAGGAGCACCTCTCCCTCCGTCGGCGAGTACAGACGCTGCATCAGCTTCGTCAGGGTCGACTTGCCCGAGCCCGACGGACCGACGATGCCCACGACCTCACCCGGCCGAATGCCGAGCGTCACACCTTTCAGGACATCCTGCCCGCTTGGCTTGTAGCGGAAGGAGATATGCTTCAGCTGGATACCGCCCTTTGGCGAGGGCAGCGTCTCCAGTGCCTGGGGCACGTACTCGGGCGCGGCGTTCAGGATGTCGCCAAGCCGGGCAACCGAAATCTGCACCTGCTGAAAATCCTGCCAAAGCTGGCTGAGGCGTAGGATCGGCTGCGCCACCTGACCCGCGATCATGTTGAAGGCGATCAGCTCGCCAACGGTCAGGTGACCATTGATCACCGCCTGTGCGCCGAACAGGAGCAGAAGGGCGGTGGAGGCCTTGGAGACGTATTGGATGGCGTTCTGGCCGCCGGCGCCGAGCATTCCGGCCGCGAACGATGTCTTCACGTAGGCGGCCAGCCGCTCTTCCCATTGCGCGCGCATCGACGGCTCGACGCCGCTTGCCTTCACCGTCTGGATGCCGACCACCGTCTCGACGAGGAACTGCTGGCTGATGGCGCCCCGGTTGAACTTCTCCTCGATCCGCTCGCGAAGGGGCGTACGGATCAGGAAGGCGATGCCGATATAGAGCGGGATGGTGCCGAGCACGATCCAGGTGAGCTCAATCGAATAGGCCGCCAGCACGGCGATGAAGATCACCGCGAACAGGAGATCGAGGACGGAGAACAGCCCCTGACCCGTCAGGAAGCTGCGGATCGTCTCCAACTCGCGCACCCGCGCCACCGTTTGTCCGGCAGAGCGCGTCTCGAAGTAGCTCATGGGCAGGCGCAGGAGATGGCCGAAGAGGCGCTGGCCGAGCTCGACGTCGATGCGGTTCGTCGTGTGCGTCAGGGCGTAGGTTCGAAGATACTGGAGAAGGACGTCGAAGAGACCGATGCCCGCAATTCCGCCGACGATGACGAAGAGGGTCGAATAGGATTGGTGCGCCAGCACCTTGTCGATGACGACCTGGAAGAAGAGCGGCGTGACGAGGGCGAAGACCTGGATGATCAGTGAGGCTGCAAGCACATGGCCAAGCGGGCGCCGGTAGCGCCAGAGCGAGGGTAGGAACCAGCGGAAGCTGAAGCTGTCGGGCGCGACCCCGGCCCCCGCGACACGGCGCTGCACCAGGATCATGCGCGGCCGAATGATCGCGATCAGATCGTCATAGGAGATTTCCCGGTCAATGCGCGTGACTGCGTCGACCAGGCGGAATTGGCCGTTCGGCAAGCGCCCGACGAGAACGAGAAAGCCGCCATCCGCCAGTTCCACCAGCAGCGGCATTGGCGCTGCCGCCAACCGGCTTTGGGACGTTAGCGGAACGATGCGGGCTTTCAGGCCGATGAGTTTGGCCGCGCGCAGGATCTCAGCAGGCACCGCCGGATTTGATAGAGCCAACTCGCGCACCAGGCTCAAGGGCTCGGCCGGGATGCGATAGTACCCGGCAACCGCGCAGAGAGCCGTCAGTCCGGTATCGACACGGGTCGGCGTGTCCGGTGAGGCGTCTGTGAACGCCTCATCCTCGTGGAACTCGACAGCGCTCATGAAAGTCCAAGTTTCGATCGTCGCCGGGGCGAGCTGAAGGTTTTGTCGATAAGGTCATGAGCAGGAGGGTATCGGCGCCGAGGCCGATACCCTCCTCATATCAGGAACCGAGAGGCGTTTGGCTGTTCGCTCCCGTCCGCCATGCAAGCGCGGCATCGGCGACAAGATGCTGTTTGCCGTCGATCGTCTGATACGAGCTGGTGCCCGTGATCATCGAGCCATCGGAGAACGTCTGCGCACCATCCGTCGAGGGAACGAGGTTGATGAGGCTGATGCCCGCCTCCGACATCGTCTTCAGCTCGCCCGCCTCGCTAATGCCGTTCTGGTTCAGGTCCTGCCAGACGCGGAACTCACTCCAGCGATCGTCTAAAGCACTTAAAATATTGTCATGGTTCGTGTCGAAGACCAGTCGAAGCGCTTCCATGTCGGTTTTTCCCGTGAAAGCATTTTCATCTTCTAACCAGTTGGTAAAAGCGATCTCCCGAGAGGCTGCAATAATTCCATCACCTTGCAAGTCAATCACAAGCATCCCGTCGCTGGGCCCAGCCCAAGCGGTGTCGTCTGGATCAAGGTCATCGTTCCAATCGTATTGGACACCGCCTCCAACGATTTGCGAATTCTCTTCTAGGGTATTGATTTCTATGACACCGCTTCCATCAAGATCGAGAATAATAGGGGTGACATAGCTTATGCGGGAGCCATCATCATTTATGTGCGTGCGACTAATAAGATTACCCGACTTGTCGTAGGCTCTTTCTATAGAGCTCCAAGAATTGCTATTTGTCTCGTCATAGTCAATGTGCAAGCGGGTTCCGCCATCATTGAGATAAATTTGATCAGTTAGGCGGCCGACGGTATCATAGTAGCCTTCAATTCTTTCCCATGACTGCGTGTTGTCTACGTCATATTGAATGTCAGACCGTGTTCCATCATCATTGGTCTGATTAAAATAGTACAGCCGTACCTGCGAGTCATACCTTTGAACGATATTCTGCCAGTTGAATGAGCGTTCAACGTCAAAGGTTTGGGTTTCTCTCTTCCCGTCGTCGTAAAAAACCTTCTGCTGGATCATACGCTGGTTTGCATCAAAAGCAGCCTCTGTGCGCCCCCATTGTTGAGTGCCCGCGACATCAAAGGTGTATAAACTGTATGTATTGTCGTCATTAAGCTGATAGAAATATGTATTTCTAACTTCTTTGTCGTAGTAATTTCGGATCTCTTTCCATTGACCCAAGTTATCGACATCGTATATCGAACTGATGGAGCTACCATCCTTTGCAACGGCGATATCTTCTGTCTTTCGGCCGCTGGCGTCCACTACTATCCGCGACCTAAGTCGGCCGTCCATACCAACTGTGTCTGTCAATGACTTGGTTACTGAGCCATTAGAGGCGTAGTCCGTCTTCGTAAAGGTAACTACGCCGTCGAGCAACGTGACCGCCGTCTGCCGTATGTCAGTGACGCCGTTGGCATCGGCGTCCTTGGTGAGGACCGTTGTCCGTCCATCGATGCTGGTGGCGATCTGCCCCTTGGCAATCACAGTGCCGGATGCGTTCGTTTCCGTCACCTCCGTGACAAGGGAGCCGTCGATCTGGCGCACCTGTCTCATCACCGCCGTCGTGCGCGTAACGACTCCAGCCGCGTCCTTGTTGGCATAGGCGAAGGTGCTGACGCTTGAGCGTCCGTCGGCCGAGGCTACGGTCGTGACGGTCTCGGCGACGAGCGCCTTCCACTGCACCAATCCGGACGGAAGTGTGCCGACATCGAGCGCAGCCGGCGTGGTATTTGTCAGGACGGTCGTCGCAGCACCGATCGCGTCGAGCGTGACGACCTCCGTCTTATCGACCGTGCCATCGCCATTGATGTCGCGGGTCGTGGTCGTGACGAGACCGTCGGCCGAGACCTTCGTTATCGTCTTCGAGGCCGGCTTGTTCGTCCAACTATCCGCATCCGTCGTCGTGACCACCCGGCTGCCGTCGACATTGACAATCTCGTCGGTGATCATCGTTCGGTCAGTCGCCCAATCGCCATCGCGGTCGAAAGTCGTGGTGGTACGGCGACCATCGGCCGAACGAAGGATCGTCACGCGATCTTTGAGATTGCCGGTGCCGTCTAGGTTCGTGATGGTCGTCGTCTCTTCGCCCGAGAAGGCCTTGACCCGCAGTTCGCTTTGATCGGTGACGCCATCGCCGTTCTTGTCACGCGTGATTGCGACCGTGGTTTTGTCACCACTGGTCACAGTGACGGTCTTTTCCGTTAGCTCTCCGGTCGTGGACAAGCGTCTGGATACCGTCTGACGAACAGCCCCATCGGCCAGAACATCGGTGGTCGACGTCACCGTTCGGACGGCCTCCTCCAGGACTGTCGTCACCGTCTCACCGCTTGTCGTCGCGACGGACTTGGAGAGCACCGATCCGTTGGCATTCGTTGCGGTAACGGTACGGATCGTCTCACCCGCCGCACCGAAGCTGACGACGTCTGTCGAGGTCTGGGCATAGGTTCCCGAGCCGGTCGGATCCCATTTCGTCGTCGTTGACAGGCCATTACCCGCCGTCGTCGTCAAATATCGGCTCGTGAGCGTGGATCCTGCGAAGTTGCTGATCGTCTCCGTCTTCGAGCCGTCGGCATTGAGGACCGTCTGGGTCGTCTGACTCTTTTCGAATGTGCCGTCGGCGTTCAGATCCCATCTGATGGTCTTGCCGAACCCGTCGGCCGACACATCGGTGACGGTTTTGTCCTTCAGCACGAGCGCGCTCGGTCCGGAGATCGAGGTGGTGAGGGTGGTGGTCCGTGTGCCATCGCTGTTCAGGACCGTTGTCGACGTGACGCGCTTGTCGACGTTGCCGTTGCCGTCGGTGTCCCAGTCCACCACTTGCAACAGGCCGTTCGCCGAGGTTGTCGACGTCCTCGTATCCTTCACGGCATTGGAGGCACCAAGATCGGTCGAGACGACGCGGATCGAGTCGTCGGACAGCGTCGTCGTCGTTATTGTCCCATCGACGACCCCGTCACCGTCGATGTCTCGCCTGGACACCGTCGTGCGGGCTCGTGGCGAGTTCTCCTCGCTGAACTTGCTCTCCAGAGATCCATCGGCCTTGAAGAAGGAAACGGTCTCGATCGTCCCCCCATTCAAATAAATGCCCTTGGTCTCGGTCGAAGAGCGCTTTGCGACACCGTCCGCACCCGCCCAGACCGTCTTTTTGGTTAGACCATTGGCCGCGGTCTCAACGGTCGTTCGGCTTATCAGCGCACCGGCACCGCTGAACTCGGAATACACCTGCGTCCGACTGCCATTGGCATTCAACGTCGTCACGTCGGAGGTGGAACGGTCGGTCGTCCCGTCGCCATTGGAATCAACCGTCGATGTCCGCGTGAGCCCGTTGCCGCTGACGACCAGGGTGCTCTGAGACGTCAGCTTGCCTGACGCGTCGAAGACCTTGTCGGTGGTCGTGGTCGAACCGTTGTCGCCCACGACGATCGTCCGCGTCTCGTCCGTCACGCCGTCCCCGTCGAGATCGGTCGTGATGGTGACGTCGTGCCCATTGGCCTTGGTCGACGTCTGCTCGCGAGAGACGAGGCTTTCGTCGTTCCCCTTGGCTTCGAGCACCCGCGACCGGGATCCGTCCGCGTTGACGGTCGTCTGGTCAGTGACGACCCGCTCCACGGTGCCGTCGCCGTCACGATCCTCCTGCGTCGTCACGATCAGCTGGGATGCCGATGTCGTGGTTGCCGTACGAGACAAAAGCCTGGCGGTGGAGTCGCTCAGCGACTTCGTGACCGTCACCGATCCGTCCGTGTTCAACGTGGTCAGGTCGGTTGACTTGGTTTCGAAGGTTCCGTCGCCATCGGCATCGGTCGCAACCTCCGTCTTCAAACCTGTGGCCGAGACCGACGTGACGGTCTTCGCCATCACCTCTGTCGTCTTGGCCGTCGGCGTCACCGTGACCGTCGTCGTCCGGTCGCCGCCCGATCCGAGCACAATGCCCGTGGTCTGCGTGGTGTCGTAGACGCCGTCGCCATTGGCATCGCGCTTGACGATCGTGATCAGGGCATTGCCGGACACGCTGGTCTCGGTTTTTTCGATCAGCTTGTCGTTGGCGGCCGTGCGGCTCCGGGTCTCGAGCCGACTGCCGTCGGCATTGGTGACGGCAACCACCGTCTCGTCGATCTTGCCGTTGCCATCGAGGTCCGTCGTCGTCTTCACCGTCTTACGGTCGGCGCTGATCAAGACCTCCACCTTCGACAACAAGCCCCCGTTGCCGCTGCCCGTTGTGACCGTATTAAGGCGGCTGCCGTCCGCGTTGAGCCCGACGATATCGGTGGTCGTGCGATCGTAGCTCCCATTGCCGTCAAGATCGGTCTGCTCGACGCTCTGCAGGCCGTCCGCCGACGTTGTCGTCAGCGACTTGCCAACCATCAAGGCTCCACTGGAGCTCGTGGTCGTGACGAGCCGACTGCGGCTGCCGTCGTTGGCCGCCGAAGTCGTATCGACCGTCGTCCTCTCGAAGACGCCGTCGCCGTTGGCGTCCGTCTTCACCGTGGTCATCAGTCCGTCGGCGCTTGTCACGCTCGAGGTTTTGGCAAGGATAGTGCCGTTCGACGAAAGTTGCGTCTTGGTCGCAGTGGTCACGCCGTTCGCGTCGATTAGAACCGAGGTTCGGGCGTCGAGCTTGCCGTCGCCGTCCTCGTCGATGTCCTCGGTGATGGTCTTGCGATCCGCGCTGGTCGACGTTGTCGTCGAGCTCAAGAGCGTGCCGTTGCCGCTTTTCTCGGTCACCGTCTGGGTCAGGGCACCCGCGGTGTTCACCGTCACGTCGGAGAGAGTTCCGTCGATCGTGCCGTTGCCGTCGAGGTCCGACTGTTCCGTCTTGGACAGTCCGTCCTTGCTCGTCGTCGTGATCGTGCGCGCGAGCAGCGCACCACTTCCGTTTGTCAGGTCGGTCGTCGTCTTGATGACGCCGTTGGCGTCGGTCGTGATTTTCGAAGAGCTGCGGGTCTCGTAGGAGCCATTGCCGTCTCGGTCATTGTAGACCGTCGTGGAAAGCCCATCGATGGTCGTCAACGTGACTTCGCGGCGGATAACGGCACCGTTTCCACCCCGCTCCTCTTCCGTTTTCCGGCGCGTTCCATTCGTGTCGGTGCTGGTCTTTTCGGACCGCACTCTCTCGTAGGTGCCGTTGCCGTCGGCATCGGTCTGGAACGTCTTCGTCAAACCATCCGCAGAGCTCGTCGTCAGCACGCGCTTCAACACCGCGCCGCTGACGCTGAACTGCGTGACGGTCGTCGAGCTCGATCCATCGGCGTTCTTCTGGTAGACTTGGCTCTGATCGAGCTTGCCGTCGCCGTCCTGGTCGACCTCGGTGGTGACCGTCTTCAAATCGGCGCTCGTGGTGGTGGTCGTGGCATCCTTCAGCGACCCGTCGGTGTTGAAGTTGCTGACGATCCGCTTCTGCACGCCGCTCACGACGCTGCGGACATCGGTCTGCGAGCGGTCGAACACGCCGTCGCCGTCATCGTCGAACTGGGTTCGAACGCTGAGGCCATTGGCGCTCGTCCTCACCACATTGCGGAAGGACACGCTCCCGTCTTTCTCGAAACCGGTGATGGTCGTCGTGGTCGTGCCGTCCGCGTTCGTCACGACAGCCGTCTTGACGATCTGGCCGTCTTCCTCCGACGCCAGGACAGCATCACCGACCGTGCCCGTCGTGCCGTCCGTCCGCGTAAAAGCGGCGGCGCCGGTGATTGCCGACCCGTCCTCGAAGGACTGCCCGCTGCCGGTCGCGATCAAATCGATCGAGGCGATGTTCTGCGAGGCGAGCGAGACCAGCTTGCCGTTCAGCCAGATCTTGAAGTCCGCCCAGCGGCTATCGCCGGCATCCAGCTTGTTGTTGTGGTTCGTGTCGAACACCCGGCGAAGCGCTTCGAGATCGCTGTCGGCTCCCTCCGCCCATTCCGTGAAGGCGAACTCGGACGAACGGCTGATCTTGCCGTCGCCATCGGCATCCAAAACGAGAACGCCCGTGCCCGCACCTGCCCACGCCGTGCGCCGCTGATACCCGTCGCCGTCAAGGTCAAAGAAGTGCTGAGATGTGGCTAGCGTATCTACGCCGAGCCCAGTGCTAGACAGGTCGAGAAGAACCGGCGCATGACCGATGCCGCCGGATCGGCTCTTGGAAGAACTGCTGGAGGTGGATGATTTGGAGCCGGACGAGTTGCCCGGGAGGCGCGGAGTTGCTCACCCGAGCCGAGGCGCCGCTCCCTGTTGACCTGGTCACCGAGGCGTTGGGGCCGATGCCGGGAGGCGCGGAGTTRCTCACCCGAGCCGAGGCGCCGCTCCCTGTTGACCTGGTCACCGAGGCGTTSGGGCCGATGCCGGGAGGCGCGGAGTTACTCACCCGCGACGAACCACTGTAACTGACCGGACTGTTGGGGCCGATGCCGGGCGGCGAGTTTTGTCCCCAGCTGGCATTACCAGTATATTTCTTATTATTGCTTATGCTGATATCTTGAGCGCTCGGAGTATAATACATCTGGCCAAAATTGAGATTTGCTTGCGCGCGCAGCTCACTAATGACATCCAATGCATTAAGCTCGCTGCCGACTGGTATAGCTCCACCTTGTCCCGGCAGACGGCTCGATGAAATTGTTCCAATCGGAAGGGTTGGATTTGTGACAGCTATTTCCTTCTGGTTTGCTATAGCATACAGACCAATTTCAAGATCGTCGGTAACTCCGGTGCCAACTTGAACTGTTGTTGTTTTATCCATAAAGTTGTAAAATGATGAGGCAGTGACGGGAGTTGGAACGCCAGTAGGAACGCCCACACCGACACCAACATTTTTTTGAAAATGAACTCCATTTTGAAGACTGAAGCTAACTCCCGCCGAATTATAAACAGCAATGCCAGCCGACACCTGATGTAAAACGCCAATATTTACGCCACTATCCTCATTATAACCGGCATACATGCCGACTGTTAGCGTCTGTATGTAGGCACCACCTTCCATCAGATTTGGTACACGCGCAGTATTCTTATTTGCCATCTTTGGAATACTCCGATTCGTTGCCTTGACGTATTTCTTTCCAAACCAAGTACTTAATTGGATTATTCAGCAGATGATGTCTATAGTATCCATCATTTATAAATACCCTATATCCACTAGAAAGTATCATTGATCCAGGGCCGGGTATGAATGTCCCAAAAATTAATAGAGAAACTAAACTGAACGTATATCTATATATTGCGTAAGTTCTAAGCTCCGAAAACACTTCTAAGCTCATAGAAATTCCAATGATAAGCGACAGTACAAAAACTAGAGAACATGCGTAGCTTATTCTTGATGTCATCTTCAGTAGTCCTCATTTACTTTTGTCTTGAAATATTAGCAAAATAAACTTCTTTTAAATGTTAAAAAAAATTAATAGCATCTTAAGCCGAACTCGGACGCTGCCAAGTTGGGCTGGATGAGAGGGATGGTGAGTCAGCTGTTTGGTGGTGGAAGGCTCGGGCAAAGGCAATTCAGGCATATTAAACACTCGTCATACTTTTATAAGCCGGCATTAGCGAAATGCATCGAAGGTGCCCGGTGGTTTGCAGATGAACACGCCTCTACCTTGCTCGCAATAGTAGCATCTGGTCACGAATTATTAATGATTAGGTTATCCATATGCGGCATAGATTTCGATTTCGCATGGGCATTGCTGCTCAGTGCCGCCGGTGCCGACGGCGGCGTCCTAAAAGGTCGACGAGAGGGGCGTCATGGTGGAGACCGGCACGCTGGTGGACGCGACTCTCATCGCCTCAGCAAGTATTGTTTCGTTGAAAAACGCCAATTAAGCTGGAGTGATCCGTTTGACAGTCTTGCGGGTGCGCGTGGCCGACGGTCCGACTCAGCGTATCCGTGACATGGGCAACCAGCATCTACCTGGCGAAGAAGTATGGCTCGTCGGTGAGCATCGCTCGACCAGCGAACGCAAATACTACCTCTCGAACTTGCCAACCGACGCGACGATCAAAACGCTCGCTGGAGCCATCAAGGCGCGGTGGATCTGCGAGCAGGCGCACCAGCAGCTCAAGGAGGAGCTCGGCCTCGACCACCTCGGAGGGCGATCATGGACCGGACTGCACCGACACGCGCTGATGACGATGATCGCCTACGCCTTCCTCCAGTCCCGCCGCCTCACCGCAGCGGAACGGAAAAAAAGAGTCTCGGGTCCGCCGCCGCAACCGACCATGCCGGCTGTCCGGCAAGCCATCCTCAACGTCTTCGCGAGACCGCCACCGGCACGTTGCCCTCATTGCAATGAGCCGCTCGCTTCGCCTTTGATAATCAACCTGCCAAAGTAGTGCTAGGCGAAACCTCTTAAAATAAGGGCTTAAGCGGTCAAAGGCCTGTAATAGACCGGGAGCCTGCGCTCTGCCGGATCAAGGTAGCGCTTGCGCAGCCGGATCGTCTTCGGCGTCACTTCCACGAGTTCGTCGTCCTGAATCCAGGAGAGCGCGCGGTCGAGCGTCATGCGGATCGGCGGCGTCAGCTTGATAGCCTCGTCCTTGCCCGACGCGCGCATGTTGGTGAGCTTCTTGCCCTTGAGGACGTTGACCTCGAGGTCGTTCTCGCGGGTGTGGATGCCGATGATCATTCCCTCGTAGACCTTGACGCCTGGATCGATGATCATCGGGCCGCGATCTTCCAGATGGAACATCGCGAAAGCGACGCTCTCGCCGGAATCGTTGGAGATGAGGACGCCCGTGTTGCGGCCCGCGAGCGGACCCTTATAGGCCTGATACGAGTGGAACAGGCGGTTCATGATCGCCGTGCCGCGCGTGTCCGTCAGAAGCTCCGACTGGTAGCCGATGAGGCCGCGCGTCGGCGCGTGGAACACGAGACGCTGGCGACCGCCGCCGGAGGGGCGCAGCTCGACCATCTCGGCCTTKCTCCCAGTCGGGCAAGAGCCCCGATATCGTGGCTCTCC
>NZ_LMQW01000007.1 GCF_001425485.1 Aureimonas sp. Leaf427 | reverse complement strand
GAGATGAGGCGCGGGACCTGGGGCGAAGTCGTGGCCCAATGCCGACCTCGCGACGCCGCACGAAGCGGGGCTCACCACCCCGTCCACGACGATCGGACAGATCCGGCTTGGTCGCCGGATATCCCGACAGACGCCCGCGCGTGGACGCCGGAGGCGGACCAACCACACCACATACCCACTACCGGAGGGTCTTCCTCCGGCGTCCCGCCGCTCCCGACAAGGACGGCACCGAGCATCCCCGGCCCGAGGCTCCGCCCGCCGGTTCGACCATCACCCCGGCGCGACGGCGTGCGGGCGTCTCCGTGCGTCGGGGCATCGGTGCAGAACGGGCGCCGACGACGACGCGCCTGATCTCCCCACCTGAGGGGGAGATGGCCGGCAGGCCAGAGGGGGGCGCCGTCGAGCGCAACCGGTGGCGGGGAGCGGGGCGAGACCCGTCAAAGTAAGGCGCGAGGCGCCCCCCTCTGCCTTGCCAGGCATCTCCCCCTCAAGGGGGGAGATCAGGCGGTGTTGCCGGCGGTGCTCGTTCTAAGCGGTCGCGGGGCTTTCGGGCTGAAGCCACGCCCGGCTTCGAAACGTGCAAGCGCTTCAAACCAGCCCCCGGACACGCGCGTGCCGCGACGCCCCCATCTTCCCCACCCGAGCGCGCAATCCCCCGCCGCGACCGTGCGCTGCAACATCCGCCGTTGCCATTCCGGCGCCCGGCCTTTATGTCCCGCCCTCCCCTTATCCCCTGGCGCCGCACGATGGCGCCGTCCCGCAACGTTTCGGTGCATGACATGACGATTCAGAGCTGTGGCCTCGATTTCGGGACCACGAATTCGACGCTCGGCATCGTCCGGGATGGCGTGCCCCGGCTGATCGCGCTGGAGAACGGGCAGCCGACCATGCCGACCGCGCTTTTCTTCAGCCGGGAGGACGGGCGCACCTATGCCGGGCGCGCGGCCGTGCACGAATATGTCGACGGCGCGGAGGGGCGCTTCATGCGCGCGCTGAAAAGCGTGCTCGGCTCCTCGCTGATGGGCGAGAAGACCGTGGTCGGGCGCGAGCGCCTCGCCTTCGCCGAGATCGTCGGCCTGTTCCTGAAGCTCCTGAAGGAGAAGCTGGATGCCGAGACGGGCGGCGCGACGCCGCGCGTCGTGCTTGGCCGGCCCGTCCATTTCGTCGATGGCGACGAGGTCGCGGACAAGGCGGCCGAGGGCCAGTTGGAGGGCGCGGCGCGCGCGCAAGGGTTCACCGAGATCGCCTTCCAGTTCGAGCCCGTCGCCGCCGCGCTCGACTACGAGCGCACGATCTTGGGCGAGGAGCTCGCCCTCGTCGTCGACATCGGCGGCGGCACGTCCGACTTTTCCGTCATTCGCCTGTCGCCCGAGGCCGCCGCGCGGCCCGAGCGCAAGGAGGACATCCTGTCGGCGACCGGCGTCCATATCGGCGGCACGGATTTCGACCGCCTGCTCTCCATCGCCAAAGCCATGCCCGCGCTCGGCCTCGGCACCTCCACCAAGGACGGCAAGCGCCGTCTCCCCGTCTGGTACTTCAACGACCTCGCCACCTGGCACCGGATCAACCTCCTCTACGATCCGAAGGTCGCCAACGGGTTGCGCAATCTCCAGAAGGAGGCCGCCGAGCCCGAGAAGCTGGACCGCCTTCTGGCGCTTCTCGACGCCCGGGCCGGCCACCGCCTCGCCGGCGCCTCGGAATCCGCCAAGATCGCGCTGACCGATGCCGGGCTCGCCCATATCCGCCTGAAGGAGATCGGCCTCGATCTCGACGAGCCGGTGACGCGCGAGGCCTTCGAGGCCACCGTCGCCGAACTCGTCGCCGGCATCACAGGCAGCGTCGCCGAGGCCCTGAACGTCGCCAGCGTCGCGCCGGAGGCGATCGACACGCTGCTTCTGACGGGCGGCTCGACCCAGGTGCCGATCGTCCGCCGCACCGTGAAGGCGCTCTTCCCGAACGCGCGGGTGGTGGATGCCGACGCCTTCGGCTCCGTCGGCCTCGGCCTTGCGCTGGACGCCAAGCGCAAGTTCGGCTGAGCTATTTCGCGGGCTGCGGCGCGGTGGACGTCATGCCCTCGCCCCCTTTCATGCCTTCACAGGGGTCCGAGACGTCGAAGCGCGGTGTGTAGACCGTGACGTCGGAAAGGCCGAGCACCTCGGGCGCCGGGCTCGCCTCGCCCTCCGACACTTCCACGAAGGCGACCGACACGACCTCCGCCCCCGGCGCCAGTGCCTGAAGGATCGCCGGCACCGCCCGGTCCCGGCGCGTGTGGCCGGAGCCGGCGATCAGCACGGCCGGCCCGCCTGCTCGGATCATCGCGTCCGCCAGCGCCCCGTCCCGCGCCCGCTGCACGCCGATCATCGCGGGGATCGCGCTCGTCGGCAGCATGCCGCAATGCGAGGCCTCCAGCTCCTGCGACAGCGCCGCGCGGTCCGCCTCCGGCATGGCCCGGTCCAGCCCGAGCCGCCGCTCCCGCTCGGCCCCGAGCGATGCCGGCCCCTCCTTGGAGATCCGGCGCATCGTCTCCCGGTCGAGATCGCCCGCCCGGATACGCAGGCCCGCCGCCAGCGCCGCCTCGAAGATCGGCCGGTAGATCGAAAAATCCGGCCAGCCCCGCGTCTCCCAATCCACCGCCGCCCCGATCGCCGCCGCATCGCTCCCCGCGGCGATCGCCGCGTCGAGCGCGCCCTGCAGCCCCTCCGGTATCATCTCGAAGACGACCGTCGGCCGGTCCCCGGCGCCCGCCCGCTCCGCCAGAAGCGCGGCCTGGAGCCGGTGGTGGTCGGGATTGCTGTGCGTCTCGCCGAGCACCAGAAACCGCGCGCCCTTCACCCTCCGAGACAGCGCCTCCGGCGTCACCTCCGCCCCGGCGGCGTCGAAGATCCGCCCGGCCAGCGGATGGTCGGCGCCGTGGGGGGAGACGAAAGGCGCAAGCTCCAGCGCGCCGGCGGGAGAGGCAAAGGCGAGGACGGCGCAAAGGGCGATCGACCGCATCATGGAAAACCCCGATTCCTTCGCGCCGGGAGATTTCACCGGGCGCTCCAGGCGGTGTAGATAGGCCGGATCATCTCCCCCGGCGACGCTGCAGCCCGCCGAACCCCATCATCGAGGACCCATCAGACCGTGACGCTCACTCTCGCCCATGCCCGCACCATCGTCGCCGCCGCCTTCGAGAAGGCCGCTTCGCTCGGCCTGAAGCCGCTGACCGTCGCCGTCCTCGATCGCGCGGGCGATCTCGTCGCGCTCGAGCGCCAGGACGGCGCGAGCCCGCTGCGCCCCGCCATCGCCATCGGCAAAGCCAACGGCGCCGTGCAGCTCGGCATGGGCTCGCGCGCGCTCATGGCGCGCGCGGAAAGCCAGCCCTTCTTCATCCAGTCGATGAACGCGCTCTGCGGCGGCTCGCTCGTGCCCGTGCCGGGCGGCGTCCTCATCCGCGGCGAGGGCGGCGCGATCCTCGGCGCCGTCGGCATCACCGGCGACACGTCCGACAATGACGAGCTGGCCGCCGTCGCCGGCATCGAGGCCGCCGCGCTGTCGGCCGACGCGGGATGAGCGGCGCCATGGTCCCCGTGACGCTGGAGGATCTCGCCGAGCGCCTCCTCGGCGCGGCCGAGGGCCGCACGCGCCTCCTCGCGGCGCTGGCCGGCCCGCCCGGCGTCGGCAAGTCGACGACGGCCGAGCACCTCGTCGAGCGCCTGAACGCGGCGCGGCCCGGCCTTGCCGCCATCTTCCCGATGGACGGCTACCATTTCGACGATCTGGTTCTGAAGGAGCGCGGCCACCGCCCGCGCAAGGGCGCCCCCTTCACCTTCGATCTCGACGGCTTCGTCGCCACGCTGGAGCGCCTGCGGGCGGACCCGCCGCGCGACGTCGCCGTGCCCGTCTTCGACCGCTCCATCGAGATCGCCCGCGCGGGCGGGCGCATCCTTCCGGCAGAGACGCAGATCATTCTGGTCGAGGGCAACTACCTCCTCCTCGACGAGCCCGGCTGGCGCGACCTTCGCGCGCTCTTCGACGTCACGATCATGCTCGTCGCCGGCGAAGCCGTGGTGGAAGCCCGCCTCACCGACCGCTGGCGGGGGTTCGGCTACGAGGGCGAGGAGATGGTGGCGAAGATGGAAGGCAACGACCTCCCCAACATGCGCCTCGTCCTGCACAACAGCCTGCCGGCGGATTACGCGCTGTCGACGGAGGGGACCGTCTAGAAACGGTCGTCCACCGCAATCTTTCATACCCAAAAGCCAACTTGCTTCGATACCGAACATCAACCTAACGTCTCCATGCCGCATCTGGGGACGCTCATGCAGAAACGACAATTACTACTTATTATAATTTCATCTATGCTTCTTGGAGGATGCATGACGGACGAAGGCACCGCGAGGGTCGGTCGCGAGATGAAGGCGGACCCGGCGTCCAAGGCGGCTCGCATCGAGGCCTGCGTGCGGAGCAATCCAATGATCGGCCACAACGGCTGGCTCTTTGCCAGAGAGGTGAAGATGAAGCCCGGGCCGGAGGCCGTCCGGACCCTCTGCACGCGCGTCGCGAACGGCTTCATCTCCGGCCGGATCAATGCCAGCGATTTTGACCGGCTGCGCGCCACCGGCTCTCCCCCACCCCGCCTGATGGACGTCATGCTGGGACGCTGACGCGCGAGTTCAGCGCGGCGGGGACGCCGAACGGGGCGAGGTGCGATGCGACGCGCGCGTCAGATCGCCATCGCCCTGGTGCGTCCGCCGTCCTCCAGCTCCCATTCCGCCGCCCAGCGCCCGTCCCGGCGCTCCAGCACGAGATAGTTCCGCTCGGCCGTATAGGTGGCGCGGCGGCCGGGAAGGGCTTTGAGGCGGATGGGCCGGCCCGGAAGCGGCGCATCGCCGAGCCGGGCGAGAAGGCCGAGGGCGAAGGCATAGGCCTTGGAGGGGCGCGGATGGGCGATGCCGGAGGCGACGAGCTGGTGCAGGACCTGCCCGTCCTTCAGCTGCATCTCGGCGCGGGTCGCCAGATGGATCTCGCCCGAGACGACGGTCACCGGCGAGCCGCGCTCCACCATCTCGCGCTCCAGGCCCGCCAGGAAGCGCCGCCATTCCCCGCGATGCGCCCGGCTCTGCCACTGGTCGCGCAGGTCGTCCTCGTATTGCTGGGCGCGTGGAAGGAGATCGAGCGCGGCCTCGACGAGCGACAGCCGGGGCCCGAGCGCGGGAACGCTGGAGAGGATCAGCCGGTGGTTGCCCTCGGGCGCGGCGGCAAGCGCGGCCTCGTGCGCGGCCCATCCCGTCTCGTTCATGACGCGGTCGGGCCGCCGCTCGCTGCGCAGATCCGGCGCGACGACGGAGAGGCCGGGAAAGTGCGCGGCCAAGCTGAAGCTCGCGCCCGTCCGGTCGAGCGCCAGCGCCGGCGCCTCGTCGGGGCGGCAGCCCTGCTGGAAGAGAAGGAACATCTCGCGCGAGACTTGGAAGATGCCGCGGCCGACGGGGCTGTCGAGCAGCGGTTCGGGATGGCTGCCCCAGCCGTCGATGATGTCGTGGTCGTCCCACATCATCAGCGAGGGCACGCGCGCGACGAGCCGGGCGATGGCCGGCTGCGCCATCAGCGCGAGATAGCGCCCGGCGAGATAGGCGCGCGCCGCCTGCCGCATCTCCTCGGTGAAGGGAACGCTGCCCTTCTTCGAGACGGGCAGTTCCTCCCAGCGCCGGAGATCGGGATGGCTGTGCAGGATCTCGTCGGCATAGAGCTGGTCGCCGCCCTGCAGGAGGAGGTGGAAGGGCCTGGCCTCGTTCTCGCCGGCCAGCCGGTCCCACATGAGGTCGCGCTCGGTCAGGTCGCGGTCGCCGTCGCCGTTTTCCTGGCCGTTGCAGGAAACGAAGGCGCATCGCACGTCGCCCTCGAAGCCGGTCGCGACGGCATGGCGGCGACCGCCAAGATCGTAGGCGGCAAGGCCCGGCCGCACCGGCAGGGCGAAGTCGTAGGCATGGAGCGTCCGGCCGAAGAGATCGGCGAGCTTGCGGGCGGCGACGGGGGCGCCGCCCTCGGGAACGAGGTCGGGCGCGGGCTCGCCGGTCGGGAGCGCGAGAAGCGCGGTCAGCTTCGCCGTCGCCGCGTCCGCCCCGCGCGACAGGAGGAGCGGGCCGGCGGCGGCGGGCGCGGGGTTCGATGCAGCGGACAAGCGTTGGCTTTCTTCGGACGAGCTTCGCCCCGATCTACGGTTGCTGCACCGCGATGCAAGGGTCGAAGCCGGACAATGCGCCCAAAGAGCGCGACCATTGTCCGCTCCGCAGGCGGGACCAAGCTGGTGCGGGCGGCCCCTCTTCCGGCTGCCGTCACCGTCGCCTCGGACGGGAGAAGACCCTTCGTCTGGAACGGTCCCCTTGCTTCAGGCATCTTCGGGCGGCCGCACCCAGCGGCTCGTGGAGACGATGCGGCTTTGGTCGATCCGGTCGGCGTGACGGCGCGCGACGTCGACGACCTCCGTCAGGAGCCCGTCGGACAGGCGCGTCGGCCGGAGGCCGAGATGGAGGAGCGTGTCGTTGACGACGACGAGATCGTTTTCCGGCGCTTCCTTGCGCGGATTGTCGCGGAACTCGACGGGAACGCCGGAGAGGTCGGAGACGAGCCGGGCGAGATCGCGGACCCGGTGCGTCTCCGTCATCTGGTTGACGATGCGCACGCGCGATCCCCACTCCGGCGGTGTTGCCGCCGCCGCCTCGATGCAGCGCACGGTGTCGCGGATGTGGATGAAGGCGCGGGTCTGCCCGCCCGTGCCGTGGACGGTCAGCGGATGGCCGATGGCGGCCTGGCAGAGGAAGCGGTTCAGCACCGTGCCGTAGTCGCCGTCATAGTCGAACCGGTTGACGAGCCGCTCGTCGAGCAGCGTCTGCGGCGTCGCGGTGCCCCAGACGATGCCCTGGTGGAGATCGGTGATCGCGAGCCCGTCGTTCTTGGCGTAGAAGAGGAAGAGCAGCTGATCCAGCGTCTTCGTCATGTGGTAGATCGAGCCGGGATCGACGGGATAGAGAATGTCGGCATCGGCCGTCGCGCCGCCCGAGCGGAGCGTGGCGTCGATATAGCCTTCCGGGATCGGCATGCCCTTGGTCTTGCCGTAGCCGTAGACGCCCATCGTGCCGAGATGGACGAGATGGGCGCCCGGGCAGGCCTCGACCATGGCGCAGAGGACGGCATGGGTCGCGTTGACGTTGTTGTCGACCGTGTAGCGCTTGTGGCGCGGCGACTTCATCGAATAGGGCGCGGCGCGCTGCTCGGCGAAATGGACGATCGTATCGGGCCGGATGCTCCGAAAGAGCGCCTCCAGCGCATCGTAGTCCTCGGCGACGTCGATCTCGGCAAAGCCGATGGCGGGATGGCCGGTCGCGCTCCAGGCCTCCAGACGCTCGCCCAGCGGCCGGATCGGGGTCAGGCTCCCCGCGCCGAGCTCCTCGTCGGTTCTCCGGCGCACGAAATTGTCGACGATCGTCACCTCATGGCCGAGCGCCGAGAGATGCAGCGCGGTGGGCCAGCCGCAGAACCCGTCGCCGCCGAGCACGATGATCTTCATGGACGAACGCTCCAGCACTGCGAGACACCGCGGAATAAGGCGCCGCACGTCTTGTGGTTGCCGGACCGCTATGTAGAACGCATGACACCAGATCGTCAGCAGGTCTTTCCGATATCATGCGCATTCTGATCGCAAGCGACGCGGCGGCGCCGCAGGTGAACGGCGTCGTGCGCGTCTTCGAGACGACGCGGCGCCATCTGGAGGCGGACGGCCATGTCGTGCGCCTCGTCGGCCCCGCCGATTTCGCGCGCACCATCCCCGCGCCGGGCTATCCGGAGGTTCGCCTCGCGCTTCCCTTCGGCGGGGTGATCGAGGCCGCGATCGAGGATTTCGCGCCCGACGCGATCCACATTCCGGTGGAAGGGCCGATCGGCCTCGCCGCGCGCCATGTCTGCCGGCGCCGCAAGCTGCCCTTCACCAGTTCCTTCCACACCCGCTTCGGCGACTATCTCGCCTCGCGCATCGGCTTTGGAACGGGCCTCGCCTACGCCGCGCAGCGCTGGTTCCACAATGGCGGCGACGGCTTCATGGTGCAGACGCCGACGCTGGAGCGCCAGCTCGCCGCGCGCGGCTTTCGCAACATCCGCCGCTGGGGCCGCGCCGTGGACACGGCCGCCTTCCGGCCCCATCGCGACGATCCCGCCTTCGACGCGGATTTCCTCGGCCTGCCCCGGCCGATCCATCTCTATGTCGGCCGCGTCTCGGCGGAGAAGACCCTGGAGCGCTTCTTCGAGCTGGACCTGCCGGGCTCGAAACTCGTCGTCGGCGACGGACCCGCGCGGGCGAAGCTGGAAGCGGCTTTCCCCGCCGTCCATTTCCTCGGCTACAAGCATGGCGACGACCTCGCCCGGCACATCTCGGCCGCCGACGTCTTCGTCTTCCCCTCGCGCTTCGAGACCTTCGGGCTGGTCGTTCTGGAATCGCTCGCCTGCGGCACGCCCGTCGCGGCCTATCCCGTGCCGGGGCCGGCCGACATCCTGGGCGGCCAGCCGCACGGCGTCCTTTCGCAGGATCTGCGCGCCGCCGCTCTGAGCGCGCTCGAGATCGACCGCGCGGGCTGCCGCGCCTTCGCCGAGACCTTCTCCTGGGCGGACTGCACCCGCCAGTTCGCCGGCAACCTCGTGCCGATCCGCTGAAGCGGAACCCGGACCGTCACGGGCGCTGTACGCGCGCCGCCAGCACGCCGGATGCGCCGCCCAGAACAGCCCAGCGGAACTCAGCCTTCCTGCGTGTCTATGGCGCGACACGCGGCCGGCAAGAGCAGTCTTTTGAAGGTGGTAAACACTATTCCCGTTCCAAACCGAGCGGCCCGATCTTCGATCGACTGCCCAATCGCCCAGCGAGAACAGAAGGATGACACCGAATTCCTCGATCGACTGCGATGGACAAATTGTCCTAGCTATGTCGCCCGGAGATGGGAGACATGCTCGGAGCGCATGCTGATCGCGTTGTCATGCAGCAGATGCACGCGATAGAGCCTTGCGTCTGCAACGGAGAGCCGAACATGGCCCAGACGATCGACGAACATGCCAGTGCCAAGTCCGGCCTTCTGACCATCAACCGCCGCCAGGTGCTCGGCGGCGTCTTCGCCGGCGCGGCGGTCACGACGCTTCCGGCCTGTTCGGCGCCCGTCATCACCGCCGACCGCACGGTGGACGTCGTCCTCATCGGCGGCGGCATCATGAGCGCCACGATGGGCGTGCTCCTGCGCCAGCTCGAACCCGGCTGGACGATCGAGATGTTCGAGCGGCTCGATGGCGTGGCCAAGGAAAGCTCCAACGCCTGGAACAATGCCGGCACCGGCCATTCCGCGCTCTGCGAGCTGAACTACACGTCGGAGGGCGAAGGCGGGAAGATCGAGGTCTCGCGCGCCGTGAAGGTGAACGAGGCCTTCCAGGTCTCGCGCCAGTTCTGGACCGCCATGGTCGAGCGCGGCGTCCTGAAGGACCCGACGAGCTTCATCAACCCGACGCCGCACATGAGCTTCGTCTGGGGCGAGGAGAATGTCGACTTCCTGCGCCGCCGCCACGCCGCGCTGATCGAGCAGCCGCTCTTCACCGGCATGGAATTCTCGACCGATCCCGAGAAGATCAAGGAATGGGCGCCGCTCCTCATCGAGGGCCGCGATCTCTCCCAGCCGATCGCCGCGACCTGGTCGTCGCTCGGAACGGACGTCGATTTCGGCTCGATCACCCGCCAATATGTCGAGAACCTGAAGAGCGGCGACCATTTCGCCCTCAACCTCTCCAGCGAGGTCGAGGCGCTCGAGCGCCAGTCGGACGGCACCTGGCTCGTCACCTACCGCAATCTCGCCGACGGCACGCCGAGCCGCGCGGTGAAGTCGCGCTTCGTCTTCATCGGCGGCGGCGGCGCCTCGATCCTGCTCCTGCAGGAGAGCGAGATCGCGGAGGCCGAGACCTATGGCGGCTTCCCCGTCGGCGGCTCGTTCCTGGTGAACCGCAACCCAGCGGTCGCCGCGACCCATCTCGCCAAGGCCTACGGCAAGGCCGCCTCGGGCGCCCCGCCCATGTCCGTGCCCCATCTCGACGCGCGCATGATCGACGGCAAGCGCGTCCTCCTCTTCGGCCCCTTCGCGACCTTCTCGACCAACTTCCTGATGGAGGGCTCGAACTTCGATCTCTTCTCGTCGATCCAGACGACGAACATCAAGTCGATCCTCGACGTCGGCCTCGACGAGTTCGGACTCGTCCAGTATCTCGTCGGGCAGGTTCTCCAGTCCGACGAGGACCGGATCGCGGCGCTGCGCGAGTACTATCCCCAGGCAGCCGCCGAGGAATGGGAGCTCATCCAGGCCGGGCAGCGCGTCCAGATCATCAAGCAGGACAAGGACGGACGGGGCGACCTCCAGTTCGGCACCGAGATCGTCGTCTCGCACGACGGCTCGATCGCCGCTCTCCTCGGCGCCTCGCCGGGCGGCTCCACCTCCCCCGCGATCATGCTGGAGGCGCTGGAAGACATCTTCCCCGAGAAGTTCAAGACGCCGGAATGGCAGGCGCGGCTGCGCGAGTTCGTGCCGAGCATCGGCACCAAGCTGAACGACGATCCGGCCCGTCTCGCCGAGATTTGGGCGAAGACGAGCACCGTCCTCAACCTCGCCCCGCCGCCGGTGGCCGCTCAGACCCCGGCCTGATCCAAAACCGTCCCGACCGCGAACGCGAGACGCACCCTTCATCGACGATGGAGGGTGCGTTTTTCGTTTGGGGGATGCCGGTCGGGCCGGCGGCCGCGGGGAGCCCTTGCGAAGGCCGACGCCCTCAGCGGCGGCGCAGGCTCGACAGGAGGTGCCAGACGATCGTGCCGAAGATCAGCGCCCCGCCGAGGAAGGACGAGACGCCCGGCACCTCGCCGAAGGCGATCCAGACCCAGAGGGGCGCCAGCACGATTTCCAGCGTGATGATGAGCCCGCTCTCCGCCGCCGGGATCAGCCGCGAACCCTTGAGGAAGATGAAATAGGCGATGACGAAATTGGTGAAGCCGAAGGCCGCCAAGAGAAGCCAGTCCCGCATCTCGATCGAGGCGGGCGAGGCGAAGGGCAGGAAGAGCGCGAAGGTCGCATAGCCGCCCATCATCGAGACGGTCAGGATGTCGATATGCGGCCAGACGCGCGGCACGACGATGACGGCCGCGAAGGCCACCGTCATCGCCAGGGCCAGGAGATCGCCGACGAGCCGCCCCTCCCCCGCCGAGCCCGACACGACGACGAGGACGCCGAGGAGCACGATGGCGCTCGCCAGAAGCGTTCGCCCGTTCACCCGCTCGCCGAGGAGCCACCAAGCGAAGGCGCCCGCCAGGAAGGGCGAGGACGAGTAGATCACCGTGACGTTGGCGACGCTGGTCAAATACAGCGCGCCCACCGTCGCGGCCATGGTGACGACCTGCAGCGCGACGACGACGACGCCCGGCCAGCCCATTTCCGTGACGCGCCGCAGGCCGCTGCGGCCATGGATCCAGAGAAAGGCCGGCAGGAGGAAGGTCGCGCCGAAGAAGCAGCGAAACGCGATGGCCGAATAGATGTCGGTGCCGAGAGAGCGCGTGTAGAGCCCGCTGAAGCTCCAGGCGATCGTCGCCGCGAGCACCATGGCGATGCCGCGCGCGCGGTCGGAAAAGCGCGGCGCGGCAGGCGCCTCCCCCACGACGCCCGGCCCGCTCATCCCCGGGCGCGCTTCTTGTTGGAGCGCCGGTTCTCCTGGGCGCCGTCGCCGCGATCCTGCGCCGGGGCGCGCTGCCCGTTGCGGGCGCGGTCGAGCACGAACTTGGCGTAGTCGTCCATATCCCCGTCGAAGGGCTTCACCTTGCCGTCGGCGGCGAGCCACAGGCGGTCCGCGACGAGCTCCATCAGCGAGCGATCGTGCGTGATGAGGATGACGGCGCCCTCGTATTCGTTCAGCGCGTCGAGCAGCGCCCGGCGGGAATCGATGTCGAGATGGTTCGTCGGCTCGTCGAGGATGAGGATGTGGGGCGCGGCCATCGCGACCTGATTCAGGAGGAGGCGCGCCCGCTCGCCGCCGGAGAGCGAATCGACGATCGTCTCCTGCTTGTCGAAGTTGAAGCCGAACTGCGCGAGCTTAGAGCGCCGCTGCGCCTCGGAGCTCTCCGGCATGGTGCGCCGGATGATCTCCATCGGCGTCTCGTTCGGGTCGAGCGCCTCGATCTGGTGCTGGTGGAACCAGCCGACCTCGACGCGCCGGTCGCGCTGCATCTGACCCTTGAGCGGCTGGAGCGCCCCGGCGGCGAGCTTGGCGAAGGTCGACTTGCCCGCGCCGTTGACGCCGAGAAGCCCGATGCGATCGTCGACATCGAGGCGAAGGTTCAGATCGCGCAGGACCGCGACGCCGTCGGCATAGCCGACATCGACGCCTTCGAGCTGCATCAGCGGCGGCGCCAGCGGGCGCTTGGGTGAGGGCAGCGTGAACGGGGCGACGCGCGCCTCGATCGTCATGTGCACCGGCTCCATCTTGGCCAGCCGCTTCATGCGCGACTGCGCCTGCGCGGCCTTGGAGGCCTTGGCCTTGAAGCGGTCGACGAAGGACTGGAGATGGGCGCGCTCGGCATCCTGCTTGGACTTCGCCGAGGCCTGGAGCCGCTGCGCCTCGGCGCGCCGCTTCTCGAACTCGTCGTAGCCGCCAGTATAGAGTTCGAGCTTGCGCTCGGCGACGAGAAGGATGTGATCGACCGAATTGTTCAGGAGTTCCCGGTCGTGGCTGATGACGAGCGCGGAATGGGGATACTTCTTCAGCTTCTGCTCCAGCCAGAGCGCGCCTTCCAGATCGAGATAGTTCGTCGGCTCGTCGAGAAGCAGCATGTCGGGCGCCGAGAAGAGCGCGGCGGCGAGCGCGACGCGCATGCGCCAGCCGCCGGAGAACTCGGCCATCGGGCGCTGCAGGTCCTGCGTGGAAAAGCCGAGGCCGCCGAGGATTTCTGCCGCGCGGGAGGGCGCGCCCTCCGCGTCGATGTCGATCAGCCGGCCCCAGATCTCGCCGATCCGCTCGGGCTCCGCCGTCTCCAGCTCCGCCATCAGGCTATGGCGCTCGAGATCGGCTTCGAGGATCGTCTCGATCAGGCTGACCGGGGTCGCGGGATGCTCCTGGTCGACCGAGCCGATGCGGGCCGCCTTCGGCAGCGAGATGTCGCCGCCGTCAGGCGTGAGATGGCCGAGGATCAGCTTGAACAGCGTCGACTTGCCGATGCCGTTGCGCCCGACGAGGCCGACCTTGGCACCGACCGGCAGCAGGACGCTCGCATCGTCGAAGAACTTGCGGCCCCATCCGTTGAAGACGAGGTTGTTGATCTGGAGCATGGTCGGGTCCGGCGGACGAGAGGGGCGGCCGAACCGAGAGCGGCTCTGGCGGCGAACAAGGGCGTGGGAGGTCGGGTCGTGAAAGGTCGGGCTTCGAGAAGCGCAAGGGATTGCTGCATTGCAGCGTAGGCTTCGCGTAGCACGAAAGGGGTGCCGCTGGCGAGAGCGGGGCCTCGGGCGCCATCCGGCGGCAAAGAGGTTTGGAAACCGGACCAGACGTCTTGACCATCTGGTATATTAGGATAAGCCAGAGGAAACGCATCGGACGCCCGAGGGGAGAACCGTCGCCATGAAGCTTCTACGTCACGGGCCTGCCGGCCAGGAAAAGCCCGGCCTCATGGCCGCCGACGGGACCATCCGCGACCTTTCGGGCCACGTCGCCGACATCGGCCCCGAGGCGCTGTCGCCGGAAGGCCTCGCCAAGCTCGCCGCCATCGACGCGACCTCGCTGCCGGTCGTCGCGGAGGGAACGCGCCTCGGCTGCCCCGTCTCCCACGTCAGCAAGTTCATCGCGATCGGCCTGAACTTCTCCGACCATGCCGCGGAATCGAACCTGCCCGTGCCGGCGGAGCCGGTCGTCTTCACCAAGGCGGTCAGCTGCATCCAGGGCCCGAACGACGATGTGATGATCCCCAAGGGCTCGGTGAAGACCGACTGGGAGGTCGAACTCGGCATCGTTATCGGCTCGACCGTGCGCAACGTCTCCGAGGACAAGGCGCTGGATCATGTGGCGGGCTACGTCCTCATCCACGACGTCTCCGAGCGCGAGTTCCAGATCGAGCGCGGCGGCACCTGGGACAAGGGCAAGGGCTGCGACACGTTCGGCCCGATCGGACCCTACGTCCTCACATCCGACGAGGCGGACGAGGCCAAGTCGCTCGGCATGTGGCTCGACGTGAACGGCGTGCGAAAGCAGACCGGTACGACCGACACGATGATCTTCTCCTGCGCCCACATCGTCTCCTATCTCAGCCGCTTCATGACGCTGGTTCCCGGCGACATCATCACCACGGGCACGCCGCCCGGCGTCGGCATGGGCAAGAAGCCCCAGGAATTCCTGAAGGCCGGCGACGTGGTGGAACTCGGCATCGACAAGCTCGGCACCCAGCGCCAGCGCGTCGTCTCCTACGAGAGCGTCTACGGATGACCGCCCGCTTCGAGGGCCGGCGCGCCATCGTCACGGGCGGCGCCTCCGGCATCGGCCTGACGGTCGCGCGCCGGCTCGCGGCGGAGGGCGCCAAGGTCGCGATCTTCGACCGCGACGCGGCCAAGGCCGAGGAGGCGGCGGCCTCCGTCGGCGGGCTGGCCGTGCCGCTCGACATCACGGACTGGCCGGCCGTCGAAGCCGGCGCGAAGACGGTGGCGGAAGCCTTCGGCGGCATCGACATCCTCGTCGCCAGCGCCGGCATCACCGGCCCGAACACGACGCTCGCCGACTATCCGCCCGACGCCTGGCGGCAGGTCTTCGACGTCAACGTCCACGGTCTCTTCCACTGCAACAAGGCGGTGGTGCCATTCATGGTGTCGGGCGCCTACGGGCGCATCGTCAACATCGCGTCGGTGGCGGGCAAGGAGGGCAACCCCAACGCGTCGGCCTACTCCGCCTCCAAGGCGGCCGTCATCGGGCTCACCAAGTCGCTCGGCAAGGAACTCGCCAAGACCGGCATCACCGTGAACTGCGTGACGCCGGCGGCGGTGAAGACGGCGATCTTCGATCAGATGCAGCAGTCGCATATCGACTTCATGCTCTCCAAGATCCCGATGGGCCGCTTCGGCACGGTGGACGAGGTGACGAGCCTCGTCACCTGGCTCGCCAGCGAGGAATGCTCCTTCACGACCTCGGCCGTCTTCGACATTTCGGGCGGCCGGGCGACCTACTGACGGCGGAAGAGCTGCGCGGCGACGAGGGGGAGGCCTCGGCCTCGGCTCATCCGAAAGGCTGATATGTCAGTCTTGATTATCATGCTCTGGTGGAGAGGGAGCGGCGGATCATGGCGAACGAAAGCGGGACGGCGGCCAAGGTGGCGGTGGTGACCGGCGGCGGAACGGGCATCGGCAAGGCCATGACGCGCGCGCTGGCCGTGGCCGGCTGGACCGTCGCGATCACCGGGCGCCGACGGGAGGTGCTGGAGGCGACCGCGTCCGAGCTCTCCGCCGAGACGGGCAGAACCATCGCGGCGATATCAGCCGACATCGGCGACGACGCCTCCGTCGAGGCGCTCTTCGCAGGCGTGATCGAGCGCTTCGGGCGGCTCGATCTTCTCGTCAACAATGCCGGCGTGAACGCGCCGCCCAAGCCCCTCGAAGAGGTGACGGCGGCGGAGTGGAACACGGTCGTCGCGGCCAACCTCACCGGCGTCTTCCTCTGCACCAAGGAAGCCGTGAAGCTCTTCAAGCGCCAGTCGCCTCAGGGTGGGCGCATCATCAACAACGGCTCGATCTCGGCGACGACGCCGCGCCCGAACTCGGCGCCCTATGCGGCGACGAAGCACGGCGTCTCCGGCCTCACCAAGGCGACCTCGCTCGAGGGGCGCCGCTTCGACATCGCCTGCGGCCAGATCGACATCGGCAATGCCGCCAGCGAGATGACGACCACGATCCAGAAGGGCGTTCTCCAGGCCGACGGCTCGACCATCGCGCCGGAGGCGACCATCGATCCGAAGATCGTCGCGGACGCGGTCGTCTACATGGCCGGCCTGCCGCTGGACGCGAATGTTTTGACCATGACGGTCATGGCGAACAAGATGCCCTTCGTCGGGCGCGGATAAAGACGGCGGACGACGCGAGGGAGACCGCTCCGGGAGGAGCGCCTTCGCGGGACTTGGACAGCAGGGAGCGGGACGCGGCCAGGAGAGCCGGCGCCCGATCGGGAGGACGTGCAGCATGGCTTCGGTCGATATCGTCGATGTCCGGAAATCCTTCGGCGCCCATCCCGTCATCAAGGGGGTGAACGTCGCGATCGAGGATGGCGAGTTCGTCATCCTCGTCGGCCCGTCCGGCTGCGGAAAGTCGACGCTGCTGCGCATGCTGGCGGGGCTGGAGCACATTTCCGGCGGCGAGATCCGCATCGGCGACCGCGTCGTCAACGACCTGCCGCCGAAGGACCGGGACATCGCCATGGTGTTCCAGAACTACGCGCTCTATCCGCACATGACGGTGGCCGACAACATGGCCTTCTCGCTGAAGCTGAAGAACGCCTCGCGCGACGAGATCGAGAAGCGCGTGAAGCCGGCGGCCGAGATCCTCGGTCTGTCCGCCTATCTCGACCGCTTCCCGCGCCAGCTCTCGGGCGGCCAGCGCCAGCGCGTCGCCATGGGCCGCGCCATCGTCCGGGATCCGCAGGTCTTCCTCTTCGACGAGCCGCTGTCCAACCTCGACGCCAAGCTGCGCGTCTCCATGCGCACCGAGATCAAGAACCTCCACCAGCGCCTGACCACGACCACCGTCTACGTCACGCACGACCAGATCGAGGCCATGACCATGGCCGACAAGATCGTCGTGATGCAGGACGGGCTCGTCGAGCAGATCGGCGCGCCGCTGGAGCTCTACGACCGGCCGAACAATCTCTTCGTCGCCGGCTTCATCGGCTCGCCCGCCATGAACATGCTGCACGGCAAGCTCGACACGGGCGACGCCACGCGCTTCGTGACGGGCGACGGGCTCGTCCTGCCCGTTTCCGGCTCGCGGCCCGAGGCGCTCGGGCGCGACCTCGTCTACGGCGCGCGGCCCGAGGCCATCCACATCGGCGGCACGATCCCGCTGGAGGTGATCGTGATCGAGCCGACCGGCTCGGAAAGCCAGGTTCTCGGCCGGATCGGCAAGACCGCCGTCACCTGCGTCTTCCGCGAGCGCGTGACGGCGCGCCCGGGCGAGACGATCCACGTCTCGATCGATCCGAACGCCGTCCATCTCTTCGACGCCAAGAGCGGCCAACGCCTGTCGAACTAAGAGTCTCAACGGCCGGCAGCCTCGGGAAGGGCCCGGCCCGCGATCGCATCGCAGGATCATCATCGACCATCTCTGGGAGGAGACAGCCATGACCATCGACCGCAGAACACTGCTCGCCGGCTCCGCCGGCCTCATCGCCAGCGCGACGCTCGGCCGCTTCACCGGCCAGGCCTTCGCGCAAGCGGCGATCCCGACCTACAAGCCCGAAGAGGGCGCGACGCTCCGCCTCCTGCGCTGGGTGCCCTTCGTGCCCGCCGAAGAGGCCGCCTGGCTCGCCAACACGCAGAAGTTCACGGATGCGACGGGCGTTTCGGTCCGCATCGACAAGGAAAGCTGGGAGGACGTGCGCCCGAAGGCCGCCGTCGCCGCCAATGTCGGCTCGGGACCGGACATGGTCATGAGCTGGTTCGACGATCCGCAGCAATATCCGGACAAGCTCGTCGACCTCACCGAACTCGGCACCGCCATCGGCGCGGCGAACGGCGGCTGGTATCCGGGCCTCGAAGGCTATGCCAAGCGCGACGACAAGTTCATCGCCCTGCCCGTCTGCGCCATCGGCAACGCGATCGTCTATCGCGACAGCCACATGAAGGCCGCCGGCTTCCAGGAATTTCCCAAGGACACCGCGGGCTTCCTGGAGCTCTGCAAGGCGCTGAAGGCCAAGGGCACGCCCGCCGGCTTCCCGCACGGCAAGGCGGTCGGCGACGGCAACAACTATGCCCATTGGCTGCTCTGGAGCCATGGCGGCCAGATGGTGGACGAGAGCGGCAAGGTCGTCCTCAACAGCCCGGAGACGCTGGCGGCCGTCACTTACGCGATGGAGCTCTACAAGACCTTCATCCCCGGCACCGAGAGCTGGCAGGACGTGAACAACAACCGCGCCTTCCTGGCCGGGCAGGTCTCGCTGACCGCCAACGGCGTCTCGGTCTACTACGCCGCCAAGAAGGACCCGGCGATGAAGGAGATCATGGACGACATGCGCTCCGTCAACCTGCCGATCGGCCCCGTCGGCCAGTCGGTCGAGCTGCATCAGGCGTCCACGCTCTCGGTCTTCGCGCACACGAAATATCCCGAAGCGGCCAAGGCCTATCTCGCCTTCATGTACCAGCCCGAGAACATGAACGCCTGGATCGAGGGCGCCAGCGCCTATTGCTGCCAGCCGCTGAAGGCCTTCGAGAACAACCCGGTCTGGACCTCGAACCCGATCCACGCCGCCTATGCCCGCGCCTCCTCGACGCTGCGCCCGAACGGCTATGCCGGCCCGCTGGGCGCGGCCTCGGCCGGCGCCATGGCCGACTACGTTCTGGTCGACATGTTCGCGGAAGCGGTGACCGGCCAATCCTCGCCGGAGGACGCCATCGCCAATGCCGAGCGCCGCGCGAACCGGTATTACCGGGTTTAAGTCGAGCCGTCGGCGGGCAGGCGCCATTCTTCTCCCCTTCGGGGAGAAGGTGGCCCGAAGGGCCGGATGAGGGGCTGCCGGGCGCCGACGCTTGCGGCACGCCCCCTCATCCCCTGCCGGACCTTCTCCCCCTTGGGGAGAAGAAACGAGACCTTTGACGCTGGCGCCAGAAGGCAGGCGTGACGGAAGGGGCGAGAGGCACCATGTCCACCACCACGATCAGACGCTCCGCACCGCCGCCGCGGGTCTCCGCCTTCGAGCGGCTGTCGCAGAGCCGGAACGGGCTCGGCCTCCTCTTCATGGCGCCGGCGGCGCTGTTTCTCCTGGTCTTCCTCACCTATCCGCTCGGCCTCGGCGTCTGGCTCGGTTTCACCGACACCACGACCGGCCGGCCCGGCATCTTCATCGGGCTGGAGAACTACGAGTTCCTGATGCGCGACCGCGTCTTCTGGATGTCGGTCTTCAACACCGTCCTCTACACGTTCATCGCCTCGATCCTGAAGTTCGCGCTCGGCCTCTGGCTCGCGATCATCCTGAACGAGAACCTGCCGATGAAGAGCTTCTTCCGCGCCGTGATCCTGCTTCCCTGGGTCGTGCCGACCGTTCTCTCGGCGCTGGCCTTCTGGTGGATCTACGACAGCCAGTTCTCGATCATCTCCTGGGTCCTCATGAAATGGGGCCTCATCTCCGCGCCGATCAACTTCCTCGGCGATCCCTGGAACGCGCGCGCCTCCGTCATCGCGGCCAATGTCTGGCGCGGCATTCCCTTCGTCGCGATCTCGCTGCTCGCCGGCCTCCAGACGATCCCGGTCTCGCTGCACGAAGCGGCCGCGCTCGACGGCGCCACCTCCTGGCAGCGCTTCCGCAACATCACCCTGCCGCTGCTGACCCCGATCATCGCCGTCGTCATGACCTTCTCGGTGCTCTTCACCTTCACCGACTTCCAGCTGATCTACGTCCTGACAAAGGGCGGGCCGGTCAACGCCACGCATCTCATGGCGACGCTCTCCTTCCAGCGCGGCATCAGCGGCGGCGCGCTCGGCGAGGGCGCGGCCATCGCGGTCGCCATGATCCCCTTCCTGCTCGCCGCCATCCTGTTCAGCTTCTTCGGTCTGCAACGCCGCAAATGGCAGCAGGGAGGGTCAGATTGATGAAACAGTCAGTATATTTTGTTCATTTGATCCCTACTGGCGGCAAGTACACGGATGACGCCAACTGTATTTTCGAATTTTGCATTTCCAATAGCCTAATTGGAGTCGGATGGGCGGTTGGCGATGACTTCAAAACAACATCCGATTTTGCGGCTTACGAAAGCCAGTATCCCAAGTTTCACAGCGCATCGCTGGACTCGAGCATCCGAACAATTCGCGATATGAAAAAGGGGGATCTTGTCTGGACCCGGGACGCCGATCGCCAGTTTTATTTATCAGAAGTAAGGGGAAAATGGTTTTACCGAAACAGCGCCCTGGGAAGGGCGTTTGATATTGTGAATGTTCGCAAGGTTGAAACCTGGAAGATCGACAATAGTAATCTGCCGGTTGAGCTATCTCGGACCGCATATCGCAAGGCGGCCCAGGAGATACATGATGAGAGCATCATCGCGCATACAAAAACGATGTGGTCCCATCTCTATACGGAAGAGGCGCTGACGTCATGACCCTCACAAGCAGCGATCAGCACGGCACGCTCACCGACGACATCGTCGGCATGTCCCACCACGACACCAAGCTGCGCCGGTTCCTCGTGATCTGGCTGCCGCTGGTGGTCTTCATGTTCGTGCTGCTCTTCCCGTTCTACTGGATGGCCATCACGGCGGTGAAGCCGAACAACCAACTGACGAACTACGACGCCAACAGCCCGTTCTGGGTGGTCGGCGCGACGCTCGACCACGTCAAGTATCTGCTCTTCGAGACCTCCTATCCCGGCTGGCTCTGGAACACGGTGGTCGTGGCGACCTGCTCCACGGTCATCGCGCTCTTCGCCTCGGTCTTCGCCGCCTATGCGATCGAGCGCATCCGCTTCACCGGAGCGCGGCTGACGGGGCTCCTGATCTTCCTCGCCTATCTCGTGCCGCCCTCGATCCTCTTCATCCCCCTCGCCTATATCGTCCAGACCGTCGGCATCTTCGATTCCAAGCTCGCGCTGATCCTGACCTATCCGACCTTCCTCATCCCCTTCTGCACCTGGCTGCTGATGGGCTACTTCCGCTCCATCCCCTACGAGCTGGAGGAGAGCGCGCTCGTCGACGGCGCGACGCGCTGGCAGATCCTGACGAAGATCATCCTGCCGCTGGCCGTGCCCGGCCTCATCTCGGCCGGCATCTTCGCCTTCACGCTCGCCTGGAACGAGTTCATCTACGCGCTGACCTTCATCCAGTCCTCGGAGAACAAGACCGTCCCGGTCGGCGTCCTCACCGAACTGGTGCGCGGCGACGTCTACGAATGGGGCTCGCTCATGGCCGGTGCGCTGCTCGGCTCCCTGCCCGTCGTCATCCTCTATTCCTTCTTCGTCGACTACTACGTGTCCTCGATGACCGGCGCCGTGAAGGAATAACCCCTCCCCTTCACGCCGCGTCCCGCCTGCCCCTCCCGCCGGCCGGCCCCTCCATTGTGCGAAGGGCCGGCCGCTGCTATTTTAGAACCATGCAAGCGCTCTCGACCTCGTCCGCATCCCTGCCGACGACGCTCGGCTTCACGCCGATCGACGATCGCACGCGGCTGCCCTGGCGCTTCTTCTACCGGCTGATCGCAGGTCTCGGCCGCCTCGGCTGAGCCGATGCCGATCTTCGAGACCCCCATTTCCAGATAGCCAAGGCGATCCCGGCACCAGCGGCCGGTCGATCGCCCATACCGGGACGATCCCTCCATGACCGCCGAAACCGCCAAACCCCGCACCGTCTACGACAAGATCTGGGACGACCATCTGATCGAGGAGAAGGACGGCTCCTCCCTCCTCTATATCGACCGCCATCTCGTCCACGAGGTGACGAGCCCGCAGGCCTTCGAGGGCCTGCGCGTCGCCGGGCGCCGGGTGCGCCATCCCGAGCGCACGCTCGCCGTCGTCGATCACAACGTGCCGACCTCGCCCGACCGGGTGAACGGCATCCGCAACGACGAGAGCCGCCTCCAGGTCGAGACGCTGGAAAAGAACGTCGCCGAGTTCGGCATCGACTACTACTCCGCCGCCGACCGCCGGCAGGGCATCGTCCACATCATCGGCCCCGAGCAGGGCTTTACGCTGCCCGGCACGACGATCGTCTGCGGCGACAGCCACACCTCCACGCACGGCGCCTTCGGCGCGCTGGCGCACGGCATCGGCACGTCCGAGGTCGAGCACGTCCTCGCCACCCAGACGCTGATCCAGGCCAAGGCCAAGAACATGCTGGTCGAGGTGAACGGCACGCTTGGGCAGGGCGTCACCGCCAAGGACATCGTGCTCGCCATCATCGGCGAGATCGGCACGGCGGGCGGCACGGGCTACGTCATCGAATATGCCGGCGAGGCGATCCGCGCCCTTTCGATGGAAGGGCGCATGACGATCTGCAACATGTCGATCGAAGGCGGTGCGCGCGCCGGCCTGATCGCCGCCGACGAGACGACCTTCGCCTATGTGAAGGACCGCCCGCGCGCGCCCAAGGGCGAGGACTGGGAGAAGGCCGTCGCTTATTGGCGCACGCTCCAGACCGACGAGGGCGCCCATTTCGACAAGATCGTGCGCCTCGACGCGGCGAACCTGCCCCCGATCGTCTCCTGGGGCTCCTCGCCCGAGGACGTCGTCTCGGTCGCCAGCACCGTTCCCGACCCCGATGCGATCGAAGACGAGAACAAGCGCGCCTCCAAGAAGCGGGCCCTCGACTATATGGGCCTCGTCCCCGGCACGAAGATGACCGACATCACGATCGACCGCGTCTTCATCGGCTCTTGCACGAACGGGCGCATCGAGGACCTCCGGGCCGCCGCCAAGATCGTCGAGGGGCGGAAGGTGGCCTCCAGCGTCTCCGCCATGATCGTGCCCGGCTCCGGCCTCGTGAAGGCGGAAGCCGAAGCGGAAGGTCTCGACCGGATCTTCATCGAGGCCGGCTTCGACTGGCGCGAGCCCGGCTGCTCCATGTGCCTCGGCATGAACGAGGACAGGCTCTCGCCTTACGAGCGCTGCGCCTCCACCTCGAACCGCAATTTCGAGGGCCGCCAGGGCCACAAGGGCCGCACCCACCTCGTCTCCCCCGCCATGGCGGCCGCCGCCGCCATCGCCGGCCGCTTCGTCGACATCCGCGACTGGAAGTAGGACATCCGCCGCCGCGCCGCCCGACGGCGCGGCGGCGACGACCGAGACCGGGGTCTCGATACGCCCCGCCTCCGCTCACGTCTTCGTGGCCCGGCGGTGGCGTTGACAGGGCGCGCGTTCCATCCGACACCACGGCCATGGAACCCCACCCGCTTCCGCATCCCGATATCGACATCTCGCTGCTGCGACTGCGCGATGCACGCGATCTGGCGCCGCTGCTATCGGCCTACAATCAGGCGGTGTTTCGCGGCGCGCCCGGCGCGCCCGACAAGGTCTATGCCGAGCAGCTTCTGCAGGATCGCAGCGCCGAAATCCTCGGCGCGCGGCTGGACGGGATGCTCGTCGGCTTCCTCATCTTTTACGACCTGCCCGATCCCTGGACCGGCATGCGATCGGGCCTCGCCGACCACATCTTCGTCCACCACCAGCACCGCCGGAAGGGAATCGGCCGCGCGATGGTCGATCTTCTGGCCGACGAATCCGACACGCGCGGCTGGTCGAAGCTCGTGCTGCACGCGCCGCGCAATCCCGAGAACGGGCGCCAGCTCTACGATCGAATCGCCGAGCCGGCCGATTGGGCGAGCTATGTGCTCCGCTTCTCCGACCGCCAGCCCTGAGCCGGCGCCGGACGGCTCGTCCGGGCCGGGAGGCGCAGGCTTCCGGCGTGCGAATCGATTGGGATCAGCGGCTGATGGACGCCGGGGCTCAACACCCCTTGCTTTCGCATGTGCGATACGCCTTCTAGCCGTTTAGAACATGTCCAGACGGAGCGTGGGTTCTCCGCCTGGATCAAGATGGACAGGAGGCACCGTTGTCCGACGCCAAGACCGCCATGCGCATGAAGGAGCGGCCCCTTTCGCCGCATCTGTCGATCTATCGGTTCCGGCCGACCATGGCGATGTCGATCCTCCATCGCATCACCGGCTCCGCCCTCTATGTCGGCACGCTCCTCGTCGTCTGGTGGCTGGTCGCCGCCGCGAGCGGGCCGGAGGCCTTCTCCACCGCCTCCTGGTTCTTCGGCTCCTTCCTCGGCCGCCTCATTCTCTTCGGCTATTCCTGGGCGCTCCTGCACCACATGCTGGGCGGCATCCGCCATTTCATCTGGGACACCGGCAACGGGCTCGCCAAGGAGACCTCGACGAAGTTCGCCGTGGCGACGCTGGTCGGCTCGCTCGGGCTGACCGTCCTGCTCTGGCTCGTCGTCATCGTGCTCTAAAGGGAGATGAAACCATGAAGATGCGCACCGATCTCTCCCGCGTCCGCGGTCTCGGCTCCGCCCGCGAGGGCACCGAGCATTTCTGGAAGCAGCGCCTGTCCGGCGTCTCCAACCTCATTCTGATCACGGCCTTCGTCGTCATGCTGATCGCTTTCCACGACGACAGCTATGCCGAGATCCGCCTCGCCTTCACCCATCCGCTGGTCGGCCTCGTCATGGCGCTCACCGTCGTCTCCGCGACGATCCACATGCGCCTCGGCATGCAGACGATCATCGAGGACTACGTGCATGGCGAGCTTCGCGTGCCCCTGCAGATCCTCAACACCTTCTTCGCGATCCTCGTCGCAGCGGCCAGCGTGCTCGCGGTCGTCAAGCTGACTTTGGGAGCCTGACCGACATGGCACAGACCGAAACGCAGAACGGCCAGCCGCACCGCAGCGCGCCCGGCATCAACGGCAAGGCCTACACGTTCACCGACCACGTCTTCGACGTCGTCGTGGTGGGCGCCGGCGGCGCCGGCCTCCGCGCCACGCTCGGCGCCGCCCAGGCCGGCCTGAAGACCGCCTGCATCACCAAGGTCTTCCCCACCCGCTCGCACACGGTCGCGGCGCAGGGCGGCGTCGCCGCCTCGCTCGGCAATATGGGCGAGGACAACTGGCGCTGGCACATGTACGACACCGTCAAGGGGTCGGACTGGCTGGGCGACCAGGACGCCATCGAATATCTCGTGCGCGAGGCTCCGAAGGCCGTCTACGAGCTCGAGCATTTCGGCGTGCCCTTCAGCCGCACCGAGGACGGGCGCATCTACCAGCGGCCCTTCGGCGGCATGACCACCGATTTCGGCAACGGCCCGCCGGCCCAGCGCACCTGCGCGGCCGCCGACCGGACCGGCCACGCCATCCTGCACACGCTCTACGGCCAGTCGCTCCGCTACTCCTCGGAATTCTTCATCGAGTATTTCGCGATCGACCTCATCATGGACGAGGAAGGCGCCTGCCGCGGCGTCGTGGCGCTCTGCCTCGACGACGGCACGCTGCATCGCTTCCAGGCCAAGAAGACGATCCTCGCCACCGGCGGCTACGGCCGCGCCTATTTCTCCGCCACCTCCGCCCACACCTGCACCGGCGACGGCAACGCCATGGTGCTGCGCGCCGGCCTGCCGCTGCAGGACATGGAGTTCGTGCAGTTCCACCCGACCGGCATCTACGGCGCGGGCTGCCTCATCACGGAAGGGGCGCGCGGCGAAGGCGGCTATCTGACCAATTCGGAAGGCGAGCGCTTCATGGAGCGCTACGCCCCTTCGGCCAAGGATCTGGCCTCCCGCGACGTCGTCTCGCGCTCCATGACCATGGAGATCCGGGACGGACGCGGCGTCGGCAAGAACAAGGACCACATCTTCCTGCATCTGGATCACCTCGATCCCGCGATCCTGCACGAGCGCCTGCCCGGCATCTCGGAATCGGCGCGGATCTTCGCGGGCGTCGATGTGACGCGCGAGCCGATCCCGGTCCTGCCGACCGTCCACTACAACATGGGCGGCATCCCGACGAACTATCACGGCGAGGTCCTGACCAAGAAGAACGGCGATCCCGACAGCGTCGTGCCCGGCCTGATGGCGGTCGGCGAGGCGGCCTGCGTCTCCGTCCACGGCGCGAACCGTCTCGGCTCCAACTCGCTGATCGATCTCGTCGTCTTCGGCCGCGCCGCGGCGCTGCGCTGCGCCGAGACCGTGACGCCCGGCGAGGGCCACCAGCCGCTGCCGGAGAACGCCGGCGACAACTCGCTCTCGCGCCTCGACCGCTTCCGCTACGCCAAGGGCTCGACCTCGACGGCCGAGCTTCGCAATTCCATGCAGCAGACCATGCAGTCCAACTGCGCCGTCTTCCGCACGGGCGACGTGCTGGAGGAGGGCCACGTCAAGATCCACGACGTCTGGCGCGCCTCCGACGACGTCTCCGTGACCGACCGCTCGCTGATCTGGAACACCGATCTCATCGAGACGCTGGAATACGACAACCTGATCAGCCAGGCCGTCGTCACCATGGACTCCGCGAGGGCCCGCCTGGAGTCGCGCGGCGCCCATGCCCGCGAGGACTATCCGGACCGCGACGACCAGAACTGGATGAAGCACACGCTGAGCTTCTGCGACACGGTCGGCAAGACGGTCAGCCTGGAGGACCGCCCGGTCCACACCTACACGCTGTCGAACCAGATCGAGTACATTCAGCCGAAGAAGCGGGTGTATTGATCGCAGTTGCGAGGAAACGACATTGAGTCTTTCCCCATCCATTGGACATAACAGACCGCCGGGTGGGGGACGCGTGTACGCCATCGCCTTCGATTTCGACACGGAACTGCTGGAGCAGCTCTACCCGAACTCCTCCTCGAGAAACGCCTACGCCGATGTGCGAACGTTTCTCGAGGAAAACGGGTTCGAGCACCGGCAGGTATCGGTCTATTTCGGGGAGCCGAATCTCACGGCGACCGAATGTATCGCGATCGTCGAGGACATGGCGGACGAGTTCTCCTGGTTCACGCCGTCGTTGAAGGACATACGGATGCTGAGGATCGAGGAGAACAACGATCTGATGGTCGTCCTCGACCGAAAGCGCCGGCGTGCTCGAAGGCGCTCGCGAACAGGCAACTGATACCCGGCGGAGTCGGCGCTCATGCGGCAATGGTGACGGAGCTTTGATGCTCGTCGCAGCGCGGTGTCCGTGAGATCGGAAAGTCCTGCCGGCTACGGTTCGAGCGCCACCGCATCGCGCGAAGCCTGCCATATTGTGGCCCAGGCGCTAGGTGCTCTACTCGGGCACGGCGACCGCCCGGGAAACGGGCTGCGCCACAGCGGAGGAAATTCATGAGACAGATCACGCGGACCGGACTGGCCGGACTTCTCGCTCTTGCTTTGGCCGGTTCCGCCATGGCGCAGACCGCGCCCGCAGCGCCCGCCGGCGCTCCGACCGCGACCGAACCCGCCGCCACCGAAACGCCGAAGGCGCCGGCCGCCGCGGGCGGCGATGCCAGCGATGCGACCGCGTCGGGCCAGCCGGCCGGGTCGGCACCCCCGACGGACGCATCCGGCACGGCACCGGCGACCGGGGCTGCCGCCGAGAAGACGTTTCCCATTCCGAAAGCCGGCGACAAGGCCAATCAGGTCGAGCTGATCACCGGCCTCTGCGGCGTGCAGATGAAGGACATGAAGCCGGAAAGCTGCAAGTGCCTCGCCGAGCAGGCGCTGACCAACCTCAGCGATCCCCAGCGCGACTACCTCATCGCCACCGTCGTCTCGCCCCCCGTCGCGGACCGCATGCTCGGCGACGGCCGCGTCGGACAGCCGGACCAGCAGGTCATCGCGAGTTTCATCGACAAGACGACGGATGCCTGCGCGACGGGCACGTTCAAGCCGACGAAGTAGACGAGACCGGGCCGGCCTTACCAGACCAGGTTCTTCTCCCCTTGCGGGGAGAAGGTCCCGGCAGGGGGATAAGGGGCCTCTGTACCCTGACGGCCAATCGATCGATGTGCCGTCGTGCTTCGATGCGTTGGCGGGCGGCACCCCTCATCCGGCTGCCGCCACCTTCTCCCCATGAGGGGAGAAGAACATCTTCTGGAATCCTCGGTGCTTCTGACAGCACTGAGGATTCTCGTTTCGTCGCTGTCACTCCTTCGCAGGCACCACACGCCAGACGATCCCGCCGGCATCGTCCGCGACGAGCAGCGCGCCATCCGCCGCCGAGAGCACGCCGACCGGGCGGCCATAGGTCTCGCCCTTGGCAGGGTCCGGCATGAAGCCGGTCAGGAAGTCCTCGATCGCGCCGGAGGGCTTGCCGCCCTCGAAGGGCACGAAGGCGACGCGATAGCCCGAGAAGTCCGAGCGGTTCCAGGAGCCGCGCTGGCCGACGAAGGCGCCGCCACGATACTTTTCCGGAAAGCTCGTGCCCTCGTAAAAAGCGAGCCCCAGCGAGGCCGTGTGGGCGCCGACCGCGAAGTCCGGCGTGATCGACGTGTCGATCAGGCCGGGTTTAGCCTTGTCCGCGATACGCGGGTCCGGCGTCTTGCCGTAATAGCTATAGGGCCAGCCGTAGAATCCGTCCTGCTTCACCGAGGTGATGTAGTCGGGCACGAGGGCGTCGCCGATCATGTCGCGCTCGTTGACGGCGGTCCAGAGCGTCGAGGTTCCCGGCAGGAAGTCCATGCCGACGGGGTTGCGAAGGCCCGCGGCATAGATGCGCTCGTTCTTCCCGTCGGGATCGACGGCGAGGATGTTGGCGCGGCGCGTCTCCTCCGCCAGCCCGTATTCGGCGACGTTGCTGGCCGAGCCGACGGAGACGAAAAGGGTCGAGCCGTCCTCCGAGGCGAGGAGATTGCGCGTCCAGTGGTTGTTGTAGCCGCCGGCCGGGAGGTCGAGGATCTTCTCCCCGGCCTCGGTGATCTCGGTCGCGCCGGTCTTGTAGGGGAAGGCCATCACGCCGTCGGTGTTGGCGACGTAGAGCCGCTCGCCGATGAGCGCCATGCCGAAGGGCTGGTTCAGGTCCTTCAGGAGGACGGACTTCGTTTCCGGCGTGCCGTCGCCGTCGGTGTCGCGCAGGAGCGTGATGCGGTTGGCGCTCTCCTTCACGGTGCCCGACTGTTTCTGGAGCTCCTGCTTCTTGCGCTCCTCCTCGTCCTTCGGGGGCTTGGGCGCCGTCGCGGCTTCGGCCACGAGCACGTCGCCGTTCGGCAGCTGATAGAGCCAGCGCGGGCCGTCCAGCTCTTCGGCGAAGCGCGTGACCGTGAAACCGGCCGGCGCGGTCGGCGCGGCGCCGTCCGGCCAGCCCACCTGCGTGTTGTAGTTCTGGACCTCGTGGGAGAGGTCGGGCGCGGGCAGGTCGAGCTTGGCGGGAGCGCCGGAGCCGGAGGTGACGGCCACCTGCGCCGCTGCGGGAAGCGCGACGAGCGCGGTGGAGAGGCAGAGAAGGGAAAGCATTCGCAAGGCGGGTTCGCTCCGGACAGGATCAGGGTTCTGGGAGGACGAATGCGGAGCTTCGAATCTCCGTTCCGCTTTTCCGGCTCACCGCGACCCAACACTTCCGTCAGACGGGCGAGAGGGCGCTGCAGGAAGCCGATCGGCACCACGCCGGAAACGATCCGGTTTTCAACCGATTCGCGCCGCTTTGCGTGCTCATTCGCCGCTGGCGTTTCGCACCGCACGCTTCTATGTTTCGAGCCGTTCCAAACAGGCACCGGACATTCGCAATGGTCGAACTGACGCTTCCCAAGAACTCCCGAATCGAGAAGGGCAAGGTCTGGCCGAAGCCGTCCGGGGCGAAATCGGTCCGCGAGTTCGGCATCTATCGCTGGTCGCCCGACGACGACCGCAACCCGCGGCTCGACACCTATTACGTCGACACCGACGATTGCGGCCCGATGGTGCTCGACGCGCTGCTCTGGATCAAGAACAAGGTCGACGCGACGCTGACGCTGCGCCGCTCCTGCCGCGAGGGCATCTGCGGCTCCTGCGCGATGAACATCGACGGCTCCAACACGCTGGCCTGCACCAAGGGCATGGACGAGGTGAAGGGCGCCATCAAGGTCTATCCCCTGCCCCACATGCCGGTGATCAAGGACCTTGTGCCCGATCTCTCGGTGCCCTACGCCCAGCTTCGCTCGATCGAGCCCTGGCTCCAGACCGAGACGCCCGAGCCCGAGAAGGAATGGCGCCAGAGCCACGACGACCGCGCCAAGCTCGACGGTCTCTACGAGTGCATCCTCTGCTTCTGCTGCCAGACCTCCTGCCCCTCCTATTGGTGGAACGGCGAGCGCTATCTCGGCCCCGCCGTGCTGCTCCAGGCCTATCGCTGGCTGATCGACAGCCGCGACGAGGCGACGGGCAACCGGCTGGACGAGCTGGAAGATCCGTTCAAGCTCTATCGCTGCCACACGATCATGAACTGCACGCAGGCCTGCCCCAAGGGGCTGAACCCCGCCAAGGCCATCGCCGAGATCAAGAAGATGATGGTCGAGCGCCGCGTCTGAGCGAAAGCCCCACGCCCGCCGCGGCGCGGCTCCCGTTCGAAGCCTGAAAAGGGCTCGGCCGTTTCCGGACGGCCGGGCCCTTTGTCGTTGGGATACCGACCGCCCGGGAACCGGAGGCGCGGTGGTCGATTAGGGATGCGAGATCGAGACGTGGAGGACGGGCGGATCGCCGCCACCCCGCGCTCGACCGCACTTCCTGAAGGAACGGACCATGGCCAAGACCCCGGAAAAGAAGAACCCCGACGTCCTGCTGCACGCGACCAAGAACCCGCAGAAGGAGAACGTGCGCGGCGCGATGGTGCCCCTGCTCCAGAAGCATCTGGGCACGGCGATCGACCTCTCCTATCAGGCCAAGCAGGCCCATTGGAACGTCAAGGGCATGAACTTCATCGCCGTTCACAAGCTCTTCGACGAGCTGCACGAACAGGCGGAAGGCTATGTCGATCTCATCGCCGAGCGCCTGACGGGCATGGGCGGACAGGCGCAGGGCACCGTGCAGGCCTCCGCCGCCAACTCCATCCTCCAGCCCTATGCGCTCGACATCGTGCATGCCGAAGATCACCTGCGCCGCCTCTCCGACAGCTACGCCGCCTGGAGCGAGGCCCTGATGGAAGGCATCGAGGAAGCCGACGACGCGGGCGACGACCTGACCGCCGATCTCCTCACCGAAGTCGGCCGCGGCATCAACACCAGCCTCTACTTCCTGGAAAGCCACTTCCAGGTCAAGCCGGGCCGCGCGATCTGATCGACTCGCGTTGAGGGGGGGCGCTTTCATAGAAAGTTCGGTACGGCAGACGTTTGCGTGGACTGATCGCGGACGGCAGACGTTCGCGGAAAGCCACCTGTGACGTCAAGCATCTGCGGGAGGCACCCCCCTCTGGCCTGCCGGCCATCTCCCCCGCAAGGAGGGAGATCGGCAGCGTCGGTGGTCGATCGAAATCTGAACCGTCTGCGACAAGCCTGATCTCCCTCCTTGCGGGGGAGATGCCGGCAGGCAGAGGGGGGTGCCTCCCGCCCGCATGACAGATATCCCCTTCCAGATCGCGATCGCGACGCACCTCGCGCCACCCCGCTTGCGGCAGCGCCCCCGGCCCGCGATATGAAGCGGCATGACGCGGACGCCCGGCCTTCTTGACCACCTCTTTCCCGATGAAGGCCAGCCGCAAGCCCAAAGCGGTCCGGCCGTCGTGCCGGTTCTCGTGCCCCTCCCGGCGGCCCGCCCCTATTCCTACGCCGTGCCCGAGGGCATGGTCGTTTCGCCCGGCTCGATCGTGCAGGTTCCGCTCGGGCCTCGGCAGGTCGCCGGCATCGTCTGGGACGGCGAGACCGACGGCGTCGATCCGAAGAAGCTGCGCCCGATCACCAAGGCCTTCGACTGCCCGCCGATCGACGCCGGCATGCGCCGCTTCATCGACTGGGTCGCCGACTACACGCTCTCGCCGCCCGGCCTCGTCGCGCGCATGGCGCTTCGCGCACCCGCCGCCTTCGATCCCGAACCCTTCATCGACGGGCTCAGGCGGACCGCCCACGAGCCGGACCGGCTCACCGGCGCGCGCCGCCGCGTGCTGGATGCGGCGGCGGATTCGCCGGCCTGGTCGCGCTCGGGCCTCGCCCATGCCGCCGGCGTCTCGGTCTCGGTGGTGGATGGGCTGGTGAAGCTCGGCGCCTTCGAAACGGTGCGCCTGCCGCCCGTTCCGGTCGTCGCCGCGCCCGACCCGGCCTTCGGCCGCGCCGATCTCAGCCCGGATCAGCGCGGCGTCGGCGAAGAGCTGGCCGAGAAGGTGCGCGAGGGCGTCTTCTCCGCGACGCTTCTCGAAGGCGTCACGGGCTCCGGCAAGACGGAGGTCTATTTCGAGGCGGTCGCGGCGGCGCTGGAAGCGGGCGGTCAGGTCCTCATCCTCCTGCCCGAGATCGCGCTGACGCAGGCCTTCATCGATCGCTTCCATGCCCGGTTCGGCGCGCCGCCTGCCGAGTGGCATTCCGATCTCGCGCCCCGCATCCGCGAAAAGGTCTGGCGGCAGGTGGCAGAGGGCGGTGTGCGGGTCGTGGCCGGCGCGCGCTCGGCCCTCTTCCTGCCCTTTCCCGATCTGAAGCTCGTCATCGTCGACGAGGAACACGACCCCGCCTACAAGCAGGAGGACCGCACCTTCTACCACGCCCGCGACATGGCGGTGGTGCGCGCCTCGCTCGGCGGCTTTCCCGCCATCCTCGCCTCCGCCACGCCCTCGATCGAAAGCCGCGTCAACGCCTCCGCCGGGCGCTACGGCCATGTCCGGCTGGCCGGGCGCTATGCCGAGGCCGCCATGCCGAGCCTCGGCCTCGTCGATCTCCGGCGCCATCCGCCGGCGCGCGGCCGCTTCATCTCGCCCATTCTGCAGACCGCCATCGCCGAAACCGTGGCGCGCGGCGAACAGGCGCTGCTCTTTCTCAACCGGCGCGGCTACGCTCCGCTGACGCTCTGCCGCGTCTGCGGCCATCGCTTCCAGTGCTCGGAATGCTCGACCTGGCTGGTGGACCACCGGCTGCGCGGCCAGCTCCAGTGCCACCATTGCGGCTTCTCCATGCGCCGCCCCGAATACTGCCCGGATTGCGGCACGTTCGATCATCTCGTCGCCTGCGGCCCGGGCGTCGAGCGAATCGCCGAGGAGATGCTGGAAACCTTCCCGGAGGCGCGCACGATCCTCCTCTCCTCCGACATGGCGGGCGGACCGCGCCGCCTGCGCCGGGAGCTCGAAGCCATTGCGGATGGCGAGGCCGACATCGTCATCGGCACGCAGCTCGTCGCCAAGGGGCACCATTTCCCCCTGATGACGCTCGTCGGCGCGGTCGACGCCGATCTCGGCCTCTCCAACGGCGATCCGCGCGCGGCCGAGCGCACCTTCCAGCTCCTCCATCAGGTGACGGGCCGGGCCGGGCGCACGGGCCTTGCCAGCCGCGGTCTCATCCAGACCTTCCAGCCCGAGCATCCCGTGATGCAGGCCATCGCCAGCGGCGAGCCCGAGCGATTCTACGACCGGGAGATCGCCGAGCGCGAGCGGGCGGGCCTGCCGCCCTTCGGCCGCCTCGCCGCCATCGTCGTCTCGGCCGCGACACGCAAGGAGGCCGAAGACCATGCGCGGGCGCTGAAGGGCGCAGCGGCCGAGGACGGCGCGATCGAGGTGCTCGGCCCCGCCGAGGCGCCGCTCGCGGTGCTGCGCGGCCGCCACCGGTTCCGCCTTCTCTTCCAGGGCCATCGGCGCGCGCCGATGCAGGCCTATCTGCGCGCCACCATCGCCGCGGCCCCCCGCCCGCGCGGCACGGTCGAGGTGCAGATCGACATCGATCCGCAGAGCTTTCTCTGACGCGATACCGCGCGGGTGACACGCCGCCGAATCTGCCGAACATGAAGTGATATCCGGGCGGGCCTGTGATACCGGCTGCGCGTCGACGAGGACCGCGAAGGACGAGAGACGCCCGATGGAGATCCAGCTCCCCCAGACGACCGCCGAGCTCCTGCCCTTCTCGGCGGCGGCCGCGACGCTTCTCTTCGGCCTCTTCGCCATGTTCACGCCGCGCCTCATGCTGCGGGCCTTCACGATCCACGCGATGAACCAGCAGCCGCAGGGCGTCGCCGAAATGCGCGCCACGCTCGGCGGCTTCTATGTCGGGATCGGGCTCCTCTCGCTGCTTCTCTTCGACCAGCAGAACATCCAGCTTCTGCTCGGCGGCGCCTGGACCTTCGCCACCTTCGGCCGCCTCGTCGCGCTTCTGTCGGACGGCGTGTCGCGCTGGGCGAACACGGTTCTGCTCTTTCTCAGCCTCGCCATCGCGGCCGCATCGCTCGCCAGCGGCTTCGGCATGGTCCATTCCTGAACGGCGACCGGCAAAAACGGCGAGACCGAGGCGAAATCCTTTCCCATCCGGCGTTGTGGCGGGGAAACCGCTATGCTAGAGGGACCTTGCCTCTCGCTCGAGAGCCTCTCGACCGAGAGGGTCCAGCGGAAAATAATCTGAACGGCTTCAAGGCGTTGGCACGACCCACAAGGGGACGGACCGGGTGCTTGACCATCAAGGAAGAGAGAAGCGGTCGTCCGTGGCAACATCATCCTCTCCCGTCTCGGGAGTCGCAGAACGCTACGCTCTGTCCCTGTTCGAACTCGCACGCGATGAGGGTTCGGTCGACGCCGTCGAATCCGAACTCGCCGCGTTCGGGGGCCTTATCGAAGACAATGCCGATTTCCGGCGCCTCGTCCTCAGTCCCTCCTTCACCTCCGAGGAGCAGCTCGCCGCCATCACCGGCGTCGTGGCGGAGACGCGGCCGGGCGCCCTCACCGGCAATTTCCTGAAGGTGATCGCAGCCAATCGGCGCCTCTTCGCGCTGCCGGCGATGATCCGCTCCTTCAAGGCCATGGCATCGGCCCATCGCGGCGAGATCCAGGCCGACGTGACGAGCGCCCAGGCGCTGAACGACGCGCAGCGGACGGAATTGCGCGAGGCGCTCGGCGCCTATGCCGGCAAGTCCGTGACGATGCACGAAAGCGTCGATCCCTCCATTCTCGGCGGTCTCGTCGTCAAGATCGGCTCGCGCCAGATCGACACGTCGCTCCGCACAAAACTGAATTCGCTCAAGCTTGCGCTGAAAGAGGTCGGCTGATGGACATCCGGGCCGCGGAAATTTCCGCAATTCTGAAGAACCAGATCAAGAACTTCGGCAACGAGGCCGAAGTTTCCGAGGTCGGACAGGTGCTCTCGGTCGGTGACGGCATCGCGCGCGTCTACGGCCTCGACAACTGCCAGGCCGGCGAGATGGTCGAGTTCCCCGGCGGCATCCGCGGCATGGCGCTGAACCTCGAGTCGGACAATGTCGGCGTCGTCATCTTCGGCTCCGACCGCGACATCAAGGAAGGCGACACCGTCAAGCGCACGGGCTCGATCGTGGACGTGCCGGTCGGCATGGGCCTGCTCGGCCGCGTGGTCGACGGTCTCGGCAATCCGATCGACGGCAAGGGTCCGATCGAGAACGCCGTGCGCCGCCGCGTCGACGTCAAGGCGCCCGGCATCATCCCGCGCAAGTCCGTGCACGAGCCGATGTCCACGGGCATCAAGGCCATCGACGCGCTGATCCCGATCGGCCGCGGCCAGCGCGAGCTGGTCATCGGCGATCGCCAGACCGGCAAGACCGCCATCCTGCTCGACACGTTCCTCAATCAGAAGCCGGCGCACGACGCGGGCAACGACAAGGAAAAGCTCTACTGCGTCTACGTTGCGATCGGGCAGAAGCGCTCGACCGTCGCGCAGTTCGTCCGCACACTCGAAGAGCGCGGCGCGATGCAGTATTCCATCGTCGTCGCCGCCACCGCCTCGGACCCCGCGCCGATGCAGTACATCGCGCCCTTCGCCGGCTGCGCCATGGGCGAGTACTTCCGCGACAACGGCATGCACGCCGTGATCGCCTATGACGATCTGTCCAAGCAGGCCGTCTCCTACCGCCAGATGTCGCTTCTCCTGCGCCGTCCGCCGGGCCGCGAAGCCTATCCCGGCGACGTCTTCTACCTGCACTCGCGTCTCCTCGAGCGCGCCGCCAAGCTGAACGACTCGCTCGGCGCCGGCTCGCTGACCGCGCTTCCCGTCATCGAGACGCAGGCGAACGACGTGTCCGCCTACATCCCGACCAACGTGATCTCGATCACCGACGGCCAGATCTTCCTCGAGACCAACCTCTTCTACCAGGGCATCCGCCCGGCGGTGAACGTCGGCCTCTCGGTCAGCCGCGTCGGCTCGGCCGCGCAGATCAAGGCGATGAAGCAGGTCGCCGGCTCGATCAAGGGCGAGCTCGCCCAGTATCGCGAGATGGCCGCCTTCGCGCAGTTCGGCTCCGATCTCGACGCCTCGACCCAGCGTCTCCTCAACCGCGGCGCGCGCCTGACCGAACTCCTGAAGCAGCCGCAGTTCTCGCCGCTGAAGACGGAAGAGCAGGTCGCGGTCATCTTCGCGGGAACGCAGGGCTATCTCGACAAGCTGAAGGTCTCCGACGTCGGACCGTTCGAGCAGGGGCTCCTGTCCTCGCTCCGCACCGAGCACAAGGATCTTCTGGAGACGATCGCCCGCGAGAAGGCTCTCTCGGACGACAGCCGCGCCAAGCTCAAGTCGGCTCTCGACAGCTTCGCCAAGTCCTTCGCCTGAACCCGCCTCGCGGCTCACGACACTATTGCCGGAGATGATGCGGCCCTATGGCTTCGCTTAAGGATCTCAGAAACCGCATCGCCTCCGTCAAGGCGACGCAGAAGATCACCAAGGCCATGCAGATGGTCGCGGCGGCCAAGCTCCGTCGCGCCCAGGAAGCAGCCGAGGCCGCACGCCCCTATTCGGAGCGCATGGCCGCGGTTCTCGCCAACATCGCCGGTGCGATGGAGGGCGATGCGCCTGCTCTCATGACCGGAACCGGCAAGGACGACGTGCATCTGCTCGTCGTCTTCTCGTCCGACCGCGGCCTCGCCGGCGGCTTCAACGCGCAGATCGTGCGTCTGGTGCGCGAACATGCCCGCAAGCTCGTTGCCTCCGGCAAGACGGTCAAGATCATGTCCGTCGGCCGCAAGGGCACGGACATGATGCGCCGCGATCTCGGCGACCGGATCGTCGAGCGCCGCGAGCTTCGCGACGTGAAGAAGATCGGCTTCGTCAACGCCGACGAGATCGGCTCGAAGGTCATTTCGATGTTCGAGGCTGGCGAGTTCGACGTCGCCACGATCTTCTTCTCCGAATTCCGGAACGTGATCACGCAGATCCCGACCGCCCGGCAGATCATTCCCTCCTCGATCGAGGGCGCGGGCGCAGCGGCTTCCGAAGGCGGCGCGGTCTACGAATACGAGCCCGACCCGGCCGAGATCCTCGCCGATCTCATCCCCCGGAACATCAAGATCCAGGTCTTCCGCGCGCTTCTCGAGAACGCGGCTTCCGAACAGGGCGCCCGCATGAGCGCCATGGACAACGCCACGCGCAATGCCGGCGACATGATCAAGAAGCTGTCGATCTCCTACAACCGGCAGCGTCAGGCGCAGATCACCACCGAACTCATCGAAATCATCGCAGGCGCCGAGGCGCTCTGACGTTTGCGAAAGGAGGCCGTGATGGCTGACACGAACTTTAACGGAGCGGCGACCGGCCGCGTTGCTCAGGTCATCGGACCCGTCGTCGACGTCCAGTTCGACGGCGAACTGCCCGCGATCCTGAACGCGCTCGAGACGACGAACAACGGCAGCCGCCTCGTCCTCGAGGTCGCCCAGCATCTCGGCGAGAACACCGTGCGCACGATCGCCATGGATCTCACCGAAGGCCTCGTGCGCGGCCAGCCCGTGACCGACACCGGCGAGCCGATCCAGGTTCCCGTCGGCGACGGCACGCTCGGCCGCATCATGAACGTCATCGGCGAGCCGATCGACGAGGTCGGCCCGATCCAGTACGAATCCAAGCGCGGCATCCACCAGCTCGCGCCTCCCTATGTCGAGCAGTCCCCCGAGAGCCAGATCCTGGTCACCGGCATCAAGGTCATCGACCTCCTCGCGCCCTATGCGCGCGGCGGCAAGATCGGCCTCTTCGGCGGCGCCGGCGTCGGCAAGACCGTTCTGATCCAGGAACTGATCAACAACGTCGCCAAGGCGCACGGCGGCTACTCCGTCTTCGCCGGTGTCGGCGAGCGCACCCGCGAAGGCAACGATCTCTACTACGAGATGATCGAGTCCGGCGTGAACAAGGACCCCCACGAGAACGGCGGCTCGACCGCCGGCTCGAAGGCGGCACTCGTCTACGGCCAGATGAACGAGCCGCCGGGCGCCCGTGCCCGCGTCGCGCTGACCGGCCTCACCATCGCCGAGCACTTCCGCGACCAGGGCCAGGACGTTCTGTTCTTCGTCGACAACATCTTCCGCTTCACGCAGGCGGGTTCGGAAGTGTCGGCTCTCCTCGGCCGCATCCCGTCCGCCGTGGGCTATCAGCCGACGCTCGCGACCGACATGGGCATGATGCAGGAGCGCATAACGACCACGACCAAGGGTTCGATCACTTCGGTGCAGGCCATCTACGTGCCTGCCGACGATCTGACCGACCCGGCGCCTGCCACCTCCTTCGCGCACTTGGACGCGACGACGGTTCTGAACCGCGCGATCTCCGAGAAGGGCATCTACCCGGCGGTGGATCCGCTCGACTCGACCTCGCGCATGCTCTCCCCGATGATTCTGGGCGAAGAGCACTACACGGTCGCCCGTAAGGTGCAGGAGACGCTGCAGCGCTACAAGTCGCTACAGGACATCATCGCCATTCTCGGCATGGACGAGCTCTCCGAAGAGGACAAGCTGACGGTCGCCCGCGCCCGCAAGGTCGAGCGCTTCCTGTCCCAGCCCTTCTTCGTCGCGGAGGTCTTCACCGGCTCGCCCGGCCAGCTCGTTCCGCTGGAAGACACGATCAAGAGCTTCAAGGGCCTCGTCAACGGCGAGTACGACCACCTGCCCGAGGCCGCCTTCTACATGGTCGGCGGCATCGACATGGCCGTCGCCAAGGCGCAGAAGCTCGCGGCCGAGGCCGCCTGAGCATGAACGGGGACGGCGCGCTTCGCTTCGAGGATGCCGTCAACGACACATGCCCTTGGTCGGGGAAGCCGGTTTCGCCGGACTCCCTGACGCTCTACAACGGCGCGGTGGTGGGGTTCTGCAATCCCGGCTGCCGCGACAAGTTCCAGACGGCCGTCGAGCATTTCGAGGCCGCACGAAACGGGTCGACCCACCATGGCTGAGAGCTTCCAGTTCGAACTCGTGTCGCCCGAGCGGCTCCTCGTTTCCGAGGCCGTGACGGCGGTGCTGGCGCCCGGCACCGAAGGCTACATGACCGTCATGGCGCGCCACGCGCCGCTCATGACGACGCTGAAGGCCGGCGTCGTGGTCGCCACGCTCGCCAGCGGCCAGGAGCGTCGCTTCTTCGTTCGCGGCGGTTTCGCCGACGTCTCCAATGCCGGCTTCACGCTGCTCGCCGAGCGCGCCGTTCCGGTCGAGGAGCTGAACGCCGCCGACCTCGACGCCCAGATCCGCGACGCGGAAGAGGACGTGACGGACGCCAAGACGCCCGAGAGCAAGACGCGCGCGGAAAACCTTCTCGCCGAGCTGCGCGATTCCCGGGCCGCCGTCGGTCTCTGAGATCGCAGGCATTTCAAGACGGATCGACGAGCGGCCGCCCCTTCCCGGGCGGCCGTTTTCGTTCGTGCGCCGAAGTGTGATCCCCCGCCGCATATCGGTATCAGAGTGCCGGCGCCTGCTCGGCTCCACCGGCCTTCAACGCCGCAAGCTCCCGCCTCGTCTCCCGCAGGGCCTCCCACAGGAGCGGGATCATCTGATCCGGTCGCAGCCACTGCCGACTTGCCGCATCGGCCCCGTCGTCCAGTCCCCAGACGCCGAGTTCAGTCCCAGCCGCATCGAGCGCGGCGCGCACCTCCTGCGCTAGGAAGCCAGCATGGCGCCCGGCCGCATGGGGCGCCGTCACGACCTTTGCCTCGTCCCCCTCGCCCCGTCCGCCACGGTCATCCCTCTCCTCCGGCTCCCTCCAGCGGAACGTGACCGGCTCGATCGCATCGAGAAGCGCCAGAGCCAGCTTGGGCCCGACAGGCGCGACGTCCACCTTGTCCCGCCGGTCGGAGGTCTGGATCGTCCCGGTCGTCGCATAGACCGCCGAGAAGCGCTTTCCGGCCTCGCCGAGCGTCACGGCGTTGTCGGCACCGGGCAGGATGTTGCCGGTGGGGCCGACGACGAGCCGCGCTCCGCTGGTCTGATCGGCAATGGAGAAGGCACCCGCGCCGGACGCCGAGAGGAGATAGCCGCCATGCGCCCCGCTCTGCGTGTTGGAAAGATGCAGGCCGACGCCGACGGCCGAAGCGGCCTCCACCGTCATCCGGTCCGCCGACACGCGCACCTGCCCGTTCAGCTGGATAGGCTGCGCCAGGGCGGTGTCGACCGCTCCTCTCAGCGCGACCTTGCCGCCGGGATCGGCTGCCAGAACCGGCGAATAGGCGCTGCCGTCCGGCGAGACCCGCAGCGTGAAGGCATCGGAGCCGAAGGTGCCGAGAAGCGCGCGGGTGGAATAGCCGGTCTGGAAGGCGATCCCCCCATCGCGCGCGGATGCGCTCTTGTTGAGCGTGACCCGCAGATGGCCAGTCCCCGGCGTCACGTCGTCATGAGAGAGAAGCACGGCGTCCGATTTGACGGCCAGCCGGTTCGCAGCGTCCGGCGCCGTTCCGACTCCGAGGGCCGCCACCTGGACCTCGGAGTCGGCATCGAGGTTGATCGGCGTCCAGGCGCCGCCGGTGTGGACGAGAAGCCGCCCCTCGTCGGCGACCCAGCAGCGCCATCCCTCGTCCGGCGCGTGAAAGCGCCAGGCCCCGCCGTCGAAGGCCGCGATCGCGCCGGCCCGGCCGAGAAAGTCGCCGCTGGGATGGGCCGCGACGAGATAGCGCGCGCCTTCCGCGGGGGCCGGCGGCGGGGATGCCAGCTGGCGCGTCGCCACGCCGAGATGGACCAGCGCATCCGCGGCCAGCAGCGCCTCGTTGTGCGTCACATGCTTCTGCGCCTGCGCCGCCATGATGAAGGGCAGCTTCAATCGGGTCGTCTCGCTCATGCCGCATCTCCGTTCGGATCAAACCGGCGGCGAGTATGGCGAGAGCGGACGGCGCGGGGATAAGCCCGCGCCCGTCCGAAGCCTCAGACGAGTTCGTGAGCGCGGAAGTTGGCGACGACCTGCTCGTAGACCCCGCGCTTGAAGGGCACGACGGAGGCGAGGACCTCGTCCATCGGCTTCCAGCCCCAGTCGTCGAACTCCGCGCTGTGGCCGCCCGGCGGCGGGGCGATCTGGACCTCGCTCTCCTCGCCCTCGAAGCGGAAGGCGAACCACTTCTGCCGCTGGCCGCGGAACCGTCCCTTCAGCGCGATGCCGACGAGGTGCGGCGGCAGGTCGTAGGTGATCCAGTCGGGGCTTTCGCCGAGCAGCGTGACCGAGCGGATGCCGGTCTCCTCGTAGAGCTCGCGGCGCGCGGCCTCGAGCGGGTCCTCGCCCTCGTCGATCCCGCCCTGCGGCATCTGCCAGAGCGCAGTTGCGCCCTCCATCTCGCCCTTCTCTCCCACGAGGCGGCGGCCGACCCAGACGAGCCCCTTCGCGTTCAGCACCATGATGCCGACGCAGGGACGGTAGGGCAGGACTTCGAAGTCGATCGGCTTCGTCATGGGGCGCATCCAAGCTGTGGCGGTCGCCCGATGTCTATCGCAAAGCGCCGCGCGCCGGAACGCCTTTCGCCGTCGCTTCCATCGGCTTCAGCGCGCTTCGGGATCGAAGGCGAGAGCGGAGATCGGAACGACCGTGATGCCGCGCTGCTCGGCGGCCTTGACCCAGGTCGAGATCGTGGCGACCGAGACGTCGAAGGCCGAGGCCGTGCCGATCGCCGTGCCGTTGGCGCGCGCCGCGCGCTCGAGCGTGTCGAGCTTGGCTGTGATCGAGCCCGCGTCCTGCTCGCCGTCGAGAAGGACATCGGCGCGGGCATGGACGGTGCCGGCCGAGCGCGCGGCATTGTCGGAGACGCTGCGCACGGAACTGCCGTCGTCGAGGAACATGAGGCCGCGTCGCGACAGCTCGCTCATGAAGGCGGTCATGGCGGCGGGATCGGCGGTCAGCCGCGCGCCCATGAAATTGGCGACGCCGACATAGTTGGTGAGCCGTCCCAGCGAACGCGACAGCGCGCCGAAATAGCCGGCGGAGATCTCGGCCGTCGTCACCGTGTCGTCGCCGGGCGAGGTCGCGGGATAGCCGAAGGGCTCCATCGGGACCTGCAGCAGCAGCTCGTGGCCGCTCCGCCGCGCCTCCTTCATCCAGCGATCGAGACTGTTGCCCATGGGCGCGAAGCCGAGCGTGACGCCGGACGGAAGAGCCTCGATCGCGGCCTGCGTGCCGGTCTGGCTGATGCCGAGCCCACCGACGACGATCGCGATCCGCGCGCCGGCCTCGCTGGCCGGGGCCATGGAATAGACGTCGAAGGGCCGGCGCCCGTCGGCCGCGCGGATCGGCAGGGGCCCGTCGTCGGAAACCTCGATCAGCGCATCGTCCGGCCGGTCGGCGAAGCTCGGCGCCTGCCGGATCGAGCCGGGATCGCTGACATCGACCACCGCACCGGAAAGGCCCGCGGTGCCCGGCGGATAGGTGACGGTCGGCAGCGAGGGATCGGCAAGCGCCGCCCGCTCGACGCGGGTCGCCGGCGGCAGCGGCTGAAGCGGCGCGGCCGCGATCTCCGCCTTGGCGGCCGCTGCGGCCTTTTGCGCCGCGAGATCGGCGATGAGATCGCCCTGCCGGAATTCGGGCTGCAGGAGAACGGTCGCGGCTGAGCCTGCCAGAAGCGCGACGAAGACGCCCGCGCCGAGAATCTGGCGGGAGGTCGGCCCTTTGCGCCGGGCGGGCGCCCGCGTGAGATCGCGGCCAAGAGGGCGTCGGAGATCGTCGAGCATGGCTCCTGCTAGCAGGCCAAGCTGGACCGGGCCTCACCCGCCGAAAGACCCGCCGTGCCGACGAAAAGGGCCCCGGCTCCCATGGGAGCCGAGGCCTCGATCGAACGGTCGGTGACGACGCGCCGGTTAGTTGGCGGCGCGCTTGTCGGCCTTGGGCGGGAAGGACGCATCGGTCTTCACGCCGCGCAGGAGATCCATCGCGTAGATCAGCTGAAGGTCGTCCTTCTGCTCCGGGGGAACGTAATCGAGCGAGCCGGAGCCCTCGTCGTTCTCCTCGTTGCCGGTGATGTGGCCGCGCAGCGACGACTCGCCGCGCACGACCTCGTCCTCGCTGTCGAGACCCATCTGCTTCTTGATGTCGTCCGGCAGCGGCTGCTCGACCTTCACGTCGGGATCGATGCCGCGGCCCTGGATGGAGCGGCCCGACGGCGTGTAGTAGAGCGCGGTCGTCAGGCGCAGGGCGCCGTTCGCGCCGAGCGGGATGATGGTCTGCACCGAGCCCTTGCCGAAGGAGCGCGAACCGACGACGGTCGCGCGGCGCTGGTCCTGCAGCGCGCCGGCGACGATCTCGGAGGCCGAGGCCGAACCGCCGTTGACGAGCACGACCAGCGGCTTGCCCTGGATGTCGTCGCCCGAACGGGCGTTGTAACGGCGCGTCTCCTCGGCATTGCGGCCGCGCGTGGAGACGATCTCGCCCGATTCCAGGAAGGCGTCGGAAACGCTGACCGCTTCGTCGAGCAGGCCGCCGGGATTGCGGCGCAGGTCGAGGACGAAGCCCTTCAGCTTGTCGGCCGGGATCTTCTTCTCGATGTCGGCGATCGCCTCTTCGAGGCCGACCGTCGTCTGCTCGTTAAACTTCAGGAGCTTGATGTAGCCGACATCGTTTTCGACCGAGTGGCGGACGGAGGGAACCTTGATCTCGTCGCGCTTCAGCGTGAGCTTGACGGGCTTGGTTGCGCCCTCGCGCACGATGGTCAGCGTGACGGAGGTGCCGATGTCGCCCTTCATCTTCTCCACGGCTTCGCCGAGGGTGAGGCCGCGCACCTGATCGCCGTTGATCTCCGCGATCAGGTCGCCGGCCAGAACGCCCGCCTTGTCGGCCGGGGTGCCTTCGAAGGGCGAGATGACCTTGACGAGCTCGTTCTCCATCGTGACCTCGATGCCGAGGCCGCCGAACTGGCCGCGCGTCTCCGTGCGCATGTCCGCCGCTTCCTTGGCGTTCATGTAGCTGGAATGCGGGTCGAGCTGGGTGAGCATGCCGTTGATGGCGGTCTCGATCAGCTTCTGGTCGTCCGGCTTCTCGACATACTGGGCGCGCACGCGCTCGAACACGTCGCCGAAGATCGCGAGCTGGCGATAGGTGTCGGACCCGGCGGCGTTGGCGACGCCGGCCTGCTGTCCGACGACGACGGTCATCGCGGTCGCTCCCATGAGCGCTCCGGCGAAGAGTATCGAGAGCTTACGAATCATTCCTCGTCCTTCCAGAAGGTCTGGCCGCCCACCAGGGAGACGGATCGACCGGTTTCCCGTCCTTACGAAATTCGACGTAGAGCGAAGTTTCGACCGGAGCCACGTCCGCCGCTGCGGCACTGGCCACCCTCTGCGCTCCCATCACGGCGACGGGCTCTCCCGAAAGCACGAACTGTCCGACGGCGACGTCGATCTCGCTCATACCTGCAAGCACGACATGATAGCCGTCGCCCGCATTCAGGATCAAGAGCTGTCCGTAGGACCGAAACGGTCCCGAGTACAAGACCTGACCATCCGCCGGGGCCGTCACGACATCGCCGGGCCGGGCCTCCAGCGTCACGCCGGACGACGGCCGCCCTATGCCGTCGCTCTGCCCGTACCCGACGCGAAGCGCGCCGGCCACCGGTTTCGACAGACGGCCTTTCATTGTCGAAAATGGGGCGCCGGGTTCGAGCCGATTCATGTCACGGCGAAGTGACGCGATATCGTAGGTGTCCTCGGCGGGTGCGGAGGCTTCGGGGGGCGGCGTCAGCGCGGCCACCTGCGGCTCCGCCGCGGGCGGTGTCGGCGCTGCCGCATCCGGCCCCGGCTGGCCTGCGGCGGCGATCCGCGCGTCCTCCTCGGCTTTCTTGGCTGCCGCCTGCTCGCGCTCGGCCTCGGCCTTGATCGCGGCCTCCCGGCGCTGCGCCGCTTCCTTCGCCTCGGCGGCCTCCGCGATGCGCGCTTTGGCCGCTTCGCCTTCCAGTGTCTCGATGAGGTCCTGCAGGCTCGTCGCCTTGGCCGCGAGATCGGCGACGCGGCGGGCCTCCGCCGCGCGGCGCTCGCGATGGTCGGCCTCGAGCGTCTCCTTCTCGGCGAAGAGGCGGGCGAGGCGCGCCTCCTCCTCCCGCTGGCGGGTCAGCCCCTCGACGAAGCGGGTCTTCTCGGCGACGATGTCCTGGCGCACCTTGGACAGCCGGGCGAGATCGGCCACCAGCGTCTCGGTCTCCTTGCGGATGCCGGGCACGACGGCGCCGAGCAGGATGGCGCTGCGCACCGAGCCCAGCGCGTCGTCGGGCCGCACGAGCAGCGCCGGCGGCGGCTTGCGGCCCATGCGCTCGAGCGCGCCGATGACCTCGGCGAGGAGCCCGCGCCGCTCGCGCAGCGAGGCCTTGATGCCGGCTTCGTCGTCGCCGAGCTTGCCGATGCGCGTCTCGGTCGCCGCGATCTCCTCGGAAGCCTGCTTCTGGCGCGCGGCCGCCTCGATCATCGCCGTGCGGATGCCCTCGCGGTCGGATTTCAGCGTTCCGATCTCGGTGTCGAGATTGCGGATCGCCTCCTCGGTCAGTTGGATCTGGTCGGCGAGATTGGCGAGATCGAGCGCGGTCTTCTGCCGTTCGGCGTCGAGCGTCACGACGCGATCGACGCTGCCGACCGTTTCCAGCGAAACCGGCGGCTCTGGCTCGGCGCGCGCGGACGGGGCGGCATGAAGGAGAAGGCCGAGGCCCCCGGCAAGGAGCGCAGCCTTCGCGCGGCAGGGAAGGCCCCGCCGGTCTCGTGCGGCTCGAAATGCCACGGTGCCCTGTCCCTGCCTGCTCGCCCCCGCCGCATCCGCGCCTTACGGCGGAGGCGGCCTCCAGAATCAGGATTTTAATCTGCCAAACCTTAACAAGGCATCAACCATATCGAAGCGGCGTCAAGATGGCGGGCGCCTAAAAGCGCACGAGACACGCCCGTTCGAGCGTCCCAGGGGCGACGCGAGAGCCACTTTGGCGACGTCCTGCGGCAGGGCGACATTACACGCGGTGATAGGGGTGGCCGGAGAGGATCGTCGTCGCCCGGTAGAGCTGCTCGGCGAGAAGGATCCGGGCGATCTGGTGCGGCCAGGTCATGCGGCCGAGCGAGAGAACCAGCCGCGCCCGTCCGCGAAGCTCGGGCTCGATGCCGTCGGGCCCGCCGATCAGAAGCGCCAGATCGCGCAGGCCTTCGTCGCGCAGACGCCCGATCGTCTCGGCGAAATCTTCGGAAGAGAGGATCTTGCCGGTCTCGTCGAGCACGACGAAGGCGGTCTTGTCGGGAAGGCCGGCGGTCAGCCGCGCCGCCTCGTCCCGCTTGCGCTCGGGCGCGGTTCCGGCGCGCGATTCCGGCTGCTCGATCAGCCCGGCATAGTCGAGCCCGAGAGGACCGCCGGATTTCGCCAGACGGTCGAGGTAGCGCGCGGCCAGATCACGCTCGGGACCGGCCTTCATGCGGCCGATCGCGGCGATGGTCAGGCGCATGGGTGCCCACCCCGCACGATGGGCGAAGGTCGGGCAATCGACAGCGGCCGGGCCCGGCCCGGCCGAAGAGAAGGCTGCGTCACGCGGTCAGTGGACCGTCGTGTCGCTGGCCTCCGCGACGGACCACATCTTCTCGATGTTGTAGAAGGTGCGGACCTCCGGGCGGAAGATGTGCACGATGACGTCGCCGGCATCGATCAGCACCCAGTCGCCGTTCTGAAGGCCCTCGACCTTGCAGGACCCGAAGCCACCTTCCTTGATGTCGCTGAGGAGATGTTCGGCGACGGCGGTGACGTGACGGTTGGAACGGCCCGAGACGATCACCATGTGATCGGCGAGCGCCGACTTTCCGCGAAGGTCGATCGAGAAGATGTCCTCGCCCTTGGAGTCGTCGACGCTGGCGAGGACGATATCCACGAGGTCCCGGCCCGACGCAGGCGTCTTGGCGGGCGCATCGGTAGGAGCTGCGATGATCGCGTCCTCCGGCTGTGTGGCATTTCTCAGTTTCGTCGTTCCTTGTTGTGGTGCTGCCCTGGCGGAAAGCTTGGGCGCACCTTGAAGATAGGCACCGATCGGTGTCGGTTTCAAGACGTCGGTCGAAGCCCCGCCCGCAGCGCGGACGAGGAAAAAGATGAACGCGGCCCGTGCAGAAACACCCAGGCCGGCGGTTTTCGGTGCTTCAGGCGGCCCGCTTCGCTTTCGCGAATCCGGCTTCGCGCAAGCGTCAGGGCCGCTGGCGAGGAAAGAAGCGAGAGCGTCGCACCCGGCCTGTCCACCACCGCGATCGGGGTCGTCGCGGCGATGCCGCGCCAATCCTGCCAGCGATGGAAGCTCGCCAGACTGTCCGCGCCCATGATCCAGACGAAGGTGACATCCGGCCGAAGGCGATGAAGCAGCGCCAACGTGTCGGCCGTGTAGCGGACCCTATAGCGCGCTTCGAAGGCCGTGACAAATATGCGCGGGTCCTTCGCGATCACCCGCGACGCCGCCACCCGTTCGGCGAGCGGCCGGAGCGACCCGTGGTCCTTCAGCGGATTGCCGGGCGTCACCATCCACCAGACCTGGTCGAGCTCCAGGCGTCGGAGCGCGAGCTCGGCGACGAGGCGGTGCCCGGGATGGGGCGGATTGAACGAGCCGCCGAGCAGCCCGACCGCCATGCCGGGTTCGACATGGGGAAGAACGAGGGCGGCGCGGTCGAGATCCTCCGCCCCCGATCCCGGAACGAGCCGGGATGTCACGGCCTGATCTGGCCGGTCCCGCGGACCCGGTAGTTGAAGCTCGTCAGCTGTTCGACGCCGACCGGCCCGCGCGCGTGCATCTTGCCGGTCGCGATGCCGATCTCGCCGCCGAAGCCGAACTCACCGCCGTCGGCGAACTGCGTCGAGGCGTTGTGGAGCAGGATCGCCGAATCGATCGAGCCGAGGAAGGTCTCCGCCGTCCCGGCATCCTCGGTCACGATCGCCTCCGTGTGATGCGAGGAGTAGCGCTCGATATGGGCGATCGCGCCCTCGACGCCGGACACCGCCGCGACGGAGACGATCGCGTCGAGATACTCGGTCTCCCAGTCCTCCGCGCTCGCCGGCAGGGCCGCCGGCCAGACGGCGCGCACCCGCTCGTCGCCCCGGATCTCGCAGCCGGCGGCAGCGAGCGCGTCGAGGATGGGCGCAAGATGCGTGCCGAGCACCGCTTCGTCCACGAGCAGCGTCTCCGCCGAGCCGCAGACGCCGGTGCGCCGCATCTTGGCGTTGACCGCGATCCGGACGGCCATATCGAGATCGGCGGCCTTGTCGATGTAGAGATGGCAGAGGCCTTCCAGATGCGCGAAGACCGGCACGCGCGCCTCCTCCTGCACCCGGGCGACGAGCGAGCGCCCGCCCCGCGGCACGATCACGTCGATCGCCCCATTGAGCCCGGTCAGCATCGCGCCCACCGCCGCCCGGTCCGGCACCGGCACGAACTGCACGGCCTCGGCGGGAAGCCCGGCCGCCTCCAGCCCCTCGACCAACGCCGCGTGGATCGCGCCCGAGGAGGCCGAAGAGTCCGACCCGCCGCGCAGGATCACCGCATTGCCCGCCTTGAGGCAGAGGACCGCCGCATCCGCCGTCACGTTCGGCCGGCTCTCGTAGATGACGCCGATCACGCCGAGCGGCGTGCGGACGCGCGAGATCACGAGCCCGTTCGGCCGCTCCCATTGCGACACGAGCGAGCCGACGGGATCGGCGAGCGCCGCCACCTCCCGGATCGCCGAGGCGATGCCGGCGACGCGCGCCTCGTCGAGAAGCAGCCGGTCGAGGAGAGCGGGCGAGAGCCCCGCGGCCCGCGCGCGCTCCATGTCCGAAGCGTTAGCGGAGAGGATCGCGGGCGCCGCCCGTTCCACCGCGTCGGCCATGGCGCGGAGCGCGCGGTCCTTCACCTCGGTCGGCGCGAGCGCCAGCCGGCGCGCCGCGACCTTCGCCTTGGCGCCCATGGCCTTCATCAGGGCGGCGGTGTCGTCCGCCTCGGCCGTCTTATCCAGCATGGGTGCTCTCCTGCGCGACGGTGCCCGCCGTCTCCTCGGCCCCGCTCCACCGGTGCCGCTCCATCACGAGATCGTCGCGGTGGATCATCGCCGCGCGCGGCTCGTAGCCGAGCGCGGCCTCGATCGCCGCCGAGCGCAGCCCCGCCACGATGCGCGCTTCGGAAGCGTCGTAGGCGACGAGGCCGCGCGCGACCTCCCGCCCCGACTCGTCGGCGACGACGATCGTATCGCCCCGGCCGAACTCGCCATGCACGGCCCGGACGCCGGCCGGCAGCAGGCTCTTGCCCGATTGCAGCGCGCGCACGGCGCCCGCATCGACCACGAGCCGGCCGGCGGCGTTCAGATGCCCGGCGATCCAGCGCTTGCGCGCGGTCACGGGATTGGCCGTCGCGTGAAACAGCGTCGCCCGCTCGCCCGCCTCGATGGCCGAGAGCGGAGACAGCCGGTCGCCGCGCGTGATGATCATCTCCGCGCCCGCGGCGGTCGCGATCTTGCCGGCGTCGATCTTGGTCTTCATGCCGCCGCGCGAGAAGATGGAGGCCGCGCCCCCTGCCATCGCCTCGATCTCCGGCGTGATCGCCGGCACGGTCTCGATATGGCGCGCGTTCGGATCGCTCGCGGGCGGCGCCGTGTAGAGCCCGTCGATATCGGAGAGAAGCACGAGAAGATCGGCCGACATCATCGTCGCCACCCGCGCCGCCAGCCGGTCGTTGTCGCCGTAGCGGATCTCCGTCGTTGCAACCGTGTCGTTCTCGTTGATCACCGGGATCGCGCCGAAGGAGAGAAGCGTGCCGACCGTGGCGCGCGCGTTCAGGTAGCGCCGCCGCTCCTCCGTGTCGCCGAGCGTCAGGAGGATCTGCCCGGCCTTCAGGCCGTGGGCGCCGAGAAGCTCGCCATAGGCATGGGCGAGCGCGATCTGCCCGACCGCCGCCGCCGCCTGGCTTTCCTCGAGCTTCAGAGCCCCATGCGGCAGGTTCAGGATCTTGCGCCCGAGCGCGATGGCGCCGGAGGAGACGACGAGAACGTCCTTGCCGGCGGCGCTGAGGCGCGCGACGTCGGCGACGAGCGTCTCCAGCCACTCCCGGCGAAGGCCGCTCGCGCGGTCGACGAGCAGCGCCGAGCCGATCTTGACGACGATGCGGCTGGCGCGGCCGAGGGTCCGGGCGGCGCTCACCCTCGCCGGCCTCCGCGCTCCGCGTCCGGGTTCTCGTCGGAAGGCGGGTTCGCCCAGCGCTTGGCCTCGATCTCCTCGGCCTGCGCCGCCTCTTCGCTCCCCATGCCGGCGATCTGGCGGCGCAGCTGGCGCAGCACCTCCGTCATGCCCTCGCGGCTGACGGCGGAGATCGCGAGCGGGCGCTGGCCGGAGGCCTTGGCAAGCGCCTTCAGCTTCTTGGCCTTCTCGTCGGCGTCGAGCGTGTCGATCTTGGAGAGCGCGACGATCTCGGGCTTCTCGCCGAGCAACTCGTCATAGGCCTCGAGCTCGGCCCTGACGATGCGATAGGCCTCCGCCACGTCCTCCTCGGTCGCGGAGACGAGGTGGAGCAGCACCCGCGTGCGCTCGACATGGCCGAGGAAGCGGTCGCCGATGCCGACGCCCTCATGCGCGCCTTCGATGAGGCCGGGAATGTCGGCCAGCACGAATTCGTGGCTGTCGACCGTGGCGACGCCGAGATTGGGATGAAGCGTCGTGAAGGGATAATCCGCGATCTTCGGCCGGGCCGCCGTGACCGAGGCGAGGAAGGTGGACTTGCCGGCATTGGGCAGGCCGACGACGCCGGCATCGGCGATCAGCTTCAGCCGCAGCCAGATCGTCATCTCCTCGCCTTCGAGGCCGGCATTGGCGCGCCGGGGCGCCTGGTTCACCGAGGTCTTGAAATAATGGTTGCCGAAGCCGCCATTGCCGCCCGCCGCGATCCGGTGGCGCTGGCCGATCTCGGTGAAGTCGAAGAGCAGCGTCTCGTTGTCCTCGGCATAGACCTGCGTTCCCGCCGGCACCTTCAGGACGACGTCCTCGCCCTTGGCGCCCGTCCGGTTGCGGCCCATCCCGTGCGTGCCGGTCTTGCCGCGGAAATGCTGCTGGTAGCGGTAGTCGATCAGCGTGTTGAGGCCCTCGACGGCCTCGATGAACACGTCGCCGCCGCGCCCGCCGTCGCCGCCGTCCGGCCCGCCGAACTCTATGAACTTCTCGCGCCGGAACGAGACGGAACCGGCCCCGCCATCGCCGGAGCGGATATAGACCTTGGCCTGATCGAGGAACTTCATCGCCGTTCTTTCCATCCGCGCCCCGAACCGCCACCCAGGGAAGCCGGACCCGTTCGTCTCTTCTTTACCGCCTCGCGCCGAGAGCGCGAAGACTTAATGCACAAGCGCCGCAGACGCCGCCGCGCCCTGTCGAGGCTTCCGTGTCCGACCTGACAGTGGCAGGACGACCCGGCCCCGGCCGGGCTCAGCCTCCCGGCGCCGGCTTCGAGAAGACGACATCCGCCGATGCCAGCGGCAGGCCGAACTTCGAGATCGCGACAAGGTTCGATACCGAACCGTCGCCCTGCCGTTCCATCACATGCCGGAACCGCAGCCGCGTCGCCCCGCCGCCCGGCGCGAACCCGTCATAGGTCATGACGAAGCCGCGCGCCGTGCGATATCCCTCGACGGGCAGAGGCCGCGCGAGGCGCCCCTCCCCGTCCTCCGTCTCGACCGTGCCCTCGTAGCGCCCATGCTCCACCGGCCGAAGGCGCCAGCGCTGCAGCCGGTCCCCGTCCGCGAAGTGGAAATGCTCGTCGAGCACGAACGCGCCCTCGGTCTCCCGTCCCTCGAAATCCGCCGTGAAAGGCTCGGCGAAGACGAAAGCCGTGCGGATGTCGCCGCGACTGACGCTGGCTCCTCGGAAGAAGAGCTCCGGCCGAAACGCGCCCGCGGCATCGGGTGCCGGCAGACGCGCACAGCCGGCCAGCATCGCAAGCGCCGCGAGGGCGGCCAGCCCTCGCATCAGTCCCGCCCCCAGGCCTTCAGCGATTCCCAGGCCCGCCGATCCAGCGTGAAGTCCTCGCTCGCCACGCGCCCGGCCACCATGGACAGGAACGTGCCGGTGCCCCGGTGCTGGAAGCCGCACTTTTCGAGGACGCGCCGCGAGGCGAGGTTGATCGCCCGGCAATTGGCGGTCACGCGCTCGACGCCGAGCCGGGTGAAGGAGAGATCGATCAGCGCCTGCGCGGCCTCGGTCGTGTAGCCCTTGCCCCAATAGGGGCGGCCGAGCCAGTAGCCGAGATCGACGAGGCTGGGCTTGGGCGTCGCGCGCACGCCGCAGAGCCCCATGAAGGCACCGTCGTCCCGGCAGGTCACGGCATAGACGAGCTCCTGGTCGCAGGTCTCCAGGAAGGCTTCGGCATGCTCGCGCTCGTAGGGGTGCGGCAGGCGCGCCATCATCGTGGCGATGCCGCGGTCATTGGCGAGCTGCGCCATCGCGTCGGCATCGGCCAGCTGCGGCCGCCGCAGCACGAGCCGCCGCGTGGCGATCGGTTCGAGAGGGTCTGCGAGAAGGGAGTCGAAGTCCTGTTCCACGGCGGGAATCCTAAAACGCGAAGGGGGAGATGGTGCCCCATCTCCCCTCCAAGTCTCGCGTCAGGCCGCCCGCTCTGGGCCGGATCGATGCGCCGGGGGTCTCTGGGACACCGGCGCTCGATCTGCTCCGGTCACTCTGCTGCGATGGCCTTCGGGGTCACGGAAATGTACGCTCGGCCTCGGGCCTTGGTCTGGAAGGTGACGACGCCCTCGGCCGTCGCGAAAATCGTGTGATCCTTGCCCATGCCGACATTGGCACCCGGATGCCACTGGGTGCCGCGCTGGCGCACGATGATATTGCCCGGGATGACCGCTTGGCCGCCCGATTTCTTGACGCCGAGGCGCTGGCCGGCGGAATCGCGGCCGTTGCGGGAAGAACCGCCTGCTTTCTTATGTGCCATCGTAAAGTCTCCTGATCTCTATGAAGCGCTGACCCGAAGGCCGCTGAACCCTTAGGCCTCGGAACCCGTCTCGCCCTCGGCAGCCTTCGGCTTGCGGGGCGCGCGGGGCTTCTTGGCGGCGGTTTCGGCCGAAGCGGACGACGTGTCCTCGGAAGCGGCGACGGCCGGCGCGGACGCGGCGGCAGCGGCCGAAGCCTCGGTCTTGGCGGCGGCCGGAGCCTTCTCGGACGGCGCCTTGCCGTCGGTCAGGATCTCGCCGATGCGGATCAGCGTCAGGTCCTGACGATGGCCGCGGGTGCGCTTGGAATTCTGGCGACGGCGCTTCTTGAAGGAGATGACCTTCGGGCCGCGCGTCTGCTCGACGATCTCGGCGGCGACGGAAGCGCCCGCGACGAAGGGCGCGCCGATCGTCGTGCCGACCATCAGAACTTCGGCGAAGGACACGGCGTCGCCGGCCTCTCCGGGAATGCGCTCGATCGTGAACTCGTCGTTGGCGACGACACGATACTGCTTGCCCCCGGTCTTGATGACTGCAAACATGAAAAACCTCTTTGGACTTCGCGCCGGCTCTCGGGAAAACCCGGGCCGTCTTCTTGTTGTTCTTGGCGGCCCCGGCCAACCGACCGAACCGCCCTCGTCCGCCAAGCCCGAAGGCTCCGCGCCGACGCCCGCTCTCGCAAGCAGCCGCCATCGATCGACGCAGGTCACCCCACGCCCATCCTGCGTTTTCCTAGCGTCACAAACCCCGCAGGTCAATCCGCCCCCACACATTCGCACCTCTGGCGAACACGCCCAAGCGGGCCCGTGCCAGCCACTCGCGCATCGGGGCGCACCCTGGGTGCCGCGCGGCGCGGTAGCCCCGCGGCGACAGCGCGAAACGACAAATCACGGCAAACCTCGAAAAAAGCCACCGCCCCATCTGGACAGATCGATCACTTTCAAAGATATGTCCGCCCCGGAAAGGTGGCAGAGTGGTCGAATGCACCGCACTCGAAATGCGGCATACGGGCAACCGTATCGGGGGTTCGAATCCCCCCCTTTCCGCCAGAACCACTCACGACAACGGACATTGAACAGCTCGCCACGCTAACGGTCGCATCGTGTCGTTCTGCGACGTCGTCGCGGATACGAGATCGGCACGACGGGCGGCAGAACCGATGATCACCCGCTTCGTTCTCCGTCGTTGACGCACGCAGCTCGCCTTTTTCCTCCACGTCCCGTTCGTTTCGCTTAAGGTCGAAACGAAACGGTCGGCAGAAGGACAGGGCCGCGATGACGCCAAGCGAACAGATGCGGTTCAAGCCGTTGGACTCCGGCGCCGTTCCGCGCTTTGCCGGTCCCGCGACCTTCATGCGCTTGCCGCAGGCGCGGCCCGGCGAGGTCGACGTCGCCCTTGTCGGCGTGCCCTTCGACGGCGGCGCCACCAACCGGACGGGTGCGCGCCATGGCCCGCGCGAGATCCGCAACCAGTCGAGCCTCGTCCGCCCGGTTCACCACGTCACAGGCCGCTCGCCCTTCGACGAGCTGCGCGTGGCCGATTGCGGCGATGCGCCGGTCAACCCGCTCGACCTGATGGAGAGCTTCGCCTCGATCGAGGCCTTCTTCCGAGAGATCGCCGATGCCGGCGCCCGGCCGCTCACCGCCGGCGGCGATCATTCGATCACGCTGCCGATCCTGCGCGGTCTCCATCGCGGCGAGCCCGTCGGCCTTATCCATTTCGACGCGCATTCCGACACGTTCGACGACTTTTTCGGTCAGCGCTACAACCACGCGACGCCCTTTCGGCGGGCGATCGAGGAGGGCCTGATCGACCCAAGGCGCTCGATCCAGATCGGCATCCGCGGCGCGATCTCCGGCGCCGCGAACTTCGACTACGCGCAGGAGACCGGGATTCGCATCGTCTTCATCGAGGAGTTCGCCGAGCGCGGGCCGGCCTCCGTGATGGACGAGGCGCGGGCGATCGTCGGCGAGAGGCCGCTCTACGTGTCCTTCGACATCGACGGGATCGACCCCTCCTTCGCGCCCGGCACGGGGACGCCGGAGATCGGCGGCTTCACGACACGGGAGGCGCAGGCGATGGTGCGGCGTCTCGCCGGGCTCGACATCGTCGGCGCCGATCTCGTGGAAGTGTCGCCGCCGCTCGACCCCAGCGGACTGACGGCGCTGACGGGCGCCACGATGATGTTCGAACTTCTCTGCGCGATGAGCCAGCGCCGGTGACGCGATCGCGGTGCCGGAACGTTCGGCGGCCATCTCCGATGCACCGAAGGAAGCCCCCTTCGCGGTCGCCGTCTTTGGCTGCGATGACGTCCGAGATCGGCCGAGGCCTCGCCGCGCGGGTGCCGATGCCGTCGTGATGTGGCCAGGGGAGTTGACGCCGGGCCGCAAGCGGGGCGACGAAGGGAAGCGTGCGGGGATGAGCGGCGAGCGAGGGCGACGATGCTGAATGCGTTCAAACGAGCGATCCGGTCCAAGGAACGCGACGACGAGACGGATGCCAAGCGCTTCGATCGAATGGTCGCGGTGCTGGAGGAGGTGTCGGCCGAGACGTCCCGCGAGTACGAGGGACTGGTGAAGCGGATGCGGGAGCTGAGCTCGCGCGGCGTCAACGAAACCCTCTATGCCATCAAGCAGCCGACCCCGGAGCAGCTGGCGGCCAGCCAGGCCGACGTCGCCAAACAGCTGGAGCACGCCGTCGCGCGAACGGAGAAGCTCCTCGAACAGGTCAAGGTGCAACGGGCCTTCGTCGAGGGGCTTCGCGAGGCGCGCGACAAGGGCGTTCTCTGATCGTTCGCAGCGGCGCCATGCGCGCCTATCGGGGGCGCGCGAGCCAGAGGTCGAGTTCGGCATTGGCCTGTTCCAGGCTGCCGCGGTTGAGGAGCTTTCGCAGGAAGGCGAGCGTCACCGCGCGCATGCGCAGGTTGAAGGCGTCCGATCCGCCCCCGGATTCGTAGACGCCGAGCTTGTCGTAGATCTGCTGCAGCCGGTTCTGGACGCTGCGGAGCGAGACGCTCCGGCGTTCGGCGATCAGCCGATCGGTCAGTCCGAGCGCGAGGTCGAGCAGGATCTCGTATTCGACGTCGCTGAAACTGTCGGACCGCTCGGCCGTCGTCTGCTGGACCGTGCGGATCTCGCGGTCGATCACGCACTGGCCCTCCAGGAACACGCCGCGCAACGCGAGGCCGAGCCGCTCTTCCGAGGCCGATTTGAGGACGTAGCCATAGGCCGCGCCCGCCGGCACGATGCGCGAGACGCCGCGCACATAGGCTTCGTCCGCATAGTTCGACCAGAACATGATCGACGTCGCGGGCCGTTCGCGCCAGAGCGTGCGCGCCATCTCGACGCCGGTCCGCTGCGGCATCTGGAGATCGACGACCACGTTGGTCGAGCCGTGCTCGCGCGCCAGCTTCTCGCCCACGAGGCCGTTCTCCGCCTCCAGAAGCTCGCAGCCGGGAAAGGTGCCGACGAGAACGTCGCGAAGGAACGAGCGATGCACCGCGTCGTCTTCGACGATCAGCACCTTCATGGCCGGTCTCCGGTCGTCTCGCCGAGGCTGGGAAGCCTCAGCGACAGGGCGACGAGCGTGCCCCGCGCGTCCGTCCGCCGCGCGATCTGAAACGACGCCCCGACGAGACGGGCGCGCGTCTGCATGTTGCGGATGCCGCCGACGCGCTTGCGCTGCTGGAGGGAGGCGAAACCGATCCCGTCGTCGCGGATCTCGATCGTCAGATGGGCGTCGCCGCCGCGTGCCTCGCGCCGGATGTCCACCTCGATCAGCGACGGCTCGGCGTGATGGGCGGCATTGTTGACGGCCTCCTGCACGATGCGGAAGAGCGCGACGCGCAGCGAATCCTCCAGCCTGTCGACGCAGCCCTCGCTCTCGTCCCGAAAGCGCCAGGCGATGTTGGCGCCGCCGGCGTCGAGCGCCCGTTCCAGGAAATCCTCGATGCCGTCGGCAAGGCCGAAGAGCTGCAGGACGTTGGGCCGCGCGTCGTCGATGATCTCGCGCAGCTCCCGAATGCAACGGTCGAGCCCGGCGGCGATCGGCTCCAGCACGTCCGGCTCCAGGCTCTCGGCCGCGCGCAGTCTCTCGACGCGGCGCGAGATGCGCGTGAGATCGGCGAGGGTCATGTCGTGCAGGTCCATGCCGATGCGCTGGCGCTCGCGCTCCAGCTCCTCCGTCAGCCGCAGCGCGCCCTCGCGCAGGCCCTCCTCCCGCGCCCGGCCCTCCGCCTCTTCGATGGCGAGAAGCCGCGTGTCCTCGGCAACGCGCAGGGCGAAGAAATAGGGAGCCAGCATATCGGCCACGTGCTGCGCGAAGGGCACGTCGCCCGTCTCGTAGAAATCCGCCTCGCGGCTCGAACAGGAAAAGGCGCCGATGATCTCGCCGCGCACGAGAAGCGGCACATGGATGCGGCTGCGCAGCGCCTCCTCGAAGATCGGATGCGAGAAGGCGCCCTCGAAATGGAAGCGCGGATCGGCCATCGCGTCCCCCGTCAGGAGAAACGGCGCCTCGCCGAGAAGCACGAGGCGGATCGGGCTTCCCGTCACCGGCAGCGGCCGTTCGTTAAGGCTCCAGGCCGTGTGCGCGCCCGCCTCGTAGGCGACATGCTCGTCGCGGCGCAGAATGCACACGTCGAGATGATCGTGCGGCAGGATGTGCGCGAGCTCTTCGGAGACGGCCTGGATGGCGGTCTGGAAGTCGAGCTGGCCGGCCAGCGCCTTCGAGACGTGGAGAAGCCGGCGAAAGACCGCCTCCGCGCCGAGGCGGGGCCGGAGCGATCGTCGGGGAGCCTGGTCGAACGGGAGAGCCGCGTGCGTCATGGCGCGAGACGACCATGTTCAGGCGGCGCCCGCCAGAGGGAAGGCGTTCCTTCGGCGGCGCGATCCGGCATCTTCAATGCGGGTTCCCGCAAAAGAGGTGCGGATCGGGCCTTGGACAGAGCCATCGGCCTCCCGCAGATTGCCGCCCGACGGCCGCCGGACGACGCGCGGCACGAAACCGGCTGGGAGGCCGGTAGCGACCGGCGCCGGACGAAACCGGCGGCGGGACAGACCGGGCCCGAGCAGCGCATGAGCATCCCGCCGGAATTCTTCCGGCGCAGACGTGTATCCTGGGGAGGATTTCTTGAAGACCAAACTCGCAACGACCCTGTCGGTCGCAGCCCTCGCTCTCGGCCTCGCCGGCGGCGCCAGCGCCGAAACGGCCGACAAGTCCATCGCCCTGTCCAACAACTACGCCGGCAATTCCTGGCGCCAGGCCATGCTGACCAGCTGGGAGACGATCACCAAGAAGGCGGTCGCGGACGGCATCGTGAAGAGCGCGGACGCCTTCACGACCGCCGAGAACCAGGCGACCGAGCAGGCCGCGCAGATCCAGAACATGATCCTGCAGGGCTATAGCGCCATCGTCGTCAACTCGGCATCGCCGACCGCCCTCAACGGCGCGGTGAAGGAAGCCTGCGACGCCGGCATCGTCGTCGTCTCCTTCGACGGCATCGTCACCGAGCCCTGCGCCTGGCGCGTCGCGGTCGACTTCAAGAAGATGGGGTCCGGCCAGCTCGACTATCTGGCCAAGCGCTATCCGGACGGCGGCAATCTCCTGGAACTGCGCGGCCTCGCCGGAACCTCGGTCGACACCGAGATCCACGAGGGCATCGCGGCCGGCGTCGCGGCCAATCCGAAGTTCAAGATCGTCAGCGCCGTGCAGGGCGACTGGACGCAAACCGTCGCGCAGAAGTCGGTCGCCGGCGTCCTGCCGAGCCTGCCCGAGATCGTCGGCGTCGTGACGCAGGGCGGCGACGGCTTCGGCGCCGCCGAGGCCTTCAAGGCCGCCGGCCGCCCGACGCCGACCATCATCCTCGGCAATCGCGACGACGAGCTGCGCTGGTGGAAGGCGCAGAAGGACGCCTCGAGCTACGAGACCATGTCCGTCTCCATCGCGCCCGGCGTCTCGACGCTCGCCTTCTGGGTCGCCCAGCAGATCCTCGACGGCCAGGACGTGCCGAAGGATCTCGTCGTGCCCTTCCTCGCCATCGATCAGGCCGGCCTCGAGACCTCGCTCGAAACCACCCAGGCGGGCGGCGTCGCCAATGTCGAATATTCGCTCGACGACGCCAAGAAGGTGATCGCGGACGCGGCCAAGAAGTAAGCCGGCACGCATCGATCCGGACCGCCGAGCCTCGGCGGTCCGGCCCCTGACCCAGCATCCAAGGATCGGCATCGCCATGTCCGTCACCGCCGAGGGGCCCGACATCGGGCGCCGCGACAGTTCCCTCGTGCGCCTTGCCGGAATCGCCAAGAGCTTCGGCGCCGTCCGGGCGCTTCGGGGCATCGATCTCGACATCCGGGCCGGCGAATGTCTCGGGCTCGCCGGCCACAACGGCGCGGGCAAGTCGACCCTCATGCAGGTTCTGGCCGGCAACGTCGTGCCGGACGAGGGGCGTCTGGAGATCATGGGCGAGGACGCGACCAGCGCATACGATGTTCTGCGCGCCCATCGCGCGGGCGTCGCCTGCGTGTTCCAGGAACTCTCGCTCTGCCCCAATCTCAGCGTCGTCGAGAACACGCGCGTGCGGCACGGTGCCCTGAAGGGCTGGGGCTGGCGCAGACGCGCGGCCGCGCTGATCCTCGACAAGCTCGACGAGATCTTCCCCGGTCACGGGATCGGGGCGAACGAACTCGTCGGCGATCTGGCGCTCGGCCAGCGCCAGATGGTGGAGATCGCCAGCGTCTTCGCCTCGACGGGCGAGCCGCTGCGGCTCGTCATCCTCGACGAGCCGACCTCGTCTCTCGACGCCACGATCGCCGCGCAGCTTCTCGCCTTCGTGCGCCGCTTCGTCGCCAAGGGCGGCAGCATCATTCTCATCTCGCATATTCTCGGCGAGATCCTCTCGACCTGCGACCGGATCGCGGTGATGAGCGACGGGCGCGTCGTCGATCTGCGTCCCGCCGGCGCCTTCGACCGCGCATCGCTGGTGGCCTGCATGGGCCACGTCGTGGCCGAGGAGGCAGCGTCCGACGGCGAGGCGGCACACAGGCCGCGTTCGACGGGCGCGATCGTCGCGACGGCCCGCACGCCGAAGGGCGGAAGCCTCGCGCTCGAGGCCCGGCGCGGCGAGATCGTCGGCCTCGCCGGTCTTGCCGGACACGGGCAGACCGGGCTCCTCGTCCTCCTCCACAACGCCGTCCACCGGCGCTCGCGCTTCGCGCGCCTCGACGGCCGGGTCGCCTTCGTCGCAGGGGACCGCCAGACCGACGGGGTCTTCCCGCTCTGGTCGATCGGCGAGAACGTCACCATCCGCTCGCTCGGCGGCCTCCAGCGCTTCGGCCTCGTCGATGCCGAAAAGGCCCGCGCGGTGGAGGACGAATGGCAGAAGCGCATCGCGATCCGCACGCCCGACATGGGCAACAACATCCTGACCCTCTCCGGCGGCAACCAGCAGAAGGCGCTGTTCGCGCGGGCGCTGGCGTCGGATGCGCAGATCATCCTGATGGACGACCCGATGCGCGGCGTCGACATCGGCACCAAGCAGGAGGTCTATGCCCTCGTGCGGGCGGAAGCCGACAAGGGCCGCACCTTCATCTGGTACACGACCGAGTTCGACGAATTGAAAAGCTGCGACCACATCTACGTCTTCCGCTCCGGGGCGATCGTGGCGGACCTGCCGCGCCACGAGCTTTCCGAACAGCGCATCCTGCAATCCTCCTTCGAGGGGGAGGCGGCGTGATGGGCGGCCTTGCGACCCCGCGCCTTCTCCGGGCGCTCCTGCCGCCGGTCTCCTTCATCCTGATCCTCAGCGTCATCTTCATCATCCAGCCGAGGGCCATGAGCTATCTCGGGCTGAACCTCATGCTCAATCTCGCGCTGCCGATCGCGCTCGCGACGATCGCGCAGCTCTGCGTCATCACGGTCAACGATCTCGACCTGTCGATCGGCGGCTTCGTCAGCCTCGTCGCCTGCATCGGAGCGACGATCCTGCCGGTGAACCCCGTTCTCGGCGTCGCCGCGCTTCTCGCCGGCATCGCGGTCTATGCCGCGCTCGGCGCGCTCATCCACTGGCGCAACCTGCCGTCCATCGTCGTGACGCTCGGCATGAGCTTCGTCTGGCTGGGAGCCGCCGTGCTCCTCCTCCCCTCGCCCGGCGGCAGCGCGCCGGCCTGGCTCTCCGCCCTCGTCAAGCTGAAGACGCCGCTCGTGCCCTTCGCCATCATCGCGAGCGCGGTGCTGGCCGTCGGCGTGCATCTCTTCCTGATGCGTTCCTCGGCGGGCGCGGTCCTGCGCGGAGCCGGCGGCAGCCCGCAGGCGGTGCAGCGGGCGGGCTGGTCGCTCCTGCGCGCCAAGATGACCATGTACGCGCTCTGCGGCACCTTCGGCACGCTGAGCGGCCTCACCCTCGTCGGTCTCACCACCTCGGCCGACGCCAATATCGCCCTGCGCTACACGCTTCTGTCCATCGCCGGCGTGATCCTGGGCGGCGGCGAGTTCACGGGCGGGCGCGTCTCGCCCATCGGCGCGGTGATCGGCGCCCTGACGCTGACGCTCGCCGGCTCGCTCCTGTCCTTCCTGCGCATCTCGCCGGACTGGCAGATCGGCGCGCAAGGGGCGATCCTCATCCTCGTGCTCGCGCTGCGGGCTCTGGTGAACCAGACCGAACGGAGAGCCGCATGACCGCCGTCCGCGCGGGGCGCTCGCCCGGTCTCCTGGCCGGCCGCCCGTGGCTCTTCTCCTTCATCGGCGCCGCCCTGATCTTCCTCGCCACCATCGCCTTCACCGGCGGCATGGGCGCGACCGACATCCTGACGACGGCCCTCACCTTCGCGACCATGTACGTCATCGTCGGCCTCGGACAGATGTTCGTCGTCACGACCGGCCCCGGCAATGTCGATCTGTCGATCCCGGCGACGATCGCGCTGGCCGGGGCCGTGGCGATGGTCGTCATGGACGGCAGCGACGCGCGCATCGCGCTCGGGCTCGCCGCGGCGATCGGAACGGGCGTCCTCGTCGGCTGCTTCAACTTCGCGTTGATCCGCCTCCTCTCGATCCCGCCGATCATCGCGACGCTTTCGGCGAGCTTCCTCATCCAGTCGGTGGCGATCGTCTACGGGCGGGGCCTGCGCGTGCGCCCGCCCGAAAGCTTCGCCTCCTTCACCACGGGCCGCATCCTCGGCATTCCCTATCTCGCCATCGCGACGCTTCTTCTCTGCATCGTCATGGCCGTCGTCCTGCACCGGACGGTCTACGGGCGCTCGGTCTCCGCGATCGGGCAGAACACGCGCGCGGCGGGTCTTGCCGGCATCCGGGTCGACCGCGTGCGGTTCTTCACCTACGTGCTCTCGGCGATGCTCGCGAGCCTTTGCGGCGCCGTGCTCGCGGGCTTTTCCGGCGGCTCGTCGCTGAACATGGGCGAGGAGTATCTTCTCGCCTCGATCGCGGTCGTCGTGGTCGGCGGCTCGCTCGTCTCGGGCGGCCAGTCGAACGTCGCGGGGCTCTGGGGCGCCTCCCTCTTCCTCTATCTTCTCGTCACCATGCTGAACACGTTCGGCGTCGGCGCGGGCTTACGCCTTCTCCTCACCGGCCTCATCATCATCGCCATCATCACGATCGCCGGCGGCCCGAAATCCGGCCGGTCCTGACGCCCGCGGCCCCTCGCCGGCCGGCGAAGAGCGGCGTCCGGCCCCTGTCGCCCGCGTGAACGAACAAGGCCGCCGGAGCCTCTTGCCCCGGCGGCCTTTCGTTCTTCCGAAGGGAACGGCGAGCGCCGTCAGCTCGGCGGCAGGAGCCGCTCCATCGGCCGGCCGAGCACCAGCATGACGGCCGCGCCGGCAAGGACGGCGAGCGCCGAGTAGACGATGACGCCGACGGGGCCGACCCCGTCGATCAGGAGACCGCCGATCACCGCGCCGCTCGCGATCGCGACCTGGAAGGCGGAGGTGAGGAGAGCGCCGGCGCTTTCGGCCAGATCCGGCGCGGCGCGCGCGTTCCAGATCGAGATCGAAGCGGGGAAGCCGCCGAAGGCGAAGCCCCAGAGCGCCGTCGCCGCGAAGGCCACGGATGCGTTCGCCCCGAAGAGGATCAGCGCCAGCGCGGCCCCCGTGATCAGAAGCGAGACGATGCCGACGGCAAGGGCCGGGCTCCGCGCGGCGATGGCCCCGCCTGCGATGTTACCGAGAAAACCGCCGGCCCCGAAGGCGAAGAGCGCCAGCGAGATCGTCGCCACGTCGAGGCGCGGCACGTCCTCCAGGAAGGGACGGATGAAGGTGAAGCCGGCGAAATGGCCCGAGATCACCAGAAGCACGGTGCCGATGCCGATCAACACGGCGCGCTGCGACAGCGCCTCGCGAAACGCCGCGAGCCCGGGCGCGGAGGCCGAGGGCATCCGGGGCAGCGTCACGAGCTGGACGCAGAACGCGACGGCGCCGAGCGCTGCGGCGGCGAGGAAGGTCGCGCGCCATCCCCACAGGTCGCCGAGAAAGGCGCCGAGCGGCGCCGCGAAGACCGTGGCGACGGAAACGCCCATGATGATGGTCGAGATGGCGCGCGGCACGTCGGCGGAGGGCACGAGGCGGATCGCCAGCGCGATCATCATCGCCCAGAAGCCGCCGAGCGCGAAGCCGAGCACGGCCCGCGCCAGGAGAAGCGTCGTGATGTCGGTCGCAAAAGCCGACAGGACGCTGGAGACGACCAGCATCGCCATCAGCACCCAGACGATCGAGCGCCGATCGAGCCGGCCGGAGCCGAGAACGAGAAGCGGCCCCGCGAAGGCCGCGACGACGGCGGTCGCCGTGATCGCCTGGCCGGCAGCGCCCGTCGATGCGCCGAGTTCGGCCGCCATCGGCGTGAGAAGGCTGACGGGCAGGAATTCGGCGGTGACGAGGCCGAAGACGCCGAAGGACAGCGAGAACACCGCCGGCCAGTGCGCACGCTCGGAAACGGCGGCCGGCGGCGGCGCGGCGGGATCGGCGAAATCGGTGGGGCAGCTGATGTCGGTCATGGGGCAGCGTCCAGATGGTGCAGTGCAGGGCAAGAAGCTAGGCTCGTTTCCCTGGCGTTTCCATGCTAGAAACGCCTCCATGCTTGACAGATCGTCCAAAACACTCGGCTCGAACGGCTCCGACCCGCTCACCGACATGCTGCGCGGGCTGCGGCTCGACGGCGTCGAGTATCATCGCAGCCGCATCGTCGGCGACTGGAGCTTCCACTATCCGGCGCAGGCCCACGCCCATTTCCACTTCGTCGCCGGCCATGGCTGCTGGCTGCTCGGGCCCGACGGGCAGTGGAGTTCGCTGAGGACGGGCGACGCCGTGCTGGTGCCGCGGGGCGCGGCCCATACGCTGGCGAGCCGCCCAGATATCCCGCCGCGCCCGTTCCCGCGAAACGACCGGCTCGCCATCTGCGAGACCGTCTACGACTATGCCGGCGCCGAGGCGCGTGCCGAGACCGGCGACGTGACGGTCCTCTTCTGCGGCTCCATGCGCTTCAATCTGGACGGCCTCCATCCGCTGATGCGGCTGATGCCGGATCTGATGCGCGCGCAGGAACTGATGGTGAGCGATCCGGCGATCCCGCATCTCCTGGAGGCGATGGTCTCGGAATGCACGATGAGCCGCGTCGGGGCGAGCGGCATTCTCGCGCGCCTCGCCGACGTGATGGCGGCGCAGATCATCCGCTCCTGGGTGGAGAACGGCTGCGGCAACTCCGCCGGCTGGATCGCGGCCATGCGCGATCCCGATGTCGGCCGGGTGCTCGCCGCGATCCATGCCGAGCCGGAACACGACTGGACGGTGGCCGAACTCGCCAAGCGGATGGGCATCTCCCGCTCCGGCTTTGCGGCGAAGTTCACCGCGATCGTCGGCGAGACGCCGGCGCGCTACGTCGCCGAAGTGCGGATGCACCAGGCCCGGCAATGGATCTTGCGCGACCGGATGCGCATCGCCGAAGCCGCCCATCGCCTCGGCTACGATTCGGAAGCCTCCTTCAGCCGCGCCTTCAAGCGCATCATCGGCACCGCCCCCGGCAAGGTCAGAGCGCTCGCCGCCTGATCGGCGCCCGGCTCGCGCCGACCGCCGCCGTCACGACGGCTCCGACCCCGTCTCGACCAGAAGCTCCATGCGATCGGCGGCAAAGCGCGTGCGGATGGCCTGGATGGGGCGGTTCTCCAGATCGACGTCGATCGCCACCGCGAGGAGAATGATCGCATCGGGGCCGAGGCCGAAATGCTCGGCGTCGGAGGGCGAGATGCGGCCGGCGGAGATGCGCGTCTCGCGCCGCCGGTAGTCCGCGCAGCCCTCGCGCTTCAGCGCCTCGGTGATCGACCCCGTCTCGGCATAGGCGGCGACGATGCCGGGAAAGCGCTCGGCGGAGAAATGGCACGTCGCGACCGAGAGCGGCACGCCGTCGGCGACATGCAGCGTCTCCAGCCGGTGCAGCGGCGCGCCGGGGCGGCAGCCGAGCGCGGCCGAGAGCGGCCCGTCCGCCGCCACGCGGTCGGCCCGGATCAGGCGGCCGGCGGGCGAGCGGGCCTGACGGGCGAGGTTTTCGGAGAACCGCGTGCGCGCGGTGATCGGATAGGAAAGGCGCGGCGCCTGCGGGTTCACGAACGTGCCCTTGCCCCGCTCGGTCCGCAGCAGCCCCTCCGCGTTCAGCACGGACAGCGCCCGGCGCACCGTGTGGCGGTTCACGCCGTAGCGCTCGGCCAGCTCGCTCTCGGCGGGCGCGCGATCCCGGATCGTTCCATCGGCGATCGCCCGCTTCAGATCGTCGGCGATCCGGCGCCACCGCGCGATCCCGCTATCGGGCTCATCGAGCATGATTGCACCGTCTCCTTCGCCTCTCGTCATCATGTCGTCACAGGCCACCGGCTAAGACGGACGTCAAGACGACTCGTATAGATAACTAGACAGGTTGGCGGCCATGGCGGATGCGATCCCCGACGACAGGACGGCAGGCCGGCGCCGCGCCATCGGCGCCTTCGCGATCGCCTCGCCCGAGCTTCTGGCCGAGCGCTACGCCGCCATCGCGGCACAGGCGCCCGCCGCCATGCCGGTGCGCGGGCCGGAGATCGGCCTCGTCATGCTGCGCGGCCGGGCCGGCGGCGGCGGGGCCGCCTTCAATCTCGGCGAGGCCAGCGTCTCGCGCGCCAGCGTCCGCCTCGACAGCGGCGAGGTCGGCCATGCCATGATCCTCGGCCGCCATGCCGAGAAGGCCCGGATGGCCGCCCATCTCGACGCGCTTTGGCAGGTGCCGTCCTGGCAGGACCGCATCGAGGCCGAGATCGTCGCGCCGGCGCTGGCCGAGGATGAAGCGCTTGCCGCCGACCGCGCCGAAGAGGTCGAGGCGACGCGCGTCGATTTCTTCACGCTCGTCCGAGGGGAGGATTGATCGCCATGGCCGCACTCTCGCAGGACGCCGTTCTCGGCGGCTTCGCCGATCCCGTCTTCGACGCCCAGACCGTGTTTCGCCGGATCATGGATGCCATGGCCCGCCCCGGCACGATCGCCGATCTTAGCGGCTACGCCACGGGCCCGGCTCCCCTGTCGCCGGCAACGGCCGCGATTCTGGCGACGCTCGCGGACGCCGATGCGCCGGTCTTCATCGAAGGCGAAAGGGCGGACGAAGCGGCCGCCTGGATCGCCTTCCAGACCGGCGCCGCCGTGCTGGACGATCCCGAGGACGCCGCCTTCGCCGTGCTCGGCCATGGCTCGGACCCCGCGCTCTGGCGCCGGCTGCCCCTCGGCGACGAAGCCTATCCCGACCGCTCGGCGACGCTGATCCTCTCCGTCGATGCGCTGGAGGGCGGCCCGCCGCTGGTCCTGACCGGTCCCGGCATCGAGACGTCGCGCACCGTCGCGCCGCTCGGCCTGCCCGAAGGGTTCGTGACCGCGCGCGCGGCCAACGCGGCGCTCTTCCCGCGCGGGCAGGATCTCGTCCTCGTCGCGGGGTCTGCGATGATGGCCCTGCCCCGCACCACCCGGATCGAGGAGGCCTGATCCATGTATGTCGCGGTGAAGGGCGGCGAGGCCGCCATCTCGAATGCGCACAAGTTGCTGGCCGACCGCCGGCGCGGCGACCGCAGCCTGCCCTCGGTCACGATCGCGCAGATCGCCGAGCAGCTGGCGCTCGGCGTCGACCGGGTCATGGCGGAGGGCTCGCTCTACGATCCCGAGCTGGCCGCGCTCGCGGTGAAGCAGGCGCGCGGCGATCTCATCGAGGCGATCTTCCTCCTGCGCGCCTATCGCACGACGCTGCCGCGCTTCCGGACGGCCCTCCCGATCGACACCGCCGCCATGCGCATCGAGCGCCGCGTTTCGGCGACCTACAAGGACCTGCCGGGCGGGCAACTGCTCGGCGCGACCTTCGACTACACGCACCGCCTGCTCGACCCGACCCTTGCCGGGGAGGCCGAGGTCGCGGGGCCCGAACGCCGCGAGACGGAGCCCGCGCCGAGCATTCCGCGCGTCACCGATCTTCTGGGCGCCGAAGGCCTGATCGAGGCGGACGGCGCGGCGGACGGCGAGCCCGGCGACATCACGCGCGATCCGCTCGACTTTCCCGCCGGCCGCGACCTTCGCCTTCAGGCGCTCGCGCGCGGCGACGAGGGCTTTCTCCTCGCGCTCGGCTATTCCACCCAGCGCGGCTACGGGCGCACCCATCCGTTCGTCGGCGAGATCCGGATCGGGCTCGTCGAGGTCGAGGTCGAGTTGCCCGAGCTCGGCTTCTCCGTCCCGATCGGGCGCGTGCGCGTCACCGAATGCCAGATGGTGGCGCAGTTCACGGGCGGGCCGGACGAGCCCGCGCGCTTCTCGCGCGGCTACGGCCTCGTCTTCGGCCAGTCCGAGCGCAAGGCCATGGCGATGAGCCTGGTCGATCGGGCGCTCCGGGCCGACGAGTTCGGCGAGGAGCGCCGCTCGCCCGCGCAGGACGAGGAGTTCGTTCTGGAGCATTGCGACAACGTCGCGGCGACGGGCTTCGTGGAGCATCTGAAACTGCCCCATTACGTCGACTTCCAGGCCGAGCTCGACCTCGTGCGCCGGCTGAACCGCGAGCGCTTCGGCCAGACCGCGCGGGACGAAGACCTCTCGGAGGCTGCGCAATGACCGCGAACCTGCCCGCCTACAACTTCGCCTATCTCGACGAATCGACCAAGCGGATGATCCGTCGCGCGATCCTGAAGGGCATCGCGATCCCCGGCTATCAGGTCCCCTTCGCCTCGCGCGAAATGCCGATGCCCTATGGCTGGGGCACGGGCGGCGTGCAGGTGACGGCGGCCGTGATCGGGCCGGACGACGTGTTGAAGGTCATCGACCAGGGCTCGGACGACACGACGAACGCGGTCTCGATCCGCGCCTTCTTCGAGACCGTGGCCAGGGTCGCGACCACCACGAAGACGGCGGAGGCGACGATGATCCAGACCCGCCACCGCATTCCCGAGGCGCCGCTCTGCGAGGGCCAGATCCTCGTCTACCAGGTCCCGATCCCCGAGCCGCTGCGCTTTCTCGAACCGCGCGAGACCGAGACGCGCACCCTCCACGCGCTGGAGGAATACGGGCTGATGCATGTGAAGCTCTACGAGGACATCGCCCGCCACGGCGAGATCGCGACGACCTACGCCTATCCCGTCATGGTGGAGGGCCGCTACGTGATGGACCCCTCGCCCATCCCCAAATTCGACAATCCGAAGATGGACCGCTCGCCGGCACTCCAGCTCTTCGGCGCGGGGCGCGAGAAGCGCATCTACGCTCTGCCGCCCTATACGAAGGTGCGCAGCCTCGACTTCGAGGACCATCCCTTCGCCGTCCAGCATTTCGACCGCCCCTGCGCCATCTGCGGCTCGACGGGCGTCTATCTCGACGAGGTCGTGACGGACGACCGGGGCGGGCGCATGTTCGTCTGCTCCGACACCGATCATTGTGCGACCCAGGGCGCGACGAAAAGCGGGGGCGCGACGCAGAGCGAGAGCGCCGCGACGCCTCTCGCCGGGCCGGAGACCGCGCGATGAGCGAGGCGCTTCCCCTTCTCTCCGCTCGCGGCCTCGAAAAGCGCTACGGCGCGCGGATCGGCTGCACCGGCATTTCCTTCGATCTCTGGCCGGGCGAGGTCCTCGCCATCGTCGGCGAGTCCGGCTCCGGCAAGACGACGCTCCTCTCCTGTCTGTCCGCGCGTCTGGCGCCCAGCGCCGGCTCGGTCTCCTACCGCATGCGCGACGGCGAGATGCGCGATCTCGCCGGTCTCGGCGAGGCCGAGCGGCGCTTCCTGATGCGCACCGACTGGGGCTTCGTCCACCAGAACCCGGCCGACGGCCTGCGCATGCGCGTCTCGGCCGGCGCCAATGTCGGCGAGCGGCTGATGGCGGTCGGCGAGCGCCATTACGGCCGGCTGCGGGCGGCGGCCGACGACTGGCTCGGCCGCGTCGAGATCGATGCCGGCCGGATCGACGACCGCCCGACGGAGTTCTCCGGCGGCATGCGCCAGCGGCTGCAGATCGCGCGCAATCTCGTCACCCATCCCCGGCTCGTCTTCATGGACGAGCCGACCGGCGGGCTCGACGTCTCCGTGCAGGCGCGGGTGCTCGATCTTCTGCGCGGCCTCGTCGCCGATCTCGGCCTCTCCGTCATCATCGTCACGCACGATCTGGCCGTCGCGCGCCTCCTCTCGCAGCGCATGATCGTGATGAAGGAGGGGCGCGTCGTCGAGGAGGGTCTGACGGACCGCGTGCTCGACGATCCGCACCATCCCTATACGCAGCTCCTCGTCGCCTCGATCCCGGAGTCCTGACGATGCCGGCCTCTCCCTTCCCGCTTCGTCCGCACGACGACGCCCCGCTGCTCCGCGTGCGCGACGTCGCGAAATCCTTCACCGTGCATCTGCGCGGCGGCCTTCGCCTTCCCGTCGTCCGGGATGTCGGCTTCTTTGTCCATCCCGGCGAATGCGTCGTGCTCGGCGGCCCGTCCGGCGTCGGCAAGTCCTCGATCCTGCGCATGGTCTACGGCAATTATGCCGTGGATCGCGGGGAGATCCTGGTGCGCGAGCGGGAGACGGGCGAAATGCGCGATCTCGCCACCGGCGACCCGCGCCTCGTCCTGAAGCTGCGCGAAGGCAGCATCGCCTATGTCAGCCAGTTCCTGCGCGCGGTGCCCCGCGCCTCCGCGCTCGACGTCGTCGCCGATTCGCTCGTTCGCTCCGGCACCCCGCGCGAGGAGGCCCGCGCGGCCGCGGCCGCGATGCTGCGCCGGCTGCATCTGCCGGACGCGCTCTTCGAGGTTCCGCCCGCGACCTTCTCGGGCGGCGAGAAGCAGCGGGTGAACATCGCGCGCGGCTTCCTGACGGCCCATCCGATCCTCCTCCTCGACGAGCCGACCGCCTCGCTCGACGCGGTCAACCGGGCCGTCGTGGTGGAGATGATCCGCGAGAAGCTCCGGCAGGGCGTCGGCATTCTCGGCATCTTCCACGACGAGACCGTGCGCGACGCGGTGGCGACGCGCATTCTCGACATCTCCTCCTTCTCCGCCCGAAAGGCCGCCTGATGCGCAAGCTCAGCGAGACCGTGCCGCTCGTCCATCCGAGCGCCGAGGTCGAGACCTCCACGCTCGGCCGCTACACCGAGGTCGAGGCGCGCTCGCGCCTCTCGGAGAGCGTGCTCGGCGACTATTCCTACCTGATGCAGGACTGCGCGGTCTGGGCGACCACGATCGGCAAGTTCGCCAACATCGCCTCCATGGTGCGCCTCAACGCCACCAACCATCCGACCGAGCGCCCGACGCTCCACCACTTCACCTACCGGGCCGGCGACTATTTCGAGGGCGCCGGGGACGAAGCGGCGTTCTTCGCGCAGCGGCGGGCGAAGCGGGTCACGATCGGCCACGACGTCTGGATCGGCCATGGCGCGACGGTGCTGCCCGGCGTCACCATCGGCGACGGCGCGGTGGTCGGCTCGGGCGCCGTCGTCTCGCGCGACGTCGCGCCCTACACGATCGTCGGCGGCGTTCCGGCGCGCGTCATCCGTCCGCGCTTCGAGCCCGAAACCGCGGCGCGGATGCAGGCGCTCGCCTGGTGGGACTGGTCGCACGAGGCGCTCTTCGCCGCGCTCGACGACTTTCGCAACCTCGATGCCGAGGCCTTTCTGCAGGCCTATGAAACCGGCGGCCCCGACAAGGGATCGCCGGTATCCCGCGCCAACCGGCGCGGCGGCGGCTGATGCCGCCGTCTCAGCCTGATCTTCGACGTGTCGAAGATCGGGGTCACCGGCATGAAACCGTCATCGAACCTTCATCGGACGGTCACCCAGGGCACATGGCACCGTGAAATTGTCGATGGAATTTCAACAGTTCGACGCTGAACAGGGACGACCGGAATGACCGCGATCTCCGTCGCTCACCTTTCCAAACGCTTCGGCGGGACGCAGGCTCTCGCCGATGTCGGGCTCACCATCGAGCCCGGCGAGATGGTCGCGCTGATCGGCGCGTCCGGCTCGGGCAAGTCCACCCTCATCCGTCACGTCGCCGGCCTCGAGCGCGGCGACGGCGCGGCGGGCCGCATCGAGATCTTCGGCACGCCGACGCAGGCCGGAGGCCGGTTTTCCCAAGGCCTGCGGCGCATGCGCGGCGACGTCTCGGTGATCTTCCAGCAGTTCAACCTCGTGAACCGACTCTCGGTGCTGACCAACGTCCTCATCGGCAAGCTCGGCCGCATTCCCCGGTGGCGCGGAACCTTCGCGATCTTCAACGCCGCCGAGCGCATGGAGGCCCGCGCGGCGCTCGCCCGCGTCGGCATTCCCGATGTCGGCGCGCAGCGGGCCTCCACCCTGTCGGGCGGGCAGCAGCAGCGCGCGGCCATCGCCCGAACGCTCGTCCAGCGGGCGCGCATCCTCATCGCCGACGAGCCCATCGCCTCGCTGGATCCGGCCTCCGCCCGGCGCGTGATGGACGTTCTCGCCGACATCAACCGGACGGACGGGATCACCGTCTTCGTCTCCCTCCATCAGGTCGAATATGCGCGGCGCTACTTCGCCCGCACGATCGCCATGCGCGAGGGGCGGATCGTCTTCGACGGCCCCTCGAGCGAGCTCACCAACGCATTCCTGTCCGAGCTCTACGGCTCGGCCTCGGAAGAACTGGTTCTGCCGGACACGCCGGCGGTTCCCACCGCGAACGGCCCGGAGTTCGAGCCCCTGCCCGAGCCCCTGCCCGTGCCGACGAAACGGCGCGGCGCCCTTCAGCCCGCCTGACCCTTCCCCAACCTCGGAGACGACAATGAACGCGATCCTTTCCGGCATGGCGGCGATCCTGCTCGCCTCGACCATTGCCAGCGCCACCTCGGCGCACTCGGCCGAGACCGTCAATTTCGGCATCATCTCGACCGAGTCCCAGCAGAACCTTCGCAACAAATGGGAGCCCTTCATCGCCGACATGGAGAAGGAGACCGGCCTCGACATCGAGCCCTTCTTCGCCTCCGACTATGCGGGCGTGATCGAGGGCATGCGCTTCGGCAAGGTGCAGATGGGCTGGTTCGGCAACAAGTCGGCCATGGAAGCGGTCGACCGCGCCAAGGGCGAAGTCTTCGCGCAGACCGTGCCCGAGAGCGGCGAGGCCGGCTATTACGGCCTGATCCTGGCGCCGAAGGATTCGGCCCTGACCAGCGTCGACGACCTCCTCAAATGCGACAAGTCGGTCAATTTCGGCCTCGGCGATCCCAACTCGACGTCGGGCTACCTCGTGCCGATGACCTTCGTCTTCGCGGCCAGGGGCATTGATCCCAAGGCCTGCTTCAAGAACGTCACCAACGCCAATCACGAGACCAACGCGATGGGCGTCGCCAACAAGCAGCTCGACGCCGCGGCGAACAACACCGAGAACCTCGCGCTGATCGAGAAGAACCAGCCGGCCGCCTTCGAGAAGATCAAGATCATCTGGAAGTCGCCGCTGATCCCGTCGGACCCGCTGGTCTGGTCGAAGGAGCTCTCCGCCGAGACCAAGGACAAGATCCGCAGCTTCGTCCTCGCCTACGGCACCGACAAGACCAAGGGCGACAAGGCGGAAGAGATCAAGGTTCTCTCCGGCCTCGAATGGGCGCCCTTCCGCGCCTCGACGGACGACCAGCTCCTGCCGATCCGGATGATGGAGGTCGCCAAGTCGATGGCGCAGGTGACGGGCGACGCCAAGCTCTCCAGCGACGAAAAGGCCGCCAAGCTGAAGGAGCTGACCGAGAAGAAGGCCGCTCTCGAAGCCAAGCTCGCGAGCGCCCCGCAGGGCTGATCCGACACGCCGGAGGCACGGGGACAGTCGAGGCGACCGTCCCCGTGCCTCCATCGCATTCCGACAGAGGCAGCCCATCCCCATGAGCGACGTCACCGAACTGTCCCGCCTGCGCGAGGCCGGCGCGACGACCAGCGGCCGCTCCGGCAATCTCCTGGTGCTGGCGGGCGCGATCGGCGTCCTTGCCTGGAGCTGGGGCCCGGCGGACATGAGCCGCTGGACCCATCTCTTCACCGATGCCGGCAATATGGGCGAATATGCCAAGGGCTTTCTGCGCCCGGACTTCTCCGACTGGCAGTTCTACCTGACCGAGATGGTGACGACGGTCCAGATCGCGATCTGGGGCACCTTCCTCGCCGTTCTCCTGTCGATTCCCTTCGGCATCCTGTCCGCCGCCAACCTGACGCCCGTCTGGGTGAATCAGCCGGCCCGGCGCCTCATGGACTTCTTCCGGGCGATCCACGAGGTCGTCTTCGCCGTGCTCTTCGTCGTCGCGGTCGGGCTCGGGCCCTTCGCCGGCGTCATGGCGCTCTTCATCCACACGACCGGCATCCTCGCCAAGCTCTTCTCCGAGGCCGTGGAGGCGATCGACCCGCGCCCGGTCGAGGCCATCCGCACGACGGGCGCCTCGCGCCTGCAGGAGATCATCTTCGGGGTGATCCCGCAGGTCCTGCCGCTCTGGATTTCCTTCTCGCTCTATCGGCTGGAATCCAACATCCGCGCGGCCACCGTGCTCGGCGTGATCGGCGCCGGCGGCATCGGCCAGGTTCTCTTCGAAACCATCCGCGGTTTCTACTATCCTCAGGCCTCCGCGATCCTCATCATCGTGGTGGCGACCGTCACGATCATGGACGTCCTCTCCCAGCAGCTGCGCAAGCGCGTGATCTGACGAGCGGCTCCTTCGACGGACGCAAGACGAGACGACAAGCGCATGGATACGATCGACATGACCACGAACACGACCGAGATGGTCTTCACCAATGCCCGCATCGTCCTCCCCGACGAGGTCGTGGAGGGCAGTCTCCTCGTGCGCGGCGGGCGGATCGCGGACATTTCCGCGTCGAAGGCCAGCGGCGGAATCGACTGCGAGGGCGATCACATCGTACCCGGCCTCGTGGAGCTTCACACCGACCATATCGAGGGACATTTCGTGCCCCGCCCGAAGGTGCGCTGGAACCGGCACGCCGCGCTCCAGGCGCACGACGCGCAGATCGCGTCCTCCGGCATCACCACCGTCTTCGACGCGCTGCGCGTCGGGATCGACGAGGATGCCGCGCTCGGCTCGGCCGACATGACCGCGATGGGCGAGGCGATCGCCTCCGCCACGAGCGAGGGCCGGCTGCGGGCCGAGCACTTCATCCACCTGCGCTGCGAGGTCTCGGCGGCCGACGTGATGGAGAGCTTCGAGGCTTTGGTCGAGAACCCGCGCGTCCGCCTCGCCTCGCTGATGGACCACGCGCCCGGCCAGCGCCAGTTCGTCGATCTGGCGGTCTACCGCACCTACTACCAGGGCAAGACGGGCATGTCGGACGAGGTCTTCGACGCCTTCTGCGCCCGCCGCGTGCGCGAGTCCGAGGACTACGCGCCGGGTCACCGGCTCGCCATCGCGAAGGCCTGCCGCGAGCGCGGCGTGACGCTTGCCTCCCACGACGACGCGACGCCCGAGCACGTCGCGGAAGGCCTGGAGCTCGGCGTCGCCATCGCCGAATTCCCGACGACGATCGAGGCGGCCCGGCTCGCCGGAGAGGCCGGCCTGTCCGTCCTCATGGGCGCGCCGAACGTCGTGCGCGGCGGCTCCCATTCCGGCAACGTCTCGGCGGCCGACCTCATCGACATCGAGGCGCTCGACATCCTGTCCTCGGACTACGTGCCCTTCAGCCTGATCCAGGCGGTCTTTCTCCTCGCGCCGAAGATCGGCCTCCCCCGCGCCCTCCGGCTCGTGACGCTGGCGCCCGCGCGCGCCGCAGATCTTAGCGACAGAGGCGCCATCCTCCCCGGTCTTCGCGCCGATCTCGTCCGCGTGCGTGCGGGGCAGGCGGACGAAGTGCCGCCGGTGGTGCGCGGCGTCTGGCGGGAAGGCGAGCGTGTCGCCTGACGCGCCGCGCGCCCGCGGCCTCCTCGTCGCGATCGTCGGCCCCAGCGGCGCCGGCAAGGACACGGTCACGCGGCTCGCGCTCGAACGTCTCGGCGACCATGCCGAGCCGATCCGCCTCGCGCGGCGCGTCGTCACCCGCACGGCCGACGGCGCCTCAGAGGATCACGACACGCTCGACGAGGCCGCCTTCGCGCACGCGGAAGCCGCCGGCGCCTTCTGCCTGACCTGGCGGGCGAACGGCCTTGCCTACGGCCTTCCCGCCGACATCCGGGCGCGGATCGACGCAGGCGAGATCGTCGTCGCCAATCTCTCCCGGCGCTCGCTCTCGGAGGCGGCCGCCCGCTTCGGCCGCATCGCGATCGTCGAGATCGTCGCCCGGCGCGAGCTGCTGCTCGCCCGCATCACCGCGCGCGGCCGCGAGACGTCGCCGGAAATCGAGGCCCGCCTCGCCCGGACCGTCCCGACCGAGGCGCCGCCGAGAACCCTCGCCCTTCTGCGCATCGACAATTCCGGCGCCCCGGACGACGCCGCCGCCGAACTCGAGCGCTTCCTTCAAGGCCTGCTCCACACCCTTGCCCAGGAGGCTCCGGGAACGGACGAGCCTTCGTCCGGGGGAACGCCCTCCGCGTCCTCGCATCCAAACAACGCTCGCGCCGCCGAGTAGAGGGCCCCGAGGAGAGGAAGGACGGCCGTCCGACGCCGATGAGGCGCGACGGCCGACCGCCGGCCCCTCTCGGAAAAGCCTTCCGCGACGGCGGCGTCGAAGCCCGCGGCCGGACGACCACGACGCCTTGCGGCGGAAACGGCGCCTGCTACATCGTCCGCCATGACCGATCGCGCCGAAGAGACCTTCCTCAAACACTCCATCGCCATGACCGTCGTCGTCGGCGCGTCCGGCGTCGCCTTCGGCGTCCTGTCCGGCTCGCTCTCGATCGCCTTCGACGGCGTCTTCTCGGCCGTCGATGCCGCCATGACGGGACTGGCGCTTCTGGTGACGAGGCTGATCGCGCGCGATGCCAGCCGCAGGTTCCAGATGGGCTTCTGGCACCTGGAGCCGATGGTGCTCGCCTTCAACGGAGCGCTGCTGACGCTTCTGTCCTTCTACGCCTTCGTCAACGCGGTCATGACGATCCTGGAGGGCGGGCGGGCGTTCGAGTTCGGCTGGGCCATCGGCTACGCCCTCTTCGTCGTCGCCATCTGCCTCGGCATGGTTCTCTACGGCCGCCGCGCCAACCGGCGGATCGGCTCGCAGTTCGTGGCGCTCGACATCAAGGGCTGGACCATGTCGGGCGCGATCACCAGCGCCCTCCTCCTCGCCTTCGCCGCCGCCTTCCTTTTGGAGGGAACGCGCCATGAATGGCTGACCCCCTATGTCGATCCGGCCGTCCTCGCCGTCCTGACGGTCTGCCTCATCCCGGTGCCCCTGCGCACCGTCGCCGCGGCCCTGAAGGACGTCTTCCTCGTCGCCCCCGCCAGCCTCGATCTGCAGGTCCGCGCGGCCGTCGATGCCGCGGTCGCCCGCCACGGCTTCCTCGACGCCCGAACCTACGTCGCCAAAGCCGGACGCTCCCGTCTCATCGAGGTGCATTTCGTCGTGCCGCCGACCTTTTCGATCGACACGATCTCGGTCCTCGACGCCATCCGCGAAGAGGTCGGCGAGGCCATCGGCGACGCCGGAAGCGACCGCTGGCTGACGATCGCCTTCACCGGCGACCCGAAATGGACACGCTGACGGACCCATGCCCCGGTCCCAAGCCGGCTTCGGCTGCGGTACGGCGATGATGTCGGCCCAAGCGCGGTCCGGCGACGTGCCGGGGCGTGCCGGGCCTCCGATGAGACGATCCACGATCCCACATATGCGTCATGCATTCTAGGGATATCGGCTACTAGCCAAAGCGGCGATGGGTCTTCGTGTTTTACATATGCGGATCGCATATGTAGACTTGTCGTATGAGCAAGGCTGTGAACGTTCTCGGTGCGCTGTCTCTGGTTCTCGGTGACGAGATCCGAGCGGCGGTGAACGAAACGATCGGAACGTCGGGAGAGGCGGGTGCGGCGATCGTCATGCTGGGCGCTCACCCCGGGCTTTCGGTCGGGCAGGTGGCCGCAGCGCTCGACATGTCCCACAGCGGCTGCGTCCGCGTCGTCGACCGACTGGAGGCGGACGGCCTCCTGGTTCGAAAAGCCGGAGCGACCCACCGCCTCGTCAGCCTGGAGCTTACGCCGGAAGGCCGAAGACGGCGTCTGATCGCGCTCAAGCATCGCGACAGGGTCCTGCGTCAGGCGGCAGCCGGCCTGTCGCAGGACGAAACGGAGATGCTCGAAGCGCTGGCGAGCAAGATGCTGAAGAGCGTCCTGACCGACAAGGGCCAGAGCTACCGCTTCTGCCGGATGTGCAATGAGGGGGAATGCGTTCCCAGCGGCTGCCCGGTGGAAGAACGCTGGGCGGAACTGACGGGATGAGCGAAGAGAACATGAGCCTCACGGCAGACCGTCCGAGCCGAGCCAAACTCGTCGCGACCCTGGCCATGATCGCGTCGGCCGCTTGCTGGGGCTTTGCCACCGTGATGTCGCGAAATCTCCTCGACGCCATGCCGCCGACGACCCTGCTGGTGATCCAGTTGACGGCGAGCGTCGCGGCTCTGCTCGTCATGGCGGCTCCGAATTTCCCCCACCGGTACGAAGGCAAGGGGATCGGCCGCGCGGCCGCCATCGGGCTTCTGGAGCCCGGCCTCACCTATGCGGTCGGCCTTGCGGGCCTTTCGCTGACGACGGCGGGCAAGGCCTCCGTTATCAGCGCCAGCGAACCGGTTCTGATCGTCCTCATGTCGTGGATTCTTTTCAGCCAGCGCCCTTCGCGAAGGTTGCTCGTGTGTATCGCTCTTGCGGTGGTGGGCGTCCTGATGGTTTCGGGCGTCGGCGACCTCGACGCAGGGGATTCCGAACGGCTCGGAGACGGACTCATCGTTCTGGCGACCTTGTTCGCGGCCACTTACGTCGTCCTGTCGGCTCGCGTCGCCGGCGACTTTCCGCCAGCGACCCTGGCTTCCTCGCAACAGCTTGTCGGGTTGGCCTTTGCTCTCGCGCTTTATGCCGTGGAGCGCCTGGCGACGGCCGACCCCGTTTCGATCACCGACATGCCCCCTCGGGTGATCGTCTACGCCGCCCTCTCCGGCGTGGTGCAATATGCGGCCGCGTTCTGGCTCTACCTGATCGGTCTTCGTCATCTGTCCGCGGGGGCCGCGGGGCTGTGGCTCACGCTGGTCCCGGTCTTCGGCCTGTTCGGCGCCTATGTCTGGCTGGGCGAGGTTCCAACGATCATCATGCTTCTCGGAGCCTCGTTCATCCTCGCGGCCGTCCTTGCGGGGCGGAGCGAAAGCTGACCGCGAACGCCGCTCTCGCCAGCCGGCAGCGCCCAGACGGCCCCCCCCCCGGCACCCGTCAGTCCCGTGCGCGGGCGCGGCGGGTGCGGTAGGTGGCCCAGCCGCTTCGGGCGGCCGACTTCAGGAAGGACCAGAGCCCGCTCTCGCGGGGTCTGGGATCTCGGCCCCTCGCGATGCGCTTGATCTGCGCGGTGTACCAGAGGACCTCCATGAGCCCCAGGCGATCGACCGCCTTGATGCCGGTGACGATCGGGCGGACCATCTCCCGGCTGTCGCGGCCCGCCAGAAGGCCGGAGGCCGCGTCGGGGTCGATGGCGAGAAGGCGCGCGAGGCCGACGACGTCGAGCCCGCCCGAGCCAAGGGCCGCGTTCATGCCGGCAGCGGTGCGAAAGCCGCCGGTGACCATCAGCGGCACGTCCACGCTCGCGCGGACCTTTTCGGCGAAGTCGAGGAAGTAGGCCTCGCGGGCGAGCGTCGAGGGCCGCTTCTGCTCCTCGGTCCCGCCGCTCATCGCGGGCGCCTCGTAGGTGCCGCCGGAAATCTCGATCAGGTCCACGCCCGCCTCGGCCAGAGCCCGGATCGTGTCCATCGACTCCTCCTGCGTGAACCCGCCGCGCTGGAAGTCGGCCGAGTTCAGCTTGATGGCGACCGGGAAGTCGGGCCCGACCTGCCGGCGGATCTCGTGATAGACCGACAGGACGAAGCGGCGGCGGTTCTCCGCGCTGCCGCCCCATCGGTCGGTGCGGCGGTTGTGATGCGGGGAGAGGAACTGGTTGACGAGATAGCCATGCGCGCCGTGGATCTCGACGCCGCTGAAGCCCGCCTTCCGGCAGATGGCGGCGCTGCGCCCGAAACGCGCCACGATGTCGAGGATCTCGGCCTCGGTCGCCTCGCGCGGTGTGGCGAAGAAGGCCGCCATGTCCTCCCGGAACGGCACGGCGGAGGGCGCGATATTGTAGGCGTTCAGCCCCTTGGAGGACTGCTTGCCGGGATGGTTGAGCTGAACGAAGATCGCCGCGCCCTCGGCGGTGGCCGCCTGCGCCCACTCGCGCAGAAGCGGCAGGTCCGCCTCGTCCTCGATCGCGACATTGCCCGGCTCGCCCAGCGCCCGGCGGTCGATCATCACGTTGCCGGTGACGATCAGCCCGAGGCCGGAGGCGGCCCAGCGCCGGTAGAGCTGGACGAGATCGGGGAGAGGGCGGTTGTCGTCGGTGCCGAGCGTCTCGCTCATCGCCGCCTTGGCGAGCCGGTTGCGCAGAACGAGACCGTTCTTCAGCACCAAAGGCTGGTTCAGGAGATGGGTCGCGGGTATGTCCTGGGGCATCGCGTTCATGGATTTCCGTCTCCTTTGTGTGGTGGCGCGGATACGGCCGATCCGGTCGTCGATCCCCGCAGCCTCTCGCTCCGGCCGCGGCCGCGAAGCCCTACGGCCTGTATTCCAGCACGTCGAACGCCTGCAGAAACGCCTCCCGCTGCCCTTCGAGAAGGCGCGCGCGCCCCTCGTCGAGCGCGGCCGAGGGCGTCAGCCGACGCAGCGCCAGCGCCATGAACGTGGCGAGATCGCAGCCGACGACGATGTCGGCCCGCTCGGGCACCGGGCCCGAACGGGCCAGCACCTCGCCGTCGTCGACCCGGACATGGAAGACGTCCGACCCGACATGGAACTCGTAGAAGGCCCGCAGGCCCGCGCTCGCGGCGGGATCGCTCGCTCCGGCGAGGCTCAGCGCGATCAGCTCGGCCCGCGACGTCGACGGATCGATCCGCTCGTCCACGGGCAGTTGCAGCCCCCAGAGCCCGAGCCCGAGCAGCGGCTTGCGCAGCCCTTCGCCGAGCTCCGTCAGCTCATAGGCCGGCCCCGACGGCTGCACCGGGCGCACGATGCCGTTCTCCGTCAGCGCCTTCAGCCGGTCCGACAGGCGGTTGGTGCCCATCGCCGGCAGAACGGCGAGCAGGTCCTTGAAGCGTTTGGGGCCGAGGAGAAGCTCGCGGATCACCAGCAGCGTCCATCGCTCGCCGAGAAGATCGAGGGCGCGCGCGATCGGGCAGAGCTGGCCGTAGGTCTTGGTCGGCGCGGCGCTCACGACGCCTCGCCGAAGACGGTGCGGTCGCGGGGCGCAACGCTTGCGGGGGGCTGCAGAAAGCCGGTCAGCCCCTGAAACCACATCGCGTCGAGCACGCTGCCGGAGACCACCAGATCCTTTCGCCCGAGCGCGGCGAGAAACGCGCCCTGGCTGTCCTTGGCCGAGAGGACCGAGAAGCCGGTCGCGCCGTCCTTGAAGGTCAGCGTGAAGGCGGGCGTGCCGAGCGGCTTGGCGCGCGAGGAGACGCGGCCGTTGCGGATCGCGAAGGTCCGCCCCTCGCCCGATCGCGTCTCGATGCGCAGGGTCAGCGTCTTGCCCGCGATAAAGCGGGCGGCGGCCGGATCGGAGCGGACCTTGCGCTTCAGAAGCAGCGCAAGTGTCAGGAGCAGGAACTTGAACTTCAGCATGGGAACGGCCTTTCCTTCGATCTGTCGGGCGGCGGGTTCGATCACTCGCTCAGGAAGCGGCCGACGTGATGGAGAAAACGGTCCGGGCACTGGAATTGGGCGCCGTGGCCGCAGTCGGGATAGATGAAGAGCTGCGCGTTCGGAATGTTGCGGGCCATGTAGAAGGAGTTGACGGTCGGGATCATCACGTCGTGCACCCCGTTCAGGATGAACGTCGGCTGGCGGATGGCGCGCAGATAGGCGAACGGATCTTCCTCGGACACGGGCGGCAGGTAATAGAGATTTGCCTCCATCTGCGCGGCGGTCACGGCTTGCGCGGCCGGCGGGTCCTGGTCGACGCGCTGGTGGCGCCGCTCCCAGAAGGCGCGGGCGGCCGCGACGGCGGTCTCGGACCGGCCGAAGAACAGATAGGCGAAGTCCTCGAAGACCGGGACCGGACGCGGCGCCGTCTCCAGGACACCGGGCTCGAAGTCGGGATCGCCGCCGCGCGGGCCGGTGCCGAGCAGCATCAGCTTGCGCACGAGGTCCGGATGGCGAACGGTCAGGTCCAGCGCCTGGAACCCGCCGAGCGAGAAGCCGAGCACGTCGATCGTCTCCAGCCCGAGCGCCCGGACGAAGGCGGCCGCGTCGTCGGCCATGTCCTCGATCCGGTTGCGCGGCGTGCCGGTCGAGGAGGCAATGCCCCGCCCGTTGTAGAGGATCACCTCCCGGCCCTCGGCCAGACCATCCGTCATCAACGGGTCCCAGTGATCCATGCCGCCCCGGAAATGCTGAAGAAGGAGCAGCGGCGGCTGCCCTGCATCGGCCTGGCCCCAGCGGCGATAGGCGAAGCGCGCACCGTCGCGCTCCAGAAACCGGGTCGGGGCCGTCAGATGGCTTTCAGTCATGGCTTGTCCTGCAAATCACCGGCTCGGTCGTCCGCCGCGTCCTCATCCGAGGACCACGGCCAATCACTATATGAAATATATAGTGTCGTCAACATCACGACTGGCGCGGACGGGAGAGCCGGTCGGATCGCCGAGGAAGGCGAGCCGTCCGAACGAGCCGCACGGACATTTGCGCGAGCCCGGCGAAGCGGCCGCGCAAGCCCGTCCATTGCGCGCGCACGGCTCTGAGCCTAGAATGGATACAGATTTTTCCCGAGCGAACTCGACATGAACACGCGTCTGGCCGTTGCCACCCATATCCTCACGTTCCTGGAGACGCAGAACGGGAAGGCGGCGACGTCCGACCTCATCGCCTTGAGCGTCAACACCAACCCGTCCTTCATCCGGCGCCTTCTCGCCCAGCTCGCAAGGGCGGGGCTCACGACCTCGCAGCTCGGAGCCGGCGGCGGGGCACTGCTCGCCCGGCCGGGCGAGACGATCAGCCTGCTCGACATCTACGACTCGGTGAACGAGGAGGGCGACGCGCTGCTGCCGGTTCACGAGGACACGAGCCAGCGCTGCGAGGTGGGCCGCAGCATCTCGGGCGTCCTGAAAACCCGCCTCACGGCCGCCGAAGTCGCGTTGCGCGAGGAACTGGCGCGCACCACCATCAAGGACATGGCGGCGGGCGTCGCCGAGGCGAACCGGGTCGTCCCGTAACGGCGCCTTGGGCGGCGGGAGGGGCCTTTACACACATCTGTATTCATGGCACGTACACTTAAAGTGTCACCAGAATGGATACAGAAAATGCAAGCGATCGACCGCCGCCGTCTCCTGACCGCCGCCGCCATGACCCTCGCGGTCTTCGCGCAGCCCGTCCTCGCAGCCGCGTCCGCCGAGACGGGAACGCCGGAGACGAACAAGCAGAAGGTCACGGCGCTTCTGAAGGCGATCGAGACGGGTGAGAGCGCGCCGGTCTCGGTCATCGATCCCGACACGTATATCCAGCACAATCTTGCCGCCGCCGACGGGTTGAAGGGCTTCGGCGAACTCCTCGCCGCGCTCCCCAAAGGGTCCGCGCGCGTCGAGACCGTCCGGGTGTTCCAGGACGGCGACTTCGTCTTCGCGCACACGGACTACGACTTCTTCGGCCCGAAGGTCGGCTTCGACATCTTCCGCTTCGCGAACGGCCGGATCGTCGAGCATTGGGACAATCTGCAGGAAACGGCCGGCCCCAATCCCAGCGGGCACACGATGACCGACGGCCCGACGAAGGCCGTGGATCTCGGCGAGACCGCCGCCAACAAGGCGCTGGTGAAGGGGCTCGTCACCGACATTCTCATCGACGGCAAGATGGACAAGCTCGCCGGCTATTTCGACGGCGACAGCTACATCCAGCACAATCCGCAGATCGCCGACGGCCTTTCCGGGCTCGGCGCGGCGCTTCAGGCGATGGCCAAGGCCGGCGTCACGATGAAGTACGACCGCATCCACAAGGTGCTCGGCGAAGGCAACTTCGTCCTCACCGTGTCCGAAGGCAGCTTTGCCGGCAAACATACGTCCTTCTACGACCTGTTCCGGGTCGAGAACGGCAAGATCGCCGAGCATTGGGACACGATCGAGACCATCCCGGAACAGTCGGACTGGAAGAACGCGAACGGCAAGTTCTGATCGGGGCCGAGCGGGATCAGGACGCGGCGGGCGGGCGCTCGACCGGGAAGACCAGGAGGGTCGACGTCGCGGTCGCACAGAGGCGGCCGTGACGGTCGGTCAGCCGGCCCTCCGCGAAGGCGGTGCGCCGGCCCATCGACACGATGCGGCCCTCCGCCCGGACGGGGCCGCTCTCCTCGGTCAGCGGCCGGTGATAGGCGACCTTCAGCTCCAGCGTCGTGTAGCCCTGTTCGGGGCTCAGCCGCGAATGGACCGCGCAGCCGCAGGCGCTGTCGAGCAGCGTCGCGGCATAGCCGCCATGCACCGATCCGATCGGATTGTAGACGCTGCGGCCCGGATGGCCTTCGAACACGACGCGGCCCTCCTCCAGCTCGACGAGGGCGAAGCCGAGGGTCGCGTTGATCGGAGGCGGCGTGTCGGCCGCCACGATCGCCCGCAGCTGCTCGATGCCGGACAGACCGGCCGCGTTGTTTCGAACGATATCCATGAAAGCGCCCTCGTCGCGTCGGCTCGACAACACCCGGCGGGCCTTCGAAAAGGCCCGCACCGCCCGGTTCAGTCTGCCAGGAACGCCGTGGCGCGCTCGAGAAACGGCCCGTGATACTGGAAGATGCCGCCATGGCCGGCGTCGGGATAGAGAACGAGCTCGGCGCCGGGAATGCGCCTTGCCAGATCCCGCGAGTTCTCGGTCGGCACCATGATGTCGTGATCGCCATTGGCCACGAGAACGGGGCTGACGATCTTGGAAAGGTCCTGGGGCGCCTGCCGTCCCCAGGCACCGATCGCCTTCAGCTGGCGCAGGAAGACCCGCGGCGTGACGGCCTTGTCGCGGTCGGCTCGGCGCTCCTTCAGCCGGGCGATGAAGGCCGCGGCCGCTTGGCGCCCGTTCCTCGTGGAGGTGAAGAAGAGATAGGTCTTGGGGTCCTTGAACGTCGCGAGGCCCTTGAGGATCAGCGGCCAGGACACCGGCCCGACCTTCTCGATCCCGTCGCCGCCGGCCGGCCCGGTGCCGGCCAGGACGACCCTGCGGATGAGGTCCGGCGCGGCGAGCACGACCTCCTGCGCGACGAAGCCGCCGAGCGAGAAGCCGATGAGATCGACCTGCCGGAGGCCGAGCGCGCGCAGGACCGCGACGATGTCGGCGGCCATCGCCCGGATGGTCAGCGGCGCCGTGCCGCCGGATGCGCCGACCCCGCGGTAGTTCAGCGCATAGACCGGCCGATGCGCCGCCAGCCCGTCCACGATCCGCGGATCGAAATTGTCGAGATTGGCGCCCCAATGGTTGAGCAGCACGATCGGCACGCCCTCGGCCGGGCCGAGCCGGCGATAGGCGAACCGGACGCCCGCCGCCTCGACGAAGCGGGTCGGCGTCTCTGTCCAGGGACCTGAAGCGGCCGTGAGTTTGGGGTTCGTCATGGCATCTGCCTTTCGTTGCAATCGGGGGACCGCGCCGGCCGGCACGTCCGTGGCGGCGGCGTGTGCGAGGGGACGCCGTCAGCGCAGCTTGACGACGACCTTGCCCTTCGCGCGGCCGGTATCGAGGTAGTCCAGCGCCTCGTTGAGCTTCTCGAAGGGGAAGACCCCGTCGATGACGGGGCGGATGGCTCCGCTTTCGATCAGCGTCGTGATCTCCTCCAGCTGCTTGCCGTTCGCGCGCATGAAGAGGAAGGAATAGCCGACGCCCTGCCGCTTGGCCTTGCGGCGGATGCCGAGGCTGAGAAGCCTCATCACCTGGCGCACGGGCCAGCCGACGCCGGCCTCCTTGGCGAAGGCGGGATCGGGCGGACCGGAGATCGAGATCAGCTGGCCGCCCGGCTTCAGAACCTTCACCGACTTTGCCAGCGTCTTGCCGTCGAGGCTGTTGACGGCGACGTCGTAGCCGGACAGGACCTCGGAGAAATCCTCCTTCCTGTAGTCCACGACCGTTTCGGCCCCCAGATCGCGCACCAGGGCGAGATTGCTCGTGCCGGCCGTCGTCGCGACATGGGCGCCGAGATGACGGGCGAGCTGGATGGCGAAGGTGCCGACGCCGCCCGAACCGGCATGGATCAGCACCTTCTGACCCCGCCCGACCCTCGCGCGCTCCACCAGCGCCTGCCAGGCGGTCAGGCCGACGAGCGGCAGGGAGGCCGCCTCCTCCATCGAGAGATTGGTGGGCTTCTTGGCGACATCCGCCTCGTTCACGGCGAGATGGTCCGCGAAGGCGCCGATCCGTCCGTCGCGGGGCCGCGCATAGACGGCGTCGCCGACCTGGAAGCGTCTGACATTCGCGCCGACCCGGGTCACGATGCCGGCAAGGTCGTGGCCGAGGACGAAGGGCGGCTTGTAGGGCAGGAGGAGCTTGAACTCGCCGCTGCGGATCTTCGAGTCCAGCACGTTGAGGCCGGCCGCGTGGATCTCGATCAGGACGTCGTCGGGTCCGACCGCCGGCTCCGGCATGTCGCCGAGGCGCAGCGCGGCGCCCTTGCGATAGGCATCGAGGAAATAGGCCTTCATGGGACGCGGGCTCCGCTGGTCGTGGCTCGATCGACACCCCGAACGGGGATCGATGCGGCGGGTGTCGTGATGACGGCTCGAGCCTTCCGCGGACGCGGCGGCTCGGGTCGTTCCTGTCGTCGGCCGGGTCAGGCGGCCGTGTAGCGGTCGGCGCGCTTCAGCTGCCGGAAGCGCGGCACCATGGCCTTGCGGGCGGCGTCGAAGCTCTCCCACAGCTCGCCCTCGTGCAGGGTCGGGATGGTCACGCTTTCGCGGCGGTCGAAGCCGACCAGCGCGGCGTCGACGAGCTCGTTCACATCCATCATCGGCGGCAGCGAGGCTTCGTCGGCGCCCGCGCGTCCCCACAGTTCCGTCAGCGTGGCGGCGGGCAGCACGGCCTGGACATGGACGCCCCGGGGACCGAGCTCGAGGGCGAGCCCCTGCGACAGGAAGAGGACGAAGGCCTTGGTCGCGCCATAGACGGTCATGTTGAACTCGGGCGCAAGTCCGACCACCGAGCCGATATTGACGATCGCCCCCTCCCCGGCCTCTGCGAGGCGGGGCGCGATCGCGCCGGCCAGGCGGACGACCGCGTTCGTGTTGAGCGCGACGAGGTTCGCCATGGCGGTCGTGGACTGATCGGTGAAGCTCCCACCGAGTCCGGCCCCGGCATTGTTGACGAGGATCCGGATCGAGGCGTCGTCGCGCAGCCGCGCCTCGACCGCCTCGATCTCCTTCTCGACGGTGAGATCGGCCGGCAGGATGTCGATCTCCACGCCCGTCTCCTCCGTCAGGCGGGCGGCGAGCTTGGCCATCCGCCCCGCATCCCGCGCGACGAGGACGAGGTCGTGGCCCCTTCGCGCGAAGCGATCGGCATAGGTCGCGCCGATGCCTGTGGAGGCGCCGGTGATGAGAACGGTGGAAAGACCCATGGGGATTGCCCTCTTCTAACGAACGCCCATATTGATGATGGACATCATGATAGTCTAAATATGATAGCCATCATGAAAGTCAACGGTGGCGCTGGAGAATCTGAAAATGAAGGTCAGTCGCGAGCAAATGGCCGAGAACCGCATCCGCATCCTCGACGCCGCCGGCCGCCTGTTCCGCGACCGCGGCTTCGAGGTGGTCACGGTCTCCGAGGTGATGAAGGCGGCGGGGATGACGCATGGCGGCTTCTACGGCCACTTCGCCTCCAAGGACGACCTGATCGCTCAGGCCGTCGCGCATTCGCTGACGGCGGGGTCCGCCGGCGAGCCCGGCGACGTCGATGCCTGGATGGACACCTATCTGTCGCCCCATCATCGCGACCGCGCGGCGACGGGCTGTTCGAGCGCCGGCTTCGCCGGCCTCCTTCACCACCAGTCGCCCGAGGCTCGCAGCGCCATGACGAACGGCCTCAAGAGCCAGATCGAGCGGCTGGCCGCGGTCATTCCCGCGCCGGAGGGAACCGATCCGCGCACGGCCGCCATGGGCAGCTGGGCGGCCATGGTCGGCGCGATGATCCTCGCCCGCGCCGTCGACGATCCGACGCTCTCCGACGAGATGCTGAAGCGGACGCGGGCCTGGATCGATCAGCGAAACGCGAACCCCGCACCATAGGCGCATTCGCCGCCGATACCCTGCGGGACAGGAGATCACGGGTTCCCGATTCCGACCGTTTGAGCTAAGTTCTTAACGAATTGTTAAGGATCTCATGCATGCCGGACTTCGCTCGCCACCTTGCCCCCTATGCCGCGACGGCGGTCTATCTCGTCGGCGCGCTCTGGATGAACGGGCAGTTCTAGGCGATGGCGAACCTCGTCCTTGCCCCCTTCCGACGCACGCCCCGCTTCGGCGAGCGGCCCGCCAGGCCGATCGGCCTTCGAGCCGCCGTTCTCCTGCAATGCGGCCTGATTGGGGGATGCATAGCCCTTGCCGGCTTCCTCTCCGTCGAGGCGCTCCACCTTGTGCAGTTGGTGGCCGAGCAGCTCGTCGCCAGCCTCTGACGCGAGAGGCGAGCGGTTCGTTAACGGTGCGGCGAGGTGGCAGGAGTTCGCAACTGGCCGAATGCGAAATCCGGTGCGAAAGTCCTAAGCCTATCTGTTGATCGTGGGCGCGAGGGTCGTTGGATGAAAGTGGCGTTCGTGCTGCTCTACCTGTCGTTTGGCTCCTCCGGCACGGAGCAGGTGCCCATGCGCTTCTCCTCGATGGAGGAATGCCAGGCGACCTTCGATTCCATCCGCCTGAAGGGCGCGGGGTCGGACGCCACCTGGGCCAAGCGCACGGTCGGGTTTCCCACCGGAACCTGCGTCCCCGTCCTGATCGGCAAGTAGCGGCCCCCGCTTGAGCATCCGCCGGCGTTCCGACCGGAGAAGCCGCGCCGTGCCTCGGACCGGGGCTCGGTCCGCGGCTCCGATCGGGGGATTGCAAGGTCGAAGGCCTGTCTATCTATAGGGCGGGTCGATCGTGACCGGGAGCAGAAGTCCATGGTCATCAAACGCGCGGCCCTCGCCGCCGTGCTTTTTGCCTGCCTGCCGGCGGCGGCCGAAGAGATCGTCGGGCCCGCGCGGGCCATCGAGGGCGACAGCCTCGTCGTCGGCGAGACCTTCCTTCGACTGTGCGGCGTGGTGAGCCTCGACGTGGGCGAAGCGCGATATCGCCGCGAGAGCACGGCCCTCAGTGCGCTCGTCGCCGGCAAGACCGTGCGATGCGTTCCCCTCGGCGAAGGCACGCCCTGCGACGGCATCGCGAATGGCGAGATCTACAAGCGCCGCATCGCCCAGTGCTTCGTCGAGGACAAGGACCTCGCGGCCGAGATGATCCGCTCCAAGAGCGCCTGCGCCTGGAAGGCGGAAAGCGGCGAGGCCTACACCGGCCTCGGCTGCGTCAGCGACCGCCGACAGTAGCCCTGCCGGCCCGCATGGGGCCTCCCTCGGCCGCCTCGCCTCTTGCGGGTCGCGCAACCGATTTTCCCGCGAAGCGGACAGAGGCTTAGAGCGTCGGACGGTCAATAGGACCCAGTTCTGCTGGCCCCCTCTCGGCCAAGGTCAAGGTGGGTGGCAAGGCCGTAGCGGGGCTACGGCCGCAGACGCACGCCGCTGGAATTGGCCGATAGGGGGCCAGCCCTTCGGGTTTGTCGGCCAAGGTCAAGGTGGGTGGCAAGGCCGTAGCGGGGCTACGGCCGCAGACGCACGCCGCTGGAATTGGCCGATAGGGGGCCAGCCCTTCGGGTTTGTCGTGGCCGCCCGCCCACTTTGTCGGCTTGCTAGGCCGTGGCCCCGCCACGGCCGTCGCAACCCTTCGCGTGGATCGGGCGGCCACGGCAAACAGAACTGGGTCCTATTGACCGTCCGATGCTCTAGCCCCGCGGCTTCACGGCGATGGACGGATCGGAATAGCCGTTCATCGAGAAGGGGGCGTCCGGGCGCCCGTGCTCGGCGATGGTCAGGGCGTCGCATCCGAGCCAGCTGGTGAACCGACCGAGATAGTCGGGGTCGAAATGCCCCTTCCACTGCGCCATCTGCGACAGCGCCTCGACGGGCGTCCAGGGCCGCTTGTACGGCCGGACCGACGTCACGGCATCGAAGACGTCGCAGATGGCGGCGATCCGGGCGTGGGAACTGATGTCCGCCCCCAGGCGGTCGGGATAGCCGCTCCCGTCCATCTTCTCGTGGTGATGACGCGCGACGTCGAGCACGACGGGCGGAAAGTCGCTTCGTTCGAGAATGGCATGCCCTGCGGCAGGATGCCGGCGGATGGCTTCCAGTTCCTCGTTGTCCAAGGCGCCGGTCTTCACCAGAATGGCGGGATCGATCGACACTTTGCCGATGTCGTGCATCAGGCCGGCCAGCCCCATCACCTGCACGGTCTCGTCGTCGAGCTCCAGGTGCCGACAGAAGCCGATCATGAGCGCGCTCACGGAAATGGAATGCAGGTACGTGTAGCTGTCGATCGATTTCAGCTGTGTCAGATTCAACAGGGCGTGCGGATTTTGATCGAGGGCGCTCGCGATCTCGGAGCTGACCCGTTCCGCGCTCTTGCGGTCGATCGTGCGCCCCATCCTCGCCTCCGCGAAGAATCGCTGGGTGGCCCGGCGGCAGGCTTGAACCATAGCCTGCGCCTGCCGACGCTGGATCTGGGCCGCCGAGAGTTTGGCGCTCGGCGCACCGATGCTTTTCCGTCCCGCCTCACGCAACGGCTCGAAGGATGCATCGCGGTCGAAGCCGACACCCTTGGCGTCGTCGATGATCACGCCGTCGACGTCACTCTCCACCAATTTCTCGAAGTCGGACGGACTGGAAAGTAGAAAACCGCCCCGCCAGAAGGGATGGCTCAACCAGTCGCCCTCCAATCGAACGACGAACATTCCGAGCCGCACGTCTTGTCGACCAATTTTCCTTAATGCCACGCCACCCCTGCTGATGATACTTCTGGAAATTTACTGAATAATATTATTGCACAGATGCCGAAATAAATCAATGTCATTTCATACGCAATTGTATTACGCGCCTGTTAACACTCTGTTAATTATGACCTTTGGCCATAGTATTGATTATATACAATATACGGATGTGAATATAGTTGGGATCACCTGAATAGCCGACCTGGATCCCGATGCGGGACGCCTCGCAAGAGGCTCTTGTCGAGCCCCTTTGTCTCGCTCCCCAAAGAGACGCGGATGAACCTGTGCCCTCTGCCTCATTCGAGAGAGATCACCGACATCGGCGAGAAATGGGCCACCGTCTTGCCGCCGCTGACCATGCCCGGCTTGTAGCGCGGCTCGCCGATACTGGCTTTCAACCAGCATTCCTTCTTGCGCTTGATGAAGGTGAAGGCCTGGCATTGATCGTTGGTGACGCAGGCGAGCCGGCATTGCGGACCGGTTTTGGCGGTCGGGTGGGCCTTTGAGGAAAGATCGCGGCCGGGAAGATCGACATCCTCGATCATGCCCTGGTTCGGATCGATGACGCCCATCGAGAACGGCGCCGGGTCGCTCTCCGCCCGATGGAGCAGGAGACCCGAGATCGCCACGGCGTTGCCGTCCATGGCGCCGCTCCCGGCCTTCAGGAAACAGTTCGGGCCCCGGGTGATGCGCGTGTCGGCATTGTAGGTGAACGCCTTGCACTGCGAGCCGATCTCGAGACAACGGCGCGCACAGAGGCTGGCCTCGCCGACCCGCGTCGCTTCGATATCCTGGCCGTTGAAGTCGAGGCCGCTATAGAGCGCCATCCGCGTGGGGCGGCTTGCATAGGCCTCCAGCTCCGAAAGATCGGGCGACGCAAGGGCGGCGGCAGCCGGCGCCTGCAGCCCCGTCGGAGCGCCGGGCGGGGGAGAGGGGCTCGGCTCCGGCGCCGCGGAGGGCGCGGCGGCCGAGATGTCCGACCCCGTCCTGTTGATCCCGTAGCGCGCGACTTCCTCCGCGGAAAAGAAGTGCATGTCGTTCGCCGGCGTCTTGAACATGATCGTCAGGACGGGAACCGGCGTTCGGAACCGGTCGAGGACATCGATGATGTCGGCGATGGAAACCTGGGCCGATTCCAGGTCTCCCGCCTCGTTCGCGATCTGATGGACGCCCAACCGGCCATCGGCACGGCGCTCGGCGCCCGCCAGGAAGACGAAGGCGCAGGCCGAGGCGCAGGTCGATTCCGCCGGAATGACGGTCGCCATCTTCCGGCTGTGGACGTCGTCGGCGATCAGAAGGCCCATGGCGACGAGCCCGCCCGGACTGTCGAGGACAAGCCTCCGGGCATCGGGCGCGGCGCCGAGGGCGCGGCGGAAGTTGAGCGCCGATCCTGCATCCAGTGTCCCGTCCATCCGGATCGTCCCGGGATCTCGATCGTCGAGGCTGAAGAGACCGAAACGCACCTCCGCAGCCTTCGCGGCGGGAGCCGAAAGCGGCTGGAACAGCGCCATGACCGACAGGATGGCGAGGGCACGAAGAAGAGACGACATGGGCACCGATCGACGGATGGCTCGACCGGCGCACTGGACGATGAACGCCGATCGAGTGCAAGCGGGACGTCATCCACCTGTCATGGTTGTTCCTCGATCCGGCGAGGCGACGGGGCCCTATCCCCAACCTTCCCGCATGTTGCTCTCCGAACCGTTTCCACCCCCGCTCGACGTCCGCGCGGAACCGGGCCCCGGATGGAACATCCTCGATCCATGGCAAGGACGGAAATGCGTTCCTTGAGATGATCCTCGCGCCTTCCCATTCTTGACGGGGCCATTCTTGACGGGCCCATTCTTGACGGCACCACCAGACCGTCGGATCCGAAGGACGAAACATGATGAAGCGTGCACTTGCGACCGTTGCGATCCTGGCCGGCCTCGCCGGCGCGGCGTCGGCCGGCAGCCTTGCCGATATCCAGGCCGCCAAGACCTTCCGCATCGGGACCGAAGGCACCTATGCACCCTTCACCTACCACGATCCGTCGGGCGCCCTCGTCGGGTTCGACGTCGAGATCGGCCGCGAGGTCGCCAAGCGTCTCGGCGTCGAGCCGGTCTTCGTGGAGGGCAAGTGGGACGGGCTGATCGCGGGCCTCGCAGCCAACCGCTACGACGCGGTCATCAACCAGGTCGGCATCACCGAGGAGCGCAAGGCCCGCTTCGACTTCTCCGATCCCTACATCGTGTCCAAGGCCGTTCTGATCGTCAAGGAGGGCAATGCCGAGATCAAGTCCTTCGCCGATCTGAAGGGCAAGCGGGCGGCCCAGTCGCTGACCTCGAACTACGGCAAGATCGCGGAAGCCGCGGGCGCCGAGCTGGTGGGCACGGAAGGCTTCGACCAGTCGATCCAGCTGGTCCTCACCGGCCGCGCGGACGCGACCATCAACGACAATCTGTCCTTCCTCGACTTCCACAAGCAGAAGCCCGATGCGCCCGTGGCGATCGTCGCTGCGCAGGACGACGCCTCCGCCTCCGGCATCATCGTCCAGAAGGACAATCCCGATCTCGTCGCCGCCATCAACAAGGCCCTGGCCGAGCTGAAGGCCGACGGCACCTACGAGACGATCTCGCAGAAGTATTTCGGCGCCGACGTCTCGCGCTGAGCGGGGCTGGCACGGAGCGGGGCTGGCGCGACGGCGCCTTCGCCCTTTATTCGAAGGTGTGGGGCCGGCACGCCCCTCGCCTCCTGACCGGATCGGACCATCTTGAACCCCACCCTGCAACTGATGCTGGATTCGCTCTGGCCGCTCCTGCGGGCGGGGCTGGTCTTCACGGTGCCGTTGGCGCTCCTGTCCTTCCTGTTCGGCCTGTCGATCGGCTTCGGCGTGGCGGTCCTGCGCCTCTTCGCGCCCTGGCCGATCGCCGCCGTCGCGCGGTTCTACGTCTGGTTCATCCGCGGCACGCCGCTTCTCGTGCAGCTCTTCGTCATCTTCTACGGCCTGCCGAGTCTGGGCATCCTGATCGACGCCTTTCCCGCCGCGCTGATCGGCTTCTCGCTCAGCGTCGGCGCCTACACGTCCGAGATCATCCGCTCGGCCCTCTCGGCCATCCCCAAGGGGCAGTGGGAGGCGGCCGCCTCGATCGGCATGACGCGCCGGCAGGCGATGACGCGCACGATCGTGCCGCAGGCGATCCGCGTCGCCGTCCCGCCTCTGTCGAACTCCTTCATCTCGCTGGTGAAGGACACCTCGCTCGCCGCCGCCATCACCGTGCCCGAGCTGTTCCAGCAGGCGCAGCGCATCGTCGCCGCCACCTACGAGCCGCTGATCCTCTATATCGAGGCCGCGCTCCTCTATCTCGTCTTCTCCTCCGTCCTCTCGGCCCTGCAGAGCCGTCTGGAGCGCCACTTCGCCACCTATGGCGGCTATCTGGAGAGCCGCTCGTGATCCGCCTCTCCGGCATCCGCAAGACCTTCGGGACGAACACGGTCCTGAACGGGGTGGACCTCACCATCGCCGAGGGCCGCGTCACCGCGCTGATCGGCCCGTCCGGCGGCGGCAAGAGCACGCTCCTGCGCTGCGTCAACCTTCTGGAAGTGCCGGAATCGGGACGGCTGGAGCTCGGCGATCTCGCCGTGACCTTCGAGCCCGGCCGCCGCCTCGTCCAGCGCGACGTCCTCGCGGTGCGCCGGAGCACAGGCATGGTCTTCCAGAACTTCCAGCTCTTCCCCCACCGCTCGGTCGTCGACAATGTCCAGGAAGGGCTCCTCACCGTCCTGAAATGGCCGGCCGAGAAGGCGCGCGCCCGGGCCGAGGAGCTTCTCGGCCTCGTCGGCATGGCCGAAAAGGCGAATGCCTATCCCGCCACGCTCTCGGGCGGCCAGCAGCAGCGCGTGGCGATCGCGCGCGCCATCGCGGCCTCGCCGAAGCTGCTCCTCTGCGACGAGCCGACATCGGCCCTCGATCCGGAACTCGCGACGGAGGTGGTCGAGGTCCTGAGCAAGCTTGCCGAGGGCGGAATGACCATGCTCATGGCGACGCACGACCTGCGCCTCGCCGGCCGCATCTCGCACCACGTCGCCTTTCTCCAGGGCGGCGACATCGTGGAGGAAGGCCCGCCCGAGGCGGTCCTGCGCGCGCCGTCCGATCCGCGCACGTCGCGCTTCGTGCGCACCCTGACGGGCGGCGACACGGCCTCGATTCCGGTCTGATACCGACGAGCCTGCGGTCGAGATCAACGCTTCCGGCGATGTCCCGCGCCGGGGCTTTTGGTCTTCGGCGCGGCATTGGCGGCGTTTTCCGCGCGCAGCTTGCGCCAGCGCTCCAGACGCAGCGGGTCGACCCGCCCGTCCGCCACCGCCGCCTGCACCGCGCAGCCCGGCTCGTGCGCATGGGTGCAGTCGCGGAAACGGCAGAGCGGGGCGAGCTCGGTGATCTCCGCGAAGAGCGTGTCGAGACCCTCGCCGACCTCGCTGACCTGCAGGCTGCGCATGCCGGGCGTGTCGATGATCCAGCCGCCGCCCGCCATCCTGTGCAGCGAGCGCGCCGTCGTCGTGTGGCGGCCCTTGGCGTCCTGCTCGCGAATGGCGCCGGTCTCCTGCGGCGCGCCCTCGCCGCCGAGCAGCGTGTTGACGAGCGTGGACTTGCCGACGCCGGACGAGCCGACGAGCGCCACGGTCCGCCCGGCGCCGCACCACGGGGCGAGATCGAGGATCGAGCGGTCGGATTTGGGATGAAGCGTGACGACCTCCAGCCCCCGCTGCAGCGCGCGCGCCGCGCTCTGGTAGGAGGCGACGTCGTCGGTGAGGTCGGCCTTGGTCAGGAGAATGACCGGCACCGTCTCCGCCTGGTTGGCGAGCGCCAGATAGCGCTCCAGGCGCGCCGGGTTGAAGTCGGCATTGCAGGAGGTCACGATGAAGAGCGTGTCGATATTGGCGCCGGCGAGCTGCGGTATGGTCGAGCCGACGACCCGCCGCTCCACCACCGACCGGCGGTCGAGACGGCGCAGGATCAGGTGCGTCTCCGCCTCCAGGAGCACGAAGTCCCCGACGGCGAATTCGCTGGTCCGAGCCTGATGCGCCAGGACCGGCTCGACCGGCCCTTCCGCCGTGAGGGCCGCGACGCGCGCCCGGTGCACCGAGGTGATCCGCGCGGGGAGCGTGCCGTCCTCCTCCGGCCCGATCTGCTCGGCGAAGAAGGGCGACCAGCCGAGATCGGCGAGGCGCCGGGAATGATCGTCGGGGTCCATCGGGAGCGTCCTGTTCAGCGGGATGGCGCAAGGCTCGCCGAGCCCCCTATAGCGCAACGCAAACCCCGATGACGACATGGATCGCGGCCCCGCACCCGGCAAGGGCGGGACGGGACCGCGATATCAGCCGATCGGCCGCGCTCCCCGCGGCCGAGACCGCGCGCCTCGCTCAGCCCCGATCGAGCCCGGCTTCCCGGGCGAAGCGCCTCAGCGAGGTGTGGCCGAGGGTCTGGTACTCCAGCGGGTTGCGGACGGCGGAATCCTGCTCGGCCTCGATGACCAGCCAGCCCTCGTAGCCGTGCTCGGCGGCGATCTCGAGGACGGCCGGGAAATCGACGGCACCCTCGGTATCGCCGGGCACGGTGAAGACGCCGCGGCGCACGCCTTCGAGGAAGGAGAGGTTCTCCGCCTCGACTTGGCTGGCGATCTCGGGGCGCACGTTCTTGCAGTGAATGTGCCGCACGCGGCCCATGTGCTTGCGCGCGACCTCGGCGGGGTCCGAGCCGCCGAACCAGGCATGGCCGGTGTCGAGCAGGAGCTTGGTCGCCGGTCCCGTGTTCGCCATCAGGAGATCGATCTCCTCGCCTGTCTGCACGATCGAGCCCATGTGGTGGTGGTAGACGAGCGCGATGTCCTGGATGGCGCAGTAGGCGGCGAGCTGTTCGAGCTTGGCGCCGAACTCGGCGAATTGCTCGGGGCTCAGCTTCGGCCGGTCGCGCAGCACGGCCTTGGTGTCGTCGCCATGGATCGTGTTGGAGCACTCGCAGACGATGCAGACCTTGGAGCCGTTGGCGGCGAGGAGATCGAGATGGGGCTGGATCGCGGCCTTCTCGGTCTCGATGTCGTTGACGAGAAGATTGGTCGAATGCCAGCCGGAGACGAAGACGAGACCGTATTCGGCGAGCTTGACCTTCAGCGCCTCGGGATCGGCGGGCATGAGATGGCCCTTCTCGATGCCGTCGAAGCCGATCGTCCGGCAGTCGGACAGGCAGTCCTCCAGCGTGAGATGGCCGCCGATGGAGAAATCGTCGTCATTGGTCCAGGCGATGGGGTTCGTGCCGTAGCGGATCATGCGGTCACCTTCGAAAACAGGGAGAAGAAAGAAGAGGGGTGAGACGGTAACGCCGCGTTCTTCTCCCCCACGGGGAGAAGTGCCGGCAGGCGATGAGGGGGACGGCCGCAGCGCATGGCAGGTTGCCGCTCCGCGGCGCCCCCTCATCCGGCTGATCGCGCCACCTTCTCCCTCATTGGAAGAAGAGTGGCGCCGGGTTTTGTCATCCGATGCGCTGGGCGGCCCGCGCCTTCTCGTAGCCGCGCCGCGCTTCGAGCACCTGTTCGCGCTCGGAGACCTCGGGCACCGCGACGTCCCACCAATGGCCGCCGGCCTCGGTGGTGGCGAGGTGGTCGGTGTCGATCTCGATGAGGACGGTGCGCGGCTCGTCCTTCATCTCCACGAGCGCCCGTTCCAGCTCGGCGATCGAGGCGACCTTGCGCGTCGCGGCGCCCATGGCCTTCGCATGGGCGGCGAAGTCGATCTTGGGCAGGTCGACATGATGGCTGTCGGCCAGCATGTTGTTGAAGTTGGCGCCGCCGCAGGCCATCTGCAGCCGGTTGATGCAGGCATAGCCGCCATTGTCGAGAAGGACGATGGTGAAGCGCGCGCCCGCCATGACCGAGGAGTAGATCTCCGAGTTCAGCATCATGTAGGACCCGTCGCCGACCATCACGATGACGTCCGCCTCCGGGCGCGCGAGCTTGACGCCGAAGCCGCCGGCGACCTCGTAGCCCATGGTCGAGAAGCCGTATTCCATGTGGTAGCCGCCGGGCGCCTCGGCCTGCCAGAGCTTGTGCAGCTCGCCCGGCAACCCGCCGGCGGCGCAGACGAGCACGGTGTCGGGCGAATTGCGCGCGCGATGCACCGCGCCGATCACCTGCGCGTCCGTCGGCAGCGGCGCGTTGGTCGGCGCGATCGCGGCCTCGGTGGCCTTCATCCACTCGGCCTTTGCGGCCTTGGCCTTGTCGGTCCAGGCCGCATCGACCCTGTGCCCGCCGAGCCCGGCCGACAGCGCCTCGATGCCGACCGCCGCATCCGCCACGAGCGCCAGCGCATCGTGCTTGCCCGCGTCGAAGGGCTGGACGTTCAGCCCGACGAGCTTCAGGCCCGCATCCTGGAAGAGCGCCCAGGAGCCGGTGGTGAAATCGGCGAGCCGCGTGCCGACGGCGAGCACGAGATCGGCCTCGGTGGCGAGCGCGTTCGACGCGGACGAGCCGGTGACGCCGACCGCGCCCATGTTCAGCGGATGGGAATGGGGCATCGATGACTTGCCGCCATGCGTCTCGGTGACGGGAATGCCGTGCGTCTCGGCGAAGCTTTGCAGCGCCGCGGCCGCGCCGGAATAGAGAACGCCACCCCCGGCGACGACGATCGGGCGCCGCGCCGCCTTCAACGCGGCGATGGCGGCGGCCAGCTCGTCCTCGTCCGGCCGCACGCGGCGGGGCGTCCAGACCGTTTCGGCGAAGAAGCTTTCCGGATAGTCGTAGGCTTCCGCCTGCACGTCCTGGCAGAGCGCGAGCGTGACCGGGCCGCACTCGGCGGGATCGGTCAGAACCTGCATGGCGCGGCGCAGGGCCGGCACGATCTGCTCGGGGCGCGTGATGCGGTCGAAATAGCGCGAGACCGGCTTGAAGCAGTCGGTCGCCGAGACCGTCCCGTCGCCGAAATCCTCCACCTGCTGGAGCACCGGATCGGGCTGCCGTCCGGCGAAGACGTCGCCGGGCAGAAGCAGCATGGGCAGGCGGTTGGCATGGGCCATGGCCGCCGACGTCACCATGTTCAGCGCGCCCGGGCCGATCGAGGTCGTGCAGGCCATGAAGCGGCGGCGGAAGCTCGCCTTGGCGAAGGCGGCGGCCGCGTTCGCCATGCCCTGCTCGTTCTGCGCCCGAAAGGTCGTGATCTCCTCCCGGACGCCATGCAGCGCCTCGCCGATGCCCGCGACGTTGCCATGGCCGAAGATCGCGAAGACGCCGCCGAAGATCGGCTGTTTCACCCCGTCGATCACCGTCATCTGCCGCGTCAGAAACCGCGCCACGGCCTGCGCCATGGTCAGGCGCACCACTGTCGTCGTCATGAAATCCATCCTCCCCGCGGCCGCCTCGTCCGCACCCGCTTTGGCGGCGGCCCTTCGGCCGGTCCCGCCCCTTCCCATACACGCCCGCAGAAACCCCGCCCTCGCCGACGGCGTTCCGGTCAGGCCGCGATCGTCTGCCGTGCCGAGACCCAGGCCTCGCAGAGCGCGCGAAACCGCGCCTCCATGTCGGCGACGGCCGCCGCGTCGTCGATCTCGCCGGCGAACCAGCGCCGGGCCGCCTCCACCCAGATCGTGCGCCCCACCGCGAAGCCGCGTACGCTGCGCGAGGTGCGTGCGGCCGCAAAACCCTGGCGCAGCGCCTCCACCGGCGCCTCCAGCCCGAGCAGGAGCACGCCCCGGCAATAGGGATCGCGCGCCTCGATCACCGCGTCGATCGCCCTCCAGGCGGCCACGCTCGCCTGCGGCTCCAGCTTCCACCAGTCGGGCGTCAAACCCTCGTCGTAGAGTTCGCCGAGCGCCCGCGCGATCGTGTCCGCGCCGAGCGGGCCGTTCTTGCCCGCGATGATCTCGATCAGGATTTCGCGCCCGACCTTGCGCGCGGCCTCGAAGGCCGAGCGCAGCTTCAGGATCTGCTCGGCCTTCAGATCGCTCTGGTCGTCGGGATGATAGAAGCACAGGACCTTGATGCAGTGGTCGACCGGCCAGTCGATCAGGCGCGAGCCGAGATCCTGGCTGAACTCGAAGCGCAGCGGGCGCGAGCCCGGCAGCTCGATCGGCTTGCCGACCCAGAAGCCCGGCTCGCGCGCGGCGGCGAACAGGGCCTCGCGGCCGTATTTGTCGTCGAGCAGCATGCCGAAGCCCGGCCGCTTGTCGGCCACCCGGGCGGCCGCCTCGACCGCCAGGACCTTGAAGGCGGGAATGCGATTCAGCCGCTCGGCGTCGCCGGCCGCCAGATCCTCCAGCTGCGAGCGATGGTCGATGGCGAACGCCATGAGATCAGGGATCGCCCGGCGCCGGGTCGTCGCCCAGTGGATGTGGTTGATCGCGGCATCCTTGCGCAGCGCGCGTTCCTTGGAGCCGTGCTTCAGGAAGAACTGCAGCTCCGCCCAAGTCGGGATTTCCGGCGCGCAGAGGAGGCGCGAGACGGCGAAGGCACCGCAGGCATTCGCCCAGGTCGCCGAGGTCGCATGCGGCTCGCCGCGCAGCCAGCCGCGCAGGAAGCCCGACAGGAAGGCGTCGCCCGCGCCGAGCACGTTGTAGACCTCGATCGGGAAGCCCCGGCCGACGATGCCCTCTTCGAGGTCGGCCGGAATGGCGCCCTCGTAGACGATGCAGCCCATGGGCCCGCGCTTGAGGACGATGGTCGCCTGCGAATGGGCCCGGATCGTCCTCAGCGCCGAGACGAGGTCGCTCTCGCCCGAGGCGATCAGCACCTCCTCCTCCGTGCCGACAATGAGATCGCAGTCGGCGAGCACGGTGCGCAGGTGCGCCGAGACGGCTTCGGAGGCGATGTAGCGGTTGTCGCCGGCATCGTGGCCGGCCAGACCCCAGAGGTTCGGGCGGTAGTCGATGTCGAGCACGACGCGCGCGCCGTTGGCCTTGGCGATGCGCATGGCCTTGCGCTGGGCCGCGTCGGTGCCGGGCTTGGCGAAATGCGTGCCGGTCACGAGCACGGCCTTCGCCCGCCGGACGAAGGCCTCGTCCACGTCGTCCTCGCAGAGCGCGATATCGGCGCAGTCATGGCGGTAGAAGAGGAGCGGAAAGGACGTGTCGCTTTCCACCGACAGGATGGCGAGCGCCGTCAGCCGCTCGGGATCGGTCGTGATGCCGGCGGTCTCCACGCCCTCGCGCACGAGCTGCTCGCGGATGAAGCGACCGAACGGCTCGTCGCCGACCCGCGTCAGGAGCGCCGATGTCAGGCCGAGCCGCGCCGTGCCGACCGCGATATTGGTCGGGCACCCGCCGACGGACTTGGCGAAGCTCCCCACGTCCTCCAGCCGCGCGCCGATCTGCTGGCCGTAGAGATCCACCGAAGCACGGCCGATCGTCACGAGATCCAGTCGCGCGCCCTCGTCAACCATCGTCGTCTCCCTCAAGAATGCATGCGCAGCGGACCATCGGCCGAGGCGCAGCGCGCCTTGCATGAAACATAGAGGCGACGTCATCGTCAATATGGAATTTTCGTTCTATTCTTTGTTTTCCGCCATCGCCTGCCGCTCTTCGGCGATGGCCACCGTCAGCGCCATGGCGAAGGCCATGGAGGCGGAGAGGAGACGGAAGCCGGCATGGTCGGCCTCCGCCAGCTCGAACCATTCGCTCGAGGATTCCACGAGCGGCGAGAAGGCCGAGTCGGTCAAAGAGACGACGGGAATGTCGCGCGCCGAAAGGCTTCTCGCCTGCGCCACGGATTCAGAGGCATAAGGCGAGAAGCTTGCCGCGAAGGCCGCGTCCTTCGGGCCGGCGAGGCGCAGGATGTCGTCGTCGATTCCCGCCGCCGTGCCGACGATCTGAGATCGTATGCCAAGCTTTCCAAAGGCATAGGCCATGTAGCTGCCGATCGGATAGGAGCGGCGCTTGGCGATGATGTAGATCGTCTCGGCCCCTGCCAGGATCTTCACCGAGCGCTCGAAGGCGCCGGGATCGACGGCGCCCGCCAGCTTGTCCAACGAGCGGCGGGCCGCCGCCAGAAACCCGTGCAGGATCGCCTGCGAGCCGTGCTCCTGCGTGTCGCGCAGCGCGTTGAGGCGCTCCTCGTAATCGGGCTTCCTCTCGCGCAGCCGGTCGCGAAACAGCGCCTGCAGGCTGGAAAAGCCTTCGAAACCGAGGCTTTGCGCGAAGCGCACCAGCGCGGAGGGCTGCACCTGCGAGGCCGCCGCGATCGTCGCCACCGTGCCGAAGGCGACGTCGTCGGGATGGTCGAGCGCGAAGACCGCCACCTGCCGCAGGCGCTTGGGCAGCGTTCCCTTGCGCTTGAGAATGAGGGATTTCAGCTCGTCGAACGTCGTTGGCAGGGAGGGGGCCAGGGACGGGGGCAGGGAGGTGGACTCGTCGGTCATCGTCGCGGCGCTCAAAGCTTCAGGAACGAGGGACCGTGCCCCTTCGCGGAATTCGGCTCTCCAAAATGGAATATTCGTTTCTTCTCTCGCTTTCCATCGCCGAAACCCGCCCGGCCCGAAAAACCCGCACCGGGCGCACTCCGGATGAAGACCCCGCCGGACGCGGGACGGGCTACCTCACGCCGTCGGCACGGCCAGAGCCTGTCCGCGCACGGCGCAGCGCGGCTGGAGGAGGAGCGCGACGAGCGCCGTCCAGCCCGTCTGGTGCGAGGCGCCGAGGCCCTGCCCGGTCTCCCCGTGGAAGAACTCGTGGAAGAGAACGAGATCCTCGCCCTCCGGCCCCGGCTCCTCGGCCGGTCCCGCCGCCTGCGACGGACGGCGCCCGTCCGGCCCTTTCAGGAAGAGCGCGGACAGCCGCCGCGACAGCTCCTCGGCAATGCCGGACAGGGGCTTCGTCACGCCCGATCCGGTCGGGCACTCCACCTGGAAATCGGTGCCGTAGAAGCGCTCGAACTCCAGCAGCGCCTCGATCAGCATGACGTTGAGCGGCATCCAGACGGGACCGCGCCAGTTGGAATTGCCGCCGAACATCCTGGCGCTCGACGTGCCCGGCTCGTAGCGCACTTCGAGGCGCGTGCCGTTGTGGTCGAAGGCGAAGGGCTCGGCGCCATGCGCCTTGGACAGGGAGCGCAGGCCGTAGGGCGAGAGGAACTCCGTCTCGTCGAGAAGGCGCGTCAGGAGCGCCGTCATGCGATGGCGGCGCAGGAGCGAGAGCAGAAGCCGCGCCTTCTGGCCGGGCTCGGCGAAGCGCGAGACTTCGCTCGTGAGATCGGGGCGATGGCGCAGCATCCAGGAGAGCCGCGCGGCAAAGCCGGGATGGCGCTCGGCCAGGCCGGGATCGAGCACCTCCACCGCGCAGAGCGGGATGAGCCCGACCAGCGAGCGCACGCGCAGGCTCGTCTGCGTGCCGTCGGGCAGGACGAGCGCGTCGTAGAAGAACCCGTCCGCCTCGTCCCAGAGGCCCCGTCCGTCCCGGTCCTTCTCCGCCTCCGAGCCGCCGATATGCGTCATGGCGGAGGCGATGGCGAGGAAGTGCTCGAAGAACTTCGTCGCCACGTCCTCGTAGACCGGATTGTCCTCGGACAGGATCAGCGCCATGCGCATGAGGTTCAGCGCATACATGGCCATCCAGGCGGTGCCGTCGGCCTGCTCGATGAAGCCGCCGCCCGGTATGGGCGCGGAACGGTCGAAGGCGCCGATATTGTCGAGCCCGAGAAACCCGCCCTGGAAGAGATTGCGCCCGGCCGCGTCGCGGCGGTTCACCCACCAGGTGAAGTTGATCATCAGCTTGTGGAACATGCGCTCCAGGAAGGCGCGGTCCGCCCGGCCCGTCATCGCCTCGTCCATCCGGTAGACGCGCAGCGCCGCAAAGGCGTGGATCGGCGGATTGGCGTCGCCGAAGGACCATTCGTAGGCTGGAAGCTGGCCGCTCGGATGCATGTACCATTCGCGCGTCAGGATGAGGAGCTGCGCCTTGGCGAAGGCCGGGTCGATCAGTGCCATCGGCAGCGCGTGGAAGGCGAGGTCCCAGGAGGCGTACCAGGGATATTCCCAGGTGTCCGGCATGAGCACGACGTCGGCATTGTCGAGATGCGTCCAATCGGCATTGCGGCCGGCCCGGCGCTCCGGCGGCGGCGGCGGGCCGCCCGGATCGCCGTCGAGCCAGCGCTTCACGTCGTAGCGGTAGACCTGCTTCGACCAGAGAAGGCCCGCCAGCGCCCGGCGCTGCACGAGGCGCGCATCGCCGTCCTCGATATCCCTCTGGAGCGCGGCGTAGAAGGCGTCGGCCTCCGCGATCCGGGCCTCGAACACGGCGTCGAACCCGGCCGGATCGATCGGCCCCGCCTCGGCCGGCGCGAAGCGGTAGCGCAGGGTCACGCCCTCGCCGGCCGTCAGATCGTGCCGGGAATGGGCGCCGAGCTTGGTGCCCTCCTCAGGCAGCGGGTCGGCCCGGCCCCCCGTGACGTGGTCGGCGATCGCGTCCTTGAACGCGCCATCCGGTCCCTCGCCGAAGATGCGGCGGCGGTTCGTCTCGTTCTCGCAGAAGAGCATTCGGGCCGGCTGCAACGCCTCGAAGCGCATCGGCGGCGCGGAAGGGTGAAGCGCGAGGACGCGCCCGTCGCCGGCGGGCGCGATGCGCGGCCGTTTGGCGCCCGGCCGCCCGCTCCAGATGTTGCGCGCCACGAGCTGTGGCAGGATGTCGAGCCGCGCGGCCTCGGGCCCGCGATTGACGATCCGCACGCGCATCAGGATGTCGTCCGGCCCGGCCTTGGCATAATCGACCGTGACGTCGAAATAGCGCCTGCCGTCGAGGGCGCCGGTATCGGCGAGCCCATAATCCGGCGCGTCGGTGCCCTGGCGGCGCGCGTTCTCCGCCACGAGATCGGCATAGGGGAAGGCTGCCTGCGGATAGCGGTAGAGCATCTTCTGGTAGGAATGGGTGGGCGTGCCGTCGAGGTGCCACCAGAGCTCCTTGACGTCCTCGCCGTGCGGGCCCTCCGCATTGGTCAGCCCGAACAGGCGCTCCTTGAGGATCGCGTCCGCCCCGTTCCAGAGCCCGAGCGAGAGGCACCAGTGCTGGTGCTCGTCGCTGAAGCCGGCCAGACCGTCCTCGCCCCAGCGATAGGCGCGCGAGCGGGCGTGATCGTGCGGAAAGGAGGCCCAGGCATCGCCGTCGGCGCTGTAGTCCTCGCGCACCGTCCCCCATTGCCGCTCCGCCAAATAAGGCCCCCAGCGCCGCCAGCCGCCGGCGTCGGCCTCCGCGAGACGGCGTCCCTCCGCCGTGTCGAACATCCCCTGCGGCTCAGCCAAGACAGGCACCGGCGAACGGCTCGATCCTGCAGAAAATCCTTGCAGATCCGGAACAGCCGCCCCGGGGCCGGCGGCAGCGCGGCTCCCGGTCGACATGGCAAACGGCGCCGTCGAAGCCTCCTGCCGCCGCCGGGACCAGCACCCGCCGAAGCCTCCACCCGGCAGATACGCGAAAGAACAGACGGAGAGTTTCCAAGCCGCGCAGGCCTCTTCGTGACAGTTTCAAGACAAGATGTCCGTGATCATTAGGTCTTCGAGAGATGTGTTGCGCCGGAGGAACGGGGCTCGTGTCACACTTCGTCACAATCGCGAGGCCGGTTGTTTTCGGCGCCGCCTTTGGCCACAGGCAAGGTGCTGGGGCGAGAATGGTTTCGCCTCGATCCCGCAATGCGCACAGCATTCGCCTCTCGACCTCCCGGAGCGTCTTTCCATGACCTTGAAGAGCCTTCTCTTCGCATCGGCAGCCGCCCTCGTCGGCGCCACCGCGGCACAGGCCGCCGACGCCGTTACCCTCGTGGAAGCCGAGCCGGCCGACTATGTCCGCGTCTGCGACGTCTACGGCAAGGGCTTCTTCTACATTCCCGGCACCGAGACCTGCCTGAAGATGGGCGGCTACATCCGCATGCGCGTCCAGGGCGCCGACCAGGAATACAACGACGACATCGACCTCGACCGCCGCAACGCCGCAGGCACGCCGGTCGGCGAGGACTACACGGTCGGCACGCGCACCCGCGCCCGTCTCGAATTCGACGCTCGCGAGGAGACCGAACTCGGCACCCTGCGCTCCAAGGCGCGTCTCGAGGCGACCAACACCTTCGGCGCCGACACCGCCTTCAACTTGGACGAGGGCTTCATCCAGCTGGGCGGCCTGACCGTCGGCTATCTCGACACGCTGTGGACCAACAACGAGAACGGCGTCGAGGACGGCCTCCTCCTCGACGAGTTCGAGTTCTCCGCGGGCGATCTCAACGCCAACCGCATCTCCTACACGCTGGCCGCCAAGGGCTTCACGGGCACCGTCTCGCTCGAGGACGACGGCACCGGCGACTTCCTTCCCGACGTCGTCGGCAAGCTATCCTACAAGGGCGACTGGGGCGGCGCCTACCTCCTCGGCGTCTACGACGAGGACTCCGTGGAGGAGACCAATTCGCGTCGCGGCTTCACGCCGGCCGGCATCCGCTCGGTCTTCGCGCTCGCGACCGACGAATATCCGGGTGCCGCCTTCGATCAGGGCAAGGACGGCGCCTTCGCGGTGAAGGGCGGCCTCCTCCTCAACGATCTCGTCGCCAAGAAGTCGGTGCTGAAGGTCGAGGGCCACTATGCGTTCGATCCCACGATCTACGCCCGCGTCGACGATATCGGCCGCTTCTCGACCCGCGGCACCAACGACTTCAACCAGCCGAGCCTGACCAGCCTCAACGGCGGCCGGATGAACTTCTCCAGCCGCTGGCAGGCAGGCGCCGCCTATCGCCAGGACATCGGCAAGCTCTTCCTGATCGCCAACGGCATGGTCGGCGAAACCTTCGACCTCTCGGCGACCTCGCTCGGCGTCAATTACGGCAATGTCGGCGCGATCGACTATTGGGGCGCCGGCGGCGACATCGGCTACAAGCTGACCTCGAACTTCACCGTGAAGGCCGAAGTCTCCTATGTCGATCTCGACATGCCCGCCCGCATCGACGACTTCGACCAGACCCGCGGCTTCCTGGAATTCCGCCGCGACTTCTGATCCCGACCAAGGCGGCCGGATGGAAACCCCATCCGGCCGTCATGCCTTCGGCCGTCCTACCGGTCCGGCCCGATCCGGCAAGACCTCGCCCTCCGCTCGTTCAAACCGGCGGGAGGATCGCGCGAGGCGTCTGGCCAAACCGCGCAAGCGCCTCACATAACATCGTGTAACAGAACGCGAGGCGGGCCTGACCCCGGCTTCGCGGTCACGGTCGGGGCGCGAAGACGATGGCTTACGAAGACACAACCCCCCTGGTGCGCGAACGCGCCTATCTCCTTTGGGAGAAGGCCGGGCGCCCCTATGGCCGGGAGTTCGAGTTCTGGGCCCAGGCGGCACGGGAGATCGAGACCGACGTGCACGCCCAGCGCGAGCAGGTGCAGGCCCAGCGGATCGTCGCCCGCTAAGGCAAGACTCTCGCCGTAGGACGAAGACGCTCGATCGGCGGGTCCCCCGCTCGCCGAAGCGGTCCTCGCAAACCTCACGATCACCGCCGGCCGATTTTTCTCGCGCGCGAACCATGCTAGAGACGCCGTGAGAGCCTGAGAGCGGCTCGACGGCCGGACGAGCCGACGATCCCGAGGGATCGGACGGCCCACGGAACGAGGCGCGGTCGAGTTCGGCGGAACGAGAGTGAGCGCGATCGACCCATGACGTCCGTCGAACGCCGACTGGTGCTTCACTTTCCCGGCTTCGAGCCCCTGGACGCCCATGCCCATTGGGTCCGTTTCGCGCGGTCCTGCCGGCAGAGCGGTGCCCATTGGGGGCTGGATGTCGAGGTCGGCGCGCTCGAAGACGGCACGGTCGCCCGCGCGTTCGACGCCACCGGCCGCATAGACGGCTTGACGACGCAAAGCCGCATCCATCTCTTCGACTACGATCCGCTGATCGGCCGCCTGAACGGCCGGCCGACGCCGATCCGCATCGCCACGGGATTTGCCAGCGCCGCGCGCGTCCTCTGGGAGGGCGGGCTCTTCGGCTATCTGCGGCATGGCTGGCGGTTCGCGCTCTTCTTCCTCTTCCCCTTCCTCGCCATCTCCGTGGCGCTTCTCGTCTCCCTCCTGATCGCCGCCCTGCCCCTTCTCGTCGGCTGGACGCCCTGGCATCTCCTCTGGAGCCTGCCGCTCGCGGCGCTTTTCTTCGCCCGCGTCTTCCTGCCGGCGAGCGGCCGGTGGCATATGCTGCATCTCCTGGGGGACTGGGATCTGGCGGTGGAACTTGCCCGGATGCGCGATCCCGCGCTCCTCGTCTGGCTCGACGCGGCGACGGAGGCGACGCGCGCCGCCCTTCGAAAGGAGGCCGACGAGATCGTCGTCACCTCCCACAGCATGGGATCGGGCATGGCCGCTCTCGTGCTCGGCGCGGTCCTGGAAGCCGATCCCGGCGCCCTTCGCGGCCGGCGCGTCGTGTTCCTGACGCTCGGCGGGGCGATCCTGCAATCGGCGCTGCTGCGGTCGGCCAAGACGCTACGCGCCCATGTCGGCCGCATCGCCCGCGCGCCGGAGATCGACTGGATCGAGATCCAGTGCCTCAACGACGTCGTCCACTTCTACCGCTCGAACGTGGTCGCGGCCTGCGGCCATCGCGATGCGCCGTCCGCCCGGATCGTCTTCATCCGCGTCAAGCAGATGCTGACGGCCGAACATTACCGCCGCATCCGGCGCGACGCGCTGCGCGTACACCGCCAATATGTGCTCGGCTCCGACAAGCGGTCGAGCTACGACTTCGCCCTCGTCACGACGGGACCGGCGCCGGTCGCGCTCCTCGCCGAGAAGGAGCCGAGCCCGGCCGAGGAGCTTCGCACCGCCCCGCCGACCGCCCTGCCGCCGATCGATGCGGGTCTGCCGGCTTCGGCGAAAGACGCCTTCCTGCCCTCGTCCGCCGAGAACCGGGCGCCGCTCCACTCCGCTTGAAACGAGAGTTCTGTCGGGTTCATGCCGAACCGGACAGACTCTCGATTCCTTTGTCGTCGTTCGTCTTTTCGGGACAGCCGGTTCCCACTTGGTCCTGACAAACTCCAGGCCAAGCCTCGATCGGCAGGCCCCTCGCCTGCCCCGCTCGCGCCGACCAGGCCCCCAAACGAAAACGCCGGCCCGAGGAGACCCCGGGCCGGCGCTGTCGTGAAGAAGATCGTCGAGCTTACTTCAGCTGGTCTTCGGTGTAGTAGCCGCTGTCGACGAGAACCTGCTTGTAGTTCTCCTTGGTGACGAGAACCGGCTTCAGGAGCTGCGAGGGGACGACCTTGACGCCGTTGTCGTAGGTCTTGGTGTCGTTGACCTTGACCTCGGTGCCGGCCGCCATCGCGTCCACCATGTCGACGGTCACGGCCGCGAGCTCGCGCGTGTCCTTGAAGACGGTCGAGGTCTGGTCGCCCGCGATGATCGACTTGATCGAGGGGACTTCCGCGTCCTGGCCGGTGATGACCGGCATCTTGAGATCGCCCGAGCCGTAGCCGACGCCCTTCAGCGAGGAGATGACGCCGCGCGCGATGACGTCGTTCGGCGCCAGGATCGCGTCGACCTTCTTGTCGCTGTAGAAAGCGGAGAGGACGTTGTCCATGCGCGACTGCGCGGTCGCCGCGTCCCAGCGCAGCGTGCCGACCTTGTCCATGCCGGTCTGGCCGGAGGAGACGACGAGCTTGCCGCTGTCGATGTAAGGCTGAAGCACGCTCAGCGCGCCGTTGTAGAAGAAGAAGGCGTTGTTGTCGTCGGGCGAGCCGCCGAAGAGCTCGATGTTGAACGGGCCCTTACCCTCCTTCAGGCCGAGCGCCTGCTCGATCGACGTGCCCTGGATGACGCCGACCTGGAAATTGTCGAAGGTCGCGTAATAGTCGACGTTCGGCGAGTTCTTGATCAGGCGGTCGTAGGCGATGACCTTGATGCCGGCGCTCGCGGCCTGGGAGAGAACGTCGGTCAGCGTCGTGCCGTCGATCGAGGCGATGACGAGGACCTTGGCGCCCTTCGTGACCATGTTCTCGACCTGGCTGAGCTGGGTCGGAATGTCGTCGTCGGCATATTGCAGGTCGGCCTTGTAGCCCTTGGCCTCCAGCGCCTTGACGATGTTGTTGCCGTCGTCGATCCAGCGCGCCACGGTCTTGTCGGGCATGGCGACGGCGATGGTGCCCTTGTCCTGCGCGAAGGCAGCGGGCGTGGCGAGGGCGAGGCCGAGTGCGGCGCCCGCGAGCAGCATCCTGATCGATGTCATGTCGAGTTTCTCCTCCCGATAAGGCGCAGGCTAGCCTCTGCGCCGAAGGCCGTCCGACCGGGACGACCCGGCCGTATCACGTTTCGTCGCGGCAGACCCGCCTCCCTCCCGGAGGCTTCCAGACCCGCCTGCGACGGGAACCGGCCGCTCGCGCAGCCGGTCCGAGATTCTGCCGTCCGGTCAGACGTAGCGGTTGACCACGCCTTCGAGATATTCCTGGCGGCCCGAACGGGGCTGCGGGTTGAGGGCGCGGCCGCGCTCGGCCACCGCCTCGAGGCTCACCGAGCCGGCGAGGATCGCCTGGTTCTCGGCCTTGTCCCAGCCGGCATAGCGCTCCGCGAGCGGCGTCTCCAGCGCGCCGTCCTCGAGCATCCGGTCGGCGGCGATGAGCGCCCGCGCGCAGGCATCCATCGAGGCGACATGCGCGATGACGAGGTCCTGCGGGTCGATCGACTGGCGGCGGATCTTGGCGTCGAAGTTCAATCCGCCCGTGGTGAAGCCGCCATGCTTCAGCATCTCGTGGAAGACGAGCGTCATCTCCTTCACGTCCATCGCGAACTGGTCGGTGTCCCAGCCGAGCAGATCGTCGCCGCGATTGATGTCGAGCGAGCCGAAGAGATCGCAGGCATAGGCGAGCTTGACCTCGTGGTCGAAGGAATGACCGGCGAGAATGGCGTGGTTCTGCTCCAGATTGAGCTTCACGTCCTTCACCAGATCGTACTTCTGGAGGAAGCCGAAGACCGTCGCCGTGTCGAAGTCGTACTGGTGCTTGGAGGGCTCCTTGGGCTTGGGCTCGATCAGGATCGGGCCCTTGAAGCCGATCTTGTGCTTGTAGTCGACGAGCATGGAGAGGAAGCGGCCGAGCTGGTCGAGCTCGCGGCCCATGTCGGTGTTGAGAAGCGTCTCGTAGCCCTCGCGCCCGCCCCAGCAGACGTAGTTCTCGCCGCCGAGCGCCAGCGTCGCGTCGATGGCGGCCTTCACCTGCCCGCAGGCATAGGCGAAGACCTCCGGGTCCGGATTGGTCGCCGCGCCCGCCATGTAGCGGCGGTTCGAGAAGAGGTTCGCCGTGCCCCAGAGGAGCTTGACCTTGGCGGTCTCCATCTTCTTGGCGAAGATGTCGGTGATGGCTTTCAGATTGTCGATCGAGCCCTGGAGGCTGTCGCCTTCCGGCGCCACGTCCACGTCGTGGAAGGAGAAGAAGGGCGCATCGAGGATCTCGAAGAGATCGAAGGCGACGTCGGCCTTCTGCTTGGCGAGCGTCAGCGGATCGGCGCCGTGCATCCAGGGGCGGTTGAACGTCTCGCCGCCGAAGGGATCGCTGCCCGGCCAGGTGAAGGAGTGCCAGTAGCAGACGGCGAAGCGAAGCTGCTCCTCCATCGTCTTGCCGCGCACGACACGGTTCTTGTCGTAGAAGCGGAAGGCCAGCGGGTCGGTCGAGGACTCGCCCTTGAAGGAGACGGCGGAGTTCAGATCGAAGAAATTGTCGGTGCCGGCCATGCCGCGCCTCCCAGGAACGTCAAGTTTTGAGCTACGTACCTCATTCGTGCGGCCGATGGCAATGGCGGCCTGGATAGGGCTTTCGTCGAAGGGTCATTTCGGCAGGTTGTCGGGCAGAAGGATCTCGATGCGGATGCGCTCCTGATCCTCGCTGACGGCCCCGCCGGTCAAAGCGGCCATCAGCACCCGCACGGCCGAGCGCGCCTCGTGGCCGGGGTCCTGCACGATGAGCGCGTCGAGCGCGCCGGAGAGGAGCAGCGGGCGCGTCTCGCAGGTCAGCTCGTGCGCGACGACCGCCGCCTCGACGCCCGTCGCCGCCAGCGCCGCGACGAGGCCGGATGCGCCGGCGCCCGCGCTGTAGACCGCGGCGGGCGCGGGGCCGGTCCGCAGCACGGCCGCGACGGCGGCCTCCGCCCGCTCCGCATCGTCGTGGCCCTCGACGATCCAACGCACGGCGAGATCGGGAAAGCGCTCGCCCAGCGCCTCGCGAAACCCGTCGAGCCGGTCGCGATGGTCGCTGAGGGAGAGCGAGCCGAGAAGCACCAATACCTCGCCCGGCCCGGCCTTGGCGAAGCGGCCGAGAAGCGAGGCGGCGACGCGGCCCGCCGCGCGGTTGTCGATGCCGACATAATGGCGCCGCCCGGAGCCCGGCACGTCGGAGACGAGCGTCACGACGGGAAGGCCGGCCTCGGCCGCCGCGTCGATCGCGGCGAGGACGGCGGGATCGTCGAGCCCGACCGCGATGACGCCGCGCCCCTCCGCCGCCGCCGCGCGGATCGCCGAGGCGAGGCTTTCGGGATCGAACCTCTCGGCGCGCCGCACGGCGAGGTCGAGCCGGCGCAGGCCTTCGAGCCGCGCGGCCGCCACGAGTTCGTCGGCGAGGCGCTCGATGAACGGGTTCGTGCCGAGCGGCAGGAGCGCGACGGCGCGGAAGCTCTCGCGGCGCGCTAGGGCCGCCGCGCCCGCATGGCGCTCGAAGCCGAGCGCGCGCACGGCCGCCTCCACCCGCTTGATCGTGGCCGGACGAACGCCGGGACGCCGGTTCACCACGCGATCGGCCGTCGCGAGGCTGACCTCGGCGTGGCGCGCGACGTCGCGCAGCGTCGGCAGGACGGGAGAGAACGTCTCGCTCAAGGACGGGTCCTTCGGCACGGGCGCACGGCGCGCGCGCCATGATGCGCAGCCCCGGCCGCTCTCTTCAAGACGCCCGGGATGCGCCGCGACCCGTCCGAACCTCCGGCGCCCGGGCCCCGGCTCAAAGTCCGCAGGCCGAGGGAACCAGCCGCACGCCGAGACCGTCCTCGTCGAGGGAGATCAGTCGGACCCCCGCCTTTGCGAAGGCCTCGATCATCAGCTCCTCGGACGCGCGGTTGAGGTGGTGACGCTGCTTCTCGAAATCGCGCACCGTGCTGCGCGAGACGCCGGCCTCCTGCGCGAGGTGTTCCTGCGTCCAATCGAGGAGGCCGCGGGCCGCCCGGCACTGTTCAGGGGTCAAAATCATTCGAAGAGACCTTGAAGTTCTCCCGAAAATGTCAACCATAAAGGGCGAAACCTGACAAGAGAGCAGACCCGGCGCCTTCTCCATAGAAAGACATATTGACAGTATGCCGAACGGCTTCCTGCTCCTCCTCCTTCTGGTGCTGCCCTTCGTCGGCAGCGTCGCGGCCTTCGTCCTTCCGACCGACGCGCGGCGGGTGAACGCGATCCTGGCCGGCGGCGTCGCGCTGGTCGGCCTTCTCGCCACGCTCGCGCTCTATCCGAGCGTCACCGACGGCGGCGTGGTGCGCAGCGAGATCGCCTGGATGCCCAGTCTCGGCCTCGGCCTGTCCCTGCGCATGGACGGGCTCGCCTGGCTCTTCGCTTTCCTCGTCACGGGCATCGGCCTGCTCGTCGTGGTCTACGCGCGCTACTACATGTCGCCGGAGGACCCGGTCGCGCGCTTCTTCGCCTTCTTCCTCGCCTTCATGGGCGCCATGCTCGGCGTCGTCCTCTCCGGCAACCTCATCCAGATCGTCTTCTTCTGGGAGCTGACGAGCCTCTTCTCTTTCCTCCTCATCGGCTACTGGCACCACAACGTCGCCGCGCGCGACGGGGCACGCATGGCGCTGACGGTGACGAGTCTCGGCGGCCTCGCCCTTCTCGGCGGCGTTCTGGTGCTCGGGCACATCGTGGGGAGCTACGATCTCGACGCGGTTCTGGCGGCCGGCGCCCGGGTCCAGGCCCATCCGCTCTACACGACCGCGCTGATCCTCATCCTCCTCGGCGCGCTGACCAAGAGCGCCCAGTTTCCCTTCCACTTTTGGCTTCCCCAGGCCATGGCGGCGCCGACGCCCGTCTCGGCCTATCTCCACTCCGCCACGATGGTGAAGGCCGGCGTCTTCCTCCTGGCGCGCCTCTGGCCGACGCTCGCCGAGACCGAGACCTGGTTCTACATCGTCTGCTCCAGCGGGCTGATCACGCTTCTCGTCGGCGCCTGGGTGGCGATCTTCCAGCAGGACCTGAAGGGCCTCCTCGCCTATTCCACGATCAGCCATCTCGGCCTCATCACGCTTCTCTTCGGCCTCGGCAGCCCGCTCGGCGCCGTGGCGGCGACCTTCCACATCCTGAACCACGCGACCTTCAAGGCCTCGCTCTTCATGGCGGCCGGCATCATCGACCACGAGACCGGCACGCGCGACATGCGCCGCCTGTCCGGCCTCTTCCGCTTCATGCCGATCACCGCGACGCTCGCCATGGTGGCCAGCGCCGCCATGGCCGGCGTGCCGCTTCTCAACGGCTTCCTCTCCAAGGAAATGTTCTTCGCCGAGGCCGTCGAGTTCCATCAGGATTCGCTGCTCGACCAGTACCTGCCCTATGCCGCGACGCTCGCCGGCGTCTTCTCCGTCACCTATTCGATCGGCTTCGTGCACCGCGTCTTCTTCGGCCCGCCGCCGGTGGACGTGCCGCGCCAGCCGCACGAGCCGCCGCGCCTGATGCGCTTTCCCGTCGAGTTCCTCGTCGTCGCCTGCCTCGTCGTCGGCATCTTCCCCGCCTTCGTCGCCGGCGGCGTGCTGGACACGGCGGCGCGCGCGGTCGTCGGCCGGGAGCTGCCCTATTACAGCCTCGCCGTCTGGCACGGCTTCAACGAGCCGCTCGTCATGAGCATCATCGCGCTTGTCGGCGGCTCGCTTCTCTACCTTCTCCTCAAGAACAGGCTCGCCCGGGGCGAGGACGGCCCGCCGCTGCTGCGCCGCGTGGATTCCACACGCATCTTCGAGCGCGTTCTCGTCACCGTGTCCTGGCGCTGGGCGCGCACGCTGGAGGCCGTGCTCGAGACGCGGCGCCTGCAGCCGCAGCTGCGCCTGATCGTCGGCCTTTCGCTGCTGGCGGGCCTTGCCCCCATCGCCTGGCACGGGCTCGGCTCGCGCCGGGAATGGCCGCTCGATCTCGACGCGCCCTTCGCCCTTCTCTGGACGATCGGCATCGTCTGCGCGGTCGGCGCCGCCTATTCGGCGAAGTACCACCGGCTGGCCGCGCTCGTGCTGCTCGGCGGCGCGGGGCTCGTGACCTGCCTCACCTTCGTCTGGCTCTCCGCGCCCGATCTCGCCATCACCCAGCTTCTGGTCGAGGTCGTCACCACCGTCCTCATCCTTCTCGGCCTGCGCTGGCTGCCCAAGCGCGTGCGCGGCCTCGACGGCGAGGAGGGCACGTCTTTCACCGCCCGCTACCGCCGCGGGCGCGATCTGGTGCTCGCCGTCGCGGCGGGGCTCGGCACGGGCATCGTCGCCTATGCCGTGATGAACCGGCCGCTGACCGATTCCATCGCCGCCTTCTTCCTGGAGCGCGCCTATTCGGAGGGCGGCGGCACGAATGTCGTCAACGTCATCCTGGTCGATTTCCGCGGCTTCGACACGCTGGGCGAGATCGTCGTTCTCGGCGCGGTCAGCCTCACCGTCTTCGCGCTTCTCCTGCGCTTCCGCCCCGCCGCCGACAGCCTGGAACTGCCCGAGCAGCAGCGCATCCAGAACGCCTTCGACGAGGCCGCAGAGCATCGCCGGCCCGGCGACACGATCGCGGACTATCTTCTCGTGCCGAGCGTCATCATGCGCCTCATGTTCCCGCTGATCGGCACGCTCGCCGTCTATCTCTTCCTGCGCGGCCACGATCTGCCGGGCGGCGGCTTCGCGGCCGGCGTCACCATGTCGATCGCCTTCATCCTGCAATACATGGCGGGCGGCACGCGCTGGGTGGAGTCGCGCCTGCGCATCCGCCCCGTGCGCTGGATCGGCATCGGCCTGCTTCTCGCCGCCCTCACGGGCGCGGGGTCCTGGCTCTTCGGCCGGCCGTTCCTCACGACCTTCTTCCAGTATACCGAGATCCCGCTGATCGGCAGCGTGCCGACGGCCTCGGCGCTTCTCTTCGATCTCGGCGTCTTCGCCCTCGTCGTCGGCTCGACCGTCCTGATGCTGATCGCCATCGGCCACCAGTCGCTGCGTCGTCCCAAGCCCGCGCCGGCGCCCATCGCGGAAGCCGATCTCGTCGAGGGAGGCATCTGATGGAACTCGTCCTCGCCATCGCCATCGCCTTTCTCGTCGGCTCCGGGGTCTGGCTCCTGCTGCGCCCCCGCACCTATCAGGTCATCATCGGCATCAATCTCGTGTCCTACGGCGTGAACCTCTTCATCTTCTCCATGGGCATGGGCAAGCCGCGGCTCGGCCTGCCGCCGATCCTGGAGAAGGGCGAGGCCGGCACGCTCGCCACCTATGCCGATCCCCTGCCCCAGGCGCTCGTCCTCACCGCCATCGTCATCGGCTTCGCCATGACGGCCCTCTTCCTCGTCGTCCTCCTCGCCTCGCGGGGCCTGACCGGCACCGACCATGTGGACGGACGGGAGAGCAATTTCTGATGCGCGCCATCGACCACCTGACGATCCTGCCGGTGCTCCTGCCGCTGGCGACGGCCGCCATCATCATGCTCATCGAGGAGCGGCGGCGCACGCTGAAGGCCGGGCTCAACGTCGGCGCGACGGCGCTTCTCCTCGTTCTCTCGATCGCCCTCCTGGCGCGTTCGGGCATGACCGGCACGGAGACCAGCGTCTACCGGCTCGGCGACTGGCCGGCGCCCTTCGCGATCGTCCTCGTCGCCGACCGCCTCTCGGCCCTGATGATCCTCCTGACGAGCGTCCTCGGCCTTGCCACGCTCCTCTTCTCGCTCGCCCGCTGGCACCGGGCGGGGGCGCATTTCCACTCGCTCTTCCAGATCCTCCTCATGGGGCTGAACGGCGCCTTCCTGACGGGCGATCTCTTCAACCTCTTCGTCTTCTTCGAGGTCATGCTGGCCGCCTCCTTCGGCCTCCTCCTCCATGGCTCCGGCCCGGCGCGCATCCGTGCGGGGCTGCAGTACATCGCGGTCAACCTCACCGCCTCGATGCTCTTCCTGCTCGGCGTCAGCCTCGTCTACGGCGTCACCGGCACGCTCAACATGGCGGATCTGGCGACCCGCGTACCGATCATCCCGCCGGGCGACCGCACGCTTCTGGAAGCCGGCGCCGCGCTGCTCGGCCTCTCCTTCCTGATCAAGGCCGGCATGTGGCCCCTCTGCTTCTGGCTGCCGCAGGCCTATTCGGTGGCGAGCGCCCCGGTCGCGGCGGTCTTCGTCGTCACCAGCAAGGTCGGCATCTACATCCTCCTGCGCCTCTCGCTCCTCGTCTTCGGGCCGGGCAGCGGGGCGGAAGGGTTCGGCACGCAGGTGCTCGTCGTCGGCGGCCTCGCCACCATCGCCTTCGGCGCGATCGGCGTCCTCGCCTCGCAGGCCATGGGCCGCATCGCGAGCTTCAGCGTCATCGTCTCCTCCGGCACGCTCCTGGCCGCCATCGGCCTCGCTTCGCCCGCCGTCACGGCCGGCGCGCTGCTCTATCTCGTCAGCTCCTCGCTGACGCTCTGCGCCTTCTTCCTGCTGATCGAGCTCGTCGAGCGCGGTCGCGAGCCCGGCGCCGACATGCTGGCCGTCACCGCCGAGGCCTTCGGCGGCGACGAGGACGAGGAGGGCGTGCTCCACGAGAGCGAGGAGGTCGGCACCGCCCTTCCCGCGACCGTCGCCTTTCTCGGCATCGGCTTCTTCGCCTCCGCGATCCTCATCGCCGGCCTGCCGCCGCTGTCGGGCTTCCTCGCCAAGTTCGCGATCCTTTCGGGCATGATGAACTCCGAGGGTCTCGGACGCGGCACGCCGATCAGCGTCGGCGCCTGGTGCTACCTCGCGCTTCTCCTCTTCTCCGGCTTCTCCGCCATCCTCTCCATGGTGCGCACGGGCATCCGCATCTTCTGGGTTCCGCAGGAGGGCGGCCCGGTCCAGCGCGTGCGCGTCATCGAGTTCACGCCCATCATCGCGCTGCTCGCCCTCTGCGTCGGCATGACCGTCGCGGGCGAGCCGGTCATGCGGTTTATGCGCGCCACCGCCGACGACATCCACAGCCCCAGGGCCTATATCGAGACCGTCCTGCCGCAACGCGCGCCGGCCCCGGCACAGGGCGCCGAGACCGCGCCCGCGCCGGCCTTCGAGCCGCCGGCACCGGCACCTGCGGCGGGCACGGGAGGCACGCCATGAGCCTTCGCCCCGCCTATCCGCTCTTCGCCCTCTGCATCCTCGCCTTCTGGCTGATGCTGAACCAGAGCGCCTCCCCCGGCCATATCCTGCTCGGCGCCGGCCTCGGCCTGTTCGGCTCCTTCACGCTGGCGCGCCTGCAGGAGCCGGGCCTGCGCCCGGGCAATCCGCGGGCGGTCCTCAAGCTCGCCGCCCATGTCGCGGTGGAGATCGTGCGCTCCAACATCGCCGTCGCGCGCATCGTCCTGTCCGGTTCGGCCAAGCGCCGCTCCGGCTTCCTCACCGTGCGGCTTGAGCTGAAGGACCCGCACGCGCTGGCCGTCCTCTCCGCCATCCTCACCGCGACGCCGGGCAGCCTCTGGGTCGATTTCGATCCGACCGACGGCCGGCTCCTTCTCCACGTGCTCGATCTCATCGACGAGGAGACCTGGGTCGGCATCGTGAAGGGCTACGAGGCCCGTCTGCAGGAGATCTTCCGATGAGCGCCGTCATCCTCGACTGGTCGATCACCATCGCGCAGGTCATGCTGGGCCTCGCCTGCGCCTGCGCCACCTTCCGCATCGTCGCCGGCCCGCGGGCGCAGGACCGCATTCTCGGCCTCGACACGTTCTACATCTGCGTGATGCTGGTGCTTCTGACGATCGGCATCCGCTCGGGCACCAACATCTTCTTCGAGGCCGCGCTCGTCATCGCCGTCCTCGGCTTCGTCGGCACGGTCGCCCTGTCGAAATTCCTGATGCGCGGGGAGGTCATCGAATGAGCGCGGCCGCCGGCATGCCGCTCTGGGCGGCCCTCCTCGTCTCGGTGCTTCTCCTCTTGGGCGCCGGCATCACGCTCGTCGGAGCGCTCGGTCTCCTGCGTTTCAAGAGCTTCTACGAGCGCGTCCACGCCCCGACGCTCGGCGCCAGCCTCGGCACGATCGGCACGGTGCTCGCCTCGATCGTCTTCTTCACGGTGCTCCAGACGCGCCTTGCGATCCACGAGGTGCTGATCTTCGTCTTCGTGACGCTGACGACCCCCGTGACGCTCATGCTCCTCACGCGCTCCGCGCTCTACCGCGACCGCACGGAGGGCAAGACCTCGGTGCCGAAGATGTCGGAAAAGCGCGAGCCCTGACGAAGGGTATCATACCAGCGGCCCTGACCTTCGACACGTCGAAGGCAGGGCGAAACGGCGGCATCAGCCGCCGCCGCGCCGGTCGGCGCGGGATACCAGCGGTCCCTTGCCGGGGCCGCGGGTATCAGTTCCGGTTGGGAAAGTGGTTGGTCGAGCTGACGGTCATCCGATAGCCGAGAAGGTCGAACGGATAGGCGATCTCGACGCTCACATAAGAGATACCGTCGACCACGGCCTGCGTGTCGATCGTGACCTGATCGGGCGTGATGTCGGAGAGCCCCCGCGCGGAGGCGGTCGCGACCGCGTAGCAGGCGCCGGCAGCGCCGGAACAGCCGGCGGGAACCTTGCCGCAGTCGGACGACTGGATGGCGAGGCAGCGGGCCGTCTCCGCCGTCGCCTCCTCCAGCGCGTTCCACTTCCAAAGCGCGACCCCCATCGCGATCGAGCCGAAGACCATCAGGCAGAGGAGCGGCAGGACCATCGCGAACTCGACCGCCGCCGCGCCGCGCCTGTCCGCCCGGAACGAAAGCCGGCGTCCCGTAAGGGCTCCCGGTCTCATTTCACCCTCACGATCGCCCGGTCCGTCACGCGAATGGCGCTGCCGAGCACCGGGTCGCTCTGAAACAGCGTCGTCTCGGCGGCATGGGCCTCGATCGAGATGAACCGGCCGGAGAAGACGCCGCCCCCGCAGCCTGCGACGGCGGTGCCGGTGGAGGTCCAGACCGGCGGGGAGCCGGACGGGCAGTAGTAGTTGCCGGCGCGGCTGCCGTCGGCGGCTCCGTTGAAGGTCACGGTCACGGTCGGGGCGGATGGAAGGCCGGCGATCGTTCCGACCATCGAGGCCACCTTGGCGTTGAAGTCCGCGACCTGGTCGGCGGAGAGGTTCCGGCCGTACTGGAAGGCATATTGGGAGGCTGCCGTCACCGCGTTCGTCAGTTTCAGGCGAATGTGGAACGCATAGCCGAAGTCGAGCATCAGGATCGAGCCGAGCGCGAAGACGGGCATGATCAGCGCCAGTTCCACTGCCGCCACGCCGGACCGGTCAGCCGCGAGGCGCCGCCGCCGAAGGGGATGCGACCGCTTCGCCCTCATCGATACAGCGACACGTCGGAGGTGGACTCGGCCGACGACGAGCAGGGTGCCAGATCCAGCGAGGCGTCCTGGTAGATGTCGAGAACACCGGAAAGGAACTCGAGACATCCCTTCGCCGGCCGCTTCACGATCTGCTTGCCGTAGATCGAACTGTTGGTCTTGGGAACATAGGAGATGCCGGCCATCGTGTTGGTGTGGGCGGCCGACTGGTAGAGGTTGAAGGCGCCGCCGAAGACGACGAAGAGCATGTCCCGATAGCCGTAGGCGGGCGCCTTGCCGGTCGGCGCGGTCGCGGTGATCGTCCCCGTGCCGTAGAGGCTGATCGTTCCGCCATCGAGGGCGATGGTCGTGCCGATCGCGGTCATGTCGCCGGCGGACAGCGAGAGCGAGCCGCCGGACAGGAAGATGGAGCTGCCGCCTTCCACAGCCGAGCCGCCGACGCCGAGCTTCACCGACTTGCCGTTGAACGCGACGCTTCCACCATACATTTTGATGTCGCCCACGCCGAAGCTCTTCTCGGACCGGGGGTCGAGGATGAGGCCGCCCCCCTGGAACTCGAAGGGGCCACGGCCGAAGGTCATGGTGCCCGCGACATTCGTCACCGTGCCGCCGTAGAAGATGAAGGGTCCGTCGCCGAAGGTCATCGTTCCCGTCGAGGCGTTGCTCATGCTTCCGCCCCAAAGGTAGAAAGCCCCGTCGCCGAAGGTCATCGCCCCCTCGCCGTTGCTGATCGAGCCGCCGTTGAAATAGAACGGCCCGGTGCCGAAACCGAGAGTGCCCGAGCCGTTGAAGACGCCGGCCCCGGCGACGATCTCCCCGTTTCCGAACCGGAAGATGCCACCCTTGGAATTGTCGATATTGCCGGTGATCGAAACGGTGGCATTGCCGATGACGAGGCTCGCGCCGGAATGGACGAGGTCGCCCTTGAAGACGAGCGTGACGACGGCCCTGGGCTTGATGTCGAAGATGACATCGGCCCCGGCCTTGGTCGAAACGGTCCCTCCGAAGACGTAGCAGCCGGAGGCGAGGACCAGCCGCGTCGTGCCGGACAGTTCGGTGACGCCGCTGAAGCTCGTCGGCTTGGCGCAGCCGGGATCGGCGCCCTTCGAGCCTTCGAAGGTGATGAGGCTGCCCGCAGCGGTCAGCTTGCCCAACTGGGCACTGGCGGAAACGATCTGGGACCCAGGGCCGTAGGTCTGGTCCGGTCCGGTCGAAACGCTCGGCGTCAGGAGCTTGCGCGGCGAGATCCGTCCATAGGGCCAACCGGGATTTCGCATCGCCACGAAGCGTTTGCGGATCGCCGCCACCCGGCTGTCGGAGGATAGCGGATCGGTGCTGGTGGCGCCGAAGGTGAAGCTCGAAAGCGCGGGCGCCATCTTGGCGGAGTCGCAGATGTAGAGCTTCTCCCAGGGGGCGGTGTATTTCACGGATACGCCGAGCAGCGTGATGGCGGCGTTGCCGCAAGCATAGAAATAGGTTGCTGCACCGAGCCTGCAGTTCGGCCCGAAGACCGAGGCATTGCCGTAGATGTTGACCGGCCCCAGCAGCGAACGGGCGCAGTCGCCGATCGGCGTGTTCTGGACCACGGCCCAGGACTGGCTATCGACGGTGACGGACGGGTCGCGGCTGAGGAGGTTGCCGAGTTGCAGCGGAACATCGCGATGGATCGTGGTCACGAGCGCCGTGCCCGAGCCGCCATCCGTCGCGCGGCCGACCGTCTGCGTCCGGCCGGCGCCCATGCCGTTCAGCTCCGCCAGATGGGCGGCGGCCGCAACGGCCGTCGCGCTCGGCGTCGTTCCGGACAGCGGCTGCGGCGTGGCGGCGGCCGCCAGACTGGCAAGGTCGCTGGCGCGCTGGGTCTGGAGCTTCACCAGATAGAGGTTGGACGATTCGATCGCGAGCGCGGCGACGAGCACCATCACGCAAAAGAAGATCGCGGCGGCAATGCTGATGCTGCCGCCTTTGCTGTCGACAAATCTCGTGGAAGTCCGAAGTCCCAAGGTTTTCTTGCCATTGATTGTCGATGACAATAATGAAGCCGCCAAACAACTGACAAATCATGAACAGAATATGTCATTATTCATGTAGTATCGGACGCGGGCAGAGACCAGCATTCGCTTGAGGCCATGCCTAGCCGGCAAGGCGTTACACAAGTTTACCTTACGATGTCGCAAGCATCCCTTCACCCGCGGAGCGCTGACGCCACACGCGTCGGCCGAACCTCGCGAGCGGACGGGGCGTCGCATCGACCGCCGTCGAGAACGATCGAAACGCCGCTCGAAGCGCGCGATGCCGCGAAAGCCGGCTTAGCTTTTGTCGATGGAGACGATCGGGAAGCCCGGCAGACGACGCGCCTCGCCATGGATCGCCAAAGGAACTGGCGCCGACCGAAAGTCCGGACAGGCCTTTAGCATCCGTCAGGTTCATCCTGAACCAGACAGACCCTCGACCCTTGTCGTCGTTCGTCTTTTCGGGATAGCGGGCTTCACCCGATCCCGAAAAATCCTAGCGCAGGCGCCGCAGCCGGCTGGCGATGTAGTGGGCGAACTCTTCCAGTTCGAGCGTCACCGCCGCGCATTTTTCCGGGCTCATTCCCGCTCCGAGTTCGGCGTCGAGTTCGGCGCGCGCCTGCATCAGCATCTTGCGCGCCTCGATGCCGGCCGGCGTGATGCGGATGAGGGTCCGGCGACCGTCGCGGACGTCGCCGACCCGCTCCACCAGCCCCTTGTTCACCAACCGGTCCATCATCTTGGAGACGGTGGAGGGGCGGATGGCGAGATGCGCGGCCACCGTGCTGACCGTCTCCCCCTTGGCGTCGATCGCCATGAGGAGTTCGTCCTGGCCATTGTGGAATCCGAGCGAGGCCAGCTTGATGCCCTGCAGGGCCCGCGTCGATTTCGAAACCGAGAGAAGGGCGGGAACCAGACCGACGACCGCTATACCGGGGTCGTCGCCCGACCCGGACCTGCGGCGAGACGGCTTGCCACCTGCAGATACCGACATCGCACCACTCCCCCGTTTCACGATGTGCTGCCACCATGCTTGGAGAGCAGGCACGTTTTCCAGTCGAACGAAGGCCCTCAAGTCATGAACGTGAACGAGCATCCGTATCAATATGCAAGTCGAGACCGCTCGTTATGCCAGCTGCTTCGAAATGCTCCGGCACTGCGCGACGTCGTTGGGTCAACCGGCCCGGCACACGACGGCCTTGTCTCGGCTAGAATGTAAGGCGGCAGGACGGATACATAAATCCTCAGCAGCCCACCAGACTGAAAGTCGATATTATTATAATTCGGCCAATCAAACCGACATCCAAATCAAGCTTTCGAGTCCCGTCTGCGCCAATTCGCCGCAGCGGTATTTTGAAGGCTTGCGCACGCCGTAGCAAGGCCATTCGCCGTCGATCCGAGATCGGCGGTCGCCGCCTCGGGACGATGACGGCGCGAACAGGCGCAGGGGTCCGCGATGCCGCAGTGACAGACGCGTCCGGCGACCCTAGCTGAGGGGCATGGTGACGCTCGAACGACCCCGCCCCCTCGACGATCCGTCGATCCTGTCCGTCACGGGGTTGGGAAAGAGCGTTCCCGGCGGGCGGCGGCTCTTCGCCGGGCTCGATCTCTCCGTGCGGCCAGGCGAGGTCGTCGCGATCGTCGGCGAATCCGGCGTCGGCAAGTCGACCCTCCTCAACATCCTGGCCGGCCTCGACGAGAGCGACGCCGGCACCGTGGCGATCGAGGGAAAGGCGCTCGGCCCGCTCGACGAGGCCGGGCGCACGAGGCTCCGGCGCGAGCGCATCGGCTTCGTCTTCCAGGCCTTCCACATCCTCCCCTACCTCACGCTCCGGCAGAACGTCGCGCTGCCGCTCGCCCTTGTCTCGGCCGCCGCCGCCACGCTGGAGGCGCGCGCCGATGCGATGCTCGCCGCCGTCGGCCTGGGGACGCGCGGCAGCGACTATGCGCGCGATCTGTCCGGCGGCGAGTTGCAGCGCGTCGCCATCGCCCGCGCGCTTGTCCACGAACCCGCCCTGATCCTGGCGGACGAGCCGACCGGCAATCTCGATCCCGAGACCGCCGCCCGCGTTCTCGACCTCTTCGCGACGGCCGTGCGCGGCGGTCGCTCGGCCGCCGTCATCGTCACGCATTCGCTCGCCACCGCCGCCATCGCCGACCGCGTGCTGAGGCTGACGGCGGAGGGCCTGCGGGACGACGGCGCCTCACGCCCGGCGCGCGAGGGTGCTGAGAGGCAGGCGCACGAAGGCGCCATGTCGTGAACGGCCTCTCCTCCGTTCTGTCGGCCCGGCTGGCGCTCGGCTGGTTCGTGCTCGGCGAAGTGCGCGCCCATCCCGCCCGCATTCTCGGCACGATCCTCGCCATCGCCGTCGGCGTCGCGCTCGGCTTCGCGGTCCATCTCGTCAACGGATCGGCGCTCGCCTCCTTCGACGGCGCCGTGCGCGGCGTGAACGGCGCAGCCGACCTCCAGGTGCGCGCCGCCAGCCCGCTCGGCTTCGACGAGGCGCTCTACCCGGACGTGGCGCGCGCCGCCGGCATCGCGGATGCCAGCCCCGTCGTCTCGCTGGAAGCGCGGGCGAAGGGCCACGACGTCACCCTGCTCGGCCTCGACGTGATCCGCGCCGCGCAGGTGACGCCGAGCCTCGTCGGCCTGCGTCCGAGCGGACCCGACACGTCGGGCGAGAGCGTCTTTTCCGGCGAAGCGCTCTTTCTCTCCGCCGCCGCTCTCCAGGCCATCGGCGCTCGCACCGGCGAGGCGATCGAGATCTCCGCCAATGGCCGGAGCTGGACCTTCACCGTCGCCGGCCTCCTGCCCGGAGTGGCGGAGGGGCAGGCGATCGGCACGATCGACATCGCCGCCGCCCAATGGCGCTTCGATCGCCTCGGCCGGCTCGACCGCATCGATCTGAAGCTCTCCGACCGCCCCGCCGCGCAATCGGCACTGGCCGCGATTCTGCCGGCGGATGCCGCGCTCGGCAGCGCCGAGACCGAGACGCAGCAGGGCAGCGCGCTGTCGCGGGCCTACCGGGTCAATCTCGACATGCTGGCGCTGGTCGCGCTTCTCACCGGCGGCTTCCTCGTCTTTTCCGCCCAGTCGCTCTCCGTCGCGCGGCGCCTTCGCGCCTTCGCGCTGGTGCGCACGCTCGGCCTGCCGCGCAGCGGCATCGTCGCGCTCGTCGCGGTCGAGGGTCTCGTCATCGGCCTTCTCGGCGCGACGCTCGGCCTCGTCCTCGGCTACGGGCTCGCCAGCCTTGCCCTGAAGCTTCTCGGCGGCGATCTCGGCGCGGGCTATTTCCGCGGCGGCGGGATCGGCATCGTGTTCCAGCCGATGGCCGCCATCCTCTTCTTCGCGCTCGGCCTCGCCGCGGCTCTCGCCGGCAGCATCCTGCCCGCCAGAGCCGCCTCCAAAGCCGCACCCGCCGCCGCGCTGAAGAATGCCGGCGATGTCCTTGATCCCCGCGCGCCCGTCTCCTTCAAGCCCGCGCTGGCTCTGCTGGGCACCGGCATCGCCGTCAGCCTCCTCCCGCCGCTCTGGAACCTGCCGATCTTCGGCTTCGCCGGCATGGCTCTGATGCTGGCGGGCGGCGTCGCAGGCGTGCCGTTCCTCGCGCGGCTTCTCCTCTCGCCCCTGTCGCGGCGCCGCTCGGGCAGCGTGCCCGGCCGGCTCGCGCTCGCCCATGTCCACGGTGCGCCCGCCGCGGCCGCGACGGCGCTCTGCGGCATCGTCGCCTCCACCGCGCTGATGATCGCGATGGCGACCATGGTCACGAGCTTTCGCGGCGCGGTGGACGAGTGGCTGGGCGACGTCCTCTCGGCCGATCTCTACCTGCGCAGCGAAGACGGCGGCGGCTTCACGCCGGAGCGGCAGGCGAGGCTCCTCGCGGTTCCGGGCGTCGCCTCCATCGACTTCAGCCGGCAGCTGCCCCTCCAGATCGCGCCGGACCGCCCGCCCGTGACGCTGATCGCGCGCGACATCGACACGTCAGCCCCCTCGAACCGCCTCGTCCTCATCGAGGACGCCCCCGCCCCGGTGCCATCGGCCCGTCCCGCCTGGGTCTCCGAGCCGGCCGCGCGGCTCTACGGCTGGTCGCCCGGCCAGACGATCACGCTGCCCATCGGCGGGAAGGCCGAGTTCCAGGTGGCCGGCATCTGGCGCGACTATGCGCGCCAGACCGGCGCGGTGGTCGTGCGCGCGGGCGACTACCAGCGGCTCACCGGCGATGCCGCACGCGGCGAGGCGGCGGTGATGCTCGTCCCCGGTGCCGATCCCGGCCGCACCGGCGAGGCGCTTCTCAGCGCGCTTCGACCGGATCTGGAACCCTCGCTGGCCGAGCCCGCCACGCTCCGGCGCTTCGCGCTCGATCTCTTCGACCGCAGCTTCCTCGTGACCTACGTTCTGGAGGCGATCGCGGTGCTCGTCGGCCTCGCGGGCGTCGCCGCCACCATGTCCTCCCAGACGCTGGCGCGGTCCCGCGAGTTCGGCATGCTGCGCCATCTCGGCCTCGCCAAGGGCCAGATCCGCGCCATGCTCGGGATCGAGGGCGCGCTGCTCGGCGCGGTCGGGGGGCTTGCGGGCGTCGCGCTCGGCATCGCGCTCAGCCAGGTTCTGATCCACGTCGTCAATCCGCAATCCTTCAACTGGACCATGACGACGCGCCTGCCGCTCGGCACGATCGCGGGCGTGGTCCTCGCCCTGATCGCCGCGGCCGCGGGAACCGCCGTCCTTGCCGGACGGCGCGCGACCGCGGTCGATGCGGTGACGGCCGTCCGGGAGGACTGGTGACCATGGTGTTCCTGCGGACTCTCTTCGCGCTTCTCCTCGGCCTCACGGCGGCTCATCCCGCCGAGACGGCCTATCCGGCGGTGCGGCCGGGCGTCGCCCTCGCCTTTCCCGCCGATCACGGCGCCCACCCGGCGTTTCGGACGGAATGGTGGTACGTCACGGGCTGGCTGAAGACGGCCGAGGGCCGCGACCTTGGCTTCCAGGTCACGTTCTTCCGCACGCGCCCCTCGGTGAATGCGGACAATCCGAGCCGCTTCACGCCCGGCCAGGTTCTCTTCGCCCATGCCGCGATCTCCGATCCCGAGACGGGCAGACTCATCCATGGCGAGCGGGCGGCGCGAGCGGGCTTCGGCCTCGCCGAGGCGAAGACCGGCGATGCCGACGTCGCGCTGGCCGGCTGGACCTTCCGCCGCGAGCCGGACGGCCGCTTCACCACGCGCGTCGCGGCCGAGGGCTTCGCCTTCGACCTCGCCTTCGACCCGACGCAGGAGCCCTTCCTGCAGGGCGAGGCCGGCTACAGCCGCAAGGGCCCGTCCGAAGGCGATGCGAGCCACTATTATTCGCTGCCGCATCTGGCCGTCTCCGGCACGCTGACGCGGGACGGCGGAAGCGCGGAGGCGGTGACGGGCACGGCCTGGCTCGACCGCGAATGGTCCTCCAACTATCTGGCGCCCGATGCCGCCGGCTGGGACTGGACGGGACTGAACCTCGACGATGGCGGCGCGCTCATGGCGTTCCGCATCCGGGGCGCGGATGGGGGCACGGTCTGGGCCGGCGGCTCGCTGCGCCGGCCGGACGGCACGATCCAGCGCTTCCAGCCCGGCGACGTCACGCTGGAGCCCGTGCGCACCTGGCGCTCGCCGCGCACGGATGCGGATTATCCGGTGGAGCAGATCCTCACCATCCGCCTGCCGGAGGGCGAGCGGCGCTTTCCCCTGACGCCCCTCTTCGACGACCAGGAGCTGGACGGGCGCAGCGGCGGCCTTCCCGTCTACTGGGAAGGCGCCGTCACCACGACCGGCGGCCGCGGCTATCTGGAGCTCACCGGCTATGCCGCCCGGCTGCGGATGTGACGGCGGTGGGCCGTCGGGCGGTCAGTCCTTGGCCAGAACCGTGAAGCCCTGCGCCTCGAAGAGCTTGCGCGCCTCGTCGGTCTTCAGAAAGTCGAGAAAGACGCCGGCATCCGCATTCTGCGACTCGGCGGTCAGCGCGGCGGGATAGACGATCGGCGCGTGCGACTCCTCGGGAAACGTGCCGACCACCTCGACCGCCGGATCGGCCGCCGCATCCGTCTTGTAGACGATGCCGAGCGGCGCCTCGGAGCGCGACACGAGGACCAGCGCGGCGCGCACGTTCTCGGCCTGCGCCACCTGATCCTTCACCGCGTCCCAGAGGCCGAGATGCGTCAGCGCGGCCTTGCCGTATTTGCCGGCCGGCACGGAATCGACATTGGCCATGGCGAGCTTGCCGCCGCCGAGCATCGCGGCCAGCGGCAGGGCCGGCGTGATCGCGGCAGGCGCGACGCTACCCTTCGGCGCGACCAGCACGATGGAATTGCCGAGCAGTTCCACCCGGCTTTCCGCCCGGATCAGCTTGTCCTTGGCGAGCGCGTCCATCCAATCGAGATCGGCCGAGACGAAGAGATCGGCCGGCGCGCCGCTCTCGATCTGTTTGGCGAGCGCGGAGCTGGCGGCATAGGAGACCGTGGCCGACTTGCCGGTCTTCGCCGTCCAGGCCGCGTTCACCGCATCCAGCGCGTTCTTGAGGCTCGCCGCCGCGAAGACGACCGGACCGCCCTCCGCCGCGCTCGCGCGGGGCAGCGGAAGCGCAGTGGTCGCGACGAAGGCGATGGCGGCGAGGGCCTGGATGAAATGTCTGCGGGTCGTCATGCCTGTCTCCCGATCGGTTTCGAACGCTCCGACAGGATATAGCGAACCGTCGCCCTCGGAAAGGCGCTATATTCGACGGAATATGTCGCCGCCTCAGCCGAGCTCGAAGCTCGTCAGGCCGAAGATCCAGTCGAGCGGCAGGGCCGGCGCCGGTCCACGATACATGCGCGCCGTCTCGAAGACCGGCGAGAGACCGGCCGCCTCGGCCAGCGCCCGCGCCGCCACGTTGGGCTCGGGAAGATCGATCATCACGACCTCGCCGATCCCGGCCTTGGCGACGAGCGCGGCGAGCAGCCGGCCCGCCGCCTCCGGCGTCTCGGCAAAAAGCGGCGCGATCTTGAAGCCGGTGCGGCAGGGGCGAAGCACACCGAAGCCGGTGGGCTGCCCGTCCTCGCCCTCTGACAGGAGCGCCACATGGCCCGGCGCCGTCAGCCAGGATCGCAGGAAGGCCGGCCGCGCCGCTCCGAAACAAGCCGTGTCGATCCGATCGAGCGCGGCCATGTCGCCGGGCTCCACGGTCCGCACGCCCGCCACCGGCCCGTCCAGCACCGAGGCGATGCCGGAATAGCGGATGTTGCGATGGACGAGCGCGAAGCCGGAGCGCCGGTAGTCCGCCTGCCGCTCCACGACGCCGTCGAGCCCGACCGTCCGCGCGGCGCGCGCCTCCAGCGCGGCGTTCCAGAGCCGCGAGCCGATGCCCTGCCCCCGCCGATCCGGCCGCACCATGTAGAGGCCGAGAAAGGCGAAATCGGCCGTCGGCCGCACGAGCGACACCGCGCCCACCGGCTCGCCCGCCTCCAGCGCCACGAAGAAGCCCTCCGGGTCCGCCCGGTGGAAGAGGTCGGCATCGGACAGGCCGGGATTCCATCCTTCGGCGGCCGCCCAGTCGATGGCGAGCGCGACCTCGGCCGCCGTCATGACCCTGATCTCGAATTCGCTCATTCCGCCGCGAAACCCTTGCCTCTTGACCACCCGGACGGCGCCTTCGCCCCGCCCTCGCCCGCGATGGGCGACAGGTCGAACGCCTCGTTTCCGAAGCATATCGCCTGGAAAGGCGCAAAGGCACGTCTGGAGTTCCCTTAGCATGTTCGATGCGGCGATACGGAAGGCCGGCATTCCGGCATCGGCCCAACGGGAGAGGCCAGGGCTCAGCCCCAGCGCGGAAGCCGGTCGCGGGCGGCGCGCAGAAGCCCGAGCTCGGGATGCGGCGCGGAGAGAGGCAGGCGTCGGCCCGGCGGCTGGAAGCCCGCCTCGCGAAGTCTCGGATGGTCGTTCGAATAGGTCTTGCGGGCCTTCGACATGGGACGGCGCTCTATCATCGGTGAGCCGGGAGCCATGCGAGGGCATCTTCCTGGCATCACGCGACAGGCGAGGGCCGGCTCCTTGGGTGTCGTCAGCTCGTAGCGAACCCGCGTTTCCGCTAAATGTCGGCCCGGCACGATCGGGTTTCGCTGCAACGGCGGGAGCCGCGGCCCGCGACGCGTGGCCGAGTTGTGGCCGACATGAAAAAGGCGGCCCGAAGACCGCCTCTCTCGAAACCGTAGGGCTGAAAGCCCGGCTTTATTCGGCGGCGTCCTTGGCGGCGGCGGCTTCGGCAGCGGCCTGCTTGGCGGCGACCTTGGCGGCTTCGGCCTTGTTGCGCTCCTCGACCACGACCTGGCGGGCGTCGTCGTTCAGCTTGCGGGCGCGAACGTTGGTCGCCTCCACGATACGGGCCGACTTGCCGCGACGATCGCGCAGGTAATAGAGCTTGGCGCGACGAACGCGGCCGCGGCGCACGACCTCGACCGACTCCAGCATGGGCGAGTACATCGGGAAGACGCGCTCGACGCCCTCGCCGTAGGAGATCTTGCGAACCGTGAAGTTCTCCTGGATGCCGGCGCCCGAACGCGCGATGCAGACGCCCTCGTAGGCCTGCACGCGGGTGCGCGTGCCTTCCGTGACGCGCACGTTGACGCGCAGCGTGTCGCCCGGGGAGAAGGTCGGCAGGGTGCGGACGGCGGCGATGCGGGAGGCTTCGGCGGCCTCGAGTTCTGCGATGATGTTGCTCATGACGGGAGCCTCTCTTCATTTCATGCCGGCTCAGCCGGTCATGGCCGTTCTGCACGGTCAAGTTATTCTGAGGAACGGGGCGTGCCTTACACGCAAGGAGCCGTTTTGTCGAGCCGGCCCCATCGCCTTTTCTCGTTGGTATTGGCCGGGCGCATGCCTTGCCGGACCTGAGCCATCCTCCTATTCCTCGATCCGTTCCGGCGCATGCTCGCTGCGCCGGCCGGGGACACGTCAGATGCCGCTTCTCGAAATCGCCCTCCTCTTCCTGGCGGGCTTCGCCTCCGGCGCGATCAACGCGGTGGCCGGCGGCGGCACCTTCGTCTCCTTCGGGGCGCTGAGCCTCATCGGCGTTCCCCCGATCTCGGCCAATGCCACGTCCTCGATCGCCCAGTTTCCCGGCTACGTCACCTCCACCCTCGCCTATTGGAGCGACATCAAGCGGATGTGGCGGGGCGCCCTGGTGCTCGCCGTCGTCTCGGTTCTCGGCTCGACGCTCGGCGCGCTGATCCTCCTGTCGCTGGACAATCCGCAGTTCAAGGCGATGGTCCCCTGGCTCCTTCTCGCCGCCACCGGGCTCTTCGCCGCCGGCCCCTGGCTGAAGCCCAAGCCCCGCCATGCCGAGGAGGCCGCGCGCGGCAAGGGCCTCGCCGGCCCGATCGCGCAATTCGTCACCGCCATCTACGGCGGCTTCTTCGGCGCCGGCATGGGCATCATGATGCTGGCGACGCTCGGCCTCACGCAAGGCGGCGACTACCACCGCCTCAACGCGCTCAAGAACATGCTGGCGACCGTCATCGCCATCGTCGCCATCGTGATCTTCGTCGGCGGCGGCGTCGTCGACTGGCCCGGCGCCCTCGCCATGATCCCCGGCGTCGCGCTCGGCGGCTATGCCGGCGTCTGGATCGCCAAGCGCCTGCCCCAGATCTACGTGCGCAGCTTCGTCATCGTGGTCGGGCTCGCCCTCGCGGCCTACTACTTCGCCAAGGGCTGAGAGCGGAAAGCTCAGCCCTTCAGAAGATCCGGCCGCCGCTCCCGCGTGATCCGCTCGGCCTCGCCGCGGCGCCAGCGCTCGACGGCTCCGTGGTCGCCGGAGGTGAGGACGGGCGGGATCGTGCGGCCCTCCCATTGGGCGGGGCGGGTGTAGTGGGGATGTTCCAGAAGGCCGGCCTCGAAGCTCTCGGTCTCGCCGGAGAGCGCGTTGCCCATGACGCCGGGCAGTAGCCGCACGACGGCGTCGAGCAGGACGGTCGCCGCGATCTCGCCGCCGGAGAGGATGTAGTCGCCGATCGAAACCTCGGTGAGGCCCCGCCCCTCGATCACCCGCTCGTCGACGCCCTCGAAGCGCCCGCAGACGATCACCGCGCCCGGACCCGCGCTCAAGGCCCGCACGAAGCGCTGGTCGAGCGGCCGGCCGCGCGGGCTCATGAGGAGGCGCGGGCGCGGATCGCCCTCGGGCGACGCCGCGTCGATCGCCTGTCCCAGGACGTCGGCGCGCAGGACCATGCCCGCCCCGCCGCCGGACGGCGTGTCGTCCACCATGCGGTTGCGCCCGACCGAGAAGTCGCGGATCTGCACGGTCTCCAGCGACCAGTCGCCCCGCTGCATCGCGCGCCCCGAGAGCGAGATGCCGAGCGGCCCCGGAAACATCTCGGGATAGAGCGTCAGGATCGTCGCGCGGAAGCTCAACGCCCTTCCGGCTCCCCGGCGCCGGGCTCGGCAAGCCCCGCCGCCTCCTCCGCCTGATCGCCGACCGTCTCGGCGAGGCCGGCCGCGACGGGCTCGACGGTCATCGAGCCCGCCTCGATGTCGATCTCGGGAACGGCGGCCTCGGAAAAGGGGATCATCACGGTCGCCCCGCGCTCCGGCCGGATCTCCACCACGTCGCCCGCGCCGAAATCATGGATCGCGATGACCGTGCCGATCGGCTCGCCCGTCACGCTGACGGCGGAAAGGCCGACGAGGTCGGTCTGGAAGAACGCGTCCTCGTCGTCCTCGTCAGGCAGCATGGAGCGGTCGACGAAGAGCTCGGTCCCGTTCAGCCGTTCGGCATGGTTGCGGTCGCGCACCTCGGCGATGGCGGCGACGACGACCGTCTTCTGCACCCGCGCGGAGCGGATCGTGTAGCGGTTGCCCTTGGCGTCGACGAGCGGACCATAGGCGCCGATATCGGTGGGATCGGCGGTGAAGGAACGGATGCGCACCTCGCCCTTGATGCCGTGGGCACCCCCGACGACGCCGAGAAGGACGGGATCGGCCGGGGCCTGAGGTTTCGGATCGGACAAGGCGTTCGCTCGGGCTATTGGCGGGGAGCGGCCTGTTTGCGGGCCCTGCCTCCCCGCGTCAAGCCATCGAGCTGCGCCGGTCCACGCCCTGGTGCTGGTAGTACGCGCGCTTGGCTTCGTACATGCGAAGGTCCGCGCGCTTCACCGTGTCTTCCAGGCGCTCGCCCGGGCGAACGGAGGCGATGCCCATGGAGAGCGAGAGCGGCTCGCCGGGATAGAACTGGTTGTTGATCTCGCAGAGCTCTCCGATGGCGGAGGAGAGCGTGCGTCCTTCGTCCGGGCCCGCGCCGGGCATCAGCACCGCGAACTCGTCGCCGCCGATGCGCGCGGCGGTCCAGGGCTTGCCGACCGCCTCCTTGAACACCTCGCCTGCGCGACGGAGCAGCGTGTCGCCGGCGGCATGGCCGAGCCCGTCGTTCAGGACCTTCAGCCCGTTGAGATCGGCGACGAGCACGGTGAAGCGCTCGGTCTTGCGCCGCTCGATCCGGTTCAGCTCGTCGGCGTAGAAGGAGCGGTTGAAGAGCTTGGTGAGGACGTCGTGCTTGCCGAGATATTCGAGATAGGCCTCGGCCTTCTTGCGCGCGGTGATGTCGGTCAGCGCCACCTGCACCAGCGCCCAGTCCTCCTCGTGCCCGGGCAGGACGGAGAACTGCATGAGGAAATGCAGCTCCTCGCCGCTCAGCGAATAGTTCACGACCTCCCGGCTCTGCGAAAGCTTGCCGTTCCAGAGATCGACGAGTTGCTCCAGGAAGGGCTGGTGCATCCCGTCGCGGAAGACGTCGCCCTGGCGCAGGAGAAGGGTCTCCAGATCGGGCGCGGCGAAGGTCTGCAGCGTCTGGCGGTTCACGTCGAGGACGCGGATCTCGCTCATGCAGCGCGAGACGAATTCGGGATGGACGCTGAGGAAGGTGCGAAAATCCGTAACGCCGTTCTCCCGAACCTCCTCGATGAGGAGACGGATCGAGGAGAAGTCCTCGACCCAGAGGGAGACCGGCGAATGCTCGAAGAGCCCCTTGGCATAGGCCTCGCTCTCCGCGAGCCTGTGGCGTGTCTCCAGGAGGTCGGTCACATCCTCCGTCGCCACGAGAAGCCGGCTCCAGTCGGCCTCGTGGCCGGGCAGGACGCGCCCCTTCAGCTGGATGTCGAGGCGCCGTCCGGTCAGTGTGTGATTGACGGCCCGGCTGGTGAAGCTCGTCGCCCCGTCCCAGAGCTGGACGAGCTCTTCGAGATGGTTCTCCAGCATCGCGCCCTGGAAGACCGCGCCGAGCTCGGCGACGAGCGCTTGCGTGTCGGCGGCCTCGTAGAGGGCCAGTGCCTTGGCGTTGAGATGGAGGATGCGGATGCCCTTGGTCGAGGCGCGCAGCCGCGCCCGGTCGGCGAGGAGAAAGGCGCGCAGATCCGTCACGCCCTCGGCGCGCCAGCCATCGAGCAGCGCGCGCACGCCGCTCCAGTCCTCCAGCCAGAGGGGCGAGGGTGCGAGTTCGAAGAGGTCGTCGGGCGCGGCGGCCGGCTCGTGCGTCATGGCATCGATCCCCGAACAGGCGGCCGCCCGGTGGCGGCACGAACGAAAACGGCGCGGCGGGGGTTTCCCCCGCCGCGCCGCGCAGTCTATGCGACGATTGTAAAATCGAGCTTTACAACCGCTTGTATTACTCGGCCGTCTCTTCGGCCGGCGCGTTCTTGGCGGCTTCCGCGGCAGCGGCGGCGGCCTCGGCCTTCGCCGCGGCGTCTTCCTCGCGCTGCTTCTTCTCGGCGATGCGCTCGAGCGCCTTCTTGCCGGGCAGACCCTTGGTCTCGTTCTTCTTCTCGGGACGGTTCACGATGCCCGCCTTGTCGAGGAAGCGCAGCACGCGGTCGGTCGGCTGGGCGCCTTCCGAGATCCAGTGCTTGATGCGCTCGTCCTTCAGCGTGACGCGCTCGGCATCCTTCGGGAGCATCGGGTTCCAGGAACCGACGGTCTCGATGAAGCGGCCGTCGCGGGGCGAACGGGCGTCGGCGACGACGATGTGGTAGTAGGGGCGCTTCTTGGAGCCGGCACGGGCAAGGCGCATCTTCAGGGGCATGGGTCTGTCCTTCGTTCGATGAGTTGAATGTCGTTCTCTGGTCGTCTCAACTTCGGCGCCGGGAGGCGGCCGAGGCTATGTCTTGCGGCCGGGCCGCACTTATTTCTTGCGGCCGGGAAGCCCGGGGAGCCCCGGCAAGCCGGGCAGACCGGGAAGCCCCTTCGGCAGGCCGCCCGCGCCCGGCATTCCGGGAAGGCCCTTGGCCTGCGCCATCTTGGCGAGCGCCTCGAGCTGCTTGGGGTCCATCTTGGAGAGATCGGGCATCCCGCCCATCCCGCCCATTCCACCGCCGCCTCCGCCGAGGCCGAGCTTGGCGCCGAGCCCGCCCATGAGCTGACCCATCATGCCGCCGCCCTTGCCGCCCTTCATGGACTTCATGACGTCGGCCATCTGCCGGTGCATCTTCAGGAGCTTGTTGATGTCGGCCGAGGAGGTGCCCGAGCCCGCCGCGATGCGCTTCTTGCGCGAGTGCTTCAGCGCATCGGGATTGCCGCGCTCGAAGGCGGTCATCGAGGAGATGATGGCGAGCTGGCGCTTCAGGAGCTTGTCGTCGATGCCGGCGGCCGCGACCTGATCCTTGATCTTCCCCATGCCGGGCATGAGGCCCATCATGCCGCCCATTCCGCCCATCTTCTGCATCTGGCGGATCTGGTCGGCGAGATCGTCGAGGTCGAACTTGCCCGACTGCATCTTCTTGGCCATCGCCGCGGCCTTTTCCGCGTCGATGTTCTCCGAGGCGCGCTCGACGAGGCTGACGATGTCGCCCATGCCGAGAATGCGGTCGGCGATGCGCGAGGGATGGAAATCCTCCAGCGCGTCCATCTTCTCGCCGGTGCCGATCAGCTTGATCGGCTTGCCCGTCACCGCGCGCATGGAGAGCGCCGCGCCGCCGCGACCGTCGCCGTCGATGCGGGTGAGGACGATGCCGGTGATGCCCACGCGCTCGTCGAAGGAACGCGCCAGATTCACCGCGTCCTGGCCGGTCAGGGAATCGGCGACCAGCAGGATCTCGTGCGGGTTCGAGCGGGCCTTGATCTCGGCCATCTCGGCCATCAGCGGCTCGTCGATATGCGTGCGGCCGGCCGTGTCGAGGATGAGGACGTCGTAGCCGCCGAGCTTGGCGGCCTGGGCCGCGCGCGAGGCGATGGCGACGGGGTCCTGGCCGACGATCACCGGAAGGGTCGCCACGCCCGTCTGCTCGCCGAGGACGCGCAGCTGCTCCTGCGCGGCCGGACGGCGCGTGTCGAGCGAGGCCATCAGCACCCGCTTCTTCTGCCTCTCCGTCAGGCGCTTGGCGAGCTTGCCGGAGGTCGTCGTCTTGCCCGAGCCCTGGAGGCCGACCATCATGATCGTGACCGGGGCGGGCGCGTTCAGATCGATCGGCGCGTGATCGGAGCCGAGCGTCGCGACCAGCTCGTCATGGACGATCTTGACGACCATCTGGCCGGGCTTGATCGACTTGACGATCTCGGCGCCGACCGCCTTCTCGCGCACGCGGTCGGTGAAGGAGCGAACGACCTCGAGCGCGACGTCGGCTTCGAGCAGGGCGCGCCGCACCTCGCGCAGCGCCGCCGCCACGTCCGCATCCGACAGGGCGCCGCGTCCGGTCAGGCCGGAGAGAATGGACCCCAGGCGGGTCTGCAACGAGTCGAACATATCGTCCCTTCCGTCCTTCGCCGGCGCCGGCCGATCGGAAGACCGGCTGCGCACGATCGCGAATGTGGTGACGGACCATCAGCCGCAACAAGCCGCGAACGCCCAAAGCAAAGCCGCATCCGCGGGCGACACTCGCTGGCGGATGGGGACCTCCGTAACGTCGGGGCGTCTGCCATCAGGCAGAAAATCCCGACAAACGGTCGGCGGCTCGCGGACGGATGCTCGCGGATTTGGGTTGCCTAAAGCACGGATGGGGGGACGAGGTCAAGAATGCGCGAATTCAGGCCCGAAGCTTCGGCACATGGACGACATCGGGAAGACCGATGAAATGGGCATCCGATGTCAGAAGAGACGCGCGATGATGCCGTGCGGTCGCATAGATGACGGCATCGGCGGTCGCCAGCTTGGCGCTGGCGGAAAGCTCCGCGGCGAGAAGGGCGATCGTCGTATCGAGGGGAACGACGACGCATTTTTCCATGAAGGCGGCGACTTCACCTGCCCGTTCCGGATCGACCTCTCGCCGCAGCCACTTGGACAATTCGAGTTGGACCATCGTCGGAACGATCCAAGCGTCTCGCCGAGGCAGCAACGGCTCGATAGGTCGTCCCGTCGGCGAATTCGCAAGCCATTCGATGAAAGCCGACGTATCGACCGCCCGCATCAGTATCGATCGTTACGGTCGCGATAGTTTTCCGTGTTGGCGCCGGCGGCGATGCCCTGGAGACGGTCGCGCGTCGGAACAGGAACCAGCAGCACCCCGGCCGGCGTCGGGACGAAGGCAAACTCCTGACCCACGTCCCACTTGTTCTGGGACCGGACCGACTCGGGAATCTGGATCTCGAAATCAGAAGAAAGAACCGTTGAATCCGACATGAACCGAACCTCGCCCAGTCATCGAGAAAAGATAGATAGCATCCCGAATAGGGTCTCGTAAGACCTCGGCCAGCCGTGCAGATCGAGGTCCCGCTGTCCGCACTGCATGTGCAGCCACCCTTGCCTTTTGCCTCCTCCGCGCAACCCTATGCCGCGTCTCGTTCCGCGCCGTGTCGCCGGAAACAGTTGGACAGGGTGGCGTCCTTCGGGGCCAGGAGACGGACCGATGTGGGCAGAGATCGTAATCGGCCTCCTCGCGGGCATTCTCCTTGCGGCCACGCTCGGCTCCTTCCTGCGCATACCGCACGGCTTCGTGCGCAGCCTCTCCTTCCCGCGCCTTCAGATCTTCGTTCTCGCCGCCGCGCTCGTAGCGGCCGCGCTCTGGTGGGTTCCCCCGTCGGCGACGCGCTGGTCGATCCTGGCCGCGCTTCTCGTCGTGCTCGTCGTCCAGACGATCTGCATCCTGCCCTTCACGCCGCTCTGGAAGAAGCAGTCGAAGGGCCGGCTCGTCGACGGAGAGGATGCGCCGGACACGGTCTCGGTCCTCTCCTACAATGTGAAGATGTCGAACCGCGACTATGCCGCCGCGCTCGCCATCGCGCGGCAGGCCGATGCCGATCTCCTCCTCTTCATGGAGACCGACCAGCCCTGGTGCGACGCGCTGGAGCCGTTGCGGCAGACGCATTCCCACGTCCTCTCCGCGCCCTATCCCAATGCCTACGGCATGATCCTCTTCTCGCGCCTGGAACTGTCGCAGACGACGATCCAGTGCCTTCTGATGGAGGAGGTCCCTTCCTTCGGCGCCACCGTGACCCTTCGGGACGGGCAGCGCTTCCGCTTCCACGCGGTCCATCCCGAGCCGCCCGTGCCGACCATGGACTCGCTCGGCCGGGACGCCGAACTCCTGATGGTCGCCGACATCGTGAGACAAGAGCGCCTGCCCTCCGTCGTGTCGGGCGATCTCAACGACGTCGCCTGGTCGAACACGACGCGCCTCTTCCAGCGCGTCTCGCGCCTCCTCGATCCGCGCATCGGCCGCGGCTTCTACAACACGTTCGACGCGCGCTTTCCCTTCCTGCGCTGGCCGCTCGATCATCTCTTCCACGATGCGCGCTTCGCCATCGTCGCCATCGAGCGGATGCCCGCCGGCGGCTCCGATCATTTTCCCATGTTCTTCCGCCTCGCCCTCACCCCCAGCGCCGAGGGCGCCGACATGCCCGAGCCCGAGGACGCGGCCGACCGCGAGGAGAAGAAGGAAATCGTGGCGGAGGGAAAGAAGCTCGACAGAGAGGCCATCGGCGTCGATTGGGAAACGTGAGCGACCGGCGACTTCCATAAGTCGAGATTAATATCTTCGCCTCCGCAGGAACGAGCGCCCCGCGCCCTCCGTTGATTCCCCGACAACTGCATGGCCAGGAGGATCAGCGACATGCCATCCGACACCAGCCGCCGCGGCCGCGAAACCGTGACCGCCTTCTTCGAAACCCGCAGCGACGCGCAGGCCGCCCTCGACCGGCTGCGCCACGAAGGAATTGCCGTCGAGCACGCGCAGATCTACGACGGCGCGCCGGACGAGGCGCTGGCCGCCGCGACCGACCGCGAGACGCGCCACAAGGGCTTCTTCGAGAAGCTCGGCGATCTCTTCCTGCCGAGCGAGGACCGGGGAACCTATGCCGAGGGCCTGTCGCGCGGCGGCACGCTCCTCTCCCTTCCCGTTCTCCCCGGCGACCGCTCGCGCGTGCTCGATCTTCTCGACGATGCGGGCACGGTCGATCTCGACGAGCGCGAAGACAGCTGGCGCGCCGAGGGCTGGGGCGGCCCCGCGACCTCGCCGGTCTTCGGCGATGCGAGCCTTGCCGCGACCGGCGGCGACGCCGATCGAACGGTCGCGACATCCGACGCCGGCCTGCGCAGCGGCATTTCGGGCATCGGCGGACATGCGGCCGGGGCGCCGCCGGCAAGCTTCGCGCGCCGCGACGACAGTCTCGGCCGGCGCCGCGCCCGCAGCTACCGCTGGGACGAGGAGCCGCTCGACCGGACCGATGTCGAGATCGAGGACGGGCGCCGCGAGGACGACGCCGATCTTAGAGGCACCGGTACGCGGGGGCCCCCGCCGAGCCGGCCTCGAGGCCGGCTCGGCGACACTTGCGATCCCGCGATTAAGCGGACGTTAACCATGCCCGACCGATGATGGGTCATCGAGAATCAGGGTGAGGCGTAGACGTCCATGCGCAGGATCGAAGTGGCTGACGAGCTGAAGGTTCGCTTTCCCGCTCGCAGCGCCGAGTTCGACGACGGGTTCGAAGTCGGCATGATGGCACTGCTGATGAGCCGTCGCGAAGCCGAGTTCACGCGCTCCGTGTCCACGCGCATCGTGGACCAGTGCATCGAGCTCGCCGGCAAGCTCGGCTATCATCTGGGCGAGCGCGAGGAGAGCGAGGAGACCGTGCGCCTCACCTTCCGCAGCCGCCGCAGCCGGCCGAAGCTGCGCCTCGTCTCCAGCCAGGCCGTCGCTTCCTGACGGCGGAACCTCCGGGCCGGCTGGCATTCGTCGGCGGGCTCGGCCATATAACGGGCATGGGCCAGGATCAGACCATTCCCTTCGCGCGCATGAACGGGCTCGGCAACGAAATTCTCGTCGCCGACCTTCGCGGCCGCACCGATCGGGTAACGCCGGCTGCAGCGATCGCGCTGGCCGGCCGGCCCGAGACCCATTTCGACCAGATCATGGCGATCCATGATCCCGCGACGGCCGGCACCGACGCCTTCGTGCGCATCCTCAATGCCGACGGATCGGAAGCCGGCGCCTGCGGCAACGGCATGCGCTGCGTCGTCCAGGCGCTGGCGGCCGATCTCGGCCAATACGCCTTCACCTTCGAAACCCGCGCCGGCCTTCTCTTCGGCGAGGAGGGCCCGGACGGCCTCCTCACCGTCGACATGGGCATCCCCCTTTTCGGCTGGCAGGACATTCCGCTTTCCGAGCCGTTTCACGACACGCGCGCCATCGAGCTTCAGATCGGCCCGATCGACGCGCCGATCCTCCATTCGCCCTCCGTCGTCTCCATGGGCAATCCCCACGCCGTCTTCTTCGTGGACCGCGACGTCTGGTCCTTTGAGCTCGACCGCTTCGGCCCCATCCTCGAAAACCACCCGCTCTTTCCCGAGCGCGCCAACATCACCATCGCCGAGGTGAAGGCGCCCGACGCGATCACCATCCGCACCTGGGAACGCGGCGTCGGCCTGACCCGCGCCTGCGGCTCGGCCGCCTGCGCCAGCGCCGTCAGCGGTGCGCGCTCGAGGCGCACGCATCGTCTCGTCACCGTCACCGTGCCCGGCGGCGATCTCACGATCGAATGGCGCGAGGACGACCACGTCGCCATGACCGGCCCCGCCGAATGGGAATGGTCGGGCCGTCTCGACCCCGCGACCGGCGCCTTTTCCCGCGACGACAGCCCCGCCCCATGAGCGCGGCGGCGACCGCCGCCTCTTCGGGCGGCATCAAGGTGGTGAGCTTCGGCTGCCGGCTGAACACGCTGGAATCGGCCGGAATGCGCGAGGCCGCCGGGCGCGCGGGCCTGTCCGACACCATCCTCTTCAACACCTGCGCCGTGACGGAGGAGGCCGTGCGGCAGGCCCGCAAGGCCGTGCGAAAGGCGAGGCGCGAGAACCCTTCGGCGCGCATCGTCGTCGCCGGCTGCGCCGCGCAGCTCGATCCGGCCGCCTTCGCCGCCATGCCGGAAGTCGATGCCGTCCTCGGCAATGCCGAGAAGACGCAGGCCGAGAGCTTTTCCAGCCTTCCCGATTTCGGCGTCTCGGCCGAGGAGAAGATCCGCGTCGACGACATCATGAGCGTCACCGAGACCGCGCCGCATCTGGTCGATGCGATCGAGGGCCGGGCGCGCGCCATCGTCGAGGTCCAGAACGGCTGCGACCACCGCTGCACCTTCTGCATCATCCCCTTCGCGCGCGGCCCCGCCCGCTCGGTGCCGGCCGGCGCCGTCGTCGAGCGCATCCGGCGCATTGCGGCAAGCGGCGTCGCCGAGGTCGTCCTGTCCGGCGTCGATCTCACCAGCTACGGTTCGGACCTGCCGGGCGCGCAGAGTCTCGGCCGGCTGGTGCAGGCGATCCTCGCCGGCGTCCCCGATCTGAAGCGCCTTCGCCTCTCCTCCATCGATTCCGTCGAGGCGGACGAGGCCCTTCTCGACGCGATGACGACGGAGGAGCGGCTCGCGCCCTATCTCCATCTCTCGCTTCAGGCGGGCGACGACATGATCCTGAAGCGCATGAAGCGTCGCCATTCGCGCGACGACGCCGTGCGCTTCTGCGAGGACATGCGCCGGCGCCGGCCCGACATCGCCTTCGGCGCCGATCTCATCGCGGGCTTCCCGACCGAGACCGAAGCGATGGCCGAGAACACGGCGGCCCTCGTCGAGGATTGCGGCCTCGCCTTCACCCACATCTTCCCCTTCAGCGCCCGCGAGGGAACGCCCGCCGCGCGCATGCCCCCCGTCGAGCCGGCCGTCGTGCGCGAACGCGCCGCGCGCCTGCGCGCGCTGGGCGCCGCCGCCCTCTCGCGCCACCTCTCCGAAAGGGTCGGCGGCACCGCCGAAGTGCTCGTCGAGCGCGGCCGGCGCGGGCGCCTTGCGGACTTCACGCCGGTGGCCATGCCCTTCGGCCTCCCCGGCACGCTCGCAGGCGCTAGGTTCACCGGTCACGACGGCTCGGCGCTCCAGGCCGCCCCGCTTCAGGAAATGACGGACCAGCATGTCTGAAAACAAAGGCTTCTTCCGGCGGATCTTCTCCTTCGGCTCCGCGCGCGTCGAGGACGAGCGCCCGCCGGCCGAACCGCCGGTGGCGTCGGCCGCCGCCGAGGCCCCGCCGGCACCGCCTGTCGAACGCGACGCGACGCCGCCGGCACCCCCCGCGAGCTTCGAGCCCGAGGTCTCAACGCGGGCCGAGCCGGAGCATGCAACCCTTGTTCCGCCTGCCGATCAGGCTCTCTCGCTGGAGACGCGGCCGGCCGAGGCGCTGGCGCCTCTCGTCGTGACGCCGCCGGAAACGACGGCCGAGCCGGCACCGCCGACCCGAGATGCCGAAACGGCGGCGCTTTTCTCGCCGGAGCCAAGTCCCGCTCGGGAACCGGAGCCGGCGGCGGATGCGCCGGCCGCGGACGAGGCCGACTTCTCCTGGCTCGACGCGCCCCTGCCGCCCGAGGACGAGATCGAGGCCGCGACCCAGGCGCCCGTCGACGAGACGACGCCCCTTCCCGATCCCGCGCCCGACCTCGCCGAAGAGCCCGAGGCCTTCGGCGAACCGGTCGAGGACTTCGCCGCCGAACCCCTGCCCGAGGACGAGGCGGACTTCTCCTTCCTCGATGCCGACGCGCCGCTGCCGCCGGAAGACGAAGAGGCCGAGCCCGACTTCTCCTTCCTCGAGCCGGAAGCCCGGGCCGACGGCAGCGCGGACACGCTCGACGACACGGTGCCGCACGAAGGCTGGCGCCGCCGCGAGGCGCCCGCCGTGCCGGAAGCGCTCATGCCGGTCGGCCCGCGCATTCCCTGGTTCGAGCGGCTGCGCCAGGGTCTGGCGCGCTCCTCCAGCCAGTTGTCAGGCTCGATCACCGCGCTCTTCACCAAGAAGAAGCTGGACGAGGCGACCCTCCAGGATTTCGAGGACGTCCTGCTCCAGGCCGATCTCGGCTACGAGACCGCGACGCGCATCACCGACCGCCTGTCCGAGGGCCGCTTCGGCAAGGAGATCTCGGGCGCCGAGGTGCGCGCCATCCTCGCCGCCGAGGTGGAGGCGACGCTCGCCCCCGTCGCCCTGCCGCTGGAACTCGACCTCGACAAGAAGCCGCACGTCATCCTCGTCGTCGGCGTCAACGGCACGGGCAAGACGACCACGATCGGCAAGCTCGCCGCCAAGCTCGTGCGCGGCGGCCTGAAGGTCACGCTCTGCGCGGGCGACACGTTCCGCGCCGCCGCCGTCGAGCAGCTGAAGATCTGGGGCGAGCGCACGGGCTCGGAGGTCGTGGCGAAAGCCATCGGCGCCGATGCGGCGGGCCTCGCCTACGAGGCCTACGACCGCGCGGTGGAGAACGGGTCCGACGTCCTCATCATCGACACGGCCGGCCGCCTTCAGAACAAGGCCGAGCTGATGGCGGAGCTGGAGAAGATCGTGCGCGTTCTCAATAAGCGCGAGCCCGACGCCCCGCACACCGTGCTCCAGACGCTGGACGCGACGACCGGCCAGAACGCGCTCAGCCAAGTCGAGATCTTCCGCAACGTCGCGGGCGTCAACGGGCTGGTCATGACCAAACTCGACGGCACCGCGCGCGGCGGCATCCTCGTCGCCATCGCCGCCCGCCACAAGCTGCCCGTCTACTTCATCGGCGTCGGAGAGGGCATCGACGATCTCGAACCTTTCCGGGCGAAGGATTTCGCCGACGCCATCGCGGGAACGGCTTGATACGGGCCCGGTCCCGCCTCAAGCCGATCGACCGTCCAAGCCGGCTCCAAGAGACCGCGGATAGGAACAAAAGTCCATGCCCGAGACGATCCTCGAACCCGGCCCGAACGCTCCCGGACCCGCGCGGGCGAAGAAGGACATGAACCCGCTTCTGAAGTTCGCCCTGGAGCTCGGGCCTCTCGTCGTCTTCTTCTTCGCCAATTCGCGCGGCGAATGGCTGGCCCAGCGCTTCCCGACGCTGGCCGAGCTCGGCGGGCCGCTCTTCATCGCGACCGCCCTCTTCATGGCCGCGACCGTCCTCGCGCTCGCCGTCTCCTGGTCGCTGACGCGCACGCTGCCGATCATGCCGCTCGTCTCCGGCCTCTTCGTCGTCGTCTTCGGCTTCCTGACGCTCTGGCTTCAGAACGAGACCTTCATCAAGATGAAGCCGACCATCGTGAACTCGCTCTTCGCGGTCATCCTTCTCGGCGGGCTCTTCTTCGGCAAGGCTTTGCTCGGCTACGTCTTCGAGCAGGCCTTCAAGCTGGACGATGCCGGCTGGCGCAAGCTGACGCTGCGCTGGGGCCTCTTCTTTCTCGTCATGGCCGCGATGAACGAGGTCGTCTGGCGCAACTTCTCGACCGATTTCTGGGCGGGGTTCAAGGTCTGGGCGACCATGCCCATCACCATGATCTTCATGATCTTCCAGATCCCGCTCCTGAAGCGACACGCCACCGAGCCGCTGATCAAGGACTATACGGGCGGCAAGCCGTAACGCCCCTCGGAGCCGATCGCCCGCACGCGCATTGTCCTGCCACGTCGGCATCCCGATATGCCGGACAACGCAACTTTCGCGATCGGAACCCTTCATGCTCGACGTCCAGAAGCTTCTCGGCCAGTTCCTCGGCTCGCAATCCGGCCAGAGCGGCCAGGGCCGGCCCTCCGGCTTCGGCTCCCCGTCCTCGCAGGGCGGCAGTTTCGGCGGGCTTGGCGGCGGTTCGGGCGGCGGCTCGCTGCAGGACCAGATCGGCGGCCTCATCCGCACCCACGGCGCCTCCGTTCTCACCAGCGGTCTGGCCGGCGGACTCGCCTCGCAGCTCTTCAAGGGCAAGGGCCTCGGCAAGATGGGCGGCGTCGGCAAGATGGGCGGCACGGCCCTGAAGCTCGGCGGCGCGGCCATCGTCGCGGGCCTCGCCTACAAGGCCTATCAGACCTGGGCGGCCAACAATGCCGGCGCGCCCGCTCTTCCCGGCGCGAGCCCGCTGCCGCGCATCGCGGCGCCTGCCGCGGGCGAGCTGCCCGCGCCGGCCGGCACCGCCTTCCTCCCCACTGGCGAGGAGGACGCCCGCGCCCGCCTCATGCTCTCCGCCATGATCGCGGCGGCCAAGGCCGACGGCTATATCGACAGGCAAGAGCAGGAGGCGATCTTCGGCCGCATCGACGACCTCGATCTCGACGCGGAGGAGAAGGGCTTCGTCGTCGACGAAATGCGAAAGCCCCTGTCGATCGACGATCTCGTGGCAGGCGCCCGCACGCCCGAGGCCGCGATGGAGGTCTACACCGCCTCGGTTCTCGCCATCGACGCCGACCATCCCGCCGAAAAGGCCTATCTCGACCAGCTCGCCGCCCGGCTGAACCTGCCCGCCGACCTCACCGCCGAAATCCGCCGCACCGCAGACGAAGCCGCCGCCGGCTGACCGACCGAGGGGAAGCACCGGAGGCCGGAGGCGGCTTCCGGTGGAGACGAGAAGCGCGGGTCAGCAGGCGGGCTCGCCGTGAAACCTGCCCGCGCGAGTTCAGAACTCTTCGGTCGCAAGCCGCCGGCCGTCCGGCATCCGGTCGCCCGTCGAGCCCTCGGGATTGCCGAAGGGCACGGGCGAGGCGCCGGCCTCGGCCTCCGCGTCGTGGTTCAACGCCCAGTGCACGGACGGGAAGGCCAGCTCGTCTAAAGGGATGTCCTCCGGCCGAAACAGCGCGATCTCCAGGCTCTCCGGCCCCGCAGCCATGTCGGGATCGGCCAGCGTCGCGCGATAGATCAGCTGAACCTGGCTGATGCGCGGCACGGAATAGACCGCGAGCAGGCGCTGGATGACGAGCTTCGCCCCCGCCTCCTCCCGCGCCTCGCGCATCGCGCCCTCCTCCGGCGTCTCGCCGAGCTCCATGTAGCCCGCCGGGATCGTCCAGAAGCCGGCCCTAGGCTCGATCGCACGCCGGCAGAGGAGAATGCGCCCCTCGTGCCGCACGACCGAGCCGACCACGATCTTGGGGTTCTCGTAGACGACGAAGCCGCAATGGTCGCAGGCCCGCCGCTCGTGCTCGTCGCCGTCGGGTATGCGCAAGGAGAAGGAAGGTTCGATCATCGGCTCAAAGATGGGACGAGAGGTTCATCCGGGAATGGAGAATACGCACGATCAAGATGCCGCCGTCCGGACGCTGGCGGTAGATCAGATAATGCGCTTCGACGAGAAAACGGCGGTGATGCGGAAACTCGGGATCGAAGATGTGGCCTCTTCGCGGGTCCCGCGCGAGGGCATCGGCACCCTTGGTCAGCCGGTCGACATAGCGCCGTGACTGACGAAGACCGAACAGCTTGAGACTTTGAGCAGCGGCCCTGCGAAGATCGCGCTGCGCGAGATCCGTGAAGATCGGCGTCGTCACCGACGCGCTTCGGCCTCGGCGACGATCTCCTCGAACATGGCATCGACATCGAGCGGCCCCGCCTCGCCGCTCGCCTCTCCATCCCGAATCGCCTGACGGACCTCTTCGAGCGACAAGGCCGGGCCTGCGTGCTCGCCGAACGCGATGCGGAGCTGTTTCATCTCGTCTTCCTGCTCTTCCAGAAGTCGTAGACCGGCCCTGACGACATCCTCCGCCGTTTCATAATCATCGCTTCCAGCCCGTTCGTCGATGAAGCGATCGAACCGGTCGTCCATGCGGAGTGTGCGTTGCTGGCTCATGGCAGCGTCCTGAAACCCGATGGCGATCCTGGCATCTTGACCCGTCCTCGGCGCGCCGTAAAGCCGAAGGGCGGGCCCTTATCCCCCGCCCGCCACCGCCCGCGCGATCGCCGGCTCCAGCTTCTCCGCCACGTCCTTTTCGGAGAACGGACCCGTCTGCTTCCAGAGGATCGTGCCGTCCGCGGCGACGAGGAAGGTCTCGGGCACGCCGTAGACGCCCCAGTCGATGCCCGCGCGCCCGGAGACGTCGGTGCCGACGGCGGCGTAGGGATTGCCGAGATCGCCGAGGAAGCGCCGGGCGTTTTCCGGCTTGTCCTTGTAGTTGATGCCGACGAGGCGGACCCGTGGATCGCGCGCGATGCCGAGCAGAAACGGATGCTCCAGCCGGCAGGGCCCGCACCAGGAGGCGAAGACGTTGACGAGCGTCGGGCGCCCGTCGCCTTGGGCGAGATCGAGCCCCGGCACCGGCGCACCCGTCGCCGAGACGAGGCCATCGAGGGGCGGCAGGCTCGTCGCGGGGGCCTTGGCGCCGATGAGGGCGGAGGGGATTTCCTGCGGGTCGTGGCCGGAGACGAGCTGGTAGAGGAAGATGCCGGCGAGCCCCGCGAAGATCAGCACCGGCAGCGCCGCCAGCCAGGAGCGGCGGCGGGGCGCTGCGTCGGCCGGATGAGCGTCTCCGCTCATCGCGCCGGCTCCCGGTCCGACCTTCTGCGCAGGCCGCGCGCTTCCAGCGCCTTCAGCTCGGCGCGCACCGAGCGCCCGTCGAGGAAGACCCAGGCCCCGATCCCGGCCAGCGCCAGGACGGAAAGCCCGTAGGCGGCGAGGATGAAGGCCGCATAATCGCTCTGCATCGGATCAGCCTTCCGTCTGGCGTAGGGCCAGCCGCGTCAGCGCGGCGACGCGCCGGCGCAGGATTTCGGTCCGCATGGCGCTGAGATGCAGCGCGAAGAAGAGAAGCGAGAAGCCGATCGCCGAGACCAGAAGCGGCCAGAGATAGGCGGCCGGCATGGTCGGGCCGTCCGCGCGCAGAACGCTCGCCGGCTGGTGCAGCGTGTTCCACCAGTCGACCGAGAACTTGATGATCGGGATGTTGATGAAGCCGACGAGGACGAGGATCGCGGCGGGCTTGGCCGAGCGGCCGGGATCGGAAAGCGCTCGCGTCAGCGCGATCAGGCCGAGATACATGAGGAAGAGGATGAAGACCGAGGTCAGCCGCGCGTCCCAGACCCACCAGGTGCCCCACATGGGCCGGCCCCAGATCGAGCCGGTGAGGAGCGCCAGCGCCGTGAACACGGCCCCGATCGGCGCCGCCGCCTTCACCGCGACATCGGCCAGCGGATGGCGCCAGACGAGCGTGCCGAGCGCCGAGGCCGTCATGACGGTCCAGATCATCATGGAGAGCCAGGCGAAGGGCACGTGGATGAACATGATGCGCACCGTCGAGCCCTGCTGGTAGTCCTCGGGCGCGAGGAGCCCGAGCCCCAGACCGCCGGCGAGCGCCAGCGCCGCCAGAGCGTAGAGCCAGGGCTGCAAGGCCCCGGACAGCTCCAGGAAGCGGGAGGGATTGGCGAGGACGGAGAACCGCCCCCGCGTCGCGGAGAGATCGCTCATGACCCCAGTCTAGAATCTCTCCGAAAGACGGGCAAATGCCCATTTCGTCATCCGCCCTGCCACTTTCGTCGCCCCCCGCCCGGCCTTCGTCTCAATCGCCCCCGCCCTTCAGGACGGCCCCCGCCGCCAGCGGCCCGACGACGGCGAAGATGAGCGTGAGGGCGCCGAGGATCATGAGCGGCGGCAGGAAGGGATCGGGATCGTTCAGCGCGCCGTAGCTCGCCGAGACGCCGAAGATCAGCACCGGGATCGCCAGCGGCAGGACGAGCACGGAGACGAGCAGCCCGCCGCGCGGCAGGGCGACCGCGACCGCCGCCCCGACCGCGCCGATGAAGGCGATGGCGGGCGTGCCGACGAGAAGCGTCAGCGCGACCGCCGCCCCGGCCTGCGGCTCGAGCCCGAGGAGCAGGCCGAGCGGCGGCGCGGCCAGGACCAGCGGCAGCGAGCTGGCCGTCCAGAGCGCGGCGCATTTGGCGAGCACGACCAGCGGCATCGGCGTGCCCCCCATCTGCAGGAGGTCGAGCGTGCCGTCCTCCCGGTCGGCCTGGAACAGGCGGTCGAGGGTGAGAAGCGCGGAGAGGAGCGCGCCGATCCAGAGGATGGCGGGGCCGATCCGCGAGAGGAGCTTCAGATCGGGGCCGACGCCGAAGGGAATGGTCGCGATCACGGCGAGGAAGAAGATCAGCCCCGTCGCCGCCCCGCCGCCACCGGCGAAGGCGATGCGCAGGTCCCGCGCGAAGATCGCCCTCACGACCAGCCCTCGGCGGCGGCCAGATCGGCATCCGCGATGCCCGGACCGGCCTCCGCCCCCGAAAGGGCCGTCCGCCGCCGCTCCAGCCGAAGCTCTAGAGCCTCGATGCCGAGCGGCTGGTGCGTCGCCGCGACGAGAAGCCCGCCGGCTTCGAGATGGTGCGCGAGGAGCCCGGCGAAGAGGGCTTGCGAGGCCGCGTCCAGCGCGCCGGTCGGCTCGTCGAGAATCCAGGCCGGGCGCCGGGCGACGAGAAGCCGCGCGATCGAGGCGCGGCGCTGCTGGCCGGCCGAAAGATAGCCGAAGGGCGAGCGCTCCGCCCCGGAAAGCCCGACCGCCTCCAGCGCCTCCCGCGTCGAGAGACCCTCGGCGCCCCCGAGAAAGCGCCGCCAGAAGTCGAGATTGGCGCCGACGGTCAGCCCCGCCTTCATCGCGTTTCGGTGCCCGAGATAATGAGCGACCTCGGCAAGGCCCCGCGCCGGCTCGCCGTCCGGCCCGAGCGCGCCCGCAACGCGGATCGTGCCGCCGCCGGCGGGCAGGAGCCCGGCCAGCGTGCGCAGCAGCGTCGACTTGCCCGCCCCGTTCTCGCCGGTGACGACGAGCGCCTCGCCGGAGGACACGTCGATGTCGAGCGGCCCGGCGATCCGCTCGGCCCCGCGCGCGACGAGGAGGCCGCGCACCGACAGCCGAATCGTCATGCGGACGGACTTTCGAAGAAGCGGCACACGAGCGTCGTCATGCCGGACAGATGGCAGATCGCGGGGCCCTCAGTCCAGTCTCGCCCGCCCGGCGCGGCCGGTTCGGCGCAAAAGGCTTACGCGGCGCTTGCCATGTCGACGGATTCCTCCCGCACCGCACGGCGATGCCCTTTATAGGCGTTACAAACTTGCCTATAAGGACCGCGGCCACGCCAGCGACCGGGGTGGAGTGAAATCAGCGCCGACCCCATGAACCCTCGCCCGGCACCGGCGGGGATCGGGGCGGACGGGCGGAAATGGTCGTACCCGCATCTTTCGGGCGCGTTCGCGCTAGAGAGTTTCGTTCGCCTTTGGGGATCGACGGCAAGGTCCGAGAAGGAACCATCCTCCGTGTCCCATCCAGACAGCTTCAAGAGCCGCAAGACCCTCGACGTCGGTGGCAAGCAGTACGTCTATTTCGACCTGAAGGAGGCCGAGAAGAACGGCCTTCCCGGCGCTTCGCGCCTTCCGTTCTCGATGAAGGTGCTCCTCGAGAATCTCCTGCGCAACGAGGACGGACGCACGGTCACGGCGGACGACATCCGCGCCTGCGTCGCCTGGACCGAAGATCGCGGCAAGGCCGGCCACGAGATCGCCTATCGTCCCGCCCGCGTGCTGATGCAGGACTTCACCGGCGTTCCCGCCGTCGTCGACCTCGCCGCGATGCGCGATGCGACGACCAGCCTCGGCGCCGACCCCAAGAAGATCAATCCGCTCGTCCCCGTCGATCTCGTCATCGACCACTCCGTCATGGTCGACTTCTTCGGCCAGGCCGACTCGTTCAAGAAGAACGTCGACGTCGAGTACGACCGCAACGGCGAGCGCTACACCTTCCTGCGCTGGGGCTCGGAAGCCTTCCAGAACTTCCGCGTCGTGCCGCCCGGCACCGGCATCTGCCACCAGGTGAACCTGGAATATCTCGCGCAGACGGTCTGGACGAAGGAAGAGAACGGCGAGACGATCGCCTATCCCGACACGCTGGTCGGCACCGACTCGCACACGACCATGGTCAACGGCCTCTCGGTCCTCGGCTGGGGCGTCGGCGGCATCGAGGCCGAGGCGGCCATGCTCGGCCAGCCCGTCTCCATGCTGATCCCCGAGGTCGTCGGCTTCCGCCTGTCCGGCAAGATGCCCGAGGGCACGACCGCGACCGATCTCGTGCTCACCGTCACGCAGATGCTGCGCAAGAAGGGCGTCGTCGGCAAGTTCGTCGAGTTCTACGGCCCCGGCCTCTCCAACCTCACCCTTGAGGACCAGGCGACCATCGCCAACATGGCCCCCGAATACGGCGCCACCTGCGGCTTCTTCCCGGTCGACAACGACACGCTGGCCTTCCTGGAAGTCACCGGCCGCGCCAAGGACCGGATCGCGCTCGTCGAGGCCTATTCCAAGGCGCAAGGCATGTTCCGCGAAGAGGGCATGGAAGACCCCGTCTTCACCGACACGCTCGAGCTCGACATCGCCACCGTCGTCCCCTCGCTCGCCGGTCCCAAGCGCCCGCAGGACCGCGTCGCGCTGACCGACGTCGCATCCGACTTCACCCGCGTCCTTCCCGAGCTGCAGGGCGGCCGCAAGAAGTCCTCCGCCCCCTCGTCCGAGGGTGACGCGCGCTTCCTCGCCGAGGGCGCGGGACAGGCCGGCCAGACGCCGGAGACCGCCCGCCGCTACGACGTCGAGGGCGCCAAGCACGGCATCGCGGACGGCGACGTCGTCATCGCGGCCATCACCTCCTGCACCAACACGTCCAATCCGAACGTGCTCGTGGCGGCCGGCCTCGTCGCCCGCAAGGCGCATGCGCTGGGCCTTCGTCCCAAGCCCTGGGTCAAGACCTCGCTCGCGCCCGGCTCCCAGGTCGTGACCGAATATCTCGAGAAGGCCGGCCTTCAGGCCGATCTCGACGCGATGGGCTTCAATCTCGTCGGCTACGGCTGCACGACCTGCATCGGCAATTCCGGCCCGCTGCCGGAGGCGATCTCCGAGGCGATCACCGCCAACGACCTCGTCGCCTGCTCGGTCCTGTCGGGCAACCGCAACTTCGAAGGCCGCGTGAACCCGGACGTGCGGGCGAACTATCTCGCCTCGCCGCCGCTCGTCGTGGCCTATGCCATCGCCGGCTCGCTCTTCGTGGACATCACCAAGGAGCCGCTCGGCATCGGCAGCGACGGTCGCGACGTCTATCTGCGCGACATCTGGCCGACGACGCAGGAGATCGCCGAGATCGTGCGCAAGAGCGTCACGCGCGACCTCTTCGAGCGCCGCTACTCCGACGTCTTCCGCGGCGACGAGCACTGGCAGAAGATCGACGTTTCGGGCGGCCTCACCTACGACTGGGACGACCGCTCGACCTACGTGCAGAACCCGCCCTATTTCGAGGGCATGACGATGGAGCCGAAACCCGTCACCGACATCCACGGTGCGCGCGTCCTGTCCATCTTCCTCGACTCGATCACCACCGACCACATCTCCCCGGCCGGCTCGATCAAGTCGAACGGCCCGGCCGGCGACTATCTCGTCAGCCACCAGGTCCGCCCCGTGGACTTCAACTCCTACGGCGCGCGCCGCGGCAACCACGAAGTCATGATGCGCGGCACCTTCGCCAACATCCGCATCAAGAACCAGATGGTGCCCGGCGTCGAAGGCGGCATCACCAAGCACTATCCCTCGGGCGAGCAGCTGCCGATCTACACCGCGGCGATGAAGTACAAGGACGAGGGCGTGCCGCTCGTCGTCTTCGCGGGCAAGGAATACGGCACCGGCTCCTCGCGCGACTGGGCGGCCAAGGGCACCGTGCTTCTCGGCGTGCGCGCCGTCATCGCGCAGTCCTTCGAGCGCATCCACCGCTCCAACCTCGTCGGCATGGGCGTCGTGCCCTTCCTCTTCGAGGAGGGCACCTCCTGGCAGACGCTGGAGCTGAAGGGCGACGAGACGGTCACGATCGAGGGCCTGACCACGATCCAGCCGCGCCAGAAGATGGAGGCGGTCATCACCCGCGCCAATGGCGAGGTCGTGAAGGTCCCGCTCCTCTGCCGCATCGATACGCTGGACGAGCTGGAATACTTCAAGGCCGGCGGCATCCTGCACTACGTGCTGCGCAAGCTCGCCGCCTGATCGCGGCTTCGACATCGGGAACCGGCCGGGGCATGTCCCCGGCCGGTTGCGTTTCGGGCCGAAGTTCCACAGAAGGAGCCTCGTTCGGCGCAACCTTCGCGCGGCTTTCAAGGGGAAGTGACTGGTTGTTGTGGCCGCGCCTCTCTAGCGTCCGGGCTCATTCGCTCAGCCGAAGCGGTGGGGGGACGGCGTGCACCGACGCGCGCCACCCCGCGGCGCCCGGCGATGCCGCGATCCGTTCGAGGGCACCCGTCGTGACCGACCTTCATCCGGCCCTCCTGGTCGCGACCGCGTTCATCGCGATCCTCGCCGCTCGCCCGGTCGTGGCGAGCGAGGAGCGCAGCGTGACGAGCCGCGACGTGACCGGCGTCGTCGAGCTCTTCACCAGCCAGGGCTGCTCCTCCTGCCCGACCGCCGACAAGCTGCTGACCCGCCTCTCCGAGGATTCCCGCCTCGTCGCGCTCGCCTATCACGTCGACTACTGGGACTATATCGGCTGGCAGGACACGCATGGCTCGCGCGAGAACACCGAGCGCCAACGCGCCTATGCCAAGGCGCTGGGCAAGGGCGGCATCTACACGCCGCAAATGGTGGTGAACGGGCGGCGCGGCGCCATCGGCTCGCGCGAGGACGACATCCGCAAGGCGCTGGCCGAGACGAGCCTCCAGCCCTCGCCGGCGCTGCTGACGCTCTCGGTCGACGGAAAACGCCTGCGCGTCGGCGTCGAGAACGGCTCGGGCGGCCCCGGCTCCACGACGGTCCTCATGCTCGTGACCTTCACCGAGACGACCGAGACGCCCGTCGAGCGTGGCGAGAACAAGGGCCTCACCCTCATCGACAGCCATGCCGTGCGCGACTGGCGCATCCTCGGCATGGGCTCGGACAAGCCGATGGAGACCGAAATTCCCCTGGCGGCGCTGAAGCCCGATCCCGCCACGAAGATCGGCTGCGCGGCGATCCTCCAGAGCGTCACCGAAGGCGGCCAGCCCGGCCCGATCCTCGCCGCCGCCGCGATCGAATTCTGAGGCGCTTCCCGGTTTCACAACCGAAGAGGCGAAGCCAAACGGTCGGTTGCAGCCCATCCGGCAGGCCCTGACCCGTCGAAACCTCCGAAGGTCACGCCGTCCCGAAAGACGCACGGAAGACGCTCCGATGTCCTGACGAGTTAGCCCTTCGCCCGGCCTGTCGCCAAGCTGGACGCATCTTCGAACGCACGGCCTGCGCTTGAAAAGCTTTTGCCGCCTCCCCTAATTCATGAGACGCTTGGGGTCGGGCCGTCGAAGGACAGCCGCAAAACAAGCCCGGCGCGCCCTTCGGATGGCGCGAACTCGAGAGTGGCGAGGTCTCATGGAACTGGCGGAGAGTGGCGGAGAGCGTGGCGAAGGCGCCAAGGTCATCGATTTTCCCTCCGCCCGACATCCGCCAGCCCCCGCCCCCTCGTCCGCCGCCGCGCACGGCATCGTCGCCTTCGACCGGCGCGAGTTGAACGAGATCCTCAACATCTACGGCCGCATGGTCGCGGCCGGCGAATGGCGGGACTATGCGATCGACATGCTGAAGGACCGCGCGGTCTTCTCGATCTTCCGCCGCACCAGCGAAATGCCGCTCTTCCGCGTCGAGAAGACCCCCCGCCTCGCCCGCCGCCAAGGCGCCTTCTCCGTCACCGCCGCCGGCGGCCTCGTGATGAAGCGCGGGCACGAACTCGGGCAGGTGCTGAAGGTCTTCGACAAGGCGCTGCGCTCGGTCGAGGAGCGGTAGAACAGACGCCATCGACCCGCCTCGGCGCGGCCATGTCGTCGCTCGATCCGAGATCAGCGCATTTTCGGATTGCTGTCTGCTTCGATCAACTTCAAGCGCGGCCGATGGCGAGGTGCGAGTGTGTCGTAGACATCGCGCAACGAGAGAACCGACCCGATCTCAGGCAGAACGATCTCATCCTCGAGGTCCTCGTACTTCTCCGCCTTCCATAGCCCTTTCCCGTCCCGTCTGTAGAGCTTTACTGAAACGACGCCGGGTTCGACGAACATGATGAGCTGAATGGTCCGGTGCCGCTGGTACTCGTCGAGCTTGTCGGTCGTATCGACCTGACTCGTTCCGGGCGACGAGACTTCGACCACCAGAGTTGGGTTGGCGGCAACCGTCGCGTTGGGATCGGAAGGCCCGCAGTCGACGACCACGTCAGGAAACCGTATTCCGTCCGTGCCCGTCTGCACGGCCGTGTCGCTGGAAGTGGTTCGACAGCCGCCGGCTTTGGCCTGTGGCCCCACGGACATGACGATATTGCTGACGACGACGTTGTGTCCCTGCTTGGCTCCCGCCATCATCTCGACGACGTACCCGTCGACAAGTTCGAAGCGCCCGTCCTGGTCGAAAACCCAGTCGAGAAACTCTTCGGCCGATACACGCGCCTGTTCAGGAACTTCCATAGGGTACTCCGCTGTCCGCGAGCGTACCACACGCCACCGATCTCACTCCAGCCTGCAACCTCGAACGTCGATTCGGCGGCGCCTGCCATCTGACGGCGAGCCCACTTTGCAGGCCAACTCGCCGATCGGCATGATCGCATCGCATGGTCGCGACATTTGGTGTTCCATAGCGAACATAGATGATCGCAAGTGCTTGCTTGAGAAGCTTCGTCATCGCGCCCGTGTGCTCCGCATCTCGAAGTACAAACGACGATGGCCTCGGAGGTCGCTCTCCGGCTCTCAAGACGGCGAGCATTCGTTCGTCATCAGCTCGTCCAGGAGCGCGCCGTTTCGAGCGTCGAAGCGGCCGCCCACAGCCTGCGGGTCCTCGATGCGGTCGGTTCGGAAGAAGCGGTAGCTCGCCCGCAGCTCGCACCAGCAACCCAGAAGCGTGACGCGGGAGAAGAAGAGGAGCGCCAGGGGCCAGACGACGCGGGTCGTGACGGCGCCGCTCGCATCCGCATAGCCGATGCGAAGCCTCGCGCGCTCGCGCACCGCCTGCCGGAGCGTGGCCATGTAGGGGCCGAAGGCCGCGTCGTCGTCGGCTCTCGAGGGCACCAGAAGCGCCGAGCGCTCCATCGCGACCGCGAGAGGCGGCGGAAGAACGGCCGAGACCTTGGCCAGGACGTCGTCGGCGGCCCGCGCGAGCCTGGCATCGCCCCGGTCCCGCGCGAGGCGGGCGCCGAGCACGATGGCCTCGATCTCCTCGACCGTGAACATGAGCGGCGGCAGATCGTAGCCGGGCCGCAGGACGTAGCCGATGCCGGCCTCGCCTTCGATGGGCACCAGCGACGCCTGAAGGTCGAGCACGTCGCGGTAGATGGTGCGTCGGGAGACCTCCAGCTCGTCGGCGAGCGCCTGGGCCGTCATCGGCCCGCGCCGGCGGCGCAGAGCCTGAACGATCTGAAGGAGCCGGTCCGCACGCCGCATCTGTCTTTCGTCCCGTCCGAGCGAACACTGCTGACACCACGGTGGCCACAGGGCTTCGTTAGGTACCTCCCGACGCGCCGCGGCGGAAGATCGATCCCGAGAGACTTTCCGCGAGGCCATCGTCACCCGCAACCGGCAAAGCCAAGAGGCAGGAAAAGACTCATGTCACGCGCACTGAGGCATCTGACTGCCAGAGGATTGATCTTCATGACCCTCATGCCCGCCATCGCGACAGCGAACGAGCCGACCATCCGCAATCCGCCGGGCCTCTTCGACCCGACCGCCTTCGGCTACAGCCAAGCCGTCATCGCGCCCGCCGGAGGCCGGCTCGCCTTCATATCCGGCCAAGGCGGAGCGGACGGCCAAGGAGCGCTGTCGCCCGACTTCGCAGCCCAGGTGAAGCAGGCCTACGCCAACCTTCGCACCGCCCTCGACGCCGTCGGCGCAAAGCCGAACCAGGTCGTCAAGCTCACGATCTTCGTGGTCGATCACGACCCGTCCAAGCTCGGCGTCCTGACGAGCCAGGTGATCGAAACCTTCGGCGAGGCACGGCCGGCCCAGACCCTGGTGCCCGTCCCCCGGCTGGCGCTCGACGGCATGCTGTTCGAAGTCGAGGCCGTGGCGGTGGTGGAATAGAACGGACGAAACGGAAGGCCGTCCTGCCGCTCCAGGTTTCCCGGCTTTCGGTGGACCCGTTCCCCCGTGGCCATGGCGCCTCCGCCGCAAGGCGCGGCAGTCCGTCGGCCGTTCGGCGGGCGAACGCCGCCCCCTTCACCCCTTGAACATCGTCCCCGGATAGGCCGCCTCGTCCGGCGGGGTCTCTCCGCTCTCACCGAGCGGAAGCTGCATGAAGACCGTGTCGATCCATTTTCCGTGCTTGAAGCCGGAATTCTGGAAGATGCCGATCGTGCGGAAGCCCGCGCGCTCGTGGAGGCGGATCGAGGGGGCGTGGTCGGAGCCGCCGATGACGGCGATCATCTGGCGGAAGCCGAGCTCCTCCGATAGCTCGACGAGGCGCAGGAGCAGCGCTCGGCCGACGCCGTAGCCCTGCGCGTCCGGGGCCAGATAGACCGAATCCTCCACCGACCAGCGATAGGCCGGCCGCGCGCGGAAGGGGCCGGCATAGGCATAGCCGAGGATGGTGCCCGAGCCGTCCTCGGAGACGATGTAGGGATAGCCCTCCCCGGTCAGCGCCAGAAAGCGCCGCTCCATCTCCGCCTCGTCGGGCGGCGCCAGCTCGTAGCTCGCCGTGCCGTGGAGAACGGCATGGCGGTAGATGGCGGTGATGGCGGGAATGTCCGCGAGCGTTGCGTCGCGAAGGGCATGGGCGCTCATGAGGGTCCTGTCGGTGCGGCACGGCCTCAGCCGGGTGGAACGAGCCGGACGGGGACGGGCGATCTGTCCCACCTCTCGCAAATGTCGGGGCGGAAGGAAAGCGCCTCCGAGCCGTTCGATCCGCTGGGCGGCCTCGGCCGCAAAACCGGAGAAGGAGGGAATTGACTTTACGCCACCATGCGCGCATGAGCCCTTGCCATGCACCGCTTCGCCAAAACCACGATCATTATCTGACGTCTCCTGCCCCGTTTCTCTCCCCGGGGTGGGTGGGAAGCGTTCGGGCTCGATCGGGAGAGCGGAGTTCGGATCATGGGTTACAAGGTCGCCGTCGTCGGTGCCACCGGCAATGTCGGACGCGAGATGCTCTCCATTCTCGACGAGCGCGGCTTTCCCGCCGACGAAGTCGTGGCGCTCGCCTCCCGCCGCAGCCTCAACACGGAAGTCTCCTACGGCGACAAGACGCTGAAGACGCAGGTTCTGGACACCTACGACTTCACCGGCACCGACATCTGCCTCATGTCGGCCGGCGGCGACGTCTCGAAGATCTGGTCCCCGAAGATCGGCGCGACGGGCTGCGTCGTCATCGATAACTCCTCGGCCTTCCGCTACGACCCCGACGTGCCGCTGATCGTGCCGGAGGTGAACGCCGACGCCGTCACCGGCTTCACGCGCAAGAACATCATCGCGAACCCGAACTGCTCGACCGCGCAGCTCGTCGTGGCCCTCAAGCCGCTGCACGACCACGCCACGATCAAGCGCGTCGTCGTCTCGACCTATCAGTCGGTGTCGGGCGCCGGCAAGGAGGGCATGGACGAGCTCTTCAAGCAGTCGCGCGCCGTCTTCGTCGCCGATCCGATCGAGCGCAAGAAGTTCACCAAGCGCATCGCCTTCAACGTCATCCCCCATATCGACGTCTTCATGGAGGACGGCTCGACGAAGGAGGAGTGGAAGGTCATGGTCGAGACCAAGAAGATGCTCGACCCGAAGATCAAGGTGACCTGCACGGCCGTGCGCGTCCCCGTCTTCATCGGCCATTCGGAAGCGGTGAACATCGAGTTCGAGAACCCGATCACCGCCGACGAGGCGCGCGCCATCCTGCGCGAGGCGCCGGGCTGCCTCGTCGTCGACACCCACGAGGACGGCGGCTACACGACGCCCTACGAGTCCGCCGGCGAGGACGCGACCTTCATCTCCCGCATCCGCGAGGACCAGACGCTGGAAAACGGCCTCAACATCTGGGTCGTCGCCGACAACCTGCGCAAGGGCGCCGCGCTGAACGCGGTTCAGATCGCCGAGCTTCTCGTCAACCGCGGGCTCCTGCGGGCGCAGAAGGCCGCCTGAAACCGACGCAAACCGCAGGGAGCGGCCCCGGTCGCTCCCTGCCAGAGTTTGTCAGGGATCAGTGGGAACCGGTTATCCCGAAAAGACAAACGACAACAAAGGAATCGAGAGTCCGTCTGGTTCAGCATGAACCTGACGGACTCTAGCTCCTTACGCCGTAAGTGTTTCGGCCGGCGCGCCGCTCGGGCCTAGACCGAGGCGGCCTCCAGGGGCGGCTCCGCCTTCAGCGCATCGGCCATGGCCCATTGGTTTCGCCCGCGTCGCTTCGCGCGATAGAGCGCCTCGTCGGAGGTGGCCAGAAGCAGCGCCGGCGAACTGACGCGCGGATGATCGACCCAGGCGAGCCCGACGCTGGCCGTGACGATGCCGAGGCCGTCGGAGCGCCCGGGATGCGGGATGGCGAGCGCGCGGATGCGCTCCACGAGGTCTCCCGCGAGCCGCGCGGCCTCCAGCTGGCTGAGCCCCTGCACCAGGAACGTGAACTCCTCGCCGCCGAAACGGGCGGCGATGCAGCCGGAGGCCTGCGCGAGGTCCTGCAGGCTCCGCCCGATCGCGCGCAGGCATTCGTCCCCCTGGGGATGGCCGAGGCGGTCGTTGTAGAGCTTGAAGAAATCGACGTCGATCATCAGCATGGCGAGTTGACGGTCCTCGGCGAACCAGCGCTCCGACGTGAGGTCCAAGACGCGGCGGTTCGGCAGGCCCGTGAGGGCATCGACATGGGACAGATGCTTGAACGCGTCGCTGCGGGCCTCCGCGCCCACGACCTCCCGGCGCACGTCCAGCTCTCGAAGAAAGGACCGGCAGCGCAGGCTCTCGGTCCGGCCATTGGCATAGAGCGTGAGCACGCAGCCCGTGCCGAACTGCAGGAGGAAGGCGAGGACGACATCCTCCGACAGGCCCGGCTTGGTCGAGACCACGCCGGCCACGCCGACAAAAGCCAGGAGCGTGAAGCCCGCCGCATGCACGAAGCGCAGGGGCAGCGACATGCAGGCGAAGACGAGGGTCAGCGTGAACTCGGCGAAGGCGAAGGGCGAGTTGGGGTCGGTGGACGTCCAGAACACGGCGAGAGGAAGGAAGAAGGCGTTGAGAACCGCGATGACCAGGAGGCGTTCGCGGGCGGGTCCGCCAAGACGGGGGAGAAGGACGAGGAAGAGCAACGAGGCGGGCGTCACCACGACGAGCCGGAGCATCGCCGAAATCTCGAAGACGTCCCGCAGCAGAAGCGCGCCCGTGAACGTGTGGATGTTGTAGAGGACGAGGCCGACGACGAGCGAATGCTGGATCGACAAGCACCGCTCATCGTGGTGCTCGGCCTCGTAGAGAGCCTCCAGCTCCGGCGTCAGCCGGAGCCGCATATCGAACAGGGGATGGGCAGGCACATGTCCTGGCATGATCCTCGTCGCCTGGATTGGCGCGAATCCGGTACGGATGCGCGTAAGTGGCCCGGCGGCCGCGAAGCGGATGAAGGCCTGCTCGATCGAGCGGCCTGCTCCGCAGCGAGGCTCGTGCAGGTCTTCGTCGAAAAGACGATAGCCGGGCAACGTTGAGGAAGCGTCAAACTTGGATCGCAATGGTGGGGGAAGGCGGGGACGGGCTTCTTCAGCCTTCGTCAACCATCCTTCGGCAGGGTTCCGCCAACCGCTGCCACTATCCGGACCCTGCCATGACGCGCCTCATTCCCGCATTCGTCGCCGCGACCCTGCTCCTCTCGGGCTGCACGACCAATCCCTATACCGGCGAGAGCCAGCTTTCGAACACGGTCGGCGGGGCGGGCATCGGCGCCGGCGTCGGCGCGCTCGGCGGCTATGTGATCGGCCGGGCGACGGGCGTCGACGCGGGCAGAGCGGCGCTGATCGGCGCGGGCATCGGCGGCATCGGCGGCGCGGGCATCGGCGCCTACATGGACAACCAGGAGGCCGAGCTTCGCCGCCAGCTCCAGGGCACGGGCGTCTCGGTGACGCGCGTCGGCGACCGCATCGTCCTGAACATGCCCTCCAACATCACCTTCCCGTCCGATGGCGACACGATCCGCTCGCAGTTCTATCCCGTCCTGAACTCGGTCGCGATCGTGCTGGCGAAATACGACAAGTCCGCCGTGGATGTCGGCGGCCACACCGACAGTCAGGGCTCCGACAACTACAATTACGATCTCTCTCAGCGCCGCGCCGAGAGCGTCGCCGACTATCTCGCCAGCCAGCGCATCGACGGCCGGCGCCTCAACGTGCGCGGCTACGGCGAATCCCAGCCGATCGCCGACAACGCGACGGACTACGGCCGCGCCCAGAACCGCCGCGTCGAAGTGTCGATCTCGCCCTACTCGTGACCCGGACACCCGGACCCGCCCGTCGCACGGCGCATGCCGCCAGGCATGCGTGGCGGCGGGTGGCCGGTGCCGGATAGCGTCCACGCGACGATCCAGCGGCTGATCGAACGGACACCATGAACCAGAGCGAACTCGCCGCTTTCTACCGCGCCTATATCGACTGCCTGAACCGGCGCGACTGGGATTTGCTCGGCCGCTTCGTCCATCCCGACGTCTCGCACAACGGTCGTCGGATCGGCCTTGCCGGCTACCGGACGATGCTCGAACGCGATCACCACGAGATTCCGGACCTGCGCTTCTCCATCGAGATCCTGGCCGTCGATCCGCCGCGCGTCGCCAGCCGTCTCGCCTTCGACTGCACGCCCGTCGGCACCTTCCTCGGCCTTCCCGTCGACGGACGGCGCATCCGCTTCGCCGAAAACGTCTTCTACGAACTGCGCGAGGGGACCATCGTCGACGTCCGCTCGATCCTCGACAAGGCTGCGATCGAGTTGCAGCTGGCAACGACCGCCCCTCCGGGGGCGGCCGAGCCCATCCCAGGCGAAACCGAGACGCTTCGCCGTTAAAGCTGTCAGGAATCAGCGGAAACCGGTCGTCCCGAACGGGAGCCTGCCTGGTTCGGAATGGACCTGACGGGCCCTAGAGCATCGGACGGTAAATAGGACCCAGTTCTGCTGGCCCCCTATCGGCCAAGGTCAAGGTGGGTGGCAAGGCCGTAGCGGGGCTACGGCCGCAGACGCNCCCGCGCGTAAAGCCGCTTTGGCCGAGTTCGGCGAGCCTTCGCCGGCTATATCGATTAGAGCATCGGACGGTAAATAGGACCCAGTTCTGCTGGCCCCCTATCGGCCAAGGTCAAGGTGGGTGGCAAGGCCGTAGCGGGGCTACGGCCGCAGACGCACGCTGCTGGAATTGGCCGATAGGGGGCCAGCCCTTCGGGTTTGCCGTGGCCGTCCGCCCACTTTGTCGGCTCGCTAGGCCGTGGCCCCGCCACGGCCGTCGCAACCCTTCGCGTGGATCGGGCGGACACGGCAAACAGAACTGGGTCCTATTTGCCGTCCGATGCTCTAGATCCCCGACCCGTCCCCGACCACGGTCGGATCGGCCGGCTCGTCCGGGTAGCGCTCGGTGCGGTCCACCGTCTGGCGGAGGAACGGCCGGAAGAGGAAATCGACGACGCCGAGGAGAAGCGCGGCGAAGACGCCGAGCCCGAGCAGGAAGGCGATCAGCGCCGTCAGAACCGAGGCGAGCGCGCGGAAGCGCAGGACGCCGGACTTGCGCTCGGGCCGGCGCATCGTATCGGCACCGAACCAGAGCGCGCGGGCCCGGTCGAGGCCCGTGGCACTGGAGGCGGGCTGGCCGGCGGCACCCGGCGCCGGGACGACGCCCGTCGTCTCGCGCACGAGGCCGAGCGCGACCGTCTCGTTCGACAGCTGGTCGATCAGGATGAAGGCGCCGAGTTCGCGGTTCTGCGTGTAGGGCAGCGCGACAGGCGGGCGGTCGAAGGCGACCGTGACGCGGCCGATCTCGTTCATCAGGAGCGCGTCCGCCGGACGGGGCTGATAGGTGTGGATGTCGATCGCGTGGTCGAGCGTCCGGACGCTCGCCGGCGTCTGCGCCGAGCCGAGCTTGGCGATGAGCCGCGCGCCGGGGATCAGCGGACGGTCCACCATCCAGAGGATCTCGGCCTTCACGGTCTTCTCCGCCGCGACGCTGTCGCCCGGCTTCACGATCACGTCGCCGCGCGAGACGTCGACCTCGTCGGTCAAGGTCAGCGTCACCGCCTCGCCGGCCCCGGCCGACTCCACCTCGCCGGACGGCCCGTAGACCGCCTTGACGCGGGTCTGGCGGCCGGCGGGCAGCACGGTCACGCTGTCGCCGCGCCGCACCGAGCCGCCCGCGATCTCGCCGCAATAGCCGCGGAAGTCGAGGTTCGGCCGGTTGACCCACTGCACGGGCAGACGGAAGGGCTGGTCGCCTTCCAGAAGCGTCGAGGGGGTCGCGGTCTCCAGCCGCTCCAGCAGCGTCTCGCCCTTGTACCAGGGCGTGTGCGGCGAACGGGTCGTAATGTTGTCGCCGTTCTTGGCCGACAGCGGAATGTAGGAGACGTCGGTGAAGGCAAGCTGCGGCAGGATCTCCTTGTAGCCCGCGACGATCCCGTCGAAGACCGCCTGATCGAAATCGACCAGATCCATCTTGTTGATCGCCACGATCACCGACTTGATGCCGACCATCGAGGTGATGAACGAGTGCCGGCGCGTCTGCTGCAGAATGCCCTTGCGCGCGTCGACCAGGATCACGGCAAGCTCGGCCTGGGAGGCGCCGGTCGCCATGTTGCGCGTGTACTGCTCGTGGCCGGGCGTGTCGGCGATGATGAAGGCCCGCTTCGGCGTCGAGAAGTAGCGATAGGCGACGTCGATCGTGATGCCCTGCTCGCGCTCGGCCGAAAGCCCATCCACGAGAAGCGCGAAGTCGAGATCCTCGCCCGTCGTGCCGAACTTCTTGGAGTCGCGCTTCAGCGCCTCCAGCTGGTCGTCGAAGACCGCGTTCGCGTCGTAGAGAAGGCGCCCGATCAGCGTCGACTTGCCGTCGTCCACCGAGCCGCAGGTGATGAAGCGCAGGAGCGAGGTGGCGGCGGCCGGAACGGCGAGGGGAGCGGCGGCGGCGACGGCCGGGGCGTCGGATTCGAGAGCGAAAGCGGCGGTCATCTCAGAAATAGCCTTCCTGCTTCTTCTCTTCCATCGAGGCGCCGCCATCCTTGTCGATGACGCGCCCCTCGCGCTCGGAGGAGCGGCTGCCGCGCATCTCGGCGATGATCTCGGGCAGCGTGGCGGCGGTGGATTCGACCGCCCCGGTCAGCGGATAGTCGCCGAGCGTGCGGAAGCGCACGACCCGGTCCTCCACGACCTCGCCGGGAAGAAGCTGCATGCGCTCGTCGTCGCGCATGATGAGCGTGCCGTCCCGCGTGACGACGGGACGGGCCTTGGCGAAGTAGAGCGGCACGACGTCGATGCCCTCCAGCGCGATGTAGTCCCAGACGTCCGCCTCGGTCCAATTGGACAAGGGAAAGACGCGAAAGCTCTCGCCGATGCGCTTCCTCGTGTTGAACAGGCGCCAGGGCTCGGGGCGCTGGTTCTTGGCGTCCCAGCGATGCTCGGCCGAGCGCAGCGAGAAGACGCGCTCCTTGGCGCGGCTCTTCTCCTCGTCGCGCCGCGCGCCGCCGAAGGCGGCGTCGAACTTGTGCTTCTCCAGCGCCTGCTTCAGCCCTTCCGTCTTCATCACGTCGGTATGGACGCGCGAACCGGAGGAGAAGGGATTGATGCCCCGCGCGACGCCGTCCTGGTTGACGTGGACGATGAGATCGATGCCGAGCTTTGCCGGCAGCGCGTCCCGGTGCTCGTACATCTCGCGGAACTTCCAGGTCGTGTCGACATGCAGCAGGGGAAACGGCAGCTTGCCCGGCGCGAAGGCCTTCAGCGCCAGATGCAGCATCACGGCCGAATCCTTGCCGATCGAATAGAGCATCACCGGATTTTCGGCGGTCGCGGCGACCTCGCGGATGATGAAGATCGACTCGGCCTCGAGCCGCTGCAGATGGGTCATGTGCTTCAAGCTGCGGGTCCTTTCGGGACGCTCTCGCCGGCGTTCAGCCGCTCGAAGGCGGCGTCGCCATGTTGTGTGCCGGAAACGACGTCCTTGGCGCGCACCACGCGCCCGTCGGCTTCGACGTGGAGGCCGCATTCGCGCATCGTCTCCTCCTCCCACCACCAGCGCCCCGCGCGCTCGGGCTCGCCGGGCTTCAGCGCCCGCGTGCAGGGCGCGCAGCCGATTGAGAGGAAGTTGTGGGCGTGGAGCGGATTGACGGGAACGTGGCTCTCCTCGGTGAAAAGGCGGATTTCCTCGCGCGTCCAGTCGAAGAGCGGATTGGCCTTGATGAGACCGCGCGCGGCGTCGAAGCCGACGAACTCCATCGTCTCGCGATTGGCCGACTGGTCGCGGCGAAGGCCCGTGACCCAGCCGGCGGCGCCGGCCAGCGCCCGGCCGAGCGGCTCGACCTTGCGCACGCCGCAGCAGGCCTTGCGAAACTCCGGCGCATAATAGAACGCGTCGATGCCCTGATCGTTGACGAGCTCTTCGAGCGCCTCGGCCTTCGGATACATCGCCTTGATCCGCTTGCCGTATTTCTCTTCCGTCTCGCGCCAGAGCGTGTAGCTTTCGGGAAAGAGACGCCCCGTGTCCAGCGTCTTCACCTCGATGGCGAGCTTCTGGGAGAAGATCAGATGCGTCAGCATCTGGTCCTCGATCCCGAGACTCGTCGTGAACACGGTCTTGCCCGGCACGCGAGCGGCGAGCAGCGCCAGACGCTCGGCGGGTGCCAGCGTGCGGAAGGCCACGTCGAGCTCGGCGGCCAAGGTCTGAAGCGTCTCGGTCATGGTCTGGACCTCGCCTTCGAGGGGTGAAGTGATGATGAGGGCTGCGGGAGGCACCCCCCCTCTGACTGCCGGACATCTCCCCCGCAAGGAGGGAGATCAGCAGCTTTGCGGACGGATCAGGATCTGGAGATGCCGGCAACGAGACTGATCTCTCCCCTTGCGGGGGAGATGCCGGCAGTCAGAGGGGGGTACCTCCTGCCGACCGGTCCGTCTCACGTGCGCAGCGTCCCTACCCCGCCCGTGCCTTCAACCGCTTCTGCAGAATGCTCTCCCCCTCGCCGTAACCCGACTGGTACTGGCCGTGGACGATCTCCTTGGCCACCATCCATTGCGGCAGCGGCTGGCGCGCCGCCATTTGGTCGGGCAGCAGCACCTCGTCGAACCCACAGGCGAGCGCCTCGGCGAACTGGTCGGCGATCAGCGGCCCGGCGGCGCGCAGCGTGCCCGTAAAACCCTTGCGGCGGATGCGCTTGGCGAGCGACAGGCCGCGCCCGTCCGAGAAGGACGGAAAGGCGATCGAGATCAGCTCGACCGAATCGAAATAGGGGCTGATCGCCTGGACCGGCGTGTCGTTGGCGACGGAGAGGCCGAGCGGCGTGTTGCGACGGTCGTCGATCGCCTGATCGATGACCGTCAGCGGCACCAGAACGGGTCCCGAGACCAGCGACAGATCGGCGACGTCCTCGACGGCGACGAAGGCGTCGGCCTTCTCGCCGGCATCGGTGACGAGCAGCGTCATGCCGTCTCTCCCACGGGCTGAGCCGAGCCGGTCTTTTCGGCGACATAGGCCGTAAAACCCGCCTTGAAGGGCTCGAGCCCCGCGCGGCGCACCGTCTGGATAAACTCCTCGCCGGTCTGGCGCTCCTTCAGATAGACGCCGACGATCGCCTCGATCGCGCCGGGCACGTCCTCTCCGTCGATGCCGGGGCCGAGCCGCTCGCCGAGCGCCGCATGTTCCGTCGCATCGCCCCCGACCGTGATCTGGTAGTTCTCGACGCCGGACTTCTCCAGCCCGAGAATGCCGATATGGCCGACATGGTGATGGCCGCAGGCATTGATGCAGCCGGAAATCTTAATCTGCAGCGGGCCGATCTCGCGCTGGCGCGCCTCGTCGCCGAAGGTGTTGGAGATTTCCTGCGCGATCGGGATCGAGCGGGCGGTGGCCAGCGCGCAATAGTCGAGGCCGGGGCAGGCGATGATGTCGGTGACGAGCCCGGCATTGGCGGTGGCGAGGCCTGCCGCCTTCAGAGCCTCGAACACGGCCGGCACGTCGTCCTGCTTCACATAGGGAAGGACGAGGTTCTGCGAATGCGTGACGCGGAACTCGTCGGCCGAATAACGCTCGGCGATATCGGCGAAAGCGCGCATCTCCTCCGCGCTCATGTCGCCGGGAATGCCGCCGATCGGCTTCAGCGAGACGGTCAGCGCGATATAGCCGGGCACCTTGTGGGGAAAGCCGTTCTGCTCGACGAACCGGTCGAGCGCGGGATCGGCGGCGCGGGCCGCGGCCAGCTTTTCCGAGACCGCCGGCAGCGTCTCGTAGCCCGGTCCCGCGAAATAGGTCGCGATGCGCTCCAGCTCTTCCGGCGGCGCGTTGATCGTCGGCCCGTTCAGCGCGGCATATTCGGCCTCGACGCGGCGGATGAACTCCTCCGTGCCGACCTCGTGGACGAGGATCTTGACGCGCGCCTTGTACTTGTTGTCGCGCCGGCCTTCCGCGTTGTAGACGCGCATGACGGCTTCGAGATAGGCGAGCAGCTCGTCCTTGGGCAGGAAGTCGCGCACGATCTTGCCGACCATCGGCGTGCGCCCGAGTCCGCCGCCGACGACGACCTCGTAGCCGATCTGGCCGGAAGCACCGCGTTTCACCTTCAGCCCGATATCGTGGACGAGGATCGCCGCCCGGTCGTGCTCCGCGCCCGTCACTGCGATCTTGAACTTGCGCGGCAGCCAGGAAAACTCGGGATGGAGGCTCGACCACTGGCGGATCAGCTCCGCCGTCGGCCGGGGGTCCTCGACCTCGTCCGCAGCGACCCCCGAGAACTGGTCGGCCGTCACGTTGCGGATGCAATTGCCGGAGGTCTGGATGCAGTGCATCTCGACATCGGCCAGAAGGTCCAGGATGTCGGGCACGTCCTTCAGCTTCGGCCAGTTGTACTGGAGGTTCTGCCGCGTCGTGAAATGCGCGTAGCCCCGGTCGTACTTTTCCGCGATATGCGCGAGCGTGCGCATCTGCCGGGCGCTCAGCGTGCCGTAGGGCACCGCGACGCGCAGCATATAGGCGTGGAGCTGGAGATAGAGCCCGTTCTTCAGGCGCAGCGGCTTGAACTCGTCGTCGGACAGCGACCCGTCGAGCCGCCGCTCCACCTGATGGCGGAACTGGGCGACGCGGTCACGCACGAACTCTTCGTCGAACTCATCGTAGCGATACATGGCGCAAGTGCCTTTCGAACGTCGCCGGCCTCCTCGATACTGGGGCGGGCCGCTTCATGCGATCAGAGGGCGGGCGATCGACGCCCGCAATAGAAGACCAGGCGATCAGCGCCCGTAATCGTTGTGGAACTCGGCTTCCTTGCCGTAGGCGGGATGGACCGAGGGACCGCGCTGGCGGATCAGCTCGCGAAAGTGCCGCGCCGCCGCCAGCCCGTTCGGCAGGATCTCGACGGGCACGAGATAGGCGTCCACCACCTCGTTCGCCTTCACCGCCACGCCCGCGCGCGCCTCGAGATCCGCCGCCACCTCGGCCTCGTGGGCGACGAGCGCCTCTGCCGGATCGCGCGTCCAGCCGTCCGCGGTGAGGAAGACGACGTCGCCTTCCAAAAGGTTGTTCGCCGCGAGCATGACGGGCAGCTGCGGCCCCTTGCTCTTCGGCGATGCCTTCGGCCCGGCTTTCGCGTCCTTCGCCATGTCGGCCTGCCCCTTCCCTACGCATGAAACCCCGGCGGCGGCCCGACGAGGTTCTGTCACCATTCTAAATAGACGCACGCGGGCAAAGTTGCGGCGTCGAGAATTCCCGATTGCGCCCCTTCCGGAGAAGATTTTGCCCGAAAGGCCGGAAAACATGCCCTTTTCCGGCACTTCCTGCACAAACATGAATGCCATCTCGAAAATTCGAACCCACGAAGTATAGATCGAAAAACCATACAGCAGAGCGACTCGACGAAAGCGGCAGTTGTTTAAAATTGGAAGCATTTCGGCATGACGGCTTTATCACGCGGCGCAGTATTCATTTCCTCGAAGCAAGCAACACCGCTCTTCACAACAAACGGGGAAAAGAACAATGGTCTCGATCAACACCACTTACAACGGCGTCGCAGTTGCAGCTCTCCGCCGCGTCAATTCCGACCTGCAGACGACCCAGAACCGCATCGCCACCGGCTACCGCGTCAACTCCGCCAAGGACGATCCGTCGGTCTGGGCCGCGGCGTCTACGCTGCGCTCCGACGCGGCCGGCTCGGAAACCCTGAAGAGCCGGATGACGACCGCCAAGGCCCAGGCCGATGCCGGCATCGCCGCCATCGACGGCGTCAGCGAAGTCCTCCAGAAGGTCTCCGACATCGTGGTCGCCGCCAAGGCCGCCGGCTCCGCATCGACGCAGCAGATCGCCGACGTCGCCAAGCTGGGGGCTCAGATCACGGCTCTCGTCGCTAGTTCGGCCTTGAACGGAAAGAATGTCCTCGTCACCGGCAACGACCTCAGCGCGTCGGGTGTGGTCGCAGCCGGAGCCACGGTCGGCGCCCTCGGCTACACCAGCGCGACGTTCGTATCCGGCACGAATGTGGCTGCCGTGTTGGCCGCAAACGACTCTGCCAAGGTTCTTGCGCTGGACATCTCGGCGGCTCAAACCGAAATTTCGACCGTCTCCACCGCGCTCGGTGCCTTCTCGAGCGGAGCGGACACCCTCCTGAGCTTTTCCGAAAAGCTGACCGACATCCGCAACTCCGCCATCAGCGGCATGGTGGACGCCGATCTCGAAAAGGAATCGGCCAAGCTCCAGGCGCTCCAGGTTCGCCAGCAGCTCGCCTATCAGGCGATCTCGATGAGCAACAACTCCACGCAGAACATCCTGCGCCTCTTCCAGTAAACCGACCGGGCGACAATAGCAGGTTCGCCAGCAGCTCGCCTATCAGGCGATCTCGATGAGCAACAACTCCACGCAGAACATCCTGCGCCTCTTCCAGTAAACCGACCGGGCGACAATAGCGTCTCCCCGTCGCGACGATCGCTCGCGGTTTACTGAGGCTCTCGGCGCGCAAGCGCCGGGGGCTTTTCGTATTTCTACGACAACAGCCATCGAGACGAAAGTCAGGAATCACCCGACAAGGCACACCCAGGCTCGGACGAGGCATCTTAGAAGTATAATTATTATATTTATACAAAATTATCTATCAGAAAAATGCATATCGCTCAAATTTTAGCTTCTGCAATGCGGATAAATTACAGAACAACGTAGTATTCATTTCCTCGAAGCAAGCAACACTGCTCTTCACAAACAAACGGGGAAAAGAACAATGGTCTCGATCAACACCACCTACAACGGCATCGCAGTTGCAGCTCTCCGCCGCGTCAATTCCGACCTGCAGACGACGCAGAGCCGCATCGCCACCGGCTACCGCGTGAACTCCGCCAAGGACGATCCGTCGGTTTGGGCCGCGGCGTCCACGCTGCGCTCGGACGCCGCGGCTTCGGACAACCTGAAGAACACGCTGACCACTGCCAAGGCCCAGGCCGACGCCGGCATCGCCGCCATCGACGGCGTCAGCGAGGTTCTCCAGAAGGTGTCCGACATCGTCGTGGCCGCCAATGCGGCGGGCGCGGCCACTGCCCAGCAGGTGGCCGACGTCGGCGTCTACATCACACAGATCACTGCTCTCGTCGCAGGCGCCTCGCTGAACGGCAAGAACGTGCTCGTAACGGCCAACAACCTCAGCGCGTCCACGGTCGTCGTCAACGGCGCAACGGTCGGCGCCCTCGCCTATACCAGCGCGTCGCTGGTGGCTCAGACGAACATAGCTCTCGTCATGGGCGCCACGGACGCGACCAAGGTTCTGGCGCTGAACGGCAAGATTGCCCTGGCCCAGGGCGAGGCATCCGCGACCGCCAGCGCGCTCGGATCGTTCTCCAGCGGCGCGGAAACGATGCTGAGCTTTTCCGAAAAGCTGACCGACATCCGCAACTCCGCCATCAGCGGCATGGTGGACGCCGATCTCGAAAAGGAATCGGCCAAGCTGCAGGCTCTGCAGGTTCGCCAGCAGCTCGCCTATCAGGCGATCTCGATGAGCAACAACTCCACGCAGAACATCCTGCGCCTCTTCCAGTAAACCGACCGGGCGACAATAGCGTCTCCCCGTCGCGACGATCGCTCGCGGTTTACTGAGGCCCTCGGCGCGAAAGCGCCGGGGGCTCACGGCGTTGATCGGGCAAATCCGCCGATGCGTAAAATTCGACGGAAATCCGCCAGGCTTCCTTCAGCGGGCGACGGCTAGGGTCATGACATCGAAGGCCGTGAGCAGACGGCCCGGCAGGCCGGCGGAACGCCGGAACAGGACGACGTCAGACGCCGGCGCGCGAGCCCGGCACCTTTGGAAAAGGACCGATCCCATGTCGAACGCCCGCACCTTCGCCGCCGTCTCCTCGAACGTTCTGGGCGCCGTCCGCCTGCCCGCGACGCCCGCACCGAGCGCCAAGGCGAACGCCATCCTCGCCCTCTTCCGCTAAGCCCTGACGCAAACGCGCGCCCGGCAACGGCCGGCTAGATGTTTGGTCCCGGAATTTGGTGGTGTGGATCGATGGTGAACCTGGCCGGCTCTTCCGTCCAGGCTTTGCAGATCGCCTCGTACGGCGTGAGGCC
>NZ_LMQW01000006.1 GCF_001425485.1 Aureimonas sp. Leaf427 | reverse complement strand
ACCGCTTGGTCGCCATCCAAAGCTCCGTGTCGCAACACGGAACCCTATGAATCAGCGATCAACCCGATTGGGAATCCTGAATGTCGATCCGGCCTAGGGGATGGCGTCGCTCACACGACCCGAAGGGCCGCTCCTGTTGGGCCGCGGACCACAGGGCGAGCCACGGGTCTCGCCCGTCCTCACGGACCGTCGCCCTCTTGGCCGGTAGCCCCGCTACCGGCTGCATCGGGCTCCTACCCCGCAGCCCAACAGGAGCGGCACAACACCTATCCAAGGTTCATAACAGTCTCTAGCGGAGGTGAGGCCGTTTCGCCAAAGGGCGCGGCCGAATGGCGGGGATGACGGCCGTCAGCCGCGCCGGGCGGATGCCTCGGCCGGACCGTGGAGGCCGAACTCGACCTCGACCGCGCCGCCCGGTGCATCCCCGCTCCGGCGCCCGTCGTCCTGAAGCTCGCCGAAGAGGCGCTGCAGTTCCTCCTGGGAGGCTCGGTCGGTGACGAGCGACAGACCCTTGGCGGCCTGCTCCAGCTCGGCGAGGAAGCCGTCGTCGGATCTGCGATCTTTCATCGGCGACCTCCATCGGGAGCCCGTCGCCGCGGTGCGGGGCTCCCCAAGCTGGAAGCTTTAGGATGCTCCGATGTCGAGATTGCGGCGATCTCGCGTCGGCGGCGTCGGGAACCTTTGCAGCGGCGGTCAGTTTTTTCCTTCAACGAAGAGATGCGAGGGCCCGATCCCGGGGCTTTGGATCGCTGACGAAGACGGATCGAGCCGAAAAGACGCTCGCACCAAGGAGGAAGACCGATGATGACCTTGTCGAAGACCGCCGGCATGATCGCGATGGCCGCCGCCCTGCTCGCCACCCCCGCGATGGCCCAGACGCTGTCGATCGGCCCGGACGGCGTGCGCGTGATGGAGAACAACCCGCGCCTTGAGCGCGACGAGATCCGCCGCGACGACCGCCGGAACGACCTGCGCCGCGAGGATGCGCGCCGGGGCGGCGTCTCCGAGCGCGAGGCCGTGCGCATCGCACGCGGCGAGGGCCTGCGCGAGCTGGACGACGTTCGCGTGATGCGCAACTCCTACCGTGTCGTCGGCCTCGACCGTCGCGGCGACGACATCCGCGTCGACATCGACCGTCGCAGCGGCGCCGTTCTCGGCGTGCGCTGACAGCGCGAAACGTTCAGCCATTCGACAGGAAGCCCTCGTCCGACGCGTCTCGGACGGGGGCTTTCTTCGTTTTAGCGCCGAGCCGTCATCCGGCGCCGTCCCCCTCGGTGATCTGCCGGGCCCGCTCGGCGAAGCGCTGCGCCGTCTGCGGCTTGACGAAGAGCGTCGTCACCTCCGGCACCTCCGCCTTCAACGCCGCCTCGATCCGGTCGACGGAGGCCTCGATCTCGGGCGCGGTGGCGCTGTCCTCGAACTCGGCGCTGATCGAGGCGACGATCTGGTCGGGCCCGAGATGCACGCTGACGAGGCCGTTGGCGCTGCGCACCGCCGGATCGCGCGCCGCGATCTCCAGGATGCGCGCCTGTACCTCGGCCGTCGCAGGCTCGCCGAGCAGCAGCCCCTTGCTTTCGCGGGCGAGGAAGACGGCGGTGGCCGCCAGCACGAAGGCGATGCCGATCGATGCGGCGCCGTCGAGCTCCGGCCTATCGAAAATCTCGGCCGAAAGAATGCCGACGAAGGCGATGGCAAGGCCGATCAGCGCGGCCGAATCCTCGAAGAGCACGGTGAAGGTCGTCGGGTCCTTGGAGCGGCGCACTGCCTCGAAATAGCCCATCCGACCCTTCTCCCGCCGAAACGCCTTCAGCGCGACGAACCAGGAGAAGCCTTCGAAGGCGAAGGACAGGCCGAGCACGATATAGGTGATCCTCGCGTTCGCCACGGGCTCGGGATCGAGCATGTGCAGCACGCCCTCGTAGAACGAGACGCCGGCGCCGATCGCGAAGACCAGAAGCGCGACGATGAAGGTCCAGAAATACAGCTCGCGCCCGTGGCCGAGCGGATGCGTGCGGTCCGCCGGCCGCGCCGCGCGCTTCATGCCGTAGAGGAGCAGCACCTCGTTGAACGTGTCGACCAGCGAGTGCACGCCCTCCGACAGCATGGCCGAGCTGCCGCTATAGGCGGCCGCCGCGAACTTGGTGACGGCGATGAGGAGATTGCCCGCGAGCGCCGCATAGACGACGCCCGTCGAACCCGAATGCGATGCCATGATCCGTCCCCCGCGCCGCGCGCCGATCGGCCTCTCGCCTCGCCTCAGTCGACGGCGGAGACATAGGGGAGCCGCCGGGAAGGACAGGGTGGCATACGGCTTTGAAACCGCGGGCCGCGACCCCATGTCTTACAACAGACCACCGGGGAACCGGCCTCGATGAGCGCATCCTCGCGCCTCGACCGGCTCCTCACGCATCAACGAAACGCGCCGGGAGACAACCCGGCGCCTTTTTGCATGGGACGAAACGTATGAGCGTCGCCTTCGTCAAGGAACCGAACGATAGCCAGGTCGAGACCCTTCCCGACCGCGATCTCGGCACCGACCAGAACCTCGTCACGCAGCGCGGCCTCGGCCAGCTCGACGCCGAGCTGGAGCGCCTGAACGCGGCGATCGAGGCGGCGCGGGTGGCCGACGACAAGATCGCGCTCGCCACCCTCAACCGCGACCTGCGCTACATCCACGCCCGGCGCGCGACCGCGGAGCTGATGGAGGCGCCCTCCGACAGCGACAAGGTGCATTTCGGCAGCCGCGTGACGATCGAGCGCGACGACGGCCGCCGCCAGAGCTTCTCCATCGTCGGCATCGACGAGGCGGACCCGGCCGAGGGCCGCGTCTCCTATCTCGCCCCGCTCGCGCGCAGCCTTCTCGGCCGCGCCGTCGGCGACACGGTCAAGGCCGGCGCCAACGAGGCGGAGATCGTCGAGATCGAGATCGGCACCTGAGCCGCGCAGACCTCTCCCGCCGGGGCAACGTCCCGGCGGGGGCAACCGGCCGTCACGCGCTTCGCAGGAGCGGCCACGCCGTCGAGAGCGGCGGCAGTCCTGCGCCGCCCGCTCTCATCCGGCCGGGTCAGGAGCCGAAGATGCTCATGACGACGGCGGCGGAAACCGTCACGTAGAATGACAGCGGCATGTCGGTGATGATGGAAACGAGATCCATGTCGTCCTCCCGATGAGCGTCGGCGAACGTTGTCGCCTCCGTTGCAATCGGCGGAAGGTGGTCTCGGGAGTCGCGGCTCGTCTGCGGAGCCGTCGTCTGTCTCCGTCACCCTCCGTCGAGACGAACCCTATGCCCATGAGGCGACCTGTCAATCCTGCGGTGCAGCAGGATATCCTTGCAACCGCAATATGTTGAGCATTGGGGGCGGCGGTTTCGAGGCGCTTTCGACGCCGCGCGGCCGGCCCTGTGAAGGCCCCGTGCCCGCCTTAGATGACGCGGATGGGCATCGGGCCCGGGAAAGGGATCGTCATGTCGCACGCGGCCTTGCGCGAGGAGATCTGCCGCTTCGCCCGATCGCTCTTCGAGCGCGGCCTGACGCCGGGTTCCTCCGGCAACATCTCCGTCCGGCTCGACGACGGCGGCTGGCTGGTGACGCCGACCAATGCCTCGCTCGGCTTTCTCGATCCCGCCCGCCTGTCCCGTCTCGACGCCGCCGGCCGGCTTCTCTCGGGCGATGCGCCGACCAAGGAAATCCCGCTCCACGGCGCGCTCTACGAGACGCACAGCGCCGCGCGGGCGGTCGTCCATCTCCATTCCACCCATTCGGTGGCGCTGAGCATGCTCCCCGAAATCGACCCCCGCGCCGCCCTGCCGCCGATGACGCCCTACTATCTCATGCGCGCCGGCCCGACGGCGCTCGTGCCCTACCACCGGCCGGGCGATCCCGCCGTCGCCGATGCCATCCGCGGCCTTGCCGGCCGCTACGCCTCCGTCCTCCTCGCCAATCACGGCCCCGTCGTCGCCGGCAAGGACCTCGAAGCCGCCGTCTTCGCGACGGAGGAACTGGAGGAGACCGCCAAGCTCTACCTCCTCCTGCGCGGCCTCAACCCACGCTACCTGACGCCCGCGCAGGTGGCCGATCTGAACTCGCATTTCGGCTTGGAGCCTCCCGACATAGGCGAACACGATCACAACGGGGACGGGGACAAACAGCACGCCTAACGATGATATTGTGTCAGACGTCGAAGCCGTCTGCGCTCATGTTCTGGCGATCGTATGCGAACGTGAGCGGGTAGAGTGATCGACCATCGGCGCGAGCCCCCTCTGCCTGCCGGCATCTCCCCCGCAAGGAGGGAGATCGGGCTGGCCGCGAACGTTCGTCCGCCTTTCACCCTCTTCCCGCCCATCACCTTTCGCGATATTCGATCCGATAGCCCGCCTCGCATTCGGAAAGACCGCACCTGGACACGCTCGCCCTGACGCCCGAGGAGTGGACGGCCGTGCGATTGTCGCTGCGGGTGGCTCTCGTCGCGACGCTGGCGAGCCTGCCGCTCGGCCTGTTCGTCGCCTGGCTCCTCGCCCGCAAGCGGTTTCCCGGCAAGGCGCTGCTGAACGGCATCGTCCATCTGCCGCTGGTCATGCCGCCGGTCGTCACGGGCTATCTGCTCCTTCTCGCCTTCGGCCGGCGCGGGGTCGTCGGCGGCTTTCTGGCCGAGCATCTCGGCCTCGTCTTCTCCTTCCGCTGGACGGGCGCCGCGCTCGCCTCCGCCGTCATGGCCTTTCCGCTGATGGTGCGGGCGATCCGCCTCTCCATCGAGGGCATCGACCGGCGCCTGGAGGATGCCGCCGGAACGCTCGGCGCCAATGCCGCCTTCGTCTTTTTGACCGTGACCCTTCCCCTCGCCCTCCCCGGCATCCTCGCCGGCATGATCCTCGCCTTCGCCAAAGCCATGGGCGAGTTCGGGGCGACCATCACCTTCGTCTCCAACATTCCCGGCGAGACGCAGACCCTGCCGGCCGCGATCTACACGTTCACGCAGGTGCCGGGCGGCGAGGCCGGGGCGCTGCGCCTGACGCTGATCTCGGTCGCGATCTCCATGGGCGCGCTTCTCCTCTCCGAACTCCTCGCCGCGCGCGTCGGCCGCCGGGTGCACGCGACATGATACCAGGGGCCCTGATCAAGGACCGCTGGTGTCCCGCGCCGATCGGCGCGGCGGCGGCCGATGCCGCCGTAACGCCCCAACCTTCGACATGTCGAAGGTTGGGGCCGCTGGTATGAGAAGGCCGACGCCATGAGTCTGAGGATCGATGTCGAGCAGGGCCTCGGCGCCTTCCGCCTCGCCGTCCGCTTCGAGAGCGCGGGGCCGCTCACCGTTCTGTTCGGCCCCTCCGGCTCCGGCAAGACCTCGCTGGTCGATCTCGTCGCCGGCCTTTCCCGCCCGCGGCGCGGCCGCATCGAGATCGACGGCGCCGTCCTTCTCGACACCGAACGCGGCATCGAGGTGGCGCGCCATCGTCGCCGCATCGGCTACGTCTTCCAGGATGCGCGGCTCTTTCCGCATCTCACCGTGCGCCGCAATCTCACCTATGGCCGCTGGTTCACGCCCTCGGCCGAGCGGAAGGCCTCCTTCGAGGGCGTCGTCGATCTTCTCGGCCTCGAACGCCTGCTCGACCGCGCCCCGCAGCGCCTCTCCGGCGGCGAGCGCCAGCGCGTGGCGATCGGCCGGGCGCTTCTGGCGAGCCCCCGCCTGCTCCTCATGGACGAGCCGCTCGCCGCCCTCGACGAGGCCCGCAAGGCCGACATCCTGCCCTTCATCCAGCGGCTGCGCGACGAGGCGGGCATTCCGATCCTCTATGTCAGCCACTCCGTGCCGGAGGTCCTGCGCCTCGGCAGCGACCTTGTCGCGCTCGATGCCGGCCGGGTCGTCGCCACGGGCCGTCCGGCCGAGGTCCTCGCCCGTCTCGATCTCCTTCCCGCCGGCCCCGGCCTCGAAGAGGGCCGCCCGCTCGACACGGTCGTCGCCGGCCATGACGAGCGAGACGCGCTGACGACGCTTGCCTCCGCCGCCGGCGAAATCCTCGTGCCGCGCATCGAGGCCGCCATCGGCACGCCCGTGCGCATCCACATCCGCGCCCGCGACGTGATGCTCGCCTTGGAGAGGCCGAGGGATCTCAGCGCGCTCAACATCCTGCCCGCCGTGATCCGCGCCCTCCGGCCCCATCCCGTCTCCGGCATGGACATCCGTCTCGACTGCGGCGGCGCGGAGCTTCTGGCCCGCCTGACGAGACGATCCGCCGAGGCGCTCCATCTTCGCGAAGGCCTTGCGGTTCATGCCGTCGTCAAGGCCGTGGCGCTGGACCGGCCGGCCGGCGGCACCGGAAGGCTCGATCCGTGAGCGGCGAAGGCACCGGACCCGAGGACAACCGGAAGAGGCCCCGAGACGTGACCGACCCCCAACCCGCGCCCGCCGAACCGGAAGAGGCCGCCCCGCAGACGGCGACGCGCATCTCAATGCGCCTCGATCTCGGCCTCGGCAAACGGCTCGGCCCCGGCAAGGTCTCGCTTCTGGAGGCGATCCGGCGCCAGGGCTCGATCGCCGGGGCCGGGCGCGAATTCGGCATGTCCTATCGCCGGGCCTGGCTTCTCGTGGACGAGTTGAACCGCATGTTCGCCGAGCCGCTGGTCGAGACGCGGGGCGGCGGCCAGGGCGGCGGCGGCGCTCACCTGACCGCGGAGGGCGAGCGGATCGTCCAGCTCTATCGCGCGGTGGAGCAGAAGACGCGCGAAAGCGCGGCGGCGGAACTTTTCGCCCTCGAAGCCGCCCTCGCCCCGCCCCTCGCCGACCTCGCCGCGCCGTCCGCCCCGCGCGAAGCTCGATGATCCGACGCATCCGAATGGAGCTTGCCTCCGTTCCTGTCAGGAAAGCCTTGGAGGAATACGGCATGGCCGACGAGGACGGACGGGACAGGGGCTTCTACACGGGTCTGGCCGCGATCGAGAGGTTCGGCGATCTGACCGACCCCGAGGCCTATCGTCCGGTGCCCGCCGGCTGGGTTCTCGGCCTTGCCGACATCGTCCGCTCGACGGATGCGATCGCGGCCGGGCGCTACAAGCAGGTGAACACGGCCGCCGCCGCCGTCATCGCCGCCGTGTCCAACGCGCTGCCGGGCGTTTCCATTCCCTTCGTCTTCGGCGGCGACGGCGCGAGCTTCGTTCTGGCGCCGGGCGATGCCGAGACCGGGCGCCTCGCGCTCGCCCGCACCGCGGCCTTCATCGCCGAGACCTTCGATCTCGATCTTCGCGTCGCCATGGTGCCCGTCGACGAGATCCGGGCGAGCAGCCACGACCTGCGCCTCGCGCGCTTCACCCCGGCGCCGGCGGTCTCCTATGCCATGGTCTCCGGCGGCGGGCTCGCCTGGGCGGAGGCGCGCATGAAGGCCGGCGACTTCGCCATTCCCCGCGCAACGGACGGCGTCGGGCCGGATCTGACCGGCCTCTCCTGCCGCTTCTCCGAACTGCCCGCCAAGAACGGCACGATCCTCTCGCTGATCGTCGTCGCGCCGGAGAGCGAGGACGACACGCTCTTCCGCCGGGCGGTCGCCGAGATCCTCGCTCTCGCCGACGGCGAGACCCACAACGGCCGGCCCGTCACGAACGGCGCGCCCGATCTCGCCTGGCTGACGGCGGGCTTTTCCTCCGAGGTCGAGACGGCGCGCGCCGGATCGGGCCGGCCCCGCGCGCTCTCGGCCCTCCTCGTCGCGCTGAAGACGGGCGCGGCCTTCCTCACCTTCCGCCTCGGCCTTCGCTGGGGCGGTTTCGACGTGAAGCGCTACCTGAAGGAGTTCGTCGTCAATTCCGACTTCCGCAAGTTCGACGACGCGCTGCGCATGACGCTCGACTGCACGCCCGAGACGGCCGACCGGATCGAGGCGCTGCTCGCCGCCGCCAACGCGCGGTCCCCGCTCGCCTATGGCCTCCACCGGCAGACCGCAGCCCTCGTCACCTGCTTCGTGCCGGCGCCCAACCGCAGCGACCACGTCCATTTCGTGGACGGCGCGGCGGGCGGCTACGCCATGGCGGCGCAGGCGATCAAGCAGGCCCGCACGTCCCCGATTCCGGCACCGGTCTTGGCACCGGCCCCGGCCCCGGCCCCGGAGCCCGCTCCTTGAGCGAGGGCCTGTCGTGACCGGCGAGACGGTCGGCCTGAAGGCCCCGAGCGACGCGAACTGGCTGCAGCGCGTTCGCTCGGCCTGCGCCCGCGTCTATCACGGCAAGAGCCGGCGGGCGCAGCGCTTCCAGACGGCGGTGATCGTGATCGATCTCCTCACCATCGCCTTCTTCGTGGCGACGCCGATCCTGCGCGACACGCCCTCGTTTCTATGGGTGGACTTCTTCGTGGCGCTGCTGCTCGCCGCCGACATCCTGGCGCGGGGCCTTGCCTGCCGCAACGTCTGGCGCTGGCTCGGCCGGCCGACGACGCTGGTCGATCTCGTCATCCTCGCGACGCTGCTCTTTCCCTATTGGCTGATCAGCTTCGGCTTCCTGCGCATCCTGCGCCTGTGGTCGATCTCACGCTCGGGCATCATCTGGCTGCCGTTGAAGCGTCACGGCCTGCAGCGCTGGGAGGAGGCCGGGCGCTCGATCGTCAACCTCGTGACCTTCCTCCTCGTCGCCACCGGTTTCATCTACACGTTCTTCTTCCGCTCGGGCTCCGGCTTCACCGGCTATGTCGACGCGCTCTACTTCACGGTGGCGACCGTCACGACCACCGGCTTCGGCGACATCACGCTGCCCGGACCCGCCGGCAAGCTCACCTCCATCGTCACCATGCTGATCGGCATCTCGCTCTTCGTGCGCCTCGCACAGGCGATCTTCCGGCCCTACAAGGTCGACTTCACCTGCCCGCGCTGCGCCCTCGGCCGCCACGAGCCGGACGCCGTCCACTGCAAGGCCTGCGGCATGCTCCTGAAAATTCCCGATGGCGACGAGGATTGAGGGGTCTTCGAGGCCCGTCCGCCCCGCGCGAACGCACCTCGCGCGTCTTGCGGCCCTGTTCTATGACACCGCGACGTGGCAGGTCTGGCTTCTGAGCTGTTGGCCGACGTTCGAGCGCCACCGGACGCCGAAAGGAAGCGAGGACCATGGGGATCGAGATCGAGCGGCGTTTTCTCGTGGAGACCGACGACTGGCGCGCCGCCTTCGCCGCCGGGCGGGGCCGCTCGCGCGTCATCCGCCAGATCTACCTCGCCTCCGACGAGACGCGCACCATCCGCATCCGCATCGCCGACGGCAGCGCGGCGACGCTGACGATCAAGCTCGGCGCCGGCCTCTCGCGCGGCGAGTTCGAATACGAGATCCCGCTGGCGGACGCCGAAGAGCTGGCCAAGGGCGCGCTCGGAACGCCCATCGACAAGACGCGCCACGACATTCCGCTCGGAAAGCACGTCGTCGAGCTCGACGTCTATGCCGGCAGCCTGTCGCCCCTCGTCGTCGCCGAGATCGAGCTTGCCGCCGAGGACGAGGCGGTGACGCTGCCCTCCTGGCTCGGCCGCGAGATCACCGGCGATCCCGCCTATTCCAACGCCCGGCTGGCGCTCGCCGGCCGGCCCTGACCCTCAGCCAACGCACGGAGATCGCTTCCATGGCCTTCCGCATCGTCTTCGGCACGCGCCTCGACGCAGAGCTCACCCGCATCGCCGAGGAGCAGCTGACGAAGGCGGCCGCCGAACTGTCCGGCGGCGGCGACCGGCACGAGGCGATCCACGACGTGCGCAAGCGTTTCAAGAAGCTGCGCGCGCTCTTCCGCCTCATGCGCTCGGGCGATCCGGCGTTGCTGCGCGCCGAGAACGCGCGCCTGCGCGACGCCGCCCGCGCCCTCTCGGCCGTGCGCGACCGCGCGGCGCTGATCGAATCCCTCGATGCGCTGGAGGCCCATTTCGGAAGCGACGTCGCGACCGACGCCTTCCGCCCCGCAAGAGCCGAGCTGGAGCGCCGCCGCGACGCCGCCGTCGAGGCCGAGGGCGATCTCGGCGCCAAGATCGCGACGACGCTCGCCACGATCGAGGAGTGCCGCGCGGCCCTGTCCGCCGCCGCCTTCCAGAGGCCGCTGAAGCGCGCGCCGCTGATCGTCGCGGAAGGCATCCACCACACGCAGCGCGCCGCGCGCCATGCGCTGGGCGAGGCCGCGACGTCGGGCGAGGCGGAGGCGTTCCACGCTTTGCGCAAGCATGCCAAGGACCACGCCGCCCATCTCGGCCTCCTCCTGGACCTCTGGCCGGCCGCCATGCGCACCGCGCGCGAGGCCGCCGCTGCCATCGGCGACGATCTCGGCCTCGACCACGACTACGCGCTCCTGCGCGCCGAGATGATCGCCGAGCCGTCCGCCTTCGGCTCGGAGGCCGACCGCAGCGTCGTGCTCGGCCTCATGGACCGGCGCCAGGGCGTGCTGCGCGCGGCCTCCCTCACATCGGCCCGCCGCCTCTTCGCCGAAAGCCCGAAGGCCGCGGCCGCGCGCTTCGAGCGCCTGGCGCGGGACGCCGCCAAGGCCGCGCAGGGCGAAGCGGCCGGCGAGCCCGACGAGGTTACGGCGCTGCCGTTCGAATCCGGCCTATCCGCCTGAACGCGAAGCGTTCGGGCGGATAAGCCCCCAGCCGAATGCCGCAGGCTTTCGGCGCCCGCACGAATGCAAAGCATTCGGGCCGGCCCTCCCATTTCCGCCGCCCGGGCCAACCCTCGCCGGCTCCCTGGAACGCCGACAAAAACCGGTAGGCAGTTTTCATCGAATTCTTTATATCCCCGCCATGAGCACCACGCCCCTCGACCACATCCGCAATTTCTCGATCGTCGCCCATATCGATCACGGGAAGTCCACGCTCGCCGATCGCCTGATCCAGGAGACGGGCGGGCTCGAGGCGCGGGAGATGACCGAACAGGTCCTCGACTCCATGGATATCGAGCGCGAGCGCGGCATCACGATCAAGGCGCAGACCGTCCGCCTGCACTACAAGGCCAAGAACGGCGAGACCTACATCCTCAATCTGATCGACACGCCCGGCCATGTCGACTTCGCCTACGAGGTCTCGCGCTCCCTGGCCGCCTGCGAGGGCTCGCTCCTCGTGGTGGACGCGGCGCAGGGCGTCGAGGCGCAGACGCTCGCCAACGTCTATCTCGCCCTCGACAACGGCCACGAGATCGTCCCCGTCCTCAACAAGATCGACCTTCCCGCCGCCGAGCCGGACCGGGTGAAGGAGCAGATCGAGGAGGTGATCGGCCTCGACGCCTCCGAGGCCGTGATGATCTCGGCCAAGGCCGGCATCGGCATCGTGGACGTGCTGGAAGCCATCGTCCACCGCCTGCCCCCGCCGAAGGAGGGCGATCGCTCCGCGCCGCTGAAAGCCATGCTGGTGGACAGTTGGTACGACGCCTATCTCGGCGTCATCGTGCTCGTGCGCATCATCGACGGCGAGCTGCGCAAGGGCCAGATCATCCGCATGATGGGCACGGACGCCAAATACCCGGTCGACCGGGTCGGCGTCTTCACGCCCAAGATGCTGGCCATGGACGTGCTCGGCCCCGGCGAGCTCGGCTTCATCACCGCCTCGATCAAGGAGGTCGCCGATACGCGCGTCGGCGACACGATCACCGAGGACAAGCGCCAGACCAAGACCGCGCTGCCCGGCTTCAAGCCGGCCCAGCCCGTGGTCTTCTGCGGCCTCTTTCCCGTGGACGCCGCCGATTTCGACGAGCTGCGCGCCGCCATGGGCAAGCTGCGGCTGAACGACGCCAGCTTCTCCTTCGAGATGGAATCCTCGGCGGCCCTGGGATTCGGCTTCCGCTGCGGCTTCCTCGGCCTCCTTCACCTCGAAATCGTGCAGGAGCGCCTTTCCAGAGAGTTCGATCTCGACCTCATCGCGACCGCGCCCTCCGTCGTCTACGATATCCGCCTCACCAACGGCGAGACGATCCAGCTCCACAACCCCGCCGATCTGCCCGACGTCATGAAGATCGAGGCGATCGACGAGCCCTGGATCAAGGCCGTCATCCTCACGCCCGACGAGTATCTCGGCAATATCCTGACGCTCTGCCAGGAGCGGCGCGGCCTGCAGATCGACCTCTCCTATGTCGGCAAGCGCGCCATGGTCACCTACGAGCTGCCGCTGAACGAGGTGGTGTTCGACTTCTACGACCGCCTGAAGTCGATCTCGAAGGGCTACGCGTCCTTCGACTATTCGCTGATCGACTATCGCGAGGGCGATCTCGTCAAGCTCTCGATCCTCGTCAATGCCGAGCCGGTCGACGCGCTCTCCATGCTCGTCCACAAGCTCCAGGCCGAGCGCCGGGGCCGGATGATGTGCGAGAAGCTGAAGGAGCTGATCCCCAACCACCTCTTCAAGATCCCGATCCAGGCGGCCATCGGCGGCAAGGTGATCGCCCGCGAGACCATCTCCGCCCTTCGCAAGGACGTCACCGCCAAATGCTACGGCGGCGACGCCTCCCGCAAGCGCAAGCTCCTCGACAAGCAGAAAGAGGGCAAGAAGCGCATGCGCCAGTTCGGCAAGGTCGAGATCCCGCAGGAGGCGTTTATCGCGGCGTTGAAGATGGATAGCTAGCGGTTCTGAAAGCGTCGCCCGACGCTTTCAGAACGCAAAGCCCCAGTGGGGCTTTGCGAGCACGGCTATGCCGGGGATATGCGAGTGGCCAGAAGCTAGTGCTCTCAGCGGAGTCCTATTATTTTCACATAAATAGAATGGCGCCCGCGCACCCGTGTAGGCAGTCAAATACAGTTTGGAAAAGTCACCTTACATTGAACCATAAATATGTTTCATTTCCATTTGAGATTGGAGTTGGTTTAGTATCTAGAAGCTATCAGGCAGCCCGGAACTTTCGGTCCGCAACAACCCATTCAAGGAGCGTGAAGCAGAACACATCAAAGTTCCGACCCCAATATTTTTCGCGCATAGTGCGATGAAAAACCGATTGCGCTTCATCCGACTCGATTACAGAGATCGGTATCTTATCCCCAAAGCCTTTTATGATAGAAAATCCATATTTTTGGCTTTTCTCTTCAATCCAGTCCAATGACTGCTGGCTCATCTTGTCGGAAAGATGTCCAAAGCCATTTTTGAGATCAATGAAGGGATATAAGTTACATCGTCCTTGCTTCCATTCCTCAAATATTTTTACATAAATCCCTCTATCGGCATTCGAGTTCCACTGCTCTAGTTTTTCCAATTCAAGAACGGATAGAAAGTTTTCTAATTCATGAGTTGGCGTTTCATAGGCTGCGCATAGAGTTGTAGCAGCTGGCTTCATTGATAGCGCTATTCGTGAAACCTTCTGATTCCCCCTATCGAACGGTGTTTTACGATCACTATCCGTAAGAGCAACATACACTCCGCTCACTTCTACAAGCGCAAGGAAGCATTCCTCGACGTCGCCACCGCCGCCGTGAACAAACTCTAACGAGACATGCGGAAGACGTGCCCTTTTTGCGTGGGACTCAATAATGATGCGATACACACCGCCGTCACGCTTTTTGTTTTCCACAATCATCTGTGTGGGTCTCGAGAATGCCCCAGACAAAAGAACATCCAAATTCATGGGGATGGCAAAGTCTTTATAACTATTCTGATCTTTGCAGATTCGAATATATTGCATGCCGCCATCTAGCAGACCACCCACCTGAGAGTAATTATTAGCTAACCTTGTGATTACCGCACGCTCAAATGGACTGATTTCTTTCGTAAGGAGATTTTGAGATAGCGATCGACTTAAAATAAGCAGATGGGATCCTTGAGAAGAACAATGACATAAATGGTGTATTACCTCCCCCACCACAGCCGGGCTGAGCATTTCAATTTCTTCAATCGAATAATCAAAATGAATAATCATTTATTCACAATATGTTAGGAATGAAAAAATCAGCAGGCCAGCCTTTTAAGATTCCCTTTTCGGAAAACTCTACAATCTTAGGAACAATCTGCACCCTTGAGCTTCCACCAAAGATTTGCCTTTTATCAGCTGCCTCTAGAGAAGCTGGATTGTCTAGATCTGCATTTGCATCACTTTCATCGAAAATTATTATTTGAACACTCTCTGCATCTAGCCTCTTAGCCTCAATCAATGCCCCAAGACGATTTATAATCTCGCTGCTGTGAGTTTCGATAATAAGGCTCATCGCGGGACCATCTTTCGCACTTGCAAGCGTTTCTACAAAAATGTCAGCAAGAAGAGCCTGATGAGCAGGATGAAGATGAAGTTCGGGCTGCTCCATTGCGAGAAAGATTGGGGCCCTACCCTTACTAAGCTGCCTCCCTCGGAATAATCGCGCAGCCGACGTAGACCACCAAAGCTGAGCTAGAACCGGCAGCAGCTGAGATACACCAAACCCGCTATCAACAATATTTGTTCTATCGTGTGGATATTTGAGGTATAGACTGAGATGACCCTCCGAATTCTCCATCTGAACACCAAATCCAAATGTTGACTGAACAAAGTTTGAGAATGAGTCCATCTGACGTCCCGTCAATGAACTTAAGAACATTGGAAGATTTGTTCCGTCTGGATCGATATCAGAAACAGACAACTCCTGCAGCCTGTAATATCGATTACTGCGAGCTCTAACGGGACCAATATAAGTACATTGCTCAAAAGCGAGTTTTACGCGCGGAAGGATATGCAAAGAAAGCTGCATCATGTAATATATATTCATGATGGTGATAATCGTATCGTAGTCACTTGAATTTGGCGCGTCGAAAACCTTGTCAATGTATCCGACAAGTCGGGCCGAGTACTGACCCGCGATCCCTCGAATTCGGGATTTGTCAAAGGGGGCCGACAAAAGCATTCGGCTAAAGAATGCGTGAACGTTTGATTCCTTAAGGCGCTTGTCCACATTGCCTTTTAGCGTGTTGAAAAGAATCCCCACCAAAAAAGAGAACGGATCCTCCATGTAGAATCCCCGCTCATCCGAATGACTATTCTTCCCTCCCACAACAAACGTACTAAATAACAATCTCGGCAACCGAAAGCTATCGATCGGAATGATCTTTGATAGAGATCGTCCATTCAAGACTGCATCTTGCACCCTTAGCCCATCGTCCGCTAGCTTTATAATGAGTTCAAGTTTCTCATTTCCATCCACTTTATAGATTACGCTTTTGAGGATAGTCTGCTGTCTATTATTAGACGTCACTCTACTTCCGATTTCGTACCTGGCGGTGAACGAGGCAATCCTAAAAATTCTTTGATCTGCACTCGCTCTAAATCTGCTTTGATGCAGGGAGCGATGATCTACAACAATTTCTTTTTCTCCAATTGTAAATGCAATTGGTACATCGATGTTGTGATCGAATACCGCAGTTTTATAACTACCAAAGTCCACTAGGTCACCAAACCATAGTATAGGCGCATTTGTTCGCGTAAGTAATGATTGACGGATTAACGGAAGAGATCGCACAAAGGTACTTTTCCCTGAACTGTTTTTCCCAACAATTATGTTTATGGGTTTAAATTCGATTGAATTCGGCATATTTAGTCGCCGAACATTCTCAATACCGAATTGTATTGCCATCTTTGTTTTTGCTCGCTGCTTTTTACGTTGGCTAACGCCGATGCTAAAAACTGTATGGATCGAAGACTGAAGTAGCGCCTGCTCTCAACTGACATTAACCGCTCAGGTTGAGTTAAACCAAAAACTCCTTGGTTAGATAGACCCGACGGCAAACTTATCCCCACCCTCCCCGCCTCCCCGCCTCCCCTATCCTCCCTCTCACCACCAGCCCGCGAGACGGGCGCGAATGATCACCGGGATCGTTCGGGGGCTGGGGGGCGGGTCTTGGGAGGATGCCTTCTTCGGAAAGGCRGAGCCCCTCGGTCAGGATGTTCGCGTCGGCCCTGCGACAAGCGGGGTTGCGGGAGAGATGAGGCGCGGGACCTGGGGCGAAGTCGTGGCCCAGCCCCTCGGTCAGGATGTTCGCGTCGGCCCTGCGACAAGCGGGGTTGCGGGAGAGATGAGGCGCGGGACCTGGGGCGAAGTCGTGGCCCAATGCCGACCTCGCGACGCCGCACGAAGCGGGGCTCACCACCCCGTCCACGACGATCGGACRGATCCGGCTTGGTCGCCGGATATCCCGACAGCAGCCCGCGCGTGGACGCCGGAGGCGGACCAACTACACCACATACCACCTACCGGAGGGTCTCCCTCCGGCGTCCCGCCGCTCCCGACAAGGACGGCACCCAGCATCCCCGGCCCGAGGCTCCGCCCCGCCGGCTCGACCATCACCCCGGCGCGACGGCGTGCGGGCGCTTCCGTGCGTCGCAAGGTCCAACGAAGAGCAACCGTTCAGACCTAGCGCCGCCCGTAACGCGCCCGATCTCCCTCTTTGCGGGGGAGATGGCCGGCAGGCCAGAGGGGGGTGCCTCCCGCCGACCTCTCCGCGCGCACCTCGCATACCGTTGAAAGGTTGGCGCCCCTGCGCACCCCCCTCTGCCTGCCGGCCATCTCCCCCGCAAGGAGGGAGATCAGGCGGCGGGGCGGGCAGCGGTCGTTCCGATCGGTCGCGGGGGTCTTCGGTCAGACGCCAGCTCGACCATTACCCCAGCGCCCAAGGCGTGCAGGCGTTTCGGCACGTCGGACGACCGGTTCAGGCCACGCGCCGTCGCCGAAGCTGCCTGATCTCCCCACCTGAGGGGGAGATGGCCGGCAGGCCAGAGGGGGGCGCCGTCGAGCGCGACCGGCGACGGGGTGCAGGCCAAGCCCCGTCAAGGTGAGACGCGAGGCGCCCCCCTCTGCCTTGCCAGGCATCTCCCCCTCAAGGGGGGAGATCAGGCGGCGGGGCGGGCGGCGTTACATGGAAAGGGCCTGCTTGCAGGGCTTTTTCGAGGGGTCCGGGAAGCCGCCCGCGGCTCTCATAGCCCGCCCGTCCGCCACGCCCTCCGATCAGGGCGCCGGGACGTTGTCGATCGCGGTGGCGCGGTCGGGCCAGCGGTCGCCGGGGCGGATGGGCTTGTTGATTTCCGACAGGCAGCCGCCGAGCACGGAAAGGCCGACGAGGAGGGCGAGAAGGCGGAGCGTCATGCGGTTCGGTGTCCCTGAGAGCCCGGCCCGGCCTCCGGCGGCCGGGAATGGGCGCGGGAGGCGGGCGGGCGATATCGGCCGGTCCCGCGCGGATGGCGGGGGCATCGCCGACGATAGGGGGCGCGGCCGGCGCCGTCGAGCCGGCCCGTCCAGGTTCGGCGGACGGTTGGTCAGTCCAGGTCGTCGCCCGGCTCCTCGAAGCCGTCGTCCTGCTCGTACTCCCAGCCGCTCTCGGCCTCCCGCCGCCAGAGCTGGCCCTCGCCCGGCCGGCTCAGCGAGCCGTCGCGCAGGAGAACCGGCGTCGCCGAGGTCGCCCGGTGCCAGCGGCGGCGTCCTCGCGCGCCCGGCCGGGCGTTGATCCAGTCAAGCAGGCCTTTCCTCGTCTGCGTCAGCATCGTCGCAGCCTCCCATGGGTCGGGCCGGCCGTCGGTTTCGCGCTCCGGATGAAATGCAGCGGAAACATGGCCGGCATTCTCCCGAAACGGGCGACGGCAAGGATGGGTTTCAACGAACAAGCGATGGAGACGACGTCCGATGTTCTCGCCCTTCCGAACCCCGGCCCTGCGGGCCCGCCGATCGGCCCCCGCGCCGCGCAGTTCCCGCCCGCCGGAGAGCCTCGGCGAGATCGAAGCCGCCGTCGCCGCCGCGATCCCGGTCGCCCCCGCCTCCGCCAAGTCGGCTTCCGCCCGGAGGGAGGCGAAGGCCGAGACGCCGACGGAGGAGGAGAAGGCTGCGGCGCGGTTCCAAGGGGGCGGCAGCGGCGGCTTCGTCTAAACGACGCGCGCGATCGGGGCGCCGCGTTGCCGGCGGCCGGCTGGCCGGCCGCCGCTGCCGAGCTATCAATTCGCGGGGGCGGCGGGGGCCGGATCGAGGGAAATGCCGCCCCCGTCCGGCCCGTCAGCCGCCGGCGCGTCGATCACGTCGTTGTTGGAGCCCGTCGTGTTCGGCGCGAGCGTGCCCTCGGCGCCGACGCCGTTCTGCAGCCCGCCCGGCCCCTTGGTCGCGCCGGCGCCCTCGGTGGCGCCGTTCGTGTCCAGGCCGACGCCCGGCGTGCCCGTGGCAAGGCCGCTGCCGATCGGCGTGCCCGTGGCGTTGGAAACCGAGCCGTCGTTCAGCGGCATGGGCGCCGCGTTCGGCTCGGGCGCGGTTTGCGCGAGGGCCGCGCTTCCGATGCCGAGCGGCAGAGCGAGGGCGAGCGCGGCGGCGAGGTGTCTCATCGTGGTCATGTCGGGCATCCCGGTTGTCGCCGCGGCACGATCTCGCCGCGGCTCTTCGGGAGAACAAGGCGCGACCGCGCTTCCCCGTTCCGGCCCCGGGCGGCCTATTGCTGGGCCAGCGGGTCGTAGGGCGGCGCGGGGGGCGAGGTGTTGAGCGCGCCGAAGAAGACGTCGATCCGCGTCTCCGCCAGCGGCCGGTCCACCGCGTTGACGGCGCAGATGGCCGCGTTCAGCTGGTTGTCCGTGACCCAGAGGCCGACCTCGACCGTCTCCTTCGCCGCCGCCGCGTTCATCGTGTAGCTGCGGCGCATGAAGTCGCGCTCGCCGAGCCGGGCCAGCCGCGCCGCGTCGTTCGCCTTCAGCGTGGAGGAAGCATTGGCGAGTTCGGGCCGGATCTCGCCGGCCTTCATCGCGACCCAGATCTCGAAGTCCTTCCAGGGAAAGGATTTCGGCCGCAGCATGTCGTGGACGCGGAGCGTGCGCCCCTTGCCGGGCTCGCCGGGCGAGACCGCGTAGAGGCACTGCAGCCCGCCCGCCGGGCAGTCGCCCCCCTCGCAGGTGAAGCGCTGGCCCTTGTCCATCGTCGCGGCCTCGGCGCCCGCCCGCCAGCCCGCCAGTTCCACAGCCGAAGCCGGCCCGCTCGTCGCCATGATCGCCAGCGCCAGCGCCAGGCCCCGTCCGCGTCCTCGTCCCGTCATGCCTGCCTCTTCCCTCATCCCGCAATCCGGCCCGGCCTAGCACGGCATGCTGGATCGAAGCCGGTGGCGCATTCGGGCGCTGGCCTTGCGCATGGGGGGCGGCGCTGCCATATGAGGAGCGTTCGGGCATTCATGACCCGGAGACTGGTGAGACTTCTTCTTCTGCGCGGGGGCCCAATCCCCGCGGATCTGCCGGACGGGCCCGATCGCGGGTTCTCCGGTCGTCCCGTTGACCTCGACCCTTTCGCCGACACGAGCTTTCCGAAATCGCCGACGCCGTTCCCTATCGGGAGCGGTCGTCAAATCCATCCGGCGCGGCGCCTTCGCGCGGCCCGGGCCGATCGGAACAGAGCCTCGTGCCCCGCCCCGATCGGCATCTTTGAAAGGGTCAGACCATGAGCAACACCGGTACCGTCAAGTTCTTCAACGCCTCCAAGGGCTTCGGCTTCGTCACCCCCGAGGGCGGCGCCAAGGACGTCTTCCTGCATGTCACCGCGCTCGAGCGCGCCGGCATGTCCTCGATCGAGGACGGCGCGAAGATCACCTTCGACGTCGAGCCCGACACGCGCGGCAAGGGCCCCAAGGCCGTCAACGTCCAGCGCGCCTGAACAGGCACCCGCCGGCCCTTCCGGGCCGGCACGAGATCGTTCGAAGGGCTCGCCGCAAGGCGGGCCCTTTTTCGTCGAAGGCGCCGGCCGTCAGTCGCAGGGAAAGGTCGAGAGCTTCCACTCGTCGAGCGGGCTTTCGATATCGGCCACCTTCCAGGCGCCGCCGACCTGCCGCATCGTCCAGCGGATCTCCTGGTCGGCATCGCCGTCGGGAAAGCTGCGAAAGCGCGCCGTCACCAGCGCGTCGCCCTCCGGGCTGCGGCCGGTCTCCACGGTCTCGATCGTCCGGGCGACCTCCTCGTCGTCGAAATCCTGCCCGCCCACCGTCACCACGAAGTCGACGCAGCCCGCCTCGCCGGTCTCGGCGGAAACCTTCGCGCTCTTCTCGAACAGCGCCAGCGCCGGCCCTGTCAGCTTCGACAGATCCTCGCCCTCCAGCGGATTCCAGACCGGCGCATAGAGCGCCCGCACGGCCTCCGCCGCCTCCTCGGCCGAGGCCGCGCCGGCCAGCGACAGGAGACCTGCGGCCAGGCCGAGGGTGACGAGGACGGCGCGCTTCATCGATCTCATCGTCGTCATCATGTCTTTACTGCCGCCGGCATAGAACCCAGGAATGCGCACCGCCTCATGCCTCCGGCGCCGCGAAGACCTCGGCCAGACACAGCGCCGCCTCGCGCAGGCGCGCCGCCGGTATGGTGCGGCAGACCTCCGGCAAAGCGCCCGTCCGCGCCCAGCCGTCCAGCACCTCGTCGCTCAAGGGCGTGTGGACGAAGCCGAACCGGCGAAGGCGCCCGCCGCCACCATAGTGGCAGAGGCGATAGTAGGTGTCGTTGCACAGATAGCGCCCGGCGTCGCGCGACAGCTCGAAGCCGATGCCGGCATCCGCCAGCGCCGCGGCCGAAGCCGACAGCGGCCAGGCGCCGGACAGGCGCTCGGGCCCCTCCTCGACGCCGGGACCGGAGGGAAACCCGCCGGCCGCATCCTCCACGCCGAGTTCGCGCGCGTTCACCGCGTCGAGTTCGAGGCGCAGGCGGGCGGCGCGCGCGTGGAGGCCGAAGACCAGCACGCCCGATGCGCCGGTCTCCTCGATCGCCGTGCGCAGGACCGGCCAGCTCCGCTCCCATTCGACCGGCAACACAACCGAGCGGATCGCTGCGCCGGATGAGGTCCAGGCGTCCCGCAGAGACAGCGCCAAGGCTTCGCAAGGGTTCGAAGGCGCGCCGGGAAAGGCTCCGAAGCCGGCGATAAGTATCGTCATGGAACAGGCCCATCCCTACTTTGCAAAACCAACCACCCCGTTTAGTTCTCGCCGCTTAGCTGTATCGAAACAGGACGGTGCGTCACTTCCAGAATCTTTTACTTGCAATCACAGTCGCCTGATAGCATCAAAGGGCGTTCGGGCAAATTTGCGAACACAGTGAGACTGGACGGATCGCGCATCGGAGGCGCTACCCTCCGAGCGGGATGTGGTGAACATCCCGCGACGTATCGATTCCTATCCTTGCACTTCGAGACTTGCCTGCGACCGACAGACGGCAATGCGAACCGCCAGGGATAAGGAGTACAGGCATGGCACAGACCGGCACCGTCAAATTCTTCAACACCGAAAAAGGCTTCGGCTTCATCAAGCCCGACAATGGCGGGGCGGACATCTTCGTCCACATCTCCGCCGTTCAGGCGTCCGGCCTGTCCGGCCTCGTGGAAAACCAGAAGGTCTCCTACGATACCGAGCCGGACAAGCGCGGCAAGGGCCCGAAGGCCGTCAATCTCGAAGCCGCCGACTAAGGCTTTCCCCGGCGTTCGTCGCGAGCCCGCGGACATCGTCCGCGACGTCTTGCGTCCGCGCGCCGGACCGAGCCTTCGATCGCCGCTTCCGGAGCGCCGCATGTCCCCGGTGGCATGCGGCGCTCCCGCTGAGGGCGTTCGGCACGCCTTTCGAGGCGATCCGTCGTTTTCGCCGCGGAAGGCCTCCGACGGTGGCCCGCCGGCCGGGGCGCGGCGATCGTGCCGACCCGCCCGCCGCTTCAGCCGGCGAGAACGGACGCCCCATCGTCGAGCCTTCGCCTTTCCAGGGCGATCTCCGACCCGGCCCAAGCCCCTCCCCGTTTCATTTCGGCACGAATGATCTGGCACGCCGCATGCAACGCCGAAGCCAATGGCCCCCGGGCCCTTGGAAACGGAGTTCGTCATGCTTCGAACGGTTCATCGCTTCGCTCGGACGCTCGCCCTTTGCGGCGCATTCCTCGCCATGCCGACGCTGGCCGGTGCCGGCGAAGGATCGGAGAGCGGCTTCGGCAGCGGTGCGGTCTTCGTCGGAAGCGGCGGCCGGGTCGATCGCGGCCTGTCCTTCGGCTTCGGCGAGGGTCGCGGCGTCGCCGTCGTCGGTGGCGGCAGAAGTTCCTTCCAGCATTATGAGGGAGGCCGTCGATACGACGTGCCCGATCTCGGCGGATCGCGCTATCGCACGGGCAACCGCGAGCGATTCTATGGCGACGGCGTCGTCGTCTTCGACAGGTCCGCTGACGGCCGGGACTATCGAGGCCATGTGCGGGACCGCTGGGAGTCACGGCGCGAGCGATTCGAGGACAGGCGCCGCTCCGCGTCCGACAATTCCTTTATCCGCCTTCGCGATTCCGGCCGGATCGACCGGTTCGAGCGCGACCCGCGCTACGACAGCCGGCGTGTCTATCGGGATCGCGAGGTTCGGGGGAGCCGGAGGCTGACGACCTTCGACGACGGCTATTGGGGCGGCGGCAGCGTGGTCGCCTATGGGGACGTCGACCCCCGCAGCATCTACCAGGGCACGACGGCCCTCAATCGCCCGAACGGCCCGAAGATCCTGAATGTCGAGACCGAGCGTCTGGATCGCCGGCCGATCGGCCCGAGCGGCATCGACGTCACGACGACTTCGGCCGGCTCGAAGATCATCCGCATCGCACCGGGCTACCGCATGGCTAAGGCCGACCGGACGCCGCGTTCCTCCGCGCGGAACGGCGCCGACCTCGGCCTTCAGCCCTGGTCGACCGACTGGCTGCGCTACTGCCAGCGCACCCATCGCAGCTTCGATCCGGATCTGGGAACCTACGTCACATCGAACGGCCGCGTCGCCTTCTGCACGGCGGAGTAGAGAACTCGCGGGACGGCAGGCTCCGGCCTGCCGTCCCGTTTCGACGCAGATCAGACCAGATAGGGATTGGTCAGCCGCTCGCGCCCGAGCGTGCCGCCGGGTCCATGGCCGCACAGGAAGGTCACGTCGCCGCCGAGCGGCAGGACCTTCTCTTTGATCGAACGAATGAGGGCGGCGTGGTCGCCGCCGGGCAGATCCGTTCGCCCGATCGAGCCGGCGAAGAGAACGTCGCCCGCATGCAGGAACCGCGCGTCGCGATGGAAGAAGACGACATGACCGGGCGCGTGGCCGGGACAATGCAGCACCTCGAAGACGTGGCCGCCGAAGCCGACCGTCTCGCCATCGGCGAGCCAGCGATCGGGCGTGGCGTTCTTCAGGAGATCGGGCACGCCGAACATCTTCGCCTGGTTCTCGATATTGGCGAGAAGCGGCGCGTCCGCCTCGTGCGGCCCGACGATCTCGATGCCGCCGAGCTTGGCCTTGAGCTCCATCGCGCCGCCGGCATGGTCGAGATGGCCGTGCGTCAGCCAGATCTCGCGGATCTCGATCCCGAGCTTTTCGATCGCGGCCAGGATCTTCGGAACGTCGCCGCCGGGATCGACGACGACGCCGACCTTCTCGTCGGCATCGAAGAGAAGGCAGCAATTCTGCTGAAACCCCGTGACCGGGACGATCTGCACGGCGAGACGCGGCCCTTCCGCGCCGGCTTCAGCCGACGCGGGACGGTCGATGGTCATTCGGCGGCCGCGCGCTTGGGCGTCACTTCGACGCCGTAGTCGTCGACGAGCCGACGGGTGATCTCGCCGGGCGTGAAGCGGTAGGGACCGACTTCGGAGACCGGCGTCACCTCGGCGGCCGTGCCGCAGAGGAAGCACTCGGTGAAGCCTTCCAGCTCCTCCGGCAGGATCGTGCGCACCTGCACCTCGTAGCCGCGACGCTTGGCCAGATCGATGACCGTGCGGCGCGTGATGCCGTCGAGGAAGCAGTCCGGCGTCGGCGTGTGGATGACGCCGTCTTTGACGAAGAAGACGTTGGCGCCGGTCGCTTCCGCGACATGGCCCCGCCAGTCCAGCATCAGCGCGTCGGCATAGCCCTTGGCCTCGGCCGCGTGCTTGGAGATCGTGCAGATCATGTAGAGGCCGCTCGCCTTCGACTTGGACGGTGCGGTCATCGGATCGGGGCGGCGATATTCGGCGATGTCGAGCCGGATGCCCTTCATGCGCTGCTCGGGATCAAAGTAGCTCGGCCACTGCCAGATGGCGATCGCCACGTTGATGCGGTTCTTCTGCGCCGCGACGCCCATCATCTCCGAGCCGCGCCAGGCGATCGGCCGGACATAGGCGTCGGTGAAGCCCTGGCGGCGCAGGAGCTCGTTGCAGGCGTCGTCGATCTCGTCCGCCGTGTAGGGAATCTTGAAGCCGAGCAGGCGGCCGGATTCGATCAGGCGCTCGGTGTGCTGGCGAAGCTTGAAGATCTCGCCGCCATAGGCCCGCTCGCCCTCGAAGACCGAGCTGCCATAGTGCAGACCATGCGTCAGCACATGGATCTTCGCCTCGCGCCAGGGCACGAACTCGCCGTTGAACCATATCTGGCCGTCGAGCTGATCGAATGGAACCGACATGATGTCCTCTCGCGCCGCTGCGGGCGCGCTCCCTCTTTGCAATACGGCGACGCGCGGCGGCATCTCGTCCTGAAGACCCGCCTGCCGCGCTCGCCCGCTCCTCTCGCCGTCTTCCAGGATTCTAACCCGGCAAAGGCGGCTGACAACCGCCAGCTCGCGGCAACGGCGGCGCGAACCGCACATCCCGGCGAACTCTACGCCAGGCCCTTGACGGTTCCAACGAGGCGCGAGGAATGTAACAATGGGCGAAAATTACGTCAATAGTGCTGACCTATCTTGATGGATGAGTTTTTGACCGAGAGCATGACCGAGGCCCGGCCGAGCCGCGCGATCGTGACCGAAGCGCTGGAGACGGTGGGGGAGCTCGACTTCAGGATCATCGAGCTCTTCTTCTTCGCTTATCGCGAGTTCACCGCCGATGCCGACATCGTGCTCGAGCGCTACGGGTTCGGCCGGGCCCATCACCGCGTTCTCCACTTCGTGAACCGGGCGCCGGGCATGACGATCGCCGATCTCCTCGATCTTCTGCAGATCACCAAGCAGTCTCTCGGCCGCGTTCTGCGCCAGCTGGTGGACGGCGGCTTCGTGGAGCAGCTTCCGGGATCGGAGGACCGGCGGCAGCGGCGCCTCTTTCCCACCACCGCCGGGCGCGAGCTGACGCTGGAGCTCTCGCGGGCCCAGGCGCACCGGATCGAGGCGGCGCTGACCAGCGCCCGCGAGGCCAGGGCCGATCCGGTCGCGAGCTTCCTTCTCGACATGGCCGGCGACCGCGACAGCACGAAGATCTGGTTCGACCGGAACGGCATCGGCCCGCGCGCCGAGACCGGGCCGCAGGGAGAGCATCGCTCATGAGCACGACGGAGCCGCAGGCGGACGCGCCGCCGAAGCCATTCATCGACGACGACGCGCCGCATCTCCTCATCGTCGACGACGACCGGCGCATTCGCAGCCTCCTGTCGCGCTTTCTCTCCGAGCGCGGCTTTCGCGTCTCGATGGCGGCGGACGCGGCGGAGGCGCGCAAGATCCTCGTCGGGCTCGACTTCGATCTCCTCGTCGTCGACGTCATGATGCCGGGCGAAAGCGGCATTGATCTCGTGCGCTCGATCTCCGGCCTTCGCGAGACGCCGATCCTGATGCTGACGGCGCGCTCGGAGATCGAGGAGCGGATCGAGGGGCTGGAGGCCGGCGCCGACGACTACCTGACCAAGCCCTTCGACCCGCGCGAGCTTCTCCTGCGGATCAACAACATCCTGAAGCGCGGCGCCCCGCCGCCCGTGGCGAAGGTCGAGACGGTGCGGTTCGGCCCGTTCACCTTCTCGCTCTCCAAGCGCGAGCTGAAGCGCGGGCCGGAGCTGATCCGGCTGACCGAGCGCGAGCAGGAAATCATGATCCAGTTCGCGGAAAAGGCGGGCGAGACGATCCAGCGCCAGGCCCTTCTCGGCGAGGAGACGGAGGTGGGCGAGCGCACCGTGGACGTGCAGATCAACCGCCTGCGTCGCAAGATCGAGAGCGACCCCGCCAATCCGCTCTGGCTCCAGACGGTGCGCGGCATCGGCTACCGGCTGAACGTCGATTGAAGGTGGGGCGATGACGCCGATCGAGCGGCTGCGCACGCGGATCGAGCGGGACGGCGCGACCCTGCGCGTCTGGCGGCAGAGGCTGGAGCGCCTCGCGCCGACATCCGTGCGGCTGCCGCGCCCGCGGAAGGCGCCCAAGCTGCCCAGGCTGCCCAAGCTCGACATCTGGCGCGGGCCGCTGCGCCATGTGCCCCGCTTCTTCTCGCGCTACGTGCCGAAGGGCCTCTATGCGCGCTCGCTCATCATCATCATCGCGCCGATGGTGCTGCTGCAATCAGTCGTCGCCTTCGTCTTCATGGAGCGGCACTGGCAGCTCGTGACGCAGCGCCTCTCGACGGCCGTGGTGCGCGACATCGCCGGGCTGATCGACGTGATCGAGACCTATCCGCAGGACCCGGACTTCGCCGTGGTCACGCGGATCGCCCGCGAGAAGATGGACCTCAACATCGCGGTCCTGCCGCCCGAGCCCCTCCCCGCGCCGACGCCCAAGCCCTTCTTCAACATTCTCGACGGCATTCTCTCCGAGGAGATCACCCAGCAGATCGCCCGCCCCTTCTGGATCGACACGGTCGGCGATTCCGGGCTCGTGGAGATCCGCATCCAGTTGGAAACGCATCTCCTGCGCGTCTTCGCCCGGCGCAACTCCGCCTACGCCTCGAACTCACATATCTTTCTCGCCTGGATGGTCGGCACCTCGCTGGTGCTAATCCTCATCGCCGTCCTCTTTCTGCGCAACCAGATCCGCCCGATCCAGTCTCTGGCCGAAGCGGCGGAAGGGTTCGGGCGCGGCCAGCCCATGCCGCCGGAGTTCCGGCCCCGCGGCGCCTCGGAGGTGCGCAAGGCCTCGCTCGCCTTCATTCAGATGCGCGACCGGATCGAGCGGCAGATCGAGCAGCGCACGCAGATGCTGAACGGCGTCAGCCACGACCTTCGCACCGTGCTGACGCGCTTTCGCCTGCAGCTCGCCCTGCTCGGAGACGGCGAGGACCAGCGCGAGCTGAATGCCGACATCGACGAGATGCAGCGCATGCTGGAAGGCTATCTCTCCTTCGCGCGCGGCGAGGCCGGCGAGGACGTCGCCGAGCTCGATCTCGAGCGCGTCTTCGAGAAGCTCTCCACGGAGGGCGCGCTGAAAGGACGCAAGGTCGATACCGATGTTCTCGGCGATCCCCGCATCATGGTGCGGCCGGACAGTTTCACCCGACTGATCGGCAATCTCGCGGCCAACGCCTTTCGCCACGGCAGCCGCGTCAGCATCATCGGCCGCCACGAGGGGCGCTGGCTGACGATCACGGTGGAGGACGACGGGCCGGGCGTCCCGGCCGATCAACGCGAGGAGGTTTTCAAGCCCTTCGTGCGCCTCGACACCGCCCGCAACATCGACGCGGGCGGCACGGGCCTCGGCCTCGCCATCGCCCGCGACATCGCGCGCAGCCACGGCGGGGACATTCTCCTGTCGGACTCCAAGCTCGGCGGCTTGCGGGCGATGATCCGCATTCCGGCCTGACGCTTCATGGCGCAGGCCCCGGTGCCGTGATAGACTAAGGTTAGTTCAGGAGGCGATCCATGCGCACCGTCAACATCCATGCCGCCAAGACGCATCTGTCGCGACTGATCGAGGACGTCTCGGCGGGAGAGGAGATCATCATCGCGAAGGCGGGGCAGCCCGTGGCGCGTCTGGTGCCGCTGGAGCACGCCGTGGAAACGGAGCGGCGGCTCGGAGGGCTCGCGGGGCAGATCGCCCTACCGCCCAACTTCGACGACCCCCTGCCGGACGAGTTCCTGGCTCATTTCGACGATGTGCCGTGAGGGTTCTCCTCGACACGCACATCCTGATCTGGGTTCTTGCAGAGCCTCATAAGCTGTCCCAGCCGGTCCGATCGCTCATCGCCAGCCGAACGACGAACGTGCTGTTCAGCACCGTGAGTATTTGGGAGATCGGCATCAAGGCCGCTCTGCTCAAACCGGAATTTTCGTGGAACCCGGGCCTCATCCTGGCGGAGGCGAAAGCCATCGGCTTCGTGGAGTGCATGATTTCGTCGAATGCCGCGATCGCGGCGGCAGGCTTGCCGAAGCACCATGGCGATCCCTTCGACCGCCTCCTGATCGGGCAAGCCCTGGAAGAACCGGCACGCCTCATCACGGCCGACAAGATCTTGGCGCTCTACAGCGAGCTGGTCGACGTCATGTGAAGACCGACCCGGCAGATTTCAGAACATCCGCCCACCGTTCGGCACCGCGTGGCCGGGTGCCAGGAGCACGACCTCGCCGGTCTCGTCGGGAACGCCGAGGGTCAGGACTTCCGAGCGCATCGGGCCGATCTGGCGGGGCGGGAAGTTGACGACGGCGACCACCTGCCGGCCGACCAGCGTCTCCGGCGCGTAGTGCACGGTGATCTGGGCGGAGGACTTCCTGACGCCGATCTCGGGGCCGAAATCGATAAGGAGGCGAAAGGCGGGCTTGCGCGCCTCCGAAAAGGGCGAGGCTTCGACGATCGTGCCGACGCGGATATCGACCTTGGCGAAGTCGCCATAGGCGATCTCGGGCGCTCGCTCTTCGGTGGCCAAGCGATCAGTCCTTCGAAAGTTCGCGGGCGCGGTCGCGCGCGGCGGCCACGGCGCGCCGCATCAGCGGGGCGAGACCGTCATCGGCCATCAGCACCTCGAGCGCGGCCTGCGTCGTGCCGTTCGGCGAGGTGACGTTGCGACGGAGCTGGTCCGGGGCGTCGTCCGAGCGGATCATCAGCTCGCCGGCGCCCGCGACCGTGTGGCGGGCGAGCGTCATGGCGAGGGACGGCGAAAGACCGAGGCTCTCGCCGGCGGCGGCGAGCGCCTCGGCAAGATGGAAGACATAGGCGGGGCCGCTGCCGGAAACGGCGGTGACGGCGTCGATATCGGCCTCGCTCTCCACCCAGACCACCGCGCCGCTCGCCGACAGAAGCGCCTCCGCCTTGCCGCGGGCGACGCCGTCGGCCGCCTCGTTGGCGAAGCAGCCGGTGATGCCGCGACCGATCAGGGCCGGCGTGTTCGGCATGGCGCGGATGGTCGGCCGGGGGCCGAGCAGGCGCTCGTGCGAGGCGATCGTCTTGCCGGCCACGACGGAGATGACGATCGTGCCCTCATGGAGCGCGGACCGAAGCGGCGGCAGGGCCTCCTCCAGCATCTGCGGCTTCACGGCGACGACGGCGACGTCGAAGTGACCTTCCGGCACGGCGGTGGAATGGCGGATGGCGCCGGAGGCGATCAGCCCTTCGAGAGCGGGCGCAGGCCTCGGATCGACGACATGGACGGGCTCGCCCGCGAGCCCCGCGTCGATCCAGCCGCGCAGCATGGCGCCGCCCATGTTGCCGCCGCCCAGAAGCAGAATGCGGCCGATCCCGTGGGAGGCGCTCACGCCTGACCGACCGTTTCGAAGAGCATGCAGGCCAGCGCCTCGTCGGCATCCTTGTTCGCCCAGACGACGAACTGGAAGGCCTGATAGAAGCGCTCGCAGTTTTCGAGCGCGATGCCCAGCATGCGCTCGGCCTGCTGGCTGGTCGGGTCCGCACCGCCGGAGAGAAGAAGCGCGTGGCGGAACATGATGGCGCTCTCCTTCGGCCAGAGATCGAAATGGCCGACGAGAAGCTGCTCGTTGATCTTGGCGAGAAGTCGCAGGACCTCGACCTGCCGGGCCGCCGGCACCTTGAGATCGAAGGCGCAGCCCAGATGCAGCGCCTCGCAGGATTCCAGCCAGGAGAAGGAGACGGAGTAGTCCGCCCATAGGCCGGCGACCGAGACGGCGATCTCGTCCTCGCAGGAGCGCTCGAAGGACCAGTCATGGCTGGACGCCACGAGCTCGATCACGTCGACCGGGTTGAACTGCCGCTCCAGCTCCATATCGCCGAAAGTCATTGCCAAGCCTTAAGGTCCCCATCCCGCACGATCGGCCGGACGCCTGGGGAGGCGCCGGGCCGACGGATCGTCGCCCGAACCAGACCGGAGGCAGGGAGCCACCAGAGGCTATGGAAAACGAATCACCCTTATGAATCAGTCTATAGGGCGGGATTCTTCGGCTTAAGGGGGTTTACGAAATATAAGGGAATTGGCGACTGGACCGCCGCGCGCGAAACCCGAACGGCCCGACCTTAAGCGACTCTGCGCAAAGGCCTTTTGACGGCATGAAAAAGGGCGCGGAGGATGTCCGCGCCCTGTGTACAGCATGTGGATAAGTCTAGAACGAGGTCTCGGGCGACGATCCGGCGGCACCGTGCGTGGCGGACGAAGCGCCGAACTTCGCTTCCAGATCGGCCAGCCGCTTCTTCAGCGCTTCGTTTTCCAAGCGGGCTTTCGCGGCCATGTCGCGCACGGCCTCGAACTCCTCGCGCTGGACGAGGTCCATGGAGTTGATCAGCCGTTCGCCCTGCGAGCGGAAGACGGTCTCCATCTCGCGGCGCACCCCTTGCGCGGCGCCGGCGGCGTCGGTCATGAGCCGGGCGAATTCGTCCAGCATGCGGTTGGGGGCTCGATTGTTCATCGCCGTGTTCTCCGGGAGGGACGCGTTGCAACTGAGTTAGGTTGCGGCGAGGGCCTTGGCAATGCCGGGGCCCGGCTCCGACGCCGGCCCGAAGCCGCGCGCTTGACGGGCGCGGGTGGCTCTGGCCAAGGTCCGCGCCCGAGCGAGGGGCGGAAGCCCTGCCCGGTCCGTGCCTTCGAGGAAACCTGCCCGATGCTGACCCAAACCGTCCTCGGCGTGCTCGCCTATCCGACGATCGATCCGGTTTTCCTCAGCCTCGGCCCGATCCAGCTGCGCTGGTATGGGCTGGCCTATGTGGCGGGCATTCTCTGCGGCTGGCTCTATGGGCGCGCGTTGGTCTCGAACCCGGCGCTCTGGCCGAACGGCGTCTCGCCGATCACCAAGCTGCAGATCGACGACTTCATCCTCTACATCACCGCCGGCATCATCCTCGGCGGGCGCATCGGCTCGATCCTCTTCTACGACTTCGACCGCTACATGGTGGACCCGTTCGCCATGCTGCGGATCTGGGAGGGCGGCATGTCCTTCCATGGCGGCCTGATCGGCGTCGTCATCGCCATGGCGCTCTTCGCCTGGAAGCACCGCGTGCCGCTCTGGAGCCTCATCGACGTCGTCGCGGCCTCCGTGCCCTTCGGCCTCTTCTTCGGCCGCATCGCCAATTTCATCAACGGCGAGCTCTGGGGCGCTCCGTCGAGCGTCGCCTGGGCCATGGTCTTCCCGACGGGCGGGCCGGAGCCGCGCCATCCGAGCCAGCTCTACGAAGCGCTGCTCGAAGGCATCGTGCTCTTCCTCGTCCTGCGCCTCCTCACGCATCGCTACAAGATGCTGCGTCGCCCGCGCTTCGTCGGCTCGGTCTTTCTCGGCCTCTACGCCCTCGCCCGGATCGCGGTCGAGTTCGTGCGCATGCCGGATGCGCAGATCGGCTATCTCCTCGGCGGCTGGCTCACCATGGGCATGGTCCTCTCCCTGCCGATGATCGCCGTCGCTCTCTGGGGCATCCTCACCGCGCGCGAGACCGTCTACCAGCCGCGGGAGGCGCCGGCCGGAGAGGCCGGGGCGGAGCGGCCCTGACCGCGCTGTCCGAGCGCATCGCCGGGATCGTCCGGCGCGAGGGCCCGATCACGGTCGAGCGCTACTGGAATCTGGCGCTCTTCGATGCCGAGGGCGGCTACTACACAACGCGCGATCCCTTCGGGCGGGGCGGCGACTTCACGACCGCGCCCGAGATCAGCCAGATGTTCGGCGAGCTTCTCGGCGCCTGGGCGCTCTCGGCCTGGGAGGCGCTCGGACGCCCCGCGCCCTTCGTCTTCGCCGAGATGGGCCCCGGTCGCGGCACGATGATGGAGGACATGCTGCGCACGATCCGGCGGATCGAGCCGGCCTTCCTCAAAGCCGCGCGCGTGACGCTGGTCGAGGCGAGCGATCGGCTGGCGCGGCTTCAGATCGAACGCCTGTCGCCCTTCGACCTGCCGATCCGGCCCTGCCGGCGCCTGGAGGAGGTCGGTGACGGGCCGCTGGTCCTTCTCGCCAACGAGCTGTTCGACGCCGTCGCCATCCGCCAGTTCGTGCGGGGCGCGGACGGCTGGTCGGAGCGCTGCGTCGCCCTCGGCGAGGACGATGCGTTCGTCTTCACCGATCAGCCCCTGCCGCCGGAGGCCGGCGCACGACTGCCCGACGCCGCGCCCGGCACGATCCTCGAAGTCTCTCCCGCCCGCGAGGCCATCGCGACGGCGCTGGGGCGCCGGATCGCCGGATCAGGCGGCGCCGCGCTGCTGGTCGACTACGGGCATGGCGGCGGATTCGGCGATACGCTTCAAGCTGTGAAGGCCCATCGCTTCGTCGATCCCCTGGCGGAACCAGGATCGGCCGACATCACCAGCCATGTCGATTTTCGCGCGCTGGCCCGGCGATTCGGCGAGGCGGGCCTCAGCCTGTCGCCGCTGGCCACCCAGGGGGAGCTTCTCCTTTCGCTCGGTCTTCTCGAACGGGCGGGACGGCTCGGCGCCGGCAGGCCGGAGGCCGAGCAGGACGCGCTGCGCGCGGCCGTGCAGCGACTGGCGGGACAGGGTCCGGGCGAGATGGGCGCGCTCTTCAAGGCGCTCGCCGTGGCCTCTCGGCCGCTTCCCGTTCCGCCCTTTGCGTCAGCCGCGTCCTCGGCCGCCGATCCGGTGCCGCGTTGACTTCCAGCAAGCCCTTCACAACAATCCGCGCCATGTCCGAACATCGACCGATCCCTGCTTCGCCGCTTCGCGACCTCGACGTCGTGACCAGCACCGACATTTCGGGCGCCGGCATTCGCCATGCCTTCTTCACGCGCGCCGGCGGCGTTTCAGAAGGCCTCTATGCCGGGCTGAACGCCGGCATCGGCTCGAAGGACGACCCGGCAGCCGTGCGGGAGAACCGGGCTCGCGCCGCGGCCTATCTCGGCCTTCCCGGCGCCGAGATCGTGACGCCCTGGCAGGTTCATTCGCCGGACGCCGTGGTCGTGACGGGACCCTTCGAGGGCGAGCGCCCGCGCGCCGACGGTATCGTAACGGCGACGCGCGGCCTTGCGATCGGCGTCGTCACGGCCGATTGCGGGCCGGTCCTCTTCGCCGACGCCAGGGCCGGCGTGGTAGGCGCGGCCCATTCGGGCTGGGGCGGGGCCGTGGGGGGCGTTCTGGAATCCACCATCGAGGCGATGGAAGGGCTCGGCGCGAAGCGGGGCGACATCGTCGCCGTTCTCGGCCCGACCATCACGCGCGATGCCTACGAGGTCGGCGTCGATCGGCTGGAAGCGGCCACCGCCCTGGACCCGAACGCGGCCGCCTTCTTCCATCCCGGCGTCTCGCCGGACAAGCGGCAGTTCGATCTACCCGCCTATATCGTCGCGCGCCTGGAGCGCGCCGGCGTTTCCGCCCGTTTCGTCGGGCGCTGCACCTTCAGCGAACCCGCCAGCTTCTATTCCTTCCGCCGCACGACGCATCGCGGCGAGCCCGACTATGGGCGCCAGCTGACCGCCATCGCGCTCGACCGATAGGATTTCCACCCATGCTGCATTTTCCGCGCGAGGAATTCGACGCCCGCCGCGAACGCCTGCTCGCCGAGATGGCCGAACGCAAACTCGACGCCATGCTCCTCTTCGCCCAGGAGTCCATGTACTGGCTCACCGGCTACGACAGTTTCGGCTTCTGCTTCTTCCAATGCCTCGTCGTGAAGGCGGATGGCGAGATGCGGCTTCTCACGCGCTCGGCCGATCTCCGACAGGCGCGCCTCACCTCGATCCTCTCCTCGATCATCGTCTGGCGTGACCGGGGCGGGGCGGACCCGACAATCGATCTGCGCGATCTCCTCGACGACATGGGGCTCCTCGGCGCCAAGATCGGCGTGGAATGGGCGACGCACGGGCTGACCGCGGCGAACGGCCGGCTGGTCGAGACCAAGCTCGGCTCCTTCGCTTCGCTGAAGGAGGCCTCCGACCTCGTCCCCTCCCTGCGCGTCGTGAAGAGCGCGGCCGAGATCGCCTATGTCCGCGAGGCCGCGCGCCTCGGCGACGAGGCCTTCGACGCGGCCCTCGCCGTCACGCGCGCCGGCGCCGACGAAGCCGACATCCTGCACGCGCTCCAGGGCCCGATCCTCAAGGGCGGCGGCGACTATCCGGCCAATCCGTTCATCATCGGCTCGGGCGAGGAGGCGCTGCTCTGCCGCTACAAATCCGGCCGCCGCGTTCTGTCCGAGACAGATCAGCTGACGCTGGAATGGGCCGGCGTGAAGGCGCAGTACCATGCGGCCGTGATGCGCACCGTCGTGATCGGCGCGCCGACGCCGCGCCATATCGAGCTCTTCGAGGCAGCCCGCGAAGCGCTCGGCGCCGTCGAGGAGGCGATGCGGCCGGGCAAGACCTTCGGCGACGTGTTCGACGCCCATGCCGGCGTGATGGAGGCGCATGAACTGGTGCGCCACCGGTTGTCCGCCTGCGGCTACTCGCTCGGCGCGCGCTATGCTCCCTCCTGGATGGACCCACAGATGTTCGTCTCCGGCAATGCCGATCCGATCCTGCCGAACATGACGCTCTTCGCCCACATGATCATCATGGATTCCGATACGAACACGGCGATGACGCTCGGGCGGACGTATCTCACCACCGAGGGCGCGCCCGAACCGCTCTCCCGTCTGCCGATCGAGCTGACCGTGGTTTCGTGACCATGGTCCGCGAGCCGAGAGCGGGCCGGGCTGCGCGGCGGTTCGGGCCGGCTGTCGCCTTCCTCCTCGTCGCCCTATCCGGCTGCCGAAGCGTCGACCCCACCGCGGGCCTGTCGCCGGCGGCAGAGATCGGCGCCGGGCCCTCCACGAGCAGCACCGGCGAAGAGGTGCCGGCCCCGATCACGGCGACGGCGCCGGCGACATCGGTCGGGCCGGTGCAGTTTCTCCCGGTCGTCGGGGCGCCCGTCCCGGTCGTCGAGACGCTGTCGGCCGCGCTCGGTGCGGAAGCGGCACGCGCCGGCGTCGGCATCGCGCCCGCCGACGCCCCGCCGACGCCGCTGCGGCTGAAGGGCTATCTTAGCGCCCTCGGCGAAGGCCGGGAGACCGTCGTCGTCTTCGTCTGGGACGTTGTCGATCCCGCGGGCAATCGCATCAGCCGCATCCAGGGCCAGGAGCGCGGCGCAGGCCAGGGCACGGCAGCCGATCCCTGGGCCGGCGTCTCGCAGGCGACCCTCTCCGCCATCGCCCGCCGCACGATCGGCGAGCTTGCGCGGCTGGGGACCGCAGGTTGAACCTTGGCACCCTCGCGCCCCCGCATCGTTTACCGTTTAGACGCATCGCAGCAAATCTTTACCGGCACCGGTTTGACTCTGATCGGGTTGTTGCTAAGAGCCCGGTGGACAGGGTCCTGACGGGCACGGCCAGGATCGGGATGGCGACAGTCGGATCGACCGACCCCGGCAGGACGGGTCTTCCCGCCTGTTGGGCACTTCCCGAAGCGTGCGACGTAGCGACAAACCGGACGAGCGAGACGCGATGAAACTGTTTGTCGGCAACTCCAACCGCCAGCTCGCAGAGGCGATCGCCAAATATCTGGAGCGGCCGCTCGGGCTCGCGACGGTCAAGCGCTTCGCCGACCAGGAGATCTTCGTCGAGATTCAGGAAAACGTCCGCGGCGAGGACTGTTTCATCATCCAGTCCACCTCCTATCCGGCGAACGACCACCTGATGGAGCTGCTGATCATGACCGATGCGCTCCGGCGCGCCTCGGCCAAGCGCATCACGGCGGTGCTCCCCTATTTCGGCTATGCGCGGCAAGATCGAAAGGCCGGCGGACGCACGCCCATCTCCGCCAAGCTCGTCGCCAACCTCATCACCCGCGCCGGCGCCGACCGCGTGATGACCCTCGATCTCCATGCCGGACAGATCCAGGGCTTCTTCGACATCCCGACCGACAATCTCTTCTCGATCCCCCTGATGGCACGCGACATCAAGGAGCATCAGGACCTCTCCGACACGGTCGTCGTCTCCCCCGATGTCGGCGGCGTGGTGCGCGCCCGCGCGCTCGCCAAGCGTATCGACGCCCAGCTCGCCATCGTCGACAAGCGCCGCGAGCGGCCGGGCGAATCGGAGGTCATGAACGTCATCGGCGAGGTCGAGGGACGCAACTGCATCCTCATCGACGACATCATCGATTCCGGCGGCACGCTCTGCAACGCGGCCGAGGCCCTTCTGAAGATTGGCGCCAAGAGCGTGAAGGCCTATATCACGCACGGCGTCCTCTCCGGCGGGGCGGTCGCCCGCATCTCCGCCTCCATGCTGGAGGAGCTGGTCATCACCGATTCCATCCAGCCGACCAAGGCCGTGCTGGACGCGCCGAACATCCGCGTCGTCACCACCGCGAACCTCCTCGGCGAGGCCATCGCCCGCACGACAACCGAACAGTCCGTCTCCAGCCTCTTCGACTGATCCCGCGCGTGAGCGTCGTCGCCGCCTATGTCTACGAGAACGGACGGCGCGTTCGCGAGGTCGTTCTCGACGGCACGCAGTGTCCGGTCATGGCGAAGGGCGAGTTCCTCTGGCTCGGGCTCGTCGATGCGACGCCCGAGGAGCTGGAAGCGCTGCGCACCTGCTTCGGGCTTCATCCGCTGGCGCTCGCCAATGCGCAGAAGCCCAATGTCCTGCCGCGGATCGAAACCTACGACGACGAGATCTTCGTCATCGCCCGCACGGTCCAGCTCGACGGCGCTGCGATCACCTACGGGCGCACGGCGATCTTCGTCGGCGAGCGGCACGTCATTACGCTCCGCTCCGATTCCGCGCGCAGCCATGCGGGCTTGCGCGAGGAGCTGGAGGCTTCGCCGAGCTTTCTGAAGCACGGCGTCGACAGCGTTCTCTACGGCGTGCTCGACTTCATCGTGGACGGCTATCTGGAAACGCTGGACGCGCTGGAGGAGGACGTCCTCGCCATGGAGCGGCGCGCGCTCGACGCTTTTCTCAGCCGGACGGAGATCGCCCGCATCTTCGATCTGCGCCGCCAGCTCGTGCGGTTCGGGCGCATCATCGGCCCGATGGAGGAGGTCGCTAACCGGCTCGGCCATGTGCCGGTCACGACGATCGACCCCGACATCCGGCCCTATTTCCGCGACCTCGTCTCGCAGGTCGACCGCGTCGCCCGGCGGCTGGACGGCCTGCGCGAAATCCTCAGCTTCGTCCTCGAAGCCTCCAGCCTTCTGGAACAGCAGCGCCAGAGCGAGATCACGCGCCAGCTCGCGGCCTGGGCGGCGATCCTCGCCGTGCCGACCGCGGTCGCCGGAATCTACGGCATGAACTTCGAGCACATGCCGGAGCTTCAATGGACCTTCGGCTATCCGGCGGTCCTCTGCCTGATCTTCGGCGTCGCCGGCACGCTCTTCTGGCGGTTCAAGCGCGCCGGCTGGCTCTGATCACCAGGAGCCGGGCTCGTCGATCGCGGCGGCAAGGGAACGATACTCGGCGCAGCCCTTGCCACAGAGGACCTCGATCCGGTCGAGCTGGGCGAGCGCCAGGTCCGTCTCGCCCTTCAGCGCATAGGCCTCGCCGAGATATTCGCGCACCTTCACGTAGGTCGGGTCGAGCGACACCGATTTGAGATAGTAGCCGATGCCCTCGTCGGTGCGGCCGAGCTTGCGCGTGGCGTAGCCGCGATAGTTCAACGCCTTCGGCGTGTTCGGATCGGCGAGCGTGTCCAGAACCTCCAGCGCCTCCTCGTAGCGCTCGGCCTTGGCGAGGGCATAGGCGTAGGGCGTCAGATCGGAATCGGGGATGGCGCTCGTGCGCTTGACGCACTTCTTCGCCTTGCCGTCCCAGACCTCGCCCTTGACGCAGGTCTTGACGGTCTCGCTGTCGTCGCCTGCGGCCTCAGCAGGCGCGCCGAGCATCAGGAGAGGCAGGAGCACGGCGGCGGCGACCGACATGCGGGCGCAGAGAGAGCGAGATGCGATGGTCATGGCGGCATCCTTCGGACGGGCTCGCCCACGACGGTCGTCGGCGATGGCCTGCATCGAAGGAGGAAACTATCCCGCCGGCTTGCGCTTCGCAAAGCACGTCTCGATGACATCCCGGGTCGGAATCGTCGGAACCCCGGCATGTCGGAAGGTCGGGCTTTGGTTGATTTTCCGGCCCATTCCCGCTATGGCGCTCTCGTCCGCGCGGACACCCTTGGAGGCAGCGCGGAGTTGAGCGGTCCCGCGGGGCCGCTTTTCGTCGTTCCGGTCCGTTTCGGATACCGGTCCGACATCCTCTGAATGAAACGAAGGACAGAGCCATGAGCGAGACCTACACGGTCAAGGCCGAGGCGCGCGAGAAGGTCGGCAAGGGGGCCGCCAGACATCTCCGCCGCAACGGATTGGTGCCCGCCGTCATCTACGGCGACAAGCAGGAACCCCTCCCGATCACGATCCCCTACAAGGAGACGTTCCTGAAGCTGCACGCCGGCGGCTTCAAGACGACGATCGCGACGATCGAACTGAACGGCCAGAAGATCAAGGTCCTCCCCAAGGACTACCAGCTCGACCCGGTGAAGGACTTCCTGATCCATGTCGACTTCCTGCGCGTCTCCAGCCGCACGGTGGTCCAGGTCGCGATTCCCGTTCACTTCGAGAACGAAGACGCGGCCCCCGGCATCAAGGCGCAGGACGGCGTCCTGAACATCGCGCACCACTCGGTCGAGGTCGAGTGCCCCGCCGAGAGCATCCCGGAGGCCTTCACGGTCGACCTGACCGGCCTCGAGATCGGCGCGGCGATCCACGCCTCCGAGCTGAAGCTGCCGAAGGGCGTCTCCCTCGCTCTCGAAGGCGACACGGTCATCGCGACGATCGTTCCTCCGATGGCCGAAGAGGTCGACGAGGTCGTCGAGGCGCCGGAGACCGAAGTCACCGGCCAGGGTCCGGAAGCCGAAGCCGCTTCGGACGACAAGTAAGTCCGGAGCGCCCGCGCGTCCGACCGGACGCGGGATGGGCGCTCTGTCTTTCCATGGCGGAGCCTCTTTCCGCGGCCGGGTGAACCCGCCCGGTCGCGAGGAAGCTCCAGCGACGACAGGAGGGGGCGGGCGCCATGCTCCTCATCGTGGGTCTCGGCAATCCCGGCCCCTCCTATGCCGGTCATCGGCACAATATCGGCTTCATGGCGGTGGACGAGATCCGGCGCCGTGGCGGCTTCTCCCCCTGGACGAAGAAGTTCAAGGGCGAAATCTCCGAGGGCCAGATCGGGACCGAGAAGGTCCTTCTCCTGAAGCCCCTCACCTTCATGAACGATTCCGGCGCCTCCGTCGGCGACGCGCTGCGCTTCTACAAGTTGGAGCCCTCGCAGGTCGTCGTCGTTCACGACGAGCTCGACATCTCGGCCGGCAAGGTGCGCGTGAAGACCGGCGGCGGCAATGGCGGGCACAACGGCCTTCGCTCCATCGACGCCCATATCGGCAAGGACTATCGCCGCGTCCGCCTCGGCATCGGCCATCCCGGCTCCAAGGAGCGGGTGAACGGCCATGTCCTCTCCGACTTCCACAAGGTCGACCGCGAATGGCTGGACCCGCTGATCGAGGAGATCGCGCGGCACGCCGACCTCCTCGTGGCCGGCGAAGACGCGCAGTTCATGAACCGCCTCGCCATGGTGACGGGATCGACGGAACCGGCCTCCGCCAAGGGCTCGGCCGCCCCCCTCGCCGCCCGGCCGGCGCCGGCCAAGGTCCCGCCGAAGGGCAAGAGCCATATCCGGCAGGCCCGCTCCGACATGCCGAAGGCCGCCCCCAGCGGCGCCATGGCCGACATGCTGAAGCGGCTCTTCGGCGGCAAGGACTGAGACGCCCCGTTCCCCCCGGCGCCGGGCATTGACCGGCGGGGCGCGACATTCCAAACAGCGGCCAACGCTTTCATCCGCGCCTCCCGCGCGGAACCTCCATTCGAAGGACCGGAAACCATGGGTTTCAGATGCGGCATCGTCGGCCTGCCCAATGTCGGCAAGTCCACGCTCTTCAACGCTCTCACCAAGACCGCCGCGGCGCAGGCCGCGAACTATCCGTTCTGCACGATCGAGCCGAACACGGGCGACGTGGCCGTGCCCGATCCGCGTCTCGGCGTGATCTCGAAGATCGGCAAGTCCGCGCAGATCGTGCCGACGCGCATCACCTTCGTCGACATTGCCGGCCTCGTGCGCGGCGCGTCGAAGGGCGAAGGGCTCGGCAACCAGTTCCTGGCCAACATTCGCGAGGTGGACGCGGTGGCGCATGTGCTGCGCTGCTTCGAGGACGACGACATCACCCATGTCGAGGGCCGGATCGATCCCGTGGCCGATGCCGAGACCGTCGAGACCGAGCTGATGCTCTCCGATCTCGAAAGCATCGAGCGACGCATCGTCGGCATCCGCAAGCGCGCCTCGACCAAGGACAAGGAATCGCTCGCGGTCCTGCCCGTCATGGAAAAAGTGCTGGAGAAGCTCCAGGCGGGCGAGCCGGCCCGCGTTCTCCTCGGCGGCCTCGATGTCGACGACCTCCAGCATCTCCGCAACCTCAACCTTCTGACCTCCAAGCCGGTGCTCTACGTCTGCAACGTCGCGGAAGCGGATGCGGCGACCGGCAATGCGCATACCGAGGCCGTCGCCCGCATGGCGAAGGCGCAAGGCGCCTCCTCGGTGATCATCTCGGCGGCGATCGAGGCGGAGATCGCCCAGCTGCCCGAGGCGGACGTGCCGGAATACATGGAGGCGATCGGCCTCACCGAGCCCGGCCTCGACCGGCTGATCCGCTCCGGCTACGAGCTTCTGAGCCTCATCACCTATTTCACGGTCGGCCCGAAGGAGACGCGCGCCTGGACGATCGACAAGGGCTGGAAGGCGCCGAAGGCGGCCGGCGTCATCCACACCGACTTCGAGAAGGGCTTCATCCGCGCCCAGACCATCGCCTACGACGACTTCGTCAAGCTCGGCGGCGAAGTGGCGGCCAAGGAGGCCGGCAAGGCGCGCGACGAGGGCAAGGAATATGTCGTGCAGGACGGCGACATCCTGATGTTCAAGTTCAACAACTGACGGAAGCGGCCCGACATCGGGCCGGCGCCGAGTTCCGTCGCGTCGGCTGCCGTCCTGTCCCTCCACCTTCGATCACTGGGGCGGTCGGCACGACTTGTCTGATACCGGCCCGCGGGCCGGTTCTCCCCCTCACCTTCCGGCATCGTCGCGGTATATGCTGCGAACGGCGCCGTTGGGGCGGAGGGGGAGAGCATGCAGACATTCGAGGATTTTCCCGTCGGGGCGACGCGCCCGCTCGGGCCCTACGAGGTGACGCGCGACGAGGTCATCGCGTTCGCCGAAGAGTTCGATCCCCAGCCCTTCCATCTCGACGAGGAAGCCGCAGCCGCCTCGATGCTCGGCGGGCTCTCCGCCTCGGGCTGGCACACCTGCGCGATGATGATGCGCATGATGGCCGACAGCTTCGTCCTCGATTCCACCTCGCAGGGCTCGCCCGGCGTCGACTTCGTCAAGTGGAAGCGCCCGGTGCGGCCGGGCGACACGCTGTCCGGCACGATGACGGTGCTCGAAGCCCGCATCTCGCAGAAGCGCCCCTCGCTCGGCATCACCAAGCTCCGCAACGACGTGCGCAATCAGGCGGGAGAGGCCGTGCTCGAATGCGAGTACACGGTCATGCTGCTGACGCGCGAGGGAGCGGCGGCATGAGCTTCTGGGACACGATTCGCGTCGGCGAGAGGGTCGATCTCGGCTCGCATCTTTTCGAAGCCGCCGACATCCAGCGCTTTGCCGGGAAGTTCGACCCGCAGCTTTTCCATCTCGATGCGGAAGCGGCGAAGGCCTCCGTCCTCGGCGGGCTCTGCGCATCCGGCTGGCACACGGTCGCGGTCTTCATGCGCCTCAACGTCGATACGACGAAGCGCGTCGTTGCCGAGTTCGTGGAGGGAGGCGGCACGGCGCCCAAGGTCGGGCCCTCGCCGGGCGTCACGGAACTGCGCTGGCTGCGTCCGGTCTTCGCCGGCGACACGATCCGCTTCTTCCAGACCGTGACCGCCAAGCGCATCTCCGGCACCCGCCACGGCTGGGGCGTCATGGAGACCACCGCCGGCGGCGAGAACCAGAATGGCGAGCTGGTCTTCTCGATGAAGGCCGCCGCCTTCATGGGGACCGACTGACGGCGATTCAAAGCGATCGTTGCGCGCGGGAGACCGTCCGCGCAGCGCCCCGCCAGCTCCGGCATCGACATGAAAAAGGGCCCCGCGAAGGGCCCTTTTTCATGTGCAGCGGGATCGACCCGTTCGCGGGTGGATCGAGCCGGGAGGCGGATGCATCGGCATCCGCCCTTCCCCGATATCAGTGAGGCGTGTTCGCCCAGACCTTGCGCTTGGTCAGGAAGAGCAGCACGGCGAAGATGATCAGGAACACCACCGCGACCATGCCCGTCGCCTTGCGCTCGGCCAGATGCGGCTCGGCAGCCCACATGAGGAAGGCCGAGACGTCGCGCGAATACTGGTCCACCGTCTGCGGCGAGCCGTCGTCGTAGGTCACCTGATCGTCCGAGATCGGCGGCGGCATGGCGAGAGCCGGGCCGGCGATGAAGTACGGGTTGTAATAGGTGCCCGGCTGGATCACGACGCCCGCCGGCGGCTCCTGATTGTAGCCGGTGAGAAGGCCGTGAATGTAGTCCGGGCCACCTTCGGCATATTGCTGCCAGGGCAGGATGTCGAAGACGAACTGCGGGAATCCGCGCTCGACCGCGCGAGCCTTGGCGATCAGCGAGAAGTCCGGCGGGGCCGCGCCGTTGTTGGCGGCGGCGGCGGCTTCCACGTTCGGATAAGGCGAGGGAAAGCGGTCCGACGGAATGGCCGGACGCTCGAACATCTCGCCGTCCGCGTTCGGGGCGAGATCCTGCACCGTGTACTCGGCGGCGAAGGCCTTGACCTGGTTCTCGTCGTAGCCGAGCGCCTCGAGATTGCGGAACGAGACGAGGCTCATCGAGTGGCAGGCCGAGCAGACCTCCTTGTAGACCTTCAGGCCGCGCTGCAGCTGCCCGACGTCCCAGTGGCCGAAGGGTCCGGCAAAGCTCCAGTCGAGATTGGCCGGGTGCTTCAGCGGATAGTGCGGCGTGGCGCCGTGCTCCTCGCCGGAGGGCTCGTGCGGAGGAGCGCTGCCGCCGGCGGAGCGCTGGGCGGCTTCGTCGGCGGGAGCTGCCGCGGGCGCCGCACCGGCTTCGCCGGCCGGTGCCGCCGCGGGCGCGGCGGCGGAGGGGTTCGCCGGAGCCGTCGGCTCCTGCGCGAAGGCGGCGGGGGCGAAGAAGACGCCGGCCGCCAGGACGGATGCGAGAAGTCTGTTCATCTGGATGTTTCCCGACCGCAACCGTTCAGCCCTTGACGTCCGGCGAAGCCGCCGCGCCGGCGGGGAGGCCGGAGCCGCCCTTGTGCTTGGCGAGCACCGCCTCGGTGATCGAGGCCGGCAGCTTCCTCGGGGTCTCGATGAGGCCGAGCAGCGGCAGAACGATCAGAAAATGCCCGAAGTAGTAGATCGTGCCGATCAGCGCGAGCGTCGGATAGATTCCCTCTGCCGGGCGCGAGCCGAGCCAGCCGAGGATCACGGCGTTCACCGCGAAGATCCAGAAGAAGATCTTGTAGATTGGGCGGTAGGAAGTCGAGCGAACGCGGCTCGTGTCCAGCCAGGGCACGAAGAACAGCACGATGATCGAGCCGAACATCACGAGGACGCCGCCGAGCTTGGAATCGATCGGGCCGATGTCGAACGTGATGGCGCGCAGCATGGCGTAGAAGGGCAGGAAGTACCATTCGGGCACGATATGCGCCGGCGTCTTCAGCGAATTGGCCGGAATGTAGTTGTCGGGATGGCCCATGTAGTTGGGCAGGTAGAAGACGAAATAGGCGAAGATCGCGAGGAAGACGACCATCGCGAAGCCGTCCTTGATCGTCGCGTGGGGCGTGAAGGGCACGGTGTCCTTCGAGGTCTTGACCTCGACGCCGGTCGGGTTCGTCTGGCCCGTGACGTGCAGGGCCCAGACGTGGAGGATGACGACGCCCGCGATCATGAAGGGCAGCAGATAGTGCAGCGAGAAGAAGCGGTTGAGCGTCGCGTTGTCGACCGCGAAGCCGCCGAGGAGAAGCTGCTGGATCGGATCGCCGATGACCGGAAAGGCGGTGAAGAAGCCGGTGATCACCGTCGCGCCCCAGAAGGACATCTGACCCCAAGGCAGGACGTAGCCCATGAAGGCGGTCGCCATCATCAGAAGGAAGATGATCACGCCGAGAATCCAGAGAACCTCGCGCGGCTGCTTGTAGGAGCCGTAGTAGAGGCCGCGGAAGATGTGCAGGTAGACGGCGATGAAGAAGAAGGACGCGCCGTTGGCGTGCATGTAGCGCAGCAGCCAGCCCCAGTTCACGTCGCGCATGATGCGCTCGACGGACTCGAAGGCGCCGGTCGAGGTCGCCGCGTAATGCATGGCGAGGACGACGCCGGTCAGGATCTGCGAGACCAGGAAGATCGCGAGAATGCCGCCGAACGTATAGGCGTAGTTCAGGTTGCGCGGCACCGGATAGGCGACGAAGCTGTCATAGACGAGACGCGGCAGCGGAAGGCGCGCGTCGAGCCAGCGCATGACGCCGGATGTCGGGACGTAGGACGAATGACCACTCATGGATAAGCCTTAGCTCCTACGTCAGCCGATGCGAACGGTCGTGTCGGAAATGAACTCGAAGGCCGGAACCGCCATGTTCTGCGGTGCAGGTCCCTGGCGGATTCGGCCGGCCGTGTCGTAGGACGAGCCGTGGCACGGGCAGAACCAGCCGCCGAAATCGCCCTGCTGACCGAGCGGGATGCAGCCGAGATGGGTGCAGACGCCGACCATGACGAGCCAGGCTTCCTTGCCGGCCGCCGTGCGGTTGGCATCGGTCGCGTCGGCGCTGTCGGGAAGGTTGGCGTTGCGCGCGAGCGGGTCTTTCAGATCCGAAAGCGGCACGGCCTTGGCCGAGGCGATCTCCTCGGCGGTGCGCTGGCGGATGAAGACGGGCTTGCCGCGCCATTTCGCCGTGATCGACTGACCTTCGGCGACCTGGCTGACGTCAACCTCGATCTCGGCGAGGGCGAGCGTGCCGGCATCGGGGTTCATCTGGTCGATGAAGGGCCAGGCCACGGACGCGGCGCCGACGGCTGCGACCGCCGCTGTCGCGATGTAGAGGAAATCCCGGCGTGTCGGCTCGGCGGTGTCGTTGACGCTCAAATCACGAGCTCCTCTAAGGGACGTCATGCTCTCCGATCCGCTTCTCGCGGACAAATCGGATCACGACTGGATACGCTCGACGCATGTTGCCACGCCTCCCACGATCTCGCCATGATTTGGAGGGGTTCTAGGCGGCGATTTTCCCATTGTCCAGACGGCAGAAGTGCGCGGGCCCCGGCGCCGACGCCCGCACCGCCGAATGCCGGCCCCCTGCGGCAGATCGGTCGCAAGCCTCGCGCCAGTTCCTCGCTTCGGCGGAAAGCCGGGCGCGCCCTACTCCGCCGCCTCCGCGTCGATGAAGCCGCCGGACTGGCGGGCCCATAGGCTGGCATAGAGACCGCCGCGGTTGACGAGGTCGGCATGGCGCCCCTCCTCGACGATTCGGCCGCCGTCGAGCACAATCAGGCGATCGAGTGCGGCGATGGTGGAAAGGCGGTGGGCGATCGCGATGACCGTCTTGCCCTTCATCATCTCCTTCAGGTTCTCCTGGATCGCGGCCTCGACCTCGGAATCCAGCGCGGAGGTCGCCTCGTCGAGAACGAGGATCGGCGCATCCTTCAAAAGCACGCGGGCGATGGCGATGCGCTGGCGCTGGCCGCCGGAGAGCTTGATGCCGCGTTCGCCGACATGGGCGTCGAAGCCCGTTCGGCCCTTCGGATCGCGAAGGCCGGGAATGAAGCCGAGCGCGTTGGCGCGTCGGGCGGCCAGCTCGACCGCCTCCTCGCTCGCATCCTCGCGTCCATAGGCGATGTTCTCGCGGATCGAGCGGTGGAGAAGCGAGGTGTCCTGCGTGACGACGCCGATGGCGGCGCGCAGCGAGGCCTGCGTCACGCTCGCAATGTCCTGTCCGTCGATGGAGATGCGCCCGGCCTCGAGGTCGTAGAGCCGCAGCATGAGGTTGACGAGCGTCGTCTTGCCGGCGCCCGAACGGCCGACGAGGCCGACCTTCTCGCCGGCGCGGATCGTGAGGGACAAGCCGTCGATCACCCCGCCGCCCTTGCCGTAGTGGAAGGTCGCGTCGTCGAAGCGAACCTCCCCGCGCGTCGCCTTCAGGGGAACGGCGTCGATGCGATCGACGAGGGTGGGCGTCACGGTGATGGTCGCTACGGCGTCCTGGATGGTGCCGTAATTGCGCACGAGGCCGTTGATGTTGAACATCATCCAGCCGCTCATCTGGTTCAGCCGCAGGACGAGGCCGAGCGCGGTCGCGACGCCGCCCGACGTGACGGAGCCGGCCTGCCAGCCCAGGATCGCCACGACGCCGATGCCGGTGATCATGAAGCCGTTGAGGATGGCGACCGCGCTGCGAACGCTGGTCAGCGCGCGGCCGAGCCGCCAGACGGTCTCGACATAGGAGCGGAAGCCCTCCTTGACGAAGGCGTCCTCCGCCCGCGTCGCATCGAAGAGCTTGACCGAAAGGATGTTGGTGAAGCTGTCGACGACGCGGCCGGTCCAGATCGAGTTCGCCGCCGCGCGCTCGCGGCCCCGCTCGCGGATGCGCGGCAGGAGCGCCCGGACGATCCAGGCATAGCCGAGCGACCAGACCGCGAGGACGGCGGCCATGCGCCAGTCGATCGCACCGAGAATGGTGACGGCGAGAAGGACGAAGGTGACGAAGCCCCAGAGCGTCTGGAGGGTCGTGACGATGAAGTCGCCCGTCGCCTGCCCGATCTGCTGCACCTTCTGGGCGAGCCGGCCGGCGAAGTCGTTCTGGAAGAACGTGTAGGACTGGTCCATCAGCCGGCGATAGCTCTGCCAGCGGATGCGGTTGAAGAGGCTGGGCGCGACGACCTGCTCCTCGACGATCGACGCCGCGACGAGAACGAGCGCGCGGCCGATCAGCGTGAAGAGCGCAAGCCCGATCAGCATCGTGCCATGCTCGGCGAAGAGCGTGTCCGGCGTGCCCCGTTCCAGCGCGTCGACGATCCAGCCGACGCCCGAGAAGAGCAGCGCATCGACGCCGCCGCTGACGCCGCCGGCGACCAGGAGCACGAGAAGCGGACCCTTGGCCTGCTTGGAAAAGTGCCAGATGAAGCCGTTCGCGGTGGTGGGCAAAGCCGAGAGATGTCCGGTCAGCCGCTCGCGCTCGCGCGCATCGTCACCGATCGCGTCGTCGAACGGGTCGAGCGTGCGCTCGAAACGCTGGAGGAAACGCTCGATCATGCGGCCGCCCCGGCCGGCATCGCCCTCATGGGGCGGCCCGTGCGTCGATTGGGGCGGCGGTCTCGTCGCCTCCGAGGAAACCGCCGGCCTGCCGATGCCATAGCTGGGCATAGAGCCCGCCGGCCGCGACGAGTTCGGCATGAGTCCCCTGCTCCACGATTTCGCCGGCATCCAGCACGATCAGCCGATCGAGCGCGGCGATGGTGGAGAGGCGGTGCGCGATGGCGATGACGGTCTTGCCCTCCATCAGGCGGTAGAGGTTTTCCGCGATGGCGGCCTCGACCTCCGAATCCAGCGCCGAGGTCGCCTCGTCGAGGAGGAGGATCGGCGCGTCCTTCAGCATGACGCGGGCGATGGCGATGCGCTGGCGCTGTCCGCCCGAGAGCTTCACGCCGCGTTCGCCGACCTCGGCGGCAAGCCCTGTGCGGCCCTTGGCATCGACGAGACCGCCGATGAAGCCGCCCGCTTCCGCGCGCTCGACGGCGCGTGCGAGCGCGGCCTCGTCCGCATCGGGTCGGCCGTAGAGGATGTTCTCGGCGATGGAGCGGTGGAGAAGCGAGGTGTCCTGCGTGACCATGCCGATGGCCGCGCGCAGCGAAGCCTGCGTCACCTTCGAGATGTCCTGTCCGTCGATGAGGATGCGGCCCGATTCCACATCGTAGAAGCGCAGGAGAAGGTTGAGGAGCGTCGACTTGCCGGCGCCCGAGCGCCCGACGAGGCCGATCTTCTCGCCGGGCCGGATGGTGAGCGTGAAGTTCGGAATGACCGCGCCGGCCGGCCGATGGGCGACGTCGGAGCCGTAGGAGAAGGCGACGCTCTCGAAACGGATCTCGCCCTCGGGAACGGTGAGGGGCTTGGCCTCGGGGGCATCGGCGAGAAGGATCGGGCGGGTGAAGGTCGCCATGCCGTCGCGGATCGTGCCGATGTTCTCGAAGAGCGCCGAGACCTCCCACATGATCCATTGCGACATGCCGGTGAGGCGCAGGACGAGACCGATGCCAACCGCGACGGCGCCGACCGAGACGGCCTCCGCCTGCCAGAGCCAGATGCCGGTGCCGCCGACGCCGAGAAGCAATGCGGAGTTCAGGGCGTAGAGGCTCGTGAAGAAGCCGCTGATCAGCCGCGCCTGCCCGTAGACCGGCAGGAGGAAGCTGCGCATGGAATGGCGCGCATGCTCGGCTTCGCGCCGCGTGTGGGCGAAGAGCTTGACCGTGCCGATATTGGCATAGGCATCGACGATCCGCCCCGTCATCTCGGCCCGTGCATCCGCCTGACGTTCGGCGACGCGCATCAGGCGCGGAATGAAGAAGCGCAGGAGGAAGACGTAGGCCGTCAGCCAGACGAGGAAGGGCAGCGCCAGCCGCACGTCGGCCCCGGTGATCAGAATGACGATGCCGGTGAAGTAGACGGTGACGTAGAGGAGAACGTCGATCGACTTGACGATCGTCTCGCGCAGCGCGAGCGCGGTCTGCATCAGCTTGGTGGAGATGCGGCCGGCGAACTCGTCCTGGAAGAAGCCGAGCGACTGGTCGAGCAGCCAGGCATGGACGCTCCAGCGAAAGCGCATCGGAAAGTTACCGAACAGCGCCTGGAAACCGAAGAGCGATTCCACGAAGACGAGGCCGGGCAGGACGATCAGGATCGTCACCGCCATGCCGAACAGCGTCCAGCCTTCGGTGGCGAGGAAGGTCGCGCGATCGGCCGCCGAGAGCCAGTCGACGATCTGCCCGAGAAAGCCGAAGAGCGAGACCTCCACCAGCGAGACGAGCGAGGTCAGGACGGCGTAGGCGGCCAGCAGCGGCCAGACCGGCCGCGCGTAATGCCAGACGAAGCGCCAGAGGCCGGAAGGCGGGCTTGCGGGCCGATCGCCGGGAAAGGGATCGACCAGCCTTTCGAAGAAGGCGAACATGAACGGTCTTTCGGGCTCGGGCAGGTCGTCGGGATGGGCCGGCGGGACGGCGGAAACCGGCATATAGGCCGAGCCGCGCGAAAAATCACGGCGAAGGATCGCCGCCTGCGGACGATGCCGCAGGCGAAGGCGCAGGTTCGACACGAGCGGGCTTTACGGCGGAAGGCGCTTGCGCCATGAGCGGCGATGGCCCCGACGATCGCCCTCTACCAGCCCGACATCGCCGGCAATACCGGCACGATCCTGCGGCTCGGCGCCTGTCTCGGGCTCGACATCGCGGTGATCGAGCCGGCCGGCTTCGACCTCTCCGACCGGGCGCTGAAGCGCGCCGGGATGGACTATATCGAGATGGCGCGGCTCACCCGCCACCTGACCTTCGAGAGGTTCGAGGCCTGGCGGCAGGCCGGGAACCGGCGTCTGGTGCTCTTCACCACGGCCGGCGCCCTGCCCTACACGCAGGCCGAGTTCCGGGCGAGCGACGTGCTCCTCTTCGGACGCGAGAGCGCGGGCGTGCCGGCCGGCGTCCATGAGCGCGCGGACCTCCGCGTGACGATCCCCATGGTGCCCGGCGCCCGCTCGCTCAATCTTGCGGTATCGGTCGGAATGGCGGCCGGCGAAGCCGTTCGGCAGCTCAGGCTCCTCCCGGCGCGGCCCGCGAGCGAAGGCCTTTCTTCACCCTCTTGAGAGAGACCCCGCGGGGATCAATCCGGTGTTGAGGATCGGTCGGCGATGAACGACGTCTCGGGGGAACGGGATTTCGGAACATGGGCTTGGCACTCGTCGATGCGGATCGTGCGGCCGCGAGCGCCGACCAGATGCGGCTGGCCGAGCTTCTCGGCGCGCTCAGCCATGCGCTCGACATCACCGAAGGCCAGCCGATCGGCCATTGCGTCCGCGCGACGTGGATCGGCGTGCATATCGGGCGCCGGATGGGCCTGCCCGAGCTCCAGCTCTGGGAGCTGTATTACACGATCATGCTGAAGGACCTCGGCTGCTCCAGCAATGCCGCGCGCATCTGCGAGCTCTATCTGTCCGACGACATCGGCTTCAAGCGCGACTTCAAGACGGTGAACGACAGCCTGCCGAAGGTCCTCTCCTTCGTCTTCTCGCATACGGGCCTGAAAGCCGGCCTTACCGAGCGCTTCAAGGCGGTGCTGAACGTCCTGCAGAATGGCGGCGAGATCGTCGACGATCTCATCCAGACCCGCTGCCAGCGCGGGGCGGAGATCGCCGCGATGCTGCGCTTTCCCGCTTCCGTCTGCGACGCGATCCATGGGCTCGACGAGCATTGGAACGGCAAGGGGCGGCCCGACCGACGGGCGGGGCCGGCGATCCCGCTCTATGCCCGCATCGCGCTCCTCTCGCAGGTGGTCGACGTGTTCCACACGGCCGCCGGCCGCGAGGCGGCGCTCGCCGAGGTGCGCGAGCGCGCCGGCAGCTGGTTCGATCCGGCGGTCGCCGCCGCCTTCGAGGCCGTCGCCGGGTCCGACGCTTTCTGGGAGACGCTTTCCTCCGACGGAATCGAGGATGCCGTCGTGGCGCTGGAGCCCCGCCAGGGGCTGATCCTGATCGACGAGGACTATCTCGACGACATCGCGCGGGCCTTCGCGCAGATCATCGATTCCAAGAGCCCGTTCACGTCGGGCCATTCCGAGCGCGTCGCGGTCTATGCGGACATGGTGGCGGCGGAAAGCGGCTACACGCCGGAACGGCGGCGCTGGCTGCGGCGGGCCGCCCTCCTCCACGATATCGGCAAGCTCGGCGTCTCCAATTCCATTCTCGACAAGAACGGCAAGCTGGACGAGGAGGAGTGGAAGGAGATGCGCGGCCATGCGACGCTCTCCGAAAGCATTCTCAGCCGCGTCCCCGTCTTCCGCGAGATGGCGCGCATCGGTGGCGGGCATCACGAGCGGCTGGACGGCAAGGGATATCCGCGCGGGCTGATCGAGGCCGAGATCGAGGCGGAGACGATGATCGTCTCGGTCGCCGACGTCTTCGACGCGCTGACCGCCAACCGGCCCTATCGCGCCGCCATGCCGGTGGAGACGGCGCTCTCCATCATGCGCAAGGAAATCGGCACGGCCTTCCATGCCGACTTCGTCGCTGCGCTCGAACGCGCGATCGCCGCCATCGAGAGCGACCTGTCGCGGGCCGCGTAAGAAAAGGTCAGTCGGCGCTCGGCAGGCGGCGCATGGTGAACTCGACCTCGTCGCCGGGCAGAACGCGCCAGCTCTCCACCGAGGTCCAGTAGGCCGCCTTGGGATAGAGCTCGAACCACTCGCGCGCCTTCACGCGCGCGGCCTCGCGCGGGAGCGTGTAGGTCTCGCGCAGGAAGGCGTCGCGCGCGGCGTCCGAGCGTTTGCGACTCGCCTGGAGCTGCCGCTTCAGGCCGGCCAGCGGCGGGCGGGGATAGGCGTCCATCGAGAGGGTCTCGTCGCATCCGAGGGCTTCGTCCGCCAAAACATAGCGCCGCGTCCGCCCATTTGCGAATCGATTCGGGCGAGCTTGCCGGGGACAGGCCGACCTCGCCGCTTTCGGCGGAGCGGGCTAGATGCTAGGCCGGGGCGAAAGGCGGCTCGACCCTCTCTCGTGGGGTCAAGCTTCGCCTGTCGCATGACCGCATGTCTGGAAGGACACGAGCCGGATGGAACGTCCCGAACTGCCGGAAGGCCTGCCCGAAGGGCTCGACGAGAAGAAGGCCGCCGCCAGCGGCTGGTTCGAGGCGCTGCGCGATCGCCTCTGCCAGGCCTTCGAGGACATCGAGGATGCGTTCGAGGTGGACGGCCTTCCCGCCGGCCGCTTCGAGCGGACGCCCTGGATCCGCGACGACGGCGAAGGCGGCGGCGGCGTCATGTCGATGATGCGCGGCCGGGTCTTCGAGAAGGTCGGCGTCCATACCTCGACGGTGCATGGCGCCTTCTCCGAGGAGTTCCGCAAACAGATCCCCGGCGCCGACGAGGACCCGACCTTCTGGGCCTCCGGCGTCTCGCTGATCGCGCATATGCGCAATCCGAACGTGCCGGCCGTGCACATGAACACGCGAATGGTCGTGACCTCGCGCCAGTGGTTCGGCGGAGGCGCGGACCTCACGCCGGTCCTGGACCGTCGCCGCAGCGAGAACGACCCGGACACGCAGGCCTTCCATCGCGCGATGAAGTTCGTTTGCGACCGGCACCAGGGCGTGGCGGACTACGACCGGTTCAAGGAATGGTGCGACACCTATTTCCACCTTCCCCATCGCGGCGAGGCGCGGGGCGTCGGCGGCATCTTCTACGACTGGCTGCACTCCTCGGAGGAGAAGGGCGGCTGGGACGCCGACTTCGCCTTCACCCGCGATGTCGGCAAGGCCTTCCTCGTCGTCTATCCGCATCTCGTGCGCCAGAATGCGGGCCTGCCCTATACGGAGGCCGACCGCGAGGAGCAGCTGATTCGCCGTGGACGCTATGTCGAGTACAATCTCCTGTACGATCGCGGCACGCTGTTCGGCCTGAAGACGGGCGGCAACGTCGCCTCGATCCTCTCCTCGATGCCGCCCGTGGTGAAGTGGCCGTGACCCTTCAGGGGCGCCAATGCGCTGTTGTCGCAGGCGCCTTCGAGAGATCGGAACAGTTCCAAATCGCTCACTGAAAACATGATCTTAAATGACCTTTTCGCGCGACTTGTAATTCCGCGTGATGGTGCTGGAACTCATCCCATTTTGCCGATTTATTGCTCATGTTGAGTGTGAAACACTCGCATGGGAGAGAACCAGATGTACGAACTGAATTGCGCAGGCGTAATTCCGGGTTGTGAGCGTGTGATCCGGGCCGACAGCCATGCCGAGGTCATTCGGCGTGCGGTGATGCAGGCCCGTCAGCTGGGCGTCGATACGATCTCGCCCTCGATGATGGACATGTTCCGTCAGGCCACGACCGAACACCGGAACTGACCGTCTCGATCTTTTGGTGGGCATGATGCGAAGCGGGCCAAACGGCCCGCTTTTTGTTTTGGAGCATCGGACGGTCAACAGAACTGGGTGCTATTGACCGATGCTCTCGTCAAAGCCGTTCGAGCAGCCGCTCCCGCGACAGGACGAAACCGCTGTCGACCCAGGCCCGGCGGAGCTCGTCCAGCGCCTTGCCGAGCGCCGGCCCCGCGGCGATGCCGGCTTTCTTCAGATCGTCCCCCGAGACCGGAAAGGGCGGCGGCGCGAAGCCTTCGGCCTCGCCCAGCATGCGGCCGAGGCTCGCGACTTCGGCCAGCGCCATCATGTCCGCCCCTTGCGCCTTCACGCGCGCACTGGCGAGACCGAGCCTCAGGCGATCGGCCAGCGCCGGCGGCTCGCCGAAATAGAGCCGGCTGCGCAAGGCCGAGGCCGTCGTCTCCGCCGGAACGGGACCGGCCGCCGCCCAGGCGATGAGGCGGTCGCGGTCGGCATTGGACAGGCGCAGGCGTTTCGCCAGCGCGGCCATGCGCTCCTCGTCCGGCGGCACGATCGCCTGCAGGCGTAGAAGCGCGTCCGCCGGCCAGCCGAGCGCGCGCTCGGCCTCCATCAGCCCGTGGATGGCGTCGATGCCCCATTTCTCGCTCTCGGGCAGCACGGCGCCGAGAACGCCCGTCTGGCGCATCCAGAGAAGGGCGCGGGATGGATCGGGGGCGCCGAAGAGCTTCTTCAGCTCCGCCCAGACGCGCTCGGCCGAGAGGCGCGACAGGCCGGACTTCAGCCGCGTCGCGGCGCGAAGGCCGGCGGCATCCGGCCGCCCTTCGCCATACCAGGCGAAGAAGCGGAAGAAGCGCAGGATGCGCAGATAGTCCTCCTCGATCCGCGTCTCGGCATCGCCGATGAAGCGCAGGACCTTGCGGTCGAGATCGGGCAGCCCGCCGACTAGATCGATGACCGCGCCATCGGCATCGGCATAGAGGGCGTTGATCGTGAAGTCTCGCCGTTCGGCATCCGCCTGCCAGCTGCGCCCGAACAGGACCTTGGCGTGGCGCCCGTCCGTCTCGATGTCTCGGCGCAGCGTCGTCACCTCGTAGGGGCGGCCCTTGGCGATGGCGGTGATCGTGCCGTGCTCGATGCCGGTCGGCACGGTCTTGAAGCCGGCCGCCTCCAGGCGCGCGACGGTGATTTCGGGCAGAGCGGTCGTGGCGATGTCGATATCGGTGACGGCCTTGCCCATCAGCGTGTTGCGGATGGCCCCGCCGACGACGCGCGCCTCCTCGTCTCCGGGGCCGACGAGGGCCGCCAGGATGGATTGCAGGCTCTCGTCCAGGAGCCAGTCGGCTTCGATCCGCCGATGTTCGGGCGTCGTCATGCGTAGAGCCTTTCGTAGAGCGCGCGGACGATGCCGGCCGTCACGCCCCAGATGATCTGCCCGCCGAAGGGCATGGAATAATAGAAGCGTTCGCGCCCCTCGAACATGCGGCTTTCCCGGCGATGGTTCGCGGCATCCATCAGGAAGGCGAGCGGCACTTCGAAGACGTCGGCGACCTCGACCGGGTTCGGCGCCAAAGTGAAGCCGGGCGTCACGATGGCGATGACGGGCGTGATGCGAAAGCCCGTCGTCGTGCGATAGGGCGGCAGGCGGCCGAGCGTCTCGACGAAACGGTCGTCGAGACCGATCTCCTCGCGGCTCTCGCGCAGCGCGGCGGCTTCCGCCGAAGCATCCTCCGGGTCGATCGATCCGCCGGGAAAGGCGACCTGCCCCGAATGCTTGCGCAGCGAATCGGCGCGGCGGGTGAGGATCAGCGTCGCCCCCGCGGGATCGTCGACGACCGGCACCAGCACGGCCGCCTCTCGCGCCGCGGGGCGCTCGGCGAGCTGCGCCCAGTCGGGGTTGAGGACGTGGTCGCCGATCTCCTCGACGACCCCGCCCGGCGCCCGCCCAGCAAGACGCGGCAGGCGGGCGCGAAGGTCGGCGGCGGAAAAGGGCGTCATGCGCTCCCATCCGCCGCGAAGGCTTCCGCCGGCAGGGGAAACCGGGCGCCGCCGGAGGCGACATACGCGCCGCCCTCGTCGTCGGTCTCGATCAGCTCGGCCAGATCGTAGGCGAGCGCGCGCGTCAGCTTGGCCTCGAGGCGTCCGCGCACGAGGAGATAGGGCTCGAAACCGGCATCCTCGCCGACGCGAAAGCGCAAGGGGTGGGCGGGACCGGCCTCCACGACATCGCCGACCCCGGTGCGGAAGGTGAGGACGGGGACGCCGCCGCGCGCATCCCGGCTCATCTCGACGGCGAGAAAATGCGCGTCCTCGACGGTGATGCCGAGCTTCTCGGCGGGCGTCACGAGATAGGTCCGGCCATCCTCGTCGCGCCGCAGCACGGTGGAGAAGAGGCGCACCAGAGCCGGGCGCTGGATCGGCGAGCCGTTGTAGGTCCAGCTCCCGTCGGCGCGGATGACCATGTCGATCTCCCCGCAATGATCGGGATTCCAGCTCTCGACCGGCGGCGCGCCCTTGCCGGCCCGCTCGGCCCTCGCGACGAGCGCGGCGAGATCGGCGGAGACGGCCGGCTCGCGGGCCGGGTGGCCGGACGGCTTGCCCGACGATTTGCCGGACGACGGGCCGGACGACGGGAATGTCTCGGTCATGGCGCATCTCCTCTGGAGCTTCGATCGGGCCGCGGGGCGCGAGGACGGATGGCCGGGGCGACTCCCACCCCTGCCGCGACACGCCGTCCCAGCCCGGCGGGGCGCGCCCGAGGTCTTATTTTGGCCCGCCTTCGCAGTCACGAAATAGTTGCGCTCCGCCCGCTTGCCAGGATGGGGCCCGCCGGACTCAAATGGAGGCTGGCCTGGAATCGACCGCCCCCGCGCCGGCGCGCCGATCCGACTGATGTCCAACGGGACTTCCCCACAGGACTTGGAGACGTCCCGACATGACCATGCACGCGCCCCAGGATACGACCCTTGCCCCCGACGAGATGGTGGCGCTGGCGGAAGGCGCGCTGGCCGATATCGCGCGGGTGAAGGAATCCGTCGGCCGCGTCATCTTCGGGCAGGAGAGCGTCGTCGAGCAGACCGTGATCGCGATTCTGGCGGGCGGCCATGCGCTTCTCGTCGGCGTGCCCGGCCTTGCCAAGACCAAGCTCGTCGAAACGCTCGGCTTCGCGCTCGGGCTCGACGCGCGCCGCATCCAGTTCACGCCCGATCTCATGCCCTCCGACATCGTCGGCTCCGAAGTGATGGACCAGGACGAGACCGGCCGGCGGTCCTTCCGCTTCATCAAGGGCCCGGTCTTCGCCCAGCTCCTGATGGCCGACGAGATCAACCGCGCGAGCCCGCGCACGCAGTCGGCGCTGCTGCAGTCGATGCAGGAATATCATGTGACGATCGCGGGCGCCCGGCACGATCTGCCCGCGCCCTTCCATGTGCTGGCGACGCAGAATCCGCTGGAGCAGGAGGGCACCTATCCCCTGCCCGAGGCGCAGCTCGACCGCTTCCTGATGCAGGTCGACGTGCTCTATCCCGATCTCGAGGCCGAGCGCCGCATCCTTCTGGAGACGACCGGCACCAACGACCAGAAGGCCGTCGCCGTCCTCACCGCCGCGCGGCTTCGCGAGATCCAGGCGCTGGTGCGCCGCATGCCGGTGGCGCCGAGCGTCGTGGAGGCCATCCTGACGCTGGTGCGCTCGGCGCGTCCAGGCAACGGGCACAAGGAGGCCGACGCGCACATCGCCTGGGGCCCGGGCCCCCGCGCATCCCAGTCGCTGATGACCTGCGTTCGCGCCCGCGCGCTCTACGAGGGGCGTCTGGCGCCCTCGATCGACGACGTGATGGCGCTGGCCGAGCCGATCCTGCAGCATCGCATGGCGCTGAACTTCGCCGCGCGCGCGGAAGGCATGAGCGTGCGCGACGTGATCGCGGCGCTGAAGCGCGACGTGAGCGGGAGCTGAGGTCCATCATGGCTGGCATCGGCGGCACGGTCGAGCTCACCTCCTCCGGCGACGCCCTGGTGCGGGCCCGCCAGCGGGCGGCGCTCCTGCCCGATCTCCTCGTCGAGGCGCAGCGCGTGGTCTCCACCGTCATCGCCGGCTGGCACGGCCGGCGCCGACGCGGCACCGGCGAGAATTTCTGGCAGTTCCGGCCCTTCGTGGACGGCGGCGAGGTCTCGCGCATCGACTGGCGCCGCTCGGCCCGGGACGACAGCCTCTATTTGCGCGACCAGGAATGGGAGGCGGCGCAGACGATCTGGCTCTGGGCCGATCCCTCGCCCTCCATGCTCTACAAGTCGAGGACCGCGCAGGTCTCCAAGGAATCGCGCGCCCTCGTCCTCGTCCTGGCGCTGGCCGATCTCCTGTCGCGCTCGGGCGAACGCGTCGGCTATCCCGGCGTGATGCAGCCGATCTCGGCGCGCAACGCGGCCGAGCGGATCGCGGGCGCGCTCCTGACCAACCGCCCGGACGACGGCTTTCCGCCCGACGACCGGCTGAAGCGCTTCAGCGAAGTGGTGCTCGTCAGCGACTTCCTCGATCCGGTGGACGAGATCGTCGCCAGGATCGACCGGATCGGGCGGCGCGGCATTCGCGGCCACCTCGTGCAGATCGTCGATCCCGCCGAGGAGAGCTTCCCCTATGCCGGGCGAACGGAGTTCCGCGATCCCGAGACGGGCGCCAAGCTGACCGCCGGCCGCGCCGAGGCGCTGCGGGAAGACTATCTCCACCTCTTCGCGGCCCGCAGAGCCCATATCGCCGAACATTGCCGCCGGCTCGGCTGGAGCTTCGTGCCGCACGGCACGGACCGGCTCGCCTCCGAAGCGCTCGTCGCGGTCCATAGCCGCCTCAGCGGCCTGCCGCAGGCCAGCGCGCGCAACAGCAACGGGACGCGCGGCTGATGGGTTTTCTCGGCCTCTCCTTCGGCGCACCGCTGGTCCTCGCGGGCCTTCTGTCGCTGCCGCTCATCTGGTGGCTCCTCAAGCTGACGCCGCCGCGTCCGCAGACGGAAGCCTTTCCGCCACTGCGCATTCTCGCCGAGGTGAAGCGCACGGAGGAAACGCCGGCGAAAAGCCCCTGGTGGCTGACGCTTCTGCGCCTTCTCCTCGCCGCGCTCGTCATCTTCGCGCTGGCGGCGCCCGTGCTGAACCCGAGCGAGGGCCGGCTTTCGGGCAGCGGCCCCGTCGCAATCCTCCTCGACAATGGCTGGGCCTCCTCGGGCGGTCCCGGCGGCGAGGCCTTCGATCTCCGGCGCGAGGCGGCGGCCGATCTCGTGCGCGAGGCGGGCGAGGCCGGGCGGCCAGTCGCGCTGGCGCTGTCCGCCGAAGGCGCATCCGACGACGCGACCCCGATCGAGGCATCGGTTGCGCTGGAGCGCCTCGGCGCCGCCGAGCCGCACCCGATCCCGACCGACCGCGCGAGCGCCGCCGCGCGCCTTGCGACCGCGCTCGGCGGAACCGCGCCGGGCTCGCTCGCCGTCCTCTCCGACGGACTCGATTCCGCAGGTTCCGCAGAGGCTCTCGCCTCGCTCGGCGCGCTCGGCGCTTCCCAGGCCCTCCTTTATCGCCCCGCCATCGACAGGCTCGTCGGCCTGACCGGCGCCGACAACTCGACCGAGGCACTCGTCGTCGACGGCGTCAGGCCCGCCGGCGCTTCCGAGGCGCGGCCCGTGCCGCTGCGGGCACTGGACGCGCAGGGGCGCGAGGTCGGGCGGGCGGTGCTCCCCTTCGCGGCGGGCGAGACCAAGGCCTCCGCCCGGTTCGAGATCCCCGTCGAGCTTCGAAACGACATCGCCCGGATCGAGGTCGAGGGCGCGGCGGATGCGGGCGCCGTCCGCCTCGTCGACGACAGCTTCCGCCGGCGCCGCGTCGGGCTCGTCTCCGGCGAGGCGGCCGATGCCGCGCAGCCGCTTCTCTCCCCGCTCTACTACATCACGCGCGCGCTCGAGCCCTTCGCCGATCTCGCCAGGGCCGAGAGCGCCGATCTCGCCACCGCCGTCCCCGCGCTGATCGAGCGCCGCCCCTCCGTGGTCGTGCTCGCCGATATCGGCGTGATGCCGGAGCCGGCGGAGGCGGCGCTCCGCCGCTTCGTCGAAACCGGCGGCGTGCTCGTGCGCTTTGCCGGGCCGCGCCTCGCCGCGACGACGGGCGAGGACCCGCTCGTGCCCGTGCGCCTGCGCTCGGGCGAGCGGCAGCTCGGCGGCTCGCTCTCCTGGTCGGAGCCGCAGCGCATCGCGCCGATCCCGGTCACGAGCCCTCTCGCGGGCATCGGCATCGGCGAGGACGTCACCGTGTCGCGGCAGATCCTGGCGGAGCCCTCCGCCGATCTCGCCTCCAAGACCTGGGTCAGCCTCCTCGACGGAACGCCCCTCGTGACCGCCGAGACGGTCGGCGCGGGCACGATCGTCCTCTTCCACGTCACCGCCGAGGCGACATGGTCGAACCTTCCGATCTCGGGCGCCTTCGTCGACATGCTCCGCCGCATCGTGACGCTGTCGCGCGCCGGCGGCCCCGCCGCCACGGCCGCGACCGGCACGGCTGCGCCCGCCGCCGCCGATCCGGCCGCACAAGCGGCTCCGCAGGTTGCGACCGAAAGCCTGCCGCCCTACCGCGTGCTCGACGCGGCCGGCCGGCTCGGTACGCCCGGCCCGCAGGTCGAGCCGCTGGTCGTCGGCGCGGCGGCGCCCGCGCCGAGCCTCAAGAACCCGCCGGGCCTCTACGGCAGCGAAGAGGGATACAGCGCCTTGAACCTCCTTGGACCCGATGCCGCGCTGGCGCCCCTCGGCCCCGACGCGCTGGGCGTTTCGGCCGCCGAGCTCGGCTACGGCCGCGAGGGCACGGTGGACCTCACGCCCTGGCTCTTCGCCGGCGCGCTCCTCCTCTTCCTTCTGGATGCGCTGGCCATGCTCTGGCTGAACGGCGCCGCACGCACGCTGTCGCGGCTTCGTCCGCGCGGCCAGGCGGTCCTTCCCGTGCTGGCCCTTCTTGCCCTCGGCGGGCTTCTCATCTCGTCGGGCGGTGCGGTCGCGCAGGATGCCGCCGCCGAGAAGGCGCGCGCCGAGGCGGCCATCGCGGCGACGGAGACGACGCATCTCGCCTATGTCGAGACCGGCGATTCTCAGACCGACGAGGTCTCCCGGCGCGGGCTCGACGGTCTCTCGCAGTTCATCGCCGCCAAGACCGCGCTGGAGCCGGGAGCGGCCGTCGGCGTCGATATCGCATCGGACGAGCTGGCCTTCTATCCGATCCTCTACTGGGCGATCGACGCTTCCGCGCCGATGCCGGCCGCCAGCGCGATCAGCCGGGTGGACGGCTATATGAAGCAGGGCGGCACCGTGCTCTTCGACGTGAAGGACGACGAGCTTTCCTCGCTCGACGACACGTCCGTCTCGCCCGGCCAGCGGCGCCTGCGCGACATTCTCGCCGATCTCGACATTCCGCCGCTGGAGCCCGTTCCGAGCGACCACGTCCTCACCAAGTCCTTCTACATCATGAAGGATTTCCCGGGCCGTCACACCGGCTCCGACCTCTGGGTCGAGGCGCTCGTGCGCGATCCGAATGCCGCGAGCCGGCCCGCCAATGCCGGCGACGGCGTCTCCTCGATCATGATCACGTCGAACGACTTTGCCGGCGCCTGGGCCGTCGACGAGGGCGGGCTCTTCCTCTACCCGACCGAAAGCTCCGATCCCTCGCAGCGCGAATATGCCTATCGGGCCGGGGTCAACATCGTGATGTACGTCCTGACCGGCAATTACAAAGCCGATCAGGTCCACGTTCCCGCGCTTCTGGAAAGGCTGGGCCAATGAGCTGGTCGATCAGCTTCGCCCCCTTCTTTTCCTGGACGGTGCTCGCCCTCCTCACGTCCGTCGCCGTGCTCCTGGCGGCGGCGCTCCTCCTCTCGGGCCTGCGCGGCGGGCTCCTGCGCGTCGCGGCGCTCGCGGCGCTGCTTCTCGCGCTGCTCAATCCCGTCGTGCTTCGCGAGGAGCGCGATCCGCTGAAGAGCGTCGTCGCGCTCGTGGTCGACCGCTCCCAGAGCCAGACGATCGAGACGCGCACGACGGAGACGAGCACCGCCGCCGAGGCTCTAAAGGAATCGCTGAAGCGCTTTCCCGAATTCGAGGTTCGCGAGGTCGAGGCCAATGCGGGAGCCGATCCCGGCGACGACGCGACGACCGCCCTCTTCGGCGCGCTGCGCGGCGCGCTGTCGGATGTCGCGCCGGCGCGGGTCGCGGGCGCGATCATGGTCACGGACGGGCAGGTCCACGACATTCCGACCGACGCGGCCGCGCTCGGCTTCGACGCGCCGATCCACGCGCTCGTCACCGGCCGGTCCGACGAGTTCGACCGGCGCATCGAGATCGAGAACAGCCCGCGCTTCGGCCTCGTCGAGCAGGACCAGCAGCTGACCTATCGTGTCATCGAGGACGGGCCGCGCGCCTCGCGCAATCCCGTCGAGGTCCGCGCCTTCCTCAACGGCGATCTCGTCTCGCGCGAGGAGGCCGTGCCGGGCTCGCCCGCGACGCTGACCTTCCGCCTGCCCCGCGCCGGCAAGAACATCGTCGAGGTTTCCGTCGCGCGCGATGCGGAAGAGATCACGCCGGTGAACAACCGCGCCATCGCGGTGGTCGACGGCATTCGCGAGAACCTGCGCGTGCTTCTCGTCTCTGGCGAGCCGCATGCCGGCGAGCGCACGTGGCGCAACCTCCTAAAGTCCGACGCCTCCGTCGATCTCGTGCACTTCACCATTCTGCGCCCGCCCGAGAAGCAGGACGGGACGCCGATCGACGAATTGTCGCTGATCGCCTTTCCGACCCGCGAACTCTTCGTGGAGAAGATCGAGGATTTCGATCTCATCATCTTCGACCGCTACCAGAGCCGCGGCGTTCTGCCCGCGCTCTACTTCGACTATATCGCCCAGTATGTGGAGAACGGCGGAGCGCTGCTGATCGCCTCCGGTCCCGAATATGCCGGGCCGGATTCGGTGGCGACCACCTCGCTCGCCTCGATCCTGCCGGCCCTGCCTACGGGCGAGATCGAGACGGTGCCCTTCCGCCCGACGCTCTCCGATCTCGGCCGCAAGCATCCGGTGACGCGCGACCTGCCGGGCGCCGGGGCGACGCCGCCGGACTGGAGTGAGTGGTTCCGCTCGATCGACGTCGGTGAGCCCGAGGGCGAAACGGTGATGAACGGGCCTTCCGGCAAGCCGCTCCTCGTGCTGAACCGGGCGGGAGAAGGCCGCGTCGCGCTGCTCCTCTCCGATCAGGGCTGGCTCTGGTCGCGCGGCTTCGAAGGGGGCGGGCCGCATGTCGCGCTGTTCCGGCGCCTCGCCCACTGGCTGATGAAGGAGCCCGAACTCGACGAGGAGGCGCTCGACGCCGAAGCGCGTGGCTCCGATCTCGTCATCACCCGCCAGACGATCGGCGACGATCCGGGTCCCGCGACGATCGTCACGCCGTCCGGCGGCGCGGTCACGGTGCCGCTGGTCGAGACCGGCGCGGGCCGCTGGGAGGGCACGCTGGCAACGACCGAACTCGGCCTCTATCAGGCGGCGAACGGCGATCTGTCCGCGCTCGCCAATGTCGGCCCGGTCAACCCGCGCGAGTATCGCGAGGCCGTCTCGACGACCGACAAGCTGAAGCCCATCGCGGACGCGACGCGCGGCAGCGTGCGCCGCATCGCGGAGGATGGCAGCGTCTCCGTTCCGCGCATCGTGCCGGTGCGCGGCCGGGCGGATGCCGACGGGCGCGACTGGATCGGCCTGAAAACGACGGAAGAGACGGTCCTGCGCGGCGTCGACCGCACGCCGCTCTTCGCCGGCTTCCTCGGCCTCGGCATCCTGCTCCTCGCCGTCTCCGCGACCTGGTATCGCGAGGGACGCTGACGCCCCACGGGATCTCGCGGGCGTTCTATCCGGCTGCGACTCGAATATCCCCCAGGAGGCCGACGGCCTCTTTCCGGCACCGGATGCCCTCGCGCCCCGTCACGCGCCCGCAAAGCCCCTCCAGTGCGCCCGCGCAGAGTGGAAGCGCCAGGAGGCGCGCGGGGTCGGCGGGGCCGGGCATGAGGACGGAGCCCGTCGGCAGGGGCACGTAGCCATGGGCGAGGTAATAGGGCGGATCGCCGACGAGGAGGATCACGGTCTCGCCCGCCTCGCGGGCGCTGCGCGCGGCGACGTCGAGGAGCGCCGCGCCGAGGCCGCGGCCCATGAAGGGCGGGCGCACGGCGAGCGGCCCCAGCATGACGGCCGGCCGGCCGCCGATCGCAATTCTAGACTGGCGCACGGAGCCGACGATCGCGTCTCCGAGCGAAGCGACGAAGGAGAGCGAGGGCTCGTGCCCCGCCATTTCGCGCACGCGCTCGGCGGCGCGCGAGAAGCGGCCGGGACCGAAGGCCTCCGAGGAGATCTCGGCGACCACGTCCGAATGGACGGACATTTCCGGCATGAACCGGACGTCGGGATATTGATGCATCATAAGGGCAGCGATCCGATGGGGCGCACTCGTTCGGAGCCCTCGCCGATCAGCGGATCGACAGCCGGGTCCGGTCTTGGACGGGCCCCTCTTCGGGGCGTGCGGTGGATCGTCGTCGCAGCATTCGTGCCGGCCTTCGCTCGCGGTCGCGCGCCTGCGGGGTTCTGCAGGACGCGAGGGCGCCCTCCTTCGCGGACGCACCCTTCGCGCATAGCATCGCAAAGCGCCGCGGCCAACACCTGTCCGTTCACGAGACCGCTTCTACCTTGCCTGTCGAGCTGGAATGGAGAGACGGGCATGGGCCTCTTGGTCGAGGGACGCTGGCAGGACAAGTGGTACGAGACGAAGGACGGCCGCTTCGAGCGCAAGGCGTCGAGCTTCCGCGACTGGGTGACGCCGGATGGCGGGCCGGGCCCGGACGGGCAGCGCGGCTTTCCCGCCGAGGCCGGGCGCTACCATCTCTACGTCTCCCTCGCCTGCCCCTGGGCCCATCGCACGCTGATCCTGCGCAAGCTCAAGGGTCTGGAGAAGGCGATTTCCGTCTCGGTCGTCGACTTCCTGATGGGCAGCGAGGGCTGGGTCTTCTCGGACAGGCCGGGCGCGATCCCCGACAGCGTCAACGGCAAGGCGCGGCTCTACGAGGTCTACACGGCGGCCGACCCCTCCTATACGGGCCGCGTCACCGTGCCCGTCCTCTGGGACAAGGCGACCGGGACGATCGTCAACAACGAGTCCGCCGAGATCATCCGGATGCTGAACGCCTCGTTCGACGCCTTCGGCAACGGCTCGCCCGATCTCTATCCGCCGGACCTCCGGCCTGAGATCGACGCGCTCAACGCCGACATCTACGACCGCGTCAACAACGGCGTCTACAAATGCGGCTTCGCGACCACACAGGCAGCCTACGAGACGCCGTTCCACGCGCTCTTCGACGCGCTGGATGGGCTCGAGGAGCGGCTTTCGACGAAGCGCTACCTTCTCGGCTCAAGGCCGACCGAGGCGGACTGGCGGCTCTTCACGACGCTGGTGCGCTTCGATCCGGTCTATGTCGGCCACTTCAAATGCAACAAGCGCCGCATCGCCGACTATCCCAACCTCTTCGGCTATCTGCGCGACCTCTACCAGACCCCCGGCATCGCCGAGACCGTGAACTTCGAGCACATCAAGGGCCACTACTATCAGAGCCACCCGACCATCAACCCGACCGGCATCGTGCCGCTCGGCCCAGACGAGGACCTGACGGCCCCGCATGGGCGGGAGGAGCTGTAACCCGTTTTACGTGACTCCCTACCAATACGGGTCCGGCGCGACCTCGCCGCGGGCTTCGGCCAGCCGGCGCAGCGTGCCGGCGGTGGTGCCGGCCGGCAGGGCGTCGAGGGCGTAGAAGCCGCTCTCGGCGATTTCGCGGTCGGCGGGCTTGGGGGCCGTCTGCACGGCGCCTTCGCAGCGATAGAGGAAGACGTGATCGCGGCGCGAGGCGGTGTTGTTGAAATGGACGCTGAGAAGCGCGGGCGGGTTCGGCAGATCGAGATGGCCCTCCTCGCGAAGCTCGCGGCGCACGGCCTCCTCGATCGTCTCGCCGGGATCGACGCCGCCGCCGGGCAGGTGCCAGCCGGACACGTAGGTGTGTCGCACGAGGAAGACGCGGCCGGCCGCGTCGAAGGCGATGACGCGGACGCCGAGCGTCATGGGGCGCAGGACGACGTGGGCCAGATGGAAAAGACGGAGCTTCACGTGCGGTTTCCACCGCTTGCCGCTCTTTCCGCGAGCCGCCGGCCGGCTAGATGAGGGCTCATGTTCCGACTTGCTCATCTCTCCGACATCCATCTCGGCCCGCTGCCGGAGCTCTCCTTGCGGGAGTTCGCGTCCAAACGCATCACGGGCTACGTCAACTGGCACCGCAACCGGCGGCGCATGATGTTCGGCGACACGCTGATCTCGCTCGTCGCCGACATGAAGGCGCAGGCGCCCGACCATGTCGCCGTGACCGGCGACCTCGTCAACCTCGCGACCAAGACCGAGACGCATGCCGCCGCTCTTTGGCTGCAGCAGCTGGGCGCGCCGAACTTCGTCTCTGTCGTGCCCGGCAATCACGACGCCTACGTGCCGGGCGCGCTGCGGCGCGCCTGCAACGAATGGCACGACTACATGCTGGGCGACAATCCGTCCGCCGAGATCGGCCATCTCTTTCCCTATATGCGCGTGCGCGGCAACGTGGCGATCTTCGGCACATCCAGCGCGGAGGCGACGGCGCCCTTCCTCGCCACCGGCACGTTCAAGCGGCGTCAGGCGCTGGCGCTGGCAAAGCAGCTCCAGGCGGCGAAGTCGCTCGGCCTCTTCCGCGTGGTGATGATCCACCATCCGCCGATTTCGGGCTCCACCTCCTGGCACAAGCGGCTGATCGGCAAGCAGTTCTTCTCCAAGGTGCTGCGCGAGGTCGGGGCGGATCTCGTTCTGCACGGTCACACGCATCTCGACACGGTGAACTGGCTGGCGGGAACGGACGGGCTGGTGCCGGTCGTCGGCGTGCCCTCGGCGAGCCAGAGCGCCGGTTCGGAAAAGCCGGCCGCGCGCTACAACCTCTTCGAGATCGACGGTGAGCCCGGCAATTTCACCGTGACGCAACGCGAGCGCGGGCTTCGCGCTGATGGCAGCGGGATCGACTGGATCCGGCATCGCCAGCTGATGAAGAACGGCGAGGCCGTCGATGTCGGCCCGAAGGCGGATGCCAAGCCAGCCCTCGGCGCGGCCTGACGTTCTGGAAAGGCGGCCTGACGCTTCGGTAGAAGCGGCCTGACGCTTCTTGCGAAGCATGTTGCGTCGGGGCCTCGACGGATCGTAGGGAGGATGGACTTCATCGTCCCGATCGGACCCTCCCGTCCATGACGCATCCTCCTTCGGCTTCGGCCGTCTCGGCCGGCCTGCTCGCGGCCTTCGTCGGCTTCGCCTCGTCCTTCGCGGTCATCCTCCAGGGGCTGACGGCCGTCGGCGCCAGCAAGGCGGAGGCCGCGTCCGGCCTGATGGCGCTGTCGGTGGCGATGGGCGTCTGCGGCATCGTCCTTTCGCTCCGGACGAAGATGCCGATCTCGGTCGCCTGGTCGACGCCGGGCGCGGCGCTGCTCGCCACCTCGGCCTTGCCGGCCGGCGGGTTTCCGGCGGCGGTCGGCGCCTTCGTCGTGGCGGCGGCGCTCGTCGTCGCGGCCGGGCTCCTGCGCCCGCTCGGCCGCGCCATCGCGGCCATCCCCGCTTCGCTCGCCAGCGCCATGCTGGCCGGCGTCGTCTTCGGCCTCTGCCTCGCGCCGGTGAAGGCGATCGCGGCCGATCCCCTCTCCGGCCTCCTCGTCGCGGGGTCCTGGCTGGTCATGACGCGAATCCGGCGGCTTCTCGCCGTACCGGTCGCGGCGCTCGTCGCGGGCGTGCTGATCGTCCTTGGCAAGGGCCTGCCGCCCGCGGATGCGGCGCTGCTGCCGCATCCGATCCTGGTCGTGCCGAGCTTCGATGCGACCGACATGATCGGCATCGCCCTGCCGCTCTTCCTCGTGACCATGGCCTCCCAGAACATTCCGGGCCTCGCGATCCTGCGCGTCAACGGCTACGCGCCGGAGCCCGGTCCCCTCTTCCGCATGACGGGCCTGTTCTCGATCCTCTCGGCGCCCTTCGGCGGGCACGCGGTCAATCTGGCCGCGATCACGGCGGCGATCTGCGCGGGGGACGAGGCGGGGCCGAACCGGGCGGCGCGCTACTGGGCGGCCGTCGTCTCGGGCTTCGGCTATATCGTCTTCGGTCTCGCCGCGGGTCTCGTCACGGCCTTCGCGGCGCTGGAGCCTGTGCTGATCCAGGCCGTGGCGGGGCTGGCGCTGATCGGGGCCTTCGCCAGCGCCCTGCAGGGTGCGATGGCGGTCGTCGAAGAGCGCGAGGCGGCGGCGGCGACCTTCCTGGTCACGGCCTCGGGCATCGCCTTTCTCGGCATCAGCCCGGCCTTCTGGGGCCTCGTCGCGGGCGCCGCGACCTTGGCCGTCACGCACCTCGGAAAGGCGAAAGCCTGAGGTTCAGCTCGGCGCCAGTCCGAAGATCGACGTGATGCCGATGAAGGCGGAGACGCCGAGGAACATGCCGATCACGAGGATCGAGATCGCATAGGCGAAGATCGTCGGCAGCTTCAGGCGGACGCCCGCCCCCAGACGCAGCGCGTCGAACTCGCGGAACGGAGAGGCCGCGCCGCTCTCGGCTAGGGCGTCCTCGCGCCCCGCGCGGCCGAAGCCGTCGGTCTCGGCGAAGGCCTTGTCGCGCTCCACGATGCGCTCGGCGACATAGGCGACGACGCGATCGGCGATCTCCTTCGGGTAGGTCGATTCGGCGAGCATCTTGCGCCCGATCCGCGTCTCGCGGACGAAGCGATAGGTGCGCCGGTCGCGGGCCATCGAGACATGGGCCGTCCCGTCCACCCAGTATCGGGGCTGCGGCCCGCCGGAAATGGTGAAGTCGAAGAGGTCGTCGCCGGCCGGCATCTCGTCCACGACCGGCTGCATCTCCTCGGCGAAGATCTCCAGCCGGGCCCGGTCGGCCTCGCGGATATCGACCACGACGTCGCTGCGCTGAGCGGCCGAAATCTTGGCCGCCCGCACGGCGTCGGCAAGGCGGCGGCTCCCCTTCAGGGAGGCTACGTTGTCCTTGCCCTCGCTCATGGCCGTCCCCGCTCGCAGTCTTTCATCATTCGTTCACCATAGGGTCGGAACGAGCGAAGGAAAACAGGCACCCGGCCGCCGCGACGATTTAATCACGCAAACGAGAGGCAGGGTGCCTTGGAGGTTCGAGGCGCAGGCGCCTCAGGACGAGCCGAGGATGCGGTTCGCCGCCGAGACCAGAGCTTCGAGCGAGGAGACGACGATGTTCTGGTTGATGCCCGCGCCGAAGAGGCGTCCACCGGAATGCTCGATTTCCATGTAGGCGATCGCAGTCGCGTTGGAGCCGCGCTGGAGCGAGTGCTCGGAATAGTCGGCGACCGACATATCGAGCCCGAAATGGCGGTTCAGCGCGTCCGCGAAGCCGTCGACCGGGCCCGTGCCCCGCCCTTCGATCCGCGTCTCGACGCCGCCGTCGAGAATGGTCGCCTCGACGATCCGCGCGCCCCGCCGGTCGGGATCGGGCAGCGTGTGGTGATCGACGAATTTCAGCCGCGCGCCGGGCTGCTCGATATAGCGCTCGATGAAACGCTCGTAGATGCGCTTCACCGGCAGCTCGCGCCCCTCCTCGTCAGTGATGCGCTGGATGTCCTCGCGGAACTCGACTTGGAGGTTGCGCGGCAGGTTCAGCCCGTAATCGGCCTGCAGCACATAGGCGATGCCGCCCTTGCCCGACTGCGAGTTGATGCGGATGATCGCCTCGTAGGAACGGCCGACATCCTGCGGGTCGATCGGCAGATACGGCACTTCCCAATGCGGCGTGTTGGAGGCGCGCGCCGCCTTCATGCCCTTGTTGATCGCGTCCTGATGCGAGCCGGAAAAGGCGGTGTAGACGAGTTCGCCGACATAGGGGTGCCGCTCGCCGACGCTCAGCTGGTTGCAGTACTCGTAGACCTCGCGGATGCGGTTGATGTCGGAGACGTCGAGGCCGGGGTCGACGCCTTGCGTCATCATGTTCAAGGCCAGCGTGACGAGATCGACATTGCCCGTGCGCTCGCCATTGCCGAAGAGCGTGCCCTCGACGCGGTCGGCGCCAGCCAAAAGGCCCAGCTCGGTCGCCGCGATGGCCGTGCCCCGGTCGTTGTGCGGGTGGAGCGAGAGGATGATGCTCTCGCGATTGTCGAGATTTCGGCTCATCCACTCGATCTGATCGGCGTGGATGTTCGGCGTCGACATCTCGACCGTCGCGGGCAGGTTCAGGATCAGCCGGTTCTCCGGCGTCGGCTGCACGATCGCCGTCACGGCGTTGCAGATCTCGAGCGCGAATTCCAGTTCGGTGCCGGTGAAGCTCTCCGGCGAATACTCGAAGCGGAAGTCGCCGCCGGCCTTCGCCGCCATGTCGGTGATCATCTTGGCGGCGTCGGTCGCGATGTCGCGGATGCCGGCGCGATCCTTGCCGAAGACGACGCGGCGCTGGAGCTCGCTCGTGGAATTGTAGAAGTGCACGATCGGACGGCGCGCGCCCTCCAGGCTCTCGAAGGTGCGCTGGATCAGCTCCGGCCGGCACTGGACCAGCACCTGCAGGGACACGTCCTCGTCGGTCTCGCCCTTTTCGACGCACCAGCGCGTGAAGTCGAAATCGGTCTGCGAGGCCGACGGGAAGCCGATCTCGATCTCCTTGAAGCGCATGAACTTCAGGAGCTGGAAGAAGCGCTCCTTGCGCTCCTGGCCCATCGGATCGACCAGCGCCTGATTGCCGTCGCGCAAATCCACCGAGCACCAGATGGGCGGTGTCTCGATGCGCTTGCCCGGCCAGGTGCGGTCCGGCAGATCGACGGCGGGATAGGGCTGATACTTCGCGCTGGCCTTGGCCATGGGCGAGGCCGGCACGGAAGCCGGCTGAATGTTCTGGGCGGACATGGAATTTCTGGACCTTCGGCGCTCGTCCTCGGACGGCGGCGCCCGTCAACAAGGGGCCGCCGCATGCGTCTTCGGATGTTTTCACGATCGTGGCAAGAAAAAGGGGCCGTGGTCGCTGAACGAACCGGCTCGACCGCCGGACGCCCCTTCGACTATCGGGTCCGACGATCGCTTCTAAGCGCGCGAAGAAGGAGCGGCTTGCGGGCCCGCGCCATGGCGAGACCGGTCGCGAGCGACAGGGTCAGGACCAGGAGAAGGGCGGGGACAAACGACATGTCACCCAAGCTATCCAAAGCGCGGCGCATTGCAAGCCCCATTCGCGCGGCATCGACGAAAGCACGGTCCGCCGCCTGTCTTCCAAGCCCTAAGCCGCCCCCTTCGCGACCGAGACGCCCCGCTCCGCATCGGTCAGCCACGTCGCCTCCTTCGGCGCCAGGACCTTCAGAGCCTTGGCGTGGAGCACGATCTCGCTGCGGTCCTTGGCATCCGACAGCTCGCCGTCCCGAACCGCGCGATGGTGCGTGTGCCGGCCCTGATAGTCGACGACGACGGAGGTCGCCCGATAGACGGCGAGCGAGGGATTGTTGCGCCAATTGCCGAAGAGAATGTCGAGCGTCAGCTTGGCGACGGCGCCGACCTTGCGGGTCGTGCAGATGTAGATGCCGAGTTCGCCGCCGCGCGGGTCGTCGGCATAGGGCAGATGCCATTCGCCGTAGAGATTGTTGGAGATGGCGAGCGCCGGCGTCTTCAGGCGCTTGGTCTCGCCGTCCATGTCGATCTCGATCTCGATCTTCGGCAGGCTGCGCAGCGTCGTCAGGATCGCGCGCGTCGTGGCGAACATCTTGCCGAAGCGCGATCCGTAGTCGAGCCGCTCGCGCAGGCGCACCATGCGGGCATGCATGCCGACGGCGAACTGGTGGACGAAGGGCTCGCCGTTGACCGTCGCGATGTCGACGTCGACGAGGATGCCGTCCGCCAGCGCCGCGACGGCCTGGGGCAGGCTCTGCGGGATCTGGAGCGTGCGGGCGAAGAGGTTCATCGTGCCGGCGGGCAGGATGCCGAGCGCGATCGGCTTGCCCATCAGCGCCGAGGCCGCCGTCGAGACCGTGCCGTCGCCGCCGCCGACGAGAAGGACGTCGATATCGTCACGCCGCGCCGCGGTCTCGATGGCTTCCACGACATCGCCACCGGCGACCCTTGCGACCTCCGCCGTGTGGCCGTGCATCTTGAACTCGCTCTCGATCAGCTCGGAAAACACATCGAGGTCGGTCGTCTTCAGCGTGCCGCCGTCCTGATTGAGAATCACCGCAATCTTCATGAAATTCCGACCCCGGCCGCCTTGCGGACGTTCCTTGCTGAAAAGAATGAAACGTCCCTTCGACCCGCTGCCCGGGCCACGTCCGTCTCCCCCGACGACGGGGAGAGACGGGCCGGACGAGCTACGCAAACCGCTGAGGGACGCCCCTCCCCGCCGCCCTTGCGAGCGCCGGCGAGAGTTCGAGCCCAAGGAACCTCCGGCAGGACGGCTCGTTCCACGGTCCTGTCTCACAAGCCCGGCCATCGGCCGCGGCGTCATCCGGAGTGTCCGAAGTGATCGAATGGATCGTCATCCTCCTCATCGTCGCCGCGATCGCCAGCCTGCTCGGATTCCAGGGCGTCGCCGGCGTGTCGACGGGCCTTGCGAAGGTGCTGATCTTCATCGTCCTCGCCGGTCTCCTGGTTCTCCTCCTGTTCGGATTTCTCGTCTTCGCCTGAGGCGAAAAGGCGCGATCGACGAGCGCTTTTCGGGAACCATCCGAGACGCCGGGCACTTCTCAATCCTGTGTAGACGCGACGCAGACGGCCCATCCGGCCGCTTGGCGAAGCAAGCAGAAACCCTTTCATCAGACGAGGAAAACCGCCATGATTCGCAAGCTTCTCGCGACGACGGCCCTTGCCAGCGTTATCGCCACCGGCGCCTTTGCGCAGACCGCGACGACGACGACCGAGCCCGCAGCCGCCACGACGACCGATGCGACCGCACCGGCCATGGGCACGACCGGCGCCACGACGGCCGCCGCCGGCGCCTATCTTCAGCGCGCCGAGACCGACCAGTGGCTCGCCACGCAGCTGGACGGACTGAACCTCTATCCGAGCGCCGCGGCCGATGCCGCTTCCAACGGTGAGATCGACGATCTCCTCGTCGGCAAGGACGGCAAGGTCGTCGCCTTCGTGGTCGACACCGCCGGCCTCGACGACGACAAGACCGTCGCCGTCCCCTTCGACAAGCTGACTTGGTCGATGGACCAGAACAACCAGCCCCGCGCCGTCCTGACGGCGACCCGCGAGGAGCTGACGGCGGCCCCCGAGTTCCAGGACGACACGGCTCGTGAAGCCGCGGCCGGCGGCGCGATGGCGCCGGGCACCGGCACGGCCATGGCGCCCGCCGATGGCACGGCCATAGCGCCGGCAACCGGCACCGCCGCGACCACGACGGCCACCGCCCCGAGCGGCCAGCCGGATGCGAACGGCTACCTGGCCATGGCGTCGGCCGACCAGTTCGTGGCCGACGAGATCGTGGGCGAGAAGGTCTATTCCGGCACGGCCGAGAATGCCGAGACGATCGGCGATGTGAACGATCTCGTCATCGGCAAGGACGGGCAGATCGCGGCGGCCGTGATCGGCGTCGGCGGCTTCCTCGGCCTCGGTGAGAAGAACGTGGCCGTTCCCTTCGCCGACCTGCAGATGGTCGCCGATGCCGATGGCGACGACATTCGCCCGGTTCTGGCCGCCACCAAGGAACAGCTGACGAACGCGCCGACCTTCGAGACGCGCTCCACCGCACAGACCGCCGCCAACACGGTCGATAGCGGCGCTGCCGCCGTCGGTTCCGCTGCCGGCGCGGCCGCCGGTGCCGTGACGGGCGCTGCGACCTCCGCCGCGAACACGACTGCGGACGCCGCCAACAGCATGGCGACGGGCGCTCAGAACTCGATGGCTGCCGCCACGACGGCCGGCACGGACGCGGCCACGACGGCTTCGACCACCGGCGACGTCAACGACCGCGCCTCGATGACGCAGGCAACCGGCGCCGATCTCACGGCGGAACGTCTCGTCGGCACCAAGGTCTACGGTCCGAACGACCGCTCGATCGGCAATGTCGGCGATATCGCGCTGACGACCGAAGGTCAGGTCGACGCGGTGATCATCGATGTCGGTGGCTTCCTCGGCCTCGGCGCCAAGCCTGTCGCGGTCGCCATGGACAACCTGCAGTTCATGAAGGACAACAGCGGCTCCCTGTATCTCTACACGTCCTTCACCGAAGACCAGCTGAAGCAGGCGCCCGAGTACAACCGGGACTCCTATGCCGAGAACCGCGCCACGATGCGCGTGACCCCCGGCACGACCCTGCCGGCCACCGGCACGGCGCCGGCCCAGTAAGGCCCGACGCTTCGAAGACCATGGAAGGGCTCGCCGCAAGGCGGGCCCTTTTCGCATGCAGGACGGCGCCTGCAGGGCGGACTGAGAGGCCATCTGAAAAGTCCTCGGGTCGGCCCTGCCGTGCTTTTCCGGCGTCACTTCGTTGCCGATCCTCGCCGATGCCCCCGACATCGACTGCGTTCGGCGCCTCGTGAGCGCCGAAGAATCCCTCGACGGTCCTCCGCCGGGGACGTCTCAGACAGCCTCTTACCAAAAGTTATGGGGCGGTCCCCATCTTCCTCCTGTATCCTTCCCTCTTCCGGTCCCGAGCGACCCACCAGCAGAAAGCCAGCGCGCCGAATGGGCTTCCTGAAGCAGATTCTCGTCACCCTCGCCGTCGTCCTCCTCGCCGGCCTTGCCTGGATCGCGGTCGACGCGCGTCCCGGACAGGCGATCCAGAACTCCAAGCTTCCCCTGCCGGGCTTCGTCCGCTCCGCCGTCGCGGCTATCTCGGCGGAGCCCAAGGCCGACAAGGTCGGCGCGACGCAGGCGCCGGGCTCGGCCGGCGGGCGCGCCTCGGCGATCGTCGTCGCGGGCACGGTCGCCGATGCCGAGACGCGCACGCGCATGCGCGCCATCGGCTCCGGCGAGGCCGAGCGCTCCGTCACCGTCTATCCCGACGTCACCGGCATCATTCGGGTCGTCCCGTTCAAGTCCGGCGATGCGGTCGCGGCCGGCGACATCCTCTCCATCCTCGAAAACGACGCCGAGACCGTCGCGGTCGAGCGCGCCCGGCTGGCGCTCGAGGCCGCGCAGGAAAAGGTCGACCGCGTCGCCCGCCTTCAGGCCTCCCGCGCCGTGACCAATGTCGAGGTGACGGACGCGACCCGCGAGCGCGAGAACGCGCGGCTCGACCTCCGGGCCGCCGAGATCGCGCTGGACAAACGCACGATCCGCGCGCCCATTCCCGGCCGCGTCGGCATCGTCGGCGTGGACACCGGCGATCTCGTGACGGGGCAGACCGTCATCGCCACGATCGACGACCGCGCCCGGCTGAAGGTCAATTTCTACACGCCGGAAGCCTTCGTCCAGGAGCTCTCCATCGGCGCCGAAATCGACGCCCAGAGCGTCGCGCGCCCCGACCGGAGCTACAAGGGCCGCATCACCGCCCTCGAAAGCCGCCTCGACGAGGCCAGCCGGACGCTTCGCACGGAGGCGACGATCGACAACCCGAACGACCAGCTGCGCCCCGGCATGTCCTTCACGATCAGCCTCGCGCTGGCCGGCGAAAGCTTCCTCGCCGTCGATCCGATGGCCGTCGTCTGGGAGCGCACCGGCCCGATCGTCTGGAAGATCCAGGGCACCGACGTCGCCAAGACGCCGGTGCGCATCGTGGAGCGCACGATCGACAAGGTGCTGGTCTCGTCCGACGTGTTGAAGGCCGGCGACGAGGTCGTGATCGAGGGGCTTCAGTCGGTGCGCGAAGGCGGCAAGATCGAGGTTCAGAACCGGGTCGCCCCCGCCCCGCTGCCGACGGCGGATGCGGGAACGGCCGCGCCCGCCGAGATCGCGCAAGGTGCCGGGACCTCCGGGACGGCCGCGCGATGAGCGCCGAGATGGAGACGCACGGGCCCGCCGCACCCGCAGCGGAGGCGCGGCCGGAAAAGCCGGACGGCATCACGGCCTTCACGAGCCTCTTCATCCGGCGGCCGGTCCTCACGATCGTCATCAATCTTCTGATCGTCGTCGCCGGCCTTGCCGCCTTCAACGCGGTCGAGATCCGCGAACTGCCGAATGTCGATCGCCCGGTCATCACGGTTTCGATCGAGTTCGAAGGGGCTTCGCCCGAGGCGGTGGACCGGCAGATCACCAGCGAGGTCGAAAGCGCCGTCGCGCGCGTCTCCGGCATCGCCTCGGTCTCCTCGCGCTCGCGCTTCGGCGACAGCCAGGTCACGATCGAGTTCACCGACACGACCGATCTCAACGTCGCCGCCAGCGACGTGCGCGATGCGATCAGCCGCATCTCCAACTCGCTGCCCGACGAGGCGGAGGAGCCGCGCATCGTCAAGGCGGATGCCGACGCGCAGCCGATCATGCGCCTTGCGGTGCTCGCGCCGAACATGGCGATCGAGGACCTCACCACGCTCGTCGAAGACCGCATTTCCGACCAGCTCGCCGCCGTGGAGGGAGTCGCGGATCTCCAGCTGACCGGCGAGCGCGAGCGGCTGATCTATGTCGATATCGAGCCGGACCGGCTCGCGACGCGGGGCCTGACGCTCGGCGACGTCTCGACCGCGCTCGCCAATGTCGCCCTCGACGTTCCCGCCGGATCGCTCGCCTCGCCGACGCAGGACCTCATCGTGCGCGCGGACGCCAACGTGACCTCGCCGGAGGAGTTCGAGAAGATCTGGCTGAACGACCGCACGCGCCTCGGCGACGTCGCCAGCGTGCGATTCGGCCCGGACGAGGCCGCCTCGCAGCAGCGGGTGAACGGGCAGACCGGCGTCGGCCTCGGCGTCGTCCGGCAGGCCGGCTCCTCGACGCTCGACATTTCCGACGGCATCCGCCGCGAGGTCGCGAACCTCAACTCCACGCTGCCGGACGGCGTCGAGGTGCGCGTGACGAGCGACGACGCGGTCTTCATCAAGGGCGCGATCCACGAGGTGGAGCTGGCGCTGATCCTCGCCGTCGTCATCGTGGTCGCGGTGATCTTCCTCTTTCTCCTCAACATCCGCGCGACGATCATACCGGCGCTGACCATGCCGATCGCGCTGATCGGCGTCATCGCCTTCATCTATCTCGTCGGCTTTTCCATCAACATCCTGACCCTCCTCGCCCTCGTCCTGGCGACCGGCATGGTGGTGGACGACGCGATCATCGTTCTGGAAAACATCGTGCGCCACCGCGACATGGGGGCCAGCCCGCAGGCGGCGGCGGTGATCGGCACGCGCGAGGTCTTCTTCGCCGTCATCTCGACCACGGCGACGCTCGCCGCCGTCTTCATCCCCATCTCCTTCCTGCCGGGCGCGGCGGGCGGTCTCTTCCGCGAGTTCGGCTTCGTGCTCGCCATGTCGGTCACGATCTCGGCCTTCATCGCCCTGACGCTCTGCCCGATGCTTGCCGCCAAGTTCCTGAAGGCGAGGGAGGACGAGGCGAAGCCCGGTGTCGTCCATCGCTCGATCGGCCGATTCGGCACGTGGCTCGCCAAGGTCTACGCGACGGGCCTTCGCGCCTGTCTCGCCCTGCCCTTGCTGGTGGTGGTCGCGTCCTGCGCCTTCTCCTTCGCCGCCTATCTGACCTTCCTCACCCTGCCGCAGGAGCTGACGCCGAGCGAGGATCGCGGCGTCGTCCTCATGAGCATCACCGCGCCGCAGAGCGCCAGCCTCGACTACACGTCCGGCCAGCTCCGGCGGATCGAAGAGATCGTGATGCCTTACGTCCAGTCGGGCGAGGCGACGAACGTCTATGCGATTTCCGGGCGTGGGGCGGCCAATACCGGCTTCATGAGCTTGACGCTGGCGGACTGGGCCGTGCGCGAGCGCACGCAGCAGCAGATCGTGGCGGAGATCAACGGCAAGCTTCGGCAGGTGGCGGGCGTGCGCGCCGTCGCCATCCAGCCGAACTCGCTCGGCATCCGGGGCGGCGGCCAGGGGCTGCAGTTCGCCATCGCCGGCCAGAATTTCGAGGAGATCGCCAAGACCGCCGACAGCTTCCTCGCCGCCATGCGCGCGGACGGGCGCTGGGGCCGCGTGCAGCTGTCGCAGGACGCGACGCAGCCGCAGCTCTCCGTCGTGATCGACCGCGCGCGCGCCTCCGATCTCGGCATCAACATCGACGGGCTCGCCACCGCCATCCAGGCCCTGCTCGACGGGCGCGAGATCGCCCAGACCTATGTCGAGGACAAGCAGGTTCCGGTGAAGCTCGTCGCAACCTCCAGCCCGATCAACGATCCCGGCGACCTCGCCAATATCTTCGTGAAGGCCAAGGACGGACGGCTCGTGCCCATGTCGACCGTGGCGCGCGTCGACGAGCAGCCGATCGCCCCCGCCCTCACCCGCGAGGACCGCTCGCGCGCGGTCTCGCTGACGGCCAACCTGCCGGAGGGCTATTCCATCCAGCAGGCCTGGGACGACGTCCAGGCCTTCGCGCCGGGCAAGGTGCCGGCGACGATGCGCCTCGTGCCGCTGGCGGAGGCGAAGACGCTGACCGACACGTCGGGCGGGCTCGCGCTCGTCTTCGGCTTCGCGATCGTCATCATCCTTCTCGTGCTCGCCGCGCAGTTCGAGAGCTTCGTCTCGGCGCTGATCATCATCGCCGTCGTGCCGCTCGGCCTTGCCTGCGCGGTCTTCGCCCTCGCCTTCTTCGGCATCAGCCTCAATCTCTACAGCCAGATCGGGCTGGTGCTCCTCGTCGGCATCATGGCGAAGAACGGCATCCTGATCGTGGAATTCGCCAACCAACTCCGCGAGGAAGGCATGGGCCTTCGCGAGGCCACGGAGGAAGCCTCGCTCGTGCGGCTTCGCCCTGTGATGATGACCATGGTGGCGACCGTCGTCGGCGGCGTTCCGCTGATCTTCGCGACGGGCGCCGGCGCGGAGGCGCGCGTCTCGCTCGGCTACGTCATCGTCGGCGGCCTCGGCCTCGCCACCTTCGCGACGCTCTTCGTCACGCCCGTCGCCTATCTCATCCTCGGCCGCTTCTGGTCCCCCAACACGGCCAAGTCCGCCTCGCTCCAGCGCGAGATCGCGCTCGCCGAACGCATGGCGCGCGACCGCGGCGACGGCGCGGGGCATGCGGTGCCGGCGGAGTGATGCGGCTTTCCGCGCGAGCTCCGAACGGGTAGGAGACGCCCATGGCACTTCCTCCCCTTCTTCGTCTCGACGGCGTCAAGCTGACCTTCGGCGGCACGCCGCTTCTCACCGGCGTCGAGCTCAGCGTCCTGCCGGGCGACCGGATCGCGCTGGTCGGGCGCAACGGCTCGGGCAAGTCGACGCTTCTCAAGATCGCCGCCGGCATCGTAGAAGCCGATAGCGGCGAGATCTTCCGCCAGCCCGGCGCCACGATCCGATATCTCGCGCAGGAGCCCGATTTCGGCGATGCGACGAGCGTCGAGTCCTACGTCGCGGGCGGGCTCGGGCCGGCCGACGACGTCTACCGCGTGACGCGCATGATGGAGGCGCTCGGCCTCGATCCGCAGGCGCGCCCGGTCGATCTGTCCGGCGGCGAGGCGCGGCGTGCGGCGCTGGCGCGGGTGCTCGCGCCCGAGCCGGACATCATCCTTCTCGACGAGCCGACCAACCATCTGGATCTGCCGACCATCGAATGGCTGGAAGAGGAGGTGCGCTCCCTGAAGAGCGCGCTCGTCGTCATCAGCCACGACCGGCGCTTCCTCGAGCGCACGACCGGGGCCACCGTCTGGATCGATCGCGGCGGCGCGCGGCGCATCAACGAAGGCTTTGGCGCTTTCGAGGCTTGGCGCGACAAGGTGCTGGAGGAGGAAGAGCGCGATCTCCAGAAGCTCGACCGCAAGATCGTGCGCGAGGAGCACTGGCTGCGCTACGGCGTCTCCGCCCGGCGAACGCGCAACGAGCGGCGCCTGCGCGAGCTGCACGAGCTTCGCTCCGACCGCAAGAACGTGCGTCGCGCCGTCGGCATGGCCGAGATGACGGCCGGCGAGACGCGCGAGAGCGGGAAACTGGTGATCGAGGCGATCAACATCTCGAAGGGCTACGGGACCCGCACGCTCGTCGACGACTTCTCCATGCGCATCCTGCGCGGCGACCGGGTCGGCTTCGTCGGCCCGAACGGCGTGGGCAAGACGACGCTCCTGAAGATGCTGATCGGCGAGGTGAAGCCCGATTCCGGTCGCGTGCGCCTCGGCACCAATCTCGATCTCGCCTTTCTCGACCAGAAGCGCGCGGCGCTGAACGACGGGCTCTCCGTCTCCGCTGCGCTCACCGATGGGCGCGGCGATCAGGTCATGGTCAATGGCGAGCCGCGCCACGTCGCGGGCTATCTGAAGGACTTCCTCTTCTCGCCCGAGCAGATCCGCACGCCCGTCGGCAATCTCTCGGGCGGCGAGCGGGCGCGCCTGCTTCTGGCCAAGACCATGGCGACGCCGGCCAATTTCCTGGTGCTGGACGAGCCGACCAACGATCTCGACATGGAGACGCTCGATCTCCTGCAGGAGCTGATCGCCAACTATCCCGGCACCGTCCTTCTCGTCTCCCACGATCGCGACTTCCTCGACCGGACGGTGACGAGCTGCGTCACGCCGGGCGCAGACGGCAAGTGGATCGAATATGCCGGCGGCTATTCGGACATGCTCGCCCAGCGCCGGGGCGAGGCGAAGGAGGCCAAGCGCGCGGGCAAGGGCGGCCGCAACCCCGACCTCGCCTCCCCCGCCAAGGTCGCTGCCGCCCTTTCCCCCCATGCCGGCCAGGGCACACCCTCGAACGCCAAGCTCTCCTACAAGCAGAAGTTCGCGCTGGAGACCCTGCCGAAGACGATCGCCGGGCTGGAAAAGGACATCGCCAAGCTCGAAGCCGACATGGCCGACCCCCAGCTCTTCACCAAGGACCCCGCGAAGTTCGGCAAGCTAGCGAGCACGATGGACGAAAAGCGAGCGGCTCTGGCGAAGGCGGAGGACGAGTGGCTGGAGTTGGAAATGCTGAAGGCGGAAATGGAGGGGTAGGCATCACTCCGGTCGCGATTGCGCGGCCAGCTGGTCGGCCGGTTCAAGCCGCGCGGTCGAGGGGCTCGATCGCCTCGAGTTCGGCTTCCAGCCTCTTCGCCTCCGTTTCCAGCTCGTAGGCCTGCTGGAAGTTCATCCAGAAGTCCGGCGTGGTGCTGAAAAGCCTTCCGAGACGGAGAGCCGTGTCCGCGGAAAGACCGATCTCCTCGCGTACGATGCGTTCGATGCGGCTGCGCGGAAGGCCCAGTCTCTTGGCGAGAGCCCCCGCGCTCATTCCCAGCGGCACGAGATACTCCTCGCGGAGAAACTCCCCGGGATGAAGGGGCCGGGCAAACGGAAGAGCCATGGGACTGCCTTTCATCGGACGTGGCGACCGGTCAGTGATCATCGAGCTCTGCTCGAGAGATGTACCATGGAGTTGTGTTAGTCTCGGCACCAAAGCTCCATTGCACTCGGTGATGCAACGTCGTCCAATGGCCGCGACCCCTCGTCCGTCCAGTGGATGAAGGCCCTCCCGCTCTTGACGCACCGCACAACGAAGCGCATATGGCTCTTTGTAACGCCATGATCGCGCTGCGCCCGTTCTGTCCTCTCTGGATTTTTATCGAGCGCACGCCGGACTCTTTCGATGTCCGGCCATGGCCCGTGCCGTTCCGTCGCTGTTCAAGCGCGAAGACGTTCGGCCGCTTCGCGGGGCTCCAAGAGCCCCCGCACGATTTCTGAAGGCATTCCTTGACCCATACGACGTTTGCGACGCTCGGTCTTTCCGACGTCCTGCTCACCGCGCTTGCGAGCGCCAATCTGACCCAGCCGACCCCGATCCAGGCGCAGGCGATTCCCGCCCAGCTCGCCGGACGCGACGTTCTCGGCATCGCCCAGACCGGCACCGGCAAGACCGCCGCCTTCGCCCTTCCCGTCATCCACCAGATGCTGGCCTCCGGCGGCAAGGCGCGTCCGAAGACGCCGCGCGCCGTCTTCATGGCCCCGACCCGCGAGCTCGCCTCGCAGATCGCCGAGACCGTCGAGAAGTTCATCGCCGGCACGGCGCTTCGCCAGCACGTCGTCTTCGGCGGCGTCTCCGCCCGCCCGCAGACGGAAGCGCTGCGCCGCGGCGTCGACATCGTCGTCGCCACGCCCGGGCGCCTGCTCGATCTCATGGATCAGGGCGCGGTCTCGCTCGGCGAGGTCGAGTTCGTCGTTCTCGATGAGGCCGACCGCATGCTCGACATGGGCTTCGTGCGCGACGTCATGCGCATCGTCCGCTCGCTGCCGACCAAGCGCCAGTCCCTCCTCTTCTCGGCCACCATGCCACAGAACGTGGAGTCGCTCGCGGCCAAGATCCTGAAGGACCCGGTTCGCGTCGAGGTGACGCCCGAGGTCGTGACGGTCGAGAAGATCGAGCAGAGCGCCTATCTCGTGCCGCAGAAGGCCAAGAAGCACTGGCTGATCAAGCATCTGGCCGACGAGAGCCTGAACAAGGTCGTGGTCTTCACGCGCACCAAGCATGGCGCGAACCGACTGGCCGAAGACCTCGGCAAGGCCGGCATCGACGCTGCCGCCATCCATGGCAACAAGAGCCAGGCCGCCCGCCAGAAGGCGCTCTCGACCTTCCACGAGGGCAAGATGCGCGTGCTGGTGGCGACCGACATCGTCGCGCGCGGCATCCACGTCAACGATATCAGCCACGTCGTGAACTTCGACCTGCCGGAAGAGCCGGAAAGCTACGTCCACCGCATCGGCCGCACGGCGCGCGCCGGAAAGTCCGGCTATGCGATCGCGCTCGTCGATCCGACGGAGCGGGCCAAGCTGCGCTCCATCGAGCGGCTGACCGGCCAGCGCTTCGACCTGAAGGAATCCGAGTTCGCGTCCTCCGAGCTCGCCGCGATGGAAGAAGAGCGCGCGCGTCCGCCGCGCCAGGATCGTCCGCGCGGCGCCAAGCCTTCGGGCGCACCGAACGGCAACCGCCAGGGCCGCCCGTCCGGCCATGGCAAGCCTGCCGGCGCACCCGGCGGCGCCAACCGCTCGGCCAAGCCCGCCGGCGGCGGCAATCGCCGCCCGCAGCGCAGCCGCACCTCCGCGCCCCGCGCCGCCACGTCCTGACAATGATCCGGGGCGCTTCGGCGCCCCCTCGATGATTTTGAAGCGCCCGGGAGCCCCCTCTCCCGGGCGCTTTTGCGTTCGGGGTGCCGGCTTCGGTCGGGTTCGCGCCCTCCGTTGGTTGCGACGGCGCGCGATCTTGTCCATATGCCCGTGGAGCGCGACGCAGCCGGCTGGCGGCCGGCGAGCGGCTCGCCCGGGAGACGGACGAGGCCATGGCAGAGACGATCAAGATCGACATTCCGCACAAGCTGACGCGCGAGGCGGCCCGGGTCCGGCTCGAGGAGAGCTTCGCCAAGATGCGCGACAAGGCCGTCGGCGGCATGGTCAAGTTCGAGGACGTGTGGACCGGCGACCGTCTGGACTTCCAGGCCCGCATGATGGGCCAGTCGATCACCGGCCGTCTCGACGTGCTCGACGACAGCGTCCATGTCGAGCTGCAGCTGCCCGGCTTCCTGGCCGCGATGGCCGGCAAGGTCGTCGGACACCTGAAGCGCGAGGGAACCCTGCTTCTGGAAAAGAAGTAGCGCAGCCGGCCCCGCGCGCCGGGGCCGTAGCCGCGGCCGTCAGTCTCCGTCAGTTTTCGTCGCTGCGGAGCGTCGCCTCGGCCGTCCGGACGACGAGGCCCTTCTCGGTCTGGTCGATGGCCAGGATCTGGCCGAGGCCAGGCGCGACGCTGCCGACCTTGACGCGCATCAGCTCGTCCTCGGTCGCCAGGATCGCCTCGCGGTCGAAGACCGTGATGATCTGATAGTCGGCGGGCACCGGATCTCGTGCGCGCACGATACGCGGCGCCGGCATGGCCGAGGCCATCAGAGCCTGCTCGGCCTCCACCGAGCCTGTCCGCACCGTATCCACCTCGGCCGGCCGCATGGTGGCCAGAACCCGCCGGTTGAAATACTCGGGATCGATCAGCGAGACGCAATAGGCGAAGACCAGGAAGCCGATCGAGAAGCTGATGGAGAAGCTGATGAACACGTTGTCGAAGGTCAGCCACTTGCGCTTCGCAAGCGGGGCTCGCGCCGCCCTCTCCTCGGTCTGGATCAGGATGTCATCGAACGTCGAACGCTGCTGGGGCATGGCGAAGCACTCCGTGAAGGCTTCGACTTTCGCCCGACATGCTTAACGGAGTTCCGAAGTGCCGGGCCCGGCGGCTCTTCTTTCGCCCGTCATGGTTTCCGATCGGTAAAGTCCGGCAGAGCGATGTCGGGAAGCGGCGTTAAGACTGTTTTCAGGAATGCGGGCACGAGGCGCGAAACGCACTGCCCGATCCGACTGTTCGGACCTATGTTCAAACTCCCGACAGGAAACGATCGCAGGCAGGGAGGGACGGAGATGACGAAACCGCAGCAGCGTCGGCGCGCCGAGCGTGTCTCCACCCGTCTGAAACCCGGCAAGCTCCTGTCGCCGGAGGGCAAGTTTCTGGCCGATTGCGCGATCACCGATCGCTCCGGCGCCGGCGCCCGCGTGCGGGTCTTCGGCGGCGTGGACCTTCGCCCCCGCATGATCCTCTTCGACGAGACGGAAACCGTCGCCTGGGCCGCGCAGCTCGCCTGGGACGAGGGAAGCGAGGCCGGACTGCGGTTCCTGTCGGGATCGAGGCCCGTGCCGGCCGATATCGTCAGCCGGATCTCGGGCCGCTACTACGCCGTTCCCGATTGACGGGCTGGCCGTGAGGCGGATGCCGGCACGAAGGCGGCGGGTTCGCGCGATCAGAACCGCCCGATGAGCGACGTCAGCGAGTCCGTTTCTTGGGCGAAGAGGCCCATGACGGGCGAGTTGGCGCCGCTGTTGTTCTTCAGGTCGTAGAGCGCGGCGAAGCGGGCGACGAAGCGGTCCAGCTTGCCTTTGTCCTGGAGGTCCGCGACCTTCAGCTTCTTCTCGATCGCCTTCACCTGCGCCTCGATGCTGACCTGCGAGAGACTGTCGGGAAGCCCGAGAGCCGTCTTCGTCACCTCCAGAAGCGCCTTGTCGGCGAGGAGGCTCAGCGTCGACTTGATGTCCGGGCTCTTGCGCAGGAAGTAGAGCGCGAGACGCGTGCCCTCGCTCTGCTCGCCGACCTGCTCTTCGAGGGTCTGGAGGAGATAGAGATTTTGCGTGGACAGACGCTTCCCCTCGCTTTGGATGCCGGTCGTCTCGAGTCGGACGGCGCCGGACGGCAGGAAGTTGAAGGCGGCCGCCAGCTTCTCGTAGCGCTTGTCCTTCAGCGTGTAGACGTAGCTCTTGGGATCGCCGAGATCGCTGGTGAAGATCTTGCGCAGCTTGGTGGCGTCGAGCTTTTCCTTGTCGAGCCCGTAGGCCTTCAGCGCGAAGTCGAGCGTCTTGCCCGACTTCAGGAGCTGGTCGAGCGTGTCGATGTCGGCCATCCCCTCCACATAAGCCTTGGTGTCGGCGGTGATCTGGGTCTTCTGTTCGGTGGACGGCTTCTGGAAGGTCCCAGCATAGAGCGTGCCGGTCGCCGCCTGCGCGGAAATCGACTGGACGAGGCGCTCGGTGCGGAGCTTGCCCTCTGAATCGAAGTTGAAGGCTGCAGCCAGCTTCACGAAGCGCTCGTCGCCGAGCTTGTTCACATAGCTCTTCGGATCGGACGCGTCGCTCTGCAGCACCGCGCGGATCTGCGTCAGGCTGGTCGTGGCCGGGTCGATGTCGAAGGCCCTGAGCGCGACGTTCAGCGCATCGCGGCCAAAGGCGGGATCGAAGGCCATGAGGTCGCTGAGGCTTTTGGCCTTCGCGATGGTCAGCTTGAAGGTCGAGACCGCGCTGGCATCCTTCTTCTCCGAGATCGTCTTGTAGTTGTTGTAGTAGGCGTCCTTGGTCGCCTTGAGCTGGTCTGCATCCTGAGCGGTCGAGCTCGGCTTCAACGCGCCGGTGGTGGCGAAGTTGAAAGCGGCGTTGAGGTCCGTCAGAAGCCCCTTGCGCGCCCGCTCCGCCGACGTCGCCTCCGAGAGCGAGCCCAGTGCGCTCGTCTGATCGTTCGGATCGCTCTTGAGGATGCTCAGGATGTAGCTCGGCATCTCGACGCTCGGATCGAAGCCGTAGGCGGTCGTCACATATTCGAACAGGCGGATGTCGTTGGTGATGGTGGCGGCATCCGACACATTCTGGATCGCGGTATCGTAATAGGCCGATAGATGCGCCGCATAGGCGGCGCCTGCCGTGTTGCCGGTGTTGTTGAAGTAGGCGTAGTTCACCAGCTGAGCATCGGCCGCAGAAAGAGCGGGCGTCGCGGGCGTGCTGCTGGGAACGGTGCCGTCGGACGCCTGAAAATTGAAGCGGATCGCGATATTGGCGAGAGCCGTGAGGCCGGGCTGCGGCGTCACGCCCGCGAACTGCCGGAAGACCCCCTCGACGAAGCTCTTCGAGGTCGTCGTCGGGTCGAGATCGGCGGCGTTCAGGATGACATCGTAAAGGGTCGGATCGGCCATGAGCTGGTCGATCGACGTGATCTTGGTCATCTGGTCGGCGAAGTAGTTCGTCTTCTGAGCGGCAACGACCGAGCCGCGAATGCTGCGCTCGCTATAGGCCTCGACAAGCGATTCGGTCTGTCCGACGCTCTGAGCGACCGGTTTGGTCGCACCCGCCTTGAAGTTGAAGGCGGTGGCGAAGTCGCGGTAGCGCGCGTCGCTGAGCTTGTTGACGAAGGAGCTGGAGTCCGTGAGGTCGCTCTCGATGACCTTGCGGATGAAACCCTTGGAGGAGGCCTGATCGGCCAGCCCATAGGCTTTGAGCGCATAGGTGTAGAGACGCTGGTCCGACAGGAAATCGTCGACCGACTTCACCTTGCCGATATTGTCCTTGTAGTAGGTCTCGTCGCGCTTGACGGTCGCATTCGCCTGAACGCGCGCGACGGACTTGGCAATATCGTTGGAGTAGAGCCGGTAGTTGGTCAGCGTCGAGAGCATCGGAAACCTATGGATTGAGGGCTCGCCGCGGACGGAGCCGGGCGGACCGCTTCGCAAGAGACTCTCGCGAGGAATGGTTAAGAGTTCCTGACGAAACTCGGCCGTGCCCCGGAAACCCGGGCCCTCCCCGCCCGCCGGGTCCTGCACGGCCTCCGCCGCAGCTTGCGTGGCGGAGGCTTGCGAGTTCGCCGAACGCAGATCGCCCCGGCACTGCCAGGGCGATGTCGTCTCGATCTACTGCGTCGCCCCGGGCGGACCGAGCTGGTCCTTGGGGAGGAAGTCGAACTGGTCGATCAGGACGTCGTCGATCACGTCCTTCTTGTAGCGCCCGTTCACCGCGGTCTTGATGGACTTGGTGAGCGCGGCGAGGTCGTAGCGCTCGGGATGCTGGAAGTCGAAGTCGGACGCGGCGTAGACGGCGCGATAGGCCTCGTCGAGAATGAAGGGATCGGGCGGGACGGCGAGGCCGGCGGCGGTCTCCCCGTCGATCGTGTAGACGAAGGTGGCGAGGACATAGCCGCGCACCATGTCGCCCGAGATGATCGGGACGGTGATCGCCTCGGTCTTCTTGTAGTCGAGGCCGACGAAATAGCTCGGCGGCGGCTTGCCCTCTTCGGCGGCGGCCGAGTTCTGCATGGTGGCGACCGCGTAGCTGGACCCCAGCGTCGCGATGCAGACCCAGATGCCGATGGCGATGATCTTGATCATGTGTCGCGCTTGACGCCCTTGATCGAGGAACCGTAGGTGCCGTCGGATTCGGCATTGGCCATGGCGCGGGCGATGAGGTTGGAGATCTCCTGCGTCGCGGCCATGTGAAGCTTCAGAACCCGGCTGTTCTCATCGAGCCGCCAGCGCAACACGTCGAGCTTCTCCTTCAGCGCCGGGGTGACGGTGCGCGGATCGACGCCGCGCGAGATGCGCGACAGTTCCAGGAGACTCTGGTTCTTGCGGTTGGTCGTCTCGGCGAGATTCAGGCCGGCATTGACGCGCAGCGCGTTGGTCTCGCCCGCGAGAACCGCTTCGAGACGCTGGATGGCTTGGGTGAGAACCGCTTCCAATTTGGGTCTTCCTATCCTTGTCGCGCGATCGAGAAGCGCATCCTGAGAACGGCCGGGAATGCCACGCGCATCCGGCCGTCGAAGATTTCGCGAAGGTCCCGAGAAGGGGAACGATCGCAGACGGCCTTGCGAAGAGCGATCTTCGAGGCCTCCCGGCGTCAGAGCCCGGTCAGCCCGCCCTTCGCGTTCGCGGAACTGGCCGCGGCCGCTTCGGACTTCATCGTCTCGCCGGCCGCGCGGGCCACCTCGCCCGCGGCATGCTTGGCGACCATCTCGGCGATGCCGATGCCGCCGGCCGCCGCCATCTCCTCGCCGATCCGCTCGGCGAGCATGGACTTCCAGATCTTGCCGGCCGTGCCGTCGCCGAAGAAGGCGCTGTTCTCGCTCGGCAGCATCTCCTCCACGAAGGAGCGGAGCATGAAGCTTTCGAACTGCTTTTCCGGCGTCAGCTCGCCCGAGCGCGAGCCGCGATAGACGCGCTTGGCCGCTTCGCCGGTTCCCGTCTCGGCGATGGCGGCGGTCGCGGTCTTGGCGTCGAGCGCGGTGGTGAAGAGCTTTGCCGCCCCTTGCGTCCGGCCGGCGGCGACGGTGTTCTGCGCCTCGGCGAGAGCGGCCTTGGATGCGGATGCGAGCGCGTCGACGGAAGAGGTCATCGATGGTTCCCCGACGGCCCTTGCGCCGCCCGCCGCCGCAGGCCCTCTTCGGGGGGCACGCGGCGAATTCGTGGCTTCCTGAATAGCCAATCGGACTTATTCGAAGCTTGCGGAGCGGGCGACGAGATAGTCGTCGAGGGCCGTCAGGAGATCGGACTGCTCCTCGACGCGCGCGGCGACCTCGCCGGCGGCGGAGGCCTCGCGTTCCAGGCGCTTCTCGATCGCCCGCGCCGCGTTGAGATCGGCCTCCGAGATGTCCTGCGCCGAGCGGTTGCGCACGATCAGGCCTTCGTTGCGGCGCAGCGCGGAAGCCCTGCCCTCCAGGAACAGCCCGTTCAGGACGCATTGCTCGCCGAGGCTGGCGAGGATCTCCGCGCTCGTCTCGTGGAGCGCGATCGCCTCGCGCTGGAGCGCGGCGAGACGCCATTCCTCCATCTGCCGCTTGCGGCCTTGCACGTCCAGAAGGCGGCGGAGGCGGAGCGCGCGCTCGCGTTCGCCGCTCATCCCGCAAAGACCCAGCGCTGATAGTTGTCGAGGAAGATGCGCAGGAAGTCGCCGATGGAAACGCCGAGCAGCATCATGCCGCCCGCGATGACGAAGGGCATGGAGATGAAGTAGACCGGAATCTGGGGCGTCATCTTGTTCATGAGGCCGATCGCGAAGTTGACGATGACGGCATAGACGACGAAGGGACTGGCAATCCGAAGGCAGAGAAGGAAGGTCTCGTCGAGATTGTCGGTGATCTGCACGAGGCCGCTGCGGGCGGCGAAGCCGTCCACGACCGGCATCGTCCTGTACGAGGCGAGAATCGCCTTCAGGACCTCGGCATGAAGGTTCAGCGAGAAGATCATCACGGTCGCCGCCATCGTGATCAGCGAGACGATCGAGGATGCGGCCTCGGCCTCGTCGATCGGCGCGCCGACCGCCTGCCCCATGCCGATGGCATTGGCGACGAAATTGGCGCCGAACTGAAGCGCGATCATGAAGATGCGCCCGAGCAGTCCGATCATCGCCCCGTTCAGAAGCTCGGTCACGATCATCTGGAGGCGCATGTCGTCGCCGGCCGAGGCCAGCAGCGGCCGGATGTCCGGCAGGAGGCCGGGCGAGATTGCCAGGGAGATCGCCAGCGCGATGAAGAGGCGGATGTTGGTCGGGATGCGCACGCTGGAATAGCCGGGCAGCAGCATGAGGCACGCGCCGATCCGGCAGAAGATGAGGAAGATCGACAGGATCGTCGCCGTCGCCTCTGCGCTCATGAGATGGCGCCGAGCGACTTCACGTCGACGCCGCGCGCGATCTCCAGATGCGAAAGCACCGGCAGGTTCACGAAGATGCGCTCGATCATCATGCGCACGTAGGGGCGCGCATCCGGCGAGGCGACGAGCACGAAGTTCTCGCCGGCATCGGTCTTCTCGCGGATGACCTTGGTCGCTTCCGTGGCGAACTGCTCGACGAGGCGCGGATCGATGTCGAACTCGATGACGTCGCCCTTGGCGTCGCGCTTCAGCGCCTGGTGGAAGGCGAGGTCCCAGCGATTGCCGAGGCGCAGGACGCCGAGCTGCCCCTTGTGCAGGAGATCGCCGCAGATCTGCTGCGCCATGCGGGCCCGGACATGCTCCACGATCTTCTCGGACCGGCGCACATGCGGCGCGATCTCGGCGATGGCCTCCAGGATCAGCGTCAGGTTGCGGATCGAGACGCGCTCGGCGAGGAGCAGCTTCAGCACCGCCTGTAGGCCGGAGAAGGACATGTGCGTCGGCACGATCTCGTCGATCAGACGCTTGTATTCGGGCTCCAGCCGGTCGAGCAGCGTGCGCGTGTCCTTGTAGGACAGAAGATGGGCGAGATTGTTGCGGATGACCTCGGAGAGGTGCGTGAGAACGATCGAGAGCGTGTCGACCGGCTCGAAGCCCGCGCGCCGGGCCGCCGCGCCGAACGTGTCGGAGATCCAGGCGGCTCTGAGGCCGAAGGCCGGCTCGCGCGTCAGGTCGTGCGGGATGTCCGGCACGGGGCTGTCGCCGAGCACGATCAGGAGGTCGCCGAGACGAAGCGCCTGATTGGCGACCGTCGTGCCGTGAACCTTGATCTCGTAGGAGCGCGGATCGACCGAGAGGTCGTCGGAAAGCTTGATCTCCGGCACCACGAAGCCGTAGCGCGAGGCGAAGCGGCGGCGCATCTTCTGGACGCGGTTGGCCAGATCGTCGCGGGCGAAGGAGAGATGCGCGCCCATCTGCTTGCCGAGCACCAGCTCGACCTCGACGATGCGCAGGCTTTCCTTGACCGACTGGCGCTCGGTTTCGACGGCGTCGTCCTCGACCTTCTTCTGCTCCGTCGCGACCCGCAGTTCCTCGGCGGCGCGCTTCCTCGGGACCGTGTAGGCGATGAAGCCGAGCACCATGGCGACGACGAAGAAGGGCACGAAGGGCAGGCCCGGAAGGATCGCGAGAACGGCCATCAGAAGGGCCGCGATCATCATGGCGCGCGGATAGTAGCCGAGCTGCGTCAGGATCGCCTTTTCGGCCGCGCCCCGCGTTCCGCCCTTGGAGACGAGGAGGCCGGCGGCGAGCGAGACGATGAGGGCGGGGATCTGCGTGACGAGACCGTCGCCGACCGAGAGCTTGACGAAGACGTCGGCGGCATGGGCCGCGTCCATGCCGTGGCGGGTGATGCCGATGATGATGCCGCCGAAGATGTTGACGGCGGTGATGATGAGGCCGGCGATCGCATCGCCGCGCACGAACTTCGAGGCACCGTCCATGGAGCCGAAGAAGGAGCTTTCCTCTTCCAGCTCCGCGCGGCGCTTCTGCGCCTGGCGCTCGTCGATGAGGCCGGCCGAGAGATCGGCGTCGATCGCCATCTGCTTGCCGGGAATGGCATCGAGGGTGAAGCGCGCGCCGACCTCGGCGATACGCGTCGCGCCCTTGGTGATGACGAGGAAGTTCACCGTGATGAGGATCACGAAGACGACGAGGCCGATGACGAAGTCGCCGCCCATGACGAATTCGGAGAAGCCGCCGATGACGTAGCCGGCCGCGTTGTGGCCCTCGTCGCCATGGGACAGGATCACGCGCGTCGTCGCGATGTTCAGCGACAGGCGGAGCATGGTGGCGAGGAGAAGGATGGTCGGGAAGGAGGAGAAGTCGAGCGGCTTCTCGATCCAAAGCGCCACCATCAGGATCAGCACCGAGAGCGAGATGGAGATCACCAGCCCGAAATCGATGAGGAAGGCCGGGATCGGGACGAACAGCACCGCCATGATGAAGACGATGCCGAGAGCGAAGCCGATGTCGCGGCGGCTCTTGGGCGTGATCACCGGCCCTGCGATCTTCAGCGTGTCGACCGTCATTCTCGCGTCCTTTCGAGCATCATGCTCCGGGACGGACGGACGGCGCCTCTGCGCGCTCGTGCGGTCTGCCCCTTTCCCCTTTCTGGAGAAGCGAGCTTGAGCCGGGCTGGACGGTGCCGCAGGACCTGTCCCGAACGCGAAAGGCCGCCGGCCCGAGAAGGGACCGGCGGCCTTTCGGCAAGGCTCGTCTGGACGAGGTCAGAATCCGTGTTCGATGCGCGAGAAGGATTCCTGCGTGAAGGCGTAGACCTGGGCACCCGTGAAGGAGGCCGTGAAGGCGATGATGACGAAGATCGCGATGATCTTCGGCACGAAGGTGAGCGTCACTTCCTGGATCTGCGTCAGCGCCTGGAACAGCGCGATGACGATGCCCACGACCATGGCCCCGCCGACGGCCGGGCCGCAGGCGATGACGACCGTCCAGATGGCGGACTGCACGATGTCGATGGCGTCTGCCTCGTTCATCGGATCACTGGACCTTGAGGCCGGCGCCGAGCAGGACGCGCGTGCCGTCGACGAGATTGGCGATCGCGCCGGCGTCCGTCACGTCGACGGACTTCACGACGCCCGATGCCGTGCCGTCGGCCGTCGTGATCGTGCGCCCGATCACCGCGTCCGCCTGCGTCAGCGAGGAGAGCGTCAGCATGGATTCCAGCTTCTGGTTGACCTTGATCGACTGCTCGACATTGGAGAAGGACGCGAGCTGGCTCAGCTGCTCGGTCGCGTCCGTCGGGTTCAGCGGGTCCTGGTTCTGCATCTGGGCGACCAGGAGCTTCAGGAAGGCGTCGTAGTCGAGGCTCGCCTGCTTGGCGTCCGTCTTCGAGGCGGTGATCTTCTCGGCGGTGGACGCCGAGCCGGTGGATTGAATGGCAGTCGTCATGACCGGGCTCCCATGGCCAAAGGCGTTTCGAGCGTCCGCGGCTCGACGGCGGCGGGCGTCACGGCGGAGAGGATCGCGTCCTCGATCGGGATGAGGCCGCGCAGGCATTTCAGCGCGTCGAAGGCGCGGTCGCGCTCGACGAGATCGGCGGCGTCCATCAGCCCGTCGCGGATGCGGGAGCTGGAGAAGGCGGCCAGAAGCAGCGGATAGGTCTTGTCGAAGGCGTCGCGCGCGGCGGCCGCGTCGGCCGGATCAATCAGCATCATCTGGACGAGGAAGTAGAGCTGGCGGATCGGCGTCTTGGCGTCGTCGGCCTGCATGACGTGGCTTTCCAGGAGGAAGGTCACGTCGTTCAGCAGTTCCAGCGACGTCTTGCGGTCGACGCGCATGACGGCGCCGTTGACGAAGATCCGCTCGCCGGCTCGCAGGGACAGTCGAAGCGTCGTCATAGCATCCTACTCCAGGCCGTCTCGGATCATGGTCGTGACTTCGATCATCGGCTGGAAGCTCTCCTTCTGGCCGAGGCGGATGGCTTCGGCCTCCCGCATGACCCAGAGGCCGATGGAGATGAGGCCGGCGCGCAGCTGCTCGGGGAGAGCATTGTCGGCGCTGGCGAGATCCTCGACGAGAATGGACCAGAGGTTGCGCGTGACGTAGATCGCCTCGATCGCCTCCTTGGAACGCGGCCCCTCGCGTTCGGCCTTCTGCAGAATGTCGAGAGCGTGGTCGAGCGCCTCGCGCTCGCGCTCGCGCGCGGTCGATCCGCTCTCCTGACTGACCTCTGCATAGCTGAACTGATACATGCGTGTTCCCCGATTCGGACGAACGAACGAGCGTTCCGGTCCGCACTTAAGTTGTCTGGAAGGTCAGAGGTCGTATCAGAGGTAGTCGAGAAGGCTGAGCTTCTGGATCTTGGCCGTCACGGCGTAGGCTGCGTTGAGGTTCGTCTGCAGATTGGCGGCACGCTGGCCGAGAACGGTGATGTCCTCGACCTCGAGAGCGTCCACGGTGGAGGTCATGATATCTTCTTGGCGCTGCAGCTCGGTGTTGGCCGTCTCGATGCGCTTGCGCGTCGTGCCGACCTCGGCGCCGATGCCGGTGATGGCGAGGGTGCCCGAGCGCAAGGCCGTGGAGGATGCGCTGAGAACGGCTGTGCGCGCGCCCTCGCCGAGATTGGCGATGTCGAGGTCGATCAGCATCGTGTAGCCGGAGGCGACGCTCCGGAACGCCTGATCGTTGGCCGAGAGGCCCGATCGAATGGTCTCGCTGCCGCTGATGCGCGCCTCGCCCCGATCCGACGAGGCTTCGGACCAGTTGCCCTTCCAGGCGGCGTCGTCGAAGAGATCGCCATAGCGGAAGGTGCCGTTGGCGTTGGTGTAGCCGTCCTTGCTCAGATAGGCCTTCATCTGAACGTCGGTCAGTTCGCTCACCAGATTGTTCGGGGTCGCGCCGAGGACAAAGGCCTTGAAGTTGGCATCGGCCGCGGTCTTTGCGTCCGACGACGTGTAGTCGGGGGCCAACGGCTGCTTTTCGGACTGGATGCCACCGAAGACGTAGACGCCGGCGTCCGCTGTGTTGAGAGCACTGGCCATTCCCGCAAGGCCTGACTTGGCCTGCGACATGAAACCCGACCAATCTTTCCCGATGCTGACGCCGGTCAGATTGTTGGCAAGCAAATTCGCCCCCTCGGACATCGTCGCCATCGCGGCCTCGCCCGTCTTGAGGCGCCGGTCGATGATCGCGTTCGAGGTCTGCTGCTCCTTGAGGGCGTCGGACACCGAACGCGCGCTGACGGCGCTGCCCGTCAGGCGGCCGAGCGTGCGGCCGACATCGCCGTAGCGGCCGTCGTTGGCGATCTGCACCGTCAGGTCGTTCAACTCGCCCTGGAGACGGTTAAGCGCAACGCGGGTCTGGCCATTGAAGGCAAGGGTCGAGATGCTGGTCATGGAAGTCTCAAGCTCCGTCAGATGCTCTGGAGAAGGGTCGCCAGCATCTGATCGATGGTGGTGATCAGCTTGGCGGACGCCTGGTACGAGCGCTGGATCTCGGTGAGACGCGTCAGCTGCTCGTCCATGTTGATGCCGGTCTCGTTGGAGAGCGCGGTCTCTGTGCTCTGCAGGAGCGTCGTCTTGTACTCGGACTCGGAGAGCGAGTTCTGGCGCAGCGCCTGGAGCCAGCTGATGGACGAGGCGGCGTAGTCCGCGACGCTGGCCGTCGGGTCGGCGCCGCTCGCGTCGGAAAAGGTCTGCGTTGCCGAAAGACCGCCCAGCATCTGGTTGAGGCGACCGGCAAAGCCGCCCGCATCGCTCGTGTTGTAGTCGTAGCCGCCGCCGTTCACCCCGTCGCGAATGAGCTGGGGGGTGGCGACGACGCCGTCCGCGATCTTCAAGGTCGCGGCAAGGCCGACGACGGTCGGCGGCGCCACGGCCACCGTCGCGGCGGCGACGAGGCCACCGGTCCGCGTCGCGTCCACGGGCCCGTTCGCCACGGCGGAGGCGCCGATGTTGGAGATGGAAAGTTGCTTGTAGCTGGCGACGCTCGGCGCGATCAGCGTCAACCGACCGGAACCCGACGCCTGGACGTTGATCTTGCCGGAGCCCAATGGAGCGCCGCTCGCATCGTTGGCCGGAACGGCCGCCTGGATCATGCCCTGGATCTTGGCGGCGAAGGCCGTCGGGGATGCGAGTTCGGCGGGGGTCAGCGCGGACCCCGTCGCCTTGTAGGTCACGCCGCCATAGCTGATCTCGAAGGACAGGATCTCGCCCGCCGCCAGCTTCGTGGCGTCGAAGGTGCCGAGGTTGAGCCGGGACTCGGTCGCGAGAGCGGACGGGTCGGCGGATGTGAAGAGACCCGCGATGTCGGGCAGACCGGCCCCGCTCTCCTTGGTCGCGTCGATCAGGCCGCGCGCCATCTCGTCGAGCTGGCCCTGGTAGGTGTTCATCACGTCGTCGCGCAGCGCGACGAGGCCGGCGACCGAGCCGCCCTTGAGCGGCATGTAGGCGGTGTCGCCGGTGACGGGGATGCCGTCGATGCGGAAGGCATTGCCGCTGGCGATCGTAGCGTTGAGGCCGGGCGTCTGGCTGAACTCGATCTTGCGGGCGGTCGTCTCGAAGAGCGTCACGCCGCTGTCGGTGTAGAGCACCATGTCGTTGTCGCCGCGCGTGCGCACGGTGACGGCGACATATTGCGAAAGCTCGGCGACCGCCCGGTCGCGCTCGTCGCTGAGATCGGTGACGTCGGCGCCGGAGCGCGTGCCGACCGTCACCTCCTTGTTGAGGCTTTCGATCTTGGCGAGGATGCGCGTCATGTCGGAGGCGGCGTTGACGAGCTCCTTGTCGGCATCGCGGCGAACCGTCTGCACGGTCTCGGACGCCGTGTTGAGCGTCGTGACGAGATCGGAAGCGGCCATCTGGGCGTTGCGGGCGAGCTCGTAATTGCCGGGCGTCGCAGACAGGGTGTTCAGCGCGGCGGTGAGCTTGGAGATCATGGCGGCGGGCGAGCGGCCGAGCTTGGTGTCGCCGATCGTCTCGTTCAGCCGGTCGAGGCCGTTGGCGATGACGTTGCTGCGCCCGACGGCGGCCTTCGCCTCCAGCATGTTGCCGTAGAGGACGCCGTTCGCCGACTGGGCGATCGAGGTGATCTTGACCCCGCCCCCTGCCCCGGTGACGACGTTCGCGTATTTCTTCGTCGCGCCGACGACGCCGACATTGGCGATGTTGCGCGACAGGATGGCGGTCTGTGCCTGGGACGCCGCGAGCGAGGTTTTGGCCGTATCGAGAGCGGTCGAAAGCGACATGAGAGAGGTCTCGCGGAGGTGAAGATGTCGAAGTCGCGTCGTGACGATCCGGCCGGGGCGATGGTGCCCGGCCGGATCGTGGAGGTTTCGGCGATCAGCGTTTCAGGTTGACGAGAACGTCCAGGATTTCCGAACCGGTCTGGAAGACCTTGGAATTGGCCGTGTAGCTGCGCTGGGATTCGATCATCGTGGTCAGTTCGTTGGCGAGATCCACGGTGGACTCTTCCAGCGCACCGGCGGTGAGGTTGCCGAAGCCGCCCGAGCCGCCGAAGCCCATGAGGACCGTGCCGGACTCGATGCCGGCCGCGTAGACGTTGCCGGGAAGCGCCTGCATGGAATCGGGGCTGTTGACCATGGCGAGCGGCACCTTGAAGAGGGTGCGCGTGGTGCCGGAGGCGAAGGAGGCGGTGATCGTTCCATCGACGCCGACGGCGATGTTCTTGATGACCTCGGCCGGGTTGCCGTTGACGCGGGCGGCCAGCGGCTGGGTCTTGCCGGTGAACTGCGTGGTGTCGCCGATATCGAGCTTGAAGACCTGTCCGCCGATCGGACCGAGATCGATGTTCAGGATCTTGTTGTCGGTCTGGGTGGCGCCGGCGCCGGCCGAGATGGTCTGAAGCTTGAAGCTGTCCTCGCTGAAGTCGAGGGTCGCCGTCGCGAGCGGGGCTTCTCCCGACGCGCCGTAGGGGAAGGGCGAGGACCCGGTGTTGGGCGTCGCCTTGCGGCTGTCGAACACGGCCACTTCCCAGGTGTTCTGCGTGTCGCTGACCTTGGTGTAGTAGATGTCCAGCTTCACCGCTTCGCCGGAATTGTTGTAGACGGTCAGCGACGTGCTGATCGTGGAGTTCGCCACGGGCAGCAGAGCGGTGTTCTGCGAGGGGAAGGTCGCGGGAATGCCCGCGACGGCGGGCGTGATCACGCCCAATCCAGCCAGCGAGGCGGAATCGTTCGCGGCGATCGCGGTTGTCGTCGCGGCCCGCATCTGCACCGGCGCGGTCATCGAGATCGTGCTGGTCGTTCCCAGCTTGTCGCTCGGCGAGGAGAGGACCAGCTTGCCGTCGGCGGAGACCGAGGCGCTGTTCTTCAGCGAGGGCTCCGCGTTGATCGCGTTGCGAATGTCATAGACGGTGATGTCGGTGATGAACTTCCCCGCGGGCGGCTTGACCTCGACGGGGACGGCGGCAGCACCATCGATGCTGACGCTGAAGGTCAGATAATCGTTGGCGACGGGAATGTAGGTGTTCGGCGAGCCGCTGCCGGCGGTGGCCTTGTACGGGACGGCCGGCGTGAAGGTGGCGTGGGTTCCCGACTGGGCCGTCATCTTCTTGTCGAGCGGGACCGTCAGCAGGCCCTCGGTCGTCGGATTGGCGCTGAGGAGCGAGGTCTTGAGATTGACGTCCTTCAGGCCGGCGAACCCATTCAGCACGTTGTCCGTGCCGTTCGACGTGACGGGATAGCCCTGGAGCTTGTAGCCGGCCGCGTTGACGAGCGTGCCGTCGGCCATCTGCGTGAAGGAGCCGGCGCGCGTCAGGTAGGTGCCGCCCGAGCCGTCCGCGACGGCGAAGAAGCCCTGGCCTTCGACGGCGAAGTCGAGCTTCTTGGGAGAATTGTCGTTGCCGGTGTAGCTGAGGCCGCCCTGCTGGCTGACGAGCGTGCGGACCTGCGCCTGGACGGCGCCGGAATTGTAGCCCGCTCCGCTGTTGGCCAGGACGAGCGACGAGAACTCCGTCTGCGACTGCTTGTAGCCGGTCGTGTCGGAGTTCGCGATGTTCTCGGAGACCGTGCTCAGCCGGGTGGCCTGCGCGTTCATGCCGGACACGCTCGTGCGCATAATGCCGCCGATGCTCATCAGTTCGCCCTTCCAGGTCGTGGGTCTTCAGTCCCGCATCATTAGGTCCCGGAGCTTGTGCGAACCTGCTGGAGATCGGCGAAGGGCCTGGAACTCTAAGCAACCACAAGCAAAAAGGCCCCGGATCGTCTTCGATCCGAGGCCTATATTTGAGAGAGAAACCGTTTAGTCTTCGTTAGGGATTGCCTGCCTCAGACGCCGATGCCGTAGCCGAGGTAGCGCATGGAGGAGACCGGATCGTAGCCGAGGCGCATCTTGAGCTTCTTGCGCAGCTTGGAGATGTGGCTCTCGATCACGTTCTCTTCGACGTTCTCGTCGAAGATGCCGTAGATGGCGGAGAAGAGCTGCTGCTTGGAAACGCGGCGGCCGCGGTTGGCTACCAGATATTCGAGGATGCGGCGCTCGCGGCGCGGCAGCATCATCGGGGCGCCCGCGACTTCCGGGTCGCGGCCGTCGGCGAAGACGCAGATCTCTTCGACGGTCGTGCGGCTCTTCTCGTTCTGGCCTTCGCGGCGGCGGATGGCGCCGACGCGAGCCAGGATTTCCTTGACGTGGACGGGCTTTGCGACGACGTCGTCGATCCCGGCGGCGAAGAGATCGAGGGTCGAGGTCAGGGCCTTGGTCTCGGCCAGCGCGATCATCGGAGCCGAGGAACGGCTGCGCACGAGGCGGGTGAAGGCGGACCGCTCGGGGAACTCGCCGAGGAGGAAAGCTTCGACCGCGGAGATGTCCGTATCGGGCGCCGTCTCGACCCAGTCGCGGAATTCGTTGACCTGGAAACCGGCAGCAGAGACGCCCTCGGTTCCGAAAAGCGACTGATAGCCGCTGGTGACCAGTTCGCGATTATCGACCACTACAATCATCACATCCACCTGCGCCGTCTGGGTTTCTCTGGATGTATTGATACCGGGTTAAGGCAAAAACTCGCTATCCCTAAAACTCACTAGATGGTTAACCGGTCCTTACCCACTGACTCCGAACCGGCACTCTTTTCAATGGTTTGAAGCTGGTGTGGGCAGGTTCGGAAAAGTTCCGCAAGGCCCGGAAAAGCTCGCGAAGCAGCCCCTTTCCCGACCTGTCAAGAGTCGGCGCCCCATGCGACGCTATTCGATGCGGAAAAGTCACACATGTGCGCATCCGTTACAGAAACGTCACATGCCGTCCGAGCAACCGTCGATATCAACTTGCGCGGGTTTTATCACAACCAAGTCATGCCGCTGTCTTTGACAATCCCATGACGCTCGTAGCGCCGCCCTGTCTCGCGAACGGAAAAAGCCGGCGCGCTGTTGGCGCACCGGCTTGAATGGACTGTCCGAAATCTGACAGGCTGTCGGCTTAGAGGAAGATTGAAGCGCCTCGCCGCTCGCTGGCCTGAGGCGCGCTCTGTGGACGACCGCGCCGGCCGGCGGACGGGTCCTGCGCCTCCGAGCCGGAGCCGCGCTGGAAACCCTGTTCGCCGCCCGACGAAGCGTCCGAGCCGCTCCGCCCGTCGCCGGAGGCGGCCTGCTGCCCCTGCCCGCCCGCATCCGGCGAGCCGCTCGTGCGCGCCATCGCAGCGGTGGAGTCGCGCGCGACGATCGAGATCGACGCCTCGTCCATGGAGAAGCCGGCATGTTCCAGAAGCTTCTTCAGCCCGGCGCGGTCATGGGCGAGCGCGACGGCCGTCTCGGCGGAGCTGGCGGCCAGCTCCAGCGTCAGCCGTCCGTCGATGAGGCGCATGGAGACTTCCAGCTTGCCGAGATTTTCGGGCTGGAGCTGGATGGTCAGCGTCTTCAGCGCCGCGCCGCCGGCGGTCATGCGCAGGTGCGTCGAGCCCGGCGCCGCATCGGGGGTGCGCTCCTGGCCCGTCGAGGGGCGGAAGGCATCGACGATGCGGTCGGCGATCTGGCTCGTCATGGAACTGGCGAGAGGCGTCGCGACGGTGGTCTCGACATCGACCGCGACCTCGGTGCGCGTCCGCGACGCGCCCTGGCGGGCATCGTCGGAGACCTTGGCATCAGCACGCCGATCCTTGGCCTCGCGTCGGTCGGAAGCGTCGGCGTCGGCCGCGCTCTCCCCGTTCGACAGGCGCGCGAGCGCCTCGTCGAAGCGCATGGGCATATCCTTCGTCTCGCCGGCGCCGGCCCGCTCCGTCGTCCCGGCACTTTTGCCTGCACCGAGGCGAATGGTGGAGAGGACGCCGCCCAGCGCGTCGCCGGAAGCGCCCGCATCCTTCGGACTGGTCTTCACGGCCCCTTCGACGAGGACGACGTCGTCGACGCGCGGCTCGAAATGGGTTTCCATATGCAGGACTTCCAGACCGACGCCGGTCCGGTTCTTGCCCGCGCCCTCGGCCTTGCCGTCCGTGCCGCCCGCGCCGAGCGGCGTGATGACGAGCCGCTCCTCGAGCGCGCCGTCGAAGGTCGTGATCTCGCTGCCGTCGTTCGCCACGGCGCTTGCGGCCGCCGCGAGCGCCGCCGCATCGGCATCGGACAGAACCGACAGCTTGGCCGACCCCTCCTTGGCGGCTTCGTCCTTGGCGTTTCGGCCCCCTTGCGCGGCCGCGGCGAGCCCGGAACCGGCGAGGAGCCGGCCGAGAAGGTCCGCCGTCGGCGTTGCCGAAGCCTCCGCCTGCGTCTTGTCGTCGTCGGCCTTCTCCTCGTCCTTCTTCGACGAGGGCGCCTTGTCGGCCGCCGCGGCGTCCTTGCGGCCTTCCGGAACGCGCTCGCGCTCGGGCGGCGGCAGCGGGCTGCCGGCCGGCGCGCCCGCGCGATCGCCCGCCCTTTCGGCGACGGCGCGAACCGCCGTCTCGAAGCCGCGGCCGGCTGCGCCGGTGTCGGCGGGCGAGGTCGATGCGGGCGGGGCGAGATCGAGAACGGGAACGGCGACGGAGATCTTCACTTCTGAACCTTTCCGAGGTCGTCGGAGACCTCGCTCAACAGCCTTTCGGCGCGCGCATAGACCGGAGACGCCTCGGCGGCATCGCCGTCCTCCGCCTCGCCCGGCGCGTCGAGCGGGCGCTCGATGCCGGCGATGACCGAATGGGCGGCGTCGAGCAGCTTGACGTCGTCGGGATGGAGCTCGTCGCGCCGGATCGCGTCGAGCAGGGCGGCGGCATCGCTCGTCGGCGCTTTGCCGAGGCGCGCGGCGGTCGCGTAGAGTTCGGCGCGCTGCTTTTCGGCCGGCGCGATGCCCTCGATCGAGCCGGCCGCGTCCGAGGCCAGCTCGGCCAGGCTCAGCTTGCCGTCGACGAGCGCGCGCCGGGCGACCGCCAGAAGCAGGCTGCGGCGCGAATCCGGGGTGAGCCGCGCCGTGACGTCGAGAACGGTGTCGACCGAGGTCTTCGGGTCCTCGACCTGCCGGCTGGCATAGACGGCGGCGAACCGCGCCTCGAAATTGGCCGAGTAGGAGGAGCGGGCGTAACGGTCGAAATACTGGCGCGCGAGCCGGTCGGCGGCTTCGTGCAGGCCCTTGTCCTCGGCGATCAGCACTTCCATGCGCAGCGCCGCCTCCTCGATCAGCCCGCCCGGCGCGAGAAGCCGCGCCTGGTCGAGATTGCGAAGCGAGGCTTCGGGGTCCTTCTTCTGCTGCATCTGGCCAAGAACGAGATGGATATGGGCGGCAAGGCCCGGCTCCATTCCCTTGAGATCGACCTCGGAAAGAAGCCGCTGCGCCTTGTCGAGATCGTTCTGCACATAGGAGAGCGCCCCCTGGAACAGGGCCTCGGGATCGTTCTCGAGATGGCCCGACTGGAGCAGACGGCGCAGGACCTCCGGCGGCCCGCCGCTGAGGACGAAGAGCACGGCCGCGCGCCGATTGCGCCCGTCCTTCCAGACCTCCGGATCGGAGGCGAGGAAGACGGGGCCGAACCGGCGCAGGAGCGCGGCCTGGACGCGGATCGCGCGCCCGTTGCCGCGCGAGATCTGGTCCTGCAGGAACTGGATGGTGCGGATGATGTCGAAGGGCGCGGGGCCGCGCACTTCGGCGAATGTCGGCGCGGCCTTGTGCTCGTCCGGGTGGGCCTCGGCCTCCGCGGGCGCGGCCTCGTCATGGGCCTTGGCCTCCGGGGCGGCCTCGCCCGGCTGTGCGGCGACCTCGGGCTCGACCGTCCCTACCGAGGGGGCGGCAGCTGCCGGCTCCGAAGGTGCGGGTGCCGACACCGGCACCACCTCTGCCGACGCCGGCTCGACGGCGGCCGCCGAGGTCGTCGGCAAGATCGCGCTCGTCATGCCGTCCATGTCGCCGGGCTTGGAGATCTGGCCCGTCCGCATGCGATCGACGCCCGGCAGCGAGGTATCCTTGATGGAATCCACGCCGAGCAGGAAAGCGGCCGAGATCGGCGCGCGCATCGAGAAGGACGGCGCGAGAAGGGATTCGGTGGAGAAGCGGTCGATCGCGGGTCTCGACACCTCTCCGGCGCGCGCCGACGGGGCGGCGCAAGCCAGAGCCAGCGCCGAGACCGAGACCCCGAGCCAGGACGTCTTCATGCCGCGGGTTCTTTCAGAAGGATCTCGATGCGCCGGTTCACCGCGCTGAAGGGCTCTGCCGCATCCTTCAGCTGGCGGTCGCCATAGCCTTCGATCGCCTCGACACGGGCTTCGTCGAGCCCGCCGCGCGAGAGCATGTAGTAGGCCATGTGCGCACGGGCCGTCGAAAGGCGCCAGTTGTCGTATTCGGGCCCGGCATAGGGACGCGCGTCGGTGTGGCCGCGGATGACGATCTCGCCCTTGCGCTCCTGGAGGAGCTTGGCGATCGTCTCGACGAGCTTGATCGCCGCCGGCGTCGGCTTGGCCGAGCCGATCTCGAACATGCCCGAGGTCAGGCTGTCGGCGAGCGAGATGGTCACGCCCCCGTCTCCAGCCGAAACCTGCACGCCCTCGGCATTGGGCGCCGCGGCCTTGATCTCGGCCTGCAGCGACTTGGCGTCGGCGACGGCCGCGTCTTCGGCCTTTGCCGCATCCTTGGCGGGCTCGGCCGCATCCTTGGCCGGCTCCGCGGCGGGGGCCGGAGGCATCTCGACGACGGTCTTCGGCAGGACCTCGACGACGGTCGTCTTCGAGGCGAACTCGGCGGGCTCCATCGCCGCCGCGGTGTCGGACTTCTCGACATTGGGCTGGAGCTGCCAGGAATTGGGATCGAACGGGTCGCGATAGGCCTCGCCGCCGTTCAGTCCGGGCAGGCCGCTGCCATCGGGCACGCCGGGCTTGCCGGCATCGGAGCCGGTTCCGCCTTCGGCTGCGATCTCGGCGAGAACGGCGTAGGGATCGCGGAAGAGCGCCTCCTCCGTGCCGCCGGTCGAGGCGCCGGTGAGGGGCTTTGCATCCGCGCTGCCGGCATCGGTCGCTCCGGCCGTGTCCGTCTTGACGCTTTGCTGGGCGGGCGCGGCTTCGCCCGGATCGAGCCCCGTGCTCGGAGGCGTCGAAGAGTTCAGCTTGATCGGGTTGAAATACTGCTGGATCTGCTTCTTCGTCGCGTCGTCGGAGACGCTCGTCAGCCACATGACCAGGAAGAAGGCCATCATGGCCGTCATGAAGTCGGCGAAGGCGATCTTCCAGGCGCCGCCGTGATGGCCGTCTTCGCCGTCGCCGCTGCGCCGGACGATGATGATGGAGGGCGGCAGCGGGGCCGCGGGACCTGTCGAGCTCACGAGAGAGCCTCTTCCAACGCAAGCCGCCAGGACGAGAGGCGGGACTCGATGACGGTGTTGTCGGCGTCGATGCGCAGGTCGGGCTGCGTCTCGTCGGCCTCGAAGGAGATGAGCCGGGCGTGGTCGCCGAGCTTGCCCCGAAGGTCGGTGAGGAGATCCTGCGGACCGCTCGCGGCGATCTTGTAGGCCGCGCCGTCGAGCGCGATCGTCTTCACCGCGCCGACGAGTTCCTCCAGCGTCTGGCGACGCCGCGCATCGAGCGCGAGCGGGCGCAGGACGCTGGACAGGCTGACTTTGATCGTCTCCTCGAGGATCGCCATCTGAAGAACCATGAGATCGGCGAGCCGGTCGCCCTGCTCCTCGGTCCAGGTCCGGCGCGAGGAGGAGAGCTCCGTCGCGTGGGTTTCCGACAGCTCGGCGCGAAGCGCCTCGATGCGCGAGGCGAGCGAGCCTTCGGCGTCCTCGCCGCCGAGACGGCGACCGATCTCGATCCCCTCCTCCCGCGCCTTTGCGACGGCCTCGGCCAGTTCCTCGGCATGCGCCTCGCGCTCGTCGGCCCAGGCGGCCCGCTCCGCCTCGACGATGCGCAGGGCGATGCGCGGCTCGGTCATGACGCGCGGCGACACGGTGTCGAGCGGGCGCTGAGCGACCGCTTTCGGCTGCCGGGCCGCGCCTTCGTGGCCGTTTGTCAGAAGCGTGACGCCTTCGGCTTCACGAAGGAGAGCCTGCTCGCGCAGCGGGCTTGCGGCAGCCGGCTTCTGCGCCGGGGTGCCGGGCCTCGTCGCGGCGGTCGACGGGCGCTGGGCGACGGCGGGACGGGGCGCGGCCGGACGAGGGGCCGCTGCGCTTGCGACGGGGCGCTGGACGGAGGCTGCGGGGCGCTGGACGGCCTTGCGGGTGGGAACCGCGGCCATCGGGGTGAAGTCCTCGCCGCTGCCGTTGGATGCGAAATACTGTGCGAGAGGGATCATGGATCAGGCCGCCTCTTTCTGGTGAATCCAGTGCTTCAGGATGGAGGCCGCCTGGACCTCGTCGAAGTCGATGAGCTTCTCGAGGCGGGCCTGGGGCGAGTTCGCCTGGCTCCGCGTGAGGTCTTCGAGAAGGTCCGCGTCCATGCCGCCATAGGCACCGATGCCCATGCCGGAAGAGAGGTCGTTGCCGAGCATGCCGCCCATGGCGCCGTCGAACTCGCCGAGACCGGCGTTCTGGAGCTCGATGGAGCCGCCTTCCCCGTTGGCCGCGTTCGCCGGGGCGGCGATGGCGCGGATCGCCGGCTTCAGGCCGAACCAGATGAGGAGCACGGCGACGACGAGGATGGTGAGCGCGTTGATCAGCGTGCCGGACTGGCGCATCAGCATCTCGCCGATGCCGACGGGGGCGACCGGCTCGAGCGTCTCGCCGTTGGAGACGAAGTCGACGGCCGTGACCTCGATCTGGTCGCCACGGCTTTCCGTATAGCCCGAGGCGGAGACGACGAGCGCCTTGATCTCGGCCAGCGCCTTGTCGAGCTGCTCGGGCGTGGCGTTCTCGCCGATCGTCTCGCCGAGGCGCTTGCGGTTCACGACGACGGCGACGGAGAGCTTCTTGACGTCGTAGCCGTCGCTGATCGTCTGGGTCGTGGTCTCGTTGATCTCGTAGTTGGTCAGCTCCTCGCGGCGCTCCTTGGCCTCGGAGGACTGATTGCCGGCGTCGGGCGCGGTGCCGGCGGCAGCCTCTGGAACGTTCTGATCGACGGTCGCGGGGGGATTGCCCTGCTTGTCGGAGGACTGGCCGGTCTCGCGGACGGTCCGGGTGGAGCGCTCGACGCGGACGTCGGGATCGAAGGTGCGGGCGTTGATGCTCTTGCGGTCGGTGTCGAGGCGCGCGGTGACGCTCGACTGGAAGTTGGCGATGCCGAGATAGGGGGCGAGCGTCTGGCGAATGGAGTCCTCGACGCTGCGCGAGACGACGCCCTCGATGCCGATCAGCTTGGTGGGGGCGGCGGAGGTCGAATCGTCGCCGGAGGCCAGCAGCGTGCCGTCGGTGTTGAGGACCGTCACCTCGTCCACGTCCATGCCGGGAATGGCGGAGGCGACGAGATGGCGGATGGCCTGGGCGGAGCCGAAGTCGCGGCCGCCATCGGTGCGGATGACGACGCTGGCCGAGGGCTTCTGCGATTCGCGGCGGAAGCTACCGGCCTCGGGCAGGACGATGTGGACGCGGGCGGCGCGCACGTCCTTCAGCGTCTGGATGGTGCGGGCGATCTCGCCCTCCAACGCGCGGACGCGGGTCACTTCCTGCATGAAGGAGGTGAGGCCCATGGAGCCCATCTGGTCGAAGAGCTCGTAGCCGGCATTCTCGGAACGCGGCAGACCCTTTTCGGCGAGCAGCATGCGCGCGCCGGCGGTCTGGGAGAAGGGTGTGGAAACGCTGTCGCCGGCGGAATTGATGTCGAAGGCGATGCCCGCCTCGGTCAGTTCCGCGCCGATGCGCGAGACGTCCTGGCGGTCGAGGCCCGTATAAAGGACCTCCATGTCGGGACGGCTGAGATAATAGGCGCCGAGGCCCACCACCGCGACGACGAGGAGCCCGATGATCGCCATCGCCCCGAGCTTCCTGGCTCCGAGCGCTGAGAGATTGTCGAGAATTTGTTGCGCCTGAGCGCCACCGATCATTGCCATGGACTGCCGCCTGCCTACCGCGAACCGATGCGTTGCTGGCTCAATTTGGCGGTCGAAGCTTGTGCGGGCGTGATGGGGCTTAAGGGGCCGTTAAGGGATCGCGGCCGCAACAACCTGGCCTTGAACGAACGAAAGCGCCTCCCGCGCCGGTGAAGGCTCGGAAGGCGCCGGTCGTCGAGGCCTGCGCGACGCCTTGGATCAAAGGCCGCGCAGACTGTTTTCGGTTTCCGTTCCAGTAACTTACTGGAAGAGACGCAGGATGTTCTGCGAGCCGGAATTGGCGATCGAGAGCGCCTGGACGCCGAGCTGCTGCTTGGTCTGGAGCGCCTGGAGACGGGTCGACTCTTCGGAGAGATCGGCGTCGATGAGGTCGCCCACACCCTTGTCGATCGTGTCCATCAGCGTGTCGACGAAGTTCGTCTGCGTCTCGATGCGCTTGGACACGGCACCGAGGTTCGAAGCCGCGGTCGTGACCTTTCCGATCGCGGTGTTGACGACCGAGACGTAGGCCGAGATGGCCTGACGGATCTTGTCGCCGGAGTCCGCGCCGAGGCCGGCGAGAGCCGCGGCGGAGATGTCGATCGTGTCGACGGAGATTTCCATCGCACCCTTCGTCGCCGCGGCGTCGGAGATCTTGATGGACGCCGTCGAGCCGCGTGCCGTCGAGGTGAAGATCACCTTGCCGGCATCGGCGCCGACCGTCTCGACCGAAGCCGCGACGCCGGTGACGCCGGCATTGGTCAGGGCCTTGTTGAGGACGGTGACGTAGTTCGCCGCCGTGCCGATCGTGCCGGTGTTGCTGGACAGGGCAGCGTCGATCGTCGCCTTGTCGATCGTCACCAGCTTCGAGGCAGCGCCACCCACGGCGATGTCGAACTGGATCTTGTCATCGGCGTCGAGCGTGACCGGACCGCCGAACGCGGCGCTCGTCAGCTTGGCCTTCTCCGAATAGGGAAGGTTCGTCGCCGTCGGCAGCTCGATCGAGGCACCGAGCGTGTCCGTGTAGGTCACGTTGGTCAGTTCGATCGACTTGTCGGCACCCAGCGTCTTGCCGGTGATGACGAGCTCCGTGCCCGACTTGCTGGCGACCGCATAGGTGCTGAAGCCGGACGCCGCGTTCAGGTTGACGATCAGCGCGTCGAGATCGGCGCCCTTGGCGACGTCGTAGACCTGAGCCGAGCTGCCGTCGAACTTGAACGAGAACTGGACCTTGTCCGTCGCGCCGAGGCCGGAGATGTTCAGGCTCGTCGTGGTCAGCTTGGCCTGGCCGACACCCACGTTGTTGGTGGTGTTGACAGGGGTGAGGCCGAGCGCGGAACCGCTGGCGATCGCAGCAACGGAGGTCAGCTTGATGCCGGCCAGTTCGCCKGGATCAGGGCTTGTAGACGACGTCGCCCTTCGGCGCATGTTCCAG
>NZ_LMQW01000005.1 GCF_001425485.1 Aureimonas sp. Leaf427 | reverse complement strand
ACGTTGACCTCGAAAGGCCTATCTTTCTTATGATAACCAAGGCCAGCAAGCCTATGCTGACCATCAATAATTTGACGTTCGCCTTCAGGACATCGAGAACGACCGGGGTGAGAACCTGAGCGCCCGTGGTCGGGCTGACCGCGATGGTGCTGAAGGTGAACTTGATACCATCGGCAGCGCCCGCAAAAGCAGCAGCCGTGAAGCCGGTGAAGCTGCCCTCGCCCTTCGTGGCGACGACGCCCGTATCCTGCAGAGCCGTCGCGGTGACGCCGGTGTCGGTGCCGACGACGAGGCCTGCCGTCGTCGTGTTGCCGGTGGAGCCAGCCGCTGCCGTGCCGCCGAAGGCCAGAGCGCGGCCGCCGGAGGTCAGCGCGGCGCGGGCGTCGACGATGCCGCTCTTGGCAGCATCCGCATTGGCGTCGAAGAGCGACAGGGTCGACGTGTCGATGCCGATCGTGCCGATCGTGGCGCCGCCATTGGCGTCGCGGGCGAAGGACGAGACGACCGTCTTGTTGGCGGAGTAGGCGCTGCTGCTGGAATCGACGGAGAGCCAGTTCTCGCCGGAGAAGACCGAGGAGGAGGCGATCGAGACCAGCTGCTTCTGCAGCTCGGCGATCTCGGTCTGGATGACGTTACGATCGACGCCGTCCTGCGTGGCGGCGGTCAGCTTGGCCTTGATCTCGTCCAGGACTTCCTTGGTCTTGGTCAGGCCCTGATAGGCGATGTCGACGGTCGCCGTGCCGAGGCCGAGGGCGTCCTTGACGGTGGCGAGCGACTTGTTGTCGGACTTCAGCGTGGTGGAGATCGCCCAGTAAGCCGCGTTGTCCTTGGCTTCGCCGATCTTCAGGCCGGTCGAGATGCGGTTCTGCGTGGTGGGGACATCCGGCAGGGGGTCGGACNGCGTCCTTGACGGTGGCGAGCGACTTGTTGTCGGACTTCAGCGTGGTGGAGATCGCCCAGTAAGCCGCGTTGTCCTTGGCTTCGCCGATCTTCAGGCCGGTCGAGATGCGGTTCTGCGTGGTGTCGAGGGCACGGTTCGTCGCCTGCAGCGTGCGCAGAGCGGTCGTGGCCGAAGCATTCGTGTTGACGGAGGTCATGATTACTAGTCCCGTAAAATATTACTCTGGGACATGACGGTCTTAATCGTCGGGCAGCATCGGCATCATGCCTGCGATACTGGGCATCACCCTGTTCATCGCTGCTACGAGACTGTTCTAACAAGCCAATCTGAACAGGTTCCTAATGAGCTTTGGGAATCCCTCGGGGCAACGTGACTTGATATCCGTACGAAACAGTACCGGTGGCAATGCCGAATGCCGATATCTCCGGGCATTTTCGGCCTTCGTTTGCCGGATGCCGCAGGCGGCTTCGATCAACCCTTGCAGAAAAAAATCGGTCCGAGCTTGCTCATCGCGAAGCTTCCTCGCATCGAGGCCGTCAGGCGAGCGGACGCAAACCGCAACGAAGGCGTCGAGAAGGTCGCATCGAAAAGCCTATGCCTTGCTCCGCCTCGCAGCCCCTGCAGCAGAAACGAAGACGCCCCCGAGCCGGTCAAGGCTCGAGGGCGTCCAGGAAGGTTTGCCGCGCGGAACGCTTGGCTTAAGTGAACACAACCCGTGTTTTATTCAGGTTCCGAGCGGCTTACTGAAAAAGCCGGAGGATGTTCTGCGTCGATGCGTTGGCGATGGAGAGCGCCTGGACGCCGAGCTGCTGCTTGGTCTGAAGCGCCTGGAGACGGGTCGACTCTTCGGAGAGATCGGCGTCGATGAGGTCGCCCACGCCCTTGTTGATCGTATCCACCAGCGTGTCGACGAAGTTCGTCTGCGTCTCGATCTGCTTGGACACGGCACCGAGGTTCGAAGCCGCGGTCGTGACCTTGCCGATCGCGGTGTTGACGACCGAGACGTAGGCCGAGATGACCTGACGGATCTTGTCGCCGGAGTCCGCGCCGAGAGCGGCGAGGGTCGAAGCAGAGATGTCGATCGTGTCGACGGAGATTTCCATCGCACCCTTCGTCGCCGCGGCGTCGGAGATCTTGATGGACGCCGTGGAACCGCGTGCCGTCGAGGTGAAGACGATGCGGCCCGCATCCAGACCGACCGTCTCGATCGAAGCCGCGACGCCGGTGACGCCGGCATTGGTCAAGGCCTTGTTCAGGACGGTGACATAGTTCGCCGACGTGCCGATCGTGCCGGTGTTGCTGGACAGGGCAGCGTCGATCGTCGCCTTGTCGATCGTCACCAGCTTGGAGGCAGCGCCACCCACGGCGATGTCGAACTGGATCTTGTCGTCGGCGTCGAGCGTGATCGGACCGCCGAACGCGGCGCTCGTCAGCTTGGCCTTCTCTGAATAGGGAAGATTCGTCGCCGTCGGCAGCTCGATCGAGGCACCGAGCGTGTCCGTGTAGGTTACGTTGGTCAGTTCGATCGACTTGTCGGCACCCAGCGTCTTGCCGGTGATGACGAGCTCCGAGCCCGACTTGCTGGCAACCGCGTAGGTGCTGAAGCCGGATGCCGCGTTCAGGTTGACGATCAGCGCGTCGAGATCGGCGCCCACGGCGACGTCGTAGACCTGAGCCGAGCTGCCGTCGAACTTGAACGAGAACTGGACCTTGTCCGTCGCGCCGAGGCCGGAGATGTTCAGGCTCGTCGTGGTCAGCTTGGCCTGGCCGACACCCACGTTGTTGGTGGTGTTGACAGGGGTGAGGCCGAGCGCTGGCGACGTCGTAGACCTGAGCCGAGCTGCCGTCGAACTTGAACGAGAACTGGACCTTGTCCGTCGCGCCGAGGCCGGAGATGTTCAGGCTCGTCGTGGTCAGCTTGGCCTGGCCGACACCCACGTTGTTGGTGGTGTTGACAGGGGTGAGGCCGAGCGCGGAACCGCTGGCGATCGCAGCAACGGAGGTCAGCTTGATGCCGGCCAGTTCGCCGCCCGTCTTGTTGCGGATCTTGAAGGCCGAGCCATCGGCATAAGCCTCATAGGCCACCGCACCGCCAGCAGCGTTGTTGAAGGCCGCGACCAGTTCGCCGAGAGTATCGACGGAGTCATCGGGGCCGGTGGCGTTGACGTTCGCCTTCAGGACATCGAGAACGACCGGGGTGAGAACCTGAGCGCCCGTGGTCGGGCTGACCGCGATGGTGCTGAAGGTGAACTTGATACCATCGGCAGCGCCCGCAAAAGCAGCAGCCGTGAAGCCGGTGAAGCTGCCCTCGCCCTTCGTGGCGACGACGCCCGTATCCTGCAGAGCCGTCGCGGTGACGCCGGTGTCGGTGCCGACGACGAGGCCNCGTGAAGCCGGTGAAGCTGCCCTCGCCCTTCGTGGCGACGACGCCCGTATCCTGCAGAGCCGTCGCGGTGACGCCGGTGTCGGTGCCGACGACGAGGCCCGCCGTCGTGGTGTTGCCGGTGGAGCCGGCCGCTGCCGTGCCGCCGAAGGCCAGAGCGCGGCCGCCGGAGGTCAGTGCGACGCGGGCGTCCACGATGCCGCTCTTGGCAGCATCCGCATTGGCGTCGAAGAGCGACATGTTCGACGTGTCGATGCCGATCGTGCCGATCGTGGCGCCGCCATTGGCGTCGCGGGCGAAGGACGAGACGACCGTCTTGTTGGACGTATAGATCTTGCTGCTGGAATCGACGGAGAGCCAGTTCTCGCCGGAGAAGGCCGAGGAGGAGGCGATCGAGACCAGCTGCTTCTGCAGCTCGGCGATCTCGGCCTGGATGACGTTGCGGTCGACGCCGTCCTGCGTGGCGGCGGTCAGCTTGGCCTTGATCTCGTCCAGGACTTCCTTGGACTTGGTCAGGCCCTGATAGGCGATGTCGACAGTCGCGGCGCCGAGGTTCAGCGCGTCCTTGACGGTGGCGAGCGACTTGTTGTCGGACTTCAGCGTGGTGGAGATCGCCCAGTAAGCCGCGTTGTCCTTGGCTTCGCCGATCTTCAGGCCGNGCGTCCTTGACGGTGGCGAGCGACTTGTTGTCGGACTTCAGCGTGGTGGAGATCGCCCAGTAAGCCGCGTTGTCCTTGGCTTCGCCGATCTTCAGGCCGGTCGAGATGCGGTTCTGCGTGGTGTCGAGGGCACGGTTCGTCTGCTGCAGCGTGCGCAGAGCGGTCGTGGCCGAAGCATTCGTGTTGACGGAGGTCATGAGGATAGTCCCGAGGATCACTATGATGGGGGACAGACTGGATCGGGCCAGCACAGCGGCGCGGCATCATGCCTATGACCTCAGGTCCCTCCCGAATGTCACTCCGCTATCGACTACCTGTTTAGCTCTTCGTGGTTAACTTAGCGTAAAACTTGCCACGTGACTTTATAAAACGTGCTCGCTGCACGACTTTGCCGGATCGGCGGAAGCAAAACACCTCGACCTCCTCGACCACACGCGAGGAAGTCGTATCTTTCCAGCGGCTTAGAAGAAGTCCCGCTGTTCATAAGCTGCCATTACGTTAGGATGCTTCCAGCAAACGAAGCTTACGGGAAGAGCTTCGTCCGTCTGTCCGTGCCACATCGACGGCGGCGAAGCTGATCCGCTTCGCCCGGACGGCCTTTAGAAAAACGACCGCACCAAGGACCCCGTCAGCATGTTCCAGCCGTCGATGAGGACGAAGAAGAGAATCTTGAACGGCAACGAGATCACGGTCGGTGGGAGCATCATCATGCCCATGGACATGGTCAGCGTCGCGACGATCAGGTCGATGACCAGGAACGGCAGAACGATCAGGAAGCCGATCTCGAATCCTCTGCGAAGCTCGGAGATCATGAAGGCCGGGATGAGGACGCGCAGATCGACGAGGACCGGCGCGGTCTGTCCGCCCGGCAGCGCGGCCTCGCGGACGGGCTCCACGCGGTCGCGGCGGTGGGCCTCGTTGAGATCGTCGAAGAGGGCGAGGTCCTGCGGACGCACCTGCTTCATCATGAAGTCGCGGAACGGGCCGGATATGCGGTCGAAGGCCTGGCTTTCGTTGATCTGGTTGTCCACCAGCGGCTTCAGGCCCTGGCTCCAGGCCTGGTCGAAGGTCGGCGACATGACGTGGAAGGTCATGAAGAGCGAGAGCGAGATCAGGATGAGGTTGGCCGGAGTCGATTGAAGACCGAGGCCCGAGCGCATGATCGAGAGCGCCACCACGATGCGGGTGAAGGACGTCACCATGACGAGGAGGCCGGGCGCGATCGAGAGGACCGTGACGAGGCCGAAGAGCTGGATGACGCGGCCCGAGACGGAGCCTTCGCCGGCCGGGATCAGCGAAGCGAGGCCGCTGTCCTGAAGAAGCGTGTTGGCATCCTGCGCCAAGGCGGGCGCCGCCAGGAAGAGGGAAAGCGCCGCCCCGAGCGCGAGCGCGCCGGCAAGGCCCCGCCTCATTGCGCGACCATCGACTGGATCAGATAGTCCACGACGGCGGGCGAGCGAAGCTGCGCGCGTTCCTTGAGGTCTTCGCGAAGGTGCAGGAGGCCGCGCGAGCCTTCGATCTGCGCCAGATCCACCGTGCGCAGGAAGCTCAGCGTATCCGCCTGGATCTGGGCCGCCAGAACGTCGACGTTCTCGACATCCTTCGACCGGACGACGATCGCGGCCTCGACGCGCAGAAGCGTCTTCGGCGGCGTCGCGATGTTGGTGAGAACGGCGGGGAGCTTCACCAGAACGGTCGGATTGGCCTCCGTCCCCTCGTCGACCGCCGTCGACGCGGTCTCGGCGCCCTCCCCTTCCACCGCCTTGGCGGTCTCGGCGGGCGCGGGCTCGGCCACCGGCTTTGCGCCCCCGAGAAGCATGCCCATGCCGGACCCCGCGCCGACGGCGACGAGAGTGAGCACGACGACCGCGATGATGGTCGGCAGCATCTTGTTCTTCGGCTTCTGCGGCTGACCATCCCCTTCGGCGGCAATGGCAGCGAGAGCGTCGGCGCTGAGATCGGTCATGACACCTCGTCCCCTCATGGGAAGGATGGGCCGCGGATCGCGCGCCCCAAGAACAGGCCGTCATGGCCGTCCAACAGGCTCAGGAGTTAAGCCGTCACCCTATCGCGAGCCTTGCGTGCGTTAACCGATCGTTCATCTTTTCGGGCCCGTCCGAAACGAGGACGGCGCGGGAGGGGCCCCCGCGCCGTCGTTTTCGATCGATCCAAAGACCGGTCCGCCGTCAGTAGGGCAGGACGCGGTCGAGAGCCTGCTGGCCCCAGCCGGGCTGCTGCATTTCCGATAGGCGGCCGCGGCCGCCGTAGGAGATCCGCGCCTCGGCGATCTTGTCGTAGGGGATCGTGTTGTTGGGCAGGATGTCGCCGGGGCGGATGACGCCCGCGATCTGCAAGACGCGCACCTCGAAATTGACGCGCACCTCCTGCTGGCCGGAAATGAAGAGGTTTCCGTTCGGCAGAACCTGCGTCACCAGCGCGGCGACGGAGAGGTTGATCTTCTCGGAGCGGTCGACCTTGCCTTTGCCTTCGGTCTCCGTGCCGCCCTTGAGGCCGAGCTTGCCGGCGAGCACGCCGAAGGAATTGTCGTTCCATCCGCCGGCGAAGTCGGCGCTGCCGTTGATGCCGGAATCGCGCGAGCGCTTGGTGTTGTTGTCGAGCTTGGCCTTGTCCTCGATCTCGATCTTCACCGTGACGATGTCGCCGACGTTGAGCGCGCGCGTGTCGCGGAAGAAATCGGCGGTGGAATCGGTCCAGAGCGAGTTCGCGCGGCGCGGCGGGCCGGACGCGGCGGGAAAGCTCACGGGCTCGACATAGGGCGCATATTGCTGGAGCCCGGTGCCGGGCGCCGACAGGGTGGGCTCGGCGTTGAAGTCGGGGCTGTTCGTCACGCAGCCGGAGAGGGCGAGCGCGGCCAGAACGGCGATGGAGGCGATGGGCTTCACGATTTGGCTCCCGGCCGGTTCGCTTTGGTCGCGACGTCGCCGTCCTTGCTGGTCTTCTTGACGATCAGCGCGGCGATCTCGGAGGCGACGTTGGCGGGCATTTCGGAGAGGATGGTGCTCGCCGTGCGCGACTTCAGCTTGGTGAGGACCGAGGCCGCCATCTCGCGGTCGATCGTGGCGAGCTGCGAGGCGGCCGCGTCCGGCTTCATCTTGGCGTAGATGTCGACCATGATGGCGCTGGTGGAGTCGAGAAACGCCTGACGCTGCTGCATCCAGTCCTGATACTCGCGGCGCTTGGCCTCGAGCGCGTCGATCTTGGCATCGACCTCCTTCTCCAGCGCCTGAAGGCGCTGGGTCTGGATGGCGACGCGCGCGTCCTTGGCGGGATCGGCGATGGCCGAGCAGTAGCGCTCGACGTCGCTCGGCGCGGGCGCGTCGCTGACGGCGGGCTTGCCGTCGGGACCGATGACGCGGACCTGCTTGGGACCCGTGTCCTCGGGCGCCTCGATCTGGCCGGGCTGGAGCGCCCGCGAGCCCTCGGCGAGCGTCGTCGCGGGAACGAGGGCGAGGAGGATGCCGGCAAGGAGCGCGGCGCGCTTCGAGGCGAATGTCTGCGGTTCGGTCATGTCACTGCACCACGAGATCGGCCTGGAGGGCACCGGCGGTCTTGATCGCCTGGAGGATCGCGATGATCCCGGTCGGCTTCAGCCCGAGGCGGTTGAGGCCGCGAACGACGGTGTCGAGATTGGCGCCGGAGACGAAGGCGAAGTTGCCGCCTTCCTGCTGGGCGTCGACCATCGTGTCCGAGGTCACGACCGTCTGCCCGTCCGAGAAGGGCTCGGGCTGCGAGACCTGCGGCATTTCGGTGATCCGGACGGTGAGGTTGCCCTGCGTGACCGCGACGGTGGAGATCTGCACGTCGTTGCCGATGACGACCGTGCCGGTGCGCTCGTCGATCACCACCTTGGCGGACTGTTCGGGCTTGATCGTGAGATCGCCGAGATCGGCGAGGAAGCGCGTCGAGGAGATCTTCACCGGGCGCGTCAGCTGGATGGTGCGGAAGTCGTTCTCGCGGGCGACGGGCTTGCCGTATTTCGGTCCGGCGAAGGCGTTGATCGCGTCGACGATGCGGATCGTCGTGCGATAGTCGGGATTGCGCAGTTCCATGGTGATCTGGTCGGTCTCGACCTGGGCGCGCAGGACCTCGCGCTCGACGATGGCGCCGCCGGCGATGCGGCCGGAGGTGGGAACGCCCTGCGTCAGTTTCTCGCTCTCGCCGGCGCTGGTGAAGCCGGACACGGCGAGCGAGCCCTGTGCCACCGCGTAGATCTCGCCGTCGGGGCCGTAGAGGGGCGTCATGACGAGCGTGCCGCCCATCAGCGACTGGGCGTCGCCGAGCGAGGAGACGGAGACGTCGATGCGCGAGCCGGTGCCCACGAAGGGCGGCAGGTCGGCGGTGACGACGACGGCGGCGACGTTCTTCGTGCGCGGATTGTTGGAGCGGACGTTGACGCCCATCCGGTCGAGCATGGACTGGAGCGACTGCTCGGTGAAGGGCGAGTTGCGTAAGCTATCGCCCGAGCCTTGGAGGCCGATCACGAGACCGTAGCCGACGAGCTGGTTGTCGCGCACGCCCTTGACGGTGGTGATGTCCTTGATGCGCACGCCGCCGGTGCGAAGCGCGTCGGCGCCGGGGCGCTGCGGGCGGAAGCTCTCGCGCGCGCCGATGCCGGCCTCGGCCTGGTAGCCGCCCTCTCCCGCCCCGGCGCCGTAGTCGGCGGCGAGCGCGGTGCCCTGCCCCAGAAGGGCGAGGCCGAGCGCCAGGCTCTTCAGAAAACGCATCATGGAGCGAGAACCTCGATGGAGCCATCCTTGGCGACGACGCCGGAGATGGTGACGCCGCTGTCGGCGTTGCGCACGCGGATGGCGTCGCCGGCGCCTGCGGACGCAAGCGGCAGGCCGACGGCGGTGATGACGAGGCCGGGCTCGCGGTAGACGATCGGAGCGGGCACGCCGGCGCGCACGAGATCGGGCGACTTGAGGTCGGAGAGCATGATCGGCTTGTTCGGCATCAGCGTGCGCTTGGCGATCATGTCCGTCAGCATGCCGCGCTCGATCACGTAGGCGTTCAGCTTGTCGGCCGGCACCTTGAAGCGGGCATCGGAGACGCCGCGGTCGAGGATGTTCTGGCCGGGATAGATCACGGCGGTCGGGACCGGCATCTCGATGTCGGCCGCAAAGGCGCGCACCGGAATGGCGAGAAGGATGATCGCGACGAGGAAGAGGCCCAGCGCGTAGAAGCTGACGACGACCCGTTCCGATTTCGAGGCCCATTCCATGACGGGACACCCTTCCTGACGCTTGCGTGGGATTGGGGGGCAGCCGGGACGACCGGCCGCGCCCGTGCGGATGACCGGGCGGTGTAGAGCGGGCGCCGCGCTGCGGCGGCGCCGGCGCCGTCAGCGAATGCCGGTGGAGACGACCTTGGACATGTCGTCGGCCGCCTGGATGACCTTGGAGTTCATCTCGTAGGCGCGCTGGGCCGAGATCAGCTCCGAGATCTCCTTCACGGGATCGACGTTGGAGCCTTCCAGATAGCCCTGGTGGAGGACGCCGAAGCCGGGATCGCCGGGCACGCCCGCGACGGGACCGCCGGAGGCGACCGTCTCCTTGAAGAGATTGCCGCCCTGCGCCTCGAGGCCGGGCTCGTTGGCGAAGTTCACGAGCGTGAGCTGGCCGAGCAGCTGCGGGTCCTGGCCCTGCTGGGTGGCGTAGACCTCGCCCGAGGAGGAGATCGTCGTCTTGATCGTGTTCTGGGGGATCGTGATCTCGGGATCGACGAGGAAGCCGTCCAGCGTGACGAGCTGGCCCTGGCCGTTCGTGTTGAAGGCGCCGTCGCGGGTGTAGAGCGTCTCGCCGGCCGGTCCCTGGACCTGGAAGTAGCCGTTGCCGTTGATGGCGACGTCGAACGTGTTGCCGGTCTGCTCGAGCGAGCCCTGGATGTGGGTCGTGCGGATGGCGGCGGTGCGAACGCCGAGGCCGAGCTGCGCGCCTTCGGGCACGACCGCCTCGCCGCCGCGCGTCGGCACGCCGGCCGAGCGCTCGACCTGATAGAGAAGGTCGGTGAATTCGGCGCGGGCGCGCTTGAAGCCCGTCGTGTTGATGTTCGCGATGTTGTTCGCGATCACTTCCACATTGGTCTGCTGCGCGTTCATGCCGGTCGCGGCAATGGCGAGAGCTCTCATTGGATCGGGTCCTTAAATCGCCATGCGGGAAAGTTCGAGATAGGCCGAGACGACTTTGTCGCGGATGGTGACGGCGGTCTGGAGCGTGCGCTCCGCGTTCATCACCGCCTCGACGACGGCCTGGGTGGAGGCATTGCCGTTGACGCCCTGGATCGACATCTGCTCGGCCGACTTCATCGTGTTGATCGCATCGCCCGCGACGTCCTTCATGACGGAGGCGAAGTCGGCGCCGCCCGCGGCGGGGACGCCGGAGAAGGCGGCCGCGCCCGGTCCCTCGGTCGCGCCGATGCCGGAGGTCTTGATGCTGGGAAGGCCGGAGCCGATGGCGGAGATCATGTGCGTCAGCTCCTGAGGAGATCGATGGTCATGGAGATCAGATCCCGCGACTGCTTGATCACGTTGAGATTGGCTTCGTAGGACCGGTTGGCCTCGCGCATGTCGGACATCTCGACCAGCATGTTGACGTTCGGCATCTTCACGTAGCCGTTGGCGTCGGCGGCCGGGTTGCCCGGATCGTGCTCGGTCGTGAACTCGGAACGGTCGGTGCCGTACTTGCCGACGCGCACCAGCTCGGCGCCGCTCGCCCGGTCGAGTTCGCTCTCGAAGGTCACGGTCTGGCGGCGATAGGGATCGGCGCCGGCCGTCTTGCCGGTCGAGCGGATGTTGGCGACGTTCTCGGAGACGATCCGCAGGCGGTTGGACTGGGCCTCGAGACCGCTCGCGGCGATCTTGAGGGACGACAGGATCGCATCGGACATCGCGGGTCAGCCCTTCGTGGCGGTGAGGAGGAAGCGGTGGAACGCCTTGACGACGGACGTATCGAGGGAGAAGTCGCGCTGGATCTCGCCGGCCTTCAGCATTTCCTGCTCCAGGCTCACCGAGTTGCCGGAATGGACGGTGCCCCAGGTCGTCTCGGTGGTCTGGTCGATGTCGGCGGCGCGGCCGCTGGCATCGGAAAGGTGAAGCGCGTTGTCGCCGGCCATGGCGAGGCGCGTCGTCTCCATCACCTCGCCGAAGGGCTTGATGTCCTTGGCCTTGAAGCCCGGCGTGTTGGCGTTGGCGATGTTCTCGGCGACGACCGCCTGGCGGTTGGACAACCATTCCGCGCGGCGCGAGGCGAGACCGAAGAGATAGACCTGGTCCAAGGAAGTTCCCATCCGACTTGTCGTGATCATCAAGTGTTTAGGGACAGGCACTTGTCCGAAACTTGCCGGGACGGCAGCGAGAGACCCGAGGCTTTCGTGGGGCCGATCTCAACGCTTGTTTAAGGCCATGGGCGCAAGGTGAGCGATGTTCGCCGTTTCAAGGCTGGAGACAATGATGACTGAGGGGATGAGGTCCGATGGGCAGGCTCCGCGCGGCGGCGAGTTTCTCTCGGTGCGCGTCGGCATCCAGGAGTTCATGATCCACATCATCCAGGTCCGCGAGATCCGCGGCTGGATGGCGTCGACGCCGATGCCGCACTCGCCGCCCTCGGTCATGGGCATGATCAATCTTCGCGGCACGATCGTTCCGGTGATCGACCTCGCCGCCCAGCTCGGCCTCGAAGGCGGCGAACCCAGCCCCTCCTCGGTGGTCGTGGTCGTCGAGTTCGACCAGCGCCTGATCGGCCTCCTCGCGGATGCGGTCTGCGACATCATCACGGTGACGGACGAGATGATCCAGCCGACGCCCGACGTCGGCGACGACGGCGCCTCGGGATGCCTCGACGGCATGGTCATGATCGACGGGCGCATCGTCGGCATCGTCGCGCTCGACGCGATCCTGCCGCGCTCGTCCTCCCAGGTCGCGGCCTGATCTGCTGATTTCCCGTGAGGGCGCGAGGGTCTTGGACCGAAGCGCCCTCCCGGCAGACCCCGAAACGAAAAGATCCGGCCGAGCCTTCGCTCGCCGGATCTTTTCGTGCTGTCTCGTTCTTGTGCCCGAAAGGCCGAAGCCCTCAGCGCGACAGGCGCGCCTTGGCGACGGCCTCGCGCAGCGCATCGGTCTCGGCATCGGGATCGCCGGCGCCGCCCGGATAGGACAGGTAGGTGATCGAGACGGAGGCCTGCGTCGCGGTCATGCCGAGGCGGAAGTGGACGCTGACGCCGGCATGGCTGAACTCCATGGCGAGATCGATCTCGGGCGGTCCGCCCCAGGGCAGCGTCGCCTCCCCTTCGTTGGCGAAGCGCAGGGTGCCGACCTTGAGGAAGAGCTGACTCGACGACTGGACGATGTCGGCGATGTTGCCGAGCCGGTCGAGGCGCAGGAAGGCCACGTAATCGGCGGGCTCCACCAGCCGAAGTTCCGCGACGACCTCCGAAATACCCTCGGCGATGATGCGCTCGCGCTCGGCGGTGTGCTTGTTGCGGACGTTCAGCATGAAGTGAGAACCCATAGACACCGTCCAACGGATGCGGAACGCGAGATCGGCCGGAAGCCGATCTCAGCCGCGAGGCTTCAACGAAGCCACGGACCCTCCCGGTCCGGGGCGGCGCCCTGTATCCGGCCCGCTCGGAGGAGCAGACCGGACCCGCACGGCCGGGCGACCGGAGCGGGGCATGCTGTTCGACGGGCTGGGAAGGCCGAACGTCTTCGTCGACGTTCGAGGATCAGGCCGCGCCCGCTCTCGAAGAGGACTTCGACTGCAGGAAGTAGATGAGCTCGGCGACAGCCTTGAAGAACTGCGACGGGATCATCTGCTCGATTTCGACATGATCGTACATCGACCTTGCCAGCAGCTTGTCTTCGATGACGGGAACGTTGTTCGCCTCTGCAATTTCACGAATCTTCAGCGCGATGAGATCGACGCCCTTGGCGACCACGATCGGCGCGCCGCCCTCCTCGCGCGAATAGCGCAGGGCGATCGCGTAGTGGGTGGGGTTGGCGATGACGAGAGTCGCCTTGGGAACGGCCGCCATCATGCGCTTCTTGGTGCGCTCGCGGGCGATCTGGCGCTGGCGCGCCTTGACCATCGGGTCGCCCTCGGACTGCTTCATCTCGTCCTTGATCTCCTGCTTGGACATGCGCAGATCGCGCTTCCAGTGGATGCGGGAGAAGAGAAGGTCGGCCGCCACGAGGACGAGCGTGGCGATGGAGACCGCCGACAGAAGCTGCATGGCGAGCGTCAGCAGCGTCTCGGGTAGCTGGTTCGGATCGGAGAACATGGTCTTCAGCGTGTCCTGCATGCGGTTCGCGAGCAGCGAGCCGACGATGAGGATGACCGCGCCGAACTTGAACAGCGCCTTGCCGAACTCGGTGAAGCCGCGCAGGCCGAAGAGGCGTCCCCAGCCGGAGACCATGGAGACGTTCGACCATTTGGGCCGGATGCGCTCGACATTGATCTGGGGCGGGTTCTGGAGGACGGAGGCGAGAATGCCGGCGACGAGGAAGAAGCTCGTGGCGGGCAGCACGAACTTGGCGCCGTCCATGCCGACCATGCGAAGAAACTGCAGGGCGTCGACGCCATTTTGAATGTTCCACTGGACAGGGTTTTCGAACGTGGCCTTGAGGCTCGTCAGAAGCTCGCCTGTGATGCCGCGTGCCTGGAAACCGACGAAGGCCATGGACGCGAGGAGCGAGGCGAGGATCGGCGCTTCGCGCGAGAACGGCAGATTGCCCTTCTCCACGGTGTCGCTGATCTTCTTCTCGGTGGCTTCCTCTGTCCGTGAGTCCTTGTCTGCACCCTCCGACATTGCGACCCTGCCCTATCTCGCCTTAAGGTTTCGCTTCGTGGGCGCCGGGCCGGCGTGGCCTATGCGCGGGAGCGTTAACGAAGCGTTGCGCCCGGTTCGCCGTCTCGGACGCGACGGCGCCGCAGACGCAAGAGCCCCGAGGGGCTTCGAACGGCGCCGGGCGGCGCGAACATGCTTCGCCCCAACCCTTGCCGCATCGCGCCCCGCGAGTTCGGACGCGCTGCGGTTCAGCCCGGCCCTTACTCCTGGCCGGGTTCGCCGATGCTGATCCGGCCTTCCGCTGCCAGGCGCAGCGTCTGGGCCGCGATGACGCGGCGGGCGGCCGTGATGTCCTTCTGGGACACGTCGGCGGCGCGGGCGAGTTCGGCCTCCACCATGCGCCGGGCGCGGGCAGCCAGCGAGGAGGTGACGCATTCGACCAGCTCGGCGGCGGCGCCGCGAAGCGCCAGCGTGACGGTCTCGCTTGGGATGTCGTCGAAGAGGATGAGACGGGCCTTCTTCTGAAGGCGCGGCAAGTCCTCGAAGGCGAAGAGCATGGAGCGGATGGCGACCGCCTCTTCCGGCTCGCTTTCCTCGATGGAGGCGAGGAACTCGTCCGTCTGCGTCTTCTCCATGCGGTTGGCGATCTCGGCGAGGATCGAGCGGCGCGCGGTCTTCTCGGCATTGCCGGAGCCGGCGACGAAGATGTCGTTGAGGATCGTCTCGATGACCGATTCCGATTCCATCGACAGCGGCTTGGCGCTGAGCACGCGCCGCATCACGTCGTTGCGGAACGCGGGCTCGAAGCCGACGACCACGGCGGCCGAGGTTTCCGGCGGCATGCGGGCGATGACGATCGCGACCACCTGCGGATGTTCCGCCGACAGAAGCGCGGTCAGGTTCTTCGGCCCGAGATTCTCCAGCTCCTCCCAGACCGACAGGGTCGGGCCGGAGAAGAGGGACGGGTCGATGAAGTCGTCGGAGCCGAAGATGTTGGTGTATTCGTCTGCCGACATCGTGTTGCGCAGGAGCTTGTTCAGTTCCTCGTCGAGACCGGCGAGACCGGGGCCGGTCTTGAACTCTTCCTGGAACTCGCCGACGAGGCGCTCGATCTGCTGGGCCGAAACCGGCTGCTGATCGGAGACGCTCTGCCGGATCGCCCGGATCTCGTCCGGGCTGAGGTGCTTGAGGAGGCGCGAGGCGCCTGTCGCACCCATGGCCAGGAGCAGGATCGCCGCACGCGCGGGACCCGGGAGATCGTGCGAATCCGCGCCGCTTTCCATTTCGGAGTATGCCGGCAGTCCCATGGCTTATCAGGCGCCCGTGGCTTTGGACCGCTGCGGCCGGGAACCGGGCGAGACGATCTCGGTGAGCGTGATGCCGAAGCGCGACTCTTCGTTCTCCAGAACGACGACCTCGCCGCGGGCGACGATGCGACCGTTGACGATGAGATCGACGGGGTCGCCGATCGAGGTGTTCAGCTTGACGACCGCGCCGCGGCCGAGCTTCACGAGATTGGACACCGGCATGACCGCCGTGCCGAGCACGACCTGCATCGTGACGGGAATGTCCATGATGAGGTTGAGGTCCGGTTTGCCTTCCGGCTGGACGAACGCTTCTTCCTCGACCTCGTCCTCGGCATCCATCATGTCGGCGGCGCCGGAGAAGGACACGTCCTCGTCCTCTTCGAAGGTCGTCGACGGCTGCAGCGTGTCGGTGTCGTCGTCTTCGTCGATCATGGCTTGGATCTCCTGGAAGAGGCCCCTGAGGGCAGGTCCGCATCGGGTCGGGGGAGGCCGATGCGACCCGGTGATTCGGTTTGCGCCGGTCGTCGCCGGCACCACTCGTTAACGTTTAAGGGTCGAGGCTGACGCGAGGCGGGACTCCAGTCGCCGCATCCACTCGCTCTCGGGGGTGGCGTCGGAAACCGGCGGGACGACGGTGAACCCGTTGTCGTTGGCCAGTTCCAGCTGCAGCGCGGCAAGGCTCGCGGCATCTTCCAGGCGTCCGGCGAGGAGGCGGGCCTCCGCGATGCGCTCTTCGAGGGCGGCGAGCGTGCGCGTGCCCTCGCTTTTCAGCATGACGACCGCATGGGCGGCGCGGTTGATGGCGAGGTCGGATTCGGCGAGCGCCTTGCCGAAGCTCGCCTCCTCGCTGCGCAGGCGCCGAAGCTCCTGCACCATGCGGCCCGTGCGCCAGCTCGTGACGACGAGGGCGGAGAGAAGGACGCCGTCAATCAGCCAGGATATCATCGATGAACTCCTCCGTCGGATCGACCCGCTCTTCGATGCGCACGACATAGGAGTCGCGCTGGACGCCCATCCGGCCGCGGAAGAGGCGCTGCTCCTCGCACTCGATGATGATCAGGCTCTCCATCGTGGCGTCGAGCACGATCGTCTGGCCGAGCGTGAATCTGGCGACCTCGCCGAGCGTGATCTGCTTCTCGTCGAGAAGGGCGCGCACTTCGAGATCGGCATGGCTGAGACCCTCTTCGATCTCGCGGGCCCAGCCGGCGTCCTCGAAGGGCTTTTCCTCCGGAACGATGGAAAGCTTGCGCCGGTGTGGCACGACGGCCTTTTCCGGCAGGGCGAAGCGCACGGTGCTCTCCAGCCGGCCGATGCTGACGCGGAAGGTCAGCTGGAGGAAGGCGCGGGCGTCGGGCGCGAGGCGCTCCTCGAGCGCCGGGCCGATGGCGCCGGCGAGGACCTCGCCCGCCGTCATGTCCAGCGGGGCGACGGTCTCGAAGACCGGATTGGCGGCTTCCACGAAGCTGGCGAGCGCGACCTCGACGAAGCTGCGGTCGAGCTTGGTCATGGCACGCGGCGCCGGCGGCTCGCCGAGCCCGCCACCGCCGAACATCGCCTCGACCAGCGTGTTGGCGAGACTTGCCTCGGCGACGATGTAGCCGGTCTCGCGCCATTTGGAGGAGCGGACCGTGGTGGCGAGGACGGCGGAGGCGATTTCGGGCGCCGCGGCCTTGAAGGTGAAGGCGGAGAGCGCGACGAACTCGATTGTCACCGGCGCGGCGTAGACCGCGTTCAGCCGCTCGGCGCTCGCTTCCGCCCAGGTTTCGGCGAGGAGCTTCAGCCCGGACAGGCGGTCCGGCTCGAGCTTGGTGGCGGAGCGGAGCTGCGCCTCGATATTGGCCCGTTCGGCGGTGTCCAGCATGTCGATGGTCCCTGGATCAGGCCGCGGCCGACGCGCCGCCGCCGATCGTCTCGGCCTCGACCTGGTCGATGGTGGGGCGCTCGTAGGCGGAGATGGTCTTGCGGCCGTATTCCAGAGCGACCTGCGGCATGGCGCCGTTGATGTAGGCGATGAGCGTCTGCTTCACGATGACGTAGCGGCGCAGCTGCTTGTCGCGGACGACCTTCACCTTGTGGGCGATGGGGCCGAAGACGCCGTAGGCGAAGAAGATGCCGGCGAAGGTGCCGACGAGCGCGGCGCCGATGAGGTGGCCGAGGATTTCCGGGCTCTGGTCGAGCGCGCCCATGGCGTGGACGATGCCGAGAACGGCGGCGACGATGCCGAGCGCGGGCAGACCGTCCGCGATGTCCTGGAGAGCGGCCTTCGGCTTGCCGACATCGCGGCCGATCGTCTGGATCTCCTCGTCCATCAGCGACTCGATCTCGTGACCCTTGACGTTGCCGATGATGATGAGGCGGCAATAGTCGCAGATGAAGTTCAGCATCGCCTTGTCCTTGAGGATCGTCGGATAGGCGCTGAAGATCGCGGACTCCGCGGGGTTGTCGACGTGCTCCTCGACCTCGGAGCGCGGCTTGGACCGCATCTCGCGCATGATCGCGTGGAGAAGGCTGAGGAGGGCGAGGTAATCGGCCTGCTTGGGCACCTTGTCCTTGAAGGCCTCGCCGATCGCCTTGCCCGTGTCCTTGATCACCTTCATCGGGTTGGCGACGATGAAGGTGCCGAGCGAGGCGCCCAGGATGATGAGAAGCTCGTATGGCTGCCAGAGCACGGCCAGATGGCCGCCGCCGGCGATGTATCCGCCGAGCACGCAGGCAATCGTGACGACAAGACCGAGGAGAATACCCATGTTCGAACCCTTCTGACCGTTCCTTTCGGTGCTACGGATAGGGACTTGCGTGAGCCTGACGGGTTTTTGCAGCGCCGCGCGAAGCTGACGCGAGCCTTGGAACCGGCGCGGGACAAGGCCGGAGGCGCTCCGAACGCCGGCTCGCCGAACAGGCTGGCGCAAGCGAATTTGCCGATGGTCTGGCGATGACGGCAAGGCGCCCTCGCCTGCCCGGACCGCCTCGCGGCGCCTCGTTCGAGGTCGCCCTCGCGGCCGTCCGATCGTGCCGCCCCAACGACCAGCCGGCTTTCGGCGCCAGGGAACGACATCTCATGCAAACCTCTCTGCCGGTCGCGCTCTCCGCCCAGCTCGCGATGGAAAAGCGTCTGGACACGATCGCCGACAACCTCGCCAACTCGCGCACGGCGGGCTTTCGCTCCACCGAGGTGAAGTTCGAGAGCTTCATCTCGCGCGCCGCCGAAGAGCCGGTCGCCTTCGCCTCGACGGGCGAGACCTACATCTCCACCCGCAAGGGCGAGATGACCCAGACCGGCAACTCGCTCGACATGGCGATCAACGGCGAGGCCTATTTCGCGGTGCAGGGGCCGAAGGGGCCGATCTACACCAAGGACGGGCGCATGACCGTTCTCGACACGGGCGACGTCGTCTCGCTGACCGGCAATCCCTTCCTCGACGTCGGCGGCGCGCCGATCCAGATCGATCCGTCCGCCGGCCCGATCCAGATCGCCCGCGACGGCATGGTCTCGCAGGCCGGACGCCAGATCGGCGCGGTCGGCCTCTTCGAGATGCCGGCCGGCGCCAAGCTTTCGCGCGCGGGCAATTCCGGCGTCGTGCCGGACCGGCCCGCGACGCCGCTTCTCGACTTCGACACCAACAGCGTCCTCCAGGGTTTCACCGAAGGCTCCAACGTCAATCCGATCCTGGAAATGACCCGGCTCATCGCCGTCCAGCGCGCCTTCGAAAGCGCCTCCAACTTCGTCGAGACCTCCGAGAAGTCGCTCGACAGCGCCATCAACACGCTCGGATCGCGCTCGTGAGCCGAAAGAGCACGCCGGAGCCGGCGCCGGGCCGGCTCGACGATCCGCGCATCCGCGTTTCCGGCCATATCGTCGACGTGTCGCCCCAGGCCTTCCGCGTGGCGGGCCTCTCCCCCTTCCTGCGCCTCGGCGACTGCATCGTCGCGGACGGACCGGAGGGCGAGGAGCTCGGCGAGGTCGTGCGCATCGAGGAGAGCGCGGCGACGGTCAAGCCCTTCGCGGTGCGCTTCCAGAGCGGCGTGCGCTCGGTCGCCTGGCGCACCGGACCGGTGACGCTGTCGCCGGCCGAAAGCTGGCGGGGCCGCACGATCAACGCCTTCGGCCATCCCTGCGACGATCTCGGCCCCCTCGAACAGGGCCCGACCCCTCGCGTCGCCGACACCCAGCCGGACGGCGCCATGAAGCGCGGGCGCATTCGCGAGCCCGTGCAGACGAGCGTCAAGGCGATCGACATCTTCACGCCGCTGATCAAGGGCCAGCGGCTCGGCATCTTCGCGGGCTCGGGCGTCGGCAAGTCGACGCTGATGGGCATGCTCGCCCGGGCGCAGGGGTTCGACACGGTCGTCGTCGCCCTCGTCGGGGAGCGCGGACGCGAGGTCCGCGAGTTCCTGGAAGAGACGATGAAGGGCCAGCTCCACCGCTGCGTCACGGTCGTGGCGACCGGCGACGAGAGCCCGATGATGCGCCGCCTCGCGCCGAAGACGGCCATGGCGATCGCCGAATACTTCCGCGATCTCGGCCAGAGCGTGCTTCTGATCGTGGATTCCGTCACGCGCCTCGCCCATGCGGCGCGGGACGTGGCGCTGGCCGCCGGCGAGCCGCCGGTCGCGCGCGGCTATCCGCCGAGCGTCTTCTCCGACCTTCCCCGGCTTCTCGAACGCGCCGGCCCCGGCCCGGAGGGCACCGGCACGATCACCGGCATCTTCGCCGTGCTCGTCGACGGCGACGACCACAACGAGCCGATCGCCGACGCGATCCGCGGCACGCTGGACGGGCATATCGTGCTCGACCGGCGCATCGCCGAGGAAGGCCGCTTCCCCGCGATCGACGTGCTGAAATCCATCTCGCGCCTCGCCGACCTCTCCTGGAACCCGCAGGAGCGCGAACTCGTGGTGCGCCTTCGCGCCATGATCGCGCGCTTCGAGGACACCAAGGATCTGCGGCTTCTCGGCGGCTACCAGCGCGGCGCCGACGCCACGCTGGACCAGGCGGTGGACCTCGTGCCCCATCTCTACGGGGCGCTGGTGCAACACCCGCAGGACGAGGTGACGACCGAGCCCTTCGAGGAGCTCTCGCGGCGGCTGAAGGCGGGCATGGTCCAGGCGGGCTGAGCCGCAGGAGGCCGACCGCTCAGGCCGCCACCGCCGATCCGGCATCGTAGCGGCGCTGGGCTTCGAGCACCGCGTCGAAATGGGCCTCGGCCCAGAGCCGCAGCGGATCGACGGTCGCCGCCAGGGTGCGGCCGAGATGGGTGATCGCGTATTCCACCGTCACCGGCACGGTGGGCGTGACCTTGCGCGTGACGAGGCCGTCGCGCTCCAGGCTTTTCAACGTCTGCGACAACATCTTCTGCGAGATGCCCTCGATGGCCCGGCGAAGCTGGTTGAAACGGACGGGGCCGCCTGTCAGCAGCCCGAGGATCAGCACCGCCCATTTGTCGGCGACGCGATCGAGCACCATCCGCGTCGGGCAGGACGCGGCATAGGCGTTCGGGTTGTGTCCCGCGCATTCGGCCCAGCTCATGAAAGGTCTCCTCCGGGTAACTTGGTGAGCGCAAAGTGCCTTCTTTACACCTGCACAACGTTCCGCCACTTGGTTTCTAACAGAAACCAGAAGGAATGACCATGAACGTCGCTCTCATCGGTGCCACCGGCAATGTCGGCTCGCGCATTCTCGCCGAACTCCTCTCGCGCGGCCATTCCGTGACGGCCATCGCCCGCGATCCCTCCTCGCTCGACGGCAAGCCGGGCGTCACGCCCAAGAGCGGCGACGTCTACGACCAGGACGGTCTCGCCGCGCTCGTCGCCGGCCACGACGCCGTCATCAGCTCCGTCCATTTCCTCGCGAGCGATCCGGTCAAGCTGATCGAGGCCGTGCGCGCCTCCGGCGTGAAGCGCTATCTCGTCGTCGGCGGCGCCGGCAGCCTGGAGGTCGCGCCGGGCGTCAAGCTCATCGACACGCCGCAATTCCCGGCCGAATACAAGGCCGAGGCCACGGCGGGCGCAGCCTTCCTCGACCGCCTTCGCGGCGAGACCGAGCTCGACTGGACCTTCCTCTCCCCCTCCGCCTTGATCGGCCCCGGCACCCGCACCGGCACGTTCCGTCTCGGCACCGACCAGCTCCTCGCCACCGAGGCCGGCAGCAGCATCTCCTACGAGGACTACGCGGTCGCGCTCGTCGACGAGCTGGAAAAGCCGGCCCATTCGCGCAAGCGCTTCACCGTCGGCTACTGACGGCAGTCTCGGCGGCGCGCGGCGTCATGGCTCGCGTGCCGCCTCGACCAAGCCCGGCAGTTCCTCGAGGATCGCCTCACGGGCCCGAAGGCCTGCCGAAGTCTTTTCCTTGCGATCGTCCTGGATGAGCCGCGCGAGGACGAGGCGCCGGCCTGCCTTTTCGGCCGACCCGACGAACCAGCCGAAGCTTCGCGCCTCGTCGAAGCTACCGTCCCTCTTACGCGGGAGGGCGGAGCCCGTCTTGCCGCGCGCCGTCCAGCCGGCTTTCAGCGGCCAGGACTCGACGATCGCATCCGTCTCCTCGAAGGCATGGCGGGAGACGGGCAGTTCACGGTTCACGAACCTGCGCCAGAAGGCGACCTGCTCGACAGGCGAGATCTTCAGGGACGACATGATCCAGGCGCGGTCGAGACCATTGTCCTTGCCCGGATCGCCGGAAAAGTCCGCATTCCCGAAGCCGAAGCGCCGGGCATAATCGCTCAGCCGATCGGCGCCGAGGCGATGGGTCAGGCGCTGCGAATACCAGACGACCGAATACGTCATCCAGCGCGTTGGATCGGTGTCCTGCCGCCAGTTCTCGCCGCCCCAGTCGACATCGCCGGTCTTGAACGGGAGCACGGGCGACTTGGCATCGGCGAGAAGGCCGGAGTCGAAGCCCATCAAGGCCAGCGGAACCTTGAAGGTGGAGGCCGGCGTCACCCGCGTTCGGCAATCGCCCTCCTCGACGAGGACCCGGCCGTCGCTCGCGTCGGCGACGACCGTGCAGATCGTCCTCGCGCCGGCGGCGCCGGGCGACAGGACCGCGGCGACCAGCGCCAGCCGCAGCCATTTGGATCTCGACATCACCGTCTCCTCCCTCGTTGCGCGACGTCAATCGTCTCGGGAGAGTGAACTAAGTCTTAAACGCCCTCGTGCGGGACGATCGTGCCGTGATAGCCGCCGCCGGCGACCGAGGTGCAGAGGTCGGACCAGGGGCAGTCGAAGCACGCCTCCCGCGTCGAGCCGGCGGCGAAGGCGCCCCGCATGGCAAAGAGGCGTGCGGGGTCGAGAACGAGGCTGGTGCCGGGTTCGATGGACCGGCCGAGAAGACGACCGACGTCGCGCGCCGCAAGGTCGTCGCGATCGGCGACGCGGCTCTCCCGGCAATGCGCATCGACCTCGGCCAAGAGCGGCGTGCAGATGTCGTCGGGGCCCGCCACGATCAGGACGGGCTCCCCACCGGCAATGCGCGCCGCCACCGCATCGTAATTGGCGGTGAAGGCGGCGCTATAGCCCTTGCCCACATAGGTCAGCAGGCAAAGGAGATGGTGCGGCCGCAGCCGGACGGTCATGCGGCGGCGCGACCCTTGCCGCGCGAGGCCGCCTTCAGAAGCGCCGCGCCGAGTGCGGACTTCAGGACGCCGCCGACGATGAACGGCGTGACGCAGTAGACGACGGCCGATTCCACGCCGATCGAGGCCGCGAGCCAGGCGGCGCCGAGGACGAGGCAGAGCGCATTGCCCGCGAGCATGGAGAGGAAGGCGAGCCCGACCCGGTTGCCGTTCCAGCCGCGCTCGGCGAGCCAGCCGACCAGCGCGCCGACGATCGGGAAGGCGAAGAGATACCCGCCGGTCGGCCCGACGAAATAGGCCGCACCCGCCGCACCGCCCGCCAGGACCGGCAGGCCGAGCGCGCCTTCCACCAGCCAGGCCGCGATCGTGACCGCCCCGAGCCGCCAGCCATAGAGCGCGCCGATCAGAGTCACGGCCAGCGTCTGCAGCGTGATGGGAACCGGGATCATCGGCACCTCGACATAGGACGACAGGGCCAGAACCAGCGTTCCCGCCAGAACCGCGGCGATCTGGACCGGGCGGGAGCGCGAGGTCAGGGCAAGCGGACTAAAGACGGACGTGGGTGCGAGGGCGGCGGAACTCTGCATGGTCGAAACTCCTCGATGAGCGGAACGGGGCAGCCCTGCGGACATGCGCTCGGTGAGCTAGCCCATGGCCGATGAAGGCGTACGACGCTTTCTCAACATCGGGCAAGCTTATGGCGTCCATCCGGCGTTTCTAGCCGACGGGAATGGAGGCAACGGCGCGGATACTGCTATCATTCGACCATGTCCCGCTCCGGGCGCCTCTTCGACCTTCTGCATGCGCTGCGCCGGCATCGACGCCCCGTCAGCGGCAAAGTGCTGGCCGAGGAAATGGGCGTCAGCATCCGCACGCTTTATCGCGACATCGCGAGCCTGCAGGCGCAAGGCGCGGGCATCGAGGGCGAGCCGGGCGTCGGCTATGTGCTCAAACCGGGCTTTCTCCTGCCGCCGCTGATGTTTCCGGTCGAGGAGATCGAGGCGCTCGTGCTCGGCTCCCGCTGGGTGGCGAGCCGGGCGGACGCCCCGATGCGAGAGGCCGCGCGATCCGCCCTCGCGCGCATCGCCGCCGTGCTGCCGCCCGATCTTTCGGAGACGATCCACGCCTCGCCGCTTCTCGTCGGCCCCGGCGAAGCCATCCTCCCGGATGCGGTGGACTCCGCCCTTCTGCGCAAGGCGATCCGAATGGAGCGCAAACTCTCCATCGCCTATCGCGACAAAGACGGTTCGGCTTCGGAGCGGATCGTCTGGCCCTTCGCCCTCTCCTTCTTCGACAAGGTCCGCGTGCTGCTCGCCTGGTGCGAGATCCGCGAGGATTTTCGCCATTTCCGCACGGACCGCATCACCGCCGCCGCGCTGAGCGACGCGCGCTATGCCAAGCGTCGTCCGATCCTGTTGAAGGAATGGCGGGCGAAGCAGGGGATCGCGCCCGAACCATGATACTGCCGGAAACTGGCAGCATCGCGCGGTAGACCCGTCTCGTCTCAACTGACGACGGAATGCCTCCCATGACCGAAACGAACACGCTCCTTCTCTTCGTTCGCGACACGAAAGCGAGCGCCGACTTCTACACGCGCCTCCTTGGATACGAACCACTGGAGGCCAGCCCGGGCTTCGCCCTCTTCCTGCTTCCGTCCGGCCTGGCGCTCGGGCTCTGGAAGCGGCAGGGGGTCGAACCGGCCCCGACCGCCGAAGCCGGCTGCAGCGAACTCGGCTTCAAGCTCGCCGAGCCCGCGGCGGTCGACGAGACCTATGCGGACTGGCTGGCGAAAGGCGCGACGATCGCCCTTGCTCCGACCGACCTCGACTTCGGCCGCACCTTCGTCGCCCTCGATCCCGACGGACACCGACTTCGCGTCTACGCGGTCTTCGAAGGCATGTGAGGTCGATCGGACCCCGGCCGCGCGGCCCCGCTCCATCGTGGAGCCGGAATGGGCCACGCGGTCGAAACGATGACGGCGCCTACTTCACCGCGTCCGTCACCTTGCTCGTCCAGGCACCCTCCGGCTGCTTGGTGATGACCGGGTCGGAGCCGCCGGACATGAGCACTTTGACCGTCGTTTCGGCGGCGGCCGTGTCGAGCTTGGGGCTGTCGCCGAGGAGCTTGGCGATCTCGGTCATCATGAAGGTCTGGTGGGCCTCGGTCTGGGCGCCCGTCGTGTCGTTGTCGAGAACGATGCCGGCCGCCTCGTCCGGATGGTCCTTGGCATAGGCCCAGCCCTTCATCGAGGCGGAGACGAAGCGGGCGAGCTTGTCGACCATGGCGGGATCGTCGAGTGTCGGCTGGAGGACGTAGAGCCCGTCCTCCAACGTCGAGACGCCCTGGTCCTCGTATTTGAAGACGACGAGGTCTTCGGGCTTCAGCCCGGCGTCGAGCACCTGGCCGTATTCGTTGTAGGTCATGGTCGAGATGCAGTCGGCCTGCTTCTGGATTAGCGGATCGACGTTGAAGCCCTGCTTGATGACGGTGACGCCCTCCGGCCCGCCATCGGTCTTCAGGCCGAGCTTCGACATCCAGGAGAGGAACGGATACTCGTTGCCGGAGAACCAGACGCCGAGCGTCTTGCCCTTGAAATCCGCGGGGCTGGCGATGCCGGTCTCCTTGCGGCAGGTCAGCATGAGGCCGGACTTGGCGAAGGGCTGGGCGATGTTGACGAGCGGCAGGCCCTTCTCGCGCGCGGCCAGCGCCGAGGGCATCCAGTCGATCACGACATCGGCGCCGCCGCCGGCCAGAACCTGCGTCGGCGCGACGTCCGGGCCGCCCGGCTTGATCGTGACGTCGAGGCCGGCCTCCTCGTAATAGCCCTTCTCGGCCGCGACGTAGTAGCCGGCGAACTGGGCCTGCGTGACCCATTTCAGCTGCAGCGTCAGCGCGTCGGCCGCCAGCGCCGGGGCGGAGGCGGACAGGCCGAGCGCGAGCGCCATGCCGGCCAGGAGAGAGGTTCTCATCGTCGAACTCCTTCGTTGCGAAAGGCGTGCCACCCGCACCGCCCCTGATGCCTACTTCCGGTAGGACGGATGCCAGAACGTGACGGCCCGTTCGACCAGCGCCAGAAGGCCGTAGCTCGCCGAGCCCGCCAGCGCGGCGACCGCGATCTCCGCCCAGACCATGTCGGTGTTGAGCCGGCCGATCTCGGCGGAGATGCGAAAGCCCATGCCGACGATCGGCGTGCCGAAGAATTCGGCGACGATGGCACCGATCAGCGCCAGCGTCGAGTTGATCTTCAAGGCGTTGAAGACGAAGGGCATGGCGGCGGGAAGCCGGAGTTTGGCGAGCGTCGCGCCATGGCCGGCGCCATAGGTGCGCATGAGGTCGCGCTCCATCGCGCCGGCGGCGGAAAGGCCCGCCAGCGTGTTCACCAGCATCGGAAAGAAGGTCATGACCACGACCACGGCCGCCTTGGACGGCCAGTCGAAGCCGAACCACATGACCATGATCGGCGCGACGCCGACGATCGGCAGCGCGGAAGCCAGATTGGCGACCGGCAGAAGGCCGCGCTTCAGGAAGGGCGAGCGGTCGATGAGGAGAGCGGCCAGAAATCCCGTGCCGCAGCCGAGCACATAGCCCGCGATCACCGATTTCAGGAAGGTCTGCCGGAAGTCGGCCCAGAGGATCGGCAGCGAGGAGGCGATGCGGGCCCCGATGGCCGAGGGCGGCGGCAGGAGAACGGCCGGCACGGCAAGACCCCGCACGACGGCCTCCCAGAGAAGCAGGAGGGTCGCGCCGAAGACGAGCGGCACGGCGATATCGGCGAGGCGCCGGCCGAGCTGCGTCTTCGGGCGCAGCGCCGCCAGCCGCGCGGTCAGCTGCCATGCGACGAGCCAGACGGCGAGGAGAAGCAGCCAGAAGCCGGCTCCATGAGGCCCCTCCGCCAGCGAATCCAGGAGCACCACCGTCCCGATCCCGGCCAGCACGGCCGGAACGAGCGGGCTCCCGCGCAGGCTCGCCGCCCCGCCGCTCATCGCGGGGCTCCCGTGCGCTTCAGGACGAGGCGCTCCGCCAGCGTGACGAGGCCGACGAGACCGGCGGCCATGGCGGCGGCGACGACGAGGGCGGCCCAGATCTGGATCGTCTGCCCATAGTAAGATCCCGCCAGAAGCCGCGCGCCGAGGCCCGCGACGGCGCCCGTCGGCAGCTCGCCGACGATGGCGCCGACCAGCGCCGCGGCGACCGCCACCTTCATCGAGGCGAAGAGGAAGGAGAGCGAGGCCGGCAGGCGCAGCTTGGCGAGAACCGCGCCCTGTCCGGCGGCGTAGGTGCGCATGAGGTCGAGATGCAGACGATCGGGCGAGCGCAGGCCCTTCACCATGCCGACCGTCACGGGGAAGAAGGACAGGTAGGTCGAGATGACGGCCTTCGGGATCAGCCCCTGCACGCCGACCGAATTTAGGACCACGATGATCATCGGCGCGACCGCGAGGATCGGGATCGTCTGCGAGGTGACGATCCAGGGCATGAGGCTCTTGTCGAGCGTCTGCGAGTGGACGATGCCGATGGCGAGCGCGACGCCGAGAAGCGTGCCGGCCGCAAAGCCGGTGAGCGTCGAGGAGAGCGTGATCCAGGCATGGAAGAGAAGCGAGCGCGCCGAACTCGGCTTGACGCCGGCCGTCGTCTTCCAAATCTCCGCCACGATCTGATGGGGCGCCGGCAAAAGCGGCCGCTCCGCGCTCCAGGTCTCGCCGATCGTTTGCGCCAGCGTGGTCTCCGTCCCCGCGCGGGCGAGTCGGTCGACCGTCGTCTGCCAGTTCATGAAAACGGCGGCCGCATACCAGACGAGGACGATGACCGCGACGACCGCGAGAACCGGCAGCGCCCGTCCCGGCTTAGCCACGGAACGGCGAGCCGGCACGGCGGCGGCGGCGCTCACGGCGCGGTCTCCGGCCACATCATCAGCACCAGCCCGACCGTGCCGAGCGCCATGCCGGCCAGCTGCATCGGCGGCAGCCGCTCGTCGAAGACGAGGAACGCGACGAGATTGACGAGCACGAGCTGCGCGATCGACGAGACCGAAATCGCGACGGCCAGCCCGCTCTCGCGCATCAGCCGCACCATCATCAGATTGCCCACTGCATAGAGCACGAGCATGACCCCGACCGCCCACAGCTTGTCCGTCGCCACGTAGAAGCGCGACATGGAAGCGGCGGCGAGGAAGACGGGGATCGTGGCGAGAAGCCAGAGGCTGGCGGCTGTGGTCATGGAGAAACCCTCAATCCTCGAACGGGATCTTCTTCCCGGCGGGGACGAGAAACTTCACGGCTTACAGAAGCCGCCAGCGATCTCTCCTGCCGCATCGTTGCCGGATCGAACCGCACACCGCATAGCAGACCATCGCCATCGGATCGTTCCACAATCCGTCCTTCGAGAACTCCGAGAATCGTTTCGAGAACGGCGTTCAGTTCTCCTTGAACTTCACCGTTCCAGAAGCGGAGAACGGAAAATCCGTTGGCGTTGAGAAAGGCCGTTCGCAGAATATCGCCTTTCGACCCGGCGTGCTGGCTGCCGTCGAGTTCAACGATGAGATGATGTGTACGGCAGGCGAAGTCGGCAAAGTAAGGACCGACGGGGAATTGGCGGACGAACTTGAACCCATTGAGGCGACGGGCGCGAAGCTCGTACCAAAGGCGGTACTCGACATCTGTCTCATTGCGGCGAAGGCCGCGCGCACGCTCGATCGTGGGCTTGTGGCCTCCGTTCATGGAACGCCCCTCATCCCGCTGCCGCGACCTTCTCCCCGCAGGGGAGAAGAAACCAAGCGATCAGACGGCACCGCCATTCTTCTCCCCTCCGGGGAGAAGGTGGACGCGAAGCGGCCGGATGAGGGGTGTCCAGCTAAGACAGACGCCTCACTCATAGCCATGACCCAGCCTCAGCCCCTCGCGCACGCGATGCGCGATCTTCAGGAATTCCGGCGTTTCGCGGATTTCGAGAGGACGGTCGGGGCCGAGGTCGCAGTCGACGATCTCGTGGATGCGGCCGGGGCGCGGGCTCATGACGACGATGCGGGTGGAGAGGAACACGGCTTCGGGAATCGAGTGGGTGACGAAGATGACGGTCTTCTTCGTCTTCGCCCAGAGCTTCAGAAGCTCCTCGTTGAGATGGTCGCGAACGATCTCGTCGAGCGCGCCGAAGGGCTCGTCCATCAGAAGGAGATCGGGATCGAAGGACAGTGCGCGGGCGATCGAGGCGCGCTGCTGCATGCCGCCGGACAGCTGCCAGGGGTACTTGCGCCCGAAGCCGGATAGGCCGACGAGATCGAGCCCCTCCGCCACGCGCCGCGCGCGCTCGGCCTTGGTGAAGCCCATGATTTCCAAGGGCAGAGCGACGTTCTTCTCGATCGTGCGCCAGGGATAGAGCGCGGCGGCCTGGAAGACGTAGCCATAGGCCTTGGCGAGTCGGGCCTCTTCCGGCGTCAGGCCGTTCACCGAAATCTCGCCCGAAGTCGGCCGCTCCAGATCGGCGATGACCCGCAGCAACGTCGTCTTCCCGCAGCCGGACGGGCCGATGAAGGAGACGAACTCGCCGCGCGAGACGGTGAGATCGATGTCCTTCAGGGCATGAACGGGGGCGTCGGAGGTCTCGAAGACGAGGGAGAGGTTGCGGGCGGATATGACGGCGTCGGCGGATGCGGAACTCAAAGGCGGTACCACCTGCATTCAGATCTACACGCCCGCCGGAATGCCGGATCGCTCGATCCGTCGCGGCGCCGTCAGTTCCTTCCAGGTCGACAGCGCCTTGGCCGGCGCCGGCCCGGCCGGCCGCTCGACGAAGCGCCCTGCCCCGGTCTCCGCCCGCACCTCGCCGTCCCGATAGGCGACCTTGCCGCGCGAGATCGTCACCACGGGCAGGCCCTTAAGTTCGATGCCCTCGAAGACGTTGTAGTCGATCGCCGACTGCTGCGTCGCAGCCCGGATCGTCTTCGTGGCCGAGGGATCGAAGACGACGAGATCGGCATCCGCGCCGGGCAAGATCGCGCCCTTGCGGGGATAGATGTTGAGAATCTTGGCGATGTTGGTCGAGGTGGCGGCGACGAACTCGTTCATCGTCAGGCGTCCCGTGGCGACGCCCTTCGTCCAGAGAACAACGAGCCGATCCTCGAGGCCGCCCGTGCCGTTCGGGATCTTGGTGAAGTCGCCGAGGCCGAAACGCTTCTGCTCGGTGGTGAAGGCGCAATGGTCGGTCGCCACGACCTGGAGCGACCCGGAGGCGAGGCCCGCCCAGAGCGAATCCTGGTGCGCCTTGTCTCGGAAGGGCGGGCTCATGACGCGGCGGGCGGCATAATCCCAGTCGGCGTTGAAATACTCGCGCTCGTCCAGCGTCAGATGCTGGATCAGCGGCTCGCCATAAACGCGCATGCCCTTCTGGCGGGCCCGGCGGATGGCCTCGTGGCTCTGTTCGCAGGAGACGTGGACGACGTAGAGCGGCACGCCCGCCTGATCAGCGATCATGATCGCGCGGTTCGTCGCTTCCCCCTCGACCTCCGGCGGCCGGGAGTAGCCGTGCGCCTCCGGGCCATTGTTGCCTTCGGCGAGAAGCTTCTGCTGAAGGAAGGCGACGACGTCGCCGTTCTCGGCATGGACAAGCGGCATGGCGCCGATCTCCGCGCAGCGCGAGAAGGAGGCGAACATCTCGTCGTCGTTCACCATCAGGGCGCCCTTATAGGCCATGAAGTGCTTGAACGTGTTGATGCCGCGCTCCACCACGAGCGGCATCTCGTCGAAGACCTTCTGCCCCCACCAGGTGATCGCCATGTGGAAGGAATAGTCGGACCGCGCCTTGCCGGCCTTCTGGTGCCAGGCCTGGAGCGCGTCGATCAGGCTCTCGTTCGGCGCGGGGAGGCAGAAATCGACCACCATCGTCGTCCCGCCCGCGAGCGCCGCCGCCGTGCCCGTGTCGAAATCGTCGGCGGAATGGGTGCCCATGAAAGGCATTTCGAGATGCGTGTGCGGATCGATGCCGCCCGGCATGACGAAAGCGCAGGAAGCGTCGATCGTCTCGTCGCCGAAAAGGTCCGGGCCGACGGCAGCGATCCTGCCGTCATCGATCAAGATGTCGGCGCGGTAGGTGAGATCGGCGGTGACGATCGTGCCGCCCTTGATCGCGATGGTCATCAGTCGGTCCTCCGAGGCAAAGCCGTCACGATCGAAATGTCGATGGGCCGGATCAAATCGAGAAAGAAGAGAAGTCCTCGTTCGACGGCAGCCAGTTGCTGCTCCATCAACAGTCCGATGGGACCTCGAACTTTCGCGCGCGGAAAGGTCATGATCTTCTCGATCTGAATCTGAGAAACGAGCTGCAGTCCGTTGCCGGGGTCGGGAGGCACCGTCACCCGCATCGGACCATCCGGGATGAGGTCACTCGTCATGAAGCAGACCGTCACGCTTCCCACGAGATCCGCCATCCTGCCGTTTTGGATGACGACCGCCGGACGCGGCTTCCCATAGTCGCCCTGCGCCGAAACGATGACGATCGACCCGCGCTCCATCAGTCGAAATCAGCCCAGGCATCGGCCAGGAAGGCATCGAGCGTCTCGTCCATATGTGTCCGCCGATCGGATTCCCGAATGGCGCGGCATTCCTCCTCGACGGCAGCGACGAAGGCGGGATCGTTCCAGTCGGGAACCCAAACTTCGACCGGACGGAACCCCCGCGCCAAAAGGTCGGCCCGCTCGACGTCGGTCAGTTCCTTGGGCCGCCCCATCCTCATCCTCCTCGCCTCGGCTCCGCCCGACCCTATCCCACGATCTCCGCCGTCTCCACCACGGCCCTCAGGAGCACGTCCGCCCCCGCCTTGGCCCAGTCCTTCGAGATCGCCTCCGCCTCGTTGTGGCTGAGGCCGTCGACGCAGGGGCAGAAGATCATGGCCGTCGGGGCGACGCGGTTGATCCAGCAGGCGTCGTGGCCGGCGCCCGAGACGATGTCGCGATGGGTGTAGCCGAGGCTCTCCGCCGCCGATCGCACGGCCGCGACGCAGGCCGGATCGAAGGTCACGGGGTCGAACTGCCCGACCTCCTCGATGTCGAACTCGATGTCGAGCGCCTCGCAGATCGTGTCGATCCCGTCCTCGATCCGCTCCTCCATCCGGTCGAGAATGTCCTTGTCGGGCGAGCGTATGTCGATGGTGAAGACCGCGCGGCCGGGAATGATGTTGCGCGAGTTCGGATAGATCTCGACATGACCGACGGAGCCGACCGCGTCCGGCTGCTCGTCCATGGCGACCTCGTGGACGAGCTCGATGATGCGCGCCATGCCGAGCCCGGCATTGCGCCGCTTGTACATCGGGGTCGAGCCGGTGTGGCTCTCCTTGCCGGTCAGCGTCACCTGCAGCCATTTCAGACCCTGGCCGTGGGTGACGACGCCGATGTCAATGCCCTCGTCCTCCAGGATCGGCCCCTGCTCGATGTGATATTCGAAGAAGGCCTTCATCTTCCGCCCGCCGACGGGCTCCTCGCCCTCCCAGCCGATGCGCTTCAGCTCGTCGCCGAAGCGCTTCCCCTTGGCGTCCGTGCGGTCCTTGGCCCAGGCCTCCTCGTGCAGCCCGGCGAAGACGCCGGAGGCGAGCATGGCGGGGGCGAAACGGGCGCCCTCCTCGTTCGTCCAGTTGACGACGACGATCGGATGCTTGGTCCTGATGCCGAGATCGTTCAGCGTGCGCACGACTTCGAGGCCGGAAAGAACGCCGAGCACGCCGTCATACTTGCCGCCGGTCGGCTGCGTGTCGAGATGGCTCCCGACATAGACCGGCAGCGCCTCGGGATCCGTGCCCTCGCGGCGGGCGAACATGTTGCCCATCGTGTCGAGCCCCATGGAGAGACCCGCCGCCTCGCACCAGGACTGGAAGAGCTTGCGCCCCTCCCCGTCCTCGTCGGTCAGCGTCTGGCGATTGCTGCCGCCGGCGATGCCGGGGCCGATCTTCGCCATGTCCTCCAGCGCGTTCCACAACCGGTCCGCGTCGATCTGGAGGTTGGAGGCGGCGGCGCTCAATTCAGGCCCCGCAGGATCGAGCGCAGCGTATCGACGATCTCGCCGATCTGGGCTTCCTCGACGATCAGCGGCGGCGAGAGCGCGATGATGTCGCCGGTCGTGCGGATGAGAAGCCCGCGCTCGAAGGCTTCGAGGAAGGCGGCGAAGGCGCGCTTGGTCGGCTGGCCCGCGATCGGCTCCAGCTCGACGGCACCGATGAGACCGGTCGTGCGGATGTCGATGACGTGCCTTTCGCCCTTCAGCGACTGGATCGCATCGGACCAGAGCGGGGTCAGCGCCTTGGCGCGCTCGAAGAGGCCCTCTTCTTTGTAGGTCTCGAGCGTCGCGAGGCCCGCGGCCGAGGCGATCGGGTTGCCGGAATAGGTATAGCCGTGGGCGAACTCGATGAGATGTTCGGGGCCGTTCATGAAGGCCTCGTAGATCGTGTCCTTCACGAAGACCGCGCCCATGGGAATGACGCCGTTGGTCAGCCCCTTCGCCGTCACCATGATGTCCGGCGTCACGCCGAAATGGTCGGCCGCGAAGGGCGCGCCCATGCGTCCGTAGCCCGTGATGACCTCGTCGAAGATGAGGAGAATACCGTGCTGGTCGCAGATCTCGCGAAGGCGCTTCAGATAGCCCTTCGGCGGCGGCAGGACGCCGGTCGAGCCGGCCACCGGCTCGATGATGACGGCCGCGATGGTCGAGGGGTCGTGGAGCGTCGCGATACGCAGGAGGTCTTCGGCGAGTTCCACGCCGTGCTCGGCCTCGCCGACGGGATAGGGATTGCGCTCGGGATCGTGCGTGTGGCGCATGTGATCGACGCCGGTGAGCAGAGTGCCGAACATCTTGCGGTTGCCGACGATGCCGCCGACCGAGATGCCGCCGAAGTTCACGCCGTGATAGCCGCGTTCGCGCCCGATCAGCCGAAAGCGCGAGCCCTCGCCGCGCACGCGCTGATAGGCCAGCGCGATCTTCAGCGCGGTGTCGACCGATTCCGAGCCCGAATTGGTGAAGAAGACATGGTCGAGGCCGGAGGGGGCCAGCGCAGCCAGACGCGAGGCCAGCTCGAAGGCCTTCGGATGTCCCATCTGGAAGGCCGGCGCATAGTCGAGCTCGGCCGCCTGTTTCTGGATCGCCTCGGTGATCTTCGGGCGGCAATGGCCGGCATTCACGCACCAGAGGCCGGCCGTGGCGTCGAGAACCTGCCGTCCGTCCGATGTCGTGTAGTGCATATCCTTGGCGCCCACGAACATGCGCGGCGTCTGCTTGAACTGCCGGTTCGCCGTGAACGGCATCCAGAAGGCTTCCAGATTGTTCGGCGCGACGGGACTGTTGGAAACGGGCTGGCCGTCCCGAATGGAAAGGGTCTCGTTCATGGCGGGCAGCGGCTCCGATGTCCCCGGCGCTCGCTCGATCCGCGGCTTTTCCGGTTTCTTGACTGGATGGTCAAAATGGAGGCTAGAAGGTGGTTCGGAGCCGGTCAAGCCGCTTCGGCGGCGCTCCGGTGCCGGCTCCACAAGGCGCTCCGCATGGTGCGGCGCACGGGTCGAAGAGAGGTCCTGCCGGGATGGATGCCAAGGTCGATCCGAACCCCTTGCAGGACGAGCCGCGCACGACGCGCATCCAGGCGATCAATCGCGGAACGATCCTCGATGCGGCGCTGCAGGTCTTCTCCATCCACGGCTTTCGCGGCTCGACGCTCGATCAGATCGCGGCGCGCGCCGGCATGTCGAAGCCCAATCTCCTCTACTACTTCAAGCGCAAGCAGGACATCTATGCCGCCGTGCTGGAGGCGACGCTCGACGAATGGCTCGCCCCCCTGGAGCGGCTCGACCCGGCCGGCGATCCGATCGAGGAACTCCGGCGCTACATCACGCGGAAGATCGAGCTCTCCATGGAGCGCCCCGAGGCCTCCCGCCTCTTCGCCGGCGAGATGCTGAGCGGCGCGCCCGCCATCGGCGACTTCCTGAAGACGCGGCTGAAGAGCCTCGTCCACGAGAAGGCCGGCGTCATCCGGACCTGGGTCACGGACGGGCGCCTCGCCCCGGTCGATCCCTTCCACCTTCTCTTCGCCATCTGGGCGACGACGCAGACCTATGCCGATTTCGACACCCAGATCCGCGCCATCCTCGGCACGGAAGTCGGCCGCCCCGGCTTCGCCGAGCAAAGCGCCCAGGCGGTGCTGACGATCGTGCTGAACGGGGTGCGGCCGAGATAGGCGCAGACCTCGACTCGGGCCTGGGTCAGACTTAAACGCTATGGAAAGTAGAAATCCGGAGATCGCCATGCGACTCGATATGACCACGATCCGCGATGCCGCAGTCCGCATCTACAAACGTCATTTCGGGGAGGGTGCGATCGACGGGGCCCTTGTCGACGAGTTCATCGACTCCTCGGGCAACGAAGCCGTCAAGGTCGTCATCGTCGCGAAAGAAGGTCAGATCGATACGCTGCTGGGCGGCACTCTCGGCGACGCCGCCCTCGATCTCCAGGATGAACTCACAACCGCGGGCGAAGAGCGCTTTGCCTATATCGGCTACGGGGAGGCCGGCGAAATTCAGATCGAGGACGAGACCGAAGAGGACGACGACGTTTCCAACATGACCCGCGTGCCCCTTGGCCGTTCTTAACCCACAGCATCTTCTCGACCAGGCGGAGCGGCTGATCGAAGCGCCGCCAGCGGGTCCGCCGCGACAGGTCGATATTCGTCGCGCGATATCGAGCGCCTACTACGCGGCTTTTCACGCCGTCCTGACGTCCGTAGCGGACGAGTTCATTGGGGGCACGAAACGCCAAGCGAACGAGTACCAACTCATCTATCGGAGCATCAGCCATAAAGCATTGAAAGAACTTCTGATCGAAGTTGCGAAGCATAAGCCCAGCAAGCGGATCGCAAGGCATGTTCCGACCGACGGTTTCGGGCAGGATCTGCGTGTGATCGCCACCCTCCTGCCGGCTCTACAGGAGGCGCGCCACGACGCGGACTACGATCCCGCGGTCCGATTGAAAACGTCCGACGCGAAGTCGGCCATTACCAGCAGCCGCGAAATCATCGCCCGGTTGAACGGCGCCGACGGCGTTGCCCGTAAGCGCTTTCTCACGCTTCTCGCCTTTCCTCCCTCGTTCTGATCGCATCACTCAGCCGGCTCGGCTTCCCGCACCATCGGCTCCGGCGCGAATTGCAGCGTCTCGCGGCGCATGGGGTTGTTGCCGTGGACCGTCCAGTTGGAATATTCCGCCGGGATCGGCTTTTCGGTTCGGGGGTCCCAGCCGGTGATCTGCTCCATGGAGATGCAGTCCTCGACCGGGCAGACGTTGACGCAGAGATTGCAGCCGACGCATTCCTCGTCGATCACCTCGAAGCGCCTCGCGCCGTCGACCATGCTGGTGATCGCCTGATGGGACGTGTCCTCGCAGGCGATGTGGCAGCGGCCGCATTTGATGCAGAGATCCTGGTCGATCCGCGCCTTCGTCACGTAGTTGAGGTTTAGATACTGCCAGTCGGTGACGTTCGGCGCCGCGCGGCCGCGAAAGTCCTCGATCGTGGCGTAGCCCTTCTCGTCCATCCAGTCGGAGAGGCCGGAGGCCATCTCCTTCACGACCTTGAAACCGTAGGTCATGGCCGCCGTGCAGACCTGGACCGTGCCGCAGCCGAGCGAGATGAACTCGGCGGCGTCTCGCCAAGTCGTGATGCCGCCGATGCCGGAGATGGGAAGCCCTCGCGTCTCGCCGTCGCGCGCGATCTCGGCGACCATGTTGAGGGCGATCGGCTTAACCGCCGGGCCGCAATAGCCGCCATGGCTGCCCTTGCCGTCGATCGTCGGCGTCGGCGCGAATTTGTCGAGATCGATCGAGACGATGGAGGAGATCGTGTTGATCAGCGAGACCGCGTCCGCCCCGCCCCGCTTCGCGGCGCGCGCGGGATAGCGGATGTCGGTGATGTTCGGCGTCAGCTTCACGATGACCGGGAGCTTCGACTTCTCCTTGCACCAGCGCGCGACCATTTCGATGTATTCGGGCACCTGCCCGACCGCCGCGCCCATGCCGCGTTCGCTCATGCCGTGGGGGCAGCCGAAGTTCAGTTCCAGCCCGTCGCACACGGTCTCGTCCACGCGCGAGAGAATGTCCTGCCAGCTCTTCTCGTCGCAAGGCACCATCAGCGATGCGATCAGCGCCCGGTCCGGCCAGTTGCGCTTGACCCGCGCCATCTCCTCCAGATTGGTGTCAAGATCGCGGTCGGTAATCAGCTCGATATTGTTGAGGCCGAGCAGGCGGCGGTCCGGTCCGTGGATGGCGCCGTAGCGCGGCCCGTTGACGTTGACGACGGAGGGCCCGGCCTCGCCCAGCGTCTTCCAGACGACCCCGCCCCAGCCCGCCTCGTAGGCGCGCTGGACGTTGTACTCCTTGTCGGTCGGCGGCGCGGAGGCCAGCCAGAACGGGTTCGGCGAGCGGATGCCGAGGAAGGTGGTGGAAAGGTCGGCCATGTCGTCACCCTTCTTTCACGCAAGGAGAATGCCGGTCGGCATCGGGCAGGCAGGAGAATCCCGGTCGGCATCCGGCGGGATCGGTGGTATGAAAACGGCTGTGATCGGGCGGCACGGAGTTGGGCGAATGGCGAGCGAGCATCGGTTCACGATCAATCTTCAACCCGAGCCCGAGGGCGGGTACACCGTGCGCGTTCCCGCCTTTCCGGAGATCGTCAGCTATGGACTGACGCTCGAGGAATCGATGGCGAACGCTCGCGAAGCCATCGAACTCATGATCGAGGATTACCGGGAAGACGGCCGAGACATTCCGGCCGACGTTCCGACCCGCATCGAACAATTGACCGTCGCGGCCTGAAGCGGCTTGGCGAAGTTCCCCGTCCTGTCCGCACGCGACGTCGTCAAGGCCTTGGAACGATCGGGCTTCGTCGTCGAGCGCGTTCGCGGAAGCCATCATAAGCTCGTTCACCCCGGTCCGCCCAAACGAACCATCGTCGTGCCGGTTCACGGCCATCGCGACCTGCCGATCGGAACGCTGCGGGCGATCCTGGAGCAGAGCGGCCTCACCGAAGAGGCGTTCCGTCGGGCGCTCGGCTGAAGGCATCGACCTCACTCCGCCGCCAACCGCGCCGCGCCCGTCAGCGCGGCGTGAATATCCATCGCCGCGATCTTGCCGTCCTCGACGGCGATCACGGTGAGGTCGTCGCCCTCCGAGATGCAGTCGCCGCCGGCCCAGATGCCGGGCACGCTGGTGCGGTGGTCCGCGTCGACCTTGATGCGGCCGCGCTCCAGGGCGATCGATGCGCCGAGGCCGGGTTCGGAGAAGCTCTGGCCGATCGCCTTGAAGATCTGGTCGGCTTCCACGATCACCGTCTCTCCCGTGCCGACGAGGCGGCCGTCGATCGTGGCGGTGCGCTCGAGCTCGATGCCGGAGACATGGCCGCCGCTCGTGAGAAGAGCCTTGGGCTGGAGGTTGCAGCGCAGCTGGACGCCGCGGGTCTGGGCGAGGTCCTGCTCGAAGCCGGAGGCGTTCATCGCCTCGCGGCCCCGCCGATAGACGAGCGTCACCTCCTCCGCGCCGAGCGCCTTGGCCTGCACGGCGGCATCCACCGCCGTCATGCCGCCGCCGATGACCACGACGCGGCGCCCGATGGCGAGCGACGAGAGGTCGTCCGCCTGACGCAGTTCGGCGATCCAGGACACGGCATCGTGGATGCCGGACGCGGTCTCTCCGTCGAGGCCGAGCGCGTTGACACCTGACAACCCCAATCCGAGGAAGACGGCGTCGAAGGCTTTGCCGAGCGCATCGAGATCGAAGTCGCGGCCGAGCGCGCGGCCGGTCTCGATCGTGATGCCGCCGATCTTCAGAAGGAAGGCCACTTCGCGTTGAGCGAAATCGTCGACCGCCTTGTAGGCGGCGATGCCGTATTCATCGAGACCGCCGGCCTTCGGACGGGCGTCGTAGACGGTGACGTCGTGGCCGAGCATGGCGAGGCGGTGGGCGCAGGAAAGGCCGGCAGGCCCCGCGCCGACGACGGCGATGCGCCGGCCCGTCTCGGGCGCCCGGGTGAAGGGATGCTCGCCGCGCGCCATGAGATGGTCGGTCGCGAAGCGCTGGAGCATGCCGATCTTCACCGGCTTGCCCTCCGCGACCTCGCGCACGCAGACCTCCTCGCAGAGCGTCTCGGTCGGACAGACCCGGGCGCACATGCCGCCGAGAATGTTGGAGGAGAGGATCGTCTTGGCCGCGCCCGTCGGATTGCCGGCCTGAATCTCGCGGATGAAGAGCGGGATGTCGATCGTGGTCGGACAGGCCTGCATGCAGGGCGCGTCGTAGCAGAAATAGCAGCGGTCGGCCTCGACCAGCGCCTCGTGGGACGTCAGCGGCGGATGGAGATCGTCGAAATTGCGGGCCAGATCGTCGGGCCGAAGACGTGCTGCAGCGATGTCGGGGCTGAAGGGACGCAGTTCGTTCATGGGCCACCTGCCTCTTCGTCGAGGAACCGCGAGGCCACTGGCGCGCGTCGCAGTCGAGAACCGTTCCAAACGAAGATGAGCCCAAAAGGTCGGCAGCGTCAATTTTTTTATCAAACGGTCAAAGATTTGCTTCCCGAAGGGCGTGAAGCGGTGTGTTTGACCTGCATCCGGTGCCTCGACAGGCCGCACGAAGCTGCTAGCTTTCGCCGCGCCGGAACTCTCTCCGCACGATCGTCCACCAGGAGCTTCGATCCCATGTCGACCCGCACCGACCAAGCCGCCGCCTACGCGCCCTACGCGCTGACGGCTCTGCGCATCATCGCCGGCCTTCTCTTCATGGAGCACGGCACGCAGAAGCTCTTCGGGTTTCCGGTCGCGCCGGAGAGCGGGCTTCCGGCAGTTCTCAGCCTGTTTTGGATCGGCGCGGTGCTGGAGTTCGTCGGCGGGCTTTTGATCGTCATCGGCCTCTTCACGCGGCCCGTCGCCTTCCTTCTGGCCGGCGAGATGGCGGTCGCCTACTGGATGTTCCACGCGCCGTCGAGCTTCTATCCCGTCGTCAACGGCGGCGACGGAGCGATCCTCTTCTGCTTCATCTTCCTCTATTTCGCGGCCCGCGGCGCCGGCCCCTACAGCGTGGACGGATCGCGCTCGCGCACGCTCTGAGGCGGCGGCGGGGCTCGAGTCCGTCAGGTTCATTCTGAACCAGCCAGACTCGAGCTTTCTTTGATTTCGTTTGTCTTTTCGGGATAACCGGTTTCCACTTATCCCGGACACACTCGAGGCGGGGTCCGGCGGCTTTCGAGAACGGGGCGCGCCTGCTAGAGCGTGGCCCGTCTTTGATTCCAGAGGATCCTCGTCCCCATGACCATCCGCCGCTTCGAGCCGGGCCCGCGCATGTCGCAGGCCGTCATCCACAAGGACACGGTCTATCTGGCCGGACAGGTCGGCAAGCCCGGCGACGACGTCGCCGCGCAGACCAAGACGATTCTCTCCGAGATCGACCGTCTCCTCGCGGAGGCCGGCACGGACAAGTCGAAGATCCTCTCCGCCACGATCTGGCTCGCTGACATCGCCGATTTCGGCGCGATGAACGCGGTCTGGGACGGCTGGGTCGACACGGCCAATCCGCCGGCCCGCGCGACCGGCGGCAATATCGCCCTGGCGACGCCGGACTACCGGGTCGAGATCATCGTCGTCGCGGCGATCTGATCGTTCAGTTCCGTCGCCGCGCGGAAACCAGCGCGGCGACGGCGAGAAGCAGCCAGCCGGCGATCAGGAGCGTCCCGCCGGCCGGCGCGGCCATCGGAAAGAGCCTGTCGCCGGTCAGCGCCCGCATGGCGAGATCGCCGGAGAAGAGCAGCGTTCCAAGCGCCAGCACGAGGCCCGGCAGAGCCTTCCAGAGCGGGCTCGCCAGCGGCAGGGCGGCCAGCGCCAGAAGAGCGGGCGCATGGACGAGCGCCATGGCGGCGGCCAGCATCATGAGATCCGCGCCCGCCGATCCATGGGCCGCGGCCGCGGCACCCGCGGCGCCGGCGGCCCCGAGAAGTCCCGAGAGGACGGTCAGAAGTATCGCGGTTCGGGTCATGTCGGTCTTTCCGTCGAGGCCTGGATGTGCGAGCGCATCGGGCCGGCCTTGAACCCCACGGATTCGCGGCCGGGCGATCTCGCGCCCCTGATGGGTCTTTGTTAGGACCTCTTAGCGGAGGCTGCTCCCCGGCGGAACCGGAACACGGCGATGCGACGCGGAGTTGAACACCCTATGCCGGCGCGCCGGCCCAGCGCGGCGACGATGGCGGACATGACGAGACAGGACGATCCAGGGGCAGTCCTCTGCGCCTTTCAGAGCGCCGCGCTGGAAGCCGCCGCCCTCGTTCGCGGCGCTTTCGGCGGCGAGCGCGAGCATGTGCTGAAGGCCGACTTCTCGCCGGTGACCGAGGCCGACCTCGCCGCGGAGACGCTGATCAAGGCCCGGCTCGCCGAGGCGTTTCCCGATCTGCCGGTCGTCGCCGAGGAAGCGGTCTATGCAGGCGACGTTCCCGCCCATCTCGGCCGGCGTTTCGTGCTGGTCGATCCGATCGACGGAACGCGCGAGTTCATCGGCGGCATCGGCGATTTCACGGTCAACATCGCGCTGATCGAGGACGGGCGCCCCGTCGCGGGCGTCGTCGTGGCGCCGGCCTATGGCGAGATCTTCGTCGGCTCGGCCGCCGGCGCCTTCAAGGGGCGCGTCGGGTCGGACGGGCGCAGCGGCCTCCTCCACACGATCGAAACGCGCAAGGCTCTCGATCACCCGATCGTTCTCGTCAGCCGGTCGCGCGCCCAGACGCCGGACGTCGCCGCCTTCCTCATGCGCTATCGCACGGCCGAAGTCGTGCCGGTCGGCTCGTCGCTAAAGTTCTGCCGGATCGCCGAGGGCGCGGCGGATCTCTATCCCTGCTTCGGCCGCACGATGGAGTGGGACACGGCGGCGGGACAGGCGGTCCTGGAGGCGGCGGGCGGCACGGTGCGCACGCTGGGGCACGCGCCTCTCCTCTACGAGAAGCGCGGCCGCGCCGGCGAGGCGGATTTCGCCAATCCCTACTTCGTCGCCTCCGGGGTCTGGCCCTTGCCGTCCCCGCCCGGCCCACCCGAGGCCTCGCCGGAGCGGTAGCTCGCCTTGGCGAGGAGATGGGCGGCGATCGGGGCGGTGACGAACAAAAGCAGGATGGCGGCGAGCGCGCGGATGGCGATGCCGCCGTCCGGCGCCACCAGCGCGACTGCGACGAGGATCAGCCCCGCGCCGACGGAGCCCGCCAGCGAGGCGGCATGGGTGCGGGCGAGGAAGTTCGGCAGGCGCAGCAGGCCGATGGAAGCGACGAGCGCAAGGCCCGAGCCGAGGATGGCGAGAGTTCCCGCTGCGATCTCCAGCATCAGCGGCGGCCTCTCTTCTCGATGAACCAGGCGAAGGCGAGCGTGGCGAGAAAGCCGATGGCCGCGACGCCGAAGGCGACATCGACGAGAGCCGCCGAGCCCGGCTGGAGCGCGGCGACGCCGAGGAAGCAGATCGCGAGATTCGTGCAAAGATCGAGGCCGAGCACGCGGTCCGGCAGGCTCGGGCCCCGCGCGACACGGATCGCTGCAAGGAGCAGCGCCGCGCCGAGCATCACGGCGGAGGCGGCGATCGCGCCGTCGAGAAAGATCCAGGCGCCGCTCATGGAAAGGCCTTCATGATCGCCCGCTCGAAACCCTCCGCGATGGAGCGGCGCAGACCCGCCGGGTCGGAGGCGTCGAGCGCGTGGACGAGGAGATGCCGGCGGTCCGGCGACAGATCGACCGACAGCGTGCCGGGCGTCAGCGTGATCAGGCAGGCGAGAAGGGCGATCTCGCCGTCCCGGTGAAGCGCGAGGGGCACGTTCACGATGCCGGGCGTGGCGGCGAGCTTCGGGTCGAGGACGATGCGCACGACGGCGACGGCCGAAAGCGCCAGTTCCTTCAGGAAGAGGAGAGCGAGCGCGATCAGGGGCCAGAGGCGGATCGTCGGCAGCAGCCCGGACGCGCCGGCGAGGCGGAGCGCGACCCAGGCGACGCAAAGGCCGAGCGCGAGATTGAGGATCGTGAACGACCAGCCGATCGCCATCCAGCCGAAAGCGAGGAGCAGAAGCGTCGGCAGCCGCCTCATGGCGTGGCTCCCAGCGTTCGGACGATGGCGGCGGAGGGATCGGCGATGCCGTCCGCGGCAAGGCGGGCCACATGGGCGAGCGGCTCGGGATAGAGGCCCATGGCGAGGGCGAAGGCCGTCAGCGCGGCGAGCGGCAGGGTGGTCTGCCATCGGCCGGGCGGCGGCGCCTCGAAATCCTCCGCACCGCCCGCATCCCCTCGCCCCGGCGCTTCGCGCCAGAAGGCCAGCGCGAAGACGCGCAGCGTCGCGATCGTGAGAAGAAGACCGGAGAGAAGAAGGACGGCGGCCAGAACCGGCTCGCCCCCGCCGATCGTGGCGCGCAGGAGCACGAGCTTCGGCCAGAAGCCGGAGAGCGGCGGCAGGCCGGAGGCAGCGAGAAACAGGACGAGGACGAGGCCGGAAAAGACCGGATGGCGTTTCCAGAGCCCGCCCATCTCGTGGAGCGAGGAGGAGCCAGTTCGATCCGCCACGACGCCGGCGGCGAGATAGAGCGCGGCCATGACGACGATCGAATGGAGCGCGTAGGCGATCGAGCCGGCAAGGCCGGCACCGCCGACCGCGACGGGTAGGGCGAGGCCGGCCAGGATCGTGCCGATGCCGGCGATGACGACATAGCCGAGAAGACGGCGAAGATCGCTCTGCGCGAGCGCGCCGAGCGCGCCGACCAGCATGGTCAAGCCCGCCACCCAGCCGATGAGCGGCGCAAGGCCGCCATGGGCGCCGGCCAGCACCATGCCGAGAACGCGGATCAGCGCATAGACGCCGACCTTCGTCAGGAGGCCGGCGAAGAGCGCGGAGGTGACGAAGCGGGGCGTGTGGTAGGAGGCGGGCAGCCAGGCGTTCAGCGGGAAGGCGGCGGCCTTCATGCCGAAGGCGGCGAGGAAGAGGACGGTGAGCGCCACGACAGGCCCGTCCGCGTCCCGCAGCGCCGCCAGACGCGCGAGGTCGGCCATGTTGAGCGTGCCGAAGAGGCCATAGAGCAGCGCGGTCGCGATGAGGAAAAGCGTCGTCGCGACGAGGTTCAGGATGCCGTAGGCGAGCGCCCCGTCGAGCTGCGCCGGCCGAGAACCGAGAGCGAGCAGGCCGAAGGAGGCGATCAGCAGAACCTCGAACCAGACATAGAGGTTGAAGAGATCGCCGGTCAGGAAGGCGCCTGAAACGCCCGCCATCATGAGGACGAGGAAGGGGAAGAAGCCGCCGCGCTTTTCCGCCTCCGGGATCGCGGCGGTCGCGTGGATCGCGCAGGCGAGCGCGACGAAGCCGGCGACGGCGAGGAAGACGGCGCCCAGCACGTCCAGCGAGAAGGCGATGCCGAAGGGCGGAAACCAGGCGCCCATCGCCATGACGCGCGGGCCGCCGGACAGGACCTGCGCCAGGAGCGCCAGATCGATCGCGAAGACGAGGCCGAGCCCGGCGACCGCGACCCTTCCTTGCGCCCGCACCTGCCGCCTCATGAGCAACAGGATCGCGGCGAGCGCCAGCTGCAGCGCGACGGGCAGCGCCACCAGCGCATCGGCCGGCGTGACCGGCGCGAAGGTCTGCGCCGTTTCGAAGAGAGCGGCGGTGTCGATCGCCATGGTCAGTAGCCGAGGGGCGGCGGCCCCTCCCCTTCGGGTTCGGCGACGCGCATCAGGCCGGTGTCGTCGGTGCCGAGGTCCTGATAGGCGCGAAAGGCGAGCACCAGGAGCACGGCGAAGAAGGAGAAGGAGATGACGATCGCGGTGAGGATCAGCGCCTGGGGCAGAGGGTTCGCGATGGGGCCTTCCGGCGCGTAGAGCCCGTCCGGCACGAGCGGAAGACTGCGGACGGAAACGCGGCCGGCGGCGAGGATCGTCAGATTTGCGGCATTGCCGAAGAGGACGAGGCCGATCAGCACGCGCACGATCCGGCGCGAGAGGAGGAGATAGATCGCGCCGCCGAAGAGCGCGCCGGCCAGAAGGGCGAGGAGCGCCTGCATCAGCCGCCCTCCCCGCGCTTGTCCGAGAGTTCCAGGATCAGCGCGGAGAACGTGCCGAAGACGGTGGCGAAGACGCCGAGATCGAAGACGAGGGGCGTCGAGAGCGCGACCTCGCTGCCGAGCACCTGCGGCAGCCACCAGAGGCCGGTGAAGAGCGGACGCCCTACCAGAAGGGCGGAGAGGCCCGCGAGCGCGGCGAGAAGCAGCCCGGCCGCCGCGAAGGCGGCGGGATCGACGCGCAGCGCCCGGCGCATGGCCGCGCCCTCCCCGGCCAGCGCGCGCATCGCGACCGCGCCGGCGGCGAGCAGCCCGCCGATGAAGCCGCCGCCGGGCTCGTTGTGGCCGCGAAGCACGATGAAGATCGCGGCAAGGACGAGCAGCGCGGCGATGAGCGGGCTCGCGGCGCGGAAGATCGGGCTGTTCACGAGGATCGCTCCGGTCCAGCCGGCTTCAACGGGGCGGCGGCGGTCTTGCGACCCCGGCCGGGGCGGGTTTTCCGCAAGGCGGTCTCGGCGGGCGCCCTCAAACCGAGCAGGCCGAGAATCGCAAGGCCCGCCGCAAGCACGACGGCGATCTCGCCAAGCGTATCGAGGCCGCGGAAGTCGACGATGACGACGTTGACGATGTTGCGCCCATGGGCGAGCGGCGCGCTCATGGCGGTGTAGAAATCGGACAGGCGGGCGTCGAACGGCGTCTCCGAGACCGCGAGGATCAAGAGCGCGAGGCCGAGGCCGCCGGCCAGCGCGACGGCGCCATCGGCGAGGCGGTAGCGAGGAGGCCGACGGTCGGAGGGTTTCAGATCCAGCCGGAGGAGCACGAAGACGAGGATGACGACCGAGAGGGTCTCCACCATCATCTGCGTGAAGGCGAGATCGGGCGCGCCGACGGAGGCGAAGAGGAGCGCCATCGCCAGCCCCTGGATGCCGAGCGCCACGACGGCGACCAGCCGCTCGCGCGCCGCGAGCACGACCGCTATGCCGACGAGGATCAGCGCGGCCGGGCCGGCCGACAGCCAGCCGATGCCGGCGAGATCGGGGACCACCGGCAGCGCATCGCCGAGGATCAGCGGCACCAGCATGGCGAGGGCGAAGACGGCGAAGGCGACGGCCGTGTAGCGGTCGAGCCGGCCCGATTGGAGCCGGGCCGTCAGGGCGACCGAGGCGCGGATCAGCCCGCGCATCGCCTGATCGAAGCCGAGATCCGGCCCCCAGCCGATGGCGCCGAGCAGCCGGGCGAGCCCCCCGCGAACCGCGTCGGCCTTGAGGTAGAGCCCTGCGCCGAGCGCGATCGTGAGGGCGGAGAGAAGCAGCGGCAGGCCCGGATGCGGCATCGCGGAGGCGCCGATGGCGACGCCGCGACCGAGGGCGGCCGAGGCCATGGCGTTTGAAAAGACCGGATGGAAGAGGCCGGACAGGACGCCCGCCAGAAGACCACAGAGCGCGAGCGCGACGGGCGCTGCAAGGAGAAGCGGCGCGCCTTCATGCGCCTTCGATAGAGCCTCCGGCCGCGGGCCGAGGAAGGGCCGGAGAGCGACGAGGCCGGCGGCGGCGACCATGGCGGCATTGCCCATGACCGCAACGAGCGTCACAGCGAGGCCGGGGAGCGTCGCGGCATAGACCTCCTCCTTGGCGACGAAGCCGAGAAAGGGCGTCATGCCGGCCATGGAGAGGGCGGCGAGGAGCGCCGCGGCGAAGGTCGCGGGCATGACGCGACGGAGACCACCGAGCGCGCGCAGATCCCGCGTTCCGGCCCCGTGGTCGATCGAGCCTGCCAGTGTGAAGAGCGCGCCCTTGAAGAGCGCATGGGCGAGAAGATAGAGCACCGCCGCCTCGATCGCGGCCTCCGTGCCGATGCCGATCAGCAGGACGATGAGGCCGAGCGAGCCGACCGTCGTATAGGCGAGGACGAGCTTCAGATCGGTCTGGCGCAGCGCGAGGGCGGCGCCCGTCAGCAGCGTCGCGCCGCCGAAGAGCGGCAGGATCGTCTCCCAGGCGGGCGTGCCGCCGAAGGCCGGGTGAAGGCGCAGGAGCAGGTAGACGCCGGCCTTCACCATGGTCGCAGAGTGGAGATAGGCCGAGACCGGCGTCGGCGCGGCCATGGCGTTGGGCAGCCAGACATGGAACGGCACCTGCGCCGATTTCGTGAAGGCCGCGAGGAGCACGAGCGCCAGAAGCGGCCCGTAGAGCGCGCTGTCGCGGATGGTATCGCCTGCGGCCAGCACCTCGGTCAGGGTGCGCAGGCCGAGCCCCTCGCCGAGGAGAACGGCGGCGGCCAGCAGCGCCAGCCCGCCGCCGCCGGTGATCACCAGCGCCTGGATCGCCCCGCGCCGCGAGGCCTCCCGCTCGTGATCGAAGCCGATCAGGAGGAAGGAGGCGATCGAGGTCAGTTCCCAGAAGACGGCGAGCGTGACGAGATCGTCGGCGAGGACGAGTCCGAGCATGGCGCCCATGAAGAGGAAGACGAAGCCGAGGAACCGCCCGAGATCGGGCCTCCTGCCGAGATAGCCGGCGGCATAGAGCACGAGCAGCGCGCCGATGCCGGTGACGAGAAGGGCGAAGCCCTGCGACAGACCGTCCAGCCGGAAGGCGAGGCGGATGCTAAGGCTCGGAACCCACTCGGCGGAGAAGAGAAGCGCCTCGGCGCGCCCTGCCCCGTCGAAGAGAAGGACGAAGGCGCCGGCCGGCAGGAGCGCCAGCGGCCAGCCGGCGGCGCGGCCGAAGAGCCGGACCATGAAAGGGGCCAGGATCGCGCCGAGGAACGGCAGGGCCAAGGCGATGAAGCCGGGCGCCCAAACGCCCTCCGTCGAAACTGGCAGTCCCGTTCTCCCCCGTCGCCGGTTTCCGGCAACATAGCCGCCTTCGCCTCCGCGGCAAGAACGCTTCCGCTCCGGCGGAAACGGAGGGGACGACGTGGCCCCTTGCACGGCCGCATTCGCTATGGGATTCCGGGTGCATCCGAGGCGAGGAGCCTCGACACCGAACTCCCGCGACGCGCCCGGCGCCTCGCGCTGCCCGATCGGAATCCGACTTGACCCTCCCCATCCCGCAAGCTTCGCCGAACGCCGCCTCCTCCGTGCCGGCCGAACCGCCGGTCGCGGATCGCCGGCCCGTGGAGGACACGCGCCACGGCGTGACGCGCAGCGACGACTATGCCTGGCTCCGCGCGCCGAACTGGCAGGAGGTCTTCAAGGATACGAGCCTGCTCGACCCCGCGATCCGCGCCCATCTCGACGCCGAGAACGCCTATCAGGAGGCGATCATGGCCCCGACGGCGGCGCTTCGCGAGGCGCTGATCGCGGAAATGCGCGGCCGCATCAAGGAGGACGACAGCTCCGTTCCCGCGCCGGACGGCCCCTTCGCCTACGGCGTCGCCTATCGGCAGGGCGCTGAATATCCGCGCTATGTCCGGCGCCCGCGCGGCGGGGACGACGCCTCGGAGACGGTGATCCTCGACGTCGAGGCGGAAGCCGGCGCGCGCGAGTATTTCTCACTCGGCGGCGTCAGCCATTCGACCGACCACAACTGGCTCGCCTGGTCCTACGACGACAAGGGCTCGGAGTTCTACGCGCTGGCCCTGCGCGACCTCGCGACCGGCGCGGACGAGGCCTATCGCATCGAGGACACGAGCGGCGGGGCCGTCTGGTCCCAGCGCTCCAAGGGCCTCTTCTACACGCGGCTCGATTCCAACCACCGCCCGAGCCGCGTCTTCTACCACCGCCTCGGCAGCGACCCGGCCGAGGACGCGCTGATCTTCGAGGAGACCGATGCCGGCTTCTTCATGGATGTCGACAAGACGCAGTCGGGCGAGTTCGTCGTCATCGCCATCAACGACCACGAGACCTCCGAAGCCTGGCTGATCCCGGCCTCCAACCCCGCCGCCGAGCCGCGGCTTCTCGCCGAGCGCGAGACGGGCGTCGAATACAGCGTCGACGAGGGCGAAGGCACGCTCTACATCCTGACCAATGCCGGCGGCGCCAAGGACTTCAAGATCGCGACCGCACCGAGCGATTCCTCGCGTCGTTCGGACTGGGTGGACTACGTGCCCCACGAGCCCGGCCGGCTGATTCTCGGCCACACCGTGCTGAAGCGCCATCTCGTCTGGCTGGAACGCCGGGACGGCCTGCCACGCATCGTCGTCAAGTGCCTCTGGGACGGCGAGGAGCATGTCGTCGCCTTCGACGAGGAGGCCTATTCGCTCGGCCTGTCCGGCACCTACGAATACGACACGACGCTCGTCCGCTTCACCTATTCCTCGCTGACGACGCCCTCGCAGACCTATGAATACGACGTCGAGACGCGCGCACGCACGCTCCTGAAGACGCAGGACGTGCCCTCCGGCCACAATCCCGACGACTACGTGACGCGCCGCGTCTTCGCGCCGGCGCCCGACGGCGAGACCGTTCCGGTCTCCCTCCTCCACCGCCGCGATACGCCGCTCGACGGCTCCGCGCCGCTGATGCTCTACGGCTACGGCGCCTATGGCATCACCATCCCCGCCTCGTTCAACACGAACGCGCTTTCGCTGGTCGATCGCGGCTTCGTCTGGGCCATCGCCCATATCCGCGGCGGCAAGGACAAGGGCTTCCGCTGGTACGAGGAAGGCCGCCGGCAGGCCAAGACCAACACGTTCACCGACTTCATCGCGGCCGGCGATCATCTGGTTTCGGAAGGCTACACGTCCTACGACCGGATCGTCGCGCAGGGCGGCTCGGCCGGCGGCATGCTGATGGGGGCGATCGCCAATATCGCGCCGGAGAAGTTCGGCGCCGTCGTCGCGGTCGTGCCCTTCGTCGACGTCCTCAACACCATGCTCGACGACACGCTGCCCCTCACCCCGCCGGAATGGCCGGAATGGGGCAACCCGATCACCTCGCAGGCGGACTACGCGGCCATCGCCGGCTACAGCCCCTACGACAATGTCGAGCCCAAGGCCTATCCGCCCATGCTCGTCCTCGCCGGGCTTACCGATCCGCGCGTGACCTATTGGGAACCGGCCAAATGGGTCGCCAAGCTGCGGGCGCTGAAGACGGACGCGAACCCGATCCTCCTGCGCACCAATATGGGCGCCGGCCACGGCGGAGCGTCCGGCCGGTTCAACCGGCTGGAGGAGGTCGCGATGATCTACGCGTTTTCGCTGAAGGTGATGGGGAAGAGCTGAAGGGCCGGCATCGCTTGAGCCCTACCGGTCGCAAGTCCTGCGATCAGCCCTGGACAGCGCCGCGTGGCCTTTTCCGCGCGAAGCGCTGCTCCAGGACCTCGCTGCCCCATTGGCGGCCGGAACGTTGCTCGACACACGTGAAGCCGTTCGCCTCGTAGAGGCGGCGAGCGGCGTCGAGACCTGCGAACGTCCAGAGATGCGTCTCGGCATACCCCTCGCGATCGGCGTGGCCGAGCGCTGCGGCGAGCAGCGCCTTCCCGATGCCGCTTCCCCGCATGCCGTCATCGACGATGAACCAGCGCAGATGCGCGATGCCGGGTCCGAGATCCTCGCCGTCGATCGCGACGGAGCCGACGATCGAAGGTCCCCGCATCGCGACCCAGATGGCGTTGACCGGATGGTCGAGGCGGTCGCAGAAGGCGGCGAGGCCGCCGGCGACGACGGACTCGAAGCTTCGACCGAAGCCCGAGGCGTTCGCATAGTATTGCGCGTGCATCTGCGTGATCTGCGCGATGAGCCCGGTCCGATAGCCCGACTGGATCTCCACCGGCGCCTGCCCGGCATCTCCGCCAGCGTGAAGAGCATCAGCATAGAGGCGGAGCCCTTCCAGCACCGTCTCCTCCTGCCCGGGCAGGAGGCGATGCAGCGCATCCGAGACCTGCGCGCGGGCAAAATCGTGGATCGCCGCGACGCGCCGACGGCCGGCCGCGCTGAGCGAGAGGCGCTTGCTTCGGCTGTCGGTCTCCGATGCCGTCTCCGTCACGTCGCCGGACAGGACGAGCTTGCGCAGCATCCGGCTGATGCTCGACTTCTCCAGGCGCAGCAGGGCGGCGAGATCGTTGGCGGTCATGCCGTCGCGAGCGTCGATCTCGATCAGCGCATGCACGGCGGAGGGCGAGAGGTCCGTTCCGGCAAACGGCCCGCCCATGAAGCCGAGTTCTCGAACGAACCGGCGCGATAGGACACGAAGGTTTTCGACGGTCGACGAGGAGGGAGACATGATGGGCCTATATAGTTGTATCGTGCAACTATATACCTCGTCGTGGTCCGGAGCAAGGTGGGGACGCGCTTGCGGTCATGGCGCATGTGGCGTTGCGCGTCGGCTCGGGATGAATGGGCGCAGGGCGGGAAGCAGGACGTCTTCGATCTGAGGCATCGTATCGATGGTCCGATAAAGGCCGCGTGAGGCACCCCCCTCTGTCCTGCCGGACATCTCCCCCGCAAGGAGGGAGATCGGCAGCTTCGCCGGTCGATCGAAACCTCAGCCGTTCGCGATGAGCCTGATCTCTCCCCTTGCGGGGGAGATGCCGGCAGGCAGAGGGGGTTGCCGCCCGCGACCCTTGCCCGACCATCTGCTCTAAAACGCCGGCACCGCCTTCAGATACGCCGCGATCGCCTCGCGGTCTTCGGCGGGCAGCTTCGCCATGTTCTTCTGCACCTCGACCATCGCGCCGCCGACGCTGTCGAAATCGGGCGTGAAGCCGGTTTCGAGATAGTAGGCGATGTCGCTCTCGGACCAGTCGCCGATGCCGTCGTCCGACGGCGTGATGTCGGGCACGTTGCCCTGGCCTTCGGCGGCGGGGGCGCCGGCGAGCCAGCGCGTCTTGTCGAGCCCGCCGAGCCCGCCATAGAGCCGCGGCGTGTGGCATTCGCCGCAATGGCCGGGGCCTTCGACGATCGCCTGGCCGCGCCGCGCCGCCTCCGACGCATCGGCAGGCAGGGTCACGACGGGTGCGGGATCGAGGAATGCGGCCTGCCAGAGGCCGAGGCCGCGGCGGATGTTGAAGGGGAAGGACAGCTCGTTCGCGGGCGCCGCGCCTTGCACCTGCGGCAGGGTCTTCAGATAGGCGAAGAGGTCGGCGATCTCTTCCTTCGGCATGCGGGCGTAGGACGTGTAGGGGAAGGCCGGATAGAGGTGCGAGCCGTCCGGCGCGATGCCGCGCTGCATGGCATTGGCGAAGTCGGCCAGCGTCCACGCGCCGATCCCGTCGGCCGGGGCCGGCGAGATGTTCGGGGCGTGGAAGGTGCCGAACTTCGTGACCAGCGGCGCGCCGCCGGCCAGCCGAAGCTGCGCCTCGCCCTCGGACTTGGCCGGCGCGTGGCAGGAGACGCAGCCGCCCGTCCAGAAGAGGCGCTCGCCGCGGGCGACATCGCCGGAGCCCTCCGCCGCGATCTCGGCGGCCTCCAGCCGGCGCGGCTGGGTCAGCCAGAAGAAGGCGGCGCCCGACAGAAGAGCCAGGACGAGGATCGCGATCACCGCGCGGCGCATCGGCTGCCCTTTCGTTTCGAGAGCGTCACATGACCAAGCCCTCGCTGCCCGCCCCGGCATGGGCTCGAAGCGGGAGGCGAGGACGGTGCGTCAATCGACGCGGAACTCCTGGTGGCATGCCTTGCAGTTCTTGCCGACCTCGCCGAACGAGGCCTTGAAGGCGTCGAGCGAGGCGGGCTTGGCGGCGATGGCGGCGTCGAGATCGCTCTCGAAATCGGCCAGATGCGCCTTGAACTCGGCCGGCTTCGCCCAGATCGCGGGCGAGGCTTCCGTGTCGTTGCCGGTCTTGGAATCCTCGGGGAAGTTCTGGCCGAAGGTGACGGCGCTTGCCTTCATCGTGGCGAAGAGCTCGGCGGCCTTGGTCGCGTCGAACTCGGTCTCGCCCTTGAGATAGCCGCCGGCAGCCTTGGCCGACTTGCCGATGGTCTTCATCGCGGTCTGCCGGGCCTTGATGGCGTCGATGTTCTGCGCAAGCGCGGGCACGGCGAGCGGCAGGGTCGCCGCGGTGAGGAGAAGGGCCGCGAGGCCGAAGGTCCGGGTTTTCATGAGGCGTCTCCCAAAGGCGCGACCGATATCCCGGGGAATCGGGAGAGGGTCCATATGTCCCTCGCTAAAGGAGGGCACATCGCCGTCACCTTCAATCTGGAATCGCTCTCAACTCGGCGTGACGGGTGAATAAAAGTTCGCGCATTAAAAAGGCCCCGACGCCGGAGCGCGGGGCCTTCGCGTTTCGAAGAAGCCGATGCTTACTTGGTAGCGGCTTCGTACATTTCGAGGACGTGATCCCAGTTGATCAGGTTGTCCACGAAGGCTTCGAGATATTTCGGGCGCGCGTTGCGATAGTCGATGTAATAGGAATGCTCCCAGACATCGACGCCGAGCACGGGCGCCGCGCCGTGCACGAGCGGGTTCTCGCCGTTCGGCGTCTTCATGATGGAGAGCTTGCCGTCCTTGACCGCGAGCCAGGCCCAGCCCGAACCGAACTGGCCCTTGCCGGCCTCGATGAAGTCGGTGCGGAACTTGTCGTAGCCGCCGAGATCGCTGTCGATGGCCGTCTGCAGCTTGCCGGGCAGGCTCTTGCCACCGCCGTTCGGCTTCATCCACTGCCAGAAGTGGATGTGGTTGTAGTGCTGGCCGGCATTGTTGAAGAGCGGCTGGTTCTTGCCGAAGGACGCCTTGACGACCTCCTCGACCGACGCGTCGCCGAGACCGGCTTCGGCGGCGAGCTTGTTGCCCATCTCGACATAGGCATTGTGGTGCTTGTCGTGGTGAAACTCGAGCGTCTCCTTCGACATGTAGGGCTGGAGCGCCGTGTAGTCGTAGGGCAGCGGGGGAAGCGTGAACGCCATCGTCGTCTCTCCTTCGTCAGGGTTGCGGGGGTGTCTCGCCGTCGTGGCGACGGGCAAGTCCCCGCTCGAAATGCGCCCCGTCAGATAGGGCGCGGATGGGAAATGGCTATGCGGCGAGCGGGCTCGCGGCGCGGGCAAAGGCCATGTAGGCCGCGCGCGCCTGCTCGTAGACCGGCCCCGGCTGGAAGCTCGCGCTCTCGAACGCGGTGATGGGCACGACCTTGGAATGGTTGCCGGTGGAGAAGACCTCGTCGGCGGTGAGGAAGTCCGTCACGGTCAGGCTCTTCTCGACGACCTCGACGCCGTCGGCCCGCAGGAGCGCGATGACGCGCTGGCGCGTGATGCCGTTCAGGAACGTGCCGTTCGGGATCGGCGTATAGGCCACGCCGCCCTTGGCGAGGAAGACGTTGGAGGTCGCGGTTTCCGCGACATTGCCGACGGCGTCGAGGAGAAGCGCGTTGTCGAAGCCGCGCGCCTTCGCCTCCAGGATGGCCCGGCCGCTATTGGGATAGAGGCAGCCGGACTTGGCGGCCGTCGGCGCCGATTCCGGCGTCGGGCGGCGGAAGGGCGAAAGGCCCAGTGAGAAGCCGGACGGCGGGATCATCGGCGATTCGTAGAGGCAGAGGCAGAAGCGCGTCGTCTCGGCATCGGCGGGAACGCCCATGTAGCCGCCGTCCTCGGCCCAGTACATCGGGCGGATATAGACCGCCGTCTCGCCGTCGAACCGCTTCAGCCCCTCCAGGGCGAGCCGCACGATCTCGGGCGCCGCCATGGTCGCGGAGAGGCCAAGCGCGAGGGCGGAGCGGTTGACGCGCTCGGCATGGAGGTCGAGGTCGGGCGCGAGGCCGTCGAACCAGCGGGCCCCGTCGAAGACGCTGGAGCCGAGCCACATGGCATGGCTGCGCGGGCCGACGAGGCCGGGATTGCCCTCCACCCAGGCGCCGTCGACATAGGTGACGGTACGGCTGAAGCCCTGCGACATGGAATCGTCCTCTTCACGCTCTTGCGAACATCGGCCGCTTTCGCGGCCAAGGGCACTCTTGGCACTCCGGAGCGCGGAGGGAAAGGGCGGAGACGGCGATCTCGGCTCTACCCCCGCCCCGCTTTCGCGTTAGAAGACGGGGGATGCAACGACCCGTCCGGGGACCACGACCTTGCCTTCTCTTTACGTTTTCGATGCTTACGGCACGCTCTTCGACACATCGGCGGCCGTCGCGCGCCAAGCCGCCGATTTCGGCGAGGAGGGCCGGCGTCTCGCGGATATCTGGCGGCGCAAGCAGCTGGAATATTCCTGGGTGCGCTCGCTGATGAAGGACAGGAGCCGCACCTTCTGGGATCTCACCGAAGACGCGCTCGATTTCGCGCTGGCCAAGGTCCCGGCCATCGACCGCTCCATGCGCGAGGGCCTGCTCGAAGCCTATCGCGATCTCGACACGTTCGAGGAGGTGCCCTCGGTCCTGCGCACGCTGAAGGACCAGGGCGCGCGGCTGGCGATCCTCTCCAACGGCTCGGTGGCCATGCTGGAGCGGGCGATCCGCTCGGCCAAGCTCGACACGCTGATCGACCGCGTCTTCTCGGCGGAGGACGCGGGCACGTTCAAGACGGCGCCCGAGATCTACGAGCTCGCCACGACCGCCTACCGGCTCTATCCCTCCGCCGTCTCCTTCCAGTCCTCCAACCGCTGGGACATCGCGGGCGCCGGGCGCTTCGGCTTCTCGACGGTCTGGATCAACCGGGGCGGCGAGCCCGACGAGTATCGCGACCTGCCGCCGCGCGCCATCCTGCCTGACCTCACGGGCCTGCCCGCTCTCGGCTGAGGGCGGCGTGCAACCTTTCGTCAACTATCCTGTCACCGGAAGGACACGCTCCGCGTTTCCTTTGGCGGCCGCCAGGAACGAACCCGGTCCCGCCATGTTTTCCGACGACACGATGAGTTCCCCAGCGCAGGCCCATCAAGAGGCCGCGCCCTCCCACGTCTTAGGCTGGACATGACCGAACTTTCCGACCGCCGGCTTTCGCGCCGCCACTTCCTCGCGGCTCTCGGCCTCGGCGCGGCGACCTCGCTCGCCGGCTGCTCCACCGGCGGACGCCGGGCCATCCTCCTCTCGGCCAACGACGGCTATGGCGGCTACGGTGGCTATGGCGACGACGGCACGGCCGGCATCGACTATGCCTCGATGTACGGTCCGATCGAGGACGAGGGCTATCTCATTCCCGGCATCGACCTGAAGCGCGTGCCCCCGGAATTCTACCGCCAGGAGGTCGCGGACCCGACGGGCATGGCGCCCGGCACGGTCGTGATCGACACGGAAGGGCGCCACGCCTATTTCACGCAAGGCGGCGGACGCGCCATGCGCTACGGCGTCGGCATCGGGCGGCAGGGCTTCTCCTGGTCGGGCAATGCGGTGATGCAGTGGAAGCGCAAGTGGCCGACCTGGACGCCGCCCTCCGAAATGATCGACCGCCAGCCGGAGCTGGAGAAGTATCGCAACGGCGGCCAGCAGCCGGGCCTCAAGAACCCGCTCGGCGCCCGCGCGCTCTACCTCTTCCAGAACAAGCAGGACACGCTCTACCGCCTGCACGGAACGCCGGAATACTGGACGATCGGCAAGGCCGTCTCGTCCGGCTGCGTGCGCTTCATGAACCACGACATCATCGATCTCTACGATCGCGTACCGAACGGCTCTCCCGTCGTGGTGCTTCAGTCCGGCATGGTCTGAAGCCCGCTTCGGCGCTTCAGCTTCAGGCGAAGCGCTTGGCTCCCGCCACGCAGAAGACGACGAGCCCCGTCACCAGGATCATGGTCCAGGCGACGGGCTCGCCGAGAAGCAGACCGGCCAAGGCGAGGCCGAAGAAGGGTTGGAGCAGCTGAAGCTGCCCGACCCCGGCAATGCCGCCGAGGGCGAGGCCGCGATACCAGAATACGAAGCCGATCAGCATGCTGAAGACGGAGACATAGGCAAGGCCCGCCCAGGCCGGCGCCGTGATCCCGCTCCAGTCATCTGGCAGCGTCGCCAGCGCAAGCGCGGCCATGGCGGGCAGCGCCAGGACCAGCGCCCAGCAGATGACCTGCCAGCCGCCGAGCCGCCGCGAGAGAGCGGCCCCTTCCGCATAGCCGAGCCCGCAGACGACGATCGCCGCGATCATCAGAAGATCGCCCGCCAGCGACGCGCCGCCGCTCTGCGAGAGGGCGAAACCTGCGACGAGAAGACTGCCCACCCCCGAGAAGAGCCAGAAGGCAGGCTTCGGCCGCTCGCCTCCGCGCAGCACACCGAAGATCGCGGTCGCCAGCGGCAGAAGCCCGATGAAGACGATCGAATGCGCGGAGGTGATGTGCCGGAGCGCCAGGGCCGTCAGAAGCGGAAAGCCGACCACGACGCCGAGGGCGACGATGAGAAGCGAGGTCAGGTCGCTCCGCTTCGGCCGGGCCTGCCGGAGAAGGCCGAGAAGCGCCGCGCCGATCAGCGCGGCGACGACGGCGCGCGCGGAGGTGAGGAAGAGCGGCGCGAAGCTGCCGACCGCGACGCGTGTCGCGGGAAGCGAGCCGCTGAAGATGATCACGCCGAGGAGCCCGCTGCCCCATCCATCCGTCGTCCGCTGCATGTCGCGCCCCTCTCCTGCCGGCCAACGCTCTACGCGCGCGGCCCTGGCACAGACAGGCACGATCCCATACGATCCGGCCGAACCGTATGGCTGTATCGACCCATACGGTAGGCGGAGGCGAGGGCATGGGCGAACGGGCGGGATCGCGCACGGCCGAGGTGATGGAGGCGATCCGGCAGAGGGCCGCGAGCCGGTCGCTGGCGCCGGGCGAACGTCTGCCTTCGATCCGGGGCTTTGCCGCGACGATGGGCGTCTCGCCCTCGACCGTCGTCGAGGCCTACGACCGGCTGGCGGCCGAAGGGCTGATCCGCTCGCGGCCGGGTTCGGGCTTCTACCTCTCGGGCAGCCTGCCACCGCTGACCCTCGCCGACGCCCGGCCCCGGCTCGACCGGGCGATCGATCCGTTCTGGGTGTCACGCCAGTCGCTCGATGCCGGCGCGGCCATGCTGAAGCCCGGCTGCGGCTGGCTTCCCGCCGAGCGCATGCCGCATGCGGCACTGCGCCGGGCGCTGCGCCAGCTCGCCCGTGCCGACGATGCGCTCCTCGCCGATTACGGCGGCACGCGCGGCTCTCCGGGGCTGCGGCGGCTTCTGTCACGCCGGCTCGCCGACGAGGGCATCACGGCCGGCCCCGAGCAGATCGTGCTGACGGGCTCGGGCACGCAGGCGATCGACCTCGTCTGCCGCTTCCTTCTGCGTCCCGGCGACACCGTGCTCGTCGACGATCCCTGCTACTTCAACTTCCAGGCGCTGCTGCGCGCCCATCCCGTGCGCATCGTCGGCGTGCCCTATCGGCCGAACGGGCCGGATGCCGAACTCTTCGCGGAGGCTGCGGCCGCGCACCGGCCGCGCCTCTACATCACCAATTCGGCGCTCCACAATCCGACGGGCGCGACGATCTCGCCGCAGGTGGCCCATCGCCTGCTCGGCACGGCCGCGGCCGCGGGTGTCACCATCGTCGAGGACGACATCTTCGCCGGCTTCGAACCGGAGCCCTCCACTCGGCTTGCCGCCCTGGACGGGCTGGCGCGGGTCATCCGCATCGGGAGCTTTTCCAAGACACTCTCGGCCTCCGTCCGCTGCGGCTACATCGCCGCGCGGGCCGACTGGATCGAGGGGCTGGTGGACCTCCAGGTCGCGACGTCCTTCGGCGGTCCGAGCCCGGTTGCGGCCGAGATCGTCCTCTCCAGCCTCGGCGACGGGGGATACGCGAGGCACCTCGAAGGCCTTCGCCGCTATCTGGCGGGCGCGCGGCGGGAGGCGGCGATGCGGCTCGAGGCGCTGGGCATCCGGCCCTGGCTGATGCCGCGCGGCGGCTTCTATCTCTGGTGCCGCCTGCCGGACGGGCTCGATGCCGCGGAGGTCGCGCGGCACGCGCTGGCCGAGGACATCGTGCTGGCGCCCGGAAACGTCTTCAGCACCTCGCAGTCGCAGACGGACTTCATGCGCTTCAACGTCGCCCAGATGAGCGACGCCCGCGTCTACGAAGGCCTTGCCCGCGCCATGGCAGGTGCTGCCGGGAATGCGTGAGCTCTCAGTCCCGCAGCCGCTTCTGCAGGAAGGTTCGGGCGCGCCCTCTGGGGAACTCGTCGAGCGCGCCGAAGGGCGTGTAGCCGGCCGCCTCGTAGACGCGGAGCGCGACGGGATTGAACGTGTCGATCCAGGCGCCGTGGCAGTCGCGCGCCAGCGCCTCGGCTTCCGCCTCCGCGAGAAGCGTGGCCGCGAGCCCCCGGCCGCGCGCGGCCTCTGCCACCCAGAGCCACTGGACGTAGAGCCAGCCCCAGGCCGTGTAGCCGGATAGACCGGCCAGGATCTCCCCGCCATCGTCGCGTGCGAAGACGGCGAGCGCCCGGCGGTCGGACGGGCCGACATCGCCCTCGTTGAAGGCGGCGAGCGAGGCGCCGAGGCGGGAGAGGTCCGCGGCCTCGGGTTCGGCGGTGCGTTCGAGGGTGACGCGCATCATCGCCGCCGATCGATCAAATGCGCCGCAGAGCCCGCTGCTCGGCTTCGATGCGCCCGAGCCGGCGCTCCGTCGAATTCTCGCGCAGCATGCCGGGGATCAGGAAGAGATCGATGATCTGGCCGATGCCGAGAAGACCGAAGGTGAGGAGCCAGAGAAGGCCCGTCCAGGGCCTTCCAAGATAGAAGCGGTGCAGGCCGCAGAAGCCGATGAAGCACAGGGCCCATGTCAGATAGGCCGCCCATCCCGATCGCATCTCGTCCGCTCTCCATCGTTTCGAAAGATCTCGTCTCTTCGTTAGATAGGAAGGCCGGAACGCGATCGGGAGAGGCGCCTTGCGAAAGGCGGGTCAGCGCCCCCGCTTCAGGCTTCCCAGAATGCCGCGAAGGATCGCGTTGGTGACGGTCGTCGCGGCGGTGCGCCCGACTTGTTTCAGCACGGTCTCGGTGATCGTCTGGCGCTGATAGCCGGAGGAGGTCTTGGCGCGGGTGGCCGGCGCGCGGCGGCGGGGCGCGGGCGGCGCCTCCGGCTCCTCGCTGCGGCCGAGGCCGAAATCGGGCAGGCGGAAGCCGCCGATCTCGATCTCGCCGCGACGCTCCGGTTCCGGCTCGGGCTCCTCGGCCGCTTCGTCGGCCCGGCGGCGGGCCGCCTCGGCGCGGCGGGTGGATTCGGCGCTGCGGGCGCGGGCGCGCCCTTCAGCCTCCGCCTTCTCCCGCTCGGCCTCCCGGGCGAGCTTTTCCTCGGTGCGCCCGACCAGCATTTCGTAGGCCGATTCGGAATCGATCCGCGTCTCGTATTCCCCGGCGACGGGACTCCTCCGCCGGATCTCGGACCGCTCGGCATCGGTGATCGGGCCGACGCGGCCGGCGGGCGGGCGGATCAGCGTGCGCTGGACGATGGAGGGCACGCCGCCCTTGGCGAGCGTCGAGACGAGGGCCTCGCCGACGCCGAGCTTGGTGATGGCCTCGAAGCTGGAGAAGTCGGGATTGGGCCGGAAGGTTTCGGCCGCGACCTTCACCGCCTTCTGCTCGCGCGGCGTGTAGGCGCGCAGCGCGTGCTGCACTCGGTTTCCGAGCTGGGCCAGCACGGCGTCGGGCACGTCCAGCGGGTTCTGCGTCACGAAGTAGATGCCGACGCCCTTGGAGCGGATGAGCTTGACCACCTGCTCGATCCGGTCGGTCAGCACCTTCGGCGCGCCGTCGAAGAGGAGATGGGCCTCGTCGAAGAAGAAGACGAGCTTGGGCTTCTCGGGATCGCCAACCTCCGGCAGTTCCTCGAAGAGCTCCGACATCAGCCAGAGGAGAAAGGTCGAGTAGAGGCGCGGGTTCATCATCAGCCGGTCGGCGGCGAGGACGTTCACGTAGCCGCGCCCGTCGCGATCGGTGCGCATGAGGTCGGATATCTTCAGCGCGGGCTCGCCGAAGAACTCGGCCGCCCCCTGCCCTTCCAGGACGAGGAGCGCCCGCTGGATCGCGCCGACCGTCTGCTTGGCGACATTGCCGTAGAGCCGGCCGATCTCCTCGGCATTCTCGCCGACATGGGCGAGCATGGCCTGAAGATCCTTCAGATCGAGGAGCAGCATGCCCTCCTCGTCCGCGATCTTGAAGGCGATGTTCAGGACGCCCTCCTGCGCCTCCGACAGGCCCATGAGCCGCGACAGGAGAAGCGGGCCCATCTCGGCGATCGTGGCGCGGACGGGATGGCCCTTCTCGCCGAAAATGTCCCAGAACATGACGGGATAGACGTCGTGATAGTAGGGATCTAGGCCGATCTCCTTGGCGCGGGCCACGAGAAAGTCCTTATCCTCGCCGCGCGCCGCGATGCCGGAGAGATCGCCCTTGATGTCGGCGCAGAAGACGGGGACGCCGGCCTCCGAGAACCCTTCCGCGAGGATCTGGAGCGTCACGGTCTTGCCGGTGCCGGTCGCGCCGGTCACGAGGCCGTGGCGATTGGCGAGCTTCAGGTCGAGATACTCGCCCTCGCGCACCGTGTCGTCGGGTCCGCGGCTGGCGCCGAGAAAAATGCGACCGTCTTCCAGCATGACGCCTCCCGCTCTCCCCGCATCGGCGGGTGCCATCCCGATGGTTATAACGCGCCGCCGGCCGAGAGAAACCGGTTGCCGCGCCCGGCACCGCATGCAGCGGCCCGCGCCGAACGGTTGCGCGGCCCGGCGTCGTTTGCAATGGTCCGCACGACCTCCGGCGGCGCATTTTCCGAATCCCTCGGGACGCCGGGTCTCCACCATCCTTCGAAGGCAGAACCGCTTATGGACGAGATCCTGAACCGCATCGCCGCCGAGACCGGCCTTTCCACCGACGCCGCCCGTCAGGCGATCGGCCACATCCTCGCCTACATGCAGGCGGAAGGAACGGACCCGGCCGTCGGCCAGATGCTGGAAGCCACGCCCGGCGCGAGCGAGGCGCTGGCCGCATCCGGCGAGGCCGGCCCCGGCGGGATCATGGGCCTCGGCTCTAAGCTGATGGGCCTCGGCCTCGACATGGGCCAGATGCGTCTGGTCGCCACCGAGCTCGTCGCCTTCGCCAAGACCCATGCCGGCGCGGAGACCGTCGACCGCGTCATCGCGACGACGCCGGGTCTCGCTCAGTTCGCCTGATCATCAGAAGGGCCATGACCTTGGCCCCTCGACCTTGGAAGCGGATCGACGCTCACCTATAGTTGGCGTCGATCCCCGCCATTCGGACGCCAGCCGCTCCGGCTGCGGATTTTCGAAGGCGGAACGACGGACCCATCCTGAATGACCGCAGAGGCAGATATCGGCCGGCCCCGCATGGCGCGCGCGCGCCAGCAATGGCTCATACGCCTGATGCGGCTTCGGCGCCGCCCGCCCCTGCTCGTCCATCTCATGGGCTTTGCGGTCATCGTCCTCGTGCCCGCGCTCCTGTTCAGCGCCTTCCTCGTGCTGCAGTTCTCTCAGCAGCAGAAGGCGATCGCGGCGAGCCAGGTCTCCGATGCCGCCGAGATCATCTCCGACGGGATCGACCGCGAACTCTACGGCATGATCAGCGCCGCCAAGGTGCTGGCCTCCTCGCCCTTCCTCGACGAAGAGGACACGCAGCTCTTCGGCGCGCGCGCCCGCTCGGCGCTGGGACCGAGCGGCTCGACCGCGCAGCTGGTCGATCCCTCGCTGCGCGTCGTCGTCGACACCGCGCGCGCCGACAACGCGCCCCTCGGGCGGCTCGACCACACGGCGACCGTGGAGGCCGCCTTCGCGATGCGGCGCACGCAGATTTCCGGCGCCTTCCTCGCGCCGGGCGCGGAGGAGTTCGTGTTCCACGTCGCCGTTCCGGTCTTCCGGGGCGACCGCGTGATCTTCGTCCTCGCGGTGAGCCGCGACACGGCCGATCTCACGCATCTCATCAGCGCGCGAAACCTGCCGGAGGCCTGGAGCGCGATGATCCGCGACCGCGACGGGGCCAAGGTGACGGCCGTCATCGCCAGCAACGGGCAGATGCGGCGCGGCGCGACGAGCGTCGTGGACGGCCCCTCGCTGGCGGAATCGCTCGGCGAGAGCCTGAACCGCGACCTGATCGAGGCCACGCACACATCGCCGCTTTCCGGCTGGACCACGACCGTCGCCGTGCCGGATGCCGTGATCGGCCAGCCGATCAAGCGCTCCTGGCTGCTTCTCGTCGGCATGGGCGTCGCGCTCCTCTTCTTCTCCGTGCTTCTGGCCGTCGTCTTCGGGCGCCGCCTCGCCGCGCCCATTCTCAAGCTCGCCGATCAGGCGCAGGCAATCGGCCGCGGCGAGCCGGCTCTGCCCGTCCACACCAATATCGAAGAGGTCGGCGGCGTCTCCAAGGTGCTCGCGCAGGCCTCGCGCGACCGGCGCGAGGCGGAGGAGCAGAACCGCTTCCTGATGCGCGAGATGAACCATCGCGCTAAGAACCAGTATGCGCTGATCGGCGCCATCGCGCGGCGCGCGGCCAAGGAAAGCTCCAGTACCAACGAGTTTCTCGCCACGCTTTCCGAAGCGCTCTCCTCCCTCGCCCGCTCCGCCGATCTCCTGGCCGGCAAGGGCTGGGATAGCGCCTCCATGTCCGATCTCGTCGCCACGCAGTTGAAGGCCTTCGGTGTCGGCCCCGGCCACCAGATCGGCGCCTCCGGTCCGCTCGTGAAGCTGAACCCGACCTCCGCCCAGACGGTGGGCCTCGCGCTGCACGAGCTGGCGACCAACGCGGCGAAATACGGCGCCCTGTCGGTCTCCGGCGGCACGGTGGAAATCCGCTGGAAGCTCGACGACGCGTTCCGCCTCTCCTGGCGCGAGATCGGCGGCCCGCCCGTGGTCGAGCCCAAGCGCTCCGGCTTCGGCACGCTGGTGACGCAGAAGATGACCGCGCGCGGCCTCGGCGGCGAAGTCGACATGCGCTACGCGCCGACCGGCGTCATCTGGCAACTGACCGCGCCGAAGGACACCGTCTTGTCGCAGTGACGCTGCGTCATTGCCTCTTGCCATCGTGAGAACGTGGGTTATAACTTCGACTCCGGACCAAGGAGCGAGACCATGAACACCGTCGTGCGCAAGATCGGCAATTCCGAGGGCGTCATCCTGCCGAAGGAGGTGCTGGAACGACTGGGCGTTTCCGCGGGCGACCGGCTGGACATCGTGGAGACCCGGGACGGGTTGCAGCTCGTTCGGCCGGATACCGACTTCGCCAAACAGATGCGGGCGGCCCACGAGGGCATGAAGAAGTATCACGACGCGCTGCGCGAACTGGCCAAATGAACGTCCACTGGCTCACGCGCCAAGCGCTCGAGGCCATACACGACGAGCAGCTCATCGAGCATGGCGGGCTTTCCGGCATCAAGGACGAGAACGCGCTGGAGGCCTCTCTGGCGCGCCCTCTGAACAAGGCTGCCTATGAAACGCCCGACATCCACGATCTGGCAGCGGCCTACCTCTTCGGGATCGTCCGCAACCATCCCTTTTCCGATGGAAACAAGCGGACGGGATTCCTGGCGGCCTATACGTTTCTCTTTATCAACGGCTTCCAGATCGATGCCACCAATGCCGAGGTCGTTCAGTTTGTCATGGACGTCGCGGCCGGGCTGATCGGCGAGGACAATGCCGCGCGATGGTTCCGCGATTTCACGGTCCCTCTCGGCTGAGAAAAGCAAAGGGTCGCTTGCTTCGTTTCGCGCTTGCGAAACCGGCCGGCGGGGTGCAGTGACGCGCCGCGGGGCGGCTCTTCAGGCCCGCGCGGCGTGCCGGAGTCCAAGCCCATGATCGAGGTCTATCGTGCCGATGCGACGCAGGTTCGCGGCGACCGGGTGGCGGCGGACGCCATTCCGGACGAGGCGATCTGGATCGACCTGATCAATCCGTCCAAGCAAGAGGAGCAGGCGGTCGAGCGGCTTTGCGCGATCGAGGTTCCGACGCGCGAGGAAATGCGCGAGATCGAGGTGTCGAGCCGGCTCTATTCGGAAGACGGCGCGGACTTCATGACGGCCTCCGTCGTGTTCGGCCTCGACAGCGGGCGCCCGGCCTTCGCGCCCGTGACCTTCATCCTGACCGGCAGCCGGCTCGTGACGCTGCGCTACACCGAGCCGAAGAGCTTCGCGATCTATTCCGCCAAGCTCTGCCGGGGACAGACGGAGACGAGCGCCGCCCTCGCCCACGTTCTCGGCGCCGACGAGCGCGAGCCGCAGACGCCGGCCAGCGCGCCGAGTTCCAAGAACGGCCCGCGCATCCCGACCGCCGACAGCATCCTGATCGGGCTTCTGGAGACGGTGATCGACCGCGTCGCCGACATGCTGGAGGCGATCGCCGCCGATCTCGACCATATCGCCACCGACATCTTCGCCTCCTCCAAGGACAAGAAGCCGATCGCGAACCACGAGTTCAAAGAGCTGCTCCGGCGCATCGGCGCGGCCGGCGATCTCGCCTCGCGCACGCGCGAGAGCCTGGCGACGCTCGACCGGATGATGCCCTATCTCCAGTTCGTGCTGGAGGGGCGCAAGGCCGGCAAGGATTCCAGGTTCCGGGTGAAGGCGATGAACCGCGACATCACCTCGCTCAACGATTTCGTCTCGTTCCTCTCCAACAAGACGACCTTCCTGCTGGACACGACGGTCGGCATGATCTCGATCGAGCAGAACGCCATCATCAAGATCTTCTCGGTCGCCGCCGTCGGCTTCATGCCCCCGACGCTGATCGCCTCGATCTACGGCATGAACTTCGAGATCATGCCGGAGCTGCACTGGGCGCACGGCTATCCCCTGGCGCTCGTCGCCATGATCGTCTCGGCCGTGCTGCCGCTCGTCTTCTTCCGCTACAAGAACTGGCTCTGACGCTTCAGGCTCCGCCGCCGAAGCCGCGATAGGTCGCGGCGCCCGGAACGACGGCGGCCGAAGCCTCGCGGGCCGCGATTTCGCCGAGCGTCATGTGCATGGGCGACTTGATGCAGGCCGGGTCGGTCGCGGCCGCGTCGCCCGTCAGCGCCAGCGCCTGGCAGCGGCAGCCGCCGAAATCGACCGCCTTGCGCTCGCAGGAGCGGCAGGGCTCGGGCATCCAGTCGGTGCCGCGATAGGCCTCGAAGGCGGGCGCGGACGCCCAGATCTCGGCCAGCGATTGGTTCCTCACGGACGGAAAGTCGAGATGCTTGATCGTCTGCGCGGCGTGGCAGGGCAGGACGAGGCCGGCCGGCGTGACGCTGAAGGTGCGCTGGCCCCAGCCGCCGTTGCAGGTCTTGGGATAGCGCGCGTAATAGTCGGGGAAGACCGCGTCGATGACGAGGACGCCCTTCAGCCGCTCGCGCGCCGCCTCGACCTCCAGGATCGTGCGGTCCACATCCTCGCGGGCCGGCATGAGCTGCGCCCGGTTCTTCAGCGCCCAGCCGTAATATTGCGTGTGCGCGATTTCCAGGCGCTTGGCGCCGAAGGCGACGGCCTTCTCGATCATCGCCGGAACCTGATGGATGTTGGTGCGGTGGATGACCGCGTTCAGCGTCAGCGGAAAGCCGCGCTTCACGACCTCGGCCGCGAAAGCCTCCTTGCGCTCGAAGCCGCCGCGATAGCCGCCGACGGCCTCCGTGACGGCGGCATCTGCGCCCTGAAGGGAGAGCTGGATATGGTCGAGGCCGGCCTCGTAGAGCCCGTCGAGCGTGGCCGTGGAGACGCCGATGCCCGACGTGATCAGGTTGGTGTAGAGCCCGACCTCGGCCGCGTGGCGCGTCAGCTCGACGATGTCCTTGCGCGCCGTCGGCTCGCCGCCGGAGAGGTGGATGTGGATCACGCCGAGCTCGGCCGCCTCGGTGAAGACGCGCTTCCAGGTCTCGGTGTCGAGCTCGGCGGAGCGCTGGTCGAGCTCCAAGGGGTTCGAGCAATAGGTGCAGCGGAGCGGGCAGCGGTGGGTCAGCTCCGCGAGGATGCCGAGCGGCGGCGGGGGCGGCACTCTGGTGCTTTCGGCGGCCGAGGGCGCGGGAAAGACGATCTCGTTCATAGCTCCACCATCCCCTTGTCGCGGAGATCGCCGAGGAAGCTCTCGACATCGGGCCGGATCACGCTCGCCTCGGCGGTGAAGACCTCCGTCAGCTCGAAGAGGATCTCGCCGAAGCTTTTCCTGCCGTCGCAGCGCTTCAGGATCTCGGTCGCCACGTCGTCGGCGTTGAAGATGCGCTCGGGGCCGACGAGGATGAAACGCCCCCTCGCCTTGTCCTCGCGAAAGCGGACGCCGTGCGGGAAGCGCGGAACGACGGCATCGTCGATCGTGGTACTTAAGACGGGGCTCATGGCGATGTCCCTCCCAGGCCTGGCTGCCAGACGTCGAAGGGCGGCCGGCCCGGCTCGACATAGGCGTGGTCCAAGGCGTCGAGCTGCGCCCAGAGAACCGAACATTTGAAGCGCAGCGCATCGAGAACGGCGAGTTGCTCCTCCGCCCGGCGGGCATGGCGGACGCAGTAGTCGAGCGCGAAATCGGAGTCGCGCTTGGCCTGGACGGGGCGCTTGTCGAAATAGGCCAGCGTCTCCGGCGAAATGAAGTCGTAATGCTCCAGCATGCCGCGGACGCGCATCCCGATGACATTGGGCGAGAAGAGTTCGGTCAGCGAGGAGGCGATGGCCTCCAGGAGAGAGCGCTCGCGCACGAAGGTCACGTAGGCGTCCACCGCAAAGCGGGTGCCGGGCAGGATGCCCTCGCCGGACAGGACGTAGTCGCGATCGAGCCCGACGCCGTCGGTCAGCGCGATCCATTTCTCGATGCCACCGGGATTTGCGGCATCACCGTCATGATCGACGATCCGCTCGCGCCACTCCCGGCGCAGCTCGGACGTCTCCATCCGGGCCAGGATATAGGCGTCCTTCACGGGAATCTTGGACTGGTAGTAGTAGCGGTTCAGCGCCCAGGCCTGGACCTGCGCCTTCGAAAGCTCGCCGGACTGGAGCTTCAGCTGGAAGGGATGAAGGTGGTGGTAGCGCGTCGCGCCGATCTCGCGAAGCGCGGCGACGAAATCGTCCGACGTCATCATCGCGTTCATAGCTCGATCTCCATCCCGTCGCGCGCGACCCGCCATCCCGCCGCCTCGACGATCCGCCGCGGCTCCGACCCTTCGACGAGGATCGGATTGGTGTTGTTGATATGAATATAGGTGCGCTCGGCGATATCGAGACCATCGAAGGCATGAAGGCTGCCGCCCTCGCCCGCGATCGGCAGATGGCCCATGCGCCGCCCGGTCTTCGCCCCGACGCCCGCCCGCTCCATCTCGTCGTCCTCGAAGACCGTGCCGTCAAAGAGAAGCGCGTCGGCGCCGCGCAGGCGTTCGCGCAGATGCGCCGGCACGGCCGCGCAGCCGGGAATGTAGAAGGCCGTGCGCCCGCCCGCCGAAAGCCTGACGCCCACCGTCATCTCACCCTCGGCGCCGATCTCGACCTCGCCCGTCTCCAGGTAGAGCGGCACCTTGCCGGGCACGGGGAAGATCTCGACCTCGAGGCCCGGCACGGGCTGGAACGCGGAGCCCGCCGGCACCGGCTTCACGGCGACGAAGGCCGGATCGAGCACGGAGAAGATCGGGTTCGCGGCGACGACGTCGAGAACGCCGGACGTGCCGTAGAGGTCGAAGGCCTGCTTCTCGCGCAGCGTCAGGAGGCCGGCGACGTGATCGACGTCGCCATTCGTCACGAGCACGGCGGAAATCGGCGAGGCGCGCTTCTGCGGCCCGCCGCTTCTCGCGCCTGCGCCCATCAGGACCGAGCTTGTGAGTTGCGCGCGCAGGTCGGGCGAGGCGTTGAGGAGGAGCCAATGCACGCCGTCGGCGGACGCTGCTATGGAGGACTGGCTGCGTGCCTCGACCCGGGAATCCCCGGCCCAGGCAAGCCTGCAGACCTCGCAAAGGCAGTTCCACTGCGGAAACCCGCCACCGGCGGCCGAACCTAAAACGAGAAGCCGCAGGCGGGTTTCATCCCGCCCGCGGCTCAGGGTCGATGTCGTCAATCAGGAATCGATCGATCAGAATTCGATCGGCATATAGCCGTTGATTTCCATCGCGACGCAGACTTCGACGAGAACGGGCTTCTTCCAGGCCATCATGCAGCTCCCAAGTGTGCAACCGGCTTGATCGCCGGTCTGGTATCGATAGGTGCCCAACCCACAGCCTACAACGAGGTTCCGACGAGGGGAAGGTCGAGCGCATTAAACTAAGGTAAGGTGCCGCCGCGCGCTGCATCGGCGGGCTCGGGAACCCGGCAATGACGCGCCGGATGCAAGAATGACGTGGACGAGGCGAACGGCGCCCGCCTAACGTCTGTCGGAATGCGGCATTCGGCCCTAACTGGTCGCAACGAGCTGCCCCAGCCCTTTTTCTTTGAGGACCAGACCTATGAACGACGGCCGTTCCGCCCGCCTCGCGGTGCTGATCGATGCGGACAACGCATCCGCCAAGATCGCCGACGGGCTCTTCGAGGAGATCGCCAAGATCGGCGAGGCGAGCGTGCGCCGGATCTACGGCGACTTCTCCACCCAGCGCATGAAGGGCTGGACGGACATCCTCGCCCGCCACGCGATCATCCCGCAGCAGCAGTTCGCCTACACGACCGGCAAGAACGCCTCCGACATCACGCTGGTGATCGACGCGATGGACCTCGTCCATTCCGGGCGCTTCGACGGCTTCTGCCTCGTCTCCTCCGACAGCGACTTCACGCGCCTCGCCTCCCGCATCCGCGAGGAGGGGCTCGACGTCTACGGCTTCGGCGAGCAGAAGACGCCGGAAAGCTTCCGGCAGGCCTGCCGCCGCTTCATCTACACCGAGAACCTTCTCCCCGAGCGCATCGCGCCCGGCCGCGGCGCGGAGACGGTCGCGGCCCCGCTCGCGCCGCCGAGCGCGGTGACGCCCATGCTGAAGCGCGTCATCGACCAGATGGAGAGCGAGGACGGCTGGGTGAATCTCGGCACGTTCGGCAAGCAGCTGCAGACGCTCTACACCGACTTCGATCCGCGCACCTACGGGCACAAGAAGCTCTCCGACCTCGTGCGCAAGTCGGGCGTCTTCGACATCGACCATCCCGAGGGCGGCTCGATCCGCATCCGGTTGAAGCAGACCGGCGAGCGCAAGGGCGCGGAGCCGGTCGCCGCCAGGCCCGCAGCCGCCGTTGCGACGGCGACGGCGAAGGCGCCCGTCCCGGCTCCGATGCCGGCTCCGGTCGCCTCCGAGCCGAAGCCGTCCGCCGCCGCGCCGGTGGTGTCGGAGACGCCGAGCCCCGTCGCGCTTCTGTCGCCGGCGGAGTTGGCGGCCAGCGTCGCCGCCGCGACCGCGCCGGCCGCCAAGGCGCCCGCGCGCCGCAGCCGCAAGCCGGCGGAGGCAAAGGCGTCCGGGCCGAAGGCCGGCGCGCCGGCGAAGGCTCCGGTGGAGGGCAAGGCTCCCGCCGAAGGAAAGGCGGCGCCGCAGAAGGCACCGGCCGAGGCGAAGCCGGCTTCGGGACAGACGGCAGGCGCCCCGGCCGCCGCGCCGGCCAAGCGCCCGGTCGCTGCCGCCCCGACATCGGGCGGGACCGCATCGCCCGCGACCGCTCCGGTTCCGGCGGCGATTGCCAAGCCTGCCGATCCGGCGGCCCCCAAGCCCGCACCGCGCAAACGCCGGCCGCTCGGCAACGCCTGAGCTTTCGGCAAGATGAGATGATGGGGGTTTGCGTGAGGCACCCCCCTCTGTCCTGCCGGACATCTCCCCCGCAAGGAGGGAGATCGGCAGCTTCGGCGGTCGCTCGAAACCTTAGCCGTTCGCGATGAGCCTGATCTCTCCCCTTGCGGGGGAGATGCCGGCAGGCAGAGGGGGGTGCCTCTCGCGACCGGCTTCCTCACTCATGCCCCCGTCCCGTCAGAAGCCCGCCGGCCGGATCGAGCCGACCTTCGTCTTCTCCCAGTTGAAAATCTCGCTCGCGGCCAATCGGTCGTAGGCCTCCGCGACCGGGTCTCCCTCGCGGCGGAAGATCGCAGCCAGCGTCGCGGCGACGGCGCATTCGGCGGCGCGGGTGGTACCGTCGTCGATCTTCAGGGCGAAGCCGAGGCCGAGTTCGGGGACGGCGCCGCAGAAGACGCCCTCCGCGCCGGTCTTGGCGAAGACGCGGCCGGGGGCGGCCTCCATCAGCGCGACGCAGGCGCGGCCGGTTCCGGCCATGTACCAGGGCTCGGCCATGCCCGCCTCGATCAGCCGGCGCCCGGCCGCGGCGCGGCTTGCGGCGACGCGCTGACCGGAGACGAGCTTGGCGAAGCCCGCGGCGAAGCTGCGGAGCGGGGCGGCATAGGTGGGGATCGAGCAGCCGTCGATGCCGCCGGCATCGGGCGCGAGCCGCGTGCCGGTCAGATCCTCGATGACGGCGCGGGCGCGCGCCTGCACGGGATGCTCGGCGCCGACATAGCCGGGCGTCGCCTCGTCGCAATGGACCGCCGTGCAGAGGAAGCCGGCATGCTTGCCCGAGCAGTTGTTGTGGAGCGCGGTCGGAACGGCGCCGCTCCGCGCCAGTTCGAGCGCCACCGGCTGGTCGAAGGGCCAGTGGCAGCCGCATTCGAGGGCGCCGCCGTCGAGACCCACGCGCCGCAGCATGGACGCGGCCAGTTCGACATGGCCGGGCTCGCCGGAATGGGAGGCGACGGCGAGCGAGAGTTCGGCCGTCGTGAGGCCGAGCGCATCGGCCGCCCCCGTCTCGATCAGCGGTATGCCCTGGAAGACCTTCACGGCCGAGCGGGGGAAGACCGAAGCCTCGACATCGCCGAGCGCCAGGACGTCGCGCCCGTCCCCGTCCACCACCGCCACCGCGCCGCGATGGCGGCTTTCCACACGCGTTCCCCGCGTCACTTCGGCCAGAACCGGATTGTTCGACATGGACGTCCTCATTTTGCCGCAGCGCGCCCACCATTTTCAGCGGACGCCCGTTTTCCCGATGGACCTCTACCCGTTTCGCTCCCATGTCCGAAAGCCCGATGCAGATCGTCAAACTCGCTCTTCTCGCCCTTCTCCTCGTCTTCGTCCTGCCGGCGGCGCTTTCGGCGGCCCTCTGGAAGATCGGCGAACATCCCGGCACATGGCGCGACGCGAACTGGGCGAGCGCCAAGCTCCTGCCGCAGCCCGGCGAGACGCCGGAGGCGGCGGTCTACGTTCTCTCCGCGCGCACGGGCGGGCTGAAGGGCTCGGTCTCCGAACATTCCTGGATCGTCCTGAAGGACGCGGGCGCCCGGACCTACGAGCGCTGGGACAAGGTGGGCTGGGGCTCGCCGATCCGGCGCAACGGTTATCCCGCCGACGGTCGCTGGTACTCCAACGAGCCGCGCATCGTCTTCGCGCGCTTCGGGGCGGAGGCGGAGGCCCTGCTGCCGGCCTTCCGCGCGGCGATCGCCTCCTACCCCTACGCTGCCGCGGGCGGCTATCGCATCTTTCCCGGGCCGAACTCGAACACGTTCGTCGCCCATGTCCTGCGCCATGTGCCCGGCCTTTCCACGGTGCTGTCGCCGGTGGCGGTCGGGCGGGACTATCCGTCGGAGGGGCAGCTCGTCTTCTACGACCGAGACCGCGAGGACATCCGGCTTTCGCTCTTCGGCTATGCGGGCGCCGTCATCGGCCTCGGCTCGGGGCTGGAGGTCAACTTCCTCGGCCTCGTCGCTGGCATCGATCCGCTTCGGCTGGCGATCAAGATCCCGGCCTTCGGCACCTATGCCTTGAGGCCCGATCCCGTGTGAACTGCCTTTTTTGGAGAGGCGACGAGGTTTTCCCGGACGCCATTTCCTGCTACCGCCGGTTCGAATTGACAGGGAGAGATATGATGTTCCTGAGTTGCGGCGATGCCTTGTTCGACGTCTTCGCCGAACCCGATCCCGACGTCTCGAAGATCACGCTGAACGCGCGCGTCGGCGGCTCCGCCCTCAATGTCGCGCTCGGCCTTGCCCGCCTCGGCCACGAGTCCGCCTTCTTCAGCAAGATGTCGGGTGATCTCTACGGCCGGCGCATCCGCGCCTACATGCAGCGCGAGGGCATCGACCAGCGCTTCCTCATCGACACCGATCGCAACACGACGCTCGCCATGGTCTCGCTCTCCGAAAGCGGCAGCGCGGAATACTCCTTCTACATCGAGGGCACGGCCGACCGGTCGATCGAGGCGGACGAGGTTCCGCAGAGCTTTCCGACCTCGCTCGAGGCCATCCATATCGGTGGGTCCTATTCGACAGTCTCGGAGCCAACGGCCTCCTCGCTGGCGCAGCTGATCGCCCAGGAGACGACGCAGCGCTTCGTCTCCTACGATCCCAACATCCGCTCCTCCATCCAGCCCGATCTCGACGTCTGGCGCGCGCGCGTCGCCGCCACGGTGCCGCTCGTCGCCATGGTGAAGGCGAGCGAGGAGGATCTCGAACAGCTCTATCCCGGCCGGACGGCGGATGCCGTGATCGCGGACTGGATGGACCAGGGCGTGGCGCTCGGCGTCGTGACGCGCGGCGAGCACGGGGCGCTGGCCTATGCCGCATCCGGCATCCAGTCGGCGGTGGAGGGCGTGGAGGTTCAGGTCGTCGACACGGTCGGGGCCGGCGACACGTTCCAGGCCGCCCTCCTCTCGCAGCTTCAGGAGAAGCGCATCCTGTCGCGCTCGGCGATCGGCGGGCTCGACCGCGACTCGCTCGACGCTCTCGTCGGCTTCGCCGTCCGGGCCGCCGCCGTCACCTGCTCGCGGCGCGGCGCCGACCTGCCCCGCCGCGGCGATCTCGGCCTGCCGCCGCTCGGTGCCGCGCACTGAACGAACCTGCCCGAGCGAGGCTTGAAACGAAAAAGAGCCCGCCGCGTCCTTTCGGATGCGGCGGGCTCTTTCATGTCAGGACCGAAGGGCGGCTCCGGGGGGAGCCGCCAAGGGTCTTAGTTGAAACGGTAGGAGGCCTTCGCCATCACCGAGTGGAAGTCGAGGTCGGTGTTCGAACCCGTCGTGAAGGTCGTGCCGGCACCCGTGATCGCGGGGGTGTAGGTCACGTCCATCTTGGACTCGCCGAGGTCGGTGTAGAGGTACTCGAGACCGAACGAGATGTTCTGGGTCGCGAGAACGTCGAAGCCGGCGCCGACGGCGTAGCCGATGTCGTCCTCATCGCCGCGGGCGCTGACGTTGAAGCCCTGGCCGGCGCTGTTGATGTAGGTCGACGAGCCGTTGAACTTGTTGTCGATGCCCGCATAGGCGAGACCGCCCGTCGCGTAGACCGCGAAGCGATCCATGGCGACGCCGGCCTTGGCGCGAACGGTGCCGACGTAGTCGATGTCCTGATCGGCGCCGAAGGTCGTCGTGCCGCCGAGGTTGTTCGGGAGCGTGTAGGACGTCGAAGCGGAAGCGTCGATGTAGTTCAGGTCGGCGACGGCGCCGATGATGAAGTTGTTGATCTGGTAGTCGTAGCCGACGTGACCGCCGCCGATGAAGCCGCTCTCTTCGCCGTCATTGCCGCCCACGAAGGACGAGTTGGACGAGGAGAAGGCGCCGGAATCGCGGTTGAAGGCAACGCCAGCCTGGCCACCGACGTAGAAGCCGGTCCAGGACGGGGTCGGGGCCTCGTAGACGGCGGCGGGAGCCGGCGGCTCTTCGTAGACGACGTCCGCGGCGATGGCGGGCGTGACGAAGGCGGTCGTCGCGAGGAGAAGTGCAAAACGCTTCATGGTGATACTCCAGTGTTGTCGCTCTTGTGCGACGTTCGTCCGACGGCCCGTCCCTCATCGAGCCGCCGAATTTCAGACAGAGGCCCGATGCGCCTCGGTTATGGTCCAAATGTGGTTCGAAGGGTCCGGGTTGCACCGGCGATCTCGTTCCCCACGACGCTGTTGCAGGTCTGCCACATGGCCGGTCCACCACCGCGTTGGTGAATCCTTCCTAAGCTCGGGTCGTTGATTTTCCATTAAAAAACCCGCCGAGCCCCAGGGGCCGGCGGGTTCTCACGTCATCGTCAGCGGGCTCAAGCCCGCCGAAAACGGCTTACTTGAAGCGGTAGGACAGCTTCGCGGTGACCGTGTGGAAGTCGAAATCGCCGTTCGACGAGAAGTCGGTGGAACCGGCAAGGTTCACGCCAGCAAGACCGTTTCCGTCGAAAGGACCACCGTTCAGGCGGGTGAAGGAATCACCGCCGAGGTTGGTGTAGAGGTACTCGGCGCCGAACGAGACGTTCTCGGCGACCATGACTTCCATGCCGGCGCCGACCGTGTAGCCGAAGTCGTCCTCGTCCTCGAAGACCTGGGCCGGGGTGGCGGCGTTGATCGCGCCCGAATTGCTCGAGAAGGAGTAGTCGACTTCGCCATAGGCGAGACCACCGGTGACATAGGCGAGCGCCGTCGGGGTGACGGCGTAGCCGGCGCGAAGACGGGCGGTCGCGAGGTAATCGAGGCTGCGCTCGGCGGTGTAGAAGGCCGGCGTGGTCGAGAAGGCCGTCTGCGACTGCGAGACGTCGAGCGCGTTGATGTCGATGATGCCGCCGAGAACGAACTGATCGATCTGGTAGTCGTAGCCGACATGGGCGCCGCCGGCGAAGCTCTCGTCGAACTCGGACGAACGGCCTGGGCCGAAGGCGCCGTTGATCGTGCCAAGCGTGCCGAGTGCGTTCAGCGGGATGACCGCGTCGTTGCCGAAGGTGGACGAGATGTCGAGCGCATCGGGATCTTCGGGGTTGAAGGCGGCGCCGCCCTGGATACCGACGTAGAAGCCGGTCCAGGTCGGAGCGGCGACGACGGCGACCGGCGCCGGCGGCTCTTCATAGACGACGTCGGCGGCGATGGCGGGCGTGACGAAGGCCGTGGTGGCGAAGAGGATGGCAAAACGCTTCATGGTCGATACTCCGTGCTTCGCTCTTCGGCGAAGATCATTCGTGGGCGGCTTCGCCGATGGCCCGATGCTCGCACTGCGCGAAGCACCGACCCCTCGGCCTTCCATGACGAGAAGATCGGGCATGGCGGCCCAACCGACAAGCCTGCCGGACGATCAGCAAAACAGTCTGTTGCGGACATGCCACGATTTGGCCGTTTTCCCGGCGAGCTCGGTGACGTCATTGAGCTGTCAATGAATTGATATCGTTGATCTATCATCAGGTTCAGACGCGTTGCAGCGCCCTCGAAAAAACTGCATTTTCACGACGCCGTGAGGTCGTCGGGATGGCATGCATCGGCCTCTCCATGGGTGCGCCAACCGTTTTCCGACCGTTGCACCGCCTATCGGCGGCCGGCCGCCTGCGCCTATCCGCTCGATTGTCAGCGTCGGCGATGTCGCCCTATGATCGCTCCCGGAGGCACCGCATACGCAGTCGGAGGAAACATGCTGAAACGTCAAACGGTGGCCGCCCTCTTCATCGGCGCGGCCCTGGCCGGTCCCGCCGCCGCGCAGGGCGCGGGAGATGCCGAGGCCGGCAAGGCCGTGTTCAAGAAGTGTCAGGCCTGCCACGCGGTCGGACCGGGAGCGGCCAACAAGATCGGGCCGGAGCTGAACGGGATCTTCGGAGAGGCCGTGGCCTCGGTGGAGGGCTACGCCTTCTCGCCCGGCCTCGTGGAATATGCCAAGGCGCATCCCGCCTGGGACGAGCCGACGCTGACGGCTTGGCTGACCAATCCGAAGGCCGAAGTGCCGAAGACCAAGATGGCCTTTCCCGGACTTAAGAAACCCGAGGATATCGCCAATGTCATCGCCTATTTGAAGACCTTTGGCGAGACGGGCGACCCGGCGCAGTAGTCGCCATCGCAGGACCGACCGCCGCGCCGGACGGGCTTTCGAAAGCCCTCGGCGCGGCGGCGGCGTCTCGAGGTCACGGCGTCGCGGGCGGCTTTCCGAGGCGGGCGATCAGCGGTTCGATCTCCTGGTAGAAATATCGCCGGCCGGGGTAGCCCATCAGCCGGCCGATCTCCCGGCCGTTCTCCACGAGCACGAAGGTCGGCGTGAAGACGGCGGGATCGAGGCTCTCGACGCCGCCGGTCCGGCTCTGCCAGATATCGACGTGACGCAGCGGCGCCGCCCGGCCGGCCGCGCTCTCCGGATAGTCCGGCGCGATCTCCCGGTTGAAGGCCTCGCAGAAGGGACAGGCCTTCTGCTCGAACATCAGGAGCTCGGCGGCTTGCCCGCCGGTCGGCAGGATCGCAAGCCATGCGGCGAGAAGGCCGAAACTCGCCGCCCTTCGCGGCCCGACAGCCGCCCCTCGCCCTGTTCGCACGGCAGTCTCCCCATCCCGCAGCATCCTTGCACGAAGCACCGCCCCTGTCCTCGGACGATGGCGGACGCGGCGATCACGCTTGAGCGAGAGAGCGTGGGTGAGCGAACACCGCGTGGTCTTCGCGGTCGCTCGACCATCCGCCGCGATGGGCAACCCGATCGCGGCTTCGGCCGACATCCTCGGCGGCCGCCCTCGATCGCCTCGCCGAACACCAAGTATTTCCACCGGTTTGAACCAATATTCGGTTCGCACGTTGGGACATTAGCTTGGCAATTGGAGTTGGTCGATGCGTGCCGTGCTGGACTTTTCCAATGGCGTCGGGTCAGACGTTGTTGCGATGCACACGATCGCCGCGAACGAACGCAGAGGAAGCTCGTCGGCATTGGCGACGAGCCCGGCCGATACCGCGGAGACCTGCTCCACCTATGTTCCCGGCCCGTTTCTCGTCGGCGGCCTTGCGGCATCGGCGGCGCCGTCGGCGGAGCCCGGAACGCAGCCGAGCCTCGGCTTCGCCTCCGGCGGCTTCCGGCCGCAGCTTCTGGCAGATGCGCCTGACAACGAGGAGCCGGTCTGCCGCGAGCCGCAGAGCGTCGTGGTAACCGCCATGGTCGTCGGCCTTCTGCTCGCCGCCCTCGGCTACTTCCTCGACATCCGGTAACGCGATCGTTCCCCGCCGTGGTCGCTTTGCGGGCCGCCTCCCCACTCTCGGACCACATTCTTCGTCTTCTCCGGGCGCGCCATTCCCCCGGAGATCCGCTTTGCCCTTCGACGTACCGCGCCTTCTCGCCTGCCTGATTCTCGGATCGTTCGTCGCCGTCGCCCCGGCCCTCGGCGCCACGCCGGCCGACACGCTGGTGGTCGGCGACATCGCGGCGCCCGCGACGCTCGATCCGCAGGCTGCGACGAGCCCGGCGGAGTTCCGCATCCTCTCCGCGATCTTCGAAGGGCTCGTTCGGTTCAAGGCCGGCTCGATGGACGTCGAGCCCGCGCTCGCCGAGCGCTGGACCGTCTCGCCGGACGGCTTGACCTACAGTTTCGACCTGAAGGCCGGCATCCGCTTCCAAGATGGTACGCCGCTCGATTCTGCGGCGGTCGTCGCGACCTTCGAGCGGCTGCTGGACCCCGCGCTCGCCGATGCCGGAACCTTTCCTCTCGCCTTCATCTTCGCGCCCATCGAGAGCGTCCGCGCGGTGGACGAGGACACGGTGGCCTTCAAGCTCCGCCTTCCCTATGCGCCGATCCTGGCGAGCCTTGCGACGCCGACGGGCTTCATCCTCTCGCCGAGCGCCATCAAGACGCAGGGCGCAGCGCTCTCCCGCCATCCGGTGGGCACGGGTCCGTACAGGCTCGGGACATGGAAAACCGGCTCCGCCGTCGAACTGGAGCGCAGCGCCGCCTATCGCGGCGAGGCGGCCGGTCTGGCGAAGGCCGAGTTCCAGGCCATTCCCGATCCCGTCGAGCGGCTGGCCGCGCTGAAGGCCGGGCGGATCGACGCGATGACGGAGCCGGCGCACGACGCCCTGCCCGCCCTTCGCAAAGGTCGGACCGGCGGGCCGATCCTCGCCGAGACGACCGCGCCCCATCTCTGGTTCCTGATCCTCAACACGAAGGAGGGCGTCTTTTCCGACAGGCGCGTCCGGCAGGCGGCGAACTATGCGATCGATCGGCAGGCCATCGCGGAGGAGACGCTGGGGGGCGGCGCGCGTCTGGCATCCGGCCCCATCCCGTCCGCCTTCGGCGCATCGGCCGGCGATGTCGCTCCCTATGCCCACGATCCCGGCAAGGCCCGAGCCCTCATCCGGGAAGCCGGCGCGGAGGGAAAGAGCGTCACTTTTCTGGTCGCGCAAGGGGGCAGCGGCATGCTGGAGCCGGTGACCATGGCCCAGCGCATCGCGGCGGACCTTTCGGCGGCCGGCCTCGACGCCAAGATCCAGACCTACGAATGGAACACCTTTCTCTCCAACGTGAATCCCGGCCTTGCCGGCAAGGCCGACATGGCGGAGATGGCCTGGACCGTGTTCGACCCCGACACGCTTCCCTTCCTCGCCCTGCGCTCGACCGCAAAGCCCGGCATCGGCGGCTTCAATGCCGGCGGCTACGCCAATCCGGAGGTGGACAGGCGGCTGGAGGAGGCACGGCGCACGGGCGATCCGGCGACCCGCGCCAGGCTCTATGCCGAGATCCAGCGCATCGTGCACGAGGACGCGCCCTTTGCCTTCGTCGTGGAAAGCCGGATCGGCATGGTGGTCGCGCCCGACGTGGAAGGGCTCTCGATCGAGCCGACCGGCCTGATCGATCTCGCGGGCGCCACCAAGCCTTGATCGTACTGAAATCTTGCCATCGGCATCGCCGATGCTTGGCTCGACTATCGGAGATCAGAATCGTTCCAATATAGAACGCCTCCAAACAAGACGAGGCGGATTGACAAGGTCGCGGGCGGCTCCTAGCCCTTCGCCGGCATAGCCGCCGCCGCGCTTTCGCCGAAGGCCTCCGGCAGCCATCACGACAGGGGCATCGCACCCCGATGGAGGCCTTATGACTCGTTCCCGTCCGACAGCCCGCCGCACGCTCGCAGGCCTCGCCGCCTCGGTCGCCATGCTCGGCCTTCTCTCCGGTGCCGCGCGCGCGCAGGCGCCGAGCGAGGCTGCCGTCATCGCCACCTATTCCGACCTCGCCCTTGCCGGCTACGAGGACGCGCTGACCTCCGCCAAGACGCTGGACGCGGCCGTGGACGCGCTGATCGCCAAGCCGTCGGAGGAGACGCTCCTCGCCGCCCGCGCCGCCTGGAAGGCCGCCCGCCCCTCCTACCAGCAGACGGAAGCCTTCCGCTTCGGCAACCCGATCGTCGACGACTGGGAAGGCCGCGTGAACGCCTGGCCGCTGGACGAGGGTCTCATCGACTATGTCGCGCCGAGCTACGGCGCCGAGAGCGACTCCAACGCCTTCTACGTCGCCAACGTCATCGCCAACCCCAAGATCACCGTCGGCGGCGAGACGCTGGACGCCACCGAGATCACGCCCGAGTTCCTGAAGGACAAGCTCCAGGAGGCCGGCGGCGTCGAGGCGAACGTCGCCACGGGCTATCACGCGATCGAATTCCTGCTCTGGGGCCAGGACCTGCACGGCACCGGGCCCGGCGCCGGCGAGCGCCCCTGGAGCGACTATTCCAAGGCTGAGTGCACCAATGGAAACTGCGACCGCCGCGCCGCCTTCCTGAAGGCCGCGAGCGATCTCCTCGTCGCCGATCTCGAGGAGATGGTCGGCAACTGGAAGGCCGAAGGAGCCGCGCGCAAGCATCTGACGGACGATCCGAAGGCCGGCGTCGCCGCCGTCCTCACCGGCATGGGTTCGCTCTCCTACGGCGAACTGGCGGGCGAGCGTATGAAGCTCGGCCTTCTCCTGCACGACCCGGAGGAGGAGCACGACTGCTTCTCCGACAACACCCACGTCTCACATCTCAACGACGCGATCGGAATCCGCAACGTCTATACCGGCCATTACGTGCGGCTGGACGGCTCGGTGGTCGAAGGCCCCTCGGTCTCCGATCTCGTGAAGGCGAAGACGCCCGAGGTGGACGCGGAACTGCGCACCAAGCTCGACGCGACGGTCGTCGCGATGGAGGCGGTCGCCAAGGCTGCCGAGGGGGGCGAGGCTTACGATCAGCAGATTGGCGAGGGCAACGCGGCCGGAAACGCCCGCGTCCAGGCCGCGATCGACGGGCTGATCGCCCAGACCCGCACGATCGAGCGGGCGGTCGCCGCGCTCGAGGTGAAGGACGTGAAGATCGAGGGCTCCGACAGCCTCGACAACGTCAACGCGGTCTTCCAGTAAAGCGTGCTCCGGCGTAAGAGCGGGAATGGGACGGCATGGTGCGGCGATCCGCGCCGTGCCTTTGCGCCATCCCTGCGACATGAACAAACCCGCGCCGCGTGAATCGCGCCTCGAGCGACCGATCGACGACGACACCGCTGCATCCCGTTCGCTGTGAGGCCCATGGCCGCCCTTCGCTCCCTCGCGCTCCTCGCCTCGATCCTCGCCGGCGTGGCTCTCCTGCCGGCCGTCGCCGTCGTCGCGGAGACGATGGCCGTCCGCACGGACCTGACGCCGAAGGATCTGGCGCGGGTCGAAGCCGTGACGGAGCCGACGAGCGACTTCTCCAAGCCCGAGGCCTTCGAGCAGATGCAGGGCGGGGGCGGCACCACGACGAAGCTCGTCAACCGCGACTCCTTCAGCCAGGTTTCGGCTAACCAGGATTTTGCGGGCGAGGACACGTTCAAGCTCGGCAACGCGCTGTTTCGCAAGTTCTGGGTCTCCTCGCCCTCCTCGACGGAAGCCTCGGACGGGCTCGGCCCCCTCTTCAACGCGCGCTCCTGCCAGAGCTGCCATCTGAAGGACGGGCGCGGCCATCCCCCGACGGATGGCGAGGCGGCGGTCTCGATGTTCCTGCGCCTCTCCGTTCCCGCCCATAGCGAAGACGAGAGGAAGGCGCTGGCCGAGCGCACGATGCTGCGCATTCCCGAGCCGACCTATGGCGGCCAGCTGCAGAATTTCGCCGTGCCCGGCGTCGAGCCTGAAGGCCAGATGACCATCCGCTACGACGAGCGGTCGGTGACGCTCGGCGACGGGACGCTGGTTCCCATGCGCCACCCGACCTATGGCGTCGCCGACCTCAAATACGGCCCGCTCGCGCCGGACGTTCGCCTCTCGCCGCGCGTCGCGCCGCCGATGATCGGGCTCGGGCTCGTCGAGGCCATCGCGCCGGAGGACATCCTCGCCCATGCCGACCCGGAGGATCGCGACGGCGACGGCATTTCCGGCAAGGCCTCGCTGGTGCGCGATCCCGAGACGGGGGAGACGGTGCTCGGCCGCTTCGGCTGGAAGGCGAGCGCGCCCTCCATCAAGGTCCAGTCGGCGGAGGCCTTCTCCGGCGATATCGGCATCTCGACGCCGCTCGTGACCGACAGTTTCGGCGAATGCTCGCTTGCCCAGCGCGTCTGCCGCGACGCGCCGAGCGGCGTGCAGCCGCGGCTCGGCGAGGTGGAGGCGCCCGATCCCGTGCTCGACCTCGTCACCTTCTATTCGCAGAATCTGGCCGTGCCGGCCCGCCGCGACGTCGGCGCACCGGAGGTCCTGAAGGGCAAGGGCCTCTTCTACGGCGCGGGCTGCGCCTCCTGCCACACGCCGAAATTCGTGACGAGCCGCGAGGCGCTCGACAAGGCGCAGCGCTTCCAGCTGATCTGGCCCTATTCCGACTTCCTGCTGCACGACATGGGCGACGGACTGGCCGACGGTTCGACCATCGGCGATGCCGGCCCGCGCGAATGGCGCACGCAGCCGCTCTGGGGCATCGGGCTGACGAAGATCGTCAACGGGCACACGCTCTTCCTGCATGACGGGCGCGCCCGCGACCTCACCGAGGCGATCCTCTGGCACGGCGGCGAGGCGCAGGCCTCCCGCGATGCCTATGCGGCCATGGACAAGGCCGACCGGGACGCCCTTCACGCCTTTCTGGAGTCGCTTTGATGATCCATCGGAGCCGAGCCGCCGGCCTTCTCCTCCTAGGTGCCGCCCTGCTCGCGGCCGCGCCCGGCCGGGCGGCGGAGAACCCGGACAGGGTCGCGGTCGTCCAGCGCGCGATCGACGACGTCTTCCGCCCGGCCTATCGCGATCTCGCGGCGCGGGCCGGGGAGATGGCGGCGGCGGAAGACGCGCTCTGCAAGGCGCCGTCCGAGGCGGCGCTGCTCGCCGCGCGCCAAGGCTTCGCCGGGCTCGTCACCGCCTTCTCGCGGATCGAGTTCGTGCGCTTCGGACCGATCATGCAGGACAACCGCATCGACCGGTTCCTCTTCTGGCCCGACCGGCGCGGCGTCGCGCTCCGCCAGGTTCAGGCGCTGCTCGTGGCCAAGGACGAGGCGGCGACGACGGTCGAGGGCCTGCGCGCCAAGAGCGTCGCGGTGCAGGGGCTGAACGCGCTGGAATTCGTGCTCTTCGGCACGAATGCCGACAGTCTGACGACCCCGGACGGCAGCTTCCGCTGCCGCTACGGCGCGGCGATCGCGACCAGCGTTAGTGCGACCTCGGGCGAGATCGCCAAGGGCTGGGACGATCCGGAGGGCATCGCGAAGGCGATGACGCATCCGAGCGCGGACAGCCCCGCCTATCGCCAGATCGACGATTCGCTCGACGAGATCATCGGCACGCTCGTTCATGCCTTCGAGGCGATCCGGGATCTGCGCATCCAGCCCGGCTATGGCGACACGATCGCGGAGGCCAATCCGAAGGGCTGGCTCTACCAGCGTTCGGAGCTGACGGAAGCGAGCCTCCAGGCCAATTTCTCAGGACTCTCCGAACTCTACGACCGCTCCGGGATCGGCAGCCTTCTTCCGCCGGCCCAGCACGGGATGGACGCCTCGATCGACTTCGAGTTCGCCAATGCCGGGAAAGCCTTCCAGGCGCTCACCGTGCCGCTGGCGGTGGCGGCCGGCGATCCCGAGCGCCGCGATCGCGTCGGCTATCTCCTCATCGTGACGCACAGCCTGCAGGACCTCTTCGCCGACCAGTTCGCCCCGGCGGTCGGCCTCCAGGCCGGCTTCTCCTCGCTCGACGGAGACTGACGATGCACCTCGTCGATCGCCGCGCCTTTCTTCTCGGGGCCGGCGCCAGCTTCGCGAGCGCCCTCTCGCCACGCGCGGCGGAGGCCCTGGCGCGCACGGACACGGTCTACGGCGCCGCCTGTCAGGTCGCGGAAGGGCGCTACGGCTGCGCGGTCTTTTCCGAACGCGGCGAGGTCCTTTCGCTGGTCGAGCTTCCCGATCGCGGGCACGACGTGACCTTCGATCCCGTCTCCGGGCGCGCCGTCGCCTTCGCCCGCCGCCCGCGCAACTTCGCGGTCGTCTTCGACCCCGCGAGCGGCCGGACCTTGAAGACCATCCTCTCGGCGAAGGGGCGGCACTTCTTCGGCCACGGCTTCTTCTCGCCGGACGGGGCTCTTCTCTATGCGACGGAGAACGAGATCGAGACGGCCGAAGGCCTGATCGGCCTCTACGACACGGCCGACGATTTCCGACGGATCGGCGAGTTCCGGACCGGCGGCATGGACCCGCACGAGGCGCTTCTGATGCCGGACGGGGAGACGATCGTCGTCGCCAATGGCGGCATCGAGACCGATCCGACCTTCGGCCGCCAGAAGCTGAACATTGCGACGATGGAACCCTCGCTCGTCTTTCTCGACCGCCGGAGCGGCGAGATCCGCGAGCAGCAGCGGCTGGACGCCAAGCTCCACCAGCTCTCGATCCGGCATCTGGCGATCGACGGCCGGTCCCGCGTCTGGTTCGGCTGCCAATACGAGGGCAACCCCGCCGACGCGCCGCAGCTCGTCGGTTTCGCGAGCCTCGGCGAGACGCCCCGGCTGATCGAACTGCCGCGCCCCGAACTTGCCGCCCTCTCCAACTATGTCGGCTCGGTCGCGGCCAGCGCGGACGGCGCGCGCATCGCCCTCTCCTCCCCGGTCGGCAACCGCCTCCTCGTCCTCGACGCCGCCACCGCCACCGTCGCCGCCCACCACACGCTGAAGGACGGCTGCGGCCTCGCCCCCTCCGGCGGCGACTTCCTCGCCACGAGCGGCCAGGGCGACATCGTCATGCTGGCCGACGACACCCAGCTCATGCCGAGCCGTAAAGTGCTGTGGGACAATCACATTCTGGCGTTATCGTAGGATCGGCAGCGCGCCACCGACCTGATCCCGCTTACGGCGGCGATAGGTCGTCGAGCTTCGGTCTCACCCTCGTGCTTCGACAAGCTCAGCATTCGGGTCTACCGGAAAGGCCTGCGGGGCGTACAGGCTGGCAACGAGAACCGCATGCACGAAGAACGAGGTCGGCTCGCGCTTTCAGCGGGCGTTGGCGATCTTCTCGCGCGCGGCCTGCGCCAGGAACCCGCTGCGTCCACCGGGAAATGCCTTTGCCGCGGCGTCGATCTCCTCCAGGAGATCGCCGTCGATCGTGACGTTCACGCGCTGCGAGCGGCGGCCGGCGACGAAGGCGGGGACGGTGGCGATGACGGCGCCATCGAAATCGACCGCATAGTCTGGATCGGCCTTGAGATCGTCGAGTGCCCTCGGCGTCGGAATGGGATCGCCGTCCTCCAGCATGACGGCAATGTGGGCGTTCAAGGCTTCCGTCGAGCGGGCGAGCGCCTCGTCGAGACTTGCGCCGCCGCTGATGCAGCCGGGAAAGTCCGGAAACGACACGCCGTAATCGGTACCATCGTCCTTATGGATCAGCGCGACGACCCGCATCCTCAGCTCCTCTCGCTCCAATTCCAACCGGCTTGCCGATAGACCGATCGCAGCGTTCCGATGGGAATGGTCTTGACCGGAAGCGTGACGGTGACTTTGCCCGTCTTCGTCGGGTGCTTGAAATGATGATGATCGCCGGTCGCTCTCAGCAGGACCCAACCATCCGCTTCCAACAGGCGGATCACATCTCGGCTCGACAGGCTCTTGGTCACGACCGCTCCGCACAATGTGTATCAACGTACACACTGTGCGAGAGAGCAGCAAGTTCGGCCATGTGGAAACGATGCTCTGCGAGCGGCGCGTCTCACACCGCCGGTGCGCGGGCCGCCACCGTCAGGAGTGTCCAGACGTAGTCGGCGAAGGAGCGCCAGCAGGCGATTTCGAAACGGTGTTCGGCGCGGCGCCAGAGGACGATGTCGGCCTTGGTGAGGATTGTGCGCGTGGCCGAGCCGACCGGGAAGGTCTGGAGGCGGATGTCCTGGGCGCAGCCGGCGGAGATGACCGCTTCCGCCGCCGGCCCGTCCAGCGACAGGGCGACGCTCCGGTTGGTCACGTCGACCAGCGAGAAGGGCGCCGTGACGGCGTCGAAACGCTCGGCGAGCGGCGAGCGGAGCGCCAGCGGATCGCGGCCCTCGCTTTCGTCGACGAGGAGCCAGTCGTCAGGCCCGAGCCAGAGGGCGGAGACCACGCCCTCGCCCGTCACCGTCTTCGGCCGCCGGGGCAGAGCGAAGCCGAGGGCGGCTTCGATCGCGGCGAGGTCGCCCTCGCCGGCGCGGAGCGCGAGCCGCGTGCGCGGGGCGATCGGCGAGAGGGTGACGCCGGCGGCGCTGGCATAGCGCCCGTCCAGCGGCGACATGGCCCGCAGGGACATGGTGGCGGTCGCTGCGGTCGACTCAACCATGGAGGCGCTCCCCTTCCGGATCGAAGAAGATCGGAGCCGTGACCTCCACGCCGATCGTTTCCTTGGCCATCGGCACGTAGAGCGTCTTGCCCTTCAGCGCGCGGCCGTCGCGCACCAGCGCGAGCGCGATGGAGCGGCCGAGCGTTTCCGACCAGTAGCTCGACGTGACGTGGCCGATCATGGTCATCGGGATCGGCTGGTTCGGATCGGCGACGATCTGCGCGCCCTCCTCCAGAACCGTCAGAGGGTTCTGCGTGAGGAGACCGACGAGCTGCTTGCGCCCGGCGCGCACGAGATCGGGGCGCTGCATGCCGCGCTTGCCGACGAAGTCCGCCTTCTTCTTCGAGACCGCCCAGGATAGCGCGGCGTCGGCGGGCGTGACGGTTCCATCCGTTTCCTGGCCGACGATGATGTAGCCCTTCTCGGCTCGAAGGACGTGCATCGTCTCGGTGCCGTAGGGCTCGACGCCGTGCGGGCGGCCGAGCTCGCGCAAGGCATCCCAGACGGCCCGGCCGTAGGGCGCCGGCACGTTGATCTCGAAGCCGGTGTCGCCGGTGAAGGAGACGCGGAAGAAGCGGCAGGGAACGCCCATGAAGGTGCCTGTCGCCACCGACATATGCGGGAAGGCTTCGGGCGAGATGTCGATGCCGCCGACATGGGGCGTCACGATCTCGCGCGCCTTCGGGCCCTGGATCGCGATCGTGGCCCATTCCTCGGTGATCGAGGTCAGCCAGACCTTCAGATGCGGGAACTCGGTCTGGAGGTAGTCCTCCATGTGGTTGAGCACGCGCGGCGCGCCGCCGGTCGTCGTCGTGACGTGATAGCGATGCTCGTCGATGCGGGCGACGATGCCGTCGTCCATGACGTAGCCCGCCTCCGACAGCATGATCGCATAGCGGCACTTGCCGACGGCCAGACTCGCGATCGGCGTCGCGTAGATCAGATCGAGGAACTCGGCGGCGTCCGGGCCCGTCACCTCGATCTTGCCGAGCGTCGAGGCGTCGAAGAGCCCGGCGGCCTCGCGCACGGCGCGGCATTCCCGCTTCACCGCCGCGTGCATGTCGTCGCCGCGCGGGAAGTACCAGGCGCGCTTCCAGTTGCCGACATCCTCGAAGACGGCGCCCTCGGCCGCCGCGCTCTCGTGGATCGGGGTCTTTCGCGTGGGGTCGAAGAGCGCGTCGCGCCCGTAGCCGGCGATCGTGCCGAAGGTGACGGGCGTGAAGGGCGCGCGGAACGTCGTGAGGCCGACCTGCGGCATGGAGGTGCCCAGCTCGATGGCGGCGACGCCGATGCCGTGGATGTTGGACGTCTTGCCCTGGTCGGTCGCCATGCCGTTGGTCGTGAAGCGCTTGATGTGCTCGACCGAGCGGAAGCCCTCCTGCGTGGCGAAGCGGATGTCCTTGGCGGTCACGTCGTTCTGCCAGTCGACGAAGGCCTTGCCGAACGTGCCGGGGCCTGCGGCAGGCGTCGCGCCCGCCATGCCGCCGGTGGTGCCGGAGAGGCCGGAGGTGGCGACCGCGCCGCCCGCCTCCGCGCCGCCGGCCGCGCGGGCGGCGGAGATCGTGGAGGCGAGATCGAAATCGCCGTTGCAGGCGCCGACCGAGACGCAGTCCTGCGCGGTCTCGCCGGGCACGTAGGCATGGAGGTCCGCGTCGAACGTCACCTTGCCGCGCGACTGCGAGAAGAGGTGGACGGAGGGCGTGAAGCCGCCGGACATGAGCACGGCGTCGCAGTCGAAGCCCTGGCGGTCGATGCCGGTGCCGAGCTCCGCCGCGAAGACGCCGCGGACGCGCTTGAAGCCCTTGACCTTGACGATCTCGTAGCCCGCCAGGACCAGGATGCCGAGCGCGCGGGCCTCGCGCACCAGCGCATCGTCCGGCGAGGGTCGCAGATCGACGATCGCGGGAACCTCGACGCCGGCGCGCTTCAGGTCGAAGGCGGCCGCGTAGGCCGCGTCGTGCGCGGTGAAGACGACCACGCGGTTGCCGGGCTTCACGCCGTAATGGTTGAGGTAGAGGCGGCCGGCCGAGGCCAGCATGATGCCGGGGCGGTCGTTGTCGGGGAAGACGAGCGGGCGCTCGATGGAGCCGGTCGCGAGCACGACCTTCCTGGCGCGCACCTGCCAGAGACGCTCGCGCGGGGAGAGCGGATCGGGCGAGGCCAAATGGTCCGTCAGCTCCTCGGCCAGCGCCACCATGTTCTGCACGTAGTAGCCGAAGGCCGTCGTGCGCGTCATGAGGCGGACGTTCGGCATGCCGGCCAGACGGGACACCGCGTCGGCGACGAAATCGGCGGCGGGGACGCCGTCGATCGTGGCGGCGCTCTCGACCTTCAGCCAGCCGCCGAAACTCGAGCCCTCGTCGCAGAGGATGACGCTGTCGCCGCGCTCCCCCGCCGCGAGGGCGGCGGAGAGACCCGCCGCGCCGCCGCCGACGACGAGCGTGTCGACATGGACGAAGCGGTTGGCATAGCCGTCCGTGTCCGGCTCGGTCGGCGCGCGGCCGAGGCCGGCGGCGGCGCGGATGTTCGGCTCGTAGACCTTGTGCCAGAAGGACTTCGGCCAAATGAAGGTCTTGTAGTAGAAGCCCGCCGTGAGGAAGCGCGACAGCGCGCCGTTGACGCCGCCGATGTCGAAGGCGAGCGAGGGGAAGCGGTTCTGGCTGGTCGCCGTCAGGCCGGCATAGAGCGGCTGCATCGTCGCGCGGATGTTCGGCTGGCGCCGCACCTCGTCGCGCCGGATCTCCATCAGCGCGTTCGGCTCCTCCGAGCCGCCGCCGAGAATGCCGCGCGGGCGGTGATACTTGAAGGACCGGCCGGTCAGATGCACGCCGTTGGCCAGGAGCGCCGAGGCCAGGGTGTCGCCCTCCAGGCCCTCGTAGCGATTGCCGTCGAAGGTGAAGGGAATGCGCTTTGCGCCCTTCAGCCGGCCGCGCGTGGTGGTGCGATAGGACGCCATTATTGCTGCGCCTCCGTGCGGGCGACGGGTGTGTGGGCGGCATCGCCCATGACGTCCGGCTCGACATTGGCGTCGAAGGTCGGCGCGTTCGAGCCCGCCGCCGCCAGCCTCCCGTCCGCGTCGATCTCGGGCTTCGGCAGGCCGGCCTTGTAGGTCTTCACGAACTTGTCGGTCACGGCATGGCGCACGGCGTTGAAGAAGCGCCCGCAGCCGTGGATGTGGCGCCAGCGCTCGAAGACGAGGCCGCGCGAATTGGTGCGGAAGTAGAGAAGCTCGGCGGCCTCGCGGTCGCTCAAGGTGGCCGAGCCTTCCGGGCGCTTCAGATGCGCCTCGCCGGACTGGCGGAACTCCAGCTCCGGGCGCTCTTCCTCGCAATAGGGGCAGTGGATGAGAAGCATCGTCGTCCCCTTCAGTGCGCGACGGCGGCGGCGGCCGCCTCGTCGATGAAGCGCCCGGTGGTGAAGCGTTCGAGGTCGAAGGCCGCGTTGATCCGGTGCGGCTCGTCGCGCGCGATCGTGTGGGCGAAGACGTGGCCCGAGCCGGGCGTCGCCTTGAAGCCGCCGGTGCCCCAGCCGCAGTTCACGTAGAGGCCCTTGACCGGCGTCTTGGAGATGATCGGCGAGCGGTCCGGCGTCACGTCCACGATGCCGCCCCAGGAGCGCAGCATCTTCATGCGGCGGAACATCGGGAACATCTCGGAAATGGCGTCGAGCGTGTGGTTGAGGATGTGGAGGCTGCCGGCCTGGCTGTAGGACGGATACTGGTCGGTGCCGGCGCCGATCACCAGCTCGCCCTTGTCGGACTGCGAGATGTAGGCGTGGACCGTGTTCGACATGACGACGCAGGGGAAGCAGGGTTTCACCGGCTCCGAGACCAGGGCCTGAAGCGGGAAGCTCTCCAGCGGCATGCGGACATCGGCCATTTCCATGACGGTGGAGGTGGAGCCCGCCGCGACGACGCCGACCTTCTTGGCGCCGATGAAGCCGCGGCTGGTCTCGACGCCCTTCACCGCGCCGTCCGCGCCGCGGCGGATGCCGGTGACGGCGCAGTTCTGGATGATGTGGACGCCCCTCGCGGAGGCCGCGCGCGCATAGCCCCAGGCCACCGCGTCGTGACGCGCCGTGCCGCCCCGCCGCTGCAGCGCGCCGCCGACGATCGGATAGCGCGTGTCCTCTCCGATATAGAGCGGCGGGCAGAAGGCCTTGCACTCCTCGGCCGTCAGCCACTCGTTGGCGACGCCGTTCAGCCGGTTGGAATGAATGTGGCGCTTGGCGACCTGAACGTCGTGGACGTTGTGCGCGAGCATCAGGACGCCGCGCGGGGAGAACATGACGTTGTAGTTGAGGTCCTGGGACAGGTCCTCCCAGAGGTTCAGCGCGTGGTTATAGAGCGCGGCCGACTCGTCGTAGAGATAGTTCGAGCGGATGATCGTCGTGTTGCGGCCGGTGTTGCCGCCGCCGAGCCAGCCCTTCTCGATCACCGCGATATCGGTGATGCCGTGGACCTTGGCGAGATAGTAGGCGGTGGCGAGGCCGTGTCCGCCGGCTCCCACGATGACGACGTCGTAATGCCGGCGCGGCTCGGGCGAGGCCCATTGCTCGCCCCAGCCGCTATGGTTCCGGAAGGCCTCACGCGCCAGCGCGAAGGCTGAGAAACGTCGCATTCGAGCATCCTTGGATCGAGATCGCCGGGTGGCGACCGATAGCCGCCTCGCTTCGCATTGGGTGTAGCGTTTTGAGCCGCCGATCATGCTCATTTTGCGACGGGCTCTGACGCTTTGTCCCGGCGCGGGGCCGGGTTGCCATCGCGGAGGGGATGACCGACATGGACGGGCCCGACGGATCGGGACGCAACGGGACCGCCCATGCCCCATCGACAGCCGACAGCGCTGACCTTCGGACTGACACGCCTTGCCGTGACCTCCGATCCCGGCCTCGGCAAGCTGCGCATGGCGTCCCGCGTCACGCTGACGCTGGCGCTCGTCGTCTGCGCGCTCTTCGCCGCCCATGCCGTGCTCGCCCTGCCGCCCTCGGCCTACGGGATCGCGATGATCACCGCCATGCAGGGCGCGCTCGCCGTGCGCGAGGCGGATGCGAGAGCGCAGCTGCGCACCCGGCTTCTCTGCGGCCTCGCCGGCTTTTCCGCCGCCGCGCTCGCGGTGGCGCTGGAGCCCGTGCCGCGCATCGCCGACGCGCTCTTCGTCGCGCTCGTCTTCGCCGCGGTCTATGGGCGCAAGTACGGCGCGCGCTGGAACGCGGTCGGGATGTTCGCCTTCATGTGCTACTTCATCTCGGTCTATCTCCACCCCGCATCGAACGATCTGCCGGCGGTGGCGCTGGCCATCGCGCTGTCGGGCACGGTCTCCCATCTCATCCGCAACCATGTCCTGCCGGAGCATCCCGACAGCGACTTCCGCCGCGCCGTGGAGGCGGTCGGGCAGCGGATCGACGAGCTGAAGGACGCGGTCGAGGACGGGCGGCGGCGGGGCTGGCCGGTCGAGGCTAGGCGCGAGGCGGTCAACCGGCAGATGCAGCTCGGCGACGCCATCCTCTCGGCGGAGGGCTACATGCCGGCGGAGGCCCTGTCCGGCGAGGCGACGCGGGGGCCGATGGGCGAGCTCGCCGTCGCGCTCTTCGACCTCCATCTCGCCTCCGAAAGTCTGCTCGTCGCCGATCTTGCCGAGCCGGGCGACGGCGAAAGCGGCGTCGAGGCCGCCGAGCACCGGACGGTGGCCGGCGAGCGGCTGGACGAGGCCCGCCGTCTCGTCGAGGCGCGGGCGCGGGCCGCGCCGCGCGAGGCCTTCCTGCGCGCCGCGCAGAAGCCGCCCGCCATGCCCGCGGCGCCCGAAGGCGCGCTGATCACCGACCCGCAGCTGCGGCTCGCGATCCAGGTGGCGCTCGCCGCCGCCATCGCGATGGCGGGCGGGCTTCTCGTCTCGCAGACGCGCTTCTTCTGGGCGATCCTCACCGCCTTCCTCGTCTTCACCAACACGCAGTCGCGGGGCGACACGGTGTTCCGGGCGCTGAACCGGACGCTCGGCACGATGGTCGGCATCGTCGCCGGCATCGGCCTCGCCACGCTCGTCGGCGGCGACGTCCCGGTCTCGATCGGCCTATCCATCCTCTTCGTCTTCGCCGGCTTCTACCTCCTCCAGATCTCCTACGGCGCGATGACCTTCTTCGTGACGCTGGTCATCTCGCTGATGTACGGGCTGATCGGGCAGTTCTCCGTCGATCTCCTCGTGCTGCGGCTGGAGGAGACGCTGGTCGGCGCGCTGGCCGGCGCCTTCGTGTCCTTCGCCGTCCTGCCGCAGCGTGCGAGCGCCACCGCGGAGGCCGCCGTCACCGCCCTTCTCGACGCGCTCGACGACATGCTGCGCGCCGCCGCCGAGCGGGTGGAGACGGGGAGCGGGCGCAGCCTCCTCGCCCTGTCGCGCCGGCTCGACCACCGCTATGCGGCGCTCGCGACGGCCGCCCGCGCGCTCGGGCCGCACTGGAACCTCGTGCGCAAGCCCGGCCCCATCCGCATCGCGCTCCTGCGCTTCATGGCGCTCGCCTACTGGACCCGCCGGCTCGCGAGGGCCTTTTCCGACAGGCCGATCCCGCCGGAAAGCCGGGACGATCTCCTCGCGGCGATCGCGGCCCTGCGCGACCGGATCGCCGCGCTTCGCCGGCCCGGCCTTCTCGCCAGCATGCGGCGTCGCGCGCCCGATCTGTCCCGGCGGACGCGCGACGGCGCCCTCTCCGCCGCCTCCGACGATCCGCTCCTGGCGCTCGGCGTCCTGTCGCATGTGATCGCCTCGATCGACGGGGCGACGCCGGAGGCGAAGGAGGGGAAGAGCATCGGGACGCCTGCGGCCATCTCGACAGAGGAGGGAACTCATGGTAAGGGCCCACGTCGAATTTCGTGACGGAACCCGGCCTTTCGAGAAACCGTTGCGAGGCTCCGATCGGCCCATCCTTTTCAACGGAACAACCCGTGCAAGTTCTCGTCCGCGACAACAATGTCGACCAGGCTCTCCGCGTCCTGAAGAAGAAGCTCCAGCGCGAAGGTGTCTTTCGCGAAATGAAGCAGCGCGACCACTACGAGAAGCCTTCCGAGCGCCGCGTGCGCGCCATGCAGGCCGCCATCAGCCGCGCCCGCAAGAACGCCCGCAAGGCGGCCCAGCGCGAAGGCCTTCTGCCCAGCGCCAAGCCCGCCGCAAAGGCAGGCGGACGCTCGGCCTAAGGCCCAATTTCAGGCGTTCCGGACGCCGCCTCCTTGAGGCGATGCGGACGCGCCCTGCCCGTCATGATTTGGGCTATTTTCCAGTCCAGCGAAGGCGGCGCGGCCCTGACGGTCCGCCGCCTTTTTCGCATGGATGGATCGAAGCCGATGCTCTCGGGGCTTTCCGCCGCGGGCGCGATCTCCACGACCGATACCGCGAGACCCCGGCCGGGCTCGTGGCATTTCCGCATGCAAACGGCCTCGATCTTCGGATCGGCCCGGATATTTGCAATGTTATCAACGGCCGGATGCGCTAGCATCCCGATCCGTTGCGATGAGGTCTCGATGGCCCCGCGCCCGATCCGGGGCCGGCTGTCTCCGAGACGATGAGAAGGACCGGACGCTTGGCATCCCATTACGACGCCGCTGCCCGCAAGGATAACGCCATGCAGCGCGCCGCCCGGCCTCCCCGGCCCTTCTTCCTGCCCGCGCGCCTCGGCGTGCTCGGCCTTCTCTTCGCGCTCGGCGCCTGCCAGACGGGCGGCCCCGACGCCAACGCGATCCGCCTCGACCAGGCTCAGGGGTCGGCGGAGAACATTTCCTCGCTGACCGCGACCGTCAACGCCAATCCGCGCGATCCCGAAGCCTACAACGTGCGCGGGACCGCCTATGGCAGGGCCGGCGACTACGACCGCGCCATCGCCGACTTCACGACCGCGATCCAGCTCGATCCGAACTTCTATCAGGCCTATGCCAACCGGGCGCTCGTCCTGCGCCAGACGAACGAGGGGGCGAAGGCCGTCGCCGACTACAACACGGCGCTGAAGATCAACCCGAACTACGACAGCGCCTATATCGGGCGCGGCAACATCTATCGCGTGGCGGGACGCAACCGCGAGGCGCTCGCCGACTTCCAGCGCGCGATCGACCTCAACACGACCGACCCCCGCGCCTATCACAATCGCGGCCTGCTCTATCAGCTCGACGGCCAGCACAAGCAGGCGATCGAGGATTTCAGCCACGCGATCTCGCTGAAGGCCGATGCGCCCGAGCCCTATTCGGGCCGCGGCGTCTCCTATCTCGCGCTCGACGACGAGGAGAACGCCTTTACCGACTTCAACATGGCGCTGAAGCTCGACGACAAGAGCGCGGAATACTGGACCAATCAGGCGATCGTCTACGAACGGCAGGGCGACAAGGCGCGGGCTCGCAAGTCCTATGCGCGTGCGGCGCAGCTCGATCCGAACTATCGCCCGGCCAAGGACGGCATGGCGCGCACGAGCTGACCCAATTCGCCGGCTTCGCGCACGATGCGTTACCGCATGTGCGAAGGCGTGAAGAGGCAACGTGAAACCGAAAGAGCTGCGACGAGTTGACGAGCGACAGTCATTTTTCGGAGTAGCGTCATGAAACGTCCCGCCCTTCTCGCCGCCGCCGCCCTTCTCGGCGCCCTCGCCCTTCCCGCGGGTGCCGAAGCCGGCACGCGGCTCGGCCTTCTCACCTGCCAGAGCGACGGCGCCCTCGCCTACGTCATCGGGTCCTCGAAGGACTATCTCTGCGTGTTCAAGCCGGCCGATCGCGGCGCGGCGCCCGAGCCCTATGTCGCGCGCCTCGACACGGTCGGCGTCGATCTCGGCATCACGGGACGGCAGGATCTCTCCTGGATCGTCTTTGCGGGCAGCACCCAGCCGGGCGAGCCGGCCTCGATCGCCGGCAATTACTACGGCGTCTCGGCGGATGCCTCGGTCGCGGCCGGCGGCGGCGCCAAGATCCTCGGCGGCGGACCGGACAACGGCTTCACGCTGCAGCCGACCAGCCTCCAGGCGCAGTTCGGCCTGAACGCCACGGCCGGCATTTCCCGCTTCACGCTGGAACATGCGCCGAAGGGCGACGTCGTCTACAAGCCCTGATCCAGCGGTTTCGATCGCAGCAAAAAGCCCGCCGGAGCGATCCGGCGGGCTTTTTTCATGAGATAGGATAGCGCTCGTCGCCGTCGACGAGGCGCGAGACCGAGTGTCAGAGCAGGAAGATCGCCATCAGGATCAGGATCGCCACGACGGCGATCGTGCCGTATTTGAACATGGCGATGAAGCCGGAATAGGTCCGGTTGTGGGCGGCGTAGTCCATCTGCGCGGCCTTGGTGGTCTCGTAACCCTGCAGTTCGGCCATCGTCTCGCTCCCTGTCAAAATCAAATCGGCACTTACACGATCCGGCCTCGACCTTGCAATGGCGCAAAGCCGACGGTCACTCGGGATCGTCGCCCGCCCCGTCGATCGCCGCAAGGCTGTCGCGATAGGAAAAGCCGGCGCGCATCATCGCGGCTATGTCGCGGTCGCGCCGCTCCTCGCGCTCGCGCAGGCGGTGCGGCCCCAGACGCCGGCGTTTGGCGTAGGCGAGCGCGGCGGCCGCATCGCCCATCTCGTCGCCGGCGGTGACGGCGGCCAGCGTCTCGCGCGGCACGCCCTTCTGCCCGAGCTTGGCGGTGGCCTGACGCATGGACGTGCCCCGGCGGCGCAGCGAGGCGAAGCGGGCCTCGGCATAGGCGCGATCGTCCAGAAGCTTCAGCTCCACGAACTTCCCGATCGTTTCCTCGACGAGGGCACGGTAGCGCGCGGAGGCGGTCCCGTCTTCATCCGCGAAGGGCTCGCCGGCTGCCTCCGCCGCCCGCACGCGGCGCTCGATCTTGCGCTCGAGCACGCGGGCGAGATTGTCCGTCGAGCTCGCATAGCGCTCGAGATAATGGGCGGCGGCGCGGAAGAGCCAGTCCGCCGTGACCGGCTTCGGCCGTGCGGGCCTCGGCGCGCGGCCATCCTGGTCGGGTGGCTTGATCATGGCCTTTGATAGCGCCGGACGGCGCCGGCTTGAAGAGCATGAGGGCTTCCCAAACGACAAAAGCCCCGGACCCCCTTTCGGAGGTCGCGAGGCTTATGTCATCAGCGAGGCCGCGAAAAGATCAGGCGGCGATCCGAGTCGGCAGGATTTCGTCCTGCGTGTTCGCACGGCCGAGAATGCCGATCTCGTAGGCGAGCGTCGCGGCTTCCGCGCGGGCGCGGTCGAGGCCGGGCGCGATCTCGTCGGCGAGGTTGAAGATCGTGCCGCCGTGTAGGAAGGGCGCCTCGTAGGCGGCGCGGAGCACGAGACCGATTTCGAGACGCGGCGTGCCGCTCTGCTGGACGACGGTCTCGATGACGCGGGCGATACGGCTCGGAATGGTCGTCACGGCGCTGGCGGTGAAGGCCCAGTCGCGGCCACGGCGGCCCTTGCCGAGATCGGCGGCGAGCATGCGGTCGGTCGCGATGGCGGCATAGGCCGAGAGCGGCGAGAAGCGGACGGGGATCAGCGAGCGGTCCGCGAGCTTGGCGGCCGAGCGGATGGCCTCGGGGCTGGTGCCGGCATCGATGATGGCGAGATCGCCGCGACGGCGGGCGGCGCGCACGAGGCGCTCCATCGTCGTCTCGTCGTCCGCGGACTCGACGGTGATCTTCGAGGGACGGTCGCCCTTCTGGCTCCAGGCGACGATGTCGCGGTCACGCGCGGCATCGATCAGCACGACCGGGATATCGGCGGCGGCGGCGACGCCGGCCAGGGTCAGCGCCAAAGTGGTGGTGCCGGACGTCTTCAGGGTTCCGATGGAGATAACGGGGAGCATGGTCGAAGGGACCTTTCACGGAGCGAGAGGGCGATCTGGCTCCGCACGGATGGTCCCGCGAAAAGCCTCGGATGACGACCATCGAGTTCTGAGGCTCGTGCGTTTCCCGAAGCTGGACTGCAATTCGCTATGCTAACGTTATCTCAATAACTTGACCGGCCCCCTGTCGGCTCAACGTCTTGGCAACGTTCATCCCTTGACCGTCAGGGCGCCCTCGCGCTGCTTGATCATCATGAACGTGTCGAACGTGTATTCCGCCACCTGGGCATAGAGGAAGGTCTCGTTGCGGAAGCTCGCGAGCGAATCGTAGATTTCGCGGAAGGGCGCGTTCGCGCCGCGAAGCTCGGCATAGATCGCCTGCGCGGCATCGAAGGCGGCGTTGAGAATGTCCTGCGGGAACGGCCGGAGCTCCGCCCCCGCCTCGACGAGACGCCGCAGCGCGGCCGGATTGCGGGCGTCGTATTTCGCCAGCATCTCCACCGAGGCCGCGCGGGCGGCGGTGGCCAGAAGGCTGCGGTGGACCGGCGACAGCGCCTCGTGCGCAGGCTTGGAAATGAGGAAGGCGGGGGCGAGGCTGCCCTCCCACCAGCCGGGATAATAATAGTAAGGCGCGACCGAGAGGAGCCCCAGCACCTCGTCGTCGGCCGGGCCGATCCACTCGGCCGCATCGATGGAGCCGCCCTGCAGCGCGGCCTTGATGCCGGCGCCGGGGATCGGCAACGTCTCGACGCCGAGGCGGCGCATGACATCGGCGCCGAGCCCGGTGATGCGCATCTTCAGGCCGCGGAAATCCTGGGTCGCCGTCATCTCGCGCCGGAACCAGCCGCCCATCTGCGTGCCGGTATTGCCGCCCGGCAGGTAGACGAGGCCCTGGCGGGAGAAGAAGCCGTTCAGCTTGTCGATGCCGCCGCCCTGGTAGAGCCAAGCCTGAAGGCCTCGCGCGTTCAGCATGAAGGGCACGGCGCCGGCCAGCGCGAAGGTCGCGTCGCGGTTGACGTGATCCTGCGGCGCGGTGTGGCAGAGTTCGGCCTCGCCGGCCGCCACGACATCGAGCACGCTTTTGGCGGGATCGCCCTGCGGCAGGATCTCGATGGTGAACTCGCCGCCGCTCGCCTCCGAGACGAAGCGGGCGAGATCGACGGCGCCGCCGTGGATCGTGTCCAGCGTTTCCGGAAAGGCGGAGGCGAGACGCCAGACGGTCGTCTTGGCCGGCTGCGCCAGCGCCGGGGCGGCGAGCCCAGCGCTCGCGGCCGCGCCGATGCCGGCCGTTCCGGCCTTCAGAATGAACGAGCGACGATCCAAACCGTTGAACTCCCGGGCAGGCTGCGCGACAACCGAACACAGCGAAACGCCGTCCGTCGCGAAAGCGGCGGCATGTCGACCTCTGGCCGGCCAGATGGGGCATGTTTCCGCCGGACGCAAGTCGAAGCCTCCAGCCGGCCGGAGGTTCCCTCGCCTCTATCCTCCGCGCGCGCGATCCGATATCGCGAAGCTTCGGCCTCCCCCGCGCTTCCCGGATCGAACCCATGTCGGACACCGCCTTCCTCGTCGCCGTTCCCGCCGATATCCGCACGATCGGCAACCATCGCTGGCATGCGGCGCCCGAGAGCTATCTTTCCGCCGTGCTGAAGGTTGCGGGCGGGCTTCCCGTGATCGTGCCGGCACTGGCGGGCTCGGTCGATGTCGACGCCCTTCTGTCGCGCGTCGACGGCGTTCTCGTCACGGGCTCGGTGACGAACGTCCATCCCTCGCTCTACGGCGTCGAACCCTCCGAGGCGCACGAGCCCTACGATATCGACCGCGACGGCATGACCATGGCGGTGATCCGGGGCGCGATCCGGCGCAAGATCCCGATGCTCGCGATCTGCCGGGGCCTGCAGGAGCTTAACGTCGCGACCGGCGGCACGCTGGCGACCGAGATCCAGGACCTCGAAGGCCGCATGGATCATCGCGCGCCCGTCCATCCCGACCAAGCCGAGCGCTACGCCATCCGCCAGCCGGTCCATGCCGTCGCCGGCGGGTGCCTCGCCGGCCTTCTCGGGCGCGAGGAGATCCAGGTGAACTCGCTGCACCGGCAGGCGATCGACCGGCTCGGCGACGGGCTGGTCGTGGAGGCCACCGCACCGGACGGCACGATCGAGGCCGTCAGCGTTCGCGATGCCGGCGGCTTTTCGCTGGGCGTGCAGTGGCATCCCGAATACTGGGCGGAGAGCGACGCGGCCTCGGCCGCCATCTTCCAGGCCTTCGGCGATGCGTGCCGCGCCTACCGCGCCGGCCGCTGATCACCCTTCGGAAAGGGCGCCGAGGGCGCCCCGTCCTGCGCCGGACGTGACCGTCAGCCCTTTCTGGCGATGATGTTCTCGATATTGCGCTCGGCGAGCGCCGAGATGGTCAGCGAGGGATTGACCGCGCCGGCGGAGCCGGGAAGCAGGGCGCCGTCCATCACATAGAGGCCGGGATGGCCGACGACCCGTCCGTAGCCGTCGGTGGCCTTGCCGATGACGGCGCCGCCCAGCGGATGGGCCGTCCAGTTCTTGCCCGTCACGTCGGCGATGAAGGGATTGGCGCCGGGGATCGTCTTGGAGGCTTCGGCGATCTTGTTGTTCATCGCCCGGCACGCGGCGATGGCGTCGGCATTGCCCTCCGCCGCCCAGTTCATGGTGACGCTCTTCTTGGCGGGATCGTAGACGAACCTGCCGCGATGGGTCTCGTCCAGCACCATGCCGAGGCTCGGAATGATGCTGATGTTCACGGGCACGCCGGGCACATACCAGTTCTCGAACGTCGTGGGCATGCCGAGCGGCGTGTCGAAGATCTTGGAGGCGCTCGGCGTTCCCTCGGTCAGGCCGGTGATCCGGCCGAGGCTGCGCACGACGATCGCATCGCCGTTGGTGCCCCAGCCCTCCCCGACATGCTCGTTCAGATGGGGCAGGGTCTTCTCCGCCCGCGCCTTGACCAGAAGGCTGGAAGTGCCGATGGAGCCCGCTCCGAGGAAGAGGCGGTCGCAGGAGATCGTGGTGCGGCCGAGTTCGCGGCCCGTCGGATCGCGCAACAAGCCGCTGACGACATAGCGCTTGCCGTCTGTCCCGATGCTGAGCACTTCGAAGCCGGGATAGACCTTCGCGCGTCCGGTCGCTTCGGCCTGCCGGATGTAGTTGAGGTTCAGATCGAACTTGGCGCTGTTGGCATTGCCGTGGTTCGACCGGCCCACCGTCGCGGAAGGGCGCGAGCGAAAGCCGATCTCCGAGCGCAGGACGTTCCAGTCGAAAATGGAATCGATGCGCTCGGGCGTGTAGCCGGCCTTCGCCACCTGCCGGTCCCATTCGCGGGAATGGCCGAAGGCCTGCGAACCGTAGACGTCGCTCGGAATCGGATTGAGATTGAGCATCTTGCGGACGCGCGGATAGTGAACCCGGTCCAGTTCGTCGTAGGGGACAGCGCCCTTGAAGAGGAGATCGAAATGCGTCTTCTTGGGCTGGATCATCACGCCGGTGAAGACGACAGAGCCGCCGCCGACGCAGGCGGCGCGCCAGGCCGTCATGTTGGGAAACTCGGTCGCGTCCATGACGCCGCCGAACTTGTCGAAGACGGCGGTGTTGCCTGCGATCATCTTGGCGCTGTTGCGGAACCAGAAGGCGCGGCCGTCGGGAATCGTGTCGCTGCTGAAGATGTCGCGCCAGGGCGCGTTGGGCCAGCGGAAACCGCGCTCGATCACCGTCACCGTCTCGCCGGCCTGCGCAAGCCGCAGTGCCGAGATCGCGCCGCCGAAGCCGGAGCCGATGACGAGGTTCGGCGTATAGGTCGGGGGCAGACGCAGGTTGGCGAAGATCTCGGGCACGGCAACCCGGTAGTAGATCGAAGTGAAGGCCTCGGCCTCCGCCGGCAGCATCGCGCTCCCGACGGCCGCACCGAGACCGAGCAGAGCCTGCCGTCTGTTGATGTTCAGCATCCCGCACCTCCAACCGAAGTCGAAGGGCACGTTACAGGCAAAGTCACTGAACTCAATCTTCAAAAACGAGCGAACGAAAACATGCCTAAAGCCTGAATTCTAACTATACGCATTCCTGACGACTGAACTCGCCCCGATCTCAAAACAACGACCGACGCACTCGAACCGAGATTCGCTTGGATTTGCTTGTAGATGCGAGCATCGCACCACCGCTCGCAGGCCGGTCGAGGCACCGGATCGAGCCGGCGGATCGCGACCCGGCGGATCGTCAGACCAGCGCCCCGCCGAGAAGCGCGAGGCCGAAGAGAAGGACGAGGGCGGCGCCGAGGATTTCCACGGTCTCCATCACGCCGCGCGGCGTGCCGCCGGCCCGGCCGAGCCGCATGGCGAAACCCTTGGCGAAGACGGCGACGGCGGCAATCGCCGAGACCGTGATCGCCGTGCCGAGCGCCATGGCGAGGACGGAGAGGACGCCGCCGAGATAGAGGCCGTTCAGAAGCGCGAAGGTGAGGACCACGATCGCGCCGGAACACGGCCGGAGGCCCACCGCGACGACGGCCGAGGTGGCCGTGCCGATCGACAGGCGCTCGCTCGAAAGGCGCCTGGGGTCCGGCATATGGGCCTGTCCGCAGTCGCAATCCTCTTCGTCGCCCTCGCAGACGGACGCCGCCATGCCGCCGGAGGCGGGCCGCATGAGCGAGGAAGCGCCGCGCGCCGGCCTGTCCGCGTCTTCGGCCGTGCCCCCCGCCGTACCGGCGGCCGCGAAGGCGAGGCCGGAGGGCGCGAAGCCAAGCGACAGACGGGAGCTGCGCCGCGAGACGAGGCGCGCGAGCTTCTTGGCGAGCAGCCAGCCGCCGAAGACCGCAATCAGCGCATAGGAGGCGATCTCCAGCCAGTTCGTCGCGTCCGTCAGCTTCACCGACGTGCCGCGCAGAACGAACCAGCCGAGCCCGACCGCCAGAAGTGCCGTCAGCGCCTGGAGAAGCGCGGAGACGAAGGAGAGGAGAATGCCGCGCCGGAGCTGCACCTCGTTGGCAAGCACGTAGGAGGAGATGACCGCCTTGCCATGGCCGGGGCCGGCGGCATGGAAGACGCCGTAGGCGAAGGACAGGCCGACGAGGACGATCAGCCCGTGCGGCCCCCCCTTCAGCGCGACCAGCGCCTGGCGCAGCTCCGTGAAGAAGGAGCGCTGGATCGCATTGATCTCGATGAACAGCCCGGCGAAGGGGCCGCTCGGCTGCACCACGACCTCGGCCGTGCCGATGCCGAGGGAGGATTTCGCCAGCGCCGCCTCGGGCCCTGCAAGGAGGCAGAGGCCGGCGAGGAGGAGAACGAGGACGGTGGGGGACAGCCGGGTCAGCCGCATTTGATCTCGGCCCTCGTCGCCAGAACCTGCGCATAGTCGACACCGTCGGCCGGCACGGTCTCGTCCGGGCCGAGCGAGGCGATGGAGGACATCCACTCCTTCGCCGCCTCGTCCTCGTCGGGCACGACCACGGCCCGCGTGCAGCTCTGCGGCATGTCCACGAGCTGGAAGCTCGCATCGTCGGCGAAGTCGAAGGCGACGAAGAAGGTCTCGTCGAAATTGGAGACGGTGACGGCCTGCGCCTTCAGATCGACGGGGTCCTTCACCTTCATCTCGAAGAACATGAGAAGCTGGTTGTCCTGGTAGAGCGCGCGGATGTCGGCGGGCGCCTCGAGCGGCACGATCTTACCGTCGGCGCGCACGAAGGTGTAGAAGGACCATTCCGCGATCGACTCCTTCACCGTATCGCCGACGGCCTGAAGCTCGTCGTCGTCGAGGATGCCGTTGGCGTTCTTGTCGTAGTCGAGGACGACGCTCGTCGAGAAGAGCTCGTCCATGCGCCAGATGTTGCGGATGGATGTCAGCTTGCCGGCCGTGTCGCCGACGATCTCCATGCGCGCCTCGGCGAAGACGTGCGGATGCGCGGAAGCTGAACCGGCCGCGCCGCCGAGAAGGGCCAGCGCGCCGCCGAGAGCGAGCGCGGTGCGGCGCCGGCGCATCGACCGGCATCCGCGGGGACTGTTCGACATGTGAGGCTTCCTGGCTCCGACCGACCATCCCCTTCAACGGAAGAAGAATGGCCGAAATGGGAGCGGGCGACCGGATCGCGGCCGGCGCCTCTCCCCGTCTACTGGAGAACCACGACCTGCGCGCCGACATGGACGCGCTCGAAGAGGTCGGCGACATCGGCATTGCGCATGCGGAAGCAGCCGGCGGAGGCGGCCGAGCCGATCGAGCGCGGCGAGTTCGTGCCGTGGATGCGATAGGTGCCCCAGCCCAGATTCATGGCGCGCACGCCGAGCGGGTTCTTCGGGCCGGGACCGACCTGCTGGGGCAGATCGGGGTTCTTCTCGCGCATCGAAGGCGTCGGCGTCCAGGTCGGGTTCTGCCGCTTCTTGGAGACGAAGCTGCGTCCGAACCACTGCTCGCTCGGCTTGCCCACGGCGATGTCGTAGGCCAGCGCGCTGGACTGGCCGGTGACGAGATAGAGCCGGCGCTCGGCCGTCTTGATGACGATCGTCCCCGCTTCGTAGCCGCCGGAGAAGTCGGTCTCGAAGGCTGCGGGCTTGGCGCGGCCGGCCGCCTCGGCGAGGCCGGCGCCGGAAAGCAGCAGCGCGAGGGAGGCGGTCAGGACGTATCGGATGGCGCGCATGGCGGTCCTCGAAAGGCAGGGGCCCGGGCGGCCCGTTCGACGGCATCCTCGGGCAAGAAGGTTTCCGGCGCGTTTGCAAATCACGTCCGCCGGACGATCAGGGCTCCAGACAGAGCGAACGTTCCAACTTCCCTTCCGCCCCGTCGCACTTGCGGAACCAGATCGCCAGATAATCGACGAGAAGGCGCACGCGCGTCGGAAGATGCCGGCGATGCGGGAAGACGGCGTAGATGCCGGCATCCTTGGGCATGTAGTCGTCGAGAACCGTGACGAGCCGGCCGGCCGCGATATCGGCGCGCACGACGAATTCAGGAATGAGCGCGAAGCCGAGCCCGGCGCGCACGGCCGCGCGCACGGTGACGGGACTGTTGGCCGTGAACTGGCCGGATACGGCGACGGGCAGCGGGTCGCCGGTGGCGGGATCGCGGAAGGTCCAGTTGGAGAACATGCGCGAGTTGGAATCGATGACGGCCGGCTTGTCGGACAGCTGGTTCGGATGGGTCGGACGCCCGACCTTCGCCACGAGGTCGGGACTGGCGCAGAGCACCGAATCCAGCGGGGCCAGACGCCGCGCGATCATGGCGGAATCGCTGAGACGCGTCATGCGCACGGCCATGTCGAAGCCCTCCTCCACCAGATCGACGAAATTGTCGTCGAGATGGATGTCGAGCGAGATCGCGGGATGCTCCACCGCGAAATCGACCAGCGAGCGGCCGAACTCGGCATCGCCGAAGGTGCGCGCGGCGGAGATGCGGATGCGCCCCTTCGCCTCGCCGGTCGCCTCGCGCGCCTCCTCGTTCAAGCTCTCGAGATCGGCGAGAATCGCCGAGGCCCGCGAGAGATAGACCTCCCCGGCGCCGGTCAGCGCGATCTGGCGCGTGGTGCGGTTGATGAGGAGGACGCCGAGCTCGTCCTCCAGCTCGCGCACGTACTTGGAAAGAAGCGCCTTGGAGCGCCCGGTCTTGCGCGCCGCTGCCGAAAAGCCCTCGTTCTCGATGACGGCGATGAAGGCGCGCATGCGCGTCAGCGTGTCCATGTCAGCCTATCCATGCCATCCGCATCCCTTTTCGCCCCATCGTCCCGCGCCGGGGCTTGCGCGAAACTTGTGCTTTGTTGCCCAGAATCGACACACTGTCACGCAGCGCGGATCGGAGGGCGCGGAATCGGTCCCCGGCGCAATTTTCCTCTTGTGTATGACAGGGCCTGCTCATACATCGCGGTTGCCCAAAGTCGCACGAGCCTGTGGGCGTCCCCCGATCCTCAAATGCGAGGCCATCGGGACGGTCCTGGAGATAGCCTCCAGTCGGTTTCGCGTCAGCGAAGTCGAGGACGCCTTAAAGCAACGACGGTGCGGGCCTTTCTGGTCTCTCCCGGTCTCCACATCCGGGAATTCTGAAGAGGCACACCCTCATTGCCCTAAGTGCGGCGGGTTCAAGCCCTCCAAGCCAAGGCAGACACATCCGGTCCGGTCGCGCTCGACAGCGCAACGGACCTGCTCACGTCGCGGTCAGCGACGATTCCGCAAGGCGCCGTGAAGGCGATCGCGGAGCCGTCGTCGTCCGCACATGCTTAAACCTTGGATTCATGGGATAACCCCGATGGCAACGCAGCGTATCATCGACTTTCTCGCCACCCGCCGTCCGGCCGGCCCCTGCCTCGTGGTCGATCTCGACGTGGTCGAAGAGAATTACGGCGCCTTCCGCAAGGCGCTTCCCGATTCGTCGATCTACTACGCCGTGAAGGCCAACCCGGCCCCCGAGGTCCTGCGCCTTCTCGCCTCGCTCGGCTCCAATTTCGACTGCGCCTCCGTCGCCGAGATCGAGATGGCGATGGATGCCGGCGCGACCTGCGACCGCATCTCCTACGGCAACACGATCAAGAAGGAGCGCGACGTCGCGCGCGCCCACGATCTCGGCGTGTCGCTGTTTGCCGTGGACAGCGTCGAAGAGGTCGAGAAGATCGCCCGCGCCGCGCCCGGCGCCCGCGTCTTCTGCCGCGTCCTCACCAATGGCGAAGGCGCCGAATGGCCGCTGTCGCGCAAGTTCGGCTGCGTGCCGGCCATGGCGATCGACGTTCTCGTCTACGCGCAGTCCCTCGGCCTCGTCGCCACGGGCGTCTCGTTCCATGTCGGCTCGCAGCAGTGCGACACCAATGCCTGGGACGCGGCGATCGCGGATGCCAGCTCCGTCTTCCAGGCGCTGGCCGAGAAAGGCATCGTCCTGACGCTCGTCAACATGGGCGGCGGCTTCCCGACGCGCTACCTGAAGGACATCCCGACGGCGGAGGCCTACGGCCGCTCGATCCACGGCAGCCTGGTTCGCCACTTCGGCAACCACATGCCCGAGACGATCATCGAGCCCGGCCGCGGCATGGTCGGCAATGCCGGCGTCATCAAGGCCGAGGTCGTCCTCGTCTCCCGCAAGTCGGCGACCGACGAGAACCGCTGGATCTTCCTCGACATCGGCAAGTTCGGCGGTCTCGCCGAGACGATGGACGAAGCCATCCGCTACCCGATCACGACGGCGCGCGACGGCGACGCGATGGAGCCCTGCGTCCTCGCCGGTCCGACCTGCGACAGCGCCGACGTTCTCTACGAGAAGAAGCCCTACCCGCTGCCGATCACGCTGACGATCGGCGACGAGGTTCTGATCGAGGGCACCGGCGCCTACACGACGACCTATTCGGCCGTCGCCTTCAACGGCTTCGAACCGTTGCGAGCCTACGTCATCTGACCCCCGGCGCTCCGTCGCCGGGGAGTTCTTCCCCGCGCGCCGGAGCCTTTGCAGCCGGCGCGCATTCCCGCTTCCCTTCGAGAATCCCGCATGCCCCGCCTCGGCGGGCTCGCGGGATGCTGAGGGTTCTTAGAGACAGAGCGCCGACCCCAGCCCCCGAAGGGCGGACGGTGCTCCTGCCCGGGTCAGATCAAGCCAATGTCCGCTCTCGCCGCCTCCCTTCCCTTCAGCGCCTTCCTGGCGCCGGTCGTCACAATCGGCGCAGAGGCCTCGAGCGAGGTCTTCGCGCGCGAGGCGCTGCTCGACCGCGCGATGGGGCCGATGCGCCGCCGCAAGGCCTCGGAGGCCCTGCGCCGCGGCCGCCTGCCCTCCAAGGGGCTGGCCCTTTCCGCGCGCGCCGAGGACGGCACGCTTCTCGGCACGGTGCGGCTCTGGGACGTGGCGGCCGGCGACGGCGGCACGCCGTCGCTTCTTCTCGGCCCGCTGGCCGTCGAGCCCACGCTGAACGGCGCGGGCATCGGCTCGGCCCTCATGCGCCGGGCCATCGCCGAGGCGCAGTGGCGCGGCCATCGCTCGATCCTCCTCGTCGGCGATCCCGACTACTACCGGCGCTTCGGCTTCTCGGCCGAGCCGGCGGCCGGCCTTGCCATGCCCGGCCCGTTCGAGCGCCATCGCATGCTGGGCCTGGAGCTTGCCGAGGGCGCGCTGGCGGGCGCCGCCGGTCTCATCCGGCCGACCGGCCGGCGCGCCTTCAATCCGGCCGCCAAGCGCCCGCGCGCGGCATCCGGCGCGGCGAACGGCGCAAGCTTCTGATCGGTTTTGCGCGTTTCTTCGCGGCGCGAGGGACTTAGCCGGCCCGCGCCGCGAAGAGCGCTTGTGCTCCTGCGTCGTCTCGTGTCCATGAAGAGCGGGGATAGAACCCGTGCGGCGCGTCCGCACGGGACGACGTTTGCGGAATACGGCGCATGGGTTTTCGGGAACAGGACGAGGCGTCCGCGCTGCGCGCAGAGAACGAGGAGCTTCGGGAAAGGCTCGCGCGTCTCGCCGCCGAGACGGTTCGCCCTCTCGTTTCGGCCGAAGAGAAGCGCTATCGCCACATCGTCGAAAGCGCCGTCGACTACGCCATCATCGCGGCGGACACGACCGGCATCATCACCGACTGGAACGAGGCGGCCGAGGGAATCTTCGGCTGGACCGCGGCCGAGATGGTCGGCCGGCCGCTCGGCTCGATCTTCACGCCGCAGGATCTCGAAGCCGGCGTGCACGAGCACGAGATGCGCCTGGCGCTCGGCCGGGGCAAGGCCAAGGACAATCGCTGGCATCTGAAGGCAGGCGGCCAGTTCTACGCGAGCGGCCAGATGACGCCGCTCACCGACGACAACAACCAACCGATCGGCTACCTGAAGATCCTGCGAGACCGGACACGCGAGGAGGCCGACCGGCGCGAGCTCGAGGTCAACCGCGAGCGGCTGGAATTCGCCCTCGACGCCTCCGCCCTCGTCGGCACCTGGGACTGGGACGTCGCCGCCGACACCATCTATGCCGACCGGCGCTTCGCCGATCTCTACGGCGTCGATCCGGTGCGGGCCGCGGCCGGCGTGCCCTTCGGCACCTATGCGTCCGGCATCCACGCCGAGGACCGCAGCCGCATCGCGGCGGCGGTGGAGGCCGCCCTCACGTCCGGCAGCGCCTTCGCGGAGGAGTACCGCACGATCGACGCCTCGGGCGAGCTTCACTGGGTTCGCGCCTGCGGACGCTGCTTCCTCGACGCGAACGGGCGGCCCGAGCGCTTTCCCGGCGCCGTCGTGGACATTACGAGCGAGCGCCGCAGCGCCGCGCGGCAGGCGGCGCTTCTCCAGATCGGCGACGACCTCCTCTCGGGCAGCGGCCCCAGCGACTACAAGATGCGTGCGCTCGAAATCCTCGGCGAGACGCTGGAACTCGACCGCGTCGGCTATGCCCGCATCGACGGCGCCGAGGAGAACGCGCTGACCGCCAGCGCCTGGACCCGCAACGGCACCCCGCCGATGCCGCGCAGCTTCGATCTCGCCCGGTTCGGGCCGGATTTCGTGCCGGCCCTGCGCACGGGAACGCTTCTCGTTGAGGATGTCGCGCTGCATCCGGCGACCTCGGCCGGCGCGCAGGCTTTCACGGCGCTCGACGTGCGCTCGGCCGCCCATGTCACCGTGATAGAGAACGGGCGCCTTCGCGTCCTCCTCTTCCTCCACGACCGGCGCGTGCGAAGCTGGGCGGAGGACGACGTCGCCTTCATCCGCGAGGTGCTGAACCGGGCCTGGAGCTTCTCGGAGCGGATGCGCACGCAGACGGCGCTCGTCGAAGCCGAGACGCGCCTGCGTCTCGCCCACGAAGCCGCCGATATCGGCACGTTCGACCTCGATCTCGTCAACGACGAGCTTCTCTGGGACGCCCGCTGCAAGGCCTGTTTCGGCCTGTCCGACGACGCCGTCGTGACCTACGAGAGCACGTTCCTCGACGGCCTGCATCCGGAAGACCGCGAGCGCGTGGTCTCCGAAGTCGCGCTCGCGCTCGACCCCGCGGGCACCGGCGAATTCGACTCGGTCTACCGCACGATCGGGCGCGAGGACGGCAAGCTTCGCCATGTCCATGCGAGCGGCCAGACCGTGGTGCGCGCCGGCCAGACCGTGCGCTTCGTCGGCGCGGTGCGCGACGTCACGGAAGAAAAGCAGGCCGAGGAGCGCCAGCTGCTCCTGACGCGCGAGCTTCAGCACCGCGTGAAGAACACGCTCGCCATGGTCAATGCGCTGGCCAACCAGACGCTGCGCCGCGCCGCCAACGTGCAGGACGGTCTCGCCGCCTTTTCTGCGCGGCTGATCGCGCTCAGCCATGCCCACGATATCCTGACGCAGACCTCCTGGACGAGCGCCCCGATCGGCGCGATCGTCGCCCAGTCCCTCGAAAGCCACCGCCTGGAAGACGGCACGCGCTTCGTCTGGTCGGGTCCCGATATTCGGCTGAACGCCAAGCAGAGCCTCGCCCTCGCGCTGGCGCTGCACGAGCTTGCGACCAATGCGGCCAAATACGGCGCGCTGTCCGGCGACGAAGGCCGGGTCGAGATCGACTGGCGTATCGAAGGCGGAAGCCTCCCGCGTCTCGTCTTCGAATGGCGCGAGAGCGGCGGACCGCCGGTCCAGGCGCCCTCCAAGCGCGGCTTCGGCTCACGCCTGATCGAACAGTCTCTCGCCATGGAGTTCGGCGGCGAAGTTCAGATCGACTACCACCCGACCGGCGTCGTCTGCCGCATCGACGCCCCGCTCCACGACGATGGCGGAGAACCCGTGATCGGGTGATGCCGATTTCGGTTCGCTGCCGTTTTTCGAGAGGTGAATTGCTGCAGGCACTCAAAAGAACGCCTTGCGCGGACGGATCGCACGCAAGGCGTTGCTTGGTTTCAGCGCTTGGGCGCTTCCACGAACCATCCTGTCAGGCGCCGCACGAAGGGCATGACCAGCAGGAGGACGGGGAAGGCCACGGGCCAGGAGAGCGCCCAGCCGCGCAGCCATTGCTCGGCGAGGTCGGGGGCGAGCCCGACCGCCCGCATCGTGGAGATGCCGGAGACGATGCAGCACATCATCAGGGACAGAAAGAACGGCAGGACGATGCCGTTGTAACGAGAGGGAAGCTTGCGAAAGGCGATCATGCCCGGACTCCGTCGTGCGAACGGCCGATGATATCGGCGGTTCGATGGCGCGTTGCATGACGTTAACGCTTACGACGTGATGTGCGGGAGCACGAGCCAAGTGTTGCCACAGGATGCTTCCCGCCGTCAATCGCCTCGAACGACGGGAGCCTTCGAGGCGCGGAAAAGCCGGGTCTCTCCGCAAGACCGCAGCCGCCGCTTGCGACGGGGCCCCGGCCCCGGCCGCAAGACGGCAGCATTCGCCCGGCGCTTTACCCCGCGATGTCGATGACCCCGGCCTCGCCCTCCTCCGCGCCGAAGGAGAGGCGGGCACCGGGCTTGTCCCAGCCGAGCGCCGTGATCGCGCCCTTGCCCGCGCGCCGCAGCAGCGCCTCGCGCGCGTCGGAGAAGCGGACGGCGAGGATCATGCCGTCGCCATAGCCGATCGCCACCATATCCTCGGCGGGGTGGCAGGAGACGGCCGTCACCTGCATGGTGCCGCGCGTGCCGAGCTCCAGCGGAGCCTTGCCCATCGGGCCGTCCTTGGCGGAGAAGGGCCAGAGGATCGCAGCCGGCGCGCCCGAGGTCGCCAGGAACTTGCCCTTGGCGGACCAGGACCAGGACTTCACCTTGGCGGGATAGCCCGTCATCTTCATGTGCTTGCCGTCCTCGACGCGCCAGCCGTGAAGCGCGTTCTCCTGCATGCGCGTGACGAGGAAGCGCCCGTCCGGCGAGAAGGCGATGCCGATATGCGCGCCCTTCCATTCGAGATGGGCCGGCGGGCTGTCGGTCCCTGCGAAATAGAGCGAGGCGCCGTCGTAGCGCGCGGTCGCGATGCGCAGGCCCTTCGGCGCGAAGGCGATGTCCTCCACCGAGCGCTGGTGCACGAACTCCCGCAGCGGGCCGGAGGCCGGCAGGACATAGGCGGTTCGCCCGGAGGCGAAGCCCACCGCGCCGCCGGGTCCGGGCGCGACGGCGCCGATCCACTTGCGGCCGATCGAGGCGAGTTCCTTCGCCGGCCCGTCGCCGGCGATGGCGACGACCCGGCCATCCTCGCCGCCCGTCAGAAGACGGCCGGCGCCCGCATCGAAGCGCGCCGTGAGAAGGCCGCCGCGATGGGCCTCGACCACGCGCTCGCCGCCTGCGGGAAAGCGAACGGTGCCGTCGGCCAATGCGAAGACCGGCTCCCCCGAAAGGAAGCCGGCCCATTCGACGTAAGCGCCGAAATCATAAGGTGCGATCGATGGCATCAAGCGTCGGCCTTCTGGCGCTCCTTGGCGATACAGGCCTCGAACTCCGTCTTCAGAGCCGCAGCGTCGAGATCGCGCCCGATGAAGACGAGCCGGCTCTCGCGCGCCTCGCCTTCCCGCCAGGGCCGCTGGTGGTCGCCCTCCACGATCATGTGGACGCCCTGCACGACATAGCGGTCGTCGTCGCCGGCGAAGGCGATAATCCCCTTGAGGCGCAGGATCTTCGGCCCCTGCTCCTGCGTCAGGGTCTGAATCCAGGGGAAGAAGCGCCGCTGGTCCATCTCGCCCGCCCGCAGCGAGATCGAGACGACCGTCACGTCGTGGATCGGCGAGGCCGCGTCGTGATGGGCATGGTCATGCCCATGATGATCGTGGCCGTGGTGATCATGGCCATGGTGGTCGTGACCGCCATGATCGTGGCGGTGATCGTGATCGTGCGCATGATGCGCATGGTCGTGATGATGATGGTCGTGGTCGCAGTCGGGGCCGCAGACATGCTCGTCATGCGCCTGTTCGGCCTCCTTCAGGAACTCCGGATCGGCATCGAGCACGCGCGAGAGGTCGAAGGCGCCCTGGTCGAGAACGCGGTCGATCGCGACGCCGGCCCGGGTCGTGCGGTGGATGCGGGCGACGGGATTGATGGCGCGCACGGTCGCCTCGACCTTGGCGAGTTCTTCCGGCGTCACGAGATCGGTCTTGTTGAGGATGATGACGTCGGCGAACGCGATCTGATCCTCGGCCTCGCGCGAATCCTTCAGCCGCAGCGGCAGGTGCTTGGCATCGACCAGCGCGACCACGGCGTCGAGCCGCGTCTTGGCGCGCACGTCCTCGTCCATGAAGAAGGTCTGGGCGACCGGCACGGGATCGGCAAGGCCCGTCGTCTCCACGATGATCGCGTCGAAGCGGCCGGGACGCTTGGTCAGCCCTTCCACCACGCGCACGAGATCGCCGCGCACCGTGCAACAGACGCAGCCATTGTTCATCTCGTAGATCTCCTCGTCGGATTCCACGATGAGATCGTTGTCGATGCCGATCTCGCCGAACTCGTTGACGATGACCGCGTAGCGCTTGCCGTGATTCTCGGAGAGAATCCGGTTGAGCAGCGTCGTCTTGCCGGCGCCGAGATAGCCGGTGAGAACGGTGACGGGGATCTGGGCATCCGAAGCGCGAGAGGTGTCAGACATAGCTGTCTCCTTGATGGTCGGCCGCATATAAGCGCCGCGGCGACGAAATGCACGGGGGGAGCCGCAGCCCCTTCAGTCGAAGACGGCGAGATCGAAGCGGGCGGCGTCGCCGAGGAACTCGGCGAAGCGGGCCGCCTGATGCTCGGCGATGCGCCGGCCCATCTCGGCCGTGCCGAGCCCGGCGTTCCCCACCACGCCGGAGGCATTGAGATCGCTCGCCATCCAGCCGAAGCCGAGCCGCCCATGGGCGCGCAGGTGCAGGTTGTCCCGCTCCAGTCGCGCCTGAAGCGAGGGCGCCGGCGCGATGCGATCGGACCGCACGAGATCGGGCCTGAAATGCAGCATGAGCGCGGTCTCGACCGCGCCGCCGTGAATGCCGTGCGCCAGTTCCTCCGCGGGAAGAAGCCCCTCCGGCACGCCGAAGCGCATCCAGCTCGCCGTCGCCACGAGGAGGCCGAGCGAGCGGCGCAGCACGAGGGCCGCCGCATCGACCGAGGGCGTGTTTCCGCCATGCGAGCTGACCACCGCCAGCCGCCGGAACCCCGCCGCATGAAGCGAGCGGCCGATGGCGACGATCGCCTCCGACATCGGCGCGAAGCCGAGATCGAGCGTGCCGGGGAAGTTCGAGTGCTCGATCGAGGCGCCGATCCGCAGCGGCTCCAGGACGGTGACGGGCGCCGCCTCGTCCAGTTTCTCCAGGAGCTTGGCGATCATGCCCTCCGCGATCATCGCATCCGTTCCGAGCGGCAGATGGGGCCCGTGCTGCTCCACCGCGGCGACCGGAAGCACCGCGACGACACCGGCGAGCGAGGCGCCGAGCACGCGAAGATCGACCGTCGTCAGCTCCTCGAAGCGGCGATGCATGGAAACCTCCGGCCCATCGGGCGAAAACCGGGGCGAAACACGCCCTCCACCCCCGTGTTGGTCGGCTGCTCGGGTGGACAATGCAAGGCCTCTTCTTCATCTTGGCGCCGAGGCGGAACCGGGTGACATGACAGCAGGACGCAAGCGCAAGCGATCGACGATGACGCAGCTCGTCCTTTCCGCCCGGGCGAGCCGTACGGCGCTTTCCGCGCATCTGGCTGCGATCGACGTCTATCCCGGCCAGGATGCCGTTCTTCTCGCTCTCGGCGCCGAGGACGGGCTGTCGCTGCGCGATCTGGCGGATCGGCTGAGCGTGCGCCCGCCGACCATCACCAAGACGGTCGCCCGGCTCGCCTCGCAGGACATCCTGGAAAAGCGGCCCTCCCCCACCGACGCCCGGCAGAGCCACGCCTTTCTCACGGAAAAGGGTCTGGCTCTCCTGCAGGAGGTGCGCATCGCGCAGAAGGCGGTGGAACGCGAGGCCCTGAAGGGGCTGAGCGACAAGGAGCGCAAGTCGCTGCGCAAGCTCCTGCAGCGGGTGGAGCGCAATCTCGGCTCGGAGGTCGACGACACAGACGACCTACCGGAGACGGCGTGACCCGAATGGCCGCTGCCCGCTCGCCCTTTTCGACCAGACGGAGTCCCTCGCGCTTGCCCCGCATTCTTCCCCGCTCGCGCCGGAGCGCCTGATCCGATGGCGCAGAAGGTCAAGCTTTCCACCATCGCCGAAGCGCTCGGGCTCTCCACCGCCACCGTCTCGCTGGCCTTGCGCGACAGCCCTCTCGTCGCCGAGGTCACGCGCGAGCGCATCAAGGAGCAGGCGCGCAGCTCCGGCTATATCTACAATCGCCGCGCCGCGAGCCTTCGCACCTCGCGCTCGGGGATCGTCGGCGTCTGCGTGCACGACATCATGAACCCGTTCTTCGGCGAAATCCTGAAGTCGATCGAGAACGAACTGGATCGGCACCGCCAGACCTTCGTCCTCTGCAACCACTACGACGATCTGACCAAACAGCGTTCCTTCGTCGACACGATGCTGCAGCTCGGCGCGGACGGGCTGATCATGTCGCCCGCCATCGGCACGCCGGCGAGCGACATTCGTCTGGCCGAGGAGAACGATCTTCCCGTCGTCCTCATCGCCCGCAGCGTCGAGGGCGCGGGCGTGACCAGCTTTCGCGGCGACGACGCCTATGGAATGAGTCTTGCCGTTCGCCATCTTCTCTCGCTCGGCCATCGCAAGATCGCGATGGTCGGCGGGGCCGAGACGACCTCCACGGGCCGCGACCGGGCGACCGGCTATCGGCGGGCGCTCCTCGAAGCCGGCATCGAGCCGAAACCGGAATGGCGGATTTCAGGCCCGCGCAGTCGCCATTCCGGCTTCGACGCGGCGGCGGATTTCCTCGCCCTGCCCGACCGCCCGACCGCCGTCGCCTGCTTCTCGGACCTCGTCGCGCTCGGCTTCATGTACGGCCTCAGCCGCGCGGGCCTTCGCGCCGGCATCGACGTCGCCGTCACCGGCTACGACGATATCGACGAGGCCGTCATCGCCATGCCGCCCTTGACGACGGTGGCCAACGGCCAGAGCGAAGTCGGCCGTCGCGCCGCGGACTCCCTCCTGAAGCGCCTCGGCGGCGAACCCGCGGAGGGACGGCTCGAACTGATCACCCCCGAGCTGAAGATCCGCCAATCCTGCGGGTCGCCGAGCCCGGACTGATCGGATCGGGCTGCAACTGACGTGTGGCGCTGATACGACGGAAAAGGTGGTTCGGCCGCGGTTCCGGCTTGGCAGATCGAACCTTCTCTACCCTTCGCCCGTATTTTCCCGAGGGTCGGGTTATCTAAGCGCGGTTTCCGGCCACGTGGGCACAGCCAACGTCGCCCCTCGGGCGCCCGCTCGCGACGCGGCGACGGGATTCCGGCTCGGTTCAGCCTCACCCGTCGGCTGCGAAGCGACGGCATTCGCGCAACAGCGACGTTTCTGCCTTCGATATCAGTATCCATCTCTTTCGCTTCGACGAGTCCGGTCGATCTCCCGAGAGATGCTCTCAATGCGCGCTGCTCGATCCTGCGCTTTGGAATGCAGCTTCCATCGACCCGCGCGACGTCAGCTTCGATCCATCCCGGACGAATAGGCTGAAGGAGAATCGTTGAAGGTTCGGAGCGCATCGCGACTGGCCGATGGCCACCAAGACCGATCCGGCCCGCTCAAGACGCGGCGTCGTCCAACCGGGTCCGCCCGGATGTGGGCCGCTCACCGGAGAAAGGTCGAAACCCTCATGCGCTTCGCAACCATTGCCCTCGCCACCGGCCTCGTCGGCTCGTTCTTCGCATCCAACCTGCAGGGCTCGCTCTCGTCGTCCGTCGCCGAAGCCGCCCCCATGCTGGCGGCGAACGCATTGACGTCCGATGATCTCGACGCGGTGGAGACGGGGAGCATCGGTTCTGCAACGGGCACGCGACCAGACGGGCTTCGGCTCATCGATCTTCGCAGCGGCACGACCTGCAAGGCCGACGGTGCGGGTTCGGCTGGTGCGACCTTCACCGACGTCCCGCTCGGCCGCGACTGCAAGACCTCCCCCTCCCTCTCCCGCATCGCCCAATGGCGATCGGGGGCCGACGGCACGCTGGTCATGGCGGACCGCGACGGCGCGACGATCCTCGAATTCGCGCCGGGCGACGGCGTTCTCTACGAATCCGTCTATCCGAACGACGAGTTGATCACGATCGTCCCGGCCCGCGGCTAACGTCGGTTGAACTCGATATGAGACGCCGGCAGATCTGGCGCATGCCTCCGTCTTGAGCTTATCCGCCTTGTGGTGCCGCTATTTCGAAGGTGTTTCGGACAGCGGCCGGGAGATCGTTTTCAACGACGTGAACGCGGACCGTCTGCACGCGGCGGCTTTGCGCTCGCGGGATGAACCGCTGTCGTTTCTAGAGGAGCGCGACATATTCGGCACGGTCGCCGACAGCGCCGTTTTCCGGGATCGGTTCGTCGAAGCATTGACGTCGCTTCGCGATGTCGGGACGCGTTCG
>NZ_LMQW01000004.1 GCF_001425485.1 Aureimonas sp. Leaf427 | reverse complement strand
ACCGCTTGGTCGCCATCCAAAGCTCCGTGTCGCAACACGGAACCCTATGAATCAGCGATCAACCCGATTGGGAATCCTGAATGTCGATCCGGCCTAGCCCGCGCGCTTGAAGCCGACCGAGCGGTCCTGGAGCCTGCGCCGCGCGACGTCCGGGGTGAGGGGCGGCGAGAACATGTAGCTCTGCGCATATTCGCAGTTGAGCTGACGCAGGCGCACCGCGTCCTCCTCGGTCTCCACGCCCTCCGCCACGACGGAGAGGCCGAGATCGTGCGCCATGGTCACGATCGACTGGAGGATGATCGGCCGCTGCGGACGGCCGTCGTCGCGCAGGAAGGACTGGTCGATCTTCAGCGTGTCGAAGGGGAAGCGCATGAGATAGGCGAGCGAGGAATAGCCGGTGCCGAAATCGTCGAGCGACAGGCCGACGCCCATCTCGCGCAGCTTGGTCAAAAGCTGGGCGGAGCGCTCGGGATTGTCCATCACGAGGGATTCCGTCACCTCCAGCTTCAAGGATGCCGGCGGCACCTCGAATCTCGCGAGGACGGCCGCAACGTCGTTGAGAAGGTCCTGCCGGATCAGCTGGCGGCTGGAAATGTTGACCGAGACGGTGAGCGTCGGATCGCCCGTCATCTTGTGCCAGTCGGAGAGGCGGCGCACGGCCTCTTCCAGCGCGAACTGGCCGAGCTGGACGATCAGGCCAGAGCTTTCGGCGATCGGGATGAACTCGGCCGGCGAGATGGCGCCGCGCTTGGGGTGCTCCCAGCGCAGCAGCGCCTCGAAGCCCGCCGTGTCCCCGTCCTCCAGCCGCACGACGGGCTGGAAGGCGAGGGAAAGCTCGTTGCGGCCGAAGGCGCGGCGAAGATCGGATTCCATCTCCAGGCGCCCGGAGCCGGCGGTCTTGTAGGCGGGCCGGAAGGGCTCGATCCGGTCCCCGCCGAGGCGCTTGGACTGGTACATGGCAAGCTCGGCTTCCTTGATCACGTCCTCCGGGTTCGCCCCCTCGCTCCAGCCGGTGATGCCGAGCGAGCCGGTGAGGATGATCTCGCGGCCGCCGAAGGAGATCGGCGCCTTGATCGCCTCGCGCAGCGATTCCGCGAAGGCGACGATGGCGGCGACGTCCGTCTCGGAGGTGAGGATCAGGCCGAACTTGTCGCCGTTGAGGCGGGCCAGCGTGTCCTGCGATTTGAGGACGCGCTTCAGCCGGCGGCCGACGGTGAGGAGGATCGTGTCGCCGGTGGCGATGCCGTAGTCGTCGTTCACCTGCCGGAAGCGGTCGATGTCGATGAGGATGACGCTCGGCTTCACGTCGGGCCGCGTCGTCGCCAGGGCGCCGATCGATTCCAGCCGGTCGATGAACAGCTCGCGATTGGGCAGGCCCGTCAGCTGGTCGTGCAGCGCGTCGTGGAGCAGGCGCTCCTCGGCCTTCTTGTGCTCGGTCACGTCCTTCATCGTGCCGACGCAGCGCACGACCTCGCCGTCGGAGCCGAGCACGGGCCGGGCGCGCAGCGAGACCCAGTGATAGTGGCCCTCGCGGCCGCGCACGCGGAAATCCTGGGTGATGCGGCCGCGGCGATGCTCGACGATCGTGTCCAGCGTCAGCTTGAAGCGGTCGCGGTCGTCGGGATGGAGGATCGGCAGCCAGTCGCGGGCCGGGCCGTTCATTTCGGAAAAGGGCAGGGTGCCGAGACTGTCGCCGTCGGCGCCGGCGAAGATGCGGTCGCGCGCCACGTCCCAGTCCCAGATCGCGTCGCCCGTGCCGGTGAGCGCCAGCGAGCGGCGCTCCAGCTCCGAGATCGCGCCGCCGGCAAAGCCGCCGCCGGCGAAGGCGTGCTGCATGACCGTGAAGCCGATGAGGAGGACGATGAGCACGAGCCCGCCGCCGAGGGCCGGCTGGATCACGTCGTTCACGAGCTGGCCCGTCACCGTCATCCAGCCGCCGAAGAGCCAGAGGATCACCAGCGACCAGGTCGGTATCAGCATGATCGCGCGGTCGAAGCGCAGCCAGGTGAAATAGAGGATGAGGACGAGGCCCATGCCGGCCGTCACCGCCAGCGACAGGCGCGCGATGCCGGCCGCGACGGGGGGATCGAAGACCGCCGCGACGCCGAGGGCGAGAAGGCCGGTCAGCCAGAGGATGGTGAAGGCCGACAGGATGCCGTGCCATCGGTTGAGGTTCAGATAGGCGTAGAGGAAGACGACGAGGGTGAAGGCGAGGGCGACCTCCGTGCCGGCTCGCCAGATGCGCTCCTGGCCCGGCATGATCGGCACGAGCTTCTGCCAGAAGTCGAAGTCGATGCAGATATAGGCGAGGACGGCCCAGGCGAGCGCGGCGGTCGCCGGGAACATGGGCGAGCCCTTCACGACGAAGAGGATCGTCAGGAAGACCGCGAGCAGGCCGGCGATGCCGAGCACGATGCCGCGATAGAGCGTGTAGGCGTTGATCGTGTCCTTGTAGGCGTTGGGCTCCCAGAGCCGCAGCTCGGGCAGGCCGCGCGAGGAGGCAAGTTCCGCGACGAAGGTGACGGTGGAGCCGGGGTCGAGCGTGACGAGGAAGACGTCCGCCTCCGGGTTCGGCTGGCGGTCGAGCGCGAAGCCCTCCGAGGGCGTGATCGAGGCGATGCGCTGCGAGCCGAGGTCGGGCCAGATGACGCCGGAGCCGGCGAGCTTGAAGTTCGGCGCGACGATCAGCCGGTCGATCTGGACGTCGGTGTTGTTGGCGAGCGCGAAGACGGCCCAGTCGCCCGACGAGGTCGGCGAGTTCGCCTCGACCTCGATGCGCCGGACGATGCCGTCCGAGCCCGGAACGGTCGAGACCTGGAAGGAGGCGCCGCGGCCGCGATAGACGTCGACGGCCGGCAGGAGGTCGATCGCCACGTCGTCGCGCGCGATGGCGACCGGCTCCAGCGCGAACGCGTGGCCGCCGAACGTGCCGAGAAGGCCCGCGACGAGGACGAGCAGCGACAGGAGGCGCGAAAGGGCTGGCTTCAGCACGGGGTGCATCCGGGCCGCGATGTCGAACGGGACCGCGATGTCGGACGGGACAATGGGATCAGCCGGACCTCAGGCATCCGTCCGCCGATCGACCGATCCTCTCTGGGCCTCGCGCTGGAGGCGAGGAGCCGCGCCGGGGCGCGTCCGGTCTTCGGCGAGATGCGAATAGAGATGGTGATCCTCCCAGTGGCCTGCGATCTTGAGATAGTTTCGCAGATAGCCCTCGCGGCGAAAACCGGATTTTTCAAGGAGACGGATCGATCGCTCGTTGGAGGGAAGGCAGGCGGCCTCGATGCGGTGCAGGCCCTCGACCTCGAAGATGAAGGGCTTCAGCGCCTCGACCGCCCGGTACATCCAGCCGGACCCGGCATGAACCTCGCCCATCCAGTAGCCGAGCGTGCAGGACTGCGCGACCCCCCGCCGGATCTGGCCGACCGTTATCCCGCCCAGAAGCGTGCCCGTCGCGGCCTCGAAGAGGAAGAGCGTGTAGGCGGAGCGCTCGCGCGCGTCCTGGCGATAGCGCAGGAGACGCTGGCGGAAGGCGCGCCGGGACAGCTCGTCCGCCGTCCAGAGCGGCTCCCAGGGCGTCAGGAACCCCCGGCTTGCCTCGCGAAGGCTCCGCCAGGCCTCGTAGTCGCGCTCCTGCGGCAGGCGCAGGACCACGCCCGCGCCCTCGATGCGCGGGAGGGAGGGCGCCAGCCAGCGGTCGAGGAGACCCATCGCGTCCGTCCTGCCCGTCGCGTCAGCGGCGCGCGGCCGCTCTGGTTCCGGGCACAGGCACAGGGCCGGCATCGGCCGCGAACTGGGCACCCAGCGCTTCGAGCGTCGGAAGGCGGTCGATCGGCCCGATGGCGGCCAGCGTCGGCGCCTGACCGACGAAGGTTCGTCCGGCGAGATCGGAAAGACGCTCGGGCGTGATGGCGGTCAGCCGGTCCATCAGTTCGGTGTTGGAGATGGTCGTGCCGTTGAAGAGGATCTGGCGCGCGATCTGCCCGGCGCGGGAGGCGGGGCTCTCCTGGCTCATCAGGAGGCTGGAGCGCATCTGCGCGCGGGCGCGCACGACCTCCTCCATGGAGATGCCGTCGGCGGCGCGGACCAGCTCCTGTGCGATCACGGGCGCGAGCTCGGCCAGCTCCTCCTCGCCGGTCGCGGCATGGACGCCGAAGATCCCTGAGTCGGAGAAGCTCCAGTGGAAGGCGTAGATCGCGTAGCAGAGGCCGCGCGTCTCGCGGACCTCCTGGAAGAGGCGCGAGGACATGCCGCCGCCCAGAATCAGCGAGAGGACCTGGCTCGCGTAGAAGTCCTTGGCGTAATAGGCCTTGCCCTCGAAGCCGAGCACCATCTGCGCGTCCATGAGGTCGCGCGTCTGGCGGAACTCGCCGCCCGTGTAGAGGGCCGGCGTGCGCTCGGGCTTCAGCATAGGCACGGCCGAGGCGCCGATGCCGCCGAAGGAAGCGGTGACGCGGTCGAGAATGTCCTGATGGGAAACCGCGCCGGCGGCGCAGACGATCATCCGGTCGGGCGTGTAGTGGCGCGCCAGATAGGAGCGCAGGCTCTCGGGCGTGAAGCCCTTCACCGTCTGGCGGGTGCCCAGAATCGGGCGGCCGATGATTTGGTCGCGGAAGGCCGTCTCCTGGAAATGGTCGAAGACGATGTCGTCCGGCGTGTCCTCCGCCGCGCCGATCTCCTGCAGGATGACCTGCTGCTCGCGCTCCAGCTCCTCGGGATCGAAGTTGGAATCGAGCAGGATGTCGCCGAGAATGTCGAGCGCCAGCGGCACGTCGTCCTTCATCACGCGGGCGTAGTAGGACGTGGTCTCGACCGAGGTCGCCGCGTTCAGCTCGCCGCCGACATTCTCGATCTCCTCGGCGATCTGGCGCGCGGTGCGCTTCGAGGTGCCCTTGAAGGCCATGTGTTCGAGAAGATGGGCGATGCCGTGCTCGCCGGGCAGCTCGTCGCGCGCGCCCGCCTTGACCCAGATGCCGAGCGCCGCGCTTTCCAGATGCGGCATGGTCTCGGTCGCGACGGTCAGGCCGTTCGACAGGCGGGAAATCTCGACATTGGCGCTCATGCGGCGGCTCCCGTCCGGACCGCGCGGCTCCGGTCCCTGATATAGGCCTCGACGGCGTCGAGGTCGGCGGCGATGCGGTCGAAGCATTCCGTCCGGCCCATGAGGCCGGAATGGACTGGCGGCAGAGCCGGCTCGCGGCCGCAGGCGGCCTTGACGGCGGCCGGGAACTTCGCGGGATGGGCGGTGCCGAGCGTCACCATCGGCGTGTCCGACGCATGGTGCTCGCCGACGCGCACGGCGACGGCCGTGTGCGGATCGAGGAGATAGGCGGTCGTGCCGAGAACCTCGCGGATGGTGATCGCGGTGCCCGCCTCGTCCGTCCGGTCGGCCACGAACTCGGCGCGGATCGCCGCCAGCATGTCGTCGGGTAGCGTGAAGCTGCCGGACTGGCCGAGCTGCTGCATCAGGCGGCGCACGGTCTCGGCATCCCGCCCGCTCGCCTCGAAGAGAAGACGCTCAAAGTTGGACGAGATCTGGATGTCCATCGAGGGCGAGGTCGTGGCGTGGACGCCGGTCATCTCGTAGCGCCCGCTCTCCAGCGTGCGCGCCAGAATGTCGTTGGCATTGGTCGCGATGACCAGCTTGTCGACGGGAAGGCCCATGCGCTTGGCGCCGTAGCCGGCGAAGACGTCGCCGAAATTGCCGGTGGGCACGGTGAAGGAGATCGCCCGATCGGGCGCGCCGAGGCTGACGGCGGCGGTGAAGTAGTAGACGATCTGGGCCATGATGCGGGCCCAGTTGATCGAGTTCACGCCCGACAGCTGCGATTCCGTGCGGAAGCGCTGGTCGTTGAACATGGCTTTGACGAGCGACTGGCAGTCGTCGAACGTGCCGTCGACGGCGAGCGCGTGGACGTTGGCGGCGCCCGATGTCGTCATCTGGCGCTGCTGCACGGGCGAGACGCGGCCGTGTGGGAAGAGGATGAAGATGTCGGTCCGCTCGCTCGCCGAGAAGGCCGCGATCGCCGCGCCGCCCGTGTCGCCGGAGGTCGCGCCGACGATCGTGGCGCGAAGGCCCCGCTCCTTCAGGACATGGTCCATGAGGCGCGCGAGCAGCTGCATGGCGACGTCCTTGAAGGCGAGCGTCGGGCCGTGGAAGAGCTCCAGCACGAAATGCTGGGGGCCGATCTGGACGAGGGGCGCTACCGCCGGATGGGCGAAGGTCGCATAGGCCTCGTCGACCATGCGCTTCAGTTCGGCGGGCGCGATCTCGTCGCCGACGAAGGGCGAGAGGAGGGCCAGCGCCACGTCCGCATAGGGCTTGCCGCGAAAGGCGCGGATCTCGTCCGCGCTAAAGCTCGGCCATTGTTCCGGCACGTAGAGGCCGCCGTCGGACGCCAAGCCCGCCAGGAGAACGTCCGCAAAGCCCAGCACCGGAGCCTCGCCCCGGGAACTCACATATTTCACGCCGCATCCACTTCCAGAAAGACCGCCCGTCCCCTAGAGCCTGTCCGGTTCATTCCGAACCCGACCGGCTCTAGACTTCTCTTATTTCGTTTGTCTTTTCGGGATAACCGGTTTCCACTTATCCCTGACAAATTCTAGGAGTCCGAACCGAAGGTCGACGGGAGCGGCTCGGCGGCGCCCTGCCGGTCGCCCATCCTCCGCCGTCGAAATCGGTCGGGCCCAAGGTCCCGCTGTCCCGACTATATCTCAGCCGTCGCACTCGCGCCAACGGGCTGATATACGACGCCTCGCCACCTTTAGGGAAGAGAATCCGAGGATGCTTCAGTCGTCTGCCCTTCGCTTCGCCAGTCTCGCCGCAGCCGCCCTGCTGGCCGCGGCCTGTTCCTCCACCGGCAAGGGCGGTCCGTCCGCCTCCGATCCGGGGCCCGTCGCGGCTGCCGCGCCCCTCGAAGGCAAGCCCGCCTCCTGGTGCCCGCAGATCTCGCTGCGCGACGGAACCGCCATCCTGCGCAAGCGCGCGGGCGAGGATCTCGAATACATCGCCTCGGTGACGGCCACCAATCGCGACTGCCGCGTCGTCGACGGGCAGCTGCGCATGAAGATCGGCATCGCGGGCCGGGTCGTGCCGGGCCCGGCGGGCAAGGCCGGCGCCGTGTCGCTGCCCATCCGCATCGCCGTCGTGGAGGGAACGAACGTGCTCTACTCCAACAAGGGCGAGCAGAGCGTCCAGGTGACGCCGGGTGGCGCGGCCGGCGAGTTCGTCTATGTCGACAACAACGTCTCGGTGCCCGAGCCGACGGCCAAGACGCTCGTCGTCTTCGCCGGCTTCGACGAGGGACCGGGACGCTGATCCCGGTCTTTTTCGAGGGGGCCGGTCAGCCGCGCCACTCGGCCAGCGCGGCGACGACGGCCGGGTAGTCGCCCATCCGGCTGATCACCGTCTCGGCCCCTGCCTCCTCCAGCGCCTCGGCATGGCCGGGGTAGCTGTGGCTGGCGCCGGTGAAGCCGACGACGCGGCAACCGGCCGCGGCCGCGGCCGCGACGCCGTGGACGGAATCCTCGATGACCACCGCCTGGCGCGTCTCGACGCCGAACTCCTTGCAGGCGTGGATGAAGACGTCCGGCGCCGGCTTGCCCTTGCCCGTCCCCACCTCGCGGGCGGGGAAGACATAGGGGCGGAACCGGTCCCATATGCCGATCGGACGCAGCATCATCTCCAGCCGCGCCGAGGAGGAGTTGGAGCAGATGCAGCGGGGCAGATCGATCTCGTCCAGCATCGCCTCGACGCCCGCGATCGGCGCCACGGCCTTCAGCCGGATGTCGTTCTCGGCCTCGACCCTCGCCTCGAAATCCTCGGGCACGGCGAGGCCGGTTTCCTGCCGCACGATCTCGACGATGCGCTTCAGCGTCAGTCCGGCAAAGCGATGGGCCAGCTCCTCCGGCGAGATCTCGTAGCCGATCTCCAGGAACTTCTCGGACTCGACATGGGCGGCGACGATCTCGGAATCGACGAGCACGCCGTCGCAGTCGAAAATGGCGAGGGCCAGCGGCGTGGGCATGGGGGTCTCCGGGGGCAGGGTTCTGAAACGAGGCTCCTATAGGCGAGCAAGAGCCCTGCCGACAGTGAAAAGACACGCGATCGCGCCTCCGGCGCCGCGGCGAAGAGGCTTTGTTAACGTCGTTCGGTAACCATGATGCCGGTGTGATGTGCTGCGTAACCGGTGAGATGACATGGCGAAATCGCGTAACGCGACCGTATTCGACCTCGGGGCTCCCGCGCGCGCCGCATGGCTCGACACGATCATCAAGGGCGACTGCATCGCCCGCATGGAGGCGCTGCCGGCCGGCTCCATCGACGCGATCTTCGCCGATCCGCCCTACAACCTGCAGCTCAACGGCGATTTGCACCGGCCGGACCAGTCGAAGGTCGACGCGGTCGACGACGCCTGGGACCAGTTCGAAAGCTTCGCCGCCTACGACAATTTCACGCGGGCCTGGCTGCTCGCGGCGCGGCGCGTTCTGAAGCCCAACGGCACGATCTGGGTGATCGGCTCCTATCACAACATCTTCCGCGTCGGCGCGATCATGCAGGATCTCGGATTCTGGATGCTGAACGACATCGTCTGGCGCAAGACGAATCCGATGCCGAACTTTCGCGGCCGGCGCTTCCAGAACGCGCACGAGACGATGATCTGGGCCTCGCGGGATGCCGCGTCCAAGGCCTATACGTTCAACTACGACGCGATGAAGGCCGCCAACGACGATCTCCAGATGCGGTCCGACTGGCTCTTCCCGATCTGCTCGGGCGCGGAGCGGCTGAAGGACGAGGAGGGGCGCAAGGCGCATCCGACGCAGAAGCCCGAGGCGCTTCTCGCCCGCGTCATCCTCTCCTCTACGCTGCCCGGCGACGTGATCCTCGACCCGTTCTTCGGCACGGGAACGACGGGGGCCGTCGCCAAGCGTCTCGGCCGCCACTTCGTCGGCATCGAGCGCGAGGACGCGTATATCCGCCACGCGACGGCCCGGATCGCGGAGACGGAGCCGCTGGAGGTGCAGGCGCTGCGCGTGCTCGTCAGCAAGCGGGCGGAGCCGCGCATTCCCTTCTCCAGCCTGATCGAGGCGGGGCTGCTTCGGCCGGGCTCGGAGCTGACCGACGCCAAGCGCCGGTGGCGGGCGCTGGTGCGCGCCGACGGCACGATCGCCATCGGCAACGACGCGGCTTCCATCCATCGCATGGGCGCCAAGGTCCAGGGACTGGAATCGTGCAACGGCTGGACGTTCTGGCACGTCGCCGAGGGCGCCAAGCTGCGCGTGATCGACGAGCTGCGCCAGGAGGTTCGCGACGCGATGGCGGCGGTCGCCTGACCAAGCCGCGTTCGGCGGCGGCTCTGCTCCGGTCCTATCAAGCCGCGATGCCGTGCCGCGCCAGTCCGCGCAGGAGATCGGCCGGTTCGGCGACGAGTTCCGCCTGCCAGCCGGCCGCTCGTGCGCCTTCCACATTCCTGGCGCTGTCGTCGAAGAAGAGCGTCTTTGCCGGATCGAGGCCGAAGCTCCGGACGTGGCGATCGTAGATCGCGCGGTCCGGCTTGATGAGGCCGATCTCGCCGGAGACGGTGACGCCGCGCGCCTCGTCGAGGAAGGGGTAGAGCCTGCGGGCCAGCCGGTAGGTCTCGGTCGAGAAGTTGGTGAGAAGCGTCACGTCGCGCCCCCCGGCGATCAGGCCGCGGAAGACGTCGACGGACTCGTCGTAGGCATAGGGCGTCATCTCGTGCCAGTGGCGATGGAAGGCGCGGATGTTTTCGGCATGGCCGGGATGGTCCGCGATCAGGGCGTCCTCGGCCTCCGACCAGCGCCGGCCGCGATCCTGTTCGAGATTCCATTCGGGCGTGCAGATGTCGGAGAGGAAGCGCGTGCGCTCCGCCTCGTCCGGGATCAGCCGGCGGAAGGGGATTTCGGGATCGTAGTGGATCAGCACGCGGCCGATGTCGAAGACGATGTGGTCGATCATGTCGGTCAGCTTTCGGTTCGGGTCGGGCCGTTCTCGCCTTGTATGGCGATTGCGATGGCCTTGCGCATAAGGGTCGGTAGCGCCTCGCCGCCGATGGCGTTGCGGCCGGACCACCAGCCCTCGCCGGGCGGATCGCTCTCGGACGCCGCGCGCCAGACTTCCAGTTCGAGGTCGAAATGGGTGAAGCCGTGGGCGACGCTGCCCTTTAGCGTCCAATCGGCGGGAAAGGGCGCGGCGCCCGGTCCGGTCGCGCCGTCGGCCTTGCTCGACCAGGCGCTCGAGGGCGGCTCCGCCATGCCGCCGAGCATGCCGCTGGCCGGCCGGCGCCGAAGCCAGACCGCGCCGTCGGCGGGCCGGACCGCGACGAAGGCGGCGCCGCGCCGCAGCGGCTTGGCGCGTTTCGCGAGCTTCACCGGAAAGCGCTCCATCGTGCCGGCCGCGCGGGCCGAGCAGGGCTCGGCGATCGGGCAGAGGATGCAGGCGGGCTTTTTCGGCGTGCAGATGGTGGCGCCGAGATCCATCATGGCTTGCGCGAAATCGCCCGGACGCTCCCGGCTCATGAAGGCCGCGACATGGGCGCGGATGAGGGCTCTGGCGGCGGGAAGGGGCTGCTCGATCGAGAAGAGCCGCGTCGTCACGCGCTCGATATTGCCGTCCACCACGGGGGCCGGTTCGTCGAAGGCGATGGAGGCGATGGCGGCCGAGGTGTAGTCGCCGATGCCGGGCAGATCGCGCAGGAGCGCGGCCGTTTCGGGGAAACGGCCGCCATGGCGCTCGGAGACGGCCCTGGCGCAGGCGAGGAGATTGCGGGCGCGGGCATAGTAGCCGAGCCCCGCCCAGGCGCTCATCACCGCGTCGTCCTCGGCCGCCGCCAGCGCGGCGACATTCGGCCAAAGCCGGGTGAAGGTCTCGAAATAGGCCTTCACCGCCGCGACCGTCGTCTGCTGGAGCATGACCTCCGACAGCCAGACGCGATAGGGATCGGGGCGCTGCCCCGCGCGCCGCTCCGCCGGGCCCGTGCGCCAGGGCAGGGCGCGCGCATGCACGTCGTACCAGGCGAGCAGGGGGGCTGCGATCGCGCTCGCCCCCGCGTTGCCGGGTTGCATCGTCGGGGCGGGCTTCGCTTGCGGCGGGGAGGGCGCGCGCTTGACACTCAATGCGGGATCATCGCATCGCACGGGTGGTATCGCGCCCTCGCCGGCGTTCGAGCCGGCAGGGACCCAAGCGCTTGAAGATCAACCATTACGTCATCAACCTCGACCGATCGACCGACCGTCGCGCCGCCATCGAGGCGGACGCCGAGCGCGCCGGGCTTCGTTTGATACGGGTGCCGGCCGTCGATGGAAAGACCGTGCCCGTCGCCGAGCGCGGGCTTCTCGACGCAGCCGGTTTTCGCCGCCTGCACGGCAAGCATCCGATGGACGGCGAGTTCGGCTGCTATGCGAGCCATCTGCGGGCCCTCGACCTCTTCCTGGAAAGCGATGCGGAGGCGGCGCTGATCCTGGAGGACGACGTCCGGTTCAAGCCCGGCTTCGAGACGGCACTCGACGCCATCGCCGCCGTGCCCGACTTCGACCTCGTCAAGCTCGCCCATCATCGCCGCCCCCGCATCCGGACCCTGCGGCAGGCGGCCGGCCACCGGCTCGGTCGGGCCGTGTTCGGGCCGACGGGAAGCTCGGCGGCCTATCTCGTGACGCGGGCGGGCGCGACGAGGCTTCGCGCCGCGCTCGATCCCATGCGGCTGCCCTACGACGTCGCGCTGGAGCGCGCCTGGGCCTCCGGCCTTCGAATCCTCCATGCGGTGCCGGACTTGGTTCTCTTCAACGCCGAGACGTCGGCGAGCCTCACCATGGGCGGCCAGACCTATGCCTCGCGCAAGCTGCCGCCCTGGCGGCGGCTGACGACGCTCGCCTTCCGCACGAAGGATCTCGTCGGCCGCCTCGCCTATGCCGCGCGGGCGGACAGGACGTGACGCTCGCCCGCCTCTTCCTGGCGCGGCGCCATGTCGACTCGGCGCTCCTGTCGCTCGCCTTCGCGCTCCTGCCGCTGATGAACATGGGCGGCAAGGCGATCTTCGGCCTCTTCATCCTCGGCGGTCTCTACCTGACGGTCCTGCGCCACGGGGTGTCGCGGGCCGTGCCGCGCCTCTTCTCGGCCTGGCTTCTCGCCTATGTCGTCTGGACGATCGGCCTCAGCGTGCTGCGCGGGGAGCCGCTCGACGGCAATCGCAACCTCTCCTATGCGCTGATCGAGTTCGGTTTTCTCTTCCTGCCGCTCGGCCTCTGCCTCGTGCCCCGTCCGATGGATGCGATGGTGCTGGGCTCGCGTCTCGGCGTCGTCGCGATCTCGATCCTCGCTCCGCTCCAGTATTTCGGCTACGGCGAACGGGTCGGGCTCGGGGGCAACGAGGCGATCTTCGGCTTCCTCGCCGCCGGCGCCGGGATCGCCGCGCGCCTGCCGGCCGAAGGGATGCCGGCCTGGCTCTCGAAGGGGCGGATGATCTTCTACCTGTCTCTCCTTCCGGTCATCCTGTCGCAGACGCGGGCGGCCTGGACGGTCTACGCGCTGGCGATCGCCTTCGATCTTCTCACGCTCTGGAAGGCCGGGCGGCCGAAGGGGCGCGGGGGCTGGCTGCCGCTCGTCGGCGCGGCGGCGGTCGCGCTTCTCGTGCTCGTTCCGCTCGCCGACATGGTTCAGAACCGCTACCAGGAGGGCATCGCCGACTACGAGCGCTACCAGACGACGGGCGCGGCCAGCGGTTCGGTGGACGTGCGCATGGCCATGTGGCAGGGCGCGATCGTGCTCATCGCCGAGCATCCGCTGATCGGCGTCGGCGGCATGAGCCGCGTCGAGGCCGTCTCGCAGGCGACGCCCGAGCCCGGCCGGAACGGCGCGCTCATCCGCAGCTACAAGCATCTCCACAATGTCGCGCTGGACGAGGCGCTGACGAGCGGTCTCATCGGCCTCGCGCTGCTGATCGGCGTCTTCGCCAGCTTCGTCGTGCAGGTGCGCCGCTGGACGGGGTCGCGCCAGATCCGCCAGGCGGCGCTTCTTCTGCCGGTTCTCGTCGCGAGCTTCGGATCGTTTCACGGGGTCCTTCTCAACGAGTGGATGCTGATCCAGATCTTCGGGATCATGAGCGTGACGCTGACCGCCCTTCATCCGCAGCGCCTGGCCCCGGCCGGGCCGACGCCGCGTGGTCGCCATGGCCAAGCCTGAAGCTCCCGGCGGCCGGCGCGGCGCGCGGCCGGTCGGCGATCTCGTCTCCGGCCTGCTCGATCCCGTGCTCGCCCGCAAGGCCGGCATGACGACGGGCCTCATCGCGGCCTGGCCGGAGCTCGTCGGCGCCAAGCTCGACGGCGTGACGCGGCCGGACAAGCTGGTCTGGCCGCCCAAGCGCTCCGAGGACGATCCGTTCGAGCCGGCGACGCTCGTCGTCGCCTGCGAGGGCGCGTCCGTCCTGCGGCTTCAGCACGGCACGTCCGAGCTTTTGTCGCGCGTCAACGGCTTCTTCGGCTACCGGGCGGTCGCGCGCATCAAGATCGTGCAGCGCGCCGTCGTGGTTCATCGCCCGAGCCGCAAGCCCCCGACGCGGGTCCTGCGTCCGGAGGAGCGCACCGACATCGCCGCGATGACGGCGGGAATCGAGAACGACCGGCTGCGCGCCGCCCTTTCGGCCTTCGCCGAAAGCGTGAAGGCGCGCTCCAACGTGACCAAAGGGTAAGGGTCGGGGCGCCGCTTGCCTATTGGAAATGCCGCAATCTCTTTCTAGAAGCGGGGAACGTCTCCTTTCGCGGCCCGGGCCGCCCGGGACAGGGCTTTTCGAGGAACCTCATGCGCCAGACCCTTCGCACCGCCGCCCTCGTCGCCATTGCCGGCGGCCTTCTCGCCGTCGCGGGCTGTTCCGACGACACGGCATCGACCGCCGCCGTGACGCCCGCCAACGCGCAGGAAGCGACCCCGGCCGCGCCCGCGACCACCGCTGCGACGCCCGCCAAGCCGGCGGTCGAGGCGCCCAAGCCGAACGGGACGGTCGACGTCGCCAAGCTGATGGAGCCGGGGCCGCTGCCCGACGTCGTCGTCGGCGATGTCAACGCGCCCGTGACGATCGTCGAATACGCCTCCATGACCTGCCCGCACTGCGCGGCCTTCGCCCTCCAGACCCTGCCGGAGATCAAGAAGACCTATATCGACACGGGCAAGGCCAAGCTGATCCTGCGCGAGTTCCCCTTCGATCCCCGCGCCGTCGCGGCCTTCATGCTGGCGCGCTGCGCGCCCGGCGACCGGCGCGAGGCCATGGTGGACGTCCTCTTCCAGCAGCAGGAGAGCTGGGCGCATTCCGACAATGCCTCGGCCGCTCTGCTCGGCATCGCCAAGCTCGCCGGCTTCACGCAGGAGAGCTTCACCGCCTGCCTCAACGACAAGGACCTCCAGGCCAAGGTCGTCGCGACACAGGCGCGCGGACAGTCCGAGTTCGGCGTGGAGGCGACCCCGACGCTGATCATCAACGGCAACCGCTATTCCGGCGCGCTGACGGCGCCGCAGCTTTCCGCCGTCATCGATTCGCTGCTCTGACGGGCGGGCTCTTCCGCATTGCAGCAATTGGCGGCATAGGCTTTATCCCGTAAGGGTTCGGCGCCCCGCTCGCGCGGGGCCAATATCCTGGGCGGGAAAAGGCGGAACGGCCGGCAATGGCAAAGCGAGTCCATACCTTCAAGCGGGGAGCCGCCGAGCGCACGGCGGATGCGTCGGAGGCTCTCGGCCTGAAGGGCGCCAATCTGGCGCTTCTGGCCTCGCTGAACCTGCCCGTTCCCCCCGGCTTCACCATCACGAGCGCCGCCTGGCGCGAGGCCTTCACCGCAGCCGAAGGCCTGCCGCAGCCGCTGCGCTCGGAAGTGGCGGCGGCCGTGGAATGGCTGGAGGAGGCGACCGGCCGGCATTTCGACGATGCCACGCGCCCGCTTCTCCTGGCCGTTCGCACCAGCGCCCGCGTCTCGATCCCCGGCCTTGCCGATACGGTCCTCGACGTCGGCATGAACGACCGCACGGTCGAGACCCTCGCCGCCGAGCTGGAGGATCTCGACTTCGCCTTCGGCAGCTATTGCCGCTTCATCGAATCCTTCTGCAGCCTCGTCTACGACGTCGATCCAAGCGAGTTCGAGGATCTGGCCGATCTGGAGCGGGCGGAGGCCGGCTGGAACGGCGCGCTGCCGGGCTCGCTCGCCGAATGGCGGGCGCTCGTCGCGCGGTTCCTCGCCTTCGTCGAGGACGAGATCGGCGAGACGGTTCCGCAAACGCCGATGGAGCAGCTCTACAAGGTCGTCGAATCGGCCTTCGCCAGCTGGCGCAACCCCATCGCCCGCACCTTTCGCGTCGCGCACGGAATTCCGGAAAACGCTGGTCTCTCCGTCACCGCCCACGCGATGATCTTCAACGAGCGCGACCAGAATTCCGGCACCGGCCGCGCGCTCTCGCGCGATCTGACGACGGGCAAGGCAAGGCTCACCGGCGAGTTCGGGCTCGGCCGGCGCGAGCGCGAGGAGATCGGCGACCGGGCCGACCGCTGGCTCCTGGCCGATCTCGTGGCGGAGGCCGGGACCCCCGGCGCCAGCCGCTTTCCCAGCGACATCGCCTCGCTCGAGGACCATGTCCGGCGACTCGAGGCGCATGTCGGCGATGCGGTCGAGGTCGACTTCATGGTCGGCGATTCCGAGCTGTTCCTGCTCCAGTCGCGCGTCGCCAAGCGCGATGCGCCCGAAGCCGTGCGGATCGCGGTCGAGCTGGTCAAGGAAGGACTGATCGAGGAGAGCGAGGCGATCCTGCGCATCGATCCGGCCTCGCTGGAGCAGCTTCTCCATCCGACCATCCGGCGCGGCGACGACCTCGTCCTCATCGGCAAGGGCATGCCGGCCTCGCCGGGCGCGGCCTCCGGCGAGATCGCCTTCACCTCCGAGCGCGCGCAGGAGATCGCCTCCGAGGGGCGCCCCGTCATCCTCGTGCGCAACGAGACCCATCCCGAGGACATTCACGGCATGCATGTCGCGGATGGCGTCCTCACCGTTCGCGGCGGCACGACGAGCCATGCGGCCGTCGTCGCGCGCGGCATCGGCAAGCCCTGCGTCACCGGCGTCGGCTCGCTGCGGATCGATCTGGAGCGCGGCGAACTCGTCGCGGGCGGGCTGGTGCTCAAGGCGGGCGAGCGGATCACGATCGACGGCTCCAGCGGCGAGGTGATCCGCGGCGAGGTCGAGCTGGTGCGCCCGCTTCTCTCGGGCGATTTCGCGACGCTGATGGAGTTCGCGGACCGGGCGCGGCGCATGGGCGTTCGCACCAATGCCGAGACGCCGATCGAGGCGCGCGCCGCCCGCTCCTTCGGCGCCGAGGGCATCGGCCTCTGCCGCACCGAGCACATGTTCTTCGAGGGCGACCGCATCCGGCGCATGCGCGAGATGATCCTGGCGCCCGACGAGGTCGGTCGGCGCGCGGCGTTGGAGCATCTTCTGCCGATCCAGCGCTCCGACTTCGTCGAGCTGTTCGAGATCATGGCGGGTCTGCCCGTCACGATCCGCCTCCTCGATCCGCCGCTGCACGAGTTCCTGCCCAAGGGCGAGGCGGAGATCGCCGAGACCGCGCTGCAGCTCGGCGTCGAGGAGCGTGTGATCCGCGAGCGCATCGAGAAGCTCGAAGAGTTCAACCCGATGCTCGGCCATCGCGGCTGCCGCCTCGCCATCTCGCATCCCGAGATCGTGGAGGTGCAGGCGCGCGCGATCTTCGAGGCGGCGATCGAGGCGGGCGAGCGGGCCGGCGAGGCCGTGGTGCCGGAGATCATGGTTCCGCTGGTCGGCCTTCGCAAGGAGCTCGACTTCGTCAAGCGCGTCGTCGACGAGGTGGCCGATCTCGTCGCCGCCGAGCGGGGCAAGCGCGTGACCTATCTCGTCGGCACGATGATCGAGCTGCCGCGCGCGGCGATCCGCGCCGACACGATCGCCGAGATCGCCGACTTCTTCTCCTTCGGCACCAACGACCTGACGCAGACCGTCTTCGGCATCTCGCGCGACGACGCCGCGAACTTCCTTTCCACCTACGAGCGCAAGGGCATCATCGCGCGCGATCCCTTCCAGTCGATCGACGTCGAGGGCGTCGGCGAACTCATCGCTCTGGCGGTCGAGAAGGCCCGCCGCACCCGCCCCGACATCTCGCTCGGCATCTGCGGCGAGCAGGGCGGCGATCCCGCCTCGATCAGCTTCTTCGAGCAGGTCGGCCTCGACTACGTTTCCTGCTCCCCCTTCCGCGTGCCGATCGCAAGGCTCGCGGCGGCCCAGGCCGCCATCCGGGCGACGCGGGCGCTGCGAGGGCATGTGCACGGCACGGCGAAGGGGCGGCCGAGGGGGTGAGGGGTCGGGAGGCGGCTCTCTTCGTCTCGGTGTCGAGACAATTGACCTATCGAATGTGTGGGGCGGGTTGTGCCAGAGGCTGGACCGCCAGCCGCAAACCCATCGCCCGAAGGAGCGCGTTCAAGCTCTTCAGTTCCGGGTTTCCTGTTTCGGACAGCGTCCGGTAGAGCTGAGTGGGGTTCAGATCCGCGGCTTTCGCCATGGCGGGAATGCCCCCGAACGCCTTCGCCATCTGTCGAAGCGTCACCAGCAGTTCGCCCTGATCGCCATCGGCCAAAATGGCGTCGAGCGTCGCGACAGCGGCCGAAGGATCATCTCGAAAGATGTCCACCATCGCGTCTTCGTGGCTGCGGTCCTTCATCGTCTGCCTCTCATTCATCGGGTCGGCTCTGCCAGTCTCGCCAGAGGGCGCATGCCGAAGAAATGTCTTTCTGCTGCGTCCGCTTCGTTCCTCCGCAAAGCAGCAGCACGACCGTCTTGCCCGATCGCGCATAGTAGACGCGATAACCGGGCCCCGCGTCGATGCGCAGCTCGTACACTCCATCCTGGAGCGGCTTGTGGTCTCCGAAATTGCCGCCTTCGAGCCGGTTCAGCCGCCGGATGATCGCAGCCTTCGCTTGCAAATCGCGCAAGTCTGCAATCCACTCGGCTACGAAATCCCGACCGCTGGACGTGAGATAGTGCCGCACGTCGATCATGGCTTGGAAATTCGTCTAAAAACGAATTCTGCGCAAGCGAAATGCGGTCAACCGTTCGGAGCCTCAGGTCTTGCGTTCAGGCTCGGGCAGCGTCGAGCGAAACGTCCTTCCTGATCTTCTCCAGCACGCCCACGAACGCCCGCGCGAAGCCGTAGAAACGCTCGCCGATCTCGTCCTTGCTGGCGATGCGAAAGCCGGTGCCGGAGGCGTCGAGGAGGGCGAAGAGGATGATGTCGCGGGGCTGGCGGGGAATGCGGATGGCGGCGATGCGCGAGGCGTCGTCGATCATGCCGTCGGCCGGCATGTCGAACAGGAACTCTCCGCCGACGGCTTCCGCCGCCGTGCGCACGCTGGTCTTGAAGCCGGAGAGAATCGGATCTTCCAGATCGAGCGCGATCTCGAATTCGATCTGCTCGAAGGCCCCGTCCATGCGCTCTACCGCGCGATGGACACCGTGGTCGATGGCAGCGCTCATGGGCCTCATCCTTCTTCGTGTTTTCGTCCCGGCCCCCGGCATATGCGCCGGCATATGGAAAGGGCGCTGGACAAGACCTGCGAGACGTCACAACTCTTCGCGGCAAACGATCCGAGACGTGAACGCTTCCTCAAGAGAAGCGACGGTTCGGAACAGACGAGGTTCGGAGGAGGTTCCCGATGCAGGCTCCCTTGCAGGGATTGATGCAGCACTGGCCGCTGCTGTGCACCAAGGTCATCGATCACGCCGCGATCCATCACGGACGGCGCGAGGTGATCTCCCGCTCGGTCGAGGGGCCGATCCACCGGACCGACTACGCCTCGGTCCGCGCCCGCGCGCTGCGCCTCGCCAAGCGGCTCGAGCGCGAGGGCATCGGGGCCGGCGACCGCGTGGCGACCATGGCCTGGAACACCTGGCGGCATCTGGAGGCCTGGTACGGCATCGTCGGCATCGGCGCGATCTACCACACGCTGAACCCCCGCCTCTTCCCCGACCAGATCGCCTGGATCATGAACGATGCCGAGGACCGGCTGATCTTCGTGGACCTGACCTTCCTGCCGATCCTGGAGAAGATCGCGCCCTCCGTGCCGAGCCTGACGAAGGTCGTGGTTCTGACCGACGCGGCGCACATGCCCGAGACCTCGCTGCCCGGCGCCGTCGCCTACGAGGCGTGGCTGGCGGAAGCCGACGAGGATTTCCGCTGGGTGGACATCGACGAGACGGCCGCGGCGGGCCTCTGCTACACGTCGGGCACGACGGGAAACCCGAAGGGCGTCCTCTACTCGCATCGCTCCAACGTGCTGCACTCCTTCATCGCCATCGCGCCGGATGCGATGAACCTCTCCTCCATGTCCCGCGCCATGCCGGTCGTGCCGCTCTTCCACGCCAATGGCTGGGGCATCGCCTTTTCCTGCCCGATGGTCGGCGCGGCGATGGTGATGCCGGGCCCGAAGATGGACGGCGCCTCCATCCACGAGCTTCTGTCGACCGAGCGCGTGACCTTCACGGCGGCCGTGCCGACGGTCTGGCTGATGCTGCTCGACCATCTCGACCGCACGGGAGCGGACCTGCCGGACCTGAAGCGCGTCGTCATCGGCGGGGCCGCCTGTCCGCGCGTCGTGACCAAGGCCTTCGAGGAGCGCTTCGGCGTCGAGGTCGTCCATGCCTGGGGCATGACCGAGACGAGCCCGCTCGGCACGCTGAACGTCCAGAAGCCCGAGACGGCCGACCTCAAGGGAGAGGCGCTGCTCGACCACAAGCAGGCGCAGGGGCAGGCGCCCTTCGGCGTCGAGATGCGCATCACCGACGACGAGAACCGCGACCTGCCCTGGGACGGGCAGACCTTTGGCCGCCTGAAGGTGCGCGGCCCCCATGTCGCGGCCGGCTACTACGGGGGAAAGGGAACCGAGGTCTTCGACGAGGAGGGCTGGTTCGACACCGGGGACGTCGCCCATATCGACGCCAACGGCACGATGCGCATCACGGACCGGGCAAAGGACGTGATCAAGTCGGGCGGCGAGTGGATCTCCTCGATCGATCTCGAAAATCTGGCGGTCGGCCATCCCGACGTCGCGGAGGCCGCCGTCATCGGCGTGGCGCATCCGCGCTGGGACGAGCGCCCGCTTCTCGTCGTCGTGCCGAAGGACGGGAAGGCGCCGACGCGCGAGGCTCTGCTCGCCTTCCTCGACGGCAAGATCGCGAAGTGGTGGATGCCCGACGACGTCGCCTTCGTGGACGAACTCCCGCACACCGCGACCGGCAAGATCCAGAAGCTGGAACTGCGCCGCCAGTTCAAGGACTACCGCCTACCGACGGCCTGACGTCTCGGGCGAGACGCAGATCGCGAGCCGAGAGTCCGTCAGGTTCATGCTGAACCAGACAGGCTCTCGATTCCCTTGTTGTCGTTCGTCTTTTCGGGATAACCGGTTCCGGCCTATCCCCGACAAACTCAAGTGTGCCTCCAGACACCTCGCCGGATGCGGCGGGGTGGCGTAGGAGAGGCGTCGAGCGCGTCGGACAGAGAGCCCGTCGCGCCGGTTTCTCGAAGCGGGCGGCACGGATGCGATGGCGGCGACGGGCGGGATGAAGGCGAGGGGTCACTATATCCGCAAGCGGTTGCGCCTCGCGGCACCCGCTCGGCGGCTCGCGGCCTTCGCGCTTCTCTTCCTCGCCGCGGGCATTCTCGTCCTCCGGCTCGGCGCGATCGAGTTCGAGGCGCTGAAGGGCGTCCTCGTCGTCGCTTTCGCCCTCGCGGCCCTGTCCTTCCTGATCGCGGGCCTTGGCCTCGTGCGGGCCTGGAGCCGCGGATACGAGGGTGGCGGGGTCGCCGTCGGGGCTCTCGCCCTGTCGATCCTGACGCTCGCGCCCTTCGCCTTCGCAGGTGTCCTCGCCTACGACAATCCGCAGGTCTCGGCGGCCGTCAGCGACGGCATGGAGGCGACCGACATCGCGGCCGAGCCGGCAACGGCTGCGGGCGGAGCCGAGACCGGCCTCGTCAGCGGGCGGCGTTTCCAGGCGACGGCCGCGCAGGTCTTCGGCGTCTCCCGGCTGGTGCTGGACGATCTCGGCTGGAACGTCGCCGGCGTCGCGGCCAATGCGCCCGTGGAGGAGGAGGACGGCGATCTCGGCACGAGCGGGACGATCGGCATTCCCGTGCCGACGCCGCGCGAAAGCATCGATCAGGATGCGGGCGAGGACCCGATGGACCAGCCCGATTCCAGCGACTATGCGATCGAGGCCGTCGCGACCGGCCCGATCCTCGCTCTGCCGAGCGACGTTTCCATCCGCATCGTGGAGGACGGGCCGGAGACCTTCGTGGACCTGCGCTCCGTCTCGCGCGACGTCGCCTGGGATCTCGGCCAGAACCGCCGCTTCATCGAGGATTTCCTGACCCGTCTCGACACGGCGATGGCGGGCGCGCTGACTGTCGTGCCCCCGGCCGCGGCGGAGAACTGAAGCCTCAGACGGGCGCGTAGGTGGCGGAGAGCCGGACCGGACCGTCCGCCGCGATGCGGCCGCCGGCGACGAGGTCTTCCATATGGGCGAGCACGGAGAGGGCGGCCGCCGGGTGGAGGCGGGGATCGACGTCGCGGTAGAGCGCGGCGACGATGGCCGGAATGGTACGGTCGCCGAGGCGTATCCGCTCCAGGATCGCGGTCTCGCGCATGCGGCGGTGGCTTTTCAGGCCTCGGAGAAAGGCCTGCGGGCGCTCGACCGGGCCGCCATGGCCGGGCAGGTAGAGCCGGTCGTCGCGGGCGAGGAGCTTGTCGAGCGAGGCCATGTAGTCGGACATGCGCCCGTCCGGCGGCGCGACGATCGTGGTGGACCAGGCCATGACGTGGTCGCCGGAGAGCACGGTCCCGTCCTCCCCGATCGCGAAGGCGAGATGGTTGGCGGTGTGGCCGGGCGTCGCGATGGCCGTGATGCGGGCGGCGGAGAGGTCGAGCACCTCGCCGTCCGCGATCAGCCGATCGGGACGGATCGGATCGGCCGCTGCGTCGAGGGCGTTCTCCTCGCCGGGCTCCAGCGGCCGCGAGGGGCGGTGCGGGCCTTCGGCGAGAAGCGGCGGCGAGCCGATGGCGGCAAGGAGCTTCGGGGCGAGCGCTGTATGGTCGCGATGGGTGTGCGTGAGGAGCACGGCCTCCACCGACCGGCCGCCGATGGCCGCCAGCAGCGCTTCGAGATGCGCCCCCTCGTCCGGGCCGGGATCGACGACGACGACGGCATCGGCGGTGCCGAGGACGTAGCTGTTCGTTCCGGTGAAGGTGAAGGCGCCGGCGTTTCTCGCGGTGACGCGCAGGATGCCGGGCGCTACGGGAACGGCTTCCCCGTGGCGGGCCTCGAAGCGGGTCACGAGGTCGAGCGCCATGGCATCAACCCTCGCGCGGCGGCAGGACGAGCGCCAGATCCGACTCGTCCAGAAGCCGGAACGCGCCGGGTTCGAGCGTGCCGAGGCCGAGCCGCCCCATGCGGTCGCGGTGCAGCGCCTCCACATGGTTGCCGACGGCGGCGAACATGCGCCGGACCTGATGATAGCGCCCCTCGGTCAGCGTCAGATGCGCCGAGGTCGGCGATAGAATCTCAAGCATAGCGGGCAGGAGCGGTTTTTCCTCGCCGTCCAGCATCAGCGTGCCGCTCGCGAAGATCTCGGCCTCGTCGCCGCGCAGCGGACGGGCGAGCGTCGCCAGATAGCGCTTGGGCACATGCATCTTCGGCGAGATCACCCGGTGGAGAAGGGCCCCGTCGTCGGTCATGAGGAGAAGGCCGGACGTCTCCTTGTCGAGGCGCCCGATGGTCGAGATCGCGGGATCGCGGCGGCGCCAGCGCGTCGGCAGGAGCCCGTAGACGAGGGGGCCGGCCTCCTTGTGCGAGCAGGTGACGCCGAGCGGCTTGTGCAGGAGGAGCGCCAGGCCCGGCGGCGGATCGACGGCCTCGCCGTCCACGATCATGCGCCGGGGCAGATCGGGATCGGGCCGGATCTTCGTCTCGCCGCTCGGCACGGCCGCGCCGTCCAGCGTGATGCGGCCGGCCTTGGCGAGCAGGCCGATCTCCCGGCGCGAGCCGTAGCCGAGATTGGCGAGGAGCTTGTCGAGGCGCACGGGGCTCGCGGGCTTCATCGGCGGGCCTCGAAGATCTTGTAGCCGCCGCGCTCCGCCTTCACCGCGACCGTCTTGAAGTGGCCGGAGAGGATGGCCTCGTAGGGCAGGTGGCGGTTGGCGGTCATGTGGAGGAAGCCGCCCGGACGCAGCGCCGCATGGGCGCGCTTGATGAAGCCCTGGCCGAGCGCGCGGTCCTCGACGCCGTCGTCGTGGAAGGGCGGGTTCATCACGACGAAGTCGAGCCCGGCGGGCACGGCGTCGGCGGCGAGCGCATCGCCCCAGCGGATCGTCGCGCGGGGGTCCGCGACGTTTCGGCGGGCGGCTTCCACGGCGCGGCGGTCGATGTCGACGAGATGGAGCGCCCCGACCTTCGGCGAGGCGAGGACGGCTCGCGCCAGGATGCCGAGCCCGCAGCCGAGATCGGCGCCGTGCCCGGAGAGCTTGGGCAACTCTTCCACGAGGAGGGCGCTGCCGGGATCGATGCGGTCGAAGGCGAAGATGCCGGGCTGCGTCCAGAGGCCGAGCGTCTCGTCGAGCCGGAGATCGCCCGCTTCGATCGCCGCGTCGAGCCCGGTCGGCGCCTCCGGCCGGAGCGCTTCGAGAATGCGGTGGTGACGGCGGGAGGTCTCGCCGGGCGCGCCGCCGAACTCGGCGATCTCGCGGCCGAGCCGCTGGCCGCCCTTGGCCTTCGGGGCGAGCGCGACGAGGCTGCCGCCGGGGCGCAGCGCCCGGATGGCCAGCGCCAGGATGCGGCGGCGCTCCAGCGTGCCCGGCGGCGCGGCGATGGTGATGGCGTCGAGGCTGCCCGGCGGAAGGTCCGCGAGGTCGGCGGAGCCCGGGCGCAGCGGCGAGAGCTGCAAGGCATCGGCCGGAACCTCGACCAGGTCCGTCGGCGGCTGGCCGTAGAGGCCCGTCCTCGTCTCGATCTCCGGCACGTCGCCCCCTCGGCCCATATCCCCGAGCGCATGGCGCGCTCCTCGTTCGGCGGGACGAACGTCAGACGGGGGCGGCGGGTCAAGCCCCATCCGGCTTTTTCTGAGGCTCAGGTGCCGCAGAAGGTGCGATAGGCCTCCTCGCGGGCGAGGGGACGCTCGGCATAGGCGGCGAAGTCCGGCCGGTCCTCGTAAGGCGTGGCGAGCGCCTCGTTCAGGCGCTCGAAGGGCGCGAAATCGCCGACGAGCGCGGCGGCGAGCGCCTCCTCGACGAGATGGTTGCGGGGGATCACGGCGGGGTTCACCGCCTCCATCGCCGCGCGGCGGGCGCGGGGCGCGGTCGGCTCTGCGGCGAGGCGCGCGCGCCAGCGGGGGGCCCAGTCGTCGTAGAGACCGGGATCGGCGAAGAGCGTCCGTACGGCGGCATCTGCCGTCTCGTCCTCGGCGGCTGCAGAGAGGCGGCGGAAGGCGAGGGTGAAGTCGGCCTTGCCCTTCGCCATGCGCGCGAGAAGGTCCTGGATCAGCGCCTCGTCGCCGTCGCGGGTCTCGGCAAGGCCGATCTTGCCGGCGAAGCCGCCGACATAGGCGGCGTTGAAGCTTTCCGCGAAGCCGGCGAGAACGTCCTGCGCGATCTCGATCGCCGTTTCCTCTTTGGGATGAAGCAGGGCGAGGAGGCATTCGGCGAGGCGCGTCAGGTTCCACTGCGCGATGCCGGGCTGGTTGGCATAGGCGTAGCGCCCGGCCCGGTCGATCGAGGAGAAGACGGTGGCGGGGTCGTAGGCGTCCAGGAAGGCGCAGGGGCCGTAGTCGATCGTCTCGCCGGAGATCGACATGTTGTCGGTGTTCATGACGCCGTGGACGAAGCCGATCTGCATCCAGCGCGCCACGAGCGCCGCCTGTCGGGCCGAGACGCCCTCCAGAAGAGCGCGATAGGGATTTTCCGCGTTGGCCGCGTCCGGGTAGTGCCTCTCGATGACGTGGTCGGCGAGGCTGCGGATGGCGGCCGCGTCGCCGCGGGCGGCGAAGAACTGGAACGTGCCGATGCGCACATGGCTCGCGGCGACGCGCGTCAGGACGGCGCCGGGCAGGAGCGTCTCGCGATAGACCTGTTCGCCCGTCGCGACCGCCGCCAGCGCCCGCGTCGTCGGAATGCCGAGTGCGGCCATGGCCTCGCTGACGATGTATTCGCGCAGGACCGGCCCGAGCGCCGCCCGTCCGTCGCCGCCGCGCGAGAAGGGCGTCGGGCCGGAGCCCTTGAGCTGGATGTCGCGGCGCCGGCCCTGCCGGTCCACGAGTTCGCCCAGCAGGATCGCCCGTCCGTCGCCGAGCTGCGGCACGAAATTGCCGAACTGGTGGCCGGCATAGGCCGAAGCGATGGGCTCGGCGCCCTTCGGAATGCGGTTCCCGGCAAGGATATCGGCGCCGTCCTGCGTCTCCAGCGCGTCCGCATCGAGCCCGAGCTCCTCGGCCAGCGGCCGGTTCAGCCGGACGAGGCGGGGCGCGGCCACGGGCGTCGGCAGGGTCGGGCGGTGGAAGGGCGCGTCGAGCCGCGCATAGGAATTGTCGAAGGAGAAATGAGCCGTCACGGGATGCCTCGATGGTTCGGCGCCGGACGACGCGCGGGGCCGCCCTTTCCGAATAGATGGCGCTTGGCAGCGCTCGTTTCGAGGGCGATCGTCGCAAAGGGCGCGGTTGCCGCTGTTGCCGTTCTGCCACGAGGCTCCCCGCGCATCTTGCCGCGCCCCGCCGCGTCTTGAAAGGCGCCTTCCGAGTCCTCTCTCCAAGGCTGCAACCACGGGAAAAGGCGGCGCGCATGACCCTTGATCAGCCGGGCCCTTCGACGGAGCCGCAGCCCGAGACCGGCATGGCGATTTCCGGTCCGGCCGCGGCGGCGCCCGAAATCGTGCTGGCGCCGGCCGAGGCCTTTCCCCGGATCGACCTGCGCGCCAAGGGCGAGCCCTGGGAAAAGCGCCGCACGGCGGGCAAGCGCCTGCGCGGCGCGGTGCCGCACGAGGCGCATGGCCGGCCGATCGTAGAGGAGGGACGGCCCGACCCGGTCGATCTCGTCGAAGGGTCAAACGCTGGCCGGCAGTCGCGGCTCGTGCCGCTGCGGCTCCAGCGCATGTCGGAGACGCCCTTCGCCTTCCTGCGCGGGGCGGCGGCGGTCATGGCATCCGACCTTTCGCGCACGCCGGTCAGCGGCATCCACGTCGTGATGAACGGCGACGCGCATATCTCCAATTTCGGCCTGTTCGGCACGCCGCAGCGCGACGTGGTGCTCGATCTCAACGATTTCGACGAGGTGACGATCGGGCCCTGGGAGTGGGACCTGAAGCGGCTGGTCGCGAGCCTCAACGTCGCGGCGCGCGACGAGGGCATCGGCAAGCAGGATCGGCGGCGGATCGTGGAGGGCTGCGTCTCCGGCTACCGTCTCTCCATGGTGGAACTCGCGCCGCAGGGGCCGATCGACGTCTGGCACCGGGCGGCGCGGGCCGACAGGCTCGATTTCGACGGCATCGAGATCGATCCGGATTCGCAGGCCGTTCTGAAGAAGGCGGTGGAGAAGGCCCGAAGGCGCAACAACGCCTCCATGCTGGAAAAGGCGGGCGAGCGGCAGGTGGACGGCGGCTGGCGCCTGCGCGAGGACCCGCCGATCCTGACCGGCGTCGACGACGAGACGCGCGAGGCCGTGATCTCCGGCCTCGAACACTATGCCGAATCCCTGCCGCGCGAGCGGCGCTTCATGCTGAGCCGCTATCATGTGGTGGACGTCGTCCACCGCGTCGTCGGCGTCGGCAGCGTCGGCACGCGCGCCTATCTCGCGCTGCTCTTCGGCAATTCCGACCAGGATGCGCTGTTTCTGCAGGTGAAGGAGGCGATCAAGCCGTCGCACGCGCCCTACGTTCCGCCGCTGCCCGAGCCCTACGGCTCGCACGACGGGGCGCGCGTCGTCTACGGCCAGCGGCTGCTCCAGGCGGTCGGCGATCCGCTGCTCGGCTGGACGACGATCGACGGGCGGCCCTTCTACGTGCGCCAGATGAAGAACATGAAGGGCGAGATTCCCCATTCGCTCCTCACCGGGCGCTCGCTCGTCTTCTTCGCCTTCGGCTACGGCGCGCTTCTGGCGCGAGCCCATGCGCGCACCGGCGATGCCGCCGCGATCTCGGGCTATTGCGGCGGGGCCGAGAACCACGGCTTCGATGCCGCGCTCGCCGACTGGGCCGAGAGCTACGGCGACCGGAACGCGCTCGACCACAGGGCGCTGGTCGATGCCATCGCCGCCGGGCGCTTCGGGCCGCCGCAGGGTGCCGCCCGTGGCTGACCCGGTGCTGACCGGCGGCGAAGGCCGGCTTTTGTGAGCGCGGTTCGGGACGAAGGCGAGCCGGTCGTTGTGGTGGCGGCGAGCGAGCCGACGCCGCGTGCCAAGCTGGAGGCCTTTCTCGGCTGGCTCGGCGGGGCACGGCCGGCGGACAGGCCGGGCGCCGGGCTGCGGCTGACGGGCCTGAAAGCGGGCGGCGCGGTGATCGCGGCGCGGCTGGCAGAGACCGACGAGGCGCCGCTCTGGTGGGACGCGCGCTGGCAGGGCGTCGATTTCGCCGATGTCGACATGGCCGGCGCCCATCTGTCCGGCGCCGATCTCTCCCATGCCAATCTGAAGCGAGCGGTGATGACCGACGCCAACGGCCGGCTGGCGCGCCTCGACGATGCGCTGATCGAGGAGGCGGACTTCTCGGACGGCGATTTCGGCGGCGCCTCGTTTCGCGACGCGGTGGCGGGGCAGGCGATCTTCCGCCGCGCCATGCTGGAGGACGCCAGATTCGGCGGCGCCTCCATGCGCTTCGCCGAGCTGCAGGAGGCGCTGCTCGACGGAGCGGACTTCGAGGGCGCGGACGGCTGGGGCGCGAGCTTTGCCGGGGCGGATGCCGACCGGACCTCGTTCCGCAAGGCCCGGCTCGACGAGGCCGACCTCTCGGACGCCAATCTCACCTTCTCCGACTTTTCCGGGGCGAGCCTGAAGCGCACGCGGCTCGCCAAGTCGCGCCTGCGCGGCGCCGTCTTCGCCAATGCGACGCTGTCGGGCACCGATCTCACCGGCGCCGATCTCTCCGACACCAAGCTCGTGCGGCTGGACCTCTCCACCTGCCAGCTCCGCCACATCCGGCTCGCCGGCGCCTGGATCGAGGGCTGCCGCATCCGCGTCGAGCAGCTCGGCGGGGCGGTCGGCGAGGAGGTGGCGGGCGACTACGAGGGCGCCAAGGCCAGCTACACGGCGCTGGAAGCCAATTTCGCCAGCATCGGCGCCAAGGCGGAGGCGGGCTGGGCCTACAAGCGCGGGCGCAAGATGGGCTGTCTCGGCGCCGGCGCCAAGGCGCGCGCGGCCTTCCGGCAGCGGGCCTGGAAGACGGTCTTCGTCTCGGGTTACCACTGGGCGGCCGACCGGTTCGTGGAATGGCTCTGCGACTACGGGGAGAGCATGTCGCGGATCGTGCGGGCCTTCGTCATGCTGATCCTCGTCTTCGCGGCGCTCTACGGCATCAGCGGCGGACTCGTGCCGGAGGGCGCGCCCCGCGCGACGCGCAACGTGGTCGATCTCCTGAGCTACAGCGCGCTCAACATGATGACCTCGAACCCGCCGGAGATCGGCCTCTCCGTCGTCGGCCGCTTCGCCAATATCCTGGTCGGGCTCCAGGGCGCGATCGGCATCATCCTCATGGGCCTCTTCGGCTACATCCTCGGCAACCGCATCCGCCGGTGAGGGCGGCTGTCGCCGCCCTCACGTCCCTCCGGTGCCTCAGAGCTTGATGACGACCTTGCGCAGGCCGACGTCGTCGGGATGGGAGCGCTGGGTGAAGCCGAGGTCGCGGGCCATGGCGAGCATGGTCGTGTTCTCGGTCAGGACCTCGCCGTAGATCTCCGCGAAGCCGCGCTTGCGCGCATAGGCGAGGATCGTGTGCATCAGCATCCAGCCGATGCCGCGCCCCTTCTGGTCGGAGCGGACCATGATGCCGAACTCGGCGATCTCCTCGTTGGGATCGGCGATGAGGCGCGCGACGCCCAGAATGTCGTCATGCGGCCCGGTCTCGGCCTGGATGACGAAGGCCATCTCGCGGCTGTAGTCGATCTGCGTGAGGCGCGCCGCGAAGGCATGGCCGACCTTGCGGATCGAGGCGAAGAACCGCAGGCGGATGTCGTTGGGCTCGGAGGCCTCGATCATGCGGATGATGCCCGGCTCGTCCTCCGGCCGGATCGGACGCAGGTGAAAGGCCGTGCCGCCGCGCGAGCGTACGACGCCCTCCAGCTCGCTCGGATAGGGCTGGATGGCGAAGCGCGAGCGCCGGTGCGCGCCGTCGTCGGTCGGCCGCAGGACGACGCGCGCGTCGAGCGCGAGGACGCCGCTCTCGTCGGCCAGAAGCGGGTTGATGTCGAGCTCGGCGATCTCGTCGAAATCGGCCAGCATCTGCGAGAGCTTGACCATGGTCGAGGCGATGGCGCCGAGATCGGCTGCGGGCCGGTCGCGATAGCCGCCGAGGAGCTTCGCCACGCGGGTGCGCCCGATCAGGTCGCGCGCCAGAAGCTCGTTCAGCGGGGGCAGGCCGATCGCGCGGTCGGCGATGATCTCCGCCGCCGTGCCGCCCTGGCCGAAGAGGAGCACGGGTCCGAAGGCGGGATCGGTCGCGACGCCGGCGATCAGCTCGTGCGCGCGGGGCCGCTGGATCATGGCCTGAACGGTGAAGCCGTCGATCCGCGCCGCCGGCTGGCGCTCGGCGACGAGCTTCAGCATGTGGTGCGCGGCCTCGCCGACCATCTCGGCCGTGTCGAGATCGAGCCGCACGCCGCCGACCTCGGATTTGTGCGTGATGTCGGAGGAGAGAATCTTCAGGGCGACGGGAAAGCCGATCGCGGCGGCAAGCTCCATCGCCTCCTCGGGCGTGCGGGCGGTCTCGGTGCGCACGACGGGAATGCCGTAGGCCGAGAGGAGGCGCTTGCTCTCCGGCTCGGTCAGAACGGGACGCCCCTGCGCCAACGCGGTCTCGACGACCCGCCGGGCTTCGGACAGGTCGGAGACGCCGGGCGCGAGCGCCGGCGGGGTCTCCATCAGGAGGTCCTGGTTCCGTCGGTAGTCGACGAGCTGCATGAAGGCGCGCACGGATTCGTCGGGCGTCTGGTAGGTCGGGATGCCGTTGGCGGCGAAGAGGCGGCGGGCGCCGCGCGCCGCGCGCTCGCCGAGCCAGCAGGTCAGGAGCGGGGCCTTGCGCGAGGCGCCCGACACTTGCGTGCGGGCGGCGGCGAGCGTCGCCTCGGCGGCGCCGAGGCCATCCGACACGGCCTGCGGACAGTTGAGGATGAGGACGCCGTCCTGCTCGGGGTCTTCGAGAATGGCGGCGAGCGCCTGCGCGAAGACCTCCGGGGGCGTGTCGCCCGGCATGTCCACCGGGTTCGAGGGCGACCCGTCCGGCGGGAGAATGCCGCCCAGCCGCCGCAGCGTTTCCTCCGAGAGCTGCGCGAGGCGCCCGCCGCAGTCGGAGAGCGTGTCGGTGGCCAGGACGCCGGCGCCGCCGCCATTGGTGAGGATCGCCAGCCGGTCGCCGCGCGGGCGGATGCCGGTGGCGAGCGTCGCGACCGCCTCGAAGAGTTCGCGCAGCGAGCCGACGCGCAGCATGCCCGCCCTTCGGAAGGCCGCGTCGTAGACAGCGTCCGAGCCGGCCAGCGCGCCGGTGTGCGAGGCGGCCGCGCGGGCGCCGGCATCGGTGCGCCCGGCCTTGATGACGACGACGGGCTTGGTGCGCGAGGCGATGCGCGCCGCGGTCATGAACTTGCGGGCGCTGGTGATGCTCTCGACATAGAGGAGGATCGCCCGCGTCTTGGCGTCGAGCGCCAGATAGTCGAGGAGATCGCCGATATCGACGTCGCTCATGTCGCCGACCGAGACGACATGGGAGAAGCCGATCTCGCGCACGTCGGCCCAGTCGAGCACCGCGCTCGCGATGGCGCCGGACTGGCTGACGAAGGCGATGTCGCCGGCCTTCGGCGTCAGGTGCGAGAAGCTGGCATTGAGGCCCGCCGCCGGCGAGATCAGGCCGATGCAGTTCGGCCCGACGATGCGCAGGAGATGGGGCTTGGCGGCGTCGAGCAGCTCCTGCCGCAGCCGCCCGTCCGCAAAGCCCGTGGAGATCACGACGGCCGCGCGGCAGCCCCGGCGGCCGAGCTCGTCGACGATGGCCGGGACGGAGGGGGCCGGCGTCGCGATGACGGCAAGATCCGGGACGGTCGGCAGATCGGCGACGGAGCGATAGCTCACCGTCGAGCGGATCGCCTGCTCGTGCGGGTTCACGGGCATGACCGGCCCCTTGAAGCCGGAGCCGAAGATGTTGCGCGCCAGAACCTCGCCGACCGAACCCGGCCGGTTGCTGGCGCCGACGAGGGCGATCGCCTTCGGCTCGAAGAGAGCGTCGAGATTGCGAATGGACATGCGGGGCTCCGCTCTCGTGCACCGCTGCGGCACGGCGCCAGCCTTAGCACAGCACGACACGACCCGGATGCGGCGCTTTTTCCGTTGCGCTGCACCCGCCCCGGACAAGGTTCCTGCAATACCATGGACTTGCGGGCCGAATGCGGCGCGTGGTCCCTGGTCTCGAACGGTCTTCTTCGCCATGCTCGACCGCAGAACCTTCCTTCAGGGCGCGGCCGCCGTCCTCGCCCTCACCGGATCGGCGCGCGCGGAGATGCAGACCTCCTCGATCAGGCTCTGGCCGAACGGCATGCCCGGCGGCGGCGGTCCCTCCGGCCCGCCCCAGGGGCTTCGCTGGGGCTCGCTCAGCCATATCGCCGAGCCGGCGCTGGACATGATCCGGCCCGAACGGCCGAACGGGGCGGCGGTCCTCATCGCGGCGGGCGGCGGCTACACGCAGATTTCCATAGCAGGCGAGGCGATGCCGGCGGCCGAGTGGCTGGCCGGGCTCGGCGTCACGCCCTTCATCCTCACCTACCGCCTGCCCGGCGAGGGCTGGACGGACGGGCCCTTCGCGCCGCTCCAGGACGCGCAGCGGGCGCTGCGCACCATGCGCTCGCAGGCGCGGCCCCTCGGGCTCGACCCCACGCGCATGGGGTTCCTCGGCTTTTCGGCGGGTGGCCATCTTCTCGGGCTCGCCGCGGCGCGCGCGCGCGAGGCGAGCTACCAGCCGATGGATGCGGTGGACAAGGCCTCCGCCCGGCCGGACTTCGCCGCGCTGATCTATCCGGTCGTGACGCTGAAGCCGCCCTTCGACGGCACGTCGAGCCGCCGCCAGCTGATCGGCCTCCATCCGACGCCGGAGGCGGCGAGCGCCTGGTCGGTGGAGACCCATGTGCGGCCGGGCGGCGCGCCGACCTTTCTCCTCCATGCCGAGGACGATCCGATCGTGGACGCCCGCAACAGCCAGATCCTGGCCGAGGCGTGCCGCAAGGCCGGCATTCCGGTCGAGCTTCACCGCGTGGCGACGGGGGGCCACGGCTTTGCGCTCGGCCGCAAGGGAACGGCCTCGATGAACTGGACGCGGCTCGCCGAGATCTGGGCGACGGGCCTCGGTCTCTTCGGCGAGAACAAGGACCGCATCTCCGCTCTCTGAAGCGACCCGCCGCCGATGGCGTCAGGTCGCGCCCCCCTCACCAGCCGGGCGGGATCGGACGGGCGGGCGCGAGCGTGGAGCGTCTGGCGAGCGCGCGGCCGGGCGGCCAGGCGAGGCCGGAATAGGGCACCGGTCCCCGGTCGAGCAGCGGGCTGTAGAAGGCATCCGAAGCGAAGGCGTCCGGCCAGCGCGCGAAGAGAAGGCGCTCGGCGCGCTCGCGAAGCCGCGTCTCGGCGCGGCTTTCGGTCTCGCGGACGTCCGAGGCGAGGACGAGCGCCGCATCGGGCGCGACGACCAGCCGCCGGCCGAGCGCGCGCAGCTTCAGGCTGAGATCGATCTCCCCGCCCGAATGGGGGAAGAGAAGCGGATCGAAGCCGCCCACGGCGAGGAAATCCGTGCGGCGCAGGAGGAGGCAGGCCTTGCCGAGGGCGGAGACCTGCCGGGCGACATGCAGCGCGTCGCCCGTGCCGGGATCGCCCGCCATGCGGTCTCGGAAGGCCGGCACGGCGCGCCCGGCGGGCCGGAGCACGAGGCCGGCCTCGACGATTGCGCCGAGCGGCGAGGTGACGACGGGGCCGACCGCGCCGGTGCGCGGGTCCTCCAGGCGGCTCGCCATCTCCTCCAGCCAGTCCGCCCCTTCCGGGCGCAGCCGCGCGTCGAGGAAGCAGAGGAGGTCGCTCTCCAGAGGCTCGGCGGCGCGGCCGAGCCGCGCGGCGTAGCCCTCGCGCGGCTCGACGTCGAGAAGCGCGATGCCGTCGAGCTTCAGTTTCTCGCGCAAGACCTCGTCGGCGCCGCGCGCGAGGACGACAAGCTCCACCCGGCCCTTCGATCGGCTGGCCTCCAGGGCCTCCACCGCCTCGGCGATGTCGGGCTCCGGCGATGTCGCGGCGTCGAGGAGGATGGTGATCGTGGGGCGGGCCGCGCTCCGGCGCCGGATGCGGATGGCGGGCAGGCTCGTCTCCGGGCGGGTGTGGATGTCGGCGGCGATGCCGCGCGCGGCAAGATGCGCCGTGATCGCTTCGGCGAAGGCCTCGTTCAGCGCGGGCAGGTCGAACTCCGGCAGGACGAAGGCCGCGCCGGGCAGGTGGAGATGGGCGGAGAGGCCGCCGCCGCCTTCGAGCGGGGCGAGGAAGAGGCGGACGAGGTCCGCGATGCCGCGCCGCGCGGCCTTGATCGCGGGGCCGCGCTTCATGGCGAAGGCGAAGGCCGCCGAGCCCTGCTCGCGAAAGCGCTCCTCGTCGAAGGCCGGGAGAAGAAGCGGCGTCGCCGGGCCGTCGGGCCCTGCCAGAAGGAGGTCGCCATAGGCGATTTCGGCGGACGGATCGGCCTCGAGCGCCGCCGCCAGCCGCGCGGCGGCGCCGGGCCGAAGCACCGTTCCGGCCAGTGCCAGGACGATGACGGGGCAGGAGGCGCCGGGACCTTCGAGGAAGCGCACGAGATCGCCGGCGTCGAAGCGCGTCGGGCCGCCGTCGGGCGCGAGCACGGCGCCGACCTGTCCCGAGGATGCGGGGGCGTCCAGCGTCTTGCGGCCGGCGGTGGCTTCGCCGATCGCGGCGACGGCGAGCGGCTTGGCGAGGCGGGGGCCGGCGGGCACGGGAAAGAAGCGGGCGTCCCAGGCCTCGAAGGCACCGAAGGGCACGGCGTCGGGGCAGGCGAGGTCGAAGAGCGCCGCGCGCGCCGCCTCGTCGCGGAGCGCGGACCTTGCCGTCAGTTCGGCCTCCAGGCCGTCGGCGAAGGCGAGGATCGGCACGGGGCTGCCGGACAGAGCGCGCTCGCCCTGGCGCACGTCGATGCGCCGCGCGGCGCCGTCGGCGAGAAAGCGCGGCAGGGTCAGGGTGAAGGCGGGTTCGATCGAGGCCGCGCCGCCCTCCGCGATCTCGCGCCAGGCGTCGGCCGAGGCATGGGCGATGCGCTCGCCGTCGAGATAGGCTTCGACGAGGGGGGGCGCGCCGCCGTCCGCCGGGCGCCGGACCCAGCCGGTCAGGCGCAGGCCGCCCGGCCAGGACACCGCGCCGACCGGATGGCGCGCGGCGAGAGGCGCCTCGTTCGCCAGATCGAGGCTGCGCACGGGGCTCTCCGCGAGATTGGCGATGCGCACGCCGACATGGCCGAGATGCTGGAGACGATCGGTCTCGACGGCGAAGCGGAATCCGTGGCAGCCGTCGCCGATTCCGGCCAGCGCGGGCGCGAAGCTCTCGGCGCGCTGGAGGGCGGCGGGCTCGCCGTCGAGGAGAAGCTCGACGATCAGGCGGTGGTCCGGCTTTTCGGGATCGAAGGCATGGCCTTCGAACGCCTGCTCGCCCGCGCGCGACAGGGTGAGCTGCAGGCCGGTGGCGGGAACGGGCGGGCGCGGGCGCGGCGTCTGGCCGACGCCTTCGTCACGCCGCCGCCGCTTGGAGGCGATGAGCGAACCAATCGGCGGTCGCGAGGGCGTTTCCTGCGTCACGGTCGGATCTATCCAGAAGGAGGGAGGAGGGGGCGGGCAGGAGCTGCCCGAAGGTCCAGTCAGCGGCGGCGAGCGGCAAAGCGTGAGCCGACGCCATCCGCTCGGCCTCTGCCAGAAAGGGCGAGGCCGGCGGAAGGACGAGCGCGTCGATGCCGAGAAGGCGGAGGAGATCGGCCGCCTCATGAGGGGCGAAGGCGCCGGTCACGGCGATATTGCCGCGCGCGATGAGTCCCAGATCGTCCATCGCCCGGCCGAGCAGGACGATGCGCGCGAGCGGCGCCCTCACATGGAGCAGGCCGGAGAGGGCTCGCGCGAAGGCGTCGGCGCCCGGCATCGGCTGCGGGCAGAGAAGGCCGAGCGAGGCGGGGGCGTCGGCCGGGCGGCTGCGAGGCCTTGCCGGCTCCGGCTCAGGCGCAGGACGGGCGTCGACCACGCTCATGCCCGCCGGCAGGTCGGGGGCCTCCGTCAGGAGGGTGAAGCTCTGCGTCTCGGCGGCGATCGCATGGCGCAGGCGCGGCGCGAGGCGTGTCTGTGCGACGGCGAAGGGCGCAAGGAGCGCGCCCTCGGGCGAGTGCGCGCCGAGGGGGATGTCGCCGAAGACGAGGTCGATCGCGGCAGTGGTGGAGCCGAGGGCGGCGAGAAGGCCGGGGGGAAGGGGATCTGCGCCGAGAAGCTCGATGCGCTCGATCGAAACTGCGGCGAGATAGGCGCCGAGGCGGGCGGCGCCGTCTTCGTCGAGCCCGAAGCGCAGCGACTGGGGCGCGGTGCCGCCGGGGCCGAGAAGGCGGGCGGAGGGCCTGCCGCTTGCGCTGGACCAGAGGAGCTGCAGCGCGCCGGCGCTGTGATCGGCGAGGCGGACCGGCAGGAGCGCGCCGCCCTCGCGCGCGACGAGGAGCGGCAGCGACGGACCGAAGCCGAGCTCCGCCTCGATGGCGGCGCGGGCGGCCCGCAGGGGATCGGCCTCGACATAGGCTGCGCAGTCGGCGCGGGTGGCGGGAAAGCGCTGGCGCAGGATGCGCAGGTTCTTCGAGACGAGCGCGGCCTTTTCCGTGCCGAAGGAGAGCGAGCCGTGATGGGTGACGTAGAGCGAGGGGGCGCAGACGCTCCTGAAGCCCGCCTCCCGGGCGCGCAGGCAGAACTCCATGTCCTCGAAATAGCCGCGTCCGTAGATCGAGGGCATCTCGCCGACCGCCGCGCGCGCGTCGTGGCGCAGGTAGAGGCAGAAGCCGGTGCCCGTCGGGAGATCGACCGGGAACGGGTCGAGGCGCCCGGCAACGGCGTCGATGCGGGCGGCTTCCTCCGGCGGCAGAGCGGGGTTGGCGAGGCCGGGGCGGGGAAAGCTCGTATATTCGCCGTTGTTGGAAAGTGGCGTCACCGTTCCGATGTCGGGCGCGCCATAGGCGGCGGCCGAGAGGCGATCGAGCGCGCCCGAGGGCAGGATCGCGTCGGCGTTGAGAAGGAGGACGTCGGACTGTCCCGCCTCGGCGAGCCCCCGGCGGACGGCGCCGGTGAAGCCGAGATTGATCTCGTTGCGCTTCAGCTCGATCCGGCCTTGCTCCGCGAGGGCGCGAAGATGGCGGGCCAGCTCTGGATTGGGCGAGGCGTCGTCGACGACGAGAAGGCGCGTCGCGGGGCGCCCGCCCGTCTCGGCGATCGCGGCCTCGATACAGGCGGCCGAGGCCTCGAAATCCTCGTAGACGGGGACGAGCACGAGGAGCGGCGCGCGCGGCGGCACCGTCTGAGGCGCCGTGCCCTTCAGCGGGCCGTCGCCCCGCCGGCTGCGGCCGACGAGCGGTGTTTCCGCCACGAGTGCGCCGTCGATGCGAAGAACCGCGCGGCGCACGCGCTCGAAGGGAAGGCGCGTCTCGATCAGCGCGGCTTGCGAACCCGGCGGCAGAAAAGGGAGCGCCGCAGCACTCGGCGTCAGCGCGAGGCGATGGGGCTCGCCGGGGCCTTCGAGTTCGAGCACGCTTGCCCCGGCCCCGGTCCAGGCGATCCAGCCGGAGAGGCGGTCGTCGACGAGGTCGAGCCGAAGCGCCGCCCGCTCGCCGGCCTCGAAGAGATGGGCGAGCGCGTCCTCCAGCGCATGGGCGGAGGCGTCCGGCGTGGCGACCAGGCGAAGGGCGGCCTCGCGGCGCGCGGCGGGCGAGCCGAGGCGCAGGAGCGTGGCGTTGACGGTCGGATCGAGCGGGTCGGCGCGGAGGGCGGCGTCGAGATCCTCCTGCCAGAAGGGCCAGCCGGCGAGACGGCCGGCGAGCGCCCGGATCGCGCGATCGGCCGGTCCGGGGGGCGCGTCCATGCGGCAGCGCCGGTCGGCCAGCTCGAAGGCCTTGCGCGGTTGCCCGGCGCGCAACAGGCGCGTCGCGGCGAGCGTCAGGCTCCCGGCATGGGCCTCCCGATCGTCGAGTCGAAGCGTCTGACCTGCCGTCGTGGGGTCCATGGTCTCGCAAAGATCGGGATCGGTCGGAGGCCGGCACTGTGGCCGACCGGCCTTTCGCCGGACTGGAGGTCGCGTCGGCATCATTGCCTGCAATGCGAAGCATCCGCTTAACGCTTCCCTCGCGTCGCCGTGAGAGGTTGAAGGTTCCAAGGCGACAACCCTCCAGGCAAGGCCGGCGCGATGAACGAGGACGAGGACCTTTCCGGCGACGAGACTTCGGAAGGCTCGGAGTCCAAGGATCGCGGCGGCGGCAGTGGCGGCGGCAACGGCGGCGCCAGCGCGAGCGCGGGGGCCGCCAACGCGATGATGGCGGGCGGCATGACCTCCGCCACGACGATGAGCGCGACCGCCTCCTCCGCCAGCGCCGCCGGCACTTCGAAGGGCGACGGCGGGGGCTCCGAGGGTGCGGCGAGCGAGGCTGCGGCATCCAGCGAGGCGGCCAGCGAAGGCGGCGCGTCCGAGGCCGGTTCTTCGGCCGCCCCCGCCGGCGGCGCTTCGGCCGCCGCCGTATCCCGCGGTCCGGGCACGGGAGGCTCCGTCGCACAGGGCGGTTCCGCGGGTGCTGCGGGCGGCTCGGCCGGGGGCACCGGCGGCGGCGGCATCGGCGGCGCTTCGACAGGCTCCACGGCGGCGCGCGACGGCGGATCGTCCGGCGGCGGCGGGCGCGAGGGTGGCGCCGGGGGCGGCGCGCCCGGCGAGGGCGGCACGGCCGCGGCGGCCGCCGCAGGCGGCGGCGAGGCGGCATCCGGCAGTGGCGGCGGCGGCGAGAGCGGCTCGGGTTCGGGCGAAGGCTCGGGTGAAGGCGGCGGCGAGGCGGGCGCCTCGGATGGCGGCGGAAGCCAGAGCACGAGCGGCGGCGGCGCATCGAACGGCAGCAGCAATGCCGCCGATGCCGCGAACGCCAACTCGGCCGGAACGCCTGCCGCGGCCGGAACCTCCGCGGCATCGGGCTCCGAGGCGGGGCATGTCGGCGCGTCCACGTCTTCCGCCACCTCCTCCGGCCTGTCGACGGGCTCGACCGCTTCCACCGGTTCCTCGCCTCTAGGGCTCGGTGGAGGCGCGGGCGGCAGCGTCGGCGGGACGACGACGTCGTCGGTCGGGGGCACGCTCACCACGCGCTTCTCCCCGACCGCGCCGGTCTGCTTCCGGCCGGGCACGCTGATCGCGACGCCGGGCGGTCCCGTGCCCGTGGAGCGGCTCGCGGCGGGCGATCTCGTGACGCTGGCGGATGGGCGGGGCCTTGCCGTGCGCTGGCTCGGGCGGCAGACGCTCTCCGCGCGCTTCGCCGATCCGCTGCGCGCCTATCCGATCCGCATCCGGGCCGGCGCGCTCGGCGACGGTGTGCCGGCGCGCGACCTCTTCGTCTCGCCCGACCACGCGCTCTTCGTGGACGGCATCCTCGCCCATGCGAGCGCGCTGGTAAACGGGCTTTCGATCACGCGGGAGACCGAGGTGCCGGAGGTCCTCGTCTACCACCATGTCGAGCTGGCCGAGCATGCGCTGATCCTGGCGGAGGGCGCGCCGGCCGAGAGCTTCGTCGACAATCCCGAGCGCCTCGCCTTCGACAATTGGGAGGAGCGCGCCGCGCTGCCCGAGGGAAGCGCGCCGGCGGCGGAGCTCGACTGGCCGCGCGCCAAATCAGCCCGCCAGGTGCCGCAGCGCATCCGCAGCCGGCTCCTGGCGCAGGCGGCGGCCCTCGGCCTCGGGCCCGCGCTCGCGGCCTGACAGTCAGGCGCTTTTTGCCGCCGGCCTCGCGCGGCCGAAGGCGGTGCGGCTCCAATGGCGCTCCGTCACCTTGTAGGCGGCGAGGCAGTGGATCGCGACATGCGCCAGGAGCGCCGGGCGGTCGAGGATCAGCGTCTCGTCGAGCATCGCCGGCGTCTCGGCGAGGACGGCGGCGGCGGCGCGGGTGAGAAGGCCGGGGCCGGTCGAGAGCCAGAGAATGTCGCCATCGCCGCGCAGAACGGCCTCCACCGCCCCATCGCGCGCGCGCTCGATGATCGGATGGCCCGGCCGGGTGGCGATGAGATTGTTGCCGAGCGAGCCGAGATCCTCCTGATAGAGGACGAGCCCATAGCCGGCGCAGAGGAGCGGCGCGAGGCTCCGGCGGCAGCGGTCGTCGGCATCGGCATAGAGGCCGCCGTGGCGCGCGAGCAGCGCAAGGCGGAAGAGATCCGCTTTCATCGCGGGCTCCACCGCGCGGTCATAGGCGAGAAGGATGTTTCGATCGGGCAGGCTTTCGAGAAAGGCCCGCGCCGACGTGTCGTCCCAGAGCCGGTGCGCAAAGCCCGGATGCGCCGTGCGCCAGCTGTCGATCAGGGGTTCGAGATCGCGCGGCGGCTCCGGGTCGTTCCAATATTGATGGATCGAGGCCGGGATCGCCGTTTCGGCGCTGACCGCATCCGGGGCTGCGTCGAGACGGCCGGCGCGGCGCTGCGCGATGAAGAACCGGATGGCGGCGGCGGTGCTGCCGGGATGCTCGCGCACGATCTCGGCCGCGCGCGTCAGAGCTTCGGCGTCGGGCAGATCGCGAGCCGCCTGGAGCTGGGCCAGTGCGTCCGCGTCCAGCCGGAACTCGTCGAAGATCTGTCCGTAATGGCTCTGCGACGGGTTGGCGGACTTGCCGCGCAGGCGGTTCGCGCTCGCTTCCAGCCGCGCGAGATCGGCGAGGCACCGGCCGGCGCGGTCGAGATCGAGATGGAGGAGCGCCGCGTGGATCAGCCGGTTCAGCACCCAGCCGTCGCCCGGAAGCTGGTGCGCGGCCGTCTCGCCTTCGCGGATGGCGGCGGGAAGATCGAAGCGCGCGGCATGGGATAGCGAGCGGGCGAAGGCGACGCGGCCGGTTTCAGCCAGAGTGGTTGTGGGAAGGGCGTCCAGCGCGGCTTCGGCCTCGTCGTGGCGGCCGGCCTCGATGAGGGCGTGGATGTCGGCGAGGCGAAGGCCGGCATGATGGGGGAAGACGCGCCGTCCCTTGGAGAGAAGCGCGTCGGCCATTTCGCCGAGCCCGCGCTGGCGCTGCATCTCGATCTTGGCGAGCACGATCTCCGGCCGGCCGCCGAAGCGTTCCGCGGCGCGGTCGAAGGCGGCGAGGCCCTCTTCGGTCCGGCCGAGCGTGATCTCCAGGCGGGCGCTCGCGAGCGCGGGAAAGAGGCGCGTCGGATCGCTTGCCTCCGACCTTCGGTAGAGCGCGAGCGCGGCCTCCGGCTCGTCGCGGATGAGGGCGCGGCGGGCCTCGGCTTCGAGCCGCGCGGGCCGGTCGGGGCCGGCTGCGGCAGCTTCCGCCAGAAGCGCTTTGGCGCGCGCGTCCTCTCCGCTGCGAAAGGCATCCTCGGCGGCTTCGACGAGCGCGTCGGTCTCGGCCGGAAAGGCTCGGGCGGCGGCTTCGAAGAGGCGCGAGGCCTCGTTCCAATCGCCTTGGGCCCTCGCGATCTGCGCCCGCGCGAGGGCGGCCTGCGCGCGTCGCGGCGAGCCGGGGGGAAGGGCGGCGAGGAGGGCCAGCGCTTCGTCGAAGCGTCCGGCACTGCGAAGATCGGCGGCGCGCTCGATCCGGGCGAAACCCTCGACGGGGTCGATCGCCTCGGCGGCCTCCAGATGGCGGGTCGCCTCGCCGGGCCGGCCGAGGCCCCGGGCGACGGCGGCCTTGCCGACGAAGGCCCAGTAGAGATCCGGCTTGGCCGCGAGCGCGCGGTCGTAGAGCGCGTCCGCTTCCGAAAGGAGGCCGCGGTCGCGATGGTCGTCGGCGAGGAGAAGCAGGGCGCGGGGGTGGTCGGGTTGCAGCGCGAGGGCGCGCTCGACGAGGCGGCGGGCGGCGGCGGGGCCTTCCGCGCGTCGGACGAGCGTCGTGAGTTCGGCGACGTGGGGAAGGCTTGCTGCCGGCGCGGCGTCGAGGCGTGAATAGAGGCTGCGCGCGCGGGCGGGCTCGCCGAGGGCGAGCCATTCGGCGGAGAGGGAGAGCCGAGCCAGCGGGTCCGACGAGACGACGGCCTCCGCGGCCTTCAAATGCGCCGCCGCAAGATCGGGGAGGCCGCGAAGCCGGGCGGCGCGGGCAAGGCCGAGATAGGCGGCGCTCTCGCCGGGCGCCTGCATCAGCGTCTCGACGAAGCGCGTCTCCGCCTCGTCGAGCCGGCCGAGCTTCAGAAGCGTCTCGGCAAGGCTCGTCTTCAGGCCGAGATCGCCGGGCGCCAGAGCGAGCGCGGCTTCGAGATGGCCGCAGGCGGCAGCGGGATCGCCGCGTCGGGCCGCGTTCTCTGCGGCGCGCCGATAGGCGGGCAGGAAGCCCGGGTGGGCGTCGCGCAGACGCGCGTGGACGGTCTCGGCCTCGCCGTGCCGGCCGAGGCGTTCGAAGGCGGTGGCGAGGTCGAGCTGGAACCAGGGATCGCCGAGGGCGAGCCGCGCCGCCGTCTGGAGGAGGCCGAGCGCCTCGTCGTGCCGCCCGGCCTCGCGCGCGATCTCGCCGAGCGCCCGCAGCGTGTGGGCGAGAGGCGTGCCTTCGGCGACGGCGAGGAAGGCGCTTGCGGCGGCTTCCGTTCGCCCGAGCGTTCGAAGCGACACGGCGGCGTCGTGCCGGTTCCAGAGGTCGCGCGGGTCGCAGGCGGCGGCCCGTTCGAAATGGCCGAGAGCGGCCTCGGTCTCGCCTTTGGCACGGGCGATCAGGCCGAGCGTGCGATGGGCCGGCGCGAAGTCCGGCGCCTCGGCGGCGAGGGTCTCGGCCTCGGCTTGCGCCTCGTCGAGGCGGTCCAGAGCCTGAAGCTCCAGGGCGATGTCGTTGCGGTTCCAGCGGTCGCCGGGATGGGCCTCGGCCGCCGCGCGAAAGCGCAGGAGTGCCTCGCCGCGAGCCCCGCGCCGCCGGTCGTCGAGCCCGGCGCGCCGGTCGGCCTGGAAGGTGGAGGAGGAGACGGGCGGCATGGCGGCCAGGACTTCGATCGCAGGGGACGGGGCGGTTCCCGGCGATTATGTCGCGAAGACGTTAAAGCATCCGATCGAATGGTTCGGATGCTGTCAGGGGATTCAGCCGGAGAAGACCGTGTCCTTGAAGCGCAGGTGCTCGATGCCGCTGAGGCTGGCGCTGTAGCCGTCGTCGAAGGAGACGAAGGTCGTCGCGCCCGAGGTGGTGATATGGGCGTCGGCGAGGTTGCGGTCCTGGAAGACGAGGCTGTCGTCGCCGGCGCCGCCCGAAATCGTGTCGTGGCCCGTGCCGAAGCCGGCGATGCTGAAATAGTCGGAGCCGTCGCCGCCCGAGACGCTGTCGGTGAGGCCGTAGGACAGGAAGTGGTCGTCGCCCGCCCCGCCGAAGACGGAGGTGAAGGAGGCGGTGTCGTGGAGCGTGATCGTATCGCCGCCCGATCCGCCGAAGATCGTGGCATGCGAGCCGAAGATGTCGGTATGGGAGCCGCCGGCGGCCGCCGATCCGTCGATCAGCGCGTGGTCGCCGTGCGAGGCGATCGTATCGCCGACGGTGAAGATGGTGGCGTGGTCGCCGGCGGAATCGATGCTGGCGCCGCCGCCGTGGATCGTGTCGCCTCCGGCGGAGGAGAGGATCGTGTCGCCGCCCGCGCCGCCGGCATGGATCTCCGTGTGCCCCTCGGCGCCGCCGACGAGCAGGCTATGGCCGCCGGTAGAGCCCCAGAGCGTGTCCATGCCGATGCCGGCGACCAGCGTGTCGCTGCCGCCGGCGCCTGCGAAGAGCGCGTGGTCGCCGCCGGAGGAGCCGGCAAAGATGCTGTCGTCGCCGAGCCCGCCATGAACGACGGAATGGCCGCTGCCGGCCGTGATGACATTGCCGCCGTCGCTGGCGAAGACCGTGTCGTCGCCGATGCCCGTCAGGGTGACGGCGCCGCTATCGGCCAGGATCACCGCCGCGCCATGGCTGCCGCCGTCGATGAGAAGCGGGTCGTGTCCGGTGCCCGGCACGGCGACGATCGCCTTGTCGTCCGCGCCCGCCGCGACCTCGCCGGCGCCGATCGGCTGAACGGCGACGTCCCCGGTCCCGGACAGGCCGAGATCGGAGAGGATGGCATTGATGTGGTCGTGGGCTTCCGGCGAGAGGCTGGACAGCGTCGCGCTCTCGGCGCTCGTGTAGATCTCAGCCATCGCGCGCCTTTACCAGGGCACGCCTCTTGCCGAACTCGCAAAGCCGGCGCGGATGCGCCGGCGGTGACCGCTCGTGAAAGGCTGCGAGCCGGGGGCTCGTCGGGGGATGGATGGTTCTCACGCGGCCACGGCGCTTTCCGGCGCGCGGCGGAAGACGCGAAGGCGGCTCGGCGGCGCGGTCACGAGCACCGGCACGGCGGGCGCCGGCAGGTCGGCGGCGCCCGCCTCGACGATGTCGAGACGCAGGCCGACGAGCGGGTCGAGAAGCGAGGCGCCGGAGAGTTCGATCTCGCGGCCGACGCGCGTCAGCGTCGGCGCGCCGAGGAAGGTCGCATCCGCCTTGAGGGCGAGATGGGCCGGAGCCTCCGCCGTGAGGCGCAGGCGAAGGCCGATCAGCGGAGACGCCTTGCCCCGCGAGCCGGCATAGGTTCCGGCCGCCAGCCAGGGCGTCCAGCCGCTGAGGCGGCCGCCCGAGGCCACCTGGACCTCGACGGGCAGATCGCCGGAGAGCGCCTTGATCTCCAGGCCCTCGATGCGGCCCGGCGCGCCCGGCCCGCAGATCCAGTCGCCGCGCGCGGCCGTCAGGTCGCCGCGAAGCGAGACATGGGCCGTGACGGAGAAGTCGCAGGCGCCGCGCGGCAGTTCGGTGCGCGGCGCGCCGGGAACCGCGCCCGCGACGGGGCGGGGCGTCTCGATGTTCTTCAGTTCGAGATCGGCGACGAGGCTTCCTCCCTCGAAGGCGGAGCGCAGCGTCACCTCGATCGTGCCGGCCGTTTCGGCGCGCAGGACGAGGCCGGTGCCGGGGCCGGGCAGGAGGCCCTCTTCCATGCCCGGTGCCGCGATCAGGACGATCTCGCCGGACGCGACCCGGATCTCGGCGACGGGCGCCGGACCGGAGCGCGAGGCGAGGTCCGCCCGCCAGCGATAGGCGAGCATGTGCAATCCGCGTTCGACGGAAAGGACAGCTTTGCGTTCGCCTATGTTCACGGTTGACCTCGACGCTTGATCTTGTTCCGATCATCCGCCGAAAAGCATCGAAAGCAAGTTTACATGCAGTAAATGCCTATAATTGCAGGCAATAGCGCGCCGTACGATGAATCGCAGTTTAAGTGACAAAAGAGCTTTAGAGATTTATTTAAAGCGTTGTTGACGCTGTTGCCCGAGGCGCGGTGGGGCGCGGTGGAGGCGTGTGCGGTGCCGCATCGCCTGCCGCCGGGGCGCGTATCCAGGCCGGGAGGCGCCCGGCCTTATGAGGCGGTCGCCGCTCTCGCTTTCGCCGTTGCGGAAGATACGAGAGGCCTCTCGTCTTTATTGCGGCGTAACAGTGCTCGGCCGGGTGAAGTCACATCTAGCGTATACGGAAGCGTAACGTTCCCGACGTAGTTTTAGTGAAACGCCCGTCACGAGGACATCCGGAAATGATCAGGGGAAGCATCGAGCACGTCACGAACGACGTGATTCAAGGATGGATCTATTCGGAGGACGGCAATATCCGTGAACGCACGCTCCTCGCCTTTCGCGGCGATGCCTGCGTCGGGGCCGGCCGCGTGAACATGTTTCGTCCCGATCTCGCCGATGCCGGCATGGGCGACGGTCACCTCGGCTTCACCTTCCCGATCTCCGTGCCGCTCCAGGACATCGGCTCCGTGGTCGTGAAGCTGGAAGGCTCCGACGCGGTGCTGCTCCAGAAGAGCGCGGTCGTGACCACCACTGCCTCCTCCGGCAAGGAGCTCGGCCGCACCGAGGTTCGCGAGCGCCTCGCCTCGCTGAAATGGGCGCTGAAGCACGGCCGCATCTCGCAGGGCGACTTCGACTTCCTGCGCATTCTCTGGTCGACGGGCGTCTACGAGCGCGGCCTCGTTCGCCGCAGCTCCGCCGACGACGGCGCGCTCATGGAGAAGCCGCTGGGCGTGGCGACCTCGCTGCTCGAAGCCTATCTCCAGACCGAGGTTCAGACGAGCGTCGAGCGCGTTCGCAGCGCCGACGAGTTCGCCGCCGAAGCCGCGCGCCTGACCAAGGGCGAGGGCGCCGCGCCGATCTTCGCCGCCTATACGCAGGAGCGCGCCATCCTTCGCGTCGTCGAGGGCTCGCATATCGGCGACCACGCGGCCGATGCGGACGCGCGCGCCGCGAACTTCGTGGACTACGCGCTCTCGCCGGAGAACTTCGTCGTCGTGGACGCGCGCGCCCGGGCCGAGATCCTCCTGCCCGAAGGCGGCGTCCTCTACATGATCTCGGCCGTCCCGAGCCTTTCCTAGAGACCGCCAGGTTCGGTCCGAACCAGACGGCCTCTCGTCTCTTTCGTTGTCGTTCGTCATTCCGGGATAACCGGTTTCCACCTATCCCCGACGAACTCTCATCCTTTCGGACGGCGCGTCCACTTCCATGCTGCAACTGGCCGTCTCATCGCACTACGCTTCGCCGGACCTGTCGATGGACGGGGTCCAGCCGCTGCGCGGCGCTGTCCAGACGTTCGAGCCTCTGGTCGGCATCGAGGGCTGGGCGCTCTCGCTGGAGGCCCCGGGCGAGCCGGTCGAGCTGGAGCTCACCGTCGGCGGCGAGACCTTCGCCTTCACCGTGACGGAGGAGCGCCGGCCGGAGATCGACCGCGCCCTCGGGCAGGAAACGCGGTGCGGCTTCCGCTTCGGCCCGGACATCTTCGGACGCCTCGCCCGGCTCTCCGCCCATCGCCGGCCGTTTCCGGTCGGCGTGCGCATCGCGGGTTCGGACGTGTCGCTGCGCCCGGCGCGGGGCGGCCTGCCAAGCGTCGGCGATCTCGTGGAGGAATGGCAGAGCGCGGTTCTGGGCGCCGGCGCGCCCTCCGAGCACAAGATGGGCCGGGGCGACCGGCTGCTGGCGCGTCTGGCGGCGCTGCGCGGGCAGGCCGAGGCGCTTCGCGACCGCCCGCTGCGGCCGCTCTCCGACCACGATGTCGGGCAGATCGACGCCGTCCATCCCGCCTCGGAATCGCAGGTCTGGATCGTCGGCTCCATGAAGCGCGGCATCGAGCCGGATTTTCCGGCCGCCGTCGTCGACCGCCAGAAGTTTCCCTCCGGCATCGCGCTCCTGCAATACGAGCGGGCGGACCTCGCGACGAGCTCGGTCGGCTTCATCGGCGTGATGGACACGGCCTGGGCGCCGCCGCTCGCGATGAAGGACGGCTTCGTCTATCTCGGCCGCCAGGGCCAGTATCACCTGCGCTACGGGCCGCAGACGCGGCTCCTGCGGGCCGACGCCTTTCTGGCCGCCTTCGGGCAGGCGCAGGCGCTGCCCGGCGGCCATGCCGAGGCGATGGCCGCGCTTCTCCATTCGGGCTCGAACTGGCTGCCCGGCAATGCGCTGGCGGCCGGCATCGCCGCCGAGGGCGGGGTCGACCGGCTCCTGATGCTGCCGGGCTTCGGCTGCCTGGCGGAGGGCTGGGCGGTGAGCCCGGCCAAGCGCGTCGAGACCTTCCACATGAAGATCGGCGACTGCGTACTCGTCGCCGACGAGGCCGCGACCGGCTTCCGCCCGCGGCCGGACCTCCAGCCGGTCTTCGGCGGCGTTTCCTCCGTCGTGGCGCGCGCGGGCTTCTCGGCCGTGCTGCGCGGGGCGCTGGGCGCGGATGCGTCGGGCGCGCCGCTCCTGCGCATCGTCCATCACGACGGCTCGATGGCCGTCCAGCGCGTGGAGCCGAAGGTCCTGCGCCGGCTGGACCCGGTGGCCGACGGCGAGGAGGTGTTGCGCCTCTTTCCCGCGCTTCGCCACGAGAGCTTCTATCCCGACTTCCTGAAGAGCGCGGCGCGCCTCAATGCCGAGCGGGTGGGCGAGCCGCAGGCGCTGGCGCTTCAGCCGGCGCGGCGCGTCGTCGTCGTGCGCCTGCCGGCCGAGGTCTCGAACCTCAACCTTTGCCTCGACCGCCTGTCGCGCCATGCGAGCGCCTTTCCCGCCGATATCGGCATCGCCCTTCTCTGCGACCAGGGCCGGGCGCGCAGCGAGGCGCTCCTGCGCTTCGAGGAGCTGAAGGCCGAGCTGACCGCGCCGCTCTCGCTCTTCCTGCTCGGCCACGAGAACGACGCGCTCGCCGAACTGCCGGGGCTGCTCAGCCGGCTGAAGGCGGAGCGCTTCGTGCATCTCGGACGCGGGATCGTGCCGACGCCGGCCGGCTGGACGGCGATCGAGGCCAGTCTCGGCCGGCTCGGCCATGCGATCGACCGGTTCGAGATCGTCGACGATGCCGGCGCGCCCGACCGGGTGGACGGCGCGCTCTCGGCCGCCGCCTTCGGCTGGTCGACGCCGGCCCTTCTCGAATGGAGCCTTTCCGCGCCGCGCCTCTCGCGCGGGCTCTACAAGGATAGCGGCCTGCCGCGGACGCCCGGCCGCGACCGCGTGGCGAAGGGCGCGGCCATGCGCACGGAGCGCCCGCGCGCCTCGCGCCTTGCCGACATTCTGGACGAGGATCTCCTTCGCCTCTTCGAAACGGAGGCGCGAGCATGACGCACGATCCCGGCTTCCGCTTCGCGCCCGGCGAGGGCCTTCTGCCCGAGCGCATCGCGATCGTCTCGCACAGCCATCCCTCCGTCTCGAAGGGCGGCGCGGAGATCGCGGCCTATTCGCTCTATCGCGGCCTGCGCGAGATCGGGATCGACGCGATCTTCGTCGGCGCCTGCAACGTCTCGGACCGGCACAAGCTCGCGCTCGGCAGCGAGACCGAGTTCGCCGTCTTCTTCGAGGGCGAGCGCTACGACCATTTCTTCCATCTGGCGCCCCGCGCCGTGACCGAACAGCTCCTGCGCATCCTGGAGGGCGAGCGCGTCGGGCTCGTCAACTTCCACCATTTCTTCAATCTCGGGCTGAACGCGCTGCGCGCCGCCAGCGAGCTGCCCGGCATGCGCTCCTTCCTGACGATCCACGAGTTCCTCGGCATCTGCCAGAACCACGGGCAGATGATCACGCGCCAGACACAGAGCCTCTGCGAGCGCGCGACCAACGAGAACTGCGTCTCCTGCTTTCCCGAGCACATGCGAACGCAGTTCAGCCTGCGCAAGGAAACCATGCTGAGCGGCTTCGGCGATTTCGACGGCTTCGTCTCGCCGAGCCGCTTTCTCGCCGAGCGCTTCATCGACTGGGGCCTGCCGGCCGAGCGCACGACGGTCATCGAGAACGGCCTTCTCTCCATGCCCGCGCACGATCCGCGCGCGGCCAAATCCGGCGGGGCCTGGACCTTCGGCTTCTTCGGGCAGATCAACCCGTTCAAGGGCGTCGACGTTCTTCTCGACGCCGCCGATCTCGTGGCGAAGGACCCGGAGCTCGCGCGCACCGTGCGCCTGCGCATCCACGGCAATATGATCGGCCAGTCCGAGGCCTTCACCAAGCGCTTCGAGGAATCGCTGAAGGCCCATCCGTTCCTCACCTATGCCGGCCCCTATGCGAACGCCGCCGTGCACCGGCTGATGGGCGAGTGCGACTACGTGCTGATCCCCTCCAAATGGTGGGAGAACTCGCCGGTCGTGATCCAGGAGGCCTATTCGGTCGGCGCGCCCGTGATCTGCACGGGCATCGGCGGCATGGCGGAGAAGGTGCCGGACGGCGTGTCCGGCCTGCATTTCAAGCTCGGAGATGCGTCCGATCTCCTGCGCGCCATGCGTCTGGCCTCCTATCCCGAGAACGCCGCCCGTCTTCGCGCCGGCATTCCGAACGTGACGACGGCCAGCGACATGGCCCGGCGCTACGCGGCCTTCTTCGCGCTGTCGATCGCGGGAACGGGGGACCGCGCGGCCGCGCGGGACGCGGTTCCGGCATGATCCGGGGCCATATCGACTTCGTCTCGCGAGGGCGCGTCGAGGGCTGGATCTTCTGCGAGAAGCTGGCGCTGACCGGGCAGACCGTGCTCGCCTTCGTCGACGACCAGTGCGTCGGCGGCGGACCGGTCGAGCGCTTCCGGCAGGACCTTCTCGATGCCGGCCTCGGCGACGGCGTCGTCGGCTTCGGCTTTCCCGTGGCGCTGGAGCCCTGGCACGATCCGCGCACGCTGGACGTGCGCCTCGACGGCAGCTCGCTGCAGCTGAAGCAGTCCGATGCCCGCCTCGTGCCGCGCGACAGTGTCGGCGAGGACCGGAGACGGCAGGGGCGCGACCCGGTCGCGCTCGCCTTCATGCACCAGCGCGGCTGGCTGGACCGGGCGCAGTACGAAGCGCTCAGAACGCTCGGCGAGTTCGGCGCGCATGTGCAGGCGCTGCGGCTCGACGGGCGCGCGCGTACGCCGGCCGAGTTGGCCGAGGCGGTGGCGCTCGTCGCGGGGGAGGAGCTGGAACTCTACCTGATGCAGCCGATCGAGATCGAGATCGTCGAGGAGGCCAAGCCCGCCGATCTCGCCGCGATCCGCCGGGAGACGCGCGCGGCCTTCCCCTTCGTGCCGCCCATCGTCGGGCTCTGGGCGCGCACGCGGCTGCATGTGAACGTGGCGGAGGGCTCGCATCTCGAAGGGACGGGCGGGCGGGCCGTCGGCGGGGTCGAGTACGGCTTCGGGGAGCGCCATCTTCTGATGCTCGATCTCGATGCGGCCCACACGTTCCTCGAGGAGGCGCGGTCGGGCTTCACCGTCTTCGTGCCGAGGCGGCCCGCGCCATGAGCCCGCTTCTGGCCGAGGACCCGCACGCGCTGACGGGCGAACTGATGACGGCGCGCATCTACTCGCCCTTCGCCTATCCGCTGCCGCGCCAGACGCAGATCGTGCCGATCGTGGCGGCCGAGGCCGAGCGGCTGGCGGGCAGCTTTCCGATCGTCTGGCGGCGCGGCGAGGACGGGCCCGAACTCGTGACCCTGCGCACGCTTCTGCCGAACGGGGCGGGCTATGCGCCGGGCACGGAGCGCGTCCTGTCGCTGCTGCCGCTCGTCTTCCAGGCCTATCCCTTCCTTTCGGGCGGCGGCAGCGGGGCCGGCAAGCGCATGGTGGATGTCGCCGTGCCCGACGAGCCGACCGACGCGGGGGCCTCGATCACCGGTGCGGACGGGCGCCTGTCCCGCGGCACCGAGCTTCGGCTTCGCGCGCTCGAACTCTACGAATGGGACACGGAGCGGACCGCCGCGATCGGCCGGGCGGTCGAGACGCGCGGGCTCTTCGAGCCCTGGCCGCTGCGCTTCGATCTCGGCCACGGCCGGGCTTGCGAGATCCTCGATCTCTGGATCGTTGCGCCGAAGAGCTTCGACACGCCCGCGCTCTCGCCGATCCTTTCCGAGTTCGGCGTCGGCGCGGCGCGTCTCTTCGGCCATCACCGGCTCTCGCTCTTCCGGGCGGGCGCGCTGCTTCAGGCGGCCCAGGCCGCCGTCGCCGCGATGGCCAAGCCGCAGGCCGCGGCATGAGCGGGCTTCAGCCCCTTTCGCGCTTCGCCGCCGCGCGCTGCCGCGCGCCGGATCATTACGGTTTTGCCGGCGCCATGGGCTGGATGCCGCTGAACGACACGGAATATCTGCTCTCCGCCCATCACCTGCCGCTCTCCGTCCGGGTCCTCGGCGGCGAGCCCCGGCTCGGCGTCTTGATGCATCCGGGCTATCTGGCGCGAAAACTCGTGGACGAGGCCGGGCGCTGGCGCGGCGGCTACATGCCGATCGCGCTGCGCACCTTTCCGTTCCTCCTCGCCAAGACGGCCGGGCCCCGGCCGATCGACGATCTCGACGTGCTCGTGGCCAGCCGGCTGCTCGGCGAGACGGGCGTCGCGATCTGCTCCGATCCCGAGAGCGGGCAGCTCGGGCCGGAACTGTCCGCGATCCGCAACACGCTGTTGATGATGCGCACCGGCGGCGCGCGCCTGTCGCGGGCGCTCGATCTCCTGACGATCGCAGGCGTGCTGACCCCTTTGCGCGGGATGGACGACCGCAGCTCCGGCGATTTCACCGTCGATCCCCAGCGCTTCGGCGCGCTCGACCAGGGCACGATCGGGGCGCTCGCCCACGAGAGTTTCCTGGCCCTCGACCTTGCCAACGCCCTTCTCTTCTCGCGCCGCCATCTCTCGATCGACCGCCTGCCGCAGCCCGCCGCCGAGGCGCCGCAGCGGCCGGGCGCTGCCGCACCCGCGCCGCAGGCCGATCCGATGGACTTCGTGCTCGCCAATCTGGAGACGATGAACTTCGCGCTCGACGGGAGCGATCTCTTCGACATGACGGATATGGAGGGGCTCGGCCTTCTCCCTGAAGGGCCGGGCGAACCGCTCGCGCAAGATGAAGCCGCTACGACCGTTCCCGAGCGGGCGGTCGCCTGACCGGGTCGCCGAAAGCTCCACCGATGCCGACGAGCCGAGCCGCGATGCACCGAACCGTCCTTAATATCGGCAGCGGACCGGCGCGGCCGGAAAAGCTGCATCCGGCCTTTCGGGGAGCGGACTGGCGCGAGCTGCGCCTCGATATCGATCCCGCCGTCGAGCCCGACATTATCGGCAGCATGACCGACATGGGCGATGCCGTCGCCGATGGCAGCATCGACGCGATCTGGTCGTCGCACAATATCGAGCATCTGCACGCCCACGAGGTGCCGACGGCGCTCGCCGAATTCCGGCGGGTGCTGAAGGGGGACGGCTTCGCGCTGATCACCTGTCCCGATGTCGAGGCCGTCGCGGCGCTCGTTCTGGAGAAGGGTCTCGACGCCGTCGCCTATGTCTCGCCCGCAGGCCCCGTCACGCCGCTCGACATGCTCTTCGGCCACGGCGCCTCGATCGCGGCCGGCCACGGGTTCATGGCGCACCGCACCGGCTTCACCGTGACGCGGCTGGCGCGGGTCGTTCTGGAGGCGGGCTTTGCCGAGGTGCGGCTGGCGAAGGGGCGGCTCGATCTCTGGGCGCTCTGCCTCATGCCAAACTGCGCCATCGAGGCGCTTGCGCCCGCCTTCGCGGCGACGGCGCAGGCCGATCTCCTCGCTCCGGTGCCCGCGCCGCAGCCGGTCCCGGCATGAAGGTCCTCTTCGTCCACAACAACTTCCCCGCCCAGTTCCGGCATCTGGCGCGGCTTCTGGCCAAGGACCCCGCCAACGAGGTTCGCGCGATCGGGGCGGAGGGCGCGGCGGCGCCGCGGGGCGTCTCGCTCCACCGCTACAGCTTCCAGCCCGTGCAGTCGCCAGAGACGCATGCCTTCGCGCGGCGCTTCGACCTGGAATGCCGGCGGGCGGAACAGGCGCTCTACGTCGCCTCCATGCTCTCGGCCAACGGGTTTCGCCCGGACGTGATCGTCGCCCATGGCGGCTGGGGCGAGGCCATGCCGCTGCGCGCGGTCTGGCCGGAGGCGCGCATCATCCATTACTGCGAGTATTTCTACCGCGCGCAGCATTCCGACGTGAACTTCGACCCCGAGTTTCCCGGTTTCGGGGTCGACGGCCTCGTGGGGCTGAACGCGCGCAACGCGACCAACCTTCTCGCGCTCGCCGATGCAGACCTCGCGATCGCGCCGACGAACTGGCAGAAATCGACCTTTCCGCCGGAATTCGCGCACAAGATCCACGTCGTCCACGAAGGCGTCGACACCGCTTTGGTCGCGCCGGACGCGGAGGCGGTCTGCCGGCTGGAGAACGGCATCACCGTCACCCGCGCCGACGAGGTCGTGACCTTCGTCGCGCGCAATCTGGAGCCCCTGCGCGGCTATCACGTCTTCATGCGCGCGCTGCCCGCGCTGATGAAGGCTCGGCCGATGGCGCGCATCCTGATCGTCGGGGGCTTCGGCGTTTCCTACGGGCAGCGGCCGCCGCCGGGAAAGACCTGGCACCAGATCTTCTTCGACGAGGTGGCTGGCGAGATCGATCTCTCCCGCGTCCACTTTCTGGGGCCGCTCGCCTACGAGGCCTATCTCGACGTTCTGAAGGTCTCCTCGGCGCATGTCTATCTGACCTATCCCTTCGTCCTCTCCTGGTCGTGTCTGGAAGCCATGGCGACGGGCTGCGTGCTGGTCGCCTCCGACACGCAGCCCGTGCGCGAGGTCGTCGAGACCGGGGTGAACGGCGTGCTCGTGCCCTTTCATCAGCCGGACAGGCTGGCCGAGGCGGTCGCCGAAGTGCTGGCCGACCGCGCCCGCTTCGCCCCGCTCGGCATCGCGGCCCGGCAGACGGCGGTGGAGCGCTTCGACACGCGCACGGTCTGCCTGCCCGAGATGATGCGCATTCTGAGGATCGAGCCCGGCGCACCGGCGCTGGCGCCAGCGTCGGCGCCGGCCGGGCAGGGGGCATGCGTCGAGCCCGGGGCCTGGCCGCTGGGTTAGGGGCCGCGCCGCAAGCGTTAATTCATACACTTGGATTAAATTCCGATCGTCTCGACCGGCTTTCGGGTGGGCCCACGCCCCGGTGGCATAAAAGGCGTCTTCAGGACCATGCGCGCAGCTCTCGTCAAATATTCGGGCCGGCGGATCGGCAATCACCGGGCCGTCTGGTTCGAGTCCACCTTCCAATCCACGCTGGAGCGCTACTACAACACCGGCGATATCTGCGTTTACGATTCGACGCTGCAACTCGTGAACTACTCGGCCGGCACCGAGGTCAATATCGATGAGCCCGTGACCGACGCGGCCGTCGAGACGATCAAGGCCAATTGCGACTTCATCCTGCTGCGCGGTTCCAACTACATCCACGAGGACATGGATTGGGGCCATTTCCTCGCCTGGATCGAGGCGCTCGACATGCCGGTGCTCTGCATTGGCGTCGGCGCGCAAGCCGAGAAGGAGCGTCCGATCCTTCTGCCGACCGAGAACCGGCGCGTCTGGCAGGCGATTTCCGACCGCACGCCCTCGATCGGCGTCCGCGGCGCCTTCAGCGCCGAGACGCTGCACCGCAACGGCATTCACAATGTCGAGATCGTCGGCTGCCCGTCCATGTTCCGCGGGCTCGACCGCGAAATGAAGCTGCGCCACACGCCGGGCGGCCCCAAGCGCGTGACCTTCTCGCTCCGCCGCGAGATCGGCTCGACCTATGCGGTCGATCCCGTCGCCTTCGCGGCGACGCAGAAGCGCATCATCGCCAAGCTGAACCTCGTTTCCGACCTCTACCTCTCCTGCCATGGCGAGCCGGAGGAGAAGGCCTTCTTCTTCCGCGCGCCCCGCCACATGGAAGCCGCCCGCGCCAAGCTCGTGGCGGAGGGCTGGTTCGACGAGGTGACGGGCGCCACGCTGACCAAGCTCTACGAGAACCGCCTCTACTATGTCGGCGCGCCCGGCGACTACGACGTCTACGCGCCCCAGTTCGACGCCGCTCTCGGCTACCGCGTCCATGCGGTCCTGCCGGCGGTGGCGGTCGGCGTGCCCGGCGTGCTCTTCTCCTACGACACGCGCTCGCGCGAGCTGGCCGAGACCTTCGACCTTCCGATCTTCAGCCCCGAAGCCTTCGAGCGACAGACGCTGGCGCAGGCCCTGGCGCCCGAGCGTTTCGATCGCTTCCAGTCGCTCTTCCCCGAGCGCTACGACCGGATGAAGGCCTTCATCGAGAAGAACGGCGTGAAATCACGCATGTGATGGATCAGCGCTCCCGGATCGTGACCGGGCGCATCGCGACGTCCCGGTCCGGCCCGAGGTCGCAGCCGTCCGGCCTTGCACGGACATAGGTCAGGAGCGCGGTCCCGCCGACCGTTCCGAAATTGCGGTCGGTGCTCTCGGGGTCGATCAGCGCGGGATAGGCGATCGGCTCGGCCGGCTCGCAGGCGCCGAAGATCGGCGCCTCCAGAAGAAGCTCCGGGCCCGTCCACCGGACGAGGTCCGGGCTCGTCGCGACGTAGATGCCCGTCCGCTCGACGCCCCCGTCATCCCGTCTGCGTCCCTTCATCGTGGCGATGAACGTGCCGGTCTTTGCAAAGCGCGTCAGGCTCGTCACCGGCCAGGGCAGGGCGGCGGGCGCGACGGGATCGCAGAGCTGCGTGTCCGGCGCGATCCTCTCCGGGCCGTAGGGATTGCGAAAGCGCGTCGTGAAGGCCCCGTCGCGCCAGCCGCGCCAGGCGCCGGCATCGGCGAGGTTCTCGCTGCGCAAAAGGCAGTTGCCCGGCTTCTGCGGCGGCGGAGAGACGACGTTCGCCATCATGTAGAAGGCGCCGTCGAAGCCGAGGATGTTGGTCGGCTCGAAATAGCCGGCGTGATGCCCGCGCGTCTCCTCCGCCGTGAAAGGCAGGGCGGCGACGAGATGCGGCTCGGCGGCCCGGAAGCTGGCACCGCCATCCGTCGAGACCGCCGCCGTCAGCCCGTTGTACCAGCAGGCGGAGGCTTCGCCGGGTCCGCAGACGCCGCTGCGATGGCCGCGGAACTCGTCGTGGACGATGGCATGGACGGTCCGCCCGTCCAGCGTGTGCGTCGCGGCGATCCAGCTCTGATTGTCGAAGGATGCGGGGTCGCCCCGCTCGTCGCCCTCGAAGACCACGTCGCAGCGGTGGCGAAGCGCGTCGAGGCTCGGGCCGATGGAGGCACGGTTGCGGTGATGGGTCTGGAAGAGGTGAACGAGCCCTTTCTCGTCGCGATAGGCTCGCGTCGGCGTGTCCGGTATGTCCCAGGCCTCGCAGGCGTCGCGGTCGTGGTCGATGAGGACGCGCTCCTCGCCCGCGAGCGCGATCACGAGCGGACCGGCGGCGAGGGCCGGCGCGGCGCCGAGCGTCGAGATGAGGGCGCCCTGCAGCAGCGCGGCGGTGCGGCGCCGTCCGGGCCGAGGCCTGCCTTGCCGCGCAATCTCACCGGACATGGCGCGGCCGGGTTTCTCTAGGGATTGGAACAATTCTATCGATCAAGTTCGCGTCATCTTCAGCTGATGGTTGCATGCTCCGTCTCGTCCAACAGATCTTGTTTCAGGAGACGCAGATGAAGTCGATCCAGCACCGCACCGACATGGCGGAACGCAGCTTTCTTCTGACCGAGGAGCGCTCCTTCCACAGCCGCGCCAAGGTCGATCGCGATGCCGGCCTCTGGATCGCGGGGCGCCTCGGTCTTGCCGAGACGGACGCGGCGAAATTCGCCGAGGAAACGGTCGCGGCAGGCGTGCGCTCCACCTGCGGCCGCGGCGGCTTCGACTATCTGGCCCTCATGCTCGACGATGCCGGCCTTCATGTCGAGGAACTGCGCACGCGCTACGCCATCGCGCTCGCCGCAGCCTCCCTGCCGCCTCTGGTCTTCTCGGCCGCTCCCGTTCTTCACGCCTGACACCAAGGGCGAGCAGGCCTCGACATCCGGCTGCCGCAGACATCGCGGATGTCTCGCCTGGACACGAAGCTGGAGATGTTCCCCGAAGCAGACATTCGAGAGTCCTTTCCAAGGCCTCGGATGTGACTCCAGGGAAAGCTGGTCCGGAGCTTAGGTAAAGCTTTAGACGGATGTGGCATGTTTCTCGTGAAAGACCCTGAGGCGGTGTGACGTCGCAGGGCCGAGATGCGAGAAGAAGAACCACGATCGCCGTGTTCATCTCCATGCCCCGAGTGCCGCGACCGACGGGTCGACGTGCCCTGATCGGTGTCGTTTCCAAGGGAAACGGCCCGCGGGTGCTTGCGGGGGGCCGGTCGTGAACCCCGTCCTCTCCTCGCCGCTGCTCGCCATCGTGCGCGGCTTTTCGGCCGGCTATGCCGCGCTCTTCGCCTTCGGCTTCTTCTTCCCCTTTCTCTTCATGGCGATGTCCCTCGTTCCGATGGGCATCATCGAGCGCGTGGGCACCAGCCGCAACGCATCGACGCTGACCGCCCTCATCGTCATCGCCACGGTTCTGACCGTCACCTACACGCTGCTCGAAAGCATCCGCTCGCAGGTGCTCGACCGGATGGGGACGGTCATCGACCAGCGCCTGACGCGGATCTGCTTCGACGCGTTCAACCGCGACAAGGGCAGCGTGGGCGGCGGCACGGCCGCGCAGGCCCTGTCCGATCTCCAGACGACGCGGCGCTTTCTCGGCGGGCCCTCGCTCTCGGCGCTGATCGACGCCTTCTGGTCGCCGATCTTCGTCGTCGCCATGTTCGTGATCTCGGCGCCCTTCGGCTTCCTCATCCTCGGCCTGCTCGGCCTTTCCGCCGCCATGTCGGTCGCCACGCACTACGCCGTGACCGGGTCGCTGAAGGCGGCGCAGCGCTGCGACGGCGAGGCGAACGAGTTCGCGCTGGCGGTCTCGCGCAATTCCGAGACGCTGCGCGCCATGGGCATGCTGCCCTGGCTGACCGACCGCTGGTACCAGATGCACCGCGACGGCCTCGGCTGGCGGCACGCGGCCCAGACGCGCGCCGCGCGCATCGGCCTCGTGCCGCGCATGCTGCAGAACGGGCAGATGATCATCGTCTACGGCCTCGGCGGGTTCCTCTTCCTGGAGGGACAGATCCACATCAGCGTGCTCTTCGTCATCCTCATGCTGATGATGCGCGCGCAGGGGCCGCTGCAATATCTCATTAACAACTGGAGCCAGATCCAGTCCTTCGTGCTCGCGGCGCGCCGGCTGGACGTGCTGCTGCGGGCCGTCGAGGGCGCGCCGCGCCATCTGCAGCTTCCCATGCCGACCGGGCCGCTCGTCGTCACCCGCCTCGTCGGCGGGCCGCAGGGGCTGGAGAAGCCGGTCATCCAGGACGTCTCCTTCGTGCTCCATCCTGGCCGCATCATGGGCATCGTGGGTCCCAGCGGCGCCGGCAAGTCGTGCCTGACGCGGCTTCTCGTCGGCATCTGGAAGGCGCGGCGCGGCACGATCGTCTTCGGCGAGCAGGACCTCTCCCACTGGGGCCAGGACGATCTCGGCCGCTTCGTCGGCTACGTGCCGCAGGACGTGGAGTTCCTGCCGGGAACGGTGGCCGAGAACATCTCTCGCTTCGATCCGAACGCCTCCAGCGAGACGATTCTGGCCGCCGTCGAGGAGGCGGCGATCCACGACATCATCCGCGGCCTTCCCAACGGCTACTCGACGCGGCTCGGCATGGGCGGGCACATCCTCTCGGGCGGCCAGCGCCAGCGGCTGGCCTTGGCGCGCGCGGTCTACGGGGCGCCCAAGCTCGTCGTGCTCGACGAGCCCAACTCCAATCTCGACGCCGGCGCCGAACAGATGCTCGGCCGCACGCTGCGCTCGCTGCGCGACAAGGGCACGGCCGTCATCGTCGTCTCCCATCGCGTCAGCCTTCTCGGCTTCTGCGACGACATCCTCGTTCTCAATGAGGGCGCGGTCCAGGCGCTCGGCACGCGCGAGCAGATCTTCAACCGCCTGCCGCGCTTTCGCGGAGAGACCGCCGCCGCGCCGCCGCCGATCCTCGATCTCACGCACAACAAGGGTTACGGAACGTGACCCTCGCGCTCCCCGCCCTTGCCGCCGCGCCCGAGCCCGCCACAGACTGGCGGGCTTCGCTGCGTCTGGGCTTTCTCGTGCTCTTCCTCTCCGTCGGCGTCGGCGGAACCTGGGCGGCCTTCGCCCATATCGATTCCGCCGTCGTGGTGCAGGGCACGTTCTCGATGGAGGCCAACCGCAAGACCGTGCAGCATCTGGAGGGCGGCATCGTCTCGGAAATCCTGGTGCGCGACGGCGACCGGGTGGAGGAGGGGCAGACGCTGGTGCGCCTCGACACGACGCGCTTCGAGGCCTCTGCGACCGCCGTCTCCAAATCGCTGGCCACCGCGCTCGCCACCGAAGCGCGCCTCGTCGCCCAGCGCGACCTCGTCGATTACATGGTCGTCTCCGACGAGGTGAAGAGCCTGCTCGGCCCCGGCGAGGGCAACGAGATCGACGACAATCACCGCGAGTTCGAAATCCGCAAGCTCGTGCTGAAGAGCTCGATCGAGCTTCTCGACACGCAGGAGAAGCAGATCCGCAACGACATCGAGCAGACGCGCCTCGACGAGGCTTCGGCCAGCGCGCAGCTCGCCACCGTGATGAAGGAGCTGAAATCGGTCCGCCCGCTGCTCGCCAAGGGGCTGGTGCCGATGAGCCGCGTGACGGCGCTGGAGCGCCAGAAGGTGCAGTTCGAGAGCGTCGCCTCCAAATCGCGCAACGATGCGCAGAAGGCCGCCGACAAGATCGGCGAGCTGAAGCAGCGCCGCGAGGCCCTGCGGCGCGACTATCGGCAAGAGGCCTCGAACGCGCTGGTGGAACTGGGCAAGCAGATCTCGCAGTTCCGCCAGGAGCGGCAGGTCGCGCTCGACATGCTTGCCCGCTCGGCCATCCGCTCGCCCGCCTCCGGCACGGTGCAGCAGATGCGCATCTTCACCGTCGGCGGCGTGATCCGGCCGAGCGAGCCCATTCTCGACATCGTGCCCGATTCCGACCGCTTCGTCGTGAAGGGCAAGATTACGCCCTCCGACATCGACCGCGTGAAGGAGGGGATGGCGGCCAAGATCAATCTCGGCGCGCTGATGAAGTACAAGCGCGAGATGATCCCGGGTACGCTGCGCTACGTCTCGCGCGACGCCATCGCGGAAGCCAATCCGGCCATTCCGCCCTATTTCTCGATCGAGGTCTCGGTCGGGCGCGACGACGTGCCGGAGGAAATCCGCGGCAAGCTTTCGGCGGGCATGGAGGCCTCCGTCATCCTGCCGACCGCCGGGCGGACCGTGCTCCAGTATCTCGTCGCGCCCGTGGCCGAGAATCTCGACGAAGCCTTCCGCGAGCGGTGAGGCGGCGATGAGAGCGCTGGTCGTCTCCCATGGCCATCCCGATTTCGGCCCCGGGGGCGGCGAACTCGCGGCCTACGCGCTCTTTCAGGGGCTTTCGGTTCACCCCGACATCGGCGAAGCGCGCTTCCTGGCGCGGACCGGCGAGCCCCGCCTGCCGCAGGGCGCCATCGGCTGCCTGCGTCCTGGCGAGTATCTCATCCGCCGCGACATCGCGGATTGGCCGCTTCTGAAGGCCCGGCCGGACGAGGCGCCGCCGGGGCGGGGGCTTCGGGACTTTCTGGCGGCGTTTTCGCCGGACGTGGTCTTTCTCCACCATGTCGTCCATCTCGGCCTCGACGTCATCGCCGAGATCCGATCGGCGCTTCCAAAGGCCCGCATCGTTCTGACGCTGCACGACTATCTCGGCATCTGCCGCAACCAGGGGCTCATGATCACCCGGGTTTCGCCGGGCGCGCCGCCTCTATCCAGCGCCCTCTGCGCCGAAAGCGGCATCGAGCCTTGCGCCCGCTGCTTTCCGGAGGACGGACAAGCCGTCGCCGCCGAGCGTCTCGCCCGCTTTCGTGCCGCCTTCGCGAAGGTCGACGCCTTCGTCGGCCCATCCGTCTTTCTCGCGGAGCGCTATCGCCGCTGGGGCCTCGATCCCGCGCGCCTCCATGTGATCGCCAACGGCATGGCGCGGCCGGGCGAGCCCATCGCGCCGCCCGTCTTCGGCCCGACGTTGGCGCTCGGCTTCTTCGGGCAGGCCCGGCCGCCCAAGGGCCTCCATCTGGCGCTCGCCGCCCTCCATCATCTGGAGCCCGTCCATCGCGCCCGCATCCGCCTGGAGGTCAATGCGAGCCGCATCGAAGCGCAGGAGGGCTGGTATCGGGCGCTGGTCGAGCGGCTCGCCGAGCCCTTGCGCGAGGCGGGCGTGCTCCGCTGGCGCGGCGCCTACACCCGCGGCGAACTCGGCGGGCGCATGGCCGCGGTCGACGCGGTCCTCGTTCCCTCGCTCTGGTGGGAGAACGCCCCGCTCGTCATCGACGAGGCCTTCGCCCATGGCCGCCCCGTCCTCGCCGCCCGCCTCGGCGGCATGGCGGAGGCTGTGCGCGACGGCGTGGGCGGGCTCCTCTTCGAGCCGGGCGACGCGCGGGCGCTGGCGGATGTGCTGCGACGGCTGCTGATGGAGGAGGCGCTCGGCCCCGCCCTCGCCGGAAATCTCACCCCCCCGCCGACGGTCTCCCGATCGGCCGAGATGTATCTCGATCTTGCGAGATCGTGAGGGACTTGCCCGAGACGGACGGATCGCGATCCGATCCAGGGTGGGAGTCCGGCGACATGATGACACAGCGGCGGCGTACCGATGTCGTCGATGCTGATGTCTTGAAAGTGGAAACGCTCGGCCTTCGGGAAGCTTTGAAGCGCATGGTCGGAGTGGCAGGATTCGAACCTGCGACCCCCTCGTCCCGAACGAGGTGCGCTACCAGGCTGCGCTACACTCCGTGACCGTGCGGAGCCGTCTATAGCGACCCTTCCCGCGCCCTGCAAGCGACAAGTGAGGACGATCGGCATTCCGGTTTCGCGCCCTCGACCGGGCCGACGCACGCGCTGCCACCCGAGTCCCTCGCAGCACCGTTGCCAGCACGCCCCGACCCCGCTATGAAACGGCCCCGGCCCGACCGGCATTGGGGCGTCGCCAAGTGGTAAGGCAGCGGTTTTTGGTACCGCCATTCCCAGGTTCGAATCCTGGCGCCCCAGCCAGCGTCCTATTCCCAAATAAAATCATATATTTATTGATTCGCCGGAACAGGCAGCCGGAACAGTTTTCCGGCGTATGGAACCTGTACATCGAGACCATGGCCGATAGATGATGACGTGCTCCGTATTGCTCGCGATCTCGCGGGGATAGGCGCGGAACTGGTCGCTTTAGCAGTGAAAGCATCTGAAGCCCGCTCCTCGACGCTGACGGTCTTCGCGATCGGCAAGAGGTCTGACGCGACGAAGTGCGCCGAATGCCGAAAGGCTCAGCACTGAACCTCGACGTCCATATGCCGATGCATGGCTTCCCTGAGAGTTCGTACCGAACGACTCATGCGGCATGATCGGAACAAATAGGGAACATGGTCAATATCGCGGGCGATTGATATGATTCGTCCGCGCACCGATCAAAGCCCCCTATGGAGACCGATTAATGGCTGAACCTGACGAAGCCTCTGAAGCTTACAAAGCGCGTCGCACGGGCACATTTCGACAGCTTTATTGATCTCCGGCAACGAGCGTTTGAAGCGCAAGTCGCTTATGGGCGTTGGCTCCTGAACTGGCTCCTTCTGATGAATGGCGGTTCGATTGTCGCAATCACCCAGTTGGATACTTTGGCGAAGCCGCTCTTTATGGCTGCCGGAGCATGGTTCGTGGCAGGCATCGGCTTCACCTTCGTCGCCGGGGCGGCAACATGGTTCAACTGGTCGTTTGCGACAGAGGTCTACGATAATTGGGCGGACCCTCGTATGATCGAGACGTCAGAGGCGTGGCCGAAAGACGACGATGATCTCGGTGCCAAAGTAACCGCATCTAGATGGATGGCGATCTCAATGGCTACAATCGCGCTTTACTGCCTTATTGGCGGAGTAGCTGAGATCTTAAATTTCCTCCGACTCGGTATTTAAGCGCACCGATTATGGAAATTCCCCATCCCGATTAGCAGAGTCTAAAAGAGATTGATATTTGGGTTTAATCGCATATCCACGTCGTTTCAGAATTTTTGAATTAGCAATGTTATTGCTGAGTTCCTTCTCAAGATTTTCCACTAAAGCCATCGACATCGCAATCTTGAGGGCATTCCGCGCCATGCCGGCGACACAGTAAAAGAAAAACATCCATACTATAACCCTTATTGGATCGCCATCTGTCGATTCATATACAGCCTGAATTGCGAATATATACGTTCCAACAGATGCAATTGACCAAAAAATGAATTTTGTATTCATTAAATGAAAGGAGTATATAAAGCGATTTTCTTTTATTTCGGTGCGGGCATGAAGGATTTTCTCAATCTCCCATGTAAGAAATATCTCTGACACTCGGTCGTTTGAGTGCCGAAGGATTTGATAAAATACTTTTGTGATTGCCTTCCACAATCGAGGAAGCACTATCGTAAAGAGGAAGCCGACCACGATCGCGAGGGTTGGAGACTTCAGATAGCTGTCAATAAATTCGATCATTCCGAACTACTAAGCGTCCCAGATAAATGCTGCCTGAGACGCTATCATATTCGACCCGCCACGCGACCAAGTGGCGAGCTTTTCCGGCGTGAGCAAGGTCCTAGCTCGCCGGGAAACGGCGTCCCCTCGTGCCGAGCCCCGGCGAGTCAGCCCGTCTGGCGAGTCTTTGGAGCATCCCGGTGATGTAACGCCGGAACGCGGGCGCCGAGGGTTCCGTCAGACTCTGTATTCATCTGATTCCGTTTGTCTTTTCGGAATAGCCGGTTTCCGCTGATGCCCGACAAACTCTACGCCGTGCGGCGCCAGCCGGCGGCGAGGGCGCCGGCGCCGATCATCAGGGAGCCGCCGACCCGGTTGACCGCGCGCTGGACGCCTGGACGGCGGATGGAGTTGCGCGCGAGGGACGCCAGGAGGCCGTAGAGGGCCGCGTTCAGCGTGGCGAGAACGAGGAACGTCACCTCGAAGACGACCATCTGCTGCAGGAGCGGGCGCGAGGTGTCGAGGAACTGGGGGAGGAAGGCGACGAAGAAGATGATGCTCTTCGGGTTCAGCGCCGTCACCACGTAGGTGTGCAGGAAGATACGGAGCGGCCGTTCCGTCGGCGCATCCTCGACGGCGGCGTCGACGCCGCCGGGGGAGACCGGCGCGCGCCAGAGCTTGATGCCGAGATAAACGAGATAGGCGGCCCCGATCCATTTCAGCGCCGTGAAGAGGGCGGCCGAGGTCGCCAGCAGCGCGCCGAGCCCCAGCATGGAGGCGGTCATCGCGGTAAAGTCGCCGAGCGCCACGCCTGCGACCGTCGAGGACGCGGCCTTTCGTCCATGGCCCAGCGCGTAGGAGATGACGAGAAGGATCGTCGGCCCCGGAATGGCGAGGAGAACGGCAGACGCCGCGACGAAGGCCAGCCAATGTTCGAGCGACATAACGTTTCTCCTGTTGGAAGCTTCAGCAATCCACGCCGGTCGCGGCGGTGCAAGTCCTTTTGCGAAGGCTCGCCGAACCGCGTCGGCGGCAAGAAACCTCGGCCACCGTCCGCCCGGAGGTTCCGTTCGGCGTCCATGTCTGGTTCCATCGTCGCCGAGATGGAGGAGACGACATGAACGGTGCGGAAAGTCTGGTGCGCACGCTGCTCGGCGGCGGGGTCGATACGTGCTTTGCCAATCCCGGCACGAGCGAGATGCATTTCGTGGCGGCGCTCGATCAGATCCCGGGCATGCGCTGCGTGCTGGGGTTGCAGGAGAACGTCGTCACCGGCATGGCGGACGGCTATTTCCGGATGGCCGGAAAGCCCGCCGCGACGCTGCTCCATTGCGGGCCCGGCCTCGCCAACGGCTTGGCCAATCTCCACAATGCGCGCCGGGCGCGGAGCGGCATCGTCAACATCGTGGGCGATCAGGCGACCTATCACCGGCCCTTCGACGCGCCGCTGACCGCCGACACCGACGCGATGGCGCGGACCGTCTCCGGCTTCGTGCGGACCTCGGCGCGGGCGGCGGATGTCGGACGGGACGCGGCGGCCACGATCGCGGCGGCGCGCACGCTGCCGGGCGCGGTGGCGACGCTGATTCTGCCCTCCGACACGTCCTGGAGCGAGGGCGGCGTGGTGGCGGAGGTGAACCCGCCGCCGGCGCCGCCGGCGATCGATCCGCTGGCGATCGAGACGGCCGCGCGCGTCCTTCGCACCCATCCGGGCACGCTTCTCCTTCTGGGCGGGCGCGGCGTGACGGCCAAGGCGCAGGCGCTGGCTTTTCGGATCGCGAAGGCGACGGGCGCGTCGGTGAAGGCGGAATATGTCAACGCGCGGATCGAGCGCGGTCGCGGGCGCATGCAGCTCGACCGCGTGCCCTATCCGTTCGACCTCGCGGTCGCGGCTTTGGCGCCCTTCCGGCAGATCGTGCTCGTCAGCGCTAAACCGCCGGTCGGCTTCTTCGCCTATCCCGGAAAGCCCTCCGTCCAGCACCGGCCCGATGCCGAGATCCACACGCTCTGCCGCTACGAGCAGGACAGCGAGGCGGCGCTGGAGGCTCTCGCCGAGGCGCTGGACGCGCCGCACGTGCCCTTCGACGATCCCGGCCCCGTGACGGAGATCGCGCGGGGCGCGCCGACGCCGGAAGGGCTGGCGCGCGTGGTCGCCGCGCTCCTGCCGGAGAATGCGATCGTCTCCGACGAGAGTCTCACCTACGGATGGAGCTTCTACGGCGTGACCCATGCGGCCGCCCCGCATGACTGGCTGCAGCTGACGGGCGGCGCGATCGGCGACGGCATGCCGGTGGCGACGGGCGCCTCCATCGCCGCCGGCCGGGACCGGCGCGTCCTCAGCCTCCAGGCGGACGGCTCGGCCATGTACACGGTGCAGTCGCTCTGGACACAGGCGCGAGAGAAGCTGCCGGTGACGACGATCCTCCTCAACAACCGGCGCTACCAGATCCTCATCGGGGAATACGAGGCCGTCGGCGCCAGACCCGGCGCGACCGCCATGGCCATGCTCGATCTCGGCAATCCCGGGCTCGACTGGGTGAAGATCGCGGAAGGGATGGGCGTCGAAGCGGCGCGGGCAACGACGCTGGACGAATGCGCCGATCTCCTTCGCGGCAGTTTCCGGCGCGAGGGGCCTTTCCTGATCGACCTCGTCGTCTGACGAGGAAGCTGCGGGTCGCAAATCGGAAGGGCGCGGACGATGATCGTCCGCGCCCTTCGCGTTTCAAGAATGCCGAGCCGTTTTCGTCAGGCCGCGGGCGCGGGGGCCTCTCCGCCGTGATGCGCCGCCGGAGCATCCGTCGAGGCCGAGGCGTCCGTCTTTGGCGGCTTGATGCGGAACCAGGCGACGTAGAGCGCGGGCAGGAAGAGCAGCGTCAGCACCGTGCCGACGACGATGCCGCCCATCATGGCGTAGGCCATCGGCCCCCAGAAGATCTCGCGCGAGATCGGGATCAGCGCGAGCGAGGCGGCGGCGGCCGTGAGCAGGATCGGCCGCATCCGGTGCTCGGTCGCGTCGAGCACGGCATCCCATTTGTCGTGGCCGTCCCTGATGTGATCCTCGATCTGCACGACGAGGATGACCGAGTTTCGAATGAGGATGCCGATCAGGGCGAGGACGCCGAGGATCGCGACGAAGCCGAGCGGTGCGCCCGAGGGTAGAAGCGCCGCGACGACGCCGATCAGCCCGAGCGGCGCCACGGCCACGACGATGAACAGCCGCTGGAAGCTCTGCAGCTGGAACATGAGAAGCGTCGTCATGGCGATCAGCATCATGGGCGCGACGGCCGCGATCGGGCCCTGGCCCTTGGCGCTTTCCTCCACCGCGCCGCCGGTCTCGACCTTGTAGCCCGGCGGCAGCTTCTCGATGAAGGCGTCCACCTCGGATTTGAGCTGCGCCACGACGGTCGCGGGCTGAACGGAGGAGGTGAGGGCGGCCTTGATGGTGATGGTCGGGATGCGGTCCCGTCGCCAGACGACCGGCTGCTCCAGCTCGTAGTGGAAGCGGGCGATCGAGGCGAGCGGGAAGGAACGCCCGTTCTGCGCGGGGATCTGCAGGTTCTGCAGCGTCTCGATCGACGAGCGCTCGCTCGGGCGGGCCCGGCTGACGACGTCGACGAGATAGATGGAGTCGCGGATCTGGGTCGCGGTGGAGCCGCCGACGACGCCGTTGAGGACGGTCGCCACATCCTGGGAGGTGATGCCGAGCTGGCGCGCCTTGTCCTGGATGAGATCGACCTTCACCACGCGCGCCGGCTCGTTCCAGTCGTAGGTGACGCGGCTCGTGTTGGCATTGGCGCCGACGATGGCGGCAAGTCCTTGCGCCTTTTCGCGAACGGACTGGAGCTCCGGCCCGCTCACGCGGTACTGGATCGGGCGGCCGACGGGCGGGCCGATGTCGAGCGTGTGGACGAAGACGTCGGTGCCGATGAACTGCGTCTCGCCGATCTCGCGCAGCCGGGCGATGAGCCGGTCGCGCTCTTCCAGCCCCTTGGACATGATGACGATCTGGCCGAAATTCGGGCTCGGCGTCGGCACGTCGTAGGAGAGCAGGAAGCGCTGCGCGCCCTCGCCGACATAGGACGACCAGTAGGCGACGTCCTCGTCTTCCTTAAGTTGCCGCTCGAACCGGTCCATCTCCGCCTTGGTCTCGGTGATCGAGGCGTTCTGCGGCGCGGTCCAGTCCACGATCACTTCGGGACGGTCGGAGGAGGGGAAGAACTGCTGCTGGACGAAGCCCATGCCGTAGAGCGAGGTGGCGAAGATCGCCAGCGTCGCGGCGATGGTCAGCCATTTGAAGCGCACGCAGACGAGCAGCAGGGCGCGGAAGCCGCGCGTGAACCAGCCCGGCCGGTCGTGGTGCTTCTTCATGGTCTTGGGCAGGAAGGTCACGCCGAGCAGCGGCGTGAAGAGCACGGCGACGACCCAGGAGACGAGGAGCGAGACCGCGATCACGACGAAGAGCGTGAAGGTGAACTCGCCGGCGCCCGAATTGTTGAGGCCGACGGGGATGAAGCTCGCCACCGTCACCAGCGTGCCGGTGAGCATGGGAAAGGCGGTGGAGGTGTAGACGTAGGTCGCCGCCTTCTCCAGCTTGTCGCCGACCTCCAGGCGCGACACCATCATCTCCACCGCGATCATCGCGTCGTCCACGAGAAGGCCGAGCGCGATGATCAGCGCGCCGAGCGAGATGCGCTGAAGCGAGATGCCGAAATACTGCATCGTCACGAAGGTGATGGCGAGAACGAGCGGGATCGACAGCGCGACGATCAGGCCGGCGCGCATGCCGAGACTGATGAAGGAGACGATGAGAACGATGCCGATGGCTTCGGCCAGCGCCTTGGTGAAGCCGCCGACGGCCTCCTCGACGACCTTGGGCTGGTCGGAGACGAGGTGGATGCCGACGCCGACCGGCAGTTCCTCGGTGATGACGCGCATCTCCTCGGTCAGCGCCTCGCCGAACTCCAGAAGGTTGGCGGCGGGTTTCATGCCGATGGCGAGCGCGATCGCCGGTTCGCCGTTGTAGCGGAAGAGGGAGGTCGGCGGATCGGCATAGCCGCGCGTGATGGTGGCGACGTCCGACAGGCGGAAGAAGCGGTTGTTGATGTAGAGATTGACGTCGCGCAGGCCGTCCTCGGAGGCGAACTGGCCGTTGACGCGCACCGAGACGCGCTCGCCGTCCGCCTCGATCGTGCCGGAGGGCGAGATCGCGTTCTGAGCGGCGAGGGCGTCGATGATGGTCTGCTGGGTCAGGCCGAGCGCGGCGGTCTGCTGGGTGGAGAATTCCAGATAGACGACCTCGTTCTGCTCGCCGACGAGATTGACCTTGCCGACATTGGGCACGGTCATGATGCGGGCGCGCGCGGCCTCGACATAGTCGCGCAGCTGGCGCTGCGACAGGCCGTCGGCCGTGAAGGCGTAGATATTGCCGAAGACGTCGCCGAAATCGTCGTTGAAGAAGGGTCCCTGGACGCCGGCGGGCAGCTCGCCCTTGATGTCGGACAGGATGTTGCGCACGCGCAGCCAGGCGTCCGCCACGGCCCGCCCGCGCGTCGTGTCGAGAAGCTGCAGGTAGATCGTCGTGCGGCCGGGCGTGGTCTGGCTGCGCGTGAAGTCGATCGTGGTGATCTCCTCGAGCTTCTTCTCGATGCGGTCCGTCACCTGATCGACCGTGTCGTCGACCGATGCGCCCGGCCAGGTGGCCGTGATCAGCATCGTCTTGATCGTGAAGTTCGGATCTTCCTCGCGGCCGAGGTTCATGTAGGCCAGCGTGCCCGCGATCGAGGCGACCAGCATGAAGTACCAGACGAGGGAGCGGTGCTTGAGCGCCCAGCTCGACAGGTTGAAGGGCTGCTTCTCGGTCACGGGGCGATCTCCTCGCCGAGCTTGATGGGATCGCCGTCCTTCAGCGTGTGAACGCCGGCGGTGACGACGCGGGCACCGATGTCGATGCCGCTCTTGATGCGGAAGAGGGAGCCGGCGAGTCCGTCGATCTCGACCGGCCGGCGCACGACCTTGGACGCCGCCTCGTCGACGACGAAGACAAAGCTCTTGCCGCCCTCTTCGAGAAGCGCGGTGCGCGGCAGGTCGATCGACTGCAGATCCTTGACCTTCTGGCGCGCCGTCACGGTCGTGCCGATGCGGAAGGCGGGCGGCAGGTCGTCGAGCGTGATGCGCACGCGGCGGGTGCGCGTGGCCGCATCGGCTTCGGGCGCGATCTCGCGGATCATGCCCTCGGCCACGATCTTGGGATCGACCTGAAGCGCGGTCTCGAACCGGTCTCCCTCGCTGAGGCGCTGGGCGACCTCGTCGGGAATGTCGACGACGGCCTCCCGGACCTCGGCCTGCGCGACCGTGACGACGGTCTGGCCGGGCGTCACGGTCTGGCCGACCTCCGCGCCGACCGCGGTCACGACGCCGTCCGTGTCGGAGATCAGGCGAGAATAGGAGAGCTGCTCGCGCGCCTTGTCGAGGGCGGCGCGACCGCGCAGCACGGCGCTGTCGGCGCTGGCGCGGGCCTGCTCGGCTTGGTCGAGCTCGGCCTGCGAGTTGACGCGGCGCTCGACGAGCGCCTGCTGGCGCTGGCGGGTCGCGCTCGCGTTGACGAGCTGCGCCTCGGCCTTGGCATATTCGGCCTCGAGCTGGCGCACGGTCAGCGCGACGGCGGTCGGATCGAGCGAGGCGAGGAGCTGCCCCTTCTTCACGTCCTGGCCGATGTCGACCTCGCGCGCCACCATGCGGCCGAGAATGCGAAAGCCGAGATCGCGCGAGAAGCGCGGCTCGACGATGCCCGTATAGCCCGCCTGCTCCTGCACCTGCGGGGCGACGACGACCGACAGGACTGGTCGCACCGGGGGAGGCGGTGCCTCCTCCTCGCCCTGACAGGCGGCGAGCGCGGAAGCGGCGGCGAGAAGGGAGCCGAGGAGAGCCAGGCGTTTCACGAGACGTCTCCGGTCGAGATGGCGACGGTCTGGCCTTCGCGCAGGAATCGGCTGGCGTCGGTGACGACAATCTCGCCGTCGTTGAGCCCGCCCTGGACGAGGATTTCGCCGGTGCGGTAGCGGTCGATGGTGATGGCGCGAAGCGAGACCGTCGAGGTCTTGGGATCGACGATCCAGACGCGCGGGCCGCCGGGGCCGGAGGAAAGCGCGCGCCAGGGCAGGGCGAAGAGCCGCTTCGGCTCGAACGCGGCGCTGCCGGCGACGGCCGCCCCGAGGCTCATGGAGGGCGGCGGAGCGAGGAGGGAGACCTTCACGCGCACGGTGCCGGTCGCTGTGTCGAAGGTCGGGGCAATCTCGCGCACCTTGCCGACGGCTTGAACGCTGGGATCGGAGACGAGGCCGACATCGATCGCGCCGGCCGGCGTCGAGGTGGCGAGAAGCGCCTCGTAGATGTCGAAGACCGCGTCCCGCTCGCCGTCCTGCGCGATGGCGAAGACGGTCTGCGCGGCGGCGACGACCTGTCCGGCCTCCGCGTTGCGGGCGGTCACGACGCCGTCGGCATCGGCGCGCAGGACCGTGAAGGACAGCTGGTCCTGGGCCGTGCCGACATCGGCCTCCGCCGATTCGACGGAGCCTTGAGCGGTGCGGAACTGCTCCTGGGCGGCGTCCAGCGTGCTGCGGGTCGTGTAGCCGGATTCGTTCAGCGTCTTCTGGCGCCGGAAGTTCGTCTCGGCCTGGGCGAGCGTGACGCGTGCGGACTGGAGCGTCGCCTCCGCGGATTGGAGGTCCGACTCCTGTTCCGCCGTTTCCAGCGTCGCCAGGATATCGCCCTTCTTCACGATGTCGCTGACATCGACCCGCCGCTCGGCGATGCGCCCCGCGACGCGGAAGGACAGATCGCTCTCCACACGCGCCGCCACCGTGCCGGCGAGCGAGACGGTGCGCGCGATCGACTCGTAGCGGACGGTTGCGACCTTCACGAGCTCGGCGGTCTTGGGCGGCGGCGCCTCGGGCTCGCCGCAGCCGGACAGGAACAGGGCGGCGAGGCCCGCGGCCCAGAGGGACGCACGGGAGACCGGCGAGCGCTTGATGCTCGATGGATGAGGAAGGGGCATGAGGGCGCGGAGCCTCGTTCGACTAGACCGTTCAGTTCAGTGTTGACGGATGACGCAGAATCCGTCACCCGTCAACGGGAAAACTGAACCGTGCAGTTTAATTCGATGCGAACCGGTTCCGTAGGGGGAGGATGCCGTGACCCTGAAGAGCGACAAGCAGGCCGAAATGGCCGAAAGCGGCACGGCCGACGTCGGCGACGCTTTCGATCCCCATCGTCTCGATCAGGACAATCCGAAGGTCCGGCAGCTTCTCGAAGCGGCCGGGCGCCTCTTCATGCAATTGCCCTACGAGGCGGTCAGCACCGATGCGATCGCGCGCGAGGCGAAGGTGTCGAAGGCGACGCTCTACGCCTATTTCAGCAGCAAGGAGAATCTCTTCTCCACGCTGATCGGCGCGCGCTGCAACAAGATCGCGGACGACGTCTGGGATTCCTCGTCCGAGCTTGGCGACGTCCGGCACGAGCTTTGCCGGTTCGGCCGCCAGTTCGTCGAATTGCTGGAACAGGCGGAGACGATGCGGCTCTATCGCAGCGTCGTTTCCCAGACCGTCCGTTTTCCCGAACTGGGGGAGCGCTTCTACGAGGCGGGCCCCAAACGTTTCGAGCTGCGTCTGGCCGAGTTCCTGTCCGAAGCGACCCGCCGCGGACTGTTGCGGGTGGACGATCCCGGTCTCGGCGCCATCCAGTTCGTGCAGCTGATGGCCGGCGACGTGCCGACCCGCGGCCTGCTCGGCATCGCTCCGAATGCGCCGGGGACGACCAAGCGGCGAATCGAGAGCGGCATCGACCTCTTCCTGGCCGGATACGGACCGGAGCCCACCACGGGCGCCTGATGCCTGCCGGCTTGGCTCGGGGCGCGAAACGCCCGCCCGCGCCGCCGCCGCCTTCCGCCGGCAGGGTCTCCCTCCGGGCGCGTTAACAACCCTCGAAAATCATCGACGCTTACGTAAACGTAATATGTTTCGTTCTGCCGCAGTCTCCTGTATCCCTATGTGAAAACGGTGGGAGGAAACGCGTGAACAGGCCCTGGCTTCAGCACTACCCTGCGAGCATGCCGCATGAGCTGCCGGAATTTCCGTATCGCTCGCTGACCGAGCTTCTGACGGAATCCTTCGCGCGCTTCGGCGACCGGCCGCTCGTGGAGTTCATGGGGACGACGACGACCTATCGCGAGATCGATGAGGGGTCCAGGGCGTTCGCGGCCTATCTCCAGTCGCTCGGGCTTGAGAAGGGCGACCGGGTCGCGCTGATGATGCCGAACGTGCCGCAATATCCGATCGCCGTCGCCGGCATCCTGCGGGCGGGCCTGACCGTCGTGAACACCAATCCGCTCTACACGCCGCGTGAACTCCAGCACCAGCTCGCCGATTCCGGCGCCAATGCGATCGTAATCCTGGAAAACATGGCGAACACGTTCGAGGCGTGCCGCGCCGAGACGCCGGTCCGCCATGTCGTCCTCGCCTCGATCGGCGACACGCTGCCCAAGCTGAAGGGGCTCGTCGTCAATTTCATGCTGCGGCGGGTGAAGAAGATGGTGCCGGCCTACAGCCTGCCCGGCGCCGTCCGGTGGAACAAGGCGCTCTCCATCGGCCGCGCCGCCCCGTTCCGGGAGGTGACGACCAGGCTCGGCGACGTCGCCGTCCTGCAGTATACGGGCGGCACGACGGGCGTCTCGAAGGGCGCGACGCTCACCCATTCGAACATCATCGCCAACGTCCTGCAGTCGGAGCTGTGGAACAGCCCGGCGACCGCGCTGATCCCGGCGAACGAGCAGCCCGTCACGGTCTGCGCCCTGCCGATCTATCATATCTTCGGCTTCACCGTGAACATGATGCTCTCCATCCGCCAGGGCGGCTGCCTCATCCTCATTCCCAATCCGCGCGACATTCCCGCCCTCATCTCGACGCTTCGGCGGCAGCGCTTCCATCTCTTCCCGGCCGTCAACACGCTCTTCGGCGCCATCGCCCGGCATCCCGAGTGCGGCACGGTCGACTGGTCGAACCTGAAGCTGTCGGTCGGCGGCGGCATGGCGGTTCAGGCGGCGACGGCGGCGCTTTGGCTGGAGAAGACGGGAAGCGCGATCTGCGAGGGCTACGGCCTCTCGGAGACCTCGCCCTCGGCCAGCTGCAACTTCACCGATTCCAAGGTCTATACGGGCACGATCGGCCTGCCCCTGCCGTCGACCGAGTTCAAGATCGTCGGCGAGGAGGGCGAGGATCTGGCGCCGGGCGAGGCCGGCGAGATCGTCATCCGCGGGCCGCAGGTCATGGCGGGCTACTGGCGCCGGCCCGACGAGACGGCGCGCGCGATGACGCCGGACGGGTTCTTCAAGACGGGCGACATCGGCATCATGGAGCCGGACGGGCGCTTCCGGATCGTCGATCGCAAGAAGGACATGATCAACGTCTCCGGCTTCAACGTCTATCCCAACGAGATCGAGGAGGTGGTGACGCGCATGCCCGGCCTCATCGAGGCGGCGGCGATCGCGGTTCCCGACGAGGGCTCGGGCGAGGCGGTGAAGCTCTTCGTCGTGACCGACGATCCGAACGTCACGGACGCGGCGGTGCGCGCCTTCTGCCGCGAGAACCTCACCGGCTACAAGCGCCCCAAGCACATCGAGTTTCGCGACTCTCTCCCCAAGACCGGCGTCGGCAAGGTTCTGCGCCGCGCGCTGCGCGAGTAGAGGATCGAAGGGGTGACGCGTTTGCGGGGGAGGGGCGCGAGCGCGGCTCTTCCCCGTGGCAGGCCGACGAATGTCCGGTGGACGGCGCTTCGGCGCCGTGCTCCGTGTCGCCGGAGATGGTTTAGAGCATGATGAGGTTTGGTATGGTCATTCTGCCAGCCGTCCTCGTGCCAAGGTCGAGGAACAGGGCGATGGACGTAGCAGCGCTACGTTCGAGCCGTGGTCCGAAGGATTTGGTGCGAGGACGGCTGGCCCTTCGGGTTTGCTTCGGCTGCGCGCCCGCCGTGTCGAAGGACTGCGGCCGTACCCCCGGTACTCCGACCAAAACGGATGTTTTGGTCGACTTGCCCTTCTCCTGGCGGATCGCATCAGCCGCAGCAAACAGAATGACCATACCAAGCCTCATCATGCTCTAACGTCGGACGAGCTTCATGCGCTTTCTCCCGCTTCTCCTGCGAAAGGCCGTCCGCAAAGGTCGTCTGACCGTCATCGGCCCGGCCGGCGAGGTCGAGACCTTCGGCGGGATGGAGCCGGGGCCGGAGGCCACGATCCGCATTCACGACCCTGCCTTCGACTGGAAGATCGCCTTCAACCCGGAGCTGAAGGCGGCCGAGGCCTACATGGACGGCGCTCTGACCGTCGAGGACGGCGACATCCATGCCGTCCTCGAGGTCTTCTTCGCCAACAAGCGCAGCTTCGACATCAGCGCAGGCCAGGCCTTCTGGCGCACGGTGGCGCGCCGGGCCAAGCGGCTGCACCAGCACAATCCGGTGTCCCGATCCCGCGCCAACGTGAAGCACCACTACGAACTCGGGGACGATCTCTTCCGGCTCTTCCTCGACCGGGACGCGCAGTATTCCTGCGCCTACTTCCCGACCGGGCAGGAGACGCTGGAAGAGGCGCAGACGGCGAAGAAGCGCCACATCGCCGCGAAGCTGCATCTGGCGGACGGCCAGAGCGTGCTCGACATCGGCTGCGGCTGGGGCGGGCTGGCGCTCTATATGGCACGAGTCGCCGAGGTCGAGGTGCTCGGCATCACGCTGTCCGACGATCAGGCGCGCGTCGCCACGGCGCGGGCCAAGGCCATGGGCGTGTCGGACCGGGTCCGCTTCGAGGTGCGCGACTATCGCGAGATCGGCGAGCGGTTCGATCGGATCGTGTCGGTCGGCATGCTGGAGCATGTCGGCGCGCACCATCTCGCCGGCTATTTCCGCACCGTCCGGGACCGGCTGGCGCCGAACGGCGTGGCGCTGATCCACTCGATCAGCAGCAAATCCCCGCCGGGCGTCACCGGCCCCTTCATCCGCAAGTACATCTTCCCCGGCGGCTACAGCCCGTCTCTGTCGGAGATCAGCGCGGCCGTCGAGCAGTCCGGCCTCTGGGTTCTCGACGTCGAAATCTGGCGCAAGCATTACGGTCTGACGCTGAAGGAATGGCGCCTGCGCTTCCAGGCGCATCGCGCCGAGGCCGTGGACCTCTACGACGAGCGCTTCGCGCGAATGTGGGAGTTCTACCTCTCCGCCTGCGAATGCGTCTTCCTGTACGGATCGGGCAATGTGGTTCAGATCCAGATCGGCCGCGAGCGCGACGGCGTGCCGCTCAGCCGCGACTATATCTTAGCGACGACCGAGGCCTATCGGCGGCTCGAACGGGAGTGGCCGGAGCCGGCGCTGGGATTGGGCTTGCCTGACGGCGGAGAGGGACGACGAGAGCCTCGGCGGGATGGCGGCGCCGAGGCTCTCTGAAACAGTCGTCGGGAGAAAACGCCTGCGATAAGAGATCAACACGTCGGTCGATCCGCCGCAAGCTACTGTTGTGATGAGATTTTCCGCGCTGGTGCCGAAATTTTCGTCGTTCAGCGATGGGCCTTGAGATAGGCCTTGCCGGACCGCGTGAGTTGCCAGCGCCCTTCGACGCGCTCGGCGAGTTCGAGGCTCGCCAGGCTCTTGATGAGATCGGGATCGGGATTTTCGAGGGGCGATCGTGCCAGCAACGACAGCAAACCGCGACCTTCGGCCGTCATTCGGGCCAACGCCATGAGACATCCTTTCAGGAGGAAAGGCCCATATCGTCATGCGAACGGGCGAAAGCAAGGCGGCGAGGCCGGATCTCTCGCCGCAGGGTGAACGGGCGCCGCGGGAGCGGGTGCGCTCTTCGCCTCGGCGCGTGGGCGATATCCTAGAGCATCGGACGGTCAATAGGACCCAGTTCTGTCTGCCGTGGCCGCCCGGTCCACGCGAAGGGTTGCGACGTCGACCAAAACATCCGTTTTGGTCTGACCGTGGCGGGGCCACGGCCTAGCGAGCCGACAAAGTGGGCGGACGGCCACGGCAAACCCGAAGGGCTGCCCCCCTATCGGCCAATTCCAGCGGCGTGCGTCTGCGGCCGTAGCCCCGCTACGACCTTGCCGCCCACCTTGACCTTGGCCGATAGGGGGCCAGCAGAACTGGGTCCTATTGACCGTCCGATGCTCTAGCGCGTTAAGGTGAACGGAGATGAAATTTTCAGCAGACGGCTCCGTTAACTTCAAACCGGTCCGAGAATGTTTCTAACTTCCGGCAGCAAAACGCTCACTCCTGCCGGAGAGTCAGGGACGCCATGCCGCTGCATCAATTCGAAGAGCCGTTGGTGATCTACACGAGCCTCGGCTTCACGCGCGAGATCGGCACCGTGTTGCAGGCGATCGACGTGCTTCTGAACTGGCCGAGCCGACGCCATGTCGCCGATTACTACGCGGCCCTCGACGCCTGCGGGAGCGCTCTGCGGGGCGAAGCCAGCGTGGCCGGCGCGCGCGAAGCCTTCCGCCTCTTCGCGGAGCACACCGGCATCCTGGCGCTCGAGCACTTCCGGACCGGCGCGGCCCTTGCCGAGGGCCGGCCGGGCGACAGGGCCTGACGGCGAAAGATACGGAGAGAGCCTCAGGCTTTCGAGACATCCGCGAAGCGGGCGCCCGAGACGAGGCGGTCGGCAATGGCGAGGCCGGCGCCGGCGGCTTCGGCGATCTGCGGGAGGAGGACCCATTCGAGGGTCCAGGCCGCCCCGGAGCGCTCGTTCTCGTGGATCATCGATTGGGCGAGCGTGCCGGATAGACCGGCGCACAGGCGGCCGAGGGCGACGAGGACCTCCGCGCCGACCGGGTTCTGCTTGTGCGCCATGGCCGAGGAGCCGCCGCCGCCCGAAAGCCGGATCGCCGCGACCTCGGTCTGGGCCATCAGCGCCACGTCCTGACCGATCTTGCCGAGCGTACCGGCGACGAGCGCCAGTCCCTGCGCGATGTCGAGGATGACGGTGCGATCGGAGTGCCAGGGCGGCGCATCGTGCAAAACGAGGCGCTGCGCGAGATCGGCGCGCAGCGAGGCATAGGCGGGGCCGAAGCTCGCGCCGGTGCCGACGGGTCCGCCGAGCTGCAGCGGCATGTCGCCGGCAAGCCGGGCGAGGCGCGCGCGGTGGCTCTGTAGCGGCCGCGTCCAGGTCACGATCTTGTCGGCGACGGTGAAGGGCAGCGCCGCCTGCATGCGCGTCTGCGCCATCAGGAAGAGCTCGCCTTGCTCCGCGGCTAGGGCCTCGAGTTGGCCGAGCAGCGTGCCCAGCCGGCGGTCCAGTATCTGGAACACGGCTTTCAGCCGCAGCATCAGGCCGGTGTCGATCGCGTCCTGGCTGGTCGCGCCGAGATGGACGCTGGCGCCGTGCTCCTCGCCGACCGCTTTTCGAAGGGCGACGACGAGGGCGGGAACGACGACGCCGTCGCGCGCGAAGCCTCTCGCCATCTCGTCCAACGACGGCCGAAAGGACGGGCCGGCGCGGTCGTCGACGGCCTGCACGGCGGCCGACGAAAGAGTGCCGAGCGCGCCTTGGGACTGCGCCAGGGCGACCTCGAAGGTCTGCATGGCGGACAGCTCGGCCTCGGCCGAGAAGTGCAACGCGATCTCGGCATCGCTCGTGAGAGTCTCGACGAGGGGCCGGCCGGCGTCCGCCATGGTCAGACCCGTTCCAGCGCGATGGCGATGCCCTGGCCGACGCCGATGCACATGGTGGCGAGCGCCCGCCGCCCGCCGGTCTCGGGGAGTTCCAGTGCCGCCGTGCCGCTGATGCGCGCGCCCGACATGCCGAGCGGGTGGCCGAGCGCGATGGCGCCGCCATTGCGGTTCACGCGCGCGTCGTCGTCCGCGATGCCGAGGTCGCGCAGCGTCGCGAGGCCCTGGCTGGCGAAGGCCTCGTTCAGCTCGATCACGTCGAAATCGGCCGGCGACAGGCCGAGGCGGGCCAGAAGCTTCCTCGATGCCGGCGCGGGCCCGAAGCCCATGATGCGCGGCGCGACGCCCGCCGTGGCGCCGCCGAGAATGCGAGCGATTGGCGTCAGGCCGTGGCGCCTCGCCGCCGCCTCGCTTGCCACGATCAGCGCGGCCGCGCCGTCGTTGACACCTGACGCGTTGCCCGCCGTCACCGAGCCGCCCTTGCGAAAGGGCGTGCCGAGCTTGGCGAGCGCCTCGATCGTCGTCGCGCGCGGGTGCTCGTCTTGGGTAACGACGACCGGATCGCCCTTGCGCTGCGGGATCGTCACCGGAACGATCTCCTTGGCCAGCCGCCCGTTGGCTTGGGCTGCTGCGGCCTTCGCCTGCGAGCGAAGGGCGAAGGCGTCCTGGTCCGCGCGAGAGACGTGAAAATCCTCCGCAACGTTCTCGCCGGTCTCCGGCATGGAATCGACGCCGTATTGCGCCTTCATCAAAGGGTTCACGAAGCGCCAGCCGATGGTCGTGTCGTGGATCTCGGCATGACGCGAGAAGGCCGTTTCCGCCTTCGGCATAACGAAGGGGGCGCGGGACATGGACTCGACGCCGCCCGCGATGACGAGTTCCGCCTCGCCCGCCTTGATGGCGCGCGCCGCGGTGATGACGGCGTCCATGCCGGAGCCGCAGAGGCGGTTCATCGTCGTGCCCGGCACGGTCTCGGGCAGGCCTGCCAGCAGGAGCGACATGCGCGCGACGTTGCGGTTGTCCTCGCCCGCCTGGTTGGCGCAGCCGAAGATCACTTCATCGACGGCGCCGAAGTCCACGGACGCATGGCGCTCCATCAGCGCCTTGAGGGGCACGGCGCCGAGGTCGTCGGCCCGGACGGAGGACAAGGCGCCGCCGAAGCGGCCAATGGGCGTGCGCAGATAGGCGCAGATGAAGACTTCGCTCATTTCAAAGCTCCGGAACGACGAGGTCGGCGACGGGGCCGGGCACGAGGAGGTCGGCGCCCGTCACGGCCTGGAGGTCTTCGATCGACAGGGACGGCAGCTTCTCGCGAAGGACGAAGTGCCCGCCCTCGATGTCGATGACCGCAAGGCTCGTATAGACCCGCGTCACGCAGGCGACGCCGGTCAGCGGCAGGGAGCAGTTCTTCACGAGCTTGGGGCGGCCGTCCTTCGTCACATGGTCGGTGATGACGGCGACGCGCTTGGCACCGTGGACGAGATCCATCGCCCCGCCGACCGCCGGCACGCCCTTCGGCCCGGTCGACCAGTTGGCGAGATCGCCGGTCTCGGCCACTTCGTAGGCGCCCAGAATCGCCACGTCGAGATGCCCGCCCCGCACCATGGCGAACGAGTCGGCATGGTGGAAGAAGGCCGTGCCGGGCTTCAGCGTCACCGCCTTCTTGCCGGCATTGATGAGGTCCCAGTCCTCCTCGCCGGCCGCCGGCGCCTCGCCGAAGCCGAGAATGCCGTTTTCCGTGTGGAAGATCGCCTGCCGGCCCGGCGGCTGAAAGCGCGCGACCATTTCGGGAAAGCCGATGCCGAGATTGACGTAGGCGCCGTCGGCAATGTCCTGCGCGGCGCGCCAGGCGATCTGCGTGGAGGTGAGGCGGGCGCTCATCGGGCGGGCTCCGGATAGACGGCATCGGCGCGGTTCAGGACTTCCTCCTGCGCGGGCTCGGCGACTTCGACCAAGCCTTGCACGAAGATGCCGGGCGTGACGACCGCTTCGGGATCGATCCCGCCGGGCTCGACGATCCGGGAGACCTGCGCGATGGTGACCGCAGCCGCCGTGCACATCAGCGGATTGAAGTTGCGAGCCGCCTTGTTGAAGGTGAGGTTGCCGAGCCTGTCGCCGAGATGAGCCTTCACCAGCGCGACATCGGCCTTCAGCCAGAGCTCGCGGATGTAGGGGCGCCCGTCGAAGACCTCGACCGGCTTGCCCTCGGCGAGATCCGTGCCGTAGCCGGTCGGCGTGTAGAAGGCGGGGATGCCCGCCCCCCCGGCCCGGATGCGCTCGGCGAGCGTCCCCTGCGGCACCAGCTCCAGTTCGATCTCGCCGGCCAGATACCGCTCGGTGAAGACGCGGGGATCGGCCGAGCGGGGGAAGGAGCAGATGAGCTTCCTCACCATGCCCTGCTCGATGAGGGCGGCGAGGCCGACATGGCCGTTGCCGGCATTGTTGTTGACGACGGTGAGGCCGGTCGGATGACCCGTGGCGAGAAACCGGTCGATCAGCGCGTGGATCAACTCGATCGGCGCGCCGGAGCCGCCGAAGCCGCCGATCATTACGGTCGCGCCGTCCCCGATGCCGGCGACGGCGTCGGACAGGCTGGCAAGCGTCTTGTCCATGGTGCTCCTTCGCGGGCGCCCGGCCCGCCGCATGGTGCGCGCGAGGCTGCGCCGCATGAGGGTTAGATGTCGAGGAAGACGGTCTCGCGGTCGCCCTGGAGGCGGATGTCGAAGGTGAAGACGGGGAGCCCGTCCCGCTCCGTCCGGGCCGCGATCAGCGTCTCGCGCCGATCCGGCTCGGGAATGCGCTGGAGCAGCGGATCGCGCGCATTGGCCTTCGCCTCGTCGGCGAAGTAGAGCCGCGTGTGCAGGCCGAGATTGATGCCGCGCGCGACGATCCAGACCGTGATGTGCGGCGCCTGGAGGCGGCCGTCGCCCATCGGCACGGCGCCCGGACGGATCGTCTCGAAGCGGTAGGTGCCGTCGATATCCGACACCGGCTGGCGTCCCCAGCCGGCGAAGGCGGGATCGGCGGCGCCGCGCGTCTCGGCGGGCGAGTTGTGGAGACCTGCCGCATCCGCCTGCCAGATCTCGATCAGCGCGTCGCGCACCGGTGCGCCGGCGCCGTCGGTCAGGCGGCCCTCGACGATGATGCGCTCGCCCTTCGTCTCGGGGCCGACGAGGACGAGGCCGAGATCGGCGCTCCAGACGCCCGTGATCTCGACCCAGTTCGGATTGGTGCCGATATGGACGTAGGGGCCCGCGGTCTGCGAGGGCGATTCCTTCAGGTAGTCGAGGGACTGGACCATCAATTGCCCTCCAGCCGGTTCTCGAACATCGTGGAGCGGCGTCCGCGCAGGACGATGTCGAACTTGTAGGCGAGGCTGTCCATCGGGATGGTCGCGTTTCGGTCGAGCGCGGCGACGAGGCTCTCGATGGCCTGTCGATCGGGGATCGTCTTCACGATCGGACACTGCCAGATCATCGGATCGCCCTCGAAGTACATCTGCGTGACGAGGCGCTGCGCGAAGGCGTGGCCGAAGACCGAGAAGTGGATATGCGCCGGGCGCCAGTCGTTGACGCCGTTCGGCCAGGGATAGGCGCCGGGCTTCACCGTCTGGAACTCGTAGCGGCCGAGATCGTCGGTGACGGCGCGCCCGCAGCCGCCGAAGTTCGGATCGAGCGCGGCGCGGTAGCCCTCCTTCTTGTGGCGGTAGCGGCCGCCGGCATTGGCCTGCCAGAACTCCAGAAGCGCGCCGGGGACCGGACGGCCGGTCTCGTCGAGGACCCGGCCATAGACCACGATGCGCTGGCCGATCGCCTCCGCGCCGTCCTTGCCGAAATTGCGGATGAGGTCGTTGTCGAGGGGCCCGAGGATGTCGTGTCCGAAGACGGGGCCGGTCTCCTCTGAAGGCGTCGTCGGCATGGAGAGCAGCGCGTGACGCGGCGAGCGCAGGATCGAGGTCTTGTAGGAGGGCGTCAGGGCCGGCGGATGCTGGGCCCGGTCGCGTTGGAAGTAGGACCCGCTCATCGTGCAGCCTCCGTCCGGTCCGTCTCGGCCTTGCCCATCCCGGCAAGAGTCGCCTTGGCGATCTTGATCGCATGGTTGGCCGCCGGCACGCCCGCATAGACCGCGACATGCATCAGCGCTTCCGCGATGTCCTCGGGCGCAGCGCCCGTGTTGCGGGTGGCGCGCACATGCATGGCGACCTCCTCGTCGTGGCCGAGCGCGGCCAGAAGCGCGATGGTCACGATCGAGCGCTCGCGCCGCGTGAAGTGCGGCCGCGACCAGACCGTGCCCCAGGCGCCCTCCGTGATGAAGCGCTGGAAGGGCGCGTCGAACGCGGTCACGGCGGCGGTGGCGCGGTCGACATGGGCGTCGCCGAGAACCGCGCGGCGTACGGCCATTCCGGCGTCGAAAGCCGAGCCCCTCTCGGCGCTGGCCCGTGCGGGGGCCTGCAGATGGTTCGCGATCGCGCCGGCGACCTCGGCGGGCCGCTCCAGGCAGGGGAGGTGGCCGGCGCCCGGGATCGTCCGGAATTCGGCGCCCGGAATGAGCCGCGCCGTCGCCTCCACGAGATCGGGCGGCGTCGCCAGATCGCCGTCGCCGACGAGGACGAGGGTCGGGGCGACAATAGCGGGAACGTCGCCGGTCAGATCGGCATCGCGCAGGGCGGCGCAGATGCCGGCATATCCCGCCGCGCTCGTCTGCGCGAGCATGGACCGCCAACCGGCGAGGACCGCGCGTTTTTCCGTGGCGAAGGCCGGGGAGACCCATCGCGCGACGACGGCGTCCGCGATCGAGGCGGTGCCCCCGGCTTCCACCGCCGCGATGCGCTCGTTCCAGCCGTCCGCCGTGCCGATCTTCGCCGCCGTGTCCATGAGAACGAGCGAAGCCAGACGCTCGGGATGATGGAGCGCGAAACCTTGCGCGACGAGGCCGCCGACGGAAAGGCCGACGAGGCTCGCCGTCTCCCAGCCGACCGCGTCGAGGAGGCCGGCCGCGTCGGCCACGAGCCGGTCCAGCGTGTAGGGAGCGGGCGCCGCCTCGGTCAGCCCATGGCCGCGCATGTCGTAGGTGAGAATCTCGCAGGTCGGCGCGAGCAGGGTCTCGACCTCGCCCCAGATGCGCAGGTCCGAACCCAGCGAGTTCAGGAACATCACGCGCCGCCCGCCGGCCATGCCACCGAGACGGTAGTGGGTCGCGATGCCGTCGATCTCAGCGAAGGCCATGCCCGTTCTCTCCCGACGTTCGTCCGTTGGAATGTGAGGTAATCCTCGATCGTGGTGATGTAAAATGAGGATTGATGCGCGGCGCATAACCGGTAGGTTATCACCATGCTCCAAGCCGCCCTCCGCCTCCGGCACCTGCGCACCTTCGTTGCGGTCGCGCGGGAGGGCAGCGTCGTACGCGCGGCCGACGCGCTTTCGGTCACGCAGCCGGCGGTCTCGAAATCCATCAAGGAACTGGAGCTGATCGTCGGCACCGAGCTTCTCGACCGCTCGCGCCGCGGCGGCGGCCTGACGCCGGCGGGCGCGATGTTCCTGCGCCATGCCGAGGCGAGCCTGGCCGCGCTGCGCCGGGGTCTGGAGGAGGTGGAGGATGCAGGCTCCGCCAGCGCCAGCCCCGTGCGCGTCGGAGCCTTGCCGACCGTCTCCGCGCGCCTCCTGCCGCTCGCGATCCAGCGCTACCGCGCCCATGCGCTGGGCGCGACGCCTCGCATCGTGACGGGCCCGACCGGCTATCTCATGACGCAGCTGCGGCAAGGCGACCTCGACATCGTCATCGGCCGCATGGGCGAGGCGGAGGAGATGACGGGCCTTCTCTTCGAGCATCTCTATTCCGAGCCGATCGTCTTCGCCGCCAGAAGCGGCCATCCGCTGGCCGGCTCCCCCGCGCCGGGCCCCGAGATCGGCCGCTTCGAGTGCCTGATGCCGCCGCCGGGCTCGGTCATCCGCCCGACCGTCGACCGCCTCTTCCTCGCCGCCAACCTGCCGCGTCCCGCCTCGATCGTGGAAACGGTCTCGCTTGCCTTCGGGCGGGCCTATGTCCGCGAGACCGATGCGATCTGGATCATTTCCGAGGGCGTGGTGCTCGAAGACCTGCGCGCCGGGCTCCTCACCCGCATCGCCATTCCGACCGAGGACACGCAAGGCCCGGTCGGCGTCTCCACGCGCGCCGGCATCGCGCCGTCCCTGTCGGCCGAAGTTCTTCTCGGCGAGTTGAGATCGGTGGCGGCGGAAATCCGGGCGGAATAGGCGAGTGCCGGCCTCCTTGCATTCACGAACCAGTTCGTACACTTTTAACGTCCTGCTTGAGGAGGCGGGATCGTTATCAAGGGGAGGAAGAGCCATGTGCCCGAGAGGTTGTCTTCAATCGATCTGCGACCACGCCACGCGCCGAGGCCTGTTGAAGGCCGGCTTCGGCTTCGGCCTTGCTGCCGTCGGCGGCCTTGGCTTGGTCCCGCCGGCCGCGGCGGCGGACGCGGCTGCCCCGCCGGCTCCCGAGCTTCGTTTCTCCAAGGTCCATGACCTCACGCACACGCTCTTCGAAGGGTTCCCGACCTTCAGCGGCGAAAAGTGGTTCACCGTCGAGAAGCCCGTGACCTGGGAGAAGGACAAGGTGAACCTCCATCGCTGGACGCTGATGGAGCACACCGGCACCCATATGGATGCGCCGCTGCATTTCTCGAAGGATGGCAAGAGCGTCGACATGATCGACATCGCCGATCTCGTCGTCCCCCTCGCGGTGATCGACATCCGCGAACGCGCCGCGGCCGATCCCGACGCGGGCCTGACGCTCGACGACATCAAGGCTTGGGAGGCCAAGAACGGCCCGCTGCCGGAAGGCTGCTGCGTCGCGATGAACTCCGGCTGGCACAGGCTTCTCGACCAACCGAAGTTCACGGGCCGGGATGCCGAAGGCCGGAACCACACGCCGGGCTTCCATGCCGAGGCCGCGCAATTCCTGATCGAAGAGCGCAGCGTGAAGGGAATCGCGGTGGACACGCTGTCGCTCGATCGCGGCATCGCATCCGGCGAATTTCCGGTTCACTATGCCTGGCTTGGCAGCGGACGATGGGGCGTGGAGGCCATCGCCGGGCTCGACGACCTTCCCGCCAAGGGCGCCATGCTGGTCGTCGCCGGGCCGAAGGTGAAGGGCGCGACCGGCGGCCCGAGCCGTATCCTGGCCCTGGTCTGAGACACCGACGTCTCGGCCGGATGTCGCGGCATCGCGGCCGGGGCCAAGCGAAACAGCACCACCGACCCGCCGTTTCCGCAGCATCGGGACGGCCTGGTCGGAGCGAAAGCCAGCGCGGAGCCACGCCATGAAGACCTCGATCGCGACCGTTTCCCTGTCCGGCGATCTCGCCGACAAGCTGAGCGCCACGGCGGCGGCCGGCTTCAACGCGGTGGAGATCTTCGAGAACGATTTTCTCGCCTTCGATCTCGGCGCCCGCGAGGTCGGGCAGATGGTGCGCGACGCCGGGCTCGAAATCTCGCTCTTCCAGCCCTTCCGCGATTTCGAGGGTCTGCCCGAGCCCCAGCGCGCCAAGGCTTTCGACCGCGCGCGGCGCAAGTTCGAGACGATGAACGAGCTGGGGACCGACCTCATCCTCATCTGCTCCAGCGTCTCTCCCCTGGCGCAGGGCGGGATCGACCGCGCCGCCGACGATCTGCGCGAGCTCGGCGAGATCGCGAAGGAGGCCCGCGTTCGCGTCGGCTACGAGGCGCTCGCCTGGGGGCGATACGTCAACGACCATCGCGACGCCTGGGAGATCGTGCGCCGGGCGGACCACCCCCATGTCGGGCTCATCCTCGACAGTTTCCACACGCTCTCGCGCGGCATCGATCCCGGCTCGATCCGCTCCATTCCGAAGGACAAGATCTTCATCGTCCAGATGGCGGACGCCCCGAAGCTCGACCTCGACCTCCTCTCCTGGAGCCGGCACTATCGCAACATGCCGGGCCAGGGCGACCTGCCGGTCGCCGAGTTCATGGCCGCCGTCGAGGCGACGGGCTATGACGGCTACTATTCGCTGGAAATCTTCAACGACCAGTTTCGCGCGGGCTCGGCGCGCCAGACGGCCGTGGACGGGCGGCGCTCGCTCTTCTTCCTGATGGACCGGCTGAAGGCGGAGGGACGGGCGGTGAACGGCTTTTCGGAGCCCGAGCCGCTGCCGCCCAGGGCTCGGACCTCCGGCGTGTCCTTCATCGAATTTGCCACCGACGGCGCCTCGGCCACCGCGCTTTCGGCCATGCTCGTCGCGATCGGCTTCCGGCCAGCCGGGCGCCACCGCTCCAAGGACGTGGACCTGTTCACGCAAGGGGACCTCCGCGTCGTCGTGAACACGGAGACGGAGGGCTTCGCCCATTCCTCCTACGTCGTGCACGGCACCAATGTCTGCGCGCTCGGCCTGCGCATGGCCGATGCCCTGGCCGCGCTCGCCCGGGCGGAGGGCCTCCTCGCCCATCCCTTCCGGCAGAGCGTCGGATCGGGCGAGCTGGAACTGCCCGCGATCCGCGGCGTCGGCGGCAGCCTTCTCCATCTCGTTCCCGAGGACGATGCGCTCGGCCGGCAATGGGAGACCGATTTTTCCCTGGAGCCCGGCTGGGACGCGCATGCGGGCGCCGGCCTTCTGGCGGTCGATCACATTGCGCAGACCGTGCGCTTCGAGGACATGCTGTCCTGGACGCTGTTCTACCGCTCGATCTTCGATCTGACGATGCTGCCGGCCGTCGAGGTGCCCGATCCCGGCGGCCTCGTGCGCAGCCAGGTGCTGGAAAACGACGACGGCAGCCTGCGCATCGTTCTCAACGGCTCGCAGTCGTCGCGCACGCTCTCGGCGCGCTTCGTCTCGCAGTTCGTCGGCCCCGGCGTGCAGCACGTCGCCTTTCGCACCGCCGACATTCTGAGAACGGCCGAGATCCTCGCGGCGAACGGCGTGCGCGTCCTGCCGATTCCGCAGAACTATTACGACGACGTCGAAGCCAAGTTCGACGTCGATGCCGACACGCTCGCGGCCATGCGCCGTCTCGGCATCCTCTACGACCGCGACGAGGCCGGCGAGTATTTCCAGATCTATCTCCAGGCGCTGGAGGGCGGTTTCTTCATCGAGATCGTGGAGCGGCGCGGCTATGCGGGCCTTGGCGCCGCCAATGCCTCGATCCGCCTCGCCACCCAGTCGCGATTCGCGCCGGAGGGACTGCCTGCCCGCTAGAGCATCGGACGGGTTCGAGCCCGAGCGGCGCCGACGGCGTCGTCCGGTCAGGCCGTTCCGAGGAGCGCCAGGACCGAGTCCTGCAGGAGCGCCTTGTGCCGGACGCGCGTCTTCGGCTCGGCCAGATCGCGGCCGAAGATCGTGCCGAACGTGTGCCGGTTGGAGACGCGGAAGAAGCAGAAGGAAGAGATCAGCATGTGGAGGTCCGTCGGATCGACCTCGCGCCGGAAGACGCCGCTCTCCTGCCCGCGCCTGAGGATCGATTCGATGGTCGAGACGACCGAGACGTTCAGCTGGCTGAGCACGGTCGACTGGCGCATGTGCTCGGCCCGGTGGATGTTCTCGATCGTCACCAGCCGGATGAAGTCGGGATGGGCCTCGTCATAGTCGAAGGTGAAGTCGATGAGGCGCCGCATGGCCTCCATGGGCTCGAGCTCGCCGAGCTTCAACTCGTTCTCCACCTTGCGGATCGCGGCATAGGCGTCTTCGAGAACGGCGAGATAGAGCCCTTCCTTCGACCCGAAATGATAGTAGATCATCCGCTTGGACGTGGCGGTCCGCTCGGCGATGGCATCGACCCGCGCGCCGGACAGGCCGTTCGCGGCAAACTCGTCGCGGGCGACGAGGAGGATGTCGTCGCGCGTCTTCTGCGTGCGGTCGCGCTGCGCGATTCGGCGTTGGCCAGCCGACGACAAGCCCTCCCGTCCGTTCGGTGCAGCTACCTCCTTCTGCATCGCCTCGGATATGCTCGTGTTCATTTCCACCCTGACGTTCTTGCTGGCTCCGGTCGCGCGCGAGTATTGCCGAGAGCATGATCCCGCACCATTCCCGACGATACGTCATCGAACCGCATCATGCTAATATTGACTGAACGAACCAGTTAGTACATCTTTTACTCAAGGCCGGCAGCTGGGATGGAGCGGCTGGACGACTCAGATGCCGGACCGACCCACGAATTCGCCCTCCGCCTTTCCGATCGGGAACGCGCCGGGCAGAGAGGACCGGGCACGGCACTATGCGAGCGCGAACGCGCCGATCGACATCGGGAGGATGTTCATCATGCAGCGAATTGTCGACTTCTATTTCTGGATGCTGAAGGCTGCCATCGCGCTCCTTCTGGCGGCGATGGTCATCCTCATTTTCGGCAATGTCGTGATGCGCTACGCACTGAACAGCGGCATCACCATGTCCGAGGAGCTGTCGCGCCTTGCTTTCGTCTGGCTGATCTTCCTCGGCGCCGCGCTCGCGCTTCGCGACCACGCCCATATCGGCATCGACACGCTGATCCGCGCGCTTCCGCCGAAGGCGGCGAAGGCCTGCGTTCTCGCCGGCTACCTCCTGATGCTCGTCGCCTGCGCCCTCCTGATCCAGGGCAGCCTGGAACAGTCGATGCTCACCTGGAGCGCCGTGACGCCTGCGGCCGGCATCTCGATGAGCTGGTTCATGATTCCGGTCGTCGTCTTCTCCGTCACCGCGCTTCTCCTTCTCGGCGTCGAGGCCTTTGCCATCCTCACCGGCCGGATCGACATCGCCGAGGCGACGCTCGTCCAGGAATCGGAAGACCTTCTGCCACCCGACGCGACCCGGCCGGCCCTGCCGCCGGTCGCCGCCGGCCTCGGCCGCTGAAGGGAGCCCGATCCATGGTCGTCGGCGTCTTTCTCGGCTCGCTTCTCGGCACGATGGCCCTCGGCATGCCGATCGCCTTCGCGCTCATCCTCTCCGGCGTCGCGCTGATGATCCACATGGATCTCTTCGACGGGCAGATCGTCGCGCAGACGATCCTGCAGGGCGCCGACAGCTTCACGCTGATCGCGGTCCCCTTCTTCATGCTCGCGGGCGAGATCATGAACCAGGGTGGCCTGTCCAAGCGGATCGTCGATCTCGCGGTCTCGCTGGTCGGCCATCGCCGGGGCGGGCTCGGCTTCGTCTGCATCCTGGCGGCCTGCGTCCTGTCCAGCCTCTCCGGCTCGGCGGTGGCGGATGCGGCGGCGCTGGCGGCCCTTCTCATGCCGATGATGGTGAAGTCCGGGCACGACCCGGCTCTGTCGGGCGGTCTCATCGCCTCCTCGGCGGTCATCGGGCCGATCATCCCGCCCTCGATCGGCTTCATCCTCTACGGCGTCGTCGGCGGCGTCTCGATCACCAAGCTCTTCCTCGCCGGCATCGCGCCGGGCCTCATGATCGGCGCTGCGCTCTGCGTCGCCTGGGTCATCGTCAACCGGAAGGAAAAGTTCGCCCTGCCGATGCGGGCGAGCGGCGCGGAGCGGCGGCACGCCTTCGTCTCCAGCCTCTGGGCGCTGATGCTGCCGGTCATCATCATCTTCGGCCTGAAGTTCGGCGTGTTCACGCCGACGGAGGCCGGCGTCGTGGCCGCCGTCTACTCGCTCTTCGTCGCGATGGTCGTCTACCGGGAGCTGACGCCCGCCATGCTCTTCGGCGTCTTCGCCGCGGCGGCCAAGACGACGGCGATCGTGATGTTCCTGGTGGCCGCGGCCTCGGTCTCGGCCTGGCTGATCACCATCGCGGATCTGCCGGGGGCCATGGTCGCCCTCCTCGAACCCGTCATGGACAACCAGACGCTGCTTCTCGTCGCGATCATGGTCCTCATCGTCGCCGTCGGCACCGCGATGGACATGACGCCGACCATCCTGATCCTGACGCCGGTGCTGATCCCGGTGATCAAGCAGGCCGGCATCGATCCGGTCTATTTCGGCGTCCTCTTCATCATCAACAACTCGATCGGCCTCATCACCCCGCCGGTCGGCACGGTGCTGAACGTCGTCTGCGGCGTCGGCGGCATCTCGATGGAGAAGCTGATCCGCGGCGTCTGGCCCTTCATGCTGGCCCAGCTCGTCGTCCTCATGCTGCTCGTCCTCTTCCCGGCGCTCGTCACCGTGCCGGCCGCCTTCTTCTCCGGACGCTGACCGCGCCCGGACATCTCCATCGTCACCGTCCGCGCTCGGGAGGCGCGGGCGACGTCAAGGCCTTCGGGCCACACACCAGGACGGCAGGACCGTCCCCTTCGGGAGGAACCATCATGCGCATGATCAAGGGCTTCGCGGCCGCACTCGGCCTCGCCACCATCCTCGCCTCGGCCGGCATGAGCCATGCCGAGATCAGCGAGCGTACCATCAAGTTCGCCGCCCAGAACTCCAAGGGCCATCCGCAGGTGACCGGCATGGAGCGCTTCGCCGAGATCGTGAAGGAGAAGAGCGGCGGCAAGATCACCGTGAAGCTCTTTCCCGGCGGCGTGCTCGGCGGCGACGTGCAGACGCTCGCCTCGATCCAGGGCGGCACGGTCGAGATGAGCGTGATGAACGCCGGCATCCTGTCGGGCACCGTGAAGGAGTTCGGCGTCGTCGATCTACCCTTCCTGTTCGGCACCCCCGAAGAGGCCGATGCCGTCATGGACGGCGAGGTCGGCACCGGCCTCATGAACCGCCTGCCCGAGCAGCGCCTCGTCGGCCTCGGCTTCTGGGAGCTCGGCTTCCGCCATCTCACCAACGACCGCCATGCCGTGAACGGCGTCGAGGACGTGAACGGCCTCAAGATCCGCACGGTCCAGTCGGCCGTTCCGATCGCCACCTTCAACGCGCTCGGCGCCAATGCGGTGCCGCTGCCCTATCCCGAACTCTACAGCGCGCTGGAGACCGGCACGGTGGACGGCCAGGAGAACCCGCTCTCCAACATCGTCAACGCCAAGTTCACCGAGGTCCAGAAGTACCTGACCCTCACCGGCCACCAGTACAATCCGCAGATCGTCCTCGTCTCGAAGGTCTTCTGGGACAAGCTCGACCCCGAGGAGCAGGCGCTTCTCCAGGCCGCGGCGACGGAGGCGCGGGACTACCAGCGCAAGGTCTCGCGCGAGGCCAATGCCGGGTTCCTCACGGAGATCACGGCGAGCGGCATGGAGGTCGTGGAACTCAGCCCTGAAAAGCTGGACGCCTTCCGCAAGGCGGTCGAGCCCGTCGTCGCCGAGTTCCGCGACACGATCGGCGCCGAGACCGTGGATGCTCTGAACGCCCAGCTGAAGACCCTGCGCGGGGCCCAGTAAACCATCCGCGACGGCGGCCGGCCGCGACCGGCCGCCGAGACGCTTTTCCTGTCATCGAAGGCATGCGCCATGCTCGATAGTTCCAAGACCACGATCCAGGTCGGCCTGATCGGCAGCGGGATTCAGCTGTCCCGCTCGCCGGCGCTCCACGAGGCGGAGGCGAGCGCGAACGGCCTTGCCTTGTCCTACGAGCTGATCGATCTCGATCGGCGGGGCGTCGGGCTCTCCGCATTGCCCTCGCTCCTCCGGGAGGTCGAGGCGCGCGGCTTTGCCGGCGTCAACATCACCCATCCCGCCAAGCAGGCCGTGATTCAGGAGCTCGACGCGCTGTCGCCGGAGGCCGAGGCGCTCGGCGCGGTGAACACGGTCGTCCTCGAGGAGGGGCGCCGCACCGGCCACAACACCGACTGCTCGGGCTTTGCGGAAGGGTTTCGCCGAAACCTGCCGGGGGCCGACCTCGCCCATGCCGTGCAGCTCGGCGCGGGCGGCGCGGGTGCCGCCGTCGCGCGCGCCATGCTGCAGCTCGGAACGCGGCGGCTCACGCTCTTCGACCGGGACGAGGAGCGGGCCGAGCAGATGGCGGAGAAGCTGGCGCGCCAGTTTCCCCGGGCGCTGGTCGAGCCCGGCCGCGACCTTCCGGGCTCGATGCGCGAGGCGACCGGCCTCGTCCACGCCACGCCGACCGGCATGGCCGCCCATCCCGGCCTGCCGCTCGATCCGGCCCTCATCGAAGCCCGCCATTTCGTGGCCGAGATCGTCTACTTCCCCCTCGAGACCGAACTCCTCAAGGTCGCCCGCGCCAAGGGCTGCCGGACCGTGGACGGCGGCGGCATGGCCGTCTTCCAGGCGGCCGGCGCCTTCCGGCACTTCACCGGCCTCGAACCCGACCCCTCGCGCATGCTGGCGCATTTCGCCACGATGGGCGCCTGAAGGCGGGTTTCACGCGGCTTGCGAGGGCCTTCGGGGCGATCGGCGTTGGCATTGGAAACGCGCGGCTGCCGAATTCTAGGCCGCGAACCTCAACGGCTGGCTCGGCGAAACTCTGAATTCGTCATGGGCGAGGAACGCAGTCGATCGAGAAGGCGCGTGATCCGACGTTGATCGCCTCCCGATCGCCACGCGATTGTCTCGGGAGGAGGCCGAGCGACGCGTCTGGACTTGGCGTTTCGGCAGGCCGGTCGCGGACGTCGGGGAGGGCGTGCGATGGATGGAATTCATCGTGGCGAACGCGCGTCGCTCGATCCAGATTCGTTCGCAAGAGAGCTGCATCCCGACAGCGGCAGTGAATCGCACTTCGTCTGGCGGCGAAACCAGCCCGCGGCGCTTGCGAGATTGCCGTAGAGGAAGACCGTTCCGTTGTTGCGCCCGCGGCCTGATCGCTGCCGGCGATGACGTCGATCGAGCCGAAACTGCTTGAGATCCGTCGTAAGGCGCGGCCGTGAAGCCGGTCGGTGGCCGCCTGCCGAGGTCGAGCTCGCGCCGTCAGGTTGTGATCACACGAGACGGCTACTAAAATTATTGCGCAACGGCAGCTTCTTTAAGGCGGGCTTAAGCTCTGCCCCCTACTTTCTATACCAGATAATCTATCTCCCCATCTAAATATCGTTAGAAGAGTTCCGTCGTGAGAACTGGCTGGAATGTCGCATCTATGATGGCGGCAAAGGTGAAGCTGCGTCCTAAAATAGCATTTTTGCGCAACAGGAAGGGCGTTGCGGCGATCGAGTTCGCTTTGCTGGGTGTTCCTTTCTTCATGATCCTGTTCGCCATCTTGGAAACGGCGCTGATCTTCGTAGGAGACATGACGCTCGAACAGGCGGTCGAACGCGCGGGACGATCGGTCCGGGTCGGAACGGTGACGAAGACCAATATCGGCAGCGGAGACTTCAAGAAGTCTTTGTGCAGGGAAATTCGGGTTCTTCTCAGTTGCGACAAGGTCGTGTTCGATCTTCGCTCCTATTCGGACTTCGACTCGATCCCCCGAGCCGCCCCGATCAAGGAAGGCGCCCTCGACGTCACGGGTTTCCGGTTCGAGCCCGGCAATGCGGGCCAGATCATGGCTCTCCGGGCCTTCTACGAATGGCCCCTGATCACGAACGTGATCCAAGGGTCCATGTCGAACCTCTCGGGTGGCAAGTATCTTTTGTCCGCCAGCGCCGTCTTCCAGGCGGAGCCTTTTTGAATGGCCCCCGTCTTCCGCCGTTCGAGGCGATGGGCTGGGGACCGGTCGGGAGCCGGCGCCGTCGAATTCGCGCTCGTCGCACCCTTTCTTCTGTTCCTCTACATCGGCGCGGTGGACACGACGCGGGCGATCGTCGTCAGCCAGAAGGTCCAGAACGCCACCGTGTCCGTCAACGATCTCGTGACGCAAGCATCGGAACTGACGAAGGACAATGTGCTCAAGACGTTCAAGGCCGCCGATGCGATCCTTGCGACACCCAATGGCAGCGCCCTTCAGCTTCGGGTGACCGCGGTCGAGATCAACGCGGCAGGTAGCGCCAAGGTCGCGTGGTCGGTGTCGCGCGGATTGGAGCGCTACACGTCCGGCAAGCCCTATACGCTGCCCGCCAACCTTCGAAACCTTCGCGACTACACGCTCGTCGTCACCGACTCCCTGCTCGACTTCAGCCCGCTCTCGGAAATGGTCATCCGTTCGAAGATACCCCTGTCGGCGCAGTCCCAAGGCCGATTTCGGGGGCGCAAGGCCGTCGCCTGCGCGGACTGCACGAAGTAGCGACGCCCCCACACTCTCATCCTGCTCGCCAGCCCCTTCTCAGGAGCATCCCAGTGCTGCGAACGTTTTTGAACGATCGGCGCGGTAACTTCGCTCTCGTCGCCGCGATCGCGACGCTTCCCCTCATTCTGTCGGTCGGAGTGGGCATCGACGGCGCGCGCTACTACAAGGCCCGCTCGCACCTCCAGCAGGCCGTCGATATGGCCGCGCTCGCCGTCGCCGCCTCGATCGAGCAGGATACGGGCAAGCTCCGCGAGCAGGCCGAGATCTTCATCCGCGACAATCTCGACATGCGCACGATCGAATCCGTCGCCCTCGCGAGTTTCGACGCGACGTCCGATGAGGTTAGCATCCGTGTCGCCGGTTCCCTTCCGACGACCTTCATGAAGCTCGCGAAATTCGAGCAGATGGACTTCGAGACGATGACGGTCGCCAAACGCTCCCCGGAGCGGATGATTGAGGTCGCGCTCGTTCTGGACAACACCTACTCGATGGGTGTGCCCGACCCGTCCACCGGCGAAACGCGCATCGCGACCTTGCGCAAGGCCGGCAAGAGCCTGGTCGAGGCGTTGGTGCCTGTGTCCAACGAGGGCACCGTTTCGATCGCACTGGTTCCCTATGCGGATCACGTCAATGTCGGCGTCGGCAACAAGTCGGCCTCCTGGCTGGCGCTCGACGCTGCCGAGCGAACGGAGACCGGCGGGGGCGACCGCGTCTGCGAGCCTCGCTACAAGACAGGCAAGACCAAAAAAGTTTGCAAAAAGTACTCACAGAAGACTTGCACCACAGTGAAAGACGGCATCCCGGAAACCTATAGTTGTGACGATCAATGCCTTCTCGAGGTCGAGGAAGATGAATACGATCAGAAATGCACGGGCACGTCCGCCTGGACGAAGACCTACAAGTTCTGGGGCTGCGTCGGAACGCGGACGTCGATGTCGCTCCGGTTGAGCGATGCATCGCCGGCGTCCAAGTATCCAGGTTACGTCGAACGATCGCAGACCTGCGCCCGTCCGATCATTTCGCTGACGAAGGACCGACCCGCCCTTCTCGCGGGCGTCGCCGCGATGACGCATGAAACGTCGAAGGATTATGCGGCGTACACGCATATCCCCTCGGGAGTTGTCTGGGGACTGAACGTGCTCTCGCCGCTGCCTCCTTTCGAAGAGGCCGAGCCGTACGACGAGGAGAACCTCATGCCGCGCAAGGTCATGATCCTGATGACCGACGGCGACAACACGCTGATTCACGACAGCCGGGGCAAGCATGTCAAATTCGATTCGAAAACGGCCGACGCTCAGTTCAAGAGTGTGAACAAGGACACGCTCGATATCTGCACGAATGCCAAGAAGAACGGGATCGAAATCTACTCGATCGCCTTCGCCGTCACGAAGCAGGAGGCAAAGGATCTCCTGAAGGGCTGCGCCAGCGACACGGCCCATTATTACGACGCAAACGATGCGGCAAAGCTGACGGCGGCCTTCTCCGGCATCGCTCGGTCCATCAACCAGGTTCGCCTCGCCCAGTAATAGGCGAAGACCTAACTGATAGCGGCGGGCAGGCCGGACAGGGCGGGGTAGAGTTCGAGATAATCGGCAAAGCGCGAGCGATAGGCGGCGACACCTTTCGGATCGGGCTCGACGATGCGGTCGACGGGAGCCGGCGCCGTGCAGAGATCGTGCGGCTGACCATCGGCGAGGGCGCCGAGCCGGGCAGCGCCGATGGCGGACGCGAAATCGGCGTCGCCGACGAGATGCAGCGGGCGTTCGAGCACGGTCGCGATGATGCGGCACCAGAGGGGGCTCCGCGCGCCGCCGCCGACGAGGCCGATCGCGCCTTCGGGCTCCGAGCCGGCCGCGCGCATGAGATCGAGGCCCTGGCGCAGCGAGAAGGCGACGCCCTCCAGCACCGCCTTGGCGAGGTCCGGGGACCGGCAGTCCGCATCGAGCCCGACGAAGGCGCCCCGCGCGGCCATGTCGTTGTGGGGCGTGCGCTCGCCGCGCAGATACGGCTGGAAGAGGACGCGGCCGGGGAGGGGGCCGAGCGCTTCGGCGCGGGCCAGAAGCGCCTCGATATCCGGCTCGTTGCAGAGCGCGGCGGCGAAAGCGAGGCAGCTCGCGCCGTTCAGCATGGCGGCCATCTGATACCAGCGGCCGGGCAGGCAATGGGCGAAGGCGTGGAGCAGCGAGGCCGGCGCGGGCCGGAAGGTGGTCTCGGCGGTGACGAGCACGGCGCCCGTGCCGAGCGAGATGAAGGACTGGCCTTCCCTTACGCAGCCGAGCCCGAGCGCGCCCGTCGCGGCATCCCCGCCGCCCGCCGCGACCGGAATGCCCGCGGAAAGGCCGAGTTCGGCGGCGATCCCGCGCTTCAGGCGGCCGGAAACGTCGGAGCCTTCGAGAAGGCGCGGCAGGACGGAGGACGGGAGCGCGAGCCGGTCCAGCACGGGCTCGAACCAGGTTCGGGATGCGCCGTCGAGAAGCTGAGCGCCGGCGGCATCCGAGACGTCGGTCGCGTGCTCGCCGGTCAGCCAGAGGCGAACATAGTCCTTCGCCCAAAGGATGTGGCGAAGGGCCGCGACATCGGCCGGCGCCTCTTCGGCGAGCCAGAGGAGCTTGGCCGCGGAGAAGCTCGCCATGGGACGGACGCCGGTCGCCTCTGCAAGACCCGGCAGATCGGCGGCGAGACGCTGGGCCTGGCCCGCGCCGCGCCCGTCGTTCCAGAGAATGGCGGGGCGCAAGGGGCGCTCGTTCTCGTCCAGGACGACGATCGAGTGCATCTGGCCGGACAGGCCGATGGCGCGCGTCGCGGCGAAGGCGGCGGGGGCCTCGGCCCGGAGGCAGCCGAGCACGTCGCGGACGGCGGCGAGCCAGAGGTCTGGATCGATCTCGCTGATGCCGGGCCGGCTTTCGCCGGCCGCGTAGACCGCGCTGGCCGTGGCGATGCGCCGGAGGTCTCCGCCGAGAAGCACCGCCTTGGTGGCCGTCGTGCCGACATCGATGCCGAGATACATGGGACGGACCGTTAGATGCGCTGGAGGAGCGCGGTCGCCGCGCCCTCGTCGGTGAAGAGCGTGTGGCAGCCGACGCGGCGGATCGCGGCGAGGATCGCATCCGCCCGTTCAGCGCCGCCGCAGGCGATGACGATATGCTGGGCGGTCGCGAGGTGTTCGAGGTCCACCGACATGACGCGCCCGTTGATCGGATGATCGACGCTGCGTCCGTCGCGGTCGAGGTAGTTGCACATGAGGTCGCAGATCGCGCCGCTGGCGACGATCTCGCGATACTCCGCTTCCGTGACGAAGGCGCGCGACAGAGAGCTGGCGTCCGGGCCGACGTCGCCGACGCTGAAGACCGCGATGTCCAGCGATTGCGACAGAACCTCGATCTTGTCGAGGCCGCAGCGCGTGCGAAGAATCTCCTTGGTTTCCGGCGAATCCACGAGAAGCGGGGCGGGAAAGAGGTAGCAGTCGGCGCCGAGCTGGCTCGCGAGCCGCCAGGAATAGTCGATCGGATTTTCGCTGCGCGTCTCGATGAGCCCGCCGAGGAGCGAGACGACCTTGACGCCCTCGCGCCGGGGCGAGCGGAAGCTGGCGAGCGAGGCGCTGAGCGTGCGGCCCCAGCCGACGCCGACCATCGTCCCGTCGCCGATCGCCTCGGACAGGAACTTGCCGAGCGCAAGGCCCACCGAGCGTGCCGAGCCTGCCACGTCCGGCGAACCCGGCACGACGACGACCTCGTCCAGCCCCAGCGCCTTTTCCAGCTTCAGCGCGAGCTCGATGCAGCTCCGGTCGCCCTCGTTGATCCAGATCTGCACCTCGCCGCGCTTCAGCGCCTCGTCGAGGAGCTTGATGACGGTCGTGCGGGACAGGCCGAGCTGGTCGGCAATGTCCTTCTGCGTGAGGTTGTGGTTGTAATAGAGCCAGGCTGCGCGCAGGCGGAGCGAGCCATCGTCGGAGAGCACGCCTTGCGCGCGTCGCAGCTTCGTCATCGCCGTTCCTTCGCCACCGGAGCCGTCAAGCCGGCAGGACGCTATCGCCGAGGAAGGCCGCGAGCCAGCCATTCACCTCGGTCGCGTTCTCCACATGGGGCAGATGACCCGCGCCGGCCACGATGCGCGTCTCGCCGCCGAAGCGGGCGAGCGCGGTCTCGTCGGCGGGGTTGATGCGGTCGGCGGAGCCCCAGATCGTCAGGCGCGGCATCGGGCCGGCGGCGATCGTCTCCCTCGCCGCAGCCAGGGAAGCGGCGTCCGCCGTGATCATGGCGGCGACCGTCTGCAGCGCCGCGCGGCGCCCGGGCTGGCCGAGCTGGGAAAGAACATGCGCGATCATCTGTTTGTTGATGAGGCGCGGGCGCGACACGAGGCGATGCAGAAGCGCCTCGGCATCCGCGGCCTCGGTCAGCTTGGGGTAGAGGTCGAGGAATTCGGCATCGACGCCCTGGCCGAGACCGGCGGGCGCGATGAGGACGAGGCGGCGCACCAGATCAGGCTTGGAGGCGGCGACGAGAATGCAGATCGCCGCGCCCAGCGAATGGCCGACGAGGTCGACGGTGCCGAGGTCTTCGGCCTCGATCGAGCGGGCGACGAGATCGGCGATCTCCTCCATCGTGGTCTCGGCGAGCGCCTCCGCGCCGTGGCCGGGCAGGTCCAGCGCGTAGACGCGGTGCGACGCCTGGAGCGCTGCCTGATTGGCGAGCCAGGAAAAGCGGTCGGAGCCGAAGCCGTGGACGAGGACGACCGGCGGACCCTCTCCGCCGGTATCGACGAGGCGAAGCCGGCGAGAGGGGGCCTCGCTCATGCCGAGATGACGCCCAGCGTGTCGCCGACGGCGGCGAGGTCGTCGGCCTCGACGAGGATCTCCGTCAACGTGCCGGAGACCGGCGCCTCGATCTCGATCGTGACCTTCGGCGTCGTCACCGTGACGATCTGCTCGCCCTTCTCGACGAAGTCGCCGACGGCCTTCAACCAGCCGTCGATCTGCGCTTCCTCGATCTCGTTTCCGAGCTGCGGCATGAGGATTTTGTGGTCCATGGTCTGGCTTTCTCGGATGGTTTTCAGAGCGAGTGGCGGGCGAGTTCGAGATCGTCCCAGGTGCGCACGCCCCGGCGGTTGCTCTTCTTTTCCGGGTAGAACTCGCCGGTGACGATGTCGATGATATCGCCGACCTGCGGGAAGTAGGTCGATTCCATTTCCGCGCCCGGCACGATCCAGTTGGGCGAGCCGAGAACGCGCGGCGGGGCCTTGAGGTCCCCGAAGGCGAAGCGCGTGATGTTGGAGGAGAGCGTCATCAGGAAGGAGCCGCGCTCGCTGGCCTCCGAGACGAGGAGGAGGCGGCCGGTCTTCTTCACCGAGGCCAGAACCGCCGCATAGTCGAAGGGCACGAGCGTGCGGGCGTCGATCACCTCGGCGGAGAGCCCGTGCGTCTCCTGCAGCTGGTCGGCGGCGGCGAGCGCGGCGTAGAGCGAGGGGCCGATGGTGAGGATCGTGACGTCCTCTCCCTCGCGCTTCACGTCGGGCTGGCCGAAGGGGATGCGGTAGTAGTCTTCCGGCACGCCGCCCTCGTGGAACTGCTCGCCGATATCGTAGAGGCGCTGGCTCTCGAAGACGACGACGGGATCCTGGCTGGCGAGGGCGGAGGCCATGAGGCCCTTCGCGTCGTAGGGCGTGGCGGGATAGATCACTTTCAGGCCCGGAATATGGGCGACGAGGGCGGTCCAGTCCTGGCTGTGCTGGGCGCCATATTTGGAGCCGATGGAGCAGCGCAGGACGACCGGCAGCTTCAGATGGCCGGCCGACATGGACTGCCACTTGGCCATCTGGTTGAAGATCTCGTCGCCGGCCCGGCCGATGAAGTCGCCATACATCAGCTCGATCAGCGCCCGGCCGCCCTCCATCGCGTAGCCGACGGCGGTCGAGACGATGGCGGCTTCCGAGATCGGCGAGTTGAACAGGCGCTGGTGCGGCAGGAGGTCGGACAGGCCGCGATAGACGCCGAAGGCGCCGCCCCATTCGCGGCACTCCTCGCCATAGGCGATCAGCCGCTCGTCATGAACCATGTGATGGAGGATCGCCTCGAACAGTCCGTCGCGCAGGGTGATCGCGCGCATGGGCGAGAGCTTGTCACCCTCCGGCGAGAGGCCGAAGCGGCTCTTCTTGGCGTTCTGGCGCACGCGCGCGGTCGTGTCCGGCGCCTTCACGTCCGGCGCGGGCTCGGCGGGCAGCTCGATCTCCTCGTTGGAGAACATCAGCCGCCCGATGAGCGTCGGGTTGGAGTGGATGTCGATGATCGTCCCGGCCTTCGGATCGACGGCGGCGGCCGTCACCGCGCGGATGGTCCCGGCCACCGTCTCCTTCATCGCCTGGACGTCTTCCAGACTCATCACGCCGGCTTCGACCAGCGTGGTCGAGAAGGAGGTGATCGGGTCGTGCGCCTCCCAGGCGGCCATTTCCTCGCGCGAGCGGTAGACGTTGGCGTCCGTCGTGGAATGGCCGCTGATGCGGTAGCACTCGACGTCGAGAAGCGCGGGGCCACGGCCTTCGAGCAGCAAGGCTCGCTTGCGGGCGACGGCATCGGCGACGGCGAGCGGGTTCGTGCCGTCCACGGTCTCGGCATGGAGCGCCGCGGGATTGACCGATGCGCCGATGCGCGACAGGCGGTCCCAGCCCATGGTCTCGCCGATCGTCTGGCCGCCCATGGCGTAGAAGTTGTTGTTGAAGAAGAAGAGGACGGGCAGGCCGCCCTTCTGCGCGTCGGTCCAGAGCGTCTCGAACTGGGCCATGGCGGCGAAGTTCATGCTTTCCCAGACGAGGCCGCAGCCCGTCGAGCCGTCGCCGGAATTGGCGACGGTGATGCCCTTGGAGCCCGAGAGCTTGCGCCGGAGCGCCGCACCCGTCGCGATGCCGGAGGAGGCGCCGACGATGGCGTTGTTCGGATAGGCGCCGAAGGGCAGGAAGAAGGCGTGCATCGAGCCGCCCATGCCGCCGTTGAAGCCGTTGCCGCGCATGAAGATCTCGGCGAGCAGGCCGAAGAGCAGGAAGTTTTCCGCCACCGCCTTCGCGTCGGCGCCGCCCAGATGGGTCTCGACCGTCGCCAGGAGCGAGCCGCCGGCATGATGCTCCATGATGGCCCGAAGCGCCGCCGGATCGAGGTCGGCGATGGCGGCGAGGCCCTTGGCGATGAACTCGCCGTGGCTACGGTGGCTTCCGAAGATGTGGTCGTCCGGCGTCAGCGCCAGCGCCGCGCCGACCGCCGCGCCCTCATGGCCGATCGAAAGGTGGGCAGGCCCCTTGTAGGCGTATTCGATGCCGGAATAGGCGCCGGTCGCCTTGAACGTGCCGAGCATCGTCTCGAACTCGCGCACGATCATCATGTGCCGCAGCACGTCCTTCAGCCGGGCATCGCCCCGCACCGCCCGTTCGGACGCGATGTCGCCGGCATAGGCATGGACGGGGATCGTGGGGAAGGCGAGGGAGCCGGCTTTCCGGAACAGGCTCGGATCGACCAGGATTTCTTTCGGCACGACGTCACTCCCAAGGACAGGCAGAGGGCGGCAGGCCTGACCGGCCCGCTCTTTTTCACATATGGTTTTCGTAAAACGCAAATGTCAACGCTGTGGCTGTCGATTTATCAGTTCCGCATCGCAGCAACATTTGGCAAACGGTAAACGCAAATGTCGTTGACAGCAAGGCGCGTTCCAGCCCATCAATTCGGCACCGGTCCATGGCAATCCTCGGGAGGGAGCCTCGTGCGGAGCGGTCAACCACTGGGAGGTGAACCATGAATTGCAGAGAGTTTTCCCGTCTGGCGCAGGGCGTCGCAGGCGCTCTGATCCTCAGTGCCGCCGTCTCCGGCGCAGCCTCGTCCGCACGCGCCGAGGAGATGGTCGTCGGCCTCATCACCAAGACCGACACGATCCCGTTCTTCGTGAAGATGCGCGAGGCCGCGACGGAGGAGGCGGGCAAGCTCGGCGTGAAGCTCGTCGCCTCGACCGGCAAGTTCGACGGCGACACGGAAAGCCAGGTCGCCGCGATCGAGAACCTGATCAGCCTCGGCGCCAAGGGCATCATGATCACGCCCTCGAACTCGACCGCGATTCTCTCGGCGGTGAAGGAGGCCCGCGACAAGGGCATCATCGTCATCGCGCTGGACACGCCGACCGAGCCGCCGGAGGCCGTGGACGCGACGATGGCGACGGACAATTTCAAGGCCGGCGAGTACCAGGGCACCTATGCCCGGCTCGCGCTCGGCGGAAAGGCGCCGAAGATCGTCATGCTCGACGGCACGTCGGGCTCCAGCGTCTCCGAACTGCGCCACGACGGCTACCTGAAGGGCATGGGCCTCGCGGAAGGCGATCCCGCCATCGTCGGCGCGCAGTTCACCAACGGCGCCACCGACAAGGCGCAGGCCGCGATGGAGAACCTCCTCGCCGCCCATCCCGACATCAACGCGGTCTATTCGATCAACGAGACCGCGGCCGCCGGCGCCTATGCCGCGATCAAGGCGGCGGGTCTGGAAAACGACATCGTGCTCACCGCCATCGACGGCGGCTGCGCAGGCGTCAAGAACGTCGCGGACGGCAAGACGGCGGCGACCGTCATGCAGTTTCCCCGCAAGATGGCCGCCCTCGGCGTGAAGGCGATCGTCGATGCGGCGAAGGGCGGGGCGAAGCCCTCCGGCTTCATCGACACCGGCTCGGAGGTCATCACCGACAAGCCCTTCGCCGAACTTCCCTCCAAGGACACCGCCTTCGGCGCGAAGGCCTGCTGGGGCTGAAGCCTGTGCGGGCGGCGCTTCGCCGCCCGCGACCCGCCCCCGCGCGGCCGCCGGTGCGCCCTCCCGCGCATCGGCGGCCCCTCCCTCCTTTCGCGACAGGGATCGCCGCCATGTCCTCCGCCTCCAAGCTCGCGCCGGGCGTCCGGGCCGAGCGCCAGCCGCTCTGGAAGAGCGCGCTGATGCTTCCGAGCGTCGGTCCGCTCGTCGTGCTCCTCGTCTTCTGCGCGATCTTCGCGCTGACGACCGGACCGTTTCTCTCGCCGCGCAACGCCTCGCTCATCCTGCAGCAGAGCGTCATCCTCGGCGCGCTCGCGATCGGGCAGACGCTCGTCATCCTGACGGCCGGCATCGATCTGGCCGCCGGCGGCATCGCGGTTCTGTGCATGATCATCATCGGCCGTTCGCTCGCCGAAGGGTTCGATCCCTTTCTGGCTCTGGCTCTCGCCTTTGCTGTCGCGACCTTCATCGGCGCGGTCTCCGGCGGGCTCGTCAGCCGGCTGAAGCTGCCGCCCTTCATCGTGACGCTCGGCCTTCTCGGCATCGTCACGGCGGCGACGCGGCTTCTGTCCATGGGCTCTTCCTTCCCGATCGAGAGCGACGTCGCCGCCTTCTTCGGCAACGGCTTCACCATCGGCGGCGCGCGCGTCACCTACGGCATGATCGCAGTCCTCGCGCTCTACGCCGCCGTCGCCTTCGCGCTGAACGAGACCTGGTGGGGGCGGCACGTCTATGCCGTCGGCAGCAATCCCTCCGGCGCGCGGCTCGTCGGCATCGAGACCGGGCGCACGCTCCTCAGCGTCTATGTCGTCGCCGGCGTGATCTACGCCTTCGGCGCCTGGCTCGCGCTCGGGCGCATTCCAAGCGCCGATCCGAACGCGCTCCAGACCGCTAATCTCGACTCGATCACGGCGGTCGTCATCGGCGGCACCAGCCTCTTCGGCGGGCGCGGCAGCGTGATCGGAACGCTGATCGGCACGCTGATCATCGCCGTCCTTCGCAACGGCCTCACCCTCCAGGGCATCGATCCGCTCTGGCAGGATCTCGTGACCGGCGTTCTCGTCATCCTCGCGGTGGCGGTGGACCAGCTCTATCGGCGGGGGCGGTGATGACGGCGAACCGGAACGACATCGTCTTCGAGGGTCGCGGCCTCACCAAGCGCTACGGCCATGTCACGGCGCTGGACGGGACCGATTTCGAGCTGCGGGCCGGGGAAGTCATGGCGGTCATCGGCGACAACGGCGCGGGAAAATCCTCGCTGATCAAGGTCCTTTCCGGAGCGATCCGGCCGGACGAGGGCGAGCTTCTCCTCGACGGCAGGCCGATCGCCTTCAAGGGGCCGTCGGAGGCGCGCCGGCACGGGATCGAGACCGTCTATCAGGAGCTCGCCGTCGCGCCCGTGCTCGACATCACCGCGAACCTCTTTCTCGGGCGCGAGATTCGCCGCAAGGGCTTCGCCGGCCGCTGGCTCGGCATGCTGGACAAGCCGGCCATGCGCGCCGAGGCGATCCGCCATATGGAGACGCTGCGCTTCAACATCCCCTCCATCGCCAGTCCCGTCGAGGTGCTTTCGGGCGGGCAGCGCCAGGGCGTCGCCGTCGCCCGCGCCGGCGCCTTCGGGCAGAAGCTCGTGATCATGGACGAGCCGACCGCCGCGCTCGGCGTGCGCGAGTCGGGGCAGGTTCTCGACCTCATCCGCACCATCCGCGACCGCGGCCTGCCCGTGGTTCTGATCTCGCACAACATGCCGCATGTCTTCGAGATCGCCGACCGCATCCACATCCAGCGCCTCGGGCGGCGCATCGCGCTTATCTCGCCGGGGGACTGTTCCATGTCGGACGCCGTCGCGATCATGACCGGCGCCGCGCCGCCGCCGGGCGCGGGCGCGCCGAATCCGGCCCCGGCGGACCTTGCCCGATGATCCTCACCTGCGGCGATGCGCTGATCGACATGGTGCCGGTGCGCCGGCCGGGCGAGCCGCCGAGCTATCGCCCGATGGCGGGCGGCTCCTGCCTCAACATCGCCGTCGCGCTCGCCCGGCTCGGCACGCCGGCGGGCTTCGTCGGCGGCATCTCGACCGATTTCCTCGGCGACATCCTGCGCGACACGCTGACGGCGGAGGGCGTGGATCTCTCCCGCGCGACCTTTCTCGACGAGGAATCGACGCTCGGCCTCGTTTCGCTCGAAAGCGGCTCGGCGCGCTACGTCTTCTACGATCAGGCCAGCGCGAGCCGGCACTGGGCGCCTTCGGAGCAAGCGCTGGATTTCGCTGACGTCTCCGCGGTTCACTTCGGCTCCGTGACGCTGATCGGCGATCCCGCAGGCGCGCGCTGCGAGGCCTATGCGGCAAAGGCCCGGCGCCATTGCCTCGTGACGCTCGATCCGAACTGCCGGCCGACCCTCGTCCGCGATCCCGCGGCCTATCGGGCACGGATCGACCGCATGGCGCAACTCAGCGACATCGTCCGCCTTTCCGACGAGGACGCCGCCTATCTCTATCCCGACACGCCGCTCGACGCCGTCGCCAGCCTCATCCTCGACAAGGGCGCCCGCCTCGTCGTCCTGACGCGGGGCGCTGCGGGCGCGGCTGCCGCCACCCGGTCCGCCTCCGCCCATGTGCCGGCGGTCGCGGTCGCGGTCGAAGACACGATCGGCGCCGGCGACAGCTTCTTCGCGGCCTTCCTGACGGCCCTTTCCGACCTGGGGTCGCTCGATCGGGCTGCCGTCGAGTATCTGTCGCCGGCGGATATCGAGATCGCCCTTCGCTTCGCCGCCCGGGCCGCGAGCCTCGCCTGCACGAAAACCGGCGCGAACCCGCCCTATCGACGAGAGCTCGCAGCCAGGGTTTCCGAAATGTCGTGAGAGGGTCGGTCGGACTATCCAAGCCTGGTCGAGATCGACGTCGTTCGCGACGTTATGATTCAGGGAGTTTTTTACGGAGATCCGAGGATCGCCAAGCGTGTCCGGCAAACGCCGAGACAACGGTTGTCCTGGAGATACGATGGACGCAAAGGCGTCGCCGGAAGAGTTCATCTTCGGACCAAGCCGGACAATTGCTTGTCCGCTACATCGCAAATTGTAAGGGAAAATTGGAGCGGGCGAAGGGATTCGAACCCTCGACCCCAACCTTGGCAACTTCGCATTCACGATGCGCTAGGCCTCGCTAGGGCACGAAAATGCACTACGAAACAGCATGTTATTGACCATCGGCGTGCGAAGGAATATCCCCTCCTAACCCACGAGATCCTTCCTCGTGGAGACATTCTGGAGACAATCGGCGGATGGCGCGCTTTGTCTCCAAGCGAGGAGGCCGCTATGCCAACCATGAAGCTGACCAAGAGAGCGATCGACGCTTTCCAACCCCCTGCGGAGAAGCAGGTTGTATATTGGGATAGCGAGATCCGGGGATTTGGCGTTCGGATGCTCCCCTCCGGCTTGAAGACGTTCGTCGTTCAGTACCGCAACGTTGAAGGCATTAAGCGGCGGATCAATCTTGGCCGGTACGGTGTCCTGACACTTGAACAGGCCCGCACGCTGGCAACAAGTAAGCTCGGCCAAGTCGCAACGGGAAAGGATCCCGGGAAAGAAAGCCAGGAAGCTCGGTCCGGTATCACCGTCGCCGATATGTGCGACTGGTATCTGATGGAAGCTCGCGCCGGAAACATTCTCGGCCGAAAGAACCGCCCCATCAAGGCGTCTTCGCTCGACATGGATGAGAGCCGTATCAAAACGCACATCAAGCCCTTGCTGGGGAAGCGTCAGGTCCGCCACCTGACGATCTCCGACGTCGAACAGATGCAGACGGACGTCCGTAACGGCAAGACCGCCAAGCCTCGCAGTGGTGGACGCGGCGGCAAAGCATCGGGTGGCGCTGGCGTGGCGGGACGGTGCCTCGGTACGCTTCAGGCGATCATCGGACACGCCAAACATAAGGGGCTTGTCGAAGATCATCCCACAAAGGGTGCCAAGAAGCTGGCAACTCAGAAGCGGACCCGCCGCCTCAGCGTCGTGGAGATCAAAGCGTTGGGCACAGCGCTGGCTCATGCGGAACGCCATGGTGAAAACCAAACCGCGCTGGGTGTCATTCGCTTACTTCTGCTGACGGGATATCGGCGTGAAGAAGCGCAAGGAATGCGGCGCAGTTGGCTGAATGCGAGCGGTGGATACGTAGCGTTTCCGGATACCAAGGGCGGTGCGCAACTACGGGTCGTCGGGCGAGCCGCGTCCCAAGTCATCAGCGAACAGCCGATTGTCGAGGGGAATCCCCACGTGTTTCCATCAGAGGTGGGTGACGGTCCCTACACCGCCGTGAGGGTTTGTCTGGCGCGTGTCTGCAAACTGGCCGGGATCACCGAAGTCACTCCGCATACTCTTCGCCATACGTTCGGTAGCATGGCCGGCGAGCTTGGCTTCTCGGAGCTGACCATTCGCGCGATGCTCGGTCATGCATCGCAATCGGTCACTCAGGACTACATCCACATCGACGAGGCATTGAAGCTGGCGTGCGACAGAACATCGGGCGAGATCGAGAAATTACTGGCAGAGGGGGCGGCAAAGCTGACGTCGATCAGGTTCGACGCTACTTCGTCGAGCCCGAAGGCAAATACATTCACGCCGCCTTTTGTGGTGGCATGATTCAAAGATCTGGCGCTCAGCGCCTCGATGGCATTCATGGTGTAGATGATCCGACGAACGCCTTTGAGGTAGGCTAAGAACGACACGACCTGGGTCCAGTGCCGCCTCCACTCAGCGCGATCGCAAAGTAGCGCTGGCCCTAGTCGCTCGCTTCGAACGCTTCCAGCGTCTTCACGCCCGCTTCCCCGCGTCCCGAACCCGGTAGATCGCCCGAAGCGCCGGCACGACGGCCGTGCGGTCCTCCCAGGAGACGAACTCGAGCAAATGGCGGATGAGATGGACGACGCAGGTCTGGACGACCGTCTCGGGGAATGTGGCGTTGATCGCCTCAAGAAAGCTTTTTAGCCCATCGATCACGGCAATTGGGATGCCTGCGACACTGCGGTTCTTCAACTCGTTCATGACGTGCAGCCAGAACTTGGCGCCTTCCGTTTGGTCCCGTCCGGCAGGATGCCGAGCGCGATGTAGACGGCCTTGCTGCGCACGAACCCCTCGTCGCAAACTTTACGCGAATGGCGTTGAAGAAGATGAGCTGACAGCAGACATCGCGCCGGCGGTTCTGCCATTCGGCCACCTTGCCCAGCACCGCGTCGGCGACCGTTGAGATGAGGTCGGGCGAGACGTCGATGCCGTAGAGATCCCTCCAGATGGCCACGGATCTCACGGACCGTCACGCCCCGCACTTACATTGAGACGAACTTGGCGTTGAAGTCCGGGAACCGGCGCTGCTAACGAGCGATGAGCTACGGATCGAAGGTCTCGGTTCGGTCCCGGGGAATGGTTAGGTCGATCTTCGAGGCGTCGGTCAGCATCGTCGTCTTCGACGAGCCGTTGCGCCGGTTCGGCTTAGCGTCAGCCCGTGCCCATTCAAGATGCTCGTCGAGCTCGGCGTTCAGAATGCGCTTCGACAGGCCCTCTTCAGATCGTCGAGAAGCCCGTCATGGCCGAAGATCTCTTGCGGGTTTCTCCTTGCCATAAGTTGGTCCAGAAGCTCTTTGTGGATAGCCATGCGATGGTCCTTTCCTTTCCATCGTCATGGCCTCCCGCATAGAATTCTCGACTGTTCCCTGCTATGTCGTCTCTGTGTTCGGCAACCCAGACATACCGCTATTCCCTCAAAGAAAGTATGTCCCAACAACGCTCGCGAGCAAGTTCCAACAATTTTGGGTTTGATCCTACTGCTACCGGATGGCCGACACATTCGAGCATAGGGACATCGGACACGTCGTCACCCAAGGCCCAACATGCTGCAGCCGCACTGCCATACCGAGTCAGAAACTGCTTAATGGCGACTGCTTTGCCAACACCGATCGTCTGAGGATCTGAGATGTCTCCGCTGTAACGACCGTCAGACCTAATTTTCATTTGGGTTGATAAGATGTAGGTGACACCCAAATGGTTAGCAATTGGCTGTAAAACCGCGCTAAATGAGCCTGATACGAAGACTGGACATATACCCCGATCAGACAATTCCTTCATAAGGCTGGTTGTTTCAATAAAAATAAGATCATTTTCAATGACTGAATTCGCCCATAATTTTCCTGCTTTTTCTACTTCTTTAGGTGCCGTCCCGGCATAGAAGCGATAATAATCTCGATTCATTAACTCGCGTGACGCACCATTGGATCTCGCCTCATCGAAGTGTTTATTGAAGCTAGCAAGAGTATCAATATCATTTTTACAGGACTTGCACCAATATTCGAAGAAGGAAAACATACTCTTCGTTTTTAGGATGGTATCGTCGACATCGAAGAAGGCATACGCAGGGGTTTGCATCACTGCTGCCCTTCTTCATAGCTCTTGCGACGACTTTTTAGCGCAAAGTCAGGGGAGCTACCTACAATGCCAGCATCCGCCCAGCGAGCGGGGACGATCTCTGTTAAGTAGACACTGATTTTGTCTAGAGGGATACCGGTGACGCGATGCACGGTTGCTGTTACCTCCAGAAGAAGTTCCTCTGCCTTTTCTTGGCTTTTCATTTCAAAAGTAGCAATCTGTACGACGGGCATGGCTTTTCCTTAAGCTTGAGTCTGCAATTCGTGAAAGGCTGGAGCGCGCAGTTTTAACTGCGCATGGATATCTCCTCCGAGGCCATATCTGCCAATGGCGCCCCCATGGCTAAGCTGGTAGCTCATCCATAGAACAACCACGTTCACCACGCGGTTCGCGCCAGGTGAATCCGGCCGGGGGAAAGGGTTTGGCAGGCACGCGTAGAAGCTTCCAGCGCCATTGCGGTCAGTCACGAAGACATTCGGAATGCCGAGCGGCCCCGGCCGGGTAGGCGCGCTCGGGTTTAGATCACGCTCCCGAAGCGTCATCACCGTGTAAAGCGAATTGGGGATGAGGCCCGCGAATTCCGCCTCGAACGCGGCCGATCTAGAGTCGCTGGCAACATGGACTCTCAACTGGCCGGTTGCCGCCATCCAGTCTCTCAGCCGGACCGGACTGCTCAAGGCTCGACCGTGCTCGGGCGAGGCGTCCGGGATGGGCGTCTCGTGGAACGCGTAGCTCGGGTGATGTTCCTGATTGGCGGCTGGATACTGTTCAGGCGCGAAAAGCATCGGATAGTTCGAGCATGGCAGCGGAAGGGGCAGCGTATGAAGTATCTTGTTCCCAATATGCGGCGGAGGACTCGGCCCAAATTCTTCGAGGATCGTGTACGGTGCTCGCTCGCCGAAAGCTGGGACGACGCTATCCGCCCGCACGAGCGCGTGTCCCCATTCCGTTGTCACAACACCAGCGCCACCGGCGCGGTTGATGGTGCCAATGACGATGAAGTTGCCTTCTTCGTCCATGACCTCGCTTGGAGGGTAGAGCGGACCTTGCGTTGTCAGGTCCAGGTCAAGGGTAATCCGCATGGAAGGCTCCAGCCTGTAGCCGCCCGTTCTCGCCGATCAGGGGCGGACCGGGCGGCGTTTTATTAAGCGGCGATGGCGATCGGCTGTGTCCTGGCGCGCACTGCTGTCACAGCTTCCATGGCCAGTCCGGCTTCTTTCTGAGCGATCAGATCTTCCGGATATGCGGTGAAGGAGAAGTTCGTCCGCGCACGTACCTCGCCGACTTGAACCAGATCGACTTCAACGGTGAACCGCTGCCGCCGATCGTTGATGTCCTTGGAGACGATCCGGTATTCCATGTGTGCTGGAAGAGGAAAGACAAAACCTAAGAAGGTGGTGCTCATGTCGTTGATGACGAAATAGGACTTGTGATTTGCCCCTTTCAGGAAGTGCTTTTCGGTCACCGCTAGGAATGCCTGACGGGCTGCCTCAACGAGCACCATGCCCTGAACATGTTGGCCGGTTTGATGGTCGCCCATCAGCTCGCAATCCTGATCAATGCACAGGTTCAAATGGAACGTGTTTTCGTCCACCATGACGGGCGAGCCGATCAGCGTATTGCAGGCGTTTCTCTTGTGTGAGAGACCAGCGTCAGCCCGTTCGGTGCGTGCGCGCAGATCTTCGATGTCCCATCTCTGACGATGGTTATCCGACGCCTCGACCAAGGCGACGATTGCCTTACACTCGATATCCGAGATGCCTTGCCCCAGCAGCAAGCGTGCCCTCGTTGGCAAGAGGTGATGTGGCAGCGACAGCAACGATTTCAGCTGGCTGGACGTAACCGTTCGGTCGTTTACGGAAAACTCGGCGAATTTATCCGCAACAACAATGAAGGTATCGGCTTCCATTATGCTACCCTTCCAAACTTTTAGTCAGATCAAGCCGCTTGCGCGAGAGATTGCTGATAAATCTTCGTATAGAGACCCTCGGTGCCGCCGGTGATGTACGTATCTCCCGCCTGTCGCACGATCTCGGCATATCGATCGGACGTGAATGCCGCCGTGTACTCCTCAGGAGATGAAGAGAACCCAGCGATGAACATGACGCCCGGCTGGCCGCTGATCACAGAATGATAGGCGAGGAAAACTTCCGCCGGTTCGTGAGCGCGAACGACATCGAAAATCGTCTCCTCACGCCATTTGCGATAGTCAGCCGTTCTGTCCGGCTTCACCTCGACATGACGTAGCTGAACGAACGGAGTGGCGGGCAGAACTCCTTCGCAATCCTTCGGCGCTTCGACGAAGCTTAGCAGTTCGCGCCGTACGTCTGCGGCGAGATATTCGGAATGCTTGACTGCCTGCGGCATCAGCACCGCATTGAGCGCATCGAGGTCAGTACCTTCTTCGAGTGCACGCAACTCCAGAACTTCGTCGGAGTCCATGGAAACGAAGACGCGTGCTGTGTCGTCGGCCTTCAGAACGGTAGCCAGAGCCGCTGCCATGGTTGGCTTGGTAAAATACCGAGAAGACAATATGAATTTTGCGGCCAAGATGAAGCTCCTTTTGCTATCATGATTTGATGCGAGGCAGCGTTGCCGTGCGCCATTATTGTTGGCGCAGGCTCTTGGTGGGTAAATGATCGAAACCGAGGATGCGTTTTCCGTTATCGGAAAGCGGTGCTTTATGCTGCTAATTCAAGCGGCTGCGATGAGCACGAACGACGTCGCGGAGGAAATCGGCAACGACTTTAATCCGCGGGGCGTGCGCAAGATCCGATTGCGTGACTAGGTAGATCGCTTGATCGATCCCAAGATTTGAATTGAGGCATTCGAGGGACGCATCGCGGGCTAGAAAATGGGGCAACACAGCCAGGCCCATTCCCGCCTTTGTTGCCGCGACTTGCGTGGTTAGAGAGGTCGTCGCGATGGCGGGTGGACGCCCTTGAAGTATACGCTCGACCCATTGCGCGGCCGGTAGATGGGCGTATGTCTCGCACCACCCTATGAAGGCATCCGTTTCAAATGTTGCGAAATCAGGAGCGGACTGCCGGCGAGCGAGGTAGGAAGCCGCTCCGTAAAGGCCGTAACCCATCGTTCCCACACGCTGTAGCGTGACATTGCCTCGTTCAGGCTTGACCATACGCAGCGCGAGGTCGGCATCGCGTCGATGAAGATTAACGGTCGCGATGTCGGTAATAACCTCCAGCGTTAAAGCCGGAAATCTTTCTCGCAATGTTCCGATTTCGGGCAATATCAAGCTAGTTGCAAGGTTTTCGGCTGTTGCCAACCTGACGATACCCGCGATTTCCAACCGTTCGCGCGCGCCACTGCGGAGGGAGAAAGCTGCGGTTTCCATCGCCTCCGCCTGCGGAACCAAGTTGGCTCCATCCTCGGTCAGTTGATAGCCTGACTGTTGGCGAATGAACAATGGTAAGCCAAGGGCGTCTTCCAAACGCTCGATCCGCCTCGACAGCGTCGCCAATCCTACGCCTAATTGTTCGGCGGCAGCGCTTAGCGTCCCAGCCCGCATGACGGCTAGGAACGCCTTGGTGTCATCCCAAACGAGCCGCTTGTCAGGGTGGTTTCCGATTTTGAAAAAGCCCTTGCCGAACTTCGTGGGTTTCGTCGTCCGCCCCACATGCCACCTTGATGCTGCACATTCGCGTAGCCGCTGACAAGGAAAAGCTGATGAAACGACGCACCCTCAATCCCGATTTCGACGTGTCCGCCATAGGGTTGGGTTGCATGGGGATGAGCGAATTCTACGGTCCTCGGGATGACGAAATCTCTCTGCGAGTGTTGGCCGAAGCTGTCGATCTCGGCATCGACTTCTTTGACACGTCCGACACGTATGGACCACACCACAATGAAGAACTTCTAGGCAGGTTTCTCGCGATGACCGGCGCGCAAGTGAAGGTCGCAACTAAATTCGGGATCGTCAGAGCGGCAGGCGAATACAAGCGCAGCATCGACAACAGTCCGGCCTACGCCCGCAAGGCCTGCGAGAGCTCCCTCAAGCGGCTTGGCGTCGAGCGCATCGATCTCTACTACGTTCATCGCGTCGAAAACGGACGTGAGATCGAGGAAACGATGGCTGGCTTGGCCGACCTCGTCGTCGAAGGCAAGATCGATCGCGTGGGACTTTGCGAAGTGAGCGCCGCTACCTTGCGGCGCGCTCATGCCATTCATCCGGTAACGGCAGTGCAGACCGAATATTCGCTTTGGACGCGTGATGTCGAGGCGCAGATCCTCCCGACCTGCCGCGAGTTGGGGATCGGTTTCGTTCCTTATTCCCCGTTGGGTAGGGGCTTTTTGACCGGGACATTCCAACAGGACACACTATTCGCCGATGGTGATTTTCGTGCGAGCCTGCCGCGGTTCCAAGGGGCTGCCTTGGACGCTAACCGTCGAATCGCTGACGCCGTTGCGCGGCTAGCACAGGAGAAGGGCTGTACGCCTGCTCAACTATCGATCGCATGGCTACTTGCCAAGGGCGAAGATATTGTCCCGATTCCTGGCACCAAACGTATCAAGTACGTTCGCGACAATGCTGGAGCCACCGACGTCCAACTGACGATCAGCGACGTCCTCGATTTGGAACGTGCGATGGAAGCGTTCCCGGTCGCGGGTGAGCGCTACACCGAAGAGGGGATGAAGGGGGTGGCCGCATGAGCCGTCAGCCTGACCGCTTGCCTCGGGCCCTTGAAATACTCGAGCGTTTGGAACCGGGTGCGCCGGAACGCGTGGTTGCCAATCTCGACGCATTCTCACCAGACGCGGCCGGACTGGTTCTCGGATATGCCTTCGCCGACATTGTCGGCAGGGATGGGATCGATCTCAAGACGCGCGAAATGCTCACCGTTGCCATGCTCGGTGCCATGGGTACAGCGCAGGGCCAGTTGGAATTTCACATGCGCGCGGCGATGAACGTAGGCGTCAGCCGGGAAGAAATCGTCGAGATCGTGCTCCAGATCTCGGTGTACGCTGGCGTGCCGGCTTGCATGAACGCCATTACGGCGGCGAAGGCGGCGTTCCACGCCGCTCAAAGCGGCTGAGGCCGCATCACTCTACATCAACAAGGATCATCGACATGAACCAACACGTCGCTTCGACGTGGCGGCAGTGGCTTGCTGTGTCGGCGCTAGGCGTCGGCAGTTTTGCCATTGTCACCACTGAACTAGCTCCCGTTGGCCTTCTCACGCCGATCGGCGTGGATTTGAACCAACCGGAGTCCACGGTCGGCCTTGCCGTGACGCTCTACGCCTGGATAGGCGCGGTAGCGGCGCTCGTCTCGGCGACGACGTTAAGTGCCTTGCCTCGACGGCCGCTTCTCCTTGGGCTGATGCTCGTTCTTGCCGCATCTGCCGTAGGATCTGGTATCGCATCAAGCTTTGGTGCCTTGATGGCAGCTCGTGTTGTCGGCGCGCTAGCGCATGGTGCCTTCTGGGCGATGATTGGCACTTTGGGCGCACAAATCGTTCCGGCTAAACATTTGGGCTTGGCTACATCGATCATTTTCGGCGGCGTTTCCGCAGCCAGCGTAGCAGGTGTTCCGCTCGCGAGTTATCTTGGCTCGGTTGCGGGGTGGAGAATGTCGTTTTTCGCCATCGCAGTGCTTTCGCTAGGTATTGCAGTCGCTATTCGCGTGAGCGTTCCTTCACTGCTTGGCCAAGCTGGCGTCGATACCGGCACGATGCGACGCATTATGGCCAATAGACGGTTCCAGCGGATCTTCGCAGTGACGATCGTCTCGATCACCGCCCACTTCATGGCGTTCACCTTCATCGAGCCATACCTTCGAGGCGTCCTCAACGTCTCGCCGACAATGATCGCCATTCTGCTCTTCGTTTTTGGCGTAGCTGGCTTGCTGGCGAACGTCTTCAGCGGTGCCCTTATCGACGCCCATATGAAGACCCTGGTGGTCGGAGCCTTATTGGTCGCGGCTCTCGCGCTCGCTGGCCTAGCCCTTCCGTTCACCGCCACCTCTGCCTCGGTCGCCGGAGTATTCCTTTTCGCATGGGGGGCAGGAATTGCCGTCGTGCTTGTTGGCCTCCAAACTTGGGTCATCAAGGAAGCCGGCTCTGACGCTCTCCCCGCCTCGGCAATCTATGTAGCCTTGTTCAATGCAGCGATCGGCCTTGGCGCCGTTCTTGGTTCGGTGATCTTGGCGATGTCTGGCATTGTTGCCCCATTTATTGTCGCAAGTGTCATGACGGCTATTAGCCTCCTCGGCATTGCCGTCGTGCAGGAACCGCAATCTCTGCCTGCGCCAGCTGAATAAACTTCAGCGGGTCAATCCGCTGGGAACAAAATCGCTTGAGACCAGGTGCTGCAAATAAGCTTTACGTCCGCAAACGTAAATTGACGTGGGAATGGAGAATGGCGAAGTCCACTTCGATTGAACTTCGCCATCTTCGCTATCTGGCTGCTGCCATTGAGCACGGCAGTTTTCGTAGAGCGGCCTCAGCACTTGGCATCAGAGAATCCGCGATAAGTCGCACCATACGCGACCTTGAAGATATGATCGGATCTAGCCTTTTCCTACGTCAAAATACTGGGGTTAGGCCAACTGATGCGGGCGAACAATTTGTTCGACATGCGCGAGAAGCTATAGCGCAAATCGACCTCGCCGCCCGCGCAGCCATGCCGGCGGGGCGCGGCGAAATAGGCGTCCTGCGGATCGCCATGTACTCGTCGCTGTCCGGTGGTTTTCTCGCCGATCTGCTTCGGGCTTACCAACTGCGGCATCCTCAGGTTAGGGTGGAGTTCATCCATGGCAGCGCAGTGGATCTGCTACCTGTCATCCGGCGGCACTACGTCGATATTTCGTTCGCGATTGCCGCTCCCGAGGCGATGGACTGTGAGGTCATGCCGCTTTGGAAGGAACGCCCCTTCATTGCGATGTCTTCGGCGCATGTCTTGGCAGACCGCTGCGAGATTGCATGGGACGAGCTTCGAAAATACTGCTTTATCGTAAGCAGGGAAGCACCTGGGCCGGAGTATGCTCACATCCTGAATACGCGGCTCGCCCGATTCGGCGAGCGCTCGGCTATCGAGTGGCAAGCCGTCCACCGCGATACTGTGATGCAATTGGTTGCCAACGGCGACAAACTAAAATTCACCACTGAAGCAACCACCGCAACGCACTATCCCGGTGTCGTATTCCGTCCGATCGTAGACGACGATGTAACCTTCTTAGGGATTTGGTCACGCGCCAACGGAAACCCTGCATTCCGGCGGTTTCTTGCCATGGCACGGACGCTTTCGACGGAAGCAACGGCCCGCGCGACCACTTCGAGAATCACATAGGTGCTGTGTTGCGACGCGCCTTCGCAAACCCTCGATCCGTTACCATAAACCGCTCCAGCATAGGCGCAATCAGGCGCACGGGATCGGCTACTGCCTGTCCGCTTTCCCGCGCCAGTATCCCGGCATAGGCCACGAGATCGCGATGCAGGCTGGCTGGCAGTTCCAACGTCACCTTCACGGGTTTGTCGTCGGCGATCGGTCCAAGCTTCAGTTTCGCCACGATGGTCAACTTCCATAGGGTTCGAGCACAAGATCGCGTGTCACCAACACACGGACGGGGACACCGGGCCGGATGGTGAGCGTCGGCGCGATGTCGAGCTGGCGGCCGACGATCTGGCGGCCGGTCTGGCTGATGCTGTCGGAGGCGCCCTGCCGGATCGCACGCGCGAGGTCGGACTCCTGGCTGGACGAGCCGGCCTGCGTGCCGATCGACAGCAGCGTCGAGAGCGCCGCGGCGCGGGCAAGCTGCCCCCAGTGGTAGTCGACGCCGTCCTCGACGCCGGCATAGCCTTCCGCATCGGCACCCGGCTGTCGCTCCAGCACGATCGACCGACCGTTCGGGAAGATCAGCCGTGTCCAGACCAGCAGGACACGGCGCTGCCCGAAGCCGACGTCGTTGTCGTACTGGCCGACGACACGCGTTCCCTGCGGGACGAGCAGGATGCGGCCGGTCGGGCTGTCGTAGACGTTCTCGGTCACCTGGGCCGTGATCTGGCCGGGCAAGTCGGAGCGGATGCCGGTGATCAGCGCGGCCGGGATGACCGCGCCGGCCTGGAGGACGTTCGGCGAGGGCGGCGCGGCGACGCGATCGGGGGCGACGGTGCGCCGGTCGGTCTCGGCGTTCAGGAACGCCTGCTTGCGTGCTTCGGCCGATGGCGTGGCGGGCGGCGGGGCAAGGCCGAGGCTCGCAAGATCGGGTGGCGGAACCGACGATGGGCCTCCCGCAGGTGCGGCCGACGTGGCGCTTCGCGTTTCCGCGCTGGCGAAGAGCTGGCTTGTGCGGGCCGTCTCGATCTCCTGCCGCCGGCGTTGTTCCTCGGGACTGGGTCCGGTCTGCGCCGGCACGGGCGCGCCGGGCGGGGTGGGCGGCACGGACATCGGCTGGCCGCGGTTCTGCGCGTCGATGATCGGGCGACCGAGATCGCCCGGCAGCGGCGGGCCGAGCTTCGGCACGCCACCATAGTCGGCCGGCAGCGCATCCATGCCGGGCGGCGGGTTGCGGTTGCCGGGTGCTACGAGTTCCTCCGGTCCCCTGCCGGCATCGCGGCTCTGGAGGCCGTACATGAGGGCGCCGCCGAGACCGAGGCCGGCGGCGACGCCGATCCCGGTCAGAACCTTTCGCGACAGCCGCGTCACGCGCGGCGGTTCGGCGCGCAGGCGCATCGGCTCCGCCGCCGCACCGGTCAGCGGCAGGGCGTCGTCGTCCGGGGCCGCCGCGTCCTCGTTCCGGGGCAGGTCCTGCACCACCCGCGCGTCATCTTTTTCCCCACGGACCTCCTCACTCACGACGTCCGCCCTCCCGTCGAGCCCGCCGCCTGTCGCGTCGAAGCTTCGGTTTCGGCCCCGACGGCGCGCGAAAACATCCCCCGTCGCACCCCGTCGGTGCGAACGATCCGCACGCGGCGCTGATCGCGGCCGGTGCCGAGCCTGAGTTCGGCCGCCGCGAACAAGCGATCGACGATCATATGCCGGCCACGCACGCGATAGTTCACGAGTTCCGAGGCCTCGCCTTCGGGCCCGACGACGAAGAGCGGCGGCATCTCGCCTTGCGCGATCCCGGTCGGGAACTCGATGAACACCTGGCGCCCGTCGTCGAAAGCGCGAAGCGGGCGCCAGGGCGCGCGATCACCCTCGATCGCATAGCGGAAGTTGACGCTGGCGAGATCGACGCCGGTCGCCACCGGCTGGGCCGCCTCGGCCGCCTGGTTCTGACGACGCAGCGCGATGAGTTGGTCCTGCGAATATTGCCAGGACACCGAGGCCATGTAGGTGCGCTCGAGCGCGCGCAGTTCGACATGGTAGGTGCGCCGGTCGGTGTTGATGACGAGATTGGTCAGGAGGCCGGGCCGCGTCGGCTTGACGAGGATGTGGATCTGCCGGGTCGCGCCCGTGCCGCTCTCGGTATCGCCGATGATCCAGCGCACCGTATCGCCGGCCGCCACCGGGCCGGCGCCGACCAGCGTCTCGCCCGGCTGGAGCGCGATGTCGGTGATCTGCCCCGGCGCGGTGTAGACCTGATAGAGCGCACCGGCCGTGAAGGGATAAACTTGAACGGCGTTGATGAAGCCGTCCCGCACCGGCTGCATGCGGGCGGCCGCGTTGGCGAGCGCCACGCGCGCGGCGGGATCGGCAGCCTCGGGCTGCGGCCGCACGCGCTCCATCGGCTTCAACTGGCCGGGCAGCGGAAGTGGCGTCGGTGTCTCCACCACCGTAACCGGTGCTGGCGGCTCCGGTCGAAGGACCGCGGGTGGCGCGTTGTCGTAGGCGATCTCCGGCGGACGCTGGGCTGTGGCGCAGCCGGCGAGCGCGCTCGCGCAGAACAGCATGGTGACGGTGGAGACGCGGGACACCGGCCTCCGGATTGAAGGCTGGATCATTGGCCGAGCTCCCTGGACCAGTCGATGGCGGTGACGAAGATGCCGAGCGGGTTCTTGCGAAGCGCGTCGGTGTCGCGAGGCGTGCGCACCGTGACCGTGACGATCGCGCTCCAGCGCGAGGTGTCGGCGAGGCTGCCGTCCTGATAGCGCCGCTGGATCCAGGCGACGCGGAAGGAGCCCGGCGAGGCGCGGATGACGCTGGAGATCTCGATCGAGACCTGAACGCGGCCGACCTGTGCGAAGGGGTCGTTGGCGCGGGCATATTCGTTGAGCGCCCGCGCGCCGCTCTCGGAGGTGAAGTCGTAGGCGCGCAGCCAGTTCTGCCGCAGCACGATCGGATCGGCCGGGATGCCCCGCACCTCTTCGATGAAGCGCGACAGGTGCCATGCGATCTGGGGATCGGTCGGCTGGTAGTCGGCCGTGGCGGGGCTGAGGGCCTGCACCTCCCCCATCTTGTCGACCTGCACGACCCACGGCACGATCGATCCATTGGAGGATTGCCAGACGAGCGCGGCCGCAAGCCCGGCCGACAGAGCCAGCGAGCCGAAGGACATCAGCCGCCAGTTGCGTGCCTGGACGCGGGCAGAGCCGATGCGATCGTCCCAGACCTGGGCGGCGCGCTGGTAGGGCGTATCGGGCACCGGAGCCTTGCCATAGTGCGTTGACGGTCGTCGGAACGTGTTCATCAGCGGTCGCCTTGATCGAGGGATACGGAAGCGCCGCCGCCATGGGCGTCGCCGGAACGGACGGCATGGGCGGCGGCGGTGACGCCGTGACTGAGGCGCTGCGAGCGCTTCATGCCCTTCGCCCAGGCGGGCTCGCCCTGCTTGTCGGCGGAGGGGGTAGACGGCGATGATCCTGTGCCGTCACCGCCCTTCGCCTCGCCGATCGCACCGCCGGTCGCCTCGACGGCCGTGCGGGCGCCGGATTGGAAGCTTTGGCGAATCCCATCGGCGGCTTGGCTCGCCGCGCGTTTCAGCGGCGAGACGGCGGCCGATGCGCCGGCCTTCGCGACACCCCCGACGCCTGCGGCGACGCCGGCGGCACCCGTCTCCCCGGCAGAGCCGAGCTGGTAGGCCGTCGAGGCACCGCCCGCGAGGGTCGCACCGCCCCGGGCAGCCGCGGCGGTGCCGGACATGGCAGCCGCTCCGCCCTTCACGGCAAGCCCCGCCGCGCCGGCACCGGCCATGGCCGCGCCGCCGACCGCGAGACCGGTGCCGACCGCCGCGCCGGCGCCGAGCTGCGGCGCGCCGGAGATCAGGCCGGCGGCGACGCCGGGCCCGAAGATGCCGAGACCGAGCAGCGCGAGCGCCGCGAGAACGACCGAGAGCGCCTGGCCGATCGTCGGCTGGACATCGCCATAGCCGGTCGTGAACTGCGCGAAGAGGCCGGTGCCGATCCCGACGATGACGGCAAGCACCATGACCTTGACGCCGGAGGCCACGACGTTGCCGAGCACTTTCTCGGCGAGGAAGGCGGTCTTACTGAGGAAGGCGAAGGGCAGAAGCACGAAGCCGGCGAGCACCGTCAGCTTGAACTCGATCAACGTGACGAAGAGCTGCACGGCGAGCACGAAGAAGGCGATGAGGATCAGGAGCCAGGAGATCAGGAGGACGGCGATCTGGATGGCGTTGACGAAGATCGCCACCGGACCGACGAGCTGGCTCGCGGCATCGAGCAGCGGCTGGGCGGCATCGAGCCCGACCTGAGCGAGCCGGCCGGGGCGCAGGAAGTCGGCAAGAGCGACGGAGCCGCCGCCCGCCTTCAGGCCGAGACCGGCGAAACTGTCGAAGACGATCCGCGAGAGCGCGTTGAAGTTGCCGATGATCCAGGCGAAGAAACCGATGAACAGCGTCTTCTTTACGAGCCGCCGCATGACGTCCTCGTCGGCACCCCAGGCCCAGAAGAGGCTGGCGAGCGTCACGTCGATCGCGATCAGGATCGAGGCGAGGCTGGTCACTTCACCGCGAATCAGGCCGAAGCCGGAATCGATGTAGGTGGTGAAGGTGTTGAGGAAGGTGTCGATGACGCCGACGTCGTTCATCGCGCGGACTCCTCGGTACGGGCGACAGGTGGCCGCGTCGACGCGCCCGCGGCGGCCTCGGAAGGTGCTGCCGGATGGCTCGGCGCGGGCGAGAGGACAGGCGCGGCCACGGGGGCTTGCGGCCGCGCCTGTCCGCCGAAGAAGCGGCGACGGTTCTCCTCCCAGACCGCCATGCAGCCGGCTTCCTCGATCCGGTTTCCCTCGAGCGCCGCGCAGCGACGGAGGCTCCGCGAGAGATCGTCGAAGTCGGTTGCCTGCAACGGCGCTTCCACCGGGGCGGTGCGCTCGGGCGTGCGTCCGAGCGTCAGGGCGGCAGCGATGGCGAGGATCGCGCCACTCGCGGCCAGGGCGGTGCGTTGCAGGCGGGACTGGAGCATGGTGGATCAGTTGCCGAACATGGTGACGTTGCCGGGCCGGTAGCCCGAGCGCGTAGAGAAGCGGCGATAGTGCTCGCGGCCCTGCTCGACGGTTGCGGCTTCCTCGGCTTTGGCGAGCGCCTCGGCCCGCCCGTTGGCCGCGACGGTCGCCGTCAGGTCGGCGAGCTGCTGGGCCTGGAGCGCCAGAAGCTGATTGCCGGCCTGCGTCGCCTGCAGGGCACCGGTGGCACCCTGACTGGCGCCGACCAGCGTGCCCATGGTGGCGCGGTTCGTGTCGATGTTGCCGACGACGCCGGCCTGGACGCGCATGGCATCCTGCAAGCCCCCGACCGTGTTCTGCCAGCGATTGCGGGCCTGCGTCACGAGTTGCCGGTCGGACGCTGTCATGGGGGCGTTGCCGTACTGCTGCTCGAAGACGCGATCGATCTCGCCGACCTCGTAGGCGACGTTGCGTGCCTGGGAGAGAAGCTGCTGCGTGCGCCGCACGGAGGCTTGCAGTTCGCCGAGCGAGGAGTGCGGCAGGCTGGCGAGGTTCCGGGCCTGGTTGACCAGGGACTGCGCCTGATTCTGGAGCGAGGTGATCTGGTTGGTGATTTGCTGGAGCGAGCGCGCCGCCTGGAGGACGTTCTGAGCATAGTTGGACGGGTCGAACACCGTCCACTGCGCCGCGGCGGGCGTCGCCAGCATCGGTGCGATGACGATCGGCGCGGCAAGCAACGCCAGTGCCAGACGACGGGCGCGGGTATGGACAGGATGGGTCACGGGCGGTTCTCCGGTTCGAGGTTGGCGAGGTCGGGGATGAGATCGGCGGCCCAGCCGACGCCGCGGTTGCGCAGCCAGGCGGACAGGAAGCCGGAGCGACCGTGCTCGGCGATTGTCGCGGCGATGGCGGCCTGGTCGCTCTTCGACGAGGCGGCGCAGAGCGCCAACGCCACGTCGGACAGGCCCAGCTCGAACAGGCGGTTGCCGCGCCGCGACTGGCAGTAATAATCGCGCTTGGGTGTCGCCCGCGCGAGGATCTCGATCTGGCGGTCGTTGAGGCCGAACCGCCGGTAGATCGCGGTGATCTGCGGTTCGATCGCGCGCTCGTTCGGCAGGAGCAGCCGGGTCTGGCAGCTCTCGATGATTGCGGGCGCGATGGCGGAGCCGTCGATGTCGCTGAGCGACTGGGTGGCGAAGACGACGCTGGCGTTCTTCTTCCGCAGCGTCTTCAGCCACTCGCGGAGCTGGCCGGCGAAGCCCTCGTCGTCGAGTGCCAGCCAGCCCTCGTCGATGATGATGAGCGTCGGCGAACCGTCGAGCCGGTCCTCGATGCGGTGGAAGAGATAGGCGAGCACGGCGGGTGCCACGTCGGTGCCGATCAGCCCCTCGGTCTCGAAGGCCTGAACGGTGGCGGAGCCGAGATATTCGGCCTCGGCATCGAGCAGACGGCCATGCGCGCCGCCGACGCAATACGGGCGCAGCGCCTGCTTGAGGTCGTTGGACTGTAGCAGGACTGCGAGGCCGGTGATGGTGCGCTCCTCGGCCGGTGCCGAGGCCAAGGACGACAGCGTCGTCCAGATGTGCTCCTTCACGTCAGGCGTGATCGCGACGCCCTCGCGCGCGAGGATCGAGGCGATCCAGTCGGCGGCCCATCTGCGCTCGGTGGCATCGTCGACATTTGCCAGCGGCTGAAGCGCGACGCCGACATCGGCGGCGGAGGACGGCGCCTCCGCGCGATCGATCGCATCCCACATCCGCGATGCGTCAATCGCCTCGGAAGCCGCGCCGCTCCCACCAAGGTCATGCCAGTCGCCGCCCATGGCGAGCGCCGCGGCGCGGATCGAGCCGCCGAAGTCGAAGGCGAAGACCTGCGAATGACGGTAGCGGCGGAACTGGAGCGCCATCAGCGCCAGCAGCACCGACTTGCCCGCGCCAGTCGGTCCGACGACGAGCGTGTGGCCGACATCTCCGACATGGAGCGACAGGCGGAACGGCGTCGAGCCTTCGGTCTGCCCGAACAGCAGCGGCGGCGCGTTGAAGTGCTCGTCGCGTTCGGGCCCGGCCCAGACCGCCGACAGCGGGATCATGTGGGCGAGGTTCAGCGTCGAGAGCGGCGGCTGACGGACGTTCGCGTAGACATGGCCCGGCAGCGAGCCGAGCCAGGCATCCACTGCGTTGATCGTCTCCGGCATGGCGGTGAAGTCGCGGCCCTGCACCACCTTCTCGACGAGGCGCAGCTTCTCGTCGGCGACGCGAGGATCGGCGTCCCAGACCGTCACGCTCGCGGTGACATAGGCCATGCCGGCATGGTCGGCGCCGAGTTCCTGCAAGGCGAGGTCCGCGTCGACTGCCTTGTTGTCGGCGTCGCTGTCGACCAACGCGGATGGCTCGTTGGTCATCACCTCCTTGAGGATCGCGGCGATCGACTTGCGCTTGGCAAACCACTGGCGGCGGATCTTCGTCAGCAGCTTCACCGCCTCGACCTTGTCGAGGAGGATGGCGCGGGTGGACCAGCGATACGGGAAGGCCAGCCGGTTCAGCTCGTCGAGGAGCCCCGGCGTCGTCACGGTCGGAAAGCCGGTCAGGGTCAGGACGCGAAGATGCCGGTCGCCCAGCATCGGCTCCAGCCCGCCGGTCAGCGGCTGGTCAGCGAGGAGCGCGTCGAGATACATCGGCGTTTCCGGCACGCGGACGCGGTGGCGCTTGGTCGACACGCAGGCGTGAAGGTACGTCAGCATCTCGGCACTGTTCAGCCAGCGGCAGGAGGGCATGAAGCCTTCGATCAGCTGAAGCAGACGATCGGTGCGATCGAGAAAGGCGGCGACGATCTCGCGCGGCCGGTTCTCGCGGCCAGGGCGGTTCTCGTAGAGCCAGCCTTCGGTGCGCGAGGCGTCCTCGGCGGGCGGCAGAAAGAGGACGGTGAGGAAGTAGCTGGACTCGTAGTGTCGCTCCGCCTCTTCAAAGCCGGCCTTCCGTTCGGCGTCGACCAGCGCCGAGGCGGCGTCCGGAAAGCTGCTCGCCGGATAGTCCGCGGCCTCGTGGCGCTGCGCCTCGACGAAGATCGACCAGCCGGAGCCCAAGCGCCGGAAGGCGTTGTTGAGCCGCCCCGCGACCGCGACCAGTTCGGCGGGAACGGAGGAGTCGAGATCGGGTCCGCGAAATCGCGCGGTGCGCTGGAACGAGCCGTCCTTGTTGAGGACGACACCCTCTGCAACCAGCGCCGCCCACGGCAGGAAATCGGCGAGACGGGTGCTGCGGTTGCGGTATTCGGCGAGGTTCATCATCGGCTTGTTTCCTCAGACCGACAGGTGGCCGGGAATGCGCAGATGCCGGCGCACAACGTCGACGAAGAGTGGATCGCGCTTGGCGGCCCAGACGGCGACGAGGTGGCCGACCAGCCAAATGGCAAGGCCGACCAACCAGAGGCGCAGGCCGAGGCCGACAGCACCGGCCAGCGTCCCGTTCATGATCGCCACCGCGCGCGGCGCCCCGCCGAGCAGGATCGGCTCGGTCAGCGAGCGGTGGACCGGCACGGTGAAGCCCGGCACCTCGTCAGGGACAAGAAACTTGCCGGCCATCAGACCAGCGCCCCGCCACCGAACGAGAAGAACGACAGGAAGAAGCTCGATGCCGCAAACGCGATCGAGAGGCCGAAGACGATCTGGATCAGACGGCGGAAGCCGCCCGACGTGTCGCCGAAGGCGAGCGTCAGGCCGGTGCCGATGATGATCATCACGGCGACGATCTTGGCGACCGGCCCCTCGATCGACTGGAGCACCGACTGAAGCGGCGCCTCCCACGGCATGGACGAGCCGGAGGCGTGGGCGGCGGGTGCGGTCAGGACGCTGACCGCGACGACGGAGGCCGTCAGGGCGAGGCGGTGGCGCAAGACGCGAAGGCGCGAGGTCATGGATGGTCTCCTGGGCTGGTGGGGGTGAGCGAGGTCGCTGGAACGTCAGCGGGTACGACGCGGTAGTCGCCGTCAGGGCCGAGCCCCTCGACACGGGCGAGTTCGGCGAGGCGGCGAAGCGATCCGCGTCCGGCAAGGACCGCGACGAGATCGATCGTCTCGGCGATCAGCGCGCGCGGCACGGTGACGACGGCTTCCTGAATCAGCTGCTCCATGCGCCGCAGCGCGCCGATCGCGCTGCCCGCGTGGATGGTGCCGATGCCGCCGGGATGGCCGGTGCCCCACGCTTTGAGGAGGTCGAGTGCTTCCGGCCCGCGCACCTCGCCGATCGGGATGCGGTCGGGGCGCAGGCGGAGCGACGAGCGGACGAGATCGGACAGCGAGGCGACCCCGTCCTTGGTCCGCATGGCGACGAGGTTGGGCGCGGCGCATTGCAGCTCGCGCGTGTCCTCGATGATGACGACGCGATCCGACGACTTTGCGACCTCGGCGAGCAACGCGTTGGTCAGCGTGGTCTTGCCGGTCGAGGTGCCGCCCGCGACGAGGATATTGGCGCGGAACGCGACACCCTCGCGCAGTACGTCGGCCTGTGCCCCGGACATGATTCCGGCGGCGACGTAGTCGTCGAGCGTGAACACCGCGACAGCGGGCTTGCGGATGGCGAAGGCCGGTGCCGACACGACCGGCGGCAGCAGCCCTTCGAACCGCTCCCCCGTCTCGGGCAGTTCTGCCGACACGCGTGGCGCCCCGGAGTGGACCTCGGCGCCGACATGATGAGCGACGAGGCGGACGATGCGCTCGCCGTCAGCCGGCGAAAGGCGCTCACCAGTATCGGCCAGCCCTTCCGACAGCCGGTCGATCCAGATGCGCCCGTCCGGGTTCAGCATCACCTCGACGGTGGCTGGATCGTCGAGAAAGCGAGCGATGGCGGGGCCGAGCGCCGTGCGCAGCATCCGCGCGCCGCGTGCCCGCCCTTCCGATCGTCCGTGCTGAACCACGCTGCCGCCCCGTCATCGCCGGAGCCGCAGGGTGCGCGTCCGGAACGGGGTTGATTAGGAATGCTTGGATTTGATGGAGTTCAACAATATTCTTTCGTAGTAGAACTATAGCGTGTAGAAAGAAAGGAACGGCGGCTTGGACCTATTCATCTGGCTGACCGCAGCGATGACACATGCTTTCGCCTCGAATCACAATCAAGTCACCGAGTGTGAAGCTTTGCGTGGCTCTGGCGCCGACTGATGGTGGGCTCCGTCTTAGCGAGCCGATGTAGAGAAAGGCTCGCTTTGCGTCTCAGAGTCCGTCCGGAAACTTATTTAATTTGAACAGACTCTTCACAGCATGAGACGGATTGATGCCAGTTTGAGGAAGGCGAGCGCATTGCGAGACAGGTTCTCGAAGTCCTTGGCCAGCCTGCGGCATCGCCCCAGCCATGCGAACGTCCGCTCGACCACCCAGCGTCTCGGCAGAACCTCAAAGCCCTTGGCGGTGTCGGATCGCTTGACGATTTCGGTCGCCAGCGCGGGCATGGCTTTCTTCTGACCCTTGGCGAAGACGGGTCCCTGATAGCCGCCGTCGGCGAACAGTTTCTTCAGGAACGGATAGCGCCCGAACAGCGTCTTCAGGACCAGGACGCCGCCGTCGCGGTCCTGGATGTCGGCCGGATGAACCAGTGCGTGCAGCAGCAGACCTACCGTGTCGACAAGGATATGGCGCTTCTTGCCTTTAACCTTTTTCCCCGCATCATACCCGCACGGGTCGATGCAACGCCCCCTTTTTCCGCGCCTTTGACGCTCTGGCTGTCGATGATCGCCGCCGTCGGGCTGGCCTCCCGCCCCATCGCCTCGCGGCATTTCACATAAAGTTCTTGATGAATGCGGCCGAGCGTGCCGTCCCAGTTCCACAGGTCGAAATAGCTGAACAGTGTGCTCTTCGGCGGCAGGTCCTTCGGCACCGCCCGCCATTGGCAGCCCGTGCCGAGAACATAAAGCAGGCCGTTGACGACCTCGCGCACATCGACCTCGCGCCTGCGACCGCCACGCTTGGCAGGCGGAATCAAAGGCGCGACAAGCGCCCATTCCCCATCCGTCAAATCGCTCGGATAGCGCAGACCATCCCGGTTGTATTTCCCTCGGTTCGCCTTCGTCCACATCGCTGCCATGCCCTCGTCGAATCAATTCAACTGCATGGAATCACAAATGATTAATATCACTCAACTTCTTTTTGGACCGACACTCAGAAACTCAAGGAGCTTCGGTATGTCACAGCCTCGCTATCGAACGGCGACAACAACGGATGGCAGACGCGGCCAAGTCACGCGTCTACCTAAGCTTGATACGTTCGACCCACATCCGGTCATTCGCGGGAGGCATTCCGTTATTCAACGTAGGACGTTTGTTCATGTCGGCAACCAAAGGCGTGGCCCGCATAGACGCTTGCGTCGAAGAGCCCGTGGCCTACTGTTCACCGCGCCTGCCACGACCCAGTTGCGGACGCTCAGGTCCCTTCCTGGAGCGCACCCCGTTTTGACCGGACAGGCGGCATAGCCGATAAGGCATAGGCATCCGCCTATGAGTACGACTATGTCGAAAGCTCCTGATGGCCCGTTTTCTCGGGTTGAAGTGATCACTTCCGTGCAGCGCCGGCGGCGATGGTCGACCGCCGAGAAGGTCCGCCTCGTCGAGGAGGCGATGCGGCCGGGAATGAGCGTGTCCTTCGTGGCGCGGCAGGCAGGCGTCTCGCCGTCTCAGCTCTTCGCTTGGAAGCGCCGAATGCTGGAAGGCGGACATGCCGCCGTCCAGGCCGACGAGGACGTTGTCGGCACGTCGAGGGTCCGCGATCTGGAGAAGCGGGTTCGCGACCTCGAGCGACTGCTCGGCCGCAAGACAATGGAGAACGAGATCCTCAAAGAGGCGCTCGACGTTGCCCGCCCAAAAAACGTATGGCTCGCCCCGCCTGCAAGCGACTTTTTGACGGCTGTTCAGTCTGCGCCAACGTATCCGGTCTCGGGGCTGCAATCGTCCCCGGCCA
>NZ_LMQW01000003.1 GCF_001425485.1 Aureimonas sp. Leaf427 | reverse complement strand
AGAGGTGGTCCTGTTTTTCAGACCATCCGGCGGCGGATTTAGAGTGGAACGCGGTTGTCTTTATGCCGCCAATTTCTCATCGGCCCGGCTCATCGCATAGGCTTCATTCGGTGTCGCGTCTCGCAGGCTCGAATGCGGTCTCTCGGCGTTGTAGTAGCTGATCCAGGAGCCGATTTCACGCCGAGCTTCGGAGCCAGTCTCGAATGCGTGCAGATAGACGCATTCGTATTTGAGCGACCGCCAGAGACGCTCGATGAACCGATTGTCGATCCAGCGACCACGGCCGTCCATCGAGATCCTGATCCCGGCCGCCTTCAGCTTGTCGGTGAAACTGGGCCATGGCCTCCTCCAAAGCCTCGATGCAGAAGCCAGCGTCCATCGTGTTCGACAGCCGCCATGCCAGCACCTTCCTCGTTGCCCAATCCATAATGGCGACAAGATAGAGAAAGCCCCGCCGCATCGGGATGTAGGTGATATCGGTGCACCAGACGTGGTTCGGCCGTTCGATCGTCAGATCCCGCAGAAGGTAAGGGTAAATTCGGTGCTGTGGGTGCGGCTGGCTGGTCTGCGGCGCCTGGTAGATCGGCKACAAGCCCATCTTGCGCATCAGCCGCCGAACGCGATGACGCCCGACCAGATGACCCTGCCGGAGCAGCCAGCGTGCCATCTGCCGAGAGCCATACCACGGCGTCTCCAGGAACTGCTCGTCGATCCGTCGCATCAGGGCGAGGTTCTCGGTGCTCTCGCCCGCCGGCATGGCGTAGAGCGTCGAGCGCGTCAGCGATAAGAGACGGCACTGGCGCCGGACGCTGAGACGAGGATGGTTCTTCTCGATGCCAGCCTGCCTTCGATCTCGGCTCATCGACCGAAGGCCTTCTGCAAAAAATCCCGCTCCACGACGAGCTGACCGATCTTGGCGTGGAGCTTCTCGAACTCCGCGTCGCGGTCGCGAGCCGTCTCGGCGACGCCGCCTCCAAACGCTGTGGCCATGTTCTCGATGGCCAGGCGCTTCCACTGGCCGACCACGTTCGGATGCACCCCATGCTTCTTGGCCAGTTCGGCCAGCGTCTGCTCCCCACGGATCGCATCCAGCGCGACCTTGGCCTTGAACTCCGCGGAATACCGCGCCCTCTTCGACATTCTAGGATCGTCCCTATCAGCAGGCGATCCACTCTAAACACTGGTCCGGTTTTCCGGGACCACCTCTCCCGCGGAATACCGCGCCCTCTTCGACATTCTAGGATCGTCCCTATCAGCAGGCGATCCACTCTAAACACTGGTCCGGTTTTCCGGGACCACCTCTGAACCCCTGACCGGAAGCGGTTACCTGAACCCCGCCGCTGCTCCGCACGAAGATCTTGACGTCCAGCATCGCCTCCAGATCCCGAATGCGTCGGCTGACGGAGGAGGGGCGAACCCCGAGCGCCCCGGCCGCGCGCCGGAAACTGCCATGGTCGGCGGCAGCGAGTGCGCAGCGGAGATGGCGCAGCTCGATGGTCACATGCGGTCCGGGCGGATCTTCTCGATCACCACCATTTCGGCGCGGCCCTCGGCAGCCGTCCGCCGAAGAACGTCGTTCATTCGCTCAACGGCCGCCGCTGCTGCCGTGGGTAGCGAACGACCCTCTCCCAGAGCGCCGATCATGAAGGCCGTCAGCAGGTCACCCGTCCCGGCAGGCCGGATGTCCAGACGGCGCGACCGAAGGAAGGTCATGCCGTCCGGCTCACAAACGACCGTCGTCAGTTCGTCGGCCCGTTCGCCGACGAAGTGGCAACCTGTCACAACGGCGCGCGGGCAGCCAGCCACTACCAGACGAGAACGGGCACTCGCGAGGTCCTCTCGCGTCGCGATCGACCTTCCCGTCAGCAGTTCCAGTTCGAACTGGTTCGGCGTGACGATGTCGGCGGCGGGCATAAGGCGGCTGGCGAATACCTCAAGGATGCCATCGGCGACATAGACGCCGGTATCGCTGTCGCCCATCACGGGATCGCAGACATAGATGAGCTTCGGGTTGTGGGCCTTCGCGCGTGCCACAAAATCCGCAACAACCTCGGCGATCGCCGCCGATCCGAGATAGCCGGTCACGAGGAACGAGGCTTGCTTGACGATCCCGCGCTCCTCGACGCCGAGCAGCAGATCGGCAACGAGCGCGGCGTCGAGCACCTGCCCGCGTATGGTCGGATAGTGCGGGTGATTCGAAAATAGCGTAGTCGGAACCGCCGCGACCTCGATGCCCGCAGCCTGCATCGGGAAGACCGCGGCGCTGTTGCCGACATGCCCGTGGACGACTTGGCTCTGGATCGAGATCACCTTCATGGCACATCATCACACGGGCAAAGCTGGCAGGGACCGGCGGGCGCGGTGAGACGCTCTGCCGGGCGGAGCATTCTACTCACCGTTCGATCGGGTGGCGTGTGGTCAAGCGTGCGACGCATCCACGGATGCCCTCTTCATCGATCGATCCGGTACGAACACCGTCCAACACCGCGAGGATCAACGTCCCGACTTCTTCGAACTGCGAGGTTCCGAAGCCGCGTGAAGTCGCGGCAGGCGTGCCCAAGCGAATACCCGACGGGCGTGCCGGCGGGTGCGGGTCGAAGGGAATGGCGTTCTTGTTCACGGTCAGCCCGACACGCTCCAAAGCATCGGCCGCGGTGCGACCGTCGATGCCGAAAGGCGTCACGTCCACGAGCAGCAGATGGCAATCGGTGCCGCCGGTGACTAGGCGCAGGCCGCCGTCCTGAAGCACGCTGCCAAGCGCCTGCGCATTGTCGATGACTTGCGCAGAGTAGCGTTGGAAATCAGCGCTCAGCGCCTCGCCGAAGGCAACCGCCTTTGCAGCGATGACGTGCATCAGAGGACCCCCTTGGATCCCCGGGAATACCGCCTTGTCGATGCGGCGTCCGATCTCCTCCTCATTGGAGAGAATGATGCCACCACGGGGCCCGCGCAGCGTCTTGTGCGTGGTCGAGGTCACGACATGGGCATGCGGGACGGGGTTGGGATAAAGGTCAGCAACAATCAGGCCGGCATAGTGGGCGATATCGGCCATGAGGAAGGCGCCGACCTCGTCGGCAATGGCGCGAGCACGAGCGAAGTCGATGCGTCGTGCATAGGCCGATCCTCCCACGAGGATCAGCTTCGGCCGCGTCTGCCGCGCGATCCTTGCCAGATCGTCATAGTCGATGCGTTCGTCGTCGCGCCGCACCTGGTAGGTTACGGCCTTGAACCAGCGGCCCGACACGGTGACGGGCGAGCCATGGGTCAGGTGGCCGCCGCAAGCGAGATCGAGGCCGAGAATCGTGTCGCCCGGCTGCAGGAGCGCAAAGAACACCGCGAGATTGGCGCTCGCACCGCTATGCGGCTGAACATTCGCCCAGACGGTGTCGAACAGCCGGCGGACGCGGTCGATCGCCAATTGCTCGATTCGGTCCGACGGGCCGCAACCCCCGTAGTAGCGGCGCTCGGGATAGCCTTCGGCATATTTGTCGGTGAAGACGGAACCCTGTGCTGCGCGAACCGCCCGGCTGGCGATATTCTCTGAGGCGATCAGTTCGATGCCGTCATGCTGCCGGGCCTCCTCAGCCTCGATGGCCATCAGCACTTCGAGGTCGCCAGCAAGCGAGTGAAGATCGAGCGCAGTTTCGACCATGGGTGCGGCTGACGTCATCGCAAATCCTTCGATATGATTTAGGCAGTCGGGACGGGTGGCGTGCCATCGAGGCGCGGGCTCCAGTCCTCGACGGTTCGGGTGGAAAGGCGGTGTTCCGCGAGACGCCGCCAGCTTTCCGGCAGTCCCGGCAAGGCGGCCATGCCGGCCAGTTCGTCGCGATCGAGTGGGGCGACGTAGAGGAGGTGCCACAGGCGGCGAAGGGACCAGTCGGGCAGGCGCCGGTCGAGGAGCAGGATTGTATCGCCCGGGGAGACGAGGCCGTCCTCCAGAACGCGATAATACCAACCGGTGCGCCCGGTCGTCTGGACCCGTCGCGCCATGTCCGGGACGCCGAAGCGATGATTGAGCTTCCAGCAAGGCTGCCGGCCCTGCGAAACCTCGATCACCGAAGAGCCGAGCCGAAAGACGTCGCCGATCGCGACCGTTTCTTCGGTCAGGCCGAGGGTCGACAGGTTCTCGCCGAACGCACCCGGCGCGGCGAGCATGTCGCGCGTCCCGATCTCGGCCAGCCACTTGGCGTAGTGCTCGGAAGGATAATGATGGACGGCCTTGTCGGGTCCACCATGGCGCTTCCGGTCGCCTTGCGCGTCGCCGAAAAAGCCCTCGCGGCACAAGCGAACCGGGGCTTGCACGGGGCGCTTGTCGATGCCGCTCGGCACACTCACTGGACCGAATGGGCTGATATCGCCGACGAGAAGCGCGCCCAATATGGTCTTCATGGCGTGCGTAGGCCGTCCAGCCATTCGGCGAACATCGCGCGGCCAGCGTCGCGCAGGCGAAGCCCATGGCGCTCGGCATCCGCCCTCAAGGCTTGCGGGTCGATGCCGGCGACTGCCAGTTCGTGGGCATGTCCGATCAGCCAGCGCTCGAAACCGGCCGTGGCATCCACTTCCGGGTGGAACTGCACACCCATCACGTTGCGCCCGTGCGCGAAGGCCTGGTTGGGGCAGACCGTCGTCTCCGCAAGGCGGTCGGATCCATCGGGAATGTCGAACATGTCGCCATGCCAGTGCAGCACCGGCACATCTTTCAGATGACGCAGGACGAACGCTTCACCGTCCGTGGTCAGGCCCAAGGGGGAGAAGCCGATCTCCTTGGTGCCCGTCGGGCGGACCTTGGCGCCGAGCGCGGTGGCGATCAACTGGGCGCCGAGGCAGATGCCGAAGGTCGGGCGATCCGCCGCAAGCCGGGTTCGCAGGAAATCGAGTTCGTCGGCGAGGAACGGATAGGTCTCGGTCTCGTAGACCCCGATCGGGCCGCCGAGCACGATCACAAGCTCCGTCTTCACCGGTTCCAAGGTCCAGATCTCGTGGACGCCGATGTCGTAGTAATGGACCTTGTAGCCGGCGGCCGCGAGCACCGCCTCGAAGGACCCGAGATCCTCGAACGCCACATGGCGCAGCGCCACCGCCGTCTTCAGCATCAGCGCGGCTCCAGCGCCGAGAGGTCGGCTCCATGGTTGATGTGATAGGCGGCACCATCGATCACGAGAGCGGGGACGGAGCGCACGCCTGCCGCCTTCGCCTCTGCGACACGAGCCGGAGCCTCGCCGAGATGGACGCTCTCCACCTCGTAGCGGCTAAGGTCCAAGGCGCCGGCGACGTGCTGCTCCGCATCGACACAGACCGGGCAGCCCGCGTGATAGAAGATCGCTTTGGTCATGATGATCGTCCTTTGGATTGTCGGCGGGAACGATCTATGGCTTACTTTGGTCGTGGCTGGTATGGATGTGCCGGTTTCGAGAATGGAGCTAGGCCGGTCGATGCTGGAGATCGCATTCGAGTTGGACGAGCATTCCACGGCTCCGGTCTTCCTCCAACTCAGCCGGGTCATCATCGCGGCGATCGACAGCGGCCGACTGGAGCCGGGCCGAAAGCTGCCCGGCACGCGGGCGCTGGCGATGTCTTTGAGGATCCACCGCAACACTGTCGATGCCGCCTATCACGAGGCAGTCATGCAGGGCTGGCTTGTCGCCGAGCCATCGCGCGGCACCTTCGTCGCTCGCGATCTGCCGGCGATGCCGACCGCCGGTTCGATCCATCTCGGTCCTGCAGCGGAAAAAGGTCGGGTTCGAAGCACGGTGTCTCTGCCGACGTGTGGTGGTCCGCCGATGCTGTTCTTCTCGGACGGCGCGCCCGACGCGAGGCTGCTGCCGAGGGCGGAACTGGCGAGGGCCTTCAGGCGTGCGCTGACGACGCCGGAGTTCCTACGCGCCTCGGGCTATGGCGACCCCCGCGGCGCACTTGCATTGCGGGAGGCGCTCTGCGAGCATCTCTCGGCGGAACGCGGCCTTGCGCTGGCGCCCGCCGACATCCTCGTGACACGCGGCAGTCAGATGGCGCTGTTTCTGGCCGCCGGCGCATTGCTCGAGCGGGACGAGGTGATCGCAGTGGAAGAGCCGGGCTATCCGCTTGCCGTCACCGCCTTCCGTGCGGCGGGCGCGCGGGTCGTGGGCGTTCCCGTCGACGCCGACGGATTGTCGGTCGAGCATCTCGAGCGCTTGGCGGTATCCCAGCCGAAGCTGCGTGCCGTCTACGTCACGCCGCACCACCAATATCCGACGACGGTGACGATGGGCGCCGGGCGCCGGATCCGTCTGCTGGATGTGGCTCGTCGTCACGGCCTGACGATCGTCGAGGACGACTACGATCACGAGTATCGCTTCGACGGCAAGCCGGTTCTGCCGCTCGCCTCGCGCGCAGGCGACGTGCCGGTCCTCTATGTCGGATCCCTGTCCAAGGTGCTCGCGCCGGGCATACGCCTTGGCTACGCGACGGGACCGGTCGACCTGCTCCAACGCATGGCCGACGATCGTCAGGCGATCGACCGCCAGGGAGACGTGCCACTGGAGCACGCCGTCGCGATTCTCCTGCGGGAAGGTGACCTCGGCCGCCATGCTCGCAAGACGCGGAGAATCTATCAGGCCCGGCGTGATCTCTTGGCGCGCTCGTTGACGAGCAAGCTCGGCGCTTACCTCGATTTTGCGATCCCGCCGGGTGGTCTCGCGCTGTGGACGCGATTGCTACCCGGGCTCGACGCTGAACGATGGAGCCACGAAGCACGGCGTCACGGTTTGGCTGTCACGCCTGCGATGTCGCAATGCCTTGACCTCGTGCGTGCCCCGCAAGCCTTTCGGCTAGGCTTTGCGAGCCTTGACGAAGTTGAAACGAGCCGAGCTGTCGAAATCCTCGCAATCACGATGCCATAACGTATGGAAGAAGCATCTTCGATGGCAGGTGTCTCAACCTCTAGACTCCTGGTTCGAGAACATCCTCCGAAACAGGCGGTCCGATCGCACGATGCATTCCGTGGTGAGCACGACAGGCTTTGCCTCGCTCACCGGATCGCTGATCGTTTGATCGCACCCTCATCGATCTCCACGTCACCTCCACCAGCGCGAATCCGGAAGGAACCTTTCATTAGAGAACCTGACCTCTGCCAGTTTGTCTCCACAGGTGGCCGTTGTCTCCAAAGGGGCCGACTCATGTCTCCAAAAGCGTATCGGGCAAAAGGTGAGACGGCAGCGGGAAGCGGGGCCGTCAACGCTACCATATCCGAAAGCCGCCGTGGGCTAGCGTTCTGCTGGAGACAATATGGAGACAAGCCGCATCCTTACAGGATATGTCTCCAGAAAGGATCCCGCAGGGATCCTCGTATATAATTGAATTCACGAGGAAAAACTGGAGCGGGCGAAGGGATTCGAACCCTCGACCCCAACCTTGGCAAGGTTGTGCTCTACCCCTGAGCTACGCCCGCCCGCTCCGCCGCAGCGACTTGCTGCGGACGAGGCGGTGTATGCCCCAGGCCGATGGGGATTGCAACAGGGTTGTCGGCTTTTCGATGCGGAATTTTCGGAAAGGCCGCACGAGGCGCGTTTTTCGCCCTGCGGCTGAGGGTCGGGGGGGCGGGCCTTGCGTGCGCGACGGCGGTGCGCGTCGCGGTTCGGCGTCGGCGCTTGATCGTGGGCGCGTCCCGGATTACCCCGGTCGCGGATGGAGCGGCAGCGCGCCGAGCGAAACCTTCGGTCTCGAGAGGCGCCGCGACGAGCGATGATCGGCAGGCCTCAGGCGCGACGCGCCCGGCGATGGTCGGCGGGCCGCAGACGATGATGACGGGGACGGGAATGGCGAAGACGCGGGCCGAGCTTGGCGAAATGCTCGAGGCGCTCGGGATCGAGACGGTGACGGTCGATCACCCGCCGCTCCACACCGTCGAGGAAAGCCAGGCGCTGCGCGGCGAGATCGCGGGCGGGCACACCAAGAATCTCGTGGTGAAGGACAAGAAGGGTTCGGTCTTCCTGATCGTCGCGGAGGAGAACCTCGTCCTCGACCTGAAGGTGCTGCACAAGGCGATCGGCGCGCAGGGGCGGGTCTCCTTCGTCGGTGCCGAGCAGATGACCGCCATGCTCGGCGTGGCGCCGGGTTCGGTCACCGCCTTCGCGCTGATCAACGATGGCGACCACGCCGTCCGGCTCGTGCTTGATGAGGGGCTTCTGTCGCACGATATGGTCAACTGCCATCCGCTGACCAACGAGGCGACGACGACCATCCGCCGCGACGATCTTCTTCGCTTTTTCGACGCCACGGGCCACGAGCCCTTGATCCTGCCCCGCGAGCTGCCCGCCGAGGCGTGAGCCGCCGGTTCGAGCCTGCATCAACGAGGACGAGAATGAGCAACAATCCCTACGGCACACAGGGCTACGGCACACAGGGCTACGGCGCGCAGACGACGGCCACGGGCGCACGCGCGCCATCCGCGCCGACTGGTGGCGGCGGCGGCGCCGCTCCTTCCCCGGCGGGCGCCGCCGATCTCGTCAAGGACACGACCACGGCGAAGTTTCCCGCCGACGTGCTTCAGGAGTCGCGTCGCCAGCCGGTGCTCGTCGATTTCTGGGCGCCCTGGTGCGGCCCCTGCAAGCAGCTGACGCCGATCCTCGAAAAGGTGGTCCATGCGGCCGGCGGGCGCGTGAAGCTCGTCAAGATGAACATCGACGAGCATCCCTCGATCGCCGGCCAGCTCGGCGTGCAGTCGATCCCGGCCGTCTTCGCCTTCGTCAACGGCCAGCCGGTGGACGGCTTCATGGGCGCGCTGCCGGAAAGCGAGGTCAAGGCCTTCGTCGATCGGCTCACAGGGGGCGCGGCTGCGGGGGGCGAGGACCCGGTCGCGGCGGCCTTCGAGGATGCCAAGGCGCTTCTGGCCGAGGGCGACGTGACGCAGGCCGCGCAGGTCTTCAGCGCGATCCTGCAGCACGATGCGGGCCATGTCGGCGCGCTCGGCGGACTTGCCGACTGCTATCTCACGATGGGCGACGCGGCCCATGCGCGGGCGATCCTCGACTCCGTTCCGGCCGACAAGGCGGCGGACCCGGCGGTCGCGGGCGTCGCGACGCGGCTGAAGCTCGCCGAGGAGATCGCGGAACTCGGCGATCCCGTCGCCCTCCAGGCGCGGATCGAGGGCGATGCCGACGATCACCAGGCGCGCTTCGATCTGGCGCTGATCGCGCAGGCGAGGGGACAGCGCGACGTCGCGGCGGGCCACCTCCTGGAGATCATCCGGCGCGACCGCAGCTGGAACGAGGACGGCGCACGTCGGAAGCTGCTCGAATTCTTCGAGGCCTGGGGCGGCGGCGATGCGGCCACCAAGGATGCGCGGCGCAAGCTTTCGACGCTGCTCTTCTCCTGACGGAGCCCGCGATTCGAACGCCGGTCCGGTCGGAGCCGGGCGGGCGTCGCCCGGCCGTGCGAAGCGTCGGCAAATGCCCACGGAGTCGCAGACGCGGCGCGGCTCTTGAGATTGCGGCCATCGGCTCCAATTCTGAAGCTGAGCCCCGCACAACGGGCGCCTCGCCGTCTCGTTCCCTCGGGTTCGCGGGCGGCAGGGTGCGAACGGGCGAAGGCGACGAGATCAGGAGGACTACCAGCTTGGTTCATGCGGGAAACTACAATTACACCGTCGAGTCCGATCTGCCGGAAACGGTGCCCGTGTTTCCCCTGTCCGGCGCTCTCCTCCTGCCGGGCGGCCAGATGCCGCTGAACATCTTCGAGCCGCGCTATCTCGCCATGATCGACGACGCCATGGCCAAGGACCGTGTGATCGGCATGATCCAGCCGCGGCTCGACGGCTCTCGTCTGGCGAACGGCGAGCCGGACCTCTGTCAGGTCGGCTGCCTCGGACGCATCACGTCGCTCAGCGAGACGGGCGACGGACGCTACATCGTCTCCATGCACGGCATCGCGCGCTTTCGCGTGGTAGAGGAGCTCGAGGTCAAGACGCCCTATCGCGCGTGCCGGCTGGCCGCCTTCGTGGCCGATCTCAACACCAGCCTCGGCGCCGAGGACGTGGACCGCGAGGCGCTGCTGCGGGCCTTCCGCATGTATCTCGATGCCAACCAGCTCGACGCCGACTGGGAGAGCGTGACCAAGGCCTCCAACGAGACGCTGGTCAACGCGATCTGCATGATGTCGCCCTATGGCCCCGCCGAGAAGCAGGCGCTGCTGGAGGCCCCCGATCTTCGATCGCGCGCGGAAACGCTGGTCGCGATGACCGAGATCGCGCTGGCGCGCGGCGCAGGCGAGGATGGCGGCTCCGGCACGTTGCAGTAGAAACATCCGACGGGCGTCTTGTGCTTCGTCTCTCCGTGAGGCGGACGAAAGGGATATCGACATGCCGCAGACCTATAGAGCCGATGGGCGGCCCGATCCGAAGTTGCTCGAACTCCTGGTCTGTCCGCTGACCAAGGCATCCCTTCGCTACGATTCCGCGCGGAACGAGCTCGTGTCGGAGGCGGCGCGTCTGGCCTTTCCGATCCGCGACGGCATTCCGATCATGCTGGCCTCGGAAGCGCGCACGCTGGACTGAGGCGCGCCTCTTTCAGGCTGCGGTGCGGAACGAGGCGAGGCTCCGGCGCTGCCGGCCGGCTTCGTCGAAATTCTCCGCTGCGAGCCAGGATTCGAAGCCCTTCGCAATCGCAGGCCATTCGCTGTCGAGAATCGCATACCAGGCAGTGTCGCGGTTCGCGCCCTTGACGATCATGTGCTGGCGGAACAGCCCTTCGAAGGTGAAGCCGAGCCGTTCGGCGGCGCGCTTGGACGGCGCGTTCGCGTCGTTGCACTTCCACTCCAGCCGCCGATAGCCGAGCTCCTCGAAGACGCGGCGGAAGAGGAGATAAAAGGCCTCCGTCGCCGCGCGCGTGCCCTGCAGGCCGGGACCGAGGCAGATGTGGCCGATTTCGACGACGCCGTTCGGCGGGTCGATCCGCATCAGCGAGGCGACGCCCTCCGCCTTGCCCGATAAGGCCGGCACGATCGCGTGGAACAAGGGATCTTCGGTTCGGTAGGTTGTGCCTGCGAAGCTCTCGAAGGCGGCGCGGTCCTCGAAGGGGCCGTAGGGCAGATAGGCCCAGAGGGTGTCGCCACCGGGCGCGGTGAAGCTCTCGTAGAGTTCGCCGAAGCGGCCGGAATCCACGATCGGCTCGACGCGGACGACGGCGCCGGACAGTGGCGCGTTGCCGGGGCGCGGGCGCGGGGTCCACTGGTCGAGCGGGATCATGAGTGCCTCTCGATGAAGGCGACGACAGCGTCGCGGATGGCGGGGTCGTTGAAGGGAAGCGCCGTCGAGAGCGCGCTGACTGCGCCGATGTGGTCGACGCCCGGCACGATCATCGCCTCGGCCTCGCCGCCCTTGCTCGTCACTTTGGCCGCCAGCGAGCGGGTGTTCTTCGGGTCCACGGTCCTGTCCGCGCTGCCGGCGATCAGGAGCATCGGCGGCTCGCGCCCGTCGATGAAGTTCACCGGCTGGCTCGCCGCGCGAAGGGCTTCCGGAAAAATCTGCCGGTAGCGCTCTTCCTTGAGCGGCAGGAAATCGTAGGGGCCGGCGAGACCCACGAAGCCCGCGAGACGGCCGGGCGCGAGGCCTTCGCGTCTCAGATAGCGCTCGTCGGTCGCCAGAAGGGCCGCGATTTCGGCGCCGGCCGAATGGCCCATGACGAAGAGCGGATGGCGCCCGGGGGCAAGATCGAAGCGCCCCTTCGCCGCCGCGGCCTCGACGAAGGCCACGGCTTTCGCTCCATCCTCGACGAAGGCCGGAAAGCGCACTTCGGGATAGACGCGGTAGTCCGGGATCGCGACGACGATGCCGCGTCTCGCCAGCGCCTGCGCGGCGAAGAGGTAGAGATCCTTGGAGCCCGAATCCCAGCTTCCGCCGTAGAAGAACACGACGACGGGCGCCGTGGCGCCTGCGCCGTCCGGCACGTAGAGATCGAGCGTGCCGCGCGGACCCGGCGCATAGCGGATGTTCGTCTCGACCGCGTATCCCGCGCTGGAGGTCAGCGCGTTGACGACGCCCGCCGCCGTGCAGCCGCCGAGGAGGAGCGGCGCAGAGAGGGCGGCGGCAAGGGCGAGCGGAAACCTGCGGCGCATGGGACGATCCGAGACGTGGCGGGCTGCGGCGCGTCAGGCGGCCGGGCGGAGCGCCGCGGCCTCGGCGGCGAGGCGGGTGATCTCGTCGTAGTTGCCGGCCGCGATCGCCGCCTTCGGCGCGACCCAGGAGCCGCCGACGCAGACGATGTTCGGCAGGGCCAGATAGTCGCGCACGTTCGCCATGGAGACGCCGCCGGTCGGGCAGAAGGTGACGGCCTGGAAGACCGGCGCCAGCGCCTTCAGATAGGCGATGCCGCCGAGCTGTTCGGCGGGGAAGAACTTCAGGACCCGGTAGCCTTCTTCGAGCATGGCCATCAGCTCGCTCGGGGTCGCGGCGCCCGGCAGGAGCGGCGCGGGGGCGCCCTTGGCGGCGTCGAGGAGCTCGACCGTCGCGCCGGGCGAGACGACGAACTTCGCGCCAGCGGCGAGCGCCTGCTCGAACTGCTTGGGATTCAGCACCGTGCCGGCGCCGCAGACCGTCTCCGGCACTTCCTCGGCGACGGCCTTGATCGCGTCGAGCGCAGAGGGCGTGCGCAGCGTGATCTCGATCGCCTTCAGGCCGCCCTTGGCCAGAGCCCGCGCCAGGAGAACCGCCTCGGCCGCGCTGTCGACGGCGACGACCGGCATGACCGGCTGTGCGGAAAGGACGCCCATCAGGGCTTCGGAGTTCTGCGCCATGTCGGGGCTCCCGGACGTTTGTCTGTTCAAGCTGGAAGGGTCGAGCGCTGCGAGGTCTAATCCCTGTCAGGAGGCTTGAACAGGGGGCTCCTCGCTCGCCGGTTGCGATGGGGCGGGGACGTCCGCCAGAGCGCCGAGAAAGCGGTCGCACCAGCGGCTCGCCGTGCCCGCGAAGACGGTCTCGCGCATGGCCTCGAAGCGCTCGATGCGCTCGTCGAGCTTCATCGTCAGCGCCCGCTTCAAGGCATCCGCCATCGTGTCGGGATTGTACGGGTTGACGAGGAGGGCGCCGCCTTCCAGCTCGGCCCGCGCGCCCGCAAAGCGCGAGAGGAGAAGGACGCCCGGATCGGTCGGGTCCTGCGCGGCCACGTATTCCTTGGCGACGAGGTTCATGCCGTCGCGCAGCGGCGTGACGAAGCAGACGCGCGCGGCGCGATAGATGCCGGCCAGCGCCCGGCGGGTGAAGCCCGTCGTCATGATCTGGATCGGCGTCCAGTCGAGGGTCGCGAAACGTCCGTTGACGCGCCCGGCGGTCGCCTCCAGCTCCGTGCGCAAGCCCGCATAGGTCTCGAGTTCGGCGCGCGAGAGCGGCGCGATCTGCAGGAGGTTCACGCCGCCGCGCATCTCCTCGTGGTCCTCCAGCAGACGCTCGAAGCCGAGGAGCCGCTCGACGATGCCCTTCGTGTAGTCCAGCCGGTCGACGCCGACGACGAGCGGCCGGCCCTTGGCGATGTCGCGCAGCATCTCCTCGTGCTCGCCGGCCTCCGGCGAGACGGCGAAGCGCCGATAGCCTTCCGCGTCGATGCCGATGGGAAAGCTGTCGACCTCGATCGTGCGGTCGCCGACGCGCACCCGGTTGCCCTCCAGAACCTCGCCGCCGAGCTCGCGCGTGCAGAAGGCGAGGAAGTTCATCCGGTCGGTCTCGGTCTGGAAGCCGACGAGGTCGTAGGCCAGCATGGCGCGCACGAGATCGTGGCTCGCCGGCAGGGCCGTGAAGATTTCGGGCGGGCAGAAGGGAATGTGCAGGAAATAGCCGATGCGCCCGGCAAAGCCCGCCTTGCGAAGCTCCGCGCCGAGCGGGAAGAAGTGGTAGTCGTGGACCCAGACGAGATCGTCGGGCCGCAAAAGGGGCGCAAGGCGCTCGGCGAAGCGGCGGTTCACCGCGTGGTAGACGCGATCGAAGCTGCGGTCGAACTGCACGAGGTCCAGCCTGTAGTGCAGCAGCGGCCAGAGCGAGCGGTTGGCATAGCCGAGATAGAAACCCTCGTTCTCCTCCGGCGTCAGATCGATCGTGGCCAGCTCGGTCTGCCCGTGGCGCTCCGTCTTGACCGGACCGTCCGCCGCCGCCTCGTCGGTCTCTCCGCTCCAGCCGAACCAGAGCCCGCCCCGGCGGCGCAGCGCGTCGGCAAGGCCAACCGCGAGGCCGCCCGCCTTGCCCTCGTCGTCGAGGGGCCCGACGCGGTTCGAGACGACGACCAGACGTGGCTCGCTCATCGTGCGTTCCCTTTCGAGTCGATCTGGGCCGCGGCGACATCGGCGGCCATCGTCAGCCATTCGTGGACGGCCTCGACGTCGTCCAGGCGGTGCTCGGCGATCGTCTCGCCGGGCCCGACCTTGATCGAGACGCCGCCGGCCTTGCGAACGTGGGCGAGCGCGAACTCGTCGGTGGCGTCGTCGCCGATATAGACCGGTCGCCGGCCCGCGAAGGGCGCGGACGCGCTGAGCATGGCGACGGCGCGGCCCTTGTCCATGCCGGCCAGATGCACCTCGACGATGTCCTTGCCCTTCATGACGACGAAGCCGTCCTCGTCGCCGACGGCCTTCTTCATCAGCTTCATCGCTTCGCCGCCCAGTTCGGGACGTCGGCGCGTGTGGAGAACGAGCGCGGTGCCCTTGTCCTCCAGCTCCAGGCCGGGCCGCGCGACGATGCCCGTGTGAAGCGTGCGGCGAAGCGGATCGAGCGTGCCGGGAACGGTCAGTATCCGAACCTCTTCGCCGGGCTTTCCTCGCTGTTCCAGGCCGTGAACGCCGGCGGCGGTGAAGGCGAGGGGGGCGAGGAAGCCGTCGAGATCGACGATCCGCCGGCCGCTGACGATCGCAAGCGCGCCGGAGAGGCGCGCCTGAAGATCGGCGAGGACGTTCAGGATGTCGGGGTCGATGCGGACGGCGGCGGGGTCGTCGCAAAAGCCGACGAGCGTGCCGTCGAAGTCGAGGAAGAGCGCGTCGCCGCGCGTGTCGAGAACAGGTTCTGTAGCCATGAGGTGAGGGCAGATAGGCCGCCGCCCCGCTTCGACCACCCTTCCGCCGACTTCGATGCCTCATTCGCTGCAGTCTTCGGTGGGATCGTCACCGTCGATCGAGGAAGAGGCGCGGTCGGCACGCCCGGGAGATCGACTTGCGGCGGGTTCTCGGACAGCCAGCGTCCGGCCGTCGCAAGTGCGTCCGCGAGCTTGGTGTCGTAGCCGTTCCTGCGGTAGGCGGGGCCGTTGTAGAGGCGGGAGAAGCCGGCAATGTCGCCGCGCTCCAGCCGGCGGTGGAGGTCGCCGACGCGCAGAAACCGCGCCATCAGCCGGAACTGTCCCTCGATGGAGCCGCGCGCCTCGGCGGCGAGGGCTTCAGGGTTCTCGTAGTTCAGCACCTTCCAGTGCGATCCCATCACCTGACCGAGGCCCCAGGAGGTCGCGGCATAGGCGGCAGCGGCGTCGATGGCAGAGGCGCGGGCGAGAAGGCGCCAGCGCGCGGCCTGCGATGCGGGATTTCGAATGGCGCCGGCCTTGGGATCGGCTAGGCCCGCCGCGCGGGCGGCCGGGCGATCCTCCGGCGAAAGCAGCCGGTCGAAGCAATGGCCCTCGAAGCGGATCAGCGGTTCGCGCCGATCGTCGAACGCGGCATAGGGCACGCAGGCCGTCTCGACGATCGCGACGGTGAGGAGGGTGCGGGCCGATACGCCGGTCTCGCCGGATACGATCCGCGCGGCCGCGATCACCGCCGCCCTGTCATCTGTCTTTGCCATGGCCGCATCTCCGCCCTTCTGATGATCGGGCGGAGTTTGGCAGGGAGCGGGACAGGCGGGGATATTCGCACCTGCCCCTTCGCTTGGGTCAGGCGGCGCTGGCCAAGCCCGCGTCGGCGGGAAGGCGCGGCGCTGCGGAGACGGGCTTGCGCAGCGTGCCGGCGACCTCGGCGGCGACGAGTTCGGCCGTGATGCCGGAGAGCGTCCAGCCGAGATGGCCGTGGCCGGTGTTGTAGAAGACGCCGGCCTTGGAGCCCGCGCCGACGCGGGGCAGCATGTTCGGCATCATCGGGCGAAGACCGGCCCAGGGCACGACGGAGTTCGTCTCGACGCCGGGGAAGCGCTGGCGCACCCAGGCGGTCAGGGGCTCGATGCGGGCCATGCGGATGTCGCGATTCTCGCCGGCGAACTCGGCCGTGCCCGCCACGCGCAGGCGATCAGGGCCGAGGCGGCTCGTCACGATCTTCGCCTTGTCGTCGAGAAGGCTGACGAAGGGCGCGGCGCGGCGGCTTTCCTCGTCGTTGAGGTTCACCGTCACCGAATAGCCCTTCACGGGATAGATGTTGACGCGGTCGCCGAGCTGCGCGGCGAAGCGGCGGCTCTGCGTGCCCGCGCAGACGACCGTCGCGTCGAAGCTCTCGCGCTCCGCCACGTCGCCGACGGTGAAGGAGACGTCGATGCCTTTGCCGTTGTGCCGGAGGCGCTCGACCGCCGCGTCGTAGACGAAGCGCACGCCCCGGCGGCGCGCGGCCTTGGCAAGGCCGACCGTGTATTTGTGGATGTCGCCGGTGAAGTCGGATTCGGTGAAGAAGCCGCCGTGGAACGTGCCGGCGAGCGCAGGCTCGATCGAGGCGATCTCCTGCGGGGTGACCGCCCGGCGATCGAGGCCGCCCTCGGCGAGGAGCGCGTTGACCTTCAGCCCGTGCTCGAACTCGGCCGGCGTCTCGTAGACATGGAGGATGCCGCGCTTCTCGATGTCGAAATCGACGCCTTCCGCCGCCGCCATGCCGAGCAGATGCTCGCGCGCGGCGATGGCGAGGCGGACCGTCTTCACCGTGTTTTCGCGATAGTTGCGTGCGGCGGCGACGAACTCGGCCATCCAGGTCAGCTTGTGCCAGGAGGGGGTCGGATGCACGAGGAGCGGCGCATCCTTGCGCAGCATCCACTTCAGACCTTTCAGGAAGGTCGAGGGATGGTTCCAGACCTCGGCATTGGAGGCGGAAAGCTGTCCGCCATTGGCGAAGGAGGTTTCCATGGCGGCATGACCCTGGCGGTCGAAGACCGTCACGTCGTAGCCGAGAGCGTTGAGTTTATAGGCGGTCGTCACGCCGGTGATGCCGGCGCCGATAACGGCAATTGTGGTCACGTCAGATCCTTCCGACCCGAGGGCTACGCCCGTTCGAGGTCTAGATGCTGTGCCCACTCCGTCACGAGCCTGAGAGCTTCACGGGCCAGGGATCATTCCCTCGTCCCGCTTTCTCCTTCGGCGGACGACCACTCGGCCGTCACTCTCCGGATCTTCGATGCCGCGCGGTCCTTTTGCCTGAGAGTTTCCGGGGCGGTTGCTCCTTCGGCGCCGGCTCGTCGCCGGTCTCTCCCGCTGCGGCGGGTATCCACGACGTTACGCCCGAGCCGTTCTGTGAGCAAGCGCAAAGAAACGGCATTGTGCATCGCACGCGGCAACATGGTGCTCGAAATCTTTCCCGAGCCCGAGCCCGAGCCCGAGCCCGAGCCCGGCGAGGGTCAGCCGGGGATTTCGTCCGTCCAGACCTTGAAGCCGGTCAGGCGGTTCGAACCGAACGTGTGCGTCAGCGGGACGTCCGCGGCGTCGCGGCCTTGCGCGACGAGGATGCGGCCGATGCGGCGCTGGTTGTTGCGCGGGTCGAACGTGTGCCAGCGGCCGCCGATATAGACCTCCATCCAGGCGGCGAAGTCCATCGTCGCATAGGGCGGGGGCAGGCCGATGTCCGAGATGTAGCCGGTGCAGTATTTCGCGGGAATGTTCATGCAACGGCAGAGCGCGACGGCCAGATGCGTGTAGTCGCGGCAGACGCCCCGTCCTTCCGCATAGGCTTCGGCCGCCGTGCGCGTGTTGCGCGCGTCGTTGTAGTTGAACTTGATGTGGTTGTGCACGAAATCCATGATGGCCTGCACGCGCGTGTGGTCCGGCGACGTGTGGCCGAAGAGACGCCAGGCCTCGTCGACGAGGAGATCGGTCTCGCAATAGCGGCTGCCGAGCAGGAACTGCAGCGTATCGGCCGGCAGGTCCTCGACCGGATGCTGGATCGCATAGGGGTCGACGGCGTCGGGCTCGCCGGAATCCCGGATGACCGCGTCCGTGCCGAGGCTGAACGGCCCGGTCGGTGCGACGAGGCGGCAGCACCAGTTCCCGAAACCGTCGCGGTAGCTGTAGACGGGAACCGAGGGGTCCACCCGCAGGTGGTCGGGATGTTCCAGATCGGATGCCCGCGAATAATGCACGTTCAGCATGACGATCATCGGGGTGGGGACAGAGAAGTTGTAGTTGAGCTCGCAACCGAGACGAATGCGCATGAATATCTGCTCCCGAGGCCGTCGCCGTTGACGTGTCCGTGGGTTTCAACCTAGCGCATGGCCGCCGCAGCGCAACATCCGGGCGTGATGCTATTTTCATCACGCCTACATATTTTGCCATGTGTGCTGATTGCAGCGCAGCGATATGCCGGTCCCACTCCGCCGACACATCCCCAACGATCGACGTGCTCAGTGGTTCCATAGGTTGCGACAAAGGCTCGGAGCATGGACGGGGACGCGGCCCGGCTCTGCCGGCCGTCCGAAGCGCTGGAGCCTGTCAGGCTCATGCTGAACCAGACAGGCTCCAGATTCCTTCATCGTCGTTTGTCTCGTCGGGATAACCGGCTCCCCCTTATCCCTGACAAACTCTAGAAGGCCGAAAGCCCCGTCACCGCGCGGCCGATGATCAGCGCGTGGATGTCGTGGGTGCCCTCGTAGGTGTTGACCGTCTCGAGGTTCAGCATGTGGCGCATGACCGGATATTCCCCGGATATGCCGTTGCCGCCATGCATGTCGCGCGCAACGCGGGCGATCGCCAGCGCCTTGCCGCAATTGTTGCGCTTGACGATGGAGATCATTTCCGGGGCGACCGTGCCCTCGTCGAAGAGGCGCCCGACGCGGAGCGAGGCCTGGAGCCCGAGGGCGATCTCGGTCTCCATGTCGGCGAGCTTCAGCTGCACGAGCTGCGTCGCCGCCAGCGGCCGGCCGAACTGCTTGCGCTCCAGCGTATAGGTGCGCGCGGCATCCATCAGCGCCTCGGCCGCGCCCATCACGCCCCAGGAAATGCCGTAGCGCGCGCGGTTGAGACAGCCGAACGGCCCTTTCAGCCCGGAGACCTCCGGCAGGAGCGCCTCTTCGCCGACCACCACCCCGTCCATCACGATCTCGCCGGTGATCGAGGCGCGCAAGGAGAGCTTGCCCTCGATCTTCGGCGCGGAAAGGCCGGCCATGCCCTTTTCCAGGACGAAGCCGCGAATGGCGCCGTCATGCGCGTCGGACTTGGCCCAGACGACGAAGACGTCGGCGATGGGGGCGTTGGAGATCCAGGTCTTGGTGCCGGTCAGGCGGTAGCCGTCGGAGACCTTTTCGGCCCGCGTGCGCATGCCGTCGGGATCGGACCCGGCATCGGGCTCGGTCAGGCCGAAGCAGCCGACCCACTCGCCGGAGCCGAGCTTGGGCAGATACTTTCGCCGCTGCTCCTCGGTGCCGTAGGCGAGGATGGGATACATGACGAGCGAGGACTGAACCGACATCATCGAGCGATAGCCGCTGTCCACCCGCTCGACCTCGCGCGCGACCAGGCCGTAGGACACGTAGGAGGCGCCGGCGCAGCCGTACTCTTCGGGAACGGTGACGCCGAGAAGCCCGAGTTCGCCGAGCTCCTCGAAAATGGCGCGGTCGGTGGTCTCCTCCGCGAAGGCCCGCTTGATGCGCGGCTGCAGCTTTTCCGTGGCATAGGCCCGCGCGGTGTCGCGGATCATCCGCTCCTCCTCGCTCAGCTGTTCGTCCAGGCGGAACGCATCGTCCCACTGGAATTTGCGGTAACCGGACATCGCGCGCTCCTGGCAGGCTCTGCGAAAGACGGATCAGGGGTAGAGAGTTCGATCTGTCCCCGCAAGCCGATGCGCGAACGGGCGGCGCGGGCGATGGAGCCGGATACAACGCGTGCGGCCTTCCTGCCGGTGCAAAGTGTCCTGCCAGGCCTCTCGAACGCACGAAGCGTCGAGCTACTTGAAGTTCACGGGAACGGTCAGCAGGCGGTTCGCCTCCGGCGGCGGCGCGGGCACGGGCGACGAGCGGTGGACGAGCGAGAGCACTTCCTCGTCGAGGGAGGAGAAGCCCGAGGAGCCCGCGAGCCAGGCGACGAGGACGTTCCCCTCGCCGTCGATGCGAAGGCGGACATAGACCGTGCCGACCTCGCCGCGCGCCCGCGCGCCGCGCGGATACTTCTTGCGGCGCTCCAGATAGGCCTTCAGCCGGCCCTCCCATCGGGCCGGGCTGGCCGAGGAAGAGAAGAGGCTGGACGAGGACTGGACCGCGGCGGTTCTGTCCGATTTGACGACGCGGGCCTGCGCCTTGACGGTGGCCTTGGAGGCTTGTGCCTTCGGGGAAGGCTTCTCCTGCGCCCGCTGTTTCGGCGGCGCCGGCTTGCGCACGATCTCGACCGGCTTCGTCACCGGCGGCTTCGGCCGGGCCGCGGGAACCGGCACCGGCCGGCCGTTCACGGGGAGATCGGGCGCCTTCGCGAGCGGCGACGGCGGAATGTCGGTCGGCTCGCCCGCGATCTCGGCCTCTTCGGGCAGAGGCTCCTTCGGCGTTTCGTCGGGCTCGCTCGTCTCCTCCGGCGCCTTCGCGTCGTCGGCAGCGTCGCTCGCCTCGTCCGATCGCTCGTCGGGGGAAATCTCGGTCTCCTCGGTCAGGACGGCTTCCGGCTCCGGCGCGAGGTCGATCATGATGGCGGGCGGCGGTTCATAGGGCGCCGGCACGACGGCGGGTTCCTCCAGAAGCCACAGGGCGACCCCGAGATGCAGGCCGAGCGCTGCCGCGCCGGCGCTGCACCACAGCGCTCGGCCGGCCGGCCCGGGACCCGCATCTCGCCCCTGGAGAAACGTCACGGCGCGGCCGGTCCGGCGATCGGGCTACGGCCCCGGCACGATTTTCGCACCTTCCCTGTTCGCGCCGTCGTCATGGCAGATGTCGCGTCACGAGGTTGTGGACCCGGATGAAGGCCTGATGGGCACCCTTGGCGAGGCGCGCCTCCTCGCTCGGCGTCATGTTCACCGCGTCGAGCGCCCCCGTGAACTGCCGCCAATGGCGCGCGCGGCCCTCCGGTGCGCCGGCGAGATGGCGGGCGCCGAAGGCCTCGGAGAGGCCGAGCTTGGCGGCGAACTTCAGGAGGAAGGCTGCGCCGAGATTGGAGCCCTCCGCGACGTAGAGCCAGCCGAGCGCCGTCGGCAGGTCGGGCGCCGAGGCGGGCGCGAAATAGGGCGCGCTCTCGGGGAGGGGAAAGCCGAGATCGGCGAGATCGGCGGCGATGCTGGAGAGCCTCCGCCGGCCGGCGAGATCGGGGACGATCGCCTGGAGGGAGCGGTCGAGATAGAGCGCGTCGATGTCGCGGTGGAAGAGATACTGCGTCGCCGCGAAGGCCGCGTATCGCTCGCGGCTCTCGAAGGGACGGGCGGCCATGATCCTCTCGTCGAGGCGCAGATGCGTGCCGCTGGTCGTGGTCTTCAGCCGCTTGCTGCGGCCTTCCTCGGCCGTATCGGTGTCGCGAACGAGAGTGTCGCTCATCATCGTGGTTCCTCGGTTTGAAAAGGGGGAGGGCGGGCGCCGGGGTCAGTCCTCGCGGAAGGCGCGGTTGATCTGGTCTGCGAGCGGCTTGACGAGATAGGAGAGCGCGGTGCGCTCGCCGGTGCGCACGAAGGCCTCGGCCGGCATGCCGGGCAGGAGGACGAGGTTTTGCAGGCGCGCGACCTCGGAGGGCGGGACCTCGATGCGCACGAGATACCAGGCGAGCCCGGTGCGCGGGTCCTGCGTGAGATCGGCCGCGATGCGCGTGACGGTTCCCGACAGTTCCGGCGTGGTGCGCTGGTTGAAGGCGGTGAGGCGCAGCGTGGCTTCCTGGCCGAGCACGATCTGGTCGATGTCCTGCGGCAGGATGCGCGCTTCGAGGGCGAGGCTGTCGCCCTCCGGCACCAGCGACATGACGATGTCGCCGGGCGCGATGACGCCGCCCACCGTGTGGACGGCGAGCTCGTGCACGATGCCTGCGTCCGGCGCGCGGATGTCGATCCGCTTCAGCTGGTCCTCGGCATTGACCCGCCGCTCCGCGAACTCGCCGATCTCGCCCTGGACGGTGCGAAGCTCGGCGCCGACCTCGGCTTTGAGGTCCTGGTCGATCTGCAGGATCTGCAGCCGCGCTTCCGCGATCTGCCCGGCGACTTGGGCCTGGAAGGCGATCTTCTCTCCCCGCTCGCCGGCGAAGGTGGCGGCCTGCGTCTCCAGCGCGTTCAGCCGCTGGATGGAGACGAGCTGGCGCTCCCGCAGGCCCTGGAGATCGGCCACTTCGCCCTCCAGCACGCCGAGGCCGCGCGAGAAGGCGGTCTCCTGCGCCTTCAGCCCTTCGATCTCGTGGCCGAACTGGAGGATGCGTTCGGCGAGCTGCGATTTGCGGCTCTCGCGCGCCTGCCGGCGGGACTGGAAGAGCCGCCGCTCGCCCTCGATGGCGCCCGCGATCTCCGGCTGCCCGGCGCGGGCGAGCAGCGTCGCGGGAAAGGCGATCTCGGACCGGTCGTCGCGCTCGGCCTCGAGCCGCGCGAGGCGGGCGGTCAGCTCGTCGAGCCGCCGCACGATGATGGCGAGGTTGGCGCGGGTCTGCGTGGCGTCGAGGCGCATGACGACGGCGCCTGCTTTCACCGCCTCGCCTTCGTGGACGAGGATTTCGCCGACGACCCCGCCGGTCGGGTGCTGCACCTTCTTGACGTAGGAGGCGACGACGAAATGGCCGCCGGCCACGACCGCGCCGGCAAGGTTCGTGGTCGCCGCCCAGCCGCCGCCCACGGCGACGAAGAGCGTGCTCGCGGCCAAGGCGAGGGCGAGGTGGCGGCGGATGGAGCGGCGGATGCTCGCGTCGTCCATGGGAGCGCTCCTGTCTATCGTGCCGCATCTGCGACGACGCGCAGGGGCGGGGTGGGTTTGAGGACGCGGGAGAGAACCTCGTCGCGCGGGCCGAAGGCCTTCATGCGCCCGTTCTCCATCATCAGGACGAGGTCGGTCGCGGCGATGGCGCTGGGGCGGTGGGCGATGACGACGGCGATGCCGCCGCGCGCCCGGATGCGGGTGATCGCCGCCACGACGGCGGCCTCGCCCTCCGTGTCGAGATTGGCGTTCGGCTCGTCCATCACGACGAGGAAGGGATCGCCAAAGAGCGCGCGGGCAAGGCCGATGCGCTGGCGCTGGCCGGCCGAAAGCGCCGAGCCGGCCTCGCCCATCGGCGTCTCGTAGCCCTCTTCGAAGCCGAGGATGAGCTGGGCGGCGCCGGCGGCCTCGGCAGCCGCGACGATCGCGCCGGCGTCGGGACTTGCGTCGAAGCGCGAGATGTTCTCGGCGATCGTGCCGTCGAAAAGCTCCACGCCCTGCGGCAGATAGCCGATGTGCCGGCCGAGCGCCTCGCGGTCCCATTGCTCGAAGCTGCCGCCGTCGAGGCGCACCTTGCCGCCGGCCGGCGTCCAGGCGCCGACGAGCGCGCGCGCCAGCGTGGACTTGCCGGAGCCGCTGGGGCCGATGATACCGAGCGCCGAGCCGGCCGGCACGAAGAACTGGACGCCGGAAACGCTCGGGCGGTTCGAGCCCGGCGGCACGATCGTCAGCGCTTCGGCGCGGATCGAATGGCGCGGCGCGGGCAGAGCCAGCCGGGGCGGCGCCTGCGGCACGAGCACGAGCAGGTCCTTGATGCGCCGCCAGCTCTGGCGCGCCATGAGATAGGGCTTCCAGCTGGCGATGGCGACGTCGACCGGGGCGAGCGCGCGGCCCATGAGGATGGAGCTGGCGATCATCACGCCGCCGGAGGCCGAGCCCTCGATGACGAGCAGGGCGCCGACGGCGAGCATGGCCGATTGCAGGATCATGCGCAGCGCGCGCGAGACCGCGCCGAGCCCGCCCGCCACGTCGCCGGCCCGGCGGTTGGCGGCGAGATAGTCGCGGTTGGCGGCCTGCCAGCGGGCGGCGAGGCGCTTTTCCAGGCCCATGGCGCGCACCGATTCGGCGTTGCGGCGGCCGGCTTCCAGCCGGGCGTTGCGCGCCATGCCGTGGGCGACGGTCGCCTCGACCGGGCCGCGCGACAGGCGGTCGGCGAGGATGGTGAGGGCGACGAGAACCACGGCGCCGACGAGCGCGGTGACGCCGATCCAGGTGTGGAAGGCGAAGCAGAGGCCGAGATAAAAGGGCATCCACGGCAGGTCGAAGAAGGCCGTCGGTCCCTGGCCGGACAGGAAGCCGCGCAGGTTGTCGAGATCGCGCAGGGGCTGGAGCCCGTCGCCCGGCATGCGCGTTTCGAGCGGCAGGCGCACCACGGCCTCGTGGACGCGCGCCGAGAGACGCCGGTCCACCATCTCGCCGATGCGCAGGAGCACCCGCGCCCGAAGCACGTCGAGCACGGCCTGGAAGGCGAAGAGCCCGCCGGCGAGGACGGCGAGCCCGATCAGCGTGGGAACGCTGCGGCTGGAGAGGACGCGGTCGTAGACCTGCATCATGAAGAGCGGCGAGGTCAGCGCCAGAACGTTTACAACGCCGCTGACGAGAGCTATTCCAAAGAGAGCTGCCCTGGCCGCCGAGACCACCGCCGCAGCTTCACGCTGCGGCGGCGTCCGTTTGGAAACTCCAAACATGTCGATCTTCGATCCGTGGTTCAGGCGAAAACGAAGTTGTCGGCGGTCAGGGCGGTCTTCGTCACGTTGGAGAGCGTGATGTCGCCCAGCGTCCCGAAGTTGATCACCGTGTTCGCGCCGACCTGGGTCGCCGCGGCATAGACTTCGGCGAACGTGTCGAAGGCCGTGCTCTGAAGCTGGAGATTGATGAAATCTCCGGTCGCGCCGGCGACGAAGCCGGTGACGGTGTCATGTCCGATCGTCGTGGACAGGGCTCCGTCGATGTCCCGGTCGAAGACGAACGTGTCCCGTCCCGCTCCGCCGTTCAGCGTGTCGTTGCCGTCGAAGCTGTAGAGCTTGTCCTCTCTATTCGTGCCGTTCTGAACGGTGCCGACCTCGCCGAAATAGTCGTAGAAGCCCGGCTGCGCGGTGCCGCTCGCGGAGGTGACGCCGGTGAAGCTGCCGCCATGCGAGAGCGAGTAAACCGCCCCGTTGAACGTGGCGTTCGGCGCGTCGCCGATCTGGACGGTCAGGCCCGCCGTGGCGAGGCTGAAGCCCGTCGCGGCCGAGCCGTTGAGATCCGTTCCGAACTGCAGGTTGTTCACCGTTCCGGTGAAGCCGCCGGGCGGAACGTAGGCGAGGTTGCCGTTCATAATGACGCCGGTATTGGTCGTCCCAGCGACATTTCCAGCCGCCCACTGGTTGCCAGAAAAGGGAAGCGGGCTGAATTCGCCGTTTCCGTTATAGCCGAAACCGTTTGTCCAGTTCGTAAAGTATCCGACGAGATCGCGGTTGGTCGTCGTCAGATTGATGGTCGCTACCATGGGAGTTTCCTCGGTTGGAATGCTGGTTCGTCGTCATGGCGAACCTTTCATCCGCGGCACAAGGGCCGGGGATTTTGTGTCGGGCGCGCTCATGGGCGACCCGGAAAGGGATCAGAACTTCAGCTTCATCGCGGCCGTGTAGGTGCGGCCGGGAGCGGGATAGGAGGCAGATCCTAAAGAGGGTACGTAGGCCTCGTCGGCGACGTTGCTGACGCCGACCCGTAGCTTGGCCTGCTTGGTGAACTCGAAGGAGCCGTAGAGATCGTAGACCTTGTAGGAATCGACGGTCTGGAGGAGCTGGCCGAACTTCGGCAGCGTGTCCGAGACGTAGGTGCCGCGGGCGCCGAGCACGAGCCGCCGGTCGAAGAGGCGCAGGCCCGCATCCACCGTGAGCTTATCCTCCGGCGCCTCGAAGAGAACGGCCGGCCTCGGCGAAGTGCCTGTCTGCGCCCACTCTCCCGGTGCAACGAGAGTGTAGCTGTTCGCCCAGTCCGTATCCATCCTCGTGTAGGCACCGCCGACATAGGCATAGCCGAGATCATAGCTGGCCTCGAGTTCGAAGCCTCTCATGGACGTCTCGCCGTCGAGATTGACAAAACTCGTCAGCAGCTTGTTCGCCGGCTGAAACCATGTATATCCTAGAGTGATGTAGTCCTCAATGCGTCTGTCAAAATAAACGGCCTTCACTCTGAAATAATCTTCGGCGGTTATTAAAGCATCTCTAGATATATTGACGCCGAACTCCCAGGTCTCCCCCTCCTCGGCCTTGAGATCGGGGTTGGGCGCGTTCTCGTAGGGCACCCCCGGATGGCCGCCGGAGATCAGGCTCTCGGTGACGGCGGGCGGCCGGTAGGTGCGGGAATAGCTGACGAAGGGCTGCAGCCAGTCGAAGGGCTTGACCGCGACCGTCGCCGAGGGAAGCCAGGCGCCGCCGGACTGGTCGACATTCACCGGATACTGCGCTTCGAACGGAACGGCGTCCGTTCCGGGGGATGATCGCCGGCATCCGGCTGCTTCAAACGAGATGTTCGGCCCTGGACCAGGGACAGCAACCCAAAGGATCTCATCCATCCATAGGCCATTAGGATCGGGCGTTCCGTCGCCGTCGATATCCTCCCATTCCAAGCAGGCGCCTGCAACCGCCGGTATGATCCCCTGGGCTTGAACGAGCGTCGATCCCTTAAGGTTGAAATGGTCGTAGCGCAGGCCTCCTGTCAGGGTCAGCCAATCCCCGTGCTCCAGCGTCGCATTGGCGAAGCCGCTGGCCATGGTGCGCTTGCCCGCCGGGTTGGGGCCGGAAAAGCCGTAGGCGAGGTCGGCGCCGTTCGGCAGTTTCTGGTCTGTGGTCGTCGTATCGCCATCGTCCTGGAAGGCCTCGCCGCCATAGTGCAGCGCGAGGTCGCCGAAAGGCAGGGTCACGCGGCTCGTGTTCTCCAGGCTGCCGCCGAGGCTCTGCATACCGTAGGAGACCGGCAGCGGATTGTCGTAGCCGCGGATCTCGTCGTTGGAAATGTCGTTGAACCAGAACCGGGCCTTGGCGTCGATCAGTTCGGAGGCGGGGTCGTAGGTGAGCGAGGTCGTCACCGTGTCGTTGGTGAAGTCCTCGTCGTCTCGCCGCAACACGCCGCCGGGATAGCCGCCCTGGGCAGCCGTCGCCTCGTAATGCAGCCAGGAGGCATCGAAGGAGAGGTCGTCGGTGAGGTTGCCCTCGGCCTTGAGCAGGCTGTTCATCACGTCGGAGCGCGAGAAGAGCGTCTTGTCATCGACGATCGTGATGCCTTGGGCGACGTTCGCGTACTTGAAGTCGCCGTGTTGTCCGATCTCGTAGTCGCCGATCTTCTTGCCGCCGATGCCGGCGAGGAGCGAAAAGTCGTCGGAGAGGCGGACGGCGGCCACGGCCGAGCCGTCCGACTTGAAGGCGTTGGTGCCCGTGCCCCCTTCCAGCTCCATGCCGAAGCGGCGGCCGGGCTCGATGAGGTCGTCGGCCATCAGCGTGCGGAAGTTCACGGCGCCGCCGAGCGAGCCGGCGCCGCCGACGCCGGTGACGGCGCCCTTTTCCACCTCGACCGCGCGCACGAAGGCCGTGTCGACATAGGCGCGCTGGTAGGAGCCGTGGCCGGCGCGCTGGAAGTTCTGCCGCGCGCCGTCGATGCTGGTCGTCACGCGGTTCTGGTCCTGCAGGCCGCGCACCATGACGGCGATGCCGGGGTTCTGCGCCTCCGAGCGGTTGGTCATGACGCCGGCCACCGTGTCCAGCGTGTCGGCCGCGCTGCGCGTCGCCGGATTGGCCTCGATCGCCTCGCGCGAGACGACGCTGGTGCTGGTCGGCGAGCGGTAGACCCAGTCCGGCGTTCCCTGGAAGCCCGAGCCCGTCGTCGCCAGCCGGTCGCCCTTGCCCTCCACCGAGATCACGTCGATCATCGTGGAGCCGTCGGCCGCGGGCGCCCCCGCCGCGACCGCGCCGCTCGTTTCCGCGACGAGGGCGGCCGAGCCGGGCGCGCCGACGCGAAGCGCGATGCCGCTGCCCGCCACGATCTGCCGGAGCGCCGCCTCGGGCGCCATCGTGCCGTTCACGGCCTGCGAGGTCCGGCCGCGTGCGGCCTCGGACGAGTAGCTGACCTGCCAGCCGGAGGCCCTGGCGAAGGCGTCGATCGCCGCGGCCAAGGGCTGCGCGGGAATCGCGAAGGCGACCGGCGCGGAAGGCCCCCCGGCCTCCTCGGCGCTGGCCGCCGGCATGCCGGTCAGGCCCGGTCCGCCCAGCGCCGTCGATGCGGCCAGCACGCCCGCCAGCCACAGGTGCCGTCGGCGCCATCTGCCGAGCGCACCGCGTCCCGTATGATCGTCCGTCATGTCGTCATCCCCTCGAAACATCGCGAGAGGAGCCCGATCCGCCCCACGCCGATCGGCCCCTCGATGAGGAAGACGACCGCGCGGCGAAAACCGGAAAAGAAACTTGAGTCTTTAGTGAAGGATTGTGATTCCGCCGGGAAGCCGGGTCGCGGAAAGGCCGGCCGTCTCGGCCAGCATGCCGATGGCGCCCTCGATATTGTCGAGTCTGTAGGAGCCGGACAGCACCTGTCGGCGGGCTTTCTCATCCACGACGAGGACGGGCCCCGGGCGGTAGCGGCCGAGTTCGGCGAGGATATCCGACAAGGGGCGGTCGGCGAAGGCGATCCGCCCCTCGCGCCAGCCGAGCAGGGCCGCCAGATCGGCGGAGCGGACGGCCGAGAGCGCCTCGCCGCCGGCCGTCACGGCCTCGCCCGGCCGCAGTTCCACGGAGGCTTCGCCCCCGCTAAGCGATGTCACGCGGACATGGCCGCGCTCCAGGGCCACCTCGTCGGCCGCCCCGTCCATGCGCACGTCGAAGGCGGTGCCGAGAACCTCCACCTTGCCGAAGCGGGAGGTGACGCGAAACGGATGGGCGGGGTCGTGCCGGACGTCGAAGAAGGCCTCGCCCGACAGAAGCCTCACCCCGCGCCGGCCGTCCGCGAAATCGAAGGAAGCGGCCGAGGCGGTGTTCAGCATCATCGTGGACCCGTCCGGCAAAGCGAAGGTCCGGCGCTCGCCCGTCGCCGTCTGCACGTCCGCCTTCCACTGCACGAGGAGGCCGGGACCGAAGATCGCGGCCGCGCCCGCCACTGCCAGGACAAGGCAGGCCGCCTGCGCCAGCCGGCGCGGCGAGAGGCCCGCCCATCGCCTCGGCGCTGCGGCGCGGGCCGAGGGCAGGGCGCGGCGGCGGGCCGTTGCGAGGGCGGGGGAAGGGGCGGGCGCGGGCCGGGGCGCGGCGGCGGCTGCCGCCAAACCGAATTCGGCGGAGTGCCAGACCGCTTCCACCGCCCGGTACGCCTCGCCATGGCGGGGATCGAGGCGGAGCCACCGGGCGAAGTCCTGCCGCGCGGGCGCCTCCGGCCCGGCCTCGCGCAGCGACAGGAACCAGGTCAGGGCCTCGTCGGCGACGGGGTCGTCCTGCCGATCGGCCGCGTCCGGTTTCTCCTCCAGGTCCGTGTCGCGTTCCACTCGTATCGTCCCCTTCAACGCCGCCTGATCCGGCGAAGCCGCACGCTGCCCGAGCATCGGACGGCGCGGCCGCGCCGGATTCGTCCTGCCTGTGTAATGAGACGATTTCTAAACGCGGACCGGAAAAGATTTCGCGCCGGCCCTGCATTTCGCGACCGAGCGGCGCTGCCGAAGCCGAAGCCGGCCTACGCGAGGCCGCAGATCCGGCTGCGTCCGGGCGATCCGGAACGGGCCGAGCCGCCCCGCCGCAGCCTCAGGCCGCTTTGGACCCGAGCGGTCGCCCTGCTCTGTGCGGCGGGGGCCAAGTCTTGGAGCCCGAAGGGCCTATCGCCCTTCGGCGCGGGTCATCGCATCCCGGCAATGGCCGAGCGCGAGCTTCAGATCGTTGAAGACGGTGCGCTCGGAAATGCCGAGATGGGCGGCGATGCGCACGTTCGACCAGTCCTCCACGCGGCTGAGTTCCAGCACCTGCCGCGCCCGCTGGGGCAGGCCCGCCAGGGCCGCCTCGAAGGAGGCCAGCCGCTCCTTGTGGATCATGGCCGTCTCCGCCGAGGGCCCTTCGGCTTCGACACGTTCGAGGATCGCCGTATCGCAGCTCTCCACGACGCCCTCGCGCTTCTGGCGCCGGCAGTGATCGACGGCGAGGTTGCGGGCCGTCTGGTTCAGATAGGCCTCGATATGCTCGACGGGCCTCGTGTGGCAGGCCTGATGGACCTTCAGATAGGCGTCCTGGATCAGATCCTCCGCCGCATGGGAATCGCGGACGATCCGCAGCACGCGCCAGAGGAGGGAGCGACTATGACTCCGAAAATGGGTCGACATCACATCGGTCATGGACCTGCCCGGCCTTCACTGGCTTTTTCCGGTCGCGTCAGCGCCCCGCGGATGCCGCCGATCCGACGGCGCCTCGCCCCACCGTCTTCCGGCCTCCGCCGCGCCTTCGTTTCTCCATAGTCTTCCGGAAAACCATCATCAAGAACAATAAGTTAGAACGTATCCAATCTGCTGCGGACCCTGCCGTCCGCCGCCTGAAAAGTGCTTTCGAGCAAAGACCTTACGAGGTGCCGCTCCGCCTTCGAACGCGCCGGCGGCTCTTTTCGGGGCGGCGGCTCGTCCGAACGGCCCGGCAGTGTCGCGCCCGACCGGGCCATCGTCCCTCCCGGCGAGGAACGCCGGCGGTTTCAACCCGTCTGCGCCGCGGCGCTCTGTTTGGCGGAAAGGTCGGTGCCGGTTGGGCCCGACAGGGACAGGCGTCGCAGCATGGCGGCTGCGAGAGCGATGCCGAGGAGGGAGAGCACGGTCGCGCTGAGGAAGAGGGCGGGATAGCCGAAGCGGTCGGCGACGAGACCGGCGATCGACGTGCCGACGAGATAGACGACGAGTTCGGCGCAGGTGAGGATCGTGAAATCCGTGCCCGGCTGGTCCGTGCCGGAAGCGCGCATGAAGAGCGAGTAGATCGCGACGAGTTCCATGTAGCGGACGAAGGTCTGGAAGGCGGCGGCCGTCATCGCCGCTTCGAAGCCGGGCAGGACGTGGAGCGCGCTCAGCGAGAAGGCGAGGAAGCAGAGCGTCCGCAGCGTGCCGAGGAGAATCAGCGTCGCGGCGAGCCCCGCCCTGCGGATGAGGAGGGCGGCGGCGGCCGCGCCGAGAAGGCCGGCGCCCGCCGCGGCGCTTCCCTGGAGATAGCCGATCCAGGACAGCGGCAGGCCGACATCGACGAGATAGGTTCCCTCCATGCCCCGCACGAGGCCTTCGCTGGCGCGGTAGCTCAGCGCGAAGAGAAAGACCGTCCAGGCGCCCGGCCGACGGAAGAAGGCGGCAAGGCTGGGGCGGGTGCGCTGCCCGGCCGGCCTCGTCTCCGGCGGATCGGCGCGCTCGACCATGAGCGGCGCGACGAGAAGCGGAAGCATCGCCAGGACGGAAACGGTCAGCAGCGCAGGCCGCCAGCCCAGATGCTCGAAGAGGACGAGCGAGAGCGTTCCGCCGACGATGACGCCGAGGGCGACCGATCCGGCCTGGATGGCATTGCCCACGGCCCGCGTTTCCTCGGTGAGGCCCCGCACGGCGAAGCCGTCGGTCGCGATGTCCTGCGTCGAGGATAGAAGGGTGATGCAGAGGGCGCAGACGAAGAGGAGCCCGGTCTGCGTCGGCGACAGGAAGGCCATGGCGGCGATGAGGAGCGCGACGGCGATCTGCGTCGGCACGATCCATCCCCGGCGATGCCCCAGGCGCCGCACGAGCGGATAGCGGTCGATCAGCGGCGCCCAGGCGAATTTCAGCACCAGGGGCAGCATGAGGAGGGAGAAGAGGCCGATCGTGGTTCGCGATGCGCCGCTTTCGCGGAGAAGCGGCGGCAGGGCGACGATCAAGAGATAGGTCGGAATTCCTTGTGCCAGATAGAGGCCGCCGAGAACGGCGAAGAGGCGGCGCGGGTCGGTTCGGGGGGACGGCGTGCCCGCCAGCTCTCGCGTTGCCATAGGTTCCTCTCCGGCAGAATCGGTCGCATCGAAGTCGTTCTCGGGTGCGAGGGCTCCGACGGGAGCCGGCTGTCCTCTACTCCCGGATGATGCAAGGCGGCAACATTAATATGAGTATTGTACTCATAAAACGAGTTTCTGCAGGCTCGATGACTCCACTGGAATTTCTATCATTCTGATATCGAACAAAGAATTCCTCATGGAGGGTTGAGCGTTTCTCCCCATGATGCGCACTTATAAGTTGACCATAGAAATCACATTTTCGTAGCGCCTTTCGACGGAAAGTCCGCTGGAGAAAGATTAGGCGATCCACGCTCGGAGAGATGCCGCCTTCGTTGGCGCGTCCTTCTCATTCGTAAGGCCTTCGATCTTCCTTCTTCCGCCGATTGCTTTGAATCGCTCCAGAAAGAACTTCGAAGATCGCATCGTCTTCGTTCGTTCCAGCATATCTCGATGCCCGGAGGACCACTTCATGCGCTCGTACCGTGCCCGTCCGCGCTGCCTGTCCCGCCTGGTGGCCGGGCCTTCGCTCCTGATGGCGATGGGTCTTTCGGCGGGCCTCATGTCTCCGGCCGTCGCGCAGGACGGGAGCGCTTCCGCGGCATCGGCACCCGCAACGGCTGCGGCCTCGTCGGCGCCGGAGCCGATCGTCCTCGACACGGTGACGCTGACCGGCGCGCGCTCGCCGCAGCGCATTTCCGAGACGGCCCGTACCCTCTACGTCGTGGAGGGCGAGACGCTTCAGGCCCGCGTTCGCTCGGGCCAGTCGCTGCAGCAGGCGCTGGGCCAGGAAGTGCCGAGCTTCGACGCCGCGAGCAGCACCGCGCGCACCTCCTTCGGGCAGAATCTTCGCGGCCGCACCGCCCTCGTCCTCATCGACGGAGTCTCGCAGAACTCGGCGCGCGGCCTCAGCCGGCAGTTCGATTCCATCGATCCGTTCAACATCGAGCGCGTCGAGGTTCTGTCGGGGGCGACTTCGCTCTACGGCGGCAACGCGACCGGCGGCATCATCAACATCATCACCAAGAAGGGCGCGGATGCCGAGCCCGGCCTGCACGGGGAGATCCTTGCCGGCGCCGAGAGCGGCTTCCAGGCCGGCAACGACAAGGACGGCAAGGCCGCCGCCGCGATCACCTACAAGGACGATCTCTGGGACACCCGCATCTCGATCGCGGGCAACAAGACCAATGCCTTCTACGACGGCAGCGGCACGATCCTCGTGCCCGACATCACGCAGACCTCGCTCGCCTTCAACGAGCGGATCGACCTCCTCGGCTCGGCCGGTCTCCAGATCGACGAAGGCCGGCGGCTGGAACTGAGCGCCCAGTATTTCGACAGCAGCCAGGACAGCGACTACGGGCTTTACTACGGGCCGAACTTCGCGGCCCTGCGCAATCCCTCGCTGTTCGAGACCCGCAAGGGCTATGCGTCCGAGGTCGATCCGGCAACGAAGCGCGTGATGCTGAACGGCGCCTACACGGACACCGACGTTCTCGGGCAGGAGCTTCTGCTTCAGGGCTTCTACCGAAGCGAGGAGATCGACTTCAATCCGTTCCCCGCCACCTCGCCCTTCTTCTATTTCGGCGCGAGCGGTCAGGACACGGACTATTACGGCTTCAAGGCCGCGCTCGTCGCCCGTCCGCTCGATAGCCTGCGCATCACCTACGGCGTCGACGGCGACCGCGATGCGTTCAGCTCTTCGCAGAGGGTGTTCGATCCCGCGATCGCCGGGCGCACGGGCGGGCTCGACTTCCAGACCATCGGCGAGACCGGCCTCTATCCCGGCATCGAGGTCTCGACCCTGGCCGGCTTCGCGGAGGCGAGCTTCGAGGCGACCGACGCCCTGACGCTGACCGGCGGCGTGCGCTATCAGTATGTCGATACAGACGTCGACGATTTCGTCGGCTTCCCCCAGCAGGTCTCGGTCCTCTTCGGGCGCGGGACCTCCGCCGACACCATTCCCGGCGGCTCGATCTCCTATGACGACGCGCTCTTCAATGCCGGCGCGATCTACCGCTTCGACGACCGTCAGAACGTCTACGCCAATTTCAGCCAGGGCTTCGAACTGCCCGATCCCGGCCGCTATTACGGGATCGGCAACTACCGGCTGGCGGGCGGGCGCTACACGCTCCTGTCGAGCGCCAACGTCGCCGACTCGGCCCTTCAGGCCATTAAGACCAATTCCTACGAGGTCGGCTATCGCTACGCGGACGGCATCCTCTCGGCGGAAGCTTCGGGCTACTACTCGCTGTCGGACAAGACCATCACGCTGAACCGCACGACGCTGAACATCAACGTGCTCGACCAGGACCGCCGGGTCTACGGAATCGAAGGCAAGCTCGGGGTTCAACTGCCCTATGGCTTCGACACCGGGGTGAACGGCCATCTCGTGCGCACCGCGTTCGAGCAGAACGAGGACTGGCGAAAGGGATCGGTCGGCGACTCCAGCCTGTCCAAGTTCGGCGCCCATCTCGGCTGGCAGGGCGATGCGCTCGGCGTCCGGCTGGCAGGGCAGCACGTCTTCGATCTCGACGACGATGCGGGCTTCAAGATCGAGGGCTATACGCTCTTCGATCTCACCGGCAGCTACCGTCTGGAAGCGGCGGACACGACCCTGAACTTCGGCGTCCTCAACCTCTTCGACAAGGATTACACGACCGTCTGGGGCCAACGCGCCAAGGCGCTCTACGGGGCGCTCGCGAGCCCGGACATCTTCGACTACAAGGGCCGCGGCCGCACCTTCACGCTTTCCGTGTCGAAGGCCTTTTAAGGGTCGTACGCGCCACCTGAGCGGTGCCGGGGTTCGGCACCGTGCGGGTGACGATCGACGTCGCTCCGAGGGGTGTCGAATAGGACGCTGACTTCAGCTGCGAGGCCTTCAACCGGATCTGCGCCGACTGGGATGTCGCGGGATCTGCGATGGTCAGCCGATCCGAAGATCGTAACGTCGCGGTCCCGATGGCTGCGGCGATCTGTGTGGCCGTTGCCGATGAACGCTGCCACAAAAACAAAAAAGCCCGCTTGATCGAACCTGATTGGTTGATCTTGCGGGCTGTTTTTGGTTGCGGGGGCAAGATTTGAACTTGCGACCTTCAGGTTATGAGCCTGACGAGCTACCGGGCTGCTCCACCCCGCGTCACCGCCGGTTGGCGCCATCAGCGCCGCCGGTGATCTCGATATAGGCGCATATCGCTCGAAAGGAAAGCCCCTTTCGCGCAAATTTGGCGTCGAAAAACACCATGCCTTCGGGTGCACCCCGAAAGCCGGCGTCATCGTTGGAAGGATGAGACCGCAAGATGCCCTGCCTGACAAGGGGTTGAGGCCTTTTTCGGCGGTTTCGGCCCCTTCGCGCAAACGGTGCGTCCGGTCGGAGCAGGGAAGGCGCACGCCATGCGCTGTCCATCCCGCAGGCGACGACGAATCATTTTCGTAGCCGAGGGTCGGTGGGCTGCGCACAGGCGGAATCTTCGGCGACTCGAAGCCCGAAGGCGGTGGCGCGTCGGTTTGGCCGGAGTTTTGGGAGGGCCGGCCGATACGGGACGTCAGGCGATCGCGTCGGAGGCCGTGCCGCGTTCGAGAAGGCGCGCGGTGCCGTCGACGTCGATCTCCACCATGCTGCCGATGGCGGGGCAGGCGGAGCTGGAAACGCGGACGTGGATGTCGCGGGTTCCGGCCGTGTCGCCCGATGCGATCAGAGACAGATGCAGGCCGCAGGTCGCGCCGCGGAACTCGGCGGCGAGAACGCGGGCGCGGATCTTTCCCGCGCCACCTTCGGCGGCGGGCCCGGCCTCGGGCGATGCGGCGAGGCGCAGCTGCTCGGGGCGGATCAGGATGGAGGCGGGGCCGACCGGGCCTTCGCCGTCCAGGCGCAGGCGGCCGAGCGCGCAGGTCGCCCAGCCGTCGTCGGCCAGCACGGCGTCGAGGATGACGGCCTCGCCGAGAAAGCGGGCGGTCGCGGCATCCTTCGGCTCGAAATAGAGCGCGCGCGGGGCGCCGGCCTGGACGAGCCGGCCGTCGCGAAGCACCGCCACCTGATCGGCGAAGGACAGCGCCTCCGTCTGGTCGTGCGTGACGAGAAGCGAGGCGATCCCTTCGCTCGCCAGAACCTTCGCCACCGCGCGGCGCAAATCGTCGCGAAGCCCGGTGTCGAGGGCGGAGAAGGGCTCGTCGAGCAGCATGAGCTTCGGCCGCCGGGCGAGGGCCCTTGCCAGCGCCACGCGCTGCTGCTGTCCGCCGGAGAGCTCGTGCGGACGCCGGGCCGCCTTGGCGGGCTCGAGTTCGACCATCTCCATGAGCTGGCGGATGCGCGCTTCCCGGTCGGGGGCGCGCCGGTCGAGGCCGAAGCCGATATTGGCGGCGACGTCGAGATGGGGAAAGAGCGCGCCGTCCTGCGAGACGAGGCCGATCGAGCGCCGGTGCGCCGGCACGATGCGGCCGCCGTCCGCCATGCACTCGCCGTCGAGCGTCACGCGGCCGGCATCGGGCGCATCGAAGCCCGCGACGACGCGAAGGAGCGTGCTCTTGCCCGAGCCGGACGGGCCGACGATCGCCGTGCGGCTGCCCTTCTCGACGGAAAGGTCGATCCCGCAGAGCGCCTGCACCGTGCCGAAGCGCTTGGCGACGGCTTCCACCTTCAGAAAGCTCATCGCCCGATCGCCTGCTTGGACTGGCGGTGGAGAAGCACCGTGAGGGGAAGGGAGGAGATCACCATGAGAAGGGCATAGGGGGCCGCTCCCACATAGTCGATCTCGGAAGTCAGCGACCAGAAGCGCGTCGCGAGCGTCTCCGTGCCGTTCGGCGAGAGCATGAGCGTCGCGGTCAGCTCGGTCGAGATGCCGAGACCGACCAGGGCCATGCTCGCGGCAGCGCCGGGCGCGGCCAGCCGCAGCGTGACCTCGCGGATCGCTTGGCCGGGCGAGCGCCCCAGCGCCTGGGCGGCCTGTTCCAGCTCGACCGGCGCCTGCGCGATGCTGGCGCGCAGCGCGACGAGCGCGCGCGGCAGGAAGATCAGCGCATAGGCCGCGAGCAGCGTCGCGGCGGTCTGGTAAAGCGGCAGGGCGACGCGGACGGTGATCGTCACCAGCGCCAGCGCGATGACCACGCCGGGCAGCGAGCCGACATAGTAGTGGCAGGCTTCCAGGACGCGGGCGAGGCGATGGCGCCAGCGGATCGAGAGCCAGGCCATGGGCAGGACGAGAAGGGTGGCGATGGCGCCCCCGGCGAGCGCCAGGAGAAGCGTCGTCGCGAGCGCGCCGCCGATCTCGCCGGTCGTCCAGACGTCGAGTCCGCCGAGAAGGAGCCAGCGGCCGAGCGTATAGGCGGGAACGCCGAGCGACAGCGCGGCGACGAGGGCGAACAGCGCGAGGCAGGGGAGCGTCGCCCGGCCGAGCGGCGTCGATGCCGCCGGACGCGGCGCGCCGGACCCGACGCGCGCATAGCGTTCGCTGCCGCGCGCCCAGCCTTCGGCGCCGATGAGGAGGAGGCAGCAGAGGACGAGGACGCCGGCCAGCATGTTCGCGGCGGGCCCGTTGAAGGAGGACTGGAACTGGTCGACGATCGCGGTCGTGAACGTGTCGAAGCGGATCATCACGTAGAGCCCGTATTCGGCCAGGAGATGCAGGCCGACGAGCAGCGATCCGCCGCAGATGGCAAGGCGCAGCTGCGGCAGAACGACCTTGGCGAAGACGCGGGACGGGGACATGCCGAGCGCGGCGGCGGCCTCCTCCAGCGCGGGATCGAGCCGGCGAAGCTGCGAGGCGACGGGCAGATAGAGGAAGGGGAAATAGGCGAGGATCGAAACGAGCGTCGCCGCGGGAAGCCCGTGCAGCGAAGGCGCGACGGAGATCCAGGCATAGCTGTGGACGAAGGCGGGAATGGCGAGCGGCGCGACCGCCAGCCAGGCCCAGAGCCGCGCGCCCGGCAGGTCGCTGCGCTCGGTGAGCCAGGCCAGCGCCACCGACAGCGCGACCGCGGGCGGCAGGGTGCTGAGGACGAGGAGCGCGGTGTTGACGAGAAGCTCGCCGACGCGCGGGCGCACGACCAGCGCATAGACCGTGTCCCAGCCGGTCTGGACGGCGATCCAGACGACGAAGCCGAGCGGCATCAGGGCGAAGAGCGAGACGAGAACGGCAGCGCCCACCATCGGCCGCGAGGTCGCGGAGATCCGCCTCAGCCGCGCGCCGCTTCCGGCGGCCGATCGGGCGGGCATGGCGTGATCGTCCGATGGCAGGACCGTGTCCGTCATCGACCGGCTTTCCGACCCTGCGAGACCGCCCGCGAACCCTTTCCGGTCCGCGGGCGGGCGACGCGGCCTTCGCCGGTCGCGAGGGCTCGGCTCAGAGAATGCCCGCCGTCGTCATCAGCTCGATGACCTTGGCATTGTCGAGCTTGTCCGGGACGACCTTGGGCGCCTGGAGGGCGGTGAGGGGCGTCAGCGCCGGATTGGACTCCGCGCCGTTGCCGACGGCATATTCGAAGGAGGTTCCGGTCTTCAAGATCTCCTGGCCTTTCGGCCCGGCGATCCACTTCACGAAGGCCTCGGCATCGGCCTTCTTCTGGCTGGAGGCGAGAACGCCGGCGCCGGAAATGCTGACGAAGGCGCCGGGGTCCTGGTTGCGGAAGTAGTGCAGGGAGACGTTGCGCGAGTTCTCGCCCGTCTTCGCCTGATCGCCGAACCAGTAGTAGTGGTAGATGACGGCGCCTTCGATCTCGCCGGCGTTCACCGCCTTCATCGCGACGCTGTTGCCCTTGTAGGCCTTGGCGTTGGTCTTCATGGCCTTCAGCCAGTCGAGCGTTGCCGCCTCGCCCTTCAGCTCCAGCATGGCCGCGACGATCGCCTGGAAATCGGCGCCGGCGGGGGAGGCGGCCCAGCGGTCCTTCCAGGCGGGATCGGCGAGATCGGCGATGGACTTGGGCAGGTCCGCCTCGGTCAGCCGGTTCTTGTCGTAGGCGAAGACGGTGGACCGGGCGGCGACGCCGACCCAGTGGCCGTCTGCCGGCCGGAACTCGGCGGGCACTTCGGCCAGCGTCTCCTGGCCGAGCGGCGCGAAGAGGCCGGCCTTGTCGACCAGCGCCATGGCGGGCGAATTCTCGGTGACGAAGACGTCGGCCGGCGAGGCCGCGCCTTCCTGCACGAGCTGATTGCCGAACTCGGAATCGCTGCCCTTGCGCAGCGTGACCGGGATGCCCGTGTCCTTGGTGAAGCCTTCCGCCCAGGCCTTGGTCAGGCTCTCGTGCTGGGCGTTGTAGACGGTGATGCCGGCACCGGACTCCTCAGCGCGGGCGCCGAACGCCGTCAGGGCGGCGCCGACGGCGAGAGCTGCGGTGAAGACGTGAGGGACAAAACGGTTGCGCATGCCAACTCCTCGAAGCCCCGCTCCTGGGGGAGCGGTGGTGCCCGCTCTTCTTCTAAGTGGATGCGCTACGTCAAGTTACTTCGTCAGCTGGCTTTCCGTCGTCTTGCGCCGGTGTTTTGGAGGCATTCCAGACGGTTTCGGACAGCGTATGGAAAACAACGCTCTCCGCCAGCCGGGCGGCCGGCTCACGGCTGGTTCGTCGTCGCGCCCGGGATGCGCCTCGTCGCGATCTCGACCTTCGGGGGCGCCTGGATGCTGCGCAGCCGTTCGAGGGCGAGTCGGGTCGCGCAGTCGGCGAGCGTCATCGGCTGATCGAAGAGATAGCCCTGTCCCTTCCTGCATCCCGTCCGGCGGATCATGTCGAGCTGCTCCGGCGTCTCGATCCCCTCGGCCACGGTGCAGAGGCCGAGCTTGGCGGCGAGATCGCAGATCGTCTCGACGATCGTCGGATTGTGCGGATGGGCCGGCGAGACGCGCATGAAGGACTGGTCGATCTTGATCGCGTCGAAGGGAAAGCGGGTCAGGTAGCTCAGCGAGGCGTAGCCGGTGCCGAAATCGTCGAGCGAGATCCGCACGCCCATCTCGCGAAGCGCGGTCAGCGTGTCGAGAACGGTCGCGTCGTTCTGGATCAGCACCGATTCCGTGATCTCCAGCGTCAGCCGGGCCGGCCGGATGCCGTGGCGCGTCAGCGCCATGCGCACGCTCTCCTGCAACTGCGGGTCGCCGAACTGGCGCGGCGAGAGATTGACGGCGATGGAGACGTCGTCCGGCCAGTGCGCGGCGGCGGCGCAGGCCTCCGCGATCGCCCAGCGGCCGATCGGCAGGATCAGCGCGGTCTCCTCGGCGATCGGGATGAAGAGGCTTGGGGACAGAAGGCCCTTCGTGGGATGGTGCCATCGCAGCAGCGCCTCGAACCCCGCGGTCCGGTCGGATCGAAGATCGACGATGGGCTGGAAGTGCAGCTCCAGCTGGTTTCTGGCCAGCGCGGTCTCCAGATCCTTGGCGAAGGTCTGGCGTTCGAGATAGGCCTCCTTCAGCGCCGGCTGGAACATCTTGAAGGCGCCGCGGCGATCCTCCTTCACGGCGTAGAGGGCAAGATCCGCCCGTTTCAGGAGATCGTCGGCCGTCGCGTCGCCCGGGTCGGAGACGGCGATGCCGACGCTGGTCGAGACCGCGAGCCGGCTTCCGTCGATCTCGAAGGGTCTCTCGAAGCAGGCGAGGATGCGCCGTCCCACGCTCTCGCCGAAGGGCTTGGGATGGAGGGCGCGGAAGATGGCGGCGAACTCGTCGCCCCCGAGGCGCGCGAAGATGACGGCATCGGGCAGCGCCGTCGAAAGGCGCCGCGACACGAGGCTGAGCAGCCGGTCGCCCGCCGCATGCCCCATCGTGTCGTTGACCTGCTTGAAGAGGTCGAGGTCGAACATGACGACGACGAGCGAGCCGGGGCGGCCGCCCCGCTCGAACTCCTCCTCGAGCGCGATGTTGTAGGAAAGGCGGTTCGGAAGCGCGGTCAGGACGTCGTAATGGGCGCTGTGGCGTGCGCGTTTCCGGGCTCGGCGCAGCATGGCCACCAGAATCATCCCGCAGGCGAGAAGGCCGAGGATGCCGACCAGAAGCTGCCAGAAAATCTCGATCAGCATGGCGCGGTTCTCGGCGATCCGCGTCGCGGAGGTCGAGGTGGTGAGCGCCGCCAGCCTTGCGGCGGCCGAGTTCAAGGGCTCGATGGCCTTGAGCACAGCCGCCGCCTCCACCGGCGTCTCCATATGCTCCATCCAGGGCGCGATATCGGCGACGGTGCGCTGCATGCGCTCGATGAGGACAGTCGCTTCCGCCGAATCCTGCCGCAGACGGCGGGACTCCACGGTGCCGAGAACCACCATGCGGTTCTCCAGGATGCCGAAGCGCAGCGCCACGTCGTCGTCGGAGATGCCGCTGTCCGGCAGGAAACGGGCCGCGACCGTCATCTGCAGGCGGGCGAGCTCCGGCGAGGTCGTCATGACCTCGTAGACGACGTTGTTCTCCGCGGCGCGGGAGATGCCGTCCATGTACTGTACGCTGGAGAACAGCATGGTAACGGCCGCGAAACCGAGGCCGGCCGTCGCCGCGATCAGCGGCAGTTCCCATTTGCTCTCAACCATCGGCATTCCGGCTCGTCCCCCTCCGCCGCGTCAGAGGACGTCGAGACGCGCGACCTGCCAGGCACACCGCATGTAGAAGCTCTGCTGCTGCAGCCGGGCCTCCCGATCGAACGGATAGAGCACGAAGAGCGGACCCTTGTTGTTGACGGGCATGAGTTCGCCGTCGCGCCGGAAGGCGAGCATCGCGCCGTCCTCGGCAAGGCCGGCCATCGGAATGTCGGCGACGTAGTCGTTCAGCGCGGTCGCGCGGATCGTCGCGCCGGAGGCGTCGACGGCCTTCATGAGCACGGCGAGAGGAACGCCTTCCCAGGTGGCGACGCCGTCGGTCCAGGGCGTGCTGGTCGAAAAACGCGACGTGCCGAGCGCCTCCAGCATGGGAACGTCGAAGACGGCCTCCTCGCCGACATTGTGGACGCCGATGCTGCCTCCGATGCGGAGAATCGCCTTGCCCGGCGGCTTGGCGAGCTCTGCCGCCCACGAGGGACGGACCAGTCCCGAGACCGTCGCACCGGCGGCGAGGGCGAGGACGAAGCGTCGGGTGAGCGGCATCGGGAAACCTTCCTTCGCTATGCGATGCCGGCACCTTGCGGCGGCAATCCTCAAGGAAGGATGAGGTTTGTTTGGCTGACTTAGTTTTAAGCTCTTGTCGAAAAAGCTCTTTTTTCTCGGCCTCGTCGCCGGGGATCGACCGTCGTCGAACGGGGCACCGCCGTATCCCCTCCGGACGCGAGGCGGCACGGAACGGGATTGAAAGATCGGCGAAAACCAGCCATCGCCAGCTCGTGGACATGCTTCGAAGACTGGACGGGCGGCGGTTTGGCGGAACTTGAGACCAGTCTTTATAGGCCGATCAAGCGTTTCCTGGAGGGCCTCGGCTACGAGGTGAAGGGCGAGATCGGCGGCTGCGATCTCCTGGCGCTCTCGGGGGACGCGCCGCCGGTCGTCGTCGTCTGCGAGTTGAAGCTCTCGTTCAATCTGGAACTCGTGCTCCAGGGCGTCGACCGGGCGGCGGCGGCCGACGAGGTCTGGCTGGCGGCCAGCCTCTCCAAGCGCGGCAAGGGGCGGGAGAGCGACGCGCGGTTTCGCCAGCTCTGCCGCCGGCTCGGATTCGGTCTTCTCGGCGTCGGCTCGGACGGCGCCGTCCATCTGCTTCTGAGCCCGGCCGCTCCGCCGCCGCGGCGCGATCCCCGGCGCCGGTCGCGGCTCGTCGACGAGCACCGCCGCCGCCGGGGCGATCCGGCGATCGGCGGCAGCACGAAGGCGCCCGTGATGACCGCCTATCGCCAGGACGCGCTGGCCTGCGCGCGGCTTCTTGCAAACGGCCCGCTGCGGCCGCGCGATCTGACGCTGATCGCGCCGAAGGCGGCGATGATGCTTCGCCGCAATGTCTATGGCTGGTTCGAGCGCACGACGCGCGGCGTCTATGCGCTGACGCCGGAGGGCCATGCCGCGCTCCTGCGCTGGCCGCTCGCCGACGAGCCTGCTGTCGACGAGCCGCCTGTGGATGGCGCGCCGGGCGATTGACAGTCCGCCCTGCAATGGCTGTTCCTCCCCGCCTGACATATCGGACGCTGGGAGGGATCGACGTCATGGCCGAGCATCGGGACGCGGAGTTTTCGGGAAAGGTCGCTCTCGTCACCGGCACGACCGGGATCGGGGCCGCTTCGGCCCTGCGGCTCGCACGAAGCGGCGCCTCGGTCATGGCGCTCGGCATCGACGCCGACGGAAACGAGGCGCTCGGCTCCGCCGGGGCGGCGGAGGGCCTGTCGCTCGCCGTTCGCCGGACGGACGTGACGAAGGCGGACGAGGTCGGCGCGGCCGTCGCCGAGACCGTCCGGCGCTTCGGCGGGCTCGATCTCATCGTCAATTCGGCGGCCATCCATCCCTATGGCGATCTCGTCGAGACCTCGCCGGAGGTCTTCGCGGCCTGCCTCGCCGTCAATGTCGGGTCCATCCATCTCACCGCGCATTTCGGCGTGCCGGAGATGCGCCGGCGGGGCGGCGGGGCGATCGTCAGCCTGTCCAGCGTCCAGGGTTTCGCCTGCCAGTCGGGCGTCGCGGCCTATGTCGCCTCCAAGGGGGCGATCCACGCGCTGACGCGGGCCATGGCGCTCGATTTCGCCAAGGACCGCATTCGCGTGACCTCGGTCAGCCCCGGCTCGGTTCGCACGCCCATCCTCAAGCTCGCGGCCGAGACCTTCGACGGGCCGGACGCGGATGTGGACGCGGTCTTCGCGCGCTTCGGAGCGGCCCATCCGCTCGGCCGGATCGGCGAGCCCGAGGAGGTGGCCGAGCTCGTCGCCTTCCTCCTCTCCGATCGCGCCGCCTTCATCACCGGCACCGATCACCGGATCGACGGCGGACTGACGGCCGGCATCGGAGTCGCCTGAAATTCAAGCGTAGGGAAGGCAGATGCGCCGGACGCCGAGATGGGGAATGTCCAGCTCGCGGACCTGCATCTGCATGCCGTAGATCGCGTGCAGCGCCTCGCTCGTCACGATCTCCTCGGGCGGGCCCTGGCGGCAGACGCGGCCGTTCTTCATGGCGACGATGTGGTCGCAGTAGCAGGAGGCGAAGTTGACGTCGTGGAGCACCACGACGACCGTGCGCCCCAGCTCGTCGGCGAGGCGGCGCACGAGCTTCATCATGGCGCTGGCATGGACCATGTCGAGATTGTTGAGCGGCTCGTCGAGAAGCACGGCCTCGGTGTCCTGCGCGATCAGCATGGCGACGAAGGCGCGCTGGCGCTGGCCGCCCGACAGCTCGTCGAGGAAGCGCTCGGCCAGATCCTTGAGGTCGAGATAGGCCAGGGCGCTCGAGACGTGGACGAGATCCTCGCGCGTCGTGCGGCCCTTGGAATGGGGATAGCGGCCGAAGGCGACGAGGTCGCGCACCGTCAGGCGCGAGCCGACGTGGTTGTCCTGGCGCAGGATCGAGAGGTGGCGCGCCAGGATGTCGCCTCGCGTGGTCGTCACGTCCAGCCCGGCGACCTCGACGCGGCCCGCCGACATCGGCACGAGCCGCGCGACCAGCGAGAGAAGCGTGGACTTGCCCGCCCCGTTCGGTCCGATGATGGCGGTGACGCCGCCGGGTGCAAGGGTCAGCGAGACGCCGGCGACGACGGAGGCCTCGCCGTAATGTTTGCAGACGCTCTCGATCGCGATCAACGGGCGGCTCCGCGCAGGAGGAGGACGAGGAAGACGAGACCGCCGGCGAACTCGACGATGATGCCGAGCGCCGTGTCGAAGGCGAAGACGCGCTCCAGCAGCGTCTGGCCCGCGACGAGGCAGAGGATGGCGACGAGCGCGGCGGCAGGCAGGATGTGGACGTGCCGGTGCGAGGGCGTCAGGCGGTAGGCGAGACTGGCGACGAGCAGGCCGAAGAAGGTGACGGGCCCGACCAGCGCCGTGGAGACCGAGACGAGCACGGCGACGAGCGGGAGCACCATGCGCACGCTCGCGCGGTGATCGACGCCGAGGCCGATCGCGGCGCTTCGGCCGAGCGTCAGCACGTCGAAGGCCGCCAGATTGCGGGCGACCGGCACGAGCGATGCGGCGACGAGGATCGCGGCGACGAGGAGGAGATCGCCCGGCACCGTGTTGAAGCTCGCGAAGAGCCGATCCTGGAGGACGACGAATTCGTTCGGATCGATCAACCGCTGCATCAGGCCGGAAAGGCTGCGGAACAGGATGCCGGAGACGATGCCGACCAGCATGAGCAGATGCAGCGAGCGCACCGCGCCCGAAAAGAGCCCGCGATAGAGGAGGAGCGAGAAGCCCATCATCGCTCCGACTTCGCCGAGGAAGAGGAGCCGCGGCTCGATCGCGCCGACCGCGGCCGAGCCGAGCGTGAAGACCAGGGCCGTCTGGAGGAGCGCGTAGAGCGCGTCGAAGCCCATCAGCGCGGGCGTCAGGATGCGGTTCTCGGATACGGTTTGGAAAAGGACGGACGAGACCGCGATCGCGACCGCGACGATGACGAGAGTGGCGAGCTTCTGCCCGCGATAGGCGAGGACGAAGCTCCAGCTGCCGCGCGCGCCGAGCGTCAGGAAGAGGGCGCAGGCGAGAAGCGCCAGGAGGCCGAGAAGCGCCAGCCGCGCGGCGGGGCTCTGAAGGATCGCGCGCTCAGCCAAGCCTGTCGCGCCTCGCAAGGAGAAGGCCGAGGAAGAGCGCGGCCCCGGCGACGCCGACGACCGTGCCGACGGGGAGTTCGTAGGGCGCCGCGATCAGGCGGCCGGCCATGTCGCAGAGAAGCACGAAGCCGGCGCCGATGAGGGCGACCCAGGGCACCGAGCGCCGGGCGTTGTCGCCGAGGAAGAGAGCGACGATGTTCGGCACGATCAGGCCGACGAAGAGGATGATGCCGACCGTCGCGACGACGACGGCCGTGACCAGCGAGACGATGACGAGGCCGAGGAAGACCGTCCGGCCATGGTCGAGCCCGAGGCCGATGGACAGATCGCGGCCCAGGCCGGCCAGCGTCAGCCGGTCGGCGGCGAGATAGGCGACGACGGTCAGCGCGAAGGCGAGCCACAGAAGCTCGTAACGGCCGCGGAGCACGCCGGAGAAGTCGCCCATCGTCCAGGCCTGCAGCGACTGCATGAGGTCGAAGCGATAGGCGAAGAAGGTCGTCGCCGCGTTGACGACTCCGCCGAGCATGATGCCGACGAGGGGCACGACGAGGGGGGAGCGCAGCGGCACCCGGGCGAGGATCGCGAGGAACAGGAGCGTGCCGGCGAGCGCGAAGGCGGCGGCCGCCAGCATCTTGGCGATGACCGGGGCGCCGGGCGCCAGAAGCATCATGACGAGAAGGCCGGCGCTCGCCGATTCCACCGTTCCGGCCGTCGAGGGCTCGACGAAGCGGTTCTGCGCGAGCAGCTGCATGATGAGGCCCGCCACCGCCATGCCGGTGCCCGCGAGAAGGATGGCGAGCGTGCGGGGCACGCGGCTGACGAGGAGAAGCTCGCCCGCCTCGCCGCCGAACCCCTCCGTCCAGAGGCGCGCGGGCGTGACCTCGCCGACCCCAACGAAGAGGCTGGCAAGCGCCAGCGCGGCGATCGCGATCGCGGCGAGGACAAGGCGCTGCACGGGCGGGCGCTGCAGGGGAGGCGCTTCTGCGACCGATCAGCCGCCGGTTCGGGTGCCGGCCGCGTCCAGCGCTTGGGAGAGCTGATCGACATTGTCCTGAAGCGCGGTCAGCCCGCCGGAGACGAGATACCAGCGGGCGGGATCGAGATAGACCACGCGCTTTTCCCGCCAGGCCTTGGTCTTGGCGACCAGTTCGTTGTCGAGCATGGCGGCCGCCGCGCCCTGGCCGATCGCCGCGTCCCGGTCGATCACGAAGAGCCAGTCGGGATCGACCTTGGCGATGAACTCGAAGGAGACGGCCTGGCCGTGATTGGCGACCGTAAGGGTCGGGTCCGCGGCCTCGAAGCCGAAGGCGGAGTGCACGATGCCGAAGCGCGAGCCCGGCCCGTAGGCGCTCATCTTGTTGCCCGTGGTCAGCACGATGAGCACCTTGCCGGCGCCCGCGGCCTTTTCCTTCAGCGCGGCGACGGAGGCGTTCAGCTTGTCCACATGCGCCTTGGCCTCGGGCTCCTTGCCGAAGATGCGACCGAGCGTCTTCGCATTGCGCTCGGCGCTCGCCAGCGGGTCGGTCGCATCCGTGGTGAGGTCGATGGTGGGCGCGATCCCGGCGAGGTCGTCGAACTTCGGCGCGGAACGGCCGCCGACGATGATGAGGTCGGGCGCGGCGGCGTTCACGGCCTCCAGATCGGGCTCGAAGAGCGAGCCGATCTTGGGCACGGAGGCCTCGCCGTATCGGGCGAGATAGGGCGGATATTTCACGCTCGGCACGCCCGCGACGGAGACGCCGAGCGCATCCAGCGTGTCGAGACTGGTGAGGTCGTAGACGAGGACGGTCTTCGGCTGCTCCGCCACCTTGGCCTCGCCGCGGGCCGTCGCAACGGTGATCTCGGCGGCGCTCGCGGGCAGGGTCGAGGCAAGGCCCGAGCAGGCGAGAAGGGCTGCGAGGACGAGGCGGCGGGACAGGGACAAGCGGGCGCTCCGTGACGATCCAACGGGTTCGGTACAGGGCGTCATAGAATGTTGACCGGTGGCGTCAACAATAAACGCGCTTGAGCATGCCAATTCAGAATCGTTCTAAGTCACAGAGAATGATGTGCTTTTTGAATTATGTCTAAATTGCGCTTCATTCTTGACTCTGAAGTTCATGTTTCCTAGTGCGGTTCCCGTGAACCTGGAGCCGATGATGATCAAGCCTTTCGCAACCATGCGCCCGTTGATGTCGAACGCCACTCTGGCCGCCGGCGTCGCGTTGTCCTTCGGCTCGACGGCCTTCGCTCAGACGGCGCCGGTCGGCGCGGGCGAGCCCATCGTTCTCGACACCGTGACGCTGCAGGGCGGCTCGCTCGCCCAGGTGCCCAACACGAACCGCGCCTCGACGAAGATCGCCCGCCTGCCCGCGACGGTCCGCGAGACTCCCCGCACGGTCAACGTGGTCCCGCAGGAGGTTTTGGAGAAGCAGGGCGTCACCTCGCTGGAGCAGGCGCTGCGCAACGTTCCCGGCATCACGCTCTCGTCCGGCGAAGGCAATGGCGGACAGAACGGCGACCAGTTCCGCATCCGCGGCTTCCAGTCCAAGGGCGACGTCTACACGAACGGCCTGAAGGACTTCGGCGCCTATGTCCGGGACAGTTTCAACACAGAGTCCGTCGAGGTCTTCAAGGGGCCGACCGGCGGCTATTTCGGCGCGGGCAATGTCGGCGGCGTCATCAACCAGTCGACCAAGGGTTCCTTCCTCGAGGACCGCTACGGCGCGGACTATTCGATCGGCTCGGGCCCGACCCATCGCGGCACGTTCGATCTCAACAAGACGCTGAGCGAGACGAGCGCGGTGCGCGTCAACGGCGTCGTCCATCGCCAGGACGTCGAGGACCGCGACCGGGTGGAGACGGACCGCGAGGGCATCGCGGTCGATCTCGGCCTCGGTCTCGGCACGCCGACCGAGTGGCACTTGAACTACAGCTACCAGGGCGGAGACCGCACGCCGGACATGGGCGTGCCCATGCTGCGCCGGCCGGGCACGACCGGCGCGCCGGCGACCGAGTTCGGGCTCGACCGCTCCACCTCCTATTCCCGCGTCTACGGCAATAGCGAGGATCGCGACGAGACGAACGTCCACACGTTCACCTCGAATCTGACGCACACGGTGAACGAGAACATCGCGATCCACAACGACACCCGCGTGCAGTTCTACGACCGCGACTTCCTCTCGACCAATCCGAGTTGCGAGGGCGCCTGCGTCACGACGTTCTTCAACGGCGGCAATCCCCTGATCAGCTACGGCGCCGGCGGCGGCATCGCCTATCGCCAGGACGGCACGGGCGTTCAGAACGTCACCTCGGCCGATGTGAACGGCACGATCGGAGGGCTTCGGAACGAGCTGAAGGTCGGCCTCGACGTCAGCCACCAGAGCGAGGATCGCGAGCGCGGCAGCTTCCTGCCGGCCCGTCCGACGAACGTGCAGCGCCTGCGCGATCCCGTCTACGAGTTCCCGACCGCGCTTCTCACCTACGACAACGCGATCAAGACCGAGGGAACGGCCTTCAATGCCGGCCTCTTCGCCACCGATCGGATCTGGCTGACGGAGGAGTTTTCGCTGCTCGGCGGCGTGCGGGCGGACTATTTCGAGTCCACGTCGGTCTTTTCCGGCGTCGAGGCGAAGGACGACGTCACCGCGCTCAGCCCCTCGATCAGCGCGATCTACGAGCCGACGAAGGCGACGCAGTTCTACGCGACCTTCGCGCGCTCCTATGCGCCGGTCGGCGTCAATCTCTCGACCCAGCAGATGATCTCGACCTCGGAGGCGCCGCGGGCCGGATCGAACTTCGATCCCGAACGAAGCGATCTCTACGAGATCGGCACGAAGATCGATCTTCTCGGAGAGGCGCTCGGCTTTTCCGGCTCGGTCTTCCAGATCGAAAAGAAGAATTCGGTCGACACCGATCCGACCTCGGGCATCGCCTATGCCTTCGGCGACGCCGGCGACACGCGCCGCGTTCGCGGCTTCGAGCTCGGGCTCAACGGCGAGGTGCTCACCGGCTGGACCGTCCATGCCGGATACGCCTATCTCGACGGCGAGATCCTCTCTACCGCCTATCCGGAGGATCAGCGGATCGTCGGGGACGTCGCGCCCTACGTCTCGCGCCACAATGTCACGCTCTGGACCGACTACGACCTGACGCCGCACCTGCCCGATATCGGCGGCGATCTGTCGATCGCGGGCGGCCTGCGCGCGGCATCCTCCTATGCCGTCTACACGCCGACCGTGGACAAGAACATCGTTCCCGACAGCTTCTCTCTCGATGCCGCCATCACCTACGACGCCAAGCACTTCAAGGTCGCGCTGAACGGCTACAACCTGACGGATCATCTGAACTACGATGCGGCCTTCGGCGGGCGCGCGGTGCCGGCCTCCGGCCGCAGCGTGCTTCTGACGATCGGAGCGAAATTCTAAAGCTTCGCTCCTTTATTCGGGGGCGGCCGCTCCCCGCCGTTCAGCGCCGCCCCGTGCCATAGGAAGTCGCCATGCTGATCCACATCCCCGCCGTCCTGACGCCGGACGAGGTCCGGCACTGCCGGCATGTGCTGGAAAGCTCGCAATGGGTCGACGGGCGCGTGACGGCGGGCGACCAGGCCGCCAAGGCCAAGCGCAATCTCCAGATCCCGGAGGATTCGGCGGAGGCGCGCGAACTGGGCGGGCTGATCCTCGGCAAGCTCGCGGCGAACCCGACCTTCAATTCGGCGGCTCTGCCCTTCCGCGTGCTGCCGCCGATGTTCAACCGCTACGATGTCGGCATGACCTTCGGGGCGCATGTGGACGGCGCGATCCGCGCCATTCCGGGCACGGGCGGCATGCGCATGCGCGCGGACGTGTCCTCGACGCTCTTCCTGACCGACCCGGAGGACTACGACGGCGGCGAGCTGGTCGTGGAGGACACCTATGGCAGCCAGGCCGTGAAGCTGCCGGCCGGCGACATGATCGTCTATCCCGCCACCAGCCTTCATCGCGTCGAGCCGATCACGCGGGGCAGCCGCTGGGGTTCGTTCTTCTGGACGCAGTCGATGGTGCGGGACGACGGCCTGCGCACCATGCTCTACGATCTCGACATCGCCATCATCGGCGCGCGCACCAAGCTCGGCGACGCGGACCCGGCGGTGCTCGGCCTCGTCAATCACTATCACAACCTGATCCGCCGCTTCGCGGATCTGTGACGAGGGCACCGGGGCCGCCTCCAGCGAGCCTCGGTGCCCTCTCATCTTTTGTCGGCGCCGGCTCTTGCGGCGAAGCCCGTCCGCTCGACGGGACAGGCTTCAGGCTCAGTCCGTGAGGTCGGCCGGCACCTTGCCGCCGTTCTCGGCGAGCTTCTTCATCAGCGCCTTCTGCAGCCAGACGTTCATCGTCGCGCTGTCGTTCGTGTCGCCGGTATAGCCGAGCTCCTCGGCCAGTTCCTTGCGCTCGGAGAGGCTGCTGTCGAGATGGAGCGCCTTCATCGTGTCGACGATGGACTTGCGCCATTCGAGCTTCTGGCCGCTGTCCTTGACGGCCTTGTCCATGATCGCGGCCACATCGACCGCCGTCGCCGGCGTGGAGGCGGGAGCCGTCCCGGCCGGTTGAGCGCCCGGCGCCGGAGCCGAGGTCGGCGATGCCGGGGTGGGGGAGGCGGGTGCCGGGGCCGCCGTCGTGGCGGGGCCGGCCGGCGGCGGGGCGTTGACCGTTGCGGGCGCGGGCGCTGCAGGCTCGGCGGCTTCCGCCTTGCCGAAGATGGCGTCCTTGATCTTGCCGAAAATGCTCATCGCGTCGATCTCCTCTCGTGTTCACGGTCGTGTGAACGTCGAAGCGCTAACGGTCCGCACGCCATCGGCGTTCCGTCGCGAGACCGATCGACGCGAGAGGATCAGGCCGGCGTGCCGTCGCCCTCGATCATCTGCCGGATCTTCGTCGCCAGCGTCTCGAAGACGAAGGGCTTTGTGACGATGTCCATCCGGTCGCCGAGGAAGTCGCCGCGGACGGCGGCCTTTTCGGCATAGCCGGTGACGAAGAGGATCTTCAGCTCCGGCCGCGCCTCGCGGGCGACCTCGGCGAGCTGGCGTCCGTTCATGCCGGGCAGGCCGACATCGGTCATCAGGAGGTCGATGCGCCCTTCGGCCTTCAGGTAGGGGATCGCCTCGTCGGCGCTGCCGGCCTCGATGGCGCGATAGCCGAGGTCCTCCAGAACGTCGACGACGAGCATGCGAACGAGCGCCTCGTCCTCGACGACGAGCACGGTTTCGCCGTCGCCCTTGGGTGCCTGCATGTCCGCTTCCTCCTCGATGGCCACGGCCCGTTCCGCATAGCGCGGCAGCACGAGCCGGATGACGGTGCCCTGTCCCTCCGTGCTCTCCACGGTGACGTGCCCGTTCGACTGCTTGGCGAAGCCGTAGATCATGGACAGGCCGAGGCCCGTTCCCTGGCCGATCGGCTTGGTCGTGAAGAAGGGCTCGAAGACCTTCTGCAAGGTTTCCGGCGACATGCCGATGCCGGTATCGGCGACCTCGACGATCACGTAGTTTCCGGGCGCGAGGCCCTCCATCTTCAGAACCTGCGCCGGGCCGAAGCAGCGATTGGCCGTCGTCACCGTCAGCTTGCCGCCTTCGGGCATGGCGTCGCGCGCATTGATCGCAAGGTTGAGCAGCGCGCTTTCTAGCTGGTTGGCGTCGGTCCAGCCGGGCGACAGGTCCGGCGCAAGCCGCGTCTCGACCTGCACGTTCTCGCCGAGCGTGCGGCGCATCAGCTCCTCGAGCCCCGCGACGACGCCGTTCACGTCCGTCGCCTTGAGGTCCAGCGACTGGCGGCGGCCGAAGGCGAGGAGGCGCGCGGTCAGGCCTGCGGCGCGCTGGGCCGAGGTCATGGCGGCGTCGAGATAGCGCGGCACGCGCTCCATCTCGCCATTGGCGATCCGCCGCTTCATGAGGTCGAGCGAACCGACGACGCCGGCCAGCATATTGTTGAAGTCGTGCGCGATGCCGCCGGTGAGCTGGCCGATCGCCTCCATCTTCTGGCTCTGGCGAAGCGCCTCTTCGGTCGTGCGCTGTTCGGTGATGTCGCGGCCGATGGCGTAGACGTTTCCCGCGTCTGGCGAGGCGGTCCAGGAGATCAGCCGATAGACGCCGTCGCGGGAGCGGAAGCGGTTCTCGAAGCGCAGCGTCGTCGTCCCGCGTTCGAGCCGCTTCATCTTCTCCTGAGTCGCATCCACGTCGTCGGGATGGACGAGGTCGAGAAAGCTCGAGGCCAGCAGTTCCGCCTCGGTCCAGCCCAGCATCGCGGTCCAGGCATGGTTGACGGCGATCAGCCGGCCCTCCCGGTTGCAGACGTCCATGAGGTCGGTGGAGAGGTGCCACATGCGGTCGCGCTCGGCCGTGCGCTCGGCGACGCGCTGTTCCAGCGTCTCGTTGAGGTCGCGAAGGTTCGCCGCCGCCGTCTCCTCGGTGGCGAGCATGGCGCGCGCCTGATACTGCCGCCGCCGCCCGCGGATGGCCGAGCGCGCCGCGCTCATCAGCGTCTCCGCGTTGATCGGGCGCTCCAGGAGGATGACGTTGCCGAGCCGCTCGATGATCTGCGAGGCGCGGGGCGGGCGCGGCCCCGTGCGCTTGGTCGCGAGCACGACGACCGGCAGGTCCGACCAGGGCGGCTGGCGGTCGATCCAGGCGAGAAGCTCTTCGAGGCCTTCGGCCGCCAGCACCTCCTCGGTGATCAGGATCCCGCCGGCGTCGCCGTGGAGCAGCCCGCAGAGCGAGGCGAGATCCGGGCAGGCGAGCGCCTCGACGCCGCCCTGCGCCAGCACACGGCTCGCCACTTCGCCGTCCCGGCCCCGAGGCGCCAGGATAAGGACACGCTCGCTCAACCCGTCTACTCCGTCCGGCTGCCCGTATCGCCGTCGTTCAGCATTCTCATGATGCCTTTGTAGGACGGAAGGCCGGTCAGGACACCCTCGAAGTCGTGCAATGCCTCGCCGACGGCAAGGCCGTTCTGCCCGAGACGGAACTCGCGGATCGTTCTCTCGTGCGCACTCGTCCGGCTCTTCACCACCGAGACGGCCGTGCGCACCTCTCCGTGCGCCTCGAAGAAGCGGAAGAGGAGGATGGCGTCGCTGAGATAGCTGAGATCGACGTCCGAGCGCATGTCGCCGACGAGCCCGTGCTGCCCGAGGACGAGGATCGCGGTCACGCCCTGCTGGCTGAGATAGGTCAGGATCTCGTGCATCTGGAGGATCAGGAACTGCTCCCCGGGCATGGCATGGAGATAGGCGTTGAGACTGTCGATCACGAGGAAGCGAGAGCCCTTCTCCTCCACGGCCTTGCGCACGCGGCTCGTGAACTCGCCGGGCGACAGTTCGGCCGGATCGATCTGCTGGAGCGAGAGCTGGCCGCTGTCGATGAAGGGCCGGATGTCCATGCCGAGCGTGGTCGATCTCGACAGAAGCGTGCCCAGCCCCTCGTCGAAGAGGAAGTAGGTCGCGGTTTCGCCGCGCTCGAGAGCGGCCATCATGCAGCGGATGGCGGTCGTCGTCTTGCCGACGCCGGACGGGCCGGAGAGGAGCGTGTTCGTTCCGGGCGCGAGGCCCCCGCCGAGAAGGGCGTCGAGCCCCGTGTTGCCGGTAGATACCGGGCTCGCGTCGAAGGCGAGATGGTGCTCGGCCGCGACGAGACGCGGGAAGACGGTCAGGCCGCCCGTGTCGAGATTGAAGTCGTGATAGCCGCCGCGGAACTTGATCCCGCGCATCTTCATGACCCGCAGGCGCCGCCGCTCGGAGCCGAAGTCGCGCGCCGCCTGCTCCAGCGAGATTACGCCGTGGGCGATCGAATGGAGCTGGAGATCGTTGGCCTCGGAGGTGCGGTCGTCCAGCATGAGGACCGTGCAGCGCCGGCTGGCGAAGAACTGTTTCAGCGTCAGGATCTGCCGACGATAGCGCAGCGGGTTCTGGGCGAGCAGCCGGAGTTCGGACAGGCTGTCGAAGACGACGCGGCGCGGGCGCATCTCCTCGACCATGCGCATGACGCCCTTGGTCGTCTCGCCGAGTTCGATCTCGGACGGGTGCAGGATCGACTGCTCGGCGTCGGGATCGAGGCCCTCCTCGCCCACGAGCTCGAAGATCGACAGCGCGTCGAGCGTCCAGCCATGTGTCGCGGCCACGGCGCGCAGCTCTTCGGCGGTCTCGGACAGGGTGATGTAGAGCCCGCTCTCGCCGGCCTCCACGCCCGCCAGGAGAAACTGCAGCGACAGCGTGGTCTTGCCCGTGCCGGGCGTGCCCTCGACGAGATAGAGGCGATCCGCCGTGAAGCCGCCGCCGAGAATGTCGTCGAGACCGGGAATGCCGGTCGAAATGCGGCCTTCGGTGGAGATCGCGCGTGTCTCTGGCATGGCTTGACTCGTGATGGAACCCAAGGTTCCCTAACATGGCTTTTTGCCGGTTCCGCATGAAGGGTTACGACGAGAAGGCTCGTTTTCGTAGCCAGCAACCAGTATCCGTGCGGTTTCGTGCGGTCGGCTCCGCCGCTCTTCCGGCGAAGAGGCCGTGCGGATCGGACGTCCCTTCGATCTTTCCGCCTTGCGCCGGAGCCGGCGGAGGGGCATCGACGGGCCTGTCCGACCGTCCTTCCGGAGCGCCGAACGTGACCCTCGATCCTGCCCCCGCTTCGCCCGCCGCCCCGGATGCCGCCTTCGCCTCCATTCATGCCCATGGCTTCGTGCGCGTCGGCGTCGCGACCCCGCGGGCCTACGTGGCCGATCCCGGCCGCAATGCCGAGGCCGTGCTGGAGTTCATGGCGCGGGCGGAGGATGAGCGGATCGATCTCCTGATCTTTCCCGAACTGAACATCTCCGCCTATGCGATCGACGATCTGCACCTTCAGGAGGCGCTGCTCGACGGGGTGGAGAGCGCCATCGCGCGGATCGTCGCGGCCAGCGCCTCGCGGGACGCCGTGCTTCTCCTCGGCGCGCCGCTGCGCCGCAACGGGCGGCTCTACAACTGCGCCGTCGTGGTCAAGGGCGGCGCCATCCTCGGCGTGGTGCCGAAGACCTTCCTGCCGAACTACCGGGAATATTACGAGAAGCGCTGGTTCGCATCCGGCGCAGGGCTGGCGGGGCTCTCCATCGACGTCGCCGGCCACACGGCCCCCTTCGGCACCGACCTCGTCTTCGCCTGCCGCACGCTGCCGGGCTTCGTCTTCCATGCGGAGATCTGCGAGGACTACTGGGCGCCGACGCCGCCTTCGACGCTCGGCGCGCTCGCGGGGGCGCTGATCCTCTGCAACCTCTCGGGCTCGCCGATCGTCGTCGGCAAGTCGGAGGATCGCCATCTCCTCGGCGCCTCGCAGGCCATGCGGACCTTCTCGGCCTATGCCTATTCGGCGGCGGGGGCGGGCGAGAGCACCAACGATCTTTCCTGGGACGGGCAGGGGATGATCTACGAGATCGGCGACCGTCTCGCCGAGACGCCGCGCTTCCAGCGCGAGCCGCAGCTGATCGCGGCCGATATCGATACGCAGCGCTTGTCGCAGGAGCGGCTGCGCGTGCCGACCTTCAACGACGCGGCTGCTCTCGCCGGCCATCCCGAGACGCGCTTTCGGCGCATCGGCTTCGACCACGCGCCCGCATCGCCGCCGGAAGACCTGCGCCGTCCGCTCCGGCGCTTTCCCTATGTGCCGAACGCGCCGGAGCGGCTCGACGCCGATTGCTACGAGGCCTTCAACATCCAGGTGCACGGGCTCATCCGGCGCTTCGAGGCGACGGCCGGCGAGCACATGGTCATCGGCGTGTCGGGCGGTCTCGACTCGACCCATGCGCTGATCGTCGCCGCCAGGGCCTGCGACATGCTGGGCCTGCCGCGAACGACGATTCTGGGCTTCACCATGCCGGGCTTTGCGACGGGCGAGGGCACCAAGGCCAATGCCTGGACGCTGATGCGCGCGCTCGGCATCCAGGCGGACGAGATCGACATCCGCCCCGCCGCCCGGCAGATGCTGGCCGATATGGGCCATCCCTTCTCGGCGGGCGAGCCGGTCTACGACATCACCTTCGAGAACGTGCAGGCGGGCCTTCGCACCGACTATCTCTTCCGCCTCGCCAACCAGCGGCGCGGCTTCGTGATCGGAACGGGCGATCTCTCGGAGCTGGCGCTCGGCTGGTGCACCTACGGCGTCGGCGACCAGATGAGCCATTACGGCGTCAATTCCGGCGTGCCGAAGACGCTGATCCAGTATCTCATCCGCTGGACCGCGGCGACGGGGCAGTTCGACGAGGCGACGGGGCGGGTGCTCACGGCGATCCTCGCCACCGAGATTTCGCCCGAACTCGTGCCGGCCGATGCGCAAGGGGCGATCCAGAGCACGGAGGCCAAGATCGGCCCCTACGAGCTGAACGACTTCTTCCTCTTCCACACGATGCGCAACGGCGCCCCGCCGGCCAAGGTCGCCTTCCTCGCCTGGCAGGCGTGGCGCGACGTCTCGGCGGGGGAGTGGCCCGCGAACTTCCCGGAGGAGAAGAAGAACCGGTACGATCTCTCCACGATCCGCCTCTGGCTGGAGCGCTTCCTCGTCCGCTTCTTCCAGACCAGCCAGTTCAAGCGCACGGCCATGCCGAACGGGCCGAAGGTCTCGGCCGGCGGGAGCCTCAGCCCGCGCGGCGACTGGCGGGCGCCCTCGGACGGAACGGCGACGGTCTGGCTGGAGGATCTGGTGCGCGTGCCGAAAGGCTGATGGTCACGGAGACGGCGTGAGAGGCCGTCAGGCGACGAGCGACTGCGAGACCTCGTCGAGATCGAGCGCGATATCCTCCACCGGAGTGGAGTCCGAGAAGGTCTGCGTGAAGCGCAGCACGTCCTTGGCGGGCATGGGGCGGCTGATCAGGTAGCCCTGGCCGGCGTCGCAGCCGATCTCCTGAAGGCGGCGCAGCTGCGCATGGGTCTCGATGCCCTCGGCCGTGACCTTCGTGCCGAGCCGGACGGCCAGATCGCGCACGGTCTGCACGATCACGGCCGCCTCCTTGTTGTCCACCATCTGGGCGACGAAGGAGCGGTCGATCTTGATGCGGCCGAAGGGGAAGCTGCAGAGATAGCTCAGCGACGAGTAGCCGGTGCCGAAATCGTCGAGCGAGATGGAGACGCCGAGCGCGACGAGACGGTGGAGCGTCTTCTCGGCGGAGGGGTGGTCGAGCAGCACGCTCTCGGTGATCTCGATTTCGAGGCGCGATGGAGCAAGGCCAGTTTCGGCCAGGATCTCCTCGACATCGGCCGCCACGTCGGAGAGCTGCATCTGGACCGCGGAGAGATTGACCGCCACGCGGATGTCGTCCGGCCAGGTCGCGGCCCGCCGGCACGCCTCGCGCATGACCCAGCGCCCGAGCGGCCCGATGGCGCCGGTTTCCTCGGCGATGGGGATGAAGGTCGAGGGCGAAACGGGGCCGCGCACCGGGTCGTGCCAGCGCAGAAGCGCCTCGAAGCCGGTGAGGCGGCAGCTGCGCAGATCGACGATCGGCTGGTAGTAGAGCTGCAGCGTCTCCTCCAGGACGGCTTCCTGCAGATCCTGGGCCAGCGTCTTGCGCTCGACCTTTTCCGCCTGAAGCTCGGCCGAGAAGAAGCGGATCGTGCCACGGCCGAGCGCCTTGGATTGGTAGAGCGCCATGTCGGCGTGGTCGAAGAGAAGATCGGCGCCCTCGTTGGCCGCGCCGAGCGCGATGCCGAAGCTCGCGCCGACATTGACCTGACGCTCCCGGATCGGGAAGGAGGCGTGGAACGTGGCGAGCGCGGCCGCGGCAAGACGCTCGACGTCTTCGCGGCCCTTGATGCCGCGCTGGATAATGGCGAACTCGTCGCCGCCGAGGCGCGCCAGCGTGTCGGAGGGGCCGAGGCAGCCTCTCAGCCGCGCGGAAACGAGCTTCAGGAGCAGGTCTCCGGCCTGGTGGCCCTGGTTGTCGTTCACCTCCTTGAAGTTGTCGAGGTCGATGAGGACGAGGCCGAAGGGAACATCGTCGGCCTCGGCGAGTGCTTCGTCCAGCGCCTCCTGGAAATGGGCGCGGTTGGGCAGGCCCGTCAGGATGTCGTGACGCGCCGAATGCCGCTCGGCCTCGCCCGCCCGTCGGCTCTGGCGCAGGTGGTGGAAGCCGAGCATGCCGGCGACGAGCACGCTGAGATCGACGAGGATCACGAGGGCGGCGACGAAGAGCGCCCGGTTGTACCAGTCGCCGAGCACCAGGCCGACGTCGTACTGCGCCATGACGAGGACCGGGTAGGCTTCGAGGCTCGCCGTCGCCGTCCTGTAGGGGGCGCCATCCTCGCTCATCGGCACCATGCCGGAGCTTTGCTGCTTTTTCGCCAGCGCGCCGTAATAGTCGACGATCGAAGCCGCGTCCGGCTCGCCCTCGCTCTTTCCCTGGTTGGAGAGGACGACGCCGTCGGCGCGGGCGAGGACGATCGTCCGCGTCGTGTCGAGATCGATGCCGCGATAGAGCTGCTGGAAGGACTCGATGGCGATCCCGGCGATGAGGATGCCGCTGAAGTCGCCCTTCGCATCCGACAGCCGCCGGGCGAGGTAGATCGTCGGCTGTCCGGTCCGGCTGTTGACGATCGGTTCGCTGACGAAGGTCTCCGGGGCACCCTTCACGGACAGGGCCTTGAAGTAGTCGCGCTGGCGCAGGTCGAATTCGGGGGCGGGGAAGGCGAAGGAACTGGAGACGAGCCGGCCCTTCGTATCGACCAGCGAGATCCAGTTCACGAAGTTCAGCGGCGCGGCATCCGCGACGAGCATGTCGTGGACGTAGCGCTGGCGCCCTTGCCCGCTCAGGGTTTCCGCGTCGTTCAGGCCGAGCCTCGACAGGTGGTCGACGACGTTGCGCTGGATCGCGTCGATGGCCTGGAAGGAGCGGTCGGTCTGCTTGGCGAGGAGGACGGCGAGGTTCTGGATGTCGCGGTCGGAATGGACGAGCATGTCGTTGCGCTGCGAGGCCATGACGGCCACCGCGCCGATGTTGATGCCGAAGGTCACAAAGGCCACGAGCGCCAGGATGACCGCGATGGTCGGCGTCATGTACGACATGCCGTTTTCGGACTCAGGTCCTCCGCTCGCCGCCTCCGCCGTCTTGTCCGATGCCAACGCTCCGCCCCCGAGCCAACCGCAACCTTGAGCGGAACATGACGGATGAAACCTGAAGGCCGCCTTAAATTACCGTCTGGGTGCCCTTTTAATTAGACGAGACGCGACCGATCGGCTCGCCTTCGGGGCCGGACTCGAGCGATGCGAGGAAAGCGATCAGGCGCTCGTTGAAGGCGGCGGGATCGTCGAGCTGCGCGACATGGCCGACGTCGAGCACGATGCGGCGGGCCCGCCGGAGCCGTCCGGCGAGGTCGCGCCCCTGGCTGCGGATGGAGCCGGCATCCTCGGCGCCCTCCACGACGAGCGTCGGGCAGCGGATGCGGGCGGGATCGACGGGGTGGTAATCGACGATCGCGCCGTAGGTCGCGACGATCGCCTCGTCCGGCATGGTGGCGAAGCCCTTGATGAAGTGGTGCCGTGCCGTCCGGCCGACCCATTGCGGCCCGACGAGGACGCGGGCGAGGGCGAGGCCCGCCCGGGCGCTGCGCTCGCGCCCGATGAGGCGGAAGATCGGAAAGAGAAGCCGCTGCGGATCGAGCGCGGCGAGGCTCTTGCGAAGCCAGGGAAGGGCGGTGAGGGAGCGCGGCGTGTTGGCGAGGACGAGGCCCGCGATCCGCTCGGGCGCCCGCGCGGCCATGTCCAGCGCCACCATGCCGCCGAGCGACACGCCGCAGACGGCGGCGCGCTCGAGGCCGAGATCGTCCATCAGTCGGAGCACGTCCTCGGCCATGCCGCCGATGGTGAGCGGAGCCTCTCCGAGCGGCGTCTCGCCATGTCCGGCAAGGTCGGGCACGACGATGCGGCGCGAGCCGGCGAGCGCCTCGACCTGCGCCGCCCAGACGGCGCGCGTCTGAACCGCGCCGTGGACGAGGAGGACCGGCAGCGCCGATCCGGCGCCGGCGGCGGCCGGATGGTCGTCGCGGCGCAGAGCCCGGTCGCTCAATCCTCCACGAGGATCGTGCCGGCCACCTCGATGCCGAAGCCGGTGAGGCCGACATAGGAGCGCTCGTGCGTGGCGAGGACGGAGATCGAGCGGACGTCGAGATCGCGCAGGATCTGCGCGCCGATGCCGACCTCGCGCCAGCGCTGCATGCGCTTCTGCGCGCTCACATGGCGCTCGCCGTCGCGCGGGCCTTCCTCGGCGTCGGCGAGCGGCGTCGTCTTGGTCTCGAAGTCGTCGACATGGGGCTGGCGCAGCAGCATGAGGACGCCGTGGCCCTCGACCTTCAGCCGCTCCAGCGCGATCTCGACCCAGGACTTGGCGCCGCCCGAGCCGAAGAGATCGACCACCGGCTGCTCGCGATGGATGCGCGTCGGCACCCGTTCGCGGCCCTTCACGTCCCCGAAGACGGCGACGACGTGCTGCATGTCGTCGAAGGGCGTCTCGTAGATGCGCACGACGCCATCGACGCCGCGCACGGTCGTCTTCTCCTCGCGCACGCAGGTGACGAAGGATTCGCGCCGGATGCGGTAGGAGATGAGATCCTCGATCGAGACGATCTTCAGCCCATGCTCGCGGGCGAAGGGGATCAGCTCCGCCATGCGCTTGACCGTGCCGTCGTCGTTGACGACCTCGGCGAGGACGCCGAGCGGTTCCAGGCCCGCCAGTTGCGCCAGATCGCAGCCGGCTTCGGTGTGGCCGGAGCGCGTGAGGACGCCGCCGGCTCGCGCGATCAGCGGAAAGATGTGGCCGGGCTTGATGAAGTCGCCGCCGGTGCAATTGTCGTTGGCGAGCGCGCGCACCGTGTTGGTGCGCTCTTCGGCCGAGATGCCCGTCGTCATTCCGACCCTGTAGTCGACCGAGACGGTGAAGGCGGTGCGCATCGGGTCGATGTTGTTGGCGACCATGGGCGGCAGGTTCAGCTTCTCCGCGCGGTCGGCCGTCATCGGCACGCAGATGATGCCGCTCGTGTGGCGGATCATGAAGGCCATCTTCTCCGGCGTCGCCTTGGCGGCGGCCATGATGAGATCGCCCTCGTTCTCGCGGTCGGTGTCGTCCACCACGACCACGAGTTCGCCCGCCGCGATGGCCGCGATCGCGTCTTCGATGCTGTCGAGTTCCATGGTCATGTCCGCCCCCGGGGTGCCTCCCGCTGCCGCAGTCCTTAGTCCCGTGGCGACCCTTGAATCAATCGCCGGGGTGGTGAAAGGCCCGTTCATGCTAGAAATGCGCCCATGATCGACAAGCTCGACTACTTCATAGCGCTTGCCGCCGAACGCCATTTCGGGCGCGCGGCCGAGCGGCTGGGCGTGACGCAGCCGACTCTCTCCGCCGGCATCCGCCAATTGGAGGAGCGGCTCGGCGTGACGCTGGTCAATCGCGGCTCGCGCTTCCAGGGGCTGACCGAGGAGGGCATCCGGGTCCTGAGCTGGGCCCGGCGCATCGTCGACGACGTGCGCACCATGCAGGACGAGATCCGCGCGGTCCGGCTCGGCCTGTCCGGGCACCTGCGCATCGCCGTCATTCCGACCGCGCTCGCCGTCGTCTCGCGCCTGACGACGCCCTTCTTCGAGAAGCATCCGGGCGTCACCTTCGAGATCCAGTCGCGCACCTCCTCGGAGATCGTGACGGGCCTGGAAGATTTCGCCATCGATCTCGGCATCACCTATCTCGACGACGACCGGCTGGCGCGGCTGGAGACGCGGGCGCTCTACGAGGAGCGCTACTGTCTCGTGACGACGGCGGGCAATCCCTTCGCGGATGCGGCGCGCGTCACCTGGGCCGAGGCCGCCTCGATCCCGCTCTGCCTTCTCTCGGCCACGATGCAGAACCGCAAGATCCTGAACGGCCTTCTCGGCCGGGACGGCCAGCCCTTCCGCACGGTCCTGGAATCCAATTCGATGATCGCGCTGATCGCCCATGTGCGCACGGGACGCTTCGCCACGATCATGCCCTTCCGATCGGCCGAAATCCTCGGCTTCGGCGAGCCGATGCGGGCCATTGCCATCACCGAGCCGGATGCGAGCTACACGATCGGCCTCGTCGTCACCCGCCGTCATCCGCGCCCGCCGCTGGTCGAGGCCTTCTGGAAGGAGACGGACGCGGCGCTTCTCTCTTGATAGAAATCCTCTATCGTTGGACGAAGGTTGCGCATTGATCTTTGCGTGAGACAGGTGTCCTCTGGTTTGAAACGGTTCCAAAAACCGCCGGGGAGGCCGAGCTTGACTCTGCATGTGGCATTCGACGCCGAGGACGCTGCCGAGATCATCGAGGAGCACAAGGATCTCGAAGGTCCGCTGCTGCCGATCCTCAACGCGCTCCAGGCGCGGTTCGGCTTCGTCGGCGAGGCGGCGGTGCGGCAGATTTCCGCGGCGCTGAACCTGTCGCGTGCCGAGGTCTACGGCGTCGTCTCCTTCTACCACGACTACAAGGCCGAGCCGCATGGGCGCCATGTGCTGAAGGTCTGCCGCGCCGAGGCCTGCCAGTCGCGCGGCTCGGACGCGGTGGCGGACGCCGCCGAACGCGCGCTCGGCATCGCCTTCGGCGAAACCACGGCGGACGGGCGCGTGACGCTGGAGGCGGTCTACTGCCTCGGGCTCTGCGCCGCCGGCCCCTCCGCCATGATCGACCATGGTCGCATCGTCGGCCGGCTGACGCCCGACAAGGTCGCGGCCCTTGCCGAGGAGATCCGGCTGTGATCCGCATCTTCGTTCCGCTCGACAGTTTCGCCGTCGCCTGCGGGGCTGACGAGATCGCCGAGGACATCCGCCAGACCGCCGCTCACAAAGGGCTCGACGTCGCCGTCGTGCGCAACGGCTCGCGCGGCTTGGCCTGGCTGGAGCCGATGATCGAGGTCGAGACGCCGGAGGGGCGCATCGCCTACGGGCCGATCGAGCCGGAGGACGTGGCCGGGCTGTTCAAGGCGGGCTTCCTGGACGGCAAGGCGCATGAGAAACGTCTGGGCCGGCCGGAGGACATGCCCTTCCTGGCGAACCAGACGCGCCTGACCTTCAGGCGCTGCGGCATCACCGATCCGCTGTCGCTCGACGACTATCGGGCGCATGGCGGGCTGAAGGGCCTGGAGCGCGCCGCGGCCCTGCAGCCGGCCGAGATCGTGGTCGAGGTTACCGCGTCCGGCCTTCGCGGACGCGGCGGCGCGGGCTTCCCGACCGGCATCAAGTGGAAGACCGTCCTCGAGACCGAGGACGCGCGCAAGTACATCGTCGCCAATGCCGACGAGGGCGACAGCGGCACCTTCGCCGACCGCATGATCATGGAGGGCGATCCGTTCTGCCTGATCGAGGGCATGGCGATCGCGGGCCTTGCGACCAAGGCGACAAAGGGCTTCGTCTATCTGCGCTCGGAATATCCGGTCGCGATCCGCGTCATGAACGAAGCCGTTCGCATCGCGCGTCAGGCCGGCGTGCTCGGCGCTTCGGTCCTCGGATCGGGCCGCGCCTTCGACATGGAAATCCGCGTCGGCGCCGGCGCCTATGTCTGCGGCGAGGAGACCTCGCTTCTGGAAAGCCTGGAGGGCCGGCGCGGGCAGGTCCGCGCCAAGCCGCCGCTGCCGGCGCACAAGGGCCTCTTCGGCAAGCCGACCGTCATCAACAACGTGATCACGCTCTCTTCCGTGCCGGTGATCATGGGCGAGGGGGCGGAGGCCTACAAGAATTTCGGCATGGGCCGGTCGCGCGGCACGATCCCGCTGCAGATCGCCGGCAATGCCCGGCATGGCGGGCTTTACGAGACGGCCTTCGGCCTGACGCTCGGCGAGATCGTGGACGGGATCGGCGGCGGCACGGCTTCGGGCCGTCCGGTGCGCGCCGTGCAGGTGGGCGGACCGCTCGGCGCCTACTTCCCGCGCGAGCTCTTCGACACGCCCTTCGACTACGAGGCCTTCGCGGCTCGGGACGGGCTGATCGGCCATGCCGGCATCGTCGTCTTCGACGACACGGTGGACATGCTGAAACAGGCCCGCTTCGCCTTCGAGTTCTGCGCGGTGGAATCCTGCGGCAAGTGCACGCCCTGCCGCATCGGCGCCGTGCGCGGACGCGAGACGGTCGACCGCATCATCGCCGGCGACCGCCCGGCGGAGGCGCTGACGCTGGTGGAAGACCTCTGCAACACGATGAAGTTCGGCTCGCTCTGCGCGCTCGGCGGCTTCACGCCTTATCCCGTGATGAGCGCCATCACGCATTTCCCCGAGGACTTCCACGGCCGCGAGCCGATGCGCGAGGCGGCGGAGTGATGGGCATGGTCATGGGCGGACGGTCGATCCGTGGGCTGACGCAAAGGGCGGGGATCGGCGCCCCCCTCTGCCTCCCGAGTCCTGGACGAGGGGCGGCATCTCCTCCTCAAGGGGGGAGATCAGGCTTGTCTCTGCCGTCGCAACTGCCGATCTCCTCCCTCGAGGGGGAGATGTCCGGCAGGACAGAGGGGGGCGCCTCGCGCCTTCCTTTCCGCTCTGCCTCTGAAACACACCGGAACGGAGCCTCCCGATGAGCCTGATCCACGAGACCGACTACGGCACCCCGAAGTCCAAGGCCGAGGCCGAGGTCACGCTGTCCATTGACGGGTTCGACGTGACCGTGCCGGAGGGCACGTCGATCATGCGGGCGGCGATGGATGCGGGCATCCAGGTGCCCAAGCTCTGCGCGACCGACATGCTGGAAAGCTTCGGCTCCTGCCGCGTCTGCGTCGTCGAGATCGAGGGCCGGAACGGCACGCCCGCCTCCTGCACGACGCCCGTCATGGCCGGCATGAAGGTGTCCACGCAGAGCGAGCGGCTGAAGCGCATCCGCAAGGGCGTGATGGAGCTCTACATTTCCGACCATCCGCTCGACTGCCTGACCTGCGCGGCCAACGGCGACTGCGAGCTGCAGGACATGGCCGGGGCCGTCGGCCTGCGCGACGTGCGCTACGGCTACGAGGGCGAGAACCATCTCAAGAAGGAGAAGGACCAGTCCAATCCCTACTTCCAGTTCGATCCCGCCAAATGCATCGTCTGCTCGCGCTGCGTGCGCGCCTGCGAGGAGGTGCAGGGCACGTTCGCGCTGACGATTTCGGGCCGGGGCTTCGGCTCGGAAGTCTCCGCCGGCGTCATGTCGGACAATTTCTTCTCCTCCGAATGCGTCTCCTGCGGCGCCTGCGTGCAGGCCTGCCCGACCGCGACGCTGGAGGAGAAGTCGGTCATCGAGATCGGCCTGCCCGAGCATTCCATGGTCACGACCTGCGCCTATTGCGGCGTCGGCTGCTCCTTCAAGGCGGAAATGCGCGGCGAGGAGCTCGTGCGCATGGTCCCCTACAAGGACGGCAAGGCGAACCGGGGCCATTCCTGCGTGAAGGGGCGCTTTGCGGTCGGCTACGCCACGCACAAGGACCGCATCCTGAAGCCGATGATCCGTGAGACCTATAAGGACGAGTGGCGCGAGGTCTCCTACGAGGAGGCGATCGCGTTTGCCGCCGCCAAGATCAAGCACATCCAGGCGAAGTACGGGCGCGGTTCCGTCGGGGCCATCTCCTCCTCGCGCTGCACGAACGAGGAGGTCTATCTCGTCCAGAAGCTGGTGCGCGCGGGATTCGGCAACAACAACATCGACACCTGTGCCCGTGTCTGCCACTCGCCGACGGGCTACGGCCTCTCCACCACCTACGGCACCTCGGCGGGCACGCAGGATTTCGACAGCGTCGAGGATAGCGACGTCATCCTCGTCATCGGCGCCAATCCGACGGACGGCCATCCCGTCTTCGCCTCGCGCATGAAGAAGCGCCTGCGCGAGGGCGCACGCCTGATCGTCATCGATCCCCGCCGGATCGACCTCGTGCGCACGCCCCATGTGAAGGCGGACTACCACCTGCCGCTGAAGCCCGGCACGAACGTCGCCATGATGACCGCGCTCGCCCATGTGATCGTGACGGAGGGCCTCGTCGACGAGACCTTCGTGCGCGAGCGCTGCGAGTGGGACGACTTCCAGGACTGGGCCGCCTTCGTCGCCGACGAGAGCCGCTCGCCGGAGGCGGTGGAGGCGATCACCGGCGTTCCCGCCGCGGACGTTCGGGCCGCCGCACGGCTCTATGCGACCGGCGGAAACGGGGCGATCTACTACGGCCTCGGCGTCACCGAGCACAGCCAGGGCTCGACGACTGTCATGTCGATCGCCAATCTCGCCATGGCGACCGGCAATATCGGCCGCCGCGGCGTCGGCGTGAATCCCTTGCGCGGGCAGAACAACGTCCAGGGCGCCTGCGACATGGGCTCCTTCCCGCACGAGTTCACGGGCTATCGCCATGTCAGCCGGGACGACGTGCGCGAGACCTTCGAGAACCTCTGGAACGTTCAGATCGACGACGAGCCGGGCCTTCGCATCCCCAATATGTTCGACGCCGCCGTCGAGGGCACCTTCAAGGGGCTTTACGTCCAGGGCGAGGATATTCTCCAGTCCGATCCCGACACGCGCCACGTCTCGGCCGGCCTCGACGCGCTGGAGCTTCTGATCGTCCAGGATCTCTTCCTCAACGAGACCGCGAACTACGCCAACGTCTTCCTGCCCGGCTCGTCCTTCCTCGAGAAGGACGGCACCTTCACCAATGCCGAGCGGCGCATCAATCGCGTCCGCCGCGTGATGAAGCCGAAGAACGGCTATGCCGACTGGGAGGTGACGCAGCTGCTCGCCCGCGCGATCGGCATGGACATGGACTACAAGCACCCGTCCGAGATCATGGACGAGGTGGCGAAGGTCACGCCGACTTTCCAGAACGTCTCCTACGATCTTCTGGAGCGCGTGGGATCGGTGCAGTGGCCCTGCAACGAGGCCCATCCCGAGGGCACGCCGACCATGCATATCGGCGAGTTCATGCGCGGCAAGGGACGGTTCATCGTCACCGAATATGTCGCGACGGACGAGCGCACGGGCCCGCGCTTCCCGCTGCTCCTGACGACGGGGCGCATTCTCTCGCAGTACAATGTCGGCGCGCAGACGCGGCGCACGCAGAACGTCGTCTGGCACGACCAGGACCTCATCGAGATCCATCCGCACGATGCCGAGAACCGGGGCATTCGCGACGGCGACTGGATCAAGCTGGAAAGCCGGGCCGGCTCGACCTCGATCCGCGCCAAGATCACCGATCGCGTGGCGCCGGGCGTCGTCTACACGACCTTCCACCACCCGCTGACGCAGGTGAACGTCATCACCACCGACTTCTCCGACTGGGCGACCAACTGCCCGGAATACAAGGTGACGGCGGTGCAGATCTCGCCCTCCAACGGCCCGACGGAGTGGCAGGAGGAGTATCGCGAGCTGACCGAGGAAAGTCGCCGCATCGCCGTTCTCGACGCGGCGGAGTAGGGCGATGGACGTCCCGGTGCGCGATGAGGTGGAGGATGCGGGGGAGGGCGGCGCCCGGCGGGTGCCCGCGCTCGCCTTTCGCGGGCAGCGCTTCATCCTCTCCCAGCGCGCCGTGCCGGAGGAGACCGCCATCGCCGTCTCGATCGACGGCTCCACCCATGCCGTGATGATGGCGACCCCGGTCCATGTCGAGGAGCTCGGCCTCGGCCTCGCGCTCGCCGAGCGCATCGTCGCCTCGCCCGCCGAGATCGAGCGGATCGAGGTCGTGGAGACCGAGGCCGGCCTCGACTGCCAGATCCGGCTCGTGCCCGAGCGCGGCCGCACCTATGTCGCGCGGCGCCGGCAGATGACCGGGCCCGTCGGCTGCGGTCTCTGCGGGGTCGAGAGCCTGGAACTGGCAGCGCCCGCGCTCCCCGTCGTCTCGGCGGGAACCGTGGTGACGCCCGAGGCGATCTCGGCGGCGGTGGAGGCCATGGCGCGCGAGCAGGCGCTCGGCCGCGAGACGCGGGCCGTGCATGCGGCGGCGTTCCACCTCTTCGACGGCGGGCTCGTCGTCGCGCGCGAGGATGTCGGCCGGCACAACGCGCTCGACAAGGTGGCCGGCTATCTCGCCCGAAACGGCTTCGACCCGGCTTCCGGGTTCATCACCATCACCAGCCGCGTGTCGGTCGAGCTGATCCAGAAGGCGGCCATCATGGGCTCGCCGCTGATCGCCGCCGTCTCAGCGCCGAGCGCGCTCGCCATCCGCATGGCGGAGGCGTCGGGCGTGACGCTCGTCGCCGTCGTGCGCGGGGCCGAGTTCGAAATCTTCACCCATGCAAACCGGATCGCCGGCGCTCCCGGCGCCGACGAGACCGGCTATGCGGAGGCCGCCAGCGATGCAGCATAGTGACCGCCTGACCACCATGGCGAACCAGATCGCGGCCTTCTTCGGCTCGTCCCCGACGGGCGGGCGCGGCCAGGACGAGGGCGGGGCCAAGGGCGTCGCCGACCACATCAACAAATATTGGGAACCGCGCATGCGCAGCCAGCTGATGGATCGCATCCGCAAGGGCGACACGGCCGGCCTCTCGCCGCTCGTCGTCGAGGCGCTTCCCGATATCCGCCTGCCCTCGCGGCGCCTGGAGCAGCGCACGACGACCGAAGCGCAGGAGAGGGGGCTCGAAGCCCCGCAGGTCTGAGGGCCGACCCGAAACTCGCGCGGGCCGGCTCGACATGATCGGTCGGTCTCCGCCGATCGATCTCCGGCCGTCGAATGTCGATCCGCGCTCCGGGCATCGCCTCTCTGGAGCGATGCCGGAAGCGTTTGCGGATCAGAAATCCTGCCAGTCGTCCGCGGCCTCGGCGGGAGCGGCCTTCGTCTGGCCGGTCGCGCGCATCTGCGGCACGGGCTTTCTCGGGGCGGTTGCTGCGCGGGGAGCCGCCTTGCGGGCCGGGCTCTGCGCCGCCGCCCGACGGTTCGTCCGGAAGCTCGAAACGAGGACCGCCAGTTCCTCGGTTTCGCCGGACAGGGTCTGCGCGGCGGCCGTCGTCTCTTCCACCATCGCGGCGTTCTGCTGGGTCACCTTGTCCATCTGGTCGGCGGCGGCGGAGACTTCGCGAAGGCTGGTCGCCTGTTCGCGTGCGCTCGTCGCGATCTCGCCGACGACCGTGTCCATCTTGCCGATCTCCTCGACGATCTCGTCGAGTGAGCGGCCGGAAGCCGTGACGAGCTCGACGCCCTCGGCGACCTGAGCCGAAGAGGTCGCGATCAGGCTCTTGATCTCCTTGGCCGCCTCCGCCGAGCGCTGGGCGAGGCCCCGCACCTCCTGCGCGACGACCGCAAAGCCCCGGCCCGCCTCGCCCGCGCGGGCCGCCTCGACGCCGGCATTGAGGGCGAGGAGGTTGGTCTGGAAGGCGATCTCGTCGATGACGCCGATGATCTTGCCGATCTCGTCCGAGGAGGTCTCGATCTCGGCCATGGCCGCGACGGCGCGTCCGACGACCGTGCCGCTCTTCTCGGCGAGACGCCGGGTCGCGGTGGCGCCGGTCTGTGCGCGGCCGGCCCGGTCGGCCGTGGCATTGACGCCGCGCGTCACCTCCGAAAGGGCGGCGACTGTCTGCTCGAGGCTGGCCGCCTGCTGCTCGGTGCGCTGGGCGAGATCGTTCGAGGCCGTCGAGATCTCGCCGAGGCCGACCCGCATGGAATCGATCGATCCGACGACCGTGCCGATCGTCTCCTCCAGCTTTGCGACGCTGTCGTTGAACTTCGCGCGGATCGGCTCGAACGCCTCGGCCACCTCGGCGGTCATGCGGATCGTCAGATCGCCCTTCGACAGCGCATCGAAGCCGTTGTCGACCGCCTGGACGAAGGCTCGGAGGTCTTCGGCCTTGGCATTGTCGATGGCCGACTGGCGCTCGCGCTGGGCGGCGCGCTCGGCTGCGGCGGTCTCGGCTTTCGCGGAAAGGACGCGGTTCTCCTCGCCGCCCTGGCGGAAGATGTCCACGGCCCGGGCCATGGCGCCGATCTCGTCGCTTCGCCCGGTGAAGGGAACCTGCTGCGTCAGGTCGCCCGATGCCATCGACTGCATCAGCTTGGTGATGCGCTGGAGAGGGCGGGAGATGCTTCGCGAGATCGGCAAGGCGCAGCCGACAAGAAGGAGCATCACCGGCACCATGAAGACGCCGACCTTCAGGAGATGGGTCCGGAAGATCGTTTCGAGGTCGTCCATGTAGACGCCGGTTCCCACGACCCAGCCCCAGCTGGGCACGAGCGTCGTGTAGCTGAGCTTGGCGATCGGCTCGGTGCTCCCGCTGCGGGGGAAGAGATAGGAGGTGAAGCCGCCGCCCTCCTTCGCCCGCTTGACGAGCTCTTGGAAGAAGAGAGTGCCGGCGGAGTCGGGCTTGTCCCAAAGGGTCTTGCCGATCAGGCTCTCGTTCGGGTTCACGATCATCGTGGCCTTGTCGTCCATGATGAAGACGTAGTCGTTGGCGCCGAAGCGGATGGACTTGATGGACTCGATCGCCCGGGCCTTCGCCTCGGCTTCCGACTGGCGTTTGGCTGCGACCTCGTCGACGAAATGGGCGGCGATCGCGGCTGCGGCCTGCGTCTGGGCCGTCAGCATCGTCTCTCGTTCGGCATGGATGGCCTGCCGGAGGCCATAAAGCTGCAACGCCGAGAGAAGAAGCGCGCCGGTAACGGCGATGGCGACGAGGGCACCAAGCTTACGGCTTACGGTCAAGGTCATGTCGGGGCCTTCCCCTGCGGAATATCCGTGCAGCCTGCAGGCCTGACGTTAAAAACCCGCTACTATAAGCGCGCGATACCTCGAAATTCGTCTGCGACGGGAACAGGGAGCGAAGGCGCCAACTGGAACGAGCGCGGGCGTAGGCTGGAACGCCGTGCGAACGGTGGCGGCGAAGCGGGTAGCATCGACCACCCAGCCCCGACGCTCTCGGCGCCATTGGGCCCGACCCCGCGGGAAGCGGCATGCTGGCCGCCCGATTCCGTTCACGAACCGGCTTGCCGCCCCTGTCCGCCGGATGGCGATACGGGGAATGGTTCGAGGATCAGAAGTCCTGCCAGTCGTCGGCAGCCTCTGCCGGAGCTGCCTTCGCCTGGCTCGTCGCGCGCATCTGCGGCGCGGGTCTTGCAGGCGTCGTGCGGCGGGCGGGAGAGGGCTGGCGGGCGGCCGGGGCGGCCGGGCGGTGGCTCGTGCGGAAGCGCTCGACGAGACCGGCCAGATCGGCGGTCTCGCTGGACAGGGTCTGCGCGGCGGCCGTCGTCTCCTCGACCATCGCGGCGTTCTGCTGCGTGACCTTGTCCATCTGGTCGGCGGCCGCGGCGATCTCGCGAAGGCTCGTCGCCTGTTCGCGGGCGCTGGACGCGATCTCGGTGACGACGGTGTCCATCTTGCCGATATCCGCGACGATCTCACCGAGCGACGCGCCGGAGGCGGTGACGAACTCGACGCCGGTCGCGACCTGCGCGGCGGAGGCCGAGATCAGGATCTTGATCTCCTTGGCGGCTTCCGCCGAGCGCTGGGCGAGCCCGCGCACTTCCTGGGCGACGACGGCGAAGCCGCGTCCAGCTTCCCCCGCGCGGGCCGCCTCGACGCCGGCATTAAGGGCGAGGAGGTTGGTCTGGAAGGCGATCTCGTCGATGACGCCGATGATCTTGCCGATCTGGTCGGAGGAACGCTCGATCTCGCTCATCGCCTCGACGGCCTTGCCGACGATCTCGCCGCTCTTCTCGGCGGTGCGGCGGGTGAGGGTGGCCGCGTCGCGCGCGCGGCCCGCGCTGTCGGCGGTCGTGTTGACGCCGCGCGTCACGTCGGCGAGGGCCGCGACGGTCTCCTCGAGGCTGGCGGCCTGCTGCTCCGTGCGCTGGGCGAGATCGTTCGAGGCGACGGAGATTTCGCCAAGGCCGTTGCGGATCGTGCCGATGGCGCCGACGACGGAGCCGAGAGCCTCCTCGAGCTTGCCGACGCTGTCGTTGAAGGTGCGCCGGATCGGCTCGAACTCCGGCGCGACGGTTGCGGTGATGCGCACCGTCAGGTCGCCGTCCGACAGCGCCTCGAAGCCGGTCTCCACGGCCTGCACGAAGGCTCTGAGATCCTCGGCCTTGGCGTTTTCGAGAGCCGACTGTCGGTCGCGCTGCGCGATCTGGGCGGCGCCCGCGACCTCCGCCTCGCCTGCCAGCCGCCGCCCGTCGGCGAGCTTTCCGCGCAGGTTCTCCAGCGCGCGGGCGATCGTGCCGAGCTCGTCGGTCTTCTGCGTGCCGGTCACGGGCTTCTCGTAGTGCCCGCCTGCGAGCATTTCCACGGCGCTCGTCAACTGGACGAGCGGCTTCTGCACGAGAGCCCGGATCGAGCCGTAGAGACTGGCCAGAACCGCCAGGATGATGCCGAGGCCGGCGATCATGAGGCTCTTGGACAGCGCGCGGGCCGGCGCCATGACGGAGGCGTCGGGCGCGTCGATGACGACGGCCCAGGTCGCGTTCATGCCCTTGATGACGAAGGGACTGACGATCCGGGTCATCGGGACGCCGTCGTCCACGATCTCCTTGATCTCCTGCGGCTCGCCGCTTGCAAGCGCCTCCCGCACGAGATCGGCGCCGGCGTCGGAATAAGGCTGCATGCGCAGCGCCGGATCGGAATGGGCGACCCACTTGCCGTTGCCGGAGACCAGCATGACGCGCCCGTCGCCGAAGGGGCGGATGCCGGAGAGGATCGAGGTGAGATTGTCGAGCGCGATGTCGAGACCGGCGCTGCCGACGAACTTGCCCTTGGAGACGACGGGGAAGGCGACCGAGGTCATCATCACCGACTTGCCGCCGACCATGTAGGCGTAAGGGTCGATCATCGCGGCCTGGCCCGTCGTCTCCGGCGCCGTGTAGAAGGCCTCGGGATAGACCTGCCCGTCTTCGGCGGGCTCCATTCCGATCTGACCGTCGACCCGGGCCCAATAGGGCATGAAGCTGCCGGTGCTGCTGGAGCCGAGCGCCTTCTTGCCCGCCATTTCGCCGCCCTTGGCGTCCCAGGCGCCGGGGGCCTCGAAGAACCAGCTTCCCATCACGTAGTCGGAGGATTCGACGTTGGGACGCAGGATGTCGAGCGCGGTCTGGCGGTCCGTCACGCCCCTGGCATGAACGGCCGCAAGCGCCGAGGCCATGGAGCGTCCGGTCGATTCCACCCGCGCCAGATCGGTCGATATGGCGTTCGCCGTGCGCGCCGCGAGTTCGGTTCCATAGCGGCCCGAGAGATCGGAGACCGTCGCCTCGACCCGGTGCATGACGAAGAAGGACGCGCCGATCAGAAGAATGCCGATCGTGCCGCCGCCCAGCATCAGAAGCTTATGGCCGATGGAACTCTTGATCGACATGCCCGACTCCTTGGCAAAAATGCGAACATCCTCACTTTGGCGACTGCCTGGTAAAAGAAGACACAACAAGTTGACGGAAGGTCTTGCCGGCCGTCCCGTCATCCCGAAAGGTTGGAGGACGCTGCGCATCGGCGTATGGAGGCGGCGAAGGCGAGAGCTTCGAAGAGCCGGCCCCCTGCGAGAGGCAATGCGTATGACATCGAGGGAAGCGCCCGCCGCCGGCGGCCAGAGCGCGGCGGACGAGGCTGCGGCGATCGCCGCCAAGCTCGTTTCCGCCGAGGAGTATCGTGCCCTTCTCGACGGCGAGGAGCGCCTGTCCGACTGGCTGCTCGTCGATCAGCGGATGATCGACACCTTCGCCGAGGCCACGCACGACCACCAGTTCATCCACGTGAACCCCGAGCGCGCCGCGGCCGAGACGCCCTTCGGCGGCACGATCGCGCATGGGTTTCTGACGCTGTCGCTCCTGTCGCGCCTCGCCTTCGACGCGCTGCCGGGCATCGTCGGCACCAAGATGGGCATCAATTACGGGTTCGACAAAGTGCGCTTCGTCAACACCGTGAAGAGCGGCGCACGGGTGCGGGGACGGTTTCGGCTGGTCGGTCTCACCGAACGCGCCGTCTCCGTCCAGTCGGCCTGGGAGGCGACGGTCGAGATCGAGGGCGCGGCCAAGCCGGCGCTCTCGGCGCATTGGATCACGCTCGCCATCATCGAACCGCCGGCCTGATCCCCACTTCGCCCCATCGACGCTCCGAATGACGTCGCCGCACGACACGACACCTATCCAAGGCTGATCACAGCCTCTAGGCTCGTGTCGGGCGCCGGACGATCATCTTGAGACGAGTGACGATGGCGGCTTCCTATCCTTCCTTCGACGATCCCGGCCTCCTTGCGACGGGGCGATCCCGCGACCGGCGGCCCCTGCCTCTCAGCAAGGACTTCGCGCGATGACCGGCTCCCTTCCGTCCTGGCCCCGCGCCATTCTCTTCGATCTCGACGGCACGCTGATCGATTCCGCGCCGGACATTCACGAGTCGCTGAACCTGACGCTGGAGAGCCTCGGCCATCCGCCCTTCACGCTGGAGGCGGTGATCGGGATGATCGGGCGGGGAGTGCCCAAGCTGATCGAGCGCGCCCACGAGGCGCTGCAGATCGAGCTGGACCCGGCGACGCGCGACCGGATCGTCGACCGCTTCCTCAAGATCTACAATCCGCGCGCGACCGAGCTGACCACGCTGAACGCGGGGGCCAGCGACACGACGCGGAGCTTCCACCACCAGGGCCTGCCGCTCGGCGTCGTCACCAACAAGCCGGAAGCCGAGACGCTCGAAATCCTCCAGCATTTCGGCATTCTCGACCTCATGGCCGTCGTCGTCGGCGGCGATGCGGGACCGGCCAAGAAGCCGGCGCCCGACCTCCTCATCCTCGCCTGCGAAAGGCTGTCGATCGCGCCGGCCGACGCGCTCTTCGTCGGCGACAGCGAGAACGACGTGGAGGCGGCCAAGGCGGCGGGCATGAAGGTCGTCGCCGTGCGCGGCGGCTATACGACGATCGGGACGGACGCGCTCGGGGCCGATCTTGTGATCGACCGTCTGGATGCCTTGCTGGAGGTGCTGGCCGGCCTCGCGCCGGACGGGACGCCATGAGCGCCTTCATCTTCGACGTCGACGGCACGCTCGCCGACACGGAGGAATTGCACCGCGAGGCCTTCAACGAGGCCTTCGCGGCGGCGGGGCTCGACTGGAGCTGGGACCGGGCGCTCTACAAGCGCCTCCTCTCGGTTTCCGGGGGCAAGGAGCGGCTGCTCCACTTCCTCGATCTGGAGGGCATCGATCTTCCGGATGCCGAGGCGCGGGTGGCGGGGCTTCACGCGGAAAAAACCGGGATCTATGCGGGGGCCGTTGAGGCCGGCCGGCTGGCGCTGCGGCCCGGCGTCGCCGATCTTATCGCGCGCGCGGAGGCCGAGGGCATCCGCCTTGCCATCGCGACGACGACGACGCGGGCCAATGTCGATGCGCTGCTGAGCGCGGCCGACATCGATCCCGCACGCTTCGAGACCATGGTCTGCGGCGATGCCGTGCCGAGGAAGAAGCCCGCGCCGGACGTCTATCTCGCGGTGTTGGAGGCGCTCGGCCTTTCGGCCGGAGTGTGCCTTGCCTTCGAGGATTCGTGGAACGGGCTGACCTCCGCCAAGGCGGCGGGCCTGCGCTGCGTCGTGACGCCGGCCTTCTACACCGAGGGCGAGGACTTTTCCGCCGCCGATCTCGTCGCCGTCGATCTTCAAGATGCCGACCGCTTCGTCGCCATGGTCGCGGCGGCGCGCTGACGAGGCGAGGAACGACGCGCTGCGAGCGTCGTTTCAGCGATGAACCCCCGGCTCGAACGAGCCGGGCCTGTCCGATGGATCAAGGGGAGAGAGACATGAGCGGACTGACCTACGAGATCGTCCAGCACGATGGCGGATGGGCCTACAAGGTCGGTACGGTCTTCTCCGAGACCTTCCCGAGCCACGATCACGCGCTGGCCGCCGCCAAGGATGCCGCCGCGCGTCAGTCGCTCGCCGGCGAGACGGACGGCATCACCTATCAGGACCAGGACGGCGCCTGGCACGAGGAAGTGGCCGACGGCCGCGATCGCCCGGAGACGGAGGTCGTCGACCAGCCGCCGGGCGGCCGCTCGTAAGATCGGCTACAGACAGACCGTAGGTTTCGAACAGGCGCCGCACGATGCGGCGCCTGTTTCGTTTTCGAGACTTACATCGGGGGCACGACGCCGTTCGTGCCGACCACGACGAAGCCCGTCGAGAGCGTTCCGTCGGCGGCCTTCTTGGCGGGAACGAAGACGGTCGCGCCCTTGACGAGATCGGCCTTGGTCGCTTCCGCGAAGGTCACGACCGGAATGCCGTCGGGGAGGGCGATCGTCTTCGAGCCCTCGGGATAGGTCAGCGTCAGCGAGCGGCCGTCCACGCCTTCGACGGCGTTGGAGACCGTGGCATTGGTCATGGTCGAGCCCTCCTGGAGATCCCAGGGGTAGCTGCCCTCGCCGGTGCCCTTCATGGCGGCCGGGAAGATCAGCACCTCCAGCGCTCCGTCGCCGCCGGCCGCGGCCGGAACGGAGGCGACGCCGACGAAGTCGCCGGCCTTGATGTCCTCGGCCTTGGCGGCCTTCACGCCGCGCACGGCCGTTTCCGGCGTGATCGCGATGGAAACGGTCGGGCCCTCGCGCGAGACGACGGAAAGGCTGGTGTCGGACACGCTCTCGATCGTGCCGCGCACGCGCGCGGGTTCGCCATCGGCGGCGAGCAGCGGAGAGGCGCCAGCAAGGATGATTGCGACGGTTGCAAGGAGACGGCGCATGGAAGGACCTTTCGTTCGTCGGGCGGGCACAGAGCCCAGCTCACGAGCCGGCATGTCGGAGGCCGAACCGTCGCGGCAAGCGCCGAACGCGCGAACGTGATGCGAGGGGGCCCGCTGGTGCATCCCTTTCGCCTGCGCGGAGCTTGAGACGGCGGTGTTCATGCACCTCCGAGCCCCGGTTCTTTTAGGGCCGCTTAACCGCAATGTGGCGAAGACATGGCGATGAAACTCGGCGGAAACGGTCGAGCGCTAGGACGGAGATCTCGTCACCCGGAACCGGACCCGCCATGCGCATCGAGACCTTCGTTTCTCTTTTCGTGCCCACCGTCGCCCTCGGACTGCTGGCCAGCGCCACGAGCTTCGCGCTGATCATTCTCTTCCCCTGATCCATCGGCCGGGCCGGCTGCCATGGCACCGGCCCGGCCGATTTCGCGAGGGCCCGGGCGGACGATGCGTCGCGCCTGCTGCGGCGCAACCTTCGCCGGGGTCCCGCGTCTTCCTGACAGCCCAGTTCAGGAAGGACATTTCATGCCCAAGACAGTCGTGATCACCGGCGGCACCGCCGGGATCGGCCTTGCCAGCGCCGAGGCCTTCGCCCGCAAGGGCTGGAACGTCGCCGTCGTCGCCCGCGAGCCGGAGCGCCTGCGCCAGACCGAGGCGCGGCTTGCCGCCTTCGGCGTCAAGGCGCTGGGCATCGAGGCCGACGTCGCCGATCCCGCCGCCGTCGATGCGGCCGCCGAGCGGGTGGAGCAGGAGCTCGGCCCCATCGACGCCTGGGTCAACAATGCGATGGCGACCCTCGTCGCGCCGGCCGGCGAGATCACGCCGGACGAGTTCCAGCGCGTGACCGACGTCACCTATCACGGACAGGTCTATGGCACGCTGGCGGCGCTGAAGTTCATGCGCAGGCGCGGGCGAGGGTCGATCGTGCAGATCAATTCCGTTCTCGGCATCCGGCCCTTTCCGCTCCAGTCGGCCTATGCCGGCGCGAAGGCGGCGGCGCTCGGCTTCACCAACGCCCTGCGCTCCGAGCTCGATCACGAAGGCGTCCCGGTCACGCTGTCCACCGTCTTCCTGCCGGCGGTGAACACGCCGCAATTTGCGGGTTGGGCGCGCAACAAGATGGGCCGCCGGCAGATCGCGCCGGACCCGGTCTACGATCCGCGCCTGGCGGCCAATGCCATCGTCTTCGCCGCCGAGAACCCGCGCCGCGACATCTGGGTCGGCCGGACCACCTTCATGGCGAGCATACTCCAGCGCATCTGGCCGAATGCCGGCGACTTCTCGGCCAAGAGCGGCTGGGAGGGGCAGCTCTCCGATGAAAAGATCCCGCGGATCGAGGGCAATCTCTTCGCGCCGGCCAAGGGCTCGGCCGTCATCGACGGACCGTTCCGCAACCGGACCCTCTCCAGCCGCCACACGTTCGTCACCAGCCGGCAGCGCGACATCGCCGTTCTCGGCGGCGCGGCGGTTCTGGCCGCCGGCATCGCCCATCTGATCGCGCGGCGGACGGGGATTTGAGGCGCGGCCGGTCGGCCGGGGGCGCGGCATGAGGCTCCTCGTCGCGGGAAGCGAGACGCCGGACGAGCGGGAGGCTCGGCGCGAAGGCGCCGGTGCCTCTTCGGCGGAGACCTACGCCGAAACGCTGCGCGATCTGCGCCCGGGCGCCTCGATCGACATCGTCTCCTGCGTGGACGACGATGCCGAGCCGAACGTCTGGGACCTCGCACGCTACGATGCGGTTTTCTTCGCCGGCTCGCCCCTGCAGATGCAGGACGAGACGACGGAGGCGCGGCGGGCGGCGCGTTTCATGGAGGGCGTGTTCGAGGCGGGCGTTCCGGCCTTCGGCTCCTGCGCGGGGCTGCAGATCGCGGCCGTCGCGGCGGGCGGCACCTGCCGTCCGCGGCAGCCGCGCATGGAGGCCGCCTTTGCCCGGCGCATCACCGCCACCGAGGCGGGCCGGGCCCATCCGCTCCTCGCCGGCCGTCCGGCGGCCTGGGATGCGCCGGCGATGCACTCGTCGGAGATCGTGGACCTGCCGCCCGGCGCGACGGTGCTCGCGAGCACGCGCACGACGCCGGTCCAGGCGATCGAGATCCGGCGCGGCAACGGCGTCTTCTGGGGCGTCCAGTACCACCCGGAACTGACCCTAGCCGAGATCGCCGCCTCCCTGCGGCGGCAGGCGGAGGATCTCGTCGAGGAGCGACTGGCGACGAACAAGGCGGCCGTCGAGACCTATGCCGGCTTCATCGACGCGCTCGACCGCGATTCCGGCCGGCGCGATCTCGCCTGGCAGCTCGGCCTCGACGACGAAGTGCTCCTGCCCGAACGGCGCATGACGGAAATCCGCAACTTCCTCGATCGGTTCGCCTGACGGGTGGCATCCTTCCTGCGGTCGACAGACAGGCGAGCCGATCAGGGCCGACGTCGGTCTTCGAAAGCCATGGGCGGAAGGCTGCAGGGCGGCGGCGGGCTTTCGTCTTCGGCGCCCCGGCAGGCCTTCGTTCGCCGCCCTGACGGGTTGACTTGAACACGCTCCATCCCACCTAGCGAAAATCGGTCCGTTACGCCGCCGTCCTCTTGGGCGCGCCGATCGGCGGATGGGGCCGGAAGGGTCTTCCGCGTCGCGGGGGCGAGGTTTGCCATGAGCCAGGTCCACTATCTGGAGCCGCCACCGAACTGGACGGCGGACGAACGGCCGACGCTGCCCGGATCGCCCTCGACGCCCTATCACCGGCCGCCCGTCCGCGTCGCCTATGGTCTCGTCTCGGTGCTGGTCGGCCTCACGGGCGGCCTCGGCAGCGCGCTGATTGCGGCGAACCTGCCGCAGATCCAGGGGCAGCTCGGGCTGACGCCGGTGGAAGGCGCCTGGCTTCAGGCGGCCTATGTGATGGTCAACGTCTCCTCCAACCTCATCCTCGTGAAGTTCCGCCAGCAGTTCGGCGTGCGGCGCTTCGCCGAGATCGGGATCGGGGCCTTCGTCCTCGTCACGCTGCTGCACGTCATGGCGAACGATTATTCGACCGCGCTCCTGGCGCGCGCCGTCTCCGGCTTCGCGGCGGCGCCGCTGACATCGCTGGCGCTCTACTACATGCTGCAGGCCGTGCCGAAGCGGCATATGGGGGCGGGCATCTGCATCGGCTTCGCCTTCTCGCAATTCGCCGTGCCGATCGCCTGGATCATCTCGCCGCCGCTGCTCGATATCGGCGACTGGCGCGGGCTCTATCTCTTCGAGCTCGGCATGGCGCTCTGCTGCATGGCGGCGATCGTCATCCTGAAACTGCCGCCGGGCGTGCGCATCCGCGTCTTCGAGCCGCTGGACGCCGTGACCTTTCTCCTCTTCGCGCCGGCCATCGCGCTCGTCGCCGCGGTTCTGGCGGAGGGGCGCACGGAGTGGTGGCCGGATCAGCCGTGGATGGCCTGGGCGCTGATCACGGCGCTCGTCCTGTTTCTCGCGGCCTTCTTCGTCGAGCACCATCGCGCGCGGCCGCTGATCCAGACGCGCTGGCTCGCGAGCGCGGAGATCGCCCGCTTCCTCTTCGGCGCGCTCGGCCTGCGCCTGCTTCTGTCCGAGCAGACCTATGCGGCGGCGGGCCTCCTGCGCACGCTCGGCATGGGGCCGGACCAGCTCCAGTCCTTCTATGCCGTCGTGCTGCTCGGCACCGTGGCGGGGGCGGGGCTCGCTGCGCTCCTGTTTCGCGCCGACCGCTTCATCTGGCTTCTCGTCGCCTCCACGGCGCTGATCGTCGTCGCGAGCTTCCTCGACCAGCACGCCTCCAGCCTGACGCGGCCGAGCGATCTCTTCCTCAGCCAATTCATCATGTCGGTGGCGAGCGGGCTCTTCATCGGGCCGCTGGTCTTTCTCGGCATCGGCGTCGCGCTGAGCAAAGGCACCGACCACGTCATCACGCTCTTCGTGCTCTTCTCGATCACGCAGAGCGTCGGCGGCCTTGCCGGTCCCGCGCTCTTCGGCACGTTCCAGCAATATCGCGAGCAGGAATATTCCGCGCAGATCGTGGAGGCGATCGATCCGACCGATCCCGTCGTCGCCCAGCGCCTCCAGGCGCAGAACCAGATCTATGCCCGCTACATCACCGACCCCGTCCGCCGGAACGCGGCGGGGCTCCAGCTCCTGTCGCAGACCGCAACGCGCGAGGCGAACGTGCGCGCCTTCAACGACGTCGTCGTCCTGAACACGATCATGGCGGTCGTCCTTCTCACATGGTCCCTCCTGCGGGCCGTCATTCGAACGCGCGCCGCCAGGGCGGCGCAACGCGCCGCAAAGGGAGCGGTCTGAGCTTCATGGACGACAATCAACGCCCGGACATCGAACCGAACGCAGCCGCTTCGCCCGCCGATGCCGCGACGGACCGGATCGCCAGCGCCACGATGCCGCTCGCGACCGACGCCCAGCCGCCCGGCGCGAGGGCCCCGGCGCCCCTGCCGGACTCCTCGCCTTCGAGCGCCCCGCCGGCCACCCAGCCGGCGTCAGCGGTGCCGGTCGATCCAGGGCCGCCGAAGAAGCTGAAGGCCAAGCCCTCCACCGTGCTTTGGATGATCCTCGTCGCCCTCGTCGGCGCCGGCATCATCCTCTACGCGTGGCGTCTCGGGCCCTTCGCGAGCCCGATCGTCACGACCGAGAACAGCTATGTGCGCGGGCAGATCACGGTGCTCGCGCCGCAGGTCAACGGCTACGTGACCGATGTCCTCGTCACGGACTTCCAGGAGGTGAAGGCCGGTGATCCCTTGGTGAAGATCGACGACCGGATCTATCGCCAGCAGCTCGACCAGGCGGAGGCCTCGCTCGATCAGGCGAGGGCGAACCTTTCCAACGCCGACCAGACGATCGCGCAGAACGAGGCGGAGATCGGGGCACGGCAGGCCGATCTCTTCCAGGCCGAGGCCGTGCTGCAGGTGGCGCAGGCGTCGTCCGATCGCTCGATCGAGCTGGGACGGCAGGGCCTTGCCCCGAGATCGGAGACGGACCAGACGCGCTCGACGCTGCGCACGGCCGAGGCCGGGATCGCGCGGGCGAATGCCGCGATCAACATCGCCCAGCAGACGCGTCGCTCGACGGAAGTGTCCAAGCGCGTCTTGGAGGCCGCCATCCGGTCGGCGGAGGCGCAGGTGGATCTCGCCCAGATCAATCTCGACAACACGATCGTGCGCGCGCCCCGGGACGGGCAGGTGAGCGAGGCCTCGGTCAGGCCCGGCCAGTATGTCTCAGCCGGCTCGCAGCTCCTCTTTCTCGTGCCCCGCACTCTCTGGGTGACGGCGAACTTCAAGGAGACGCAGACCCACTATCTCTTCACCGGCCAGCCCGCCGCCTTCGAGGTGGACGCGCTGGGCGGGGCTCGCTTTACCGGCAAGGTCGTGGAGGTCTCGCCGGCGACGGGGTCGGAATTCGCGGTTCTGCGGGCCGACAATGCCAGCGGCAACTTCACCAAGGTGGTGCAGCGCCTTCCCGTGCGCATCGCGATCGATCCCGGCCAGCCGGGGATCGATCGCTTGAGGCCGGGAATGTCGGTCCTCGCCCATGTCGACACAAGCTCGGCCGCGCCGGCCGCGTCCGGCTGGTGGTCGGGCCTCGACTGGCCCGACCGGGTGAAGGGCTGGTTCGCCGGCGCGTCCTGACGAGGCGCCGGAGTTCGGTCAGACCGGCGGCCGGATCAGCCCCATCTGCGTCGGCAGCCAGAGGCTGACGGCCGGGACGAAGGTGATGATCAGGAGCGCGATGAAGAGCGGCACCAGCCAGGGGATGATGGCCATGGTCGTGCGCTCCACCGAGAGCTTGGCGACGCGCGAGAGCACGAAGAGCACCATGCCGAGCGGGGGATGGAGGAGGCCGATCATCAGGTTCAGCGTGATGACGAGGCCGAACTGCACGGGATCGATGCCGAACTTCAGGACGATCGGCAGAAGGATCGGCACGAGGATCGAGATGGCCGCGATCGTGTCGAGGAAGCATCCGACGATGAGCACGAGGATGTTCACGAGGATCAGGAAGACCCACTTGTTGTCCGTGATCGACAGGATGAAGTCCGACAGCGCCTGCGCGGCCTGACTGACGGTGAGGAGCCAGGCGAAGATCGAGGCGGCCGTGACGATGAAGAGCACGGAGGCCGTGGTCTCGATCGTGTCGAAGCCGGCTTTGGCGAGCGACTTGAAGCTCATGGAGCGGTAGCGCACGAGGCCGAGGAAGAGCGACCAGATGACGGCGGCCATGGCCGCTTCCGTCGGCGTGAACCAGCCGAGCGTCATGCCGCCGATGAGGATGACGGGCGTCATCAGCGCCATGACGGCGGAGAAGTCGAAATACCAGTCGAGCGCGATCAGCGCGACGAGGGCGATGGAGATCGAGATGTTCAGCGACAGGCCGAGCTCGACCAGGATGTAGACCGAGAGCGGGAAGGCGATGACGACGAGGACCTCGACCGAGGCCGCCATCAGCTTGCGGATCTCGAAGGGCGCGTCGGAGCCCCAGCCGTATTTGCGGGCGAAATAGGCGACCGTTCCCATCATCAGGAGCGTCATCACGATGCCGGGCAGGATGCCCGCCATGAAGAGCGCGCCGATCGAGACGTTGGCCATCATGCCGTAGATGACGAAGGGCAGGGACGGCGGGAAGATCGGCCCGAGCGTCGCGGAGGCGGCGGTCACGCCGACGGCGGCCTCCACGGGATAGCCGTGGTCCTTCATCGCCTTGATCTCGATCGTGCCGATGCCAGCGGCGTCGGCGAGCGCGGTGCCGGACATGCCGGAGAAGATCACGGAGCCGATGATGTTCACCTGGGCGAGACCGCCCTTCATCCAGCCGACCAGGGCGATGGCGAAGGTGTAGATGCGGCCCGTGACGCCGGCGATGTTCATGAGATTGCCGGCGAGGATGAAGAAGGGAACCGCCAGGAGCGGGAAGCTCTCGACGCCCGCGATCATGCGCTGGGCGAGGATGATCTCCGGCGCGACGTTGTAGGCCGCGATGTAGAGGAGCGAGGCGACCGCCATGGAGACGGCGACCGGAATGCCGACCAGCATGAGGACGAGGAAGGAGCCGATGAGAAGGGCCATGACTTATTCTCCGATGCCGTCGAAGGCGCCCGGTCGCTCCAGCACCGAGTAGCCGCGTCGCAGATTCTGGATGAAGACCTGCACCGAGCGCAGGGCCATGAGGGCGAAGGCGGCGAAGATCGTGTAGAAGACGATGTTGCGCGGCAGATCGACCGTCACCATCCGTTCGCGCCGCACGATCCCGGCATAGCGCCAGAAGAGATAGGCCGCGTAAAAGAAGAAGCCGATGCGCACGAGGTCGACGAAGAGCGCGAGCCCGCGTCCGACCTTCGGCGGAATGTAGTGGTAGATGATGTCGACATGGATGTGCCGCGACTGGCGCACGCACATGACGGAGCCGAGAAAGACCACGACGACGAGACCGTTGATCGCGATCTCCTCGGTCCAGGCGAGGCTGTTGTTCATGATGTAGCGGGTGAAGAACTGCAGGAAGACGCAGACCGCCATGCCCCAGAAGACGGCCTGGGTGATCCAGTCCTCGACGGCATAGGGTTTCAGGTCGACCTCGGGATTGGCGTCCTCGAAGGCGTGGGCGAGTTCTTCGGCGCTCACCGGCGCATGGGGCGTCTGCGACATCTCGTTCCTTTCTCGGTGGCGCGTCTGGCTCGGTGGCGCGTCTGGCTCTGCGGCGCGTCTGGAGACCCGGCGGGCACCGCTCGGCCGGCCGGGTCTCGTCAAGGACCGGGCGGGGCCCCTGCGGGCGCCGTCCGGCTCGTCTCGCGCGGCTTTCGCCGGGCGCGCGTTACTTGACGGCGCGGATCTCGTCGTAGTCGGCCTTGACGTAGCCGAAGTCCTCCAGCGGGACCTTCTCGACGACGGTCTTCTCGAAGTCGGCCTTGTCGACCTCGTTCACCGAGACGCCGCGATCCTTGAAGGTCTGGACGAGGGCGGTCTCGCGCTCGACGATGATCTTGGCGGTGCGCGCGGCCGCTTCCTGCGTGACCTCGGTGAAGATGGCCTTGTCGGCATCCGAGAGCTGGCCCCAGAGCGTGCCCGAGACGACCGTGTTGAGATGGTCGACGATGTGGCCGGTCAGCGCGATGTTCTTCTGAACCTCGTAGAACTTCTTCGCCTCGATCGTCGTCAGCGGGTTTTCCTGGGCCTCGACCGTGCCGTTCTGCAGGGCGAGATAGACCTCGGCGAAGGCGATCGGCGCGGTGTTGGCGCCGCAGGCGCGCGGCATGGCGAGATAGGCCGGCACGTCCGGCACGCGGATCTTCAGGCCCGCCATGTCGGCGCAGGTGTTGATCGGCTTGTTGGAGGTCGTGTGGCGCGCGCCGTAGTAGCTGACGGCCGTGATGTGATGGCCGGAGGCCTCCTCGTAGCCGGCGGCCAGACGCTGGAAGACGGGGGACTTGGTGTAGGCGATCAGATGATCGGCGTTGCGGAAGATGTAGGGATAGTAGGTCACGCCGATCGGCGCGTATTCGCGCGCGGCGAAGCTCGAGCCGGAGATGATCATGTCGACCGTGCCGAGCGTCAGGCCCTGGTTGAGATCGGCTTCCTTGCCGAGCTGGGAGGCCGGATAGACGTCGATCTTGTAGCGGCCTTCCGTGCGCTTGGCGATTTCGCCGGCGGCCCAGACGCTCTCGGTGTGGAAGGGCTCGGACGTCTCGTAGACATGGGCCCATTTCAGCGTGGTCTGCGCGCTGGCGGGCAGGGCGCCGAACGCGAAGCTCGCGGCGAGGCCAAGGGCGGCGATGAGGCTGGTCTTCATGATGGTTGGTCCTCCCGGTTGGGTTCTTGGCAAGGAACGGCCGCCTCCCAGCGCCCGCGATCGAAGGGTCAGGCGAAGGCGGCGCGCTCCTCTGCGCCGGCTCCCTCGCCGAAATTGCGCGAGAAGCGCTTCTGCGACTCCTGCAGGTGGCGGCGCATGGCCGCCTTGGCCGCCTCGCCGTCGCCGGCCGCGATGGCGTCGCGAACGGCGCGGTGCTCGATCAGCGCCTCGCTCCAGGTGTGGTCGTTCTCGAAATAGGTCGAAAGCCGCTCGAAGAAGGGATTGATGCGCTGGTCGAACAGCTCCCCGATGAAGCGCACGAGCACCGCGTTGCCGAGGATGCCGGCGATGGCGCAGTGGAACTCCCGGTCGAGATCGATCGTGGCCTGCGAGGCGTGGGCGCCGCCCTCCATCTGCGCGAGCAGCGCATCGAGCAGCGCGATGTCGGCGGAACTTGCCAGCGTGGCGGCCTCCTGAACGAGCGCACCTTCGATCAGCGCCCGGGCGCGCAGAAGCTCGAACGGCCCCTCGATCGAACCCGGCGTCAGCGCAGGGCCGGCTTTCGGCGCGGCGACGAAGATGCCCGAACCCACGCGGATGCGGATGCGGCCCTCGACCTCGAGCGCGATCAGCGCCTCTCGCACGGTCGGGCGGGAGATGCCGAGCTGCTCGGCGAGATCGCGCTCTGACGGCAGCCGGTCGCCGATGGCGAACTCGCCGCCTTCGATCAGCGCGCGCAGCTGTTCGGCGACCTGCTGATACAGGCGCCTGGGTTGGATCGCCGTGATCGGCATCGTTCCCTCGTCTCCCCCCGATCCGCCCATCTTCAGATTGGTCAGACCATTTGACCGGTAGAGTGACGAGGGTTCCGAGCGGCGTCAAGATCAATCATGTCATCATTTCGGCGAAGGCGTGGCCGTCCGAAGCCATCCCCGCATTCGCCCGGCGGCGTCAGGATGAGGCGCCAGATGATGTCCCGCCGCGTCTATCGTCGCAACAGTCGAAGTCGAAACGGCTCCCGGACCGCTCGTCTTCTGCTGAAAAGTTGCTGCAGTGCGGTATGGCATGTCTCGTCTCTATTGAGCCGTGTGCGGTTCGTTTCGGTGCGGCCCGCCGGGAACGAAACCTCATGGTCTCAGGTTGGCCCAAGGGACAATCGAAACTCTGGAGATCGGATATGCGCATCCTTTGGAAACCGGCCCTCGCCCTCGGGGCCATCGTCGCGGTCTCGTCGGGCTGCACGACCGGCGAGCGCACGGTCGGCGGCGCGCTGATCGGCGGCACGGGCGGCGCGGTTCTTGGCAATGCGGTCGGCGGATCGGGCGGGGCCGTGGTCGGCGGCCTTGCGGGCGGCACGGCCGGCGCTCTCGTCGGGCGCAACACCGGCCGGCGGTACTAATGCCTCGAAGCGCCGGCTACGCCATGCCCGACCCCCGGTCGGCGCTTCGCACTGCACAATCGATCGTTGTGGACCTTGCGGCGCGTTTGGTGCCGAAGTGCCTTGTCATCGTCGGACGAACCGGGAATGGCTGCGGCCGGACGACGATACGCATGGTTTGATCGAGGGCACCCGAATGGCATTGGACGATACGAAAAAGGCGGCGGACGAGACGAAGAAGGCGGCGGATCGGCAGGCGGCGCTCGACTACCACGAGTTTCCAAAGCCCGGTAAGCTCGAGATCCGCGCGACCAAGCCGATGGCCACGGGTCGCGATCTGTCGCGCGCCTATTCGCCCGGTGTCGCCGACGCCTGTCTGGAAATCGAGAAGACCCCGTCCGATTCGTATCGCTACACGGCGCGCGGCAATCTCGTCGCCGTCATCTCCAACGGCACGGCCGTTCTCGGCCTCGGCAATATCGGCGCCGAAGCCTCCAAGCCCGTGATGGAGGGCAAGGCGGTCCTCTTCAAGAAGTTCGCCGGCATTGACTGTTTCGACATCGAGGTGAACGAGCCCGATCCCGAGAAGCTCGCCGATCTCGTCTGCCGGCTGGAGCCGACCTTCGGCGCGATCAACCTCGAGGACATCAAGGCGCCCGACTGCTTCCTCGTCGAGAAGATCTGCCGCGAGCGCATGTCGATCCCGGTCTTCCACGACGACCAGCACGGCACGGCCATCGTCGCCGCCGCCGCCGCGACCAACGCGCTGAAGGTCGCGGGCAAGAGCTTTGCCGATATCCGCATCGTCGCGCTCGGCGCGGGCGCGGCCGGCATCGCCTGCCTCAAGATGTTTCTCGTGATGGGCGCCAAGCTCGAGAACATCACGATGCTGGACTCCAAGGGCGTGGTGCACGACCGGCGCAACGACCTGACGGCCGAGAAGCGCGAGTTCGCGCGGCAGACCGAGAAGCGCACGACGCTGGAGGCCATGGAGGGCGCGGACCTCTTCCTCGGCGTCTCCGGCCCCGGCCTTCTGACGCAGGAGATGGTGGCGCGGATGGCGCCCTCGCCGATCATCTTCGCGCTGGCCAATCCGACGCCGGAAATCATGCCGGAGCTGGCCCGCGAGGTCAGCCCGAACGCGCTGATCGCGACGGGCCGCTCGGACTATCCGAACCAGGTCAACAACGTCCTCTGCTTCCCCTTCATCTTCCGCGGCGCGCTCGATGTCGGGGCGAAGCAGATCAACGACGAGATGAAGGTCGCCTGCGTCGAGGCCATCGCCGAACTCGCGCGCGCCACGACTTCGGCGGAGGTGGGCCTTGCCTATCAGGGCGAGCGGCTGACCTTCGGGCCGGACTATCTGATCCCCAAGCCCTTCGATCCGCGGCTTCTTTCCACGATCGCGCCGGCCGTCGCCAAGGCCGCGATGGAAAGCGGGGTCGCGACGCGCCAGCTCGATCTCGTCGCCTATAAGGAGAAGCTGCAGGGGCAGGTCTACAAGTCCGCGCTCATCATGCGCCCGGCCTTCGAGGCTGCCCGTCTCGGCCAGCGCCGCGTCGTCTTCGCGGAGGGCGAGGAGCCGCGCGTGCTCGGTGCCGCCCAGGCGATGGTGGAGGAGGGGATGGCCATGCCGATCCTCATCGGCCGCCCCGAGGTCGTCGAATCGCGCATCGAGCGCGACGGCCTGACGCTGCGCCCCGGCGTCAACGTCGAACTGGTGAACCCGGAAAACGACAGCCGCTTCCGCGATTACTGGACGAGCTATCACCAGCTGATGCGCCGCAACGGCGTGACGCCCGATCTCGCCAAGACGATCCTGCGCACGAACACGACGGCCATCGCCGCCGTCATGGTCCATCGCGGCGAAGCGGATTCGATGATCTGCGGCACGATCGGCGAGTATTTCCGCCATCTCAGCGACATCAGGCAGATCCTGTCCTCGCCGACGCTGCATCCGGTCGGCGCGCTTTCGCTGATCCTTCTCGACAAGGGGCCGCTCTTCGTCGGCGACACGCATGTCCATGTCGAGCCGTCGCCCGAGCAGATCGCCGAGACCATGGTCGCGGCCGCGCGGCACGTCCGCCGGTTCGGGCTGGAGCCGAAGGTGGCGCTGTGCTCGTCCTCGCAGTTCGGCAATTTCGATTCCGCGCCGGGCCGTCTCGCCCGCGAGGCGCTGGCCGTGCTGGACGCGCGCCAGACCGACTTCGAATACGAGGGCGAGATGCACACGGACGCGGCGCTCGATCCCGAGCTTCGCGCCCGGCTCTTCCCCGACGGGCGGCTGACCGGCGCGGCGAACGTCCTCGTCTACGTTAATGCCGATGCGGCGGGCGCGGCGCGCAACATCCTGCGCTCGGTCGCGGAAGGGCTCGAGGTCGGCCCGATCCTGATGGGCATGGGCAACCGTGCCCATATCGTGACCGCCGGCGTCACGGTTCGAGGTCTCCTCAACATCGCCGCGCTCGCGGGCACGCCGGTCTCGAGCTACGGCTGATCTCGGCTTCGAGGAGGGTTCCGCGCCGGTCGGGTGCGGAACCCATTCCTGTGGGCCGTCAGGGCGCCGGGGGCAGGGCCTTGGCGATGCTGGAGGCGGGAACGGCGATGCCGAAGCTGCGCGCTCCGATCTGGCTGATGGCGACGCTGATTCCGGCAAGCTCGCCTGTCGCGCCGTCGATCATCGGGCCGCCGGAAAACCCGTGCGACAGAGGGCAGTTCGTGACGAGAAGCGCGTCCTCGACGCCGCCGAAGACCTTGCAGGGCTCGGTCGCCGTCAGGACCTCGCTCCGCTCCTGGGCAAAGCCCGCCGCCCGGACGCTCGATGCCGGCGGCTCGCCCGCATGGGGCATGGCCATCGGCGGGAAGGCGGCGGGCGCCGCCTCCGCGAGGCGAAGGATCGCCCAATCCTGCGAAGCGGAGGCGGCCTTGCCGCCGGGCTCGTAGCCCTTGGCGATCGTGATCTCCGACGCGGTCGTGTGAAAGCCGTACCGCCCTTTCGAGAAACCGAAGAGGATGTGGATCGAGGCCGGCTGGAGGAAGCGCCGGCTGGCCGGGTTGTAGAGGCAGTGCGCCGCCGTCACCGCGATGTCGCGCCGAACGAGGACCGCCGAGCACCGGCCATAGGCGCTGTTGTTGATCCGCCCCACCGCCGACCACGGCGCCTTGCCGATATCGACGGCGATCCGGTCCGCGGGCGCGCCCGGCTCGCCGCCCGCAGCGGGCGAGGCGAGGAGGACGAGAAGACCGGTGAACGTTCGCAGAATCTGAATCAGCCGCATGCGTCAGCATAGGACGAGGAGCCAGCGATCGCACGCGGGGATCGAGCTTTGTCCACCATGAGCACGCGTTCCGCGCGTATGGCGCGTGTCACGGAGCTGCGGAAGCTTCAGACGGATTTCCACAACCTTTCGTCAACTACGGTTCGATCCATGCCGCGGATCGACGGTGGTCTCTTCTGCTCCGTAGCCCCGCCTCAAGCCCATGAAAGGACAGGGACGGACGCGCGCTCGCGCCCCTGTCGTCGATCACTTCCGGCAGCTCGATCGAGGCGCTCCCGGTGCGCTGCAGCATTTCATTCCCGGCAGGGGCTTCCGCAAGCGGTGGAATTGGTGCAACTGTTGCGGCTCGCAAACCTGCCGCTACGGCATATCGAGAACGAGGGTCCCCATCAGGAACCGCGATCGAACGGGTGACTTGTCTGCACATGACAATTTCGAAGCCTCCCGTATCGCCTTTGCGTCTCGCCGAGCTCGCCCTCGAAAACGGCTGGCCCGTCGATGAGGTCGCAGGCGCGCTGTTCGCCATGCTCGGCGCGACAGACCGGGCCGAGACGGTCGTGATCGAGACATCGTCGCCCAGCGACAGGCGGTCGGACGTCGTGCGCGGGGCGTTCGAGCGCCGATCGTCGGGAAAGGGCTGAGTCCGGGCATCCCCGAACTCTCTGCTTCGCTCCGGGAGACCGCTCCGGCCTCAGAACGCCGGCGTCTTTCCCGGCAACGTGGCATGGCCCAGCCCGCTCGCCTCGCTCTCGGCATCGTCCAGCCGCACGAAACTCGCGCCGGCCTGCTTCAGCGCGAGAAGGCCGGCCGCGATGCCGGCGCCTGCGGCATGGGTGGGCTGGTTGATATGGGCGATCACGACGTCGCCGTTCTTGGCGGCCCGCAGGCGCTTCTCGGTCGCGGCCGCCGAGAGCGAGGCGCCGACATCCGCGTTGAGCGAGTAGCCGGCGATCTTCAGGCCCTTGGCCTCGATGGCCTCCACCGCGTCCGCGCTGTAGCGCGCCGTCGCGCCGCGGAACCAATGCGGGGTGGCGCCCGTGGAAAGCCGGATCGCCTCGCTGCCGCCCTCGACCTCGGCCCTGACCGCCTCCAGCGTTCCCGCCGTCACGAGGCCAAAGACCTTCGCCTCGTCCGTTACCGCAGGAATGTGGCGCGCGCCGTGGTTCTCGATTTCGAAGAGATTCCCATGGGCCCGGATGACCGCGAGCGCCTCGGCATTGCGCTTCAGCCATCGCGCGGTCACGAAGAAGGTCGCGGGAATGCGTTCGGCCACGAGGAGATCGAGGATACGGTGATCGACCGCGCCCGAGCAGGCGTCGAAGGTCAGCGCGATCTCGCGCGGCGCGGCGGTGTGGACGAGCCGCAGCCCCGGCTCGAGATCGCGTGCGAGGACCGGCGCGGACAGGGCCGAGGGTATCAGCGCGAGCAGGATCAAGGTGCGGAAGGGCGTCATCGAAGGCTCCGGGGCGAATGCCGGAGCGATAGACGACCGGAGACGAAGGCGGAAGAGCGGACGCTCGGCATCACGTCGGTCGCCCGCGTCCTTCGACGCCATGGTCCGCAGGGCGCTTCGATGCCGAAGCGCCCTGCGAGCTCTGACAGTCGGCCGGGACTGGCCGACCTCCGGGCGCGGACCGTCAGGCCAGCCCGTCGTCGTGAAGCGTGAAGGACTGGACACCGACGCCCATCAGCGAGAGGCGTGCGTCCGAGACGTCCACGCCGTTATACGTGGCGCCGTCCAAGTAGAGGTTGCGGTCCGTGCCGGCCGTGCCGTCATAGGCATCGTTCAGGAAGTCGATGCTGACCTTGTGGTCGCCCGACGCCCAATTGCCGTTGACGGTGATGAGTTCGGACTGGCCGGCGGCATGCGAAGCATGGGCGGTCATCACGCCGCCGACCTGCTTGCCGTCGACCGAGATGGTGAACTGCGCGTCGCCCTTGTAGGCATCCTCGCTGATCTTCAGGACCAGCTTGTCGGAACCGGTCCCGATCGTCGTGCCGGCCGGTGTCGCCGCCTGGACGGATGATGCCGAAACCTCCGCCGTGTCGCGCAGGGTGAAATCCTTGGCGCCCGCGCTGTTCAGCGAGAACTCGCTGCCCGCTATCGCCTTGCCGTTATAGGTGGCGCCGTCGACATAGAGATTGCGGTCGGTCTTGACGGTGCCGTCATAGGCGTCGTTCAGGAAGTTGATGCTGACCTTGTGGTCGCCGGGCGCCCAGTTGCCGTTCACGGTCACGATGTCGGACTGCTTGTCGGCATGCGAGGCATGGGCCGTCATCACGCCTCCGACCTGCTTGCCGTCGACGGAGATGGTGAACTGCGCATCGCCCTTGTAGGCGTCCTCGCTGATCTTCAGAACCAGCTTGTCCGGCCCCGTGCCGATGGTCGTGCCGGCGGGCGACGGCGACGGTGCCGGGGTGGCCGGGGTGGCCGGGGCCGTCGCCTCCGCGGTGTCGCGCAGCGTGAAGTCCTTGGCGCCCGAGCTGTTCAGCGAGAACTCGCTGCCCGCTATGGCCTTGCCGTTGTAGGTGGCGCCGTCGACATGGAGATTGCGGTCCTTGCCGGCCGCGCCGTCATAGACGTCGTTCAGGAAATTGACGGTGACCTTATGGTCGCCGGGCGCCCAGTTGCCGTTCACGGTGATCGTGTCGGACTGTTTGGCGGCGTGCGAGGCATGGGCGGTGAGAACGCCGCCGATCTGCTTGCCGTCGACGGAAATGGTGAACTGCGCGTCGCCCTTGTAGGCGTCCTCGCTGATCTTCAGAACCAGCTTGTCCGGCCCTGTCCCGATCGTCGTGTGCGACGGCGCCGGGGTGGTCGGTGCCGTGGGCGCTGCCGTGTCGCGCAGGGTGAAGTTCTGGGGGCCGCCGACCTTCAACGCGATCTCGCTGCCGGCGATGGCCTTGCCGTTGTAGGTGGCGCCGTCGACGTAGAGGTTGCGGTCCGTCTTGGTGCTGCCCTCGGAATAGTCGTTGAGGAAGTTGACGGTGACCTTGTGGTCGCCGGGCGCCCAGTTGCCGTTGACGGTGATCGTGTCGGACTGCTTGGCGGCGTGCGAGGCATGGGCGGTGAGAACGCCGCCGACCTGCTTGCCGTCGACCGAGATGGTGAACTGCGCGTCGCCCTTGTGAGCGTCCTCGCTGATCTTCAAAACCAGCTTGTCCGGTCCCGTGCCGATGGTCGTGTCGACGGGTTTGGGCGTCGTCGTCGGGGGCGGCGTTGGCGTCGGTGTCGGAGCCGGGGTGACGGGAACGGTCGGAGGCGTCTGGACGCCCGTGGCCCCGGACACCTGAAGCACCAGCGGGTGATCGGTCAGGCCGAGCTGGACGGACGAGACGTTGTGGAGCGTCTGGATGGCTCCGGTGCCCTTCAGCGGATCGAAGACCTGCACGGTCTCGAACGTCTTGCCGAGGCTGACGGTGACGGTGCTCGTCGGGGCCGCGATCGCGCGGTTGGCGGCCTGGTCCCAGATGTCCGGCTCGTTCCAGGCGATGATCTGGAAGGAGGCATCCGACTTCTGCATGAGATAGGTGTGCCCTGTGCTCGGCAGGCCGCTGACGGAATAGTCCAGCGAGCCCGCCTTGAAGCCGCCGGCGCTGCCGCCGGCATCGCGCAGGATCGTCGTGAAATTGTGGATGGCCGTCGCGACGGGCTTGGCCGAGCCGTCCAGCCGGAACATGCCGAAATGGCTTTCCTGGTCGCCGCCGCCCTTGTGGTCGGGATAGGCGTCGAGCAGCTGGTAGAGATTGGTGATCTTGGAGCCCTGCTGGGCCGCGTCCATGTACATGTTGAGGGTCAGCTTGGCCTGGGTGGCTTCGTCGACGCCCTCCCAGCCGCCGTTCCGGTCCGCGCTGAGCGAGGTGTGGTAGCCGCCCTCGGTGATCGCGAAGCCCTTGCCGGGATCGATCGCCGCTTGCGCCTTGGCTTCCGCCACGACCGTGTCGCGCGGCTGGTCGCCGTTCTTGGGATAGGGATGGATGTTGTTCCAGTCCGAATCGGACGCATGGACCGGGTAGTCGGTGAAGCCGAGAACGGGGATGTTCTTCAGGAGAGGATCGGCATTGACCGCGTCGAAGAGGGCCGCCTGATAGGCCTGGGCGCCCGCCGTGCCGGTCAGTCCGCGATAGGTCACGGGCCAGTTGTTGACCTCGTTCGGCCCCTCGATGCCGGTGATGGCGCCCGGATGGGCGGCGGCGAACTGGTGGAGGCGGCCGACGACGACCTCGGGATCGACATTGCCCTGAACGACGAAGGTGAACTTCAGGCCCGCCTTGGCGGCATCGGCGAGATGCCCCTGGCCGAACGCGTCTGAGGCCGGATTGGGCGCGGCGTCGCGGACATGGTTGATCCCGAGAAACTTCAGCGCGGCGATGTCGGCGTCGATGTCGCGGTACTGGCCGTCGGTGTAGTCGATATGGGTTGCGACCCCCATCGTGTCGATCAGATCGGACACGCGCACAGCGTTCTGAAGAGGCATTTTGCCCACTCTCCCCGTTGTCGCTCAGCTGGGTTGGCTAACTCTAGGACATTTCAAGGCGATCGTTAGCTAAGCAATGAATATAATTAACGCTTACCGTCTCGGGAGTCTGGCGGTCAACCCTTATCCGAACCTGTCGAGGCGGGCTCGGTCCCGCTCGGCCGGGGGCGGGCGAAATCTCTCCCCGGTCTCGGGCGAACAGAAGGGCGGCCCCGTGACCGGCCTCGAAGAAATGGCGCAGCCCCTATAGGGCAGGGGAAAGCGGCCCCGCCTCCGGCGCCGTCGACGCCTCGTCTCGATCAGAAAAAAGCGGCTGTCGGCGCCCGGATTTATCCGGCGGACGTCGTCGTTCAGGCGGGGAAGAAAAATGCTGAGGAGGGTAAGCGTCCAGCCCGCAAGTGTCCGCAAACGCAAAAGGCGCCTTCCGGCGCCCAAGGTTATCGAATGCTGATTGCTTGAAAGGAAATGGTGCCGCTTAGGTGACTCGAACACCTGACCCCGTCATTACGAATGACGTGCTCTACCAACTGAGCTAAAGCGGCCTGCCCTGGCGAAGCGCTGCTGCGCCGGACGAGGGGTCTGATAGACGCAATCGCGGCCGGGTTCAAGCGGCAATCGTCGTCAAGCTGTCCTCAGGCTTGCGGAAAGAGGCGGCGGCGGGCGGCGGCGTATTCGTCGGCGAGGCGGTCGACGAGGGCGGCGGCCGGCACGACGGCGTCGACGGAGCCGATGCCCTGGCCGGAACCCCAGATGTCCTTCCAGGCCTTGGCCGCGCTGGAGCCGCCGAAGTTCATCGCGGAGGGATCGCTCTCGGGCAGCTTGTCGGGATCGAGGCCCGCGGCTTCGATGGAGGCCTTCAGGTAGTTGCCGTGAATGCCGGTGAAGAGATTGGTGTAGACGATGTCGGAGGCGGAACCTGCTACGATGCCCTCCTTGTAGGCGGGGGCGGCGCGGGCCTCCTCCGTCGCGATGAAGGCCGAGCCGATATAGGCGCCGTCGGCGCCCATCGCCTCGGCCGCGAGGACGGCGCCGCCCGTCGCGATCGCGCCGGAGAGGAAGAGCGGGCCGTCGAACCAGCGGCGGATCTCGGAGACGAGCGCGAAGGGCGAGAGCGTCCCGGCATGGCCGCCCGCGCCCGTCGCCACCGCGATCAGCCCGTCCGCGCCCTTGCGGATCGCGCTTCTGGCGAAGCGGTCGTTGATCACGTCGTGAAGGACGATGCCGCCATAGGAATGGACGGCCTCGTTCACCTCCGGCACCGCGCCGAGCGAGGTGATGACGATCGGCACCTTGTGCTTCACGCAGACCATGAGATCGGCCTGGAGCCGGTCGTTGGACTTGTGGACGATCTGATTGACGGCAAAGGGCGCGGCCGGCCGGTCGGGATGCTCGCGGTCGTGTGCGGCGAGGCCCTCTTTGATCTCGTGCAGCCATTCGTCGAGCTGGGCGGCGGGGCGTGCGTTGAGCGCGGGGAAGGAGCCGACGATGCCGGCCTTGCACTGCGCCATGACGAGGGGCGGATGCGAGATGATGAAGAGCGGCGCGGCGACGACCGGAACGCGCAGCCGGTCTTTGAGGATGATGGGCAGGGCCATGAAGAACTCCGCTTCGCTTTGACGTTTACGTCAATCGGGCTCTTGCCTAGCGGGATCGCGGGTTCGGATCAAGCGGCTTGGCGCCGGCCGGAGCGGCGCGACAGCGAGCGACCTCATCCATTGGCGAGCGTGCGCCGCGGCCACAGTCGCGCGTGAAACGAAGAATTTCTCTGGACAGGTTGGGGAGCGCGACGATGCGCGCGGGCGGGGGGCTTGCCAAGCGCGCCGCCAGAACCGACCTTGAACCCGATGCTCGACCTCTTTCCGCTCGCGCCCGTAACGCCGTCCCTCTTCGCCGATTGCGTGCCCTCGCTCGTGCGCGTCATCGACACGGAGACGGCCGGGCAGAGCTTCGAGAAGGATGCGGTCATCGAGATCGGATCGGTCGATTTCGATCTTTCCACCGGCGCGATCTTCAATCCGCTCCAGTCGCTCTGCGATCCCGCCGGCGTCGAGATCAATCCGCATGCCCGCCGCGTGCACCAGATCTCCGACGAGATGCTGACGGGCGCGCCGTCCTTCGAGGAGGCGGTCCAGCGCTTTGCTGGCGCCCCGGCCTATGCCGCGCAGCGCTCGGATTTCGACCGGCCGCGCCTGAAGCTCGCGGGCCGCTGGCTCTGTACCTACAAGCTGGCGCTGCGGGCCTTTCCCGAGGTTCGGGCGCACGGGCTCCAGAGCTTGGTCAAGTATGTCCCGCTGGACCTGACCGAGGTCCGGCCGCTGATGGCGGGGCTGCATCCGCACAGGGCGCTCTACGACGCGCTGGCGACCGCCGTGCTGCTTCGCCGGATCGCGGATGTGCTGATGCCGCGCTGCCGCGACGTGGAGGATTTCCTCGACCGGGCGGAGCGCGTGACCAAGCAGCCGGCGCTCCTGGCCAAGCTGCGTTTCGGCAAGCACAAGGGCGTGCCGCTCGCCGAGGTGCCGGCGGACTATCTGGAATGGCTGGTGGCCGAGCCCGGCATGGACGCCGACGCCGTCTTCACCGCGCGGCATCATCTCGCACGTCAGACGATTCGCGGCGCCCGACCTCTTCCCGTCGCCGCAACGCTCTAGGTTCTCCGGGCGGCATCACGCTGCGCGCCGGAGATCATGCAGCCCTTCGCCGAACTTCTCGACCGCCTCGTCCTCACGCCGTCCCGCAACGGCAAGCTGCGGCTGATGGCGGATCATTTCCGCGACGTGCCGGACCCCGAGCGCGGCTATGCGCTGGCGGCGATCACGGGCGGGCTCGACATCCGCTCGGTGAAGCCCGCCATGCTGCGCGCGCTGATGGCGGACCGGATGGACGAGGTGCTCTTCGGCTATTCCTACGACTATGTGGGCGATCTCGCCGAGACGATCGCGCTCGTCTGGCCGGCGCCGCACGACGGCGACCGCGAGACCGATCCGCCGACGTTGGAGGAGGTGATCTCGGAACTCGACGCGGCGACGCGGGCGGAGGGGCCGAAGCTCGTGGAGGCTTGGCTGGACCGACTGGATTCGTCCGGCCGCTACGCTCTTCTAAAGCTCGTCACCGGCTCCATGCGCATCGGCGTGTCCTCGCGCCTCGCCAAGCAGGCTCTGGCCGATTTCGGGCAGAAGGACGTGTCGGAGATCGAGGAGCTCTGGCACGGGCTGGACGTGCCCTATCTCGAGCTCTTCGCCTGGCTGGAGGGCCGCGCGGAGAAGCCCGTCTCGGCGGCGGCCTCGCCGTTCCGGCCCGTGATGCTCTCGCAGCCGCTGGAGGCGCCGGATTACGGGCGCATACTGCCCGCGGACTACGCGGCGGAGTGGAAGTGGGACGGCATCCGCGTGCAGGCGACGGTGGAGCGCGGCGTGCGCCGGCTCTATTCGCGCACCGGCGACGACATCAGCCACGCCTTCCCCGATCTCCTGGCGGCCATGGACTACGAGGGCTCGCTCGACGGCGAGCTCCTCGTGGCGCGACCGGCCGCGAAGGGCCGCGCGAAGGTGAAGCCGCATGAGGGACCGCCGGAGGACGACATCGTCGTCGGCACCTTTTCCGATCTCCAGCAGCGGCTGAACCGAAAGGCGGTCTCGGCGGCCGTCATGGACAAGCATCCGGTGTTCCTCCGGGCCTACGATCTCCTGCAGGACGGGCCGGAGGATCTGCGCGCGCTGCCCTTCGCCGAGCGGCGCCAGCGGCTGGACCCGTTCGTCGCTGCGCTGGAGTCGACGCGCTTCGACATCTCGCCCTTCGTGCCCTTCGAGAGCTTCGAGGATCTCGGGCGCCTGCGCGTGAACCCGCCTCATCCGGTGATCGAGGGCGTGATGCTGAAGCGGTGGGACAGCGCCTACGTGCCGGGGCGGCCGAAGGGGCCCTGGTTCAAGTGGAAACAGGACCCGCATCTGATCGACGCGGTGCTGATGTATGCCCAGCGCGGGCACGGCAAGCGGTCGAGCTTCTATTCCGACTACACGTTCGGCGTCTGGGCGGGCGAGGCGGACCAGCCGGAGCTGGTGCCGGTGGGCAAGGCCTATTTCGGCTTCACCGACGAGGAGCTGAAGCTGCTCGACAAGTACATCCGCGACAACACGATCCAGCGCTTCGGCCCCGTGCGCTCGGTGCGGGCCGAGCCCGACCACGGGCTGGTGCTGGAGGTCGCCTTCGAGGGGCTGCAGCGCTCGACGCGCCACAAGAGCGGCGTCGCCATGCGCTTTCCGCGCATTTCGCGCCTGCGCTGGGACAAGCCCGCCTTCGAGGCCGATCGCATCGAGACCTTGCAGGCCATGCTCGGCGAAGGGTGATTCGTCAGGCGACGGCTTGCGCGGCGCGCCGAGATCGCCCACCTCCTGTCCGGCAAGGCAGAGCAGAGGAACGACCCCATGTCCGGCATCGAAAGCTTTCTCGGCGGATCGCCGCTCTCCGTCGCGATCCGCCTGATCATCCTGTCCGTCGTGGTCGGCGTGCTCCTCTCCTGGCTCGACTGGAGCCCGCGCGACGTCTACGACGCGGCGGAGGATTTCGTCCGCTGGGCTTGGGTCTCGGTCTTCGGCTCCTTCCGCCGGGCGACCGACTATTTCCTGCTCGGCGCCGCCATCGTGATCCCGATCTTCCTGATCTCCCGTTTTCTGAAGGTCGGGCGCAGCGGCAGCCGCTGAGACGACCTCACCAGCGCCCGCTGCGCTCCGCGCGGCGCTGGAGGAAGGTGAGGAGAAGGGCCGCGGGCACGGCGACGGCGAGCGAGCCGATGGCGGCGCCCTCGCGCCTGCCTTGCGCCCGGCCTCGCCGACGGGCGGCGCCATTGACGGTCTCGTCCCGCGCCGTCTCGTCGATGCCCGCGACGCTGTCGGCCATGATCGCGCCGCGCGATCCGAGCGGGCGCTCGGCGCCGGTCGTGGAGTCCGTGCTGATCTGGTGCTCCAGTTCCGAGTTCAGCTCGGCGCCGACGATGAGCAGCGTCGAGGTCAGCCAGATCCAGGTCATGAAGCCGATGAGGGCGCCGAGCGAGCCGTAGGTGGCGTTGTAGGAGCCGAAATTCGCCGCGTACCAGGAGAAGAGCGCGGAGACGACGATCGTCGCGACGAGCGCGAGAGCCGCGCCCGGCGTGATCCAGCGCCATTTGGCGGCCGACCGGTCGGGGCCCCAGCGGTAGAGCGCGGCGATGCCGAGCGACAAAACGAGGAGAAGCGCCGCGAAGCCCGCGATGCGGATCAGCCACTCCGTGCCTTCGGCAAGGCCGACGAAGGCGAGGGCGGCGGGCAGGACGACGATGACGCCGAGCATCAGCATCATGGTCACGATCGCGCCGAAGGTGAAGAGCAGCGACACCGCGTTCAGCTTGATGAAGGAGCGCTTCTCGACCTCGTCATAGGCGACGTTCATCGATTCGAAGAGCGACTTCACGCCGGCATTGGCGCTCCAGAGCGCGATGGCGAGCGAAATGGCGAGCGTGATGCCGAGCGTCGCCTGACCCTCCGAGGCGAGGCGCTTCAGCTGCTCGTCGAGGATCTGGAGCCCGCCCTCCGGAACGATTCCGCGAAGCTGGCCGACATGCTCGGCCACCGTGGCGGGATCGGCGACGAGGCCGTAGAGCGAGAGGAAGGCCGAAAGGCCTGGCACGAAGGCGAGCAGGAGATAATAGGTCACGCCCGCCGCGGTCAGCATGACGCGGTCGCCGTTGATCTCGCCATAGACGCGCCACAGCACGTCCTTCCATCCGGATGTCGGGATCTGCAGCGGACCGTGGGCCTCGCGGCCGCGCGTCGTGGATGCGGCGCTCGATTGGGACGGGGAAGATGGCATGGCGGGGCTCGTTTCACGTTTTCGCTACCGAGGTGAAATGAGCCGGGGCGTCTGCGGTTGCCCGGCTTTTGCCATCTTTCCCGACAGCCGCCGAAACAGTTGATCTTTCAGGCGAACTCGCTCGCCACCCGGTGGAGGATCGTGTGCCGGCGGGACAGGGCTTCGATGTCGCGCGAATAGCCGCCGCCGATGACGCAGGCGACGGGCACGTCGCGCTCGCGGAAGAAGCCGATCACCCTCCGGTCCCGCTCGGCCAGACCCTCTTCCGTGAGGGAGAGGCGGCCGAGCCGGTCGTCGACATGGGGATCGACGCCGGCATTGTAGAAGACGAGATCGGGCACGCCCTCGGCCAGCCCCGTTTCCAGCGCGAAGGGCAGGACGGCGTGATAGGCGGCGTCGCCCGTGCCGTCGGGGAGGGGAATGTCGAGGTCGGAGGGCGGCTTCACGTCGGGGTAGTTGCGGGCCGCGTGGATCGAGAGCGTGAAGACGGCGGGATCGTCGGCAAAGATCCTCGCGGTGCCGTCGCCCTGGTGGACGTCGCAGTCGAAGACGAGGATGCGGCCGACATGGCCCTCCGCGACCATGACGCGCGCGGCGACCGCGACGTCGTTGAAGACCGAGAAGCCCGCGCCGCTTGCCGCCGCCGCATGGTGACTGCCGCCGGCCGTGTTGCAGGCGAGCCCCTCGGCAAGCGCCAGACGCGCCGCGAGCACCGTGCCGCCCGTCGCGCAGCGCGAGCGCATGGAGACGCGTTCGTCCACCGGAAAGCCGATCGCCTTCTCGATCGCGGGCGAGACGCGCTCCTCCAGCACCGCATCCACATAGTCCGGCGCATGGGCGAGCCGCAGCCATTCGGGGTGGGCGGGCACGGGCAGGTGGAAGCCGTTCGGCCCGACCACGCCGTCCTCTTCGAGAATCGCGGCGATGCGCGAGAACTTCGACATGGGAAAGCGATGCCGCTGGTCGAACTGCGCATCGAAGGCGGGGTGATGGACGATCGCAAGGCTCATGGCGTGCTGGATATAGGCGATCCTGCTGCGTGGGCGAAGGATCGCGCTTGCATTCGCCGCGACGAGATGGCACGCCTGATCTGGCGGGGAACAAGAGGGGAACATCCGGGATGGGCAGCGGCGATCCGGCGCTTGCGCCACGGCCGTTCGAGGTGACGAATGGCGAGGTCCTGCGCATCGCCGTTCCGATGACGCTGGCCTTCCTCACGCAGCCGCTTCTCGGCATCACGGATACCGCCGTCATCGGGCGCCTCGGGAATGCCGAGCTTCTCGCCGGGCTCGTCGTCGGCGCGCTGATTTTCGATTTCGCCTTCCTGACCTTCAATTTCGTCCGCTCGGGAACGACCGGCCTCACCGCGCAGGCCTTCGGCGCCGAGGACGAGGCGGAGATGCAGGCGGTGTTCTGGCGGGCCGTCATCCTGGCGCTCGTCATCGGCGCGGCGCTCGTCGTGCTCCAGCCTTTCGTCACCGAACTCGGCCTTCTCGCGATCTCGCCGGAGCCGGGCGTTGCGGAGGCGACGCGGGTCTACGTCTTCTGGCGCATGCTGGCGGCGCCGATGTCGCTCATGAACTTCGCGGTTCTCGGCAGCGTGCTCGGGCGCGGGCAGGCGACGCTCGGCCTTCTCCTCCAGCTTCTGATCAACGGCGCGAACATCGTCTTCTCGATCCTCTTCGGGCTGGTGCTGGAGGGCGGGATCGCCGGCGTCGCGCTGGGCACGGCGACGGGCGAGGCGCTGGGCGCGCTGATCGGCTTTCTCGTCGTGACCCGGCGATTCTCGAAGGCGCGGCGGCCGGGCCTTTCGCGCATTCTCGACGCCGAGGCCTTCGGAGCGATGATCGCGGTGAACCGTGACATCATGATCCGCTCCTTCTGCCTCCTCGGCGGATACGCGCTCTTCACACGGCTCGGCGCGGGCCTCGGCGCGCTGACGCTGGCGGCGAACGGCGTTCTCCTGACGCTCTTCATGGTCGGCGGCTATTTCCTCGACGGGCTCGCGAACGCCTCCGAGCAACTGGTCGGCCGGGCCGTCGGTGCCGACTGGCGGCCTGCCTTCGACCGGGCGGTGAAGCTCACCACCCTCTGGGGTCTGGCGCTCAGCGGCGGCCTGGCGCTGCTCTTCCTCGCGACGGGCGAGGGGGTCGTCGCGCTTTTGACGACCGATGCCGCGATCCGCGCGGCCGCCGAGCCCTATCTCGGCTGGGCGGCGCTCTCCTGCTTTTCCGGCGCGCTCGCCTTCCTGATGGACGGCGTCTTCATCGGCGCGACCTGGTCGTCCACCATGCGCAACATGATGATCGTCTCGACGCTCCTCTATGCCGCGCTCGCCTATGCGCTCCTGCCGGTCTTCGGCAATCACGGCCTCTGGTTCGCGTTCCAGGTCTTCCTCTGCCTTCGCGGCTTCACGCTCCTGGCCGCCCTGCCGGCCCGAAGGCGCGCGACCTTCGGGGCCTGATCCGGCGGCCCTGGCCGGGACCGCTGGTAATACCTATTCGGGGCCGGCCGCCAGGATCTCGTCGGTCCGGCGGTCGCGCAGGTCGGCGATGGAGCCGACGCCTTCGAGGTCGAGGATTTCGCGCAGGCCGTTGAGAATGCGCACGGGCAGGCGCGGGCCGCCGTAGACGAGGCCGGTATAGAGCTGGACGAGGTCGGCGCCGGCCTCGATCTTGGCCATGGCGGTCTCGGCATTCTCGACGCCGCCGGCTCCGATGAGGGCCATGTCGGGTCCGAGCGCGCGGCGGAAGGCGGCGAGCGTCCAGGTCGCGCGGCGAAAGAGCGGGCGGCCGGAAAGCCCGCCGGCCTCGTTGCGGTTCTGTGCCGCGTCGGGAAGGCCGTTACGCGACAGCGTCGTGTTGGAGACGATCAGCCCGTCGATCCCGTGCGTCGCCGCCGCGCGCGCGATTTCCGCGATGTCGTCGCGGGCGAGGTCGGGCGCGACCTTCAGGAAGATCGGCTTCTTGGCCGTCGCGGACATGGCCGCGAACCCGTTGCGCGCGCCGACGACGGCGTGGAGCAGCCGGTCGAGATCCTCGCCGGTCTGCAGCTTGCGAAGGCCCGGCGTGTTCGGCGAGGAAATGTTGATCGTGATGTAGCTCGCGACCGGCTCGAAGAGCGAGACGCCGTCGACATAGTCCTTGATGCGGTCGGCCGAATCCTTGTTGGCGCCGACATTGACGCCGACGATGCCGGGCTTGCGGCTGCGCGCCTGGAGCCTTGCCAGCGCCGCGGCATGGCCTTCGTTGTTGAAGCCGAGCCGGTTGATGACGGCGCCCGATTCCGGCAGGCGGAAGACGCGCGGGCGCTCGTTGCCGACCTGGGGCAGGGGGGTGACGGTGCCGACTTCGGCGAAGCCGAAGCCGAGGCGAAGCGCGGCGTCCGGCACCTCCGCGTTCTTGTCGTATCCGGCGGCGAGGCCCAGCGGGTTCGGTAGCTGAAGGCCCGCCACGGTCACGCGCAGCCGATGATCGGTCGGCACGTCGACGCGCGGGAGCATTCCGCGCTTCAGCGCCTTGATGGAGAGCGTGTGGGCGTTCTCCGCATCCATCTGGAAGAGGATCGGACGGGCGATGCGGTAGAAGGGGATCATCGGATGCTGGCGGGAAAGAGGTGGAACCCGTTGGGGCCGATGCGCAGCTCTTCGGCGAAGAGGACGGCGCCGAGATCGAGCGGCCCGTAGAGATGGGGAAAGAGCTGGCCGCCGCGGGAGGGCTCCCATTTCAGCGCCGCGCCGAGCCTGTCCGGGTCGATGCCGACGAGGACGAGATCGGCCTGTCCCGCGAAATGCTTGGAGGCGGTCTCGCGCACCTGGGCGGCCGTCGAGAAATGGATGTAGCCGTCGGCGAGATCGACGGGCGCCCCCTCGAAGCGGCCCTTGTCTTCGGCCTCCCGCCAGAGCGCCCGCGGCGCGATCTTGTAGATGGGTGCGCTGGTCATCGACGGGTGCCCTCGTCATATGGTTCGCGGCCTGCCGCTTCGGTGCGCCGCGAAGAAAACGTATAATCGTCGTGCCGGCCGGTTCGGTTCCCGGCCCGCCCGGTCGAACCGTCCCGCGATCCGGGCGGCCGAGGCGGCGCGCCATTCTCGCCGGATTTGCGCTCTACGACTGCGAAGCCCCGAGCCGGTTCGGTCCGGCGGAGGCATAGCACTGGAGGGATGTTCGATGAAGCCGAGTGTTGCACGTCTTTGGCGGCCCGCCGCCCTTGTCGGCGCCTTAGTCCTCGCGGCCGCGCCGTCCCTCGCGCAGACGCCGCCCGCTGGCGAGCCCGCACCCGGCCGCTACCAGTTCCAGCCGGTCGAGGGCGGTCTGGCGCGGCTCGACACGGCGACGGGCGAGATCACCATCTGCCGGATCGATCCGGCCACCCTGGCCTGCGACATGGAACCTGCGGCCGCCGGCGCCGCGTCGCCGCGCGCGTCCTCCGCGACGGCCCCATCCGTCGAAGGACGGGCTGAGGCCGCTGAGGACGAGGAATTCGAGCGCGCGCTCGGCCGCATGAAGCGCGTGTTCCGCGCTTTCGGCGACATCGCCAAGGAGATCGAGGCCGAGCCGCCGCCCGCCGCCGCGCCCGACCGGACTTGAACGATCAAGCGTCCACTGTCGCGCCCGTCCGGGCGCCGCCGGCGACGGTCTCGGCATAGCGGTGGCGGATGAAGGTCTCGATCTCGGCCATGGAGCGCACGCCCGCGGCCGAGGGAAAGGCTTGGAAGACGTGGCAGCCGGCATTGTGCAGCGACAGTTCCATCCCGTTGCCGGCGGCGAGCCAGCGCTGCGCCATGAAGAGCGTGTCGTCGATCAGGAGATCGCAGGTGCCGACCGTGAAGAGCGCGGGCGGCAGGCCCTTGAGACCGGCATAGAGCGGCGAGACGGCGGCGGAGCGGGGGTCCTCGCCGTTCTTCAGGAAGCGCTGGACGAACTGGCCGATATCCTCCGTGTTCAGCACCAGCCGCTCCTCGCCCCAGGATCGGACGCTCGGCGTCATCGACAGATCGTAGCAGCCGGCATTGAGGTTGGCGGCGCCGAAGGGCGCCAGCCCGTGGCGGTCGCGAAGCCGGATCAGCGTCAGGACCGAGAGATGCGCGCCGGCGGATTCGCCGCCGATGGCGAGGAAGCCGGTGGGAAGGCCGGGAATCAGCCCCGAAGCGAGGGCGAGCGCGACCTCCTCGCAATCGTCGGGCCCTGCCGGAAACGGATGTTCGGGCGCCAGCCGGTAATCGACGGAGGCGACGACGAGCCCGGTCTGCTGGGCGAGGCGGCGCAGGAACGGATCGAACTCGGCGGCCGCGCCGAAGACCCAGCCCCCGCCGTGGAAGTGGAGATAGGTGCCGCGCGGCTCCGTGCCCGCCGGGCGGAAGATGCGCAAGGGGATGGCATGGCCGCTTCGGCTCGTGAAGGAACCGGTCTCGGCGTCCGGGTCGGGCGCCACGGCGGGAAAGGTGCCGCGCCCGTCGCGCCGCGCCTGCCGCACGGTCTCGATCGGCAGCGTCCAGGGGCTGGGCTTGGCCTTCTGCATCGCGATGATGTCGGCATTGGTCGCGATCAGTTCGGGCTCGGCGCGCGAAAGGTCGAAGACGGCGGGGTCGATCGTCAGTCGTCGCATGGCCAAACTCTCCTTCGCGGGCGTTGAAAGGGCATGACGGACCGTCGCACGGAGATCGCGGCCGGCCGGCGCCTCGGTGGCGGCGGCCCCGGTCCGTGTCCCGACGGTCTGTCATGCCCTCCTGTTCCGTCACGCTGATTCGATGCCCGGCGAATCAAGCACGCGACAATGCGCCGTGATTAAGGAGAGACAGGCAAGTGTGCTTGCCCGTCCTTGCGGACGGTAGACGCCATTGCGGGCAGCGGGCGCGGCGTGAGAGAAACCATAAGGGCTCCGCCACGTTCGGCGGAGATCCGGGTCGGCGCTTCTTCTGCGCGGACCGGCAAGGCCGCGAGGGTTGATGCAGTTCATCGAGACATTGGCGATCCGCACCAGGGGGCGGTCGATGCTGGACATTTCGGGAGCCGTCGCCGAGCGCCTGAAGACGTTCGAGGCGGCCGACGGATTGCTCACCGCCTTCATCCGCCACACGTCCGCATCCCTCGTCATCCAGGAAAACTCCGATCCCGACGTGCAGGCCGATCTTCTCGACGCGCTGGATCGGCTCGCGCCGGCCGGTCCCATCTATCGCCATTCGATCGAGGGGGCCGACGACATGCCCGCCCATATCAAGGCGGCCGTCACCTCGACCAGCATCGCCATACCCGTCCTGCGCGGCCAGCTGATGCTCGGCACCTGGCAGGGGCTCTACGTGGTGGAGCACCGCGCCCGGCCGCACACGCGCGAGGTCGTTCTCCACTATTCCGGCACACGCACGGGGGCGGCCGGCGCCAGCGTGGCGCCCGCGCCCGCCCGCCGCTGAGCCCGGGACCCGAAAGGCCGTCGCCATGAACCGCACCTTCATCATCGCCGACGACCATCCGCTCTTTCGCGGCGCGCTCCGCGAGATTCTCTCGGCGCTTCCAGGCGAGCACCAGATCGTCGAGGCCAAGGATTTCGACGAGGCGGCGCTGGCCCTGCAGCGCCACCCGGAGGCCGACCTCCTGCTGCTCGACCTCGCCATGCCCGGCTCGGACGGCCTCTCCGGCCTCGCCCTGATGCGGGCGGAGCATGCGGGCGTGCCGGTGGCGGTGGTCTCGGGCAGCGAGGACAACCGGCTGATCCGCCACGCGCTCGATCTCGGCGCCTCCGGCTTCATTCCGAAAAGCTCCGGCTTCGACGAGATTCGCGAGGCGATCAGCCGCATTCTCGACGGCGACGTCTACCTGCCGCCGCAGGTCTCGCTGGAGGGCGAGGGCGACCCGGAAGTGGCCGAGATGATCGGTCGCATGCGCACGCTGACGCCGCAGCAGACGCGCGTCCTCACCATGCTCGGCAAGGGGCTTTTGAACAAGCAGATCGCCTACGAGCTCGGCATTTCGGAAGCGACGATCAAGGCCCATGTCTCCGCCGTCCTCGGCAAGCTCGGCGTCGATTCGCGCACCCAGGCGGTGATCCGGCTGGCGCGGCTGAACACCGGCCGCGACGGCGCTCCCGGCTGATCCGAGGCCCGCGGGCAGGCCGGTTTCGGCCGCATTTTGGGTGCATCCGACGTTGCCGGCTTCCCTTGCGGAGGTCGCCCGTCGGGCGGCGCGGTGCCGCTCCCGATCGCCTCCCGCCGCCCTCGACGTAGGTTTCGCGCCAGCCTGGAGGCCCATTTTAACGTCTTAGTAACGACGGGGCGCTTCGGTCCCGGCAACCCGGAATTGGCCCCGATGACCGCCGCTCGGCAACCCGTGAAACCCGTCCGCCTGCGCGGACGCTCCTTCCTCGCGCTCGTTCTTTCGCCGGAACTGCCCTTTTCCGATTGGCTGGCGAGCCTCGACGATCTGGCGGCAAGGTCCACCGGCTTCTTCCTCGGCCGGCCGATCGTGCTCGACGTCGACGGGCTGAACAATGACGGGCTCGGCTTCACCGCGCAGGAACTGTCCGATCTCGTCGCCGCGCTCGCCTCGCGCGGCGTGCGCATCATGGGCATCGAGGGCGCCGCGCCCTCGCAGCTCGGCCCCGGCATGCCGCCCGCCATGCGCGGCGGCCGCGAGGCCGGCGAGATTCAGCCGGAAGCCGCCCCGGTCGCCGCCGCGCCCGGTCAGGCGCCCGCGCCGTCCGCCGCCCCCGCCGCGGCGGCTCCTCTTCCGGCCCTCGTGCAGGCCGCACAGAAGTCCTCGCTCGTCATCGACGCGCCGGTCCGGTCGGGCCAGTCGATCATCTTCCCCGAGGGCGACGTCACCATTCTCGGCTCCATCGCTTCGGGCGCCGAGGTCATCGCCGGCGGGTCCATCCATGTCTACGGCTCGCTGCGCGGCCGGGCGCTGGCGGGCTCGGCGGGGCAGACGGATGCGCGCATCTTCTGCCGCAAGCTCGAAGCCGAACTCATCGCCATCGACGGTCTCTACAAGACCGCCGAGGACATCGAGCCGAAACTACATGGCCAATCCGTTCAGATCTGGCTGGACGGGGACAGGCTGAAGACCGTGGCTCTCGCCTGACCCGTAACGAACAAAGGATATCATCTATGACAGTCTTGGTGGTCACATCGGGCAAGGGCGGCGTCGGCAAGACGACGACGACGGCAGCACTCGGCGCGGCTCTGGCGCTCGGCGGACAGACGGTCTGCGTCGTCGATTTCGACGTCGGCCTGCGCAATCTCGATCTCGTGATGGGCGCCGAGCGGCGCGTCGTCTACGATCTCATCAACGTCGTCCAGGGCGACGCGAACCTCTCGCAGGCGCTGATCCGCGACAAGCGCATCGACACCTTGTCGCTGCTGCCGGCCTCCCAGACCCGCGACAAGGACAACCTCACCGTCGAGGGCGTCGATCGCGTCATGGCCGAGCTGCGCGAGCGCTTCGACTGGGTGATCTGCGACAGCCCCGCCGGCATCGAGCGCGGCGCCACGCTCGCCATGCGCCATGCCGACGTCGCCGTGGTCGTGACCAATCCGGAAGTCTCCTCGGTGCGCGACAGCGATCGCATCATCGGCATTCTCGACGCCAAGACGCTGCGCGCCGAACGCGGCGAGCGCATGGAGAAGTATCTCCTTCTCACCCGCTACGACGCGGCCCGCGCCGAGCGCGGCGACATGCTGAAGGTCGACGACGTGCTCGACATCCTGTCGATCCCGCTTCTCGGCATCATCCCGGAGAGCTCGGACGTGCTGCGCGCCTCCAACACCGGGTCGCCCGTGACGCTGGGCGAGCCGACCAGCGCGCCCGCCAGAGCCTATACCGACGCCGCGCGCCGGCTGAACGGCGCCGAGATCGCGATGACCATCCCGGACGACCGCAAGGGCCTCTTCGGCCGCCTGTTCGGACGGAGGGCGGCATGACGATCTTCTCTTCTTTCTTCTCCAAGCGCTCGACCACCGCGCCCGCCGCGCGCGAACGCCTCCAGGTTCTGCTGGCGCACGAGCGGGCGAGCATCGGCCAGTCCGATCTCGTCGCCGTGCTGCGCGAGGAGATCCTCGCCGTCATCGCCAAGCATGTCGCGATCGACCGCGATCAGGTGAAGGTCAAGATGCAGAAGGGCGACGCCGTCTCGACCCTCGAGGTCGACATCGAGCTTCCCGTTCTGGCCAGCCGGGCGAGCGTCGCGGACGCGCCGGACCGCACGAAGTTCGCACAGATCCGCCGGGCCTGATTTCCGGACTTCGGCGGTCCAAGGCGCCGACCGCTGCCCTCAAAGGGGCGGACGGCGCCTCTATCGTACCAGTGGCTTCGATCCCCGACCTGTCGGGATCGGCCGCCGCGCCTCTCGGCGCGGGATGACGGCGGTTTCGATCGGGGCCGCCGGCACGACTGGACCTCAGCCCCCGCGGACGGGGCCGTGAAACGAAGAGGAACGGAACATGACGAGAGCCGAACTTCTGAAGCGACTGAGCGATGTCGAGCACGCGCCGCAGCTCAAGGGCCGCGACGTGAAGACCATTACCGCCATGCTCGGCATGGATGCCCTTCGCAAGCATGTCGAGGTCTGCGAGGCGGCCGCCGGCCGCCGCTGACGGGCCGCTCCGGCCGAGGCCGGACCGCTTCGACGCCCCATCATCCGATGAACGCCCGATCGGCAACGGTCGGGCGTTTTCGTGTCCGGCGTTTTACTCCGCCGCCACGCGCCGCCCGCGCCCCTGCGCCATGGCCGCGCGTAAGGAAGCGGGCTTCACCGGCTTGGTGAGGAGATCGATGCCGGCCTGAGCGGCTGTCTCGCGCAGAGAAGCCGAGCGGTCGGCTGTGATGAGAATGGCGGGAAGGGCGGGGTCGATCGCCCGTCGCAGCTCCGCCACGACGTCGAGCCCGTTGGCCTCGCCGAGGTGATAGTCGACGAGGACGATGTCGAGCGAGGTCGAAGAGGCCCGTTCCAGGGCCTCGGCCGGCGTCGCCGCGAGCGCGACGCGGCAGTTCCAGCCGGTCAGAAGCACCTCCATGCCGGAGCGGATCGTCGCCTCGTTGTCGACGACGAGGACGCGCATGCCGTCGAGCTTCAGCGCCCGATGGACGCGCGCGGCAAGCGGGCGGGGCGGGGCGAGAAGCTTGGAGCCGACCTTCGGCAAGGTCACGCGGAAGCGCGTGCCGCGCCCGTGTTCGGAGGTGACGGAGACCGGGTGATCCAGAACGCGCGCGATGCGGTCGACGATGGAGAGGCCGAGGCCGAGTCCTTCGGCCGTGCGCGTGCCCTCGTCGAGCCGGATGAACTCCTGGAAGATCCGCTCCAGCTGGTCGCCGGGAATGCCGATCCCGCTGTCGACGACGGAAATGTCCACCGTCTTCGCCATGCGGCAGTGCCGGATGCCGACGACGACCTTGCCCTCGCGCGTGTACTTCACCGCGTTGGAGACCAGATTTTGGACGAGACGGCGCAGGAGATTGCGGTCCGAATGAACCGTGACCGTCGTCGGCACGAAGGTCAGGCGCACGCCCTTCTCGGCCGCGAGCGGCGCGAGATCGGTCTGGATCATGGCGAGCAGCGGCTGCAGCTCCACGTCCTCCAGGCGGGAGGGCATGGCGCCGGCATCGAGCCGCGAGATGTCGAGGATCGCGCCGAGGATGGCTTCGACGGATTCGATCGAGGAATTGATGTTGGCGGCGAGCGAGGTGCCGGGCAGGGTGGCATGCTTCTCCTGCAGGGCGGCGGCGTAGAGGCGCGCGGCGTTCAGCGGCTGGAGAATGTCGTGGCCGGCGGCGGCGAGAAAGCGCGTCTTGCCGAGATTGGCGGCATCGGCGATGCGCCGGGCCTCGCCGAGCGCCTCGTTCGCCTCCACGAGTTCTGCCGTGCGCTGGCGCACGCGCTCCTCCAGCGATTCGTTCATGTCGCGAAGGGCAGCGGCGCGGCGAACGCGCTCGGTCATGTCGGAGACGGTGGCGACGAGGCCGCCGCCGGGCATCGGATTGGTGCGGATCTCGATGACGCGGTTGGAGCGCTTCAGGGACATCTGGTGCCGGGCGGGGCTTTCCGTCAGGAACTCGAAGCTGCGCTGCAGCTCCGCCGCGTCGATCTCGTCCTGGGCCCGCAGCTCGTCGAGGATCGCGGTCAGCGGCGTTCCGACCTGGCCGAACTGCTGCGGCAGATCGAGGAGCTCGCGCAGCTGGCGGTTCCAGACGGTCAGGCGGAAGTCGCCGTCGAAGACCGCAAGGCCCTGGTCGACCTGATCGAGCGCGATGCGCAGGATGTCGCGATTGTACTGCAGGGCCTCGGAGGCGTCGTCGAGAAGGCGGATCGCCGAGCGGGTGCTGCCTTTGTGGCGCTGGAGAAGCAGCGACAGGACGAGGCGCGAGGAGGCCGAGCCGATGGCCGAGCCGAGAAGCTGCTCGGAAAAGCCGATGACGCGCCCGTCCGCCTCCAGCGTGTCGGGAAGGGCGCGCCGGTCCTCCGTCTCCAGCGTGCGGAAGGAGCGCTCGGTGCGTTCGGGGCCGAGATAGCGCGCGATCGTGGATTTCAGCTCGCCCACCGTCACCTCCGCCCGCGGCCGGCGGAAGGCTGCGCCGGCGCCGTCCGGCCGCACGAAGATCGAGGCCTGGATGCGCTCGCGCGGCGTCGCCCGCCGGGTCAGCGAGCCGATGACGAGGGCGGCCGAATTGGCGGAGAGGCTGACGAAGACACCGTGCATGAGCTGGTCGAGATCGAGCCCGAACATGGCCTCCGGCCGCAGCCACGAGAGGCCGAAGAGCCCGGAGCCGACGATCGCAGCTTCCGGCGAAACGGCGGGCAGGAGCAGCGTATAGGCCCAGGCTGCGATGCCGATGAGAAGGCCCGCCTTGGCGCCCCGCGCATTCGCCCGTTTCCAGAGAAGGCCGAGGAAGACGGCGGGCGCGAACTGCGCGATGGCAGCGAAGGAGAGGAGGCCGATCGCGGCCAGCGCCGAGCTGCCGCCCGCGACGCGATAGTAGAGATAGCCGAGAAGGACGATGGCGAGGATCGCCGAGCGCCGGATCTTCAGGATCAGCCGCGTCGCGTCCGCATCGGAGGCCGGCGCGTCGCGCTTGAGGATCAGCGGCAGGACGAGGTCGTTGGAGACCATGATGGAAAGCGCGACGCAGGCGACGATGACCATGGCGGTGGCCGCGGAGAGACCGCCGATGAAGGCGACGAGGGAGAGGACGTCGTGGCCCTCGGCGAGGGGCAGCGCCAGGACGTAGAAGTCGGCCTCCGCCGTATCGCCGAGGCGCAGGAGACCGGCGGCTGCGACGGGCAGGACGAAGATGTTGATCGCGACGAGGTAGAGCGGGAAGAGCCAGCGGGCCCGCCTCAGCTCCTCGCGCGTCCGGTTCTCGACCACCGTCATGTGGAACTGGCGGGGCAGGAAGACGATGGCGCAGGCGCTGAGGATCATCGAGGCGACGAAGCGCCCGTCGAGCCCGCCCGCGAAGGCCTCCGCGATCCTCGGGCTCGCGAGCGCCTCGCGCAGGAGGTCGTCCGGCTCGAAGAGGCCGAACGTCACCCAGAGCCCGACGGCGAGGAAGGCGGCGAGCTTGACGATCGATTCCAGGGCGACGGCGAGCACCAGCCCGTCCTGATGCTCGGTCGCGTCGGCGTGGCGCGTTCCGAAGAGGATGGCGAAGATGCCGAGCGCCAGCGCGATGTAGAAGGCGGCGTCGCCGAAGACGGGGGGATCGCTCGGGGCGCCCGGCCCGTAATGTTCGACGACGGTCGCGACGCCGATCGAGATCGCTTTGAGCTGAAGCGCGATGTAGGGCACGGCGCCGATCAGGGCGATCAGCGCCGCGATGGCCGCGACGGAGGTGCTCTTGCCGTAGCGCGAGCCGATGAAGTCGGCGATCGTGGTGATCTTCTCGGCCTTGGCGAGCGTGATGATGCGATCGAGGACGGGCGTCGCGAAGACGAAGACGAGGATCGGGCCGCAATAGATGGCGAAGAAGGCGAGCCCGTCCCGCGCGGCGACGCCGACCGAGCCGAAGAAGGTCCAGGAGGTGCAGTAGACGGCAAGGCTGAGCGCATAGACGCCCGGCCGCCCGCCGGCGCTGCGGGCCCGGCTCCTCCGGTCGCCGAAATGGGCGACGACGAAGAGGAAGAGGAGATAGGCGATCGCGACGACCGCGATGATCCAGCTCTGCACGATCCGCCCCCGCCCCTGCCTTCAACCCCAGCAGGCATCGCCTGTGAATGGTTCGCTTCTCGTATAGTCGAACATGCCCGGCAATGTTACCAAATGGACAGGCGCCGATCGGGCGCGACCTGGAGGGATCGGCATGTTGAAAGAATTCAAGGAATTCGCCCTCAAGGGCAATATGGTGGATCTGGCCATCGGCATCATCATCGGCGCCGCCTTCTCCGGCCTCGTCCAGTCGCTGGTCGCCGATATCATCATGCCGATCGTCGGTCTGCTCACCGGCGGCGTCGATTTCACCAACAAGTTCCTCGGTCTGACCGCCGGCGTCAATTCGGCGAGCCTTGCCGTCGCCCGCGAGCAGGGCGCCGTGCTGGCCTACGGCAACTTCCTGACCCTCCTCATCAATTTCGCGATCGTCGCCTTCGTCCTCTTCATGATCGTCAAGGGCATGAACCGTCTGAAGCGCAAGGAGGAGGCAAAGCCGGTCGAGGCGGCCGACATTCCGGCCGAGCAGAAGCTTCTGGAGGAGATCCGCGACCTTCTCGCCGGCGCCCAGGCGGAGAGCCGCCGCGAGCCCGCGCGCTTCGGCAGCTTCACCGACCCGAGCTGAGGCGGGTTGACGGGCGGGCGCGGAGGAGCGATGCGGGGGCCATCGAAGACCCCGTCATTCTCCCCCGAAGGCCGGCCTCCATGACCCATCTCGATCGCCTGCGCCGCGAAGCCCTCGCTGCGCCGGAAAGCGGCATCGTCGCCATCATGAACTACGCGCGCGGGCGCGAGGGCCTGATCCCGCTCTGGACGGGCGAGGGCGATCTGCCGACGCCGGCCTTCATCTCCGACGCCGCCACGAAGGGCCTTGCCGCCGGCGAGACCTTCTACACGTGGCAGCGCGGCATTCCCGAGCTTCGCCAGGCCATCGCGCGCTATGCCGGGCGCCTCTACGGCATCCCCGAGGTGCCGGAGCGCTTCTTCGTCACGCAGTCCGGCATGCAGGCGATCCAGATCGCCATCACGGCCATCGCGGGCCCCGGCGACGAGATCGCCTTCATCGGCCCGGTCTGGCCGAACTTCGAGGCCGCGCTGGCGCTGGCCGGCGGGGTGCCGCGCGAGGTCTCGCTCGACTGGGGCGAGGACGGCTGGCAGCTCGACATCGACAAGCTGAAGGCGGCGATCGGCCCGAAGACCAAGGCGCTCTTCGTCAACACGCCGTCCAATCCGACCGGCTGGACGGCGGATCACGACATGCTCCGCGCGATCCTCGGCCTGGCGCGCGAGGCCGGCCTCGTCGTCATCGCGGACGAGATCTACAGCCGCTTCCACTACGAGGGCGGCCGGGCGCCGTCGTTCCACGACGTGATGGAGCCGGACGAGGCCATCCTCTTCGTCAATTCCTTCTCCAAGAACTGGGCGATGACGGGCTGGCGCATCGGCTGGATCGAGGCGCCCGCCGAGCTCGGCGACGTCATCGAGAACCTCATCCAGTATTCCAGCTCGGGCGTCGCGGCCTTCATGCAGCGCGGCGCCATCGCGGCCTTGGACGAAGGGGAACCGTTCGTGACGAGCCAGATCGAGCGCGCCCATGTCGCGCGCGATATCTGGACGGAGACGCTGAAGGCCACCAACCGCGTGCGCATCGCGGCGCCGAAGGGGGCCTTCTACTCGTTCTTCGCGATCGACGGGCTGGAGGACACGCGCGCGGCCGCGTTCCGCATCGTCGACGACACGGGCGTCGGCCTCGCGCCGGGCATCGCCTTCGGCCCGGCTGGCAGTCCTTTCCTGCGCGCCTGCTTCCATCGCCGGATCGACGAGATCGAGACGGCGGCCGAGCGGCTGGCTTCCTGGATCGGCCGGCTTTGAGAGCATCATGACGCGGCGCTCCCTCGCGGCTCTCGCGGCGACGCTTCTCATCGCCGCATCGGGCGGCATGCTCGCCTGGCTGGTCGCGTTGCCCGTCGCCTGGCTTCTCGGCTCGGCCGCCGCCGTTTCCGTCGCGAGCCTTTCCGGCCTGCGCACGCATATTCCCCAGACGCTGCGCGACGCGACCTTCTTCGTGCTGGGCGTCCAGGCCGGCGCCGGGGTCACGCCCGACGTGCTCGGGCAGATCGCGCTCTGGCCGGTCTCCTTCGCGATCCAGATGGCGGGCGTTCTCCTCGTGATCCTGGCGACCTACGCTTTCCTGCGCGGGGTCTTCGGCTGGAATTCGGAGACGGCGCTCTTTGCCTCCGTGCCCGGCGCCATGTCCTTCGTGCTCGCGGCGGCCTCGGACACGAAGGCGGACATGACCCGCGTCACGGTCGTGCAGAGCCTTCGCCTGCTGCTTCTTCTCGGCGCGCTCGTGCCGGTGCTCGCCTGGCTGGAGGGCGGCGACGGGATCGTGCCGGTCGCACGCGGCGTCGCGGGCACGCCGGTCCAGTATCTCGTCCTGTTTCTGCTCTGCGCCGGCGGGGCCATGCTCGGCCATGTCTCGCGCCTGCCGGGCGGGCTGCTTCTCGGCGCGCTCATCGTCAGCGCCGTGCTGCACGCAACGGGAGCGGCGCCCGTCGCGGTGCCGCTCTGGCTCTCGGTGCCGGCGCTCGTGGTCCTCGGCGCCACGATCGGCAGCCGGCTGAAATCGGAAAACCGGCGGGCGATGCTCCAGCTTCTGCCGGCTTCGCTCGGGGCCTTCGCCATCGGCCTCGGCATTTCCACGGCTGCCGCCGTCCTCGGCGTCGCGACGCTCGGCATCGATTTCGGCAAGGTCGCGCTCGCCTATGCGCCGGGCGCGCTGGAGGCGCTGACGGTGCTCGCCTACCAGTTCGACCAGGACCCCGCCTATGTCGCGGCCCATCACGTCGTGCGCTTCATCTTCCTGGCGCTGCTCGTGCCGGTGGTCGCCAAGAGGCTGATGCGGGGAGGGGGCGGCGGGGCGGAGGGGTGAAGGGGTCGATCTGCTCGAGGGCGGGGCCTGTCGAGCAGTGTCGATCTCAGGCGTTTTGAAATGGTTGCGCCCTACGGCGCCCCCCTCTGCCTGCCGGCATCTCCCCCTCAAGGGGGGAGATCAGTCCAGTCGATCAACCGTCGAAGCCTCCGATCTCCCCCCTTGAGGGGGAGATGTCCGGCAGGACAGAGGGGGGCGCATCGCGCAGACCTCGGCAGACCACCAAGTCCGCCTGTCTCGTCAGTTCCGTCAGCCGCCTGCCTTCGATACGACCAGCGGCATGAACCCCGCCGAGCGGGCCTCCAGTGCGGGGCGCTCGCCGACGAAGGGAATGCCGATCGCCGTGAAGGTCTCGACCAGCGCCTCGCGCAGCGTGTCGATCAGCGCGTCGTCGTGAAGCGGGGTCGGCGTGATGCGCAGGCGTTCGGTGCCGCGCGGCACGGTCGGGTAGTTGATCGGCTGGATGTAGATGCCGTGCGTTTCCAGCAGATGGTCGCTCGCCTGCTTGCAGAGATCGGCATCGCCGACGAGCAGCGGCACGATATGCGTCTCGGACGGCATGACGGGCAGGCCGGCCTCCGCGAAGACGGCCTTGGCGCGGGCGGCCTGACGCTGCTGGCCGTCGCGCTCGACCTGGCTCGTCTTCAGATGGCGGATCGAGGCGGTGGCGGCCGCGGCGAGGGCGGGCGGCAGGGCGGTCGTGAAGATGAAGCCCGGCGCGTAGGAGCGCACGGCGTCGATGACGGCCTTCGTGCCGGCGATATAGCCGCCGAGCACGCCGAAGGCCTTGGCGAGCGTTCCCTCGATCACGTCGAGCCGATGCGACAGGCCCTCGCGCTCGGCGATGCCGCCGCCGCGCGGACCGTACATGCCGACCGCATGGACCTCGTCGATATAGGTCATGGCGTTGTAGCGCTCGGCGAGCGCCACGATCTCGGCGATCGGCGCGATGTCGCCGTCCATCGAATAGACGCTCTCGAAGACGACGAGCTTCGGCCGGTCGCGGTCGGCGGCCTTCAACAGCTCTTCCAGATGGGCGACGTCGTTGTGGCGGAAGATCTGCTTGCGCGCGCCGGACTTGCGCACGCCCTCGATCATCGAGGCGTGGTTCAGTTCGTCCGACAGGATGAGGCAGTCCGGCAGGAGCTTGGCGATCGTCGAGATCGAGGCCTCGTTGGAGACGAAGCCGGAGGTGAAGACGAGGGCGGCTTCCTTGCCGTGCAGGTCCGCAAGCTCGCGCTCCAGCTCGACGAGCGGATGGCTCGTGCCGGAAATGTTGCGCGTGCCGCCGGCGCCGGACCCCAGCGCCGAGACCGTCGAGGTCATCGCCGAGACGACGCTCTCGTGCTGGCCCATGCCGAGATAGTCGTTGGAGCACCAGACGGTGATTTCGCGGGACTCTTCACCATTGCGCCAGACGGCGGCGGGGAAACGGCCGGCGATCCTTTCGAGATCGGCGAAGACGCGGTATCGCTTTTCGACGTGCAGCGCCTCGATCGCGGATTCGAAGTGACCTTGGTAATCGATCATGGACGACTCCTTCCAGAACGGTTCTAAAAGGCTCGATCGATGAAGTCTACGCTGGGTTTGGGGCGAATTGTCCAAGCGAGCCGCGCTTCCAAAGGCTCCGCCCGCGTGATGAAGGAGTGTTGAACGATGTCCCCTCGAAATTGGTTTTCTAAGGTTCGCTCATGACCGTCCTCGTCACCGGCGGCGCCGGCTATATCGGCAGCCACATGGTTCTGGCGCTTGTCGATCGCGGCGAGGAGGTCGTCGTCGTCGACAATCTCGTCACCGGATTCGACTGGCTGGTCTCGCCCTCCGCCGAACTCGTGCAGGGCGACATCGCCGATGCGGAGCTGGTCGGGCGCGTGATCGCCGAGCGCAAGGTCGATGCGATCGTGCACTTCGCGGGCTCGATCGTCGTGCCGGAATCGGTGTCCGATCCGCTCAAATACTACCACAACAACACGTCCAAGACGCGCGACCTCATCGCCACCGCGGTCGGGGCGGGCGTGCCCCATTTCATCTTCTCCTCGACCGCCGCGACCTATGGCGTGACCGGCGCGGAGCCGGTGACGGAGGACCGGCCGCTTCTTCCGATCTCGCCCTATGGCCGCTCCAAGCTGATGAGCGAGATGATGCTGGAGGACGTGGCCGCGGCGCACGATCTGACCTACGCGGCTCTGCGCTACTTCAATGTCGCGGGCGCCGATCCGCAGGGGCGGTCGGGTCAGGCGACCAAGGGCGCGACGCATCTCATCAAGGTCGCGGTCGAGGCGGCCCTCGGCAAGCGCGACGGCATCGAGATCTTCGGCACGGACTATCCGACGCCGGACGGCACGGCCATCCGCGACTATATCCACGTCTCCGATCTCGCCGCCGCTCATCTCCACGCGCTCGACCACCTGCGCGGCGGGGGCGACAGCATCATCGCCAATGTCGGCTACGGGCAGGGCCTTTCCGTGCGCCAGGTGCTGGACACGGTGCGCGAGGTCTCGAAGGTGGACTTCCCCGTCCGGCTCTCGCCGCGCCGGGCCGGCGATCCGCCGAGCATCGTCGCCGACAGTTCCAAGGCGCGCGCGGATCTCGGCTGGAGCCCGACGCTCGACGACCTGCCGACCATCGTCGAGCACGCCCTATCTTGGGAAAAGCACCTGATGCGGCGCAACGGCTGAGGATCAGACTTCGCCTTCGGGCGGCACGGCCGGGGCCTCGGCTCCGGCATCCTCCTCGGGGCCGATGGAGCGGCGCGCGCGCGCCTGCTCCTTGCGGCGCCTGAGGTTGGCCTTCAGCGATTCCTCGGCCCGGCGGCGTCGGTCTTCCGCCGCCTGCTCGGCTCTCGTCTTCTCCGCCATCGACTGCCCGTCCCTGTCCAGCCCCGTCGGGCGCCCGTCTCGCTGCGATCCAAAGCGCGAAGGAGGGTCTCCCGTCCAGTCCCTCGCCGGGTCCCGGTCCCTCGGCGGGTCGAAGACCGCTGCCGCCTTCTGCGCGCTGCGGCGGGGCGTCGCGCCGGGGCGGGCGCTTCCCAAGAGCGCCGGGAATGTTAGATAGGGCCGACCCACCCGCAGACGCCGCCTTGCGGCCCAGCCGCCAGGACGCCGCCATGACCACGATCGACCGCGTCGGTTTTGCCGCAGAACTCGACGCCCATGTCGCGGCCAAGGGCCCGATCACGGTCGGCCTTGCCGGCGCCGGCCAGATGGGAACCGACATCGTCGTGCAGGCCGCGCTGATGACGGGCTTCCGGATCGGCGCCATCGCCGCGAGCCGCCCGACGCGCCCGATGGAGGCGATCGCCATGGCCGGCTACGAGGCCGGGCATGGCCGCATCGCCTCCGGCGCTTCCGACATCGACCGCGTGATCGAAGCGGGCGGGATCGCGATCACCGACGACATTCTCGACCTCTGCGCCGCCGGGCGGATCGACGTCGTGATCGACGCGACGGGAAGCCCGGATATCGGCGCGCGGCTGGCGCTCGAGGCCATTCGCAACGGCAAGCATATCGTCATGTTGAACGTCGAGGCCGACATCACGGTCGGCCGTCATCTCTCCGCCGAAGCCAAGCGGGCCGGCGTCGTCTACACCGGCTCGGCCGGCGACGAGCCGGCCTCGACGCTGGAGCTCATCGCCTTTGCGCAGAGCCTGGGCATGGAGATCGTCGCCGCCGGCAAGGGCAAGAACAATCCGCTCGACTTCCATGCCCTTCCCGCCGACTACGAAGAGGAGGCGGCGCGGCGGAACATGAACGCGCGGATGCTCGTCGAATTCATCGACGGCTCCAAGACCATGGTGGAGATGACCGCCATCGCCAATTGCACGGGCCTCGTGCCCGACGTGGCCGGCATGCACGGGCCGAACGTGACGCGCGAAACGCTGGCGCAGGTGCTCTGCTCGAAGGCCGATGGCGGCATTCTCTCCCGATCCGGACGTGTCGACTACACGATCGGCACGGGCGTCGCGCCCGGCGTCTTCTGCGTGGTGAAGCCGCGCCACGAGCGCGCGATCGAGCGCATGGCGGACCTGAAGGTCGGCTCCGGTCCCTGCTTCGCGCTCATCCGACCCTTCCATCTGACTTCGCTCGAAACGCCGCTCTCGGCGATCCGCGCGGTCCTCCACCGCCGGCCCGACATGGAGCCGGTGGAGCGGCCCGTCGCCGAATGCGGCGCCGTCGCCAAGCGAGACCTTGCCGTCGGCGAGACGCTCGGCCGCATCGGGGAGAGCGACTATCGCGGCTGGGCCATGACCTGGGCCGAGGGGCGCCGGCAGCACGCGCTGCCGCTCGGCCTTGCCGAAAAGGCGCGGGTCGCCAGACCGATCAAGGCGGGGGACCTCCTGACGCACGAGAACTGCACGGCGGACGACACGCTGCTCGTCACCCGCATCCGCCGCGATCTCGACGCGGCGGACCAGCGCTTCCTCGCCTGACCGGGCAGCTTCGCGTGACCGGCGTGCTGCGCCTCACGAGCTGGAACATCCATGGCGCGGTCGGCGCCGACGGCCGCTGCGATCCCGGCCGCATCCTCGACGCGATCCGGCGCCTGCAGCCGGACATCCTGGCGCTGCAGGAGATCGACGGGCGGACGCATTTCGGCCGGCAGGAGCGGGCCTTCGAGCGCTTTTCCGCCGGCCTCGGGTGCCATGTCGTGGAGGCCCGCACCGTGCCGCGCCCCGGCCGCGACTACGGCCATCTCCTCTGGAGCCGCTGGCCGATCGAAAGCTCGCGCGTGCGGCCCTTGCCCGGCGGCCTTGTCGAGAAGCGCTTCGCCATCGATGCGGTGCTGGCGGTGCCGGGCGGACCCTTGCGCGTTCTCTCCACCCATTTCGGCCTCTTCGGGCGCGATCGACGCCGGCAGGCGGAGGCCTTGCGGGACTGGACGGCGGAGACTGATCTGCCGGTGCTGGTTCTCGGCGACCTCAACGAGTGGCGCCTCGGCGGGCCCGTCGATGCCGCGCTGTCGTCGGCCCTGCCGACGCGCCTGTCGCCGAAGAGCTGGCCGGCCGGCCGGCCCGTCGCGCGGATGGACCGGATCTACGCCTCCGCCGGGATCGAGCTGGAGGCCGAAGCCGAGGACGAGAGCCTCCGGCGCCTTTCCGACCATCGGGCCCTGTCGGCGATCGTACGCCTGCCCATCCCGTCTTGAGCGCCCGCGCCTCTGCGCGACCGGCCTTGCCGGGATCAGCCCCGGGGCGCGCGGATGGCGGCGACGAGATCGTCTTCGTCGAAGGGCTTCAGGAAGACCTTCTCCGCGCCCCAGATTTCGGCGAGCGAGGTCATGGCCTCGATCGTCAGGCGCGGGCCGCCGCCGGTCACGCCGAAGACGCGCATGCCGGCATGGCGGCCGCGGATCTCCTTCAGAAGCCGCAGACCATCGACCTCCGGCATCCACATGTCGGTGACGAGAACGTCGAAGCGGCGTTCCGCCAGCGCCTCCAGCGCCTCTCGGCCATTGGCGGCGGCCACGACATCGAAACCTGCTTCCCGCAGGGCGATGGCGAGGCTCTCGCGCACCATGGGCACGTCTTCGGCGATCAGCGCGGTCGGCAACGAGGCTTCAGTCGTCATCGGTCTCCCCCGGGTTCGGGATCAGGATCGTCACGCTCGTGCCGGTTCCCGGCGCCGAGTCGATGGCGATGCGTCCGTTATAATCGCCGATAATCCGTTGCACGATGTAAAGTCCGATGCCGGTTCCCCGACCATCCGTCTTCGTGCTGAAGAAGGGCTGAAGGGCGCGCATGCGCACATGCTCCGGCATGCCCTGGCCGGTGTCCGCGACGGTCATCTTGGCGACCCGGCCGGTCTGGACGAGATGGATGCGGATGGCGCCATGCCCGTCCATCGCGTGGACCGCGTTGGAGACGAGATTGCCGAGCACCTGGAGCATGTCCCCGACGCGCACCGGCGGATAGAGGCCCGGCTCGCAGACGAGATCGATGGCGACGCCCGACGGCAGGGCGGGGCGGATGCCGTCCAGCGCCTGTTCCAGCGCGACGGAAAGGGGCCGCGCGACATCCTTGCCTCGGTCGCCGCGCATCGTCTGGAGTAGCTCCGAGACGACGCGCGCGGCCTGCCGGCTCGACTGGTCGATGAGATCCAGCATGCGCGCGCCCTCGGGGTCGCCGGCCGAGGAGCGGCGGGCGCGCAGGCGCTTGGTCAGGTTGATCACGGGATGGAGCAGGTTGTTGATCTCGTGCGCCACGCTGCCGGCCAGCTGGCCGAGGGCGAAGACCTGCTGTTCGACCAGCCGCCGGCTTTCCCGCTCGACCTCGTCGGAGACGTCGCGGATCAGCCCGCGATAGACCGAGCCGCCGAAGAGGGCATGCGTTCGATCGAGGATCGGCCGGCCGCTGAGGCTGATCCAGGCTTCTCGGTTGGGATTGTCGGACAGTCGCAGGCGCACGTCGTCGAAGGGAAAGCGGCCGGCGATCGCCGCGCGCACGGGGGCGGCGGCTTCCGGGCTCGTCGCCCGTTCGATGCATTCCACGAAGGCGTCGCCGAGCTTCAGTCGGGCGAGGGGGGCCGGATTTCCCGCCACGAAGGAGATGTAGCCGGTTCCGTCCACCTCCCAGGAGGCGTCCGTTCCGATCTCGGCGAAGGCCTTGAAGCGCTCGGCATTGTGCCGGACATTCGCCTTCAGCCGGGCCTCGCGGCGTTGCACGTCGATCGAGGAAATGACGGCGAAGAGGGCGAGCGAGAGGGTCGTGCCGCTGAGCATCGCCCCGTTGGAAATGGTCTGCGGCGCCCATAGCGGCGCGAAGTCCTGAAGGACGCGCAGCACGACGGCGCCCATGACCGGGGTCCAGGCGAGGAAGAAGCCGCAGGCGCGGGCGGGTCCGCGCGGCAGGACGGCCGCCGCCGCGACCAGCGTGAAGAGGAGAACGGCGATGCGCAGATAGGGCACGAGTTCGGGCATGATGCCGATGTCGAAGAGCCCGTCGATCGTCGCGGCCACCGTTCCCGCTATGAAGAGATTGCCGAGGACGACATAGACCGAGAAGACGGCGGGTGCCCGCGAATGGACGCGCAGGAAGCGCGCGGCGAAGCCGATCACGCAGAGATGGACGAGGAACGTCGCGCCGAGCGTCAGTCCACGCGTGAAGGCGACGCCGCCGGGCAGAGCGGCGAAGTCGAAGATCGTGTTGTTCAGCGCGATCAGGAGAAGAGTGACGCCGACGAAGCCGGCGAGCCAGAGATTGGTGCGGCTCTTCAGCGACAGGCCGAGCGCCAGGATATAGGCGAAGATCGCCACCCGAACGCCGATGACGAGCGTCAGGAGCCGCGTTCCGCCGTCGTAGATGCTGGCGAAGCTCTGGAAATCCGCGATCCGGGGGCTGCCGACGATCGGCCCCTCCGCGCGCAGCGACAGATAGAGGCGGCCGTGCGACAGATCTGCGGGATCGAGCAGGAAGACGGGATAGCGGAAGCCGTCCTCCCCCGCATGGTTTTCCTCGTTCAGCTTTTTCCAGACCTGGCTCTGCAGGGCATCGCCGCCGACGAGAACGAGGCGCGCCTCGCGCACCTGATTGTCCTCGAGCATCAGGACGATGGGCTCTGACCAACCGCGCCCGGCCAAAGCAAGGATCGCCCGTTCGTCGATCTTCATCCAGACGGTCGTCCGGTTCACGCGCGGCAGTCCGAAGCGCGAGGCCGCCGACCGGCCGGGCTGGAAGAGCTGGTCGCGGCGCGCGTCGATCTCCCCGATCGGCAGCGAGCCGTCGGGATCGACGAAGCTCTCGACCTCCGAGACCAGGAGTTCGGACAGCCGCGCCTCCCGCGTGGCGCAGGAGGAGAGCGGCAGCATCGCGAGGATGAGAAGGACGAGAAGCCGAAGCCCGGACATCGGAACTCATATCCGTGGCGTGGGAGACGTGCGCCAAAACGGCGTCATCGTTCGATCGTCGAGCCCCGGCAGGCAGCCGGAGCGTCTTCGGCTCAATGCGGGAACCTTCGAACCAGCATGCCAGAGGATGGAAGCTTCGTCACGAGGCCTCCGCAGCGAGGCCTTCCTCGATCTTGTCCTCGTCCAGAGGCGGCGCTTCCGGCATGGTGGCGCGGATGGCGATCTCGAGCCCGGTGGCCAGCGTCTCGCGATCCTTCTGCGGCAGGATCTCTAGGGCGGCGGCGATCGACTGGAGCGGGTCGTCGGCGAGGATGCGACGCCCGAGATCGGTCAGTTCCAGCTGCTCGGCGCGGCCGCGACCGATCGTGCCGAGTTTGACGAGGAGGCCCTTGGAGATCAACGTGCGCACCGTTCGCGCCACCGCGCCGGAGGCGAGGCCCTGGAAGCGCGCCAGATCGATCGCCGTGCGCAACTGCGGCGGTGCCGCATCGAGATAGCGGATCGCCGCCCACTGGGCGGGAAACAGATCCGAGGCGTAGCCCTGGCTGTGGATGCGTCGAGCCACCTGCTCGAGAAGACTGGCCAGAGCGGCTGCGGATATGGTCTGGGTCTTCAAGGGACCTCCCACGTGATCGTACCGGCATGCGTGCCGTTGACGTAAAAGTGACAGATCATCACTTGAAGAAGGCGCGGAGTTTCGCTCCGATGTCAATCGTCTAAAAGTCCTGTATGTGCAAATGCGAATTGTCAGTCCGACTGATCAAGGGTTTGGGCTTGCGCCGCCATGGGTTCCAGATGATATGACCGGACGGACGTAGATCCGACCGCGACCTTTCGCGCGCGAATCGGATCGTCTCTCCCGCCGGCCTTTTTCCCGTGGCTTCTCCAGCCGGGCAGATCATCGACAGACGGAACTTCATGAGCGACTTGCAGGGTAGCGCCGATGTCGGGCGCATCGACGATGGTCTTTTCGATCTCGCCTCGGGCCATACGCGCCGGCGGACCTTCGCCATCATCTCGCATCCCGATGCCGGCAAGACGACGCTGACCGAGAAACTGCTCTTCGAGAGCGGCGCGATCCGGCTGGCAGGCCAGGTCAAGGAGCGTGGCGAGCGCCGGCGCACTCGGTCCGACTGGATGGAAATCGAGCAGAAGCGCGGCATTTCGATTTCCTCCTCGGTCATGACCTTCGAGTATGACGGCCTTGTTCTGAACCTTTTGGACACGCCGGGTCACGCCGACTTCTCCGAAGATACTTACCGAACCCTTACCGCCGTCGATTCCGCGATCATGGTGATCGACGCCGCCAAGGGCATCGAGGCGCAGACGCTGAAGCTCTTCGAGGTCTGCCGGCTTCGCGATATTCCCATCATCACCTTCGTCAACAAGATCGACCGCGAAGGCCGCGATCCGCTGGAGACGCTGGACGAGATCATGTCCTCGCTCGCGCTCGACGCGACGCCGCTGACCTGGCCGATGGGCATGGGCACGGACTTCAAGGGCATCGTCACGATGAACGAGGGTCCGGTGACGCTGACGCGCAGCAACCGCTCGCGCCAGGACTATGCCGATCTCGCCACGTTCGCGGCCGATCCCGCCTTGGCGAACGATCCGGTCTTCGCCCCCTCGATCGAGGGCATGGAGATCGCCCGCATGTCGCTGCCGGCCTTCGACCTCAAGGCCTATCGCGAGGGGCACCTGACGCCGGTCGTCTTCGGCTCGGCCATGCGCGAGGTCGGCGTGCACGATCTCCTGCGGACCGTCTGCCGGTTCGCGCCGTCGCCGCTGCCCCAGCCGGCGAACCCCGAGCCGATCCAGCCGGCGAACCCGGAAGTGTCCGGCTTCGTCCTGAAGATTCAGGCGAACATGGACCCCAACCACCGCGACCGCATCGCCTTCGTGCGGCTGACCTCTGGCGTCTTCAAGCGCGGCATGCGGCTTCGCAACGTTCGCACGGCGAAAGACATGAAGGTGTCGAGCCCGATGTTCTTTTTCGCCCGCGAGCGCGAGATCGCCGACGAGGCGGTGGCCGGCGACATCGTCGGCATTCCGAACCACGGCACGCTGTCGGTCGGCGACACGCTGACGGAGGGCTCGGAGTTCAACGTGACGGGCATTCCGAGCTTCGCGCCCGAGCTCATCCGCCGCGTGCGCCTGCCCGACGCGATGAAGACCAAGCAGCTGGCCAAGGCTCTGAACGATCTGGCGGAAGAGGGCGTCGTCCAGGTGTTCCGCCCGGTGATCGGCGCGGCCTGGCTCGTCGGCGTCGTCGGCGCGCTGCAGCTGGAAGTGCTGCAATCGAGGCTGATCAACGAATATGGCGTCGAGGTCATGCTGGAGACCTCGGCCTTCGACACCGCACGCTGGGTGGATTCGGACGATCCGGCCGAACTCGAGCGGTTCGTGAAGTCGAACCAGGGCGATCTGGCGCGGGACCGGGAGGACCGCCCGGTCTTCCTGGCGCGCAACTCCTGGGAACTCGGCTACGCCCAGAAGAACTATCCTGCCGTGCGCTTCGCGACGACGAAGGAACGGCACTGATCCACTCGTCGCTTCCAGCTTGCTTCTCCCCTCCTGCGGAGAGACGTGCCGGCAAGCGATGAGGGGTCGGCGGCGCTGGCGGGTTCGCTCGGCTTATGTGCGTCTGCGGCAGGGGGCCCCTCATCCCCTGCCGGACCTTCTCCCCGGAGGGGAGAAGAAGACTCGTTCTGAAAGCTGACGGCCTCCGGCCTGCTTCCGAAAGCTCAGGCCTGCGGCTTCTTCGGGCGGCGGGGCTTGGCATAAGCCTTGTCGCCGCCGGCCGGGCGCGGGGCGCCGCCCGCGGGGCCGTCGCGCTTGACGAAGGGCTTGCGCGGACGCGGCTTGCCGGCCGGAGCGGCGGCGAACTCGCCGCCGGAGGATTCGGGCGCCAGCGTGATCGTGATGTCGTCGCCGTCCGTGCCCTCGGCGCTGGCGAGAAAGCGCTTGGCGGCCTCTTCGGAAATTTCGAATTTCGTCTCCCGGTCGAAGATGCGGATGGCGCCGATCTCCGAGCGCGTGACCTTGCCGCGGCGGCAGATCAGCGGCAGCAGCCATTTCGGATCGGCATTGTTGCGCCGGCCGATATCCATGTGGAACCAGGTCGTCGCGCCGGTCGGGCCGCCGCGGGCGGTGTCGCGCTCCTTGCGGGTGCCCCGCTCGTGACCTTCCGCATAGTCCTTGGCGGGTTTGGGGTCGCGGCCGAAACCGGGATCGTAGACGTCTTCGGGCGCCGGCAGGTGCGAGCGCCAGACGCGGGCGAGCGCGGCGGCCAGATCCTCGGCCGAATGGCGCTCCAGGAGCGCCTTGGCGACGGCCATGTCCTCTTCGCCGTTCTCCTGCGTCAGGATCGGGTCGGAGAGGAGACGCTCCTCGTCGAGCTTGCGGATGTCGTCGGCCGTCGGCGCGCCGCCCCAGGTGGGCGTGATGCGCGCTTCGGCCAGAAGTCGCTCGGCCTTCTTGCGGCGCGAGATCGGCACGAGCAGGACCGAGACGCCCTTGCGCCCGGCGCGGCCGGTGCGGCCGGAGCGGTGCTGGAGGGTCTCGGCGTCGTTCGGCAGCTCGGCATGGATGACGAGGCCAAGGCTGGGCAGATCGATGCCGCGTGCGGCGACGTCGGTCGCGACGCAAACTCGCGCCCGGCCGTCGCGCAGCGACTGCATGGCGGCGTTGCGCTCGGACTGGCCGAGTTCGCCCGACAGCGAGACGGCTGAGAAGCCGCGCTCGACGAGGCCCGAATGGAGATGGCGGACCGCCTCGCGCGTGTTGCAGAAGACGATGGCGCTCGGCGCCTCCGTGAAGCGGATCATGTTGACGACGGCGTGCTCGACCTCGTTCGGCGCGATGCGGATCGCGCGATACTCGATGTCGACATGGCCGGTCGCCCCGCGCGTCGCCTCGATGCGCAGCGCGTCGCGCTGGTAGCGCTTGGCCATCGCGTTGATGGCCTTCGGGAGCGTGGCGGAGAAGAGGAGCGTGCGACGGCTTTCCGGCGTCGCTTCCAGCATGAACTCCAGATCCTCGCGGAAGCCGAGATCGAGCATCTCGTCGGCCTCGTCGAGAATCACGGCGCGAAGGCCGCCGATCTGCAGACGGCCGCGCTCCAGATGGTCGCGCAGGCGGCCGGGCGTGCCGACGACGATATGGGCGCCGGCCTGGAGCTTCTTCTGCTCGGCGCGCGGGTCCATGCCGCCGACGCAGGTGACGATCTTGGCGCCGGTCTCGCCGTAGAGCCACTCGAACTCGCGATGGACCTGAAGAGCCAGCTCGCGCGTCGGCGCGACGACGAGGGCGAGCGGGGCGCCGGCCTCCTCGAAGCGCTCGGCGTCGCCGAGCAGCGTCTTGGCGATGGCGAGGCCATAGGCGACGGTCTTGCCCGAGCCGGTCTGGGCGGAGACGAGAAGGTCGCGGCCCTCGGTGTGCGGCTCAAGGACGGCGTCCTGAACCGGCGTCGGCTCGGCATAGTTGCGCGCGGCGAGGGCGCGTTCGAGGGCGGGGGCGGTCGGTCGGAACGGCACGGCGGCAATCCTTCGGAATGAGGGCGGCCGTACGCGAAAGGACCCGGCCGGAGCCGGCCTCGGTCGGACCGGCGGAGGCACGCACCACGGGATCATCCCGCGGGCAGGAGGCACGCCTCCCGGTATCGTTGCCGATCGCCGGGAAATGCAGTGCCGAGGGTTCATGGGGTCGGAGCCTCGCGAGCCCCTCCCGGACCCAGTGTGCTCCATGGCGATCGCCGCGACCGTTCCCTGCGGAACGAGATCGCGGCCCCATCGCCGGGTCGTCGTTGCGGCGCCCTCGATCGGGCGCCGGTCTTACTTCTTGCGCTGCTTGCGGGCGGCGTAGCGCGCGTCGCGGGCTGCCTTGCGCTCGGCCTCGTCGGCGAGGAGGCGGGTGATGTGCGCGTCGGCCTCGGCCTTCTTGCGGGCCTCCTCCGCGATGCGCTCCTGCTCGCGCTGCTCCTCGAGGAGCTTCTCCTCCTCGGCCTTGCGGGCGAGTTCGGCGCGCTTCTGCTCGGCGCGCGCCTCGCGCGCCTCCGCGATCGCCTTACGCTCGGCGATGCGGGCCTGGACGGCCGGATCGTTCTCGTCGGGCTTCGCCTTGAACTTTTCCAGAAGCGCCTTCTTGGCCTCGATGGCCGTCTTGCGACGATCGGCGAAGTCGTTGTCCTTGGGAGTGCTCAATGCTTGTTGTTACCGCTATTGAAGGAGATAAACGGGAGATTGCCGCCTCCCTGGCTCGGTCGAGCCGGAGAAGCGTCGCAGAATGCGCCGCTCGTCGCACGCTGTCACGAGAGACCTTCGCTTAGCTTCCCCGGCGCCAAAGGTCAAGAAAGGCCCGGCATTCTCCCCGGTTTCCGTTGGGGATGCCGCCGGACGCGCGGACAGGCGTCAGGGGACGAAGAAGTAGTTCACGAGATGGAAGAAGATCGGCGCGGCGTAGGTGACGCTGTCCATCCGGTCGAGCGCGCCGCCATGGCCCTCGATCATCGTGCCCCAGTCCTTGGCGCCGAGCGAGCGTTTGATGGCGGAGAGGACGAGCCCGCCGAAGAAGCCGGCGACGACGATGGCGAAGGCCAGCGCGCCCGCCTGGAGGGGCGAGAAGGGCGTGATCCAGAAGAGGCCGGCGCCGATCGCGGTCGCGCTGAAAGCGCCGCCGATCAGGCCTTCCCAGGTCTTGGACGGGCTGACGTTCGGCGCGACCTTGCGCCGGCCGAAGAGCTTGCCGAAGACGTATTGCAACACGTCGGAAAGCTGGACGACGGTGATGAGGAAGAAGAGGAGAAGGAAGTTCCGGCCCTCGAAGCCCGGCAGGTCGAGCATGAGCAGCGCGGGCGCGTGGCTGATGCAGTAGACCGTCAGCATCAGGCCCCACTGGATCTTCGCGGTGCGCTGCAGGAAGTTCTGCGTCTCGCCGGCCATGACCGAGAGCATGGGCAGGATCAGGAAGGCGTAGACCGGAATGGCGATCGAGAAGAGCGACAGCCAGTCGATGCCGACGAGATAGTATTGCAGCGGGATGAAGACGTAAAAGGCCGCCGCCACCGAGCGGTGGTCGGCCGGACGCGTCGGCGTCAGCGTGATGAACTCGCGCAGGCAGTAGAAGGAGGTCAGCGCGAAGAGGACGAGCGTCACCGTCTGGCCGAAGGCGAAGGCCGCGCCGAAGATCGCGACCATCAGCCACCAGGCCTTCACGCGCTGGTTCAGGTTCTCCACCGTCGCGCGCCCGGCCTCGCTCGTCGTGCGCCGCTTCAGCACGGCGCCGACGAGGGAGGCGACGAGGAGGATCGCGCCGATGCCGAGAAAGAGGGTGAGCGTGGTTCTATCCATGACGGTCCGATCTGTCTTCTCGTGCCGTCCGGCCGCGGGCGCGCATCATGGAGCGACCGGGGCCGCGAGGGCCGCGACCGCATCCCGCGCCCGGCTCAGGAAATCCGCCCGGTCCTCCATCGGCCGGAGCTCGATGGGCGCGCCGAAGCGCACGCTGCAGCTGATCGGGGCGGGCAGATAGGCGCCCTTCGGGAAGGCGCGCGAGAGATTGTCGAGATAGACCGGGACGAGCTCGACATCTGGGAAGGTGGCGGCGAGCGTGTGGAGCCCGCGCTTGAAGGGGCCGGGCAGGGCCTCCGTGCCGCGCGTGCCCTCGGGAAAGAGGATGAGCGAGCCGCCTTCGACGAGCTTGGCATGGAGCGGCGCCAGGGGATCGGCGCCGGCCTCGGCGCGCTTTCGGTCGATCAGGACGCAGTTGAGAATGTCGAGCGCGACATGGCGCCGGGCGCGCGTGGCGCCCCAATAGTCGGCGGCGGCCACGGGATGGGTGGTGCGGCGGAGCATCGGCGGGAGTGCCGCCCAGAGCACGATCGTATCGAGATGGCTGCCGTGATTGGCGAAGTAGATGCGCTGGCGCGTCGTCGGCACCGAGCCGATCCAGCGCGCATGCCCGCCGATGACGAAGCGCGTCGTGGCGATCAACGCCGTGCGCAGAATGCTCGCTGCGATCCTCATGTCCCGCGCTCGCGCAGAAGCGTGCCGAGCCGCCGCAGCCGCCGCAGCCCGGTATAGGCGGTGCCGAGAACGATGACGGCGAGGACGATCTGCAGCGACCAGTGCGAGCCGAGGAACCAGGCTTCCAGTGCGGCGAGAATGCAGGCGAGCGTCACCGCCGCCATGCGCTGGGGCTTGGCCATCGGCCCGCCGAAATCCTGGGGAAGCCCGAGCGAGCCGCCGAGCATGCGCACATAGGCCGTGAAGACCGCGAGGATCGCGGCGACGAAGCCCGCTTCCGGAAGGAAGGCGGCATAGCCGAGGCCGATGAGGATCGCGCTGTCCTCCAATCGGTCCGGCGCCTCGTTGTAGAGCGCGCCGACCGCCGAGCCGCGCCCGCCCTCGACGGCGACCAGCCCGTCCATGAGATTGCAGACGAGGCGAAGCTGCACGAGAAGGGCGGCCGCCAGATAGAGGACGGGATGGTCCGGCGCGGCCGCGAGCGCGAGACCGGCGAGGATCGCGAAGAGGATGCCGAGGACGGAGATCCCGTTCGCGGTGACGGGCGTCGCCAGAAGCGCCTTCAGGAGCGCCGCCGCCCAGCGTGTCTGGCGCGAGGCCAGGGGCCGCCGCTCTCCGCTCGATGCCATGCCTCGTCCTCCCCCGCCGTCCTTCGCCACCGTGCCGTCTTTTGCGCACCGTTGACAATGGGCGGCGGAGCGGCTTCCCAAGGATCGGAGCGGCAGGCGTGGTCTACGCCGAATGCGGCACGCCGCGCGATCGGGAAGGGCGAGACCATGGCGCAGGCGAATGCGGAACCGGCCGAGGGAGCGCTGTCGGGGCTCCGCGTCCTCGATATGTCGCGCATTCTCGCCGGCCCCTGGGCCGGGCAGACGCTCGGCGATCTCGGCGCCGACGTCGTCAAGATCGAGCGGCCGGGCGCCGGCGACGACACGCGCGGCTGGGGCCCCCCCTTCCTGAAGGACCGCGATGGCGCGGAGACGGATGTCGCGGCCTATTTCCTCTGCGCCAACCGCAACAAGCGTTCGGTGACGCTCGACATCGCGACGCCGGAGGGGCAGCGCATCGTGCGGGCGCTGGCAGCCAAGGCGGACATTCTTCTGGAGAACTACAAGGTCGGCGGGCTCGCGCAATACGGGCTCGACTACGACTCGCTGCGCCAGGTGAACCCGCGCCTCATCTACTGCTCGATCACCGGCTTCGGCCAGGACGGCCCCTATGCCGCGCGCGCCGGCTACGATTTCCTGATCCAGGCCATGGGCGGTCTGATGAGCATCACCGGCGGGCGCGAAGGCGAGCCGGGGGCGGGGCCGCAGAAGGTGGGCGTCGCCATCACCGACGTCGTCACCGGCCTCTACGCCACGATCGGCATCCTCGCCGCGCTGAACGCGCGGGAGCGGACGGGCGAGGGGCAGCATGTCGACATCGCGCTTCTCGACGCGCAGATCGCGAGCCTCGCCAACCAGGCGACGAACTTCTTCGCCTCCGGGGTTTCCCCGCAGAGGCTCGGCAACGCCCATCCCAACATCGTGCCCTATCAGGACTTTCCGACGCGCGACGGCGCGATGATCCTGGCAGTCGGCAACGACGCGCAGTTCGCCCGCGCGGCAAGCGTCTTCGGCCATGCCGGATGGGCCGAGGACCCGCGCTTCGCGACCAACCGCGCCCGCGTCGCGCATCGCGCCGACCTCGTGCCGATGATCGCCAAGGCCACGCGCCTGCGGTACACGTCCGACTGGATCGCCGCGCTGGAGGCGGTCGGCGTGCCCTGCGGCCCGGTCAACGCGATCGCGGACGTCTTCGAGGACCCACATGTGAAGGCGCGCGGCGTTCGCGTCGAGGTGCCGCACGAGACGGCGGGTTCGGTCTCGCTCGTGGCCAGCCCCGTGCGGCTGTCGCGAACCCCCGTCAGCTACCGCTCGGCCCCGCCGGCCCTGGGCGGACAGACGGCCGAGGTTCTGGCCGACTGGCTCGATCTCGACGCGGCGGCGGTCGAGGCGCTTCGGGCGGCCGGGACCGTCTGATCCTGCATCGAACGAGCGGCTGCGCGAGGACGCCCGGAACCTCGCGCGAATCCTGCTCTCTCAGGTTGAAGACGTGTGCGATCGCATGGAAGTGCGGAACCATGTCGCGGTTGCAGCGTCTGGACAGGGCCGGCGCTCGACGCATCTTGGATCGAGGCCCAGCGGGAAGTCCTGGCGATCTTGGAGTTGCGTTTTGGAGCGTATCGACGCCGTCGAACTGACCGACCGACTGCATGCCGAGCAGGGCCGTGGCGATCCGTTCGCCGCAGCCGTGCGCGCCACGCGCATGCCGATGATCATCACCGATCCCCGCCAGATCGACAATCCCATCGTCTTCTGCAACGACGCCTTCTGCCGCCTCACCGGCTATGAGCGGGACGAGGTTCTGGGCCGCAACTGCCGCTTCCTGCAGGGGCCCGATACCGATGCCGGCGACGTGGCGCTGATCCGTCAGGCGATCGAGGCGCGCACCGACGTTTCCGTCGAAATTCTGAACCACAAGAAGGACGGCGAGCCCTTCTGGAACGCGCTCTACATCAGCCCCGTCTTCTCCGAATCCGGCGAGTTGCAGTTCTACTTCGCCTCCCAGTTCGACGTGACCGACCGCAAGGAGCGCGAGATCGCGGCGGTGGAGGGCAAGGAGTTCTTCGAGCGCGCCGTGCGCGAGCGCACGGCCGAGCTGGAGGCCGCGCTCGCCCAGAAGACCATGCTGCTCCACGAGGTGGATCACCGCGTGAAGAACAATCTTCAGATGGTGGCCGCCATGATCCGCAACCAGGCGCGCTTTTCGGGCGCGCCGGCCGTGCAGGATTCGCTTGTCGCGACGCTCGCGCGGGTCGAGACGCTCGGCGCGGTCCACCGGCGGCTCTACGAATCCAAGGATATCGCGACCTTCAGCGTCGGCGAGTTCATCGGCGAGATCGCCAGCGGCGTCATCGAGTCGGCGGGTCAGTCGCGCATTCGCCTGGAACTGGATCTCGAGCCCGTCGAAGTCGCCTCGGCCAGCGCGTCGCCGCTCGCCCTTCTCGTCAACGAGCTTCTGACCAATGCGCTGAAGCACGCCTTTCCCGGCGAACGGGATACCGGCCGCATCCGCGTCGCGACGCGCAACGACGGGACGACGGCGACGCTGATCGTCGAGGATGACGGGGTCGGGCTCGGCGCGACCGGACGGACGGAGCGCAAGACGTTCGGCCACCGGCTGGTCGATTCGCTGGTGCGGCAGATCCGGGGCACGCTGGAATGGACGGATGCCCAGCCGGGCACGCGGGCGACCGTCGCCTTTCCGCTTCAGGCCGGCAGGGGACGGCCATGAGCGATCTTCGTCCGCTTCGCGTCCTCATCGTCGAGGACGAGGGCATGATCGCCATGGACATCGAGGCGACCGTCGAGGACGAGGGCCATATCGTGGCGGGCTGGGCGACCTCGGCCGAGGAGGCGATCGCGATGGTGGAGGAGGTGGGCGCGGACCTCGTCTTCCTCGACATCCACCTTCTCAACGGATCGAGCGGCATCGACGTCGCGCATCATCTGCGCACGCGCGGCCGGACGAACTTCATCTTCCTGACCGCCAATCCGTCCATGCTGAAGCCCGACTATTGCGGGGCGATCGGCGTGCTGGCGAAACCCTTCACCCACGCCAAGCTCGTGGGCACGCTGCGCTATCTGCAGGAGGGCGTCCTCGATCCGCCGCCCTCGAACGGGCCGCCGGTCGGATTGTCGCTCGCACCGAGCTACCTTCAGGACTGGGCCAGCTGAAGGACAAGGAGGGCGCCCGCGGGCGCCCTCGTCGTTTCCAGTTTAGATCGACTTCGGGTCCTGCGACCGTTCGGGCGCAAGTTCGTCCCCGCCGTACGCGCTCTCGTCCTCCGCCTCGTCGTCGGGAAGATCCTGGCCGATCAGGCTGTCGTCGCGAACGCCGTTGAAGTCGTTGTCGGTGCGCTGGCTCATGTTGTCGAGAAGGTCGGGCTTGGGCGTGTTCGACATGGCGTCGCTCCTTCGTGCGAGGTTCTCCCGGGCAGGCCGGGATTTCCGGGATGGAAGGGGCGGCGGGCCGGAAGGGTTCCGGCGCCGCGACTCGGCCGTCGCTTTCCGCCCTGCCCGGCGCTGCAGGACTCAGCTCGCCGGACGCGCGGCCGGGCTCGGCGGGCGGCGGGCGAGGAAGAAGCCAAACCGCAGCGGGAGGACCGATTCCGGGTCCTCGAGCCCCAGCTCCCGCGCGGCGCGATAGGCGAAGGCGCTGTCGGCAAGAAGCTCGCGGCCCATGGCGACGAGATCGGCCGAGCCTTCCGCGACGACGGTTTCGGCGAGCTCCGGATCGCGGATGAGGCCGACGGCCATGGTGGGAATGCCGGCTCCGCGCTTCACCTCGGCGGCCAGCGGGACCTGGAAGCCGGGCGTCGGCTTCACGCCGGTGACGCCCGAAGGCCCGCCGATGCCGCCCGAGGAGCAGTCCACGAGATCGACGCCCGCCGCCTTCAGGGCCTTGGCGAGAGAGACGGTCTCCTCGATCGTCGTACCGCCGGCGACGCCGTCGATCGCGGAAACCCGGAAGAGGAGCGGCGCCTCCTCCGGCAAGGCGGCGCGCACGGCGGACGTCACCTCCAGCGCCAGACGCATGCGGTTCTCGATCGAGCCGCCATAGGCATCGGTGCGCCGGTTGGAAATGTCCGCCAGGAAGGCGTGGATCAGGTAGCCATGCGCGCCGTGGATTTCGACGAAGTCGAAGCCCGCCGCCATGGCGCGCCGCGTCGCCGCGCCGAAGGCGGCGACGATATCGCCGATCTCGGCCTCGGTCAGCATCTCCGGCGTCGGGCGCCCTTCGGCGAAGGCGAGGGCGCTCGGGCCCTTGGTCGTCCAGCGGCGCGGGTCGCCCTCGGGCAGGGGGCCGTTGCCCTCCCAGGGCAGCGCGGTGCTCGCCTTGCGGCCGGCATGGGCGAGCTGGATGCCGACGGCCGTGCCGTGGCGATGGTAGGTCGCGACGATCTCGGAGAGGCCGGCAATGTGATCCTCGCTCCAGATGCCGAGGCAGCCGGGCGTGATCCGCCCTTCCGGCACGACGGCGGTCGCCTCCAGAATGGCGCCGCCGAGCCCTCCGAGCGCCAGACGGGCATGGTGCTCCCGATGCCAGTCGCCGACGAAGCCGTTTTCCGCCGCATACTGGCACATGGGCGAGAGGACGAGGCGGTTGCGGAAGGTCGTCCCGCGAAGGGCGAGGGGCGAGAAGAGGTGGCTCATGACAGGCTCCGGAGGATGACGGGCGTCTTCGATCGACGGAGCCGTCCGGGAGCGAGCCGTTCTCCACCGGCCGACGGCGCATGGGAAAAATGCGCCGGGACGAGGGAAGCGATCGCGGGGGACGGTCCGCGTTCGCGAAGATGGGGCATCCGGCGCCGGTTTGCACACCGCGTCCCTCGATGGGCGCCCGATGGGCGTCGCCGCCCTCCGAGCCGCGGACGATGCAGACCGGCTTATCCGCCTGCGCGCGGTCAGGCCGCGAGGGCGAAGTCCGTGGTCAGCGTCAGGTCGAGGAGGATCGCGTGCAGGGCCTTGGCGCCGAGGCGCGCGGGATCGAAGCCGGCGGCGATGCCGACCTCGGCGAAGCGGCGCGCATTCTCCGGGGAGGAGCCGACGAAGCCCATGGTCCAGTCGCCGAAGCTGCGCTGGGCGATCGGCTCCAGGGCGAGAAGCGTCGCATCGCCGTGGCGCGTGTCCTGCCGGATGGCGGCGAAGCTCGCCTCGACCGCCTCGCGCGGGCCTTCCAGAACCTGCGCGAACCAGCCCTTGTGCAGAAGCAGGGCACCGGTGACGCCGGCCAGCGCATTGTTGCGGCGGCTGACCGCGAGAAGGGAGCCGACTTCGGCGGCCACCGCATTCGGCGATCCGGCGATCCGGTTCCGGCTGCAATAGACGAGCTGATACAGCGGCTGTGACATGGCGGGGACGATCCTTTCGGGCGATGCGTGACGGCCGGGACGAAGCTCGGCATTCTACGGATGGTCCGTTAAGAGACTCGTGCTTCCCCGGATTCGCGTGGTGCTTTTCCCAATTTGATCGCGGCGTCAGAACGTCGGAGGCGTGTTGACCCAGAAGATGCTGGCCTGTTCGCGCCCGATATTGCGGTAGTGATGCGCCCGTTCGGAGCGGAAGACGAAGGCGTCGCCCGGCCCGAGCCGAAAGGTCTGGTCCTCGACGATCAGCTCGACCTCGCCCGCCAGCACCAGCCCCACCTCCTCGCCGGCATGGCGGATCGGCCCGGCGCTCTCGCCGGCCGCGTCGATGTGGTGGATGTTGCACTGGAGCATGTGGCCGGCCGAATAGGGGATGACGCGCTCCAGCGAGATGCCCTCGCCGCGCCGAAGCGGGTCGAGCGCGATCAGCGGGCGCTGCCCGGCGCGGAAGACGATCCCCTCCTCGCCGTCGACCTCCTCGAACATCCAGCCGATATTGGTCTCCAGCACCTCGACGAGGCGATGCAGCATGGGGAGGGACGGCGACGCCTTGCCGTTCTCGATCTTGGAGAGCAGGCTTTCCGAACAGTTCGCCCCGAGTGCCACGGCCTTCAGCGTCATGCCGCGTGTCTGCCGCGCCAGCTTCAGCCGCGTGCCGAGCCGCGCGCTGGCGCTCGCGCCTTCCTCGTCCGATGCGGGCGGACGCGCGGCCATCAGTACCAACCGGGCGTGTGAGCGCTGCCCAGCATCTCGCCATAGGCATCGCCGCGCCGATCGCGCAGGACCTGGTTGAAGGCGTTCCAGTTTCGCTTGCGGCGGGCGTCGGCCAGATCAATCGTGGCGAAGAGGATCTCCTCGCCCTCCGGCGCCGCGGGGCCGGCGATCGGCCAGCCGGCGGGGCCGATGATCAGGCTCTGTCCGATGAAAGGCTGGCCGCGCTCGGTGCCGACGCGATCGGCGCAGGCGATGAAGATCGAGTTGGAATGGGCGGCCGCCATAGCGAGAATGTTCGCCATGGCCTCGCGCTTGGGGTCCTGGCCCGGGATCGGCACCCAGTTCGTCGGCACGCAGACGATCTCGGCGCCCTGGAGCGCGGCGAGACGATAGCTTTCGGGAAACCAGCCATCGTAGCAGATGAGGCAGCCGATGCGCCCGATGGCGGTGTCGAAGACGGGAAAGCCGAGATTGCCGGGCGCGAAATAGAGCGCCTCGTCCGCCCAGAGGTGCATCTTGCGGAAACGGCCGACCAAGCCCTCCGGCGACAGCACGACGGCGGAATTGTAGAGGATCGGCCCGTCCGCCTCCGCAATGCCGGCGACGACGTGGAGACCGAGGCGCGCCGCGGCCGTCATCCAGGCGCGGGTCGTCGGCCCGTCCGGAATGGTCTCCGCCAGTTCGCGAGCCTCCGCGCGGCTTTGGAAGACGTAGCCGGTGTTGCAGAGTTCGGGCAGCACGACGAGCCCCGCGCCTTGTGCCGCGGCCCTCTCCATCGCCTCGATGGACCGCGCGACATTGGCCTCCGTCTCGCCGAAGCGCGGTTCCATCTGGATCACCGCCACGGTCAGTCCGGCCTCGGGTCGGGTCGACGCCATGTCGCCTCCTGTCGCTTGCTCATGGCCATGCGATTGCACAGCCGATGAGCATGTTTGCAAGTCGCTTGATATGACTGCAAGTCCATTGACAAGATTTTTCGGGCGGGGTCACTATTCCCCTTGCGAAGCTGCGGTCGGCCCCCGACGCCACGATCGGTGGCCCGACGCGAACAAGGATCTTGCGATGACGCTGACCCGCCGCCTGTTCACGGTCCTTCTTGCCGGCTCCGCCGCCCTCGGCTTGGTCGCTACGGCCACGCATGCCGAAGACAAGCCGCTGACCAAGCTGACCTTCATTCAGGAATGGCCGGTGCCGGACGGCTTCTGGGTCCCCTGGATTCTCGGCGGCGACAAGGGTTTCTACGCACAGGAGGGGATCGAACTCGACATCGTCACGCCGCCGACCGTAGCCGATACGACGAAGTTTCTGGGTACGGGCCGCGCGCAGGTCGCCTTCACAACGGTCATGGACGTGATTTTTGCGCGCGAGCAGCAGGCGCCGGTCACGGCGATCGCCCGCTACGGGCGCGGAAACAACTGGGGCGTGCTCTCTCCCGAGGGGCAGAAGCTCGCGGTGCCCGAGCTCAAGGGCAAGACGATCGGCATCTACAACGACGCCTGGACGACGGCACAGCTGACCATGATGCTGGCGGATGGCGGTCTCACGATGGCCGACGTGAAGACGGTCGCGGCCGCCGACGACACGGTGCCGCTTCTCCTGCAGAAGCGGGTCGACGCGATCACCGGCATCACAAATGCCGAGATGACGGGCATGTCGGTCCTCGGCGGTCAGAAGGCGGAGTTCCTGCCCGCCGCCGAGCACGGCGTGCCCAACACGCCGATCTTCATGCTTGCGGCGAACGACGACTGGCTGAAGGCCAATCCCGAGATCGCCAAGGCGTTTCTGCGCGCGACGCGCAAGAGCATCGACTATGCCATCGCCCATCCCGACGAAGGCCTCGCCGCCTTCGCCGCGCGCTACTCGAAGGCCTATGACCCGAAGTTCATCGACCAGCAATGGAAGGACACGATCCCGCTCTTCGGCGAGCAGGGGCCGGACATGATGGTGATGAACGATGCCGACTGGGTCCAGCTTCTCGCCGCGCTCAAAAAGTTCGACGTGGTGAAGGCGCCGCTGGAGCCGTCCGCCTATTACACCAATGCCTACGTGGCGCCGTGAGCGCGGCGGCCGGCCCGCGCATCGTCCCGCCCTGGACCTATCGTCCGGGGCCGGACGTGGCGATCGAACCGCCGCCGGGTCTCGTCAAGGCGCAAGACCTCGCCAAGGGCGCGGCGGCTGCGGGCATCGCGGCGCTTCTGCCGGGCGTCACCGAGCGAGAGATCGAGCTCGCGATCGGTGCCTATCTCGCCGCCGAGGGCGTCGCCCATGTCTGGACGATCACCAATGTCGGTCTCGGCGAGAATGCCAGGATCTGTTTTCCGACCCATCCGCCAACCGATCTTGCGGCGTCCGAGCGCGATCTCGTCATGATCGACGTCCATCCGATCACGGCGGAGGGATTCTGGGGCGACTGCACGCGCTGCGGCATCGTCGGCGACTATCCGGAGGCCCGCAAAGCGCTGGCCGATCTTACCGCCATTCATCGCGAAACGCTTGCGAAATGCCGCCCGGGCATGCCGGCTAACGTGCTCTTCGGCCTTTCTGAGGAAAGGCTTACCGCGGAGGGCTTCGTGCTGCTCGACCTTCTCGCCAATATCGGTCACTCCCTCACGCCGGGCGCGGCCTACCTTCACCAATTCATCGATGCCGGCAACGATACGGCGATGTGGGGCGCCTGGGCGGTCGAGCCCTTCGTCTCGCGCGACGGGGTCGCGGTGAAGGTCGAGGACCTCGTCTGGTTCGGCCGCGACGCCTGCACAGTTCTTTGAGGATGCCGAGATGACGAAGCCCCGCGAGCCGTCCGGCTTCAAGCTCGTGCTCGATGGCGTCTCGCAGCGGTTCGGAGAGACGCAGGCGCTGGCCGAGACCCACCTGTCGGTCGCCGCCGGCGAGTTCGTCTCGGTGGTCGGGCCGTCCGGCTGCGGCAAATCCACCCTCTTCAACGTCGTCGCCGGCGTCCTGACGCCCTCGACGGGCCGCGTCTTCATCGACGGGCGCGACGTGACTGGCCGCGCCGGCGAGGTCGGCTACATGCTTCAGAAGGATCTCCTCCTTCCCTGGCGCACCGTCGTCGACAACATCGTGCTCGGCGCCATCCTGAAAGGGGGCGCGAGCCGGGCCGAGCGGGCGGAGGGCGTGGCGCTGGCCCGGCGCTACGGGCTCGGCGACTTCATCAACCACTATCCGGCGGCGCTGTCCGGCGGCATGCGCCAGCGCGTCGCCCTCATGCGAACGCTCGCGATGCACCGCGACGTGATGCTTCTCGACGAGCCCTTCGGCGCGTTGGATTCGCAGACACGCCTGTCCATGCAGCAATGGCTCCTCGGCATCTGGGCCGAGCAAAAACGAACTGTTGTCTTCGTGACGCACGACATCGACGAGGCCATTCTCCTCGCTGACCGGGTCGTCGTCATGTCGCCGCGACCGGGCCGCATCCGGGAGATCATTCCCGTACCCCTCGCACGTCCCCGGCCGATGTCGATCCTGACCGATCCCGTCTTCAGCGCGCTGAAGGCGCGCATTCTCGGCCTTATCTACGATACGGCATCCTTGGCCGGGGAGACGGTTCATGCAGCCTGATGAGCGGCGGTCGCTATTCGTCCAGATCGCTTATCCGATCCTGGCTCTCGGTCTCGTCGTCGGCCTTTGGGCGGCGGCCGTCGAGGTTTTCCAGATCCCGCGATACGTCATGCCCTCGCCCGGACAGGTCGCCGAACACATCGCTTTGGACTGGCAGACGCTGATCGAGGGGTTCGTCATCACCTTTACCGAGTTCCTGCTCGGTTTCGTGCTGGGGGCCGGCGGCGGCTTTCTCTTCGCGGTGGCGATGGACGCCTCGAAGACCGTGCGCGGCGTGCTCTATCCCGTGCTCATCGCAAGCCAAGCGGTTCCGATCGTCGCGATCTCGGCGGCGCTGACGATCTGGCTCGGCTTCGGCCTCGCGCCCAAGCTCGTGATCGTGGCGCTCGTCGTGTTCTTTCCCGTCGTCGTCAATGTGCTGGACGGTCTCGCTTCCGTCGATCGCGACGTTCTGAATCTCGTTCGATCCATGGGCGCCTCGAAGCTCGCGACCTTTCGCCATGTGAAACTGCCCGCGACCTATTCGCCGCTCTTCTCAGCTTTGAAGCTTTCGGCGACCTTCTCCGTCACGGGCGCCGTCATCGCAGAATGGACGGCCTCCACGTCCGGCGGTCTCGGCGCCTATCTCCTCCAAGCCAACTCCCGGCTCAATACGGCCGGCACCTTCGCCGCGATCGCATTCCTGGCGTTGCTCGGCGTCGTGTCCTTTCTCCTCGTGGTGCTCGCCGAGAAAGGGCTGACGCCCTGGAAGAGCGCATCGGTCGCTCGCCGCTGGTCGCGCAGCTTCTGGCGCGACGAGGGCTGACCTGCATCGTCCCATGATCCGACCATCGGCTTGACACTTTCCGACGACGCGTGGGACAACTGGCTTGCTGGCCGAACCAGTTGATCAATGCGCGTGGCGCCCATGAACTTCGTCCTCGAAAATGCGCGGGAGCTTCGCGAGGCGATCGTGCGGCGGACCATTCGCGACGTCGTGGCGGAGAAGATCGCGAGCCTCATCGCGGCGGGGCTTCTGAAGGTCGGGGACGATCTGCCGAGCGAGCGCGATCTGGCCGTGGCGCTGCGCGTCAGCCGGGAATCGGTGCGCGGCGGCATCCAGATCCTTTCGGCCAAGGGGCTGATCGCGGTCGTGCAGGGGGCACGCACGCGCGTCGTCTCCGACGAGGTCGGGCCCGAGTTCAAGCAGACGCGCGAACCCCGGCTGATCAACAGCTACGGCCTTTCCGACATCCATGCGGCGCGGCTGCATGTCGAACTGCGCGTCGTCGCCGATGCCGCCCTGCGGATCGACGAGGAGACGCTGCGCTTCCTGTCGGATTCGCTGGAGGCCCAGCGGGCCGCGATCGACGATCCCGTGCGCTTTCTCATCACCGATCGCGAGTTCCATTTCGCGATCTATCGCGCCTGCGGAAATCCCGCGCTCGCCGATTTTGTCATCGATCTCTACGGCTATATGATGGAGCATCGGCGGCGGGCCGTCTCCGAGCCCGGCGCCATCGCGGCCAGCTACGACGATCATCGCCGCATCGTCGAGGCTCTGAAGGCCCATGATCCGCAGGCCGTCGCCGCCGGCTTCGAGGTGCATCTGGAGCGCATCCACCGCACCACGCGCAGCAGTCTCGATGCCGCCGAGAGGGGCGGCTGAAACAAGGACCGGAGGGGGCGGTCGGTCGGCCCGCCCGTTCCGGCAGACCTTTCCGCCCCCGCGAAACATGCGCGGCGGACGAGTGTTCGAAGGAGGAGGACAGGATGAAGATTCTCATTATCGGCGCGGCCGGCATGATCGGACGCAAGCTCGCCGAGCGCATTTCGGCCGATGGCGGCCTCGGCGAGACGGCGGTGGACGAAATGGTGCTCGTCGACGTCATCCAGCCGGAGGTGCCGGCCGGGCGCATTTCGAACGTCCGCACGCAGGCGCTCGACATCTCGGTGCCCGGCGCGTCGAAGCCGCTCGTCGCCGAGCGGCCGGACGTGATCTTCCACCTCGCCGCGATCGTCTCCGGCGAGGCCGAACTCGACTTCGAGAAGGGCTACAGCATCAATCTCGACGGCACGCGCGATCTCTTCGAGGCGATCCGGCTGGAGCACGGCGCCTCCGGCTACAAGCCGCGCGTCGTCTTCGCCTCCTCGATCGCGGTCTTCGGCGCACCGTTCCCGAAAGCGATCCCGGACGAGTTCTTCCAGACGCCGCTGACGAGCTACGGCACGCAGAAGGCGATCGGCGAGCTGCTCCTCTCCGACTACACGCGGCGCGGCTTCTTCGACGGCATCGGCCTGCGCCTGCCCACGATCTGCATCCGGCCGGGCAAGCCGAACAAGGCGGCCTCCGGCTTCTTCTCCAACATCCTGCGCGAGCCGATCGCCGGGCAGGAGGCGGTTCTGCCCGTCGCCGACAGCGTGCGCCATTTCTTCGCCAGTCCGCGCGCGGCGATCGGCTTCTTCCTTCATGCCGCGACGATGGATCTGTCCAAGGTCGGTCCGCGCCGCAATATCAGCCTGCCCGGTCTGTCCGCCACGGTCGGCGACGAGATCGCGGCGCTCGGCCGGATCGTCGGGGAGAAGGCCGTGAAGCTGATCCGCCGCGAGCCCGATCCGATGATCATCCGCATCGTCGACGGCTGGGCGCCCGATATCGAGGGCAAGCGCGCCCGCGAGCTCGGCTTCACGGTGGAAAGCTCCTTCGACGAGATCATCCGGGCGCATCTCGACGACGAGATGGGCGGGCAGGCGAGGGTCTGACATCATGCTGCTCGGCTGCATCGGCGACGATTTCACCGGCTCCTCGGACCTTGCCAACACGTTGGCGAAGGGCGGGATGCGGGTGACGCAATATTGCGGCGTCCCGTCCGGCGCGGCCGAGCCGGGCGTCGAGGCGGGGATCGTGGCGCTGAAATCGCGCACGATTCCGCCGGCGGAGGCCATCGCGCTCTCGCTGGCGGCGGCGGACTGGCTGGAGCGCCAGGGGTGCCGCCGGTTCCTCTTCAAATACTGCTCGACCTTCGATTCGACGCCGGAGGGCAATATCGGTCCCGTCATCGATGCGCTGATGGAGCGGCTCGGCTCGGATCGCACGATCGTCTGCCCGGCCTTTCCCGCGACGGGGCGCTCCATCTATCAAGGCCATCTCTTCGTCGGCGACCGGCTGCTCAGCGAAAGCGGCATGGAAAACCATCCGCTGACGCCGATGACCGATCCCGACCTGCGCCGCTGGCTCGCCCCGCAGACGAGGCACGGCGTCGGCCATGTTCCGGCCCGGGCGGTCTTTGCGGGACCGGATGCGATCCGCGCCGCCGTCGAGGCCGAGGTCGCCGCCGGGCGGCCCGTCCTGGTGGCGGATGCGCTGCGGGACGAGGATCTCGTCGCGCTCGGCGAGGCGACGCGCGACTTCCGGCTGATCACCGGCGGTTCCGGCATCGCCATCGGACTGCCCGCCCTCTTCGGCGCATCGCCGTCGGCGGTGGGGGCGGCCTGGACCGGCAGTTCCGGGCCGGGCGCGATCCTGTCCGGCTCCTGCTCCGCGATGACGCGGGTGCAGGTCGCGCGCTATGCGGCGAGCCATCCGGCGCGCGAGATCCTGCCGGATGCGCTGATGGCCGGGACGACAGATGCCGCCGAGGTCGCCGAATGGGCGCTCGCGCAAGGTGCCGAGGCGCCGCTGATCTACACGTCCGCCGAGCCCGCCACCGTGCGGGCGGCGCAGGAGCGGCACGGGCGCGAGGCGGTGGCCGGAGCGATCGAGGGCTTCTTCGCCGATCTCGCCCGGCGGCTCGCGGCGGCCGGCGTCACGCGCCTCGTCGTCGCGGGCGGGGAGACGTCCGGCGCGGTCGTGGAAGGGCTTGGCCTCGTCGCGCTCGACATCGGCCCGGAGATCGCGCCCGGCGTTCCCGCCGTGAAGGCCGCCGACCGGCCGCTTTGGCTCACGTTGAAGTCCGGCAATTTCGGCGATGCCGATTTCTTCGAGACCGCGCTCGACGTTCTCGGCGACCGTGTCCGGTAAGACGGTAAGGAATGCGACGATGATCCAGCTTTCCGCCAATCTCGGCTTTCTCTGGAAGGACCGGGCGCTGCCCGACGCGATCCGCGCGGCCAAGGCTGCGGGCTTCGATGCCGTCGAGTGCCATTGGCCTTACGAAATGCCGGCAGCCGACGTGCGCGCCGCGCTCGACGAGACGGGCCTCTCGATGCTCGGGCTGAACACGCGGCGTGGGCGGGAGGGCGAGAACGGGCTGTCCGCGATGCCCGGCCGCGAAAGCGAGGCGCGGGCGGCGATCGACGAGGCCTTCGACTACGGCTCGGAGATCGGGGCGGGCGCGGTGCATGTGATGGCGGGCGCTTCGCGCGGGGTCGAGGGCGCCCGCGAGGCCTTCCTCGAAAACCTCGCCTATGCGGCCGATCTCGGCGGCAAATACGGGATGGTGGTCCTGATCGAGCCGCTGAACGCGCGGGATGCGCCGGGCTATTTCCACCAGACGGTGGAAGAGGCGGCCGATATCGTGGGGGCACTGGGGCGGCCGGAGGTGCGCATCATGTTCGACCTCTACCACCAGCAGATCATGGGCGGCGATCTCGTCCGCCGCTTCGAGCGCCATCGCGACCTCGTCGGCCATGTTCAGTTCGCGGCCGTTCCCTCGCGTGCCGAGCCCGACGAAGGCGAGGTCGCCTTCGAGCGCCTGCTGCCTGCGCTCGGATGGAGCGGACCCTTCGGCGCGGAGTATCGGCCGCGCGCGGGCACCGACGACGGCCTCGGCTGGATGCGCGCCTACCGCTGACGCGCCGCCGCATCCTCAAGGATCGTCGCCGCGCCCTTCTCGGCCACCATCATGGTGGGCGCGTTGATGTTTCCGGCGGTGATGGTGGGAAAGATCGAGGCGTCGACGACGCGAAGGCCGGCGATCCCGTGGACGCGAAGGCGGGCATCGACGACGGAGGTCGCAGGGTCCGGCCCCATGCCGGCCGTGCCGCAGAGATGATAGATCGAGCCGCAATTCTCCCGAAAATAGGCGAGGATCTCGTCGTCGGTCGAGACACCCGCCGAGGGCGGCATTTCCTCGGCGGTGACGGCGCGAAGGGCGGGCGCCTGCATGATGCGCCGGGCAAGGCGGGCGCCCTGCACCGCTTCGTCGCGGTCCTCCTCCGTCGAGAGATAGTTCGGCCGGATCCGGGGCGCGCCTTCCGCATCGGGCGAGGCGATCTCCACCCGGCCGCGGCTCGTCGGGCGGCAGGCGTTGAAGGCGAGGAGAAAGCCCGGATAGGGCTCGGCCTTCAGTCCCGCGCCTGGATCGCTCGGAATGCGGTAGGAGAGGGGGTTGAAGTAGAGCTGCAGGTTCTCGCGCGGCTCGGACGGCCGGCCGCGAAAAAACCCGCCGGCCTGGTTCACGCTTATCGCGAAGGGCCCCTTGCGGGTCAGGATGTAGCGAAGCGCGAGCCCGGCCTGGCCGGCGAGGCTGGAGAAGGGTCCGTTCAGCGTCGGCACGGTCGAGCGGTAATAGAGGCTGGCGCAGAGATGGTCCTGCAGGTTCGCGCCGACGGCGGGCAGATGACGGCGCGGCGCGATGCCGAGCCGTCCGAGCAGCGCGCCGTCGCCGATGCCGGACAGCTGGAGCAGCTTCGGCGTCTCGACGGCGCCGGCCGAGACGATCACCTCGCATCGCGCGCGAATCGTGCGCCTCTGGCCCCCTTGCAGGATCTCGACGCCGGTCGCGCGATGCTCGTCGTCGAGGAGGATGCGCGTCGTCCGGGCGTGACGCCGGATCGTGACGTTCTCGCGCTTCAGGGCGGGGCGCAGATACTCGGCGCCGGCGGAGGAGCGAAGGCCCCGGCGCGTGTTCACGTCGTAGATGCCGGCGCCCTCGATGGCGGCGCCGTTGAAGTCGGGCGTCTCGGGAAGCTGGATCTCGCGGCAGGCGGCCAGGAAGGCGTCCGTGATCGGATGCGTCGCGCCGCGCATCGGCGTCACGCCGATCGGCCCGTCGCCGCCATGCCACGGCGAGGCCCCGCCGGCATGGCGCTCCATCCGCTTGAAGTGCGGCAGCACGTCGGCAAAGCCCCAGCCGGGGTTTCCGGCATCGCGCCATCCGTCGAAGTCGCCGGCGGCGCCGCGCACGAAGATCATGGCGTTGATCGCGCCGGAGCCGCCCTGCACCTTGCCGCGCGGCGTGTAGATGCGCCGTCCGCCGAGTTCGGGCTCGGGTTCGGTCGAATACATCCAGTTCACGGCGGGATCGTAGTAGCTCTTGGCATAGCCGACGGGGATCTTCAGCCAGATCGAGCGGTCGTTTCCGCCGGCCTCGATCACGCAGACGCTGTTCCGCCCGTCCTCGCCGAGGCGCGCGGCGACGATCGAGCCGGCCGAGCCGGAGCCGACCACGACGTAATCGAAGGTCTCGTCGCCGTCGCCAACCATGCGTCTCAGCCCTTGGCCGGCGCGAAGTCTTTGACGTCGGCGGGGTTCGGCGCCATCTGGAGATGCAGCCGCTCGCCCGTATAGGGGCTGTGGCGCGCGATGGCGTCGAGATCGAGCTCGATGCCGAGGCCGGGCTCCTTCGAGGGAATGAGATAGCCGTCCTCGAAGACGAGCGGGGTTTTCAGGATCTCCGCATGGAAGCCGGAAAAATCCATGATGGCCTCGTGGATGAGGAAGTTCGGCGAGGCGGCGGAGAGCTGGATCGAGGCGGCCGCGCCCACCGGGCCGTTGTAGAGATGCGGGGCGATCTCGGCATAGAAGGCCTCCGCCATGCCGGCGATCTTCTTGGCTTCGAGAATGCCGCCGACGCGGGCGACGTTCATCTGGAGAATCGAGGCGGCGCCCGTCTGCAGCACGCGCTGGAACTCGTATTTGGTCGTCAGCCGCTCGCCGGTCGAGACGGGAATCGTGGTCTTGGCGGCGACGCGGCCCATCGCCTCTTCCTGGCCCGGCGGCACCGGCTCCTCCAGCCAGAGCGGATCGTATTTCTCCAGCCGCTTGGCGAGCCTGATCGCGGAGGCCGGAACCATCTGCCCATGCGTGCCGAAGAGAAGATCGGCGCGCGAGCCGACGGCCTCGCGAACCCTCGCGCAGAAGGTCTCGCAACGGTCCATCACGCCGAGCGACAGATGGTGGCCGGAATAGGCGGTGTAGGGGCCGGCCGGATCGAACTTGACGGCCGTGAAGCCGAGGCGCTCGACCATGTCGCTCGCGCAGGAGGCGGCGAGATCGGGATCGTCGTAGTCGTATTCGCCGGCCGCGTTCTTCGGATAGAGGTAGGTGTAGGCGCGCAGGCGCTCGTGGACCAGCCCGCCGATCAGCGCGTGGACCGGCTTGCCCGCCGCCTTGCCGACGATGTCCCAGCAGGCGATCTCCAGGCCGGAGACGATGCCCATCATGGTGGGATCGGGGCGCTGGGTGAAGCCGCTCGAATAGGCCGCGCGCCAGAAGCGCTCGATGTCGTGGGGGTCGTGGCCGAGGAGATGGCGCTCGAAGACGTCCGCGATCGCGGGCTTCAGGGCGTCCGGGTGAAAGGCCGTCGCGTAGATTTCGCCGACGCCCTCGATGCCGCAGGCCGTGTGGAGCCGGACGAGAATCCAGTACATGCCGCCCAGATGAGGCGGCGGGACGGCGACGACATGAATGTCGAGCGATGCGATCTTCATGGGGCGCGGCCTTGGTCGGAGGCGATGGCGCGATTTCGCCCCAAGCTTCCGCCCGTCGCCAGCCTGAAAGCGACGCCCGACCGGGCATTCGCGATGAAGGCGATCAGCCGCGCAGTTTGCGGGCGATGGCCGCGTCCGTGTAGTCGAGCAACTGGCGCATGGCCTTGCGCGCCGCGTCCGGCCGCTGGAGACGGATGGCGCGCTCGACCGATGCGTGCAAGGCGGTGACCTTCCCCAAATCGACGTCGCTCGGATAGAGAAACAGGAACAGCTGGCGCAGGGCCGAGTCCACGATGACGCCGAGCGGCAGGAGAAGGTCGTTCCCCGAGCCCGCGAGAATGGCGAGATGGAAGCGGATGTCGGCCTCCATCCAGATGTCCCGCGATGGGGCCGCTTTCATCTCGCGGCAGGCGAGAGACATATCGGCCATCTGCGCCTCGCTCCGGCGCGTCGCGGCGAGCGCCGCCGCCTCCGGCTCCACGAAATGGCGGAACTCCTGCACCTGGGCGAGGAAGCGGGCACTGTCGGGCACCGCGGAGTACCAGTCGAGCACGTCGCGATCGAGCAGGTTCCAGCGCGCGCGCGGTTCGACGCGGCTGCCGATCTTCGGCCGCGATGCGAGGAGGCTTTTGGCCGTCAGCATCTTCACCGCCTCGCGCACCGCGGACCGGCTGACCTTGAAGATTTCGGCCCACTTGGCCTCGTTGGGGAGGATCGAGCCCGGCGGGTACTCGCCCCGCACGATCCGCTGGCCGATCTCGACCGCGATGTGGACATGCACGCGTTCGCCCTGAAGGCGCGAGACATTGCCGATCGGGCTGAACTTATGGCCGCTCGGAACGGCGTCCTCCAGCGGGACGAGAAGCTTTTCCATTGCCCGGGCCGTTTCCATCCTGCAAAGCGTCAATGGTTTCCGAAAGCGAAACGCGCCGTCGAGACGCCGTTGCACCTTCAGTTCTGCTACTCTCGGATGCAAATGTCGATTGCATCTTTCGGAGGATTGTCCCGAAAGGCGGCGTCTCCGTAACTGGTACGCCTACCTTTGATTTTACCGGTGCCAAACCAGGTCGCCTCGCGACCTGCTTCCTCCTGCCAGCATCCAGTTACCGTTTTGGCACGGCCGAGCCCACGAGATCATCGTGTTTCGTTCATCCGTCCCCCGCCAATCACGGTTGGTTGATAGACGTACGTCATTCCGCACCCTGTATCCATCGCCGTAGATTGCAAGGAAAGAGGACCTTATCTATCCGGCGAAGTGATAAATGGAGGATGGGTGCAAATGTCCGCCATGTCGATGGGCATCATGCGAAAGAAGATCATTTCGCTTTTGTATCCTGCGATCTCTTGTACTGCCTGTTCGCGTCACCACCTGTCATCCAAGTGGATGGTAAGAGGATGGTAGGATGCCCCGGAAGTCGGCTTTGCAGGAGCGGGGAGGCGAGAGCGAGAAGCTGACGCTGAACCTCGGCTATGTCGATCTCGGGGGCATCGATCTCCTCGTCCGCGAGGGATTCTATGCCCATCGGAGCGACTTCATCCGATCGGCCATCCGCCGCCAGCTCGACCTCCACGACGATCGGCTCCGCAAGTCGGCGGAGCATCTGTCCCTCGATCTCGGCCTTCGCCGCTACGGGCGCGCCGATCTCGAAGCCGCCCTCGCGGCGGGAAGAAAGCTCGACATCCGCGTTCTCGGCCTCGTCACGATCGACGAGGACGTCTCACCGGATCTTGCCCGTGAGACGATCTCCTCCATCACGGTTCTCGGTGCGCTTCAGGCGAGCCGCGAGCTGAAAGCGGCGCTTGCCGACCGCATCCGCTGAAAGGACCGCCGCCATGACGAAAACCTTCTCCGACCTCATGCGGGATGCCCGCTCCCTCGTGTCCGTCCGCCGTCTGGAGGACGCGACCGCCGTGATCCAAGAGGCGCTCGGCGGACGCAAAGGGCCGACGGGTGCGGCACGTCATGACGGGCCGAGCATCGAGCTGAAGGCGGGCGCCGGAGAGACGTCCAGTGACCGCTCGGCCAAGCCCGGCCCCGCAAAGTTCGGCGGGGTCGAGGCGTTCGCGCCGTTCCTCGCCACGCGTCCGCGCTTCAGGATGCCGGCCGCCCAGCCGGTGCCCGCGCCCGTGCATCTGCCCGACGGCGCCCGTTTCGAGACGCATGTTTACGAGGGTCCCGAGGGCAGCCGAAGCTTCAGGCTCTATCTGCCGTCCTCGCTGCCGGCAGGTCCTCGGCCGCTGATCCTGATGCTGCACGGCTGCACGCAGAACCCGGACGACTTCGCGCGGGGAACGCGGATGAACGCGGTGGCGGAGGAAGCGGGCCTTCTCGTCGCCTATCCCGAACAGCCGCAATCGGCCAATGCGCGCCTCTGCTGGAACTGGTTCGAACCCGCGCACCAGAAGGCCGAGCGCGGCGAACCGGCGATCCTTGCCGGCATCGTCCGGCAGGTCGTCTCGACGCAGACCGTGGACGAAAGCGCGATCTTCGTGGCCGGACTGTCCGCGGGCGGGGCCATGGCGGCCGTGCTCGGCGCCACCCATCCGCAGCTCTTTGCAGGCGTCGGCGTGCATTCCGGTCTTCCCTATGGCGCGGCCACGGATGTCGGCTCCGCCCTGTCGCTGATGCGCAGCGGCAAGGGCGGCGTCGCGCCCGGCGCCCGGGGGGGCCCCGCGCCGCGTCTCATCGTGTTCCACGGCGATGGGGACCGAACGGTCCACCCGTCGAATGGCGGGGCCGTGGCAGGCCCGTCGAGGCCGGACGAGACCGTGGAGCGCGGCGTCTCGGGCGGGCGGGGCTATGCGCGGCATCTGCGCGCCGGAGGCCCTCTGCCCGAGGTGGAGTACTGGACCGTCGAGGGTCTCGGCCATGCCTGGTCGGGCGGCGATGCCGGCGGCACCTATGCCGATCCGGCCGGCCCCGACGCGTCGCGCGAGATGGTTCGATTCTTTCTCGGCCGGCCCCGCCAGCCCTGAGACCTGCCCGAGCCCTCGACGCCGGTCCCCGACCCGAGAAGCCCGCTCCGCGCGAAGGATTTTGCGCGGGGCAGCTCCGCGGCGGACGATCGTTCCTTTATCGGTCTACTCCGCTGATGGATAATCTGGTCCAAGATGTTTCTGGCGCGCCGCTGCGAGCGGCGTGTCGACGAAGGGCCGGTCGATGACGAAGCGCGAGATCATGACGACCGTCCGCGACTGGGGCGCCCTTGTCGGGGCGATCGCCATGGTGGGCTTCCTGACCTTCGTCCCGCAGCACGCCTCCACTCCGAGCGACCACGCAAGCGTGCGCCATGCGGCGGCAACCGAATGGCCGTCGCGCACGGCGGAAGCCCGCCTCGCCGGACAATAGCTTCGCCGAGACGTTCGAAGCCCTCGGGCATACCTTAGCCCGATTGTAACCTGCGCCCATTACGAGATGGCCGCTCAGGACGCGGACTTGTCGCGTGGCGGCGAGGTCTCGAGCTTGGTTTCAGTTACCGACCAGTTGGCGGTTCTCCAGGAAGAAACGGATGCGCTGATCGCGGTCTACGATCCCGGCGATCGGCTTCGCTATGCCAATCGCGCCTTTCGATCCGCCTATTTCATCGAGGACGACGAGACGCCGCTCTGGCGGGACATCATGCGCCGGAACCACTCGGCGCAGCGGGGAACGATGATCGAGACCCGGGATATCGAGGTCTGGCTCGCGTCCGTCACCTCCCGGCGCGGCAAGGTCGCGAGCCGGACCATCGAATCCAATCTCTACGACGGACGCTGGCTCTGGATCGTCGAGACGGTTCGGACGGACGGCTGGATGATGTTCGTGGGAAGCGACATCACAGAGCTTCGCCGGTCCGAGCGCACGATACGCCAGGAGTGCGACCGGGCGCGGAAGGCGTCCGTCACGGACGATCTGACCGGCGTCTCGAACAGACGGCATGTCATCGCCGCGCTCGACGCACTTCTCGAGCGCGCGGACGATCGAGGCGCCGAGCCGTTCACCCTTTGCCTTCTCGACCTCGATCGCTTCAAGTCGGTCAACGACATCTTCGGGCATCCCGCAGGTGATCTCGTGCTGGTGAGCTTCGCTCAGCTCATGCGCTCCGGCATCCGGTTGAAGGACCATTTCGGCCGCGTCGGCGGCGAGGAATTCCTCCTGATCCTGCCCGAGACGGATGCCGGGGCGGCGAGGGGGATCATCGAAGGCGTCCTCGACGAGGTCCGTCGCAGCCGCCCGCTCCTCGCCCATCCCGATTTCACCTATACGTGCTCGGGCGGACTGGCCACGTCGCGCTTGGGCGACAACGCACAATCGATCTACGCCCGCGCCGATCAGGCCCTCTATTGCGCCAAGCGCGAAGGCCGCAACCGGATCGTCGAGAGATGACGGGTTCGCCCGAGCCGGCCGATCGGCCGGAGCTTTCCGGCGGTCCACAACAGAAGACGTGGCAGTTCCGACGGGATCAGCCGGACCTTCTTGGAAGCATTCCAATCGATTGAAATGATGGTTTTTCGCCATCGTCATGTCGCGCGACGCTCCTATCTTAGCCCTCGAAGAGAGGGACGGTTCCATGAGCGCGACAGCCAAAACCACCATCGATGCCACGAGCGGAGACACGAGCGGTCTTGCGATCGACACGATCCGCACCCTGACGCTGGACGCGGTTCTCGCCGCGCATTCGGGCCATGTCGGCGCGCCGCTCGGCCTGGCGCCCGCCGGCCACACGCTTTGGACGGAGTTTCTGCGCTACGATCCCGAGCGGCCGGACTGGCCGAACCGGGACCGTTTCGTGCTCTCGGTCGGGCACGGCTCCATGCTGCTCTACGCGCTCCTGCATCTGGCGGGCGTGCGCGAGATCGATGCCGAGGGACGGCCGACCGGCAAGCCCGCCGTCTCGCTCGACGACATCAAGGCCTTTCGCCAGCTCGATTCCAAGACGCCCGGCCATCCCGAATATCGCATGACGACGGGCGTCGAGACGACGACCGGCCCGCTCGGCCAGGGCTGCGCGACCTCGGTCGGCATGGCGATCGCCGAGCGCCAGCTCGCGGCGCGCTACAACAGGCCGGACGCCACGATCTTCGACCACGACGTCTACGTCTTCTGCGGCGACGGCGACATGATGGAGGGCGTCTCGGGCGAGGCTGCCTCGATGGCGGGTCACCTCAAGCTGTCCAACCTCTGCTGGCTCTACGACAACAACCACGTCTCCATCGAAGGCTTCACCGATCTCGCCTTTTCCGAGAACGTCGCCGAACGGTTCCGCGGTTATGGCTGGAAGACGCTTTACGTCTCCGACGCCAACGATACCGCCGCGATCGCCAAGGCGCTGGCGGAGTTTCGTGCGACCGACGACCGGCCGACGCTCATCGTCGTCGACAGCGTCATCGGCTACGGGCTCCAGAAGCAGCAGGGTACGTCCAAGGCTCATGGCGAGGCCTTCGACGCCGAGGACGTGAAGGGCGCCAAGCGCGCCTATGGCTTCCCGGAGGACCTGTCCTTCCATGTGCCGGACGGGGTGGCGCAGTCCGTGCAGGCGGCCGTCGCAGGCCGGGGCAAGGCGCTGCGCGAGGCCTGGGAGGCGACTTACGCCGCCTATACGAAGGCGAACCCGAAGCTCGCCGCCGAGATCGAGGCGATGCGCCGTGGCAAGCTGCCGGAGGGCTGGGACAGCGCGATCCCGAGCTTCGAGGCGGATGCCAAGGGCCTCGCCTCGCGCGATGCCGGCGGCAAGGTGCTGAACGCCATCGCCGCGAACGTGCCGTATCTCACGGGCGGCTCGGCGGATCTGGCGCCCTCCACGAAGACGCTTCTGACCTTCGAGGGCGCCGGCTCTTTCGAGGTGAAGGACTATGGCGGCCGCAATCTCCATTTCGGCATTCGCGAGCACGCCATGGGCTCGATCGCGAACGGCATGGCGCTCTCCTATCTGCGCCCCTACACGGCGACCTTCCTCGTCTTCTCCGACTACATGCGCCCGCCGATCCGGCTGGCCGCGATCATGGAAATCCCGGTCGTCTTCGTCTTCACGCATGATTCCATCGGCGTCGGCGAGGACGGGCCGACCCACCAGCCGATCGAGCAGCTGGCGAGCCTTCGCGCGATCCCCGGCCTCAACACGATCCGTCCGGCCGATGCCAACGAGACGGCGGAGGCCTGGAAGGTCGCGATGCGCCAGAGCCACGAGCCCACCGCACTGATCCTCTCGCGCCAGCCGCTGCCGACGATCGACCGCTCGACATACGCGGCGGCCTCGGGCCTCGAAAAGGGCGCCTATATCCTGGCGGGCAAGGCGGAGGAGGTGTCGGAGGTCATCCTCATCGGCACGGGCTCGGAAATCTCGCTCTGCCTCGAAGCGCACGAGCGGCTGCTCGGCGAAGGCGTTTCCTCGCGCGTCGTCTCCATGCCGTCCTGGTTCCTCTTCGAGAAACAGGACGAGGTCTATCGCGACAGCGTGCTGCCGCCCGACATCATGGCTCGCGTGGCAGTGGAGCAGGGCGGAACGCTCGGCTGGGATCGCTATGTCGGCGCCAAGGGCGCGCATGTCACCATGTCCACCTTCGGCGCCTCCGCCCCGATCGCCAAGCTCCAGGCGAAGTTCGGCTTCACCGCCGACAATGTCGTGAAGCTCGCCAAGGAGCAGATCGCCAAGCGGGCGTCGCAAAAGCAGTCCTGATTTACTTTTGCGCCGGACGAAGTCCGGCAAGGGGCTCAAGCGCCGCTCGGCTCGGCATACCCCTCCACCGGATTTTCCCGGAGTCGGGGTATGCCAGCCGCCGGTGGCATCTCCAGACGGAGCCGCCGGCGTCGATCGTTTATGGAATGGCTCGCCCCTTTTCCTCGGCGCATGATCTGCGCCGTTTGAGACTGGCAAGGAGGCGAGGCGATGAATGAGATCAGGGTTCTGGGCGTCGATCTTGGCAAGGACATT
>NZ_LMQW01000002.1 GCF_001425485.1 Aureimonas sp. Leaf427 | reverse complement strand
CGTCGATGAGCGGTTTATAGGACAACCCACGCCAAACCGTCAACCGCCAAAAATGCAGAATCGTCAGAAATCGGAGAAAAAACGGAAGTGGCTGATTTTACTGGGGAAATGGCGTCGTCGGTTTGAAATGATGTCGGTGACGTAACGATAAGGCACACCTCGGCGCCCTCTTGGCGGACGTCGCGGAGGCCCTGCCTTGGAGGTCGGCAGCATAGGAAATTGGCACTTGGTGCACTGAAAATCACCAGGGCGGCCGGAGAGGGAAAGGCGCACATTCTGCGCTTTGGCCAAGCATTGGCGGGGTTGGCGAGCCTCTTTCTGGAGATGCCGGTTCTCTGTAAGGGCCCATCCGATATGAGGGATACGAGCGCCCGATGGGGGAGGGGTTTTGAACCGAAAGCCGGGATGGTGGAGACGAGCGTTCTTCTCCCCCACGGGGAGAAGGTCCCGGCAGGGGGATGAGGGGCCTTCAGACGGGGAGGCCTTCGGTCGGCGTTCCGGTTTGTCCGTACGGCGAGGGCATGCCCCTCATCGGCCTGCCGGCCACTTCTCCCCGCAGGGGAGAAGAACCCTGTTTTGAAGGATCGCGCGAATTTCGCGGATGGTGAGAGCCGGTCGGGAGTCCGTTGGCGCAATGTGAGCCTCACGCATAGAGGACCCTGGCGGGAGAGCCGGCGTCTGCTCCTCCTATATATAGGCGCGTCCGTCGTCCGATCGGCGGTGGCGGGCCGGCGTCCGTGGCGGCGCCGACCCCGCCTTGGCGGCTGGGCGTGCCGGAGCGGTTCGACGACCGAACAAGAATGCACTTATGGGTTGTATATCTGACTAGCGGAGCTTTCGAGCACCCCCATTGCGAGAAACCCCTTTTCGACAACACTTTATGCTGGTAAACATCCGGCAGGCTCAACTCTTTCGACGGCGATCTGATGGACGGCGGGCGACGGTCCCTTCTCTTGTTCGGCAACTCAGCGCTGCAATGGGGCGAGGAGACGGTCGCCGTTCCGCAGAAGGTCTTCGTCCTGTCCGCGCTCCTGCGCCTCGCCTTCGATCGCCGGGCGCCGCGCACGACGCTGGCGGCCTGGATGTACGAGGAGGCCCATCAGTCCGGGGCGCTCGCCAATCTCCGCCAGCTTCTCCTGCGCATCCAGAGCCGGCAGGCCGAGCTCGGCGCGGAGCTGCTGGTGATCACCCGCGCCGAGGTGCGGCTGCCCCGCCCGGCCACCGCGCCCTTCTGCGATCTCGACCGGTTCATGACGCTCGGCGTGCCGAAGGACGCAAGCGAGCTCGCCGCGCTCGGGGCGCTCTATCGCGGCGATCTGATGGAGAACCTCGCCGGCTGCGGCGAGACGCTGAGCGCCCACATCGCCGGGCATCGGGCCCGGCTGCGTGAGCGCTTCTGCGATCTGACGCTGGCGGGCGCCCGCCTCGTCCGCGGCCGGGCCGCGGAGGATGCGCTGCGCCATCTCCTTCTCGGCGATCCCTATCGCGAGGAGGCCTGGCGCGCGCTGATCGAGCTGGCGGCGGACGGGCAGGGGAGCGCCTCGGCCGCCGCGATCTACGACGACATGCGCGCGCGCTTCGCCGCCGATCTCGGCACGGCGCCGGACGAGCGCACGGCGGCCTTCGTCGCGGGCCTCACCCGGCGCGCCTCCCTGGCGCCCTATCCGGCGGTGCCGAGCGCGCCCGCCTCCGAGCGCCCGGCCGAGCCCGTGGCGGCCTCGACGATCGCGGCGGCCGCCGTGCCGAAGGTCTGCCTTCTCATGCCGCCCGCCGGCGGCGCGCCGCCGGAGGCGCAGCATCTGGCGGAGGCGCTGATCGAGGATGTGAGCCTCGGGCTCTGCCGCCTGCGCTCGCTGGCGGTGATCGCGCCGCACACGGCCTGGCAGCTTTCCGATGCCGGCGTGGCGCGCGATGCCTATGGGATCGACTATTTCGGCGAGACCAGCGTGCGCGCCTTCGCCGGGCGCACGCGGCTCGTGGCCAAGCTCGTGCGATCCGGCGACCGGCTGACGCTCTGGGCGCAGGACTACGATCTTCTGGCCGGCGCGCCGGCCGAGCACCATCGCGAACTCTCGCAGTCGATCACGCTGGCGCTGGCCGACGGGGTCGAACAGGCGGAGCTTCGGCGCTTCGAGATGCTGTGCGATCCCGGCGCCTATGCTCTCTACCTGCGCGCGCGCGAGCACATGCGGGTTCTCGACCTGCCCAGCACGCGCCGGGCGCGGCGCGTCTTCGCCGAGAGCGCGGCCCTTTCGCCGACCTTCGTGCCCGCGCTGAACGGGCTCTCGCGCACGCTGATCGTGGAATGGTTTCTCCTGGCGCGCACCGAACCCGATCTCCTGCGGCAGGCGCAGAAGATCGCCCAACGCGCGGTCGAGATCGATCCGTTCAGCGGCGAGGCTCTGTGCGAGGTGGCGACTGCGTCGCTCTATCTCGGCGGGCTCGACGAGGCGGTCGAGGGCCTCGGCCGGGCCGAGCGTCTGGCGCCCCATCATGCCGACATCCTGGCAGAACATGCGGACGCGCTGACCCATTCCTCCGATCTGAAGCCCGCCTTGCAGCGCATCCTCAAGGCGATCGAGCTGAACCCGCTGCCGCCCGACGACTATCTCTGGAAGGCCGGGGGCACGCTCTTCATGCTCGAAGACTATGACGGCGCGCTCGCCCAGCTCGGGCGCATGAAGCGGCGCGATCCGGTCAACCGGCTGACGGCCGCCTGCCTCGTCATGGCCGGGCGCCCCACCGAAGCCGCCCAATTCGTGGCCAAGGCGCTGGAGGACCAGCCCCTGTTCAGGATCGACGACTGGATCGAGACGATCCCGCTGCGCTCCAAGGACCATGTCGCCCACTATGCCGGGGCCTTGCGGAAGGCCGGGTTCCACTAGAACCCTCCACTTCCAGCCCTTCGAGACATCGCGAACGTCCGCGGCACGACCCGAGGGCGCCGGACGGTCGCGCGCACGAATATCGGGAGGCTCCGTCGCGGGCGCCCGGTATGACCCCCCCTCCGTAGAAGGAACAACGGGCATGGCAACGATCTTCATCGTCGGCGAGACCGGCAATTCAGACCTCTGGCTCGTCGACACAGGCGCCAGGACCGTCCAGCCGCTGGCACGCGGCGAGGCCGGCGGCTTCGACACGCAGACGATCGAGGCCGCTCGCGAGAACGGCTTCTCCATCGAAAAGAACGTCGACGTCGCCATCGCGGCCTCGACCAGCGAGGACGCGACCGCACGCATGCTGACCAGCCGCATGCTGGCCACCCCGATGCCGACGGCCCGGCAGCTGACCGGCAACTGATCGGAAGGGGCTCGCCATGTCGCGAAGGATTGCTCCGGCATTCGCCCGGGTTCAGGGCAGCGGCTCGCGCCGGCGGGGCGTTTCGCCCGGCGGCTTCGATGCGCGCGGCGGGGCCGTTTCGTGACCCTGGCGGGCACCCTGCCTCTGGGGGGCCGGATCCGCGAAGCGTCCGAGACGGTTCGCGGGCTCCGGCCCCATCTGGCCGATCTCGGCATATCGCGGCTGGCCTGCCAGACCGGGCTCGACCGGATCGGCATTCCGGTCTGGGCGGCCATGCGGCCGAACTCGCTCTCGCTCGCCGTCAACCAGGGCAAGGGCACCGACGACCATGCCGCGCGCGCCTCCGCGCTGATGGAGGCGGCCGAGTTCGCCATCGCGGAAGCGCCGGACGCGGACGTCGTCATCACCGCGAAGGCCGATCTCCTGGCCGCCGGCCACCGCGTCTTCGATCCGGCACGGCTGCTGGCGGAGGGCGCCGCGATCCCGGCGGACGAGCCCATCGGCTGGCTGGCGGGCCGGCAGCTGATCGGCGGCGAGACGGTGTTCATCCCGCTGGAGGCCGCGCGGCTCGATCTGACGCAGGAGGTCTATGGCGGCCTGTCGCGGTCGTCCAACGGCCTCGCCTCCGGCAACAACGAGGACGAGGCGGTGCTCCATGCCCTTTGCGAACTCGTCGAGCGCGACGCGCTGACGCTTCTGACCTTTCGCGCCGGGCGCAGCATCGGCGCCGCGCGCATCGATCCCGCCGCCTTCGAGAGCCCGGCCATCGACGATCTTACCCGCCGCATCCGCGAGGCCGGCTTCAAGCTCGATCTCTTCGACCTGACGACCGGCCTCGGCATTCCCGTCGTCCAGGCGACCATCCGGGAGGCGCGCGGTCCCGTCCGGCTCCAGCTCGATCTCGCCGCTGGCGTCGGCTGCCACCCGTTCGCGGCCGTGGCGGCGATCCGCGCGATCACGGAGGCCGCGCAGACGCGCATCACCAATATCGCGGGCGCGCGGGACGATATCGACCCCGCCGAATACGACGAGCCGCTGCGCCCGGGCCTCCGCTTCTATCTGGAGGAGGCCGGCCCCGCGCGGGCGCCGGTGCCGGCTTCGGTCCGGCCGGAGGGCGCCGTCTCCCCGCGCTCGCTGCTCGATGCCGTCACGGAAAAGCTCGCGCGCGCCGGCATCACCGACCTGCCGCTCGCCGTCCTCGGCGGTGCAAGACAAGGCATCGCCGTCGTCAAGCTCTTCGCGCCGCAGCTGGAGGACCGCCCGGCCAACCGCAACTGGCGCCCCGGCCCGAGGATCGCTTCCGCGATGATGCGCCTGTGGTGAAGATCCTCTTCGCGGGGCCCAGCCTTCACGGCGCCTCGCCCGCCGACGAGCGCGGCATCCGGCGCCGTGCGCCGGCGGCGCAGGGCGATCTGCAGTCGGCGGTGCTGGAGGGCGCGACCGTGATCGGGCTGGTGGACGGGCTCTACGAGAGCATCGCCGCCGTCTGGCACAAGGAGATTCTCTTCGCGCTCTCGCAAGGGGTCCACGTTCTCGGCGCGGCCTCGCTCGGCGCGCTGCGGGCGGCCGAGTGCCACGGCTTCGGCATGGTGCCGATCGGCGAGGTCGCGCGGCGCTACATCGAGGGCACGCTCGACGACGACGCGGCGGTCGCCCAGCTTCACGCGCCCGCCGAACTCGGCTTCCAGCCCGTGACCGAGGCGCTCGTCGACTGCGCGCCGGCGATCGCCGCGCTCGAGGCGGCAGGCCTCGTCGACGCCGGAGAGGCCGCGCGCCTGATCGCTTCGGCCGAGCGGCTCTTCTTCAAGGACCGGACCTGGAGCGCCGTCCTTCGCGGCGCCGGCATCGGCGGAGCCCGGGCGCAGGAGGCGCTTCGCCGGCTGAAGGACCGGCGGACCAGCGTGAAGCGGCAGGACGCGCTTCGTCTCGTCGCCGCGATGGCCGCGATGCCGGACGAACGCGCCGACCCACGCCCCGCTTTCGCCGTTTCGCCGACGCAAGCCTGGCAGCGGACGATGGACGCGTCGCGCGACGCCTTGGCGACCTTGCCGGGCGGGATCGTCACGTTTCTGTGACGCGGAGAGGCGCAAAGACGGATGAGACGCGAACCTTTGTCGAGCCGGCCAGGGCGGGGAAGGGCAGGGAAGGCGGCCCGGCCGCCGGAGCCCCGTGCCGCTCTGCGACCGGACCGTCGGGGAATCAGGCGAACGACGGAGGTCTGCATGACGCGCCCCGAGCCCGGCCGAGCCGCACCGCGACCCGAGCGGACGGCTGACCGATGACCGCGCCCATCCGGCCGCCGGAGACGACCGACGGCGAGAGCGAGGACGGCGCCGCGCGGGTGGCGATCGGCGAGCTGGTCGGGCTCTGGTCGCAGAGCGCGCTGTTCATGGAGATCGGCCTTCGCGCGGAAACGCTGAGGCTCGATCCCGGCCGGGCCTTTCCCTGGCCGGTCCTGCCGGCGCCGCCCGTCGGCGGACGATCGGCCCGTCCGGGGCTGGAGCGGCTGGGGAAGCGGCTGGTCCACCGGCTGGAGCGGCAGATCGAGGATCTCATCGCCGGCCGCGAGGCGGACGACGATCTCGACCGCGAGCGGCTGCTCGGCGCCGCGCGGCTCGCCTGCCCTGTGGCGGCGGCCGCGGCCCTCGCGCCCGCCCTCGTCGCCGGCTTCGGCCTCGCACCGCCGATCGCGCCGCTGGCCGCCGCCGCCCTCTGCCGTCGCGGCGCGCTCGCGCGCTGGTCCGAGATGTTCGGCCGCAGCCGGAGCGAGGTTCTCCTCGCCATCGAGCGGCTCGCCTTGCCGAAGTGACAGTGACCGCCCGGGGCAGGGGCAGGGGCAGCGGGGGAGGGGACAGGATGCGACGATCGGCCGGCGAGCGGCGTCGCCTCTCTGTCACGCTGGAGTCACGCAAGCTGCGCTTTCCGTAGGCGGGACTTTTTCCCGATTCCGGAGCCGCCCTTCATGTCCGATCGAGATGCCCTCTGCTCCATGCTGATCTACGCGCAGCGCGAAGCGGAGGACCTGAGCCTGCCATCGGTCGCCGACCTGCTTCGCCAAGCCATTGCCAGAATGGACATGGCCCGCAGCGCCGCCCCCTTCGACGCCCCTCATTCCGGCACCGCCCATTCCGGCACCGCCCAGTCCAGCAAGGATGGCATGATCCGCACCGATCTGTCCGCGGACGTAGACGTGCACCAGCATTTCACAAGCAGCCGCCTTCAATAGTTGGGGAAAGGAGTGTAAGCTTATCTTTCAGCCGATATGCTGATGAGTTGCCCACAGGACTGAACATGAGCGATGACATTCACCCCGTCGATTTGCGCGTCGGACAGAACGTGCGTCGCTTGCGCATGCTGCGAGGCCTCTCGCAGACCTCGGTCGCCAATGCCGTGGGCATCACCTTCCAGCAGATCCAGAAGTACGAGAAGGGCACGAACCGCATCAGCGCCAGCATGATGCATGACATCGCCAAGACGCTCGACGTGGATATTCTGGCCTTCTTCGCCGAGACCACGGCCGAGAGCGATTCCAAGTCCTTCACCATTCCCGATACGGGCGAACTCTTCAGCAAGCTCGACCTGCGCGTTCTCGAGAAGATCGCCCGGATCGACAATGCCGAGATCAAGAAGCAGATTATTCTCCTGATCGACGCCGTCTCCACCGGCGAGGCCCGCACGCCCGCCGACCTCGCGGCGGAAGAGCTGCACGCGGACGCCTGATCGCGCCCCGCCGGCTTCGGCCGGCCGCGCCTCGTTTCCCGCCTTCCTGCGTCTAAAACGACGACCCCCCGCCCGATGCCGACCCGCTTCGTCCCGATGGCGGGCGCCGTCGCGAGGCGGGCGAAGCCGTGCGTCGTGTGGGCCGGGTCCACCTTGCCGGACGGCATGGCCCGCGACCGGTCGACGCGAAGCGCAAGATGCGAAGCCGGCCGGCTGCGCGAGATGTCGCTCCCTCGGGCCGACCATCGGGCGCCCGACGTTCCCCGGCGCGATCCGTCCCGGCGACCACCATCCATCCCCCCTCGTCGCGATCGACCTGCGCCTTGATGATCAGCGGGTCCCGCAATTCCATCGGGCCGCGCGCGGGCCGGATTGCGGGCGGCGGCGGCTCGGCAGAGGCTCGGCCGGCCGCCGAAGCGCGACGGCTCGGCCCCCCGCGTTCCACCGAACCGGCCGCCTTCAGGCTCGTCAGCGCAAGGTCTCGACAGTCTAGAATAGGACACTTGTATCGTTTCTTGATATTCGTGTCTTTTTGCAGCGCACATTCATGTTTTCGCCGCTGCGAAAATTCCCCCGGCGGCCCATTTGCGCCCACCCTATCATCAGGGCGAGGTTCTTACGCATGTCCGTTCGCAATAGTTATTAATTTCAAGCTGTCCTTCGTCAAGGCTCTGCTTCGTTTTCATGAAACCGCCGCGCTTTCGACTTTGCGTTAACCATTGGTTAACTCTTTTCAAAGACCTTGTGAGCTACAAGGTTTCGGGAGCAGAGACGGTCGATATCTCCTATCGGCCCGCCGACGACGGCAAGACACCAATACCCCATCGGACGGCTCGAAAAGCCTGCGCGCCCCGTTCTGCCCGCGGCGGACGGCACGCCGGCGCAAGCGTGAATGCCCTGCGCCCCTCCCGACATTAGAAGGCTTTCGGACGGCGACCGCCCTCCGGCGGTGCGGGACCCTCGCGTCCCGAAATTCAGGCGACGCTCCGGATGCGGAGCGCCGTCGATGGCATTCCCTCGTCCAACGACATCCCGCCGGCAGGGTCGGCGGCTTCCTCGTTTTCGTTTCATATCGAGCCGCGCCGACGCGGCCATCGGAGACCCAGAATGGCACTCGTGAAGAAAAGCGCGCTCGGCGGGATTCAGAAGACTGCGCTCGGCGCGGACGAGGCCAGTCTCGGTCGGCTGTCCCGCCTCGCCGACGAGAGCCGCCGCAACGTGCGCACCCATGCCCGCCAGCAGAAGTCGGCCGAGCGCATCGCCAGCGCGACGGCCGAGCTGGCCAGCGGCATCAGCGAATCCGCCTCGGCCGCCGAGGAGCTGCGCAAGGCGATGGAGCTGATCGCCGCCGGCGCCGAGGAAGCCTCCAGCGCCTCCGAGGAATCGCGCCGCGCCGTCACCGCGATCGTCGGCACGCTCGTGCAGGCCAAGGCGACGGCCCAGTCCTCGCGCGACAAGACGCAGTCGCTGCGCCAGCTCGTCGGCGACCTCTCCCGGCAGATCGATTCCAGCGTCGACAGCATCGGCATGGCGGCGGATCGCCAGACCGCCTCCGTCACCATGATCCTGGAGCTCGAGCGCCAGGCCGCCAGCATCGGCGAGATCGTGCGCGCCGTCGGCCGCATCGCCGACCAGACCAATCTCCTGGCGCTGAACGCCGCCATCGAGGCCGCCCGCGCCGGCCAGCACGGCAAGGGCTTCGCCGTCGTCGCCGACGAGGTGCGCACGCTCGCCGAGACCTCCGAAAAGAGCGCCAGCGAGATCCAGCAGCTGATCGGCGCCATCCAGGGCGACGTGAAGACGATCGCGGAAGGCATCAACCGCGCCGCCGAGTCCGCCCGCTCCGAGGTCGAGAAGGGCCGCAACGTCTCCACCCAGCTCGGCCAGATCCGCGAGGCCATGGGGCAGATCCTGACCGGCGCCGAGGAGATCGTGCGCCTCTCCGCCGAGAGCGAGAAGGCCTCGGTCGAGGCGCAGAAGGGCGCGGAAGCCATCGCCGCCGCCGCCGAGGAGCAGTCGGCGGCCTGCGAGGAGGCGCTGAAGACGATCGACCAGCAGACGACCGCGCTTTCGCAGAGCGATCAGGCCTCCAACGAGCTGTCCGCCCTGTCCGAGGACCTCAAGAACGCCACCGATGTCGGCAAGAGCGCCGAGGGCGTCGCTTCCTCGGCCGAGGAACTGTCCTCCGCCGTCGAGGAGATCAACCGCGCGGCCGGCCAGATCATGACGGCTCTCGACCAGATCAGCCGCGGCTCGCAGCAGCAGTCCTCGGGCGCCCAGCAGTCTTCCGCCGCCGTCACGCAGATCGAGCACGGCTCGACGATCACGCAGCAGCGCGCCCAGGAGGCCGTCGAGCGCTGCGAGGCGATGCTGAAGCGCACCGACGAGAACAGCGTCGCCGTCGATCAGCTCATCGCGGGCGTCACCGCCTCGCTGGAGGACACCAACCGGACGCGCGATCAGGTGAACGCGCTGGAGCAGGTCAGCCGGCGCATCGACAAGATCGTCGACGCCATTTCCACCGTCGCGATCCAGACCAACATGCTGGCCGTCAACGGCTCGATCGAGGCGGCGCGCGCCGGCGAGTTCGGCAAGGGCTTCATGGTCGTCTCGACCGACATCCGCAATCTCGCCCGCGATTCCGCCGAGAATGCCGAGCGCATCAAGGATCTCGTGAAGTCCATCCAGGACCAGATCGTCGTCGTGCGCATGGATCTGGGCAACATCTCCTCCTCCGCCGCGCTGGAAGTGGAGAAGAACAAGGCCATCACCGCGAACCTCAAGACGGTGCAGGCCGATCTCGCCCTCGTCGTCTCCGGCAATGTCGAAATCCTGGAAGGCAGCGGGCAGATCGTCCAGACGCTCGGCGAGGCCAAGCGCGGCATCGAGCAGATCACCGCCGCCGCCCAGCAGGCCGCCACCGCCTCCGGCCAGGCCCAGCAGGCCGCCAAGGAACAGGCCAAGGGCGCCGAGGAGCTGGCCGCCGCGATCGAGGAGATCGCCTCCCTCGCCGACGAACTGCAGAGCCAGAGCTGACGGTCGGCGTCGAGGAGACAAGCCCCATGTCGATCAGCACGCAAGGCGGCGCGGGCCTTCCCCCGCAGGGCTCGCCGCCCACAGGACCGGAGCTCGGCGAAGGCCTGCACGCGCAGGGCGCCGTCGCGCGCCAGTTCGTGACCTTCCAGATGGGCGAGGAGATCTTCGCCGTTCCCCTCACCGACGTGCAGGAGATCATCCGCCTGCCGACGATCGTCGAGGTTCCGATGGCCATGTCGAGCCTGGAAGGGCTCGCCAACCTTCGCGGATCGGTCCTGCCGATCATCAACCTCCGGCGCGTCTTCCATCTCGACGACAGCGTCCACGACGACGCCACGCGCGTCGTCGTCATCAACCGGGGCAGCCTCGTCGGCTTCGTCGTGGACCGCATGGCCCGCGTCGTCACCGCCGAGCCGCGCGAGATCGAGACGATCGCCGGCCAGTCCGCCATCGAGAGCGATCTCCTGGAGGGCATCATCAAGCGCGGTCAGTCGATGATCATGATCCTCGACACCGAGCGCCTCTCCGCGCAGCTCGGCTCCGCCGCCGACCGCGGCACGGGCCGCAAGGCCCGCGACGCCGGCGGTCCCGCCGCCGAGAGCGCGTCGGTGGAGATGGTCTCGGACGAGCTGCAGCTCGTCTCCTTCGAGCTCGACCGGCAGGAATACGCCCTGCCGATCGAGAGCGTGCAGGAGATCGTGCAGGTGCCGGGCACGATCAACGCGATCCCCCGCTCGCCCGGCCACGTGCTCGGCGTGATGAACCTGCGCAACCGGCTCCTGCCGCTGCTCAGCCTGCGCTCCATGTTCGGCATGATGTCCGCCCCGCTCGGCGAGCAGAGCCGCATCGTCGTCGTCGCCCATCGCACCGGCGGCGTGGAGCACGCGGTCGGCCTCGTCACCGACACGGTGAAGGAGGTCCTGCGCGTCCAGCGCTCGCTGGTCGATCCGATCCCGCCCATGCTGGCGGCCGGCGGCTCCTCCGACGAGGTGGACCAGATCTGCCGCATCGACAACGGGCGCCGGCTCGTCTCCATCCTGCGCCCCGACCGGCTGTTCCACGACACGGCGGTTCGGGACGCCCTCGCCCAAGCCTCGATCGAACACACGGAGAGCGACATGACGGGACCTGCCGGCGGCCATGCCGCGCCGCTCGACGAGGAGGAGCAGTTCGTCGTCTTCCGCGTCGCCGACGAGGAATACGGCGTGCCGATCGAGGCGGTCCAGGAGATCGTGCGCATCCCCGACCAGCTGACCCGCGTGCCCAAGGCGCCGTCCTTCATCGAGGGCGTCGTGAACCTGCGCGGCGCGGTCCTGCCGGTCGTGGACCAGCGCCGCCGCTTCGCGCTGCCGAACCTGGAGCGCAACGACCGCCAGCGCATCATGGTCTTCCTGATCCAGGGCATGCGCACGGGCTTCATCGTGGATTCCGTGTCCGAGGTCCTCAAGATCTCGCGCTCGGCCATCTCGGCGGCGCCCGACATGTCGCTCCAGCACGGCAGCGCGATCTCGCGCATCGCCAATATCGTGGAGCTGAAGCGCATGATCCTCATGCTCGACGTCGAGCAGCTGCTCGACCGCGCCGAGACCTCCGAACTGCGCGCCGCCGCCTGAGGGCGGGGGAGGGGGCGCCCGGCCGTCGATCCCGCCCGCCCGCCGGGCCGGATCGACGCCGGCGCCCGTTCGATCCCAGCATCCGCCACGAACGCCGAGCGCGGCGGGGCAAAGAGACACCCGCATGACCAAGCTCCTCATCGTCGACGACTCCGCGCTCATGCGCAAATACCTGCGCGAGATCTTCGAGGCCGACGGCACGTTCGAGGTGGCGACGGCGCGCAACGGACGCGACGCGCTGGCGCAGATCGCCCAGTTCAACCCCGACGTGGTGACGCTCGACGTCAACATGCCGGAAATGGACGGCATCACTTGCCTCGCCGCGATCATGACGGACACGCCGCGCCCGGTCGTCATGGTCTCCTCCATCACCACGCGCGGCGCCGAGGTGACGCTGGAGGCGCTGAAGCTCGGCGCGGTCGACTATGTCGAGAAGCCCGGCGGCACCGTGTCGCTCAACATCGACCAGATCGCCGGCCGCCTCGTCCAGACCGTGAAGGCCGCCGCCAAGGCCAAGCCGCGCCGCTCGCGAAACCTCGTGGAGCGCGTGCGCAACGCCGCCCGCTCCGTGCCGGAGCCGCGCCCGGCAAGCGCGGAGGCGGCCGCCGGCCTCGTCCTCATCGGCGTCTCGACGGGCGGCCCGCGCACGATCGAGGACATCCTCCCCGAGCTGCCGGCGGGCTTTCCCCTTCCCATCGTCGTCGCCCAGCACATGCCGGCCGCCTTCACCGCCTCCTTCGCCGCCCGGCTGGACTCGATCTGCCGCATCCAGGTGACGGAGGTCTCGGGGCCAACGCAGCTGAAGGCGGGCCATGCCTATATCGGCCGCGGCAATGCCGACGTCGTCGTCGAGACGCGGCTCGGGCGGCCGGTCGTCAACGTCGCCGCCGAGGAGCCGAGCCATCTCTGGCATCCAAGCGTGGAGCGGCTGGTGCGCACCGCCATGCGCGCCTTCGATCCGCGCCGCCTCGTCGCCGTGCAGCTGACCGGCATGGGCAATGACGGGGCGCAGGCCATGGCCGAGCTGCGCCAGGCCGGCGGACACACGATCGCCGAGCATGAATCGACCGCCATCGTCTACGGCATGCCCGCCGAACTCGTGCGGCTCGGCGGGGCGGAGAAGATCCTCCCCTCCGACCGCATCGCCGATCAGCTGATCTCCTGGAGCAAGTGAGCGCCGTGCCCCTCGTCCGCCCCTCCGCCGCACCGTCTCCCGAAGCCGGCATCCTCGCCTCGATCGACCGGACGGATCTTCGCGCCGATCTGTCCTGCGGCGATCCCGCCCGCCGCCGGAACGCGGTTCTGCTGGCCGCGCGCCTCGGCGAGGCCGAGCTTCTCGCCGACCATGTCGGTGAGGAGCAGGATGCCGGGCTCCGCGCCCGCATCATGACGATCCTCGCCCGCGCCGCCGACCCGAAGACGGTCGCCTCCCTCGTCGCGCTCCTGCGCAGCGAGGATGCCGGCCTTCGCAACGAGGCGATCGAGACGCTCCAGGCGATGGGCGAGGCGACCGCGCCGGAGATCGAGGCCTTGCTGGACGACGAGGATTCCGACGTTCGCATCTTCGCCATGAACGTCGCCCTCCAGCTGAAGAGCGCGCGCGTGCCGGACCTGGCGCTGCGGGTTCTCCTCACCGACGGCAACGTCAATGTCTGCGCGGCGGCGCTCGACATCCTGTCCGAGGTCGGCCGGCCCGACATGGCCGACGAGATCCGGTCGGCGGCGGACCGGTTTCCCGACGCGCCCTTCCTCGCCTTCGCCGTGCGCGCGGCCCTGAAGCGGATCGGCTGAGCCCATGTCCCTCGCCCTGACGACCGAGGCGCCCCCGATCATCCGCGAAGCGGACTTCCTGACGTTTCGCGAGTTCTTCTATCGCAAGACCGGCATCATGTTCGCCGACAACAAGCGCTACTTCGTGGACAAGCGCCTGCAGCAGCTGATGCAGGAGGGCGGCTTCCGGCATTTCCGCGACTACTTCCACACCGTCTGCTTCGAGCCGAACGGCGCGGCCATGCAGGCGCTCGTCAATTCGATGACCGTCAACGAGACCTATTTCTACCGCGAGGAATACCAGTTTCGCTGCCTCGTGCAGTCGCTGATGCCGGAGATCGTGCAGACGCGGACCTTCGGCGAGACGGTGAAGATCTGGTCGATGCCGTGCTCGACGGGCGAGGAGCCCTACTCGATCGCCTTCTACCTGCTCGAATACTGGAAGCAGGTCGATCACTTCAACATCGAGATCATCGCCTCCGACATCGACACGGAGGTACTGCGCCGGGCCAAGCTCGGCACCTATGCCGCCCGCGCCCTGCAGAACGTCTCGGACGAGACGCTGGCGAAGTACACGACCGCCGTCGCGGACGGAAACCGGCAGGTGATCGACGCGATCCGCCAGTCGATCCACTTCTCGCGCACCAACATTCTCGACGCGGCCAAGGACCGGCTGTTCCGCGACATCGACGTGATCTTCTGCCGCAACCTTCTCATCTACTTCGACGACGTGTCGCGCCGGGAGGCGGCGGAGGCGATGTTCGAGACGATGAAGCCCGGCGGCTTCGTCTGCCTCGGCCATTCCGAATCCATGAGCCGCATCTCGTCCCTGTTCCGCATGCGCAAGTTCGCGGACGCCATCGTCTATCAAAAACCGGCTTGAAGCTTAGGAGCAGATTCATGGCTCACGCCCTGATCATCGACGATTCGAGCACGGTGCGCATGTTCTACCGCGAGGTGCTGGAAGCGGAAGGCTTCGCGGTGGACGAGGCGATCAACGGCCTGGAAGGGCTGGAGAAGGTTATGTCGGAGGCCTTCGACGTCGTTCTCGTGGACGTCAACATGCCCAGGATGGACGGCTACACCTTCCTGAAGGAGATGCGGGCCATGCCCGAGACGCAAGGGCTGCCGGCGGTGATGATCTCCACAGAGGCCAAGCCCGAGGACCAGACCAAGGCCTACGCCTCCGGCGCCAACATCTACATGGTGAAGCCGGTTCACCCCACGGAACTTGCCGCGATCGTCCGCCTCGTGACGGGCGCGGCCCCTGCCCAACGGACGCTGTCATGAACGCGCTTCTCGCCCAATTCATCCCCGAAGCGCGCGACCTTCTCGAGCAGGCAGGAACCGGCATGCTCGCGCTGGAGCGCGACCACCGCTCGCAGAGCGTCATCAACGACGTCTTCCGCGCCGTCCACACGCTGAAGGGCTCCTCCGGCCTCTTCGACATCGCCCCGCTGACCCGCCTCGTCCATGCCGCCGAGGACCTCCTCGGCGAGGTGCGCACCGGCCAGCTGGAGGTGACGCCCGACATCGTCGACCGCCTCCTCGACAGCCTCGACCTCGTCGGCCAGTGGATCGACTCGCTAGAGGCGCGCGAAAAGCTGCCGGTGGACGCGGAGGGCGCCATGGCCGAGCGCGTCGCCGTCCTGCGCCAATGGCTGGAGCCCAGGGAGACGGGCGCCGCCGGGGGCGCTGCGACGGCCGAGGCGCCTCTGCCGCCGCCGGACTGGCTGGGCGAACTCGCCGAGGCCGACCGCATGGCCGCCTTCTCCGCCGTGTCGGCCGGGCCGCTCGTCGCCTGGTCCTTCCGGCCGGACGAGGGCTGCTTCTTCCGGGGCGACGATCCGCTGGCCATGGTGCGCCAGTCGCCGGGGCTTCTCGCCCTCCGCGTCCTGCCCCAGGACGGCGCCTTTCCCGATCTCGCGGGCTTCGATCCGCTGACATCGATCCTCGCTTTCGAGATCCTCAGCCGCCCCTCGGCGGCCGGGATCGAGGAGCACATGCGCTATGCCGCCGAGGCGGTGGAGATCCGGCCGATCGAGGCGGCCGATCTCGCCCTCCCCGCCGGCTCCTCGGCGGGCGGCCCGGTCTTCGGCGATTTCGGCCGGCTGGCGCAGGGCTATCTGGACTCCGGCGACGCCGCGAGCCTCGCCCATGCCGCCGCGACCCTTCTCGGCATGGTTGCCGGCGACAGTTTCCAGGCCTCGGCCCTGCGCTGGTGCCAGCTGATCCTCGCCACGTCCGGCCTCGGCGAGGTCGACCTCCTCGCCCGCATGGTCGAGGCCGTGGCGACCGGCGTGCTGCCGCCCCGCCGGCCCGCCGCCGCCTCGATACCAACACCGGCACCGGCCGTATCGTCCGCCACATCCTCGGCCGATCCCGCCGAACGTCGGCGCGTCCATGCCGTCGCCCGCGAGCAGCTCGCGGTTCTGGAAACGCAGACCGACGCGGCGGTCGCGGGCGGGCGGCTGGAATCGGTCGGGGCCATCCTGGTGCGCCTCGGCCGGGCGAGCGGGCTCGACCTCGAAGCCGACGTCGCGGCGTCGCTCGCCCCCGTGCGCGCCTCCGGCGACCTCACAGCGCTCCGCGCCGTCGTCGCGCGGCTGGAGGGTGGAAAAGTCGGACCGGCACCGGGCCCGTCGCCCATTCCCGCGGAAAGGGCCGATGTCGCGGCGAGGACCGAGCCCGAGCCCCGCGCCGCCGAAGCCCCGGAGGCCGCGGCGCCGGAGGTGAAGCCCGTCGGCCGGGTCCTGCGGATTGATCAGTCCAAGATCGATTCCATCATGAACCTCGTCGCCGAGCTGATCGTGGCCAAGAATGGCCTCTCCTATCTGGCGACGCGCGCCGAAGAGGTGCATGGCGCACGCGCCGTCGCCCGCGAGATCAAGGACCAGTTCGCCGTCATCGACCGGATCACGCAGGGGCTGCAGGTCGGCGTGATGTCGGTCCGCATGATGCCGGTCGGCCAGGTCTTCCAGCGCTTCCCCCGCCTCGTGCGCGACATTTCCCGGAAGCTCGGCAAGAAGATCGAGCTCGTCATCGAGGGCGAGGACACCGAAGCCGACAAGAACGTCCTCGAAAGCCTCGCCGATCCGCTGATCCACATGGTGCGCAACAGTCTCGACCACGGGATCGAGCTGCCCGAGGACCGGCTGGCGGCCGGCAAGTCCGAACACGGCACGCTGCGCATCACGGCCCGGCAGGAGAACGACTTCGTCGTCATCGAGGTGCGCGACGACGGCAAGGGCATCGACCCGGACGCGGTCAAGCGCAAATGCGTGGCGAGCGGCGTCATCACCGCCGAGCGGGCCGCGCAGATGAGCGACGAGGAGGCGGCCAATCTCGTCTTCGCCGCCGGCTTCTCCACCAAGGAGGTCGTCTCCGACCTCTCCGGGCGCGGCGTCGGCATGGACGTGGTGCGCTCGGCCGTCGTCAAGGCCGGCGGCGACGTGATGCTGCGATCGACGCTCGGGCAGGGCACCTCGGTCGTGGTGCGCCTGCCGCTGACCATGGCCGTGACGCGGATCGTCACGATCGACTGCCAGGGCCGCATCTTCGGCATTCCGATGGATCTCGTCGTGGAGACCGTGCGCCTCAAGACCGAGGACATCCACCGCTTCAAGGACATGGAGACCTTCGTTCTGCGCGACGCGATCATCCCGATCGTGCGGCTGGCGCGGCTTCTCGACCTGCCGGCGGAGGAGGGCGCGAGCGAGGCGGCCGGGGACGAGGCGGTCATGGTCGTGCGCATCGGCCGCGAGCGGGTCGGCGTCATCGTCGACGGGTTCCGCGAGCGCATGGAGGTCATCGTCAAGCCGCTCGAGGGCGTGCTCGACGGCATGCCCGGCTTCTCCGGCACGGCGCTTCTGGGCGACGGCCGCGTCCTTCTCATTCTCGATCTCCAGGAGATGCTGTGATGCCGTTCGAGGTGAGGGAGGGCGTGGTCGCGCTGAAGGGCGCCTGCACGATCGAGGAGGCCGAGGCGCTGCACGAGGCCGTGCGCGATCTCGGCGACGCGCGCTTCGATCTGTCGGGGACGAGCTACATGCACACGGCGATCGTGCAGGTGATCCTGGCCTCCGGCGGCACGCTCGCCGCGCGGCCGGCCGAGGTCGATCCCGTGCTCGGCGCCTGCCTCGACACGCTGCGCCCGGCCTGACGGACGAACCGCCATGCCGAGCCGCGTGATCGCCGTCGCCAACTGCAAGGGGGGAACCGGCAAGACGACGACCGCGGTCAACGTCTCGGCGGAGCTGGCCCGGCGCGGCCGTCGCGTGCTGCTCGTGGACCTCGATCCGCAGGGCCATGCGGGTTTCGGCTTCGGCGTCTTCGCGGCGAAGGGCGACCTCACCGCCCACGACTTCCTGGGCGAGGGCGGCCACGACATGGCGCGGGCGATCCGGCCGACGCGGAGCGCCGGCGTCGACGTTCTGCCCGCCGACCGGAGCTTTCGCGTGCGCTCGGCCAGCGAGGACCAGAGGCGGCTTTCGGCGGCGCTCGCAACGCTCGGCGAACGCTACGACACCGTCGTCATCGACACGCCGCCGGCGGCCGAGGCGCCGCTGCGCGCCGCGCTCGCGGCGGCCGGCGGCGTGCTGATCCCGACGCAGCTCCAGCATCTGACCTATGACGGCCTGATGCAGCTCTCGCGCCTCGTCTTCGAGACCGCGCTCGGCGTCAATCCGACCCTGCGCGACCTCGCCATCGTGCCCGTCCAGGTGGACATCCGCATGCATCTCCAGCAGCGCATCCTGGCCGAGCTTCTCATGGAGTTCGGCCACGAACGCATCTTTCGCGGCATCCGCACCGACGTCGCGCTGGCCGAAGCCTTCGGCAGCCACTGCCCGGTCCACGACCACCGCCGCAGCTCGCGCGGAGCCAGGGACTACGATCTTCTCGCGGAAGACGTCGTCCGATTCTGGAAAATCTAAGCATCTCTCCGCCGGAACCGCGCCATTCTCGGCATTCTTCTCCGAAATTTCGAATGTAAGATCATCATTATTACGAAACGCTCAAATGATAATCGCGATGATAGCTGACATGACCATCTATAAACTTGCAGACAGGCAGGGATGATCACGGTTTTTTAAAATCTGAATGGCAGATTGCTTCCGACAGGGAAAGGATTCCGAAATGAAGAAGATTCTCTTGGTGGACGATTCGCCGACCATGCTGGCGAGCATTTCGACCATCCTGAAAAAGGCCGGATACGAGTGCGACACGGCCGCCGACGGGCAGATCGCCGTGGACAAGGTCGGCCGTGGCCTCGCGCCGAACCTCGTGATCACCGACTATCACATGCCCGGAATGGACGGCGTCGAGCTGATCGGCAAGCTGCGGCGGCTGGGCGCCACGCGCTTCGTGCCCATGCTGGTGCTGACGACGGATTCGCAGCCGGAAAAGCGCAGCGCCGCCAAGGCCGCCGGCGCCACCGGCTGGCTCGTCAAGCCCGTCGATCCGCCGGCGCTCCTCCAGGTCATCCGCCAGTTGCTGCCGGCCGCCTGATGTCGGCCCTGGTCGCCCTCTCCCCGAGCCGCGCCGAGAGCGCGCGCCTGCCCCGGCTCCGATCTCTCAGGACCGGAACCGGATCGGACGCCGCCGCGACCGCGCGGGCGGTCGGGCCCGCCGCGCTCGGGCTGGCGCTCGTCTTGGGGGTCGGCGGCGTCTTCGTCCTGCCGCTGGTTCCGGCGGCCGTCCAGCCGCTGATCGCGCCGCTCGCGCTCCTCGTAGGCGCGGCGCTCGCGATGCGGCTCCGGCCGGCCCCGGCGCGCGCGCCGATCGAGGCGTCCGCCCTCGCGGCATCGACGGTGCCCGAGGCCCGGCCGACGGCGGCGGTGGTCGCGCTCGTCCCGGCCGAAGCCCTGCCGGACGCGATGCCGGCGGCCTCGCCCGAGGTCGCCGCGGAGTTGCGCGACTATCCGCTCTTCACCGAGATCCTCTGCCGGCAGCTGTCCTCGGTGACGCAGATCAGCGAAGAGGCCGCCGGCAAGATCCTGGCCGGCCTGATGAGCGTGGACGGGCAGATCGACGCCCTCATGAGCTTCATCCAGCAATCGGCCTCGAACGATCAGGTGGCCGAGGTCGTGCGCGACATCGAGGGCCAGATCGGCGCCTGCCGCGATCTTCTCGGCCAGTTCGTCGCCTATCAGGCGACGGAAGCGGGGCAGGTGGTGCAGCAGCGGGCTCGCCTCCAGGCGGAGACGCAGAGCGTCTCGACCGCCCTCGACGGGATCGGCGTCATCGCGCGCCAGACGACGATGCTGTCGATCAACGTGGCGATCCAGGCCGCGCGCGCCGGCGACGTCGGCAAGGGCTTCATGGTGATCGGCAACGAGATCCGCACGCTCGCCCAGGAGGTCCACGTCCTCTCGCAGGATATCCACGCCCGCATCGAGACGCTGATGCGCACCGTCATGGTGGACTTCCAGGAGCGAGCGGAAAGCCGCGCGACCATGGAGCAGAGCTCGATCGGCCACATCGTCGAGACGCTGGATTGCCTCGCCGAGAACGTCACCACGCTCCTGACCCATCAGCGCGACGTGCTGCAGAAGGTCGAGACCGAGAACGAGGCGATCGCCCGGCCGATCCTCGACATGATGGGCAGCATCCAGTTCCAGGACATCACGCGCCAGCAGATCGAGCAGCTGAACACCATGTCGACCATGGTCACGAGCCATATGGACGAGCTGGCCGAGCGTCTCGAAGGGGCGGAGCGGCCCGCGGATTCCGGCACGATGTCACACAAACTTGATGCGCTGTTCGCCGGCTATGTTATGGATAGCCAACGAAACACGCATCGCGCCGCGCAGGGCCAGGGATCGGATGCCGTCCCCCAGACCGCCGCGATCGAGCTGTTCTGATGGACCGAGCCGCCGGGCCTTGAACGAGAACGAGGCTGCCGCATGGCTCTCATCCTTCTGATCGAAGACACCGTGCTCGTCCGCATCACCTTGCGCAAGTTCCTCGAGAAGGCCGGGCACGAGGTCGTGGACTGCGCAGGGGGCATCGAAGGGCTGCGGCTCTTTTCGGGGCAGCGCTTCGATCTCGTCGTCACCGACCTCTGGATGCAGGCCGGCGACGGCCTGGACTTCATCCGATCCGCCCGGAGCGCCGATTCCGGCATTCCGATCCTCGCCATCACCGGCGGCGATCCGCGCTCGCCCCTCTCCACGTCGGCCGAGGCCGCGCGCGGCGTCGGCGCGAGCGATGTCGTCATGAAGCCCGTCACCAAGGCGGCGCTCGTCGCGGCCGTCTCGCATCTCCTGGCGAACGCCTCGACACAAAGCCTCGCGAAAGGTGACTGCATTGGCGTCTAAGACCTCTTCCTCCCTCGGCGCGATCCTCCTCGCGCAGCGCGCCGAGATCGTCGCCGCCTGGCAGGCGAACACGGCCGCGCTTCTCGCAAGGCACGCCGCTTCGCCGCAGATCGCCGGCCTGCTTCGCGCCGAGGCGGCAGAGTTCCTCAGCGAACTCTGCCGCTATGTCGGCGACGAGGAGGCCGGGGCGGGCGAGACCTCGCGCAGCTTCGCGCGCCTCACCGCGCTCGCCGCCGGCGCCAGCGCCGCCCATGCGCGGGAGGGGCTGACGCCGAGCGAGACCTCGAGCTTCGTCCTCTCCTTCCGCGATGCGCTGACGCCCTTCGTCGTCGAGGCCTTCGCCGCCGACGGCCGGCGGCTGACCGCCGAGCTCGCGCGCATCGGCGCCATCGTGGACCGGCTGGCGATCGACGCGGCCGAGGCCCACGGCGCGACGCGCGAGACGATGATCGAGCGCCAGAGCCGGGCGATCGTCGATCTCTCGACGCCGGTCCTCCAGGTCTGGCCGCAGATCCTCCTCATGCCGCTGGTCGGCGTCGTCGACACGCGGCGGGCGCAGCAGGTGATGGAGGATCTCCTCAACGCCATCGCGCGCGACCGCGCCCTCGTCGTCATCCTCGACGTGACGGGCGTCCCGGTGATCGACACGCGCGTCGCCCTGCACCTCACCAAGACGGTGAGCGCGGCCAACATGCTGGGCGCGCAGGTGATCCTCACCGGCATCAGCCCGGACGCGGCGCAGACGCTGGTCAAGCTCGACGTCGACCTGAAGGCCATCCGCACCCGCGGCACGCTGCATTTCGGCCTCGTCGAGGCGCTGCGGATGCTCGGCCAGAAGGTCGGCGACCATGCGGTCCGATCGGGCGGCACATGAACCGCATCCCGATCCTGCGCCTGGGACGCATTCTCCTCACCTCGATCCAGACCGACCTCACGGACGATCAGGCGGTCGGGCTGCAGGGCGATCTCCTCGCCATGCTGAAGGAGGGCAAGGCCGCCGGCATCGTGCTCGACATCACCGGCCTCGACGTCGTCGATTCCTACGTCGCGCGCATCCTCAACGAGACGACGCGCATGGCGCGGCTGATCGGCGGCGAGGTCGTCTTGACCGGCATGCAGCCCATGGTCGCGCTGACGCTGGTCGAGATGGGCCGCGAGATCATCGGCATCGACACCGCGATCGACCTGGAGGCCGGCGTCGAGAGGCTGAAGGCCATCCTCGACGAGCGCGACGGCTGACCCGCGCCCGCCCGGCCGGGCCGGCGGCGGCGCCGCGCGGGCGGGATCGAAGCTGCAGGGAAGGCCGAAGCCGGCGCCCAGACATGTCCGGCACCGCGACACGGCGGGTCCGTCGAACGAACGGACCGCGCGAGCGCGGCAACGGACAGGCAGGGAAATGACCATGCGACCCATCACGGAACGGAACGGGGCGGCGGCAGGGGCGGCGGCGACGGGCTTGAGGCCGAGAAGCCCATCATGATCCCCCGCGTCCATGCAACCGTCGCCATTCTGGCGCAGAGCGACGTCATCGCGGCCCGCCATGCCGGCCGCGAGCTCGCGCGCGCCCTCGGCTTCGGCACCGTGGACCAGACCCGCCTCGCCACCGCCATCTCGGAACTCGCGCGCAACACGCTGCAGCATGCCGGCACCGGCCTCTGCACCATCCACGAAGAGGCCGCGCCGGGCGCGCAGACCCTGATCCGCGTCGTCGTCTCCGACGAGGGGCCCGGCATCGCGGATGTCGCAGCGGCCCTCCAGCCGGGCTTCTCCACCGGAAACGGCCTCGGCCTCGGCCTGCCCGCCGTGCAGCGCCTGACCGACCAGCTGACGATCGACAGCCGGCCCGGCCGGACCGTCATCGAGATCACGATGGGCCGCCGCCGTTGATCGGCGACATCGTGGCGGAGGTGGCGGACGAGCTGGACGTCGCCGACATCCGCCGGCGGGCGCGCCAGCTGGCCGACGATCTCGGCTTTCGCAGCGCCAAGTCCTACCGCCTCGCGACCATCGTCTCGGAGCTCGCGCACAATCTCCACTTCCACGCCGCGGCCGGCCGGACCATCCGCCTGACGCCCGTCGAGCTCTCGGGCCGCGTCGGCATCGAGGTCGTCTCCTCCGACACCGGGCCCGGCATCGCCGACGTCGCGCTCGCCATGAGCGACGGCTACTCCACCAATCGCGGCCTCGGGGCGGGCCTGCCCGGCGTCGCGCGCCTGGCCGACGACTTCCACATCTCCTCCGAGCTGGGCGTCGGAACGACGGTCGTGGCAAGGCTCTGGCGCTGATGCGGATCGCGGGCGCATTCCGGTCGCTCGATCCCGCGGAGCCCTGCGGCGACGCCTTCGCCTGGTGGTCCGACGGCCCCCTCTGGACGATCTGCCTCGTCGACGGCCTCGGCCACGGCCCGGACGCGGCACGGGCCTCCGGCATGGCGCTGGCCAAGGCCGACGCCTGCCGCGCCTTGTCGCCGGAGGCCATCATCGCGGCGGTGGACGGCGCGATCCGCAACAGCCGGGGGGCCGCCATGTCCGTCGTGCGGATCGACCTTGCGGGAAGGACGCTGCGCTTCGCCGGCGTCGGCAACGTGCGCATGGCGCTCGTCGGCGAGGCGGTCACGCGCTTCGAGGCCCGTCCGGGCATCGTCGGCACGGGCTGCCGCGTGGCCGCCGCCAACGAGGCGCCCTTCGTCGAGGACGATCTCCTCGTCCTGTGGACCGACGGCTTTCCCGCCCATCTGGAGTTCGGCCGGGATCATCGGAGCCGGGCGGGCGATCCCGAAGCGCTGGCCGAGGCGGTGATCGAAAGCGGGCGGTCCGGGCGCGACGACGCCGCCATCGTCTGCGCGCGCCTTCGCAGGGTGCCCGCATGAGAGACGAGGGCGGGGCCTACGCGGCGCTGATGCGCAACTACATCCTGAAAGGGGAGGAGGCCGATCTCCTGCGGATCGAGGACATCGGCGCCGCCCTCGTGGCCGACGCGGTGCCGCTGGTCGAGCTCTCCGGCCTGCACGAGCAGGCGCTTCTCGGCGCGGCCGGGGAGGGGCTGCTCCACGCATCCACCCCCGATGCCACGATGGAGGCGATCCGGCGAAGCTCGGCCTGCCTCTCCGAGCTGATGATCGCCTATTCGATCGCCGACGCCAAGCGTCAGGCGCTTCTGGAGCGCGAGCGCCGGCTCGACGCCGACCGCCAGCGGCTGGAATCGCTCGGACAGATGGCGGGCGGCGTCTGCCACGAGATCAACAACCTGCTCCAGCCGATCCTCGGCCTCAGCGAACTCGTGCTGGAGGATGCCGAGCCCGGCAGCGAGGCCGCGCGCAACCTCGCCATGATCGTGGAATGCTCGGTGCAGGCCGCCGCGATCGTCCGCGGCATTCTGACCACGGCCCGCCAGGACACGCCGGCGCCCCGCGCCCTCGTCTTCGCGCCGCTCCTGCGCAACACGGTGGATTTCCTGAAGGCCATCCTGCCGCCGGGCGTCGAGATCGCGCTGTCGATCGAATGCGGGGAGGAGAGCGTCCTCTGCGAGGAGGCGGAGCTGTCGCAGATCCTCCTCAACCTCGTGCGCAACGCGAGCCGCGCCATGGGCGGGGCCGGCACCGTCGCGGTGAGCCTCGTCCACCGGGCGGACCCGGAAGGGACCGGGCCGGGACTCTTGCGCCTTTCGGTCTCCGACACCGGCAGCGGCATGGCGCCCGACGTGGCCGAGCGCGCCTTCCATCCCTTCTTCACGACCCATGCCTCGGCGGGCGGCAGCGGCCTCGGCCTCTCCATCGTCATGGCGATCGCGCTCGCCTGGGGCGCCAGGCTCGGCATCGACACCGACCTCGGCCGCGGCACCTCGATCACGCTCGACCTTCCCGTCCAGCCCGCCGCCTGACCCGTTCCGATCCGCGCCGCCGCCGTCCCGCCGCCGGGGCCGGGCCGGGCCGACGCATGTCCGAACGCGCGTCCGGTCCTCCATACCCGCGAGCCCATTCGACGATCGTCTCATATTGTCATCATACCAGTTGACGAGATGGCGATCTCTGGAGATAGTCCCCCTCGCGGATCGAAGCGCTGGGAGGCGCGCCGCTCTTTCGAGGCTCGAAGGACCCGGACGTGGCGCCAGCCCGGCCGCCGGCGGGTCGGCCTCGACGCCACCGATGGGAGGACCTGTTCCGTGTTGAAGTCTCTGCTGATGTCCGCGGCCGCGAGCGCCGTCCTGATGCTCGCCGCACCGCTCGGCGCCTCCGCCGCCGACCTGATCGCGGTCATGACGCCCAGCCACGACAACCCGTTCTTCAAGGCCGAGGCCGAAGGAGCGGTGGCCAAGGCCAAGGAGCTGGGCTTCGAGACGCTGGTCCTCGTCCACGACGACGACGCCAACAAGCAGAGCCAGATGTTCGACACCGCCATCGCGCGGGGCGCCAAGGCCATCATCCTCGACAATGCGGGCGCGGCCGCCACGACCGCCGCCGTGCAGAAGGCCAAGGATGCCGGCATTCCGAGCTTCCTCATCGACCGCGAGATCAACGAGACCGGCATCGCCGTCTCCCAGATCGTCTCGAACAACTACCAGGGCGCGCAGCTCGGCGCCGAGGAGTTCGTGAAGCTGATGGAGGAGAAGGGCCCCTATGCCGAGCTCGTCGGCCGCGAAGCCGACACCAATGCCGGCATCCGCTCGGGCGGCTATCACGACGTGATCGACCAGTATCCCGACATGAAGCTCGTCGCCAAGCAGTCGGCCAACTGGAGCCAGACCGAGGCCTTCGAGAAGATGCAGACGATCCTGCAGGCCAATCCCGAGATCAAGGGCGTCATCTCCGGCAACGACACGATGGCCATGGGCGCCTGGGCGGCGCTGGAGGCGGCCGGCCGCAAGGACGTGATCGTGGTGGGCTTCGACGGCTCCAACGACGTGCGCGATTCGATCAAGGCCGGCGGCATCAAGGCCACCGTCCTCCAGCCCGCCTACCGGCAGGCCCAGCTCGCGGTCGAGCAGGCCAAGCTCTATCTCGACACCGGCAAGACCGGCGTCGAGGAGAAGCAGCTGATGGACTGCATCCTGATCAACGCGGAGAATGCCGGGAAGCTGGAGACCTTCGCGCTGAAGGATTGAGTTCGAAATCTTGAGGGGCGGCGCGAGGCGCCCCCCTCTGCCTTGCCAGGCATCTCCCCCTCAAGGGGGGAGATCAATCTCGTCGAAGACGGCACAGAACGAGCGGCGTCTTTGAAGCTGCCGATCTCCCCCCTTGAGGGGGAGATGTCCGGCAGGACAGAGGGGGGCGCCGTCGAGCGCCACGTCCCGCGTCACTCTCGTCCCGAGCCCCGAGCTTTTCGCAGAGGCGAAGGACGGGGGTAACGCACAAGGGCCGCACCAAGCGACCTCGTCCTTCGACAGGCCCAGGATGAGGGCTGCGGAAACGCTCGTTCTCAAGTGCACACATCCCGAAATGTTCGAGCGATCCGTTGATGACATCTCACATTCGCATCGCCCTCGCCCTCAGCCTCCTCGCGCTGCCCGCCTGCAAGTTCGTGGACACAGCCGAACTCGCCGCCAAGCGTCAGGCCGCCGCGGCGCCCACGGCCGGCGCGAGCGCCACCACGCTCTACGCCGCCAAGGTGCTGCCCTACATCGCCGAAAAGGCCGCGCCCTACGCCGACATCCGCAAGGCTCTGACCGCCGACTTCGCTGCCGGCGCCAAGACCTTCGGCTATCGCGAGGTCCAGGAGGGCGCGCCGTTCAATTTCCTCGCCCGCGTCTCCGGCACGATCGTCTCGGCCGACACCAAGTCGCGCGCGGCGACCGCGCTGGTCGACACCGACGGCGACGGCACGGGCGACGTGACGCTGCAGCTCGGACCCGTGATCAAGGGCACGTCGCTGCGCGACGCGCTGCCCTTCGTCACCTTCACCAGCTATGCCAACCAGATCGAATTCGCCGACGTCGCGAAGGCCTTCAACACGCAGGCCTACGAGACCGCGCTGAAGGCCCTGCCGCGCGAGGCTCTCGCCGGGCAGAGCGTCGAGGCGCTCGGCGCCTTCACGGTGAAGGGCGCGTCCGACAAGGTTCTCCTCACGCCCGTCGAGATCCGCCTCGGGGCCGGCGCATGAGCGGGATCGAGGCGACCGCCGAAAGCTCCGCTGCCACCGGCGCCGAAAGCTCCGCTTTCACCGGTGACGAAAGCTCCGCTTTCATCGGGGACGAAAGCTCCGCTTTCGTCGACATCGTCCTCTCCGTGCGCGGGGCGACGAAGGTCTATCCGGGCACGCAGGCGCTGAAGGGCGTCGATTTCGACGTCCGGCGCGGCGCGGTGAACGTGCTCGTCGGCGAGAACGGCGCGGGCAAGTCGACGCTGATGAAGATCATCGCGGGCGTGGAGCAGCCGACCACGGGCGAGGTCATCCTCGACGGCCAGCCGATCCAGCTGCCGACCACGGCGGCGGCGCGGGCGGCGGGCATCGGCATCGTCTTCCAGGAGCTGAACCTCTTTCCGAACATGACGATCGCCGAGAACATCTTCATCGGCCGCGAGAAGACGCGCGCGGGGATCGACATCGACATGCCCGCCCAGCGCGAGGTGGCGGCCGCCCTGATGAAACGGCTGGAGCACGCCAATTCGCCGGACACGCTGGTCGGCGATCTCCGGATCGGCGAGCAGCAGATCGTCGAGATCGCCAAAGCCCTCGCGCAGGACGCGCGCATCCTCATCATGGACGAGCCGACCTCCGCGCTCTCGGCCGCGGAGGTGGACATCCTCTTCCGCGTCATCGGCGAGCTGAAGGCGCAAGGGGTCGCCATCGTCTACATCTCGCACCGGCTGGAGGAGCTGGTGCGCATCGGCGACGTCATCACCGTCCTGCGCGACGGCCGCATCACCGGCTCGCGCGAGATGACGGACGTGGACGTGCCCTGGATCGTGCGCGCCATGATCGGCGCCTCCTCCAAGGACTTCGCCAAGACGATCCACCACGAGTTCGGCCCCGAGGTCCTTCGGGTCGAGGACATGGTCCTGCCGCGCAAGGCCGGCGGCCTCGCCGTCGACCATGTGTCGCTCTCCCTGAGGCGCGGCGAGATCGTCGGCATCTACGGGCTGATGGGCGCCGGGCGCACCGAGCTTCTCAACTGCATCATGGGCCGCGAGGAGGCCGCCACGGGCCGGGTCGTGCTCGACGGCCAGCCACTCACCGACCGCACCGTCCACGGGCGCATCAAGCGCGGCATCGCGCTGATCCCGGAGGACCGCAAGGCCGAAGGGCTCGTGCAGATCCTCTCCGTCGCCGAGAACATGAGCCTCTCCTCGCTCAAAAGCTTCACGACCGTCTTCCATCTCGACACCGCCAAGGAGCGGCGCAGCGTGACGGATTTCGTCAAGCGGCTCGCCGTGAAGGTTGCGGGGCTCGACAGCCCCGTCTCCTCGCTGTCGGGCGGCAACCAGCAGAAGATCGTCATCGGCAAGGCGCTGATGACGGGGCCGAAGGTGCTTCTCATGGACGAGCCGAGCCGGGGCATCGACATCGGCGCCAAGGCCGAGGTCTTCCGCGTGATGCGCACGCTCGCGGCCGAAGGGCTCGGCATCCTCTTCGTCACCTCGGACCTCGAAGAGGTGATGGAGCTGTCCGACCGCATCGTCGTCATGTCCAACGGCTGCGTCACCGGCGACCTGCCGCGCGGCGAGGCGACCGAGGAGCGGGTCGTCGAGCTCTCGGCGGCCGGCCATGGTCCGCACCGAACCATTCCGACCGTCGTGGAGACTCGAGCATGACCCTCGCCCCCGCAGCAAGCCCGCCGGCGCGCCAGGAGATCTCCCCCGTGCTCCTTCTCCTGAAGGCGCGCACCTTCATCGCGCTGATCGCGGTCGTCGTCTTCTTCTCCTTCGCCGCGCCGAACTTCCTCTCCACGGCCAATATGGTCATCATGGCCGAACACGTCGCGCTGAACGCGTTCCTGGCGATCGGCATGACCTTCGTCATCATCACCGGCGGCATCGATCTTTCCGTCGGCTCGATCGTCGGGCTCTGCGGCATGGTGGCGGGCTATCTCGTGCTGAACGGCGTCGAGATCGGCTTTCTCGGCCAGACCGTCTTCTTCAACACGGTCGAGATCATCGGCCTGACGCTTCTCGTCGGCATCGCGGTCGGCGTCGTCAACGGGCTGCTCATCACCAAGCTCAACGTCGCGCCCTTCATCGCGACGCTCGGCACGCTCTACGTGGCGCGGGGCCTCGCGCTCCTCTCCTCGGACGGCGCGACCTTCCCGAACCTTCGCGGCTCCGCCGAATGGGGCACGGACACGTTTCCGCTGATCGGCGCGGGCTCCGTGCTCGGCATTCCCGTCTCGATCGCGACGCTGATCGTGGTGGGCCTCGGCGCCGCCTATCTCGCCGCGCGCACGCCGCTCGGGCGCTACATCTACGCCGTCGGCGGCAACGAGAGGGCCGCGGCGCTCTCGGGCATCCAGGTCAACCGGACGAAGATGTTCGTCTACATGTTCTCCGGCTTCTGCGCGGCGATCGTCGGGCTGATCGTCGCCTCCCAGCTCGTCGCCTCCCATCCCGCCACCGGCGAGACCTTCGAGCTGAACGCCATCGCGGCGGCGGTGCTCGGCGGCACGTCCATGTCGGGCGGGCGCGGCCGGATCGGCGGCACGATCATCGGCGCCTTCGTCATCGGCATTCTCTCGGACGGGCTCGTGATGATGGGCGTCTCCTCCTTCTGGCAAACCGTCATCAAGGGCCTCGTCATCATCGCCGCCGTCGTCGTCGACCAGTTCCAGCAGCGCCTCCAGCAGCGCATCGCGCTCCAGAGGCAGGCGGCGCTCGGCCGTTAAGCCCGCGCGATCCCCGCGGGGATCGTCGCGTCCCGTAACCCCAGCGCGATTTCGCAGAAATCGTCGCCTCCAGCTCCCACCGAACCAACACCGACATCAACGGAAAGACCCCCGACAATGACTGCGATCGCTCTCTTCGGCGCCGGCGGCAAGATGGGCTACCGCCTCTCGGCCAATCTCAAGGGCTCGCGCTTCGACGTGCGCCATGTCGAGCTGAACCCCGCCGGCCGGGAGCGGCTGAAGACCGGCCTCGGCTTCGACTGCGTGGACCAGGCGGCAGCGCTGGACGGCGCGGAGGTCGTGGTCCTCGCCGTGCCCGATACGCTGATCGGCAAGGTCGCGGCCGGGATCGAAAAGGATCTGAAACCCGGCACGATCGTCGTCGTGCTCGACGCCGCCGCGCCCTTCGCCGGCCACCTGCCGGCGCGGCCGGACCTCACCTATTTCGTTACCCATCCCTGCCATCCGCCGATCTTCAACGACGAGACCGACCCCGCCGCGAAGCGCGACTTCTTCGGCGGCGTCGCGGCCAAGCAGCATATCGTCTCCTCGCTGATGCAGGGGCCGGAGGAGCACTATGCGCTGGGCGAGGAGGTGGCCAAGGTCATCTGGGCGCCGGTCATGCGCTCGCATCGCGTCACCGTGGAGCAGATGGCGCTGCTCGAGCCCGGCCTCTCCGAAACCGTCTGCGCCTCGCTTCTCGACGTCATGCGCGAGGCGATGGACGAGGTCGTGCGCCGGGGCGTGCCGAAAGAGGCCGCCCGCGACTTCCTGCTCGGCCACATGAACGTGCTCGGCTCCGTCATCTTCGAGGAAACGCCCGGCGTCTTCTCCGACGCCTGCAACAAGGCGATCGAATTCGGCAAGCCCATGCTGATGAAGGACGACTGGAAGCGCGTCTTCGAACCGCAGGAACTCGCGGACTCCATCAAGCGCATCACCTGACGCCTGCCTGAGAAGGAGCCGGCCGGCGGGAGAAGAGGCCGGCCGGCTCCCCTTGCATGAGCATCGAGACGAGCGGGCGCGGCGGGGCCGGCCGCATCGTCTTCGAAGTCGCGTCCGATCGATGGGCCTGCGCGCCCCGAGCGGCACCAGAATGGGGGGAATTGTCGATGACCGCATTGGACAGGAACGTCGAGACATCGACCATCTCCAAGATATCCTGGAGGCTGGTACCGTTCATCGGCTTGATGTTCTTCATCAACTTTCTCGACCGGACCGCGATCAGCTTCGCGGGGCCGAACGGGATGATGACAGATCTGGCGCTGACCACGGCGCAGTTCGGCTTCGCGGCCGGCATCTTCTTCTTCGGCTACATCCTGCTCGAAGTGCCGAGCAACCTCGCGCTGCACCGCTTCGGCGCGCGCAAGTGGCTGGCACGCATCATGATCAGCTGGGGCATCGTCTCACTGCTCTTCACCTGGGTCGGCAATGCCACGCAGCTCTACTGGCTACGCTTCTTCCTCGGCATCGCAGAAGCCGGCTTCTTCCCGGGCGCGATCCTCTATCTCAGCCTCTGGGTTCCCTCGCGCCATCGCAGCCGGGTGCTCGCCGTCTTCTACGTCGCCCAACCGCTGACCACGGTCATCGGCGCGCCCATCGCCTCGCTCCTGATCGGCGCCCACGGCGCCTTCGGCCTGGAAGGTTGGCGCCTCATGTTCTTCGGCGTGTCCGTGCCCGCGATCGTCGTCGGCATCGTCACGCTCTACTACCTGCCGGACCGCCCGAACGACGCGCGTTGGCTCACGGCGGAGGAGAAACGCTGGCTGAACGGCGAGTTGGAGCGCGAGGAGCGCGTGAAGACGGCCGAACATGGCCTCGCCAGCGCCAAGGCGCTTCTGGACGGGCGGGTCTGGATTCTCGCTGCCATCTATTTCGGCTTCATCTATGGGCTCTACACGCTCGGCTTCTTCCTGCCGACCATCATCGGCGGCTTCGAAGCAAGCTTCGGCACCAAGTTCACGATCTTCGAGCGCGGCCTCATCACCGCGGTTCCCTACCTTCCGGCGGCGGTTGCCCTGGTTCTCTGGAGCCGGGATGCCACCCGGCGCGGTATCCGTTCCTGGCATGTCGGCCTGCCCGCTCTCGTCGGCGCAGCATCCATTCCGCTCGCGCTCACCATGTCGTCACCGGCGGCGACCATCGCCGTCATCACGATCACGGCCTGCGCCATCTTCTCGGCCCTGCCGAACTTCTGGTCGATCCCGGCGCGCTTCCTCTCCGGCGCGGGCGCGGCGGCCGGCATCGCGCTGATCAACACGATCGGCAATGTCGCCGGCTTCGCGGCCCCCTTCATAACGGGGGCCGTCAAGGACTGGACGGGCTCCTACGTCGTTCCGATGATGATCGTCGGCGTTGCCATGCTGGTCTCCGCGATCCTCACCTTCTCGATTGCCGGCCGCATCCGCGAGCCGGTACCCGTCGCAGGGGCAAACAACGGGGCCGCGGCAGAGCCGGCGACCGCGCGGGGGCGCCCGGCGTCATGATGTGCCATCCGACGAACAGCCTATGACATCGGCGCCCCATATCCGTCAGAACGGGTTGCCATCCAGACGAACGAGATCGGGGATACCGACATGACCGAACTTCGCGGCGGCCTCATCGGCTGCGGATTCTTCGCCAACAACCATCTGAACGCCTGGCGCGACCTGTCCGCGTCGGGCGACGGCGCGGCGATCGTGGCTCTCTGCGACCGCGACGAGGCGCGGCTCGCCTCCGTCGCGAAGGCCTTCGGCATCGGGCGGACCTATACCGATGCGAAGGCCATGTTCGAGGCCGAGGCGCTCGACTTCGTCGACATCGCGACGACCGCGCCGACGCATCGCGCGCTGGTGGAGCTGGCCGCCGCCCACAAGGTGCCGGTCATCTGCCAGAAGCCGATGGCGCCGACCATCGCGGACGGGCGCGCCATGGTCGCGGCCTGCGAGGCGGCCGGCGTGCCGATGATGGTGCACGAGAACTTTCGCTGGCAGAAGCCGATCATGGCGGTGGAGGAGATCGTCCGCTCCGGCGCGATCGGCAAGCCGTTCTGGGGCCGCGTCTCCTTCCGCTCCGGCTACGACGTCATTTCCGGCCAGCCCTATCTGGCGGAAGGGACACGTTTCATCATCGAAGATCTCGGCGTCCACGTCCTCGACACCGCGCGCTTTCTCTTCGGAGAGGTCTCCCGGCTCACCGCCTCGACCGCGCAGGTGAACCCGACCATCAAGGGCGAAGACGTCGCCACCATGCTCCTCGTCCACGAAGGCGGCGTCACCTCCGTCGTCGACTGCTCCTATTCCTCGCGGCGGGCGCGCGAGCTGTTTCCCGAAGTTCTCATCGACGTCGAGGGCAGCGAGGGCTCGGTGCAGCTCGATGCCGGCTATCAGCTGACCCTCATCACCAAGGACGGGCCGCAGACGCGCGACGTCTCGCCGACGCCGCTCGCCTGGGCGGAGCAGCCCTGGCACGGCGTGCAGGAGAGCGTCCTCAACATCGAGCGCCATTTCATCGAGACCCTGCGCGCGGGCACGGAGCCCGCGACGTCCGGGGCGGACAATCTGAAGACCTTCGAGCTGGTGGAGGCGGCCTATCTCAGCGCCGCCACGGGCCGGACCGTAGATCCCTCCGAGGCCCGCTAGTCCCATGGAGAGGGCCGCCGCCGATCGCCTGAAGCTCTTCGGCACGACCGAGGCGCCGCCGGTCTCCCGCCGCCTCGTCGCGGGCCCGCTGGAGGCCGATCTCGACGCGGGCGGGCTTCGCGCCATCCGCTGGCGCGGCGTCGAGGTCCTGCGCGCGGTCGCCTATGTCGTGCGCGACCGCGACTGGGGCACCTATGCCCCGGAGATCGAGGGGCTCGAGGTCGCCGAGCGGGCGGGCCGGAACGGGGAGGACACGTTCGACGTGTCCTATCGCGCGACCTGCCGGGCGGAGACCGGGGAGATCCTCCGCTTCACCGCGCAGATCGGCGGCCATGCGACGGGCCGGCTCGTCTTCGCCGTCGATGCCGTGTCGGAAGGGCCTTTCGAGACGAACCGCTGCGGCTTCTGCGTGCTCCACCCGATCGAGAGCCTCGCCGGCCGGCCCGCCACCGTGACGCACACGGATGGCCAGGTGGAGTTCGCGCGCTTTCCCGATCTCATCGAGCCCTGGCAGCCCTTCCAGGACATTCGCGCCATCGCCCACGAAACGGCGCCCGGCGCGCTCGCGACCTGCCGGATGGAGGGCGACGCCTTCGAGATGGAGGACCAGCGCAACTGGTCGGACGCCTCCTACAAGACCTATGTGCGCCCGCTGGCATTGCCCTGGCCCTATCGCCTGCCCGCCGGGCGCACGATCCATCAGAGCGTGACGCTGACCATCGCCGACATCCGCCGCCAGATCGAGCCGGCGACCGAGGCCGGAGAGACCGGAGAGGGCGCGTCCGCCGGCCGCATCGCCCCGCCGATCCGCGTCGAGCTCGGCGCAACTGATGGCAAGACCCTGCCGCGCTTCGGCGTCGCGGTGTCGCCGGAGGAGGCGCCGGCCGCGCTGGCGGCCCTCGAGTCCTTCCGCGATCTCGCGCCGCGCCATCTCCTCCTGCAGTTCGATCCCACAGCCGGCCATGGCGCCGAGGCGCTCGCCGCGCTCGCCCGGCTCGCGCAGGCCCTGCCGGACGCACCCGTGACGCTCGAATGCGTGGTGCCCGGCGTGGCCGCGCCCGGCGAGGAGCTGGCCGGCATCGCGGCGCTGGTGTCGGCCTCCGGGCTCGCGCCCGCCGCGATCGTCGTCGGCCCCTCCGTCGACCGGCAGTCGACCCCGCCCGGCAGCGCCTGGCCGGATTGTCCGCCGCTGGAGGAGGTCTATGCCGCCGCCCGCGCGGCCTTTCCGGGCATCGCGCTCGGCGGGGGCATGTTCAGCTACTTCACCGAGCTGAACCGCAAGCGCGTGCCGGCGGAGCTTCTCGATTTCGCGACCCATGCGACCTGCCCGATCGTGCACGCCGCCGACGATGCGAGCGTCATGCAGACGCTGGAGGCGTTGCCCTTCATCGCGCGGACGGCCCGGAGCTTTCTCGGGGAGGTGCCCTATCACCTCGGCCCCACCACGATCGGCATGCGCCAGAACCCCTACGGCTCGCGCACCCTGCCGAACCCCGATGGTGGCCGCGTCGCCATGGCCGCCGACGACCCGCGCCAGCGCGGCCTCTTCGCGGCCGCCTGGACCATCGGCTATGCCGCGCGCCTTGCCGGAAGCGGCGTCGCCGCCTGGACAGGCGCCGCCTTCGCCGGGCCGCGCGGTCTTCTGGCGCCAAGCGGCGGCGTCGTGCCCGCCTTCCACGTCGCCAAGGCGCTCGCTGCCCTGTCGGGCCTGCCCCGCCGCGCGCTCCGCTCGTCCGACCCACGCCGCCTCGACGGCTTCGCGGCGCAACGCCCGGACGGCTCGACGGAAATCTGGCTCGCCAATCTCACCGGAGAGAACCAGCCCCTCCAACTCGACGCCGCGGTCGACCCCGCCCGCACCGCCATCCTCGACCTCGACAGCTTCGACCTGGCCGCCGACGGATCGCTGCCGCCATCCCGCCCCGGCACGCCCCCCACCCATCTCGGCCCCTACGCCGCCCTGCGCCTCGTCACACGACCGGCATGATCGATCTCCCGAAGCTGCAACCGATCAAGCTGCCGATCTCCCCCCTTGAGGGGGAGATGTCCGGCAGGACAGAGGGGGGCGCCTCCCGCAACCGGCGGATCGAGACACCCGGCAAATCGTCCAACGCTGGCACCCCGTCGCGCCCCCCTCTGCCTGCCGGCATCTCCCCCTCAAGGGGGGAGATCAGGCTTGTCGCGACGGGCGATGGCGCACAACCAAGTCGCGACAGCCGGCACCTAGACCGCATCGCGCAGCGTCATGCCACCGGCCCAACCGCTCTCCCGAACACACCGCCCGCCCAGCCGCCGATCTCCCTCCTTGCGGGGGAGATGCCCGGCAGGGCAGAGGGGGGTGCCTCCCGCAACCGGCGGATCGAGACATCCGGCAAATCGTCCGACGCTGCCGTCCCTGCGCACCCCCCTCTGCCTGCCGGCATCTTCCCCGCAAGGAGGGAGATCAGGCTTGCCGCGACGGGCGATGGCGCACGACCCAGGCGCGACAGCCGGCGCCTAGACCGCATCGCGCGGCGTCACGCTTCCGACCCCGCCGCTTTCCCGAACACACCGCCCGCCAAGCTGCCGATCTCCCTCCTTGCGGGGGAGATGCCCGGCAGGGCAGAGGGGGGTGCCTCCCGCAACCGGCAGATCGAAACACCCTTCAAACCGTCCAACGCCGGCACTCTGTCGCGCCCCCCTCTGCCTGCCGGCATCTCCCCCTCGAGGGGGGAGATCAAGCTAACCTCGAACGCCCCCGCTCACCCCATCTGGTGCACGTACAGCGCCCGCGAGCGTTCCAGATGGCGCACCATCGCAGCTTCGGCCGCGACGGGGTCGCGTGCCTTCAGGGCCGCGACGATCTCCTCGTGCTCGACGAGGGTCAGGTTTTCCTTGCCCGTCCAGATCAGCATGTCCGTGTGGTACTGTTTCAGCCAGCCGAGCATGGCCTCGGCGACAGCTGCGAAGATCGGGTTGCCTGGGATTTCGGCGATGCGCAGGTGGAAGCGCATGTCGGCGGCGATGAAGGTTTCGGCGTCGCCGAGGGCGTCGCGCTGGGTCTGGAGAAGCGCCTCCAGCGCCGCGATGTCGGCCTCGCCCGCCCGGCTCGCGGCCTGCACGACGATGCCGCGCTCGAAGAAGATGCGCGCCTCCTTCAGATGGCCGAGCGCGTCCGGCGAGGTCTGGAGCATGATCTCGGCGCCCGCGTCCACCGTGCCGAAGAGCGAGCGCGGCGTCATGCGCAGCACGCGCGCGCGCTCGCCGTGGTTGATCGCGAGAAGGCCGAGCCCCGCCAGCGACTGCATGGCCTCGCGGATCGCCGGCCGGCCGACGCCGAAGCGCTCCATCAGCTCGCGCTCGGAGGGCATCGCGTCGCCCGGCTGGAGCTCGCCGCCCGTGATCATCGCCTTCAGCCGGACGAAGACCTCGTCGGAGAGCTTGCGGCGCACGATGGGTCCGGCGGGAACGGGCATGGATCGACCCCTGCAAAAACGAGCCGACCATCAGCCCGCCTTCTGGTATAATGATGATACCAGAGCGCTCAGTCGATGGATACGGGGCGGCCTCGAAAACGGCTCGCGGCCTTTCCGTCCGCGAAGGTCCCAAGCCTCTCATGCCGTTGAAACATTCGGGGCGTCTCCGACACGCGGATACGCCGAAATGTCGGGCCGTCGGGCTTAAGATGAGCATCACTTTCGAAGGGCAGCCGATGCGCAGCGAGATCGTCGTCACCTACCGGATCGAAACCGCCGGCAGCGTCGAGGCGCTGGCCGAAAAGATCGCGAGCGACCAGTCGACCGGCACCTTCGTCGCGCTGCCCGGCGAGACGCCGGAGCTGAAGGCCCGCGTCGGCGCGCGCGTCCTCGCCGTGCGCGATCTCGGGACGACCGAGGAGCCCGGCTTCGGCCGCGAGGGCGCCGGCGACCCCGGCCCCTACCGGCGCGGCGAGGCCGACATCGCCTATCCGCTGGAGGCGGTCGGCACCGATCTCGCCGCCCTCATGACCATCTGCATCGCCGGCGTCTACGCGATCAAGGGTTTCACGGGCATCCGCGTCACCGGGCTCCGGCTGCCGCCCGAATTCGCGGAGCGCTATCCCGGCCCCCGATACGGCATCGAGGGCTCCTTCGCGCTGACGGGCGTGCCGCGCGACCGGCCGATCATCGGCACGATCGTCAAGCCCGCGCTCGGCCTGCGCCCGGAGGAGTCCGCCGCCATGATCGCGGACCTCGCCGAGGCCGGCGTCGATTTCGTCAAGGACGACGAGAAGCTGATGAGCCCGGCCTATTCGAGCCTGGAGGACCGGGTGAAGGCCGTGATGCCGGTGATCCTCGACCACGAGCAGAAGACCGGCAAGAAGGTGATGATGGCCTTCGGCATCACCGCCGCCGATCCCGACGAGATGATGCGCAACCACGACATCGTGCTCGCCGCCGGCGGCAACGCGGCCGTCGTCAACATCAACTCGATCGGCATGGGCGCCATGCTTTTCCTGCGCAAGCGCTCGGGGCTCGCGCTCCACGCCCATCGCAACGGCTGGGACATCCTCACCCGCCATCCCGCGCTCGGCCTCGACTTCTCCGTCTACGAGACGATCTGGCGGCTGCTCGGCGTCGATCAGTTCCAGATCAACGGCATAGCGGCCAAGTACTGGGAGCCCGACGCCTCCTTCGTGCGCTCGTACGAAGCGCTGCAAAGGCCGCTCGGCAGCGCGATGGAGCGCCCGCTCCCGGTCGTCTGCTCCGGCCAATGGGGCGGGCAGGCGCCGGAGACCTTCCGCGTCACCGGCGGCTCGACGGACCTCCTCTATCTCTGCGGCGGCGGCGTCGTCAGCCATCCGATGGGGCCGGCGGCGGGCGTGCGCGCCGTGCGACAGGCCTGGGAGGCGGCGAAAGCCGGCGTGCCCCTCGAAACCTACGCCGCCGACCATCCCGAACTTTCCGCCTCGCTCGCCAAGTTCGGCGCCTCCGCCTCCGCCGCCTGATGGACATGCCGACCATGCCGACCCCACCGCTTCTCCTCAGCTTCTACGGCGACGATCTCACCGGCTCGACCGATGTCATGGAGGCGCTGGCGCTTCGCGGCGTCGAAACCGTGCTCTTCCTCGACCGGCCGACCGAGGCGCAGCGCTCGAAGTTTCCCGATGTCAAAGCCCTCGGCCTTGCCGGCACCAGCCGCTCGGAATCTCCGGCCTGGATGGACGAGCATCTTCGCCCCGCCTTCGACTGGCTGGCCGAACAGGGCGCCGAGATCTGCCACTACAAGGTCTGCTCGACCTTCGATTCCTCCCCCGCCATCGGCAATATCGGCCGGGCGCTGGAGCTCGGCCGCGCCGCCTTCGGCCATCGCCCGGTGCCGCTCCTCGTCGGCGCGCCGCAGCTCAAGCGCTACACCGCCTTCGGCGAGCTTTTCGCGGCCTATCGCGGCGAGGTCTTCCGCATCGACCGCCATCCCGTCATGAGCCGCCATCCCGTGACGCCCATGCACGAGGCGGACCTGCGCCGCCATCTGGCGGGTCAGACCGACCTCTCCATCGCGCTGGTCGATCACCTCGCGCTCTCGGACGGCGACGCGGACGCGGCGGTGGACGCGGCACTCGGCGCCGAACCCGGCGCGATCCTCCTCGACGTCCTGAACGCGGCGACGCAAAGGTCCGCCGGCCGCCAGTTGCAGCGCCTTGCCGAAGCCGGCTGCCGCTTCGCGGTCGGCTCGTCCGGCGTCGAATATGCGCTGGCGGAAGCCTGGAAGGCTTCGGGCCGCATTCCGGGCGCGGCGCGCTTTTCGCCCCTGCCGCCGGTCGATCGCCTCGCCGTCGTCTCCGGCAGCTGCTCGCCGACGACCGAGAGGCAGATCCGTCATGCCGAGGCCGAAGGCTTCTCCGCCATCGCCTTCGATCCCCGCGCCTTCATAGCCGGCGACGAGGCCGCGATCGCCGCCATGACGGAGGCGGCGCTGGCGCATCTGGCCGCCGGCCGCTCCGTCCTCGTCCACACCGCGATGGGGCCGGAGAGCGATCTCGGCGAGGAGATCGCGAACGAGGCCGGCGCCCGCCACGCCATCGGCCGCGGCCTCGGCCGCCTCCAGGCGCGCCTCGTGCGCGAGGCCCGGCTCACCCGCGCCGTGATCGCCGGCGGCGACACGTCGAGCCACGCGCTGCGCCAGCTCGACGTCCACGCCCTGACCCCCCGCTTCCCGCTCGCCGAAACGCCGGGCTCGCCGGTCGCCTCCGCCCATAGCGACGACCCAGCCATCCACGGCCTCGAAATCGCGCTGAAGGGCGGGCAGGTCGGAAACGACGACTATTTCGTCAAGCTCCGCTCGGGCATCCCCGGCTGACGGGCGTCAGGCCGCGACGCCGAGAAAGCGCTGGAGTTCGGGCGTCTTCGGATCGGAGAAGACGCTACCCGGCGGGCCGATCTCGTGGACGCGGCCCTCGTGCATGAAGACGACGCGCGAGCAGACGTCGCGGGCGAACTTCATCTCGTGCGTCACCATCATCAGCGTCATGCCCTCGGCGGCGAGTTCCCGCACCACGGCCAGCACTTCGGCGACGAGTTCGGGATCGAGCGCGGAGGTGATCTCGTCGCAGAGGAGCGCGATCGGCTCCATGGCGAGCGCCCGCGCGATGGCGACGCGCTGCTGCTGCCCGCCGGAGAGCTCGTCCGGATAGGCGTCGAACTTGTGGGCGAGGCCGACGCGCTCGAGCTGCCGGCGCGCCATGGCCTCGGCCTCCGCCTTGCCGGTCTTCCTCACCACCATCTGGCTCAGCATGACGTTCCGCCCGGCGGTGAGATGGGGGAAGAGGTTGAACTGCTGGAAGATCATGCCGACCTTCAGGCGCAGCGCCTTCAGATGCGTCTCGTCCGGCAGGAGCTGGGCGCCCGCGACCATGATCGAGCCGTCGTCGATCGTCTCCAGCCCGTTGATGCAGCGCAGGAGGGTGGACTTGCCCGAGCCGCTCTTGCCGATGATGGCGATGACCTCGCCCGGCTCGACGTCGAGGTCGATCCCCTTCAGGACCTCGTTGGCGCCAAAGCGCTTCCTGACCTCAGTGACCGCGATGAGCGACATTGAGCTTCCTTTCCAGCATCTGGGCGGATTTCGAGAGCGGCCAGCAGAGCGCGAAATAGACGAGCGCGACGAGGCCGTAGACGGTGAAGGGCTCGAAGGTGGCGTTGGTGACGATCGTGCCGGCCTTGGAGAGTTCGGTGAAGCCGATGATGGAGGTCAGCGCCGTGCCCTTCACCACCTGGACGGAGAAGCCGACGGTGGGCGGCACCGCGACGCGCAGCGCCTGCGGCAGGATCACCCAGCGCATCTGCTGCAGGCGGCCCATGCCCAGACTCGCCGAGGCCTCCCACTGGCCCTTGGCGACCGCCTCCACGCAGCCACGCCAGATCTCGGCCAGGAACGCCGCCGACCAGAGGATCAGCGCCGCGCCCGCCGCGAGCCAGGCCGGCACGTCGATGCCGAAGAGGCCGAGGCCGAAGAAGGCGAGGAAGAGCTGCATCAGGAGCGGCGTGCCCTGGAAGAGCTCGACATAGCCGCGCGCGAGGATGCGCGTGCCTTTCGATTTCGAGATGCGCAGGAAGAGGATGGCGAGCCCGACGAGGCCGCCGCCGACGAAGGAGACGAGCGAGAGCACGACCGTCCAGCGCGCGGCCAGAAGCAGGTTGCGCAGGATGTCCCAGGTGGTGAACTCGGTCATGCCGCCGCCCTCTTGGGAAAGATCGCAGCGCCCGCAAGGCCCATCAGCTGCCTGAGGAGGATCGCCAGCGCCAGATAGGTCAGCGTCGAGACGGCATAGGTCTCGAAGGCGCGGAAGTTGCGGGACTGGATGAAGTTCGCCGCGAAGGTCAGGTCCTCCGCCGCGATCTGCGAGACGACGGCCGAGCCGAGCATCACGATCACGACCTGCGAGGAGAGCGCCGGCCAGATGCGCTGGAGCGAGGGCACGAGCACGACATGGCGGAAGGTCTCGAAGCGCGTCATCGCAAGGCTCACGCCCGCCTCGAACTGGCCCTTCGGCGTCGACTGGATGCCCGCCCGGATGATCTCGCAGCTGTAGGCGCCGAGATTGATCGTCATGGCGATGTAGGCCGCCGTCATCTCGCCCATCTGCAGCCCGAGGCCGGGCAGGCCGAAGAAGACGAAGAAGAGCTGGATCAGGAAGGGCGTGTTGCGGATCAGCTCGACATAGGCCGCGACGGGATAGCCGAGCGCCCGCGGCCCGAGCGCCCGGATCCAGGCGCAGACGATGCCGAGGCCGATTCCGAGGACGGACCCGACCAGCGTCAGCTGGACCGTGACGCGCACCCCGTGGACAAGGACCGGCCAGTATTCCGCCAGCCAGGAGAAGTCGAACTGATAGGTCATCTCTGAGGCGTCCGCCTATGAAACCGAAGGAGGCCCCCGCCGGATGGGGCGGGGGCCCGAGCGATCCGGCCGATCACAGATCGGCGGGCAGATCCGTCTTCAGCCATTTCTGGGAGATCGCGTTCAGCGTGCCGTCCGCCTTGGCGGCGGAGACGATCTCGTCCACCTTCGCCTTCAGCGCGGCCTCGCCCTTGGTCAGGCCGATGTAGCAGGGCGAGTTCTTGATGAGGAACTTCATCTCCGGGCGCTTGGGCGGATTGCGCTCGATGATCGCGGCGGCGACGACGTTGCCGGTCGCGACCAGCTCGACCTGACCGGAGAGGAAGGCCGAGATCGTGCCGTTATTGTCCTCGTAGCGCTTGATGGTGACGTCGGAGCCGGCGATCTTGGAGAGCTCCAGATCCTCCACCGCGCCGCGCGTCACGCCGACCGTCTTGCCCGACAGCGCCGCGACATCGGCAGCCGCGACGTCGGCGGGGCCGAAGACGCCGTTGTAGAAGGGCGCATAGGGCACCGAGAAGTCGATCACCTTCTCGCGGTCCGGGTTCTTGCCGAGCGAGGAGATGACGAGATCGACCTTGTTGGTCTGCAGGAAGGGCACACGGTTGGCCGAGGTGACGGGCGTCAGCTCGACCTTCACGCCAAGCTTCTCGGCGATCAGCGTGGCCATGTCGATGTCGTAGCCCTGCGGGGTCATGTCGACGCCGACCGAGCCGAAGGGCGGGAAGTCCTGGGGCACGGCGACGCGCAGCGTGCCGCGGCTTTGGATGTCGGAGAGCGCGTCGGCGCGGGCGGCGGCCGGCAGCGCGGCGAGGGTGGCCAGCGCGAGGCCGGCGGCCAGGAGGGAGCGGCGGTTCATCATGGGGGATCGGTCCTTCATAAAGACGAATGGTCAGGCGGCGTTGGAGGGTCGGGACTTGCCCGGTGCGGGTGAGGGGAGGTCGGCGGACATGGCAAGCGACAGCCGGAGCGCGGCGAGCGGATCGGCCGCAAGGTCGAGATCGAGACCGGCCTCGACCTCGTCGATGTGGAGGACGGCAAGATCGGCGGCGGCGGCGAGGTCGCCCCGCTCCAGGGCCTCGACGATCCGGCAATGGCCGAGATGGGACTCCTCGGCATGGTCGTCCGACTGGTAGAGCATCGCGATCAGGATCGTTCGCGCCGTGAGATCGCGCACGATCGAGGTGAGGACGGGATTGTCGAGGATCTCGACGATGCGGATGTGGAAGTCGCCCATCAGGCAGACGAGCCGGGGATGATCGCCGACGGCGAGCGCCTGGCGCTCCTCGGCCAGATGGGCATGCAGATGGCCGAGCGCGCCGGCCCCGAGGCGCGGCAGGAGCCGGATGGCGCCAGCCTCCACGGCCCGCCGCGCCTGGAAGACGCGCCCGGCCTCCTCTGCGGAAGGCTCGACCACGAACCAGCCGCGGCGCGGACGCACCTCGACGATGCCCCGCGTCTCCAGCCGCATCATCGCCTCGCGCACGAGCGTCCGCGAGACGCCGAACAGCGTCGCGAGCTCGCCCTCGCCGAGCCGCGCGCCCGGCCGGATGCGATGCGCCAGGATGGAGCCGAGGATCGTCTGGTCGATCGAGTCGGCCGATTTGTCGTGAACGTCGCCGTCTTGCATACAAGAGAGGAATGCAAGGCTCGTGCCATGTGCCCGGCCGCGCTGCTGCAGCAGCTTAGCGGGACGCGGCGGGCTCTACCTGCCTGCCGCTGCGGCAGATCGCTGCCTTCTTGGGCAGGCCGGGATCGCCTTCGGCCGGGATCGCAACCGCGGCGTCAGAACCGGGCTCTTCGGCGCAGACCGGAATTTCATAGCCGGGTAATAATACGATAACACATTGATGATGAAAGGAGGTCTCCTCCCCCTCTGAAAGGAACGACAGTGCTGAGCCGTTTCCGGATCGCGACAAAGGTCGCCTGTATTACCATCGTCATCAGCATGATCGGCGTTTGCGCCTCGCTCTATGCCGTCAGTGCCCTGCGAGCCGCCGATCGCGACTACTCCTCGCTCATCTCCAATCCCGACCGTTCGGCCCTTCTTCTTGCGCGCCTCAACCGCGTGACCAACGCAGTCGGCTACGGCGTCTATCGGGCCTTCACCTATGACGGGCCCGAAGCCGCCGAGGCGGCGAAGGCGGTGCAGACGGCCGTCGAGCTCGGCAAGTCCTATATCGACGAGGCCGCCCGCCTTCTCCCCGATCGCGCGGACCGGATCGAGACGATCAAGGCCGATTTCCTCCTGATCTCGAAGGTCGCCACGAACGCGGCAGGCGTGGCCGCCAGGGCCGACAACGCAACGGCTTCCGCCCAGAACGAAGCCGCCAAGCGCTCGATGATGGCGATCGACGGCAAGATCGCCGCCCTGTCCGCCGAGATCGCGGTCCTGAACGACGAGACGGTGGAACGGGTCGAAACCCGGTCGAACGAGCTGACCGCCGAGGCAGAGAGCACCAGCACGCTCCTGATCGGCGGCACGCTGGCGAGCGCGCTTCTGGGCCTCTTCGCGGCGCTCTTCGTCTCCTCGCGGGGCATTACCGGCCCGTTGAACGTCTTGCGCGACAAGATGGTGGAACTGGCGGACGGTCGTCTCGACACCGAGATCACCGGCCAGGAGCGCGGCGACGAGGTCGGCGCGATGGCCAAGGCCGTGCAGATCTTCAAGGACGCGGCGCTGCGCAACAAGCGCCTGGCCGGCCAGGAGCGCGGCGACGAGGTCGGCGCGATGGCCAAGGCCGTGCAGATCTTCAAGGACGCGGCGCTGCGCAACAAGCGCCTGGAGGCCGAGGCCAGCGCCGCCCAGAGCGCCCAGGCCGAGCAGCGCGAGCGCCAGTCCGCCATCGACGGCGCCAAGGCCGAGGATCTGAAAGCCTTCGTCCATCAGGTCGAGGAAGGCTTCGACCGCCTCTCGGCCGGCGACCTCACCACCCGCATGACCCGAGCCGTCGCGCCCGAGTTCGAGCCCATCCGCGCCAAGTTCAACGGCTCGGTCTCGCAGCTGGAAACCACCATCGGCTCCGTCGTCACCGCCGTCGGCACGATGCGCACCGGCCTCGGCGAGATCACGGTCGCCGCCGGCGATCTGTCCCAGCGCACCGAGCAGCAGGCGGCGAGCCTCGAAGAGACCGTCGCGGCGCTGTCGGAGGTCGTGCGCGGCGTCGGCCTGACCGCCGAGAGCGCCGACGACGCACGCGCGGCCGCCTTCATGGCGCAGAAGGAAGCGGAAAAGGGCGGCGCGGTCGTCACCCAGGCGGTGGCCGCCATGGCCGAGATCGAGGCCTCATCCGACAAGATCGGCCAGATCATCGGCGTCATCGACGAGATCGCCTTCCAGACGAACCTCCTGGCGCTGAACGCGGGCGTCGAGGCGGCGCGCGCCGGCGAGGCGGGCAGAGGCTTCGCCGTCGTCGCGCAGGAGGTCCGCGGGCTCGCCCAGCGCTCGGCGGAGGCCGCCAAGGAGATCAAGGCGCTGATCGCGACCTCCTCGACCCAGGTTGAGCAGGGCGTCGGCCTCGTCTCGGCCTCGGGCCGCAGTCTCGAACAGATCGTCGCCCAGGTCGGCGCGGTGGCGCAGGCGATCGCGCAGATGGCGCAGTCGGCCCGCGAGCAGTCGGTGAGCCTGAAGGAGGTCTCGGTGGCCGCCGACCAGATGGACAAGGTGACGCAGCAGAACGCGGCCATGGTGGAGGAGACCACCGCCGCCGCGCAGTCGCTGTCCGCCGAGACCGAGCAGCTCGCCGGCCTCGTCGACAGCTTCCGCACCGGCGCCTCCGCGGCTCCCGCCGCAAGGCCGGCCACGCCCGTTCGCCGCAGCTCGGCATCCACCGTCCAGCGGCCGGTGGTTCAGATGCGCAGCACCGGCGGCGCGGCGCAGAAGGCGCAGGCTGCGGAGGATTGGGCGGAGTTCTGAGCCGGGGCCGTCCGGCCCTCACGGGTCCGGCGCAGACGCGCGAATGGCCTGACCTCGGGTGCCGCCGTGCGAGGCGGCCCCTCGCCCGTTCTGCGAACCTCAAGCGACGAACTCGTCCTCATGGAAGCGTCCGGCGGCTCCGAGCCGCCGAGGCTTTCTTCTCCGTCGGGACCTTTGGAAAGAAGGGAGATCGGCTGCCTCGGTGGCCGATCGAAATTTTCAGCCGTCTGCGAGGGGTCGAAGCCGTTTGCAGCAAGCTCGATCCGTCTGAATGAAGCCTGCCCCCTGCATCAGGCTCGACCCTCAACGACGAGCCTGGACCTCCTGCAACCGAGCCGAACCGTTTGCGACAGGCTGAACCGTCCGTGTTCGGCCTGTCGTCCCTCCTTGCGAAGAGATGCCGGGAAAAGGGGGGGTGCCTCCCGCCGAAGTCCGACGTTCCGGCGGTCGCCCCGACCGACGCCTGATCTGCGGTGCGCCTCCTCCTCCGATCTCGCGGCCACCGCTTCGCCGCTTCTCGAACCGGCCCTTACCCTTCGTGCTTCTCTCCAAAGCTGGTTCCGCGATCCCGGCGATCCCAGAGCCTCGCACCCCGTCGGCACCCTCCACCGATCCGGGCATCCCGCGCCCCCTCGCGCGCCGCCTCATCGCCCTGCCGGGACGGTCTCGCCTGGAGTTTGTCCGGGATCAGGAGAAGCCGGTTATCCCGAAACGGCAAACGACCACACGGAAGTCGAGAGTCTGCCTGGTTCAAGATGGACCTGACAGACTCCGGCGCCACGCTCCTACGGGACGGACCCCGGCTCAGAACTCCGCCCAATCCTCCGCAGCCTGCGCCTTCTGCGCCGCGCCACCGGAGCCGACACTGCGCATCTGAACCACCGGCCGCTGAGCCGCGGGTGCGGCGCTGCGGCGAACGGGGGCGGCCGGCCTTGCGGCGGGGGCCGCGGAGGCGCCGGTGCGGAAGCTGTCGACGAGGCCGGCGAGCTGCTCGGTCTCGGCGGACAGCGACTGCGCGGCGGCGGTCGTCTCCTCCACCATCGCCGCGTTCTGCTGCGTCACCTTGTCCATCTGATCGGCCGCCACCGAGACCTCCTTCAGGCTGACCGACTGCTCGCGCGCCGACTGCGCCATCTGCGCGATCGCCTGCGCCACCGCGCCGACTTGGGCGACGATCTGTTCGAGACTGCGGCCCGAGGCCGAGACGAGGCCGACGCCCTGCTCGACCTGGGTCGAGGAGGTCGCGATCAGGCTCTTGATCTCCTTGGCCGCTTCCGCCGAGCGCTGGGCGAGCCCGCGCACTTCCTGGGCGACGACGGCGAAGCCTCTGCCCGCCTCGCCCGCGCGCGCCGCCTCGACGCCGGCATTCAGCGCGAGAAGGTTCGTCTGGAAGGCGATCTCGTCGATCACGCCGATGATCTGGCCGATCTTGTCGGAGGAGGCCTCGATCTCGGCCATGGCCGCCACCGCCTGGGTGACGACCGCGCCGCCCTTTTCCGCCTCCTTCTGCGCCATGAAGGCGGCCGCGCGCGCGTCGTCGGCGCTCTCGGCGGTCAGGCCGACGCCGCGCACGACCTCCGACAGCGCCGCGACGGTCTCTTCCAGGCTCGCCGCCTGCTGCTCGGTGCGCTGCGACAGATCGCCGGCGGCCACCGTGATCTCGCCGAGGCCGGTGCGCATCGTGCCGACGGCGGTGACGACGGAGCCGATCGTGGTTTCCAGCTGCGAGACCGAGCCGTTGAACTTGGCGCGGATGGGCTCGAACTCGGGCGCGACGGCTCGGGTCATGCGCGTGGTGAGGTCGCCGGCCGAGAGGCGGTCGAAGCCTCCCTCGACCTGATGGACGAAGGCTTTGAGGTCCTCGGCCTTGGCGCCGTCGATGGCGGACTGGCGCTCGCGCTGCTCGGCCTGGGCGCTCTGGGCGGCGCCGGCCTCGGCCTCCAGGCGCTTGTTGCGCAGCGCCGCGTCCTTGAAGATCTGCACGGCCTTGGCCATCGCGCCGACCTCGTCGCCGCGCTCCTGGCCGGTATCCTCGGCCTTGGCGCCGTCGATGGCGGACTGGCGCTCGCGCTGCTCGGCCTGGGCGCTCTGGGCGGCGCCGGCCTCGGCCTCCAGGCGCTTGTTGCGCAGCGCCGCGTCCTTGAAGATCTGCACGGCCTTGGCCATCGCGCCGACCTCGTCGCCGCGCTCCTGGCCGGTGATCTCGGTGTCCAGACGCCCGTCCGCCAGTTCCACCATCTTGTCGCGCAAGACGTTCAGCGGGCCCGTGATGCCCCGCGAGGAGACAAAGAGCGCCGCGAAGAGGCCCAGAAGCGCGCTCGCCAGCGTGCCGCCGACGAGGAGATAGGCATTGCTGTGGGAGGCCACCGTCAGCTCGTCCGACCTTGCATCGACGCGCCCGATCGTCTCGTCGTTCAGGCTCGCGATCCTCAGGGAAAGGTCCACGATCTTGCCGTCGGCCGTCCGCATCAGGGCGGTGGCGACGTCGTTGTCCGAGCGTGCTCCGGCGGCCGCGGCCTGGGTGGCGATGTCGGCGATCTCCAGGAAGCTCGTCCGGATGGCGTCCATCTTGTCCTGCCGCTCGGGCATCCGCGTCATGATGTCGGCGATGTAGGACTTGCCCGTCTCGATGGCGTCCAAGGTCGTCTTCTGCGCCGCGACGGCTTCCGGCCCCTCGTAGGATATGGCCCGGTAGACGCTGTAGCCGAGCATGTTGGTCATGCGGTTGAGCCGGGCGAGAAGAAGGGTCGAGCGGTCGAGATTGGAGATCATCGTGGAATAGTCGTCGTCCGCGCTGCGGATGACGCTCGCGGCATAGAGCGATGCGAAGAGCCCGATGAGGCTGATCACCACCGCGATGCAGGCGACCTTCGTGGCGATCCGGAACTGGCTCAACATGGCGAGGCTCTCGTAAGAATAATAAGCCTCTCAAATAACTCACGATGACCTTATCTACAGGTTACCGGACGTTGGAGCTTCCTACAGTTCGGAGGGCGACGACCTCATACGTTCCCAGGTTGCGCCCGTGTTGCTTGCGCCCGTCATCCGACAGAACGACGTCCCGGTCCGGGCCGGCCGAGAACACCCGGTCGATCTGCCGCAGAGGAATGCGGCCGTGTTGCTGCATCAGTCCTGCGACTGGAGAAGCCGCTGGAGGGCCTGTTGCTCCGGGCCGTTGCCGAGGGCGAGGAAGGTCTTGACCGCGATCGGGGTCAGAGTTCCGCCGGAGGAGAGGTTCGCCCGGTGGAGCACGTAGGGGTCGGCGTCTCCCGCCTCCTGGACGACGTGCCATTCGTCGCCGTTGGAGCTGTGATAGAGGAGGATCGTCACGGCGATCTCCGGTCGTGGATGGCGATCATGCGGACAATCGCTTGAGATTGGCCTGGACGATCTCGCGATAGGCGGTGACGACGCTGTCGGCGGAGTTTCCGCTGGCGAGGCTGGCGAGCGCGGAGGCGTTGGCCTCGACCTTCTCCGACATCATCAGCGACATTTCGGTCATGATGTCGGGCCCGAACTGGCCGATGGCGACCATGCGCATCCAAATGACTTGGTTGGCCTCCATTGCGAGACACATCGTATTGGCTATCTGCTGAAACATCGCGTGCCTTTCCGGGAGAAAGCATCTCCCTTTCCGTTCGTCAGCGTTCTGGCGTCGACTTCGTTCCGATCCGCTTCCCGGCGGACCATTTGAAGGGCGGCATCCGGCCTCGCGCAATCCTTCCGGCGCAAGCCTTCCCCGGGCGTGCATCGCGGCGTCCCTCGTTCTCCTTTCAGAAAGCCCGGCTTCATGGCGATCAACACGATCGGTTCCTCCCCCCTCGGCGCGGGCGCCTCCAAGTGGGACCGGTCGACGGGCTTCACGGTCTCAGCCGCCATCCTCGCCGTTTCCGTGCCGGTCTTCGCCTGGACGCTCTGGGCCGGCCATTCGCGCTCGGTCTCCAGCGACGCGCAGGCCGCGCTGAACCTTTCGCTGACGGACCTTCTCTCCACCGTGACGGTCGCCCAGAGCAGCATGCGCGGCTATGTCCTCACCGGCACCGACGAGTTCCTCGACCCCTATCGCCAGGCAGCGGCGGCCTTTCCGGCCGCCATCGACGCGGTCACGCAGACGCTGGCGCTGGCCCGGGTGGACGGCGAGGAGGTCGAGATCGTCGCCGATCTCGCGCAGCAGCAACTGGACTTCGTCCAGTCGGTCGTGACGGCGCGGATGGAGGAGGGCTTCGTGGCGGCGACCGATCTCGTCAAGAGCGGCGTCGGGCGCGAGATCATGGCGGAGCTGCGCGGCACGGTCGGCGAGATGCGCGCGGCCTCGACCGAGGTGATCGCCGCCAACGGCCGGTTCGAGCGCTTCCTGACCTTTCTCCAGGTCGGCGTGTTCCTGCCCGCCATCGCGGCCGCGCTCTATCTGGCCTGGCTCGTCGTGCGCCGCCAGCGGCAGCTGCGCGCCGGCGCCGATCTCCTCAGCGATCTGATGGAGGCCGCCCCCGTGGGCGCGGCCTTCTTCGACGGCGAGCGCAAGCTGCTTCGCACCAATGCCGAGTTCGCCGGCATCGTCGCGGCCCATTCGGCGGCTTCGCCGGGGCGCTGGCTGATGCCCGTCATCGACCGCGTCCTGTCCGAGCGGCGCACCCACACGGACCGGGAATTCGTCTTCGGCGAAGGGCAGGACCGCCATGCGGTCGTCTCGGCCTTTCCGACGCGCGCGGCGGGAACCGATGCCGGCGGCGTCGGCGTCTTCGTGCTGGAGACGACGGAGCTGCACCGCACGGCGTCCGCGCTCAGCGAGACCAGCCACCGGCTGACGGCGATCGCCGACAACATTCCCCAGCTCGCCTGGATGGCCCGGCCGACCGGCGAGATCGTCTGGCACAACAGGCGCTGGTACGACTATACCGGCACGACGCCCGAGCGCATGGCCGCCGAAGGCTGGTCGGCGATCATCGATCCCGACCATGCGGCGCGGGTCGACGAGGGCTACCGCGCCGCCATCGCGGCGGGCGAGCCCTTCGAGGACACGTTCCCGCTGATGGCGGCGGACGGCTCCTATCGCTGGTTCCTCACGCAGGCCGTGCCGATCAGAAGCGCCGAGGGCGCGATCCTGCGCTGGTTCGGCACGAACACGGACGTCACCAAGCAGCGCGCGCTGGAGGAGGAGTTCCTCGCCGCCAAGGAGCTCGCCGAAAACGCCAACCGGGCCAAGAGCCAGTTCATCGCCAATATGAGCCACGAGCTGCGCACGCCGCTCTCGGCCGTCATCGGCTATGCCGAGATGCTGGAGGAGGAGGTCGAGGATCTCGGCCAGACCCATCTCCTGCCCGACCTCAAGAAGATCGAGGGCAATGCCCGCCATCTCCTCAGCCTGATCAACGACGTTCTCGACCTCTCCAAGATCGAGGCCGAGCGGATGGACCTCTTCGCCGAGACCTTCGAGCTGGCGGGCGTGCTCGACGACGTCGCCTCGACCGTCGGCTCGCTGATCGCCAAGAAGCACAACACGCTCGTCGTCGAGCACGACGGCACGCTCGGCGCCATGCACAGCGACCAGACCAAGATCCGCCAGTGCCTCCTGAACCTTCTCTCCAACGCCTCGAAGTTCACCGAGAACGGCACGATCCGGCTCGTCGCCGAGCGCTCCTTCGACGGCCAGCGGGACTGGATCATGCTGGCCGTCACCGATAGCGGCATCGGCATGACGCCGGACCAGGTCGAGCGCCTCTTCGAGCGCTTCGCCCAGGCCGACGAGACGACGACGCGCAAGTTCGGCGGCACGGGCCTCGGCCTCGCCATCACGCGGGCCTTCTGCCGCCTGCTCGGCGGCGATATCGGCGTCGCCAGCGTGGAAGGGGAGGGCACGACCTTCACGATCCGCATTCCCGCTGTCGTCGAGGAGGGGCAGGACGAGCCGATCGCGCCGACCGGCGGAGACGCGACGCTGCCCGGCCCCGCCGGCACCGTGCTCGCCATCGACGACGACCCGCATGCGCGCGATCTCGTCACGCGCTTCCTGACGCGGGAAGGCTTTTCCGTGCGCACCGCCTCCGACGGCGTGGCGGGGCTGGAAATGGCGCGGGCGATCGTCCCCGACGTCATCCTTCTCGACGTGACCATGCCCAAGAAGGACGGCTGGTCGGTCCTGACCGAGCTGAAGGCCGATCCAGTCCTCTCCTCCGTTCCCGTGGTCATGGTCTCCAGCCTCGACGAGAAGCGCATCGGCTATGCGCTCGGCGCCTCCGACTATCTGGTCAAGCCCGTCGAATGGGACCGGCTGAAGGAGGTGATGGACCGCTACCGCGAGCCGCCGGGCGGCTTCGTCCTCGCCATCGACGACGACGAGGACACGCTCGGGCGCTACGCCACCATGCTGCAGCGCCAGGGCTTCGACTTCGCCGCCGCCACGAACGGGCGCCTCGGCCTCCAGCGCGTCGGCGAGCGGCGGCCGGACCTCATCCTGCTCGATCTCAACATGCCCGTCATGGACGGGTTCGATTTCCTGAAGGAGCTGCGGGCCGACCCGGCCCATGCCGACATTCCCGTCGTCGTCCTCTCCTCCAAGGATCTCAGCGCCGAGGAGCGCCAGTTGCTGAACTCCTCGGCCGAGCAGGTTCTCTCCAAGACCGAGGTCTCGCTGCGCCAGCTCGCCGAGCAGATCCGCGGCGTGGTGGTCCCGAGGGGCTGACGGGCGCCGAAGGCGGGCGGCGGGGCCCGACGTCCGCCGCACGCCCCGTTCTCAGAGCTTCCCGTCGAGGCCCATCTGGTAGTAGCGGTGGATGATCTTGTCCTGGTTCTCCAGGAGCCAGTCGATATCAGGCTCGTTCGCCATCGCCTTGCGGATCGCCTCGAACATGCCCTTGCGGTGGATGTCGAAGAGGACCTTGTGGTCGAGATTCTCGACGTCGACGATGGTCGGCGCGAGCCAGACCGAGCAGATGATGCCGAGATCGTTCACCTGGTCCTTCGGCAGGATGCCCGCCCGCACGGCGTCGAGGACGCCGTTCGCGATGGCGAACTGCACGGTTCCCATGAGGATGTTGGTGTAGCGCTGGTCGTTCACCGTGACCTTCGAGACGCAGAGCGTCATCGGGCGCACCATGACGTCGGTGTTCAGAAGCGCGAAGACGCGCGTGTGCCCGGCAACCTGATCGCCCGTCAGCGTCGCCAGCGCGGTGCCGACCGGCCCGTCGAGCGCCCCGATGACGACCTCGGGCTCCGCCGCCGTGCCCGGAGGCCCGCCGACCACGAGGGCCTCGCCCGCGCGTAGAATGATGCGATCGCTCATCAGATTCCCTGTCCGTCATTCCCGATGAGCGCTTCTATACCAGCCTCGCACGGGCCACCGCCATCCCGGCGGCGGGATCGGGATGGGCACGGGGCCGCCGGTCGAACAAAGAAGCCAGGCTTTCGAATCTTCTCGACAGGGACGCGAAGGTGGCTTCCCATGCACGCTCGAACCGTCCTCGATCCCGGCTGGCACCGATATTGCCTTGCAAAGGGCGGGCGCGTCCGGCGCCCGGTCGAAGACCCTCCTGCAGATGGAACGCCGAGCCATGACGCATCTCGATCCCGCTTCCCCAACCCCGCTCCTGCGCGTCGAGAACCTGACGGTGGCGCTGCCCGGCGGAATGGACCGGCGCCACGCGGTCGAGAACGTCTCCTTCGAGCTGATGGCGGGCGAGATCCTCTGCATCATCGGCGAATCCGGCTCGGGCAAGTCGGTCACGGCCAATGCGGTGATGGGGCTTCTGCCCTCCGCGCTGACGGTCGAGAGCGGGCGCATCCGGCTGAAGGACACCGACCTCATCGGCGCCTCCGCGCGCGAGCTGCGCAGCCTTCGCGGCCGGATCGTCTCGATCGTGTTCCAGGACCCGCTCTCGGCGCTGAACCCCCTGATGACGATCGGCGACCAGATCGTGGAGGTGATGGACGCCCATCCGGCCGAGGCGCCGCGGGACCGCGAGGCCCGCGTGCTGGAGCTTCTCGCCGAGGTCGGCCTTCCCGACCCCGCGACGCTGCGCCATCAATATCCGTTCCGCCTCTCCGGCGGGCAGCGCCAGCGCGTGATGATCGCCATCGCCCTCGCGCTCGACCCGGACATCCTGATCGCGGACGAGCCGACGACGGCGCTGGACGTGACGACGCAAGCGCAGATCCTGGAGCTCATCGCCAGCCTCCAGAAGCGCAAGAACATGGGCGTCATGTTCATCACCCACGATTTCGGCGTCGTCGCCGACATCGCGGACCGGGTCATCGTGATGGAGAAGGGATCGATGGTGGAGCAGGGATCGGCGAAAGCCGTCCTCGACACGCCCGCGCACCCCTATACCAAGCGCCTCATCGCGGCCGTGCCGAAGATGCGCACGGCCGACCGGGCGCTCAGCGCCGAGGCGCCGGTGGTGCTGGAGGTGAAGGACCTCTCCAAGACCTTCCGCCTGTCCGGCTCCTTCTTCGGCAAGGCGCGCGAGCTGAAGGCGGTGGACGGGGTCTCCTTCGACGTGCGCAAGGGGCGCACGGTCGGCATCGTCGGCGAGTCCGGCTCCGGCAAGTCGACGCTCGGCCGGCTCGTCATGAAGCTCATGCCATCTGACGGCGGCGAGATCCGCTTCGACGGACGCGACGTCGCGCACATGCCGGAGCCCGAGTTCAGACGCCTTCGGCCCTATATCCAGATGATCTTCCAGGACCCGTTCGCCTCGCTCAATCCGCGCATGACGATCGGGCGCGTCCTGACGGTCGGGCCGATGGCGCACGGAGTTTCGCGGCACGATGCAGAGGCGAAAGCTCTGCGTCTCCTGTCGCTGGTCGGTCTCGAAGCGGGCGCCTTCGAGCGCTTTCCCCACCAGTTTTCCGGCGGCCAGCGCCAACGCATCGGAATCGCGCGTGCCCTCATGTTCGATCCCGTCCTCATCGTCGCGGACGAAGCGGTCTCGGCGCTGGACGTGTCGATCCAGGCGCAGATCCTCGATCTCCTGGAGACGGTCCAGGCCGAGACGGGCGTCGCGATGATCTTCATCACCCACGACCTGCGCGTCGCGAGCCGCCTCTGCGACGAGGTGGGCGTCATGCATCGCGGCCGGATGGTGGAGTTCGGCCCGCCCTCGCAGATTCTCCACACGCCCTCGCACGCCTATACGCGGCAGCTGATCGCGGCGATTCCGGGCGGGGAATGGGAGGCGAACGCGGCTTGAGCCGAGGCTTCGCTGGGCTCGGACGAAGCAGATGGCGCCGGTCAATGGCGCCATCTTAGGCAGATAGAAGTGGCGCTCAAAAATCTCGCGAAGCCGCCTTAAAAGTAGTTGTGTTTGTCCACTATCAGGTGAATGATCCTGTCACAGACCTGACGTCGACCCCCTCGATCGGCCTTGTCCGATCCAGCGGCTTGCGGGCTTTCCCGCAGCGGAAAGGGAACGGCATGCCGAGACAGATTTCGCTTCGCCAAGCTCCGCTTCCGGCGCGCGAACCCGCGCTGAGGGCGGCCGATGTCGATCTCGACGTCCTCGACGGGACGCTGAGCTTCTTCATCCGCTCCATCAACATCGCGGTCAGCCGCGATCTCGACCGCCGCCTCGAAGGGCTCGAGGTCGCCAAGGGCACCGGCAAGGTCACGACCCTTCTTCTCGTCGGCCGCCATCCCGGCATCCGGCCCTCCGTCATCGCCGAGATCATTCTGAAGGATCGGTCCGCCATGGGCCGGATCGTCGACGACATGCAGGGTCAAGGCCTCGTCCGGCGCGAGGTCGCGGGCGACGATTTCCGGGCGCAGGCCCTCTTCCTGACGCCGAAGGGCGAAGAGCTCGCCGAAACGGTGCGCGGCATCGTCGGCGCCTCGCGCGACTTCTTCGGCGATGTCGAGGACGAGGACTACGAGGCGGTCATGGCGCTCCTGCGCAAGATCTACTGGCGCATCGTCGCCAAGGCAGAGGTCCGCCCATGAGCGAGGCGCGAACGGTTCTCATCTCCGGCGCCTCGCGCGGCATCGGCCGGGCGCTCGCCCAGCGTCTGGCGAGCGACGGCTGGAACCTCTCGCTCGGCATGCGCCGGCCCGTCATGCCCGATTTCGCGGACCCTTCGCGCACGCACGTTCAGGCCTACGACGCGGCGGCGGGCGGCGATGCCGGCACCGGCGAGGCGGCCTGGGTGGCCGCCGCGCTCGCAAGGTTCGGCCGGATCGACGCCATCGTCGCCAATGCCGGCATCATGATCCCGAAAAACGTGATCGAGGCCGAGGACGAGGACCTCGACGCGATGTTCGCCGTCAACGTCAAGGCGCCTCGCCGCCTCGCCAAGGCCGCGTTCGAGCCGCTGTCGGTCTCCGGCCGGGGCCGCGTCGTCATTCTCGCTTCGCTCTCGGGCAAGCGCGTGAAATCGGCGGGCTCGGGGCTCTACGCGATGACGAAATTCGCCGCCGTCGCGCTGGCGCACGGCATCCGACAGGCCGGCTTCGACCGGGGCATCCGCGCCACCGCCGTCTGCCCCGGCTTCGTCGGCACCGACATGGCCCGCTCCATCACGGATCGGCCGGACGAGGCGATGACGGACCCGGCCGAACTCGCCGACGCCATCGCCATGCTGATCAACCTCTCCAACACGGCGAGCGTCGCGGAGTTCGCGGTGAACTGCCAGCTCGAGGAGCTCTACTGACATGCCCGGTCCCTATGTCGATCCGTTCCACGGCGATGCGAACCTGCCGGAAAAGGTCGATGTCGTCGTCATCGGCGGCGGTATCATCGGCGTCTCGACGGCGCTGGAATTGGCCGAGCGCGGCGTCTCGGTCGCGCTGTGCGAGAAGGGCGGCATCGGCCACGAACAATCCAGCCGCAACTGGGGCTGGGTGCGCATCTCGCGGCGCGATCCGCGCGAGGTGCCGCTGATGGCGGAGGCGCTGCGCCTCTGGCAGGGTCTCGACGAGCGGATCGGCCGACCGACGGGCTACAAGCGCGCCGGCATCGTCTTCACCTGCGCCGACGAGAAGAGCCTCGCCGAGCACGAGAGCTGGGGCCGGCATCTGGAGCCCTACCAGATCGAGCACCGGATGCTGTCGGCCCGCGAGCTGGACGAGCTGATGCCGGGCTCGAAGATGGAGGTGAAGGGCGCGCTCTACACGCCGACCGACGGGCGAGCCGAGCCCCAGAAGGCCGCTCCCGCCATCGCGGAGGCCGCGCGGGAGAAGGGCGCCCATGTCCTCACCGAATGCGCAGTGCGCGGCATCGAGACGACGGGCGGCCGGGTGTCGGGCGTCGTCACCGAGCGCGGCTCCATCGCCTGCTCGCAGATCGTGTTGGCGGGCGGCGCCTGGTCGAGCCTCTTCTCCGGCCGCTTCGGCATCGACCTGCCGCAGCTCAAGGTCATGAACACGGTGCTGCGCACCAAGCCTTTGGAGGGCGGCCCGGAACAGGCGCTCTGGCACAAGGACTTCGCGATCCGCAAGCGGCGGGACGGCGGCTACACAGTCGCCTCCGGCCACGAGAACATCGTCGATCTCGTTCCCGCCTCCTTCCGCTATGCCAAGGCCTTCCTGCCCGCGCTGAAGGAAGAGTGGAAGTCGCTCTCCTTCCGCATGGCCGGCCGCTTCCTCGACGAGCTGCGCATTCCCCGCAACTGGGCGATGGACGAGGCCTCGCCCTTCGAATATGCGCGCGTCCTCGATCCCAAACCCTCCAAGGCCCTCTCCGACAAGTTCTTCGCGGAGCTGAAGCGCAACTTCCCGATCTTCGAGACGGCCGAGATCGCGCAGCGCTGGGCCGGCTACATCGACGTGACGCCGGACGCGGTGCCGGTCATCTCGGCGATCGACGCCATTCCCGGCTTCCACATCGCGACGGGCTTTTCCGGCCACGGCTTCGGCATCGGGCCGGCGGCGGGGCGCCTGATGGCCGACATCGTGACCGACCGCCCGCCGCTGGTCGATCCCGCCGCCTTCCGCTTCTCCCGCTTTTCCGACGGCTCGAAGATCGAGCTGATCAGCGGCTTCTGACGCGCCGCGGCACGAGCCGCGGGGCGCATCTTCGGAAACGATCACTGCCCCAACGAGACGACCCTTCAAGGAGAATGGCATGGCGAACGACCAGACTTTCCTCCGCCCGAGCCGCCGCCGCGCGCTGCAGCTCTTCGGGCTCGGCGCCGCGGCGCTGGCCGCGCCCGGACTGATGCGCGTCGGCGGCGCGATGGCGGCCGCGCCCGCCGCCCCCAAGGGGCAGGCCGTCGTGGCCTTCTCCCAGGAGCCGACCGTCTTCAACCCGCATCTTCTCCACATCGAGGTCGACGAAGGCATCCATTTCAGCGTCTTCGATCCGCTCTTCGGCGTGGACGAGAAGGGCGCCTTCTATCCGATGCTCGCCGCCGAGGTGCCGAGCGTCGAGAATGGCGGCATTTCCGCCGACGGCCTCACCTGGAAGGTGAAGCTGAAGGAGGGCGTGACCTGGCACGACGGCAAGCCCTTCACGGCCGAGGACGTGAAGTTCACGCTGGAGCTGATGGTCGATCCCGCCTTCCGCTCCTGGCGCCGGGCGGGACATGACCTCGTGCGCCAGCTGACCGTCATCTCGCCGACCGAGATCGCCTGGAAGATGGAGAAGCCCTACGCGCCCTATCCCGCGATCATCGCCTCGACCTTCATCGTGCCCAAGCATGCGTTCGAAGGCGTGGCGGACAAGAACACCGCGCCCTTCAACAACGCCCCGATCGGCACCGGCCCGTTCAAGTGGGTGACGCGCGTGCCCGGCGACCATATCGAGCTTTCCGCCAACACCGACTACCACGGCGACGGCCCCTATCTCGAACGCCTGATCTACAAGTACATCCCCGATCTCAACGTGCTCTACACGCAGTTCAAGTCCGGCGACATCGACGTCGTCGGCCTGCAATGGATCACGCCCGACCACTACGAGGAGGCGAAAGCCCTGGAGGGCAGGGAGGTCCTTCTCCTGCCGCGCGGCACGATCGAATCCGTGACCTTCAACACGGAGCGGCCGCAGTTCAAGGATCTGGCGGTCCGGCAGGCGCTCTACCATGCGCTGGACAAGCAGACGATCATCGAACAGCTCTACTACGGACTGCCGACGCCCACCGAAAGCTACGTGCCGCAGCAATCCTTCTACTTCAATCCGGACCTGCCCAAGCACGAATACGACCCGGAAAAGGCCAAGGCCCTGCTCGACGGGGCGGGCTGGGTGCCCGGCGCCGACGGCATCCGCGCCAAGGACGGCGTGCGTCTGGCCTTCACCAACTCGACCACGGCCGGCAACCACATCCGCGAGCAGGTCCAGCAATTCCTGCAGCAGTCCTTCCAGGAGATCGGCGTCGAGATGACGATCTCCAACCTGCCGCCCGCCGTCATGTGGGGCGAATACTGGATGATGTCGCAGTTCGACAGCGTCGTCGTCGGTCTCGACTTCCTGACCGGCCCGGACCCCGACACGTCCGACTACTTCCTCTCGACCTCGATCGGGGCGAAGGGCGGCGCGGGGCAGAACAACTGGCAATATGCCAACCCGGAGGTGGACAAGCTCCTCGCCGAGGGCGGCACGTCCTTCGTGCCGGAGGAGCGCAAGGCCTCCTACCTGAAGATCCAGGAGATCATGCGGCACGACCTGCCCTTCCTGCCGATGTTCCAATACGTCTCGGTCGGCGGCTTCAAGACGGGCGTCGAAGGCTACGTGCCGAACGTCAACGTGCGCATCGATTCCTGGAACGTGAACACCTGGGCCTGGGCCTGATCCACGACGTTCGAGCGGGGCGGCGTCACACCGCCGCCCCGCCTCCTGCGGCCCGTCTCGAGGGAAAGGACCTAAGCCCGCCATGGCCCGCTATCTCCTGCACCGGCTCGCGCAGAGCCTCGTCCTTCTCCTTCTCGTCTCGCTGATCGGCTACAGCGTGCTGCTCCTCGCGCCGGGCGGCCCGATGTCGCAATTCGCCCTGACGCCTGGCATATCGAAGGCCGATCTCGATCTGATCGCGGCGCAGATGGGCCTCGACCGGCCCATCGTCGTCCAATATGCCGACTGGCTCTGGCATCTCCTGCAGGGCGACTGGGGCCGCTCGTTCCGCGACGGCCAGCCCGTCCTCTCCATCATCTTCGGCCATCTGCCGGCGACGCTTCTCCTGATGGGCACCTCGACGGCGATCGCCATCGGCCTCGGCACGACGATCGGCATCATGGGCGCGGTGAAGCGCAATTCGGTCTTCGACCACGCCGCCACGATCGGCGCGATGATCGCTCTTTCCGTGCCGACCTTCTGGTTCGGCCTCATCGCCATCTACGTCTTCTCGCTCTATCTCGGCTGGTTCCCGGCCGGCAACATGTACACGATCGGCGACGGCTCCTTCCTCGACTATGCCTGGCATCTCGTGCTGCCCGCCTTGGTCCTCGCGCTCGTCGACGTCGCGATCTGGAGCCGATACATGCGCACCGCCACGCTCGACGTGATCCACCAGGATTTCGTGCGCACGGCGCGGGCCAAGGGGCTGACGCGGCGGCGCGTGCTCCTCAAGCACGTCGTGGGAAACGCGCTCCTGCCGATGATCACCCTGGCCGGCCTGCAGCTGCCGACGATCCTCGGCGGCGCGCTCGTCACCGAGACGGTCTTCACCTGGCCCGGCATGGGCCGGCTCTTCCTCGATAGTCTCGGCTACAACGACTATCCCGTCGTCATGGGGCTCCTGATGTTCTCGGCCGTGCTCGTCCTCATCGGCAGCCTCGTCGCCGATCTCGTCACCGCCCTCGTCGATCCCCGCATCCGGCTGGCCTGAAGGAGCGCGCGTCCATGTCCTCCGCCCGATCCGCGATCCTTCCCGCCGCCCGGCCCGGCCTTCTCGTGCGCAACCGGACGCTCAAGCGTTTCCTTGGCAACAAGCTGGCGGTGGTGGGGCTCGCCATCGTGGCGATCCTGACCCTCGCCTGCGTCTTCGGCCCCGCGCTCCTGCCCTACGACCAGCTCCATATCGACATCCGCGCCCGCTTCGCGCCGCCGATGACCGGCGCGCACATGTTCGGCACCGATCCGCTCGGGCGCGACGTCGCCGCGCGGCTTTTCATGGCGGGGCGCATCTCGCTGCTCGTCGGCTTCTTCGCCATGCTGATGTCGACCTTCATCGGCGCGACGATCGGCATTCTCGCGGGCTATCTCGGCGGCCGGCTCGGGACCGTCCTGATGCGCCTCGTCGACGCCTTCCTCGCCTTTCCCTCGATCTTCCTCCTCCTCGCGCTCGCCGCCTTCGTCAAACCCGGCCCCTACATGATCACGCTGATCATCGCGGCGACGAGCTGGATGGAGATCGCGCGCATCGTGGAGGCGGAGGTGCGCTCGCTGCGCGAGCGAGATTTCGTCATGGCGGCGCGCATGCTCGGACTGTCCAGCCGCTGGATCATGTTCCGGGAGATCCTGCCGAACGTCGCGGGGCCGATCATCGTGGCGGCGACGCTGACGGTGGCCCGCGCGATCCTTCTGGAGGCCTACGTCTCCTTCCTCGGCTACGGCATCCAGCCGCCGCTTCCCTCCTGGGGCAACATGCTGAACGGCGCGCAGCAGTATCTCGCCAAGGCGCCCTGGCTCGCGATCATGCCGGGCCTTGCGATCACGCTCGCCGTCACCGGCTTCAACTTTGTCGGCGACGGCCTGCGCGACGCGCTGGACGCGCGCAGCGAAGAGCGCTGAGAGGGACGGGGCCGATGGCGCGGTTCTCTCCTTTCGACGCGACGCTCTGGTTCGCCACCGCAGAGGCGGCGCCCGCGACGCGCGCCCTCGAGGGCGAGATCACGGCCGACGTCTGCATCGTCGGCGCCGGCTATACCGGCATGACCACGGCGCTGGAGCTGGCCAAGGCCGGCACCGACACGGTTCTCCTGGAAGCAGAGGAGGCCGGCTTCGGCGGCTCCGGCCGCAATGCCGGCCACTGCACGCCGACCTTCACCCATTACAGCCTGCCCGATCTGCGGCGCATGCTGGGCGAGCCATGGGCCGAGCGGCTGATCGCCCGGCAGACGCAAGCCAATACGCTCGTCGCCGGGCGCATCCGCGACTATCAGATCTCCTGCGAATGGGTGCAGAACGGCTACGTCATGGGTGCGCTGCATCCCGGCGCGCTGAAGACCGTCCGGGAAAAAACCGAGAGCTACAACGCGGTCGGGGCGAAGACGCGCTTCATCGGGCGCGACGAGGTCGAGACGATCACCGGGTCGCCGCGCTTTCTCGGCGGCTGGTTCCACACCGAGGCCGGGCACCTGAACCCGCTCGGCTATGCGCGGGGTCTGGCGCGGGCGGGGCTCCAGGAGGGCGTGCGGCTCTTCACCCGCTCCCCGGTGACGGGCGTCGAGCGCGAGGGCGGGCAATGGCGCGTCCGCACGGCCGGGGGCTCGGTTCTCGCCGAGAAGGTGATCTTCGCAAGCGGCGCCTACACGGTCGGCGGCTGGCCGAAACTCGACCGGACCTTCCGCATCCTGCGCGTCTTCGTCGGCGCCACGCAGCCTTTGTCCGAGGAGACCCGCCGCACGGTCCTGCCGCAGAACACCACGATCCACGACGGACGCGGCGACATCTTCGTCTACAAATACGACGCGGCGGGGCGGATCGTCGCCTCGATGTTCCCCATGGGCCGGCGCGGCCGCGATCCCGCCTATACGCGGCAGGTCATGACGGACCGGCTGACCTGGCTCCATCCTCAGCTCCGCGAGGAGATCCGCTGGGAGCATCTCTGGTTCGGCGAGCTGGACATGCAGGTGAAGACCGTGCCGCGCCTCTACGATCTGGCGCCGGGCGTCGTCGCGCTGACCGGGCTCTCCGGGCGCGGTGTCCCGACCGGCTCTATGCTCGGCTCGATCCTGGCCGAATGGGCGCTGGACGTGCCGGCGCGGGACCTTTCGCTTCGGTTGGAGCCCTTGCGCTCGGCGCCCTTCTACATGCGCTTTGGCCCGCAGCTCTCGCTGCGCTATCACCGGACCCTCGACAACCTCGCCACGCGCCTCGCCGGCAAGCCCCTCCCGCCGCACGCCTGACGACGGCGTGTCGCGCAAGAGCCGCCGGCGCCTGACGACGTAGAGGGGGAGGCCGCTGCGTCGGCCATCGCGCCACATCGAAGGTCCCGAGCGTTCGCCGGCGGAGATCCGAGCTTTCCGCCGGCACTTGCCAGTATTCCAATCGATCAGTGGAACATGCGGTCGCTTCGAGACCTTTCCCGGTGGGCACTTTGTCTTGGGAGAGAACAATGCGCAATTTCATCGCAGGCACGATCGTCGCCGTCGCGGCGCTCGCGACATCCGGCTCGGCCTTCGCGGCCTGTGCCACCGGGTCGCCAGACGCCATCACCAGCAAGCCTGCCGCCGGTCAGGCCGCAGCGGAGGGCGGGCAGAACCAGGCGGCCATGGAGTCCAAGGGCATTGCCGAGGACGGCCAGCACACACCGCTGGAGACCGATCCGAACGCGCCGGGCGTGACCACGGCGCCGGGCGGCACGACGACGAACACCGAGAAGGCCGAGGCCGAGATCGCGGCCGCCGACACGACGACGACCGGCTCGACCACGGCGGATGCCGGAACGGCGAGCGCCGATCCCGCCTGCGTGAACTGATCCGCGGACGAAGCCGAATTCTTTGACCGCCGGCCCCCGAAAGGGAACCGGCGGTTTTCGTTCGTGGGGCGATCAGGCGGCCGCGATGGCCTTTTCGATGTCCGCGCTCGTCTGGCCCGTGAGGTCCTTGGAGATTTCCCCGACGAGCACGTCCTTCAGCTTGGCATGGTAGTGCTTGCGCATCTCGCCGAGGGCGCGGGGCGCCGCGATGACGATGAGCCCGTCGACCTTGCCGGTCAGGACCTTCTTGTTCAGCACATCGACGACGCCCGCGACGAAGCCGTCCTCGTCCTGCGTGTCGTCGTCGGGATTGGCGGAGCTGCTGGCATGGCCCTTGCCGCCGCTCTTGTTGTCGGTGTCGATCTCGCCGACCGGCAAGGCCGTCAGCTTGGGATGGGCCTCGTCGCCGCCGTTCTGGAACAGGCTGAGCTTCTGACCGTCCGCGACGGCGACCAACGCTCCCTTGGGGATCTGCATCTTCGTCTCCATTCCTCTCACGGCGGCCAGAATGCCGCCGGTCATAGGCACGGCTAACGCGACACCGCGCAGATGGCTCCGCCTGGACATCGGCTAGGCCGGTCCGGGAGGGACGCCGGAGGACGAGGCGGAGAAATAAGGGGAGCGTTCGTTAGCCGGTAACGGAACCTAAAGCTTTCAGATCCTATTCTAACCATATGTGAAATCATCGGAATGTGCTGGACCATGGATGACAGGCCCCACCTTCCGATCGCCGCCGGACTTCCCGACCTCTCGGCGCTGCGCCAGTTCGAGGACCGATCCCTGTCCGGCATGGCGGATGAATGCGCCCGCTGGCTGCGCAACACGTCGGAATGCCGCGCCTCGATCGTCACGCCGGCGGCGAAGACGCTCTGGGCGGTTCTCGTGCAGGGCGAGGTCGATCACGTCGCCCGCACCCATGGCCGCCTGCTCCGCGAGATCGCGAGCCGAAGCCGGCCCGGCGGCCGGGACGGCGCTTAAATCGATTCCGACATCATCACGGCATCGGCCATGGAGCGCTTGACCATGCCCCAGGCCTCGAAATGCGTGGCCTCGATCGAGGTGCGGTCGATCTCGACGACGCCCTGGTGCCGGTCGTCCCGCCTTATATGCTCGAACAGGCCGAGAACGACGGTTTCGGGCCCTTCCAGAATCTGAAGGACATGGTCTCCGTCGACCGCCAGGATGCCCGTGATGCCGCGCGCCTGATTGGCGGGGGCGGATTTCGCCACGATCTCGTCGATGCAGGCCTGGTCGCAATGCGGTGCCAGGAGGCTGGCATAGGTCAGACGGATGAGCATGCACGAAGGTCCTCATACCAACGGCCGAAGAGGCTCGCGCATCCGGCCGCCGAAGAATGGTTCGAATGTCTCAGATATACTCAGGGCTTGAGACGTTCGAGGAGGGAATACCGCGAGTCATGCGCGATGTCTCTCGGTATCAGGCGGCCAGACGGGCGAGGCTGATCGGCTTCTTGTGATCGATCGACGGCCCCTTGTCGAAGCTGCCGGCATCGCGCGACTGCTCGAAGAGGGCGGCGCCGAGCGGGCCGGCGGCGAGCCACAGCGAGCGTTCGTCGCAGAGGGCGGCGATCTCGAGGCCGAGCTTTCGCATGTGGCAGCGGCCGACGCAGAACACGGCGAGGCGCGCCCGCTCCAGCGGGTTCATCGATCCGACGAGGCTGCGAACGCGCTCGGCGCCCGAGCGCAGCAGCAGAGCCAGCGTGTCGAGATCGATCGGGGCGGCGGCTTCGTTCGGCTGATAGCGGTTGGTCATAGGGGGCGTGCTCCTGATGATATTCAGGACACCTTCCAGATCCGACCTGTGCCGAACCTGACGGCGGACCGGCGCCGGCGCGCCATCGTCACATTGAAAAGCCTTTGTTGCAAAAGAGAGATCTTTACCATCGGCGCAGCGGCCGAAGAGCGCGCCGAGACGATTCATCGCAGGTTCACTTAAGGTCCGGCAGAGTCGGCTTCGTGAGGTTCGGGCATCGATCTGGAGGACGCGACATGGACAAGAAGCAGAAGATGGAGGGCGCCCGCGCCTTCTCCCGGGGCGTCGCGCGGCACGCCTGCCCGCACGAGGCCGGCACGATCGAATTCCAGGACTGGATGGACGGCTGGGCCCAGCAGAAATCCGCCGACGAGGCCGCCGCGCAGCTCTTCGCGACGCAGATGCAGTTCTCCCGGGCGAGCTGAGCCCGGCGGCCGGAGCGGTATCGCGCGCCCGGCCTGCCGCCTGCCATCGCCAGCCGGACCTGATCGGCGTCAGTCGTCGAGGCGGCGGCCGGTCTTGGTGTCGAAAAGAAGAAGCTTCTCGGGCGGCAGGCTGACGGCCACGCTCTCGCCGCTGCGCAGCGCGGTGCGGCCGAGATGGAAGGCCTTCAGCGGCGCCTCGCCGAACCGGACATGGAGGATCGCGCCGACGCCGGTCGGCTCCACCAGTTCGACCGGACAGACCGGCGCCCCCGGGCGCGCGGCCTCGCCGACGAGGACATGCTCGGGCCGGATGCCGATCGTCAGATCGAACCCGTCCGCCACCGGACGCGCCGGGACCGAGATCGAGGCGCCGGCGTCGAGATCCAGGAAGGCGGCGTCGCCCGCCCGGCGGTAGCGGCCCTCAAAGAAGTTCATGGCGGGCGAGCCGATGAAGCCGGCGACGAAGAGATTGGCGGGCCGCTCGTAGAGATCGAGCGGSGAGCCGATCTGCTGGATGTGCCCGCCGTCCATGGCCACGATCCGGTCGGCGAGCGTCATGGCTTCGATCTGGTCGTGCGTCACGTAGATCGAGGTCGCGCCGAGTCGCTGGTGCAGCTTCTTGATCTCGGCCCGCATCTGCTCGCGCAGGCGCGCGTCGAGATTGGAGAGCGGCTCGTCCCAGAGGAAGGCCTGCGGCTCGCGCACGATCGCCCGGCCCATCGCCACGCGCTGGCGCTGCCCGCCGGAAAGCGCCTTCGGACGGCGGTCGACGAGCGGGCGAAGACCGAGGAGGTCGGTCGCGCTCGAGACGGCCGCGTCGATCTTCTCCTTGGCGAATTTGCGAAGACGAAGGCTGTAGCTCATGTTTCCGGCCACCGTCATATGCGGGTAGAGCGCATAGGACTGGAAGACCATCGCGATGTTGCGGTCCTTGGGATCGAGATCGTTGACCCTGCGCCCGCCGATCAGGATGTCGCCCGAGGTGACCTCGTCGAGCCCGGCGATCATGCGAAGCAGCGTCGACTTTCCGCAGCCGGACGGGCCGACGAGGACGACGAACTCGCCGGTGGCGATGGACAGATCGACGGCGTGGAGCACGGCGATGGTCCCGAAGGACTTCTGGACGGCGCGGATGTCGATGGCAGCCATAGTGAAGAACCCCTCAGCCCTTGACCGCGCCGGCCGTGAGGCCCTGCACGAGGAAGCGCTGGATCATCAGGAAGAAGAGAACGGCCGGGATCAGCGCCAGCACGCCGGCCGCCATCATCTGCCCGAAGTTCACGCCGAACTTCGAGACGAAGGACAGGAGCCCGACCGGGAAGGTGCTGGCATCGGTCTTTGAGATCAGCATCAGCGCGAAGAGAAGCTCGCTCCAGGCGGCGGTGAAGACGAAGCCGAGCGTTGCGGCCATGCCCGGCAGCGTCAGCGGCACGATGATCTGGCGGAACGCCATGAAGCGCGTCGCCCCGTCGATCTGCGCGGCCTCTTCCAGATCCTTCGGGATCGCGTCGAAGAAGGACTGCATGAGGAAGACGGCGAAGGGCACGTTGAAGGCGGTGTAGACGACGACGAGCCCGGCCAGGCTGTTGGTGAGGCCGAAGGGCGTCAGCATCTTGAAGATCGGTGCGATCAGCATGACGAGCGGAAACATCTGCGTCACCAGCATCAGCCCGATCAGCCAGAACTTGCCGCGAAAGGTGAAGCGCGACATGGCGTAGCCGCCCGCCGCCGCGATGATCGTCACGAGCACCGCCGTCGAGAGCGAGACGATCAGGCTGTTGCGGAAGAAGAGCGGAAAGGCCGAGTGCTGGAGCACGAACGTGTAGTGCTCGAAGCTGGTAGCGGAGGGCCAGAGCCGGACGCCCTCGCTGTAGACGAGCTTGTTCGGCGTCAACGAGACCTTCAGAAGCCAGTAGAGCGGAAAGAGGGCGAAGGCGATGTAGGCGAGGATGGCCGTTCGGTGCGCGATCGTGCCGGCGATGCGCCGGGAGGTGGAGGCCATGGCTCAGGACCTCGCGAGCAGCGTCTGGCGCAGGGCGACCAGGAGGAGGGAATAGACCATCAGCAGCGCCAGGAGCACGAGCGCGATGGCCGACGCATAGCCGAAGTCGAGCCGGCGGAAGGCGGTGGTGAAGATGTAGCTCGCCACGATCTGCGTCCGGTCGGCCGGCCCGCCATTGGTCATGACGACGATGAGATCGGCGAAGTTCGCGACCCAGACGGTGCGCAGCAGGATCGCGATGGCGATGGTGGGCGCGAGGAAGGGCAGGGTGATCGCCCGGAAGCGCTCGACCGGCCCGGCTCCATCGATCGCGGCGGCCTCGTAGATGTCGCGCGGGATCGACTGGAGGGCGGCGAGCAGCGTGATGGCGAAGAAGGGAATGCCCCACCAGACATTGGCGACGATCGGCCCCCACATCGCATGGTCGGGATCGGCGAGGATGTTGACGGGCTGATCCATCAGCCCGAGCGCGGTCAGCCAATGGGGGATCGGCCCGACGATCGGATTGAAGAGCCAGGCCCAGTCGAGGCCGGACAGGAAGCTCGGCACGGCCCAGGGCAGGAAGACCAGCGCCTGCGCGAGGCCGCGCCCGGCGAAGGGCACGTTGAGGAGCAGCGCCAGGATCAGCCCGAGCGTGAACTGGAAGAAGACCGAGGTGGCCGTCCAGAACACGGTATTCTTCAGCGCCAGATAGAAGTTCGCGTCGCCCGAGAGCTTCACGAAATGCTGCAGCCCGACGAAGCCGCCGCCGAAGGGATTGAGCAGGCGGATGTCTCGGAATGCATAGGTGATACCGATGACGAGCGGCACCAGCATGACGGTGACGATGAGGATCACCGCCGGCGCCGTGTAGAGATAAGGCTCCAGCCGGGCGCCGAGGCGCCGGCCGGGCTTCTGGTTCGTGTTGGCGGCGCGCGGCTTGCCGATGGCGGTCATGTCGTCTCTTCGGCTGGACGGGGTGTGATTGCGGGGATGGGTTTGAGTGCCTGGCAGGGCAGTGCGAGGCACCCCTCTGCCTGCCGGCATCTCCCCCGCAAGGGGAGAGATCAGGCTACTCGCCGACGTCTCAACTGCCGATCTCCCTCCTTGCGGGGGAGATGCCCGGCAGGGCAGAGGGGGGTGCCTCCCGCAAACGTCCGCGGGAAACGCCCCAGGCCTCCCTTACTTCGCCAACTGCTTCTGCTTGGCGGCCGTGAGGTAATCGGCCCAGGTCTTGGCGAGCTCGTCGGGCGTGATGGAGCCGAGGAGGGCTTCCTGGCTGGACTTGATGACCAGCGAATCCTTGAAGAAGGCGAACTCCTCCAGGTCCGTCGGCATCGTGGTCGGCACGACGTTCGGGTCGGAGAGCTCGTCGAACCAGCCCTTGAACTTCGGCTGCGCGTAGAACGGGTCCTGTTCGGCCGCCTTGTGGACGGGCAGGGCGCCCGTCCGCTTGTTCCAGGCGATGTTGCCCTCGGGGGCCTCCAGCGTCTCGATCAGCTTCCAGGCCAGGTCCTTGTTCTCGCTTGCCGCGAACATCGACCAGCCGGCATAGCCGATGGTCGGAAAGGTCTTGCCGTTCGCACCCTTCGGCATGGGCGCCACGCCGTATTCCTCGGGCGAGAGATGCTCGTCGATCGAGATCAGCGCATCCGGGTCCTGGTCGAGCATGGCGCAGGTGCCGGAATAGAAGCCCGCGACGATCTCGTTGAAGCCCCAGTTGATGGAGTCCTTGGGCGCATAGCCCTTCTTGTAGAGATCGACCACGTAGGAGAGGCCCTCGACCCAGCCGGGCTCGGCGAAGGTGGAGGTGCCGTCCGCCTTGAAGAATGTGTTGTCGCCATTGGCGATGGCGCCGAACATGACCCAGCCGTTCAGCCCGCCGGGACCGCCGCGCAGGCAATAGGCCGACTTGCCGGGGATCTTCGAGATCTTCTCGGCGGCGGCCGTGAACTCGTCCAGAGTCGCCGGAGGCGCCTCGACGCCGGCCTCCTTGAAGAGCGTCTTGTTGTAGAACATGGCGCGCAGATAGAAGCCGTAGGGCAGCATGTAGGCGGTGTTGTCCACTGCGCGGCCGAACTGGAGGGCGCGGTCGTTGAGGCCGGCCGTGTACTGCCAGTCCTTCAGATAGGGCTCCAGATTCTCCAGCGCGCCGTTGCGCGCGTAGAGCGCGAGCCAGGTATCGGGCATCTCCACCACGTCGGGCGTCTCGCCGGCCGAGACCATGGTCGCGAACTTCTCGAAGGCCTCGCCCCAGGGCAGGGAGGTGATCTCGACCGTCGTGCCGGGATGGGCGGCCTCGAAGGTCTTGACGATCTCCTGCAGCGTCTGTGTCCGCTCGGGGCTCGTGATGACCTCGGTCAGCTTCAGAACCGTATTGGCATGGCTCGCGCCGGCGAGGCATGTCGAAAGCAGGGTGGCCGTCAGCAGCGTCTTCAGCATGGCGTCGTCCTTCTCAGCTCGCCGGTCTCTGCCGGTCGTTCGTCGGTTTCGTTTCCCGAGGGTTCTGCGGCCGGGCGGACCCGGCCGTTGGTGTCACAGCGTCGCGCGGTCGATGGCGGCGGTCAGATCGGCCCAGAGCGCGTCGGCCCCTTCGAGGCCGATGTGCAGCCGAACGGATCGCTCGTCGATGCCGAAGGCGACGGCGGAATTGGGCTCGGCGGCCTGCGCGCGCACGACGCGGCCGGGCACGACGAGGCTCTCGTGCCCGCCCCAGCTGACGCCGAGGCTGAAGACGTCGAGCGCGTCGCTGAAGGCGGGAATGTCGATCCCCTCCTCGAAGACGAAGGAGAAGAGGCCGGACGTGCCGGTGAGCCCGGCCGGCAGGGCGTTGGCGAGGCCCGGATGCTGCACCGAGGCGACGGCGGGATGGGCCTGCAGCCGGCGAGCGACGTCGAGGGCGGCGGCCTCGTGGGCCTTCATGCGGATCGGCAGGGTGCGAAGGCCCCGCACGAGCAGCCAGGCATCGAAGGGCGAGAGCTTGCCGCCGAGATAAGGCAGGGTGTGACCTCTGATGCGGCCGATATGCTCGGCCGACCCCGCGACGACGCCGGCCACCACGTCGGAATGACCGCCGAGATACTTCGAGGCGGAGTGGAGCACGATGTCCACGCCGAGCGCGATCGGGTTCTGGAAGATCGGCGAGGCCCAGGAATTGTCGATGACGGTGAGGACGCCGGCGTTTTTCGCCAGTCCGGCAAGGGCGCCGACGTCGTGGACGTCCATCACCCAGCTCGTCGGGCTCTCCATGTAGAAGAGCTTGGCGCCGGGCAGGGCGGCCGCGACCTCCGCCTCGTCGCGCCCGTCCACGTAGGTCACCTCGATGCGCAGCCGCTTCAGCAGCGTCTCGAACAGGCGATAGGCGTCGGGATAGACATGGCGCACGCAGACGATGCGCTCGCCGGGCTCGACGAAGCTCAGAACCGTGGAGGAGATCGCCGCCATGCCGCTGGCGAAGCCCAGCGCATCCTCGGCGCCCTCGAGCGCGGCGATCTTCTCCTCGAAGACGCGCACGGTCGGGTTCAGCCCGCGCGAATAGGTCGGTCGGACCTTCAGCCCGCGATAGGTCTCCTCCATGTCCGCATAGGACGAGAAGGTGAAGAGCGAGGTCTGGACGATCGGCGGGACCACCGCCTCGTAGGGGTTCGGCGCATCGTGCGCCACGATGAGGGACGCCGCCTCGGCCCCAAACGCGCCGTCGTTCATAGGGACATGTCCTTGATGTCTTCCTCGACGATGTCGAGGATGTCGATCGTCTTCTGCCGCGCGAGCGGCGCATCGCCCGCCGCGATCGCGTCGAAGAGTTCACGGTGGAACGGGAAGGATCGCCGGGCGAAGTCGGGCCGGTCGAACGGCTTGTCGAAGAAGTGCTCGAAAGCCTCGCGCATCTGCTCCAGCAGCTGGCGAAAGAGCGGATTGCCGGTCGCGTCGTAGATGGAGAGATGGAACTGGAGGTCCTCGCGGCCCGCCGTCCCCTTGTCGAGATGGACGCGCTCCATCTCCTCCAGCCTCTCGCGGATGCGCGCGATGTCGGAGGCGCCCGCCCGCCGCACCGCCAGCATGCTGGCCTCGACCTCCAGGCCCCGGCGCACGTCCAGCGTCTGCAGCAGCGCGTCGCGCTGGTGCGCGGCGTCGAAGGAGAGCGGCATGTGGATGGTGGAGGCGGAGACGACCCGCAGGAGATAGGACCCGCTGCCCTTGCGCGTTTCGACGACGCCGAGCGCCTGGAGATGGCGCAGGGCCTCGCGGGCGCTGGACCGCCCGATGCCGAGCGCGTCCATGATGGCGCGCTCGGTCGGCAGCTGGTCGCCGGCGTCGAGACCGGAGGTCGAGATGAAGTCCGCCAGGGCCGAGACGGTGTCGCGCACCCGGTCGGATCGGGGCAGCTTCGTCAGATTGTTCAACATGGCTCCCCCCGTTCGAGCCTTAAAGTTGTCGGACATCTGACGTCCTTGGGTCAAAACTGTCAACGGGAATGATTCCAATCCGCCGTTTTCCAGGCGGATCGCTCCGGCGCGGAAAGGGCACGGCGCGAAGGGATGGCTGCCGATAGGCTGGCGGGGCGGGCCGTGGCCGGCGGGCGCCGCTCGGGCGATCGGGCCGCTTCGGTCGTAAGGCCGACCTCTCCCGTCGCCGGATGGGAAGCGCGAAGGTTCGCTCGCTGCCTGCCCGGGCGGTTGATTTTGCCGGGGCGATCCGCTTTGTGGTGCGGTGCCGCGAGGGCGCGGGGTGGGCCGCGGGCCCGCGGCCCCATCGGAGACGGTCCATGCCGACGCGCGACCTCGTGTTCATCGCCCTCTTCGCCGCCGTCCTGGCCGTGCTCGGCGCCTTTCCGCCGCTGACCGTGCCTGTGATCGCGGTGCCGATCTCGGCCCAGTCCATGGGCGTCATGCTGGCCGGCGGCGTTCTCGGCGCCCGGCGCGGCGGGCTCGCGGTGCTGCTCTTCATGGGACTCGTGCTGGCCGGGCTGCCGCTTCTCTCGGGCGGGCGCGGCGGGCTCGCCGTTCTCTACGGGCCGACCGTCGGCTTCTTCCTCGGCTGGCTCCCGGCCGCCGTCGTCACCGGCTATCTCACCGAGCGCTTCCTGCCCAAGCTGACCTTCGTCACGGCCTTCCTGGCGGCGGTCGCGGGCGGCATCGTGGTTCTCTACGCCTGCGGCATTCCCGGCATCTCGCTCGTCACCGGCCTGCCGCTCTCCACCGCCGCGAGCGGCTCGCTCGCCTTCATCCCCGGCGATCTCATCAAGGCGGGCCTTGCCGCGGCGATCACGGTCAACGTGGCGCGCGCCTATCCGCTGATCGGCAACCGCGCCGGTCTTCGCCGCGCCGGATGATCGAAGGCCCCGGCGCCGGGCGGGCCGATGTCGAGATCGAAGGCGTGGAGCTGGAGCGGGCGGGGCGGCTCGTCCTGTCCGGCCTGACGCTGAGCCTCCGCGAGCGGCGCATCGGCATCATCGGCGCCAACGGCTCCGGCAAGTCGAGCTTCGCGCGCCTGTTGAACGGGCTTCTCCTGCCGACATCGGGCGGCGTCCGCGTCTTCGGACGCGACACGGCGGGCGAGACGCGCGCGGTGCGCCGCGAGGTCGGCTTCCTCTTCCAGAACCCCGACCACCAGATCGTCTATCCGACGGTGGCCGAGGATCTCGCCTTCGGCCTGAAGAATCGCGGCCTCTCCAAGGCCGAGATCGCGCCGCGCGTGGAAGCGGCGCTGGCGCGCTTCGGGCTCGGCGGCTTCGGCGGGCGTCTCTGCCACGAGCTGTCCGGCGGCGAGCGGCAGATGGTGGCGCTCGCCGGCATCATGGTTCTGGAGCCCCGACTCCTCGTCCTCGACGAGCCGACGACGCTGCTCGATCTCCGCAACACGCGCCGCATCATGGCGGCCATCGAGACGGCGATCGAGACGGGCGGCCAGGCCTGTGTGCTCGTCACCCACGATCTCGCACTTCTCGAGGGCTTCGACCGCGTGCTCGTCTTCGAGAGCGGGCGCCTCGTCTTCGACGGCGGCCCTGCAGAAGCGATCGGCCTCTACCGGAGGCTCGCCGCGTGATCGCCAGCCTCTACCGGCCGGGCGAGAGCCTCCTCCACCGCATGGCGGCGGGACCGAAGCTCCTGGCGCTCGCGCTCGTCGGCACGCTGCTCTTTCTCCTGCCGAGCCTGCCGCTCGTGCTCGGCGCGTTGGCAATGAGCCTTCTTCTCTTTCCGCTCGCCGGCCTGCCCCTCGCCGCGGCCTGGCGGGCCATGAAGGGCGTGCTCCTCGTGCTCCTCCTGGTGGGCGCCGCGCAGCTCTGGCTGGCCGGCTGGCGGGAGGCGCTGCTCGTCACGGCGCGGCTCGCCGGCCTGCTTCTCCTTGCCGGCCTCGTCACCGCGACGACCCGCATGGCGGACATGGTCGAGAGCTTCGAGCGCGTGCTCGGCTTCCTCCGGCCGTTCGGCGTCGATCCCGCCCGGATCGCGCTGGCCATCGCGCTGGCCATCCGCTTCATTCCCGTCCTTGCCACCATCGCCGCCGAGATCCGCGAGGCGCAGGCCGCGCGGGGGCTGGAGCGCTCGGTTCTCGCCATGGGCGTGCCCCTCATCCTGCGCACGCTGCGCATGGCGGACGAGGTGGCCGAGGCGATCGACGCACGGTCCTGAAGGCCTTTTTAATCGGGAGCACCGACATGCCGACGGCCGGCGCCTGGAAGGCGACCGGCCGTCGACGTCTCGCGAAGCTATCGGACCCTTAGCAAGGAGGATCGCACCCGGCTCGACCGCCGGTCGGCCGTCCCGGATCAGAAGTCGGCCCATTCCTCAGAGGCGGGGGCGGGTTTCGCGGCGGCGCCGCCCGAGCCGGAGGTGCGCATCTGGACGACCGGGCGCTTCGGCGCCATGGCCGCCATCTTCGCCGGCGTGCGGGCCGGAGCGCGGGCCGCCGGGGCCGAGGCCCGGGTCGTGCGGAAGCGCTCGATGAGATGGGCCAGCTCGTCGGTCTCGCCGAGAAGGGTCTGGGCGGCGGCGGTCGTCTCCTCGACCATGGCGGCGTTCTGCTGGGTCACCTTGTCCATGTTGTCGGCGGCCATCGAGACCTCCTTCAGGCTCAGCGACTGTTCCTCGGCGCTGCGCGCGATGCCGGCGACGACGCCGTTCATCTCCGCGACCTGCGCGACGATGTCCTGCAGCGAGGCGCCGGAGGCCGTGACGAGGGCGACGCCCTGCTCGACCTGGGTGGAGGAGGCGGCGATCAGGCTCTTGATCTCCTTGGCCGCTTCCGCCGAGCGCTGGGCGAGACCACGGACTTCCTGGGCGACGACGGCGAAGCCTCTGCCCGCCTCGCCCGCGCGCGCCGCCTCGACGCCGGCATTCAGCGCCAGGAGGTTCGTCTGGAAGGCGATCTCGTCGATCACGCCGATGATGTTGCCGATCTTGTCCGAGGACTGCTCGATCTGGCTCATCGCCTGGACCGCCTCGGCGACGATCGTGCCGCCCTTCTCCGCGTTCTTGAGGGCGGTGGAGGCGGTGCTCTGCGCCTTCTTGGCCTCGCCGGCCGTGCCGTTGACGCCGCGCGTCACCTCGGCAAGCGCCGCGACGGTCTCTTCGAGGCTGGCGGCCTGCTGCTCGGTGCGCTGGGAGAGGTCTCCGGCGGCCACCGCGATCTCGCCGAGGCCGACGCGCATGGTCGCGACCGCGCCGACGACCGAGCCGATCGTCGTCTCGAGCTGGCCGACGCTGTGGTTGAAGAGATCGCAGACCTCGACATAACCTTCGTTCTTCGCCGGATCGAGGCGGGCGGTCAGATCGCCCGCCGAGAGGCGCTCGAAGCTCGGACGGATGGCGGCGATGAAGGCGGCGCGAACGGCCTCCGCCGTCTGCCGCTCGGCGGCGAGGCGCGCGATTTCGGCGGCGCGGCGCTCCTCGGCGGTGAGGCCCTCGAGGCGCTCCTTCTCGATGGCGGCCTGCTTGAAGGTCTCGACCGCGCGGGCCATGGCGCCGAGCTCGTCGCGCTGGCCGGCGGCGGGCACGACGACGCTCTTGTCGCCGGCCGCCAGACGCGACATCGCGTCCGTCATCGCGACGACGGGGCGCGCCACCGAGCGGGAGAGAAGCCAGCCCATCGCGACCGCGATGAGGATCGCAAGGCCGGTGCCGCCGGCAAGGGCGAGGATGGTCAGATCGAAGGACCGCTCGGTCTGGGCCCGGCGGCTGACGAGAAGCGCCTCCTCGGCGCCGCGGATCGCCGCGATGTCGGCGGCGATCGCATCGACGACGGGCTTGGACACGCCGTCGGCCACCATCTTGATGGACTGCGGGCGGGTGGCGGGATCGGCGCCCAGCGCGAATTGCTTGGCCGCCAGATCGGTCCTGTAGCCGTTTTCATCGGCCCGCAGCTTCACGATCCGCTCCTGCTGCGAGGGATTGTCGCTCGTCAGATGAGCCAGCGCGTCGGCGGCGGCCGTGAACTTGGCGATGTTGGCGTCGAACCCGTCCTGAAATCGCTGATGGCCGCTGACGGCATAGGCGCGCGTGTAGGACACGATCTCGGAAAACGCCTGGGACGCGTTGGCGGCTTCCCTCAGAACCTCGTTGGTGTGCGCATCCCAGTCGACGGCGGTCTGGATGTCGGACACGGTCTTGTAGATCGTGAGCGCCATGAGGAGCATCGCCGCCAGAATGGCGGAGAAGGACAGAACGAGCTTTCGGTTGAGGCTCATATTCGTGAGAGACATGGCGAACTCCAGCATGCGGCTCCCGCCTCCGGGCCGGGAGGCGGGATCATCGACCGATGCGAAGTTAGCCACGTAATCTTAAGGATGCGTGATCGGCTGGGCCCGGAAATATCGAGGCTTCCGAGCGGGATCGTCCCTGGCGCCGGTGGACGTCGGGGCCGGCGCGATCCCCGCTCGTTGCCGTCGGCGGGCTTCAGAACTCGGCCCAGTCCTCGGGGGACGCGGCGGGCTGGGGTGCGGCGCCCGAGCGGCCCGTGGCCCGCATCTGGACGAGGGCGCCGGCGGGCTTCGGCCGGGCCGGGGCCCGGCTTGCGGGGGCGCGGCTCGCGGAGGTCCGGGACGGCGCGGAGGACGGCGCCGCCCCGCCCGTCCGGAAGCGGCCGATCATCGTCGCGAGATCCTCGGTCTCGGCCGAGAGCGTCTGGGCGGCGGCGGTCGTCTCCTCCACCATGGCCGCGTTCTGCTGCGTCACCTTGTCCATGTTGTCGGCGGCCATGGAGACCTCCTTCAGGCTCAGCGCCTGCTCGCGCGCCGCGACCGCCATCTGCGAGATGACCTCCGCCACGCCGCCGACCTGCTTCACGATCTCCTCCAGGCTCTGGCCGGAGGCCGAGACGAGATGCACGCCCTCTTCGACCTGCGACGAGGAGGTCGCGATCAGCGCCTTGATCTCCTTGGCCGCCTCGGCCGAACGCTGGGCGAGCCCGCGCACTTCCTGCGCGACGACGGCAAAGCCCCGGCCCGCCTCGCCCGCCCGCGCCGCCTCGACGCCGGCATTCAGCGCGAGAAGGTTCGTCTGGAAGGCGATCTCGTCGATGACGCCGATGATCTGGCCGATCTGCGCCGAGGAGGCCTCGATCTGGCTCATCGCGGCGACCGCGCGCGTCACGACCTCGCCGCCCTTCTCGGCCTCCTTGCGGGCGACGGCGGCGGCGGCCCGCGCCTCGTCGGCGCTGGCCGCGGTCTGGCCGACGCCGCGCGTCACCTCGGAGAGCGCCGCGACGGTCTCCTCCAGGCTCGCGGCCTGCTGTTCGGTGCGCTGGGAGAGGTCGCCGGCCGCGATCGTGATCTCGGACAGGCCGGTCTTCATCGTGCCGACGGCGCCGACGACCGAACCGATGGTGGATTCCAGCTCGGCCATGGAGCCGTTGAACTTGGCGCGGATCGGCTCGAACTCGGGCGCCACCGACGCGGTCATGCGCACCGTCAGATCGCCCGCCGAGAGCGCGTCGAACCCGGCCTCGACATGGTGGACGAAGAGCTTCAGATCCTCCGCCTTCGCGCCGTCGATCGCCGACTGGCGGTTGCGCTGGTCGATCTGGGCCTGCTGCGTGGCGGCGGCGTCGCGTTCCAGGCGTTCCTGTTCGAGCGCGGCGCGCTTGAAGGTCTCGACCGTCTGCGCCATCTGGCCGACCTCGTCGCGGCGCTTCAGGAACGGCGTCTCGAGGCTCCGGTCGCCCTCGGCCAGAGCGCGCATCGCGTCGCGAAGCCGGCGGATGGGGGCGGCGATCCCCTTGGACAGGAGGACGCTGAGGCCGAGCGCGAGCAGGATGAGGATGCCCATGCCGACGACCACGGTCGTCTGCGACGCGCCGTTGGCGGCCGTCACCCTCGCCGCCGCCTCGTCCGCACGGACGCCTTCGCGCTCGCGAAGCCCGTCGACGATCGCCTCGGCGGGATCGACGAGGGCGGAGGCCTCGTCGGAAACGATGAGCCTTCCCGCGCTCGCCAGGGTCTTCTCGTCGGCCGCCGCGATCAGCGCGGGTTCCACGATGGTCCGGCGCCATTCGCCCATGACGGTGGCGAGCCTGTCCATCTCCGCGACGACGACGGGATTGTCGGAGGCGAAGGTGCGCGTCGTATCGACGAGGCGCTTGAAGGTCTCGTAATGCTCGCCGGTGCGGCGCGAGTAATAGGGATCGCGCGAGACGAGAAAGCCGCGAAGCGAGTTTTCCTGCCGCGACATGGAGAGGCGGATATCGGTGGCCTGAGCGACGAGCGAGGCCGCTCGTTCGCTCTCGATACCGGCCTTCTCCACGGCGACCACGTTCAGATAGACCGTCGATCCCATGATGCCGGCCGTGCCGATGATGGCGACGAAGGCCAAGCCGATCTTCTTTGCGATACTGACATTGGCGAGCATCATCATCGTCCCATTCGATCGAAAGCCGATCGTTCCTTAGAGTTTCACCCTAAGTTCGACTTAGTTAATTCGACCTTTCGAAAAGGATCGCGGCGCGGGAAGACTATTGAGCCGGGTCCGTATCGGCATGTGTGCCGGCCGGCGCTCTTGCCGGCCCGCGGCGCCGTCTTCCGCCCGCCGCCGATCGTCTTCGCCGGAACGAAGCTCACTGAGCGTAAGGCGCGCCGATATGGCCGCTCCTGCCGCCACGCCTGCCGCCACGCTTTCGGATGTCCGGCAGGAGCGATCCCGTCGAGCGCTTCCAGCCGCCGCAGGCAAGCCCGGAGCCCATCCCCCGGTGCCCGCGCCGAGACGCCGGGGTGTAACCGAGCCGATCCCCCGCAGCAAAGCGCTCCTGTTCCGCTCCGTCACCCGAACCGTCTTGCTTTGAATCGAAAGGTTTGCTGATCTATCGTTGCAGCGATCGTCCACCGGACGGCGCTGCCTCGCGCGAGTTCGCTCTTGCCGAACCCGGCGGCGAAGCGCGCCATGCCGTTGCTCCCAACGACCGCAAGGCCGCTTCGCCGTTCGCGACCTCGTCGGGCCGGTTCGGGGCGGGACGAACGGAGGCGGCGGTCGCAGACTGACCGGAGGAAGACGCGGCCGTCAGGAGCGGGTGAAACGCTCCCGATAGGCGTTCGGGCCGACGTTCAGGCGCTGCAGGAAGACCCGCCGCATCGTCTCCGTGGAGCCGAAGCCGCAGCGCGCGGCCGTGCGCGCGACGCTCGCGCCGTCCTCCAGCGACCGTCTCGCGCTTTCCAGGCGGATCATTTCCACGCTTTCGGCCGGGGTGCGCCCGGTGCTCCGGCGATAGCGCCGACAGAAGGTGCGAAGGCTCATGCCCGCCTGCTCGGCAAGGGCCGGCAGAGACAGGTCGCGGTGGAGATTGGCCGCGATCCAGCTATGCAGGGTCTCGAAAGTCGCATCGGCCTCCTGAAAGGCGAGCGCGGTGCTGAACTGCGCCTGTCCGCCCGGACGTTTCAGGAAGACGACGAGCTGGCGAGCCACGGCGAGAGCCAGCGTCCGGCCGTGATCGGCCTCCACCATCGCGAGCGCGAGATCGATGCCGGCCGTCACCCCGGCGGACGTCCAGATCGCGCCGTCGCGGACGAAGATGGGATCGGGGTCGAGATGGACGGCCGGATATCGCCGGGCGAACTCCGCGCAGCGCTGCCAGTGCGTCACCGCCCGGCGGCCGTCGAGAAGGCCGGCCTCGGCGAGAAGCAGGGCGCCGCTGCACACGGAGGCGACGCGCGACGCGCGGGCGGCGCGCCGGCGGACCCAGTCGATCAGCGCGCCGTCGGCGCGGGCGGCATCGACGCCGTATCCGCCCGATACGATCAGCGTCCCGAGCGCGTCCTCGCCGTCGGGGGCAGCCGCCTTGAGGACGATGCCGGCGCTCGTGACGATCTCCGGCAGCAGCGAGACGACCGCGATCTCGTAGCGTGCGGGCGAGCCGCGCGGCGTCAGGTCGTTGGCCGTGGCGAAGACCTGTGCCGGCCCCGTCACGTCCAGGATCTGGGCGCCGGCAAAGGCGAAGATTTCCACGCGATGCGGATGATGAGAGGCGAGTGGCATGAAACGAGCGATGATTGGCAACAATGCCAAAGCGTCCCGCCTTAGGCTCGGTCCGTCAAGAGAGGAACGAACCATGCCCCTTCACATCGGCATTCTCTGCTTTCCCGCCGTTCAGCAGCTCGACCTGACCGGCCCCTACGAGGTCTTCGCCTCGGCGCGCGATGTCGAGGTTCATCTCGTCTGGAAGGATCTGCGGCCGATCCGGTCGGCGACCGGACTGGTTCTCGTTCCCGACATGGCGATGGCGGATGCGCCGGACTTCGACGTGCTCTGCATTCCCGGCGGCAGCGGCGTCAACGCGCTGCTCGGCGACAAGGAAGTCCTCGCCTTCGTTCGCGACAAAGCCGCCCGGGCGCGTTTCGTCACCTCCGTCTGCACCGGGGCCCTCGTCCTCGGGCAGGCCGGGCTCCTCGCCGGTCGCCGGGCGACCACGCATTGGAACGCGCTCGACTTCCTGCCGCGGTTCGGAGCCGTGCCCGTGGAGGAGCGCGTGGTGCGGGACGGGCCCGTCATCACGGCGGGCGGCGTGACGTCGGGCATCGACTTCGGCTTGACGGTGGTGGCCGAACTGATCGGCCGCGAGGAGGCCGAGACGATCCAGCTCTCTCTCGAGTACGCGCCGTCGCCGCCCTTCGGTTCCGGACTGCCGGGAAGCGCCGCGCCCGCCGTCCTTGCGGCGGCGCGGGACCGGATGGCGGGCTCCCGGCGGGAGCGGGAGAGGCTCCTCGCCTGAGCCCGTCGAGGTCTCGCACAGGCGGCCCCGGACGCCTGCGACACGGGTCTCGCCTGCCCGAAGGGTAGGGGCCACCGCAGGCCCCTCCCTCCTATTCGGCGGCGGACAGTCTCTCCGCGGGGAGGGGGCCGGTCAGGTCGCGGTAGCGGGCGCCGACATGGTCGGCGGGGAGGCGGGGGCCGGCGGCGAAGAGCTTTTCGCGCAGCGTGCCGGCGGCGTAGTCGCGCTTGTAGATGCCGCGCCTCTGGAGTTCGGGCACGACATGCTCGACGATGTCCTCGAAGGTCTCGTGCGCCAGGGCATAGGCGAGGTTGAAGCCGTCGACGTCGGTCTCCTCGATCCACTCCTCGAGGAGATCGGCGACGGTCTGCGGCCCGCCCACGATCAGCGGCCCGAGGCCGCCGATGCCGACCCAGTCGGCCAGCTCGTCCACCGTCCAGACCTTGCCCGGATCGGCGCTGGAAAAGGCCTCGACGGAGGACTGGACGGCGTTGCTCTCCACATGGCGCAGCGGCTGGTCCGGCCGGTAGCCGGCAAAATCGATGCCGAGCCAGCCGGAGGCGAGCGCCAGCGCGCCGTCGCGGCTGATATACTGCCGGAGGTCGCGATACTTGGCCTGCGCCTTCGCGTCGGTCGCGTCCGTGACGATCGTCTGGAGATTGAAGATCTTGACGGCGCGCGGGTCGCGGCCGGAGGCGGCGACGGCGGCGCGGATGCCGGCGACGGTCTTCTTCAGCACCGTCTTCGAGGGCGCGGCGACGAAGACGCATTCGGCATGCTCACCGGCGAAGCGCCGCCCGCGCGAGGAGGCGCCGGCCTGGTAGAGAACGGGCGTTCGCTGCGGCGAGGGCTCCGAGAGATGGATGCCCGGCACGTCGAAGAAGCGGCCCTTGTGCCGGATCGGGTGGACCTTGGCGGGATCGGTGAAGATGCGCCGCGCCTTGTCGCGCAGCACCGCGCCGTCCTCCCAGCTTCCCTCCCAGAGCTTGTAGCAGACCTCCAGATACTCGTCGGCGACGTCGTAGCGGTCGTCATGCGCCCCTTGCGCGGCCAGGCCGATATTGCGCGCGCCGCTCTCCAGATAGGAGGTGACGATGTTCCAGCCCGCCCGGCCCTTCGTCAGGTGATCCAGCGTCGAGAGCCGGCGGGCGAAGGTGTAGGGGTGCTCGAAGGAGAGCGAGGCCGTCAGCCCGAAGCCCAGATGCTCGGTGACGAGCGCCATGGCGGGGACGAGCTGCAGCGGGTCGTTGACGGGCACCTGCGTGGAATGCCGGAGCGCGGCGTCGAGATCGCCGCCATAGACGTCGTAGACGCCGAGCACATCGGCGAGGAAGACGCCGTCGAACCGGCCACGCTCCAGGAGCTTGGCGAGGTCGGTCCAGTATTCGAGATCCCTGTAGCCGGCCGAGCGGTCGCGCGGATGGGCCCAGAGGCCCGGCGCCTGATGGCCGACGCAGTTCATCTCGAAGGCGTTGAAGCGGATTTCGCGGGTCATAAGCGCCTTTCAGACCGACGGCCGAGGATGCTGGCGCATCCGGCCGTCGAAAACATTGCGAATGTCTCGAAGGCGTCGAAGGCCCGAGACATTCGCAAACGGAATGCCGGGCGTATTTCCCATGACGCCCGGCATCAGATCGCGCCGTGGCGGGGCGGATGGACGCCGTTCAGCCAGTAATTGCCGACGAAGCGATACTTCCAGAGCTGCGGATCGTGCACGGCATGGGTGCGCGCGTTGCGCCAGAAGCGGTCGAGATCGTGGCGGGCGAGCGTCGCGCTGGCGCCGCCAAGCTCGATCAGCTTGGACGCGGCGAGGAGGGCCGCGTCGGTCGAGGCGATCTTGGCCTCGGCCACCGCGATCGAGGCGGCAGCGACGCTGGCCTCCGTCGGCTCGGCCGTCGCCTCGTCGACGAAGCGCCCGGCGCGGGCGAGAAGCGCCTTGGCGCCCTCGACGCGGATCGTCACCTCGCCGACGCTCGCCACCACATGGGGATCGTCGCCGTGCCGCTCGACGCCGGCGTCGCGCCACGGCCGGGCGACCTCGCGCACGAAGCGGATCGTCTCGGCGAGCGCGCCCTCCGCGATGCCCTGCTGCACGCCGGCATGCATGATCTGCGCGAAGGGGCCCATGGGCGTCGGCGTCTCGAAGAGCGCGGAGAAGGACAGGACGGCGAAGGGATGGACGTCGACCGCCTCCAGCAGCGTCGAGCCGGAGCCGGTGACGCGCTGGCCGAAGCCCGACCAGTCGTCGATCACCGTGATGCCCGGGGCGTCCTTCGGCAGGAAGGCGACGACGCTCCGCCCGTCCTCTTCGCTGGTCGCGACGACGACGATCCAGTCGGCGAAGAGGACGCCGGTCGAATAGAACTTCCGGCCGTTGAGAACATAGGCGTCCCCGTTGCGCTCCAGCCGCGTCGCGTGGTCGTGGGCGGTCCTCGTGCCGGTCTCCGACAAGGCGTTGCCGAAGCGCTCGCCGGCCAGAACCCGCCCGTAGAAGAAGCGCTTCTGCTCCTCCGTCCCCTGCAGCCGGACGGCTTCGAGCATGAAGAAATGGTTCTGCGGGATCTGCCCGATCGATCCGTCCGCCGCCGAGAGGAGCGCGGTGACGCGCGCCACCGTCCCCGCCGAGACGCCGGCGCCGCCATAGGCCTTGGGCACGGTGATCGCGAGAAGGCCGCAGGCCGAGAGCCGGTCGAGTTCGGCATGGGGCAGGATGCGGTCGCGGTCGCGCGCCGCCGCCGTCTTCGCGAAATCGGCGGCAAGGTCCCGCGCCGCCGAAAGGGCCTCTTCGTCGCTTGCGATGCGGCGCACGGCGCGCTCGCGGAGCGGCGGCGCCCGGAAGGGCGCGGGGGGCTGGATGCGCTGGGCGAGAGCTGCGGTCATGGTTCGACCTCGTCGAATGCGAAAGGAGCGAGCGGGGAAGGCGGAGACGGCCGAACGGGGCGGCCGCTCAGCTCCAGGCGTGGCGCGGCGGGGCGATGCCGTTCAGGGCATGGTTGCCGACATGGAAGTACTTCCAGCGCACGGGATCGTGCAGCGTGTGCGTGCGCGCGTTGCGCCAGTGCCGGTCGAGCCCGTAGACGCCGAGCGTGGAGCGCGTGCCGCCCAGCTCGTGCAGCTTGTTGGTCGCAAGGATCGCGATCTCGGTCGTCGTGACCTTGGCGAGCGCCACGGCCACCGCCGTCTCCGCCGCCGCTTCGTCGCTCGGGCGATCGAGGATCGCGTCGATCGCGAGGCCCGCGCGCTCGAGCAGCGCCTCGGCGGTGTGGAGCTTCACCTCCAGGTCGCCGATGGCATGGATGGTGAAGACGTCCTCGTGGCCGTGCTCCTGCCCGCTGTCGATCCAGGGCCGCGTGTGCTCGCGCACGAAGCGGATCGTCTCCGCGATCGCGCCGCGGGCGATGCCGAGATCGACGGCGGCCTGGATGATCTGCGAGACGCTGCCGTTCGAGGAGGCTTCGACGCCGCCGAGATAGGCGGGGATCAGCGCCTCCGGCCCGACGCGCACGCCCTCGATCCGAACGTTGCCGCTGGCCGTCGTGCGCTGGCCGAAGCTCGACCAGTTGTCGATGATGGCGAGGCCCGGCGCGTCGCGCTCGGCGATGGCGAGGTGGACGTTCCCGGCCTCGTCGACGGCGCCGATATGGATGTAGTGGGCAAAGAGCGCGCCCGTCGCGTAGAACTTCTCGCCGTCGACGGTAAAGCCGTCCCCGTCCCGCCGCACGGTCGTCTCGAAGGCGCCGACATGCCGGCTCCGGGCCTCCGAGAAGGCATTGCCGAGCCGATAGCCCTGCAGGACCCGGCCGAACCAGAGACGCTTCTGCTCCTCGCTCGCGGTGACGCGGATCGCATCGAGCGCGGCCAGATGGTTCTGCGGGATCTGGCCGATCGAGGGATCGGCGGCCGAGATCGTGGCGATCACCTCGGCGAGCGTCGCGAAGGAGACGCCGGCCCCGCCATAGGCTTTCGGCACCGTGATGCCCCAGAGGCCCGAGCCGGAGAAGCGGTCGAGCTCCTTTGCCGGCAGCCGGCGCGTGCGGTCGCGCTCGGCAGCCTCCACGGCGAACGCGGCGGCCAGCTCGCGCGCGACGGCGACGGCTTCGGCATCGGAGGCGATGCGATGGGCGTTCGGATGGCGCTCGAAGGCGGGCGGGGCATCGGACAGAGCGGGGGCGAGGGACATCGCGGAAGCTTTCGTGACGGGACACGGCAGAGGACCGGCGGCAGCTCGCCGCCGCCACGGCGACGACGAGGAGGCCGGTCGCCACCTCCGGCCGGCAGGAGTTCCATCGACGAGAACCGCATGAAGCGGCACCCCGACGCGCCTCCTGCCGACAGGCACGTCAAACGTATATCCGATCGGTAGACTTTAAGGAGAAACGGTTTTCCGTTTTCCGCCGCTCCCGCGCAAAGCGGCCGATCCGACGGGGCATGACGGGGCATATCCGACCCGTACCCGGCATCTCGTCGCAAGCGAGCCGATCCCAACCTGCCGCCGGCTCAGGCCCGCATCCGTTCCGCGAGGAAATCGACGAGCACGCGCACGCGGGCCGGCAGGGTAGGGCCGCCGACGAAGACGGCATGGATGGTTTCGCGATCCTGCGGATTGTAGGCGTCGAGAAGCGGCACGAGGCGGCCCGAGCTCAGCTCCTCGCCGATGTGGAAATTGCCGACGCGGGTGATGCCGAGGCCCTGAAGCGCGAGCTGGACCAGCGTCTCGCCGCTATTGGCGGTCATGTTGCCCGCCACCGGCAGCAGGATGTCGGTGCCGTCCTGCTGGAAGGGCCAGCCGGGTTCGATGCGGCGGAAGCTGAAATCGAGGCAGTTGTGGCGGGCGAGGTCGGCGGGAATGAGCGGCGTGCCCGCCCGTGCCAGATAGTCGGGCGAAGCGACGACCGTTCGGCCGGTATCGCCGAGGCGCCGGGCAGTGAGCGCGCTGTCGACGAGCGGCCCGAAGCGGATCGCCACGTCGACGCGCCCGCCGGCAATGTCGGCGAGCCGGTCGTCGAGATCGATCTCCACCTTGATGTCGGGATGAAGCGTGGCGAAATCGCCGAGCAGCGGAACGATGACGAGGCGGCCATGCGCCGTCGCCGCGCTGACCTTCACGAGGCCGCGCGGGGAGGCCTGGTCCGCGATCGTGCTCTCGGTTTCGTCGAGATCGGCGAGTATGCGCCGCGCCGCCCGCGCATAGGTCTCGCCCTCCGGCGTCAGATGCAGATGGCGCGTCGTGCGCACGAGAAGGCGCACTCCGAGCCGTGCCTCGATGCGGCTGACGATGCGGCTGACGGCCGAGGGCGTGAGGCCGAGCTTGCGCGCCGCGCCCGACAGGCTGCCCTCGCAGGCGACTGCCGCAAAGGCCGCCATCTCGCCGGCCCGATCCGCCTTCTCCGTCGCCATTCGTGACTCCTGGGCAAAGATGCTGGTCCTCACCCCCTGCTACCGCTCGATGCCGCGATGCACAAGATGAGGGAATGGAACAGAGCGGAGCGGCCGTCATGACGATCAACAAGCCACTTCTGGCCCTTGCGGTCGGTGCCTTCGGTATCGGCGTCACCGAATTTGCGCCGATGGGCATGCTGCCGGTCATCGCCGCCGATCTCGGCGTCTCGATCCCCGCCGCCGGCCTTCTCGTCAGCGCCTATGCGGCGGGCGTCCTCGTCGGCGCTCCCGTCATGACCCTGCTCTTGGCAAGGGTGCCGCGCCGGACGCTGCTCGTCGGCCTCATGGGGCTCTTCACCCTCGGCAACGCTCTTTCGGCGATCGCCGACGGCTACATGACGCTGCTCGTCGCCCGCGTGGTGACGTCGTTCAACCACGGCGCCTTCTTCGGCGTCGGCGCGGTGGTGGCCGCGAGCGTGGTGGCGCCCGACAAGCGCGCCGGGGCGGTCGCGGCGATGTTCTCGGGACTGACGGTGGCGACCATCGGCGGCGTTCCGCTGGCGACCTTCATGGCCGAAACGGTCGGATGGCGGCCGATATTCGCCGGCATCGCGCTGGTCGGCCTCGCCGCCATGCTGGCGCTGCGCCTCTCCCTGCCGCCGATGCCCGTCGAGGCGGGAACGGACATGCGCGCGGAGCTGCGCGTCCTGCGGCGCGCGCCGGTTCTGGCCGCGCTGCTTCTGACCGTGCTCGGCGCCAGCGCCATGTTTACCGTCTTCACCTATATCGCGCCGATTCTGCGCGAGGAGGCCGACGCCTCGCCGCTCTTCATCACGGCGATGCTCACTATCTACGGTCTCGGTCTCGCGCTCGGAAACTGGCTCGGCGGGCGCCTCGCCGACCGCTCGATGGACGGCACCCTCATCGGCTCGCTCGCCGCCGTGGTCGTCATCCTCGTCCTCTTCTCGGTTGCCATGACTTCTCAGGCAGCCGCCGCGCCGCTGATCTTCCTCTGGGGCGTCGCCAGCTTCGCCATCGTGCCCCCGCTTCAGATGCGGGTCGTGCAGGAAGCGTCCGACGCGCCGAACCTCGCCTCGGCGATGAACATCGGCGCCTTCAACCTCGGCAATGCGATCGGCGCGGCGCTGGGCGGCGGCGTCATCGATGCGGGTCTCGGCTATCGCGCCGTTCCGCTGGCCGGAGCGCTGGCCGCCGCATCCGGCCTCGCCATGATCCTCGTCATGACGCGCCGCCGGATCGCCAAGCCGGCCTCGGCCTGAAATGCCCGGGGCCGGATGCGACGGCCCCTTCGGCCCTTGGGCGGGCGGGCTCTAGAAGAAGATGTCGTCGAGATCGTCGGCGGGCGCTGCGGCGGGTTCGCCGATGTCGGCGTCCACGTTCGAGCCGGCGGGCGCGCCGGGGAGGGGGCCGAGGGTGCGCTGGAAGACGGCGCGCTCCTCCTCCATCGTGTAGGGGCCGACGAGGAAGCGGTCGAGCCGCTCGGCTTCGGGCGCGGGCAGGGGCGAGGACGGGGGCAGGCCTGCCGCGAGAGCGGCGACGGCGGCCGAAAGCGCGCGCATGAGATCGTGGCCCTCCTCGTGGGAGCCCATCATCCGGCGCACGGTGGCGACGTCGCCGGAAAGCCCGGCGGCGGCCGAAACGGCTTCGCCGAGCACCGCCGCGCAGTCGCTTTCCGCCCGCGACAGGCGCATCGAGGCCTCGTCGAGCGCGGCCTCGATCGCGGCCTCGGCGGTCGCGACGGCCGGCAGGATGTCCAAGGAGAGGCAGCGCGTGGAGGCCGTCGCGCTGGCGATGCCGCTGCGCACGCGGTCGGCCTCGTCGCGGGCCCTCGAAGCCTGTTCGCGAATGACGCTCGCGATATAGCCGATCGTCTCGTCGCCGCCCTCCACATGGGCCGCGCGCACCGCCGCGTTGAAGCCGGCGAGCCGGAGGTCGCGTTCGAGCGCGTCGAGCTTGCCCGTCATGTCGGTCAGCGCGTTCGTCGCCTCGACGCTTCTGGCAAGGCTCGCGCCGAGGCGGGAGCGCCGCTCGTCGCCCTGGCGAAAGCCGATCCGGAGGCGCGACGCCTGGGCCTCCAGCGCCGCGAGGCCCTCGTTTCCGCCCTTGCCGGGAAGGAGGCGATGGAGAACGGCGGCGCAGGCCTCGAGTTCGGCGCCGATCACGCCGAGATCGCCGTCGAGCGCGGCCATCTTCGCCGCATAGGTGAGGGCGAGATCGTCGAGCTGGGCGATTTCCAGCGTGAGGATGCGCGTCGCGGCGGCCACGCGCATCTCCTCCGGCAGGGGCTCGCCCTCGGCCTCGATCGACCCGTCCGCGACGAGACGCTGGAGGAGGGCGAGGTTGCGCGCGGTGTGCTCGAAGCGCTGGCGCGCCATGTCGTGGGCCTGAAGCCCCATGACCACGCCGCCGATCGCCCGCCAGACGCCCGTGAAAGCCTCCTGCGCCTCGCTGCGGCGGGCCTCGTCGACGGACTGCTGGCCGGCGATGAGCTCGATGAGGTCGAGGAAGCCCTGCGTCAGCGGCGTCTGCGCGCCCGCCTTCAGCGCCTGCGCCTCGATGGCCTGGCTCGCGCCGAGGGCGGAGCGCAGGACCGACACGCGCTCCTCGATGAAGCGTCCGACCTCCTCGCCGAAGCCGACGAGCTCGTCGACATGGGAGGCGAAGGGGATCAGCTCCTCCTGGCCGGAGGCCATGCCGCCGATCTGGGCGCGCGCGATGAGGACGACGTAGTTCAGCGTGCGGAACACGAGCTTGACGGACGATCCCCCTTCCGCCGCCTGCGCGATGGCGGCCTGGAGATCGACGAGGGCCGCGACGCGCCGCGCGACGAGGCTCTCGATGCCGCGCGAGCTTTCCACGGCGGAGGCGAGGCCGGCGCGCATCTCGGCCATTTCGGGCGTGGCGAGGATCTCGGTGGACCGGCCGATGCCGTTGCGCACGGTCGAGACGCGGGCATGGACGTCCTGCAGCCTCGAGCCGACGTCGAGAAACACCGCCTCGCTGCCCTCGATCCAGCGCGTCACGCCCTCCGCAAGGCGGGCGGGCAGGCCGAGGGCGCCGGCGTCGATGCCGGCGGGCTCGCGTGCAGAGGACGGGGCAGGGGCGGTGCCGTGTCGCATGGATCTACTTCCCCGCTGCGGGCTTGAGGGCATGGTCGCGCGCGAAGCGCAGGATCTCGGCGGGCAGCTTCTGGAGCGGCAGCTCCAGTTCCACCGCGCCGATCTTCATCGCTTCCTTCGGCATGCCGTAGACGACGCAGCTCGCTTCATCCTGGCCGAGCGTGCGCGCGCCCGTCTGGCGCAGCTCCAGCATGCCCTTGGCGCCGTCGTCGCCCATGCCCGTCATGATGATGCCGAGCGCGTTCGCTCCCGCCGCGCGCGAGGCGGAGCGGAAGAGCACGTCGACGGACGGGCGGTGGCGCGTGACGAGAGGGCCCTCGCGCACCTCGACGTGATACTGCGCGCCCGAGCGCTGGAGGAGGAGGTGGAAGTTTCCGGGCGCGATGAGGGCGAGGCCCGGCACGACGCGGTCGCCTGTCACGGCCTCGCGCACCTCGATCCGGCAGAGCGTGTCCAGCCGCTTGGCGAAGGCGGTGGTAAAGCCGGCCGGCATGTGCTGCACGATGACGATGCCGGGACTGTCGGCGGGCAGGACTTCGAGCAGCTTGCGCAGCGCCTCCGTGCCGCCCGTGGAGGCGCCGACGACCACGACCTTGTCGGTCGTGCGGTCGATCGGCCGGCCGGACAGCGCGGGAAGGACGGCGTCGGCGGTCAGTTTCTTCTGCGGGTCGATCGTCCGGGTGCGCGGCTGGACCTTGGCCTTGGAGGCGGCGCGCACGGCGTCGCAGATGCGCGTCTTGGCCTCCATCAGGAATTGCGGCGTGCCGACGCGCGGCTTGGTGATGATCTCGACGGCGCCCGCGTCCAGCGCCTGCATCGCCATCTGCGAGCCGGCCTCCGCGAGCGAGGAGCAGATCACGACCGGGATCGGGCGCTGGCTCATCAGCTTCTGGACGAAGGTGATGCCGTCCATCCGGGGCATCTCGATGTCGCAGATGATGACGTCGGGGACCTCCTCGCGCATCCGCTCGGCGGCGAAATAGGGGTTGGAGGCGGTCGCCATGACCTGCAGATCCGGCTCCGCATCGACGATTTCGGACAGGATGGTCCGAACGCTGGCGGAATCGTCGACGATCAGGACGCGGATGGGCTTCATCGTCAGGCCTCGAGGCGCTCGTAGATGTTGGAGCGAAGCAGCCGGAGCGGCAGCTCGCCGGAGCGGATGCTTTCGGAATGGCCGAGGAACAGGAGGCCGCCCGGCCGCAGATGCCGGCACAGCTTGGCCACGACCGCCAGTTGCACGTCCGGCTTGAAGTAGATGAGAACGTTCCGGCAGAAGATCAGGTCCATGGCGTGGCCCGGCCGGTAGGTGTCGTGCATCAGGTTGATCTGCCCGAGCCGCATGTTGCGTCTGAGCTCGGGCGTGATGGCGAGGCGGTCCTTGCCGTCCTGGCGGACCGGGCGCAGGTAGCGCTGGCGCAGGACCGGGGGCACGGTCTCGGCGTCCTCCAGGCTGTAGCTGCCCTCGCGCACGGCTTTGAGCATGCGCACCGAGATGTCGGTCGCCAGCACCGACCAGGGGAAGAGCCTGCCCCCCTGCGAGGCCTCGTCCGCGATCATGGCGAGGCTGTAGCCCTCCTGGCCGCTGGAGGAGGCCGCCGACCACATGCGCAGCCCCCGCTCGCGGCCGCCCTCGGCCAGGCGCCGCAGCTCGTCGCCCGTGAGATAGGCGAAATGCGGCGGCTCGCGGAAGAAGGAGGTCTGGTTGGTGACGACGCAATCGGTGAAGGCCTGCATCTCGCCGGCGCGGCCCTCGGGCGAGCGCAGGAAGGCAACATAGTCCGCGAAGGTCTCGAGCCCGTTGATCTCCAGCCGGCGGCGCAGCCGCGTCTCCAGCATGGTCTGCTTGAGATCCGACATGGCGATGCCGCAGCTCTCGCCGACGAGATCGACGAGGCTGCGAAAGGAGGCGGCGTCGAGCTTGGGCGCGTTCCAGGCATTGGCGACGGCGGGGAGGCCGGCGGCGGATTTCGGCGAAGGTCGTGCGATGCTGGACATCACGGCTTTCATTCTCGGGGAAGATCGGCCGGCGGACGCCCCGAGAGGCGAGCCGACCGTCTGCAGGGGTCTGATGGTTTCCGGAAGGCCCGGACCACGTCGCCCTCCCCGAACGCCGTGGTTCCGGCCCATCTTATACGGACAGGCTATGAACGACTTGCCTTACGCCGCCTTCCGAATGTCTCAAGCCTCGGGCATGGCCAAGAGATTCGCACCGTCGTCGTCGGCGGCCATCGGCGGCGGCCTTCGCCGTCAGGCGGCGAACTCGAAGGCCTCGACCTCGAAGAGCCGGGGAATGTCGAGAAGCGTCAGGAAGGTCTCGCCGCGGCGGCCGAGACCGGTCATGAAGCTCGAATTCCACTCCTCGCCGAACTGCGGCGCGGGCTCGACCGCGTCCTCGCCGAAATCCGTCACCTCGTGGACCGCGTCGGCGATCACCGCCACCGTGCGCCCGCGCCCGCCCGTGTCGAAGTCGAGGACCACGATGCGGCTGTCCGCGGTCGGCGCGCCGTCCTCGAAGGACGGCATGCGGAGCTTGGCCTTGAGGTCCACCACCGGCACGCCGATGCCGCGCACGTCGATCATGCCGAGCAGCGTGGAGGGCGCGTTGGAGACGCGGGCGATCGGCTTGTAGTCGAGCACCTCGCGCACATGCACCACGCGGATGCCGAAGCTCTCCGTGCCGAGGCGAAAGGTCAGGATCTCGCGCGTCCCGCCCTCCTCGTCGGGAGCATCCGCGTCGGCCATCGTGTCCATGTCGTCGGAGGATCTCATGCGCTGAGCCTTTCGAAGGAGTCGTCCGCGGCGGCCGTGTCGAGGTCGAGGTCGAAGCCGCCCTTCGCGGTGGGCTTCGGCGCCTTGGCCTTGGAGGTCGTGGCGACTCTGGCGGCGGCGAACTTGCCGACCTTGGCCTGCAGGGCGCGGGCGTCGCGCGGGGCGGCCGGCGCGGCGACGCGGACGGGGGCGGGACGGGCGGCGACGGCGGGCGCCGCCTGGGCATGGCCGACGCGGAAGTAGCTCACCCGATCGTTGAGGCGCATGGCTTCCGCCGAGAGCTGCTCGGAGGTCGCCGACATCTCGTTGGCGGCCGCCGCGTTCTGCTGCGTCACCTGATCGAGCTGCTGGATCGCCTGGTTGATCTGCTCGGCGCCGGCATTCTGCTCGCGGCAGGCGGCCGAGATCTCGCCGACCAGCTCCGACGTGCGCTGGATGTCGGGAACGAGCTGTTCCAGCATCCGGCCGGCCTCCTCGGAAATGCCGAGTGTCGAGGTCGACAGCTCGCTGATCTCGGCGGCGGCGGTCTGCGAGCGCTCGGCGAGCTTGCGCACCTCGGAGGCGACGACCGCGAAGCCCTTGCCGTGCTGGCCGGCGCGGGCGGCCTCGATGGCCGCGTTCAGGGCGAGAAGATCGGTCTGGCGGGCGATCTCCTGGCCTCGACCGAATTGGCGACGGCCTTGCCGCTTCTCTCGGCATTGATCGAGGCCTGGGCCGCGATCTTCTCCGTCGTCGTGGCGTTTTCCGAGTTCTGGCGGATGTTGGCGGCCATCTCCTCCATGGCGGAGGAGGCCTGCTCGGTCGCCGAGGCCTGTTCGGAGACGCCCTGGCCGAGCTGCTCGGTGGAGGCGGACTGCTCGGTCGCGCCCTGGCTCAGCTGCTCGGCGGTGGCCGCGGACTGCTGCGAGCCCGCCGCGACCTGGGAGGCGGAGTCCGTGACGTCGGAGACGATCTCGCGCAGCTTGTCCGTCATGAGGTTCATGGCGCGCAGGAGATCGCCGATCTCGTCCTGGCCCTTGGCCTCGACGGTCTGCGTCAGATCGCCGGCGCCGATATCCTCGGCGAGCTTCACCGACTTGGCGAGGCCGCGCGAGATCGACAGCGACATCCAGAGCGCGGCGGCGATGCCAATGAGGACGGCGCCGGCGACGATCGCGATCAGCATCATGCGCGTGGCTTCATAGGCGGTCTGCGATTCCGCGACCGACGAAGTGGCGAGGGCCGAGGCCTCCGCGTTCAGCTCGTTGATCCGGGCCTCGGCCTTGAGGGCGATCGGGACGAGCCGCTCGTTGATCGTGCTCAGGGCCTCGTTCAGATTGTTCTCCAGACCGAGGTCGAGATAGGTCCGAAGCTGCGTGTAATAGGTGTCCCAATGACCGCCGATCTTGCCGAAGGCGTCGGCATGGGCGGCCATGGCGGGAAGGGCGGCGAGCGTGGTCAGCTTCTCGCGAAGCGTGTCCTGGTTGGACGAAACGGTGGCGACGGATTCGCGGATCTTCGCCAGATCGGTGCGCGAGACGGCGGCCACCGTCTGGATGCGGCTTCGCAGGGTCAGCTGCTGCAGGTCCATCAGGATCGCGAGGGCGGCGGGCGCGCCGGGCTTGTTCTCCGAGACGACCTTGGCCTTCAGGTCCTCGAGATCGGCCATGAGCACGGCCTGCGCGTCGCGGCTGGCATCGAGGAACGTCCCGCTGATGAGGATGTCCACCTTGCTGGAGAAGGCGAAGGCCTCGCGCGAGGCGGCCTCGACATCCGCGAGCAGCGGGGCGAGATCGGCCGACTTCGCCCGCGCGGCTTCGGGCATCGCCTGGAGCATCGTGGCCAGCGCCGTCTCGATGGCGGTCCAGTCCTTGTCCAGCACGCCGGCCAGCTTTTCGTTCTCCGAGGTGTCGACGGCGATGGAGCGCGCGACGACCCGGCGCACGTCGTTGACGCCGCTCTGGATCTTCAGGCCCTCCTGGACCTGGACGAAGGGGCCCTGCGAGAAGGCCGTCATCCGGTCGTTGGTGCTCTGCAGGCTGGAGATGCCGGCATAGCCGGCGCCGCCGAGGAGGACGATCAGAGCGCCGAAGGACGCCATGAGCTTGGTCTTGATGGTCAGTCGCATGAAGAAGGCCTTGCTTCAGGAGGCGAGACGGTGTGGGCGGTGCCCGCGATGGTCGGGGTCGGGGTCGGTTCTGGTTCGTTCGGCGCCCTGTTCGCCGGCGGGTCCTCGAAGCCTCCTCCTTCGAGGGCCTGCCGTCCGAGAGGGCGCCGGGCGGTTCGAGGCCTTGTCAGGCGCTCATCTTCTCGAAGCCGTTGTCCGCGGCGGTCTCGTCGAGATCGAGGTCGAAGCCGGCCTTGGAGGCGGGCTTCGGCGCGGCAGGCCTTGCCGGCTGGGCGCGCGTCGCCGAGGCGAAGCGGCCGACCTTGGCCTGGAGCGCGCGCACGTCGCCCCCTCTCGCCACCTGGACGCGGGCGGCCGGGGCCGGAGCGCGGCCTTCGGCGAGCTGGAAGAAGCCGGCCCGGTCGTTCAGGCGCGCGGCCTCGGCGGAGAGCTGCTCGGAGGTCGCCGACATCTCGTTGGCAGCCGCCGCGTTCTGCTGCGTCACCTGGTCGAGCTGCTGGATCGCCTGGTTGATCTGCTCGGCGCCGGCATTCTGCTCGCGGCAGGCCGCCGAGATCTCGCCGACCAGCTCCGACGTGCGCTGGATGTCGGGCACGAGCTGCTCCAGCATCCGGCCGGCTTCCTCGGACATGGAGAGCGTGGAGCTCGACAGCGCGCCGATCTCGGCGGCGGCGGTCTGCGAGCGCTCGGCGAGCTTGCGCACCTCCGAGGCGACGACCGCGAAGCCCTTGCCGTGCTGGCCGGCGCGGGCGGCCTCGATGGCCGCGTTCAGGGCGAGAAGATCGGTCTGGCGGGCGATCTCCTGCACGATGCGGATNGCGAAGCCCTTGCCGTGCTGGCCGGCGCGGGCGGCCTCGATGGCCGCGTTCAGGGCGAGAAGATCGGTCTGGCGGGCGATCTCCTGCACGATGCGGATCTTCTCGGCGATGGTGCGCATCGCGTCCACGGCATCGACGACCGCCTTGCCGCTCTTCTCGGCATTGAGCGAGGCCTGGGAGGCGATCTTCTCCGTCGTCGTCGCGTTCTCGGCGTTCTGGCGGATGTTGGCGGCCATCTCCTCCATGGCGGAGGAGGCCTGCTCGGTCGCCGCCGCCTGTTCGGTCGAGCCCTGGCTCAGCTGCTCGGCGGTGGCCGAGGACTGCTGGGAGCCGGCCGCGACCTGGGAGGCGGAGTTGGTGACGTCGGAGACGATGGAGCGCAGGTTCTCGGTCATCGTGTTCATGGCGCGCAGGAGATCGCCGACCTCGTCCTGGCTGCGGGCTTCGACGGTCTGCGTGAGGTCGCCGGCGCCGATGCTCTCGGCCAGCCGGACGGACCGGCCGAGACCGCGGGCGATGGAGAGCGAGATCCAGAGCGCGGCGGCGACGCCGATCAGCATCGCGCCGACGACGATGGCGACGAGGGTCGTGCGGGTCGAGCGATAGGCGTCGTCGGCCAGCGTGACGTAGCTGGCCGCGTCGATCGTCGCCTTGTCGCCGACCTCGTCCAGCCGGGCGGCGAACTTGTCGGCGAGGAGGCCGAGCTCGGTCGTCGCGGCGAAGCCCTTCTGATAGAAGTTTCCGAGGCCGTAGGCCGTCTTGGCGTCGATCACGGGAACAGCGGCCTTCCAGTCCGCGCGCAGGGTGTCGAGGTTCGCGCCGTAGCGCTGACCGACCGGGCCGGCCGCGAGGGTCGAGAGGGCGGCGTCGATCCGCGCCTTGCCGCTCTCGACGGTGGCCGCGCTCGCCTTCGTCTCGTCCTCTTCGGAGGCGAGAACCGACCGGAGGGCCGCGGAGCGGACCTCGAGGGTCGACTTGGCGACGGAGTCGAGAAGCGTCCCGGCCGCGGCGGGAATCGCGGCGTCGGCGCCGATCCGGTCCTGGAGCGCGTCGGTTTCCGCGATCATCGGCCCGGTGGCCGCCCAGAGTTCGTTGATCGCCTTTCCGCCCGCGTCGGCATCCGCCTTGGCCGCGGCATCCAGGGCCGTCTGGAAACCGGTCCGGACGGTTGCGAACATGGGCTTGAGGTCGGACGTGGCGGCGCGCTCGCTCTCCGGCAGGGCCGCCAGCAGCGCGTCGAGCCCGGTCGCGAACTCGCTAAGATCGGTCTCGACCTGCTTGATGCTGCTCGCGATGGCCGTCTCGTCGGTGGAGATCAGCACCCGCAGGACCAGCCGGCGCGCATCCATGAGGAGCGTCTGGATCGACTGGCTGCTCTTGACCTGGGCGAAGGGGCCCTCGGCGAAGCCGCTCATCGCTTCGTTGGTCTGCCCGAGACTGGTCACGCCGAAATAGCCGGCGGTTCCGAGCAGCACGAGGACGGCTCCGAAGGAGCCCATGAGCTTGGTCTTGATGGTCATGCGCATCGCGGGAAATCCTTGTGCGTCGAGGGGGGCCGCCGGAGGCGGAGGTCGGTCAGTGGGCGGGAGCGTCGGACTGCAGGATGCGTTCGAGATCGAGGAGGATGACGAAGCGGCCCTCGTGCCGGATCACCCCGGAGAGGAAGCGGGCGGGCCAGCGCGTGCCGTTTTCGGGCAGGGCCTCCACGCCGCCCTTGGCGATCGAGAGGACCTCGTGGACCGCATCGGCCTTGATGCCGACGAAGAAGCTGTCGGCCTCGGTCTCGATGCGCGAGACGATCACGCGGGAATGCTCGGTGTCGCCCTGCGCGCCCATGCCGAAGCGGCGGCGCAGGTCGATGAGCGGCACGATGTTGCCGCGCACGTTGATGAGGCCCGGCGCGAAGTCGGGCGCGTTGGGAACGAGGGTGACGGGCGGCGGGTCGAGGACCTCGTGGACGAAGCCGACGGGGATGGCGAAGACGTCGTCGTCGAGCGAGACGGTCAGATAGTCCTGGACCGGCGCGGTCGTCTCGGCGGCTGTGGCGGCTTGGGTCATGACGGGAGTTCCTCAGGCCGCGGCGAGGCGGTCGGCCGTGCCGGCGCCGGCATGTCGGACGAGCGGGTTGACGTCGAGGATCAGGGCCACCGAGCCGTCGCCGAGGATCGTCGCGCCGGCGAGACCGGGCGTCTGCCGGTGGAGCGGCGAGAGCGGCTTGATGACGGTCTGGTGCTGGCCGATGACCTGATCGACGACGATGCCGATCCGCCCCGTATCGGCGGAGGCGACGACGACGATGCCGGCCTCGCCCGTCGAGCCGCCGAAGATGCGGTCCATCCAGATGATCGGCACCATCGTGTTGCGGATGTCGGCGAAGTTGCGCCCGTTCGAGGTGCGGCAGCCGATCGAGGCGAACTCGACGCATTCCTCGACGGAGGCGAGCGGCAGGATGCACTTGGTCTCGCCGACGCGCACGAGAAGCCCGTCGATGATGGCGAGCGTGAGGGGCAGGCGCAGCACGAACTTCGTGCCCTGGCCCGGCCGGGTCTCGATCTCGATCGTGCCGTGCAGCTCGCCGATCGTGCGGCGCACGACGTCCATGCCGACGCCGCGTCCCGAGAGGTTGGAGACCGCCGCCGCCGTGGAGAGGCCGGGGTGGAAGATCAGCTCGTCGATCTCGCGGTCCGGCGGCGTCACGCCCTCCGGCACGATGCCGGCGGCCGTCGCCTTCTCCAGGATGCGGGCGCGGTTGAGGCCGGCGCCGTCGTCCTCGATCGTGATGACGACCTCGGTGCCCGACTGCCGGGCGGAGAGGCGGAGCGCGCCGCGCTTGGACTTGCCGGCCGCGATGCGCTTTTCCTGCGACTCGATGCCGTGGTCGATGGAGTTGCGGATGATGTGGACGAGCGGATCGCCGAGCCGGTCGAGCACGGTCTTGTCGAGCTCGGTGTCCTCGCCTGCGAGGATGAGGTCGATCTCCTTGCCGAGATCGGAGGAAAGATCGCGCACAACGCGGCGATAGCGGCTGAAGAGGCTGTCGATCGGCAGCATGCGCATGTCCATCGCGCTGTCGCGAAGATCGTTGGAAAGGCGCTCGATCTCCTCCACCACGGCCGTCAGAACCGGGTCGCGCCGGGCATGGGCGAGGGCCGTGAGGCGCGCCTGTGCGATCACGAGCTCGCCGACCTGATCGAGCAGCGTGTCGAGGCGCGTGGCGGAGACGCGCACGTTCGCCTCCGGCGCCTGGGCCTTCGCCTCCGTCTTGGCGGGCCGTCCGCCCTTCGCGGCGGCGGGCGCCGCGGCCGCCGCAGCCGCAGCCGCAGGCGCCGAAGGAGCGGGCGCCTCGGCGGGCTCGGACGGCGTCGCGGACATGGTTGCCGGCATCGTTTCGACCGGAGGCGCAGCGTCTGTCGCTTCCTCCTCGATCGCGACGGCGCCGGGCTCGTCGACGAAGATGAAGACGTCGTCGATCGCGCCGCGGCCGGCCGTGGTCGCCAGCGCGATGCGCCAGCCGAGCTTCAGCTCGCCGGGGACGAGGTCGATGAGGTCGGGCAGCGTGTCGGTGAGAAGGGTGATCTCGGTTTCGCCGAGCTCGCGCAGCTCGTCGAGGAGGGCGAGCGGATTGGTGCCGTAGAGAAGCGACGTCTCGGGCAGGCGAAGCGTGATGACGAAGCGCTGGGCCGCGCTCGGCTTCGCCGCCGCGGCGGCGGCGGGGGCGGAGGCCGCCGGTGCCGCGGAGGCGCCGTCGCCCCCGACTTCGGTCTCCAGCGCCGCGATCAGCGCCGCGCTCGCCTCGGCATGATGGCTGCCGGCATCGAAGAGAAGGCGGCGGATGTGGTCGGCCGAGGAGAGGAGCACGCCGACGAGCCCGGGCGTCAGCGGAACCTCGCCGCGGCGGACCTTCTCGAACGCATCCTCCAGGCGGTGGGCGAAGGCGGCCATGTCGGGCGGCCCGAACATGCCGCCCGAACCCTTCAGCGTGTGGAGCGCGCGGAAGGTCGTGTTGATCAGCTCGGCATCGTCCGGCCGCGCCTCCAGATCGAGCAGCGCGGCTTCCAGCTGCTCCAGGAGGTCGCGGGCCTCGTTCAGAAAGGTCTCGACCGCGTTGCCGGCGTTCATCGGATCAGCTCCCGATCAGCTTGGAGACGACCGCGATGAGGCGCGCCTGATCGAAGGGCTTGACGATCCAGCCGGTCGCGCCCGCCGCCTTGCCCTGCGCCTTCTTCGCCTCGTCGGATTCCGTCGTCAGCATCACGATGGGGATGCCGGCATGCTGGGGCATGGCGCGGACCTTGCGGATCATGCCGATGCCGTCGAGATTGGGCATGTTGAGATCGGTGATGATGAGGGAGAAGCGCCCGGACTGGAGCTTCACCAGAGCGTCGGCGCCGTCGACGGCGGTCGTCGGCGAATAGCCCGACGATTCCAGCGTGAAGGACACCATCTGCCGGACGCTGGCGGAATCGTCGACGCAAAGGACCGGTTTGCCCATGATCATACTCCTGCGATGGAACTGAAGGTTCCCGTGCCCGACGGCATGGGCCAGCCGGAAAGTCCTGCACGCGACAGGAGATCGGCGACGGCGGGCGACGAGGTGACGGACAGCGAACGCCCCTTGGCCTCGGCCGATTTTCCGGCGGCGAGGACGAGCTGGATCAGGGTGATGTCGGCATCCTCGACACCCGACAGGTCGATCTCGACCGGACCGGCCCCTTCGCCGGAGAGCCGGGCGAGAAGCGCCTGCCGAAACGTGTCGGCTTCGACGATCGTGCAATGAGAAGGGGCGCGCAGGGGCTCGTCGTCTATCGTCATGGCATCGCGTCGCAAGGCGGGCCCGTCCCGAAGGAAGCGGTCCCGCTCTGGCCTTTCTGATGTCTGATCCAACCGAGGTTGTGGCGGGCGAGGGTGTTGGCGGGGCGTTCAACCTGGAATCGACACTGCCATACAAATCGGAAGCATCGGTTAATGCCCGATGGCTCGACGCGGTTGTATTGATGGAAAAACCATATGGTAATTTGATACTAGGAATTAATGATCAGTAACGATCGGAGTCCGGAAAGAACTTCTTTCAAGATCGACCGCGTCCCATGAGTCCTTCGGACAGGACGAGGACTCCGCGTCGGCTCCGACCTTGCCGAACGCTCCCGCGGCCGATGCATCTCTCCGAAGACGGCCGTTGCTTGCGCAGGGAAATGTAACCCGGCCGCGACGGACATCCCTCCGCCGGGCCCGCTCGTCAGTCGTCGAAATTACCGATGGCCTCGGCGACGAGGTTGGTGGCGACGACGAGGGAGATGATGGCCAGTGCCGGGAAGGCGGCGACCCACCAGAGGCCGGCGGTGAGGAGGCCGTAGGATTCGGCGACCGCGAGGCCCCAGTCGGTGGAGGGCGGCTGCAGGCCGAGGCCGAGGAAGCTCAGCGTCGAGACGGTGAAGAAGGCGTAGCCGAGGCGCGTCATCGCCTCGATGAAGACGACGGAGCGGATGTTGGGCAGGATCTCGCGCACCATGACGCCGAGGGCGCTCTCGCCCGAGATGCGCGCGGAGACGGCATAGTCCTTCGCCGCTTCCGTCCGCACGCTTGCCCGCACCGTTCGCGCCACAAGCGGCGCGTAGATCACCGCGATCACGAGGATGACGCTCGCCACCGAGCCGCCGATCGTGGTGAGGATCAGCATGGCGGTGACGACGAGGGGCATGGAGAGGAGCATGTCGAGGATGCGCGAGAAGACCGCGTCCGGCCAGCCGCCCCTGTAGCCGAGCACCAGCCCGAGGAGCGTGCCGAGAGCGACGCCCGCGAAGGTGGCGGGCGGGGCCGTCACGAGGATCTGCCGCGCGCCGGAGAGGACGCGCGAGAAGACGTCGCGGCCCAGCATGTCCGTGCCGAACCAGTGGGCGGCGGAGGGCGGGGCCAGCGACTGGAGAAGGTCGTCAGCATAGGGATCGTAGGGCGCGATGGCGCTGCCGAAGACGGCTACGAAAACCCAGAATCCGAGGATCGCGAGGCCGATCGCAAGACCGATGCGGGGCCGGCGCGATGCGAGGGATGCGGAAAGGCTCATCCGCCGGGCCTCTGGCGCTGTCGCGGGTCGAGCGCGAGCTGGAGAAGGTCGCCGAGCAGCGTGACGACGGCGTAGATCACGACCATGGCGAGGACGCCGGCCTGCAGCGTCGGGTAGTCGCGCGTGCGCGCCGCCGTGGCGACGAGGGCGCCGAGGCCGTTGATGTTGAAGAGCGCCTCGATCACCACGATGCCGCCGAGGAGATGGGCGATCTGCGTGGAGAGGACCGCGACGGCGGGGGCGAGCGCGTTCGGCAGGATGTGACGCCAAAGGACATGGCCGCGCGGCAGGCCCTTCAGCACCGCCGTGCGCACGAAGTCCGAATGGCGCGCGCGAACGACGCCGCTTCTGGCGATGCGCGCGACATAGCCGAAGAGATTGATGGCGAGCGGCAGGGCGGGCAGGAGGAGGTGGCGCAAGCGCTCCGGCGCGCTCGCGCCGTCCGGCGGCCCCGATGTCGGCAGCCAGCCGAGCCACAGGCTGAAGAGGACCACGAGCAGGACCGCGACGACGAAGTCGGGAATGGTGGAGAGCGTGATCCCGGCCACGAGAATCGCCCGGTCGGCGCCCGAGCCCTCGTTGAGCCCGGCATAGGTGCCCGCCGAAAGCGCCGCCGGAACGAGAAGCGCGACGACGAGGGCGGCCAGCTCCGCCGACTGCGCGACGGCGCCGAGAAGATAGGGGCCGATCGGCCGCTCCAGCGTCAGCGACCGGCCGAGCGAGCCCTGGAGGACGCCGGAGATCCACCGCAGATATTGCGCGAGCGCCGGCTGGTCGGTGCCGAGCCGGGCGTTCATCTCCGCCACCGCCTCCGGGGCGGCGAAGGGGCCGAGCACGGCGCGCGCGATGTCGCCGGGCAGGAGCTGGCCCGCCGCGAAGATGAAGAGGCTCGCCAGCCAGAGCGTCGCCAGCGTGGCGAAGAGCCGCCGGACGAGGAAGGAGCGTAGCGCCATGCCGATGGGGTTCCAGGGAGGCGCGGCGGCGAGGTCGTTCCCCCGCCGCCGCGGGGAGATCACGCCAGATAGGCGCCGGCGAGGAGGAAATGCGAGATCGCCGTGAAGCGCACGCCCGCCACGCGCTTGTTCGAGAAGCGGATGAACTTGTTGAAATGGGTGATCACGGTCGGCGTCTCCTCCAGGAGAAGCCGCTGGATCTTGCCGGCCGCGAGGCGCTGGGCCTGAAGATCGCGGGCGGTCGAATAGTCCTTCAGGAGCCCGTCATAGGCCGGGCTCTTGAAATGGGCCGCGTTCCACGGCCCGTCGCTGCGCAGCGTGGCGTTCAGGATCACGTCCGGCGTGCCGCGATGGCCGAAATCGGTGATGCCGAGCTCGGAGTCGAGCCAGGGCGACTCGCCGAACACCGCCTTGCCGTAATAGGCGTCCTGCGGAAGGATGTTGAGATCGAGTTCGATGCCGGCCTGGCGCACCTGGTTCTGCAGGAGGACGGCGTATTCGGGAATGCTGTAGGCGCGCTCGGTCGTCAGCTTCACCTTGAACCCGTTGGGCAGGCCGGCCTCGCCGAGCAGCCGCTTGGCGGCCGCGATATCCTGCTCGCGCTGCGGCACGCTGTCGTCCGTCGAGGCGTAGATCGGCGAGAAGACGCTGTCGTTTCCGGTCGACGCGCGGTCCCGGTAGAAGCCGGAGACGATGGCCTTGCGGTCGATGGCGAGCGCGAAGGCGCGGCGCACGCGCGCATCCGACAGCTCGGCGGCGTCGGTGCGCAGGTGGATGGCGTCGTGGCGCGCGGAATCGACGCTGAGGATCTGCAGCGTCGGGTCGCTCTCCACCACGGTGGTCAGCGTGCTGACCTCGGGAATGACGTCCACCTCGCCGCTCTTCAGCGCCAGGAACTGCGCCTGCTGGTCCTGGTAGAAGCGGAACTCGACGCGGTCCGGCAGGGCCTTCTCGCCCCAATAGTCGTCGTTGCGCACGAAGGCGATGCCGCGCTGCGGCTGGTAGCTCTCGAAGCGGAACGGGCCGGTGCCGATGAAGCTCTTCTCGTAGTCCGAGCCGAGATGGGCGGGAAGGACGATCGCGGCGACCACGCTGGAGGAAATGTAATAGGGAAAGTTCGTGTTGGCGATCTCGGTCTGGAACACGACGGTCAGCGGATCGGTCGCGCTCGTGCCGCCCTTGGCGAGAAGTCCCTTCAGCGCGGAGAGGGCGGAGGAGCCGTTCGCGGGATCGGTGATGCGCTCGAAGCTCGCGACGACGTCGGCCGAGGTCACCTCGCGCCCGTCGTGGAAGCGCACGCCCGGACGAAGCTTGACCGTCCAGCGCGTCAGGCTCTCGTCGGCCTCCCAGGAAAGGGCCAGCTGCGGCACGAGACCATGCTCGGGATCGTCGAGGATCAGATATTCGCCGACCTGGCTGAGCACGCCGATGGAGGCGCTGTCGGTGAGAAGCACGGGATTGAAGGCGGCGGTCGGCTGACTGAGGCCGACCCGGATCGTGCCGCCCGGCTTGCCGGCGGCCTTGGCGGGCCGAAGGCCGGCGAGCAGTCCCGCCGAGCCGAGAGCGGTCGTGATGCCGAGCGCGCCGGCATATTTGAGGAGCGCCCGCCGGTCGAGATGGCCGCCGACATGCTCGTCGAGCGCGACGTTCCAGAGATCGGCGGCGGCGCCTCCGGGAAGCGCATCGCGCAGACGCTGCGTCAGGAGACGCGACAAGAAATGCTGCTGGGTCATGGGTCGGCCTTTCAATCTCGAAGCGGTGTCATTCGGCCGCCAGGGCAGGGCGGAAGAGGTTGGGAGCGGGGGCAAGGCCGAGGCGCTCGCGCAGCGTGCCGGGGCCGTATTCGCGCTGGAACAGCCCGCGCCGCTGAAGCTCGGGCACGACCTTGCCCGTGAAGTCGGTCCAGTCGCCGGGCAGGTGCGGGAACATCAGGTTGAACCCGTCGACCGCCCCGGAGGTGAACCAGGCCTCGATGTCGTCCGCGATCTCGCGGGGCGTGCCGCCGACGAACTGCATCTCGCCGCCTGCCGACATGGTCCGCGCGATCTCGATGACGCTGAGGCCCTTGGCGGCGTGGAGGCGCACGCGCTCCAGCGTGGTCTGCACGCCTTTGTAGCCCTCGGCCTCCGGCAGAGGCGGCATCGGCCCGTCCGGATCGACGCCGTCGAGGTCGACGCCGGACCAGGCGGAGAGAAGATCGAGGCTGAGCCGGTCCGGCTGGAGGGCCTGGAGATGTGCGAAGCGGTCCTCGGCCTCGGCGCGCGAGCCGGCGACGACCGGCTGCAGGCCCTGGAGCACGATCAGCTCGGCGGGGTCGCGCCCGGCTTTCGCCAGCCGCGCGTTCATGTCGGCGCGATAGGAGAGCGCGTCCTCGATCGAGCGTAAGGAGACGAACTGCACGTCGACATGGCGCGCGGCGAAGTCCTTGCCGTCGGAGGAGGAGCCGGCCTGGAAGACGGGCAGATGGCCCTGCGGCGGGCGCGGCACGTTGAGCGGTCCGCGCACCTTGAAGAACTCGCCCTCGTGGTCGAGCGCGTGGACGCGGGTCTCGTCGGCGAAGTCGCCGCTCGCGCGGTCGAAGAGCAGCGCCTCGTCTTCCCAGGAATCCCAGAGCGCGCGCAGCACGCGGACGTATTCCTCCGCCCGGCGGTAGCGGTCGCCATGGGCGAAGACGTCGCCGTGCCCGTAGTTCTGCGCCTCCTCCGCCATGGCGGAGGTCACGATGTTGATGGCGGCCCGCCCGGCGCTCAGATGATCGAGCGAGGCGAAGAGGCGGGCGAGATTGTAGGGCTCGCTGTAGGAGGTGCTGGCCGTCGAGACGAGGCCGATGTCCCGCGTCACGGCCGCCAGCGCCGAGAGGAGCGTGATCGGCTCCAGCCGCGGATTGGCATAGTGCCGGACGGAGGAGCGCGCGCCGCTCCAGATCGCCATGTGATCGGCGAGGAAGATGAAGTCGAGCTTGGCGCGCTCGGCCTCCCGCGCGAGGTCCGCGTAATAGTCGAGGGAAAAGACCTCGTGGTCGGGCGCCTTCTCGTGGCGCCACGAAATGCGGTGGTTCCCCTGGGGATTGAAGAAGAATCCGGCGAGAATGAGCTTGCGGGGCACGAGACGTCCGGTCCGATCTGGCTTTTTCATCACCAGAGGAATAATGTATATAGATTATCTAGTCTATTCTATAGAGTTCGATCTTCCGGGTCGGATCATGTCGCGAGGTGCTTCTTTGGTAGACGATTATTCGTGCTCGGCTCGCCAGGCCCCCGCAACGCTCGAAGCGACCGTCGCCTTGGAGGTCGAGGGTCTGAGCGTCGTCTACAAACGGGCCCGCGACCGGGCGGGCGCTCCCGACGCCGCCGCCGTGCGCGATGTGTCCTTCTCGCTGCCGGCCGGGCAGACGCTGGCGCTGGTGGGAGAATCGGGCAGCGGCAAGAGTTCGGTCGCGATGGCGATCCTGTCCTATCTGCCGGCCGGCGCGCGGCGCGAGGCGCGGGTGCTGCGGCTCGGCCCGCACGATCTCCTGGCGGCCGGCGAGGGCGATCTGCGCCGGCTGAGGGGGCGGCGGATCGCCGCCGTCTACCAGAATCCCGGCATGGCGCTGAACCCGTCCCTCTCGATCGGGCGCCAGGTGGCGGAGATCCTCGAAGTCCATCTCTCCCTGCCGCGCGCCGAGGCGCTGAGGGAGACGGAGCGGCTGCTCGGCGAGGTGCAGATCCGCGAGCCGCGGGCGGTGATGGACCTCTTCGCGCACCAAATTTCCGGCGGCATGCAGCAGCGCGTCTCAATCGCCATGGCGATGGCGCTGGAGCCCGCGCTCATCGTTCTCGACGAGCCGACGACGGCGCTCGACGTGACGGTGCAGCGCCAGACGATGGACCTCCTCGCCGATCTGCAGCGACGCCGCGGCACGAGCTATCTGCTCATCACGCACGACATCCATCTCGCCAGCGTCCACGCGCACGAGATCGCCGTGATGCGCGCCGGCGAGATCGTCGAGACGGGGACCTATGCGCAATTGCGCGACGATGCGCGCCATCCCTATACGCGCCAGCTCCTCGGCAGCGTCCTCGCCAAGGACCCGCGGCCCGAGGCCCGGCCCGGCGCGCCCGCCATCCTCAAGGTCGAGGGCCTGGAGCACGGTTTCAGCAAGGCGAAGCGCGGCCGCCCCGCCGTCGAGGACGTCTCGCTGGTGATCAAGGCGGGCGAGACGCTCGGCCTCGTCGGGGAATCCGGCTCGGGCAAGACGACGATCGGGAAATTGATCTGCGGCATCCACGACCGGCAGGCGGGCGCGATCGAGCTTAACGGCCGAGCTCTGCCGACGCAATTCGACCGGCGCGGGCCAAGCGACCGGGGCGCCATCCGCATGGTCTTCCAGTCGCCGGACGCGACGCTCAATCCCGCCCACACGATCGGCGCGATCCTGCGCCGCGCGCTGGCCATCGCGGGCGCTGGCGATCCGAAAGCCGAGGCCGCCGCGCTGATGGAGCGGGTGCGCCTGCCCGCCGCGCTGGAGAGCCGCCGGCCCGCCGAGCTGTCGGGCGGCCAGAAGCAGCGGGTCGCGATCGCCCGCGCCTTCGCCTCCTCGCCCCGGCTGGTGGTCCTGGACGAGCCGACCTCGGCCCTCGACGCCAGCGTCCAGAAGGAGATCCTCGCCCTCCTGGTCGAGCTTCAGAAGGAGAGGACGGTCGGCTATCTCCTGATCACGCACGATCTCGACGTCGTGGCCGAGATGGCCCACCACGTCGCGGTCCTGAAAGCCGGGCGCATCGTCGAGACGGGCGCCACGCGCCGCATCCTCTCCGCCCCGGAACACGGCTACACGCGCGAACTCCTCGCCAGCCGGCTTGTGCCGCCGGCCGCGACCGCGCCGGCCCGTCCGGGCGCCGCCCGAGACGCTCCTTGGAGCGCCGTCTCGCAGCTCGCCTGAACCGCTCGCCTGAAGCGCCCGTCGGAGGGCTCGGGGGTGTCACCAAGCTCGGGCGGCGGCGTCTTTCGGCTCAATTTGTCCATAAGAATGGTATATATTTTCTTTTGCCCGTCGCGGCCCTCGCCTAGCCTCCTGCAGGCTGCCGAGACGTCTTCCCCGCCCGAAAGGGACGGGGCCATCGGCACGCCCCCCTGGCTCTCGCGTGAACTGGCCCTCGATGCCGACATTGCCGACAGACCCGCCCGCGCTGAGGCTGCGCGGCATTTCCAAGAGCTACGGCCCGACGCAGGCGCTCGACGCGGTCGATCTCGATCTCGTCGGCGGCGAGGTGGTGGCGCTGATGGGCGCGAACGGCGCCGGCAAGTCGACGCTGGTCAAAATCCTTTGCGGTCTCCAGGCCGCGGATCGCGGCTCGATCGAGATGGCGGGGGCGAGCGTCGTGCTCGCGACGCCGGGGCAGGCCGAGGCCGCCGGGATCGTCGCGGTGCACCAGTCGATCGCCGATGTCGGCGTGCCCACGCTGTCCGTCGCCGACAATCTCCTGCTCGACCTCTTCTGCTCCGGAAGCGGGCCGCTGGTCCTGACCAAGGCGAAGACCCGCCGGCTGGCCCGGGAGCGGGCCGAGCGCATCGGGCTCGACGTCGATCTCGGCGCCCAGCTCTCCGACATCTCGCTCGCCGACCGGCAGCTCGTCGCCATCGCCCGCGCCGTCGCGCATCGGCCGAAGGTGCTGCTGCTGGACGAGCCGACCGCAAGCCTTTCCGCCGCCGAGTCCGAGCGGCTCTTCGCCGCCGTCGAGGGGCTGAAGCGCAGCGGCGTCGCGATCGTCTACATCTCGCACAAGACGGCCGATCTGCGCCGCCTCGCGGACCGAACGCTCGTTCTGCGCGACGGCCGCGTCGCCGGCAGCTTCGGGCGCCCCGTCGATTTCGACGCGGCGATCCGCCTGATGGTCGGCCACGACGTCCATCGGCGGGCGCGGGCGCGCGTGTCCGAGGGCGCCGCCACGGTGCTGGAGCTCAAAGGCGTGCGCCTGCGCCGTTCGCGGGAGCCCTTCGATCTGAACGTCCGTCGCGGCGAGATCGTCGCGGTCACGGGCCCGGTCGGCTCCGGCAAGACCTCGCTCGCCGGCGCGATCTTCGGCCTCTGGCCCTTCGCCGAGGGCAGCCTCCATCTGGACGGGCGTCCCTTCCGGTCGAAAGGGCCGGCGGATTCGATCGCGGCCGGCATCTTCCACGCCGGCGAGGACCGCTGGCGGACCTCCTTCTTCCCCGCCTCCGTGCCCTTCGCCTCCATCGCCGGGACGATCGGCTTTCCCTTCCTGAAGCGCTGGTCGAAGGCGGGTCTCGTGCCCGAGCGCCGCGAGCGGGCGGCGGCGATCGAGGCGATCGGCGCCTTCGGCATCAAGGCCGGCGGCCCGGACGCCAAGCTCTCGTCGCTCTCCGGCGGCAACCAGCAGAAGGTGGTTCTGGCGCGCTGGCACGCCGAGCCCTCGCGCCTTCTCCTCCTCGACGAGCCCTTCCAGGGCGTCGACATCGGCGCGCGCGACGACATCATCGCGGCCATCCGGGAACGGGCCGGCGAGCGCGCCACCCTCGTCTTCGTCAACGACTACGAAGAGGCCCTGGAGGTCGGCGACCGCATCCTCGTGATGGAGGACGGCCGGCTCCTGCCGGACGGCGCCGGCCCGTCCGACGCGCCGGCCGCCCTTCTTCCATCCTTTGCTCAACTCGAAATCGCACGGGCCCTGTCATGAGTTCGCTTGCCTCGTCCGCCGCCGCGCCGAAGGTGCCGTCCGCGCCGCGTCCCGCCCTCGGCGACATCGCGATCAAGGGCGGCATCTTCATCCTCCTCGCCGTGCTGATCGCCGCCTTCCAGTACAACGAGCCGGCCTTCCTGCGCGTCGCCAACATCTTCTCGATCCTGCAGGGCGTGGCGATCGTCGCGCTCCTCGGCATCGGCGTCACCGTCAGCTCGGCGGTCGGGGGCTTCGACCTCTCGGTCGGCGCGCTGGCGGCCCTGTCGCAGATGGCGGCGGCCTATATCCTGATCGTACTCGGCGGCTCCGCCTACGAGGCGGTCGCCGGCGCGCTCGCCATCGGCGTGCTCGTCGGGCTCCTGAACGGGCTCCTGATCGTGGCCTTGCGCGTGCCCGATCTCCTGGCGACGCTCGGCACGCTGTTTCTCCTCGCCGGCGCCCAGCTGATCCCGACCGGCGGACGCTCCATCGCGCCGGGCATGGCGCTTCTCGACGGCAGCTCCGCGACCGGCAGCTTCACCGAAGGCTTCCTCGCGCTCGGGCGCTACCGGGTGGGCGGCGTCGTGCCGGTGCCCGTCATCATCCTCGCGGTGGTGGCGCTGGCCTTCTGGTTCCTGATGGAGCGCACGCGCTGGGGCCGGGTCTTCTATGCCGTCGGCGGCTCCGAGACGGCGGCCCATCTGGCGGGCGCGCCGACCAAGCTTTACCGGGTCTCGGCCTATGTGATCTCGGCCACGATCGCCTCGCTCGGCGGCGTGCTTCTCGCCGCCCGCATCGGGCGAGGCGACGTCTCCGCCGGCAATTCCCTGATGCTCGACGCGGTCGCCGCCTCGCTCATCGGCTACGCGGTGCTCGGCGCCAACCGGCCGAACGTCTTCGGCACCGTGGTGGGCGCGGTCTTCGTCGGCGTCCTCCTCAACGGCCTCACCATGTTGAACGCGCCCTACTACCTCCAGGATTTCGTGAAGGGCGCGGTGCTCATCGGGGCGCTGGCCGTGACCTTCGGCCTGTCGCGCCGCAGCGCCTGACCCCCCGCAAACTTCTCCCTCCCGCCACAAAGGACGAACGCCATGAACCGCCGCTCTCTCCTCTCCTTCTCCGCCGCCGCGCTCCTTCTCGGCTCGGCGCTCGCGGGCACGGCCCTTTCCACGGGACCGGCCGAGGCCGCCGGCATCGCGGGCGCGCCCGCCCCCTTCGACAAGGGCGGCGTCAAACTCGCGCTCATCGTCTATCTGTCGGGCGGCGACTACTACCAGAACTACGAGGCCGGCGTGAAACGCCAGGCCGACGCGCTCGGCATCGAGCTGCGCTCCTTCCAGGGACGGCAGAAGCCGGACGAGCAGCGCGAGCAGATCCGGCAGGCGATCAATCTCGGCGTCGACGGCATCATCCTGGCCGGCGGCAAGGGCGAGGCGATCTCCGACGTCGTCCAGGAGGCGCTGGACGCCGGCATCAAGATCGCCGTCCAGAACGTCGACCTGCCGCAGAAGGACATCATCACCATCGACCAGGACGAGTCCAAGCAGCTCGACCTCGTGCTCGGCCAGGCGGTCGCGGAGAACGGCGAGGCCTTCAAGGCCGGCTACATCTATGTCGAGGGCTTCCCGGCGCTCGATAAGCGCGACAAGGTCTGGCAGGCCTTCAAGGCGAGCCATCCGAAGGTGGAGCAGCTGGCCCAATGGGGCGCCGTGGACGACACGCCCGCCCAGACGGTGGCGAACCAGACGGCGGCCGTCTTCCGCGCCCATCCCGAGATCAACGTCATCCTCGCGCCGTGGGACGAGTTCGGCCGCGGCGCCAAGATCGCCGTCGACGAGAACGGCCTGAACGGGCAGGTGAAGATCTACTCGATCGACGTCTCGACCTCCGACATCCAGGCGATCCGCGAGCCGAACAGCGCCTGGGTCGCGACCGCCGCCATCAGCGCCTCGGGCACCGGGGCCGCCGCGGTCCGGGCCGTCGCCCTCTCGCTGACGGGCGAGCTGAAGGAGACCACCGTCCTCCTTCCGCCGACGCTGATCACCCAGAAGTTCCTGATCGACAACGACGTGAAGAACGAGGAGGAGCTGAACGCCAAGCTCCCCGAGTTCAGGCTGGAAAGCTCCGTCACCGCCGACTGGATCAAGGCTCCGCCGACGAACTGAGCGCGAAGGCGGCCGGCACCTCGTTCCGCGGGGCGGGACGGGGTGCCAGCGCTCCACCGGCTGTCGCAAGGCGGCCTTCGAACCCGTCTTCGTCGCTTGGCAAAAACCCCTTGACTGAGAGTGCACTCGAACTCGTACCTGTCATGGCGTCGTGACGAGAACGGGTGCTCATGAAGATCGGGGAACTGGCGAGAAGGTCGGGATTGTCGGCGCATACGATCCGCTATTACGAGCGGATCGGGCTGCTTCCCTATGCGGACCGGGACCGGTCGAAACAGCGGGACTACGACGCATCCATCCTGATCTGGATCGAATTCCTCGGCCGTCTGCGCACGACCGGGATGCCGATCCGGGACATGCTGCTCTATGCGGCCCTGCGCAAGCGCGGGGCCGGCACGGAAGGCGAACGGCGCGAGATGCTGGAACGGCATCGCGACCGCGTCCGCGCCCATGCGGCCGAACTCGAAGCCTCCCTTCTCGTCCTCGACACCAAGATCGCCGGCTATGCCGGCCTGGAACAGAGGATGAAGGACGATGACAAAGCACCACGGAACCACGACGGAAAGCCGGCTGGAGCGCGGGCGGCGCGCGCTGGCTGAGATCGACGGGGAGGCGGGCGAGACGGTCGTCGCCTCGCTCGCGGACATCGCGCCGGACTTCGCCACCTACCTGATCGAGTTTCCGTTCGGCGACATCTACAGCCGCCCCGGCCTCGATCTTCGCGCCCGCGAGATCGCGACCATCGCCGCCTTGACCGCCATGGGCAACGCCGCCCCCCAATTGAAGGTGCATATCGAGGCGGGGCTGAATGTCGGCCTGTCCAGCGAGGAGATCACCGAGATCATCATGCAGATGGCCGTCTATGCCGGCTTCCCCGCCGCGCTGAACGGTCTCTTCGCCGCCAAGGAGGTCTTCGCGCTGCGGTCGGCACGGGTGGCCGAGCACGCGGCCTGACGAGGCGTCCCCGCTCCATCGCCCGGCCTTGCGGGCCGGGCGCGTCAGCGCCGGTGGTGCCGGGGCGGGGCGCCGAAGGTCTTCTTGAAGGCGGTCGCGAAGGCCGTGGCATTGGCGTAGCCCGCCTCGTAGGCGGCCTGCGCGATCGTAGCGCCGTCTCCTTCGAGCATCTCCCGCGCCCGCTCCAGGCGCTTCAGGCGGATGAAGTCGAAGACGGTCATACCGAATTCCAGCTTGAAATGGCGCTGGACGGCCGAGACGCTGGCGCCGGTCGCGCCCGCGATGGCTTCGATCGTCAGCTCCGTGCCCAGCCGGGCGAGGATGTGGTCGCGCACCCGCTCCGCCTGCCGCCGGATGGCGAGCCTCGGCTGCGCGGGCGGCTCGGCGCCCTCCACGAGGGCCGAACAGCCCGTCACCATCAGCTCCAGGGCGCGGGACTTGGCGTAGAGGGCGGCGATCTCGCCCCGGAGGAGGGGCGGCGGGCGCATGATCTGCTCGGCCAGCGCGATCGCATGCTGCCCGGGCCGGAACTCGAAGCTGGCGAGATGGCGCCCGAAGAAGCGCCGCAGGCCGGGCAGGCTCTGGCCCTGGCCTTCCAGATGGCGCCGCACCCAGGGCAGGGGCGCCGAGATCATCACCTTGCGGAGCGGAACTTGGCTGTCGTTGACGAAGAAGAGCTTGGCATAGCGCGCGACGTTGAGCAGGAGCACGACCGGGCTCGCCGTCCCGCCGGACCCCGCGTCGATCGCGAAGGCCGTGTCGTCGATGACGAAGCGCTGGCGGCCCTCGAGGAGGATCATGACCATGAACTTCGGCCAGATGTCGTGGACATGCTCGTCCGGCGTGCAGGTCGCGACCCCGTCCACCGTGCCGACGAAGAGATCGCGCGGCATCGCGGGCAGCTCGGCCGCCCCCTCCGCGTGAAACGCCCCGATCGCAATTCCCATAGCCACAGCGCCCGACGGTTCCGCCCTGCCGTTTGCGCGAAGCCCTTCGCCGTTTGAACGAGAGTCCGCGCCGTCGACTCGGCTTTCCCTCATCTTATACATGACAACAGCAGTCAAGTTTTCCGTCGGCCGCTGCCCGTCGCTCGTTACCCGGTCCATGTCATGGCGTCCCGCAGTCTCGGTTCCCTCGTCCTTCTCCACGCCGCTCTGGCCTTGACGCCGAGCCTCCTCGCCATGGAGGCCCATGCCGAGGAGACGGAGGGCGCGATCGTGCTCGACACCGTGACGCTGACCGGCGGCGACCGGGCGGGCGGTCCGGTCCAGGGCTACACCGCCAAGCGCAGCGCCACCGGCACCAAGACCGACACGCCGATCGCCCGGACGCCCCAGTCGATCGCCGTCGTCCCGAAGGACCAGATGGAGGACCAGCACGTCGATTCCGTCGCCGAGGCGCTGCGCTACACGCCGGGCGTCTTCGCGGACTATCGCGGCGCCTCGAACCTGCGCGACGAGGTCTTCGTGCGCGGCTTCTACTATGCGCCGCGCTATCTCGACGGCCTTCTGCTCTCGGGCAACAACGCCTCCTATGCCAAGATCGACCCCTATCTTCTGGAGCGCGTCGAGCTTCTCTCCGGCCCGTCCTCGGTGCTCTACGGGCAGGGGAGCCCGGGCGGGCTGATCAACATGGTGAGCAAGGCGCCGACCGAGGACCCGCTCCATTCGGTCGAGTTCTCCTACGGCACCGACCGCTACATGAGCGCGTCCTTCGACGTCAGCGACAAGATCCCGGGCTCCGAGACCGTGTCCTATCGTCTCGCCGGAACCGGGCTCGGCACGGTCCTGCAGGAGAATTTCGCCAAGGCCCGAAGCTACGCCATCGCGCCCTCCTTCACCTTTGCGCCCGATGCCGGGACGACGCTCACGGTTCTGGCGGGGGCGCAGCACGAGCCGAAGGCGGGCTTCCGGAACTTTCTCGACGCCGACGGCACGGTCCGGCCGATCGCGGGCTACGGCTACGTCCCGCGCGATTTCTTCGTCTCCGATCCCGGCTTCGAACGGATCGAGCGCGATCAGGCCTGGATCGGCTGGCAGTTCAGCCACGAGATCGACGAGGTCTTCACCGTGCGCCAGAACGCGCGCTACCACGAGGTCGACTTCGACCAGTACACGCTGACCTACGGCTCGGCCGCCCTCAGCCCGATCTCCGGCGCCAGGACGCAGATCGGCCGCATCGCCGGCGGCGGCGGCGGCAAAGACAGATGGGGCCAGTTCGGCATCGACAACCAGCTGCAGGCCGAGTTCGACACCGGCCCCCTGTCGCACACGCTTCTGGCCGGGCTCGACTATCGCACGAGCAGCCGCGACTACACCTGGGGGCGCAATTTCACGGTGCCCCCGATCGACCTCGCCGATCCGCGCTACGGCACGATCGACTACGGCGCCGTGGTGCTGAACCCGACCGACGACCTGAACCTCGATGCGCGGCAGACCGGCCTCTATCTGCAGGACCAGGTCGCGATCGGCCGGCTCGACCTCATGGCCGGCCTGCGCCAGGACTTCGCCGAGACCGATATCGACGACCATCTGCGCGGCGCCACGACATCCTACAGCGACGACGCCCTGTCGGGCCGCGTCGGCGCGGTCTACACGTTCGACAACGGCATCGCCCCCTATGTCAGCTACTCCACCTCGTTCGAACCCTCGCTCCAGGTCGCGCCGAAAGGGCAGGCGCCCTTCTCGCCGACGACCGCCGAGCAGGTCGAGATCGGCGTGAAATACGCGCCGGAAAGCGCCTCCACGGTCCTCACCGCCGCGCTCTACGACCTCACGCAGAACGACGTGGTGATCGGCGCCTACGATCCGGCGGCGGGGGCCTTCGTCTACCGGCAGATCGGCGAGATCCACAATCGGGGTCTGGAGCTTTCGGCCCGCAGCGAGATCACCGAGAGCCTCTCGCTGATCGGAAGCTACGCCTATATCGACTCCGAGATCGTCGACTCGCCGGATGCGGCGACCGTCGGCAAGACGCCGGCGCGCATTCCGGCCCATCAGGCCTCGATCTGGGGCAAGTACACCTTCCTGTCCGGCCTGCCGGAAGGCCTCTCGCTGGCCGCGGGCGTTCGCTACATCGGCAAGAGCCACGGCAACGACGCCAACACGTTCGAGGTCGACGCCGCGACGCTCCTCGATGCCGCCGTGACCTACGATTTCGGGGCGATCCGCAGCGAGTGGAAGGGCACGACGCTCCAGATCAACGCCAAGAACATCGCCGACAAGACCTATGTCGCCTCCTGCGCCAATGCCTTCGCCTGCTTCTACGGCTCCGGCCGTTCGGTCATGGCGACGCTGAAGAGCGAATGGTGAGGGGCCTGATCGTGGGCGCCGTCGCCCTTTTCGTCTCCACCGTCGCGGTCGCGGCGCCCGGGGATGCGCCGCTGCCGACAGCTCTGGCGTCCGGCGGGGCGCGGCCGGTCTCGCTGCCGGAGAGCGGGGCGGCGGCGATCCTGCCGCTCGATGCCGCGGCCGGCGACTACGTGGCCGGGGCGATCGACGTCTCCCAGGGCAGCGTCACGCTCGATCTCGTCGCGCCGGACGGACATAGCATCCGCCGGCTCGGCGCGGAGATCGCCGGCAGCCAGGACTTCCACTTCGTCGCGGGCGAGGGCGGGGAGCGCCTGAGGATCACGGCGGAGGAGCCCGCCCGCGCCACGCTGCGGCTGACCCGCCGGCTCTCTCCCGGCGAACAGGTGACGCCGCCCGCCTATCTCAGCGCGAGGATCGCGGGCCTTGCGGCGGAGCTTTCGGCGGGCGGCACGACGGACGCTTTCTGGGCGGGAATCGCGGAGGCCGGAACGCCGCTGATCGAGCCGGAGAGCGAGGGCAAGGTCGTCGCGACCTTCCTGCAGCGGGGCGCGCGCCGCAACGTCCGGCTGTTCGGCGCCCCGTCCGGCGATCACGAGGCGCTGGAGCGGCTCGGCGCGTCCGACGTCTGGTTCAAGAGCTTCGTCATTCCCGACACGACGCGCCTGTCCTATCAGCTCGCGCCCGACGTGCCGGATCTGCCGGGCGACGCGCGCGAACGGCGGGCGGCGATCGTCTCGACCGCCGAGGCCGATCCGCTGAACAGGCATCCCTTTCCGGCGGATGCGCCCGACGCCTACAACCGCGACTCTCTTCTGGAACTGCCGAAGGCGCCCGAACAGCTCGGCCTGACCGGCGAGGCGGCGCCGGCCGGCAGCCTGGAGACGATCCGCGTCCAGAGCGCGCTCCTCGGCAACGAACGGCGGGTGTCGATCTACCGGCCGCACGGCTTCGACCCCGGCGACAAGGCCAACCGGCTGCTCGTCCTCTTCGACCGGGAGCCCTATCTCGGCACCGTGCCGACCCCCTCGATCCTCGACCGGCTGATCGCGGCGGGCCGTCTGCCGCCCGTCGTCGCGGTCTTCGTCTCCAGCATCGACCGCGAGACGCGCGGCCGCGAACTGCCGGACAATCCGCGCTTCGCCGATTTCATGGCGTTGGAGCTTATGCCGCTGGTGCGCGACAGGATCGGCGCGAGCGTGCCGCCGGACCGCACGATCCTGGCAGGATCGAGCTACGGGGGGCTCGCCGCCGCGACGGTCGCGCTGCGCCATCCCGGCGTCTTCGGCAATGTCCTCAGCCTTTCCGGCTCGTTCTGGTGGCATTCGAAGGACGAGGCGGAGGGAGAGGAGCATGTGGCCGACTGGATCGCCGGCATGCCGCCCGTTCCCGTGCGCTTCCACCTGACGGCCGGCCTCTTCGAGACCGGACATGCCGGCTCGCCCGGCATCCTGGAGACGACGCGCCACCTGCGGACCGTGCTGAGAGCCAAAGGCTACGACGTGTCCTTCGAGGATTACGCGGGAGGGCACGACTACGTCGTCTGGCGCGGCGCCCTGGTCGACGGGCTGATGCGACTCGTGCAATAGTGGACCCGGCGTCGGGCCCGCGATCGAGCCCCTCGCCGAACGGTCGGAAGCAGCATGTAAGTTCCATAAGACATCTTATGCAACTGGCGTTTTTCGACACTCCGATAACGGCTTAACCGGTTCCCGCTTATCCCTGACGAACTCTCGGACGAGCGAAGGCGGCGCGGCGGCGGGCGCACGCTGCCTTGCGCTGCGTGCGAAGCGGCGGCGTTCAGGCCGCGCGTCGAAGCGCCTGCGCCATGCAGTGGATGCCGCCGCCGGTCTTGGAAATCTCGCTCATGTCGATTTCCGCGACCTCGAAGCCCAGCGCCTTCAGGCGCTCCACGAGCGTGCGGCTGGTGCGGGGGGCGATGATCCGGTCGCGGCCGAGGGACATGAAGTTGCAGCCGAGATCCATCGTGTCGCGAAACGGCACGTCGACGATCTCGTGGCCCTTGGCCTTCAGCCAGTCGACGATGCCGGGCTCGGTCGAGTCGAGGCAGACGGCGGTCAGCTTCTCCGCGATCGGAACGACCATCAGGTCGATATGGACGTAGAACTCGTCGAAGAAGGCGATCCGCGTCTCCCAGCCCTCGCGGCGGAACCAGTCCTCCACCTGCCGGGCGCCCTCCTCCTGCGTGCGCGCGCCGCCGCAGCCGATCAGCACCACGCCGTCCTCGACCACGTTGAAATCGCCGCCCTCGAACGTGCCGGCCGTCACCATGTCGTAGATCGGGATGCCGAGCCGCTCGTAGGTGCGGATCGCCGCGTAGTTCTCCCCGCGCCGCCACCAGTCGGCCATGGCCGTGATGATCGCGCCATAGGGCGTCATCACGCTGGAATCGCGGGAATAGACCTGCATCGAAAGCTCGGGCTCCGGCGCGTGCCAGTGGATGGCGACGCCGAAATGCTCGTAGGCGGCGACCAGCTCCTTGTGCTGGGCCTGGGCGACCTGGATGTTGCAGGGGTTTTCGCGCAGGTGCTTGCGCGACAGCGAGCTCGTGGCGCGGTGCTTGAGATGGGCGGGCGAGCCGAGCAGCACGTCGGTCAGGACATCGGTCTCGTTGCGAAAGCCCCAGCCGGACAATCGCTCCGTGCCGCCCTTCGGGTCGCGGCGCTGGAGCGAGAAGGCGTCGGAAAACGTCTCGTGGCGGGTCATGGGCGGCTCCTCGCTCGGCATGGGTCGGGATGCGCACGAGGTTAAGCGGTGAATTCGGCTCGCGAAAAGCGATTGTTTTTTGCGCTTTTTGCAAATCTCCTTCACGCTACAAGGGTGATTCAGCGGGAGGCCGGACGATGCGCGTACCCTCCACCCAGGCGCTGCGGGCGCTCGAAAGCTTCGCCCGGCACGGCAGCGTCTGGCGCGCGGCCGAGGAGCTGAACCTCACGCGCAGCGCCGTCAGCCACCAGCTGCGCGGGCTCGAGCGCGAGCTCGGCTTCGACCTCCTGCGGCGCGACGGCAAGGGCGTCTCGCTGACGCCGCAGGGCCGGCGCTACGCGAGCGACGTGCGCAAGGCCCTGACGCTGATCGGGGATGCCGCCGTGCAGTACGGGGACCGCGGCGTGCGCGGGGCGCTCGCCATTTCCTGCCCGCCGGGCCTTGCCTCCATGTGGCTCTGCCCGCAGATCGGCGAGTTCCTGGAGCTCTATCCCGACGTGATGCTGCGCATCGCGACGCCGCCGCGGCTCGACGACGTCTCGAACCCGGACATGGACGCCTTCATCGCCTTCGGCGACGGCGTCTGGCCCGGCTGGTCGGTCGAACGGCTGGCCGAGGTCGAGTTCACGCCGCTCTGCAGCCCGAGCCTTCTCAACCGCATCGGCGGCATCGCCGAGCCCGCCGACGTGTTCCGCGCGCCGCTTCTCCATCTGGTCGATTTCGAGGACTGGCGGCGCTGGCTCGCCGCCGCGGCCTTTCCCTCGCCGGAAGCCGAGACGGGCATCGTCTTCTCCGACATGAACCTCGCCCTCGCCGCCGCGACCGCCGGACAGGGCATCGCCATGTGCGACGAGCTGACCTGCCACAATGCGCTGGAATCGGGCCGGCTGGTGCGCCCGCTCGACCATGCCATCCGCTCGGCGCGGGCCTATTATCTCGTCGTCGAGCACCACCGCATCGGCAACCCGGCCCTCGTCGCCTTCTCCGACTGGCTGCGCTCGCGCCTCGCGCAGAGCGCAAGCATGACGCGACCTGCCCAATAAGCTTTCAGGGCATGGCGTTCCTTTCGGCGCTGCGGTGAAGAAAATTTGTTTCTCCTTTCGAAATTCCTCATTTGTCGTGAGGCGAAACCGCGCATATCGTCGGGCTCGCATCGTTCCAAAGAGGCAGCATGACCGCTCCAGCCGATGTGACAGCGACGGGCATCACCAAGAGCTTCGGGACCTTCCGGGCCCTGAAGGATCTGTCGCTGACGATCGAGGGCGGCGAATTCCTGACGCTGCTCGGGCCCTCCGGCTCCGGCAAGACGACCTTCCTGATGATCCTCGCCGGCTTCGAGGCGCCGACGAAGGGGCGCCTTTCGCGGGGCGGCACGGACATCACGACGCTCTCGGCCGAGGAGCGCGCCTTCGGCATGGTGTTCCAGGGCTATGCGCTCTTCCCGCACATGACGGTCGCGCAGAACATCGCCTTTCCGCTCGTCGTGCGCCGCCGGCCGAAGGCCGAGATCGCCGCGCGCGTGGCGCGGATGGTGGAGCGCGTGGGGCTCGCCGGCCACGAGGGCAAGCTGCCGGCCAAGCTCTCGGGCGGGCAGCAGCAGCGCGTGGCGCTGGCGCGCGCGCTCGTCTTCGAGCCGGCCATGCTCCTTCTCGACGAGCCCTTCTCGGCGCTCGACAAGCATCTGCGCGGGCTGATGCAGGAGGAGGTGCGGCGGCTGCACCGCGAGTTCGGCACGACCTTCGTCTTCGTCACGCACGACCAGAGCGAGGCGCTCTCGCTCTCCTCGCGCGTCGCCATCTTCAACCATGGCGAGGTGCTGCAGGTGGGCACGCCGAAGACCGTCTACGAACGCCCGGAGAACCGCTTCGTCGCCGAATTCCTCGGCGAGATCAACATGCTGCCGCTGCAGGGCGTCGGCCCGGACGGCGCCGGCGCGGCCGGGCGCTTCGAGGACGGTGCGCTCTCGGCACCCGCCCGCGCCGGCGCCGGGCCGAACGCGGTGCTCGCCATTCGGCCCGAGCACATGCATCTCGCCAACGGGCATATCGCGGAGGGCGAGAACGCCCTCTTCGCCCGCGTCACGGCCGCCACCTATCTCGGCCCCGCCACGCGGCTGCAGCTCGCGACGCCCGGCGGCACGCCGCTGACCCTCACGCTGCCCTCCACCGATGCCGCGCGCGCCGAACCCGGCGGCGAGGTGCGCGTCGCCTGGCCGAAGGACAAGGGGTTCCTCCTGCCCGGCGGCGGCGAGCCCGCGCTGCCGGCCGCCCTGCCCTGACCCTCGAACGCTTCCCCCGCCCCCGAAACGTCCACGACGCCCTCTTCCCCCGCCACCGAAGTCAGACGGAGATCGGCCATGAACGAAGCCTTCCAGAAAGACTGCATCGAGATCCTCGCCGCCCGGACGCGGTCCGGCGAGATCAGCCGCCGCAGGTTCACCCAGCTCGCGGCCGCGATCCTGGCGGGCGCGCCGGGGCTCCTGCGCTCCGGCGGCGCCCTGGCGCAGGAGGTCAAGGACCTCGTCCTCGTCAACTGGGGCGGCGATGCGCTGAAGGCCTATGACGAGGCCTATGGAAAGCCGTTCCTCGCCGAGACCGGCATCACGGTGAAGGAGGACGGCACGGGCCCGACGGAGGGCGCGATCACCGCGCAGTTCAAGTCGGGCAAGCCGACCTGGGACATCGTCGACGCCGATCCCTTCTCGGCGATTTCGCTCGGCAAGCAGGGCATGATGGAGGAGATCGACTATTCCATCGTCGACAAGGCCAAGCTCCGCGAGGGCTTCGCCTGGGACTACGCGCCGTCCACCTACTTCTTCTCCTACATCATCGCCTATGACAGCGCCGTCTTCGGCGACAAGGCCCCGACGGGCATGAAGGACTTCTTCGACGTCGAGAATTTCCCGGGCAAGCGCTCCATGTACAAATGGGGCGCGGCCATGTGGGAGGCCGCGCTGCTCGGCGACGGCGTCGCGCCCGAACAGCTCTATCCGCTGGACCTGAAGCGCGCCCACGACAAGATCGCCGCCTTCAAGGAGAACATCGTCTCCTATTGGGGCGGCGGGGCGGAAAGCCAGCAGGTGCTTCTCTCCGGCGACGCCTCCATGGCGCTGATCTGGTCGACGCGCGCCTCGATCCTGGAGAAGGATTCCGGCGGGCAGATCAAGTTCATCTGGGACCAGGGCCTGATCTCGCCCGGCGCTCTCGGCGTCATCAAGGGCAATCCCGGCGGCAAGGAGAACGCGATGAAGTTCATCGCGTCCACGCAGGACCCGGCACGCCAGCTCGTCATGTTCGACATGCTGGGACAGGGCCCCGCCAACCCGGCGGCGGACGCGCTGATCCCCGAGGCGCAGCGCCGCATCAACCCGATGGACCCCGCCAACGCCGCAAAGCAAGTGGCGCTCGACATGCCCTGGTATGCCGAGAACTACGGCAAGGCGCTCGACGACTACACCAAGATCATCGCGGCCTGATCCCATGACCGGACGGACGCCGGCCCGCACCGCCCTCCTCCTGACGGCCCCGCTGCTGGCGTTCCTCCTCCTCGCCTATGCCGTGCCCTTTCTCGGCGTCGCGCGCTGGAGCGTCACCGAGCCCGAGCTGGGCTTCTCGCAGTATGCCAAGCTCGGGAGCGACCCGCTGGTCCATTCCGTGCTGATGCGCACCTTCCGCATCGGGCTGACGGTGACGGTCCTCTCGGTACTCGCGGCCTATGCGATCGCCTATGTCTGGGTGCGGGGCACGGGGACGCAGCGGCGCATCGCGGAGATCTGCATCCTCATCCCGTTCTGGATCTCGGTGCTGACGCGCGCCTTCGGCTGGCTGGCGCTTCTCTCCAATCGCGGGCTTCTGAACACCTGGCTCCAGGCCGCCGGCATCGTCTCCCGGCCGATCGCGATGACGGGCCAGGAGTTCAGCGTCGTCGTCGGCATGACGCATTTCCTCATTCCCTTCGCGGTCTTCCCCATCGCCTCCTCCATGCGGGGCATCGACGAGCGCGTGCTTCTGGCCGCGCGGGGAATGGGCGCCTCGCGGCTGCGGCTCTTCTGGTCGGTCTTCGCGCCGATGACGCTGCCGGGCATCGCGGGCGCGGGCCTCGTCGTCCTCGTCTTCTCGCTCGGCTTCTTCGTCACCCCCGCCATCCTCGGCGGCGGGCGCAGCGTCATGATGGCCGAGCTGGTCTACATCCGCATGTTCCAGAGCCCCGACTGGGGCCTCGGCGCGGCGATCTCGGTGATGATGGTCGTCCTCGTCGGGCTCCTGATGGCAGCGCTCTTCCGCTTCGCCCGGCCGGCCCTTGCGGGAGGCTCGAAATGACCCCCTCGCGGCCCGGCCCGATCGCGCTTCTTCTCGCCGGGCTCGTCGCGGTCTTCCTGCTCATGCCGCTTCTGGCGGTCGTGCCGATCTCCTTCACGCCCGCGCGCTTTCTCTCGATGCCGAAGGGCGAGCTGTCGCTCGTCCACTACCGGGCGCTTCTGGAAGACCCGGCCTGGGGGCGGAGCCTTCTCCTCAGCATCCGGATCGGCGTCGTCGCCAGCCTCGTCTCCACCATCCTCGCCACCGCCTTCTCGCTCGGCATCTGGATGGTGCGGCCGCGCTTTTCCACGCTCCTCGTCGGCTTCGTGCTCCTGCCGATGATCGTGCCGCCCGTCGTCTCGGCGATGACCCTCTATTTCCTGCTGACCTTTCTCTCCGGCTTCAGCAACACGGTCGGCTACGACACCTGGCTCGGCGTCGCCCTCGCCCATGTCGTGATGATCGTGCCCTTCGCGGTCGTCATGATCCTCGTCGCCCTGTCCGGCGTCGACCGGCGGATCGATCTGGCCGCGCGCGGCCTCGGCGCCTCGGTGGCGCGGCGCGCCTTCACCGTGATCCTGCCCAACGTCAAGTTCGGCATTCTCACCGCCGCGCTCCTCTCCTTCGTCCTCTCCTGGGAGGAGATCGGCGTCACGCTCTTCGTCACCTCCGTCGACGCGATCACGCTGCCCCGGCTGATGTGGATGGGCGTTCGCGACAATATCGACCCGGCGGTCGCCGCCCTGTCCGTCGTCCTCATCGTGGTGACGACGCTCCTTCTCCTGGTGCGCATGGCCTTCGAGCCGCGCGGCACCTGACCGTCTCCCTCTTCAGTGAAAGGCATTGCGATGGATGAGGTCTTCGGCAGACGCGACATGATCACCCCGGCGAGGCTGAAGGAGCTGAGCGTGAAGTCGGACCGGCGCGGCTGGCTTCGGGTCGGCGGGCATCTCGGCGCCCTCGCCCTGTCCGGCATCGGCCTTGCCGCGACCTGGGGCACCTGGTGGATGGTGCCCTTCTTCGCCGCGCACGGCATCCTCATCAACTTCCTCTATGCCGGCCAGCACGAGCTGTCGCACTGGACGGTCTTCGCCACGAAGAGGCTGAACGAGGTCTTCGGCCGGGCCTTCGGCTTCGTCCTCCTCTATCCCCGCGACTTCGATCAGATCCAGCACTTCGCCCATCACCGCTACACGCAGGACTGGGAGGGCGACGGCGAACTCGGCCGGCCGCGCTATACGCTGACCTCCTACCTCCTCTGGGTGTTCGGCCCGACCTATTGGTACACGCGCGTCACCCGCATCCTGCGCTTCACACGCGGCATCGTGCGCGAGCACTACATCCCGAAGGACCGGCACGCCGACGTCGTCCGCGAGGCGCGCTGGCATGTGGCGGGCTATGCCGGCATCGCGCTCCTTTCGGTGGCGACGGGCTCCTGGCTCGCCGTGCAGCTCTGGCTCCTGCCGATGCTGGTGCTGAAACCGGTGCATCAGCTGCAGAACACGATCGAGCATCTCGGCCTGCCGCATGTCGACGCGATCACGCAGAACACGCGCACGACGCGCACCAACGCCGTCATGCGCTGGCTGTCGTGGAACATGCAGTACCACACGGCCCACCACGCCTTTCCCGGCGTGCCCTGCTACACGCTGCCGAAGCTCCATCAGGCGATCTTCGTGGAGAAGGACCGCAAGCCGCCGTCCATGTCCTATCTCGGCTTTCAATGGGCGGTCGTGAAGGCCTTCTGGAACGGGCGCACGGAGGCCGACTATCCCGACGAGACGATCTGGATCGCCGACGACACGGACCTCGAACCCGTGGGCCCGCGCAGCGCGAGCGCGGCATGACCGGGACGCTGCGCGTCTACCAGTCGCTCTGGGCGACCGAGCTTCGCCGCCCCGGCCTTGCCGAGCGGCCGGTCGAAGAGCGCTTCGACGCGGTCGCCGAGGCCGGCTATCACGGCATGGCGATCGATCTCGGCGCGATGGACATCGAGACGGCCCGATCCATCGTGCCGAACTACGCCCGCACGGGTCTCGCCGGTCTTCTCACCGCCTTTCCGCGATCGGTCGAGGAGCTTCGGCCGGCGCTGCATCTGGCCAAGGAGATCGGCTCGCCCTTCGTCGTCGTGGTCGGGCAGGTCATGCCGGTGCAGGTCTGCGGCATGGTCCCGGTCGTGCGGGAGTGGCTGAGGATCGCCGCGGAGGAAGGCGTGCCGATCCAGTTCGAGACGCATCGCGCCTCCATCACGAACGATCTCTTCGCCACGCTCCAGCTGCTCGACGCCGTGCCCGAGATGCGGCTGGCCGCCGATCTCTCCCACTATGTCGTCGACCGCGAGCCCATGCTGCCGCTGGACCGCGAGCTCGCCGGCCAGGTCTCGCGCATCCTGGCGCGCTCCGACAGCTTCCAGGGCCGCGTCGCCACGCGCTGCCAGGTGCAGGTCTCCCATGGCTTTCCCCAGCACAGGCCCTGGCTCGATCTCTTCCTCGACTGGTGGAGCGAGGGCTTTCGAAGCTGGAAGGCGCGCGCCAAGCCGGACGAGGACTGCATCTTCCTCTGCGAACTCGGCCCCCGCCCCTATGCCATCACCGGGGCGGACGATGCGGAACTCTCCGACCGCTGGCTCGACGCCCTGTCGCTCCGCCGGCTCGTCGAGGACCGCTGGCGGGCGGCCTGAAGCCGGGGCTTTCGCTCGAGCACGGCATGCGAACTCCACTCCGTCGCCCGTTCGGGACGACCGCGAAGCGGCGGTCGCCGCCCGGCTGCGAGCGCGGCCCTGTCTGCATCGTGGTCGTCCACGGTATCGACAGGACCGCGCCCTTCGGGCGGCAGTTCGCCTACTGCGCCTACTGCGCCTTCGGCTTGATCGGCAGCGTCGAGCGCAGCCATTTCGCGATATGGGCGATGGCGGCGTCGCTCTCGGGAACGCGGCCGGCGGCCCAGACGTAGGAATGCTGCGCGCCGGCAACCGGGAGAACCTCCGTCGCAACGCCCGCCGCCTTCAGGCGCTCGGCGTAGATCTCGTCCTCTCCGGCGAGAATCTCGTAGGTGCCCCAGGAGACCAGCGTCGGCGGGAGGCCGGAGAGATCGGTGAGGTTCAGGTTGATCCTGAGATCGTCGAAGGCGATGCCGGTGCCGCCGATCCAGGCGTCGCGGAAGAACTCCAGGAGGGCGCGGGTCAGGAGCTTGTCGGTGCCGGCATTGGCCTCGATCGCGGGATTGGCGATCTGCAGGTCGCACCAGGGCGAGATCGACACGACGGCGCCCGGCAGCTCCTTGCCGGCGTCGCGCAGGCGGATCGCGACGGCCGCCGACAGGAAGCCGCCGATGGAATGGCCGATCGTGACGATGTTCTTGGCCGCATAGCCCTGCGAGAGCAGCCATTCGAACGCGGCTTCGACGTCGTCGACCTGAGCCGGGTACTTGTGCTCGGGCGCCCGGCGATAGTCGAGCACCAGCGCGGGAATGCCGGCGGCCGTCGCGATGTGGCCGGCCAGCTTGCGATCGACGGCGGCCGAGGTCGTGACGCTGCCGCCGGCATGGGCGTGCAGCAGCACGAAGGCGTTGTCCGCAACCTTGGGCTGGACCCAGATGGCCGGCACGCCCTTGGCGTCGACCTCGCGATAGGTCACCCCCTCCGGCTCGCTGGCCGCCAGATGCAGGCGCTCGGCGCCGATGCGGACGGCCTCGATCTCGTTCGGCGGCGTGAGGCCTGCGCCGAGCAGCTTCTCGAAGGCCTGCGCCTGCGGGCTCAACGTCACGGTTGTCGTGGTCATGGGGTCTCTCCTCGTTGCGATGGGGTTGTTCGATGGAGCGCTTCGGCGGCGGGGACGCTCCGCCCCGTCGCCGCACGCGCGCTGGCGCGGGGATTGCGGCCGTCCGCCGCCTTGCCGGCTACCCGGCCTTGCGCATCGGGACGGGCCAGGCATCCTGGTCGCCGGCCGCGGCCGCCGGAATCCTGGACATGGCGTATTCGGCGAGCGCCGTGATCGTCAGCGCCGGGTTGACGCCCGGATTGGCCGGCATGGCGGAGGCGTCGCAGACCAGCATGTTCAGGTAGCCGAACACATGGAGGTTCGCGTCGATCACGCCGGACTCCGCGTCGGCCCCGATCGCGGCGCCGCCCAGAAGATGGCCCGTGTTGGGGACGCCGAAGAAGGCGTCGAAGACGGTGGTCTGGGCAATGCCGCCGGTGCGCTCGGCGAGCCAGCGGATGACCTTGTCGCCGGCTTCGATATAGGTCGGCGCCGGGCGCTTCGGATCGGCCTCGCTGTAGAGGCGATAGCCCTTGCCGAAGCGGCGCTTCTTGGCCCGAAGCCGGATGGCGTTGTCCTTGGTCTGCATCACGAGCATCAGCATCGTGCGGGCGCCCCAGCCCTCCTTGCGCAGGGACCGCGCCCATTTTCGCGGATGCCTCAGCACCTGTCCGACCCACTTGACCGCGCGGATGCCGGCCGGGCCGGTGCCGGGCATGAAGGTCCAGATCGGCCTCTGCGCATCGGCCTTCGGCCCGAGCGTCAGGAGTTCGATCTGCGTGTCCCCGTCGAGCAGCACGCGGCTGCTGGCCGTCACGTCGCGCCAGCTGCCGATGTCCTCGGGAAACTGCACGGAATAGATCACCTCGCTGTTGGTTCGAACGAGGTGGCCGAGGCGGTCGCTGATGCGCGGGAGGAAGCCGCCGTGCTTGCACTGCGCCAGAAGCTCGTTCGTGCCGACGGCCCCGCCCGCGAAGATGACGCCGCGCGCGGTGTAGGCGGTGCGCCGGCCGCGCGTCGCCTCCGCGTGATGCTCGGCGACGATCCGGTAGCCGTCGCCGCCGTCGGGCGCCGCGAGCGGCGTGACCTCGACGACCTCCTGTTCGGGATGGACGCGAACGCCCAGCTTCTCGGCGAACCAGAGATAGTTCTTGGTCAGCCGGTTGGCCGCGCCGGTGCTGCAGCCGCCCATGCATTCGCCGCAGCGCATGCATCCCGTGCGCGGCGGGCCCTCGCCTCCGAAATAGGGATCGTCGACCGTCTTTCCGGGCTCGCCGAAGAAGACGCCGGTCGGGGACAGCGCGAAGGCGTCCTTCCCGCCGAACCGTTCGGCGATCTGCCGCATCAGGCCCATGGGCACCGAGTCCCATGTCGGCAGGCTGACGCCCAGCATCCGCTCGACCTCGGCATAGTGCGGCGCGAGCGTCCTTTCCCAGGCGCCGAGCCCGCGCCATTGCGGGTCGGCGTAGAATCCGGCCTGCGCGCGGAAGAGCACGCCGCCATACATCAGGCTTCCCCCGCCGACGCCCGTCTGGGCTCCCGTCATGACGTGGCGGAAGAGGACGGTGCGCATGATGCCGTAGAGCTTGTGGGCGGGGTCCCAGACGTAGCGCGGCTTGTCCCGGTCGGAGGTCGGCAGATCCTTGTCCTCGTAGCGCCTGCCCTTTTCGAGCACCGCGACGCGATAGCCCTTCTCCGCCAGCCGCAGCGCCGAGGCGCTGCCCCCGAAGCCGGAGCCGATGATCACCCAGTCGTAGTCGAATTCATGCGTCGTCATGGCGTCCTCCCCTTTTGTCATGTCGGTTCAAGGCCCATGCGGGGCGGCGGCGTCTTCCGCGCTATCGCCGCCCTGCCGGGGCCGGTGGATGGACGGCCTCGGCGATCGCCTGGAGGACGCCGGGGTCCTCGATCGTCGTGATGTTGCCGGGGTCGCGGCCCTCGCAGATCGCCTGGATCGTCCGGCGCAGGAGCTTGCCCGACCGCGTCTTGGGAAGCGCCGCCACGAAATGGACCTCCGCCGGACGCGCGATCGCGCCGAGCGTGCGCTCCACCCGCTTCAGGATGTCCTGCCTCTGCCGGGCCGCACCCTCGGCGCCGGCGATCGCGCGTGGGTCCTTCACAGTGACGAAGGCGACGGCGACCTGGCCCTTCAGCGCATCGCCGACGCCGACGACCGCGACCTCGGCGACGTTGGAATGGCCGAGGATGCTCTCCTCGATCTCGCGCGTGCCGAGCCTATGGCCCGCCGTGTTGATGACGTCGTCGGCCCGTCCGAGAAGGAAGTAGTAGCCGTCCTCGTCGCGCACGCCCCAGTCGAAGGTCGAATAGACGTGGCGTCCCTCCATCGTCGACCAGTAGGTCGCGACGAAGCGCGCGTCGTCGTCGGCCACCGTCTGGATGCAGCCGGGGGGAAGCGGCCCGTCGATGACGATCAGGCCCTTGCGGCCGGCCTCGGTGATCTCCTCCCCGGCCTCGTCGATCAGGCGCACGCCGTAGCCGTACATCGGCAGGCCCGGCGAGCCGAACTTGGTGCCCTTCTGCTCGACGCCGTTGGCGAGGGTCAGGATCGGCCAGCCGGATTCGGTCTGCCAGTAATTGTCGATGATCGGCTTGCCCAGCGCGTCGGCGATCCATTCGGCCGTCGGCGCGTCGAGCGGCTCGCCGGCGAGGAAGAGATTTTCGAGGCTCGACAGGTCGTAGTCGAAGATCGGCTCGTTCTCGTGCTGCTTCATCACCCGGATGGCGGTCGGGGAGCTGAACATGCCGGAGACGCCGTAGGCCTCGACCAGTCTCCACCAGATGCCCGCGTCCGGCTTCGTCGGCAGGCCCTCGTAGAGGATCGTCGTCATGCCCGCGACGAGCGGGCCGTAGACGATGTAGCTGTGGCCGACGACCCAGCCGATGTCGCTCGTGCAGAAGAAGGTCTTGCCGGGCGCGCCGCGGAAGATGTGCTTCATGCTGGCCGCTAGCGCCACGGCATAGCCGCCGGTGTCCCGCTGCACCGCCTTCGGCGTGCCCGTCGTGCCGCTGGTGTAGAGCGTGTAGCTGGGAGCGTTCGATTCCAGCCAGACGCACGGGACGCTCGCGCCGAGAAAGAGCTTGCGAAGGACGGCGTAGGCGACGTCGCGTCCCGCGCGCAGGGGCGCCTCGGCAAGGCCCCGATCGACGATGAGAACCTTCGGCGGCGCGATCGAGGCGAGCTCGAGGGCCTCGTCGAGAAGCGGCTTGTAGGCGATGATCCGGCCGCCGCGCGACCCCGCGTCGGCGCTGACGATCAGGCTGGGCTTGGCGTCGTCGATGCGGCTGGCGAGGCTCGCGCTGGCAAATCCGCCGAAGACGACCGAATGGACCGCCCCGATGCGCGCGCAGGCCAGCATGGCGAACACGGCCTCCGGGATCATCGGCATGTAGATGAGCACCCGGTCGCCGCTCGTCACGCCCAGCGAGCGGATGATCGCGGCCATGGTCTGCACTTCGGCATGGAGATCGCGATAGGTGAAGGTCGTCTCCCCGCCCGTCTCGCTGGAGACGGCGACGAGCGCCGCCTGGTCCCCGCGCGCCTCCAGGTGCCGGTCGACGGCATTGTGGCAGAGGTTGGTCCGCCCCCCGACGAACCACTTGGCGAAGGGCGGCCTGTCGTAGTCGCAGACCCTGTCGAAGGGCTGCTGCCAGTCGATCAGCGCGGACTGTTCGGTCCAGAACGCATCCGGTTCCTCGATCGAACGGCGATAGAACTCGTTGTAGGTCGTCATGTCACACCTCCTCCCCGGAAGGTCATGCGCAGAGCCGCGGGCCGCGAAGGCGGCACCCCTGTCGTCTTGGTGATGTCTGTCCGGCCATGGTTTCCCGGCACGGCTGCGCCGGGAAACGCCGGGCTTGCGTCAGTCTTGCGTCCGGCTCGACGCCCCTTGCGGCGCGCTCCCGAGCCGTTCGGGCCGACAAGCCCGCTAAGGCGCTAAGCCGCCTGAGCCTCTGCCTGATCGATGCGGCCGGCCGGCGCCCCGACGCAGCCGCCGTCGACGACCAGCTCCGCGGCATGGACGGTTCTGGACTGGTCGGAGGCGAAGAACAGCGCGACCTCCGCGACCTCCTCGGTCGTGTTCAGCCGCCCGATCGGAACGGTCTTGGCGATGCCGTCCATCATCTGCCGCGCCTCGACGGGCGTATCGGCGAGGCCGTTCCAGATGGCCGTCTCCGTCGCGCCCGCCACGATCGTGTTGACGCGGATGCCCTTCGGCGTCAGCTCGCAGGCCATGGAGCGCGCCATGCCGACGATCCCGGCCTTGCTCGCCGCGTAGATCGAGAGGCCGGCGGGTCCGATCGAGCCCATGATCGATCCCATGAGGATGATCGAGGCGCCCGGGCGCAGGTAGGGCAGCGCGGCCTGCACCGTGTAGAAGGTGCCAGAGAGATTGATCGAGAGCACGCGGTCGACGGTCTGCGCCGTCGTCGCGCCGAGCGGGCTCGGGGATGCGATGCCGGCGGCCGGCAGGAGCACATCGACATGGCCGAAGCGCTGGCCGATCCGCTCCATGGCCGCGGTCAGCGTTTCCGGCACCGTGACATCCGCCTCGATCGCCAGCACCTCCGCGCCGAGATGCGCCTGTGCGGCAGCGAGCGTCCTGGCATTGTTGCTGATGATGGCGACCTTGGCGCCCTCCGCGCGGAACAGCGTGGCCGATGCCAGTCCGATCCCGCTATCTCCCCCCGTTATGACGGCTACCTTGTTTCTCAGTCGCATCGTGTTCTCCTCCCACACTCTGCAGGTCCGGTCTTTTTCTCCGTGATGCCCTCGTGCCGGGGGCCGGGATGCCGAAGCACCCGGCCGTTCGCGTCAGGCGTTCACGTCGACGACCGTCCGTCCTCGGATCTTGCCCTGCAGGATTTCGCCGGCCACGCCGGTCACGTCGGCCAGCGTCACGACCGTCTCGGTCCGCGTCAGCTTGCTAAGGTCGAGACCTTCGGCGAGACGCGCCCAGGCCCGGATGCGCTCCGCCTGCGGCGCGTTGACCGAGTCGATGCCGGCCAGGGTCACGTGGCGCAGGATGAAGGGCAGGACGCTGCCGGGAAGGTCCGCCCCTTGCGCGAGGCCGCAGGTCGTCACGACGCCGCGATACTTCGTCTGCGCCAGAACGTTCGCCAGCGTGTGGCTTCCCACCGAATCGACCGCGCCCGCCCAGCGCTCGCCGCCGATCGGCGCGCCCGGTTCCGACAGCGTCCTGCGATCGATGACCTCGGCCGCGCCGAGGGCGCGCAGATAGTCGGTCTCCTCCGGCCGGCCCGTCGAGGCGACGACCCGGTAGCCGAGATCCGACAGGAGCGAGATGGCGATCGAACCGACGCCGCCGCTGGCGCCTGTCACCAGGATGTCGCCCCGGTCCGGCGTGAGGCCGCCATGCTCCAGCGCCAGCACGCTCAGCATGGCCGTGTAGCCCGCCGTGCCGATCGCCATGGCGTTCTTGGTGGACAGCGCCTCCGGCAGCTTGACCAGCCAGTCGCCGCTCAGCCGCGCCTTCTGGGCGAAGCCGCCGTGATGCGTCTGGCTCAGGCCCCAGCCGTTGGCGACGACGCGGTCGCCGACGGCGATGCCGGGATAGGTCGAGGCCTCCACCGTGCCGGCGAGGTCGATGCCCGCGATCAGCGGATAGGTGCGGATGATGTTGCGCCCGCCGAGCGCCATGGCATCCTTGAAGTTCACGGTCGAATAATCCACCGCGACCGTGACGTCGCCCGGCATCAGGTCGGCTTCGTCGAACGCCACCACGTCGTTTGAGATCGTCTCGCCCGACTTCGTCGCCAGGAGCGCCTTGAAGGCCATGGGATGTTTCCTTGTCGTTGCCGTGTGGTGTCGCCGGATCGCGACGACCTCGAAGGGCCGTCGCCGCCCGCCGGACGTCCCCGCCGGACGTCGATGGTCAGGATGTCGCCGGCATGGTCCGCCGGCCGCGCCCGGATGGACCGGGCCGCGTTGAAGGCGCCCCGCGATGGCGGAGCGGTCTGTCGATCTCGATGAGGATGATGGGCTTGTCGCCGCCCGATACTGCCGGAAACGGATTTCGGCCGTCGGCACCATGTCCAACCATGGACGATTCCTCCCCCCTTTCGCGCAGGATCGCCCGGACCCCGCACCGCGCCGCACAGCCTCCTATTTCTGTACTGCGTGATACACTATGGGAGGAGGATATTGCCGCCGTCAAGCGCATTATGTACTATCGAGTAAATTAACATGGAGGCCGTTTTGGGCGGGGTGATCGAGATACGGAAGAAGCGTGGCCGCCCCCGGTCGTTCGACATCGACACGGCCCTCGATCGCGCCGTCGACGTGTTCTGGGAGAACGGCTACGAGGGCGCCGATCTCGACGCCCTGACGCAGGCCATGGGTATCAACCGGCCCAGCCTCTATGCCGCCTATGGCGACAAGCGGGCTTTGTTCTTCCAGGCCGTGGAGCGCTATTACGAGAAGATCGCCATGCTCGGCCTTCCCGACGGGTCCGGCGAGGGACGGAAGGAGCCGTCCCTGCGCGACGTCATCGTCGGCTTTCTCTACGATCACGAACGGCCCCGCGGCTGCCTCATCGCCTGCGTTCTCGCGGCCGAGGCCAATGCCCACGACGACGCGAAAGCCGTCCTGCGCAATCTGGTCGATCGCGAACAGCGTCGCATCGAGACCTGGGCGAGCGAGCGCATCGCCTCCGATCCCGGCGGCGCCAAGGCCCGCTGCTACGCCAATCTCGTGATCGCGACCCTCCACTCCGTCGGCGTCAAAGCCAGCGCCGGCTTCCCCCGCGCCCGGATCGAGGCCGAGATCGACGACACGGTGAAGGTGCTCGAAGGGCTTCTGACAAGCTGAGACGCCGGTCGGATGCCGGGCGCCGGCATCCGCCGGGTTCGCTCGACGGTTCGAAGGGCGGGCGAAGAGGCGCCTGTCCTCTTACTGAAGATCGGCCGCTTCTTCTCCGTTGCCCGGCGGGAGGCGATCGAAGGGACCGGAGAAGAGACCGTCCGAGACGGGTGTCTCGGGCGCCTCGTCCGCCGGCGACAGGGCGGCGAGGACGGGGCCGAGATGCTCCGGGCGCAGCATGTCGAAGTGACCGCAGGCCGAGCGGGCGGCGGGCGTGGGCCGGAGGCTGCGGGCGAGCCAATAGGCGGCGCGGTCCGCGTCGCCCTCGTGGCGCATGGCTTCCACATAGGTGAGCGGCGCTTCGATCCGCCCCGGCGCATGGGCGGCGGCGAGCGCGACATTGTTGGCGATGACGGCCTCGATCCGCGACCGCGCGCCCTCCTCGATGTCGAGCCCGAGGCCCGAGCTTTCGGCGGCGAGCAGCATCCGGGCCTGTTCGGCGGGCGGCATGAGGCTCCCCTCCGTCGCCGGGCTCGACGTGTCCAGCATGACGAGGCGCTCCACACGCTCGCCCGCGGCCTCCAGCTGCCGCGTCATCTCGAAGGCGACGAGGCCGCCGAAGGAATGGCCGAGCAGCGTATAAGGCCCCTGCGGCTGGCACCCGCGCAGCGCGGCGACGTAGCTTTGCGCCATCGCCTCCAGCGAGGGGGCGAGAGGCTCGCCGGCATCGAGGCCGGAGGCCTGGAGGCCGAAGACCGGGCGCGCGTCCGCCAGCGCCTGCGCGAGGCCGGAATAGACGAGCGCGCTGCCGCCCACGGCATGGACGGCGAAGACCGGCCGATCCCCCGCGTGACCGTTCAGCGCGATCGCCGGGGAGCCCGACGTGGAACCGCAAGCCCCGGCCGATAGCGCGTCGGAGAGCTGGCGGATCGTCTGGTTGCGGAAGAGCGCGCCGACCGGCATGTCGAGGCCGAGCCGCGCCTTGACGGCGGCGGCGACGCGCAGCGCCATCAGCGAATGGCCGCCGATGCGGAAGAAGTTCTCCTCAAGGCCGAGCGCCTCAAGGCCGAGCACGGAGATCCAGACATCGCGCAAGGCTTCGTCCAGCGCGTTGCGCGGCGGCGTGGCATCGCGCGCCTCCTCCTCGAAGAGCGGCTCGGGCAGAGCGCGAAGGTCGAGCTTGCCATGGGCCGTCATCGGCAGGGCGGGAACGGCGAGGATCGCGGCCGGGACCATGTGATGGGGCAGCGAGAGCGCCACGACGTCGCGCAGCTCGGCCGGCCGCAGCGCCTCGCCCTGCGGGCGGGACGGCACGACATAGGCGACGATGGCAAGCTCGCCCCGGTGCGGCCGCGCGACGGCGGCGACGGCGGCGACGGCCGGGTGGCGGCGGAGCACGGCCTCGATCTCGCCGAGCTCGATGCGCACGCCGCGGATCTTCACCTGCGCGTCGATCCGGCCGAGGAATTCGATCTCGCCGGCCGCGTTCCGCCGCGCCAGATCGCCCGTGCGGTAGAGCCTGTCGCCGGGGGCGCCGAACGGATCGGCGACGAAGCGCGCCTCGGTCTCGGCGGGATCGCCGACATAGGACCTCGCCAGCGTCGGCCCGCCGATATGGATCTCGCCGGCAAGACCCGGCGCGACCGGGCGCAGCGCGGCGTCGAGGAGATGGACGCGGTAGTTCGGCAGCGGCCGGCCGATCGGCAGGAAGGCGCCGGTCTCCTGCCCCGTCGCGCGATAGGCCGTGGCGTCGATGCAGGCTTCGGTCGGCCCGTACATGTTGAAGACCTCCGTGCCCGGAAGCGCCGCCAGAAGCCGCCGCGCCAGCGCGGTCGAGAAGCCCTCCCCGCCGAGCATCAGGCGCTTCAGGGAGAGCTTCGGGGGCGCGGCGTCGAGGGCGGCGCCCAGAAAGGCGGGGCCCGCGTTCAGATGCGTGATCCGCTCGGCCTCCAGCAGCGACCAGAATCCGGCGCCGCCGAGCGTGCCGAGATCGGGCGAGACGACGACGGTCGCGCCGGAAAGGAGCGGCGTGACGAGCTGGCCGACCGAGACGTCGAAGCCGATGGAGAGCGCGGCGAGCACGCGGTCGCCGGGGCCGATCGGATCGTGCGCCTTGCGGGCGTCGGCGAGATGGACGAGCGCGCCATGCGAGACCGCGACGCCCTTCGGCCGGCCGGTCGAGCCGGACGTGTGGATGACATAGGCGAGGTTCTCCGCCGACAGCGGCGCCGTCCGGTCGCGGTCGGTCGGATCGCGGTCGGGGAAGGCGGCTCCGTCGAAGGCGGCCAGATCGAGAACCGCCGTGCCCTCCGGCAGCGCGCCGCGCGTTTCCGGCGCGGCGAGGACGAGCGCGGGCGCGGCGGTGGCAAGGATCGCGGCGATGCGCTCGGCGGGATAGGCGGGATCGAGCGGAACGTAGACGCCGCCGGCCTTCAGGATGGCGAGCGCGGCGACGACGAGCGCCTCCGAGCGCGGCAGGATCACGCCGACCGTGCGCTCGGGGCCGATGCCCGCCGCGATCAGCGCATGGGCGAGGCGATTGGCGCGCGCGTTCAGCGCGGCGAAATCGAGGCGCGTCGCCCCGTGGGCGACCGCCTCCCCGCCCGGCCTGCGGCGGACCTCCGCCTCGAAGAGCGCCGGAACCGTGTCCACCGCGACGGGGCGCCGGATGCCTTCGCCCTCGGCGATAAGACGCAGCTCCTCGTCCTCGGAGACGAGCGGGATCGCGGCGAGGTCGCGGCCGGGGTCCTCCAGCGCGGCGCGCACGAGCCGCTCGAACTCGGCGGCCATGCGCGCGACCAGCGCGGGCGAAAAGAGATCGGCGGCGTAGGTCAGCGCGCCCGCGAAGCCGTCCGGCGTCTCGCTCAGCGTCAGCGTCAGGTCGAATTTCGCGACGCTTTCGGGCTGAACGACCGGCGAGATGGCGAGCGATCCGGTCTCGTAGCGTCCCTCCGGCGCGTTCTGGAGAACGAACATCGTCTGGAAGACCGGATGGAGGCCGGGATCGCGCGCGGGCTTCAGCGCATCGACCAGCCGCTCGAAGGGAAGGTCCTGATGGGCATAGGCGTCGAGCGAGCGGGCGCGCATGCGCTCGGTCAGCTCGGCCAGCGAAGGCGCGCCGGAGAGGTCGGCACGAAGGGCGATCGTGTTCACGAAGAAGCCGATCAGCCCCTCCGTCTCGGCCTGCCTGCGGTTGGCGATGGGCGCGCCGATGACGACGTCCTCCTGCCCGCTCCAGCGCGACAGGAGCGCGGCGAAGGCGGAGAGGAGCACGATGAAGGGCGTGGCGCCGCTCAAGTGCGCGAACTGCACCAGCGCCTGCGAGACGTCGGCCGGCAGCGCCACGCTCTGGCTCCGGCCTATGAAGCTGCGCGTCGCGGGGCGCGGGTGCTCCAGCGGCAGCGTCAGGGCGTCGGGCGCGCCGGCCAGCGCCTCCCGCCAGAAGGCGGTCTGGCCGGCCAGCTCGGCCTCGCCCAGCGCCTCGCGCTGCCAGAGAGCGAAGTCCGCGAACTGGATGGCGAGCGGGGCGAGTCCCGCCGGCCGGCCGGCGCGCGCGGCCTCGTAGAGAGCGGCGAGTTCGGTGACGAGGATCGAGCTGGACCAGCCGTCGGAGACGATGTGATGGAGGGTGAGGAGGCAGACATGCGCCTGCGGCGCGAGGCGCAGGAGGCGCACGCGCAGGAGCGGATCGCGCTCGAGATCGAAGGGCCGGCGCGCCTCGGCCTCCAAGAGCGCCACCGTCTCGGCCTCGCGCCCGCCCGTCAGGTCTTCCAGCGCGAAGGGCACGGCGCGGGTGTCCATGACGATCTGCGCGGGCGCGCCGTCGATCTCCGCAAAGCGCGTGCGCAGGATCTCGTGGCGCTCGACCAGCGCCGCGAAGGCCGCTTCCAGCGCGCCGGCATCGAGATCGCCGTCGAGACGGAGCGCGGTCGGAATGTTGTAGGCGGGGCTGTCCCGTTCGAGCCGGTCGAGGAACCAGAGCCGCTCCTGCGCATGGGACAGCGGAAGGCGCGCCGGGCGCGGCCGGGCGACGAGCGGGGCCCCGGCGGCGGGACGGGCGCCGCCCTCGGCCAGCAGCGCGTCGATGCGCGGGGCGAGGTCGAGGATGCGCGGCGTCTCGAAGAGCGTGCGGATCGGCAGTTCCACGCCGAGCGCGGCGCGAAGGCGCGAGGCGAGCTGCGTCGCCAGCAGCGAATGCCCGCCGAGTTCGAAGAAATGCGCCTCGACATCGACGCCGGCGACGCCGAGCAGCGCGGCGTAGCTCTCCGCCAGAAGGCGCTCCGTCGCCGTCTCCGGCGCCCGGCCCGTGCCGGCCCGCGCGCCCGGCTCGGGCAGCGCGCGCGCGTCGAGCTTGCCGTTCGGCGTCAGCGGCAGGGCGTCGACGAGCAGGATCTCGGCGGGGACCATATGGGCGGGAAGCCGCGCCGCCAGATGGGCTCGGAGGGCCTCGACGCCGGGCGGCGCGGCGCCCTCGGCGGGCACGCCGTAGGCCAGAAGCCGCATCGCGCCGCGCGCATCGGGCCGCGCGACGACGGCGGCCTGGGCGAGCGCTTGGTGCCCGCGCAGCACGACCTCGATCTCGCCGGGCTCGACGCGGAAACCGCGGATTTTCACCTGCGCGTCCGTCCGGCCGAGAAACGCGATCTGCCCGTCCTCGCGCCAGAGCGCGCGGTCGCCCGTGCGATAGAGCCGCCCTTGGAGCGGGGTCTCGACGAAGCGCTCCTGCGTCAGCGCGCGTGGCCCGAGATAGCCTTCCGCCAGACCCGCGCCGCCGATGAAGAGCTCGCCCTCCGCGCCGATGGCGACGGGCTTCAGCGCGGCGTCGAGCACATGGGTCGCGTAGTTCGGCAGCGGCCGGCCGATCGGCAGGATCGGCGCGGCCTCGAAGCCGGACGCCGGAACCGGAAAGGCCGTCGCGTCGATGCAGGTCTCGGTCGGCCCGTACATGTTGACGACCGGAACGCCGAGCGCTGTGCGGAGCTTGGCGGCGAGCGCCCCGGAGAGGCCCTCCCCGCCCAGCATGACCTGCTTCAGCGCCGTGCTTCCAGGCGTGCCGGGAAGGACGCTTTCGAGGAAGGAGGGGACGGAATTGACGTGGGTCACGCCGTGCCGGACCATGAAGGCCCAGAAGGCCTCCGGGGACAGGCCCCGGATCTCGCCGGCCACGACCACGGCCGCGCCCGAGAGAAGCGGCAGGAGAAGCTGGCCGATCGACACGTCGAACCCGACCGAGATCGCCGCGAGAACCCGGTCGCCCCGCCCGATCGGATCGTGCTCCTGCCGGGCGAAGGCCAGATTGACCGCCGCCCCATGGGACATGGCGACGCCCTTCGGGCGCCCGGTCGAGCCGGAGGTGAAGACGATATAGGCGAGATCCTCCGGCGAACGCGCGCCGTCGTCCACCGGCGGATGATCGGCGGCCGGATCGGTCGCCCCGAGCCCGGCCGTCCCGAGCTCGATTGCCCCGAGCCCGATTGCCATGACGCCGTCCGGCACGCGGCCGGCGCCCTCGCCCGTCGTCAGAACCGCGCGAGCCTGCGCATCCTCGATCATTCCGTGGAGGCGTTCGTCAGGATAGACCGGGTCGAGCGGCAGGTAGACGCATCCGGCCTTCAGGATCGCCATGGCCGCGAGGCTGCTCGTCATCGAGCGCTCGACGAGGACGCCGACGACGGAGCCGGGCGCGATCCCGGCCTGTCCCAGCCGCGCCGCCAGGGCCGTCGCCGCACGGTCGAGTTCGCCATAGCTCATCGCGCCCTCGTCTGAGAGGAGCGCCGGCGCGTCGGGATCTTCGGCCGCGCGCGCCTGGAAGAGGCCGTGCAGCGTCGCCTGCGGCACGTCGAGCGCGGTGCCCTCCGACCATTCGGCGATGGCCGCGTCCTCCTCGCGCGTCAGGCGCGGCAGCGCCGAGAGGCGGCGCTCGGGCCGGGCGGCGAAGGCCTCCAGCATGTCGCGGAAGCCGGCCTCCAGCCGCTCCACCTCCTCGCTCGCCAGAATGTCGGGGTTGAAGCCGAACTGGACGGAGAGGCCGCCCCCGGCCAGCTCGTTGATATAGACCGCGAGCGGCGTCTCCTCGGGCGCGCGGATCGGGCGCGAGCGGATCGTGGCGCCGCCGCCGAGCGCCGGCAGGGCGCCGGCCGCGGCCGGCATGATCGTCACGGCGACGTCGAAGAGGCCGCGCCCGGCCTCCGCCGAGCCCGCCTCCGCCGCCAGCCGCCGCCCGATCGCATCGATCGGCGCTCGCTGGCGGCGAAGGTCGGCGTCGAGATCGGCCGCGATGCGCTGGACGTTGGCGAGGAGCGTGCACGCGGGATCGGCCGCGCAGCGCACGGCGATCATGCCGGCCAGCATGCCGATCGTGTCGCGCGTCGCATGCTCGCGCCGGTGCAGCGCCATGCCGAGGGCGAGGTCGGTCCGGTCGTAGCGGCGCGAGAGGGCGAGCGCGAGCGTGGCCACCAGCGCGCGGTGCAGCGTCGTGCCGGCCGTCCGCGCCGCGGCCTCGAACCGGGCGGCGGTCTCGGGCGCGACGAGGAGCCCGGCGCGCGGCGCGCCGTCGAAGGGAGCGTGGCCCTGCGGCGCCGGGCGGTTCTCGAAGACGAGGCCGGGCCGGGGCGACAGGCGCTTCGCCCAATAGTCCAGGTCCTCGCCATGGCGCGCGGAGGCCTCGTAGGCCGCGTCCTCGGCGACGACCGGCGCATAGGAGGAGCGCGCCTCCGTCCCGCCCGCCTCCTCGCCCGCGAAGAGCCGATTGTAGGCCTCGAGCCAGTGCCTCTGCGCCAGCGCGATCGAAACGCCGTCGGCGATCAGATGATGGGCGAGGAGGATCAGGTGCCAGCGGTCCGGCGCAAGCTTCAGGAGGTCGAGCCGGAAAAGCGGCGCGGGGCCCAGCGGAAAGCCCGCCGCCTGGATGGCGCTAAGATGCGCCGCCGCCGCCGCGTCCGGCTCGGCCACGCCGGAGAGGTCGATCAGGTGGAAGGGCGCGGTGTCCAGCGGCTCGAAGCGCTGGCGCGGCTCGTCCGCGTCGATCCGCAGGCGCAGCGCGTCGTGGCGGCTCATGACGAGGCGCAGCGCCTCTTGCGCGAGCGCGGGATCGACCGGGCCGGCGATCTCGGCGAGCGAGCCGATCTGGTAGGCCTGCGGCCGGCCGATCATCTTGGCGTCCAGCCAGACCCCGCGCTGCGCATGGCTCAGCGCGAAACCGTCCTGCGGCTCGCGGGGCACGGCGAAGGTCTCGGTCGGGTCCAGGAACATGCGGGTCTCTGATGGTGCGAGAGGGGCGGAGGACAGGAGGGCAGGCCGAAGGAGAGCGCGTGTCATCGGCGGAAATGCCGGACGGCGCGGAGGGCGAGGAGGCCGATCCGCAGCGTGCTGGTGACGAGGATCGCTGCGACGATGCCGAGGAGGCCCCCGGCGCCGAGCGGGCCGAAGGCGAGAGCGCCGGCCAGCAGCGGCGTCGCCGCCATGCAGCCGACCTGAATCCCCATCGGCACGGTCACGTCCCCGCGCGCGCGGAGCGCCGCGACGAGGCCGTAGCCGAGCCCGTCGAAGAGAAGGACGAGGCCGGCGATCGTGAGAAGCGCGGCGATGCCGGCGGCAAGAGCCGGGTCCGGCGCGTAGAGGCCGGCGAGCGTTTCCGGCGCGAGGGCGAAGAGGAGCGTGAAGGGCAGGAGCACGAGCGCCAGCGCGCCGAGATCGGCCCGCAGCAGACGCGCGGCCTCCGGCGTTTCCGCCCCGTCGGCGCCCGCCTTGGACAGGCGGACGGCGAGCGCGTCGCCGATGCCGGCGGAGAGGAGAAGGCCGGGCAGGATGAAGAGCCAGGCGGAGGCATAGGCGGCGAGATCAAGCGCGCCCAGCCAGCCCGCGAAGACGGTGAGCCAGATGCCGAGCGCGTGCAGGAAGCCCGCCGTCGCGAACGCGCTGCCGCCGAGCCTTGCCTGCTCCCGCCCGTCGCCGGGAAGGGCCCGGCCGGGGCGGAGCGCGGCGCGGCCTTCGAGCGTCAGCACGCTCCAGACGAGCGCCGCGGCGAGCGCCAGACGCACGATGCCGGTCGCGATAGCCGAGCCAAGCGCGCCGAGTTCGGGAAATCCGAGATGGCCGCCGACGAGAAGGAAATTCAGCCCGAGATTGAGGAAATTGGCGCCGAGCACCCAGAGCGCGACGCCCCTCGCCCGGCCGGCGCCCTCCAGATGGACGGCGGAGGCGATGGCGACGAGGCCGGCGGGCAGGCCGAGGCCGAGCGCGAGGACGACCGCGCCGGCTTCGGCCGAAAGCCCCGCCTCCTGCCCGAGCGCCAGGAGGATCGGCTCGGCGAAGAGGCTGGCGCCGAGACCGGCCGCGCCGAGGATGAGCGCCGCGCAGAGCGCGCGATGCCAGAGCGCGATCCGCCGGGGCCGCGCGCCCGCCCCTTGCGCCGCCGCGAAGAGGACGAGCGGGCCGAGGAGCACGGCCAGGAACACGTCGGTCAGCCGGCCGAACGTGCCCTGCGCCAGAAGCGTGACGGCCAGGGCCTCCGCGCCGTGCCGCGCGACCATGACGCAGTCGACGAGCACCATGGCCGCGAGCCCGGCGCGCGAGACGACCATGGGCAGCGCCAGCGCGAAGAGGCTCCCGCCGCCCGGCGCCGCTGCGGCGGCCTCGCGCCCCGCCCGACCGGGATCGAGGGCACCGGGATCGAGAGCCATGCTCTCGCCGAGCGACATGCGGCTCAGGCCGCGATGCGGTCGGGAGCGGCGGCCGGCGCCTTCGCCTCGGCCGAGGCCCTCGTGCCGGAAAAGCCCTGCAAGACGATCTGGACGACGCCGCCGACCGTGCCCGCCTGGATCATCTGCATGACCGAGATCGGCCGCCCGACCTCGTGCTCCAGCGCTTCGGCCAGTTCCACCGCCATGAGGCTGTCGAGGCCGAGTTCGGTCAGCGACTTCTCCGGCGTGATCTGCGCGGCGTCCGAGCCGACGACGCGGCCGACATGGCCGGCGACGCAGGTGAGGAGAAGCGCGCGGCGGTCCTCCTCGCCCATCGCCTCCAGCGCGGCGGCGATCGAGCCGGCGCCCTCCGGCACGAGGCTCATCGAGTCCGGGATCAGGCTGGAGAAGCGCGGGCTGCGCGCGCCGGGCAGGCTCTGCCCGAGGCGCATGAGGTTGAACTGCGCGGCCGCGACCCGGCAGGCGCCCGAGCCCATCAGGCGCCCGAGCTCGGCCAGCGCGTCGCGCACCGGCGTCGCGCTCATGCCCGCCCGCTGCTCCAGCATGTCCTCCACGGCGGCGTTGCGGGTGAGGAAGCCCGCATCCTTGATCGCGCCCCAGCCGACCGAGAGCGCGGGCAGGCCCAGCGCCCGGCGATGCTCGGCCAGCGTGTCGAGGAAGGTGTTGGCCGCGACATAGGTGCCCTGGCCGGGATTGCCGACCACTGCGCTCGACGAGGAGTAGAGCACGAAACTCTCCAGCCCGTCCGCCAACGTCATCTCGTGGAGGTTCCAGGCGCCGATCATCTTGGCCGACATGACGCGGTGCATCAGGCCCCGGTCGACGTTCATCAGCGGCGCGTCCTCGATGACGGCCGCCGCGTGGACGACGCCCTTCAGCGGCGGCATGGTCGCGCGGATCTCGAAGAGGACCCGGTCGAGCGCTTCCCTGTCGGCGACATCGACGGCAAAGCCCGTCGCCACCGCCCCGGCCGCCCGGATGCGGGCGAGCCCGGCCTTGGCTTCCTCGGTCGTCGCGCCGCGCCGGCCGAGAAGGGCGAGCGAGCGCGCGCCCTCCGCCACCAGCCATTCGGCGGTGGCGAGGCCGAAGCCGGAAAGGCCGCCGGTCACGAGATAGGTCACGTCCGGGCGCACCGTGCCCCGGCCGCTGGAGAGGATCGCCAGATTCTCGTGGCGCTCGGCGTCGAGGCTGACGACGAGCTTGCCGACATGGCGGGCCTGCTGCATGGCGCGGAAGGCCTCCGCCGCCCGCGAGACCGGCGTCGCCTGATAGGGCAGAGGCTTCAGATCGCCCGAGGCAAGCGCCGCCACGACCGCGTCGAACATGCGCTTGGCGAGCGCGGGACGTTCCACCAGGAGCGTGTCGGCGTCGATGCCGAAATAGCTCAGATTCTGGCGGAAGGGGCGCAGGCCGATGCGGCTGTTGGCGTAGAGGTCGCGCTTGCCGATCTCCAGGAAGCGGCCGAAGGGCTTGAGCACCTGCAGACCCTTGGTGATCGCCTCGCCGGCCAGCGAGTTCAGGACGACGTCGATGCCCTCCCCCTTGGTCAGCGCCATGATGTCGTCGGCGAACTTGGTGGAGCGGGAGGAGACGACGTGGTCGGCGCCCATGTCGCGGACGAGCTGCTGCTTGTCCGGCGAGCCGGCGCTGGCGATGACCACGGCGCCGCGAAGCTTGGCGATCTGCAGCGCGGCGAGGCCAACGCCGCCGGCCGCGCCGTGGATCAGCACGGTCTCGCCGGGTTCGAGCCGCGCCAGATGGTCCAGCGCGTACCAGGCGGTGACGAAGGCGGTCGGGATGGTCGCGGCGGCCTCGAAGGGAATGTCGGCGGGCAGCAGCGCGGCGCAGTCCGCCTTGGTCGTGACGTGGCTGGCGAAGCAGGAGGAGGCGAAGGCGATGACGCGGTCGCCGGGCTTGAGGGCGGTGACGCCCGGCCCGACGCGCAGGACCTCGCCGGCGCATTCCATGCCGATGGTCGGGCCGGAAAAGCCCTTCTCGACCGCCTCTTCCGGCAGCATGCCCATGGCGTAGAGCACGTCGCGGAAGTTGAGACCGGCCGCGCGGATGGCGATCTCGATCTCGCCCTCGCCGGGCGTCCGGCGCTCGATCTCGCGAAGATGCAGCGAGTCGAGGCCGCCCTGCGGCAGGAAGTCGAGGCGGAAGGGCCGCGCCTCTGTCTTTCCGGGCTGCAGGCTCCGCGCGATGCGCGTCTGCTCGGCGATCGAGGACTGCCGCACACGGTGGACGAAGCGCCGGCCGCCGGAGAGCAGCGTCTCGGGTTCCGCGTCGCGGGCGAGAAGCGCATGGGCGAGGTCGCCGGCCGCCTCGGCGTCGTCGAGGGCGGCATGGACGTCGATCAGGCGGCAGCCGACGGAGGCCTGCTCGTTCGCCATCACGCGGCCGAGGCCGGCGACGGTCGACTGGAACGGATCGACCGGACCCGTGCCGGCCGGTCCCGCGAAGGCATGGCGCGTCACCAGCGTCAGGACGGGCGCCGGACCTTCCGCGTCGAGGGGCCGCATCTCGATGGCGCGGGCCAGATGAAGCGCCGAGAGGCAGCGCAGGTCCTGGCCGGACAGGATCGCGTCCGTCCCGGGCGTGCCGGCGGCAAAGCCCGCCAGATGCACGAACTCGGCCGCGCCGGGCTCCGAGGCGACGAGTTCGGCCAGCGCCTCCGCGCCGAGATCGGCCGGATCGAGCGCCCGGACGGCGACCGTCTGGCCGGACGCCTCGAGCGCCGCCGAAAGCGCCGCGACGAAGGGCTGCTCGGCCTCGGACGGGCCGACCACGAGCACGCGCCGTCCGGCCTCGCCGGGCAGGCGCAGGATGTCGGCACTTGCTGCGCCTTCGGGCCGGCGGGCGATCCAGACCCGGTGCGTCGGCTCGGCCCCGGCGGAGGCGTCGGACAGCGCGACCGGGGTCTCGAAACCGGCGGCGACGAGGCTTTCGGCCGGATCCGGCGACCCCGCCTCGGAACGGCGCGGCATCAGGAGATCGGCGACGCGGCCCGGCAGGGTCTCGACGAGAAGGGCGATGCCGCCCGGCAGGAGGGTCTCGAAGAGCGTCGAAGCCTCCACCTCGCCGGCGGAGAGAACGAGGTCGAAGCCGCTTTCCGGCGCCTCGGCCGAGCCGGCCGTGCGCAGGAAATGATGGGCGGAGAAGCGGTTGCGCGCGCGGCTCAGCGCCTGGTCGGAGGCATCGGCGAAGAGATAGTCGCTGCGCTCCTGCGGCAGGACGGGCAGGACGGCGGCGGCCAGCCCCCCGGTTCCGCCGGACAGCTCGCAGACGCGGATCGCCCGCCCCTCCGGCCAGGACGCGACGAGGGCGCGGACCGCCTCGGCGGCGATCGTGTTGGCGAAGCGGCGGAAGGGCGCGGTGTCGTCCAGCATCTCGCGCATGGCGACCGCCGCCGGCCCGTCCGTCTCGCCCCGCAGGCGGGCGGCCAACGCGTTGCCGGCCCGGGCGATGGCCACCAGCTCGGCGCCGTAGCCGGAATGGTCGAGCATCAGCTGACGCCGCAGCGCGCCGGGCTCCGGCGCCTTGTCGGCCGACCAGATCCAGGTCGGGGCCCGCGAGGGCGCCTTGCGCAGGAGATAGCCCTCGGCCTCCGCCATCTGGGTCAGCTGCATCAGGAGGTCGAGTTCGTCCTCGATCACCTCGCCGGCCCTGGCGAGCGAGGCGAGCGTGAAGGGCGCGCCCTCCTCGGCAATGTCCTCGGCGATCTCGCGAAGCGCCTTGGCGGCATAGGCGGCGACGAGCGCGTCGAGGCGCGCGCGCACCTCGGTCCAGAACGAGACGCGCTCGGGGGCGGCCGCGATCCCCGCCACGACGGGCGTCAGCGTCTCTGCCAGCGCCTCCGCCGAGGGCAGGACGAGGGACACGGCGCGGCGCGGCGCGAAGGCGGGATCGGGGCGCCAGTCCTCGGCGAGGATCGGCAGGGCGCTCGGGCGGAACTCCACCTTCTGGAAGCGCGCCTCTTCGAGCAGCACGAGCACGCGGCCCGTCTCGTCCGCGATGGCGATGTCGGCGACGCCGGTGCGGGCGCTCTCGTGGCGCAGCTCGACATGGCAGACGACGCGCTCGGGCAGCGCCGCGAAGCTGCGGATGCGGCCGACCTGAACAGGGATCGTCGCGCAGTCGCGCGGATCGTTCTGGCCGATCAGCGAGATCAGCACCTGCAACGCGTTGTCGAGGATCGCGGGATGGCCGCGATAGGCGGAGAGCTCGCCCGCGACGGCGGGAATGGCGATCTCGCCGAGCGCGGCGCGCTTCGTCGCGTCGGCCGGGGTCATCGCGATGGCGGTGACGCCCTGGAAGAGAGGGCCATAGGCAAGGCCGCGCCGGTCGGAGCCGCGATAATGCGCCTCGCGCGAGACGTGCTCGGGCATGGCGGCGCGCAACGCTGCGAGATCGAGCGGCGCCGGCGCCTCCACGCCTTCGGGGCGCGAGAGGCGGCCCTTCACGTGCTCGGTCCAGTCGGCGGTCTCGGCGGCCGGGCGGGAGCGGACGAGGAGCGTGCCGTCGGCTGGATCGACGGAGGTCTGCACGAACGGCTCGGCGCCTTCGGAGAGGACGAGCGGCTTCAGGATCTCGAAGGTCTCGAGGTCGATCACCCCCTCGCCGCCCTTGGCGAGGGCGGCGGCGACGGCCAGCTCGATATAGCCGGCGGCGGGGAAGATCGCCGAGCCCTGCACGACGTGGTCGCGCAGATACGGCAGGAGCGTGGTCTGGACGACGGTCGACCAGGCGTCGGCCGTGGAGGAAAGCCGCGCGCCGAGCAGCGGGTGCTCGCGCCGGATCGGGTAGATCGTGCCCGGCAGCTCGGTTCCGCCGCGCCAGAAGCTCGTGCGGTTGAACGGATAGGCCGGCAGCCGGGCGGGCACGGCCGGGCGCTCGAAGAGCGCGGCGAGATCGCCGGCGCCTGCGGCATGGATCGCGCAGATCGCGGTCGAGAGCGTCTCGGCCTCGGGCGCCGGGCGGTTCGCGGAAGGACGCTTCAGCGTGGCGAGCGCCTGGGCCGACGATCCCTCCGCCGCCTTGACGCATTGCAGCACGTAGTCGCGCAGAACGGGATGGGGACCGACCTCGACGAAGACGTCGATCGCATGTTCGGAGAGGGCGCTGGCGACGGCCGCGTCGAAGGCGACGGGCCGGCGGATGTTGCGCCACCAGTAGTCGGCGTCGAGCGCCTCGCCGGCAACGACGGCGCCCTCGACGGTGGAGACGAAGGGAACGGCGCTCGCCCCCGGACGCAGCGCGGCCAGCCTCTCCAGAAGCTCCTCGCGGATCGGGTCCATGGCCGAGGTGTGGAAGGGATAGTCGAGCGCGAGGATGCGCACGAACTTGCCCTCCTCGGTCAGCCGGGCACTGAGGGCCTCCAGCGCCGCCGGATCGCCCGCGACCGTCACGGCGCGCGGCGAGTTGACGGCCGCGATCTCCAGCCAGCCGGGAATCTCGGCGAGATAGGCTTCGGCTTCGGCCTTGCCGAGGCCGAGCGCGGCCATGCGGCCGGTGCCGGCCGTCCTCGCCTGCATCTGGCTGCGATGGAAGATGACCTCGGTCGCCTGTTCGCGGCTGAGCGCGCCCGAGACATGGGCCGCCGCCGCCTCGCCGACGCTGTGGCCGAAGACGAGGTCCGGCCGGATGCCCGCCGCCTTCAGGACGGCGGTCAGCGCCAGCTGCTGGGCGAAGAGGAGCGGCTGGGCGACCTCGGTGCGCTCGATGCCGACCTCGGCCTCCGGGCGCCTCATGGCCTCGATCAGCGACCAGCCGGCGAGCGGGGCGAAGATCGCGTCGACCGCCTCCATCTCGGCGCGGAAGATCGCGCTTTCCGCCAGAAGCTCGCGGCCCATGCCCCACCATTGCGGGCCGTTGCCGGAGAAGACGAGCGCCGTGCGCCCGGCGCCGGCCGCCTTGCCCTTGGCGGCATGGGAGGGCATCTCGCCCGCCACGATGCGCTCCAGCCGCGCGGCGGCCTCGGCCGGGCCGGACGCGGACAGGACGAGGCGATGGGCGTGGAGCGTGCGCGAGCGCGCCGCGGTCGCGCGGATCGCCGGCCATTCGGCGGGATCGGCGGCGCGAAGATGGGCGGCATGGGCGGAGGCCACCGCGTCCAGCCCCTCGGCGGAGGGAGCGGAGAGGACGAGGAGATCGTCGAAGGCCTCGCCTTCGGGCGCGCTAGCCGGCGCGGCCACGCGCGCGGCGGCGGCCTTCGGGCGGTAGGCCTGCACGACCATGTGCCCGTTCGTGCCGCCGAAGCCGAAGGAGTTGACGCCGAAGATCAGCGGCGTCTCGCTCTCCGGCAGCGCCACGGGCTCGGCCGTGACCTCGAGCTTCCAGGTCTCGAAGTCGATCTTCGGGTTCGGCGTGGCGAAGTGGAGGTTGGCGGGGATCTCGCCGTGGCGCATCGCGAGCAGGACCTTGGTGAGGCCCGCGATGCCGGCGGCGTTTTCGAGATGGCCGATGTTCGACTTGATCGAGCCGATGCGGCAGCGCGTGCCCCCGGCGCGCGGCGCGCCGAGAACGCGGCCGATGGCGCCGCATTCGATCGGGTCGCCGACGGAGGTGCCGGTGCCGTGCGCCTCGACATAGAAGATGTCGTCGGCGCCAAGGCCCAAGGCGCCGTAGACCTCGCGCAGCAGCGCCTCCTGCGCCTCGCCGCTCGGCATGGGCAGGCCCATCGTGCGCCCGTCGGAATTGACGCCGGTGCCGAGGATGACGCCGAGGATCGCGTCGCCGTCGCGCTCGGCCGCCTCCAGCGATTTCAGGAGCACGAGGCCGCCGCCCTCGGCCCGCACATAGCCGTTGCCCGAGGCGTCGAAGCTCTTGCAGCGCCCGTCCGGCGAAAGCATCGAAGCTTCGGAGAAGCCGACGAAGGGGCGCGGGCTGAGGAGAAGGTTCACGCCGCCGGCCAGCGCCATGTCGCATTCGCCGGACGCGATGGCGACGCAGGCCTGATGCATGGCGACCATGCTGGAGGAACAGGCCGTGTCGATCGACATGGACGGCCCGTGCAGGTCGAAGACGTAGGAGACCCGGTTCGCCGCGATCGAGAGCGCGCTGCCGATATTGGTGTAGGCATCGACGGTCTGGCCGACGAGGCTGGCATAGTCGTTGTTGGAAATGCCGACGAAGACGCCCGTGCGGCTGCCCGCGATCTCGTTCTGCGGCAGGCCGGCCGAGTCCAGCGCCTCGACGGCCAGTTCCAGAAGCAGGCGATGCTGCGGATCGACCTGGCGCGCCTCGCGCGGCGACATGCCGAAATACTCGGCGTCGAAGAGATCGACGCGGTCGAGAAAGCCGCCGGCCTTGGTGTAGATCCGGTTGGCCGAGTCGACGTCCACCGCATGGTGGCCGAGATCCCAGCGATCCCCCTTCGCCTCGCCGACGCCGTCGACGCCGCCCGCAAGGTTCGACCAGAGCGTGTCGAGATCGGGCGCCTTCGGGTAGCGGCCGCTGAGACCCACGATGGCGATCGGCTGCCGTGTGACGGTCCTGTCCCGCCCGATGCTTGGCGAAACGACGGCAGCATCGGCGTCGGCAAACGTAGCATCGATAGCATTCAGACGAGGAGAGTTCGGCATAATATCAATCCGGTCTCTTGAAGGGCGACCTCCTCATAGACTAGATTTCTGAGTCATTGAATAATTTCATGTACTATCGTGAACGAGCGAATCCTATCGATTGTTAACCCTGGATATGTAACCAAGCCTTACAATCAAATAGGCCGAAGATGACGTATAGATCAATATTCATCATGATCGGACGATCCTTATCGTCTTGCGATGTTTGAAGTGCTAGAGGCTGGCAAGACTTAACGGGAGCCGGCTATCCCGAAACGACAGACGACAGCAGACGAGAGAGGAGTCCGCCCGGTCCGCGATGGACCGGACGGACTCTAGGGGTGGTTGTGGAACGGGCCCGCGCGAGACGGGTCCGAAGGTTCGACGCAGCCTCCCGGCCGATCGAGTCCATGCAGATCGAAGACGGCATCTTCGCCAAGGGGCCGGAGACGGAAGTGATGCAGCAAGGTCCATCGGGACAGATCGGGATCGGCGCGACGCTCGCGGACGAGAGCGAGGTTTCCGCCTATGGCGGGCCCGAGCGCCGCCGCGCGCCGCGCTCGCCCATTGCCAGGCCGCAATGGGCGATCCCGCGCATCGATTTCCTGCTGCCCGAGCAGGTGCCCGATCGCGCCGCGATCCTCTCCGCGCTCGACGAGGACACGCTCGCCGCCTGCCGCCGCGCGGTGGCGGGAGCGGGCGCCGAACGCGCCCTTGCGCTCGGCGCCCTCGCCGCGCTGCTTCCATCGGACAAAGCCGAGCGGGCGTGCGATCCGGCGGGCCTCATCGCGGCCGGAGACGGCGCCAGTCCCGAGGTCCACGACGCCTTCTTCCGCGTGCGCCGGGTCGCCCACGGCCATCCCGCGGGCTATCTCCACTCGCTCCTCGCCGCGCGCGAGGTGCTGCAGCTCGACGTCGAGGAGGCCGGCTCCACGGTGGGCGAGGCCGATCTCGCCGCCATCGCGGAGGCGCTGGCCGCCGCCCTCGCCATCGGAATCGGCGTCGCCATCGGCGCGCCGGCGGGACGGGCCGGGACGAACTGGACGCGGGCGGAGCGGCCGGTGGAGGTCCTCCACGCCGTCCGCCGCTGGATCCACGGCCATCAGGTCTTCGCCGCGCTGACGCAGGCGCTGATCTTCGCCTTCGAGGCGATCGACACAGCCGGCGCGGCGGGGAACGACGCGGCGCTCCTGGAGGCCGCCGATCTCGCCGCGATCACGCTCCGCGCCTGCGCCGCCTCGCTGCGCTTCACCGGCGACTTCCCGGCCGAGGTCTACGAGGATCTCATCCGCATCAGCATGGGCTCGCCCTTCCAGCCCGACGGCTTCAGCGGCCTTCTCTCCAGCGACCACCGCCATCTCGTGCGCCGGATGAAGCTGACGAAATCCTCCCTCGACGCCCTGCGCGAGCGCGACGCCAGCGCCTACGAGCGCATCGCGGCGGAGCTGGCCGGCGTCTACGACGCCCATAAATGCGTCTGCAGCCGCTTCGTCGGCACCGACCGCTCGAGCCTCATGATGGTGCGCGAGGTCGGGCGCTCGGCGATCGACCATCTCGACCGCTTCAAGACGACCCGGCTGCGCGCGATCGGCGCGGACGGCCCGCCCGAGCCATGAGGCCCCTGCCCGAGCGGATCGAGATCCGCACGCTCCGCCTCTCCGACAGCGACCCCGCACATTGGGCCGAGGCGCTGTGCGAGGAGGAGCGCGCGCGCGCCGCCCGCTATGTCAGGCCCGAGGATCGCGACCGCTTCCGTCTCGGACGCGGGCTCCTGCGCACCCTGCTCGGCGCCGCCCTCGGCCTCGCGCCCGCCGCCGTGCCGCTTCGGGCCAACGCCTTCGGCAAGCCCGTTCTCGGCCTGCCGGAAGGTCCCGCCTTCAACGTCGCCCATTCCGGCGATCTCGTCTGCGTCGCGCTCGGCGAGGCCCGCGCGCTCGGCATCGACGTCGAGCGCCATCGCGACGATTTCGATCCGCAGGCCCTCGGCCTCCATGTCCTCACCGAGGCCGAGCAGCGCGCCCTGGCGAGGTCGGACGATCCCCATCGCGCCTTCCTCCGAGCCTTCGTGCTGAAGGAGGCGCTCTTGAAAGGCATCGGCACCGGCCTTCTCCGCGATCCTCGCTCCGTCGAGATCACGCACGGGCCGGACGGACGGCGCATCGGCCCGGCCGAGGGCGAGCCGGACGTCTGGGAGGGCTGGATCTTCGGGGACCTCGAAGGTCTGCCCGGCTATCACGGCGCCTGGGCCCTCCTGCCATGATCGCGCCGGGACGATACTTCGTTGAACTTAGTAAGTTCAGCGCGCCGAAGCTCTTCGCCCGGCGGGAAAGCTTAAAACCTTTCGCGATACAGTTGCGGCGCGCCGATCCGCGCGGGGCGTTCCGGGCCGGGAGCCTCGCGCGCATCGACCTCTTTCGACCGCCCCGACCGCGCGCCGTCCTCGACGCGCGGAGATGGCGGCGCACGGCCTCTGGGAACGGGATCGACATGCCTCTTGGAACCGACGAGACCGGCGCCGCGGCCTTCGGGCGCCGCTGGTGCAGGCCCTTCGCCGCGTCCCCGGCCGTGCTGTCGCTCGCGGCGGTGCCGGCATGACGACGCTCATCGCCTGGCGCAACCTCATCCACGACCCCGTGCGCTTCATCGCGACCCTCGTCGGCATCGTGTTTTCCGTCGTCCTCATCTCGGTCCAGGCGGGCATGCTCTTCGGCTTCACGGAGACGACCTCGGGCCTCGTGCGCCATGCCGGCGCCGACGTCTGGATCGCCGCGCGCGGCACGACGAATGTCGATCAGGCCTCGATCCAGAACGAGCGCACGCTCTATCAGGCGCTGAAGGTGGAGGGCGTCGGCGAGGCCAGCCGCTACATCGTGCGCTTCGTCGGCTGGAAGAAGCCGCTCGGCGGCACGCAGATGGTGATCGTCGTCGGCGTCGACACGCGCACCATGATGGGCGCGCCCTGGAACCTCACCGAGGGCTCGCTCGACCAGCTGGCCGCGCCCAATTCCGTCATCGTCGACCGGCTCTATGCGGACAAGCTCGGCATCTCCGCGATCGGCGACGGCGTGGAGATCGCCAACCGGCGCGCGGTCGTGCGCGGCTTCACGACGGGCGTGCGCACCTTCACCCAGGCGCCCTACGTCTTCACCAGCTACAACAACGCCCTGCGCTACACCGACCTGCAGGACGGTGCGATGAGCTATGTCCTCGTGCGCGCCGCGCCCGGCGTCTCGCCGGAGGTCCTCACCGAGCGGCTGGCCGCGGTGGTGCCCGACAGCGACGTGATGACCTCGGGCGCCTTCGCGGCGAAGACGCAGAACTACTGGATCTTCACCACCGGCGCCGGCTCCGCGCTGATTCTGGGCGGCGCGCTCGGCGCGCTCGTCGGCATCGTCATCGTCGCGCAGACGCTCTATGCCGCCACCGTCGAGCGGATCGGCGAATACGCCACCTTGAGCGCGATCGGCGCGAACGGGCGCTATCTGAACGCCATCGTCATCAAGCAGGCCCTGATCAGCGGCGGCATCGGCTTCACCATCGCCGCCGCCATCGCGCTCGCCGTCGCCGCCGCCTCGGCAAGCTCCCCCGCCGCGATCATCCTGACGCCGCTGACCATCGCCGGCCTCGGCGTCGCCGCGCTTCTCATGTGCATGCTCTCCTCCGTCATCGCCATCCGCAAGCTGATGACGATCGACCCGACGAGCGTCTTCCGATGAGCGGCGCGCGCAGCGTCGTCGTGGAGGGCGCGCATCTTCGCTACGGAAAGGGGGAGACCGGCACCTATGCGCTGCGCGGCGTCTCGCTCTGCGCACAAGGCGGCGAAGTGCTGATGATCCGCGGCCCTTCGGGAAGCGGCAAGACGACGCTGCTCCAGCTGATGGGCGCGATGAAGGTGCCGGACCAGGGCTCCGTGCGCATCTGCGGCGATGCGACGACGGGGGCGAAGGCGCCCGCGCTCCGCCGGCTGCGCTTGGCGCGCATCGGCTTCGTCTTCCAGTTCTTCAACCTCTTCCCGACCCTTTCGGCCTGGGAGAACGTCGCCGTGCCGCTCGATCTCATCGGTTACGGCCGGGCGAAGGCGGAGGCGCGCGCGCGCGCCCTTCTCGGCGAGCTCGGCCTTGCCGACCGCGCGGACCACAAGCCCGGCCAGCTCTCCGGCGGCCAGCGCCAGCGCGTCGCCGTCGCCCGCGCGCTCGCCCACGATCCCGCCGTGATCCTGGCGGACGAGCCGACGGCCGCGCTCGACGGACAGAGCGGCGGCGCCGTCGTGGAGCTGCTGCGCCGGCTGGCGCACGAGGAGGGCCGCGTCGTCGTGATCGTCTCCCACGACCAGCGCCTGATGGACAAGGTGGACCGCCACGTCACGATCGAGGACGGGCTCGTGGTCGGCGACGACCCGGCTCGCCCGCACAGCATGAGGATCGCGCGATGAAGTACAGGATCGGTCTCGTCGCCGTCGCGGCGCTGGCGCTCGGCGCCCTCGCCTGGCCCGACGCCGAAAAGCGGGGCCCGGAGACCGCGGAGGTTTCGGCCGCGTCGCTAGCGCCTTTGTCCTCCTCCGGCGAGGCCGCGCCGGAGGGCGCCCGCGTGGTGACGGGCCTCGGCATCGTCGAGCCCGCCGGCGGGGAGATCGATCTCGCCTTCCCCATGCTCGGCACGATCGCCCGCATCACGGCCCTGGAAGGCGACAGGGTCGCGCGGGGCACGGTTCTGGCCGAGCTTGCGAACGACGATCTGAAGGCGCGGCTCGCCCAGACGAAGGCGACGCTCGACATCCGCACCGCCGAGTTCGAGATGGCGTCGAAGGGCCCGCGGCCCCAGGAGATCGCGCGGGCGGAAAGCGAACTGGCCGGCGAAGAGGCCTCGCTCCACCTTCTGGAGCTTCAGGCCGCCCGCCGCGGCAAGCTCGTCGGCAAGGGCTCGGTCACGCAGGAGGCCGCCGACACCGCAGACAGCGCCGTGAAGGCCGGGCGGCATCGGCGCGATTCCGCTGCCGAGGCCTTGTCCATGCTGCGCGAGGGCGAGCGCGGCGAGACGGTCGCCGCCGCGAAGGCAACGATGGCGCTGGCCCTCCATCAGGTGGAGGAGGCGGAGGCGACGCTCGCCAAATCCTATCTCAAGGCGCCCACCGACGGCACGATCCTGCGCCTCTACCGCGAGGTCGGCGAGGCCGTCTCCACCCAGCCGGCGGTGCCCATCGTCCAGATCGCGGATCTGACGCATCTCGTCGTGCGCGCGCAGATCGACGAGAGCGACATCGCCGCGCTGCGCGTCGGCCAGAGCGCCCGCATTTCGGCCCCCGCGCTCGGCGGGCACGACCTGAAGGGCCGGGTGACGCGCATCAGCCCGCGCCTCGGCGCCAAGACGGTCTCGGACGGCTCGCCGACCGAGAAGCGCGACGCGCGCGTGCTCGACGTCATCGTCGCGCTCGATCCCGGCGTGACGCTGCCGGTCAGCCTGCGCGTCGATGCCTTCATCGACGTCTCCGACCCGTCCGTCGCCGGCACCGAGCCCGGCCTGATCGACCTCGCCGCCGAACTGCGGCGTTGACAGGTGGCAACGGGGCGCCCGCCCCGCGCCGCCCCCTTCGACGAAACGTTTGCTAGCTCCCCGGCTCCTGCGGCGCCTCGGGCCCGCCCAGCGACAGCATCAGCCGGTTCGCCCAGTTGAAGAAGGCGGCGGCGAAGACGAGATCGGCCACCTCGTCGTCGCTAAGTCCGACCTCCCGCAATTCGCGCACGTCCTTCGCGCCGAAGGCCGAGGGCGTGCGCGTCAGGCGCTCGGACGCCGCCGAGATCGCGTTCCATCGCGGATCGAGATCGACGGAGACGCCGTCCCGCAGCAGGCGGTCGATCTCCTCGCCGCGGCCCGAATGCCGCGTGGCGAAACGGGCGTGGACGGAGGCGCAGAAGATGCAGCCGTTGACCCGCGAGACGGCCGTCGCGGCCAGTTCCCGCTCGGCGCGCGGCAGGCCGCCGTCGCCATTGTAGAAGATGTCCTTGTCGGTCCGCGTGCGCGCGCCCAGCACCTCCGGGTCGCGGACGAGGAGCCGGAAATAGGGCGACTGCGCGCGGGCTCGCTCGGTCAGGCCTTCGTAATGCCGCTCGGTCAGGTCCTCGACGGGAAGCGGCGCGAGGGCCGGCACCCAGTTCAGCTCGTCCTGCGTGAAGCGGTCGGCCTCCCGGTGGTCCGGCCGGCTAAGGAGAACCGGCGAATCCGGCGCGGCGACGGGGGCGTTCATGCGGCTTCTCCGGCGTCGACGAGGGCGCGCAGGCCGATCGCCGCGCGGATCTGGAAGGCGAGGAAGGAGACGAGCTGCGAGAGGATCACGATCCCGTCCGCGCTCCATCCGGCGGAAACGAGCCGGCCGAGGGCTTCGCCATCCGCGTCGCGCGGGTGGAAGACGAGGAGATGGGCGTGCTCCAGCGCCGCAGCGAGACGGGCCCCGAGCGCCGAGCGCGCGTCCTCCCCGGCCCGATAGATCAGTCCCGCCGCGTCCTCTGCGCTGAGCGGCCCTTTCGGATAGGCGCCGTAGGGTCCGTCGGCCGCCGCCTTTTCCGCCTCCCCGGCCAGCGTCCGCTGGAGGTCGGGCGCGGCGAGAAGGCGGGTGTAATGGTCGGCGATCGCCGCATCCCGGTGGAGCAGCGCCACGAAGGCGGCGACGGCCCGCCGCTCTTCCACGCTCGCCTCGCCGGGTTCGGCGGGATGGAGCAGAAGCTCGTAGCTCCTCTGCGCGTTCTCGCGCGCGACCGAGCGCTTGGCCCGGACGGCGTCCAGCGTGGAGCCCGCGCGGATGCCGGCGAGCGTGTCGATGATGTCGGCGGAGGCTTGGCTCATGACGTGTCTTCCGAAGGTTGAAGGGTCAGATCGCGCGGGCGAGCGCCGCGCGGGCGGGCTCGCGCCAGCCGAGCGCCGGGGCGACCTCCGTCGCGAAGAGTTCGATCGATCTGAGGATGGCGGGGTGTGGCGGGTCGATCGAATGGACCTGCACCGCGACCTCGCTCGCATGGGCGAGCGTCGCGTCGCGCGACAGGCTTTCGGCGACCTCCTCGGGCGTGCCGACATGGCTGTCGAAGGTCTTGAGGAGATCGTCGAGGCCGTCGCCGAGAAGGACATGGCCCTGCGCGGCGAAATGGGCAGCGACGCGGCGAAGGCCGGTCTCGGCGAGGCGCCGGGCCTCCTCGCGCCGGTCGGCCACGAAGACGCTGCGCGAGGCGAGGATGCGGGGCGCAGCGCCCGGCGGCAGCGCGGCGAGATAGGCCTCCACGATCGGCAGCTGAAGCTCGGCCAGCGGCAGGTCCGGGCGCCCTTCCGGCCGGGGCTGCGTGCGCGACAGGAGAAGCCCGTCGCCGGCCTCGCCCGCCCGCGCCCCGCCCGGCACCGAGAAGGTCGCCTGCCAGATGCGCCGGTCGAGCGTGCCGGCCGGCGGATAGAGGCGGTTGTCCCCGCCGAGCGGCTCGCCGCGAAGGGCGCGGCGCAGCACGTCGACCTTGCGCCCGAAGATCGCGCCGCGCTCCGCGCCGTCGAGATCGAAGGCGGCGAAGGAGGACGCCGTGCCGCCGGAGCCGAGGCCGAGCTCCAGCCGGCCGCCCGACAGATGGTCGAGCACCGCGGCGTCCTCGGCGACGCGCACCGGCTCGTCCAGCGGCAGCGTCACGATGCCGGTGCCGAGGCGGATGCGCGAGGTGACGGCCGCGACGTTCGAAAGGAACACGAAGGGCGAGGGCTGGCCGCCCTCGTCGCGGTTGAAATGGTGCTGCGCGATCCAGGCCGTGTCGAAGCCGAGCCGCTCGGCCGCCACGATCTGCTCGCGCGCCAGCCGGTAGCGCTCGGCGGGCTCGGCATCGTCGAGGATGCGGGTGAAGAAGCCGATGCGTTTGGTCATGCGAGCGTCGCCTCCCGGCGGAACAGGGACCGGCCGCGCCCCGGAATGGCGCCGATCAGCTCGCGCGTATAGGCGGCGGCCGGCCGGCCGAAGACGTCCTCGACGGGCCCCTCCTCCACGATCCGCCCGGCCTTGAGGACGCTCACCGTATCGGCGATGGCGCGCACGACGGCGAGATCGTGGGAGATGAAGAGATAGGTCAGGCCCAGTTCGCGCTGAAGCTCGTCCAGAAGCCGCAGGATCTGCGCCTGGACCGTGACGTCGAGGGCCGAGACCGCCTCGTCGAGCACGAGGATGCGCGGCCGGAGGATCAGCGCGCGGGCGATGGCGACGCGCTGGCGCTGCCCGCCGGACAGGGCGCCGGGGCGCCGCGTGGCCAGCTCCGCCGGCAGATGCACCCGGTCGAGGATCGCCTCCACCCGCCGCCGGCGCTCCTCGCGCGCGATCGGCTCGAAGTTGAGGAGCGGTTCCTCGACGATGTCGCGCACGCTCTGGCGCGGGTCCAACGAGGCGAAGGGGTTCTGATAGACGAGCTGGATCGTGCGCCGGAAGCGCTTGAGATCGGCCCCCTTGAGCGAGGCGACGTCCTGCCCGTCCACCGTGACGCGCCCGGCCGTCGGGCGCAGGAGGCCGAGCACGGCGCGGCCCGTCGTGGTCTTGCCGGACCCCGATTCGCCGACCAGCGCATGGGTCGTGCCGGGCGCGATGCGGAAGCTCGCCTCCTCGACCGCGCGGAACGGCCCCCGGTCGGTGGGGAAATCCTGGACCAGCCCCTCCACCTCGACGATCGGCGGCGCGGCCGAGGGAACGGGCGGCTTGCGCGAGGGCGCGGCGAAGGCGGGCGCATCCTCGAGGAGGCGCCGCGTATAGGCCTCGCGCGGCGCTTCGAGAAGCTGGCGCGCCTCCCCCGTTTCCACGATCCGGCCGCCGCGCATGACCACGATCCGGTCGGCCCGGTCCGCCGCTACGGCGAGATCGTGCGTGACGAGGAGGACCGCCGTCCCGTGCTCGCGGCGCAGCTCGTCGATGAGGTCGAGGATGCGGCGCTGGACCGTCACGTCGAGCGCGGAGGTCGGCTCGTCCGCGATGACGAGCTGTGGCTTCAGCGCGAGCGCGATGGCGATGAGGACGCGCTGCTTCATGCCGCCGGACAGCTCGTGCGGATATTGCCGGACCCGCAGCTCGGGATCGGAGAGGCCGACGCGCTCCAGAAGGGCGAGAACCTCGGCGCGGATCGCGGCCCGGTCGCGCGCGCCGTGCAGGCGGAAGATTTCGGCGAGCTGCGCGCCGATCGTCTGGACGGGATCGAGCGAGGAGCCGGGGTCCTGCGGCACGAGGCTGACGACACGGCCGCGGATGGCGGAAAGCCGCCGGTCGGACCAGCCCGAAATCTCCTCGCCGCTAAGAAGGATGCGGCCGCCGAGGATACGCCCGTTCGCGGGCAGGAGGCCGACGATCGACTGCGCGACCGTCGTCTTGCCGGACCCGGACTCGCCGACGAGGGCGACGACCTCTCCCGGCCGGACGGAGAAGCCGACATCTTCGACCACGGCTTGGCCGTCATAGCCGACGCGAAGGCCGTCGACGCGAAGGAGGGGCGCGTCGTCCGGCGCGGTGCTCATCGGCCCCCTCCCGACAGGAAACGCCCGACGCGGTTCGCGGCGAGGACGACGAGGATCGTGGCAAGGCCGGGAAAGACGGTGAGCCACCAGGCGCGCGCCATGTAGCTGCGGCCTTCCGCGATCATCAGGCCCCATTCGGGCGTCGGCGGCGGCGCGCCGTAGCCGAGAAAGCCGAGCGCCGAGATCTGGAGGACGGCCCAGCCCAGCTGAAGCGCGGCATAGGCGAGGACCGTGGTCATCGAGTTCGGCAGGATGTGGCGCCAGAGCACGGCGGAGAAGCTGCCGCCCGAGCCGAAGGCGGCTTCCACATAGTCCGCCCGCCGCACCGTCAGGACCTCGGAGCGCACGAGCCGCGCGAAGCTCGCGATGGAGGTGATGCCGACGGCGACCGCCACTTGCACATGGCCGAAGCCGAGGATGACGATGAAGGCGAGCGACAGGAGCAGCGTCGGGATCGCCAGCATGACGTCGACGAGGCGCATCAGGGCGCCATCGGTGCGCCCGCCGACCGCGCCGGCGAGAAGGCCGATCAGGGTGCCGAGACCGAGGCCGATGCCGACCGCGATCGCCGCGCCCGAGAGGGAATAGCGCGCGCCGTGGACGATGCGGGCGAAGAGGTCGCGCCCGAGTTCGTCCGTGCCGAGCCAATGCGCGACCGAGGGGGGCTTCAGCTGCTGGCCGGCCACGCCCGCCACGGCGCTCTGGCCGGTGAAGAGCGACGGCGCGACGGCAAGGCAGAGGGCGAGCACCAGAACGGCGACGGCCAGCGCCAGACCGATCGGAACCCCGCGCGAACCGGCGCGGGCGGTCGCGCGGCGGGGCCGCGACGCCTCGAAGGGGGCGAGCGTCGACACCGTGCTCATGCCGCCACCGCGCCCGCCCGCCGCAATCGCGGATCGACCAGGGGATAGAGGAGATCGACGAGGAGATTGACGAGGACGAAGCCGAGGGCCGCGATCACCACCACGGCCTGCAGCACGGCCGCGTCCTGGCTGCGCACGGACCGCTCGGCGAGCCGCCCGATGCCGTTGAGCCCGAACACGGTCTCGGTGACGACGGCGCCCGCCAGAAGCTCTCCGAAGAGAAGGCCGGCGATGGTGAGGACCGGCAGGAGCGCGTTGCGCAGCGTGTGGCGCAAGAGAACCTGCGCGCGGGTCGCGCCCTTGGCGCGGGCGACGGTGACGAAGCCCTGCGCCGAGAGCGCGTCGAGATTGCGCAGGAGGATCTGCGCGATGGGCGCTGCGATCGGAACCGCGATGGCCGCGACCGGCAGGATCAGCCGTTCCCAGGGGCCGGGCGCGATCACCGAGACGAGCCCGAGGCGGAAGGAGACGATCTGGATCAGCACGATGCCGAGCCAGAAGATCGGGATCGAGACGAGGAGGCCGGGCAGCGCCGCGAAGACCTCGCGCAGCAAGCGGAAGGGCGCGAGCGAGGCGAGGAGCGTCACGAGAAGCGCCAGTGCGATCGCGGCGAGGAAGGCGAGGCCGGAGAGCCAGAGCGTGGCCGGAAGGTTGGCCGCGATCTCGCCCGCGACGGAGGCGCCGGACGCGATGGAATAGCCGAAATCGCCCTGGAGGAAGCCGAGAAGCGTGCGGACATATTGGCTCCAGACGGGATCGTCCGCCCCGTAGAAGGCGCGGATGCCCGCCACCGCCTCCGGGCTCAGCCCCATGTCGCCGCCGACGAAGCGGATCAGCACCGCGTCGCCCGGCATGAGCTGGAGGAGGACGAAGGAGACCGTGAAGGCCGCCCAGAGCACGAAGGCGGCCTGCGCGAGGCGCCCGGCCAGGAGGCGGGCGGCCAGAAGGCGCCCGGCGAGAAGGCGGGGAGCCTTGCGGGCGCCGCTCATCTGTCGAGCCAGACGCCGTAGAAGCTCGGCCGGCCGACCGCCTCGAAGGCGAGGCCCTTCACGTCGGGCGCTGCGCCGAAGACCTGCGGCTCCTCGAAGATCGGGATCGCATAGGCCTCGTCCACCACGTAGCGCTGGACGTCGCCCGCGAGCGACAGGCGCCTGGCGCGGTCCGTCTCGCTGGCGATCGTCTCCAGGAGGGCGTTCAGCCTGTCGTCCCGGAAACTCTTCACCTTGTCGCTGATGCCGCCGGTCTGGAGAAGGACGTTGCGGTTCTTCGGATAGAAATGGCTCTTCAGGACGTCGGGATCGGCGCGGCCGACCATGGCCGGCGAGACCGGCGTCTTGGCGGGGTCGAGATTGTCGGACACCGCCGTGCCGGCGTCGCCACCGAGCACGTTCAGCTTGACGCCGAGCGCGCCCCATTGCTGGGCGACGAGCTGGAGCGCCGCCTTGTTCTGCGGCTGGGGAAGCGACTCGTAGGCGGTGAGTTCGAGCGTTTGCCCGTCCTTCTCGCGAAGGCCGGAGGCCCCGATCGTCCAGCCGGCCTCGTCGAGGAGCCTGGCGGCTTCGGTCGCGTCGAAGCGCAGCTTGTCGGAGAGGTCGACATAGCCGAGCGCCGTCGAGGCGAGGACCGAGGTCGCGACCGGGTAGTTCCCGGAGAACAGCGTCTGGACGATCGCCTTGGTGTCGGTTCCGTGCAGCAGGGCGCGGCGCACCTTCACGTCCGCGACGAGGGGATTGTCGGGGCGGAAGACGATCGAGTTGTTCACCCCGCGCGTCGAGGGAGCGGAGATCGCGAAGCCCTGCGAGGTGAGGCCCTCCTCGTCATAGGCCTGGACCTGGCGGACGACGTCGCCCTGGCCCGAGGTCAGCGCCCCGATGCGCACGCCGTCCTCCGGCACGATCACGTAGCGGATGGCGTCGAGATAGGCGCGGCCCTTGTGGGCGAGCTTGGCCGGTCCCCAGGCGTAGTCCTCGCGCGCCTTCAGGACGAGTTCGGTGCCGAGCGTCTCGCTCTCCACGGTGAAGGGGCCGGAGCCGACGATCAGCCGCGCGTCGCCGAGCTCGGCGAAGTTGCGCCGGAGCGTCGCCGGCGAGACGAGGCCGGAGCCGATGACGGACGTGCCCTGGAGGAAGCCGGGGCTCGGCGCCTTGAAGTGGAAGCGCACGGTCAGTGGATCGAGGACCTCGGAGCGCTCGTAATTGTTCAGCACCTCCGAGACCGGGAAGTTGCGCTCCTTGTCGCCGAGCCCGAACGTGTCGAAGTTCAGCGCCACCGCGCTCGCGTCGAGCGGCGCGCCGTCGGAAAAGGTGACGCCGGGACGCAGGCGGAACGTGTAGGTCGTCGAGGTCGCGTCGATCTCCCAGCTCTCGGCGATCCAGGGCTCGATCTCCAGCGTCTGCGGGTTCTGATAGGTGAGCTTGTCGGTGATCTGGTTGAGGATGCCGCCGTTCGGATAGAAGCCGCCCGCCGGAGGATAGAGCACGGTGTGGGGCTGGGGCTCCAGATAGACCAGCGTGCCGCCGGTCCTGGGCGCGTCCTGCGCGAAGGCCGCCGAGGAGGCGAGCGCGAGCGCGAGCGCCACCGCCATCGCGCCGAAGCCGCGCCGGGAGACGATGGAGAACGGGCTCATGGAAAATCCTCCTGCGGATGTCACGCGGTCGGCGTCGTCCGCGCGGCCGCCGGCCTGCTGGGACGGCCCATAATGTCTACTCAAATCGTGGATTTGGAAGCACGAACGTGCTCCGGGATGCCCGCCAGCCGAAATGGCTTTGCGCGTGGCCGCCCTCTTGCCCATCGGTGTCATCGCGACCTGCCGAGCCCGATGGTCGGCGCGGGGGCGCGCGGCTGCGAGGTCTGTGCTTATCTGGTGCTTTTCATGTATAGACATGAGCGGTCGATCCATGCGATGTCGGATCGACGACATCGCGGAGTGTGCCCTTGTTTCAAGAGGTAGTGGCCCGTGACGAAGCCGCCTGACAGCTGAAGACAGGTCTATACATTTCCCGCTTTAGGTCCTCGCCGCAGCCGCCCGGCTGGCCGACGCGCCGCCGCAGGCTCTCCCGTTTCCAAGCCCCCGCCTCGACGCCAGAAGGAGCGAACCCATGACCGTCATTCTCCATCCCGCCGCCGTCACGCTGGCGACGATCGAACGGATCTACTGGACCGGCGAGGCCGCGCGTCTGGACGGCTCCTTCGACGCCGCGATCCGCCGGAGCGCGGAGCGGATCACGGCCATCGCGGGCGGCGAGGCGCCGGTCTACGGCATCAACACGGGCTTCGGAAAACTCGCCTCCATCAAGATCGACCCCGCCGATCTCGTCACGCTCCAGCGCAATCTGATCCTGTCGCATTGCTGCGGCTTCGGCGCGCCGCTGCCCGAAAACGTCGTGCGGCTCGTCATGGTGCTGAAGCTCGTCTCGCTCGGCCGGGGCGCGTCGGGCGTGCGGATCGAGGTCGTGCGGCTGATCGAGGCGATGCTGGAAGCCGGCGTCACGCCGGTCATCCCCGAAAAGGGCTCGGTCGGGGCATCGGGCGATCTGGCGCCGCTGGCGCACATGGCCGCGGTGATGATGGGCGCAGGCGAGGCGGTCTTCGCCGGCGAGCGCATGCCCGGCGCCGAAGCCCTCTCGCGTGCCGGGCTGGAGCCGGTCGTCCTCGCGGCCAAGGAGGGGCTCGCGCTGATCAACGGCACGCAGGTCTCCACCGCGCTGGCGCTGGCGGGCCTCTTGCGCGCCCACCGCGCTCTCAAGGCCGCGCTCGTCACCGGCGCCCTGTCCACCGACGCCGCCATGGGCTCCTCCGCGCCCTTCCATGCCGAGATCCACACGCTTCGCGGCCATCGCGGGCAGATCGACGCGGGCGCCGCGCTGCGCGGGCTCCTCGAAGGCTCGGCGATCCGCGCGAGCCATCTCGACGGCGACGAGCGCGTGCAGGACCCCTATTGCATCCGCTGCCAGCCGCAGGTGGACGGGGCCTGCCTCGATCTCCTGCGCCAGGCCGCGCAGACGCTGACGATCGAGGCCAATGCCGTCACCGACAATCCGCTCGTCCTCTCGGACGGCTCGGTCGTCTCCGGCGGCAATTTCCACGCCGAGCCGGTGGCCTTCGCCGCCGACCAGATCGCGCTCGCCATCTGCGAGATCGGCGCCATCGCCCAGCGCCGCATCGCGCTTCTCGTCGATCCGACGCTCTCCTTCGGCCTGCCCGCCTTCCTCGCCAGGAAGCCGGGGCTGAACTCCGGCCTGATGATCGCCGAGGTCACGTCCGCCGCCCTGATGAGCGAAAACAAGCAGATGGCCCATCCCGCCTCGGTCGATTCGACGCCGACCTCGGCCAACCAGGAGGACCACGTCTCCATGGCCTGCCACGGCGCGCGGCGTCTCCTGCCGATGACCGAGAACCTCTTCGGCATCGTCGGCATCGAGGCCGTGACCGCCGGCCAGGGGATCGAGCTGCGCGGGCCGCTCGCGACGAGCCCGGACCTCGCCAAGGCGCTGGCCGCGCTCCGCGCCATCGTGCCTTCTCTCGAGGAGGACCGCTATCTGGCGGACGACCTGCGCGCCGCCGCAGCCCTCGTGGCCGACGGATCGCTCGAGGCGAGCGTGTCGAAGGGGCTTCTGCCCGAACTTCATCCCTGACTGATCCAAACACCGCGCATTCCTGTCTGTCACGGCGGGCGGGAGACGAGGCCCTGCGCGCGGCCTTCCCCGAGCAGCCAGCGGTGGAAGGCCCGCGCGCCCGGCTTTTCCAGCGATGCCGGCGTCCAGGCGAGCTGATAGGGCAGCGGCAGCGGCAGGCGCAGGTCGTGGGGAACGACGAGGCGGCCGGCCTCCAGCTCCGGGCCGATGAAGGCCATCTGGGCGAGGACGAAGCCCTGGCCGGCGATCGCGGCGTCGATCGCCCCGCCGGACTGGCTGTAGGTGAGGTCCGGCTCCGGCACGGTGCGGCCGATCAGGCGCCCCCAGTCCGCCCAGCCCGGCCCCTCGACAAAGCGGGGGTTCCAGGCGATGTGGAGCAGCGGAAAGCGCAGGATGTCGTCCGGCGCGGAGAGGCTCCGCCCTTCGATCAGCTGGGGCGCGCAGGCCGGCACGACCTGATCGGTGAAGAGCTCGGCGCGGTGGGGCGGATGGGCCCGGTCGCCGTAATAGATGCGAAGGTCCGCCTCCCCGCGCGCGAGGTCCGGCTCCTCGTCGCTGCCGATCAGCGCGATGCGGGCATGGGAGCCGAGATCCGTCCAGTCGCGCATCCGGCGGCCGATCCACTTGCCGAGCACCGTCGTCAGGCAGGAGACGACGATCACGTCGGCGGCGGCGGCGCGCAGAAGCGTGCCGGCCTCGGCGAAGGCGGCGAAACCCTCGCGGATCTTGGCGTGATAGGTCCGGCCGAGCGGCGTCAGGCCGAGGCCCCGTCCGTCGTGCTCCACGAGCGCGACGCCCAGCGCCTCCTCGAGCTTGCGCAGCTGCTGCCCGACCGCCCCCGGCGTCACGCCGAGATCGCGCGCGGCAAGGCCGACGCTGCCGGTGCGCGCCAGCGCGTCGAAGGCCTGGAGGGCTTTGAGGGGCGGCAGTCGGGGCATGGCCGGCATCGAGGAGAAAGAGGCAGATTTTCTGCAGGATAGGACAGAAAAACTGCGCTTCCTGCAAGCCCCGGCCGGGCCATACTGAGCCCGTCGCACCGCCCCGCCTCCCGCTGCAGGACCCCCGCATGACCCGAACGGACAAGCTCAAGCTCGGCACCTTCGTCTATACGTTCGGCTTCCATCCGGCGGCCTGGCTGCATCCGGGCAGCGACGTGCGCGGCGCCAACGATCTTCGACATCTCATCGACTGCGCGAAGATCTCCGAGGCGGCCAAGCTCGACTTCATGTTCTTCGCCGACAGCCCGGCCTCGGCGATCGGCGACCCCGCCGCCCTCTGCCGCAACCCGACCAAGATGAACCGCTTCGAGCCGATCACGGCCATCACGGCGCTCTCCCAGCACACGAGCCGGATCGGCTTCGTGGCGACCGCCTCGACCAGCTATTACGAGCCCTACAACATCGCCCGGCTCTACGCCTCGGCGGACCATATGTCGGGCGGGCGGATGTGCTGGAACGTCGTGACGTCAGACCACGACGAGACCGGCTACAACTACAATCGCGAAGGCCTCGCCCCCCATGCCGAGCGCTACGAGCGCGGCGAGGAGTTCATCGACACGGTCTTCGGCCTTTGGGACAGTTTCGAGGACGACGCGCTGCTGCTCGACCGCGAGAGCGGCCTCTACTACGACAAGGACAAGCTCCACACGCTCGACCACAAGGGCAAGCATTTCCAGGTGCGCGGGCCGCTGAACATCGCCCGCACGCCGCAGGGGCGCCCGGTGATCGCGCAGGCCGGCGGCTCGGAACAGGGCATGGAGCTGGCCGCCCGCACCGCCGAAATGGTCTTCTCGCTCGCTTCGAACGTGGAGAAGAACCGCGCCTTCTACGCCAACGTGAAGGGGCGGATGGCGAAATACGGGCGGAGCGTCGACGACCTCAAGATCATGCCCGGCATCGTCATCAATGTCGGCGATACGCGCGCGGAGGCCGAGGCCAAGGCGAGCCGGCTCGTCGACCTCATGCATCCCGATGTCGGGCTTCTCATGCTGCAGGAGTTCCTGGAGGCGGACCTTCGCGGCGTCGATCTCGACGCGCCCTTCCCGATGGAGCGCATGCCCGAAAAGGCCAAGGGCTCCAAGGCCATGTTCGACGAGCTGAAGGCCTTCGTCACGCAGGGGCACACGATGCGCGAGCTGATCACCCATTACGCCCGCCAGCACACCGGCAACGGCCTGACCGGCACGCCGGCCGAGATCGCCGACTTCATGCAGGAATGGTTCGAGACCCGCGCGGCCGACGGCTTCATCCTCATGTGCCCGACGCTTCCTTCGAGCCTGGAAGACTTCACCCGCCTCGTCGTGCCCGAGCTCACCCGTCGCGGCCTGTTCCGCGAGGAATACGAGGGCACGACGCTGCGCGCCAATCTCGGCATCTCCACCCCGCCGAACCGCTACACGGTCGCGCGGCGGACCGCTTGAGCCGGGCCGTCGAACCCGCCGATTCCCGCAGAGAAGGACCTCGGACGATGAGTGGAGACGCCCTGCCCCGCCCGGTTCTTCGGCCGGGCGACGCCGAGACCTTCCGCCAGCTCTGGCGGGGCATCGGCTCGACGGTGACGCTGATCGCGACGGAACACGAAGGCGAGCGCCATGCGATGGTCGCCACCGCCGTCAACTCCGTCTCGATGGACCCGCCCTCGCTTCTCGTCTGCGTCAACCGCTCCGCCTCCTCGCACGACGTCCTGGGCGAGCGGGGCGCCTTCTCGCTGCAGATCCTCGGCCGGGAGGCCCACGAACTGGCGACGACGATCGCCGGCGCGCCCGCCCATGCGCGCCTGTCGCATGGCGGCTGGCACCGGCTGGACGCGCCGGGCGAGGCGATCGACGGCCTGCCCTGGCTGGAGGAGGCGCAGGCGAGGCTCTTCTGCGTCATCGACGCCCGCATGGCCTACGGCACCCATTCCGTTCTGATCGCCCGGATCGCCGGCGTGTCCGGGGCCGAGGCGGCCGATCCGCTTCTCTACTGCGACGGCAGCTACGGCCGCTTCGAGGCCCTCGCCGGCTGACCGGCCCTCGGGCGCCGGGCGGCTTCATACCAACGGCCGAAGATGCCGACGCATCCGGCCGTTGAAGACATTGCGAATGTCTCAATTTCGTCCGAGGCTTGAGACATTCGCAAGCGGAATACCAAGAGTCATTTCCAATGTCTCTCGGTATCAGAGATCGAAGATCTTGCCGGGATTGAGGATGTTCTTCGGGTCCAGCGCCCGCTTGATCTCCCGCATCACGTCCAGCGCCCCGCCATGCTCGGCCTCCATGTAGGGCTTCTTGCCGAGCCCGACGCCGTGCTCGCCGGTGATCGTGCCGTCGAAGGCGATCGCCATCTCGATCAGCTCGGCATGGAGGGCGCGGATCGTCTCGAGCTCACCGGGCTCGGCGGGATCGAAGAGCATGACGAGGTGGAAGTTGCCGTCGCCGACATGCCCGTGCAGCGGCGCCACGACGCCGGCGGCCTCGATCCGGTCCTTGATCGCGCGGATGACGGCGGGCAGGTTCGTGACGGGCACGCAGACGTCGGTCGAGAGGCTGCTGCAGCCCGGCTTCAGGGCGCGGGCCGCGTAGAGCGCGCTGTGCCGAAGCTTCCAGAGCGCGTTGTAGGCCTCCGGCGTCTCGGCGAGGCGGATCGTGGCGCCGTGGCCGGTGGCGAGGTCGCCGAAGAGGTCCATGTCGGCCGCAACCTGCAGCTCGGTTCCCGCCATGTCGACCATGAGGCTCGGCCGTTCCGGCAGGTCGGTCCGGTTGTAGAGGTTGATCGCGCGGACCTGCAGCGCGTCGAGAAGCTCGATCCGGTTGAGGCCGAGGCCGCACTGCATCGCCTCCACCACCGTCTGCGTGGCCGCCTCGATCGTCTCGAAGCCGTAGAGCCCGCCGATGGAGCGCTCGGGCACGCCGTGGAGGCGCAGGGTCAGCTCCGTGATGATGCCGAGCGTTCCCTCCGCGCCGATCAGGAGCCGCGTCAGGTCGTATCCCGAGGAGGACTTTCGCGCCCGCCCGCCCGTTTTCACGATGCGGCCGTCCGCCAGAACCACCGTCAGCCCCATGACGAGGTTGCGCATCGTGCCGTAGCGCACGGTGATCGTGCCGGACGCGTTGTTGGAGGCGAGCCCGCCGAGCGTGGCATGGGTGCCGACGTCGATCGGGAAGAAGAGGCCGGTGGCGCGCAGCTCCTCGTTCAGCGCCTGCCGCGTGACGCCCGCTTCCACCGTGCAGTCCATGTCGCCCTGGCCGATGCGCAGGATGCGGGTCATCCCGGAGAGATCGAGCGACAGCCCGCCCCGCACCGCCTGCACCTGGCCCTCGATGCTGGACCCCGCGCCGAAGGGCACGACCGGCAGGGCGTGGCGATGGCAGACCGCCATGACGGACGCGACCTCCTCGGTCGTCCGCGCCATGAACACCGCCTCGGGCGGCATGGCGGGATGCCAGCTGTCGCCGAGGCCGTGCTGCTCGCGCAGCGCCTGCCCGCGCTCGATGCGGCCGGGAAACAGGGCGTCGAGTTCGGCCCAGCCCGCGGAGATGTCGAGGCCCATGCCTGTCGTCCTTCTCGTCTCTATGACCTCGGGCGGCACGGCGTCGCGCATGCGCCCGCAGGGTTTCGCGGGGCGGCCCCCTTAGGCGCGCTCGTCCGACGCGGTCTCGTCGGACTGCGGACCGAACCGCGCCACGAGCTGGTGGCCGCTGCCGGGATAGAGCAGCCGGACCCAGGTGACCCAGTCGTTCGAGACATGGGTGCACCGCACGATTTCCAGGCACGCCTCGCTGACCGCCACGTCCAGGATGCGCGCCTCGCCGACCGTCGCGTTGACCGCCCGCACGCGGTGGCTGGCGACGCTCCAGGGAACGGTCTTGAAGAGCCAGGCGCCGGGCGCCAGATCGGTGAAGTCCTGGCTGGCCGCCTCGGCCGCGACGGCGGGATTGATGAGGCGCCGCTCCAGGCAGAACGGGGCGCCGTCCGCCAGATGCAGCCCTTCCAGCCGGACGATCGGCGCGCCCTCCACGACCTCGCCGAGAAGGCCGACATCCTCGCCCGAGGCGGGGCGGGAGACGTGCTCGCGCAGGGCGAACCGGTGCTGGCGGCCCGACGCGCGCACCTCGTCGCCGATGTCGGCGATGGCCATGACCACCGACTGCGCGCGCGGCTGGGCGACCTGCGTGCCGATCTTCTTGCGCCGGATCAGGAAGCCCTCCCGGGCGAGCTGCGCGAGCGCCTTGTTCATGGTCATGCGCGACACGCCGTAGCTCTCGGCCAGCTCGGTCTCCACCGGCAGCTTGAAGCCGGACGGCCAGCGTCCCTCCACGATCCGCGCGCGGATGTCGCCGACGATCCGGGCATGGCGCGTCGTGCCCGAGCGGGCGCGGGGCTCGGCGATGCCCGGCGCCCAGGGAAGCTCGTCGTCGCCGAGCCTATGCAAGCGACCGGTCCGCCGGGATCACGTCCACCCGGATCATGAGGGCTTCACCAGCATGGCCGCGCCGCGGTCGAGATAGGTTTCGAGGAACTGCGTGAGGCGGGGATGGCGCGGGCCGTCGAAGACCTCCTGGGGCGTTCCGTCGAGGAGGATGCGGCCGTGGTCGAGAAAGGCGATGCGGTGGCCCACCGTCGCGGCGAAGCCGATCTCGTGCGTGACGACGACCATGGTCATCCCTTCCGCGCCGAGATCGCGCATGACGTTCAGCACCTCGCCGGTCAGCTCGGGGTCGAGCGAGGCCGTCGGCTCGTCGAAGAGGAGAAGCTCGGGCTCCAGCGCGAGGGCCCGCGCGATCGCCACGCGCTGCTGCTGGCCGCCGGAGAGCTCGGACGGGTAGTGGTGCGAGCGCTCGGCCAGCCCGACATGGCGAAGCTGCGCCATGCCGCGCTCCTCCGCCTCCGCGCGGGACAGGCGCCGCACGGTGACGAGCGCCTCGGTGACGTTGCCGAGCGCGGTCATGTGGGGCCAGAGGTTGAACTGCTGGAACACCATGCCGATCCCCGAGCGGACCTGCCGGATGCGCTGGGCGGGGAGGCGCACGCGCCTGCCGTCCGGCTGCTCCTCGAAGCCGAGCGGCTGGCCGTTGACGAGAATCGTGCCCGTCGTCGCCTCTTCCAGAAAGGCGATGCAGCGCAGGAGCGTGGACTTGCCGGAGCCGGAGGGGCCGATCAGCGACGTCGTGCGGCCGCGCGGGATCTCCAGCGAAATGCCGTGCAGGACCTCCGTCTTGCCGAAGGTCTTGGACAGGTTGCGGATGGAGACGGCGGAGGGAGCGGTTGTCATGCGAACCTGAATTTCGAGAGCCGGCGCTCCGCCGCCCGTCCCGCCCAGCCGCAGGCCTCGACCAGCAGCCAGTAGACCAGAGCGAGCAGGAAGAGCGATTCGACGAAGGCATATTGCTGGGAGCCGAGCGCGCTGATGACGGCCGTCATTTCCGGCACGGCGATGATCGAGAGGACGGCGGTCTCCTTGAGGAGCACGACCGCCATGTTCACGCATTGCGGCAGGACGAGCAGCGTCATCTCGGGCACGAGGATGCGGCGCAGGATCTGCGCGCGGCTGAAGCCGGCGCATTCGGCCGCCTCGATATGGCCCTTCGGCACCGCCTGGAAGCCGGCGCGGAAGATCTCGGAGAAATAGGCGGCCGCATAGAGGGTGAGGCCCAAGAGACCGGCGGGGACGGGATCGAGCCGCAGGCCGACGAACGGGCCGCCGAAGTAGAGAAGGAAGATCTGGACGAGGAAGGGCGTGCCGCGCAGGACCTCCACCACGAAGCGAAGGCCGAGATCGAGCGGCCACCGCCCGGAATGGCGCAGGGCCGCGACGACGAAGCCGAGGGCGGCGCCGGCGACCATCGCCGCCAGCCAGATGCCCAGCGTGACCTTGAGGCCGGAAAGGACGGCGGGCAGTGCCGCGACGATGACGGAAGCGTCGAAGCTCATGCGAGCGAGCCCTTGCGCATCCGGCGCTCGGCGAACCAGCCGCCGCCCGCCACGATCCAGTTGATGGCGAGATAGATGCCGCCCGCGACCGAGTAGAAGAGGAGCGGCCGATAGGTCGAGGCCGAGAGGTTCTGCGCCATGCGCGTCAGCTCGACGACGCCGACGACCGAGATCAGCGAGGAGGCCTTGAGGATGAGGATGGCCTCGTTGACGAGCGCGGGAATGGTGAGGCGCAGGGCGATCGGCGCGCGGATGCGGCGGAACTGCTGCCAGGGTGTGAGGCCGCTCATGTCGGCGGCCTCCAGGAGACCGCGCGGAACGCTCTGGAACCCGCCGCGCAGGTTCTCGGCCTGATAGGCCGCCGTGCAGAGCGACAGGCCGATCAGCGCGGCGACGACGCTGGGAACGCTGAGGCCGAGCGTGGGAAGCAGGTTGTAGATGAGGAGGAGCTGGACGAGGAGCGGCACGCCCCGGAAGAAGCTGACGAAGACATCGGCCGGCCAGCGCAGGAGGCGCCGGGGCGAGAGCTTGGCCGCGCAGACGACGAGGCCGATCACGAGCCCGATCGCGATCGAGGCGAAGCTGAGAACGACGGTGTAGCCCGCCGCCGCCAGCATCAGCTCGAACAGTCGCATCGACATGGCGAGTTCCCGTTGGGTTATGATCACGCGAAGCCGCAGCCGCCGGCCCGCCTGATCGGAGGCCGGGGCTGCGGCTGCGGCATCGCTTCGTTCGAAGCTTTAGAAGGCGGGTTCCGGCGCGACGTCGGGCGTGTCGAAGGACGTGCCGAACCACTTCTCCTGAAGCGTCTTCATCCGGCCGTCGCCCTTGATCTTGACGAGCGCCGCCTGGACGGCGTCGAGCAGGGGCTGGTCGTCGGCCTTCTTGGTGCCGATGAAGCCGAAATAGCTCTTCTGGCCGAAGGCGGGCTCGACCACGGCGAACGTGTCGGGCTGCTTGGAGGCGACATAGGCGATGTTCGGCAGCGAGTTCGCCACCGCCGCGATGCGCCCGGTCGCCAGATCCGCATAGGCCTCGTTGAAGCCGGGATATTCGCGCGTCTCGACGGGCTGGGGCAGCGTCTTGCCGAAGGCCTGGACCTGGGCGAGCTGGGAGGTCGCCTTGCCGGCGCCCACGACCTTGCCGGCGATGTCCTCGGGCTTCTGGATCGTCTCGTCCTTGGCGCCCTTCAGGATCGCGACCGTCGCCTCGGCGACCGGCGAGAGGAAGCGGTAGCGCTCGGTGCGCGCCTTGGTGATGGTCGCAGGTCCCGCCACGATGTCGAACTGGCCGGCCTCGAGCGCCGGGAAGACGCCGTCCCAGGGCAGCTCGGTCCATTCGATCTTGACGCCGAGCTCCTTGCCGATCTCCTCGAAGGCGTCGACGTTGAGCCCGACATGCTCGCCCGCCTCGTCGATGAAGTCGAAGGGCGCGAAGGCCGTCTCGGTGCCCACCTTCAGGACGCCCGCCGCCTTCACGCGCGCCAGCGCATCCTCGGCATGGGCCGCCTGCGGCAGGGACAGCATGAGCGCCAGACCGAGCGTGGCCTGCAAGAGAGTGCGTTTCTTCATTCTGATCTCCACGGGGCCGGAACCGACCGAAACAGCGTCGTCTTTCGTCATATGCATAGACATATCATGACGATTCCGGCCGAATGTCAATTCGAGGGCATTATCGAACCTGAGTAAAAGATGGGCAAGCGCGGGCGGATTCCTCAACCCCGCGCGATCTCCCCCGGCGGGGGACATTCGGTGGAGAAGAGGCGCTCGACGACGAAGTCGACGAAGACGCGCACCTTCGGCGAGAGGTGACGGCTCGACGGCCAGATGAGGTTGAACTGGCCGGGCGCGTCGAGATGATCGACGAGGAGCGGCACCAGCGCGCCGGAGGCGAAGGAGGCCTCCGCCAGGAAATCGGGCATGCAGCCGATGCCGAGCCCCCGCCGCACCGCGCCGTTGAGCGCCTCCATGTTGTTGCAGGAGAGCACGCGGCCGATGGGCGGTTCGGGCTCGCCCTCCGGCAGGCGCAGCGGCCAGGGCTGGACCTTGCCGCTGTTGGGATGGCGAAAGCCGATGCAGCGATGGCGCGCCAGATCGCGCGGGCTTTCGGGCCGGCCGTGGATTTCCACATAGGCCGGCGAGGCGCAGAGCAGAAGCTGGAACGGGCGCAGCGCCCGCACCATGAGGCGGCTGTCGGGCAGAAGCCCGCTGCGGATGGCGACGTCGACGCCCTCCTCGACGAGATCGACGATGCGATCGGTGAACTCCAGCTCGAGCTCGATCTCTGGGTAGCGCGCCATGAAGTCCGGCAGGACCGGCAGGAGGAGATGATAGGCGACGACCGGGCTGGACACCTTGATGCGCCCGCGCGGCGCCTCGCGGGTCCGCATCAGGCTTTCCTGCGCGTCGTCGAGATCGTCGAGAATGCGCCGGCAGCGCTCGTGGAAGGCGCGCCCCTCCTCCGTCAGCCGCAGGCTGCGGGTCGAGCGCTGCACGAGCCGCACGCCCAGCTGGTTCTCCAGCCGCGTCACCGCCTTGCCGACGGCCGAGGGCGACAGGCCGAGCACGCGGCCCGCCGCGACGAAGCTTCCCAGATCCGCCGTGCGGACGAAGGCGGAAAGGCCGGTCAGTCGATCCACGATCGCCTCATTCGAGCGCATCTTTCCATAATGATCGGACCTGCCGTCGTCTTATCGGGAATTCGAGCCGGAATAAACTGCTGGTCGATCGGGGAGGCCTCTCCCCGCCCTCCAGCAGATCGGACCCGTCTCCATGTCCACCGATATGTCGATCGATCGCATCGCGACGCCGGACGGCGCCTTGCCGCGGCTCGCGCTCCTGGCGGTCTGCCTCGCCGCCGCTGCCATGCCGCTGACCTTCACCGGCACCGCCGTCGCCCTGCCCGCCATCGGCCGCGCGCTCGGCGGCACGCCGGTCGCGCTGGCCTGGGCGACGAACGCCTTCATGCTGACCTTCGGCTCCGGGCTGATGGTCATGGGCGCGCTGGCCGACAGCCACGGGCGCAAGCGCGTCTTCCTCTCCGGCACGCTCGCCTTCGCGCTGGTCTCGCTGGCGCTCGCCTTCGCGCCGAACATGCTCGTCTTCGATCTCCTGCGCGGCGGACAGGGCCTCGCGGCGGCGGCGGCCTATGCCGGCGGCTCGGCGGCGCTCGCCCAAGTCTTCGAGGGGCGCGCGCGCCTTCGCGCCTTCAGCCTCGTCGGCACGAGCTTCGGCGTCGGCCTGTCGCTCGGCCCGATCGCCTCCGGCCTGATGATCGAGGCCTTCGGCTGGCGCAGCATCTTCCTCGCCGTGGTCGCCTTGACCGCCCTCGCCTTCGGGCTGGGATCGTCGGCGCTGACGGAAAGCCGCGATGCCGCCTCGCGCGGTCTCGACAGGCCGGGCGCGGCGAGCTTCACCGCCATGCTCGCCCTCTTCACCTACGGCATGCTGCTCGTTCCCGAGCGCGGCTGGAGCGACGCGGCGGTGCTCGGCCTTCTCGCCGGGTCCGTCCTCGTCCTCGCGCTCTTCGTCGCGATCGAGCGGCGGGCCCTGCGGCCCCTCCTCGATCTCACGCTCTTTCGCTATCCGCGCTTCGTCGGCGTCCAGCTTCTCGCCGCCGCCCCGGCCTATGCCTTCGTGGTTCTCCTCATCCTCCTGCCCGTGCGCTTCATCGGCATCGAGGGCATGAGCGAGGTCGCGGCCGGCAGCCTGATGATCGCGCTCTCCGCGCCGCTCCTCGTCCTGCCCGTCGCGGCGGGGCTGCTGACGCGCTGGTTCCGCGCCGCCACGATCTGCGGCGCGGGGCTTCTCGCCTCGGCGGCCGGCCTGTTCTGGCTGGCCATGACGCCGGTCGGCTCGCCCGCCGCCGTCACCGCGCTGCCCCTCCTCCTCGTCGGGACGGGCATCAGCCTGCCCTGGGGGCTGATGGACGGGCTGGCCGTCAGCGTCGTGCCGAAGGAGCGCGCGGGCATGGCGACCGGCATCTTCTCCACCGTGCGCGTCGCGGGCGAGGGCGTGGCGCTCGCCATCGTCGGCGCGATCCTCGCGATGCTCCTGGCGGGACGGCTCGGCGCGGCCGGACATGCTGGCGACATCCCCGCCTCGGCGCAGCATCTGGCGGCCGGCGATCTCGCATCCGCCCTCGCCCTCCTCCCCGGCACCGATGCCGCTGGCCTCCTCGCCCTCTACGGAGAGGCCTTCGCCTGGCTCCTCTTCCTCCTCTCCGCCATCACCACCGTCACCGCCCTCGTCGTCTTCCTGTTCCTGCGCGAGGAGGAAGCCGCCGAGGAGGACGCCCCGAACGAGGGGCCGGCCCCTTGCGATCCCTCGCACGGCACGACGAGGCCGGCCTGACGGCGGAAGGCCGTCATAGGCTGCCGGCGAACGCCGCCCGGCCGGCAGCCTCGATCCGGCTTCGGCTCAACGCGGGGCGAAAGCCGGGTCGTCGGCCGGGACCAGCGCATCGCGGCCGAGCCGTTTCAGCGCGTCGATCGACGACAGGCCCATCAGCGCCAGCGTGACGTGGATCTCCTCCTTCAGAAGCGCGATGACGCGGGCGGCGCCCGCCTCGCCGCCGGCGGCGATGCCCCAGGCATAGGCGCGGCCGAGGAGGACGCCGGAGGCGCCGAGGGCGAGCGCCTTGACGATGTCCGTTCCGCGCCGGACGCCGCCGTCGAGGAGAACCTCCAGGCCCTCCCCCGCCTCCACGATGCCGGGAAGCGCGCCGATGGTGGAGGGCGCGCCGTCGAGCTGGCGGCCGCCATGGTTGGACACGACGATCGCATCGACGCCGGCGCGCTTCGCCAGCCGTGCGTCCTGCGGATGCAGGATGCCCTTGATCGTCAGCCGCCCGGTCCAGCGCTCGCGCAGCCAGTCGACATCGGCCCAGGAGAGCGCGGGATCGATGAGGCGCGACAGCGTGCCGGCCTGCGCGAGGATGTTGGCGCCGAACTCGGTCCGCCCGCGCACCGCGCCGACGCCGGGTTTTCCCGCCCGCAGCATGTCGAGCGCCCAGGCCGGCCGGAGGGCGAAGCCGAGACCCATTCGCGGCCCGATGCGGGTCGCGGCGCGAAAGCCGTTGCGGGCGTCGCGCTCGCGGATGCCGGTGACGGCGGTGTCGACCGTCAGATGCAGCGTCTCGACGCCCGCATGCTCGGCCGCCGCGAGAAACGCCTCGGCAAGGCCCCGGTCCTTCAGGACGTAGAGCTGGAAGTGCAGGGGCCCAGCGCATCCGGCGCGCCTGACATCGTCGAGCGAGGCGATCGAGAAGTTGGAGAGGCAGGAGGGAATGCCCGCCGCATGGGCCGCGCGCGCGGCGAGGATCTCGCCGCCGCCGGCGAAGAGGCCGAGAAAGCCGACCGGCCCCAGCATGAAGGGCAAGGGATGGCGCTGCCCGAGGAATTGGCTGGAGAGATCGCGGGGCTCGAGGCCGGCGAGAACGCGCTGGTGCAGCCGGAGGCGCGAGAAATCGCCGGTATTGGCCCGAAGCGTCGTCTCGGCCGACGAGCCGCCGTCGATATAGTCGAAGAAGATCGTCGGCAGCCGGCGGCGCGCGATGCGGCGGGCATCCTCGACATTGGCGAAGGTCGGGCTCATGGCGCGCTCGTCGGCTTGTAGCGGCTGCCGAGCGAATGGCGGCTGCCCGCATAGAGAAGGCGGTTGACGGTGGCGACGCGCGGGCCGGTCCAGGTCCGCCGGTGGAGGAGAAGGCAGGGCTCGCCGAGCTCGACGCCGAGATGGCGCCCGGTCTCGGCATCCGCCGCGATCGCGGAGACGACGTGCTCGATCTCGGTCAGCGCCGTCACGCTCTGGAGATAGTCGAGCGTCGAGATGCGGGAGAAGTCCTGCCGGTCGTAGTGGGGCGCGAGGTCGGCATTGACGTAGCGCTCCTCGAACTGCACGGGCACCTCGTCCTCGTAATGCACGATCTGCGAATGGAAGACCTCGCGCGGCCGCTCGAACTCGAAGGAGGCGAGGATCTCCGCGGGCGGCACGACGCGCTCCAGCGTCAGGACGAGCGCGCGGTGGCGGTGTCCCCGCGCCCCGATCTCGGCCGGGATGTTCGCCACCTCGACGAGGGCCGAGCGCGGCCGCGGCGCGGCGACGAAGGTGCCGACGCCCTGGACCCGCTTCAGCACGCCCTCGCGCGTCAGCTCCGTCATCGCCCGGTTGACCGTCATGCGCGAGACGCCGAGCGCCTGGACGAGATCGTTCTCGGAGGGCAGGCGCTGGTCGCGCGCCCAGCGGCCGGCCTCGATATGGCCGAGGATGTAGTGCTTGACCCGCTCGTAGAGCGGGGAAGCCGCCTCCGGCAGCGCCGTCATGCGCCACCCCCGTCCGTCCCCGTGACGGGATCGAGCCTTTCGGCCCCGCCCCGCGCGAGCCGCGCGGATCTCATCGGCGGGGCCGTGCGAGAATCTCGTCGCGAACCTCCGACACCGCGTTCTCGTGCGAGGAGAAGCCCTCGTAGCGCGCGAGGCGCCGGGCATGGAGGGCGAGCTCGGGATAGCCGGTCGAGGTGACGTAGCCGATCGAGGAGCGCTTCAGGAAATCGGTCACCGACAGCGGCCCGTAGGTGCGCGCCCAGCGGCTCGTCGGCAGGACGGCGTTCGGGCCGAGCACGAAATTGCCGAGCGTCACGGGCGTGTGCGGCCCCATCAGGATCTCGGCCGCCTCGGTGATCCGCCCGAGATGGCGGAAGGGCTCGGTGGAGAGGATCTCCAGATGCTCCGGCGCGTAGTCGTTGATGAAGCGGTAGCTCTCCTCCAGCGAAGCGGTGAGGACGATGCCGCCATAGGCGCCGGTCAGCACCGCCTTCGAGAAGGCGGTGCGCTGCTCGGTCATGCGGGCCCAGTGTCCGGGAAGCGCGGCCATCGCCTCCTCCGCGACGCGCCGGTCGTGGGTGACGAGATAGGCGGAACTGTCCGGCCCGTGCTCGGCCTCGATCAGGAGGTCGAGCGCGGCGAGCGCGCCGTCGACCGTCTCGTCCGCGAAGATGACCGCCTCGGACGGGCCGGCGGGAAGCCCGGTGTCGAGCACGCCTGAGAGGAGGCTCTTCGCCGCGACGACGAAGGGCGAGCCGGGGCCGACGATCTTGATCTTCCGCCCGATGGTCTCGGTGCCGTAGGCGGCCGCCGCCACGGCCTGCGCGCCGCCGACCTTGTAGACCGTCTCGACGCCGGCGATGCGCGCGGCGACGAGCGTCGCGGCATCGACCGAGCCGTCGGCGGTGGGCGGCGTCAGGATGCAGAGGTCGGGCACGCCCGCGACGACGGCCGGCACGCTCGTCATCATCGTGACGGAGGGAAAGGCGCCCTTGCCGCGCGGCACGTAGAGCGCGGCGGACTGGATCGGCGTCCAGCGGTCGCCCGCGAAGGCGCCGGGCCGCATCTCCTTGAACCACATGGGCTCGGGCTTCTGCTCCTCGTGGAAGCGGCGGATGTTGTCGATGCCGAAGCGGATGGACTCCACCACCTCCGGCTCGACGGCGGCGAAGGCGGCGTCGAACTCGGCCTCGCTCGCCCGGAGCCCGCCGGGCGGAACGGCCGCGCCGTCGAACGCGCGCGCAAAGCGCAGGAGCGCCGCGTCGCCCTCGGTGCGCACGGCCTCGATGATCGGCCGGACCTTCTCGACGAAGGCGGAAAGGTCCGTCTCCGACCGGCGCAGCAGGCGCGCGCGGCCCGCGGCGTCGAGGTCGGCGAGATCGTGGAAGGAGCAGGTCTGAGAGGACGTCTGAGGGGACATGGGAGGAGCCGTCACTTCGATTTCAGGAAGATGTCGAGGCCGACGAGGCGATCGAGGGCGAGGATGGCGAGCGCCGCGCAGGCGATGAAGACGACCGAGATCGCGGCGAGGTCGGGCGTGATGATGGAGCGGATGGAATTGTAGATCTGGACCGGCAGCGTCACCGTGCGCGCGTCGACGAGGAGGAGGCTGACCAGGAACTCGTTCAGCGCCAGGATGAACATGAGGAGCGAGCCCGTGATGATGCCGGGCGCGACGGCCGGCACGGTGACGAGAAGGAAGGCCTGGAGCGGCGGCGCGCCGCAGCTTGCAGCGGCCAGTTCCAAGTCCGGGTCGAGCGAGCCCGCGCTCGCCGTCACCGCCCAGATCATGAAGGGCAGGTTGATCACGCAGGCCGCCAGACCCACCGGCCAGAGCGAGCCGAGAACGCCCGCCTCCCCGAAGACGAGCATCAGCCCGATGCCCGAGCCGATCAGCGGAATGGTGAAGGGCAGGAGCAGGTAGACCTGCAGCGCGCTCGAAAAGCGCACGCGGTGCTTGGCGAGCGCAAGGCCCGCGAGCGTGCCCGCCGGGACGGCGATGGCGGTGCAGATCAGCGCGACCTGGAGCGAGCGCCAGAAGGCCTGGCGCAGATCGCTCGCGCCCGCGACCTTGGCGTACCATTTCAGGGAGAGCCCGTCCGGCGGGAAGGCGATGATGTTGCCGGCCGTGAAGGAGGCGCCGAGGACGACGAGCGTCGGAGCCGAAAGGATCAGGAGCGAGACGGCGACGAGCGTCCCGATCGTCAGCCGCTTGCCGCGCGATTCCCTCATTTGCCCGGCCCCCGCAGCGCGAGCGTTCCGGCGCCGAAGAGGGCGAAGACGAGGCCGACCAGCGTCGAGCCGACGAGAACGAGAAGGAGGGTCAGCGTCGCGCCCATGCCCTGGTCGGAGGTGCGGAAGAATTGGTCGTAGATGGCGTTCGCGATGAAGTCCTGCCCGCCGCCGCCGAGAATGGCGGGGATGGCGAAGTCCGTCAGCGTCAGCGTCAGCACGACGAGACCGGCGCCGACGAAGCCGGGCCTCGCCATGGGAAACACGACATGGAGGAAGGTGCGCCCCCAGTTGGCGCCGAGCGATCCCGCGGCGGCCTCGACCTCTTCGGGAATGGCCGAGAGCGCGGGCGCCAGCATGAGCACGGCGAAGGGCAGCATGTATTGCGTCAGGCCGAAGAGCACGGCCCAGTAGTTGAAGAGCAGCCGGTAGGGCCCGAGGCCGACGAGGCCGAGCATCTCGTTGGCGAGGCCCTGGTTGCCGAGAAGGATGAGCCAGCCATAGGCGCGCACGACCTGCCCGATGAAGAAGGGCAGGAACAGCGCGATCAGAAGCGTCTTGCGCCAGGCGGCCGACGGGGTCCGCACCATGGCATAGGCATAGGGAAAGGCGAGGATCAGCGTCGCGAGGGTGACGAGAAGCGCCCCGCCGAAGCTGCGCAGGCCCACCGCCAGCACGACCGGCTCGGAAAAGGCCCTCGCATAGTTCGCGAGCGACCGGTCCGCGGAAGGCAGGAAGGTCGCCGTGTCGAGCGTGCGAAGGCTCGCATCGGCGATCTCGGCAAGGCTGGCGACGAGCAGCCCGACGAGGAGGATCGCGGGCGCCAGCATGAGCCAGGGCACCCCCCTGGCGAACCGCGCCGGCCAGACCGCCCGCCCGCCCGCCTCCAGCGCGTCGAGGATGCGCCAGGACAGGGGATAGGCGGAGCGGGAGGGCCGAAGGGGCATGATGCTTTTCATCCAAGGGAATGGGCGGTGGCGGCAGGCCGCCATTTTTCTCCCCCGCGGGGAGAAGGTGGATGGCGCGAAGCGCCAGCCGGATGAGGGGCGGATGAAGGTCGCGGCGGCAGCGACGCCGCGCCGAGGCGGCTGTGCCGCCCCCCTCATCCCGCTGCCGCGACCTTCTCCCCGCAGGGGAGAAGAAGGCGCGTCGCCGTCGCGGCTGGTCTCACCCCTGCATGATGGCCTTGAACTTGCCGAACCACTCGGCCTCGTTCTCGACCTGCACCTTGGAGGAGATGCGGATGAGGTGCTGGAAGTCCTCGGGCTTGGTCGGATAGGACGGGTCGCCCGCAAGGTCGGCGGGCGGGGTCAGGCCCGGCACGACGCCGGGCAGGCCGAGGCCGTCCAGCCAGACCTGCTGGCCGTCCTTGGTGATGGCCATGTCGATGTATTTCTTGGCCCAGTAGAGCTCGTTCTCGGGCAGGCCCTTGGGAATCCAGAGCCCGTCCGTGTCGAACTTCGCGCCCTCTTCCGGCACGGTCCAGGCGACGTCGATGCCGTTCTTCTTGGCCTCGCGCGCATTGGTCGAGATGGTGCAGGCGAGGTCGATCTCGCCGTTCTGGAACCAGGTCGTGAAATCCGGGTCCTCGCCGAGCAGCGGCTGCTGCTCCTTGACCTTGGCGATGAAGTCCCAGGCCGGCTGCATGTTGCCCGGAATGTCCTCCAGCTTGCCGCCGCCGGCGACCTGGGCCGGGAAGTGGAAGCCGATCCCGTCGTTGTAGAGCGCGATGCGGCCCTTGAACTTCGGGTCGAGCAGCGCCTTCCAGGAGGTCGGCGCGCCCTCGGGGAAGGCGGAGGGGCGGTAGGCGAGGACGTAGACGTAGCCGTAGGTGTTGACGATCGGATAGCCGTCGAGCCCGACGGGCTTGGCGAGATCGGTGACGGCGGCAAGGTTCGGCAGGTCCGAGAGATCCTCGGTGACGCCGCGAAGGGCGGACTTCGTCGCGTTGGTCGTCGTGTCCCAGTTGATGTGGATCGGCGGCACGCGCTTCTGGGCGACGGCGGCCCAGACCTTCGGCTGGATCTCGTTGTCTTCGGTCAGATCGTGGCGCACCGCGATGCCGGTCGCCTTGGTGAAGGGATCGGACACGCCGGCCTTCAGCGCCTCGACCCAGGACCCGCCCCAGGCGCGCACGATGATCTCCGCCGGCTTTTCCGGCTCCTCTGCGAAAGCCGCGCGCAGTCCCAGCGCGGAGGCCGCCCCGAAGGAGCCCGCGGCGGCGGCCCCCTGCAGGAAGCTGCGGCGGGAGAGTTCGAGGAAGGATGTCGTGTCCGGCATGGGGCGTGGCTCCTCTTCGGGGATGGCGGTCAGTCGTTCGGAAAGACGATGAGGTCCCGGCGATTCCAGCCGAGCCGCACGGCGGCGCCGACGGGCTGGACGGCATGGCCGACGGGATCGTGGTCGAAGACGCGCAGGATCGTGTCGGCCCCGCCGGCGAGCCGCGCCTCGTAGACGACGCGCTCGCCCTCGAAGATGACGTCGACGATCTCGGCGAGGCACTGCGTATCGAGCCCGGCGGTCTGGAGCCCCGCCGGCCCCTCGGCGCCCGGCGCCGCGACGCGGATCTGTTCGGCGCGGAGCATGCCGGTGACGGCCTCGCCCGCGCGCGGGGGCCGGCCGGCCGAGCCCGACCAGCGGCCTCGGCAGGGGCCGAAGACCGCCTCGATCGTCACCGCCTCGCCGGCGGCCTCCGACAGCGTTCCTCCGATCCGGTTCGTGACGCCGATGAAGCCGGCGACGAAGGCATTGGCCGGCTCGCGATAGGCCGACATCGGATCGGCCATCTGCTGGATGCGCCCGCCCTCCATCACGATCACCTCGTCGGACACGACGAGCGCTTCCCGCTGGTCGTGCGTGACGTTGATCGTGGTGATGCCGAGTTCCTTCTGGATGCGCCGAAACTCCAGCTGCATCTCCTCGCGCAGCTTGCGGTCGAGGGCGGCGAGCGGCTCGTCGAGGAGAAGGAGATCGGGCTCGAAGACGAGCGCCCGCGCGATCGCCACGCGCTGCTGCTGGCCGCCGGACAGTTCGTGAATGCGACGGTCGGCGAAGGGGCCGAGATGGACGAGGTCGAGATAGCGCCGGACGCGCGCCGGGATCTCCCGCGCATCGAAGCGCCGCATCTTCAACGGAAAGGCGACGTTCTCGGCCGCCGTCATGTGCGGAAAGAGGGCGAGCTTCTGGAAGACCATGCCGACCCGGCGCTTGTGCGGCGGCACGGCCGAGACGGGGCGCCCGTTGATCGCGATCTCGCCGCGCGTCGGCTGCTGGAACCCTGCGATCATGCGGAGCAGCGTCGTCTTGCCGGAGCCGGACGGGCCGAGGATCGTCAGGAACCGGCCGGGCGCCAGATCGAAGGACGCATCCGCGACGGCGGCCTGACCGGAAAACACCATCGCGACATCGCGAACGGACACGGCGGGCTCGGCGCGAGGTGCCGCCTGCCCGGCCGTCGCCGCGATCGGCCGCCCCGCCGCGCTCATCGGCGCGGCCCCCTGCAGGAGGCGGAGGCCTCGGTCATCATGTCAGGCTCATACAAGTCCATACAACATGCTTGATCGAGCTGCACCCGGAGCGCAAGCCTCAATTTCAGGCAGTGGGGCGAACGCTCGAGAGCGGGGGTGGCCCCGACCTCGACTTGTCGAAGGTCATGGCAGGACGGCGGCATCGGCCGCCGCAGCGCCTCCCGAGCCTGTCGAGGCGCGGCGCGGGATATCAGCGGCCTTGGCCACGGTGGCGGGCATCAGATGGAGGCGAGAAATCCGCCGTCGATCGCGATGCACTGTCCTGTCATGTAGGCGGAGGCATCGCTCGCCAGAAACTGCGCGGCGCCCGCCAGATCGTCCAGCTCGCCGAAGCGGTTCATGGGAATGCGCCCCAGCATGCGCTCCTGCCAGTCCCCGCTCTCGTAGAAGGTATCGGTCATGGACGTGCGGAAATAGCCGGGCGCGATGGCGTTCACCCGGATGCCGAAGGGCGCCCATTCCGCCGCCAGCGCCCGCGTCATGCCGAGAAGGCCCGACTTCGACGAGCCGTAGGGGACCGCGGTCGGCACGCCGACCATCGAGGTCAGCGAAGCGATGTTGACGATGCTGCCGCCGCCGCCCGCCCGCATGGCCCTTCCCGCCGCCTGCGCCGCGAAGAAGGCCCCCTTCAGATTGGTGTCGAGGATGCGGTCCCAAAGCTCTTCGTCGACGTCGAAGCTCGGGCGGACCTCCTCGATGCCGGCATTGTTGACGAGCACGTCGAGGCGCCCGAAACGCTCCGTGGCCCGGCGAACGGAGCCTTCGATGCTCGCCGTCTTCGTGACGTCGAGGGCGACCGGCAGGACCGCCGCACCGGCCGCGGCGACCGCTCGCGCCGTCTCGTCGAGATCCTCGATCCTGCGGGCCCCCAGAACGAGCGACGCCCCGCCTCGCGCCAGCGCGACGGCGAGCGCGGCCCCGATCCCCCGGCTGGCCCCCGTGACCCAGACGACCCTGCCGGACAGATCGAACCGCCGCATCCCCTCGCTCGCCTGCATCCTGCCCCCGAACCCCGCACGGGCACCCGCCCCGCTTCGCCCAGCTTCTGCCACGGCGCGCCGACGCCGACAAACCAGACGCTTTCGAGAAGGTCCGGCAGGCACGGGCGGATCGATCCGCGGATGCCCGGCGCGGACGAGCCGGAGAGGCATGCGACGGCCCCTCCGATCAGGACCGCATGACGTCCGCGATGCGTTCGGCGATCATGATCGTCGGCACGTTGGTGTTGGCGCGGGGGATCGTGGGCATCAGCGAGGCGTCGCAGACCCGCAGCGCCTGCGTTCCGTGAACGCGGCCTTGCGCGTCCGTCACCGCGAGACGGTCGGTCGCGCGGCCCATCCGGCAGGTCCCGGAGGGATGCCAGGTTCCACCCACGGAGCGCATGACGAAGTCGTCGAGCGCGGCGTCGTCGTCGAGCAGAGCGCCCAGCGTTAGCCCTTGCGTGACGACCGACGTTATCAGCGCTCCGACGAGCGGGCCGGACAGATCGAGCGAGGCGCTGAGGGCGCCGCGCTGCAAAGCGTTCCATCGGCCGGACACGGCGACGCGGGCGACGCGCGGCGAATAGCTGGTCGGGAAGACGTGACGGCAGAGATCGGCCATGGCCGGGTCGAGCAGCACCTCCGCGCCGCGCCGCACGGCGAGCTTCAAGCGCTCGCGGTCGCGCGGGTCGGACAGCATGCGGAAGTCGATGGCGGGTTCGGCGCGCGGATCGGGCGTGGCCAACGCCAGCTCGCCGCGCGAATGGGACTTGTTCACCCAGAAGAAGATCGTGCCGAGCCGCAGGCCGACCGAGTGCCAGCCCGAGCGCGACAGGATCGCCCCGTGCATGTCGCCGGACGGCGTTCCGGCGAGACCGGAGGAGAAGCGCCAGATCGCCTGTTCGTGGTGCTCGTCCGGACAGGGCGTGCGCCCGGCCTTGGAGAGCACGGCCGAGACGGCGATCGAGGGATGCTCCATGAGATTGCGCCCGACGCCCGGCCGCTCCGCGACGAGGGGAATGCCGAGACAGGCAAGGTCCGCGCCGGGGCCGACGCCGCTGCGCAAAAGCAGCGCCGGGGAGTGGATCGCGCCAGAGGCGACGACGATCTCGCCGGCGAGGATCGTCTCGGCGGGCCCTCCGTCCGTCGGCGCGATCCGCGCGCCGACCGCCCGGTTCCCCGCGAAGAGGATGCGCTCGACGAGATGGTCCGTGCGGATGGAAAGGTTCGGCCGGGCGCGCACGGCCGACGTCAGATAGGCGACCGATGTCGGAATCCGGGTGCCGTCGTCGCTGGCCGCGATGGCGCCGACATAGGTGCCGTCCTCCCAGTCGCCGTTCTGGTCGGGCCGGATGGGGTGGCCGCGCGCATCGAGCACCTGCATGACGCGCTGCACGAAGGGCGACAGACGCTCCGGCGGCGCCCGGCGCACGAGGATCGGCCCGTCCGTTCCATGGAGAGGACCCGCAAAGTCGCGGTCGCTCTCGAGCTTGCGGAAATAGGGGAGGCAGTCCTCCCAGGCCCAGCCATCGGCGCCGAGCGCCTCCCACTCGTCGTAGTCGGCGGGCGCGCCGCGATTGGCCATCAGCGCATTGATCGCCGAGCCGCCGCCCAGAAGCCGCGCCTGCTCGTAGCGCCGGGGCATCCGGTCGTCGCGATTGCCGGGAGAGGCGCCCATGCGGGCGGTCAGCCCGGCCCAGATGTTGCGGACGTCGAGATAGGCGCGCCCGGGATAACGGCTGCGGATCTCCGGCGGCATGGTCTCGGACGAGATGTCGCGCCCGGCCTCGACGAGAACGACGCGTCGGTCGGGATCTTCCGACAGGCGCGCGGCGAGAACGCAGCCCGCCGAACCGCCGCCGAGAATGAGGATGTCCGGTCGCATGTCCTCGTCACACTTCCTGGGGCTTGAGCTCGGGCAAGGGCGCGGGCTCGGCTTCCTTCGTCAACGGGGGCCGAGATCGGCGTCGATCGCATCGGCGAGTTCGGCCAGGGTGGCGAAGTGGAAGTCCGGCTTCGTCACCGTCTTCGGCACGGGCGATCCGCCGAAGCCGTCCTGGCCCATGCGGCGCTGAATCCAGCAGACGGAGTAGCCGAGGTCCCGGGCGACGCCGATGTCGTGATACTGGCTCTGGGCGACATGGAGGATTTCCTCCTGGCGGAAACCATGGGCCGACTGGCGGCCGAGATTGTAGAAGAAGAAGCTCGGATCGGGCTTGGGCACGCCCGTCTCGTCGGCCGTCACGCTATCGTGGAAGGGCGAGCCGAGCGTGTGCGCGTAGCTCGAAAAGGCCACGCGGTCGGCATTGGTCATCGCGACGAGGCGAAAGCGCGCCCGCAGCCGCTTCAGGGCCTCCACCGAGTCGGAGAAGGCGGGGTGGCGGAGCATCTTCCCCTGGAAGGCCGCGGCCGCACCCTCGCCGGCATCGAGCCCGAGCTTTTCCGCGAGGTGCTTGTAGACGTCCCCCATCGCCTCGGACGAGCGGCCGGGATAGAGGTCGCGGCCCTCGACATAGGGGCCGAAGATGGCGTCGTCGGTCAGCGACGCGCCGGGATTGAGGCCGCGCACGCTGTCGAGCACCCCCTTCTCGAAATCGATCAGCGTGCCGACGACGTCGAAGGTGAGAACCTTGAAACGCTCGAATGCCATGACCTTGCTCCTTAGCTTCGGCGGCACCCTCGCGCGCCTGTCGAGGAGAGAGGATGACGCGGGTCCGTGCCCGACCGCAATTGCGCAATTGTCGGCGAGGTCGTTACAAAAGGTCATGTCCTCGCTCCGCCGCCTCGTGCCCTCGATGAACGCGCTTCTCGCCTTCGAGGCGAGCGTACGGCTGAAGAGCTTTGCGGGTGCGGCGCGCGAGCTGAACGTGACGCCGGCCGCCGTCAGCCGGATGGTGGCGCGGCTGGAGGCCCATGTCGGACTGCGTCTCCTCCTGCGCTCGGCGACGGGGAGTTCGCCGACCGACAGCGGGGCGCTGCTTTTTGCGGGCCTGACCAAGAGTTTCGCCGGCATCGAGGCCGCCCTGACGGAGATCGAAGCCCGGCGGAGCGGCCAGCGCAGCGTGACGCTGTCGGTCTCCACCGCCTTCACCACCCATTGGCTGATGCCGCGCATGGGGCGGTTCCAGGCCGAGCTGCCGGAGATCGATCTCCACTTCCGCCTCCTGCCCGGCCCCGCCCGGGGACCGGTCGACGACGTGGATCTCGGCATGCGCTTCGACGCCTTCGACATGGCGCACGAGGTGACGCTGCTGGCGCCGGAGGTCGTGCTGCCGGTCTGCAGTCCCGCCTATCGCGATGCCCACGGCCCGGAGGTCGGCGGCGGCGCGATGATCGATCTCTCCGGCGAGGCCGGCCTGTCGGACCTTCTCGGCGATCTCGCGGGAACGATCCGCCCGGCGCAGTCCCTCGCCTTTTCCGATTACGCGATCGTGGTGCAGGCGGCGCTTCTCGGGCAGGGCGTCGCGCTCGGCTGGCTGAACGTCGTCGCCCACTGGCTGCGCGAAGGCGCCCTCGTGCCGGCTGCCCCACGCCTTCGCGTCACCGGCCGGCCGTGCCAGCTCGTGCGCTTGAAGGCCCGGCCGGCGAGCCCCGCGGTCGAGGCCGTCCGCGATTGGATCGCCGCGGAAATGGCGGCCGAGATCGCGGCGATCGACACACGGCACCCGGCTCTCGGGCTCGCCCGGTCCATCCGGGCGCGCCGGTGAAAAAACTTGCGCCGATTTTCATTTGAGACATGATGGCGACGGCGCTTCTCCCGGCGCCGTCCTGCCCGCCGCGACGGCGGGCGCCTTGCAGAGCTCCCCATGACGCCCGACGCGACCACCGTTACGCGGAACCTCTATCTCGAATCCGCGACGGCGCCGCCGCCGACCGAACCGCTGTCGGGCGAGGCGCGGGCCGAGGTCGCGATCGTCGGCGGGGGCTATACGGGCCTCTCCACGGCGCTGCATCTGGCCGAAGCGGGCGTCCGGGCCGTGCTGGTGGAGGCGGAGGCGCTCGGCCACGGCTGTTCGGGCCGCAACGGCGGACAGGTCAATCCCGGCCTGAAACCCGATCCCGACGAGGTGGAAGCCGATTGGGGCCGCGATCTCGGCCGGCGCATGGTGGCTTTGTCCTACGCGGCGCCGGACGAGGTCTTCGCCCTCGTCGAGCGTCTCGGCATCGACTGCGCGGCGAGCCGCACGGGCACCGTGCGCGCCGCCGTGACGGCACCGGCCGAGGCGGCGGTCGCCAAGCTCTACGAGCAGTGCCGCGCGCGCGGCATGCCGGTGGACCTCCTTGGCGCCGAGGCCGCGCGCGCGCGCACCGGCACGGACCGCTACCGCTCCGCCCTCCTCGACCGGCGCGGCGGCCATCTCAATCCGCTCTCCTATGCCAGAGGCCTCGCAAAGGCGGCGATCGAAGCCGGCGCGAAGCTCCACGATCGCTCGCCGGCCCTCGCCGTCGAGCGGAGCGGCGGCGGCTGGCTGGTGCGCACCAAGGGCGGATCGGTCGCGGCCGAGACCGTCGTCATCGGCACCAACGGCTATACGGGCGATCTCTGGCCGGGCCTTGCGCAGACGATCGTTCCCGTCTTCAGCGCGATCGCCGCGACCGGGCCGCTGCCGCCGGCGCTCCGGGCGGCGATCATGCCGGGCAGGTCCTCGCTCTACGAGATCGGCTGGGACACGGTCTACTACCGGCTCGACGATGCCGGCCGCCTCCTGATGGGCGGGCGCGGGCCCCAGCGGCCGGAAACGAGCCCGGCCGATTTCGACCATCTCCTGCGCTATGCCGAGCGGCTGTTTCCGGCGCTTCGGGGCCAGGACTGGCCCTATCGCTGGTCGGGGCGCGTGGCGGTGACGACCGATCACTATCCCCATCTGAACGAGCCCGAACCCGGCCTCTACACCATGCTCGGCTATAACGGGCGCGGCGTCGCCATGGCGACCGTCGCGGGACGGCTGATCGCCCGGCGCATCGCCTCAAAGGGCCGCGAGCCGATCGACCTGCCGGTCGGCCAGGGCCTGAAGCCGATCCCCTTCCATGCGTTCCGCCGGGTCGGCATCGAGGCGCGCATCGTCTACGGCCGGGTGCGCGACCGGCTCGGGGTCTAGAGGCTGTAAATTTGAGGCAGGCCGCTCTCGGCGGCTTCAAGTCCAAACCGGGGCGAGAGCGCTTGAAGCGTCTCTGCCGCCGGGCCGGCCTTTCAATAGATCGCGGGCGCGACCACGATCAGCACGGTCACGGGCCGGTCGCCCTCGCACCAGAAGCGATGCTGCGCGCCATCGGGAAAGGCGAAGGAGTCGCCGGTCTCGATGACATGCCGCCGTCCCTGGATCTGGAAGCCGAGGCGGCCGGAGAGAACCGTGCCGCATTCGGCGGCGTCGAGGCCGTATTCCTCCTCGCCCGTGCTGGAGCCCGGCTGGATCGTCAGCTGCATCATCTGAATGCCGGGCACCGTGTCGGGCGACAGGAGCTCCTTCATCATGCCGCGCTGGCTGAGATCGATGCGCCGCCGCTGGGACTGACGCACGATGTGGGGCGTGTCCGCGACCGCGCCTTCGAAGAACCAGGCCGGCGGCACGTCGAGCGCCTCGCAGATCAGCTTCAGGGAGCGGATCGACGGCGCGTTGATGTCGCGCTCCACCTGGCTGAGCAGGCCGGTCGAAAGCCCGGTCTTCTCGGCCAGCCGCTCCAGCGACATGCGCTGGATACGCCGGCGCATGCGCAGCTTGGCTCCCAGCGTCGGAGCCTCGGGAAGGCCGGCATCCGCGGTCGTCATGTCGTCCATCGGGCGCTTTCACCGGGCGGTTCGATCGAGGCCGATCGAGACAGGCTCGATCCCTCCGACATTTTCGCGAGCAAGGACTGAAATTTCAAACTGCGAATTTCAGTCCTTGCAAAAATCGAACCCCCATGTATCACTTTGACTACGAGATGGGCAGAGGGTGCCGAAGGCCGTTTTTCCAGCAGAACGAGGACGATCGATGCTACCAGGACATCGCCTGGACGTCCAAGACGGGTCGGCCCTTCCGGCCGCGATCGCCTCCGACCCGCCCGGAGCCGCGAGCGCTCGAGCCCTGCCCCGCGAGCCTTGGGACTTCACCGCCGTCCTGGCCCTGCCGCTCCTCGCCTTCCTCGCGATCTTCTACGCCTTTCCCGTGCTCGGCATGCTGTCGCGCTCCTTCTCGGGGCCGGAGGGCTGGCTGTCGGCCTACGAGTCCGTGCTCTTCACCGGGAGCTTCTGGCGCGTCCTCGGCATCACGGCTTCGGTCAGCCTCGTCACCACGTCGCTTTGTCTCGTCCTCGCCTATCCTCTCGCCTATTTCATGGCCCGGCTCGGCGAGGGAACGGCGAACATCCTCTTCGTCCTGGTGCTCGTGCCGTTCTGGACCAGCATTCTCGTGCGCACCTATGCCTGGATGGTGCTGCTCGGCCGGCGCGGCCTCGTCAACGACGCGCTGATCGCCCTCGGTTTCGTCGACCGGCCGCTGCAGCTTCTGAACACGCGCATCGCCGTCACGATCGCGATGGTCCACGTCCTCCTGCCCTTCATGGTCCTGCCGCTCTATTCGACGCTGCGCTCGCTCGACTGGCGGCTGATGGACGCCGCCAAGGGCCTCGGCGCCAGCCCCCTCTCGGCCTTCCGGCAGGTGATCCTGCCGCTGTCAGGTCCCGGCATCGCGGCCGGCACCGTTCTCGTCTTCACTCTCGCGATCGGCTTCTACATCACGCCCGCGCTCGTCGGCGGCCCGTCCGACATGATGATCTCCATGCTGATCGAGAACCGGGTGCGCCAGTTCGACTGGCCGGCCGCCGCCGCCATGGCCGCCATCCTGCTCTCCATCGTCCTCGCCGTCTGCGCCGTCTTCGCCCGCTTCGTGCCGCTCAATCCCGTCGTGAGGCGATAGAGCATGGTGCCACGTCTCTCGACCCTCGCCCTCGGCCTCTTCTCCGCCCTGGTGATCGCCTTCCTGCTCGTGCCGGTCGCGATCGTGCTCGTCCTCTCCTTCGCCTCCACGAAGTTCCTGACCTTCCCGCCGCCCGGCTTCTCCCTGCAATGGTACGAGGCCTTCTTCGCCAGCGCGCCCTGGACGAACTCGGCGCTGACCTCGCTCGGCATCGGCTTCAGCGTGATGCTGGCCTCGCTGGTTCTCGGCGTGCCGGCGGCCGTCGGCCTGACGCGCTCGCGCTTCGTCGGGCGTCGCCTCGCGGCGGGGCTGATCCTGTCGCCGGTGATCGTGCCCGGCATCATCGTCGCGGTCGGCCTCTACTATGCCTATGCGCAGTACCAGATGGTCGGCAGCCCGATCGCGCTCTTCGTCGCGCACACCTGCCTCTCCGTCCCATTCGTCGTCATCACCGTCGGCACCGCGCTGTCGGGCGTCGATCCGCGGCTCGAACAAGCCGCGCGCAATCTCGGCGCCTCGCCGCTCGGCGCCTTCCGGCAGGTGACGCTGCCGCTGATCCGGCCCGGCATCTTCGCGGGCGCGGTCTTCGCCTTCGTCACCTCCTTCGACGAGCTGATCGTCGCCCTCTTCATGTCGGGCTCGACGGCCGTCACGCTGCCGCGCCGGATGTGGGACCAGATCCGCTTCCAGATCGAGCCGACGATCGCCGCCGCCTCCAGCCTTCTCATCCTCCTCACCGTCACTCTCATGCTCGTCGCCGAGATCCTGCGCCGCCGCGCCCAGCGCCTGCGAACCCGGCCGGTCGCATGACTCCTTCCGATCGTCTTCCCCCTCGAGCCCAAGGACAACGCAGATGACCCGTCGCCCCCCCCATCCCTTCGAGGGTCTTCTGTCCCTCCTCTCCTCGCAGCCGCCGCATGTGGCCGATCTCACGCGCCGCCGCTTCATCGCGGCCGCGGGCAAGTTCGGCCTCACCGCCCTCGCCGCGACGCAGATGACGAGCCTCTTCGCCTTTCCCGCTCTCGCCGCCGATGCCGAGCTGCCGGAGATCACCGCCGTTCCCGACGCGCTGAAGGGGTCGGGCAGCGTGCGGTTCTGCGGCTATGGCGGCACGTTCCAGGAGGCGCAGCGCAAGGCCTATCTCGAGCCGTTCACGCGCCTCACCGGCATCGAGGTGATCGAGAGCGAGGGGCCGGACACGACCAAGATCAAGGCGATGGTCGATACCGGCAACTACGAGTACGACATGTGCGAGAACGAACCGGGCTCGGTTCTCAGCCTTCAGAGCAAGGGCGACTACTTCGAGGCGATGGACTATTCCCAGTTCGACAGGGAGAACATCGACGCCGGCGATCTTACCGAACATTACTACCGCATGCTGCCCTATGCGCAGATCTACGCCTATCGCAAGGACGCCTTCGACACCGCGCCGAAGGACAATGCCGACCTCTGGAACCGGGAGGCCTTTCCCGGGCCCCGCGCCATGCAGTCGGGCAGCGGCGGCCTGACGCCCGATCTCGAGATCGCCTTGATGGCGGACGGCGTCGCCCCGAAGGACGTCTACCCAATGGATCTCGACCGGGCCTTCAAGAGCCTCGGAACGCTGAAGCCGGACGTCGTGAAATGGTGGGAGGCCGGCGCCATGCCCGCCCAGATGCTCGCCGACGACGAGGTGGTCATGGCCACCGCCTGGAACGGCCGCATCGACAGCGCGGTGAAGGCCGGCGCGCCCCTGGAGATCGTCTGGCAGGACCAGATGCTGCGCAACGACTGCTGGTGCGTGCTGAAGGGCGCGCCCAATCGCGAGAACGCCATGAAGCTCTGCGCCTTCATGAGCATGCCCGTGCAGCAGGCGCGCCTTTCGATGCTGATCCCCTACGGCTTCATCAACAGGAAGGCCGAGCCGCTCGTCCCCGCCGACATCCTGAAGACCCTGCCCTCCTATAGCGAGAACAAGGCCAAGATGATCGTCTACGACGATCGGGACTGGGCGACCAAGCGCGACGAGGTCCTAAAGCGCTGGGAGGCCTTCGTCCTCGGATGAACGTCTCGTTCGTCCTCGGATGAACGGAACGTTCGTCACCGGTTGAACGGAACGGAAGACCCGACCCATGCAGATCCCGACCAAGGGCCCGACTGGCGCGACCATCGCTCTGTCGGGCATCCGCCGCCAGTACATGAAGCTCGTCGCCATCGAGAAGATCGATCTCGACATCCGGGGCGGCGAGTTCATCAGCCTGCTGGGGCCTTCGGGCTCCGGCAAGTCCACCCTCCTGATGATGATCGCCGGCTTCGACCGCCCGACGCGCGGGCGCATCTCGATCGGCGGGCGGGACGTGACCGACCTGCCGCCGGAGCGGCGCGGCGTCGGCATGGTGTTCCAGAACTACGCGCTGTTCCCGCATATGACGATCGCGGAGAATGTCGGCTTCTCCTTGAAGCAGCGGGGCGTCGGCCGGGCCGAGCGGGAGGAGCGCGTCCGCCGCACGCTCGATCTCGTGCAGCTTTCCGGCTACGAGACCCGCTTCCCCCAGCAGCTCTCCGGCGGACAGCAGCAGCGCGTCGCCATCGCCCGGGCCGTCATCTTCGGCCCGCCGGTGCTCCTGATGGACGAGCCGCTTTCGGCGCTCGACAAGCAGCTGCGCGAGCAGATGCAGCTGGAAATCAAGGGTCTGCACGACCGGCTCGGCATCACCTTCGTCTATGTCACGCACGACCAGAGGGAGGCGCTGACCATGTCCGACCGCATCGCCGTCCTCAATCACGGCCGGATCGAGCAGATCGGCCCGCCGACGACGCTCTACGACGAACCCGGCAACCGCTTCGTCGCCTCCTTCATCGGCGAGGCCAACTGGTTGTCCGGCCGCGCCGATGGCCGTCGGGAAAACGGCCTTCAGAGGGTCGCCGTCGGGGACGAGACGATCGTCGCGCGCGTCGGCGACGCGCCGGCCTCCGACGAGGCGCTCTGCATGATCCGGCCGGAGAAGCTGCGCATCGAGCCATCGGGCGGCCTCGTCGAGCCCGGCATCAACCGCCTGAACGGCCTCGTCCGCGAGGCGATCTTCATGGGCGAGCTGACGCGCTACGGAATCGAGGTCGGCGGGCAGATGCTGCATGTGAAGCAGCCTCATCGTGCCGACATGCCGGTGTTCCGAACCGGCGAGCGGGCATCGGTCGAATGGGCCGTGGCCGATACGCGGCTCCTGTAAAACGCCTGCCCATCGCGCTCGAGCGATCCCGGCCGTCCGCCGAAAGCGGGGCCGTCGCAGCCCCTGCGTTCGACCTCGCCCGCCCGCCCCGAGGCACGCTCCGCATTCCCGTCCGATTTCGTTGAACAGTGCGTCGCAGCAGGGAATGCTGTATCGCGGCGGCGAAATCGCCTAACTCTCCGCCACGACCAACGGTTCGCAAAAAGAGAGACACTTCATGCGCATGACACTTGCCGCCGCCATCCTTCTCGCCAGCGCCTCGCTGTCGCAGGCCCAGTCGATCGACGTGCCCGCCGGCACCTATGCCGCCGACAAGGCGCATACGAACGTGCTCTGGTCGGTGAAGCATTTCGGCCTGTCCAACTATATCGGCCGCTTCGACGGGATCGACGCGACGCTCGTGCTCGACCCCGCCGACCCGACGAAGTCGAAGCTGACGGCGACGATCGACCCGAAGTCGGTCGACACGAACGACGGCGCGGCCGGCAAGGACTTCAACGCCGAGATCGCCAGCGACATGTTCTTCGATGCCGCGAAGTTCGACACGATCACCTTCGTCTCCACCAAAATCGAGACGACCGGTGCCGACACCGGCACGGTGACGGGCGACCTGACCTTCCACGGCGTGACCAAGCCCGTCACGCTCGACGTCAAGCTGAACGCCGCCCTCAACCCGCATCCGATGAGCAAGAAGCCGACCGTCGGCTTCTCCGCGACGGGCACGATCAAGCGCTCCGAGTTCGGCGTCGCGACGCTGGTCGGCCCGGTGGCGGACGACGTCCTCGTCACCATCGAGACCGAGTTCGTCGCTCAGTAAGCGCACAGAAGACACCGCCGGTCTCCCGCAAGGCTCGGGACGACGGCGGCGAAGGACAAGGGGGCCGGCCGAGCGAGGCCGGCCCTTTTTCGATCGTGGACCCTGCGGGCGAGACGCCGCGGATGAGATTCAAGGGATGGCAGCGATGACGTCGAGTGCATCCGCCCGGCACGGCCGGGTCGAAGGCTACAATGCCGGCGCCATGGCGCTGCATTGGGCGATCGCGGCCGCGATCCTCTTCCAGCTCGTGCTGGGCTTTGCGATGAGCCGCCTCGACGTGATGCCGGACGCGCTGCGCTTCGCGGTCTTCCAGTGGCACAAGACGGTCGGCATCTCGGTCCTGGCGCTGACGCTGGCGCGCATCGCCTGGCGCCTCTTCAATCCCGCGCCCGCCGCGCCCCCTTCGGCCCCGGCCGAACGGCTCCTCGCCGGCCTCGTGCACGTTCTTTTCTATGCGCTGATGGTGCTCGTGCCGCTGTCGGGCTGGCTTCTCGTCTCGGCCTCGCCGACGAAGATCCCGACGCTTCTCATGCTCTCGGACAGCCTGCCCTGGCCGAACCTGCCTTTGCCCGTAGCGCTCGCCGGCCCCGGCGGGGCGGATCTTGCCGAGACCACCCATATCTGGCTCGCCTATTCCTTCGTCGTCCTGATCGCGCTTCATGTGGCGGGAGCGCTGAAGCATTCGCTGATCGACGACGCGCCGTCCTTCTCGCGCATGATGCCGGTCGGCCGGCTGCCCCGCACCTCCACCGCGCTCGTCGCGCTGCCGATCGCGGCGACGGCGGTCGCCCTGTTTCTGGGCGGCGGCGTCTTGATCGGGCGGGGCGAGGCCGGCGGCGCGCCGGCGGATGCGGCCAAGCTCGAACAGGCCGGCGCCGCATCCGGCTGGACGATCGACCCGGCGGCCTCCAAGCTCTTCTATGCCGTCACCTTTTCCGGCAAGACCATCGCGGGCGCTGTCGGCAACTGGAACGCGGCCGTCGTCTTCGATCCCGCCGATCTCAGCGCCGCGCGGGCCGACATCGTCGTCGAGACCGCCTCCGTCTCGATCGAGGACAGCTTCATCCGCTCCAATCTCGCGGGGCCGGACGGGCTGGACACGGCGGCGTTTCCGCGCGCCGAGATCCATCTGAACGCCTTCTCCAAGACGCCCGAAGGCTATCTTGCCAAGGGCATGCTGCGGATCAAGGCGGTGGAGGCGCCGATCGAAGTGCCCTTCACCTTTGCCGAGGATGCGGCCGGCATCGCCACCGTGTCCGGCCGGGCCGCGATCGACCGCCTGTCCTACAAGCTCGGGATCGAGAACGACGCCAAGGGCGAATGGCTCGCCCCCGCCATCGCCATCGACTTCACCCTGAGCGCCAAGCGGACCTGACCGCTTCAAACAATCGTCGGCGTGATGCCGCCGTCGACGCGCAGGGCCGCGCCGTTGGTCGCGGCCGAAAGCGGGCTCGCCACATAGGCGACGAGGCTTGCGATCTCCTCTGGCTCGATCATGCGCTGGAGAAGCGAGGTCGCGCGGTCCTTGGCGAAGAAGCCGGCCTCGATCTCGGCCATGGGCGCGGCCGGATCGGTGGCGACGCTCTTCAGGAAGGCCTCGATCCCCTCCGAGCGCGTGGTGCCGGGAAGGACGGAGTTGACCGTGACGCGCGTGCCCTTGGTGAGGCCCGCCAATCCCCGCGCGATGGCGAGTTGCGCGGTCTTCGTCATGCCGTAATGGATCATGTCGGGCGGCACCATCAGGCCGGATTCGCTGGCGATGAAGATGATCCGCCCGGCGTCGCGCGCCAGCATGCCGGGGAAGTAGGACCGCGCGAGGCGCGCGCCGCTGAGCACGTTCACCTCGAAGAAGCGGCGCCAGTCGGCATCGGTGATCTCGGCGAAGGGCTTGGATTCGTAGATGCCGAGATTGTTGACGAGGATGTCGACCTCGGGCAGCTCGCGCACGAGGTCGGCGGCACCTTCCTCCGTCGCGGGATCGGCGGCGATGCCGCGTGCGGTGGGAACGCCGATGTCGGCGAGCGCGGCGTCGATCTTCTCCCGCGAACGCCCGGTGAGGACGACGCTCGCCCCCTCCTCCGCCAGCCGCCTGGCGATGGCGAGGCCGATGCCGGCGGTGGAGCCGGTGACGAGGGCGGTCTTTCCGTGAAGCTGCAGGTCCATGGGTCGGTTCTTTCGGTGAAAGGGCTTGGTGCGGCGCGTCTTGTTCGTCAGGCGGCGACGTCCCAGACGGGCGCGAGGCCCTCCGGGCTGACGATGCGCCCCTTCGGCTCGACGAGCGCGGAGATGGCGGCCATCTCGTCCGGCGAGAGCGCGAAGTCGAAGATCGCCGCGTTCTCGGCGACGCGCGCTTCGCTGACGGTCTTCGACAGGACGATCATCCCGCGCTGGACGATCCAGCGCAGCACGACCTGCGCGACGCTCCGCCCCTTGGCGGCGGCGATGTTGGAGAGGACGGGATCGGCGAAGACGCGCCCGTCCGCCATGGCGAAATAGGCCGTGATCGCAAGGCCGAGCTCGGCAGCGGCCGAGACGACAGGCGACTGGTCGATATAGGGATGGACCTCGACCTGGTTGACGACCAGCGGGCGCTCGCTGGCGGCGACGGCCGCGCGCATCAGCGTGGTGTTGAAGTTGGAGACGCCGATATGGCGGGCCTTTCCGGCCCGGGCGACCTCGTTCAGCGCGCCGATCTGCTCGGCCAGCGGCACGGCCGCGCTCGGCCAGTGCAGAAGGAGGAGATCGACGCGATCGGTCCGAAGCTTGGCGAGGCTCTCGTCCACCGAGGCGAGGAAGTCCGCGTGCCGGTAGTTGTCGACCCAGACCTTCGTCGTCAGGAAGATCTCGTTCCGCGGGATGCCGGACCCCGCGATCGCCTCGCCGACCTCGGCCTCGTTGCCGTAGATCTGCGCGGTGTCGACATGGCGAAAGCCGATCTGGAGGGCCTGGGGGACGATCCGCAGGACATCGGGTCCCGGCATGCGGAACGTGCCGAAGCCAAGCGCCGGGATGGTCGCGTCCTTTGCGGTGACGGTCTGCATGGGAAGGTCCTCTCGGGCTGGGGCGCGGCGATCCGCTCGTCTCGTCATCTCCATATCGGCCCTTTCCACTTGCGCCGGAACCCGTGCAGCGAGACAAGCATCTTGGACTGCAGTTCCCAAGTGAGAGGCGCAAGATGGACAACCGAGCGGGCGAGATGGACGTGTTCGTGGCCAGTCTCGAACATGGCAGCTTCTCGGCGGCCGGCCGGCGCTTGGGGCTGACGCCCTCGGCCGTCGCCAAGCTCTTGACGCGGATCGAGCAGCGGCTGGGCACGCGGCTTCTGATGCGCAGCACGCGAAAGCTCAAGGCCACGCCAGAGGGCGAGCTGTATCTGGCGCGGGCGCGGCAGATCCTCGCCGATATCGACGACGCCGAACGGGCGGTCGCGAACGGGGCGAGCGCGGCGCCGCGCGGGCGGCTGAAGGTGACGTCGAGCGCGGGCTTCGGCGAGAGCCTGCTTCTGCCGCTCGTGCCGAGCTTCCTCGATCGCTATCCGCAGGTGGACCTCGACCTCTCCATCCACGACCGCGTCGTCGATCTCTTCGACGAGCGGGCCGACGTCGCGCTGCGCGCGGGGCCGCTCGCCGATTCCAGCCTCAACGCGCGCAAGATCGTCGAGGCCGGGCGGGTCGTCGTCGCCGCCCCCGCCTATCTGGCACGGCACGGAACGCCCGCCCATCCCAGCGAGCTCGAGCGCCACAACTGCCTCGGCTTCAACTTCCGGCGCAGCGTCGCGGGCTGGCCCTTCCGCGATCCGGCGACGGGGCGCGAATGGGAAATGGCCGTCTCCGGCAATGCGCTGCTCGACGCCGGCCCCGCCCTGCGGCGCCTCTGCGCCTCCGGCCTCGGCATCGCGCGCGTCGGGCGGCTCTACGTGCAGCGCGAGATCGAGGAGGGCCGGCTCGTGCCGATCCTCGAAGCCTTCAACCCCGGCGAGATGGAGACCGTCCACGCGCTCTTCGTGCGGCACGAGCACATGGCCGCCCGCATCCGCGCCTTCGTGGACTTCCTCGCGGCCTCCCTTCGTCCGGATGGCCCGGTGCCAGGGGCGGGCGTCTGAGCGCCTGAACCCGCCCCCTTCGGCAGCGCGTTCCGCGCCGGTCTGTCCGAATGCTTTGCCAAGTAACGTTTCCGAGGCGGCAAGATATGGCCGCAGGCGGCGCCGCAGCTCGAAATCGCGATGCAATATATCTATTGCGATGCAAAACTTACCAATTGCGTTGACGGGCCTTTTGCGCCGTGTTTGTTGCTGGATGTCACAATGTGTTGAAGGCGGGCGATGGCGGTTCTTGCGCGACTGGACGGCATCGTGAAGGATTTCGGTGCGATCCGCGCGCTGAACGAGGTGAGCCTCGACATTCACGCGGGCGAAGTCCTGGGGCTGATGGGCGACAACGGCGCGGGCAAGTCGACGCTGGTCAAGACAATCGCCGGCAACTTCCTGCCGACCGCCGGAACCTACACGCTGGAGGGCAAGGCGCTTCAGCTGACCGGCCCCTCCGATGCCCGGCGCCACGGGATCGAGGTCGTCTACCAGGACCTGGCGCTCTGCAACAACCTGACGGCGGCGGCGAACGTCTTTCTCGGGCGGGAGCTGATGCGCCGCTGGGGACCGTTCAGCATCGTCGACAAGAAGCGGATGAACGCGCGGGCGGACGAGCTCTTCCGCGAGCTGAAGTCGGAGACGCGCCCGGCCGATCTCGTGGCGCGCATGTCGGGCGGGCAGCGCCAGGCCGTCGCCATCGCCCGCACGCGGCTCGCCAAGTCCAAAATCGTGCTCATGGACGAGCCGACGGCCGCGATCAGCGTGCGGCAGGTCGCCGAGGTGCTCGCGCTGATCCGGCGCATGCGCGACCAGGGGCTCGCGGTCATCCTGATCAGCCACCGCATGCCCGACGTCTTCGACGTCTGCGACCGCGTCGTCGTCATGCGCCGCGGGCGGAAAGTGGCCGACAAGCCCATCGGCCAGTCCAGCCCGGAGGAGGTCACCGGCCTCATCACGGGCGCCATCGCCTCGGCCTGAAGGATCGACCGCCCGATGTCACCCGCCTCCGATCCCGCCTCCGATCCTCATGGCATGGCCATCGATCTCACCAGCACGCCCCGCCGCTCGCTCTTCGGGCGGCTGGGGGCGACGCAGGAGGCCTGGATCGCGGTCGCGATCCTCGTGCTCGGCCTTCTCGTCACGCTGGTCTCGCCGAAATTCGCGACCTCCGGCAATCTCCTCAACGTTCTCCAGAACGCCTGCTTCATCGGCATCATGGCGCTCGGCATGACGCCGGTCATCATCAGCGGCGGCATCGACATCTCGGTCGGCTCGATCCTGGGCCTCTGCGGCATCGCGCTCGGCATCGTGCTCGTCGCCGGCTGGCCCCTGCCGGTCGCCATCCCCGCCATCCTCCTTCTCGGCGCGCTCTGCGGCGCCTTCAACGGCGCGGTGATCGCCTATCTGAAGCTGCCGCCCTTCGTGGTGACGCTCGCCACGCTCTCCATGGGGCGCAGCCTCGCCCTCGTCATCAGCCAGAACACGGTCTTCTACGAGTTCGGCACCTGGACCGAGCAGCTTCTTTCGCTCGGCGGCGGCAAGACCTTCGGCCTGCCCAACGTCATCTTCGCGCTGATCGCGGGCATCGTCGTCCTGCATCTCCTGCTCACCACGACGCGATGGGGCCGCTACGTCTACGCCGTCGGCGGCAACGAGCACGCCGCGCGGCTCTGCGGCATTCCGGTGGAGCTGATCAAGGTCTCGACCTATGCCTTCAGCGGCCTCATGGCGGCGGTGGCGGCCATCTTCCTCGTCGGCTGGCTCGGCGCCGTCACCAATGCGATCGGCACCGGCTACGAGCTTCAGGTGATCGCCGCCACCGTCATCGGCGGCGCCAGCCTCGTCGGCGGCTTCGGCACGGCCATCGGCGCGGCGATCGGCGCCGTGCTCGTCGAGGTCATCCGCAATTCGCTTCTCATCGCCGGCGTGAACCCGTTCTGGCAGGGCTTCTTCGTCGGCAGCTTCATCCTCGGCGCCGTGCTTCTGGAGCGGGTGCGTTCGTCGAAGGTGTGAGACATGCAGCTTTTCAGGGACTTGCCGCCGCCCGGGCCTGACATCGGTGGGCGGCGGCGGTGAAACCGTCCGGGGCATTCGAACGACCCCGCGGATCACGAACCACAACGGGAGAAACGACCATGCCGATGAAACACCGCCTGATGACCGCCGCCGCCGCATGCCTTGCCGGCGGCCTCCTCGCCGCGCCCGTACAGGCCGCCGACCGCGAGTTCGCCCTCGTCTTCAAGGTCCTGAACAATGCCTTCAGCCCGCCGATCGACGCCGGCTGCAAGGCCGCCGCCGCCAAGCTCGGCGACGTCACCTGCACCTATATCGGCCCGACCGAATACGACGAGGCGAAGCAAGTGCAGCTCGCCCAGGACGTCATCACGCGCGGCGTCGACGGGATCGGCATCTCCGCCGGAAACCCCAAGGCCATGGCGCGCATCCTGAAGATGGCGAACGATGCGGGCATTCCCGTCGTCACCTTCGACACCGACGTCCTGCCCGAGGACGCCAAGCTGCGCGCCACCTATATCGGCACCGACAATTACGAGTTCGGCAAGGTCCTGGCCGAGAAGGTTCTGGAGGCCGGGAAGAAGGGCGGCTCGGTCTGCATCCAGTCGGGCGCCCCGGCCTCGGAAAACCTCAACGGCCGCATCCAGGGCATTCGCGACACGCTGGCGGGAACGACCAAGGACAAGCCGGCGGGCGCGCTGAATGACACGAACGGCTGGACCGAGCCCGCCGGCTGCCCGGTCTACAACAATGACGACATCGCGCTCGCCGCCCAGCAGGTCCGCGACGTCATGACCAGCAATCCCGAGCTCGACGCGCTCGTCGCCGTCGGCGGCTGGGCGCAATATGCCCCGCAGGCCTATACGCAGGCCATGGAGCCCTTCCGGGCGCGGCTCGACGCCAAAGAGCTCGTCGTCGTCTTCGGCGACAATTTCGGGCCGCAGCTGCCGCTGCTCGCCAAGGGCCTCAGCCATTTCAACGTCGGCCAGCGGCCCTACGACATGGGCTACGAGACGATCATGGCGCTGGACAAGCTGACGAAGAAGGAGACCCTGCCGCCGATGATCATCACCGGCACCGAGGTCTGCACCCCGGAAAACGCCGAGACGACCTGCGGCAAGTCCGCCAACTGAGCCGGCCATAGCCAGGCAGCGGCGGTGGGGCGGGAGGCCCTGCCGCCGCCTGTCCGGCCGCAGAGCCTGGCGCAGACGATGCCGGCTCTAATGCTAAGGTATCCCATCGAAACGGTTGACGCCGGCCCGTTCGGATGGCTCCCTGCGGCCGGCAGCAGGCGGCGAAGACCGTCGTGAAATTGATATGAGCATCGGCTAGAGGCGCAAGCCCACGGAAGGGAAAGACCCCTTCGCCGACGCCTTCGGGAGGAACACCCATGTCCGCACGCTCGATCCTTTGCGCCCTCGCTTTCGGCACGGCCTTCGCCGGCTCCGCCCATGCCGCGACCGAGCTTCAGTGGTGGCATGCCATGAACGGCGCCAACAACGACGTGGTCGAGGAGCTCGCCAAGGAGTTCAACGCCGGCCAGGGCGACTACGTCGTCAAGCCGGTCTACAAGGGCACCTATCCCGAGACGCTGAACGCCGGCATCGCCGCCTTCCGCGCCAAGCAGACGCCGGCCATCATCCAGGTCTTCGACGTCGGCACCGGCGTGATGATGGGCGCGGAGGGCGCGATCAAGCCCGTGGCCGAGATCCTGGAACAGGGCGGCTACACGTTCGACAAGTCGAAATACCTGCCGGGCATCGTCAACTACTATTCCAAGCCGGACGGCACGATGCTGTCCTTCCCCTACAACTCCTCCTCGCCGATCCTCTACTACAACAAGGACGCCTTCCAGAAGGCGGGGCTCGACGCGAACCAGCCGCCCAAGACCTGGGACGAGGTCTTCGCCGCCGCGCGCAAGATCAAGGAGAGCGGGGCGGCGCCCTGCGGCTACACCTCCACCTGGCTGACCTGGATTCACCTCGAGAACTTCGCGGCCTGGAACAACGTCTCCTATGCCAGCGGCGAGAACGGCCTTGCCGGCGGCAAGGTGGAGCTGGCGATCGACCAGCCGATCTATGTCGAGCATTTCCAGGCGATCGCCGATCTCGCCAAGGAGGGCGTCTTCCGCTACGGCGGCCGCACGGCCGAGGCCAAGCAGCTCTTCCTCTCCGGCGAATGCGCGATCCTCACCGAATCCTCCGGCGGTCTCGGCGACGTCGTGAAGTCCGGCATGAACTACGGCATCGGCCAGCTGCCCTACGACACGAAGGGCAACGGCGCGCCGCAGAACACGATCCCCGGCGGCGCCAGCCTCTGGGTCTTCGGCGGCAAGACGGACGCGGAGTACAAGGGCGTCGCGGAGTTCTTCAACTTCCTGTCCAAGCCCGAGATCCAGTCGCGCCTGCACCAGAAGTCCGGCTATCTGCCGGTCACGCTGGAGGCCTACGAGGCCACCAAGGCGAGCGGCTTCTACGAGAAGAATCCCGGCCGCGAGACGCCGATCACCCAGATGACGGGCAAGGCGCCGACCGAGAACTCCAAGGGCGTGCGCCTCGTCAACCTGCCGCAGGTGCGCGACATCGAGAACGAGGAGTTCGAGGCCATGCTGAACGGCAGCCAGGACGCCAAGACCGCGCTTTCCAAGGCCAAGGAACGCGCCGACGCCGCCATCGCCGCCGCCGTGCGCTGAAGGCGGATCACCGCTAGACCCCGATGGCCTCTCCCCGCGTCGTCTTTCCCGGCAAGGTCCTGCCCTATCTGCTGCTCGCGCCCCAGATCGCGGTGACGCTCGTCTTCTTCTACTGGCCGAGCGCCCAGGCCCTCTATCAGTCGACGCTGCGCGAGGACGCCTTCGGGCTCTCCACCGAGTTCGTCGGCCTCGCCAATTTCCAGGCGGTGCTGGCGGACCCGAACTATCTCCACGCGCTGAAGGTGACGCTGGTCTTCTCCTTCGCCACCGCCGCGCTCGCCATGAGCCTGTCGCTCTTCCTCGCCTCGGCGGCGGAGACGGTCACGCGCGGCAAGGGCTTCTACCGCACGCTCCTCATCTGGCCCTATGCGGTGGCGCCGGCGGTGGCGGGCCTGCTCTGGCTCTTCATGTTCTCGCCCACCATGGGCACCTTCGCCTATATGCTGCGCGCCACCGGCTACAACTGGGACCCGCTGCTCGACGGGGACCAGGCCATGGTCCTCGTCGTGATGGCGGCGGCCTGGAAGCAGATCAGCTACAATTTCCTCTTCTTCGTCGCGGCGCTCCAGTCGGTGCCGCGCTCGCTGATCGAGGCGGCCGCCATCGACGGCGCGCGGGGGCCCAAGCGCTTCTGGACGATCGTCTTCCCGCTGATCGCGCCGACGAGCTTCTTCCTCCTCGTCGTGAACTGCGTCTACGCCTTCTTCGACACGTTCGGCATCATCCACGCGGTGACGGGCGGCGGGCCCGCCAAGGCGACGGAGACGCTGGTCTACAAGGTGTTCAACGACGGTTTCGTCAATCTCGACCTCGGCTCCTCGGCCGCCCAGTCGGTGATCCTGATGGCGATCGTGATCGCGCTCACCGCCGTCCAGTTCCGCTTCGTCGAGCGCAAGGTGCATTACAGCTGATGGTCGAGCATCGCCCCTTCGCCCGGCCGCTCGCCCATCTCGTGCTCGTGCTCGGCATCCTGATCGTCGCCTTCCCGATCTACTACACGTTCGTCGCCTCCACGCAGACGCTGCGCACCATCCTCTCCCCGCCCTTGCCGCTGACGCCCGGCGGCGAGTTCCTGGAGAACTACGGAACGGCCCTCTTCTCCGGCGCCTCGCAGATCGGCGGCGTCTCGATCGCGCGGCTCCTGTGGAACACGGCGATCGTCGCCACCGCCATCGCGGTCGGCAAGATCGCGATCTCGATCCTCTCGGCCTTTGCCATCGTCTATTTCCGCTTTCCCGGCCGGATGGTCGCCTTCTGGATCATCTTCGTCACGCTGATGCTGCCGGTCGAGGTGCGCATCCTGCCGACCTACAAGGTGATGGTCGATCTCGGCCTCATCGACACCTATACGGGCCTGACCCTGCCGCTGATGGCCTCCGCCACGGCGACCTTCCTCTTCCGCCAGTTCTTCATGACGATTCCGGCCGAGCTGGTGGAGGCCGCGCGGATCGACGCGGCGGGGCCGATGCGCTTCCTGCGCGACATCCTGATCCCGCTCTCCAAGACCAACATCGCCGCGCTCTTCGTCATCCTCTTCATCTACGGCTGGACGCAGTATCTCTGGCCGCTCCTCATCACCAACGACAACCAGATGAACACGATCGTCATCGCGCTGCGCAAGATGGTCTCCTTCGCCGATGCCGAGACGCCCTGGCCGCTCGTGATGGTGACGGCGATCTTCGCGATCCTGCCGCCGGTGCTGGTCGTGGTCCTGATGCAGCGATGGTTCGTGAAGGGCCTCGTCGAGTCGGAAAAGTAAGAGAGACATGGCCTCCATCACCCTCAAGGACGTCCGCAAGCGCTACGGCGAGACCGAGGCCGTGCGCGGCATCTCGCTGGAGATCGCCGATGGCGAGCTTCTCGTGCTCGTCGGCCCGTCCGGCTGCGGAAAGTCGACCCTGCTGCGCATGATCGCGGGGCTGGAGACCGTCACCTCCGGCACGATCGAGATCGGCGGGCGCGTCGTCAACGACCTCGAGCCGGCCGACCGGGACATCGCCATGGTGTTCCAGAACTATGCGCTCTATCCCCACATGACGGTGCGCCAGAACCTCTCCTACGGGCTGAAGAACCGCGGCATGAAGGGCGCCGAGATCGAGCGGCGCGTGGCGCAGGCGGCCGCCTCGCTGGAGATCGCGGGCTTTCTCGACCGCAGGCCGGGCCAGCTCTCCGGCGGCCAGCGCCAGCGCGTCGCCATGGGCCGCGCCATCGTGCGCGAGCCCGCCGCCTTCCTCTTCGACGAGCCGCTCTCCAATCTCGACGCCAAGCTGCGCGTCCAGATGCGCATCGAGATCCGCCGCCTGCAGAGGGCGCTCGCGACGACGAGCGTCTACGTCACGCACGACCAGATGGAGGCCATGACCCTCGCCGACCGGCTCGTCGTCCTCAATGCGGGCCTCGTGGAGCAGGTGGGGCGGCCGATCGATCTCTACGAGAAGCCCGCCAGCCTCTTCGTCGCCGGCTTCATCGGCTCGCCCGGCATGAACCTTCTTCCCGCCGCGCGCGGCGGCTCGGCGCTTCCCGGCGGCGGGCGGCTCGCCGGTTTCGCGCCGGCGGGCGACGGGCCCTTCACGCTCGGCGTACGCCCCGAGGCCTTCTCGCTCGGCGAGGGGCCCGAGGCCTTCACGCTCGGCGACGGAAGGGAAGGCTTTTCGGCTGACGTGACCGTCGGCGCGATCGAGCTGGCGGGCGCGGAGAGCTACGTGCACGGAACGCCGGAGGGCGGCGCGAGCCCGCTCGTCTTCCGCGTTCCCGGCCGGACGGCGCTGGAGATCGGCCAGCGCGCGCGCATCTTCGCGCCGTCGGCCGCCCTTCACGCCTTCGGAGCCGACGGCCGGCGCATCGCCGCCTGAGAGCCCGGCCCGAACGACCCGCGCCTCCGCGTCCCCGGCCGTTCGCCGGGGAAGGGCGCCGATATCAGCGAAGGGGCAGCGGGTTCGACGACCAGGGCGAGAGGCTGCCGAACTCCTGGAAATGCCCGGCGGAGCTGAGAAGCGCCGCCGTCAGGCGCTCCGGGACGTTCGTCTCGCCGTAGAGAAGGCACTGGAGCCCGCGGAAGAAGAGCCCGTCGAGAACGACATAGGCTAGTTCGAGATGAGGGCCGACGTCGCGCTCGGGGTCGATCAGGACGAGGAGAGCGGCCGTCATCTCCTTCAGCTCGCGCTCGATCTCGGCAACGACGCTGCGATATTTCGGCTCGAACAGGGCCTGATTGCGCAGATCGTACCAGAACCGGTGCATTTCCGGCGCTTCGGTGAGCCTCTGGACCAGCGTCTGGACACCGGCTTCGAGCGATCGCTGCTTGTCGATGCCGCCGGAGAGATCGGCCACGAAGGTCTGCTTGAAGTGCTTGACCGCGTAGATGATGAGGTCGGTCTTGTCGTCGAAGTAGTAATGCAGGCGACCTATGTTGATGTCGGCGGCGGCCGCTATATCGCGAAGCGACGTCTGCGCATAGCTCTGCAATGCAAGGCTGTGCACGGCCTGATCGGCCAATTCCGTCTTTCGCTGCAGACCCTTGGGCGTCGTGCCGCCCACTCGGGTCGAAACTGTCTTCGTCGGTGCCATTTCTCTTCTTTAGGATACTCGACGACATCTGTCGAGGCGCCCGGGACGATTGTGACCGCAAAGTTTCGGGCCTCGTGAGATGCTATCGATGCGCACGCCTCGCGCGATGGAAGAAATCCCCCGCGATATCGCGCCGCACACAGCATCGTCTCCCGCGAACACCGCAGGCCATAGTTCAGTCGGCATGTCCGATGTATTGCCATTTATTTTCCGGGTTTTTCAAAGCAATCAGACAATCTAATGCTTTCAGTTGAAAAACTGATGCGTGCAGTCGTCGCAAGATCAGAAAATCTCCGCGGAACGCGAACAAAATCCAAGACGTCTATCGCTTCTATATTCTATCGCCCTGGATGGCCGGAGCCGGCTCCCGGTCTCGATCGCATCTTACGTCCGGGAACGGCGCGCCGCGACGTCGTCGCGCCGCCGGATCGCACGGGTTTGTCGCCCGGCGGATCGCCATTTCGCTCGTCGGTCATATGTCAGGCTTTCGATGCCTTCGTGAACGGCATCCGGAGACCGTCCGTCATGAGCCTTGCCCCGCCCTCCCTCCGATCCCTCCGCGAGCCCGCCGAGGCCGAACTCCTGCCGGATGCCGTGAGGGCCGACCTGCTGGCCGTGCGCGAGCGCGAGGCGGGGCGGGACGACCCGGCGCCCTTCGTCGAGGTGCTCGCCCGGCACGGGCTCCTCTCGGCCTTCGCGACGCCCGCAGCGGACGGCGGCTATCGCTTCGAGCCCGGCTGGCGCGCGGTCTTCGACGCACTGGTGACGCTCGGCGGGATCGAGCTCAGCCTCGCGCGCCTCTTCGAGGGCCATGTCAACGCGCTCCAGCTGATCGCCCTCTACGGCACGGCAGCGCAACAGGCGCGCGTTCTCCGCGTGCTCGGCGAAGGCGGCCTTCTCGGCGTCTGGGGCGCGGAGGGGCCTGAGCCCGTGCGCCTCGTCGAGGACGCGCGCGGCGGCGTCACGCTGTCCGGCGCCAAGCGCTACGCCTCGGGCGCCGGGCTTCTCCACACCGCGCTGGTGCCGATCACGGAGGCCGAGACCGGGCGGATGCACCTCCTCCTTCTCGACGTGCGCGAGAAGGCCCGCGTCGATCTGTCGAGCTTCGACATGCGGGGCATGCGGCGCTCGATCTCCGGCACCTACACGTTCGACGGCGTTCCGGTGACGCCAGCCGACCGGATCGGCGCGCCCGACGACTACCGGCGCGAGCCCTTCTTCGTCGGCGGCATATGGCGCTGCGCGGCGGCCCAGCTGGGCGCGATCGAGGCGATCGTCGGGGGGCTCGCCGGCGAGCTCGGCCGAACCGGACGCGACGGCCACCCGCTCCAGATGGCGCGGATCGGACAGGCGATCCTCTCCGCCCGCACGGCGCGGCTCTGGATCGAGGACACGGCCGCGCGCATCGAGACGGGAGCCGCGATCGGCGACGCCCCCGCCATCGCCAAGGCCGTGGCGCTCTCGGCCTATGGGCGGCTCGTGACGGAGGAGGCGGCGATGACGGTGATCGATCTTTCCGAGCGCGGCCTCGGCCTCGGCTCGTTTGCCCGGAGCCATCCGCTGGAGGCGCTGACGCGCGATCTCTCGGTCTATATCCGGCAGGCCAATCCCGACGCGGTTCTCCTCCAGCACGGGCGCGTTCTCGCCGCGGACATGGCCCGATGAGCGAGGGCACGCTGGGCCTCTGGAACGGGATGATGGCGGCCGCCCCCGTCGCGCCCGCAGAGCGGCTGATCGGCGACGGGGGCCTCGTCGTCCTCTCGCCCCATCCCGACGACGAGACGCTCGGCGCCTCCGCGCTTCTCCTCGCCGCCGGGCGCCTCGGCCGGCGGATCGGCCTCGTCGCCCTCACCGATGGCGAGGGCTCGCACCGCGCCTCCCGGCAGATGCCGCCGCCATCCCTCGCCGCGCTTCGGGTGGAGGAGCAGCGCGCGGCCATGGCGGCGCTCGGCTGCGCGGGGGCGGAGGAGCTTCGCCTCTCGCTGCCGGACGGCGCCTCCGGCCGCAGCCCCGGCTTCGAGGAGGCCGCCGCGCGCATCGCCGCACTCTGCGACCGGATCGGCGCCACCGCGCTCGCCGCGCCCCATCCCGACGATCCCCATCCCGACCATCATGCGGCGGCCGAGCTGGCCCGCCGCGTCCGCGCGCTTCGCCCGGCTTTGCGGCTTCTCCATTACGAGGTCTGGTCGCGTCGCCTGCCGCCGGACGCGCCCTTCCGCTCGGAGGGGCTGGTCGCCTTCAAGGTCGCGACGGACATCGCGCGCAAGCGAGGCGCCATCGCCTGCCATCGCAGCCAGCTCGGCCTCGTCGTGTCGGACGATCCCGAAGGCTTCGTTCTGCCCGGCTGGTTTCTCGCGGCGCAGGAGGACCCGCTGGAGCGCTACGGCTGGGAGGCCATGCCGGGCCATGTGCCCGGCCCCGAGCATTTCGCGCGCCTCTATGCCGGCGACGGCGATCCCTGGCATGTCCGCTCCTCCGCCTACGAGGCCGACAAGCGCGCCGCCAGCCTCGCGATGCTGGAGGGCCGGCGCTATGCGAGCGCGCTGGAGGCCGGCTGCGGCGAGGGTTTCCTGTCGCGCGGCCTCGTGGAAGCCGGCATCGCGGGGGCCATCCTCGGCGTCGACCGCGAGCCCGCCATCGTGGAGCGCGCGCGGGCGCGGACGACGTCGCCCGATGTGCGCTTCGCGGTGGGCGCCATGCCGGACGCCCTGCCCGAAGGGGCCTTCGACCTCGTCCTTCTCTCGGAGGTCCTCTACTTCCTGAACGAGGCGGGCCTTGCCGCGCTGGCGGGAGCCCTCTCGGCGCGGATGGTGCCGGGCGCCCATCTCCTCCTCGTCTCCTATCTCGGCCCCACCGACACGCCGCTCGGCGGGCGCGAGGCCGCCGACGTCTTCGCCGCCTGCCTCGGCGCGGGCGCGAAGACGGTCCGGGTCTCGTCTACGCCGGACTACCGGATCGAGCTTCTCGAATGGCGTCCCGCGCCGCCTGCAGCCCCGGCAGAAGGCGGCGGAGATCGGAGAGGCGAAGCCGCGTCCGCCTGAGCGCGGGGCTCGCCTCCTCCGCCGCGTGCCAGCCGAGCCCCCCGACGGTCTCGGCCAGCCGCGCGGCCTCCCCGGCGGCAAGGCCGAGCCTCGTCAGGATGCGGGCGCGGTCCTCGGCCAGCGGCGCGGCGAGGAACGCCGCCTCGGCCCGCAAGCGCAGAAGAAGCGTCTCCGCGGGCTCCAGAAGCTCGTCCACCAGCGGATCGGTTTGCGTCCGGTTGCGCCGCAGCTCCTCCGACAGGCCGCCGGCGGCGCGCCCCTCCAGCCGGCAGGAGGTCTCGACCCGTGCCCCGTCGCAATAGCGGATGCGACGGCCATGGGCCTCGAACCTGCGACGCAGGGCCCGGTCCTCGCCCGAGGGCAGGATCGGCAGCGGGCCGGCGATCCGGTAGGCCGCCGCCCGCATCGCAAAATTGGCGCCGCCGATATTGCCGTGATGGGGCCAGGGATTGTCGGGATCGGGGCGGAGCAGCGCGGCGATCTCGCGCGTCGTCTCGCGATAGTCGCGAATGACGGCCTCGCTGCCGGGATCGGCGTGCGGCAGGAGGGCCGCCTCCTCCGGCAGGAAGCCGATCCGCCCACAGACGAGATCGAAGCCGCGCTCGAACTCGGCCGCATAGGCCGCGCGCAGCCCGGGCAGGACCACCGTGTCGCCGTCGATGGAAAGGATCAGCGCATCCGGCGCGAGGGCCTCGGCCATGTCGAAGGTGATCCGCCGGGCGAGCGGCGCGCTGCCCTCGCCCGGCCGCCAGCGGCAGTCGACGAGGAGAAAGGGCCGCGTCCAGCCGGCGGTCACGGCGCGCGCGATGGCGATGGTCGCGTCCGTGCACCCGTTGGCGAGAAGGAGAACGCCCTCGCCCGGCCAAAGCTCCGCATCGAGCGCGGCGAGGCAGCGGGCGATCCAGCCCTCCTCGTTCTGCGCGGGAACGCAGGCGACGAGGGCGCATGCGGCGAGACGCGACGGCTCGCCGGAGATGTCGATCGCCTCGACCTCCGGCAGGCCGAGAACATTCGGCCCGGTCTCAGAAGGCGGCATCGGCCGGCATCCCCGTCCAGAGCGAGCGGATGGGCTCGCCGGCCCCGTCCGGCTTGGCGTCGCCGATGAAGATCACGACCGGGCCATAGGACCGTTTGGCCGGATCGTAGAAGTCGAGAAGGCCGGGATGAAGGCGCTGGACGAAGCCGGGCACGACGCCCCGTTGGCGCAGGAGATGGTCGATCACGACCTGATCGCCATGGACCGCGTTCGGCACGGGGCCGCAGGAGCCGGGCTGCATGAAGCGCTCGGGCTCGGCGGCGAAGGCCTCGTAGAGGAAGGCGAGCTCGTCGCCCTGCCAGCGCAGGATCGCGCTGGACAGGCGCCCGGCGTGGAAATGATCCTCCATCGCGGCAAGGCCGGGCGTCGCCAGCGCCGAGGCGTCGGCGGCGAACACCGTGTCGAGATCGAGAAGCACGATCGGGCCGGCCGCGAGGCCCGGCCGGAAGGCCTCCATCTTCGACCACCAGCCCGGCCAGCCGTGGCGCAGCGGCGCCGTCTCGACGCCGGCGATCTTCAGGTCGAGATCGGTGAGGCAGAGAATGCGCGAGAAGGCCGGCGCGAAGGCGCGCGCGCCCCGCGCCAGCCGCTCCACCCAGAGCCCGTCATAGCGCCCGCCGCCCTTCAGAACGGTCAGGAGCGTGGCATCCGACGTTTGAGCCCTCACCCGACCACCTTCAGCGCCGGCGCGGCGTGGCCGGCGCCCGCCCACATCTCGTCGGTCAGCGCCTCCAGCCAGGCCGCGCCCCGCCGGGCGGCCTCGGGCTCGAAGAGGGTGCGCACGATCTCGACGTCGAGCGCGCGGGCCTCTGCGAGGAGCGACTGCCAGCCGGCGAGATCGCCGGGCCAAGCGGGCGCGCCGACGGCGGCGCCGAGCCGGACCAGCGCCTCGGCCTTGCGCGTCTGCTCGCCGAAATAGCGCCATTCCGGCATGACGATCAGCTTCTGCCCGATCCGGGCGACCTCGTGGATCGTGTTGTCGCCGGCCGAGGCGACGACGATGTCGGCGGCGGCGAGATGATCGGTGACGTTCGGCACCCAGCCGAGTTCGATAAGGTTGGAGAAGTCGGTCTCGTGGCCCTCGCGATGGGTCGGCCCGAGCGTCAGCCAGAGCGCCTCGGGCGCCGCGCGCGCGGCCACCGTCAGGGGCGCATAGGGCGTGCCGCTGCCGCCCCCGCCGGTGATGGCGACGACGATCTCGCGCGCCGGATCGAGCCCCAGCCGGGCGCGCGCCTCCGCCTTCGTCGGCACGGCGTCCCGCGTCGTGCAGAGGCCGCCGGTGTAGAAGGTCTTCGCCCGCAGATGGGCGGGATAGTCGTCCTGCTCGAGGCGCTCGTCGAAGGGGGCGAGCATGCCGACGGAGGATTCGTAGGAGCCGATATGGCCGATGTCGGACCGGTCGCCATGCATGCGGATCTGGACGGCGGGCGTGCTCGCGATGCGCGCCATCAGCGAGATTTCCGAGGAGACGTCGACGACGAAGAGGCCGACCTGCCGGTCGTCGAGATGATCGAGAATGGTGCGCATCGTCTTTCGCATCTCGGCAAGGCCGAGCGGCACGCAGTGCATGACCTGCGGCGTCGGCTCGGCATAGAGGCGGGGCGTCGGCACGCTCGCGCCGATCATGTTCGGCAGGGTGACGATCTCGATGTCGCGCTGGAAGCCGTCGAAGAGATGCGGCCCGGCCGTGAGCACGGAGACCGGACGGTCGGCGGAAAACTGCGAGGCGAGCGCCATCGTCCGGTTGGCATGGCCGCGTCCCTGGTGGTGGACGAAAAAGGCGATCGGCTTTTGCACGGACGGTCCTTCCGGAACAGGCCGGGCGCGGGGCTGCACGGCGGGGTGAGACGGTCGATCTAAGGCCATCTGACGAGTTTTCATCCCGCAGCGACGAAATCGCCCGCCGCCCCTCCCTGGCCGCCGTGCCCGCACGCGGCATGTAGGGGACCTCCATGAAACGGGCGGACGGCGATTGCGGAGCAACATGACAGAGAGATTGACGCCGCGATCCATCGCGATCGTCGGCAACGCGCCCGACATGGCGGATCAGGGCGGGCGGATCGATGCGGCGGATTGGGTCGTGCGCTTCAACAATGCGAGCGGCTTCGGCGCGCATGCCGGGCGCCGCGTGACGCATCTCGCCCTCGTCAATCATGGCGGCCAGATGCGCGAATGGCTGGACGATCCCGGCTTCATCAGCCGGCCCGTCGTCCGCGCCGCCGGAAGCATCCTGTTTCCCTTCGCCCGCAAGGCGGGACCTCTCGAAGACCCGGACGCGGACGGGCGCTGCTGGACCGCGGAGGCCGAGGCGCGGCTGGGGCCGCTCGGGAGCAGCATGACGATCCTGCCGTTCGACGTGCATCGCAAGGCCGAGGCGATCCTGCGGACGCGGGACCGGCCCTATGCCGTGCCGAGCACGGGCTTTCTCGTCGCGCTCCATGTCCTGTCCGCCCTCCCCGCCTCCACGCGGGTCGGCCTCTACGGCTTCGGCTTCGCCGGCTGGAGCGGCCACCACTGGCAGGGCGAGCGGGCCCATTTCGAGGCCCTCCGCAAGGCCGGGCGTCTCGATCTCCATCCGCTCGACGAGCCGTTGTCCGCTTGAGCGGGCCGTCCGCCATCCGCTGCCCGCTCTGCGAGGCGCGCGCGATCGGGCCGAGCGGGCGGCATCTCGTCTATCCGTCCGGCCGCGCGCGCCGCTTTCCGCTCGCCTGCGCCTTCTGCGGCTTGGCTCTGGCGGAGGAGGCCGAGCCTGGGTCCGTGCGGACCCATCTCCTCGGCTCGCTCGACGACGACGGCTTCACCCTCGACGAGGACGCGCTCTATGGGCTCGACATCTACACGCTGCGCACCGCCGCGACGCTGAAGCGGCGCGGCGTCGAGCCGGAGGGCGAGGCGCAGGCGCGGGCGCTGCGCCAGCCGCACGCGCCGCTGGCCGCCTCCGCCCGCCTCTTCGATCTGGCGCAGGGGCCGGCGCCGGTCTCGCTCGGCATTCTCTGCCGCCCGGAGGAGATCGACCGCGTGCTTGCGACCCTCGCCCCCCATGCGGCCTGGACCGACGATATCGTGGTTCTCGCCGACGCCGATCTCGCCGCCCCGCAGGTGGTGGAGAGCTTCGGCGCCCCGCCCGTGCGGCTGGCAGCACGGCCGCTGGCCGGAGATTTCGCGGGCCAGCGCAACGCGCTGCGGGATCTGGCCCGCCACGGCTGGATGCTCCAGCTCGATGCCGACGAGACGCTGGCGCCGGAGACGGGCCGGCTCTTCGGCGCGCTCGTCGAGCTGGCGGAAGCCTCGGGCGTGCGCTCCATCGGCCTGCCCCGGCGCAATCTCGTGGATGGCGTCCTCTCCGATCTCTTCCCAGACACGCAATACCGGCTGAACCATCGATCGGTCCGCTATGCCGGCCGCGTCCACGAGCGGCCGGAGCGCCCCTGGCAGGAGAGCCTCGTCGCCGGCCACGGCGCGATCCTCCACCATCTCGGCCGCGCCCATGTCGAGGCGCGCTCGCAGCGCTACGAGGCGATGGCGCCCGGCGGCGGGCGCCTGGAGGAAGCCGAGCTTCTCCTGCGGCCCTATCGCTGCTGATACCTCTCGATCGCGGCCTCGTAGAGCGCGAGCGTCTCCTGCCCCAGCGTCTGCCGCGTGAAGCGACCGGCGGCAAGCCCGGCCCGTTCGCGCAGCCGGGCCCGAACGGCGGGGTCGAGAAGGACCGGCCGAAGCGCCTCGGCCAGCGCCGCGCCGGTGGTCTTCGCGGCGAGAAGCCCCGCGCCGGTATCCCCCACGAAGGCCCGCGCGCTCGCATCCTCGGCGGAGGCGACGATCGGCCGGCCATAGGCGATGGCTTCCTGATAGACGAGCCCGAAGCTTTCGTAGCGCGAGGGCGCGACGACGGCATGGGCGCCGGCATATTCGGCGGCGAGATCCGCATCGGAAACCGCCCCGAGCGGCCGGAGCCGCCGCCGCGCTGCAGCACACAGATCGTCCGGCAGGGCGGCCTCGTCGACGCCGGCGAGGCGGAGTTCGAAGGGCGGAAGGCGCCCGGCATCGGCCTCCGCCGAGAGGATCGCCATCGCCGCCATCAGCGCATCGAAGCCCTTGCGGTGCTCGGCCCGCCCGACGAAGAGCAGGCGAAGGCCCGCGCCGCCGGCCGGATAGGCCGCCTCGCGCCCGCGCCGGATCACCTCGGGCGGCAGGCTGAGGCCGATGATCGCGTGGGGCACGGAATCGGGCTGGCCGCCTTCGGCAAGGCCGTATTCGGCGGCGATGCGGCGGGCGTGGTCGGCCGTGTTGGAGATCAGCCCGTCGCTCGCCCGCGCCTGGGCGCGCTCCAGCCGGTCGGCGGCGGCCTGGTCGAGCCGGTCCCGGAGCGTGGTGGCGGGGTCGCGCGAGAAGGCGGCGGGGGTCGAGTTGCGCGTGACCAGCGCCATCGGCGCGCGAAAGGCGAGGGCCGAGGCGGGCGCATACCAGTTGGTCGCCTCCACCACGGCGAAGGGCCGGCGGCGATGCTCGGCCAGGACCGCGTTTCGAAAGGCGATGGGCGCGGCGAGATGGCCGACGCTGCCCCATCGGCGCAAGGCGGCAAGGCGCCCGGCCGGTGCCGGCGCGCAGCCGAGGATCGCGATCGGCCCTTCCGTCTCCTGCCTCCGATGGCCGAGCGTGAAGACGGTGACGTCCGCGCCGGCTTCGGTCAGCCCTTCCGCGATCTCGCGGGCGGCGGTGGAGAGGCCGCTCGGCCAGGGCGGGTAGTCGTAGGTGAGGAGCGCCGTGCGCATCAGGCCTCCAGAAGCCGGCGGTAGAGCGCGAGATAGTCCCGCGCCATGCGCTCGGAGGTGAAGCGCTCCTCGAAGCGGCGGCGCACGCCCGCCCGGTCGATCGAGCCGAGCCGGCCGATCGCCTCCACCGCCTCGGCCTCCGAGCGCACGACGAAGCCGGTGACGCCGTTCTCCACCACCTCGGACACCGACCCGCGGTCCCAGGCGATGACCGGCGTGCCCGAGGCCATGGCCTCGATCATCACGAGGCCGAAGGGCTCCGGCCAGTCCACGGGAAAGAGCAGGGCCTCGGCGCCGGCCAGAAGCTCGCCCTTGGCGCGGTCGCCGAGCGGGCCGACATAGACCGCGCTCTCCGACAGGAGCGGGCGCACCTCGCGCTCGAAGTAGAGGGGGTTGCCGACGTCGATCGTGCCGGCGAGGCGGATCTCGCGGCCCGCCGCCGCCGCGACGCGGATCGCGGTGTCCGGCCGCTTCTGGTCGGTCATCCGGCCGATGAAGGCGAGATGGGTGCAGGGCCCCGCCGAGAAGCGGTAGCGGTCGCGCTCGATCCCGTGATGCACCATGCCGGCCAGATTGGAGGCGGGCAGCTGCGCGCCCTGCGAGGCCGAGATCGCCGCCACCGGCAGGTCGGGGAAGGTCCGAAAGAACAGCTCGCGGTCGAGCTCGTCGACGCGCCAGTGGATCGTCGTCAGGCTGTGGCGCCGCCGCTCGCCGAGAAGCGCCGCGTGGAAGAACTCGCCGTGGCAGTGGACGATGTCGAAGGCGGGAAGGTTCCGGCGCAGGTCCTCCATGCGCGCGGCCTCCAGCACGGCCGGAATCGACGGCGGCACACGGCCATAGATCTTTTCCAGCCCAACCAAACTCGGCAGCGATCCGATGCGTGTTACATCTGTCGCACTGTCAGACGGCGCGAAGAGCGTTACCTGGACTCCCAGGTTTAAGAGAGCGACCGACAGGTCGTGAATGACTCTTTCCGTGCCGCCGTGATCTTCGGGCGGGACGGGAAAGATTGTAGGCGCGACCTGAGCGACGCGAACAATACTGCCGTCCGGCGGCGTAAAGCTGCCGGTCATGGCCGATGTTCCGCCGCAAAGGTGCCGCGTCGAGCCGTGTCAGGAGTCTGCATGTTCGTGCTCCATATCGCTCTTCAGGGCTGTCTTCGTGCCAGGAACGTCGAGTACGGCGTCACCGCCGATACGGGTGGTCATATCCGATACCTGCTCGATCTGGTCGAGGCTTCGGCGCGCGACGCGGCAACGCGGCGCATCGTCATCGCGACCCGCCGCTTTTCAGGGCGCCTGGGCAGCGACTATGCCGAGCCCTTCGAAAGGGTGGGCGAGAAGATCGAGATCGTCCGGCTGGACACGCGCTCGGCCTCCTACCTGGAGAAGGAGGAGATGCACGGCGAGGTTCCCAGCTTCGCCGAGGCGCTGATCGCCTTCATAAAGGCCGAGGACCGGCGCCCCGACGTCATCCACGCCCATTATGCCGATGCCGCCGTCGTCGCGGCGATGGTGGAGGACCGGCTCGGCATTCCCTTCGTCTTCACCGCCCATTCGCTCGGCCGGGTGAAGCGCGAGGCGCTCGGCGCCGATGCGGCCGGTGTCGCCGGGCTCGACGAGCGGATCGCCAGCGAGGAGACGGCCCTGTCGCGCGCCTCGCTCGTCATCGCCTCCTCGCGCGACGAGGCGGAGGTGCAGTGGGCGGGCTACGAGGCCTATGAGCCCGGCCATATCCGCATTCTGCCGCCGGGCAGCGACCTCCAGCGCTTCGCCGGCGCGCGGACCTGCCCGAACGTTGACGCCTCGATCGACCGTTTCCTGACCGACTCGTCCAAGCCGACGCTCCTGGCGCTCGCCCGACCCGTGCGCAAGAAGAACCTCGCCGCCCTCGTCACGGCCTTCGGCACCTCGCCGGACCTGCGCCGCGCCGCCAATCTCGTGATCGTGGCCGGCACGCGCGAGGACTATGCCGATCTCGACGGCGACATGGCCGAGACGGTGGGCGAGCTTCTCCATCTCATCGACCGCTACGATCTCTACGGCTCCGTCGCCTATCCGAAGACCCATCGCCCGGAAGAGGTGCCGGCGATCTACGCCTATGCGCGCGAGCGCCGGGGCGTCTTCGTCAACACGGCGCTGAACGAGCCCTTCGGCCTGACGCTGCTGGAGGCCGCCGCCGTCGGCCTGCCGCTGATCGCCACCGATTCCGGCGGGCCCAACGACATTATCGAGATGTGCGGCAACGGCATTCTCGTCGATCCGCGTTCGCCCGACGCGCTCGTGGCGGCGGCCTTGCGCATTCTCGGCGATCCCGCGCTCTGGGATCGCTACGCCAAGGCCGGCGCGAAGGCCGCCGGGGCCTACGACTGGACGCGCCATGCCGGGCGCTATCACGGCCTTCTCGGCCAGCTTCTCGACCGCGTGCCGCCGGCGGCGGACCCGAAGCAGCTTCTCATCAGCGACATCGACAACACGCTGGTCGGCTGTTCCGACGCGATCCGCACCTTCGGCGAATGGCGCAAGGAACAGGACGGGCTCGCCTTCGGCGTCGCGACCGGGCGCTCCTTCCACAGCGCGATGGCGATCCTGGAGCAGCAGGACGCGCCGCGCCCGCAGGTCATGATCACCTCCGTCGGCTCGGAAATCTACCATCTCGACGCCAACGGCACGACCTACAGCCAGGACCGCGACTGGCGCGCCGTCGTCTCGCGCAACTGGAACCGGGAGGCCGCGCGCGAGGCTCTGGCGACGGTGGCCGGCATCCTGCCGCAGGCGCCGCTGGAGCAGCGCTCGCACAAGCTGAGCTATTTCAGCGACGGCAGCCCCGGCACCGTGCGCCGCATCCAGGCGGCGCTGGAGCTGGCGGGCCTGCGCTGCTCGGTGATCCACAGCCACGGGCGCTATCTCGACATCCTGCCCCTGCGCGCCTCCAAGGGCACCGCCGTCGCCTTCGTGCGGAAGCATTACGGGCTCGGCGAGGACGCGGTCTTCGTCGCCGGAGACAGCGGCAACGACATCGAGATGCTGCGCACCATTCCCCAGGCGATCATCGTCGCCAATTTCTCCGACGATCTGGCGGGTCTGCCCGCGCTCTCGCATTCCTACGTCGCGCGCCGCACCCATGCGCTCGGCATCATCGAGGGCGTGCACCACTTTCGCGAACGGGCTCTGGCGGCGGCGGCATGCAAGCCAGTGTCCTGACGCTCGTCCGGGGCCGCGGCGACCATCTGCGCCATCTCATGCTCGGCCTCTCCCGGCAGACCCGGCGCCCGGCCGAACTCGTGATCGCCTGGATGCAGGAGACGCGCGAGGAAGCGCTGCCCGATCCCGGCTGCCCCGTGCGCCACATCCACGTGGCGGGCGAGCCGATGCCGCTCGCGGCCGCCCGAAACCGCGCGGCGGAGGCGGCGCAAAGCGATCTTCTCGTCTTCCTCGACGTCGACTGCATCGCCTCGCCGAGCCTCGTCGAGGCCTATGCGGGAGCCGCCGCCGAGCGCGAGGGGCTCTTCCTCGGCGAGGTTCTCTACCTGCCGGAAGGCGCGGTCGGACCGGTGCTCGACTATGACAGGCTCGACCGGCTCGGCCGGGTCCATCCGTCCAAGCCCGCCGTGCCGGATCGGGGCGTCCGGCGCGAGATGGATGCGGGCGAACTCTGGGGCCTCTCCTTCGCCCTGCCGAAGCGGCGCTATCTGGGCATCGGCGGCATGGACGAGGCCTTCGCCGGCTATGGTGGCGAGGAGACCGATTTCGCCGTACGCCTCTCCGCCTCCGGCCTGCCCTTCTTCTGGACGGCGCACGCGCGCAGCTACCACCAGCACCACGCCGTCTCCATCCCGCCGCTGCACCAGTTCGACGCGATCCTTCGCAACGCCGCTCTGTTTCACGAGCGCCACGGCCGCTGGTGCATGACCTACTGGCTCGGCCAGTTCCGCGATGCCGGCCTGATCGGCTGGAACGAGGACAGCCGCGCCATCGCGGTCCGCCGAAGGCCCGACGCCGCCGAGATCGCGGCCTGCCGCCGGGGCGGCGAGACGCTCTTCAGCTAAGCATGACGAGGTTTGGTATGGTCATGCCCCGGAGGGGCAGGCCGTCCGTCAGAGCGTCTTGATCTCGCCGGAGGCGACCTCGTCGGTGATGTCGATGAGGCAGGTGGGGCCGCCGGTCACGGGATCGCCGCCCCAGCGCATGGCGTCCTCGGCGGGAAGCTCCAGCTTGTAGCGCTTCTTGCCCCGCTCGAAGCCCGCCCGCCCCAGCGTCTCCTTCCAGGCGACCGTGCCGAGATAGCGGTCGGGCGGCAGCGTGATCTTGCCGCCGATCGTCGTTTCGGCCGCGACGAGAAAGCCCATCGGGCCGCCCGCCATCCGTGAGCCGCTGCGCAGTCTCGTCATGTCCGTCCCCGTCTCTTCGTCTCGGCGAGACGCTGCGTCCATCCGCGCGCCGAACGCAAGGTGCGGCTCGGGCCCCTGCCCGGTCTCGGCGCGAGCCGCCCCGGCCTCTAGCGCCCCGCCTTCGTCGCGGAGTGGAAGTCGGCGGGCTTGCCGGAGACCCATTTCACGAAGCGCGCGACGGTCTCGTTGTCGGTGAGGGGAATGTCGTTCTGCGCGTGGCGCACGAGTTCGCTCGCCGAGAAATTGGCGTCGATCGTCTCGCGGCAGATGGGATGGACGGGAACGGTGTCGCGCCCGCCCCGGCTTTTCGGGATCGGATGGAACCGGTCGACGGTCTTGCCGAGCGGCCGCCCGCAAAGCCAGCAGGGCTCGGCCGGCGCCGCCTCCGCCGTCTCCTCCGTCAGCCAGCTGGCATCCCTGATCTTGCGCGCCATTCCCGCAACTCCTCGCCCGCCCGGCCCGCCCATATACGGTTCCGTCGGTTCTCTCTTCGCTCTTGCCGCGACTGATGCGGCGAAGGCGCGGCGCGGGTCAAGCCGTGCGGCCTATGGAAAGCTCGCCGCCACCGGGTCCGGCGCCTCGCCGTCCCGCCGGCCGCGGCAGGCGAGAAGCTCCGCGCGCAGCGTCTCCACGAGGGCCGCCGCCGGCATGGCGCGGGCGAGCGGCGCGCCCTGGCCCGCCCATTGCGCGCCGAAACCGGGCTCGCCCTTCGCCTTGGCCACCGCATGGAGCGCCTTGCCGGCATCGTAGGCGCGCGGATAGTCCGGCGTCGCGTAGCCCGCGAGCATCGGGGCCAGCGCGGTGAAGCGGTTGGCGAGCGAGCGGGCGAGCCGCCCGGAGACGAGCGGCGTCAGAACCGTGTGATGGGCGCCGGGGCCGGCGAGTGCCGACCGGTAGGCCGCGTCCGCCGAGGATTCGGGGCAGGCGATGAAGGCGGTGCCGAGCTGGGCTGCGGCCGCGCCGAGATCGAGCGCCGCCGCGATGCCCGCCCCGTCCATGATGCCGCCGGCCGCGACGACCGGAAGGCCGGTGCTGCGCACGAGAAGGCGCGTCAGGGCCATCGTGCCCAGCGCGTCGTCGGGTGCCTGCGGATCGAACATGCCGCGATGGCCGCCGGCCTCGATCCCCTGCGCCACGACGGCGTCGATCCCGGCGGCCTCGATCGCCCGCGCCTCCGCAAGGCTCGTCGCGGTCGCCATGAGACAGACGCCCCGCGCCTTCAGCGCCGCGATCGCCTCCTGCGGGGGCAGGCCGAAATGGAAGCTGACGACGGGCGGCGCGAGCTCCAGGAGGAGCGCCAGCATCTCGGCATCCTCGGCGAAGCTGCGATAGATCGTGCGGAGCGCCGGGGGCGGCTCGGCCTCGAACTCCGCGAAAACCGGCGCCAGCGCGCCGAGCCAGGCCGCCTCCCGCGCCGGGTCGGCCTCGGCACGCGCGTGGACGAAGAGATTGACCTGGAAGGCGCGATCGGTGCGCGAGCGCAGGTCCTCGATCATCGCCCGCGCCCCCGCCGCATCGCTCGCCCCGATGCCGAGCGAGCCGAGAGCGCCGGCATTCGACACGGCCGCCGCCAGCGCCGGCGTCGAGACCCCGGCCATCGGCGCCTGGATCAGGGGAAGCGACAGGCCGAGCCGGCCGAGGAGGGAGGAGGGCATCGGGGCATCCCGTGAGCAAGCGATGGCCCGACCGTAGACCGTGCGCCGGCCGCTGTGAATGTCGCTCGGAGCGGGCATGATCCCGGCCGAACTTGCGAGGGGTCTCGGGCGCGGAGGCCGACGAAAAATCCTCTCAAGGCCCCTCGGGAGGAAGATCGTTCCCGCATCGGCGCCAAATCAGGTCGCGGGATCACTCTACAGCGGCGGTAGATTGATCGTAGGATGGGCCATCAGCCTCAGACCATCCGACCGGAAAGGCCAAGGCCATGCTCGAACTCCTCCGCCGCCCGGCGCGCTTCCTGCGTCTCCTGCGTCTCGACGCGATCGAGGCTCTCGTCGGCGCCAGGGCGAAAGCCCGTGATCCAAAGCCCGCCGTGTCCGGCGACCGTCTCTTCGCCGAGGCCCTGTCGGGCTTCGGCCATGCCTCCGGCGCCGGCTGACGGCACCGCCCGCCGCCCTTTTTCTGAAAACCGACCCGATCCCAACCCGAAGCCGCCGCTCCGCCCGAGCGGACCGGCGAAGCCATGAGGACATTTCGATGTCGTTCCGATTCCGTCTCGCCGCCGCAACCGCGGTCTTCGCGCTCGCCCTCTCGCTCGGCGCGCCGGCCAAGGCTGAGCCGCTGAAGGAGTTCAATGTCGGCTTCCAGAAGAACGGCGTCCTCGTCGTCGCCCGGCAGCAGCAGCTGATCGAGAAGGCGCTCGCCGACGAGGGCATCAAGGTCAACTGGATCGAGTTCCAGGCGGGGCCGCCGCTGCTCGAGGCGCTGAACGTCGGCTCGATCGACTTCGGCACGACCGGCGACAGCCCGCCGATCTTCGCCCAGGCCGCCGGCGCCGATCTCCTCTACGTCGCCGCCCTCCCCTCCAAGGGCCGCAACAGCGCGATCCTCGTCCAGAAGGACAGCGAGCTGAAGACGCTGGCCGATCTGAAGGGCCACAAGCTCGCCTTCACCAAGGGCTCCAGCGCCCACAATGTCGCGATCGCCGCCCTGGAAAAGGTCGGCCTCTCTTATGACGACGTGACGCCGGTCTATCTCAGCCCCGCCGATGCGGGCGCCGCCTTCTCCACCGGCGCGGTCGACGCCTGGTCGATCTGGGACCCGTTCTATGCGGGAGCGGAGCTGAACTGGGGGGCGCGCATCCTCGCGACCGGGCCGGAGATCCTCGACAAGACCGGCTCCTACTTCCTCGCCAACGGCACCTTCACCAAGGCCCATCCCGAGATCGTCACCCAGGCGATCGGCGCGCTCGGGCAAGCCGGCGCCTGGGCGGAGGCGAACCGCGACAAGGTGGCCGAGGCTTTGTCGGAGGCGACCGGCGTGCCCGTGGCCGTGCAGGAGCGGACGGCCGAGCGCGGCGAGTTCACGGTGACGCCCGTGACGCCCGATCTCGTCGCCAGCCAGCAGAAGGTCGCCGACCGCTTCGCCAAGCTCGGCCTCATCCCGGCGCCGATCAAGGTCTCCGACGTCGTCTGGACCGCACCCGCCAGCTGAAGGCCCGCCCCGAAAGGCCCCGCGGATGCGCGGGGCCTTTCGGGTGATCCCTCCCGGGGCGCGACGCCGCTCCCCGAGGAAAGGCGGTCCCGCCGGGAGCGGAGGCGGGGATCGAAACGTTAGGCTCGCGAACCATCGATCCGATGAACCGTGGAAGCCTCATGTCGCCACCGATCCACCTTCCCTCCTCCCCGCCGCAGGACGGCGGCATCTGCGTCTTCGCGCCCTGGCCGCTCCTCACCGTCACGATCGAGCGGCACACGAACGGCGCCGACGACATGTATTTCCACGCGGGCGGCCAGGCCATCTGGGTGGCGCGCATGATCCTCGGCCTCGGCGGCCGGGCGAGACTCGTCGGCCCCTTCGGCGGCGAGGCGCGGACGGTTCTGGAGGCGCTGGTGGCGGCCGAGGGGATCGAGCTTCGCGCCGTCGCGGTCCGGGGCGCCAACGGCTCCTATGTCGACGACCGCCGCGAGGGCACGCGCGAACGCATCGCGACCGTCCCGCCGCACAGTCTCGACCGCCACGAGACCGACGATCTCTACAACGCCATCCTCGCCGAATCCCTGCGCTGCGGCACGGTGGTCCTGACCGGCCTGCCGCCGGAGCAGGTGGTGCCCTTCGACTTCTACACGCGCATTGCCAAGGATCTCGGCGCCAATTCGGTGAAGGTCGTCGCCGATATCGCCGGCCCGCTCCTCGAAGCGGTCGAAGGCGGGCTGACCGTGCTGAAGGTCAGCCACGAGGAGCTGCAGGAAGCCGGGATCGCGGAGGACGACAGCCGCGAGGAAATCCTGAAAGCCATGGAGCGGCTGCGCGGCCGGGCGGACAATATCGTGGTCTCGCGCGCCGGGGCCGGCTCGCTCGCGCGATACGGCGACCGCTTCTTCGAGGCACGCGGTCCGCAGGTCCATCCCCGCGACCACACGGGCGCCGGCGATTCCATGACGGCGGCGCTGGCGGTCGCGACCTCGCTTGGTCTGGACGGGCCCGACGCCCTGCGCCTCGCCACGGCCGCCGGCGCGATGAACGTCACGCGGGCCGGTCGCGGCACGGGACGGCTGGAGGATATCGAGGTTCTCGCCGGTCTCGTCGAGATCGAGGAGGTGACGCCGTGATCCTTCCCCATATCGAGCCCGCCGAGCTGGAAGCCCTCGACCTCGCCGCCATCGAGGCCCTTGCGGTGGAGATGGCGCAGCTCGCGGGCGCGCAGATCGCCGCCTCGCTCGGCCGCACGCTCGCCGTGCGCTACAAGATGCTGGATGCCGCCGAGGAGGCGGTCTATCGCGACCCCGTCTCGGAGATCGACCAGTCCGTCGAGCGTCTCATCCGCGACCAGCTTTCCGAGCGGTTTCCGGACCACGGCATCATCGGCGAGGAGGACGAGCCGGTGCGCGTCGGCGCGTCCGACTTCGTCTGGATCATCGATCCCGTCGACGGCACGACGAACTTCGTCAACGGCTATCCGCTCTTCGCCGCCTCGATCGGCGTCGCCTACCGGGGGCGGCCGGTCGTGGGGGCCGTCTGGTGCTCGACCAGCCATGCGCTCCGCTCCGGCGTCTATCACGCCCGGTCCGGCGGCCTCCTCGCCTTCGATCAGCAGCCGATCGCCGGCGTCGACCGCAAGGCGGTGCGGCGCCGCATCGTCGGCCTGCCCCGCGTTCCCGCCGGCGCCGAGATCGGCTTCGAGGCGCGCCAGAGCGGCTCGGCGGCCATCGAATGCGCCTTCGTCGCGGCGGGGCTTCTGGCCGGCGCCCGCTTCGACGCGCCGAACGCCTGGGACGTCGCGGGCGGCATCCCGCTTCTCGAAGCCGCCAAGGCGACGGTCCTGACCAAGGCGCCGGACGGCGAATGGGCCGATTTCGCCGGGTTCGGGCCGGTCGACGCCCCCGGCCCCGCCTGGCGCCGGCCGCTCGCCATCGGCGACCGGACCGTGGCGGAGGCGCTCTCCCGGCTGACGCTCGCCTGACGCCATGCGCGCGAATCCCGCGGGGCCGGGCGGGACGACGGATGGCGCCTGCGAGCAAAATGGATCACCCTTGCCGATGATTCGGATCGGCAAGGGCCCCAGCGCCGGGAGGGCCGATCGGACGGAAGCATCCTCGGGGGAGAACCGCCATGCAGCCGAAAGCGCGTCCGGGACTTGCGCTGGTCCTGATCCTGTCACTGGCGCTGGGCAGCCTGCCGCTCCGGCCCGCCTTCGCCGCCTCCCCGGCGCCGGCCGAGGGCGAGCACGGCATGGTCGTCACCGCGCAGCATCTGGCCTCCGACGTCGGTATCGAGGTGCTGAAAAGCGGCGGCAACGCGGTGGATGCGGCGGTGGCGGTCGGCTACGCGCTGGCGGTGGTCTATCCGACCGCCGGCAATCTCGGCGGCGGCGGCTTCATGACCATCCGCCTGAAGGACGGGCGCACGACCTTCCTCGACTTCCGCGAGCGCGCCCCGCTCGCCGCGACGAAGACGATGTATCTGGACAAGGATGGCAATCCGCTGCCCGACGCCAGCACCGAGGGCTATCTGGCGGTCGGCGTGCCCGGCTCCGTCGCGGGGTTCGAGGCCGCGCGCGAGGCCTATGGCACGCGCCCGCGCGAGGCGCTTCTGGCGCCCGCCATCCGTCTGGCGACGGAGGGCTTCGCGCTCGAACCCGGCGACGTCGCCTCCTTCGCGGACGGAAACGAAAGGCTCGCCAAGGACGAGGCGGCCGCCGCGATCTTTCTGAAGGACGGCCAGCCCCTGGCGCTCGGAACGGTGCTGAAGCAGCCCGATCTCGCCGCCTCGCTCCGTGCCATCGCCGAGACCGGGGTGGACGCCTTCTACAGAGGCGACATCGCGGACAGGATCGTCGCGGCGAGCGCGGCCAAGGGCGGCATCCTGGCGAAGGCCGATTTCGAGCAGTACAAGGTCCGCGAGCTGAAGCCCGTCGAGTGCGACTATCGCGGCTTCGCCATCGTCTCCTCGCCGCCGCCCTCTTCCGGCGGCGTGATCATCTGCGAGATCCTGAACATTCTCGAAGCCTATCCGCTCGCCTATCTCGGCCACGGCTCGGCCGAGACGACGCGGCTGATGGTCGAGGCCATGCGCCATGCCTTCGTCGACCGCAACGCCTCGCTCGGCGATCCCGACTTCGTCGCCAACCCGACCGAGAAGCTGCTGAGCAAAGAGTACGCGAAGGAAATCCGCGCCCGGATCGATCCCTACAAAGCGGGCGTCAGCCAGGCTCTGATGCCCAAGGGCTTCGGCGAATCCACGGAGACGACGCATTATTCGATCGTCGACGACGAGGGCAACGCGGTCGCCGTCACCTACACGCTGAACGGCTCCTTCGGCGCCGCCGTCGTCGCGCCCGGCACGGGCATCCTTCTCAACAACGAGATGGACGACTTCACCATCAAGCCCGGCGTGCCCAATCTCTACGGGCTCGTGCAGGGCGAAGCGAACGCGGTGGAGCCGAGGAAGTCGCCGCTCTCCTCGATGAGCCCGACCATCGTCTCGCGAAACGGCAAGCCCTTCATGGTCATCGGCAGTCCCGGCGGCTCGCGCATCATCACCATCACGCTCGAAGCCATCCTCAACGTGATCGACCACGGCATGAACCTGCAGGAGGCGATCGACGCGCCGCGCATCCACCACCAATGGCTGCCCGACAAGGTCTTCATGGAGCCCTACGCCCTCTCGCCCGATACGCTGAAGATCCTCGCCGGCATGGGCTACGACATCGGCATCGATCCCGACTGGACGATCTGGGGCGAAGCCGCCGGCATCCTCGTCGGCGGCCGGAGCCTTGCCGAGATCGACGCCGGCACGGCCCCCGCGCGCTACTACGGCGCCATCGACAGCCGCGCCACCGCCGGCAAGGCCCTCGGCTATTGAGCGCAAGGTGAGTGCGGCTTCGTAGGGGGAAGCGGCCTGTCTGGCGGTTGGGGCTGAGGAGGCGGGGGGTTCGAGGGCGGCGCGAGGCACCCCCCTCTGCCTGCCGGCATCTCCCCCGCAAGGGGAGAGATCAGTCTCGTTGCCGGCATTTCCAGATTCTGATCCGTCCGCAGAGCTGCCGATCTCCCTCCTTGCGGGGGAGATGTCCGGCAGGACAGAGGGGGGTGCCTCCCGCGAAGGTCAGCCCGGAAAACCGCCGAACCAAGCGATCCAACCTCTCCGAACATGGCTTCTTCTCCCCTGCGGGGAGAAGTGGCCGGCAGGCCGATGAGGGGCATGCCATCCCTTACAGGACGCCGCGCCGCCTCGGGCGCCGCCCCCTCATCCCGCTGCCGCGACCTTCTCCCCGCAGGGGAGAAGAACCCCTTTTTGATCAGCCGAGACCACCGTCATCCCCGCCCGAACGGCCGATCTCCCTCCTCGCGGGGGAGATGCCCGCCCCTCGACAAAGGCTCGGGAGAACAGAGGGAGGTGCCTCCCGCGAAGGTCAGCCCGGCAAACCGCCCGACCAAGCGAGCCAACCTCTCAGAACGTGGCTTCTTCTCCCCTGCGGGGAGAAGTGGCCGGCAGGCCGATGAGGGGCATGCCATCCCTTACAGGACGCCGCGCCGCCCTCGGGCGCCGTCCCCTCATCCCGCTGCCGCGACCTTCTCCCCGCAGGGGAGAAGAATCCCTTTTTGATCGGCCGAGACGGCCGTCATCCCCGCCCGAAACGGCCGATCTCCCTAATTGCGAGGGAGATGCCCGCCCCTCGACAAAGGCTCGGGAGGACAGAGGGGGTGCCTCCCGCAAAGGCCGGCCCGGCAAACCGCCGGACCAAGCGAGCCAACCCCTCCGAACATGGCTTCTTCTCCCCTGCGGGGAGAAGTGGCCGGCAGGCCGATGAGGGGCATGCCATCGCGGACAGGACGCCGCGCCGCCTCGGGCGCCGCCCCCTCATCCCGCTGCCGCGACCTTCTCCCCGCAGGGGAGAAGAACCCCTCTTCCGATCGGCCGAGACAACCGTCATCCCCGCCCGAAACGGCTGACACGACCATCACGTCTGGGTGAGCGAGGCGGTCGTGTCCCGAGGCGGTGCGGCACCGCGCGGCCGATACATCGCTGTGCCGTACGGCTCCACCGACAGAAACCGTTCACCCCCGTAACCCGGCACGACAGTCGTGATCCCCCGGCGATCCGACCTCGGCTGTCCCGTTGCTCCCGGCCTCCTTGATGCCCCAAGATTCCGCAGGGTTCGCCAAGTATGTCCAGCGAGTCGATCAGTCTAAAGAACGTTCTCCGAGGCGCCGAGAAAGCTCAAGCCGCCACATCTTGGAATCGTGCACTGGATCGAGCGTTTCCGCCGAGACGATCGAGAGAAGAGCCGACGATGCATGCCTGCCTTGGTATCGCCTGATCGTTCGACTATGACGTCTGGATTAAGACGACCTGTGGCCTATGCGTAACAGTCCTGTCGTTTCCCGAGCGTTAGAGACGATCTCGGTGCCGTTTCGAAAGACCATCATGACCCGACATCTCGCCTTCGCTCTCGCCGCCGCAGCGCTCCTGTCCGGTTGTTCCTCGATGAGCGATGCGGACGGTCTCTTCGGCTACTCGCCCGCGCAGACCGAAGCCGCGGCCGGTTCGTCCGATCTGTCGGCGGCCTCGCTCGCCGCGCCCGTCGCCGTCCTGCCCCTGCCGCCCGCGCCGCCGCATGCGTCGAACCGCTCGGCCCGCACGCCCGCCCTCGCCAGCGCCCCGGCGCCGATCCCGACGACCCCGCCCGTCCTGTCGGCGCAGGCGGCCCGGACGCCCGAGGCGGCGCCCGTGCCGGCGGGTGCGATCGTGGACGATGCGGATGGCGGGGCCGAGGCGATCGAGATCGCGGCGCTTCCCGAGACGGCCCCTGCCGCTGCCGCCCCTGCCGCTGGGCCGATCTCGGCCGCCACCGAGGACGGCGAGCGCGACCGCATGATTGCTTCCGCCCTCGCCCCCGCCTCCACGCGCCAGACGCTCGGCGAGCTTCAGGTCGGCTCGAACGGCACCTTGATCCTCCCGGCCGCGCGCGACCTCGAAGTCATCGACATCGCCCCCATCCGCGACAGCATGCGCGAGACCGGCGCGCCCGAGCTCTGAGCCGCGGCGCTGGCTCTTAGAGGGACCGACGTCCGGCGGCGATCGTTTCGCGGGCGCCGGCGGGGTTCACCGCTCGAGGCGAGAAGACGATTTCCATCTTACGTCGGATGACATAAGAACGACGGGTCTTCACAGCCATCGCCGCCCCGTCACGAGCACCGACACGGGGACGGCGCAGCCGGTTCGCCTTTGCGGGACGGGTGCAGTTGGGCTGACCGTCTTTCACCGCACGCCACACCAGGATGATATGAAACGCCCGCCGAAGTCGTTCGTGGTCGAACACAAGCGCCGCACCCGATCCGCAACGGACGCACCGGTCTCGATCTGGTCCGGCTCCGCCGGCCGCACGATGCGCAGCCTCGTGGAGGCGAACGACCTCGAGGAAGCCGCGCCCGAGCAACGGACGTCGCGCCCGAGCGAGCCGGCGAGCGCCGCGCCCGTCGCCAGGGCGCGCATTCTGGAAGCGCGGGCCGAGCCGATCGCGATCGCCGAGCCGGAGATCCTGGAAGTCTCCGCCCCGCCGCCCCGCCCCCGCGGCCGCCCGCGCAAGGCCGGCACCGCGGCAGCGGCCCCGAAGCCCGCACCGGCATCGACGGCGCCGCGCGACTGGTCCCGCGAGATCTGGATGCAGGACGCCGAGCCGGACACGGACGAGACGCCCGCCGCCCTCGCCGCGCACGACACCGTCGTCACTCACGAGGTCCCGGCGGCGCCCGACGACCCCATGGCAGAGACGGCGGCGGAGACCGCATCGGAGACCGGCCCCAAACGGCCCAAGCCGAGCTTTCGCGAACGTCGCCTCGAAGCGCGCAAGAAGCTGCCGCTCGGCCAGCGCTGGAAGTGGACGCTGAAGGTCTGAGCGACGGCGGATGCTTCGCGCGCGGCGACCCGATGGGCTCGCGCCGGAAAACGCACGCCGCGACGCTCACCCGCCGTGACGACGCCGGCCGCGTCGGTTTCAGTCTGCAGCGACCGGTCCCGACGAGCCGCGGACGATGAGTTCGGCGTGCAGGCGCTCCTGGCGGGCGGGCGCGTCGGGGGCGGAAGAGGTGGCGTCGAGAAGAAGGCGAACCGCGCGGCGGCCGATCTCGGCGATGGGCTGGGCCATGGTGGTCAGCGGCGGATCGCTGAGGGCGCCTTCCGGTATCCCGTCGAAGCCCGTGACGGACACCGCGCCCGGCACCGCGACGCCCTTCGCCGCCAGCCAGGAGAGGGCGATCAAGGCGATGAGGTCGGACTGCGCGACGATCGCCGTCGGACGGACGGGAGCGGAGAAGAGCGTCTCCAGCGCCGCGTGAACGCTCGCCTCGTCCCCCGTCGTCTCGAAGACGGGAACGGCCGATGCCTCGATGCCCGCCTCCGCGAGCACATGGAGCGTTCCGACCAGACGATGGCGCGCGGCATGGTACTCGACATCGCCGCCTTCCGCCGCATCCCTCGCCTCTCCCCCGCCGCCTGGCCGCGCCATCGACAGTTCCATGGCGAGAACGGCGAAGCGGCGATGGCCGAGATCGAGGAGATGGCGGGCAATGCGCCGCGCGCCGTCCCCATTGTCGATGCCGACCGCCGGCAGCGTCTCGTCGCCGTCTCCGAGATCGAGGGCGACGAAGGGCAGCCGGCGCTCGCGCGATCGCCGGATCAGGCGCCTCGCCCCGGTGATGCAGAAGAGAATGAACCCGTCCACCAGCGCGCTGTCCATCGTCCAGGCGAGGTCGTCCTCGCCGATGGCCGAGACCAGCGACAGGCCCACCCCCTCCTCCTGGCAGACCTCTGAGATCGCCGCCATCAGGCGCCGGGCGAAGGGGTCCTCGAAGAGATGGGCGAGCGGCTCCATCGTCGCGATGCCGATGGCGTTCGCCCGGCCCGCGCTCAACATGCGACCCTTGGGATCGGGCCCACGATAGCCGATCTCCCGCGCCGCCTCCAGAACGCGCACGCGCACGGCCTCGCGCACCAGCTTCGGCCGGTTGAAGACGTTGGACGCCGTTCCCTTCGAGACGCCCGCCGCCGCGGCGACGTCGCCAAGGGTCGGCGCCTTCACAAGGTCCGTTCTGCTCAAGCGCCACCGATCGCCGTTTTCGAAGACTCATCGTAGCGCAGGACTTGAACGGGTTCAAACAGCCTTGACAGACACAGCTAAGGGTGAAATGAACCGGTTCAAGTCAGGCGTGAACCGGTTCATTTATGAGGTCGATGCTGTGGTGATCTCCTCGAAGACCCGACTTCTCTTAGTCCCGCTTAAGCATTGCCTCGACCCCGTGCTCGGCCGCTGGGGGACCTGGCGCGAGCGCCGCGCGCACCGTCGCGACCTCGTCACCCTCTCGCGCATCCCGCCGCGGCTTCTACGCGACGCGGGGCTGGACCGGGAGCGGATCTATGAGGCGTTGGACGGCACGAGCGACGAGGTCGGCCCCGCCCATCTCAGCCGTCTCCTGCGCGGGAACGGGCCGGACTAAGCCGGTCCCGCCCCGGCCATAGGCTTGCTGCGAGCCGGGACGCCGGGTGGCGTCCCGCAATCGCTTTGCCCGGAACCCTTCCAGCGGCCGCCGCTCTCTCACGGCTCGTTCATGCCCCGCGCCAGCTGGTCGGTCAGCGGCTTGGTCAGGTAGTTCATCAAGGTGCGCTCGCGCGTCTGGATGAGGATTTCGGCGGGCATGCCGGCCTGGAGCTGGCGGCCGCCGAGCTTGTTCATCTCCTCCGGCGGCGTTTCCACCTGGACGCGGAAATAGGGCGCGCGGTTCGGCGATTCGATCTGGTCGCCCGAGCGCGACACGACGCGGCCCATGACGACGGGCGTGGTGCGAAGGTCGAGCGCGGAGAAGCGCACCTCGGCCGCCTGCCCGATCGAGACATTGTCGATGTCGAGTGGCGAGACCTGCGCCTCCACCAGGAAGGCGCCGCTCTTCGGCGCGATCTCCATCAGGAGCTGCCCCGCCCCGATCACGCCGCCGACCGTGGTGGCGACGAGATTCTGCACGGTGCCCGACTGCGGCGCGCGGATGTCCATGCGGCCCTGAACGTCTTTGGCCACGAGATATTGCTGCTGGAGGTCCGCGCCCTTGGATTCGGCGGTGCGCAGCTGCGCCACCACATCCTCGCGAAACTGCTGGCGCACCTGCAGCGTCTGCATCCGCGCCTCGGAAATCTGCTGCTCGGCGCGGCCGATCTGCGAGACGATGTCGCCGATGTCGCCGTCGAGCTGGGCGGCGCCCCGCTGCAGCTCCAGAACCCGCGACTTGTTCGTCAGGCCCTTGCGCAGAAGGCCCTGGAGCGAGCCCAGCTCCTCGCGGATCAGCTGGACCTGGCGCTCCTTGGAATCCTGCTGGGCCTTCAGGCCCTCGATCGTGCGCTCGAGCTGGCCGACCTTCCGGTCGAGAAGGTCCACCGTGCCGAGGATGGTCTTGCGCCGCTCGTCGAACTCCTGGGTCTGGCCGCTCATCGCCTTGTCGACCGCCTCCTCGCCGCGCCGGTCGAGAAGGTCCTTGGGAAAGGCGATCGTCTCCAGCCCCCGCTGCTCGGCGGTGAGCCTAGCCTCGGTCGCGAGCTGCACGTCGAGCTGGTTGCGGATGCGCGCGAGCGTGGCGTCGGACTGCGTCGGGTCGAGCGTCAGGAGGAGGTCGCCCTCCTTCACCTCCTGCCCTTCCAGGACATGGGGCGTGCGCACGATGCCGCCCTCCAGATGCTGCACGCTCCGCCGCTTGCCGGCATAGACGACCGTGCCCGGCGCCGTCACGGCGCTGGCGAGCGGCGCGGTCGTCGCCCAGACGCCGGCGCCGAAGAAGGTGGTGGCGACGATGGCAAGCCCGGCGAGGATCGTGCCCCGCGCCGAGACGGGCGCCGTCACCGCGTCCGAGAGCGCCTCGCGCCCCTGCGGCGCCCGGCCCTTGGTCGCGACGGGAAGGCGGCGGGCGAGATCGACCGGCCCGGGCGTCAAGGCCCCCAGCGAAAGATCGGTGCTCATGACGGGCGATGTCCCTCTTCGTCCAGGCGGCGGAGCCCCCGGCTCAGGCGCCGGCCCGGGTGATCTTCGTGACCGGCGCCACCGAGATCGTCGGCGGGGGCTGGGCCTGGGTTGCCGTCGCCGGCCTCGGCTGGGGCCGCGCCTCCGGCGGGGGCGGCGGCGGCCCGCCGTTCAGCCGCTCCATCACCGCCTGCGTCGGCCCGTAGAGCGTCAGCACCCCGCCGGAGAAGACCGCGAGCCGGTCCACCTCGTTCAGAAGCGCGGCGCGGTGGCTGATGACGAGGACCGTGCGCCCCTCCGCCTTGGCCGTGCGGAGCGCCATGGCGAGCGCCATCTCGCCCTGGCTGTCCAAGCTCGAATTGGGCTCGTCGAGAACGATGATCCGGGGATTGCCGTAGAGCGCGCGGGCGAGCCCGACGCGCTGCCGCTGGCCGCCCGAAAGCGAGCGCCCGGCCTCGCCGATCCGCGTGTTGTAGCCCTCCGGCATCTGCAGGATCATCTCGTGCACGCCGGCCTTCCGCGCGGCCTCCACGACGGCGGCGGAATCGATCTCGGAAAAGCGCGCGATGTTCTCGGCGATCGTTCCGGCGAAGAGCTCCACGTCCTGCGGCAGATAGCCCAGATGCGGCCCGAGGCGCTCCGGGTCCCAATTGTCGAGATCGGCCCCGTCGAGCCGGACATGGCCGGAGAGCGGCGGCCAGACGCCCGTCAGCGCCCGCGCGAGCGTCGACTTGCCGGCGCCGGACGGCCCGACGATGCCGACGATCGCGCCGGCCGGGATGTCGAGGTCGATGCCCTTCAGCACCGCGACGCGCGATCCCGGCGGCGCCACGACGAGCTGCTCCAGGCTGATCGCGCCGGTCGGCTCCGGCAGGTGCATGAGCGGGGCCTCGGGGGGCCGCGAGGCGAAGAGGCTCTGCAGACGCCCATAGGCGGAGCGCGCGGCGATGAAGCTCTTCCACTGCGCGACCGCGCTTTCCACCGGCTGCAGGGCGCGGCCCATGATGATGGAGGAGGCGATCATCGCGCCCGGCGTGATCTCCGCCTCCAGGACGAGATAGGCGCCGCCGCCCAGAATCGCGACCTGCAGCACGAGGCGCGTGAACTTCGACAGCGAGACGAGGACGCCCGCGCGGTCGCTGGCCTTCGCCTGAAGCCCCAGCGCCTGATCGTGGAGCACGCTCCAGCGCCCGACGATGGCGCCCATCATGCCGAGCGCATGGACGATCTCGGCATTGCGCAGCGAGGTCGAGACATATCGGTCGGCGCCGATCGAAAGGGTCGCGGCCGCCTTCAGATGCCGGCGCGTCGCCAGCTCGTTGGCGAGGGCAAGGCCGAGGATCGCGACCGCGCCGACCGTGGCGATGGCGCCGATCCAGACATGGATCATGTAGCAGACGGCGAGGAAGAGCGGCATCCAGGGCGCGTCGCAGAAGGTCACGATCGCGCCGCCCGTCAGGAAGTCGCGCAGCGTGTCGAGGTCGCGGATCGGCTGGGCGTTCTGCCCGTTCGGCGTGCGCAGATGGCCGCGAAAGGCCGCCGCGAAGATGTCGCGCCCGGCGACGCGATCGAACTTGGCGCCCGAGCGGACCAGGATGCGCGAGCGGATCGTCTCGAGCGCGGCCGAGACCGCCAGGAGCGAGACCGCCAGCAGCGTCACCATGACGAGCGTCGTCTCGTTGCGGCTCGCCAGGACCCGGTCGTAGACCTGGATCATGTAGAGCGGACTGACGAACATCAGGAGATTGATGAAGAAGCTGAAGACGACGACGAAGATGAAATTGCTACGGCAGACCGACAGATAGGCGTTCAGCGTCGCGGTCGTCTGGGCTCCCGATTGCGTCACGTCGACCTCGCCCCTCCGCGATCTTCCAAAGGCCCGCGCCCCCCGGCACCGCCCCGATCCCCGCCGGTCCCGACCGCCGCGATTCGCCGACCCTAGCGCGAACGCCCCGCCGAGGCGAACCCGTTCGCGCCCATGCCCGCGCCCGCCCCATCCGGCGAGCGCATCCGATGGCCGCTTCGCCGGGATGCGCCGTGCCGGCAGCGCGCCGGCCACCGCCGCCCCGAGCGCCGGCCTCGTTCAAGACCCTGGCGAAGCAGCATGTTCCCCGGCTGAGGACACGGCAATTGAAGCCAAACGATGACGATTCCGGCACTCTGGCCCGAGCGCCCGCCCGAGCGCCACGGCATCGAACGCCCGCGGCCGATGCCCTCGTCAGAGGACACCGGCCGCGGCATCGGCAAGGATCGAACGCGCTCGGGACCCGTCTCCGCCCCCGCGGATCGGGCCGTCGGCTTATACCGACGAGCCCTTGAATTAACCTGTTTCGTGGGCTCGTCGGTATCATTCCTTCCAGACGATCGAGTAGAGCTTGGGATTGTCGGCAAAGCCCTTGGAGATGGCTTTTCGGACGCTTGGGGAGGTCTGGTAGAGCTTCACGAAGCGATGGAGGTCCGCGTCCTCCGCCCGATCGGCGGGCGCGTAGAAGCGCACGGCATAGTCGACGTCGTCGAGGCCGGAGAAGAGCAGCGCGCTGCCGGGATCGAAGGCCTTCGACGCGATGATGAAATGCGGATAGCCGACCGCGAGATCGACGTCGCCGGTGATGCGCGCGAGCTGCGGGCCTTCCACTTCCGTGAAGACGAGCTTCTTCGGATTTTCCGTGATGTCGTCGAGCGAGCCCATGGCGCCGACGCCCTCCTTCAGCTTCAGCAGCCCGGCCTTCTGGAGGAGGACCAGCGCGCGGCCCTGGTTCACGGGATCGTTCGGCACCGCCACCGAGCCGCCCTCGGGGATCGCCTCGAAGCTCTGATGCTTCAGCGAATAGAGCCCGACATTCAGCAGCGTGCCGAGGCCGATCTCGGCGAATCTGTAGCCGCGCTGCGCGCTCGCATGTTCGGCGAAGAGCTTGTTCTGGAAGTAGTTGAGGTCGAGGTCGCCCGCCGCCAGCGCGACGTTCGGCGTCGTCCAGTCGGAGAACTCCACCACCTCCACGTCGAGCCCGAGGCCCTTGGCCTCCTCGGCCGCGGCGATGACGGAATCGGCGTAGACGCCGGGCACGACGCCGATCTTGATCGCGGCGGCGGCGGCGGGGGAGACGGTGGCGAGAAGAAGCGCGGCGAGGCCGGCGAGAAGGCGCGATGTCATGAGAACGGTCTCTGGGAGGCAAGTGGGGCGATGATGGTCGGTTCGGGAGGACGGCGGATCAGTCCTTGATCCAGGGCAGGCTGTAGAGCTTCTCGTCTTCGGCGAGCGCCGTGTGGATCGTCCGGCGGACGGCGGGCGAGGCCTGGTAGATCTCGACGAAGCGCCGCACCTCCGGCGATTGCGCATGGTCGGCGCGGGTGACGAAGCGGATGGCGAAGCGCTCGTCGTCGATGCCGGAATAGAGCAGCGCGGAACGGGCGATCTCGGGCTTGCCGGCATTGACGAAATGGCCGGGATAGCCCTGCGCCAGATCGACGTCCTCCAGGGCGCGCACGAGCTGCGGCCCTTCGATCTCGACGAGGTCGAGATGCTTGGGATTGTCGACGATGTCGTCGAGCGTGGCCTTGTAGCCGGTGCCGTCCTTCAGCTTGATGAGACCGGCCTTTTCGAGGAGCAGGAGACCGCGCCCCTGGTTCACCGGATCGCTGGCGACGGCGACGCGGGCGCCGTCCTTCACGTCGGACAGGCTCTTCAGCGTCGCGGAGTAGAGGCCGATATTGGAGAGAAGGCCGAGGCCGACATCGGCGAACGCGTAGTGCCGCTCGGCCACCGCGTTTTCGAGAAAGGCTTGATGCTGAAAATAGTTGACGTCGAGATCGCCGCTGGCGAGCGCGACGTTCGGCGTCGTCCAGTCGGAGAATTCGATGACCTCGACCTCCAGCCCCTCGGCCCTCGCCTCGGTCGCGGCGACCTCGACGGAATCGGCGAGCGAGCCCGGCGTCACGCCGATCTTGAGGCCCGCCGCCAGACCGGGCGCGGTGAGGAGGACGGCCAGCACGGAGGCGCCGGCGGCGAGGCGGAGGATGCGGCGAAAGGAGGACAAGGGCTCGGGCTCCCGAATGAGGACGGGACCGAGGCTATTGTCTACCAGCATTATGGACAAAGAATATCGTGCTAGAAACGCGGCTCTTCCGGAATGCGTTTTGCGTTGCGGCAGGGAGCCCGGCGCCGTCGGACCCTCCTGTCGGGCATCGCCCGCGGCGGGTCCGACCCATCACGGACCGGAATCCGTCGGGCCGCATCGATTCACCGAAGTCGTTGGACGGGGCCGCCGGGACCGGCGAGCCTTCCCGCATGACCATCCGTCCCCCGAACGGCGGCGCGAGCGCTCCTCCGTCGACCGACCCGAGCCCGGCCGATCCCGGCGAGCGCGGCCCTCTCTCCTTCCGGCGGATCGATCCGGCGCGGAACATGGCCCGGTTCTACCTTCTCGCCCTTCAGCCGACGCTCTTCGGCGACGTCTCGCTGGTCCGCAACTGGGGACGCATCGGCACGAAGGGGCAGGCCAAGGTCGAGACCTTCGCCGACGGGGCGGAGGCAAAGGCCGCGCTCGGGCGCATCGAGCGCGCCAAGCGGCGGCGCGGCTATGTCGAGCCGGGCGCATAGGAGGGTCCGTGGAACCCCGTTCCGTCCGTCCTGCGATGCGCCCGCGCGCATGGCCTGGCGAGCCATCGCGGGAGGCGGAGCCCCGCTGGCACGGCAGAGCCGACTCCTGCTAGGGTCGCCGCCGCCCCTCCCCGGACGACAGGGCGGGGCGACGATCCCGATCAGAGAGAGGTCTCCTCGACCATGACGAATGCGCTGAAGTTCTACATCGACGGCGAATGGGTCGATCCGGCCGTGCCCGCCACGCTTCCCGTGATCGATCCCTCCAACGAGGAGGCCTATGCCGAGATCTCGCTCGGCTCGGGCGCCGACGTCGACCGCGCCGTCGCCGCCGCGCGCCGCGCCTTCGAGACCTATTCGCAGACGACTAAGGCCGAGCGCCTCGCGCTGATGCGCCGCCTGCTCGATGTCTACACCGCCCGCATCGGCGAGATGGCCGACGCGATCAGCCGCGAGATGGGCGCGCCCCGCCCCTTCGCGAAGTCTTCGCAGGCCTTCATGGGCACGGCGCATCTTTCCAAGATGATCGAGACGCTGGAGGCCTACGAGTTCCACGAGATGCGCGGCTCCACGCTGATCGCCAAGGAGCCGATCGGCGTCGTCGGCATGATCACGCCCTGGAACTGGCCGATGAACCAGATCATGTGCAAGGTCGCGCCCGCGCTCGCCGCCGGCTGCACGATGGTTCTGAAGCCCTCCGAGATCGCGCCGATGAGCGGGCTGCTCTTCGCCGAGATGATGCACGAGGCGGGCGTTCCGAAGGGCGTCTTCAACCTCGTCAACGGCGACGGCCCCGGCGTCGGCGAGGCCATGTCGCGCCATCCCGGCATCGACATGATGTCCTTCACCGGCTCGACCCGCGCCGGCATCCTCGTCGCCAAGGCCTCCGCCGACACGATCAAGCGCGTCCACCAGGAGCTCGGCGGCAAATCGGCCAACATCCTCCTCTCCGACGTCGATCTCGAAAAGGCCGTGACGAAGGGCGTCGCCGGCTGCTTCGGCAATTCCGGCCAGTCCTGCAACGCGCCGACGCGCATGTTCGTGCCCGCCGACCGCCACGACGAGGCCGCCGAGATCGCGGCGCGCGCAGCCGCGACCTTCAAGGTCGGCCCGGCCGATGCGGAAGGCTCGCAGCTCGGCCCGGTCGTCAGCCAGGTCCAGTACGACAAGATCCAAGGGTTGATCGAGACCGGCATCAAGGAGGGCGCCCGCCTCGTCGCCGGCGGCCTCGGACGCCCGGACGGCATGAACCGCGGCTACTTCGTCCAACCCACCGTCTTTGCCGGCGTTTCGCCCGACATGACGATCGCCCGCGAGGAGATCTTCGGCCCGGTGCTCGCGATCCTGCCCTACGAGAGCGAGGAACAGGTCGTGCGCCTCGCCAACGACACGGTCTACGGCCTTGCCGCCTACGTCCAGTCCGGCGACCTCGCCCATGCCCGCAAGATCGCATCGCAGATGCGCGCCGGAAACGTCTACATCAACTACCCCGCCTGGGACGCCGGCGCGCCCTTCGGCGGCTACAAGCAGTCCGGCAACGGCCGCGAATATGCCGAGTTCGGGCTCGACGAGTTCGTCGAGATCAAGGGCGTGGTCGGCTACGAGGCCGCCTGAGAAAGACCTCGGCGGGGCGGTCCGGCAACGGCGCCCCGTCGACGGCGGCTCGCGTGGTTCCATCCGACGGATGGAGCTGCAAGCTTCTGCAACCCGCTCCACCCGATGCTTCCCTGCCGCGAAGGCGACAGCCCACCCGGTTCCGAATGAAAACCGGCAGACGTCAGGCGACGGCTTTCGCGACCATCTCCGGATGCTGCCCGATCACCCGGACGTAAGCGACGGCAAAGTCCGGCGCCGTCGCGCGCGCCTGTTCCCAATCGCGCAAGGTCCCGACCGGAACCCGGAAGCGGCTGGCGAACTCGACTTGAGACATGCCGAGCCCGGTCCTCGTCCTGCGGATCAGGCGGGCGCGCTGGCCTCGATCCATCGCCTCGGCCGTCACGTCGAAATCGTCCGCGTCGGCCGGGTCAGCAGCCAGTGCGATAGGCTCGTTCTTCACCCGTGTTGCTCCTTCTCACTGAAAGGAAGCGGGCTCACCGACATGAAGCGAGGCACGTCCCCCCGCCAGACGAAGACGCCGGTGAACAGCTTTTCGCCGACGAGGCCGACCACCTTGAACCGTTCCTCGCCGTCGATCTCGCGGATCGAGGGTACGATCAGATGGTCGTCGTCCTCGAAGATACGGTCGCCGAAGATCAGCGGTAGCTTGTGCTTCTCCCGGTTGGCCGCGTCCTTGGCCGGATCGAACCTGTCCTCGGTCATCGGCCATGATCATACGGGATTTCCGCACAACCCGCAAAGTCTTTCATTCGGGCGCCTTTGCCGATCTCACGACGCCTGCGCCATCTCCCCCGCCAGATTCCCCCGGATCCGCGCCAGCACCGTCTCCCCCGAGACGTCAGGCGAAAAGCGCTTGCCCGTGATCGTCTCGAAGGCCTCGACATAGACCAGCGCCGTGTCGAAGATCAGCTCCGCCGGGATTTCGGGGATGGCGTCCTTGTAGGGATCGCAGCGCGCGGCGACCCAGGCGCGGACGACGTCCTTGTCGAAGCTTTCCGGCCGCGTTCCCGCGGCGAGGCTGGATTCGTAGCTCGCCGCCTTCCAGTAGCGCGAGGAATCGGGCGTGTGGATCTCGTCGGCGAGGACGATGCGGCCCTCGCCGTCCGTGCCGAACTCGTATTTCGTGTCGGCGAGGATCAGCCCGCGCTCCGCGGCCATCACCTGTCCGCGCTCGAAGAGCGCCAGCGCGTAGGCGCTCGCCTCCTCCCATTGGGCCGGGGTCAGAAGGCCTTTCTCGATGATCTCCGCGGGCGTCAGCGGCTCGTCGTGGCCGCCGTCGAAGGCCTTGGAGGTCGGGGTCAGGATCGGCCGCGGCAGGCGCTCGTTGTCGCGCAGGCCATCGGGCAGGGTGATGCCGTAGACCTCTCGCGCGCCGGCCTTGTAATGGGTGAGGATCGAGGTGCTCGTCGTGCCCGCCAGATAGCCGCGCACGACGAACTCCACCGGCAGGATGTCCAGCCGCCGGCCGATCACGACGTTCGGATCGGGATAGGACAGGACGTGGTTGGCGCAGATGTCGCCGGTGCGCTCGAACCAGAAGCGCGCGGTCTGCGTCAGCACCTCGCCCTTGAAGGGCACGGCGCAGAGGATGCGGTCGAAGGCGCTCAGCCGGTCCGTCGCGATGATGACGCGGCGCCCGTCGGGCAGGTCGTAGTTCTCGCGCACCTTGCCGCTGTAGAAGTTCGGCAGCTCCGGGATCGCCGCCCCGTCGAGGACGCGGGAGGCGTTGGCGCGAAGCTCTGCAATGTCCATGGGGCGGTCCGAACGGCGGTTGGCGGGGCAGGCCGGACGTTAGCCGCTTCCCCCATCCCTGTCAGTCCCCCCCGCGCGTCCCGCGCCCGACGGTTTCCAAGAAAAGGGCGATGACCTATAGACCCTTTGGCCGCCGGGCCGCCGAAAGGCGCCGCCGGCGGGATGCCCGGATAGGGGGATGCCGGGATGTCCGGAATGAAGGAGCCGCCGCCATGACCGGTGCAACGCCGCAACTCTCCGTCAACGTCAACGCCATCGCCATGCTGCGCAACCGGCGCGACCTGCCCTGGCCGGACGTGGCGCATCTGGCGAAGATCGCGCTCGAGGCCGGCGCGCACGGGATCACCGTCCATCCCCGGCCGGACCAGCGCCACATCCGCTTTTCAGACCTGCCCATCCTCGCGCGCCTCGTCGCCGAGCATGGCAAGGGCGCGGAGTTCAACATCGAGGGCTATCCCTCGGAGGAGTTCCTCGGCCTCGTCCTCGCTAACCGGCCCCATCAGGTGACGCTCGTCCCCGACGATCCGACGCAGTCCACCTCCGACCACGGCTTCGACTTTGCCGCCGATCGCAATTTTCTCGTGGAGACCGTGGCGCGCCTGAAGGGCGAGGGCCTGCGCGTCTCGCTCTTCGCCGATCCCGTGCCGGAGGGGCTGGAGGCCGCCGCCGAGACCGGGGCGGACCGCGTGGAATTCTACACCGGGCCCTACGGCGCCACCCATTCCGACCCCGCCGCGCGCGCCGCCGAGCTGGATCGGCTCGGCCGCGCCGGCGACAAGGCCGCCGCGCTCGGCCTCGGCATCAATATCGGCCACGACCTGACGCTGGAAAACCTCCCCGCCCTCGTCGCCCGCCTCCCCTTCGCCGCCGAAGCCTCCATCGGCCACGCGCTGACGGCGGACGCGCTGGAGCTCGGCCTTGCGGGAGCGGTGCGCGCCTATTGCGCGGCGTTGGAGGGGCGGGGGTAACGCGAGTTCGACGAGGAAGCGCTCGACGCGCAGCTCCTCCGCAGCTCGAACGGTTGCCCAGCTTGGTTCTTCTCCCCTGCGGGGAGAAGGTGGCGGCAGCCGGATGAGGGGGCGGCGCCCGAGGGCGGCGCGGCGTCCTTTAACGGATGGCATGCCCCTCATCGACCTGCCGGCCACTTCTCCCCGCAGGGGAGAAGAACCCATGTTCGGAGGGGTTTGCGCTTTTGATTTGAAGGGTTTGCCGGGCCGACCTTGCGGGAGGCGCCCCCCTCTGTCCTGCCGGACATCTCCCCCGCAAGGAGGGAGATCGGCAGCTCCGGCGGTCGATCGAAATCGCAGCCGTTCGCGGTTAGCCTGATCTCTCCCCTTGCGGGGGAGATGCCGGCAGGCAGAGGGGGGTGCCTCCCGCCGCCCTCACCGAAGCTCCGCTCGACCAGCCGAAATCACCCGCCCACCATCAGCTTCACCACCTCGTCATGCGTCGTATCGGCGATACGCCGCTCGCCGGCCTCCACGCCCCGCCGCAGCACCACGATCCGGTCCGAGACGGCGAAAATGTCCTGCAGGTTGTGGGAGATGAAGATGACGCCGCGCCCCTGCGCCTTCAGCTGGTGGATCAGCGAGATCACCTTGCGCTGCTCGGGAACGCCCAGCGCCGCGGTCGGCTCGTCCATGATGAGGATGCGCGCGTTCCAGTAGACCGCGCGCCCGATCGCCACCGCCTGCCGCTGGCCGCCGGAGAAGTTGGAGACCGGGGCGTCCGTGCGCGAGACGTGGAAGTCGAGAAGCGCCATCGTGTCGCGCGCGGCGGCGGCCATCTTCTTTCGGTCGAGCACCGGCAGGAAGCCGAACTTCTTCGTCATCGGCTCGCGGCCGAGGAAGATGTTGCCGCCGATCGTCAGATTGTCGGCGAGCGCGAGGTCCTGGTAGATCGTCTCGATACCGGAGTCCCGCGCCTCCTGCGGTGTGGCGAAGGAGACGGGCCTGCCGTCGAGCTTCACCGTGCCGGAGGTCGGGCGGAAGACGCCGGAGATCGCCTTGATCAGCGTCGTCTTGCCCGCGCCGTTGTCGCCGGCCAGCGCCACGACCTCGCCGGGGCGGATGGTCATGGAGAAGTCGTTCAGCGCGCGCACCGCGCCGAAATGCTTGGACAGGTTGGAGACTTCGAGGATCGGCTGGGCGGAACTACTCATCGATGCGACCTCCGCTGAACCGGCGCTGCGCCTGGTCGATCAGAACCGAGATGATGATGACGACGCCGACGCTGATGAACTGCCAGAAGGGCTCGACGTTCACGAAGACGAGGCCGTACTGGATGACGGCGATGACGAAGGCGCCGGCCACCGTGCCGAGAATCGTGCCGGACCCGCCGAAGAGGCTGGCGCCGCCGATGACGACCGCCGCGACGCAGTCGAGCAGCAGCGGCTCGCCGGCCTGGGCCGCGCCCGCGTTGAAGCGCGCGGAATAGACGACGCCCGCCAGACCCGCGCAGGCGGCCGACAGGATGTAGAGCCGCAGAAGATGCCACTTGATGTCGATGCCCGAGCGCCGCGCCGCCTGGACGTTGGCGCCGATGGCGTAATTGTGCTGGCCGAAGCGCGTCTGGCTGAGAAGGTAGTGCATCACCAGCACGAAGATCGCGGTGATGATCACGATCGTCGGCACGCCGAGAATGCGCCCGTTGCCGATGGCGGCGAAGACCGTGTTCTTGATCGGAACGGTCGTGCCGTTGGCGAGCAGGAAGGCGACGCCGCGCGCGACGCCGAACATGCCGAGCGTTCCGATGAAGGGCGGCACGCGCAGGCGCGAGATGAGGAGCCCGTTCACCGCGCCGGGGATCGCGGCGGCCGCCACCGCGACGAGCGTTCCGAAGACGACCGCCATCGGCATTCCCATGCCGGGCGTCGCCCAGTTGATCGCATGGGCCGCGACGACGGCGGCCAGCCCCATGACGAAGCCCATCGACAGATCGATGCCGCCGGAAATGATGACGAAGGTCTGCCCGGTCGCCAGAAGCAGCGGCGCCACGGCGAAGATCGCGATGGACTGGATGTTGAAGCCGTTGAGAATGAAGGTCCCGCCGAAGGAGGCGCGCGACCAGACCTCGAAGACGACGATCAGCGCGGCGAGGAACAGCCAGGCGCGCAGGTCCGCGACGCGCTGGATGATCGTGCGTGCCGTGTCGGCGTGATCGGCCTGCGGCTTGACGTGCTGGCTCTCTGCCGGAGGACCGCCGGGGGGCGCGTCCAGGAGGGATGCGGTCATGGGTTCACCTGCCCGGCGGGATGGCCGCCTTTTCTGTCGTGTCGGGAATGCGGTCTTGGGGGTGGTGCGAGGCGCCCCCCTCTGCCTTGCCAGGCATCTCCCCCTCAAGGGGGGAGATCAGGCTCATCGCTAAGGCCGAAGCTGCCGATCTCCCCCCTTGAGGGGGAGATGTCCGGCAGGACAGAGGGGGGCGCGGCACCCGCCAACCTCTATCGGATCGTCCGCGCAAAGGGGTCGAGGGTCTCCGACCGAAGCTTGGTCTCCTCCCGCCCTCCGGCGGCACGCCTTTATCGGCCTGCCGGCCACGTCTCCCCGTCGGGGAGAAGAAGCGTCTTCAAAAACGCCCCGCTCACTCCGAGTAGACGTATTTCGCCACGTTCGGATCGGTCACGTTGGTCTTGTCGATGACCGTGAAGCCCGTGCCGATCGAGACCGGGATGGACTGGCCGGTGAGGTGGGCATAGGCGGAGACGACGCCGTAATAGCCGATCTCGGCGGGATGCTGGGCGATGGCCGCGTCGACGAGGCCCGACGTGATGTTGTCGACGATCGAGCCGGGCGCGTCGAAGGCGACGACCTTGACGTTGCCGGTCTGGCCCGCCTGCTGCACGCCGTTGCCGGCGCCGATGGCCGAGAAGAGGTTCGCGCCGAAGACGCCCTTCAGGTCGGAATTGCGGGCATAGACGGCCTGCAGCTGGCTCGCCGCCTTGTTGGCGTCGTTCTCGTTGAACTGCGTGTCGAGCACGGTGATCTTCGGGAAGTTCTCGGAGATCTCGGCCTTGAAGCCGGCTTCGCGCTGGTCGGTCGTGGAAATGCCGGGCTTGACGTTGGAGACGTAGACCTTGCCGCCCTCCTCGCCGATCGCCTTGGCGAGCGCCCGGGCCGCCATGCGGCCGCCCAGAACGTTGTCGGAGGCGATGTAGGCGAGCGGGAAGTCGGCCTCGCCGGCGCCGGTCTGGTATTTTCCGGTGCCGATGAACGTATCGACCGTGATGACCGCGATGCCGGCGTCCTGCGCCTTGCGCAGCGGCTCGACGAGCTGCGTCACGTCGGTCGGCGCGATCAGGATCGCGTCGGGCTTGCGGGCGATCGTGGCGTCGAGAACCGGCACCTGCACGACCGGGTTGAACTCCGGCCCGCCCTGGAACACCAGCTCCACGCCGAGCGCGTCGGCGGCGGCCTGCGCGCCCTTGCGCATGGTGATGTAGAAGGCGTCGGTCGTCAGGCCCGGAATGAGCGCGACCGTGAATTTCTTGGCGTCCTGCGCGTGGCTGGGCAAGGTGCCGAGCCCGATGGACGCTGCGACGGCCAGACCGGCGGCCGCCTTCAGAATGGAACGACGCTCCATGACTTCCTCCCCTTAGACGAGCGGCCCCCACATGCGCTCCCACACATGCTGAAAGAGGCGGCCTGCGTTGTCGCAAATCCTCTCGCTCGGTGACGCATGATCGGCAGGAACGTCGGCCAGCGTCAAGTGCAAATATTTGCAGGAAGCAATTTCACATTTTCGGCAAGGGGATGGCGGGGTGCGGGCGGGCGGGCGTCGGAGACGGCGGGCCGAGGTCGTGTGACCTGCGCGCACGATCCGCGTCGTCGAGGGACCGGTGCACCGCTGCGACCGTCATTCCGTTTCCCTGCAACCGTCGTCTCCCCAGCAGCCGTCATTCCACCCCTGCGACCGTCATTCCACCTCCGCAGCCGCCATCGCCCCCGCAACCGTCGTCTCCCGCAACCGTCACCCCCACTCGCAACCGCCATTCCACCCCCCGCAACCGTCATTCTCGGGCCCCGTCCCGAGAATCCAGGTGAGCCCCTCGACGGTGGCGAGGCACCGGCTGGATTCTCGGGACGGGGCCCGAGAATGACGGTCGCGGGCGACAGGGCCGGAGGGCGGCAGGGTGATAGAGCGGGAGGGCGGCAAGCGCGGCAGGCGAGAAGGCGGCAGGCGGCGGGCGGCAGGCGGCAGGGCGGGCGGAAGCCAAGGGACCGCATGGGCGAGCCGCCCCGCCCGGCTCCATCTAGCCCGTCCCCGGTCCACTCCCCTCCCCGCCCCGCGCCTCTCACGCCGCGTCGAGCACCGCCTCCGCCGTCCGCGTGTCCGTGACGAGCGCCGAGACGAGGCCGGCTCTGGCGGCGCCGAGGATGGCGGCCGCCTTGTTCTCCCCGGTCGCGACGCCGACGACGAGGGGTGCGCGGCGCAGCTGCTCGGCGGACATGGCGATCATCCGCCGCTCGCCCTCCCAGTCGGTGATCTGCCCCCTGGCGTCGAAGTAGTGGCGCAAGACGTCGCCCACGGCGTCGGCCAGCGCCTGCTCGTCGGGCGTCGCGGCGCTCGCGTCCGGCGAGTTCTGCGAATGCGGCAGGCCGATGCCGACGACGGCGGCATCCACCCGGTCCCAGAGCGCCACCGTGTCGGCGATGGCGGGATCGGCGAGGAGCACCCCGCGCGTCGCCGCCGAGGGCAGATAGGGCGCATGGACGAACTGCGGCACGCCGCCGATCGCCCGCGCCGCCCGCCGCACGAACTCGTTCACCTGGAAATGGGGCGCGTGCTGCTGCATCCCGCCCGTCGCGGGCACGGTGAGAACGCCCGGCAGATCGGGCAGGCTGCCCTCCACCACCGCGCGCACCGCCCGCCCCCAGCCGATCGCCAGAACCGAGCCCGCCTTCAGCCCCGCCTGACGCAGAAGCTCGCCGACGGGCGCGGCGATGGCGTCGAGCCGCCCGCCGCCGGCGGTCTCCACCACGGCCGCCGTCTTCAGCTTCAGCGTTTCGCAGAGCGCGCGCACGAGATCGTCGGGCGCGGCGAGATCGCGCACCTCGATCCGCACGATCCCCTCCGCCCGCGCCCGCTGCAGCAGGCGCGAGATCGTCGCGGCGGAGAGCCCCAGACGCTTGGCGATCTCCACCTGGCTCATCTCCGCCTCGTAATGGAGCTTGGCGACGGTGTGCAGCATCGTGCGGGACGTCGGGTCGACGGGAGGGGATGGGGGCGGGGTCCGAGCCAGCTTGCAATTCCTTTCAGCAATATGTTACGTCATATCCAAGCCGACGTTATCACACAAATCTCCCGCTCCGATCCTCGCCGCGACGCGAAATTCGAAGGGCGGGCAATCCCCGAGGAACGGGCGGCAGACCGGGGGCGGAGGAACGATCCATGGCACGCATGACCACGGCAGAGCTGCGCGGATATCATCAGATCTGCGGCCAGGACGGAGCGATGATGGTCATCGCCTGCGACCAGCGCGGCGGCATGCGCACGCTGCTCGCCTCCGATCCCGCCGAACAGGCCGCGATCGGCAACGACGTTCTCGGCCACACCAAGGCCGACATCACGCGCCACCTCGCCTCCAAGGCGAGCTGCGTGCTCGTCGATCCGATCTGCGCGGTGCCCCATCTCGTCGACGACGGCGTCATCGCCCGCGACACCGCGCTTCTCATCGGCCTCGACGCGTCGGGCTGGGACGTCTCGCCGGAAGGCTACCGCCTCTCCAAGCTCGTGGAGGGCATCGACGCGCGGCGGGTGCGCGCGCTCGGCGGCACGGGCGGCAAGATCATGGTCTACCTGCGCTCCGACACGCCGGCGGCCAACACGCACAACATCGCGATCCTGAAGGCGGCGATCGAGGATTTCGCCCGCGAGGACATTCTCCTCGTCGTGGAGTTCCTGACCTATGCTTTGGAGGGCGAGAGCCCGGAGGCCTACAAGGCGAAGATCCCCGAGCTGATCCAGGGCGGCACGCGCATCTGCCTCGATCTCGGCTCCAAGGTCCTGAAGCTGCCCTATCCCGGCTCGCCGGAAAGCTGCGCGGCCGTCACCGACATGTCCGGAGACGTGCCCTGGGCGGTCCTTTCCGCCGGCGTCGACCACGAGACCTTCCTCGGCCAGGTCGAGATCGCCATGCGGAACGGCGCCTCCGGCGTCATCGCCGGGCGCTCGCTCTGGAAGGACTGCATCTCGCTCGACCGGGAGGTGACGCGCCAGCGGCTGGAGACCGTCGCCGTCCCCCGCCTTCGCGAGATCCAGGCCGTGATCGGCCGCTACCGCACCCCCGCCGCCAAGGTCGCCTGACCTCGGACCTGCGGCCGGTCTCCCCGACCGTTCGGGCGCCTTCCACCATCGGGAGAGCGCCCGAACGGGTCGGACGGGACCGCCGCATCGCCTTCGACGGCCGGATGCTGAGGGCAGTCCGGCCGTCCGTCTTCAACGGTCGGAGGGAGCCGCCCGTGAGCGCCATCGGCATCGACATCGGGGGCACCCATCTGCGCGCCGCGCGCATCGGGGCGGACGGGGCGATCCTCGCCCGCGCGCGCGCCGCGAGCTCGCCCGATCCCGAGACCGTTTTCTCGCGCATCGAGGCGCTGATCGAGGAGATCCTCGACGAGACGGTGACGGGCATCGGCATCGGCGTGCCCGGACGGGTGGATTTCGAGGCGCGCCGCGTCCTCTCCGGCGGCTATGTCGATCTCTCCCGCACCGATCTCGCCGGGCGGCTGGAGGCGCGCTTCCGGCGCCCCGTCGCGATCGACAACGACTGCAGCATGGCGCTCGTCGGCGAGGCCGCCGTCGGCGCCGCGAAGGGCATGCGCCATGTCGTCATGCTGACGATCGGCACGGGCATCGGCGGGGCGATCCTCGAAGGCGGGCGCCTTCTTCGCGCGCGCGGCACGGCCGGGCAGCTCGGCCACATCTCCATCGATCCGGCGGGGCTGCGCTGCGTCTGCGGCAAGCGCGGCTGCGTGGAGACGACGAGTTCGGGCACCGCGCTCGGCCGCCACATCAGAGAGGCCGGCCTGCCCCCGGAGACGACCGCCGCCGAGCTTCTCGCCCGCCGGCAGACCGGCGACCCCCTGGCCTCGGCCGTTCTCTCCGCCTGGGCCGGCCCCTTGCGCATCGCCATCGACGGCCTCGTCGCCTCGCTCGATCCCGAGATCGTCGTCCTCGGCGGCGGGCTCGGGGGGGCTGCGGCCGCGGCCCTCGCCGGCATCGAGGGCGATGTTTCCTGGTACGGCGCGCCCGTCGCCGCCGCCCGCCTCGGCGACGATGCCGGCGTGATCGGCGCAGGCCTCGCCGCGCTTCCGCAGGCCTCCGCGCAAAAGCGCGTCGTCTTCGTCAACGGCGTTCCCGCCAGCGGCAAGAGCGGCGTCGCCGCAGGCCTCGGCGCGGCCATGGGCTGGCCGGTCCTCTCGCTCGACACGGTCAAGAACCCGTTCCTGGAGGAGATCGGCCCGGTCGACCGGCCCTTCAACCGAAGGCTCGGCCGCGCCAGCCTCGCCGCGCTCTTCGCCATCGTGCGCGAGGCCCCCGCCGGCACGACCTTCATCCTCGACGCCTGGTTCGGCTTCCAGCCGCGCGATTATCTCGACGCGCTCGTGGCGGAAGCCGGCATCGACGCCTCGGTCGAACTCTGGTGCACCGCCCCGCCCGAGACGATCGGCGAGCGCTACGCCCACCGCGCCGCCACCCGCCCCCCCGGCCACCCCGGCGCCGACTACGTCCCCGAACTCATAGCCCTCGCCGAACGCGCCGAGCCCCTGCACCTCCCCGCCCTGCTGCGGATCGACACGACGGCAAGGCCGGATATCGCGGCGGTGCGGGATTGGCTGGCGGGGCAGTGGCGGCTTTGAAGGGCGGGAGGCACAAGCTAGGAAAGAACTCCCTCATCCTTTGAGAATTTAAGCCGTGCTAGCGGCCGCCCTCTCAATCTCAATGACGGTGATCATCACACTATTCAGGAGTATTCAGACGACACTTACCGGTTGAACGCGATTTTATAGAGCAAAAGTTTTCTTCTATTTGTCATCAGCCAAGCCAGAAGTGCGCCTGTCATAGAGACGACGACGAAGTAGGACTTGGAATAAGGCGCCAGCAACCAGAGATGTGCCGTTACGGGCATCATAAGAGTACCGACAAATAGACGCAGCATAACCGAAACTGGCCCCAGCCGTCGCCCTCGACCAAATAATCGTCCCAAAACAGGAAGAATTAAAAGCCAGAAGGTCGTCCACCAGACAATTGCTATAGCCGTCGAGGGCCAGCGCTGAATGGCTCCTGCGAACTCGGCGCTTGCAGTTTCCGCGATCGTTGCCTTGCGCTGAATGAACCCCCTCTCCTCCATCTCATATTCTGGGTATTCAATCGGCCGACCATCCTCTTCGATGACACCCACATTTCGCCATAAGCTTGGTTTCGTCTCATAAATCATGCGCGGAAGCTCGTCATAGACAACGCATGTCCGTTGGTGACCGACACTTCTACATAAAAGAGTCAGCGCCACCGACAGCGGAGAGGCAGCGAGCAAGGTACCATGCTGATCGATCACCACTGCACGCATCGGATCTGCGAAAAAGATACCGTCGCCGTTCAATAGTTTTAGGGAAACGCTTTCTCGACCATCGACCGATATGGTATCGACGGCCGTATAGTATGGCGAATGAGCTTGCGCGGAATGCACTCGCGCCACTACAAACAGGCTTAGAGCAAGCAACATCGCTTTTTTCATTTAAATCCGGTCATTCGCTGCAGGGCACCGAGCCCTCCCCGAGGGCTGTCGCAAAAACCATGTCACAACGAAAAAGATGGTGGGATGGAAAACGTTGGCATGAGCGAGACCCAGCTTTCATCTGGGAGCGATCATACGTCCGCCTCGGGGCAAATGCATAGCTGACGTCGAGTCGCCAACTTACGTCGAAAACCCCAAACCCCTCCTCACCGGTTGCCAGGTGTCAACGCGCCTTCCCCCCTCACGCCCCGCTCGCCAGCTTCACCGCGATGGCGGCCATGACGAGCGCGATCACGCCGTCGAGCACGCGCCAGGCGGCGGGTCTGGCGAAGATCGGGCGGAGCCAGCGGGCGCCGTAGCCGAGCGAGACGAAGAAGGCGAAGGAGGCCGTCGTCGCGCCCGCCGCGAAGGAGGCCTCCCCGCCCGGAAACTGCGTGGAGATCGTGCCGAGCAGCACGACCGTGTCGAGATAGACATGCGGGTTCAGCCAGGTCAGCGCGAGGGCGGTGAGGAGCGTGCGCGACAGCGGCGCCGGCTCGAGCGCGGCCGCTTCCAGCGCGCCTTGCGAGCGCAGGGCCGAGAGAAGGCTGCGCAGCGCGTACCAGCCGAGGAAGGCCGCGCCCGCCAGCCGCATGACCGGATCGAGCCAGGGCAGGACGGCGGCGATGGCGCTAAAGCTCGTGACGCCGAGCGCGATCAGCACGGCGTCCGACAGCGCGCAGGCGAGGACGACCGCCAGGACATGCTCGCCGCGCAGGCCCTGCCGCAGCACGAAGGCATTCTGCGCCCCGATCGCCACGATGAGGCCGAGCCCCATCGTGAAGCCCGTCGCATAGACCGATAGTTCCATGACCGTTTTCCCGAGCGTTCCGAACCCCGCCGGCCCTTCCGCTACCCCGCCCTTCGGCATAAGGGGAGTTAAACCGTCTTACGCGGATGAAGCGGAGCTAATGCGATGATCGACTATCCCGCCCTTCGCGCCCTCGCCTCCGTCGTTCGCACGGGGAGTTTCGAGAAGGCGGCAAGCCGTCTGGGCGTCACGCCTTCCGCCGTGTCCCAGCGCGTCAAGCAGCTGGAGGAGCGGCTCGGCACGGTTCTCGTCGCGCGCGGCCAGCCCTGCACGGCGACCGAGGCCGGCGAATGGCTCTGCCGCCATGCCGAACAGGTGGGGCTTCTGGAGGAGGCGCTCTTCCGCCATCTGCCGGCTCTCGGCGAAGGGGCGGGGGCCGGTCGCGTAACGGTCCCGATCGCGACGAGCGCGGACAGTCTCGGCACCTGGTTCCTGCCTGCCATCGCGCCGTTTCTGGCGAGGTCCGACCTTCTTCTCGACATCGCCGTGGACGACCAGGACCACACGGCGGACTGGCTGCGGCGCGGCCAGGTGCTCGCCGCCGTCACCGGCCTCGGCCGCCCCGTCCAGGGCTGCCGCACCGTCGCGCTCGGCGCGCTGCGCTATCGCGCGACAGCGAGCCCCGCCTTCGCGGCCCGCCATTTCACCGGCGGCGTCACGCCGGAGGCCCTCGCCCGCGCGCCGACGCTCACCTACAATCAGAAGGACCTGCTCCAGACCCGCTGGATCGAGCGCACCTTCGGCATGTCGATCGCCGCGCCGACCCATTGGCTGCCCTCCACGCAAGGCTTCGTCGAAGCCTGCCGGCTCGGCCTCGGCTGGGCGCTGAACCCGGTCGCCCTCGCCGATCCGCTGATCGCTTCGGGCGCGCTCGTGGAGCTTGTGCCGGATAGCGGTGTAGACGTGCCGCTCTATTGGCAGGTCAACCGCCTCGCCGCGGACCGGCTGGAGGGCCTGACGCGCGGCATCGTCTCGGCCGCGCGGGACAGCCTCGTCCCGGCATAGCGCCCCGCGCATGAACTTGTGCGCCATCCGGATCGACGCTTATCCTGCGTCAGATGGCATGGCGGGGAGAGGCTCGATGGCGCTCCTGTATTCCTCGCTAAGTTCGAAGGATCACCCGGAAACGATCCTCTCCTATGGAGGGACGTATCAATCGATATCTTCGCCGATATCGATCCGATTTCCGTCGGGGTCCGCAAGCACGAAAGCTCGCTGGCCGTAGGTCTTGTCCACGAGGGATTTGATGATCCTCACCCCTTCGGCCTCGCAAACGGCATAAGTCGCGTCAACATCATCGACGAACATGTGCATGACGTTCACCGTCGAAGCCTTGTGGTCAAGCTTCTGGCTCAAGTGGATTTCAGCCCGATCCTTCTGCAAAACCATGAAGCCGACAGGATTGCCGTTTTCGAAGATCTTCCTGAATCCCAGCACGCGTGAATAGAAGTCGTGCGCAGCATGAATGTCTCTGACGCAAATTCCCGGTGCGACGCGCCCAAATACAACCGCGGCAATAGCAGAGTTCGCCAACGTCTCTTCCTTTCGAGGGCAGAGGCGGCGGTGCGCATGCCTATGACGGAGCGGTGTCCAGGATCGATTTCTTGAACTCACCTTCCAATGGTGTCAACGGCAACCAACAACGATGATCGGCGCTAAGCCGACACGCAGCAGATCGACTGTTCCGGTATCGGCGTTTCTCAAGACGACGCCCTAACGCCGAAATTGCGTCCGTCGCCGAGCTCTTTATCCGCATCGACAAGCCGAGCGCCGAGACAAGACGACTCCTCACCCCACACCCCCTCACGCCAGCGCCCGCAGCATCGGCTCCACGCGGAACTGCCCCTTGGCGGCCCGGGCCGTGAGGCTGCGCAGGTAGCCGCCGGGGGAGGCGATGCGGTCGGAGCGTTGGAGCATGGCGGCGATGACGGTGGCAGCCTGGATCTCGCCCATGGCCTCGCAGGCGCGGTGCCAGGCGTCGGGCGAGATGCCGAGGAAGCCGCGGACGAGATGGGCGACGGTGACGAAGGATCTCCAGTCCCGCATCGGCTGGAGGGCGTAGGCCGTGATGTCCGGGCAGAGCGACAGGACGGTGGCAAGATCGAAGCTCATCCCCCGCACCTCCGGCGCCCGTTCCGGAACCGCTTCCGCCTCCGGCGTTTCCGCTTCGCCTTCCCCGCTCCAGCGGCTCACCGCGTTTCCTTCTGCTTTTGCTCCTGGCTTGGAATCAATAGGGAGGTCTGGCTTTGAATTCTGATAGTGGCGCTCAGAACGATCGTCATTGGCGCTCATTTCTTGGTCCGTCATGGCATCGAGATAGGCGGTCTCGACCTCCGCCCGCAGCCGCACGAGGTCGGCCTCCATCGCCTCGAGCGCGTCGATCGGCGCGCGCGCGGTGCGCTGGAGCGTGAGGGCGGCGAGACGCGCGGCATAGGCCATCCAGTCGCCCGGACGCGCTTCGACGAGCGCGGCCTCGACGACCTTGCGGATGTCGCGGCGATGCAGCGAGAGGGCGGCGCGCAGGCGCCGGGCGATGCGATCCTCGCGGCGCGCGATCTCGGCGGCCTCGAAAATGTCGCCGGCGCGAAAGGCGAGCGCGGAGAGATCGAAGCCGAAGGCCTCCTCGCCCCCCTCCCCGCTCTCGTCGCGGCGGCGATAGCGCTTGCCGTTGGGGCTGTCGCGGCGGAGCAGCAGGCCGGCCTGGATCAGCGCCGCGATGTGACGGCGCAGCGTCGCGGGCGCCATGCCCCGCGTGCGCAGCGACAGCTCGCGATTGGACGGGAAGACGATGATGGGCTGCGCGCCGTCGATCGCCTTGCCCGGCTGGAAGGAGAGCAGCGCCTCCAGCACCGAGATCGTGCGATCGGACACCCCGAAGCGCTCGCGCGCCTCCGACAGGGCGCGCAGGAGCTGCCATTTGTCGGCGACGCGGCCGTCGTCGTTGCCGCCCCCTCCCCCACCATTGGTCCCATCGGTTTCGCGGGCGCGCGCGATCGCGCTCTGGCGCTCGCGAAGGCGAATTTCGGCCGTCATCACGGCAGCCGAAATCGGCCTCGCGCCAAAGGGCGAGCTCCATTGTGCTCCAAGCATGGTTCACACTCGAACCCGAAGGCAAAGCAAAGCCGTTGCCCGAACGCGCCGGACTCTTGACAGAGACGACCGGAGATGATTCTTTCAGATTGCTACATCGAGAAAGAGGCTTCCGGGCGGTGACGTTCTGGGGGCCTTTTTTTTGTCCTCGATTCCGTTCCTTTCCTGGTTCGTTGCGGGTCTTTCGGCCCCGATGCCCCCTCGAGAAGCATCTTGCGCTTCATGGGAGGCGGCCGGGGCCGTGTTCGGGAAGCGTCAGCCGCTCTCGTCCGGTCCCTCGCGCGCGGCGCGATAGGCCGCGTGGAGCGCGGGAAGTTCGGCGGCGACGTAATCGGCGAAGTCGCGCTCGCCGAACTCGATGGCGGTGCCGCGACGCGTGCGCTTGATCTGCGCCAGACGCTCGCCGCCGGGAAGCGACAGCGCCTCGGTCTCGGCCCTGCCCGAAGGCTTGGCGGTCATGCGCGAGAGCATCAGCGTGAAGCGCTCGTCCGAGGAGGCTTTGCGAAACCGCTCCAGCCCCATCTCGTCCTGCGCCTTCACCTGGTTCGCCTCGCTCGCCTGAAGCTGCTCGGCCAGATCCATCCAGCGCGGACGGCCCGCGCGGGGCGCGGGGCCGATGGCCTGGGCGATGTGGAGCGGGATCATCTCGGCCACCTGCAGAAGCCGCGTCATCTCCGCCTTGTGCAGGCCGAGCGCGGCCTGGGCGACGCGCCGCTCGAAGCCGCGCTCCACCATGGCGCGGCAGAAGAGCGCGCGCTCGATGAAGGAGAGGTCGCGGCGCTCGGAATTCTCCTTGCCCTGCGCCAGAACCAGCGCCTCGTCGGTGAGGCTGCGCACGACGGCGCGGACCTTCAGGCCGAGCGCGCGGGTCGCAGCGATGCGCCGGTGGCCGTAGGCCGCCTGGAAATAGCCGGCCTTGGCCTTGGCGGCGTCGGGATGGGGCCGCACGAGGACCGGCACCTCCTGCCCGCCCTCCGCGATCGAGGCCTTCAGCGCCTCGAAGCTCTCGTCGCCCTCCCCCGCCGGGCTCAGGCGATCGGCGAGAAAGGCCGGCTCGATCAGAGCGGGGTCGAGCTCCACGACATGCTCGCCGCGGGCGAGATTCTCGCGGAGGGCCTTGGCCTCCTCCGCGCCGCTGCGCAGGCTGCCGAGCGCAAGGCCCATGGCCCGCACGGCGCCCGAGGTCGCGCGCTCGGGCGCCGGTGCCTTCGCCGGCGTTGCCGAGGGCTCCGCGACGCCCTCGGCCGCTTTCGGATCTTCGACCTTCGGCGCCTCGCCGGCCGGAGCCTCCGGCACGGCGCCGCCCATCAGCAGCGCGCGCAGCTCGTCCTTGCGCTTGCTCATGTCCGCCCTCCCCGTCTGCATCCCGTCATCTCGTCGATGCGAGGAGAATGACGCGGTTCACCCGTCCGGGGATAAGTCGACATCCTGCGGCTCGAAGCCGTTCCGGCCGCGCCGCTCATGCCGCGCGCCCCCAGGCGTCCAGCATCAGCGCTTCGATCTCGTCGTTGACAGCTGTCAACGCCTCCATGGCGCGGTCGTAGGTCAGGCGCGAGAAGTTCTCGCGGCCGACCTCGTAGAGCGTCTGCTTGGTCAGGCCGGCATCGGAGACGGCCGTCGATTTCAGCATGGGGTTGGTGAGAACGCGGGAGCCGAACTGCGTGCGCAGGAACCCCGCGATCTGCGCTTGCGGCCCGTCATGCGGCTCGTAGCGCGTCACGAGATAGCGCAGGAAATCGAAGTTCAGCGTGCCGCCGGCATCGCGCACCACGCCGAGAAGATCGGAGGTCATGAAGAGGAACTGGCTCATCGAGGCGACGTCGAGCATCTGAGGATGCACGGTCACGAGAACGGAAGTGGCCGCGCACAGAGCGCCGAGGGTCAGGAAGCCGAGCTGCGGCGGGCAGTCGAGCACCACCACGTCGTAGCGATCGGCGACGGAGGCGATCGCCTCCTGCACCCGCGCGAAGAAGGGCATGCCGTCGGCATCCTCCGCCCCCGCCAGATGGCGCGGCGTCGCGTGCTCGAACTCCTGAAGCTCCAGATTGCCGGGCACGAGATCGAGCCCGTCGAAATAGGTGGGCTTGATGATGTCGCTCATCGCGACCCGCGTCTCGTCGTAGCGGATGGCGCCGTAGAGCGTGTCGTTGCCGTGGAGATCGAGTTCGGGCTGATAGCCGAGCAGCGCGGAGAAGGAGGCCTGCGGATCGAGATCGATGCCGAGCGTGCGATAGCCCTTCAGCGCCAGATGCTGGCTGAGATGGGTGGCCGTCGTCGTCTTGCCGGAGCCGCCCTTGAAATTGGTGACGGCGATGACCTGCAGGTGCTCGCCCGCCGCCTCGTCCCGCCATTTCAAATATTGCCGCGCCTTGGGGCTGCCCGGCTCGTGCTGGGCGGCGAGGAAGCGGCGGAGCGCGTTGATATCGGCGAGCGTGTAGGAGCGCCGGCCCGCCGCATTGGTCTCGGGCTGCGGCCCTTCGCCGGAAATGGAGAGCTGGCGCAGATAGCCGTCGGAGACGCCGATCAGCTTGGCCGCCTCGCCCGAGGTGAAGGAGCGCAGCGTCTTGAAGGCCGAGGGCGGAAAGAGCCGCTGGCGCATGGCGGAGAGCTGGCTCGACAGGAGCCGTGCGTCCTCCGCGATCTGCTGGTCGGCCGGGAGCTTCTCGCTCGCCGCACCGGCCTTGCCCGTTTTGTCAGCCTTCAAAGCCACGTCCTCGTCTGTTCCGTGCGAGCATGCCGTCCGCCAGACCGAGTCGGCGCCGAAAACCGGCTTACCATCGCGGACTTGCGCTTGGCTCACGCGGTTACGGCACTCTTCGCTCCCACGCTGCATATGCGTAAATAAAGCGTTGCGGGCGAATCTGATTCGAGTCAAGCGGGCGGATGACTCTAGGAAAGCTCGCCGCCGGAGTTGACAGCTGTCAACTCGACGGCGCTTCGAGCCCGACTCGGGGAGCGCGGCGCGCAGCGCCCTTCCGGTTGCGGGTGATGCGATGATAAGAGGCGGCATGGCTTTTCGCTTCGTCCACACCGCCGATCTCCATCTCGATTCGCCCCTGCGCTCGCTCTCGCTGCGAAATCCGGATCTGGCCGCGCTCGTCGGCAACGCCACCCGCGCGGCCTTCACGGCGATCATCGACCTCTGCCTCGACGAGCGGGTCGATGCGCTCCTGATCGCCGGCGATCTCTACGACGGCGACCAGACCTCGATGAAGACCGCGCGGTTTCTGGCCGAGGAAATGGGGCGCCTCGCCGAGGCCGGCATTCTCGTCTTCAAGATCCGCGGCAATCACGACGCGCTGTCGCGCATCACCAAGCAGCTCGTCCTGCCCGATACGGTCACGGTCTTCGGCGACAAGCCGGGGCGCCGGACGATTCCGCGGCCGGGCGTCGATATCGCGATCCACGGCATTTCCTTCGCCAAGCCGCAGGCGCCCGAAAGCCTCCTCTCCCGCTTCGAGCCGCCCGTGCCGGGCGCGGTGAACATCGGCCTTCTCCACACCAGCCTCGGCGGCGCGCCGGGCCACGACGTCTATGCGCCCTGCAGCCCCGCCGATCTCCACGCGACCGGCTTTCGCTATTGGGGCCTCGGCCACATCCACCAGCGCTCCCAGCACGACGGCGCCGCGACCATCGTCATGCCCGGCATCCCGCAGGGGCGCGACATCAACGAGGCCGGGCCGAAAAGCGTCTCGCTCGTCACGGTGGCCGACGACGGCGCGATCACCGTCGAGGAGCGCCGCACCAGCATCGCCGAATTCGGGCGGATCGAGGTCGATCTCTCCGGCGCCGTCACCTGGGAAAGCGCGATCGGCGCGATCGAGGCCGAACTCGCCGCGGCCCGCGCAGTGGCGGGCTCGCCCCATCTCGTCGCGCGGCTGCGGCTCGTCGGCGAGACCCCGCTCGCCTTCCGCCTGCGCCGCGATGCCGATCTCCTCCAGACGGAGGCCGCCCTTCGCGGCGAGCGGATCGGCGGGGTCTGGATCGAGAAGATCGCGATCGAGGCGCAGGATGCGGGCGGACGGGACATCCGGCCGAGCGGCGATCCGGTTCTGGAGCTCGGCCAGCTCATGCGCGGGGAGATCGCCAGGAGCCACGGCGTGCGTGAGGAGGTCGTTCGCATCGCGCGCGAGATGCTGGACGAGCTGCCGCAGGAGGCGCGCGGGATCGGCGGGGACGACGAGGCGGCTTTCGCGGCTTTCGTCGATACGCTGATCGAGGAGGGCACCGACGAGATCCTCGCCCGGCTCGTGGCCGGCGGGGCGGAGGCCGCCTGATGCGCCTTCGCCGCCTCGACCTCACCCGCTACGGCAAGTTCACCGGCGCCACGCTCGATTTCGGCGTGAAGCCGGAGGGCGCACCCGATCTCCACATCGTTTACGGCCTCAACGAAGCCGGCAAGTCGACGGCGCTCTCGGCGACGCTCGACCTTCTCTTCGGCATCGAACATGCCTCGCGCTACAATTTCCTCCATCCCTATCCGACGATGGAGGTCGGCGCGGCGATCGAGGTCGACGGCGCGAGCCACGAGCTGATCCGCCTGAAGCGCGGCTCGGGCCAGCCGACGCTGTTTCATCCCGACCAGAGGCAGGCGAGCGAAGCGCTTCTCGTCGGCGCCCTGTCCGGGCTCGGTCGCGACGCCTATCGCACCATGTTCTCGCTCGACGACGAGACGCTGGAAAACGGCGGCAATGCCATTCTTCAGAGCCGGGGCGATCTCGGCGAACTCCTGTTCTCGGCGAGCGCCGGCCTTGCCGAGATCGGGGCGACGCTGGCGAAGACCGCCGGCGAAGCCGACGCGATCCACAAGAAACGGTCCAAATCCTCCGAAATGGCGGGGCTGAAGCAGCGCCTCGCCGAGCTAAAGCTGCGGCGCGAGACGCTGGACACGGCGGCCTCCGCCTATGCCGCGCTCGCCCAGACCGCCGATCGCGCGAGCAAGGCCTACGAGGCCGGCATGGCCGAGCGCGGCGAGAACAAGGTGGCGCTCGACCGCGCCGCGCGGCTCCTGAAGGCCGCTCCCGACGCCGACCGCTATCGCGCGACGCTGGAGGAGTTGGCCGCCTACGAAGGCCTGCCGCGCGCGCCGGAGGCCTGGGGTCGCGAGCTGCCGGCTTTGCGCGATGCCGAGACGCGGATCGCGGCGCTGGTCGAGACCGCGCGGGAGAGGGCGGCGCATCTGTCGGCCGAGATCGACCGGCTCGCGCCGGACGAGGCGATCCTTGCCGTCGGCGACGAGATCCGGGCGCTGCGCGAGGCGATGAGCCGCTATGCCACGGCCGAGGAGGATCTGCCGCGCCGGCGCATCCAGCTGGCCGAGCGGGACGCGGGCCTTGCCGGCATTCTGGAGCGGCTGGGGCAGGGGGGCCACGAGACCCCCGCCGCGCTGATCCTGCCCGCCACCGTGACGGGGCTCCTGCGCGAGCTGATCGAGGCGCGCTCGGGCGTCGAGGCGCGGCTGCGCACGGCGGAGGAGGAGCTGGCGCGGGCGAGCGAGGCTTTCGAGGCGGCCGAGCGCGAGGCCGAGCGGCCGGACGCGGGCGAAGCCGCGGAGGGCGTTCGGACCGATGGGGACGAGCGGACCCTGCGCCGGCTCGCCGAGGTCCTGCGCCTCGTGCGCGCCAGCGACGCGCCCGTTCGGCTGAAGCTCGCGGGCCGCGAGCGGCCGCAGGTGCAGCGCCGGCTGGCCGAGGCGATGACGGCGCTCGGCGCCTTCGAGGGCGATGCAAAGGCCCTCGCCGCGCTCGTGCCGCCCGATGCCAAGCGCGTCGAGGCCTGGCGCGCGAGCCTGGCCGATCTCGAACGGCGCGGCCTGCGCCATCGCGAGCGGCGGCAGGAACAGGCGGCTGAGGCCGCCGCGGCGGGCGCCCGGCTGGAGACGATCCGCCGCGCGGCGGGCGCGATCGACGATGCCGAAGCACTGCGCCTGCGCGAGGCGCGCGCGGCGGCCTGGGCGCGGCATAGGACGCGGCTCGACGCGGAGAGCGCGGAGGCCTTCGAGGCGGCGCTGGCGGCGGACGACCGCATCGTCGAGGCGCGCGTCTTGCGCGCGCAGGATCTCGCCGATCTCCGGCAATACGGCGCGGCGCTCGGCGTCGCGGAGGCCGGCCTCTCCAGCGAGGACGCGGCCCTCGCAGCGATCGAAGCGGAAACGGCGCGTCTGAGGGCCGAGATCACCGATGCCGTGCCGGCCCATCTCGCGCCGCGCGGCGAGGGCCGCCTCGGCGGAGCGCTCGACCGGATCGAGGCCTTCGCCCTCCGGCGCGCGGAAGCGCTCGCGGCCGCTGCGGCGCTTGCCGATCTCGATGCCAAGGAAGCGGACGCGCGCTGCGAGGCGGAGGCCGAGCGCGAGGCGCTGACCGAGGCCTACCGGCGCGCCGGCGCGCTCACAGAGCCCCTGGCGGGGGAGGGCGCATTTTCGATCGCGGACCTCGCCTCGATGGCGGAGGATCTTATCGAGCGCTGCCGCCTGCAAGGCTCCGAACGGGCCGCCGCGCAGAAGGTGCTGGCCGAGCGCGAGGCGCAGCTCCAGCGCCGCCGCCAGTCGCGGCACGAGGCGGTGGAGGCGCTGAAGCGCTGGCAGGCGGACTGGACGGAGGCGCTCGGCCGGAGCTGGATCGACCGGCAGGCCGGCGTCGGCGCGGTGCGCGAAGTGCTGGAAACGCTGGCCGCCCTTTCGCCGGCCCTTCGCGAGCGCGACGAGATGCGCCACCGCGTGGAGACGATGGTCGCCGATCAGGACGCGCTGTCCGATGAGCTCGCCCGGCTGGTTCGCCACCTGGGGGAGGGGGCGGGCGACGCCGCGCCGCCGCGCATCCTCCACGATCTCGGCGCCCGGCTGGACGAGGCCGAGCGCATCCGGGCGCTGGCGGGAGACCGAACGATCGCCTTGGAAGCCGAGACGGCCAAGATGGCGGCGCTCGGCGAGGAGCTGCGCATCGCCGCCGCGCGCAAGACGGAAATGACGCTCCTCTTCGGCGTCGAGACGCTGGCCGAGGTCGGCGAGGCGCTGGAGCGCGTCGCCGAGCGGGCCCGGGCGGAAAAGCGGCTGGCCGAACTCGGCCGGTCCCTGGCCGCCGACCTTCGCACCGCGACCGCCGAAGAGGCGCTCGCCGCGCTCGCCGCCGAGGATCTCGCGCAGGCCGAACGGCTGGCGGGCGAGCTGGAGGCGCGGCAGGACGATCTCGACGCGCGCCTGCGCGAGCTCTTCGCGGAGAAGACCAAAGCCGCCGACGCGCTGGCGGCCATCGGCGGGGGCGACGAGGTCGCGCGCATCCAGACGGAGCGGCAGACCGTGCTCATCGAGATGGAGGAGGCGGCGCGCCGCAATCTCAGATTGCGGGCGGGCGCGCTCGTGGCGGAGGAGGCGCTGCGCACCTTCCGCGACCGCCATCGCTCCACCATGATGGGCCGCGCCTCGCAGGCCTTCGCCGCCATGACGCGCGGCGACTATACCGGCCTTTCCGCCCGGCCGGAAAAGGACCGCGAGACGCTGATCGGCCTGTCGCGCGAGGGCGGGTCGAAGCTCGCCACCGATATGTCGAAGGGCACGCGCTTCCAGCTCTATCTGGCGCTGCGCCTCGCCGGCTACGAGGAGTTCGCGCGCGCGCGGCGGCCCGTTCCGTTCCTTGCCGACGACATCATGGAGACCTTCGACGAGCCGCGCTCGGAGGAGGTGCTGCGGCTTCTCTCCGGCATGGCCGGGATCGGGCAGGTCGTCTATTTCACCCATCACCGCCATCTCTGCGACATCGCCGAAGCGGTCGAGCCGGGCGTTCGCATTCACCGGCTGTAGGCGGCTCAATAACTGGGGGGCTTGCGGATGTCCCTCGGCATTTTTTAACCTTCCGCTCATCGGCGTACGTTAGCGTACGGCTCTGAACAGAAACCGGGACCGATATGCTCGACGTCGAAAATCTCGGTGTGCCCGGCTTCATGCTCGACGTCTCCCGTGACGGCGTGATCCGCTTCAGCGCGCTCAGCCGGGTGCACGAGCGTCTCACCGGACTTCGCGCGGCCGAGATGGTCGGCAAGACGCCGGCCGAGTGTCTGCCGCCGCCTGTGGCGGAGCTGGTCGAGGCGCAGTATCGGCGATGCGCCGAGAGCGCGGAGCTTCACGAATACGAGGAAGAGCTGGAACTGCCTTCCGGCGTGTTCTGGTGGCGAACGTCGCTCCTGCCGATCTTCGACGAGAGCGACGGCCGCGTCCGCGCCATCTTCGGCCTCGGCATCGACATCACCGCGCGCAAGCTGGCCGAGCAGGAACTGCGCTCGGCCGCCTATATCGACGTTCTGACGGGCGTGGCGAACCGGCGCCGCTTCGAGCGCGACCTCGGCCACGCCATCGCCATCGCCACCGAGACGGGCCGCTCCTTCTCCATCATCCTCGCCGACGTCGACCGCTTCAAGACCGTGAACGACAGCCATGGCCATGCCGCGGGAGACGCGGTGCTGAGGGAGGTCGCGTCAAGGTTGAAAGGCGGCATCCGCGCCTTCGACAAGGTCGCGCGGATCGGCGGCGACGAGTTCGTGGCCATTCTCTCGGCCTCGACCGAAAGCGCGGTTTCGGCCGCGCTCGGCCGCATCCGCAAGCGCATGCGCAATCCCTTCCGCGCCGCCGACATCGATCTCGACGTCGGCGTCAGCTTCGGCGCGGCGCTCTGGGTTCCCGGCATGACGGCGCTCGACCTCACCAAGGCCGCCGATCTCAAGATGTACCGGGAAAAGAAGCGCCTGTCGGACGCGGCCTGACGCGCAAGCCCGGCAGGGGCTCGGCGATCCGTCGCGAGCGCTCAGGCCGAGCGGCGGAGCATCAGTTCGGATTTGAGGAGGATGCGCTCCTTTAAGGGGCCCGCTGCCGTGCTGCCGGCGCTGATGCCCGGGCGGGGCTCGGCGGCGAGCGCCTCGCCGAGCTTCTGCAGGAGAAGCTCCGTCGCGAGGCGGCCGATCTCGTTGTAGTTCTGCGCGACCGTGGTCAGCGGCGGGCAGGCATATTGCGAGAGCGGGTGGTCGTCGTGGCCGGCGACGCGCAGGTCGCAATCGGCGCCATGCCCGACCTTCAGGCCGCGCTGATAGGCGGCGGCGATGACGCCGAAGGCGATGCGGTCGTTGCCGCAGAGAATGGTGCGCGAGGGGAGGGCGCCCGGCCGCTCGAAGAGGCGCGCGGCCTCCTCGAAGGCGAAGCGCTCGAAATCCCAGGTCCAGACCGAGGGCAGCGGCAGGACCTTCGGCTCGGCGCCCAGCCCCTCCATCGCGCCGAGATAGATGCCGAGCCGCGTGCGGGCATTGGTGTTGACGTCGGGCATGCCGAGATAGGCGGGCGGCTCGCCGGAGCGGCAGAGATAGTCGATGATGAGGCCGAAGCTCTGGCGATGGTCCGTGCCGACGAAGGCGACGCCGTCGTTCGGCGGGGAATCCACGTAGACGAGCGGAATGCTGCGGTTGAACTGTTCGAGCTGGGAGGGGCGGGCGAGAAGGCCGAGCGGCGCGATGATGGCGCCCGCGACGTTCATCGACTGGAAGGTGCGGATGGCCCGCTCCTCGCGCTCCGGCTGCCCGTCGGAGGAGAGCACGAAGGCGAGAAAGCCGGCCTCCGCCGCCACGATCTCGATGCGCCGCGTCAGCGCCATGTAGAACGGATCGGCCGAGTTCGGGATGATGATCCCGATGATGTTGGAGCGGCGGCGGTTGAGATTGACCGCGAAGATGTTGGGCTGGAAGCCGGACTTCTTCAAAGCTTCCTCGATCGTGTCGCGCGTGCGCTTGCGAACCGAGCTCGGGTCGTTGAAATACTTGGAGACGGTGGGGCGCGACAGGCCGACGAACTCCGAGAACTCCTCCATCGTCCGTATCGTCTTGGCCACGATCATTCACTCCCGTCGGGGCGATGCGCCCCTGGTCGATCGCACGCGGCCGGAACGACCCGCCATCTCGTCCAGCCCATACGGTAGCCGGCTTACGAAGCGGCGGGCCCTCCCGTCAATCCGCCACGTACTGCACTTTCATCGTCGCGGGATCGCCCGGCTTCTTCAGGAAGAAGGGCAGCATCTCGGAGAGGGGCAGGCGGTGCGAGATGAGGCGCGCCATCGGACCCGTGTCGCGCGACAGGATATCCAGCGCCTGCGGAATGTTGCGGTTCAGCGAGTGGGAGCCGACGAGCTTCAGCTGGCGGCGGAAGATCTCGAAGGGCGAGAGCTGCACGCGCGCATCGGGCGCGGCGACGCCGAAGACGAGCGCCGTGCCGCCGTCGGCGACGAGCGGGATCATGCCCTCCACGACGGCCGGAATGCCCGTCGCCTCCGCCACGAGGTCGAACCCCTTGCGCCGTCCCGCTAGATCGTCGGAGCCGGACACCGCCGCGCCGAGCCCGAGGCTCTCGGCGAAGGCGAGGCGGCTCTCGTTGAGGTCGGCGACGACGACCTCCGCAACCCCGTGCGACTTCAAGGACAGCGCCAGGAGCAGGCCGATCGGCCCGGCGCCGAAGACGAGCGCGGTTCCCGGCAGCGGCGCGCCGGCGCCGAGCCCGGCGCTGGTGAGACCGTTGAGAACGCAGGCCAGCGGTTCGGCGAGGGCAGCAACGGGATAGGCGAGATCGCCGATCGGATGGCAATGGTCGGCGGCCACCAGGCTCGCCTCGGCGAAACCGCCATTGGTGGAGACGCCGTAGGCACCCAGCGTCTCGCAGAGATTGGTGAGGCCCCGCGCGCAGGACCGGCAGGTGCCGCAGGGCAGGTTCGGATCGACGGCCACGCGGTCGCCGATCTTCAGCCGCGTCACGCCCTCGCCGATCGCCTCGACCTCGCCGGCATATTCATGGCCGGGCGTGACCGGAAAGCGGCCGGCGCCATAGCGCGCGTGCAGCACGTCGATATCGGTGTGGCAGAGGCCGGCCGCCTTGACGCGCAGGAGCACATGGCCGGGGGCCGGGGGCGGCAGATCGAGCGCGCCCAGCTCGGCGCGGCCTTTTTCGACGAAACGGATCGCCTGCATCAGACTTGCTTTCCTATCGAAGGCGCGCGGGCGCCGGACTGCTGGACATGCGGGGCGAGCGGCCCGCCGCCCGAAGGATCGGGCCGCTCTTGGAACGTAAGAAACCGTAGCCCTTCGAAGGGCCTGACGGCTTCAGCTCATCCAGTTTCCGCCGTCGACATTGTAGGTCTGGGCGAGAATGTAGTCGCTGTCGGCGGAGGCGAGGAAGACCGCGAGGCCCTTCAGGTCGTCGGGCTTGCCGAAGCGGCCGGCCGGAACGGTCTTGGCGACGGCGGCGCGCTTCTCGCCGGGCTGGAGGCCCTCCCACTTGGCGAAGGCGGCGTCGACCACGTCCCACATCTCGCTGTCGATCACGCCGGGCGAGATGCCGTTGACCTGGATATTGTGCTTGGCGAGCGCCAGCGCCGCCGACTGCGTGGCCGAGATGATGGCGGCCTTGGAGGCGCAGTAGAGCGCGACGAGCGACTCGCCGCGACGGCCCGCCTGGCTCGCCATGTTGATGATCTTGCCGCCGCGGCCGCGCGCGATCATGCCGTTGGCGACCGCCTTCATGGTGAAGAGCGAGCCCTTGAGGTTCACGTCGAAGACGCGGTCGTAGCTCTCCTCGGTAATGTCGGTGATCGGCGCCATTTCGAAGATGCCGGCATTGTTGACGAGAATGTCGATGCCGCCATGGGCAGCATTGATCTCGGCGACGACGCGCTCGATGTCCGCGATGTCGGTGACGTCGAGGCGCACGGCGGAGGCGGCGGAGCCGAGAGCTGCGGCCGAGGCGGTGGCGCGATCGAGGTTGATGTCGGCGATGACGACCTTGGCGCCCTCGGCGACGAAGGCCTCGGCGAAGCCGTAGCCGATGCCGCGGGCACCGCCGGTGATCAGGGCGACCTTATCCTTCAGTCTCATCGCGGGCACTCCTTCGTCTGGGCGCACGGGGTCGTCGACCGCCGGGGCGCGTCTCTCGTCTGTTTCGGTCTGTCGGGTCGGTTCCGCGGGGCATCGCGGACGGCTCGCGGTCGGGCGGTATCGGCGCCGCGCAGCGACGCTCGAACGGTTCTTCGCGGGCGGGACGCATCCCGCCGGCAGGTCCGGGGACCGGAAGGGGAGGGGGCCCGGCCGACCCTGGCCGGCCGGACCCTGCTGGCTAGCCTTCCGGCTTACTTCGGATAGCCCGCGCGCATCATGTCGCGCTCGACCTGGGACTGGGCGGCCTCGAGGGCGGCGTCCGCGGTCTGCTGGCCCGCAAGCGCGGCGCCGATCTGCTGCCCGACCACGGTTCCGATCGACTGGAACTCGGGGATCGCCACGAACTGGACGCCCGTATAGGGCACCGGGTCCTTGGTGGGCTTGGACGGATCGGCCGACATGATGGCGTCGAGCACGGTTGCGGCGAAAGGCGCGGCCTTCTGGTACTCGGGCAGCGCGTAGGTGGACTTGCGCGTGCCCGGGGGCAGGGCGACCCAGCCTTGCGTCTCGCCGACGAGCTTGACGTACTCCTTCGACGTCGCCCATTTCAGGAACGACTTCGCCGCTTCCGCCTTCTGCGAGGTCGCCGGGATGGCGAGGCTCCAGGACCAGGACCAGCTCGACCCGTTCGGCGTCACCTGGGTGGGCGCGCGGGCGAAGCCGACCTTGTCGGCGACCTGGCTCTCCTTCGGATCGAAGACGCGGCCGGCGGCCGAGGTCGCGTCGATCCACATGGCGCAATGGCCGGTGGAGAAGAGCGACTGGTTCTCGTTGAAGCCGTTGGCCGTCGCGCCGGGAGGACCGTTCTCGGTCATCAGCTTGACGTAGTCGCCGATGGCGGCCTTCCAGGCGTCGGAGGTGAGCTGCGGCTTCCAGTCCATGTCGAACCACTGGCCGCCATAGGTGTTCACCATGGTGCCGAGGAAGGCCATGTTCTCGCCCCAGCCCGGCTTGCCGCGCAGGCAGATGCCGTATTGCTGCTTGGACTTGTCGGTGAGCTTGGCCGCGTATTCCTTGATCTGGTCGTAGGTCGGGTTCTCCGGCATGGTGAGGCCGGCCGCCTCGAAGAGATCCTTGCGGTAGAGCGTGAACGAGCTCTCCGAATAGAAGGGCACCGCGTAGAGCTTGCCGTCGACGGTCAGGCCCGCCTTGATGGGCTCCAGAAGATCGGCATAGTCGTAGTCGTCGCCGAGATCGTCGACGGGCATGAGCCAGCCGGACTTGCCCCAGATCGGGGTCTCGTAGGCGCCGATCGTCATGATGTCGAACTGGCCGCCCTTGGTGGCGACGTCGGTCGTGACGCGCTCGCGCAGGACGTTCTCTTCCAGAACGATCCAGTTGATCTTGTTGCCGGTTTCCTTTTCCCAGGCCGGCGAGAGCTTCTGCATGGTGATCATGTCGCCGTTGTTCACGGTGGCGACCGTGATCTCTTCGGCCTGTGCCATGCCGGCCAGAAGGCCGAGGCCGACGATCGACGCCGACAGTTTGGACATCAGATGTTTCATGGGAAATCCGCCTCCTCCAACGGACACTCACGCACAAAGCTACATGCGTAAAGTTTTTATCGGCCGATCGCGGTCGGCCTGTCAAGTCGGTGTTTTCATCACAGCAACCGACTGACCCGTAAATCGAACTTATCGCCATGTTCGGATTGACGTTTCCGATAATTCGTCATTGCAATGCACAAATTACCATGCTGCGGCGCGTCATTCGCACCAAAGTTTCTGTTGTTGACGCACGTAAAGAACCGTGCTGATCTGCGGGCAAGACAGGGCGGCCGGAGGGTGCCCGAAGGAGGAGAGTCGCACGGGGACGATACCGGGCGGCCGAAGCAGGCGAGGGGGAGGGGACGGATGGCGCCGAGGAGAGGAATCGCGCCGGAAGCTCTGGGGCCGACGATCACCGTCGGCGAGATTCTGGTGGAGATCATGGCGACGACGGTCGGGGAGGGGTTCCTCGGCCCCCAGCCGCTCGTCGGCCCGTTCGCGAGCGGCGCTCCCGCGATCTTCATCGACCAGGTCGCCAGGACCGGCGGCGCGGCGGGCATCGTGGCGGCGGTCGGCGACGACGATTTCGGCCGGCTGAACGTCACGCGCCTCGCCCGCGACGGCGTCGACGTCTCGGCCATATCAGTCATTCCCGGCAAGCCGACGGGCAGCGCCTTCGTGCGCTACCGCGCCGACGGCAGCCGCGACTTCGTCTTCAACCTCGTCCATTCCGCCGCCGGCGACACGGCGATGACCGCCGAGGCCGAAGCCCTGATCGCCCGCGCGGGCCATGTCCATGTCATGGGCTCGGCCTTCGGCATCGCAGGGATCGGCGAGATTCTCCTCGCCGCCGTGTCCAGCGTGAAGGCGCGGGGCGGCTCGGTCTCCTTCGACCCAAACATCCGCAAGGAGCTCGCGGGCGGGGAGACGCGAAAGCGCATCGACGAGATGCTCGCCGTCGCCGACCTTCTCCTGCCGTCCGGCGAGGAGCTCTTCGTGGCATCCGGCAAAACCGACGAGGCGGAGGCGGTCGAAGCCCTGCTCGCCCTCGGCATTTCCGAGGTCGTGCTGAAGCGCGGCGCTCAGGGCTCCAGCCATTTCAGCCGCGAGGCCGGCCGCATCGACGCGCCCGCCTACAAGGTGGACGAGATCGATCCGACCGGGGCGGGGGACTGTTTCGGCGCGACCTATCTCACCTGCCGCCGGCTGGGGCACCGGCCGGACCAGGCGCTCGCCTATGCAAATGCGGCCGGGGCGCGCAACGTGACGCGGCAGGGGCCGATGGAAGGCGTCTCGACGCTTGCCGAACTCGACGCCTTCATCGCAGCCGACGCAGACCGAAAGATCCTGGCATGAGCGACATCCTGACCGGCCTTGCGAAGGCCCGCCGCGCGGGCGCCCCGACCGGCATCACCTCCGTCTGTTCGGCCCATCCGACCGTCATCCGCGCCGCGCTCCGCCGCGCGGCGCGCGACGGCGGCCCCGTCCTCATCGAGGCCACCTGCAACCAGGTGAACCACGAGGGCGGCTATACCGGCATGAAGCCGGCCGATTTCGTGCGCTTCGTCGAGGGCATCGCGGACGAGGAGGGCCTGGCGCGCGACCACATCCTCTTCGGCGGCGACCATCTCGGCCCCAATCCCTGGCGCAAGGAACCCGCGGAGATCGCGCTGGAAAAGGCGGCGGCCATGGTCGAGGCCTATGTGACGGCGGGCTTTTCCAAGATCCATCTCGACGCCTCGATGGGCTGCGCCGGCGAGCCCGCCGCGCTCGACGACCGCACCGTTGCGAACCGGGCGGCCAAGCTAGCCGCGGTCGCGGAAGCCGCGGCGAAGGCGGCGGGCCGTCCCGCGCCCCACTATATTCTCGGCACCGAGGTGCCGGTGCCCGGCGGCGCCGACCATGTGCTCGACACGGTGGAGCCGACGGCGCCGGGCGCCGCGCGCGCCACGATCGCCGTGCATCGCGAGGTCTTCACGGCCGCAGGCCTCGACGAGGCCTTCGACCGCGTCACCGCCTTCGTCGTGCAGCCCGGCGTGGAGTTCGGCTCCGACAACGTCATCGCCTACGATCCGCCCCGCGCGGCCGATCTCAGCGCCCTGCTCGGCGAAGAGCCGGACCTCGTCTTCGAGGCCCATTCCACCGACTATCAGAGCGAGGAGGCGCTGGCCGCCCTCGTTCGGGACGGCTATCCGATCCTGAAGGTCGGGCCGGGCCTCACCTTCGCCTATCGCGAGGCGCTCTACGGGCTCGACCTCGTCGCCAGCGACCTCGTGCCCGGCTACGGGACGCGCCCGCTCGCCGCGGCGATGGAAGCGCTGATGAGCGCCGAGCCCGCGGACTGGCAGGGCCATTATCACGGAAGCGAAGAGGCCCTGCGGCTGCAGCGCCATTTCAGCTATAGCGACCGCATCCGCTACTACTGGAACCGCCCGGAGGCCGAGGCGGCGGTGGCGCGCCTCCTCTCCGCGCTCGACGGGATCGCGATACCCGAAACGCTGCTGCGGCAATATGTCGGGGGAGTTCCCCTCTCCCGCATCGCATCCGCCTCGGCAGCCGATATTCTCGTGGCGGCCGTGGACGAGGTGCTCGGCACCTATTTTCGCGCGACGCATCCGCCGGCTGCCTGACACGGCGGCCGCACGCGGCGGCTCCTTGAGGAGGGAGCCGGTTCACCAACACTCGAAGGGAGGAACAGGAGCATGGCGACAAAACAGACGCGAGGTTTGTCACGCCTGATGATGGCGCCCTCGGTGGGGCTGCTTCTCGTCTGGATGATCGTGCCGCTGGCGATGACGCTGTGGTTCTCCTTCCAGAACTACAACCTGCTCAATCCCGCCAGCGTCGGCTTCGCCGGCTTCCTGAACTACCGCTTCTTCTACACCGACCCCGCCTTCTTCCAGTCGCTCTGGAACACGCTGGCCATCGTCGGCGGCGTCCTCCTCATCACGATCATCGGCGGCATCGCCATCGCGCTTCTGGTCGACCAGGACATCTGGGGCCAGGGGATCGTGCGCATCATGATCATCTCGCCCTTCTTCGTGATGCCGCCGGTGGCCGCGCTCGTCTGGAAGAACATGATCATGCATCCGAGCTACGGCGTTCTCGCCGACGGCTCGCGGTTTCTCGGGCTTCAGCCGGTCGACTGGTTCGCGCAATATCCGCTCTTCTCGATCATCATCATCGTCGCGTGGCAGTGGCTGCCCTTCTCCGCGCTGATCCTCCTCACCGCCCTGCAGTCGCTGGACGGCGAGCAGAAGGAAGCCGCCGAGATGGACGGCGCGGGCTTCCTCGCCCGCTTCCGCTACCTGACGCTGCCGCACATGGCGCGCGCCATCACCATGGTCATCCTGATCCAGACCATCTTCCTGCTCGGCGTCTATGCCGAGATCCTGGTGACGACCAATGGCGGGCCGGGCTACGCCTCGACCAATCTCGCCTTCCTGATCTACCGCACCGCGCTCCTCGGCTACGATGTCGGCGGCGCCTCCGCCGGCGGCATCATCGCCGTCATCCTCGCCAATGTCGTCGCCTTCTTCCTGATGCGCGCCGTCGGCAAGAACCTCGATCGCTGAAGGAGGCGAGAACCATGGCCAGAGCCGTTTCCACCCGCCGCAAGGTCGCCTTCACCATCGCCGCCTGGGCCGTCGCGCTCCTCCTCTTCTTCCCGATCCTCTATACGATCATCACCTCGATGAAGACGGAGGTCGAGGCGATCGGCGGCTTCAACCTCATCCCGTCCTTCACCTTCGAGAACTATGTCGAGGTTCAGACGCAGCGCGACTACTGGAAGCCCTTCACCAATTCGGTGATCCTGTCGCTTCTCTCCACCTTCCTGGCGCTGCTCGTCGCGGTGCCGGCGGCCTGGGCCATGGCCTTCTCGCCGACCAAGCGCACGAAGGACGTGCTCATGTGGATGCTCTCGACGAAGATGATGCCCTCCGTCGCGGTGCTCGTGCCGATCTATCTCCTCTTCCGCGACTTCGGCCTTCTCGACTCGCGGATCGGCCTCACCGTCATGCTGACGCTGATCAACCTGCCGATCGTCGTCTGGATGCTCTACACCTACTTCCGCGAGATTCCGGGCGAGATCCTGGAGGCCGCGCGCATGGACGGCGCCACGCTCTGGGGCGAAATCTGGCATGTGCTGACGCCGATGGCGCTCCCGGGCATCGCCTCGACCATGCTTCTCAACATCATCCTCGCCTGGAACGAGTCCTTCTGGACGATCCGCCTGACCACGACGAACGCCGCGCCGCTCACCGCCTTCATCGCCTCCTTCTCGAGCCCGCAGGGTCTCTTCTGGGCGAAGCTCTCGGCGGCCTCCACGCTTGCCATCGCGCCCATCCTCATCATGGGCTGGTTCAGCCAGAAGCAGCTCGTGCGCGGGTTGACCTTCGGCGCCGTGAAATAAGAACAAGAAGGGAAAAGAACGACATGGGCACGATCCAGCTCCGCCAGGTCTCCAAATCCTTCGGCGCCTCGCACGTCATCCCCGGCATCGACCTCTCCATCGAGGACGGCGAGTTCGTCGTCTTCGTCGGCCCGTCCGGCTGCGGAAAGTCGACGCTGCTCCGCCTCATCGCGGGCCTCGAGGACACGACGAGCGGCACCATCGCCATCGACGGGCGCGACGTCACGGGCGAAGCGCCCGCCCGGCGCGGCCTCGCCATGGTCTTCCAGTCCTACGCGCTCTATCCGCATATGAGCGTCTACGACAACATCGCCTTCCCGCTGAAGATGGCCAAGCTCGACAAGGCCGTCATCGAGAAGAAGGTTCAGGACGCCGCGCGCATCCTCAACCTTGCGCCCTATCTGGAGCGCAAGCCCGGCCAGCTCTCCGGCGGCCAGCGCCAGCGCGTCGCGATCGGCCGCGCCATCGTGCGCGCGCCCTCCGCCTTCCTCTTCGACGAGCCGCTCTCCAATCTCGACGCCGCGCTGCGCGGCACGATGCGGCTCGAGATCTCCGAGCTCCACCAGCAGCTCGGCACGACCATGATCTACGTGACGCACGACCAGGTGGAGGCCATGACCATGGCCGACAAGATCGTCGTGCTGCAGGCCGGGCGCATCGAGCAGGTCGGCTCGCCGATGGACCTCTACAACCGGCCGGACAATCTCTTCGTCGCGCAGTTCATCGGCAGCCCCCGCATGAACATCGCGACGGGCGCCGCCGCCGCCAAATGGAACGCCCACACGGTCGGCATCCGTCCGGAACACCTGAAGGTCTCGACGACCGAGGGCGTCTGGAAGGGGACGGTCGGCGTGACCGAGCATCTGGGCTCCGACACGTTCCTGCACGTTCAGACCGAGGGCATCGGCGCCGTGACGCTGCGCGCGGACGGCGACACGAAGCTCCGCCACGGCGACACGGTCTATCTCACCCCCGACGAGCAGCGGCTGCACCGCTTCGACGCCGAGGGACGCGCGATCCGCTGATCGCGGCGGCCTGAAAAGCGCCCTTGCGGCGAACGGGATCGATCGGTTTTCGCCGGTCGATCCCAGTTTCACTCGACGATTCATGACGATAGAGCGTTCCATCGCGGCCTGTCGGACGCGCGGCGCTCCGGCTCCAGACGAGGACGACCCATGACGACGCCTCTTTCGCTCGCGACGCTCTCCGAAATTTCCAGGACGGCTTCGGTCCCGGCCTACGACCGGGCCGACCTCACCGCCGGAATCGTCCATTTCGGCATCGGCAACTTCCACCGCGCCCATCAGGCCGTCTATCTCGACGCCCTCTTCAACGCCGGGAAGGACCGCGACTGGGCGATCGTCGGCGCCGGCGTCACCGCTCATGACGGCGCGATGCGCGACAAGCTGGCTTCGCAGGACTATCTGACGACCGTCGTCGAGCAAGATGTCGGCACGTCCAACGCCCGCATCACCGGCGCGATGATCGACATCCTCGATCCGACCGACCGCGCAGCCATCGCGAAGAAGCTCGCCGATCCCGCGATCCGCATCGTTTCCATGACGATCACCGAGGGCGGCTACTTCATCGATCCCGCGACCGGCGCCTTCGACCCCGCCCATCCCGCCATCGCCGCCGACGGCGCAAATCCCGACGATCCGAAGACGGTCTTCGGCCTCATCGCCAAGGGGTTGAAGCTCCGGCGGGAGGCGGGCATCCAACCCTTCACCGTCATGTCCTGCGACAACATTCCCGGCAACGGCCATGTCGCCGAGAACGCCGTCGCCGGCCTTGCCCGCCTCTCCGACCCCGCTTTCGCCGACTGGATCGGCGCGAACGTCGCCTTTCCCAACGGGATGGTCGACCGGATCACGCCCGCCACGAGCGAGCGCGAGATTCGCCATTGTGCCGACACGTTCGGCATTGCCGATGCCTGGCCCGTCTATTGCGAAGAGTTCAAGCAATGGGTCCTGGAGGACAAGTTTCCGGCGGGCCGCCCGGATTTCGCGAGCGTCGGCGTCGAGATCGTCGAGGACGTCGCGCCGTTCGAGCTGATGAAGATCCGCATCCTCAACGGGGGCCATGCGGCGATCGCCTATCCCGGCGAGCTCCTCGACATCCACTTCGTGCACGAGGCGATGGAGGACGAGACGATTCGCGCCTTCCTTCTGAAGCTGGAGCGCGAGGAGATCGTGCCCTGCGTGCCGCCCGTGCCGAACACGGATCTCGGCGACTACGTCGCTTTGATCGAACGGCGATTCGCCAACCCGAAGATCGGCGACACGATCTCGCGCCTTGCCCAGGACGGCTCGAATCGCCAGCCGAAGTTCATCCTCCCCTCGACGGCCGACCGCCTCGCGAAGGGCGAGGACGTCGAAGGCCTCGCCCTCGTCTCCGCGCTCTGGTGCCGCTATTTCGAAGGTGTTTCGGACAGCGGCCGGGAGATCGTTTTCAACGACGTGAACGCGGACCGTCTGCACGCGGCGGCTTTGCGCTCGCGCGACGAACCGCTGTCGTTTCTGGAGGAGCGCGACATATTCGGCACGGTCGCCGACAGCGCCGTTTTCCGGGATCGGTTCGTCGAAGCATTGACGTCGCTTCGCGATGTCGGGACGCGTTCGNGAGGAGCGCGACATATTCGGCACGGTCGCCGACAGCGCCGTTTTCCGGGATCGGTTCGTCGAAGCATTGACGTCGCTTCGCGATGTCGGGACGCGTTCGACGCTTTTGGCTTACGTGGGGTAGGAGCGGATCGACTGAACGATCTTGGAACAAGCAAAAGCCCCGGCGTGGCGAGCGTCCGGGGCTTTTTGATAACGGGGCTGGAGACGATCGCGGCAGGATTGCCGGCGGCCTGAACCTGTCCGATCGTTCGGGCTCACCAACGCTGCCCGCCTTGCCGACCCTGACGGCTCTCATCGCCATGTTCACTGACGTTTAGACGCACGAAAGCCCCGCGCTTTGTGGGCACGGGGCTTTGGGTATGTGGTGCTGGATTGTGATGTTGAGCGTGTGTGAAGAGAGCAACTTGCGATTTGCAGACCTGGCGGCGACCGACTTTCCCGCGTCTTGAGACGAAGTATCATAGGCGCTGGAGCGTTTCACGGCCGAGTTCGGGATGGGATC
>NZ_LMQW01000001.1 GCF_001425485.1 Aureimonas sp. Leaf427 | reverse complement strand
CTAGGCCGGATCGACATTCAGGATTCCCAATCGGGTTGATCGCTGATTCATAGGGTTCCGTGTTGCGACACGGAGCTTTGGATGGCGACCAAGCGGTATGAGATCAGCGGGGAACAGTGGGCGAAGATCGCCCTGCTGGTGCCTGGAAAGCCCGGCGACCCTGGTCGGACGGCCTCGGACAACCTGTTGTTTGTCAACGGATGCTTGTGGGTTTTGCGCTCAGGAGCGCACTGGTGCGATTTGCCGGAGCGCTACGGCAAGTGGAAGACGGTGCACCGCCGCTTCAGCCGATGGTGCCATGCCGGCGTGTGGGAGCGGGTATTCGAAGCCCTCACCGCCGACCGCGACAACGAATACCTGATGATCGACAGCACCATCGTTCGAGCCCACCAGCAGGCAGCCTGTGGAAAAGGGGGGCCCAGGATCAGGCGCTGGGGCGTTCCCGAGGTGGACTGACAACCAAGATCCACATGCTCGCCGACGCCTTGGGTCGGCCGTTGCGGTTCATCATCACCCCTGGGCAGTCCGGCGACGCGCCCCAGGCAGCGGCTCTGCTCGAAGCGCAATCGGGAAAGGCCGTGCTCGCCGACAAAGCCTATGACAGCGGGGCCTTGCGCGCGACGATCGCGGCAATGGGAGCGGCTGCTGTCATCCCCTCGAACCGAAGCCGTAAGGTCATCATTTCTCACGATACCGACGCCTACAAGCATCGAAACCGCATCGAGCGATGCTTCTCGAAACTCAAACACTTCCGCCGCTTCGCTACTCGTTACGACCGCCGCACCATCCACTTCAAAGGCTTCGTCCACTTGGCCGGCGCCATGCTCTGGTTGGGCTGAATGTCGATCCGGCCTAGCTCGCTACTCGTTACGACCGCCGCACCATCCACTTCAAAGGCTTCGTCCACTTGGCCGGCGCCATGCTCTGGTTGGGCTGAATGTCGATCCGGCCTAGGCGAGCCACGGTTCTCGCCCGTCCTCACGGACTGTCGGGTGGAACAGACAAGACGGATAGTCTTGCCTGTTCCACCCTCCTACCGGCCTGAACGTCGCTGACACGACACAACACCTATCCAAGGTCCATAACAGCCTCTAGAGACGGCGGGAAAACCGGCAGCGGCTGGCAGGGACCAGTCGCGCGGCGCCTCGTGGAGGGCGCCTCTTTCTTCGGCCGGCGAGGAACGACGCCATGGCGGTCACCGATATCGCGACGCGGGTCTGGAACCACACGTTCAAGCTCGATCCGATCGTGCGCTCGCTGCTCGACACCGACTTCTACAAGCTTCTCATGCTTCAGATGATCTGGGGCCTCCATCGCGAGACGGACGTCACCTTCTCGCTGATCAACCGCACGAAGACGGTGAAGATCGCGGAGGAGATCGACGAGGCCGAGCTTCGCGCGCAGCTGGACCATGCCCGCAGCATCCGCTTCTCCAAGCGCGAGATGATCTGGCTCGCCGGCAACTCCTTCTACGGCTCGCGCCAGATCTTCCGGCCGCAGTTCCTGGCCTGGCTCGCCGGTTTCCAGCTGCCCGACTACGAGCTCGCCCGCGTCGACGGGCAGTTCGAGCTGACCTTTCACGGGCCCTGGACGGACACGACGCTCTGGGAGATCCCGGCGCTCGCCATCATCAACGAGCTGCGCTCGCGCGCGACGCTGCGCGACTACGGCCGGTTCGAGCTGGACGTGCTCTATGCGCGGGCGAAATCGCGCATGTGGGACAAGGTCGAGCGGCTGCAGACGCTGCCCGATCTGCGCATCTCCGATTTCGGCACGCGGCGGCGCCACTCCTTCCTCTGGCATCGCTGGTGCGTGGAGGCGCTGAAGGAGGGGCTCGGGCAGCGCTTCCTCGGCTCGTCCAACGTGCTCCTCGCCATGGAGACCGATGTCGAGGCGATCGGCACGAACGCGCACGAGCTGCCGATGGTGGCGGCCGCGCTCGCCAAGACCGACGAGGCGCTGCGCCAGGCGCCCTACAAGGTGCTGGAGGAATGGCAGAGCCATTACGGCGGCAACCTTCTCGTCGTGCTGCCCGATGCCTTCGGCACCGAGGCGTTCCTGCGCGACGCGCCGGACTGGCTGGCGGGTTGGACGGGCTTTCGCCCCGATTCCGCGCCGCCGATCGAGGGCGGCGAGGCGATCCTCTCCTGGTGGCGCGAGCGCGGCGTCGATCCGCGCGAGAAGCTGCTCGTCTTCTCCGACGCGATGGACGTGGAGGGCATCGTCGCGGCCTATCGCCATTTCGAGGGGCGGGTGCGCATGAGCTTCGGCTGGGGCACCAATCTCACCAACGACTTCCGCGGGCTCTCGCCGGACGGCAGCCGGGCGCTGGAGCCGATCTCGCTGGTCTGCAAGGTCTCGTCCGCGAACGGGCGGCCGGCGGTGAAGCTCTCCGACAATCCGGCGAAGGCGACGGGCGAGCCGGCCGAGATCGAGCGCTACCGGCGCATCTTCGGCAGCACGCAGAATTTTCCGCGCGACGTCCGGGTTTGAGCATGGCGTTTCTGGCGGGCGGGCGCGTTTTGCGGCAAACCCGAACGTGATATCTCCCCTCCATCCTGCCTCGGGGGTCTGCCGCGCCTCCCGATGCCCGCAGACGCGCGGGCCCCGAAACCTTCAAGACCGGAAGGCCTGCCTTCGATGACCGCAGACGCCCTGCAGACGACCGCCGCCCCCGAGTTTCCGATTCCGGCCGGGGTCTATGCGCAGACCGTGACCTCCGTGCAGCACTACACGGACCGCCTCTTCCGCTTCCGCATGACGCGGCCGGACGGGTTCCGGTTCCGCTCCGGCGAGTTCGTCATGATCGGCCTGCCCAATGCCGCAAAGCCGGTCTTCCGCGCCTATTCCATCGCCAGCCCCGCCTGGGACGAGGAGCTGGAGTTCTTCTCGATCAAGGTCGAGGACGGCCCGCTGACCGAGCATCTCCAGAAGATCGCGGTCGGCGACACCGTGCTCATGCGCAAGAAGTCGACGGGAACGCTCGTCCACGACGCGCTGATCCCCGGCAAGCGGCTCTATCTCTTCTCGACCGGCACGGGCATCGCGCCCTTCGCCAGCGTGATCCGCGATCCCGAGACCTACGAGAAGTTCGAGACGGTCATCCTGACGCACACGACGCGCACCATCGCCGAGCTGCAATACGGCAAGGATCTCGTGGCGGAGATCAAGGCGGACGAGCTGATGAGCGAGTTCGTCGGCGACAAGCTCCTGCTCCATTCCACCGCGACGCGCGAGGGCGACCACAAGGGCGAGCGCGTTACGACGCTGGTGGAGACCGGCAAGCTCTTCACCGACCTCGGCCTGCCGCCCTTCGACCCCGCGACCGACCGCGCCATGATCTGCGGCTCGATGGACATGCTGAAGGACACCAAGGCGCTCTGCGAAAAGCTCGGCCTCGTCGAAGGCTCCAACGCGACGCCGGGCACGTTCGTCGTCGAGCGGGCTTTCGTCGACTGAGACGGCACAGACGTTCTCTGCCGATGAGGGTGAGCGGCGCTTCCGAAGCTGCCGATCTCCCTCCTTGCGGGGGAGATGCCCGGCAGGGCAGAGGGGGGGTGCCTCACGCCGACCTCTCGATCGCGCCTCAAGCGCTGCTTCGACGTCGGCTCCCCTGCGCACCCCCCTCTGCCTGCCGGCATCTCCCCCGCAAGGAGGGAGATCAGGCTCATCGCGGGGCGGCGGGGCCAAGTTTTGGATGTTCTATGCGCATGAGGGTCGCCTCGCGCGGCCCTTACCCGAGCATGCTATGCTTCAAACCCCGCCGAAGGCCTTGAACGCGACCGTCGTGAACGTGTCGGAGACGCCGTCGAGGGTCTGTAGGCGTTCGGTGACGAAATGGCCGAGGTCGCGGTCGTCGGCGAGATAGAACTTGGCGATGAGGTCGTAATGGCCCGAGGTGGAGAAGACCTCGGAGATCTCCTCGACATCCTGGACCAGCGCGTCCGCCACGGCATAGGCCTTGCCCGGCCGGCATTTGAACTGCACGAAGATCGTCTGCATCGCTCGCACTCCCGTTTGCGCCTGAGGTGACGCGCCGGGGGCGCCGGGTCAAGGCCGGCTCGTCGCGGGGAGAGCGGTCGGCGACGGCGAGGATGTGCTTCGCACTCGTTCATCGAGGCGCGCAACGAGGCCTGCACGCGGGACGGAGCCGAGGCGTGACACGGGGCGCCGGTCGTCCGGCGGCGCGTGGGCTCAGTGCAGGCGGCGCGGCGCCGGGACGATGATCTCGACCTCGTCTTCGAACACGTCGTCGAGCCCGAAGGAGCTGCCCTCGAAGAGCGCGAGGATCACGCGCGCGACGGGGCCGGGCTCGGGCAGGTCGGGCAGGACGACAGCCGGCCCGATCAGAACCTCATCGTCGCTGCACGTCCGGCAGGCAAGGTCTCGGCGGTGGGCCGGGAAGCACGTCATGGCTTGCAGGTCTCCAAAAGGGCTGCGCGATCGCAGCCGAAGCCTCTTCGAAAGCTCAGGTTTCAGGCGGCACCCGAAACGAAAGCTTTCCGGGCGACAATCTCAGAATAGCTCATGACGTTCCGAATCCGGACTCCAAAACGGCCACAATTCGACTCAAACTGTCGAAATGGTGAATCGAAGGACAGGCTCGGTAAGTTGATCCTGTCTTCGGCCTCCGTCTGCCGCAAGGTTAACGCCCCAGATCGAGCCCGGCACGTATCTTCTGCTTCCCTCTCTACTGGCGCGATCGCCGACGAAGCGGCCCGGATTCCGGCTTGAACTCGGGCGCGCACCAGGGCGCCAGCCAGGGCACAGGACCTCGCCGGAGCCCTTGCGTTGGGGCGTGAAAATCGCCACCCCTCTCGATGCGAAATCCGGCGGTTCGGCCGGTTCGGCCGGTTCGGATTGATAGGGGAAGGCATCGTCATGACGATCGTCAACGAGGTCGCGCGGCTGGAGACGGATGACGGGATCGCCGTCCTGATCCTCGACCATCCTCCCGTCAACGTTCTCTCGAAGATCCTGCGCGAGGGCATCGAGGCGGGTCTGCGCCGCGCCCTGTCCGACGATGCCGTCGATGCCGTCGTGATCCTCTGCGAGGGCCGGACCTTCATTTCCGGCGCCGATATCCGCGAGTTCGGCCGGCCTCCCGAGGGACCGCCGCTGGAGGCGCTGAACGCCCTGATCGAGGGCGCGGAGAAACCGGTGATCGCCGCGCTGCACGGAACGGTGCTCGGCGGCGGGTTCGAGCTGGCGCTGTCGGCCCATGCCCGCATCGCCATGCCCTCGACGCTGCTCGGACTGCCCGAGATCCGGCTCGGCCTCGTTCCGGGCGCGGGCGGCACGCAGCGGCTGCCGCGCCTTCTCGGCCTTTCCCACGCGCTGGACATGATCCTTTCCGGCGAGCCCATGGGGGCGGCCCGCGCCAAGGCGCTGGGGGCGATCGACGAGATCGCGCACGGGGCGCTTACGCCCGCCGCCATCGCCTTCGCCCGGCGCTTCCTCGAGGAGGGGCGCCCGCTCCGGCGCATCCGCGACGAGACCGAGAAGCTGCAGGCGCCCGGCGGCAACGGCGCCGTCTTCGACGCGGTGAAGGCGCGCCACGCGCGAATCCTGAAGGGCAACGACGCCGCGCGCGGCGCGATCAACGCCGTCTATGCCGCGACGCAGATGCCCTTCGAGGAGGGGCTCGCCCGCGAGCGGCAGATCTTCGGCGAGCTTCTGGCGGGGCCGCAGTCCAAGGCGCAGCGCTATCTCTTCGCCGCCACGCGCGCCGCCGCCAAGCTGCCGGGCCTGCCGCCGGGCACGCGCCCCCGCAGGATCGCCCGGATCGGCGTCGTCGGCGCAGGCACGATGGGCGGCGGCCTCGCCACGGCCTTTCTCGCCGCCGGGCTTCCCGTCACCCTCGTCGAGACCGGCCGCGAGGCGCTCGACCGCGGCGTCTCGACGCTGCGCGCGGGGCTGGAGGCCTCCGCCGCCAAGGGCAAGCTGCGCCCGGAAGAGGTGGGCCAGCGCATGGCGCGGCTGACGCCCTCGCTCGCTCTCGCCGATCTTGCCGACTGCGATCTCGTGATCGAGGCGGTGTTCGAGACGATGGCGGTGAAGCGCGAGGTCTTCGCCAAGCTCGACGCGATCGTGCGGCCGGATACGATCCTGGCCACCAACACGTCCTATCTCGACGTGAACCAGATCGCGGCGGCGAGCCGCCTGCCCGAGCGCGTCGTCGGGCTCCATTTCTTCACGCCCGTGCCGGTGATGAAGCTCGTCGAGGTCGTGAGCGCCAGGACGACGGCGCCGGACGTCCTCGCCACCGCGATGGCGCTGGCGCGCACGCTCGGCAAGGTCGCCGTCTCCGTCGGCGCCTCCGACGGGTTCGTCGGCAACCGCATGCTGCGGGCGCGCCGGGTGGAGGCGGACCGGCTCATCCTCGAAGGCGCCATGCCCTGGGACGTCGACCGCGTCTTCACCGGCTTCGGCCTGCCCATGGGCCCGTTCCAGATCGCCGACCTCGCCGGGCTCGATCTCGGCTGGAGCCGCGAGACCTCCAAGGGCCGGACGCTGCGCGCGCGGCTCTGCGAGGTCGGGCGGCGCGGCCAGAAGAGCAAGGCGGGGTTCTACGACTACGACGACGAGCGCCGCGGCCGCGCCTCGCCCGTGGTGGAAGAGCTGATCGCGGCCATGTCGGAGGAGGCCGGCCTCGAGCGCCGGTCGATCACCGATCGCGAGATCCTGGAGCGCTGCCTCTATCCGATGATCAACGAGGGCGCCAAGATCATCGAGGAGCGCGTCGCGTCGCGCGCTTCCGACATCGACGTCGTCTGGGTCAACGGCTACGGCTGGCCGCCGACCATGGGCGGGCCGATGTTCTGGGCCGACGCCCACGGGCTGCGCGACATTCTGGAGACGCTTCGACGCTACGAGGAACGTCTCGGCGAGGCCTTCCGCCCGGCGCCGCTTCTGGAGCGTCTCGTGGAGGAGGAGGGCAGCTTCACCGGGCTGTTCTGATCCCGCCCGGCTGATTTTTCGGTGAGGCGGGCCGAATGCGGCTTTCCCTCCTGGTTCGTTCGGCTAGTCTCCCGGCGGGCGCCGAAATCGAAATGACATGGGAGGACCGTCGTGACACGACGTCTGTTCAGCGTTCTGATGGCGCTTCTGCTCGCGCCGCTGCTTTGGCCCACCGGCGCGCTCGCGCACGGCCCGACCCGGCAGAAGGTGACCGAGAGCGTCGAGATCGCTGCGCCGCCGGCCAAGGTCTGGGCGAAGATCAAGGAGTTCGGCGACATGTCGTGGCATCCCGACGTCGCCTCGACGAACTCGGCGCCCGGCAATGTCGTGAAGACGACGCGACTCGTGGTGCTGAAGTCGGGCGGCGAGCTGACGCAGGAGCTCTACAAATACGACGACGCCAAGATGACCATCGCGACGCTGCTGCCGCATGTCGACGTGAAGGTCATGCCGGTGAACAACTATTCCGACACGATCACCGTGAAGCCGGGCGCGACGCCGGAGACCTCGGTCGTGGAATGGCGCAGCGCCTTCTATCGCGGCTATCCCAACAACGATCCGCCGCCGGAGCTGAACGAGGCGGCCGCCATCAAGGCCGTGACCGACTTCACGCTGGCCGGCCTCAACGCGCTGAAAGCCTCGGTGGAAGCGGGCGGCTGATGCGCGCTTCCGCGCGCGGGTGGCGCTCGCGCGGGGGGCGGTTCGTCGCCGTCCTCGCGGCGCTTCTCCTCGGCGTCGCAGGCGCGGCCGCGCGGGACGTCGCCTTCGTCACCAACCAGTCGAGCGACGATCTCTCGATCGTCGATCTCGAGACCATGGCGGTCGAGGCGACGATCCCGATCGGCGGCAAGCCGGCGGGCGTCGCCGTGCCGCCTTCGGGCGACCGGGCCTACGTGACGAGCCCGGAGGCCAAGTCCATGGCTGTGATCGACACGGGCTCGCGGACCGTGCTGAAGCGCATTGCCCTCTCCGGCGGGCCGCTTGGCATCGCCGTCCACCCGTCGGGCGCGCCGGTCTATGTCGCGGACTGGTTCGAACACCAGCTCTTCGTCATCGATCCGGAGGCCGGAACGATCCTGAGCCGCGTCGATGTCGGCCAGTCGCCTTCCGGCGTCGCGGTCTCGCCGGACGGGGCGATCGTCGTCACCGCCGACCGCGATTCCGACCAGATCTCGGTGATCGACGCGACGAGCCTTTCCGTGCTTCGCACGATCAAGGTGGGCGCGCGGCCCTTCGGCGTCTCCTTCTCGCCGGACGGCGCCCGCGTCTATGCCGCCAATGTCGGCTCGGACTCGGTCAGCGTCGTCGACTGGAAGGCCGGAACGGTGGTCGCCAGCGTGCCGGTCGGGCAGCGGCCCTATGTCAGCGTCGAGGCCAAGGGGCGCGTCTTCGTGACCGACCAGTATGGCGGGACGGTCAGCGTCTTCGACGCCGCGACGCGGGAGAAGCTCGCCGCCATCCCCGTCGGGGAGTATCCCGAGGGCATCGAGGCGGGGGCGGGCGAGGCCTTCGTCTACGTGGCGAGCTGGTTCGACAACATCCTGACCAAGATCGATGCGACGACGCTGGAGGTGGTCGGCACGGTGGAGGTCGGCGACGGCCCGCGCGCCTTCGGCCGCTTCATCGCCGCCCGGCCCTGAACATCAAGACGAAGGGCGCGGTTCGAACGGAACCCCGCCGCCTTCGAACGTCTGGGAGGACGTCATGACGAGACTTCTCGCCGCCCTTGCCGGGCTTTCGCTTCTGGTTGCCGGGCCGGCGCTCGCCCAAAACGCGGCGACGGCCCCGAACGACTATCCGACGACCGCGATCGCCGACTACGTCTTCGGCTGCATGCAGGCCAACGGCAACACGGCGCAGTCGCTGGAGCGCTGCTCCTGCTCCTTCGACGTCGTCGCCTCCATCGTTCCTCACGAGCGCTATGTCGAGGCCTCGACCTTCCTCTCGATGGGGCAGGTCTCCGGCGAGAAGGGCACGCTCTTCAAGACCGGCGTCGAATCCAAGAACGCCATCGGCGACCTTCGCCGCGCCCAGGCGGAGGCGGAGATCCGCTGCTTCGAGTAGCGATGGTCAGGCGCGCCTTTTCCGCCGGCCGCGATCAGCTGTCGCCGGCCGCGAAGGTCTTCTCGAAGACCTTGCCCTCGGTGTCCACGGCCTTGGCGGTGAAGGGCATGGCGCCCTTCGGATCGTAGTCGAAGCGGAAGTTCGGGTCTTCCGAGATCGAGATGCCGCCGGACATGGTGAAGACGAGATCCTCGCCCCGGCGCACCGTCAGGTCCGAGATGAAATGGGCGGGGATGTAGAGAAGCGTCACCTGATCCTTCTGCAGCCCGGAATTGTTCGGGTGGCGGATCATCAGCTGGGCGACGTCGCGGGCGCCGTTCGTGCCTTCCTCCGCGCCGAAGCGCTTCAGGCGCATCTCGCCCATGGATTTCGCGGCGGCCGCGGCGTCCTTTCCGGCCGGTGCCGCGCAGCCGCCGGCCGCCTTCACGAACTGCTTCACCATGTAGAGCGTGCCGTCCTCGGCCTCGGCCACGGCGTGGATGTCGGTATAGGCGTTGACGCGGACGCGCGTCTCGATCTCGGTGAGGCCGGACGTCTCGCCGATGGTGAAGACGGCGGCGACCGGCGAGGGATTCTCGTCGATGACGAGCGTCACCTTGCGGATCTTGCGGGCGGGGTCGAGCGTCAGCTTCACGGGCACGACGGCCGGGTCGCTCGCGCGCTTGGGCGCCTCCAGCGTGACGATGCCGGCGCCGTCCTGCATCGGCCGGTCGTCGAACACGTCGGTCACGAGACCGGGCCAGGCGGACTCGGCAGCGGCCGCCGCCTGTTCGGGCGTCTGCGAGGCCGCCGATGCCGGCCCGGCGAGGAGCGGGGCGCAGAGGACGGTCGCGGCGAGCGCGGCTGCAAGGCTTCGCCGGCCGAGGCCAGGGCGGCCGAGGGCTTCCCATCGCATGGCGTGCATGGCTCTTCTCCCGATCGGGTCTTGGTGCCCTATGAATGGAAGTGTGGGGCCGTTGCCGGTCCACCGCAAGATCGCCCGCGATCAACTCCGGCGGCGCGGAGCTATTGCTTCATTCCCATTCGAGCTCGGCGAAGGCGGCCGTCGCGTTGCGGCTCGCATAGGCTTCGGCGAGCTTCCAATGCGCAGCCTCCGCGCGCCCGGCGGTCTCGGCGGTCTCGCCGAGCGTGCGGCCCTTGGCGAGGGCGGCGCGGATGTCGGCGGCGAGCGCTTCCAGATAGGCGGTCTGCGCGCCGATCGCCGCCGGCCAGGGCGCGGTGGCGGGGCCGTGGCCGGGCACCACCGCGCGTGCCGGCAAGGCCTGGAGGTCCGGCGTCTGCGCCAGCCAGCCCTTCAGGCTGCCGTCGATCACCGGCAGGTGCTCCATGAAGACGAGGTCGCCCGCAAAGAGAAGGCCGCTCGCCTCGTCGAAGGCGGTGAGGTCGTTGTCGGTGTGCGCGGTGCCCCAGGCCTTCAGCGTGAGGTGCCGCCCTCCGAGATCGAGGATGCGGGTGTCCTCGACCACCGTGTCGGGCAAGGTGACGACGAGCCCCTCCATCGCCTCGGCGCCGATCTCCTCGCGCATCGAAAGGAGATAGCTCTCGCGGCGTGCGGCGAGGGCGGCGGGGAGGTTGCGGTGGCCGATGATCTCCGCGCCGATCGCCTTGAAGGCCTGGTTGCCGAAAATGTGGTCGGGATGCATGTGGGTCGCCAAGAGATGGCGGATCGGCCGGTCCGTGACCTTGCGGATCGCAGCGATCATCGCGGCGCCGTCGGCGGGGCTGCCGCCGGAATCGATCGCCGCGACCGCCTCCCGCCCGATCACGAAGGAGAGGTTGGCGATCTCGCCGCCGTTTGCCGGCGTCATCTCCTCGATCGGCCCGCCGCGGACATGGACGCCCTCCGCCACTTCCTGGAAGGTCGGGGCCGGAAAGGGCGGGGAGGCAGGGGCGCCGCTCTCCGACGCCCCGGCCTTGGCGGCAAAGGCCGAGACGAGCGGCCAGCCGAGGGCCCCGAGCAACGTGCGGCGTCGAATCATCGTCGGGCCCTCCCGGCCTCGCCACCCGCCGGGCGGGTCCGCGTCTCAGACTTTAGAATGATACCAGGACGAAGGGTGGTCCACGCTGACGCGATCGTCAGCGCCCTGTGAGCGTTCGCACCGGCCTCCGGCGGCGCCGGCCGGCTTGCGGAACGGACGGGCCTTGGAAAGTTTCCGGCGGACGATCGACAACACATTGCCGCGCAAGTTCGCCCCTCCGCCCTCGCGAGGTCGGAAATCCTCGGGCTTCACCGTTGAAACCGCTTATCATTTCGGACTCTGCGACATAGTATACCCGTTCTTAACCCATTTTTTCCCGCCATTTGCTTGGCTTGATCAAGATCGGTTCCCTCAATCGTAAAAAAAGCTTGAAGCCGTCAATAGAGGTGTCAATCAGTTCAATAGAGGTATTGCGGTGCGGCAGGCGGATGCTGCATCGCATATATGATTTATAGGTGGCCGCGCTTGCGTCGTCCTCGCAGTCAGCTTAGCGTCGCTGCATGGTTTCCGGCTTCAAGGTCGCAGGTGTTGGGAGCACCCGCGAATCTCGAAGGCCACGGTAGGGCGATATCAACGGTGCCCACCAAGACCCCTATTGGCGGTCGTGACACGCTGCCGGGAACCTTCCCCATATGAGATCGAACGGTGACTCGTGCGCAATTTTGCTCGCGTGGGCCGACATGACACGGTTCTTGGGAGGAAACGATGTTGAAGACTCTGACGAAGGCCGCTCTTGGCTGCACGCTGCTCCTGGGACTGGGATCGGTCGTGTCCGCCAACGAGGCGCTGTCCGAACTGGCGAAGAACCCGGCGGACTGGACGATGCCGACGGGCGACTACGCCAACACGCGCTATTCCACGCTCGACAAGATCAACAAGACCAACGTCAAGGAGATGGTGCCGGCCTGGACCTTCTCGACGGGCGTGCTGCGCGGCCACGAGGGCAATCCGCTCGTGATCGGCGACACGATGTACGTGCACACGCCGTTCCCCAACATCGTCTACGCGCTCGACCTCAAGAACGACGGCGCGATCAAGTGGAAGTATGAGCCCGTCCAGGATCCGAACGTCATCCCGGTCATGTGCTGCGACACGGTCAACCGTGGCGTCGCCTATGCGCCCGGCGAAGGCGGCTCCGCCGGCCTCATCATCCTCCACCAGGCCGACACGACGGTCGTCGCGCTGAAGGCCGACACCGGAGAGCAGGTCTGGAGCATCAAGAACGGCGACGCGACCAAGGGCGAGACCGGCACGGCCGCTCCGATGGTCGTCAAGGACAAGGTGCTGATCGGCATTTCCGGCGGCGAGTTCGGTGTGCGCGGCTCCATCACCGCCTACAATCTCAAGGACGGCACCAAGGCCTGGCGCGCCTATTCGACCGGCCCCGACGCAGAAATGCTGATGGACCCGGCCAAGACCACCTCGCTCGGCAAGCCGGTCGGCCCGGACTCCTCGCTGAAGACCTGGGAAGGCGATCAGTGGCAGATCGGCGGCGGCACGACCTGGGGCTGGTATTCCTACGATCCCGCGCTGAACCTCATCTATTACGGCTCGGGCAACCCCTCGACCTGGAACCCCTCGCAGCGTCCCGGCGACAACAAGTGGTCGATGACGATCTTCGCCCGCGACGCCGACACGGGCGTGGCCAAGTGGGTCTACCAGATGACCCCGCATGACGAGTGGGACTTCGACGGCATCAACGAGATGATCCTCGCGGACATCGACGTCGGCGGCACGACCCGCAAGGCCCTCGCCCATTTCGACCGCAACGGCTTCGCCTACACGCTCGACCGCGAGACGGGCGAACTGCTCGTCGCCAAGAAGTACGATCCGGCCGTGAACTGGGCGACGGAAGTCGTCATGGATAAGAACTCGGACCAGTACGGCCGGCCGCAGGTGGTCGCGCAGTATTCGACCGAGCAGAACGGCGAGGACGTGAACTCGACCGGCATCTGCCCGGCCGCGCTCGGCACCAAGGACCAGCAGCCGGCGGCCTTCTCGCCCAAGACCAAGCTCTTCTACGTGCCGACCAACCACGTCTGCATGGACTACGAGCCCTTCCGTGTCGCCTACACGGCCGGCCAGCCCTATGTCGGAGCCACGCTCTCGATGTATCCGGCCCCGAACAGCCATGGCGGCATGGGCAACTTCATCGCCTGGGACGCGGGCAAGGGTGAGATCGTCTGGTCGCTGCCCGAGCAGTTCTCGGTCTGGTCCGGCGCGCTCGCGACCGCCGGCGACGTGGTCTTCTACGGCACGCTGGAAGGCTATCTGAAGGCGGTGGACGCGACGACGGGCCAGGAACTCTACAAGTTCAAGACCCCGTCCGGCATCATCGCCAACGTGATGACCTATGAGAATTCCGGCCAGCAGTACGTGGCCGTGCTCTCGGGCATCGGCGGCTGGGCGGGCATCGGCCTCGCGGCCGGCCTCACCGACCCCAATGCCGGTCTCGGCGCGGTGGGCGGCTATGCCTCGCTCTCCAAGTACACCGCGCTCGGCGGCCAGCTGACGGTCTTCACGGTCCCCAACCAGACCGCCTCGAAGTAAGTCTCCAAAGAGGCGCGGCTTCCGATCGAGGGAGCCGCGCCTTTCGTCTTCGGGGGACCCGACGTGCCACCCATGCGGTCGCCGGGTCCCTTTCATGTCTCGGACAGGCGGCTTCTCTCGCCTCGGCTCCGGCCCCGTTCGACGCAGCCGGCGTCGAAGCCGAGGCGCCGGAACCGTACCGCGGCCCGATCCGGATCAGAATGAGGTATCGATGACCCGTAGCGTTCTTGCTCTCGCCGGCCTCCTCGCCGTTTCCCTGTCCACGCTGGCCTTGGCGCAGAGCGCCGGCACACCCGCGACGATCGTTCCGGCGGCCCCGGCCGCCGCACCGGCGCCCGCGGCTCCGGCAGCGGCTCCGGCTCCGGCTCCGGCGGCACCCGCAGCGGCAGCGCCCGCACCGGCCGCCCCCGCCGCGGCGGCAGCGCCGGCACCGGCAGCTCCGGCGGCCGCGGCAGCGGCGGCCCCTGCAGCCGGCGGACACAAATCGGCCGACACGGCAGCGAGCGGCGCGGACCCCGTGCCCGGCGAGGGCGGCAAGTTCGTCGACGGCGCCGGCAATCCCGTCTACGCCAAGAACGCCGACGGCACGTTCGACTACTACACCTGGCGCGGCTACAAGAAGTTCATGGCCAACTGCATGCAGTGCCACGGGCCGGACGGCATGGGCTCGTCCTTCGCGCCGAACCTCACGGATTCGCTGACGCGCATCAACTACTACGACTTCTCCGGCATCATCGTGAACGGGCAGCAGAACAAGTGGCACCCGGTCAACTCGATTATGCCGGCCTGGGGCGAAGACCTCAACGTGATGTGCTTCCTCGACGGCATCTACGTCTATCTGCGCGGCCGGGCCGACGGCGTCGTGCCGCGCGGCGAGCCGAAGAAGCCGGCCGCCAATAAGGAAGCCCAGGCCGCCGAGAACGCGTGTCTCGGGTTCTGATGGCAACGATGTTCCGCCGCCTCGTCGGCGCGACGCTGGCGCTCCTGGCGGCCGCCCTGCCGGTCGCCGCGCAGGACCGGGACTTCGGCGGCACGATCGAGCTGGTCGATCCGAACGTCCTGCGCGTCTGCGCCGATCCGTCGAACCTGCCCTTCTCCAACGAGAAGAAAGAGGGTTTCGAGAACGCGCTGGCGACCTATCTGGCGGGCAAGCTCGACCGCAAGTCCGTCGCCTACAGCTTCTTTCCGCAGGCGACCGGCTTCGTGCGCATGACGCTCGGCTCGAACAATTGCGACGTGATCCTCAGCTATCCGCAGGGCGACGAGCTCGTTCAGAACACCAACGCCTATTATCGCACGGCCTATACGCTGGTCGTGCCGAAGGGCGGCGATCTCGACGGCGTCGACGTGCTGGAGGACCCGCGCCTCAAGGGCAAGAAGGTCGGCGTCGTCGCTGGCACGCCGCCCGGCACCTATCTCGCGCGCGCCGGCCTCATGGGCCGGGCCAAGGGCTACCAGCTCATGGTGGACACGCGCTACGAGAACTCGGCTCAGAAGATGATCGAGGACCTCGGCAAGGGCGAGATCGACGCCGCCGTGCTCTGGGGCCCGATGGCGGGCTATTACGCGCGCGAATCCGGCAAGAGCTACACCGTGACGCCGCTGGTGAAGGAGCCGAAGGGCGGGCCCGCCATGATCTTCCGCATCACGATGGGCGTGCGTCCCTCCGACCAGGAGTGGAAGCGCCGCCTGAACACGGTGATCCGCGAGAACCAGGCGGAGATCGACGAGATCCTCCTCTCCTTCGGCATCCCCCTTCTCGACGAGACGAACAAGCCGATCGCCTCCCGGAAGGGCGGCTGACATGGTCCGGCGCGGCGTGTTCCTCGCCGCCGCGCTCGCCCTTTGCGGCCTTGCCGGGAGCCCGGCGATCGCCGCCCCGCCGGAACCCGCCGGCTACCGAACCGACGACTACCGCTCCCCGACCCCCGCGACGCTGGACGGCGCCGAGGTCGTCGACACCGCCGGAGCGAAACGGCTCTTCGAGGAGAAGAGCGCCGTCTTCGTCGACACGCTGCCCCGCGCCCCCAAGCCCAAGGGCCTGCCTGCCGGCACGCTTTGGCACCCCAAGGAACGCCGCGACATTCCCGGCTCGATCTGGCTCGTCGACACCGGCTACGGCCAGCTCGCGCCGATCATGGAAGCCTACTTCCGCGACGGCCTCGCCCGCGCGACGAATGGCGACACGGCGCGTCCGCTGGTCTTCTACTGCCTTCGCGACTGCTGGATGAGCTGGAACGCCGCCAAGCGCGCCCTGGCGATGGGCTATACGCGCGTCCACTGGTATCCGGATGGAACCGACGGGTGGTCGGAAGCCGGCCTGCCGCTGGAGCCCCGCGAGCCGGAGGCGCGGCCGGACGAGTAGGGCTGGCACTGGAGCTTTTGCCGAACGTCGGCACGAGGCACCCCCCTCTGCCTGCCGGCATCTCCCCCGCAAGGAGGGAGATCAGGCTTGTCGCGGACGCTCGCGTCATGGTGGAGCGGCTTCCGGTTCGGGCGACCGGCAAAGCTGCCGATCTCCCTCCTTGCGGGGGAGATGGCCGGCAGGCCAGAGGGGGGTGCCTCCCGCCGACCCGGGATCGACATCCGTCTTTCAAAACTCAATCATGTCTCGATGAGCCACGATACCGTTCCGCTTGGCCGCCGCGCCCAGGCTCGCCGCATGCGGATGGTCATGACGGATGCCGAGTCGCGGTTCTGGAGCGCCGTTCGAGCCCATCGCTTGGAGGGCATCGGCTTCCGTCGTCCGTTTCCGATCGCCGGCTTCATCGTTGATTTTGCATGTCCGTCGCACCGGCTTGTCGTCGAAATCGACGGCTCGCAGCATGGACGGCACCGCGAGATCATTCGAGACGTCGAGCGCACGAAGGACCTGGAGCGTTCGGGATGGCTGGTTCTGCGGTTTTGGAACGATGATGTTCTGAAAGACGTCGAAGGCGTGTGCGCTCATGTTCTGGCGGTCGTATGCGAACTTGAGCGAGGAGGGTGATCGAACGTTCGCGGGAGGCACCTCCCTCTGCCTGCCGGCATCTCCCCCGCAAGGAGGGAGATCAGGCTTATCGCAGACGTTCGCATCAAGGCGGAAGCGGTTCCTGGTTTCGCTCCGCCGGCAAAACTGCCGATCTCCCTCCTTGCGGGGGAGATGGCCGGCAGGCCAGAGGGGGGTGCCTCCCGCAAGCGCCGGAGCATTTTACTCCCACCCTTTTCGGCCGCCAGGAGATCGGCGCAGATAGCGCCCGGCTCGATCGAGAAGAATGACATCAGGCTTCTCGCCGACTGCAGGGGTGATTCACCCGCTGCCTAAGCCTCAAGCGTCGCCAGATGGGCGATGATGCGTTCCATCAGCCAGTACCAAGCTTGGCGCTCGCGATCGCCGGCGGTCTTTTCGATGGCGATGTTGAGATAGGCGATCTCGGCTTCGATCTTTTCGGCCGGCAGCATGTGCAGCCGGCTGACGAGGATGGCGGCTTCGAGGATGGCGGCTCTGGCGCGGTTGAGGCCCGTGAAGGGGGCGTGGGTGGCGGAGGCGGAGACGCGGCAGCGGAAGCGGGGGCGGGTCGCGTCCTCGGCGACGTCTTCCACCGTGAGCACGTCGTGGGCGAGGGCGGCTTCCAGGCGCGGCACGGGGCAGCCTTCGACGGGGAGAAGGGGCCAGTCCTTGCGGCCGGTCAGGCAGCCCGCGAAGATCAGCGGATCGTCGGTGAGATTGGCGATCGCCATGCCGGTGGCGACGAGATTGTCCAGCGTCTTCGAGGGGCGGAAGGGGGCGATGATCCAGAACTCGCCCTCGGCGATGATGCCGAGCGGGGCGATGTGGACGGCACCCGCGGCATCGACCGTCGTGAGGATGGTTTCGCGGATGTAGGGCATCGCTCGGGTCCTTTCGAAAGGCGTCGTCGGCCGCAAGGGTCAGGCTCCCCGCCGCGCCCTGCCGGCGGGGGCGGTGGGATGCCTGGGGTGAAAGGTCAGCCGGTCTTCGGTTTCAGCGTGTGGCCGGCCGCCTCCAGCCGCGTGCGGTCGGTCTCGGGAAGGGGCACGGCGACGCCGAATTCCAGCGGAGCGTCCTGCGCGTAGCGCTTGCCGAGCCGCCATGCGATCTCGGCCTTCTGCAGCTCCGCGCCGAGATAGAAGGCATGGCCCACATCCTCGCCGACCTCGATATGGGGGAAGAGCTCGAAGGCGTCGGTCGCGACGTGATGGGCGTCGCGGTTGTAGAGATGGATGCCGTCCACCGCCGTCTCGATCCGCCAGTTGCGGTCGCGAATGGCGCCCTGCTGCTCGGCCAGCTCAGTCGGCGTCGCGGCGAAGGGGCTGGTGTCGTGGACCTGGAGGAGACCGGCGCCGTAGCCGCGCGGCAGGGCGCCGTCGGCCCTTGCCGCGAACATCAGGCGGCGGGCCGCGTCGTGCTCCTCCACCGTCCGGCGCGTGTGGGGGCTCACATGGACGACGAGGAGATTGCGGATCGACAGTTCCGAGCAGATGCCGAGAAGCATGGCCGTGATGCCGGACGTGTCGGCATCGGTCAGCTCGGTCAGGTTGCCCGTGCCCATCAGCATTTCGGTCTCGGGATGGCGCTGGCGCAGCGCGTGATAGCGCGAGAGCGAGGCGGAGAAGCCGAAATGGATGGGGTCGAGGATGGGATCGGCGAGATGGGGGATGCCCCGCCGCGCGGCTTCCGCAATGGCGCGGTCGAGCGAGGCCATGTCGTGCGGCACGGCCGGCACGAGCACGGGCACCGCGCCGCCTTCGCCCGATATGTCGAGCGTCTCCTCGGTGAGGCTGAGGAGATAGTCCGCGCCCGCCCGCGTCGCGCGCGTCAGCTCCGAGCGGTCGGCGGAATCGACGCTGACGGCAAGGCCGAGGCGCTTCAGCTCGGCGATGGCGTCTTCCAGATGCGGAAAGGGCGTGTCGGGCAGGCAGCCGAGATCGATCACGTCGGCTCCCGCCGCGCGAAGGGCGGCGCCGCGCGCGGCGAGGTCCGGCAGCGAGAGGGCGGAGGCGTCGACGATCTCGGCGAAGATGCGCATGTCGTGGCGCGACAGGTCGGGCGGGGCGCCGCGGCGGCCGAGATAGGCGGGCAGGTCGGACAGCTCGTCCGGGCCGCGCGCGAAGGGCAGGCCGAAGAGCTCTGCGAGGCGGTCCAGATCGGCACGGCAGCGGCCGGGCACGACCACGCGGCTCGCCTCCACCGGGCGCTTCAGCCGGCGCTCGATGATCTCGCCCGTCATGAGGGCCGCGACCTTCACGCCGATGTCCTCGATCGCCCAGTCGAACTCGGTCTCGCCGAGCCCTTCGAGCACACGCCTGAGGCGCGGCTCGGCCAGATGCCCGGTCAGAAAGAGAAGTCGCTCGCCCGGCATAGGGTCCCATGCGGATGGCTCGAACGCCGGATCGACGGAGCTGACGCTCCCATGCGCTCGAAAGGGGCCGATCCGGCGGGTGGCCGGTTCGCGGGCGCCCTCGGCGCCGTCTTCGACCTAGCAGATATCCAGGACCTGTCCCACGAATTTCGACCTCCGGCCGATGCGGCAAGGGCGCCGCATCGAGGCGAGGCTACTCCGCCGCGACGGGCATGCGCCGCTCGGCGGTGAAGGGATGGCCGGGAATGGCGCCGTCGGCGAACTGGTGGCCGGCGAGTACGACGTCGGCCGGGCCGGCGATCGAGACGGACATGGTGGGATGGAGCATGGCGAGGAAGGAGGCGTCCACGATCTCGGCGCCGGCCAGCGCGTCCAGCGTCGTGTCCTTCGGCACGTCGATCTGCTTGATGAGGAGCAGCGAGGCCTTCGGCAGACCGGCCGCGAGCCAGGCGGCGAGACTGTCGGAGGTGACGGTCCAATCCTGCGCGATCTCGGGCGCGGCGAGCGCGGTGGCGGCTGGCATCCAGACGGGGATCTTTCCGGCCGCGATGGCGGCGTGGATCTCGTCGAGCGAAGCTGCGGGCACGAGACGTTCGCCGAGGCTGACGAGGGCGCGGCCGAACTGCTCCATCGCCAGGATCGCCATGTGATGGGCGGCCTCGTCGTCATAGCCGAGACGGGGCTGGTAACGGCGCACGACATTGGCGAAAGGCCCGCCGCCCGGCACGAGCACGACGGGACGGCTCGCCCGTTCGATCGCCTGGAGCCAGCGGTTGAAGTCCGGGGAGGACGCGCAGCTGCCGCCCAGTTTGACCACCAGAATTCCGTCCATGGTGCGTGCCCTCACCGATGTGCCGGACTGGGCGAAACGCCGTCCGACGCGCTCACTCGACATACAACCGCCATGCCTGCGGCGACAATGGGGCAAGTGCGATCCGGCGGTCCAAGTTCCCGAAATGTCTGGAAAATCGATGCTGCATCGCACAAGCTGGAGGGGTTTCGTCAGGCGGGGCGGACGACCTCGATGCCGACGGCGCCGGGGCCGAGATCGAGCTTCTCTACCCGCACGGTGACGCGGCGCAGGCGCCGGTCCTTCAGAAGCGTCTCGGCCAGATCCTCCGCCAGCGTCTCGACGAGATCGGTGTGGCCGCGCGCGACGAGATCGCGGACCGCATCCATGATGATGTCGTAGGAGTAGATGCTCGCCATCGCATCGTCGCGCCGGATGGCGCGCACGACGTCCCCCTCTACCGTGAAGCGCACGCTCTGGCGCCGGCCGCGCTCGAAGCCGTAGGCGCCGATCTCCATCTCGACGACCATGTCGCGGACGAAGATGCGGTCGGTCGGAGCGCTCTTGATGTCGATCCCGCGGCCGGCTTCCGTGTCGATCAGCGCGCGCATGGCCGAGACGGCGGCAAGGTCGATCGGACCGGAACGGGGCCCGGTCGTCAGCGCGCCGCGAAAGCCGAGATAGTCCGGCCTCAGCACCGCCAGGCGCGGCACGTCCGGCGGCTCCAGCGAGCCGGCGAGCCCGCTCATCAGGCCGAAGGCGCGGCAGGATTCCACGAAGCGGGCGAGCTCGTGGGTCGGCAGGTGCTTGAGCAGCCCGCCCGCGCCCTTGTTCATCGTGTCGATCATGGCGCCGGAAAAGCCGGCGGCCTTGAGATCGGCGAGGAGCGAGAGGTCGGGGTCGCCATCCGCGAAGAGGACGGCGATCAGCGAGGTCTTCGCGGCCTCGTCGGACAGGGCGGCGACGACCGCGCGGCGCGCCTCGGCGCTGGCGGGAAAAAGGCCGATCTTCACATGGGCGGCGGCCCGCCGCTCCGCGACCGCGGCGCAGACGAGACCGGGCTCCATCGGCAGGTCGCCCGCGACGGCCGAAACCGGGCGGCGGCCAGCGACGAGGTCGAGCGTCGCCCGGAGCACGTCCGGCGTCACCGCGCCGAGGGCGCCCTTCGCGGGGTCCTTCAGGTCGATGATGTCGGCGCCCCCCTCGAGCGCGATCCCGGCCTCCTCGGGCCCGGTGACGCTGGCGAGGAAGCCGGTCGTTCCACTCGGGGTCGGCAAGGCGCTCACGGGGCGGCCTCGACGGCCTGGAACTGCTTCTTCAGCGTGTTGCGCCAGAGGGCGGCGACGCCGCGCACCCACATCTCGTCGTTGTTGCCGCGAATGTCGGCGCTCCCCTGCGCCACGAGCTTGCCGGTCGCGACCTCGTGCCCGTAGGCGTTGATGTTCAGGATGAGGTTCGAGACCTTCTGCACCGTGCCGGTGACGACGATGTCGGCGCCGAGATCCCGGCCGAGATCGATCGCGCAGCGCTCGCATTTGAGCAGCGCCTGCTCCTTGGCGCGGGCGGCGACGGGGCCGGTGTCGACGAGGCCGAGCTCCGGCTCGGCGTCGATATCGGCGCGCAGCTTCGGCGCGAGCAGGGTCAGGCGCTGGGTCTGCCTGGGATCGACGCCGTTCAGCTCGCCTTCGAGGCTCGTGTCGATCAGCTCGAAGTCGAAGACCGCGACGGTCTTCTCCGCGGCCGCGACGGGCCAGGCGAAGAGGACGGCGCAAAGAACGGGAATAGTTCCGCCTTGAACTCGCATGGGGATTTTGTTCCTCCTCGGCATGGATGTCCTCGGCGCCCACCGCTGCTCTAGCGCTATCGTCCGAGGGGATAAAGAGAATTCCGCCCGCATGCCCGGCTTGCCCGGGACGGAGCGGAAACGGGAGGATCACCATGAACTTGACCCGCCTCACGGGACCGCTCGCCGGCGCGCTTCTGGCCGCCTGTCTATCCGGCCCCGCCTTCGCCCAGACGGCGCCGGCCGCGCCGACGACGCCGGCCGTTCCGGCCGCCAAGGCGCCGGGCGCCAAGGCGATGGCGGTGGTCAAGGTCGGCTTCCTGCGCACCTACGAGCGCACGCTGGCGCTCTCCGTGCTCGACATTCCGCCCGCTGATATCGGCATTGCCGGGGCCGATGTGGCGATCGCGGACAACAACACGACCGGCTCCTTCATGGGCCAGTCCTTCGCGCTGGACGTCGCGACGCTGAAACCCGGCGAGGACGTGATGCCGGCCGTGCAGAAGATGGCGGCCGAGGGCGTGCACTACATCGTGACCGATCTCTCCGCCGAGGACACGCTGAAGGTGGCCGACGCGGTGAAGGGCTCGGGGGCGCTCGTTCTCAATGCGGGGGCGACCGACGACAGCCTGCGCGAGGAGAACTGCCGGGCGAACATGCTGCACACGGCGCCGACGCGCTCCATGCTGACCGACGGGCTGGCGCAGTATCTCATGTGGAAGCAGTGGCGGAACTGGGTGCTGATCACCGGGAGCCACGACAAGGACAAGCTCTTCGCCGAGGCGATGAAGGCCTCGGCCAAGAAGTTCGGCGGAACGATCCTGGAGGAGCGGATCTTCGAGGACAAGGGCGGCGCGCGCGCCACCGATTCGGGACAGGCGCTCGTGCAGCGGCAGATCCCGGTCTTCCTGCAGGGGCTGCCGGAGCACGACGTGGTGCTCGTCGCCGACGAGAGCGAGGTCTTCGGCTCCTACATCCCCTGGCGCACCTGGGTGCCGCGCCCCGTCGCCGGCACGGCCGGGCTGATCCCGGCTTCCTGGCATCCGGCGAGCGAGCAATGGGGCGGGGCGCAGATCCAGAACCGCTTCGAGAAGGCCTCGGGACGGCGCATGCAGGCCAAGGACATGCAGGTCTGGACCGCGATCCGTATTCTCGGCGAGGCCGCCTCGCGCACGCAGTCGGTCGATCCCGCCACCATCGACGCCTTCATCAAGGGCAAGGACTTCACGGTCGCTGCCTTCAAGGGCCAGCGCCTGACCTTCCGCGACTGGAACTGGCAGCTGCGTCAGCCCGTGCTTCTCGGCGACGAGACCTCCGTCGTCTCAGCCTCGCCGCAGGAGGGCTTTTTGCACCAGGCGTCCGAATTGGATACGCTGGGCACCGACCGGCCGGAGACGCGCTGCGCGTTCTAGCCGGGCTCCAGCCACCGGCTCCAACCACCGGCCTCACGGAAGGCGAAGCGTCTCTTGTCCCTGTTCGGAAGGCTCGCCGCGACGCTCGCCGGCGCCATGGTCGCGGTGCTCGTTCTCGGCGCCGCGCTCGGCTACTGGAAGGCCAGGGACGAGGTGGAGGCCGAGCTCGGCGCGGCGCGGGGCGTCGCGGTGAACGCCGTGACGCGGCTGATCGCGGCGCTGCCGGCCTCCTCCAACGTCTCCGCCGACATCGCCTCGCTGGTCTCGACCTTCAACGGCGACCGGCATGTGCGCATCCTCATGATCGACGCCTTCGGGCAGGTGCGCATGCAGTCCGCCCTGGCCGAGCCCGGCACCCGCGCCCCGGCCTTCCTGGAACGGCTGCTCGCGCCGGCGCAGGACACGACGATCCTGCCCATGTCGCCGCGCGCCGCGCCCATCGTCGCGGCCATGGTCGTCGTGATGCCGGCCAACGAGATCGCCGAAATCTGGAGCGGCCTCGCGCTCGACCTGGCGCTTCTCCTTCTCTTCGCGCTGATCACGGCGGGCCTCGGCCTTCTCGTCGTCGATCGCGCGCTTCGCCCGCTCGGCGCCTTGTCCAGCGCCTTCCACCGCATCGGCTCCGGCGACACGCGAACGCGGGTTCCCGTCTCCGGCACGCCGGAAGTGGCGCGGCTGGCGCGCGGCGTGAACGCCATGGCCGAGCGGTTGGAGGGACTGGCCCGCGACCGTCAGCGGCTGGCCGAGCAGCTGTCGCGCCTCGCCGACGAGGAGCGGGCGGAGCTGGCGCGCGATCTCCACGACGATGTCGGGCCGTTCCTCTTCGCCGTCGACGTCGATGCCGCCAGCGTCAAGCGGCTCGTCGAGGCGGGGGGCGAGCCGGCCGAGATCGTCGAGCGCACGGAGGCGATCCGGCAGGCGGCGGGCCATGCGCGGCTTCAGGTGCGGCGCATTCTCGGGCAGCTTCGGCCCGGCATCCTGCCCGGCCTCGGCCTCGTCGAGACGCTGGACCATCTGGTGGAGGCCGCGCGCTCCCGCCATCCCGCCATCGACTTCGCGCTGCAGGTGGACGACTGCGATCCGGGGCCGGTCGTCGAGGCGCTGATCGTGCGCGCCGTGCGCGAGGGCGTGAACAACGCGCTGCGCCACGGACGGCCGCGCCATGTGACGATCCGCGTCGCCGAGACGGCGGACGCGGTCACCTTTCGCGTCACCGACGACGGCGGCGGTTTCCAGCGGCCGGAGGGCGAGCGGAGCGGCTACGGGCTGCTCGGCATGCGCGAGCGCGTGGAGGGGCTGGGCGGGCGGTTCTCGGTCGCGGAGGTCGGGCTTCCCGCGGGCGTCAGCCTCTTCGGCGAGCTGCCGCGAACGACCGATCGGGCTCGGGAGGCCGCCGAATGAGAGTGCTCGTGGTGGACGACCATGTGATCGTGCGCGAGGGCGTGCGCCGGCTCCTCGCCGCGCTGCCCGCCGAGGCGGTCTACGAGGCCGAGACGCCCTTCGAGGCGCTGGACGCCTTCCGCAAGATGCGGCCCGACATCGTCGTGCTCGACATCAACCTCAAGGGCGGCAGCGGGCTGGAGGTGATCCGGCGGCTGCGGGCGGACGATCCGAAAGCCCGGATCGTCGTCTTCTCCATGTATTCCGACCTCGTCTACGCCCATTCGGCGCAGCGGGCGGGGGCGCTCGGCTACGTCTCGAAGAGCGCGCCCTCCGACGAGCTGATTCTGGCCATCCGCAAGGCGATGAACGGCGAGGCGCATGTGGACGCCGACACGCAAGGCTCCAGCGCGGAGGCGCCGACGCCGGCCCGCAAGCTCTCGACGCGCGAGCTGGAGATCCTCCACATGCTGGGCGAGGGGCAGAGCCTCTCCGACATCGCGGAGGGGCTCGGCGTCGCCTACAAGACGATCGCCAACACGTCGACCCGCATCAAGGAGAAGCTCGGCGTGGAGCGCACCTCCGATCTCATCCGCTTCGCGGTGGAGACGCGAGGCGGGCGGCTGATCGACCGGGGCGATCTCTGAGCGCTTCGCCGCCCGATGGGAGGACGGGAAGTTCTCCCATGGCGGGGGCGCGCGGGGCGGGATAGCCATAGAGACGAGGACGGCCCGCGGCGCCGCCCGGTTCCCAAGACGGGCCGGCGCCCGGCCGCTTCTCCGAGGCATAGCGGCCGGCTTCGATCGCTCCCAACGCATCGAGGCCGGCCCTTCGCCGGGCCCCTTTTTCGCCTTCGCACTAGCTTCGAATCGAATGGACGGGCATTGCTGCACTGCCGAATTGGTCGGCTAACTATCGAGCGGTCTCGTTTGCGAAGGCCGCCTTTTTACGGAGCAGCATCATGATCCGACAGTCCGCCCTCGCTTTCGTTCTCGCTCTCTCCATGGGCGCCGGCGCCGCCTTCGCCAAGGAGGAGATCGCCGCATCGCCCGAGGAAGCCGCGAAGGTTTCCGCCGAGATCGCCAAGATCGGCTGCAAGGCCGAGGAGATCGAGAAGGAGAGCGCCAATCTCTACGAGATCGACGACGCCCAGTGCGAGATCGGCCAGTACGACATCAAGCTGAACGGCGACTTCAAGATCACCGTCCTGACCAGCGACGAGTAAGACGAAGGCTCCTCTTCGGAGCCCGAGGGCAGAGATCCCCGTTCGCTGGGAGGCGGGCGGGGACGACAGGAAGAATGAGGAGGAGGGGCCGCATCGGCCTCTCCGACCCGGGAGGATGCATGAGGAACCTGATCGCAGCGGCCCTGGCCGGCACCGTCCTGATGTCGGCGGGCCCCGCCTTCGCCTACAAGATCTTCGTCTCCAACGAGAAGGGCAACGACGTCACGGTTCTCGACGGCGAGAGCTTCGAGATCATCCACACGATCAAGGCCGGCCAGCGCCCGCGCGGCATCGTGACGAGCCCGGACGGCACGAAGGTCTATGTCTGCGCCAGCGACGACGACACGATCGAGGTCTACGACACCAAGACCTACGAGAAGATCGGCACGCTTCCCTCCGGGCCCGACCCCGAGCTGATGGTCGTCTCGCCCGACGGCACGCGCATGTACGTCGCCAACGAGGACGACAATCTCGTCACCGTCATCGATCTGGAAAGCGGCGCGCGCGTCGTGGAGATCCCGGTCGGCGTGGAGCCGGAGGGCATGGGCATCTCGCCGGACGGCAACACGATCGTGAACACGTCGGAGACGACGAACATGGCTCACTTCATCGACAAGGAGAGCCAGCAGATCGTCGCCAACGTCCTGGTCGATTCGCGCCCGCGCTTTGCCGAATACAAGAAGGACGCCTCCGAGATCTGGGTCTCCGCCGAGATCGGCGGAACGGTCAGCGTGATCGACAACGCGACCAAGGAGATCAAGCACAAGATCACCTTCGAGATTCCCGGCCTCTCCTCCGAGACGATCCAGCCGGTCGGCGTGCGGCTGACGCCGGACGGCTCGAAGGCCTATGTTGCGCTCGGGCCCGCCAACCGCGTCGCGGTCGTGGACGGCAAGACGTTCGAGGTGCTCGACTATCTCCTCGTCGGCCAGCGCGTCTGGCAGCTCGCCTTCTCGCCGGACGGCAAGCACCTCTTCTCCACCAACGGCATTTCCAACGACATCTCGATCGTCGACGTCGCCGACGACGAGGTGATCAAGTCGGTGCAGGTGGGGCAGCAGCCCTGGGGCGTCGCGGTGGCGGACGTTCCGGCGGGCTGACGGGGCACGAACAGAAAAAATGGCCGATCCGGCCGGGCGGGACGGGGTGGAGGCCCCGCTTCGCCGCCAAGACAGCATTCGGGAGGACAGGACATGAGAGCATTCTGGTTGTCGCTGATGGCGACGAGCCTCGCCTTCGCGCCGGTGGCGGCTTCCGCCGCCGCCAAGACGCTCGTCGTCGCGCAGGCCGCGGACGACGACGATGACGACGACGATGCGGCCGCGGGCGCCGCCGAGACCGGCGCCGCCGCGGCCCCGATCGACACGAGCGCCTCGCCCATGGCGCCCGCCGAAGCGCCCATGGCCGGCATGCCGGCCAGCGCGATGAACGCCAAGCAGCTCGGCCTGCCCGACCTGTCGAAGTCCAGCCAGGACATTCCCGATCTCGTGCTCGGCTCGGCCGACAAGGACTTCTCCGTCAACCGCAAGCATTTCGTGCTGCGCGCGGGGCAGGCCTATCGCTGGAAGATCTCCTCGGCCGGCAGCCTGGAATACAAGCTCCACGCGCCCGAGTTTTTCCGCAACGTCTGGTTCAACCAGATCGTCATCAGCGATCTCGAACTCCACATGGCGGGCCCGCCGGCCTGGCTCGAATACGATGCCAAGGGCACGATCCAGATCCAGTTCAACACCGTTCGCCCCGGTAATTTCACATGGTATATCGAGGGCCTGGAGGGCGCGCAGGACATGAAGGGCACGATCACGGTCGTGCCATGAAGTCTTGCCGTCCGGAGCCTTCGGGAGGGGCTTCGTTTGGATGATGCGAGATTGATCGGGACCGGCGAGAGGCCGGACCTGTCGGGCGCCGGTGTTCCGGCGCTCGACGTGTCCCATGTCGGGCATGCCTACGGCGCGCGCCGGGCGCTGAGTGACGTGTCCTTCACGGTGCCGCAGGGCTCCTTCACCGCGCTGCTCGGGCCGAACGGGGCGGGCAAGTCCACGCTCTTCTCGCTGATCACCCGGCTCTTCGACACGCGCGAGGGCGAGATCCGCATCCTCGGTCGGTCCCTGTCGGAGGCGCCGGGCGAGGCGCTGCGGCGGCTCGGCGTCGTGTTCCAGGCGCGAACCCTCGATCTCGACCTCTCCATCCGGCAGAATCTCGCCTATCACGCCTCGCTGCACGGCCTCTCCCGGGCGGACGCCAAGCGCCGCACCGCCGAGATCCTCGGCGGCAGCGACCTTTTCGACCGGCTGGGCGAGAAGGCGCGCCATCTCTCCGGCGGCCAGCTTCGGCGCGTCGAGATCGTGCGCGCCTTCATGCACGCCCCCCGCCTCATCCTCCTCGACGAGCCGACCGTCGGCCTCGACATCGGCTCGCGCGCCGAGATCGTGGCGGAGGTGCGCCGGCTCGTCGCCCAGGAGGGCGTCAGCGTTCTCTGGGCGACGCATCTCATCGACGAGATCGAGGAGGGCGACCGGGTCGTCGTGCTCCACAAGGGCCGCGTGCTCGCCGAAGGCTCGGTGCCGGAGATCGTGGAGCGGCAGGACGCCGTCTCGATCCGCGACGCCTTCGCCTCGCTGACGGGCCTGATGCGCGAGCCGCCCCACGTTTCGGAGGGGGAGCTGCATCCATGAGCGCCGTCACGACACGCGGTCCTTATCCGCGCGAGGGTTTCACCCTCCGCCAATATGCGATCTGCTTTTCCGGCATCGTCTGGCGCGAGGCGTTGCGCTTCCTGCACCAGCGGGAGCGCTTCGTCTCGGCTCTGGTGCGCCCGCTCCTCTGGCTCTTTATCTTCGCGGCGGGCTTCCGGCAGGTGCTCGGCGTCTCGATCGTGCCGCCCTATCAGACCTACATTCTCTACGAGGTCTACATCACGCCGGGGCTGATCGGCATGATCCAGCTCTTCAACGGCATGCAGTCCTCGCTCTCCATGGTCTACGACCGGGAGACGGGCTCGATGAAGACGCTGCTCGTCAGCCCCATGCCGCGCTGGTTCCTGATCGTCTCGAAGCTTGCGGCGGGCGTCGCGGTGTCGATCGTGCAGGTTTACGTCTTCTTCGCGATCGCCTGGTTCTGGGACGTGAAGCCGCCGGTCATGGGCTATCTCTTCGTCCTGCCGGCGCTGGTTCTCTCCGGCCTCATGCTCGGCGGGCTCGGCATGCTCCTCTCCTCGCTGATCCAGCAGCTGGAGAACTTCGCGGGTGTCATGAACTTCGTGATCTTCCCGATGTATTTCGCGTCCTCCGCGCTCTACCCGCTCTGGCGCGTGCAGGAATCCTCGCCGCTTCTCTACAAGATCTGCCTCGTGAACCCGTTCACCCATGCCGTCGAGCTCATCCGCTTCGCCCTCTACGGGCAGATGAACCTCACCGCGCTCGCCGTCGTTCTCGGGTGCACGGTGCTGTTTCTCGGCGGCGCGATCCTCGCCTACGATCCCTCGCGCGGGCTGATCAACCGCAAGCGCGGGTGAGGAACCGCCATCGGGCCAAACGCTTCGGGCCGCGCTGACTTCAGCCGAACCCTTTTCAGGAACGGAGTCCTCCACGATGATCCGACCCGCTCGATCCCTCGCTCTGGCCGCGCTGTTCCTGGCAAGCTCGGCCGTTTCGGCCGCAGCACAGGCACCCGCGCCGCGCGAGATTCCGGACGGGTTCGTGCTGCCCGGCCCCGCGCCGACGGGTGCCGCGCCCGCCATGCCCGCGGCTCCCGCTGCGCCGTCTCCGACGCCCGCGCCCGCCGGGGCTCCGGCTGGAGCGCCCGTGCCCTCGACCGGTTCGGCCGCGCCGAGCCAGACCTTCGTCATTCCCGGCGGCGCATCGACGACGCGGCTGACGACCGGCGGCAACCATCCGCACGACTGGCCCTGCGTCCAGCGCCGCATCGAGCGGGTGGACGAACGCCAGGTCTGGACGGGGCCGGACCTCGACACGGCCGAAGCCGCGCCGCGCAGCGATGCGATGCGTGCGCTGGTCGCCACGCTTTCCCAGCGCCGCGTGCCGCTGCCGGAGGCGGAGGCGAAGGCGGTGGAGTTCGTGACGGCGCTGCCCGAGGACCGGCGCGGCGCGGCCGCGACCGCGATCTTCGCCGATCTCTTCGCCCAGCTGAACGGCGAGCGCTCGCAGATCATGCGCGGCATCGAGCGCTACGGCGCCAAGCAGCAGGATCTGGCCACCAAGCTGCGCGAGGAGATCGCGGCGTTGAGCGCGCTGCGCAGCGGCGGCGACGCCGCCAAGGCGGCCGACGCGCAGGAAGCGCTGGCCTGGGACACCCGCATCTTCGAGGAGCGCCGCCGCTCGCTGACCTATGTCTGCGAGGTGCCGACCCTCATCGAGCAGCGGCTGTTCGCGCTGGGGCGGGCGCTGGCGAAGGTGCTCTGACGCTTTTCACCGGACCATCCGGACCAGGATGGCCGCGCCGGCGATCAGCCAGATCGCGACGACGATCGCCATACCGGCTCGGCTGACCGGCTTCCGCAATCGTGCGGCGGCCGCCTCTCGGAACTCCGCCATCAGGAGAGGCGGAACGAGGCGGACGCTGAGAAGAATGCCGAGCGGGACGATCAGCAGATCGTCGAGATAGCCGAGAACCGGTATGACATCCGGTATGAGGTCGATCGGCGAGAGCGCATAGGCGGCGACGGCGCCTGCCATGAGCTTGGCTGCGAGAGGCGTCCGCGCGTCGCGCGCCGCGATCCACAGCGCGACCACGTCCTGCTTGATCCGACGTGCCCAGGTCTTGGCGGAAGCGATCCAGGACGTCATGCCCTTGCCTTGCCCGAAAGGGCTACGCCGCAGCGCCCAAGAGCGCGAGCGCCACGGCGGGGGCGGCGCGGCAGACGTCGTCGCGCAGGGACGAGCGGCATTCGACGAGATCGGCGAAGTCGACGACGCCGCGGTCGAGGCGGGCCGCGAGGCGGCGCAGGACCGGGCGTCCGGCGCCGGCGATGACGACGGGCGCATCCTCACTGAGCGTGCCGCGCGAGGAGACGAGGAGGGCGGCGTCGTGGATGCGGCGGATCTGCGCCTCGGCGAAGGCCTCGGCCGTGCGCTCCAGCGTGCCGGGCGCGGCGTCGAAGGCGTCGCGGCCGATCATGCGGGCGAGCCGCGCGCGCGAGGCTTCGGCCGTCTTCGCCTGGCCGTCGGCGGTCGGATGCTGGTCGTCGGACTCGTCGAGCACGCCGAGAATGCGCTGGACGTCGGCCATGGTGGCGAAGAACTCGGCCATGATGGGCGTGACGCGGCCCTCGTTCGGAACGTGGCTCGCGACCGACATGAGGGCGGTGCGCGTGTAGCCCTGGTAGACGAGTTCGCCCGCCCCGAGCCGCTCGGCATCGGTGAAGCCGCCGAACGCCACCTTTCCGTCCTTGACCGGCACGATGTCGGTCGTGGTCGATCCCATGTCGAGGAAGAGCGCCTCCTCGATCCGCGCGGCGACGAGGGCGGCCGAGGCGTGCCAGTTGGCGGAGGCGACGCGGTCCCACTGGTCGGGAATGGACTCGGCGGCGACGAAGCCCTTGTCGCCGGCGTGGAAACGCAAGGTCTCGCCGAGGCGGCCGGTCAGAATCTTCGACAGGGCTTCGACGCCGGCCTTGCGATGGGGAAAGATGTCGGTCAGCTCGCCCGTCATGGTGACGGCGTGGCGCTCGACGGGACCGGCCTTGGTAAGGATGCTTTCGAGCGAGGCGTCGAGATGGTCGAGGCCCTTCCAGAGGGGGGTCGGCTCCTGCCAGACCTTGACGATCTCGCCCCCCTCGCAGAGGGCGGCCTTCAGATGCGCGCCGCCGACATCCCATCCCAGCGTCTTCGTCATGGGTCCTGCTTCTGATCGTTGCATCGCGGGCAAGGCCCGGTCCATGCTCATCCTATAGAGCCCTCGCCTCGAAAAGACCAACCTCGCGCGATCTCGGCGGTGCCGCCCATGCAGATCATCCCCGTGCTCGACCTGATGGGCGGCCTCGTCGTGCGCGGCCATCTCGGCGACAGGGCGAGCTACCGGCCGATCGTCACGCCGCTCTCCGACACGCCGGACCCCGTGGCCGTTGCGCAAGGGCTGCAGAGCCTCGGCCCCTTTTCCGCCATCTACGTCGCCGATCTCGACGCGATCGAGGGGCGGGGCGTGCAGGCCGGGGTGCTCGACGCCCTGTCCGGCGCCTTTCCCGGGACGGACTTCTGGATCGATGCCGGGGTGGCGGATGCGGATGGCGCGCGCGCGCTTCTCGCCCGCGAGCGGACCGTCGTCGTGATCGGCAGCGAGACGCTTCTCTCGGTCGACGTTCTGGAAGCGCTGGCGGGCGAGGACCGCTGGGCGCTGTCGCTCGACTATCGCGGGACGAGCTTCGTCGGACCGAAGGGCGTGCTGGAGCGGCCGGACCTCTGGCCGGCGCGGGTGATCGCCATGACGCTCGCCAAGGTCGGCAGCGGCGCCGGACCGGACTTCGCCCGGCTGGCCGAGGTGAGGGCGCTGGCGGGGCCGGAGCGGCAGGTCTTCGCGGCCGGCGGCGTGCGCGACGGGGCGGATCTGGCGCGGCTGGAGGCCGAGGGGATATCCGGCGCGCTGGTCGCGTCCGCGCTGCACGACGGGCGGCTGCGGCGGTAGACCTCGTCCGGCGGCGGCGTGTCGGTCTGCCCGCGCGCGCTCCGCTTGGAAGTCACGGCTTTGCGCCGACGCTTTTCTCCCACCGCCGTCATTCTCGGGCCCCGTCCCGAGAATCCAGACCGTGCACCGCAGACGTGGGACGCCGCCGCGCCTGGATTCTCGGGACGGGGCCCGAGAATGACGAACGTATAGCGATGTGCTGAGCGGGGCTGACTGCGACGACGGGGAGCGCTGCGAAGGGCGCGACGATGGATCGTCCGCCGCTGGTTGCCGCTGGTCGCCGCTGCGCTGCGCCCTGCATGAAAAAGGAGCCTTGCGGCCCCTTCTTCCTGTCATGTCCCCATCCAGGGCCGGCTCCCCTGGAGGAGCCTTGCGGCCTACTGGAATCCGAAGATGGCGGCCAATCGCCGGAGCAGTCCGGCCTTCATCGCCGGCTGTTCTGCTTCGGGATGGTCTCTTGTCTAGGTCGTGGGTCCGCCGAAGGGGTGCGTTGCCGAACCCTTCTTGGCGACGACCTCGGCAGCGGTCGGCGTGCCCTTGATGGCGCGCTCGATCGACTCCTTCGTGGCCTGATAGTTGTACTCGCGGATCTTCGCGTCGTCCTCGGCTTCCCAGTGGATAAAGACGCCCACGCAGATGAAGAGGTCGTCGGCCTCGGCGGCCGGGATGATGCCCTGCTCGACGCAGTCGGCGACGGCGCGCGCCACGCCCGTCTGGGCCGGTCCGAACATCTGCACGGCCTGCTTGGCGCCCTTGATCGTCACCTTGTTGAACATCAAGGTGTTGGGCTTGCAGGGCAGGTTCGGCGCGACGACGGCGAGGAGCGACGTGAAGCCGTCCTTGTTGTTCGTGAGCGAGTTGCAGAAAGCGGTTTCCGCGGCGCTGCCGCGCGGTCCGATGATGAGGTCGATGTGGGCGACCTCGTTGCCGTCTCCGACGAGAGACTCGCCCACCATTACTTTGTTGATGATCGCCATGGCCATGTTCCTCCTAAGTGTTTCGTCCAAACTCGTTTGGCGTTGCGCCGAACCTGCCGAAATCCGCCACCCCTCCGGGGCGGTCTTCGACCGGAACTCCACCTTTCGGCAATGTCGCCACTGCTGCCCGGTTCCCCGGAACGGCAGGCTTCCTCGTTCGACGCTCGGCTATCCTTGTTCGCGGCATCCCGTGGGACCGGTTGGCCAGATAGCGGACGGCAAGCCTTTCGGCCTTCCGACGCGGCGCAGTCAACCATCCGCCTCGTCAATCTTCAAGCCGCCCGAAAGACTCATGGCGAAAATGCTGGCCACGGTGAAATCCGCCGACGTGCCGGGATTGACGCCCTCGCTCTTCAACGCGTGGTCGAGATCGAGAAGAGCCGCTCGCGCCGTTTCGGGATTGGCGTTCGCTTTCAGTTGCTTGGTCAGGGTCTCGAAGCGCCCGCGGATCAGCTCGGCCCGTTCGCTTCCATATTTGCGGGCGATGTGGCTGTCGGGAAATCGTGCCGCGAAGGCCAGGAAACATCGGGTCGCGGGGGCGAGGTCCGGCCTCTCGCTCCCGGCCAAACTGGGCAGACCGATGGCAAAGACGTCGGCCAGCGCGTCGGTATAGGCGCGGGCGATGCGATCGCGGGGCGCAGCGATTCGCATGGCGTCGAGCAGTCCGACGTTCGGCGGCTCGCGCACATCGGCGTTCTCGGCCGATCCGAGCCCGCCCGGCGAGGCCAGCGCGATGGCGGCGAAGACGTCGGCGGCATCCGCCGAGGTGAGCCCGGCCAGCGCTTCGGCGACGCCCGCGCGCAGGTCGCCGCCGCGCTCGGCCGCCATGGCGAGGGGGGCGCAGAGGAGGAGGATGCCGAGATTGGTGTTCTCGCCGACCGCTTCCCGCGTCGCCCGGACCGCGCCGAGGACGCGGCGCCCGAGGGAGCGGCTCTCTCCGGTTATGTGGGGGGCGGAGACGCGGGCGCTGGTCTCGAAGGCCTCGACCTCCATCCGGTGCCCGCCCGCGATGCGGTGGACATTGCCCGGCTTCAGCGCGTCCAGCTCGGCCTCGCAGGCGGCGATGTAGCGAGCGGCGATGGTTTGGGGGGAGAGGGGGCTCATGAGGGGAGACGGGCATCGAGAGGATGGCGGGTGTCGCGCCCCCCTCTGCCTGCCGGCATCTCCCCCTCAAGGGGGGAGATCAGGCGGTGGGACGGTCGCAGGTCGCTCTCCCTCCGTCGAGCTGCCGATCTCCCCCCTTGAGGGGGAGATGGCTGGCAAGCCAGAGGGGGGCGCCTCGCACCCGCCCGGACCGCCTGAGCCCTCAAACCGCCAGCGCCAGACGCGGCGCCTCCGCCAGACGCCGGGCGGCCAGCGTGGCAAGGAGATCGCGGGCGCGGATGGCGGGGATGTCGAGGCCGGTCGCGGCCTGGAGGCCGGTCCAGGCCGGCATGGAATTGACCTCGATCACCTGCGCCGCTCCATCCGCGTCCCGCAGGAGGTCGACGCCGCAGAAATCGGCGCCGACGGCTTCGGCCGAGCGCTCGGCGAGGCGTTCCAGCTCGGGATCGGGCGGCATGGCGAGGCCTTCGGCGCCCTGCTTGATGTTGGTGATCCAGCCGGTCGAGCGGCGGCGCATGGAGGCGACGGCGCGGCCGGCCGAGACGAGGATGCGGTAGTCGCTATAGGTGCCCTCGGTCGGATGGCCGGCGAAGCGCTGGAGATAGTAGACGCCGGACACGGCATCCGGCTCCGGCAGGTCGTCGGCCGTGCGGATGAGGGCAAGGCCCTTGCCCTGCGCCCCGAAGAGCGGCTTCAACACGAGGGGGCCGCTCTCGGAGGCGAGGATATCGGCCGCCGCCTCGCGGCTTTCGACGACGAAGCTGCGCGGGCTCGCAATGCCGGCGCGCGCGAGGCGGAAGCTCGTCATCGACTTGTCGACGCAGGCCTCGATGGCCGGCGCGTCGTTGGAGACGAGGACGCCGAGCCGGCCGAGCGCATGGAGAAGCCCGAGCCGGCGCGTCACCTGCTCGAAGCTGCCGCCGTCCATCGTGCGCACGCAGACGGCGTCGGGCAGGTCCGTGCCGAAGCCGGGAACGAGGAGGCCGGACGGGGCCTCGCTGTCATAGGCGACGTCGGAGAGCTTCACGGCCGACGCCTCCGCCCCCGCGGCGCGAAGGGCCTTCAGCATGTCGCGCGCGTGGCGGTCCATCGCCGCGGTGACGAGGGCGATGCGCGGGGCCGGGGGGCCGGCCGCGCGATCAGCCGAAGGAGGCATCGACGAGGGACTCAGCGATGCCGCCTGCGCGGAAGGTCTCGCCCGTCTCCAGCGCCACGACCGCGACCTCGGCGGGGCTGAAGAGGTTCGGGTCGATCTTGTAGAAGTCGCCCTCGTAGGCGCGGAAGATGTCCGCGAAGGGCGTGCCGTAGTCCTTGGAATTGCGGCTCGGCAGCGCTTCGGCGAGATCGCGCGCGTCGCTCGCGGGCCCCGTGACGTGGAGGAGGATGCGCCCGCCGTAGATCACGGCGTCGTTGGTCCGGCCCATGGCGGTGACGAAGTCGGGATGGGGCGGCGGCAGGGGCGCGGAGCCGAGGCCGGACACGATGCGCGTCATGTCGAAATGGAGGACGTGAGCCTTGTGGAGCGCCACCTCGACGACGCGGCCGACGATCTGCACCGATCCGGCAAGGCTCTGCGTCGGGGCATAGAGGATGGTGAGGTCGCTCGGCGCGACGCCGCAGTCGCCCGCGATGCGGCGCACCAGCTCTTCGGGCGGCGGGCTGCCGGTCTCCAGCACGAGAAAGGCCTGTCCGCAGCGGTCGGCATAGGCGATGTCGTCGAGCACGGTCTCCTTGCCGGCGAGCGCGCGGGCGGGGCCCGATCCCATGGAGAAGTAGCCGCCGCCATCCTCGCTGGTCAGCTGCCAGCCGGCATATTGGCTGCCGAGGCAGGCGATGACGGGCTGGGAGGTGCGCACGCTCAGCTGGAACGGGTGATAGCGCAGCCGCCCGCCCGCCTCGATCGCGACGTCGCCGAGCCCGCCCATGCAGATCTCGGTGAGGAGCCGGCCGGCCTCCAGGCTTCCCGGCACGCTCGCGCCGGCATCGATCAGCCGCTCGCCGGCCGCGCCCGTGGAGACGGCGCAGCCGAGCCGGTCGGCATCGTAGGCCATCTGCTCGACCAGCGGCTCGGCGCTGCGGTTGACGGAGAGACGATGCGCGGATGCCCTGCGGCGGGGCGTCGGCTCAGTGGTCATAGGACGGGCTCCTCGATCATCGTCTTTAACTGGGACAGGCGCGCGCTAAAGAGCGTGATGGCATCGTCGGCACCGGCGCCCTCGGCCTTGAGGGTGAAGAGCGGCTCGCCCCGCCGGATCACCGTGCCCGGCACCGGGCGGTCGGACACGAAGTCCGGCCAGTCCACGGTGCCGATCGTCACCTCGTCCGCGTCGCAATAGGCAAAGCCCGCGGCGCGAACGGTCTCGGGGCGGAGCGGCGCGTCGGGCAGGCGCCCCTCGCAGGCGGAGAGATGCAGCTCGACCAGCGCCGGCGTGCCCTCGCGCTCGAACACGTCCATCGTCGCGCCGGGGCGGGGATTGATCTCCAGGAGGAAAGGCTCGCCCTCGTCCGGCACGATGAAATCGGCGCTGCCGAGCCCGACCAGCGCCGGCAGCTCGGCCGCGATGCCCTCGATCGCCCGGGCCATGGCGGCGGAGACGCGGGGGGCAAGCTCGATCGGCCCGCAGGCGCCGCCATAGCGGAAGGGCTCGGTCTCGCTCGGGCTCGGCCATTGCTCGGAAAAGCCGAGGACGCGGGCTCGGCCGCCGCTCGCGACGAAGAGCGCGGAGCGCCGGCTCCCCTCGACGAAGCGCTGGTAGTAGCGGTCCGGCGCGGGCTCGCGGGTGCCGAGATAGCCGATGTGAAGGCCTCCGGCCGCGCCGACGCGCTTCATCAGCCAGACCTTCGGATCATCGTCCGCCGGCGGGGGCTCCATGCGGATTTCGGGATGGGCGATGCCGAGCCTTCCGCAGAGGTCGGCGAAGCGCCGGGGGTCCTTCAGCCGGCGGACGGTCTCGCCGGTGTTGCCGAGAAGGCGCCAGCGGGCGGCGATGGCGTCCAGAAGGTCCGGGCGGTCCTCGAAGCCGGGGCCGCAGAGGACGCCGACCGGGCTTCGACCGTGCGCGAGTTCCGCCAGCGCGGCGAGGAGGTCGCCGCCGTCGAAGCCGCTGACGAAGTCGCCATGCACGATCCGCAGATCCGCCGCGACGTCGCGAAGGTCGTTGTCGGCGAAGAGGTCGGCGACGAGCGGGCGATAGCCCGCGCGCCGCGCGGAGGCGGCGAGCGAGCGGCCGGAAAAGGTGGCGATGAGGAGATCGCCGGCGGGCGTCTCCTTCGACGCGAGGGCGGTGCTCACAGGTCGGGAACGAGCGTCTGGGCGAGCTTGAAGGCGTCGCGGAAGTCGAGCGCCAGGACCTCGTCCTCCGAGGCCAGCATGCGGCGGAAGAGGCCGGCTTCGGTCTGGTACTTGACGTTGCCGATGGCGAGCGCGCCGAGGCCGAGCGTCTGGCTGCCCGGGATCGGCACGCCGTTGTCGAAGACGCCGACGCCCTCGATGCCGGCGGGCGGAACGGCGTTGACGTCGGCGGCGACGAGAAGATGGGGCGCGTCCGCGATCAGCTTGGCGCCGAGCACGCGCACGCCCGCCTTGGCGGCGCTGAGGACGATATCGGTGTTGGCGAGCACGGCCGCCTTCTCCGCGTCGCTCTTGCCGTTGACGGAGCCGACCTCGACGCCGAAGCGGACCTTCATCTGGGCGGCGCGTTCGCGCACGCGCTGGACGCCGCTATGGCCGACGAGCGTGACCTCGGCCCCTTCGAGCGCGGCGATCACCGCCGAGCAGTAGCCGACGACGCCGGTCGCGCCGAAGACCGCGACGCGACGGCCGGCGAGGCCGCCACCCTTCTTGGCGACGAGAAGCTTCTCGACATAGGCGACCATGGCCGCCGCCGTCGTGAAGGAGCCCTGCGGATCGGCGAAGACATGGACGCCGAAGGGCGCGACGAGCGCGTTCTTGGCCGCTTCCATCATGTCGAGCGCGAGAATCGCGTCGTCGCCGCCGAAGAAGATGGTGGTGGAGGTGCCCGAAGCCGGCGGGCGGGAGAAGATCGCGTCCTGCACGAGATCGGCGACTTCGGTCAGCTCGATGGACTCGTAGGGCAGAATCAGCTCGTAGCCGGCATCGGCCGCCATGTTCACGTCGAAGGGACTGACATGCTTGTGCGGCGTCAGCATATGAAGAATCTTCTTGGGCATGCTCGTTCTCCCCTGACGCGGGCCCCGGACCGTTCGAGGCCTCGCGGAACGCCTGTCGTCCTTTTTCGTGATCTCCCTCCGATCCGCCGGCTGACATGCCGGCGGTGGCGCGCGGCTGGCCCGGCGCTTGGCCCTTCGAGGGCGTGGTCTGGACCGCCCGGGCGGTCCGTCGAAGCGCCGGTTCTCGGCGCCTCCCCGTCTGCCGATCGCTCGGCGACGCCGACCTTCTACAGCATCGTCCCCGCGATCGGAATCGATCTTAGGGCGAATGTTCGGGCCGCGCGATCCGAGAGTTTCGCGGACCCCGGCCGCGCCCGCCATGCCGCTCCCGTATCCGGGCGATCGGTCTCGGGCGGTGCCATGGCGCCCCGTTTTTTCGAAGCGCTCAGCGGGCGTTCGCCAGCTCCGCATGGCGCTCGACGGTGGCGCCGGTGTTGCGGCCCTCGACGATGCGGATGTCGAGCCCGGCGCCCTCGCGGTCCCCGTCCAGCTGGGCGACCAGCGCCTCGGCCTCGGCCTGGCTCGCCGCGAAGGCGAAGCCGGTCGGGCCCCAGGAGCTTTGCCCGGCGCCGTGCGCGCCGGCCACCGTGAGGCGCTGCATGGCGGCCGCGACGCGCGGCGAGGAGTAGATGCCGCCCTGGGCCGGCTGGAAATGGCGGCCGACGCGGATCTGGATCTCGGCGATGGCCCTGCCGAAGGCGGTGATGTCGCTTTCCGCCAGTCCCGGTAGCGCCTGCATGAGAACGAGGCGGCAGATATCGGCCGCATCGCGCTCGGGGAAGAGGGGGAGCGCCTTGAACGCATCCGTCTCGGCTCCGCCGTGCATGCCCTGGCTGGCCGGATCGAAGGCGAGGATCACGCGCCAGGCGGCCGGGAAGGGCAGCCGGGCGATGACGGGCGGCGGGCTGTCGCCCCGGCCCTTGCCGCCGTCGACGAGCACGCCGCCTTCGAGGAAGAAGCCGGCGCCGACGCCCGAGCGCGCGCCCCGGCCGAGATAGGCCGCGTCGCCTTCGGGATCGAGGTCGATCCCCTCCAGCGTGCGAAGGGCGGCGGCGACGGCAAGCGCGAGCTGCGTGCCCGAGCCGAGGCCGCAATGATGGGGGATCGTCTCCTCGATGACGAGGTGATGATGAAGCTGGTCGATACCGAGCCGCGAGCGCATGGCTTCCAGATGCCAGCGGGCGCGCGTGCGGTCGGGGCCCTCGACGATCGTCTGGTCGGAGGGAGAGATGCTGATCCGGGTCGCCGGCGCCGAGAGCGCCATGCCGATTCCGCCGAAGAGGCGGCCGAGGCCGCCATGCATATCGAGGAAGCCGAGATGCAACCGGGCCGGTGCGGAGACGCTGATGACGTTCGCTGCCAAGAAATGCCTGCCTTCCTGTGCCCTATTGCCTATTATTCCGATCGAATGCGAACCGGCAAGGGAGAAGAGAAGAACCATGGCGGCCCTTAAGGAAACAACCTACGAGCCCTCCGAAATCCTCAAGCGCCTGGAGGCCGAGCTGCCGGCCTGGCGCCTGGAGGACGGCTGGATACGGCGGACCTACAAGACCCATTCCTGGAAGGGGACGCTGATGGTGATCAACACGATCGGCCATCTCGCCGAGGCCGCCTTCCACCATCCCGACCTCACCGCCTCCTATGCCTGGGTGGAGGTCCGGCTGATGAACCACGCGGCCAAGGGCGTGACCGACAAGGATTTCGAGCTGGCCCGGAAGATCGAGGAAGTCGTCGGCTGGCAGCCGGGCCAGGAGGGCGGCGCGCTAACGGGAACGCCGGACGATCCGCGCTTCGCCTATATCAAGCACGACAAGTAGGGGGCGCCCTCGGGCCTCAGATGGATGCCCCGCGACCGGCCGGGCGATCGATTTCCTGCGCAAACCCTCGCCGACGGGGTTTGCGCGGCGCGCGCATTCCATTTAACTGGCCGCGGGCGCCAGAAAGCGATTTCGTTTTGGGCAAGGCATGGATCGACGGGGCTCCGGCCCCCTTCGCGGAGGCCGTCTCGGCCGCCGCGCTCCGGCTCGCATCGAGCCGCCTTCCATTGATCACGGGGCTCGCCACCGACGTCGCAGGCGTTCGCGCCGCCGTCCGGCTGGCCGAGACGGCCGGCGGCGTGCTCGACCATGCGCGCTCGACGGTGCTCTACCGCAATCTCGACATCCTCCGGCGAGCCGGGCTCTTTCGCGGCGTGCCCGCCGAACTCCGGCGCCGCGCGGACCGCGTGCTCCTCGTCGGCGCCGATGCCGCCGAGACGGCGCCGGAGCTGCTCGCCTTTCTCCTGGAAGGCGCGCCCGATCTCGGCCGGGCGGCGGGCGCGGTCCGGCAGGTCGTGTGGCTCGGCGGGGGCGAGGGCTCCAGCCTTTCGGGCGTGTCGGTCGATCCCTTGCCGGTGGCGGCGGGCGAGATCGCCGGCTTCGTCGGCATGGTGCGCGCCAGCCTGGCCGGCCGCCGGTTCGATCGGGCGGCGCCCGGCGCCGAGAGGGTCGTCGAGCTCGGCGCGTGGCTCGCGGGAGCGCAGTTCGCGACCGTCGTCTGGTCGGCGGGGGCGCTCGATCCAATCGCCATCGAATCGCTGACCGCGCTCGTCTCCGAGCTGAACGCCACGACCCGCGCGAGCGCCGTGCCGCTCGGCGAGGCCGGCGAGGCGCATGGCGCGGCGGAGGTCGCGACCTGGCTCTCCGGCTATCCGCTTCGGGTGAGCTTCGCGCGCGGCGAGGCCGTCCACGATCCGCTTCTCTTCGAGACGGGACGGCTTCTGGCCTCCGGCGAATGCGATCTCGCCGTCCATGTCGATGCGCGGGCGGGCGTCTCGCTCGGCCTGCCCGGCGGGGGCGTGCCGGTGATCTCCATCGCCTCGGAGCCGCCGAACGGGGCCGCGATCGCCTTCGAGGTGGCGCCGGCCGGGGAGGGCACCGGCGCTCTCTGGGACGAGCGGCTGGCGAGCTTCGCCTCGACGCCCGGCGCGACCGAGACCTCAGACCGAAAGAGCGCGGGGGAGGTTCTCGCCGCTCTCGCGGACGCGCTCGAACCTCTTCTCGCCGCCGGGAGGGCCGCCTGATGCGCATTCGACTGACAGGCGGCCATGTCGTCGATCCCGTGCAGGGCATCGACGAGATCCGCGATCTCCATATCGAGGACGGGCGGATCGCCGAGGCGTCGGCGGAGGGCACGGCCGAGGAGGTCATCGACTGCACCGGCCGCATCGTGATGGCGGGGGCAATCGACATCCATTCCCACATCGCGGGCGGGCATGTGAACACCGCGCGCCTGCTCCTGCCGGAGTTCCACAAGGCGCATCTGGCGCGGCCGTCCGACACCAAGCTTTCCAAGGTCGGCTGGACGACCGAGGAGACCGGCCTTCGCTATGCCGAAATGGGCTTCACGACCGTCGTCGAGCCGGCGATGAGCCCGTCCTCGGCGCTCCACGCCCATCTCGAGCTTGCCGATATTCCCATCATCGACAAGGGCACGCTCGTCGTTCTCGGCAATGACGACATGCTCCTCTCCATGCTGCGCGACGGGGAGAGCGAGCAGGCGATCGACGACTATGTGGCGAGCGTCGTCTCGGCGACGCGGGCGCTCGGCGTGAAGACGATCAATGCCGGGGGCTCGGCGGCCTTCAAGGAGAACGTGCGCACCTTCTCCTTCGACGACGTGGTGCCCGATTACGGCGTTTCCTCGCGCGCCATCGTGAAGGGCCTGCAGGCCTCGGTAACGCGCCTCGGCGTGCCGCATCCGCTGCATGTCCACTGCAACAATCTCGGCGTGCCCGGTACAGGCTCGGACTCGGTCGTCGCCACGATGGAGGCGGCCGAAGGCCTCCCGCTGCACTTCGCCCATATCCAGTTCTACGGCTATGGCGCGGGCGGCAAGCGCGGCTTCTCCTCGGAGGGCACGCGGCTCGCCGAGATCGTCAATGCGCGGCCCGAGGTGACGGTCGATATCGGTCAGGTCATGTTCGGCCAGACCGTCACCGTTTCCTCCGACGCGCTGCGCCAGTTCGCCGGGCGTGCGACGGCGAGCCCGAAGAAGAGCGTCATCGTCGACGGCGAGGGCAATGGCGGCGGCGTCGTGCCGATCGATTACAAGGCGAAGAGCTTCTACAACGCGCTGCAATGGGCGATCGGGCTGGAGCTGTTCCTCCTGATCGAGGACCCCTGGCGCGTCTTCTTTACCACCGACCACCCGAACGGCGCGCCTTTCACGGCCTATCCCGACCTCTTCGCGCTGCTGATGGACCGCGAGGTGCGCCGCCGATGGTTGGATGCGCTGCCCAAAGCCGTGGTCAAGGCGACGCGCCTTGCCGAACTCGACCGGGAATACACGTTGCGGGAGATCGCGATCATGACGCGCGCCGCGCCCGCCAAGCTTCTCGGCCTGTCCGACCGCGGAGGGCTCGCGCCGGGTCAGGTCGCCGACGTCGCGGTCTATGCGGCATCGGACGACAAGGCGGCACAGTTCGGCCGGGCAGCGCTTCTCTTCAAGGACGGCGTGAAGGTCGTGGAGGACGGCATCGTCGTGAACCGCCGGATGGGACGCACGCTCTCCCTGGAAACGCGCACGGAGGCTTCGATGAGCAAGCGGCTCGACCGGTTCTACGAGGACCGCTTCGGCCTGCCCTCGCGCTTCTTCGGCGTGTCCGAAGCGGCCGTCGGCGCGGCGCATCCGTTCGGGGAGGTGGCATGGCGCAGGTGAGCACGATGGCGCCGGCAATGGTGCGCAACGGCGTTGCGATCGACGACACGTTCGCCGAGGCCTTTCCCATGGCGGGATCGGGCATCGTCGTGACGGCGGCGAACGAGAAATGGGTGCTGGAGGCCGCGCGCTCGATGACGGGCTTTGCGACCTCCGTCATCGCCTGCGGCTGCGAGGCCGGCATCGACCGGCTGCTGACGCCGGAGGAGACGCCGGACGGGCGGCCGGGCGCGATGATCCTCATCTTCGGCATGTCGCCGGACATGCTGGAAAAGCAACTCGTGACCCGCCTTGGCCAGTGCATTCTGACCAGCCCCTCCTCGGCCTGCTACCGGGGCTTGGAGGGATCGCGCGAGATCGATCTCGGCAATGCCATCCGCTACTTCGCGGACGGCTGGCAGATCTCCAAGAAGTTCGCCGGCAAACATTACTGGCGGATGCCGGTGATGGAGGGCGAGTTCCTCTGCGAGGCGAAGACGGGCATGACCGAGGAGGCCGTCGGCGGCGGCAATCTCCTCTTCCTGGCGCGCGATGCGGCCCGCGCGCTGCGCGCGGCCGAGGCCGCCGTCGAGGCGATCCACGCCGTGTCCGGCGCGATCATGCCCTTTCCCGGCGGCGTGGTGCGCTCGGGCTCCAAGGTCGGCGGCAAGTACAAGGGCATGATGGCCTCCACCAACGACGCCTATTGCCCGACGCTGAAGGGCGTGACGAACAGCCAGCTGACGGAAGAGATCGGCTCGGTCCTGGAGATCGTGATCGACGGGCTGACCGCCGGCATCGTCGCCGACGCCATGCGCGCGGGGCTGAAGGCCGTGATCAATCTCGGGCCGGAGGACGGGTGTCTTCGGGTCGGGGCCGGCAATTATGGCGGCAATCTCGGGCCGCACCACTTCCACCTGAAGGATCTCCTCCCATGAGCGGGCTCACCTTCACGCTGAAAGCCGAGCCGGCCGAGCGGCTCGACCTCTCCGGCCTCGTGCCGTCCAAGCTCGCGGGGCTGGGCGCGCGCGGGATCGAGAGGCTCGCCATCGGCACGACGCGCCATCCGCTCCATGTCGGCGACGTCTTTGCCGTCACCGGCGACGATGCGGCGGACATCCGCTTCGACGGCGGCTCGGAGCGCTTCGACCGGCTGGGCGAGGCGCTGGACGGGGGCGCGATCCTCGTCGAGGGCGATGCCGGCATCCATGTCGGGCGGCGCATGGCGGACGGCCTTCTCGAGATTCGCGGCTCGGTCGGCGCGTTCGCGGGATCGGGCCTTCGCGGCGGCGTGTTGTCGATCTCGGGCGATGCCGGCGACGATCTCGGCGGACCCGGCTTCGGCGAGGCGGCGGGCCTAGCGGGCGGCACGATCCGCGTCTCCGGCTCGGCCGGTGCGCGGGCGGGCGACCGGATGCGGCGGGGCACAATCCTTATCACCGGCGATTGCGGCCCGAATGCCGGCTGCCGGATGATCGCGGGAAGCCTTCTCTGCAAGGGCCGGGCCGGCCGGGGCGCGGGCGCCTTGATGAAGCGGGGGACGCTGGTCTTCACCGGCGGCGCGGAGCCGCTCGGGCCGACCTTCCTCGACAACGGCCCGCAGGACTTCATTGTGCTCCGGCTTCTGACGCGGGCCTTTCCCGACATTTTCGACGGCCGCCCGATGCGGCGTCTGGCCGGCGATACGGCGGTGTCGTCGATGGGCGAGGTCTTCGTGCCGGCCTGACGGCCGGGGCAAGGCCGGGGCCCTTGCGCCTCCGGTGGAGGACTGACGGCCGCGCCATGGCGCCGCGGTCCCGGCTTTGTGATGGGCGCTCCGGCGGCCCGGCGCTATCATGAAAGGACATCCGCCGGGCGATCGGCGGGCGCGGTGGGCACCGTTCACGACCTGACCTTTGGGAGAAGGATATGGAAGGCGCGATGATCGATCTCGTCCTGTCGGTGTGCATGGCCGCCAGCCCCACAACCTGCAAGGAAGAGCATCTCTACTACGAGAGCCGCGGCACGCTCGCCCAATGCATGATGCTCTCCAGCCCCTATGTCGCGGAATGGGCCGGCAACCATCAGGACTGGACGGTGAAGAGCTGGACATGCGCCTGGCCGGAGGACCGCAAGCAGGGGATTTGAGGGACGCCTACTGGTGGGGCGTGATCAATTTTAGATCCGGAAAGTAAGAACGGTAGCGCCTCGCGTCCCGTGTGATCAGAGGGATGCGGGCCGCGCTGGCATGTGCACCAATAAAGAGGTCGGGCAGGACGCCGGTTCGCGGGCCACCTCTTTTCTTGTACTCATGGAAGGTCTTGCCGGCGAGGAAGAGAGCGAAACGAGGCGTTTCGACCATGGTGACACCGGTTTCCGAAAGCACCGCGTCGACAGCTTCGACGCTGTCGAGTCCGACGGAAAGTTCAGCGTAGATGACCGAATCGATCACGACGGCGCCGCTCCCAAGCGCTTCGCGGACGCGCGTGATGGACCATTCCAACCAGATCGGATCGCTGGATACGATGTCGAGAAGAACGTTCGTGTCGACGAGGACCGTCACTCCTCACCACGCGTCATCTTCATGATGTCGTCCGTGCTCAAACCGTTTTTCATGATTCCACGAATGCGATCGAGACCATCTCTTGCCGCAGGAGGATCGAGATCGGCGCGCTGAAGATAGATGCGCCCCTCCGCATCGACTTTGAACTCGATATCGTCGCCTGCCTTTAAGCCGAGATGGTCCAAAATGCGCTGAGGCAACGTCGTCTTGCCTGTGCTGTCGATGTGCATTCGCATGGCGGCTCTCCAGCCTTCGTTCCGCCTCAACATAGCAAGCCCGCGCCCCTTCTGCGAGCTTACGGCCCCCTCACGCCTCCCCCGCCCTCACGCCTCCCCCAGCGTCCGGATCGCGAGGATCGCGGCCGAGGCGCGGTTCTCGACGCCGAGCTTGGAGAAGACCGTTTCGAGGTGCTTGTTCACCGTGCGGGGGCTCAGCGACAGGATCTCGGCGATGTCGCGGTTGGGCTTGCCGCGGGCGATCCAGAGGAGGACCTCGGCCTCTCGGGCCGTCAGCTGGAATTTCAGCCGCAGCTTCGCCGTCTCGCCGCCCTCTTCCTCGGTGGTCAGGCGGAAGAGGTGCTCGTTCTCGCCGACCTTGCCGAGGAAGGAGAAGACGAGGCGGCGGCCCTCGCCGCCCTCGATCGTCGCGGAGGCCGGCGCGGGACCGGCATCGGCGCCGGACCGCAGGAAGGCGATCAGGGATTGCGGCAGGACGAAGCTCTCCTCGGTCGTGGCGAGCGCGGCGTTGAGCAGGCGGATCGCCTGGGGCGTCGACCAGAGGACATGGCCGTCACGGTCGGCGGCGAGGAGGAAGCGGCCGGCCGTGTCGAGGGCGGCTCTGGCGCTCTGGGCGGCCCGCGCATTGGCGAGATGGACGCGGATGCGGGCGAGAAGCTCGTCGGGCACGATGGGCTTCGTCACGTAGTCGACGCCGCCGGCCTCCAGGCCCTTCACCACATGCTCGGTCTCGGAGAGGCCTGTCATGAAGATGACGGGCACATGGGCGAGGCCCGCATCGGCCTTCAGCCGCCGCGTCGTCTCGAAGCCGTCCATGCCGGGCATCATCGCGTCCATCAGCACGATGTCGGGCGTGATCTCGGCGGCGATGGAGAGCGCCTGCGCGCCTTCGAGCGCGACGAGCACGGTCGCGCCCGCGCCCTCCAGCGCCTCGGTCAGCATGCGCAGCGTATCGGCGCTGTCCTCGACCACGAGGACGATGTCGCGCGCCATGCGAAGGGGACGGTCAGGATCGGACATTCGCCATGGCCTCCAGCTCCGCCACGTAGCGCTTGAGATCGAAGCCCCGGACGTGGACGCGCATGGCCTCCACGAAGGGCGCCAGCGCCGCGTCCGCCTCGAGGGCTGCGAGCTTCACCTCGATGCCGCGGACATAGCCGATGCGGCCGAGGCGCAGAAGCTCGGCGAGATCGGCCGGCGGGGGCGGCGCGACGGGACCGGACAGGGCGGCGGGCTCGGCCTCCTCTGCGGCCTGCGGCTCCTGCGTCCAGTCGAGCGCCAGGAGATCGCCGAGCCGCGTGACGAGCTCGCGAAGGTCCACGGGCTTCGACAGCGCGCCCTGCGCGGCGGGATGGGCCGGTGGCTCGCCGACGGCGGAGACGGGCGGTTCGCCGAGCGTCGCCGACAGCATCAGGATCGCCCCGTCCTGCCCGGCTTCGCGCAAGGCGCGCGCCAGCGTCCAGCCGTTCATGCCGGGCATCTGTATGTCGAGGAGGAAGAGGTCGGGTGCAAGGCCGGAGACGAGGTCGAGCGCGGAAGGGCCGTCTGCGGCGGTGAGGACGATGAAGCCGAGCGGGCGCAGGACCTCCAGCATCAGTTCGCGATGCACCTCGTCGTCATCGACGACGAAGATCGTGCGCCGCCGTCCCTCGTAGCCGCGCGGCAGCGCCGTGCCGGGGCGCGGCTTGGCGGGGCCGGCGACGGAGGAGAGCATGACGCGGACCTCGAAGCGGCTGCCCTCGCCGGGCACCGAGCGCACGTTGACGTCGCCGCCCATGAGATTGGCGAGAAGGCGCGTGATGGTGAGGCCGAGGCCGAGGCCGGACGTGGCGCCGAGCGTCGCCGAGCCGCGCTCGAACGGATCGAAGATGCGGCCGATCTCGTCCGGCGCGATGCCGGGTCCGGTGTCGGTGACGGCGAGCGTCGCGATCTGGCTGCGATAGCTCACCTCCAGCCCGACCGTGCCGGTCTCGGTGTATTTCACGGCGTTGGAGAGGAGGTTGATCAGGATCTGGCGCAGGCGCTTCTCGTCGGTGCGCACGGTCTCGGGCAGGACGTCCGGCCGGACATAGGTGAAGGCAAGGCCCCGCGCCTCGGCCTGGAGACGGAACATGTCGACGATCTGGCTGAGGAAGTCGGCGAGCCGAACCTCGCCGCGCTGCAGCTGGAGCCGGCCGGTCTCGATGCGCGAAATGTCGAGAAGCCCGTCGATCAGGCCGGAGAGATGCTCGGCCGAGCGGCGGATGACCTTCACGCCGCGCCGGCGCTCAAGAGGGATCGCCTCGTCGCGTTCCAGAAGCTGGGCATAGCCGAGGACCGCGTTCAGCGGCGTGCGCAGCTCGTGGCTCATGCCGACGACGTAGCGGCTTTTCGCCAGCGAGGCGGCTTCGGCGGTCTCCTTGGCCTTCTGGAGCGCGGCGTCCGTGCGCCGGTGCGCCTCGATCTCCTTCAGGAGGAGCACCGTCTGGCGCGCCGATTCCTCCTGCGCCACGCGCCGGCTCTCGCGTGCGAGCGTCACGAACCAGGTGCCGATGCCGGCGACGATGAGGAGGATGAAGAAGGCCGCCCAGAGCGCCTTGGCGATGATCTCGCGGTCGTTCGGGCTGGCCGTGATCGCCTGATAGTAGATGAGGCCGAGGACGATGGAGATGATGCCGGCGAGAAGCGCGAAGCTGCCGAGATAGTGGCCGAGCCGGCTGTCGATGCGCCGGGCGGCGCGCGCGGGCAGGATGGCGTGTGCGGCGCCGGCGACCTGCGCCTCCAGCCGCGCATGGGGCTTGCAGAGATCGCCGCAGCGCGCATCCAGCGAGCAGCAGAGCGAGCAGATGGGCCCGGCATAGGCGGGGCAATAGGCCATGTCCTCCGGCTCGAAGGCGTGCTCGCAGATGGAGCAGTCGATCTCGATCCGGTTCGCCCATTCGGCGCGGGGGCGGCGGGCGAGGTAGTAGCGGCCACCGGTGGCATAGGCGATGGCGGGCGCGGCGAGGAGCGCGACGGCCAGCGCCAGGAAGGGCGAGAGCGCGGCCGCCGCCGCGCCGAAGGCGCCGGAAAAGGCGGTGAGCGAGACGAGGGCGGCGAGCCCCATCGAGCCGAGCCCGACCGGGTTCACGTCGTAGAGATGAGCGCGCTTGAATTCGATGCCGGGCGGGGAGAGGCCGAGCGGCTTGTTGATGGCGAGATCGGCGACGAGCGTGCCGAGCCAGGCGACGGCCACATTGGCGAAGAGGCCGAACGTCACCTCCAGCGCGCCGTAGATGCCGAGCTCCATCAGGAGAAGCGCGATCGCGACGTTGAAGACCAGCCAGACGACGCGGCCGGGATGGCTGTGCGTCAGGCGGGAGAAGAAGTTCGACCAGGCGAGCGAGCCCGCATAGGCGTTCATCACGTTGATCTTCAGCTGGCTTACCACGACGAAGGCGGCGGTGAGCACGGCCGCCGCGCCCGGCGAGGGCAGAACGTAGGAGAAGGCGACGTCGTACATATAGGCGGGCTCGACCGCGTGTTCCGGCGAAAGGCCCGCGCGCAGCGCGAGCACCGCCAGGAAGGAGCCGAAGAAGAGTTTCGGCGCACCGAGCACGATCCAGCCGGGGCCGGCGGCGAAGAGGGCGAAGCGCCAGGAGGCTTCGGGCTTTCCCTTGCGCGCGGGCAGGAAGCGCAGGATGTCCACCTGCTCCCCGATCTGCGGCATGAGCGCGAGGATGACGGCGGAGGCCGCGCCGAACTTCAGGAGGTCGAACCCGTCGGGCAGGCCGAGACCGGCGGCTTCCAGCCCGGGAAAGGCCGTCCAGGCGGCGAGCGAGCCCGCGTCCTTCCAGAGGATGAAGCCGACCGGCAGGACGTTCAGGACGATCCAGAGCGGCTGCGTCAGGAGCTGGAAGCGGCTGATCCAGGAGACGCCGTGGGTGACGAGCGGGATCACGGCGAGCGCGGAGACGATGTAGCCGAGCCAGAGCGGCACGCCGAAGGCCAGCTCCAGCGCGGCCGTCATGATCGAGGCCTCCACCGCGAAGAGGATGAAGGTGAAGCTCGCATAGATCAGCGAGGTGACGGTGGAGCCGATATAGCCGAAGCCCGCGCCGCGCGTGAGGAGATCGATGTCGACGCCGTATTTGGCGGCATAGCGGCTGATCGGAATGCCGGTGAGGAGCAGGATCGCGGAGACGACGACGATGGCGCACGCGGCATTGACGAAGCCGAAGGACAGCGTGATCGCGCCGCCCACCGCCTCCAGCGCCAGGAAGGAGATCGCGCCGATCGCGGTCTGCGAGACGCGCTGGGCGGTCCAGCGGCGGGCGCTCTTGGCGGTGAAGCGGAGGGCGTAGTCCTCCAGCGTCTGGTTCGCGACCCAGCGATTGTAGTCCCGCCGAACGGGAAGGATGCGCTGCCGTCCTGCCATGGGACCTTTCTTGCCTATCCTTCCCGGAAAGAAGCAAGAATCATTCCGTGCGGCGCGACCGTCCCGGTGCGCGAGGAAGGGCCGGGGCACGCGCCGCTCGCCGGAGCTTTTCCGGCAAGCTTCGGGTCAGCTACGTCAATCGACGTATACCACTCGTCAACCCTCTGGCCGAAGGTCCGGCTACGGCGGTGCAGCATGGCGCCGCCAACCGGATCACGGCAGGGGGTTTCGACATATGGGTTTCTTCTCGGGCAAGCACTGGCTGAAGGGTCTCGCCGCCGGCGCGATGATCTCGGCTTCCGTCACGGGCACGATGGCGCAGACCAAGCCCTCGGGCGAGCCGATCAAGGTCGGCGTCCTCCATTCGCTGTCGGGCACGATGGCGATCTCGGAGACGACGCTGAAGGACGCGATGCTCATGATGATCGACGAGCAGAACGCCAAGGGCGGTCTCCTCGGCCGGCCGCTCGAAGCCGTCGTCGTCGATCCCGCTTCCGACTGGCCGCTCTTCGCCGAGAAGATGCGTGATCTGGTCTCCGCGCAGAAGGTCGCGGCCGTGTTCTGCTGCTGGACCTCGGTCTCGCGCAAATCCATCCTGCCGGTTGCCGAGGAACTGAACACCGTCGTGTTCTATCCCGTGCAGTACGAGGGCGAGGAATCCTCGCGCAACATCTTCTACACCGGCGCCGCCCCGAACCAGCAGGCGATCCCGGCCGTCGACTACATGATGGAGGAAGGCGTCGAGCGTTGGGTGCTGGAAGGCACCGACTACGTCTATCCCCGCACGACCAACAAGATCCTCGAAGCCTACCTGAAGTCCAAGGGCGTCGCCGCCGAGGACATCAAGGTCAACTACACGCCCTTCGGCTTCTCCGACTGGCAGACCGAGGTCGCGGCCATCAAGGAGTTCGGCTCCTCGGGCAAGAAGACCGGCGTCGTCTCGACCGTCAACGGCGATGCGAACGTGCCCTTCTACAAGGAACTCGCCAACCAGGGCATCACGGCCGAGGACATTCCGGTCATGGCCTTCTCGGTGGGCGAAGAGGAACTCGCCGGCATCGACACCAAGCCGCTCGTCGGCCACCTCGCCGCCTGGAACTACTTCCAGTCCGTCGACAACCCGGCCAATGCCGAGTTCATCGCCAAGTGGAAGGCCTTCACCAAGAACGACAAGCGCGTGACCAACGACCCGATGGAGGCCCATTACATCGGCTTCCAGATGTGGGTGAAGGCCGTCGAGGCCGCCGGCACGACCGATAGCGACAAGGTCATCGACGCGATGGTCGGCGTCTCCGTGCCGAACCTCACGGGCGGCCTCTCCTCCATGGGCGCCAACCACCACATCACCAAGCCCGTTCTCATCGGCGAGATCCAGGAAGACGGCCAGTTCGAGGTCGTCTACGAGACGCCCGGCCTCGTGCTCGGCGACGAGTGGTCCGACTACCTGCCGGAATCCAAGCCCCTCATCTCCGACTGGCGCGCTCCGATGTCCTGCGGCAACTTCAACACCGCCACCGGCAAGTGCGGCGGCGCGGGCGCGGTCGCGGCGAAGTAAGCCGGCTCATCGGTCCCGCCGCCGAGCGGCGGCGGGATGAAGCTTGCGGGCGCCGTAAGGCGCCGACTTCCAAATCCCGGTCTCTTCAACGGCCGAACCACCCCTTCTCCCAGGCGATCCGTCCGGGCTCCCAAACCTCCGGATCGTCCCTTCGGGGCGGCGCTTTCTTCGGCGTCGCCCCGTTTTTCCAAAGATGCCTCCCTCGGGCGGCACTCCCTCGCGGATCGGCGCTTTTCCATGACCTTGACCGTCAAGCGGCTCCTCCTCCTTCTCGCCCTCGTCCTCCTCTCGCTGCCCGGCCGTCCGGCCGCGGCGCAGGAGAGCGGGGCCGCCGCCATCATCGCGGAGTTCGCGGGCAAGCGGAGCTTTTCCGAGACCGAGGCGACCGTGAAGAAGCTCGCCGCGACCGGCGACCTTCAGGTCGCGAACGCGCTGAACGCGCTGGCCGCGGGCGAGCTCTACTATCGCAAGGCCGACAATTCCGTCGTGATCGCCCGGGGCGGCGATCCGCTCTCGATCTTCGACGCGCTGACCGGCGAGCCGGCCGGCACCGCTCCCAAGGGCGACCTCGAAAAGGTCAAGGTCAAGAACTCCACCCGCAACGTCGTCGCCGATGCCATGGGCTCCCTGACGCTGCGCTCGCCGGACGAGGGCGTGCGCCGCTCCGCCGCGCTGAACCTCTTCACCTCCGCCAGCGCCGAGCAGGTCGGCATCCTCGACGCCGCGCTCGCCGAGGAGACGGTGCCCGACATCAAGGCCAAGCTCGCCGAGGCGCGCGCGGCCGCCGTCTTGAAATCCGACCTCTCCACCGAGGAGAAGCTCGCCGCCATCGAGACCGTCTCGGCCCGGGGCGACCGTCAGGCGCTCGCCGTCCTCTCCGGCATCCGCGCCGGCGGCGACGCGACGCTGACCGCGACCGCGACCCGCGCCGCCGAGGCGATCGAGGGCCGGATCGCGGCCTGGAGCCAGGCGCAGAACATCTGGTACGGCATCTCGCTCGGCTCGGTCCTGCTGCTGGCCGCCATCGGTCTTGCCATCACCTTCGGCGTGATGGGCGTCATCAACATGGCCCATGGCGAGATGATCATGCTCGGCGCCTACACGACCTTCGTCGTGCAGGAGGCGATCCGCAGCCATGCGCCCTTCCTCTTCGACTACTCGCTCGCCATCGCGCTGCCGCTCGCCTTCCTCGTCGCCGGAAGCGTCGGGCTCCTGATGGAGCGCTGCCTCATCCGCTTCCTCTACGGGCGCCCGCTGGAGACGCTGCTCGCGACCTACGGCGTCTCGCTGATCCTGCAGCAGGCCGTGCGCCTCTACTTCGGCGCGACGAACCAGGAGGTCGGCAACCCGTCCTGGATGTCGGGCTCCTTCCAGGTCGGGCTGATGGCCGTCACCTGGAACCGGATGTGGATCATCCTCTTCGCGCTCGCCGTCTTCGCAGCTCTTCTCTTCGCGCTGAACCGCACCTCGGCCGGCCTCAAGATGCGCGCCGTCACGCAGAACCGGAAGATGGCCTCCGCCATGGGCATCCGCACTCCCTTCGTCGACGCCATGACCTTCGCGCTCGGGTCCGGCATCGCGGGCATCGCCGGCGTCGCGCTCAGCCAGATCGACAACGTCTCGCCCGATCTCGGGCAGGGCTACATCATCGACAGTTTCATGGTCGTGGTCTTCGGCGGCGTCGGAAACCTCTGGGGCACGCTCGTCGGCGCCATGTCGCTCGGCATCCTCAACAAGTTCCTCGAACCCTATGCCGGCGCCGTCGTCGGCAAGATCGTGGTGCTCGTCCTCATCATCCTCTTCATCCAGAAGCGCCCGCGCGGTCTCTTCGCCCAGAAGGGGAGGTTCGTGGACGCATGACCGGCCTCTCCCTCGACCGCTTCGCCCGCCGTTCCTCCAGGACAAGGAGCCGATAGGTGCTCTTCGCCAAGTTTCTCGGGCCCCGCGTCTGGTTCGTCGTGGCCGCGCTGCTCGCTGCCGCCATCCTCGTGCCGCTGGCCGCCGGCCTGCCCGAGACCAGCCTCTTCCACATCCCGCCCTATGCCGTGCCGCTGATCGGCAAGTATCTCACTTACGCGCTCCTGGCGCTCGCGCTCGATCTCGTCTGGGGCTATGTCGGCATCCTCTCGCTCGGCCACGGCGCCTTCTTCGCGCTCGGCGGCTATGCGATGGGCATGTATCTCATGCGCCAGATCGGCAGCCGGGGTCAGTACGGCAATGCCGAGCTGCCCGACTTCATGGTCTTCCTCAACTGGAAGGAACTGCCCTGGTTCTGGCAGGGCTTCGACCAGTTCTGGTTCGCGGCGCTGATGGTCGTCCTCGTGCCCGGCCTCCTCGCCTTCGTCTTCGGCTACTTCGCCTTCCGCTCCCGCGTCACCGGCGTCTATCTGTCGATCATCACGCAGGCGCTGACCTACGCGCTGCTCCTCGCCTTCTTCCAGAACGACATGGGCTTCGGCGGCAATAACGGCCTCACCGACTTCAAGGAACTGCTCGGCTATTCCCTGCAGGCGCCTTCGACCCGCCTCGGCCTCTTCGTCGCCTCCTGCCTCGCTCTGGCGCTCGGCGTCGTCGTCACCGGCGTCGTCACGCGCTCCAAGCTCGGCAAGCTGATGATCGCGGTGCGCGACGCGGAAAGCCGCACGCGCTTTCTCGGCTGGCGCGCCGACCATGTGAAGCTCTTCGCCTTCACGCTTTCGGCCGTCATGGCGGGCATCGCCGGCGCGCTCTACGTGCCGCAGGTCGGCATCATCAATCCCGGCGAGTTCGCGCCGGTGAACTCGATCGAGGTCGTCGTCTGGACGGCGGTGGGCGGGCGCGGCACGATCCTCGGCCCCATCCTCGGCGCGCTGCTGGTCAACACCGGCAAGAGCGTCTTCACCGCCGCCGCGCCCGACTACTGGCTCTTCGTCCTCGGCGGGCTCTTCGTCTTCGTCACGATCTTCCTGCCGCGCGGCATCGTCGGCACGATCGATCACGGCTGGACCTCCGGCCGCGAGCGCCTGAAAGCCCGGCAGGCCGAGCGCGGGATCGGCACCTCGCCGGCCTCCACCATGCCGGGCGATGCCGCCCCCAGCGCCGCGGAGTGACCGACATGGCCGAACTCACCGCCGCCTACGTTCCCGAACGCGCCGAGCCCTTCGTCTCGCCGCATCCCTACGCCACCCAGCGCGCCCTCGAACGCGCCCGCATCGAGGCCGAAGGCAGCGCCCGCCGCGAAACCCTCCTCTATCTCGACGGCGTCACCAAGGCCTTCGACGGGTTCAAGGCGATCAACGGCCTCTCCCTCGTCATCCAGAAGGGCGAGATGCGCGCGATCATCGGGCCGAACGGGGCCGGCAAGACGACGATGATGGACATCATCACCGGCAAGACCCGCCCCGACACCGGCGAGGTCTACTTCCGCGGCGACGTCGATCTCACCCGCCACGACGAGGCCGCGATCGCCTCCATGGGCATCGGTCGCAAGTTCCAGAAGCCGACCGTCTTCGACAGCCACACCGTGGAGGACAACCTGCGCCTCGCCATGGCCGGCTCGCGCGGCGTCTTCTCCGCGCTCCTTCATCGGAACACCAGAGGCGAGGCCGACAAGATCGACGAGATCTTCGGCCTCACCCGCCTCGGCCAGCATCGCGACCGCCTCGCCGCCGACCTCTCCCACGGCCAGAAGCAGTGGCTCGAAATCGGCATGCTCCTCGCCCAGGACCCCGAGCTCTTGCTGGTCGACGAACCCGTCGCCGGCATGACCGACGCCGAAACCGAGGAAACCGCGCGCCTCCTCAAGGACATCGCCCGAACCCGCTCCGTCGTCGTCGTCGAACACGACATGCACTTCGTCCGGGCCCTCGACGTCAAGGTCACCTGCCTCCACGAAGGCTCGGTCCTCGCCGAAGGCACCCTCGACGCCGTCAGCGCCGACCCCCGCGTCGTCGAGGTCTACCTCGGACGGTAGGCATGGCGCGGTTTCGCCGTGGGAGACAGGGGACGCCGTCCCCTGACCCCTGCCAAGGGACGGTCGTCCCTTGGAACCCATTCTCGTGTTGTCTCTCAAAAGGGGCCGTCGGCCCCTCTTGAGAGACAAAAAGAAAGTAGGGTCCGGGACTTCCGTCCCGGGCCGGGCCCGGGGCGGCAGCCCCGCCATCCCGCAACCGAAGGCCGAGCCATGCTGACCGTGTCCAATGTCGATCTCTACTACGGGGCCGCGCAGGCGTTGCGGGGTGTTTCGATCGAGGCGAAGGAGGCTCAGATCACCTGCGTTCTCGGGCGGAACGGGGTGGGGAAGACCAGCCTGATGCGGGCGGTCGTGGGGCAGCAGCCGATCCGGTCGGGGACGATTTCGCTGGGGGGCGAGGTTCTGGGGCGGGACGCGCCGTATGCGCGGGCGCGGAAGGGCATCGGCTTCGTGCCGCAGGGGCGGGAGGTGTTCCCGCTTCTGACGGTGAAGGAGAATCTGCAGACGGGGTTTTCGCCGCTGAAGCGCAGCGATCGGACGATCCCGCCTCATGTGTTCGAGATGTTTCCGGTGCTGAAGACGATGCTGGGGCGGCGCGGGGGCGATTTGTCGGGCGGGCAGCAGCAGCAGCTGGCGATCGGCCGGGCTCTGGTGACGCGGCCGCGCCTTCTCGTCCTGGACGAGCCGACGGAGGGCATCCAGCCGTCGATCATCAAGGATATCGGCCGGGCGATCCGCTATCTGAAGGAGAACACGGGGCTCGCGATCCTGCTCGTCGAGCAGTATCTCGATTTCTGCCGCGAGCTGGCGGACAAGGTCTACATCATGGACCGCGGCGAGATCGTCTTCGACGGCCCGGCGGAAGGGCTGGACGATCCCGAGGTGCGCAAGCATCTTACGGTGTGATAGGCGGGGCCGATGCGTTGGGTGTGTCGGTGATGGTTGTGTCGGGATTGCGGGGTCTGTTCGCAGGGCGGTTCGAGGCGCCCCCCTCTGGTCTGCCGACCATCTCCCCCTCAAGGGGGGAGATCGGCAGCTTTGGAGGGAGATCGAAATCGCAAAGGGTCGCGACAAGCCTGATCTCCCCACCTGAGGGGGAGATGGTCGGCAGACCAGAGGGGGGCGCCGTCGAGCGCAGACCTCCGCGCAGCGCACCTCACGGTCGCTCTCGATCCCCGCTCCAACGCTCGATCGCCCCGTGAACGCCCCGCTCTCGTCGGACGCCGTCTCTCCGGCCAACGCCGCCCCCATTCGCATGCAGCGTGCCGTCGGCGCGGCGCGGGCGGAGGTGGCGGTGGTGGCGGGGCGCACGCGGCTGCGGCGGCTGCATCAGGCGGGAGCCTTGAAGCTGCGCTTTCCGACGGTTCACGAGGGTCTCGGCGCGGAGGCGATCCTCATCAATTCCTGCGGGGGGCTCGCGGGCGGCGATCGGCTGTCGCAGGGCTTCACGCTCGCCGAGGCCTCCAGCCTGACCGTGACGACGCAGGCCTGCGAGCGGGTCTATCGCACGCTCGGCGATGCGGCTTCGGTGGAAACGCAGGCGCATGTCGGCGCCGATGCCCGGTTTCTCTTCGTACCGCAGGAAACGATCCTCTTCGACGGCGGGGCGCTCAGGCGGCGGCTGGAGGTGGACATGGCGGCGTCGAGCACCGTGATCCTCTGCGAAAGCGTGATTCTGGGACGCGAGACGATGGGCGAGAGCGTGGTGACGGGCGAGATCCGCGACCGCTGGCGCATCCGGCGGGAGGGGCGGCTCGTCTTCGCCGACGATCTGCGGCTCTCCGGGCCCGTGTCGCAGGTCGCGGCCCGGGCGGCTTCGCTCTGCGGGGCGCGCGCCTTTTCCACCATTCTCTTCCAGGGCGCTGCGCCCGAAGCGCGGCTGGCCGCCTTGCGCGCGATCGTCGGCGATGCCGGCGGGGCGAGCCTCGTGGACGGGCTGATCCTCGTCCGGCTGGTCGCATCCGGCGGCCTCGCGCTGCGACGCCGGCTCGTTCCCGTGCTCGCCGCTCTGGCGGACGGCCCGCTTCCCCGCATATGGTCGACCTGAGAGATCACTGGTTCAGATTCACGATCCGAAAGGCCCGTTCATGCAGTTGACGCCGCGCGAAAAGGACAAGCTTCTCGTCGCCATGGCCGCGGAGGTCGCGCGCAAGCGCCTCGCGCGCGGCGTGAAGCTGAACCATCCCGAGGCGATCGCCCTCATCACCGATTTCGTCGTGGAAGGAGCGCGGGACGGGCGCTCGGTGGCCGACCTCATGGAGGCGGGGGCGCATGTCGTCGGGCGTGGTCAGGTGATGGAGGGCATTGCCGAGATGATCCACGACATCCAGGTCGAGGCGACGTTTCCGGACGGCACCAAGCTCGTGACGGTGCACGAGCCGATCCGCTGATCTTTCGGGGCGCCTCGGCTTCCTGGCGGGCGTCTTCCGGCGTGAACGTCCGTCAGTCGGCGGCGGCGGGCGTGATCTCGGCGACCTGCTCGGTCTTCGGTTCGGCGCTCGCCGCGCGAACCACGACCGGGCGATAGCCGCCTTCGACGACGGAGTAATAGGCGGGGCCGGAGACGCCGTTGAGATGGACGTGCCGGATCAGGCTCGGCGTCGCCGTGCCGGCGGGCGCGGCCAAGGCCAGCACCAGCGTTGCGGCGATCGAGGAGGCGAGAAGGGCGAGCTTCGTCTGTGACATCGTAGTGCCCGTGGTGTCCGTGGGACGTCTTCGTAAGGCCGGGGCCGTCGTGGGTCGGATGATTCGCGGCGGTTTCGGGTTCGTGAGAAGACGATGCCAGATCAGGGTGTCCGGATTGTTTCCCCGGCATGTCGAGTTCGAGACATCGCGCCATAAGTTCGCCGCAGCCCTTCCCGGCCGTTAAGCGCTTTGACAAGGGCGAACGGGGCTTTCACTATAAGCAGCGTCGCGGGAGAAGGCTGCTCCGAACGGAAGCGATTCCCCGCCGCCGGCGTGACCCCATCCGGGACGCCGCCGTCTTTCGAAACGAGGACATGATGATCAGACGCCTTTCCCTTGCCGCCGTGACGCTTCTTGCCGCATCGGCGCCCGCCTTCGCCCATCTCGATCCCGCCGAGCACGGGTCCGTGATGGCGGGCCTGTCGCATCCGCTCTTCGGCGCCGATCACATCCTCGCCATGGTCGCGGTCGGCCTCTGGGCCTCGCAGATCGGCGGGCGCGGCACCTATGCCGTTCCGGCCGCCTTCGTCGGCGTCATGTCGCTCGGCTTCCTCCTCGGCCAGACCGGGCTTTCGCTGCCCTTCGTCGAGCCGATGATCGCCGCCTCCGTCGTCGTTCTCGGCCTTCTCGTCGCGGCCGCCGTGCGCCTGCCGGTCGCCGCCGGCGCCGCGCTCGTCGGGGCCTTCGCGCTCTTCCACGGCTATGCGCATGCGAGCGAACTCGGCTCGGCCGGCGCGCTTTCCTTCGCCGCGGGCTTCCTCGCCGCGACCGCGCTCCTGCATCTCGCCGGCATCGGCATCGGTCTGGCGCTTTCCTCGGGCGCCGGCTTCGGTCGCTCGGTCGGCGGGGCGCTGGCGCGCATTCTCGGCGCCGGCACGGCGATCGCCGGCCTCGCCCTCATGGCGGGCTGAGCTCCATGATCCCCGGCGAAGTGATCACGAAAGCGGGCGAGATCGTCCTGAACGAGGGTCTTCTCACCCTCGTGCTCGAAGTCTCCAACACGGGCGACCGGCCGGTGCAGGTCGGCTCGCACTACCACTTCGCCGAAACCAACCCGGCGCTGACCTTCGACCGCGCCGCCGCGCGCGGCCACCGGCTGGACATCGCCGCCGGCACCGCCGTGCGCTTCGAGCCCGGCCAGACGCGGGAGGTCACGCTCGTGCCCTTTCGCGGCGAGCGGAAGGTCTACGGTTTCAACGGACAGGTGATGGGCGCGCTGTAGCAGGCGCGCGAGCCAAGGCGCCGGGGCGGGCGGCGGCCTTCTCGGCCTCGACGATCATCGGAAAAGGGAGAGAGACATGTGCGGTGCCTGCGTGATGGAGGAGGTCAAGGCCTCGATGCTGAGCCGGCGCTCGCTGTTCGGCCTCGGCGCCGCGGTGGGGGCGGCCGGGCTTCTGGGAATGGGCGCGCGGCCGGCGGCGGCGGCCGCACCGGCGGCGGAGCCCGTGACGGTCTCGACCATTTCGGACCTCACCCATGAACTCTCTTCCGAGTTTCCGACCTTTCCGGGCGAGCCGGGCTTTGCGATGGAGCGCAAGTTCGGGCTGGAGAAGGACGGCTTCAATCTCTTCGTCCTGACGATCGACGAGCACACGGGAACGCATATGGACGCGCCGCTGCATTTCAGCGCCGACGGCCTGTCGGTCGCGGAAATTCCGGTCGAGAAGCTCATGGCTCCGCTCGCGGTGATCGACATCCGGGAAAAGGCGTCCGCCAATCCCGATGCGCAGGTGACGCCGGACGATATCAAGGCCTGGATCTCGGCGAATGGCGAGCTTCCCGCCCATTGCTGCGTCGCCATGAAATCGGGCTGGTCGCAGCATGTGGCGACGCCGAAGTTCCGCAATGCGGACGAGGCCAAGGTCATGCATTTCCCGGGCTTCCACGTCGAGGCCCTGACCATGCTGATCGAGGACTCGACGGCGGTCGGCATCGGCGTCGATACGCTCTCGCTCGACTTCGGCGCCTCGCCCGACTTCATCGGCCACAAGACCTGGCTGCCGTCCGGGCGCTGGGGACTGGAATGCCTCGCGGGCCTCGACGCCCTGCCTGCCAAGGGCGCGACGATCGTCGTCGGAGCGCCGAAGCATCGGGGTGGGACGGGTGGCCCGGCGCGCGTCTTCGCGCTGACCTGAGAAAGGCCGGGCGCTCGCAACGCCTCTCCATCAAAGCGTAAAGCCCGGGCCGATGGCCCGGACTTCGTCTGGGTTGGCCGTGAGAGGCTAAAGCCTCAGTCGCCGTTGCGCTTAGGCGTGGCCGACGAATCCGCGCCCAGCGCATTGCGGATGCCTTGCACGTCGACGGCGATGCGCGGCCGGGGAATGTTGTACTCGGCTTCCGTTCCGGCGCCGGAAAGGCCGCCGGGCGAGGCGCTGCCGGTCGTCGCCGAGCCGGCCCCGCCGAGCGTCGTCGCGGCGCCGGGATTGCCGCTTCGCGCGATCCCGTCGACATTCGTGGAATTGATGCCGCTGGAGCCTTCGTTGGCGCGCGCCTGGGTGTCGGAGGAGCCGACCGTGCCGCCGATCGTCGCCGGGGCGCTGGTCGAGATGCCGATATTGGAGCTTCCGGCCCCGCCGATGCCGGTCGAGCCGACGCCCGCCGAGCCCGTGCCGACGCTGCCCGAGCCTGAAATCCCGGTGCCGGACGTGACGCCGGAGCCCGACGACACGCCGGACGTGGAGGGCGACAGCGGGAGCGTGGTGGCCGAGGAGCCCGTCGTGGAGGTTCCGCCGAGGCCGCTGCCCGAGCCGCCCACGGCGCTGGAGCCGCTGGAAATGCCCGAGGACGAACCCGAGCCCGACGCGCCGCCGCCCGTGCTGGAACTACCGCCCGAGGAGCCGCCGCCGCCGCCCGACGATTGGGCGAAGGCCGGGCTGGCCGCGAGGGCGAGGGAAAGTGCGAGGGTTGCGATGGTCCGGCTCATGGTGATCGTCCCTTCGGCCGAACGTTGGATGCCGGCCCTTCGTAAAAATGGATCGAAGCAAAGCCTCAAGCTCCGCCTCCCGTCTCATCCAACTCCCAGCACGCGCGAGACGTTCCCCCTTTTACCGCCTGCAGGTCAGCGTGTCGTCCGCGGCTTGGTGAAGACGATCTTCGCCCGCCCGCTGGACGAGGGGCGCGTCACCGCGCTTCGTCCGATCCCCGTCGCGCCGTCGCGCGCGAAGACGCCGGCACCGACGCCGCCGAGCGAGGAGCGGCCCTCGATGGCGCGCCGCTCGGTGGAGGAATCGCGCTCGAAGGTGCGGATTTCCGGCCGCAGATAGCTGTCGTCGTAGTCCCGGCCGAACCGGCGCTCCTCCACTTCGTCGCCGAAGACGTCGGCATTGGGAATGCGCGGGCCGCCGGTCGCGCGCGGCGCGCCGACGATGCGCTTGCCCGACATGGAACTGCCGACCGCGATGCCGGGCGGGCCGGGGCCGAAGGCCTGGGCGCCGGCCTCGGCCGAGAAGCCGGCGAGGACGAGAAGCGTCGCCGCGGCGCGCGCGGCGGTGGAGGATCGGTGGCGCAAGGGAGGCTCTCCTGTGTCGGTCCGGCCTCCCGCGGGGCCGATCGCGATATCCATGGTCATTCTCTTCAGATGGGCCTTCTTATCGCTTTGACAAACCCGGCGCTTTGCGGTCCGATCCGCCGCGTTGCAGCAGAGGGCGACGGGTGTCGCGCGGCTTTTTCGAAGCTCGTGCGGCCCTCGCCCTTCCACCGTAAGAGAGATGCCATGGCCGCCCGTATCGCCCGCTCCTCCTATGCCGCCATGTTCGGCCCGACGACCGGCGACCGGGTGCGTTTGGCCGATACCGAGCTCTTCATCGAGGTGGAAAAGGATCTCACCACCTATGGCGAGGAGGTGAAGTTCGGCGGCGGCAAGGTCATTCGCGACGGCATGGGCCAGAGCCAGGCGAGCCGGGCCGAGGGTGCGGTCGATACCGTCATCACGAACGCGCTGATCCTCGACCATACCGGCATCTACAAGGCCGATATCGGCCTGCGCGACGGGCGGATCGCGGTCATCGGCAAGGCCGGCAATCCCGACACGCAGCCCGGCGTCACGGTCGTGGTCGGCCCCGGCACGGAGGTGATCGCGGGCGAGGGCAAGATCGTCACCGCCGGCGGCATCGACGCGCATATCCACTTCATCGCCCCCCAGCAGATCGACGAGGCGCTCTATTCGGGCGTCACCACCATGGTCGGCGGCGGCACGGGCCCGGCGCACGGAACGCTGGCGACGACCTGCACGCCCGGCCCTTGGCATCTGGCGCGCATGCTCCAGTCGCTCGACGCCTTTCCCATGAACTTCGCGCTGTCGGGCAAGGGCAATGCCTCGCGGCCCGCCGCGCTGGAGGAAATGGTGCTGGCGGGCGCGGCCGCGCTGAAGCTGCACGAGGACTGGGGCACGACGCCGGCCGCGATCGACTGCTGCCTCTCGGTCGCCGACGAGCACGACGTGCAGGTGATGATCCACACGGACACGCTGAACGAATCGGGCTTCGTGGAGCACACGATCGCGGCGCTGAAGGGCCGCACGATCCACGCCTTCCACACGGAAGGGGCGGGCGGCGGACATGCGCCGGACATCATCCGCGTCTGCGGGCTGCCGAACGTCCTGCCCTCTTCGACCAACCCGACGCGGCCCTACACGAAGAACACGCTCGAAGAGCATCTCGACATGCTGATGGTCTGCCACCACCTCGACGCCTCGATCCCCGAGGACATCGCCTTTGCCGAAAGCCGCATCCGGCGCGAGACGATCGCGGCCGAGGACATCCTCCACGATATCGGCGCCTTCTCGATGATCTCCTCGGACAGCCAGGCCATGGGCCGCGTCGGCGAGGTGGTGATCCGCACCTGGCAGACCGCCGACAAGATGAAGCGCCAGCGCGGGCGTCTGGCCGGCGAGACCGGCGACAACGACAATCTGCGCGCCCGGCGCTACGTCGCCAAATACACGATCAATCCGGCGATCGCTCAAGGGCTGTCGAAGGAGATCGGCTCGGTGGAGGTCGGCAAGCGCGCCGATCTCGTGGTCTGGGACCCCGCCTTCTTCGGCGTGAAGCCGGCCATGGTGCTGCTCGGCGGCATGATCGCGGCGGCCCCCATGGGCGATCCCAACGCCTCCATCCCGACGCCGCAGCCCGTGCACTACCGGCCGATGTTCGGCGCCTTCGGCAAGGCGATCGGCGCGATCGGCGCGACCTTCGTCTCCAAGGCCGCGCTCGGCACCGACCTTCGCGCGCGGCTCGGCTGCGAGAAGACCTTCCTGCCCGTCGAGAACACGCGCGGCGGCATTTCCAAGGCCTCGATGAAGCTGAACGACGCGATGCCGACGGTGGAGGTCGATCCCGAGACCTACGAGGTGCGCGCCGACGGCGAGCTTCTCACCTGCGAACCCGCCGAGATCCTGCCGATGGCGCAGCGCTATTTCCTGTTCTAAACTCGCCCCATGGCACCTTCCCTGAAGACCGACAGTCTCTACGAGCGCGACTTCTTCGCCTGGACGCAGGATCAGGCGGGGAAGCTGCGGGCGCGGGCCTCTTTCGACAATCGCGGCGATGTCGACTGGGAGCACGCCGCCGAGGAGATCGAGAGCGTGGGCGCCAGCGAGAAGCGCGAAATCCGGAGCCGGCTGCGTGCTCTCATTCTGCATCTGTTGAAGTGGAAGTACCAGACAGCGAAGCGCAAGAGCGGCTGGCGGTCCACGATCGACGAGCAGCGCGATCGGCTGGCCATGGTCTTGGAGGATAGTCCGAGCCTTGCCGTCTTTCCGCAGGAGGTGCTGGCGGGTGCGTATCGATTGGCCGTAGCCAAGGCCCTTCAGGAGACGCGGCTGCCGGCTTCGAGCTTTCCTCAGGAATGCCCTTTCACGATCGGCGAGATTCTCGACCCCGAGTTCTTTCCGGAAGGCCCATTGTCGTGACGCAAATGCTCAAGCAGCAGCTCCTCTATACCTCCGACTTCTACGCCTGGACGCAGGATCAGGCGGGGAAGCTGCGGGCGCGGGCTCATAACGGGATCGATTGGGACGGAACAGCCGAGGAGATCGAAGGCTTGGGTGATGCGGTCCGCAACGAGATCGAAGGCCGCCTTGCGGTTCTGATCGCCCATCTCCTGAAATGGCAGTTCCAACCGGAGCGGCGCAGCAACAATTGGAAGGCGACGATCCTCGAACAGCGGACCCGCATTGCCAAACGTCTTCGGCAGAGCCCGAGCCTCAAGTCCTACCCATCGGAAGTCTATCTGGACGAGTATGCTTTGGCCCGGCTGACGGCTTCCGGCGATACCGGCCTCGTCGAAGGAAGTTTCCCGGCGGACTGTCCGTTCACGATCGAGGACATTCTCGATATCGAGTTCTATCCGGAGGCCATGGCGTGAGGCCGGCTTTGCGGTGGCCCGCAGCCTGGGTTCGGATTGCAACGCTCGCATGGGTTCTCGGCACCGTGCCCTTCCCCGCCTCCGCCGCCGAGATCACGCTCGACCTGCCGGGGACGCTCGATCGTCAGAGCGTTTCCTATGCGTGCAGCGACGGCTCGGCGCCGAAGGTCGTCTATTACAACCTGCCCGACCAGTCGCTGGCGGTGGTGGAGATCGCGGCGGGGAAGCCGCGGGTCTACGTGTCCGTGCTCTCGGCATCCGGCGCCAAATACGTGTCGGGGTCGTCCGTCTTCTGGACGCGTGGCAGCCGGGCCGACATTCTCGACGAACGCAAGGCCGACGCACCGGCCGTGACCTGCAAGGTGGCGAGATGATCCACGCGACGCACGTCCGCTCGAAGGCGGAAGGGTTCGAGGCCGCCGACACGATCACGCTGGACGAGACGCAGCGTCATCGCCGGCGCATGGCGATGGTCTCCGACGGCGGGATCGCCTTCCTCCTCGACCTGCCGGAAACCCTGCGGCTCGGCGAGGGCGACGGGCTGGTGCTCGACGACGGCCGCGTCCTGCGCGTCGTGGCGAGGCCCGAGCCGCTCTATGTCGTGCGCGGGCAGAACGCGACGCATCTCCTGACGCTCGCCTGGCATCTCGGCAATCGCCACCATGCCGCGCAGATCTTCGCCGACCACCTTCTCATCCGCCGCGAGCCCGTGCTTCGCACCATGCTGGAAGGGCTCGGCGCGCTGGTCGAGGAGATCGACGCGGCCTTCGATCCGGAGGGCGGCGCCTATGGCGGCGGGGCGAGCCACGGCCATGCGCATGGCGGCCCGGAAACCCATGGCGGCCATGACCACTGAGGCGGCGGGCGATCTTTCGCTCCTGCGCCTGATGACCTGGCTCTCGCCGGCCTTTCCCATTGGCGCCTTCGCCTTTTCCCACGGGCTGGAATCGGCGATCGCCGAGCGGCGGATCACGGATGGCGAGGGGGTCGCGGACTGGATCGCGCTGCTCCTGACCGAGGGGTCCGGCTGGAACGATCTCGTGCTCTTTGCGCAAGCCCATCAGGCCGCCTCGGCGGGGGATGCGCCGAGGCTTCGGGACCTTGCGGAACTCGCCCGCGCGCTCGGCGGCTCGGCCGAGCGCCGCGACGAGACGCTGTCGCTCGGCGATGCGTTCCAGCGCAGCTCGGCGCCCTGGGCCTCGGCCCCGGCAGATGCAGTCGAGGGCCTGGCCTATCCGCTGGCGGTGGCGCAGCTCGCGGCGCGGAGCGGCATCGCGCTGCCGCAGGCGCTCGGCGCCTTCGCGCATGGGTTCGCGGCCAATCTCGTCTCCGCCGCGACGCGGCTCGTGCCGCTCGGGCAGAGCGCGGCGATGCGCGCGCTCCACCGGCTGGAGCCGGTCATCCTTTCCGCTGCCGAGCGGGCGGCGGCATCGACGCCCGACGATCTCGGCTCGTCCGCCATCCTCTCCGACATCGCCGCCATGCGGCACGAAACGCTCTCCACGAGGCTGTTCCGCTCATGACCGCGCCGATCGCAAACCCGAATGGCCCCCTTCGCGTCGGCATCGGCGGCCCCGTCGGCTCCGGCAAGACGACGCTGGTCGAGATGCTCTGCAAGGCGGCGCGCGACCAGTGGTCGATCGGCGTCGTGACCAACGACATCTACACGGTGGAGGATGCCGAGGCGCTGGTGCGCCGGCAGGCGCTCTCGGCCGACCGGATCATCGGCGTCGAGACCGGCGGCTGCCCGCACACGGCGATCCGCGAGGATGCCTCGATCAACCTCGCCGCCATCCGCACGCTGCGCGAGCGCCATGCCGATCTCGACCTCGTGCTGGTCGAATCGGGCGGCGACAATCTCGCGGCGACCTTTTCGCCCGATCTCGTCGATCTCTCGATTTACGTGATTTCGGTCTGCCAGGGCGACGACATCCCGCGAAAGGGCGGCCCGGCGATCACGCGTTCAGACCTTCTCCTCGTCAACAAGACCGATCTCGCTCCTTACGTCGGCGCCGACCTGGAGCGCATGCGGGCCGACGCCGCCAAGGGCCGGCAGGGCCGCGCGACGCTCTTCACCGACCTCTCGCGCCGGGTCGGCGTGTCCGACGTGCTCGACTTCCTGGCCGAGCAGGGCGGCCTGCGCGCCATTGCCGCCGCGGCCTGACGGGATGGCGCGCCTCTTCATCAAAGCCCCGCTCGCCGTTCTCGCCGAGGGCGCGGAGGGCGGCATCGTCGTGGAAAACGGGCGGATCGCGGAACTCGTCGCCGCCGGCGCCGGGCCAAGCCGGCCGGTGGACGAGACCTTCGACGCCTCGCGCCATGTCGTTTTGCCCGGCCTCGTCAACACGCATCATCATTTCTACCAGACGCTGACGCGCGCCCATCCCGCCGCCATCGACAGGGAGCTCTTTCCCTGGCTCCAGAGCCTCTACCCGATCTGGGCGCGGCTCGATCCGGACAGCTTCCGCCTCTCCGTGCGGCTGGCTCTGACCGAACTCCTCATGTCCGGCTGCACGACGGCGGCCGACCATCACTATCTCTTCCCGAACGGGCTGGAGAGCGGCATCGACATCGAGGCGGAAGAGGCCCGCGCCCTTGGCATCCGCGTGACGCTGACGCGCGGCTCGATGAATCTGAGCCATAAGGACGGTGGCCTGCCGCCCGATAGCGTGGTGCAGGACGAGGACGAGATCCTCGCCGATTCCGAACGGCTGATCGGGCGCTATCACGACCGCTCGGACGGGGCGATGATCCAGATCGCGCTCGCGCCCTGTTCGCCCTTCTCGGTGACGAAGAGCCTGATGCGGGCGAGCGCGGATCTCGCCGAGCGGCACGACTGCCGGCTCCACACCCATCTCGGCGAGACCGAGGACGAGAACCGCTTCTGCGAGGAGACCTTCGGCTGCCGGCCGGTGGACTATCTGGAAGAGGTCGGCTGGCTCGGCCCCCGGACATGGCTCGCGCACGGCATCCACTTCACGACGGAGGAATGCGCCCGGCTCGGGCGGCACCGCGTCGGCGTCTGCCATTGCCCGACCTCCAACGCCGTGCTCGCCTCCGGCTTCTGCCCGGTGGAGAGCCTCGAGGCGGCGGGCAGCCCGGTCGGGCTCGGCGTGGACGGCTCCGCCTCGAACGACAGTTCCAACCTGATGGAGGCCGCGCGACACGCGCTGATGGTCGGGCGTCTGCGCACGACGTCGGCCGAGACCGTGACCGAGCGCTCCGTCCTGCGCCTTGCCACGGAAGGCTCGGCCGCCTGCCTCGGGCGGGCCGACATCGGCCGCATCGCGCCGGGGCTGCAGGCGGACCTTGCCCTCTTCACCCTCGACGAACTGCGCTTCTCCGGCGCCCACGACCCGATCGCCGCTCTCGTCCTCTGCGGCGCCACGCGGGCGGACCGGGTGATGGTCAAGGGCGATTGGCGCGTGGTGGACGGGATGCCGGTCGGAGTGGACGTGGCGCGGCTGCGCGCGGAGCACGGGGCGGCGGCGAAGAGGTTCGCGTGAGGTCGACGGCCGGCGATCGAAGGCGTGTAATCCGATGAGCGCAACCTTTGGTGTTCCCACCTGATGATCGAGACCCCGCGCCTGCTTCTGCGCCCCTATTCGCTCGGCGACTACGACGCCTACGTGGCGCTGACGACCGATCCCGCCGTCGTGCCGCTGTTCGGCAACCAGCCGATGTCGCGAGAAGACGCCTGGAACCGGCTCCTGCGCTATGCCGGCCATTGGGCGCTGTTCGGCTACGGGCTCTTTGCGGTCTTCGAGCGGGAGAGCGGGCGGCATGTCGGCGAGACCGGCCTTGCCGATTTCCACCGCGGGCTCGGCCCGAGCTTCGATCCCGATCCGGAAGCGGCCTGGGTCTTCGCCGGGGCGCATCACGGACAGGGCTATGCCGGCGAGGCGGCGGCGGTGGCCCATCGCTGGTTCGCCGAGACGCATGGCGCCGCGCGGACCGTCTGCATCATCCGGCCGGACAACGCGTCCTCGCTGCGCGTCGCCGAAAAGCTCGGCTATCGCCGTTTCGGGTCGACGATCTATCGAGACGTGCCGTTCGAGATGATGGAGCGGGCGAAAGATTCGTGAGGTCGGCCGACCGGGTCTTGGCCTGTCTTGCTCGGTCGGGGCGAGCGTGCCATCCTTTTGCGATGGACTCCGACGTGAAGATTGCTTCCGCGCTGAAAGCCCGGGTCGATGCGATCGCCGCTCGATCGAGCCTTTCGGCTGCGGAGATCGTGGCGGACGCGCTGGAGCATGGTCATTCGCTGGAATGGCAGGAGCGGTTTCTCGACAAGGTCGCCGAAGGCATCGCCGCTGCCGACCGGGGTGATTTCGCGAGCCCTAGCGAGGTGGAGCGCGTCCTCCACAAATACCGGCCGGGCTAATGCGGGTTTTCTGAACGAGGCCGGCGCTTGCCGATCTCGACCGCATCCAGAATTTCATCGCGCGGGATCGGCCGCTCGCAGCCTACAAATTGGCGGACCTCGTGATCGGTCGCACCGACCGGCTGCTTGCGGACAATCCAATGGCCGGCCGCCGGGGCCGCGCGGAGGCGGCGCGCGAACTCGTCGTGGCGGGAACGCCCTCCATCGTCGTCTATCGGGTCACGACCGTGGTCGAAATCCTCGCCGTCGTTCATACCGCCCGCGACGGGCCGGAGAGCTTCGCCCCGACGGGATGCGATCTCACGATCGGGCGAAGAGATGCAGCGCCGCGTATTGGAGGAGCATGATCGTCTTGCCGTCGCGGATGGTGCCGGCGTCGATCATGGCGAGGGCCTCGTCGATCGTCGGCTCGAGGAGATCGATGTCCTCGCCTTCCTCCGCCTGCCCGCCGCCCGCGCCGACGCGGTCCTTCGACTCGTAGGGCGCGACGAAGAAGTAGAGGCGCTCGGTGACGGAGCCGGGGCTCATGAAGGCGTCGAAGATGCAACTGACAGGGCCGACGCGAAAGCCGGTCTCCTCCTCCGTCTCCGCGCGAATGCGGTCCTCCGGGCTCGCATCGTCGAGAAGGCCGGCCGGCGTCTCGACCAGAAGACCGTCATGGCCGTTGACGAAGGCGGGATAGCGGAACTGGCGGGTGAGGACGACGGTGCGCCTCGTGGAATCGTAGAGAAGGATCGTCGCGCCGTTGCCCCTGTCGTAGGTCTCGCGGCTTTGGCGCTGCCAAGTGCCGTCGTTTCGCCGGTAGCGGAAGGTCGTCTTCTTCAGGACGTACCAGTCGTCCGACAGAGTCTCGACCCTCTCCACCTCGACGCGATCCGCGATGCCCATCCCGTTTCCTCTCTTGCACGATCACGCCTGAAATCTTGATACTCGTATAGTCTCGTGCAATAACATGCAGAGTCAAGAAAATTCGTGCAGGAGGGTGATGACATGCTGACGGGAGAGCGCAAGGCCCTGATCCTCGACCGTCTGCGGCGGGAGGGGCGGGTGCTCGCCAAGCCTTTGAGCGAGGAGCTCGGGCTTTCCGAGGACACGATCCGACGCGATCTGCGCGAGCTGGCCGGCGAGGGGCTGCTGCAGCGGGTGCATGGCGGCGCGCTGCCGGCCTCGCCGGCTTTGGCGCCGCTCGACATCCGAGAGAGCGTTTCCCCGGCGGGCAAGATCGCGATCGGCCGGGCGGCGGCCGAGATGGTGCGGCCGGGACAGGTCGTATTTCTCGACGGTGGAACGACGGCGATCCAGATCGCGCGTCATCTGCCGCCCGACCTCGAGGCGACCGTCGTCACGCACAGCCCCGCCGTCGCGTTGGAGCTCGCGCGCCACCCCCGGCTCGTGGTCGAGACGATCGGCGGCCGGCTCTTCCGCCATTCGATGGTGGCGGTCGGCGCGGCCGCCGCCGAGGCGATCGGCCGGGTGCGCGCGGACCTCTACTTCATGGGCGTCACGGGCATCCATCCCGAGATCGGCCTGACGACGGGCGACGCCGAGGAGGCCGCGATCAAGCGCCTGCTCTCCACTCAAGCCGCGGAAACGGTGGTTCTCGGCTCCCGCGAGAAGATCGGCGCGGTCTCGGCGCACAAGGTCGTCGGATGGGAAGCGGTGGACGCGGTGATCGTGGAGCGGGGGACGCCGGGGTTGCGGTCGGTGGGGGTGACGGTGGTGGAGGCGTGATCGAAGGGTGGGCGTTAGCCTCGATCTGAGGTGAGGGCGGTGCGAGGCACCCCCCTCTGTCCTACCGGACATCTCCCCCGCAAGGAGGGAGATCGGCCTAGCGTCGGCCTCCGCGAGTTCGATCCGCCCTAAAAGCTGCTTTATCTCCCCCCTTGCGGGGGAGATGGCCGGCAGGCCAGAGGGGGGTGCCTCCCGCCAACATCGGACGCAGTGCCTCCCGCCGACCTCGACCGTCTTCCAAGTTCTGGCGGCTCCTACCCCTCCACCCGAAACGCCTCGGCGTAATCCGCCTCCTCCAGATTGATCCCATCGCCCCCGCGATCGACCACGAGGAAGTCCGACACGTCCTCCAGCGCGATCAGCGGGTGGTGCCAGGTGTTGCGGGCGTAGGCGATGCCGCGGCCTTGGCCGAGGAAGATGCGCGGCGGGCCGGGGCGGCCGGCCTCGTCGGGGGCGACGGCGATGAGGAAGGGGCGGGGGGAGAGCGGCATGAAGGCCTGGCTGCCGAGGGGATGGCGCTCCATCATCGAGATCGCGAGCGGAAAGGCGAAAGGCTTGCCGCGAAAGATCGAGATCAGCGGCCGGCCGCCCTCGGCGGACACGTCGACGGGGGCGAGGTCGTGGAAGCGAGTCGTCGTGCCGCCGTTGATGAGGCGGATCTCGCGGGCATTGTCGGGCTCGATCACGTCGCCGAAGGGCTCGAAGGCCTCGATCGTGAGCGGCTCGACGGTGAGGATGCGGCTCATGCCGCGCCCTTCTCGAAAAGGGCCTCGATGCGCAGGCGCGCGATCTTCTCGACCTCGCGCGTCGCGGTGGCGATTTCCGCGTCGCGCGTGTTGCCGATGCGGGTCTCGAACGCCTTCAGGATCTCTGCCTTGCCGGCGCCGGCCGGCCGGATCGCCTTGACCGCGATGATGAAGGGGAAGCCGAAGCGCGCGACGTAAGCCTCGTTCAGCTGGGTGAAGCGCGCGAGTTCGTCCGGCGTCAGGCGGTCGAGACCGGCGGAGGCCTGTTCGGAGAGCGAATCCGGCGTGAGGTCGCCGGCGAGCGCCAGCCGGCCCGCGAGATCGGGATGGGCTTTCAGGACGCCGAGCCGCTCCGCCTCGCTCGCCTGCCGGAAGGCCGTGGTCAGCGCGCCGGACAGGCCGGCCGGGCTGTCATGGGCGTCGTGCAGGCCCTTGTCGAAGGCCCGCTCGGCTGGGAAAGGCGAGTGTTCGAAGACGCCGCCGAAGCGGGCGAGGAAGCTTCCGCGGTCCATCCGGCTCGGGCGAAGGCCGGGGGCATAGGGGAAGCGCTCGCGCCAGTGCCTGGCGATGTCGATGCGCCGGGCGACCCAGACGCCGGGCTTTTCCGCGATGTGGTCGAGGAAGCGGGCGAGCGCCGCGGCCCGGCCGGGGCGGCCGACGAGGCGGCAGTGGAGGCCGATGTTCAGCATCTTGGCCGATCCCGCCTCGCCCTCCGCATAGAGCACGTCGAAGGCGTCGCGCAGATAGGCGAAGAACTGGTCGCCCGAGTTGAAGCCGCCGGCGGTCGCGAAGCGCATGTCGTTGGAATCCAGCGTGTAGGGCAGGATCAGGAGCGGGCCGTGGGCCGTATCCTGCCAATAGGGCAGGTCGTCGGCATAGGCGTCGGAGGCATAGAGGAAGCCACCCTCCTCCGCGACGAGATCGAGCGTGTGCTGCGAGGATCGGCCGGTGTACCAGCCGAGCGGGCGCTCCCCCGTGATGGCGGTGTGGAGCGCGATGGCCTCGCTCATATGGGCGCGCTCGTGCTCGGCCGTGGCGTCCTTGTACTCCACCCATTTCAGCCCGTGCGAGGCGATCTCCCAGTCCGCCTCCTGCATGGCGGCGACGATCTCCGGGGCGCGCTCCATGGCGGTCGCGACGCCGTAGACGGTGACGGGCAGGTTCCGCTCGGTGAACATGCGCCAGAGCCGCCAGAAGCCCGCGCGCGCGCCGTATTCGTAGATGGATTCCATGTTCATGTGGCGCATGCCCGGCCAGGGCGCGGCGCCGACGATCTCCGACAGGAAGGCCTCGGAGGCGGCGTCGCCATGGAGGATCGCGTTCTCGCCGCCCTCCTCGTAGTTCACCACGAACTGCACGCAGATCTTCGCCGAGCCCTCGCCGCCGGGAAGGGGCCATTGCGGGTCCGGCGCATGGCGTCCGTAGCCTCTGAGGTCACGGGGATAGCGGGTGGACGGGGCGGTCATGCGGGCATCCTTGAACGGCGTATCGAGCGGCCGGAGCGTCGCGCGCGGCCGGAGAGGCGGATCGTCGCGGCGGCTCGGCGGTCGCCACGCTAGGCAAGGCACGGTTGAGGAGCAAGCCGCGCTTTCCAGAACCTTTCCACTTTACGAGAGTCGCTCCGGCGGTGCATCCTCTCCTGACCACTTGGTCAAATCTTCGAAGGAGAGGCATGGCGGACGCAGCGGCCGGACGGCTCACCACCCATGTTCTCGACACCGGCCTCGGCAGGCCCGCGGCGGCGATGACCTTGCGTCTCTACGCGATCGAGGGCAGTGGCGAGGGGGCGAGGCGCCGGGAGATCCTGACCGCGCGGACCAATGCGGACGGGCGCTGCGACGAGCCGCTTCTGGCGGGCGAGGCCTTCCGGCCCGGCACCTACGAGATCGTGTTCGAGGCCGGCGCCTATCTGCGCGCGACGCAGGGCGCGGCGCTCGCCGAGCCGCTCTTCCTCGACGAGATCCCGATCCGCTTCGGCATGTCGGAGGCCGCGCATTACCATGTGCCGCTGCTTCTCTCGCCCTTCGGCTTCTCCACCTATCGAGGCAGCTGATGAGCTTGGCCAGCGAACCGATCCGGTTTCTCCTGAACGGCGAGGAGCGCAGCGTCTCCGGCGTGAAGCCGACGGTGACGATCCTCGAGCATCTCCGCCGGACCGAGCACCTGACCGGCACGAAGGAAGGCTGCGCGGAGGGCGACTGCGGGGCCTGCACGGTGCTCCTCTGCGAGCCGGACGGGGCGGGCGGGCTGAAGCGCCGCGCCGTCAATGCCTGCATCCAGTTCCTGCCCTCGCTGCACGGGCGCGCGGTCGAGACGATCGAGCATCTCGGCCGAAACGGCCCGCATCCGCTGCAGGCCGCCCTGGTGGAGCGGCATGGCAGCCAATGCGGCTTCTGCACGCCGGGCTTCGTCATGCAGCTTCATGCGGGCTGGCTGAACGGCGCGCTCCACGACCGGGAGGGCCGGGGCGACCGGCAGGGCGTGAAGGACACGATCGCGGGCAATCTGTGCCGCTGCACCGGCTACGGGCCGATCGTCGAGGCCGGGCTCGATCTGGCGCGGCTTCCCGTGCCCGACAGCGCCATCGAGGATGCCGAGACGGCGGCGCGCCTGTCGGCCCTGCGCGGCACCGGCCCCTTTCGCTACGAGACGGCGGAGGGGCTCTGGCTCTCGCCGCGGGATGCCGACGAACTGGCCGACACCTATGTCGAACACCCGCAAGCCTTGCTCGTCGCGGGCGCGACGGATGTCGGGCTCTGGGTGACGAAGCAGCATCGCGACCTGCCCGTTCTCATCGACGTCTCGCGCGCGGCCGATCTGCGCCTGATCGAGGAAGGGCCGGGGGCGCTCTTCATCGGCGCGGGCGTGACGCATACCGAGGCGCATCAGCGGCTCGCCGAGATCCATCCCGATATCGGCGAACTCGTGCGCCGCTTCGCCGGCCGGCAAATCCGCAATGCCGGCACGATCGGCGGCAATATCGCCAACGGCTCGCCGATCGGCGACATGGCGCCGGTTCTGATCGCGCTCGGCGCCAAGGTCTATCTGCGCCAGGGCGACGTGGCGCGCGTGCTGCCGCTGGAGGACTTCTTCATCGCCTATGGCCGGCAGGACCGGGGCGAGGCGGAGTTCGTGGCCGCGCTGGAAGTGCCGGTCCTTTCGGGGAACCAGACGTTCGCCTGCCACAAGATTTCCAAGCGCTTCGATTCCGACATTTCCGCCGTTCTGGCGGCCTTCCGCCTGACGATCGAGGACGGGCTCGTCGCGGAGGCGCGGCTCGCTTTCGGCGGCATGGCGGGAACGCCGAAGCGCGCGGCCGGCGCGGAGGCGGTGTTGACGGGCAAGCCCTTCGACGAGGCGGCGGCCCGCCGCGCGGCGGAGGCGCTGGCCGAGGACTTCACGCCGCTCGACGACATGCGCGCCTCCGCCGCCTATCGGCTGACGGTCGCGAGGAACCTTCTCGTCCGCTTCGGGCAGGAAGCCGCCGGCGCGCCGCGCTCGCGTATTCTCGAGATCGCATGAGCGATGGTGCATCGAACGAAGGTCGGTTGAGCGGAGGGGGGCGATGAGCGAAGAGCTGGGCGAGACCCGCATCCAGGATCGCGGTGAGGCCGGCACGATCGTGCCCGATCTCGACCATGGACTGCCGCCGATCAAGGAGGCGATCGCCGGGGGCGTGGCGGCGCGGCTCGCCCATGACAGCGCGGCCAAGCACGTCTCGGGGGCGGCCCGCTACATCGACGACGACCCGGAACTGCCGGGCACGCTGCAGTGCTACATCGCCATGTCCGCGCGGGCCCATGCGCGGATCGTCTCGATGGACCTTGCCGCCGTGCGCGCCGCGCCGGGCGTGGCCCTGGTGCTGACGGCGGCCGACATTCCCGGCAAGAACGACTATTCCCCGGTCTTCGGCGACGATCCGATCTTCGCCGAAAGCCATGTCGAATATGTCGGCCAGTCGATCTTCGCGGTGGCGGCCGAGACGCTGGATCTGGCGCGCCGGGCGGCGAAGCTCGCCAGGGTCGAATACGAGGATCTGCCCGCCGCGATCACGATCGACGAGGCGGAGCGGCTGGCGGATGCGGCGGGCGCCGATCTTCTTCCGGCGCACGAGATGCGGCTCGGAGATGTCGGAGCGGCGCTGGCGGGGGCGGCGAAGCGCGTGTCCGGCACGCTCGAGCTCGGCGGGCAGGACCACTTCTATCTGGAAGGGCAGATCGCCGTCGCCATTCCCGGCGAGGACGGGGACGTCACCGTGCGCTCCTCGACGCAGCATCCGTCCGAGGTGCAGCACAACGTGGCCAAGGCCCTCGGCCTCAGCGACCATGCGGTGACGGTGGAGATCCGGCGCATGGGCGGCGGCTTCGGGGGCAAGGAGAGCCAGCCGGCGCTCTTCGCCGCCGTCGCCGCGCTGACGGCGGCAAGGACCGGGCGGGCGGCGAAGTGCCGGCTCGACCGCGACGACGACATGGAGATGACGGGCAAGCGCCACGAGGCGCGCATCCGCTACGATCTCGGCTTCGACGAAGAAGGGCGGATCGTCGGCGCCGATGTCGGGCATCTCATCCGCTGCGGCTATTCCAAGGACCTTTCCGGCGCCATCGCGGACCGCGCCATGTTCCACGCCGACAACGCCTATGCGCTGCCGGCCGCGCGCATCCATTCGCGGCGGCTGAAGACGCACACGGTCTCCAACACCGCCTTTCGCGGCTTCGGCGGGCCGCAGGGCATGGTCGGCATCGAGCGGGCCATGGACAAGGCGGCCTTCGAGCTGGGGCTCGATCCGCTGGATCTGAGAAAGCGCAATTTCTATCCGGCCGAGGGCGGCGCGCTGACGCCCTACCACATGGAGGTGACGGACAGCGTCATCGCCGAGATGGTGGAGGAGTTGGAGGCCTCGTCGGACTACCGGGCGCGGCGCGCGGCGGTCGCGGCGTTCAATGCCGAGAACCGCGTCCTGAAGAAGGGCCTGGCGCTGACGCCCGTCAAGTTCGGCATCTCCTTCACGACGAGCCACCTCAACCAGGCCGGGGCGCTCGTCCATGTCTACAAGGACGGCTCCGTCGCGCTGAACCATGGCGGCACGGAGATGGGGCAGGGGCTCTTCACCAAGGTCGCGCAGGTCGTCGCCGAGGAGTTCCAGATCGACGTCGATCGCATCCGCATCACCGGCACGACGACGGCCAAGGTGCCGAACACGTCCGCGACGGCGGCCTCCTCCGGCTCGGACCTCAACGGCATGGCCGCGCAGGCCGCGAGCCGCACGATCAAGGACCGGCTCGTCGCCTATGCCGTCGAGCGCTACCATGTGCCGGCCGATCAGGTCGTCTTCCTGCCGAACCGGGTGCGCATCGGCAACGAGGAAAAGAGTTTCTCCGACCTCGTCGGCGAGGCCTATCTGGCGCGCGTGTCGCTGTCCTCCACGGGCTTCTACGCGACGCCCGGCATCAGCTACGACCGCGAGACCGCGAGCGGCAAGCCCTTCTACTACTTCGCCTATGGCGCCGCCTGCGCGGAGGTCGCGATCGACACGGCGACCGGCGAGAACCGGCTTCTGCGCGCCGACATCCTCCACGATTGCGGCCGCTCGCTGAATCCCGCGCTCGACCTCGGCCAGATCGAGGGCGGCTTCATCCAGGGCATGGGCTGGCTGACGACGGAGGAGCTCTGGTGGGACAAAGCCGGCCGCCTTCGCACCCACGCGCCCTCCACCTACAAGATCCCCACCGCCAACGACCGCCCGGACGACCTGCGCATCGCCCTCTGGGACAAGGGCTGCAACCGCGCCGAGACGATCTACCGCTCGAAGGCGGTGGGCGAGCCGCCCTTCATGCTGGCGATCTCGGTCTTCTCGGCGCTGACGGACGCGGTTCTGGCGGCCGGCGAGGGCCGGGCGTTCCCCGATCTCGACGCGCCCGCGACGCCGGAGCGCATTCTCGCCGCCGTCGAGGCGGTGCGGGGGCGGTGATGGGGGGAGATGCCGGCAGGCAGAGGGGGGTGCCTCCCGCCGACGGCCCCTCCGACCGTTCCGCTATCCGATGACCGTCCTCCCCGCCCTCCGTTCGGCCGTCGCCGCCGGCACCCCTGCGGTTCTCGTCCGCGTCGCCGAGGCGCTCGGTTCGACGCCGCGGGAGACCGACGCGGCGATGCTGGTGACGGCGAACGCGGCGGTCGGGACGGTCGGGGGCGGGCGGCTGGAGCTGATGGCGATCGACGAGGCGCGGGCGATGGTGGCAGAGGGGCGCGGGGCGGCCCGGCTCGACGTGCCGCTCGGGCCGGCGATCGGCCAGTGCTGCGGCGGGCGGGTGCGGCTGGAGCTTGCCCGCGCCGACGGAGCGCTGCTCGCGGCCGAGGAGGCGCGGGAGGCGGAGCGGCTGAAGCGGTTGCCGGCGGTGCTCGTCTTCGGGGCGGGGCATACGGGGCAGGCGCTGGCGCGGGCGCTGATGCTGCTGCCGTTTCGAACGGGAGTCGTCGACACGCGGCCGGAGCGGCTGGCGGACCTGCCGCAGGGGCTCGACGCGCGGGCGCTCGCGGTCCCGGAGGAGGCCGTCGCGAAGGCCGAGCCCGGCACGGCCTATGTCGTCGTCACGCACGATCACGCGCTGGATTTCCTGATCGCCGAGGCGGCTCTGGCGCGGGGCGACGCGGCCTATGTCGGCATGATCGGCTCGGCGACGAAGCGCGCGACCTTTCTGCGGCGCTTGCGCGAGGCGGGTCGGGAGAGCCTGATCGCCGGGCTGACGCTGCCGATCGGCGGGTCGGCCCTGCGCGACAAGCGGCCCGAGGTCATCGCCGCGCTGACGGTCGCGGAACTGGCGCAGGTTCTGCTCGCGAAACGCGAGGAAAATGTCGGGGCGCCCTTGGCGAAGTCGAAACGCCGATGCAATAGTGGGCAGACGGAGGGTTCGACCATTTCAGCATCAGCGGCGCCCCATGCGACTTGAACTCGCCCATATTACCAAGCGCTTCCCGGGCGTCGTCGCCAATTCCGACGTGTCCTTCTCCGTCGCTCCCGGCAAGATCCATGCGCTGCTCGGCGAGAACGGGGCGGGCAAGTCGACGCTGGTCAAGATCATCTACGGCGTGCAGCGCGCCGACGAGGGCGCCATCCTCTGGGACGGCAAGCAGGTCGTCATCGACAGCCCGCGCGAGGCGCGCCGGCTCGGCATCGGCATGGTGTTCCAGCACTTCTCGCTCTTCGAGGCGATGACGGTTCTGGAGAACATCGCGCTCGGCATGGACAATCCGCCCCCGCGCCGGGAGCTCGAAGCGCGCATCCGCTCGGTGCTGGCGCAATACGACCTCGCGCTCGATCCCCATCGCGACGTGCACACGCTCTCCGTCGGCGAGCGCCAGCGCATCGAGATCGTGCGCGCGCTGCTGACCGATCCCAAGCTCCTCATCATGGACGAGCCGACCTCGGTCCTGACGCCGCAGGAGGTGGAGAAGCTCTTCGAGACGCTGAGAAAGCTGAGCTCCGGCGGCTGCTCGATTCTCTACATTTCCCACAAGCTCGGCGAGATCAAAGCCCTTTGCGAGAGCGCGACGATCCTTCGCTTCGGCAAGGTCGTCGCCACCTGCGATCCGCGCGAGGAGACGACGCGCTCCATGGCCGAGATGATGATCGGCGGGGCGCTGAAGGACCTGTCCTCGAAGGAGGCCCGCGTCTACGGGCCCGAGCGCTTCGCCGTCTCCGGCCTGTCCGCGCCGGGCGCGGAGCCCTTCGGCACGGCGCTGAAGGACATCGCGTTCAGCGTGCGCGGGGGCGAGATCCTTGGCATCGCCGGGGTCGCGGGCAACGGGCAGAACGAGCTGGTGGCTGTGCTCGCCGGCGAGAAGCCGTCGTCGGGCACGATCGCGATCGACGGTGCCCCCATCGGCCATCTCGGCGTCACCGCGCGGCGCCGGCGCGGACTTTCCACCGTGCCGGAGGAGCGCAACGGCCATGCCGCCGTGCCCGGCATGTCGCTCATGGAAAACGCCATCCTCTCGGCCCGCACGCGGCGTTCGCTCAGCTCGCGCGGCTTCCTGAAGCCGGGCGCCGCGACCGCCTATGCCAGTTCCGTGATCGAGGCCTTCGGCGTGCGCACGACGGGGCCCAAGGCGCTGGCCTCCAGCCTCTCCGGCGGCAATCTGCAGAAGTTCATCATGGGTCGCGAGATCGGGCAGGCGCCGACCGTGCTCGTCGTCTCCCAGCCGACCTGGGGCGTCGATGCCGGCGCCGCCGGCTTCATCCGCCAAGCCATGATCGACCTCGTCGCCAAAGGTGCCGCGATCGTCGTCATCAGCCAGGATCTCGACGAGCTTCTGGAACTCTCCGATCGGATCGCGGTGATCAACGAGGGGCGCCTGTCGCGCGTGATGGACGTGAAGGGCGTTTCGATCGAGGAGATCGGGCTCCTGATGGGCGGAGTGCACGGCGCCGAGCCCGCTCCGGGCGCCGTCCTGCCGGAGGCGGTGCCGCATGGGGCTTAAGCTGCAGAAGCGGCTCGTGCCGAGCCGCGCGATGATGCTGGCCTCGCCGGTCATCGCGGTTCTGGCGACCGTCGTCGCGGGCGCGGTCGTCTTCACGGCGCTCGGCTATGACGGGCTCGGCGCGATCTGGCAGATCTTCGTCTCGCCGCTCCTCTCGGCCTATCGCTGGCAGGACCTCCTGGTGAAGGCAGCGCCCCTCGCGATCATCGCCATCGGGCTGTCGGTCGGCTTTCGGGCCAATGTCTGGAACATCGGGGCGGAGGGGCAGTATGTGCTGGGCGGTCTCGCCGGCACCGGCCTCGCGCTCGCCACGCACGAGATGACGGGCGCCTGGATTCTGCCGGCCATGATCGTCTGCGGTGTCCTGGGCGGCATCGTCTGGTCGGCGGTCCCCGCCTTTCTCAAGACGAAGCTCGGCGTGAACGAGATCCTGTCCAGCCTCATGCTGAACTACGTCGCGATCCAGCTTCTCTACTATCTGATGCGCGGGCCCTGGAAGGACCCGATGGGGTTCAACTTCCCGCAGACGGTGCTCTTTTCCGAATGGCAGACGCTGCCGATCGCGATCCCGGGAACGCTGATCCATATCGGCATTCCGATCGCCGCCGCGCTCGGGCTCGCCGTCTGGTTCTTCATCGCGCGCACGGTCACGGGCTTTCAGCTCCGCGTCGTCGGCCTGGCGCCGGATGCGGCGCGCTATGGCGGATTCTACGAGAAGCGCACGGTCTGGCTGGCGCTCGCGCTCGGCGGGGCGGCCGCGGGGCTGGCCGGCGTGCTCGAGGTCGCCGGGCCCTTCGGGCAGATGGTGCCGGCCTTTCCGACGGGCTACGGCTATACCGCGATCATCGTCGCCTTTCTCGGGCGGCTGCATCCGGGCGGCATTCTTCTCGCCGCGCTGGTTCTGGCGCTGACCTATGTCGGCGGCGAGACCGCGCAGACGACCATCGGCCTGCCAGCGGCGGCCGCCGGCGTCTTCCAGGCTATGATGCTCTTCTTCCTACTCGCGGCCGATATCCTGGTGCGCTACCGGATCACGACGGATCGCCCGTCCGCGCCCGTCGCCGCCGCACCGGCATCGTCCGCCAACGCATCCGCCGGCGAGGGAGCCGCCGCATGACGACCGCGCTTCTCGTCTCCATCCTGATGACGGTCGCGGCCGCCGCGACGCCGATCCTGATCGCGGCGCTCGGCGAGCTGGTGGTCGAGAAGTCGGGCGTTCTCAATCTCGGCGTCGAAGGCATGATGCTGATCGGCGCGGTGACGGGTTTCGCCGTCTCGGTGACGACCGGCGTGCCCGCGCTCGGCGCCGTCGCGGCCATGGGGGCGTCCGCGGCGGCCTCGCTGATCTTCGCCTATCTGACGCTGACGCTGACGGCCAATCAGGTCGCGACCGGGCTGGCTCTGACGATCTTCGGCACCGGCGTCTCGGCGCTCGCGGGAGCGCCCTTCGTCGGCATCACGACCGGAACGCTCGGGCTGCTCTTTCCGCCGGAGCTCGCTGCCGATCCCGTTCTGCGCCTCGTCTTCGGCCATTCGCCGCTGGTCTATCTGGCGCTCGTCCTCACCGTCGCGGTCTGGTGGTTCCTCAAGCATTCGCGCGCCGGGCTGGTGCTGCGGGCGATCGGCGAATCCGACAGCGCCGCTCATTCGATCGGCTATCCCGTCCTGAAGGTGCGCTATCTCGCGGTGCTCTTCGGCGGGGCCATGGCGGGGCTTGCGGGCTCCTACTATTCGCTGGTGCTGACGCCCATGTGGGCGGAGCGGCTGACGGCGGGGCGCGGCTGGATCGCCATCGCGCTCGTCGTCTTCGCCTCCTGGCGTCCGGCGCGGCTGCTTCTGGGCGCCTATCTCTTCGGCGCGGTGCTGACGCTGGAGCTGCAGGCCAAGGCCGCGGGCTTCTCCATGCTGGCGCCCGAATTCCTGTCCAGCCTTCCCTATCTCGCCACCATCCTCGTCCTCGCCCTGATCTCGATCGGGCGCAAGGGACGGGCGACGGCGGCCCCCGCCTGCCTCGGCCAGCCCTTCCGGGCGAGCGCCTGACGCTTCACGATCCCGCCTTTCGAGAGGAGACTTCCATGATCGATCTGACACGCCGCCGCCTGATGGGCACGGGCGCCACGCTGCTTGCCGCCTCCGCCATGCCCGGCATGGTGACGCGCGTCTTCGCGCAGGAGCCGAAGGCGAAGGTCAAGGCCGCCTTCGTCTATGTCGGCCCCGTCGGCGACTTCGGCTACACGTTCGCCCACGACCAGGGCCGCAAGTTCCTGGTCGAGAAGCTCGGCGACAAGGTCGAGACGAGCTTCGTGGAGAACGTCGCGGAAGGGCCCGACGCCGAGCGCGTCATCCGCCAACTTGCGCAGGCGGGCAACGACATCGTCTTCGCCACGTCCTTCGGCTTCATGCAGCCGACGGTGAAGGTCGCCAAGCAGTTCCCGGACGTGAAGTTCGAGCATGCGACCGGCTACATGACCGGCGCCAATCTCGGCATCTACAATTCGCGCTTCCACGAAGGCCGCGCCGTGCTCGGCACGATCGCCGGCATGATGTCGAAGTCGGGCAAGGGCGGCTACGTCGCCTCCTTCCCGATCCCCGAGGTCGTGATGGGCATCAACGCCTTCACGCTCGCCGCCCGCAAGATCAACCCGGCCTTCACCACGCAGGTCGTCTGGGTGAACTCCTGGTACGATCCCGCCAAGGAGGCGCAGGCCGCCTCCGCGCTGATCGACCAGGGCGCGGACGCCATCACGCAGCACACGGATTCGCCGGGTCCGCTGCAGGAGGCCGAGAAGCGCGGCGCCATCGCCTTCGGTCAGGCCTGGGACATGACGAGCTTCGCGCCCAACGCCCATATGACGGCGATCGTCGACCATTGGGGGCCGCACTACGTCTCCTCCGTTCAAGCGATCCTCGACGGCAGCTGGAAGCCCGGCGACGTCTGGGGCGGCATGAAGGAGGACTTCGTCGAGATGAGCCCCTTCAACGCCAAGATGCCGGAGGACGTGAAGGCGGCCGCGCAGAAGGTCGTGGACGACACGAAGGCGGGGACCTTCAACATCTTCACCGGCCCCATCAAGGACCAGTCCGGCGCCGAGAAGATCGCGGCGGGCACGGTCGTTCCGGACGCCGATTTGCTGAAGATGGATTGGTACGTGGAAGGCGTCGCGTCGTAAGGGGCGGCGCCCAGCGGGTTCGGGGGCGGGTGCGAGGCACCCCCCTCTGGCCTTCCGAGCCCTTGTCGAGGGGGCCGCGATCTCCCCCGCAAAGACGGAGATCGTCAGTTTCGACGTCTGCGATCAGCCTGATCTCCCTCCTTGCGGGGGAGATGCCGGCAGGCAGAGGGGGGTGCCTCCCGCCGTCGCTTACCTGTTCAATGGCGAACCCGCTGCGAGGCCTTGCCCATGGGCACCTACATTTCCGAATGGCTGCAGTTCGCCGTGCGCTGGCTGCATGTCGTGACCGCCATCGCCTGGATCGGCTCGTCCTTCTACTTCATCGCCCTCGATCTCGGCCTGCGCCGGCAGCGCGAGCCGGTGCCGGGCGTCGGCGGCGAGGCGTGGCAGGTGCATGGGGGCGGGTTCTACCACATCCAGAAATACATGGTCGCGCCGGCGCATATGCCGGAGGAGTTGACCTGGTTCAAATGGGAGAGCTACGCGACCTGGCTGTCGGGCTTCGCGCTGCTCTTCCTCGTCTACTATCTCGGCGCCGAGCTCTATCTGATCGATCCCGAGCGCGCGGACCTCTCGCCCTGGAGCGCGACCGCGATCGGCGTCGTGGGCCTCGCGCTCGGTTGGGTCGTCTACGACTATCTCTGCAAGTCGCCGCTGAAGAAGAACGACACGGTGCTGCTCGCCGCGCTCTTCCTCTACGTGGTCCTGGCCAGCTACATCTTCTCGCAGCTCTTCTCCGGCCGGGGCGCGATGCTCCACACCGGCGCGATGATCGCGACGATCATGACGGCGAACGTCGCGATGATCATCATCCCGAACCAGCGCATCGTGGTGGCCGACCTGAAGGCCGGAAAGGTGCCGGAGGCGCGGCTCGGCGCGGAGGCCAAGCAGCGCTCGCTCCACAACAACTACCTGACGCTGCCCGTCGTCTTCCTCATGCTCTCCAACCACTATCCGCTGGCCTTCGCCACGGAATGGAACTGGGCGATCGCCGGCCTCGTGCTGCTGATGGGCGCGGTGATCCGGCACTATTTCAACACGTTCCACAAGACGCACCAGAAGCTCTGGTGGTGCTGGGTCGTGGCGGGTCTTCTCTTCGCCGCCGTCATCACCCTGTCGGGCTCGCCGGGCTGGCGTTCCGCGCCGGAGCCGGTGGAAGGCGCGGCGCGGGAATGGCGCAAGGACCCGGAGGTCGCGCTCGCGGCCTCGCCTGATTTCGAAGAGGTTCAGGGCATCGTGCAGTCGCGCTGCTCCATGTGCCACCAGCGCGAGCCGCTCTGGCCGGGCCTCTCGCATGCGCCCAAGCTCGTCTATCTGGAGACGCCGGACGACATGATCTTCAACGCCGCCCGCATCTCGGCGCAGGCGGTTCGCAGCCATGCCATGCCGCCCGGCAACATCACCGGCCTCGAGCCGGCCGAGCGAGAGGTGCTCGCGCAGTGGTTGGGAATCAGCTAGATAGAGGGTCTCCGTCCCTCGTCCTCTCGCGCCCAACGGGTGTCGAGCCGACCGGAGGGACGTCTTCCGGGTTTCGACCGCGGGAGTCTTCGTCGTCGATGGGGTGAGTTCCGTCCATCGTGAGAGCGATTTCGTCGGAGCCGACATCATGACCATTCTTCCCGCCCCATCCACCGTCACCGCGATCCGCGGCCGGCTGATCTCGTTCGAGCCCGTGGCCGAGGGCGGCGCGCCGGTCTTTGTGGAAGACGGGCTTCTTCGCCTGGAGGACGGCAGGATCACCGCGATCGGCGCGGCGTCCGAGCTGCTGGCCGGCCTGCCCGAGGGCGCGCGCGTGATCGACCACCGGCCGCATCTCGTGATGCCCGGCTTCGTCGATCCCCATCTCCACATGCCGCAGACGCAGGTGATCGGCTCCTACGGGGCCGAACTGATGGAATGGCTGGCGCGCTATACGTTTCCCGAGGAAAGCCGCTATGGCGATCCCGAGGTCGCGGGCGAGGCGGCGGTCTTCCTCGTCGACGAACTCCTGCGCTCGGGCACGACGACGGCCGCGGTCTACTGCACGAGCCATCCCGTCTCGGTCGACGCCTTCTTCGCGGAGGCTCGGCGCCGCGATCTGCGCATGGTCGCGGGCAAGGTCATGATGGACCGCAACGCGCCGGCGGCGCTGCTCGACACGCCGCAGTCCGGCTACGACCAGTCGAAGGCGCTGATCGAGCGCTGGCACGGCGAGGGGCGGCTCGAATACGCGATCACGCCGCGCTTCGCGCCGACCTCGACGAAGGCGCAGCTGGAGGCGACGGGGGCGCTGGCCGCCGAGTTTCCGGACATGCACATTCAGACGCATCTCTCCGAGAACCTCGCCGAGATCGCCTTCGTGGCGGAGCTGTTCCCTTGGGCCCGCGACTATCTCGACGTCTACGAGGCGCATGGCCTCGTTCGCGAGAAGGCGCTGTTCGGGCACTGCATCCATCTGACGGCGCGCGAGCTGGCCGTGCTCGGCGAGCGGCGGGCGACGGCGGTCTTCTGCCCGACCTCGAACCTTTTCCTCGGCTCCGGCCTCTTCGACCGGGCGGCGGTCGCGGCGGCCGGCGCGCGGATCGGGCTCGCCACCGATATCGGCGGCGGCACCAGCTATTCCATGCTGCGCACGGGGGCGGAGGCCTACAAGGTCCTGGCGCTGAAGGGGCAGACACTGCCGGCCTTCGAGGCCTTCCACATGATGACCGCCGGCAATGCCGAGGCGATGGGGCTGGGGGCGAGGATCGGCTCGCTGAAGCCCGGCTTGGAGGCCGATCTCGTCGTGCTCGACACCGGCGCGACGCCGGCCATGCGCCGGCGCATGGGCCGCTGCGAGACGCTGGCGGAGGAGCTCTTCGTTCTTCTGACCATGGGCGACGACCGCTCGGTGGTCGCGACCTATGCGGCCGGCGTGAAGCGCCACGACCGGCAGAACTTCGACGGGCCGTCCCTGCCGGAGCGGCCGGACGCGCCGAGCCTCGCCGAGCCGGGGTTCGATCCGCTGGGGGATCAGCAGTAAAAGCGGGTCGATCGGGGCTTGGGGAGGTCTGAGGGAGGCACCCCCCTCTGTCCTGCCGGACATCTCCCCCGCAAGGAGGGAGATCGGCAGCTTTGGCGGCAGATCGAACTCGTTACGGCAGAGGTAAGCCTGATCTCCCTCCTTGCGGGGGAGATGCCGGCAGGCAGAGGGGGGTGCCGTGGAGCGCGGCCGTTTGACCCTTCGCCTCCGCCTCGCTTTAGAACTTCACCATCAGCGCCTTGCCGACCGGGCCGAAGTCGGGGTTGACGCCGAGAAGCGCGGCGGAGCGGCGGACGATGTTGCCGACCATCGGGGCGGCGTTCCAGCCGGCCTGGGCGTTGGGCTTGCCGGGCTCGACCTGCGGCTCGTCGACGATGGTGAGCACCACATAGCGCGGCTTCTCGATCGGGAAGGCGCCGACGAAGGCGTTGAAGCGCTTGGAGTGGTTGTAGCGGCCATTCTCGACCTTCTCGGCGGTGCCCGTCTTGCCGCCGACATGGAAGCCGGGGACGTTGGCCTGCCGGCCCGAGCCCTCGATGCCGTTGATGCGGAAGATCTCGCGCATGTCGGCCGAGGTCTTCTCGCTGACGACGCGCGTCTTCACCGCGTCGGCCTCCGCCTTGGTCCGGGGCAGGAAGGTCGGCGGGATGTACCAGCCGCCGTTGATCAGGGCGGCCGCGGCGACCGCCGTGTTCAGCGGCGTCGTGGAGACGCCGTGGCCGAAGGAGATCGTCATCGAATTGATCTTCTTCCAGGTCTTCGGCTGCGTCGGCATCGCCGTCTCGGGCAGCTCCGTCTTGATGCGCGAGAGGAGGCCGAGGCGAGTGAGGAACTCCTTGTGGCCCTCGACGCCCACCATGTCCGCCTCGCGCGCGGAGCCGACATTGGAGGAGTATTTGAAGATTTCGGGGACGGTGAGCGAGGAGCCCTTGTTGTGGAACTCCTTGATCGTGTGGCCGGAGACGCGGAAGGGCGTCGTGTCGATCCGGCTGTTCATGTTCACCTTGCCCGAATCCAGCGCCATGCCGGTGGTGAAGATCTTGAACGTGGAGCCCATCTCGAACGTGCCGGCCGAGATGCGGTTGAGGTTTTCCTTCTTCAGCGCGTCGCCGGGCTCGTTGGGATCGAAGGTCGGGGCGGAGGCCATGGCGATGATCTCGCCGGTCTCGACGTCGAGCACGACCGCGCCGGCCGCGACCGCACGGTAGCGCTTCATCGCGCCGACGATCTCGTCGTTCAGAATGTGCTGGACCGAGAGGTCCATGGCGAGCTTGACCGGCTCCAGCCGGTCGCCGCCGGCGAGCCCGTTCGCCTGGAGATCGGAGAAGCCGCTGTCGTCGATGTACTTTTCCATGCCGGCGATGCCGGCATTGTCGATGTTGGTGAGGCCCAGAATATGGGCCGCCGTCGAGCCGCCGGGATAGAAGCGGCGCTTCTCCGTGCGAAAGCCGATGCCGGGCAGGCCGAGCGAGAGGATCTGCTGCTGCTGGCGGGGGGTGAGCTTGCGCTCCAGCCAGGCGAAGCCCTGCTTGGAGTTGGAGAGCTTGCGGTAGAGCGTCTCGGGATCGAGATTGGGCAGGACGGTGCGCAGGAGTTCGGTCGCCTCGTCGACGTCGACGATGCGCTTGGGCTCGGCGAAGAGCGAGGCCGTCTTGATGTCGATCGCGAGGACCTTGCCGTGCCGGTCGACGATGTCGGGCCGCGTGACGGGGCCGGCGATCGAGGCCAGCATGCCGCTCGAACTCGTCTCCGTCGCGCCGAAGAAGAGAAGCCGGCCGCCGATCACGGCGTAGATCGTGCAGAAGAGACCGGTGGCGAGCAGGAAGCGGGACTTCTGGCCGCGCTTGCGCGGCAGGAAGCCCGCCGGCGCGATCGCGGCCTCGGGCGCCGCCTTGGCGCGGCCGAGGCGCTTGGGAAGACGGATCGGGAGCGATTTCAGGTTCAGCATGCCGCCTCCGGGAATGTCGTCCAGCCGCGGTCTTGGCCCGCGCGAAGGACGATTCCCCCGCCCTTCGTCCGTTTTTCGACCGCGCGTGCTTAAGGAGTCGTGAACGCGGTGAAGGAATCTTGAAGGATTGGCGGCGGGGCCTGCACCCGGCGCGTTGCAGGCCGTTTTGCTGTTAGGGCAGGAGGCCCAGGCGGATGGCCTGGGCCACGGTCTGCACGCGGTTGACCGCGTTCAGCTTCTGTGCGGCGGCGGCGAGATAGGAGTTCACCGTGTTTTCGGACACGCCGAGAATGGCGGCGATCTCGCCGGAGGTCTTGCCGGCCGCGCTCCAGCGCAGGCAGTCGATCTCGCGCGGGGCGAGCGCCGTGGCGGGAAGGCGAGGGCGCGTCAGCGCGCAGACGCGGGCATAGATGTAGATCGCATAGAGGTGCAGGGCCGCATGGGCGTCGTCCCCGTCGTCCCGTTCGGACGCGAAGAAGAGCGCGCCCCGTCCGACATCGTTGTAGACGGGAAGGCAGAGGACGAAGGGCGTCGGCGCGGCGATGAGGGCCGCCTGGTCGGGGGTCAGGTAGAAGGGCGAGATCGCTTCGGCGAGCCTCGTGCGCAGCTCCGCGCCCGGCCCGGCCGCCTCGCGCAGCGTGTCGCAAGGGTCCGTCGGCCAGTTCGACGTCACCATGTCGAGGCTGATCGCGTTGCCGCCGGTCTTCACCGACAGGAGCGCGAAGGCCGGATAGGCGTTGCGCTCGGCGACGCGGCGAAGCGCGCGCTTGGCGTGGTAGAGCGTCAGCACCTCGGAGAGGCGTTGAAACTCCTCGTCGTCGACCTGCAGGGGCGGGCCGGGAGAAGGTGCGTCCATCGTGTCCGGGGCGGCCTGGTGTGGCGACATCGGCAAGGGCGCAGCTTCGGTCGAGGAAAATCTCATGGTCATCGTCGTCACCGAATGCAGGCCCTTTCCGTCCGACTCCAAGCGCGCCGGACGTGACCGAGCGGAACCGTTGTCCAATCCTTAGCCATGACGCCTTGCGTCTAACTGTCGCCAAGTCCTTGCTCGCGCGACGCTTCTTGTCGTTTGACCAGATGTTCAGTGACTGCTCTTCCGGTGCGCCGCGAAGAGCGCGGGGGCGCAACTTCGCGGAGGAGACAAAGGCTTAGCGCCATCCCGAGCCGGGCTCGGCGGCGTCGAAACGAGGAGACAAATCCCTCGCGTGAGCTATCTCATGGCTCGGGCGCCTTTCGGCGCAGCGGCGAAAAAGCCAAGGAGACGTGCATGCGACTGGTGAGATTCGGCGCCGCGGGCGACGAGAAGCCCGGGCTGATCGACGCCGACAACGTGCTTCGCGATCTGTCCCTCGAAATCGAGGACCTCTCCGGCTCGACCCTGTCCCGGGCCAGCCTCGCGCGCATCGCGGCGATCGATCCCAAGAGCCTGCCGAAGGCCGATCCCGCCTCGCGCCTCGGGCCTCCCGTCGCGGGCACAACGAACTTCGTCGCGGTCGGGCTGAACTATGCCGACCATGCGGCCGAGACGGGCGCGCCGATCCCCGCTGAGCCGATCCTCTTCTCCAAGGCCGTCTCCTCCATCGTCGGGCCGCGCGACGACATCCTCATCCCGCCGGGCTCGACCAAGCTCGACTGGGAGGTGGAACTTGCCATCGTCATCGGCGAGGCCGCGTTCAACGTGTCGGAGGCCGAGGCGCTCGGCCATGTCGCGGGCTTCTGCCTCTGCAACGACGTGTCGGAGCGCGCCTGGCAGACCGAGCGCGGCGGCCAGTGGGTGAAGGGCAAGAGCGCGCCGACCTTCGGCCCGCTCGGCCCCTGGCTCGTGACGCCGGACGAGATCGCGGACATTCAGGCCGTCGATCTCTGGCTGAAGGTCGGCTCGGACGAGCGGCAGGCCGGCTCGACCGCCACCATGATCTTCGGCGTCGCCAAGCTGATCTCGTATATTTCCGGCTTCATGCGCCTGATGCCGGGCGACGTGATCACGACGGGCACCCCGCCCGGCGTCGGCATGGGCATGAAGCCGCCGACCTTCCTGAAAGAGGGCGACATAGTCTCGCTGGGCGGTGCGGGCCTCGGCGAGCAGCGCCAGACCGTTCGCGCGACGCCCTGAGACGACGCGCTCGCCCCGGCGGACGCGGCAGGCCAGCCGGGGCGGCCCCGTGCACCGCACGGAAGGCTTTTTGCATCGCAAACGCAACCTGCCGATGGCTCGGCGGTTTCGGATGCGGGCTCCTCGTCCACACGCCATCATCGAAGGCGCCGTCCGGCGGCCTTCTTCCCATCGAAGTCCGATCCCAAGAGGTCCGTTCATGGCCGATGCCATCGAAGCTCCCCAGAGGGCGAAGCCGTCCGAAACGACCGCAGGTCCCGCGGATGCGAGAGCGGCCAGCGAGGCGCGGCTGCGCCATCTGGCGGCCTCGCGCCTCGCCATCGAGGGCGTCTCGCCCGAGATCGACGGGGGACGCTTTGCCGCCAAGCGGCTGGAAGGCGAGGAGCTGACGGTCGAGGCCGACATCTTTACCGACGGGCACGAGGTGATCGCGGCGGCCGTTCTCTACGGGCCGGCGGACGGCTCGGCGGAGACCGAGGTTCTGATGGACTTCGTCGTCAACGACCGCTGGCGGGCGAGCTTCTCCTTCGAGAAGCCCGGCCATCACCGTTTCACGGTCATCGCCTGGCGCGATCTCCTGGCGACCTGGCGCGACGAGTCCCGCAAGAAGCGCGATGCCGGGCAGGACATCGCGCTGGAACTGTCGGAGGCGCGCTCGCTGCTCGGGCTCTGCACCGAGTCCGGCCGGGGCACGAAGGCAGAGCAGGCGGACTTGGCGAAGCTTCTGGACAGGCTCGACGCGCTCGCCGCCAAGGGCGACAAGCTCGGGCAGTACGAGCTGCTGCGGGCGCCCGAGACGATCGCGACCATCGCGGCGACGGACGTGCGCACGCATCTGACGCGCTATCATGTTGACGTGCCGGTCTGGGTGGACCGCGAGGCCGCCGGCTTCTCGGCCTGGTACGAGCTGATGCCGCGATCGCAGTCGGGCTCGGTCGATCGCCACGGCACGTTCGACGACGTCATCAAGCGCCTGCCCGACATCCAGGAGATGGGCTTCGACGTCCTCTACTTCCCGCCGATCCATCCGATCGGCAAGACCAACCGCAAAGGAAAGAACAACACGCTGACCCCCGGCCCGGACGATCCGGGCTCACCTTATGCGATCGGCTCGGCCGATGGCGGCCACGACGCGCTGCATCCCGAACTCGGCAATTTCCAGGACTTCGCCCGGCTCGTGGCGGCCGCGCGCGAGCACGGCATGGAGATCGCGATCGACTTCGCCATCCAGTGCTCGCCCGACCATCCGTGGATTCGCCAGCATCCCGAATGGTTCGACTGGCGGCCGGACGGCACGATCAAGTTCGCGGAGAACCCGCCGAAGAAGTACGAGGACATCGTCAACGTCCACTTCTACCGCGACGCCATTCCCGATCTCTGGTTCGAGTTCCTGCGCATCTTCCTGTTCTGGGTGGACAAGGGCGTGCGCATCTTCCGCGTGGACAATCCGCACACCAAGCCCTTCCCCTTCTGGGAGTGGATCATCGACGAGATCCGCAAGGTGGAGCCGGGCGCGATCTTCCTGGCGGAAGCCTTCACGCGGCCGAAGCCGATGAAGCGGCTCGCCAAGGTCGGCTACAACCAGTCCTATTCGTACTTCACCTGGCGCAACACGAAGTACGAGTTGACCGAGTACATGACCGAGCTGACGCAAACCGAATGCGTCGAGTACATGCGGCCGAACTTCTTCGTGAACACGCCGGACATCAACCCGCGCTATCTCCAGACGAGCGGGCGGCCGGGTTTCCGCATCCGCGCGGCGCTGGCGGCGACGCTCGCCGGCAATTACGGCGTCTATTCCGGCTTCGAGCTCTGCGAATATCTGCCCGTCCAGGGCAAGGAAGAGTATCTCAACTCCGAAAAGTACGAGATCCGCGCCTTCGACTGGAAGGCGCCCGGCCATATCCGCGACGATTTCGCCTTCTTCAACAAGCTCCGCCAATCCGAGCCGGCGATGCGGTCCTTCCGCAACCTCGTCTTCTACAATCTCTACAACGACAACATTCTCTATTACGGCAAGTGGGCGCCCGACCGCTCGGAGCTCCTGCTCTTCATCGTGACGCTCGACCCGCACGAGTTCCAGGGCGGCCATCTGGAGGTCCCGCTCTGGGAGTTCGGCCTGCCCGACGACGGGACGGTGAAGGTGAAGAACCTTGTCAGCGGCGAGACGTTCTCCTGGACCGGAAAAATCCAGTACTGGGGTCTCGATCCCGCCATCCAGCCCTACATCGTTCTGCGGCTCTCCGTCTAAGGCGAGGGCCCCGGCCCGAGCGTTCGATCCCCTGCCGCCGTCCTCAGAATACAAGCGAGTCGTCATGAACGAGCACGTCGCCCTCACGCCCACCGATCCCACCGCCGGCCCCAATCCGGCGGCGATGGATTGGTACAAGGACGCGATCATCTACCAGCTGCACGTCAAGACCTTCGTCGATTCGAACGGCGACGGGATCGGCGATTTCGGGGGGCTGCTGACGCAGCTCGACTATATCAGCGGTCTCGGCGTCACCGCGATCTGGCTCCTGCCCTTCTATCCCTCGCCGCTGCGCGACGACGGATACGACATCGCCGACTACCGCTCGGTGAACCCGTCCTACGGCTCGATGGAGGATTTCGAGCGCTTCGTGGAGGAGGCCCACAAGCGCGGGCTTCGCGTCATCACCGAACTCGTCATCAACCACACGTCGGACCAGCATCCCTGGTTCCAGGCCGCGCGCAACGCGCCGAAGGGCTCGCCGGAACGCGACTTCTACGTCTGGGCGGACGACGACAAGGGCTACGACCTCACCCGCATCATCTTCACCGACACCGAGACCTCCAACTGGACCTACGATCCGGTGGCGGGTCAGTATTTCTGGCACCGCTTCTTCTCGCATCAGCCGGACCTCAACTTCGACAATCCGAAGGTTCTGGAGGAGGTGCTCGACGTCATGCACTTCTGGCTGGACAAGGGCGTCGACGGCCTGCGCCTCGACGCGATCCCCTATCTCGTGGAGCGCGAGGGCACGAACAACGAGAACCTGCCCGAGACGCACGTCGTCCTGAAGGCGATCCGCGCCGATCTCGACAAGCACTATCCCGACCGCATGCTGCTGGCCGAGGCCAACCAGTGGCCCGAGGACACGCGCCCCTATTTCGGCGAGGGCGACGAATGCCACATGGCGTTCCACTTCCCGCTGATGCCGCGCATGTATATGGCACTGGCGCAGGAGGACCGGCACCCGATCACCGACATCATGCGCCAGACGCCGGAGATCCCCGAGAACTGCCAGTGGGCGATCTTCCTGCGCAATCACGACGAGCTGACGCTCGAAATGGTGACGCAGGAGGAGCGCGACTATCTCTGGTCGACCTACGCGGCCGACACGCGCGCGCGCATCAACCTCGGCATCCGCCGGCGCCTCGCCCCGCTGATGGGCAACGACCGGCGCAAGGTCGAGCTCCTGAACGCCCTCCTCATGTCGATGCCGGGCACGCCGACGCTCTATTACGGCGACGAGATCGGCATGGGCGACAACATCTATCTCGGCGACCGCGACGGCGTGCGCACGCCGATGCAATGGTCGGCGGACCGGAACGGCGGCTTTTCCCGCGCCGACCCGCAGCGGCTCTACCTGCCGCCGATCCAGGACCCGATCTACGGATTCCAGGCCGTCAACGTCGAGGCCCAGTCGAACAATCCCGCGAGCCAGCTGAACTGGACGCGCCGCCTCGTGCAGGTGCGCCGCACCCGCGAGGCCTTCGGACGCGGAGCCATCTCCTTCCTCTATCCGTCGAACCGGAAGGTGCTGGCCTACCTGCGCGAGCACAAGGAGGAGAAGATCCTCTGCGTGGCGAACCTGTCCTCAACGGCACAGGCGGTCGAGCTGGACCTTTCGGCCTTCGCCGGCGTTGCGCCCGTCGAGATGCTGGGCCTCTCGCCCTTCCCGGCGATCGGCGAGGCGCCCTACGTGCTGACGCTGCCGGCCTTCGGCTTCTTCTGGTTCGACGTGTCGGGCGCTGCCCTCGGCGGCCCGCTCGTGCGCCCCGTCCCCGAGCCGCTGCCGGAATTCTCCACCGTCGTCGTGCTCGGCGATCTGAAGACCACGCTGAACACGCAGAACCGGCGCGAGATCGAGACCGTGCTGCCGAAGTTCGTCGGCGGCCAGCGCTGGTATTCCGGCAAGGACGAGGGCAAGGCGACCGCCGAGTTCGTCGTTCTCGGCGCGCCCGCGCCCGGCGAGCCGCGCCATCTCCTGGCCGAGGCGGTGATGAAGACGCGGGCCGGCGAGCGACGCTACTTCCTGCCGCTCTCGGCGCGCTGGGGCGAGCCGCAGGCGGCGGCCAACCGGCCGAACCTTCCCTATACGCTGATGAAGCTGCGCCAGGGCCCGCGCCTCGGCGTCATCATCGACGGCACGCGCGACGCCGCGCTCTCCAAGCTCTTCGTCGACATGATCGCCAAGGGCGCCGATCTCGACCTCGGCACCTCGAAGCTGCACGTCCACGCATCCGCGAGCGCCGCCGAAGCGCTGGCGGCGGCCGCGGCCGAGCCGGCGGAAGGAATCGCTCCGCTCGGCGGCGAGCAGTCCAACACCTCCGTCGCGATCGGCTCGACGGGCATTCTCAAGTTCTACCGCCGCCTGCGCGACGGGCAGCAGCCGGAACTGGAGGTCACGCGCTTCCTCACCGAGAAGACCGACTTCACCGCCGCGCCCGCGCTGCTCGGCTCGGTGGAGCTGGAGCGGGAGGACGGAACGCGCGCGGCGGTCGCCGCCCTGTTCCAGCGGATCGAGAACCAGGGCGATGCCTGGGCGGTCGTGACGGAGGGGCTCGCGCGCTATCTCCGCGACAACGCCTATGCGACGGAGCCGCTGACGGACCAGATGGGCGATGCCGCCGAGGCGGAGGGCGGCGTGCCGCTCCAGACGCGCATCGACGCCGGCAACATCATCGGCCGGCGGACCGGCGAGATGCACCGTGCGCTCGCCACCGTCACCGGCGATCCCGACTTCGACCCCGAGCCGATCGACGAAGCCTCGCTCGCCCGGTTCGTCGAGACCGCAAGGGCCGAGGCCGAGAGCGCGCTCGACGTTCTGGCGCGGCTCGGCTCCTACGGGACCGAGCAGCTGGCCGCGGACGCCTCGCGGCTCGTCGCAGCGCGCTCGGCGATCCACGATTGGTTCGACGGGTTCGCGGCCGCCGGGCTCACGGGTCTGCGCACCCGCATCCACGGCGACTATCACCTGGGTCAGGTCCTCGTGTCGAAGAACGACGTCGTCATCCTCGACTTCGAGGGCGAGCCGGGGGCCTCGCTGGAGGAGCGCCGGGCGAAATCCTCGCCGCTGCGCGATGTCGCCGGCATGCTGCGCTCCTTCGACTATGCCGCCTTCGCCGCCTTAGACAAGGCGGGACCGGGCAACGAGGCGACGCTCGAGAAGCTCGTCGGCATCACCGAGTCCTGGAAGGCCGACGTCACCAAGAGCTTCCTCGCCAGTTGGAGCGAGGCCTCCGGCATCGACGCTGCGGAGGAGGGCGCCAGCCGGCTTCTCGACCTCTTCATCCTGCAAAAGGCGTTCTACGAGCTGAAATACGAGGCGGCGAACCGGCCGACCTGGCTCTCCATTCCTCTTCGCGGCATCACGACGCTCCTCGAAAACCGACAGGTCCTCTCATGAGCATGACACCCAGCCGCGCCGTCGAACCGTCCGCCCCGACGGCCAGCGACGCCCATCGCCCCGGCGAGGGCGCGCTGCGCGCCATTCTGGAAGGCCGGCATCGCGATCCCTTCTCCCTGCTCGGCCCGCACGAGGCCGAGGGCGGCCTCGTCGTCCGCGTCTTCCGGCCGGGCGCGGAAACCGCCGTCGTGATCGACGCGTCGGGCGCGGTCCTTGCGGAGCTGGAGCCCTCCGAGGGCGGGTTCCATTCCGGCCTCGTGCCGGGCCTTTCCCGAGGCTCCGCCTATCGCCTGCGCTACACGCATGGCGGCATCGCGTGGGAGGAGGAGGACACCTATCGCTTCGGCCCGATCCTCGGCGAACAGGACGCCTATTTCCTGGCGCAGGGCACCCACAACCGCCTCTACGAGGCCTTCGGCGCGCATCCGTTCGAGATGGACGGCGTTTCGGGCGTGCGCTTCGTCGTCTGGGCGCCGGATGCGCAGCGCGTCTCCGTCGTCGGCCATTTCAACGGCTGGGACGGCCGGCGCCACGTCATGCGATTTCGCCACGATTGCGGGTGCTGGGAGCTTTTCGTTCCGGGCATCGGGCGCGGCGAGATCTACAAGTTCGAGGTCGTCGGCCTCCACGGCGACCTCCAGCCGCTGAAGCAGGACCCGGTCGGCTTCTATCACGAGCAGGCGCCCGCGACGGGTTCGATCGTGGAAGGCCTCGTGCGCCACGCATGGAAGGACGCCGACTTCCAGGCGCAAGGGCCGGACTGGCAGGACGCCTCCAAGCCCATCTCGATCTACGAGGTGCATCTGGGTTCCTGGCGGCGCGGCGACGGCAATGCCATTCTCGACTACGACCAGATCGCCGGGCAGCTCGTGCCTTACGTCCAGCACATGGGCTTCACCCACGTCGAGCTGATGCCGGTCTCCGAACATCCGTTCTACGGTTCATGGGGCTACCAGCCGATCGGCCTCTTCGCGACGACCTCGCGCTTCGGCTCGCCGGAGGGCTTCGCCCGGCTCGTCGACGCCCTGCACCAGGCGGGAATCGGCGTTCTTCTCGACTGGGTGCCCGGCCATTTCCCGACCGACATCCACGGTCTCGCGCGCTTCGACGGCACGGCGCTCTACGAGCATCCGGACCCGCGCCGCGGCTTCCACCAGGACTGGAACACGCTGATCTACGACTACGGGCGCACGGAGGTGAAGAACTTCCTCGTCTCGAACGGGCTCTACTGGCTCGACCGCTTCCACATCGACGGCCTGCGCGTCGATGCCGTCGCTTCCATGCTCTATCTCGACTACTCGCGAAAGCACGGCGAGTGGGAGCCCAACATTCACGGCGGGCGCGAGAACCTGGAGGCCATCGCCTTCCTGAAGGACACGAACGAGCGCGTCGGCGCGCTCTATCCGAACGCCTCGACCCATGCCGAGGAATCGACCTCCTTCCCCAACGTGTCGCGCCCGACCTATTCGGGCGGCCTCGGCTTCCACTTCAAGTGGAACATGGGCTGGATGCACGACACGCTGCATTACATGCAGGAAGACCCGATCAACCGGCGCTATCACCACCATCACATGACGTTCGGAATGGTCTACGCCTATTCCGAGAACTTCATCCTGCCGCTCTCCCACGACGAGGTCGTCTACGGAAAGGGCTCGCTCCTCGGCAAGATGCCGGGCGACCGCTGGCAGAAGTTCGCCAATCTCCGGGCCTATTTCGGCTGGATGTGGACCCATCCCGGCAAGAAGCTGATCTTCATGGGCGGCGAGTTCGGCCAGGAGCGCGAATGGGCGCACGACTATTCGCTGGACTGGCACCTGCTCGACCAGCCCGAGCATCAGGGCGTGCAGCGCCTCGTGCGCGATCTCAACACGCTCTACCGCGAGATCCCCGCGCTGCATCAGCTCGACTGCGATCCCGCCGGTTTCGAATGGGTGGACACGCAGAACGAGGCGGAAAGCGTCATCGCCTTCCTGCGCAAGGATGCCGAGGGGCGCTCGGTGCTCGTCGTCTCCAACTTCACGCCCGTCGTGCGCCACGAATATCGTGTCGGCGTGCCGCATGGCGGCACCTGGACCGAGCGCATGAACACCGATGCCGAGATCTACGGCGGCACGAACACCGGCAATATGGGCGGATGGGAGGCCGACGAGATCGGCGCGAACGGGCGGTCGCACTCGCTCTCGATCACGCTGCCGCCGCTGGCGACGGTCGTCTTCGTCGCCGGCTGATCGCGGGATCGAGGTTCAGGCGGCCCTTGCGATGGCGGGGGCCGCCGCCTCGACCCGGTCGCGGCCGAGCGACTTGGCGCGATAGAGCGCCTGATCGGCGGCCGAGAGAAGGCGCTGCAGGTCCGGCCTCTCGGGCTCGCGTTCGGCCAGCCCGACGCTGACGGTGGCGCGGATGGCGAGGCCCTCGGCCTTCGCGGCTTCCATCGCGAAGGACCGGCAGAGCGCCTCGGCGAGAGGCCGTGCCTCGTTCGCGCCCATGCCCGGAAGGAGCGCCGCGAACTCCTCGCCGCCGAGCCGCGCCAGAATGGCGTTCGAGCCGAGCCCCGCGCGGGCGACGTCTGCGAAGAGCTTCAGGACCTCGTCGCCGGCGGCATGGCCATGGCGGTCGTTGATGCTCTTGAAATGGTCGAGATCGAAGGCCAGCAGCGTCAGCGCGTTCTTGTCCCGCATCAACGCGGCGCCGCGTTCGAAGAAGGCGTGCCGATTGCCGAGGCCGGTCAGGTAGTCCGTCTGCGAGGCCGCGAGAAGCCGGTCCTGCGCCTCCTCGCGCACGAGCGCCAGGAAGGCCGCCGGCATGGCCACCGAATAGAGCACCGCCTCGAACATGGTGATCTTGGCCGAGAGCGCGAGCGCTTCCGGTCCGAAGGCTTCGGCGAGGAAGGGCATCACGGCGAAGCGGCCGAGATAGAACAGCCCGTGGACGAGATGGACGGCGATGGCGAGCGGCCGGGAGCGCAGCCCTTTCAAGGCTCTGCTGCGCGCGAGCACGATGGCGGTCGCGAAGCTGACGAGGAGGATCGGCAGCGACCCGCCGAACTGCCAGAAGGCGTCGCCGTAGCGCGCGCCGAACTCCGTCCAGACGACGCTGATCGCGACGAGCGGCAAGGTCAGAAGCAGCGGGCGGCCCCGTCCGTCGAGCCGGATCGCGCCGTGAAGGACGAGCAGGTAGCCCGTGACCATGATGACGTTCGTCAGCGCCATGCCGAGCACGCCGGGCAAGGACGAGCGGTTCATCATGACCATGCAGCCGAGGGCGAAGGCCGCGTAGGCCGAAGCCCAGATGCCGAGCGGGCCGGCGCGTCCGGGATGGGCCTTGCGCTCCCACAGCGTCATCGCGACCGCAAGGCACAGCGTTCCGACCGTCAGGCCGTAGAGGGTGGGAACGTCCATACGCATCGTCAGCTTCTTGTTCGGTCACCCCTGTTTTCGCAGCCGAGACGCCAATACTTTCTTACCCGGGTCGGCATTTCGGCGTCTGTGGTTAAAGTGCGCTAACGGCTCGTTAGCCGGCTTCCTCGACCGGCGCGACGTCGACCGAATGGGTGAGGCGCTGGGGGCCGGATGTGACGATCACGCCGCCGATCGGCGCGACGTCCGCATAGTCGCGGCCGATGGCGACCTCGATATGGTCCCCCGCCGCCGCGACGCCGTTGGTCGGATCGAAGCCGACCCAGCCCGTCTCCTCGCCGAGCCAGACCGCGATCCAGGCGTGCATGGCATCGGCGCCTTCCAGGCGCGGCTGGCCCTTGGGCGGGATCGTGCGCAGGAAACCGGAGACGTAGGCGGCCGGAATGCCGGCGCCGCGAAGGCCCGAGATCATCGCATGGGCGAAGTCCTGGCAGACGCCCTTGCGCGTCGTCATGACCGTGTCCACCGGCGTCTCGATCGTCGTCGTGCCGGAGGCGTAGGTGAAAGCTTCGTAGGTCTCCTTCGTCAGCCGCAGGAGCGCGGGGCCGGCCGGCTCGTCGGGATCGGGCAGGCGCTCCTTGTAGAAGGCGGTGGCGAGGGGCGAGCCCGGCAGCATGCGGCTCGCGCCGAGGAAGTGGACCGGGCTCTGCGCGCCGGTATCGCGGCAGAGGAGCCCCGCCTTGCGAAGCGCGGCGATCGACGGCGTCGCGCCGAGATCGGGCTCGTGCGTCTTGACCGCGATGCGGGCGCGCATCTCGATCTTCAGGGACTCGTGCGGACGGTAGAGGCGCAGGTGATCGACGCCGTTTCCGAAGAAGTCGGATTCGCGCACCGTCTCGTCCGGCTCGGGATCGACCCGCACCACCTTCGAGGCGACGTGCTGGCGCTTGGTCTCGCGCGGGCGAAGGCGCAGGATGTGCCGCGCGTCCTTGACCGCCGAGGGGTAGTCGTAGCCGAACTTCAGCGTGATGTCGTAGACCATGGCCTTGGGATCGCGCCGAATGCTCATTCGTGGTCGAGCCCCTGATGGACCGTGTCCGGCCCCGCCGCGAAGTAGCGCTGGCCGAGAAGATCGGAGATTTCGCCGAGATCCCTGGCGATGCGGTCGAGGAAGGCCTGATCCACCTCCACCGGCCCGGCGGTCACGAGCCGGACCTGCAGCCGCGCGATGCGGCGCGAGAGCTGGTCGAGCGAGGCGCCGGGCTGCACGCCCGGAAGCTGGCCGATCGTCTCCTTCAGGGCATTGACCTGGAAGGCGACGGAGCGCGGGTTGAGGGGATCGAGCACGGCCAGATCCAGCACCGTCTGCGGCGAGAGCGTCACGGAGTAGCGCCGGCGGTAGGTCACGCGGCTGTCGACGAATTCCAGCAGCGCCTCGAGCGCGCCTTCCGGCGCATCCGTGCCGATCAGGCGCGAGGCGACGGTCGCGGTCGAGCGCGCGCGCTCGAGCGAGCGGCCGCAGGAGAGAAACCGCCAGCCCGCGAACTGGTACATGTTCTCGCGCACCAGTCCTGTGAAGCCGGCAAGGCGCGTCAGGACGGCGCTGGTGACGTCGGCGAGATCGCTCGGCTTCTCTCCCTCGAGACTGTCCGACAGAAGCTCTACGATCTCGCCGAGGACGCGCCAGCCGTCCGGCGAGAAGCGGTCGCGGATGCGCGAGGCGATGTCGAAGGCGCCGCGAACGAGCGTCAGGAGGCCGCGCGCGGGCTTTTCCTCCGCGATGTCGACGCCGAGCTGCGCCAGAAGCGTTTTGACCGCTTCCTCCAGAAGGCCGGGCCTCGCCACGGCGGTTCGCGCCGCGTGAAGGCGCAGAAGGCGGGTCGCGACCTCCGCGCGCTCGGCATAGCGGCCGAGCCAGTAGAGATTGTCGGCGGCTCTGGCCGGCAGCGCGCCGGGCACGCGGCGGATGAAGCGGGCCTGCGGCGGCCCGAGCAGCGTGATCGGCTGCGCCTCCGTCTGCGATCCCACCCAGACGTCGATCGAGCGACCGCCCGCCTGCATGGAGACGGCGGTGGCGCTCGTCGCGTCCGCGACGCGGGCAAAGCCGCCCGGCATGACGTGCCAGCCGTCCTCGTTGCGCGCCAGGAAGACGCGCAGCGCGACCGGGCGCGCCTCCAGCCTGTCGCCGACGAAGACGGGCGCGGTGGAAAGGGCGGCGACCTCCTGCCCGACGACGCCGAGCGCGTCGAGCGAAAGCTCCGCCCGCAGCGCCTCCCGGCTGCGCGCGACCGGGCCGGCGGCGCTGGCGCCCGGCGGGAAGGCGCTGTCGAAGGACAGGCGCTCGGCCTGCTTTTCCAGAAAGGCCTTGGCGGCGGGCGTGCCGCCCCACCATGTGGCGATCGTCGGAAGTTTCAGCCCCGTGCCGAGGAGCGCCTCGGCCAGACTCGGCTGGAAGGCGAGGAGGGCGCGCGTCTCCAGAATGCCCGAGCCCAGCGCGTTGACCACCTCGACCTCGCCCGAGCGCACCGCCCGCACGAGGCCGGGCGTGCCGATATAGCTCTTCGGGAAGAGTTCCAGCGGGTCGGCGAAATCGGCGTCGAGCCGGCGCCAGAGGACGCGCAGCGGCTTGAAGCCGTCGACGGTGCGCACCTCGACCGAGCTGCCGTGCACGACGAGATCGCCGCCCTCCAGAAGCAGGAAGCCGAGATAGCGCGCGAGATAGGCGTGCTCGAAATAGGTCTCGTTGGCGGGGCCCGGCGTCAGAAGCCCGATGCGGGACTGGATGCCGCTGCCGTTCAGCGCAAAGAGCGAATCGCGGAACTTGCCGAAGAACCCCGCGATGCGCTGGACCTTCAGCTCCGCGGCGATCTCCGGGAAGGCCCTCGACGTCGCGACGCGGTTCTCCAGCGCGAAGCCTGCGCCCGAGGGCGCCTGCGTGCGGTCGCCGAGCACCCACCAGCGCCCGTCCGGCCCACGGCCGAGATCGACCGCGATGAAGCGGATCAACGGCTTGCCCATCAGGCCCTGGCGCCCGAGCGGGCGCAGGAATTCCGGGTTGCGGCCGACGAGGGCGGCGGGCAGGTGGCCCTTGGCGATCAGCGAGCGCGTGCCGTAGAGGTCGCCGCCGAGCTTTTCGAGAAAGCTCGCGCGCTGGACGAGGCCGGCTTCGAGCTCGGCCCATTCCTTCGGCTCGATGACGAGGGCCGGATGGGCCAGCGGCCAGCCGCGGTCGTCCTCCGAGGAGCCCGTGCCGTAGACGCGGTAGAAGACGCCGGCCTCGCGCAAGTATTGCCGCGACGAGCGGAAGCGCGCCGCGCGCTCGGCCGGGGCCATGGCGGCGAGCGCCTCGATCAGCGGCCGGTAGTGGGGGCGGATCTCGCCCGCTTCGTCCAGCATCTCGTCGTAGACGCCGGGCTGCCTGCGATAGGCCGACAGGAACGCGGCCATCGCGTCCTTGCCGGCCTTCGTCTTCGTTTCTTCGACAGGCGCTGCGCTCAAAGGGCGAGGCCGGACGGACGTCTGAGGTCGAGCGTCATCGGGAAGGACGGATCGGGCACCTCCCGGAGCGGCTCGTAGAAGCCCGGCGTGTGGCCGAGTTCCTCGAAGCGTGCCAGACGGCGCGCCTCGGCCTCGTTGGCGTTGACGGGGAACGTGTCGTAGTTCCGGCCGCCGGGATGGGCGACGTGATAGACGCAACCCCCGAGCGAGCGCTTCGACCAGCGATCGTAGATGTCAAAGGTCAGCGGCGCGTGGACGGGGATCGTCGGGTGGAGGCCCGACGCCGGCTGCCACGCTTTGAACCGTACGCCCGCCACCGCCGCGCCCGTGCCGGCGAGCGGCGTCAGCGGCACGAAGCGGCCGTTGCAGGTGACGGCATGGCGGCCGGGATCGTAGTTCGAGAGCTTCACCTGAAGCCGCTCGACCGAGGAATCCACGAAGCGCACGGTGCCGCCGATGGCGCCGGTCTCGCCCATGACGTGCCAGGGCTCCAGGGCCTGCCGCAGTTCCAGCTCGACGCCTTCGCGTTCCATCTTCCCGCAGAAGGGGAAGCGGAACTCGGACTGCGCCTCGAACCATTCCGAACGGATCGGAAAGCCCGAGCGGCCGAGATCGGCGAGAACGTCGAGGAAGTCCTGCCAGAGGAAGGCGGGCAGCATGAAGCGGTCGTGGAGCGTGGTGCCCCAGCGCGCGAAGCGGCCGGTCTGCGGCTCCTTCCAGAACTTGGCGACGAGCGCCCGGATCAGGAGCTGCTGGGCGAGCGACATGCGCGCGTCCGGCGGCATCTCGAAGCCGCGGAACTCGACCAGCCCCAGGCGGCCGGTCGGGCCGTCCGGCGAATAGAGCTTGTCGATGCAGATCTCGGACCGGTGCGTGTTGCCGGTCACGTCCACGAGAAGGTTGCGGAAGAGCCGGTCGACCAGCCAGGGCAGAGGCGGCAGGCCCTCGCCCGGCAGCGGCACCTGCGCCATCGCGATCTCCAGCTCGTAGAGCTGGTCGTGCCGTGCCTCGTCGACGCGCGGCGCCTGGCTCGTCGGGCCGACGAAGAGGCCGGAGAAGAGATAGGACAGCGAGGGATGGCGCTGCCAATGCAGGACGAAGGACTTCAGAAGGTCCGGCCGGCGCAGGAAGGGCGAATCGTTCGGCGTCGCGCCGCCGACCACGACGTGGTTGCCGCCGCCGGTGCCGGCATGCTTGCCGTCGATCATGAACTTGTCGGTGCCCAGCCGCGACTGGCGCGCCTCCTCGTAGACGGTGCGCGTGATCGAGACGCACTCCTTCCACGACGTCGCGGGATGGACGTTCACCTCGATGACGCCCGGATCGGGCGCGACGCGCACGACGTTGATGCGCGGATCGTATGGCGGCGGATAGCCCTCGATGACGATCGGAAGGTTCCGGTCCTCCGCCGAGGCCTCGACCGCGGCGACGAGGTCGAGATAGGCCTCGACCGTCTCGAGCGGCGGCATGAAGACGAAGAGCTTGCCGTCCCGCGGCTCGACCGAGAGCGCGGTGCGGACCGAGCCGAAGATCTCCTGGCTCACCTGCTGGGGCGGGCTCCAGATCGGCGTGTCGTGCGCCTCGATGCGGCGCTGGTTGCGGCCGAGATCCTTGGGGTCCGGCAGGGGCCCGCGCTCCTCGGTCGGGTCGGCGGGATGGGTGTAGGGATAGCGCGCGGGGGCGAGATAGGGCAGGGAGCCCAGCGGCAGGCGATAGCCGACCGGGCTGTCGCCGGGGGTCAGGAAGATGTGCCCGCGCCGCGTGCCCCAGCGCTCCGACATCCAGCGGATGCCGAAGGCCTGGGACTGCCAGGCCTGGATGGGCAGGACCATGCCCGAGACCTTGTTGAGGCCCCGGTCGAAGACGCGCGAGAGGCGCAGGCGCTCCTCGGGGTCCTCCAGCTTGGAATCGGTCGGCTCGACATTCTCCGGCAGCTGCGCCTCGCGAACCAGCCAGTAGGCGGGGTCCTCGAAGGCGGGCGCCGCGTTGTCGGCGGGAACGCCGAGAGCCTCCGCGACATCGCGCACCAGAAGCTCCGCCTGCTCGACGGTGACGCCGCTATCGGCCTTCTCGCGCGCGACGAGGTTCACGTCGCGCCAGATCGGCTTGCCGTCGCGCCGCCAGTAGAGCGAGAAGGTCCAGCGCGGCAGCGTCTCGCCGGGATACCACTTGCCCTGGCCGTAATGCAGGAAGCCGCCGGGCGCGAAGCGGTCGCGCAGGCGCCGGATGAGATCGTCGGCGAGCGCGCGCTTGGTCGGGCCCGTGGCGGAGGCGTTCCACTCGTCGCCCTGGAAATCGTCGATCGAGACGAAGGTCGGCTCGCCGCCCATGGTGAGGCGGACGTCGTTGGCGATCAGCTCGGCATCGACCTGTTCGCCGAGCGCGTCGAGCGCCGCCCAGCTCTCGTCGTCGAAGGGGGCGGAGACGCGCGGGCGCTCGGCGATGCGGTCGACCGTCATCTCGAAGGCGAACTCGACCTCCGCATAGTCCACCGCGCCCGAGATCGGGGCGGCCGAGCGGTAGTGCGGGGTCGCGGCCAGCGGAACGTGGCTCTCGCCCGTCATGAGGCCGGAGGTCGGATCGAGGCCGATCCAGCCGGCGCCGGGCAGATAGACCTCGGCCCAGGCGTGGAGATCGGTGAAGTCCACCGTGGTGCCGGCCGGCCCGTCCAGCGCGACGAGGTCGGGCTTCAACTGGATCAGGTAGCCCGAGACGAAGCGCGCGGCGAAACCCAGCTGGCGCATGATCTGGACGAGCAGCCAGGACGTGTCGCGGCAGGAGCCGGACGCGCGCTCCAGCGTCTCCTCCGGCGTCTGCACGCCGGGCTCCATGCGGATGAGATATCCGATCTTCTGCGACAGGAGCCGGTTCAGCCCGACGAGGAAGTCGACCGTGTGGGTCTCCGACCGGTCGAGATCGCGCAGGAACTCGGCAAGGCGCGGACCGGCCTCCTCAGGCCCGAGATAGGCGAGGAGATCGGTCTTTAGGCCCTCCTCGTACTCGAAGGGCCAGGCGCTTCCATAGTCTTCGACGAAGAAGTCGAAGGGATTGTAGACCGTCATGTCGGCGACGAGGTCGACCTCGATCTTGAACTCCGTCGCCTTCTCCGGAAACACGAAGCGGGCGAGGTAGTTGCCGAACGGGTCCTGCTGCCAGTTGACGAAGTGGTTCTCGGGCGTGACCTTCAGCGAATATGATGGAACGCGCGTACGCGAATGCGGCGCGGGTCGCAGACGCACCGTCTGCGGCGCCAGATTGACCGGCCGGTCGTACGTGTAGTGCGTGACATGATGGACGGCTGCGAGGATCGACATCGGCACTCTTCGGTCAGCGCTGCGGGAGCGCGGGGAAGCGGCTGGTTTCGCGCGACCATAGGGTCTCGCCCGGCATCCCGATAGAGATGCGCCGGGCCCCGTCCTGTCAAAGTATTTTTGCAATGCACACGAGAGGAGCGGAACCGACAAATCCGCCTCGCATTAGCCACAAACTCCTCCGCGCCGATTCAGAGCGCCCCAAAAGGCCTTCCGATGAAACTCTTTTCGTGCCCGTCCTGCGACAATGTCGTGTTCTTCAACAACACGAAATGCGAGCGTTGCCAGCATGCGATCGGCTACGAGCCGCTGACGAATCGCATGCTCGCGCTGGAGCCCGACGCGGAGACGGGCTTCTGGACCTCGGTCGGCCGCAAGTCGGACGGCTCCAAGTGGAAGTACTGCGCGAACTACGAATATGCCGTCTGCAACTGGCTGCTTCCCGCCGACAGCCCGGAGCGCCTGTCGCTCGCCTCGCGCTACAACCGCGTCATCCCCGACCTGTCGCGCCCCGAGAACATGATGCTCTGGCAGCGCATGGAATTCGCCAAGCAGCGGCTGATCTACACGCTCCTGCGCCTCGACCTGCCGCTGCCCGACCGGAACGAGCATCCCGAGGGCCTTGCCTTCGAGTTTCTCGGCGACGATCCGACGAGCGAGGAGAAGGTCCTGACGGGGCATCAGGACGGGCTCATCACCATTTCGCTCGCCGAGGCGGACGATGCCGAGCGCGAGCGCCGGCGCACGGCCATGGGCGAGCCCTACCGCACGCTGCTCGGCCATTTCCGCCACGAGGTCGGCCATTGGTACTGGGACCGGCTGGTGCGCGACGGCGGCGTGCTCGAAGAGTGCCGCGCGGTCTTCGGCGACGACACGGTGGACTACGGCGAGGCGCTGAAGGCGCATTACGCCAACGGCCCGAAGCCCGACTGGCAGGACGACTTCGTCTCGGCCTATGCGGGCGCCCATGCCTGGGAGGACTTCGCGGAGACCTGGGCGCACTATCTCCACATCGTCGATTCGCTGGAGACCGGCGGTTCCTGGGGCATCACGCTCCATCCGCGCCTCGACCGCGAGGGCATCCTGACGACCGATCTCGACTTCACGGTCTTCGATTCCTCGACGACGATCGATCAGATCTCCGAGGCCTGGTACGCGCTGTCCTCCGCGCTGAACTCGCTGAACCGCTCCATGGGCCAGAAGGACGTCTATCCCTTTGTGCTCTCGCCGACCGTCATCGCCAAGATCGGCTTCATCCACGATCTCGTCCACGGCCGCGTCGGCTCCGGCCATGCGACGGGCGGGCTGGAGGAAGCGGCCGAGGAGACCGGCGGCACCGTGCCCGCCGCCGCCTGACGGAGTGACGGATCGGGCGGCTCGAACGGCCGCTCGACAGATGCGTGCGACGCGAAGTCGTGCCGCCACCGCCCATGCCGGGCGACGACCGCGCCCCAATTAGACGGGAACACCGCCGTATAGCGACCAGAGCCGCGACCGGACGGGGAACCTCTCGACGACTGAAACCTTCGGACGGGACGAAGGTCGTCGAAAGCTCCCGTCGCGCCCGCCTTCGGGTGATCGCTAGCCGGCCACCGATGAAAGGGACATCGATGCTGACCAACAACCAAGACCGGACCTTCTTCCAGGAAACGTCCTGGGGGCCGAGGATCACGGCCGACGGCGCCAAGTTCCGCCTCTGGGCGCCGACCGTCGCCTCGATCGAGCTCGTCACGTCGGGCGGCGCCCAGGCTGACTCCGGCGAAGGCGCCGAGCCCGTGTCCGTCGGCTCGCTCGTCCAGGGCGAGGAGGGCTGGTGGAGCCTCGAGACGAACGCGATCGCCATCGGCCAGCCCTACGGCTTCCGGATCGACGGCGGCATCGTCGTGCCCGATCCGGCGGCGCGTGCGCAGGTCGGCGACGTGCACAGCCTGTCGGTTCTCGTCGATCCCGAGGCCTATCGCTGGCGCAGCGCCGACTGGAAGGGGCGCCCCTGGGAGGAGACCGTCTTCTACGAACTGCACACCGGCACGTTCACGCCGGAGGGCACGTTCGAGGCGATCATCGAGAAGCTCGACTATCTCAAGGAAACCGGCATCACCGCCATCGAGCTTCTGCCCGTCGCCCAGTTCGGCGGCCAGCGCGGCTGGGGCTACGACGGCGTGCTCCTCTACGCTCCGCACACGGTCTATGGCGGCGTCGAGGGGCTGAAGCGGCTCGTGGACGCGGCGCACGAGCGCGGCCTCATGGTCTTCCTCGACGTCGTCTACAATCACTTCGGACCCGACGGAAACTACATCGGCGCCTATGCCGAGGAGTTCTTCCACCCCGAGATCCACACGGCCTGGGGCGCGGCCATCGCTTACGACAAGAAGCCCGTGCGCGAGTTCATGATCGAGAACGCGCTCTACTGGCTGAACGAGTTCCGGCTGGACGGCCTGCGCCTCGACGCGATCGATTCGATCGAGGACACGACCGACGTGGAGCTGGTGCGCGAGCTCGCCGCCCGGGTGCGCGAGACGATCACCGAGCGCCATGTGCATCTCACCACCGAGGATGCGCGCAACATCACCTGGCATATCGAGCGCAACGAGAAGGACGCGCCCAAGCTCGTCAGTGGCGAGTGGAACGACGACTTCCACCATTGCGCCCATGCGCTCGCGACCGGCGAGAACGAGAGCTACTACGCCGACTATTCGCGCGGCTCGACCCAGCAGATCGCGCGCACGCTCGCCGAAGGCTTCACCTACCAGGGCCAGCACTCGCCGCACCGCGACCGCGACGTCGGCTTTCCCTCCGCCCACCTGCCGCCGACGGCCTTCGTCAACTTCATCCAGAACCACGACCAGATCGGCAACCGCGCCTTCGGCGACCGCCTCGCCGATCTCGCCTCGCGCCGCGCCGTGCAGTGTCTGCAGGCCATCCTCTTCCTCTCGCCGCAGATCCCGCTGATCTTCATGGGCGAGGAATACGGGGAGACGCAGCCCTTCTGCTTCTTCACCGACTTCCACGGCGAACTCGGCGAGGCCGTGTCCAAGGGGCGGCGCGAGGAGTTCAAGACCTTCGCGGCCTTCAAGAAGGACTCGACGCGCGACCTCATCCCCGATCCGAACAAGCTCTCCACCTTCGAGGCCTCGCGCCTCGACTGGAGCGGCCGGATGCGGCCGACCTACCGGCTCGCCTGGGAGGAGAACAAGAAGCTCCTGAAGCTGCGCCAGGAGAAGATCGTGCCGCATCTGAAGGGCGCGCCGCCGCATGCGGGCTCCTACCACGTCTCCGACTCGCGGGCCTTCGAGGTCTGCTGGACGCTGGCGGACGGCAAGGCGCTGCATCTCTTCGCCAATCTCGACGACGAGCCCTGGGGCCTGCCGGAGGACATCGCGCGCAGCGAGCTGACGGACGGCGAGACGATCTATGCAAGCGAGCCCGAGGCGGTCGATATGCTGAAGGACGGCAGGCTTCCCGGCTACACGGTCGTGGTGCGTCTGGCCGACCGTCTCCAGATCGAGAAGCGCTGACATGACCGACAAGCTCGACCGCCTCGCCGAAAGCCACGGAATCCAGATCGGCTACATTTCCGAACTCGGCGAGCGCAAGGTCATCGACGATCCGTCGAAGATCGCCCTGCTCCGGGCGCTCGGCGTCGACCCCGAGGGCGAGGCCTTCGGCACGTTCGACGAGAACCTCGACCCGGCGACGAGCCGCTGCGAGGTGCCGGAGACCCTGCGGCACCACAAGGCCTGGGGCATCGCCTGCCAGCTTTACAGCCTGTCCTCCGGCCGCAATCTCGGGATCGGCGATTTCGAGGATCTCGCCGCGCTTGCCGTGATCGCGGCCGATGTCGGGGCCGATTTCGTCGGGGTGAACCCGCTCCATGCGCTCTTCATGGCGGACGCCGCCCGCTGCAGCCCCTACTCGCCTTCCAGCCGGCGCTTCCTCAATCCGCTCTACATCGCGGTCGACAAGCTGCCGGGCGGCCGGGCGGCGCTCGACGAGGCGAAGGCCGCGATGGCGGCGGATTTCGAGGCGCTGTCCGGCGACATCATCGACTATGCCGCGATCGGGCGGATCAAGAGCGCCGTGCTGCGCACCCTCTTCGACGCTGGGCGCGAGGCGATCGTCGGCGACGATGATTTCGATCGGTTCATGGCCGGCGGTGGGGACTCGTTGCGGGCCTTCGCGCTCTTCGAGTCCCTGTCGGCCCGGATGGTCCGCGAGGGGCACCATGCCGGCTGGCACTCCTGGCCGGAGGCCTATCGCGACCACGCCTCGGCGGACGTCGCCGCCTTCGCCGAAGAGGCGGAAGACGACATCCTCTTCCACGTCTGGCTCCAGTACACGGCCGATCGCCAGCTCGGCGAGGCGCAGGCCCGGGCGCGGGACGCCGGGATGCGGATCGGGCTCTATCTCGATTTCGCCGTCGGCGTCGCGTCGGACGGCGCGGAAACCTGGCTCGACGCGGAGCTGACCATGAAGACGGCGCGCATCGGCTCGCCGCCCGACATGTTCAACTCCTCCGGCCAGGACTGGGGCATCGCGCCCTATTCGCCCAAAGCGCTGGCGGACCGGAACTACGAGCCGCTGGCCGAGACCTTCGACGCGCTGACGCGCCATGCCGGCGCGATCCGCATCGACCACGCGATGGGCCTTGCCCGCCTCTGGCTGATCCCGGAGGGGCGCAATTCCGGCGGCGGCGGCTATGTGCGCTATCCGCTGGGACGCATGGTGGACACGGTCTCCCGCGCCTCCACCTCGAACCATTGCCTCGTCATCGGCGAGGATCTCGGCACCGTGCCACCCGGTTTTCGCCATGTGATGACGGAGGCGGGCGTCCTCTCCTACCGCGTCCTCTATTTCGAGCGGCACGGCGAGATCGCCTTCCTGCCGCCCTCGGCCTATCCCGAGCTCGCGCTGGCCTGCATCTCCACCCACGACCTGCCGACGCTGACCGGCTGGTGGCAGGCGATCGACATCGGCCTTCGCGCCGAGACCGGCCGCCAGAGCCCCGAGCGGACGGAAACGCAGCGCGAGGAGCGCAAGCGCGACCGGCGCCTGCTTCTGGCGGCGCTGAAGGAGGAGACGGTTCTGCCCGAGCCTTACGACCGCGCCGCCACCGGCGAGGACCCGCTGCCGGGCCGGCTGGAGCAGGACCTATCGGACGCCGTCCACCGGTTCCTCGCGCGGTCCCCCAGCCTTCTCGTCGCCGCGCAGATCGAGGACATGGTCGGCTCCGACCGCCAGCCCAACCTGCCGGGCACGATGGACGAATATCCGAACTGGCGCATCCGCCAGTCCGTGCCGCTGGAAGACCTCGCCACCCATCGCGGTTTCGGCAGCGTCGCCGAAGCCCTTCGCCTGGAGCGTCCGGGCCCTCATCAGACACCGGAGAGCGCATGAGCCGCACCCTGATCGCCACCTACCGGCTCCAGTTCCGGGAGGGGACGGACTTCGAGACGGCCCGGGCGCTGGCGCCCTATCTCCAGACCCTCGGCGTCAGCCATCTCTACGCCTCGCCGATCTTCTCGGCCTCGCCCGGCTCGACCCACGGCTACGACGTCGTCGACTACAACGCCTTCGAGGAGAATCTCGGCGGCGACGAGGGCTTTCTCGCCATGAGCGACGCGCTGTCGGGCCGCGACATCGGGCTGCTGCTCGACTTCGTGCCGAACCATATGGGCGTCTCGCCGGAGAACGCCTGGTGGGAGGACGTGCTGGCCTGGGGCCGCGACAGCCGCCATGCGCACACGTTCGACATCGCCTGGGACGCCGAGAAGGTGCTCATCCCGGTGCTCGGCAAGCCCTATGGCGAGGCGGCGGCGTCCGGTGATCTCTCCGTCGTGCTCGACACCGAGCGCGCGCGCCTTCGCTTCGACGCGGCCGGCTACGAGCTGCCGCTCGATCCGCGCACGCTGGGGGCGATCTTCGGCTTTCTCGACCATCCCGAGCGCGACCGGCTGATCCGCCGCTTCGCCGTCGCGACGCCGGTCGAGGCGGAGGAACTGACCGAGCGGCTCCGCGAGCATCTGGCGGAGGCGAGCTTCGCCACGGCGCTCGACGCCGCCGTCTCCGCGATGAACGCCAACAAGGCCGCGCTGCACGATCTCCACGAGGCGCAGGTCTGGCGCCTCGCCTGGTGGCGCACGGCGCGCGAGAAGCTGACCTATCGCCGCTTCTTCGAGATCGCCGATCTGATCGGCGTGCGCCAGGAGCTGCGCCACGTCTTCCGCGACTCGCACCGCACCGTCATCCGGCTCGCCCGCGAGCGCAGGCTCGACGGCATCCGCATCGACCATGTCGACGGCCTCGCCGATCCGAAGGCCTATTTGGAAGACCTGAAGCAGGCCTTCCAGTCGGTCCGGCGCGAGCCGCTGATCCATGTCGAGAAGATCCTGACCGGCGAGGAGCGGCTGCGCACCTCCTGGAAGATCGAGGGCACGACCGGCTACGAGTTCATCACCGCGCTCGCGGGTCTCTACGTGGATTCCTCCCAGGAAGAGGCGATGACGGAGGCCTATGCCGGCTTCCTCGGCCAGGAGGAGGATCTGCGCGCCATGATCCTCGGTCAGAAGCGCTCGATCTTCTCGCGCAACCTCGCGGGCGAACTTGCCTATCTCTCGGCGGAGGCGCTCGGCGTCGCCTCGCGCGGGCTCGCCACGCGCGATCTCGGACAGGACACGATCTCGCGCTCCATCGTCGAGGTCGCCGCCGCGCTTCCCGTCTACCGGACCTATGTCGGCGTCGAGGGCGTGCCGCAGAAGGACGTCGCGATCATCGACGATGCCGTGACGCTCGCAAAATCGCGCCGCGAGGTGGAGGCGGACGAGCCGATCGACTTCATCGGCCGCCTGCTCAAGCTCGACTTCGAGGACGGACGCGACGTCGCCGGCGCCCTGAACTTCACCCGCCGCTTCCAGCAGACGACGGGCGCGGTCATGGCGAAGGCCGTGGAGGACACGGTCTTCTACCGCTACAACCGCCTGATCGCGCTGAACGAGGTCGGCGGCGAGCCCGACCATTACGGCGCGCCGGTCTCGGCCTTCCACGAGGCGATGGAGATCCGCGTCGAGGACCAGCCGGAGGGCCTGCTCGCGACCTCCACGCACGACACCAAGCGCGGCGAGGATGCCCGCGCGCGGCTCTATACGTTGAGCGAGGCGCCCGGGCGCTGGGCCGAGATCGTGCGCGAGGCCGCAGAGGCCCTGGCGCCGTTCCGGATCGAGATCGAGCCCGGCTTCGTCTCGCCGGACCCGGCGAGCGAGTGGATGTTCTACCAGGGCCTGCTCGGCGTCCTGCCCGCCGATTTCGACCCGGCGGATGCCGACGCCCGCGCGGCGATCGGCAAGCGGCTCGCGGGCTTCATGGAGAAGGCCGTGCGCGAGGCCAAGCGCTACACGAGCTGGACCGCGCCGGCGGAAGCTTACGAGACCGCGCTGCAGGACTTCGTCGCCGCCGCGCTGGACGAGGCGAAGTCGGGCACCTTCCTCGCCGATTTCTGGGAGAAGGTTCAGCCCTTCGTCGCGGCGGGCGCGCTGACCTCGCTGTCGCAGACGCTGATCAAGATGGCGGCGCCGGGCGTGCCCGACATCTACCAGGGCACGGAGTTCTACGATCTCAGCCTCGTCGATCCCGACAACCGCCGCGCGATCGACTTCTCGGCCCGCGAGGAGACCATGTCGAACGGCCATTCCATGACCGGCGCGCTGGAGCATTGGCGCAACGGGCATGTGAAGGCCAAGCTCACCGCGGCCGGGCTCAAGGTGCGCGCGAGCGCGCCGGAGCTCTTCACCAAGGGCGCCTACGTGCCGCTGGAGGTGACGGGCGAGAAGGCCGCTCATGTCGTCGCCTTCGCGCGGACGGACGCGGAGGGACGCGCGGCCATCGCCGTCGCGCCGCGCCTCTGCCTGTCACTGATCGAGGGCGGGGCCGGGTTCCTACCCGGCAAGGGCGGCTGGGGCGACACGCGCGTGGTCCTGCCGCGCAAGCTCGCCGGGCTCGACTACGACGACGGCCTGATGGGCGGCTCGCTGAAGGTCGGCTCCGCGCTGGAGCTGGGAAAGCTGCCGAACGATCTGCCCTTCGCGCTGCTGATCTCGACCTGATCCGGGTGTGGATTTGGCTCAGGTCCGGCCGCCGATGACGGCGGCCGGATTTCGGGCATAGCCGGGGCCGATGGTCAAAGGCGCTTTCGGCATGACGGCTCCGTCGAGGTCGGAGGTGACGGTGAACTCGGTCTGGAAGATCGGCTTGTGCTCCCAGCCTTCCAGAAGCCGGACCGTCACCCGATAGGGCCGATCCTTGCGAATGCCGGCGAGACCCGGCGTGCGGATGGCATATTGCCGGCTCGCCGGCCACAGGCGCTCGGTGACGAGGATGGGAGGCCCGCCGACCGGGTCCTCGAAGCGCGCCTCGATGACGGATGCGTTCGCGACGGGGCGAAGCAGTTGCGCGGTGAAGCCGTAGGAGGCCTCCGCCAGCCGGTAGTTGAAGAGGAAGCCCTTGCCGGCGATCCTCAGATAGGGCCTCTCGCCGGGCGGCGTGCGCGTCGCCCAGCCGATGGCGAGCAGCACGGCCAGGAGCCCGGCGCCGGCCAGCACGATCTGGCGCAGTCCGATATGCTTCAACCCTTTGCGTCGTCCGCCACCATTTGCCATGGGCCGCCTTCCTTTTTCACCGGACGGGCGGTTCCGCTCTGTCTCGGGCAAGCTCGATGGGGTAGCCAGGGCCGATTCGATGGCAGCTCAACGAACGGCCCCTTCCCATGCAGACCGGCATTCTTCTCGGCTTCCTCGGATACTTCATCTATGCCTGCTCGGATGCCTTCATCAAGGCGCTCGGGCCGTCGCTGCCGATCTTCGAGATCGCCTTCTTCACCGCTCTCTTCGCGCTGATCCCGGCCCTCTTCACCAAGCGCTCGGAGGATAGCTGGCGGGCGGTCTTCACGCCGCAGAACCCCAAGCTGATCGCCGTGCGCATGACGAGCGGCACGATCGGCGGGCTTCTGGCCGTCGTCGCCTTCACCACGCTGCCGCTCGCCGAAGCCTATGCGCTGATCTTCCTCCTGCCGATCTTCGTCACGATCCTGTCGGCTCTCGTCCTCAAGGAGACGATCGGCTGGAAGCGCCGCGTGGCGGTCGTCGTCGGCCTGCTCGGCGTCATTCTCGTGGTGCGTCCGGGCTTTCGCGAGATCCTGCCGGGGCATATCGCGGCCGTCGGCTGCGCGCTCTGCGGCGCGGTCACGGTGATCGTCCTTCGCAAGCTCGGGCCGACCGAGCGGCGCATCACGCTGATCGGCTCGGTCATCGTCGCCTCGATCGCCGTCAACGGCGTCCTGATGATCCCGACCTTCGTCATGCCCTCGGCCGACATCTTCCATCTGATGGTCGGCGCCGGCCTCTGCGCCGGGCTCGGCCATCTCATCCAGGTCTTCGCCACGCGCGCCGCCCCCGCCAACCGCGTGGCGCCGACGCAGTACAGTCAGATCATCTGGGCGGCCGTGATCGGCGCGACCTTCTTCGGCGAGGTGCCGGACCTCATTGGCATGGCCGGCATGGCGCTGGTCGGCGTCGCCGGGCTCTTCACCTTCATCCGCGAGGAGCAGCGCTTCCACTGGTCCTGGCGCACCCCGCTCGTGCGCAACCGCGGCTGACGCAGCGGCACTCCGGCGCGCCTGGCCTGCGCTCCCTGCGGCGAGGGAGCGCAGCGGAAAAGAGCCTGTCGTATCATGCTACTACCCGGCCCGGCCGGCGCCCTCCTAGTCTTCGATTCAACCAAGGCGACGAAGAGGCCGGCAGCCATGGGTTGCCGCAGCAGGGGCAGAGCATGGCAAAGCTGATTCACGCGATGATCCGGGTCGTGGACGAGGCCCGGTCGGTTTCGTTCTACGAGACCGCCTTCGGCCTTTCGGTCGCCGATCGCTTCGAGTTCGACGGGTTCACGCTTCTCTACCTCTCCAATCCCGAGACCGGCTTCGAGCTGGAGCTGACCGTGAACAAGGGCCGCGAGTCCTACGATCTCGGCGACGGCTACGGCCATCTCGCCGTCTCGGTCGAGGATCTCGACGCGGAGCGGGAGCGGCTCGTCGCGGCCGGCCTTTCGCCCAAGGACATCAAGCAGCTCGAGCACGGGAGCGGCCTCAAAGCCCGCTTCTTCTTCATCGAGGACCCCGACGGCTACAAGATCGAGGTTCTCCAGCGGGGCGGCCGATACGTTTAGACTTCGAAGCATGGGCCGCCCGCGCTGGGAGGCGCGAACGGGCGGCCGACAGACGGGAGGAGCCCAACGCATGACCCATCTCGATTTCAGAGGACAGACCCCATCCGGCCTGTCCCGGCGCGGCTTCCTGAAGGCCGCGGCCGGCACGACGCTTCTCGCCATGACGATCGGCGCGGACGGTCTCGTGTCCGGCAAGGCCTGGGCGCAGATGCCCAAGGCGACGAAGCCGGAGACCTTCGCCTCGCTCGTCCAGATGTCGCGCGACTGCTATCCGCACGACCGGATCGAGGACAAGTTCTACGCTACCGCCGTCGAAATCATCGACGAGGCCGCGCGCTCTTCGCCCGAGCAGCTGACGCTTCTCGAAGACGGGATGGGCGCGCTCGACAAGGCCGCGAGCGAGGCGCACGGCAGCCCCTACGCCAAGATCGCGCGGGAAGAGGACCGCGTCGCCCTTCTGAAGGCCATCGAGGACGGGCCCTTCTTCCAAAAGGTGCGCAGCAATCTCGTGGTCGGGCTCTACAACCAGAAGGATCTCTGGCCGATCTTCGGCTACGAGGGCGCCTCGGCGGACAAGGGCGGCTACATCGAGCGTGGCTTCGACGATATCGCCTGGCTCGCCTGAACCGCCACGGCTTCACCCCATCGCATTTTGACAGAGCCGGCTCGGCCAATCCGCATCAAGACGGATGGCAGACCCGTGCCCCGGGAGGATTCGACCCATGCCTGCACCCTATGATCTCAACGATTCCAGCGTCTTCGTCATCGTCGGCTCGGGTGCCGGCGGCGGCACGCTCGGCACGCAGCTCGCCCTCAAGGGCATCGACACCGTCATCCTGGAAGCCGGCAAGCGGCACGAGACCTGGGACTTCATCAACGACGAATGGGACAGCTTCGCCCAGCTCGCCTGGACGGACAAGCGCCTGACCTCGGGCTCCTGGGACATCACCAAGAGCTTTCCGAACCTGCCGGCCTGGATCGTTAAGTCGGTCGGCGGCTCGACGGTCCACTGGGCCGGCGCCTCGCTCCGCTTCCAGGAGCACGAGTTCAAGACGCGCACCCATTACGGCGAGATCGCCGGCGCCAATCTCATGGACTGGCCGATCGATCTCAAGGAGATGGAGCCCTGGTACGCCAAGGCGGAGGACCGGATGGGCGTGACGCGCACCAACGGCATTCCCGGCCTTCCCGGCAACAACAATTTCAAGGTGCTGGAGGCCGGCGCGAAGAAGATCGGCTACAAGGAGGTCCATACCGGCCATATGGCGATCAATTCCGAGCCGCGCGACGAGCGCTCGTCCTGTCTGCAGATCGGCTTCTGCTTCCAGGGCTGCAAGTCCGGCGCCAAGTGGTCGACGCTCGTTGCCGAGATCCCGAAGGGCGAGGAGACGGGCAAGCTCGAAGTTCGTCCCTCCTGCCAGGTCCTTCGCATCGAGCACGACGACGCAGGCAAGGTGACGGGCGTCGTCTATGCCGATGCCGACGGCGTCGAGCAGCGCCAGAAGGCGAGGGGCGTCGCGGTCGCCGGCAATTCGATCGAGAGCCCGCGTCTGCTCCTCAACTCGCATTCGACGATGTTTCCGGACGGGCTCGCCAATTCGTCGGGCCAGGTCGGCAAGAACTACATGCGCCACACGACCGGCTCGGTCTACGGGCTCTTCGAAAAGCCGGTGCACATGTATCGCGGCACGACCATGGCCGGCATCGTGCGCGACGAGGCCCGGCACGACACGAGCCGGGGGTTTGCGGGCGGCTACGAGTTCGAGACGCTGTCGCTCGGCCTGCCCTTCATGGCCGCCTTCCTCGACCCGCTGAAATGGGGCCGCGACTTCTCGGACGCGCTCGACAACTACAAGAATCTGGCCGGCCTCTGGATCGTCGGCGAGGACATGGCACGCGAGGAGAACCGCATCACGCTCGCCGCCGACGACAAGGACGTCTTCGGCATGCCGATCGCCTCCGTCCATTTCGACGACCACGAGAACGACACGGCGATGCGCGACCACGCCTACAAGCAGGGCTCGGCGATCTACGATTCGATCGGCGCGATCCGCACGATCCACACGCCGCCCTATCCCTCGACCCACAATCTCGGCACCAACCGGATGAGCGAGAAGGCCGCCGACGGCGTCGTCAACCGCTTCGGCCAGACGCACGACGTTTCGAACCTCTTCGTCTCCGACGGCTCGCAGTTCACCTCCGGCGCCGCCGAGAACCCGACGCTGACGATCGTGGCGCTGGCGCTGCGCCAGGCCGACCATATCGCGACGCGGATGAGCCGCGGAGAGCTGTAGGACCCTGGAAGGGGCGCTTCGACCGGCGCCCCTTTCCGCCCGCCGGTGCCGGCCGGCTGAAGGCTCCGCCTACGCCGCGACGCGCACCGGAACGCTCTTGGCGCGCTCCATCTCGGCCGAGCGCAGGCAGGCGCAGCGCAGGAGCGAGGCGAAGTTGCGCGCTTCGCCGTGGATCTCCAGCACCTCCTCGTAGAGGACGGTGAGGAAGCGCGGCAGGGTCATGCCCTGCTCCCGCGCCAGATCCTCCAGCACGCGCCAGTACATGGTCTCGAGGCGAATCGAGGTGGAATAGCCGGCCAGACGCACCGAGCGCGTCTCGCTCTCGTATTCGGCGACCGCAATCCCGGAAAATACGTGACACATGGCAATCCTCCCTCTCGGCCTCCCGTCTGGAACGATTCCATATTCCGCCATTCCCGCTTCCAGACAATCTCCTTTCCGTGCTGCATTGCAACCGTCTGCGACTTGGCGTTAGCTCGCAGCCGGGTATTGATCTTCTGGGGGCTAGAGCTTGACCATCCGCAAAATTCTCGTGGCGAACCGTTCCGAAATCGCGATCCGCGTCTTTCGTGCCGCCAACGAGCTCGGTCTCAAGACGGTGGCCATCTGGGCGGAGGAGGACAAGCTCGCGCTGCACCGGTTCAAGGCCGACGAGAGCTATCAGGTCGGGCGGGGGCCGCATCTGAAGAAGGATCTGGGCCCGATCGAGAGCTATCTCTCGATCGAGGAGATCATCCGCGTCGCCAAGCTGTCGGGCGCCGACGCGATCCATCCGGGCTACGGCCTCCTGTCGGAGAGCCCGGAATTCGTGGACGCCTGCAAGGAGGCCGGCCTCACCTTCATCGGCCCGACCGGCGACACGATGCGCCGGCTCGGCAACAAGGTCCAGGCGCGCAATCTCGCCATCGAGGTCGGCGTGCCCGTGGTGCCCGCGACCGATCCCTTGCCGGACGACATGGACGAGGTCCGGCGGATGGCCGCCGAGATCGGCTATCCCGTCATGCTGAAGGCCTCCTGGGGCGGCGGCGGGCGCGGCATGCGCGCCGTGCGCGAGGAGAAGGACCTTGAGCGCGAGGTCATCGAGGGCAAGCGCGAGGCCAAGGCCGCCTTCGGCAAGGACGAGGTCTATCTCGAGAAGCTCGTCGAGCGCGCCCGGCACGTCGAGGTGCAGATTCTCGGCGACACGCATGGCAACGTCGTCGATCTCTTCGAGCGCGACTGCTCCATCCAGCGCCGCAACCAGAAGGTCGTGGAGCGCGCGCCCGCGCCCTATCTCGACGACACGCGACGCCGCGAGCTTGCCGGCTACGCGCGAAAGCTCGCGGAGGCCACGGCCTATGTCGGCGCGGGCACCGTCGAGTTCCTGATGGATGCCGATACGGGCGCGTTCTACTTCATCGAGGTGAACCCGCGCATCCAGGTCGAGCACACGGTGACGGAGGTCGTCACGGGCATCGACATCGTGAAGGCGCAGATCCACATCCTCGACGGACACGCGATCGGCACGCCGGAATCAGGCGTGCCGCGCCAGGAGGACATCCGGCTGAACGGCCATGCCCTCCAGTGCCGCATCACGACCGAGGACCCCGAGCACAATTTCATTCCCGACTACGGCCGCATCACCGCCTATCGCGGCGCGACGGGCTTCGGCATCCGGCTCGACGGCGGCACGGCCTATTCGGGCGCCGTCATCACGCGCTTCTACGATCCGCTTCTGGAGAAGATCACCGCCTGGGCGCCGAGCCCGGAGGAGGCGATCGCGCGCATGGACCGGGCGCTGCGCGAGTTCCGCATCCGCGGCGTCGCGACGAACCTCACCTTCCTCGAAGCGATCATCACGCATCCGAAGTTTCGCGACAATTCCTACACGACGAAGTTCATCGACACGACGCCGGAGCTCTTCGCGCAGGTGAAGCGCCGCGACCGCGCGACGAAGCTCCTGACCTATCTCGCCGACGTCACGATCAACGGCCATCCCGAGACGCGCTCGCGGCCGAAGCCGAGCAAGGATCTGGCGCTGCCCGTGCCGCCGGTCTTCCACCAGCCGATCCTGCCGGGCACGCGCCAGAAGCTGGAGGAGCTGGGCCCCGTCGGCTTCGCCGCCTGGATGCGCGCCCAGCCGCAGGTGCTCGTCACCGACACGACGATGCGCGACGGCCACCAGTCGCTGCTGGCGACGCGCGTGCGCACCCATGACATCGTCGCCGTGGCGGATGCCTATGCGCGCTCGCTGCCGCAGCTTCTGAGCCTCGAATGCTGGGGCGGGGCGACCTTCGACGTCGCCATGCGCTTCCTCACGGAGGACCCGTGGGAGCGGCTCGCGCTGATCCGCGAGCGCGCTCCGAACATCCTTCTCCAGATGCTGCTGCGCGGCTCGAACGGCGTCGGCTACACCAACTATCCCGACAATGTCGTGAAGCTCTTCGTGCGTGAGGCGGCCAAGGGCGGGGTCGATCTCTTCCGCGTCTTCGACTGCCTGAACTGGGTCGAGAACATGCGCGTCTCGATCGACGCGGTACGCGAGGCCGACAAGCTCTGCGAGGGCGCGATCTGCTACACCGCCGATCTCCTTGACGCTTCGCGGCCGAAATACGACCTCAAATACTATGTGGGCCTTGCCAAGGAGATGGAGGCGGCCGGCGCGCATATCCTCGGCGTCAAGGACATGGCGGGCCTCCTGAAGCCCGCCGCCGCGCGCGTCCTCTTCAAGGCGCTGCGCGAGGAGGTGGGCCTGCCCATCCATTTCCACACGCACGACACGTCCGGCATCGCGGCGGCGACGATCCTGGCGGCGGTCGATGCCGGGGTCGATGCGATCGACGCGGCGATGGACGCCTTCTCCGGCAACACGTCGCAGCCCTGCCTCGGCTCCTTGAACGAGGCGCTGCGCGGCTCGGAGCGCGATCCCGGCCTCGACCAGGACGCGATCCGGCGGATCAGCTTCTACTGGGAGGCCGTGCGCCACCAGTATTCGGCCTTCGAGAGCGATCTCAAGGGTCCGGCCTCGGAGGTCTATCTCCACGAGATGCCTGGCGGCCAGTTCACCAACCTGAAGGAGCAGGCCCGCTCGCTCGGCCTCGACACGCGCTGGCACGCGGTCGCGCAGACCTATGCGGACGTGAACCAGATGTTCGGCGACATCGTGAAGGTGACGCCGTCCTCCAAGGTCGTCGGCGACATGGCGCTGATGATGGTGAGCCAAGATCTTTCCGTGGCCGAGGTCGAGGACCCCGCCAAGGATCTCGCCTTCCCCGAAAGCGTCGTCTCCATGCTGCGCGGCGATCTCGGGCAGCCGGCTGGCGGCTGGCCGCAGGCGCTGCAGAAGAAGGTGCTGAAGGGCGAGGCGCCGATCACGGTCCGGCCGGGCTCGCTGATCGCGGAGGCCGACCTTGCGGCCGAACGGGCCAAGATCGAGGAGAAGCTCGGCGCCAAGCTCGACGACCAGGCCTTCGCCTCCTACCTCATGTATCCGAAGGTCTTCACCGACTTCCATGCCGCGCAGGAGCTTTACGGCCCCGTCAGCGGCCTGCCGACGCCCAGCTATTTCTACGGCATCGAGCAGGAGGAGGAGGTGTTGATCGATCTTGAGCGCGGCAAGACGCTGGTCGTGCGCTGCCTCGGCTTCGGCGAGACCAACGACAAGGGCCTGCGCACCGTCTTCTTCGAGCTGAACGGCCAGCCGCGCCGGGTGAAGGTCCCCGACCGCAACCGGACGGGCGCCTCCGCCGCCAAGCCCAAGGTCGAGCCGGGCAACACGAACCATGTCGGCGCGCCCATGCCCGGCGTCGTCTCCACCCTCGCCGTCGCGCCCGGCCAGAACGTCAAGTCCGGCGACGTGCTCCTTTCCATCGAAGCCATGAAGATGGAAACCGCCCTCCACGCCGACCGCGACGGCACGATCGACGCCGTCAACGTCAAGGTCGGCGACCAGATCGACGCGAAGGACCTGCTGGTGTCGTTCAAAGCGGCTTGAGGGGTATACGGGGAGCGTGACCTCGCGCCGGAAGAGGTCCGGCGCTCTCGGCGGGCTCGGGGATGAGGGAGCGACGCCCGAGGCGGCGGCGCATCCTCAACCCGATGGCATGCCCCTCATCGGCCTGCCGGCCACTTCTCCCCGCAGGGGAGAAGAACCAGGTTCTGCAAGGGGCTGCGCCTTCGGTCCGAAGAGTCGGACGCGCTCGGTCTCGAAGTCCCCTTGCGCCGGCGACGAATCGCAATCGCTTGGAGGTCGGCCTGATCTCTCCCCTTGCGGGGGAGATGCCGGCAGGCAGAGGGGGGTGCCTCGCACGAACGTTGATGGCCGCCTCGCGCTATGGTTTCCGACTGAAGCGTTTGCGGGAGGCACCCCCCTCTGTCCTGCCGGACATCTCCCCCGCAAGGGTGGAGATCGGCAGCTTTGGCGGTTCTGCGCGGTCTCGACCTTCGCGAGAAGAGCCTTGGGCCGCGACGGGACCTCGGCCGCCGGGAGGTTGGCCTGATCTCCCCTATTGCGGGGAAGATGCCTGCAGGCAGAGGTGGCGTCTCGCACGAAGCTTGGATGCCGCCTCGCGATGTGGTTTCCAATCGGGGCGTCGGCGGGAGGCACCCCCTCTGTCCCGCCGGACATCTCCCCGTGAGGAGGGATCGGATGATCTTGCAGGGCGCGAGCCTGTCGCGCCTTCGCGGATTGACATCGTCCCATGCCATCTGACAAACCGTGCACGATGATGCACGATTCAAATTCCAATGCCATCCGATTGGCCGGACAGCGGCAGGCGGAGATCGCGGCGATGCTGGCTCGGGACGGGCGGGTCGTGGCCGGCGATCTCGCGATGCGCTTCGGCGTGTCGGAGGATACCGTTCGGCGCGATCTGCGCGAGATGGCGGCGGAGGGGCTTTGCCGGCGGGTCTACGGTGGCGCGCTGCCGGCGGCGCCGGACGGAGGCACGATCGATCAGCGGGTGGCGCAGGGGGCGCTCCGCAAAGCGGCGCTGGCGCGGGCGCTGGTCTGCACGATTGCGCCGGGTTCGTGCATCTTTCTCGATGCCGGCTCGACCAATCTGGCGGTCGCTGCCGCCTTGCCGGCCCAGGCGGGGCTGACGGTCGTGACCAACGCGCCGGCGATCGCCTCGCTGCTGGCGAGCCGAACGGGTTTCGAGATCATCGTCGTCGGCGGGCGGCTCGATATCGCGAGCGGGGCCTGCCTCGGGCCGCAGGCGCTGCGCGATCTCGAGCGCTTCCGCTTCGCCGCCCTCGTGCTCGGCGCCTGCGGCGTCGATGCGGTGGCGGGCGTCACGGCGCATGTCTTCGAGGAAGCCGAACTGAAGGCCGCCGCCGCCCTGCGGAGCGCGACGATCCTCGTGGCGGCGACCAACGAGAAGCTCGGCACGGCCGCGGCCTTCCACGTCGTTCCCGCCGACCGCATTTCGCGCCTCGTCGTCGAAGCCGATTGCGGCGCGGAGCGGCTTGCGCCTTTCGAGGCGCGCGGCCTGCCGGTGGCCACCGCCGAGCCCCTGCCGCCCGCCGAGACGGCCGGCCTGCGCCGCTCCCGCAAGCTACCTGCCGGACGGGCCACCCAGGCCATCCCGGCGCCCTTGCCCATTCTGAAGCCCTTCCCGATCGAAGCATCCGGGGGCTCCGAGGAGATGTCATCGTGACCGACACCTATTCCGCGACCGAGGCGGCTCCCGCGCGGGGCATCGCCGCAGGGTCCTGGCCGGCCGAGCGCATCGCCGTTTCCGCCGCCTTTCTCGCCAACGGCTTTCTCATCGGAAGCTGGGCGCCGCAGATCCCGCTGTTCGCCGCCCGGCTCGATCTCTCCAAGCCCGAGCTCGGCCTGATGATCCTCGCCTTCGGCCTCGGCGCGGTCGGCGCGATGCCGCTCGTCGGCCGGATGATCGCCAAGGGCGGCTCGCGCGGGCCGATGCTCGCTCTGCATCTGGCGATGATCGCGGCCATGCCCGCGCTGGCGCTGGTCGGCAGCGTGCCGCTCGGCGTCGCGGCCATCCTTCTGGCCGGCGTGACGACGGGGGGCATGGATGTCGCGATGAACGTCAATGCGGTCGCGGTCGAGCGGCGCATGGATCAGGCCATCACCTCCGCCTGTCACGGGTTCTGGAGCATCGGCGGCCTTCTCGGCGCGACCCTCGGGGGCTTTGCCATCGCCGGGCTCGGCGGCACGGCGCATGGGCTGATCGTCGGCGCGGTCATCGCGCTTCTCCTCCTGCCGGTCTGGCGCTCCGCGCTGGCGGACGGGCCGGAGCCTGCATCGGCTGAAACCAGGGAGGCCACCGCCTCGCAGGGCGGGCTCGCCGCCTATGGCCGGGCGGTGGCGGTCGGTCTCGTCGCGCTGGCCGCGATGATTCCCGAAGGCGTCGCCATCGACTGGAGCGCGATCTATCTCCGCGAGAGCCTGGAGGCGGAGGCGGCCGTCTCGGGCCTCGCCTTCGCCGCGCTCGCGGCCTCCATGGCCGTCCTGCGCTTTGCCGGCGACGGAATTCGAAACCGCTTCGGCGCGGTGCGCACCGTGCGGGGCTCGGCCGTCTTCGGCGTGGCGGGACTGCTCCTGATCGCGGCGGCGTCCTCCGTGCCCGTCGCGCTCCTGGGCTATGCGCTGATGGGCGTCGGCCTTGCCAACATCGTGCCGATCGCCTTCTCGGCGGCGGGCAATCTGCGCGATCTTCCCAAGGGCGTCGGCATGTCGGTCGTCACCACGTTCGGCTATTCCGGCATTCTCGTCGCGCCCTCGGCGATCGGCTTCGTGGCCGAGCATTTCGGCTTCGGGCCGATCTTCCTCGGGCTCGCGGTGGGGCTGGCAGGCGTCGCGCTCGCCGCCCGTCTGCTCGCCGCGGCGGACGACCGGGCCGGCGCCTGACGCCGGTCCGCCTCTTCGCTGGACGAGACGAAGAACCCCCCTGCGCCGCTCGGCTGAGGGGGGCTCGGCCGGTCAGACCCCGCCGCGAACGAGGATGAGGATCAGCACCACGACCACGATCACGCCGAGAAGGCCGCTCGGCCCATAGCCCCAGCCGCGCGAATGCGGCCAGGCCGGAAAGACGCCGATCAGGATCAGAATGACGATGATGAGAAGGATCGTTGTGAGCGACATGGGGGCATCCTCGGGTTTGCTGGCGACGAGCGGGTCGTCTCCGATCACAAACACTTGTTCGCCGCGTCAGGTTCCCGTCATTCCAGCGCCGCGCGAGGAGGATTTGACAAGATCGCGCGAAAGGGCCACCTCGACCCCGGCGTCTCCAGCGCGGGTTTTCCGACGCGCGCGGGGCCAGCGGCGGCCGGGCCTCTTCCGGCGGCGTCGTTTCGACAGGCGAAGCGTTAGCGGAGGGCCGATTTCCCAGCGGCCGGGTCTTCCGCGATCAAGTCAGGCGATCAGCGCGATGAACATCGAAGTTCCCATGACCTCCGTCCTGCCGGCCTCCTCGTTTCTCGACGAGCCTTCGCCGCGCCGCGCGACCGTCGGCGTCGATGTCGGCGGCGTCCTCGTGGGCGGCTCGGCGCCGGTCGTCGTGCAGTCCATGACGAACACGGACACGGCCGATATCGACGCGACGGTCGCCCAGGTCGCCGCGCTCTCGAAGGCGGGTTCGGAGATCGTGCGCATCACGGTCGATCGCGACGAGTCCGCCGCCGCCGTTCCGCGCATCGCCGAGCGTCTGGCGCGCCTGGGGCTGAACGTGCCGCTCGTCGGCGACTTCCACTATATCGGCCACAAGCTCCTGGCGGATCATCCGGGCTGCGCGGAGACGCTCGCCAAATACCGCATCAATCCCGGCAATGTCGGCTTCAAGGACAAGAAGGACCGGCAGTTCGTCGAGATCATCGAGCAGGCGATCCGCTGGAACAAGCCGGTGCGCATCGGCGTCAACTGGGGCTCTCTCGACCAGGAGCTCCTGACGCGGCTGATGGACGCGAATGCCGCCAGCGCACGGCCGGCGACGGCCCGCGCCGTCATGCGCGAGGCGATCATCCAGTCGGCGCTGCACTCCGCCGCGCTCGCCGAGGAGACCGGCCTGCCGCGCGAGAAGATCATTCTTTCGGCCAAGGTCTCGAACGTGCAGGATCTCATCGCGGTCTATCGCGATCTCTCCCGCCGCACCGATCATGCGCTCCATCTCGGCCTGACCGAGGCCGGCATGGGCAGCAAGGGCATCGTCGCCTCCTCCGCCGCCCTCGGCATCCTTCTTCAGGAGGGCATCGGCGACACGATCCGCGTCTCGCTGACGCCCGAGCCGAACGGCGACCGGACGCGCGAGGTGCAGGTCGGGCAGGAAATCCTCCAGACGATGGGCTTTCGCCAGTTCGTGCCGATCGTCGCGGCCTGTCCGGGCTGCGGGCGCACGACCTCGACGGTCTTCCAGGAACTCGCCGAGACGATCCAGAAGGATCTTCGCGAGGCCATGCCGGTCTGGCGCGAGACCTATCCGGGCGTCGAGGCGCTGAAGGTCGCGGTCATGGGTTGCATCGTCAACGGACCCGGTGAATCCAAGCATGCCGATATCGGCATCTCGCTGCCCGGCACCGGCGAGACGCCGGCCGCGCCGATCTTCGTCGACGGGCAGAAGGTCGCCACGCTGCGCGGGCCGAACATCGCGGCGGATTTCCGCGTGATGGTCGCCGACTATATCGAGAAGCGCTTCGGACCGTCGGCCCGGCAGGGATGACGAAAGGCGGCGCTGCCAGGGGCTGGAAACGCTTCGCCGCCGCCTGTCTGGCGGCCTCGACCCTTGCCGCGCCGGCGCAAGGGTCCGGCACCGGCCTGCCGCCCGTCGTCCTCACCGCGCTCGACCCCGGCACGCACAATCTCTCGCTCGTGCCGCCCGATCTCGTGCGCCGGGCGAAGACCGAGGCGGAGAAGGGCGCGGCGCTCGTCTGCGATCTCATCAAGGCCAATGCCGCCATCGCCGACATGTCGCCGGACTTCTTCACCCGGCTCATCTGGAAGGAGAGCCGCTTCGACGCGGGGGCGCGCTCGCCCGTCGGCGCCCAGGGCATCGCGCAGTTCATGCCCTATACGGCCAAGGAGCGCGGGCTCGCCGATCCGTTCGATCCGGTCGAGGCGATCCGCCATTCCGCGCTGTATCTTCGCGATCTCAAAGCCGAGCTCGGCAATTGGGGCCTGGCGGCGGCGGCCTACAATGGCGGCATCAACCGCGTGAAGCGCTGGCGCATCAGCGGCGGCACGCTGCCCTTCGAGACCGAGAACTACGTCCTCTCCATCACCGCGCGGCCGGCCGCCTGGTTCCTGGAGGAGGGCCGCGAGATCGAGACGCGGCCGCTCGACAAGGACAAGGATTTCGACGAGGCCTGCCGCGGCCTGCCGACGCGCCGCACCAAGGCGACGATCACCGCTTCGCTGGACAGCGCGCCGATGAAGCCCTGGGGCGTTCAGGTCGCGGGCCATCCGCAGCAGTCCGCCGCCATGTCCATGTTCCGCCGCGTGCAGGGCCAGTATGCCGGCATTATCGGCGACGCCAAGCCGATCGTCATGCGCGCGCGGGCCGGCCGGCTGCGCATCTACGCGGTGCGCATCGGCGCGGACTCGCACAACGATGCGATCCGGCTCTGCACGCGCCTGCGCCAATCCGGTGCATCCTGCGTCGTCTTCCGCAACTGAGGCGGGAAGCCCTGCCATGCCGCGCCATTGCGCCGCATGCACCTGAAATTTCAAGGAAACGTCACAAATCGGCGCAAGTGCCGAAGGGTCGGAGAGGATCGTCGAATCTCGCTCCGCCGGGTCGAGGAAGGGGAGCGCCGGACTCAGCTTCTCTTAATCTTCGACGGGGAGTCTGGGCCGAGCATCCTCGAGGCCGGACCCCCATGCCCACGCAAACTTCCCTTCGACGTCAAGGCCTTGCGATCTATCATGGGCTCCTCGGCATCGAGGTCCTGTGTATCGGCATCGCCGTCGCCGGCCTCCTCGTGTCGCCGGCGCCGCTTCTCTTCGGCTTGCTCCTCTCCCTCGACATCGCCGTCCTCGCCGTCCTCGTCGCGACGCGGCGGCGTCTTGCCGACCGGTTCCTCACCGGCGACGCCGCGCAGCGCAGCCTGATCCAGACGAACATTCGCGACAGCCTCACCGGCGCGCGCACGCGCCATGCCTTCCTGCAGTCGCTCGGCGCGCGCGTGAACCACAGCAGCCGCTCGACGGTGAGCCTCCTTCTCGTGGACATCGACCATTTCAAGTCGATCAACGACAGTCTCGGCCACGGCGTCGGCGACGCGGTGCTGCGCCATCTCGTCGAGATCGGCGAGGGCGTCTTCCCGACGGGCTCGGTCAGCCGGCTCGGCGGCGACGAGTTCGCGATCCTGATGGAGAACACCGAGACCGACATCGCGACGCGCGCGGCCGCGCTCTTTCTCTCGCGCCTCGCCGTGCCGACGATCATCGCGGGGCGGCAGGTCCGCGTCAGCGCCTCCATCGGCATCGCGACCTCGCCGCATCATTCCGTCTTCGGCGACGAGCTGATGCTCTGCGCGGACCTTGCCCTCTACGAGAGCAAGCGGCGCGGGCGGGGGACCTACACCGTCTTCGACGACGAGATGATGGCCGAGCAGAAGTATCGCCGGCTCATCGAGCGCGAGCTTCGCGCCGCCGTGCTCCTCGACCAGCTCGAGCTTCACTACCAGCCGATGCTGGACGGCGCCGGCGAGACGGAGGGCGTGGAGGCGCTGATCCGCTGGCGCCATCCGGTGCGCGGGCTGATGGCGCCGGATCGGTTCGTTCCGATCGCCGAGCAGTCGAACCTGATCGACAGTCTCGGCGAATGGGTGCTGCGCCGGGCCTGCCGGGATGCCGCCGCGCTGCCCGGCCGCACGATCGGCATCAACGTCTCCGGCGCGCAGCTCCAGCGCGACACGTTTCTGGAGATGGTCGTGGCGGTGCTCGGCGAGACCGGCTGCGATGCCGGGCGCTTCACCTTCGAGATCACCGAAAGCGTCGCGCTGGGCGCGAGCGCCGCCGTTCTCCAGCGGCTGAAGACGCTTCAGGACATGGGCGCGCACGTCTCGCTCGACGATTTCGGCACCGGGCATTTCGGCTTCAATTCGCTGAGCACGCTGCCGATCGACGCGATCAAGATCGACCGGAGCTACATCCAGGCCATGGCCGGCGACGAGATCGCCAGCATTCTCGTCGCCGCCATCGGGGCCATCGGCCGCACCAAGGCCATCGCGGTCGTCGCCGAGGGCGTCGAGACCGAGGAGCAGCGGCTTCTCGCCAGGACCGCCGGCTGCACGGTCTTCCAGGGCTATCTGCTCGGCCGGCCCGTCCCGCTGGCGGAGCTTGCGGGAGCGAGGCGCTCCATCGCGGCCTGATACCGACGAGCCCACGAAACAGGTCAATTCAAGGGCTTGTCGGCCTGATACCTCAGCGTGTGCGCTCGGCGATGAAGCGGGCGGCGTCGAGAAGAGGGCCGGCCCGATCGCCATAGGGCGCGAGCAGCGCCGTGCCGTCCGCGACGAGCTCGGCCAGCCGGCGCCTCGTCCAGTCGTGGCCGTGCAGCGCGGGCAGGGTCTTCTTGCCGCGCGCGCGGTCCTTGCCCGCGGCCTTGCCGAGCGCGGCCGCATCGGCCGTCTCGTCGAGAAGATCGTCGGCCAGCTGGAAGGCGAGGCCGACGATCTCGCCGAAGCGGCGAAGGCGCAGCACGTCCTCCATCGCGGCACCCGCGAGGATCGGCCCGGCCTCGCAGGCGAAGGCGATCAGCGCGCCGGTCTTCATCGCCTGCATCACGGAAATCTCGACCTCGGCGAGGTCCTCCGTCTCGGCCGCCAGATCCAGCGCCTGCCCGCCGACCATGCCGCCGGGGCCGGCCTGCACCGCGAGGCGCCGGACCAGCTCCAGCCGTGCGGCCGGCGAGGCGCCCTCGGCGCCCGCCACGAGGCCGGAGGCGATCGTCAGAAGCCCGTCGCCGGCGAGAATCGCGGTCGCCTCGTCGAAGGCCCGGTGGACCGTCGGCTGGCCCCGGCGCAGGTCGTCGTCGTCCATGGCGGGCAGGTCGTCATGGACGAGCGAGTAGGAATGGACGCATTCGAGCGCCGCCGCGACATCGCTCGCAGCTTGCCCGTCGCCGTCGAAGAGCGCGGCCGATTCCAAGACCAGGAAGGGGCGAAGGCGCTTGCCGCCGTTCAGCACGCCGTGGCGCATGGCGGCGAGAAGCCGCGCGGGCGTGCCGGCGAGCAGCGGATGGTCGGGGGAGAGGATCTCGCCGAGCCGCGTCTCGACGGCCTGTGCACGCGCGGCGAGCGCCGTTTCGAAACTCGTCGTCATGCCGTCTCGTCCTCCAAATCCCGTCCGCGGCCTTCGCCGATCCCGGCGGCAAGGTCAAGCGGCCGGCGCGGCCCCGCGCGGCGGCCGGTTGCCTCACCTGCCGCCCGCCGATAAGACGATGAGACCAAGGGCTCTTAGCGCCCGTCCCTCCCTAGAGTTCCTGATGCTGCGACGCGCCTTCGGCCTCCTGATCGTGACCCTCGCGATCCTCGTCGCGCTGCCGATCGCCCTCGTTCCCATCTACGCCATTCCGATCGTCCGGCCGGTCTCGACGCTGATGCTCGGCGACTGGCTGACCTTCCGTCCGGTGACGCGCGAATGGGTAGCCCTGGAGGACATCTCGCCGGTGCTCGTCCATTCCGTGATGATGTCGGAGGACGGGCAGTACTGCTTTCACGGCGGGATCGACTGGCGCGAGCTGAACGCGGTCATCGATTCGACGCTGGAAGGCGAGGACACGCGCGGCGCCTCCACCATTCCCATGCAGACGGCCAAGAACCTCTTCCTCTGGAACAGCCGCTCCTTCGTCCGCAAGGGGCTGGAAGTGCCGCTGGCGCTCTATCTCGACCTCATGCTCTCCAAGCGCCGGCTGATCGAGATCTATCTGAACGTCGCGGAATGGGGCGAGGGGATCTACGGGATCGAGGCTGCGAGCTGGCACTATTTCGACAAGCCGGCCTTCGCGCTGACCGCGCGCGAAGCCTCGCTCCTGGCGGTGACGCTGCCCGCGCCCGCCAAGCGCAATCCCGCCAAGCCCTCGCGCGGCCTCTCCCGGCTGGCGACGACGGTCGCGGCGCGCGCGCGCGCCTCTGGCGGCTATGTCGGCTGCGTCGCGGTGGCGCCGCGCAGCGGCTGACGAGGCGCGGGGCGCGCCTTGAATCGGCGCCTGCCTCTTCCCATTCGGGCGATTCTTCGATAAGGGACCGTCCAATTCCCGTCATTCGATTGGACAGGACAGGGTCGAGGCTCGATCCCGCTCCTGTCGCGCATGACGGAACGGGTGCCTTCCGATCCTCGGAAGGTCCCTCGAGAGTTTTGCAGAGATGAGACCGGCGGGCCGGGCGGAAGCGCGCCTCCTCGCCCGAGCGATACGGAGAAGAGCATGGCCGTCCCGAAGAGAAAGACCTCGCCGTCCAAGCGTGGCATGCGTCGTTCGCACGACGCCCTCAAGGCCCCGACCTATGTCGAGGACAAGAACTCGGGCGAGCTGCGCCGCCCCCATCACATCGACCTGAAGACCGGCATGTATCGTGGCAAGCAGGTTCTGACCGTCAAGGCCGACGCCTGATATCACGCCCCGTCGCGGACGGCTCGCGGCCTTCGTGGGTCTCCAGGCGGCCGGTCCGATCCTCGGCGATGCCGATGGACGGGGACGAAGACCATGAAAAAAGCCGGGCTCGCGCCCGGCTTTTTTCATGGGATCGGCGAAGTGGCGTTGCGTGCCCGAAGGCCGGGCGAATGCTCCGAGCCTTTCGTGGTCGGAGCGTTCGCTGCGGGACAGGCTGTCGAGCCTTCTCGCGTCAGCCCTCCTTGGCGGGCTCCGCGGCCTTGGAGTCCAGCGCTTCCAGGCGCTTCTGCATCTCGTCGAGCTGGCGGCGCATGGCGTTGAAGTCGTCGCGCTCGGGAACCGGAGCCGCGGTGCCGGGCTGCTTGGCGGCCGAGGGTGCGCCGGCCGCGCCGTCGCCCGGGATGATGGCATTGGCCATGAAGGGATTGAACATGGCCATGGCCTGACGGAACATCTCGGTGTTCCGGCGGACCTGCGTCTCCATCAGCTTCATCGCGTTCTGGCTGGACACGCTGCCGACGCCGGCGCCCTTGTCGCGGAAGCCCTCCTGCTCCTGGGCGAAGGCGGTCATGGACTGTTCGAGATAGCTCGGGATGACCATCTGCATCTGGTCGCCGTAGAAGCGGATGAGCTGGCGCAGGAAGGCGATGGGCATCATGTTCTGCCCGACCTTGTTCTCCTGCTCGAAGATGATCTGCGTCAGCACCGAATGGGTGATGTCCTCGCCGGACTTGGCGTCCTGGACGACGAACTCCTCGTTGCCCTTCACCATGGCCGCCAGATTCTCGAGGGTGACGTAGGTGCTCGTCCCCGTGTTGTAGAGCCGCCGGTTGGCGTATTTCTTGATGACGGTGACGTCGGTGGTCTTGGCCATGGTGATGTCTCTCCCTTTCGCTCCGCAGGGGCTGCCGGTCTCATCGCCGACTGGCCCGGTCTATTGCAGTGCGCCATGGCTCATGAGTGACATAAAAAGACTGGCTTTCCAACATGCCGAACCCCACCTTCCGGTGATCCGCCCACACCCCGCCCGGGTCGCACGAATCGGCCCGCCAAAGTTGTGGGCAAAGGTTTGCGCGTTCGCGTTTGACAGGCTCCGGCAGCCTCTGCGACAAGCAACGTCATGACGGCCAGCCTTCTCGAACGGCACCGGTTTCGAGAGCTGATTCCTGTTTCGGGAGGAACTTGAGATGCAGAACGGACAATCATCGGTCGTCATCGTCGGCGCCGCGCGCACGCCGGTCGGCGGCTTCAACGGCGCCTTCGCCGACGTTCCCGCTCACGAGCTCGGTGCTGTCGCGATCCGCGAGGCGCTGTCGCGCGCCGGTGTCGAGGCGGGCGAGGTCGACGAGGTCGTGTTCGGGCAGGTGCTCTCGGCCGGCGAGGGGCAGAATCCCGCCCGTCAGGCCGCGATGGGCGCCGGCATCCCGAAGGAGGCGACCGCCTGGGGCCTCAACCAGCTCTGCGGCTCCGGCCTTCGCGCCATCGCCATCGGCTACCAGCAGATCGCGCTCGGCGATGCCAAGGTGATCGTGGCCGGCGGCCAGGAATCCATGTCCATGGCGCCGCATGCCGCGCACCTGCGCTCCGGCACCAAGATGGGCGACCTGAAGATGGTCGACACCATGCTGAAGGACGGCCTCATCGACGCCTTCCACGGCTATCACATGGGCATCACCGCCGAGAACGTGGCGCGTCAGTTCCAGATCACGCGGGACCAGCAGGACGCCTTCGCCGTCGCCTCGCAGAACAAGGCCGAGGCCGCGCAGAAGGCCGGGCGCTTCAAGGACGAGATCGTTCCCTTCACGGTCAAGACGCGCAAGGGCGACATCGTCGTCTCCGAGGACGAGTACATCAAGGCCGGCACGACGATCGAAAAGGTGGCCAAGCTGCGCCCGGCCTTCGACAAGGAAGGCTCCGTGACCGCGGCCAACGCTTCCGGTCTCAACGACGGCGCCGCTGCGGCGGTTCTGATGACCGAGGCCGAAGCCAACCGCCGCGGCCTGACCCCGCTCGTGCGCATCGCCTCCTGGGCGACGGTCGGCGTCGATCCCGCCCTGATGGGCACGGGCCCGATCCCGGCCTCGCGCAGGGCGCTGGAGAAGGCCGGCTGGTCGATCGAGGACCTCGACCTCGTGGAGGCCAACGAGGCCTTCGCGGCGCAGGCCTGCGCCGTCAACAAGGACCTCGGCTGGAACCCGGATATCGTCAACGTCAATGGCGGCGCGATCTCCATCGGCCATCCGATCGGCGCCTCCGGCGCGCGCATCTTCAACACGCTCGTCCATGAGATGATCCGGCGCGACGCGAAGAAGGGCCTCGCTACGCTCTGCATCGGCGGCGGCATGGGCGTCGCCATGTGCTTCGAGCGCGCCTGACGCGACGGGGTTTCAAGACAGAGGAGCGACGCGGCGGCCTTCGCCGCCGCGTCGCCCGCTTGCCCGGACGACAAGCTCCGGGCCGACGTTCGGCAGCAGAACGCACGGAGCTTTTCGCTCCGCCTTGCCGGGGGCTCGAAGCCCGGCCAATCAACGAGACCATCAGGGTGGGACACGACATGCAGAGAACGGCCATCGTCACGGGCGGCACGCGCGGCATCGGCGCTGCGATTTCCAAGGCGCTGAAGGGTGCGGGCCATACGGTCGTCGCCAGCTATGCGGGCAATGACGAGGCCGCCAAGGCTTTTGCCGAGGAGACCGGCATCGTCGTCGCCAAGTGGGACGTGGCGAGCTACGAGGCCTGCGCCGAGAACGTGCAGAAGATCGCGGCCGAGCACGGCCCGATCGGCATTCTCGTCAACAATGCCGGCATCACGCGCGACGCCATGTTCCACAAGATGACGCCGGACCAGTGGAAGGCGGTCATCGACACGAACCTCAACGGCCTCTTCAACATGACCCATCCCTGCTGGACGGGCATGCGGGACGCCAAGTTCGGCCGCGTCGTCAACATTTCCTCGATCAACGGGCAGAAGGGCCAGGCCGGACAGGCGAACTACTCCGCCTCCAAGGCCGGCGACATCGGCTTCACCAAGGCGCTCGCCCAGGAAGGCGCGCGCGCCGGCATCACCGTCAACGCGATCTGCCCCGGCTATATCGGCACGCAAATGGTTCGCGCGATCGACGAGAAGGTGCTGAACGAGCGCATCATCCCGCAGATCCCGGTCGGCCGTCTCGGGGAGCCCGAGGAAATCGCCCGCTGCGTGCTCTTCCTCGTGGCCGAGGATGCCGGCTTCATCACCGGCGCCACGCTGACCGCGAACGGCGGACAGTACTTCGCCTGATCGAACGAGGGCCGCGCCGCCGCGATGACGACCGACGGCGCGGCCTTCAAATGGGACCCGGTGAAGGCCGCCAGCAATCTTGCCGCGCACGGCGTTCCGTTCGATACTGTCTCGGACTTCGATTTCGAGACGGCTCTGATCGTCATCGACGGTCGGCACGATTACGGTGAAGTCCGAAAGATCGCCTTCGGGTTCATTCAGGATCGCCTCCACGTATTGGTCTATACGGAGCGAGACACCCACATTCGTGTGATATCGCTTCGGAAGGCGAATGACAGAGAGGGAAAGCTCTATGGCGGCTCTCGGAAGCAAACAGACCAGGGTGGCTGAGCACACCGCCGATGCGAAGGCATCTCCCATGGCGATGACACCGGAAGAGGATGCAGCGATCACGGCCGCGGCGCGCCTCGATCCGGACAATCCCCCCCTTCACGACGACGAACCTTTCGACGTGGATGGCGAGTTGAAGACGATCATCTGGCTCGACGCAGACGTGGTTACGCGTCTGAAGGCTGGCGGGGCTGGCTGGCAGGTTCGCGCCAATCGCATCCTGCGCGAGGCGCTCGGGGTTTGATGTAGTCCTTGCGCCTTTCGCTGGGGCGCCCGGCACCCTAATTGATGCGTCTATGAACGCCTCCTTCCGAGCGCCGGATATGCGCCCCCAGACCGGCTCCGGCGTCACTGCCGTGCTCGGGCCGACCAACACCGGCAAGACCTTTCTCGCCATCGAGCGGATGGTCGCCCATTCCTCCGGCGTCATCGGACTGCCGCTGCGTCTTCTGGCGCGCGAGGTCTATCAGAAGGTCGTCGACAGGGTCGGCGCCTCCAACGTCGCGCTGATCACCGGCGAGGAGAAGATCAAGCCGAAGAACGCGCGCTTCCACGTCTGCACGGTGGAGGCGATGCCGCGGAAGACGGACGCCGCCTTCGTGGCGATCGACGAGGTGCAGCTGGCCGGCGATCTCGAGCGCGGGCACATCTTCACCGACCGCATCCTCCACACGCGCGGCCATTCCGAGACGCTGCTGCTCGGCTCCGGCTCTATGCGCGGCGTCCTGGAGCGGCTCCTGCCGGGCATCCAGGTCGTGACGCGGCCGCGCATGTCGCAGCTTCTCTATGCCGGCCAGAAGAAGACGACGCGCCTGCCCCGGCGCTCGGCCATCGTCGCCTTCTCGGCCGACGAGGTCTATTCGATCGCCGAGCTGATCCGCCGCCAGCGGGGCGGGGCGGCCGTCGTGATGGGGGCGCTCTCGCCCCGCACCCGCAACGCGCAGGTCCAGCTCTACCAGTCCGGCGACGTCGATTTCCTTGTCGCGACCGACGCGATCGGCATGGGGCTCAATCTCGACGTCGATCATGTCGCCTTCGCGCAGGACTGGAAATATGACGGGTTCCAGTATCGCCAGCTGACGCCGGCCGAGCTCGGGCAGATCGCGGGCCGCGCCGGGCGGCACCTGCGCGACGGCACGTTCGGCGTGACGGGCCGCGTCGATCCGCTGGCGGACGAGCTGGTGCAGGCGCTGGAGGCCCATGCCTTCCCGCCGGTGCGGGTGCTTCAATGGCGGTCCGACCAGCTCGATTTCGGATCGCTCGACCGGCTGAAGGCGAGCCTCGACGCCGTGCCGAACGCGCCGGAGCTGACGCGGGCGCTGCCTGCGGTCGATCAGCGCGCGCTCGAATTTCTGTCGCGCGACCCGTTCGTGACGGAGCGGGCGACGACGGCCGCGCGCGTCGAGATGCTCTGGGAGGCCTGCAAGCTTCCCGACTATCGACGCATCGCGCCCGCCCAGCATGCCGAGATCATCGCGACCATCTACGGCGATCTCGTCGGGCGCGGACATGTGGCGGAAGACTACATGGCCGCGCAGGTTCTACGCGCCGACCAGATGGAGGGCGACATCGACACGCTCTCGCGCCGCATCGCCGAAATCCGCACCTGGACGTATATTTCGCACCGCCCGGGATGGCTGGCCGATCCGTCACACTGGCAGGAAAAGACCCGGGACATCGAGGACCGGCTTTCCGACGCTCTTCACGAGCGGTTGACGAAACGCTTCGTAGACCGCAGGACAAGCGTCTTGATGAAGCGGCTGAGAGAGAACGCATCCATGGAGGCTGAAATCGGCGTCGACGGCAAGGTGCTCGTGGAGGGCCACCATGTCGGCGAACTGCAGGGATTCAGGTTCTCGCCGGACACCAAAGCCGACGGACCCGACGCCAAAGCCGTTCGCGCGGCAGCGCAAAAGGCCTTGGCCGGTGAATTCGATTCGCGGGCGGAACGGTTCTTCAACGCTCCGAACGGGGATCTGGCGCTCGGCCAGGACGGACTTCTTCGCTGGCTCGGCGCGCCCGTCGCCTCGCTGACCTCGGGCGACGACGCGATGACGCCGCGCGTCGTGCTTCTGGCCGACGAGCAGCTGACCGGTCCCGCGCGCGACAAGGTCGCCGCGCGCGCCGAGCGTTTCGTCACCTATCAGGTCTCCACCATCCTGAAGCCGCTGATGGACCTCAAGTCCGCCGAAGGGCTGGAGGGCACGGCCCGGGGCATCGCCTATCGGCTCGTGGAGAATTTCGGCCTGCTCCAGCGCCGGGACATTTCCGACGAGGTCCGCTCGCTCGACCAGGATGCCCGTGCCGCGCTACGGCGCCATGGCGTGCGCTTCGGCGCCTACCACATCTTCGTGCCCGCGCTGGTGAAGCCGGCGCCCGCCAATCTCCTGACGCTGCTCTGGGCGATCGCCAAGGACGGGCGCGACAAGCCGGGCTTCGGCGACGTCACGCACCTTCTTTCGACCGGGCGCACCTCGGCGGTGGCGGACCCGGCCTTCGATCCGATCTTCTACGCGCTCGCCGGCTATCGCCTGCTCGGGCGCCGCGCGGTGCGCATCGACATCCTGGAGCGGCTCGCCGATCTCATCCGGCCCGCGCTCGCCTGGAAGCCCGGCACGACGAAGCGCCCCGAAGGCGGCTTCAACGGCTCGCAGTTCCTCGTGACGCCGGCCATGATGTCGATCCTCGGCGCCACGGCCGACGACATGGAGGAGATCCTGCGGGGCCTCGGCTATCGCAGCCAGGGCATCGACGCCAAGGAGATCGAGAAGACGATCGCCCGGCAGGACGAGGAAGCCCTCGCCGCCGAAGCGGCCAAGGCGGAAGCCGCCGTGGTCGCGGCGGCTGAAGCCGCTCGCGGCGCCCTGGCGCAGGGCGAGAGCGACGCTGCCGGGTCGGCCGAGACCGGGGCCGCTGCGGAAGGCACGATCGATGCCGATGCTTCGACGTCGTCGGATGTCGCGGCGTCCTCGGGCGATCCGGCCGAGGATGCGCTGACGGCCGCTGCGGCCGAGGCGGCGGATGGCGTGCTCGAGCCCGGTCTGGCCGATGCGGCCGAGCCGGCGAGCGAGACCGAGACGGCGCCTGCGGCCGAGACGGAGACCGCCGAGGCTTCGAGCGAAGCCGACGCGCCTGCCGAAGCGACGGACGAGACCGCTCCCGAGTCCTCCGATATTGGCGTTGCGGAAGCTGCTGCCGGCGAAGCATCCGATGTTGCGCCGTCCGAGGCGGGCGAGCGTTCCGAGCCCGTGGCCGCCGAGGCCGCGTCTGCCGAGGTGCCGGTGGCTCCGGCCGAGATCAAGCTCGTTCAGGTCTGGCGTCCGCAGCGGCACGAGGGCCGGGGCGGCGCGCGCGATGGACGCGGCGGCGATCGGGCGGGCGGTCGCCAGCGTCCGGGCGGGCGTCAGCCGGGGCGCGGCGCTCAGCCGGCCGAGGCCGGGGCCGAAGGCGCGCCGGCGGATGCGGTTGCCCGCGAGGCACGGCCGGAGGGCGAGCGCAGCGGCGGTCGTCCGTTCCGCCAGGGCGGCGGCGGCAAGGGACCGGGCGGCGATCGCAACCAGCGCTCCTTCGGCGGCAAGGGCGGCGAGAAGCCGGGCGGCTCGAGAGACGGGCGCGAGAACCGGCGCGAGGGTTTTAGCGGCGACAAGCGCCCGCCGCGCGGCGACAACCGGCCGGACAATCGCGGCGACGGACGCCCGGACAAGGCGGCAGGCGGCGAGACCAGACGGTTCGAGAGCAAGGCGCCGGCGCGGATCGATCCCGATTCTCCCTTCGCCAAGCTCGCGGCGCTTCGGGACAAGCTCGGAAAGTAAGCGCGGATGGCGGGAGCGGGCGAGCAGCGCGTCGACAAGTGGCTGTTCTTCGCGCGCATCGTCAAATCCCGTAGCCTCGCCCAGAAACTGCTCCTTTCCGGCGGGGTTCGCGTCAATCGCGAGAAGATCGACAACCCCGCCAAGATCGTGCGCCCCGGCGATGTGCTGACGATCCCGATCGGGCGGGGCGTCAAGGTTCTGAAGATCCTCGATCCGGGTCAGCGGCGCGGGCCGGCGCCGGAGGCGCAGACGCTCTACGAGGACATGACGCCCCCGGAGCCGAAGGCCGAGGAGGCGGCGGCGAAAGCCGTGGAGGCCGGCTATACGCCGAGCGAGCGGCCGCCCAACAAGCGCGAGCGCCGCGCCCTCGACCGGCTGCGCTGGGAGGACGACGGGTAGAGGGTGCCGGTCGTGGCCGACTTTGAGCATCGCGTGGGGGCGCAGGTTCGACGAGATGGGCGCTTGCCGGCCTCGATCGGAGAAGGCCGGTTCTCCATCCTGCGGCGAAAACGCCGACCCACACGCCTTGGCGAAGGATTTTCGCGGTTTCGGCCCGCCGTTCCGCCGCAACGCAAAACAGTTCTCTTTGGGCGCCGACTTGGTGCATGCTTTGCCCTTGCCAGCGAGGGATGCAGGGGCTACCTCCCGAAACTCGAATGGGGCCGGGCGGGATCGGGTCCTGCTCGCCGATCGAAAGGGACCGCAGCGCGGTCCGATCCCGAGGACCCGTTATGACCTACGTCGTGACCGACAACTGCATCAAGTGCAAGTACATGGACTGCGTGGAGGTCTGTCCGGTGGACTGCTTCTACGAGGGCGACAACATGCTCGTCATCCATCCCGACGAGTGCATCGACTGCGGCGTCTGCGAGCCTGAGTGCCCCGCCGAGGCGATCAAGCCCGACACGGAGCCCGGTCTCGACAAATGGCTGAAGGTCAACGCCGAGTATGCGGAGGCCTGGCCGAACATCACGATCAAGCGCGATGCGCCCGCCGATGCCGCCAAGTTCGACGGCGAGACCGGCAAATTCGAAAAATACTTTTCCGCCGAGCGCGGCCAGGGCGACTGACGGTCCGCGCCGAGCGGCGCCGGACGCGAGGGGGAACAAGCGAGGCCGGGGCGAAAGCACCGGTCTTTTTGCTGTTTTTCAAGGCTTTCGCCGATGCCCGAGATCATCCCAGCCTTGGTAAGGCTGCGGCTCGCAAGGGCGTCGCGTCGCTGTGACGAAATTGCAGCGCTTTGGCATAAACCTTGAATTTTGCGGAAGAATAAGTTATTCTCAACGTGACAGTCGAGCGGCGCCTGCCTTTCCTTCGGGCAGGTCCTCGTTCCGGGTGCCTCGAAAGGACGTTTTCCCGCCAAAGGTTCGCTGCTCGCCACCCCTGAGTTTCGGGGTTGTGGGAACGCGCCTTCGATCTTGCGGGATCGGGTCGGCTTCGCAGGGCGCCGCTGTCGCTTCGCATCGGTCGCGAAGTGCTTCGAAAACGGGCGGTGCGAAGCACCGGCCCCCCGTGTCTAGCGGCTGTCGTGGCCCGGCACAACAGGGAGTTTAAGAGGGCGTATGACCATTCAGAAGAAGACCTCCCAGCGTCAGGGTTTCAAGACCGGCGAGAGCATCGTCTATCCCGCCCATGGCGTCGGACAGATCGTGGCCATCGAGGAACAGGTCGTCGCGGGCATGAAGCTCGAGCTCTTCGTCATCGATTTCGAGAAGGACAAGATGCGTCTCAAGGTGCCGGTCGCCAAGGCCGAAGCCGTGGGCATGCGCAAGCTCTCCGAGACCGATTTCGTCGAACGCGCCCTCAAGGTCGTCCAGGGTCGCGCCCGCGTGAAGAAGACCATGTGGAGCCGCAGGGCCCAGGAATACGACGCGAAGATCAATTCGGGCGATCTCATCCAGATCGCCGAGGTCGTGCGCGATCTCTATCGTGCCGACAGCCAGCCCGAGCAGTCCTATTCCGAGCGCCAGCTCTATGAGGCCGCCCTCGGTCGCATGGCGCGCGAGCTTGCCGCCGTCAACGAGGTGTCCGAGACCGAGGCCGTCCGCCTGATCGAGACCAATCTCAACAAGGGCCCCAAGCGCACCGCCAAGGCCGAGGACGAGGCGGATGCCGACGCCGAGGCCGAAGAGGTCGCCGAGGAAGTTCAGGCCGCCTGATTTCAGGCGAGTTCGATACTGCTTTCAAGCCGGCCGCGACCCTGTCGCGGCCGGCTTTGCTTTTGTCGGCCGACGATGTAGTCTTTTTGCGCTGCGAGAGAGAATCGCTCCGTTTCGGCCGGCACGAGGCTCGACTTTCCGACGGTATCGCGGATGGATGGGCCCATCGGCAGCGGTCGTCGGTCCGGCCTGTCGTCCGGGATAGGGCAGAGGCCACCGGGCCGGTGGCCTTCGCAGCATTCGGCGCTTCCTAGCTTGCCGCCGCTCCTTCCCGCACTATTTAGCGACAAAAAGTTTCCATCCTTGGGAACGTTCCCTTCATGCTCGCGTTCTGGTTTCACGAGATGCGAAGGGGTCCCTCCGCGCATCCGGCCGCCGAGGTCGAGACCGCAGCATCGCTGTTCCCGCTCCGCCTCATCGTATCGCCTCCTCGACCGGCGCCTCGCTCGCGAGACCCGTCGTCAGGCCCGCACCGGAAGGTTTGAGCGATGAAGTCCCAATCTGCACGCCGCACCATGATCAGGGCCGCCATGGCGGCGCCCTATCTCCAGCGCGAGGAAGAGTACGAACTGGCGGTGAAGTGGAAGGAAGAGAAGGACCAGGAGGCGCTCCACAAGATCACCTCCGCGCATATGCGCCTCGTCATCTCCATGGCCTCGAAGTTCCGCCATTTCGGCCTCGCGATGAACGATCTCATCCAGGAAGGCCATGTCGGTCTGCTCGAAGCCGCCGCCCGTTTCGAGCCGGAGCGGGAGGTTCGCTTCTCCACCTATGCCACGTGGTGGATCAGAGCGTCGATCCAGGACTACATCCTGCGCAACTGGTCGATCGTGCGCGGCGGCACGTCCTCGGCGCAGAAGGCGCTCTTCTTCAACCTCCGCCGGCTCCGCGCCCGGCTGAGCCAGGGCTCCGACAGCCTGTCCGGCACGGCCATGTATCGCGAGATCGCGACAGCGCTGAAGGTTTCGGAGGGCGACGTCGCGCTGATGGACTCCCGCCTTTCCGGCCCTGATTCCTCGCTCAACGCGCCGCTGATCGAGGACGAGTCCGGCTCGGCCGACCGGCAGGACTTCCTCGTCGCCAAGGACCCGCTGCCCGACGAGATGGTCTCGACCTCGATCGACGACGAGCGCCGCGTGACCTGGCTGAAATCGGCGCTGACGGTTCTCTCCGAGCGCGAGCTGAAGATCATCCGCGAGCGCCGGCTTCAGGACGACGGCGCGACGCTGGAGGCCCTCGGCTCCAAGCTCGGCATTTCCAAGGAGCGCGTTCGCCAGATCGAGACCCGCGCCATGGAAAAGCTGCGCACCGCGCTTCTCCAAGCCAATCCGGATCAGGCGGCTTATCTGAGCTGAAACCTGCCCATGGCGGAAGACGATGAAAAGGCTGGGCTCGCGCCCGGCCTTTTTGCTGTGAGGTGCGAGGTCGAATGCCCGTCCTGGGGAAAGCGCCGCGTGGCGTTCGATTTCTCCCGTCGCTCGGAACCGGAAGGCGCCGCGCCGTGGAGGCTCTACTCGCCGATGATCTTGTAGCGCTCGCCGGCCTGCAGCGGCGTCGTGGGCCCCAGCTCGTTCAGGAGCTGGAACATTTCGAGCTTGCGGTCGACGCCGGTCATGCGGTTGGCGAGACTCTGCGGCGTGTCGCCGGCGGCGGCCGTCAGGATGCGGATGCGCAGGGGCTTCAGCGATTCCTTCTCCGCGGGGCTGAGGAGGCGGAAGGAATTGGCGACCGTTCCCGCGATCTGCCCGACGCTCGCGTCCGATGCGGCGGGGAGGGCGGTGAGGAAGCGGTAGACCTGATCGCCGACGCGGATGACCGTGACGTCGAAGACGTATTCTCCACCGGCCGCGCGGGCCGAGACGGCTTCGAGGCCCGATATGCGCAGCTCGCGGATGCTGCCGACGTCGAGCCCGCCGATCCAGCCGGACTTGATGTAGTCGACGAGGCCGGAATTCTGGGCGAGCGCCACGCCGTCGAAGCGGATGGCGGTGTCGCCGGGGCCGGTTGCGAGGACCGCTTCCGCCGTGTTGTCGATCACGAAGCCCTGCGGCACCTGGAAGGTGATGCCGAGGCCGGGATGGTAGAAGGACCGGTTGCGGACATAGCCCTCGACGGCGCTGTCGCCGAAGAGCATGCCGTCGATGCCCGAAAGATAGCGGTCGCGGTCGCGAAGGCCCGTGCCGTTCATGCCGAACTCGCGCGCGTGCCGCTCGGCCAGTTCAACGCGCTGGGGCGCGGCGGGATGCGAGGCAAGGAAGTCGAGATCGGGATTGTCGGCCTGGAAGGCCGCGCGGAAATGCGAATAGCTGTCCATCGCCCGCAGGAAGCGCGAGGCGGCGAAGGCGTCGTAGCCCGCGCGCCCGGTCTGGCGGATGCCGAGCGCATCGGCCTGGAGTTCCTGGTTGCGCGAGAAGCTGGCGAGGCTGAGGCGCCCGCGCGCGAGCGCCGCGCGCCCGGCGGCGTCGCTGGACAGGACCTCGCTGACGACGCGCCCGGCGATCTCCGCGGCTTCCTCGCGCTTCTGCCGCTCGATGCCGTGATTGGCGGTGACGTGGCCCATCTCGTGCGCCAGCACGGCCGCGACCTCGGCGGAATCGTTGGCGAGCGCGAGAAGGCCGCGCGTCACGTAGAGATAACCGCCGGGCAAGGCGAAGGCGTTGACGTTCGGCGAGTTGAGGACGGTGATGCGATAGATCCGGTTCGGATCGTCCGTCACGGCGGCGAGCCGCCCGACGATGCCGGCCAGCGTCTGCTCGAGCTTAGGGTCCGAATAGGCGCCGCCATAGGCCGCGAGAATCTTCGGGTGCTGCGAGCGGCCGATCGAGGATTGCGGATCGGCCTTCTGGAGATTCTCGAAGGTGATCGGCTCGCGCGTCGGCCCCGGCATGTAGCCGGCCTTCAGCGCCTCGGAATCGGCGGCCTCCTGCAGGCCGGATTCGATCGTCGTGCAGGCGCCGAGCAGCATCAGGGACAGGCCGAGCGCCGTCCCCCGCGCCAGGAGCCGCGCGATCGATCCCATCCGTCCTGCCGAGGAGAGAGCCGCCATGTCGATCTTCGATCCCTGCGCCTGCCGCGCGCGCTGGTCCACTCTTCCGGAAGAAGCGGACCTTCGATTCCAAGGGCATGCCCCATCAGCCGGCCTGTTAGAGGCTGTTATGAACCTTGGACAGGTGTTGTGCCGCTCGTGTTTGGTCGCGGGGTAGGAGCCCGATGTAGCCGGTAGCGGGGCTACCGGCAAAGAGGGCGACGCACATCCGCGGCCAAACACGAACGGCCCTTCGGGTCGTGTGAGCGACGTCATCCGGGGCGTCGGCCAGAACAGACAAGACGGACAGTCTTGCCTGTTCTACCCTCCTACCGGTCTGAACGTCGCTGACACGACACAACGCCTGTCCAAGGTCCATAACAGCCTCTATCGTCAAATGGGGCGCCGGCGAAAGCCTCGCCAGGACACAGTGCCGAAGCTTTTTGCATCGCGGCAAGTCGGGCCGGTCATCCTAAGTGTCACTACCGGCAAAACCCGCCGGAATTGGGATTATACCGACGAGCCCTTGAATTGACCTGTTTCGTGGGCCTTGGCGGTCTTTCGGGTAGGAGCCGTGCGCCGGGCGTGCCGGGGGCACGTCCAAGCGCGGCGACGCACTCCGAAAGTCCGCCAAGGTCCACCCGCAGGGCCGGGCTTGCCTCCCCATCGCCCTCCTCGTCCACGACGAAGGCCGCTCCGGCGAAACAGGTCGATTCAAGGGCTCGTCGGTATTAGAGCCCCAGATAGGCGCGAAGGGCGGGATCGGCCGGATCGTCCAGCATGGCGGCGGGGCCGATGGCGGCGATGCGGCCCTTGTCGAGGAAGGCGACGCGGTCGGCATGGCGGCGGGCATCCTCTGGATTGTGGGTGACGAGGACGATCGTCATCGGAGCCGGCGCCCTTGCCGCCTTCAGGCTTGCCAGAAGCGCCAGCATGTTCCGGCGAAGGGCGGGGCCGAGCGCGGCGAAGGGCTCGTCGAGAAGGAGCAGCGGGCGCTCGCGCAGGAAGGCGCGGGCGAGCGCCACGCGCTGCCGCTCGCCGCCGGACATCTCGGCCGGGCGCCGCGCGCCGAAGCCTTCGAGCCCGACCGCCGCGAGGGACGCCTCCACCCGGTCCCGATCCCCGTCGGAGAGGCGCCGGCGGGAGGTGATGCCGAGGGCGACGTTCTGGAAGACGTCGAGATGGGGAAAGAGGTTGTTGTCCTGAAAGACCATGCTGAGCCGGCGCTCGGCCGGCGCGCTCTGCGTGCGGTCGATGCCGTCGATCAGGATGCGGCCGGCATCGGGGGCGAGAAAGCCGGCGACGAGATCGAGCAGCGTCGACTTGCCGGCGCCGCTCGGGCCGATCACCGCCAGCCATTCGCCGGGCGAGACGCTGAGGTCGAAGATCATCTCCTCGGCACCGAACCGGGTGGCGACGCCGTCGAGATGGAGAGCGGGCGCGGTCATCGGGCGATCCTCGGGGCGGCGATCCGTCGGGCGAAGAGGCGCTCGGCGGCGACGACGAGCAGAAGCGTGCCGAGGCCGAGGAGAAGTGCCAGACCCGCGGCGTCGGCGGTTCGATAGCTGCCGAGGCGCTGGTAGAGGAGGAGGGGCAGCGTCACCAGATCCTCGTTGCCGAAGATCGTGACGACGCCGAGATCGCCGAGCGACAGAGCCAGCGCATAGGCGAAGGCGAGGCCGAGCGGCGCGCGGAGGGCCGGACCCTCAACGAGGCGCAGGCGCGCGAGGCCGGCAAGGCCGAGATGGGCCGCCAGCCGGCCATGCCGGTCGCCGGCCTCCGCCAAGGCGGGTCCGAGAATGCGCGTGACGAAGGGCATGGCCATCATCGCATTGGCCGTGACGATGACGGCGGGGGCGAGCGCGAAGGCATCGGCGACAGCGCGAAGGGCGAGGAACCACCCCGCGCCGAGCACGATGGGCGGCACGACGAGGACGAGGCTGCCGGAAAGATCGAAGACCGCGCGAAAGCCGCGCCGCGCCGGACGCGGGTCCGAGCGCAGCGCCTCGCCCGCCAGAAGCAGCCCGGCCGACAGGAGGAGGGAGAGGCCGGCGGAGGCGAGCGCGATGGCAAGGCTGGTCGCCGCCGCCTCGTGCACGGCCCGCTCGGCGACGAGGCGCGGCAGGTCGGCGGCAAGGCCGCGCCAGATCACGGCGGCGAAGGGTGCGATGACGAAGGTGCCGCCGAGGAGGCAGACGAGCCCGGAAAGGACCGCCATGGGGCACGAGCGCCGGTCGTAGCGGCGGGCGGTGCGGCCAAGGCCCGCGAAGGCATCGGCCGCGCCGCGAAGCCGCAGGATGGTGGCGAGGACGAGGAGCGTCAGGGCGATCTGGGCGAGGCCGAGAAGGGCGGCCCGCGCGGGATCGAAATCGGCGCGGAGAGCCTGGTAGATCTCGACCTGGAGCGTCGTCGCGCCCGGCCCGCCGCCGAGGACGAGAACGAGGGTGAAGCTCGTCATGCAGAGCATGAAGATCAGACTCGCGGCGCCGGGCACGGCGCGGAGCACCGCCGGCGCCTCCACGATGCGCCAGGTCGCGAGAGGGCCGAGCGACATCTGGCCGGCCAGTTTCCAGCTTTCCGCCGGCACCTCGTCGAGGGCGGAGAGGACGAGGCGCGCGGCGAGCGGCATGTTGAAGAACGTGTGCGCCAGGAGAATGCCGGACAGGCCGTAGACATCCAGCCGGCCGAGGCCGACCGAGACGAGCGCCTCCGAAACGAGGCCGCTTCGGCCCCAGACCGCGAGGATCGCGAGCGCGCCGACGAGGACGGGCAAAGCCTGCGTCAGAATCAGAAGGCGGACGAGGAGGGCGCGGCCGGGAAAGCGCGTTCGGTGGAGGGCGAGAGCGAAGAGACAGCCGAAGCCGAGCGAGAGAAGCGTCGAGAGGGCCGCCTGCTCCAGCGTGAAGAGGACGACGCCCCGCAGATAGGCGTCGGAGGCGAGCGCGCTAAAGCCTGTGCCGCCGCCGGCATAGGCGAAGAGCGCGGCGAAGGCGCCTCCGACCAGCCCGGCGAGAAGCGCGAGCACGGCAAGGCCGAAACCGAGGCGCCAGCCCCGGTCCGGCATGGTGTTTCGGCGCCGCGCCATGGATCAGCGGCCGAGCGCGGCGCGCCACTCCTCGGTCCAGGCCTTGCGGTTCGCCGCGACCTCCTCGGCGGGGATCGCGAGGGGTTTCGTCGGCTGCACCATGCGCGCGAAGACCTCGGGCAGCGGCGTCGCCGGCTCGGTCACGGGCAGCGCCCAGTTCGTCGTCGGCAGGAGGGCCTGGACCTCGGGCGAGACGAGATAGGCGAGGAAGTCGGCGCCGAGGCCTGGCTGCTTGGAGGAAGCGATCCGGCCGGCGAGTTCGAGCTGGAGGTAGTGCCCTTCCGAGAAGGCAGCCGCCTGATATCGCTCGGTCTTTTCCTCGATGATGTGATAAGCGGGCGAGGTCGTGTAGGAGAGGACGATCGGGGTCTCGCCCGAGGTGAAGAGGCCATAGGCCTCGCTCCAGCCGGGCGTCACCGTCAGGATGCGCTTCGAGAGCGTCGCCCATTTCTCGGCGGCCCCGTCGCCGTAGATCGCCTTCATCCAGAGCAGGAAGCCGAGGCCGGGCGTCGAGGAGCGGGGGTCCTCGATGACGATCTTCTGCTCGGGATCGCCGTTGACGAGATCCTCGAGGCTGGCGGGCGGGTTCTTCACCGTCTCGGTGTCGTAGACGAAGGCGAGATAGGAATAGTCGAAGGGCACGAACGTGTCGTCGGCAAAGTCGCCGGGCACCTTCAGGGCGGAGAGATCGGTGCCGCTCGGCGCGAAGAAGCCGCTGGCCTTGGCCTCCGGCACCAGTTCGGCGGTGAGGCCGAGGGCGATGTCGGCCTTGGTTGCCGCGCCCTCCAGCTTCAGCCGGTTGAGGATCGCGACGCCGTCGCCGAGCCCGACCCATTGCAGATCGCAGCCGCAGGTCTTCTCGAAGCCGGCCTCGATCTTCGGCCCCGGCCCCCATTCGGCGACGAAGCTGTCATAGGTGAAGACGGTGAGGACGGGCTTGGTGGGCTCCTGTGCCAGCGCCGTGCCGCCCATGAGGAGGGCTGCGGCGAGCGCCAGAGGGGCGGCGTCGAGAGTGGGGGACACGGCGGCTTCCTTCGCGGGCGGCGGCTGTCGCATCGGGCTGAACGGCGGCCGACCGCACGACGAAGACCCGCGCGGACCGCTCCCCATCCCTCCGCCGGTACGAGCCGGATCAGGTTCGTCGGGTTGGCGATGATCCTCGCCTCTCAGCCCGAATGGGCACCCCGTGTGAGCAAGGACGATCCTAATGCGGCTCCGGGCCGCCTGCAAGCACCGGCCCGGCCGACGTTGCGGCAGCGCGAGGCCTCGGTTAGAGGCAGGGTCGATCCGAAGGTCCGCAACCGCTTCCAGGCCCGCCGCATGAGCCGCTTCACCGTCCTTCTCGCGGGCACGATCCGCCCGACGCCCGCCTTGCGCGACGAGGTCGCGGGAACGCGCGTCGTCGCGGCGGACCGGGGCATGCGCCATGCCGCCCCGCTCGGCCTTTCGCCGGAGCTTTGGATCGGCGACTTCGATTCCGCCGGCGCCGACCTTCAGGCGCTCCACCCGGACGTGCCGCGCGAGACCTTTCCCGCCGACAAGGACAAGACGGACGGGGAACTCGCGATCCGAACGGCGCTGGCCCGTGGCGCGACGAGCCTTCTTCTCGTCGGCGCCTGCGGCGGTCCGCGCACCGACCATGCCTTCATGCATCTCGTGCTCGCCATCGGTCTGGCGGAGGAGGGCGTCTCGATCGAGCTCTTCGACGGGGCGGAGCGGGGCGTTCCGCTGGTCGAGGGGCGGCGGACGATCGTGGACGCGGTGCCGGGCGCCGCCTTTTCCATCCTGCGCTTCTCGGACGTCGAAGGGCTTTCCATTTCGGGGGCGAAATGGCCGCTGGAGGGCGTCGATCTGCCGTTCTCCTCCATCCTCACCCAGTCGAACGAGGCGACCGGCCCCGTCGAGGTGACGATCGAAAGGGGCCGCGCGGTGCTGATCGTGCAGGCTGAGGCCGGGCCGGACTGAGCATGTCCTGCCGCAATGCGGCAGTATGGCTCAGTGCATCCGAGCATGCCGAGGGAACCAGTCGGACGGCAAATCAGTCTACGGGATCATTCCCTTCGACAGGACCCGCACGCTTGAGAGACGATCTTCCCGGCGAGGCGCTTGCCCGCACGCGCACCGCGCCGACCCTTCCGCCCGCCTACGCGGCGCTGATCCGGTCCGATCGCGTCAGCCCGCATCTGCGGGACGAACTCCTGAAGCGCGCCCGGCCGGACGATCCGGCGGCCGCTCCGCGCTCGTTGGAGCCGCACCAGTTCGACATTCTCTCCGCGGCGCTCGACAGCATCGTCCCCCAGAACCCCGACGCCTTCATCGATCTCGCCGCACGGCTCGACGCGATGATGGCGGAGGCGACGGGCAATGGCTGGCGCTACGAGGCGCTGCCGGGCGATCCGGATGCCTACAGGGCGGGCTTGGAGACGCTGGGCGATCTGGCGCAGGACCGGTTCGGGCAGGGCTTCGCCGATCTTTCCCCGGAGGAGCGCGACGCGATCCTTCGCGATGTCGAGGCCGGAAAGGCCGGGTTCGAGGACCGCGAGGGGCGCTTCGACGCCGAGCAGATGGTGCTCTGGTTCGAGGAGCTGCGCTCGGACGCCGTTCGCCACTATGTCGCGCATCCCGCGACGATGGCCCGCCTCGGCTATTCCGGCATCGCCAATGGCGGCCATGGCGGCGCGCTCTTCACCGGCTTCGAGAAGGTCGGCATCGGCGAGCGCGAGGATTTCGAGCCGCGCGCGCAGGCCGGAGCGGTCTCGTGAGGCTCGACGCCATGCGCCGCTACAAGGAGAGCGAGATCGTCGACGCCGTCGTGATCGGCACCGGGGCCGGCGGCGCGCCGCTTCTGGCGCGGCTGGCCGAACGCGGGCTCAGCGTCGTCGCGCTGGAGGCGGGGCGCAACCGCGATCCCGAAGCCTATTTCGCCGACGAAGCGCTTTCCTCCGATCTCTACTGGATGAACGAGCGCGTCAGCGGCGGGCGCACGCCCGAAGCCTTCGGCGCCAACAATAGCGGCATCGGCGTCGGCGGCTCCATGCTCCATTGGGGCGCCTTCGTGCCGCGGGCCGATCCGCGCGACATGCGCCTGAAATCGGAGACAGGCGAGGGCGAGGACTGGCCGGTGCGCCACGAGGAGCTCGTGCCCTATTGGCGCGAGGTCGAGGATTTCATCGGCGTGTCCGGCCCCGCCAGCTATCCCTGGGACGCCTCGCGCAACTACCGCCTGCCGCCGGTCAAGCGCAACGCGCCGGCCGAGGCGATGGCGAAGGGCTGCGCCGAGATCGGCGTTCTCGCCGCCGACGCGCCGGTCGCCGTGACCTCCCGCGACTTCGACCAGGAAGGCGGCGCGACGCGCTTCGGCTGCCGGAACTGCGGCTATTGCCACCAGGGCTGCCGCAACGGCTCCAAGGCCTCGATGGACGTGACATTCCTGCCCTATGCCGTCGGCCGGGGAGCGGAAATCCGCCCCGAATGTTTCGCGACCGGCTTCGAGTTCGACGGCGAGGGCCGCATCACGGCCGTCGTCTATCGCCACGAGGACCGCGAGCATCGCCAGCCCTGCCGGGCCGTGTTCCTCTGCGCCGGCGCCATCGAGACGCCCCGGCTCCTCCTCAACCAGGGCGTCGCCAACCGGAACGGGCAGGTCGGTCGCAACTACACCGCCCATGTCGCGACGCAGGTCTGGGGCACGTTCGAGCCGGAAATGCGGATGAACAAGGGCTATCCGTCCTCGCTCATCACCGAGGAGATGGTGCGCCCGAAGGATGCGGACTTCGCGGGCGGTTATCTCGTCCAGAGCCTCGGCGTCGTCGTGCAGACCTTCGCCGATCAGGTGGCGCGCGGGCGCGGGCTCTGGGGCCGGCCCCTCGTCGACTATCTCGACCGCTACAACCATATCGCCGGCATCGGCATCAACGGCGAGGGCCTGCCGTCCAACGACAACCGGATGATGCTGTCGGAGGAAAAGGACGAGTCCGGCCTCTACAAGCCTTTGATCCGCTACAGCTACGGCCCGAACGAGACCGCCATCCGCGACCATGCGGTGCGCTTCATGCGCCGGGTCTGGGAGGCGGCGGGGGCGAGCGACATCTGGGTTCTGGAGCGGACGGCGCACACGATCGGGACCTGCCGAATGGGAACCGATCCCGCGAGCGCGGTGGTCGATCCGACCGGCCGGTCCTTCGAGGTGCCGAACCTCTGGATCTCCGACAACTCGACCTTTCCGAGCTCTCTCTCGGCCAACCCGGCCCTCACCATCATGGCGCTGTCGCTGCGCACCGCCGATGCGTTTCTGGCAGCCTGAGGCGATGATGGACCAGCGCTCCGACGACATCCATACGGCAGCCGACCGCCGCACCCTCGGCTATCTGCCGCTTTCCTCCTATGCCGCGATCGGCGACGGGCGCTCCGTGGCGCTGATCGGCACGGACGGCTCGATCGACTGGTGGTGCGTGCCCAATCTCGACACGCCGCCGATGTTCGACCGGCTGCTCGCCGAAACCTCCGGCGGCTGCTTCCTCCTGACGCCGGACGAGCCCTTCGAGGTCAGCCGCCGCTATCTCGACGGCTCCAACGTGCTGGAGACGACCTATGTCACGATGAGCGGAGCCGCGCGGCTGACGGAGTCGCTGAACAGCGGCACGGCCGGGCGCCTGCCCTGGTGCGAGCTGGCGCGGCGCGTCGAGGGCCTGAGCGGTCGCGTGCGCTTCCGGCTGCAGCTGCGCTTCGGCACGCGGGCCGACACGATCTGCCCCTTCCTGTCGCGCAACGACAATGCGACGACCTTCCACGCCGGCAGCGTCATCGGCATGCTGCGCTACAGCGAGGGCGTCGAGATCGGCGAGGAGGCCGACGACGGCATTCTCGGCGCGATCGAGGTCGGGGCGGGCGAGCGGCAGGTGGTCGCGATCATCGCCGGCGAGGACGAGCCGCTCGTGGCGGAAGCCGCCGAGACCATCGACCGGCGCATCGACACGACCGATGCCGAATGGCGCGAGTGGAGCGGCAACATGCGCTATGACGGGCTGCACCGCCCGCTCGTGCTCCGCTCGGCCCTGGCGCTGAAGCTGCTTCTCTATTCTCCGACCGGCGCCATCGCGGCGGCGGCGACGACCTCGCTGCCCGAGGGCATCGGCGGCACGAAGAACTACGACTACCGCTATGCCTGGATTCGCGACGCCTCCTACACGATCAAGGCCTTCATGCGCATCGGCGCCATGGCCGAGGCGAAGGCGGCCTTCACCTGGCTGATCAAGCGGCTGGACGAGCACGGTGCCAAGGTCTGCTACCGGCTGGACGGCCGGATGCTGGGCGAGATGCGCGAGGTGGATCTGCCGGGCTATCGCGATTCCAGGCCGGTTCTCGCCGGCAACCAGGCCGCCGACCAGCATCAGCACGGCATCTACGGCGACATTCTGGAGACGGCCGCGCGCTTCGTGGCCGCCGGCCATGTGCTCGACCCGAAGAGCGCCGCGACGCTCGCCCGCACCGCAGACGAATGCGCCGAGCGCTGGCGCCAGAAGGACTGCGGCATCTGGGAGCTGGAGGAGCGCGAACATTACACGATGTCGAAGATCTCGGCCTGGCAGGCGCTGGCGCGCGCGGTGGAGCTGGCCGATGGCGGCCATATTCCCGGCACCTCGCGCGAGCGCTGGGCCCGGGCGCGCGATCGGGTCGTCGCCTGGATCGACGAGAACTGCTGGTCGGAGAAGCTCCAGTCCTACGTCTTCTTTCCCGGCTCCACCAAGCTCGACGCCTCGCTGGCTTTGGCCGTGCGCTTCGGCTTCGACGGGCGCGAGCGGCTGGAGAAGACGCTGCGCGCGATCGACAGGGAGCTGCGGCGGGGCGAGCTGCACTATCGCTACAACGGCGTGGAGAAGGACGAGGGCTGCTTCCTCGCCTGCTCGTTCTGGGTCGTCGAGGGCCTTGCCCTTCTCGGCCATCGCGAGGAGGCGTGCGGGCGCTTCGACAGGCTCGTGGCTCTCCTCGATGCCGGAGCCGGCATTCTGCCGGAGATGATGGACCCCGAGGATTTCTCCTTCCTCGGCAACATGCCGCAGGGCCTCACGCATCTCGCCCTGATCCAGACGGCGGCGACGCTTTCGGGGGAGCCGGTGTAGGGAGGGCGTCCGACCGCCAGGAGCTCACGACGGCGCGAGATCGCTGCGATGCAGCATGAATTTCGGCGGCGATGTCGACTTCGCCATGATCGGGGGCTAACGGACGGCCTTCCGATTCAACAAGGGGCGGCGCCGAGCGCGCCGCCGACCGAGCCGATGACGTTGCGCAGCTCTCCCGGCGGCTTCCTCGCCGCCCTCTTTCTCTGCCTCTTCCTCCTCGTCCCGGCGCCCGGCGCCGGGGCGCAGGAGGCCGCGCCCGATCCTCTCGTCGTGCTCGACCAGCAGACGGCCGAACTGAAGGCCATCACCGCGGAGGCCGATCGGGCCGTGACGGCCGACCAGAAGGTGGAGCTGCGCGACCGGGGCATCGTCGTCGGCACGACGGCCAACGCCATGGTGGCCCTGCTCGACCCGCAGCTCGCCGCCATCAACGCCCGCATCGCCGAGCTCGGCGAGCCCTCCGACGGCGAGGCGCCCGACGTGAAGGCGCAGCGCGCCAAGCTGACGGAGGAGCGGGACGGCATCGACAGCGCCATCAAGCGCGGCCGGCTGCTGGCCGCCGATGCCAAGGAGATGATCGACCGGATGATCCGGGAGATCAACGAGGCCTTCAGCCGCGACACGTTCCAGCAGGTGGCCTCGCCTCTGTCGCCCAAGCTCTGGATGGACGCCGCCGACCGCTTTCCCGACGACATGGCGCGGTTCTGGGACTTCATCCACGATCAGGTCCTGCGCATTCCGGGCGAGGCGACGCTGCAGCGCTTCGCCGTGCTCACGGCCAGCCTCGTCCTGGCCGGCCTCCTCCTCGGCCCCGTGCGCCGGCGCCTGCGCCAGCTCGGGCGGAACTTCGCGGTCAATCAGGTCGCGGGCACGCGTGCCCGGCGCTCGGCGCTCGCGGTCTGGTTCGTCTTCGTCGGCACGGCCACCTCCACCGTCGCCTTCATCGCGCTCTTCGTCGCGATGAACTGGGCGAACATCCTGACGACGGGCACGCGCCCCCTGGCGGAAGCCATGACCGTCACCGCCTCGATCGGCGCCTTCATGGTGTCGCTCGGCGCGGGGCTGCTCCTCGTCGGCCAGCCCGCCTGGCGCCTTCTGCCGATCAGCGACGAGGCGGCCCGCAAGCTGCGCTCCTATCCGACGCTCGGCGCGATCCTGACGCTCGCCGGCGTTTTCGTGGTGGAGACCGGCCGCGCCTTCGGCATCAGCCGCGTCGGCGCGATCCTTCTCAACTACGTCGTCGCCTTCACCTATATCGGCCTCATCGTCGCCGTCCTCGTCAGCCTCGGCCGGCTGCGGCGCAGCCATCCCGAGGATGCCGGGCGCGAGCCGAACGCACGCACGACCATAGTGACGCTGGCGACCATCCTCGCCTGGGTCGCCGTCGCCGTCTCGATCGTCGCGGCGCTGCAGGGCTACGTCAATTTCGCGCTCTTCCTCAGCCGCCAGACGATCTGGACGGCGATCGTGGCGGCGACGGCCTATCTGCTCCTCATCGTCGTCGACGATCTCTGCACGACCTTCATCTCGCCGGACAGCCGGCTCGGCCATTCGCTCCATTCCGGGCTCGGCATCCGCCGTTCGCAGGTGGGCCAGCTCGGCGTCGTCATCTCGGCCCTCTTGCGGATCGGCATTCTCGTCCTCGCCGCGCTGCTGCTCTCCGGCCCGCTCGGACCGGGCGCCAGCTCGCTCTTCTACCAGTTCAGCGCCTCGGCCGAGATCACGGTCGGCGGCGTCACGCTCGTGCCCGGCGCGATCCTGAAAGCGGCCGTCGCGCTGATCATCGGCATCACGCTGATGCGCGCCGTGCGCCACTGGCTGGACGAGCGCTTCCTGCCCGCCACCGATCTCGACCAGGGCGCGCGCAACTCGGTCTCGACCATCGTCAGCTATGCCGGCATCATCCTCGCCGGCTTCTGGGCCATGACCGCGCTCGGCATCGGCGTCGAGCGCATCGCGCTCGTCGTCTCCGCCCTCTCGGTCGGCATCGGCTTCGGCCTCCAGGCGATCACGCAGAACTTCATCTCGGGGCTGATCCTGCTGGCCGAACGGCCCGTGAAGATCGGCGACACTGTGCGGATCGGCACGGACGAGGGCGACGTGAAGCGCATCAGCGTGCGCTCGACCGAGATCCAGATCGCGGACCGCTCGACGCTGATCGTCCCGAATTCCGAGCTGATCACCAAGTCGATCCGCAACATGACGCTGGCCAACCCGCTCGGCCGCATCCAGATCCAGTTCGCGGCCCCGCTCGACGTCGACGTGGCGGCGGTGAAGGCGATGCTGATGGAGGTCTATGCCGAGCACAATGCCGTGCTCTCGGAGCCGGCGCCCTCGGTCTTCATCGACGGGATCGAGGGCGGGCAGGTCGCCTTCAAGTCCTTCGCCTTCGTCTCGGGCCCGCGCGCGGTCTACAGCGCGCGCAGCGCGGTGCTCTTCGCGCTCCTGGAGCGGCTGCGCAAGGACGGCATCCAGCTGGTCGCGCCGGCCTGACGCCGCCCGAAAGGGAGATCAGGCGCCGGCGCGGGTGACGCGGATCGTGCCGTCCGCCGTCGCCTCGGCGCGCAGGTCGCCATAGCCGGGCGTCGTCGGATGGCCGGTCTCCACGGGATGGGTGTGGGTCGCGGTGATGACGAGCACCGAGGCGCCCGCCGCCTCGCCCGCCGCGATGCCGGCCAGGGCGTCCTCGCAGACGAGGCAGTTCTCGGCGCGGAAGCCGAGGCGCTCGGCGGCCAGCTGGAAGCAGTCCGGCGCGGGCTTGCCGCGCGAGACGTCATCGGCGGTGACGACGACGGCCGGCGGCGTCACGCCGGCGACGAAAAGCCGGCGCTCGGCCAGAGCGCGGGGCGCCGAGGTCACGATCGCCCAGCGGTCGGCGGGCAGGCTGGCGAGGAAGGCGAGAACGCCCTCGATCGGCACGACGCCGCCGGTATCGGCGATCTCGTCCGCGAGAATCTGCGCGGCTTCGACCGCCGGATCGACGCCGGGAAGCGCCAGGCGGCCGATCGTGTCGATCGCGCGCATGCCGTGGAGCTTGGGCATCAGCGTCTCCATGTCGAGACCGTGCCGGCGACCCCAGGCGAACCAGACGCGCTCGGTCGCCTCGATGGACGACAGGAGCGTCCCGTCCATGTCGAAGAGGATCGCGTCGAAGGTCGTCTCGCCGAAGGGGAGGGCGCTGGTGCGCGTCATGGCCGGTTCCTCGATGGGGGCCGTGCGGCACGGCTGGGCTTAAAGCGATCTCTTGGCCGCTTCGCGCCGAGGGCGCAAGGCTGGGCGCCGATCGGTCTTCCCGCCTCGCTCGTCGGTATCAGTCGTCCGGCTGGAACTCCTTGGGCAGTTCGCCGTGGCGGGCGTGGATCACGGGTTCCTCCACGACCTCTCCGGTGTCGAGGTCGATCGTCTGGGAAAGCGCGACGACGCCGGCCATGCGCGCCGCATCCCGCTCGGCCCGCGCGATCGCCTCCTCGGCCGTCTTGAACTCCATGGCGCGCCCGGCGACGAGCTTCTTGCCCATGCGCTCGAACTGCTGGACGATGTGAAGCACCTTATCGGCCATCGCGTGTCGTCTCCCCGTCGGCAGGCCCCCGACCCAGGCATATCCGGGTGGCGGGGTGACGTCCCTCGTCGGGGCCGTCGGTATCAGACGTTCGGGCCGATGTCGCCGAGCGGGGCGCCGAATTCGCAGGTGAAGCCGCCTTCGTCATAGGCGAGGCGCACGGTGCCGCCGGCGGTGCCGCCGAGCCCGCGCTCGATCAGCCGCGTGCCGAAGCCCTTGCGCGTCGGCGGAGCGACGGCGGGGCCGCCATCCTCGCGCCAGACCAGCGTGAAGACGCCCTCCGTCTCCGACGTCGCCTCCGTCGCCCAGGTGACGCGCACCTTGCCGTCCGGCACCGAGAGCGCCCCGTATTTGGCCGCGTTGGTCGCCAGCTCGTGCAGGATCAGCGCCATGGACAGCGCGACGGGCGCGGTCATCTTCAGCGGCGGGCCTTGCGCGGCGATGCGGCCCTGGCCGTCGTCGTGCAGCGACAGCGCGCCGTCGATCACGGCCGCGACCTCGGCATTCTGCGTCTCGCCGGAAAACAGGACGTCGTGGGCGCGGCCGAGTGCCTGGAGACGCTCGGTGAGGGCGGAACGGGCGGTGGCGAGATCGGGAGCGTTGCGCAGCGTCTGGGTGACGATGGCCTGGACCATGGCCTCGTTGTTCTTCAGCCGGTGCCCGAGCTCGCGGTGGAGAAGGCGGCGCTGCTCCTCGGCCCGCAGGCGCGCGATCGCCGATTGCGCGCGGTCGGCGACGTTGCGCACGAAGGCGATTTCCGCGTCGTTCCAGGCATGGGGCCGGTCGTGATGGACGAAGACCACGAAGACGAAGCGCCCGTGCTCGATGATCGGGAGATTGACGAGGACGCGGATGCCGATCGCGGCGAGGGCCTCGGCGGTCCCGGCCGTGCGCGGATCGCTCGCGACGTCGGGAATGATCACCGCCTCGCCGCGCTTCAGATCGTCGATGAAGGAGCCGTAGTCCCGGAACCGATGGAGGCCGGCGAGACTGGCGACGCCCGGCGCGCGCCAGTCCGGCTGTATGAGCACGGTCTCGCGCACGGGATCGACGACGCCGAAACCGGCCCGCGTCGCATGGAGCGCCCGTGCCATGACCTCGGCCGCGATATAGGCGATCTCGCCGACATCCTCGACGTCGCGCAGGGCGTCGCCGAGGTCCACGAGGGCGCTCTTTCGCGCGTCGCTCGCCTTGCGGCCGGAAATGTCGAGCGCGATGCCGGTGCAGCGCACAGGGCGCCCCGCCGCATCGTGCTCGCAGCGTCCATGCCCGTAGACCCAGATGACGGTGCCGCTCCGATCGACGATCCGCAGCTCGTGGTTGAAGCTTCCGCCCGCCGCCAGCGCCGCTTCGATATCGGCGGCGACGCGGGCGCGGTCGTCCGGGTGGACGGCGCCCGAATAGGCCGAGCGGGGCAGGCCCATCGCCGCACGGTCGGGATCGATGCCGAAGATGCGCGCGAAACTGGGGCTCGACTTGCAGAGATCGGCCGGAACGTTCCAGTCCCACCAGCCGATGGCGCCTGCGGCCTCGAGCGCGAGGTCGAGACGCTCTTCGGCCAGACGCGTGCGGTCGTGCGCCACCGTCCCGCCGGCGCCGTCCGAAAGATCCGGCGCGTTCCGCGTTTCGGGCCGCGTTTCGGGATCGCCGCGCAGGAGCCCGCGCAGGCGTCTCACCTCCGCTTCGAGCCCGTCCCGCGATAAGGTCTGAAGGTCGATCGTCACCGGCCAGAATGCTTCCGTTTTTTGAAAAGCTTACGTCGCGTCCGGCCCCTTCGACAACGGGACAAGATTTTAGCCGGGTGGCAATTTATAGCCGGCCACGCAATGGCGGCGGCTTGACTTTGAGCTTCCAGCCGGCGCCCCACGCGGCGGGCGAGGTCTTGATCGGGCGCTTCGAATCGTCGATCTCCCTTCCGACGCTTCTTCCTCCTCCTTCTCAAGGACAGCCATCGTGACGAAGACCCTCCTCATCACCGGCGCGACCTCCGGTTTCGGCGCGGCGACGGCACGGCGTTTCGCCGGGGCAGGCTGGCGGGTCGTCGGCACGGGACGGCGGGCCGAGCGGCTGTCCGCGCTGGCCGAGGAACTCGGAGCCAGCTTCCACCCGCTCGCCTTCGACATCACGGATGCCGCCGCCACGCGCGCGGCGCTGGACGGCCTGCCCGGCGCCTTCGCGGAGATCGATCTCCTCGTCAACAATGCCGGTCTCGCCCTCGGCACGGCGCCGGCCGACCAGTGCGACCTCGACCAGTGGACGACGATGATCGACACGAACGTGACCGGGCTCGTGACGGTGACGCACCAGCTTCTGCCGGGGCTCGTGCAGCGGCGGGGCGCCATCGTGAACATCGCCTCCGTCGCCTCCAACTGGCCCTATCCGGGCGGCAACGTCTATGGCGGCACCAAGGCCTTCGTGCGCCAGTTCTCGCTGGGCCTGCGGGCCGATCTCCAGGGCAAGGGCGTGCGCGTCACCTCGATCGAGCCCGGCCTCTGCGAAAGCGAGTTCACGCTGGTGCGCACCGGCGGCAACCAGGAGGCCTACGACAAGCTCTATGGCGGAGCCAACGCGCTCCAGCCGGAGGACATCGCCGAGACGATCTTCTGGGTCGCGAACCAGCCGCCGCATGTGAACGTCAACAGCCTGGAGGTCATGCCGGTCAGCCAGAGCTTCGGGCCCTTCGCCGTCCACCGCGAAAGCTGAACCGCGCAGCCCGCCGGCGTCGCGGCATCCGGCGCCGCGACGCCTCGATTGCTCGTCGAACACTGAAGCGCCCTGACCGGCGGCCCGGCCCGTCGCGGGCTCTCGCGACGCCGCGTGCCGCCGGTCAGGTCTTCAGCGGATCGTGGCCCCAGTTCATCAGGGAGTAGCGCCAGCGGGTTTGCGAGACGTCGCCGTCCGGGCGCTGCTTCAGGTGGCGATGCACGTAGCCGACGACCTTCTTCATATGGGCGAGATCGTCCTCGGTGAGATCGGCCTTCTTCGTGCGCTTGATCTCGACGATGCGCCTGCCCGAGGCATGTCCGACGGACTCCTTCGCGCTGCCATCCTTCGGCCAGCCGACCTCCTTGCTCTCCTCGGTCTTCAGCCACTTTTCCAGCTCGGCCGGCGTCATGTTCACGGCCTCGGCGAAGTCCTTCATCGTGTCGTCGTGGTCGGTCTTGCTCTCGGCCATCTCGCCTCTCCGGGGTTTCCTCGGACGGCAACGCCGGTCGCGCCGCGAAGGATGCGGGGGAGAGGGGGCTGCGGCAGGGCGCCGCTGACGGTGGGGAGACCCGGACACGAAAAAGCCGCCGGGCGTTTCCGCCGGCGGCTCTGCGTCTTATTGCTAAGAGTCTCGAGGCCTTCTGACTCACCTCGCCAGTACATCCGTGGTCGGACGAGCCGCGAAGGCCGGGACGGCGAGAGGTCTGGATTTCTCCGACCATCCTCGTGTCCTCACAAGATGGATACGCCGGAAGCCTTGCGCAAGACTTAAGACGCAAGAAAATTCATGCGGCCTTGTCGAGGCGAGATCGGAGGTCGAGGACCCTCGTCCGCGAAGGGCTCCGTCTCAGGACCCGGACTCGACCGAGGTTTTCAGGCCCGTCAGAGCCGCGCGCACGAAGGCGCCGACGGCCTTGATGCCGGCTGCCTCGTTCAGCTCCGGCGGCGGATTGTTGTTCGGCCAGCCGCGGTAGAAGGCGGCGCGCCATTCGACTAGCGTCGTGCCGGGAGCCTTGCCGGGCTTCACGTAGAGATAGGAGGAATAGGTCGAGACCGGCAGGACCTTGAGATCCATGTGGGGCACGAGGGTCGCGAACATGCGCTTGTCCTCGTCGTAGCGATAGAGCGTCTCGGCGATCTCGCCGCCGGTCTTCAGCGTCACCAGCCGCGCGCTTTCCAGAACGTTTCCCGGCGCCGTCTCGACGGTGGCGACGAGCGGATTCCAGGAGAGGTCGGAGAAATCGCGGACCCGCGCCCAGACCTTTTCCGGCGCCGCCGCGATCTCGATCGTCTCGGTGAGCTTGGCCCGCGTCGGCGCGTGCTGCGCCTGCGCGATGCCGGGAAGGCCGATGAGGAGGGCGAGGAACAGCGCGATGCGGCGGGTCAAGGACAGGTCTTTCGAAAGGCGTCGGTGCAGCCGAGTCCTCGGCCCGCTTTTCGGCCGCATGAGGGCAATGGTCGGGGCTGTCGTCTATTCCACGAGGTTCGCCGGACGCTCGCCCCGCAGGACCGCGGCGATGCCGTCGAGGGCGAGGAAGCCCATCGCGTCGCGCGCGGTCTGCGTGGCGCTGCCGAGATGCGGCAGGAGCACCGCGTTCTCCAGGTCGAGATAGCCCGGATGCAGCTTCGGCTCGCCCGCGAAGACGTCGAGCCCGGCGGCCGCGACGCGGCCGGAGGCGAGCGCCGCGATCAGCGCCTCGTCGTCGACGAGCGTGCCGCGCGCCGCGTTGACGACGATCGCGTGCGGCGGCAGGCGCTCGATGCGCTCCGCGTTCAGCCAGCGCAGCGTCTGCGGGGAGGCGGGCGCGTTCAGGGAGAGGATGTCGGAGACGGCGAGCAGGCTCTCGTCGCTCTCATGGTAGATCGCGCCGGCCTCCTCCTCGGGCGCAAGACGCGAGCGGTTGCGGTAGTGGACCTCCATGGAGAAGCCGCGCGCCATGCGGGCGACCTCGCGCCCGATCCGGCCCATGCCGTAGATGCCGAGGCGGCGGCCGGAAATCTCGGTGCCGATCAGCTGCGTCGGGGCCCAGCCGGTCCAGCGGCCGGCGCGCACCATGCGCTCGCCCTCGCCGGCGCGCCGGGCGGCGGCCAGAATGAGGAGAAGCGTGATCTCGGCGGTGGCGCGCGAGAGCACGTCCGGCGTGTTGCAGAGCGCGATGCCGTGCGCCTTCAGCGCGGCCGCGTCGATGTGGTCGGTCCCGACGGAGAAGGTGCCGACGACCCGGACGCTGGCGGGAAGGCGCTCGACCAGAGCCGCGTCGATCCTGTCGCCGGGCGCGCAGAGGATCGCCTCGGCGCCGTCCGCGCGGGCCGCGAGATCGTCGGCGGACAGGACGGCGTCGTCGGTGCGGAGGCTGGCATCGAACTCGGCGGCGCAGCGCGCCTCGACGGCGGGCGGGAGGCGCCGCGTCACGATCAGTCGGTTCATGGTCTGTCTTTCCGTGGAATGTCGGGCCGTGGAATATCTGGCCGTGGAAATGCCGGGCCGTGGGATGTCGGATGCGCTGGTCAGCCCGCCTGAAACTCGGGATCGACGGGGATCTGGAGCGCGTTCACGAGGGCGTTGGTCTGCGAGGCCATGGCGATGACGGAGAGGAGATCGCCGTGCTGGGCGTCCGTCATGCCCTTGGCCTTCGCCGCCGCCGTGTGGGAATGGATGCAGTAGCCGCAGCCGTTGGCGGTGGAGACGGCGATGTAGATCAGCTCGCGCGTCAGCGGATCGAGGGCCCCCGGCGCGATCATCACCGCCTTCAACCCATCCCAGGTGCGCTCCAGCACGTCCGGCTGGTTGGCGAGCCCGCGCCAGAAATTGTTGACGAAGTCGGAGCCGCGCACGGTGCGGATATCGGCGAAGATCGCCGCCACGCGCGGGTCGGCTTCGACCTCCGCATCGCTCCAGAGCTTGACGGTCGCCATGGCCGGGTCCTTCCTTCGTGTGACGGGTCGCGCCCTTCTCAGAGACGGCGCCGATGCTTCGGGGGCAAGCGGCGGGATCGAACAATCCGTACCTGGGCGGGGCGAAAAGGGGCGGTTCGGGCTCGCATGAGGGCCGAAACAGGACTATCTGAAGCACAATCCGAACGATGCGAACAGGGATGAGACGATGGGCACCAAATCCAAGCTCGAACAGCTCCGCGAGATGACGACGGTCGTTGCCGATACCGGCGATATCGAGGCCGTGCGCACGCTGAAGCCGGTGGATTGCACGACCAATCCGACGATCGTCCTGAAGGCGCTGGGCACGCCGATGTTCGACGACGCCTTCGCCGAAGCGCTCGCCTGGGGCGCCAAGAAGGGCGGCGACAAGACGGCCGTCGCCAATGCGGTCGCCGACCGCCTCGCCGTCTCCGTCGGCTCGGCGCTCGCCGCGCTCGTTCCCGGCCGCGTCTCCACCGAGGTCGATGCCGATCTCTCCTTCGACGTCGAGGGATCGCTCAAGCGCGCGCGCGCCATCGTCGCCGATTACGAGGCGCGCGGCGTCGGCCGCGAGAAGATCCTCATCAAGCTCGCCGCCACCTGGGAGGGCATCCGCACCGCCGAGGTTCTCCAGAAGGAGGGCGTCGACACCAATCTCACGCTGATCTTCTCGCTCGCCCAGGCCATCGCCTGCGCCGATGCCGGCGTCTTCCTGATCTCGCCCTTCGTCGGGCGCATCATGGACTGGCACGCCAAGTCGACCGGCAAGACCTACGGCCCCGAGGACGATCCGGGCGTGCTCTCGGTCCGCTCGATCTACGACTACTACAAGTTCAACGGCATCAAGACCGTGGTCATGGGCGCCTCCTTCCGCAATGTCGGGGAGATCGAGGCGCTGGCAGGCTGCGACCGGCTGACGATCTCGCCGAACCTTCTGGCCGAGCTCGACGCGGCGACCGGCCCGCTGGAGCGCAAGCTGAGCCCTCAGACCTTCTCCAAGGTCGAGCCGGTCACGGTGGACGAGAAGACCTTCCGCTGGATGATGAACGAGGACGCGATGGCCACCGAGAAGCTCTCGGAGGGCATCCGCTCCTTCGCCAAGGATCTGACCTCGCTGCGCACGCTCGTCGCCAAGCGCCTCGAAGAGGGCGGCTCGCGCGCCGCCGCCTGATCTCGATCCGACGTTTCCGCCCCATCCGAAAGGCCGCCGCTCCGGCGGCCTTTCGCGTTTCAGAATGCTTCGCTCGAAGCGGTATCGGCGAATTTCTCGAGGCCTTGCCGAAACTTCGATGGGCGTCGCTGCAAACCCCATCCGATCGGATGGACTCGCGCCATCCGGGAATGCTCTATGATGGGCAGGATGGAGCGTCCTTCGTGCGTCGTCGGGGATGCGCGGCGCTCGGCTCAGCGGGGTTCTCGTGCCGGCTCCAGAGAACGACATCGAATTTCGCTCGGTGACGAAGAGCTACGGCTCGGTCGTCGCGGTGAGCGACATCGATCTCGCCGTGCCGAAGGGCGCGTTCGTCGCGTTGCTCGGGCCGTCCGGCTGCGGCAAGACGACGTGCCTTCGCATGATCGGCGGCTTCGAGCAGCCGACGGCCGGCGAGGTTCTGATCGCGGGAGCGCCGATGACGGGCGTTCCGGCCTATCGCCGGCCGGTCAACATGGTCTTCCAGCACTATGCGCTCTTTCCCCATTTCGACGTCGAGGCGAACGTCGCCTACGGGCTGAAGCAGATGCGTCCGCGCCTCGATGCGGGCGAGATCCGGCGGCGGGTCGGGGAGGCGTTGGAGATGGTGCGGCTCGGAACCTATGCCAAGCGCCGCATCCACGAGATGTCCGGCGGCCAGCAGCAGCGGGTGGCGCTGGCGCGCGCGCTCGTCAACAAGCCCTCCGTGCTCCTTCTCGACGAGCCGCTGGCCGCGCTCGACAAGAAGCTGCGCACCGCCATGCAGATCGAGCTCCAGACCCTGCAGCGCGACCTCGGCATCACCTTCGTCCTCGTGACCCACGACCAGGAGGAGGCGCTCTCGATGAGCGACCTCGTCTGCGTGATGAGCGCTGGACGCATCCGCCAGATCGCGCCTCCCCAGGCGGTCTACGACCATCCCGCCGATCTCTTCGTCGCCGATTTCGTCGGCAAGACCAACCGCATCGCGGCCGTGCTGGAGGCCGGCGGCGCTTTGCGCCTGCCCGATGGGCGCGTGATCGCCGGACCGCCGCGCGCCGGTCTCTCCGGCGGTCCGGTGACCGTCGCGCTTCGGCCCGAGGCGATCCGGCTTTCGCGCGGCGCGCTGTCCGGCGCCGGGGCCGCCGGGTTCGAAGGCATCGTCACCCACCGCATCTTCCTCGGCTCGGCGGCGGAGTATTCGCTGGCCGTGCCCGGGCTCGGCCATCTTCTCGTCACCGCCGAGCGGGGCGGGGCGGGGGACGCTCCGCTGATCGAGCCGGGCGAGCGGGTCGTCCTCTCCTTCGATCCCGCCGCGGCCCACGTCTTTCCCACCTGAACCTTTTCCGCCCGCCCGAACCCCGCCCGCCCGAACCCCGCCCGCCCGAACCCCGCCCGCCCGAACCCCGCCCGCTTGAACCCCGCCCGCTTGAACCCGAACGTCCCACGCAAAACCGAGGAAGAGACCGATGTCGACATCCGATGGGATCACCCCGCAGCGCTTCACCGACGAGTTCATGCGCCTGAAGCGCGGCTCGGTCACGCGGCGCCATTTCCTCGGCGTGACGGGTCTCGGCCTTGCCGTCGCCGTTCTCGGCGGGCGCGCGGGCTTCTTCGGCTCGCCGGCCTTTGCGCAGGATCTCGGCTCGCGCATGTCGCTCGCCACCTGGCCGAACTACCACGATCCCGCGACCTTCGAGGCCTTCACCGCCGCGACCGGCGTCGCGGTCGAGCTGAACGTCTTCGGCTCCAACGAGGAGATGCTGGCCAAGCTCCAGGCGGGCGGCGCGGGCTGGGACCTCTTCGTGCCGACGAACTACACGATCTCGACCTATGTGAAGCTCGGCCTGATCGACACGATCGACCTGTCCAAGGTGCCGAACTTCGACGGCCGGGCCGAGAGCACCCGCTTCACCGGCGAAGGCACGATCGACGGAAAAACCTTCGCGCTGCCCAAGAACTGGGGCACGACGGGCATGGCCTTCAATTCGGCCAAGCTGACGACCCCGATCACCACCTGGAAGGAGTTCTTCGAGGTCGCGGCCGGCGAGGGCGACGGGCGCGCCATGGTGCACGACTATCAGCTGACCACGATCGGCTGCGCTCTGGTCTCGCTCGGACACGACTTCAACTCCACCGACCCGGCGCAACTCGCCGAGGCAGAGGCGCTGCTCGTCGGCGTCAAGCCGCATCTCTTCGCGATCAACAGCGACTACCAGCCCGGCATGCGTGCGACCGATGCCTGGATGACCATGTGCTGGACGAACGACGGCGCGCAGCTGAACCGCGACATGCCCGAAATCCGCTTCGTGCTCGGCAAGGACGGCGGCGAGATCTGGACCGACTTCTACGCCATTCCCTCCAGCGCGGCGAACAAGCCGGCGGGCTATGCGCTTCTGAACTTCCTGATGGACCCGAAGAACGCCGTGCGCGAGCACATCGCCAACGGGGCGCCGGCGACCGATAGCCGCGTCATCGCGCTTCTGCCGGCGGAGGTGACGCAGAACAAGATCGTCTATCCCGACGAGGCCGCGCTGACGCCGCTCGAATTCGGCGCGGCCGTCACGCTGACCGATCCCGCGCGCGCCGAGGTCATGGCGCGCTTCAAGTCGGCCTGACCGACCGTCGGCGACGGGCGGATCTTCGCGGGGGACCTTCACGATGGCGCTGGCCGAGACGACGCGCAAGAGGCTGGTGACGGCGGCGCTGATGGCGCCGGCGAGTCTTTGGCTCGTCCTGTTCCTCGTCCTGCCCTTCGCCGCCATGCTCGTCTTCGCCTTCGGCGAGCGGGCGCCGGAGGGCGGCTACCAGCCGGCCTTCACCCTCGCGAACTTCGCCAATCTTCCCGCGCGCGCCACCGCCTTCTGGAACACGCTGCTCCTGGCGCCGGCGGGCGCCGCGCTCTGCCTCCTCCTCGCCTATCCCGTGGCCTACTACATCGCGGTCAAGGCGGCGCCGCGGCATCGGCTGGTGCTGATCTCGCTGATCGTCGTGCCGTTCTGGACGAGCCTTCTCGTGCGCACCTATGCCTGGATGTACATTCTGGGCTCGCGCGGCATTCCGAGCCTGCTCGGCACGATCGGCCTGCCCGATCTCAGGTTCCTGAACACGCCGGGCGCGGTCCTCCTCGGCATCGTCTACGGCTATCTGCCGCTGATGATCATGCCGATCTATGTGAGCCTCGAACGGCTGGACCGGCGCCTGATGGAGGCCTCCGCCGATCTCGGCGCGCGGCCCGTCTCCACCTTCCTCAACGTGACGCTGCCGCTTTCGCTGCCCGGCGTCATGACGGGCGTCGCGCTCGTCACGATCCTCCTTCTCGGCGAGTATCTGATCCCGCAGCTTCTCGGCGGGGGCAAGGTCTTCTTCATCGGCAACGCGCTGGTCGACCTCTTCCTCCAGTCGCGCAACTGGCCTTTCGGCTCGGCAATCGCGGTGACGCTCGTCCTCGTCGTGGTCGTCGTTCTCGGCGCCGCCATGCGCATCGCCTGGACCGTCTCCGGCAGCCGGCAGGTGGACCTCGTCTGATGCGCGCGCTGCTCCTCTTCGTCTATGTCTTCCTCTATGCGCCGATCGCGCTGGTCGTGCTCTTCTCGTTCAACTCGGGGCGGAGCGCGAGCGAGTTCGTGGGCTTCTCGACGCTCTGGTACGGCAAGGCCCTGTCCAATGCCTTCCTGATGGAGGCGCTTCTCAACAGCCTCGTCATCGCGCTGACCAGCGCGGGCCTCGCCGCCGTCTTCGGCACCATGGCGGCGCTCGGTCTCCAGCGCCTCGGGCCGAAGGCGCGCAGCCTCTTCGACGGGCTCTTCGCCGCGGCGATCGTCGTGCCCGGCGTCGTCATCGGCATCGCGACGCTGGTCGCGCTCGTCGAGGTCTTCGCCCTCGTCAATCCGGTGCTCGCCGCTCTCTGGCCGGGCGAGGCGCCGCCGCGCCTCGGGCTCGGCTACGGCTCGGTCGTGGCAGCGCACGGGCTCTTCTCGCTCGCCCTCGTGACGATGATCGTGAAGGCGCGCATGGCGGGGCTCGGCCGGGACATGGTGGAGGCCTCGGCCGATCTCTACGCGACGCCTCTCACCACGTTTCGCCAGATCGTGCTGCCGCAGATCCTGCCCTCGATTCTGGCGGGCTTTCTCCTCGCCTTCACCTTCTCCTTCGACGACTTCATCGTTGCCTTCTTCGTGGCGGGCTCCAACACGACGCTGCCGATCTACGTCTTCGCCTCCATCCGGCGCGGCGTCACGCCGGAGGTGAACGCGATCGCGACGATGGTGCTCGTCGCCTCGCTTCTCCTCATCGTCATCGCCCGCCGCCTCATGGCGCAGAAGCCCGTGTCGGCCGCCGGGGGAGAGTGACGCTCAAGGGGCCGCGACCGATCGCGGAGGAACGGAACCACCTTCGCCACCGACCATTTTCGCAACGACGCTGCATAAAAGGCGGGCAGTTTCCGGCTGCGCAATTCTTTCTATCAAGCCGTCTTGTGAGCCATCCGGCAGCATGGCATGTTGTATAGACAAGGTCGTCGAGACTTGTCGGACGGTCGGAACCATGGACGTTTGCGCCGTGGAGCAAATGCGGAAGGGCGCGGGATGATCGTCTTCGACAATGTCACCAAACGATATCCCGGTGCGACGACCGCGGTGGACGGCCTGTCGCTCGTCGCGCCCAAGGGCAAGCTGACCGTCTTCGTCGGCCCGTCCGGCTGCGGCAAGACGACGTCGCTGCGCATGATCAACCGGCTGATCACGCCGACATCCGGCTCCATCCTTCTCGACGGCGAGCCGACCGACCGCATGGATGTCGCGCTCCTGCGCCGCCGCATCGGCTACGTCATCCAGCATGCCGGCCTCTTCCCGCATCGCACCGTCGTCCAGAACGTGGCGACGACGGCGCGGCTGAACGGCGTGCCGAAGGCCAAGGCACTGAAGGAGGCGCACGAGCTTCTGGAGCGCGTCGGCCTCACCCAGAGCTTCGCAGACCGCTATCCCTACCAGCTCTCCGGCGGCCAGCAGCAGCGCGTCGGCGTCGCGCGCGCGCTCGCCTCGAACCCGCAGTTCATGCTGATGGACGAGCCCTTCAGCGCGGTCGATCCGGTCGTGCGCGGGCAGTTGCAGGACGAGTTCCTGCGGCTTCAGCGCGAGATCGGCAAGACGATCATCATGGTGACGCACGATATCGACGAGGCGCTGAAGCTCGGCGATCAGGTCGCGGTGCTGCGCACCGGCGGCAAGCTCGCGCAGGTCGCCTCTCCGAAGGTGCTCCTGGCGCGGCCGGCGGACGGGTTCGTCGCCGATTTCGTCGGGCGCGACCGGGGCTATCGGTTCCTGTCCTTCGCCGCGCTCGACGGATCGCTGGCGCTCGCGGCCGAGCCGACCGTCGCGCTCGGCGCGAGCCCGGAGGAGGCGCGGGGCGCCGCGCTCGACCGCTGGGTGCTCGTCGCCGACGCGGCCCGCCAGCCGCTCGGCTGGGTCGATGCCGATGCGCTGCGCGAGCCGATCCGCGAGGGCGATCTCAACCTTTCCGGCACGCTCGCGCCGGAGGGCTCGACGCTGCGCCATGTGCTCGACGCCGCCTTGAGCTCGCCCTCCGGCCGGGGCGTCGTCGTCGGCCCCGACGGCGGGCTTCTGGGCACCGCCCGGCTGCCCGAGATCGTCGCCGCCATCGAGGACGCCCGGGCGGGGGCGGCGGCATGAACCTCGACTGGCTCTATCGCGAATCCGGCCGCATCGGGGAGCTCTTCCTCTGGCATCTCGGCCTGTCCGTCTTCCCCGTCCTGATCGGCCTCGCCCTCGCCTTGCCGCTTGGCTGGCTCGCGCACAAGGCCGGGCTCTTCCGGGCGATCCTCCTCGGCGCGGCCGGGCTGCTATTCACCATCCCTTCGCTCGCGCTCTTCGTTCTCCTGCCGGCGATCCTCGGCACGAAGATCCTCGATCCCATGAACGTCGTGGTGGCGCTGACGATCTACGCGCTGGCGCTTCTCGTGCGCACCGTCAGCGACGGGCTCGACGCGGTCTCGCCGGACGTGAAACAGGCCGCGAGCGCCATGGGATACCGCGCGCTTCCGCGCTTTCTCTTCGTGGAACTGCCGCTCGCCGTGCCCGTCATCGCGGCGGGCCTCCGGGTCGCGGTCGTGTCCAATGTCAGCATCGTCTCGGTCGCCGCCCTCGTCGGCACGCCGCAGCTCGGCATGCTTTTCACGCAAGGGCTGCAGCTGCGCTTCCTGACGCCGATCATCGCCGGCATCGTCCTCTGCATTCTCCTCGCCGCCATCCTGGACGGGTTGGTTCTCCTGATCGCCGGGCGCCTGACGCCCTGGCAGCCGAAGGGTCGCTGAGATGTTCGCCGCCACGGCCAGCTGGATCGCCGACCCCGCCCATTGGAGCGGAGCCGAGGGCATTCCGGCCCTCGTCCTCCAGCATCTGACCTACAGCGCCGTCGCGCTGCTCCTGGCCTGCGCGATCGGCATACCGGTCGGGCTCTATGTCGGGCATACCGGGCGGGGCGTGGTCTTCGTCGCGGGGCTCGCCAATGCGCTGCGGGCGCTGCCCAGCCTCGGCCTCATCGTGCTCCTCGTCATTCTGCTCGGGCCGGTCTTCGCCTCCGATCTCGCCTATATCGTGCCCTGCCTCGCAGTCCTCGTGCTGCTCGCCGTGCCGCCCATCATGACCTCGACCTATGCCGGCATCGCGGCGGTCGATCCGGCCGCGGTGGACGCCGCGCGCGGCATGGGCCAGACGCCGATGCAGATCCTCATGGGGGTGGAGGTGCCCTGCGCCATGCCGCTCATCGTCTCGGGCCTGCGCAGTGCGACGCTGCAGATCCTTTCGACCGCGACGATCGCGGCCTATGTCTCGCTGGGCGGACTGGGGAGGCTGATCATCGACGGGCGCGCGCAGAACGACTATTACCAGATGGCGGCCGGCGCGATCCTGGTGGGCTGTCTCGCCCTCGTGGTCGACCTTCTCATCGGCTTCGCCTCGCGCCTTCTCATCTCGCCCGGCCTGACCCGCCGGGAAAAGCGTCAGGCGACCTGATGCCAACGTCCGAGGATGCCGACCCATCCGGCCGTTGAAGAGATTGCGAAAGTCTCGAATGTGTCCGAGGCTTGAGACAGTCGCAGGCGGAATGCCGGGGTCGTTTCCAATGGCTTCCGGTATGATCCCCCCCCCCCCCCCCCACCGATCACCCTTCAACAGGAGTTTCCCGCATGGCCTTCAGGACCTTCACGGCGGCCGGCGCCTTCGCGCTCTTCGCCCTCTCCTCGCTGCCCGCCCTCGCGCAGTCGAACCCGCTGGCGGCCGACACGCCCGCGCGCACCGACACGTCCACCCTCATCGTCGGCTCCGCCGACTTCCCCGAGAGCCAGCTTCTCGCCACGATCTACGCCAAGGCCCTCGCGGCCAAGGGCGTCGCCACGGACGTTCGCGCCAGCATCGGCAGCCGCGAGGTCTACATGCCCGCTCTGCTCGACGGCTCGATCGATCTCCTGCCGGAATATGCGGGCGCGGCGCTGAGCTATCTCGACAAGTCCGCCACGGCCCATTCGCCGGCCGACGTCGCGACCGCGCTGAAGGCGGCGCTGCCGGAGGGCGTCTCCATGCTGACGCCGTCGCCAGCGCAGGATTCCGACGCCGTCTCCGTGACGCGCGCCACCGCCGAGAAGCACAAGCTGAAGACCATCGCCGATCTCGCGCCCGTCGCGGCCGAGTTCGTGCTGGGCGGTCCCCCGGAGTGGAAGACCCGCAAGGAAGGCGTGATCGGCCTCAAGGACGTCTACGGCCTCGAGTTCAAGTCCTTCCGCGCGCTCGACGTCGGCGGTCCGCTGACGGTCTCCGCGCTCGCCAACGGCCAGGTCCAGGCCGCCAACCTCTTCTCGACCGATCCGGCGCTCGCCGCCAACGACTTCGTCGTCTTGGAGGACGTGAAGAACCTCTTCCCCGCGCAGAACATCGTGCCGGTGATCTCGACGCCGAAGGCGAGCGAGACCGTCACCAAGACGCTCGACGCCGTCTCCGCCGCGCTGACCACCGAAGACCTCGTCAAGATGAACGGTCGTCTCGCCGCGCATGAGGGCTTCGACGTCGTGGCCGAGGACTGGCTGAAGGAGAAGGGCCTGAACTAAGGGTTCCTCGCTTCGCCATCGGTATGACGTTCAGATGAAAAGGCCCGGCGACAGCGATGTCGCCGGGCCTTTTCATTTGGGGCCTACTGACGCGCGCTCGTCACTCGATGGTGACGAGATATCCCCCCCGCGATGCCGAGGGGATGGAGAGGCCGATCGTGCCGGGGCCTTCGAGGAGGACGACGTCGCGCTCGGAAAGCTCCAGCTCCTCGCGGCCGTTCGAGACGACCATCGCCCCGAGCGCGACGACGAGGCGCCAGCCGGTCTCGGCCTCGATCCGGGCCGGCGCCTGCGCGTCCAGGCGCGTGACGCGATGGGCTCTGACGCCGCGCCGCGTCATGACGTTGAGATCGGTGATCGCGCCGTCCTCCAGACGGGCGCTGGTCGGCGCGTCGGCCGGAAAGGGCAGGGGCGCCGTCTCGCAGGTCAGCCGATGGCGGCCGAGACCCTCGATGTCGAGCACCATGCCTTCGCCCTCGACGATCGCGAGCGTGCGGTCGATGCCGGGGAAGACGGAGAAGGGCCCGTCGCCGGCGACGATCGCCATGGAGACGCGCCAGTCGAAGGCGTCGAGACCGGCGCCTTCGGGATAGACCGCGATCTCGATCGTCTCGCCGCCGCCGTTCTTCCAGGGCATGCGGCGGTGGCCGGCGGCGGGGAGAAGACGCATGGTGGATCGGTCCTTGGTGCGGCTCGTTGCCGACGTTTGCGGGAGGCACCCCCCTCTGGCTTGCCAGCCATCTCCCCCGCAAGGAGGGAGATCAGGCTTCTCTCGACCGTCGAGCTGCCGATCTCCCTCCTTGCGGGGGAGATGTCCGGCAGGACAGAGGGGGGTGCCTCACGCTGCCTCAATCGCAACGCGAGTGTTACCGCCCCAATATCCCCGGCAGGTTCAGCCCCTGCTCCTTCGCGCAGTCGAGCGCGATGTCGTAGCCGGCGTCGGCGTGGCGCATGACGCCGGTGGCGGGGTCGTTCCAGAGCACGCGCTCCAGGCGGCGGGCGGCGTCGTCGGTGCCGTCGGCGCAGACGACCATGCCGGAATGCTGCGAGAAGCCCATGCCGACGCCGCCGCCATGGTGCAGCGAGACCCAGGTGGCGCCGGACGCGGTGTTGAGGAGCGCGTTGAGGAGCGGCCAGTCGGAGACGGCGTCCGAGCCGTCCTTCATCGCCTCGGTCTCGCGGTTCGGCGAGGCGACGGAGCCGGAATCCAGATGGTCGCGGCCGATGACGACGGGGGCGGACAGCTCGCCCGTGCGAACCATCTCGTTGAAGGCGAGGCCGAGGCGGTGGCGGTCGCCGAGGCCGACCCAGCAGATGCGGGCGGGCAGGCCCTGGAAGGCGATGCGCTCGCGCGCCATGTCGAGCCAGCGGTGGAGATGGGTGTTGCCGGGGGTGAGTTCCTTCACCTTGGCGTCCGTCCGGTAGATGTCCTCGGGATCGCCGGAGAGCGCGGCCCAGCGGAAGGGGCCGATGCCCCGGCAGAAGAGCGGGCGGATATAGGCGGGCACGAAGCCGGGGAAGTCGAAGGCGTTTTCCAGCCCCTCGTCCTTCGCGACCTGCCGGATGTTGTTGCCGTAGTCGAAGGTCGGGACGCCCGCGTTGCGGAAGGCGATCATCGCCTCGACATGGCTTCGCATCGAAGCCTTCGCCGCTTTTTCCACGGCCTTGGGGTCGCTCTCGCGCTTGGCCTTCCACTCGGCCATCGACCAGCCGACGGGCAGGTATCCGTTGACGGGATCGTGGGCGGAGGTCTGGTCCGTCACCATGTCCGGCCGGATGCCGCGCCTGACCATTTCGGGCAGGATCTCGGCGGCATTGCCGAGAAGGCCGACGGATTTGGCCTCGCCGGCCTTGGTCCAGGCCTCGATCATCGCCATGGCCTCGTCCAGCGTCTCCGCCTTCTCGTCGACGTAGCGGGTGCGCAGGCGGAAGTCGATCGAGTCCGGATTGCACTCGATGGCAAGGCACGAGGCGCCCGCCATGACGGCGGCGAGCGGCTGCGCGCCGCCCATGCCGCCGAGTCCGCCGGTCAGGACCCAGCGGCCCTTCAGGTCGCCGCCATAGTGCTGGCGGCCGGCCTCCACGAAGGTCTCGTAGGTGCCCTGAACGATGCCCTGCGTGCCGATGTAGATCCAGGAGCCGGCGGTCATCTGGCCGTACATGGCCAGACCCTTCTTATCCAGCTCGTTGAAATGGTCCCAGGTCGCCCAGTGCGGCACGAGGTTGGAGTTGGCGATGAGGACGCGCGGCGCGTCCTTGTGGGTGCGGAACACGCCGACCGGCTTGCCCGACTGGACGAGCAGCGTCTCCTCCTCGGACAGCTCGCGAAGCGCGGAGACGATCCTGTCGAAATCGTCCCAGGTGCGCGCGGCCCGGCCGATGCCGCCATAGACGACGAGCTCGTTCGGGTTCTCGGCGACCTCGGGGTCGAGATTGTTCATCAGCATGCGCAGCGGCGCCTCGGTCGTCCACTGCTTGGCGGTCAGCTCGTTGCCCCGCGCGGCGCGGACGGTGCGTGAGTTGTGGCTGCGGTCGATCGGGGTCATCGGGCGGGACCTTCTGCGCGGGAGGCGTTTGCGAGGGCGGGAGCGAGGGCTTCGAGGGCGGAGAGCAGCGGCGCGAGGACGGCGCCGCGCAGCCGGTCGGCCTTCTCCGTGTCGTAGGCGAAGGGCGGCGCCTCGGTGGAAAGGTATGCGACTTGCGCGATCTCCATCTGGATCGCGTGGACGCCGTCTGCCGGGCGCCCGTAATGCCGGGTCGTCCAGCCGCCCTTGAAGCGGCCGTTCAGGACGGACGTGTAGCCCGCTGCCGCGCGGCAGGCCCCGATCGTCGCGGCCTCGATGCGCGGATCGCAGGTCGTGCCGCCGGCCGTGCCGACATTGAGATCCGGCAGCGTGCCCTCGAAGAGGAAGGGCACGACCGAGCGGATGGAATGGCAGTCGTAGAGGATCGCGGTGCCGTGGATCGCCTTGACGCGGTCGATCTCGGCGGCGAGCGCGGCATGATAGGGCGCATGGAAGGCGGCGAGGCGCTCGGCGGTGTCGTCCGGCGTCGGCGCCTCGCCCTCCCGCCAGATCGGCTGGTCGTCGAAATCGGTTTCGGGCACGAGGCCCGTCGTGTTCTGGCCGGGATAGAGGCTCACGCCGTCCGGGTCGCGATTGGCGTCGATCACGTAGCGGTGGAAGGTCGCGCGCACGATGGTCGCGTCGGCCAGGAGCCCGTCATAGAGGCGCTCGATGTGCCAGTCGGTGTCGCGCAGGCGCAGCCCCTCCGCGTTGAGGCGGGCGGAGATCTCCGGCGGCACATGCGTGCCGGTATGGGGCAGGCCGAGGATGACGGGGGAGGAGCCCCGGCGGACTTGGAAGGGTGTCAACGGCGGATCTCCTCGCCTTTGAAATAACGGGCGGATAGCGGGTTGAAGCCGATGCGGTAGACGAGTTCGGCGGGGCTCGCGATGTCCCAGACGGCGAGATCGGCGGACTTGCCGGCCTCGATCGTGCCGGTCTCGGCGAGGAGGCCAAGCGCGCGCGCGCCCTCGCGCGTGACGCCGGCGAGGCACTCCTCCACCGTCAGGCGGAAGAGCGTCGCGCCCATGTTCATGGTGAGGAGCAGCGAGGTCAGGGGCGAAGTGCCGGGATTGCAGTCGGTGGCGAGCGCGATCCTCGTGCCCGCCGCGCGGAAGGCATCGACGGGCGGAAGCTTGGTCTCGCGGATGAAGTAATAGGCGCCGGGCAGGAGCACGGCGACCGTGCCGGCCTTCGCCATCGCTCGCGCGTCGTCTGCCGTCGCATATTCCAGATGGTCGGCCGAGAGCCCGCCGAACCGCGCCGTCAGCGCGGCGCCGCCGGCATGGGAGAGCTGCTCGGCATGGAGCTTGACCGGCAGGCCGAGGGCTTTGGCCGCCTCGAAGACCGGCGTTATCTCCTCGGCAGAGAAGGCGATGCCCTCGCAGAAGCCGTCGACGGCATCGACGAGGCCGAGCTCGGCGGCGCGCTTCAGGCCGGGAATGGCGACCTCGTCCAGATAGGCGACGTTGCGGCCCTTGTAGTCCGGCGGGGTCGCATGGGCGGCAAGCCATGTCGTCGCGATGCGGACGGGGCGGAGCTCGGCGAGGCGCCGGGCCGCCGTCAGCATGGCGATCTCGGTCTCGATATCGAGCCCGTAGCCGGACTTCACCTCGACGGTCGAGGTGCCCTCGGCCAGAAGCGCATCCAGCCGGGGCAGCGCGGTGCGGGCGAGATCCTCCACGGAAAGCGCCCGCGTCGCGGCGATGGAGGAGACGATGCCGCCGCCGGCCCGCGCGATCTCCTCGTAGCTGGCGCCGGCCAGCCGCATCTCGAACTCGCGCGCGCGGTCGCCGCCATGGACGAGATGCGTGTGGCAGTCGACGAGGGCGGGCGTGACCCAGCGGCCTTCGAGATCCTGCACCTTCGCGCCGGCGGAGCGCTCGGCCCCCAGTTCGGCGGCGGGGCCGGCGAAGGCGATGCGCCCGTCCTCGATCAGGACCGCGGCGTCCTCCACGATGCCGAGGCCGGGGCGGTCCTCGGCGAGGGTGGCGAGGCGGGCGTTCGTCAGAAGCGTCTTCAAGCCGAAATCTCCTCGAAGGCGGGGGTGGCCAGGAGCGCGCGCAAGGCCGCGATGTCCCAGTTCATCGGGCGGTCGTCGGCATAGGCCGGAACGAGGGCGCGGATGCGGCGGTAGAGCGCGTCCGTTCCGGGCGCGCGGTCCTGCACCGCCTGCAGGTCGTAGGCCTGGGCCGCGCCCAGAAGCTCGATCGCGAGAATGTCGCGGAGATTGTCGAGGATGGCGAGGAGCTTCGTCGCGGCCGGGGTCGCGTGGGTCAGCATGTCCTCCTGCAGCGCGGAGGTGATACCGCCGTCGAGGCTGGCGGGCGCCGCCAGCCGGCGGTTCTCCGCGACGAGGGCCGAGGCCGTGTATTGCGCGATCATGTAGCCGGAAAAGACGCCGCCCTCCTTGGCGAGGAAGGCGGGAAGGCCGCTGACCAGCGGGTTCACCAGCCGGTCCGTGCGCCGCTCGGAGATCGAGGCGAGTTCCGCCGCCGCGATGGCGAGCGCGTCCAGCGCAAGCCCGAGGGCGGCGGCGACGGCATGGGCTTGCGACCGCACGACGGGGGCGTCCGGCGTGCCGCCGACGGCGGGATTGTCGGTGACGCTCGCCAGCTCGTTCTCCACCACGATGCGGGCCTGCGCGAGCGCGTCGCGCGCGGCGCCGTGGATGTGGGGCACGGCGCGAAGGCTCAAGGGGTCCTGCGTGCGGCTTCCCGCGCGGGCGGCGAGGAGCGGGCTGCCCTCCAGAAGCCGGCGCAGCGTCGCGCCCACGGCCTGGAGCCCGTCCGAGCGCCGAAGGGCAAGCGTCTTGCCATCGAACGTGCCGGCCTGGGCGCCGAGATTCTCGTAGGCGAGCGCCGCCGCCGCATCCGACCAGTCGAGCAGCCGCGCGAGGCGGTCGAGCGCCAGACAGGCCAAGCCCGTCGAGCAGGGCGTGCCGTTAACGAGGCTGAGGCCTTCCTTCGCCTCCAGCACGAGCGGCGCCCGGCCGATCCGCGCCAGGGCTTCCGAGCCCTCGATGCGCGTCTCGCCGGTCGTGGCCTCGCCCTCGCCGATGAGGACGAGGCCGATGGCGGCGGCATGGGTGAGATAGCCGACCGAGCCTTTGGAGGGAACGAGGGGCAGAATGTCGGCATCCAGCAGCGCGATCAGGGTTTCCACCACCTCCAGCCGGACGCCCGAGGCGCCCTTGGCGAAGCCCGCGATCTCGGCGGCCATGATCGCGCGCGTCTCCTCTCGCCCCAGAGGCTCGCCGAGGCCGCAGGCATGGCTGAAGACGAGGTTGCGCGAGAGGGCGCGCTGGAGCGGGCGCTCGATCATAACGTCGCAGAGCGCGCCGACGCCGGTGTTGATCCCGTACCCGCGAATGCCGCGCTCCGAGAGGGCCTCGACGATGCGCCGGCCCGTCCCGATCCGCGCGCGGGCGGCGTCGGACAGGACGAGGCGCGCGCCCTTGGCGACGGCCGCGATCTCGGCCGGGCTCGGGGGCGCGTCGAGACGGACGACGGCGCCGCTCATGCAAGTCTCCTCAACGTCGTGAGGAAAGCGGCGTCCACCGCCTCGTCGGCAGCGTGGCGGCCCTCGCGGACGACGAAGCGGCCGCCGACGAGGACGTCTCGCACGACCTTGGCGCCCAGCGCGAAGAGCCAGCGGTCGAGGATCGCGTCGCCCGAGGCGGTGGCGATGTAGGGATCGGCGCCGTCGAGGACGACGAGATCGGCGGATGCGCCGACCGTCAGGCCGCAGACCCTCTCGCCCGTCGCCTGTGCGCCGCCTCGCAGGGCAGCGTCGTGGAGCGTGCGACCGACGGAGGCGCCGGGGCCGGTGGCGAGGCGCGAGCGGCGGCGGTCGCGCAGGCGCTGGCCGTATTCGAGAAGACGCAGCTCTTCCGCGACGTCGGTCGCGACATGGCTGTCCGTGCCGATGCCGAAGCGCCCGCCGGCCTTCAGGAAGGCGGTGGCGGGGAAGATGCCGTCGCCGAGATTGGCCTCCGTCGCCGGGCAGAGGCCCGCGACCGCGCCGGACCGCGCCAGCCCTTCGGTCTCGGCCGCCGTCATGTGCGTCGCGTGGATCGCGCACCAGCGTTCGTCGACCGGCATTTCGCCGAGCAGCCATTCGACCGGGCGGCGTCCGCTCCAGGCGACGCTCTCCTCGACCTCGCGCTCCTGCTCGGCGACGTGGATGTGGATCGGGCCGCCCGTCGTCTCGGCGGAAAGGATCGCGCGCATCTCGTCCGGCGTTGCCGCGCGCAGCGAGTGGATGGCGAGGCCGAGCCGCGCCCCGGCCTTTTCGCAGGCGGGCGCCAGACGGTCGAGAAGCGAGAGGAAGCCGTCGACATCGTGCAGGAAGGGGCGCTGGCCCTCGCCGGGCGCCGCGCCGCCGAAGTTCGAATGGGCGTAGAAGACGGGAAGATGCGTGAGGCCGATGCCGGCCGTGCGCGCGGCGGCGAGGATGCGCAGCGAGGTCTCGGCGGGATCGGCGTAAGGCGTGCCGCCGGGACCGTGGTGGAGATAGTGGAACTCGGCGACGCGGGAGAAGCCGCCCTTCAGCATCTCGACATAGAGCTTGGCGGCGATGGCCTCGACATCCTCGGGCGAGACGGTGCCGACCGTGCGGTACATCTCGGCGCGCCAGGTCCAGAAGCTGTCCTCGCCGCTGCCGGCGGTCTCGGCGAGGCCGGCCATGGCGCGCTGGAAGGCGTGGGAGTGGAGATTGGCGAGGGCCGGCACGACCGGTCCCGCCAGCGTCTCGCAGCCCTCGGGCGAGGCGTCCGTCTCGATCGAGGCGATGCGGCCGGCCTCGTCGAGGCGGATCGCGACGTCGCTCGCCCAGCCATCGGGCAGCAGCGCTTGGCGGGCGAAGAGGGATCGCGTTTGCGGGATCATGCCGGCTCCGACAAAGTTGCCTATACAACATTGCTCAAGCCGCGAGGATTGGCAAGCGCGACCTTGTCGATCGGCGATCGGAAGGAGGCGCATTCCATCGAATTTGGCGCTATAGACGAGGCAGATGGTTGAGCGTGGAACTTCGATGCAGGCGTTGGAGGAGGGCGATGCGCCGGAGGCGCCCGCCGCGCCGCTCTACGCGCGCCTGAAATCCTTCGTGCGCAGCCGGGTCGAGACCGGCGAGTGGACGACGGGCCAGCGCGTCCCCTCCGAAAACGAGCTGGTCGAAATGCTCGGCGTCTCCCGCATGACGGCGAACCGGGCGCTGCGGGAGCTGGCGGCGGAAGGGCTCGTGGTGCGCGTGCGCGGCAAGGGCTCCTTCGTGGCGGCCCGCAAGCGCTCCTCGCAGTTCCAGAGCGTGCCGAACATCGCCGACGAGATCCGCGAGCGCGGCGGCGCGCATCTTTCCGCCGTCATCGTCCTTCAGGCGGAGACCTGCGGGCCGGAGCTCGCCGACCAGCTCGATCTCGGTCTCGGCGGCACCGCGTTCCACTCGATCATCGTGCACAGCGAGGACGATCTGCCGATGCAGATCGAGGACCGCTTCGTCAATCCGGCCAGCGCGCCCGATTACCTCGCCCAGGATTTCGGGGCGACGACGCCGAACGCCTATCTCTCCGTCGTCGCGCCGATCGTGCGCGCGGAGCAGCAGATCGAGGCGATCACGGCGACGCCCTGGGAGTGCAAGCTCCTCGCCATCGCGCGGACCGAGCCCTGCCTCCTCGTTCGCCGGCGCACCTTCTCGCAGACCGGCCTCGTCTCGGCCGTGCGCCTCGTCTATCCCGGCAGCCGCTACCGGCTGGAAAGCGCCTGAAGCGGCATCCGGCAAGGGTGGGTTCAGAGCGCCGGGATGCCGGCGAGGCGGGCGAGCTTGCCGGCCATGACCTCCGGCCCGTCCTGCATGTTGGTGCGATCGACGATCAGCCCGTCGCCATCCACGAGGAAGACCGAGGCGGTGTGGCCGAAGGCGGTGCGCCCGCCGCCGAGATCGGTCTTCTGCACCGTGACGCCGAAGGTCGAGATCGCCTCCGCAACGGCATCGGGCCCGCCGCCGAGCGGCACGATGCGCGGATCGAACGAGGCGGCATAGCGCGTCAGCGTCTCCGCCGTGTCGGCGGGATCGACGGAGACGAAGTAGATGCGCAGAGCCCCCGCCGCCGGCGGCAGGCTGCGCAGCGCGAGCGTCAGGTCGGACAGGGTCGTCGGGCAGATGTCGGGACAGTTGGTGAAGCCGAAGAAGAGCCCGTAGGGCCGGCCGACCAGCTCGTCGGAATCCACCACCGTCCCGTCGCCGGTCGTCAGCCGGAAATGGCCGGCGACGAGATTGGCCGCCGCCTCGGCGGCCGGGGCGAGCGTCTCGGCCAAGGCCGCGCCGGGCGCGGCGAGGCCGAGGAGGAGGGCGAGGGCGGCAAGGCGGCTGCGGGTCATCGTCTCTCAACCTCGAGCGGGCGGGCGCGGTCCTCTGGAAGCGACGAGGGCGCCGGTGATCTCATCGCACGCCGCCGTTGATATTGTGTTGGCGGATCGCCCGCGCGGCGCGTCGTTGTCGTCGCCGCGCGGGCCTCCAGCGAGGCGCCGGATCACTGGATGCGGACGATCTTGGCGACGCTCGGAACGCCGTCCGCATCCATCGCGAAAAGCATCCAGGGACCGGCCAGGAGCTGCCCGGTCGCGGGCGCGGGCAGGCTCAGCTGATAGGAGGTGCCCGCCCGCGCGGCGATGGCGAGCGGCACGCGGCGCTGGTCGTTGTTGGTCGAGTGCGTGACCGAGGACATGCGCACGAGGGCGAAGCTTTCCACCGCCCGGTCCGTCTGGACGGCGAGCGTGCCGCCGGCCTTCGCGCTCGCCGTCGCCGTGACGATCGCGGGGCGCGCGGCGGCCTGTCCGGCAGCGTCGAGCAGATAGGGCGGCGTCAGGATCTGGAGGTCGGGATGGTTGAAGTCGCAGCCGCCGCAGAGGCCGCCGCCGCCCGACGCGATGCGCCCGTCGAGAAGCAGCGTCGACCAGCTGTGATAGTTGCGCGGCACGGCATGCGGGGCGAGGCGCTTGAACTGTCCGGTCGCGGGCGACCAGAGTTCGGGGATCATGACGGGGCGCTCGTCGGTGAACTCGCGCGCCATGTTCTGCCCGCCGATCGTCACCGTCTCGCCGGAGGGCAGGACGGTCGTGTTGGCGAAGGCGCGGGGGAAGGCCATCGGCGCACGGCGCGCCACCGTCGGGGCGATGCCGTAGCCCTTCGAGATGTCGATGGTGAAGACGCCGTCGCGGCCGGGAACGTCGGTCTGGTCGGCCGCGCCGCCGAAGATCGCGATCTTGTTCGTGTCGTACATGACGGCATTGCCGTTCATGGCGAAGACGTCGTCGGCGCGCCGGCCGGCATCGACGACGGTGCCTTGTCCGTCCGTGCGCAGCCAGTGCATGTCCTGGCTCGGGCCGGCATGGAAGATCGTGCCGTCGGCGAGCGCGAAGAGCCAGGCGTAGTTGTCGCCGCGATAGGGATCGATGCCCGGCTGTTGCAGGCGTTCGCTCGGGATGTTGGCGAGCTTGCGCCAAGTGTTGGCCGTCGGCGAGAAGACCTCCGCCACCTTGCCGCCGATTCCGCCGTACCAGGAGCCGCCGACCGTGATGGCCTCGCCGGTGGAGAGCGTGGTCATGCCGTTGTAGCCGCGCGAGACGTTCAGCGCGGGGCCGGCCTTCCAGGTGTCGTTGGCGGGGTCGTAGATCGTGCTGCGATTGCCCGTCTGGCCGCCGGCGATGAGAAGGCGCCCGTCCGCCAGCGTCGAGATGCCGGGGCAGAACATGTCGTGGCCGACGGTCGCGACGAGCTTCTCGCTGGCCGTGTTCGTGGCGGGGTCGAAGGTCGTCGTGTAGGTGATCGTGTTGCCGTCGGCGAAGGAGGTTCGCGTGTCGGCGGACCAGAGGAGGAGCTTGCCCGAGGGCAGGGTCGCCGCCGAGACCGGGACGAGGCTGAGCTTGGCGACGGGGCCCCAGCTGGAGACGGCCTTCGCGGCGGAGAGCGTCCAGCGCTGCGGATCGGCATTGTCGCAGGTCCACAGGACGATGGCGGCATCGACGTCGCGATTGTCGTTCGCGCCGGTCGGCGTCATGCAGCCGCCGCCGTTCAGCGGGGCGATCCTGTACCAGGCGTCGGTCTTCGTCAGGCGCCAGAGTGCGGCGAGATTCGACGTCGAGCAGGGCTGCTGGCCGAGGGCCGAGCCGTCCTTCGTTCCGGTGGCGGCGGCGCAGGCGCCGGTCGCGACGTTGCGGATCTGATAGCCCTCGGCGGTCGCGACGAAGCGCCAGGTGTCCGCCGCATTGGCAAGGCAGGTGAGCTGCTTCAGGGCGATGCCGGCGGCCGGAGTCGCGCCGGGAACGGCGAGGCAGCTTCCGCTGCGGCGGTTCACCAGGAGGAGATCGCCCTCGGGCGCGGCGTCGCCGGGCGGCAGGGCGGTGCCCCCGCCGGTGCCGGGATTCGTGCCCCCGCCGCCGGTTCCGCCGCCCGTGCCGCCGGTGCCTCCACCTGTGCCGGTCGCCGTATAGGCGCTCCAGGCCTGCGCGGTCGTCGCAGCGCAGGTGGCGAGGGTCGGTGCGGTGCCGCCCTCAATGCACTTGGCGAAGCGGCTGTTCTTGACGCCCGAGCCGCTGCCGTTCGCCGAAAGCGTCCAGATCTGCTCGGCGGACCCGTCGCAGGTCCAGAACTCGGGCGCGGTGCCGTTGGCGCCGGCGTCGAGGCAGACCGAGCCGGTCGCGATCCTGTAGCCGCCGGTCACAGTGGTGAAGGTGACGTCCGAGCCGGATGCGCAGGCGGCGATGGTGGCGGCCGTGCCGTTCGCGGGCGTCGCGGAGGCGGAGCCGAGGCACTGGCCGCCCGTGCCGAAGGTGAGCTTGGAGGCTGTCGCGGGCGGCAAGGCGCCGGTCGTGCCGGTTCCGCCGCCCGTGCCGCCGGTGCCGCCACCGGTGCCGGTCGCCGTGTAGGCGGTCCAGGCCTGTGCGGTCGTCAGGGCGCAGGTGGCGAGGGTCGGCGCGGTGCCGCCCTGGATGCACTTGGCGAAGCGGCTGTTCTTGAGGGCCGAACCCGTGCCGTTCGCCGAAAGCGCCCAGATCTGTTCGGCGGAGCCGTCGCAGGTCCAGAATTCGGGCGCCGTGCCGTTGGCGCCGCCGTCGAGGCAGACCGAGCCGGTCGCGATCCTGTAGCCGCCGGTGACGGCGGTGAAGGTGAAGCTGGTGCCGGACGCGCAGGCGGCGATGGTCGCGGCCGACCCGTTGGCGGGCGTCGCGGAGGCGCTGGCGAGGCACTGGCCGCCCGTGCCGAAGGTCAACTTGGAAGCGGTGGCGGGCGGCAAGGCGCTGGTCGTGCCGGTGCCCGATCCAGTGCCGCCGCCCGTGCCCGTCGCCGAGGGGCTCGACCAGCTCTGGGCGGCCGTCAGGGCGCAGGTGGCGAGCGTCGGCGTGGTGCCGCCTTGGATGCACTTGGCGAAGCGGCTGTTCTTGACGGCCGAGCCCGTGCCGTTCGCCGAGAGCGCCCAGACCTGCTCGGCGGAGCCGTCGCAGGTCCAGAACTCGGGCGCCGCGCCGTTGGCACCGGCGTCGAGGCAGACCGCGCCCGTCTTGATGCGGTAGCCGCCGGTCACAGCGGTGAAGGTGAAGTCCGAGGCGGATGCGCAGGCGGCGACGGTGGCGGCCGACCCGTTGGCGGGCGTGGCGGAGGCGCTGGCAAGGCACTGGCCGCCCGTGCCGAAGGTCAGTTTCGCGGCCCCGGCGGGCGGAAGCGCGTCGGCCGATGCCGGAGAGACGAGAGAGGCCGCCGAGAGAAACGCGGACAGCAGAACTGCCATCCAGACCTTCGATGGTGCCATGACGATGTGCCGCGCGTTCAATTTCAGTTGATGGCAGCCTATAGCATGAGCTTTAAGCTTCCGTCTCCCGCTAGTATCGATCGGGTTAATCTCGAAAATTATATTGATTAAAACTCGAATCGAAAACGAGGCGACTTCGGATCTCTTTCGAGGATGCCTCGCGTTTCATGCGGCGCGGCCGTGACCGGTGCGATCAGTTCGCCGCCGATTCCAGGTCGGCGTCCTCGCCGGTGCCGCCGGCCGCCCCGTCGCGGCCGAGGGAGCGGATCTTGAAGCCGCCGGGCGCCGCCTCGTAGGCGTAGGGGCGGCCCCAGGGATCGTCGAGGCCCGTCGCGGACTTGATGTAGGGCCCGTTCCAGCCGGCCGCGCCGTCGGACTGGACGAGCGCGGAGAGGCCCCGGTCGGCGGCCGGATAGGCGCCGACGTCGAGATAGTAGAGCTCGACCGCATTGCCGAGATTGCGGATCTGCGTCGTCGCCGTCTCGGCCTTGGCCGTGCCGATATAGCCGAGCACGCGGGGGCCGACGAGCGTGCCGATCAGCGCGATGATGGCGAGGACGACGAGAAGCTCGACGAGGGTGAAGCCCTCTTCTGCGCCTTCGGTCCCGGTGAGGCCTTTCCTGGCACGCATTGTCATCCGAACTCTCCTGAACGGCCGACTGTCTTGCCGAGCACGCTATGCTGGCGGGCACCCTATGCTAGGGAGACTGAAAGGCCGTTAAGAGCGTCCGCGTTTCGCCGGCGCTCAGCAGAACCCCTCGGAGCCGGATGCCGATTGCCGACTGGCTCTTTCCCGCCCTTCTCCTCCCGCCGCTTCTCGCAGTCGGGATCGTCGATGCGCGGACCGGGCGCATTCCCGATGCGGCCAACGCGGCCGTCTTCGGGCTCGGGCTCGCACGTGCGCTCGTGGCGGGGCCGAGCATGGCGGCGGAGCGCCTCCTCGACGGCGCGATCGTCGCCTGCCTGCTTCTCCTCCTGCGCTCGGCCTATCGGCGCCTGCGCGGACGGCAGGGTCTCGGCCTCGGCGACGTGAAGTTCCTCGCCGCCGCGACGCTCTGGACGGGCCTTGCGGGCCTGCCCTTTCTCCTGCTCGGCGCTTCGCTCGCCGCGCTTCTCGGGGTGGGCCTCGCCGGCCTTCGCCGCGGCGGTCTCGGCTGGACGACGCGCCTGCGCTTCGGCCCCTATCTCGCCGCGGCGCTTCTCCTGACGGTGCTCTCGGAGCCATGGTTGGCGGGCATCTAGCCCGCGCCGGGCGTGCCTTCCAGCGCGCGGCGCAGTCGCTCGCAAAGGGGCGAGGCCGATGCCGGCAGGCGCTCGGCGCTCGGCGGAACGAGGGTCTCGCGCCACTCTTGGATGCGTGGGGGATGGGGCGTGCCGGCCTCGTCGGCGGGCGCCTCCGGCCCGGTCTCGCCGAAGGTGACGAGGCCGTGGCGGGCCGCCGCGACCGTGCCGTCTTCGCGCCGGAGCGCCGCATCGAGGGCGAAGGCGCGGCGTCGGCTGGGCGTGCGCCAGCGCTCGAGGTCGCTGGATTCCTCGATCTCTTTCGGCAGGAGCGCGCGGGCCCGGCGGTCCATGACCGAGACGTCGAGTCCGGCCGCGCCGTTGTGGACGGTGAAGAGCGGCTGGAGGCGGGTTGCGAGATCGGGCGGGAAGGCGGGGAGCTGCGCGATCTCGGCGGCATCGAGAAAGGCGCCGTTGCGCGGCCCCCAGGGCTTGCCGGCTTCGCGATAGGCCGCCGCCTCGCTGGGGCCTCCCGCTTCCGGCAGGTCGTTCTCGTCGCGGAAGTCCACGATCCCCGCCGCCGCCTGCAGCGCGCGCTCGCCGTCGAGCCCGGTCCGGCGCAGGAGATCGGCGATCATCTCGGGCGGGGCGGCGTTGAGATCGAGAAGCCCGCCTTGGTCGATCACGACGATCTCGATCGCCCGCCCGTCCGACAGGGCGCAGGCGAGCGGCGAGCCGTCGGCGGCGAAGGGCAGGGGCCGCAGCTTGGCCGGAGCGGGCGGAGCCGTTCCGCCGGGTGCCTTCGGCGGACCGGCCTCGGCTTGCGCGGCGGCGAGCGCGTCGGCCGCGAAGAGAACGGCGCCGTCGGCGAGCGCGCGGGCCCGCGCCTGTTCCAGGCGGTTGCCGGCCTGAAGGGCGGCGAGATGCGACTTGATCGCGAAGCTTGCCGCCGCCGCCATGAAGAGCGCGACGGCGAGAAGGACGGAGAGGAGGACGAAGCCGGCTTCGCGGTCCTCGGCCGTTCCGTCCGGCGCCGGCATCATCGGCTCAGTCGGCGATGCGCTGGAGGGTGGTGCGGTCGGCGCCGCCGAGCCCGAGGCGGGCGAGGCCGTCGCGGAACTCGCGCGTCACGCTTTCCGCCTCCGATCCGTTGCGCATGACGCGCGGGCGGATGAAGATCACGAGCTCGGTGCGGCGCTTCACGTCCTTGCGGTTGCGGAAGGCCGCGCCGACGACGGGCAGGTCGCCGAGCACCGGCACCTGATCGGTGCCCTTGTCCTTGGTCTCCTGCACGAGGCCGCCGAGCGCGATGCTCTGCCCGTCGTCCACGACGACGGTGGTGGAGACCTTGCGCTGGCGGATGGTCGGCGAATCGATGCCGGACGTCGTGGTGCGCACGACGTCGCTGACCTCCTGCTCGATGTTGAGGAGGACGTGGCCGTTGGAGTTCACGCGCGGCGTCACCGAGAGGATAACGCCGGTGTCCTTCATCTCGACCTGGTTGACGATCGGCGCGTTGATCGTCGCCGTCGTGGAGGTCGCGGTCTGCGTGACGACGGGCACCTGATCGCCGATCTGCAGGCGGGCGGTGCGATTGTCGAGGACGGTGAGGGTCGGCGAGGAGATGACCTTGACGTTGGTGACGCTGGCCAGCGCGTTGAGCACGACCTGAAAGTTCACGTCGGAGAAGAAGTAGGAGAAGCCGGGCACGGCGGCGGCCACCGCGCCGTTGGCCGCGTCCGACAGAAGCGAGCGGTGCTTCACGCCGCTCTCGCCGTTCTCGAAGAACCAGCGAAGGCCGAACTTCAGCTCGTCGTTCAGCGTGACCTCGGCGATCACGGCCTCGATCAGCACCTGGTTCGCCATGCGGTCGGAGGAGGTGAGGATCGGCAGGAGCTTGTCGTACTGCGCCTTGGTCGCGACGATGATCAGCGCGTTGTTCGGCTCGTCGGCCACGACCTTCATGCGGCCCGCCGAGAAGGAGCTGGCCGGGCTCGCCGCCACCGCATCGGCGGCCGAGGCGCCCGCGTCCCCTTCGGTGGCCGCGTCGGTCGAGCCGCGCAGGGCCGAGAGCCCGCTGCCGAGGCCGGTCTCGCCCTCGCCCGACACCATGCCCTGAACGATGGAGGCCAGTTCCTTGGCGGGCCGGTTCTCGACCTTGTAGACGAAGGTCTGCGTGGAATTGGCGGAGGCGAGGCCGTCGAACTGCGCGATGTAGCTGCGCGCGCGGTCGAGATGGCGCGGATTGGTGGCGATGACCATGATCGAGTTCAGCTCGCGGCTCGGCACGAAGCGCACATTGCCCTCCGAGGGGCCGTTCGCGCCGCCGAAGACCTCTTCGAGCTGCTTGGCGATGGCCGAAGGGTCGGCGCCCGTCGAGAGGGGAAAGATCGAGACGGAGCGCCCGCGCATCCAGTCGACGTCGAAGAGCTGCACCGCCTCCTGCATGGAGCGGATCTGCTCGGCCGTGCCGGTGAGGATGAGGACGTTGCGCACGGGATCGGCGCGAAGGACGCCGGAGGGCGCGATCGGCGCGAGGACGCGCGCCATCTCGGTCGCCGAGATGTTGCGCAGCGGCACGAGGCGCGCGCCGGAGCCGACCTGCACGCCGTCCGCCCGCCTCGCGAAGGAGAGGCTGCCGGTGTTCACCTGGTCGAGCCCGGCAGAGATGCGGTAGCCCGCGCCGACCCTGGAGACCGTGAGCCCCTTGGCGGAGAGCACAGACTGGAAGCTGTCCACCAGCGCCTGTTTGGGAACGGGCTCGGAGGTCTGGAGGGTGATCGTTCCCGTCACGTCGTCGCCGACGACGACGCTGGAATGGAGGATGTCGACGAAGATCGCGTTCGCCGCCACCGCGATCGGCACCTCGACGAGGTTCAGCGTCACTCCCTCGCCCTGGTCGAGATAGAGCGGTGCCGCGCGGCGCTCGGCGCTGCGGGAGAGGGCGATCTCGCCGGGACGGGCTCTCGGCGAGCCGAAGAGGGTGGTCCGCCCGTCCGCGCTGCGGGGCTCGCCCAGCGATCGCGTGGCTTCGAGGCCGCTGCGCAGGGGCGTGCCGCCCTCCGGCGGGGTGCAGGCGGTGAGGGCGATGGACGCGCCGAGCAGCGTGGCGGTCAGGGCGCGCATGCGGGCCTTCACTCCGACGCTTGAAACGGGCTGCCACTTCATCGAACGCGATATCCACCGACAGCCGGGCTTTCGCGGCGACACCATGATCCGCACCCGATTCGAACGTCGGCACGACCGTAGAAAGCCAACGTGGTCCGTGGCTGACCTTCCGCAGCGTCCGCCGCGCCCCGCCTCAGCCGGCCGGCGAAGGGGCGTCGTCCGGTTTCGGCGCGGGCCGGTGCTCCCCGCCGGACCCGGCATTGCCGGGATGGACGACGAGCGGCGGCAGTGGGCGGGCGCCGTCCTTCATCGTGAGATCGAGGCGGACGAGCGCGGGCGGAGCGCCCGCCGCGTCCCAGTCCGGCCGCCAGTCCGGCGCATCGCCGGTGATCGGCGGGGCATAGGAGAAGCCCGCGCTCTCGATGCCGGAGAGGAGGAGCGTGCGCGCGCCGGGCTCGGCCCCGGTGCCGCGCTGGACGCGCCGCGTCTCCACCAGATCCAGCCCGGAGGCGCCGGGCTCGATCGTGATCAGGATCTGGCTGACGCCGCCGACTTCGAGAAACGGATCGCCCGGCGCCAGGAAGGCGAGCCTCTGCGCCCGTCCGCGAAAGGGCGCGTCCCCGCCGGGCAGGTTCGCCAGCGCCTCGCCGAGCGTCTGCCGGAGATGGTCGCGCACGAGGGCGACGTCGCCGGCCGCCTCGATCCGCCGCGCCACCGGCGCCATGGCCCGAAGCGAGGCTATGCCCTCGCCGATGAAGAGCGCGATCAGCGCGAGGAGAGCGAGCGCGACGAGAAGTTCGACGAGCGTCGTGCCGCCTTCGGGATCGTCGGGTTCGGGAAACGTCGAGACATCGGCCATGTCAGCCGCCGGCCAGCACGAGCGTGGCGAGGACGGGCTGCGCGGGCTCGCCAGCCGACCGGCCGACCGCGACGACGAGCCGGAGCAGTCGCGGGAAGCCCGGCCTCGGCTCGGCGCCGTCGACGGGCTCCACCACCGAGGTCCAGGCGAGGCCCTCCTCCACGCCTTCGCGCCGGCCCGGCGAAAGGCCGGGTTCGGCCCGGCGCTCCGCGACGATGCGCTCGGCCAGCTCCAGCCGAGCCTCGCCGGCGGCCGTGGCGCGAAGGGTCGCGGTCGTGCCGGCGAAGGCGCGCATCATGGCGAGCATGACGAGCGCGAGGATCGCGAAGGCGACGAGCACCTCGGCCAGCGCGAAGCCCTCCTCGTCGGACGGCCCGCTCACGGCGCGACCTCGCGCACCGCCCCGGTCAGCCAGTCCACGACGAGGCTGCGCCGCCCGATGCCGTTGCCGAGATCGACGCGCCCGCCGGTCGAGCGGCCGTTCGGCAGGAAGGCGATGGCGGCCGCGCCCTCGTTCGCCTCGCGCGCCGTGGTGAGGTCCAGAGTCACGGAGGGCGGGATCGCGACGGGCTCGGCGGTCTCGCGGCGCCAGAGCCGCGCGGGAAGATCGAAGGCGAGGCTGCGCATGCGGCCCGAGCGGATCGCGTCGATGCGCGTGCGTCTGAGATCGTCGGCGAGGCGCTCGACCGTGCGGGGCAGCTCGCGGGCCGTCCGGCCGGAGGCCAGCGCAAGGCCGGATGCCCCCGCGACGAGCGAGAGGATGGCCAGCACGACCAGCATCTCGGCCAGGGTGAAACCGTCCTCGTCGCCGGTCCGGCTCATCGCAGGGCCAGATCGTTGACGGAGAGGATGGCGCTCATGATGGAGAGAATGAGCCCGCCGATGACGAGGCCGAGGCCGGCGGTGATGATCGGCGTCATGGCGGTGAAGAGGCGGTCGAGGCGAAGGCGCACCTCCTCCTCGTGCAGTTCGGCGGCGCGCATCAGCATGTCGGGCACGCGGTTCACCTCCTCGCCCGTGGCGATCATCCGCAGCGTCAGCGGCGAGAGGCGTTCGAGCCCGGAGAGGGCGCTTGCCAGCCGGGCACCCTCGGGCACGCGGCGCGCGGCCTCGTCCACGGCCCGGCGGAAGACGAGGCGGCGGGGCACGAGGCGCGTCGCGGCCAGCGCTGCCGGCACCGGCACGCTCGCGCCGAGCAGCGTGCCGAGCGTCCGGCAGATCCGCCCGGCCTCGATGCCGACGAGGACGGGCCCGAGCAGGGGCAGGCGCAGGAGCAGCCGCTCGCGCGCCTCCGCGAAGCGCGGCCGGCGCCAGGCGGCGGCGAGGGTCGCGAGGGCGAGGGCGAGCGCGGCGAGGATGACGGGCCAATAGGCGCCGAGCACGGCTTCCACGCTTCGCGTCAGCGCGATCACGGCCGGCGGCTCGACGCCGGGCTGGTCGAAGAGCGGCTCCAGCGCGGGCACGAGCACGCCGACGACGAGCCCGACGATGCCGAGCGCGAGGATGAGGAGAAGGCTCGGATAGATGAGGGCGGAGACGATGGTGCGCCGGATCTCCTGGGCGCGGGACATGGAGGTGGCGAGATCGGCGAGGACGCGGCCGAGCGTGCCGGTCAGCTCCCCGGCCGCCGCGACCTCCACCACGTCGCGCGGAAAGGCCTTGGGATGTTTGGCGAGCGCCCGGGAGAGGGGCAGGCCGGCCAGCACGTCGGACAGGACCGCCTCCAGGATCGGCACCATGCTCTTGGGCGCCTGCCGGATGACGAGGCGGAGCGTCCGGTCGATCGTGAGATCGGCCGCGATCAGCGTCGAGAGGTCCTTCACCACGGTCAGCACGTCGGCCTCGGCGACCTTGCCGGAGCCGAAGAGATCGCGCGTCCAGATGCTCTCCCGCGTGCCGAGCGCCTCGAGACTCGTGACGCGAAGACCCCCCGCGCCCGCCAGCGCCAGCGCCTTGGCGCGGGTCTCGGCCTCGACGCGGCCGCGGCGCAGAAGCCCGGCGCGGTCGATGCCCTCGTAGCGATAGCGGCTCACGCGGCGTCTCCGCCGCCCAGGTGCCGCAGCACCTCTTCCAGGCTCGTCTCCAGCGCCAGCGCCTTGGCGATGCCGTGGGCGGCGAGCGTCTCCATGCCCTTGCCCCGCGCCGCATCCTCGAGGGCGCGCTCGCCGGCGCCCGAGGAGACGAGGGCCGAGAGCGCGCGATCGATCTCCAGCCCTTCCGCGACGACGGTCCGGCCGCGATAGCCCGTGCCGTTGCAGGCGGGACAGCCTTTGGCATGGGCGAGGAGCACGCCCTCCGCCCCGGCGAGAGCGGGCCGGTGGCGCCGCAGGATGGCGCGTTCGGCGGGCGTGGCGACCGCGACCGTGCGGCAGTCCGTGCAGAGGAGGCGGAGGAGGCGCTGGGCGAGGACGCCATTCAGGACGGCGGCGAGGAGATAGGGCTCGACGCCCATGTCCACGAGGCGCGTGACGGCGGCGGCGGCCGAATTGGTGTGGAGCGTGGAGAGGACGAGATGGCCCGTCAGCGCGGCCTGGACCGCGATCTCTGCGGTCTCCCGGTCGCGGATCTCGCCGACCATGACGATGTCGGGGTCCTGGCGCAGGATGGAGCGGAGCGCCGCGGCGAAATCGAGCCCGATGGCGGAATGGGTCTGGACCTGCGTCACGCCGGAGACGCGGTACTCGACGGGGTCCTCCACGGTCACGATCTTGTTGCGCCCGTCGTTCAGGCGCTGGAGGAGCGTGTAGAGCGTCGTCGTCTTGCCCGATCCGGTCGGGCCGGTGACGAGGAAGATGCCGTTCGGCCGCGCCGCCATGGCGTCGATGCGACCGGCGAGATCGCTCGGAAAGCCCAGCGCCTCGTAGCCGCCGGGCTTCTTCGACTGGCCGAGAAGGCGCAGGACCAGCGCCTCGCCATGGGCAGTCGGCAGGACGGAGACGCGAACGTCCACCTCGCGGCCGCGATCGACCAGCTTCATGCGCCCGTCCTGCGGCAGGCGCCGCTCGGCGATGTTCAGCTCGGAGAGGATCTTGATGCGGGTGGCGAGGCCCGTCTGTGCCGATTTCGGCAGGACTTCCGGGCGAACGAGCACGCCGTCCACGCGAAACCGCGCGACGAGCTCACTCTCGCCGGGCTCGATGTGGATGTCGGAGGCGCCGAGCTCGAAGGCGATGCGAAAGAGCGTGTTGGCGAGGCGGATGATGGGCGCCTGGCGCGCCGCATCCTCCAGCCGCTCCATGTCGCCGCCGAGAACCGGGTGGTCCGCCTCGGCTTCCGCCGCCGCGCCCTCCTCGCCGTAGAGCCTTCGGCAGGCGGTCTCGAAGGCGTTCGGCCCGATCAGGCGGAGCTCGGCGCCGCCGAGCGCATAGAGAAGCGCCTCGATGCGCTCGGTGCGGAACGGATCGACGACGGCGAGCACCGGGGACGGATCGGCGGCGAGCGGCAGGATGCGGGCCCGGCGGCAGTAGTCGGCCGAGATCGCCTCGACAAGGATGGGCTCGGCCGGCAGCGCCTCCGGCGCGGCGGCGGCAAGGCCGGTGAAAGCGGCGAGAGCGGCGACGAGATCGGCCTCGTCGAGAAGACCGAGTTCGGTGAGGACGTTCGGCAGCGAGGGCAGCGTCTCGGCGGCGGCGCGGGCCCGGTCGGCGGCGCCGACCTCCAGAAGACCGGTCGCGACGAGATGGGCGAGGAAGTCCTCGGCGGTCGGCATGGCCGAGCCCCGGACGGCCAGTCTGCGGTCGGCCATCGGGGCGGCCGGACGCCTCTTCGATCCCCAGACGCGCATCGGTTCCTCTCTTGCCCGTCTTGCCCGACAGGGGGGCCACGCCTCCGACGAGCCTTGCGAGGGGGCTCCCGGCAGGGTCCGCGAGCGTCTTCAGTAATCCGTAGAGGTTTCGTGAGCATTGATGGACGAAAGATCGGACGGGAGCTTGACGGGTGGTCGAGGGGCGGGGCAGCGGCGGGGCGGGAGGCGGAAGTGTCGGCGACACGCTCGGTTCGCTGCCGCGCTGGTGGCTTGCCGAACTGCGCGGCCTCGTGCCGGACAGCCTGAAGGCGCGAACGGTCGCCGCGCCCGCCGCCTTCGGCTGCTCGCTCTTCGAGGACGGGAGCATCGCCTTCGCAAGGCTTACCCATGCCAAGGCGCCTCTGCCGGGCGAGGCGGAGGCGATGGCGCCGTCCGAGTTGCTCGCGGCCCATGTGGCGGCGCTCGTCGGCAGCACCGGCCGGCGCAGCGTGCGGCTCTCCGTGCCGGTCTCGCTCTGCCTCGTCAGGCGCACGCGCATTCCGGGTCGGGCGCTCTCCCATGCGGGCGCGATCCTGAAGGCCGAGATCGAGGAGCTGATGCCGCTCGCCGCCGCCGATCTTCTCTCCGACTGGTATGTCGAGGCCGAGGACCCCGCGACGCGCGAGCTGCAGCTGGTGCAGGTCGTCCTGGCGCGCTCGCGCATCGCCGGCGTCGCGGAGCTGCTGGGCGGGGCGGGCCTGACCCTGACGCGGCTGACCGTCGGCGAGGCCGAGGGGCGCATGATGCCGGTCGATCTGATGGACGGGCGCGATCCGACGCTCGGCGCTTTTCTGGCGCGGCTGCCGCGCCGGTCGAAGGCGGTCGTGGCGCTGGCCGCGCTTCTCGTCCTCGCCGCGCCCTTCGTCGTGGCCGCCCGCCAGGAGGCGGCGCTGGCCGAGCTGTCCCTCGAGCGGGCCGTGGCCCTTTCGCCCGGCGCGGCCGCGCGCGCCGCCTCCGCCGTCGCGGATGCGCTGGAGAGCTTCGGGCGGCAGGTTCCCGTCGCCTATCTCCTCGACGACATCGCAACGCGACTGCCGTCCAACGTGCATCTGACGCGGTTCCAGTTCGGCGCCGGGCCGCTCGGCAAGGGGCAGTTCGTCCTGTCGACGGAGGGCGGCGATGCGGCGAAGACGCGGGCCGCGCTCGCCGCCAGCCCCTTCTTCGCAAGCGTCGAGGCCATGGAGGGCGCGGTCGGAACGCTGGTCCTGACCCTTCCCGCGCCGTCCCCGCGCGGGGCGCTGCCGGGGCCCGGCGCATGACGGAGCTTTTCGCCCGCTCGCCGCTCGCCCGCCGCCTCGCGGCGCTGGCGATTCTGGCGCTTCTCCTCGTCCTCTCGGTGCCGCTTCTCGTCTCGCCCTTTACGGGGTTCGGCGAGCGCGCCGAGGCGATCGAGACGGAGGCCGCGCTGCTCGAGCGCCTCGACCGGCTGGAGGCGCGGCGCGCGTCCCTCGCCTCGCTCGCCGCCGTCGCTAACCCGCCCTTCCTCGTCGCGGCCGATGCCGGCGCGGCGCTGGAGGCGCTGCAGGCGCGGCTTTCCGGCGTGGTCGCGCCAGACAGGTTGCGGATCGAAAGCCTCGCTCCTTTACCTCGGGATGAACGGCCGGGGACGCCCAAGGAGAAGCCGGGCGCCCCGGTGGAGGTCCAGCTCGGCTTTTCCGCGACCGAGAGCGGGCTCTACGCCTTCCTCGCCGATCTCGAGACGCGGCCGCCCTTCGTGCGCGTGCGCGAGCTCTCCGTGAAGAGCGCGCTCGACGGCTCCGTGCGCGTGGCCCGCGGCACGGCGATCCTCTCCGCCGTGCCCTTTCCGACGGCATCGCCATGACGATACGCCTGTCGCAGTCGCGCCGCTCCGACCGCTTCGCCGCCGCGACGCTCGCCCTCGGCCTCCTCGCGATCGCCGCTGCCGCGCTCGTGCCGGTCGTGCCCGGCCGCTCCGACGGGGCGGGGCGCGCGGGCGTCGCTCTGCCGACGCCGCCCGGCTCCGCCGTCGAGGGCGCCTATCGCCGGGCCTCGCCTTTCGACGTGCAGCATCGCCCGGTCGACGAGACGGCCGTCCTGCCGAGCGGTGTGGAACCTGTCGTCGATCTCGCGCCCGTCGCGGAGGCGCCGGCGCGGATCGCCGGCATTCTCGTCGGAGGATCGGCGCGCAAGGTCATGTTCGCCGGCGGCGAGGGTTGGCAGGGCATCGGCAGCGCAATCGGTGGCTGGACGGTGAGCGCCATCGAGCCGCAGCGCGTGACGCTGCGCCGGGGCGGCGAGACGCTGGTCCTCCGGTCGCGGGACGCGCTGCTGCCGCAGTGATCGCAAGGGCCATACGTCTCCACCGGGAGAATCCCGGTGGAAACGTATGCCAAGCCCGAGCGGCGCTTGAGCCTCTTGCCGGACTTCGTCCGGCGTAAAGGCCTCTTACCCGATCCGCAGGAAGGGCGCGTCGCAGGGCGCGTCGAGAAGGCGCGTCAGCTCCTCGTCGAGATGGAGGAGCGAGATCGAGGCGCCCGTCATGTCGAGCGCGGTGCAGTAGTGCCCAATGAGGCTCCGCTCGACCGCGACGCCGCGCGCGGCGAGGCGCTGCTCGACGCGGCGATAGAGGACGTAGAGCTCCATCAGCGGCGTGCCGCCGAAGGAGTTGACGAGGACGGCGACCCGGTCGCCCGATTTCGACGGCATCTCGCCGAGGATGCGGTCCATCATGGCGTCGACCACGGAATCGGCGGGGCGCAGGGGCTCGCGCGCGACGCCGGGCTCGCCATGGATGCCGACGCCGACCTCCATGTCGTCGGGTCCGAGCGCGAAGCTGGTGCGCCGGCTCTGGGGCATCGAGCAGGGCTCCAGCGCGACGCCCATCGTATAGGACCGCCGGTTGGCCTTGGCGGCGAGCCGGGCGCAGTCGTCGAGCGAGAGGCCGGCCGCGCAGGCCGCGCCCGCCACCTTGAAGACGAAGACATTGCCCGCGACGCCCCGGCGCCCGTCCCGATCCTCCGGGGAGGAGGAGGCGACGTCGTCGGTCGTGACCACCGTGCGCACGGCAAGGCCGGCTTCCGTTGCGAGATCGGCGGCCATCTCGAAGTTCATCGTGTCGCCGGCATAGTTGCCGTAGACGAAGAGGACGCCTTTCCCGGTCGAGACCGCTTGCGCCGCCTTCAGGATCGGGTCCGGCGGCGGGCAGGAGAAGATGTTGCCGACGACCGCCGCCGCCGCCAGTCCCGACCCGACATAGCCGAGGAAGCAGGGCTCGTGGCCGGACCCGCCGCCGACGACGAGCGCGACCTGACCGGGCGCGGGCGTCTCCCGCGCCATCACCGCGCGGTGCGTGCCGGGCACGAGGGCGATGTGCCGGCGGTGCGCGCGCAGCGCCCCGTCCAGCATCTCGTCCACGACGTCGTTCGGATCGTTCAGGAACTTCTTGACCTGCCGGCGCGTCGAGCCGGCCTCGACGGGAGGGCTCGTGGGCAGGGGCGCCCGGTTCGGCCGGCGCGCGGGGAGGGGCGCCGCGCCGTCTGCGTCGAGCAGGCCCTTGGCGGTCGCGGCATCCGTCACCAGAACGTCGGCGAGGCCGCCGCGCAGGGCCGCGAGGATGGCCGGGACCTTGTCGAAGCCGCCGGCCACCGCGATCCGCCGCTCGATGGTGCGCAGCTTTTCCAGCGAGAGGCCGATCGTGCGCTCGTCGAGCGGGCCGGCGACGGGCTTGCCCTGCGCGTTGACGAAGCGGCCGGCGACGACGCCGACGGCATTGCGCGCGAGATAGTCCTGGATCGAGACGGAATCGAAGAGGCCGCTCGACTGGATCGTGGAGTTCGGCCGGAGCGAGGAGATGCCGAAGACCGCCCGGTTCGCGCCGTCCAGCGCGGCGAACTGCGCCTGCAGAAGGGGCTCGGCGAGCAGCATGTCGCGCATGGCGGCCGACGAGACGACGCTCGGCGCGGTGATGGGCACATGCGAGGCGCCGAGCGCCTCGGCCAGGGCGCCTGCGCAAAGCTCCGGCGAGAAGGGCGCGCCGGAGGCCATGGCGCCCGTCGCCTGCACGACGCGGACATCCTGCAGGCCGGGAATGCGCAGCGCGCGGGCGATGGCGAGGACCGTGCGCCCCCAGGCGACCGCGACCGTGTCGCCCGAGCGCACGAAGCGGCGGAGCGCAAGGCCCCCGGCGGTGCCGAGCCGTTCGATGAGCTGTCCAGGCGGGCCGCCGCTCGGCACGACGAGACAGTCGAAGAGGCCGAAATGGCGCTTCACGCCTTCCGCGAGGTCGAGCGCGGAGAGGCTCTGCGGATCGATGGCGATCGTGACGACGCCGCGCTCGCGTGCCTCGGCCAGCGTCGCGTTGACCGTGGCGCGCGACAGGCCCATGGCCTCGGCGATCTCGTTCTGGGTGAGGCCGTCCTCGTAGTAGAGCCAGGAGGCCCAGAGCTGCGGATCGTCGCCGAAGCGCAGCGGGACCGACCCGGCCGCATCGCCGCCGGCCGTCCTGGACCGGCTCCTGGCCGGCGCCGGCGCGGCTTCGACCTTCTCCCCTGCGACGATCTTGGCCAGCGTGGTGCTCCTCCGGCTCGAAGGCTCGAGCGGCTCGCTTCAGAAACCGGCCCGGCCGCCCCGCGTCAAGCCTTCCGCCGGGCTCCGCGCCGGCGTTCAGCCATCGGTCAGCCGGCTCGCGGCGCCCTCGCCGAGCGTCTTCAGGATCAGCGCGCAGGAGGTGGCGCCTGCATCGAGCACGCCGCGCGAGCGCTCGCCGAGCCGGGCGGCGCGGCCGATCTTCGCCACGAGATCGATCGTGGAATCACGGCCGGTCTCGGCGGCGGACTCCATCGCGGCGAGCGCATCGGCGAAGGAGGCGCCGCTTTCGATCGTCGCGTCGAAGGCCTCGCTGGCGGGAATGAAGGCGTCGAGCATGGTCTTGTCGCCGAGCTTGGCCGAGCCGATGGACTGCACGCCCTCCAGCCCCGCGCGCAGCATGGCGCCGAAGGTCTGCGGATCGATCGCGTCCTTGCCCTCGATCGCATCGGAGAATTCAGTGAACATCATGCCGTAGAGCGGCCCCATGGAGCCGCCGATCTCGCCCATCAGGACTTCGCTCAAGGCCGCGAAGGCTTGCCCCAGCGAGGCGTCCTTGCCGGCGAGGCGCTCGGCGGCCATGCCGAAGCCCTTGGCCATGTTCACGCCGTGGTCGCCGTCGCCGATCTTGCCGTCGATCTCGGAGAGATAGGCCTTGTTGGCGACGATCCGCTCGGCCATCGCGGTGACGATGCCGCCGGAGCCGGCATTGGGAAGGTGCTGCATGGTGGTTTCCCCGGTCATGCCATGGCCGGGCAGCGCGCCTCGGCATCCAAGAGGCGCTTCAGCTCGTCGTCGAGGGCCAGAACCGTCAGCGTCGCGCCGACCATTTCCAGCGAGGTGAAGTAGTTGCCGACATAGGTGCGGTGGATCGAAAGGCCGCGCGCGACGATCTCGGTCTCGATCGTGTCGTTCAGAATGTAGAGCTCGTTCAGCGGCGTCGCGCCGAGGCCCGAGACGAGGACGGCGACCTCGGTGCCCGCGGGCAGGGCGTGGTCGTCGAGGACGATCTTCGCCATGTCGCGCGCCACCTCGGCGGCCGTCTTCAAAGGCTCCACGCGGATGCCGGGCTCGCCGTGATGGCCGATGCCGACCTCCATCGTGCCAGGCTCGATCTGGAAGTTGGGGTGGCCGACGGCCGGCAGGGTGCAGGGGCCGAGGCCGACGCCGATGGAGCGGCAGGCGTCGATCGCGCGCTGGGCGGTGGCGCGGACCTCTTCGAGGGACGCGCCCTCCGCGGCCTTCGCGCCGCCGATCTTCCAGAGGAAGATCTCGCCCGCCACGCCCCGGCGCTTCTCGCGCTCCTCCGGCCCGGCCGAGCAGACGTCGTCGTTGGCGACGACGGTCGCGACCGCGATCCCGTCCTTCTCGGCGAGCTTCTTCGCCATCTTCACGTTCATGTTGTCGCCGGCATAATTGCCGTAGAGGCAGACGACGCCCGCGCCGCCGTCGGCTTCCTTGATCGCGTCGTGGAAGCTGCGGGCGGTCGGCGAGGAGAAGAGTTCGCCGACGGCCACCGCGTCCAGCATGTTGCGGCCGGTATAGCCGATGAAGGCGGGCTCGTGGCCCGATCCGCCGCCCGTCACGACGCCGACCTTGCCGGAGACGGGGGCGAAGGCGGAGGCGACGACGCGCGGGTTGCGCTCCGAAAGGCGCACGAGGTCCCGGTGGGCCTTCACGAAGCCCTTGACGGTGTCCTCGACGACCTCGTCGGGATTGTTGATGAAACGCTGCATGATGGAATCCCGGGCGCTGGAAGGGGAGAGGTCATACGAGAGGCATTGAAAACGACTTGCGGCATTCCGTTTGCGGATGGCTCAAGCCTCTGATGAAGCTGAGACATTCGCAATGTCTTCAACGGCCGGATGCGTCGGCATCCTCGGCCGTCGGTCTCAGAGGATCGTGTAGCCGCCGTCGACGAGGAGGTCGGCCCCGTTGATCATGTCGGCGCCGTTGGAGGCGAGGAACACGGCGGAGGCGGCGATCTCTTCCGGATAGGCGAAGCGGCCCATCGGAATGCGGGCCTTGGCGGCCTCGCCCTTCTCGCCGGCCCAGGCCTTGCGGCCGAGATCGGTGAGGACGATCGTCGGCGAAATGGAATTGACGGTGATCTTGTGGCGGCCCCATTCGGCGGCGAGCGTCTTCGTCAGGCCGATGACGCCGAACTTCGAGGCGCAGTAGGCCGCGTGCTCGTCGATCGCCACCGTGCCGGCCTGCGAGGCGAGGTTGACGATCTTGCCGCCCCGGCCCGCCGCGATCATCACGCGGCCGACGGCCTGGCAGACGAGGAACGTGCCGGTGAGGTTGATGGCGATGGTCTTCGTCCAGGCGTCGAGGCCGAGATCCTCGGCCGGGGCGAGCGCGACGATGCCAGCGCTGTTCACCGCGATGTCGATCCGCTCGAAATCCTCCACCACGCCGGCGACGGCCGCATCGACGGAGGCCTTGTCGGAGACGTCGCAGCGGAAGGCCTTGGCGCCGCCGCCGATCGAGCGCGCATGGGCTTCGGCGAGGTCGGTCTGGATGTCGAGGACGGCGACCCTGGCGCCCTTCCTGGCATAGGCCGAGGCGATGGCCGCGCCGATGCCGGAGCCGCCGCCGGTGACGAGGGCCACCTTGCCGGCCAGCGAGAAGTCGAGATCCACCGTGGGTGCGCTGTCGCTCATGTCGGTGCCGTCCTTGAACGTGTCGGGCGCGGATGCGCCTTGGTCGGAGGGGGGAGAGGGTGCGGGGCGGACGGGCCGCCCCGCGCTTTAGCTCTTACTTGCGGGATTCGAGGAGCTGGTCCGCGTTGGCGGTCGTCACGGGGGTCCAGGGAACGAGGTAGTCCTTGGCCTTGCCGTCCGCCCATTGCATGGAGGGATACTGCTTCCAGATGGGGGACTGCGGCTCGTAGTCGGGCTTGGCGGCCTTGATGGCGATGTCGAGCGCGCCTTGCGCCTGGGCGTTCGCGTCCTGCAGGATCGAGGCCATCTGGCCTTCCTTCACCGCCGTGATCGCATCCGTCACGCCATCGACGCCGGCGATGGCGAAGTCCTCGACCTTGAGGCCGGCCGCCTTGATCGCCTCGATCGCGCCGAGCGCCATCTCGTCGTTCTGGCCGATCACGCCGTTGATCTGGCCGGGATGCGAGGTCAGCCAGTTCTCCATCAGCGTCTGCGCCTCGGCTCTGGACCAGTTGCCGGTCTGCTGCTCCAGCACCTTCACGTCGGGGCAGTTGGCGAGCGCCTTCTGGTTGCCTTCGAGGCGCTGGATCTGGCCGGACTGGCCGATCGGGCCCTCGATGATGACGATGTTGCCCTTGCAGCCGAGCTTGTCGAGCACGGCCTTGGCCTCCAGCTCGCCGGCCTCGACGTCGTTGGAGCCGACATAGGCGGTGAGCACGTCGGAATTGACGCGGGCGTTGGAGCCGACGACCGGAATGCCGGCATCGACGGCGGCCTGGACGGGGGCGGCGCCGGCTTCCACGTCCATGGGCACGAAGATGATCGCGTTATACTTCTGCGTGATCATCGTGTTGAACTGTTCCTGCTGGACGAGCGCGTCGTAGCGGCCGTCGAACACGGTCACTTCGACTTCGCCGCTGGCCACCGCCGGGTGCTTCTGGAGCGCCGCGGTCCAGATCTGCATGAACTCGGCGTTGAGGCCGTAGACGGTCGCGCCGATCTTCAGCTTCTCCTGGGCGATGGCGGAGGGCGCGTAGAGCGCCGAGGCCATCGCGAATGCGAGCATGAGCTTCTTCATGGATGTCAGTCCTCCCGTTGAATCGGGTGCCGCCGTCATGGCGGCTCCCGGTGTTTCCGGCCGGCTCCCCGCCGGCCCGAATGCGTCGCGGCGCGCGAACCCTTTGGGTTCAGCCGCCGTGATTTCGCTTCTGGTCCAGCATGACCGCGCCGACGATGAGGGCGCCCTTCAGGATCTGCTGGTAGTAGGATTGCATGCCGAGGAGATCGAGCCCGTTGTTCATCACGCCGATGATGAGCGCGCCGATCAGCGTTCCCGTGACGCGGCCGACGCCGCCGGACAGGCTGGTTCCGCCGATGACGACGGCCGCGATCGCGTCGAGCTCGTAGGCGATGCCGGCCTGGGGCAGGGCCGAGCCCGTGCGCGCCGAAAGGATCATGCCGGCAAGGCCCGAGAGCGCTCCGGAAATGACGTAGACGAGGAAGCGGATGCGCCCGACGTCGATGCCGGACGTCTTGGCCGCATGCGGATTGCCGCCGACGGCATAGATGTAGCGGCCGAAGCGCGTGCGCGTCAGGACCCACCAGGACAGAGCGAAGACGGCGGCGAGGATGACGACCGGCATCGGAATGCCGAAGACGTTGCCCGTGCCGATCCAGCGGAAGGCGGGCACGAGGCCCGGCACCGGCTTGCCGCCGCCGTAGATCAGCGTCATCCCGCGCGCCGCCGAGAGCATGCCGAGCGTCGCGACGAAGGCGGGGACGGAGAAGCGCGAGACGATGAGCCCGACGATCGCGCCGCTCGCCACGCCGACGAGAATGCCGATGGCGAGCGCCAGGATCACCGGATAGGGCCCGCCCGCGACGCCGGCCGTCGCCGAGGTCGTGACGAAGCTGGCACTGACCATGCCCGCCAGCGCCACGACGGAGCCGACCGAGAGATCGATGCCGCGCGTCAGGATCACGAAGGTCATGCCGATCGCGAGGATGCCGTTGATCGAGGTCTGCAGGAGGACGTTCGAGATATTGCCCGCGGTCAGGAAATACTCGTTGGAAAAGGCGAGGATGACGACGAGGATCAGGAAGGCGAGAAAGATGCCGTATTCCTGGATCAGGAGGCGGCGCCTCTCGGCGCCGAGCCAGCCCGGTCCGGCCTTGGTTTCGATATTGGACACGCTTGTCTCCCGCTGCATGTCGGATGAAGTCTGCCGGCGCTGCTCCCTTCGCGGGAGGCGCGGCGATCGAAGCGTCAGGTCGAAAGATGGACGAGCGACTGGGCGCTCGCCTCGGCGCGGTCGAGGATGCCGGCCGAGCGCCCCGCCCGCATCACCAGAATGCGGTCGCTCAGCCCGAGCACCTCGTCGATCTCCGACGAGATCATGACGACGGTGCCGCCGCCGGCCGCGAAGTCGCAGATGACCCGGTAGATCTCGCGCTTGGCGCCGACATCGACGCCGCGCGTCGGCTCGTCGAGAAGGAGCACGCGCGGGTTGCGCAGAAACCACTTGCCGAGCACGACCTTCTGCTGGTTTCCGCCCGAAAGGCCCGAGACCGGCATCGTGTCGCGCGCGGCCTTGATGGCGAAGCGCTCGATCATCGAGCGGCTCGCCTCGGCCTCGTCGCGCCCGCGCATGACGAAGGCCGGGCTCATCTCCGGCAGGCTCGCCAGCGCGATATTGCCGCGCACGCTGTCGGAGAGGTTGAGGCCGGTCTGCTTGCGATCCTCGGTGACGAGGGCAAGCCCTTCGCGCATCGCGTCGGCGGGCTTGGCGATGGCGACCTCCCGTCCCTCCAGAAGGATGCGCCCCTCCGCGCGGCGGTCGAGGCCGAAGAGGCAGTCGAAAATCTCCGTGCGGCCGGAGCCCATCAGGCCGTAGATGCCGAGGATCTCGCCCTTGCGGACTTGGAAGGAAATGTCCTCGATCTTGCCGCGGCTGCCGAGCTTCTCGACCTCGAGGCCGACGGTCTCGGTGGGTGCGTTGGTCTTGATGTACTCCTCGCCGAGCTCGCGTCCGACGATCATGCGGATGAGATCGGGCCGCGCCACGTCCTTCAGCGCGCCGCTCTCGACATAGGCGCCGTCGCGAAAGACCGTGAAGCTGTCGGCGATCTGGAAGATTTCCGACAGGCGGTGCGAGACGTAGACGATGCCGCGCCCCTGGGCCTTCAGCCGCTCAATGGCGGAGAAGAGGTGCTGGGCCTCGCGCTCGCCGATGGCCGAGGTCGGCTCGTCCATGAAGATCACTTCGGCGTCGTGGCTGAGCGCCTTGGCGATCTCGACGAGCTGCATCTGCGCGACCGAGAGGCGCGCCATCGGCTGGTCCGCGTGGATGTCGAATTCGAGATCGTCGAGCACGTCCTGCGCCGCGCGGTTCATGGCCTTGAAGTCGATGCCGCCGAAGCGGCCGGAGGGCTCGCGGCCGAGATAGATGTTCTCGGCGACGGTCATGTGCGGAACCGGGCTCAGCTCCTGCTCGATGATCGCGATGCCGGAGGCCAGCGCCTCGGCGGGGCTGGCGAACTCGACCTCGCGCCCGCGCCGCCAGATCGTGCCGGCGTCGCGCTTCTGAATGCCCATGACGATCGAGAGGAAGGTGGACTTGCCCGCGCCGTTGCCGCCGCACAGCGCATGGACCGAGCCCGGCGCCAGCTCGAAACGCCCGTCTCGAAGGGCGGCAACGCCGCCGAAGGACTTCTTCAGCCCCTCGACCTTCAGCAAGGATTCCAAATGACCGACCCTCCCGGACGGCGCGCCGGCTGAGCCGACGCTGCGATGTCTGGCGCCGTCCTCTCCCGAAGGCCCGCGCTCAATTCGACAAGTTTCGACGCCTGCCCGACATATGTCAACCATAAGCTTGGCGGACGGCTCCGAGGCTGTGGATCGGCGCCGTCCGCGATTCCCGGAATCGGGCCGATCCGGGCGGCCGAGGCGTTGCTTTCGCGTCTCTTCCAATGCAATCCTCGATCGCATAGGCCTAAATCATGAGGGGATGGGCGCTTTCCGGCATTGGCACCGGTTTGTCCTGTCTCTAGAAGGTCGGGAATGAAGGGCCGGCGGGAGGTCGGCCGACCGGACCATCCTCGGGAGGATCTCGCATGTTCGAACTCAATCGCCGCCGTGTCATCGCGGCCTTCGGTGCGGCCGCCCTCTTGGCGTCGACCCCGCTCTCGGCCTTCGCGCAGGAGGTCCTGCCGGAGCTGAAGATCCTGGCGCCCGCCGCGGCCGGCGGCGGCTGGGATTCCGCCGCCCGCTCGCTCCAGCAGGTTCTGACGCAGACCGGCGCCGTGCGCAGCGTGCAGGTGACGAACGTCGCCGGCGCCGGCGGAACGGTGGGCCTCGCCCAGTTCGTCAACTCCGCCGACGGCAGCGGCAGCGACGTGATGGTCGGCGGCCTCGTGATGGTCGGCGCGATCATCTCCAACAAGTCGCCGGTCAATCTCTCTCAGGTCACGCCGCTTGCGCGCCTCACGGGCGATCCGCTCGTCATCGTGGTGCCGAAGGATTCCGAGCTGAAGACCATTCAGGATCTCGCCAAGGCGGTGAAGGACAACACGGCGGGCACGCTCTGGGCCGGCGGCTCGGCGGGCGGTGCCGACCACATCCTCGCCGCGCTCTTCGCCAAGGCCGCCGGGGCTGATCCTGCGCAGATCAACTACGTCGCCTTTTCCGGCGGCGGCGAGGCGCTGGCCGCCATGCTCGGCGGGCGCGTCACGGCGGGCATTTCCGGCTATGGCGAGTTCGAGGGCCAGATCAAGTCGGGCGATCTTCGCGCGCTCGCGGTCTCCTCGCCCGAGCGTTTCGCCGGCGTCGACGTTCCCACGCTGAAGGAGCAGGGCATCGACGTCGAGGTCGTGAACTGGCGCGGCCTCTTCGCCGGCCCCAACATCTCGGCCGAGGACAAGGCCAAGCTGTCCGGCGTCGTCGAGAAGGCCGTGAAGTCGCCGGAGTGGGCCGAGGTGCTGAAGGCGCGCGGCTGGAGCGACTACTATGCGAACGCGGACGAGTTCGCGACGTTCGTCACGTCCGAGAACACCCGCGTCCACGACGTCCTGAAGACCATCGGCCTCGCCGACTGACACGAATCGAGAAGCGGCGCGGGATGGCATTCCGCGCCGTTTCCTTATCTGGGGGGAGGCCGAGATGCCGACAGTGAAGACGCGGTCCTTCGACCGCCCCGCCGCGATCATCGGCCTCATCCTCCTGGGTGTGGCCGCGCTGATCTTCTACGATGCGAGCCACATGTCGAAGGGCGCGACCTACGGGATCGGGCCGACCGCCATGCCGCGCGTGCTCGTCGTCTTCTTCGGGGGCCTCGCGCTCGCCCATTTCGTCACCGCCTTCCGCGGCGGACTGCCCGTGCCGGACGAGGCGGACTGGAAAGGCTTCGGCTGGGTCGCCGGCGGGCTCTTCGCGCTGATCGCCGTCATCGCGCTCGGCGGCGGGTTCATTCTCGGCGCCATGCTGCTCTTCGCGATGACCGCGCGCGCCTTCGGCCGCCGCGCCTTCCCGACGGACATGGCGATCGGCTTCGCCATCGCCTTCGTCGTCTTCCTCCTCTTCAACAACCTTCTCTCGCTGACCCTGCCGCAGGGCCCGCTCGAGCGGCTTCTCTGAGGCGCCCGCGATGGAGTCCTTCTTCGCCCTCGGCAACGGCTTTCTGGTCGCCCTCGAGCCGACCAACCTCCTCTTCGCCACGATCGGCGTCCTGCTCGGCACGCTCGTCGGCGTCCTGCCCGGCATCGGCCCGGCGCTGACCGTCGCGCTGCTCCTGCCGGTCACCTTCAAGCTCGATCCCGGCGGCTCGATCATCATGTTCGCCGGCATCTACTATGGCGGCATGTATGGCGGGTCGACGACCGCGATCCTTCTGAACACGCCGGGTGAAAGCGCCTCGGTCGTCACTGCGCTCGAAGGCAACCGGATGGCGCGCGCGGGACGCGGCGGCCCGGCACTCGCCACGGCTGCGATCGGCTCCTTCGTCGCCGGCACGCTCGCGACGCTCGGCCTCGCCTTCCTGGCGCCCCTCCTCGTCAAGATCGCGGTCGGCTTCGGTCCCTGGGACTATTTCGCGCTGATGATCCTCGCCTTCGTGACGGTGGCGGCGACCTTCGGCTCCTCGCCGCTCCGGGGCCTCACGAGTCTCGCCTTCGGTCTCCTGCTCGGCCTCATGGGCATCGATCAGTTGACGGGGCAGGCGCGCATGACCTTCGGCGTGCCGCAGCTTCTCGACGGCATCGAAGTGACGACGCTCGCCGTCGGTCTCTTCGCCATCGGCGAGGCGCTCTATGTGGCCTCGCGCCATCTCCACAGCCCGGAAAAGCCGATCCCGATCAAGGGCTCGCTCTGGATGACCAAGGAGGACTGGAAGCGGTCGTGGAAGCCCTGGCTGCGCGGCACCGCCTTCGGCTTCCCCATCGGCGCGCTGCCCGCGGGCGGCGCCGAGATCCCGACCTTCCTGTCCTACGCGACCGAGCGCCGCCTGTCGAAGAACCCGGAAGAGTTCGGCCATGGTGCGATCGAGGGCGTCGCGGGGCCGGAGGCCGCCAACAACGCCTCCGCCGCGGGCACGCTCGTGCCGCTCCTGACGCTCGGCCTGCCGACCTCGGCGACCGCGGCGATCATGCTGGCCGGCTTCCAGCAATACGGCCTCCAGCCGGGTCCGCTCCTCTTCGCGACCTCGCCGGATCTGGTCTGGGGCCTCATCGCCAGCCTCTTCATCGCCAATGTCATGCTGGTGATCCTGAACTTGCCGCTGATCGGGCTCTGGGTGCGTCTCCTCGCGGTGCCGCTGCCCTGGCTCTATGCCGGCATCCTGGTCTTCGCGGCCATGGGCACGGTCGCGGCCAATCCCTCGGCTGTCGAACTCGGCATCCTCGTCGCCTTCGGCTTCATCGGCTTCTTCATGCGCCGCTACGACTATCCGGTCGCACCGGCCGTCGTCGGCCTGATCCTCGGGCCGATGGCCGACGCGCAGCTGCGCCGCTCGCTCCAGATGAGCCTCGGCGATCCGATGATCCTCCTGGAGAATCCGGGCTCGGCCACGCTGCTCGGCATCGCCGCCCTAGCGCTGATCGCGCCGTTCATCCTCAAGGGGCTCGAGCGCTTCCAGCAGCAGGAAGACTGAGGCGGCGGAACGGTCCCCACTCTCTCGATGGAAGCATGGCAAACGGCCCCCAAGCGGGGTCGTTTGCATGTCGGGTGTTTGGCTGCGAGGCGCGGCGCTACGGCGCGCCCAGGCGGTCGGCGAGGGCGCCGAAATCTTGCGCGACAATGTCCCAGTCCGCCTCGGGATGGAGGTCCTCGGTCTGTCCGGGGCCGTGCTCGCCCGGGCGGGGGACGAAGGCCGTGCGAAGGCCGCAGGCGCGGGCGGCGGCGAGGTCGCCATTGTGGGCGGCGACGAGGCAGGCTTCGTGCGGCGCCAGATCGAGAAGCGCCACGCTGCGCAGATAGGCCTCCGGCGATGGCTTGTAGGCGCCCGCGATCTCGGCGCCGAGAATGACGTCCCAGGGCAGGCCGCCCCATCTGGCGAGATCGACCATCAGCGAGACATTGCCGTTCGAGAGCGGCGCCACGATGTGGCGGGTCTTCAGGCGGCGCAGCCCCTCGACCGCGTCCGGCCAGGGATCGAGCCGATGCCAGGACAGGACGAGATCGTCGATCTCGTCCGGCGGGACGGCGGAGGGCTCGAGCCCGATTTCGCGCAGAACCTCCTGGAGGTTCTCGCGGTGGAGCGTGTCGAGCTTCACGAAGGGCCGGCGTCCGCTGCGGACCTCTTCCATCGCGGGCTGATAGCGGCGGCGCCAGGCATCGGCGAGCGCATGGGCGTCGGCCGCGACGGCATGGCGGGCCAGAAAGGGTGCGAGACCGCGCGCGACGCCGGCGCGCCAGTCCACCACGGTGCCGAACACGTCGAAGAGAAGCGCCTTCACCTCAGGCATCGGCCTTCGATTCCGCGGGCATCGGCTCGGTCATGTCGGGCGACGCCGAGAGGTCCACCACCGTCGGCGCGGCTTGTCCGCCGGCCTGCGTGGATAGCTCGGCCTTGAAGGCGCAGGCGAAGGCGTCCGACGAGAGGCGCTCGGCCAGCGTCCGCAAGTGCTGCGCGCCTTCGCTGCCGAGCAGCGTTTCGACCCGCCGGTGCGCCTCCGCCCAGAGAAGCCGGCCTTCCTGCAGCCTCTGGTGGCCGAGGGGCGTGAGGGTCGCACGCTTGGCGCGCTTGTCGCGCGCATCCGGCTGCAGGGCCACGAGATCGTCGCGGACGAGGGGGCGGAGGGCGTGGGTCAGAGCCGAAATGCCGACGCCCAGACGATCGGCGACGGTCTGGAGCGTCGGGCCTTCTCCATCCGCCCCTTGCTCGATCCGGATCAGCAGCCCGAACTGGGTCGCCTTCAGACCGCTCGGCGCGAAGGTCTCGTCGTAGAGCATTCCGAGCTGCCGCGTCGCGCGGCGCAGCGCGTCGTTGGTGCAGACCAGAACCAAGTCCTCGAACCTGCCCTCAGAGCCCGCTTCGCCGATCATCTCGTCATCTACCGTCTTGCGCATGCCGTTAGGGTAGTTGAGGGCCGCACCATTGCAAAGGGTTTTTGTCGTGCCCCGCGTTCAAGCTTTCGGCAGACAGCCCGTCGCCGGCTTGACCGAATTTTGATGCGGGTATATGCCCGCATTCATGTTGACCGAATGCACCTGCATCGCCCTTCGAGCCGTGTCGCGGAAGGTGACCGCCGTCTACGACGACGCGCTCTCCCCGTTCGGGATCACGATCGCGCAATACGGTCTGCTCCGCCGGATCGGCCGGGCCGGAACGACGTCGCTGACCGAGCTTGGCCGAAGCGCGGAACTCGACCGGTCGACGGTCGGGCGGAACGTGCGGGTCTTGGAGGCCATGGGCCTCGTCGGCTCGGCCTCGGGCGAGGACCAGCGCGAGGCGAAGGTGAGCCTCTCGGACGAGGGCCGGACGGTGCTCGACGCCGCCGGTGGCGCGTGGCGCGTGGCGCAGGAGGCGATCGAGGCGCGGATCGGCACCGAGACCGCCGCCACGCTCCGATCCCTGGCGGCCACGCTTTGACATCCGCCCGAAGCCCGTCGGGACCATCGGCCGCGATGGGCGGGTGCCGGGCGAACGGGCGCACCGTTCGGGCCGGCGAAGGCCCTCGAGGGCGCCATGACTGCAGCGGGGCGATCCCCGGATCGGAGGTCGCATGACCGCATCGTTTGATTCGGCGAAAGCCGCCGGCGCGCCGCCCTTTGCCGGCGCCGCGCCGAAGGGGCGGCTCGTGCGGGCGTTTGCTGCGCGCGGCATCCATTACGGCTGGGCCGTCGTCGCCTGCACCTTCGCCGCCATGCTGGCCACCGCGGCCGCCATGGGGGCGCCCGGCGTCATGCTGGCGCCGCTCCAGGCCGAGTTCGGCTGGTCGAACGCCGACGTCTCGGCCGCCATGGCGCTGCGTCTGGTGCTCTTCGGCCTGATGGCGCCCTTCGCCGCCGCCTTCATGAACCGCTTCGGCATCCGCCGGGTCGTCGCCTTCGCGATCGGGCTGATCGTATCGGGCATCGTCGGCTCGCTCTTCATGACGCAGCTCTGGCACCTCGTGCTGCTCTGGGGCGTCGTCATCGGAATCGGCACGGGCATGACGGCGCTGGTGCTGGGCGCCACCGTCGCCGCGCGCTGGTTCTCGGCCCGGCGGGGCCTCGTCGTCGGCCTTCTCACCGCGAGCAACGCGACGGGCCAGCTCGTCTTCCTGCCGATGCTCGCCGGCCTCACCGAGGCGATCGGCTGGCGGGCGGCGCTGACCTTCGTCGTCGCCGTGCTCCTGGCCGCGCTGCTGCTCGTCGCCTTCGTCATGCGCGACCGGCCGTCCGATGTCGGACTGCCGCCCTATGGCGAAGCGGCCGTCCTGCCGCATGTCGCCGTTCCGAGTTCGATGGGCGCGCTTCTCATGTCGCCGCTGATCGTCCTGAAGGAGGCGGCGGGATCGAACACGTTCTGGGTTCTCTTCCTGACCTTCTTCGTCTGCGGCTTCTCGACCAACGGTCTGATCCAGACGCACTGGATCACGCTGTGCGGCGATTTCGGCGTGGCGCCGGTGGCGGCGGCCGGCACGCTCGCGGTGATCGGCCTCTTCGATCTCGTCGGCACGGTCGGATCGGGCTGGCTGTCCGATCGGTTCGACAACCGCCGTCTTCTCTTCGTCTACTATACGCTGCGCGGCCTCTCGCTCCTCTACCTGCCCTTCTCCGACTTCTCCTTCTACAGCATAGGCCTCTTCGCCGTGTTCTACGGGCTCGACTGGGTGGCGACCGTGCCGCCGACGGTGCGCCTCGCCGCCGAGCGCTTCGGCCGGGAGAAGGCGGGCATGGTCTTCGGCTGGATCTTCACGGGCCACCAGCTCGGCGCGGCCTCGGCCGCCATGGCGGCGGGCGCCTCGCGCACGGAGCTCGCCTCCTACATGCCGGCCATCTACGCCGCCGGCACGCTGTGCCTGCTCGCCGGCCTTCTCGCGCTCAGCGCCGCCAAGACCGAGCCCGTTCCCGCCTGAGCCTGCCGTCTTTCAGAGGATCATCGCCATGCGCTATCGTCTCTTCGGCCGAACGGGCCTTCGCGTCTCCACCCTTTCGCTCGGCACCGGCGTCTTCGGCACCGGCTGGGGCTACGGCACCGAGGCGTCGGCGGCGCGCGCGATCTACGACGCCTATCGCGGCGCCGGCGGCAATTTCATCGACACGGCCGACAGCTACCAGTTCGGCCAGTCCGAGACGTTTCTCGGCGAGTTCATCGGCAACGACCGCGACGACATCGTGCTCGCCACGAAGTTCGCGCTGGGCGCGGCGCCCGATGCCGGGCTCCAGGCGACGGGCAACAGCCGCAAGACCATGCGCCAGTCGGTGGAGGCGAGTCTCAAGCGGCTGAAGACCGACCGCATCGATCTTCTCTGGGTGCACATGCCCGACGGCGTGACGCCGATCGAGGAGATCCTGCGCGGCCTCGACGATCTCGCCCGCGCGGGCAAGATCCTCTATGCCGGCCTCTCCGACTTTCCCGCCTGGCGGGTCGCGACGGCCGCCACGATCGCCGAGCTTCGCGGCACGCTGCCGCTCGGCGCTCTGCAGATCGAATACAGCCTCGTCGAGCGCACGCCGGAGCGCGAGCTTCTGCCGATGGCGGCCGCGTTCGGGCTCGGCACCGTCGCCTGGTCGCCGCTCGGCGGCGGGCTCCTGACGGGCAAGTACCGCAAGGGCGAGACGGGCCGGGCGCAGGGGCTGGGCGCCGTGATCCATTCCGAGGACGACGAGCGCAAGGTGGCGGTGGTGGACGCCGTCCTCGCCGTCGCCGAGGAGGCCGGCGTCTCGCCGGGGCAGGTCGCCATCGCCTGGGTCCTGTCCAAGGGCGTCCTGCCCATCATCGGCCCGCGCACGGTCGAGCAGCTTACGGACAATCTCGGCGCAGCCGCGGTGGCGCTTTCGGCGGAGCAGATCGCAAGGCTCGACCGGGCGAGCGCCGTTCCCCTCGGCTTCCCGCACGATCTCGTGGCGGGACGGCGCGGCGCGCTCTTCGCCAAGAAGCTCGGCGACACCGACGTGGCAAGCTTCGGCATCCGCTGACGGCTATGAGACGCGCCGGGCCCGACCCGGCGCTTTTTGCGGCGGCATCGCCCTGCGCATCTTGAACGCGCCTTCCTCCCTGCTCTAGATGGGCCGGGGGCGCGGGGGGCGTCTTCGCAAAGAGGCTCGGCCGATCGATCCCGATGGGAACGCGGCGAAATTTCCCTCCGTCAGGCGAAGGGTGATCCATGCGAGCGTTGATCTGCGACGAGCCGGGCAAGCTGTCCCTCATCGAGCGGGACGTGCCCCGGCCCGCGGCCGGCGAGGTGCTGGTGCGCATCCGGCGCGTCGGCATCTGCGGAACCGACTTCCACATCTTCCAGGGCAAGCATCCCTTCCTCGAATATCCCCGCGTCATGGGCCACGAACTGTCCGGCACGGTCGAGGACGCCAACGGATCGGCGCGGCTCTCCGCCGGCGAGACCGTCTACATCGTGCCCTATCTCTCCTGCGGCCATTGCGTGGCCTGCAGGCGCGGCGTCACCAATGCCTGCCAATCGATCTCCGTGCTCGGCGTCCATCGCGACGGCGGCATGTCGGAGTTCATCTGCGTGCCCGAGCAGAACGTCGTGCCGGCCGGCACGGCCTCGCTGGACGAGGCCGCGATGATCGAGTTCCTCGCCATCGGTGCCCATGGCGTGAAGCGCGGCGCCATCACGGCTTCGGACCGCGTGCTCGTCGTCGGATCGGGGCCGATCGGCATGTCGGCGATCATCTTCGCCAAGGCGCGGGGCGCGGACGTCACGGTCATGGACACGCGGGCGGACCGGCTGGCCTTCACCGTCGATCAGCTCGCCGCCGACCGCACGCTGCTCGCCGACGAGACCGCCGAGGCCGAGGCCGGGCGCATCACCGGCGGCGACTTCTTCGACGTCGTGATCGACGCGACCGGAAATGCCGGCGCCATGCAGCGGGGATTCGGCCTCGTCGCCCATGCCGGGCGCTATATTCTCGTCAGCGTGGTGCGGCAGGACATCACCTTTTCCGATCCGGAATTCCACAAGCGCGAGATGACGCTTCTCGCCAGCCGAAACGCCCAAGCCGATGATTTCGCGGAGGTCGTCGCGCAGATGGGCGCGGGCCGGGTGCCCACGCGGGCGCTGAACACCCATAAGGGCGCGCTGGCCGACGCCCCGCGCCTCATGAGCGAGTGGTTGCGTCCCGAGGCGGGCGTGATAAAGGCGATCCTGGAACTCTAAGCGGTTCGACCGGCGATTTCATAAGGAATGCTTGTCGTATTCGCCGGCGATGTTTCGGAAAGAGACGCGGAAGGTCGATGCCGAGGGGCGTCGGCAAGGTGGTCTCGGCAAGCAGAGACGGTATGAGCGGCAGACTTCTTTCCATCGGCGAGTGCATGGTCGAGCTGAGGCAGGCCGGGGCCGGTCTCTTTGCCAAGGGCTATGCCGGCGACAGCTTCAACGCCGCCTATTATGCCCGGATGTTTCTGCCCGAAAGCTGGAGCGTCGACTATCTCTCGGCGGTCGGGACCGATCGCGTCTCCGACGAGAGCCTCGACTTCATGCGCAGCGTCGGAGTCGGAACCGACTTCGTCCGCCGGATCGAGGGCCGGACCGTCGGGCTCTACATGATCCATCTCGACGGCGGCGAGCGCAGCTTCTCCTATTGGCGATCCGCCTCGGCCGCCAAGGCCCTCGCGGACGATCCCTCGCATCTGCGAGAGGCGATGGCGGCGAGCGACGTGATCGTCTTCTCCGGCATCACGCTCGCGATCCTTTCGCCCGACGCCTTGGCCACGCTTCTTTCCGAGCTCGGCCGGGCCCGCAGCGCCGGCAAGACCGTGGTCTTCGATCCCAACATCCGCCCGCGCCTCTGGGACGAGGCGGATCGCATGCGCGAGGCGATCTCGGCCGGCGCCGAGGTCGCGACGATCGTCATGCCGAGCTTCGAGGACGAGACGACCCATTTCGGCGACGGCTCGATCGAGGAGACGATCCGGCGCTATCGCGCGCACGGGGCGAAAAGCGTCGTCGTGAAGGATGGCGGGAACGGCGTCACGATCGCGCTCGACGACGGCACGTCGCATTTCGTGCCCTCCGCGCCGGTCGCCGAGGTCGTCGATACGACCAGCGCAGGCGACAGCTTCAACGGCGCCTATCTCGCCCATCTCGCCCGGACCGGCGACCCGAAGGCCGCAGCCGCCTTCGCCGCCGGGATCGCGGCGCGCGTCATCAGTCACCACGGCGCGCTGGTCGAGCGCGAGAACCTCCTGTCCGCCGACGCCTGACCGGCGGGGATATCCGATAACGACAAGCCCGAAACGGGCCGCAAGAGTGAGGAAGCATCATGAAGTTCGGTGTGCCCAAGGAGGTTCGCGCGGGCGAAAAGCGCGTCGCGCTGACGCCCGAAAGCGTCGGACGGCTTCGCAAGCTCGGCTATGACTGCCTGGTCGAGGCCGGGGCCGGCGAGGCCGCGCGCTTCTCGGACGCGTCCTATGCCGAAGCCGGCGCGCGCGTGGTGCCCGACGCCGATGCGCTCTGGCGCGAGGCCGACATCGTGGCGAAGGTGCGCCCGCCCGAGCCCTCCGAGGTCGAGCTGTCGCATTCGGGCCAGGTGCTGATCTCCTTCCTCTACCCCGCGCAGAGCCCGGATCTTCTGTCCAGCCTCAAGGATCGCGGCGTCACCGCGATCGCGATGGACATGGTGCCGCGCATCAGCCGCGCGCAGAAGATGGACGCTCTGTCCTCTATGGCGAACATCGCGGGCTATCGCGCGGTGATCGAGGCCGGCAACCATTTCGGACGCTTCTTCACCGGGCAGATCACGGCCGCCGGCAAGGTGCCGCCGGCCAAGGTTCTCGTCATCGGCGCGGGCGTCGCGGGCCTTGCCGCCATCGGCGCGGCGCAGTCGCTGGGCGCGCAGGTGCGCGCCTTCGACGTGCGCCCCGAGGTGGCCGAGCAGATCCAGTCCATGGGCGCGGAGTTCCTCTTCCTCGACTTCGCCGACACGGCCGACGGCGCGGCGACGGGCGGCTATGCCGCGCCCTCCAGCCCCGAATTCCGCGAGAAGCAGCTCGAGCTCTTCCGGGCCCAGGCCGCAGAGGTCGACATCGTCATCACGACGGCGCTGATCCCCGGCCGCGACGCGCCCAAGCTCTGGCTGGCCGACATGGTGGCCGCGATGAAGCCCGGCTCCGTCGTCGTCGATCTAGCCGCCGAGCGCGGCGGCAATTGCGACCTCACCGTTCCCGACGAGGCGATCGAGACGGAGAACGGCGTCAAGATCATCGGCTATACGGACTATCCGAGCCGCATGGCCACGCAGTCCTCGACGCTCTACGCGACGAACATCCGCCACATGATGGACGACCTGACGCCGAAGAAGGACGGTGTCGTCGTCGTCAACATGGAGGACGACGTCATTCGCGGCGCGACCGCGACGCACGAGGGCGCGATCACCTTCCCGCCGCCGCCGCCCAAGATCGCAGCGATCGCCAGGCAACCGGTCAAGAAGGTCGTGGAGGAGACGCAGGAGCAGAAGGCCGCGCGCCAGACGCTCGCCGCCCGCAAGGCCGGCCGCCAGCAGATCGGGCTTCTCGCCGGGGGCGCGCTTCTGCTGCTCCTCATCGGACTCGTCGCGCCGCCAAGCTTCCTCCAGCATCTGGTGGTCTTCGCGCTCGCCTGCTTCGTCGGCTATCACGTCATCTGGAACGTCTCCCACGCGCTGCACACGCCGCTGATGGCCGTCACCAACGCGGTGTCGTCCATCATCATCCTCGGCGCGCTCCTGCAGGTCGGCTCGTCCAGCTGGATCGTCGCGGTGCTCGGCGCCCTTTCCATCCTCATCGCATCGGTCAACATCTTCGGCGGCTTCATGGTGACGCGCCGGATGCTGAAGATGTTCCAGAAGAGCTGAGCGGGATCACCACCATGAGCCAAGGTCTCGTCAGCGCGGCGTATATCGTCGCCTCCATCCTCTTCATCCTCTCGCTGGGCGGCCTGTCCAACCAGGAAAGCGCCAAGCGCGCCGTCTGGTACGGCATCGCCGGCATGGCGCTCGCCGTGGTCGCCACCATCGGTGCGCCCGGCGTCGGCGCGCATTGGCTGATCGTCCCGATGATCGTCCTCGGCGCGTTCGCCGGCGGCTGGCTCGCCGGCCGCGTGCAGATGACGCAGATGCCCGAACTCGTCGCCGCGCTCCATTCCTTCGTGGGTCTGGCCGCGATCTTCATCGGCTTCAACGCCGATATCGAGGCCGCCCGCGCGGCCGCGGCGCTCGCCTCGGGCACCGGCGAGACGCTGACGGGCTTTGCCGCGACGCTCGCCCACAAGCTGCCGGTGGAGCTTTCCATCATGCGCGTCGAGGTCTTCCTCGGCGTCTTCATCGGCGCGGTGACTTTCACCGGCTCGGTCGTCGCCTATGGCAAGCTGTCCGGCCGGATCGGCTCCAAGCCGCTCGTCCTGCCGCAGCGCCATGCGATCAACCTCGCCGGCCTCGTCGTCGCGCTGATCCTCGGCATCGCCTATTTCAACGGCGCGGGCATCTGGACGCTGGTCCTCGTCGCGGTTCTGGCGGGCGCGCTCGGCTGGCATCTCATCATGGCGATCGGCGGGGCGGACATGCCCGTCGTCGTCTCCATGCTGAACAGCTATTCCGGCTGGGCGGCGGCGGCGATCGGCTTCACGCTCTCGAACGATCTCCTGATCGTCACGGGCGCGCTGGTCGGCTCCTCCGGCGCGATCCTGTCCTACATCATGTGCCGGGCGATGAACCGGAACTTCGTCTCGGTCATTCTCGGCGGCTGGGGCGGCACGACGGGACCGGCGGCCGAGATCACCGGCGAGCAGGTCGCGATCGACGTCGAGGGCGTCGCCCAGGCGCTGGACGATGCGGACTCGATCGTCATCGTGCCAGGCTACGGCATGGCGGTGGCGCAGGCCCAAGGCTCGATCTCGGAACTCACCAAGCGCCTGCGCGCCAAGGGCAAGACGGTGCGCTTCGCCATCCACCCCGTGGCCGGCCGCCTGCCCGGGCACATGAACGTGCTCCTCGCCGAGGCCAAGGTGCCCTACGACATCGTCCTGGAAATGGACGAGATCAACGAGGACTTCCCCTCGACGGACGTGGCGATCGTGGTCGGCTCCAACGACATCGTCAATCCGGCGGCACAGGAAGACCCGAACTCGCCGATCGCCGGCATGCCGGTGATCGAGGTCTGGAAGGCCAAGCAGGTCTTCGTCTCCAAGCGCGGGCAGGGCACCGGCTATTCCGGCATCGAGAACCCGCTCTTCTTCAAGGAGAACACGCGGATGCTCTACGGCGACGCCAAGGCCTCGATCGACCAGATCCTCAAGCTCATCTGAGATCGCGTCGAAGGTCCCGCGGGGCCGGCCCATGGCGGCCGATCCTCGCGGGACCTTCTTTTTGGGCTTTTATATTAGAGAACTCTATATTAGACTTCTCTGATGAAGCTGGACGAATTCGGAACGGAGAACCTGCAGGCCTTCGAGGACAAGGCCGGCGAAGTGGCGGCGATCCTGAAGGCGGTCGCGAACGAGCGCCGCCTCATGCTCCTCTGCAAGCTCGTGGAATGGGGCGAGGGGAGCGTCGGCACTCTGGCGGAGGCCGTGGGCCTGTCGCAATCGGCGCTCTCGCAGCATCTGACCGTGCTACGCGAGAAGGGCATCGTCGCCTATCGCCGGGAGGGGCAGACGCTCTGGTATCGCGTCTGCGATCCGCGCATCGAGGCCCTGTTCGCGACGCTGCACGGCCTGTTCTGCCCGCCCCCGCTTCACCCACCCGCGGAAGCCGCCCGTCCGCCGGCGCCGGTCCCGGCTGAAACGAAGCCCCGCGCCCGGGAAAACGCCCGCGCCCAGAACGAGGATCGATGACGATGGAGCATTTCACACCCGTATCCGCGCTTTCCGGCGGTCTCCTGATCGGCCTGTCCGCCGCCATCCTCTTCCTGATGAACGGCCGCATCGCCGGGATCAGCGGCATTCTCGGCGGCGCGCTGCGGCCGGCGGCGGGCGAGTTCGGCTGGCAGATCGCCTTCCTCGTCGGGCTCCTCGCGGCAGCGCCGCTTCTCGTCCTTTCGGGCTACGAGATGCCGGCCGTCTCGGTCGATGCGGCGCTGCCGGTCGTCGTCGCCGGCGGGCTTCTCGTCGGTTTCGGCACGCGGCTCGGCTCCGGCTGCACGAGCGGCCACGGCGTCTGCGGCATCGGCCGCGGCTCGGGGCGCTCGATCGTCGCGACCGTCACCTTCATGGCGGCGGCGGCGGCCACCGTCTTCCTCGCCCGCCATGTCGTCGGAGCCTGAGCCATGAGCCGCATCCTCCTCGCTCTCTTCGCCGGCCTCGTCTTCGGCGCCGGCCTCGTCGTCTCGCAGATGGTCGATCCCGCCAAGGTGCTCGGCTTCCTCGACGTCGCGGGCGACTGGGACCCGAGCCTTGCCTTCGTCATGGGCGGCGCGATCCTCGTCACGGCGCCGGCCTTCGCGCTCGCCCGCCGCATGGGCGCCCCGGTCCTCGCGCCCCGCTTCGAATGGCCGACCCGGCGCGACGTGGATGCGCGGCTTCTCTCGGGCGCTGCGCTCTTCGGCATCGGCTGGGGCCTCGTCGGCCTCTGCCCCGGCCCGGCGCTCGCCAGCCTCGGCTTCGTGCCGGGCGAGGTCGTCGTCTTCGTCGCCGCGATGGCCGCCGGCATGGTCCTCTTCCGCCTCCTCCCCGCCCCGAAACCCGCGCCGGGACCCGCCTCCACGTCCCGAACCGCCGACGCGTGAGCGGCCGGCTCGGCGCGGCACGGTCGCGCCCGCCGCCGCCGCTAAGGCCATAAAGTCACACAACATGACCATAGGTCGAACAATGAGATGGAGTGCACAACCAGAATATTGACAATCTTAAGGCGTATGCTAGCAAACTCGTCGGGGCGATCGGCGTGTGCTGACGATCGAGCGTACGGCGTGGTTTGAGGGTTGATGATCGGCACGGGTGAAGCCCTTCGCGGAGACGGTGCGACGAAGCTCGCACGGTGTGTAGGCCGCGCCCCGGAAGCCGGAAGCATCTGTCTCGAATCCACGCCGAAAACCTTACGTCTTCGCTCTCGATCGTCGATGCCGGGGCCTGCCGCCAAGGCGGGGATTTTCCATGTCGGGCGGTGACGCAGGAGAGCCGAAGGGATCGGCATCGCGTCCTCCGTCGGTCTGTTCCTCGTGCCGGGAAAACCTGCAGCTTCAGGTCGATTTCTGTCCCTTCTGCAGCGCTCCGCAAGTCGTAGCGGCGGCGCCCGACGTTTCGAACCTTCTCGACGATGTCGATTGGTCGAAGGAGCTGCGCGCGGCCGTTCCGGCTCCTTCGTCTCCCCGCTCTCCCTCGTCTCCGGCACCAAGCGCCGTATCGGCTGCGGTGCCGTCCTTTGTCGCCGTATCCGCGCCGGATGCGGGCGGGACGGTCGAGCCCGCTCGCGACGCTTCCCGTCCTTCCGGTCCGGACAATACGGTTCCGGCGCAAAAGGGCGGGAAAGCCAAGCGGCGGTTCGCGGCGTTGGTCGTGATCGCAATCATCGCCGCGGCCCTGTTCTCCCGGCACTCGCCCTCGACTTCGACCGATTCGCGGGTGAGGGACGTCGCCGGAAGCCCGTCGGGTGCCGCCGCGCCCGCTCTTCCCGCCGCTCCGGCCTCGGTGCCTGCGCCGACGGCGCGCAGTTCCGTTCCGGCCGCCAAGCCTTCGTCGCCGGCCGAGCCGTCGCGCTCGTCCGTCCGCCTGACGAAGGCGTGGAAGACGGTCAGCCTCGGCGCCGGCGGCGAGCGAGCGTCCGTTTCCTTCGAAGGTAAAGGCCCGTTCCGCATCCGCGCCGGCCGCAAGCTCTACGTCGTGAACGGATCGACCCCTGTCGAGCTGGATCTTCGCGGGCTTTCCGAGGTCGATCTGCGGGCGGTCGCCGATCCGACGACCGTCGATATCGTCTCCGCCCGAAATCGCAGCCTGGTGGGAAACTGAGATGGTCGTCGAGAACGGCATCTGGCGGCAGGCGCGGTCGGGCGCGGACGATCTGGAATGGTCGTTCGACGGCGGATCGCTGGTGGGCCTGCGATCCGGCGACCAGATGGTCGAGGCGAGCGATGCTTCCTTCGATCTTCTCGACCTCCAACTCGACGAGCGGACAGGGCGGGTCTTCCCGCCGCATTTCCGCTTCGATCCCGAGACCGGACGGCCTCTCGTCCGGCGTGCCGGGCTCGATGCGCCCTTCGGCGCGCCGTATCTGCGAGCGGACGGGCTTCCCGATCTCGATCTCGGCGGACGTTCGCCCGATGTCGAGTCCCGTGCGCCGGTCGCCATGCCGGCGGGAATCGTCGCCCTCTTCGCGTGCGGAGATCCGACGACGCTCTTCTGCCTGACGGCGCAGGGCGTTCTCTTCTTCCAGTGCCGGACCGGCGCCTGGATCGAGCTGGACCGGCTGGCGCCGCCCGACCTGCCCGCCCATGCGTTTTCCGTCGTCGCCACGCGCGACGGATTTGCCGGCGTCTTCGGCCAGCGGCTCGTCGTCTGCGAGATGTCCGGCTCGCTGCCCCGGATGGTTCTCCATTCGCCGCCGGCTCCCAAAGGGCGGCCTTGTGGCTCGCCGGTCGCGATCGAAAACGGCGGCATCGCGTTTCCGATGCTCGTCGAAGGGCGCATTTCGATCGAGGTCTTCTGGTCCCGTGAACGGCGCTGGGGGACGATGGAGGTCGCGGGCGTCCCGAACGCTTCGGATTTCGCCTTCTCCGTTCCGGTGCAGGTGCCCTCGCAACTGCCCGACACGTATTGGGTGGGAGCGCATTCCTACATCCTGATGAGCTCCGATTACGGGGAGCGCACCTGCGAGGTGCGACCGTTCCCCGATGGAGTCCAGGCCGTGCTCGGCCCGCGGCCGCTGCGCGACAGCAGCAACACGTTGCATGTCCTCGTCGAGACGCAGTCCCATTTCGCCTATCGAAGCCTGACGCGCTCGCCGCGCACGACGCCGCTCAGCGGGCCGCATGTCAGTGCCGGGCAGCAGAGCTTCTTCAGCCGGAGCGTGTTCGAAACGCCGTGGGACGAGGACCCGGTCTCCTTCCAGATCGAAGCCGGCGCCGGCCGTATCCTCCTCCCGCTGGCTTACGACCAGGGCGCCAACGGCAAGAATCTGGGAACGCTCGTCGCGCTGGTGGACGACGGCGACATTGCCGGGCTCTTCAGCACGAGCGCCGAGCGCATCCGCACCTCGACGCTTCATTGGCAGTCCGGCGCGCGCGTCATCTCTCTGAAGGCCAGCGCACAGCTGCGCAACCGCTTCGACATCCTCGCCTATCGCACCGATCGTCATCTCATCGTCGGCAGCGCGGTCAACGGCGCCTTCTACAGATGGGAACTCGAGTGATGCGTCCTGCCGCGTTCCTGCTCGCCACGGTCTTCGCCCTCTTCGGCTGGATCTCCTCCGCCGCCGCCCAAGGCACGGTGCGGCAGGTCTATCTCGTTCAGAATTCCGGCTGGATGGAGCCGTTCTACAAGGACGAGACCTCGCAGTTCCTCAACCTCGTCACCCATCTGGTGCGGTCCAGCGAGTTGACCGGCGTTCCTATCACCATCGCGAGCTTCAATCAGGACGGGCAGATCGAGGGGCGTCGCTCGCCCGACGTCGTCTTCGAAGGCGCCGTGTCGGATGCGGCCTTCGAGGCGGTGTCGCGCATCGACGTGCCGCGCAGAGCCAATGGTCGCTATGCCGACGCGGACTTCCTGGGCGCTCTCAAGAGCACGCTCGGTACCATCCTGCAGGGGCAGGAGGGCGTGATCTGGATGGTCACGAACAACAAGAACTCGCCCGACAACAGCCAGAACGTCATGGAGAACACGCGGGGCTTCTACGATCTCCTGCGCCAGTCCGACTTCATCACGCGCATCGTCTCCTTTCCCTTGCGCATGCGCGTCGTCGGGCCGAACTTCTCCGAGAACGGCTTCATCATCTATGCCATCGCCTACGGCGAGACGGCGGCGCGCGCGCTCGATGTCGTGATCGCGCCGGGCACGCCCATTCGCAGTCTCTTCGCCGATCCGCCGGTTTCGTTGAAGCCCGTCGCGCCCGAGGCGGTCGAGCTGATCCTCGACGCGCAGAGTTTGGGAGACGGCGTCACGGCCCGCATGCAGGACGGCATCGTCGTGGTCGACGATCTGGCGGCCGAGGCGGGCCGGGTCCTCACGGTGCGCGGGCAGGTTCGCAACGTCGCCTATCCCAAGAAGATCGTCAGCGCGACCGTCACGACGCGCTGGGATAGCGGGGCCGCCGAGAACGGGCCGCAGGCCAGCGCCGATCCGCCCCAGATCCAGGACCTTGCGGCCGGGGCGATCTCCGCGCCCGTCGCGCTCACCCTCTCGCTGCCGCCCTTCGAGCGCCCGCCCGGTCTTGCCGGTCTCTTCGAGACGGAGGCCGTCATCGACGGACGGCTCAGGATCGCGCTGAACGATCTTTCATACGATCTCGACGACGCCTTCGTGGAAAAGGCCGCGGCCGTCTTCGGCGGCAGCCTTCTCGGGGATGGGCAGCGCCAGCTCGTCGAGGAGCAGCTGCCGCGCATCTTCTTCGACTACGAGGCGATCGACAGCGCCGTGACCGACGTCCCGATGAGGCTCGTCGTGCGCTTCTCCTCGCTGCCCCTCTATCTCGCGGCCGGCGCGCTTCTGGCTCTCCTCGCCGCCGTCGGCGCCCTCGTCTGGCTCGCGACAAGAGCCCGGACCTACACGGTGGCAGCCGGCGGAAGCTCCCATCGCCTCCTGTTGAGATCGGGGCAGGCGGTGACGGTCGAAGGGCTGGACGGCAGCCGCCACCGCGTCACGGGCAGGCTTTTCGGCGCCCCGTCCATCCACCCCTCGACCTGACCTGCCGCTTCGATTGGAACCCTCGACGATGACGAACGCGCCGATGAGATTGGCCCAGGCCGACTTCAGCATCCCCGCGCCCCAGGGCGCCGCCAGGGCCGCGCCGGCGCCGTCGAGCGCGCCGGCCGCCCCGCCTGCGTCCGTGCAGCCGCAGGCGACGCAGCCCGAAGCGCGGACCGAGGTCGGCACGGCTCTTCCGCCGTTTCTCCTGCCGCGCGACGTCTCCACGAACGCGCTCGTCGCCGGCGGCGTCGTGTTCGTCCTTCTCCTCGGCGTGTTCTTCGCCGTGAAGCTCTCGGTCACGCGCGGGCTTCAGGCGCGCTACGCCGCGCCCGGTCCGGCTTCGGAAGCGGGGTGGCTTCTCTTCGCCTTCCTCGCCTTCACCAGTCTCGTTCTCATCGCCGCCTTCATCGGAACGCTCTGGACGCGCTTCGTGCTGATCGGCCCGGCCGGCGTCGTCTCGCTGCTTCTTCTCGTCCTCTTCCTGCGCAAGCGCAGCGTCGCGCTGAAGACGCGCCGCTAGAGTCTGTCAGGTTCACACTGAACCAGACAGACTCTAGACTCCTTTGTTTTCGTTTGTCTTTTCGGGATAACCGGTTCCCACTTATCCCTGACAAACTCTAGCTCCGTCCTTCGGGACCGGGCCCGCCCGCCGCCCAGGACCTGCCCCGGACCCGCGCCCGTCGATCGCCCGACGGCGCGCCGCATCGATACCTGCCGACCGCCAAAGGATGACGCGATGAGCGAGACTGCCACCGCCGAAGGGCCGCGCAAGCCCGATACGCTCCTCGACGTCATGCCGACGGTCTTCGTGGCCCTCGGGGGCACGGGCATGGAGATACTTCTGCGCCTGCGCCGCCGCATCCTTCAGGCGGACTGGTCGGGACGCAGCATTTCGAGCCTCGACGAGTTTCCGCCGGCCCGCTTCGTCTACTTCGACACCGACACGGCCGAGGCGCGCGAAAGCGGCCGGGCCGGGGCGACGGACATCATGGCGGCGCGCGTCGCCTTCTCGAAGGGCGGCGAGACCATTCAGAAAAAGGTCGATGTCGGCCACTACATGACGGAGATCGAGAACTACCCGATCATCCGGGAATGGTTGCCGCAGGGCGACCTCCACCGGATCGACACGGAAAAGGGTGCAGGCCAGATCCGTTCGATCTCCCGGCTCCTGTTCTTCGACGAATACACCAACTTCATCAATCTGGTGCGCACGCAGGCGGACCGGGTCACGCAGAACGTCACGAACGAATCCATCCTGCGCAGCCTCGGGTTGAAGACCGGCACGAAGCTGCGCGTCGTCGTCGTCGCCTCCAGCGCGGGCGGCACCGGCTCGGGCGCCTTCATCGACGCGGGCTACGCGCTGCGGTCGCTGCGCACGCCGAAGATCGACCAGCTCGACCTCTTCCTCATGCTGCCCGGCGGCTATCGCGACGCCAACAAGGACCGCGTCTTCGCCAACACCTACGCGGCTCTGTCGGAGCTCGAATACGCCATGCGCGGCACGAGCGATCCGGCCTATACCCAGCGCTGGACGGATTACGACAAGCCCCTGCCGGAGGTGAAGACGCCCTATAACGACGTCTTCCTCTTCGACCGCCAGAACATCGCCGGCCAGCAGACGGGCGAGAAGAACGACATTTTCGATATGGTCGCCGACATTCTCTTCGAGGATTTCGGCTCCAGCGACTTCGCGCGCCGCAAGCGGTCCGTTGCCGTCAACCAGCAGCAGCACAAGCTCGGCAGCTACGTGCCGAACCTGCCGGGCTGGCTGAAGGACGGCCTCTTCTTCTCGCGCGGCTATTCCGCGATCGGGCAGACGACGCTGATGTCGAAGGCGAGCGTGCAGGTGGAGGAGCACCTGTCGCGCAACAACGCGGCCATGGTGAAGAGCTTCTTCGGCATGGCGCTGGCCGGCGGCGGCGCGCGCCAGCCGACGACCGAGGAGCGCGACGCCTTCCTCCGCGATCGGCTCGGCGTCAAGCTCAAGGCCTTCGTCGACGACTACGACCGGCGGGCCTCCTTCGAGCAGGCGCCGATCGCCGATTTCGAACTCGTCGATCTCCTGTCGCGCCGCGAGGACAAGAGCTCCATCGCCGACATGCTGGCGCTCGAGATCGAGCAGGATTTTGTCGGCATCCAGGCGCGCATTCCCGACCATAAGGCCTGGGAGGCTGAGCTTCGCCGGATCGTCGAGCTGCGCGTGCGGGACGTGGACGGGCGCGTCGGCCAGAGCGGGACCTACGGGCCGAAGGGGGCCGAGATCGCCAAGGCGCGCGAGCGGCTGGAGACCTTTCTCCTCGCCAAGGGCGTGCAGGACGGGAGCCTGCGCGCCACGCTCTACCAGATTCTCGACGATCAGGAGCGCGGCGGCCTCGAATACACGATCGGCCTCGTCAGCGAGATCAAGCGGCGGCTGGACGAGCCCGGCCAGGGTTCGATTGCCCGGTTGACGCTCGCCGAGGAGGCCTATGCCCAGCGCGCCAACCGACTGACCTCGCAGCAGGTCCAAGCCTCGATCGACCGCCTCCAGCAGGCCGCCTCGGGGAACATCCTCACCGGCGGCGGGCGCAAGGCCAGCGAGCGCTATCTCAACCAGGTCCGCGAGGATCTGACCGCCGCCCTCCAGGCGCGCCTGCGCTCGATCGCCTGCAAGGAGGCGATCACGCTCCTGCGGACCGCCTCGGCCTTCCTCGGCGACCAGCAGGGCATCGACGATGCCGGCGAGACGATCTGGACAGGGCTCATCGGCGAGTTCCAGACCGGGCGCAAGCGCGTGCGCGGCCTCGTCGCCGTCATCGACGCCGACACGGCCAAGCTTCAGGACGCGCTGAAGCGCGGCGACGGCGGCACGTTCTTCGTCCTCAAGGATTCCGGCATCGAGCTGGCGCAGGAGAGCACCCAGAATCACATCGCATGGGCGCGCGAGGCCTTCGAGAGCGTCGGCGGCTCGCGGGAGATCTTCGCCAAGCTCGAGACCGACGACGGGCGCATCGAGATCCTCGGCCTGCTCCGGGCGGTCACGAACCGCCGGCTCGGCGGCCAGCGCGCGCGCATTCCCTCCGTCACGGATGCGCTTCGCCAGTTGCCGCAGATGGAGCAGCGCCGGCTGCTCGATCTCCTGATCGTTCGCGCGATGCCTTGGATCTACACCGATTTCAGCCGCGGCTTTCGCCCCGAAAACGAGCGCTACAAGATGTTCATCGCCGTCGATGGCGTCGAGGGCTTTCGGGAGGAGTTCAACAGCGTGGTGCTGTCGCGCCTGCCCGGACAGTCGGGCCTCACCTCGGTCTCCTACGAGGAGTCGGGCGTTCCGGGGCGGATCGTCTGCTATTGCGAGCTGTCCGGCTTTCCGCTCGATGCCATCGCGCCGATCCGTTCGGAATGGCGGCCGTCCTATCTGCGCGAGCAGAACAAGCCGGACGGGCTCCCGCTCCACAATCACAAGGACGATCTGAGGTTTCCCGATCCGCTCGTGCCGACCAATGCCGAGCTCGACCTCCTGCGCGAACGGATCGAACTGTTCCTCAAGGGCGTCTTCTTCGGTGCCCTGCGCTTCAACGAGAGACGCGGAGCCTACGAGATCGAGATCGGCCGCAATCACTGGGACCCGGTCGGCGACGAGAAGCACCTGCGGCGCAGGGGCTTCCAGACGGGGCAGCAGTCCAAGCTGCTCGACAGCATCGCGCGCGTCGAGGACGGGCTGACCTCGGCTCAATATGTCGGGCTCGCGGCGCTGGCGCGTTGGTTCGCCGAGCGCGTCTACACGCCGAGGCGCTTCGAATCCACCGAGCGGGGGCCGACCATCCGCCGGGGCGGCATCGGCAACCATGTCTGCCTGCGGATGGAGGCCGAGTTCCTGCAGCGCGCTCGGCGCACGGCGGGCGAGGTGCCGCTGGGCGTTGCCGAGGACGAGGCCGCGGACCGCGTCTTCAAGACGATCGAGCGCTGGACCACGACGATCTTCGGCACGATCGGGGATGTCGAGGATACCGAGGTCGGCCGCAATCCCGACGATCCCGCCGATCTGCGCGCGACGCACAAGCGGACGCTGAACTGGCCGGCCTTCTCGGATGCGTCCCTTCGCTCGCTGATCGCCGGCGAGAGCGTTCCGGCAGCGGCGGCTTCGATCCCCTCGGCGATCCAGCCGGCGTCGTTCGCACCGGCGGCGCCCGCCGGCTTCCCGCCGCCGCCACCCGTCGCAAGCGGGCGGTTCTGGCTCTTCAACTCGGAGGGCCAGGTCGTCGGCCCCTACGATCTCTCCGCCTTCGAGATGCTGGCGCAGCTCGGCCAGCTGAAGAGCGAGATGATGGTCTGTCCCGAGGGCAGCTCCGCCTGGGTCTCCGCCGCCGGCGTTCCACAGCTCGCCCGTCTCCTGCCGAGCGCCGCCGGCGCTTCGGTCGCACCGCCTCCGCCGCCTCCGCCGCCTCCGCGACCCTGACAGGGTCGTAAGTTTCGTCCGCCTTCCATTTCGCAACCCAACAGAGATCCGACCCATGCTGGCTCATCGCGCATCGTTCCTTCGCATCACGGCCCTCGCCATGTCCCTTGCCACGCTCAGTGCCTGCCAGACGGGCCAGGGGGTCGGGCAGAACACCGTCGTCGGCGCCGGCGCCGGCGCGCTGATCGGTGGGGTCGGCTGCGCGCTGGCCGGCGGAAATGCCACCCAGTGCGCGCTCATCACGGCGGCCGGCGCCGTCGTCGGCGGCACGATCGGCGCGCAGATCGACGCGCGCGATCGCGAGCGCCGTCAGGCCGCCCTGATGGAGGCGATCCGCGACGAGGAATACCAGGACCAGCAGGCCGCGCGCTCGAGCATCGGAGGCCAGAATCGCGCCGCCCCGCGCGCCGCGCCCAAGCAGGTCGCCTGGAACAATCCCGACACCGGCAATCGCGGCACGATCACGCCGCTGCGCGGCGTCGTGAAGAACAAAGAGTGCAAGGTCATGAAGGAGACCTACTTCAAGGACGGCGAGCCGATCTCCGACGAGACGAAGCTCTGCCGCCAGGCCGACGGCAGCTGGAAGTGAGGCAGACGACGAGGCTCATGAGAGGGCTGGCAGGCTTGGCGGGATTTTGTCTCGCCGGGCTTGGCGAGGCTGGAGCGGCCGAGCGCGCGCCCTCCCTGCAGGACATGGTCCGTGCGGTCGAGCGGGCTCCCATGGAGAAGGGCTCGTCGGCTGTCGGAAGCGGGTTCTTCATCTCGCCGAACCATGTTCTGACCAGTGCTCATGTCCTCGTCGGATGCAGGAACTTCGCCGTCACCAACGGCCGGATCGGAACGATGAACGCGAGGCTGGAAGCTTCGGAGCCGCGCCGCGACTCCGCCGTCCTCATCGTCGAGGGGGCGGCGTCGCGCCATCTCGTCCTCGGCCGGGCGCCCGCGCCGCGGCCGGGAGACGGAATGACCATCGTCGGCTTTCCCGTCGATCGCGTCGGCGGCCGGCGGCCCGTCACCTATGCCGCCACGTTTCACGGCGCGACGCTCGACGAGGCCGGCATTCCGGTCTTGGAGCTCGATGCCGATATCGTGGCCGGCGCTTCCGGCGCTCCGGTCTTCGACAAGGAACGCCGGCTTGCCGGTATCGTCGTCGGCCGTCTCGACAGGCCGCCGCGCGATGTCGTGGCGCTTTCCCACACCGGCCTTTCCGACCGGATGCGGCGCTTCTTCGCGCAGCCGCCGACGGGCGCGCCAGACCTTGGAACAGCATTGCAGGCGTCGAGCCCGGAGGATGCCGTCGTGAAGATCCGCTGCCAATGACCGCGCTTCGCTGCCTTGCCGCTTTTCTCTTCCTTTTCTCTGCCTCGACGGTGCGGGCCGAGGAGGAACTGACGTCGGACCAGTGGAGCGATGTCGTCGGTTTCGTCGACCAGACGCTGAGCACCGCGCGGTCGGGATCGGACAATTCCCGCTCCTTCGGGCGCGACGTCGCCATCAACGTCGTTCCGCAGAAGGCGGTGTCCCGGTCGACCGGGGAGATCTGCGGCGCAGGCTGCTACGATCCCTGCCGCGGTTTCGAGCTGACGGTCACGCGAGACGACGGGCGGGCGATCTACGAATATTCCGGCCGGCGCTGCGCCAGCTCCGCCGATTTCTCGACTTGGCGCTCCGACGGCTCGATCTCGCTCGATCGTGTGCGGCGCTCCGGGCCCGATCCCGATCTCATCCAGCGCGCGGCCTCCTACCTCGCCGCGCTCGCCTATCTGCCGGACGAGTTCGGCACGCCCGATGCCGACAGGACGATGGCGGCCCTTAGCGAGTTCCGCCGCGACGCGCAGACGCAGCAGGCCGACAACGGCGACATCACGCCCGCCGATATCGGCGCCCTGCGCACCACGGTGGAGCGATCGAACCGCACAGGCACCTGTGCCGCCGAGCCTAGAACGCGCTTCGCCGCCTGCGGGTCCTCGTCGTTCTGAGACAAGCGGCCCCGACAAGGACCGCTGGCCTCCCGCGCCAACCGACATGGCATGGCGGCGGCCGATGCCATTCCACCGACGGGAAAGAGCGCCGCCGCCGTCAGGTGCCGAGCAGCGCCTCTCCCCGGAATCGGGGGCCGAATTCCGCTGCCTGACGCCGGATGAAGTCCGCCAGGATGCGGATGCGGGGGGCGGCGGCGAGGTCTTCGTGGACGCTCATCCAGTAGTCGCGCTCCAGATGAAGCTCGCGCGGCAGGATGGGCACGAGATCGGCGTGACGGGATGCGATGAAGAAGGGCAGGATGCCGATGCCGAAACCGGCCAGGGTCGCCTGAAGCTGGGCCTGGATGCTGGAGCTCTGATAGCCCGCGCGCATGCCCGGCAGGATCTCGGACAGATAGTCGAGGCCCGGCGTGAAGATCATGTCCTCGACATAGCCGATGAGCGGATGGAGGTTCACCTCCGCCCGCGTGCCGATCGGACCGTGCCGGGCGAGATAGTCGCGCGAGGCGTAGAGAAAGAGGCGGTAGCCCGCGACGCGCTCGCTCGTGTAGGGGCCGGCGCTCGGCACGTGCAGCGTCACGGAAAGGTCGGCCTCGCGGCGCGATAGGGAGACGATCTGCTGGATCGTCACGAACTCCACGAGAAGACCGGGATGGGCGCGGGCGAAGGAGGGCAGGCGTTCGGCCAGGAAGAAATTGCCGAAGCCCTCCGGCGTCGAGAGCCGGGCGACGCCGCGCGCCCATTCGCCGGCGCCGAGCATCGTCTCCCCGAAGCTTTCCACCTCCCGCTCCATGCGCTCGGCATGGGCGACGAGGCGCTCGCCGAGAACGGTCAGCGTGTAGCCGCGCGAGGAGCGCTCGAAAAGGCGCATGGACAGCGCCTGCTCCAGCCGGTCGATCCGGCGGGACACGGTGACATGGTTGCTGCGCAGCCGGCGCGCGGCGGCCGAGAGCTGGCTCGTGCGGGCCACGGCCAGGAAGTGGCGCAGGTCGTCCCAGTCGAACCGCATACGGCGTCCTCAGCATCGTGTCCCTGTGCATTTTCGTACAATGGCTGTACGAAAAACGCCATTCTGATGCATCTTCCTTGGTGTTAGCCTTTCCCTGTCGCCGCCGTTCCGCTGGGAGGCCGAAGGGCGGCGAGGGCTTTTAACGCGCGCGAACGACGGGCGGAAAAGCGGGGAGGACGATCACGGCCGGTCCATCCGATGCCGCCTTGACCCTTGCGGATCGCAGGACGGGGGCGCGGAGACGATGCCGGCCCTGCGACGTCCCGAGACGCGATCGATGGATTGGGCGAAAGGGAGAGCGATGACGATTTCCGGCAGACTGAAGGGCATGTTCCTGGCAGGCGCGGCCACCGCGCTGGCGGCGGCCGCGGCGATGCCTGCCGCGGCGCAGGAGGTCTCCGACGATATCGTCAAGATCGGCATCCTGAACGACCAGTCCGGCGTCTACGCCGATTTCGGCGGCCGCTGGTCCTTCGAGGCCGCCAAGATGGCGGTCGAGGATTTCGGCGGCACGGTGCTCGGCAAGAAGATCGAGGTGATCACCGCCGATCACCAGAACAAGCCCGACATCGCCTCCAACATCGCGCGCCAGTGGTACGACACCGAACAGGTGGATGCCATCATGGAACTGACGACCTCCTCCGTGGCGCTGGCCGTGCAGGGCCTGTCGAAGGAGAAGAAGAAGATCAACATCGTCACGGGCGCCGCGACGATCGACCTGACCGGCAAGGCCTGCAGCCCCTACGGCTTCCACTGGGCCTACGACACGCACGCGCTGGCCGTCGGCACCGGCGGGGCGCTGGTGAAGCAGGGCGGCGACACCTGGTTCTTCCTCACCGCCGACTACGCCTTCGGCTATTCGCTGGAGGAGCAGACCTCGAACTTCGTCAAGGAAAGCGGCGGCACGGTTCTCGGCTCCGTCCGCCATCCGCTGTCGAACACCGACTTCTCCTCCTTCCTGCTCCAGGCCCAGTCCTCGGGCGCCAAGGTGATCGGCATGGCCAATGCCGGCCTCGACACGGCCAATGCGGTGAAGCAGGCGGCGGAGTTCGGCATCGTGGCGGGCGGCCAGCGGCTCGCCGCGCTCCTCTTCACCCTGTCCGAGGTCCACGGGCTCGGCCTCGAAGCCGCGCAGGGCCTGTCGCTGACGGAAGGGTTCTACTGGGACCGGGACGATGAATCGCGTGCTTTCGGCCAGCGCTTCTTCGAGCGCACGCAGCGCATGCCGAACATGATCCATACCGGCACCTATTCGGCGGTGCTGCAGTATCTCAAGGCGATCGACAAGGCCAAGACCGACGCGACCGAGCCGGTCGCCGCCGCTCTCCACGAGATGCCCGTCGACGACGTCCTCGCGCGCGGCGGCAAGGTCGCCAAGAACGGCCGCATGATCTACGACATGTATCTTCTCGAGGTGAAGAAGCCGTCCGAGAGCACCAAGCCCTGGGACTATTTCAAGGTTCTGGCGACCGTGCCCGGCGACACGGCCTATCTCGACCCCGCCAAGAGCAACTGCCCGCTGGTCACTCCGTAAGCGCCGGCATGAGCACCGCCATCCCATCTGCAAGCCCCGGCGTCCTGGCAAGGGCCGCCGGGGCCGCCGAGCCCGGCCGGACGCTCGCCAAGGGCGAGGCCGTCCTGTCCTGCCGGGGGCTCCGGCGCGACTTCGGCGCCTTCACCGCGGTCAACAAGGTCGATCTCGACGTCGGGCATGCCGAGGTCCATGCGCTGATCGGGCCGAACGGGGCGGGCAAGACGACCGTCTTCAACCTTCTGACGAAATTCCTGCAGCCGACCTCCGGCACGATCTCGCTGATGGGCGAGGACATCACGAAGACGGCGCCGGCCAAGGTCGCGCGCATGGGGCTGGTGCGCTCCTTCCAGATCTCGGCGACATTTCCGCATCTGACCATCCTCGAAAACGTCCGCGTCGCGCTCCAGCGGCAGAGCGGGCTCGCCGTCCAATTCTGGCGCCCGCTCTCGAGCCTCGACCGGTTGAACGCGCGCGCGATGGAACTGATCGAGGCCGTGGGTCTCACGGAAGCGCGCGACCGCCCGGCGGCCAGCCTCTCCTACGGGCGCAAGCGCGTCCTCGAGATCGCGACGACGCTGGCGCTCGAACCCAAGGTTCTGCTCCTTGACGAGCCGATGGCGGGCATGGGGCACGAGGACGTGGAGGTCATCGCCGCCATCATCCGGGAGGTCGCCAAGAGCCATGCGGTGCTGATGGTGGAGCACAATCTGAAGGTCGTCGCCGATCTCTGCGACCGCGTCACCGTGCTCCAGCGCGGCGAGATTCTGGCGGCGGGCGACTATCGCACCGTCTCCACCGACCAGCGCGTGCGCACGGCCTATATGGGAACCGACCATGTCTGACGGCGGCAAGCCGCTTCTCGCCGTTCGCGGCCTCAATGCCTGGTATGGCGAGAGCCAGGCGCTGCACGGCGTCGATCTCGACATCTTTCCCGGCGAGACCGTGACGCTGCTCGGGCGCAACGGCGTCGGCAAGACGACGACGCTGCGCGCCATCATGGGGCTTCTCTCCAAGCGCAGCGGCACGCTCCTCTTCGAGGGCCGCGATCTCCTGAAGGTTCCGCTCCACCGCGTGGCCAAGCTCGGCATGGGCTTCGTGCCGGAGGAGCGCGGCATCTTCGCCAGCCTCTCCGTCGAGGAAAACCTCATGCTGCCGCCGATCGTGGCGCCGGGCGGCATGAGCGTGGAGGAAATCTACACGCTCTTTCCCAATCTGAAGGAGCGGCGCCAGAGCGGCGGCATGCAGCTATCCGGCGGCGAGCAGCAGATGCTCGCCATCGCGCGCATCCTGCGCTCGGGCGTCAAGCTCCTGCTTCTCGACGAGCCGACAGAAGGGCTCGCGCCGGTCATCGTCCAGCGCATCGGCGAGATTCTCCAGGTGCTGAAGGCGCGCGGCATGACGGTGCTGCTCGTCGAGCAGAACTTCCGCTTCGCCGCCAAGGTCGCGGACCGCTTCTACCTCATGGACCACGGGCGCGTGCTGGACGGCTTCCCCGTCGGCGAGCTGCCGAGCCGGATGACGCAGATGACCGAAACGCTGGGAGTTTGACCGGGATGACGATGATCTTCGGCGTTCCCGTCCAGGCCTTTCTGGGGCAGCTTCTCGTCGGGCTGATCAACGGCTCCTTCTACGCGATGCTGAGTCTGGGCCTTGCCATCATCTTCGGGCTCCTGCGCATCATCAACTTCGCCCATGGGGCGCAGTACATGCTGGGCGCCTTCGTCGGCTATCTCTTCCTCTCGGTGACGGGCATCGGCTTCTGGCCCTCGCTGATCCTCGCGCCGCTCGTCGTCGGCCTGATCGGCGCGGTGGTGGAGCGAGTCGCGCTGCGCCGGCTCTACGATCTCGATCCGCTCTACGGCCTTCTCTTCACCTTCGGCCTCGCGCTCGTGATCGAGGGCACGTTCCGCTATTATTACGGCGCCTCCGGCCAGCCCTACGCGCCGCCCCAGCTTCTGTCCGGCGGCACCAATCTCGGCTTCATGTTCCTGCCGAACTATCGCGGCTTCATCGTCGTCGCCTCGCTTCTCGTCTGCCTCGTCACCTGGGCGCTGATCGAGAAAACGCGGCTCGGCGCCTACCTGCGCGCCGCGACCGAGAACCCGCAGCTGGTGCGCGCCTTCGGCATCAACGTGCCGCTGCTCCTGACGCTGACCTACGGGTTCGGCTCGGGCCTTGCCGGGCTCGCCGGCATCCTGGCGGCGCCGATCTATCAGGTGAGCCCGCTCATGGGCACCAACATCATCATCACGGTCTTCGCGGTCGTCGTCATCGGCGGCATGGGTTCGATCGGCGGCGCCATCGCGACCGGCTATCTGCTCGGCCTCTGCGAGGGGCTGACCAAGGTCTTCTATCCCGAGGCGTCCAACATCGTCGTCTTCGTGATCATGGCCGTGGTGCTTCTCATCCGCCCGGCCGGCCTGTTCGGGAGGACGGCATGACGAGCGTTGCGGCAACCGGCGCGGTGCGGGAGCGTCCGGCCTCGAACGGGTTGAGGCTCGGGCTTCTCCTCGTCGCGGTCGGGCTGCTCGCGGCGGCGCCCTTCTTCTTCTACCCGATCTTCCTCATGAAGATCCTCTGCTTCGCCCTCTTCGCGGCGGCCTTCAACCTGCTTCTGGGCTATACCGGCCTTCTCTCCTTCGGCCATGCCGCCTTCTTCGGCAGCGCGGCCTACGTCACCGCCTACACGGTCAAGGAATGGGGGCTGACGCCGGAACTCGGCGTCGTCGTGGGCGCCGCGGCCGCGGCCGCCCTCGGCCTCGTCATCGGTGCGCTGGCGATCCGGCGGCAGGGCATCTACTTCGCCATGATCACGCTCGCCCTCTCGCAGATGGTGTTCTTCTTCTGCCTTCAGGCGCCCTTCACCGGCGGCGAGGACGGGCTGCAGGGCGTGCCGCGCGGGCGCTTCCTCGGCCTCGTCGATCTGGCCGACCCGATCGCCATGTACTTCTTCGTGCTCGCGACCTTCCTCGCCGCGATCTTCGCGATCTACCGGATCGTCAACTCGCCCTTCGGCACGATCCTGCGCTCGATCCGCGAGAACGAGAGCCGCGCCATCTCGCTCGGCTATTCCGTCAACGCCTACAAGCTCTCCGCCTTCGTCATGTCGGCGGCGCTGGCGGGCGTGGCGGGCGGCATGAAGGCGCTCGTCTTCCAGTTCGCGACGCTGACCGACGTGACGTGGCAGATGTCCGGCGAGGTCATCCTGATGACGCTGCTCGGCGGCATCGGAACCATGCTCGGGCCGGTCGTCGGCGCGGGGCTCGTGGTCGCCATCCAGAACAGCCTCGCCACCTCGGCCTTTCCCGTCACGGTGATCACCGGCGTGATCTTCATGGTCTGCGTCCTCCTCTTCCGGCGCGGCCTCGTCGGCGAGTTCCTCGCCTCCCGTCTCGGGCGGCGCTTCGGCGGCGGCGAGGGCGGTTGATCCGATGCAGGATAGTTACGATTACATCGTCGTCGGGGGCGGCACGGCGGGCTGCGCGCTCGCCAACCGCCTCTCGGCCGATCCCGGCGTCTCTGTTCTCCTTCTGGAGGCGGGCCGGCGGGACAATTACGCCTGGGTCCACATCCCCGTCGGCTATCTTTTCTGCATCGGCAATCCGCGCACCGACTGGTGCTTCCAGACGGAGGCCGAGGCGGGGCTGAACGGGCGGGCGCTCGCCTATCCGCGCGGCAAGGTGCTGGGCGGCTGCTCCTCGATCAACGGCATGATCTACATGCGCGGCCAGGCGCGCGACTACGACATGTGGCGCCAGATGGGCTGTGCCGGCTGGGGCTGGGACGACGTGCTGCCGCTCTTCAAGCGCTCGGAGGACTATTTCGCCGGCGCCGACGAGATGCACGGGGTCGGGGGAGAATGGCGCGTCGAGCCGCCGCGCCTGCGCTGGGACATTCTCGACGCCTTCCGCGCCGCCGCAGAGGAGGCCGGCATTCCGCCGATCGAGGACTTCAATCGCGGGGACAACGAGGGCTCCTCCTACTTCAAGGTGAACCAGCGCCGGGGCGTGCGCTGGAACACGGTGAAGGCCTTCCTGAAGCCCGCGCGCCACCGGCCGAACCTCGAGGTCGTGACGAGCGCCCATGTCCGCCGGCTGGCGATCGAGGATCTGGCCGTGCGGGGCGTCGAGTTCGAGACCGGCGGCGAGGTGCGCACCGTCTCCTGCCGCCGCGAGGCGATCCTCTGCGCCGGGGCGATCGGCTCGCCGCACGTCCTGGAACTTTCCGGCATCGGGCGCGGCGAGGTGCTGGGCGCCGCCGGCATTCCGCTCGTCGCCGAGCGCCGCGACGTCGGCGAGAACCTGCAGGACCATCTGCAACTGCGTTGCGCCTACAAGGTCAGCGGCATCCGCACGCTGAACGAGCGGGCGAGCTCGCTGCTCGGCAAGGCGTCCATCGCGCTCGAATATGCGCTGACGCGGTCGGGCCCGATGTCGATGGCGCCGAGCCAGCTCGGCGTCTTCACCAAGTCCGATCCCTCCTTCGAGACGGCCAATCTCCAGTATCACGTCCAGCCGCTCAGCCTCGACAAGTTCGGCGAGGGCGTCCACACGTTCCCGGCCTTTACCGCCAGCGTCTGCAACCTGCGCCCGGAGAGCCGCGGCAGCGTGCATGCGGGCGCGCCGGACCATCGGGTCCAGCCGGCGATCCGGCCGAACTATCTCTCCGCCGAGGCCGACCGGCGCGTGGCCGCCGACGCCATCCGCCTGACGCGGCGCATCGTCTCCCAGGCGGCGCTGCGGCCCTACCACCCGGAGGAGTTCAAGCCGGGACCGGCGTTCCAGAGCGAGGAGGACCTCGTCGCGGCCGCCGGCGAGATCGGAACGACGATCTTTCATCCCGCCGGCACCTGCCGCATGGGCGCCGACGAGGGGTCCGTCGTCGATCCCGAGCTTCGCGTGCGCGGCCTTCGAAACCTGCGCGTGGCGGATGCCTCCGTCATGCCCGCCATCGTCTCGGGCAATACCAATTCGCCGACGCTGATGATCGCGGAGAAAGCCGCCGATCTGATCCGGCAGTCCTGGCGCTGACGGCGCCGTTTCCCCGAGCCGGCCCCCGCTGGAGAATCCGACATGAGCTCGACCCGCATCGCCTTCATCGGCCTCGGCAATATGGGCCGGCCGATGGCCCTGAACCTTGCCCGAGCCGGCCATGGCGTGGCGGGCTTCGACGTCTCGGAGGGCGCGCTCGGCGCGGCCCGCGCGGAGGGCGTTCCGCTCGCCGCCTCGCTCGGCGAGGCCGTCCGCGACGCCGAGGTCGTGATGACCATGCTGCCGGCGGGGGCGCATGTGCTCTCGATCTGGCAGGAGGCGCTGCCGCATCTGGCGCCGGGAACGCTGCTCGTCGACTGTTCCACGATCGACATCGAAAGCGCGGGGCGCGCGCACGAGCTGGCGGCGGAAGCCGGCTTCGCCTCGCTCGACGCGCCCGTTTCCGGCGGCACCAAGGGCGCGGCGGGGGGAACGCTGACCTTCATGACCGGCGGCGACGAGGCCGCCTTCACACGCGCGCGGCCTTTGCTGGAGGCCATGGGGTCGAAGATCGTGCATTGCGGCGGGGCCGGCGCGGGGCAGGCCGCCAAGATCTGCAACAACATGATCCTCGGCGTTTCCATGATCGCGGTCGCGGAGGCCTTCGTGCTGGCGGAAAAGCTCGGCCTGTCCGCCCAGGCGCTCTTCGACGTCGCCTCCACCTCCTCCGGCCAGTGCTGGTCGCTCACGACCTACTGCCCCGTGCCCGGCCCGGTGCCGACCTCGCCCGCCAACAACGACTACCGGCCGGGCTTCGCCGCCGGTCTCATGCTGAAGGACCTGCGCCTTGCCAAGGCCGCGGCCGAGGCCGGCGGCGTCGCGACGCCCCTCGGGCACCATGCCGAGGCGATCTATGCCGCCTTCGCCGAGGCGGGCCAGGGCGACGTCGACTTCTCCGGCATCATCCGCCACCTGCGAGACGCCGGCTCCTGACCGATTGCCCCTTTGCGCCGCGCGGCTTAATCCGGTTGCGACATGTGGGGGCGGGGCGGGGCGGGGCGACGGCGACATGGACGAGACCAGACGCGAGACGACCGAGCGTAGCGCCGCGCTGCCGGCCATGCGCCAAAACCGCCTGATCCATCTCCTCGACGAGCGCGGGCAGTTGACCGTCACCGAACTCGTCGCGCTGCTCGACGTCTCGCGCGACACGATCCGGCGCGATCTCGACGGTCTGGAGAAGCGCGGGCTTCTCGTGCGCACCCATGGTGGCGCCGTGCGCAACGACCGGATGGTGCGCGTGGACACGACGCTCGGCCAGCGCATGGACGAGCATAGCGACGCCAAGCTGCGGATCGCGCGGGCCGGCGCGCGGCTGGTGCGCGACGGGGAGACGCTGATCCTCAACGGCGGATCGACGACCTGCTACTTCGCGGGCGAGCTTTCGCGGCACCGCGACCTCACGCTCGTCACCAACAATCTGCGCATTCCCCCCGTCGTCTCGGATGCCAGCGTCCGGGCGCTGCAGATTCTCGGCGGTGCCTATTGGTCGGTGTCGCAGGTGACGATCGGCGCGGTGGGTTTCCCGAGCGTCGCGGGCATCCGGGCGGATACGGCGGTCATCGGCGCGGCCGCGCTCTCGGCGGCCGGCCCCTCGGTCGGGCGCCTGGAGGAGGCGGTGGCGACGGCGGCGATGATCGACATCGCCGACCGCACCGTTCTCCTCGTCGACAGCTCCAAGTTCGACGCGGAGGCCTTCGCGCGGATCGCCCCGCTCGAGCGCATCCAGCATCTCGTGACCGATGCCGAGCCGACCGGCGCACTGCGCGAGGCGCTGGCCGGCGCGGATGTGCAGATCACCGTCTGCTGACGGAGAAGCCGGGAACGGCCTTGGCGAAGCCGGACGGTGGCCGCTGACGTCGGCCAGCGGTTGCGTCTCTGTGCGCGTTTCTTCAAATCCAGCGCCAAAGAATGCGGCTTTATGCGCTATTCTGCTTGACGGGCGTCCAAAACGAGGCAGACTGCGCCTCGACCATAAGAGACCCGCGGACGACGAGCCGCGGGTACGGGGAGGTGGACATGTCGAAGTCCGAAGCCGGCGCTTCCGGCGGCGAGCCGACGCTTGTCGATCTCCTTTCATGAGACGAAGCCCTTCGACCGGCGCGACACCGACGCGGCGATCGCCGTTTCGCGCGCCTCACGAGCCGTCCTCGGCCGCGCGCTGCCGGCGGGGGAGCCGCCCTTGAAGACCACCTGCAAAACCATGCGACGCCGCGGCGCCGGAGGACGAGTGTCATGCTGAAGAAGGACGATCGCCGGCTGCGCGTCGGTGTCCTGGGCTGCGGCCCGATCGCGCAGTTCGCGCATCTGGAATCCTGCGTGAAGGCCCGCAATGCCGACCTCTACGCCATCTGCGATGCCGCGCCCGATCTCCTGGCGCGCATGGCGGCGACCTACGAGCCGGCCAAATCCTATGCCGACTACGACGCCATGCTCGCCGATCCGGCGCTCGACGCCGTCATCGTGGCGACGTCGGACGCCTATCACGTTCCCATGACGCTGAAGGCGCTGGAAGCGGGCAAGCACGTTCTCTGCGAGAAGCCGGTGGGCGTCTCGGTGGAGGAGGGCGAGGCGCTCGCGCGGACCGTGGCGGCGTCGGGACGCATCTATCAGGTCGGGCACATGAAGCGCTTCGACCCGGCGCTGGAGGCGGCCCGCGATTTTGCGCGAGGCGAGATGGGAGAGGTGCTGGCGCTGAAGGCCTGGTACTGCGATTCCACCCACCGCTACACCAACACCGACGCGGTGCAGCCGCTGCCCGTCACCTCCAAGCTCGCCCGCAAGCCCGGCGGCAATCCCAAGGCCGATCTCCGGCAGTATTTCATGCTGGCGCACGGCTCGCATCTCGTCGATACCGCGCGCTTCCTCTGCGGCGAGATCACCGCCGTGCGCGCCCGCCTGCGCGAGGCCTTCGGCGCCTATTGCTGGTTCGTGGAGACCGAGTTCGCCTCCGGCGCCCTCGGCCATCTCGATCTCACCGTCGCGGTGCGGATGGACTGGTTCGAGGGCTTCCAGCTCTACGGCGAGAACGGCTCGGTGCTCGCGAAGACCTTCAACCCCTGGTACTTCCGCGCCTCCGAGGTCGAGATCTTCCACGAGAAGACGGCGACCACGCACAAGCCGCTCGGCGCCGACGGCCATTTCTTCCGCCGCCAGCTCGAAGGCTTCGCCGACACGATCCTCGACGGCGCGCCGATGCGCGGCGCCGATGCCGCCGACGGCGTCGCCTCGATCCGTGCCATGGTCGCCATCGCGCGCTCGGTCGAGACGGGCGAGCGCGTCGTCCTCGCCGACGTCACGGGGGCCGTCTGATGCGCCTCGGCATCTTCGCCAAGACCTTTGCGGGCAGCGATCCCGCCGCCGTCCTCGCCGCGGCGGCTGAGGCCGGCTACGAGACGGTGCAGTTCAATCTCGCCTGCGCCGGCCTCGCCTCCATGCCGGACCATGTGCCGGCCGAGGCGATCGACGCGATCCGGGCGGCCTCGCGATCGAGCGGCGTCTCCCTCGCCGCGCTGTCGGGCACCTACAACATGGCCCATCCCGACCCGGCCGCGCGGGACGACGGGCTGCGCCGGCTCGGCGTCGTGATCGAGGCGGCGGCCGCGCTCGGCATCCCGCTCGTCACGCTTTGCACGGGGACGCGCAACGCGGCCGACCAGTGGGTGCATCATCCCGACAATGCCGATCCCGCCGCCTGGAGCGACATGGCGGCGGAGATGGGCAAGGCGCTGGATCTGGCGGAGCGGCACGGCGTCGATCTCGGCATCGAGCCCGAACAGGCCAATATCGTCACCTCCACCGCCGATGCCGTCCGGCTTTCCGGCGAGATGGGCTCGGCGCGCCTTCGCGTCGTGCTCGATCCCGCCAATCTCTTCGAGGCGGCGAGCGCCGACGAAGCCCGCCGCATCGTCGCGCGCTCAGTGGACGAGGCGGCGCCGCTGATCGCGATGGCCCATGCCAAGGACCGCCATGCCGACGGCCGGTTCGCGACGGCCGGACAGGGCGTCGTCGACTTCCCCGATTTCCTCCGCCGTCTTCGCGCCGCCGGCTTCGACGGACCGCTCGTCACCCACGGCCTCCAGCCCGAGGAGGCCGGCGAGGTCGCCGCCTTCCTGAAGGGCGCGCTGCGATGAGCCCGCGCGAGCGCCGGATCGAACGGGACGGCGCCCGGCTGCGGCTCGTGGAGGCCGGCGAGGGGGCGGCCGTCCTCTTCCAGCACGGGCTCGGCGGCGATGCCGCGCAGGCCGAGGGGAACTTTCCGGACGCGGCGGGTTGGCATCGCCTGACGCTGGAATGTCGCGCGCAGGGGCAGTCCGAGCCCGGCGCCACGCGGCCGTTCGGGATCGCGATGTTCGCGGACGACTGTCTTTCGGCAATCGAGGCGACGACCGAGGCGGCGGGCGCGCGGAGCTTCGTTGCGGGCGGCGTCTCAATGGGCGCGGCCATCGCGCTGCGGCTGGCGGTGACGCGGTCCGATCTCGTGCGCGCCCTCGTGCTCGTCCGCCCCGCCTGGATCGCGGAGCCCGCGCCCGTCAACATGCGCCCCTATGCCGTCGCGGCGGGCGCGATGCGCGCGCATCCCGGCGACCGCGACGCCGCCCGCGCGGCCTTCGCGGCCTCCCCGGAGGCCCGGCGGCTGGCCGAGGTCTCGCCCGACAATCTCGCCTCGCTCGCCGGCTTCTTCGACCGGCCGGACCTTGCCTCGACCGCCGATCTCCTGGACGGCGTCGCGGCGGACGGGCCGGGCGTGACGCGGGCCGAGATCGCGGCCTTGCGCCTTCCCGTGCTCGTCGTCGGCAATGGCGAGGACGACGTCCATCCGCTGGATCTGGCCCGCGAGCTTTCCGGCCTCGTTCCCGGCGCCGCCTTCGTCGAGGTGCCGCCGAAGGCCGCCGACAAGGGCGTGCACCAGGCGGCCGTGCGCCGGGCCATCGCCGATTTTCTCGCGGCTCTGCCGCCTTCCTCCTCCTTCGAAGGATCACCCCGATGACCGATCGCTTCCAGATCGCCTCGCTGCCGCGCGACCGCCTGCTCGGCGAGTTCTCGCTCTGGTCGGCCGACCTCGCCAACCTGGAGGCGGACCTCGAGCGCACGCACGACCATGTCGATCTCTACCATATCGACGTCGCCGACGGCCGCTTCGCGCCGAGCTTCCTCTTCTTCCCCGATCAGGTCGCGCGCATCGCCAAGCTCACCGACCGGCCGCTGCATGTCCATCTCATGGTCGAGGCCGACATCGTGGAGGCGCAGGCGGTGCAGTTCGCAGAGGCCGGGGCGCATCTGATCAGCGTCCATGCCGAGAACGGCGAGGCGGGGCTGCGGGCGCTCGAAGCGGTCGCCGCGATGGGCGTTGCCGGCGGCGTCGTGCTGCGGCTGGAAACGCCGGTCGAGGCCATCGAGCCCTTCGTCGAGAAGGTCTCCTTCGTGACGCTTCTCGGCACGGCGATCGGCGTGAAGGGGCAGGGCCTTTCCGACACGGCCTGCCCGCGCCTTGAGGAGGCCCGCGCGATCCTCTCCCGCCACGGCCGCGAGGCCGACGTGGTGCTGGCGGCCGATGGCGGCATCCGGCAGGAGACGGTGCCGCGCCTGCGCGCGGCGGGGGCCGAGACCGTGGTGCTCGGCTCGCTCGCCTTCGGCGATCCCGACCTCTCCGCCCGCATGCGCTGGCTGCACGACTTGAAGGTCGCGGCCTGATGGCCGAGCCGCTCGCCCTCGCCGTCGATCTCGGCGGCACGGAGCTGCGCGCCGCAGCCGTGGCGAAGGGCGGGCGCTTTCTGGCGCAGGCGGGCATGGCGACCGATGCCGCGGGCGGGCCGGAGCGCGTCGTCGAGCAGATCGTCGCCCTCCTCGACGACGTGCGCTCGCGCGTGCCCGGTGCCGAGATCCTCGGTCTCGGCGTCGGCGCGCCCGGGCCCCTCGATCCGATCGCGGGCATCGCCATCGCGCCGCCGACGCTGAAGGGCTGGCGCGACGTTCCGCTCGCCCGCATTCTCGGCGATCGCCTGTCCATGCCCGTGCGGGTCGAGAACGACGCCAATGCCGCCGCGCTCGGCGAATGGCGCTACGGCGCCGGACGGGGCCTGCGCTCGATCGTCTTCGTCACCGTTTCGACCGGCATCGGCGGGGGCGTGGTGGCGGACGGGCGCATCCTGCACGGGCGGCGGGGCCTTGCCGCCGAGATCGGGCATATGACGATCACCGAGCGCGGCGGGCCCTGCTTCTGCGGGGCGACCGGCTGTTTCGAGGCCGTGGCGTCCGGCTCCGCGCTTGGCTGGAGCGCGACGGCGGCAACGCGCCCCGGCGACGGATCGCGCCTGCGGGCGCTGGCCGAGGACGGCCCGGTCACCGCGCGCCATGTCGTCGCCGCGGCGCGGGAGGGCGACTCGCAGGCCCTGGCGCTTCTTGCCGAAGAGGCCCGCTGGCTCGGCATCGGCTTCACCAATCTCCTGCATCTTTATTCACCGGAGGCCATCGTCGTCGGCGGCGGGCTCTCGGCCGCGCTCGACCTGATGGAGGCGGGCATCGCCCGCACAATCGCCGATCGGGCCATGCCGGCCTATCGCGACGTGCCGGTCGTTCCGGCCGGACTCGGCGGGCAGGCGGGTCTTGCCGGCGCTGCGAGCCTGGTGCTCGACCCCGGCTGAACGTCGGCTTTTCTCCCTGCGATCATGTCAGCTGAAAAATCAGGCAGAAACTGCTATTTTTCGGTGCAGATGAATTATGTGGCAATGCAGCACGAAATTCCGTTGACACCCATTCAAGTTTCTTGAATTCTCTCCTGGCGCAGAAGCGCGACCGAGGCCCCGGGGGCCGCCGATCCAAAGGGGAATTCCATGCGCCTGTCCCAGATCCTGTCCGGCGGCGTTGCCGCCGCCGTCCTCACCTTCGCCCTCGGCGCGGCCTCGGCACGGGCCGAAACCTTTGCCCTCGTGACGATCAACAGTCAGGCCCTCTTCTTCAACCAGATCAACGACGGCGCCAAGGCGGCCGCGAAGGCGGCGGGCGCCGAACTCGTGATCTTCGACGCCAACAACGTGCCCTCGGCCCAGAACTCGGCGATCGAGACCTACATCACCCAGAAGGTCGACGGCATCATCCTCGTCGCCATCGACGTCAACGGCGTGAAGCCGGCCATCACCGAGGCCAAGGCCGCCGGCATTCCGGTCGTCGCGATCGACGCGCAGATCCCGGGCGGCGACAACGTCTCCTTCATCGGCGTCGACAATGCCAAGGCCGGCGCCGACATCGGCAAGTTCTACGCGGACTACGTGAAGGCCGAGATGGGCGGCGAGGCGACCGTCGGCGTCGTCGGCGCGCTGAACTCCTTCATCCAGAACCAGCGTCTCGACGGCTTCAAGGAGGCCGCGACGGCCAGCGGCGAGAAGATCGAGTTCCTCGACACGGTGGACGGGCAGAACGTGCAGGACGTCGCGCTCGGCGCGGCGGAGAACCTGATGACCGCCAATCCCGGCATGAAGACGCTCTACGCGACGGGCGAGCCCGCCCTCATCGGCGCGGTCTCGGCCGTCGAGAGCCAGGGCCGGCAGGCCGACGTCAAGGTCTTCGGCTGGGACCTCACCGCCCAGGCCGTGAAGGGCATCGACGAGGGCTGGGTCGCCGGCGTCGTGCAGCAGGACCCGGCGGGCGAGGGCAAGGCCGCCGTCGAGGCGCTGGTGAAGCTGAAGAAGGGCGAGAGCGTCGAGCCCATCATCAACGTGCCTGTGACGATCGTCACCAAGGCGAACGTCGATCAGTTCCGCGGCATGTTCAAGTAATCCGCCGAGCCGATCGGGTGCCGCCGGTTCGCGCGGCGGCGCCCTCAGTCCGATGCCAGGAGCCTCGTCGATGAGCACATCCCCGCCCGATCGCGTCCGCATGACCGGGATTTCGAAACGCTACGGCCCGATCCAGACGCTGCACGACGTGTCGCTGCGGCTGGCGCCGGGCGAGGTGCTCGGCCTCGTCGGGGACAACGGCGCAGGCAAGTCGACTTTGTCGAAGGTCCTGTCCGGCGCGGTCGTGCCCGACGGCGGCACGATCGAGATCGACGGCCGGCCCGTCGCCTTCGCCTCGCCCGCCGATGCGCGGGCCGCCCATGTCGAGATGGTCTACCAGGACCTCTCGCTCTGCGACACGGTGGACGTCGCGGGCAATCTCTTCCTCGGCCGCGAGCCCCGCCGCAAGGTCGCGGGCCTGCCCTTCCTCGACAAGCCGCGCATGCATGCGGATGCGAAATCCATGCTGGAGCGGCTCGGCATCGTCATCGCCGACACCAAGCTTCTCGTCGAGAACCTGTCGGGCGGCCAGCGCCAGTCGATCGCCATCGGCAGAGCCGCCTCCTTCGACCCGAAGGTGCTCATCATGGACGAGCCGACGGCCGCCCTTGCGGTGGCCGAGGTCGAGGCGGTGCTGGAGCTGATCCGCACGGTCTCGGCGCGCGGCGTCAGCGTCATCCTCATCACCCACCGTCTGCAGGACCTCTTCCTCGTCTGCGACCGCATCCAGGTCATGTACGAGGGCCGCAACGTCGCCGAGCGGCGGATCGAGGAGACCAGCATCGAAGACGTCGTGAACCTCATCGTCGGCCGCAAGTTCCAGGCGCGTTCGGCCGGGCACCGCGGCGAAGAACTGGGAGCCCTGCCGGCATGACCCCGACCGAGCCCGCCGCGGCCCTTCCCGCCGCCTCGCTGCATCCCGCCGGCCATGCGCCCCGCGTGCGCCGGACCAACTGGCGCGACCGGTTCATGGCCAATGGAAGCGTCGCCTCGATCGCGATCTTCTTCGGCCTCGTGTGCCTTCTCTTCACGCTGAGCACCGATGCGTTCCTGACCGCGCCGAACCTTCTGAACATCATCCGCCAGTCCGCGCCGCTCCTGATCGTGGCCGCGACCATGACCTTCGTCATCACCACCGGCGGCATCGATCTCTCGGTCGGCTCGGTTCTGGCGCTCGTCTGCGCGCTCTCGGCCGCGCTCCTGCAGTTCGGCCTGCCCTGGCCGGTCGTGATCCTCGCCATGCTGGCGCTCGGCGCCGCCGTCGGCGCGATCCAGGGCTTCTTCGTCGCCTACGAGGGCATTCCCGCCTTCATCGTGACGCTGGCGGGCCTCTCGGTCATCCGCGGCCTCGCCCTTCTCATCACCGGCGGCTATTCGATCCCGATCGCGCCGGACAGCCCCTTCGTCGTCATGGGGCGCGGCTGGTTCCTCGGCGTGCCCATTCCCGCCTGGATCGCGCTCGCCGCGCTCGTCGTGGCCTGGATCGCCTTCAACCAGACGCGCTTCGGCCGCTACGTCACCGGCATCGGCGCCAATGCCGAGGCGGTGCGCCGGGCCGGCGTCGACACGCGCTTCACCACGCTGATGGTCTACGTCCTCTCCTCCAGCGCCGCCGCGCTCGCCGGCATCGTCTTGGCCGGACGCCTCGGCTCGGGCTCGTCGAATTCCGGGCAGGGCTTCGAGCTGGAGGTCATCGCCGCCGTGGTGCTCGGTGGCACCAGCCTCTTCGGCGGGCGCGGCACGCTGGTCGGCACGGTGCTCGGCGCGCTGACGGTCTCGGTGATCGCCAACGGGCTGATCCTCTCGCACATGTCGCCGTTTCTCACGCCGATCATCACCGGCTGCATCATCCTCGTCGCGATCTGGCTGAACTTCCGCCTGTTCCGCGGCGCCGTGCGGAAGCGCTGAGCCGATGCCGCTCGACTTCCAGCCCTCCGCTTCCGCGCCCGCCGGCATCGGCGTCGCCACGGGCCATGCGATGACGGTGCAGGGGCCCGTCCCCGTCGCCGAGCTCGGCATCACGCTGATGCACGAGCACATCTTCATCGACGGCGAGAAATCCTGGTCCTGCCCGTGCCACCCGGACCTGCGCGCCATCGCCGAGGAGCCCGTGCATATGGGCATCATCGGCGAGTTGCGGATGAACCCCTATATCAACCGCGACAACGTCTCGCTCACCGACGGCGATCTGGCGCTCTCCGAGCTGAAGCTCTTCCAGGCGCTCGGCGGCCACACCGTGGTCGACCCCACCAATATCGGCATCGGCCGCGATCCGGCCAAGCTCGGACGCATCTCGCGCATGAGCGGGCTGAAGATCGTGATGGGCTCGGGCTTCTATCTCGAACACACCCATCCCGACTGGCTGAAGCGAATGGATGTCGACGAGGTCACGGAGTTCCTCGTCCACGACGTCGGCGGCGCCGCCGAGAAGCCGGACGTCGTCGCCGGCATCATCGGCGAGGTCGGCGTCTCGAAGGACTTCACCGCCGAGGAGCGCAAGTCGCTGCGCGCCTCCGCCCGGGCCTCCGCGCGAACGGGGGTGCCCTTGTCGATCCATCTGCCGGGGTGGGAGCGCCTCGCCCACGAGGTGCTCGACATCGTGGAGGGCGAGGGCGCCGATCTCCGGCACACCGTGCTCTGCCACATGAATCCGAGCCATGACGACCTGCCCTACCAGCGGGCGCTGGCCGAGCGCGGGGCCTTTCTGGAATACGACATGATCGGCATGGACTACTACTATGCCGATGCCGACTCGCAGTCTCCCTCCGACGAGGAGAACGCGCGCGCCATCCGCGCGCTCGTCGAGAGCGGACATGCGGACCGGCTTCTCCTTAGCCAGGACGTCTTCCTCAAGATGATGCTGACCCGCTTCGGCGGCTTCGGATATGGCTACATCCTGAAGCATTTCGTGCCGCGACTGATGCGCCACGGCCTCGATGCGGCGGTCATCGACCGCATGCTCGTGGACAATCCGCGCGCCGTCTTCTCTTCGGCCGTCTGAACATCTCCATCCCTTCCACCTCTCCCATCCTTCCCAAAGGAACGACCATCATGTCCCGATCCAAGGTGCTTCTCGCCGGCGAATCCTGGGTGTCCACCGCGACGCACATCAAGGGCTTCGACCAGTTTCCGACCGTCACCTATCACCAGGGCGCCGACGAGCTTCTGAAGGCGCTGAAGGACAGCCCGTTCGACATCGAGTTCATGCCGGCCCATCAGGCGCAGCGCGACTTTCCGCAGACGATCGAGGCGCTCCGCGCCTATGACGCGGTGATCCTGTCCGACATCGGCGCCAACACGCTGCTTCTCCATCCCGATACCTGGATTCACTCCAAGACGACGCCGAACCGGCTGAAGCTGCTGCGCCAGTATGTCGAGGAAGGCGGCGCCCTCCTGATGTTCGGCGGCTACTACTCGTTCCAGGGGATCAACGGCGGCGCGCGCTATGCCCGCACCCCGGTCGAGGACGTGCTGCCCGTGACCTGCTTTCGCTTCGACGACCGCGTCGAGGTGCCGGAGGGCTTCACGCCGGAGGTGACGGGCGACGCGGCGCATCCGATCCTTCAGGGGCTCGGAACCGAATGGCCGGTGCTGCTCGGCTATAACGAGGTCGAGCTGAAGCCGGGCGCGGAGGTTCTGGCCACCGTTTCCGGCGAATACGGCTCGCAGCCGCTCCTCGTCACCGGCACCTACGGCAAGGGCCGCTCCGTCGTCTGGACCTCCGATGTCGGGCCGCACTGGCTGCCCTCCGGCTTCATCGCCTGGGAAGGCTATGCCAAGCTCTTCGCCGCCATGCTCGCCTGGTCCATCGCCAAGGACTGACCGAATGGCAGGCCCCGGCCCCTCGACCCCCGTCGTTCACGTCGTCGGCAATGCGGCCCTCGACACGACGTTCCGCCTCGCCCGGCTGCCGATGCCGGGCGAGACGCTGAACGCTGCGGGCGGCGGGCAGGGGCTCGGCGGCAAGGGCGCCAACCAGGCGGCCGCCGCCGCGCGGACCGGCGCGCCCGTCGCCTTCCACGGCGCGGTCGGCTCGGACGAGGCGGCCGCGACGATCCGCGACCGTCTCGCCGCCGAGGGGCTGAATCTGGACGGGCTCATCGAGGCGGAGGGCGCGAGCGACCGCTCCGTCATTCTCGTCGAGGCCGGCGGCGAGAACGCGATCGTCAGCCTCGTCGAGCGCGCGCGGGGCTTCGATCCGCTCGCAGATGCTCCAGGGGCGCCTCGTCTGGCGTCGCGTCTTCGCGGCGGCGATCTCCTGCTGATGCAGGGCAATCTTCCGCTGGCCGTCTCCCACCGCTGCCTCGCCTTCGCGCGGCATCGGGGGGCGGTCACGATTCTGAACGCCAGCCCCCTCGGCGAAAGCGACGACTGGCACTTCGGCGACGTCGACTGGCTCGTCGTGAATGCCGGGGAGGCCGAGACGCTGACCGGCGCGCGCGATCCCGGCGAGGCCGCGCGCCGACTTCTGGGCCGCGGTGCCGTCCATGTCGTCGTCAGCCTCGGCGCGGGCGGCGCGCTGATGGCGGGTGGGAACGGCGTTCGCCGCTTTCCCGCCGCCGCCGTCACGCCGCTCGATACGAGCGGTGCGGGCGACGTTCTCTGCGGCGTCTTCACCGGCCTTCTCGCGCAGGGCGAGGCATCCGGGCCGGCGCTCGCCGCCGCCATCGCCGCCGCCGGGATCGCGGTGACGCGGCCGGGCACGCTCGCCGCCTGTCCGACACCCGCCGAGATCGCGGTCCTTTTCCCATCGACACCGAAAGATCGCTCATGAGCACGCAACCCATCGGCCAGGTCGCCGGCGACGCCATCACCTCGATCTTCGGCCGGACGAAGGCGATCATCGGCGTCGTCCATCTCCTGCCCCTGCCGGGCGCCCCGCGCTTCGACGCCGAGGCGGTGGAGGCCATCTACGCACGGGGCCTCGACGACGCGCGCGCCTATCTCGCCAACGGCTGCGACGGCGTCATCGTCGAGAACCACGGCGACGTGCCGTTTTCCAAGCCCGACGATATCGGGCCGGAGACGTCCGCTCACATGAGCGTCGTCGCCGACCGGATACGGCGCGAGCTCGGCCGGCCGATCGGCATCAACGTCCTCGCCAATGCTGCCATTCCCGCGCTCGCCATCGCCAGCGCCTCGGGCGCGGCCTTCGTTCGCGTGAACCAATGGGCCAATGCCTATGTCGCCAACGAGGGCTTCATCGAGGGCGAGGCGGCCCGCGCGCTGCGCTACCGCGCCAGACTCCGCGCCAAAGGCATTCGCATCTTCGCCGACGCCCATGTGAAGCACGGGGCGCATGCGATCGTCGCCGACCGGCCGGTCGAGGAGCAGGTGAAGGATCTCGTCTTCTTCGACGCCGACGCGGTGATCGCCACCGGCCAGCGCACCGGCCATGCGGCGGATCTGAGCTACATCCGCATGATCAAGGAAGCGTCGGGCCTGCCGACGCTGGTGGGCAGCGGCGTGACGCCCGAGAATGCCGGCGACATTCTCGACATCGTCGACGGCGTGATCGTGGCGAGTTCCCTGAAGGTGGACGGCGTCTGGTGGAACCCGGTCGAGCCCGAGCGCGTCAAGCGCTTCATCGCGGGTCTCCATCGGTGACGGCGCAGATCCCGCGCATCGATCCCGATCGGCTCCTTGCCCGCCTCGATGCCTTCGCCGCCATCGGCGCGACGGCGCGGGGCGGCGTGAACCGGCAGGCCCTGACGGAAGGCGACCGCGAGGCGCGCGCGCTTCTGGCCTCGCTCGGGCAGGCGCGCGGCTTTCTCGTGGAGCAGGACGCCTGCGCCAACCTCTTCCTGCGGCGCGCCGGCACGGATGCCGCACTGCCGCCGCTCCTCCTCGGCAGCCATCTCGACACGCAGCCGACCGGCGGGCGCTTCGACGGGGCGCTCGGGGTTCTCGCCGGCTTCGAGGTTCTGGAAGCGCTGGAGGATGCCGGGGTGACGTCGCCCCGCGCCGTGGAACTCGCCGTCTGGACGAACGAGGAGGGCAGCCGCTTCCTGCCGGGCTGCATGGGATCGCAGGCCTTTTCCGCCGGCGAGATCCCGGCCGGGTGGACGAACATCCTCGGCGCCGACGGCGCGCGGTTCGGCGACGAACTGGCGGCCACGCTCGGCGCCCTTTCCGGCGTGCCGTTCCGCCCGCTCGGCGGGCCGATCGCGGCCTATATCGAGCTTCACATCGAGCAGGGGCCGGTGCTCGAGCGCGAGGACATCGCCATCGGCACTGTTACCGGCATCCAGGGCACGCGCTGGCTGGAGGCGGTGCTGACGGGCGCGGCCGCCCATGCCGGCACGACGCCGCCCGCCTATCGCCGCGACCCGATGGCCGCCGCCGCCGCCGCGCTCCATGCGCTTGCCGGCGTCATGGCCGGCGACGCGGCGGCGCGGCTGACGGTCGGGCGCATCCACGCCGAGCCGGGCTCGATCAACGCCGTGCCCGAACGGGTCGCCTTCACCCTGGATCTGCGCCATCCCGATGCCGGCGCGCTCGACGCCATCGAGCGCGAGGTGCGGGCCGTCGTCGAGGCCGAGGCCGCGAAGGCGCGCTGCGAGGCCGAGCTGCGCATCGTCTTCGACATGGCTCCCGCGGCCTTTCCCCCTGAGATGACGGCGCTTGTCGAGGCCGCAGCGCGGGACGCCGGCCATGCCGCGACGCGCCTCGTCTCCGGCGCCTTCCACGACGCCCTCTTCCTCGCCCGCATCGCCCCCAGCGCCATGATCTTCGTGCCCTGCCGCGACGGAATCAGCCACAACGAAGCCGAGTTCGTCGAGCCCCGCTTCTGCATCGCCGGAGCCGAAACGCTGCTCCAGGCGACGCTGAGCGCACAGGATGTTCCGCGGGCATCGAGCTGAGTCCGCGCCGGATAGTCGTCTTCGACGGGGGTCTGCGGCTTTAAATGTTGCAATCCCAACAATTCCGGTGTTGCCTTGCCTGACGGAAAACCGGTGGGTCTGGGCATGCTGTACGAGAACTCGCTTCTGGAGCGGTTGGAGCGGAGCCTTCGGGCGGTGCTGCCGGCTTGGAAACTCTCCTCGGACGGAGACTTGCGGCTTCTGACCATCTCGGAGAACGCGACCTTCCTGGCCGAGGAGGGCGGGCGGCGGGTCGTCCTGCGCGTTCACCGGCCGGGCTATCACTCGGAAGCCGAGATCCGGTCCGAGCTTTCCTGGATCGAGGCCCTGCGCCGGGATGGGGTCGTCGAGACGCCGCGCCCGCTGCGGGCCGAGGATGGAGAACTGCTCGTCCGCTTCATGGACGGGCCTTCCGCCCGGTATGCCGTCGCCTTCGAGCACATGAGCGGCCGCGAGCCGGAGGCCACGAGCGACCTGCCGCACTGGTATCGCCATCTCGGCGAGATCTCCGCCCGTCTCCACGACCACGCACGGCGCTGGACGCGCCCGGCCGACTTCGTGCGCAAGCGCTGGGATTTCGAGACGATCCTCGGCCGCGACGCCTATTGGGGCGACTGGCGCGCGGCCCCTGGTCTGGACGGCGAGGGGCTTGCCCTGCTCGAGCGGCTGCAGGTGCGGCTGGAGGCTGAATGCCGGGCGGCCGGACAGGGCGGGGACCGGTTCGGGCTCGTCCATTGCGACATGCGCGCCGCCAATCTCCTGGTCGAGGGAGACAGGCTCGGCGTCATCGATTTCGACGATTGCGGCCTCTCCTGGTTCGGCTACGACTTTGCCGCCTCCATCAGCTTCATCGAGCACGAGCCCATCGTCCCGGCGCTGCGCCAGGCCTGGCTCGAAGGCTATGCGCGCGTCTCGCCCTTTCCCGAGGAGCAGGCGCGGCTTCTGCCGATGTTCGTCATGCTGCGCCGGATGCAGCTCACCGCCTGGATCGCCTCGCATGCCGAGACCCCGACGGCGCTCGCGCTCGGACCGGCCTTCAGCCGGGGAACGGTCGATCTTGCCCGGGCCTATATGGACGATGCGGGCGCCAGCGTGGGGGCCGATGAAGCGGGCGTGCGCGCGGCATGAGCAACGTTCGCGAAATCCTGATGATGAACCGCTTCGATGCGGGCGGCGCCCCGCCGTCCGACGAGGCGATGGCCCGCCGCGTCGCGCGGCGCGTGGCCGCCTTCGGCGCGGCGTCCGTCCTCTTCTACGAAGAGCCGATCGAGATGGTCCGCGGGCGCGGCGTCCATCTCTTCGACGCGAAGGGGCGGCGCTATCTCGACGTCTACAACAACGTGCCCTCCGTCGGGCACTGCCATCCGAGGGTCGTCGAGGCCATGGCCCGGCAGGCCGCCGAGCTGAACATCCACACGCGATATCTCAACGGCGTCGTGGAGACCTATGCCGACCGGCTTCTGGCCAGCTTTCCCGCCCCGCTGACGAACGTGGCGCTGACCTGCACGGGCAGCGAAAGCAACGATCTGGCGTTGCGGATCGCGAGGATCGCGACCGGTCGTTCCGGCTTCGTCGTGACGGCCGCCGCCTATCACGGCAACACGGCGGCCGTCACCGAGATCTCGCCCTCCGCCCTCCGCCGGGGTGGTCTCGCGCCCCATGTCCGCGCTATTCCAGCGCCGGATATCGCCAGCGGCGGCGATGTCGGGGAGCGGTTCGCCGCGGACCTGACGCAGGCCATCGCCGATCTCGCGCGAGACGGCATCGGCTTTGCCGGCCTCGTCGTCGACACGATCTTCTCCAGCGATGGCATCCATGCCGATCCGCCGGGTTTCCTGGCATCCGCGCTCGCGGTCACGAAGGCCGCCGGCGGCCTCTTCATCGCCGACGAGGTGCAACCGGGCTTCGGGCGGACGGGCGCGGGGCTCTGGGGCTTCGAGCGCCACGGGATCGTCCCGGACATCGTGACCATGGGCAAGCCGATGGGCAACGGCTTTCCCATGGGCGGGGTCGTCACGCGGCCGGATCTGCTCCGGCGCTTCTGCGAGGAAACCGGCTATTTCAACACGTTCGGCGGCAATCCGGTCGCAGCCGCGGCGGGGCTCGCCGTTCTCGACGTGATCCGGGACGAGGGGCTCGTGGAGAATGCGGGCCGCGTCGGGGCTTCGTTCAAGGCGGGGCTTTGCGACCTCGCGGGCCGCCATGCCACGATCGGCGCCGTGCGCGGCGCGGGGCTCTTCATCGGGCTGGACCTCGTGGAGCCCGAGAGCGGCGAGCCCGACCCCGCGCTGTGCAGCCGCCTGATCAACGGCCTGAAGACCCGCGGCATCCTCATCGGCGCCGCCGGGCTCTACGGCAACACGCTGAAGATCCGGCCGCCGCTCTGCTTCGGCGAGGAGCATGCCGGCATCTTCGTCGAGAGCTTCCAGGCCGCGCTGGACGAGGCGACCGGCACGCGCTGATGGGGTTCCTAGAGTCCGTCAGGTTCATACTGAACCAGACAGGCTCTCGATTCCTTTCTCGTCGTTTGTCTCTTCGGAATAACCGTTCCCGATTATTCCTGACAAACTCGAATGGCTCCGCCTCCGCCTCGCGGGGAGGGCGGCGGAGCCTTCGGGCCGGTCGCCTACATGGCCTCGAGGGCCCCGAGCGATTCCGGCAGGATCTGGCCGCCGTCCACGACGAGGCCCTGGCCTGTGATGTAGGCGGCCTCGTCGGAGGCGAAGAAGAGCGCGGCATTGGCGATGTCCTCGACGCCGCCGAGCCGGCGCATCGGGATCGAGCTCTCCATCTTCCCGATATAGTCGGCGCCCATGCCGTCCAGCCCCTCCGTCGCGATATTGCCGGGCATCACGGCATTGACGGTGATGCGCTTGGGTGCAAGCTCGATCGCGGCCGTGCGCATGAAGCCGAGCTGCCCGGCCTTGCTCGCTCCGTAATGCGACCAGCCGGGATAGCCGGTGATCGGCCCCGTGATCGAGGACGTGATGACGATGCGGCCCCGTCCGGCCGCCTCCATGGCACGCAGCACCGCCTTCACGCTGAGGAAGGTCGAGCGCAGGTTCGTTCCGAGGACGTGGTCGAAGTCCGTCTCGGTCATCTCGCCGATCTTGGCGGCGGGGAAGATGCCGGCATTGGCGCAGAGAATGTCGATCCCGCCGAACCGCTCCACCGCGAAGGCCGCCATGGCCTCGCAATCGGCGCCGCGCGACACGTCGGCCGCAAAGCCCGCCGCCTCGCCGCCGATGGAGGCCGCCACCGCTTCGGCCTCGCCCTGCGAGCGCGAGACGACCAGGACCTTGATGCCGGCTCGCGCGAAGCAGGCGGCGATCCCCTTCCCGATGCCACGGCTGCCGCCGGTGACGATGGCGGTCCGGCCCTTCAAGGATGTCAGCATCGCGAAGCTCCTGCCGGCGCGCTCAACGGCGCGCCGATTTGATGAAGAGATAGGCAGACATGATCTCTGCCCTCCCGGGAGGCTAAATCCACGCGATTGATGTTGCAAGTCGAAGATGAATGCGACAGATTTCCAACATCGGATCGGCGGAACCATCCGCCCTGGCGAGAGGATCGGACATGAACGGCCTGTCGAGACGCACCTTTCTGCAGCTCATGGGCGCGGCGGCCGCCACGGCGCCCTTCGCCTCATCGCGCGAGGCCTTCGCGGCGCGGGAGGGCGAGCTGAACATCCTCTGCTGGGAGGGCTACAATTCGGCCCAGGTGCTCGATCCCTTCCGCGCCGACACGTCCGGCACGGTGAAGGCCGAAAGCCTCACGAACGATCCGACCATGATCAACCGGCTGCGCGGCGGCGAGACGCGGATCTGGGATCTCATCAACGTCAACAATCCCTGGGCGCGAAAGGTCATGGCGCCCGCCGGCCTCATCAAGCCGCTGCCCAAGGCCGAATTCGAGCCCTTCTTCGAGACGATGCTGCCGCAGTTCAAGCCACCCTATCGCTGGTCGATGAGCGAGGACGGTTCGGAGCTGCTCGGCATGGCGCAGCGCTTCGGGCCCTATTCCTTCGTGGTGAACACGAACAAGGTTTCCAAAGCGACGGCGGAAGGCGAGGGCTGGGACCTCTTCAACGACGCCTCGCTCGCCGGCCGCTACGGCATTCTGGAATCCGACGACTGGAACGTCTTCAACATCTTCATGATCGCCGGCATCGACCCGTTCAAGGTCCATGACGCGGCGGAGCTGAAGGCCTTCGAGGAGACGGCGCAGCGCGTCTTCAAGGGCGCCAAGATGATCGGCGACGCCGCCACGATGAACCAGGCGCTCGTCTCCGGGGAGATCGACCTGCACATGACGGGTGGCACCTATTCCGTCTCTCCCGCGCGGGCCGACGGCTACAAGGAGATGCGCGCGATTACGCCGCTGAAAGGGCCGATCGGGGGCAAGGGCGGCATCGCCTGGATCGAGATCACCTCGACCGTCAACAATCCCGAACTCTCGCCGCTCGCGATCCAGTTCCTGAAATACGTCCAGACGCCGGAGGTCGCGCACACCGTCGCCTTTGCGGAAGGCACGTTCAACCCGGTGAGCCAGATGGGCGACCCGAAATGCTTCGCGCTCTTCACGCCCGAGGAGCTGGATTCCATCCAGTGGGACACGCTGGAGGAGGAGATGGCCCGCTCCGCCGAATACGACATCGTGCCGGACTACGACAAGGCGCTGGAGCTGATGCTCGGCGCCAAGCGCCAGCGCGGCTGAGGCGTCCTCGTTCCCCCGCTCCATCGAGGTCTCCCCCGCCCATGACGACCGCCTTCGCCGCCGCCGCCGTGCGTTCCCCCGCTCCCCCGCCTCATCCGGCGGCGCGGCGCCCCGTGCTGCAGCTCGTCGGGGTGCGCAAGGTCTTCTCGAACTTCGCCGCCGTCGACGGCATCGATCTCGACATCGCGGAAGGCGAGTTCGTGACGATCGTCGGGCCCTCCGGCTCCGGCAAGACGACGCTCCTGCGCATGCTCGCCGGGCTGGAGGCGCCTTCGGAGGGCAACATCACGCTGCGCGGCGAGCTGATGAACCATGTGCCCCCGGACAAGCGGCCGACCTGTCTTGTCTTCCAGTCGCTCGCGCTCTTTCCGCACAGAAGCGTCGGCGAGAACATCGAGTTTCCGCTGAAGGTGCGAAAGGTCGCGCCCGCCGAACGGCGGGCGAGGGCGCTGGAGCTCCTGCGGATGGTGCGCCTTCCCGAGAGCTACTACGCCCGGAGCGTCCTGCAATGCTCCGGCGGCGAGCGGCAGCGCGTCGCGCTCGCCCGGGCCTTCGCCTACGATCCCGACGTCCTCTTCTTCGACGAGCCGCTCTCGGCGCTCGACTACAAGCTGAAGAAGCTCCTGGAAAAGGAGCTGAAAGACCTGCATCGCGAGAGCGGCAAGACCTTCGTCTACATCACCCATTCGCTGGAGGAGGCCATGGTCATGTCCGACCGCATCGGCGTGATGCGCGGCGGGCGGATCGCGCAGATCGGCACGCCGGAGGAAATCTATGCCCGCCCCGCCGATCGCTTCGTCGCCGAGTTCTTCGGCGAGGTGAATGCGTTCGACATCCGGCGCACGGAGAGCGGCTGGATCGGCATCGAGGACGGCGCGCCCGTTTCGGTGGGCGCGGAGCCGCCGGGCCTCGGCGAGGCGGCGACGATCATCGTCCGGCCGGAGGTCATGCGCTTCGTCGCCGACGACGCCTCGGCTGACAACGCCCTTTGCGGCGAGATCGTCAACGAATATTCGCTCGGCTCGCGCGTGCAGTATCAGGTGCGCTGCGGCGCGCGCACGCTGCTCGTCGAGGCGCCGCGCGCCGGCACCGCCCCGCGCGGCGGCGAGGTCCGCATCGGCTGGACGGCCGCCGACGCCATTCTCGTCGGAGCCTGAGACATGAGCGACCTCGCGCTCGGGACGGCCAAGACGACGGCCTCGACCGCCGCCCCGTCCCGCATCGGCCTTCACCTGTCCCCCGGCCTTCGCTGCGCGCTGCCGGTCGGGCTTCTCCTCGCCGCCGGGTTCCTGGCGCCGCTCGTCACGGTCGCGGCCTATGCCTTCGCGACGCCGCGCAGCTTCGACGTCTTCCGCTCCTTCACGCTGGCGAATTTCGCCGCGATCGTCGACCCCGCCAACACGGTCTGGACCTCCTTCGCCGGGTCGCTGCTCTACGCCGGCGCGACCGTCGCGATCCTCTGCGTCGTCGCCTATCCCATCGCCTACGGGCTCGTGCGCGTCTTCGGGCGCGGGGCGGGCCTCGTGTCCGTGCTCTTCGTCTTTCCGCTCTTCGTTTCCGAGAACGTCCGGCTGCACGGCTGGGTGCTCTTCTTCATCAAGAACGGAGTGCTCGACGGCGCGCTGAAATGGCTCGGGTTTTCCGGCGGGCCCGACGTGCTCTTCACCCCGGCCATCACCCTGTTCGGCATGGCCTATGTCTATCTGCCCTTCATGCTTTTTCCGATGGTGCTCGGCCTGTCCATGGTGCCGCGCGACCTCATCGACGCCGCGCGGGATCTCGGGGCCGGGCGCCTCATGATCTGGCGCGAGATCGAACTGCCGCTCGCCATGCCGGGCATCCTCATCGGCATGCTGCTCACCTTCGTGCTCGCGGCCGGCGCCGTGGCGGAGGCCAAGGTCCTCGGCGGCCAGTCGGTGATCTCGATCGCGCAGGAGATCGAAGTCGCGTTCACCTATGCGCAGAACTGGCCGCTCGGCTCGGCTCTGGCGCTGATCCTCGTCGCGATCGTCAGCGGCCTGTCGCTCTTCGCGCTGGCGCGACTCGATCTCGACCGCATTCTCGGCCGGGGCTGACGCGATGGGCTCGATCCACCGGTCCCGCCGCCATCTCTTCGTCGTCCTCTGGACGCTGGCCATCGGGATCGCGGTCTATCTGCCGATCCTCTGCGGCGCCTTGGCCGGGCTGTCGAAGGGCCGCTACTTCGCCTTTCCCGTGCGCGCCTTTTCCGGCGAATGGTGGGGCCGCGCGCTCGGCTCGCTCGAAGTGCGGGTGCTTCTGGAAAACTCGCTGCTGATCGCGGGAATCGTCACGCTCGTCTCGGTGGTGCTCGCCTTCTTCGGCGCGCTCGCCTTCGCCCGGTACGACTGGAAGGGACGGCGCCTCTACCAGAAGCTTCTGCTCCTGCCGATCTTCTTTCCGCAGCCCGTGCTCGGCCTGGCGCTGCTTCTCTGGTTCAACGCCCTCGGGATCGACCCGTCCTGGAAGACGGTGATCGCAGCCCATCTCGTCTGGATCACGCCGGTCGTCACGCTCGTCATCGCGATCCAGGTCTATGGCTTCGATCCCGTTCTCGAAGAGGCGGCGCGCGATCTCGGCGCCTCCCGGCTCGTCATCCTGCGCGAGATCACGCTGCCGATTCTTTGGCCCGGCATCTGGTCGGGCGCGCTCTTCGCCTTCCTCCTTTCCTGGGGCAATTTTCCGCTGTCGCTCTATACGGCGGGCGCAGACTCCACGATCCCGAAATGGCTCTATTCCAAGATGGTCGCCGGCTACACGCCGATGGTGCCGGCGCTCGGCACGATGGCGACGCTGTCGGCCGCCCTTCTCCTCCTCGTCGGCGGGGCCGTTCTCGCGCTGCTGCGCCGTCGGCGGACCGCGCGGGACCTCGCCGCTGCCGGCTGAGCCCCGCCGCACCGGCTCTGGCGCCGGGTCGGGGAGGGCGCTATCCCGCTGGGAGGGAAAGTTCTGGCCGGCGGGAGGGAAGGGCATGTCGACCTCGAAATCACGTCGCCAGTCGCGAATCCTCGCGGAGCTCGGGACGGCACCCAGCCTGCGCGTCGCCGAGCTTGCCCGCATTCTGGACGTCTCGACCGAAACGATCCGCCGCGATCTGGACGAACTGACGGCGCAGGGCCTTCTCAACCGGACCTATGGCGGCGCGATCCGCCCGCTCTCCACCGAACCGTCCGTGACCGAGCGCCATCTCCTTTTCCAGGAGGAGCGCCAGCAGATCGCGCGCGCGGCGGTGCCGCTTCTCGACGGCGCCCGGACGCTGATGATCGGGTCGGGCTCGACGACGGTTCACGTCGCGCGGCGCATCGCCACCCAGATGCGGGACGTGACGGTCCTCACGCATTCCTTCGGCGTGGCGACGGTCCTTGCGATCAACCCGACGATCCGCGTCGTCATGATGCCGGGGGACTACCACGCCGTGGAAGGGGCGACCGTCGGCGCCCATGCGATCGCCTTTCTCGCCGGCTTCCATGCCGATGTCGCGATTCTCGGCGCCAGCGGACTGGCCGAGGACGGCCCTTCCGACGCGCTTCTGGACTGCGGTTCGGTCTACGGCGCGATGGCGATGCGCTCGGCGCGCACGATGATCGCGGCCGACGCCTCGAAGTTCGGCCGCCTCTTTCCCTCCCGCTACGCCCCCTGGTCGCAGATCCACGACCTCGTCTCGAACGCCCGACCGGACCCGAGCCTCCTGGACGCGCTCCGCGCCCATTCCGTCCGATTGACGCTGGCTTGAAAGCGGGTCGGGTCGCGGTCGTGGCTTACTGGAGCCCTGACGCCGAGGCACGATCCAATTCGTGTTTGTCGATATCTACGATTTCAACATTCCAGATTGAAAACAGGTGACGCTGAAACGTCGAACGCAGCCCGCATCGTGCGAAGGGCGCCGCAGTGGAGGAGCTCTCGCTTCGCGTGCGCAAGCTCACCACTATCGTCTGGAACCCGATCTGGCTCGACGGCCTGGCCATGCAGGTCATGTCTTAAAAGGCAGGAGCATCGACGGGAAAGGCAATGGCGATGTCGGCCAGACGGACACGCGTTCGGCGGGCGGAACAAGACGGAACAAGCGCATCTAAACGCTCAAACTCTCGACGCCTGTCAGTATGACTGATTGCCGCGACCGTAATTGCAGCTGCGCGAATAGTCTCTAACGATGAAGTAAGATTTGTGGTGCGCCCGAAGAGATTCGAACTCCTGACCCCTAGATTCGTAGTCTAGTGCTCTATCCAGCTGAGCTACGGGCGCACTGTGTCGTTGCAATCCGAACTCGTCGGTCGCTGACGAGCGCTTGGTAGCCCGGGGGCGGGGGGATTGCAAGTCCGTTGCTCGAAAAAACGTCGGGCGCGCGATGAAAAGGTGCAAGGCGTGCGGCGGGCTGGGCAGTGGTACGCGTTCGTCCCGCGAGGTGCGGGCGGGCTTCGGCGAGGGGTGCGGCTGGGTTGTCGGGGAGGGGCGGGAGGTCAGGCGGCCTTGCCGCCGGTTTCCGATGCGGGCGGACGGCGGCGGTCGGGGAGCGCGGCGGCCGGGCGGGGCGGGGGCAGGCGGATCTCGAAGCAGGCGCCGGGGCGGCCCGTGTCCTTCAACTCGATGCGGCCGCCATGGGCCTCGACGATCTCGGCAGCGATCGCAAGGCCGAGGCCCGTTCCGCCGGAGCGCGTCGAGCCGCGAAAGGCCTTGAAGAGATGCTCGCGGGCCCGCTCGCCGAGGCCCGGGCCCGTATCCTCGATGGCGACGGCGGCGCCTCCGTCCGGCAGCCGCTCGGCCGCGACGGTGATCTTGCGGATCACGGCCTCGCTCGTCTCGCTTTCCAGCGCCTGGATCGCGTTGCGAACGAGATTGGTGATGGCCCGGTAGAACTGGTCGGGATCGACGTCGACGTCGAAATCCGGCGGCACCTGGTTCAAGACCTCGATGCCGGGATCGCGGCCGAGCGAGAGGACGTCCTCCACGTCGTCGACGAGCCGGCGCAGCCGCACCTTGCGCCGCACGGGGCGGCTCTCGACGGCGCGGCCGTAGCTCAGCACAGACTGCGTGTAGACCAGCGCCCGGTCGAGGCTGCGGATCAGCATCGGGGCGAATCGCTGGACGTGCGGGTCGGGCAGGGCCGAGAGACGATCCGACACGATCTGCGCGGAGGCGAGGATGTTGCGCAGGTCGTGATTGATCTTGGAGACGGCGAGACCGAGATCGGCGAGGTGGCGCTGCTCGCGCAGCGTCTCGGCCAGCACCGCCTGCATGTCGGCGAGCTCTGCTTCGGCGAGGCCGATCTCGTTGCGCCGCCCGCTCGGCACGAGGATGCGCTCGGCATCCGTCGGCTTCTCGCGAAAGAGCATCATCGAACGGGTCATCCCGCGGATCGGGCGGATGAGGAGACGGCTGATCGCAAGATAGACGAAGATCGCGGTGAAGCTCGCGATGACGATGGAAAGGCCGAAGAGATTGCGCGAATGGATGAGCATGGCGTGCCGGAGCTTGCGCTCGGGCATGACGACCTCGGCCTCCATGTCGCCGTCCCCGACGGGGCCGGTGACGCGCATCATCCGGCTCTCGCCGAAGAGAAGCGTGTCGAAGGCGCCGAGAATCAGCGGCAGGGGCATGGTCTCGTCGAGCGAGACCTCGTGGTCGATCGCGGAGAGATCGGGCGATTTGGCCAGGAGCTGCGACATGCCCCCCGTGGTGATCGCGACGAGCTTGGCATCGAGCGCGCGCAGGAGCTTGCCCTGGGCCTCGTCGTCGAGAAGCGGCACGCCGCCGGCGCCTTCGGCCGAGACGCCGGCCACGGCCGCCGTCTCCAGCCGCTGGTTCAGCCAGTCCTGGCGGAAGCTCGCGATCGAGGGCACGAAGATGAGGACTTCCGCGGCCATGATGGCCAGCATGGTCAGCCAGAGAAAGCTCGTCGACAGGCGATGCGACACGGCGAACGGCGCCGGGCGCGGCTCTCCGATCTGCAGGGTTTCGTCATGGCGCCTGTGCCGCACGTCGTCTCTTTCCGCACGCCGAACCTGCCTTTGCCCGGCGACCGGTTCTTGTTACCACGGAAGTAGGCAGACCTTCGGTCCTGTCCAACGGCGCCGTCGCCATCCGCGCGCCGCCCGTGTGGGCGCATTCGGCGGGTCAATCGTCGAGGGCGGCGAGGGTTCCATCGCAGCGTCGCGATTGACTTTCGCGGGTGAGTGTATCAAGAGGACCGCCAAACCGGCGTGTGGACGCTGTGCGCCTGGGTTCGCCCGTCGCGTCGTTCCATGCCGATCCGCATTCGAACCGTTCCTGAAAGAGGCCTGCGCTTTTGGCGCGGGAAAGAGCCATGAAGCGCACCTATCAGCCGAGCAAGCTCGTCCGCAAACGCCGCCACGGCTTTCGCGCCCGCATGGAGACGACGGGCGGCCGCAAGGTGATCGCATCGCGTCGTGCCAAGGGCCGCAAGCGCCTGTCGGCCTGAGCCGCTTCGAGCGCTGCCGCTTGAAGGCGGAGCGCCTGAAGACGCGGGCCGAATTTCTGGCCGCGCGACGGGGCCGTCGGTTGAACGGCCCTTTTTTCATGATCGAAGCTCTCGATCGCGGCGATCCGGCGCCCGCCCGCTATGGGCTGACCATCACCAAGAAGGTCGGCAACGCGGTCGAGCGCAACCGGATTCGCCGCCGTCTGCGCGAGGCGATCCGGACGGTCTGCCGGGCTGACATGGTCGCCGGCTTCGACTATGTGATCGTCGCCCGCCGGGATCTCCTGGAGGCGCCGTTCGAGCTCGTTTCGAGCGAATTGTCCCGGCGGTTCCTGCGCGTTCGGCAGGGAAAGCCGGAACGCGGCGGCGGCGCCACGACGCGGCCGGGCGAAGACCCATCGGGGACGACGTGATGCAGAACAACCGCAACTTCCTGATCGCCATGGCGCTGTCCATCCTGGTGCTGGTCGGGTGGCAGTTCCTCGTCGTCTCGCCGCGCCTGGAGGCGCAGCGTCAGGCCGAGATCGCGCAGCGCGCGGCGACCGGGCAGACCTCGCCGCAGAACCCCGGCTCGCTCCAGACGCCGCAGACGCCCGCCGGCACCCCGCAGGACACGATCGTCGCGCCCGCGGGCCGCGAAAGCGTCGTGCCCGGCCGCATCGCCGCGACACGCGACGAGGCTCTGGCCGGCGGCCAGCGGGTGACGATCGACACGCCGACGCTGTCGGGCTCGATCAACCTGCGCGGCGGCCGTCTCGACGACCTTCGCCTCAAGAACTATCACGACACGGTCGACGACGCGTCGCCGACCATCGTTCTCCTCTCGCCGGAGACGGCGCCGGACGCCTATTATGCCGAGTTCGGCTATCGCGGGCAGGCCGCCGGCGCTCTGCCGGGCGCCGACACCGTGTGGCAGGCCGCCGCCGGTCAGGTGCTGACGCCGACGACGCCGGTCGTCCTGACCTTCACCAACGAGGCGAACGTCACCTTCAGCCGCCAGATCTCGATCGATCCCGACTATATGTTCACCGTGACCGACACGGTGACGAATGCGGGCAGCGCTCCGGTCTCGGTCAATCCCTACGGTCAGGTCGTTCGCTTCACCAAGCCGCAGGTCGCCTCGGCCTGGGTCGTGTTCGAGGGCCTGCTCGGCGTGTTCGGCGATGCCGGCGTCAGCGAGGCCACCTACAGCCACATCGAAGACGAGGGCCGCATCCAGCCGGCCGCCTCCACGACCGGCTGGCTCGGAATCACCGACAAATACTGGGCGACGGCGCTCGTTCCCGAGGCCGGCCGCACCTTCCGGTCCGAGTTCCTCTTCAACACGGCGGGCCGCCCGAGCTATCACGCGGCCTTCCTCGGCGATCCCGTGACCGTGGCGCCCGGCGCTTCCGGCACGGTCGTCTCGCGCACCTTCGCGGGGCCCAAGGTCGTCGATCTCGTCGATCACTACGAGACCGACGGACAGGTTCAGCGCTTCGGACAGCTGATCGACTGGGGCTGGTTCTTCTTCATCACCCGGCCGATGTTCCACGCGATCGACTGGATCTACAAGTTCACCGGCAATTTCGGTGCGGCCATCCTGCTCGTCACCGTCGCTCTTAAGCTCCTCTTCTTCCCGCTCGCTTCGAAATCGTACAAGTCGATGGCGAAGATGAAGGACATGCAGCCGAAGATTCTCGAAGTCCGCGAGCGCTATGCGGACGACAAGATGAAGCAGCAGCAGGCCATGATGGAGATCTACAAGACGGAGAAGATCAATCCGGCGGCCGGCTGCTGGCCGGTGCTGGTGCAGATCCCGGTCTTCTTCGCGCTCTACAAGGTTCTCTACGTCACGATCGAGATGCGGCATGCGCCGTTCTTCGGCTGGATTCAGGATCTGGCCGCGCCGGATCCGACGAGCGTCTTCAACCTCTTTGGCCTTCTGCCCTACAGCGTGCCGCATGCGTTGATGATCGGCGTCTTCCCGCTTCTCATGGGCATCACGATGTTCATCCAGATGAAGCTGAACCCGACGCCCCCGGACCCGACGCAGAAGATGATCTTCACCTGGATGCCGGTGGTCTTCACCTTCATGCTGTCCTCGTTCCCGGCCGGCCTCGTCATCTACTGGACGTGGAACAACACGCTCTCGATCATCCAGCAGTCGGTGATCATGAAGCGGAACGGGACGAAGATCGAACTTTTCGACAATATCCGGGACTCGTTCCGGCGCGACAAGAAGGAAAGCGGCGCCTGACGGGGGCTGCGACCGATCGTTCGGGACCGGCCGGAATGGGGCCGGACCCGACGCTGGCGCATCCGGTTCCGGCGCACCGGCGCATCGTCTTCCTGAAGGCGGTGGTCGATCATCCGCTGATCGAGATCGGCGACTACACCTATTACGACGATCCCGAGGCGCCCGAGCGCTTCGTGGAGCGTTGCGTCTCCCACCATTACGACTTCATCGGGGACCGGCTGATCATCGGCCGGTTCTGCGCGCTCGCGACGGGCGTGCGCTTCGTGATGAACGGCGCGAACCACGCGATGACCGGCTTTTCGACCTATCCGTTCAACATCTTCGGCGGCGGCTGGGAGGCGGGGTTCGATCTCGCCACCGTCCAGGCGGGATGGAAGGGCGACACGGTCGTCGGCGACGATGTCTGGATCGGGGAGGGGGCGACCATCCTGCCCGGCGTGCGCATCGGCAGCGGGGCGATCGTCGCGATGGGATCGATGGTGACGGGCGACGTGCCGCCCTATGCGATCGTCGCCGGCAATCCCGCCCGTCTCGTGCGCCGTCGCTTCGACGAGGCCACGATCGAGCGGCTTCTGGCGCTCGGCTGGTGGTCCTGGCCGGCCGACAAGATTTCCCGCAATCTCGGCGCCATTCGGGGCGCGGACCTCGACAAACTGGAGGCCGCACGATGAGCGACCAGACGCACCTCAATGCCGCGCAGACGCCGGGCACCGTGCCCGACGACACGCGCCTCTTCTTCGCCCGCCCCTGGGTCTTCATCCGGGGCGTGCCGGAGATGAAGTTCCTGCCGCCGGAAGGGCCGCCGGAGATCGCCTTCGCCGGGCGTTCCAATGTCGGCAAGTCCTCGCTGATCAACGCGCTGCTCGGCCAGAAGGGCCTGGCCCGGACCTCGAACACGCCGGGCCGCACGCAGGAGCTGAACTATTTCGTGCCCGGCGGCTTCTCGGGAACGGGCGAAGACCTGCCGCCGATCGCGCTGGTCGACATGCCGGGCTACGGCTATGCGCAGGCGCCGAAGGAGCAGGTGGATGCCTGGACGCGGCTCGTCTTCGACTACCTGCGCGGACGCTCCACGCTGAAGCGCGTCTTCGTCCTCATCGATTCGCGCCATGGGCTGAAGGCGAACGATCTCGACGTGCTCGCCCTCCTCGACAAGGCGGCGGTGTCCTACCAGATCGTGTTGACCAAGACCGACAAGATCAAGGATCTCGCCGTGCCGAAGCTGATCGAGGCGACGCGCGCGGCCATCGCCAAGCGACCGGCGGCCTTTCCCGAACTGATCGCGACCTCGTCGGAGAAGTTCCTGGGGCTCGCCGATCTTCAGTCGGTGATCGCGAGCTTCGCGGAGAGCCAGCCGAAGGGCTGATCCGCTCAAAGCGCGCGGAGATGGTCGAGAAGCCCGTCCGGGTAGAGGGCGGGCTCGCCCCGGCGCAGAGCGTCCAACGAATGCCAGCGCGCCCGGCAGAGCGTGCCGTCGGCCTCGGCGAACTCGACGACGGCGCCGGGCGGGATCGAGCGGCCGATCAGGCGGATCGGGGCGACGAAGACGATTTCGTGGCCGGTGGCGCCTTCGTGCACATAGATGTTCTCGAGGCAGGCGAAGGGGCCGAGGAACTCGATCTCGGCCTGCAACTCCTCGCGGAACTCGCGGCGTAGGGCCTCCTCCCGGCCTTCCCCGAACTCGATCGAGCCGCCGAGCGGCCGCACGCCTTTCAGCGCACCCGAATCGCCCGGCACCTCGGCGGCGAAGAGATGATCGCTCTCGATCATCAGGCCGAGCGCCTTGACGCGGATCGCCTGGGGCGGTCGCCAGACGGTCACGGTTTCGTCCCGTAGCCCGCCATGAACAGACGCACGGCGGCGTCGACCACGACCTCCATCTCGGCCTCCGTCACCGGGGGAGCCTCGTCGTCGAAGAATCGGCGCCGCAGAATGCCGGCCGTGGTCAGTTCGATGAACTGCGAGGCGGCCAAGGGGACGTCGTCGATGGCGAGGGTGCCCGCCGCTTTCGCACGCTCCAGATAGCCGGCCACGAGCGCGAGTCCGCGGGCGGGGCCGTGCTGATAGAACTCGCGGCCGAGATGGGGCATGCGGCTCGCCACCGCGATGACGGTGCGCTTGGCGTGCATGGCTTCCGGCGACATGACCATGGTGGCAAGGCGAATGCCGAAACGCTTCAAGGTCTCGGCGGGGTGGTCGGCATCGCCGAGCATCGCCTCGACTTCCGCGAAATAGCGCTCGCGCACGTCAGAGATCAGCGCTGTGAAGAGCTCTTCCTTGGAGCGGAAATAGACGTAGAGCGTCGATTTCGAGACGCCGGCCTCGCGCGTGATGTCGTTCATCGAAGCCGCGTCGAAACCGACGGATACGAAGATGCGCCGGGCGCCCTCCAGAATCTGGCTGCGCTTGACGGGGTCTTCGCCCGCCGCAGAGCGGCCCTCCGCACATTTCACATGCGGTTCGTCGGGGCTTTTGGCGAGCGCGAGGGGTGTCACTATACGACCTTATTCATACAAGCGTGGTTTTGTCGTGCACTGCAGTAGAACGATCTTGAAATGGCCGTTCGATGCCGCTAAGTCAACATCGAACCGAACGGTTCGGTTCGATGAAGGATGGTGCGATGCTGGACAAGAGCACACGCGAGGACGAGGCGCCGCTTCGTTCGACGGACGGCGAGACGGAGACCGGAAACGTGAGCGGGCGGATCATCGCTCGCGCCGAGGCCTCGCCGCCTGCAAAGCCCGCACCGGCCGCGACAGAGGCGGCGCCTCCCGCCGCGTCCCCGGCGGCGCAGGCACCCAAAGCCAAGAGCCGGAAGAAGCCGATCCTTCTCGTCCTTCTTCTCGCCGCGCTCGGTGCCGGCAGCTATTTCGGCCATCAGTACTGGACGGTCGGGCGCTTCTTCGTCTCCACGGACGACGCCTATATCGCGGCCGACATGTCGATCCTCTCGCCGAAGATCACCGGCTATGTCGCCGCCGTGCCGGTCGAGGAAAATCAGCATGTGAAGGCCGGCCAGACGATCGTCCAGATCGACCGCGGCGATTTCGAGCTGGCGCTGGAATCGGCCGAGGCCAAGATCGCGACCCAGCATGCCGCCGTCGACCGGCTGGGCGCGCAGAAGGCCGCCGCCGAGGCCGCCGTCGGCGAGGCGCAGGCCAGCGAGGATGCGATCGCCACGTCTCTGGCCCAGGCCGAGCTGGACCTCCAGCGCGCGAGCGATCTGGTTCGCAGCGGCGTCGGCGCGAAGGCTCAGCGCGATTCCGCCCAGAGCGCGCGCGATCAGGCCGCTTCCAAGCTTCGCGGGGCCGGGGCCTCGATCACGGCGGCGACGGCCAATGTCGCGGTCCTCGATGCGCAGGTGAAGGAAGCCCAGCGCACGATCCGCGAGCTGGAAATTTCCCGCGACACGGCCGCGCGCAATCTCTCCTTCACGACGCTGACCGCGCCCTATGACGGCATCGTCGGCAATCTCGCGGTGCAGCCGGGCGACTATCTCTCGGCGGGCCGGAGCCTTGCCTCCGTCGTGCCGATGTCGAAGGTCTTCATCGAGGCGAACTTCAAGGAGACGCAGCTGGCCGAGATCGTCCCCGGTCAGCATGTCGAGATCGAGGTCGACGCGCTGCCCGGGCAGAAGCTGACGGGCACGGTGGTGTCGCTGTCGCCGGCCTCCGGCTCGGTCTTCACGCTTCTTCCCTCCGACAACGCCACCGGCAACTTCACCAAGGTCGTGCAGCGCGTTCCCGTGCGCATCGCGATCGACGATGTGGAGGCGCTGGACGGTCGCCTGCGGCCGGGCCTTTCGGCCGTGGTCGCCATCGACAGCCGCACAGGCCCTGCCGGTCACGACACGGCCGCTCTGAACTAACCGCCCGAACTGGGGTCTTTCCCATGTCCGCCACGCTCACGGCCGGCTCGCCCGCCAGTCCCGCCCGGCCTGCCCCGCCGAGCGCGGCGGAGGAGACCATTTCCACGCGCCGGATCGTCGCCTTCGTGGCGATGGTCTTCGGCATGTTCATGGCGATCCTCGACATCCAGATCGTCTCGGCCTCGCTCTCCGAGATCCAGGCGGGCCTGTCGGCGTCGTCCGACGAGATCGCCTGGGTCCAGACGGCCTATCTCATCGCCGAAGTCGTCATGATCCCGCTTTCGGGCTTCCTGGCGCGCATGTTGTCGACGCGGGTGCTCTTCACCCTGGCCGCCGCCGGCTTCACCGCCTCGTCGGCGCTCTGCGCGACGGCCTCGAACATCGACCAGATGATCGTCTATCGCGCGATCCAGGGCTTCATCGGCGGCGGCATGATCCCGGCCGTCTTCGCGGCGGCCTTCACGATCTTCCCGCCCTCGCGCCGCGCGATCGTCTCGCCCGTGATCGGCCTCGTCGCGACGCTGGCGCCGACGATCGGCCCGACGATCGGCGGCTATCTCAGCCATGCCTTCTCCTGGCACTGGCTCTTCCTCGTCAACGTTCCGCCCGGCATCATCGTCGCGATCACGGTCTGGAACCTCGTCGATTTCGACAAGCCGAACCTCGCGCTCTTCAACCGCTTCGACTGGTTCGGCCTCCTCGGTCTCGCCGCCTTCCTCGGCTCGCTCGAATACGTGCTGGAGGAGGGTCCGCTGAACGACTGGTTCGAGGACACGTCCATCTTCGTCTTCGCGATCGTGACGGTGGTCGGCGCCGTCCTCTTCTTCTGGCGGGCCTTCACGGCGGAGGAACCGATCGTCGATCTCACGGCCTTTTCCAACCGCAACTTCGCCTTCGGCTCGCTCTTCTCCTTCGTGCTCGGCGTCGGGCTCTACGGGCTGACCTATCTCTACCCGGTCTATCTGGCGCGCATCCGCGGCTACGATTCGCTGATGATCGGGCAGACCATGTTCGTCTCCGGCCTTGCCATGTTCATCATGGCGCCGATCTCGGGCATCCTCATGGGCAAGGTGAAGATGGACCCGCGCCTGATGATGTCGATCGGCTTCGTCTCCTTCGGCACGGGCACCTATCTCATGTCGGGCCTGACGCACGACTGGGACTTCTACGAGCTGCTCCTGCCGCAGATCCTGCGCGGCGTCGGGCTGATGATGGCGATGATTCCGATCAACAACATCGCGCTCGGCACGCTCTCGCCGGACAAGATGAAGGGCGGCTCCGGCCTCTTCAATCTCACGCGCAATCTCGGCGGCGCGGTCGGGCTCGCGATCATCAACACGATGTTGAACGACCGCTCGACGCTGCATTACGAGCGCCTGTCCGAGCAGGTCCGCTGGGGCCGGCGCGTGGTGGAGGACCGCATGGCGTCCATGTCCGCGCGCTTTGCCGCCCAGGGGCTCGACGGCTCGGCGACCGCGCTCTCGCAGATGTCGAAGATCGTGCGCCGGGAGGCTCAGATCCTCTCCTTCTCCGACGTGTTCATCTTCCTCACCGTCCTCTTCGCCTCCCTCGTCCTCCTCGCCGTCTTCATTCAGAAGCCTTCGACGGGCGTGAAGGTCGACGCGCACTGACCCGCGAAGGCGCCCGAGGCTCCGGTCGGGCTCAGTCGGTGACGAAGGTCTTGCGCAGGCGGGCCTCGATGCGGGCGACGACGTCGCGATAGGCGTCGAGGATCGCCTCGCGGCTGCCGGTGGCGACGGAGGGATCGGGCATCGGCCAGAACTCGACCTCGACGGCGGCACCGCCGGAGGCGTCGAGCGCGGTGTGGTGGGCCTCGGGCGCCATGGTGACGATGAGGTCGAAATAGCTGTCGGCCAGATCCTCGAAGCGCTGGGGCGCGCGGTCGCCGAGGCTGAGGCCGCGCTCGGCCAGTACCACGTCGACGAAGGGATCGCGCTCGCCGCTGCGCACGCCGGCGGAGGCGACGTAGGTGCGGGGCATCAGCGACTTGGCGAGCGCCTCGGCGATCGGCGATCGGATCGCGTTCATCCCGCAGACGAAGAGCACGGAAGAGACGCGCGTCCTGCGGTCTTCGCCGTCCGGCTTCTCTACGCCCGGCGCCATGTCAGTTGCGCCAATGCAGGACGCAGATGAGGGTGAAGAGCCGCCGCGCGGTGTCGCGATCGACCTCGATCTTGCCCGCCAGCCGCTCGCGAAGGGTTTCCGATCCGTCGTTGTGGATGCCGCGGCGGCCCATGTCGATCGCCTCGATCTGCGAGGGCGTGGCCGAGCGGATCGCCTCGTAATAGCTGTCGCAGATCAGGAAATAGTCGCGGATGACGCGTTTGAGCGGCGTCAGCGAGAGGATGTGCGTCACGAGGCCTTCGCCTGCCTGATCGCGGATGTCGAAGACGAGGCGCTTTTCCAGGAGCGACAGGCGGAGCTTGTAGGGCCCTTTTTCGAGGCCCGCCGGGCGGAAGGCGTTCTCCTCGATGAGGTCGAAGATCGCGACCGCCCGCTCGTGCTCGACATCGGGCGTCGCGCGGCCGATCGTGTCGTCGAGCTCGATGTCGATCAGGCGGTGGGGATTGTCGGTTGCTGTCGCCATTCCGGCCTCGGGCGCTAGAGGTTGAGCCGGATGGCGACGGAACGGCCGTGCGCGTCGAGACCCTCGACGCGCGCCAGCTCGATGGCGGCGGGCCCGAGCGCCCGCAGCTGGTCGGGGCCGAGCTTCAGGATCGAGGTGCGCTTGACGAAGTCGAGCACCGAGAGGCCCGAGGAGAAGCGCGCCGAGCGCGCCGTCGGCAGGACGTGGTTGGAGCCGCCGACATAGTCGCCGATGACCTCCGGCGTGTGCCGGCCGAGGAAGACCGCGCCGGCATTGCGGATGCGGGCGAAGAGCGGCTCGGGGTCCTCGACGGCCAGTTCCAGATGCTCGGCGGCGATCCGGTCGGCGAGGGCGGGGGCGGCGTCCAGCGTGGGCACGAGGATGATCGCGCCGAAGTCGCGCCAGCTCGTCTCGGCCGTCGTGCGGCGGGAGAGGCGCCGGAGCTGGAGCTCCACTTCGGCTTCCACCGCGTCGGCGAGGGCGGGATCGTCGGTGAGGAGGATCGACTGCGCGGCCTCGTCGTGCTCGGCCTGGGCGAGGAGATCGGCCGCGAGCCAGGCGGGATCGTTGGCGCCGTCGGCGATGACGAGCACTTCGGACGGGCCGGCGATCATGTCGATGCCGACCGTGCCGAAGACCTGCCGCTTGGCGCAAGCGACGAAGGCATTGCCGGGGCCGACGATCTTGGCGACGGGCGGGATCGTCTGCGTGCCGTAGGCGAGCGCCGCCACGGCCTGCGCGCCGCCGATGCGATAGATCTCGTCGATGCCGGCGATGCGCGCGGCGGCGAGGACCAGCGGGTTCAGCTCGCCCGCGCGGGCCGGGACGGCCATGGCGATGCGCGAGACGCCCGCGACCTTGGCCGGCACGGCGTTCATGAGAACCGAGGACGGATAGCTTGCCGCGCCGCCGGGAACGTAGAGGCCGACCGATTCCACCGCCGTCCAGCGCGAGCCGAGCTCGACGCCGAGCGCGTCCGTGTAGCGGTCGTCGGCGGGGCGCTGGCGCTCGTGGTGGCTGCGGATGCGCTCGTGGGCGAGCGTCAGCGCCTCCAGCGTCTCCGGCGCCGTCGCGCGGAAGGCGGCCTCGATCTCGTCCTGGGGAATGCGCAGCGTCTGCGGCGTCAGGTCCAGCCCGTCGAAGCGGCGGGTCAGTTCGATCAGCGCGGCGTCGCCCTCGGTGCGCACGCGCGCCACGATGCCGCGCACGGTGGCGTCGACATCCTCGGACACTTCGCGCTTGGCGCCGAGGAGCGCGCGGAAGCGGTCCTCGAAATCGGCGTCGGCGGCGTTCAGCCTGACGGGCAAATGCGTCTTCTCCCCCGAGCGCGGCTCGCGGCTCCGCCGCCCCGTTCGCCCGGCTATTCGGCGTCCGCGTCGTGGTCCGGCCGCGCCGATGTCGACCATGCCGCGTCGAGATCGGTCAACCGGGCCTCGACGCATTCCACGTCGAGCCTTATCGCGGAGCCGCCGGCGAAGACAAGCTCGATCGAGCCCGACGGCGCCTCGGCCGACGAAAAGCGGATGGCGAGCAGCGACAGGACCTGATCGGCCGCGCGCGGATCGACGCCCTGGCGCTTGACCGAGAGCACCCGGTCGAAATGCAGGACGGCGCGGCGGCGCTCGTAGTCGGGGCGGCGGAAGACGGAGACGCGAAACCGCTCCTGCGCCTTTTCCCAGACGAAGCGGTTCATCGCCATCACGAAGCGGCCCTCCGCCTCCAGATACTGGCACTCCTCGGCCCGCACGATGGCGTCCTGGCAATGGGCGGAAATGATGGCGAGGTCGTCTTCGTCGACCCCGTCCAGGCGCAGGTTATCCATTCGGCATCCATCGTCGGCAAGCGGTCCCTTATGCCGCAGGTAGGAACTTGTTCCGCAACGCCAAGCGCCCGGCGGCGCTTATGCGAAGATTCAGGAGCGGATGGGAAACCGGGAGACGAGGCGCAGGCCCACGATGGAGATCCAGAGCATCATCCAGACGGGATCGTTGCGCCGGAAGAAGTAGCTTTCGAGGAAGGAGTTGAGGAGAACGAAGGCGACGATCATCAGGAAGAGATCGGCCATGCGACGGTGTTCGCCGCCCTCCGGGCTCTTCAGGTAGTCGCGCATGGGAAGGACGAGGAGTACCAGCACCGCCACGCCCAGCGCCGGCCAGCCCATGGCGATCGCGACGTCGAGATAGCCGCTATGGCCGTTGACGATGCCGCGCGGGTCCCAGGACAGTTCGAACGGCATTTCCGCGCCGAAGACGTTGGACGTCATCCAGAAGGATTCGAGGCCGAAGCCCGTCCATTGGCGGGAGGCCATCGTGTCGAGCGCGAAACGCCAGAGGTCCATGCGCCCGGTGAAGGTCGTCCCCGGCAGGAGGGTCTGGAGGATGCCGTCGAGGGTCGGGGACAGCACGGCGCCGAGCGTCATCAGCGCCATGCCGCCCATGGCGAGGAAGAGCACCGCGACGGGCAGGATGCGGCCTCCGATCCGGCTTCCGAAGACGACGAGCATGGCGACCAGCGGCACGAGGGCGGTGGAGGTCTTGGAGCCGGTCTTCAGGACGAAGAGCCCTGCTGCCAGCGCCACCAGCCAGCCGACGCGACGCTCGCCGCTGCGCACGAGATAGAGCCCGGCGAAGAAGAGCCCGGCCATGATGGGCGCGGCGAGGTTCTTGTGCGGATAGGCGCCGCGCCAGAGGCCCGCATGCTGCGCCTCCTCGCCGACCGCCTGGTGGATGGCGAGATCGGGCCTGAGGAGAAGGCCGAGATAGGAGAGGCTAAGAACGGTGAGCGCGGCCGCAGACAGCGCGGAGCGGAAGGACGCGGCGTCGGGCGGCAGTGTCACGACGGCGGTGGCGGCGACCATGGCCATGATGGTGAAGAGCGCCGCGCGCAAGGTCTGAGCGGGATCGAGAGCTTGCGTCACCGAATAGAGGATGCAGAGCGCCATCAGGAACCAGGCCGGGCGCAGGAGCGAGCGCGCCACGAGGCGGTCGGTGAAGAGCATGTGCGAGGCGAGGGCCAGCAGGGCGAGGATCGCGTAGCCGAGCTGGTTCAGGATGTTGCCGGCCGCCTGCGCGGAGGCCTCGGCCGCGCTGTCGGACACGGCGAAGGGCGTCAGCGTCAGGATCAGGGCGGCGAGGAGGATCGCCGCCAGCGCCGTCCGCAGCGCGTCGACGGCGGCCCGCGACGGCTCAGTTCTGCTCGGGACGGCGATATTGCTCATGGACCAGCCCGAATTCGCCGAGGAACCGGCCGATGGCGACATTCATCGGATAGAGGCCGATGACGAGCGAGCGCGTGCGCAATGCGAGGCGCGCGGAGCGAAGCGGCGCCAGCGCCAGGAGCGCCCCGCTCTTGAGGAGCGTCTTCGCCCGCGCGGCCGGGTTCTTCGCGCCGCGCCGCTCGATGATGGTGGAGAGCGCGCCCTCGCGAAGGCCCCGCTGCTGGAGCCAGGAGAACTCCATGCGCCGGGCCGGCGTCGTCTCGGCGATCATCGCCTCCTGCGACCAGGCGAAGGAGAAGCCCTGGCGGCGGCAGCGCGCGAAGAAGTCGGCATCGCCGCCGCCGATGAAGTTGAAGGCGGGATCGAGATAGGGCCGCGCCATCGTCTCCAGGACGCGCCGGCGGATGAGGACGTTGCCCGAGCCGTAGAGGATCGGCACCGGCCCGCTCGTGTCGTAGGGCGGCGTGAAGACCGGGTGGCGCTTCAGCCGCGCGCCGCGCTCGAGCGGAAAGGTCGGCAGGACCGGGCCGCCGACGATGTCGGCCTTGGTCGCGTCGGCGAGACCGACGAGGCTGCGCGTCCAGTCGGGCACGGCGATCTCGTCGTCGTCGATGACGAGGAGATGCTCCATCGCCGGAAACTCGGCGAGCGCCGTCTCCCAGCCGGCATTGTAGGCGAAGCAGTTGCCGCGATCGTGGGCGACGAGGACGAGGCCGCGCAGCCGGCCCGAGCGGAAGAGCGGCTCGGCGGCCCGAAGACCCTCGCGCCGCTCCGCGTCGTTCTCCATCACCACGATCGCGACGGGCTCGGCCAGCGTCTGGGCGGCCAGGGATTCCAGCGTCTTCAGGAGGTGCTCGGGACGGCGGAAGGTCGGCAGCGTGACGACGACGCGGGGCGCCGTATCCTCCAGCCCCGGGGAGCGGACTTCGATGGTGACGGTCTTCGTCATGACGGCATCCGGCAACAGGACGAGCCAGCTTCGACGCGGCTTTGGCAAAGACTAGGCGCAAACTCTCAACAAGGGCTGAAGCGGGTCGGGCCGAAAGGAACTGAGGGTTGTGTAAAATTTGAACGATGCGTTTAGCGGAAGCGTGGCGAGGGCCATCGTAAGCCTGACCTTGTTAGCGAACGAGGCGCTCAGCGATGCACCTGCTCTTCATCAGTTCTCTTCTGCCGGACCACGATCCGGCCTCGGGGTTCGAGCTGGCCAACCGCGCGATCGCGCAGGAGCTGAGGCGCCAGGGCGCGCGGGTCTCGTTCGCCGGTTTCCGCCTGCCGGGGTCGAGAATGCCGGTGCCCGGCGAGGTGCCGCTCGGCGAACTGATCATCGAGAACGCGCTCGCCACGCGCGGCCGCAAGGCGGCCTGGGTGGCCCATGCCCTGCGCTCCGGCCTGCCCGTCGCCGCCGCCAAGCTGCATGGGCTGGGAGACCGGCTGATGCGCGAGCGCCTGGCCGCGGCGGGGCCGGTGGATGGCTATGTCCTGAACTCCATCCAGATGCCGACGGCCTATCCGATGCTGGCGCGCGACAAGCCCTCGATCTTCGTCGCCCACAATGTCGAGCACCGCACGGCGGCGGAAAACGCCCGCAATGCGCGCTCGAGGCTCGCACGCTATCTCTACGAGCGCGAGGCGCGGCTTCTGGAGGCGGCGGAGGCCCGCATCTGCCGGGATGCGGCCGCGATCCACACGCTGAGCCGCGACGACGGCCGCGCCCTCGGTCTCGACGGCGATCCGCGCTACGAGCCGCTGGCGCTGACGCTCGGCCGGCCGGCTGCTGCCGAGGACGAGGCGCGCCGCTACGATATCGGCCTCATCGGCAGCTGGAGCTGGGCTCCGAACCGCGTCGGGCTCGACTGGTTTCTGGCCGAGGTCGTGCCGCATCTGCCGGAAACGCTCACGATCGCCATTGCCGGCCGCTTCGACGGCGCGCCGCCGCGGGCGCCGAAGAACGTGCGCTTTCTCGGCCGCGTGCCGGATGCGCAGGCCTTCGTGCGCAGCTCGCGCGTCATCGCGCTCGCCACCAAGGGCGGCACCGGCATCCAGCTGAAGACGCTGGAGACCTTCGAGGAGGGCCTGCCGGCCGTGGCGACGACGCCGGCGCTTCGGGGCGTCGATGCCGTGCCGGACAATGTCGTCGTCGCGGACGAGCCGGAGGGGTTCGCCGCGGGGCTGGAGGCGATGGTCCATCTGGACCGGGAGGGCCGCAGCCTTCGCGTCGACGGCGCGGCCTTCGCCGAGCGGCAGCGCGCGGCGCTGGCCTCGGGCATCGGGCGGGGGCTGGCGATCCTCGATGCGGCGCTGAGCCGGCCGCGTAAGGCCGCCGGCGCGTCGCGGGCCGCTCCGAGCTTTCAGGCGCGGGAGTTCCATTCGGGATGGGTGGGCGGACAATGAATCTCGAAGTTCCATTTTCCCTGCGCGTGGCCGCCGAGCCGGCCTTCTTCTCGCAGGCGCCGCGCCGCATCGGCGGGGTCGACGTCATCTCCGTCGCGGCGGACGAGGCGCGGCGCATCCTGATGGCGCGGATCGAGGCGAAGATCTTCACCAAGGTCGGCTTCCTCAACGCCCACTGCGTGAACCTTGCCTTCGAGTCCGAGACCTACCGGCGCTCGCTGGAGGATTTCGTCATCCTGCCCGACGGCATCGGCATCGATATCGCCTCGCAGCTCCTCTACGGCACACCGTTCTGCGAGAATTTGAACGGCACCGACTTCGTGCCCTATCTCCTCGCCGAGACGGGCCGGCCGCTGAGCGTCGCGCTTCTCGGCGCCGAGCCGGGCGTCGCCGACGAGGCCTGCGCGCGCCTCGTCAAGGCGTGCCCGCAACACCGGTTCGCGGTCGTGTCACACGGCTATTTCCAGGAGGGCCTGCAGACCGAGGTCGTGCTCTCCACGCTGAGGACGCTGAAGCCCGATATCGCGATCGTCGCGCTCGGCGTTCCGCGCCAGGAGCTCTGGATCGCCGAGCATCTGTCCGGCGAGGAGTGCACCATCGCGATCGGCGTCGGCGCGCTTCTGGATTTCGTCGCCGGCAAGGTCTCGCGGGCGCCGGCCCTCGTGCGTATGATGCGGATGGAATGGATCTGGCGCATGATGATCGAGCCGCGGCGCCTGTGGAAGCGCTACATCCTGGGCAACCCGACCTTTCTGGCCCGGATGATCGCGCTGTGGTGGCGCAAGGATCGCGGCGGCTGAGAGGCCGGATGCCGACGAGCCCCATCGGAGACGAAGATCCTTGTCCGTCGCTCTCGTAACCGCCAGCTATCGCGGCGACCTCGAACGGTTCGCCCTGCTCTGCGAGAGCATCGACGCCCGGGTCTTGGGCCACACGCGCCATCTCGTTCTCGTCGAGGATGCCGATCTCGCGCTGTTTCGGCCCTTCGCGGGGCCGAAACGCGAGATCGTCGCCGAAAGCGACCTCCTGCCGCGATGGCTCCGCGTCTTTCCCGATCCGACGAATTTCGGCCGCCGCCGCATCTGGCTCTCGCCCTTCGGCCCGCCCTTGCGCGGCTGGCACGTCCAGCAATTGCGCCGCATCGCCATCGGCGCGGCGCTTTCTGAAGACGTGATGGTGACGCTGGATTCGGACGCCGTGGTCGTGCGCGACTTCGACGCGGGGCTCTTCGAGGCCGGCGGCGTCACGGAGTTCTACCGCATTCCCCGCGGGCTTCCGGCGCACGATCCGGTTCTGGACAAGCACCGGTCCTGGTCGCGCCTCGCCGGGCGGATTCTCGGCATTGCCGGGCCGGACGTCACCGAGACCGACTACATCTCCTCGCTCGCCGCCTGGCGCACGCAGAGCGTGCGCGCCATGACGGCGCGGATCGAGGCGGTGACGGGCCGGTCTTGGGCGCGGACGCTGGCGGGCACGCGGGCGATCTCGGAATACACGATCTACGGCCGCTTCGTGGAGGAAGTGGAGGGGCGGCCGGACCTGCACCGTGCGACCGATCTCAAGCGCTGCAGCACGCTCTGGAGCGGCGAGGCGCTGGACGAGGCCTCGCTCGGCGCCTTCATGCGGGCGCTCGGCCCCGATCAGGTGGCAATCGGCATCCAGTCCTTCCTCGGCACCGATCTCGCCCTCATTCGCCGGGCAGCGGGGCTGGATCGAGACCGAAGGACCGCCGCCTGAGCCTGCGGGACGGAGCCCAGTCGAAGGCCGTGTAGGTCGCGGCGGCCGAGACCATCCAGAGCACGAGGAAGAGGCCGTTCAAGCCGACGATCCAGCCGGTGCCGCTGTCGTCGAAGGTCTGCAGCAGGATGAAGAGGAGCCCGGCCTTGATAAGGCCGACCAGGGCGAGGACGAGGGCGCGCACCGTCGTGCGGCCGCGCGCATAGAGAAGCTCGCTCTGATATTCGACGAGATTGCGGAAGGCCGGCACGAGCAGGGCCGACAGGACGAGGGGCGCCGCGCCCGCCACGTTTCCGCCGAGCGCGTTCGGAAAGACCTGGAGGAAGCCGCCGAGGCCGGCGAGTCCGGCGATCGAGACGGCCGCGATGCCGCCTTCGATCGACCAGCGGATGCGCCAGCGATCCAGCCATTGCGGCGTCTTCATCAGCTTCTGCACGATCATGGTCGAGAAGGAGCGGATGGGCAGGGCCGTGAGGTCCACGAGGCGCATGACGATGGCGTAGATGCCCGCGATATGGGGGCCGCCGAGGGAGAGGACGAGCAGCTTGTCGAGCTCGGACTGGAGATAGAAGACGATCTCGGCGCCCGCCACCGAGACGCTGTCGCGCCAGCGCGCCAGATAGAGCCGGGGCGCGAAGCGAAGGCGGCAGGGCGGATAGAAGAGGGCGACCGAAAGGGCCGCGACCGCCGCGTTGGCCGCCAGATAGGCGAGGCTCCAGGAGAGGAGCGAATGGTCGGAAAAGGCGGCGAAGGCGACGGCCGCGAGCGCCCGGACCGCCGAGCCGACGACGACGATCGAGGCGCCGCGCCCGAACCGCCCGATGCCGTTGTTGACGATGACGACGACTTCGAGAAGCCGCCAGCAGAAGATCTCCGCCGCGATGATGGCGAGGAACGCGCCGAGGCTCATCTGGCCCATGAAGAAGGCGAGGTAGAAGCCGGCCGCCGCCAGGGCGACGAGCGGCAGCGAGGCGAGGACGGCAAGTCCGAGTCCCACCGTGTAGGTGCCGATCAGCTGCGGCTTGACGGTGGCGACGCGGTAGAGCGGCGAGACGAAGCCGAGGCCCGCGATGCGCGAGAGGACGATGCCGGTCGCCGAGGCCGTGGCGAAGAGGCCGAAATCGGAGACCGTCAGCCCGTTCGCCACCGAGACGAAATAGGCCAGCGACAGGACGAGACGCCCGGCCGAGCCGCCGAGGAGGAAGGCGTAGCTCCGCAGCCCGCTTAGGTTGCCCTTAAGCCTTGCCGTCCAGTCTGCAAGCGCAACCATTTCCCACCCTTTAGCGAGACGACCGATGGGCATCACGACAGGACGGGACGCCCGGAGCCTTGCCGGATCGCCGGCCGTGGCCGCACCGAACGCGGAGTCTAGGCCATCCGGCTTAACGCGCCGTTCGTTCCTGGCGGCGGGGGCGGGGGCCGCCGCCGGGGCGCTCGCGAGCCGGCCCGGCCCGGCGCGGGCTTCCGGCGGCAAGGTGCTCTTCGGTGGGGCGCTGATGTCGGATCATATGGACAGCGATCCCTCTTACGTTCAGGCCTTTCTCGACCATTGCGATCTCGTCATGCCGATGAACGAGCTGAAGGCCGATCTTCTGAGGCCCGATGCCGCGACCTTCCGCTTCGGGCCGGCCGACCGGATCGTCGATCTGGCGCTTTCCAACGGTCTTTCCACGCGCGGGCATGCGCTTCTCTGGTTCGGCGCGACGCCGCCCTGGATGGAGGCGATCGACGATCCGGCGGAGCTGGAGCGCGTTCTCGTCGGGCATATCGAGACGGTGATGGACCGCTATCGCGGCCGCATGACGAGCTGGGACGTCGTCAACGAGGCCATCGCCTTCGAGCCGACGGACCGGGCCTTGCTGCGCGACACGAGCTGGCTGCGCGTCCTGGGCCCGCGGCACATCCCGATCGCCTTCAGAGCCGCCGAGCGGGCGGACCCGAAGGCCCGGCTCGTCCTCAACGACTACGATCTGGAGTTCAAGGGCCCGCGCTTCGACCTGCGCCGGGAGATCGCGCTCTCCATCGTGCGCCAGCTCCAGGATGCGAACATCCGCATCGACGGCGTCGGCATCCAGGGCCACCTCTATGCCGAACAGGAAATCGACGTCGAAGCGCTCGCCGCCTTCGGCCAAGCGCTGAAGCGGCTGGGCGTGCGCCTGCTCGTGACCGAACTCGACGTCATCGACTGGAAGATCGAGGGCGGCGCCGAGGAGCAGGACGCGGCGGCCTACAGAATCGTCGGCGATCTTCTCGACGGCGTCTTCGCGGCCGGCCCGCCCGAGGCCGTCGTCGCCTGGGGCATCACCGATCGCTACAGCTGGATTCCCGGCACCATGCCGCGCCCGGACGGCAAGCCCTGCCGCCCGCTGCCGCTCGACGCCGATCTGAAACCCAAGAGCTGGCACGGGCTGATCGAGAGGCGGTTGCAGGTGTGAAGGAAGGCTTGCCACACGCACCAGGTGTTAACCGAGCGTTAGCCATGTTCGCTTAAGGTCGGCAAAGGGCTGGAGTCGGCGCATCGTGCATCGTCGCGCCGGTGCCAAGACCGTCACTCGACTCTCGCGGGACCGCCGTCGCATGTTCACCTCCGAGATCCCAGCGTCCGCGAGCCCTGCGAGCGAGGCAAGGCCACGCGAGCGGCGTGCGGTGCCGTCGCCCTCGCCGCTCTTCGATCCGGTCTATCTGGCGGGGGCCATCTGGCGCTCGCGCGGGCTCGTGCTCCTCTTCGGACTGCTCGGGCTTCTCGGCGCCCTCGCGGTCGCCCTGACGACGCCCAAGGTCTACGAGGCGACGACACAGATCCTCATCGACCCGCGCGACATCAAGGTGGTCGCCAACGAGGTGACGCCGAACGGGCTGCCCTCCGAGGCGACGCTCGCGCTGATCGAGAGCCAGACCTCCGTCATCCTGTCCAACAACGTCCTGTCGCGCGTCGCGGCCAAGGCGGGGCTCGAAAGCGATCCCGAGTTCAACGGCCAGCTGAAGACGGGCATCGCTTCGCTCCTGCCGTCGGTCTTCACCTCCATCCTGTCGAACCCCGATGCCGCCCTGCGCGAACGCGAGCTGCGGGTGATCGACCGCCTGCGCCATGCGCTGACGGTCGCGCGGGAGACCAAGAGCTTCGTCATCAATCTCACGGTCGCCAGCATCGATCCGCAGAAGGCGGCGGAGATCGCCAACATCACCGCCGAAGTCTTCATCGCCGAGCAGGGCCGCGTCCAGTCCGACACGGCGCGCCGGGCGACCGATTCTCTCTCCTCGCGCCTGTCGGAGCTGCGCCGCAGCGTCGTCGAGGCGGAGGGGCGCGTGGAGGACTACAAGAGCCGCAACGCGCTGATCGGCGTCGGCGGGCGACTGGTCGACGACGACTACATCGTGCGCATCAACGACCAGCTCGCCAAGGCGCGGGGCGACATCACCGGCCTTCGCGTGCGCGCCGACTCCATGCGCCGGGCGAGCGTCGAGGACGTGGTGCGCGGCACGCTGCCGGAAGAGCTGGCCTCGGCCGCGCTGGTGCGGCTGCGCCAGAGCTATTCGGATCTCGCCCAGCAGGCCGCGATCCTGGCGACCAAGCTCGGGCCGCGCCATCCCCAGCGCATCGCGACCGAGGGCGCGCTCGGCGCCGCGCGTCAGGCGATCGCCGGCGAGCTCGGCCGCATCGTCGCGGCCGCCCAGACGGAGCTTGCCCGCGCCACGGAGACCGAGCGCAACCTGACCGCCCAGATCGAGGAGCTGAAGGCCAAGCAGGTGGAAACGTCCGGCTCCTTCGTGAAGCTTCGCGAGCTGGAGCGCGAGGTCGATGCCTCGCGCGCCGTCTACGAGGCGTTTCTGCTGCGGGCCCGCGAGACGAGCGAGCAGGAGAGCCTCAACACCGCCAATGTCCGCGTGATCTCCGATGCGACCACGCCGTTCGAGGCGTCCGGCATGTCGAAGAAGATCGTCCTCCTCGCCGGTCTCGTCATGGGCCTCGCGGCCGGGATCGCGCTCGCCACCGTGCTCGCCGTCCTGAAGGTTCTGACGGGCGCCGCGACGGCCGCTCCGCGCCGGGATCTTGCCGCCGCAGCGCCGGCCCCGTCGGGGCCTCTTGAGACGCCCGAGACCGCGCCGAGCGCGCCCGACCGTCGCCTGGAGCCGGCGGTGATGGAGGGCGTCTCCGAGCTCGACCGCGCCTCTCGCTTGCCCCGAATTGTTGCGGAGCCCGACGTCGCGAGCCCGCCGAACGAGGTGGCGGTCCCGGTCGAGGTGGAGGCCCGAGCGATCGAGGCCAGCGTGCGCGAGCCGGCGGAGCCCGCGTCGAGCCCGGCGCCGCTCGGCTCCGAGGCCGCCCGCGAAGGCCAGCTGCTTCGCCGCGCGCCCGCCGAGATCTTCGAGGAACCGGCGCCGGCGCCCGCTCGGGCCGTCCCGCCGGTCGAAAGCGGGGAAGCCGAGGACCGGGCCAAGCTCCGCGAGCGCGTGCGGGCGCTGTCGCAGATGGGAGCGGGTTCCGCGCCCGCCCGTGCGCCCAAAGCGGAAGCGGCGGAGCTGGCGCACGACATCGCCTCGATCCGCGAGACCATCGCCGAAATCCGCCGGCGCAAGGCGACGAGCGGCCGCCTCGGATAAGCGACGGCGGCGATCTTCCGGAAACGAAAAGGCCCGGGCGCTGTCGCCCGGGCCTTTTTCTTTCGAGACGTATGTCGATCAGTTGAAGAAGACGCTGGCGCCCTGGTCGGCCGGGCCGACGGCGGCGCGGAAGGTGGCGAAGAGTTCGCGGCCGAGGCCGAACTCGTTGGCCGAAAGGTCGGCCTCGACATTCGGGCGGCCCGCCAGCTCGGCCTCGCCGACGAGGATTTCCAGCGTGCCCTTCTCGGCGTCGAGGCGGATCATGTCGCCCTCGCGGATGCGCCCGATGATGCCGCCGGCCTTGGCCTCGGGCGTGACGTGGATCGCCGCCGGCACCTTGCCGGAGGCGCCCGACATGCGCCCGTCCGTGACGAGGGCGACCTTCTGACCGCGATCGAGAAGCACGCCGAGAAGCGGCGTCAGCTTGTGCAGCTCCGGCATGCCGTTGGACTGCGGTCCCTGGAAGCGCACGACGGCGACGAAATCGCCGGTGAGCTGGCCGGCGTCGAAGGCCTTCTTCAGCTCGTCCTGGTCGTGGAAGACCTTGGCAGGCGCCTCGACGACGCGGCGCTCGGGCTTGACGGCGGAGACCTTGATGACCGCCTTGCCCATGTTTCCGGTCAGCATCTTCAGCCCGCCATTGGTCGAGAAGGGCTTGTCGGCCGTCGTCAGAACCTTCGGGTCGCCGCTTTCTACCGGCGCCGCCGTGCGCACGACCGAGCCGTCCGTGCCGAGCTTGGCCTCGACGGCATAGGCCCTGAGGCCCTGGCCCCAGGCGGTGCGCACGTCGTCGTGCAGCAGGCCGTGGTCGAGAAGCTCGCGGATGAGGAAGCCCATGCCGCCGGCGGCATGGAAGTGGTTCACGTCGGCGAGCCCGTTCGGATAGACGCGGGCGAGCAGGGGGGTGGCGTCCGAGAGGTCGGAAATGTCGTTCCAGGTGAGCTGGATGCCGGCCGCGCGCGCGATGGCGACGAGGTGCATCGTGTGGTTGGTCGAGCCGCCCGTCGCGTGGAGGCCGACGACGCCGTTGACGACCGCCCGCTCGTCCACGACGAGGCCCGCCGGCGTGTATTCGTTGCCCATCGCAGTGATGGCGAGGGCGCGGTGCGTCGCCTCCTTGGTGAGCGCGTCGCGCAGCGGCGTGTTGGGATTGACGAAGGAGGAGGCCGGCGTGTGCAGGCCCATGATCTCCATCAGCATCTGGTTGGAATTGGCGGTGCCGTAGAAGGTGCAGGTGCCCGGCCCGTGATAGGATTTGGACTCCGCCTCCAGCAGCGCGTCGCGGCCGACCTTGCCTTCCGCGTAGAGCTGGCGCACGCGGCTCTTCTCGTCGTTCGGCAGGCCCGAGGTCATCGGGCCGGCGGGAATGAAGATCGCGGGCAGATGGCCGAAGGTGAGGGCGGCGATGGCGAGGCCCGGGACGATCTTGTCGCAGACGCCGAGATAGACGACCGCATCGAACATGTCGTGGCTGAGGCCGACGCCGGCGGACATGGCGATGATGTCGCGCGAGAAGAGCGACAGCTCCATGCCCGTCTGACCCTGCGTGACGCCGTCGCACATGGCGGGCACGCCGCCGGCGACCTGCGCCGTCGCGCCGGCCTCGCGCGCGGTCTGGCGGATGATCTCGGGGTAGGTCTCGAAGGGCTGATGGGCCGAGAGCATGTCGTTGTAGGAGGTGACGATGCCGAGATTGGCGACCCGGTTCTCCGTCAGCCGCTCCTTGTCCGTCGGGCCGCAGGCGGCGAAGCCGTGGGCGAGGTTGCCGCAGGTGAGATGCGAGCGCACCGGCTTTTCCGCGCCCTTGGCGCGAATGCGCGAGAGGTAGGTCTCGCGCGTCTTGGCGGAGCGCTCGCGGATGCGGTCGGTGATCTCTTCGATGCGGCGGTCGGCGGTCATGTCAGCTCATGCCTCTCGAAAGCGGGGCCGGTTCGGCCGGGGCGCGTGTCGGCGAAGGTTCGATATTGCAGCGCGATCATAGCGAAGAACAAACGCTAAATCGATTGAAATTCAGAGCGGTTCCAAGCTGGGCGGAGCCCGTCCGGCATCGCTCAGGCCGGTGCGCCGGCCGGCGTCCAGAAGACCTGCAGCGGCTCCTCGCGGGGCGCGCGCAGCACGGAGCGGACGGGCAGATCCTCGACGGGACCGTCGCCCTTGGCCGTCTCCAGAACGGCGAGCTTCTCGTCGCCCTCGATGTGGAGGGCGAGGAAATGCGCGTCCACCAGCCGGGCGAGCGTCAGGCTGATGCGCGGCTCGCCGGCGCCCTCGGCGCGGAGCACCGCGAGCGGGCTGTGATTAGCCGGGTCGATCGCCTCGGCCAGCTTGTCCGCGCCGGGAAAGAAGGAGGCCGTGTGCCCGTCGGCGCCCATGCCGAGGATGACGGCGTCGAACGGATGGTGCAGGCCGCCGATGCGGGCGGTGAGATCGGAAAGGGATTCCTCGGGCGTCTCGGTCTCGGCATAGAGCGGCTCGAAACGCGCGGCCGCGGCGGGGCCTTTCAGGAAATGGCGGGCGAGGAAGCCCGCATTGGAGCGCGCGTGGTCTGCGGGCACCCAGCGCTCGTCGACCAGCGTGACCGTGACGGCGCTCCAGTCGATCTCGGCGCGGCCGAGCGTTTCCAGGAAGAGCTTCGGGGTGGAGCCGCCGGAGACGGCGAGCGTCGCCGCGCCCGTCGTCGCGATGCCGCCGACCAGAACCGCCGCGACGCCGGCCGCCAGCGCCTCGGCCAGCGCCTCGCGCGACTCGTATCTGTGAAACACGCTGTTCATGCCGGTCTCCCTGCCCGTTCGCTCGCTTGCGCGGCTTGTGTCGTTGGGAGCCCGGTCAGTCCGGCTCGTGCCAGGTGCGCCCGTCGCGCTCGATGAGGGCGATGGAGGAGGAGGGGCCCCAGGTGCCGGCCGTGTAGCTCTGTGCAGGCATCGCCTTCTCGTCCCAGGCCTTCAGGATCGGATCGACCCATTCCCAGGCCGCCTCGACCTCGTCGCGGCGCATGAAGAGCGTCTGGTTGCCGCGGATCACGTCCATCAGCAGGCGCTCGTAGGCGTCGGGGTTCCGCGTGTTGAAGGATTCGGCGAAGGTCATGTCGAGCGGGATGTGGCGAAGGCGCATGCCGCCGGGGCCGGGGTCCTTGATCATCAGCCACTGGCGCACGCCCTCGTCCGGCTGGAGGCGCAGGACGAGCTGGTTCTGCACGACGTTTCCGGCGGAGCGCTCGAAGATCGAATGCGGGATCGAGCGGAACGTCACCACGATCTCGGACATGCGCTGCGAGAGGCGCTTGCCCGTGCGCAGGTAGAAGGGCACGCCCGCCCAGCGCCAGTTGCCGATCTCGGCCTTGATGGCGACGAAGGTCTCGGTCTGGCTGTCGGCATCGCCGAGATCGTCGAGATAGCCCTTCACGGCCGAGCCGTTGGAGGCGCCGGCCTTGTACTGGCCGCGCACCGTGCGGCTCTCGACATTGCCGGCGTCGATCGGCCGGAGCGCGCGCAGCACTTTCAGCTTCTCGTCGCGCAGGGCGTCGGCGTTCATCGCCGCCGGCGGCTCCAGCGCCACGAGGCAGAGAAGCTGCAGGATGTGGTTCTGCACCATGTCGCGCAGCGCGCCGGCCTTGTCGTAATAGCTGACGCGGCCCTCGAGCCCGACGCTCTCGGCGACCGTGATCTGGACGTGGTCGATGTGGCTGGAGTTCCACAGCGGCTCGTAGAGCATGTTGGCGAAGCGCAGCGCCATGAGGTTCTGCACCGTCTCCTTGCCGAGATAGTGATCGATGCGGAACACTTGGTCTTCGCGGAAGTGGCGGCCGATCATGACGTTCAGCTCGCGCGCGGAGGCTAGATCCCGGCCGACCGGCTTCTCCACCACGAGGCGGGTCTTCTCGGTGATGAGGCCGTTTTCCGCGATCTTCGAGGCGAAGTCGCCGAAGAGGGCGGGGCCGACGGCCAGATAGAAGGCGCGGACGCGATCCCCGCCGCCCTCTTCCAGAAGGCTCTTCAGCTGGTCCCAGCCATTGTTGGAGCGCGCGTCGACCTGCCGGTAGTAGAGGCGCTGGACGAAGCGCTCGACCGAGTCCTCGTGCCGGTCGGCGGCGGCGACGTGCTCTTCGATCGCGGCCCTGGCGAAGGCGCGGAAATCGTCGTCCGACAAAGCCGTGCGGGAGGCGCCGATAATGCGCGATTCCGCGGGGATCTGGCCGTCGTCGTCGCGGTGGTAGAGGGCGGGAAGGAGCTTGCGCTCGGCCAAATCGCCGTTTCCGCCGAAGACGACATAGTCGAACGGTTCGACGGGAATGATCTGGCTCGACATCGAATCCTTTCCGGGCGGGGCGAAATCCCCGCGCATCTCGGGCGCCGGCTGCGCGGGACGTCCGCGCGCTCGATGGCCGTGCCTTGGGAGTAATCCAAGCCTTCGCGCTTTTCCAGTCTCTTGCAGCGCGGCAAACGCGATTCAGAGACGATCAATCGCTGTTTTTGGCAGATTCAATCGTTTGAAGTGGTCGGAACGGCCCGTTCCGAGCGCGCAGCGGTGCCCAGAGCGTCGATCAGCTGGTCGCTGGCGAAGGGCTTCTTGATGGCGCGGGCGCCATTGGCTTCCACGGGAAGGTCCACGTTCTCGCCATAGCCCGTCACGAAGACGAAGGGCACGTTCCTCGCCTTCAGGTCGCCGACCAGCGGGAAGCTCGTCTCGTTGCCGAGATTGACGTCGAGCAGCGCGACGTCGAGCGTCTCGCGCACGATGATCTTGCGCGCCTCGGCCACGCTCGCGGCCACGAAGACCTGCGTCATCCCATTGTCGAGCATGAGCTGCTCGGCATCCATGGAGATGATCATGTTGTCTTCGACGATGAGCCCGGTCATCCCGCTGAGCGAGGACGGGTTTGCGACGGATGCCATGCGGGCGGTTTCCTTGGACGCCGCCGCGAGGCGCGCCATTTCGGGTGCAACCGGGTGGAAGACGCCGGCGGGCAGGGTGAAATCCGCTTCCAGGCCGGGAAGGCGGTAGCGAAGCTGCGCCGATCCCTGCAGGTCGTGGGGAATGGCGCGCTCGATGATCGTGGAGCCGAAGCCGCGCCGCGTCGGTGCCGTCACGGCCGGACCGCCGCTCTCGCGCCATTCGATCCTGCAGCCGCCATCGTCCTCGATGCGCCACTGCACCGAGATCGAGCCATGCGAATCGGACAGAGCGCCATATTTGGCCGAGTTCGTGACCATTTCATGGAAGACGAGCGCGAGCGTGGAAAAGGCCCGCGCCTCGACATGGATGTCGGGACCGGACAGATGCACGCGGCTCGCCTTGGCGCCGATATAGGCCGAAACCTCCGTCGAGACGATCTCGGCGAGCGAGATGGCGGAGGCGTTGTCGGAGGTGATCTGGTCGTGCGCGCGCGCCAGCGCCTGGATGCGCCCGCCGATGATGGCGGCGAAATCGTCGATCGATTTCGCGCCCGGCCGGCTCTGCGAGACCAGCGCGCGCATGAGGCCGAGAATGTTGCGCACGCGGTGGTTCAGCTCCGCGATCAGAAGCTCCTGGCGCTCGCTCGCCAGCTGCTTCTGCCGCTCGCTCTCCTCGTTGTAGCGGATGAGGACTTCCAGGATCGAGACGCGAAGCGCATCGGCCGCCTTCAGTTCGGAGGGCGTCCAGGGAATGCTCTTGCCGCGCACGGTCTCGCGCCAGGCCTCGAAGCTCTTGCGCGGCGTCAGGCGCGGGCCGTTCGGGCCGGTCGTCACGGGCTTGGAGCGGGGATCGCCCGCCCAGTCGACGGTGCGCACGACCTCGCCCCGGCAGAAGATCACGTAGTCGCGCGGCGAGCGGGAGATCGGGATGGCGAGGATGCCGGCCGCCCGGTCCGCGAAATCCTGCGCGGGCGGATAGAGAAAGCCCAGCTCGTCGGTTCCGTAGATGCGGCTGGCGGCGGCGCGGTTGAGGAAGCGGGCAAGGCCCGGCATCTCGTCCTCGGTCGGCGTGCGGCCGAAGCGCCGCGCCTCTCCCTTCGCCCAGACCATCAGCCCGTCGCAGGGAATGATCTCGCGCAGCTCGTCCGCATAGTCGCCGAGCGCCTCGACGCTGCCGGTCGCCGCGACGATCTTGCTGAGGAAGCGGTCGTGCACCTCGCGGGTCGTCTCCTCCATCTGGCGCCGCTCGGAATAGAGCCGTGCCTCGATCATGAAGGAGACCATCTGCCCGAAGAGTTCGAGCGCGGAGCGCATCTCCATCGAGAGGTGGCGGGGCGCGTAGTGATGGAAGGCGAAGAGGCCCCAGAGCTTGCCGCCGATCACGATCGAAATCGAGAACGAGGCGGCGACGCCCATGTTCTGCAGATATTCGATGTGGATCGGCGAGACCGAGCGCAGCAGCGAGAGCGAGAGATCGAGGGGCTTGCCCAAGGGGTCCAGCGGCGGCTCGATCGGCACCGTGACCGCGCCGACATCGGAGATGATGCGGATCTGGTTGCGGATGTAGAGCTGGCGGGCCTGGGCCGGAATGTCGGTCGCGGGATAGTTCAGGCCGAGAAAGGTCTCCAGGCCGCTGCGCACCGATTCCGCCACGACCTCGCCGGAACCGGATTCGGCGAAGCGGTAGAGCATGACGCGGTCGAACCCGGTGACGCCGCGCAGCTGGCGCACGGCGTTCTTGTGCAGATCGGTCAGCGTCGCCGCCTTCTGGATGCGGGCGATCATGCTCTTGACCATGGCGCTCGGATTGATCGCCATGGTCGTCTCGGCGGGCTCCGCTTCGATCAGGATCGTCGAGCCCGAGACATGGACCGCGACGTCGAAGGGCCGCTCGTCGCCGAGGAGATCGCAGCCGAAGAGACGCTCCGTGCCCTCGCCCGCCGCCAGCATCTGGAGGCGCCCGCGGATCGAGTGGATCGCGTTTTCCGGCAGGACGTTCAGGAGGTTCTCGCCGGGCAGCGTCTCGGGATCGCAGGCGAGGAACTCGCCGATATTGGCCGAGACATGCTGGATCAGCCAGTCCATCGAGACCGCGATCAGGAAGCCGAAGGGCTGTATGTGGCCGAGAAGATGGATCGGCTCGCGGTCGCAATTGGAGAGATCGACCGGCCCGTCGAAGCCTGGAACACCGCCGCTCAAGCGCGTTCTCCCGCGCGCGACAGACGCTCCGCGTCTGCGCTGGACAGACGCTCCGCGTCTGCGCTGGACAGGCGCTCCGCATCTGCGCGGGACAGGCGCTCCACGTCGAGGAAGTACCGGAAGGTCGCATCCGCGGCCGCGACGGCACGGTCGACGTTGCGCTCGCCCTCGTCCCCGCTACCCAGCGAAGCGGTTGCCTCGATCAGAAAGCCTCGCAGGGCATGGGGCTCGTCGGGGCCTTCGAGATAGGCGAAGGCGGCCTTCGACCAGGCTTCGCCGAGATCCCGGCCGCGCAGGCGCGACAGGATGAAGCCGGCGCCGAGCCGCGAGCCTTCGAGAACGTAGACGATGCCGACCGTCTCGGCCGCATTCGGCGCGGAAAGCGGGAAGGCAGGTGCTTCGAGCGGGCGAAGGCCCATGGCGTCGAGATCGGCGGCGAGCGACGGCGAACGACTCTTCACGCGGAAACCCGGCGCCACGTCGGGCAGCGGGCTTCTCTCGAGGATCGGCTCGATCGCGCGGTGGCAGGCCTCGTTGACGAGGAGAAAGCGGGCGTAAGTGTCCGGTCCGGCAGCGTCGGCCATCCCGTCGAACGTCGCGTCGAGCGCTTCATGGCTCTCGCGACTTTCGGCGCGAAGGCGGCGGCGGAGCGATCGGGCGTCCGCCTGCGGGTCCGGCGGCGCCATCACGGGCAGGTCGTTCGTCAGCAAAGGAAGTACCGAATCCATCATCCCGGAGCCATAGAGGCTGTTATGAACCTTGGACAGGTGTTGTGTCGTGTCAGCGACGATCAGACCGGTAGGAGGTAGATCAGGCAAGACTATCCGTCTTCTCTGATCTACCGACACCCCGGATGGCGTCTCTCACACGACCCGAAGGGCCGCTCGTGTTGGGCCGCGGATGTGTGTCACCCTCTTTGCCGGTAGCCCCGCTACCGGCGGCATCGGGCTCCTACCCCGCGACCCAACACGAGCGGAACATCACCTGTCCAAGATTCATAACAGCCTCTATGCTCATAGGTGGAACCTAGACGCTCCGAAGCAAGTCTCGCCGACCGCCACCATGGAGGATCGATCCGTTCCCAGCTTCCGAAACCGCGGCGGCGCGCCGGCGTTTCAGAAGCGGTCCCTGAGGGCGTACCACGTCATGGCGAGGACCAGAAGCGGTGTTCGAAGGGCGCGTCCGCCGGGAAACGGCGTGATTTCGAGGTCTTCCAGAAGGGCCAGCCGGTCGCGGTTTCCCGACAGGCGCTCGGCGAAGAGACGGCCGGCGAAGTTCGCCATCATGACGCCATGGCCGGAAAAGCCGCCGATCGCCGTGATGCCGGGCTCGACCTGGCGCACATAGGGAAGCCGCTCCATGGTGATGCCGACCGAGCCGCCCCAGGCATGGCTGATCGGCACGTCCTTCAGATGCGGATAGACCTCCGCGATCTGCCGGCGGATATGCGCCGAGATGTCGCCGGTCTCGGACGTATAGGCCTCGCGCCCGCCGAAGAGCAGGCGCCCGTCCGCGCTCTTGCGGAAGTAGCGCACGGAAAAGCGCGAATCGTCGACGGACTCGCCGCCCGGGATGACGCGTTCTGGTTCGGCCAGCGGCTCCGTCGCCCCGATGAAGGAGCGGATCGGCATGATGTGGCGCGCCGCCGCCTCGCTGAGATCGCCGCCATGGGCGTTGGTCGCGACGAGCGCGCGGCTTGCGCGGATGCGGCCCGTCCGGGTGGTCGCGAGCACGCTTCCCGTTCCCGTCAGCGACAGGATGGGCGTCTCCTCGAAGAGCTTCGCCCCGGCGGCCGCGGCCACTTTCGCCGTGCCGACGAGGAGCTTCAACGGGTGGATGTGCCCCGTCCCCTGGTCGTCCATTCCGCCGAAATAGCGCTTTGAGCCGGTGCGCGCGGCGGTCTCCTCCGGTCCCATGAAGCGGGCATGGGGATAGTCGTAGTTGGCGGACAGGTCTTCCGCCTGCGCCTCGTAATCGGCGACGTAGCGCTGCTTGTGGGCGACCGAGAGCTGGCCCCGGCGGAAATCGACCTCGATGCCATGGGCCGCGGTGAAGTCGAGAAGATGGGCCTTGGCATCCTCGGCGAGGTCGAACAGCGCCTTGGCGCGCTCGGCGCCGTAGCGCTCCGCCAGTTCGGAGGACCAGAGGCGCTGTCCCGTGCCGAGCTGGCCGCCGTTGCGGCCCGACGCTCCGTCGCCGAAGCGGGCGGCTTCCACCACGGCGACGTCGATGCCAGCGCTCGCCAGATGGGCCGCGGCCGAAAGGCCCGTGAACCCGCCGCCGACGACCAGCACGTCCGTATCGAGATCGCCCTCGAGTTTGGGATAGCGCGGGCGCTCGGGAACCGAATCCTCGTACCAGGACCGGCCGGGCGAGATCGGAGACTGGTAGGGCGGATCGCCGGCCGGGCCGGAGGAGGGGGGCGTTCCCATCAGACGTTCAGGAGCAGGAACTCGCGCTCCCAGGGGCTGATCACCTGCATGAAGGTCTCGAACTCGCCGCGCTTGATGCCGGCATAGGTGCCGACGAACTCGCGCGAGAAGACCTCGTGGAACGCCTTTTCCGCCTCGAAGACGGCGACGGCTTCCAGAAGCCCGCGCGGCAGCGAGATGACGCCGTCCTCGTTGACCGTGCGGTCGGTCGGTTCGTCCGGCTGGAGGCCGCCGACCATGCCGAGATAGCCGCAGGCCAGCGAGGCGGCGAGCGCCAGGTAGGGATTGGCGTCGGAGGAGGGCAGCCGGTTCTCGACGCGCCGGCCGGAGGCGTCCGAGGTCGGCACGCGGAAGGCCGTCGTGCGGTTGTCGTAGCCCCAGGCGTTGTTGGTGGGCGCGGACATGCCGTAGGTCAGGCGGCGATAGGAATTGACGTAAGGCGCCATCATCACGAGCGCCGCCGGCACGTAGCGCTGCATGCCGCCGATGAAGTGGTAGAAAAGCTGCGAGGGCGAGCCGTCCTCCTCCGAGAAGACGTTGGCGCCCGTCCGCTTGTCGATCACCGACTGGTGGATGTGCATGGCCGAGCCCGGCTGGCCCTGGATGGGCTTGGCCATGAAGGTCGCGTAGATGTCGTGCTTCATGGCCGCTTCGCGGATGGTCCGCTTGAACATGAAGACCTGATCGGCAAGCTCGATCGGGCTGCCGTGCCGCAGGTTGATCTCCAGCTGCGCCGCGCCGTCCTCGTGGATCAGCGTGTCGATCTCGAGCCCCTGGGCTTCCGAGAAATGGTAGATGTCGTCGATCAGCTCGTCGAACTCGTTGACGCCGCCGATCGAATAGGCCTGCCCGCTCTGGATCATCCGGCCCGAACGGCCGATCGGGGGCGTCAGCGGATAGTCGGGATCGACGTTCTTGGAGACGAGGTAGAACTCGATCTCGGGCGCGACGATCGGCTCCCAGCCCTGGTTCTCGTAGAGGGCGAGCACGCGCTTCAGGACGTTGCGCGGCGTATAGCCGACGGCGGCCCCGCCTGTGTCGACGAGATCGCAGATGATCTGCGCGGTCGGATCGCTCTCCCAGGGGACGGTCGAGAGCGTGGAGAGATCGGGCACGAGCTTCAGGTCGCCGTCGTTCGGCGAATAGCGGAACTCGCCGGTCTCCTCGGGATATTCGCCCGAGATCGTGTGCATGAAGAGGGCCGAGGGCAAAGCGAGCGAGGTGTTGCCCGTGAACTTCTTGGCCGGCATCATCTTGCCGCGCGCCACGCCCGCCAGATCGGGCGTGATGCACTCGATATCCTCGATGCCCCGGGCGCGCAGCCACTCGGACGCCTCCGCCATGGAGCGCACGCCGCGCTTGGATTCCACGAACTCGCGGGTCTCGTCGGGCTGGAGGATGACGGGCGCCGCATCGCGCGGGCTCGCGGCCGGCTTCACCGCCGTCGCCTCCGGCACGGCTCCCCCCGCGGACAAGCGCTTGCGGTCGATCCTATCCGGCGTCGTGGGCCGCGAGGATTTCGATTTGGTCGTGTCCGACATGAATTCTTTCGGGGGCTGAATCGAGCCCGAAGCATAGCCGGGGCGCGAACCGGGGGAAAGGTGCCGACGGCGGAAGTGGCGCGTACCCGACGACCCCTCTATCGACGGAATCGATGATTCCGGCGTTTGTCTCACCGGCCCCCGTTGCCATATCCTATCTCGGCTAGCACAATGTGACTTGGCTCGGTTTCTTGCCTGGCTTCCCTCGGAGTTGAATCGATGACGTCCGCGAAGGTCGCAGAGCCGCGTAAAGGTCGGACCGCCACGACGTCGAGGACTCTTGCCTCGGGCCGTTTCATCGACACGATCGATGTGCCGGGAATGGGGCGCGTCAAGGTGGTGAAGGGCGGCACATTCGCTTCGGCAAAGGATGCGGCCGGCGTTCGGTTGCGAACCGCTATCGAGACGGTCAAGTCGGGAAACTGACGTGAGTGACGTGCGAGGCTCCGAGGAGCGTCACTACAATCCTATCTTCGAACGATTCGTGAACGTCACTCTTCCGGAAGATCAGGTTCTTCCGGGAATGGTCGCTTATTGTCTCTATAAGATCGCGAAGCGTGAGTGGGCGACGGACTTTTTCGAGCGCATCGGGCGCAAGCCCAATGCCGGAGAACTCGACGAGTACATCCGCACCTGGACGAACACGCGCATCGCCGGCGCGCAGAAGGAGGCGGATGCCGTCCTTCTCGCATTTGCAAGCTCCGTCATCGACGAGAACACGCCGCGCATCCGCGAGGACGCATTGCGCGGAACGTTCTGGACCGCGGTCTGGAACTCGATGGTGGCAGCGTCTCTCTACACGCTCTGTCTGATAGGCCTCGTCGTGATCCTGCGATTTGCCGGCATCGACCTTCTATCCATCTTCCAGTCGATCGGCGGCTGATCGACGGGCACATGTCGACCAAGAGCACGCTATTGCGATGAAGTTTCACGGTCCCGAACCGCTTGTCGGCCCATTCGATAGCTTTGTTGGGAGCAATCCGACCAATCCCGTTTTTCATGTGTGTTCGAGCGGATTTGCATCCTCCCCGTCGCCATCGGGTCTCGTACTCGACCTACGACCGTGTCGCCCGCTGAACCCGATCTCCTTCGCCGGTGTCGCCGCCATCCTCGATCATGCGCCGGACCGCATCGTTGACGCGGCTCTGCCAGCCGGGACCGGAGGCGCGGAGCTTGGCGAGAAGATCGTCGTCGAGGCGGATGGAGACCGGCGTCTTCGTTCGGGCCGGTCCACGCTGTCGCGCCGCTCGAAGAGCGGCATGGAGGTCGGGCAGGGCCTCGCGCATCGGTTTGAACTCCGCCAGTTCCTCCTCGGTCAGTTCGGGACTGTCGACCGCGTCCCAGTCGTCGCGCGTGTAGCCGTTCGCGGCGGCATGCGCGGGGTCAAAGGGTTTCGCCATGGTTCTTCCTTTCCCTGGCGGAGGCCGGGCGCATGCTGATGACGGAAATGCCTTCCGTCCCGAGATGTGCGAAGACGACCGTCACGATGCCGTCGAGCCGTCCGACCGCGAGCCTGCGCCCGTTCTTGGCGGGGCCGATCACGGCCTCCTCGAAGAAGCGGAGGTCGAGATCGACGAAGTCCATCCCGTGCTTGGCAAGGTTGGCGCGTCGCTTCGGCTCGTCCCAGACGATCTCCATATCCCGTATATACGGCTTAGAATGCGGGATGTCTTCCGCCATGCGATCCCAAACACAAAGGGAGCGGATGCTCGCGCATCCACTCCCCTCGCGTGTCTCCCCGTCACGAGTTCGTTCCGCAGTCCGGCGCTTTGCCGTTTTCGCGGCCGTCAGCTCTCCGTCTTGACGACGACGGGGATCAGAAGGTCGCCCCAGTTGCCGGCGCCGGAATGGTGGCGGGCGGAGCGGACGAGTTCGACGGAGACGCCGGACTCGACGGCGCGCATGACCGACTGGTTCAGGCGATGGAGGTCGTTGGCCAGCATGCGGATGGCGGACTGCTGGGTGTCGTCCATCGCGGAGGACTGCTCCTCGGCGCGCTCGCGGACGCGGGTCTTGGGGCGAAGGTCGGTGGTTTCGGCGACAGCACTCATGGTCTCTCTCCCTAGAAGGATGGGGTCTGGTCGTGGCCGAAGGTCGGGCGCCCGGAACGGGGCGCCCGAAGTCAGGCATTATGCCAACGTTCGAGGATGCTCACGCATCCGGCCGTTGAAGAGATTGCGAATGTCTCGATTGCGTCAGAGGCTCGAGACATTCGCAAGCGGTTGATCGCGAGGCATTTTCAATGCCTCTTGATCTTACTCTGCGGCTTCGTGGAACTGGGCGCTCTCGGTGGATTCGCCCATCGCGGTCGTGGAGGACGCGCCGCCGGTGATGGCGAGCGAGACGGCGTCGAAGTAGCCGGTGCCCACTTCGCGCTGGTGGCGCGTGGCGGTGTAGCCGTTCACCTCGGCCGCGAACTCGGCCTCCTGCAGTTCCGAATAGGCCGCCATCTGGCGATCCTTGTAGCCGCGGGCCAGCTCGAACATGCCGAAGTTCAGCTGGTGGAAGCCCGCCAGCGTGATGAACTGGAACTTGTAGCCCATGGCGCCGAGCTCGCGCTGGAACTTGGCGATCGTGGCGTCGTCGAGGTTCTTCTTCCAGTTGAACGAGGGCGAGCAGTTGTAGGCGAGCAGCTGGTGCGGATGCTCCTTCTTGACCGCCTCGGCGAAGCGGCGGGCCTGATCGAGATCGGGCTTGGACGTCTCGCACCAGATGAGGTCGGCATAGGGCGCGTAGGCGATGGCGCGGGCGATGCAGGGCTCGAGGCCGTTCTTGACATGGTAGAAGCCTTCCGCCGTGCGCTCCTTCTCGTAGTCGACGAAGGGCTTGTCGCGATCGTCGATGTCGGAGGTGAGGAGCTTGGCCGCCTCGGCATCGGTGCGGGCGATGACGAGCGACGACACGCCCATCACGTCGGCGGCGAGGCGCGCGGCGGTGAGGTTGCGGATATGGGCCTGGGTCGGGATCAGAACCTTGCCGCCGAGATGTCCGCACTTCTTCTCCGAGGCCAGCTGGTCCTCGTAATGGACGCCGGCGGCGCCCGCCTCGATGAAGGCCTTCATGATCTCGAAGGCGTTCAGCGGCCCGCCGAAGCCGGCCTCGGCATCGGCGACGATCGGCGCGAACCAGTTCTCGACGGACTTCTCGCCTTCCGAATGCTCGATCTGGTCGGCGCGCTGGAGCGTGCGGTTGATGCGGCGGCAGAGCTCGGGCGCGGCATTGGCCGGGTAGAGCGACTGGTCGGGATACATGGAGGAAGCGGTGTTCGAATCCGCCGCGACCTGCCAGCCCGAGAGGTAGATCGCCTTCAGGCCGGCGCGGACCTGCTGCATCGCCTGATTGCCCGTCATGGCGCCGAGCGCGTTGACGAAGTCTTCCTCGTGGATGAGCTTCCAGAGAGCGTTCGCGCCCTTTTCGGCCAGCGTGTAGCGGATCTCGACCGAGCCGCGCAGACGCTTGACGTCATCGGCCGAGTAGGTGCGCGTCACATGATCGAAGCGGCCCTTGGGGGCGGAGGGGACGAGATTGTAAAAATCGGTCATTTGGTGCCATCCTACTGCGGGTCTCGCGGAAGCCGTCGGTTCAGTCTGTCTCCGTTCGGCGTGTGTAGGATGTGACATCCGGCGACGGATCGGTCCAGATCAAGAAGCCGATCCGCCGGCTTGAAAGGGGTCGGTCTGTCTTGCTTGTGACGGTGCGGCGCAGTAAATCTGTAAAGATTGTCACGGTCAGAGTTTGACAAGGTTTGTCACAAATCGTCGCGACGCCGCATCGGAGAGCCGGGATATTGGCCGAAAACAAGATCTTCGCCGGGCCCCGCATCCGGCGCGTGCGCAGCGGGCTCGGCCTGACGCAGACGGCCATGGCCCAGCGCCTCGGCATCTCGCCCTCCTATCTGAACCTCATCGAGCGCAACCAGCGCCCGCTCACCGTCCAGCTCATCCTCAAGATGGCGGAGGTCTTCGATCTCGATCTGGCGGACCTGCGCGGGGACGGGCCGGGCACGGCGGCCGAATTGCGCGCCGTCTTCGCCGATCCTCTTCTCTCCGCCGAGCTTCCCGGCGACGGCGAGCTGGTGGAGGTGGCGGAGGGCGCGCCCAACATCGCAGCCGGAATCGCCAAGCTCTACCGCGCCTATCGCGAGAGCCAGGACCGGCTCTCCGATCTCTCGGCGCTGCTCGCCCACGAGGGCCACCAGACCCGCGCCACCGGCGCGCGCCTGCCGAGCGACGAGGTGCAGGAGGTCTTCGAGAACCGGCCGAACCATTTTCCCGTGGTGGAGGGGGCGGCGGAGGCCTTTCGCGCGACGCTCGGCGCGGGCGACGACCTGATGGGCCTCCTGCGGGGCTGGCTGCGGCGCGAGCACGAGGTCGCCGTGCGCATCCTGCCGGTCGAGACCATGCCGCTCTGGCGCCGGCGCTTCGACCGCCATTCGCGTCGCCTCTTCGTCTCCGAGCGCCTGTCGCCCGCCGACCGGCTGCGCGAGGTCGCGACGGAGGTGGCGCTGCTCGCCTTCGGCGGCGCCATCGCCGCGGAGGCCGAGACCTTCGGCTTCGCCAGCGCCGAGGCGCTGCGGCTCGCAAGGTTCGAGCTTCTGCGCTATGCGGCCCATGCGCTGATCATGCCCTATGCGCCGTTCCAGGCCGCCGCGGAGCGCGTGCACTACGATATCGAGGTTCTCAGCCATCGCTTCGAGGCCTCGTTCGAGCAGGCGGCGACGCGGCTGACGACGCTCCAGCGTCAGGCCGCGCCCGGCCTGCCCTTCTTTCTCGTGGAGGCGGACGGCGCGGGCAACCGGCTGCGCCGGGCCGGCGCGCGCGGCTTTCCCGCCCAGCGCTTCGGCGGCGACTGCCCCAAGCTTCTCATCCATTCCACCTTCGCGGAAGGCGGGCGCGTGCTCGTCGAGACCGTCGAGATGCCGGACGGCGCGGCCTTCCTCACCATCGCGCGCACGGTGGAGGGGCCGGCGGCGGGCTTCGGCGAGCGGCCCCGGCGCACCGCGATCCTGCTCGGGCTCGATGCCGCGCTGGCCGGGCAGACCGTCTATGGCCGGGCGATGGGCGAGGGCCGCCGGGCGACGCCGGTCGGGCCCGCCTGCCGGCTCTGCGAGCGCCAGGGATGCCTCGCGCGCGCCGCCCCGCCCCTGACGCGCCCGCTCGCGCTGGACGAAGCGGTGACGGGGCTCGGCGGATTCGATTTTCAATAGACTTGTGACAAGGGCGTCGCCGCCGCTATGTCCGGTGTCGATCGGTGCGACGGCGATGCCGGCACCGGAACGCGAGGGCAGCAGCATGGACCAGCGCATCCAGCAGAAGACGCAGAAGGCCAAGACGGAAGGGCTCGAGGACACGATGTCCCGCGGCGGCTTCGTCGCCAAAGCCGTGCAGACGCTCGTCGATGGGGCGGAGAAGCTCAATCTGCGCCATTCGGCGGTCGGCAATCCGGCGGTCTATCCGACCGACGATTTCCCCTGGGCGCGCGAGGTCGAGGCGGAGTGGACGGCGATCCGCGCCGAGCTCGACAAGGTGCTGGTGCGCAAGGGCGATCTGCCTGCCTTCCACGAGATCTCTTCCGAGGTGCGCTCCATCTCGTCGGACCAGAACTGGAAGACCTTCTTCCTCTGCGGCTACGGCATCAAGTCGGAGGAGGCGATCCGCCAGTGTCCCGAGACCTGGCGCATCCTGCAGAAGATCCCCGGCCTCAAGAGCGCGATGTTCTCGATCTTCGAGCCGGGCAAGCACCTGCCGCCCCATCGCGGGCCGTATAACGGCGTGCTGCGCTTCCATCTCGGCCTGATCGTGCCGGACCAGCCGGACAAGGTTGGCATCCGCATCGACACCGAGACGCGGCACTGGAAGGAAGGCGAGGCGCTGATCTTCGACGACGCCTACGAGCACGAGGCCTGGAACCACTCGGACGAGGTGCGCGTGGTGCTCTTCGTCGATTTCGAGAAGCCGCTGCGCTTTCCCGCCAATCTCACGAACAAAGCGGTGCTCAATCTCGCCGTCTTCACGCCTTTCATCCGCGAGGGCTACAAGGCCCACAAGGCCTGGGAGAAGATGTTCTACGGCGAAGGCCGCAAGCACCGATGAGCGAACCGGCCGGAACCTCCCGCTGGCGTCCGCTTCGCCCCGAGGATCTGTCGGGGCTCGACGCGCTGGCCGCCGTCGTCCATCCCGGCTTCTTCGAGCGGCCGGAGGTCATGGCCGAGCGGCTGGCGCTCTTTCCGCAAGGCTGCCTCGCGCTGCCCGGCCTTTCGGGCGAGGCGCGCCTCTCCGGCTACATCCTCTCCCATCCCGCCAAGCTCGGCGCGCCGCCGCCGCTCGACACGCTGCTCGGCCGGCTCGATCCGGAGGCGGACGCGCTCTATCTCCACGACATCGCGCTCGGGCCGGAATGCCGGGGGCGGGGTCTTGCGGGCGAGGCGATCGGGCGCATCCTCGGCGTCGGCGAGCGCTTTCCGGCCGTGATGCTGATCTCGGTCTACGGAACCGGGCCCTTCTGGAGCCGCTTCGGTTTCGTCGACGAGACCGCCTCCGCCGATCCCGCCAAGCTCGTCCCCTACGGTGCCGAAGCGCGCTACATGGTGCGGCGCAGCGGCGCGCTTCGCACCGGGCTCCATGAAGGTTCCGCGACGGACCTGCAATAGGGCTAGGCAGACGGCGGCGAATGCTCAATAGTGAGGCGGGTTCCCGAAGCGCTGGCGTCTTCGGTTTATCGGTTTCCCATGCGGCCGTGGCCGGCACCGCGATGGAAGAAGGTCAAATTCCTCGATGAAGCAAAGACTTGCCCTGATCGCCGCCTCGGCGGTTCTCTCTCTCGTCGCGACCGCCGCCCTGGCGCAGGAAAAGGTCGTTCGGGTCTACAACTGGTCCGACTATATCGACGATTCGATCCTGAAGGACTTCACCAAGGAAACCGGCATCGAGGTCGTCTATGACGTCTTCGATTCCAACGAGATCCTGGAGACCAAGCTTCTGGCCGGCGGCACCGGCTACGACGTCGTCGTTCCCTCCGCCGAGTATCTCGGCCGCCAGATCGAGGCCGGCGTCTTCCAGAAGCTCGACAAGTCGAAGCTGCCCAACATCACCAATATGTGGGACGTGATCTCCAAGCAGGTCGCGACCTACGATCCCGACAACGCCTATTCCGTGAACTACATGTGGGGCACGACGGGCATCGGCTACAACAAGAAGAAGGTGGCGGAGCTTCTTCCGAACGCGCCGACCGACAGCTGGTCGCTCGTCTTCGATCCGAAGAATGCCGAAGTGCTTTCCAAGTGCGGCATCGACATGCTGGATTCGGGCGCCGAGATGATCACGGCGGCGCTGCACTATCTCGGTCTCGACCCGAACGCCAAGAGCGCCGAGGACGTCCAGAAGGCCGAGGATCTGCTCCTCAAAGTCCGGCCCTTCGTGCGCAAGTTCCACTCGTCTGAATACGTGAACGGCCTCGCGAACGGCGACATCTGCGTCGCGGTCGGCTTCTCCGGCGACGTCTTCCAGGCGCGCGACCGCGCGGCGGAAGCCGGGCAGGGCGTCGAAGTCGCCTATTCCATCCCCAAGGAAGGCGCGCTCCTCTTCTTCGACCAGCTCGCCATCCCGGCCGACGCGCCGCATGTCGACAATGCCCATGCCTTCATCAACTACATGATGAAGCCCGAGGTCATCGCCAAGGCGACGAACTACGTCTCCTATGCCAACGGCAACAAGGCGTCCCAGCCGCTCGTCAATCCCGATACGCTCGCCGACAAGGCGGTCTATCCCGACGATGCGACGCTGGCGAACCTCTATACGAAGCTGCCCTACGACGCGAAGACGCAGCGACTCGTGACGCGGGCGTTCACGACGGTGAAGACCGGGCAGTAAGGGTCGGGCGGGCGGCTCGGGGCGGCGCTCGACGGCGCCCCCCTCTGCCTGCCGGCATCTCCCCCTCAAGGGGGGAGATCAGGCTTGTCTCTTGCCCTCGAAGCTGTGATTTCCCCCTTCAGGGGGATATGTCCGGCAAGGACAGAGGGGGCCTCGCACGATCCTTTGATGTCCCGAACCGGTCGTGCCGCGCCCGTTCATTCCTCGCCTTCACCATTTCTGCCGAACGAAAGTCCCCGCATGGCGGCCGCCCCCAAATCTCTCGGCAATATCCGGCGCGCCTTCGAGCCCTGGAACGATCCGGCGGCCAAGCCGCTGATCCAGTTCACCGACATCACCAAGCGCTTCGGCGACTTCACGGCCGTGGACGGGCTGAGTCTCGGCATCCATGCCCGCGAGTTCTTCGCCCTGCTCGGGCCATCCGGCTGCGGGAAGTCGACGCTTCTGCGCATGCTGGCCGGCTTCGAGGACCCGACGACCGGCGACGTGACGCTGGAGGGGCGGAGCCTCGTCGGCGTGCCGCCCTACAAGCGGCCTGTGAACATGATGTTCCAGTCCTACGCGCTCTTCCCGCATATGAGCGTGGAGAAGAACATCGCCTTCGGCCTGAAGCAGGACGGCATGGCGAAGTCGGAGCGCGACGACCGCGTCGCCGAGATGCTAAAGCTCGTGAAGCTGACGCCCTTCGCCAAGCGCAAGCCCCAGCAGCTGTCGGGCGGGCAGCAGCAGCGCGTGGCACTCGCCCGCTCGCTCGCCAAGCGTCCGAAGGTGCTGCTTCTCGACGAGCCGCTCGGCGCGCTCGACAAGAAGCTGCGCGAGGAGACGCAGTTCGAGCTGATGGACCTGCAGCAGCAGCTCGGCCTCACCTTCGTCGTCGTCACCCACGACCAGGAAGAGGCGATGGTCATGGCCGACCGCGTGGCGCTGATGCGCGAGGGGCGCATCGCGCAGGTCGCGACGCCCGCCATCATCTACGAGGCGCCGGACAATCGCTACGTCGCCGACTTCATCGGCAACGTGAACATTCTGGAAGGCGCCGTCGAAGAGCGCGTCGGGGGCCGCCTGCGGCTGTCGGCGGCCGGCACGACCGTCGAGGTGGAGACGCCGCGCGATCTCGAGCCCGGCTCCACCGGCTTCTTCGCGATCCGTCCGGAAAAGATGCGCATCGGCCGCCGTCCGCCGGAGGATGCCTCGGTCAACGCGCTGAAGGGCGAGGTCTGGGACATCGCCTATCTCGGCGACGTCACGCTCTACAACGTGAAGCTTCCCACCGGCGAGATCCTGCGGGCGACGACGATCAACGCCTCGCGCAGCGTCGCCGAGCCGCTGTCCTGGGACGACGAGGTCTGGCTGACCTTCTCGCCGGACGCCGGCATCGTGCTCGCGAACTGAGGGGCGGGCGACATGGCTTCCTCCGGCCCGATCACGCCGAAGACGCAAGGTGGCAGCCTTTATCGCCGCACCGTCATCGGCCTGCCCTATCTCTGGCTCGCGCTCTTCTTTCTCGCGCCCTTCCTGATCGTCCTCAAGATCTCGCTGTCCGAGACCGCGATCGCCCAGCCGCCCTATATCCCGGTCTTTCCGCTGGACACGCTGTCGGGCTTTCTCGATGCCGTCCGGCAGCTGAACTTCGCGAACTATTCCTGGATCGCGGACGACCCGCTCTATCTCAACGCCTATCTCTCCAGCTTGCGCATCGCCGGCATCGCGACCGCGCTCTCGCTCCTCGTCGCCTATCCCTTCGCCTACGGCATGGCGCGCGCGCCGGCGGGGCTTCGTCCCATCCTCCTGATGATGACGATCCTGCCCTTCTGGACGAGCTTCCTCATCCGCGTCTACGCCTGGATCGGCATTCTGAAGCCGGAGGGGCTGCTCAACCAGTTCCTGCTCTTCGCCGGGGTGATCACGCAACCGTTGCAGATCCTGAACAGCGAGATCGCGATCCATATCGGCATCGTCTATTCCTACCTGCCCTTCATGGTCCTGCCGATCTACGCGAGCCTGGAGCGCATGGACCATCGGCTGATCGAGGCCGCCGCCGATCTCGGCTGCCCGCCCATCAAGGCCTTCTGGACCGTGACCTTCCCGCTTTCGCTGCCCGGCGTGATCGCCGGCGTCTTCCTCGTCTTCATTCCGGCGGTCGGCGAGTTCGTCATTCCCGATCTTCTCGGCGGCTCCGGCACGCTGATGATCGGCAAGACGCTCTGGGACGAGTTCTTCTCCAATCGCGACTGGCCGGTCTCCTCGGCCGTCGCGGTCATTCTGCTCCTCGTCCTGGTGATCCCGATCGTGATCTTCCAGCGCGTTCAGGCGAAGGTGGCGTGATGGGCAAAGGCTGGCGTCCCTTCAACATCGTCTCGGTCACTCTCGGCTTCGCCTTCCTCTACCTGCCGATCGTGCTGCTCGTGGTCTATTCGTTCAACGCCTCGCGGCTGGTGACGGTCTGGGGCGGGTTCTCGACCCACTGGTACAGCCAGCTCTTCCAGAATCAGCAGATGCTGGACGCCGCCTGGGTGACGGTGCGGGTCGCGGTGCTTTCGGCGACGTTCGCGACCGTTCTCGGCACGCTCGGCGCGCTGGCGCTCGTGCGGTTCGCGAACTTCCGGGGGCGGCTGCTCTTCTCCGGCATGATCTACGCTCCGCTCGTCATGCCGGAGGTGATCACAGGCCTGTCGCTGCTTCTTCTCTTCGTCGCCCTCGGCTTCGATCGCGGCTTCTGGACGGTGACGATCGCGCACACGACCTTCACCATGTGCTTCGTCGCCGTGGTCGTTCAGTCGCGCCTCGTCTCGGTCGACCGCAGCCTGGAGGAGGCCGCGCAGGATCTCGGCTGCCCGCCCGCCAAGACCTTCTTCCTCATCACGCTGCCGGTGATCTGGACGGCCGTCGCGTCGGGCTGGATGCTGGCCTTCACCCTGTCGCTGGACGATCTCGTCATCGCGAGCTTCGCCTCCGGGCCGGGCGCGACGACGCTGCCGATGCGCATCTACTCCCAGGTCCGCCTCGGCGTGACGCCGGAGATCAACGCGATCTGCACGATCCTGATCGCCATCGTCTCCGTCGGCGTCATCATCGCCGGCATCCTCTCCAAGCGCCAGCTCGTCCGGCGCGAGCGCGACGAGCGTCTGGCGGCCGGCGGCTGAGCCTCGGCCCCCGGCGGCCCCTTCGCTCCGGCTTGCCGGATCAGTTGCGGCAGGTGCAGTCGGCCTCATGCGCCTTGAGGATCGCACCGAAGGTCGCGTCCATCGCGGCGGCGACGGGATCGACCACCTCGGTCCGCGAGCGCATCAGATAGTCCAGCGTCTCGATGGCGGAGAGCGCGGTCGCGAGCCGCAGGCGCACCGTGCGGTCGGTGACGGCCGGGCGCGTGCCGGTGACGACGGGCCGGACCTCGGCAAGACGCGCCAGAACCGGATAGGTCGCCGGCGAGATCGCCGGCATCGGGCCTGCGGGCGCGGGCAGCGGGCTCGCTGCCAGGAACCCGCCGGCCGTGGCCGCCGCCGTCAGGCGGTCGACGGCGCCCGTGAGGTCGGCGGCGGTGTCGAAGCGCTGCGGAACCTCCGGCGCGCGCTCGGGCAGGTCGGGGTCCTGGCGCGGCGTGTTGGAGGTCGAGCCGGTGGAGATGGTCATGTCCACCCGGTCAGGGCCCATCGTGGGCCGAAGCTCGCTCAGCGCGCCGCCGGCGGGGCGGTCGGCCGGCTTGTCGGCGGGCAACGGCACGGGCTTCATGGCGAGGAGCGCCGCCGAGACGGCGCGCTGTACTACCGAGGTCTGCGCCGCGATCAGGGCCTCGCGCTGGATGGGCGGCGGACCCAGGCGCCGCGCGTCGCCGCGCAGCTCCGCGATATAGTCCTCGACGCCGCTGCAGAGATAGGGCGAGGGCGACTGCGTGAGATAGTCCCCGAGCGCGGTGCGCAGGCGATCGGCCATCCAGGCCGCGTCGGCATCCGACGTCCCGCCCGTGCGGCCCTTGGCGCGGGCGAGGGAGGCGGCGAAGCGCAGCGCCGCGGTCTCCTCGCGCGTGCGCTGGCCGACGGAGAGGGGCGGGAAGAGGAGATTGCCGGGCAGGCCGGGATCGCCCGCCTGCACCGTTCCCGGCATGCGCGTCGCGGCCTTCAGCGCGGGATATTCGGTCTTGGCGATCTCGCCGAGCGAGGCATGGTAGCGCTGCGAGCAGCCGGACCCGCCCTTCGCCTCTTCGGCCCCAGCCTGCGGGACGGAGAGAGCGAGAAGCGAAACGGCGAGGGTCAGGATGGAGGCGGCACCGGCGGTGGCGCCTTTCGTCGTTTCGCGCAGGTTTCGCATGGGGCTTTTCGTCCTCGAACCGGTGTCGCCCGCGCCCCCGCGATGCTCTCACTCCTCGTCGGCGGACGCCGACGCGAGGATGGCGGGATGGGGCCAAGTCCCTCGCATTCTTAACGAGATTGGTTTCGGCTTCGTCAACGCGGGAGCCTGCGACCCGTCGGCTGCGGGATCGGCGGCGGGCTCGAACGTGCCTTCGAGATCGGCCGTGTTGGCGGCGTCGACGAGGAGGCCGGACCCCTCGATCGTCCCGCCTTCCGCGCGGATGCGCAGCGAGGTCAGCGTCACGCGCGGCCCGACGCTGGCGATCTCGGCGCCGAGGGCGGAGAAGGGCAGGGCCGTCGCCGAGTCCGGATCGAAGATGTCGCTGCCGGCCGTACGCAGGGCCTGCGGATCGAGCCCGCCGATCGCGCCGGAGCGGATCTGCAGCGTGCCGGCGACGCGATGGCGATTGAAGATGTCGGCCCAGTTCGTGACCGGCGCCTCGACCCCCAGGGACAGGTCGGCGACGCCCGAGAGCGTGTTGGCGGAAAGGCCGAGGGCCGAGAGGAGCCCGGCCGCTTCCACGCCCCGCATCGAGGCGGAGCCCTTCAGCGCGGGCGGCGCGGTGCGCGTGTCGATGGCGACGCGCATCTGTCCGTTGCCGCCGAGGAGCCCGGTATCGCCGATGTCGAGCGTCGCCACGCCGTCCGTCAGCTTCACGGTGCCGGCGAGATCGGTGAGCGCGAGCGCGCCGATCCGGCCTTCGCCCGCCGAGACGCGAAGGTCGATGTCGAGCTCGCGGACGAAGCCGACGGAGATCGGCCGCGCCGCCTCGAAGGGCGTCTGCGGCAGGGGCGCCAGGGCCTGGGCCAGACCGTCGAGATCCAGGCGCTCGAAGGCGAGCGTGCCGCCGAGGCTCGGCCGGCGGTCGGCGGGGAAGACGAGGTCCAGCGCGCCGCGACCGGCAAAACCGTCGACGGTGACGCTGGCATTGGAAAGGCTCAGCCTGTCGCCCTCGGAGGCGACATCGGCCGCGATGGAGAGCGGCCCGATCTCCGGCACCGCGAAGCTCCGGTCGCCGAGCCATCGGAGCGAGCGCGAAAGCGAGGGAAGCGAGGCCTGGAGGCGGCCCGACAGGCGCCTGTCCGCCGAGGCCGTGCCGTCGAAGGCGAGGTCGAGCTGCGGCGAGGTCATGTCGAAATCGACCGTGCTCGATCGGCCTTCGAGCCAGTCCTGGGGGGCGGCGAGGCGGAAGCCGAGCCGGACGGGCTGGCCGTTCCAGGAATAGGTGCCGGACAGGCTGGCCGCGGCGGCCTCCTGCGGCCAGGACAGGTTGAGATTGGCGGCGGAGACGATGGCCGGGTCGGCGGGGTTCGGGCCGGAGAGGACGCCGTCGCGGATTTCCACGTCGCCGAGCCCGTGCAGGCGGGACAGGAAGGGCGCGAAGGTCTTGCGCAGGGAGGTGTCGGGCGCCGTGCCCGGCGGGACGGACAGAGCGGGGGCGAGGAGCACGAGCCGGTCGATCTCGGTGCGTCCGAGAAGCGCCGCCCAGAGGTCGAGATCGGCCGTCATCCCGGCAATGGTCAGGCGGGGGCCCTTCTCGCGGGAGCCGATGACGACCTCCTCCACGACGAGGCGCGGCATGGGGAGGAGACGGAATTCCGGCCGGCCGCCGCCGAAGGTCACGGGAAGCCCCGTCAGGGCGCCGAGTTCGCTCGCGATCGACCGGCGCGCGGCCTCGCCGCCGAGCGAGATCTGGCGCAAGGCGGATGCCGCGAGAAAGACGAGGATCGCCACGACCGGGATCGCCCATGCCAGCGGCCGGCGCCGCGACTTTCGCGGCATCGGCGCATCGCTCTCCCGCTCTGTCGTCAAACTCGTTTCCCCCCGGGGCTCTTCACCTTCTAACGTCTGACGCGCAGGACGCAATGGCGGCGTCGCATCCCGCGGGTGCGGGGGCGGGGAGGGCGCGATACCCGCTTGCGGCGGCTCTTCGGCAATGCCAATCCTTTGGCCCGAACCGGGCGGCCTGCCCGGATGTCGGGGCGATCGGCCGGGGCGAGGCGCCCGGGTCGCGAAGGGGGCGAGACGCATGGCTGGACGACTGCTCTGGAGCCCGAGCGCGGACCGCGTCGCGGCCCATCCGCTGACCGCCTTCGCCCGGGAAGCCGAGCGGCGATCCGGCCGGTCCTTCGGCGACTACGAGGCGCTGCACGCCTGGTCGATCGAGGATCGCGGGGCCTTCTGGCGGGCGGTCTGGGATCACTGCGGCACCGTCGGCGAGCCCGGCGAAGAGACGCTCGTGGAGCCCGGCGACATGCTGACGGCCCGCTTCTTCCCGCAGGCGCGGCTGAACTTTGCGGAAAACCTTCTGCGCGGCGAGGGCTCGGGCGAGGCGATCGTCTTTCGCGGCGAGGACAAGGTGGAGACGCGGCTCTCCTTCGACGGGCTCCGCGCGCTCGTCTCCCGGCTGGCGCAGGCGCTGCGGGCGGAGGGCATCGTCGCCGGAGACCGCGTCGCCGCCATGATGCCGAACATGGCCGAAACCGTCGCCGCCATGCTGGCCGCGGCCTCGATCGGCGCCGTCTGGTGCTCCTGCTCGCCCGATTTCGGCACGCGCGGCGTCACCGACCGGTTCGGGCAGATCGAGCCGAAGCTCCTCTTCGTCTCCGACGGCTATTTCTACGCCGGCAAGACGATCCGCATCGCGGAGAAGCTTAGCGAGATCGTCGGGGCGCTGAAGGTCGGCCGGACGGTCGTCGTTCCCTATATCGGCGAGGCCGCAGCCGTTGCGGGCGGCCTGCCCGGCGGGACGACGCTGGAGGCGTTCCTCGCGCCCTTCGAGCCCGCGCCGCTGGCCTTCGAGCGCCTGCCCTTCGCCCATCCGCTCTACATTCTCTTTTCCTCCGGCACGACGGGCGTGCCCAAATGCATCGTCCATTCGGCGGGCGGCACGCTTCTCCAGCACCTGAAGGAGCACCGGCTCCATTCCGGCATCGTGGAGGGCTCGCGCGTCTTCTACTTCACGACCTGCGGCTGGATGATGTGGAATTGGCTCGTCTCGGCGCTCGGGTCCGGCGCGACGCTGCTTCTCTACGACGGCTCGCCCTTCCACCCCGATGGCAACGCGATCTTCGACTACATCGCCGCGGAGAAGGCGAACTTCTTCGGCACGAGCGCCAAGTTCATCGACGCCGTGCGCAAGGAGGGCCTGCGGCCGATCGAGACGCACGATCTCTCCGCGGTCGAGGTCATCGCCTCCACCGGCTCGCCGCTCTCGCCGGAAGGCTTCGACTTCGTCTATTCCGGCATCAAGTCGGACGTTCATCTGGCCTCCATCTCGGGCGGCACGGACATCGTCTCCTGCTTCGTCCTCGGCGTGCCCTGGCTGCCGGTGCGCGAGGGCGAAATCCAAGGCGCCGGGCTCGGCATGGCGGTCGACGTCTGGAGCGACGAGGGCCGTCCGGTTCGCGGCGAGAAGGGAGATCTCGTCTGCACCAAGGCCTTCCCCTCCATGCCGATCGCCTTCTGGAACGACCCGGACATGGCGCGCTATCGCGCCGCCTATTTCGAGACCTTCCCGGGCATCTGGTGCCATGGCGACTTCGCCGAATGGACCCCGTCCGGCGGCATCGTCATCCACGGGCGATCGGACGCGACGCTGAACCCGCAAGGCGTGCGCATCGGCACGGCGGAGATCTACAACATCGTCGAGCAGATGGAGGAGGTCGTCGAGGCCATCTGCATCGGGCAGGACTGGGACGGCGACGTGCGCGTCGTCCTCTTCGTGCGGCCGGCCTCGGGCGTCGATCTCGACGCCGCGCTCGTCCAGCGCATCCGCACCGCGGTCCGCACCGGCGCCTCGCCCCGCCACGTCCCGGCGAAGGTCCTCGCCGTCTCCGACATCCCGCGCACTAAGTCCGGCAAGATCGTGGAACTCGCCGTCCGCGAGGTCGTCCACGGCCGCCCCGTGAAGAACAAGGACGCGCTGGCCAATCCCGAGGCTCTGGAGCTTTTCGCGGGGCGGACGGAGCTCTCGGAGGCATAAGGCGGGATCAGATCTCCCGCAGGCAGTCCATGACGGCGCGGACGGGGGCGGAGTTGCGCAGATCGGAGTGCACGGCCACCCAGACCTCCCGAACCAGCGGCGCGTCCTCGGGGCGCGCCCGCGCGAGGTTCGGCTCGCCGTCGGTCATGAAGGTCGGGAGCATGGCAAGGCCGGCATGGGCCTTGACGAGGGCCAGTTGGATCTCGGCGTGGTCCGAGCGGAAGGCGGTGGTTTCGGTCAGGGCCCAGCGCTCCAGCGCCCGCTGCTGCGGCGATCCGCCGATAGCGCCGTCCGATCCGATGAAGCGCCAGTCCGGCGGGCGCGTCGCGGCGAGATAGGCGGCGCTGCCCCATAGGTCGAAGGTCATATCCGCAAGCTTGGCGATCGTCAGATCGCCCTCGGTCGGCCGCGTCAGACGGATCGCGATATCGGCCTCGCGCCGATCGAGGGAGATGAAGCGCGCGTCGCCGAGCAGGCGAATCCGAAGCCGGGGATGGCCGGTTTGGAACGCGGCGAGACGAGACGCGAGGACACGAGCGGCATAGGCCGGCGGCGCGCTGATCGCGATCTCGCCCGTGAGGTCCAACCGTGCGCCATCCGCGAATCGGCCGAGCGCCAGCGTTTCCGCCGCCATCCGCTCGGCGATGCGGGCGATGTGTTCGCCCTCGGCGGTCAGGAGGAGTCGCCGGCCGCGCCGGTCCACGAGCTTCAACCCGATGGCCGCTTCCAGCGCCGCGATCCGCCTTGCGACGGTGGCGTGTTCCACGCCGAGGGCCCTTGCGGCCGCCGACAGGCTTCCGCCGGTTGCGAAGGCGCCGAAATGGCGAAGGTCTTCCCAGTCCATCCGGTCGTTTTCTCACATACGCTGTGCGGAGATCGAGAATTTCCGATCGGAAGGCCCGCGTCTACGGCTTTCGTCTTTCGAAGGAGAGACCGATGGACAAGGCCATTCGAGTGACGATGCCGGGCGGGCCGGAGGAACTAAAGCCGATCGACTGGCCGGCGGCATCGCCCGGTCCCGGAGAGATACGGATTCGCCACCGCGCGATCGGCGTCAACTTCATCGACGTCTATCATCGCACGGGCCTCTACCCGCTTCCGAAGGACGGCGTTCCCGGCGTGGAGGGCGCGGGCATCGTCGAGGCGCTGGGCGAGGGCGTCGAAGGCCTCTCGATCGGCCAGCGCGTCGCGTATGCCGGAAGCGTCGGCGCCTATGCGGCGACGAGGCGTCTGCCGGCCTGGCGGGCCGTGCCCCTGCCGTCCGACGTGCCGGAGGACCTTGCCGCCGCCTGGCTCCTGAAGGGCCTGACCGTTCACATGCTCCTGACGCGCACCTATCCCGTCGAGCCCGGCTCGGTGCTGCTCGTTCACGCCGCGGCCGGCGGTCTCGGGTCGCTGCTGACGCGATGGGCCAAGCGTCTCGGCGCGACCGTGATCGGAACCGTCGGCTCTCCCGCCAAGGCCGAGATCGCGCGGGCGAACGGGGCGGACCATGTCGTCGTCGGGCGCGATGCCGACTGGGCGGCGGATGTTTCGATCTTGACGGACGGACGGGGCGTCGATTTCGCGATCGACGGCATCGGGGGCGACAGGCTGGTCGCGACGTTCGGCTGCATCCGGCGGTTCGGCACCGTCGCCAGCATCGGGCAGGCGGCAGGCCCCATCCCGCCGCTGGCGGTCGAAGAGGTCGGGCCGCTGCGCTCGGCCGTCTTCGCGCGTCCGAGCGTCATGGCCTATTCGGCGGAGGAGACGACCTATCCGACGGCCGCCGGGGCCGTCCTTTCCATGATCGCATCGGGCGTCGCGAGCGGCCCGGGCGCTTCCTATCGGCTGGAGGACGCCGCCCGCGCCCATGCCGATCTCGAAGCGGGGACGACGGTCGGGGCCTCCATCCTTCGTCCGTGAGACGGGCCGGACGGCCCGGCGATGGCGGGCCGAACCGTCAGTGGACCTCTTCGCTGACGGCCTCCGTCAGCGAGCGGGTGAGGAGGATCACCGGCAGGATGCCGACGAGGACGATGAGAAGGGCGGCCAGCGCGCCGTCCTCGAAGGCCGAGCGGGAGGCGGAGGCGTAGACGAAGGTGGCGAGGGTCTCGAAGTCGAAGGGCCGGAGCAGGATGGTCGCGGAGAGTTCCTTGGAGGCGTCGACGAAGACGAGGAGGAAGGCGGTGAGGACGGCGGGGCGCATCAGCGGCAGGAGCACCTCGCGCAAGGTTCCGCCGGGGCCGCGGCCGAGCGTGCGGGCGGCCATGTCGAAATGGGAGGAGAGCTTGGCGAAGCCGCTTTCCACCGAGCCGTGGCCCATCGCCATGAACCGCACGAAACAGGCGTAGACGATGGCAAAGCCCGAGCCCGACAGGAGAAGTCCGGTCGAGACGCCGAAGGATGCCCGCATCGCGGCGTCCAGCGCGTTGTCGAAGGCGGCGAGCGGCACGAGGATGCCGATGGCGAGAACCGTGCCGGGGACGGCGTAGCCGAGCGCGCCGATGCGGGCGAGGGTTGCGAGGCGCTTGGAATGCGTCAGGCGGATGCCGTAGGCCATGACGAAGGCCGCCGCGACGGTCACCGCGCCCGCCGCGCCCGCGATCGCGACCGTGTGGAGGAGGGCGCGCCAGAGCTGCGGGTCCGCCGCCTGGTCCAGCCGCCGCATCGCGAAGGCGCCGAGGACGACGGCCGGAATGCCGAAGCCGGACGCGATGGGGAGGAGGCAGGCCACCGTCGCGAGCCAGGCCCGGCCGCCGCCCAGCCGCTCGCGGCCTGCGCGGGGGCGGTCCGCGCGGTGCAGCGTGAAGCGCTGGCGGCGGCGGGCGAAGCGCTCGATGGCGACGAGGGCGACGATGACGGAGAGCATCAGAAGCGCGATCTGCGTCGCGCCTTCGAGGTCCCCCCGGTTCAGCCAGGTCGAATAGACGGCGAAGGTGAGGGTGCGCACGCCCAGAAACTCGACCGCGCCGATGTCGTTCACCGCCTCCATCAAAGCCAGCGTCACGCCGACGGCGATGGCGGGGCGCGCCATCGGCAGGAGCACGCGGAAAAAGACCCGCGCCCGCGAGGCGCCGAGCGTGCGCGCGACGTCGGCCGCCTTGCGCCCCTGCATCAGGAAGACCATGCGCACGGTGAGGAAGACGTAGGGGTAGAGCACCGAGGAGAGGATCACGACGGCTCCGCCGAGCGAGCGCACGTCCGGGAACCAGTAGTCGCGCCGGGTCTCGAAGCCGAAGAGCGCGCGCAGACCCGTCTGCACGGGGCCGGTGAAGTGGAGGAACTCCACGAAGCAATAGGCCGCGATATAGGTGGGCACGGCCAGCGGCAGCACGAGCGCCCAGGCGAAGAGGCGCCGGCCGGGAAAGTCGAAGGTCGCGACCAGCCAGGCGGTGAGGACGCCGACCGTGCCCGACAGGATCGCGACGCCCAGCATCAGGAGAAGCGTCACGCGGCTCGCCTGCGGCAGGATCGACTGGGCGATGTGCGGCCAGTTCGCTGCACTGCCGGACAGGGCGATGACGAGAAGCGAGGCGAGCGGCAGGATCACCGCCAGCGCGACGAGGATGCCGGCGGCGAGATAGGCGCGGTCGTGCCGGCTGCGGCCGACGGGGCCGGCGGCGGCCGGCTTGGCAATGGGCACGGACGCGGACATGGCGTCTCTCTCGCGATGGGCCGGGCTGGAAGGGGCGAAAACGGCGAACGGCGCCCGGGGCGGTCGAGCCGCCGGGCGCCGGTGCGTCTCTCATCTCATGTCGGCGGAGCGATCAGCTCTGCGGGCCGTCGTCGTAGCCGACGGCGTCGACGAGTTCGGAGGCCTTGGTGCGGAACTTGGCGATCTCGGCCAAGGGCAGCGTGTCCGGCTTCAGATCGCCGAAGGCCTTCACCGCGTCGGAAACCGCGATGCCGGGCTCCAGCGGGTATTCGTAGTTGATCTCCGAATAGATCCGCTGCGCCTCGTCGCCGGAGAGATATTCCATCAGCTTGATGGCGTTCTCCTTGTTCGGCGCGTTCTTGGCGAGCGCGATGCCGGAGATGTTCACATGGGTGCGGCCGTTGTCGAAGGTCGGCATGACGACGCTGATCGCCTTCGCCCAGTCCTTCTGCGCCGGCTCCTTCTCGTTGGTCTGCATGAGGCCGACATAGTAGGTGTTGCCGAGCGCCACGTCGCATTCGCCGGCCGCGATCGCCTTGGCCTGGTCGCGGTCGCCGCCCTCGGGCTTGCGGGCGAGATTGTCGCGCACGCCGGTGAGCCATGTCCTGGCGGCTTCCTCGCCGTGATGGGCGATATAGGCCGCAATCAGGGCGACGTTGTACTGATGCTGGCCGGAGCGCGTGCAGAGCTTGCCCTTCCACTTCGGATCGGCGAGCTCCTCGTAGGTGATCGCGGTCTCCTTCACGCGGTCCTTGGAGGCGTAGATCACGCGGCCGCGGGCGGTGAGGCCGAACCACTCTTTGTCCGTGTCGCGGAACTCGGCGGGAATGTTCTTCTCCAGCGTCTCGTTCGTCAGGGGCTGGACGATGCCGGCCTTCTTGGCGGCGTCGAGATTGCCGACATCGACGGTCATGATCACGTCTGCGGGCGAGTTGGCGCCCTCGGCGGCGATGCGCTCCTGCAGGCCCTTGTCGATGAAGATCGCGGCCGTCGAAAGACCCGTCTCCTTGGTGAAGGCGTCGAGAAGAGGCTGGATCAGCGCGGGCTGGCGCGAGGTGTAGATGTTGACGTCGGCGGCAGCGGCCGTGCCAGCGGCCAGGGACGAGGCGAGCGCGGCCAGAACGAGGCTGCGGCGAAAGCCTTTGAATCGGGTCGTCATGTCGAAATCTCCTCGGCGACGAGAGGGCCGCGTTCAGCGGCGACCCTGGCGACATGACGGATCGTGAGCCGCGACGCAAGCTTGAGAAGATTGAATTATCAGTGATTTCAAATACTTGGAATGGCTCTAAATTGGAGCTATTCCAAGTTGCCGCACAAGCTCATGTTTCGGAGAGGCTTTTCGGATCGCTGCCTCGCCTCCGCATCCGGCGCCGACCGGCGGCCTCACTCCGCGAGGACGCGCGGAGCCGGGAAGACGATCTCGACCAGAGTTCCCTCGCCCGGCGTCGACTGGATCGAGAAATAGGCGCGGTTCGCCTCGACCATTGCCTTGGTGAGGGGCAGGCCGAGGCCGGTTCCCTCGCCGCGGTTGGCGCTGGGCGCATGGACCTGCTGGAAGGGCGTCAGCGCCAGCTCGATCTCGCGCTCGGTCATGCCGATGCCGGAGTCGCGGAAGCGCAGGAGCACGTCGCCTTCCGCCGCATAGGTGGTGGAGGCGATGATCTGCCCGCCCGCCGGCGTGAAGCGGATGGCGTTGGCCAGAAGGTTCAGCGCGATCTGGCGCATGGTGCGCCGGTCGGCGACGACGGGAGGCACGGAGGAGGGCAGGTTGGAGCGCACGATCACGCGCTCCCGGTTCGCCTGCGGCTGCATCAGCGACACGGCCTCGGAGATGACCTCGTTCAGCGAGACGGCCTCGAAGGAGAGATCGACCTTGCCGGCCTCGATCTTGGAAATGTCGAGGAGGTCGTTGACGAGGTCGAGGACGTGGTGCCCCGAGCGCTTGATGTCGCCGAGATATTCCAGATAGCGCTCGTTGCCGATCGGGCCGAAGCATTCCGAGGACATGACGTCGGCGAAGCCGATGATGGCGTTCAGCGGCGTGCGCAGCTCGTGGCTGATATTGGCCAGGAAGCGGCTCTTGTGGAGGCTCGCGGCCTCGGCCTGCCGGCGGGCGTTGACGAGGTCCTCCTCGATCCGCTTCCAATGGGCGATGTCGCGGATGACGACGCACCAGCCGCGCTCGCCGGTGAGGCGGCCGATGGTGATGAAGAGCGGAATGAAGCCGCCCTGCGAGACGCGCCCGATGACCTCGCGCCCGTCGTTGAGAATGCCGCCGATCCCGTCGTCGCGCAGCATGTCCAGATAGTCGACGGTCGCCTTCTGGCTCTCGTGGGCGAAGAGGCTGGACAGGTGCCGGCCGAAGGCCTCGTCCACGCCGATGCCGAAAAGGGCGTGGGCCGAGCCGTTCATGGCGCGGATATTGCCGCTGCTGTCGAGGAGGACGACGCCGTCCGTCGCCGTGTCGAGCACGGCCTGGAGCTCCTCCACCTCCTGGCGCAGGTCCTCGAGCGCGGGGATGGCCGCGGCTTCCTCGTCCGCGACGCTGAGAAAGGACATGAGCAGCGCGGAGCGGCCGCCTTCGGCGATCCGCTGCATATGCGCGCGCACTTCCACGACCTCGCCATCGGCGCGCACGAGCGCCAGCGTGCCCTCGCCCTGCCGGTCGAGCACCAGCGCATCCAGTCCGCCCGCCGCCTCCACCGCCTCGGCATCGGCATGGCCGGTGAGGCGCGCGAATTCGGCATTGCTGTAGACGGTGGTCTCGCGAACCTGGACGAGGACGGCCAGAGGCAGGCCGGCGAAAAGGCGCTCGAAGACCGCGACGTCGAGCGGCGGTTCGTCTTCGTCGTCCTCGTCGAGGTCCTGTGCGGTTTCGCGGGCTTCGGCGCCTGCGGCGGGTTCGAACGCAAGCGCTTCGACGGCGCTTGCCGCACCGTCCGGCAGACCGGCGGAAACCTCACCGGATGCGGTCGAGGACTCGCCGGCCTCTGCCGCGACGTCGAGGCGCTGGGGCTCCGCGGCCGCCAGGGGCGCGTCGAGCGCCGCTGTGTCCTCGACAGGTGCGGGAGGCGCGTCCGTTTCGGCGGGAGGCTTGCGGGAGGCCAGCCGACGATCGGCTTCCGCCTCGGCCCGAGCGAGCTTTTCCGACAAAGCTTCGAGCGCAGGCTCGATCGGATCGGTCACGGCGGAGGACAGGGCAGCGCCCGTTCCGGCCTTCGCCATCTGCGGCGAAGGTGCCCCGGCGGCGTCTTCGGGCGCCTGTTCGGGAACAGCCGGCTCCTCGAAGCGCAGCGCGCCTGGAGACTCGGCTTCCGCCTTGCTGCCGAGCTTGGCGCCGATGGCGCGGAACGCGGCCTCCTCGGCCGTCGACAGCACGCCCTCGCGGGGGCGCCGACGCTCTTCCAGGCGGATGACCTTCTGCGCCGAGTCCGCCTCGGGTGCGGCCTCGGGCTCGACGGGCGGTTCCACCCGGCGGCCGAAGCTTTCCGCCTCGAAGCGGCGCAGGAACGGCTTCTCGCGCGGCGGCTCTGCGGCCGGCGCTTCGTCGCCGCAGGTCGCGTCCGGCGCATCGTCGCGCGCGGGGGCGGGGCCTTGCGTCAGATGCAGGCCGAGGCCTTCCTCGTCCGGCACGGATTCGTTGAGCCGGACGATTCCGAAGCCGCGAAAGCCGTCGAAGCTGCGGTCGCGGCCATAGACGGGGAGGGCCGCCAGATCGACCGGCGCCTTGCGGTCGCTGCCCTCGATCGGCCAGAAGATGGTGCGGCCGGACCAAGTGTCGCGCCGCTCCAGAAGGCGCGCGATCTCGCGCGTCTCGTCGAATCCGAAGACCTTGGAGACGGTCGCGAAGCTGCGCCCGACGACATCGGCCGCGTTCGGGCCGACCGCGCCGGCGAAATCGGGCGAGAGAAAGCGGAACGCGCCCTCGCGGTCGATCTGCCAGACGAAGCGCACGGGCGGCACGTCGAAACGCGGAACGAAGGCAGGCGCACCTGCGGCAGCCACGCTGCGCACCGGCGCGCTGCCGTCGCGCGCTTCTTCGGGCGCGGCATCGGTTGCGAGAGCCGGTTCGGCGATGGGGGCCGGCGCTTCCAAAGCCAGCGTCGTGTCCGGCTGGTCCGACGGTTCGGCCGCTGTGGAAATGTCCGCATCTGTCGTCGGCGGGACAACCGGCGCTTCCGCGCCGTCTGCGGCGTCCAGCGTCTCCCGATCCGCCGGGGTCTCGTCGTCCGCCGGCTCGCTGGCGATCACGTCGAGCGGCGTATCGTCTTCAAGCTCCTGCACATCCGGCTGCGCCTGTTCGCCGGGCAGCGCGTCGAGCACGGCCGGGCTCGAAAGCTCGGCGGGGTTTTCCTCTGCGGTCGTTGCTGGCGCGTCCGTCCGCTCGGTTGCGTCCGGCAGGGCCGATCCGGTCTCCGGCCCGGTGCGCTCCGCCGGCGCTTCGGGGCCGCGCGAATGCCAGCGCTCGAGGAGCGCGCCCATCGACATGCCGGGCCGGCGCTCGCCGAGCTTCGCGCGCTTGACGGAAAAGGTCGCGAACCCCGCCGATGCCTCGGGGGCTTCGGCCGATGGAAGCGAGGCCGGCGCCTGCGAAGGCAGGCGTTCAGGCGCTGGAACCTCCGCAGCCGGCGCCGGGCGGGCTTCGGCCCAGGCGACGGTGCGGCCGAAGGGGGCGCGCACGAGCGTCCAGCGGATCTCGCCCGCATCCCGCGTCGCGATCGCGTCCTCGCCGGCCTCGAAGGCGGCGACATCGGCGGCGAGAGCGCTGCCGGAGGCGGCGTCGAAAGAGGCCGTCGCGTAATGAAGGAGGCCTTCGACGAAGGTGCAGGCCGCGCTTTCGGGCGGAGCCACGGCCGCGACGAGATCGGCGTCGTCGAGCGGCCGGCCGAGATCGGGGATGGTCAGGAGCACGAAGGGCGCGCGGGCCCCATCCGCCGGGCGAAGCATGAGCGCCGCCTCGATCATCTTCGTGCCGGCGCGGGTCGACTGGCGCAGCGAGACGCGGGCGTGGCCGGCTTCCGCCAGCTGCCGCGCGGCGGAGCGGACCTGCCGCAGGGTCGGCGTCGCCGCCGCTCCGGGCGGGCCGACGATCGCACGGCCTGCTGCATCCGCGAAGAGAACGGCGTTCAACTCGACGTCGAGAGCGATCACGGCCGCGCCGGCCAGCGCTGCGTCGCGCAGGCTCGCATCGGCGACGATCTCGCTCGTCGAAGGTGTCGTCCTCGTCGTCATCGGTGCGGATCCATGCGGTTTCTGCGGCCGGATGCCGGATTTGCTTAACATGACCTTAATAGGGACGCGACGCTTCGCTGGCCAGAATCAACTGTTCCTGCGGCACCATTCCCTTTCGAAAGGGTTAATCCCGAATGCAACCGAAAGAGGGCAAGGAAGCTTCTATGTTGCATTGCACAATGAACGTTGGTAAACGTGGGCTCGTTCTAGGGTGGGTGGGCCCGCAAAACGCCCAATCTGGCACTGATTTCAACGAGTTTAGGGAGATGCAGCCATGTCGGAGCAGGATTTCAACCAGGCGTCGGACGCAGCCAAGGCCGCCGGCGAAGCTTCTCTGCGCAACGCGCAGGAGTTCATGGGTTCCGCACAATCCATGATGGACCCTTCCAAGATGACCGAGACCTTCCGCGCGATGACGCAGAAGTCCGTCGAGCAGTCGAAGGAGGCCTATTCGCGCATGAAGTCGGCCGCCGACGACGCGACCAAGACGCTCGAGACGACCCTGGAAAGCGCCCATCAGGGTTCGCTCCAGCTGTCGAAGAAGGCGATCGACGCGCTCCGCAACAATGCCGAGGTCGGCTTCCAGCACCTCGACAAGCTGATGGCGGCCAAGTCCTTCTCCGAGGTCATCGAGCTGCAGACCTCGTACCTGCGCAAGCAGGTGGAGCTTGCGACCGACCAGTCCAAGGACATCCAGTCGCTCGCCCAGCAGGTCGCCCAGGAGCTGATGAAGCCCGGCCGCGAAGCCTTCCAGAAGGCGACGGACTCGGCGAAGTCCTACTAAGAGGGTCCTCTCTTCGAGGATCGATCGGATGGGGCCGGGCGGCGCACGCACCGGCCCCATCGCATTTTCCCACCCGTCTTTCGCCCGCGGAGCCGCTTATCGCTTGCGCGAAGGAGCGAAAGATTTTATGGGGACCACGCAATGCCCGCGGGCATTTGGTGTGCGGTTGTAGCTCAGTTGGTTAGAGCGTTGGATTGTGGCTCCAGAGGTCGGTGGTTCGAACCCACCCAACCGTACCATAAAGCCACGGTGTTCTCGGTACGATAGCGTGGTGTCGATCGCCCTAGGCGAGGCTTTCTGTTGCGTCCATGCTGACATCTGACGCCATCGATTTCGAACGGTATTCCCGAAGGTTCGGCCGCTTCGGGCGACACGAGCGTGGCAAGATGTGGACCGCCATTCGCCACCCTCATCATCCAGAGTCGTTTGTCGTGCCGTAAGAGAGCCTTCTCGTCGCTCTGCCATACGCCGGCTGATCTCTTCGATTGCGATCCCGCGATCGATGATGGCGTCCTGCGCATGTTCGAGCAGATGATCCGATGCGCCACTCCCGCGTCGCCGATCTCTGTCCTCTCGGTCGAACCGAAGATATTGTGCGCACGATAATGTTTGACGCCGATGCATAATGTCGGCACAAGAATTCGAATGGACATCACGTTCGATCCCGCCAAGCGTGACCGAACCCTGATCGAACGGGGTCTCGATTTCGCCGAGGCCGGAGAGGTGTTCGCCGGCCGTACGCTCGATCTTCGCGACGACCGGTTCGACTATGGCGAAGCGCGTTTCCAGACCTACGGCCTCCTCGCCGGGCGCGTCGTGATGATCGTGTGGACGCCGCGCGGCGAGGGACGGCACGTCATTTCCATGAGGCACTGCCATGAACGCGAAGCCAGAAAAGTCCGCGATCGGCTGGGTTGATCCCGACGACGCGCCGGAATGGACCGATGAAATGTTCGAACGCGCCGATCTTCATGAGAATGGCGTGTTGGTCCGGCGCGGAAGGCCGCCGCTCGTCCACCCGAAGGAGCGTCTGACCATCCGCGTCGATCACGACGTCGCCGAAGCGCTTCGGGCAAGCGGCAAGGGCTGGCAGACCCGCCTCAACGCCGCACTTCGGAAATGGGTGACGGATGGTCCTTCCGAGCCGCTTTAGCTTCGAGACGCGGATGCGTTCGGTCAGGGAGCTGTGTCGCCTGGTCCAGAGGTGCTCACGCCTTCGAGCGCCGTCATGCGGCAGGCGCGCAGAGCTCGACGGCGAGAGACTCAGGCAAGCAGGCGGTAATGGGCGGCGCGGGCCATGAGCTGGGCCTTGTTGCGGGCGTCGAGCTTTCGGGCGGCGGCGTTGAGGTGCATCTGGACGGTGGGCTCGGAGCGGCCGATCTTCAGCGAGACCTCCTTGGCCGAGAGGCCCTCGGCCGAGAAGCGGACACATTCGGTCTCGCGCGGGGTCAGACGTGCGGCGCGCGAGGCGCGCTCGCCCGGGCCGAACAGCGGCTCCACCGATTCGTGCAGCACATGGGCGAGAATCGCGAAGTCGGCGAGGAACTCCTGCGCCTCGCGGTCGAAGCCGCTCGAGGCGTCGTGGCGGATGCCCGTCACCGTCGCGCAGTCGCCGCGCGGAAGGTGGATCGGCACCGTCATGCCGCAGGTGATGCGGGTGTCGCGGACATAGCCGACGACGGGCGCGTGGAGATCGGTGATCGTGCGCGCCAGAACCGTCTCGTCTTCCGGCCGATAGCTCCAGACGAAGGGCTTGGCCGAGCGCAGGGCGAGCTGCTGCACCGGGTCGATCTGGTAGAAGCCGCTGTCCGACCAGAGCTTCGACATATCCTCCGGCACGTCGCGCATGCCGAAGAAGGACGGCGTGATCAGGTCGCCCGTGTGGGAGAAGGTCACGGGCGTGTAGTCGTAGATCAGCGCGGTCAGGCCGAGATGCTCCATCTCGGCCTTGGCCCGGTCGAGCTTGCCGTCGATCGTGGCGGCGCCTTCGAGAAGCTCTTCGTAATAGGAGATATGTCGTGCCATCGCCGTCGCTTAAAGGCTATGCCTGTCGATGAGGCATGGTCACATTATAGGCGGCTTTGTGCAAGCACTCCTGCTCGACCCTATCGTTTTTGATAGCTTACGCGGGCCGGCGTCGGTCGACTAAGGTCTTCACGAAGGCGAAATCGAACGACGGAAGCTTGGCATGTGGCGTGAAATCCAGCCGGACGAGACGAAAGAGGTCGAGGTCGAGGGCGGCAAGGTCGTGACCTATTCCTTCGGCTCGGGCGACGACGTCGTGCTCCTGCTCAACGGCGGCCCCGGCCTGCCCTGCGACTATCTTCGCGATTCGCATTCCTGCCTCATCGACGAGGGTTACCGCGTCGTCGCCTTCGACCAGCTCGGCACCGGCCGGTCCGACCGGCCGACCGATCCCGCGCTCTGGACGATCACGCGCTATGTCGCGGAGGTCGAGACCGTCCGCCAGGCGCTCGGCCTCGGCAAGGTCCACCTGATCGGCCAGTCCTGGGGCGGCTGGCTCTCGGTGGAATACGCGCTGACGCATCCGGACGCGTTGAAGACGCTGGTCCTCGAAAACACCGCCGCCGACATTCCCCATCTCGTCGGCGAGCTGAACCGGCTGCGCGAGGCGCTGGGGCCGGAGACGACCGCCATGATGCAGCGGCACGAGGCGGAGGGCACGCTCGACCACCCGGAATACCAGGGCGCCATCACGGTCCTCAACTACCGCCATGTCTGCCGTCTTTCGGAATGGCCCGCGCCCGTCCGCCGTTCGCTCGACGATTGGAACATGGGGCCCTACGAGACGATCCAGGGGCCGAACGAGTTCACCTATACGGGCAATCTCAAGGACTGGAACCGCGTGCCCGACATGCACCGGATCACGGTTCCGACGCTCGTCACCGTCGGCCAGCACGACGAGCTGACGCCGGCCTGCGCCATGCGCATGCACCGCGCGCTGCCCGATGCCGAGATCAAGGTCTTCCCCAATTCCAGCCACATGCCCTTCTTCGAGGAGCCCGACGCCTTCTTCCCCGTCCTCATCGACTTCCTGAAGCGTCGGGGCGGGCGCGGCTGATGAGGATGGCGGATCTGAGGGGAGCCATCTGAGAGATGCATCGCTACGGCTTCGTCCTCAAGCGTCCGCTGCAGATGATCCCGGTCCTCTTCGGGATCAGCGTGATCACCTTCGTGCTCGTGCGCTCGATCCCGGGCGATCCCGCCCGGCTGATTCTCGGCACGCGGGCGACGCCGGAGGCCTTGGCGCGGGTGCGCGCCGAGTTCGGGCTCGATCAGTCCCTGGCGATGCAATATGTCTACTTCCTCAAGAACCTCTTCCAGGGCGAGATGGGGCGCTCGATTCTCTACAAGATCGACGTGCTCGGCCTCGTCCTCCAGCGCATCGAGCCGACGCTGGTCCTCGTCGCGGGCGCCGTCCTCCTCTCGCTCCTGATCGCCGTGCCGCTCGCCTCGCTGTCCGCGCAGCGGCCGGGGAGTCTGGCCGACAGCGCCGTGCGCTTCTTCTCGACGGCGGGGCTGGGCCTGCCGAACTTCTGGCTGGCGATCATGCTGATCATCCTCTTCAGCGTCGGTCTCGGCTGGTTCCCCGTCTCGGGCTACGGGCGCACGCTGCCCGAGAAGCTGCATCACATGGTCCTGCCCTGGCTCACCATCGCGCTCTCGCTCTCGGCGGTGCTGACGCGCAGCCTGCGCGCCACGCTGGTGCAGCAGATGCGCTCGGACGTGGCGCTCGCGGCGCGGGCCCGGGGCCTGCCGGAGCGGATCATCTTCCGCCGCCACGTCCTGCCCAACTCCATCCTGCCGACGCTCAACCTCCTCGCCGTCAACATCGGCTGGCTGATCGGGGGCACGGTCGTGGTGGAGCAGGTCTTCGCCATTCCGGGCATGGGGCAGCTCCTGGTGCGCGCCATCTTCTCGCGCGACTACATGGTGGTCCAGAGCGTCGCCATGGCTTTTGCGGTCGCGACCGTCATCGTCAACTTCACCGCCGACATCCTGACCGTCACGGTCGATCCGCGGGTGAAGCTGTGAGCGCGCTCGCGCCCTCGCCGGCGGTGCTCGCGGTCGCCCGGGCGCGGCCGTCGCGGCGGATCGCGGGGCTTCCCGTGCCGCTCGCGGCGGGCCTCGCGATGCTCTTGGCCTTCGTCCTCGTCGCGCTCCTGTCCGATCTCGTCGCGCCCTACGATCCGATCTTCCAGGACGCGACCGCGCGGCTCTCGCCGCCCTCTCTCCTCCATCCGTTCGGCACCGACAATTACGGCCGCGACGTTCTCTCCCGCGTCGTCGCGGCCATGCGGGTCGATCTCCAGATCGCCGTCTTCGGCGTGGTCTTCCCCTTCGCGATCGGCACGGCGGTCGGCACGATCGCGGGCTATTTCGGCGGCTTCGTCGATACGGTCTTCATGCGGATCGTCGACGTCGTCATCGCCTTCCCGTTCCTGGTCCTGATGCTTGCCGTCATCACCATCCTCGGGCCCGGCCTGCAGAGCTTCTTCATCGCCATGGCGCTGGTCGGCTGGGTCTCCTATGCGCGGCTCGTGCGGGCGCAGATCCTCGTCCTCAAGAACAGCGACTTCGCGCTTGCCGCCCGCTCTCTCGGCTTCTCCCATGCCCGCATCATGTTCCGCCATCTCCTGCCGAACGCGCTGACCGCCTCGATCGTCTTCGCCATGTCCGACTGCGTGCTCGTGCTCCTGTCGGGCGCGGCAATCTCCTATCTCGGGCTCGGCGTTCAGCCGCCGGCGGCGGAATGGGGCATCATGGTCGCGGAGGGGCAGGCCTTCATCTCGCGCGCCTGGTGGATATCGGCCTTTCCCGGCCTTGCCATCGTCACGCTCGCCTTCGCCTTCAGCCTCGTCGCGGACGGGCTCGGCGAGGTCCTGGGAGAGCGGGCATGAGCGGGTCGATCCTCCTGGAGGTCGAGGGCCTCACCGTCGCGGCCCATGTCGGGGGCGCCGAGCGGCGCATCGTCGACGAGCTTTCCTTCACGCTCGGACGCGGCGAGATCCTCGGCCTCGTCGGCGAGAGCGGATCGGGCAAGACGGTCGCATGCCGGGCGCTGATGCGGCTTCTGCCGGAGACGCTGGCGATCGAGGCGCGCCGGGTCCGCTTCGACGGCGCGGAGATCGGCGGGCTCGCCGAACCCGATTTTGCCAAGCTGCGCGGGCGCGGCATGGGCATGATCTTCCAGAACCCGTCGAGCCATCTCGACCCCGTCATGCGCATCGGCGCGCAGATCGCCGAGACCGTGCGCCATTCCAAGGGTCTCTCGCGGCGCGAGGCGGACGGGGAGGCGGTGGAGCTTCTGCGGCAGGTCGGCATTCCCGATCCCAAGCAGCGGGCGAAGGCCTATCTCCACGAATTCTCCGGCGGCATGCGCCAGCGCGCCATGATCGCCGTCGCGCTCGCCTCCGATCCGAAACTCCTCATCGCGGACGAGCCGACGACTGCGCTCGACGTGACCGTGCAGGCGCAGATCCTCCGGCTTCTCCAGGACCTGCGCGACCGGCGGGGGCTTTCCATCATCTTCGTCACGCACGATCTCGGCGTCGTCTCCCAGCTCTGCGACGGGATCGCGGTCCTCTATGCCGGCCGGCTCTGCGAGAGCGGGCCGAAGCGCGAGGTGCTCCTGGCGCCGCGCCATCCCTATTCGGCCGGGCTCGTCGCCTGCCAGCCGGCGTCGAGCGCGGGTCTGAGGCGGCTTCGCACGATCGAGGGCCAGCCGCCCTCGCCGGGCGCCATGCCGCCGGGCTGCCGGTTCCATCCGCGCTGCCCGAGCGCGGCCGAGGACTGCCGGAGCGCCCAGCCGCCGCTCGCCGCCTTCGGTCCGGCACACGACGTCGCCTGCTTCCATCCGGCCGGCCTGTCCGCGGCGGCGGAGATCCGGCCATGAGGATCGTCAAGCCGCATCGCTCCCCGGAGCCCGCATCCGAGGCGCCCATCTTGGAGGCCGACGACGTGACGGTCAGCTTCACGGCGCCCGGCGGCGGGTTCCTGGGGCTCTCCAAGCGCGAGGTGCGCGCGGTGAACGGCGTCTCGCTCAGCGTGCGGCGGGGCGAGACGCTCGGCATCGTCGGCGAGAGCGGTTCGGGCAAGTCCACGCTCGGGCGGGCGCTGCTCGGGCTGGAAAAGGTCGGCTCCGGCCATGTCACCTTCGACGGCATCCGCGTTTCCGACGGCCGGCGCGCCGCGCTGGCGACGCTTCGGCGGCGAACCGCCATGGTCTTCCAGGACCCCGCCAATTCGCTGAACCCGCGCCTCACTGTCAACGAGACGCTGGCGGAGGTCCTGCGCGTGCATGGCAAGGTTCCGCGCGGCGGCGAGGCGGCGCGCGTCGCCGAGCTCCTGTCGCTGGTCGGCCTCGATCCCGCGCTCGGCGACCGGCGGCCGCGCGCGCTCTCCGGCGGCCAGTGCCAGCGGGTGGGCATCGCGCGCGCGCTCGCGGTGGAGCCCGATCTCGTCATCGCCGACGAGTGCATCGCCGCGCTCGACGTGTCGATCCAGGGCCAGATCATCAACCTCTTCCTGGACCTGCAGGAGCGGATCGGCCTGACGCTCGTCTTCATCGCGCATGATCTGGCCATCGTGCGCCGGCTCTGCGACCGCGTCGCGGTCATGTATCTCGGCCGGATCGTGGAGGAGGGGCCGACGGAGGCCGTCTTCGCCGCCCCGCGCCATCCCTATACGGCCGCCCTCATCGCCGCGATTCCGGAGATCGACCCGGATATGCGCCTGCCAGACGCGGCCATGGGCGGCGAGCCGCCGAGCCCGATGGCGCTGCCCGACGGCTGCGCCTTCCATCCGCGCTGCGCCCATGCCGAGGAGCCCTGCCGGACCGGCGCCCCGCCGATCCTGGCGCGCCGCGACGGCCATGGCTGGGCCTGCATCCTGGCGCCCGGCACCCTTCTTTCGCCCTCCCCGACGCCTGCCCGCCATCAAACCCTGGAGATATCCGCATGACCCGATCCAAGGCCCGCCTTCTCGCCGCGACCGTGCTCGCCGCTTTGACCCTCGGCACCTCGATCGCCGAGGCCGCCGGCATTCTCACCATCGGGCGGCGCGAGGATTCCACCACGTTCGATCCGATCGCCACCGCCCAGAACGTCGACAACTGGGTCTATTCCAACGTCTTCGACGTGCTCGTGCGCGTCGACAAGACGGGCACCAAGCTCGAGCCGGGCATCGCGGAGAGCTGGACCGTTTCCGACGACAAGCTGACCTACACGTTCAAGCTGCGCGACGCGAAGTTCTCGGACGGCTCGCCGGTGACCGCCGAGGATGCCGCCTTCTCGCTCCTGCGCATCCGCGACGATCCGGCCTCGCTCTGGACCTCGTCCTATTCGGTCGTGGAATCGGCCGTGGCCAGCGATCCGAAGACGCTGGTGGTCAAGCTGAAGGAGCCCTCCGTGCCCTTCCTCGCCTCGCTCGCGCTGCCCAACGTCTCGGTTCTTCCCAAAGCCGTGGTCGAGGCCAAGGGGGCCGAGTTCGCCTCCGCGCCGATCGGCTCGGGCGCCTTCTCCGTGAAGGAATGGGTCCGGGGCGACCGGGTCATCCTGGAGAAGAACCCGAACTACTGGGACGCCGACAAGGTCAGCCTCGACGGCGTCGAGTGGATCTCGGTGCCCGACGACAACACGCGCATGCTGAACGTGCAGGCGGGCGAGCTGGATGCGGCGATCTTCGTTCCCTTCTCGCGCGTCGAGCAGCTAAAGACCGACGCCAATCTGAAGGTCTCCCTCGACACGTCCACCCGCGAGGACGCGCTTCTTATCAATCACGAGAAGGGCAAGCTCGCCGACAAAGCCGTGCGCCAGGCGCTGGACATGGCGATCGACAAGCAGGCGATCGTCAATGCCGTGACCTTCGGCATCGGCGAGGTCGCGAACTCCTACGTTCCGAAGGGCGCGCTCTACTATTACGCCGACAATCTTCGCCGTCCCTACGAGCCCGAAAAGGCCAAGGAAATGCTGGCGGCCGCCGGCGCCACGGACCTGACGCTCGACTACAACGTCAAGGCGGGCGACGAGGTGGACGAGCAGATCGCCGTCCTCATGCAGCAGCAGCTCGCCGCCGCCGGCGTTTCCGTCAACATCAACAAGGTGGACGCCGCCTCGCAGTGGGACATGTTCGTCGCCGGCGATTTCGACGTCGCGGTCGGCTACTGGACGAACGACGTGCTCGATCCCGACCAGAAGACGACCTTCGTCCTCGGCCACGATTCGAACCTCAACTACATGACGCGCTACAAGAACGACGCGGTGAAGGACCTCGTCGCCAAGGCGCGCACGGAGGCCGATCCGGTCAAGCGCGAGGCCATGTATGTCGAGCTGCAGAAGACGGCGAAGGACGACGTCAACTGGATCGACCTCTACTACAGCCCCTATATCAACGTGACGCGCGCCAATATCGAAGGCTTCTACCAGAACCCGCTCGGCCGCTTCTGGCTGGAAGACGTCAAGAAGAACTGACCGGTCCCGCTCGAGTTTCTCAGGGATAACCGGTTCCCACTTGATACCTGACAAAAACCGAGGCGCCGCTCCGAAAGGGGCGGCGTCTTCGTTTCGGGCGTTCGCCGGTCTCAGCTCTGGACCGACTGGACCGAGCCGCCGTCGACGCGGACGTTGGAGCCGTTGACGAAGGAGCCGCGTTCGGAGACGAGCAGCGCGATGACGGCCGCGACCTCCTCGGCCCGGCCCCGGCGCTTCAGAACGATGCCCGGCCGCTCCTCCTCGAGAAAGCTCTCGACCGCCTCCTCGAAGGAGGTGCCGCGTTCCTCGGCGCGCTTTTTCATCATCTCGTCGGTCATGTCGGTCGCGATGAAGGCGGGCGAGACCGTGTTGCAGAGAATGCCGTGCTCGGCCTCCCTGTAGGAGAGGTTCTTCACGAAGGTCGCGAGCGCCGCCTTGGCGACGTTGTAGGTCGCCTCCTCCCAATAGGGCTGCACCGCGTTTTCGGAGGCGATGCAGACGAATCGGCCCCAGCGGCGCTCGCGCATCTGCGGAAAGGTGGCGCGCGCGACGTGGACGGCGGACAGGAAGTCGGTCCGCCAGGCCTCCTCGTAGTCGGAGTCCTTCATCTCGAGCGGATGCCCTTTGGCGCCGGTGATGCCGGCCGTGTGCACCACGATGTCGATCCGCCCGAAGCGCTCGGTCGCGGCCTCGACCACGCCGTCCACCTCGCTCTGCTTGGTGACGTCGGCGGCGATGCACAGCGTCTCGGTTCCGAGCAGGAGCGCCTGCTCGGCCAGGGCAGACCGGCTCCGGTCGGTGAGAACGAGCTTGGCGCCGTCCGCCGCCAGGATCTGCGCCGTGGCAAATCCCATGCCGCCGTCGGCGCCGGTGATGAGAGCGACCTTGTCCTTGATTCCGAGATCCATGCGGTGGTCCGATCGAGCGCGTTGGCGGGAAGCGTGACAACGGCCCCCGGCCCCCATAGGTTTCGGCGACCCCCCGTTTCGCGGAGCGCATCGCCGTCCATGCCCGATCACGATTTCAAGAGCCCGCGCCTTCACGTGGCGGCGGATCTGTCCGAGGGCATGGCGATCGAGGCCGAGCCGGCCCAGGCGAACTATCTGCAGAACGTCCTGCGCCTCGGCGCCGGCGACACCGTGCTTCTCTTCAACGGACGCGACGGGGAGTGGCGCGCCGAGCTCGTGCCGCTCTCCAAGAAGCGCCTGACGCTTCGCCCGCTCCGGCGCCTGCGCGAACAGGTGCCGGCGGGGGACCTCCACTATCTCTTCGCGCCGCTGAAGCAGGCCCGGCTCGACTACATGGTGCAGAAGGCCGTCGAGATGGGCGCCGGACGGCTGCAGGCCGTGCTGACGCAGCACGTCCAGGCGCCGCGCGTGAACCTCGACCGCATCGCCGCCAATGCGGTGGAGGCGGCCGAGCAGTGCGGCATCCTGGCGCTGCCCGAGATCGCGCCGACGATCCGGCTCGCCGAGGTGCTGGCGAATTTCGATGCCGGCCGCAGCCTCGTCTTCTGCGACGAGCGGGCGCCGGAGGGCAGCGCGATCGAGGCGCTGAAGGCGGCGCCGCGCCGGCCGATCTCGCTTCTGATCGGCCCGGAAGGCGGGTTCTCGGAACCCGAGCGCGCGCTTCTCCTCGCCCATCCCGCGACGCTCGCGATCTCGCTCGGGCCGCGCATTCTTCGCGCCGACACGGCGGCGGTGGCCGCGCTCGCCGTCGTGCAGGCCAGCGTCGGGGACTGGTCGGACGGTTGAAGGCGGCCCTCGCGCAACCCGGCGTTCAATCGAAAGCTCTTGCGCCCGCGCCTGAAAAAATGGAGACAGCCGGAACCATAGGGAGGCCGCGAGCGGCGGGCCCGAGCGTTTCGAGGACGACTGCATGGCGCGCGACACGACCGACATGACGCCGGTGGCGTCGTTCGACGACCTCGTCGGCCATCTGAAGGGCGGCGAGAAGCCGCCGGCGGATTTCCGGATCGGCACCGAGCACGAGAAGTTCGGCTATTATCCCGGCGACCTCTCGCCCGTTCCCTACGAAGGCGAGCGCGGCATCCGCAAGCTTCTGGAGGGCATGCAGGCGATCTCCGGCTGGGAGCCGATCGTCGACGACGGCAAGCTGATCGGCCTTGCCGGCGGGGAGGGCGAGGGCGCCATCTCGCTGGAGCCGGGCGGCCAGTTCGAGCTCTCCGGCGCGCCGCTCGAGACGATCCACGACACCTGCCGCGAATCGAACCGGCATCTGGCGGATGTGCGCAAGGTCGCAAGCGAGCTCGGCATCGAGTTCCTCGGCCTCGGCTCCAGCCCGCTCTGGACGCTGGCCGAGACGCCGCGCATGCCGAAGTCGCGCTACGCCATCATGGAGCGCTACATGCCGAAGGTCGGCACGCGCGGCCTCGACATGATGTTTCGCACGACGACGATCCAGGTCAATCTCGACTTCTCCTCCGAAGCCGACATGCGCACCAAGATGCAGGTCGGCATGCGCCTGCAGCCGCTGGCCTCCGCGCTCTTCGCCAATTCGCCCTTCACGGAGGGAACGCCGAACGGTCTCGTCTCCTGGCGCTCCGACGTCTGGTCGGACGTGGACAACCGGCGCTCGGGGCTTCTGCCCTTCGTCTTCGAGCCCGGCTTCACCTATGCCGACTACGCGACCTGGGCGCTCGACGTGCCGATGTACTTCGTCATGCGCGAGGGCCGCTATCACGACGCCACGCATGTGACGTTCCGCCAGTTCCTCGACGGGGCGCTGAAGGGCGAGATCGCCGATCCCGAGCCCTCGATGGGCGACTGGACGAACCATCTCTCGACGCTCTTCCCGGACGTTCGCCTGAAGCGCTTCCTGGAAATGCGCGGGGCCGACGGCGGTCCCTGGCGCGGCATCTGCGCGCTGCCCGCCTTCTGGGTCGGCCTTCTCTACGACGAGGCCGCGCTGGCGGACGCCGCGAGCCTGACCGCCGACTGGAGCTTCGAGGAGGTCGCGGCGCTGCGCGCCGAGGTTCCGCGTTCCGGTCTTCGCACCCCGTTCCGCGGCGGCACGATGCTCGACGTCGCGCGCGCCGTTCTCGACATCTCCCGCCGGGGGCTCGTCTCCCGCAAGCGGCTGAACGAGGACGGGTTCGACGAAAGCATCTTCCTCGGCCCCCTCGAGGACATCGTCGGCCGCGGCACGACCTCGGCCGAGGAGCTGGTCCGGCGCTACGAGGGCGAGTGGGACGGCTCCATGGACCGTCTCTTCCGGCACCTCACCTACTGATCGGGCAAGCGTTTGCGATCGGCCTGATCTCCTCCCTTGAAAGGGGAGGTCGGCAGCTTCGCCGGTCGCGCGAAACCGCAAACACATGCCGGCGCGGCTTGGAATGCGCGAAAAGCATGTGAGCACAACGTGCGGCGTGCGCCTTCCGCTTGGCAGGCGGGTCGAAGGCGGTCATGCTCGGCATCGGAGCGTGACATTTCGCGGGACATGACGCGAAGCGCTCGGGAGACGGTCATGGCGAGCTTCGACGACTGGTTGACGGTCACCGATCCCCGGCTCTTCGGGGAGGCGTTGGCCGAACAGTTCCGGCTGAGCCAGAAGGAGCTGGAAAAGGCGACGCAGGCGCTGGCACCCGCCTTCGCCATCGGCTTCCAGAACGCGCTGGCCGACCCGAAGAGCTGGCAGGACCTGTCGAAGGCCTTCTACGGCCTCGTGCCCGGGCTGTCCGGCGCGACGCCCGGGCAGGGCCATGCCGGTGAGATCTTCACCAAGACCTTCTTCGGCTCGGATGCGCTCGTCTCGGCCGTCGCGCGACAGGCCTCGCTCGTCGCCGGGATCGCGCCGGACACGCTGCAGAAGCTGATGCCGGGGCTTGCCGCCCTGACGATGCAGGCCATGGTCCGCACCTCGATGGAAAATCTGACGCGCAACGCGCCGGCGGGCCTTGCCACCGGCGATCTCGGCGGGGCGACGGCCGAGATGATGCGGCGCGGGGCGAACGCCGTCGAGGCGCTTTCGCGCCCGTCCGACAGCGGGCGGGGCGCCGCCTTCGCGAACCCGATGGCCGGCCCCCTCGGCGGCATGGCCGACGTCTTCTCGCAGTCGCTGAAGGCGAGCCTCTCCTGGATGCAGCCCGGCCCGGCCGCCGAAGCGAAGAAGCCGGAAAGCCCCAAGGCCCCGCCGCCGATCGACCCGATGGCGCCCTTCGCGGCCATGTTCAAGGCCTTCGCCGACGGCATGAGCGGCGCGGCCGCGCAGAAGGAGCCGCCGCCGCCGCCGGCCCCAGAGCCCGCGGCACCCGCCCCGTCCGGCGATCTCGTGGAAGGTCTGATGCGCTCGGGGCAGAGTCTCGGCGACGGCTATGCGCGCGAGATGGCGGCGCTGTTCGAGCGCTACGGCCGGCCGTCCAAGGCGTCCTGACGCCGGCGCGACCGCCGCGGACGAGCCGTCCGCCCGCCGAAGCTTGCAGGTTCCAGCATTCCATATCGCGCTGCACCCGATCCTCTGGTATGGGAGGGCGTCGTCGGGCGCTTGCCGTGTCCGCGCGTCCGCTTGCGGGCCACTCGGCGTGCGATCCCCTCGCGCATCGTGGTTGGCTTGCCGGGCTGCCGTCCTATCTGGAACGACGCCTGGGCCATTCGGCCCGTGACCGGTGGACCGATGCTTCTGCTCAATGCCCTGATCGTGTTTTTGCTGATCGTTCTGAACGGCTTTTTCGCGATGTCCGAACTCGCCATGGTCTCGGCGAAACGCTCGCGCCTCCAGCAGATGGCGGCCGAAGGCAAGCGCGGCGCCAAGCGCGCGCTCGAACTGACCGAGGACCCGACGGGCTTCCTCTCCACGGTCCAGATCGGCATCACGCTCGTCGGCATCTTCGCGGGCGCCTACGGCGGCTCGGTCTTCGCCACGCCGCTCGCCGATCTCCTGCGCCCGATCACGGGCGTCGGCGCCTATGCCGATACGGCGGCCTTCATCATCGTCGTCATCATCATCACCTATCTCTCGCTGATCTTCGGCGAGCTCGTGCCCAAGCGCTTCGCGATGAAGCACCCGGAGGGCATCGCGGCCTTCGTCGCGCCCTTCATGGCGGGCCTCGCCGTCGTCGGCGCGCCCGTCGTCTGGCTCCTGCGCGTCTCGACCATGGCCGTCTCCAGCATCTTCGGCGCCTCGACCGAGGACACGAACATGGTGACGGAAGAGGACGTGAAGGCGATGATCGCGGAGGGCACGCAGTCCGGCGTCTTCGAGCAGAAGGAGCGCGAGATGCTGGAGGGCGTCCTGCGCATCGCGGACCGCACCGTGCGCTCCATCATGGTGCCGCGCCCGGACGCCGCCTGGATCTCATCGACCGACACGCCCGAGGACATTCTCGACGAGGTCAACTCGTCCGGCCATTCGCGCCTGCCGGTGATCGGGGTGGAGAACGACGACATCGTGGGCGTCGTCCAGGCCAAGGACCTTCTCCAGCAGATGCGCCGCACCGGCACGATCGACCTGACGCTGGCGCTGCGCGAGCCGCTCTTCGTCAACGAGACCATGCCGATCCTGAAGCTCCTGGAGCGCTTCCGGTCCTCCCATCTCCACATGGCGATCGTGCTCGACGAATACGGGTCCTTCGAGGGTCTCGTCACGCCGACGGACATTCTCGTCGCCATTGCCGGCTCGATGCCGGAGGGGCTGGAGGACGAGTACAGCGCCGTGCAGCGCAACGACGGCTCCTGGCTTCTGGACGCCGGCATGCCGATCGACGACGTGGAGCGCGTGGTGGAGAAGCTGCGCATGCCGAAGGAGCGCGACTACGAGACGCTGGCCGGCTTCATGCTGGAGCGCTTCGGTCACATCCCGGAGGTCGGGGAGAGCGTCGAATACGAGGGCTGGACCTTCGAGGTCATGGATCTCGACGGTCGCCGGATCGACAAGGTCATGGCGACCGCGCCGCTGCCGAGCGTCGACGAGGACGACGGCACCTCGTTCTGATCGGCGTCGAGACATCGTCCCCCCCAAACGAAAACGGCCCGCGAGATGCGGGCCGTTCACGTATCGGGGTTGCGGGACTGGCGGTCGATCATGCCGAGCGGCGGCGCTTGGCAGCTGTCATCGCGAGTTGATAGGTGGGATCGCTTCTCCAGCTCTGCTGCAGAGCCTCGTGGACGTCGTCACGCTTCAGGCCGATATCGGTGAGAAGGTAGTCCGGCAGATCGCCGACATGGCGCGCGGCGCGGCGGTTCATGGCCGTCTTCACCATGGCCCGTGCGGCCGCCCACAGAATCATCGGCGAGGGCAGGTGGAACGTGAGCCGCCGGGTCGGCGTCTGTCTCGTGAAGATGGTCATGGCGCAAGGCTCCTTCGGGCCCTCAGGCGTTCATCGCGGGTCTCGTCGGGCAAGGCTCCGCCGGTCCACGGGAAGGTTCATCTTCCGGCGGTTGCTGGGGTCGGCGTCGGTCTTGTCTGACAGGATGAGATTTAGAGGGGAGCGATTGATCAATCCAACGAATGTTGCTTATGATCGGTATCAGCTTCGATGATGCGACGGCCGGCTCCCTTTCCTGCGGCGGCCTTCGTCCGGCATGAGGATCTCTCGATGGCAGCTCCGCTCGATCTCGACCAGTTGCGCACCTTCGTCGCCATCGTCGACACCGGCAGCTTCACGCGCGCCGCCGACGAGGTGTTCAAGACGCAGTCGGCCGTCTCGATGCAGATGCGCAAGCTGGAGGATCGGCTGGGCGTGCAGCTCTTCGAGCGCACGGGGCGGAACGTGCGCCTCAGCGACGAGGGCTCGCGGCTCCTGATCTATGCCCGCAAGATGATGAGCCTGAGCATCGAGGCCCTGTCGGCCTTCGACGAGGAGCAGATCGAGGGCCATGTGCGCATCGGCCTGCCCGACGACTATGCCGAGCGTCTCCTGCCCGAGATCATGGCGCGCTTCTCGCGCTCCAACCCGAAGGTCGAGCTGCAGATCGCCTGCGAGCCTTCCATCAACCTCATCGAGCATGTCGAGAAGGGCCATCTCGATGTCGCGCTCGTCTGCGTCAGCCGCTCGGCGCAGGCCGAGATCGTGCGGCGCGAGCCGCTGCATTTCGTCACCTCCGCCGCCCACGACGTGCATCTGGAGCCGGTCCTGCCGCTCGCCATCGGCCGGTCGGACTGCCAGTGGCGCACGCAGTGCATCGATGCGCTGAAGGCGATCGGGCGCCCGCACCGCATCCTCTTCACCTCCTGGTCGGCGACGATCGTCACCTCCGCGGTCCTGTCGGGGCTCGCGGTCAGCGTCCTGCCCGAATGCGCGCTGCGCTCGGGGATGCGCGTTCTCGGCGAGGCCGACGGCTTTCCGACGCTGCCCGATGCCGAGATCGGCATGCTGCGGGGCAAGACGTCGGACAAGCCCGTCATCGACGCGTTGGTCTCGCACATCCGCGACAGCCTGGAGAATCTCGCGCAGCCCGCCGAGCCGCCGGCGACGCGGCGCCTGCCCGAGGCGCGCGTGATCCGCGCGCCGCGCCCGCGCCCTTCCATGGCCGCCGCCGGCTGGTGAGGACCGGCCGCTTGCCAAACGGCGCGGCTTTCCCGAAAAGCATCCGATGAGCCAGACCGACCAGCCGGCCTCCAATCTCTTCGAATATTCCGTCTCCGAACTCTCGGGCGCGCTGAAGCGCACGGTCGAGGAGCGGTTCGACCATGTGCGCGTTCGCGGCGAGATTTCCGGCTATCGCGGCCCGCATTCCTCCGGCCACGCCTATTTCGCGCTGAAGGACGACCGCGCGCGTCTCGAGGCGGTCGTCTGGCGCACGAGCTTCGGTAAGCTCGCCTTCAAGCCCGAGGAAGGGCTGGAGGTGATCGCGACCGGCAAGCTCACGACCTATCCGGGTTCCTCGAAGTATCAGATCGTCATCGAGCAGATGGAGCCCGCCGGCGCGGGCGCGCTGATGGCGCTCCTGAACGAGCGGCGCCAGAAGCTCGAAGCGGAAGGGCTCTTCGCCGAAAGCGCCAAGAAGCCCATCCCCTACATGCCGCGCGTGATCGGCATCGTCACCTCGCCGACCGGCGCCGTCATCCGCGACATCCGCCACCGCATCGCGGACCGCTTTCCCGTCCATCTCCTCGTCTGGCCCGTGCGCGTGCAGGGTGAGACGTCGGGCAACGAGGTCGCCGCCGGCATCGCGGGCCTCAATGCGCTCGACGGCTCGAACGGCCTGCCCCGGCCGGACCTCATCATCGTGGCGCGCGGCGGCGGCAGCCTGGAGGACCTCTGGGGCTTCAACGACGAGGCGGTGGTGCGCGCGGCGGCGGCGTCCGACATTCCGCTGATCTCGGCGGTCGGCCACGAGACCGATTGGACGCTGATCGACCATGCCGCCGACCGGCGCGCGCCGACGCCGACGGGCGCGGCCGAGATGGCGGTGCCCGTGCGCGCCGATCTCCTCGCCGGCATCGCCGCGCTTCACGCGCGCCATTCCGCCGCGATCTCGCGCCGCTTTGCCGAGGAGCGCCGGGGCGTGGCGGCGCTGGCGCGCGGCCTGCCGACGCCGGACATGCTGCTGGCCTTGCCGCGCCGAAGGCTCGACGAGAGCGCCAACGAGATCGGCCGCTGCCTCGCGCTCGCCGTCGGCGAAAAGCGCCGCGCCTTCGGCGGCACGGCGGCCCGGTTGTCGCCGCAGAATCTGGAAGCGCTCGTGCGGCACAAGCGGGCTGAGCTGCGCCATGGCGAGGGCGGCGCGCTGCACGCGCTCCAGAGCCTCGTCTGGAAGCGGCGCCAGGCCTTCGACCGCACGGTGGCGGAGCTGCGCCCGCATCAGATCGGCGCCATGGCCGCCGCCTCGCGCCACCGGCTGGACACGCTCGCCACCCGGCTCGACGGCGCGATGGAGGGGCTGGAAACGCGCAACCGGGCCGCGCTTTTGTCGGCCGCGCGCATCGCGGCGAGCCTCGACCCGCGTCAGGTGCTCAAACGCGGCTATGCGATCATCCGCGATGCCGACAACCGCCCGATCACCCGCGCGGAGGACCTCGTGCCCGGCCTGGAGTTCGAGGTCGAGTTCTCCGCCGACCAGCGCCGCTCGGCCATCGCGACCGGCGCCATCAGCCCGGACGCGACGGCGGCGACCGCGGCAAAGCCGCGCCCCGCGAAACGGGCGGCGAAGGCCGTGCTGGGCGGCCAGGGAACGCTGTTCTGACGCGCTCGATCGAGGCTGGAGCCGGGTTCTCCCGGCACCAGCCTCGAGACATCAGGCGTCTCCGACGATCACCACATGCAGTGCCCTCGGGCCATGGGCGCCCAAAAGCAGCGTCTGCTCGATATCGGCGGACCGGGACGGGCCGGTGATGAAATTCACCGAGCGGGGCATCTGGCCCTTGCCGTAGCGTTCGCGCAGGCGCGGCCAGAGCGCCTCCATGTCGCCGAAGACATCCTTCGCCGCGACGACGACGATGTGGTTCTCCGGCAGGAAGTTGAGGCTCGTCGGATTGTCCGGCCCGGAGAGCAGGATCAGCGTGCCCGTTTCCGCGATGCCGCCCTCGGCATGGGAGAGGCCGTTCAGATCGTCGCCCGCGCTCGGGCCGTGGCTGACGTCGAGCGTCGTGGTCCCGAAATCGGCCTTGGCGAGGCGCGCGTCGGCGCCGACGCGCAAGCTCGCCGGCTGGTTCGCCGCCCGTAGCCATTCGGCGACGGCGGCCGGCACCTCCTCGTAGCTTGCGACGCGCGAGAGCGTCGCGCTCGCGGCCTCCACCATGGCGGAAAAGAGCGTCACGCGCTCCTCCGGCGGCAATTGCCCACGTGCCGGAATGATGCCGAGCGGGGCGCCGGCGAGCCTGCCCTCGACGCGGGCGAGGCGCTCGGGGTCGCGCGGCCGCGCGCCGACCGCGCCGCGGATGCGCGAGAGGATCGCGTCCCTCGAAGAGCCGCTCATCGCGCCGCTCCCGTCTTGGCGGCGGGATCGCGCCCGAAGCGCTCGGCATATTGCTGCTGGAAGGTGCGGCCCTCCGGCGCCGGAAGATCGCGCCATTTCGTCCAGCCGCCGGCGAGCGGCAGGCTCTTGAAGCGGTGGCGGCTTCCCGCCATGCGCGAGAGGATCGGCATGGCGAGCGAGACGGCCAGCCGGTAGAGGCGCGGGCGGCGGGCGGCATAGGCCCAGAGCAGGAGGCCGGCGCGCGCGGGCTTGGCCTGGAGGCCGCCCTCGAACTCCTTCTCGCGCCAGTGGCGCATCATCTTCGGCAGCGGAATGCGCATGGGGCAGACGCTCTCGCAGCGGCCGCAGAAGGTGGAGGCGTTCGGCAGGTGGCCGGACTTGTGGATGCCGGACAGGCTCGGCGTCAGCACCGCGCCCATCGGGCCCGGATAGACCGAGCCATAGGTGTGGCCGCCGACGGCATGGTAGACCGGGCAATGGTTCATGCAGGCGCCGCAGCGGATGCAGCGGAGCATCTCCTCGAACTCGGTGCCGAGCATGGCCGTGCGCCCGTTGTCGAGGAGGATGACGTGATACTCCTCCGGCCCGTCCGGGTCGTCGGGCCGCTTCGGCCCGGTGGAGAAGGACGTGTAGACGCTCGCCTCCTGGCCGGTCGCCGAGCGCGCGAGGAGGCGCAGGATCTGCGCGGTGTCCTCCAGGGTCGGCACCATCTTCTCGATCGAGGCGAGCACGACGTGGCACTTGCCGAGCAGCTGCGTCAGGTCGCCGTTGCCCTCGTTGGTGACGATGACGGAGGTGCCGGTCTCGGCGATCAGGAAGTTCGCGCCGGTGACGCCGATATCGGCCTCGCCGTACTTCTGGCGCAGGATCGCGCGGGCTTCGGAAAGGAGCGTCACCGGCTCGGTGAGGTCGCGCGCGGGATCGAGATGGGTGTGGAACCGCCGGAAGTCGGCCTCCACCTGGTCGCGGTTGACGTGGACGGCGGGCGCGATGATGTGGCTCGGATGCTCGCCGCGCAGCTGGATGATGTATTCGCCGAGATCGGTCTCGACGGGGGTGATGCCGTTCTCCGTCAGGAAATCGTTGAGCCCGATCTCCTCGGAGACCATGGTCTTGCCCTTGGTCACGGTCTTGGCGCCGCGCCGCCTCGCGATGTCGAGCACGATGGCGCGCGCATGGGCCGCGTCCTCGGCGAAGTGCACCACGCCGCCGGCCGCCTCCACCTTCGCGGCATAGGCCTCGATATAGAGGTCGAGATGTTTCAGCGTGTGGTTCTTGATCGCCACCGCATTGTCGCGAAGCGCGTCGAACTCCGGCAGCGCCTCGGCCGCGAGGCGCCGCTTGTCGACGAACTTCGTCTCGACATTGGCCATGGCGCGCTGGAGCGCCGGGTCGGCCAGCGCCGCGACGGAGTTCGCCTTGAAGGCGTGGGATGTCATCTGCATGGGCTTGGGTCCGGCATCGCTGAAAGGTCGCGGAGCATGTCGAGGGAATAGGGGCATAAGGACGGGAAAGCGCCGAGGGGGAGACCGGTTTCGTCCGCGGCCAGCCGACGAGCGGACTGGTAGAGGTCATCGAAGTCGGCCTCGCCGATCCTGCGCCCTTTGCCCTTTTCTTCGTAATCGATGATGTTCTCCCGTTCCCGGTCGATGGTGTTTCGCCAGGAGCGCGAACGGCGTTCGGGCTGAAATTCCCATTTCAGGAGATGCAGCATCAGCAATCGATAGCTTGATCTTTGACCTCGCTTCTTGCTCTTGCCGACCATCAGGCCGCGTCATCCTTCGAAATCGTTGAAGAGAACGAGCCCATGGGCATGGCATCGAGATCGCGAAGGAAGGCCAGAGAATAGGGACACTCGTAGGGGAAGCGCTCTCGCGGCAGGCCTGTTCCCGCCATCGCAAGCCGTACGGCAGGCGGATACGCCTCCTGAATCATTCTGCCAGCGTTGTCGCGGAGCCAGCGACTTTCGCGTTCCTCGTCCAGAATGCCGATCCGCGCCTCCAGGATTTCCCGGCCGAGTGCCGGTCTTCGATCCGCCGGCAAAGCCTGCCATTCGAGGAGTGCAGCGACGAGATCGCGATAGTGGAAGCTCAGTTGTCGCTTCGTCTCGAGGCCGATCCCCTCGATTTCCTCGATCAGGTTGGGAAGATCGAGTTCCGAGAAGCGGCCCAGTCTCAAGAGCTGCGCCTGCTCCATCGCCCAGGAATAGGTGTCGTCCTCGTAGTCCGCCGGCTGCGGATAATAGGGTCTGTCCTTCGCCAGGCTCATGGTCGGGCTCCGCGATCGTGGATCGACGGGCATTCTAACTCATCGAAGCCAAGGGCGCACGCGCATCGCAGGGTCATCGACCTCACAGCTTGCCACCGATGGGCGGGGTGTCGGTCATGCCGGCGAGGACCTCCGCGACGTGGCGGACCTCCATGGCGACGCCCCGGCGCTTCAGCTTGCCGTCCATGTTCATGAGGCAGCCGAGATCGCCGGCGAGCAGCATGTCGGCGCCGCTCTCCTCGATCGCCTTCGACTTCTTGGTGACGATGGCGTTGGAGATGTCGGGATATTTCACGCAGAACGTGCCGCCGAAGCCGCAGCAGACGTCGGCGTCGCGCAACTCCTTCAGCTCCAACCCGTCGACGCTGCCGAGGAGGGCGCGGGGCTGGGCGCGCACGCCGAGCTCGCGAAGGCCCGAGCAGGAATCGTGATAGGTGGCCGTGGCGCTCACCGCCGCCTCGACCTCCGTCACGCCGAGAACGTCGACGAGGAAGCTGACGAGTTCGAAGACGCGCGGCGCGAAGGCGTCGGCGCGGGGCTCCCATTCGGCATCGCCCGTGAAGAGCTCGGGATAGTGGCGCTTCAGCATGGCCGCGCAGGAGCCGGAGGGCGCGACGACGTAGTCGAAGCCCTCGAAGCTTTCGATGACCGACTTGGCGATGGCGGCCGTGTCCGCGCGGTCGCCGGAATTATAGGTGGGCTGGCCGCAGCAGGTCTGGTTCGCCGGCACTTCGACCGTGCAGCCGGCATCCTCCAGGAGCTTCAGCGCGGCGAAGCCGACGCTCGGGCGGAACAGGTCGACGAGGCAGGTCACGAAGAGGCCGACGCGGGGGCCGGTCTTCGAGGCCGGGCCGGCCGGGCCTGTCGCTGCGTTGCTGCCCATCCCATTGATCTCCCAGTTCGCGTCAGGCTTGATGTAGACGGATTCCAAACCGAATGCGAGACTGGGCTACCAGTTGCCGCGCTTCATGGACGCGAAGCCGCATGCTTCTAGATTCGGTGATCGCGGCGCCTCGTCCGGGCGAGAAGGAGCCTGTTCCATGTCCGTCCTGATGCCGAAGCCGAGCGAGGCCATCCTCAGCCGCCGCGCCGAGATCGTGGCCGGCCTGAAGGCGATCGTGCCGGGGGAGGGCGTGGTGGAGGCGCGCGAGGAGATGCGCGTCTTCGAGACGGACGGGCTGACCGCCTATCGCCAGCTGCCGCTCGCGGTCGTTCTGCCGGAGACGGTCGCCGAGGTCGCGGCGGTGCTGCGCTATTGCCATGAGCGCGACATTCCCGTCGTGCCCCGCGGCTCGGGCACCTCTCTGTCCGGCGGCGCGCTGCCGCTGGAGGACGGGGTGCTGCTCGTCCTCTCGCGCTTCGACCGCGTGCTCGACATCGACTTCGACAATCGCTGCGCCACCGTGCAGCCGGGCGTCACCAATCTCGGCATCACCCGCGCGGTGGAGCATCGCGGCTTCTACTACGCCCCCGATCCCTCCTCGCAGATCGCCTGCTCGATCGGCGGCAATGTCGCGGAGAATTCGGGCGGCGTGCACTGCCTGAAATACGGGCTCACCGCCAACAACGTGCTCGGCATCGAGTTCGTGACGATCGAGGGCGAGGTCGTCCGGCTCGGCGGCAAGCATCTGGATTCGGAAGGCTACGATCTGCTCGGCCTGATGACGGGGTCGGAAGGGTTGCTCGGGGTCGTGACGGAAGTGACGGTGCGCATCCTGCAGGCGCCGGAGACGGCGCGCGCGGTGCTCATCGGCTTTCCCTCCTCCGAACAGGCCGGCGCCTGCGTCGCGGCGATCATCGCCAAGGGCATCATTCCCGGCGGCATGGAGATGATGGACCGGCCCGCCATCGAAGCGGCGGAGGCCTTCGTTCATGCCGGCTATCCGCTCGACGTCGAGGCGCTGCTGATCGTCGAGCTCGACGGGCCGCGCGCGGAGGTGGATCATCTTCTCGCCGAGGTCGAGGCCATCGCGCTCGCCAACGGGTCCGGCACCTGCCGCGTCTCGACGAGCGAGGAAGAGCGCGCCGCCTTTTGGGCCGGGCGCAAGGCCGCCTTTCCGGCGGTCGGGCGCATCTCGCCGGATTACTACTGCATGGACGGGACCATTCCGCGCAAGGAACTGCCGACCGTGCTGGCCGGCATGAAGGCGCTGTCCGAAAAATACGGTCTGAAGGTCGCCAACGTCTTCCATGCCGGCGACGGCAACCTCCACCCGCTGATCCTCTACGATGCCAACAAGCCGGGCGAGCTGGAGGCGGCCGAGGAGTTCGGCAACGACATCCTGCGCCTCTGCGTCTCCGTCGGCGGCGTTCTGACGGGCGAGCACGGCGTCGGCATCGAGAAGCGCGACCTCATGCCGGAAATGTTTTCCGAGGACGATCTCCGGCACCAGCAGCGCGTCAAATGCGCCTTCGACGCCAAGCACCTCCTCAATCCAGGCAAGGTCTTTCCCGTCCTCCATCGCTGCGCCGAACTCGGCCGCATGCATGTCCACAAGGGCCAGGTCGCCTTTCCCGACCTGCCGCGGTTCTGAGAGACGAGCGATGAGCTTTAGGAACCGCTCCCGTCTCGGCTTTGCCGCCCGCCTTGCAGCCCATCACCACGGTGCCGTCTTCCCATGAGCCTTGCGATCGATACCTCAGACCGCACGGTCCTCGTTCCACAGAGCGTCGAGGAGGTGCGCGAGATCGTCGCGGCCGCCGTCTCGCAAAGGGAGCCGCTGGCGATCGAGGGGACCGGCTCGAAGCGCGGGCTCGGACGGCCCGTGCAGGCGGCGCGCACGCTCTCGCTCGCCGGCCTTTCGGGCGTCACGCTCTACGAGCCGGACGAGCTGGTCCTTTCGGCGCGGGCCGGCACGCCGATCGCCGAGATCGAGCGGCTGGTGGACGAGGCGGGGCAGCGGCTGGAGTTCGAGCCGCTGGACTATGGGCCGCTGTTCGGCATGGCCCGAGGGCAGGGGACGCTCGGCGGCGTTCTCGCCTGCAACCTCTCCGGCCCCCGCCGGCTGAAGCAGGGTGCGGCCCGCGACCATGTGCTCGGCGTCGCCGCCGTCTCCGGCCGTGCCGAAGTCTTCAAGGCGGGCGGGCGCGTCGTGAAGAACGTCACCGGCTATGACCTCTCCAAGGGTCTCACCGGCTCCTTCGGCACGCTCGCCGTCCTGACGGACGCGACGATCAAGGTTCTGCCGAAGGCGGAGACGGAGACGACGCTGGTCCTGCGCGGGCTCGACGATGCCGCCGCGGCCGGCGCGATGGCGGCGGCCATGGGCTCTTCCGCCGAAGTCTCGGGCGCCGCCCACCTGCCGCGCTACGTCGCGTCGCGCGTTGCCGCGGGAGCGCTCGGCGCGGAGGCGGCGACCTGTCTGCGGCTGGAGGGCTTCGGCCCTTCCGTCGCCGCACGCGCGGCCCATCTCGGGCCGGCGCTCGCCCGGGTCGGGTGGCTGGAGGTCCTGGAGCGCGAGGCGAGCCGGGCCCTCTGGCGCGACATCCGCGACGTCGTTCCCTTCGCCGACGGCACGGACAGGCCGGTCTGGCGGCTCTCGGTCGCGCCGACGCGCGGGCCGGACGTGGTTCTGGCCCTTCGCATGGCGATGGCGGTCGATGCGTTCTACGACTGGCAGGGCGGTCTCGTCTGGCTGCGCCTCGAGGGCGAGCCGGAAGCCGAACTCGTGCGCGCCGCGGTCGAGCGCCATGGCGGCGGCCATGCGATGCTGGTTCGGGCGAGCGACGCCGTCCGCGCCGCGACGCCGGTCTTCCAGCCTCAGCCGGCGGCTCTGGCCGCGCTGGCGGGGCGTCTGAAGGACCAGTTCGACCCCGCGGGCGTGCTCAATCCAGGGCGGATGGGTTAGAGTCGAGCGACATGCCCGGGAAGGAACTTTACGCCATGGAAGAGAACGATCTTTTCGAGCGCAAGATCGATGACCTCGGTGGGCTCCCGGTCTTCAAGGGAACCGAGGTTCCCGTAAGCGCGCTTTTCGAAAATCTGATCGCCGGACGTACGATCCTCGACATCGCCGAAGAGTTTCCATCAGTGGGGCTCGAGAGGGCAAGGGCTACGCTCAGGCTGGCCTCCTTGCGGATCGCCGAGCGCTTCCATGCGCGATGACTATCAGGATTGGCTCGTTGCCCGCCAATATGCCGTCAACACCCGCGTGGCTCAGCTCTACCGGGTTCGTAAAGTCGAAGAAGCGTACGGCGATCTGGCGGCCCATCTCGCGAGCGGCACCTTGGGAAATGTCATCAAGGAATTGACCTACGGGGTCGAAGATGAGCGACGCAATCTTCCCAATCCATCCAAGCTCCAGCTCGAAGGCAGCATTCGCAAGAGCCTGCAATCCTACAAAGGCGCCGCGCTGCGTTATGCGACCTTCCTGTCGTCCAACGCCGACGCCTCCGTCCCGGACAAAGTTGCGCCCAGCATCGTGCACGCACCCGTCGATGCCGATCAGGCTCGGCAGCGATTCGCGCTGGAGCGGGATATGCAAGCCGAACTGCGCCGGAGTATCGCCAAGCTCGATGCGTCGCTGACGATCATCGACGATGGTGCCGAACGCTCCGTCTCGTCCGGCTTCATCGACATCATGTGCGAGAACGACGCGGGCGAGCTCGTCGTGATCGAACTCAAGGCGGGTACGGCCGATAGCCGGGCCATCGGCCAGATCCTCGGCTACATGGGCGACGTGGCGGTCGAGGAAGCAGGGCGCGTCGTGCGCGGAATCCTCGTCGCGCACGACTTCGACCGGCGCGTCAAAGCGGCGGCGCGGGTGGTCCCGAGCATCGAGCTGATGCGCTACTCGATCGAATTTCTGTTTGAGTCGGAGTCCGAGTCCGCGATGGAGACGATTGCCTGAATGCAAACCACCTTCTCCCCCGCCCAGCTCGCCGATCCCGCCGTCGCGGAGTCCGAATCCATCATCCGCAAATGCGTGCATTGCGGGTTCTGCACGGCGACGTGTCCGACCTACGTGACGCTCGGCAACGAGCTCGACAGTCCGCGCGGGCGCATCTACCTCATCAAGGACATGCTGGAAAACGACCGGCCGGCGGACGAAAAGGTGGTCAAGCATATCGACCGCTGCCTGTCCTGCCTCGCCTGCATGACGACCTGCCCGTCCGGCGTGAACTACATGCATCTCGTCGACCACGCGCGCACCCATATCGAGAAGACCTATCGGCGGCCCCTGATCGACCGGGCGATCCGCGAGGTTCTGGCGCGGGTGCTGCCCTATCCCGGGCGGTTCCGGGCGAGCCTCGTCCTGGCAAGGCTCGCGCGCCCGCTGATCCCGCTCTTCGCCGGCATCGCGCCGCTGAAGCCGCTGGCCGCGATGCTGCGCCTCGCCCCGACATCGATTCCCGCCGCATCGGCGGTGAACGAGCCCTCCGTCCACCGGCCGAGTGCGGCGGGCGCGGCGTCGAAGCGCGTGGCGCTGCTGCGGGGCTGCGCGCAGTCCGTGCTGGACCCGCGCATCAACGAGGCGACCGTGCGGCTGCTCGGCCGGCTCGGCGTCGAGGTCGTGGTGCCGAAGGGCGAGGGGTGCTGCGGGGCGCTCGTCCACCATATGGGGCGCGAGGAGGAGGCGCTCGACTTCGCGCGGGCCAATGTCGACGTCTGGACGCGCGAGATCGAGGCGGGCGGGCTCGACGCAATCCTGATCACGGCATCGGGCTGCGGCACGACGATCAAGGATTACGGACACATGCTGCGGCTCGATTCCGCCTATGCGGAAAAGGCGGCGCGCGTCTCGGCGCTGGCCAAGGACGTGACCGAGTTCCTCGCCGCGATGGAACTGCCGAGCCCGAGCGGCGCGACGGGCCTCGTCGTCGCCTATCACTCCGCCTGCTCGATGCAGCACGGGCAGAAAATCGTCAAAGCGCCGAAGGCGCTGCTGGCGGCGGCGGGCTTTGCCGTGCGCGACGTGCCGGAAGGGCATCTGTGCTGCGGCTCGGCCGGCACCTACAACATCCTCCAGCCGGAGATCGCGGCACGGCTGCGCGACCGCAAGGTCGCCAATATCGAGCGCGTGGCGCCGCAGGTGATCGCGACCGGCAATATCGGCTGCATGACGCAGATCGGCTCCGGCACCGCGATCCCGATCGTCCACACGGTGGAGCTTCTGGACTGGGCCTATGGCGGCGCCCGCCCGGCCAGCTTGGCGGGCGTCTCGCCGGTGTTGGAAGCCGCCGAGTAAGCATTGCGAGACGAAAAGGGCCCGCCGTCGCCGGCGAGCCCTTTTCGGTTGGCGTGACGAAAGACCGTTCAGCCGCCGCCGAAGATCGTGTCGAGCAGGTTGGCGCCGCGCGCGGCGATGCCGGCTTCGCGGTAGACGCGCTCGCGGCCTGCGCCGTCCGGGCCGATCACGACGACCTTCGTGCCGCGGTCGGCGCGGCCGTAGAGGTGCTGCACGTCCTCGTTCATCATGCGGATGCAGCCGGAGGACATGTTCTGGCCGATCGTCCAGGGCTGGTTCGTGCCGTGGATGCGGAAGATCGAATCCTGGCCGCCGCGATAGAGATAGAGGGCGGCAGCGCCGAGCGGGTTCTGCGGTCCGCCTTCCATGTAGGGCGGGATGATGCGGCCGTTGGCGCGCTCTCGGGCGATCATCTCCTTGGGCGGCGTCCAGCCCGGCCATTCCGCCTTGCGGCCGACCTTCATCTGGCCGGACCAGCCGAAGCCCTCGCGGCCGACGCCGACGCCGTAGCGCGTCGCGCGGCCCTGGCCTTCGACATAGTAGAGGAACTTGCGCTCGCTATCGACGATGATCGTGCCCGGTGCCTCGCCGGTCTCGATGACGACGGAGCGGCGCTTGAACTCCGGCGAGACCTTGCGCATGGAGGGCGACATGCGGCGCTGGTTCTCGGCCTCCCACTGGCCGGATGCGTGGTTGAAGTAGCGGTTGCCGGCTTCGGCGGGTGCGGCGAAGGCCAGCGTGGTGAGGAGCGTCGCCGCGGCGATGGCGGCCGATAGGGTGCGGGTCATGGAGGCTCTTGGTCCCTCGTCGAGTGTTTCGGCCTCGCGCGCGATCGGGCGAGTCCTCGGGGCGGTGTCTGGTGGCGGCGGTGTCTGGCGATGCGACGGGTTCGTGAGAATGCGGTTGGAAGAGAACTCGCACGATCCGTTTGATGTTGCAGGCAGCGATTCGCCGCCGCCTGCTTTCGATGAAACTGTTGCGCTTATAGCACGATCACGCGCGTGCCGACGGAAACGCGCTCGTAGAGATCCATGACGTCTTCGTTGCGCATGCGGATGCAGCCGGAGGAGACGGCCTGGCCGATCGTCCAGGGCTGGTTCGTGCCGTGGATGCGGTAGAGGCTGGAGCCGAGATACATGGCGCGTGCGCCGAGCGGGTTTTCCGGGCCGCCGTCCATGCGCACCGGCAGGATGCGTCCCTTGGCGGCCTCGCGGGCGCGCATCTGCGAGGGCGGCGTCCAGGCCGGCCACTCCCTCTTCTGCGAGACGCGGTGCGTGCCCGCCCATTCGAAGCCGGGCTTGCCGACGCCGACGCCGTAGCGCCGCGCCTTGCCGCCGCCTTCCACTCGATAGAGGAACTTCGCCTCCGTATCGATCACGATCGTTCCCGGCGCTTCGGAGCCGGCATAGTCGACGACCTGCGGCAGGAAGGCCGGGTCGAACCTGTCGCTCCGGTTGACGGCGCGCCCGGTGCTGCGCGGGCTCGTGGAGCGCCAGGTCCAGTCGTAGGCGGCGGCGACGCCGCTGGCGCTCGCCGCCTCTACGCCGCGCACGCCCGGCGCGACGGCAGAAGCGGCCGGCCGGCGCGCGCCGTAGCGCAGGCCGTTCGGCTGCGACGCGGCACCCGTGGTGCGAGCGGGGCGGTCGAGGCTGGGCCGCGCATAGCCCGGGCGCACGCCGCTGCCCGGCGCGAGCTGGAGCGTCCAGGCGCTGGCAAGGTCCGGCGCGACGGCGACGGCGGGGTATCGGTCGCGCGCCTCCGCTTCGACGCCGCTCGCCACGAGCAGCGCCAGGGTGACGGCCAGCGTGCCGGCGAGGCGTCGGCGAAGGAAACGGGGCATCGTGGCGGGCATGCTGGCGGCCTCCTCGGATCGGATGGGCGGGAGACGGCGCCGGTGGCGTCCCGTCTCCCGGGTCGCCTCGAATCTGACGAAGAATGGCAAGCGAATGGTGAATTTCCGGCCGCGAGGGGCCGGATGCGCGGTCGTATTTCGTTATGGTTAACAGTTGGTTGGGAAAGGTGGTTAAGGAAGCGTCAGCGCGTCTTGCGCCGCGCGTCCTCGACGATCTCGCCGAGCAGCGGGCGGGCGTCGTCCAGCGACATGCCCGGCGAGAGGCGGGGGTCGTAGAGCATTTCGAGGAGGATGCGATCGGAGCGCATGGGCTGCTCGGCCGCCGAAGCGCCGTTGAGGACGCTGTCCGGCAGACGGTCGGTGTCTTCGAGAAGGCCGAGCCCCTGCACGACCTCTTCCGACAGACAGCGCCGGAAGAGCTCGTCGCCCATGTCGGAGACGATCAGCGCGTCGGACCGGCGGATGCCGCCGCGCCCGAAGCTCGATCGCACGATGCAGGCGCCGGGCACGCGGAGGAAGGGATTGCCGTAGATGCGCCGGCCGACCGCCTGATAATCCTTGGAATCGACGATGTGGACGGTGAAGTTCGCCGCCTCCCGGCCGCGCGCGAGGCGGGCGCCGGGCCCCGGCAGGTCGCGGGCGAGCCGCCGAAGGAAGCCTTCCGCCTCGCGCCGCCGCGGCTGGCTCGCGCCGTCCTCGACCGCGAAGCGGATCGGCCCCGCGAACCGCTTGAGATAGGCGCCGCCGCCGAAGAGGCCGGGGATCTCGGAGCCGAAGGCGGTCTCGGCGAAGGCCTCGACGAAGACCGCGTCCTTCGGCAGGGGCGCCGCGCTCGCGGCGGTGGCGCCGAGGAAGAGAAGGACGGTCGCGAGGAGACGGGGCGTCATGGAACGGGGTCGATTCGGGGCGCGGTTGCGAAGGCCCGACCGTGCCGCGCAGGACGCTGCGGTGCAAGGCCCGGTTCCGGCGGCCGATGCCGATCTGCAACAGTTCGCCGACGCTTGTCGATCGGGCGATTGTGCACTGCAAAAGACGTGTTAGCCTCTTGTGTCGGCAGGCTTATGAAGGCTGGCCGGGCGGATGACGGGCATGTCGCGCGGGCTTCAGATCCGCGGGTGAACGGGAATGCCGGGAGGAGCGGTTTCGCTTCGTGCCGCTCTGCGCCGATGCCGGCGCTTGGGGCGGCCCGGCTGGTTTCATCGCCCATGCGCGCGGTGTCCGCGCATCGGCATTCCGTTCAGGATCGCCGCCATGATCGCGCTCACGCTGATCGTCTGCCTCCATGCCTCCCCCGCGCAATGCCGGCCGGAACCCGTCTCCTTCGACGGCTCGCTGATGAGCTGCGCCCTCTTCGGCCAGTCCCTGGCGGCGGATTGGATTTCCAAGCACCCCAAATGGCGGCTTCGCAAGTTCACCTGCGGCATTGCCGGGCGCCAAGGCTCGGCCTGACCGGCGCGTCCCTCTGCGTCTTGCCAAGTGCCGGCGGGCACGCGCATGAAGAGGCATGGGCGAGATCGAGACGCAGGAGAGCGGGGCGTTCGACGAGGGCGAGCCGCGCGAGGATGGGCTGACGCGCCGGCCGGACGGCCGCCTGCGCTGCCGCTGGCATGGCGGGCTGGCCGACTACGTGCGGTATCACGACGAGGAATGGGGCCGCCCGTCCGCCGACGACGACAGGCTCTTCGAGAAGCTGTGCCTCGAAGGCTTCCAGGCCGGCCTCTCCTGGCTGACAATCCTGCGCAAGCGCGAGGCGTTCCGCGCGGCCTTCCAGGGATTTCGGATCGAGCGCGTGGCCGCCATGACGGCGGAGGACGTCGATCGGCTCGTGCTGGATGCCGGCATCGTGCGCCATCGCGCCAAGATTCTCTCGGCGATCAACAATGCCGGACGCATTGAGGCGATGCGCGCGGAAGGGCTGTCCTTCGCCGGCTTCCTCTGGAGCTTCGAGCCCGGCCCGGACGAGCGCCCGGCCCGGATGGACATCGCCTATGCGAGGGCGAACACGGTGACGCCGGCCTCGACGCGCCTCTCCAAGGCGTTGAAGGCGAGGGGCTTCACCTTCGTCGGGCCGACCACGATCTACGCCTTCCTCCAGTCCATGGGCTTCGTGAACGACCATATCGAGGGCTGCATCGCGAGAGACGCCTGCGAGGCCGAGCGCGCTGCGCTGACGCGACCCGCGCTCCGGGCGGAATAGGGCGCGCCTTTCCATCCTCCGGGCGATCGGATAGGAGGCAGGTCAAAATCAGTCAAAATTGATTGACGATCCGTCGTTGGTGCGACCAGCCGTCGTCGATCCAGTCCCTCGGATGTGTCTCATGGCTCCCAAGCCCGGAAAACCCCTCAAGGTGAAGGCGCGCCAGCCGCGCGGCTTCGGCGATCGCGGCCCGGCGGATCTTCGGGCGCAAGGCGAGATGATCGAGATCATCAAGGGCGTCTACGAACGCTACGGGTTCGAGCCGGTGGAGACGCCGATGTTCGAATATACCGACGCACTCGGCAAGTTCCTGCCCGACAGCGACCGGCCGAACGAGGGCGTCTTCTCGCTGCAGGACGACGACGAGGAGTGGCTGTCGCTCCGCTACGACCTCACCGCGCCGCTCGCCCGCCATGTGGCCGAGAACTTCAACGACATCGCGCTGCCCTATCGCAGCTATCGCGCGGGCTACGTCTTCCGCAACGAGAAGCCGGGGCCGGGGCGGTTCCGCCAGTTCATGCAGTTCGACGCCGACAGCGTCGGCTCGCCCGGCGTCTCCGCCGACGCCGAGATGTGCATGATGATGGCCGACGTGATGGAGGCGCTCGGCATCGAGCGCGGGCAGTACGTGATCCGGGTGAACAACCGGAAGGTGCTCGACGGCGTGCTGGAGGCCATCGGCCTCGGCGGCGACGAGAATGCCGAGCGCCGGCTGACCGTGCTCAGAGCCCTCGACAAGCTCGACAAGTTCGGCATTGCCGGCGTGCGCGAGCTTCTCGGCAAGGGCCGGCTGGACGAGAGCGGCGGCAAGGGCGACTTCACCAAGGGCGCCGAACTCGACGCCGACAGCATCGACCGCGTGCTCCGCCTCTTCGACGTTTCGGGTCTTGCCTCCGAGGCCGTCGATGCGGACGGCGCGGGCAGTGTCCGTCTGGCCAAGGCGCGCGAGGCTTTCGGCGAGAATGCGCGTGTCGCAGAAGGGCTCGGCGAACTCGAAACCATCCGCGACATGTGCAGGGCTGCGGGCTACGACGACGCGCGCGTCTCGATCGACACGTCCGTCGTGCGCGGCCTCGAATACTACACCGGCCCTGTCTACGAGGCCGAACTGCTCTTCGACGTCACGAACGAGAAGGGCGTCAAGGTTCAGTTCGGCTCGGTCGGCGGCGGCGGGCGCTATGACGGGCTGATCGCGCGTTTTCGCGGCGAGGCCGTGCCGGCGACCGGCTTTTCCATCGGCGTCTCGCGTCTCCAGACCGCGCTGAAGAATCTCGGGCGTCTGAAGGCCGACGAGCGCACCGGCCCGGTCGTCGTCACCGTCATGGACCGCGACCGGCTCGCCGACTACCAGCGCCTGACCGTCAGCCTGCGCGAGGGCCTGAACCCGCGCGACGCGCAGGGGCGCTACACCGGCTCGGTCGTGCCGGTCGAGATGTTCCAGGGCAATCCCAAGCAGTTCGGCAAGCAGCTCCAATATGCCGACCGCCGCAACGCGCCTTGCGTCGTCATCCAGGGCGGCGACGAGAAGGCGGCCGGCACGGTTCAGGTCAAGGATCTCGTGGAGGGCAAGCGCCTCTCCGAGACGATCGAGGACAATGCCACATGGCGCGCCTCGCGCCCGGCGCAGGTGACGGTGCCCGAGGCCGAGCTGGTCGCCGCCGTGCGCGCCATTCTCGACGCGCAGGCCGCCGATCGCCTGTCCTCGGCAGCCGGCGCTTCGGGCGAAAAGGCCTGATCGCTTGAGCCCCGTCGCCGAAGATGCCGGCCCGGACGCCGCGCTGACCCGTCTCTTCGCGGCGCGCGGGGCCGCTGTCGTCACCGTTCCGATCCTCCAGCCGGCCGATCCCTATCTCGACACGGCCGGCGAGGCGCTGCGGCGGCGCATCTTCCTGACGCGCGGCGAGGGCGGCGAGCAGCTCTGCCTTCGGCCCGACTTCACCATTCCCGTCTGCCTCGCCCATATCGCGGCGGAGGGTGTGCTGCCCGGCCGCTACGCCTATTGCGGCCTCGTCTTCCGCCAGCTTCGCGCGGAAGGCTCCGAGTTCCGCCAGGCCGGCATCGAGGATCTCGGCCATGCCGACCCCGCCGCGGCCGACGCGCGGGCCGTGGCCGATGCGCTGGCCGCGCTCGAGGCGGCGGGGGCGCCGGAGGACCTCGACATCGTGCTCGGCGACCAGGGCCTCTTCGAGGCGGTGCTGGCCGCGCTCGGCCTGCCCGACGGCTGGCAGCGCCGGCTCGTGCGCACCTTCGGCGACGACAAGCTGCTCGGCGCGGCGCTGGACGATCTCGCCCGCCGCGACAAACGCGCTCTCGACGGGCTCGACCCCGAGCTGCACCGGCTCGCCCGGAGCCGCGATCTCGCCAGCCTGAAGGCCGCCGTCGAGGCGCGGATGGAGGAGGGCGGGCTCTCCGCCCATGCCGGCCGCACGCCCGGCGAGATCGTCGCGCGGCTCGTGGAAAAGGTCGAGATCGCCGAGGCCAGCCTGTCGGAAGGCTCGCTGGCGCTCCTCACCGAGTTCCTCGCCATCGACCGGCCGCTGGCGGAGGCGAGCGCCGCCCTCGACGGCCTTGCCCGACGCCAGGGCCTGCAGCTGGGGGCGGGGCTCGCCGCCTTCGAGGCGCGCAACCGGGCGCTTCAGGCGGCGGGCGTCGATCTCGGCGCCGTCCGCTACCGCGCCGCCTTCGGCCGGCCGATCGACTATTACACGGGCCTGGTCTTCGAGATGCGCCGTCCGGGCGCGGCAGAGGCGCTGGCCGGCGGCGGGCGCTACGACCGGCTCCTGACCTTCCTCGGCGCCAAGGCGCCGATCCCGGCGGTCGGCTTCTCCGTCTGGCTCGACCGGATCGAGGCCGCGCGCGGAGCCCGAGCATGACGCTGACCCTCGCCATCCCCTCCAAGGGCCGCATGAAGGACGACGCCGTCGCCTCGCTCGCCCGCGCCGGCATCCACATCGCGCCCGTCGAGGACGCGCGCAGCTACCGCACCACCGTCTCGGGGCTCGACGGACTGGACGTCGTGCTGCTCTCGGCCTCCGAGATCGCGCGCGAGCTGCGCGACGGCGCCATCGATCTCGGCATCACCGGCGAGGATCTCTTGCGCGAGACGATCGCGGATGCCGATGCCAAGACGGAGATCGTCGCGCGCCTCGGCTTCGGCCGGGCCGACGTCATCGTGGCGGTGCCGGAGGCCTGGGTCGACGTCTCGACCATGGAGGATCTCGACGACGTCGCGGCCAGCTTTCGCGCCCGCCATCACCGGCGCATGCGCATCGCGACGAAATACGCCCGGCTGACGCAGGGCTTCTTCTCGCGCGGCCACGGCATCCAGAGCTATCGCGTGGTGGAAAGCCTCGGCGCGACCGAAGGAGCGCCCGCCGCTGGCGCCGCCGACATCATCGTCGACATCACCTCGACCGGCTCGACGCTGCGCGCCAACCGGCTGAAGATCCTGTCGGACGGTCTGATTCTGGCGTCCGAGGCCTGCCTCGTGATGACGCGCGCCGCGCGCTCGGCCGAAGACGAGGCCCGGACGGCCGAGCTGCGGAAGCGGTTCGCTTCGGTCGCGTGAGCGCCGAACGGGGCGGCTTCGCGCGATCAGCTTAAGGCGCTCTTCACGCTGAGACGAGCTCTCTCGCCTCGAAGGTCGTCTTTTAGCGGCTCGTTCAGACTTGGCCCCCACCATGCGCGGAGGTCAAGCGAGCGCTCCATATGGTCTTCAGAAGTCTCTCGAACGGCATGGAAGCGCAAGCCGCGATAGAGCGCTGCAGGGCCTTCGTGGAAGATCCGGTTCTCGTCGACGAGGTCGACCGGCTCCTGTCCGGGCGCACCCGCAAGATCCGCCTGCGAGGCCGGCTGCACGAGCTCTATCGCGAGCGGACCTTCCGTCAGTCGAGCAAGCTCGTGCGCCATTGGATGATGTGGATCGTCGCCATCGACATCCTCGGCACCGTCTTGAACTGCACCTTCCTGCCGCGCGACGTCCTGATCGCCGCTCTCATGCCGGGCGGCATGATCCTGGCCTGCGCCCTCTGCGTCGTGACGCTCTATCGCGGCGACGGGACCATGGTCCTCAAGGATGCCGGTCTCGTCGGCGGAACCTTCGTGATCCTCTGTTCGGTCGCGCTGGTCGGGGTCATCGCAGGGCCCGAATATTACGAGCGATACACGAGCATCATGATCTTCGTCGCCTTGACGGCGATCGTGATCTTCTCGATTCCGACCGCCTGGACCTGGACGATCGCGGCATCGGCCATTTTCATCCTGACCGGCGTGCAGTTCGGCAATCCGGTGGTGGAGACCGCCAGCGCGGTGGCGACGGTCCTCATCTTCGCGGCGGGCCTCGCCGGCGCGGTCGTCGCCAGCCAGACGACGGCGATCCTGGCGCAGAAGTCGTTTCTCCTCTCGCTGCGCGACCTGAAGCACGTCTCCGATCTCGCCGTCGCCAACCAGCGCCTGGAGACGCTGGCCCGCACGGACCCTTTGACCGGGGTCGCCAACCGGCGCTGGATGACGGAGAGGCTCGACGCACTCTGGAGCGGCGGAGCGGCCATGCCCGGACGCGTCGCGATCCTCATGTGCGACATCGATCACTTCAAGAGCCTGAACGACACGCTCGGCCATATGGAGGGCGACCGCTGCCTGCGCGAGGTCGCCAACGTCCTGACCGACTGCATCCGCCCGACGGTCGATCACGTCGCGCGCTATGGCGGCGAGGAGTTCCTGGTTCTCCTCAGCGACGTCGACGGCTTCGACGCGATGCTGACCGCCGAGCGCATCTGCCGGACGGTGGAGGCCTCCCTCCTCGCCAATCCCGGCTCGACCGTCTCGCGATACGTCACCGTCAGCATCGGCGTCGCCAGCGCGACGCCGGAGACGGCGCTTTCGGCCGACAGTCTCCAGCGCCAGGCCGACGAGGCCCTCTACCGCGCCAAGGCCGCCGGCCGAAACCGCGTCGTCAGCTTCGACGGCGCCGCCGACACGGCGCGGCTGCCTCTTCTGGGTCTCGCGAGCGCGGGTTGAGAAACACCTGAAGCGAGCCGCTTCGGGCCCGGCTCTTGCGCCGGGCGCGCCGAAAGCGCGGGCATCCTCGTCGGCCCCATGGAAGCCACGTCCGGCCCCGCCCTGGCTTGCGCCTGGGCGAGGCCGGTCTTGGACCTTCAGCCCGGGCGCGTCATCGCGGCGGGATCGACGATGCGGTCGTAGTCCTCGCCGGAAACGAGACCGGTGGCGAGGGCCTCCTCGCGAAGGGTCGTGCCGTTCTTGTGCGCGGTCTTGGCGATCTTGGCGCTCGCGTCGTAGCCGATCGTGGGAGCCAGCGCCGTCACGAGCATCAGCGAGCGGTCGAGCGCGGCCTTGATGTTGTCCTCGCGCGCCTCGATCCCGACGACGCAGTTCTCCGCGAAGGAGACGGCGGCATCCGCCAGAAGCCGGACGGACTGGAGGAAGTTGTAGGCCATGACCGGGTTGAAGACGTTCAGCTCGAAATGGCCCTGGCTGCCGGCGAAGGTCAGGGCGGCATGGTTGCCGAAGACCTGGACGCAGACCTGCGTCAGCGCCTCGCACTGGGTCGGATTGACCTTGCCCGGCATGATCGAGGAGCCCGGCTCGTTTTCCGGCAGCTGCAGCTCGCCGAGGCCCGAACGGGGGCCGGAGCCGAGGAAGCGGATGTCGTTGGCGATCTTGAAGAGCGAGGCGGCGACCGTGTTGATGGCGCCGTGGCTGAAGACCATCGCGTCGTGAGCCGCGAGCGCCTCGAACTTGTTCGGGGCGGTGGTGAAGGCGAGGCCCGTGATGGCGGCGATCCGCTCGGCGACGCCTTCGGCAAAGCCGATCGGCGCGTTCAGCCCGGTGCCGACGGCCGTGCCGCCCTGGGCGAGCTGCATCAGCGCGGGCAGGGTCATCTCGATGCGGGCTATGCCGTTGGCGACCTGCGTCGTGTAGCCGGAAAACTCCTGGCCGAGCGTCAGGGGCGTTGCGTCCTGCGTGTGGGTGCGGCCGATCTTGATGATGGGCTCGAACGCCTTTGCCTTGTCGTCCAGCGCCTTGTGCAGGACCTTCAGCGCGGGCACGAGCCGGTGCACCAGCTCTTCCGAGCAGGCGATGTGCATGGCCGTCGGATAGGTGTCGTTCGACGACTGGCTCATGTTGACGTGGTCGTTCGGATGGACCGGCTTCTTGGAGCCCATCTCGCCGCCCAGCATCTCGATCGCGCGGTTCGAGATCACCTCGTTGGCGTTCATGTTGGACTGCGTGCCCGAGCCCGTCTGCCAGACGACCAGAGGGAAATGCTGATCGAGCTTGCCCTCGATGACCTCGTCGGCGGCTTTCACGATCGCCTCGGCGATGCCCTTGTCGATCCGCCCGAGCGCCAGATTGGTCTCGGCCGCCGCCCGCTTCACGATGCCGAGTGCGCGCACGATCGGCAGCGGCTGCTTCTCCCAGCCGATCTTGAAATTGCCGAGCGAGCGCTGCGCCTGCGCGCCCCAGTACTTGTCGCTCTCGACCTCGATCGGGCCGAACGTATCGGTCTCGCGGCGTGTGCTCATGTCGGCGGTGCCTTCCCTCAGATCACGGACAGGTGTCTGGAGCGAAGCCATAAGCGCGCGGGGCCTGGATCGGAAGGGGAGGGCAGGGGTAAAATCGGTTTGAGGTCGCTCGGCAGGAGGTCGGCCGGAGGTGATCGATCCTCCCTCTCGTTCGAATACGAACGCCGCGCTTTCGCCCGACGATCGCGTCTTTCTAGAAGAAAGCTTCGACGTCCGTCTGAAGGGCGTCTGCCGCGGCATGGGCCAGTCGCAGATGAAGCGGCGTGTCTCGATCGAGATGCTTGCTGGCGATGTGGCCCTTTTCGACCGCCAGAAGCAGGACGGCACCGATATCGCTGTTGTCGAAGATCAGGGCCGTATCGGCCAACGCAAGGGCGGACGGCAGACGGCTGAAGGCCGTCTCATATCGGCGGCGGATGACCGCCTCCTCGATATGATGGCCGCCGCGCGCGACACGTTCTGCGACTCGCTGGACGTTCAGGTCCGGGCTGCGAAGGGTGACGTAGACGAGGGCAATTTCGTAACCGAGCGATCTGCATCGCTCCATAACGGCGATGGACTGCCGACTGCTCAGCGTCGTTTCGTAGACGAAGCTTCTTTTTTGGTTCAGCGCATTGTCGATCTTCGCAAGGACGAGGCGTCCTGCGTTCATCGAAGCCCCGGCCGGATCATGCGGAGCTATCTGACGAGCGACAACGTCGGCGTTCACGAACTCGCCGACGGGGTCCAATGCCGGATAGAGCGTCGACTTGCCGGAGCCGTTGGGTCCGGCGAAGATCGTGCAGTAGGCGGCGGGCCTCACATCACCGGTCACGGGGACCGAGAGCGGCTACCACGTTCTCCCGCCCGTCCCCGTAGCTGACAAGGAAGCGGCGACCATCCGGCATCTCCTTCACGATTCCCCGCCCGAGAGTGTCGTCCATGTAATAGGCGGGGACATCGGCTTCTTTCGCGAGCGAAAGAGCATCGCGACCGGCATTCTCGACCTGCGTCCTGTTCTCGCGCCACTTATCCAAGATCATCATGGCAGAACCCTCGTCGCCTCACATCTCCAATGTAGGCGACAAGGTCTCCCGATGCCAATCCGCCCGCGCCTTACCCCGCCGGGCAATGCGCTCCGGTCGCGGCCCAGGCTTCGTAGAGCGCGCCGAACTGTTCCTGCGTTCCGGGCACGGGCTCGCGTCCCTTGCCGGGGTTCCAGCCCCAGCCGACGAGATGGTCCTTGCCCATGTGCTCGACGATCTCTGCCAAGGTCTTGCCGCCGTTGCGGTTCTGGTCCTTGATCTGGACGCAGATCTCGGCGAGCGTCTTGCCCTGCCAAGCCATCTCGATCGGCGCCAGATGCCAGTTGGGATCGCCGGGAATGGACTGGATGCCCTCCGCCTGCGCGACGACGTCCACGTTGGCCGGGCCGTGGCAGGTGGTGCACTGCATGCCGGGCAGGCCGAAATTCGCATCGCCCCGGAAGACCGGCGGCTGGTGCAGCTTCATGTCCATGTTCTGCAAGGGGCGATCGCCCGCCGGATGGCAGTTCACGCAGCGCGGATGCTGAAGGACCTTGCCCGTCTCCTCGAAGATCGCGATCGAGCGCTCAGTCTCGTCGGCGATGGAATCGAAGTCGGACACGGTCTTCAAAGGTGCGGCCGGGGCCGCCGCTTCCTGCGCCGGGGCGGGCAGGACCAGCGGCAGGCCGAAGGCGGCGACGAGGCCGGCCGTCAGGAGCATGCTCTTCATCGGCGAGACCTTCACGAGACCACCACGGGAACGATCGGCAGGCGGCGCACCGGCGTGCCCGTGAGCCGGCGCCAGGCATTGGCGACGGCGGGGCCGACGGGCGGAACGCCGGGCTCGCCGACGCCGGTCGGCGGCTCGGCGGAGGGCACGATCTCGACGATCACCTCCGGCATCTCGTTGATGCGCAAAGACCGGTAGTCGTGGAAGTTCGACTGAACGATGCGCCCGCCCTCGCCGAGCGTCACCTCGTCGAAGAGCACCGCGCCCAGCCCGTAGCCGACGCCGCCTTCCATCTGCGCGCGGATGACGTTCGGATTGATCGCGACGCCGCAGTCCACCGCGACCCAGACCTTGTGGACGCGCGGGCTGCCATTCTCGGAGGAGACCTCCACGATCTGCGCGACATAGGTGCCGAAGCTCTTCACGACGGCGACGCCGCGCGAGCGGCCCTCCGGCACGGGCTCGCCCCACTTGGCCATCTCGGCCACGGTCTTCAGCGTGCCGCGATGGCGCGGCTCCTTGCCGAGCATGGCCATGCGGCCCTCGACCGGGTCCTTGCCGACGCGCTCCAGAAGCTCGTCCACGAAGGTCTCGACGGCGAAGCCCGTATGGGTGTGGCCGACCGAGCGCCACCAGAGGGCGGGCACGGGCAGCTGTGTGTTGTGCGAGACGACGTGGAGGTTCGGGATGTCGTAGGGCGGGTTCGCCGCGCCCTCGACGGAGGTCTCGTCGAGCTCGGCCTTCGCCATGATCGACTGGCCGACGATCGACTGGCGCCAGCCGGTGATGCGGCCTTGCGCGTCGATCGAGGCCTTCATGCGGTGGGCGTACATCGGGCGGTAGAAGCCGCCGCGAATGTCGTCCTCGCGCGTCCACATGAACTTGACGGGGCGCTTGGCGCCGCTCGCCTTGAAGACCTCGGTCGCTTCGCGGATGAAGGGCGAGCCGAACTGCGCGCGCCTGCCGAAGGAGCCGCCGCCGAGCTGCGTGTTGACGCGGACCTTGGCGGGGTCGAGACCCAGAATGTCGGCCACCGCCGCCTTGTCCTGGCCCGGAAACTGCGCGCCGTTGTAGAGATCGACCGATCCGTCATCTGCGGGCACGAAGACCGCGTCCAGCGGCTCCATCGGCGCATGGGCGAGGAAGGGGAAGACAAGGTCGGCTTCGAGCGAGATCGAGCCGTCCTTGGCGAAGGCCTCCTCGACATTGCCCGTCTTGGCCGCCTCGAAGCCCGTCTCGTCGTAGAGCTTGACGTAGTCGGCCTCGATCTGCCGGGAGGAGCGCGTCTCGGCCTTGTCGAGATTCCACTCGATCTTCAGCGCCTGACGGCCCTTCAGCGCCGCGAACGTGTTTTCGGCGAAGACCGCGACGCCCTGCGGGATCTGCTTGACGTCCACGACGCCGGGGATCGCGAGCGCCTCGGAGGCGTCGACGGAGGCGACCGTCGCGCCGAAATGAGCGGGGTGGGCGACGCTCGCATAGAGCATGTCGTCGGCGAGCACATCGAGGGTGAAGACGGCCTTGCCGGTGGTCTTCTCGATCGTGTCGAGCTTCGGCCGATCGGTGCCGATCAGCTGGAAGGTCGACGGGTCCTTGAGCGTCGGATTCTCCGGCGGCGTCCGGGCCGCGGCTTTGTCCGCGAAAGCGCCGAAGCCGCTCTCGCGGGCCGAGGCGGCGTGCCGGATGCGGCCTTTCTCGACCGTGATCTCGGCGGCCGGGACGCCCCAGTCCTCGGCGGCGGCGGCGACCAGCATGGCGCGGGCCGTGGCGCCGGCCTTGCGCATCTGCTCGTAGGAATTGGCGATGGCGGTGGAGCCGCCCGTGCCCTGCAGGCCGAAGGCGAGATTGGCGTAGACCTTGTCGTCGGCGGGCGAGTGGACCGCGCGCATCTGCGCCCAGTCGGCGTCGAGCTCCTCGGCGACGATCGTGGCAAGACCGGTGAAGGGCCCCTGGCCGAACTCGATATGCTTGGAGAGGATCGTCACCGTGTCGTCGGTGCCGATCTTCACGAAGGCGTTGATCTCCTTCAAGCCCGCCGCGCCGCCGGCGGGAACGCCCTGGCTGGCAGGCCCCGCGAAGGCTTTGGGCGCGAGGCTGAGGCCGATGACGAGACCGCTGCCGGCCAGAAAGGCGCGGCGGGTCGGACGAAAATTCTGGATCGTCATGGAATCAGCCCTCCATCGAATTCGCGGCATCGTGGATGGCCTGCCGGATGCGCTGATAGGTGGCGCAGCGGCAGATGTTGCCGGCCATGGCGCCGTCGATATCGGCGTCCGTCGGTTTCGGCACGGTCTGGAGCAGCGAGACGGCCGACATGATCTGGCCGGACTGGCAGTAGCCGCATTGCGGCACGTCGATCGCGACCCAGGCCTTGCGGATCGCCTCGGCCTCGGCGCCCTCGACGCCCTCGATCGTGACGATGTCGGAGCCCTCGGCCGTCGAGATCGGCGTGATGCAGGAGCGACGGGTCATGCCGTCCATATGGACCGTGCAGGCGCCGCATTGGGCGACGCCGCAGCCGTATTTCGTGCCGGTCAGCTTCTCGGCGTCGCGGATCACCCAGAGGAGCGGGGTCTCCGGATCGCCGTCGAAGCTGCGTTCCGAGCCGTTGAGCGTGAAGGTGATCAAGCTCGTTCTCCTTCCGAAAGGGGTTGTCGGCGGTGCGTTGGGGCTCGGGCGTTGCCGCGACCAAGGTCGTCGCAGGGCCCGCCCGCAGGACCGCTCTCTGGTATGGTTCCAAAGTGACAGATGGTTCCCTTCGCGGGAAGGCAAGGGCGACTGGCAAATTCCATTCGTTCGGTTGACGGACCGTTCGGAAAACGAAGGACAAAGACGAGGCGGGCGGAGGCGACGAAAAAGGCCGCTCCCTTTCGGAAGCGGCCCTTGTCAGACAGATGTCGGGGGTCGTCGGATCAGCTGAACTGATCCTTCACCGCGCCCTTCACCTTGCCGGCATTCTTCTCGACCTTGCCTTCGGTCTGCTGGATTTCGCCCTCTGCTTCCATCCGCTCGTTGCCGACCAGCTTGCCGGCCGCTTCCTTGATGGCGCCGCCAGCCTGCTTGAGGGTGCCGGAAACTTCGTGCTTGTCGATGGCCATGGTGATCATCCTTGAGCTTTTGTGCCCGCGCCGGTCGCGCTTGGCTTCCCTCCTACAATGCGGGTCCGGCCAGCGCGTTCCAACCTAACCAAAGGTTCATTCGAGGAGTTGGTAGGCCTGGGTCGCGGAGAGGACGCAGATGAGGATCGCGACCGCGCGCAGCAGCCAAGCCTGCGGAATCCTGCGGACGATGTAGCCCGCGAGCGGCGCGACGACGAGGCCGCCGAGAATCAGTCCACCGACGGCGCGCGCATTCTGAAAGAGGTCGGGCGCATCCGTCCAATGGCCGGTGATCAGCGCGAAGGCGAAGCTGAGGGAGACCGTAAGCGCGACCAGGAACTCCGCCGTGTTCACGGTGCCGATGACGTAGCGCGGCTGCCCGCCGGCGCCGAGCAGGCCGGAGGTGACGATCGGTCCCCAGCCTCCGCCCCCGATCGCGTCGAGAAAGCCGCCCGCCGTGGCGATCGGCGGCACGACGAGCGGGGGCACGGGCCGGCGCGGCACCTCGCGCATCGAGCGCACGAGGAGGAACACGCCGATCGCGCCGAGATAGGCGGCGATGTAGGGCTTGATCGCATCGCCGTCGACGCTGGTCAGGACATAGGCGCCGAGCGCTCCGCCGACGACGCCGAAGGGCACCAGCCGCCGGAAGAGCTTCCAGTCGATGTTGCGATTGACGATGTGGCCAGTGCCGGATGCGGCCGTGGTGAAGAGTTCGGCTGCATGAACCGAAGCCGAGGCCTGCGCCGGCGGAATGCCGAAGGAGAGAAGGACGGTGGAGGAGATGACGCCATAGGCCATGCCGAGCGCGCCGTCGACGAGCTGGGCGAGGGCGCCGACGAAGAAGAACAGAAGAAACTCGCTCATGCCGCTCCCATGCCGTGCCGTCCGGAGGCGACCGGAACGACATGGGGGCGTTAGATGGGGCAGGCCGCCGGCCTTTGTATCCGCCTAGAGTTTCTCACGGATACGTGGAAACCGGTTATTCCGAAAAGACGAACAACGACAAAGGAAGCTGGAGCCTGTCTGGTTGGGAATGAACCTGAGGCTCTAGACCGCTGTCGGTGCGAGAGCCTCGAAATGGACGTTGCCGCCGTTGAGGAAGCACGCTTTGTCGAACAGCGACAGGTCGAGAGGATTGGGGGTGGAGATGTCGCCGAGACTGGGCATCGGACTTGCAGCGGGATCGTAGGATCGGTCGATCTGGCTGAGGAAGGCGAGGACGAGCCCCTTCCTGATGGCGAAGTCTTTCAACTGCCGCACCTGATCCAGAAGCGGCGGATGCTCGCGCTTCTGATCGAGCAGCTGAAGATAGTCGATCACCACCAGCGTTCCGACGGATGCGTCCGCCAAAGTTTCGATGATGTAGCGCGAAGAAATGTCGCTGGAATCATAGAACCGGAAGAGCGCGTCGAACCGTTGCGCCTGCCACCCGAGATCGGCAAGGCGGGCAAGGACGTCTCTCGCGGTATAGACCAGGGAGAACATGGCCGCAGACCGGCCGGCCAGCATGGCCTGAGCGGCCAGATCCAAACCGAAGAGCGTCTTGCCTTCGCCGGGACGTCCGGCGAGGAGGAGCATGTCCCCCGGCCGGAGCCGTCTCAAGATCGCGTCGGCTGCGTGGGCGCGGGAGGACTTGGCGGCAAGGAGGCTCCAGCGCTCGAAGCCCTCCTCGGCAGCGACCTGATCGAGGGCCGCGTGGAGCGGAATGTTCGTGATGCGCGACCGCTGCCTGGCCTTTGCACGCAGCCGGACGATGGGCGCCGAGAGATGCATGAAAACCCTCCTATCGCGAGCGATCCTTGCAGTCCCTCCTTGTGCGCGATGCTCGAATAGTCGGTTCGTCGGTGCCGTGACCCTGCATGTCGGATGCTTCCCGATCGGAGGGAGGAGGCGTGGGTCTCGCCTTGGAGAGCAAAGCTAATCGATTCCCGACGAGCTGTGAACGAGGGATCGTTCTTCCAAACGCGGAAAGGGCCCGGCGTTGCCGCCGGGCCCTTTCCTTCTAATGCGTTCGACCGGATGGCCGAGAGGCCGGACTTTAGAAGTCCATGCCGCCCATGCCGCCCATGCCGCCGCCCATGCCACCCGGCATGCCGCCGGCCGAGCCCGAGTCCTTGCGGGGAGCTTCGGAGATCATGGCTTCGGTGGTGACGAGCAGGCCGGCGACCGAGGCCGCGTCCTGAAGAGCGGAGCGCACGACCTTGACGGGATCGACGATGCCCATCTGGATCATGTCGCCGTACTCGCCGGTGGCCGCGTTGTAGCCGAAGGTCTGCGAGGCGTTCTCGAGAACCTTGCCGACGACGATGGAGCCTTCGGCACCCGCGTTGATGACGATCTGACGAAGCGGAGCCTGAAGAGCGCGGCGCACGATGGTGATGCCGGCTTCCTGGTCCTGGTTCTCGCCCTTGATCGTCAGGGCGTTGGAAGCGCGCAGGAGAGCGACGCCGCCGCCGGCCACGATGCCTTCTTCGACGGCCGCGCGGGTCGCGTTGAGGGCGTCGTCGACGCGGTCCTTCTTCTCCTTGACTTCGACTTCCGTCGCGCCGCCGACGCGGATGACCGCGACGCCGCCGGCGAGCTTGGCCAGACGCTCCTGGAGCTTCTCGCGGTCGTAGTCCGAGGTCGTCTCCTCGATCTGGCCCTTGATCTGGCCGACGCGCGCCTGGATCTGGGCGGACTCGCCCGAACCGTCGACGATCGTGGTGTTCTCCTTGGTGATGGAGACCTTCTTGGCACGGCCGAGCATGTCGAGCGTGACGTTCTCGAGCTTGATGCCGAGGTCTTCGGAGATGACCTGGCCGCCGGAGAGAACGGCGATGTCCTCGAGCATGGCCTTGCGGCGATCACCGAAGCCGGGCGCCTTGACGGCGGCGATCTTCAGGCCGCCACGCAGCTTGTTGACGACGAGCGTGGCCAGGGCCTCGCCTTCGACGTCCTCGGAGATGATGAGGAGCGGCTTGCCCGACTGGACGACCTGCTCGAGAACCGGCAGCAGAGCCTGGAGGTTCGAGAGCTTCTTCTCGTGCAGGAGGATGTAGGGGTCCTCGAGCTCGGCGACCATCTTCTCGGCATTGGTCACGAAGTAGGGGGAGAGGTAGCCGCGGTCGAACTGCATGCCTTCGACGACTTCGAGCTCGGTCTCGGCGGTCTTGGCTTCCTCGACGGTGATGACACCCTCGTTGCCGACCTTCTGCATCGCCGAGGCGATCATCTGGCCGATTTCCTTCTCGCCATTGGCGGAGATGGTGCCGACCTGGGCGACCTCGTCGGAGGTCTCGATCTTGCGGGCCGAGGAGAGCAGGGACTCGACGACCTTGGCGACGGCCATGTCGATGCCGCGCTTGAGATCCATCGGGTTCATGCCGGCGGCGACCGCCTTGCCGCCCTCGCGGACGATGGCCTGGGCCAGGACCGTCGCGGTGGTGGTGCCGTCACCGGCCTTGTCGTTGGTCTTCGAGGCCACTTCGCGCAGCATCTGCGCGCCCATGTTCTCGAACTTGTCCTCGAGCTCGATCTCCTTGGCGACGGAGACGCCGTCCTTGGTGATGCGCGGAGCGCCGAAGGACTTGTCGATCACGACGTTACGGCCCTTGGGGCCGAGCGTTACCTTGACGGCATCCGCGAGGATGTCGACGCCACGGAGCATGCGTTCGCGAGCGTCACGGCCGAACTTGACTTCTTTGGCTGCCATGTTGGTGGTCTCCTCGACGTGCCCGAAGGCCACGCCGTTTCAGATGAGATGAAAGGGAATCAGAGGTCGCGGCGAAGGCTCAGCCGACGATGCCCATGATGTCGGATTCCTTCATGATCAGAAGGTCTTCGCCGTTCAGCTTGACCTCGGTGCCCGACCACTTGCCGAAGAGGACGCGGTCGCCCGTCTTCACGTCCAGCGGCTGGATCTTGCCGCTCTCGTCGCGGGCGCCGGGGCCGGCTGCGACGATCTCGCCTTCCTGCGGCTTCTCCTTGGCGGTGTCGGGGATGATGATGCCGCCGGCCGACTTGGTCTCGGACTCGACGCGCTTGACGACGACGCGGTCATGAAGAGGACGAAAGTTGGTTGTAGCCATGGTCTGGAACCTTCAGCTCGATAAACAGAGGCCGGACCCTCGAGCGGCGTCCGGTCCTATTGGTTGGCACTCACCGAGGGCGAGTGCTAGCGAGGCGGAGATAGGCGGTTCCCCCCGCTTCTGTCAAGCTTCGCGCCAGCTTTAGAGCCGCTCCGGCGAGGCCCGGGATGCCGGTCTTCCCATGTTTTCCATCGCGCCTTCAACGGCTTGACCTGTCTCTGCAAATTCGTCGACGGCTCGCGGCCTTGGAGAGCGAATCCTTAAGCTTGTCGCTGCAAGTCGGTCGGGACATTCCTGGCCGGGTGCGGGATCGCCGGCCTTTCCGGTCAAACCGCCATCCGACATGGCCTCGCCGCCGTAAGCCGCGCGGAAGCGCGCGGGCGATCGTGACGCGGCCCGGCTCGGCTTGACCCCGGGCGCGGGCCTGACTATCGCCAAAGCCCTGAAGACCCATATGCCCGACCGCCGGAAAGCCGGCCGGAGGGCAAGGCCTGGAAGGCGGACCGATGCGGACCACACCGGATCACTCGAAGCGCGCCGCAAGGCTTTGGACGGCGCGGCCCGCTTCCCGCAAGGCGGCCGGCGAGGTCTTCCCATGACGGCGGGCGCTTCGACCGCGCCGGCCTTGGTCGCGACGCCGGGCCTTGCCGAAATCGCCGGCGCCTATTCCGCGATCTTCTGCGACATCTGGGGCGTTCTCCACAATGGCGAGGAGAAGTCGCCCTCCGCCGAGGCCGCGCTGCTCGCCGCCCGCAAGGCGGGCGTCACCGTGGTGCTCGTGTCCAACTCGCCGCGCACCTCCGCCGCCGTCGGCGCGCAGCTGGATATGCTGGACGTGACGCGCGAGGCCTACGACGCGATCGTGACCTCCGGCGACGTGACGCGCGCCCTCATCTCGGCGGGCGGCCGCCGCGTCTATCATCTCGGCCCCGCGCGGGACGCCGATCTCTTCGAGGGCCTCGACGTCGCGCGCGTCGGCGAGGCGGAGGCCGAGGTGATCGTCGCGACCGGTCTCTTCGACGACGAGCGGGAAGTGCCGGAGGACTATGCCGACCAGCTGGCGCGGCTGGCCGCGCGCGGCCTGCCGATGATCTGCGCCAATCCCGACATCGTGGTCCATCGCGGCGGGCGCCTCATCTGGTGCGCCGGGGCGCTGGCACGCGACTATGCCGCGCTCGGCGGCGAGGTGCGCATGGCGGGCAAGCCGCATGCGCCGATCTACGCGGTCGCCGAGGATCGCGCCGGCCTTTCCGACCGCTCGGCGATCCTTGCCATCGGCGACGGGCTGAACACCGATATCCGCGGCGCCAACAATGCCGGGATCGACGCGCTGCTCGTCGTCGGCGGTATTCACGGCGAGGAGCTGGGCGGCGCCCATGCCGGCGCGGCGGCGCTGGCCGAGGCACTGTCCGGCCAGGGCCTCTCCGCCCGCTACTTCATGCCGACGCTGGCATGAGCGAGCCCGCGATCCGCCGCTTCGCCGATCCGGCCGACCTGCCCGCCGACCTTGCGGGCTGCGTCGTCGCCATCGGCAATTTCGACGGCGTGCATCGCGGCCACCAGAGCGTGCTCGAAACCGCGCGGGGCATTGCCGAGGGGCTGGGGCGGCCGCTGGTCTGCCTCACCTTCGAGCCCCATCCGCGCACCGTCTTCGCGCTCTCGCGGCCCGTGCCGCGCCTGACGCCGGCGCCGATGAAGGCGCGACTTCTGGCGGCGCTCGGCTATACCGCCGTCGTGGAGCACCGTTTCGACCGCGACTTCGCCTCGCTGTCGGCCGAGGATTTCGTGAAGATCGTGCTGCTCGACCGGCTGAAGGCGCGCCACGTCGTCGTCGGCTTCGACTTCCAGTTCGGCGCCGGGCGGCTCGGCACGCCGCTCTTCCTCGCCGAATCCGCCGCACGCCACGGGTTCGGCGTCACCGTCGTCGAGGCCTTTCTCGACGAGGGCGGGGCGACCGTCTCCTCCAGCCGCATCCGCGAGCATCTGGCCGCCGGGCGCCCCGCGGAGGCCGCCGCCCTTCTCGGCTATCGCTGGACGCTGGAGGCCCCGGTCACGGGCGGGCAGCAGCTCGGGCGAACGCTCGGCTATCCCACCGCCAACATGGTTCTTTCCGACGACATGCTCGGCCACGGCATCTACGCCGTGCGCCTGCGCCGCGCCGACGGCACGCTCCATGGGGGCGTCGCGAGCTACGGCCGCCGGCCGACCTTCGACAACGGGGCGGCGATCTTCGAGACCTTCGTCTTCGACTTTTCCGGCGATCTCTATGGCGAGGTCTGCGAGATCTCGCTCTTCGCCTTCCTGCGCGGCGAGGAGCGCTTCGAGAGCGTGGAGGCGCTGGTGCGCCAGATGGACAAGGATTCGGAGGTCGCGCGCGGGCTTCTTGCCGGCGCCGAGCCGCTCTCGCCGCTCGACCGGGCGATCGCCTTCTGACGAAAGACCTTGCCGCCGCGGCGGGCGGGGCGGTAGAGAAGCCCCGATGAGCTCTTTTCATACGGATATAAGGCGAATTATTCGCCCGGCTCCGCGCGCGGCCTGACCAAGGCCCGGACGCGCGGGGACCGGGAGCCCCGCCGACCGTCCGCCCCGCCGCATCGGCCGGGCGTCGTTTCCCGTTTTCGAGGTCATCGAGCGCCCGCCCTCCGGCGCGCCGGGCCGCACCAGCCGAGAAGTTCCATCCGATGAGCGCCGACGCCGCGATCGACTATTCCAAGACCCTCTATCTTCCCGAGACCGCGTTCCCGATGCGCGCGGGTCTGCCGCAGAAGGAGCCGGAGATCGTCGCTCGCTGGGACAGCGAGAACCTCTACAAGCGCCTGCGCGAGGAGGCCGCCGGCCGGCCGAAATACGTGCTCCACGACGGCCCGCCCTATGCCAACGGCCAGCTCCATATCGGCCACGCGCTGAACAAGATCCTGAAGGACGTCATCACGCGCTCCTTCCAGATGCGCGGCTACGACGCGAACTACGTGCCGGGCTGGGACTGCCACGGCCTTCCCATCGAGTGGAAGATCGAGGAGCAGTATCGCGCCAAGGGCAAGAACAAGGACGAAATTCCCGTCAACGAGTTCCGCGCCGAGTGCCGCGCCTTCGCCGCGCATTGGGTCGGCGTGCAGTCGGCCGAGTTCCGGCGCCTCGGCGTCGAGGGGGACTTCAAGGACCCCTACCTGACCATGGCCTTTCCCGCCGAGAGCGTGATCGCGGGCGAGCTTTTGAAATTCGCCATGTCCGGCCAGCTCTATCGCGGCTCCAAGCCGGTCATGTGGTCGGTGGTCGAGAAGACCGCGCTCGCGGAAGCCGAGATCGAGTACGAGGACTACGAGTCCGACACGGTCTGGGTGAAGTTTCCGGTGCGGCCGGCCGAGAACGGCTTCGCGCCGGCCTTCAAGGGCGGCATTTCCGGCTTTCCGAAGGCCGGATCGCCCGATGCCGGCCCGCTCGACGGCGCCTCGGTCGTCATCTGGACGACGACGCCCTGGACCATGCCGGGCAACCGCGCCATCACCTATAACCCGAAGATCGCCTACGGCCTCTACGAGGTGACGGCGCCCGACGATGCGGAAAACCCCCGCTGGGCGCGCTTCGGCGAGCGCTTCGTCCTCGCCGACAAGCTGGCCGCCGAGGTCTTCGCCAAGGCGCGCGTCGAGGCCGGCGGCTTCGTGCGCGTAGCGGATGTCGGGGCCGCCGAACTCGAACTCCTCACCGTGGACCATCCGCTGAAGGGGCTCGGCGGCGGGTACGAGTTCGCCGTGCCGCTGCTCTTCGGCGAGCATGTGACGGACGATGCCGGCACGGGCTTCGTCCACACCGCGCCCGGCCATGGCCGGGAGGATTTCGACGCCTTCATGGATGCGCGGCGCGCCATGGAGGCGCGCGGCATCGACACGGCGATCCCCTTTACCGTCGACGACGACGGCTTCTACACCAAGGATGCCCCCGGCTTCGGCCCGGGCGCCGAGGGCGGGCCGGCGCGCGTCATCGACGACAAGGGCAAGAAAGGCGACGCCAATAAGCGCGTCATCGAGGCGCTGGTCGCCCGGGGCAATCTTTTGGCGCGCGGGCGGCTGAAGCATCAGTACCCGCATTCCTGGCGCTCCAAGAAGCCGATCATCTACCGCAACACGCCGCAATGGTTCGTCCATATGGACAAGGACCTCGGCGGCTACGGCCTGCCGGAAGGCGCGCTGGCCGAAGGCGACACGCTGCGCGGCCGCGCCCTCAAGGCGATCTCCGAGACGCGCTTCGTGCCCGCCGCCGGACAGAACCGCCTGCACGCCATGATCGCGGACCGGCCGGACTGGGTCCTGTCCCGGCAGCGCGCCTGGGGCGTTCCGATCTGCGTCTTCGTGGATGCGGACGGCGATGTCCTGAAGGACGAGGCGGTCAATGCGCGCATTCTTCAGGCCTTCGAGGTCGAGGGCGCGGATGCCTGGTTCGCGGAGGGCGCCAAGGAGCGCTTCCTCGGCAATGCGCATGACGGCGCGAAATGGACCATGGTCCGCGACATTCTCGACGTCTGGTTCGATTCCGGCTCGACCCACGCCTTCTGCCTGGAGAAGCGGCCGGACCTCAAATGGCCCGCCGACCTCTATCTCGAAGGCTCCGACCAGCATCGCGGCTGGTTCCACTCCTCGCTGCTCGAATCCTGCGGCACGCGGGGGCGGGCGCCCTACGACGCGGTGCTGACGCATGGCTTCGTCATGGACGAGGAGGGGCGCAAGATGTCCAAGTCCCTCGGCAATGTCGTGACGCCGCAGGAGGTGATCCAGCAATCGGGCGCCGACATCCTGCGGCTCTGGGTGGTCTCGTCGGATTATTCGGAGGATCTGCGCCTCGGCAAGACGATCCTCCAGACGAACATCGACGCCTATCGCAAGCTGCGCAACACGATCCGCTGGATGCTCGGCACGCTCGCGCACGACACCGGCGAGAGCCTGCCCCTCTCCGACATGCCGGAGCTGGAGCGGCTGATGCTGCATCGTCTCGCCGAGCTCGACGGCGTGGTGCGGGCTGGCTACGACGCCTTCGACTTCAAGCGCGTGGCGCGCACGCTGCTCGACTTCTCCGTGGTCGAGCTTTCCGCCTTCTATTTCGACATCCGCAAGGACACGCTCTACTGCGACGCGCCGTCCTCGCGGCGCCGGCTGGCCTCGCTCCAGGTGGTGCGCGAGATCTTCGACCGGCTCGTGACGTGGCTGGCGCCGATGCTGCCCTTCACCATGGAGGAGGCCTGGGGCTCGCGCCGTCCGGGCTCGGGCTCGGTGCATCTGGAGCAGTTCCTCCCGGTCGAGGCGGCCTGGACCGACGAGGCGCTGGCGGCGAAATGGGCGAAGATCCGCCGCGTGCGCCGCGTCGTGCTGGGCGCGCTGGAAGAGGAGCGCCGCGCCAAGCGGATCGGCTCCTCGCTGGAGGCAGCGCCCACCGTCTTCATCGCGGATGGCGAGCTTCGCGCGCTCGTCGCCTCCCTCGACTTCTCCGAGATCGCCATCACCAGCGGCATCGAGATTTCGGGCGAGGCCGCGCCGGAAGGGGCCTTCACGCTTCCCGACACGCCCGGCATCGCCGTTCTGCCGAAGCTTGCGGCCGGCACCAAATGCGCGCGGTCCTGGCGGATCACCGACGATGTCGGCTCCGACCCCGCCTATCCCGACGTCTCGGCGCGCGATGCGTCGGCGCTTCGCGAGCTGGCGGCGCTCGGCCGGCTGTGAACAAGCCGCCGTTGCCGGCCGGCAACAGCGGCGCGTTTCTTGTCTGATCGCGGGAACTTCTTTAAGGAGAGCCCGCAATTGGACCAATTTCCATGCGACGGGCCGGGCACTATGACGGTGATCCCCGCATCCGGCAGGGAACCGATCGGCAAGGGGGCCGAGCGCCAGATGATGCTTCGACAGTTCAGCGGCTTCGCCACCACCGGTCTCGTTCTCTGCGCGGGCCTTGCGCTTTCGGGCTGCCTCGGGCCGACCTACGGCACGGGCCAGTCGCAGGGAGCGCAGCTGTTCAACGATCTCGACGGCATGCTGACGCTGGGCTCCTCGACCAACAAGGAAAAGATCGACTACGCGCCGCGCGCCGAGCTGGTGCGGCCGAAGCAGATCGGGGCGCTTCCCGCGCCGCAGGAGAAGATCGACGCCACGCGCGATCCGAGCTGGCCGGAATCGCCGGAGCAGCGCAGCGCCCGCATCAAGGCGGCGGCGGATGCCAAGGCCGGCAAGGCCGACGGCGCTCTGCCCGTCGACGTCATGCTCTCGCGCAAGGAAGGCATCGAGGACGAGGCGATCGCCGCCAACACCTACAATGCCGGCTCGTCGCGCGACAACGGCTCGACCACCCTGTCCGTGCAGGAGATGAAGAGCGGCGGCGAGGGCTTCCGCGAGCGTCTGAAGGAAAGCCGCCAGGGCAGCCCGACCCAGCGCAAGTATCTCTCCGAGCCGCCGATCGCCTATCGCCAGCCGGCAGCCTCCGCCCCGGCCGGCGATCCCGGCCTCGACGAGCGCGTGAAGGAAGCGCGCTACAAGAAGGACGAGAGCCTCGGCTCCAAGATCCGCGGCATCCTGCCGTTCTGACCTCGCCTATCGGCGGCCCTTGAAGAAATCCGTGAGGATCGCGGCCGCCTCGCTTTCGGCGATGCCGGAATAGACGTCGGGCGCATGGTGGCAGGTGGGTTGCGCGAAGAAGCGCGGCCCGTTCTCCACCGCGCCGCCCTTGATGTCGCCGGCGCCGAAATAGAGCCGCCGCAGCCGGGCGAAGGAAATCGCCCCGGCGCACATGGCGCAAGGCTCCAGCGTCACGTAGAGATCGCAGCCCGTCAGCCGTTCCCGGCTCAAGTGGGCGCAGGCCTGCCGGATCGCGAGGATCTCGGCATGGGCCGTCGGATCGAACAATTCGCGCGTGCGGTTTCCGGCCGCCGCCACCACCACCTCCTCGCACACGATCACCGCGCCGACGGGCACTTCCCCCCGCCCGGCCGCCGCATGCGCTTCGCGAAGCGCCAGTTCCATGGGATTTCCGCGCGCCATCGTTCCCGCGTCCTCTCGCCCTCGCGTCACTCGCACGGGCCTGCCGGACCTGATATCGGTCGTTGCGAAAAGGGCCAAGCCGATGACCGACAAGACCGACAACGACGACAAGGGTTCCCGCCCGCGCAGCCCCGGACGGGGCGGTGCCGGAGGAGACGGCGAAAAGCGCCGCGTGTTCAAGCCGCGCCCGCTCGGCGAAGGCCCGCGCCCCGCGCGCGGCGAGAAGCCCGATGGCGGAGCCCCGCGCAAGAGCTTCGGCCGGCCGGTGGAATCGACCGGCGGCCGCGACGGCCGCCCGCCCAAGCCCCGGCCGCTCGTCGCGGACGGCGTGCCCCGGTCGTCGGGCAAGGGCGACGGACCGAGGTCGTCCGGCAAGCGTGACGAGGCGCGATCGTCTTCGTCCGAGGGTTTCCGCAAGCCCCGGCTTGCAGCCGCTGCGAGCGACGAGCCCGCCGGCTCCATGCGCATCGCCAAGCGTCTGGCGCGCGCCGGCATCGCGTCGCGTCGCGACGCGGAGGGCATGATCGCCGATGGCCGCATCAAGCTGAACGGCCGGCTTCTCGATTCGCCCGCCGTCACCGTCACGTCGTCCGACCGGATCGAGGTCGACAACGAGGCGCTGCCGGCGATCGAGCGCACGCGCCTCTGGCTCTTCCACAAGCCGGCCGGGCTCGTCACCACGAACCGCGATCCCGAAGGGCGGCCGACGGTCTTCGACCGCCTGCCGGAGGATCTGCCGCGCGTTCTCAGCGTCGGCCGTCTCGACATCAACACGGAGGGGCTGCTGCTCCTGACCAACGACGGCGGTCTTGCGCGCATTCTGGAGCTGCCCGCGACGGGCTGGCTGCGGCGGTATCGCGTGCGCGCCTTCGGCTCGGTGACGCAAGGACAGCTCGACGAGCTTCGCCAGGGCATCGCCATCGACGGCGTCTTCTACGGCGCCATCGAGGCGACGCTGGACTCACAGAAGGGGCACAATGTCTGGCTGACGCTCGGCCTTCGCGAGGGCAAGAACCGCGAGGTCAAGCGCATCCTCGGCCATCTCGGCCTCGACGTGAACCGCCTGATCCGCCTCTCCTTCGGCCCGTTCCAGCTGAGCGACCTGCCTGAGGGCGCGGTGCGCGAGATCAAGGGCCGCATGCTGCGCGACCAGCTCGGCGAGCGCCTGATCGAGGAATCCGGCGCCGATTTCGACGCGCCGATCGTCAACACCTTCACCAACAAGGTCGTGGAGGCCGAGCGGCCGGACCCGGCCGAGCGCAAGGCCAAGCCCGCCGAGGCCAGCGAGTGGGTGTCGGCCACCTCCTCCGAGCCGCCCCGGCTGAACCGCAAGAAGTTCGGCGCGGCCAAGCGCGACGATGCGCTCGGGCGCCTCGACACGCGCCCGCAGCGCAAGAGCTTCGAGAAGCCGGGCGGCGATCGCTCCGCGCGCGGGCCCGATCGCGGACAGGACCGTGGTCCCCGCCCGGATCGCGGCGCGCGGCCAGACCGTCCGCCGCGGGGCGATCGCCCGCCGCGCGAGGGCGAGGAGGCCGAGGCGCCGAAGCGCCCGGGCGGCGGCCGCCGCATGGCCAATGTCTGGATGGCGCCGGGCGCGCGGCCGCTGAGCGAGAAGCAGACGCTCGCCCGCGAGGACCGCGCCAAGCGGCAGGATCGGCCGAAGCCCACCTTCGGGCGCAAGACCGAAGGCGGCGGCGAAGGACGCGGGGCGAAGCCCGAGGGCGAGCGCAATTCTGCGCCGCAGGGCGAGCGCCGGTCCGCGCCGCAGGGCGAGCGCACCTGGGCGCCGCAGGGCGATCGTCCGTCCCGCGCGCCGCAGGGCGATCGTCCGTCCCGCGCGCCGCAGGGCGACCGGCCCGCGCGCGCGCCTTTCAAGGGCCCCCGCGACGGGGCGCCCGGCGGCGATCGGCCGAGGACCAGAGGCCCCGGCGGTCCCGGCGGCCCGAAGCGCGGCCCGAAGGCCTAAGCGCCCATGCGGATCGTCGGCGGCGCCTTTCGCGGGCGCAGTCTTCTGACGCCCTCCACCGATCGCATCCGGCCGACGACGGACCGGACGCGGGAGAGCCTCTTCAACATCATCGAGCACGGGATCGGCCATGATCTCGTGGGCGCCCGCGTGCTCGACCTCTTCTCCGGCACGGGCGCGCTCGGGCTGGAGGCGATGTCGCGCGGGGCGAAGTTCTGCCTCTTCGTCGAGGAGGGCGCGGAGGGGCGCGGCCTCGTGCGCGGCAATGTCGAGGCCTTCGGCCTGACGGGGGCGACGCGCATCTTCCGCCGCGACGCCACGCGGCTCGGCCCGGCGGGCGGGCAGGGCACGTTCGATCTTCTCTTTGCCGATCCGCCCTATGGAAAGGGCCTCGGCGAAGCCGCGCTCGCCAGCGCGCTGGAGGGCGGCTGGCTGGCGCCCGAGGCGCTCTGCGTTCTGGAGGAGGCGGGCTCGGCGCCCTTCGCCCTGCCGGAGGGCTTCGTGCTGGAGGACACGCGCGCCATGGGCGACACAGTGCTGCGCTTCCTGCGCGCGGCGGCGACCCTAACAAAAACGTAAATTGCGGCCATCTCCGCCCTCGGCCATACAGCGGCCTCAACGAGCCAACGGCCCGAAGGATCGACGATGACCAGACATGCCCGGCGCGCCGGCGCCTCCCTCGTCGCGCTTCTGATCGCGATGCCGCTCGCGGCCCAGGCGCAGACCGCGCCGACCAAGCCCGATGCGACGACGCCGGCCGCGCGCATGGCCGAGGCGGAGGCCAAGCGCGAGAAGGTCTCCACCTTCAAGCTCGCCAACGGGCTCGACGTCGTCGTCTTGCCCGACCACCGCGCGCCGGTCGTCACGCAGATGGTCTGGTACAAGGCGGGCTCGGCCGACGAGGTCGCGGGCACGTCGGGCATCGCGCATTTCCTCGAACATCTCATGTTCAAGGGCACGAAGACCCATCCGGCCGGCCAGTTCTCCAACGCCGTCTCCGATATCGGCGGCGAGGAGAACGCCTTCACCACGTCCGACTACACCGCCTATTACCAGCAGGTGCCCGCCGAGGCGTTGGAGACCGTGATGGGCTTCGAGGCCGACCGGATGGAGAACCTCGTTCTCTCCGACGAGGCCGTGCTGCCCGAGCGCGACGTGATCCTCGAGGAGCGCCGCCAGCGCACCGACAACGATCCGGGTTCGCAGCTGTCCGAAGCCGTTCAGGCCGCGCTCTTCCAGAACAGCCATTACGGCATTCCGGTCATCGGCTGGCGCCACGAGATGGAGAAGCTGTCGCGCGAGGACGCGATCGCCTGGTACGACAAGTTCTACACGCCGAACAACGCGACGCTGATCGTCGCCGGCGACGTGACGGCCGATCAGGTGAAGACGCTGGCTGAAAAGACCTTCGGCAAGGTGCAGCGGCGCGCCGAGCCCGGCGACCGTGCGGCCCTTCGCGCGACCGAGCCGGAGCCGGTGGCCGCGCGCACGGTGACGCTGACCGACGAGCGCGTCACGCAGCCGTCCTTCAGCCGCACCTATCTCGTGCCCTCCGACACGACCGCCAAGCCCGGCGAAGCCGAGGCGCTTGACGTGCTCGCGGACGTGCTCGGCGGCGGGGCGACCAGCCGGCTCTATCGCCAACTCGTCGTCGGCAAGGGCATCGCCGCCAATGTCGGCGCCTTCAACGCCTCCTCGGCGCTGAAGGAGGGGCAGTTCGGCTTCTACGCGACGCCGCTCGGCGAGGCCGGCATCGCGCCGCTGGAGGCGGGGATCGACGAGGAGATCGCCAAGGTCCAGAAGGACGGCATCACCGCCGACGAGCTGGAGCGCGCCAAGAACCGCGTGCGCAAGGCCGTCATCTACGAGCGCGACAGCCAGACCTCGCTCGCCCGCCGCTACGGCGCGGCGCTCTCGACCGGGCGCACGATCGCCGATGTCGACAGCTATCCCGAGCGCATCGAGGCGGTGACGGTGGACGCCGTGAAGGCGGCGGCCGAAACCTACCTTCAGAAGAAGCGCTCGGTCACGGGCTACCTTCTGCCGGCGCCTGCCGCGGCAGAGGCGGCGCCCGCCACCCTGAACCGGTCCTGAGCCCGCGCGAGGATAATGCGATGACGATCTCCCAGACTTTCGCGGTCTCCACGGCGGCCCGAGCCGGCGCCGTCCTCTCCTTCACCTTCGGGCTCGGCCTTGCCTTCGCGACGCCCTCCGAGGCGGTCGAGATCCAGGAGGTCACGAGCCCCGGCGGCATCAAGGCGCTGCTTGTCGAGGACTATACCAATCCGCTGATCGCGGTGAACTTCGCCTTCGAGGGCGCGGGCTCCACCTCGGACGCGCCTGGCAAGGAGGGCACGGGCACGCTTCTGACCGGTCTTCTCGACGAGGGCGCGGGCCCGATCGAGAGCGCGGCCTTCCAGTCGAAGCTCGACGAGCTCGGCGTCAGCCTCTCCTTCGACGTCGGCCTCGACAATTTCACGGGCTCCTTCCGCACGATCGTCGAAAACGAGGACGAGGCCTTCGATCTCCTCGGCCTCGCCCTAAACGAGCCGCGCTTCGACGACGAGCCGGTGGCGCGCATGCGCGCGCAGTTCGTCACGCAGATCGTCTCGAACCTCAACGATCCCGGCGCTCTCGCCAGCAAGGCCTGGCGCCAGGCGGTCTTTCCGGGCCATCCCTATTCGCGCCCGAGCGAGGGCACGGCGGAGACGCTGGCCGCCGTGACCAAGGCCGATCTCCAGGCCTTCCGCACCAAGGGCTTCGCGCGCGGCAACCTCGTCGTTGGCGTCGTCGGCGCGATCGACGCCAAGGCGCTCGGCGAGAAGCTCGACACGGTCTTCGGCAAGCTGCCGGAGAAGGCCGATCTTCCCAAGGTGCCGGATGTCGCGCCGGTGACGGGCAAGACGGTCGCCGTGCCGCTCGCCGTGCCGCAGACGCAGATCCAGTTCGCGCTGCCCGGCGTGAAGCGCGACGATCCCGACTTCTTCGCCGCCTATCTGATGAACCACGTTCTGGGCGGCGGTTCCTTCTCGTCCCGCCTCTACCAGGAAGTGCGCGAGAAGCGGGGTCTTGCCTATGGCGCCTCGTCCTATCTCGCTTCCTACGACCATGCCGCCGTCCTCGGCGCCGGCACCGCGACGCGGGCGGACAAGGCGCAGGAAAGCGTCGACATCATCCGCGCCGAGATCAAGCGCATGGCCGAGAACGGTCCGACCGAGGAGGAGCTCGCCAAGGCTAAGGCCTATGTGAAGGGCGCCTATGCGATCCAGAACCTGGACTCCTCGCTCTCCATCGCCTCCACCCTCGTCGGCATCCAGCTCGACCGCCTCGGCATCGACTACATCGACAAGCGGCAGGAGCTGATCGACGCCGTCACCATGGACGACGTGAAGCGCATCGGGAAGAAGCTGCTCTCGCTGGAGCCCTCGGTCGTCACCGTCGGCCCCGCCGCGTCCTGAGACGGGCTGCTATGAAGGACATCGGACGGTGAGCGAGAGCCCCACGCTCGGCCTTGCGCTCGGCGGCGGCGGGGCGCGGGGCCTTGCCCATATCCATGTCCTCATGGCGCTCGACGATCTCGGCCTCAAGCCGCAGCACATCGCCGGGACCTCGATCGGCGCGATCGTCGGCGCCGCCTACGCGGCGGGCCTCAGCGGCGCGGAGATCCGCGAGCACGCGCTCGAGGCCTTCGGCACGGCGCGGCTCGTCGCCAGCCGCATCTGGGCGACGCGCCCGCCCTCGCTCGCCGACTTCTTCGCCGATGGCGGCTTTCGCCTGGGGCAGCTCAATGCCGAGCGCGTGCTCTCCGCCTTCCTGCCGCGCACGATGCCGCGCGACTTCGCTCTCCTGAAGATCCCGCTGACGGTCATGGCGACCGATTTCGGCGCGGGCGAGGAGGTCGCCATCGAGAGTGGCCCGCTCTTTTCCGCGCTCGCCGCCTCCGCCGCGCTCCCGGCTCTGTTCCGCCCGGTCAAGCGCGACGGGCGCATCCTCATCGACGGCGGCATCTTCAATCCCCTGCCGTTCGATCTCCTCTGCGGCCGCTACGATCTCGTCGTCGCCTGCGACGTGACGGGCGGGCCCGAAGGCCTCGCGCCCGGCCGCGTCCCGACGCCGGTGGAGGCGCTGGTCGGCTCGTCGCAGCTGATGATGCGCTCTGTCATCCACACCAAGATGCTGATCCGGGCCCCCGACGTCTTCGTCGCCCCCAAGGTCTCGCGCTACGGCGTCCTCGACTTCATGCGGGCGCGCACGATCCTCTCGGACACGGCGAGCCTTCGCGAGGAGGTGAAGGTGGCGATCGGCCGGCGGCTGGAGCGAAGCGACGCCGAGGACGACGCGCAGGAGTAACGGCCCGCCGTCCTTCGTCGGCTCGTTCCGGCCAACAGGGCCTCGTGCCATCTGCGTGCCTTCGGTTCCATCCGACCCCCGCGACGTTTGGAGGCGGGAACGGCCGGGGCCGGCCGGCGATTTCCGTTTTGGTTCCAACGCGAGCGGGAGACGGGATATGGCGGAGACGCTGAAGAAGGGCGACGAGGTCGAGTGGAAGTTCGGCAAGGGCAAGGCCGAGGGCAAGGTCGAGCAGACCTTCACCGAGAAGGTCACGAAGACCATCAAGGGCAAGGAGATCACGCGCAATGCCAGCGAGGAGAAGCCGGCCGTGCTCGTGAAGCAGGATGACGGCGCCAAGGCGCTGAAGAGCAAGACGGAACTGAAGAAGACGAAGTAGGGCCGACCTTCTTCGTCCGATCAGATGCTTTCGGCCGGTTCGGAAACGGGCCTGCCGGGGGCGTCCGTCGGGTGATGCTTGGCCTTCGGCTTGACCAGCGGCTCCGGCGTCGCCTTCTTCGTCGTCACGAGATCCGGCCCCGCGAAGGTGCCCTCGCTCGACTGCATGGTCAGGCGCTCGCGGTCCCTGCGGCGCACGTCCGAGACGATCGAACGCGCGACCTTGGGATCGACGCCGAGCCCGACCAGCGCGTCGCCGCCGAAGACGAGGGCCGATTCCAGCGTCTCGCGCATCTCGTATTCGACGCCCCGCTCGCGCAGCGAGAGCGAGTGGTTGCGGTCGTAGGACCGGACGTAGAGGCGCACGTTCGGAAATTCCGAGCGGACGAGATCGACGATCGCATCCGTCGTCTCGCGCCTGTTCGTGCAGACGGCGACGATGCGCGCCTTGCGGATGCCCGCGGCCTCCAGAACGTCGCGCCGAAGCCCCGAGCCGAAATAGATGCGGAAGCCGAACCGGGCGGCGTTGCGGATGCGCTCGGCGGAATTGTCGATGATCGTCACGTCCGTGCCCTGGCTCAGAAGCACCTGCGCGGTGATCTGGGCGAAGCGCGAGAAGCCGATCATCAGCACCTCCGATCCCGCTCCGTCGAAGTCCTCCTCCAGCTGCTCTTCCTCCGGCACGGCCGAAAAGCGCGCCCCGATAAAGGCGGTGAGCGGCGTCAGGGCCATGGAGAGCGTGACGATGGCGACGAGGAGCGAGGAGGTCTCGCCCGGAAAGATGCCGGCCGCCGCCGCCGCCGCGAAGAGCACGAAGGCGAACTCGCCGCCCTGCGGCAGGAGGGCCGCGATCCGCGCGGCGGCCGGCGGGCTTTCGCCGAAGAGGCGGGAGAGGCCGAAGAGAAGCCCGGCCTTCACCAGGAGAAGCGCGGGCGTGACGACGAGGATCGCCAGCCAGTCGCGAATGAGGATCGACAGGTCCAGCGAGAGTCCGACGCCGATGAAGAAGAGGCCGAGGAGAATGCCGCGGAACGGCTCGATGTCGGCTTCCAGCTCGTGCCGATAGGTGGACTCGGCCAGAAGCACGCCCGCGATGAAGGCGCCCATCGCCATGGAGAAGCCAGCCGCCGCCATCAGGAGCGCCGAGCCGAGCACCACGAAGAGCGCGCCCGCGATCATCACCTCGCGAGCGCCGGAGCGGGCCATCAGCCAGAAGAGCGGGTTGAGAAGATAGCGGCCGGCGGCGAGCAGAGCCAGGATGGCGCCGACGGAGATGGCGATCTGCACGGGATCGAAGCCCGCCGCGCCCGAGGAGGGCGCCAGGAACGGCACCAGCGCCAGAAGCGGCACGACGGCGAGATCCTGGAAGAGGAGGATCGAGAAGGCGGCCTGCCCGTGCCGCGTGTTCGTCTCGCCCGCCTCCTCCAGGAGTTGGAGGCCGAAGGCGGTGGAGGAGAGGGCGAGGCCGAAGCCGATGATCGTGGCGGCCGGCCAGCCGATGCCGAGCGCGCCCGCCGCAAGAACCAGGACGGCGCCGGTCAGCACGACCTGCGCGAGGCCGAGGCCGAAGATCTGGCGCCGGAGAGACCAGAGCCGGCTGAGCTTCAGCTCCAGGCCGATGATGAAGAGAAGGAAGACGACGCCGAGCTCGCCGACATGGAGAATCTCCTCTCCCCGGCCTTCGAAGAGGCGCAGGATCGGCCCCATGACGACGCCGGCGAAGAGATAGCCGAGCACGGTACCGAGCCCGATGCGCTTGAAGAGCGTGCCGGCGAGAATGCCTCCGCCCAGCAGCATGAGGACGCCGAGAAAGAGCTGCGATTGTTCCACGGGGGGCGGGCCGTTCCATTGGCGGAAAGAAAGCGGCGGGTTCGGCCCGCCATCGTCGCGAAGGGCATTGCTGCCCACCGCACGGCACCATAAATGGTTCGGATGCTAAAACCAGCCGACACGAGCGAACGGGGCAACGGGGCGGGCGGTCTTCTCGACACCGCCGACCGGATGATCCAGATGGCCCTCAAGGCCGGGGCCGATGCCGCCGACGTCGCCGTGGTGCGCTCGCGCTCCGCCGGCGCCTCGGTGCGCCTCGGCCGGGTGGAGGATACCGAATCCTCCGAGAGCGAGGACGTCGCGCTGCGCGTCTTCGTCGGCCGGCGCGTCGCCACCGTCTCGGCGGATGTCCATGCCGATCTCGCGCCGCTCGTCGAGCGCGCCGTCGCCATGGCGAAGGTCTCGCCGGAGGACCCGTTCGCAGGGCTCGCCGAGCCGGGGCAGCTGGCGACCGAGATCGTCGATCTCGACCTCTTCGATCCGACCGAGCTCTCCGGGCGCGATCTCGTGGACGCCGCGATGGCGCTGGAGGAGGCCGCGCGGGCCGTGCCCGGCGTGTCGAACTCCAGCGGCGCGGGCGCGGGCTACAGCGTGTCCGGCCTCGTTCTCGCGACCTCCGCGGGTTTTTCGGGCGAGCGGACGCGTTCGGGCTTCTCGCGCTCCGTCGGCGTCATCGCCGGCGAGGGCACGGCCATGCAGCGCGACTACGATTTCGATTCGCGCATCCACTACGGCGATCTCGACGAGGCGGCGGCGATCGGCCGGCGGGCCGGCGAGCGCACGGTGCGCCGTGCGAACCCGCGAAAGGTGCCGACCGGGCGCTATCCGATCGTCTTCGACCCCCGCGTCTCGCGCGGGCTCGTCGGCCATGTCCTCTCCGCGATCAACGGCGCGGCCATCGCGCGCGGCACGAGCTTCCTGAAGGACCGGATGGGCGAGCGCATCCTGCCCTCCGGCGTCTCCATCACCGACGACCCTCTCCTGGCGCGGCGCCCGGGCTCGCGCGCCTTCGACGGCGAGGGCGTGCGCGGCGAGCGGCTGGCGCTGGTGGAGGACGGCGTCCTCCAGAGCTGGATTCTCGACGGCGCCACCGCGCGCGAACTCGGCCTCGTCACCAACGGGCGCGGTTCGCGCTCGTCGAGCGGCGTCTCGCCGGCCTCGACCAATGTCCTCGTCTCGCCCGGCGCGCTCTCGCCGGAGGCGCTGATCGCCGAGACGCATCGCGGCATCTACGTGACCGAACTGATCGGGCAGGGCGTCAACCTCGTCACCGGCGACTACAGCCGCGGCATCTCCGGCTTCCTCATCGAGGACGGAAAGCTGACCGTGCCGATCTCGGAGGTGACGATCGCGGGCACGTTGAAGGAGATGCTCCTCGGTCTGACGCTCGCCGACGACCTCGACCCGCGCTTCTCGGTCGTCGCGCCGACCATGCGCATCGAGGCCATGACCGTCGCGGGAGAATGACGGACTTGGGCTCGACCGCTCCGATGGAGACCTTCACGGCCGCCGACGATCTGGCGCTCCTGACGGCGGCCGCGCACGAGGCCGGGCGGATCGCGCTCGGCTTCTTCGGCGCGGCGCCGGAGGTCTGGATGAAGACCGGCAATTCGCCGGTCTCCGAGGCCGATTTCGCGGTCGATGCCTATCTGAAGCGCGTGCTGCTGGCGGCCCGCCCGACCTATGGCTGGCTCTCGGAGGAGACCGAGACGGTGCTCGGCGCGGCCGGCGCGGAGCGCTTCTTCGTGGTCGATCCGATCGACGGGACGCGGTCCTTCCTGCGCGGCGAAAGCACCTGGTGCGTCTCGGTCGCGGTGATCGACGCCAAGCGGCCGCATGCGGGCGTCATCGACGCGCCGGCCAAGGGCGAGGTCTTCACGGCGGTTTCGGGCGGCGAGGCGCTGCTGAACGGCGCGCCCATCCGCGTCGCCCCGGCGGGCGGCGGCATCCTGTCCGTCGCCGTGCCGGACGGAATGGTCAAGCGCTTCGAGCCGGAGCGGGCGGCGGGGCATCTGGCCTTCGCCAAGGCCGCGCCCTCGCTCGCCTACCGGCTGGCCGAGATCGCCGCCGGGCGCTTCGACGGAACGGTGATCCGGCCGAACGCCAACGACTGGGACATCGCGGCCGGCGACCTCATTCTGGAGCTGGCCGGCGGCTCGCTGGTGGACCTCTCCGGTGCCGCCCGGCTCTACGATATATCCGGGCGCAAGCACGGGCTCTTGGTCGCGGCGGCCGAACATGCTCTATCGCGCCTGACATCCATGGCCGAGGCATCGAGCCCGGCCTGACGCCTTTTTCACCGACGACGCCGTCCTCTTCCGAGCTGAAGGATTGCCCATGGTTAGCGAACAGGAATCGAAGCAGCGGCTTCACCTCGTCTTCGGCGGCGAGCTGAAGAGCCTCGACTCGGTCGATTTCAAGAATCTCGACGGTCTCGACATCGTCGGCATCTTCCCCGACTACGCCTCCGCGCTGACCGCCTGGCGCTCCAAGGCGCAGCAGACCGTGGACAATGCCGCGATGCGCTACTTCATCGTCCACATGCACCGCCTTCTCGAGCCGGACGGTCTTTAGCGATCATGGACGCGCCGAGGGTCCAGCCGGCCGAGGTGGAGGCGGGAAAGCCGGATGTCCCGGAGACGCCGCGCCCCATCTTCCGCGCGCTCGCGCGCCGCTGGAAGCAGCTCGGCCGCAAGCTGACGCGCGACCGCCGGGCGACGGCGGCCATCGGCGGGGTGATCTACGGCGCGCTTCGGGCGATCCACGGCACGCAGAGGCAGGCCGAGGGCTCCAGCGACTTCGAGACCGTGCTTGCCCGCGAGCATCCGGCGATCGTCGCCCTCTGGCACGGGCAGCATCTGCTCGCCCCCTTCTTCCGCCCGAAGTCGCTGCCCTACGTGGCGCTTCTGTCGAAGAACGCGGACGCGGCGATCAACGCTGCCGTCGTCGAGCGCTTCGGCATCGGGACCGTGCGCGGCTCCGGCGGGCGGGTGCGCGGCGCGGTCGCGCAGAAGGGCGGCGCGCGCGCTTTGATCGTGCTCCGGCGGATGCTGCATGACGGCGTCGGCGTCTGCATGATCGCCGACGTGCCGAAGGGCGTTCCGCGCCAGGCGGGGCTCGGCATCGTGACGCTGGCGCGCATTTCCGGCCGGCCGATCATCCCCTCCGCCGCGGTGACGAGCCGGCGCCGCATCGTGATGAGCTCCTGGGACAAGACGTCCCTGCCGCTGCCCTTCGGGCGCATCGCCGTGGTGCTGGGCGAGCCGATCCACGTTCCCGCCGATGCCGACGACGCGCTTCTGGAGGAGAAGCGCGTCGCCGTGACGCTCGCGATCGAAGCGGCGAACCACCGCGCCATCGAACTGGCGGGAGCGCGCCCATGAGCGATGCCTTCGCGCGCGCCGCGCTCGGCGCTTATCGCCTCTTCGGTGCGGCCGCCTATCCGCTGATCGGACCCTATGTCGGCTGGCGCGCCTCGCGCGGCAAGGAGGAGCGTGCGCGCCGCCGCGAGCGCTACGGCTATCCCGGCGCCGACCGCCCGGGCGCGGGGCCGCTCGTCTGGGTCCATGCCGCCAGCGTCGGCGAGAGCACGGCCGTCATGCCGATGGTGCGCGAGATCGCGGCCGAGAACATCCACATCGTCATGACGACGGGCACCGTGACGTCGGCCGCCCTGGTGCAGGACCGGCTCGGCAGCGCCGTGATCCACCAATATGTGCCGCTCGATCTGAAGCCCTCGATCATGCGCTTCCTCGACCATTGGCGGCCCGATCTCGCCATCGTCGCCGAAAGCGAGATCTGGCCGATGACGGTGCTCGAACTCGGCCGCCGGCGCATTCCGCAGGTCCTGGTCAACGCGCGCCTGTCCGACCGGTCGTTCCAGCGCTGGAAGGCGGCGCCTTCGCTCGCCGAGGCGCTTCTGGAGAACCTGTCGCATGTCGTCGCCCAGTCCGACATCGACGGCGAGCGCTATCACCTCCTCGGCGCGCGGGCGGTGACGGTTGCCGGCAACCTGAAGGCCGACACCAACCCGCCGCCCTTCGAGCCGATCGCGCTTCAGGCGCTGAAGGCCGATCTGAAGGGGCGTCCGGTCTGGGCCGCCGTGTCGACCCATGCCGGCGAGGAGGAGATCGCCGCCGAGGTTCACCGGACGCTGAAGGTGCGCCATCCCGGCCTTGTCACGATCATCGTGCCGCGCCATGTCGAGCGCGCGGACGCGCTGGAGAAGTCCTTTATCGCCAAAGGGCTGACCGTGGCGCGGCGCAGCGCCTACGAGCCGGTGCCGCCGGAAACCGACATTTTCCTCGGCGATACGATGGGCGAGATGGGGCTCTATCTGCGTCTGACCGAGATCGCCTTCGTCGGCCGCTCGCTGCAGGGGCAGGGCGGGCAGAACCCGCTGGAAGCGGCCATGCTCGGCACCGCGATCCTATCGGGGCGCTACGTCCAGAACTTTCGCGACGCCTATCAGCGGCTTCTGAAGAACGGCGGCGCGCGGCTGGTGAAGGACGAGGACGGGCTGAGCGACATGGTCGGCCAGCTGCTCGGCGATCCCGCGCTTCGCCGCCGCATGATCGAATCGGCCGCCAACACGGTCGGCGAAATGCGCGGCGCGCTCCAGCGGACCATGCAGGCGCTCGAACCCTTCCTCCATCCGATGAAGCTCGCGATCCGGCTGGAGCGGTCGGATCGCGGGGCGCAGGGGCGATGAGGGCGGCGGACGGCGGTCTCGCGCGGCCCCGGCCGATTCCGTGACGCGGGAGGCGCCGGACTTCTGGTGGTCGGAGCCGGGCTGGCAGTCGGCCCTTCTCTGGCCCGTCGCCCGGGCCTATGGCACGGCCGCCCGCTGGCGTCTCGACCATGGCGAGCGCGCCGATGCCGGGCTTCCCGTCCTCTGCGTCGGCAATTTCACCGTGGGCGGCGGCGGCAAGACGCCGACGGCGCTGGCGCTCGGCCGCGCCGCGATTGAGCTCGGCCTGAAGCCCGGGTTCCTGTCGCGCGGCCATGGCGGCTCGGCGCGCGAGGCGATGATCGTCGATCCCGCTCGGCACGGCGCCGGCCTCGTCGGCGACGAGCCGATGCTTCTGGCCGCCCTCGCCACGACCGCCGTCTCCGCCGACCGGCGGCGGGGCGCGGCGCTTCTGAAAGAAGCCGGGGTCGAGATCGTCATCATGGACGACGGGTTCCAGTCCGCGCGCCTCGCGATCGATCTGGCGCTTCTCGTGGTGGATGCCGGGCGGGGGCTCGGCAACCGGCGCGTCCTCCCCGCCGGCCCCTTGCGCGCGCCGCTTCTCGACCAGATCCGCCATGCGGACGCGCTTCTCCTCGTCGGCACGGGCGCGGCCGGCGATCCGGCGATCCGCGCGGGCGCGCGGGCGGCCAAGCCGATCCACGAGGCGCGGGTTCTGCCCCGCGATGCCGAGCGTTTCGCCGGCGAGCGGGTTCTCGCCTTCGCCGGCATTGCCGATCCAGAGAAGCTCTATCGCAGCCTGGAAGGGCTCGGCGCGACACTCGCCGCCACGGCCGACTTTCCCGACCACCACCCTTTGAGCGAGGCCGAGATCGCCGAGCTGCGCGCCAGCGCCGAACGCGACGGGCTGACCCTGGTGACGACGCGCAAGGATCACGCGCGCCTTGCCGGCGGCGGGGCGACGGCCAGAGCCTTCGCAGGCGAGGTCGCAGTGCTCGACATCGACCTCGTCTTCGATCCCCCGACGCTCGGGCCGAGGCTGATCCGCCAGACGCTGCAGGCCTTCGCGGACCGGCGCCTGCGCGGTCTATAGGCTTGGCCGCAAGGCGTGGACGCCTCGCCGACTCGGCGCGAAAGAGTGGCATCCTTCGCGCAAAGGCGCATCGTTCGGAGACCGAAGACATGGACCTTTCCAGCCCTGCCATGTCCGGTCATGCCATCTCCGACCTAAAGGACCGGCCGGACTTCCTGCCCGTCGTCGCCGATCGGCTCTGGCAGGCCTGGTGGCGCGCGGAGGGCCTGTCGGCGGCCGGGATGGAGGCGCTGGTCGGCGAGAGCCTTCGCGGCGCGCCTCTGCCCTTCACGCTCGTCGCGCATCGCGGCGACACGTTCCTCGGCACGGCCTCGGTCATCGCGAACGATCTGGCGGCCCGGCCGGCCTTTACGCCCTGGCTCGCGGCGGTCTTCGTGGAGCCTGAGGCGCGCGGAGCCGGGATCGCGGCCTCGCTCGTGCGGCACGCGACAAAAAGGGCGTTTCGCCTGCCGATCGAACGGCTCTACCTGAACGCCGTGCCGGCGGTCTCCGCGCTCTACGAGAAGCTCGGCTGGAGCCTCGTCGAAGCCGATGTCGGCGGGGTCAACATCTACGCGGTGGAAAACGGCTCTCCATGAGGCCGGCCACGGCCTACGCCCTGGCGGCGATCGCGGCGAGCTTGGGGTTGCAGGCGAGTTCGCGCTTCAGCGAGGCGGCGCAGTCGACATAGGCCTCCTGGCGCGCGACGCTCCAATAGCGCAGCATGTCGAGCGGGATCGTCTCGCCCGTGACGGCGCAGCGCACATAGGCGCCGGGGCGCTGGATCTCGAAGTCGCCGTCGCCGTAGCGCACGCGCGCCTCGCCCGAGCTTTCCATGCGGTTCATCATCGCCGGCCGGCTCCGTTCGCTTGCCTCATCGCCGTCCGTGAAACAGGATCGCTCCCGGCCTGTCAACATGCGCCTCGGAAGAGGTCATCGGCGCCCGAAGAGCCGTTCGATATCGGCGAGCTTCAGTTCCACGAAGGTGGGGCGTCCGTGATTGCAGGTGCCCGAGCCCGGCGTCGCTTCCATCTGGCGCAGGAGCGCGTTCATCTCCTCGCCGCGCAGCCGCCGTCCCGAGCGCACGGAGCCGTGGCAGGCGATCGTCGCCGCGACCGCGTCGATGCGGCCCTTCAGCCCGTCGGCGGTCTCGTGCTCGGCCAGTTCGTCGGCGAGATCGCGCACGAGGGCGGGCACGTCGACGGCGCCGAGAATCGCGGGCGTCGAGCGCACGGCGACGGCGCCGGGGCCGAAGCGCTCGAGCGACAGGCCGAAGCGCTCCAGGCTCTCGGCCGCCAGCGCCAGCCGATCGGCATCGTCGCTCGCCACATCCACGATCTCGGGCAGAAGCAGGAGCTGGGCGGGGAGCGGGCGCCCGTGGATCGCCGTCTTCAGCGTCTCGTAGACGAGGCGCTCGTGCGCGGCGTGCTGGTCGACGATGACGATGCCGTCCGGCGTCTCGGCGATGACGTAATTGTCGTGGACCTGCGCCCGCGCCGCGCCGAGCGGATGGTCGGCGGCGCCGATCTCGACGGGCGTTTCGTCGGCGATGCGCGCGGCCGGGGCGAAGCCGGCTTCGGCCGCGGTCTCGAAGGCGGCGGCGCGCGGCTCCAGCGGGCGGAAGGGCGAGGCCTCCGTGCTGTAGGGCGCCTGCGGCCGCTCGCCGAAGGCGCGCGGCCCGCCCGCGAAGGAGGACTGCCAGGCGGGAGACGGCGCCGGGGCGCCGGCCTGGAACTTCTGCAGCATGTCCGAGGCGCCCGCGGCCGAGCGCCGAAGGCCGCGCTCGGCCAGCGCCTGACGGATCGAGCCGACGATGAGGCCGCGCACGAGGCCGGGGTCGCGGAAGCGCACATCGGCCTTGGCGGGGTGGACGTTGACGTCGACCAGCGCCGGATCGATGGAGAGAAAGAGGACGGCGACGGGATGCCGGTCGCGCGCCATGGCGTCGGCATAGGCGGCGCGCAGCGCCGAGAGCATCATCTTGTCGCGGACGGGGCGGCCGTTGACGTAGAGATACTGGAACTGCGCATTGCCCCGCCCGGTGCTCGGCAGGCCCGCAAAGCCGGCGAGGCCGACGCCCTCGCGCGCGGCGTCGAGCGGGATGGAATCCTCGGCGAAGTCGTCGCCGACGACGGCGGCGATGCGGGAAAGATCGTCGCCCGCCTCCAGTGTCAGGGTCGTGCGGTCGGGGCCGGAGAGCTCGAAGCGGATCGCGGGCGCCGCGATGGCGATGCGCCTGATAACATCGGCGATGGCCGCGCTTTCGGCCCGCTCGGTCTTCAGGAACTTCAGGCGGGCGGGGACGGCATGGAAGAGGTCGCGGACCTCGACCATCGTGCCCGCGCCGTGCGCCGCCGGCCGGACCGGCGAGGTGCGCCCGCCATGGACCTCGATCTCGTGCGCGCCCTCCGCCCCGCGATGGCGCGAGCGCAGCGTCAGCCGCGCGACCGAGCCGATCGAGGGCAGGGCCTCGCCGCGAAAGCCGAGCGTTTCGATCGCTGCGAGCCCGCCGTCGAGCTTCGACGTGCAATGGCGGCGCACGGCGAGCGGCAGTTCGTCGGCGGGAATGCCGGACCCGTCGTCGGAGACGCGGATGAGGCTCTTGCCGCCGCCCGCCGTGACGATCTCGATCCGCCGCGAGCCCGCGTCCACCGCGTTCTCGACCAGTTCCTTCACCACGCTCGCCGGCCGCTCCACCACCTCGCCGGCGGCGATCTGGTCGATCTGGGTCTCGGTGAGGGCGCGAATGGGCATGGGGCGGGTTTTACGGGTTTGCGCGGCGGGTCACAACGGGGTGCGGTGACGTGCGGTCTTCGGTCTCTTAGACGCCGGTGCAATTTGACGGGTCGGCGGGAGGCACCCCCCTCTGGCCTGCCGGCCATCTCCCCCGCAAGGAGGGAGATCGGCAGCTTTGCCGGCGGATCGAACTCGCCGGTGTCGGCGACGAGCGTCATCTCCCTCCTTGCGGTGGAGATGCCCGGCAGGGCAGAGGAGGGTGCTCGCACCGAACCTCACCGGCTCGTGTCCCTCACAACCTCGCCGGCTGGTTCTCCCAAGCTCATCCGCCCTCCGTCCGCTCCACCAGCACGAAGACCGAGCGCGCCTTCACAATGAGCCCGGCTCCGGCGTCCAGCGAGCGCGGCTCGAGGGCCGGCCAGTCCGATTGGAGGCGCAGCGTCCAGTGGCGCTCGGGCTGCGGCGAGGGCAGGGTGACGGTCGCGTCGTCGCGCCCGGCATTGAGGTAGACCAGCGCGCGTTCCGTCGTCCCGTCCGCGCCCGGTGCGGCGAGGTCCATGGCGAGGAAGCGGCGGGCGGGATCGTGCCAGTCGGGCTCGGCCATCGCCGCGCCGTCCTCGCGGCGCCAGACGACGTCCGGCAGGGCGCTTCCTTGTGCCGTCCCGGTCAGGAAGGCGTCGGCGACAAGGGCGGGATGGCTGCGGCGAAGGGCGGCGAGATCGGCGGTGAAGGCGATCAGGTTCTCGTCGGCCCCGGCCCAGTCGAGCCAGGTGATCTCGTTGTCCTGGGCATAGCCGTTGTTGTTGCCCTTCTGCGTGCGGCCGAACTCGTCGCCGGCGACGATCATCGGATTGCCGCGCGCTACCATCAGCGTCGCCAGAAGCGCGCGCATGTCGCGGCCGCGGGCCTCGATGATGGCGGGATCGTCGGTCGGCCCTTCCGCGCCGTTGTTCCAGGAATGGTTGTCGTTGGAGCCGTCGCGATTGTCCTCGCCGTTCGCCTCGTTGTGCTTCTCCTCGTACATGACGAGGTCGGCCAGGCTGAAGCCGTCATGCGCCGCGACGAAGTTGACGCTGGCCGACGGCTTGCGGCCCTCGCGGTCGTAGAGATCGGCCGAGCCGGCAAGGCGTGTCGCGAGGCCCGGAATGCGCCCGTCCTCGCCGCGCCAGAACTTGCGCACGTCGTCGCGAAACCGGTCCTGCCATTCGAGGAAGGGTTTCGGGAACCGGCCGACCTGATAGCCCCCCATGCCGATGTCCCAGGGCTCGGCGAGATGGATGCGGTCCTTCAGCACCGGGTCCTCGGCGATCATGCGGAAGTACGGCGCGTCTTCGCGGAAGCCCTCGGGGAAGCGGCCGAGCACGGTGGCGAGATCGTAGCGGAAGCCGTCGATGCCGGTCGTCTCGACCCAGGTCCGCGCGGCATCGACGAAAAGACACGCGACCGGTTCCTTCCAGGCGGCGAAGGTGTTGCCAGTGCCAGTGACGTTGACAAGCACGTCCGGCCGCTCCTCCTCGTGCGCATAGTAGAGCCGGTTGTCGAGGCCGCGATAGGAGATGGTCGGGCCGGCATCGTCGCCTTCGCCGGAATGGTTGAAGACGACGTCGAGAAGAACGCGGATGCCGCGCTCGTGCAGCGCCGCCACCACCCGCCGGATCTCGGCGAGCCCGCCCGGCGAGAGGCGCGGGTCCGGCGCCATGTGGGTGACGGGATTGTAGCCCCAGGCATTGGTGAGGTTGCGGGCGGTCAGATGGCCCTCGTCGATCCAGGCGGCGAGCGGCATCAGCTCGATCGTGTCGATGCCGATCCGGGCGAGATGGTCGAGCGTGCGCGGCTCGGCGAGCGCGGAGATCGTGCCGCGAAGCTCGGACGAGATTTCGGGATCGGCCTGGCTGAAGGCGCGCACGAGAAGCTCGTAGGTGAAGCCCGGAGCCGCGAAGGGAAGGGCTTCCGCATCGCGCGGGGGCGCGGTGACGATCGCGCGCGGCAGGAAGGCGGCGCTGTCCAGCTCCCGCTCGGGCGGCGCCGCCAGCGAGGGCTCGTAGAGGAAGGGCCGGTCGAGCCGGAGCGCATAGGGATCGACGAGAAGCTTGGAAGGGTCGAAGCGGTGGCCGGCCCTCGGATCGAACGGGCCCTTGGCGCGCAACCCGTAACGCGCGCCCTCTGCCAGACCCGGCACGAAGCCGAAGCGCGTGCCGCCGTCCGAGCCCGGAAGCTCCAGGCGCTCGGTCTCCAGCGTGCCCGCCTCGTCGAAGAGGCAGAGCTCGAGCGCGTCCGCATTCTCGGAATAGACGGCGAAATGGACGCCGTCCGCCTCGATCGTCGCGCCGAGGCTGGCGGGCTTGCCGCGCTCGGCGGTGATGGATGTCGCCATGCGGAGAGCCCTTCGGAGCGTAGCAAGGGATGGGGGCGGGACGCCGCGCCGTGCCAGCGTGGCTGCCGGCGACGACGCTGCCTTTGAACCTCGGACGAGCCGAGGCCCCTGTCGAGGGGGAAGGCCGCTTCGTCAGCCTCAATCGCTCGCGGTGAACTCGACCTTCATGCGGTCGGGGTCCTCGACGAACAAGGCGTAATACGCATCGCCGCCATTCGCGAAGGGATATCGCTCGTCGTAGAGGTTCTGGATTCCATGGTCGAGGCAGTACCGCCGCAGACGGTCGACGATTTCGCGGGCATCGACCTTGAAAGCGAGATGATTCAGTCCGACCCCGCACCGGTGATAGGGGTGCGACCGATGCTTTTCCGCGACCTGCACGAAGGTCAGATAGGCGTCCTTGCCGTTGGACAGCGTGAAGCCGTCATCCCAATGCCCTGTCTTCTCGTAGCCGATCATGCCGAGGATGTTTGCCCAGAAGGCGAGCGATGCATCGAGGTCGGATACATAGAGTTCGACATGGTGCAGCATGCGGGGTCCGAGCAAGACTGAGCGGCCGATCGCTCATGAAAGCCCGGCGTCGGCCCGTTGGCAATCCCGCCTGCACGCGTTCGTGCCGCTGCCGAAGTCGTCCGGCACCGCATGGAGGCGTCGCCGGGCGGAGCGGATCAGGTCACGACGTCGGGCGCGGTGCGGCCGGTGCGCTTCTTGATCTCGCCGATGACGTCGGCGGTCTCGATCAGCTCCTTCAGCGCCTCTTCCGGCGCAGCGCCGTGGCGGGACGTGTCGGGCTCGTAGCGCTCGATATAGACGCGAAGCGTCGCGCCGACCGTGCCCGTGCCGGACAGGCGGTAGACGATGCGCGAGCCGCCGGAGAAGAGGATGCGCACGCCCTGGCCGGTCGAGATCGAGCCGTCGATCGGGTCCTTGTAGGAGAAGTCGTCGGCCTCCGAGACGACGAGCGTGCCGAAGCGCTGGCCGGACATGGAGGCGAGCCGGTCCCGCAGCGAGCCCATCAGGCCGTCCGCCTTCTCCTTGTCGATCTCGTCATAGTCGTGCCGCTGGTAGTAGGTGCGGCCGAACTCGGTCCAGTGGCTCTCGACGATCGCCTTCACGCTCTCGCCGCGCTCGGCCAGGATGTTCAGCCAGAGGAGAACGGCCCAGAGCCCGTCCTTCTCGCGGACGTGGTCGGAGCCCGTTCCCGCGCTCTCCTCGCCGCAGATCGTCACCTTGCCGGCGTCCAGAAGATTGCCGAAGAACTTCCAGCCCGTCGGCGTCTCGTAGATGTTCAGCCCGCGCTTGCGGGCGACGCGGTCGGCGGCCTGGCTCGTGGGCATGGAGCGCGCGATGCCGGCGATGCCCTTGGCGTAGCCGGGCGCCAGATGCGCGTTGGCCGCGAGGATCGCCAGCGAGTCCGACGGCGAGACGACGATGCCGCGGCCGACGATCAGGTTGCGGTCGCCGTCGCCGTCTGAGGCCGCGCCGAAGTCGGGACCGTCCGGCGCCATCAGGCGGGCGATGAGATCGGCGGCATAGACCGCGTTCGGATCGGGATGCCCGCCGCCGAAATCCTCCAGCGGCACGCCGTTGACGACCGTGCCGGCGGGCGCGCCGAGCGTCTCTTCCAGGATGCGCTTGGCATAGGGGCCGGTGACGGCGTGCATGGCGTCGAAGGAGAGCGTGAAGTCGCCCGCGATCAGCGCGCGGATCTTCGGAAAATCGAAGAGCTCGGCCATCAGCTCGGCATAGTCGTCGACGGGATCGACGACCTCGAGCACCATGTCCTCGATCGTTGTCTCGCCGATCGTCGAAAGGTCGGGCTCCGGCGCGTCGGAGATCTTGTAGGCGTCGATCTCGCGCGAGCGGCGGTAGGTCGCCTCGGTGATCGCCTCGGGGGCGGGGCCGCCATTGGCGATGTTGTACTTGATGCCGAAATCGCCGTCGGGGCCGCCGGGATTGTGGCTGGCCGAGAGGATCAGCCCGCCCGCGGCCTTGCGCTTGCGGATGAGGTTGGAGGCGGCCGGCGTCGAGAGGATGCCGTCCCGGCCGACCACGACGCGGCCGAAGCCGTTCGCCGCCGCCATGCGGATCGCCTTGCCGATGACCTCGCGGTTGAGGAACCGTCCGTCGCCGCCGATCACCAGCGTCGCGCCGGCGCCCCGTTCGGCGACGTCGAAGATCGACTGGATGAAGTTCTCGGCATAGTTCGGCCGGCTGAAGTGGGGGACCTTCTTGCGAAGGCCGGACGTGCCCGGCTTCTGGTCGTCGAACGGCGTCGTCGCGACGGTTTGGAGCATCAGGCGGCATCCTTCAACAGTGAGGCGTAGAGGTCGGCATAGCGGGCGGCGCTGGCGGTCCAGCCGACATCCGTCGCCATGCCGCGCCGCTGCATGGCTTGCCAGACCGGCGCATCCTCGTAAAGCCGGCAGGCGCGGGAGATGGCGTCGAGAAGCGGGGTCGGGGCCACGGTGTCGAAGATGACGCCCGTCGCGACCTTGGCGGCGACGGCGGCGTAGTTCGCGTCGATCACCGTGTCGGCGAGCCCGCCGACCTTGGAGACGACGGGGATGCAGCCGTAGCGCAGGGCATAGAGCTGGGTCAGGCCGCAGGGCTCGAAGCGCGAGGGAATGAGCAGCCCGTCCGCGCCGGCCTGGAGATGGTGCGACAGGGGCTCGGAATAGCCGATGCGCACGCCGACCTGCCCCGGATGACGCGCATGGGCGGCGAGGAAGGCGCCCTCGATCAGCGGCTCGCCCGAGCCGATGATGGCCAGACGCGCGCCGAGCGCCACGATCTCCTCGGTGAGGCCGGCGAGAACGTCCATGCCCTTCTGCCAGGTGAGGCGGCTCACCACGGCGAAGATCGGGCCCTCGCCCGGCGCAAGGCCGAACTCGGCCTCGATCGCGCGCTTGTTGGCGGCGCGCGTCTTCAGCGTCTTGGCGCCGTAGCGCGTGTCGATCAGCGGATCGGAGGCGGGGTCCCAGACGGCGGTGTCGATGCCGTTGACGATGCCGACGAGGCGGCTGGAGCGGCCGCGCAGGAGCCCGTCGAGGCCCATGCCGCCCTCCGGCGTCACGATCTCCTCGGCATAGGTCGGGCTGACCGTCGTCACCGCGTCGGCGGCGTGGAGGCCGCCTTTCAGGAAGCCGACGGAGCCGTAATATTCGAGCCCCTCCAGCGACCAGGCGGAGGAGGGAAGGTTCAGCCCGGGCAGGATCTCGCGGGGATAATTGCCCTGGAAGGCGAGGTTGTGGATCGTCAGGACCGTCTTCGGGCGCGGGCCGGCCGAGAAGGAGAGATAGACCGGTGCGAGCGCGGCCTGCCAGTCGTGGGCGTGGAGGATGTCGGGCTGCCAGCCCGTCGCGCCCTGGCCGATCATCGCGCCGACGCGCCCGAGAGCGGCGAAGCGCGCCCAGTTGTCCAGGTGTTCCTGGCCGGCGGTGGTGAGGTAGGGGCCGCCCGGCCGATCGTAGAGATGGGGCGCGTCGATGAGGAGAAGGTCGAGCCCGGCCGCCGTCGCGGCGTGGATCCGCGCGGGGCCGCCGAAAAGGTCCTCCAGAGCCAGCACCGGCTCGCCGTCGCCGAGCGGGATCGCGGCCGCGACCTCCGGATAGAGCGGGAGGAGGGTCTTCACCTCCTTCCCGCGCTCGGTCAGAGCCAGAGGCAAGGCGCCCGCCACGTCCGCGAGCCCGCCCGTCTTGACGAAGGGATAGACCTCGGAAGCGACCGAAAGGACCTTCATTGCGCTCACCGGTAGTTGAGCCGGTCGATCATCGGCTTGGTGACGAGGCAGACCCCGTTCTCCGTGCGGCGGAAGCGCTGCGCGTCGAGCTCGGGGTCCTCGCCGATCACCAGTCCGTCCGGGATGTGGACGCCGCGATCGATGACCGCCTTGCTGATGCGCACGTTGCGGCCGATATGGGCCTGTGGCAGCACGACCGCGTGGTCGAGATGCGAATAGGACCGCTGGCGGACGCCGGTGAAGAGGAGCGAGCGGTTCAGCGAGCCGCCGGAGATGATGCAGTCGCCGGAGACGAGCGAGGACACGGCCTGCCCGCGCCGCCCGTCGACGTCGTGCACGAACTTGGCCGGCGGGGTGATCTCCGAATAGGTCCAGATCGGCCAGTCGCGATCGTAGATGTCGAGCGGGGGAACGACGTCGGTCAGGTCGATATTGGCCTGCCAATAGGCGTCCACCGTGCCGACGTCGCGCCAGTAGGCATCGGTTTCGTTGGCCGAGCGCACGACCGAATTGCTGAAGGAATGGGCCTGCGCGTAGCCGTGGCGAACGATGTGGGGGATGATGTCCTTGCCGAAGTCGCGGTCCGACTTCGGATCGGCGGCATCGCGGCGCAGCTGGTCCATCAGGAACTTCGTCTCGAAGACGTAGATGCCCATGGAGGCGAGCGCGGTGTCGGGCCGGCCGGGAATGGCGGGCGGGTCCTTCGGCTTCTCCACGAAATCGGTGATCTTGCCGGTCTCGTCGACATGCATGACGCCGAAGCCGACCGCCTCCATGCGCGGGACCTCCAGGCAGCCGACGGTGACGTCGGCGCCGGAATCCACATGCTGCTGGAGCATGATCTCGTAGTCCATCTTGTAGACGTGGTCGCCCGCCAGGATCACGATATACTGGGGCGCATAGTCTTCGATGATGTCGATGTTCTGATAGACCGCGTCGGCCGTGCCGGCATACCACTGGTCCTCGGACACGCGCTGCGAGGCGGGCAGCACGTCGAAGCTCTCGTTGCGCTCGGGCCGCAGGAAGTTCCAGCCGCGCTGCAGATGGCGGATCAGCGAGTGCGCCTTGTACTGCGTGGCGACGCCGATGCGCCGGATGCCGGAGTTCAGAGCGTTCGAAAGCGCGAAATCGATGATGCGCGTCTTGCCGCCGAAATAGACCGCGGGCTTGGCGCGCGTGTCGGTCAGCTCCATCAGCCGGCTTCCACGGCCGCCCGCCAGCACATAGGCCATCGTATCGCGCGAGATCGGTCCGGGCTTGCGTTGTACCATTCGTCATCCTCCCAGATGTGGTCCCGGAGGCGATCTCGGCTGGCACCGCCCGACCCGGTCGCCGTTTCGGCGTTCTTGGCCATCCTACACGGCCACGCCTCGAAACATAGGGTTCAGTGGCTTTTCATCCACGGGTTCCGCACCCGGAAAACGGATCGGCCGGCGGCAAAACGTGCCACCGGCCGACTGACGCTTCGTCAGGCGTCGCTGCCGGTCCGCCAGATGTCCTTGGCGTATTCGCGGATGGAGCGGTCGGAGGAGAACCAGCTCATGCGGGCCGTGTTGCGCACGGCCTTCTCGCCCCAGGACGCCGTGTCGATCCAGGTCTCGTCGATCTGGCGCTGCGTCTTCCAGTAGGCTTCGAAGTCGGCCGCGATCATCCACCAGTCGTTGTTGTAGAGATTTTCGACCAGACCCTGGAAGCGCTCCGCGCCGTCCGGCGAGAAGACGCCCTTGGTGATGGAGGAGAGGGCGTTCTGCAGGATCTGCGAGGACTCGATGATCGAGCGCCCGCTATGGGTCTCGCGCCGGCGCTGGGCGACCTCGTCGGCGGTGAGGCCGAAGATGAAGATGTTCTCCTCGCCGATATGCTCCAGCATCTCGACATTGGCGCCGTCGAGCGTGCCGATCGTCAGCGCGCCGTTGAGGGCGAACTTCATGTTGCCGGTGCCGGATGCTTCCAGGCCCGCCGTCGAGATCTGCTCGGAGACGTCGGCCGCCGGCATGATGATCTCGGCGAGGCTCACATTGTAGTTCGGGATGAACACGACCTTCAGGAGATTGCGGACCGAAGGATCGGAGTTCACGACGCGTGCGACGTCGTTGATGAGGTGGATGATCTCCTTGGCCTGCGCGTAGCTCGGCGCCGCCTTGCCGGCGAAGATCTTGACGCGCGGCTGCCAGTTCAGCTCGGGATGCGAGCGGATCTGGTCGTAGAGGGCGACCGCCTCGATGATGTTCAGGAACTGGCGCTTGTATTCGTGGATGCGCTTGACCTGGATGTCGAAGATCGCGGACGGATCGACCGAGATGGCGAGCCGGTCCTCGATCGTCTGGGCGAGCCGCGCCTTGTTCTCGCGCTTGACCCCCATGAAGCGCTCGCGGAAGGCGCCGTCCGTGGCGAGCTTGTCGAGATCGGCCAGACGGTCGATGTCGTCGAGGAAGGCGGGGCCGACCGCGTCCGTCACGAGGTCGGTGAGGCCGGGATTGCACTGCATCAGCCAGCGCCGGGGCGTGACGCCGTTGGTCTTGTTCTGAATGCGCGTCGGATAAAGCACATGCAGATCGTGGAAGACGGTCTGCTTCATCAGCTCCGTGTGGAGGGCGGAAACGCCGTTGATCGTGTGCGAGCCGACGAAGGCGAGCTGGCCCATGCGCACGCGCCGGCCGTGGTTCTCGTCGATGAGGGAGATCGCGGCGACCCGCGCGCCGTCGAGGCCCTTCTCCTGGGACGCCTCGCGGATGACCTGCGCGTTGATCGCGTAGATGATCTGCATCTGGCGCGGCAGGAGGCGCTCGAAGAGATGGATCGGCCAGGTCTCCAGCGCTTCGGGCAGGAGCGTGTGGTTGGTGTAGGAGAAGGTCGACTTGGTCAGCGTCCAGGCGTCGTCCCAGGCAAAGCCGTGGACGTCGATCAGAAGCCGCATCAGCTCGGCGACCGAGACCGCCGGATGCGTGTCGTTCAGCTGGATCGAGACCTTGTCGGAGAGGTTCGTCAGGTCGCCGTACTGGCTGAGATGGCGGCGGATGATGTCCTGCAGCGAGGCCGAGGAGAAGAAATACTCCTGGCGCAGGCGCAGCTCCTGGCCGGCCTGATGGGAATCGGCGGGATAGAGGACGCGGGTGATCGCCTCTGCCTTGTTCGCCTCGCGCACGGCGCCGATATGGTCGCCGGAATTGAAGGCGTCGAGGAGGATCGGATCGAGCGACTGCGCGCTCCAGAGGCGCAGCGTGTTGACGTGCTTGCCGCGCCAGCCGACGACGGGCGTGTCGTAGGCGACGGCGAGAACGCGCTCGGCCGGGCGCCAGACCTGGCGCGGCGGCTTGCCGGGCTCGTCGATGGCCGCGACCTTGCCGCCGAAGCCGATCTCGTAGGAGGCCTCGCGGCGCTCGAACTCCCAGGGGTTGCCGTGGGCGAGCCAGGTCTCGGGCAGCTCGACCTGCTCGCCGCCGACGATCTCCTGCCGGAAGAAGCCGTGGACGTAGCGGATGCCGTAGCCGAAGGCGGGGACGCCCGTCGAGGCCATGCTCTCCATGAAGCAGGCGGCGAGGCGGCCGAGACCGCCGTTGCCGAGCGCGGCATCGGGCTCGAGAAGCTCGATCATGTCGATGTCGACGTCGTAGCGCGAGAGGGCGGCGCGCACCTCCTCCGTGAGACCGAGATTGTTGATCGCGTCGCGCAGGAGACGGCCGATCAGGAACTCCATCGAGAGGTAGCAGACGCGCTTCTGCTGGTTCTCGTAGATCTCGTGCGTCGACTTGAACCAGCGGTCGATGATGCGGTCGCGCACGGCGAGCGTCGTCGCCTCCAGCCAGTCGTGGCGGCGGGCGGCGGCCGGGTCCTTGCCGACGGCGTAGGTGAGCTTTTCCAGGATTTCCAGCGCCAGCGTGTCCGCGTCGTTGCGGCGGGGCTCGGCCATGGGGGTCGGGCGCTCGGTGGCGGGTTCGCCCTCGGACGTGCGGGCTTCGAGTGCGGACGTCATTTGGTCTTCCTCATCTCGCGCAGAACGCCGACGAGCCCGGCCGTGGAGCCGTCCCGTCCCGTGGTTGCGACCTGTCCTTGCACCACCGGCAGGAGACCGGTGGCGAGTTCCTTGCCGAGTTCGACGCCCCACTGGTCGAAGGCATTGATCCCGAAAAGCTGGGCCTCCACGAAGACCCTGTGTTCATAGAGCGCAACGAGGCGCCCGAGGGAATAGGGGTCGAGCGTCTCGTGGAGAATGGTGATGGAGGGCCGGTTTCCGGGGAAGGCGCGATGCGGCGCCAGCCGCTCGGCCTCCGCCGCGTCCGCGCCCTTGTCGAGAAGCTGCCGGCGCGCCGTCTCCAGCGAGCGGCCGACCATCAGCGCCTCGCTCTGGGCGAGGCAATTGGCCAGAAGCAGCTCGTGGTGGATGCTCAAGCTCGCCTCGTGGCCCTTGGCCGCCACGATGAACTCGGCCGGGATCGGGTCGGTGCCCTGGTGGATCAGCTGATAGAAGGCGTGCTGGCCGTTGGTGCCGGGCTCGCCCCAGACGAGCGGGCCCGTCGGCGTCGTCACCGGCTCGCCGTCGAGCCCGACGCGCTTGCCGTTGGATTCCATGTCGAGCTGCTGGAGATAGGCGGGCAGGCGCAGGAGGCGCTGGTCGTAGGGCAGGATCGCGCGGGCGGGATAGGCCTGCGCGACGCGGTGCCACCAGCCGACGAGGCCGAGGATGACGGGAAGGTTCTCCTCCAGCGGCGCGGACTTGAAGTGCCGGTCGAGATCGCGCGCGCCGTCGAGGAAGGCGCGGAATCGCTCGGGGCCGATCGCGATCATCACGGGGAGGCCGACCGCCGACCAGACCGAGTAGCGTCCGCCCACCCAGTCCCAGAAGCCGAAGACGAGGTCGGGATCGATGCCGAAGGCCGCGACCTTTTCGAGCGCGGTGGAGACGGCGGCGAAGTGCTGGAACACGGCCGCCTCGCCGAGCGCCTCCGCGATGAAGCGCCGAGCGGTCGCCGCGTTCGTCATGGTCTCGATGGTGGTGAAGGTCTTGGAGGCGACGATGAACAGCGTCGTCTCGGGATCGAGGGTCTTCAGCGTGTCGGCGATATGGGCGCCGTCGACATTGGAGACGAAATGCGCGCGCGGCCCGTCGTGGAAGGGCGCCAGCGCCAGCGTGACCATGGCGGGCCCGAGATCGGAGCCTCCGATGCCGATGTTGACGACATCGGTGAAGGCCTTGCCGGTCGCGCCCTTGCGCGTGCCGTCGCGCAGGCTGCGGGCGAAGGCGCCCATGGCCTGGAACACGCCCTCGACATCGCCGCCGACGGGCCGGCCGTCCACCGAAAAGCCGTCGCTCTCGTGGCCGCGCAGGGCGACATGGAGGACGGAACGGTTCTCGGTCGCGTTGATGCGAGCGCCGGCGAACATGGCGTCGCGCTTTTCCTCGAGCCCGACCGTGCGCGCGAGATCGAAGAGACCCTCGAGGTCCGAATCGCCGATCGCGCATTTGGACACGTCGATCAGGAGATCGTCGAGACGGTAGGAAAAGGTCTGGAAACGGGCGGGATCGGCGGTAAACCGCTCCGCGATGCCGGCGGCGCGCGCGGCGCTCCCCGACGTCGCGAGCGCCGCGATCCGATCCCCTCTGAAGTCCGCAACATGGTCGGTCAAGGCATCGGTCCGAGCTGGAACGAGGAGCGAGGCTCCACTATCGGGGACAGACGCTTAACCGCCCGGCCTCTGTCAGTATAGCTGCGAACGATAATGAACTCTCAAGGGCACGAGCGATTTTTGCCTGCAGAAAAAGCAGAGCGCAAGACCGCATCCCGGCAGGGCAGGGCGATCACAGGCGCGTTATCGCGCCGACTTTCGGAAATTCCATCGGGAACGGAAGTCGGAAGAGCCAGTTATCAGCCCGACACCGGACGCGGCGAGGCTTTTAGCCCGCTGCAGTCCCCGGAGACGGGGAGTGATCCGGAAGCCAACATCGAAAGGTTTCAGATCCATGAAGAAGCTCATTCTCGCCGCCACCGTCGCCACGTTCATGATCCCCGCCGCTTCGTTCGCGCAGACGGCCACCGACAACGCGACGACCGCGTCGACGGATCTCACGGGCAACTACACGATCGTCAACAACCTCGCGGCCCAGAACCCGACGAACACGAAGACCGACATGGCGCAGGTGCAGCGCACGATCGACGCCAACCCCGGTCTCGCCGAGGCTCTGAAGAACAACGGCATCAACACCGCCGACATCGGTTCGATCCAGATCAAGCCGAACGGCCAGGTCGAACTCTACGGCAAGGGTTCCTGATCTCTCATCGAGATCGGACTTTGATGGAAAGGGCGTCGTCTTCGGACGGCGCCTTTTTCGTTTGGAGAACCTTCAAGGTCGAAAGCATCCTGCATGACGGCGCCGACCGTCGAGGTCTCGACCGTCGGCGCAGAGGAGTCGCGCTCTCTTAGGAGAGTCTCTGCCGCCGAATCCTTCGGCGGGACCCTGCGATCCCGCCATGCCTAGAACGCGCCCTCAGTATTCCTTCTCGTAGAAGACGCCGACCTCGCCGCCGCCGCTGGCCGAGACCGCGCCCCTGGCCTTCAGGCCGGCGCCGAGATCGAGGTCGATCGAGACGCGGCCGGTGGAGTCGACGCCGAGATAGGTGTTGTCGTTAAGATATTTGCCGACGCCGACCGAGGTCTTGCCGTCGGCATTGGTCTTGATGTCGACGTCGTCGACGCCGAGCTGGGCGCGCAGGTTCTCCAGAAGGCCCGTCGAGCCACCGACGCCCGCCAGCTGCGAGGCCGCCTCCGCGAGCTGGGCGATCTGGAGCGGCGAGAGGTCGGCCGTCCCCTGGCCGAAGATCAGCCGAGCCAGCACCTCGTCCTGCGGCAGGGCCGGCGTCGAGGAGAAGTTGAAGCTCGGGTCCGTCGCGGGGCCGGTGACGGAAATCTGGACGGTGACGTCGCCGGCATCCGAGGTCGCCACGAGATCCAGCGTCGGCACGAGATCGCCGCTGAAGGTCAGGATGCCGCGCGTGAAGTCGAGCCGGTTCGCCAGGATGTTGAAGCGTCCGCGCCGCAGCTCCAGCGCGCCGGTGATCGCGGGGGCCGATGCCGTGCCGGCAATGGCGATGGCGCCGCCAAGCTCGATGTCCAGTCCGCGGCCGCGCACATAGACTTGGTTCGGCGCGTTGAAGCGGATGTCGAGCGCGATGCCGCCCCCGCCGCCGCCGCCCGACGATTTCGGCGCGATCTCGCGGGCCTGCTTCCGGACGGCCTCGGACGTGTTGACATGGCGCACGTCGATGCGGGCGAGCGAGGTCGGCAGGCGGTCGGGGACGAGGATGTCGATCTGGCGCGCGTCGATCGTGCCGGCCAGAAGGGGCGTTCCGATCAGCGATCCGGTGATGGTGAGGTCCGCGTCGAGACGCGCGGCGATCAGCTCGCCGTCGTTGTAGCGCCCCTGGTTCATCCGGATGCGGATATCGGCGGGGAAGCCCTGGTCGAGCCCGATCGTGCCGGAGACGGCGATCGTGCCGCCGGCCGCGAGATTGGCGGAGAAGGCGCTGATCGTCGCCGTCTTGCCGGCCAGGGTGATCGTGGCATTGATGTTGTTGACCGCGACGTTCGAGCCGGTGTCGACGAAGGAGGCGCCGCTCGCACGGATCGTGCCGTTCACCTCCGGCGCGGAGGCCGCGCCCGTCACGGTGGCGTCGATCGCGACCGTGCCGTTCACCGACCGCCCGCCCTCGGCGAGAACGGCATTGGCGATGGCGAGCGGCGCCGTGCCGTTGACCGCAAGGTTCAGCTGCGGCGTGCCCGAGGTCGCGACCGTGCCATTGGCGCGCAGGGCGAGCCCGTTGCCGGCAAGGTTGGCGTCGAGCGTCAGGACATTGGCGGCAAAGCGCCCGTTGGCGTCGAAGGACAGGTTGGCGACGCCGACATTGCGGGTCTGAGCGACGGAAAGGCCGCGTCCGTCGATGTCGAAGGTGACGTCGGGCGCCGCGATCGGACCGGTCGCGCGGATGCGCCCGGCAATCGAGCCGGCGGGGTCGAGGCCTTCGGCGGCAGCGCCCGCGATGGAGGCGGGCAAGTCGGCGATGGTCACGTCGAGATCGAGGTCCCGGCCCGCCCGCCCGGCAATGGTGATGCGGCCGCGCCCGATATCGACGCGTGCCGTCTCGATGTCCGCGGTGCCGGTGGCATAGCGGCCGCGCGCGACGGCATCCACCTGCGGCGCCCCGGCATCGCGCGTCTGCCGCGTCGAGACGTCGGAGGCGGTGAGGTCGAAGGTCGCCTGCGGATCGGCCAGCGTGCCGACGGCGGTGCCGGAGCCCGAAATCGTGCCACGCGCGCCGAGATCGGCGACGAAGGCGTTGGCGAGGGCGACCGGCAGGCGATCGAGCGTCGCCTTGACGTTCAGCCGCTGGCCCACCGTGCCGGAGGCGGTCAGCGAGCCGTCGCCGACGCTCGCGCGCGCCGTTTCCAGCTCGGCCGAGCCATCGGCATAGCGACCCTTGGCGTCGAGCGTGATGGCGGGCGTGCCGGACGCCTTCAGCTTGTCCGTCGTGATGCGGCGGCCCGCGATGTCGAACGTGGCGGCTGGATTCGACAGAGAGCCCGTCGCCTTGGCCGTGCCGGAGATCGTGCCGGAGGCGCCGAGGCCGGAGACGAATCCGTTGGCGACGGCGACCGGCAGATCGCGCGCGGCAATGTCGAGATCGAGGCGCTGGCCGACCGTGCCGGTGGCCGTGACGGAGGCCTCGCCGAGCTGCACATTGGCCGTTTGAAGCGTGGCGGTGCCCTGGTCGTAGCGGCCGGCGAGGCGAAGGTCCGCCGGGGGCAGGCCGCTCGCGGCGAGGGGACGGGCGGTCAGCCCGCCGCCGGAGAGATCGAAGACCGCGTTCGGCGCGGCGAGCGTGCCCGTCGCCTTCGCCGTGCCCGAGATCGTGCCTCGGGCGTCGAGGTTCGGCACGAATCCGTTGGCGAGGCCGACGGGGATCCTGTCGGCGCGAATGTCGAGATCGAGCGTGCGGCCGACCGTGCCGGTGGCGGTCAGCGAGGCCTCGCCGATCGTGGCGACGGCCGTCTGCAGCGTTGCCGAGCCGTCCGCCGCCGTGCCCGCGACGCGCAGGTCGATCGGCGGAATGCCGCTCTCTGCGATGGCGCGCGCGCCGATGCCGGAGCCGGCGAGGTCGAAGACCGCGTTGGGAGCTGTCAACGGCCCCGTCGCCTTGGCGGTGCCCGAGATCGTGCCGGTGGCGCGAAGGTCGGGGACGAAGGCATTGGCGAGGCCGACCGGAACTTCGGTCATGGCGGCCTCGACGTTCAGCGTGTCGCCGATCGTGCCGGAGGCGGTGAGCGAGCCCGGCCCGACGGTGGCCCTTGCGCGATCGAGCGTCAGCGTGCGCGTCGCATAGCGGCCGGCGGCGTCGAGTTCGATCGGCTCGATGCCGGCGCTCGCGATCTCGCGGGCGGTGATGCCGGTGCCCGACAGCGTGAATTCGGCGACGGGCTCGGCGATCGTTCCGGTCGCGGTCGCGGTGCCGGAGATCGTGCCGGAGGCGCCGAGGCCGGAGACGAAGTCGTTGGCGAGCGCGACGGGCAGCTTGTCCAGCGCCAGCTGCAGATCGAGGATGCTCTGGCCGACGCGCCCGCTCGCCGAGAGCGAGCCCTCGCCGATGTCGAGATTGGCGGTTTCGAGGGCGAGCACGTTCTCCTTGAAGGTGCCGGCGAGGAGGGCTTCGAGCGCGGGCAGGTTCGCCGCGCGGGTCTGGCTGGTGGCAAGCCCTTCCGCGCGAAGGTCGAAGACGGCTTCGGGCGCGCTCGATGCGCCGGTGACGCGGGCCGAGCCGGTGAAGGTGCCGGATGCGTCGAGCCCTTGCACGAAGGGGTTGGCGACGGCGGCGGGAACGCGGTCGAGCGAAAGGTCGAGATCGAGCGCCGCGCCGCTTCGGCCGACCAGCGAGAGCGAGCCGTCGCCGGTCTTCAGCTCCAGCTTGCCGATCTCGGTCGTGCCGTCGCGAAGGGTGATCGTCGCGGGCGCGGTCAGCGCGATGGCGGCGTTCGGGATGTCGGCGGTCAGCGTCTCGATTCCGATCACCGTTTCCGTCGGCGCGAGATTGGCCTGGCCGGCGAACGTGACGGGCGCGCCGTTCGCCTTGGCGGTGGCTTCGAGGCGCGTGAAGTCGCCGCTGCGGGTCAGGTCGAGGTCGAGATCGGAGACGGTGGCCGTGCCGGCTTCGAAGGCATTCGCGGTCACTTTGCCGACCGGGAAGGGGCGGCCGAGATAGTCCGCGATGCCGAGATCGATCGCGACGCCTTGAAGCACCGTGCCGGCGACGGCGAGGCGCTGCGAGGTGAGGTTCACGTCGGCGAGCGGGAAGTCGGCCTCGTTCATGGAGAGCGCGACGGTGCCGTTGAGGTCGCCCTGCATCTGCTGAAGCGCCAGCGCCGCGAGCGGACCGATATCGGCGACCGCGAAGTCGAGGCGGCCGAGCGGGGCAGGTGCTTCGGTGAAGCGAAGCTCGCCGGAAATGCGGTTCGGTCCCTGCACGATCGTGAGGTTGGAGACGCGGCGTTCGCCATTGGCGAGCGTCTCGACGAGCGCGGTGCCGGTGAGCGGAACGCCGTCGAGCGTGCCGGAGAGATCGACCGTGCCGGACGGGGTGGCGGAGGTGAAGGCGCCGCGCGCTTCGAGTTTCAGATTGGCCAGCTCGCGACCGTTCACACGAAGGCCCTGGCTGGTCAGGCTCACATCGACGTCGGGCGCGGCGACGGGGCCGTTGGCGGTGAGCTTGAACTCGGCCTTGCCGGAGATCGAAGCGTTCTCGGCATCGGCCGCGTCGATGCGGCCGGTAACATCGGCGGTGACGGTCTCGTTCGTCAGCGTCGCGCCGCCGTCGATCGCAAGGCCCGTTCCGCGTACGGCGAGGTCGCGAGCCGTCAACGTTCCGTCCGCGCCCCGCGTCACGGCGCCGGAGACGTTCAGCCGGTCGCCCGCCAGCGGCACGGCGGCGGCCGAGAGCGCGAGCGTCTCGAAGTCGGAGGTGAGCTTCAGATCGAAGGTCGAGAAGTTGAACGCGGCCGAGCCGGTGATCCCGGCATTGGCGACGCCGGTGGTGACGCGGCCGGTCGTGAGGCTGAGGCCGCTGCCCGAGAGCGCGCCTTCCGCCTCGATGCGGATGGCGCCTTCGAGGAAGCGGTCCTGGATGCCTTCGGGTGCGGTCAGCGACGCGGCGTCGGCGGTGATCGTCAGGGGACCGGCGAGCGCGTTGACGTCGAAGGCGGGGGAGGCGGCGGCGAGCGCGAGGTCCGTCGCGACATAGGGGCCGTAGCCGGCGGTCGGCAGGGTGGCGGAGGCTTCGATCGCGGCGGCGGACAGGGCGCCCTTCAGCGTCGCCTTCAGGCTGGCGATGTCGATCGCGGTCCTGGCGCCCTCCGCACCGAGGCGGATCGGCACGGTGCCGCCGCCGCGGCCGGAAACGGCAAGGTTCAGCGCATTGCCGGCGCCGGCGGGGTCGTAGGTGCCGGAGGCCTGCGCGTCGATGCGGCCGGAGACGAGCGAGGCCTGATCGATCGCGATCGTGCCGTCGGGGCGGATGAGCAACTGCGCGTCGAGATCGACGCCGCCGTCGACATAGGCCGCATAGGTCGTCGGCACGTATTTCTCGGCGGAGACGCCGAGCGAGGCCGCGATGCGGCGGCCTTCGCCAGTGTCTGTGACCTGCGCCGTCAGGGTCGCGGCCGTGTCGGAGCCGACCGTCAGCGCGCCGTTCGCCATGAAATCGGAGAGCGGGCCCTGGCCCTTGACCGTGAGGTTCACGGCCGGGGCGCCGGGGATCTTCAGAAGCGACGCCACGAGCCCGCCGGCGGGTTCGCTGGCGTCGATGTTCACGTCGAGCCGGTTCTCGCCCGGAGCGAAGAGGAGATTGGCCGCGATCGTGCCGGGCTGGTCCAGGCGCTGGATGTCGGCGGAGACGTCGAGCCGCGCCGGGTCCTTGGAGAGGCCGAGCCTGGCTTCGGCCGAGAGGCGCGCGCGCGTGCCGGCGATGGCCTCGCCGATCACGAACTCGCCGAGCGAGATCTTCCGGATGTCGGCGGTGATCGAGGGCAGGCTGAAGCCCGAGCCTGCCGGCTCGTTCGGATCGGCGGGGGCGGCTTCCGGCAGGCGCTCCAGCACGATCTGCCCGGCGGTGAGGGCCTCGATCGAGACGTTGAGGCGCGCCAGCGACAGCGGCGACCAGTCCATGGCAAGGTCGCTGGCGGTGAGGAAGACGCCCTTCGGATCGGAGACCGTGACGCGGTCGATGCGCACGGCGCCCGACAGCGCGCCGGTGAGGCCCTCGATCTCGACCTTGGTCGTGTTGGTGGAGAGAAGGTTCTCGATCTGTCCCGCGATGAAGGCCTGCGCCTTCGCGCCCGTCGCGGGAGCGAGGAGGGCGAGGCCGAGGGCTGCGACGCGGAGCGCGGCGAGGAAAGCGTGTCTCGTCATGGTCAGAAGGCCTGTCCGATGCCGGCATAGATCTGGAAGTCGCCGTCGCGCGGGCCGGGGTCGAGCGGAATGCCGACATCGACGCGGATCGGCCCGAAGCTCGTCAGGTAGCGCGCGCCGATGCCCGTCCCGATCTTGAGGTTCGAGAAATCGGGGGTGAGTTCGTCCGACACCGCGCCGGCATCGACGAAGGGGACGATCTGGATCTTCTCGGTGACGCCGATGCGCACCTCCGCGGAGGCCTCGAAGAGCGAGAGGCCGCCCGTCGGCGTATCGACGAAGGAGGGATCGCCGCCCGGCCGGGGAACGGAGGGGTAGTAGGGGCCGATCGTCTGGAAGGCGTAGCCGCGCACCGAGCCGCCGCCGCCGGCATAGAAGCGCCGGTCGTTCGGAATGTCCTGAAGGTCGGCGCCGAAGACCGAGCCGTAGGCGACGCGGCCGACGAGCACGAAGCGGTCGCTCTCGGAAAGGGAGAGATAGGCCGACAGGTCGCCGCGCGCCTTCACGAAGGGGGTGCCGTTGGAGATTTCATAGGAGGGCTCGGCGTAGAGCTTGGCGAGAAAGCCCTCCGTCGGGTTCAGTTTGTCGTCGCGCCCGTCGAACGTGTAGGTGATGGGAACGGAGGCGATGAGGAAGTCCTCGGTGCCGAGATAGTCGGTGATCTCCTCGTACTCGCCGCGAATGCGAGCCTCGATCGTCTGCTGGTCGCTCAGTTCGTACTGAACGCCCGACGTCACCGCGAAACTGTCGCGGTCGTAGGCCAGCGGATGCTCGCTGACCGCCTCGATCGAGCCGATATAGACCGAGTCCGGCCCGAGCACGCCCGGCTTCTTGAAGACGGCGCCGAGCTTGTAGTCGAAGTCGTCGGTCTCGCGCACGGTGTCGCTGACGGCGGTCGCGCCGATGCGCGAGACGGCGGCGTCGATGCGAAGGCTTTCCGCCCGTCCGAAGAGATTGCGATGGCCCCAATAGCCGTTGACGCCGGCGCCTTCCGTGTTCGAGTAGGTCGCGCCGACGCCGTAATAGCGGAACTTGCGCTCGCCGACCTCGATCTGCACCGGCAGCGTGCCGTCCTCTGCCTGCCCCTTGGCCTCCTTGACCGTGACGCTGGAGAAGACGTCGAGCTTCAGGAGCCGCTCGCGCGCCTTCTTGAGGTCGGCGGGCGTGAAGACCTTTCCCTGCTCGATGCCGGCCATGTAGGCGATGAAGCCGGGATCGACGTCTTTGGCGCCCTCGACGAAGATCTCGCCGAAGGGCACGGGTTCGCCGGGCGAGACGGCGAGGCGGTAGTCGAGCGTCTTCGTCGCGCCGTCCGCCACGACGTCGCGGTCGGTCACGGCGACGAAGGGCCGGCCCTCGCCGCGCAGGCGCTCGAAGAGGCGGCCTTCCTCGCGCAGGATGCGCACCGATTCCGCCGTGCCGCCGGGGGCGAGCTCCGTCGCATCGGGGGGAACGGGCGTGCCGTCGGCGGTGATGTCCACGGCGCCGAGCTTGAAGAGCGCGCCCGGCTCGACCGTGATCTCCACCGGCACGGGGCCCGAGGCGGTGTCGAAGGCCGCATCCGGCGCGAGATCGGCGATATCCTGGCCCTGGATGCGGATCGTGACGAGGCCTTCGTAGCGGGCGTTCTCGTAGAGCGAGGCGACCAGGCGCTTGCGGTCGCCCTTGGCCTTGGAGAGGAGGCCGAGCGAGCCGGAGACCGGATCGTCCTTGTCGGAGACGAGCGTCGAGGCGCCTTCCAGTTCCTCCTGCAGCGTCTTAGCCTCGTCGGGCGCGGCGCCGACGACGGTCAGCGTGACGCTGTAGCTGACGGGGTCGACGAGATCGGCGGTTTCCTCGTCCTTCTCGAAGAACTTCCACCCGAAGATCTCGAAGGCGTAGGCCTGGCTCGGCACGGCCCCTGCGAGGGCGGCGGCCAGAAGCAGCGATGTCGCGCAGGCGGACGCCTTGGCGCTTTTGCCTGGTCGGAACCGTCCACCCTCGGGTTTCGACTTTTCAGGGATCACGCGCACCTCGGACATGGCATCGTCATTTCCAAACCCTTGGAAGGGTTCGCCTCTCGGAACGGGAGGGACGACGTCGGTCCGGCCCGCTTCTTCGAAGAGAGCCTTAAGGATGCGGGTAAAGTTTGAAATAACAACCGCACTTGCCTGCGCGAAGCTGACCTCATTGTGATTTCGGTCATTCCCCCGGCGCCCTGTGCCTCCCGAGTGACACAGGCGGCTAACGTCCCGGCGGCTCGGAGCAAACGCCAAGGGGGTCGGACCTGCGCCCTTCGTCGCATGGAATAGTTCTAGAAACCGCTGGACGATCCCCGGGCCAAGTTGCAATCTCCGCCCCGACGCGAAGGCTGCCACGACCTTCGCCACGGACTTGAAGGGCAGGAGCCAAGGGACCGTATCGCGGCCACCCGGCCCGCCCGATGACGACGGGAGGACGTAGATGAGCCAGGTTTCCATCACCGTGAACGGCAAAGCGATGACGGGCGAGGTCGAGGACCGCACGCTCCTCGTGCAGTATCTTCGCGACCAGCTCGGCCTGACCGGCACCCATGTCGGCTGCGACACGTCGCAATGCGGCGCCTGCGTGGTCCATGTCGACGGCCGCGCGGTGAAGTCCTGCACGATCCTCGCCGTCCAGGCTTCCGGCTCCGAGGTCACGACGATCGAGGGCCTCGCCAACGGGCAGGAGCTACATCCGGTGCAGACGGCCTTCCGCGAGCACCACGGCCTTCAGTGCGGCTACTGCACGCCCGGCATGATCATGACGGCGGTCGACATGATCCGCCGGCACGACGGCGATCTCGACGAGAAGACCGTGCGCGAGGAGCTGGAAGGCAACATCTGCCGCTGCACCGGCTATCACAACATCGTCAAGGCCATCCTGTCGGCCGCCGAGAAGAGCGGCGCGGGCAGCCAGCGCATCGCCGCGGAATAATACCGAGAGGCATTGAAAATGACTCGCGGTATTCCGCTTGCGAATGTCTCAAGCCTTTGATGCAATTGAGACATTCGCAATTCTTCAACGGCCGGATGCGTCAGCATTCTCGGCCGTTGGTATAAAGCCAGACGACAACGATCGTATCCGAAGCGGGGCGAGCGCCGACAAACGGCCGCCACCCGCGGGGACTGAACTCCGGGAGGTTGCAGGCATGGGTATCGAAGGCATCGGCGCGAGCGTTCTGCGCAAGGAAGACAAGCGGTTCATCACGGGACGGGGGCGCTACGTCGACGACATGACGGTGCCCGGCATGAAATATGCCGCCTTCGTGCGCTCGCCGCATGCCCACGCCACCTTCTCCTCGATCGACAGTTCCGCCGCCAAGGCCATGCCGGGCGTGATCGGAATCCTCACCGGCGCCGAGCTGCAGGCGGACGGGATTGGCAATCTCATCTGCGGCTGGGCGGTGAATTCCAAGGACGGCTCGCCCATGAAGATGGGCGCTTGGCCGGCGTTGGCCGTCGGGACGGTGCGCCATGTCGGACAGGCCGTCGCGGTGGTCGTGGCCGAGACCAAGGCGCAGGCGCGCGACGCGGCGGAGGCCGTCGAGGTCGCCTATAGCGAGCTGCCCGCCGTGGTCGAGGCGGTGAAGGCGCTCGAGCCCGGCGCGCCGCAGCTCCACCCCGAAGCGCCCGGCAATCTCATCTTCGACTGGGAGATCGGCGACAAGGCGGCGACCGAGGCCGCCTTCGCCAAGGCCGCGCACGTCACCAAGCTCCACATCGTCAACAACCGCCTCGTGCCGAACGCGATGGAGCCGCGCGCCGCGCTCGGCCTCTACGACCCAGCCGAGGAGCACTACACCTGCTGGACGACGTCGCAGAACCCGCATGTCGCCCGGCTCGTGATGAGCGCCTTCTACAATGTCGCGCCCGAGCACAAGCTGCGCGTCATCGCGCCCGATGTCGGCGGCGGGTTCGGCTCGAAGATCTACATCTATCCCGAAGAGATCGTCTGCCTTTGGGCCTCCAAGAAGACCGGCGTTCCCGTGAAGTGGACGAGCGACCGGACGGAGGCCTTCCTGACCGACGCGCATGGCCGCGACCATGTGACGGAGGTCGAGATGGCGATCGACGCGGATCACAAGATCCTCGGGCTGAAGGTCGACACGATCGCCAATCTGGGCGCCTACATGTCGCTCTTCTCCTCGGCGACGCCGACCTATCTCTACGCGACGCTGCTCTCCGGCCAGTACGACATTCCCGCCATCCACGCGAACGTGCGGGCCGTCTACACGAACACGGTGGCGGTGGACGCCTATCGCGGGGCAGGGCGGCCGGAGGCGACCTACGTGGTCGAGCGCACGATCGAGACGGCGGCGCGCGAGCTCGGGCTGTCGCCGTCCGAGTTCCGCCGGAAGAACTTCATCCGCTCCTTCCCGCACCAGACGCCCGTCATCATGAATTACGACGCCGGCGACTTCGACGCCTCGCTCGATGCCGCCATGAAGGCGGCCGACGTCGACGGCTTCCCGGCGCGCCGGACGGAAGCGGCCAAGCACGGAAAGCTGCGCGGCCTCGGCATGAGCTGCTATATCGAGGCCTGCGGCATCGCGCCGTCCAAGGCCGTCGGCTCGCTCGGCGCGGGCGTCGGTCTCTGGGAATCGGCGGAGGTTCGGGTCAATCCGGTCGGCACCGTCGAGATCCTCACCGGCTCGCACAGCCACGGCCAGGGCCACGAGACGACCTTCTCCCAGCTGATCGCCGAGCGCTTCGGCCTGCCCATCGACAGTGTCCAGGTGATCCACGGCGACACCGACAAGGTGCAGTTCGGCATGGGCACCTACGGCTCGCGCTCCGGCGCGGTGGGCATGTCGGCCATCGTCAAGGCGCTCGACAAGGTGGAGGCCAAGGCCAAGAAGATCGCGGCCCATCTGCTGGAGGCCGACGAGGGCGACATCGAGATCGCCAACGGCGAAGTGCGCGTGAAGGGGACGGACAAGAAGCTCGCCTGGCACGAGGTGGCGCTCAACGCCTATACCGGCCACAAGCTGCCGGACGGGATGGAGCCCGGCCTCAAGGAAGGCGCGTTCTACGATCCGCAGAACTTCACCTTCCCGGCCGGCTGCTACATCTGCGAGGTCGAGGTGGATGCCGATACGGGCGCGACCGAGATCATCCAGTTCATCGCCGCCGACGATTTCGGCCGGGTGATCAACCCGATGATCGTCGAGGGCCAGGTCCATGGCGGCGTCGCGCAGGGCATCGGGCAGGCGCTTCTGGAAGGCACGGTCTACGACGACACCGGCCAGCTCGTGACGGCGTCCTACATGGACTACGCCATGCCGCGCGCCTCCAGCCTGCCGATGATCCAGGTCTCGACGACGGAAACGCTTTCGCCGTCGAACCCGCTCGGCATCAAGGGCTGCGGCGAGGCCGGCGCGATCGGCTCGCCGCCGGCCGTCATCAACGCGATCACCGATGCGATCGGCAACAACGACCTTTCCATGCCGGCGACGCCGGAAAAGGTGTGGAAGGCGCTGAACGCGGCCTCCTGATCGTCCCGAGCCGGCCGGGTGAAAGCATCCGGCCGGTCCGCAATTCAAAGCTCAACCGGCCGCGCGGCTCCATCGCTCCAGCGGTGACGAAGACCCGGCCCGCCAGACAAGGACCTCTTCCATGTACGAGACCCAGTACCACCGCCCAACCTCGCTCGCCGAAGCCGCTTCGCTTCTATCGGGCGGCGCGGATGCGAAATATCTCGGCGGCGGGATGACGCTGATCCCGACGATGAAGCAGCGGCTCGCCGCGCCGTCCGATCTCGTGGACCTTCGCCATGTCGCGGAACTGAAGACCGGGATCGAGGTTTCCGGCCGGTCGGTGAAGATCGGCGGCGGCACGACCCATGCCGAGATCGCGGCCCACAAGGGCATGGAGGCGATCGCCCCCGGCTTCCACTATCTCGCCAGCGTGATCGGCGATCCCGCCGTGCGCCACATGGGGACGATCGGTGGCTCGGTCGCCAATTTCGACCCCGCCGCCGACTATCCCGCCGCGCTCCTGGCGCTCAGCGCGACGGTTCACACGGACAAGGGCAGCTATTCGGCCGACGAGTTCTTCCTCGGCATGTTCGAAACCGCTCTCGGCGACGGCGAGATCGTCACCGGCGTGTCCTTCGAGGCGCCCGATGCTTCGGGCTACGAGAAGTTCCGCAACCCCGCCTCGCGCTATGCGATGTGCGCGGTCTTCGCGGCGCGGCGCGGCGGCGAGGCGCGCATCGGCGTGACGGGCGCCGGCCAGGGCGGCGCCTATCGCTGGACGGAGGCCGAGGCGGCGCTCTCGTCGAGCTTCGACGCGGCGGCGCTGGATGGCCTGTCGGTGCCGGAGGACAACATGCTGTCCGACCTCCACGGCTCGGCCTCCTATCGCGCGAACCTCGTGAAGGTCGTGACGAAGCGGGCGGTGAAGAAGGCGATCGGGCAGGGGTGAGAATAAGAGCGGAGAGCGCTGCGGCGCGTCGCCCCTCATCCCGCTGCCGCGACCTTCTCCCCGGAGGGGAGAAGAAGCATTGCCAGAAACGGATGGCGGTCGTGACGGTCGAAAGCTCGTTCTTCTCCCCCTTCGGGGAGAAGGTCCGGTAGGGGATGAGGGGGCTTGGCGCCCTGCCTTTCCGCCTGAACCGCCCACCGTCCGCATACGAAAGAGCCGGCCGATGCATCCGCACCGGCCGGCTTTTCTCATCGTCGAATCGTCAGAGATTGCAGGCCCGACGGCGGCCGTCATTGCCGAGGAACGTGTCGGTCTGCGGATCGTAGGAGCGGTAGCGGTTCAGGCAGCGCTGGACGTGGTTGCGGTCGTTGCCGCCGTTGTTCGCGGCGGCGGCTCCCGCAATGGCGCCGGCGGCGAGGCCGAAGATCGCCGCGGCTGTTGCGTCGCGCCGGATGTCGCGTCGGTCGCGGGCAAAGCGCTGGTAGCGGCCGTTGTCCCAACGGCGGGCGTCGCGGCGAAAGTCGCGGCAGTCGCGGTCGCGCGGGTTGCGGGCGCAGTAGCGCTCGACATAGCGCTGGCGCTCGCGGAACCCTTGCGCCTCGGCGGGCGTCGGGGCGATCGAGACGAAGCTCGTCGCGACGACGGCGAAGGTCGTCACGGCCTTGATCAGCATCTTCATGAAAAGCTCAGTCCTCCAATGGCTTGGCCCCGCCCAAGGCGAGGCGGCCGGTCTGTCCCTGCGCGGTTCCAATGGATGGCGTGAGGCGAGCGTTCCATTCCTTGCCGCGAATTCATGATCGCGAACGGCCGGGCGTGAAGTGCCGGGCGGCAATCCGTCACAGCCTCCGCGGCGCCTTTCCACATCCCCGGCGCCCTGGAGGGTGGGCGGAACGGAGGGCGAACGCTATATCCTGCCCATGGCCAAGATGACGCTTATGGACAAGCTCGCGATCCTCAGCGACGCGGCGAAATACGATGCGTCCTGCGCGTCGAGCGGAACGGTGCGGCGGTCGTCGGAGAAGACCAAGGGCATCGGATCGACGGAGGGTTCGGGCATCTGCCACGCCTATGCGCCGGACGGGCGGTGCATCTCGCTCCTGAAGATCCTGATGACGAACTTCTGCATCTACGACTGCATCTACTGCGTGAACCGCTCCTCCTCGAACGTCGCGCGGGCCCGCTTCACGCCGGCGGAGGTCGTGAAGCTGACGATGGAGTTCTACAAGCGCAACTATATCGAGGGGCTCTTCCTTTCCTCCGGCATCATCCAGAACTCCGATCACACGATGGAGCAGATGGTGGAAATCGCGCGCAAGCTGCGCATGGAGGAGAACTTTTCCGGCTATATCCACCTGAAGACGATCCCCGACGCCTCGCCCGCCCTCATCGAATCGGCCGGCCTCTTCGCGGACCGCCTGTCGATCAACATCGAGCTGCCCACCGACATCTCGCTGACCTCGCTCGCGCCCGAGAAGGACCCGCGCGACATCCGGCGCTCGATGGGGCACCTGCGCGCCAAGATCGAGGAGCACAAGGGCGAGGCGAAGGATCGCGCCAAGCCGAAACGCTTCTCGCCCGCGGGGCAATCGACGCAGATGATCATCGGCGCGGATGCCTCCGACGACGACGCGATTCTCGGCCGTTCGGAGAATCTCTACGGGAATTATCAGCTGAAGCGGGTCTACTATTCCGCCTTCTCGCCGATCCCGGACGCCTCCTCGCGCCTGCCGCTGCAGAAGCCGCCGATGATGCGCGAGCACCGGCTCTATCAGGCGGACTGGCTGATGCGCTTCTACGGTTTCGATCGCGGCGAGATCGTTTCCGGGGGCGAGGACGGGATGCTGGACCTTTCCATCGATCCGAAGCTCGCCTGGGCGCTGAAGCACCGCGAGCGCTTCCCCGTCGACGTCAACAAGGCGGATCAGGAGATGCTGCTGCGCGTGCCCGGCCTCGGCACCAAGGCGGTGAAGCGCATCCTCTCGACGCGCCGCCATCGCACGCTGCGGCTCGACGACGTCGCCAAGCTCTGCCAGTCCATCGCCAAGGTGCGCCCGTTCCTGACCGCGCTCGACTGGACGCCGGGCGGGCTGACCGACAAGGCCGACCTGAAGCTCGACTTCATGCCGAGGCCGAAGCCGGCGCAGCAACTCAGCCTTTTCTAGAATGCGGCGGCCGTTTCCAGCCGCCGCATCGTGGTCCGTCGGACCGTCGCGGTTTACGGCGCCTTGGTGTCGTCGCCGCCGATGCCGCGCGGGGACTCGCCGGGCGAGAGGACGTAGCGCCAGATGAGGGCGCCGACGACGGCGCCGGCGAGCGGCGCGACCCAGAAGAGCCAGAGCTGGCCGAGCGCGCCGTTTTCGGCGAAGACCGCGACCGCCAGCGAGCGGGCGGGGTTCACGGACGTGTTCGTGACCGGGATCGAGATGAGGTGGATGAGCGTCAGGCCGAGGCCGATGGCGATCGGCGCGAAGCCGGCGGGCGCCGCCTTGGCGGTCGAGCCGAGGATGATGACGAGAAAGCCCGCCGTCAGCACGAATTCGGCGATGAAAGCTGCGCCGAGGCTGTAGCCGCCCGGCGAGTTCAGGCCGTAGCCGTTGGAGGCGAAGCCGCCGGCCACGAAGTCGGGCTTGCCGGAGGCGATGGCGTAGAGAACGGCGGCGCCGAGAAGGCCGCCGAGAACCTGCGCGATCCAGTAGGGAACGAGTTCGCTCAGCGGAAAGCGACCGGAGGCGGCAAGGCCGAGCGAGACGGCCGGGTTGAAATGCCCGCCGGAAATGCCGCCGACGGCATAGGCCATGGTAAGCACGGTGAGGCCGAAGGCCAGCGCGACGCCCGCGAGGGCGATGCCGAGTTCGGGAAAGCCGGCGGCGAGCACGGCGCTGCCGCATCCCCCGAAGACCAGCCAGAACGTGCCGAAAGCCTCGGCGGCGAGTTTCCTGATCATGTGCAACCCCCATTGCAGCGGCGAACCCGACGATTCCCCTGCGGCAAGTCGTGCGGCGCAACGTCGCGGAAGGCAAGTCGTTCTGGCCGGATTTACGGGGGAAGACTTCTTTGCATTCAAGGAAAGTCCCTCGAAAGCTCGCGCTCCCTTTGGTCATTTCAAATGACGATATTGGGCGATGTGGATTGGACGACGTGCCGATGCGCCCGATACGAGTGCCCGTCGTTCCGCTCCCGGCTTCGACCCTTGTCGCGTCTCTCGCACCGTCCCGCCGACCTCGCCCGCGGCGCTGCGATCAGCCGGGCGTCGTCTCGTCGCATCCCGCCCCCGTCGATCGATGCGACGCCGTCGCCGGTTGCGGGCGGACATCCGTGTTCCATGTGACGGAAACCCGTCATCCGCATCGGAATGCGCCATGTATGTCGCCCGCCTCGCCCATCCCGCCGACTTCGATGGCTGGCGCGAGGCGGCGCGGACGGCGGTGGAGCTCGGCATTCCTCCGGAGGAGATGAGCTTCGCGGTGGGCGAGGAGGTGGCCAATCTCTTCGCCGAGCCGCTGCCCGATCGCGCGCCGGAGCCGGAGCGTCGCGTGACGGTGGCTAAGGCCTTTCCCGAGCTGGCGGGCCGCGTCGTCTGTCATTCCGATCCCGAGCGCTTCGTCCTGGCCTATCGCCTTCTCTGGCGGCTCCAGACGGAGAAGGGGCTTCTGGAGGTCGCCTCCGACGGCGACGTGATCGCGGCCGTCGAAATGGACAAGGCGGTCCGGCGCGACAGCCACAAGATGAAGGCCTTCGTCCGGTTTCGCGAGATCGAGACAGAGGACGGCACGCGTCACTACATCGCCTGGTTCGAGCCGACCCATCACATCGTGGAGCGCACCGCGCCCTTCTTCGTCCGGCGCTTCACCGGCATGGTCTGGTCGATCCTGACGCCGAAGCGTTCGGCCCATTGGGACGGGGCGGAGCTGACCTTCGGGCCGCCGGCCTCGGTCGAGGACCGGCCGAAGGACGACGACATGGAGGCGCTCTGGCTGACCTACTATGCCTCGATCTTCAATCCCGCGCGCCTGAAGGTGAAGGCGATGCAGGCGGAGATGCCGAAGAAATACTGGCACAACCTGCCCGAGGCCCAGCTGATCGAGCCGCTGATCCGGGGCGCGGAAGCGGCATCGCGGCGCATGCTGGAAACCGCGCCGACCCTGCCGAGTTTCCGCCACATGAAACAGGCGGAGCGGGACGAGATGGCACGGGTCGCAGCGCAGCCCCGGACGGGCAACCAGCCGACGACGATCGAGGAGGCCCGCGAGGAGGCGAGGGGGTGCAAGGCCTGCCCGCTCTGGGAGCCGGCGACGCAGACCGTCTTCGGCAAGGGGCCGGACGACGCGCCCGTCTTCTTCGTCGGCGAGCAGCCAGGCGACCAGGAGGATCTGGCGGGCGAGCCCTTCATCGGCCCGGCCGGCCGCGTCTTCGACCAGGCGCTGGCGACGGCCGGCATCGACCGTGCGCAGGCCTACGTCACCAATGCCGTGAAGCACTTCAAGTTCACGCCGCGCGGCAAGCGGCGCATCCACCAGAAGCCCAATGTCGGCGAGGTGCGCGCCTGCCGCTTCTGGCTGGAGATCGAGCGCGACATCGTGAAGCCGAAGCTCATCGTCGCGCTCGGCGCGACGGCGGCCGCCTCCGTTCTCGGCAAGAGCGTCACCATCCGCGACACGCGCTCGCGCCTGATCGATCTCGACGAGGCAACCAAGCTCCTCGTCACCGTCCACCCCGCCTATATCCTGCGCCTGCCCGACCCGGAGGCCCAGGCGCGCGAGACCGAAGCCTTCGCCGCCGATATGGGCCTCGTGCGCCGCACCGTGCCGGAAATCGCGCTGAGGTAGTTCCTACTTCGCGACCTCGGCGGCGAGTGCGCGCAGGATGGCCTTGTCCTCGTCGAGCACGAGTTCGGCCTCCGCCCGCGCGAGCGCGAGGCGCGAGTGGCGGCGGGCCTCGGCGGCGAAGTCCTCGCGGCCGAGCCGTGTCAGCGTCAGGAAGACCTTCTGGAGGCGGATACCGAGTTCGAGAAGGCCGGCGCCGTCCCGCGCGAGGGGCCCGAAGAAGTCCTCGAAGAGATCGGCGACGGCGATCGGCGGCACGTGGATGCGCGGATGGGCGATCTCGACGTCGCCCTCGGGCGGCTCCGCCCAGATGGCGAGGACGCGCAGCGCGCGGCCGGCGACGTCGAGCGCGGTGCCGGGATCGTTGATGCTTTTCGACAGCGCGCGGCTGCCGATCTCCGTCAGCACCGACGCGCCGAAGCGCGGGTCCTGATCGTAAGACCGGACGTCGCCGATGGTGAAGCCTTCAAGGATCTTGGCTGCGATATTCTCGTCCTGCAGCCCCGAACAGGCCGCGATCGGGCGCGTCGGATCGACGAAGCTGCCGGGAATGGCGACGAGGTAGATCTCGCCGCCGCCGGCCTCGGCGAGCGCCGAAAGCGCGGCGACGTCGACATGCTGGATGTGGCCGAAGCTCTTGGTGAAGACGGTGAGCGCGTGTTTCGGGATGGTCGTCTCGGGATCAATCAGCGCCCGCCCGCCGAGATAGGGGCTGTCGCGGCGCCGGCGCATGGCGTCGCCGGCGACCTTCTCCACGCGCTGCGTCGTCTCCGTCACGCGGCCGAGATGCGACAGATGGTCGATCCAGCGCAGCAGCGTGACCACGATGAAGATGATGACGAGGATCGTGACCGCGAAGAGCACCACCCGCCCGCGCTCGCCATAGGCGCCCGTCGAGAGGACGATGATCCCGACGAGGCTGAAGAGGAAGGAGCCGATGAAGGTGGAGAGGACGGTCTGGGTGGTGGGGTCCTCCATGATCAGCTTGGTCGCGCGGGGCGTGACGTTGCTCGTCGCGGCCGAATAGGCGGCGACCATGGTGGAGAGCGAGAAGGTCGTCACCGTCAGCATCGAGGAGGCGATAATGCCGAGAATGTTGTCGACCGCATCCGAGCCGATCTGCGCGGGGATGTCGGCCGGGATGAAGGGCGCGAGCCAGATGCCGAGAAAGGCCGTGACGATGGCGAGCAGCGAGAAGAGGCTGGCGCGGAACCAGATGCGGCGCGTGATCTGGCCGAGCCGCCAGAGCCAGCGGGCGGTCATGGGCGTGCGCCCTGAGTGGGGCGCAGCCGGGCGTTCGCTACTTGACGACGAGCGGTTTCGGCAATCGGGGGCTGCATGCGGGGCTCCGCTCGGATCAGCGGAGCCGGCCGGTTCCGCCGGCCCTATTATGGAGCGCCGCGCCGGTCCGGCGAGCCGGGTCTTTCAGCTCGCGCGCAGCACCATCTGGACGCCGAGACCCATGAGGAGAAGGCCGCCGACCTGTCGGCAGCGCGCCTCCAGATGCGACGAGCGCTTCAGCTGTTCCAGCACCGTCGAGGCGAGCAGAACATAGGTCACGTCCGCGAGGGTGAAGACGAAGCCGACGGCGGTTCCGAGCATCGCGAGCTGGGCCCAATGCGGAACCGCAGAGCCGGCATTCACCAGTTGCGGCAGGAAGGCCAGGAAGAAGAGGGCCGTCGTCGGGTTGAGGATCTCGACGAAGACGCTTTCGACGAAGGCCCGGCTGCCCGAGCGCGGGGCAGCGGCGCGGGACGTCTTGTCGGCGCCGATCGTCGAGCGCATCATCGAGATGCCGATCCAGACGACATAGGCGGCCCCGGCGAGCTTCACGCCGACATAGAGCGCCGGCATCGCCCGAAAGAGCGCGGAAAGCCCGGCAGAGGTCGACGCGATGTGCACGTAGGTGCCGAGATGAATGCCGAGGGCGGCGAGAAGGCCGGCTCGGCGCCCGCTCGCAACCGTGCGGGCCATCGCGTAGAGGACGGCCGGTCCCGGCACGAAGGCCATGATCGCCGTCGTCAGGACGAAGGCGAACAGAACGTCGAACGAAACCATGCGTTCGATCTCCGGCACTGGCGATGACCCCCCGCCATCCGCGCCGGACTATCATAAAGACTTACCTTACGTCACGTCGTGTTTTCCCTTTCCGATGTCGGCCTTTTCGCCGGACGATCGGCTCACCCGACCCGGGCCTTGAGCCGCGAAACGGCTGTCGGCGCCACATCGCGTTTGGGCTCGAAGCCTTCCAGCGCCTCCGGCTCGCAATCGGCGAAGACACGGCCGACGCCGATGAGGATGGGACGGTCGACGCCGATCCGCGCGACGATCTCGCCGAGGGTGGCCAGCGTGCCGATGGCGCGCGTCTCGTCCTCGCGGCTGATCGAGGCGGCGACCGCGACCGGGGTTTCCGGCGACAGGCCGTGCTCGATGAGCTTGGCCGAGATGCGCGGCGCCATGCGGCCGCCCATGTAGAAGATCGACGTCGCGCGGTCGTCGGCGAGCGTTGCCCAGTTCATGTCGTCGGGCAGGTCGCCCTTCTTGGAATGGCCGGTGACGAAACGGACCTGCTGGGCGCAGTCGCGATGCGTCAGCGAGACGCCGAAGCCGGCCGCGAGCGCGGAGGCCGCCGTGATGCCGGGCACGATCCTGACCGGGATGCCCTCGCGGCGCAGTTCCGCGATCTCCTCGCCGGAGCGGCCGAAGACGGAGACGTCGCCCGATTTCAGGCGCACGACATGCTTTCCGGCCTTGGCGAACTGCACCATCATCCGGTTGATGTCCTCCTGCTTGCAGGAGTCGCGCGAGGCGCGCTTGCCCACCAGCATGCGCTTGGCCTCGCGGCGGGCGAGTTCCAGAATGTCGTCGGAGACGAGATCGTCGAAGAGGATGACGTCCGCCGCCTGGAGCGCGCGAACGGCCTTCAGCGTCAGAAGCTCCGCCTCGCCGGGGCCGGCACCGACCAGCGTGACGCGCCCGCCCGCGAGCGGACGGCTCGCGAGATCGGCGACGAAGCGCCTCGCATCGGCTTCCGCCGCTTCGTCCGGGGCCTTGCGGGTGAAGGCCTCGTCGGAGAAGCGCTCCCAGAAGGCGCGGCGAAGCGGGCCGGCGTCGAGCCGGTCCATGACCTCGGCGCGGACCTTGGCGGCGAGCTTGGCCCAGCCGGTGAGCGTTGCGGGCAGCAGCGTCTCGATGCGCCGGCGGATCGCCTGTCCGAGGATCGGCGCCGCGCCGTCCGTCGAGATGCCGACGACCACGGGCGAGCGATTGACGATCGTGCCGAAGCGGAACTGACAGAAGGCGGGCTTGTCGATGACGTTGACCGGCACGCCCGCCGCGCGCGCGGCGCAGAAGAAGGCCTTGGCCATCGCGTCCGTCTCGCAATCGGCGACGGCGAGCGCGGCGCCTTCGAAGATGTCGAGCGCCCAGGGCCGGTCGTGATGGCGGATCGCGCCGTCGGCAAAGGCGAGGCCGAGGACGGTGCGCATCTCCTCGCCGATGCCATCCGTCGGCTCGTAGAGATCGACCTGCGCGCCGGCCGCCGCCATCAGCTCGGCCTTCCAGGCCGCGCCGTCGCCGCCGCCGGACATGACGACGCGCTTGCCCTTCAGGTCGAAGAAGACGGGCAGGACGCTGAGATCGCCCATGCGCTGCGGGCGCGGGGCGGGCGCGGCTTCGTCAGACAGGTTCTGGGACGACAGGCTTGGCATCGATCAATCCCTGGATCTCGCTCCTGCAGGAGCCACAATTCGTGCCGGCCTTCAAGTGGCGCCCGACATCGCCGACGCTGGCGCAGTCCGGCCCCGCCAGAGCCCTGCGAATATCGTCGGCTCCGACGCCGAAGCAGGAGCAGACGAGCGCGCCGGGGTCCGGCCTGTCCGCGCCGGTTCGCCCGGCCAGGATCTTGAAGCGCTTGGCCGATTCCGGCGGGGCGCCGGTCAGGCAGGAGACGGCATAGGCACGGGACACGGCGACCGGCCCGCCGGACATCCAGAGCGCGCCGAGAAACCGGCCGTCCGCGAAGGCGGCGCAGCGGCGATGGCCGGTTCCGTCGATATAGGACAGGATCTCGGCGGTTTCGGCAAGGCACAGCACCTGCCGCGCGAAGGCGTCGGGATCGGCCGGCGCGGCAAGCCCCGCCAGTTCCACCCGCCAGCCGCCGGGCGCGCGGGCGAGGGCAAAGTAATCGGCGCCCGCCGGGTCCGGCCGTTCGGTCGAGACGGCGAAGCCGTGCCAGGTGGCGGCGAGCTTTTCCACCGAAACCGCAAGGGCCTTCGAGGCGGGCTGGCCGGAGACGGGATCGACGCGCGGGGGAACGAGCGCGTTAATGCGAGCCTTCGACGCGAATTCGCCGGTCCAGTGCATGGGGGCAAAGAGCGTGCCGCGCGGGGCGCGGGGCGTGACCAGCGCGCGCAGGATCGCGCTGCCGTGCTCGCTGGCGACCTCGACGAGGTCGGCCTCCGCGATGCCCTTCGCGCTGGCATCCTCCAGGTGAATTTCGCAGAAAGGCTCGGGCATGTGCGCGGAGAGGCGGGGCGAGCGACCGGTGCGCGTCATCGTGTGCCACTGGTCGCGGATGCGCCCGGTGTTGAGGAGGAAGGGGCGCTCCGGCGTCGTCAGATCGATGCGGCGGTCGGTGACGGGCAGAAGCTTCGCCCGGCGGTCCGGCGTGAAGAAGCCGCCGTCCGCGAAGAAGCGCTCCGCGCCGGAACCGTTGCGCCGGAGCGGCCAGCGAACGGGCGCCAGCGCCTCGTAGGCGGGATCGCCGAGATCGGCGAGGCCGCCGATGTCGAAGTCGCGCGTGCCCTCGTTTGCCGTCCCCGAAAGGGCGGCGTGCTCGCGGAAGATCGCGGCGGCGTTCGGATAGTCGAAGGCCTCGGCATGACCGAGGCGCTTGCCGATCTCGGCGAGGGCCCACCAGTCCGGCCGGGCTTCGCCGGGCGCGGGAAGAAAGGCGCGTTGGCGCGAGATGCGGCGCTCGGAATTGGTGACGGTGCCGTCCTTCTCGCCCCAGCCCGTCGCCGGCAGCGCGACATCGGCGAAGGCCATCGTGTCGGTGTCCTCGACGATGTCGGACACCACCACGAAGGGGCAGGCGGCTAGCGCCGCCTTGACGCGGTCGGCGTCGGGCAGACTGTCGACGGGGTTCGTGCCGATGATCCAGAGCGCCCGGATGCGCCCGTCGAGAACGGCCTCGAAGAGATCGACGGCTTTGAGGCCCGCTTCCTCCGCGATCGTCGGGGCCTTCCAGAACCCTTGCACGATCGCGCGATGGGCGGGATCGGAGATCTCCATATGGGCGGCGAGCTGGTTGGCGAGCCCGCCGACCTCGCGCCCGCCCATGGCATTGGGCTGTCCGGTGACGGAGAAGGGCCCCATGCCGGGCCGGCCGATGCGCCCCGTCGCGAGGTGGCAGTTCAGGATGGCGTTGACCTTGTCCGTGCCGGTCGCGGACTGGTTGACGCCCTGGCTGTAGACGGTGACGGTCTTCGTCGTCAGGGCGAAGAGGCGAAGGAAGGTTTCCAGCCGGTCGGTGTCGAGGCCGGTCGCCTTGGCGAGCAGGCCGAGATGGGCATAGGGGCGCGCGGCGGCGAGCGCGGCGTCGAGGCCGGTCGTGTGCGCGCCGGCATAGGCGTCGTCGATCGCGCCCTCGCTTTCCAGATGCGCGAGCACGCCGAGAAAGAGCGCGACGTCACCGTCGCCCCGGATGGGAAGATGAAGGTCGCTCTGCGCGGAGGTCGCGGTCTCGCGGGGGTCGATCGTGACGATCGTCATCTCGGGCCGCAGCGCCTTGGCGGCCAGGATGCGCTGGAAGAGGACGGGATGGCACCAGGCGAGATTGGAGCCGACGAGGATGAGGAGATCGGCTTCCTCGAGGTCATCGTAGGTGCCAGGCACGGTGTCCGAGCCGAAGGCGCGCTTGTGGCCGGCGACGGAGGAGGCCATGCAGAGGCGCGAATTGGTGTCGATGTTCGCGGAGCCGACGAAGCCCTTCATCAGCTTGTTGGCGACGTAATAGTCCTCCGTCAGCATCTGACCGGAGACGTAGAGCGCGACCGAATCCGGCCCGTAGCCGTCGATCGCGGCCCGAAAGCGCGTGGCGACGAGGTCGAGAGCCTCGTCCCATGAGGCCTTCCGGCCGCCGATCGCGGGATGGAGAAGCCGGCGGTCCGGGATCAGCGTCTCGGCCAGCGCCGAGCCCTTGGAGCAGAGGCGGCCGAAATTGGCGGGATGCTGCGTGTCGCCCGCGATGCCGACCGTGCCGTCGGGCATGGGCGTTGCCACGACGCCGCAGCCGACGCCGCAATAGGGGCATGTCGTCTTCGTGCCCGAGGGGACGCCGGCCGCTTCCATCCTATTCCGCCGCCATGGCCAGGGCAGGCTCGGGCAGGACGAGCAGCTCGATCGCGCCGCTCGTTTTGTCCACCCGCACGGGGAAGGTGCGCACGCGCCCTTCGTCCGGCCCCTGGACGAGGCCGGTGTCGAGCGCGATGACCTGGCTGTGCAGCGGGCAGGTGACGGCGCCGCCATGGACGATGCCCTGGCTGAGCGGGCCGCCCTTGTGGGGGCAGCGATCCTCGGTGGCGAAGATCTCGTCCTCCATCGTGCGGAAGACGGCGATGCGGCCGAGCGGCGAGTTCACGCAGCGCGCGCCGCGCCGGGGAATGTCGGCGACGTTGCCGATGAGGGTCCAGTTCGTGTCCATGCTCACTCCGCGGCCTCCCGGAAGGGGGCGATCTCGGCCATCGGCGCGAACTCGTGCGCGGCGACGGCGCCCGTGGCGCGCTCGGCCCAAGGGTCCTTCTGGCTGAACTTCTGCGAATGGACGAAGCGCTCGAAGTAGTGGGCGCGCTTTTCCAGGTCCTCCACGACGGCGGCCTTGATCGAGGCCATGCCGACACGCTTCAGCCACTTGTACATGCGCTCGAGATAGTGGCCCTGCTCGCGATAGAGCTGCGTCAACGCCACGATGATCTCCAGCGCCTCGTCCTCGGTCTTGGCGTGGCAGAGAATCTCGGTGCCCTTGATGTCGAGGCCGGCGGCGCCCGCGAAGTGGATCTCGTAGCCGCTATCGACGCAGATCACGCCGACATCCTTGCAGGTGGCCTCCGCGCAGTTGCGGGGGCAGCCGGAGACGGCCATCTTCAGCTTGGCGGGGGTCCAGGAGCCCCACATGAACTTCTCGATGCGGATGCCGAGGCCGGTGGAATCCTGGGTGCCGAAGCGGCACCAGTCCGTGCCGACGCAGGTCTTCACCGTGCGAAGGCCCTTGGCATAGGCGGCGCCCGAGACCATGCCGGCCGCGTTCAGATCGCCCCAGACGGCGGGAAGGTCCTCCTTCTTCACGCCGAGAAGATCGATGCGCTGGCCTCCCGTGCACTTGACGGTCGGGATGGCGAACTTGTCCACGACGTCGGCGATGGCGCGCAGCTCGGCCGAGGAGGTGACGCCGCCCCACATGCGCGGCACGACCGAATAGGTGCCGTCCTTCTGGATGTTGGCGTGGACGCGCTCGTTGATGAAGCGCGACTGCTTGTCGTCGACATATTCGCCCGGCCAGTCCGCCAGGAGATAGTAGTTGAGCGCCGGCCGGCACTTGGCGCAGCCGCAAGAGGTCTTCCACTGAAGCTCCTGCATGACGGCGGGAATGCTCTTCAGCTCTTTGGCGACGATCAGGCGGCGGACGTCGCCATGGGACAGGTCGGTGCAGGTGCACATCGGCTTGACGGCGTTCGGGTTGAACGCGTCGCCGAGCGTCAGGCTCATCAGCTGCTCGACAAGCCCGGTGCAGGTGCCGCAGGAGGAGGAGGCCTTGGTGTGCGAGCGCACCTCGTCGAGCGTGGTCAGGCCCTTGGCCGTGATGGTCGAGGTGATCTTGCCCTTGCAGACGCCGTTGCAGCCACAGATCTCGGCGTCATCGCCCAAGGCTGCAACGGCCGCCATAGGGTCCAGCGGAGACCCTCCCTGGTAGCTCTGGCCGAAGATCAGCGTATCGCGCATCTCGGCGATGTCCGATCCCTTCTTCATGAGATCGCCGAACCAGCCGCCATCGGCCGTCTCGCCGTAGAGAACCGCGCCGAGGATCTTGTTGTCCTGGATGACGAGGCGCTTGTAGATGCCCGCCGTCGCGTCGCGCAGCACGATCTCCTCGCGATCCGGCGCATCGGCGAAGTCGCCGACGGAGTAGAGGTCGATGCCCGTCACCTTCAGCTTGGTCGACGTGTCGGAATGGCGGAAGCCCTGGCCCGGCTCCCCGGCGAGGTGGCGCGCGGCGACCTCGGCCATCTGATAGAGCGGCGCGACGAGGCCGTAGACGCGCCCGTCCACCTCCACGCACTCGCCGAGCGACAGGACGGAAGGGTCCGACGTCACCATGTGCTCGTCGACATGGATGCCGCGTCCGACCGCAAGGCCGGCCTCCTTGGCGAGGGCCGAGGAGGGGCGGATGCCGACGGCCATGACCACCAGCGAGGCCGGGATCACGCGGCCGTCGGCGAGCTCGACGCCTTCGACGCGCTCCGTGCCGAGGATCGCCTTGGTGTTGGCCGATGTCACGACCTCGATGCCGCGCTTCTCCAGAGCCTTCTGGAGGAGGTAGCCGGCGGCCGGATCGAGCTGGCGCTCCATCAGCGAGGGCATGAGGTGGAGGACGGTGACGTCGAGCCCCTGCGCCCGAAGGCCGGCAGCCGCTTCCAGGCCGAGCAGGCCGCCACCGATGACCACGGCTTTCGCCCGCGCCTGGGCGGCGAGGATCATGGCCTCGACATCGTCGAGATCGCGATAGGAAAGGACGCCGGGCAGGTCCTTGCCGGGGACCGGCGGGATGAAGGGCGAGGAGCCGGTGGCGATGACGAGGCGGTCGTAGGACTCCGTGACGCCGTGGTTCGACGTGACCGTCTTCGCCTCGCGGTCGATGGCGACGATCTTGTGGCCCTTGTAGAGCGTGACGCCGTGCTGGACGTACCAGCCGTCGCCATGGATCACGATGTCCTCGAAGCTCTTCTCGCCCGACAGGACCGGGGAGAGCATGATGCGATCGTAATTGACGCGCGGCTCGGCGTTGAAGATCGTCACCTCGTAGGCGCCGGGGGCCTTCTCGAAGAGGTGCTCCAGCATCCGGCCGGGGGCCATGCCGTTGCCGATGACGACGAGTTTTTCGGGCATGTCGGGTCCTTCTCGCCAAAGTTCGGTTCAGCGGATACGTCGAGAGGAAGGGCGCCATTCTTCTCCCCGGCGGGGAGAAGGTGGACGCGAAGCGGCCGGATGAGGGGGGTGCGACGGAGGCGGCAGGCCGCCCCTCATCCCCCCTGTCGGAACCTCCCCCCCAAAGGGGAGAAGAAAGTTCGTTGCGGTCAGGCCGCTTCGACGAAGCGGTTGCGCTCGTAGAGGAATTTCAGAACCGACTGGCGGCAGCGCAGATAGGTCGGGTCGGTGGCCAGCTTGATGCGGTCGCGCGGGCGGGGGAGCGGCACGGAGAGGATCTCGCCGATGCCGGCCGAGGGGCCGTTGCTCAGCATCACGATGCGATCGGACAGAAGCACGGCCTCGTCCACGTCGTGGGTGATCATCATGACGGTCGTGCCGAGATTGGCCTGGATCTGCATGACCTGGTCCTGCAGATGGGCCCGGGTCAGGGCGTCGAGCGCGCCGAAGGGCTCGTCGAGGAGGAGGATCTTCGGCTCCATGGCGAGCGCCCGGGCGATGCCGACGCGCTGCTTCATGCCGCCGGAGATCTCGGAGGGGCGCTTGTCCTTGGCGTGGCCCATATGGACGAGCTCGAGATTCTGCATCGTCCAGTCGCGGCGCTCGGCGGCGCTCTTCTTGCCGCGGAAGACCTTGTCCACGGCGAGCGCGACGTTCTCGTAGACGGTGAGCCAGGGCAGGAGCGAGTGGTTCTGGAAGACCACGCCGCGATCGGGGCCGGGCTGGTCCACGACCTTGTCCTCCAGGAGGATGACGCCCATCGTCGCGTCGGTGAGGCCGGCGACGATGTTGAGGAGCGTAGACTTCCCGCAGCCGGAATGGCCGATGATCGAGATGTACTCGCCCTTGTCGACGGTGAGGTCGACGTCCTTCAGGACCTCGCTCGTCACGCCGCCGCGCGAATAGCGCTTGGTGACGCCTTCGATGGAAAGGAACGGCTTGTCTTGGCTGGTCATGGTCTCGTCTCCGGTCCGGCTGGATCTGTGGGGGATCAGGCGGACGTGCCGCGGGTGACGGCCTTGCCGATGGCGGCGACGATGCGGTCGAGGACGAACCCGACGATGCCGACATAGACGAGAGCCAGGATGATGTCCGAGATGAGCGAGGAGTTCCACGCGTCCCAGATGAAGAAGCCGATGCCGACGCCGCCGATCAGCATCTCGGCCGCGACGATGGCGAGCCAGGAAAGGCCGACGCCGATGCGAAGCCCGGTGAAGATGTAGGGGGCCGCGGCGGGGATCATGACCTTGAGGAAGAACTCCAGGCCGTTGAGGCGCAGGACCTTGGCGACGTTGCGATAGTCCTGCGGAATGTTGCGCACGCCGACCGCGGTGTTGATGATGATCGGCCAGACGGCGGTGATGAAGATGACGAAAATCGCGGAGGGCTGGCCGTCCTGGAAGGCGGCGAGCGAGAGCGGCAGCCAGGCCAGCGGCGGCACGGTCCGCAGGACCTGGAAGATCGGGTCGAGGCCCTTCATGGCGAGCTGCGACTGGCCGACGAGGACGCCGAGCGAGATGCCGACGACGACGGCGATGGAATAGCCCATGGCGACGCGCTGGAGGCTCGCCCAGATCTGCCAGCCGAGGCCGACATCGTTGCCGCCGTTCATGTAGAACGGGCTCGCGATCAGCTCCCATGTGTCGGTGACGACCTGGCTCGGCGGCGGCAGGGCGGAGCCGGCGCCCGAGCAGAGCACCTCCCAGAGCGCGAGCAGGACGACCAGCGTCACCAGCGGCGGCAGAAGGTTCTCGGCGAGATAGCGCCCGACCCGGCCGAGGCGCTCCGCCGCCGTCGGGCCCTGCCGCTTCAGGGGAACCACGGTCGCGGCGCCCTTTGGCAGCTGGACCACGCCGGCGGCGGATGTCTTGATCCCGATGGGGGACAGGATGGGCTGGGACATGATGCGTCTCCGGTGTCGGCCGATGCACGAAGGTCGAGGGCGCCCTCTGCGAGGAGGGCGCTTGTCGGGTCAGGCGATGCGGGAAATCGCGAGGCTGGCGAGATAGGCGCTCGGGTTCTCGGGATCGAAGACCTTGCCGTCGAAGAAGGTCTCGGGGCCGCGCGAGGTGGAGGCGGGGATCGCGGAGACGCCGAGCGCCTTGGCGGCCTCGCGCCAGAGATCCTCGCGGTTCACCTTGTCGACCATCGCCTTGACGTCGGTCGTCGCCTCGAACTTGCCCCAGCGCATGTCCTCTGTGAGGAACCAGGCGTCGTGGCTCTTGAAGGGATAGGAGGCGTCGGCCTGCCAGAACTTCATGAAATGCGGGGAGGCCTCGACGAGCTTGCCGTTGCCGTAGTCGATCGTGCCCTTCATGCGCGGGCCGATATCGGCGGGCTTGACGTTGAACCAGGCACGCTTGCCCAAGAGCTCGGCCAGCTCGTCCTTGTTGGCCATGTCGTCGGCCCACTGGGCGGCTTCCTGCACGGCCATGAGGAGCGCGACGGTCGCCTTCGGGTTCTTCTCCACCCAGTCCGCCCGCATGGCGAAGCTCTTCTCCGGATGCTTGTTCCAAAGCTCGCCGGTGGTGAGGGCGGTGTAGCCGATGCCCTGCTCGACGAGCTGCGCGTTCCACGGCTCGCCGACGCAGAAGGCGTCCATCGTGCCGACCTTCATGTTGGCGACCATCTGCGGGGGCGGGACGACGATGGTCTCGACGTCGCTGTCGGGATCGATGCCGCCGGCGGCGAGCCAGTAGCGGATCCAGAGATCGTGCGTGCCGCCGGGAAAGGTCATGGCGATCTTGGCGGGGCTGCCGGCCGCCTTCTTGGCGGCGAAGGCGTCCTTGAGGGCGCCGGAGTCGAGGCCGACCTTGAGGTCCGCATAGGCCTTGCCGAGCGAGATCGCCTGTCCGTCGAGGTTGAGCCGGGCGAGGATCGCCATGGGCAGCGGCTGGTTGTTCTGCGTCACCTTGCCGGCGGTCATGAGGTAGGGCATCGGCGTCAGGATGTGCGCGCCGTCGATGCCCGAGCCGTCGGAGCCGAGCACGAGATTGTCGCGCGTCGTGCCCCAGGAGGACTGCTTGACGACCTCCACGTCCGGCATGCCGTGCTTCTCGAAATAGCCCTTCTCCTTGGCGACGATCAGCGGCGCGGCATCGGTCAGCGCGATGAAGCCGAGGATCGCCTTGGTCGTCTCCGGGCCGGCGGATTGGGCGAAAGCCCCGGCGGGAAAGCTGGCGCCGATGGCCGAGAACAGCGCGGCCGTTCCGGCCACGGCGGTGGTGGACTGGAGGAAGCGGCGGCGGCTGATGCTGACGGTATCGGACATGGAAATCCTCGGATGGCGTCGGGAGCGGAAGCGGAAGGCGGGGGCGAAAAACAAAAAAACGCCGCGGTCTCTTCGGTTCGATCCCGCTGGCAGGGGGATCGTCAGGAAGGTCTCGCGACGTCGATGTCTCGGAGTGGCACCCGACTTGGGGTGCTCGGCGGCCCTGTCGTCCTTGACGGGCACGGTTCTATTGAGCGGCAATTGGAATGATTTGAAAAGTCCAAATGTACGGCAATGCAGCATGCCGAAATTTTGAGCATGAGGCGCTGAAACGCCTTGTGGCAAGGGGTTTCAGCGTGGTGCAGGCGTGTGACGCAGGAAGCATCGTCCTGCATGAATTTGTTGCATTGCGTGAGCCGCGTGCTGCGAAGGGGTTTTATTGCAGGGGGGGCGAAGGGTTTTCGGGTCCGTCGATGGTGCACGGTGCCGGGGTTGCCAAGGGTCGCCGAGAGGAGTCCGCGTCCTCACTGTCGGCGCTTTCGGGCTTCGTTCCGAGAGTCCGGGACGTGCCGCGTCCGACGTCGGAGATGCGTCCCTGGATTCTCGGGACGGGGCCCGAGAATGACGGTGGTGTTGGGTGATGGTGAGTGGCGGCGGCGAAGGCGAGCCCCCGCGTCAGTCCGGTCCGTTGCCGGCGCCCTCGCCGAGATGGCGGATGGGAAAGCCTTCGACATAGGCGCGCACATCCGCGGGGTCGAAGGGGCGGCCGTCGCTGATCGCGTCGCCCGCCGTCGTGCCCTCGATACGGGTGTCGCAGAGAGGCAGGTCCGCGATGCGGCCGGCGAAAACCTCGCGATAGAGATCGGGCCGGAAGGCGCCGAGCGCGGCGCGGGCGCCCTTCGCGTCGAGGGGCACCTGGCCCCAGCGCGCCATCTGCCCATAGACCCAGAGCGCCTGGCTTGACCAGGGTAGGTTCGCGGCATCCGCGTGGAAGGTGAGGTAGTCGGGGATGGCGCGGCGCGTGCCGTCCTGATCGACCGGCAGATGCCCCGACAAAAGCTCGCCGATCAGGGCCTCGGAGCCGCCGACATGTTCGGGACGGGCGAGGATGGCGGCCAGCTCCGGCCGGTTGGCCGGCACGTCGCACCAGCGGGCCGCCGCATCGAGCGCGAGGAGAAGGCGCGCGGCGGTGTCCGGGTTCGCGCTCCACCAGTCCGGCCGCATGCCGAGGACCTTTTCGGGCGATGAGGGCCAGACATCCGCCTTCACCGCCACGATGCGCCCGATCCCGGACTCGACCGCGAGGACGTTCCAGGGCGCGTTCACGCAGAATCCGTCGATCGCGCCGGCCTTCAGCGCGTCGGGCGCGAGCGGCGGCGGGACGACCGTCATCGTGACGTCGCGATCGGGATCGATGCCGGCCTCCGCCATCCAGAAGCGGAACTCGTAATTGTGGGAGGAGAAGGGGTAGGTCATGGCCAGGACCAAAGGCGGGCGTCCGGCGGCGCGGCGCGCGGCGACGACCTTGGCGAGCGCGCGCCCATGGGAGCGCGCCTCGTCGGCATAGGCGTCCCCCGCCGCCTCGCGCATCGCCTCGAAGAGGGGTGTCGCCAGCGTGATGGCATTGCCGCCGCGCCCGAGCGCGAAGGGCGCGATGACGGGATAGGGGTTGGAGCCGAGGCCGAGCTGCGAGGCGACCGCCATCGGCCCCAGAAGATGGGCGACGTCGAACTGGCGGAAGGCGAGACGGTCGCGGATGTTCGACCAGGAGACCTCGCGCACCAGCTCCAGCGCGACGCCCTCGCGCCGGTCGAAGCCGAGCGCCCGCGCCGCGATCGGCACGGCGGCGTCGATCAGCGGGATGAAGCCGAGGCGAACGACCGGATACCCGCTCATTTGCAGCCCTCTCCGCCGAGAAGCGAGGCCGCCGTGACGACGGAGCGGGCGATCTCGACGAGCTTCTTCTTCTCGTTCATCGCGGTCTGGCGCATGAGGCGATAGGCCTCCTCTTCCGAAAGCCCTCGCATCCGCATCATCAGCCCCTTGGCCTTCTCGATCACCTTGCGGTCGGCCAGCTCGGAACGCGCCTCGTCCAGCTCGTCGCGCAGCCGCGAGAAGGCGCCGAAGCGCAGGATCGCCATGTCGAGAATGGCCTTCACGCGCTCCTTCTTCAGCCCGTCCACCACATAGGCCGAGACGCCGGCGTCGATGGCCGCCTCCATGGAGGCGGCGTCCGAGCGGTCGACGAACATGGCGATGGGGCGGCGCACCGAGCGCGTGACCTGGAAGAACTGCTCCAGCCGGTCGCGGTTGGGATTTTCGAGATCGACGACGATCACGTCGGGCGCGAAGGCCTCGATCTCGCGCACCAGCCCCTGCATCTCGCGCACGACGTGAACCCGTTCGTGCCCGGCCTCGCGCAGGCCGTCCTCGATGATGGTCGCGCGAAGGCGGTTCTCGTCGACGATGAGGATGGCAAGGCCGGTCTGCGTCATGCGCTGGCGTGTCGCCTTCGTCGAACTGGGATGCTGCGCTGCCGAACAGGGTGGCAGGGAAGAGGGGGCGCTGGCAAGCCTCGAAGGTTCAGGGCAGGCGTCGGGGACGACGAAGCGTCGGGAGAGGCCGAGGCTTCGGCCTCTCCCGCGTCGAGCCTTCGGTCAGAAGTCCATCCAGTCTTCCTGGCCGGCGGGCTTCGGCGCCGCGCCGCCGGTGCCCGTCGCGCGCATCTGGACGACCGGGCGCGGCGCTGCTGCGGGGCGCGCCGCCGGACGGTGCCGGTTCGTCTGCCGGGTCGCCGACGACGGGGCCGAGCTCGCGCCGGTGACGAAGCGTCCGGTGAGCTGGGCCAGATCCTCGGTCTCGCTGGTGAGCGTCTGCGCGGCGGCGGTGGTCTCTTCCACCATGGCCGCGTTCTGCTGTGTGACCTTGTCCATCTGGTCGGCGGCGGTGGAGACCTCGCGAAGGCTCGAAGCCTGCTCGCGGGCCGATTTCGCGATCATCGAGACGACCTCGGTCATCTCGCCGACGCCCGAGACGATCTCCTCCAGCGAGTGGCCGGAGGCGGTCACGAGCTTCACGCCCTGCTCGACCTGGACGGAGGAGGCCGAGATCAGGTTCTTGATCTCCTTGGCCGCTTCGGCCGAGCGCTGGGCAAGACCGCGCACCTCCTGCGCGACGACCGCAAAGCCTCGGCCCGCTTCGCCGGCCCGCGCCGCCTCGACGCCGGCATTGAGGGCGAGGAGGTTGGTCTGGAAGGCGATCTCGTCGATGACGCCGATGATCTTGCCGATCTTGTCGGACGATTCCTCGATGGCGGACATGGCCTGGACCGCCTGCGTCACGATCGCGCCGCCCTTCTCGGCGTTCTTCTGCGCGTTGGCGGCCGTGCTCTGCGCCTGTCCCGCCGCTTCGGCCGTCGCGTTCACGCCGCGAACGACCTCGGCGAGCGCCGCGACCGTCTCTTCGAGGCTCGCCGCCTGCTGCTCGGTGCGCTGGGACAGATCGCCGGAAGCCACCGTGATCTCGCCGAGCCCGGTGCGGATGGCGCCGACGGCGCCGACGACGGAGCCGATCGTCGTGTCGAGCTGGGCGATGGAGCTGTTGAAATCCTCGCGCAGCGCTTCGAACTCGGGGGAGAAGGGCTCGGTGAGGCGGAAGTTCAGCTGGCCCTCCGCGAGCTTGCGAAGGCCGCCGGCAAGGCCGGCCGTGGCAAGCGAGAGGCGTTCGCTCGCATCGGTCTCGGCCTGGCGCTGCGCCGCGACACGCTCCGCGTCGGATCTGACCCGGCCCTCTTCGGCGGAGGACTGAAGGCTGCGATTGGCGATCGCCCCCTTGCGGAAGATCTCGACCGCTCCGGCCATCTCGCCGATCTCGTCGGTCTGGCCGGCATAGGGCAGCTCGATCGACGTGTCGCCCTCAGCCAGACGGCGCATCAGGGCGGCCATATGACGGATGGGACGCGCGATCCCGGCGAAGAGCGCGTAAGCGGAGGTCAGGAGAACCGCGATCACCAGAAGCGCGATGGAGAGGCCGATCGTGTTGGCGCGCGAGATGGCGTCGGACAGGGCGAGATTGGCGTCCTTGGTGAATCCGGTCGCGTTGGTCTTGGACTGGTCGACCGCCGCATGGGCCTTGTCCGTGATCTCGTTGAAGGTGCTGCTGGGAACCTTCTGAGCGAGGGTGCGGACCCAGGCGCCCGTGTCGGTGCCCGCGGGACGGTCGGACAGGCCGGCCGATATGGCCTCGGCGCGGCGGAGCGCGCTCGCTTCGTAGTCCTTGATGGACGTGCGGATATCCTGAAGCACCGCCGGCTTCATGGCGATGGCGATCGGCGTCTCCAGAGCCTGCCAGCCGTGCTCGCGCGACGTCTTGATCTGCTTGACGACCGCGTCGATCTCGTCCCTGGACGTCACGCGTTCCAGACTGCGCGTATCGAAACGAAGATTGGCAAGGGCGAGTTCGGCGCCGACGACGCCGTCCAGAATGGTCTGTTCGCGTTCGAGCGTTGCCTTGGCGACGACGATGTTGGCCGTGCTGACGTACTGGTTCGCCGCACTGGCGACGATGAGGAGCACGGCCGTGCCGGAAGACAGAGCGAGCTTCGTGCCCACTTTGATGTTGCTGAAGAGGGACATCGCGTTTCGCTCGCTTGCTGAAGTAAAACTATAGCGAATACTACACACTTTTGTTTAACAAAGATGTTACTAAGGCATTATTAGAATTTTGACGCTTCCCGCTGCGGCCCGCTTCGCGTGGCCGGCGCTTCCCTGCCCATCGAGGGGATCTGCATCCCGGCCGGAGCCGCCGGACCGCGGAAGGCGATGACGCACGGGCGGAACGGTGTCGATTTTCGGCCTCCCAAGGGCCGGTCTTTTCTGTCAGAGACTGTTCGCGGCGGAGCCTGGAACGGGGGAGGGCGACGATGGACGACACCGATATGCGGGCGGAGCTGACGGCGATCTTCGACGCCGCCGTCGCGGCCGCGCATCCCGCCCATATCCTGGCGCAGCATCTTCCCGAGCCGCCTTCCGGCCGCCTGATCATCCTCGCCTGCGGCAAGGCGGGCGCGAGCATGGCCGCGGCCGCCGAGGCGCATTATCGGCAGGCGCATGGGCTCGGGGCCGATCGGCTCCTCGGCATCGCGGTCGCGCGGGACGGCTATGGCTGCCCGGCCGGGTCGATCGAGGTGGTCGAGGCCGGCCATCCCCTGCCGAACGCCGCCGGCCTCGACGCCACGCGTCGCGTCATGGCGCTGGCCGAGGGCGCCGGCGCGGACGATCTCGTGCTGGCTCTCATCTCGGGCGGGGGCTCGGCCAACTGGCTTCTTCCGCGCGGCGCGATCACGCTGGCGGACAAGCAGGCGGTGACGAAGGCGCTCCTGCGCTCGGGCGCCGGAATTGCCGAGATCAACACGCTGCGCAAGCATCTCTCCGCCATCAAGGGCGGGCGCCTCGCCGCCGCCTGCCGGCCGGCGCGGCTCGCGACGCTCGCCATTTCCGACGTTCCCGGCGACGACCCGTCCGTCATCGCCTCCGGCCCGACCGTGCCGGACGCCTCCACGCTGGAGGAGGCGCGCGCCATCGTCGCGCGCTACGCCCTCGACCTGCCCGCCGCCTGCCGCGCCGTTCTGGACGACCCCGCCAGCGAGACGCCCAAGCCCGGCGATCCCGCCTTCGACGGCTCCACCTACCGCATCGTCTCGACGCCGGCCGCAGCCCTCGATGCCGCCGCCGACAAGGCGCGGGCGCTCGGCTACGAGCCGGTTCTCCTCGGCTCCGACCTCGAGGGCGAGGCGCGGGACGTCGCCGCGCGCCATGCGGCGCTCGCCCTCGAGGCGCGGGCCGCCGGGCGCCGCGTCGCGATCCTTTCGGGGGGCGAACTCACCGTCACGATCCGGGGCGAGGGCCGGGGCGGGCCGAACCAGGAATATGCCCTGGCGCTGGCTCTGGAGCTCGGCGGCGCCGCCGGCATCGCCGCGCTCAGCGCCGACACGGACGGCACCGACGGCGGCACGGGCCTTGCCAGCGATCCCGCCGGCGCCTTCGCGCTCGCGGATACGCTCGAGCGCGCCTCCGCCGCCGGGCTCGACCCCGCCGCGTTCCTCGCGCGCAACGATTCCACGGGCTTCTTCGAGGCGATCGGCGATCTCTTCGTGCCCGGCCCGACCTTCACCAATGTCAACGACTGCCGCACCATCCTCGTGACGGATGGCCCGGCCCCAGGGAGAGTTCCATGAAACGCAGCCGCGTCAACGAGATCCTGCGCGAGGGCGACGCCTTCATCCGCTCCTTCGGCTATGTCATGCCGCCCTTCGCCTATCTCTCGCCGAAGGAGATGCAGGACCGGCTGCCCGAGATGAAGACGATTATCGAGCGCCGCATGGGCTGGGACGTGACCGATTACGGGCAGGGCAAGTTCGACGCGCTCGGGCTCTTCCTCTTCACCGTGCGCAACGGCGACAATGCCGATCTCGCCTCCGGGCGCGGCATGCTCTACGCCGAGAAGATCATGATCTCCCGGCAGGACCAGATCTCCCCGATGCACCGGCACGACATCAAGGCCGAGGACATCATCAACCGAGGCGGCGGCACGCTGACGCTGGAGCTCTACACCCGCGCGCCCGACGGCGGCGTCGACGAGACGGCCGACGTGGAGGTCTATACGGACGGCCTCGCCCGCAGGCTGAAGGCCGGCGACAAGCTGCGCCTCCTGCCCGGCGAGAGCGTCACGCTCATGCCGCACCATTGGCACGCCTTCTGGGGCGAGGGCGCCGACGTGCTGATCGGCGAGGTCTCGACCGTCAACGACGACGTGACCGACAACATCTTCCGCCAGCCGATCGGCCGTTTCTCCACGATCGAGGAGGACGAGGCGCCGCTGCATCTCCTCGTCTCCGACTACGACACCTGGCTCTCCGGCAAGTAGAGCCGGCGCGGATGGACGTGTCGCGTCTCGGCCTCGCGCTCGTGGGCCTTCTCGCCGCAGCCTGCCCGGCGGCGGCGGCGGGAACCTTTGCCGATTTCGACTTCTCCTCGCCGGCGCTCGGCAGCTCGCAGACCGCGCGCGTCTACGTGCCGCAGGGTACGGCGCCCGCCGACGGCTGGCCCGTTCTCTACCTCCTCCACGGGCTCGACGGCACCGCGCGGGACTGGGAGGAGGAGGGCGATGTCGGGGCGACGCTCGACCGGCTGATCGCAGCCGGCGAGATCCGGCCCGTCCTCGTCGTCATGCCCTACGGCTCCAATTCCTGGTACGTGGACAGCGCTGCCGTCGGCGGACCCGGAGACTACGAGACGGCGCTGCTGCGCGACCTGCCGGCCGCTGTCGAGGCCAGCTTTCCGGTCGGCCGCGACGCCGCCCACCGGGCGATCGCCGGCCTGTCCATGGGCGGTGCGGGCGCGCTGCGGCTCGCCTTCAGGGCGCCCGAGCGCTTCGGCGCCGTGGCCGCCCTGTCGCCCGCGATCTGGCAGAACGTGCCGCCGGAGGAGTTCGGCCTCTCCGCCGAGGCGCTCGGGCTGATCCGCGACAGCCGCTACTTCCACCGGCTCGACGCCGATACGGTCGAGATCGGCATCGACCAGCCGCCGGAGGGCCAGCATTTCGGCGGCGCCTTCGGCACGCCCTTCCAGCCGCTGCGCTTCAATGCCGCCAATGTCTTCACGCTGATCGCGCGCGCCATCGCAGGCGACATCGCGCTTCCGCCGACTTTCGTGACGGTCGGCGACGACGACAGCCATCTTCTCTGGCGCGGCGGCATCGCGCTCTTCGAGACGATGCGCGCGGACGAGCGGCCGATCGAGTTCCGCATGACCGACGGCGACCACACCTGGGACCTCTGGCGCGTCTCCGTCGCCGACGCGCTGCGCTTCCTCGACGCCCATCTGGGCGACGCCAAGACCACCGGCCTGCCCGCGCCGGCCGCAGGCCCAGTGCGCATGGTGCCGGAGCCGAAGTGACGGGCGGGACGGGATTTCCGGGATAAGCTGTGGGAATCCGGCGGAGCACCCGACTCCTCGACCGCGCCGGGTGTTATCTCCTCGGGCTCGCCCGTCCCTTCAGGAGGTTTCCCGATGAAAGTCGCCGTCGATCTCGGCACGACCGCCACCGGCGAGCCGGCGGAGATGGATCTGGAGGAGCTGCTTTCGACGCGCCTTCTCGTCCAGGGCAATTCCGGCTCCGGCAAGTCGCATCTCCTGCGCCGCCTGCTCGAGCAGAGCGCGGAATGGGTGCAGCAGGCGATCATCGATCCCGAGGGCGACTTCGTCTCCTTCGCCGAGCGCTTCGGCCATGTCGTGGTCGATGCCGACCGCACGCCGGCCGAGCTTCAGCGCATCGCCGCGCGCATCCGCCAGCACCGCGCCTCCGTCGTCCTCAACCTCGAGGGCCTCGACACGGAGGTGCAGATGCAATGCGCCGCCGCCTTCCTGAACGGGCTCTTCGAGGCCGATCACAGCGTCTGGTTTCCCATGCTGATCGCCGTGGACGAGGCGCAGATCTTCGCGCCCGCCATCGCCGGCGAGGTCTCCGACGAGGCGCGCAAGGTCTCGCTGGCGGCGATGACGAACCTCATGTGCCGCGGGCGAAAGCGCGGGCTCGCCGGGATCGTGGCGACGCAGCGGCTGGCCAAGCTTGCCAAGAACGTCGCGGCCGAGGCCTCGAACTTCCTGATGGGCCGCACCTTCCTCGACATCGACATGGCGCGCGCGGCCGATCTCCTCGGCCTGGAACGCCGGCAGGCCGAGCGGTTCCGCGATCTTGAGCCCGGCCATTTCGTGGCGCTCGGCCCCGCGCTCTCGCGCCGCCCGGTGCCGATCCGCATCGGCTCGGTCGAGACGCGCGGCCGCACGGGGCGGCCCTCGCTGATGGCGCTGCCCGAGATGACCCGCGACCAGATGCAGGATCTCATCTTCTCCGCGCCCGCCGGCGGCGAAGAGGAGATGCCGGTCGTGCGCTCGCGGGAGCGCGTGCCGATGCGCGATCTCCTGGAGCGCGTTTCCGCCGCGAAGGCCGAGGCGCCGGAGGACGAGGACGTGCGCTCGCCCGAGGACCGCGAGGTGCTGGTCGAGGCGATCTTCCAGGACATGCTCTCCGACCCCGAAGCCGCCTACCGGCCGGTGCCCGTTCTCTACCAGGACTTCCTCGTCCACTGCCGCCTGAAGCGCCTGCGCGGCGCGGAAACCGACATGCCCGCCTTCCGCCGCCGCCTGTCGCTGGCAAGGGCCGGCGTCTCGGACGCGGCGGACGATCCCGAATGGCAGGTCGTGATCGAGCGCGCGGACGCGCTGCCCGAGGAGATGCAGGGCGTCTATCTCATGCTCGCCAGAGCCGCCCGGGCCGGCGAACCCCTGCCGGACGACGCGGCGCTCGCCCGTGCCTATGGCAGCCACTCGCCCTCGCGGGGCCGCTTCCTCATCGGCTACATGGCCGATCGCGGGCTGGTGACGGCCGAGACGGACTTTCGCGGCAACCGGGTCGTGACGATCACGGGCACGGGCTGGCGCTCCGTCCAGTCGATCGCGGCGCCGAAGCTGGACGAGGCGAGGCTGCGGCGGGCGGCGCGGCGTTCGACGACCTTGTAAGCGCAGGCTTTCCCCGAAGCAGGCTGGTTCTTCGAACTTCGACCGCTGCCTTATGGCAGGCGCCCATGGCGGGCGCCTGCCATTCTCGTAAGCCGAACTCGGCTCTTGCTCAGCCCGCGCTCCAAAGCTTCGGCAATTGCTGGACGATCGTCAGGATCGACAGGCCTCCGAAGAGGAGAAAGGACCAGACGAGCATGGCCACCCGCACGGCGCCGGGCCGGATTTCGGGCACCAGCACCTTGCGGTTCAGGCGGATGAGCAGCAGCGAGTAGATGAACATCATCAGCCCGCCGACGCAGGCCGAGATGACGAGGAGCACGAGCGGCTGGGTGAGGCCGACGAGAAGAACGATCACGCCGACCACGACGAGACCCCAGACGAGCATGAAGTAGAGCCGGCTCTCGTTGCTGTCCTTCAGATAGGACGTGCGCAGAACGTCTGCCGCCACGCGGCTCGTATAGTCCACGATGCCGGTGCCCGCCGCAAAGAGCGAGAAGGCGCCGATCAGCCAGAACAGCGCGCCGAACCAGCCGCCGACGCGCTCGGCCAGAACCTGCCCTTCGCGCTGCACGAAGGCGATCGAATTGGCGAGGCCTTCCTCGCCGTAGACGGTCGCATAGGCGAGGAGCGAGGTGAAGATGATCGTGATGAAGGTGATCAGCACGAAGGTCAGCAACTGCTCGAGATTGGCGAAACGCCACCAGCGGTCCCAGCGGGCCATGTTCTCCGGCGTCGGTTCGAAGACGAAGCCCGTCGACGGCGCGGCTTCCGGCTCGCCGGTGATCGGGCTCGTGATCTTCGGCACGTACTGGCCCATGCCGAAGCCCTTGTCGCGAATCCAGTTCGACTGGCAGAGATTCTGCCCGCCGCCCGCGCCCGCGAAGGCCAGCGCTCCGAGGAGCAGGGCGAAGCCGAGCTCCTGCGCCGGGATCGAGGCCCGGGTGACGATCTCCGGCAGGCTGGCCCAGGCATCCGCTGTAATGACGAAGATCCCGGAGACGACGATCAGGAGGCCGACCGCCGCGACCTTCACCATCTGCATGCGCTCCAGCACGACGTAGACGGTGGGTGCGAGGGTCAGGATGAGGCCGATGGCGATCAGCATGGCGATGGCGATCCAGCTCGCCTCGCCGCCGAAGAGGAAGGTCAGCATGGTCGCCGAACTCGTGACCCAGCCCGGCCAGAGATTGGCGAAATAGGTCATGAGGGCGAAGACGAGGCCCCAATGGCGCCAGAACCGGCTGAAACCCGTCAGCGCGGTTTCGCCGGTCGCTAGCGTGTAGCGCTCGATTTCCATGTTGAGGAAGAACTGCGTCATGACGCCGACGAGCGCGGCCCAGACGAAGACGAGGCCGACCTGGCTCGCGATGTAGGGGTAGAGAACGAACTCGCCGGAGGCGAGGCCGACGCCGGCCGCGACGATGCCGGGGCCGATGATCCGCCGCGTATCCTTGGGCGCCGGCGGCAGGTCGCGCACCTCGGGACGGCCGAGCACATGCGTCGGGAAGAGGTCGGCCGCAGAGCCGCCTCCCGCAGTCTGATGGATCGTCATCGGTCCTCCTAGGGATGCTTTGCCATCCATTTGTCCGAGCCGGAGGTTGCGTCAACCGCCGGGCGTGGCTTCGCCCCGATGGAGGAGAGGATGCGGTATCGGCCTCCCATCGAGCGGTGCAGGGCGGTGTCCCGTCGATCGCGGCCCCGAAGCTGGAGGAGACGCGCTTGAGACGGGCGGCACGGCGGGGACGGGGGCGTGAAGGCCGAGGGCACGACCAGCCATGCCCCTACGGCAGATATTTAAGTTTCTTCGGCGATCATCCGCGCTATCGGTCCATCCGAAGCGTCTCGGCCCTTCGTATGTTTGTCCAACGCTGGAAGGCCTTCGACAATGTATTTTGTGCGTGAGACCGATGACGTCTACCAGGCATTAGTCGCCGATCTGGCCAATGGCGCTTTTCCGAACGCCATTATGGCCCTGACGATCATGGTCATCGGAACGTATGTCTGGGTCGATACGTCGATGCCGGCAGGCTTGGCCGCCGTCGCCTACGGTGGCGTGGCCTCCATCGCAAAGCTCGGCGTCGTCGGGTTTCACCGATCGCGCATCGCTCAAGGGCCCCTATCGCTTTCGGAGGCCCGCCGGTTCGAGATGGCGCATAGCCTGACGACGTTTTGCGTGGCCCTGTCGGTCGGCGCGTCCGCCGGCGTGTTTTTTCACGAGCCGGATCTCACCGTCAAACTGCTCGCGACGGGCCTGATCTTCGGATACTGCTCGGGTATCGTCGGCCGTCTCTCGACCCGCCCCCGCATTGCGGCCATGGCCGTGACGATCGCGGCGCTGCCCGGCATCGTCATGTGCGCGCTGTCCGACATCGGGGCGCTTCATGTGATCGCGTGCGTGTTCCTGATCTTCTTCTTCGGGTCCATGACCAGCATCGCGCATGCCTACCGGTTCGCTCACGATCGGATCAGCATGCAGTTTCAGATGGCCAATCTCGCGCGCCGCGATGCCTTGACCAAACTTCACAATCGGCTCTCGCTGCGAGAATTCTTCGAGAGTCTTCCAAGCTTGGAGCGGCGGCGGATCGCGGTCCATGCCTTCGATCTCGACGGATTCAAGCTGATCAACGACCGACTCGGGCATGCAGCGGGCGACGAACTCCTGTGCATCTTGGCGTCCCGCGTCCAGGCCTTGTGCAAGGGCCGCGACATCGCGGCCCGCTTCGGCGGCGACGAGTTCGTATTCGTGCAAGCCGGTCTTCGCGACGATGGCGAGGCGCGCATCTTGGCCGAGACGATCCATTCTCGTCTCACCGAGCCCTGCAGGGTGGGCGGCTTCGACGTGACGGTCGGCTTGAGCCTCGGATACTGCGTTGCGACGCACGATGCCACGACGCTGGATGTCCTTCTGCAAAGCGCCGACGCCGCATCCTACGAGGCCAAGCGGCAAGGGGGCGGCGTCGTCCAAGCCGCCGCCGCCGATAACGACCGTCCTAGCGTCGAGACCCGCGCCATGTCTTCGCTCTACCCGGTGCAACAGGCCGCGGGCTGATCAGGCATTCGGGTCGTCGCCTATGGGCGTGACGGCCGTCTTCGAAATGGAGCGGCGCATCGGGCGCAATCGTCTCCTGCGGGTGCCGGTCGATCGAGCCCTGTCAGACATCCACTCCCAGCAACCGCAGCGTTCCGATCACGAACCCGTCGCCGATCGCGACCGTCACCGCGATCTCGACGGCCAGCACCACGGCGAGGCTCGCCCATAAGGGCATCCGCCGCGCGAAGAGCGCGCCGGCGAGCGCGAAGACCGTGTCGCCGAGGGAGTTGAGGATGCTGTCGCCTTCGTAGTGCGGGGCGTTCACGCCGCCGGAGAAGAGGCCGATGATCCAGGGGGTGTTCTCGGCGATCTCCCAGATGGAGTGGCCGACGAGGGCGCTGAGGAGGAGGGCGCCGAGCGACCAGCGCGGGCGCATCTTGGCGACGAAGAGCGCAAGGCCCATGCCGAAGACGATGTGGAGGAGCGAGTACCAGTCGGCGAACTGCTGCGAGTTCTCGGCGGGGTCGAGGCCGGGCTGCCAGAGGCGCACGATCCCGCAGGGGCAGGTGAGGTCGCGGCCCATGGCGAAGAGAATGGCGGCCATGGCGGCGACGATGGCGAGGCCGGCAAGGCAGCGCCTGCCCGGCCGCATCGGAAAAGGGCTGGTGCGGTCGGCGGGGCGGGGCGCGAGCAAGTCGGTCATGTCGCCGGTTCGAACGTCGAAGGCCCGCTTTGGTTGCCGCGTGGCATCCGGCCCCGTCGCCGCCGGGCGGCGAATGCCCTAAGTACACTCGCAATGGCCCGTTTCGCCCTCGTCTGTCCGCCGTTCCCGAGCCACATCCGGGTCTTCGAAGCCCTCGCCGGACGGCTGGAGGCGCGCGGCCACGAGTCGGTCTTCGTCCTGAACGCGGGCGCGGAGCGCTTCGTGCGGCCGGGGCGGCGGGTTCTCTCGGTCGGCGCCGTCGAGGGGCTCGATCCGGCGGGCCTGCTGCGCCGCGCGGCGCGGCCGACGGGGCCGCTCGGCATCCTGCGCACCGTCTCCGACACGGCCGCCCTTACCGAGGCGCTCTGCCGCGACGCGCCGGGACTGTTGCGCGAGGTCCGGCCGGACGTCCTCGTCGGCGACGAGATGGAGCCGGCGGCGGGGCTGGTCGCGGCGAGCCTCGGCCTGCCCTTCGTCTCCGTCGCGGCGGCGCTGCCGGTCGAGACCGTGCCCGGCATGCCGCCGCCCTATCTCGGCTGGCCCTACGATCCCAGCCGCAAGGGGCTGAAGCGCAATCGCGGCGGCGCGCGGATCGCGAAGATCCTTCTGACCGAACAGCGCCGCACGATCGAGGCCTGGGCAGAGCGGTTCGGACTGCGGTCCCGTTCGACGCTGACGGACTGTCTCTCGCCGACCCTTCGCCTCTCGCAGACGGTGGCCGGCTTCGACTTTCCACGCCCGCCCTCGCCGATCTTCCATGCGGTCGGGCCGATCCGGGAGGCGCCCGCCGCGAGCGCGGCGCCGCTGCCCTTCACGCCCGATCCCGGGCGCCCCCTCGTCTTTGCCTCGCTCGGAACGCTGCAGGGGCACCGGCTCGGCCTGTTCCGCGCGATGGCGGAAGGGTGCCGCTCGGTCGGCGCCTCGCTCGTCGTTTCCCATTGCGGCGGCCTGTCGGACGAGGAGGCCGCGAGCCTCGACGCCGATCACGTCTTCGCCGACCTGCCACAGGCAGCGGTTCTCGCGCGCGCCTCCGTCTGCATCACGCATGGCGGCATGAACACGGTGATGGACGCCCTGGCAGCGGGCGTGCCGATGCTCTGCCTGCCCATCGCCTTCGACCAGCCGGGCGTCGCCGCGCGCATCGTGCATCACGGGGTGGGCCTACGCTCCTCCCGCGTCCTCTTGTCTCCCCGGCGCATCGCCTCTTCCCTCGACGCGCTTCTCGCCTCATCTGCCTTTCGCAACCGCGCGGCCGCCATTGGCCGGGAGATCGCGGCATCGGGCGGAGCGGATTTGGCGGCGGATCTGATCGAGGGCGTTCTACCGGCAGAGGCCGCCAGCTGGCGGGCGACCGAACTTGCCTGAGCGGTTCGACCTCGTCCTCGTCGGCGGCGGGCTTGCCAACGGGCTGATCGCGCATCGGCTGGCCGTGCTGCGGCCGGACATCGGCGTGCTCGTTCTGGAGGCCGAGGCGGCGCCCGGCGGCAACCACACCTGGAGCTTTCACGCAGGCGATCTGTCGGAGGCGGAAGCCGCGTGGCTCGCGCCCTTCGTCGTGCATCGCTGGCCGGCCTACGACGTGCGGTTTCCCCGGCGCCTGCGACGGCTCGGGACGGGCTATGCCTCCGTCACGTCGGAGCGCTTCGCCGAGGTGCTGCAGGCGGGGCGGCCGGGGCTCGTTCGCTGCGGGATGCGGGTCGCCGAACTGCGGCCGGACGGCGTGACGCTATCGGATGGAACGCAGATCGCGGCCGCCGCCGTGATCGACGGGCGCGGGCCGCGGCCGAGCGCGCGCCTTTCCATCGGCTACCAGAAGTTTCTCGGCCGCGAGCTTCGCCTGAGCGCTGCGCACGGCTTGAGTGCCCCCGTCGTCATGGACGCGACGGTCGCGCAGGACGACGGCTACCGCTTCGTCTACACGCTGCCCTTCGACGAGCGCCGCCTTCTCGTCGAGGACACCTATTACGCCGATGGTCCGGGTCTCGACGGCGCGGATCTGGCGCTTCGCATCGCGGCCTATGTCGCGGAGCGGGGCTGGGCGGCGGCGGAGGTCCTGCGCGAGGAGGAGGGCATTCTGCCCATCGCGCTCGGTGGCGACATCGAGGGCTTCTGGGCGGACCGGGCAGGGGTCGCGGCCTCCGGCCTCTCCGCCGCGCTCTTCCACCCGACGACGGGCTACTCGCTGCCCGATGCCGTGCGGCTCGCCGATCTCGTGGCGGGGCTGCCCGATCTTTCCGCGCCCGCGCTCTTCGCGGCGACGCGCGATCACTCGATCCGGCTCTGGCGCGAGCGGCGGTTCTTCCGCCTGCTCAACCGCATGCTCTTTCTCGCCGGCGCCTCCGAGCGGCGCTACGAGATCCTCCAGCATTTCCACCGCCTGCCCGAGGATCTGATCGCGCGCTTCTACGCCGCGCGGCTCTCGCTCGGCGACAAGGCGCGCATTCTTGCGGGCAAGCCGCCCGTTCCCGTCGGCCGGGCGCTGCGCGCGCTCGCCTTTCCCCGAAGCCTCTCCCCCGAGGACGCCGCCTGATGCTGGACAGACCGACACAAACGAGCCGACCCAGACGCGCCGTCGTGATCGGCGCGGGCTTCGGCGGGCTCGCGCTGGCGATCCGCCTCCAGTCCGCCGGCATCGGGACGGTGGTCCTCGAGAGGCGCGACAAGCCTGGCGGCCGGGCCTATGTCTACGAGGACAAGGGCTTCACCTTCGACGCCGGGCCGACCGTCATCACCGATCCGTCCGCACTGGAAGAGCTCTGGACGAGCGCCGGCCGGCGCATGTCCGACTATGTCGAGCTCCTGCCCGTCAGCCCCTTCTACCGGCTGGCCTGGGAGGATGGCGACACGTTCGACTACGTCAACGATCAGGACGGGCTCGACCGGCAGATCGCGGCGCGCAACCCCCGCGACGTCGAGGGCTACCGGCGCTTCCTCGCCTATTCGAAGGCCGTCTTCGAGGAGGGCTACCTGAAGCTCGGCGCCGTGCCCTTCCTGCACTTTCGCGACATGGTGAAGGCGGGGCCGGCGCTGGCCAAGCTCGAAGCCTGGCGCAGCGTCTATTCCAAGGTCGCCGGCTTCATCGAGGACGAGCATCTGCGGCAGGCGTTCTCGTTCCACTCGCTGCTCGTCGGCGGCAATCCCTTCGCGACCTCCTCGATCTACGCGCTGATCCATGCGCTGGAGCGGCAATGGGGCGTGTGGTTTCCGCGCGGGGGCACGGGCGCGCTGGTCGCTGGGATGGCGAAGCTCTTCACCGATCTCGGCGGCACGATCGAGCTCGATGCCGAGGCCGACCGGATCGAGATGGAGGGCGACCGGGCGACCGGCGTGGTGCTGCGCGACGGACGGCGGTTCGCGGCCGATCTCGTCGCCTCCAACGGCGACGTTGTCCACACCTACGATCATCTCCTGCGCGGCACGAAGCGGGGCGCCGCGGCGGCCAAGCGGCTGAAGAAGCGCAAGTTCTCCATGTCGCTCTTCGTCATCTATTTCGGCCTGAAGACGCATCGCCCGGACATCGCCCATCACACCGTCTGCTTCGGCTCGCGCTATCGCGACCTCATCGCCGAGATCTTCAACGGCGCGACGCTGCCGCACGACTTCTCGCTCTATCTCCACAATCCCTGCGTCACCGATCCCTCGCTCGCGCCGGAGGGGGCGGGAAGCTTCTACGTGCTCGCCCCCGTGCCTCATCTCGGCAAGGCCGGCATCGACTGGGAGAGCGAGGGGCCGAAGTATCGCGACCGCATCCTCGACTATCTGGAGGAGCGTTACATTCCGGGCTTGAAGGCCGATCTCGTGACGAGCCGCATCTTCACGCCGATCGATTTCCGCGACGAGCTGAACGCCCATGTCGGCTCCGCCTTCTCCCTCGATCCCGTGCTGACGCAGAGCGCCTGGTTCCGCCCGCACAACCGCGACGACGTGATCCCGAACCTCTATTTCGTCGGTGCGGGCACGCATCCGGGCGCGGGCGTGCCGGGCGTCGTCGGCTCGGCCAAGGCCACCGCCGGCCTGATGATCGCCGATGCCGCCCATGTCTGAGACGATCGCCGCCGGGCGCGATCTCGGCGCCACCGCGGAGGCGACGATCGCCAGGGGCTCCAAGAGCTTCGCCGCCGCCGCGCGCCTCTTCGACGCCCGGACGCGCGAGGGCGCGGTCATGCTCTACGCCTGGTGCCGGCATTGCGACGACGTCGTCGACGACCAGGACCACGGCCATGCGGCGGGATCGGCGAGCGCTACGACGCCGCTCGACCGGATCGCCCTATTGGAGGATCGCACCCGCCGCGCCTTCGCGGGCGAGCCGATGGCGGAGCCGGCCTTCCAGGCGCTGCAGCGTGTGGCGCGAAGCCACGACCTGCCGCTGGCGCTCGCGCTGGAGCATCTGGACGGGTTCCGCATGGACGCGGAAGGGCGGGTCTACGGGAGTTTCGAGGAGGTGCTCGACTACTGCCATCACGTCGCGGGCGTCGTCGGCGTGCTGATGGCGCGGGTCATGGGCGCGCGCGATCCGGCGGTTCTGGTGCGCGCGGCCGATCTCGGCCTCGCCTTCCAGCTGACCAATATCGCGCGGGACATCGTGCCGGATGCGGAGGTCGGGCGCCTGTACCTGCCGGCGGACTGGTTGGCGGAGGAGGGGATCGAGCGCGGAGCCGTGGGGGCGCCGGAGAACCGCGAGCGGGTGGCGCGGCTGGCCGGGCGCCTCGTCGCGGCGGCCGAGCCCTACTACGCCTCCGCCCGCATCGGCATCGACGCGCTTCCGCGCCGCTCGGCCTGGGCCGTCGCGACCGCGCTCGGCGTTTATCGCGAGATCGGGCTGCGGGTGGTCGCGGCGGGGCCGAAGGCCTGGGACGGACGGGTCTCGACCTCGAAGGCGGACAAGCTCGGCCATGTGGCGAAGGGAGCGGTCGTGGCGTTCGGGCCGCGGCGCGGCACGGCCGTGGGTCGGGATGCCAAGCTTTGGCGCCACGATGTGACGACGTTCTGAGTTGCGTTCGAGGTGTCGGACAGCGAGCAGTCCCTGGATCGCAAGTTTAGATCTTAGCTCGTTTCAGCACGTCATTGACCAGCATCTGCCAATCCACACCGGTCGCCTTATACTTCTCGATTACTGTCTCTTCCAACTCGATCGACACCTCGCGCATGGGAGACATCTCCTCGACGATAAATTCGCGCTGCATCGAGGCGTAGAGATCCGGGAAGACCTCCTTGAACGGGCGCATGGATGCCAGCTCTTCGTCCGTCGCTTCCGGGTTATCCGGATCGGACGCGATCATGCGCTGGATTTGCGCCTCCCGTTCGTCCGTGATGTCAGGTAACAGTGTCTTCATAGAATCTTCTTTCCTTCCGACTGGCTGGTCTCATCGACACGATCGAGAGGCTTTCCGTTCCAAGTCTCGTGAACACGATGGAGATCAAACGCCCTCGAAAGGGGCCGATTGCCATAAGTCGCCCGGATTTCGCGATGGCAATCTTTCCGCTGTCGAAAAACGATCGATCGATATCTTTGAAGTCGAGCCCTCCATGCTTGATGAGGTTCGATACACGCTTGCTTTCATCGAAGCCGATCCGCATCCGCCTTCATAGACCCCCGACCGATCTGCGGCAGCGAACCATGAGTGCAGATCACTGTCCAGCCCGGGCGGCCTCCCGCCCGCGCGCCAGATCGCGCTCGCGGGCGATGACGCCCGAGGCCTTCAGCTCGCGCTGGAGCTTCTCGATCGGCGGGGCGTAGAGGAAGCCGAAGGAGACGCCGTGCTCGCGGCCCTGGACCGCGTGGTGGAGGCGGTGGGCCTGGACGAGGCGCTTGGCATAGCCGCGATGGGGAATGTGGCGGAACGGCCAGCGCTGGTGGACGAGCCCGTCATGCACGACGAAATAGAGGAAGCCGTAGATCGTGATGCCGGTCGCGAACGCCGTGATCAGCGGGATCGCGAAGACATGGCCGAGCAAGAAGAGCAGGATCGAGAAGCCGGCGAAGACGACGGCGTAGAGGTCGTTCTTCTCGAACAGGCCCTCGCGCTCCTCGTGGTGGGAGCGGTGCCAGCCCCAGCCCCATTCGTGCATGATGAAGCGATGCGCCCACCAGGCGAAGACCTCCATGCCCGCGACGGTCAGAAGCGTCACCGCTATGAGGACGGGCCAGCTCGATAGGCTCATCGGTCGAATTCCTCGTGCACGTTCATGGTCCGACGCCCGTCGCGGCATGCGGCCGGGAGGAGGACCCTCAGCGGGCGCCGATCTCCTGGCCGACCCGGTCGTCCGCCTCGTCCGCCGCCGCTCTCATAACCGGTTCGGCGTCGAAAATGGCCGCGACCAGACGATGCAGCCGGCTGTCGGGTCCAAATAGGCTCGTCAATTCGGCGTTTGCCGCTTCCACGTGACGCTCCATCCGGCGCCGCGCGGAGGGGGCGCCGATGCGCTGGACGATGGTCGACTTGCCGATGTCCTTGCCGACGTCCTTGCCGATGAGATGGGGATCGGAAGCGCCGTCGAGAAGGTCGTCGAGCAGCTGAAAGGCATGGCCGAGCTCGCGCGCGAAGTGTCGGAGCCGAGCGCGCACCGCTTCGGACGCGCCGGCCGTGACCGCGCCGATCTCGACGGAGGCGGAGAAGAGCACGCCGGTCTTCAGCCCGTTGGCGGCCGCGATCTCGGCGACGCCGCGCTCGGTGCGTCCGCGCCTCAGATCCTCGAACTGCCCGCCGACGAGCCCGCAGACGCCGACGGCGCGCGACAGGATCGCGACGGATTCGGCACGCGCCTCGGGGCCAAGGCCCTCGATCCCGGCCAGCGTTCCATAGGCGGAGGAGAGACCGGCCACGGCGACGAGGACGGCGAGGTCCTCGCCATGGCTGACATGGATGGCCGGGCGCCCGCGACGCAGCGCCGCATCGTCCATGCAGGGGAGGTCGTCGAGGACGAGGGAGGCCGCATGCACCATCTCGACCGCGCAGCCCGCGTCGATCGCAGGCTCCGTCCGCCCGCCGAGATCCTCGGCCGCGATCACCGTCATCAGCGGGCGCAGGCGCTTGCCCGGCGCGAGAAGGCTGTCGGCAAAGGCCTCGCCGAGCGCGGCATGGCCGGGAAGGCCGCGCGGCAGAAGCTCGGCGAGCCGCGCGTCGATCCGGGCGCGATAGGCGCTCAGCGTTTCGGGCGCGCGTGTCCTGGAGCCTCCCGTCCTGCCGACGAGCGGAGTGCCGAGGGGCCGTTGCCCGCCATCGTCAGATTTACGCCCTGCCATTGCGTCCCCAAGCCGCTGCATCCCTTGATCCTAGCACGGCCTTGACCAAGTCCGACTAGGCAGGGAGCCCTATGTTTTGCACGCCTGCGACGAAAGGACCGCATGGAACGGCCCCAAACGGCAGGACATTCATCGACTACCGAGAGCGCGATCGGAGATCGTAAAGACCGGCATCTCGATATCGTGCTCGCGCCGCGATTGGCGGCGCCGCGCGCGGCCAGCGGGTTCGATGCCGTACGCTTCGAACACCAGGCGCTGCCGGAGCTCGATTTCGACGCGATCGACCTTTCCGCCGCGTTTCTCGGCCGCCGGCTGAAGGCGCCGCTCCTGATCTCGTCCATGACCGGCGGACCCGCGCGCTCGGCGGCGATCAACGAGCGTCTGGCGGAGGTGGCGCAGGCGCGGGGCATCGCGCTGGCCGTCGGTTCGCAGCGCATCGCCATCGAGGGGCGGGGGAATGGCGGGCTCGACGCGAGCCTGCGGCGGCTCGCGCCCGACGTTCCGATCCTCGCCAATCTCGGCGCCGCGCAGTTCGTTCTCGGCTACGGAATCGACGAGGCCCGGCGGGCGGTGGACATGATCGAGGCCGATGCGCTGATCGTTCATCTGAACCCGTTGCAGGAGGCCGTGCAGGCGGGCGGCGACCGCAACTGGAAGGGCGCGCTCGCGGCGATCGAAGGCCTCGTGCGGGGCCTGTCCGTGCCGGTCGTGGTGAAGGAGGTCGGCGCAGGCCTGTCGGCGGACGTGGCGCGGCGGCTCGTGGATGCGGGCGTCGGCGTGCTCGACGTCGCGGGGGCGGGCGGCACGAGCTGGGCGGCGGTCGAGGCCGAGCGCGCCGCGACGCCGGCGGCGCGCGACACCGCGCTCCTCTTCGCCGACTGGGGCATCCCGACCGCGACCGCGATCGCCGCCGTGCGGGCCGCGTGCCCGGGCAGCGTCGTCGTCGGGTCCGGCGGCGTTCGCCACGGGCTGGACGTGGCGCGGGCGATCCGGCTCGGCGCCGATCTCGCTGGGCAGGCGGCGGCGGGGCTGGCCGCCGCCGAAGCCTCCGCCGAGGCGATCGCCGCGCATTTCGAGAGGGTCGAGACCGAGCTTCGGATCGCCTGCTTCTGCACGGGCTCCAAGGACCTCGCGGCCCTGCGCACCGCGCGGCTTCTCGGCGAGCCTCACGCCTCGCCGATGGCGCCCGCGGGATAGAGGCGGTCGAGCAGCGGCAGGAAGCTCGCGCCGCGGTTGGAGAGGAAGCTCTTGAAGGCGTCCTCGGCCGGCGAGGGCACGCGGTCGGTGCGCGAGACGGCGAACCATTGCTTGCGGATCGGCATGTCGACGACGTCGAGAACGGCGAGCCGTCCCATCTCGACCTCGAAGGCGACCGTGTGGGCGGAGATGAAGGCGATGCCGAGCCCGGCCATGACGGCCTGCTTGATCGTCTCGTTGGAATCCATCTCCACCGTGTCGCGGTCCAGCGCATCGGGCAGGGCGCTGAAGAAGGTCTCGAGCGCCTTGCGCGTCCCCGAGCCCGTCTCGCGGATGATGAGGGCATGGTCGAGAAGCTCGGCCTTCTCGATGTCGCGCTTTTGCGCCAGCGGATGGTCGGGCGCGGAGATCATGACGAGCGGATGGTCGCCGAAGGCCTCCGCCTTCACCGGAAAGTCGCGGGGCGGGCGGCCCATCAGAGCGAGGTCCAGCCGGTAGGACCGCAGGATGTCGATGATCTCCGAGCGATTGCCGACCGTGAGCTTGATGTCGATGTCGGGATGCTCCTTGCCGAAGGCGGCGATCAGGCGCGGCGCGAAATACTTGGCCGTGGAGACGACGCCGAGCCGGATCGAGCCGTGGCGCAGGCCCTTGATGGAATCGATCTCGTCGCCGAGCCCGCGCAGCACCGTCTCGATCGCGTTGGCTGCCCGCAGGACTGCATGCCCGGCCTCGCGCAGATGCATGCCGTCGCTCGTGCGGTCGAAGAGCATGAGGCCGAACTCCTCCTCCAACTGCTTGATCTGCAAAGTGATCGCCGGTGCGGTCAGGCCAAGCGTCCGGGCGGCGGCGGCGATCGTGCCGTGGCGCTCGATGGCCTGCACGGAGCGGAGCTGGCGGAGGGTCAGGGTGCGCATTTCAGATGATTAGTAAAAGTTACGACGTAGGTAAAGAGAATAAATTTTACTAAGCGCGTCGCACTCTGCATAGTCTGACTGTATCGGGGACACGGGGTCATAGAACTCCGGGAACCGACAGGGAGAAACGCATGGCATCGTCACTCGACGCCCATCTCGGCTCTGAGGCCGGGACGGACCCGATACGGTTGAAGGTCGCGGATGCCATTCGGCATCTGGCCGCCGCCTCCGTCAAGGTCCGCAACACGATCATCCAGGGCTCGTCCTCCGACAATCTCGGCGCCAGCCGCGACGTCGGCAATGGCGGCGGAGACATCCAGAAAGAGCTCGACGTCCTCGCCGACCGCGTCTTCCTGGAAGCCGCCAAGGCCTCCGACATCGCCTTCTACGGCTCCGAGGAGCAGGACGAGTCCGTCGCCCTGAAGCCCGACGGCGCCCTGGCGCTGGCCATCGATCCGCTGGACGGCTCGTCCAACATCGAGACCAACGTCTCGATCGGCACGATCTTCTCCATCCTGCCCGTCTCCGAGGCGCATCGCTCGGACGCGGAGAGCGTCTTCAAGCAGCCGGGTTCGCGGCAGCTGGCTGCCGGCTTCTTCATCTACGGGCCGCAGCTTCTCCTCGTCCTCAGCCTCGGCAACGGGACGCATGTCTTCACCTTCTCGCCGAGCTTCGGCGGCTATGTCGAGTTCCGCCCCTCCATCGGCATCGCCGAGAAGGCCAGCGAGTTCGCTATCAACGCCTCGAACTACCGCCACTGGGACGAGGCGATGCGCCTCTACATCGACGACTGCCTGGCCGGCACGGAGGGACCGCGCGAGCGCGACTTCAACATGCGCTGGATCGCCTCGATGGTCGCGGACTGCTACCGCATCCTTATTCGCGGCGGCATCTTCCTCTACCCCGGCGACGGGCGGAAGGGCTACCAGAAGGGCCGCCTGCGCCTCCTCTACGAGGCCAATCCGATCGCCTTCTGCGTCGAGAACGCCGGCGGCGCGGCGACGGACGGCGTGACCCGCATCCTCGATATCGTGCCCGAAACCCTCCACCAGCGCACCCCGCTCGTGTTCGGCTCGGCCCGCGAGGTCGCGCGCGTCACCCGCTACCTGACCGATCCGTCGGCCATCGGCGACCGCTCGCCGCTCTTTGGAAAAAGAAGCCTGTTCAGGGCCTGATCATTCGTCTGGAGGAGAAGTCGATGTCCGCCAAGCATCCCATCATCGCGATCACGGGTTCGTCCGGTGCCGGGACCACGTCTGTGAAGCGGATCTTCGAGCAGATCTTCCGGCGCGAGCGGGTGGATGCGGTCTTCATCGAGGGCGACGCGTTCCACCGCTACGACCGCCAGGCGATGAAGGACAAGATCGCGGAGGAAGACGCTTCCGGGAACAAGCATTTCTCGCATTTCAGCCCCGAGGCGAACGTCCTCGAGAAGCTGGAAGAGGTCTTCGCGGACTATGGCCGCAAGGGTCGCGGCGAGACGCGCCACTACATCCACGATGCCGAAGAGGCCAAGATCTACGGTGCCAATCCCGGCACCTTCAGCGACTGGCAGGCTTTCCAGCCCGAAAGCGACCTTCTGTTCTACGAAGGTCTCCACGGCTGCGTGAAGACCGACACGGTCGATCTCGCGCAGCACGTGGACCTGAAGATCGGCGTCGTTCCCGTCATCAATCTCGAATGGATCCAGAAGATCCACCGGGACAAGGCGACGCGCGGCTACTCCACCGAGGCGGTGATGGACGTCATCCTCCGGCGCATGCCGGACTACGTGAAGTACATCTGTCCCCAATTCGCCCTGACGAACATCAATTTCCAGCGCGTGCCGATCGTCGACACGTCCGATCCGTTCATCGCGCGCTGGATTCCGACACCCGACGAGTCGATGCTCGTCATCCGCTTCGCGATCCCGCGGGGTATAGACTTTCCCTATCTTCTCTCGATGATCCCGAACTCGTTCATGTCGAGGGCGAACTCCATCGTGGTCCCGGGCAACAAGCTCGATCTGGCCATGCAACTCATCCTGACGCCGCTGATCCTGCAGCTCATCGAGCGCAAGCGACGCGCGTCCTGATTTCGAAGGCTGAAATGTCCAACGTTCTCTCCACCCCCAAGCCCGCCGACGGCACGGTCGACCGCAATCCCCGCGACATGGCGAACGCCATCCGCGCCCTCGCCATGGACGCCGTCCAGAAGGCCAATTCCGGCCATCCTGGCATGCCGATGGGCATGGCCGACGTCGCGACCGTCCTCTTCCGCGACTTCGTGAAGATCGATCCGGCGAACCCGTCCTGGCCGGACCGCGACCGCTTCGTGCTCTCGGCCGGCCACGGCTCGATGCTGCTCTACGCGATCCACCATCTCGTCGGTTACACCGACATGGGGATCGACCAGCTCAAGAACTTCCGCCAGATCGGCGCCAAGACCGCCGGCCATCCCGAATACGGCCATGCGCTCGGCATCGAGACGACGACCGGCCCGCTCGGCCAGGGCATCGCCACCGCCGTCGGCATGGCGATCGCCGAGCGTCTCGCCAATTCGCGCTTCGGCGACGACATCGTCGATCACTACACCTATGTCATCGCCGGCGACGGCTGCCTTCAGGAGGGCATCAGCCACGAGGCGATTGATCTCGCCGGGCACCTGAAGCTGAACAAGCTGATCGTGCTCTGGGACGACAACGAGATCTCGATCGACGGGCGCACCTCGCTCTCGACCTCGATGGACCAGCTGAAGCGCTTCGAGGCGGCCGGCTGGACGACGGTGGCGATCGACGGCCATGACGACGACGCGATCCACGCGGCCATCGCCAAGGCGCGCAACTCGGACAAGCCGGCGCTGATCGCCTGCCGCACGGTCATCGGCTACGGCTCGCCGAAGGTCCGCGGCACCGAGAAGGCGCATGGCGCCCCGCTCGGCGACGAGGAGATCGCGGTCGCCCGCAAGGAGCTGATCTGGGAGTCCGAGCCCTTCGTCCTGCCGGACGCGGTCGTGAAGGGCTGGCGCACGGTCGGCGAGAAGGGTGCCAAGGCCAAGGCCGAGTGGGACAAGCGCCTCGCCTCGTCCAACCGCAAGGCCGAGTTCGAGACGGCGAACGCCGCGACGCTGCCGGCGGACTTCGCCGAGACCATGTCCGCCTTCCGCGAGAAGCTCTCCGTCGAGCAGCCGAAGATCGCGACCCGCAAGTCCTCCGAGGCGACGCTCCAGGTCATCAACGACGCCACCGACATCACCATCGGCGGCTCGGCCGACCTCACGCATTCGGTCTTCACCCTCACCAAGGGCATGACGAGCGTGAAGCCCGGCGACTTCTCCGGCCGCTACCTGCACTACGGCATCCGCGAGCACGGCATGGCCGCGGCGATGAACGGCATCGCGCTGCATGGCGGGTTCATCCCCTATGGCGGCACGTTCATGGTCTTTTCCGACTATGCCCGCGGCGCCATGCGTCTCTCCGCCCTGATGGGCATCCGCGTCATCTACGTCATGACCCATGACTCCATCGGTCTTGGCGAGGACGGCCCGACGCATCAGCCGATCGAGCATCTCGCCATGCTGCGCGCGACGCCGAACATGCTGGTCTTCCGCCCCGCCGACGCGATCGAGACCGCCGAGGCCTGGGAGATCGCGATGACGGAGACGACCCGTCCGTCCGTCCTGTCGCTGTCGCGCCAGAACCTGCCGGTCGTGCGCGCCGGAGACGTCGCGGAGAACCGCTCGCGCAAGGGCGCCTATGTCCTGCGCGAAGCCGAAGGCGGGACACGTCAGGTGACGATCCTGGCCACGGGCTCGGAAATCGAGATCGCGCTGGCCGGCGCGGAGAAGCTGAAGGCCGAGGGCATCCGGGCCGCCGTCGTCTCCATGCCCTCCTGGGAGCTCTTCGAGGAGCAGGACGAGGCCTATCGCAAGTCCGTGCTCGGCACCGCGCCGCGCATCGCCATCGAGGCGGCCGGGCGCTTCGGCTGGGATCGCTGGATCGGCGAGAGCGGCCGCTTCATCGGCATGAATTCCTTCGGCGCCTCCGGCCCCGCGCCCAAGCTCTACGAGATGTTCGGCATCACGGCCGACGCAATCGTCTCCAACGCCAAGGAGCTGGTCGGTTGAGCGGCGCGCTTCGTCCCATCGCCGGCGTCGACGTCGCCGGCAAGACGGTCCTCATCCGGGCCGACGTGAACGTGCCCATGAAGGACGGCCGCGTCACCGACGCGACGCGCCTGGAGCGTTTCGCGCCGACCGTCGCGGATCTGGCCGATCGCGGCGCGAAGGTCGTCATCCTCAGCCATCTCGGCCGTCCGAACGGCGAGGTGAACCGCGCCTTCTCGCTGCGGCCCGTCGCCGACGCGCTGGCAGAGATCCTGAAGCGCCCCGTGCGCTTTGCCGACGACTGCGTCGGCCCCGAGGCCGAGACGGTCGCGGGCGAGCTCAAGGACGGGCAGATCGCCGTCTTCGAGAACGTGCGCTTCCATCCCGGCGAGGAGGCCAACGACCGGAACTTCGCGCTGCGCCTTTCGGTGGTCGGCGATCTCTACGTCAACGACGCCTTCTCCTGCGCCCACCGGGCGCATGCCTCGACATACCAGCTGGCGACGATCCTTCCGGCCTATGCCGGCCCGTCGCTGATGGCCGAGGTCGGCGCGCTGGAGGCGGCGCTGACGACGCCCAAGCGCCCCGTCGCCGCCCTTGTCGGCGGCGCGAAGGTCTCGTCCAAGATCGGCGTTCTGGAGTTTCTCGTGCCGAAGATGGATCACCTCGTGATCGGCGGCGGCATGGCGAACACGTTCCTGGCCGCGCAGGGTCACGACGTCGGCAAGTCGCTCTACGAGCCGGACGCGCTGGAGACGGCGAAGAAGGTCATGGGCATGGCCGAGGAGGCGGGCTGCCAGCTGCACCTGCCGGTGGACCTCGTCGTCGCCCGCGAGTTCAAGGCCAATGCCGCGAACGAGACGGTCGGCGTCGATGCCATCCCGGCCGACGCCATGGCGCTCGACGTCGGGCCGAAGACGATCGCGGCCATCACCGCGGCGCTCGAGACCTGCCGGACGCTGCTCTGGAACGGCCCGCTCGGGGCCTTCGAGATCACGCCCTTCGACGCCGCGACCAACGCGGTGGCGTTGGCGGCGGCGCGGCTCACCAAGGCCGGCACGCTCGTCACGGTGGCGGGCGGCGGCGACACGGTCGCGGCGCTCAACGCATCGGGCGCGGCCGACGACTTCACCTATCTCTCGACGGCCGGCGGCGCCTTCCTCGAATGGCTGGAGGGGCGCGAGCTTCCCGGCATCGAGATCCTGAAGGCGCCCCCGGCCGCGCCGGAGCAACGCGCCTCTTAAGAGGCCTCACGACCTGGAGGAACCGACCGCATGGCCAAGATCACACTGAGACAGCTCCTCGACCATGCGGCCGAGCACGACTACGGCGTCCCCGCCTTCAACATCAACAACATGGAGCAGGGACTCGCCATCATGGCGGCGGCGTCGAAGTGCGACGCCCCCGTCATCCTCCAGGCCTCGCGGGGCGCGCGGTCCTATGCGCACGACATCATGCTGTCCAAGATGATGGACGCGCTGGTGGAGATGTATCCGCAGATTCCGGTCTGCATCCATCAGGACCACGGGAACGACGAGGCCACCTGCATGACGGCCATCCGTCACGGCTTCACCTCCGTGATGATGGACGGCTCCCTGAAGGCGGACGCCAAGACGCCCGCCGACTACGAATACAACGTGGACATCACCGAGCGCGTCACACGCATGGCCCATTGGGTCGGCGCCTCGGTGGAGGGCGAACTCGGCGTCCTCGGCTCGCTGGAAAACGGGCAGGGGGAGGCTGAGGACGGCCACGGGGCGGAGGGCGTGCTCTCGCACGACCAGCTCCTGACCGATCCGGATCAGGCGGTGGACTTCGTCGCGCGCACCGGCGTCGACGCGCTCGCCATCGCCATGGGCACCTCGCACGGCGCCTACAAGTTCACCCGCCAGCCCGACGGCGACATCCTGGCGATGAGCATCATCGAAGAGATCCACCGGAAGTTGCCGAACACGCATCTCGTTATGCACGGCTCGTCCTCGGTGCCGCAGGCGCTGCAGGACATCATCAACAAGTATGGCGGCGAGATGCCCCAGACCTGGGGCGTACCGGTCGAGGAGATCGTGCGCGGCATCCGGCACGGGGTGCGCAAGGTCAACATCGACACGGACTGCCGCATGGCCATGACCGGGCAGTTCCGGCGCATCGCGCAGGAGAAGCCGCAGGAGTTCGATCCGCGCAAGTTCCTCCAGCCGGCGCTCGACGCGCTGCGCGATCTCTGCATCGACCGCAACGAGCAGTTCGGCACGGCGGGCAAGGCCTCGACGATCAAGGTGATCCCTCTCGACGACATGGCCAAGCGCTACGCGCGCGGCGAACTCGGTCCGTCGATCCGGATGCAGGAGGCGGCCGAATAGGCGCCTGACGGCATAGACCCGCCCGCTCCAAGGAGCGGGCCGCATTCCCGACCCCATCACGAGAGCGGCTTTTCCGTCGAAAAGCCGCAACGAAGACCCGCGTCCAAAATCCAGGGACCGGCCCGAACTCCCAAGACCAGCCCCTCTATCCCAGCCAAGGAGAAGACGATGTCCAGCACCCTTCAGGAGAAGTCGCAGACCGTCACCGGCAAGGACCGCTACAAGTCCGGCGTCATGGAATACAAGAAGATGGGCTACTGGGAGCCCGACTACGAGCCCAAGGACACCGACGTCATCGCCTGCTTCCGCATCACGCCGCAGGACGGCGTCGATCCGATCGAGGCGGCGGCGGCGGTGGCCGGCGAAAGCTCCACCGCGACCTGGACGGTCGTCTGGACGGACCGCCTGACGGCCGCCGAGAAGTACCGCGCCAAGGCCTACCGGGTCGATCCGGTCCCGAACGGCGAGGGCAGCTACTTCGCCTACATCGCCTACGATCTCGACCTCTTCGAGAACGGCTCGATCGCCAATCTCACGGCCTCGATCATCGGCAACGTCTTCGGCTTCAAGCCGCTGAAGGCGCTGCGGCTGGAGGACATGCGCCTGCCCACGGCCTATGTCCGCACCTTCCAGGGCCCGGCGACCGGCATCGTCGTCGAGCGCGAACGGCTCGACAAGTTCGGCCGCCCGCTGCTCGGCGCGACCGTGAAGCCCAAGCTCGGCCTGTCCGGGCGCAATTACGGCCGCGTCGTCTACGAGGCGCTGAAGGGCGGGCTCGACTTCACCAAGGACGACGAGAACATCAACTCCCAGGCCTTCATGGATTGGCGCGAGCGCTTCCTCTACTGCATGGAGGCGGTGAACAAGGCGCAGGCCGCGTCCGGCGAGATCAAGGGCACCTATCTCAACGTCACCGCGGCGACGATGGAGGACATGTACGAGCGCGCCGAGTTCGCCCGCGACCTCGGCTCCACCATCGTCATGATCGATCTCGTGATCGGCTGGACGGCCATCCAGTCCATGGCCAAGTGGGCCCGCAAGAACAACATGATCCTGCACCTCCACCGCGCGGGCCACTCGACCTACACGCGCCAGAAGATCCACGGCGTCTCGTTCCGCGTCATCGCCAAGTGGTCGCGCCTGGCCGGCGTCGATCACATCCATGCCGGCACGGTCGTCGGCAAGCTGGAAGGCGATCCGGCGACGACGAAGGGCTACTACGACATCTGCCGTGACGAGTTCACGCAGAAGAACCTCGCCAACGGCGTCTTCTTCGACCAGCCCTGGGCCTCGCTCAACAAGATGATGCCGGTCGCGTCGGGCGGCATCCATTGCGGGCAGATGCACCAGCTCCTCGACCTTCTCGGCGAGGACACGGTCCTTCAGTTCGGCGGCGGCACGATCGGCCATCCGATGGGCATCGCGGCCGGCGCCACGGCCAACCGCGTCGCGCTGGAATGCATGGTCCTCGCCCGCAACGAGGGCCGGGACATCGTCAACGAGGGACCGGAGATCCTGGCCAACGCCGCCAAGACCTGCGCCCCGCTGCGCCAGGCGCTCGACACCTGGAAGGACGTGACCTTCAACTACACGTCCACCGACGCGCCGGACTACCAGAACACGGCCACCGCGGCCTGATCGCGGCAAGCGCTGCAAGACGAAGCGCCATTCTTCTCCCCGGCGGGGTGAAGGTGGCCGAAGCGAAGCGGAGGTCGGATGAGGGGGTGCCGCTCCAAGCGGCGGAGCGGCGGACATTCGGCCACGGCCGCGCCGCCCCCTCATCCCGCTGCCGCGACCTTCTCCCCCGTTGGGGGGAGAAGAAAGCAGCTGAGCCGTTCCGTTCATTCTCTCAAGCCAGGAGACATCCCATGCGCGTGACCCAAGGCGCCTTCTCGTTCCTGCCCGATCTGACCGACCAGCAGATCTCGGCCCAGGTCCAGTACTGCATCGACAACGGCTGGGCCGTGAACATCGAGTTCACCGACGATCCCCATCCCCGCAACACCTATTGGGACATGTGGGGCCACCCGATGTTCGAGGTGCCGGACGCGGCCGGCGTGATGCTGGAGCTGGCCGAGTGCCGCAAGGTCTACGGCAACCGCTACATCCGCCTTTCCGCCTTCGATTCCACCAGCGGCTGGGAGTCGGTGAAGCTCTCCTTCATCGTCAACCGCCCCGCCGAGGAGCCCGGCTTCCGCCTCAGGCGCAGCGAGGACAAGGGCCGCAACATCAAGTACTCGACGGAAGGCTACTCGACCGACCGCGCGGAAGGCGAGCGCTACGCCTGAGGTCGATGATGAGGGGAGGGGGCGCCTTGCCACGCTTTGCGGGAGGCACCCCCCTCTGCCTGCCGGCATCTCCCCCGCAAGGGGAGAGATCAGTCTCGTTGCCGGCATCTCCAGATCCTGATCCGTCCGCAGAGCTGCCGATCTCCCTCCTTGCGGGGGAGATGTCCGGCAGGACAGAGGGGGGTGCCTCCCGCAACCCTCCTCGGCTTCGAACACCGAGGACCCCATGAGCACCACCGAACCCATCACCCGTCCCCTCACCGTCGATCTCCAGCGCGAATATGAGGAGGCGGGCGTCGGCGACGTGCTGGACGAGCTGGACCGGACGCTGGTCGGGCTGAAGCCGGTGAAGAAGCGCATCAAGGAGACCGCCGCGCTCCTGCTCGTGGAGCGTGCGCGAAAGGCCATGGGTCTCGCCCACGACACGCCGACGCTGCACATGAGCTTCACCGGCAATCCCGGCACGGGCAAGACGACCGTCGCCTTGAAGATGGCCGATCTCCTGCACCGGCTCGGCTATATCCGCAAAGGCCATCTCGTCTCGGTGACCAGAGACGATCTCGTCGGCCAGTATATCGGCCACACCGCGCCGAAGACGAAGGAGATCCTGAAGAAGGCGATGGGCGGCGTCCTCTTCATCGACGAGGCCTACTATCTCTACCGCCCCGACAACGAGCGCGACTACGGGCAGGAGGCGATCGAGATCCTGCTGCAGATCATGGAGAACAAGCGCGACGATCTCGTCGTGATCCTCGCCGGCTATGCCGACCGCATGGACAAGTTCTTCGAAAGCAATCCGGGCTTCAGGTCCCGCGTCGCCCATCACATCGACTTTCCCGACTATTCGGACGGGGAGCTGCTCCAGATCTCGCTCGGCATGCTGGAGCGGCAGAACTACCGGCTCAGCGACGAGGCGAAGGCGGTGCTGGAAAGCTACATCTCCCATCGCCGGGGCCAGCCGCATTTCGCCAATGCGCGCTCCATCCGCAACGCGCTCGACCGGGCGCGGCTGCGCCAGGCGAACCGGCTCTTCGAGGCCGGTCTCGGGCCGCTCGACGCGGATGCGCTGTCGACGATCGAGGCGAGCGACATTGCCGCGAGCCGCGTCTTCGGGCAATCAACCGGACCGGAACTGGCAGGCGGCACGACAGAACAGGAGATACCCGCATGACGACCGATCTCATCATCGCCCCGTCCATTCTCTCCGCCGATTTCTCCCGCCTCGGCCAGGAAGTGGCCGACGTGGATCAGGCCGGCGCCGACTGGATCCATCTCGACGTGATGGACGGGCATTTCGTGCCCAACATCACCTTCGGCCCGCCCGTCATCAAGGCGATCCGCAAGGCCTCGACCAAGGTCTTCGACTGCCACCTGATGATCGAGCCCTGCGACAACTTCCTCGAAGCCTTCGCGGAGGCCGGCTGCGACATCATCACGGTCCATGCCGAGGCGACGAAGCATCTCGACCGCTCGCTCCAGGCGATCCGCGCGCTCGGCAAGAAGGCCGGCGTCTCGCTCAATCCTTCGACGCCCGAAACCGTCATCGAATACGTGCTCGACCGGCTCGACCTCGTGCTCCTGATGACGGTCAATCCGGGCTTCGGGGGGCAGGCCTTCATCCCCTCCGTCGTGGACAAGGTCGCGCGCGTGAAGAGGATGATCGGCGAGCGGCCGATCCATATCGAGATCGACGGCGGCGTGACGCCCGAGACCGCGCCGCTCGTCGCCGCGGCCGGGGCCGACGTGCTCGTGGCGGGATCGGCGATCTTCAAGGGCGGCACGCCCGCCGACTACGCCCGCAACATCACCGCGATCCGCCAAAGCGTCGGCTCTGCGGCGGCCCGCGCGGCCTGACGTCACCCATCGACGTCGATGAGATGACCAGACGGCGGCGCCGGGCGATCGGCGCCGCCGTCTCGTCAGTAGGTTCCGGTCCGGGCGAAGGAGAGGCTCGGCTCGTCGCGGCGGATGCGCGCCGGCGCAGGGATGCCTGCGGCTCGCCGGTGCGTCTCCAGTTTGAACTGCCGCAGCAGCTCGTTCAGCGCGGAGGCTTCGCCGGCAAGTGCGTTCGCCGAGCCCGTCGTCTCCTGGACCATGGCGGCATTGTGCTGCGTGCCCTCGTCGAGCGTGCCGATGGCCGTGCTGATCTCCTTCAGTCCGACCGACTGGGCGCGGGCCGAACTCACCATGCGCGAGACGTGGGCGTCGATCTCCGTGACCTTCGAGATGATCCCTTCGAGCGCCTTTCCGGTGGCGCCGACGAGTTCGACGCCGTTCTTCACCTCGGCCGAAGAGGCGGAGATCAGCGTCTTGATCTCCTTGGCGGCCTCCGCCGAGCGCTGGGCGAGACCGCGCACCTCCTGGGCCACGACCGCGAAGCCGCGTCCCGCCTCGCCGGCTCGCGCCGCCTCGACGCCGGCGTTCAGCGCCAGGAGATTGGTCTGGAAGGCGATCTCGTCGATCACGCCGATGATGCGCGTGATGTTCTGCGAGGAGTCCTCGATCCCGGCCATCGCATCGACGGCGCGCGCAACGATGGTGCCGGAACGCTCGGCTTCGCTCCTGGTGCGCGCCACGAGATGGCCGATCTCGTCGGCGCTTCTGGCCGAGCCGTGCACGGACTCGGTGAGTTCGCAAAGGGCGGCGGAGCTTTCCTCCAGAGCCGCGGCCTGCTCTTCCGTCCGGTGTGCCAGACTGTCGGCCTCCGAGCGGATCTGGCCCGCGCTGGAGAGGATGCCGGCGGCATTGTGTGCGACGGCCTGCAAGGCGGCCTGGAGGGTCTCCAGCGAGGCGTTGAAGCTTTCGCGCATATGCTCGAAGGCGGGCGTGAAGGACGTGTCGATGCGCTGGGCGAGATTGCCGCCGGCCAGATCCGTCAGCGCATCGCTGAGCGAGCGCACGGCCACGACGCGCGGCGTCACGTCGGTCGCGAATTTCACCACGCGCAGCACGCGGCCCTCGTGATCGAGGATCGGATTGTAGGTGGCCTGGATGAAGACCTCGCGCCCGCCCTTGCCGATCCGCCGGAACTCGTCGGAGAGGAATTCGCCGCGCCGAAGCCGCTCCCAGAACGTTCCGTAGGCCGGCGATGCCGCCGTGGCGGGATCGACGAACATCCGGTGATGGCGGCCGACGATCTCGTCGAGGCCATAGCCGAGGGTCGACAGGAAATTCTCGTTCGCCGTCAGGATGTTCCCGTCCGTGTCGAATTCGATGACGGCCTGGGCCCTCGAAATCGCCTGGATCTTTCCGGCATCGGCCATTGCGGCCCGCGTTTCGGCGGTGATGTCGGCGGCGACCTTGACGATCTTGTAGACCTTGCCCCGCGGGGTCATGACCGGGTTGTAGGACGCCTGGATGAAGACCTCGCGCCCGCCCTTGGCATAGCGCTTGAACCGCTTGGCCAGGAATTCTCCGTCGCCGAGCTGGCGCCACAGCTCCGCATAGTCCGCCGAGCGCGCCTGTTCCTCGCCGACGAACATGCGGTGATGCCGGCCGATGATCTCCTCGGAGGCGTAGCCGAGCGTCCGGCAGAAATTGTCGTTGGCCTTGAGGACGACCCCGCTCGGATCGAATTCGATGATGGCGAGAGACTTGTCGAGCGCCGCCAGAACATGGGACGCGCTGGAACCTTGTAAGAACATGCCGATGTCTTTCCGAACTGCATCGCGCCCGGCGAGGGGGCGCCTGTCATGCCGTGAGGCCTACAGTCGGGAGCTCAATGAACCATGAAAACATCCGTTCAATCGCTAAAGAAAGGTTCATGCGTTCCAAAGCAAATAAGGTGGCGCCGGTGACTTGCGGACCGCGTTCGGTGCTCCATCGGGCCGCTCGCGCCGCAGTCGGTCGGCCCGTGTCGCGAACAGGCCAGATCACGTCTCGCCTGGATCGACGCATCCCGGCATGGCGCGCATGATGGGGGACTGGTTCCCGCGAGGTGTTGCGCCATGTCCGCCGTTCCGTCCGTGCCCAAGGCCGCCTCGAACGATCCGCTGCTCCAGCCCTTCCAGCTGCGCCATCTCACGCTGAAGAACCGGATTCTCTCGACCGCGCACGAGCCGTCCTATTCCGAGGACGGCATGCCGAAGGACCGCTATCGGCTCTATCACGTGGAAAAGGCGAAGGGCGGGATCGCCATGACGATGACGGCGGGCTCGGCAATCGTCTCCCCGGATTCGCCGCCCGCCTTCGGCAATCTCCATGCCTACAAGGACGAGATCGTCCCCCACATGAAGCGCCTCGCCGACGAGTGCCACGACGAGGGCTGCGCGGTGATGATCCAGATCACCCATCTCGGCCGGCGCACGGGCGCCAACCAGGGCGACTGGCTGCCCGTCCTGTCGGCTTCCGCGATCCGCGAGCCGGCCCATCGCTCCTTTCCCAAGGAGGCGGAGGACTGGGATCTCGAGCGCATCGCGGCCGACTACGGTACAGCGGCCGCGCGCATGCAGGCGGCCGGTCTCGACGGCGTGGAGATCGAGGCCTACGGCCATCTCCTCGACAGCTTCTGGTCTCCCGCGACCAACCACCGCACGGACGAGCACGGCGGCTCGCTCGACAACCGGCTGCGCTTCACCTGGATGATCGTCGACGCCGTGCGCAAGGCGGTCGGGCCGGACTTCATCGTCGGCACGCGCATGGTCGTGGACGAGGCCTGGGACATCGGCCTGAACCGCCAGGAGGGCGTCGAGATCGCCCGCCGGCTCGTCGCCTCCGGAAAGATCGACTTCATCAACGTCATTCGCGGCCATCTCGACCACGACAAGGATCTGGTGGACGTCATCCCGATCCAGGGCATGCCGGCCTCGCCGCATCTCGACTTCGCGGGAGAGATCCGGGCGGCAACGCGCTATCCGGTGTTCCACGCCGCGCGTATCGCCGACGTCGCCACCGCGCGCCATGCGATCGCGGAAGGAAAGCTCGACATGGTCGGCATGACGCGCGCCCATATCGCGGACCCGCATATCGTCCGCAAGATCATGTCCGGCCGGGAGCACGAGATCCGCCCCTGCGTCGGCGCGACCTACTGCCTCGACCGGATCTACGAGGGCGGCGGCGCGATCTGCATCCACAACGGCGCGACCGGCCGCGAGGCGACCATGCCGCATATTCTCGGCCGGGCGCCGGTGGAGAAGCGCGTCGTCGTCGTCGGCGCCGGCCCGGCGGGGCTGGAGGCGGCGCGCGTCTCGGCCGAGCGGGGCCACCGCGTCACGGTCTTCGAGGCGAGCGGCCTTGCGGGCGGGCAGATCGGCCTCGCCGCCCGCCTGCCGCGCCGCCGGGAGCTTCAGGGCATCGTCGACTGGCGCCTCTCGGAGCTCGACCGGCTCGGCGTCGAGATCCGCTACAACGCCTATGCCGACGGCGCCGACGTTCTGGCAGAGGCGCCCGACATGGTCTTCGTCGCGACCGGCGGCCTGCCGCAGAACCCCGAACTCACGGAGGGGGACGATCTCGTCGTGTCCAGCTGGGACATCCTGTCGGGCTCGGTGAAGCCGGAAGGGCCGGTGCTTCTCTACGACGACAATGGCGGGCACCAGGGCCTGTCCGCCGCCGAGATGATCGCGCGGGCCGGCATCGCGCTGGAGGTCGTCTCGCCCGAGCGCAACTTCGCCTCCGAGATCGGCGGCATGAACCATGTGCCCTACCAGAAGGCGCTGGCGGAAGCTGGCACGCGCATCACGATCGCGACGCGCCTCACCGCCGTCCGCCGCCGCGGCAACGGGCTCGTCGCCGTGCTCGCCTCCGCCTGGGCGCCCGGCGCGGTCGAGGAGCGCGAGGTGCGCCAGGTCGTCGTGGAGCACGGCACGATGGCGATGGACGAGCTCTATTTCGAGCTGAAGCCGCAATCGAAGAATCTCGGCGCGGTGGACTACGACGCGCTCCTCGCCCAGCGCTGGCCCTTGCCGGATCGCAACGCGGCGGGCGCCTTCCACCTCGTGCGCCTCGGCGACGCCGTCTCCTCGCGCAACATCCACGCCGCGGTCTATGACGGGCTGCGCTACGCGATGCTGGTGTGAAAGGGCGCCCCGGGACGGGACCGCGGCTATACCCTTACGCCGAAGGAATTCCGGCAAGGGCTCAAGCCCGAGCGGCGCTGGTGTGAGACGTCGCGCCCGGCCTCCGTGCTACCGGTTCTGGATAACGCGGATGACCACCGGTCGGAGTTGCCCCGAGGACATCGACATGAAATCCTCGTAGGTGATGCGCCCAGTGGCGATGCCGCGATAGGCCCTCAAGCAAATGACCTTCGGGAGCTTGTCGTTGTTCGGCACTCGCGCGAGCTTGGCGAGGTACTCTCGTTCCGTCGCCGAGCCGTGATAGCTGCCAGCGCAATCGTCCGTCATTTTCTCGACCAATTCCGGACTTCCCTTCATCGCCTCTTGAAGAGAGGCGTAATTGGTCGAGGACACGCATCCCGATAGCGCCATCGACGCGACGACGATTGTCGAAATATACTTTGGTATATTGAACATACTAAACGCTCGTGCTGCTGATGATGCGTATAAGAAGCATGCGATCCGCGTTTCCGCACGAGTTAATTTTAGGATCTACAGCTTCAGCGTCCGCAGCCTCAACGCATTCGCGATGACGGAGACGGACGACAGGCTCATCGCCGCCGCAGCCAGCATCGGCGACAGGAGCCAGCCCGTCAGAGGATAGAGAACGCCCGCCGCGATCGGCACGCCGAGAAGGTTGTAGCCGAAGGCGAAGGCGAGGTTCTGGCGGATGTTGGCGATGGTGGCGTGCGCAAGGCGGCGGGCGCGCAGGATGCCGGCGAGATCGCCCTTCAGGAGCGTGATCCCCGCGCTTTCCAGCGCGACATCGGCGCCGGTGCCCATGGCGATGCCGACATCGGCCGCCGCCAGAGCCGGCGCGTCGTTGACGCCGTCGCCGGCCACGGCGACCTTGGCGCCGCTCGCCTGGAGTTCGGCCACCAGCGCCTGCTTGCCCTCCGGCAGGAGGCCCGCGCGCACCTCCTCGATGCCGAGGGCTCTTGCCACGGCCTTGGCGGTGCGCTCGGTGTCGCCGGTCGCCATGACGATGCGAAGGCCCGCCGAGCGGAGCGCCGCGATCGAGGCCGCAGCGTTCGCCTTGATCGGATCGGCGACGGCGACGAGGCCGGCCGGCCGCCCGTCGATCGCGACGAACATGGCCGTGCGTCCCTCCGCCTGAAGCTCGGCCGCGCGGGCTTCGAGCGGGCCGAGATCGAGGCCGGCCATCATCGCGGCATTGCCGAGCATCACTGCCCGTCCGCCGACCATGCCACGAACGCCCTTGCCGGTCTCCGAGCGGAAGTCGGCGGCCTCCCCGAGCACCGCGCCGCGCGCTTCTGCGCCCGCCACGATGGCGCCCGCGAGCGGATGTTCCGAGCCGCGTTCCAGCGTCGCGGCGGCCTGGAGCAGTGCGATCTCGTCGCCGTCGAGCGCGACGACCTCCGTCAGCTTCGGCTTGCCTTCCGTGAGCGTGCCGGTCTTGTCGACGACCAGCGTGTCGACCTCGGCCAGACGCTCCAGCGCCTCGGCCTCGCGCACCAGCACGCCGGCGCGCGCGCCCCGCCCGGTGGCGGTCATGATCGACATGGGCGTGGCGAGGCCGAGCGCGCAGGGGCAGGCGATGATGAGGACGGAGACGGCGGCGACCAGCGCATGCGCCAGAGACGGCGCCGGGCCGAGCAGCGCCCAGGCGGCGAAGGCGAGAATCGCGACCGCGACGACGGCCGGCACGAAATAGGCCGCGACCCGGTCCGCGAGGCCCTGGATCGGCGCGCGCGAGCGCTGGGCGCTCGACACCATCAAGGCGATGCGCGCCAGCATCGTCTCCGCGCCGACCTTCCGCGCCTCCATGATCAGCGAACCCGAACCGTTCAGCGTGCCGCCGGTCAACGGGTCGCCCGCCGTCTTCTCCACCGGCAGGGGCTCGCCGGTGATCATGCTCTCGTCCACCGAGGATCGGCCTTCCAGCACGACGCCGTCGACCGGCACGGCGGCGCCGGGGCGAAGGCGAAGGCGGTCGCCGGGCGCGACGGCGGAGAGCTCGATCTCCTCCTCCGATCCACCCGGCGCGAGGCGCCGCGCGGTCTTCGGCGAGAGGTCGAGCAGCGCGCGGATGGCCGAGCCGGTGCGCTCGCGCGCCTTCAGCTCCAGGATCTGTCCGACGAAGATGAGGGCGACGATGACGGTCGCGGCCTCGAAATAGACGGGAACCGTTCCCTCCGCCGCGTCCATGGCCATTCCGGGCATGCCCATCGCGCCCTCGCGGAACGAAGCGGGGAAGAGACCGGGGAAAAAGGTCGCGACGACACTGTAGGCATAGGCCGCCCCGACGCCGATGGCGATCAGCGTCCACATATTGGGGCTGCGGTTGAGGATGGACTGCCAACCCCGGCGAAAGAAGGGGAGCGCCGCCCAGAGGACGACCGGCGTCGCCAGAGCGAACTCGGCGAGCACCGCCGTCCGCTCGCCGAGCCAGGCGCGGACGGGGAGGCCGAGCATCGGGCCCATCGTCAGGACGAGAAGCGGCACGGCGCAGGCGAGCGAGACCCAGAAGCGGCGGGTGAAGTCCACCAGTTCCGGGTTCGGACCCTCTTCGCCGGTCGGCAGGCCCATCGGCTCCAGCGCCATGCCGCATTTCGGGCAGTCGGCGGGATGGTCGCTGACGACCTCCGGGTGCATCGGGCAGGTGTAGCGCGTTCCCGCTGGTGCCGGGGGCGGCGCCGGCCGGTCGCCGAGATAGGCGGCGGGGTCGGCGGTGAACTTCGCCTCGCATCCGGCGGAGCAGAAATAGAGGCGACGGCCCTCGTGCCTGGCCATGTGCCGGGCGCTCGCCCGATCGACGCTCATGCCGCAGACGGGGTCCTCGGCCGTGAGATAGGCCGTGGGGTCCGCCTCGAACTTGGCGCGGCAGCCGGCGCAGCAGAAGTGGAAGAGGCGGCCGGCGTGCTCCGCGCTGGGCTTGCCGGCCTCTACGTCGACGATCATGCCGCAGACGGGATCGCGGACGACCGGTGCCTGACCCGTCGGGCCGGATGACGGATGCGTGTGGGAGTGGGCTGTCGACATGGGCGGCTCCTGGCGGGCGAAGGCCGTATGCGCTTCAGATGGGGCTTCCCGTTGCTGGAAGGTCAAGCGGTGACGTCGCCTCTTGTCGTCTGGCTGGAAATTGACCAGAAGGCGAAAATGCCTTCCATTGAGGCGGTGTCGTCCCGTGCGGACGAAGGAGCGGATTCGAGATGACGCCCGACGAACTGAAGACCCTTCTGGCGCATGCGACGCCCGCCCGCTCCGGCGATTTCCTGGCGGGGCTCGCCTGCTCCTCGCAGGCCGAGCGCGTTCGGGCGCAGCGGGTGCTGGCCGACACCGCGCTCCCGACCTTCCTTAACGTGCCGCTGATCGATCCCGAGATCGACGAGGTTTCCGCGCTGATTCTCGCCCAGCACGATGCGAAGGCCTTTTCGGCCATCTCCCATCATTCGGTCGGCACGTTCCGCGAATGGCTTCTCTCGGACGAGGCGACGACGGAGGCGATCTCGGCGCTGACCTGGGCGCTGACGCCGGAAATGGTGGCGGCGGTCTCCAAGGTCTGCCGCAACCAGGATCTCATCGCCATCGCGCGCAAGCGGCCGGTCGTGACCGCCTTCCGCACGACGGTCGGCCTGCCCGGGCACCTCTCGGTGCGCATCCAGCCCAACCACCCGACCGACGATCCGAAGGGCGTCGCCGCCTCGATCCTCGACGGGCTGCAGTTCGGCTGCGGAGACGCCACGATCGGCATCAATCCCGCGACGGACAGTCCGGACGCGATGATCCGGCTGCTGCATCTGATCGACGAGTTGCGCCTTCAACTCGGCTGTCCCGTGCAGAGCTGCATCCTGGCGCATGTGACGACGGCGCTGCAGGTGATGGAGCGCGGCGCGCCGGTCGATCTCGTGTTCCAGTCGGTCGCGGGAAGCCAGGCGGCGAACGCCTCCTTCGGCATCGATCTCGCCGTTCTGAAGGAGGCGCACGATGCCGCCGCCGGCCTGGACCGGGGAACGGTCGGTCGGAACGCCATGTATTTCGAGACGGGGCAGGGCTCGGCGCTCTCGGCGAACGCGCATCACGGCATCGACCAGCAGACGATCGAGACGCGGGCCTATGCGGTCGCGCGCGAGTTCGATCCGCTGCTCGTCAACACGGTCGTCGGGTTCATCGGCCCGGAATATCTCTACGACGGCAAGGAGATCGTGCGGGCGGGGCTGGAGGACCATTTCTGCGGCAAGCTGCTCGGCCTGCCGATGGGGGTGGACGTCTGCTACACCAACCATGCCGAGGCCGACCAGAACGACATGGATACGCTCCTGACGCTGCTCGGCGTCGCCGGCGTCAATTTCGTGATGGGCGTTCCAGGCTCGGACGACATCATGCTGAACTACCAGTCGACCTCCTATCACGACGCGGCCTATGTGCGCGGCGCGCTCGGCCTGCGGGCGGCGCCCGAGTTCGAGGCCTGGGCGCAAGCGTTCGGCATTCTGGACGGGGACGGCCGGCTGGCGCCGCCGGCTCCGGCGGGCGCGCTGGAGATCGAGCTTCTCCAGCGCTCGCGCCTTCTGGAGGCCTCGTGATGGCCGATACGCCCGACCACCCGCTCGCCATCCTGCGCCGGCACACGGCGGCGCGCATCGCTCTCGGGCGGCACGGCGCGGGCCTGCCGACCTCGGCCCATCTCGATTTCGCCGAAGCCCATGCCAAGGCGCGGGACGCGGTCCATGCCGGTTTCGACGAGGACGCGATCGCCCGGCGTCTTTCGGAAGGCGGGGTCGCGAGCCTTGCCGTTTCCAGCCAGGCGGACGGGCGGGCGAGCTATCTGAGGCGTCCCGATCTCGGCCGCAGCCTGTCCGGCCCCTCGCGGCAGGCCCTGACGGGCCTCGGCGGGCCGGCGCCGGACCTTTGCGTCGTCATCGGCGACGGGCTTTCGGCCCACGCGGTGAACACCTATGCGAGCGAGACGGCGCTCGCCATCCTGGCCCTTCTGCCCGGCGACTGGCGAATCGCGCCTGTTCTCCTCGCCACTGGCGCACGGGTGGCGCTGTCCGATCCCATCGGCGAGGCGCTGGGGGCGGGCCTCGTTCTCATGCTGATCGGCGAGCGGCCGGGCCTTTCCGCCGCCGACAGCCTCGGCGCCTACATCACCCACAGCCCGCGCATCGGGCGCACCGACGCCGACCGCAACTGCGTCTCCAATATCCGCGCGGGCGGTCTCGCGCCGCCGCTGGCGGCGGTGAAGCTCGCGGGGTTTCTCACGAGATCGCGGGCGCTCGGCTTCAGCGGCGTCCGGCTGAAGGACGACGAGGGCCTGATCGAGGCGGCGCCCGAAGCCGTTCTCCTTTCGGAACGTCCGGTCTAACCTGATTATGCCGACGAACTAGGCAGGCCTGCATCCTGCCGTGATTGACAGCATCGTCATCTCGGAGTCACATCTGCCTCGGGGCTTTCGAGGGGATCGGGCGATGCAGGACGGCACGACGGGCGTTTCCTACAAGACGGCGGATGCCGGCTATTTCGAGAAACGGGGGCTCTCGCGCTATGCGGGCGTCTGGTCGCTCTGGGCGCTCGGCGTCGGCGCGGTCATCTCGGGGCACTTTTCCGGCTGGAACTTCGGCTTCGCCACGGGCGGCTGGGGCGGCATGCTCGTCGCCGCCTCGATCATCGCCGTCATGTATCTCGGGCTGACCTTCTCGATCGCCGAGATGAGCCCGGCTCTGCCGCACACGGGCGCGGCCTATTCCTTCGCGCGCACCGCCATGGGCCCCTGGGGCGGCTTCGTCACCGGGCTCTGCGAGAACGTCGAATACGTCATCACGCCGGCCGTCATCGTCACCTTCATCACGGCCTACGTGAACTCGATTCTCGGCCTCGACCCCGTCTATTCGCCGCTTGTCTGGATCGCCTTCTACGCGATCTTTCTGACGCTCAACATCTACGGGCTGGAGCTCTCCTTCAAGGTGACGCTCGTCATCACGTTGATCTCGCTAGCGGTTCTCGTCTTCTTCTGGATCTCGGCGATTCCGAACATCGACTTCTCACGCTGGGCGCTCAATGTCGGCGTCGGGCCGGACGGCGCGGCTGTCGAATTGCCGGAAGGCAACGGCCCCTGGTTCCCCTTCGGCCTGTCCGGCGTGCTGGCGACGCTGCCCTTCGCGGTCTGGCTCTTCCTCGCCATCGAGCAGCTGCCGCTGGCGGCGGAGGAATCGGTCGATCCCAAGCGCGACATGCCCAAGGGCATCATCCTCGGCATGGCGACGCTGATGCTCTCGGCCTTCATGATCATGCTGCTCAACCCGTCGCTGCCCGGCGTCGGCACGTTCCATCTCTCGACCGCGCTGGAGCCGCTGCTCGACGGGTTCAAGGCGGTCTATGGCGACGGCGGCGTCGTCCTGCTCGGCCTCGTCGCGCTGACCGGGCTCATCGCGAGTTTCCACACGATCCTCTATGCGCAGGGACGACAGGTCTATTCGCTCTCGCGCGCCGGCTATTTCCCGACCTTCCTCTCGGTGACGCATCCGAAGTTCCGCACGCCGCATGTCGCGATGATCGGCGGCGCGCTGGTCGGCCTCGCCGTGATGCTCATCATCTGGTTCGCGCTCGGCGCGACCGAAGGCGGCACGGCGATCGGGACGATCCTCCTCAACATGGCGGTCTTCGGCGCCATGTTCTCCTACATCCTCCAGGCGGCCTCCTTCATCCTGCTGCGCCGGAACATGCCCCATATCGAGCGGCCCTTCCGCTCGCCGCTCGGCATTCCCGGCGCCGTGCTGACGATCGTCATCGCCCTCGTCACGCTCTTCTATCAGGTTCAGGACCCGAACTTCTTCAAGGGCGTCGTCTGGGTCGCGGCCTGGTTCGCCGTCGCCATCGCCTATTTCGCGCTGGTTGGCCGTCACAAGCTGATCCTCTCTCCCGAGGAGGAATTCGCGATCGAGCATGCTGCGCAGGGCCGCGTGCCGGGCGGAGTGGTGAAGCCGGCGGAGTGAGCCCCTGAAGCACCGGCTGCCGCCCTCCATGGACGGCGGGCGACGGGGCTTCTAGAAGATTCGGAGAACGAAGCGGTTTCAGGTTTTCCGACGATGATGCCTTCGATATGCGCGGCGAGTGGGTTGGGGCAGACGGCGGGCTTGAGCGGCTTGTGCGAAGCGCCCCCCTCTGCCTCCCGAGCCTTGGTCGAGGGGCGGCATCTCCCCCTCAAGGGGAGAGATCAGGCTGATCTCAAACGGCAAAGCCGCCGATCTCCCCCCTTGAGGGGGAGATGTCCGGCAGGACAGAGGGGGGCGCCGTCGAGCGCTTACCTCCGTTTGGTTCGCGTTTCGGCCGAGATCGCCTGCCTCTCCGCGTTCGCCCGAAAGCTTAGCGCATGACCGCCGGCACCGTCGTCATCGCCGGCGCGGGCCAAGCCGGTCTGCAGGTTGCCGTCAGCCTTCGCGCGGGCGGTTTCGGCGGACGCATCGTCCTCGTCGGCGAGGAGACACGTCTGCCTTATCAGCGGCCGCCGCTGTCGAAGGCCTATCTGAAGGCCGACGCCGCGACGGATTCGCTGCTTCTGAAACCCGACGCCTTCTACGAGACCAACCGGATCGAGACGCTCCTCGGCACCCGCGTCCAGGCGATCGACCGCGCCGGGCGCCGTGTCGCGCTCTCGGACGGGGGCCATCTCGCCTATGACCATCTCGTGCTCGCGACGGGCGCACGCAACCGCCTGCCGCCGCTCTCCGGCGTTCACCGGCCGAATGTCCATGCCCTGCGCGATGCCGGCGAGGCCGAGCGGCTGCGCGAGGCGCTGGTCGCGGGGGCGCGGCTCGTCGTGGTCGGCGGCGGGTTCATCGGGCTGGAGGTCGCGGCCTCCGCCCGCGCGCGCGGCCTCGACGTGACCGTGCTCGAAGGTGCCGCGCGGCTGATGGGCCGCGTCGTCTCGCCCGTCCTCTCCGATTTCTTCCTCGATGCGCACGGGGCCATGGGCACCACCGTTCGCCTCGGCGCGGCGGTCGCCGGGATCGAGGGCGAGGGCGAAGCCGGCCCGGCCACCGGCGTGCGCCTTGCCAATGGCGAGGTCCTGCCGGCCGATCTCGTGCTTCTGGCGACGGGCGTGGTGCCGAATGCCGAGATCGCGGCGGAGGCGGGGCTTGCCACGGAAGGCGGCGTTCATGTCGACCGCTTCATGACGACGAGCGATCCCGCCATTTTCGCGATCGGCGACTGCGCGGTCTTCGAGAGCCCCTTCGCGGAAGGGCCGGTGCGGCTGGAATCGGTGCAGAACGCCATCGATCAGGCCAAGTGCGTCGCCGCCCGCATTCTCGGCGGCACCGCGCCCTATCGCAGCGTGCCCTGGTTCTGGAGCGATCAGGGCAGCTTCAAGCTGCAGATCGTCGGCATCACGACCGGGGCGGACCATGTTCATCTGGCCGGATCGCGCGAGGATGGGCGGCTCGTCGCCTATTGCTTCCGCGGCAACAGGCTTCTCGGGATCGAGACGGTGAACCGGCCGGGCGAGCACATGCTGGGGCGCCGCATTCTGGAGGGCGATCTCAAGGTCCTGCGCGAGGACGTCTCGGCGGAGGATTTCGACCTGAAGCGCCATCTGGCGGAGCTTTCCGCGAAGGTCTAACGCTGTGCCGATCTGGAAGGCGACGCCGGACGGCGCCCCTATCATCGAAAGCTTGCCCAAAGCTGAATTTTACGGAGTGATTCAAGGGCAAATGCCCTGCGCCTAGCGCATGGCTGCGGTCTGATCCCAGCACTTCTGCAAAGTATGGTGCACTGCCATATTGGTCTCAACACAACAGGAGAGACCCAATGACCCGCCCGAACAGCCGCGCCCACCGCTCGATCCGCTCGACGTTCTCGTCGATCGTGGACGTCTTCGCGGGAGCCCAGGCCTGCGCGGCCGCTGCGGAAGCCGGTCGTCGCCCGTCCAACCGCGCCCTCGAGGCCGTCGGCATCGACGCCGCCCGTTGGGACCGCATCGGCACCGCCTACTAAGCATCTGGATCGTCAGGGCTCGGCCGTCCCGAACGGGGACGGCGGGGTCCGATGGCTCGGTCCGCCTCTCGATCGAGGCATGGATCGCGCAGCTCTCGAGCCGTCTCGATCGCAGCGCGCGTCTCCCTCGGACCGAATTTCGACACCGATAGAAAAAGACCCGCGTGAGCTCGGCTCCGCGGGTCTTTTTGCGTCTGGAACCGACCGATTCGATCGGCGCCGGGGGCATCTCTCGTCGTCTGTGACCTCTTCGGGTCTCCCGGCCCGAGACCGATGCGGCGCAGAGGTCGCCATTCTCGGTCCGGTTCCGGTGCCATGGGAGGAGGGCGACGGCTGTCGCCTCCTCGATGATCTTATAAGACGATCTGGAGGAGCGAGCCGAACGCCCGCCGGAGCGGGCCTTCGATCGCTGTTCTGGTTCAGCCGGCCGGCGCGAGGGCCGGGGCGGGCGTCGCGGCAGGCACCGTCGCGCCGTGGCCGCCGAAGAAGGGCAGCCAGTCGAACGTGCCGGGCCAGACGGCCTCCGCGCCTTCGACCAGCATCTTCAGCGCGACATAGAGGATGATGACGAGGCCGACATAGGCGATCCAGCGGTGCCGGTTGAGAAGGCGCGCGATGTAGTTCGCGGCAAGGCCCATCAGCGCGATGGAGAGAATGAGGCCGACGACGAGAACCCAGAGATGCTCGCCCGCAGCACCCGCCACCGCCAGCACGTTGTCGAGCGACATGGAGACGTCGGCGATGACGATCTGCCAGGCGGCCTGCGCGAAGGTCTTGCGCGGGGCGCCCTCGGCCAACGTTCCGTCCGCGTTCAGCGCGCCTTCCGCGGCATCGAGATCGTGCTGCGGCGTGCGCAGCTCGCGCCACATCTTCCAGCAGACGTAGAGAAGCAGCAGGCCGCCGCCGATGAGGAGCGCGCCGCCGAGTTCCAGAAGCTGCTGCGTGATGGCGGCGAAGAGAATGCGAAGGCCGGTGGCGAAGATGATGCCGACGAGGATGGCCTTCGCCCGCTGGTCCTTGGGAAGGCCGGCCGCCGCAAGGCCGATGACGATCGCATTGTCGCCCGCCAGGACGAGATCGATCATGACGATCTGCAGAAGTGCCGTCAGCGATGCTGTCGTCAGGAAATCCATGCCTTGATCCTTCGATCGTCCGCCCGGCGCGCCCGCCCGGTCTCTTCGCGATGTGCCTGCCGCCCGCCCATCCGGCGGCTTCGCTCCGTTCTCCGGCGGCGTCGAGACCGTGCCGGCCGGAGGGTCAATCCTCCTCGCTGAAGAGACCTTGTGTTGCAAGAGGCGCGGCGCCCGAAACGGTTCGCGCATCGGTCGAAATCGACGGAAGTCTTCGCGGCGCGGCAAGTCGGCAACGGCGATGCGTTCGACCACCGGTGGATGCAAGGGTCGGTTTGTCCGAGGGCAAACTTTGCACGGCGGGCGGCGACGGGTTAGAGCCTGTCTTTCCATGGCGCTGGCCCGGAGGAGACCGGCGCATCGCGCCGGCCTTCGCCGCCGGCACCACGGATGGAGCGGATGCGGATACCGGAAGGGGTGGAATGACGGACGGTGGGGACAGGGGTGAGATGTCGGCGCTGCGCCATGCGGCCCGTTTCGCGCGGGTGCGCGAGGCGCATCAGTCCGAGCTCGCCGAAGACTATGTCGAGATGATCGACGATCTGATCGCGACGCGCGGCGAGGCGCGCTCGGCCGATCTCGCCGATTGTTTCGGCGTCTCGCCCGGCACCGTCGCTCGCACCGTCCAGCGCCTCATCCGGGACGGGCTCGTCAATTCCGAGCCCTATCGCGCGATCTTCCTGACCGAACGGGGCCGGGAGGTCGCCCTCGCGGCCCGGGCGCGGCATCGGCTGGTCGAGGACTTTCTCCTCTCGCTCGGCGTCTCGCCGGAGGCGGCGGAGCTGGACGCGGAGGGGATCGAGCATCATGTCGGGCCGGAAACGCTGGAAGCCTTCCGAAAGCACCTGAAGCGCTAGAAATTCTCTTCCTGGAAGTAGTGCGAGAACTCGCCGCGAAGCCGTTCCACGATCTCCACGATGCGTGCGAGATGGGCGCGCATGGCGGTCTCGGCGGCGTCGGGATCGCCGGCGCTCAGCGCATCGAAGATCCGTCGGTGGTCGTCCAGCGCGTCCGGCTGGCCGAAGGCGAGGGCGAGGAAGCGCACGCGGTCCATCTGCGCCTTCTGCTCGTCGATCAGGCGCCAGGCGAAGCCGCAGCCGGCTTCCTCGGCGATGGCGAGGTGGAAGGCGTCGTCCTCGCGCTGAAAGGCGGTCCGATCGTCCGCCCGCTGGGCGGCGTCCTGCCGCGAGAGGAGCGCCGACAGGCGGTCCAGCATGGCCGGCGTCGCGCGGTCGGCGGCCCGGCGGGCGGTCGCGACCTCGAGCGCCTCGCGGATGAAGTGCGCATTCATCACCTCGCGCGTCGAGATGCGCACGATCTCGGTCGCGCGCTGGGGCTGGATGCGCAGGTAGCCGGAGCGGCCGAGCCTTGCGAAGGCCTCGCGCACCGGCTGGCGCGAGACGCCCAGCCGCTTGGCGATCTCGGCCTCGGAAATCTTGGTGCCCGGCTGGAGCCGGAGTTCGAGAATGGCGCGGCGAAGCTCCTCATAGATCGATTCCGCGATCGTGCTCCGCGAGGAGACCAGCGCATCCGGCGGTATGAGATCGAGCGGCATTTTCGCGCCTCCAGTCAGACCTGTCGCATAAGCCAAGGCGCGGGCCCCCGCAACGCCGGGCCGGGCGCGTGAAGGACCTGCGCCCTTGCCTTTCCGCGCCGTCCGGCGGAAAACCGCGGCAAACGCCCTTCGCCGCCGACTGCCTTTCGCCAAAGGACCTGCCGCCATGAAGAAGACCGTCGAAATCCTGAAGGGCGACACGCCGGGCACCGAGTGGCGCTTTCCCGTCCTTTCCTTCGAGGGAACCGAGGAGGGGGCCCCCGGCGCCTATCTCCAGGCCGCGCTGCACGGCAACGAACTGGCCGGCACCGTCGCGCTGCATCGGCTGGTGCCGATGCTGGAGGCCGCCGAGCGGGAAGGCCGGCTCCTCGGACGCATCACCCTCGTTCCGCAGGCCAATCCGATCGCAACGGGCCAGCATGTCTTCCACGAGCATCTCGGGCGTTTCGGCCTTCAGACCCGCACGAACTTCAACCGCGACTTCCCGCTTCTCGCCACCACCGACACGAGCGGCCTTCCCGGCGACGACGCGCCGATCCCGGCGGAGAAGCGCCTGAAGGCGCGGCTTCTCAAGCTCGCGCTCGGCCACGAGATCGTTCTCGACCTGCACAGCGACGACGAGAGCCCCTCTTATCTTTACGTCGCGCGCCAGCTCTGGCCGCATCTGCAGGACCTCGCCTCCGCGCTCGGCGCCAAGGCCATCCTCATCTGGGACGAGACGTCCGACGGCGCCTTCGAGGAAGCGGCCTGGTCGCCCTACAAGGGGCTTCCGGCCGATGACGAGACCTGGAATCGCATCGCGGTCACGACCGTCGAGTTTCGCGGCATGATGGACGTGACGCCGGCTTTCGCCGAGGCGGACGCGGCCGGGCTCTACCGCTTCCTCGTCGCGCGCGGCACGATCCGCGACGAAAGCGTGGCGCCGCTCGCTCCCTGGTCGGGCCCCGTGACGCCGCTGGATCATGTGGAGATGATCCGCGCGCCCGTCGGCGGCGCGCTGCTCTTCCATGCCGGCCCCGGCGACGAGGTGCAGGCCGGCCAGCCGCTCGTCACCATCGTGACCGCGCCGGGCGAGGCCGGCGGCGAGACGGTCGTCACGGCCCCGCAGTCGGGCCTCGTGCTGACGCGCCGCCGCCAGCGCCTGACGCGCACGGGCGAGGATCTCTTGAAGCTTCTCGGCACAAGCCCCTCCGCGACCGCGCGGCCGGGCTCGCTGGAATCCTGAGAGGCGCGCCTTGAACTGGTCGGTCGCCGCCCTCTACCGTTTCGTCGCGCTCGACGATCCCGCGCGCCTTAAGGTCGAGGCGCTCGCCGTCCTGGAGGCGGCCGGCGCCTGCGGCACGCTGCTCGTCGCGCCGGAAGGCGTGAACGGCACGCTGGCGGCGCCCGACGCGGCGATGGCCGGCCTGATCGACGGGCTCGACGGTCTCTTCGGCGTGCGGCAGGGCGAGCTGAAATTCTCGGGCGCCGAGGAGAAGCCCTTCAACCGGCTGAAGGTGCGGCTGAAGCGCGAGATCATCACCATGCGCGCGCCGGAGGCGGACCCGACGAGGCAGGTCGGCACCTATGTCGAGCCGAAGGACTGGAACGCGCTGATCGCCGATCCCGACGTGCTGGTCCTCGATACGCGCAACACCTACGAGACGCGCGTCGGCACGTTCGAGGGCGCGGTCGATCCGGGGATCGAGACGTTTACCGAATTCAAGGATTTCGTCGCCGAAACGCTCGATCCGGCGCGCACACGCAAGGTCGCGATGTTCTGTACCGGCGGCATCCGCTGCGAGAAGGCCTCGTCCTACATGCTGGCGCACGGCTTTTCCGAGGTCTACCACCTCAAGGGCGGCATCCTCAAATATCTGGAGGAGGTTCCTCCCGAGGAGAGCCGCTGGCAGGGCGAGTGCTTCGTCTTCGACGGGCGGGTGGCGCTGGGGCACGGACTGGCCGAGGCCGAATGGGACCGCTGCTACGGCTGCGGCGCGCCCCTCTCGGCGGAGGATCTGGCAGCGCCCGCCTACGAACTCGGCGTCTCCTGCCCGCACTGCATCGCCGATCTGACATTGGAGCGCGCGGCTGGCTTCAGGATGCGCCAAAGCCAGCTCGACCGCCGATAGCGCCGGCATTGGACGCGGGGCGTCGGCAGGGTATGGATCGCGATCCGTCACCCGTCCCGATCCCGCCGCCGGCGGCGGTCCTGTGGAGCCAAGCCCGCCATGCGCAAGATCCTCGTCCTCAACGGCCCGAACCTCAACCTTCTCGGCCTGCGCGAGCCCGGCATCTACGGGGCGAAGACGCTGGCCGATATCGAGGCGGACCTTCGCGAGCGGGCGGCCGGGCGTGCCGAGATTGCCTTTCGCCAGTCGAACCACGAGGGCGACCTCGTGACCGCCATTCAGGAGTCGGGGCAGGCGGGCGTGGCGGTCATCCTCAATGCCGGCGCCTATACGCACACGTCCATCGCGATGCGCGATGCGATCTCGGGCGCAAAGGCGGAGGTGATCGAGGTGCATCTCTCGAACGTCCACGCCCGCGAGAGCTTCCGCCACCATTCCATGATCGCGCCCGTCTGCCGCGGCGTCATCGCCGGTTTCGGCCCGCTCTCCTACACGCTCGCGCTGGAGGCGCTGCTGGCGGGCTGAGGAAGGCTCGCCGTTTCTACGCTTCCCGAATCGTCTTGGGTTCGACGCCGACCGGAAAGTTCACCGATCTCGCGATGAAGCACATCTCGTGCGCCTTGTGATGCAGAGCCTCGGCATCGGCGACGGCCGAGGCGGACGAGATGGTGACGCGGGGACGGAGGGTCACGGAGGTGAACTGGCCGGCGCCGTTCGGCTCCTCGATCATCTCGCCGACGGCTTTGTCCTCATAGGAGAGGACGACGATGCCGGCTCCGGCGCAGAGGCCGAGATACCAGAGCTTGTGACAGGCCGAGAGCGAAGCGAGGAGCAGCTCCTCGGGGTTCCACCGCGCGGGATCGCCGCGAAAGCTGGGATCGGAGGAGCCGGGAATCGGCGGCTTGCCCGATGCTTCGATGAGATGGGAGCGGCTATAGGCACGAGCGCTCGACGTCCCCGTGCCCTCGTTGCCGGTCCAGGTGACGGTAACGGAATAGGAATGCGTCTTGCCGGGCATGGCGGGCCTTTCCGTTGGATGTTTCGGGGGCTGATTCCTGGGACGGCGGCTTCACCCGGGCACCACGGGATATCGACCGCCCAAACAAAAGCGCTCCGGCGGACGGGCCGCAAGAGCGCTTTTCGATCGGTGCCGACGCCGCCGGTCAGGCCGGCGGCTGGCGTGATATCAGGAGGCTGCGCGCGCGGCCGGCGCGCCGCGGGCGTCCAGCGGCTTCTTCTTCGGGCCGGGGATCAGGCCTTCGCGCTGCTGCTGCTTGCGGGCGACCTTGCGGGCGCGGCTGATGGCGGCCTGCTTCTCGCGGACGCGCTTCTCCGAGGGCTTCTCGTAGAAGGAGCGCGCCTTCATTTCGCGAAACACGCCTTCGCGCTGCATCTTCTTCTTCAGGACCCGAAGGGCCTGATCGATGTTGTTATCCCGAACTTCGACTCGCAAATTCTGTCCTAACCTGGTGGTTCGAGCAAAGGTCCGTCCGCTCGTCCGATACGGACGATGCCAAACGGCAGACATTCTTCCATAGGGCGACCGCACGATCGTCACGACGACCATGCGGTGTTCGTGCCGTGTGTGGCACATTTTGCCGTCCCGGCGCTATGGGTTTTTTCGCCGGGACCGCGTTTCGTGGTGAAAGCCGGCCGAAAAGACCTGTTTTCGTTCGCTTTTCACATCTTCACCGGCAAGGTCAGCTGCTGTCCGCCCTGGGGCGGTGGCGGCAGGGGACTCGCCCGGCGAACGAGCGCGATGGCCTCGGCATCGAAGGCATCGTTGCCGGAGGACGAGACGACGCGCAAACCGCTGACCCGACCGCTCGCATCGATCGTCATGCCGAGTCGCGTCACGCCGGACGTCTTCGTTTTGGAGCCGACGGATCGTTTGAAGCGCCTGATATGGCTGTTGACCTTTCCCGCCCAACTGGCGGTGGAGACGCGCGGTGCCTGTGCGGACGCGCGAGAGGCGGGCGCGTCGGACCGGGCGGCCGAGGAGCGCTGCGTCGGCGCCTTCGTCTCGGCGACGCGACGTGGCTTCTCGACTTTCGGCTTGGGACGCTCGGCCTTCTTGGGTGGAGCAGGCTTCTTCTCGACCGGCTTGGGCGGGGGCGGACGGAGCCGGGGAACCGGCGGATTGATGACCGCCTCGGCAATGGTGTTCGTCTCCATCAGGTCGGGGACGAGTTCCTCCGTCGTCGGCTCCGGAGGGGGTTCGACCGTCTCGGGCGGCAGGGGCTCGGGCGCGGGCTCGGGCGGCACGACCGGCTCTTCGACCACGGGCTCGGGGACCACCGTCTCGGGGACCACGGGATCGGGCACGACCGGTTCAGGCGGTGTCGGCTCCGGCGGTAATGGCTCGGGCTCGGGGACGACCGGAGACTCCGGCTCGGGCTCGGGCTGCGCGACGGGTTCGAGCTCGGCGGGCGGCGCCTCCGCGACTTCGGGTTCGGGGGCGGGCGGCGGAGCCTCTTCGAACGCCGTCATCGGCTCCAGCTCGATCATCACCATGTCCTGCAACTCGCCGGCGGCGCCTTCCGGCGTCATGGCGAGGGCGAGCCAGACCAGCGCCGCATAGGTGACGACCACCGTGACGGCGGCGCCGGCCCAATGCGCCGCGACCCGGCCCGCCGGCACCGATTCGAGCCGATGGAGATCCTCTTGCCGCATCGTCACGGTCCCGGCACGGTGCCGCCTGCCGGCGCGCCGGGCGCGGCCGATGCGGGTGCTGGCGCGCCGGCAGAGGTCGCGGGCGTCGCGGCGGCCGGCGCGCCTTCGAGGCCGACGAGGCCGACCTTCAGATAGCCGGCGCTGCGCAGGAGGTTCATCACCTCCATCAGCTCGCCATAGGGCACCGCCCCGTCGGCGCGCAGGAAGATGCGCTCCTCGCGGTCGGCGCCCGAGCGCGCGTCGAGTCCGGCCTGCAGCGCGTCGCGCATGATCGGCTCGTTGCCGACGACGAGGCCGAGATCCTCCTTCACTGTGAGGAACAGCGGCTCGTCCGGGCGCTCGCGGGGGGCCGCGTTGGAGACGGGAAGATCGACCGGCACGTCCACCGTGGACAGGGGCGCTGCCACCATGAAGATGATGAGGAGAACGAGGACGACGTCGATGAAGGGCGTGACGTTGATGTCGGCGACTTCGCCGCCGCCGTCCTCGTCGCCTTCCTTGATGCTGATCCCCATACCGTTACTCCGCGGCCTGGAGCGCGCCGAGCGCGGCCTTCGGCTCGGCCCTCTGCCCGCTGCGGTCGAGATCGCGGCTGAGATGGCGCAGCACCTCGGCCGAGGCGTCGGCCAGAACCGCGCGGTAGCCGGCGATCGAGCGGGCGAAGACGTTGTAGATGATGACGGCCGGAATGGCGGCGACGAGGCCGATGGCGGTGGCGAGCAGTGCTTCCGCGATGCCGGGCGCGACGACGGCAAGGTTCGTCGTGTTGGCCTGACTGATGCCGATGAACGAGTTCATGATGCCCCAGACCGTGCCGAACAGGCCGACGAAGGGCGCGGTCGAGCCGATCGTGGCGAGAAGGCCGGTGCCGCGCGCCATGGAGCGTCCGGCACGGGCCTCGATCCGGTGGAGGGCGACGGCGGCGCGGTCCTTCACGCCCTCCGCCTCCAGCCCGCCGGAGCGCTCGCGCTCCAGAAGGGCGGCCTGGGCCAGCGCCGCGACGGGCCCGCGCTTTGGCCAGCGGCGGCCGGCGCCGACCGCTTCGGCCAGCGTCGTGGAGCGCTCCAGGCAACGCAGGGCCCGCGCCGCCTTCATCCGGGCCGCGAAGAGCTCGAGCGCCTTGGCGAGCCAGATCGTCCAGGTGACGACGGATGCGAAGGCGAGGCCGATCATGACGCCCTTCACGATCATGTCGGCGGCCATGAACATGCCCCAGGGGGACAGATCATGCGGCAGGCTCGCGGTGCCGGCCGTCTCGGGCTCGGCGAAACCGGCAGCAGTAGGGACGGCGCCGGGAACGGCGGTGGTTCCATCGGCGGCGACCGGCGCGTTCGTTGCGGGCGATGCCAGCGCGGGGGCCGTGGCGCTGGACGGCGCGACGTCTGCAGCCGCGCCTGGGGCCGGGGAGGGCGCCGCTGCGGGGGCGCTCGATGTCGGCGCGGGCTCGGACGGGGGCGCGGGCTCGGCCGTTGCGGATGTCGCGGCAGCCGGCGCCGACGGGGCCGCCGGCGGGGTCGCGGGAGTTGCGGACAGGGCTTGCGTCGTCAGAACACGCGGCGAGGTGGCCGGTTGCTCCGAGACGGCCGGGCGAAGGTCGGGCGTGCCGGTCTCCTGCGCTTCGAGGGCCGAAGCGCCGATCAGGAAAGCCGCGGCGGCGGCAAGGGCTCGCAGGCCGTGCCGGCGAGAGCGCCGGTCGGTCCGGGCAGGATGGATCGGGCGGGGCGATTGGAAATGACGCAACGATGAAAACCTCGACTGGCCCCATCGACACGGCCGGGCCTGGAATCGCTCGTGCGAGCGTCAGGCCTCCGGTCGCGGATGGGTGGTCCTCCGGCGTCCGATAACCGGATACCGATAGTCATATTTTCTCATAGTCGGAGATGTCGACCGGAGTCCAGGGCTCGCTTTCTGTCTAGAACATTTCTAAAGATGAGCGAATGCAACGACTTGCCGTCTTCGACAGCATGAAGGCCCTCGCGGATCGACGCAAGGGCCTTCCTGGATCGCGGCTCAGGCCGGCAGGCTTCGCTCCAGCGCCCGCATGATGCCGCGCAGCTCGGCCAGACCCTTCAGCCGGCCGATCAGCGAATAGCCGGGATTGGTCGCCTTGCCGATGTCGTCGGCCAGGAGATGGCCGTGGTCGGGCCGCATCGGGATCGGCTTGGCGTCGCCCGCCGCGCGGCGGCGGCGCTCCTCGCGCATCAGGACCTCGATCACCGCGACCATGTCGGTTCCGCCTTCGAGATGCTCGTCCTCGAAGAAGGAGCCGTCGGGCTCGACCGTCACGTTGCGCAGGTGCACGAAATGGATGCGCTCGGCGAATTCGCGCGCGATAGCGACGGGATCGTTGTCGGCCCGCGATCCGTAGGACCCCGTGCAGAGCGTGATGCCGTTGGCCGGGCTGTCGCTAGCCGAAAGGATCGCGCGGATGTCGTCCGCGGTCGAGACGACGCGCGGCAGGCCGAAGAGCGAGAAGGGCGGATCGTCCGGGTGGATGGCGAGGCGGATGCCGAACTCTTCGGCCACCGGCGCGACCTCGGCGAGGAAGGCCTTCAGGTTGTCCCGCATGCCCTCGTCGGTGAGGCCGTCGTAGCGCGCGATCAACTGGGCGATCGAGGCGCGGTCGTAGCGCGCCTCGCCGCCGGGAAGGCCGCGGATGATATTGGCCTCCAGCCGGTCGATCGCGCTCGCGTCCATCGTCTCGATGCGCGTCTTCGCCTGTGCCACGATCTCGGCGGGATAGTCACCCTCCGCGCCCGGCCGCTTCAGGACGAAGGCGTCGTAGCCGACGAAGCTTACCATGTCGAAGCGCAGCGCCAGGCCGGTCGTCGGCAGGCGGAAGTGAAGGTCGGTGCGCGTCCAGTCGACGACCGGCATGAAATTGTAGCAGACGGTCTTGATGCCGGCCCGGCCGAGGCCGGCCAGCGTGTCCTTCCAGGCGGCGATCGCGCGCGGTGCCTGCGCATCCGCCAGCTTGATCGCGTTCGGCATCATGATGGATTCGCAAACGCTCCAGACAAGGCCCGCCGCCTCGATCCGCGCCTTGCGCCGGCCGATCTCCTCGTCGCTCCAGGCAAGGCCGGGCGCGATGTGGTGGAGCGCCGTGACGATGCCCGTCGCACCCGCCTGCTTGACGTTGTCGAGGCTGACGGGATCGTCGTCCCCGAACCAGCGCCAGGTCTGTTCCATGCCGTCCTCCCGTTTCAGCGCGTCCCGTCCTGTCTCCCGGGTGCTCCGCCGCCTGAATAGGCGGAGCTCCTTCGGCGGGGCAAGCCGGATGCTTCGGGAGACCTGACATTCGACGGCCGGATGTCGCTGAACGTTCGGGCCGCCCCGTTCCGCCGTCGAAGCCGGCGCATCGGCCGTGGACAGGGCTCCGGCCTTGATGTCATGTTGCGGTGCAGTTCATCCGCAGCCGGGCTTTCATGACCGAGACCGATATCGCAGAAGCCCGTGCCATCGATGAGCGCGACGCGCTGGACCGCGCCGTGCGCGAGATCGCGGAGGAAATGCGCGAGCGCACCGATCGCGGGACGGTTGCGAGCTATATTCCCGAGCTCGCGCGGGTCGATCCCGCCGCCTTCGGCCTCGTCGTCATCGACGGCAGCGGCCATGTGGCGGCGGGCGGCGACAGCGATCTGCCCTTTTCGATCCAGAGCATCTCGAAGGTCTTCACGCTCACGCTGGCCCTCGGCAGGGCCGGCGACCGGCTGTGGAGCCGGGTCGGGCGGGAGCCCTCGGGCAGCCCGTTCAATTCGATCGTGCAGTTGGAGAACGAGAAGGGCATTCCGCGCAATCCCTTCATCAATGCCGGCGCCATCGCCGTGACCGACATGATCCTTGCCGGCCGTCAGCCGCGCGAGGCGCTCGGCGAGATCCTGCGCTTCATGCAGTTTCTCTGCGACGATACGTCGGTCGTCATCGATGCGGCCGTCGCGGCTTCCGAGCAGCGCACGGGCTACCGCAACGCCGCGCTCGCCAATTACATGAAGTCCTTCGGTGTCCTGGAAAATCCCGTCGACTTCACGCTCGGCGTCTATTTCCACCATTGCGCGATCGCCATGTCTTGCCGCCAGCTCGCGATGGCCGGGCGGTTCCTCGCCCATCTCGGCGTCAACCCGGCGACGGGCATGCGGGTGGTGAGCCCCGAGCGGGCGCGCCGCATCAACGCGATCATGCTGACATGCGGCCATTACGACGGCTCGGGAGATTTCGCCTACCGCGTCGGCCTGCCCGGCAAGAGCGGGGTCGGCGGCGGCATCCTGGCGGTGGCACCGGGCAAGGCCTCGGTCGCCGTCTGGTCGCCGGGGCTCGACGCCGCCGGAAACTCCCATCTCGGGCGGATCGCCCTGGAGGCGCTGACCAAGCGCATGGGATGGTCGATCTTCGGCAGCTGATGTCGGCGACTTGGCTTCCAACGCCGCGACGACAAAGGTCGAAGCCGTTCGGATGCGAGGCGAAGGAGGCTGTCACCTATACGATGGCGGTCATGTCCGATGCGTCGAGAGCACGGGAAACGAAGCGAACTCGTCGACTTAAGAGTGACGGACGGGGTCGCTCTCGCGGATCGCGTCCGCGTGATACCAGCCGTCGATGACCGCGACCTCGTAGACCGGCTTCATCTCCACGCCTGTGCGGGCACCCGTTTCCGCGCGGCGGCGGACGGGGAACTGGTAGATGACGGCGCTGGGGCGTTCGATGCTGGTGTTCATGGTGATCGACCTTTTGCTGACCTGCAAATGCGTCTGTGACATCTCTATAACACGTCTGATGGCGTTCTGTGCCGAACGCACAAAAATAAATCAGCAAGTGCCTACTTTATGATCATTTCAGAGGAATGTTTGCTCTCGGACAGAGTGCGATCTTCCGCGACACCTCGTTTCTCCAGCCTAGAAACGAGGCACATGGAAGAATTTACGAGGGCGGCGATCGATCCGGCGAGTGGCGCTCGAGAGGTCGAAGCCGCTTCGCGATAGGGCCTCGCGCCGCGATGTCGAGGGTGCACCGCAGCAAATCACGGTGGACGTGATCCCGTCGTCGGCGGAACTGGCACGATCCCTGCATAGGATGGTTCAGCCGCCGCTTGTCGGACCATGCTCGACGAGGCGCGCGGTCTCGGATTTCTTTCGTTTCGACGATCAACTCATGAGAGAGACGCGATGACCAAATACAAGCTCGAGTATATTTGGCTCGACGGCTACACGCCGGTGCCGGGTATGCGCGGCAAGACCCAGATCAAGGAATTCGCGGAATTCCCGACGCTGGAGCAGCTGCCGCTCTGGGGCTTCGACGGCTCGTCGACCATGCAGGCCGAGGGTCGCAGCTCCGATTGCGTGCTGAAGCCCGTCGCTCTCTATCCCGATCCCGCCCGCACCAACGGCGTCCTCGTCATGTGCGAGGTCATGATGCCGGACGGCAAGACCCCGCATCCCTCGAACAAGCGCGCCACGATCCTCGACGACGAAGGCGCCTGGTTCGGCTTCGAGCAGGAATACTTCTTCTACAAGGACGGCCGTCCGCTCGGCTTCCCCGAGTCCGGCTATCCCGCGCCGCAGGGTCCGTACTACACGGGTCTTGGATACTCCGCCGTCGGCGACATCGCGCGCCAGATCGTGGAAGAGCATCTCGACCTTTGCCTCGCTGCCGGCATCAACCATGAAGGCATCAACGCGGAAGTCGCGAAGGGCCAGTGGGAGTTCCAGATCTTCGGCAAGGGCTCCAAGCGGGCCGCCGACGAGGTCTGGATGGCGCGCTACCTGCTGGAGCGCCTGACCGAGAAGTACAAGATCGACATCGAGTACCACTGCAAGCCGCTCGGCGACACCGACTGGAACGGCTCGGGCATGCATGCCAACTTCTCCACGACCTATCTGCGCGAAGTCGGCGGCAAGGAGTATTTCGAGGCGCTGATGGCCGCCTTCGAGGCCAATCTCGAAGACCATATCGCGGTCTACGGCCCGGACAACCACCTGCGTCTGACCGGTAAGCACGAGACGGCGCCCTGGAACAAGTTCAGCTACGGCGTGGCCGATCGCGGCGCCTCGGTCCGCGTGCCGCATTCCTTCGTGAACAACGGCTACAAGGGCTATCTCGAGGATCGCCGTCCGAACTCGCAAGGGGACCCCTACCAGATCGCCTCGCAGATCCTGAAGACGATCTCCGAGGTCCCGACGGGCGTCGAGGCCGGCGTGTCCGCCGCCGCCTGATCGACGCAAGCACCATCGTTTGATTGCAAAGAGCCCCGCCGGTCCTGCCGGCGGGGCTCTTCGTTTGAAAGGCATGGGTTCAGCGGTTGCGCGGCGGGGGCTCGTGTCGGGTCGTAGGGCGCGATGGAGGGTGCGTCACGCAAAGTGTCGCCGGCCGAGCGCCGTCTCGCAGCGGGAGGTTCGGTGCAATCGGGCGGCACGCGCAAGCGCGGCCACGCGCAGCCGCGGCGCGTGGCATTTCGATCGGGGCCGGATCGAAATAGGCCTCCTGCGGCGATCGACACGATCGCTCGACGTTCCAGGATCGGGGCGATCCCGGGTTGCGAGGGCTCGTTCAGATGCCGCGTCGGCCGCTGCTTTTTCCGCTTCGAGGCGGCCGAGAGTCTGTCGGGGACCCGTGGAAGCCGGCGGTCCCGAAAAGGCAAACGACGACAAGGCAATCGAGGGTCTGTCCGGTTCGGCATGAACCCGACAGGCTCTCGGTCGGATCAGGGATTGCCGTGTCCGGCCCGGATCTGCGTTTCCGAGGGCGTGCAGCCGAAGCGCTGGCGGTAGCGGCGCGAGAAGTCGCTCATATGGACGAAGCCCCAGCGCGACGCGACGCTCGATATGGATGTCGAGCCGCCGCGCTGCAACTCGTCGTGCACCTTTTCCAGGCGCCGGTCGATGATGTACTGGATCGGCGTGCGGCCGAGATCCTTGCGGAAGCTCGACTGAAGGGCGCGCACGCCCACGCCCGCGGCGGTCGCGACCTCGGCCACCGAGATCGGCACGGCCAGATGAGCCTCGATGAAGTCGAGCGAGCGCTGGATATGCCGTGAAGAGGCCGGGCGCGGGGGCGTCGTCTGGGTCGCCTTGCGCGGCCAGGAGCCCAGCAACTGGCCGATCAGGATTTCCTCGACCAGCGGATCGGCGAAACTGGCGCCTTCGCCCGACATCACCACGCGATCGAAAATGGTCTGGAGGTTCTGCTGAAAGCTTCGCAAAGCCGGGGTGTTGAGTTCGGTCAGAGGGTGGAAGTCGTGGGAGAGCGTGTCGTTCTCCTCGTTCATCTGGTGCATCTGCTGAAGCAGCGGCTTCATGCGCAGCACGCAGTTGATCGACTCGTAGCCGGGCGAGATCGAGCAGTCGTGGATGTCGCGGAAGGAGCGGATGAAGCCGAAACCCGCCTCCGCCACATGCTCTCCCGTCAGTCCGCGATGGGACGCGCGGCCTTTCAGCGTCATCTGGACCAAGGCGACGTCTTCCAGCGCGCTGTCGCTCGCCGTGGCGCGAAACCCGCTCCGCGTCGTCAGGCGCCAGACCCCGAACCATCGGGTGGAGATGCCGGACAGCGTGATGTCGATGTCGCCATCCTCCAGGCTGCCGAAGTTGAAGAGGATCGGCGCCCGGTTGTAGAGGGCGAGTTCCGCCGCGTTCGTGATTCGAACTTCGAAAGCGGAATTGCCGGGAGGCCCGTTCCGGCGGTACACGAACTTGCGGTCATCATCGCCGAGATCGACGAAGTTTCGCAATTCGATCATGTCGTGGTCGTGACGAGTATGCATCAGATGCAAGCTTCCGCATGTGATTCAGCAGATTGAAACACATCTAGTCCTCAGGTACGGCTGGCTTGCAGAGCAGTTCTCGAGAAGACTAACTCTTCTTGAAGCTTACTATGTTCTCTGTCGGGCAGCCCGCGAAGTCCCGATATCCAATGTCGTCGGCGAGGGCGTCCCCCTATTCTTCGAGTGTGCTTTGCCAAGTTTCCGGCGTCGTCTAAGCCCATCTATATTGGCTGACTGATAGTCAAGGCAAGCGTAAATGCCACTCGTAAGACAAATCCGCCCAGCCGGAGCGGCCGGCGAATGTGAAGTTAAAAATATAGCGCAAAATTTACGTATTAAGTATAATGTCAATGCGCCTTTTTTATACGTCTTAAGGGATTGAAATTCCTGATTTCCAGCTGAGTTGCTATCGCCCCGCAAAGGAGACATCAAATATTTTGGGACATTTGAAACAAAGTGGTCGGTTGTGATTCGTATTGCATCCCTGACGCGACGACGTCGGCAGCCCTCGGCCGATAGGCAGGGGCCTTCCGGTCGGTCGATTTCGAAGATGTCGCTCTCCGGTGATGAAGCAGGTCCCCGGATCGCGGATCGTCGAGCGAACGGATTTCGCCGATCGCGTGCAGCGCAGGGCGCGGCAGGATGCGGCGTCCCGCAGGATCGCCTATAGGTTCCCGCGCTGCCGCAAGGGGGTCGTCGCTTCCGTTGCGATGGGCGCTGGAGCGGCCGGTCTTTCGGAGGAGCCCTTCATGCGCTGGATCATGATCGCGGGGATCGTCGCGCTCGCCTTCGTCGTCGCGGCGGTCCTGGCCGCCTATGCGTTCGGGCGGTTCGCGGAGCGGGCGGCAGGCCCCCCCTCCCATGCGCAGAGCCATGCGGGCGGAACGACCGAGATCGACGCCAAGATTGCCGCGCTCTCGGCCGATCACGAGACCGAGAGCGGCCTTGCCGCGGTCTCCTCCAATCTCGACGCCTTCGCCGCGCGCGCGCTCTCGGCCCGCGCGGCCGGGCGCAGCCTCGATATTCTCTACTACGTCTGGCAGGACGACCTGACCGGCCACTTCCTCCTGCGCGAACTGATCGACGCCGCAGGGCGCGGCGTGCGCGTGCGCCTTCTCCTCGACGATCTCGGCGCGAAGGGCTACGACGAGGCGCTGGTGACGCTCGATGCGCATCCCTCGATCGAGGTGCGCATGTTCAACCCGACGCGGGCCCGCGAGAACGCGCTCCGACGCGGGATCGAGATGGCGCTGCGCGCCTTCAGCGTGAACCGGCGCATGCACAACAAGGCCTGGATCGCGGACGGGCGCGTCGCGGTCGTCGGCGGGCGCAACATCGGCGACGAGTATTTCGACGCCGCCGAAAGCTCCAACTTCCGCGATCTCGACCTCATCGTGACCGGCCCCGTGCTCGGCGAGACCGAGGCGATGTTCGACGCCTATTGGAACAGCGGCCTCGCTTTGCCCGTCGCGGCGCTCTCCAGCCGCAAGGCGCTGCCGCTGGCGGAGCTGAAGGTCGCTCTCGACGCGCGCCTCGCCGACGAGGCGCTGCGGCCCTATGCGGAGCGCATCCGCGAGCGCGTCTCGGTATTCACGCTGCTCGACGAGGACAAGCTGCACTGGACGACGACGGCGCGCCTCGTCGCCGATCCGCCGGAAAAGGCGGCCGGAAACAGCGACGGCAACACGATGATGCAGCGCATCGTGCCCAAGCTCCTTTCCGCCAAGGAGCGGCTGGAAATCATCTCGCCCTATTTCGTGCCGGGCGCCGAGGGCACGGCCGCCTTCGTCGATCTTTCCGCGCGCGGCGTCGAGGTCTCGGTGCTGACGAACTCGCTGGCGGCGACGGACGTGGCGGCCGTCCATGGCGGCTATGCGCCCTATCGCAAGGATCTCCTCGGCGGCGGGGTCAATCTCTTCGAGCTCCGGCCCTTCGGCGAGGGGCCCCAGACGCTGTCCTTTCGCGGCTCCAGCCAGGCGAGCCTCCACACCAAGGCCTTCACGGTCGACGATCGGCTGGGCTTCGTCGGCTCGCTCAATTTCGATCCGCGCTCGGCCTCGCTGAACACGGAAATGGGCATCCTCTTCGAGGTGCCGGAGCTGGTCGGCGTCGTCCGCGACCTGTTCCGCCAGGAGACGCGGCCGACCGACAGCTATCGCGTGACCCTCGATGCCGCGGGCGATCTGCGCTGGACGAGCGAGGAGGGCGGCGTTTCCGTCGTCCACACGCGCGAACCGGAGGCAAGTCTCGCCCGCCGCATCCTGGCGCGCGTCGTCTCCTGGCTGCCGCTGGAATCGCAGCTGTGATCGTCTCGCCCGCCGCAATGTTGCTGCTCGGCGCCTTCGAGCGGCTTTTGCGAGCGCTCTGCGGCCTCCTTCTGGCGCTGCTTCTAGCCGTCGTCCTCCTCGCCGTCGCGATGCGCTATGGATGGGGCGCGGGTCTCTTCGGCGCGGAGGAGGCGGCGATCTGGCTCTTCGTCGCGCTGATCGCTCTCGGCGCCCCGCTGGCGCTGGGCGGTCCGCTCGCCATGCGCTTCGACGTCGCGGTCGCAAGGCTCGGGCCCCGCGCCCGGTTCGTCGCGGATGCCGGTGCGGACGCTCCCGTTCTTGCGGCGGGCGCGGCGTTGGCGCTGGGGGGCTTTGCGGCGGCCGGCCATGTCGGGGGCATCTCGCCGGCGCTCGGTCTTCCCGAATGGCTGCGCTTAGCCGCCTTCGCCTTCGCGGGGGTCGCAACGCTCGCGAGCCTCTCGCTGCGCCGCGCCGGAGAGGGGCGGCTCGGCGTGCTCGCGCTCGGCGCCGGCATCGCGGGTCTTCTCGGTCTCGGCCTGGTCTTCGCGGCGCGGTTCCTCGATCTCTCGCCGAGCCTCGTCGCCGGCCTCTTTGCTGCGGCGGGTCTCCTCGTCGGCGCGCCGATGCCGCATGTCTTCCTCGCCGCCACGGTCGCGGCCGAGCCCTTTGGCGCAATGCTGCCGGCGCCGGCTCTCGTTGCCTCCGCCGTGTCGGGCGTCTCGAAGTTCCTGCTGCTCGCCGTGCCCTTCTTTCTCCTCGTCGGCGGGCTGCTTTCCGCCTCGGGCGCGGCCGGCGCGCTGGTTCGGCTGGCGGCGGCGCTCGCCGGGCATCTGCGGGGCGGTCTCGCACAGACGACGCTCCTGACCAGCGTCCTCTTCTCCGGCGCCTCCGGCTCCTCCATCGCCAATGCCGCCTTCGGCGCGCGCACCTTCGCGCCCGAGCTGATCCGGCGCGGAACGCGGCCGGCGGAGGCGGGTGCGATCATCGCGGCGACGTCGACGCTCGACAACGTGATCCCGCCTTCCATCGCCTTCCTGATTCTGGCTTCCGCCACGGATCTGTCGATCGGCAAGCTGCTCGTCGGCGGGTTCTTCGCCGGCGGAGTGATGGCGCTAGCGCTCGCCATCGCGATCCGCCTGCGCGCCGGGCAGGCCGCCGCGCTCCCGCGCGCCTCGGGCGCGGAGCGGCAGGCGGCGCTTTTCGGCGCGGTGCCGGCCTTCGGGCTCGGCATCATCGTCGTCGCCGGCATCCGCTTCGGCGTGGTCACGACGACGGAGGCGGCCGCTCTCGCTGCCGCCTATACGCTGGTCCTGGCGCTTCGCGCGGGCCTTCGCGGACGCGGGATCGCGACCGCCTTCGCTTCGGCCGGCGCGGAGACGGCGGCGATCGGGCTCCTGATCGCGGCCTGCGCGCCCTTCGCCTTCCTCCTCGCGGTGGACGGCGTCGCCGACAAGGTGGCCGGAATCGCGGGCGCTCTCGGCGAGGGGCCATGGGGCGTGCTTCTCGCCTGCAACCTCGTGCTTCTCGTCGCCGGATGCGTGCTCGACATCGGCGCGGCGATCCTCATCCTCGCGCCGATCCTCGTGCCGCTGGCGGTCGCGAGCGGCATCGACGGAACGGATTTCGGCGTCATCCTGGTGGTCAACCTGATGATCCACGGCCTGACGCCGCCGGTCGGCATTCTCGTCTATGTCGTCGCGACCGTGACGCAGATCCCGCCGAGCGCGCTGTTCCGTGCGGTCCTGCCCTATCTCGCCGCTCTCCTCGGCGCGCTCGCCGTGCTCTGCATCGCCGCCGGATTGCGGGTGTAGGGCAGACGGTGGGTTACGAGCCGGCGGGCGGGTTCCGCCCGCTACGCCGCTGCCGCCGCCTCGATCCGCGCCATCCCGCCGACGGTTTCCGCGAAGTCGGGCCAGATGCTGCGGCCGATGCGCTCCCAGTCGGCGCGGTCGGCGGGTTCGACATGGGAGCCGCCGGCGGCCTCGATGACGGCGGTCGCCTTTGCGTCCTCCTCGTCCATCAGAGTCTGGAAGGCCGTGGCTCCGAGGACGGAGGCTTCGGTGAAGACCTCGCGCTGCGCCGCGTCGAGCCCGTCCCAGAAGGCGCCGGCGAAGGCGACGACGCCGGAGGCGCGGATGTGGCGCGTCTCGGTCATCACCGGCACGACCTCGTAGAGCTTGAGGCTCGCATAGGCCGGGCGCGTCAGGTCCATGCAGTCGACGACGCCGTTCTGGAGGGCGTTGTAGGTTTCCGGGATCGGGATCGCGGTCGGATAGGCGCCGTAGGCCTTCCACAGCGCGGCATGGAGCGGGCTCTGCAGCACCCGGATGCGCTTTCCCGCGACGCTGGCCGGCGTCTCCATCGGCGCCTTGGCGATGAGGTTTCGCGCGCCGTAGTCGATGAAGGCAGGAACGGCGAAGCGCTCCGCGGCAAGCCGGGCCTTCAGGCGCGCACCGGTCTCGCCCCCCACGACCGTCATGAGATGCGCATGGTCGCGAAAAAGGAAGGGCAGGTCGAGGATCTGCGTTTCCGGCGCCCAGGCCGAAAGCGAGGCCGTGGTGAGGAGGCTTGCCTGGACGGAGCCGAGGCGAAGGCCCTCGCCGACATCCCGCTCGCCGCCGAGCGCCGCGTTCGCCACGGTGCGGAAGGCGAAGGCGCCGGGCAGGCGCTTCTCCACCGCCTCGGCGATCACGCTCCAGATGCGCGTCTCCGGCTTGTCCGGCCCGAGCAGCGAGGCGACGGTGAGGCGCGTCGCGGCTCTGGCGCGGCCGGTGAGGGCGGGCGCGGCGAGAAGGCTCGCGCCGAGTGTTCCCAGAAGTCTGCGGCGGGTGATCGTCATGGCCGGTCCTTTCCCGCCACGTCGAGCGCCATCTGCCAGAAGGCGGATTCGAGATCGCAGGCGGTTGTGAAGATACGTTCGAGATGGGCGAGGCGGCGGGGCGGGACGACGCCCTCGCCGAGGCGGTCGAGTTCGAGGCGGGCGGTCTCCGCGACATCCTGATAGGCGGCGCCGGCATATTCCTCGACCCAGGGGCCCTGCGGATGGCCGTCGATCGCGCGGACCTCGTCTTCAAGCTCCTTCGCGATCTCGGCATAGCCGACGACGCACGGGGCGAGCGCCACGCGAAGGTCGAGGAGATCGCCGGACATGCCCGCATCCAGCACGAAGCGCGTATAGGCGACGGTCGCGGCGTGTTCCGGCGCCCGTTCGAGATCGGCGGGCGAAAGGCCCCAGCCGGCACAGATGCGCACATGGAGGCCAAGCTCCACGTCGAGGATGGCGGCGAGCGAGCCCTGCGCATGGCGCATCTCGGCGATCGTCCGGCTCTTGTAGATGGCGAGCGCCTGCGCCCGGGCGAACTGGATGAGGAAGAGATAGTCCTGCACGAGATAGTGGCGGAACGCCTCGGCGGGCAGCCGGTTCTCCGCCAGCCGGCGCAGGTAGTCGTGCCGGATATAGGCGGTCCAGCTGGCGCCGGCCGCCTCTTTCAGATGCTCGATCAGTCTCATCGGTTCGCCCCCCACCAGGCATGGAAATGGTGGACGGGGCCGCGGCCCCGTCCGATGCCGAACGTCCGGCCGGCGGCGAGCGCCGCGCCGAGATAGGCTTTGGCGGCCTCGACGGCCTCGACCGGAGGCAGTCCCTTCGCAAGGCCCGCCGTGATCGCGGCGGAGAGCGTGCAGCCCGTGCCGTGGTCGTTGGCGGTGTCGATGCGCGGGGCGGCGAAGCGGTGCGCCGTGTCGCCGTCGAAGAGGATGTCGGTGCTTTCCGGCCCTGTTCCGTGGCCGCCCTTCATCAGGACGGCGCGCGCGCCGAGCGCGAGGATGCGCTCGGCCTGGACGGCCATGGCGCGCTCGTCCTCCGCCAGCGGCATCTCGGAGAGGATCGAGGCTTCGGGCAGATTCGGCGTCACGATGTCGGAGAGCGGCAGGAGTTCGAAGACGAGGGCGGCGACCGCGTCGGCCCGCAGCAGCCGGTCGCCCGATGTCGCGACCATGACGGGGTCCAGCACCACGCGCCGATCGTGGCGCCGGAGCCCTTCGGCCACGGCTCTGGCGGTCTCGGCGCGCGAGACCATGCCCACCTTGATCGCGCCGACCGCCATGTCGGAGAGGACCGCGTCGATCTGCGCGCCGACCATCGCGGGCGACAGATCCTCCACGGCCGTGACGCCGCGCGTGTTCTGCGCGGTGACGGCGGTGAGCGCGCTCGTGCCGAAGACGCCGAGGGCGGAGAAGGTCTTCAGGTCCGCCTGGATGCCGGCGCCGCCGCCGCTGTCGGAACCCGCGATGGTGAGGGCGATGGGGACGCTCATCGGCCACGCTCCATGAGCGCCGCATCGACGGCGGCCCGGAAGGCGCGCGCGGTCTCCGGCACGTCCTTCGCACGGAAGAGGGCGGAGATCAGCGCCACTCCGTCCGCTCCCGCCGCGAGGACGAGCGGGGTGCGGGCGAGATCGATTCCGGCGATGGCGCCGACGGGGATCTCCGGCCGGACGGTCCGCACGAGCGCGCGCAGATGCGCCAGACCTTCGAGGCCGACGGGCGCATCCGGGTTCTTCTTCGACAGCGTCTCGAAGACGCCGCCGATGCAGGCATAGTCCACGCAAGGCGAGGCCGCGCCATGCGCATCCGCCTCGTTCTTCACGGTGATGCCGATGATGGCGTTCGGGCCGAGCAGCGCGCGCGCCTCGCCCGGCAGCATGTCCTCGCGGCCGAGATGGACGCCCTCGGCCCCGGCGGCGAGCGCGACGTCGACGCGGTCGTTGACGAGAAGCGGCACGCCGGTGCCGGCCAGCGCCGCGCGGATCGCGCGGGCGCGCTCCACCATGGCGCGCGTGCCGGCCGTCTTGTCGCGGTACTGGATCAGCGTCGCGCCGTTCCGGGCGGCGAGACCGGCAAGGGTGGGCAGGCGATCGGCGCCGAGCGAGGCGTCGACAAGGGCATAGAGGCGGATGTCAGGCGCCGGCATGGCGGATCCTCGTATGGGCGAAGAGATCTCCGGCCGAGAGATTGCCGAGCGCGTCGAGCAGCTCGACGGCGAAGCTGCCGGGGCCGCGGCTCCGGGGCGCCGCGATCTCGGCGGCGACGCCGATGATCGCCATGGCCGCCGCTCCCGCCAGAAGCTTGTCCGGCTCCACCGCGGCGCAGGCGGCGAGAATGGCGCCCGCAAGGCAGCCGGTGCCCGTTACGCCGGCGAGGCGCGCATGGCCGTTCGCCACGGCGGCGCGTCGATCGCCGAGGCGCAGCTGGTCGCTCGGCCCCGTCTCGACGACGAGGATGCCGGGCGCCGGGGCGAGAGCCGCCGCCTCGCTGGCATTGACCTTCACGGCGAAGGGGCCGGCCGCCACGAGGCGCCGGGCAAGGGCGAGGCGCGTCGGCGAATCCTCGCATTTCACGGGATCGAGCACCCAGGGCTTGCCCGACCGCACCGCCTCCGCCGCCGCGATCTCGCTGACCTTCGCGCGCTCGGCCGAGAGCGTGCCGAGATTGACGAGCAGCGCGTCCGCTCGCCCGACGAAGGAGACGATCTCCTCCGGGCTCGCGGTCATGGAGGGAACGGCGCCGAGCGCGGTCAGCCCATCCGCGACGAGGTTCTGCACCACGGTGTTGAGGAGGCAGTGGACGCGCGGGCGCCGCTCGCGAAGGCGGGCGAGAACGTCGGCGACGGCGACCGTCTCGATGTCGTGGCTCATCGGGTGAGCGCCACGGCCATGTCGGCCAGCGGCGGCACGGACTTGATGAGCCCGGTTTCCTTCATGAAGGCGCCGAAGCGTTCGTAGCTGCCGACATCGAGCGCCGCCGGATGCTTGGCGAAGCGGGGCAGCGTGTCGAACCAGGCGCGGCGGTTCAGCTCGTCGTTGAGATCGGGATAGGCCTTGACGAAGAGCTCCCAGCCCTCCTGCGGATGGTTGGTCAGGTAGATCGTGGCCGCTTCCACCGCATCCAGGAACTTCGGCAGGCGCTTGTCGGCGACGAGATCGCGATGGGTGACGTAGATGAGCTCGTCATAGGCCGGCACGCCGTTTTCCTCGGGGTAGAAGGCGAGACCCTTGCGGCCCTGGAGCTCCAGCTGCGTCAGCTCGAAATTGCGGTAGGCTCCGACAACCGCATCGACCGAACCGGCGATCAGCGAGGGCGAGAGCGAGAAGTTGACGTTGATCAGCTCGACGTCGGGCGTGTCGATGCCGTTGTGCTCCAACATGCGCTTGACCATCACGTCCTCGAAGCCGGCGACGGAGTAGCCGACCCGCTTGCCCTTGAGGTCGGCCAGCGACTTGATCGGGCCGTCCGCCAGCACCATCACCGTGCTCAGCGGCGTCTCGACCAGCGTTCCGAAGCGCACGAGCGGCAGGCCGTTCTCGACGTCGAGGAAGAGATTCGGCTGGTAGTGCAGCGCGATGTCGGCCTGCTTGGCCGCGACGAGGCGCGGCGGTGCCGACGGATCGGCCGGCGGGATCAGCTCGACGTCGAGCCCGGCCTTCTCGAAGAGGCCGAGCTGCTTGGCGACGACCAGCGGCGCGTGATCGGGGTTCACGAACCATTCGAGGAGGACGGACAGCTTCTCCGCCGCCTCGGCCTTGGCGGGAAGGATCGCGGCGGCGAGGGCGAAGCCGGCGGCGAGAAGGGATCTGCGGATCATGACAAAGCTTTCGAAGGCTAGCGGGTTTCGGGCGCCCAGGGGGTCAGGCGGGCGGCAAGGGCATCGACGAGGGCGCGCAGGGCCAGCGTCAGGACGGCGAGAATGGCGAGGGCGGCGAAGAGGAGATCGGTCTGCATGCGGGCGTTGGCCTGGATCATCACGAAGCCGAGGCCGCCGGACGCGCCGACCCATTCGCCGATCACCGCGCCGAGCGGAGCGAGCGGGGCGGCGACGCGAAGGCCGGTGACGAGCGCGGGCAGCGCCAGCGGAATGCGCACATGGCGAAAGGCCTGCCAGCGGGAGGCCTCGGTCAGAGCCGTCGCGTCGAGAAGATCGGGATCGGTGCGGCGCAGGCCGTCGGCGAAGGCGGAGGCGACGGGAAAGAAGAGGATCAGCGCCGCCATCACGACCTTGGAGGCAAGGCCGAAGCCGAACCAGAGCACGAGCAGCGGCGCGATGGCGAAGACGGGCATGGCCTGGATGGCGAGGATCGGCGGCCAGGCGAGGTGGCCGAAGCGCGGCACCATGACGACGCCGAGCCCCACCGCTACGCCGGTCGCGGTGCCGAGCACGAGGCCGAGCGCGATCTCGAGCGTGGTGACGGCGGCTTGCCGCAGGAGGAAATCGTACCGCGCCACCAGCGTTTCGGCGACGCTCCACGGGGAGGGCAGCATGAAAGGGGGCGGGTCGAGCGCGAGAAGCGCGAGAAGCCAGATCAGGACAATGGCAAGGATGCCGCGCAGCGTCGCGCCGAGAATGGAGACGCCGCGCCCGGCCGGCATTCGCCAGGGCGCGCGGAGGCGCCGCTCGCGTCCGCCGTTCAATTCCGCCGTTCCTGCCTCGATCATCCGCCCGCCGCATCCATGACGATCGCGGGTGTTCGGCGTGCGAAGAAGGTGAGGGGGCCTCAGCCCATTCCCGTTCCTACGCCGGCATGACCCGGATCAGGTTCAAGGGTGCTGGCTCGACGCCATCTCAGCACTGCAGGAAGTGCGCCCCTCGGAATGCGGCGACCCTGGACGAGCGGCGTTCGGGTGTCAACCGGGACGGGAGGCCGAGACGAGCCGATCTCCACCGACGGGGCCGATCTCCGCCGAAGGGGAAGAGACCGGCCCTGATGTATTGGGTCCTCTCAGATGGCCGTCCACACGCCGCCGGCCTTGGAGGAACGGATGGAGGCTTCGATGAAGGACAGGCCGCGCAGGCCGTCGGCGAGCGTCGGGTAGATCACGTCCGGAGGTGGGGCCATTCCGGCTTGCGCGGCCGCGATCGCATCGGCGATCTCGGTGTAGAGATTGGCGAAGCCTTCGAGATAGCCCTCGGGGTGGCCGGCCGGGATGCGCGAGACCCGCTTGTTCGCCGCGTTGGCGCCGGGGCCGTTGCGCGTGACGATCTCCTGGTTGCCGCCGAGGGGGGAGAAGATCATGCGGTTCGGATCGGCCTGCACCCATTCGATCGCCGCCTTCTCGCCGTAGACGCGGATCTTCAGGCCGTTCTCGTGGCCCGGCGCGACCTGGCTCGCCCAGAGAAAACCCTTCGCGCCACCGTCGAAGCGCAGAAGGATCTGGATGTCGTCGTCGAGCCGGCGCCCTTCCACGAAGGTCGTCATCTCGGCGCAGACCTCGCGGACCGTTCCGGCGGTCACGAATTCGGCGAGGTTGAAGGCGTGGGTTCCGATATCCCCGATGCAGCCGCCAGCGCCTGAGCGCGCGGGATCGGCGCGCCATTCGGCCTGCTTGTGGCCGGTCTCCTCGATCTTCTCGGCCAGCCAGTCCTGAGGATATTCCACCTGGACGATGCGGATGCGGCCGAGTTCTCCCGCCTCGACCATGGCGCGCGCCTGCCGCACCAGGGGATAGCCCGTGTAGTTGTGCGTCAGCGCGAAGACGCCGCCCGAACGGGCGAGGACCTCCTCCAGGGAGCGGCCCTCCTCCAGCGAGGTCGCCAGCGGCTTGTCGCAGATGACGTGGATGCCGGCCTCCAGAAAGGCCTTGGCGGCGGGGATGTGGACATGGTTCGGGGTGACGATCGCAACCGCCTCGATCCCGTCCGCGCGGGCCGCCTCGGCCGTCGCCATGGTCTGGAAGTCCGGGTACGAGCGTTCGGGATCGAGACCGATCGCGGCGGCCGAGCGCGCGGCGCGCTCCGGCGTGGAGGACAGGGCGCCGGCGACGAGCTCGTAGCGGTCGTCGATGCGCGAGGCGATGCGGTGGACGGCGCCGATGAAGGCATCCTGCCCGCCGCCGACCATGCCGAGACGGATGCGCCTGCTACGGCCGGTGGTCTTTCCTTCGATCATGCCCGTTTCCTCCTCCGGGGTCTGTCTGCGAGGCGGACCATAGTCGGATTTCGCGCCCGTTCCAGAGGGCGCCCGGCGCGGAACGCCGATGCCGTCTTCAAGGCACGGTCCCGCGAAAGCGTGATGGCGGACCACTTGGAAAAGCCGTGAGCCGTCTTGTGCGCGTGCCAATTCGGGGGCATCGCTCCGGCGCGACCTCTCCGCAGGGCGGAGCCGAACGGGATCGGACCGATGACGACCTTCGCTGCCTGCGGCTGCCGCCTCGCCTTGACGGCGAGCCTCCTCTTCGCCCTGGCGCTCTCCTTGGCCGGCTGCGGGACGCGGCCGGGCTCGATCGCGCTCGTGCCGGTCGAGGCGAGCGTTCCCGGCGCCAAGCTCGTGACGGTCTATGTGGCGACCGACCGCGAGCGGCTCGGGCCGTCCGACGGAAAGCCGGATGCCGGTTTCGGCAGCGGCCGAGCGCGGGATCTCGCCTATGCCGAGTTCACGATCTCCATCCCGCCGGGCCACGAGTCCGGCCGGGTCGAATGGTTCGAGCGACAGCCCGGTCCCGACAAGAGCTTCGCCACGGTGCGGCGCCGTCCTTTGACCGAGGCCGAGTTCCGCAACGGGCTCGCGACGCGCGTGGCGAAGGCTTCGCCCGCTTCGGTCGAGGGCAAGCCGGGCGAGGTCGCCGTCTTCGTGCACGGCTACAATTACAGCCTGCAGGAAGGGCTCTTCCGGCTCGCGCAGCTGACCTCCGATTCCGGCGGGGGCACGGTTCCGGTCCTCTTCTCCTGGCCCTCGGAGGCGGCCGTGACCGGCTACGTCGCCGACCGCGACGCCGTCACCTTCTCGCGCGACCATCTCGTCAAGCTGCTTTCAACCGTCCACGAGGTGCCGGGCGTTCGCAAGACGACCCTCATCGGCCACAGCATGGGCGGCTGGCTGGTCGTGGAGTCCCTCCGCCAGCTTCGCCTCCTGAAGCACGACCCAGTCCTTGCCGGGCTCGACGTGGTCCTGGCCGCGCCCGACATCGACGTCGACGTCTTCCGCACGCAGATGGAGACGCTCGGGTCGATGAAGCGCCCCCTGATGATCCTCGTCTCGCAGGACGACCGGGCGCTGGCCGTCTCCAGCCGCGTCGCCGGCGGGCGGCCGCGCATCGGCGCGATCGACGTGCAGGACCCCCGATCGCTGGAAATCGCGCGGCGCTTCGACCTGCGCATCGTCGACATTTCCACCTTGAGCGCAAGCGACCGGCTGAACCACGACCGCTTCGTCGCCTTCGCCAGCGTCTATGCCTCCACGGCCGATGTCGCGGGCGAGCCGAACGGCCTGCGCCAGGCGGGCGCCTACGTCTTCAACGCGGCGGGCGCCGCCATCGCGAGCCCCTTCACCCTCGTCGGCGGTGCGCTGGCAGGGCGTTGAAAGTCATCGAAGAGACCGGGGCGGTCGATCCGCTCGGTCCCGCAGAATGCTCTGCCGACCGTCCGAGGCTCTAGGCTCTAAGTCAGGATCTGCAACCCGTGCTTCTGCACGATGGACAGGAGTTTCAGCGCTATGGCGCTCGGCTTCTTGGCGCCGGTCTCCCACTTCTCGATCGTGCTTTCGCTTGTGTTGAGATAGCGGGCGAAGACGGGCTGGCTGACATGGTTCGCTTCGCGAAGCTGTTTGATCTCGGCCGGCTCGATGGCTCGTGGAACGGACAGGCAGGACTCGTCGAAATGCCGCATCGTCGCCTTGTCGATCGTGCCGGCCCGGAACATGCCGGCAGCGCTGCTGTGGATCGCCTCGAAGGCGTCACTCTTGAACTTGGATTTCGTCGTCATGGCAGATCTCCGTCAGTTCGTTTGCCGCCAGCTCCTTGAGCAGCGACTCCTCCGTCTTGGCGGCGTAGATGTCGGCAAGGTCGCGAAAGGCGGCGAGTTCGTCCGCATCGATATTGTCCCTGTCCTTCTTGGCGAAAAGATAGGTGTAGAACCAGTTTCGCCCGCCCCGGGCGAGGATGATGCTGCGGTGCCGGTTCTTGTCGAGGCGCTTCTTGAAGACTCCTCCGCCGAGATCGTCGATCTGCCCCAGCATCGCCTGGGCCACCGCTTCGCAAAGCTCCTCGTCCGCAATGCGCGCCTTCGCTGCGGCCTTGGAGAACCAGCGGGTCTTGAAAGCCCTCGTCGGCTTCGCGGAAGCGATCATCTTTGCAAGGTAGCTCTTGGTGCTACCTTATTCAACGGAGAAGCGTTTCGGGCCGTTCGCTTCGTCGAAGGCGTGAGGCCCGTCGGATTCTCGTTTTTCCCTCGTGTTCCGCCCTTGCGGCCGGCGGGCGTTTGCGGCCCTATCGGATGGGGTACACGAGAGGCGTTCTAAACATGGAAGATGTGTCCGCGATGGAGCACCGGCAGTTGTCCGCGCCGACGATTCGGACCATCGCCATGCCCGCCGACACCAATCCGGCCGGCGATATCTTCGGCGGGTGGCTGCTCGCGCAGATGGATTTCGCGGCGGGGGCCGCTGCGGCGCGGCGTGCGCGGGGGCGCTGCGCGACGGTGGCGATCGACGCGATGCAGTTCCTGAAGCCGGTGATCGTCGGCGACGAGGTCAGCCTCTATGCCGACGTCGTCTCGGTCGGCCGGACCTCGATGAAGATTTCGGTCGAGGCCTGGCGCCGCTCGCGCGAGAGCGAGGAGACCGAGCAGGTGACGCGGGGCCTCTTCACCTTCGTCGCCATCGATGCCCTTCGCAAACCCCGTGTGATCGATGGCTAGCGGGCCGCATCCGGCCGGCGAGGTCGTCATCTGCGGCCCCGGCGAGTCCTTTCGCTGGGCCGTCCACGACCATCCGCACCATCTGGCCAAGTGGCACCGCCATCCCGAATATGAGCTGCATCTGATCCAGGCGACGAGCGGGCAGATGATGATCGGCGACCATGTCGGCCCGTTCGAGCCGGGGAGCCTCGTCCTGACCGGGCCGAACCTGCCGCACAATTGGGTCAGCGCGATCGGGCCGGGGGAGCGGGTCTGCGACCGCGACATGCTCGTGCAGTTCGGCCAGGGTTTCGCGGACACGCTGTCCCAAGGCTTTGCGGAGCTGGCGGAGGTGGGCGCGCTGATCGCGGAGAGCGCCTTCGGGGTCGAGTTCATCGGCGAGACCGCTCGGCGCGGTGCCAGAAAACTTTGCGAAATCGGGCCGGCTGCGGGGCCGCGCCGGCTGATCCTCTTCCTCGACATGATGGCGGAGCTGTCGGCCGATCCGGCGGGGCGCCGGACGCTCTCGCGCGGGGCGCCGAGTCTCGGCCTTCACAGCGTCACCTCGCGGCGGCTGGAGCGGGTGATCGCCTTTCTCGGCGAGAACTACCAGCGCGATCTCGGCCTCGCGGAGGCAGCCGAGGTCTGCAACATGGAGGCGACCGCCTTCTCGCGCTTCTTCAAGCACCAGACGGGGCATAACTTCTCGTTCTACGTGAATCAGCTGCGGGTCCAGCATGCCTGCACGCTGCTCTCCGGCAGCGACCTGCCGATCACCAAGATCTGTTACGACGCGGGCTTCAACAACACGGCCAATTTCAATCGTCAGTTCTTCGCCGTGTGCCGCCAGACGCCCTCCGCCTATCGCCGCGACGCACACCAGATTCGCCGCAACGCACCATCGCCGGAGAGGGCTCCGGAAGACGCGTCATTGCCAAGAAAGTTTGCAAGCTCGTCCTAAAAGGCGTTTTCGATCGGGCCGTTCCCGGACTAGTCTCCCGCCCAAAGTGGGCTTCTAGAATGTCGGGGGGCGTCGGCGATGAGTGTTGCAGCCAAGCGCGATGCAGGTGACGAGACGAGGGCGCTGGTCCTGGAGGCGAAGGATCGGCTGAGCCTGCGCGAACTGCCCGTCGTGGAGCCGCTCGGGCCGCGTGACGTGCGGATCAGGGTCCATACGGTCGGCATCTGCGGCTCGGACGTGCACTATTACACCCATGGCGCCATCGGTCCCTTCGTCGTGAAGGAGCCGATGATCCTCGGGCACGAGGCCTCCGGCACGGTGACGGAGATCGGCGCCGAGGTGGAGACGCTCTCCGTCGGCGACCGCGTCTGCATGGAGCCGGGCGTGCCCGACCCGGCGAGCCGAGCGACCCGCCTCGGCCTCTACAATCTCGATCCGGCCGTGCGCTTCTGGGCGACCCCGCCGGTCCACGGCGTGCTGCGCTCCAGCGTCGTCCATCCGGAAGCCTTCACCTTCAAGCTGCCGGACACCGTGTCCTTCGCGGCGGGCGCGATGGTCGAGCCGCTGGCGGTCGGGGTTCATGCCGCGACCAAGGCGCGGGGCGCGCCGGGCCATCTGGCGGTCGTCATCGGCGCCGGGCCGATCGGCCTCGTCACCGTGCTCTCCGCCTTCGCCGCCGGCGCGTCGGAGGTGGTCGTCAGCGACGTCGACGATTCCAAGCTCGCCATCGCGGCCGGGCTCGGCAAGGTGACGACCGTCAACGTCGCCCGCGAGAACCTCGCGGAGGCGGTAAAGCGCATGAGCGCCGGCTGGGGCGCGGACGTGATCTACGAATGCGCGGGTTCGGACCGGGCGATCGCGGGCATTTTCGATGCGCTCTGCCCGGGCGGCGTCGTGGTGCTCGTCGGCCTGCCGCTGAAGCCGGTGGCCTACGACGTCTCGGCGGCCATGCTGAAGGAGGCCCGCGTCGAGCATGTCTTCCGCTACGCTCACGTCTTCCCGCGCTGCGTCGCCATGCTCGCATCGGGGGCGATCGACGTCTCGCCGCTGATCACCAAGACCTTCGCCTTCGAGGAGAGCGTCCGGGCCTTCGAACTCGCCGCGAGCGCGCCGAAGGGCGAGGTGAAGATGCAGATCGAGATGCCGTCGTGACGGATCGAGATGCCGTCGTGACGGATCGCGCTTTCGCGAGGATGCGCGACTGAAGGGAGGCGGCCGGGAGGGTCGCCGTTTCGATCGGACCCATGATGCCTTGGGAGGGGCGGGGATGGAATTTGCGGGGAAGACGGCGCTCGTGACGGGCGCCGGCAAGGGCATCGGGCGGAACGTCGCGCGGATGCTGGCGGAGCGGGGCGCGAGCGTCGTCGCGCTGTCGCGGTCGGACGACGATCTCGCCTCTCTCGGCGCGGAGATCGGCAGCCGCGGCATCGCGGTCGATCTGTCCGATGCGGGCGCCACGCGGCGGGCGGCCGAGGCGGCGCTGCCGGCGGAGCTTCTCGTCAACTGCGCGGGCATCAACATCCTCGAGCCCTTTCTGGAGATGAAGGACGAGTCCTTCGATCTCATCCAGGCCGTGAACCTGCGCGCCACCGCGATCGTCTCCCAGGTCGTCGCGCGCTCGCTGGTCGCCGCCAGGCGCCCCGGCGCGATCGTCAACGTCTCCTCGCTCTCCTCCTTCCTCGGCTTTCGCGACCACGCCGCCTATTGCGCCTCCAAGGGCGGCATGGACGGGCTGACCCGCGTGATGGCGACGGAGCTCGGGCCGCACGGCATCCGCGTCAACGCGGTCAATCCCGGCATCACGCTGACCGATCTCGCCCGCGTCGCCTGGGAGGCGCCGGAGAAAGGCGGCCCCATGCTGGCGCGCACGCCGCTCGGCCGCTTCTGCGAGACCGGCGACGTCGCAGAGGTCGTCTGCTTCCTTCTGTCGGAGAAGAGCGCCATGCTCCACGGTCTGGCGCTTCCGGTCGAAGGAGGCTTCCTTGTCAACTGAGCCTTCGCCGGGGGGCGGCCCGATCCTGGCGCTTCGCGGCCTGAACAAGTCCTTCGGCCCGGTTCACGTCCTTCGCGGGGTCGATTTCGATCTCCGCGCCGGCGAGGTCCATGCGCTGATGGGCGAGAACGGCGCGGGCAAGTCGACCATGATCCGCGTCATGTCCGGCGCGCACCAGCCGAACGAGGGCAGCGTCGAGCTGGACGGGCAGGCGATCCGCTTCTCCGGTCCCCGCGAGGCGCAAGGCCTCGGCATCGCGGTCGTGCATCAGGAGCTTCTGCTCTTCCCCGCCATGACGGTGGCCGAGAACGTCTTCCTCGGCCACCAGCCGCGCAAGGCGAGCGGCCTCCTCGACTGGGCCGCGATGCGCACGCGCGCCCGCGCCATCCTCGACCGGCTGGACTGCCCCGATCTCGACGTGGACGAGCCGGTCTCGCGCCTGTCCGTCGCCAACCGCCAGCGGGTGGAGATCGCCCGCGCCCTGTCGCGCAACGCCCGCGTCCTCATCATGGACGAGCCGACGGCCGCGCTCGCCGAGGCCGACGTGAAGCGGCTGCTCGACGTCGTGCGCTCGCTGCGGGCGGAGGGGGTGGGCATCGTCTATGTCAGCCACCGCATGAACGAGATCTTCGAGATTGCCGACCGCGTGACGGTCCTGCGCGACGGGCAGACGATCGGAACGCGTCCGACGCCCGAGGTCACGGAAGCCGCGCTCGTCTCGATGATGGTCGGGCGCGACATCGAGCAGCTCTTCCCCAAGGAGGACATTCCGCTCGGCGAGACCGTGCTGGAGGTGAAGGACCTCACCCATGCCGGCAAGGTGGAGGGCGTCTCCTTTTCGGTGCGGGCGGGCGAGATCCTCGGCATTGCCGGCCTCGTCGGGTCCGGCCGCACGGAACTGGCGCAGACGATCTTCGGCATCACGCCCGCGACGTCGGGCGAGATCCGCATCGACGGAGAGGCGGTGACGATCCGCTCCGTGCGCGAGGCCATCGCCAGGCGCATCGCCTACGTGCCGGAGGACCGCGCGCAGCACGGGCTCGTGCGGGCGCAGTCGATCCGCGAGAACGTCTCCATGGCGATCCTCGACCGGGTGAAGCGCGGCATCGTCGTCGACACCAAGCGGCAGGAGGTGCTCGCCGCCGACGCCATCAAGCGCTTCCAGATCCGCGCGCGGGGGCCGGGACAGGTCGTGGCGCAGCTCTCCGGCGGCAACCAGCAGAAGGTCGTGATCGCCAAATGGCTGGCGACCGACCCGCGCATCCTCATTCTCGACGAGCCGACGCGCGGCGTCGACGTCGGCGCCAAGACGGAAATCCACAAGCTCATGAACCAGCTCGCCCGGAGCGGAATCGCCATCGTGATGATCTCGTCCGAACTTCCCGAAGTGCTCGGCATGAGCGACCGCGTGCTCGTCATGAACGGCGGGCGCATGTCCGCCATCCTGACCCGTGCGGAGGCGACGTCCGACCGGGTCGGCGCGGCCATGATGCGGGGGCATGCGGCATGAAGGGCCCGACGCTCTCGCGCCGCTTTTCGGCGTCCGGCCAGGAGATCCTCCTCGTCCTGGCGCTGGTGGCGCTCTTCGCCGTCGTCGGCTGGATCAATCCGCGCTTCGTCTCGACGAACAACCTCACCACGATCTTCGTCGGCAACGCCTATATCGCGGTCGCCGCGATCGGCATGTCGATGGTCATCATCTCCGGCCATATCGACGTCTCGGTCGGCGCGCTGATCGGCGTTCTCGCCACTCTGTCCGGCCTGCTCGTCACCAACGGCTATCCCGTCTGGCTCGCCTGGCTCCTGCCGATTCTCGCCGGCGGCCTCGTCAATGCCGGGCTCGGGGCGCTGATCGCCTATCTCAAGGTGCCTTCGATCATCGCGACGCTCGCCATGCTCTCGATCCTGCGGGGCGGGCTCATCACCTTCACCGGCGGCGCCTGGATATCCGGCCTGCCGCCGGAGTTCCAGCTGGCGCAGTTCCGGCTTCTCGGCGTGCCCTCGCCGGTCTGGTTCATGGTGGGCATGACGATCGCGGCGGCCTTCTTCCTGCGCTCCACCGCCTTCGGCCGCTCGATCTACGCGGTCGGCGGAAACGGCGAGGCGGCGGAGGCCTCGGGCATTCCCTACAAGACGACGATCGTGAAGGTCTTCGCGATCCACGGCCTCATCGCCGGCGTCGCGGCCATTCTCTTCGCCACGCAGCTCCAGGTGATCCAGTCGACCGTGCCGAACGGGCTGGAGCTCATCATCATCACCGCCTCGGTCGTCGGCGGCGTGTCGATCCTCGGCGGCATCGGCACCGTCACCGGCTCGACGCTGGCCGCGATCCTCTTTGCCGCGATCGGCTCCTCGCTGATCTTCCTCAACGTCTCCGCCTACTGGCTGCGGGCCGTGCAGGGCATTCTCATCCTCGCAACCGTTCTCGCCGACATGGCGCGGCGCGGCCGGTCCGGCTGAAGGAGCGCGAACCCATGAGCCTTCGCATCCTTCTTCGCCACGAGGCGATCCTGACCCTCATCCTCGTCGTCGCTCTCGCCATCCTGGCGATGAACAACGAGCGCTTCTTCACCTCGGCGAACCTTCTCAACCAGGGCCGCCTGATGACGGAGGTCGGGCTGATCGCCGTGCCGATGACCTTCGTCATCATCACCGGCGGCATCGATCTCTCGGTCGGCTCGATCCTCGGCCTCTGCGCGATCCTCGTCGGCGTCTTCTGGAAGACGCTCGGCCTGCCCCTGCCGGTCGCCATGGGCCTCTCGGTCGTCGTCGGCACGATCTGCGGCGTGGTCAACGGGATCATCGTCACGCGCTTTCGCGTGCCGCCGCTGATCGCGACGCTGGCGACGCTGGCGCTCTATCGCGGCTTGGCCGAAGGGATCAGCCAGGCGCAGTCGATCCGCGGCTATCCCAAATGGTTCTTCACGCTCGGCCAGGGCAATGTTCTCGGCCTGCCGACGCAGCTCTGGCTGCTGGCGGGCGTCGCGGCCATCGGCTTCTTCGTCCTGCGCTACACGCCCTTCGGCCGCGCGGTCTACGCCATCGGCAACAACGAGGCGGGCGCGGCCTTTTCCGGCATCGACGTGACGCGCGTGAAGCTTCTCATCTACGCCGCCTCCGGTCTCGTCTCGGGTCTTGCCGCCGTCGTCTTCGTGTCGCGCGTCTCGACCACGCGCTCGGACATGGGCTCGGGCATCGAGCTCGACGTGATCACCGCCGTGGTGCTGGGGGGCACCTCGATCTTCGGCGGACGGGGGCTCGTCGTCGGCACGCTGGTCGGGCTCTGCCTCGTCCAGGTCCTGAAGAGCGGGCTCGCGTTGTCCGGCGTCAAGGGCGACGGCACGATCGTCATCATCGGGGTCGTGCTGATCGCGGCCGTCCTCATCTCGAACTTCCTCAGCCGATTCACCGACGACTGAGGGATGCAAGCGTCCCGGCGGGAGGCCGGCCGACGAAAACACGGACCTCTGGAGGAAACACCCCGATGCGCAAGCTCTTCGCCCTGCTCGTCTCGACGAGCCTACTTTCGGCCCCCGCCATGGCGCAGAGCGCCTGGACCGGCGGCGACGACCAGCCGGCCAACCCGCTCGCCTGCGACGCGAGCGTCACGCCCGTTCCCCCCGGCGAGTACAATGGCGGCGTGCCGACGGGCGCGCCCGACCGCAAGGGCAAGCCGCTGAAGGTGGTGGACGTGCCGAAGCTCGTCGGCGTCGGCTATTTCAACTCGACGGCGCAGGGCATCCAGGAAGCCGCCAAGGAGACGGGCTCGATGACCGTCACCACGGACGGCCCGACCAAGGCGAACATCGACGAACAGATCACCTTCATCGACAATTACATCACGTCGGGCGTCGACGGCATTCTCTTCGCCGCCAACGATCCCGTCGCCATCGCGCCGGTGCTGAAGCGGGCGCTGGAAGCGGGCATCAACGTCGTCGGCTACGACGCCGAGGCCGAGCCGGACGCGCGCCAGTGGTTCGTGAACCAGGCGCAGCCGAACGGCGTCGCCAAGGCGATGATCGACCAGCTCGCCTCCGAGATCGGCGAGGAGGGCTCCTTCGCCATCGTCACCTCGACCTTCACCACGCCGAACCAGGCGCGCTGGATCTCCGAGATGGCCGGCTATGCCGAGAAGTGCCATCCCAAGCTGAAGTTCCTGGAGACGGTCGAGGCCCAGGAGGACAACATCCTCTCCTTCAATCAGGCTCAGACGCTGATCAACAAGTATGGCGACGAGCTGAAGGGCATTCTCGGCATGACCTCCGTCGCGACGCCTGCGGCGGCCGAGGCCGTGCAGCAGGGCCAGCTCTGCGGCAAGGTCTCCGTCGTCGGCCTCGCGCTGCCGAACGCCATGAAGCCTTATGTCAACGGCGACTGCATCAAGTCGACCATCCTCTGGTCGACGGTGGATCTCGGCTATGCGGCGGGTCTTGCCCTTCGCGCGGTCGCGGACGGCACGCTGAAGCCCGGCGATACCAGCTTCAAGGCCGGCCGCCTCGGCGAGCTGCAGATCGTCAACCAGAGCCAGATCCTGCTCGGCGCGCCGAAGGTCTTCACCAAGGCCGACATCAACGACTTCGACTTCTGATCGAAGCACGAAGAGCGGGCGGGGCGGGGCGAAGGTCCCGTCCCGCTTCCTCGTTCAGCCGAGACGACGGGCCGGTGGCGTCGCCACGGCATCCAGCGCCGGGCGCTCGGCGAGCCAGGCCGTCAGCGCCTGAGGCGGCATCGGCTTTGCGAAGAGATAGCCCTGGAAGCAGTCGCAGCCGAGCGTGTTGAGAACCGCCAGCTGCTCGGCATCCTCGACCCCCTCCACGACGCATTCGAGATTCATCGAGGCGCAGAGCGCCAGGATCGAGGCGAGGATGCTGAAGCCCGTCGGATTCGCGCAGTCGCGAACGAAGCTGCGGTCGATCTTGATGCGGTCGATCGGCAGCCGGTGGAGATGGCTAAGGCTGGAATAGCCCGTGCCGAAATCGTCGAGCGCGACGCGCGCGCCCATGGCGCGGAACATCTGGATCGAGCGCCGCGCGACCTCGAAGTCGCGCATGACCGCCGTCTCCGTCAGCTCGAGCGTCAGTCTGGCCGGATCGATCGGTGCGTTGCGCACGAGCGCGACGATGGCCAGCGCCGTTCGCGGGCTGGTGACGTTGTGCGCGGAGAGATTGAAGGACAGATCGAGCGTTGCCGGCAGCTTTTCCAGCGCGCTCAGCGCCTTGCGCAGAAGGACGAGCGTCAGGTCGTGGATGAGGCCGGCGCGCTCGGCGATGACGATGAAGAGATCGGGCCGCACGTTGCCGAGCACCGGATGCGTCCAGCGGGCGAGCGCCTCGACGCCGATGACCCGCGCATCCGGGCCCCGGACGATCGGCTGGAGATGGACCTCCATCTCGGTTTCGAAATGGGCGGTGCGCAGCGCGGCCTCGATGGCGCGGTCCGACTGAATCCTGGTCTCGTGAGCCGCGCTGTAGAGCGTTGTCGTGCCCCGGCCGGCGCTCTTGGAATCGTAGAGCGCGTAGTCGGCATGGTCGAAGAGTTCGTGCGGCGTTGATCCGCCATCCGGGAAGACGGCGACGCCGCAGGAGCCGCCGATCGCGATGGTGAGCCCGTTGATCTGGAAGGGCTCCGACAGGCTGTCGCAGAAGCTTTGGCCGAGCGCCCGCGCGTCCTTTTCGGACAGTTCCACGAAGAACCCGAACTCGTCGCCGCCGAGACGCGACAGGACGACATCGGCCCCCGAGAGCGCGCCGAGACGCTGGCCGACCTGTTCCAGCAGCCGGTCGCCGACGACATGGCCGAACGTGTCGTTGACCGGTTTGAAGCGGTCGAGATCGAGAATGCCGATGGCGAGAGGGCTGCCCTTCAGCCGCGCCGCCTCGAGCCGCTCGGACAGTTCCAGGAAGAAGTAGCGCCGGTTCGGCAGGCCCGTCAGGGCATCCGTATGGGCCAGCCGTAGGTTCTCGCGGCCGAGCCGCTCGGTCTCGGAGCGCGACAGGATCAGCTGCGTGAAGCTGCGAAAGCTGTTCATCAGGATCCGGACCATGACCAGCGTCACGAGCAGGATGTTGAGGGCGATGGCCACGAAGACCGTGTTCTGCCCGACGCCGTAATAGAGGAGATAGGGAACCGTCACGATGACGGTGACGCTGAGCGCGGCCTGCGGCAACTTCATCAGGCAGAAGATGCAGCCGATGACGGTGATCGCGATGAAGATGGCGACATGGGCGTGCTCGTAGGCGTCGCCATAGGAGTTGAGCATCAGCGCCCAGCTGACGAAGGCGGCCGCGAGGGCGTCGGCGAGGAGGATCGTGCGCTGCAGGAGGATCTTCGCGCGCTCGGCGTCCGCGTTCCGATACTCCGCCGAAAACCACCAGGCGAACATTCGGTAGAGGCTGACCGAGATCAGCGCACCCGGGACGTAGATCGTCATCCAGTTCGGCGCGTAGCCGACATGGGTGTAGGCGACCGCCAGCGCGTTGACGCTGAGGAGGGCGTAGAGCATCGGGATCTGCCGTCGCAGTTCCTTGAACTGTGCGAGCAACATGTCTTGCGACGCATGACGCAGGGTCAGCCAAATAACCAGATTGCGAAACATCAGGCAGGTCCCATCGACATGCAGTGACGTTTAATTGCGAAGTGTGACGGTCCGGTTGAAGCGACTATGCAATTTTCTTCATTCCGGGTCGTTTCGGCCCGATCGTCATGCCGCCGATACACGAAGACTCGAAGTCCCTCCGATGCGGCCGACGATCCGCTCGGCACGGGATCGGGTGTTCCGGTCTTTGCCGCCGGCTGGAACGGTTTTTAGGTTGTCTTCCCGCTGGAGAGGGCATCTACCTTGGAGCGTTTCCATTCTCTTGCGCGGCCGTGGCCGCAGCCTGGAGGTCCCATGTTCGAGCTTTCCATCAATGGCGAACGTCACAGCGTCGACGTGCCGGAGGACATGCCGCTCCTCTGGGTCCTGCGAGACGTGGTTGGCATGACCGGCACCAAGTTCGGCTGCGGCGTCGCCCAGTGCGGCGCCTGCACCGTGCATGTCGACGGCGAGGCGGTGCGCTCCTGCGTGACACCGGTCTCCAGCGTCGGCACCTCGGCGGTGACGACGATCGAAGCGGTGGGAGACACCGAAGCCGGCGCCAAGATCCAGGCGGCCTGGCTGGAGCATCAGGTGGTCCAGTGCGGCTACTGCCAGAGCGGCCAGATCATGTCCGCCACCGCGCTGCTCGCCTCCAACCCCAAGCCCGACGACGCCGCGATCGACGAGGCGATGTCGGGCAATATCTGCCGCTGCGGGACCTACCCGCGCATCCGCGAGGCCATCAAGACGGCCGCTCAGGCCTGACGGGAAGGAAGACGCCATGGGCAATTCCCTTGCATCCGCGTTCGACGCGGCCCGGCCCCGCGACCGGACGATCGTCACGCGCCGCTCCATCCTCGGCGGCGGCCTTCTCATCGGGTTCGCGCTGTCGCCCCTCGGCCGCAAGGTCTGGGCGCATGAGAGCGGCGAGCAGCCGAGCCTTCGCGCCATCGGGGAACAGGTCGAGGGCAGCGAGACCGGCGCCGCCTTCCAGGGCTTCGCGCCCGGCGGCTTCGTGCGCATCGACCCCGCCGGCGAGATCTCGCTGCTGATTCCCAATATCGAGATGGGGCAGGGCATCCACACGGCCGAGGCCATGCTGATCGCCGAGGAGCTGGAGGTCGGGCTCGATCAGGTGACGGTCCTCCCGGCCCCGCCGAACGAGGAGCTCTACAAGCAGCCGCTGCTCCAGTCGCAGACGACGGGCGGCTCGACCTCGATCCGCGCGACTTGGGGACCCCTCCGCGAGGCCGGCGCCGTCGCGCGCACGCTTCTCGTCGGCGCCGCCGCGCAGCGCTGGGGCGTCGATCCCGCCAGCTGCACGGTCTCTCGCGGCACGGTCTCGCATGCGCAGAGCAACCGTTCGGCGACCTACGGCGAACTGGTGGAGGACGCGGCCAAGCTGCCGCTACCGACGGACGTGCCGCTGAAGGACCCTGCCAAGTTCACGCTGATCGGCACGCCCGCGCCCCGCGTCGAGGGGCGCTCCAAGACCGACGGCACCGCCGTCTTCGGCATCGACGTCAAGGTCGAGGGCATGAAGATCGCGACCGTCGTCGCCTGTCCGATCTTCGGCGGAACGCTCGGCGCGGTCGACGAGACCGAGACGCGCGCCGTGAAGGGCGTGCGCGACGTCGTGAAGATCAAGAACGCCGTCGCCGTGACCGGCGATCACTACTGGGCGGCGCGCCAGGGCGTGGACGCCCTGAAGATCGAATGGGGAGCGGGGCAGAATGCCGGTCTCACGACCGAGCTCATCTTCGCCGACCTCAAGACTGCCTCCGAGACCGGCACGCCGGTTCTCGCCAAGCAGGAGGGCGATGCGGTCGGCGCCTTCGCGGGCGCGGCGCGGAAGGTGGAGGCGGTCTACCAGCTGCCCTTCCTCGCCCATGCGACGATGGAGCCGGTGAACTGCCTCGTCCATGTCAGGGACGGCGGCTGCGAGATCTGGTGCGGCACGCAGGTGCCGACCGCGGCGCAGGCGCTGGCCGCCAAGATCCTCGACGTGCCGATCGAGAAGGTCGTCCTCCACAACCAGCTGATCGGCGGCGGCTTCGGCCGCCGGCTCGAGGCGGACTATGTGGGCCAGGCGGTCGAGATCGCCCGGCAGGTGGATTATCCGGTCAAGGTCGTCTGGTCGCGTGAGGAGGATTTCCGGCACGATCTCTACCGGCCCGCCTATTACGACCGCATCTCGGCCGGATTGGACGGGGACGGCAAGCCCATCGCCTGGATCGACCACATCACCGGCGGCTCGGTGCTCGGCAGCTACCTGCCGACGGGTCTGCCCGACGGAACGCTGGATTCGGACGCGGTCGAAGGCGCCGCGGAGCCGCCCTACGGCTTTCCCGCCCTCCTCGTCGACTGGGTGCGCAAGGACCCGCCGGTGCCGGTCAGCTGGTGGCGCGGCGTCGGCCCGACCCACAACATCTTCGTCGTCGAGAGCTTCATGGACGAGTTGGCCCATGCGGTCGGCGCCGATCCCGTCGCCTATCGCATGGCGCTGCTCGGCGACAATCCGCGGGCGGCCAACGTTCTGAAGCTCGCCACGGAGAAGGCGGGCTGGGGCGCCGCGCAGCCCGGCGAGGGCGAGGGGCGCGGTGTCGCGCTGCATCTCTCCTTCGGCAGCTACATCGCCGTCGTCCTCGACATCGCGATGGACGGGGACGGAGCGGTCACGCTGAAGCGCGCGGTCGCGGCCGTCGATTGCGGGCATGTCGTTAATCCCGACATCGTCGAGGCGCAGGTCGAGGGCGGTCTCCTCTTCGGCCTCTCCGCCGCGCTCCACAACGGCATCACCGTCGATGGGGGCCAGGTGCAGCAGACGAGCTTCGACGATTACGGCCAGCTGCGGATGAGCGACAGCATTCCGGTCGAGGTGCATATCGTGGCGAGCACCGAGGAGCCCGGCGGCATCGGCGAGACGGCGACGGTCTCGGCCGCGCCGGCCCTCGGCAACGCCATCTTCGCGGCGACGGGCAAGCGGCTGCGCAGCCTGCCCTTCCTGCCCGCTCTCTCCTCGGGAAGCTGAGGGGAAGGCGGGTCCGGCCTCCCTGCCGAGCGAGGCCCACCATGCCGGCGGGCTTTGAGGCCTTTCGTTTGCGGCAGAAATCGTTAGAACGCCTCTCTATGTCCTCGGCCATGCGCATCGTCGCGGGCCGGGGCGAGCGGTTCGGCGGCATCGGCCGCCGCCGTGCCGGACGGCACGGGATGCGACGCGGGCCTTCGCACGGGCCCCGGCTGAAGCGCTCGATGGTGAGATGATCGAGCGGCCGTCCTTCGCCCCGGCGGCCATCGCAGGGTTCTGAGGTAACGGTTCAGCATGAGTGACGAGAGCTTCTTTCGCGAGGTCAACGAAGAGATCCGCCACGACCGCACGCGGGCGCTCTGGACCCGCTTCGGGCGCGCGCTGATCGCCGTCGCGGTCATCGCGGTCCTGGCGACGGCCGGCTTCGTCGCGTGGCGGGCCTATGCCGAGCGTCAGGCCAACGCCTCCGGCGACCGCTATCTGGCGGCGCTCGACCTCGCTTCGGCCGGCAATTTCGCCGAGGCCGTCACGCAACTGGAAGCGCTCGCCGCGGACGGCTACGGCGCCTATCCGAACCTCGCCCGCATGCGCATCGCGGCCGTCCGCGTCGCGGAGGGCAACCCGGCCGCCGCGGTCGAGGCTCTGGACGGGATCGCCAACGATTCCAAGACGCCACAGCCGCTGCGCGACATGGCCGCCATCCGCGCCGCCTATATCCTCGTCGACACCGGCTCGGTGGACGATGTTCGCGCCCGCGTCCAGCGGCTGACAGGCGACGACAACGCCCTTCGCTTCGCGGCCCGCGAGACGCTCGGTCTTTCCACTTGGAAGACCGGCGACCTCGACGGCGCCAAGACCTTCTTCCAAGAAATTCGCGACGGCGGCGGCGCCCCCTCGGGCATCGCGCTGCGGGCCGGCCTGATGCTGGAGATGATCGCGGCCGGCAGCCTACCGCCCGCGGCCGCCGATCCGGCGGTCGAGACCGCTCCGGCGCCGGCCTCCGTCACGCCCGAGCCGGCGGCACCTGCCGCCGCGCCCGAGACGCCGGCTGCGACCTCGGCTCCGGCGGCCGATGCCGCGCCTGCCGAGAACCCTGCCGCCGCACCCGTGACGCAGGCGCCTGCCGAAACCTCGCCCGCTCCGGCGCCGACCGCCGCGCCGGCGGACGCCGCTCCCGCGACCGATGCCGTGCCGCCCGCCGCGACGCAGGCTCCGGCCCCGGTGCCGGCCGCGCCGGTCGATGCTCCCGTTTCGCCTGCGCCCGCGCCGGCCACCATTCCCGTCGCGCCGGCCACGCCGGCCGTCCCGCCCAGCTGACGGTTTTCGTCTTTCGTGCATCGGCCGGGTCCTGGCTTTTCCGCCAGGGCCTGCGATCATGCCTCATCCGCCGGAGCCGAACCTCATGGTCACCATCGCCATCATCGGCCGACCCAATGTCGGCAAGTCCACGCTCTTCAACCGGCTGGTCGGCAAGAAGCTCGCCCTCGTGGACGACCGGCCCGGCGTGACGCGCGACCGCCGCGTCGGCGAGGCCTCGCTGCTCGATCTGGAATTCGAGATCGTCGACACGGCCGGTCTCGAAGAGGCGGTGGACGACACGCTCGAAGGGCGCATGCGCGCCCAGACCGAGCGCGCCATCGACATGGCCGACCTCTCGCTCTTCATGGTGGATGCCAAGAGCGGCATCACCCCGCAGGATCAGGCCTTCGGCGAACTCCTGCGAAAGCGCGGCCGCCCCGTTCTCCTCGTCGCCAACAAGTCGGAGGCCAAGGGCTCGGACTCCGGCTTCTACGATTCCTATTCGCTCGGCCTCGGCGAACCCGTGCCGATCTCGGCCGAGCACGGCGAGGGCATGGGCGACCTGCGTGACGCCATCGTCGGCGCGCTCGGCGAGGCCGCCTTCGAGGAGGAGCCGGAGGCCGAGGACGAGGCGGACACGGCGCTCGTCTCGATCGCCGAGACCGATATCGAGTTCGACGACGACGAGCCGATCGAGGCCTATGACGCGACGAAGCCGATGCGCATCGCGATCGTCGGCCGGCCGAACGCCGGCAAGTCCACCATGATCAACCGCTTTCTCGGCGAGGACCGGCTTCTGACCGGCCCGGAGGCCGGTATCACCCGCGATTCGATCTCGGTCGAGTGGGAGTGGCGCGGCCGGCGGGTGAAGATGTTCGACACGGCCGGCATGCGTCGCCGCGCCAAGGTGCAGGAAAAGCTGGAGAAGCTCTCCGTCGCCGACGCGCTGCGCGCCATCCGCTTCGCCGAGGTCGTGGTCGTCGTCTTCGACGCGACCATTCCCTTCGAGCGGCAGGACCTCTCGATCGCCGATCTCATCATGCGCGAGGGCCGCGCGCCCGTGATCGCCTTCAACAAGTGGGATCTGGTGGAGGACCGGCAGGCCGTGCTCGCCGATCTGCGCGAGAAGACCGAGCGGCTCCTGCCGCAGGCGCGCGGCATCCAGGCCGTCACCGTGTCCGGCGAGACCGGGGAGGGGCTCGACCGCCTGATGCAGGCGATCATGGCGACGCACGAGACCTGGAACAAGCGCGTCTCGACCGCCAAGCTCAACAAGTGGCTGGAGCGCGTCGTCGCGCACCATCCGCCGCCGGCCGTCGCCGGACGTCGCGTCAACATCAAGTACATCACGCAGGTGAAGAGCCGCCCGCCGACCTTCATGATCTCGACGACCCGACCGGAAGCGCTGGGCACGTCCTACACGCGCTATCTGGTCAACGGCCTGCGCGAGACCTTCGGCCTCGCCGGCGTTCCCATCCGCCTCGGCCTGCGCAAACCGGACAATCCCTTCGCCGGCCGGGCCAAGAAATACACCTGAGGCGAGACGAGATCGGTCCGGCCGGTCTTCCTCACCACAATATCGTTCCCTGACAATGGCTTGGCAGGACGCCGGCCCGGCGCCGCCTCGATGCCTCCCGGCGCCGGTTTTGGCCCACCGATCGGAATTCTCGTGTTCTTTCAGGCCTCGTTAACCAAGAAACAAGGTTAACGAAACACAATCGCCCCTGTGATGAACGGGACGAGGTGTCGGGGCATGGAACAGACGGCGAAGCGCCCCGCGCTGAGGGACCTGATCGGGCGCCGTCCGGCCGTCCCGAAGCGCTTCGCTCTCATTCTCGGGGCGGGGCTCGCGATGCTTCCTCTGACGACCGCGGATATCGCGCTTCAGGACATGACGAGCCTTCTGGAAGGCCCTCGCAACCAGGCGCGCTGGCAGGCGACCTTCATTCCCTCGCCCGCAGGTTCGATCGAGAAGGCCACCTTCGCCTTCGCCGACGGGGCCCGGTCGACATCCGCGCCGAAGGGGGCGGGTTTCCAGGCGGCGGGCGGCGTCTACACGATGGAGACCGGCCGCGAGAGCTTCGAGACGCCGGACGAGGCGCGCGTCAACCGCCGCGACAAGAGCCGGCGCGTCCTCGCCGCGACGCCGCGCTCGCTGCCGAAAGCCTTCAGCGCCGGCTCCATCTTGGAGCGCCAGAGCCTTCTGCGGCCGAGCGTCGATCTGTCGACCGCCGGCTTCATGACCGCCGCCGCCAAGCCCGTCGCCGCCGACCGCGCGATCGAGGTCGCCATGACCTTCGAGCCGAAGGTCGAGGCCGACTCCCCGTTGCGCAAGGGCACGCCGGACCGCGTGATGATCGCGGCCATCCAATCGAAGAAGAGCGGCGGCAAGGCCGCGCCGGCCTTGATCGCGGCCAGCGCGCCGGCGAGCGAGATCTCCGCGCTCGGCTACGCCGCGACGGAGCCTGCCGCCAACCCGGTCGCCAGCCTCTTCGGGCGCATCCTCAAGGACACAGGACCCGCCGGCCGGGACTTCGTTCCCCCGCTCGGGCGCGACGACCACGCCTGGGCCGCGACGCCGCTTCCGGCCTCCGCCTTCTCGGCGAAGGAGCAGACCTGCCTTGCCACCGGCATCTACTTCGAGGCGCGCGGCGAATCGGAGGAGGGCCAGGCCGCCGTCGCGCAGGTCATCCTGAACCGGGTGCGCAACCCGACCTATCCGAAGACGATCTGCGGCGTCGTCTACCAGAACAAGACCTGGCGCAATCGCTGCCAGTTCTCCTTCGCCTGCGACGCCATCAAGGACCGCATCCTCAACAAGCGCGCCTATGCGCTGGCCAAGGAGATCGCCGGAAAGGTCTCGGAGGGCAAGATCTGGCTCGCCGACGTCGGCTCCTCCACCCACTACCATGCGACCTACGTCCATCCCCGCTGGGCCAACGCCATGCAGGAGGTCGACAAGATCGGTCGCCATATCTTCTACCGCACCTATGGTGGCGGCTGGCGATAAGGGCTCCCGGGCGGCGCCCCGGCGCTTGACGGCGGAGCGTCCGGCCCTCCATGCCTGACGGGTGCCGGCCGGTCGCCGGGAAGGAACGTTCCGTCATGTCCGATCGCCGCCGTCCCGGAGAAGCCGAACCCGATCTGCCCCCGGAGCCCGTGCCCGATGCCGAGCTCGTGGCGCGCCGGGAGGCGCTGGAGGCCCGGCTTTCGGCCAAGCGCGCTGCCGAGAAGCCCGCCAAGGACGGGCCGGGCTCGTCGATCCGGGGCGCGGCGGACGGGATGAAGCTCGCCAGCGAATTCGTCGCGGGCGTCATCGCCGGAGCGGGCATCGGCTATCTCGTCGACAAGGTCGCGGGCACGCAGCCCTTCGGCCTCATCGTCTTCCTGCTCCTGGGCTTCGTCGCCGGCGTTCTCAACGTGCTGCGATCGGTCGGGCGGGTGCCGCAGGCCGGGCCCGTCCCCGCGGCGAAGGCCACACCCGTGGAAAAGGATGCCGATCCCGCAGATTAGGTCGGGATCAAGGCGAAGAAACGGTTGCGCGCGCCAAACCATGCGGCTATGGCAGGGCGGCTCCGACGAGGGGCAGGAGGGCTCCGCCGGGAGCCTGCCGCAGCTAAAGGGCAGTGAAGTTTGGCTAACGACCCGCTCCATCAATTCGTGATCCAGAAGCTGGTGCCGATCGAGATCGGCGGGCTCGATTTCTCCTTCACCAATTCGTCGCTGTTCATGGTCGCCACGACGGCGGTTGCCGCCGGCTTCCTCTGGTGGTCGACCGGCAATCGCGCGCTCGTGCCGAACCGCACGCAGTCGATCGCCGAGATGAGCTATGAGTTCATCGCCAACATGCTGCGCGACGCGGCGGGCAAGTCCGGGATGCAGTTCTTCCCGCTCGTCTTCTCGCTCTTCATGTTCGTGCTGGTGGCGAACCTGCTCGGCATGTTCCCGTATTTCTTCACGGTGACGAGCCACATCATCGTCACCTTCGCGCTGGCGCTGCTCGTCATCCTCACCGTGGTGGGATACGGCATCGCCAAGCACGGGCTCTCCTGGTTCAAGCTCTTCGTCCCGCACGGCGTGCCGGGGGTCATCCTGCCCTTCGTCGTCTTGATCGAGGTGATCTCGTTCCTGTCGCGGCCGATCTCGCTCTCGGTTCGTCTCTTCGCCAACATGCTGGCGGGTCACATCACGCTGAAGGTCTTCGCGGGCTTCGTGGTCTCGCTCTCGGCGCTCGGCGCCGTCGGCGTCGGCGGCGCCATCCTGCCGATGATCATGACCGTCGCGCTGACCGGACTTGAATTCCTGGTGGCTTTCCTCCAGGCCTACGTCTTCGCGGTCCTGACCTGCATGTACCTCAACGACGCGGTGCATCCGCACCACTGATCGCTCCGTTACGTCGCGGGTGCCCGTCCGGGTCCTCGTTTCCTCAAACAGCCACTCAACGACTTCCACACAAAGGAGATTCCCATGGACGCGGAAGCTGCACGTTACATCGGCGCTGGTCTCGCCTGCTTCGGCATGGCCGGTACGGCCCTCGGCCTCGGCAACATGTTCGCCCAGTATCTCGCCGGCGCGCTGCGCAACCCCTCCGCTGCCGACGGCCAGTTCGGCCGCCTGATCTTCGGCTTCGCGGTGACGGAAGCTCTCGGCATCTTCTCGCTGCTCGTCGCGCTTCTGCTGCTCTTCGCGGTCTGATCCGCAAAGCAGCGACAGTCTGATCGCCGGCCGGGTTGGCGCTATCGCCACCGGCCGGCCTTTCTTCCCCCGGAGATGAGACCCCATGTTCGTGACCGCGGCCTACGCGCAGACACAAGCTCCCGCTGATGGCCATGCCGAACTGCCGGGTCTGGAATCCGAAATCCATGGCGAACTCACCGAACAGGGCGCTGGGCACAGCACCGTGTTTCCGCCGATGGACGCACAGTATTTTCCCTCGCAGCTCCTCTGGCTCGCGATCAGCTTCGGCCTCTTCTACATCCTTCTGCAGAAGGCGATCCTGCCGCGCCTCGGCGGGATCATCGAGAACCGCCGCGACCGGATCGCGCTCGACATTTCCGCCGCCGAGACCATGAAGGCCGACGCCGATCTGGCGCTCGCGGCCTACGAGCAGGATCTCGCCAGCGCCCGCGAGCGCTCGCACAAGATCGCCATCGAGGCCCGCGAGGCCGCCAAGGTCGAGGCCGACGCCGAGCGCGCCCGGGTCGAGGGCGATCTCGACGCCAAGCTCGAAGCCGCCCGCGTTCGCATCGAAGAGATCAAGCAGAGCGCGCTCGCCGATGTCGGCGCGATCGCCGAGGAGGCGGCCCAGTCGATCCTCGACGCGATTGCCGGGATCGACGTGTCGCAGGACGAAGTCGCCGGCGCCGTCCGCGCCGTCCGCGCCTAAGGAGAAGCCGAGATGGACAACACGTTCTGGGCCTTCGTCGCCCTCGTCCTCTTCCTGATCCTCGTCTCCTATTTCAAGGTGCCGGGCATGATCACGAAGGCGCTCGACGCCCGTGCCGCCCGCATCCGCTCCGATCTCGACGAGGCCCGGGCGCTGAAGGAAGAGGCCAAGGCGCAACTCGCCGAGTATCAGCGCCGCCGCAAGGATGCCGAGACCGAAGCGCGCGAGATCGTCGAAGGCGCCCGCCGCGAAGCCGCCGCCATTCTCCAGGAGGCGAAGGTCAAGAGCGAGGACTACGTCGCCCGCCGCGCCTCGATGGCCGAGCTGAAGATCAGCCAGGCCGAGAGCGACGCCATCGCCGAAGTCCGCGCCTCGGCCGTCGACATCGCCGTCGCCGCCGCGACCAAGATCATCGCCGACCGCAACGCTTCCGGCCAGAGCGGCCAGTTCATCGACCAGTCGATCGCGGATGTGCGCAAGCAGCTGAACTGATCGGGTTCGATCCCGCTGAATGTGAGACGCCGTGGCCGAGAGGCCGCGGCGTTTTCGCTGTGCGCGGGCGTTTTGTCGGGAGCGCCGGCTCGGGGATCGGGTCGAGAGCGACGCTGGAGTTTGTCGGGGATCAGTGGGAACCGGTTATCTCGAAAAGACAAACGACAACGAAGGAATCCACAGTCTGTCTGGTTCAGGATGAACCTGACAGACTTTAGGCCGGGCCGCTCTGTCCGCACGAGCGAGGGGGCCTTCGCCGTCTCAGCCGAGATCGAGGACGCCTTGGCGGATCGGGCTGAAGGTCATGCGGTGGAAGGGGCAGGGGCCGTGGCGGTCGAGGGCCAGGCGATGCTCCGCCGTGCCGTATCCCATGTGACGGGAGAAGCCGTAGGCGGGGAAGGCCTGGCAGAGGCGCTGCATCATCCGGTCCCGCGTGACCTTCGCGACGATCGACGCGGCGGCGATGGAGAGCGACCGGGCATCGCCGGAAATGACTGCCGTACCGCGCGAAGCCCAGAGAGCGGGCACGTCGCGCCCATCGACGATGGCGTGGCAGGGTTGGCGCTCCAGGCCGGCCAGCGCCCGCGTCATGGCGAGAAGCGTGGCCTGCCGTATGTTGAGGCGATCGATCTCCGCGGCGCTCGCGGACGCCACGCAGAAGGCGGCGCCGGCTACGATCTCGTCGAAGAGGCGCTCGCGCTCGGCGGCGGTGAGCTTCTTGGAATCGTCGAGCCCCTTCGGCAGGGAAGCCAGATCGAGAATGACCGCGGCGGCGACGACCGGACCTGCCAGCGGCCCGCGCCCGGCCTCGTCGACGCCCGCGACATGACGGGCGCCGCGATCGAGCCGTTCGGATTCGATCGCGTAATCCGGGCCCTTGGCAGGGGTGGGCTCGGTCCCCGCTGCAGAGGGTATCTCGCCGCGCGAGACGGTGGTGCCGGTGGTCCGACCACGTTGCTTCGAAGCGGGTTTCAGGCTGAAGCCCGTGGCTGAAAGCGCCGGCAGATCGACCTTGGTCGCAACATCCTCCGTCAGCAGCCCCATAGGCTCGGCAGAGAACGCGGATGAATCGCCGTTGGCCGTCGAAACCATCGGAGAAGAGGCGGGAGAATCGGGGTCAAGGCGAGCCATCGTGCGGCGAAACTCGCGCATTCCCCGATTCTCCACAAGGCCCGCCGCGACCGGGGTCGGCCCGCGACAGGCAGCGCCGGCCACGAGAGCGGCCGACGATTCGTCATTCGAACATCCCGAGATCTCTCGGTGGATGGGCATCGTCCGAAGCATCCCGTTTCCGGGAGGCGTCGGGCTTCGTGTCGCTTCGGTCTTCGCTCGGTGCTTCACCAATTGTGCTGCGCGCGTCAGCGGGACGGACCATATTGCGCCTAGAACGTCAGTCCGAAGTCAGAGCAGCGACAGCTGTACCCCCGCTTGAGACTTCGGGGCGCGGAAGAGGTCGGTGCGCAGCTTCAGACGGCTCTCGTTAAGGCCGAGGCGCCGCGCGGCCAGCTCGAAGCGGCGCTTGATCTGGAAGGCGTAGGGGCCCGTGCCCTTCATGCGCTTACCCCATTCCGCATCGTAGTCCTTGCCGTCGCGCATCTGGCGCAGCAGCGACAGGACGTGGCGGTAGCGGTTGGGATAATGCCGCAGCAGCCAGTCCTTGAAGAGCGGGCTGACCTCGAGCGGCAGGCGCAGGAGAACGTAGCCCGCTTCCTTCGCGCCGGCGGCCTCCGCCGCTTCGAGCAGCTTTTCGATTTCGTGGTCGTTGAGGCCGGGAATGATCGGCGCGGTCATGACCATGGTCGGGATGCCGGCTTCGCTGAGCGCGCGCACGGCATCGATCCGCTTGGCCGGGGTCGCGGCGCGTGGCTCCATGGCGCGGGCGAGCGTCCGGTCGAGCGTCGTGACGGAGAGCGCGACCTTGGCGAGCCCCTTGGCCGCCATGCGCGAGAGAATGTCGATGTCGCGCGTCACCAGCGCGGATTTCGTGACGATGCCGACCGGATGATCGGCGGCCTCCAGCACTTCGAGGATTTCGCGCATGATGCGCCAGCTCTTCTCGATCGGCTGATAGGGATCGGTGTTCGTGCCGATGGCGATGGAGCGCGGCTCGTAGCCGGGCTTGGACAGCTCCGCCTCCAAGAGCTGCGCCGCGTTCGGCTTGGCGAAGAGCTTGGTCTCGAAGTCGAGGCCGGAGGAGAGGCCCATATAGGCGTGGCTCGGCCGGGCGAAGCAATAGACGCAGCCATGCTCGCAGCCGCGATAGGGGTTCACCGAGCGGTCGAAGGAAATGTCCGGAGAGGCGTTTCTCGTGATGATCGTCTTCGGCTTCTCCACCTGGACGTCGGTCCTCAACGCGGGAAGCTCGTCGAGCGAGTTCCAGCCGTCGTCGTAGGCGCTGCGCGCGAAGGGCTCGTAGCGGCCGGAGGCGTTCGTCGCCGCGCCCCGCCCGCGTCGCCGGTCGAAGGCGAGGCGAAGGCCCGATTCGGCGATGATATGGTCCGCGATGTCGATGCCGTTCGATGAGGCGAAGGCGGCGCGGTCTGCGATCTGGACGCTCTGCATGGGAGGCACTTCCGATCCAATCGTCGATCTATGATCAAAGTCCTAACGGTGAAATGAGAACAATACAAGAACAAAATGGACAGACGGATTTCGGCTTTTCCCGGTTCGGCCGATCCGCTAAGCGAAAGGCATGCTGACTGTCCTGATCGAAGCCGGTGACGACGCCCCCGCCCTCGGCACGAGCCTCGCCTCGCTCGTGTCCGGCGCCGTGGAAGGCCTCGTGCGCGAGGTCGTCGTGCTCGATGTCGGGATGGATGCGGGCACGCGCAAGGTCGCCGACCATGCCGGCTGCCGCGTCGCGCCGGCCGCGGACCTTTCCGCCGTCGTCGCCGCCGCCAAGGGCGACTGGCTGCTTCTGATCGAGGCGGGCTCGCGGCTGTCCTCGGATTGGATCGAGGACGTCACGGTGCATCTCTCGGAGGTCGAGCGCGGCACCCGCACGCCCCACGCCGCCCGCTTCTCCCGCAGCACGCAGGACCGGCCGAGCTTCCTCGCGCGCCTCCGCCAGAAGCGGACCGCGCTGACCGAAGGACTGCTGCTTCCGAAGGCGCAGGCGGTGGGGCTTTCCAAGAGCGCCGCTTCGATCGAGGCCATGGCGAAGGGCGTCGCCACGACGCGCCTGAACGCGGCGATCCGGGTGGCGGCACGGAGCGGATGAGGGGAGGGAGCGGGTCGGGGCTGGTTCTTCGATGCGTCGAGGCGTGTGCGGGTTATCGCGCCGGGGTGATGGTGGACCATGCGGGGCGGGGGCTGCCTCTTCGGTGTGAGTTGGCCGAAGTGTGAGACGGTCGAGATGCTTTTGATCTCCCCCCTTGAGGGGGAGATGCCTGGCAAGGCAGAGGGGGGGCGCCTCGCGGCTCGCCTCGGAGGGTCTTGGCTTTGCACCCCGTTAACGGTCGTGCTCGACGGCGCCCCCCTCTGTCCTGCCGGACATCTCCCCCTCAGGTGGGGAGATCAGGCAGCTTCGCCGGCGGCGCGTGGTCTGAACTGGTCGTCCGATGTGCCGAAACGCCTGCACGCCTTGGGCGCTGGGGTGATGGTCGAGTCGGCGTCTGACCGAAATGCTCCGCTACCGATCAGGACGACCGCTGTCCGCCCCGCCGCCTGATCTCTCCCCTTGCGGGGGAGATGCCGGCAGGCAGAGGGGGGTGCGCAGGGGCGCTGTGCTCTGAACGGTTCGCAGGATGCCGGTGGAGAGGTCGGCGGGAGGCACCCCCCTCTGGCCTGCCGGCCATCTCCCCCGCAAAGAGGGAGATCAGGCGCGTTACGGGCGGTTTTTGGTCTGAACGGTTGCTCTTCGTTGGGCCTTGCGACGCATGGAAGCGCCCGCACGCCTTCGCGCCGGGGTGATGGTCGAGCCGGCGGGCGGAGCCTGAAGCCGGGGATGCTCGGTGCCGTCCTTGTCGGGAGCGGCGGGACGCCGGAGGAAGACCCTCCGGTAGGGGGTATGTGGTGTGGTTGGTCCGCCTCCGGCGTCCACGCGCGGGCGTCTGTCGGGATATCCGGCGACCAAGCCGGATCCGTCCGATCGTCGTGGACGGGATGGTTAATCCCGCTTCGTGCGGCGTCGCGAGGTCGGCATTGGGCCACGACTTCGCCCCAGGTCCCGCGCCTCATCTCTCCCGCAACCCTCGGCATTGGGCCACGACTTCGCCCCAGGTCCCGCGCCTCATCTCTCCCGCAACCCCGCTTGTCGCAGGGCCGACGCGAACATCCTGACCGAGGGGCTYYGCCTTTCCGAAGAAGGCATCCTCCCAAGACCCGCCCCCCAGCCCCCGAACGATCCCGGTGATCATTCGCGCCCGTCTCGCGGGCTGGTGGTGACGAGGAGGATAGGGGAGGCGGGGAAGGCGGGGATAAGTTTAGCAAAAAAGAATTTAAAATAAACATGAAGAGGTTGCAGCAGGTCTTAATGCTGCAACCTCCTGTTTATTTAGAACAAATAGATTATTTCATTCTTGCCACTCGAAGATAGGCTAGAATTTTCAGAGGCTTCATCTTCGGAAGGCTCTTGAATCATCAGAGACTGGTGGCGCCACTGAGCGTAAAGCTCGTCACTCTGGGTCTTGGTTGCCTCAACAAGAGATTGCAATTTTTTGAAGTTGGCGGCATCCTTTTGTTCGTTCGCCATATTTCCTCCCAATTGCGTTCTGCGACTCGCACGATACGCTACCCTAACAGAAAAACTGCGATATACACAAATGCATAATGCAATTAAAACGATTTTGTTCCCAGAATTGTTCATTGGCTTTGTTGCGCCGGTCGGCACAGATATAAGCTCAACCCTTAAATCCTTTAAGAATTTCTTCAATTCCGAAGGATATAAGGTTGTCACACTTAAAGTAACTGACTATTTTGGTAATATTGATAGATCAATAAAAAGCAAAGTAAAGCTCAAAAATGCACATGAGGATGAAAGAATAAAGAGTTATATCGAGTTCGGAAACGATGTTAGAAGGCAATTCAAAGACGACTCTGTTTTAGCTGCTTATACAATATTTAGAATCATGAGAGAGCGAATCAAGCTGGGGCGAAGATCACCTGAATTTGCTTTCAACAAAACCGTATACCTTATCCACCAGTTCAAAAGAAAGGAGGAGGTTGATCTTTTCAGATCTGTATATGGAAAGCTCTTCTTTTAAGTTTCTATCTACTCGAGGAGGGAGACCCGACTCTACAATCTTTCTAAGAAAATTGCCCATAGTTACAACTCTGCCGAATACCTTCGATACATGTCAGTCGCAAATGAGTTGGTCGTACGAGACGAGAACGAGCGAGAAAATGATCATGGTCAGAGAGTCTCAAAGATATTCCATGATGCGGACTTCATTGTATCATCAGACTATGTTAAAAAGTCTGTCAAAGATCAAGTAAATAGGTTCTGTGAACTGTTGTTCTCGTCAAATTCTATATCTCCGTCGCGTATGGAGTATGGAATGTTCGCTGCAAAGGGTGCGGCGCTTCGTACATTAGATCTTTCTAGGCAAGTTGGCGCTGCTGTATTTAATCCCACGGGCGAAATCATTGCTATGGGATCTAACGAAGTTCCCCGTGCAGGCGGCGGAACGTACTGGGCAGACCAAGAGCCATTCGACGCTCGTGAATATGTAAAAGGTCAAGACTCAAACGATATCAGAAAACAAGAGATCCTATTAGAAATAACTCAAGCCCTCGGTTACAGTGGGCCGCTTGATGAGCTATTAAAGCTCCCTGCTGTCAAAGAGTCGCAGTTTATGGATGCTTTGGAGTACGGCCGTATTATCCATGCAGAAATGTCAGCAATATCTGATGCTGCAAGGTTGGGGCTATCGCTTAAAGAGTCGACTCTATACTGTACCACATTTCCTTGCCATATGTGCGCTAAGCACATTGTTGCTGCGGGAATTGAGAAAGTTATCTTTCTCGAGCCGTATCCCAAGAGTCTTGCAAGCGACTTGCATGCTGACTCAATCCAAATCGAGCAGGAGGCGAGAGGCAGCTTTCAGGATTATTCTGCTGTCAAATTTGAACATTTTTTCGGCGTTACCCCACGACGCTATCGAGAACTTTTCGAGCGCGAAAAGCGAAAAAATGGAGCAAATTTTGAGCCTTATATAAAATCTAAGAAAAGACCGCTAATCGACTACAAATATGCATTCTACAAAACCCTTGAGCAAAGCGTAATTGAGGATGGAGCAAGTGCATTAGGGCGTTTAATGAGTGTAAGGGCTTCCGAGCATACATAACATGCAAGACAGAAATATGAGCTATCACTTACGCGGCTTAAAATCCGGTCGGCCAGTGTAATACCGTCACACAGGATAGGATCAAAAGCCGCGTTCTTAAAAGCACGCTTCGTGGTTTTATAAGCGCTTCAGCTTGTCACCAAAATAAACGTTTATCGCCCCGGTCTTCCCGTCTTCCCCGTTCGGCGCCCCTTCCGCTTGACCTCGCCCGGGTCCTCGTAGCTGCCCAGCCCCACGCGCTCGCGGCGGACGGGTTTGGCGTCGTCGGCGGCGGGTTTGGGCTTGGCGGGGGCGGCGGGCTTTTGGGGGAGCTGGCCGTCGTGCTTGGGCTTTTCCGTGCGGCCGACCGTCATCTCGTCCAGCGAATTCTTGCGGAAGAGGCTGGCCTCCGGGCGGTGGGGCGTCGGCAGGTCGGTGCCGGGGCCCATGTCGTCGAGGGAGGGTTTGGCGAAGAGGGAGCCGGGGTTGGAGCCTCGCCCTTCGACGGGTTCAGGGTGAGGGGTGGAGGCTGGGCCTCCCCTCATCCGCCCCTTCGGGGCACCTTCTCCCCGCAGGGGAGAAGAATCGGTCGAGCTCGATGATCCATCGCCCTTGATCCGTTCGGCGAGGGGTTCGCCGTTCGGGCCGAAGACGGGGTTGGCGCGGTTGCCGAGGGTGGGGGGAAGGCCGGGGTTCTTGTCGGGCGCCTGGGCGCCGCGGGCTTTCAGGGGCTCGCCGTTGGGGCCGAAGCGGGCGTCGGCGGCGGCCGTGTCGCGGCGGGCGCGCTTGCCGTGCTTGGAGCGGCCGGTGATGGGGGAGAGGGTTTCCTCCTCCAGGGACACGGCGTCGGACAGCGTGTCGCCGGAGGCCGAGCCCATTTCGAGCTCCTTGGCCTGAAGCTTCTTGATCTCGTCGCGCAGGCGGGCGGCGCGCTCGAAGTCGAGATCGGCGGCGGCGTCGCGCATCTGCTTGGTGAGCGCGTCCAGATGGGCCTTGAGGTTCGCGCCGACCATGACGCCTTCCGGCGCGTGCGGGCCGGTGGAGACGCGGACGTGGTCCTTCTCGTAATAGCTGTCGAGAATGTCGGCGATATGCGCCTTCACGCTCTGCGGCGTGATGCCGTGCTCGGTGTTGTAGGCCTCCTGCTTCTCGCGGCGCCGGTTCGTCTCGGCGATGGCGCGCTCCATCGAGCCGGTCGTGCGGTCGGCATAGAGGATCACCTTGCCGTCGACGTTTCGCGCGGCGCGGCCGATGGTCTGGATGAGGGAGGTTTCCGAGCGCAGGAAGCCTTCCTTGTCGGCGTCGAGAATGGCGACGAGGCCGCATTCGGGAATGTCGAGGCCCTCGCGCAGGAGGTTGATGCCGACGAGCACGTCGAACGTGCCGAGGCGGAGATCGCGGATGATCTCGATGCGCTCCAGCGTCTCGATGTCCGAGTGCATGTAGCGCACGCGGATGCCCTGCTCGTGGAAGTATTCGGTGAGGTCCTCGGCCATGCGCTTGGTGAGCACCGTGCAGAGGACGCGGTAGCCCTTGTCCACCGTCTCGCGGATCTCGCCGAGGAGATCGTCGACCTGGGAGCGCGCGGGGCGGATCTCGACCTGCGGATCGATGAGGCCGGTCGGCCGGATGACCTGCTCGGCGAAGACGCCGCCGGCTTCCTCCATCTCCCAGGGCCCCGGAGTGGCCGAGACCGCCACCGTCTGCGGGCGCATCGCGTTCCACTCCTCGAAGCGCAAGGGCCGGTTGTCCATGCAGGAGGGCAGGCGGAAGCCGTATTCGGCCAGCGTCGCCTTGCGCCGAAAGTCGCCGCGATACATGGCGCCGATCTGCGGGATCGTGACGTGGCTCTCGTCGATGAAGACGAGCGCATTGTCCGGCATGTATTCGAAGAGCGTCGGCGGCGGGTGGCCGGGCAGGCGGCCGGTGAGATAGCGCGAATAGTTCTCGATGCCGTTGCAGGCGCCGGTCGCCTCGATCATCTCGACGTCGAAGCCGACGCGCTGCTCCAGCCGCTGAGCCTCCAGGAGACGGCCGGCGCGCGTCAGCTCCTCCAGGCGCTGGCGCAGCTCCAGCTTGATGGATTTGACCGCCTGCTGGAGGGTCGGGCGCGGCGTGACGTAGTGCGAGTTCGCGTAGATCTTCACCGACTTCAGGTCGTCGGTCTTAGCGCCGGTGAGCGGGTCGAACTCGTGGATCGCGTCGATCTCGTCGCCGAAGAGCGAGATGCGCCAGGCGCGGTCCTCCAGGTGGGCGGGGAAGATCTCGATCGTGTCGCCGCGCACGCGGAAGCTGCCGCGGACGAAGTCCATGTCGCGGCGCTTGTACTGCTGGGCGACGAGATCGGCGAGGAGCTGGCGCTGGTCCAGCCGGTCGCCGACCGCCATCTGGAAGGTCATGGCCGTGTAGGTCTCGACCGAGCCGATACCATAGATGCAGGAGACGGAGGCGACGATGATGACGTCGTCGCGCTCCAGAAGCGCGCGCGTCGCGGCGTGGCGCATCCGGTCGATCTGCTCGTTGATCGAGGATTCCTTCTCGATGAACGTGTCGGAGCGCGGCACGTAGGCTTCGGGCTGGTAGTAGTCGTAGTAGGAGACGAAATACTCGACGGCATTGTCGGGGAAGAAGTTCTTGAACTCCCCGTAGAGCTGGGCGGCCAGCGTCTTGTTCGGCGCGAGGATCAGCGCCGGGCGCTGCGTCTGCTCGATGACCTGCGCCACCGTGAAGGTCTTGCCGGAGCCGGTGACGCCGAGGAGGACCTGCGTCTGATCCTGCTCGTCGCGGATGCCGGAGACGAGGTCGCGGATGGCGGTGGGCTGGTCGCCGGCGGGGGCGAAGTCGGACTTCAGCGTGAAGCGGATGCCGCCTTCCGACTTGTCCGGCCGGGCCGGGCGATGCGGCAGCCAGATCTTGCCGTCCTTCAGGAGCGGATTGCCCTCGGTGATCAGCTTGGTCAGCGCGTCCACCGTGGCGGTGACGCCGCCCTCGGGCAGGAAGCCGGCCTCCTCCAGGCTGACATCCATGCCGGCGACGGGATTGAGCCCGGCCGCGGCGCGCTGCTTCGGATCGCTCGTGCCGCCCATGGACGTGCCGCGGGCGGATTTCAGGCTCTTCTCGCTCGGCTTCTTCGGCTTGAGACGGGGCTTTTCCGGGGTGCCCTGGGTCTCCGGGGCGCCCTGCGTCTCCGCCTCGATCGTGCCGCGCGCGGCGGCCTTCTCGGCCTCGACTTCGGCTTGGCTGGCGATCTGGTCGGCCCAGCCGGAGAGGGGGCCGGAGAGGGGCGCGCCTTCGAAGGCGGCCTGCGGGCTCTCGCCGAAACCGGGCTCCACGCGTTCGCCCCGTTCCAGTCGCTCGGAAGCGTCCGCGAAGTCGAGAATCGGGGAGCGCTTGGGGGAGGTCTTCTTGGCCATGGTCCCAATATGGGCGATGGCCCCCGCCGGGTGAAGCCCCGGCGGGTGTCCGATCAGGGACGAAGCGTCACGCTCAGCGGCTCTGCTCGATGCGCTCGACCTCGATCGTGGTGCCCTGCTGGCAGATCGAGCGCTGGGTCGGGCGGCCCGAGACGGTGACGGTGTCGCCCGGCCGGAAGCCGCCGATCCGGCCGGACAGCGTGTAGAGCTCGCCGTCGGCCGAGCGGAGCGCGGGGCACTCGACGCCCTCGCGCGTGAGCAGGCCGGACACGGTGAAGCCCCGGTCGGGGCCCCGGCCCGGCTCCCGGCTTTGACCGGCGATGCGCACGCGGGCGGAGGCGACGGGACGGCCGCGCGGATCGAGCGCCTCGACGCGCCAGACGTCGCCGGGACGGGCGCGCTCGGGAATGTCGATCTCGACCGTCGCCGAGCCGTCGCGGCCGGAGCGCCCGTTGCGCTCGACGGAGAGGCGCGAGCCTTCGGGGCCGGCGCGCAGGGAGACGGGCGCGCGCGGCGGCAGGCCCTCGATCTCGACGGTGACGAAGCCGCCGGGCTCGGCGTCGCGCTCGCGGATGGAGAGGTCGATCTCGGCCTCGACCGGCGGACGCGGTGCGCCCCGCCCGCCCAGCCGGATCTCGCGGCCGGGCACGAGATCGCGCTGGCTGAGGCCGGGATTGGCGTCGAGAAGCGCGTTCACGTCGACGCCGAGCGCGCGGGCGACGGAGCGCAGCGTATCGCCGGGACGGATCACGTAGACATCGGCGCCCCGGCCGGGCAGCGGGCGGCGCGGGCCGGCATTCGGGATCTCGACGACGGCGCCGATGCGAAGGCGGTCCCACTGCGTGCGGGGATTGGCGCGGCGCAGCGCATCCGGCGAGACGTTGCAAAGGCGCGCGACGCGGGCGAGCGTATCGCCGGGGCCGATGCGATAGGCGGGGTCGCAGGCGGCCTGCGCGGAGGCCGTGGCCGGGATCGCGAGGAGCCCGAGAAGAAGGGCGATGCCGCCGATGCTGGTCTGTCGAAGGGTCATGAGATCTCTCCCGAATGGCCGCTCTCCATAAACCGGAGCGCGGCCCTTTCGAAAGAGGGACGCCGCCGGGAAATCCGGGCGGCGTCGCGGGGCGGTTAGTTGGCGGCGAAGGCGCGGGAGAGGCGCAGGCGGGAGACGGCGGCGCCGGGGCCGGCTCCGCGCTGCATCCGGCGACCGGAGCGCTCGCCGCCGGAGCGCTCGACGATGACGCTGTCCTCGAAGGCCAGCGAGCCGAAGCCGACCTCCTCGTTCGAGCCGCCGCGCGGCAGGGTCTCGAAGGGATCGACCGGCTGGCGGACCCCGCTGTCGTCGCCGAGGCCTTCGGGGAATGCGCTGCCTTCGCCGGCCTGATGGGATGCTGCTCGATTCATGGGAGAGCTCCTCGTGATTCGCGGTGTGATCGGAAAACGGCGCGACGCTGCCGAGAGTTCCCGCGAGGCCAGCTTGCCGTAAGGCGGACGGGGTACACTCCGGCGAGATCGAAGACAGGTGCGGTTGCTTGTCCAGCCGCCGATTCACGGGCGGGTTTGACATGCAGGGACGACCGATCGCCAACGAAGCCGCGTGCCCCGTGCCGCTGGAGATGCTGAGCCTGCTTCTCCGGGCCGACGCGACGACCGTCGAGACCATTTCCATGGGCCTGCCGGTGGCGCAGCGGGCGGCGCTCGCGGCCTTCTGCTACAACCGGCGCCACCTTCGCAGCCTCGCCTTCCGGCTGGCGCTGCACTGCGACGACCGCTCGCTGGTGCGCGCAGCCGGAACGGTGGGCATCGTGCTCTACGAGCAGTCGCGCGACCCCGCCGTCCAGGAGGACGAGCAGCCGCGCCACAAGCCCAAGGGCATCTCGCTCGCCCGGATGGCCTGATCGCTCACCACCGCCGGTAGCTGTTGGAGCGGCGGTAGATCATCCCGTCTCCGTCGTCCGAAGGCGCCGCGTCCTCGCCGCCGCGCTGGTTGCGGCGCTCGCGGATGCTGCGTTCGGCGCGGTCGATGCGCGACCGGCGGTCGGCCTCGGGCTGGCGGCGCTGGTCGTCCCGCCGCTCCAGGCGCGGGGGCTCGGGCTCGCCGCGGCGCCGTTCGCCCTGGTTCTGGGCGTCGGCGGAACCGGCCGTCAGATGCAGGGCCAGCAGAACCATGATCGGGCGTCTGTCCATCGTCTCGGCCCTTTCCTCGTCGTCTCCCGAACGTCTCGAAACCTGAACCTCGCGCTCCGGTCCGGGTTCCCGATGCACGCCGGTAGAGGACCGGTCGCCAAAGCGCGGGGCAAAAGAGACGGCGCCCCGCCAATCCCTCCAGGGCTTTGGTTAGGCGCCCTTAACCATCTCATGTCTATCGTTTTTCCGCATCCGCACCGGTTTGCGGAGAAGGAGAAGCCGTCCGATGGTGTTTCCGCGTAAGGGATGGCGTCTCACCTTGCCCGTCGCCGCCTGCATGGCGGCGGCGGGCATCTTTTCGGCGGCCGCGATGGACAAAGGCGGCGTCGCCGTGACGCCGAGCGGCGCCAAGCTTCTCTGGGGCGGCCCCGTACCGAAGGCGCCGGTGCCCGGCAAGGCCGCCGTCTACGTGCCGAGCCCCTCGGCCTACGCCCCCTCGACCCCGAGCTATCAGCCGCCCTTCGAGCCCGAGGAAAGCGCCCCGGACGCCGAGCCGCTGACGGCCTCGATCGGGCCGGGCGAGGCGGCCGATCCCGCCGGAGAGGTGGAGGTCGAGCCGGAATTCGAGCCGGAGCCGGAGGACGGCGATGGTCACGTCAAGCTCTACGAGCCGAAGGTGCTGGGCGAGGAGGAGCCGGCCGCCGCCGCGTCCATGCGCCCGCAGGGCGGCGGTGCGCTGGCGCCGCTGGCCGATCCGATCGAGATTCCCGGCGAGGATGCCCTGGGTGAGGGGCTCGGCGGTGAGAGCTCCGGTGCCGCTCTGGGCGAGGACCCCTGGCAGGGGCTGACGGACGTGACGCCCGGCGCGAACCCGCCGCCGCGCCGTAAGGCGCCGGAGGTGCTGGAGCGGCGGTCACGGCCGAGCTTTGCCGATCTCCTGTCGCGAGCCCCGCCGCGCCGCGTGCTTCGTCCGGCCGAGCTGCCGGGCCGCGGCGCGCTGGAGCGGGAGGCGCCGAGCGGCTATCAGCCGATGCCGGCGGCCGAGCAGATGTGCCGGCGCCAGCTCGCCAAGCTCGGCGTGCGCTTCGTCGATGTCAGCTCGATCGGCACGGGGCAGAATTGCGGCATCGACCATCCCGTGAAGATCACCGAGATCGCCTCCGGCATCGCCATGCGCCCGGCCGCGACGCTGAACTGCGCGGCCGCGCTGCGCGTCGCCGAATGGATGCGCGACGAGGTGAAGCCGGCCGCCCGCTGGAAGCTCCTGAAGCGCCCGACCGCCGTCATCAACGCCTCGTCCTACCGCTGCTCGCGCATCGCCGGCTCGCGCTCGATCAGCGAGCATGCGAGCGGCAATGCGCTTGATGTCGCCGGCTTCGGCTTCGCGGACGGCTCGGTCGTGGCGGTGGAGAAGAAGGGCTTCTTCGATTTCCGCGAGAAGGCCTTCCAGGGCGCGGTTCGCAAGAGCGCCTGCGAGTATTTCGGCACGGTGCTCGGCCCCGGCTACAACCGCGCCCATGCCGACCACCTCCATCTCGACGCCAAGCAGCGCCGGCGCACGGTGTGCAAGTGATCGGATGGGGCTGAAGGAGCGGCGCTAATACCAGCGGCCCCGACAAGGGGCCGTTGGTATCCCGCGCCGACCGGCGCGGTGGCGGCTGATGCCGCCGTTTCGCCCTGCCTTCGACGTGTCGAAGGTCAGGGCCGCTGGTATAAGACGGGAACGATGCGGCGGGTGGACGATTTTCCAAGTCCACGCGCGCCAGCCCGGCGCGCCCGACACGACGGACGCCTCATGAAAACCCGCATCGCACTTGTCGCGGCTCTTCTCGCCGCTTCCACGAGCTTCGCAGCCGCCCAGACGCCGCCCCCGCCCCCGCCGCCGCCGCCCGGCGCCGACATGCCGCCGATGGCCGGCGAGGCCCCGCCGCCGCGTCCCGGCGAGGACGGACCGCGCGGCGAGCGCGGCCCCCGCATGGAGCGTGGGCCGGGCGAGCGGGGCCCGGGCGAACGCGGACCCGGCGGGCCGCACGGCAAGGGCCGCGACCGCGACGGCGCGAGCTTCCATCTTCGCATGGGCGATGCGCGGCTGATGGTCGAATGCGGCTCGGAGGCGCTCGCGCCCTGCATCGAGGCGAGCCGGCCGCTGATCGATCTCGTCGGCGACCGACGGGGCCCCTCCGGCCTGCCGAGGCCCCCGGCCTCGGACCTGACCGTGCCGCCGATCACGCCGCCGGCTCCCGGCTCGGTGCCGCCGCTGGTGGGCGACACGCCGCCGGTCGCGCCGGCCAACTGATCGGTAAAGCTCGGCCTTGACGAAGGCCGGAGGCCCGACCGTTCGGGTCAGGCCTCCGGCGGAACGGCGATCGGCTCGCCCGCCTCGTTCATCGCGACCATGACGAAGACGCCTTCCGTGACCTTGACCTGATCCTGCGTCTGGTAGCGCTGGGCCCAGGCTTCGAGCGAGACGGTGATCGAGCTGCGGCCGATCTTCTGGATCGTGGAATAGACCGAGAGCGTGTCGCCGATCTTCACCGGCTTGCGGAAGACCAGCGTGTTGATCGCCACCGTCGCGACGCGCGAGCGCGAGCGGTCCGCCGCCGTCATGGCGGCGGCGAGATCCATCTGCGAGACGACCCAGCCGCCGAAGATGTCGCCGGCGGCATTGGCATCCGCCGGCATGGCGAGAAGGCGCATGGTCAGCTCGCCGCGCGGCTCGGTCTGTTCGATGTCGCTCATGAGGGGCTCCGCAGGTCGCCGGTTGTGGGCAGGTCGCCGGTTGTGGGGGAGGGGCGCCGCCCGATCTGCGGCACGAGCTCGACCGCGAGCATGGCGGCGAAGATCAGCGCGCAGCCGAGAAAGCCGATCGCGGGAATGCGCTCGCCGAGGATCAACGCGCCGAAGAGGGCCGCGAAGAGCGCCTCGGAGGAAAGGAAGATCGCGGCCTGCGGCGCCGTCGTGTAGCGCTGGGCGATCGTCTGGAGCGTGAAGGCGAAGCCGGCGGAGATGACGCCGCCATAGACCGTCTGCGGCCAGACGGCGGCGAAGCCTTCGAGCGTCGGCGCCTCCAGCACGATCATGCCGATGGCGGCGAGCCCGGCGACCGTGGCGAACTGGATGCAGCTCAAGGTGAGCGGACGGCCGCTGGCGCTGCCGAAGCGGCCGACGAAGAGAATCTGCAGCGCGAAGCCGGCCGCCGCGACGATGGTGAGCGCGTCGCCGAGGCCGATCCGCGCGAGCGTGCCGCCGCCGGTCAGAAGTATGCCGAACAGCGCCAGCGCCGCCGCCGGCCAGACCACCCAATGGGGCACGCTGCGCAGGAGGATCAGCCCGAAGATCGGCGTCATCACCACGTAGAGGCCGGTGAGGAAGCCGGAATTCGTCACGGTCGTATAGAGGATGCCGACCTGCTGGAACATCGAGCCGGCGAAGAGCATGGCGCCGATCAGCGCGAAGCCGCCGATCTCGCGGCGGGCGAGCGCGCGCGGCGCGCGCCGGCCTTCCCAGATCGCGAAGGGCAAGAGCGTCAGCGCGGCGAGGAAGAAGCGCGCCGCCGTATAGGACCAGGGGCCGAGATCGGACATGGCGCTGGACTGCGCGACGAAGCCCATGCCCCAGACGGCGCCCGCCAGAAGGAGGAGAAGATTGGCGGAAAGGCGCGACATGGTTCGAAACTCTCGGATGGAATCGCCCTCCGTCTATCAGGGTGATGCTGCGGAAAGGAAGCACCGGGCTTCCGGTCGTCTTCATCGGAACGGCGGCGGGCGGGCGGCGTTTGGCTCGGGAAGACCCGTCGCCGGCCAGCCGCCGGCCCGGTCGCCCGAACCTTCGCCTCAACAAGGACCCATGTCATGACCCGTCTCTTCGCCGCCGCCTCGATCGCCCTCGCACTCTCCTCGACCGCCGTGCTCGCCCAGACGGCCGCGCCGGAGCCTGTGACCGTCGTCATGAAGGGCCAGGACGGCGCCGACCACGGCACGGTGACGCTGACGCAGGTGCCGACCGGTGTTCTCATCCAGGCCAAACTGAAGGGCCTGCCGGCCGGCGGCGCGCATGGCTATCACTTCCACCAGACCGGCGTCTGCGAGGGCAAGTTCGAATCGGCGGGTGGACACTACAACCCGACCGAGAAGGAGCATGGCTTCATGGTCGACGGCGGCGCGCATGCCGGCGACATGGGCAATTTCTCGGCCACCGACGGGGCGGCGAGCTTCGACGTGATCAACACGGCCGTGACCCTCGCCGGCGGCCCGGCGCCGCTGAACGACGCGGACGGCACGGCGATCGTCATCCATGCCGGCCCCGACGACTACGCCTCGCAGCCGGCCGGCAAGTCCGGCGACCGCATCGCCTGCGGCGTCGTCTACGCCAAGCCCTGAGGGCCCGAGCTTACGGCAACCAGGTCATCGGCCGGAAGCCGGGAAGCTCGACGATCCGGGTAAGCCATGCCGTGACGGCGGGGAAGGCGGACAGGTCGAACCCGCCTTCGTCCGCGATATGCGTGTAGGCGAAGAGGGCGATGTCGGCGAGGCTGGGAGCCTCTCCGACGAAGAAGCGCCTCGTTTCGAGATGCGCCTCCATGATGCCGAGCGCCGCCGTGCCGCGCTGGAGCGTCATCTCCAGCCGCTCGGGCGTCGCGGCCGACCGGCGCTCGGCATAGACGAGCAGCGAGCGGCGCGCGGCAATGTGCATCTCGTGCCCGTTCTGCTCGAAGAACATCCATTGCAGCATCTGCGAGCGCTCGAACGGATCGGCGGGCACGAAGGGCGTGTCTTGGCCGAGATGCCAGAGGATCGCGTCCGACTCGGCCAGACGCCGGCCATCCTCCAGTTCGAGCAGAGGCACCTGGCCGGCGGGGTTCAGCGCGAGGAAGGCCGGCTGCTTCGTGCCGCCGTCCAGCATCGACACCTCGATATGGCGGAAGGGGCGCCCCGTGAGGGCGCAGAGAAGGCGCGGCTTGTAGCAGTTGCCGCTGTCCGCCATGCCGTGGATCGTGATCATGTCTGTCTCCGAAGCGCGTCGTTAGGGAGAACGTGGCGGGCTGGGACCGATGCGTCCAGGCCGTTTCGCTGATCGTCGGCATCAGCTTTATTGATGAGCGCGACCCGTGCGGCGTCTTGCATGGCGAAGGACCCGCGCCTAGTGTCCGCCCGCTTTCGCGGGGATGCGCCGACCGGGCGCCGCGACCTCGCCTTGATGCCCTGTTTCGGAGCTTGATAGAATGGCCTTCCTCGCCGACATCCTCGACCGCGTGAAGCCCTCCGCGACGATCGCGGTCAGCCAGAAGGCGCGCGAGCTGAAGGCCAAGGGCCGCGACGTGATCGGCCTCGGCGCCGGCGAGCCCGACTTCGACACGCCCGACAACATCAAGGCCGCCGCCATCGACGCGATCCGCCGCGGCGAGACCAAGTACACGCCGGTCTCCGGCATTCCCGAACTGCGCGAGGCCATCTCCAAGAAGTTCAAGCGCGAGAACAACCTCGACTATTCCGCGGCCCAGACGATCGTCGGCACCGGCGGCAAGCAGGTTCTGTTCAACGCCTTCATGGCGACGATGAACCCCGGCGACGAGGTCGTCATCCCCGCGCCCTACTGGGTGAGCTATCCCGAGATGGTCGCCATCTGCGGCGGAACGCCCGTCTTCATCGAGGCCGGCATCGAATCGGACTTCAAGCTGACGCCCGAGGCGCTGGAGCGCGCGATCACGCCGCGCACCAAGTGGTTCCTCTTCAACTCGCCCTCCAACCCCTCGGGCGCCGCCTACACGCGCGCCGAGCTGAAGGGGCTGACGGACGTCCTGATGCGCCACCCGCACGTCTGGGTGATGACCGACGACATGTACGAGCATCTCGTCTACGGCGACTTCACCTTCACCACGCCCGCCGAGGTCGAGCCCGCCCTCTACGAGCGCACGCTGACGATCAACGGCGTGTCGAAGGCCTATGCCATGACCGGCTGGCGCATCGGCTATGCCGGCGGACCGCTGCGGCTGATCAAGGCGATGGACATGATCCAGGGCCAGCAGACCTCCGGCGCCTGCTCCATCGCGCAATGGGCCGCCGTCGAGGCGCTGAACGGCACGCAGGACTTCATCCCGAAGAACCGCCAGATCTTCGAGGGTCGGCGCGATCTCGTCGTCTCCATGCTGAACCAGGCGACCGGCATCAAGTGCCCGACCCCGGAAGGCGCCTTCTACGTCTATCCCTCCTGCGAGGGCCTGATCGGCAAGGTGGCCAAGAGCGGCAAGCGGCTGGAGACGGACGCGGACTTCGTCACCGAGCTCTTGGAGCAGGAGGGCGTCGCCGTGGTCCAGGGCTCCGCCTTCGGCCTCGGCCCGAACTTCCGCATCTCCTACGCGACCTCCGAGACGCTGCTCGAGGACGCCTGTTCGCGCATCCAGCGCTTCTGCGCCAGCCTCGACGCCTGATCGGCAGGGAGCCTCGACCCATGGCGGACGGCACGCTCTTCATCGGCACGCGGCGCTACTCCTCCTGGAGCCTGCGCGGTTGGCTGGCCGTGCAGATGGCCGGGCTCGACGTCGAGATCACGACCTTTCCGCTGGCCGGCGGCGCGACGCCCGAGGTGAAGGCGCGCACGCCGGCGGGCTTCGTGCCCTATCTCGAACATCAGGGCGCGCGAATCTGGGATTCGCTGTCCATCGGCGAGTACTGCGCCGAGTTCGCGCCGGGTCTTTGGCCTGAGGACCGCATCCTGCGCGCGCTCCTGCGCAGCGCCTCGGCCGAGATGCATTCGGGATTTCTGCCGCTGCGCCGGACCTATCCGACCATCATGGGCGCCGTCGCCTCGCCACAAGCCCGTGACGCCGCCGCCAACGACGAGGCCACGGCCGACATCGCGCGCATCTGCGCACTCTGGGCCGAGCTTCTGGTCGCGACGGGCGGCCCCTATCTCAACGGCGCCGAGGCCGGCATCGCCGACGCCATGTTCGCCCCCGTCGCCACGCGCATCCGCACCTGGGGCCTCGACGCGACCGACGTCGCGCAAGGCTACATCGCCGCGATCCACGACCATCCGCTGGTGAAGCGCTGGTTCGCGGAAGCGGAGGCCGAGCCGGCGGACTGGCGGCGGGAGCATTACGAGACGCGGCTCGGCTAAGACGCTCGTCGCCATGGCGAAGGGTGCATCGATCCGGCGTTAGCTGGGCTTCGAGCTTCGCGCCGCCTGGGTTTGACCCCCGTAGCCCCACGCATCCGCAGCGATCTCCTGGACCACGACATAAGTCGCAAGCGGCAGGGATGATCCGATCGTGTCGCTCAGCAACGCATGAGCCTCGCGGATGAACGCCGTTTTTTCGTCCGGACTGTTGGTGCCAGCTGTCACCTGGACGTCGAGATGCGCTGCCGAAGGCACGACATGACCTCCGACGCTCCAACTGCCCTCAGCCTGTTGCTCGATCAGAACGGCGGTCAGGTCCGCCTTCTTGTGCATCAGGTCGGCCATGAGTCGGGTCGCTGCCCGCTGAAGCGTCTCGATCTTTTCGGACGGAAGCGCCGCCCCGGCGACGCGGATGTGAACGAAGGGCATGGATAAGGTCTTTCGATCAGGGTTGACCGAGACATGATGCTGCCGGATCATCCTTATGAAAATCGACAAGTTCTTAATAGATGATCGAGAAATCCTGCATGGTTCGCCCCTCGGTCAATCTCGACATGGATGCTCTTCGAACCTTGGTCACCGGCATCGATCTCGGGAGCTTCGTTAAAGCAGCGGATCGGCTTGGCCGCTCGCCGTCCGCCGTCAGCCTGCATCTTCGCAAGCTGGAGAGTCAGATCGGGCAGAAGCTGGTCCGCAAACAGGGGCGCGGTCTCGTTCTCACCGAAGCGGGCGAAACGCTGTTGAGCTACGCCCGGCGCCTTCTCGATCTCAACGACGAGACCTGCATGGCGCTGGGAAGCCTGACCGACATGGAGGGATGGGTGCGGATCGGCGTGCCGTCCGATTTCGCGGAAACGTGGCTGCCGTCTCTGCTGGCCCGTTTCGAGAGGGGCTTTCCCAAGGTCCGCATGGAGGTGCGGGCCGATCCCGGCGCCAAGATGGTGGAGGCCGTCCAGACCGGGCGGCTCGACTTTGCGGTGACATGGGGACGGCTTGGCAATGCCGAGAGCGAGCTCGTCGGCCAGCGTCGGCTCGTCTGGATCGCGGCGCCCGACTACCATCCCGATCCCGGCGAGCCGTTGTCGCTCGTGGCCATCGACACGCCCTGCGCCTTCAGGGAAGCGGCCATCGTCGCTCTCGACGGGATGGGAAAACCCTGGCGCCACAGCTTTGCGACGACGAGCCTGTCCGGTGTCTGGGCGGCGGTTACGGCAGGACTGGGAGTGACGGTTCGCACCGCGGATGCGGCGCCTCCGCATCTGAAGATCATAAACCCTGGTGACGACGGCTTGCCTGACCTGGGTTCGATCGAACTGGCGCTTCATGGCGGCGCCGCTCCGTCCATGGAACCGGTGCGCCTGTTCAAGACCCTTCTGCTCGAGTCGATCGGGTAATACCCGTCCTCGAAGGCTCAACTCGACGCTCACCGGTAGGACCGGACGCGGCCATGGGACGTTTTCCAGCCGCGCGACCCCGCTATCGGCGCCTTGCGGCTTTCATCAGGTCGCGGCCGATCGGGCGGGGCGGTTCGCTCTTGAGGACGACGGAGGTCGTCACCGGGCCGAAGCGGCCGATGGAGTCGACGATGGTCGCAAGGTCTGCCGGGGTCGGGACGATCGCTTTGAGGACGAAGCAGTCCTCGCCGGTCACGCGGTGGATCTCCGCGATGTAGGGCAGCTCGGCGAATTGCTTGAGGCAGGGGCGGATGTGCTCGTGGGCCGTCTTCAGGCGGATGAGGGCGACCATGCCGAGCCCGAGCGCGGCGGGGTCGATGCGGGCGCCGTAGCCGGAGATGATGCCGCTCTCTTCCAGCCGCTTGACCCGTTCCGACATGGCCGGCTGGGAAAGGCCGATGCGCCGGCCGAGTTCGGAGAGGGGCATGCGCCCGTCGACCTGAAGCGCCTCGATGATCGCCATGTCCTTGTCGTCGAGATCGGGGCAGGCCATGCCGAAAACCTTCAACTCATTCGAAATGGGCGTCTTGCGCCGATGATCTCCTCTGTCACGTCCGACAGGCAGGCGCCATCTTCCCGAGGCCGGAACGATGCCGGTGACGGACGAGGAATGCGACATGCAACTGCTCGGAATGCTGGACTCCCCCTATGTGCGGCGGGTCGCGATCTCGATGGACCTGATGGGCATCGACTTCGAGCACAGGCCGCTCTCGGTGTTCGGCGACTTCGAGGCCTTCGCGGCGATCAATCCCGTGGTGAAGGCGCCGACGCTGGTGACGTCCGACGGCACGGTCCTGATGGATTCGACGCTGATCCTCGACCATCTCGAGACCTTCGTGGAACCGGAGCGGCGGCTGGTGCCCCCGACCGTCGCCGAGCGGGCGAGAGCGCAGCGTCTCGTCGGTCTCGCCTTGGCGGCCTGCGAGAAGACGGTCCAGCTCGTCTACGAGTTTCGCCTGCGGCCGCCCGAGCGCCAGCATACGCCCTGGATCGACCGCGTGCGCGGCCAACTCGCCGCCGCCTACTCGTCCTTGGAGGCGGAGATCGAGACCGGTGAAACCTGGCTCTTCGGCGAGCGCGTTCTGGCGGCCGACGTGGCCGTGGCCGTCGCCTGGAGCTTCTCGACCTTCGTCCTGCCGGACGAGGCGGTGTTGAGGGGGCGTCCGAAGCTGGCCCGGTTCGCCGAAAGGGCCGAGGCGCTGCAGGCTTTCCGAAAGGCGCCGATGGCCTGACCGGTCGCGCCGCGCGAGGCCGCGCCATCGCTCGCGCAGCCGGGCATGGCGAGGAGCCATCCCCAAAAAGAAAAAGCCGGGTTCTAGAGAACCCGGCCTAAAATACTGCCTTTTCAGGCAATCCCTTGGGAGGAAACGGTCGGGAGCGAAGCGGTGGGAGGAGGTGCCGTCCCGCGCCCGACCAACAAAACTTAACAGTTCGTTGACGCCGAGCCATCCCACTGAGCACATGGCTGCCATGCGCTGAGTGCATAGAGTCTGGGCGAGCGAAGCGCCTGCCTCTCGCAGGGCAGTCGCCCGGTCAGAACGACCAGGTGCGGGCCTTCGAGATCAGGAAGTCGCGAAAAACCTTGAGCTTGGCGGCGTTTCGCAGCTGCTCGGGATAGCAGAGATAGGTGTCGAAGGTCGGCATCTCCATCTCGGGCAGGACCTGCACGAGCTTGGACTGCTTGTCGATCATGTAGTCGGGCAGGAGGCCGACGCCGATGCCGCGCTCGATCGCGGACTTGATCGACATGAGATTGTTGATCTGGAGGATCGTCTGGCGGGTCTGCCCGTCGGGAAGGCCGACCGTCTCCAGCGTGTTGAGGTTGCGCAGGTAGGGCGGGGCGGGTTCGCCGAAGGTGATGAGCCGGTGCTGGTCGAGATCGCTGATCGTCTCGGGCGTGCCGAAGCGCGCGAGATAGGACGGCGCGGCATAGACGTGGAGATGCACGGTGAAGAGGCGGCGCTGGATGAGGTCCGGCTGCTGCGGCTGGCGCAGGCGGATGGCCGCGTCCGCCTTTCGCATGGTGAGGTCGATTTCCTCGTTGTCGAAGACCAGCTGGAGTTCGAGCTCGGGATAGAGCTCCAGGAACTCCTTCGCGCGCTCCGTCAGCCAGCCGGAGCCGAGGCCGACCGTGGTCGTGACGCGCAGCTTGCCGGTCGGCTTCTCGCGCGTCTCGGTCAGCTGCGCCCGCACCATTTCGAGGCGCTTCAGAACGTCGGCGGCGGTCTGGAAGAGAAGCTCGCCCTGCTCGGAGAGAACGAGGCCGCGCGCATGGCGATGGAAGAGCGGCGCGCCGATTTCCTGTTCCAGCGAGGCGACCTGCCGCGAGATGGCGGACTGGCTGAGATTGAGGACGTCGGCGGCATGGGTGAACGAGCCCGCTTCCGCCGCTGCGTGAAAGATCCGCAGCTTGTCCCAGTCGAGTGCCATCGTCCGTCCCCGGTGGTCGACCCACTCCATGCGCCCTTGCACGGATTGAACGTCGTGTCGCGCCAGATGGATCGTCGCCGCAGGGCCCGCCTCCTCGGCCTCCCCGAGACCCGCCGGCTCTCATCGGCGGGTCGGTCCGGGCGCGCCGACCGAAACTGCGGTGGATGATCCATCCGATATTCAGGCCATCCGTAGATCGCATTCGTGGCAAGGGATCAAGGATATCCCGCAGCCTCCGGCGATTTCCGGGCTCGGCCGTCGATCTACGAGGGCCCGAGGCGGGTTTTCAGGCCCGCGATGATGCGGTCGGCGAGCGCCGCGTAGTCGCCGTCGAAATGGTGCCCGCCCTCGGTGGTGAGAAGCTCGATGCCGGTCGCCTTGAGCGCGGGGCAGACGGTCTCGTCGTCCTCCGTGCCGTAGAGGCACTGGACGAGCTTGGGGTCCATCTTGGCGATCTCGCGCGTGTTCGTGTCGTCGTCGCTGCTGCCGACGCCGAGCCAGCCGGAGACCGAGATCTGGAAGTTGGCCGCATTGGAGAGCGCCAGGAGCGAGACCAGCGCGACCTTCGACTTCTCGGCGGGCTTCAGGAGGTTGTAGGCGGTCGGCATCACGTCCGCGCCGAACGAATAGCCGACGAGCACGACATGCTTGACGCCCCAGCGCTTGGTGAAGAGCTCGATGATGCGGCCGAGATCGGCCGCGACCTCCTCCGGCTTCTTCTCCGACCAGAAGTAGCGCAGCGAATCGACGCCGACAGTGGGCAGGCCCTCCTTCTGGAAGACGTCGCCGATATCCTTGTCGAGATCGCGCCAGCCGCCGTCGCCGGAGATGATGATCGCCATCGTGTCCAACGTCGGCTTGGCTTCCAGAAGCGTCAGGGGCAGGCCGAGCTCGTCCTCGTCGGGCGTCTCGATCGTCTCCTTCAGCGCGGCGGCCAGCGTGTCGGCGGCACTGTCGGAGGAATCGTCGACGTCGATATCCGAATGCTCCGCGACGAGATCGGCGACATGCGCGCGCATCCCGTCGTCGGCGGCCTCGGTGAAGCGCACGTCGATCGGATTGGGAATCTCGCCTTCGGTCAGACCGTAGACGGCGAGGCCGCCCTCGTCCTTGCGAAGGGCAGGCGTGCAGAGGTCCTTCTTGAGGGCGATGCCGCGGGCGGGATCGACGGCGATCGTGCGCCCGATCGTGGCGTTCGGCGTTTGGGCGGCGATGGAAAGCGCCATGGCGCCGCCGGCCCCGATGCCCGCGACGATCGGCAGATGATAGAGGCTGCCCCCGGCGGAGCGCTGGATCTCCTGGCTGACCTCCTCGATATCCGAGACGGTGTAGACGCAGTTGTCGTCGCCATCCTCGGTCTTCTTCTCCAGGGAGGCGAGATAGGAGGGCAGGTCGATCCCCAGCACATAGGCGCCTTCGCCCGTCAGCGTCGCCGAGAGCGCGTCTTCCGCGGCGCCCCAGCCGGCCTTGTCGGAGAGGAGGACGACGAGCGCCTTCACCTCGCCGGTGGGCTTGGCGATGTGCGGAGAGGGGATCGAGCCGAGATCGATCGCATCCGCCGTGACCGCGTCCTGCGCCAGGGCGGGGGACAGGGCGAGCGCGGCAAGGCCTGCGCCGACCGCGAGGCGCTTCCAATGGGCGATCATCGCTGTGCCACTCCCTTGAGACCGCCGCCGATGAGGAGCGTCACATCCACCAGGGCCAGAGCGGGGCTGAGCCCGCCGGCCGTCGTCATGTAGCGGGCGCGCCAACCCGGATGGAACTTCGCCTTGAAGGCGCGCAGTCCCTTGAAGTTGTAGAAGCGCTCGCCGTGTTCGAAGACCGTGGTGCCGACCCGGTCCCAGATCGGCGCGACCTTGCGGCCGGACATGCCCGAAAGCGGCGCCATGCCCATGTTGAAGCGGCCGTAGCCTTCCGCTTTCAAATGTTCGAGAAGGTGGACGAAGAGCACGTCCATCGCCCCCGCCGGCGCATCCGGGTGGAAGCGCATGAGATCGATCGAGCCTTCCGCCTTGGTGTCCGTGAGCAGGAGATTGGCGAAGGCGACGATCCGGCCCTCCTGCTTCAGGATGGCGACGGGCTGGGACAGCATGTAGCCGGCCTCGAAGGCGCCGAGAGAGAAGGCCTTCTCGTTGGCCTCGTGCCGGGCGAGCCAGGCGTCGGAGACGGCGGTGAGCTCGGGCAGGACGGCGGCGACGCCGGGCTGCGCGACGACCTCGAAGCTCAGCCCGTCCCGCGCGCCGCGGGCCTTGGCCTGACGCAGGCCCGCCCGCTTGCCGCCGACGAGATCGAACCGCGCCAGATCGACCGTCGCCATCTCGCCGAGCCGGAAGGCCTGCATTCCGGCATCGGCATAGAGCGACAGGGCATCGGGCGAGACCTGATAGAACACGGCCCGGCACCCCGCGCCGCGCGCCATTTCAATGAAGCGCCAGACGAGCTCCGGCCACGCCTCGCGCGGGCCGATCGGATCGAAGAGCGCGATCATCGAGCGGTTCTTGCGGCCGTACATGACGAAGGCGCGCCCGTCCTCGGAGAAGAGGAGGCTCTTGTCGCCCATCCGCACGAGATTGCCGTCGGCCTCGTCCTGCGCCGCGACGATGGCCGTCGCCCGCTCCAGCTCCTCCGGCGTCGGCGGCTCCGCATGACCGATGGCGGGGCGAACGAGGCTCCAGACGGCGACCGCGCTCGAGAAGATGACGACGCCCAGAAGCGCCCGCAGCGAGCGCGGCGCCTCCGATTCGAACTCGAACTGCCACCAGAGATCGTGCGCATAGGCGACGTCGCGATAGACGAAGAGGAGGACCGCGCCGGCGCCGATGCAGATCGTGGCGATGGCGAGCAGCCACGGCCCCGTCAGCGCCTGCCGGAAGATCGACGCCGGCCGCTTGAACTCCTTGCGCGAGGCGAGCAGCATCAGCGCGAGAAGGCCGAGAAGGGACGCCTCCGTGAAGGCCGCCGCCTGGACGAGCGTCAGGACCACGGCGACGAGCGTCGCGCCAAGCGTTCCGAGGAACGCGCCGTCGAGCCGCTGCGCGAGGCCGCGCGCCATGACGACCATGGCAAGGCCGAGAAGGCTTGCCAGGAAGTGCGCCCCCTCGACGAAGGCGAGCGGGACGTAGTCGGAGATGACGTCCAGCCGATGGGCCGGGGTCGGCGTGACGCTGGAAAGGATCAGCATCGTGCCGAGAACGAAGGAGAAGGCGGAGAGGACGGCCGGCGCGAGGCGCCCGCCGGCCGCCTTGAAGTCGAGGCCGACGCGGCTCTGCACGACGCTGCGGATCTCCGTCAGCGAGACGAAGAGGGCCGCGCAGATCAGCGGCACGAGATAGTAGATCACGCGGTAGAGGACGAGGGCGCCGAGAATCTGGTCGACCTCGACCATGCCGCCGAGCGTCGCGATCATCACGGTCTCGAAGACGCCGAGCCCGGCCGGAACGTGGCTGAGGACGCCGAGGCCGATCGCGACGGCGTAGACGCAGAAGAAGGTCAGGAAGTCGATCGTGCCCGAGGGCAGAAGCACGTAGAGGACGGCGGCGGAGGCGGTGATGTCGACGAGCGTGGCGGCGAGCTGGCGCAGGACCGTCGAGCGCCCGGGCAGGCGCACGCCGAACCGGCCGAGCCGCACCGTCTTGCTGCCGAGCGCGAAGAGAAGCGCCAGCGGCACGAGGCCGACGAGGGCCGCGAGGCGCAGCGCGGTCGGGGAGGCCGAGAGGAGCGGCGCCACCGTCTCGGCATCGACGAGAATGCCGACCGCGCCGACCACGAGCAGGCCGAGGCCGAAGGCGACGGTGACGAAGGCGATGACCTTGGCCACTTCCTCCGGGCCGAGCCCCATGCGCGAATAGCCGCGATAGCGGATCGCGCCGCCGCTCAAGGGGCCGAAGCCCGCCGTGTTGCCGACCGCATAGGCGCAGAGCGCGGTCGGCGCGACGCTCGAGATGCGAAGACGCCGCCCGACATAGGACAGCGCGCCGAAATCATAGACGATGAGGCCGAGGAAGGAGACGAAGGTGAAGACGAGGGCGAGGGCGATGGCCGTCCAACTCGTCGCGTCGAAGGCCGCCACGACCTCCGCATAGCGCACCTCGCGGGTGAGCTTCACCAGCGCATAGGCCGCGATGCCGAGAATGGCGAGCGCGGCGAGAACGCCGAAGAGATGGCGATAGGCGGCGAGAGCACCGACGATCCGGGACGTCCTGCTCGGCTTCGCCGCTGCCTTCACGGGCTCTGGCGTCGGCTTGGAGGCCTTGGGCGAGGCGACATCCATGATGGTATTCCCTGCAAGTCCGGCATTCGCGAGGCGCGCCGCCTGTCTCGACGATGCCGCCTGCCAAGGCAAGCCCGACCTGCCCCGACGTGCCGCCTGCAACGCCCCCGCACTGCGGCGAAATTAGGGTTCGCCGCGTCGATATCGACGTCGTCGCCAAGTTGTGGGGCGAGTTGTGGAGGACAGGGCCTATTCGGCGGCCTGGCGCGTCTCGCCGGCCGCTTCCGCCGCCAGCCACTTCTCGGCCTCCAGCGCCGCCATGCAGCCGAGTCCGGCGGCCGTCACCGCCTGCCGGTAGACGTCGTCCGCCACGTCGCCGGCCGCGAAGACGCCGGGAACCGAGGTCTGCGTCGTGCCCGGCTCGGTCCAGAGATAGCCGGACGCCTTCTGCCGGAGCGTGCCCTGGAAGAGCTCGACGGCCGGCGCATGGCCGATGGCGATGAAGACGCCGTCCGTCGCGCGCTCCTCGGTCTCGCCGGTCAGCCGGTTGCGTAGCCTGACGCCCGTCACCGACTTCATCGGCTTGTCGCGTCCGAGGATCTCGTCGATCTCCGCGTTCCAGACGACGGAGACGTTGTCCTTTTCCATCAGCCGGTTCGTGAGGATGCGCTCGCCGCGGAAGGCGTCGCGCCGGTGCACGACCGTGACCGATTTGGCGATGTGGCTGAGATAGAGCGCCTCCTCGACGGCCGTGTTGCCGCCGCCGACGACGACGACATCCTTGCCGCGATAGAAGAAGCCGTCGCAGGTGGCGCAGGCCGAGACGCCGAAGCCCTGGAAATGCTGCTCGGAGGGCAGGCCCAGCCATTTGGCCTGGGCGCCCGTCGCCACGATCAGCGCATCCGCCGTGTAGATCGTGCCGCTGTCGCCGCGAAGGCGGAAGGGGCGGCGCGAAAGATCGGCCTCGACGATGAGGTCGTTCGCCATTTCCGCGCCGACATGGAGCGCCTGCGCCTTCATCTGCTCCATCAGCCAGGGACCCTGGATCGGATCGGCGAAGCCCGGATAGTTTTCGACATCGGTCGTGATGGTGAGCTGGCCGCCCTCCTGGAGACCCGCGACGAGCAGCGGCTTCAGCATGGCGCGCGCGGCATAGATGGCCGCGGTGTAGCCGGCCGGGCCGGAACCGATGATCAGGATCTCGGCATGGCGCTCGGTCATGGCGGCACTCCTCGTCTGAAGGATGGCGAGCCCGAAACGTGGCGGGCCGTAAAGGTCTTTTCAATAGGCGAGCGCGCCAGGCGAGGCAATGCTCGGGCAAGGGGACCAAGCCGGAGCCCGTGTGAAGCCGGGCTTTCGAGCTCTGTTATCCATCGGCGGGCGGCTTGGCGAAAACACCCTCCGACCGAAGCCTTATCTAAGCTGCCATAGGGCTCGTGCCAAAGCACGTCGTTCCAAAGATCGGGGCGCTTGAGCAACGGGAGACGCCGTGATTGCCCAGCTTCATTTGCGGTCGTTTTTCCTCAAACGAGTTTTTCCGCACCTTGTTATTTTCGTATTTCGGGAGGGCAAGTTATTTTGAGTTGGCGTCGTGTCAAGGGCGAGTTGCCGGCAGCTTGTGTGAAGGTCGCAGAGGCGTCATGGAGACATTCCAGTCGATGAGGTAGACCATTGTCGCGTTCGGCCCGTTGCGACCGGTTATCGAGGCATGAAGCGTGATGGCGTATGAGGACGTAACGGGGGTGTTCGCCAGGTTAGGGCGTGATGGCATCACGCTGCCCGAGCGCTGCCCAGGTTCTGGTAGTGTCCGCGGTGATGGGGGAAGTTCGGACCTTTGATGGTGTGACGGAGGTCGTCACCGCATCGGCCGGATAAGGCGGAGTTGCGAGACTTCGACCTGACCGGAGAAGCCGATGACCGCTTGCCGAGCTTCTGGCGAAGGCGGGCGACGGCGATTTTCTCAGGACGATCGTCGATAGCTTGATGCAGCTTCTCATGGAGTCCGACGTGGAGGGCATGATCGGCACCGGGCGTCGCGAACGAACGGTGGAGCGGGCGACTTATTGCAACGGCTACCGGGATCGCTCGCTCGATATTCGGCTCGGTTCGTTGCAGCTCCGCATCCCCAAGCTCCGACAGGGCAGCTACTTCTCTCCGTTCCTGGAGCCACGGAAGCTCTCGGAGAAGGCGCTCGTTGCCGTCATTCAAGCTGCCGGATCGCCCGCGTCAGTGCGGTTTGTTCCAAAGTTCGCAGCTCCCCGAGGAACGCGGGGCTCCCGTTCGCACGACTTTCGAGCCAAGGCAGGTTGCGCAAGGGGCTTTGGTTGCGTAACATCCCACCCGTCTTCGAACCGTGGAAAGGGGAGGCCGCATGATCCGTTTCGATAGCCGCTTCCTCGCCGGGATCGCTCAGCTCATGGGCCGTTGCGATCATCCCGTGCCCTCGGCCTCTCGCGCCTGACGCCAGACGCCGTCCACGCCCGGTCGCGATGCGACCAGTTCTCATGTTTCCAAGCGATCTGAAGGCGCCCCGGGCGCAGAGCGCTTCGAGAAGGCGGCGTATCCTCGCGCCGAAGACAGCCATGACCTCAGAGACCTCGAAGCGCTCGGACGCGATCCGGGCGGTTCTTTCTTTCACCGTCCGCAACTGGGCCGCGGAAAAGCCGCTGGTGGCCCTGCTCGTCGTGAGCATCGTTGCCGCGACGCTGGCCGACATCTTCGTGCCGCTCTTCGCCGGCCGGCTGATCGACGCGGTGGCGGCTTCCGGCGTCGATCGCGACACGGCGTTCGGCGAGGCCTGGCCGGCGGTGGCGGCCATGGCGTCGCTCGGCCTTGCCTATGTGCTCCTGCGCCATGTCGCCTGGGCCGCCGTCGTGCCGCTGACGCTGCGCATCATGTCGGGCGTTTCGGCCCGCGCCTTCGCACGTCTCCAGCATTTCTCGACGGACTGGCACGCCAACGCCTTTTCCGGCTCGATCGTGCGGCAGATCACGCGCGGCATGTGGTCGATGGACACGCTGCACGACACGCTGCTTCTGGCGCTTCTGCCCTCAGCTGTCGTGCTCGTCGGCACGGTGGGTCTGCTCGCCTGGCACTGGCCGGTCATGGGTCTCGTCATGGCGGTGGGCGCGGTGTCCTACACGGTGCTGACCGTCCTCCTCTCGACGCGCTACATCGCGCCGGCCTCGCGGATCTCCAACCAGCTGGACACGCGCGTCGGCGGCGTCCTGGCGGATGCGCTGGCCTGCAACGCGGTCGTGAAGGCCTTCGGCGCCGAGGGGCGCGAGGAAGCGCGCCTGCAGGCCGCCATCGGCGACTGGCGCGGCAAGACGCGGATCACCTGGATGCGCCACACCTGGAGCGGCACGCTGCAGGCGGGCGTCCTCTGGGCGGTGCGGCTGGCCGTGACGGGCGCGGCGCTGCTCCTCTGGTGGAACGGCTCCGCGAGCCCCGGCGACGTGACCTACGTGCTGACGACCTATTTCGTCGTGCACGGCTATCTCCGCGACATCGGCATGCATGTGAACAACCTGCAGCGCGCGGTGAACGAGGCGGAGGAACTGGTCGCGCTTCTGGCGATCGAGCCCCAGGTCGCGGACCGGCCGGGCGCGGGCGCCCTCGCGGTGCCGGCCGGCGAGATCCTGTTCGAACGGGTGGACTTCCACTACGGACGCCACGCGAGGCCTCTCTACGAGGGCTTCGACGTGACGATCGCAGCGGGAACGCGCGTCGGGCTGGTCGGCCATTCCGGCTCGGGCAAGACGACCTTCGTCAAGCTCGTGCAGCGGCTCTACGACGTGAACGGCGGGGCCATCCGCATCGACGGCACCGACATCGCCTCCGTGGCGCAGGGCAGCCTGCGCTCCCGGATCGCCATCGTGCCGCAGGAGCCGATCCTCTTCCACCGCTCGCTCGCCGAGAACATCGCCTACGGCCGCCCTTGCGCGTCGCGGGGCGAGATCGAGGCGGCGGCCCGGCTGGCGAGCGCCCACGACTTCATCTCCGGCCTCCACGAAGGCTACGAGACGATGGTGGGCGAGCGCGGGGTCAAGCTCTCCGGCGGCGAGCGGCAGCGCGTGGCGCTGGCGCGGGCCTTCCTGGCGGACGCGCCGATCCTCGTCCTCGACGAGGCGACGTCGAGCCTGGACTCCGAATCGGAGGCCATGATCCAGGCCGCGAGCGAGCGGCTGATGGAGGGACGCACCGCGCTCGTCATCGCGCACCGGCTCTCCACCGTCGCCCGGCTCGACCGCATCCTCGTCTTCGAGCGGGGGCGGATCGTGGAGGACGGCCCGCCGGACATGCTGATGCGCCGGCCGAGCGGGCATTTCCGCCGGCTTGCCGAACGGCAGGCGGGCGGGATGCTGGCGGCCGAATAGGTCCATCGTGTAGAAGACGGCCCCATGCGGGCCGTCTTCATCAATCTCGACCGCGCGGCGGACCGCCGCGCCTTCATGGAGTGTCTGGCCGAACGGCTCGGACTCGTCTTCGAGCGCATGGCTGCCGTCGAGGCGGCCGGCATCGGCGAAGGCGAGGTCGAACGGCTCGGCCGTTCCTGGGAGCGTCCCCTGACGCGGCCGGAGCTCGGCTGCTTCCTCTCCCATCATCGGCTCTGGCAGACGGTCGCGGCCGGCAATGCGCCGATGCTGGTGCTGGAGGACGACGTGGTCCTCTCGCCGCGCCTCGCTTCGCTCCTGCCCGCGATCTCGGCGTTGGAGGCCGTCGACTTCCTCAATCTCGAAAGCTTCGGACGCCGGCGGTTCGTCGGGCGCCAGGCCCGGCCGATTGGGGAGCGCGCCGCGATCCTGCGCCTTCACCGCGACAAGTCCGGCTCGGCCGCCTACGTGCTCTGGCCGGCGGGCGCGCGCAAGCTGCTGGCGCGGGCCGAGCGGGGCGCGGCCCCCGTGGACGCCTTCCTGCACGGCCTTCGCGCGCTTGCCTCCTTCCAGATCGAGCCGGCGCTCGGAATGCAGCTGCATCTTCTTGCCGAGCGGGGGTTCGAGGTTCCGCCGGGATCGGCCACCGCGATCCAGGCGCCGCGGCAAAGGCTTCCCCTGACGCGCTCGAACCTGCCCTTCCACGCGCGCCGGCTCGCCACGCAGGTGGCGCTGGCGGGCGACCACGCGATGCGGCTGTTCGGGTGGCGCTATCGGCGGGTGGAGGTGGTGCGCGGGGAGATGGAGGCGACGTTGGCGGGGCTTGTGAAGGCATGGGGTGAGGTGCGCTGAGCGCTGATCGCTCACCGATAGCATGTGGCGCAACCCCCCTCTGCCTGCCGGCATCTCCCCCGCAAGGGGAGAGATCAGGCTGATCGCAAACGGTTCAGGCTCGTTTCGGACGGTTGAAGGTTTCGATCGACCGTCAAAGCTGCCGATCTTCCTCCTTGCGGGGGAGATGTCCGGCAGGACAGAGGGGGGTGCCTCGCGCGATCCGTGGCATATCTGGTGCCATTAAACGTGCCGCTCAGGGCTTCTCGTTAGGACAGCGTCGGGCCCCCAATCACACGGCAACGCCCTCCGACTAGCGGGCAAAAAACTCAACCCCCAGCCCAAACCCGTTCGTAAACCGCTCGAAGCTCCGCCACCTCGCGCTCCAACGGGAATTCCGCGCGCACATGCGCAAGCGCCGCTGCCGATGCCCGGCCGAGGAACGGCTCGTCGTCCATCATCTCGCCCACCGCCCGCTCCAGCGCCGCGAGATCGCCTGGCGCGACGATGCGTCCGGTCTGCCCATCCAGAATCAGCTCGGAAAAGGCGCCGACATCGGTGGCAACGACCGGCACACCCGTTGCCATCGCCTCCAGGGGCGTCAGGCCGAAGCCTTCCCAGCGTTGGGGCGCGACGAAAAGATGGAGCGCCTTGTACCAGCGATCGATGTCGCGGTGCTCGCCGACGAAGAGGATGCGGTCGGCGAGACCGGCGGCGGCGGTGCGAGCCTTTAGCTCGCGTTCTAAGGCGAGATGCTCCGCCGTCGCCCGGCCGGCGACGATCGCCGACCAGCCGGGGCGCCAGGGCAGGAGGCCGATCATGGCATCGACGAAGACGTCCGTGCCCTTCTGATGCCGCACGCGGCCGAAGCAGCCGATGTAGCGCGTGGCAGGATCGAGGCCGAGGCCGGCCTTGGCGGCGGCCGAGTCCGGGGCGGGCGCGAAACGTTCGGTGTCGATGCCGTGGCGGACGGTGGTCGAAGGGACCTGGAGATAGGCTGCCGTCTTGTCGCTTGTCGCGATCACGGCATCCATCCGCCGGATTAGGAACTTCGTCCAGCCGGTATGATGGCGCTGCGAGGCCGACGTGAAGACGAGCCGCATCGGCATGCGCAGGCCATCGCGCAGGACAAGGCCCGCCAGCATCTCGACATTGCGCCGTGCGTGGAAGACCCGCACGGAGCGGGCGGCGGGCCGGGTCCAGAGGCGCGGAAGATCGCGGACGCGAAGGCGCGGCAGATGCGCAGGCAGGCCGGGGCCGAGCACGGCGATGCCGAGGGAGCGTGCTTGAAGCGGAACGAGCTGGATGATGGTGGAGGTGACGCCGGACAGGCGGTGCTTGAAGTTCGGCGCGATGACCTCGATGTGGCGCGGGTTCATGGCGTGGCCGAGGAAGAGAGGCATGAGCTCCCCCGTTGAGGGAGATATGCCGCTCCTCGACAAGGGCTCGGGAGGCGGAGGGGCGCGCGGACGGTGTAGAGCTTGGAGATTGTCGGCCGACGTGACGACGCCAGCCGTCCACGTGAGGCGTTCCGCTCTATCCTGCTGGACATCTTCCCCTCGATGGGGGAGATCGGCCGTCTCGAGCACGGTGCGGTGGCGAGGTAGATGTTGGGAGAGGTCAGGATAGCTTCTCGGAAATCCAACGTTGAATCAGATCCTGCGGCTTGACGCCGAGCGTCTCTGCTTCCCGATCGATCTTGCTGATCATCCAAAATGGAATGTCGAGCTCGACGCGGTGCGCCTCCAGATTGGGCCGCAGGCCGGATGTCCAATCGATGAGATGGTCGATGTCCTCACCGTCGTCGAAAGCCCTGTCGAAGTCACTGGCCTTCATAGCGTTCGATCTCCAATGCTCGCGAACGGCGAACATATATCAGTCTCAGACGTCTGGAGCGATGTGTAAAGATCGCGGTCCAGTGGCGGTCGTCGAGCCGTCCAATTCCGATGTAGCGCCGCTCCAGTTCCGTCTGCGCGACGAACACATAGAAGCGCGGGTCGGCCCAAAGTCTCTGTGCCTCCTCGAAATCGATGCCGTGCTTGACGAGGTTCGATGCGCTTTTCGCAGGATCGTACTCGAACCTCGTCGTCACCCGCCCTCAGCCCCAGCGCAGCTCGATGATCTCGTAGGAGCGGGCGCCGCCGGGTGCGGCGACTTCGACCGTGTCGCCTTCGCCCTTGCCGATCAGGGCGCGGGCGATGGGCGAGGAGATAGAGATGCGGCCCTGTTTCACGTCGGCTTCTTGGTCGCCGACGATCTGATAGACCTTCTCCTCCTCGGTATCCTCGTCGATGAGCTTGACGATGGCGCCGAACTTGATCTTCTCGCCGGACAGCTTGGAGACGTCGATCACCTCGGCGCGGCCCGTGTAGTCCTCGAGCTCGGCAATGCGGCCCTCGTTCAGGCTCTGCGACTCCTTGGCGGCATGATACTCGGCGTTTTCCGAAAGATCGCCATGGGCGCGCGCCTCAGAAATCGCGGCGATGATGCGCGGGCGCTCTTCCTGCTGGCGGCGGCGGAGCTCCTCCTTCAGCGTTTCGAAGCCGGCGCTCGTCATCGGGAACTTATCCATGCCTTCAACCTCTCCGGAGCGCCGGCCATCCGGCCGACGTTCCCGTATCGCTATGCCGGGAAAAGCCCGGTCGGAATGAGCCGGGCGGAACGCCCTGGCCCAAGAAAGAACAGGCCCCGCACGCCGCTGGGCGTCGGAACCGGTTTGGTGATCGTTCATACGAGGGGTTCGACCCGCCGATGGGGCGGGCGCTTCGACCCGTCGATGTGGGAAGATGCTGCCGTCCCGCCGCTCTGTCAATTCTCAGGGTCCGGTCCTGGCTGAGGCCGCGTTCGAAAGCGCGCGGTTTCAGCCGGGACCGACCCCCGTTAAGCGGGCAGGAAGTAGGACTGCAGCGAGCGCACTTCAAGCCCGCCCGCCCGCAGCGCCTCGATCGCCTCGGAGGCCGACACCATGCCGGCCAGGGTCGTGTAGTAGGGCACGCGGTGCATCAGCGTCGCGCGGCGGAGCGACTTCGAATCGGACACCGCCTTCTGGCCATCCGTCGTGTTGAAGACGATCTGCACGCGGCTGTTGCGGATGGCGTCCTCGATATGCGGCCGTCCCTCCAGCACCTTGTTGATCTTCTGCGCCGCGATACCGTTCTCGCCGAGGAAGCGGGCCGTGCCCGAGGTCGCCAGGACCTTGAAGCCGAGATCGGCCAGACGCTTGACGGCAGGCAGCATCCCGTCCTTGTCCTCGTCTCGGACGGAGACGAAGAGCGCGCCGTGGCGCGGCAGGTCGACGCCCGCGCCGAGCTGCGCCTTGGCGAAGGCGATGGCGAAGTCGCGGTCGAGGCCCATGACCTCGCCCGTCGACTTCATCTCCGGTCCGAGCAGGATGTCGACGCCGGGGAAGCGCGCGAAGGGGAAGACCGCCTCCTTCACCGCGACATGGCGGATCGTCTTCGGGTCGATCTTGCCGCCATAGGGCGCGAAGGCCTGATCCAGCGATTCGCCGGCCATGATGCGGGCGGCGATCTTGGCGATCGGGCGCCCGATCGTCTTGGCGACGAAGGGCACCGTGCGCGAGGCGCGCGGGTTCACCTCCAGCACGAAGATCGTGCCGTCCTTGATGGCGTACTGCACGTTCATCAGCCCGCCGACATGCAGCGCGCGGGCGAGGGCGGAGGTCTGGCGCTCCAGCTCCTCGACGATCGAGTGCGAGAGCGAATGGACGGGGAGGGAGCAGGCCGAATCGCCCGAATGGATGCCGGCCTCCTCGATATGCTCCATGATGCCGGAGACATAGGTGTTCGAGCCGTCGCAGAGACAGTCGACGTCCACCTCGATCGCGTCGGTGAGATAGGTGTCGAAAAGGAGCGGGTTCTTGCCGAGCAGCGTGTTGATCTGCCCGGTCTTGTCGTTCGGATATTTCTGCTTGATCTCCTCCGGCACGAGGCCGGGAACGGTGTCGAGCAGGTAGGACTGGAGCATCCCCTCGTCGTGGATGATCTGCATGGCGCGGCCGCCGAGCACGTAGGACGGGCGCACGACGAGCGGGAAGCCGAGCTCGCCGGCGATCGTGCGGGCCTGCTCGACCGAATGGGCGATGCCGTTGCGCGGCTGGGCGAGGCCGAGCTTCATCAGAAGCTTCTGGAAGCGGTCGCGGTCCTCGGCGAGATCGATCATGTCGGGCGAAGTGCCGAGAATCGGGATGCCCGCCTTTTCCAGCGCTTCGGCGAGCTTCAGCGGCGTCTGCCCGCCGAACTGCACGATGACGCCGTGAAGCGTGCCCGCGGCCTTCTCCGCGCGCAGGATTTCCAGCACGTCCTCGGCGGTCAGCGGCTCGAAGTAGAGCCGGTCGGACGTGTCGTAATCGGTCGAGACGGTCTCGGGATTGCAGTTGACCATGATCGCCTCGTAGCCCGCGTCCCGAAGGGCGAAGGCGGCGTGGCAGCAGCAATAGTCGAACTCGATGCCCTGGCCGATGCGGTTCGGACCGCCGCCGAGAATGACGACCTTCTTACGGTCGGAGACCTCGGCTTCCGAGCGCAGCTGGCCGGCGAAGGGCGTCTCGTAGGTCGAGTACATGTAGGGCGTCGGCGAGGCGAACTCGGCGGCGCAGGTGTCGATCCGCTTGAAGACCGGGTGCACGTCCAGCCGCTCGCGCAGGCGGGAGACCTCGGCCGGTTCGCGCTTGGTGAGCGAAGCGAGGCGCGCGTCGGAAAAGCCCATGGATTTCAGGTGCCGCAGATTGGCGGCGTCCTGCGGAAGGCCATGCTCGCGGATGCGGGCCTCCATCTGGATGATGCCGTCGATCTGCTCCAGGAACCACGGGTCGATGCGGCACATCTGATGCACCTCGTCGAGCGAAGTGCCCATGCGGATGGCCTGCGCCACCATGCGCAACCGGTCCGGCGTCGGCGTGCCGAGCGCGGCGCGGATCGCGTTGCGGTCGTCGTTGGCCCCTTTTTCAACGGAATGGGCGCGAAGGCCGGGAATCTCGATCTCGTCGAGGCCTGTCAGGCCGGTCTCCAGGCCCCGAAGCGCCTTCTGCAGCGACTCCTGGAAGGTGCGGCCGATCGCCATGACCTCGCCGACCGACTTCATCGCCGTGGTCAGCGTCGTCGAGGCGCCCGGGAACTTCTCGAAGGCGAAGCGCGGGATCTTGGTGACGACATAGTCGATCGAGGGCTCGAAGGAGGCCGGCGTCGCGCCGCCCGTGATGTCGTTGTCGAGCTCGTCCAGCGTGAAGCCGACGGCGAGCTTGGCCGCGATCTTGGCGATCGGGAAGCCCGTCGCCTTGGAGGCGAGCGCGGAGGAGCGCGAGACGCGCGGGTTCATCTCGATGACGACGAGGCGCCCGTTTTCCGGGTTCACGGCGAATTGGACGTTGGAGCCGCCGGTCTCGACGCCGATCTCGCGCAGGACCGCGATCGAGGCGTTGCGCATGATCTGGTATTCTTTGTCGGTCAGCGTCAGAGCCGGCGCGACGGTGATGGAATCGCCCGTGTGGACGCCCATCGGATCGATGTTCTCGATGGAGCAGACGATGATGCAATTGTCCGCCTTGTCGCGGACGACCTCCATCTCGTACTCCTTCCAGCCGAGCACGCTCTCCTCGATGAGCACTTCCGTCGTCGGCGAGGCGTCGAGCCCGCCCTCGACGATCTCGAAGAACTCGCCTCTGTTGTAGGCGATGCCGCCGCCCGTGCCGCCCATGGTGAAGGAGGGGCGGATGATGGCGGGAAGACCGACCTCGTCGAGCGCCTCCGCCGCGGCCGCCAGAGCGCGCGTCATGTAGCGCTGCTTGCGCTCGACTTCGCCGCCCAGCCACTCGTATTCCAGCATGGCCAGCGCCTTGTCGCGCGCTTCGCCGGCCGGCGTCTCGGCGACGATGGCCGCCTTCTTGTCCTCGTAGACCTTCTTGTCGGCCTTCTTGGCCTCGGTCGCGTTGGCGAGAAGCGATTTCGGGGTCTCCAGCCCGATCCGCTTCATCGCCTCGCGGAAGAGGGCGCGGTCCTCGGCCATGTCGATGGCGGCGGCGTCGGCGCCGATCATCTCGACGTTGAACTTGTCGAGCACGCCCATGCGCTTCAGCGAGAGCGCCGTGTTCAGCGCGGTCTGGCCGCCCATCGTCGGCAGGATCGCGTCGGGGCGCTCCTTCTCGATGATCTTGGCGACGACCTCGGGCGTGATCGGCTCGATATAGGTGGCGTCGGCGAGATCCGGGTCGGTCATGATCGTCGCCGGATTGGAATTGACGAGGATGATCCGATAGCCTTCCGCCTTCAGCGCCTTGCAGGCCTGCGTGCCGGAATAGTCGAACTCGCAAGCCTGACCGATGATGATCGGTCCCGCACCGATGATGAGGATGGAGGACAGGTCGGTGCGCTTGGGCATGGCGGTCTTTCGTCGGCTAGCATCGTCGCGCGCCAAAGCCGGTCGCGGAAAAGGCTCGCGGCCGGTGGCAGAGGACGGTTCGTCAGGCTAGGACCGGCTTATAGGCAAAAGCATCGCGCAGTGAAAGGCCCGGCGGGACGCTCGTGCGATTCAAGGCCGGTTGGCCGGGTGGATGAGCCCCTCGGCCGGACGAACTTGAGCGAGAGATGCTCAAGCGCCGCTCGAGTTCGACCATGCCCCGCCACCGGATTCTGCCGAAGTCCGAGTCCGGTCAGGGACATGCTGCCCGCCACAGTCCGTCCGGACCGATCGTCCGGGCGTCAGCCGTGGTCGTGGGGATGTCCGTCGTTCGACGGGGATGCCTCGCCCGGCTCGACGAAGGCCTGCGCTTCCGGGGAGGGGCCGTCTCCATCGGCCCCGTCCAGCGCGGCCAGGGCCTCTAGCGGCGCATCATCGGGGAGCGGTGTCGGCGCGGTGCGGCCTTCGATGGCGCGGGCGGCGACCTCGCCGTCCCAGGCGTCGTGGCCGAGCGCGAGGGCAAGGCAGGCCAGTTCCACCGATGTCGGAATGGCGACGGCCTTCCCGTCGCGATCGCCCTTCTCGTAATACTGGATGACGCGCTTCTTCAGGCCGAGCTTCTCGGCAGCGTCCTTCTGCTTCCAGCCGAGGCTCTTGCGCCACTGGCGAAATTCGTCGGGTTCCACGGCATCCCTCCTGCGACGAAGCCCGTTTGGAACGGGCGAACGGCTTCGAGAGAGCCGCTCAGGCTGTCACAATCAAGATGCCGGGATGGTCAGCCGGCGAAGTTTTTCACCGGTCTGCTTAATTCCCCATCCGTTCCGGTCAAGCGGTGCCGGCGCGCTTCTCGTCGATCATCTGGAAGAAGCGGTCGAAGAGATAGTGCGAATCCTGGGGGCCGGGGGAGGCCTCGGGATGGTGCTGGACCGAGAAGATCGGCTTGTCGCGGACGCGAAGGCCGCAATTGGACTGGTCGAAGAGGGAGATGTGCGTCTCCTCGACGCTTGAGGGGAGCGAGGCCGATTCGACCGCGAAGCCGTGGTTCATGGAGACGATCTCGACCTTGCCGGTCGTGTGGTCCATCACCGGATGGTTCGCGCCATGGTGGCCCTGGTGCATCTTCTCGGTCTTGCCGCCGAGCGCCAGCGCCAGCATCTGGTGGCCGAGGCAGATGCCGAACATCGGAACGCCCGTCTCCATCAAGCCCTGGATCGTCGGCACGGCGTAGTCGCCGGTCGCTTCCGGATCGCCCGGGCCGTTCGACAGGAACACGCCGTCGGGATGGTGCGCCATGACCTCCTCTGCCGTCGCGGTGGCGGGCATCAGGATGACCTCGGCGCCGCGGTCGGACATGAGGCGCAGGATGTTGCGCTTGGTGCCGTAGTCGATGGCGACGATCTTGTAGCGGGGCGCCTCCTCGCGGGCGAAGCCCTCGTTCCAGACCCAGGCCTTCTCGTTCCACACGACCGACTGGCCGACGGCGACGTCCTTGGCGAGATCGAGACCGACGAGGCCGGACCAGGCTCTGGCACGCGCCTTCAGGGCCTCGACGTCGAACACGCCATTGGGATCATGCGCGATGACGGCGTTCGGCGCGCCGCGCTCGCGGATGTGGGCGGTGAGGGCACGGGTGTCGATGCCGGACAAAGCGATGACGCCGCGCTTCTTCAGCCAGGCGTCGAGGCCGCCGGACGAGCGGTAGTTGGAGGGCGTCGAGACCTCGGCACGGAAGATCGCGCCGACCGCGCCACAGGCATTGGCAGGAACGAGGTCTTCGGCATCCTCCTCGTTGGCGCCGACATTGCCGATATGGGGGAAGGTGAAGGTGACGATCTGGCGGGAATAGGACGGGTCCGTCAGGATTTCCTGGTAGCCGGTCAGCGCCGTGTTGAAGCAGACCTCGCCTTCGACGATGCCGGTGGCGCCGAGCCCGTCGCCTTCGATCACCGTGCCGTCGGCAAGCACCAGGAGCGCGGTCGGGATGCGGGTGGTCCAGGCTTCGGTCATGGCGTACCTCTCAATCTTCCTAGCGACCCTCTCGGGTCCGGGCGTCTTGCCGGCAAGGACGGGTTCGGTCGGCCTGTCCGGCGCACCGAACGCTTGTCCGACCCGTCGCGCGAAAACGCCCGGCCGCCGGGCATGGCGGACGGACGTCGGGCAGGCGCCGGCTTCTGTCGAGCCTCGATATCGACGCTCCCGGCCCGGACCGCAAGTCTCTTGCGCATGGTTTTGCCCAAGTTTACCTCCCCGGAACGGCTTTGCAAGGCAGGAGCCGGCTAGAGGCCGGCTGCCGAACGCGCCATCAACGACCCCTGAAACGACGGACGAGGAGGCCGCCATGCGCGCCGCGATCACGGAAGCCCTGAGAGACGCCATGAAGGCGCGCGACGCCGCGAGGACGAGCACGCTGCGCCTCGTCAACGCCGCCATCAAGGACAAGGACATCGCCAATCGCGGGCAGAACCGCGAGGCCGCGTCCGACGACGAGATCGTGCAGATCATGACCAAGATGGTCAAGCAGCGCGAGGAATCGGCCAAGATCTACGAGGACAATGCGCGCCCGGAGCTTGCGGCCAAGGAGCGCGAGGAGATCGCCGTCATCGCCGGCTTCATGCCCGCGCAGATGGACGAGGCCGGCATGGAGGCCGCCGTCGCCGCGACCATCGCCGATCTCGGCGCGGCCGGCATGAAGGACATGGGCCGCGTCATGGGCGCGCTGAAGGAACGCCATGCCGGACAGATGGACTTCGGCAAGGCCAACGGCGTGGTGAAGCGCCAGCTGACCGCCGGCTGACGGGTGCGTTAGGACGCGGGCTTCTGCCGCGTCTAAGAACGCCGAAGGGCATCGGGTTGTCATGCAGAAGGCCCGGACAAGGACTGTCCGGGCCTCCCGATCGTGCGGTGTTCTAAGCTTTGCCCGAAGGCTTAGAGAATGAAGTCCGAGGCCACGAGGTGATCGCGTATGCCGGTGAGCTGGATTTCGGACTCGACGGTGCAGCGGTTGTTGTCCGTGTTCAGCTGAACGATCGTGTTGCCGTTCTCGAAGAAGTAGCGGACCTGGCCGGCGGCCGTGAAGTTGCCGCAGCCGATGAACTTGAAGGCGGTGTCGCCGTTCGATGCCCTGCTGTCGGCATCGATGGCCGAAAGGTCGATCTGGTCGCCCTGAACGGTCACGAAACCCTTGTGGCAGACGTAGCTCTTGGAATCCGGCGTCCAATCAAGGATCTGGTCGCGGTTTCCCGCGCCGACGGCCGAATCCGCGGTCGTGCGGAACTGGAAGATGTCCGAGCCAGCGCCACCGGTCAGCTGATCGCGACCAAGATTGCCGAACAGGAGATCTTTGCCGGCGCCGCCGAACAGGGAGTCGACCTCGTTGCCGCCGACCAGCGTGTCGTCGCCGTTCTCGCCGTAGAGCTCGTTGGTTCCCGTGCCGCCGACGAGCTCGTCGTTGCCTTCGCCGCCATATAGATTGTCGTTGCCTTCGCCGCCGCTTAGCCAGTCGTTGCCGTTGCCGCCGAGCAGGATGTCGTTGCCGTCGGCGCCCTGGAGGTTGTCGTTGCCGTCGCCGCCGTCGAGATAGTCAGCGCCGTTGGAGCCGAAAAGGAAGTCCTTGCCGGCGCCGCCGTAGAGGTGGTCGTTTCCGCCATTGCCGTTCAGGATGTCGTCGCCGTCGTCGCCGAAGAGCGTGTCGTCGCCGTCGCTACCGTCGAGATTATCGTTGCCGGCGCCGCCATGCAGCTCATCGTTGCCGCCATTGCCGAAAAGACGATCGTCACCGTCGTCGCCGAAGAGCTTGTCGTCACCGTCGCTGCCGGAAATGCGATCATTGCCTGCGCCGCCGTAAACGGTGTCCAAGCCTTTGTTGCCTGTAACCGTGTCGTTTCCTTCGCCAGCGAAAATCGTATCATCGCTGTTAGTGCCGTAGAGAATGTCGTCGTTGACTGTGCCGTAGATCGTTGCCACTTCCAGGCTCCTGTTGCGTCATTTTGAGACGTGATGGGGCGAAGACCAGCCCGCTGTCGCTAAGACTGGAGTCTATTCGTTCAAATCTGTGTCAAATCGAGAATAGAACTGGTCAGTAAACCTGATATAATCTCGTTGGCGACGATGAATTCACGAAATTCGTGAGCGAAGCTCGCCGCTAGACTTCGAATGACATAACAGTATGCGGTATTCAAGATGATGAACGGCTGGTTAATGCAATTTTGTCTTTCTTGAGGCCACAACCAATAATTTACCTTACCCACTCGGGTTCGTAGGGTTCCGAAGGCAGTCCGTGCGCGCCCCGCGTGTAGCGTCCAACGGCGACAGGCGTGCGACGTTGGCCTCCTCATGGCGGCCCGCCCATTGCGATCTGACTCCGGAGGCGACATCTGCTAGTCTCGTTCCGGCGGCGCGGTCCCGTCGGATCGAACGCCGCTCATTTCAAGATCATCGGTCCCATGCGCTTCTCGCCTCAGTTTCTCGACGACATTCGCGACCGCGTGCCGATCTCGGACGTGGTCGGCCGGCGCGTGACCTGGGATCGCCGGAAGACCCAGAGCAGCAAGGGCGACTTCTGGGCCTGCTGCCCGTTCCACTCCGAGAAGTCGCCCTCCTTCCATTGCGAGGACCGCAAGGGCCGCTACCACTGCTTCGGTTGCGGCGTGTCGGGCGATCATTTCCGCTTTCTCGTCGAGGCCGAGGGCCTTTCCTTTCCCGAGGCCGTGGAGCGGCTGGCGGGGGAGGCGGGGCTGCAGATGCCGGCCCGCGATCCGGAGGCGGAGAAGCGGGACGGACAGCGCGCGACGATCCTCGATGCGCTGAAGCTTGCAAGCGGCTTCTTCCAGGGTATGCTGCAGGAGCCGGAGGGCGCGAAGGCGCGCGCCTATCTGCGCGATCGCGGCATCCATCCGCAGACGCAGAAGCTCTTCGGCATCGGCTACGCGCCGGAGAGCCGCAACCGGCTGAAGGAGTTCCTGGCGGCCAAGGGCGTCGGCAAGGCCGAGATCGAGGCCGCCGGTCTCGTCGTCCACGGCGAGGGCATCGCGGTCTCCTACGACCGGTTCCGCGACCGCATCATGTTCCCGATCGAGGACGCCCAGGAGCGCGTCATCGCCTTCGGCGGCCGGGCCCTGTCGTCCGACGTCTCCGCCAAATATCTCAACTCGCCCGAGACGGACGTCTTCGTGAAGGGGGCGACGCTCTTTAATATCGCGCGCGCGCGCCGGGCCTCCAAGGCGGCCGGCACGCTCGTCGTGGTCGAGGGCTATGTCGACGTCATCGCGCTCGCCCAGGCCGGCTTCGAGAATGCCGTCGCCCCGCTCGGCACCGCGTTGACCGATCGCCAGCTCGAACTCCTCTGGCGCAATGCGCCCGAACCGATCCTCTGCTTCGACGGCGATCCGGCCGGCCTGAAGGCGGCGCATCGCGCGGCCGAGGTGGCGCTGCCGGCGCTGAAACCCGGCCGCTCTCTGCGCTTTGCCCTTCTCGACGGCGGACAGGACCCGGACGATCTCGTTCGCGAGCGCGGGGCCGATGGCTTCCGGGCGGTGCTGGGGAGCGCGCGGCCGCTGGCCGATCTCCTCTGGATGCGCGAGACCGCCGGCGGCGCCTTCGACACGCCCGAGCGCCGGGCGGATCTGGAACACCGGCTGAAGGGACTGACCCGGCAGATCGGCGACGAGAGCGTGCGCCGGCACTATCTTCAGGACGTCGACGAGCGCCTGCGCGCCTTCTTTGGATCGCCGGGCCGCGACAGGAGCGGCAAGCGCGGCGCCGGCGGACGCCGGCCGGAGGGTGGCGGCGGGCGGGAGTTTCGCGGGCGTGACGAGCCCCGACTGGGCTCGGCCTCCAAGCGCGTCGTCGCCTCAGACCGGCTGACCCGCTCGCGCCTCCTGAAGCCGGTCGCCGCAACGACGCCGGCACTGCGCGAGACGACGATCGTCGTCGGCTTCATCAATCATCCCGTCCTCTTCGACGAGGCCTTCGACTATTTCGCCGATCTCGACATCCAGCCGGGCGACCTCGCAAAGCTGCGCTCGGCCGTGCTCGACGTCGTCTCGGCGTCCGCCGTCAACGACCGGGAGGTGCTCCTGAAGGCGCTGGCCGATCGCGGCATGCGGGACATGTTCGAGGCCTTCGAGACGCAGGTGCGCTTGCGGGGGGACTGGAGCTTCCTGTCGGGCGCAGCGCCCGAGGATGCGCGCGAGTCGCTGCGCCAGGCGCTCCACTTGCATCACCGGTCCCGGTCTCTAAATAGGGAATTGAGGACGGCTGAAGAGGCGCTCGGCGTGCAGCCGTCCGAGCAGGCTTTCGCCCATGTGGTGGAGGTCAAGCGCGAGTTGCAGGACCCCAACGGGACGGAAGCTCTGATCGACGGTTTCGGCATTTTGTCGGGCCGTGCGACCAAAGGCTATTGAAATCTCGCATTCGTGCGTAAAGGGCGCTATGGGCTGGATCTCATGGGGCTGAAGAGGTCGGTAGCGTACGGATGCGGCTTTCGGGCGGCATGGGAACTCTTTTTAGAACCTTTCGTGCGACGGCGAACTTGAAATCGATGGGCATTGCGCCTTCTTACAGGCGCCATGGTGCGTGGGACCGCGACGAGCGGCGATGCGCAATATGGTTAAGCGGACGTTAACGGTCTGCGGCTAAGGTCGGGAACGCGACGCCCCAGCCTTGCGCGGCCGGCTCGGACTGCAGCGGGCTTGGCGCGCGAACTGGAGACGGAAACGAATGGCGACGAAGGCCAAGGACAGCGAAACGGCCGTCGAAGAGCGTCCGGAAACCCCGGACGGGCCTCTGCTCGACCTCTCGGATGATGCCGTCAAAAAGATGATCAAGGCCGCCAAGAAGCGCGGCTTCGTCACGATGGACAAGCTAAACTCCGTCCTCACCTCCGAAGACGTGACCTCCGAGCAGATCGAGGACACGATGGCCATGTTGAACGACATGGGCATCAACGTCGTCGAGGAAGAGGAGGCCGACGGCGAGGAGGAGAAGGAAGCCGAGGAGAAGGAGGGCGGTGAGCTCGCCGAAACCGGGCCGACCGCCGTCGCGACCGCTCCCAAGAAGGAAGCCACGGACCGGACGGACGATCCCGTCCGCATGTATCTGCGCGAGATGGGCTCGGTCGAGCTTCTGTCCCGCGAGGGCGAGATCGCGATCGCCAAGCGCATCGAGGCCGGCCGCGAGACGATGATCGCGGGCCTCTGCGAAAGCCCGCTGACCTTCCAGGCCATCATCATCTGGCGTGACGAGCTGAACGAAGGCAACATCATGCTCCGCGAGGTCGTCGACCTCGAGGCGACCTATGCCGGCCCCGAGGCCAAGCTCCCCGTCGTCGCCGTTCCCGGCGAGGGTGACGGCGAGGTCGCGGCCCCCGTCCTGCCCGGCGAGCGTGCGCTCGGCGAAGAGGAAGAGGACGACGAGGACGATCTCGAAAACTCCATGTCGCTCGCCGCCATGGAAGCCGAGATCCGGCCGCAGGTCATCGAAACCTTCGATCTCATCGCCGACAGCTACAAGCGCCTGCGAAAGCTCCAGGACCAGCAGGTCGAGAACCGTCTGGCCGCCACCGGCACGCTCTCGCCGAGCCAGGAGCGCTCGTACAAGAAGCTGAAGGAAGAGCTGATCACGGCAGTCAAGTCGCTGTCGCTCAACCAGAACCGCATCGATGCGCTGGTCGCCCAGTTCTACGACATCAACAAGCGGCTCGTCGGCAACGAGGGCAAGCTTCTGCGTCTGGCCGAAAGCTACGGCGTCAAGCGCGAGGAGTTCCTGAAGAGCTATCAGGGCTCCGAACTCGACCCGAACTGGACGCGCCATATTGCCAATCTCGCGGGCAAGGGCTGGCTGAAGTTCGTTCAGAGCGAGAAGGACGGCATCCGCAATCTGCGCCAGGAAATCCAGAATCTGGCGACCGAGACGGGTCTCGAGATCACCGAGTTCCGCCGCATCGTCCACATGGTGCAGAAGGGCGAGCGCGAGGCCCGGCAGGCGAAGAAGGAAATGGTGGAGGCGAACCTTCGTCTTGTCATCTCCATCGCCAAGAAGTACACGAACCGCGGCCTCCAGTTCCTGGACCTGATCCAGGAGGGCAATATCGGCCTGATGAAGGCGGTCGATAAGTTCGAATATCGCCGCGGCTACAAGTTCTCGACCTATGCGACTTGGTGGATCCGGCAGGCGATCACGCGCTCGATTGCCGATCAGGCCCGCACGATCCGCATCCCGGTCCACATGATCGAGACGATCAACAAGATCGTGCGCACCTCGCGCCAGATGCTCCACGAGATCGGCCGCGAGCCGACCCCTGAAGAGCTTGCCGAGAAGCTTGCCATGCCGCTCGAAAAGGTGCGCAAGGTCCTGAAGATCGCCAAGGAGCCGATCTCCCTCGAAACGCCGGTCGGCGACGAGGAGGATTCGCATCTCGGCGACTTCATCGAGGACAAGAACGCGATCCTGCCCATCGACGCGGCGATCCAGGCCAATCTGCGCGAGACGACGACGCGGGTCTTGGCCTCCCTGACCCCCCGCGAGGAGCGCGTGCTTCGCATGCGCTTCGGCATCGGCATGAACACCGATCACACGCTGGAAGAGGTTGGCCAGCAGTTCTCGGTGACGCGCGAGCGCATTCGCCAGATCGAGGCGAAGGCGCTGCGCAAGCTGAAGCACCCGTCGCGGTCCCGCAAGCTGCGCTCCTTCCTCGATTCGTGACGCCGGCATGTCCTTTCTGAAGAAGCTCTTCGGCGGCGGCGAAAAAGCCGCCGCCACGCCCTCCGGCCCGTCGGCGCCCGTCGCCGAGGAAACCTATCGCGATCTTCTGATCGAGGCGACGCCGATCAAGGAGGGCGGGCAGTACCGGCTGGCCGGAACGGTCTCGAAGGGATCGGGCGAGGCGCGGCGCGAGCATCGCTTCGTGCGCGCCGACGTCTTCCAGACCGCCGACGAGGCCGCCCATTCCGCGCTTCGCAAGGGCCGCCAGCTGATCGACGAACAGGGCGACGCACTCTTCCGGGACTGAAGAGTCCGGCAGCATCCTCCGAAAGACGAAAAGGCCGCCCGCGATCTCGCAGGCGGCCTTTTCGTTTGTGAAGGCGCGCGGTCAGCCGGTGCGCCCATCGGCGAAGGCCGGGCCCGAAGCGCCGGCGCGGACGGCCTTCGGCGAGGTCCGGCGTGACAGGATCGCCATGACCATCAGGGCGCCGATCACCGTCACATGCTCCGCCGCCGTATGGAAATGGGCGAGCGCCTCCTCTCCGTTCATCGACCAGAAGTGATGCACGAGGGGAATGGTGAGGGCGGTGAAGACCGCGAGCATGCCGCAGCCGAGCCAGGCATGACGGTCGAGAATGACGAGCGCCGAGCCGACGAGAAGCGTCGCGACGACGAGGGCGTTGACCGGGCCGGCGGGTTCGAGGCCGAAATAGGCCATCTCGGCGGCACCGCCCTGAAAGTCGATAAGCTTTCCCAGCCCGGCGCCCCAGAAAACGAAGGTAAGCACGATCCGGGCGAAGATCAGGAAGAGCTTGGCATCGAGGAGGCGGGCGAGGGCAATCGGCATGACGTGCATCCGGTTGGTTCACGGCAACGTCCGAAGATTAAGACATCTCTGTTTCCGCGCTGTGTCGCGACGATGTCGTCCGAAAGCCCCGCCGGACTTCGCCCCTACCAGAGGACGTTCTCGACCGGACGAACGGGCGCGGCCACCGCCTTCTCTCCCCGAAGCTGTTCGAGATCGATCTGGATCGTTCGGCAGATCGAGGTCAGCGGAACGTCGTGCGCTCGGTTGTCGAACGGGTTCTGCAGGTCCGCGCCGACGCGGTCCATGGCGAGCATCATGAAGCCGACGATGAAGGAGGCCATCGGCGTGTAGACGGTGAGGCCGTCGACGAGGCCGATCGGCAGGAGGACGCAGAAGAGCTGGGTGAAGAAGGTCGGAAAGTAGTCGTATTCGCGCGGAAGCGGCGTGTTCTTGATGCGCTCCATGCCCCCTTGGGCATTGCTCATATCGACGAGAAGGCTTTCGATCTGGACGCGGCGGATGGAGTCGATCCACCCCTTGTCCGCCGCCTCCGCCACCATGGCTGCGGTCTCGTTCAGGATCGCGTTCGGAACGTTAGCGACGCCCTGAAGCTCCTCCACCTCGTCGGGTGCGAGAAACTCGCCGATCTCCTCGAAGCTCGGCTGGCGGCGCAGATGGCACCGCAGGGCGTGCACATAGGCGATCTGCCGCGTGACAAGCGTATGGCGAACCTCGCGGCTGGCGGCCGACTTGTCGATGAGATGGAAGGCGGAGCGGCCGAAGGAGCGTGATGCGTTGACCATGGCGCCCCAGAGCGTGCGCGCCTCCCACCAGCGTTGATAGGCATGGTTGTTGCGAAAGCCGAGGAACAGCGCCAGCGCTGAGCCGAGCAGCGTCATCGGTAGGGCCGGCAGATCGATGAAGACGTCGAGGGAATAGACGTAGCCGAGCGTCACCACGATGTCCCAGGCGAGCAGCAGCGCCAGCGGCCAGCCGATATAGCGAAGCATGCGGTGAAGGCGCGCGGATTCCGGCAATACCATTCGGTCGATCCCTGTTTGGCGAGTGAACGTTTCGCAGGCGAGCTGGTTGCAGTGCAGCAAAGGAACGGTGCCCCGAAAGCGGGATGGCTCCGGATGGCGGGCGGCGGATTTCGAAACGGCGAGGGGACGGAGCAGACGAGCGGCCGGCTTTAAATAGCGCAGGCCTGAAGCGTCTGAATGACTGATGAACGGGCCCTTCCGCTGCCGTTCAGCGAGGGTCCGTCACAGTGCCTTCCATCATCTGCGGCCATCGGGGTCCGCATCTTTCGGAAGGAGACATCCATGTTCACATCCCTTGGCCGCAGCCTTCTCGTCGCCGGTACGATCGCCGCCACGACCCTTGGCCTTAGCGCCGCGACCGCCTCTGCCAGCGAAGCGCGCATTACGATTACGACCTCGCCGATGGCCGGCATCGAACTCGCCCAGTATCACGACCGCGGCGATCGCTGGGACCGCCGGGGGGACCGGGACGACCGGCGCTACGACCGCGGCTCCTGCTCGGCGGGACAGGCGCTGCGCAAGGCCAGCCGCTTCGGCTTGCGCCGGCCGGAGATCGTTCGCGACAACCGCCGCGCCGTCGTGGTGGATGGCTGGAAGCGCGGCCGCCTCGTCTCCGTGCGCTTCGCCCAGGAGCGCGGCTGCCCCGTCCTGAACGTGCGCTAACGATTCTTACGGTCGGCCAGCGCTAGGCGGCGCGGCTCTTGACACATCGGAAGGCGGCACCTCACCGGTGCCGCCTTTTTCGCGTGGATTCAGAGGGAGAAGCGGACGTCCGCTTCCCCCTTCGACGCGGTCGTCTTCAGGAGCCGCCGCCGATCGCGAAGACCATCCGAACATTGGCGTTGACGGTGTTCTCGCCGGTTTCGACGGGCATCGAATCGCCGCCCTCCTTGGGGGCCGCCGCAGCCATGCGGGCCATCTGCATGGGCATGGGAAGCGGCGGCATCGCATCGCTGGAGACATCGATCGAGACGACGGGTCCGAGCGTCACGCCGGCGGCTTCCGCGAGCGTCGCGGCGGTCTCGCGCGCATCCTCCACCGCCTTGCGGCGGGCTTCGCTGCGCAGCTTCGTCGAATCGTCGATCGTGAACTGGATGCCGTTGCCCTCGTTCACGCCGAGCGCGATGGCGCGGTCGAGGATCGTGCCGACCGCGGAAAGATCGCGAATGCGCACCGACAGCGTGTTGCGGACCTCGTAGCCGACCAGTTGCGGCGGCGTCTGCGTGCCGTCCTGGCCGTTGTCATAGCGATATTGCGGGGAGATCTGGAAGCCGCTCGTCTGCAGGTCGCGCGGCTCGATCTTGAGCGCCTTCATCGCCTCGACGACATCGCTCATCGCCTTGTTCGCCTCCTCGAGCGCGGCGCCCGCCGTCGGCGCGATGCGCAGCACCGTCAGGCTGGAAAGAGCGAGATCGGGCTTGGCGCTGGCCTCGCCGGTTCCCGTCACCGTGATCTGCCGTGGCGGCTCCGGCGCCTTCTCCTGCGCATTCGCCGCTGCGCAGAAGCCGAAGGTCGTAAGAGCGACGAGAAGGCCGGACGCTCCGGAACGAAGGGCGGAACGCTGCGGGCGAAGGGTCTGTGTCATGAACATGAGGCTCCAGGCGGATGATCGAGGTTCGATGCCCAGCCATCGCCGCCGAATGTGGCCAAATCCCCGGCGCGGATTTTCCAAGGCCTCCCCCCTCGGCGGCCGAGCCGGGCCGAGGCCCGACCGGCCAGCGCACCTTGTGCATGGTGCATTGCACAATGTCGGGGTTCTCCTTATCGTTCGGCCATGACCTTGACCCGAATGTTCCAGCTCGCCGCCTGGATGGCTCTCGCGGCCGTGCTCTTCGTGACGCTTTCGCCGCTCGATCTGCGCCCGTCCGATCCCCTGCCGGTGAACTTCGATCGCGCCGCCGCCTTCATGCTGATGGCCGCGCTCTTCGTCCTCGCCTATCCCCGGAGCTGGTTTCTCGTCGGCTGCGGCGTGGTGATCGCATCCGGCGGTTTCGAGCTTCTCCAGGAGCTTTCGCCGACGCGCCACGCCCATCTGAACGACGCCATCGTCAAGGCGGCGGGCGCGCTGATCGGCGTGATGCTCGGCTGGACGGCGAACAAGCTTCGGCTGCGCCTGGGTCTCTAGAAGCTGGCAAGAACCTTGGGCAGGTGCTGTACTGCTATCCGACCCGTTTCGAGAATTCGCCGATGACGATCGCCTACGTGCTTCTCTACCTGAACTACGGCATTTCCGGCGTGGTCGAGATCCCGCAGCACTTCGCCTCGATCGAGGAATGCCAAGCGACCTACGACGCGCTCCGCGTTCGCGGCGGCGCCGCAAAGGCCGGCTGGACCCCACGCCTATCCGGCCTGCCGCTCGGAACTTGCGTGCCTGTGATGAAGAAGAGCTAAGTCGTCTGGGGCGAGGGGAGGCTATTTGGCCCCGCAACGGATGGTGCAGGCATGACGACCGGTGCCGGCCGGGGAAAACGGCCCTGCGCTGGTAGGCCCGGACGATAAGCCCGGGGCGGCCGTCAGGTATGGGAACGGTGTCGAGTTCCTGACGGGCGAGCCTGTGACGCCCGCTGTTTGTGCCCCACCGTGAGTGCGAAGGCACTCGCGGGCATGTCAACGGCGAAATAAGAATTGCACGAAGACCGGAACGGTCGACCGCAGCTCTTCACCTGCGTGCAAGCGCGTCGAATACGGCGAGCTGTCGGGTTGGCGAAGACTACGACGCCTCGAACGCGGGGGCATTCTGCGACGAAGCCCCCCACAGAGTTCGTGCTTCGATCGCACAGGCGACGAAGGCATCCATATGCTCGCGCTCGTGGTCGGCCATGACCTGGACCCGCCAGAACGACTTGCTCCGTGCCACCGCTGGATATTCGACGAGATTCACGATCGCGCCGTTGCGGATCATGTGGCGCGTCATGAGGCGGGCCGTCCCGCTGTTGCCGACGACGACGGGCACGATCGCACTGGGCTCGCCCGGCGTGGCGAAGCCGCTTTCGCGCAAGCGCTCCCGAAGGTAGTCGACGTTTGCCGCGAGGCGCTTGCGACGTACCGCGCCTTCGTGACCCGTCACGATGTTCAGTGCTTCCAGAACCACCGCGGCTTGGATCGGAGTCATCGCGTTCGTAGACGTCTGGGGACCGCAGGCAGCCCTCATGGCCGTCCGCATGCCCGAATGCTGGGTCGCGACGAAACCTCCGATCTGGGCGAAGGTCTTGGAGAAGGAGCCCATCAGAACGTCGACCTTGCCGACCATGTTGTGGACCTCGAGGATGCCTCTTCCTGTCTCGCCCATGCAGCCGAGATCGTGCGCGCAGTCGACGACCAGGGTCGCGCCGTGATCGGTGCAGATCGCCTGTAGCTCGACAATGTCGGGACTGTCGCTGTCCATCGAGAACAGCGTTTCCGTGACCACGAGGATGCCCGCAGCGGGCTGTGCAGCTCGGATGCGGGCGAGATGCTTTCGCACGGAGGCGTTCGAGAGATGCGGGAACCTGTGAACCGTGGCGCCCGAACAAGTAGCCCCTTCCTGAAGGCAGGCATGGGCCAGAAAATCGATGACGATATGATCGCCCGGCTGGGCCAGCATCTTCACGATGCCGTATCCCGCCGTCCATCCCGTGGGAAACAGGGTGACTTCCAGATAGCCGAGAAAGTCTTCCAGTGCCCGTTCGAGCCGCTGAGACATCTCGCAGCCACCCATCAGGATCGACGAGCCCGCGCTGTGAACGCCGAACTCCAGGGGCAGCGTCATGAGTGGCCTGCATGAGACGTTCATGCGACGAAAGCGAGAGGTAGTCCTGACTCGCGAAGTTCACTCCGGAGAAGGCGGAGCCGTCCCTAAATGAGCCGAATACGATCGGGGCTATCGGGCCCGAAGACGCCTTCTGGTAGGGATCGAGTCCGAGGTCGCATCGATCGTCGAGCCAAGCGGCGATAGGCAACCACCGTTTGATGAGGTCTTGCTCATGCCCCGCGAAGTGGTCCTTTATGACGCCAGTCAGCAGGCGTTCCGATGGGCCATCGACGTCGGCTATTGCCTCGATAGTCTGCAAGGCCGTCATTGTTCATTCCCGTCATGCTCTTCGCGCACAGGGAAGTTCTAACGACGATGCAAATGCTCGGCCTCACCCTAGAGGGTGAAATACCCACTAGTTCCTTGAAAGGAGCGGTTTAAGGTCGGCTCGATCGATGTCGCCGGTTGAGGCATCGCGTTCCTCGGGTGTCGACCTTTCGCGTATGCGGAATCGAGCTCCAGCTTCATCCGGGTTGATTTCTGTTGCGCCAGGTTCCCGCCTCGGCGACGCGTATCGAGTCGCGCTTATGGAAGGCTGTCTTGGCGTATGAATGAACATGACGAGATGCTTCGAGATCGCATCTACGAAGCCGCGATCATACCGGAACTCTGGCCGGAGAGCTGCGATCTGATCAGCGCGGAGGTAGGCGCCTTCTCGACGGCTTTGATGTCGATCTCGTCGAACGGCTCCTTTCGCGCCGTATGCAGCCCGGTCATCGCCGAACCCTTGGCGGAGTTCCTGCGGACGGACCTGCCGTCCCAGAACGTTCGGATGGAGCGGCATATGGCTACCGGGGAGGCCGTCTTCATGCGGGACGTCGACCTGATGACGATCGACGAACTCGAGGTCGATCCGATCTACACAGCCTTCTTAAGGCCCAGAGGTCTCGGGTGGACATCCGGTGCCTTCTTCCAAGAGCCGGCCGGATCGACGTTGATGTTCGATCTCTTGAGGCGGCATGATCTCGGTCCCTTCACCCCATCGGATATCGATCGGTTGAACCGACTGAAGTCCGATCTCGCACGCGCTTCGTTCATGACGACGCGCCTCGCCTTCCAAGAAGCAAAGACGGTCACGCAAACCTTGGCCTCGCTTGGCCTTCCCTCCGCCGTCTTGGGCGAGGGCGGACGATGCCTTGCGATGAACCAGGAGCTCGAGGCGCTCGCGCCGCGGATTCGAACGGGCTGGGGCGACCGTCTCCACCTCCAGAATGCGGACGCCAACAAGCTCCTGCAAGCGATGGTTCAGCGTCTCAAGCCAGGCGCCACGCCGGAGGTGCTGTCGATACCCGTCGCGGCCGGGGACGGGACGCCACCACTCGTCATCCAACTCGTCCCCGTCCGACGCAACGCTCGCGACGTTTTCTCCGCCGCGATCACGGTCATGATCGTCACCACGGTCGGCACGTTCGGTCCTCCCGACATGCGCGTCCTTTCCGGACTGTTCGATCTGACGCGGGCGGAGGCACGCGTCGCGCGGGAACTGGCATCGGGCCGTTCGGCGGAGGAAACCGCCAAGGCACTCGGCCTCAGCCTCAACACCGTCAAGACGCATACGAAGGCGATCTTCCGGAAGACCGGGGTCCATCGGCACGGCGAACTGGTTGCGCTGCTCGTTGGGCTCGTGCTGCGAAGCCGTTGAGGTGTGTCGGCGTCGTCGGGTGGTCTGTTTCCATGGATCACGCGTGACGAAGGACGCGGCGACGATGGCCCATTTACACCCGCCGTTGTGGCTCTCCGAAAAAGCCAGGGCGATCGGCTGGACTGGGCACCGGCAGATCGTTGCCGGCCTTGTCCTCTTGTGCGGCAAGCGTCTCGCGTCGGCGTTCCGGCAAGCGGACAGGCGGTGCCCTGCTGCTACGTCATCAGCGAGTGGGGTCCCGCTCGTCAGACGCCGGGCGAGATCATGGCGATGGCGAACAACGGCGTCGTGGCGGTCGCTGCATGCAAGGCGGCGGGGGAGCAGCGTCCGAACCGGACGGTCGTGCCGTGTCAGGGCGCCAGGATCATCGAGCGGCTGCCGGAGCGGCCTGCCGGAATGTGAGGTTCGCCAAACGTCCGCAAACGAATGCGAAACATGGCTGGCGAACCGGTCCAGTTAGCCCATCAATTCATGCAGATTTGGTAGGCCCGGAGGGACTCGAACCCCCAACCAAGCGGTTATGAGCCGCCGGCTCTAACCATTGAGCTACAGGCCCGCCAAGGCTCCCGTAGCGGAAAACCGCGTGCGCCTCAAGGCGGGGCCTTTGGAGTGAGACGCGGCGGGCGACGGGGTGGAGCCGGCGCGTTGGCACGGGGCGGCTTTTGCCGGCAGGCTATCGGAGGTTTGGTCCCGGTACGATCGGCACGCTGCGGCGAGCATTCTCGGACGCTTCCGGCCTTGCGCGGGGCAGAGACCGGCGCTGAAGCTTGGCAAGGCGTTGGCACTTGGATCAGCTGCCATAATATTGAGAGTAGAATACCAGCCTGCAGGATGCGGCACCGAACGAAGGCGATGCGATGAGCGAGACCGTTCAGAAACTAGCGGCATAACCACAACCGCGCTCCATTCTCCTCAATCTCCGCCAGTTGGTCCGAAAAGCAGGACCATCTCTGGGCACTTTCGCCGGAACCGCTTGGCGGATGAGTCGAGGTCCCGTGCCCGTGTCCTCGCACGTCACGACGTTCTCTCGTTGCGGCAGGCGGCATTTCCGCCTACCGGACTTCGCACGGCGATCAGAGAAGAAAGTCGCTCGCCGTCAGCGTCACAACGGTTTGATTGAGCTCGATTTCAAAGTCCGCAGTTGCGGTGTCCGAGTCGACATTGACCTGAACGATCGTGTTGCCGACCGCGTCGATGGCGTAGCGAATCTGTCCGATGGCTGAGAACGCATCCGTACCGACGAACTGAAAAGCATCTGGGCTATCCGAATGGGCCGTCAGCGTATCGGATACGATGCGCCGGAAATCGATGCGGTCCCCGGAGGTCCAGTCGAAGATGCGGTCTCGCGAGGCGGCTCCCGCAAGACTATCCTCGACCGAGCGGTACTCGAAAATGTCGTTGCCGGCGCCGCCATAGAGAAGATCTCGGCCAAGATTGCCGAAGATCATGTCCTCGCCGTCGCCGCCGCGCAGGACGTCCTGGTCGCTGCCGCCGCTCAGGATGTCGTTGCCGGCGTCGCCCCAAAGAATGTTGCGGCCGGTTCCGCCGGAGAGTCGGTCGGTGCCAGCCCCACCGATCAGAGTGTCGTCGCCGGCTCCGCCGCTGAGCACGTCGTCGCCCCCGCCGCCGCTCAGAATGTCGCGGCCGTTGCCGCCATGCAGCTCGTCGTTTCCGGTCGAACCGTCGAGCACGTCGTCGCCCTCGCTGCCGGCGAGAAAGTCGTCGTCCCGGCCACCGTTCAAGCGATCGTCGCCAGCGCCGCCGTTGAGAACGTCGGCGCCGTCGTCCCCGAACAGGAGGTCGTCTCCCACGCCGCCGTCGAGATTGTCCTTGCCGCCGCCGCCATGCAGCTCGTCGTTTCCGTCTTCGCCCCTCAGAACGTCGTTTCCGTCGTCGCCTGACAGGCGATCGTCGCCGAGCCCTCCCTTCAGGCGATCGTCGCCGAGGCTGCCCGATATGGAGTCATTTCCGCCAAGGCCGTTCAGGTCGTCATTGGCCGCCGTGCCGGTGAGAACGTCCGCTGCCGGCGTGCCGTAGCGATGCACCGGGGGCAGGTTCGGGACGCTTGGCCCGTAGATCGCCTGTATCGCCGCGATATCGACAGGAGCGAGGGTGCCCTGGTTGTTGAGGTAGGGATACATGATGGAGCCGATCTCGTCGGCATGGCCGAGACCGAGGCTGTGGCCAATCTCGTGAAGCGCGACGGCGAAGAGATTGATCGCTCCGGCGACCGGCCCGGCGCTCCAGATTTCCGCGATGTCGAAGACCACTTCGCTATGCGTGGTCGTGCCCTGCGCGCTGGGAGCCCATGCCGCCTCGCCGATCTGTCCGCCGACGCCGTCCAGCTTGGACCAGCCCAGCCGGATATTGCTGGCCATGCTGTCCGCCACTTCCACGAAGTCGATCTGTGCGACGTTCTCCCAGGCATCGAACGCTTGGCGCACCGACGACATGTCGAGCGTCGCGCTGATAGCACCGGCAAAAGCGTAGAAGCTGCCGGCTCCCTGGCCGAAGCTCCAGGTCACCACGCCGCCTGCGGAGCCGTAGGCCGCACCACCCCATTTCGAGCCGTTGTACGGAACAGTCATCTCGACCCCGATTTAATCATAAGCCATCCAAAAGAATAGACTAAGATCCGAATCCTTACACGAGATCGACGGCACCACTCGGTTTCGATTCAAAATGGCCGCGTTCCAGCGCCTCCGCTTGCATTCCCCCGCGTACCGTAGACGCGACGACCATCAGAAAAAGCGAAAGTCGTCGGCGGTCACGTCGGCAAGGGCGACATGGGTCAGGGTGATCGAGTCGGTCTCGCCAAGCGAGATGACGACGTTCTCTCCGACAGCGTGAAGAGCGAGATCGGAGAAGGAGGTCGCGATGCGGGAATCGATCTCGATCGTATCGTGGAGCGGCCCGTTGGCCGCATGGAAGTTCACGATCGTGTCGTGGCCCGACGATGGCCCGAAGACGAAGAGATCGCCGCCGGACAGCGAGAACACGTCCGAGACCCCGTGGTTCGATTCGACGGTCAGGCCGGTGACATGTCCGGTGATCTTGTGCGCGCCGTCGGCTGAGGCGACGTCGGTGATCGTCTTGACGCCCGCGCTGTTCCAATGCTCCTCGCGAATGCTGCTCGGAACTGTAGATGTCGCGTCCGCATAGTTGAAGCTCGTCGCCGCACGCGAGCCGTCCGAGGCAATGACGAGATGGGACAGCACCTCGCCGGTGACCCGGTACGCGAACACCTCCGACGAACCGTCGGAACCGTAATGCATGGTCTGAGCGATCTGCCCGTCGTCTCCGCCGAAATGGCGGACCATGTCGGTGAGCTTGCCGGCCGCGTCGAAGAAGGCATGCTGCGTCGCATACGCCCGTCCGCTGATCGCGAGATCCGCGACTTCGCGTGAGCCATCGACGTTCCGAATGGTATAGGCCAATTCGGCGCCGGTCGAGACATCGAACGAATGCCATTCCCGAGCCCCGTCGGCAAACGCCGTCTGGCTGCGCAGGAGGGCGCCGTTCGGATCGAGGAACTTCGTTTCCGTCGTGCCGTCGACACTGCGGTGCGAAGCGGTCTGAAAGCCGTTGCCATCCGTCGACAGGCTGGTGAAGGAGCCATCCGCATCCTTGGTCTGCACCATGACGAGCTTGTCGCCGTTCCAGCGGTGGAGATCGACTTGGCGACCGGACGCGTCGTAGGTGATGCTCTGATCGGTAAACGCGCGTCCTTCGAGGTGATGGAACGTTTCGTTACGCGATCCGTCCGCATAGACAGTTCGCTCCGTCATCGCCAAGCCGGCAGCATCGAAAGTCTTGGTCAGGCGCGATCCGTCGATCTCGTACTGCGTCGAGGTCAGGAGCTTGCCGGACAGATCGAAGACGCTGCGCGAGACCAGGCGGTCGGCCGTGTCGTAGGAGGCCTCGCGAATTACGGAAGGGTCCGAGAAGCTCCTCAGGCTATACAAGCCTTCATGCGTCCAGATCTCGACCGTCTGAAGCTGATGCGCGGTGTCGAAGGTTTGACGCTCCGTCAGATGGCCGTCCGCGGAATAGAAGCTGAGAAGCGCGATGGCGCTCGATCCTGGCGAGACGAAGACGGCATTCGCGTAGGAGCCGTCAGCCGCCGTCAGTTTGTAGCCGGTCACCAAGCCAGCCGCATTGAGAGTGTAGACTTGCTTGGAGCCGTCCGCGTTCCAGACCTCCGCGGCGACGCGGATGCCCGAGGCATCGAAGCGATCGAAGCCCGTGGGCTGGTTCGCGGCGTTGTAGTGCAGAGCCTCGACGGCATAGGCCTTGTTGGCGATGCCGAACTGCGTCGTGGTTCGCGAACCGTCGGCGGCGGTCAAGAGCGAGTTCAGTTCGAGACCGGTCGCGGCGGCGTAGGTGTGGACGATCCGCGAGCCGTCGGCGTTCCAGATCTGCGAATGGATGGTGACGCCGTTCGCAGCTAACCGATGCTGCGCCAGCGTGTGGCCGGCGGCGTCGTAGTCGGTAATCTGCGTCGTGTAGGCGCGACCTTCGACGTTGAGAAGCGTGTCGGTCTTCGTCTTGTCGGCATGGATGACGGAGACGCGCGTTTCGAGCCCGGTGGCTGCGGCATAGGTGTGCGTGGTCTGCGAACCGTCTGCGCCGAGCGCCCATGTGGAAACGAGCCGGCCCGCGCCATCGAAGCTTTCCGACGAGACCCGCTGGTTCGCGGCCGTGAAGACGGAGCGTAGGGTGGCTCCGTTCGGCTCGACGCTGGTCACGACATGCGATCCGTTCGCTGCGAACACGTCCTCGAAAACGAGTTTCGAGCCTGCGAAACGCTCGATCTCCTGAATGCGGCCGTCCTGCGTGTAGGTCGTCAGCTGAAGATCGTAGGTGCGACCGCTGTAAGTCTGGCTGTAGACAATCGAGAGACCGCCTTCGACCTTCGCAAGAGCGGCGGCATCCCGGCCGAGGGCATAGGTCAGCTGAAGTGGGGCGGACAGATGGAGAACGTGGTCGTCGGTCAGGACGATCTTCTGCAGACCCTGCAGGTCGGCCAGGGTGCCGAGGCGTCCGGCAAGGGCCTCCGCCGTCGTCCCGAGCACCACGCTTGGTGCCGACGTGAGGCCGGTCCGGCTGCCTGCGCTCGTGGCATAGGCGGTCAAGCCGTGCGGGCCGGTTCCGATGAGCGCTAGGTCCGCCGAGAAGGAGCCCCTTTCATCCGCCGTCACGGTGGCGACGACAATGCCCGCCTCCAGGATGGTGACAATGCTGCCTGCGAGGACCGTGCCGCCGATGTGGACGAGAAGGCCGGTGCCGTCATCCGAGAGAGTGGCCGAGGATATGTCGAGAACGGGTGCCTGGATCAGACTCCCCTCTGGCGCGAAGGTCGCGGAATCGCCGGTGACGATGTCGAGGTCGTGATATTGGACGGCGATCGTCTCCGCCGCGTTGTCCGAGCGATAGATGCCCTCGGCCCAATAGACGCCCGTCTGTTCGACATAGCCGAGCGGGCCCTTGTAGTCGACCAGAGTGACGCCGTCGCGCTCGACGGTGAGATGGCTTGCGCCGGTCGGATCGAAAACGGCCGCGATCCGCATCTCGTAGAGATGACCACGTACGACATCGGAGGAATCCAGAAAGAGGATCTTGGTTTGCGGGTCGATGGACGTGCCGAAGGAGATCTGGATGCCCATCCGCTCACCGATCATGACGACCGAAACCGGCGGGCTCGCCGGAGGACCGCCGCTCTCGCGATCTTGGTGAAGCTGACCGAGCACCATCCACCAAGCCGTGTTGGCGGCGCCGGGTTCGATGAGCATGCCATAGGAAAGCTGTATCGCGGTGCCGTTGGCAACGGGGTGCAGGCTGGTGGAGACCTCGCTCCGCTCGGCCGTGTGCCAATTCTGCGCATCCCACGGGTGACGGTCGCCGTCCCGCAGCTCGAACCGGAGCGAGTCGTCGTCGAGTGCTTGGATGCTCCAGGGATGGCGGGCGGAATCAACCTCGAACACTTCGTTGTCGAAGGCGAGGGCGAAGGGTATCCGCGAGTAGGTTGCGGCCGTCTCTATGTCGCCGATTAAAACGCGCGTTGCGTAGCTCGTGACCGATCGTGTACCCGCGGCATCGATCGCGACGGCCGTGAACGCGTGGACGCCAGCGGTTTCGAAGGCGACGTGAGCCGAGTAGCGCCCGGATGCGTCGATCAAGGCATCCGTCGCCCAGGCTCCGTCCGCATAGATCGCCACCTTGAGGCCGGGCAGCCCCGTGCCGGTCAGCGTCGCCAGAAAGCCGTCCGTCGCCCCGTCCGCGAAGACGACGTCGCCCACCTTGATGGTGGGGATATCCGGCTGAGCGAGCTGCAGAGGGAGGGACGTCGTTTCCGCAGCCGAGACGGAATGATGGGCAAACGTCGCGCTGATCGTTTCCGTGGCGTCAGCGGCCCGCAGGATTCCTTCCGACCACGAAACGCTGTCCTGCCCGGCAGAGCCGATGGCGCCGACATAGTTTGCGACACGCTCGCCGTTGATGTCGAGGACAAGGCGACCCGTACCGTCGGCATCGATAACGGCGGTCACCTCGATCGAATAGGTCGCCCCGCGCACGATGTCGCCGAGGGCCGAGAAAATCCGATGGGTCGTCGAAACGCCGGCGGCATCCAAGGAAACGACGTAGGCGGTCAGCTGCTCGCCTGCGAGATCGAGACCGAACACCGAGCCTCCGACCGCGCCGCCCGGCAGATTGGCCGTCAGGCGCGCGAGGGACAGGTAGGACGCGGAGCTTGCAGCGCCCGGATCGATGGTCAGATCGAAGCCGATCTTGACCGGAGCGGCGAAAGCATCCTCGAACACCACGGTCGCCTGCTCACGCGCCGTCAGCGGTGAGCCGTCGATGATCGGATGGTCGCCGTCGCGGACCTCGAAACGGAGAGCGCCGTCCTGCATATGCGAGACGTTCCAGGCCTGCCCGGCGCCTTGTTCTCCGTAAGAGCCCATGAATTCCCAATCTTTGAAAGCACCCTCGGGTGCAGCGTGTCACTATGGTGCAGCGCAGATTCAGTCCTGCATCACGCACGACGGAAAATGCAAGACAGACTGGTTAATTCATCGTTTTAACGGCACAAACATTCGATCTGTTGCTGAAATGCATGGTCCCACGTCACCCCTGTCCGGCACTCTTGACCCTGGATATTTTGTGTCAGTTAAGCTTAAAATTTTGCACTGCAAAAGAAGTTCAGGCGCTGTTTCCCACGACGGAAAAGCGCTGTAAAAATTCGGGATCGTTCAGAGGGCAAAGGAGCGGAAGAGCGCTCGGCTCCGTTCCGCCGCTCGTGATGGATTCGGCACCGGCATCGCGGTCGGGATAACCATTCAGGGTCGGCGACGCACGGGGCTGCCTTTCGAGAGGACGACGACCGTGGCGCCAAGTCCGACGCGCGAGGCCAGATCGATCACGTCCTGATTCAGCATACGAATGCAGCCGGAAGAGGCATCGTCGCCGATCGACCACCATTCCGAAGTGCCGTGAATGCGGTAAAGCGTATCTTTGCGGCCCTGGTATAGATAGAGCGCGCGGGCGCCGAGCGGGTTGAACATGCCGCCGTCCAGCCCCATCTGATAGCTGGAAAGGCTCGGCGAGCGCTGCACCATCTCGGCAGGCGGCGTCCAGCGCGGCCAGGGCGCGATGCGGCCGATCACGGCTTGTCCCGACCACGCGAAGGCGCCTTTGCCGACGCTCACGCCGTAGCGCAAGGCCCGGCCCTTGGCTTCGATCAGGTAAAGGAAATGACGGGCGGGATCGACCACGATCGTGCCGGCGGGATGTTCGCTGACGTAGGAAACGGATTGCCGCTGGAAGCGTCGCTCGATCCGGTCCAGCGGCACGGCCGGGACCATCACTCCCTTGTCCCGCAAGGCGCCGTAGCGTGCGGAAGCCGCGCCAGCCGGCAAAAGCGCCGCCGCCGACAGACCTGCGGCGAGCATGAGCAGGGCAAGAAGGCGCATGAAGATGACGTCCGTGATAGGGCGGCAGACCGTGCCGGAACGCAGCGAGGGGCGCGCTCGATAGGCAAGGGGTCCTTAGACCACGCACCCACGGAGCAGCGCCCGCCAGAGATCGGCAGAACAGCCGGATTTCCCTAAAATATCAAGTCACAAGTCTGTAGGAGGAGGGGGGACGGTCGGGCGGTCCTCTTCAGGCGGCTGTTAGGAGCAGCAGGATGCCGCCCCATGCCGCGACGGCCGTCGCGAGCGCGATGCCGCGGATGTGGTGGCCTTCGAGCGAGTCGATCGACAGCGGCTTGAAGCCGAGGGATGAGCCGGCCTGCGAGCGCGTTTCGCGGCCCCCGGGGACCGCGTGCGGGGCGCGAGCCGAAGCGACTTCATGGATCGACATGCGGTCCTCCTTGGACGAGACTTCTTTTCGGTGTGGTCCCGATCCGTGACACGCCGAGTGGCGTAGCTGCTGAGATCGATCCCGGGTGACGGCACTCTAGGAAGCCGAAATCTAGGAATCCTTCCGGAAATTCGTCGCATTCGATGCAATCGCGAAGCTCTCGGCGCTGAAGGTTTCCAAAGTCTGCGAGCGATGTTCGAGGTGCTTTCGCGGTTCGACCTGGCCATCTCGGCTGCCAGGATGTGGTTTGGCCGTGCAAAACCGTCTCGGGCTGCCGGTGCAGGAACTGCTTTGGACGATATTGCGGCGGTCCGGTCCGTAAAATGCCGCAAATATCGGGATGACCTGAGATAGGATAGGCGAGAGACCTGCGGACGACGTCATCCCCGCCATCCACCTCTTGCTAAGGATAAGGTGGGAAAACGGCGTGGGGCGGCAGCGGACCGCTGGACTGCATGAAACTCACCTGCCGTGCGCGGCGATAGCGTTGACGGGAAAGTTGCCTGTTTTGAAACCGAACTGGGACGACATCTCGCCGGACGACGGACGTGTCGAGCATGCTGCCGACAGCGTCGACGACGAGAGCTCGGAGCGTTTCTGGTCGGGACCACCCGGCATGGCCATTCGGCTCGGCTGCGTCGCGGGCGCTGTTGTCTGCATATCCCTCGCCGTCCTCGCGAGCACCGGCCACGAAAGCGATGGTGTCTCATCATCTCGCACCGCAACGATTTCCGCATCCGCATCCGCATCCGCATCCGCATCCGCAGTCGCGTCGGCGCCGGTGCAGCGTTCCGCCGTCTTCTTGCCTGTCGCTGTTCGAGCGCTCAGCGACGCCGCTTCGCCGAACCTCGGTTCAGTGCGCCGTCTCACCCTTTCACCGGCTGCGCTCTGCGAGGTCTTGAAGGTCGGTGAACTGTCGAGCGGCTGGTCGCCCAGCCAGGTCAGCGCTCGAGAATGGGAATGTCTGTCGACGCTCGACGTTTCGCCGACCGATCCGGATGCCGTGAAGGTCGGGGGAAAGGCGCGATCCTCCAAGGCCAAGAGCAAGGCGCCGGGATTTCGTCTTTTCACCATGGCGCGCGGGGTCGGTGAGGACGATGTACGCTTCGTGCGCCTGAAGCTCACCGCGACGGACGAGGAAGAGGCGCAGAAGGGGGCGGTTCTGCTGGCCGAGCGCGTGGCCGCTCTCTTCGCTGCTTTGACATGGCACGCGCCCGAGAGAGTTCTGCTCGGCGCGAAACTGCGACAGCCCTTCGTTCTCGACGATCAGGGCACCAGCGTCCGCTTCATCAAGGAGCGGATGAACGATTTCAGCTACAATCTCATCCTCGAATTCCCCAAGCGGCCAGAGCCTACGATCGCAAAGGCCGAATCCGGCAAAGCCGTAGGCGACGGCACGGCGCCGGACGAAAAGAAGTCCGTGCCGGCAGGCGAAGCCAGGGCTTCTAAGTCCTGACGCTCGCCGTTGCCGCCAGCGTCGGGGTCGCTTGCCTCGATAGAGGGATTATCCTGCCTTTGCGTTCGGCTGGCTGGCGGACGCTCGATCGTGGACATGCCATGCCTAGCCTGATAGCGCATCGATCAATGCCGCCGGAGCATCGCGAGGCGCGGTCACCTTTCCCCACCGCCGTTGTGGGCGGACCGGAGCCGGACATGCCTGCGACCTCTTCGCTCTACCGAAAACTTCGCCGAGGGGCGGCTCGACTGCGAGGACGGCTCACGCCGCTGTGGCCTCTTCAGCGCAAAGCGCCGGCTTTGCCGGAGCGCGCGCCCCGGCGGCGGCTGGAACTGCCGATGCAGCCCAACCGTATCTATGCGGTCGGCGACATTCATGGCTGCGTCGACAAGCTGCGTGCGCTGGAGGCGGCGATTATCGCGGATTGCGTGGGGTTCACAGGCTCGCGGCTGATCGTCTATCTCGGCGACTACATCGATCGGGGTGCCGATAGCGCGGCCGTCATCGATCATCTCCTGTCCGAGCCGCCGAAGGGCTTCTCCCGCATTTGCTTGTGCGGCAATCATGAGGAGGTCTTCGTCGATCTGCTCGACGGCCGGATCTCGACATCGGAATGGCTGCAACTCGGTGGCGACGATACGCTGCTCTCCTATGGATTCGACATCCAATACATGTCGCGTCACCGGCGTCTCAGCGAGGTCGAACTCGTCGCCGAGATCGTCGCGACGATCCCTGAAGCGCATCAGGCATTCTTGCGGGGGTTACCCGCGAGTTTCGCGACGCTGGAGCAGATCTTCGTTCATGCCGGACTTCGGCCGGGACGGTCTCTGGCCGATCAGGCCGAGCGAGACCTTTTATGGATTCGCAAGGCCTTTCTGGAGGCGGTCGCGCCGGAGTTCGGGCGATTGGTTGTCCACGGACATACGCCGGCCGAAAAGCCCTTCGTCAGCGACATACGCGTCAACGTCGACACGGGCGCTTACTTGGGCGGACCCTTGACCGCCGTCCGCATCGAGCAAGGCAGGTTAGGCTTTCTCTCAACCGCCTGACAGGGCCGCATCCGCTACTGCCCAGCCAACATCGTCTTATATGAAGGTTACGTATAGACGGCGTGTCCGACTTGACGGATTCGGCATTTCACGTCCGATGGAGATTGTTATGAGACTTGCCGCCATCAGCCTCGCGATCCTGTCTCTCGGGGCGACCGGACCTGTTTTCGCTCAGGAAGCCAGCCCGTCCGCGACGCATACCTCGCGGGACAGGCTGCGGGACCGAGACCGGCAGGATCTGAACGATTCGATTCTGGAGCGACGTTCCTCCGGCCGTGAACGCGATCTCATCCAGCTTCGTCGATTGCAGAATTTCGGCAACAACCGGCGCAACGCAGTACCGCCGGAATCCGCGCCCGCCAACCAGCTTCGACGCCCCGGCGCGACCGTGCGGACGCAGTAAGTCGGGCCGACCGGTCTCGATGCAGGCACTGGTGGCTGACCCGGCCGATCGACCGGGCCACTCGGCTGTACGGTGGGTTGCACGATGCCTGCGCGCGCGGCGGCGCAGTTGCTGGTCATTCGGTAATGGACATTAATTCTTCTAAAACTTGACGATTTTGCTGAACGCAATCAAAGGCGACGGCGTGTTTCTGTCCTCCATGAGAGATCACGGAGGACGACATGTCGACCGGTAAGACGCTTCTATCTATGATATCGGTGCTGGCCATTTCGGTCGCGACGATGACGACCGCTACAGCCGGCGGGGCAGCTGGGCTCGCCCGCAACGGTCTTGGATCCTACAAGCCGATGCGGGAGGGAGCCAGCGTCCTCGCGCCCTTTTCCTTCATACGCTACTGCGTCAGCAGTCCCGAAGCCTGCCCGGTCGGCGATGGGCGAACTCTAGACTGGTCCGAGTCCACGAAGGCCCTCGTCTCCTCCGTGAACCGCCAGGTGAACCGCCGCATCCGGCCCGTCAACGAGCGCGGCGACACTTGGAGCGCCAATGTCGCTTCTGGCGACTGCGAGGATTTCGCGCTAACTAAACGCCAGGCACTTCTAGAGGCCGGACTGCCCTCCTCGGCGCTGCGGATCGCGGTCGCCACGACCTCGACGGGGGAGGGACATGCTGTGTTGGTCGTGAAAACCGAGGCGGGGGATTTCGTCCTCGACAACCGGATCGGCCGTGTTCTGCCTTGGCACCAGACCGACTTGCGATTCATCAAGATCACGTCCGCAGAAAACCCTCGTCTTTGGCGGCGCCTGCTGTAACCGGCCCCTTCGGCGAAAACGCCACCGCTCCTGCGTTGCGATACGGACGGTAGGGCGCAGACGTCAATGCCAACTGACGGGCGATCCGTTCTGGCACCATCGCAATCGAAAGATGGCCTCGCCACGCTTCATGGCCTTAAGGTGCAAACCCGAGTAGGAAGAACGCCGCGTCGATGATCCGACGCGTTCGCGACGACGGGCGTGCAGGCCCATTCGCCGACGATGCGCTTGAAAGGAAACCCATGAACCAGACAACGAGCCTGCGCCGCACGGCGGTGAGCGGACTTCTCTGGTCGTTGGTCCAGAACTGGGGCGGCAAGATTTTCGGCCTTGTCGTTTTCGTGCTGCTGGCGCGGTTGCTTCAGCCGGAAGAGTTCGGCATCGCCTCCTCTGCCTTTTTGATCCTCACAATCCTGCACCTCGTTGCCGAGTTTGGCTTGGGAGACGCTCTGGTCCAGCGCCCGAGCCTGACGCGGGCGGACGTGACCATCCCCTTTTTCGCCGCCATGACCCTGTCGGTCTCTCTGGCCTCGGGCATGGCTTTGTTCTCCGACGAGATCGCAGCCCAGATGGGCGTCGCCGGCCTTGGCCCCTATCTCGCCGTTTCTGCGGCTATTGGCCCCTTGATGACGCTATCGGCTTTGCAGGAGGCACTCTATCGGCGCGAGCTGAAGTTTCGTCCGCTCGCCATCCGCACGCTTGCTGGCGTTCTCATCGGAGGCGGCGTCGGCGTCGTGATGGCGCTGGCCGGCTTCGGCACTTGGGCGCTGATCGCGCAGTTCGGCGCGCAGATGTTGACCAGCGTCGTATGGCTTTGGTTGCGCCCGGTCTGGACGCCGACGCGAGAGACCAATGCGAAATCGGCCGTCGAGATCGGCCGTTTCGGTGCGAACGTGCTTTCGACCTACCTTCTCGACTTCGTGACGATGAAGAGCGTCGATTTCATCATCCTCATCGTCTACGGCCCCGTGGCTCTCGGCCTCTACACGGTGGCCTCGCGCCTTTATCAGCTCCTGCTCCAGATGCTGCAGACGAGCATTTCGAGCGTCGGTCTTTCCATGCTGTCGAAGGTTTCAGGGGATCTTCCGCGCATGCGCCGGCTTTACGAACGCAGCACCTCGATCTCGGCCCTGTTCGGCATGCCCATCTTCATCGCGCTAGCCGCGCTCGCGCCTGAGGTCAACCACATCATGTTCGGCGCCAAATGGGCGGGGGCGGACCAGTTGATGGTGCCCTTGCTGCTGATCGGCGGCGTCCACTGCATCCAGTTTTTGAACGTCGCCTATCTGACCTCGCTCGGAAAGCCCAACACGCTGGTGCGGCTCGGCCTGCTCAAGGCGATTCTAATCCTGCCGCCGCTTTATTTCATTCGCATGGACAGCGTCGCTTCGACCGTGAATCTCTATGCCTTCTCCCTGCTTCTCCTGTCGCCGCTCAGCTTCGGCGCGACCCTGAGGGCGCTCGGCCTTGGCTGGGGCGCCCTGCTTCTGCCGGTCTTCCTGCCGGCCCTGGCTTCCGGCTTGGCATTCGGCGCGGTGCTGGCCGTCCGGCATTTTGCTCTTTTTCCGGTCGAGAATGTCTTCCTGTCCGCCTTGTTGCTCGGCGCTCTCTTCTCGCTGGTCTACGCTGCCGCGATCGCCATCCTGGCTTTTCGGTCCGCCCGCGAGGTCGTCATCTATGCGATTGGTGCGTTCCGACGCTAAGCATTGCAATGACACCAGTGTCTGAGCTGCGCGCCCATCCGTGAAGGCGATCGGTCTGCGCTGGCCCCGCGGTAACTCCGGATCCCCGATCCCGCAGATCGATCGAAAGCCGTTTGGGTTCAATCCGCGCCTGTATAGCGGCGGTCGAGGCGCGAGCGCCGCACGCCGCTGGGCCGGCCGAGGCTGATCGTTGTGGCAGCGCCGAGAAAAGCGGCCAGAATTGCCGCCATGCCGGGAATTTGTACGGAGAAGTCCACCAGACTGTGCAGGGTGACGAGCAACACCGCGCCCAAGGTGACGATGGGCACGAAGCGAAGCCGCTTACGCGTGCGCAGCCCATGGAGCAGGACAGACGCCAAGTGTCCGTAGACGATCAGGGCCAATGGGACGAAAACGATCCCCATTCCGAGAAGCCCTTCCAGGAAGACGTTGTGCGCTTGCCGGAAGGTCTCGTAGGCTGAGCCGCAACCGACTGGGCGATAGCCGCGAAAGACAGCTTCGAACGTACCAAAGCCCGTACCGAAGAGCCAATTGTCTTCGAACGCCCGAAGCGTCCCTTGATAGACGCAGAGGCGGGAGGTATCGACGCCGCGCGTTTCTAAACGCAGAACGAACTGCTGGCCGAAGACCAAGATCACGCCGCCGACAGCGAGCAGGGCCAGGGCCGCGCCGAAGAGCCAACGCTGACGCCGTTTCTGACTTCTGCCTGCGCCCATTTCGCGAAACAGGAGCGGGAGGACCAGCAGAAAGCTGGCGGCTGTCGAAAGAGCAGCGCCGCGCGAGCGTGTCAAAAGCAGTGCGAGCAGGCAGGCTGCGATGCAGAAAAGCAGAAGCGCCGCGCGACTTCTGCGCCCGCGCGAGAAGGTGGGGCTGAACAGAAGGCGGCTGAGTGCCGATCTTCCCGAAACCTGGCGCACCATACGCAACAGAAGAATAAGGCAGGCTAGCGCGGAAACACCGAACAGCGTCGCTGCTGTGTTCCGATTAACGAAAACGCTGGTGAGGCTGTCGAGATACGCCACCTTTTCCGTAAAGAGCAGGCTTTTGGGAAGAAACGCTACTTGTATGAAGCCGAAGAGCGCAAGCGCGGTGCCGATCGCTCCCAGGACACCGAAAAGCCGAAAGGCCTCTTCGTCGCTGGGAAAGAGGGCCAGCGCCGCCCCATAAAGAAGGAAGGGCATGGCTAGCGGCAGAATGGAGGCAAGCGTCGCTGCTGGATCGACGGTGATCGCATCCGGCACGTCGCCGATCAGTGATCGAGCGATTGACCAGACCGGGTTGGCGAAGGCGTGGCCGGGAAGGCTCGAGGCTTGGAAAACGAGATAGAGGGACATACCGATCGCTAGGCCCAAAGCGAGGCCGTAAGCCCCTCTGGCACGACGGCCGGAAGGTGGAACGAACGAGCCGAGGCCTGCCGCTGCGATCGTTACGAGGAACGCGACGGAAAGGGCGACAGGCGTGACCGCCCCGAAAGGCAGTACCGCTGCGAGGAGGGCGAAGACGAAGAGGATTTGTCCACTTTTCCTGATCCGTTGCGACCAGGACCGTGCTGGGGGTTCTACGACGAAGCCGGCGTCCGGGATCACGATGCGAGGCCTTCCGACCCAATAAGCGAGCGCTGCACCGAAATGTCGGCAACTTCGTTCGAACGTTCGCTCTTGCAGACTATGGCCGTCACTCCTCGGCTTTCGGCGTCATCATGTCGCCTATTTCGAAGGTAGGCATTGTGGCGGATCGCGTCGCCCGTCGTCCCTGATGCCACATCAGGCTCTATCAATTCAACATGGCAGCCATGTCATTAAGACATAATAAATGAAAAAAGGTCATTCGCGCCGGGCCTTAAGCCCTTCTCGGGGCTTGGCAGAATGTCGAAGAGCCGCGGTCCAATCCATCAAATGCGCTTTAGCGGAGTGACAAATCATCCATCATCCCTTATGCATCACGTTGTGTTGTGCAGCGCACAACAGACGGGGCATGCCGGTTTGGTGTTCGGCAGGCTGCGATCGGGGTGTGGTTTTTGAGCGACCAAACAGCCGAATGGGTCGCTCGGGTGCCGAAGGTGTTTGAGATATTTTTCAGAAACAAGTCAGCATCTGGGTGGATCATGAGCTTACGTGAAGCGAACGAACTTAAGTCATTCTCTTCGGTTGACGCTTCGGATTTCGGCCTCACCGTCGCATCCCTTCAGTCGGCTCCGACGGTTGTTCGAAAGGCTTCTCAGGGGCGACGTTCGTCTGCCTATGTGAGGTTCGGCTTCAAGCGCCTCTTCGATATCATCGCGTCGTCGGCGGCTTTGCTGCTGATCATGCCTCTTCTGCCGATCATTATGGTGGCTCTCCTCATTCAGGATGGGCCGTCGATGATCTTTCGGCAGCAGCGCATGGGTTTCGGAGGCTCGCGTTTTCAGTGCCTCAAGTTCCGTTCGATGGCGCTCGATGCCGACGTGAGGTTCGCCGAGCTGCTGCGCACGTCTTCGGCGGCGCGTACGGAATGGGAGGCGACACAGAAGCTTCGCTCCGATCCCCGGATCCACCGGGTCGGACACATACTGCGCAAGTCGAGTCTTGATGAGATTCCGCAGCTGTTGAATGTTCTCTTCGGCGACATGAGCTTGGTCGGTCCTCGCCCCATGCTGCCCGAGCAGGTCGGTCGCTACGGCGAGGCCTTTCATGCCTATTCCAGTGTCCGTCCCGGCATAACCGGCCTTTGGCAGGTGAGCGGCCGTAACACGCTGACGTTCGACGAGCGCGTTTCGCTCGACGCTCGCTACAGCGAGGACGTCACGTTCTGGGGCGACGTTCGCATTCTTGCCAGGACCGTTGTCGTCGTCTTGATGGGTCACGGCAGCTGCTAGTAGGCCAATAGATCTCTCCGATATTTCGCGTATGATTGCGAGGGCTGATCCATTGTGGATCGGCCTTTTTCGTTTGATGCCAGCATGCTAGTAAGATGACTTTTGGTATTCCGATGGTGAATGCTTAAGCCTTCGATGCATTTGAAGCCTTCGCGAAACCTTTAACGGCCGAATGCTGCGGCATCTCGGCCGATGGTAAAGCATGGATGATTCTTCTCTCAATTCATTTGCGTCTGTCGACTCGCCGCCAAGCGAGAGAATGCTCTTCCGCTGTCAACCCTTCGAAGGCGCCTGTTCCGATCTCGACATCGAACATCGGCTGACGACACCTCGTCACCCCCTGGGCGAACAGTCAGGTCGAGCGCATGAACAGAACGGTCAAGGACGCGACCGTCAAGAGCTTCCATTGCAACAATCACAACCAACTCCGTTATAGCCAGACACGCTCGACCGGATTGAGGTCGAGGCCGTCAGGCGGCAGGGGCGCCAAGGTGGTGTTGCCTGGCACGACGAGTGCCCCGGTCCTGCCTGACACCGCCATCATCCTGGCCTCGCTCCGCCACTGGATCGAGCATTATTGCAAGTTTCGCCCGCACTCAGCCTGAAGTTCCGCTCACCGAGCGAGTTCATCAGACCCAGTGCCTAAACCCGACCGCCGCCTGTCCAATGAAAATGAAGTCCGCTCCCACATTCACTACGGTCTTAGTTCAGCACGCACGCACCGCCACTTCGCCCCACTTTGATGCCGCTAGAGGATGACCTCGACCGTGCGCCGCGGGTGTGGACTCGAGACCTCGACATGCGGGCGGCAGATCTTGATTGGCGGCTCCAACATAGCCCATCACCCATCCGTCAGCATCATCGCTCTCTCTCATCGGAAAACGATCGACATAGAGTCGGGCTCAAGCGCTGACAGGCCTTAGCCACAGGTCTCGCAAAACCCAAGAATAAGGAGAAGCGAGCTAGCGAAAAATTAATACTTTATAGTTAAGTTTTGCTTAAATTTTGCGTTGCCTGCGATGTGTCAGATCGACCGTGCTTTCGTTGGTATGGGTAAAATGTGAGCGTTTCAACCCACTATCCCTTAGATTGCGTTCGCTAAAACGATCCCTGAAGCAACAAGAGGGATAGCCCCGTGGCGACTTTAGTCGTGAAACCCGACGAAATTCCGTCGGTGACCGCACAGTGGTTCCGCATCGAGTTGGATGGGGAAGTCTACGACCCGCAGTTTGCACGAAAAGACTACAGCATTACCTCTAAAGACAATCAGACGTTGCGGTTCGAACTCCGTGACGGTGAACAGCATTGGTGGGATGCCGCCGCCGGCCACAAGTCGGAACGCACGGAACTCGCTGGAAAGAAACTTTATCAGGACGGCGAGGCGATCGAGGTCTCCTACGGGTTCAAGCTCGAGGAGGGCGCCCCGAACACGGCCAAGTGGATGGTGCTCGGCCAGTTGCACATGGGCGAGTGGGATGGCGACGAAATCGGCGTCCCGCCGCCTTTCCGGATCGGCCTCGTCGGCGAAAAAATGTCGATCACGATCGGCGTCACGCAGCCCGATGGAAAGAATGTCGAAAAGGTCATCTTCACCGATGTCTACGACATCGACCGTGGCCATCAGTACACGATGGACGTGAAGGCCGTGTTCGACGCGGATGGCAACGGCCGCTTGATTGTGACCCGTGATGGCGTCGCTCTCGTCGATTATGCCGGAAATCTCGGCTATGCCCAGCAGAAGAATGTCTACTGGAGCCAGGGCATTTATCGCGACTCCGCTGCAACGGAAACCGTCGTCGCCGAATACAGCAATCTCCACATTAAGTCCGGCGATGCCGTGCAGTTCCCCTCGGGCGAAGTCTATGTCGCCGCGCCGAAGCTTGCGATTGCTTCGGTCGGAGCGGCAGGGGCGGACGGCTCGCGTCATGTCCTGGTCACCGGCACGRCCAAGCCCGGCGCGACCGTCGTGATCGGCGATGGAACCACKGTGCTCGCGACCGTCAAAGCGGATGCGCAGGGTAATCTTTCTGCCGACGTGAAGATCCCGAAGGGCGCCGAGACGTTTCTCCATGCGACCGCGACCGACGCGGCCGGCAACAAAGGCGTTCCCGCCATTCCGATCACGGTTGAGATCGGCACCGCGGCGGAGATCGTCGCGCGGCTRRTCACGCTCACCGACCAGGGCAATGTCAGCGCCGTCGTTCTGACCGACACCAACGTCCTGACCATTCCGACCGGRCAGCTGGCTTTCTTCATGCGCAAGGCGGAGGCGGTGCTCGACAAGATCCAGGGCACCTACTCCTTCCTGGAGACCGGCAAGGTCACTGGCCAGTCCTACGATCGGCAGGACGTCGCCTATACGTCGGACGGTGTCATCACCGAGCGCCTGCGCTATTCGAACGGCGTCCTCACCTATGACGAGAAGATTGCGTCGGACGGTTCGCGAGAGGTCGCCGCGCGGAATTCCAAGGGTGGAACGGACGTCACTCAGTATTCGAAGGATGGCACGCTTCTGCGGGTCGATCAGTATGACGCCGCCCACAAGATCGTCTTCTCGCAGGTCAAGTTGCCCGATGGCGGGCAGGAAACCTATACCTACAACGCCACGACCGGCGTCCTGACGAACCACACGGTCTATAACGCCGACAAGTCGAAGGTCGTCGAGGAACTCGGCATCGTCGGACGCGCCTACGACAAGCAGGTTTATGTCTACGATGCGGCGGGCAAGCTGATCCAGCAGGACCGCGTCGAGCCGGACGGCACCACGATCTGGTCACAGATCACCAAGGCCGACGGGTCGCGCGAGATCCACAACTACAACGGCGTCAGCGGCAAGGAAACGAGCTACCAGCTCTATGCGGCCGATGGCAGCCGCACGGATGCCAATCTTGCCGTTACCGGTAAGCCCTATGCGGGCATCGTCAACGTCTACAACGCGGCGGGCAAGCTGACGGGCACCGACACCTACTCCGGTGCGGGCAAACTGATCTCGTCCGATCGCTGGAACGCGGATGGCTCGCACACCGTCTACACGATCGACGCGACCGGAACCGCCACCGGCTATAAGCTCTATCTGGCAAACGGAACCGTCACCGAGACCATCTATCCCGTAAAGGCGCCTCTGCTCGAAGCGCCGGTCAGCAACGGGACGGCATCGCCGGACGGCACGCACACCGTCTATGCCGTTGATGCCACGGGGCATCGAACCGGCTTCACGACTGTCGCCGCCGACGGCACGAAGACGGCGGCGGTCTACGTCGCCGGCACGACCGTGATCCAGAAAAGCGAGGTCTACGACGCTTCCGGGCGGCTCGTCGCTTCTAACCTGTTCGATACGCTCGGCCGTGTCGTCAGCCAGGAGTTGAAGAAGGCGGATGGGTCGACGGAACTGCATCGCTTTGACGTAACGGGCAAGGAGACGTCCTTCACGCTCGTTTCGGCATCCGGCGTTCGCACGGAGGGCACGCAGGTGGTTGTCAACCGCCCCTACGACAAGCAGTTGGCCGTCTTCGATGCGTCCAACAAGCAGCTGGAGATGGACCGCTGGGTCGACGGCAAGCTCGTCTTCTCCCAGAAGCTTCAGGCGGATGGAACGACCACAGTCGTTTCCGTCGCAGCCAACGGCACTAAGACGATCGCTACGATGGGCGCCGACGGAAAGCTCCTCAAGAGCGATGCCTACGATGCGGTCGGACTTTTGACGACATCCGATGTGCGCGGTGCCGATGGATCGAAGGATGTCCACCGCTACGACGCGGCAGGCAAAGAGCTCGGCCATACGCTGACCTATGCGGATCGCTCCCGCGTCGAGACGACCTACGACATCCAGAACCGACCCTACGACAAGCAGTCGGTTCACTACGACGTCGCCGGCAAGGTTCTCGACATGGCGCGCTGGTCGGGCGATAAGCTCGTCTTCCAGCAGACCGTCCACGATGGCGTGACGACGGTCCAGAATTTCGATCTGGCGGGCCGGAACACGCTGATCCACACGACCTTCGGCGATGGGACGAGGGACATCCAGACCTTCATCTTCTCGGCGGATGCGTCCGTCACCCAGCCGCTACGCGTTCAGGAGGATCACTACGCCGCCAACGGCGTGAAAGCCTGGACGGATGTGACGAATGCCAACGGCGTTCACGAGCAGACCGCCCATGTCGGGGGAACGACGCTCACCTCCCATACCGGCGTCAAAGACGTCTTCAACGCCAGCACCGGAGTGGATCGCTTCGTCTTCGACGTCAGCTCTGGAAACGATGTGATCAACCGGTTTGCGACGGCAGGCACGTCTCACGACATCATCGAGATCGATCACGACTTCGCTGCCGCCTTCTCCGATCTCGCCATCGTCAGTTCTGGAGCGGATACGATCATCACTCTCAGTCCGACGGATACGATCACATTGGTCAACGTCCAGGCCTCTCAACTGAGCAACCAGCACTTCCTGTTCGTCTGATCCGCTTTCATTCGAAAAGCGGACAATACGCACGACGACGAAGGGCCAGGCAAGCGATTGCCTGGCCTTTTACTGTGGCAGGTCCACTCTCGGTGGCCGGCGCGCGTCCCTTGGCAGCCGTTCTGCACGTTAACGAGATGCTCGGGCTCGAAGCAGGGCCGAAGTCCGCCATCTCATGCCAGGTAGTATTGAGACGCATCCTGGCAGTTCGTCTGCGAATGTCTCACGCCTCGGGCGCCTGTGAGACATTCGCAAGGACTTCGACGGTCGGGCGCATCTGAAGCCTTGGCCGGCGGTATCAGAAAAAGCCGTCGACGTAAGTCGCGGGCGCGATGTCCGAAAGCCGAGCGCCGCCGCCCATGGAAAAGGGGCCGCATGGGCCCCTCGAAAGAGATGTCTTGAAACGCTCTGAAGAGGCGACCAGGATTCCCTTGAGCCACATTTGCGGGACGCCGGTCCACGCGCCCGACAGGAGGGCACGGCTGTCGCCGCGCCGTCCTTCCAATGCCCGGGCGTCAGGCCTCCTTGGAGACGGTCGAGATGTCGGGCAAAAACCGCGAGTAGGCGGCGACGTAGTTCTGGGCTTCGCGCTCCCAATCGAAGCGAGCATGGGCCAAAGCGCTGGCCCGCTCGCCGGCAGCTTTCCGAAGGTCCAGATCGGTGATCAGCGGCAGGCAGGCGGCAGCAAGGCTCGCCGGTGTCGCGTCGGCGGCGTAGCAGCCGGCTTCCCCGAGCAGGCGCTTCGTCTCCGTCAGGTTGTAGGAAACGGAGGGAATGCCAAGGGCCGAATACTCGAAGACTTTGTTCATGCTGATCTTGTCGTTGTACTCGTTCACCGGATCCGGGATAATGCCGATGTCGAAGGTGCTGAGCGCGGCCAGCAGTTCCTCGCCTCGGAGGTAGCCGGTAAAGGTGATGCGGTCTGCAACGCCGAGTTCCACTGCAAGCGCCTTGACGGAGGCGAGCGCCGGTCCGTCGCCTGCAACGACCGCACGGACATCGGTCTGCCCGTGATCTGCCACGAGATGGTGGACGCAGCGCACGAGATGATCGACACCGTCCTGGTCTGCGATGATGCCGATATAGCCGAGCACGGTGCCAGCGCCGGCACGCAGCGCCTCGTTCGGCGGGACGCGGCGGATGCGCGACTTGTCGGGCACGCTGTAGACCGTGACCACATCCTCCGGCTTCTTGCCGCCGCGCGAAATCGCGAGCTGGCGATAGGTCTCGTTGGCCGAGATCACGAGGTTCGCCGTCTTGAACGTCGCCTTCTCGGCCGCCAGGAGCAGGCTGTGGAAGAAGCCGCGCCGTTCGAATTTCGCCACGAAGAGTTCGGGGCAAACATCGTGATGGTCGAAGACGAACCGCTTGCCGAAAAGCTTGAACGGCGCGGCGACCAGGAAGATCAAATCCGGCGGGTTGCAGGCCTGGATCACGTCGAAACCGCGACGTCTGGCGACCTTCAGGAGCAGGCGGAACTCATGGAAGAGGGCCGCGCCATATTCCAGCAGAAAGGCGAAGCGGCCGCTCGCTTCCAGCGGCAGGGGATGGCGGAAGACCTCGATGTCGTCGATCGTTTCGAAGGCCTTCGGATACTGCTCGCTTTTCGGGCAAATCACGGACACGGTCCAGCCGGCATCGCGCAGAGCACAAGCTTCCTGCCAGACGCGTCGGTCGAGCGGGACGGGCAGATTCTCGACGATGATTACGCAGGATGGCATCGTTGTCTCCGTATGGGGCAGGGGGAGCTCGACGGGCGGCCGGGCGCGATCCGCAAGGCTGCTGCATCGGCGAACCTGAAACCGACATCACTGTCTATCTTGCTGCACTGCAGCATGCAAGCGCCAGTGAATTTCAAGGGTTGAGTGCAACGATTTTCGCGCCCCGACGCTGCAACTCGTCCAGCACCATCGGCAGAAGGAGAAGCGTGTTCGCCATACCGTCATGGAACAGGATGACACCACGGTCGCCCCATTGGTCGAACAGCCGCTTGAAGCTCTCCTCGGGGGGAGAATTGCGCCAGTCCTGCGGACTGTAGTCGATTCCGGCAACCGTTAGGCCGTCGCTTCGCGCCATGTCGATCAGGGGCTTTGGCAGAATCGGCGGGACGCCGGAGGAGCCGGGATACCGGAAGAGCCGGAGCGAAGGCGAATAGCCTTCCACTTTCGCGGCGGCTTCGACGGCATCGCGCCCCTTGAGCATCTCCGCTTCAATAGCTTCGGACGAAAGGTTCGACAGATCGGGATGGGAATAGGTGTGGGTTCCCAGCGTATGCCCGCCCTCCAGAATCTGCTGGACGAGACGCGGACGAGCTTCCGCCCGTTTGCCTACCAGGAAGAACGTCGCCTTCACGCAGCGTTCGGCCAAAATATCGAGCAAAAAAGGCGTCGTGTCGGAGCGGGGGCCATCGTCGATGGTGAGAACGTATTCGTTCTGCTTTAGCGGTAGGCGCGGCAAGCCCTGCACGCGTCCGAACCCAACCATCCCGCTTGGAATGGAAAAGTTCGGACCGGTCAGGGGCCCCGTGCAGTCTTCTGCAGCGCGCGCGCCGGACAGAGCGGCAACAAGTCCGGCAGCGGCGACGGCCGCCAGGATGGCGACGCGAAAGGTCCCGCGAACCGTCTGGGCGCGACTTCGTTCGGTATGTCGCATCATCGTGTCCGGTTCCGCTTTACCCTCGGACAATCGAGCTATCCGCGCACCGCATTCGGTCGTGGCCGCAGGCAACCTGCCGTTCCGATGCCAAACCGCCATGCTCTTGGGATCGTTTGCCGAGGTCAGTTTCCTGCCTCGGCCGGCTGCGCCCCCTCGTGCGCCAGCCCGCGGCCGACGTCGACGTAGGTAAAGCCGCGATTGCGCATTTCCTCGGGGCGATAGACGTTGCGCAGGTCGATCAGAACGGGAGCCTTCATCTTGCTCTTCACCCGGGCGAAATCGAGTGCGCGGAAAACGTTCCATTCGGTGACGAGAACGGCGGCATCGGCACCCTCGACGCAGTCGTAGGCATTGGCCGCGTACTCGACGTTGGTCAGCATGCCCCGTGCCTGCTCAACACCCTCCGGATCGAAGGCGCGGATGATGGCGCCACCGTCCTGCAGGGCAGCGATGATCGAAAGCGATGGCGCGTCGCGCATATCGTCGGTGTTCGGCTTGAAGGTCAGGCCTAGGATCGCAATCGTCTTGCCGCGCACCGAGCCGCCGCAGGCTGCGATGACGCGGCGGGCCATGCCGCGCTTGCGTTGGTCGTTGACGGCGGCCACTGTCTCGACGATGCGCGAGGGCATGCCGTAATCCTGGGCTGTCTTGATCAGCGCCAGCGTGTCCTTCGGGAAGCAGGAGCCGCCGTAGCCCGGGCCCGCATGGAGGAATTTGCCGCCGATGCGGTTGTCGAGGCCCATGCCGCGCGCCACGTCCTGGACGTTCGCCCCGACCTGCTCGCAAAGATCGGCGATCTCGTTGATGAAGGTGATCTTCGTCGCGAGAAACGCGTTGGCCGCGTATTTCGTCAGCTCGGCCGTGCGGCGGCTCGTGTAAAGGATCGGCGCCGAATTGAGGTAGAGCGGGCGATAGACCTCCGCCATCACATCGCGAGAACGCTGGTCTTCGGCGCCGATAACAATGCGGTCGGGGCGCTTGAAGTCGTCGATCGCCGCGCCTTCGCGTAGGAATTCGGGGTTCGAAACGACTGCGAATTCCGCATCTGGACGAATTCCGCGGATGATGCGCTCGACCTCGTCGCCGGTGCCGACGGGAACGGTCGACTTGGTCACGATCACCGTATAGCCGGAAAGGCTCTCGGCGATGTCTCGGGCGGCTGCGTAGACGTAGGACAGATCGGCGAAACCGTCGCCGCGCCGCGAAGGCGTGCCGACCGCGATGAAGATGGCATCCGCGTCGGCGACAGCGGCCTTTAGATCGACGCCGAAGGAAAGCTGGCCGGCCTTGACGTTACCGGCCACCAGCGCGTCGAGACCCGGCTCGAAGATTGGGATGCGACCGGCAAGCAGTGCGTCGACCTTCTTCTGATCCTTGTCGATACAATGCACTTCATGGCCGAAATCTGCAAAGCAGGCGCCCGAAACGAGGCCGACATAACCTGCACCGACGATCACGATCTTCATGCAAACCCCTCAAGACGTTGTGACTGTGTCAGTGAATGCCCGCCGCTGCGCTTCGGCGCAACCCCTGCCGATCGTATTCGGCGGGCGCGTCGGACACTCGCACGGATGACTCCCGTCGAGCGGTGCCGTCGTCGCATGGCTGATGCGTTCAATCCGCATGTCTCTCACACGCCGGTTCGCATCGAGGGCGGACGCCGGAAAGGCGCCGGCTCATGGAAGCTCTGGAGCGCCTGATCTTACTCTTGACGGAAGGCTCGGCTGAAACTGTCTTCCAGCGGCTTGAGCAGATACTCGAAAAAGGTCCGATCGCCGATCTTGATATAGGTCTCGACGGGCATGCCGGGATAGATGTCCGATGTCTTCACGCCGGCCGGCAGAGCTTCCGCGATCTTGATCCGAGCGTTGTAATAGGCCTGCTTGCTTTCTGTATCGACCAACCTGTCGGCGGACACGTAGCTGACGGTGCCGTCGACGACGGGCGTCGTACGGCTGTTGAGTGCGCTGAAGCGCATCGTGGCGTCTTGGCCGACATGTACGACGTCGACGTCGGAAGGTGAGATGCGTGCTTCCACCTCCAGCGCGTTCGACGTCGGCAGGAGTTCCAGAAGGGCATCGCCCGCACGGACGACGCTGCCGGGCGTGTTGACACCCATGCTGACGACGATTCCATCGCTCGGGGCGCGAATGAGGACCCGGTCGAGGATCGACTCGGCCTCGGCAAGCTGCTCTTCGGCATCCGAAAGCGCGGCGCGAATCTTGTTGAGCTCCGTTGCGGCGGTTTCCACGCGCTGCGTCGTCAGGCGCGAGAACTGAACCTCCGCTTCCACAATCTGCGTCCGCGACGATAGGATGCTGGAGCGTACCTGCCCAAGCTGGCCGACGAGATCGGCCTCCGCGCGCACGAGCTGGGTATATTCGGAGCGATCTGTCAGTCCCTTCTTGAGAAGGGCCAACTTGCGCTTCGCTTCGTCCTGCACGACCGCGACCTGTGTCTCGACGGCAGTCTGCTGCGCTTCGAGGCCGCTGATCTGGTCATTCAGTGCCACGACGCGCTGGCGCAGAATCTTGCTTTCCTGATCGTAGCGCTTCAGCCGGACGGTGAATTCCTTCTCCTGCTCGTCCAGAATGCCAGGCGAGATAGAGGCGGCAGCCGCGGCCTTGATGTCGGGAGAGAATTCGATTTGCGTCTGACCTTCCCGCTCAGCCGTGAGCCGCCTCAACTGCGCGTTGAAGGTCAGGATCTGGAACTGGAGACGGTTGCGGGCGGCCAGCGCCTTCGTCGCATCCAGTTCGAAGAGGACCTGACCCGTCGTGACACGATCGCCTTCCCGCACCAGGATCTTGGATACGATGCCGCCTTCCAGATGCTGCACCCGCTGGTTTCGACCCGACGCCGCGATGTAACCTGGCGCGACGGCGGCCGCAGCCAGCGGTGCGTAGACCGCCCAGACGCCGAAGACGAGCGCGAATGTGCCGGCCAGCGTCAAGCCGCCGAAGGTCAGCGTCTTGGTGTCGATGTCGACGTCTTTTGCCCAAACCGGCTTGAGGAGGGTCACGGTTCGTCCTTTGCGTTCGGAAATCGGCGCTGCGGCATCGGTGCGAAGATGCGAGGCCATTAGGCGTCCGACGAAGGTGGCGGCGGTATGGCTGGCGTGCCGGCCGGCGCTGGCAGGCTACCCCCGCCGAACCGTCCCGAGAGGACCTTGGCGGGCTTAGCCGCCTCGACGGCCTCCTGGCGCTCCTTCGCCTTCTGCGACTGTCTTGCATAGACGTCGTTGCGCGGCCCGTAATCCTCGATCATCCCGTCGCGGATGATCATGACCTTGTCGGCCTTATCCGCGATATGCCGCCGCTGCGTCACGACGATGGCCGTGATCCCGTCGAGGCGGGCGGTGTCCAAAGCCCGTTCGAGGGCAAGCTCCCCGTCGGAATCGAGATTGGCGTTCGGCTCATCGAGCACCAGCATCTTCGGATTTCCAAAGAAGGCACGTGCCAAGCCGATGCGCTGGCGCTGTCCGCCGGACAACTGCTGTCCCGTCGGACCGATTACCGTGTTATAGCCCCGGGGAAGATTAAGGATGAGATCGTGGACCTGCGCCTTTTGTGCGGCGGCCACGATCTGCTCGTCGAGCGCGTTCGGATCAAAGCGCGCGATGTTCTCGGCGATGGTGCCCGGTAAGAGATCGACGTCCTGAGACAGATAGCCAAAATATCGGCCGAGCTGCTCGCTGCGCCAGGTCCGGATGTCGGCTCCATCGACCCGAACAACGCCGCTCTGCGGCCGAATGGCGCCGACGATGGTCCGCGAGACGATCGACTTGCCCGCCCCGGACGGGCCGACGATGGCGATGCGCTCGCCAGCCGGGATCGTGGCGCTGATACGCTTCAGGAGAGGCTCGCCGCCGCTCGGGGGGTAGACGACCACTTGGTCGAGCGTGATCCGGCCGCGCGGAATGGGAAGCTCCGTGCGGTCGTCTTCGCTGGCGGTGGAGTCCAGCGCCATGCAGACCCGCTTCCAGGCGCCGCGAGTCTCGACGAAGCCGCGCCAGCCGCCGATCACCTGGTCGATCGGCTGCAGGCCGCGCCCCGAAATCAGCGAGGAAGCGAAGATCATGCCTGCCGTCATCTGCCCCTCGACGACGAGATAGCCGCCATAGCCGAGGATCGCGATCTGCAGGGCGAGGCGAAAGGCCCGCGAAGCACCGGAGAAGCCCGCATTGATCGCGTTGACTTGTTCCTGACGGCGAAGCGAGGAGGCTTCCTCCCGACCCCAGGTGCCGATGACGTTGCGCGTCATGCCCATCGCGCGGATCGTTTCCGAACTGCGGGCGAAGGCCTGCGCGGCAAGCATGGCCGCGGCGCTGTTCTCGGCGCCTCCTCCCGCCGCGCTCGTCGCCATTTGGTTGAAGATCGCCAGTAAGGCAAGAATGACGGCGCCACCGACCGTTAGGAAGAAGAGATGAGGATGAATGAAGTAAAGGATTCCGATGAAAACGGGCGCGAACGGCAGGTCGAGATAGGCCAGGATCGCCTTGGTTGAGATGAAGTTCCGAACCGTCCCGAGATCGCGCAGCGGCTGCACGTCGCCCATTGCTGCCCGCTGGTGGCTCATGGCCGCGACCAGCGTGTCCGATCCGATTTCGACATCGACCCTGGCCGCGATGCGGGCCGCAATCATCGATCGAACGGCCTCCATCACACCCAGCAGAATCAGCATGATCAGCGCGATCAGCGATATGTAGATCAGCGTTTCGATCGATCCCGACGGCAGCACGCGGTCGTAGACCTGCAGCATATAGACCGGCTGCACGAAGAGCAGGATATCGACGACGAAGGTGAAGATCGCCAGAACGACGACGCCAGATCGGAGAGTTCCGTAGAGGCGGTCCTTCGGCCTCTGCTCGGCTGCAATACGCATTTGTCACCCATGGCCGTAAACCTGCGTCGATACGGCAGGTATCTGGCTTCTAGCGCGCCGCGACGAAAATATAAACGGGCCCGGCACACTTCTTGGAGAGCAGGGTTAAGTGAAGCGGATGCTGTCGCCCATCGATCTCGGTCAAACGAAGCCAGACGTTCTTATCTTTTCTCTACCTGGTTCGACATCGGTTCCAGCGCCCCCGCCGTGTGCAGAGCTTCCAGGTTTCGTGCTGGGCTCTAATGCGGCGAGGCCGCGGCGTGACAACCACGGCGCCGCCGCATCCTTTAGGCCGCCGGGTCGATCCGCTGCGGCACGTTCCACGGGTTGGAGTCGCGCAGCGCCTCCGGGAGGAGGGCGTCGGTGAGCGACTGGTAGGAGACCGGGCGCAGGAACCGCGCGATGGCGAGGCTGCCGACCGAGGTCGAGCGGCCGTCGGAGGTCGCGGGGAAGGGGCCGCCATGCACCATGGCATGGGCCACCTCGACGCCGGTGCCGAAACCGTTCGCGATGATGCGGCCGGCCTTCTTCTCCAGAAGCGGCAGCAGCGCCTTCGCCTCGTCGCGATCTGCTTCGTCGAGCTGCACGGCGATCGTCAGCTGGCCTTCCAAGTGCTCGATCACGGCCTTCAGGCTCGATGCGTCCTTGCAGCGGATGATCAGCGAGGAGGCGCCGAACACCTCCTCCTGCAGCTCGGAATAGGCGAGAAACGCCTCGTCGGTGGTTTCGAAGAGCGCGGCGCCTTCGCCGCCTTCGCCGACGCGGCCGCCCGCGAGCGTCTTGACGTTGCCATGCGAGCCGAGCTTGCCGACGCCGTCGCGATAGGTGCGCGCGATGCCGTTGGTCAGCATGGTCTGATGCGCGGCGGCATCCACGGCCGCGCCGGCGGCGGCGACGAATTCGTCGTAGCCCTTGCCGGCGGTCGTCAGGATCAGGCCGGGATTGGTGCAGAACTGGCCGGCCCCGAGCGTCAGCGCCGCGACGAAATCGGTGCCGATCTTGGCGCTGCGGGCGGCGAGCGCGTTTTCCAGGACGATGACTGGATTGATCGAGCTCATCTCGGCATAGACCGGGATCGGCTCAGGCCGATTGGCCGCAATCGTCATCAGCGCCGTGCCGCCGGTGCGCGAGCCGGTGAAACCGACGGCCTTGATGCGGCGATCGGCGACGAGACCCTGGCCGATCTCGCGGCCGGTGTCGAAGAGCAGCGCGAAGGTGCCTGCAGGCAGGCCCGCATCGGTGACGGCCTTCTGCACGGCTCGCCCGACGAGTTCGGATGTGCCGGGATGGGCCGAATGTGCCTTGACGACGACCGGGCAGCCCGCCGCGAAGGCCGAGGCCGTGTCGCCGCCGGCGACGGAGAAGGCCAGGGGAAAGTTCGAGGCGCCGAAGACCGCGACCGGGCCGACCGCGATGTTGCGCATGCGCAGATCCACGCGGGGCAGGGGCGTGCGCTCGGGCAGCGCCTTGTCGATGCGCACGTCGAGGAAGCGGCCTTCTCGCACGACGGAGGCGAAGAGGCGGAGCTGGCCGACGGTGCGCCCGCGCTCGCCCTCGATGCGACCCTTCGGCAGGCCAGATTCGGCGACGCAGCGCTCGATTAGCTCGGGGCCGATGGCGAGGATGTTCTCGGCGATGGCTTCGAGGAAAGCCGCGCGTGCTTCGAGCGAAGTCTCGCGGAACGTGTCGAAGGCCGCGTCCGCCAGCGCACAGGCCTCCTCCAGATCGGCCGCCGTCGCGCCGCCGAAGCCGGGCTCCAGCTGTTCGCCCGTCGCCGCGGCGATGCCGCGCAATTCGCCGTTCGTGCCGCGGCGGCTCTGGCCGCCGATGAGGTTTTCGCCGGAGATGCTCATATCATCATACTTTCTGCTGGATCGTCGTGAACCGGCGGGAAGCCGAATGCGTCCCGCCTCCGTTGAAGAAGTTTCTACGACCTTACTGCGCCCAACGCATGACGAGCGGCTCGACGCGGCGAACGAGTTCGATCAGGCCGGCGCGGGTCGCGGGATGGATCTGCTCCAGCGGGTGGCGAACCGCCTCGCATCGGATGACGCCGAACTCGGCCATCGCCGTCTTGGCCGCGCGCAGGCCGCATTGGCGGTTCTCGTAGTTGATCACCGGCAGGATCGTCTCGTAGGCTTCGGCCGCGCCTTCGCGGTCGCCCGCGCGGTGCTTCTCGAAGACGGGACGGATGAGGTCCGGCAGGAGCGCGCTGGACATGGTGCCCGTCGCGCCCGCGTCGAGATCGGCCATCAGCGTGATGGCCTCCTCGCCGTCGAACGGGCCGACCACGGCCTCGCCGCCGGCCGCGATCAGCGCGCGGAGCTTGGCGGCGGTCTGCGGCGTCTCGATCTTGAAATGGCGCACGAGCGGCAGTTCCTTGGCGAGCCGCACGAGGAAGGGCACCGAGAGCGTCACGCCCGAAAGCGGAGCGTCCTGAACCATGATCGGCAGGCCGCTCGCCTCGCCGACGCGCTGGAAGTGGTCGAGCGTCAGGCTTTCGTCGATGCGCATGCCGGTGCCGTGATAGGGCGGCATTAGCATGAGGAGGCTCGCGCCGCATTCGGCTGCGAACCGGGCTCGGGCGGCGGCGACGCGCGTCGAGAAATGGCTGCACGTCACCATGACCGGCACGCGGCCGGCGACATGCTCGATGCAGAGCCGCGTCAACGTCTCGCGCTCGGCGTCGTCTAAGAGGAACTGCTCGGAATAGTTGGCAAGGATGCAGATGCCGTCGACGCCCTGGTCGATCATGCAGTCCATGACGCGGCGCTGACCCTCGAGATCGAGATCGCCGTTTTCCAGGAACGGAGTCGGCGCGACGGGGAAGAGGCCGGAGAAGACGGGCGGATTGGATGGCATGACGAAAGGTCCCAGGCGAGAGGTCTGAACGGAGCCTCCCGCTCCGCCTGCGGTGTCATAGACCACCACGCCGCGCCTTGCAGCTGAAAAATATGATAATTGGCGGCGGTGAGAAGGGAGTTCCTCGTAAGATGTTGATCAAACAAAGAAATCAGGTCGCGGAGTCCCGCGGTCAGGTGTCGGGTTCGCGCGTGCCGAGGCCGTCGCCTGCTTCGTACGCGAGCCGCACCGGATCGAACGGCCGTGGAGCTCCCGGCATCGCGGATGTGACGATGTCTAGGAAGCGAACTGCCGGGATCGTCAAGTTCCACCCGTTGCAGTTCAAACATATCGGACGTTACGCTGTCGGCGACCCAAAAGCTTTACCTTGCAAAGCAACCGCAGGGCGCCGCGTGTTGCCTTTTCCTCGGGACTTCGCCTAGCAAGGGCACGACCGGCCTCATGGCCATGCCCCGCTGGTGGGCGCGCCGAAGCAGAGGAATTTGCCGATGACGAGCCTGAAGTTCGGAACGAGCGGCCTTCGCGGCCTGGTGGAAGATCTCGTCGGCCCCGCCAGTGCTGCCTACACGAAAGCCTTCCTCGCCTATCTCGAAGGCTCGCCCTCCGCCGCCGCGCGCACGGTTCTGATCGGCCGGGACCTTCGCTCCTCCAGCTCTCGCATCGCCGGCGACTGCGGCGCGGCCGCGCGCGCCGTGGGCTGGACGGTGATCGATTGCGGCGCGCTTCCGACGCCCGCGCTCGCGCTGGAATCGCTGGGCAAACGGGCGCCCGCCATCATGGTGACGGGCAGCCACATCCCCGACGACCGCAACGGGCTGAAATTCTACACGGCCGACGGCGAGATCACCAAGGCGGACGAGGAGGGCATTCTCGGCGCGCTCGGCGAGATCGGTGCGGACGGCTCCGCGGATGCGCAGCCGCTGCCCGCTACCGGCTCCGAGGTGATCGACCGATATATCGAGCGCTACCGCGCCGCCTTCGGCTCCGCCTATCTCCAGGGCCTCGCCATCGGCGTCTACCAGCATTCGACGGTCGCCCGCGACGTGTTGGTCCAGGTGGTCGAGGCGCTCGGCGCCAAGGCCGTTCCCTTTGCCCGGTCCGATCTCTTCATTCCCGTCGACACCGAAGCGCACCGGCCGGAGGACATCGCGATCCTGGCCGAGTTCGCGGCCGGCACGAGCGTCGATGCGATCATCTCCGCCGATGGCGATGCCGATCGGCCCCTCGTCGCGGACGCGGCGGGCCGCGTCCTGCGCGGCGATACGCTGGGCCTCATCACCGCGCTCGCCCTCGGCGTCTCCGCGATCGTGACGCCGGTCACATCAGCCTCGCGGATCGAGGCCGCAGCAGCCCATGCAAGCGTCCGGCGCACGCGCGTCGGCTCGCCTTTCGTCCTCGCCGGCATGGAGGAAGCGGCCAAGGGCGGGGCGAGCGGCGTCCTCGGCTTCGAGGCCAATGGCGGCGTCCTTCTCGGCACGCCCGTCCTGATCGAGGGCCGAGTCCTGCCGGCTCTGCCGACGCGCGATGCGATCCTGCCGATCGTTGCCGTGCTCGGCGAGGTGCGCTCCAAGGCCCTGCCCCTCGCCGACATCGTGTCGAGCCTCCGCCTCGGTTTTGCCGCCGCCGACCGGCTGAAGGCGGTCCCGAGCGAGATCGGCGCCCGTCTGGCACAGCGCCTTCTCGCCGATCCCGCCTATGCCGCGGACTTCTTCGCCGATGTCGGCACCATCGCGGAGGTCGACAGGCTCGACGGGGCGCGCTTCGTCTTCGAGAACGGCGCGATGGTTCACTACCGACCGTCCGGCAACGCGCCGGAGCTGCGCTGCTATGTCGAAGCCGACAGCGAGGCAGCCGCGGCCGACCTCCTGAAGCTCGGGCTCGGCAAGGCTGCCGACTTCGTTCGATCGGAAAGCTGACCATCAGGCGGACCCGATCCCTCCATTAGCCTTCTTATGTTATTGTGCGATGCAATATGGTGTGTCCGGCATAGGATCGGTGTATCGATGCGTTCCGTCTCTCGCATCGTGGCCGGAGCGGGCGCGACATGGAACGGATGAAGAAGAAGCTTACGAAGGACCGCTTTATGACCACGCGCATCGTACCGATCATCATGGCCGGCGGGGCCGGAACCCGCCTCTGGCCTGTTTCGCGCGACTCCATGCCCAAGCAGTTCATCTCCCTCCTGCCGGACGGGCGCTCCACCTTCGAGACGACGCTGCAGCGCGTTTCGGGCCCGAAGTTCGATCGGCCGATCGTCGTCACCAACGAGGCCTTCCGCTTCATCTGCGCCGAGCAGCTGCGCGCGGCCGGCGTCGAGGGCGACATCGTCCTGGAGCCGGAGCGGCGTGATTCCGCGGCGGCCGTCGCCATCGGCGCGCTGATCGCCGCCCGGCGCGACCCGCAGGCGATCTGCCTCGTTCTCGCCTCCGACCACGCCATCATGGATGCGGCCGCCTTCGTCGCGGATTGCGAGCGGGCCGCGGCGCTCGCCGAGGGCGAACTGATCATGACGCTCGGCATCCCGCCGACGAACCCATCGACCGCTTACGGCTACATCGCGCCAGGCACCGCGCTGGCCGGCGAGGGCGCCCACACCGTTGCCCGCTTCGTCGAGAAGCCGGACGCGGCGCGCGCCGAGGAGTTCATCTCCAAGGGCTATGTCTGGAACTCCGGCAACTTCATCTTCCGCGCCGATACGATCCTCGGCGAGTTCGAGACCTACGCGCCGGACGTTCTCGCCGGGTCGCAGAAGGCCGTGGAAGGTGCCGTCCGCGATCTCGACTTCCTGCGCCTTGCCGCCGAGGATTTTTCCCAGATTCCGAAGATCTCGGTCGATATCGCGCTCATGGAGAAGACCCGCAAGGCCGGCGTTCTCTCCGCCAGCTTCGACTGGTCGGACATCGGCTCCTGGGATGCGCTCCACGACATCAGCGAGAAGGACGCGGACGGCAACGTCCTCTCCGGCGATGTCGAGGTCTTCGGCGGCACCGGCAATTTCGTGCGCAGCGACGACATGCTGACCGCCGTCGTCGGGCTGAACGACACGATCGTCGTCGCCACGCGCGATGCCGTCGTCGTCGCCGCGAAGTCCGCGGCCGGCCGCGTCAAGGATGTCGTCGCCTCGTTGAAGGCCAAGGGCAAGCGCGAGGCGAGCGAGCACCTGCGCATGTTCCGCCCCTGGGGCTGGTACCAGCGTATCGATATCGGCCCGCGCTTTCAGGTGAAGCACATCACGGTGAAGCCCGGCGCGACGCTCTCGCTGCAGCGTCATCATCACCGGGCCGAGCATTGGGTCGTCGTTCACGGCACGGCCGAGGTGACGATCGACGGCCAGATCAAGCTCTACCACGAGAACGAGGCCGCCTATCTGCCGATCGGCTGCACGCACCGCATGCACAATCCCGGCAAGATCGATCTGAAGATCATTGAGGTCCAGGTCGGCAGCTACACCGGCGAGGACGACATCGTGCGCATCGAGGACATCTACGCGCGCACCTAAGTCCTGATGGGAATCCGGCACGGCCGGCTCCGGCGAAGCGCTCGCGCTTCCTGCCGGGGCCGGCCGTTTTCGTTTTGCTGCGTCGTCCACCATTCTTTCCCCCTCGGCCTCATGCTCTTGCGGGCGGGATGCCCTATGGAAGGGTGAACGGCTCTCGCGAGGCAGCCGTATGATATGTCCATCGCTTCATCGAAGCGGGACATGCGTCGGGCGCGCGGGCAGGGCGCTGATTTGAGACCACGGATCACGACGGGTTCGTCGCGATTTCGCATGATGACAGGGGAGGACGGGCATGAAGGCATCCGATAGGAAACGGCTGAAACGCGCAGACATAGAGGTGACGACGCTCGGGCTCGGCAGCGCGCCCTTCGGCGGCATGTTCAAGAACCCGATCACCGCCGAGACCGCGAACGCGACCCTGCAGGCGGCTTGGGACGCGGGGATTCGGTACTTCGATACCGCGCCGATGTACGGGTTGACCCGCTGCGAGCATCTCGTCGGCGCGTTCCTGCGCGAGAGGGACCGAGACGGTTTCAGCCTGTCGACCAAGGTCGGGCGCATCATGCGCAACGGCCGGCCCGGCCGTCCGCTGCCGCCCCCGCTGCCGCCGAACCCGTTCGACGCGGGCTGGGGGAATGGCCTGCCCTTCACGGAGGTCTTCGACTACTCCTACGATGCCGTCATGCGCTCCTATGACGACAGCCAGCAGCGCACGGGTCTCGACCGCTTCGACATCCTGCTCGTCCACGATATCGGCCGCGTCACCCATGGCGAGCGGCAGGACGGGCACTGGGCTGAGCTCACCACGGGCGGCGGCTTCCGCGCCTTGCAGGAGCTGAAGGAGGCCGGCCTGATCGCGGGCTTCGGGCTCGGCGTCAACGAGTGGCAGGTCATCCGCGACGCGATGGAGGAGACCGATCTCGACGCCTGCCTCCTCGCCGGGCGCTACACGCTGCTCGATCAGGACGCGGCGGAGACCTTCCTGCCGCTGGCCGCCAAGCGCGAGGTCGACATCGTCGTCGGCGGCGTCTTCAACTCCGGCATTCTCGTGCGCGGCCCGTCCGACCGGCCGAAGTTCAACTATGTCGATGCGCCCACGGAGATCATCGAGCGGGCGACGCGGCTGGAGGCCGTCTGCAAGCGGTTCGACGTGCCGCTCGCCGCCGCCGCGCTCCAGTTCCCCCAGCGCCATCTGGCGATCTCCTCGGTCGTCATCGGCGCTGCCAGCCCGGACGAGGTCCGCCAGAACGTCGCCTGGTACGAGCAGGCGATCCCGGACGAGCTCTGGTCGACGCTGGCCGAAGAGGGGCTCATCCCCGCCTGACGACGACGTCGCGCGCCGCTATCGCCGGGCGGCGCGCGATTTCAGCCAGCGGTCGAAGGCCACCGCCAGGATGAGGATCAGTCCGATCAGCACCTGCTGCGTGTAGGACGAGACGTTGTTGAGGACGAGCCCGTTGACGAGGACGCCGATCAGAGCGGCGCCGATGACCGTGCCGCCGACGCCGCCGATCCCGCCGAAGAGCGATGTGCCGCCGATGACGACGGCGGAGATCACCGTCAGCTCGTAGCCGATGCCCGCCACCGCTTCCGCGGAGTTCAGGCGCGCGGCGAGGACGAAGGCGGCCAGCCCGCAGAAGAAGCCGACGATCACGTAGACCGAGACCACGACACGGTCGACCCGGATGCCGGAGAGGCGCGCCGCCTCCTGGTTGCCGCCGACCGCGTAGACCGAGCGCCCGTAGCGCGTGTAGGTGAGGACGAGGTGGCAGGCGAGGGCGGCCAGCGCGAAGATGATGACCGGAACCGGCACCGGCCCGACCAGTCCCGTGCCGAACCAGCGCATCGTGGAATCGAAGCCCGAGATCGGCCCGCCGCCGGAAAGCGTCAGCGTCAGTCCGCGAAAGATGGTGAGCCCGCCCAGCGTCACCACGAAGGGCGGCACCCGCAGCCGCGTGATCGCGATTCCCTGCACCGCGCCTGCCGCGATGCCGACGCCGAGCGCTGCGAGAAGGGCGGCGAACCAGCCGTAGCCGGCGCCGGCCCCCGCGCTCAGCGACAGCGTGTTCGCCGCGCCGCCCTTGGCGACGATCGCCGCGACCATGCCGCAGATCGCGACCAGCGAGCCGACGGAGAGGTCGATCCCGGCGGTGAGGATGACGAAGGTCATGCCGAGCGCGATCAGTCCGGTGATCGAGATCTGCCGCATGACGTTGAAGAGGTTGGTCGGGTTCAGGAAGTTCGGATTGGTCAGCGCGAAGACCGCCATCAGCGCGACGAGAAACATCAGCGGCCCGAAACGCATGACGATCTTGAAGATGTTGATGCCCTCGCGCGGGGCCCGCTCGATCGCGGTCATGGCTGTGATTCCCCTGTTTCGCCCGGACGCACGGCGATCGCCATCAGCGCCATCAGCTTCTCTTCGCTGGCCGCGGAGCCCGGCATCTCGCCGGTGATGCGGCCCTGGCGCATGGTCACGATGCGGTCGCTGACGGCGAGAATTTCCGGCAGTTCGGAGGAGATCATCAGGACCGCGATGCCGCGCGCGGCGAGCTGCACGAGGATCTGGTGCACCTCCGCCTTCGCCCCGACATCGACGCCCCGCGTCGGTTCGTCGACGATCAGCACCTTCGGATCGCGCGCCAGCCAGCGGGCGAGGATGACCTTCTGCTGGTTGCCGCCGGAAAGGCTCGCGATCGGCTGTTCCGCGCTCGCCATGCGGATGTTGAGAGCGCCCTTGTGGGTCGCAAGATCCCGGCGCTCCCGGCGCTCCGACATGATGCCGAGCGCGTTCGAATAGGTGCGGAGCGACGCCGCCGAGAAGTTCGGCAGGATGCCGAGCGCGGGAAAGATCGCCTGATGCTTGCGATCCTCCGGCACGAGCCCGATGCCGAGCTCGATCGCATCCGCCGGCGAGGCCGGCGCAATCGGCTGGCCGTCGAGCGTGATCGTTCCGGCGGCGATCCGGTCGGCGCCGAAGATCGCGCGCGCCATCTCCGTGCGCCCCGATCCGACGAGCCCGGCGACGCCGAGAATTTCGCCGGCCCGAAGGTCGAGATCGACGCCGTCCAGCACGATCGCATGCGGCGCTTCCGGGTCGCGCAGTGTTCGCAGGCCCCGCACGGAGAGGCGCACCTCGCCGGCCGCGGCGCGCGCGGCGGGCCGCGCGTAAAGCTCGCTCGCCGCCCGCCCGACCATGCGCTCGATGATGCGCGGCAGCGCGATCGGCCCGCCCTCGCGCGCCAGATGTCCGGCCAGCCGCCCGTCGCGCAGCACCGTCATGCGGTCGCAGATATGCGAGGCCTCCTCCAGCCGGTGCGTCACGAACATGATGGCGACGCCCTCGCGCCGCAGCCGGTCCATTATGGCGAGGAGCCGTGAGACCTCCGCCTCCGACAGCGCGGATGTCGGCTCGTCCATGATGATGAGGCGAGAGGACAGCGACAGCGCGCGGGCGATCTCCACCATCTGCTGCTCGGCGACGGAGAGGGCGGAGACGGGCGTCTGCGGGTCCATGGAAAGGCCGACGCGGGCGATGATCGCGCGCGCCTCGCGCCGCATCAGGCGCCAGTCGAGCAGCCCGAGGCGCCCGAGCGGTGCGCGGCCGATGAAGATGTTCTCCGCGACCGAGAGGGTCGGGATGAGGCTCAGTTCCTGGTAGATCGTGACGATGCCCGCCCGCATCGCGTCCTGCGGCCCCGCGAAGGCGACCGGCTCCCCGTCGAGAAGGATCGTGCCCTCCGACGGGCTCTGGACGCCGGACAGGATTTTCAGGAGCGTCGACTTCCCCGCCCCGTTCTCGCCCATCAGCCCCAGCACCTCGCCGGCATGGAGCGTCAGCGACACGTCGCGAAGCGCGGTGACGCCGGTGAAATGCTTGGTGATCCCGCGCATGTCGAGGAGCGGGCGGGCCGGCTCGGCGACGGCGGCGGTGGATGGCGTCATGGTCGGCGGGCTCCGGCCGGGTTCGTCGCGGGGAGGCTGTGGGGTGCGTGGGCGAAGGGTTGTGCGAGGCACCCCCCTCTGCCTGCAGGCATCTCCCCCCGCAAGGAGGGGGATCAGGCTTGTCGCAGAGGTTTCTAGCTCGTTTCAGACGTCGGAGACTTCGACCGACCGCCCAAGCTACCGATCTCCCTCCTTGCGGGGGAGATGTCCGGCAGGACAGAGGGGGGTGCCTCACGCCAAGGTTTCAAACCCCTTGCATCCCCCTCGTCCAAGGCTTGAACGACCCCTACTTCGTCTCCGAAATCCGCTCGGCCTTGTCGAGATTGTCCTTGCCGATGACGATCGGCGTCAGCAGGACCAGCGCTTCCGGTGGCTTGGTGCCGTTGCGGGCGAAATCGACCGCGATGCGCAGCGCGCGGCGCGACTGCTCGCCCGGAAACTGCTCCACCGTGCCGGCCAGCCCGCCGTCGCGCACGGCCGCCAGCGCCTCGGGCAGGGCGTCGAAGCCGTAGATCTTCACGTCGGTATGGCCGGCGGCCGTGCAGGCCTCCAGCGCGCCGAGCGCCATGTCGTCGTTGGCGCAGACGATGACGTCGGGCTTGCCGTTGGCCGCGAGGCCCGCCTCGGTGACGGACAGCGCCTCGGCGCGCGCGAAGTTCGCGGTCTGCTCGAAGACGATCTTGTATTTGTCCTGCCCGTCCAGAATGGCGTGGACGCCCTTGTTCCGGTCGATCGCTGGGCCGGCGCCGGGCTGGCCCTGGAGGTGGAAGATCTTGGCGCCGTTCGGGAAGGCGGCGATGATCGCGTTCGCCTGCGCCTCGCCGCCCTTGGCATTGTCCGCGCCGACATGGGCGAGGATGCCCTCGACGCCGTCCACGCGCCGGTCAATTGTGACGACCGGGATGCCGGCCTGCACGGCCTGTTCCACGGCGGGTGCGAGCGCGTTCACGTCGAGCGGCGACATGACGATCGCATCCACCTTCTGGACGATCGCCGCCTCGACGTCTCCGGTCTGCTTGGGCGCCGAGTTCTGCCCGTCGCTCTCGATCAGCGTGATGCCGCCGGTCGAGGCGGCCTCGACCTTGATCTGGTTCAGCATGTGCACGAAGAAGGGAAAGCCCAGACTCGGCACGGAGGCGAGGATGGTCAGCGCCTTGTCCTGCGCGAAGGCGGACGGTGCGAAGCCTGCGAGCGCACCGGCTGCGGCCGATGTCATCAGGAATTGACGTCTGGTCTGCATGATATCCTCCCCGGGAAGGATCGGCGGTCGCTGAAGCGGCTCATTCTCGATCCGGCTGGGATACTAGCCGTGCTTTTCCGCCGATCGCAAGGGGTGCGGAGCAACCGCTGGACTCCGTGAGAACCGGAGCGTCCGTGCGCCCCGGATGTCGGCGGACCGGACCCGAGAGAGAACGAGGACGACGCTTGGTTCCCGATACACCGATGGCTTCGGACGCCGGTCCGTCCGCGCCGGACAAAGGGGAGGAGACGACGGAGCGCGGCACGCCGTTCGAGGTCTTTTGCGCCTTTCTTGTCCTCGGTCTCACCTCTTTCGGCGGTCCGGTCGCCCATCTCGGCTATTTCCGCGAGGCCTTCGTCGTCCGCCGCCGCTGGATCTCGGATGCGGCCTATGCCGATCTCGTCGCGCTCTGCCAGTTCCTGCCGGGCCCGGCCTCGAGCCAGGTCGGCATGGCGCTAGGCCTTCGCCGAGCGGGCGGGCTCGGCATGCTGGCCGCCTGGACCGCGTTCACGCTGCCCTCCGCGCTCATCCTCGTCGGCTTCGCGCTCGGCGCCTCCGTCTTCGGCGGCGCCGGCGGGGCCTGGGTTGAGGGCGTGAAGGCGGCCGCCGTCGCCGTCGTCGCGCAGGCCGTGCTCGGCATGGCGAGGACGCTCGCCATAGGCCGAGAGCGCGCGACCATCTCCGGCGCCGCGCTGATCCTGGCGCTTCTCCTGCCGGGGGCGGGGGGCCAGGTGCTCGCCATCCTCCTCGGCGGCCTCGCGGGCCTCGCGCTGCTGCAGCCGCCGGTGCCCACGGCAAGCGTCGAGGAAACGCTTCACGGGCCCGTCCGGCGCGGAGCTGCGATCGGCGCGCTCGCGCTTTTCGCCGTCCTTCTGGTCGCCCTGCCGTTGCTGGCGGCATTGACCGGCGCCGGCTGGGCGGTTCTCGCGGACGGCTTCTATCGCTCCGGCTCGCTCGTCTTCGGCGGCGGGCATGTCGTCCTGCCGCTGCTCCAATCCGAATTCGTCGAGACCGGCCATATCGGCCGCGAGGCCTTTCTCGCCGGCTACGGCGTGACGCAGGCCATGCCCGGCCCGCTCTTCACCTTCGCCGCCTACGTCGGCGCCGCCTCGAATCTCGATCCGAACGGCCTTGCCGGCGCGGCGCTCGCGCTTGTCGCGATCTTCCTGCCCTCCGCGCTGCTCGTCCTCGGCGTCCTGCCCTTCTGGCAGAGCTTGCGTGCTTCGCCGTCGGCCCGCCGCGCTCTGTCGGGCATCAACGCCGCCGTCGTCGGCCTTCTCGCCGCCGCGCTCTACGATCCCGTCTTCTCCGAAGGCGTCACCTCCGCCCCGACCATGGCGATCGCGGTCGCGAGCTTTGTCGGCCTCGTGGCGTGGAGCCTTCCTGCCTGGGCCGTCGTCGCGGCCTCCGCGTTGCTGGGTGCCGTTTTCCTCTAAGAACTCAGCCGCCTTGAAGTGGCGTACCGATCGGTATAAATATCAGGCCGGGCCGGGCGCTTCTTAAGCGTTGGCCGTTCAGGGACCTGGAGGTCGTCGGACATGGGTCGTCCCCGCGAATTCGATGTGGACGAGGCGCTGCAGGCTGCCATGCAGCTCTTCTGGCGCAAGGGCTACGAGGGAACCTCCCTCAGCGACCTAACCGAAGGCATGGGCATCACGCGCCCCAGCCTCTACGGCGCCTTCGGAAACAAGGAGGATCTCTTCCGCAGGGCCTTGGAGCGATACGAGGCGAGCCATCTCGGCTTCTTCTCCGAGGCCTTGGCCCGCCCGACGGCGCGCGCGGTGGTTGCAGCCTTGCTCGAAGGCTACGCCGAGGCGCTGACGGCCGACTGCGGCCCCGGCGGCTGCATGAGCGTCAATGCCGCGCTCGCCTGCAGCGAAGGAGCCTCCGAGATCCAGCGCGCCGTGGTGGAAAAGCGCCGGCAGGCGGAGGCGCAGCTGCGCGACCGGCTGGCGCGCTCCATCGCAGAAGGCGATCTCGCGAGCCAGGACCCAGGCGATCTCGCGCGCTACATCATGACGGTGGCGCAGGGAATGGCGGTGCAATCGGCCTCCGGCGCCGATCGCGCCGCGCTCGACCGGGTGGCCTCCATCGCCCTGAAAGGGCTCTTCGCCTAAAATTTCGCCCCTATTCGCCTTTCTTTTCAGCGATTTCCGCCGAAAACCTCCTTTTCGCCGCATGGATGAGGTTGGAACGGCCGCCCGGCAGGTGTAATGACGGGTACGGTTCAGTTCCAAAGGCCCCGGAGGTCGCCATGCCCGCCTATCGTTCCCGCACGACCACACACGGCCGCAACATGGCCGGCGCCCGCGGTCTCTGGCGCGCGACGGGCATGAAGGACGAGGATTTCGGCAAGCCGATCATCGCCGTGGTCAATTCCTTCACGCAGTTCGTGCCGGGTCACGTCCACCTGAAGGATCTCGGCCAGCTCGTCGCCCGCGAGATCGAGGCGGCCGGCGGCGTCGCCAAGGAGTTCAACACGATCGCCGTCGACGACGGCATCGCGATGGGCCATGACGGTATGCTCTACTCGCTGCCCTCGCGCGAGCTGATCGCCGACTCGGTCGAGTACATGGTCAACGCCCATTGCGCCGACGCCATGGTCTGCATCTCCAATTGCGACAAGATCACCCCCGGCATGCTGATGGCCTCTTTGCGCCTCAACATCCCGACCGTCTTCGTTTCGGGCGGCCCGATGGAGGCCGGCAAGGTCGTCTGGCCCGACAACACGGTGAAGAAGCTCGATCTCGTCGACGCCATGGTCGCCGCCGCCGACGAGCGCATTTCCGACGAGGACGTGAAGACGATCGAGCGCTCGGCCTGCCCGACCTGCGGCTCCTGCTCCGGCATGTTCACGGCCAATTCCATGAACTGCCTGACCGAGGCTCTCGGCCTCTCGCTGCCCGGCAACGGCTCGACGCTCGCCACCCATGCCGAGCGCCGCCGCCTCTTCGTTGAGGCCGGGCATCTCATCGTCGATCTCGCGCGTCGTCATTACGAGCAGGACGATGCCGGCGTGCTGCCGCGCGCCATCGCGAGCTTCGCGGCCTTCGAGAACGCCATGACGCTCGACATCGCCATGGGCGGCTCGACCAACACGGTGCTCCATCTCCTCGCCGCCGCCCACGAGGGCGAGGTCGACTTCACCATGGCCGACATCGACCGCCTGTCGCGCCGCGTGCCCGTCCTCTGCAAGGTCGCGCCCTCCATCGCGAACGTCCACATGGAGGACGTCCACCGCGCCGGCGGCATCATGGGCATTCTCGGCGAACTCGACCGCGCCGGCCTGCTCGACACGTCCGTCGGCTCCGTCCATGCCGAGAGCCTCGGCCACGCGCTGGACCGCTGGGACGTGAAGCGCACGGATAGCCGCACGGTCCACGACTTCTTCCGCGCCGCGCCCGGCGGCGTGCCGACGCAGGTCGCCTTCAGCCAGGACCGCCGCTACGACGAGGTCGACACCGACCGCGAAGGCGGCGTCATCCGCAATGCCGAGCACGCCTTCTCCAAGGACGGCGGCCTCGCCGTTCTCTACGGCAACCTCGCCGAGGACGGCTGCATCGTGAAGACGGCAGGCGTCGACGCCTCCATCCTCACCTTCACCGGCCGGGCGCGCATCTTCGAGAGCCAGGACTCCTCGGTGAAGGCGATCCTCTCCAACGAGGTTCAGGCAGGCGACATCGTCCTCATCCGCTACGAGGGGCCGCGCGGCGGGCCGGGCATGCAGGAAATGCTCTATCCGACGAGCTACCTGAAGTCGAAGGGCCTCGGTAAGGCCTGCGCGCTCGTCACCGACGGCCGCTTCTCCGGCGGCTCCTCGGGCCTCTCCATCGGCCACGTCTCGCCGGAAGCGGCCGAAGGCGGCCTGATCGGGCTCGTCCACGAGGGGGATACGATCGAGATCGACATCCCCAACCGGAAGATCAGCCTCGCCGTGCCGGATTCCGAGATCGCCGCCCGCCGCGAGGCCATGCTCGCCAAGGGCGCCGATGCCTGGAAGCCGGTCGAGACCCGCAAGCGCAAGGTCACGACGGCGCTTCGCGCCTACGCCTCGATGACGACGAGCGCGGCGCGCGGCGCGGTTCGCCAGATCGACTGAGCCGCCGAGCCCGCGGGGGAGGCGGCGAAGCATCGCCTCGACCGCCGGATGCGACACTCTCTCCCGGCGCCCTCCGTTGATGGCGGGTGCCGGGTTTCTATCTCACGGTGTCTGCGCGGACTTTCGTGCATGGATACCGCGACGTGCCCGACGCCTACATCAATCGCATTGAGACCGCCGTTCCGCCGAACGACGTTCAGGACACCATGCTGCGCTTCGCCCGCTCGCAGCTCCGGGACGATCCGCGGCGGCAGGCGATTTTCTCGCGCATGGCCGAGCGCAGCGGCATCGAGCACCGCTTCTCCTGCCTCCGCCCCGTCGATGACCCCGATAGCGAAGCGCTCGACGAAGGCGGTCTCTTCCGCCGCGGGGCCTTTCCCGGCACCGGCACCCGCATGGGGCTCTTCGAGGCCCATGCGCCCGCGCTCGCCCTAGAGGCGATCGGCAAGCTCGACCTCGGCGCCGATCTCAAATCCGTCACGCATCTGATCGTCGCCAGCTGCACCGGCTTCTCCGCGCCGGGCATCGACCTCGAGATCGTGGCGCGCTGCGGCCTCTTGCCCTCCGTCGAGCGCACCATGATCGGCTTCATGGGCTGCTACGCCGCAATCAACGCGCTGAAGCTCGCGCGCCACATCGTGCGCTCCGAGCCGGACGCGAAGGTGCTTTGCGTCAATATCGAGCTCTGTACGCTGCATCTGAAGGAGACGACGGATCTCGAACGTCTTCTGACCTTCTGCCTCTGGGGCGACGGCTGCGCGGCCTCGCTCGTGACAGCCGAGCCGGGCGGCCTGCGCCTCGATCGTTTCAAAGCGCTTCTGGCCGCCGACGCCCGAGATCTGATGACCTGGAGCGTTCGCGACGACGGGTTTGACATGGTCCTCTCCGGCCGCGTGCCGAAGGCGATCGACGGGGTTCTGCGGCACGAGGCCGGCGCCGTGCTGAACGGCCGTCGGCCAGACGAGATCGACCTCTGGGCCGTCCATCCCGGCGGGCGGTCCGTGCTCGACGCCGTCTCCGACGCGCTCGACCTGCCCGCCGATGCGCTGGAGGCCTCCCGCGCGGTCCTGCGCGAGAACGGCAACATGTCCTCGGCGACGGTGATGTTCGTGCTGGAGCGCATGCTGCGCGAGCCGAAGGGTCTCATCGGCTCCGCCATGGCCTTCGGACCCGGTCTCACCGCCGAGACCATGCTCTTCGAGACGGCGGGATGAGCGGGCTCCAACGCCGCCGGGTCGAGCCGGAAATCCTCGACGAACTCTCGCCGGCCGATCCGAGGGCCGTCGCCTCGCGCCGCGACCTCGGCCGGCTCAACGCGCTGATGCTCCATCGCGGGATTCTCGTGAACCTGATGCGCCGCCATCTGACGCTGCCGCCGAGGCGCATTCTCGAGATCGGCGCCGGCGACGGGCGCTTCATGCTGGCGGCCGCGCGCCGGCTCGCCAAGCAATGGCCGGATGTCGACCTCGTTCTTCTCGACCGCCAGCCGCTCGTTCGCCCCGAGACGCTGCAGGCCTTTCAGCGCCTCGGCTGGCGCGTCCAGATCGTCACCGCCGACGTGTTCGACTGGACCGAGGCGGCCGGTGCGCCGCGCTTCGACGCGGTGACGGCGAACCTCTTCCTGCACCACTTCCGCGAGCCCGCGCTCGCCCGGCTCCTGCGCGCGCTCGCCGCCCTGTCGCCGACCATCCTTGCGACCGAGCCCCTGCGGGCTCCGTTCCCGCTTTTCGCCTCGCGTATGCTCTGGGCGATCGGCGCCAACGACGTGACGCGCAACGACGCTCCGGCGAGCGTTCGCGCCGGCTTCTCGGGCCGGGACATTTCGGCGCTCTGGCCGCACGAGGAGGGCTGGCGGCTGGAGGAGGGCCGGCGCGGCCTCTTCACGCAAGGCTTCGCCGCCCGAAGGATCGCACGATGAGGATCGCGCCATGAGGTTCGACGCCGTGGTCGTCGGCGCCGGTCCCGCCGGCTCCACCACCGCTTTGTCTCTCGCGCGGGCGGGGCGCAAGGTCGCGCTGATCGAGAAGGCGGCCTTTCCCCGGCGCAAGGTCTGCGGCGAGTTCATGTCGGGCACGAGCATTGCCGTGATCGACCGGCTCGGTCTCGGCGATCTCTGGCGGCGGAAGGCGGGGCCCGACGTGCGCCGTCTCGCGCTCTTTTCCGGCGAACGGATCGTCGCCGCGTCCATGCCGGGCGGCAGCACGGGCCCCTTCGGCCGCGCGCTCGGCCGCGATGTTCTCGACATGCTGGCTCTGCAGGCGGCGGGCAAGGCCGGCGTCGCGATCGTCCAGCCGGCCCGCGTCACGTCGATCGTGCCGGAGGGGACGGGCCATCGGATCGCCGTGTCGGGGGAGGGCGGCGAGGAGGTGCTGTTTTCCGATATCGTCGTTGCGGCCCACGGGTCCTGGGAGCCCGGCCCCCTGCCGACGCATCTGCCCAAAGCCCATCGCGACGGTGATTTCCTCGGGTTCAAGGCGCATTTCCGCGGCGGGCGGCTGGACGGCGATCTCATGCCGCTGCTCTTCTTTCCCGGCGGCTACGGCGGCATGGTCTGGGCCGATGGGGGCCGCCTGTCGCTTTCGCTCTGCATCCGGCGCGATGCCCTGGCGGCCGCGCGGCAAACCCACGGCCTTTCATCCGCCTCCGAAGCCGTCTTCGCCCATCTCATGGCCACCTCTCGCGGCGTCCGGCAGGTGCTGGGCGAGGCGGTCCCGGATGGTCCCTGGCTTGCCGCCGGCCCGATCCGCCCCGGCATCCGGCGCGGCTTCGCGGACGGCATCTTCCGCGTCGGCAATGTCGCGGGTGAAAGCCATCCGATCATCGCGGAAGGCATTTCCATGGCGATCCAATCCGGCTGGCTCCTCGCCGGCGCGCTGGAGGGCGCCGATCTTCGCGATGCTGGAGCGCTGACCGAGGCCGGGCGCCGCTACGAGGCGGCATGGCGGCGCCAGTTCGCCACCCGCATCCGCGCCGCCGCCGCCTTCTCCGCCATCGCCGTGCGGCCCCGCCTCGCCGGTTTCGCCGGCTGGATCTCCGCCGCCGCGCCGCCGCTCCTGACGCTTGGCGCCCATCTCAGCGGCAAGACGCGGACGGTTCGGATGGGCGCCTGACGGCTGGCCGCTGCCTTCATACTAGGAGGTATTGAAATGCCTTGTGGCATCCCGTTTTCGAACATCTTAAATCTCTGATGCAGTCGACACATTCGCAATGTCTTCAACGGCCGGCTGCGCCGGCATCCTTCGCCGTTGGTCTCATACCGCTGCATCTCAGCATTGACGTGGATTAGGTAGAGGTACGCGATGAGAGATCGAACGCGGTTTCCACCGATGTCTCGGCGACATCTTAAATCTCTGATGCAGTCGACACATTCGCAATGTCTTCAAYGGCCGGCTGCGCCGGCATCCTTCGCCGTTGGTCTCATACCGCTGCATCTCAGCATTGACGTGGATTAGGTAGAGGTACGCGATGAGAGATCGAACGCGGTTTGGATCGGCGGTGAGCGCGTTTCAGGCGGGCCGCATGCGTCCCTGTCGGCGTCGAGATTGGCGAGTATCCGGTGCGAGAGGGAGCTCGCGCAGGTATAGCCGAGAGGTAGGCCGAGGCGAAGCGCTTGTCGTAATGGCGGGCGGACGCTTGCCACGCAGCCACCAGCGTTTGCCGATTCGCCCCTTCTGCCCAACGCTGTTCCGGCCTGCGATCGATTTACCGGATCGATCGCCCACGGCCTCACCGTCCTGAAACCACAGCTCGATCCGGCTGTCCGGATGAGCTGCACGAGCCGCCTCGACGGCCTCGGCAAGGCCCCTTTTATGAACGCCTTCGCTGCCTTGGCGCTGCGCAGGGGATGCACGGGCCGTGCCTTCTGCCGTGACAGGCCGAGCCGACGCACGAGGCGCGACATCGATTGGAGGCACATGGTCTTGCTGAAGCAAGTCTCGATGAAGCGGCATAGGTCCGGCAGCGTCCAGTTCGACGGCTCGCCGCGCTCGGCATTGGGTCCGCGCAGCACCTGCGCCACAAAGGCGGCCTGCTCGCCATCGCTAAAGCGCTCTGGCCGGTGGCCGTTAGGGCGATCGGGAGCCCGGCCAGCCCCCAAGGCGTTGAAGCGCAGCACCGCGTCGCACAAGGACAGGCGGCTCGATGCACGCCGCCCGCGCCGCCTCCGCCCAGCTCATCCCCTCCAGCGCGTTGGCGACGGTCAGCATCGGTTGCACCGTGGGCCGTGCGGCTCCCACTTGGCAAACCGACGCAACTCCAAAGGGCTCGCAACGTCCGTCATGATCGGCAGRCCATGGGAAAGGTCGTGATCTCGACGTCGAGCCCGGCCATCTGCACGGCCAGCCAACCGCGCAGGCTCCAGGAGGAGTAGCGCCGCGTGCCGATGAAGAGCGTGCCGAGATCGGAAGAGCAC